>NZ_CP180355.1:0-1465000 GCF_048007035.1 Imperialibacter sp.
TCTTCGGGACTGTCCGTTAGCTACGCAAGCTCCAATACTTCGGTCGCTACCGTGAGCGGAAGCACAGTGACCATCGTTGGGGTGGGAAGCACCACTATCACCGCCTCGCAAGCAGGTAACAGCACCTACCATGCAGCCACGGCTGTACCTCAAACCCTAACGGTGAACAAAGCCGCCCAAACCATCACATTTGCGGCCTTGCCTGCCAAAACATTAGGAGATGCACCTTTCGCACTGGGAGCAACAGCCAGCTCTGGCTTAACAGTCAACTATGCCAGCTCCAATGCAGCAGTAGCCACAGTCAGCGGCAACACAGTAACCATCGTGGGTGCAGGAAGCACCACGATCACTGCTTCACAAGCTGGCAATGCGAACTACAACGCTGCCACCAGTGTTCCGCAGACACTAACGGTGAACAAAGCCAGCCAAACCATCACGTTTGCAGCTTTGCCTGCCAAAACATTTGGAGATGCAGCTTTCAGCCTGGGTGCTACGGCCAGCTCAGGCTTAGCGGTCAGCTATGCCAGTTCTAATACTGCTGTCGCCACAGTCAGCGGCAACACAGTAACCATTGTAGGAGCAGGAAGCACCACGATCACCACATCGCAGGCGGGAAATACCAACTACAGCGCTGCCACCGACGTGCCCCAAACCCTAACGGTAAACAAAGCCAGCCAAACCATCACATTTGCAGCGTTGCCTGCCAAAACATTTGGAGATGCAGCTTTCAGCCTGGGAGCAACAGCCAGCTCAGGCTTGACGGTCAGCTATGCCAGCTCCAATGCTTCAGTTGCTACGATCAGCGGCAATACGGTGACCATTGTCGGAGCAGGCAGCACCACTATCACCGCATCACAAAGCGGAAACGCCAACTATAACGCTGCCACCAGTGTGCCGCAGACACTAACCGTTGGTAAGGCCAGCCAAACGATTACTTTTGCAGCTTTGCCCGCTAAAACATTTGGAGATGCAGCTTTCAGCCTGGGTGCTACGGCCAGCTCAGGCTTAACGGTCAGCTATGCCAGTTCTAATACTGCTGTCGCCACAGTCAGCGGCAGCACAGTAACCATCGTGGGTGCAGGAAGCACCACGATCACCGCATCACAAGACGGAAACGCCAACTACAACGCTGCCTCCAGCGTACCACAAACACTAACCGTTGGTAAGGCCAGCCAAACGATCACCATCTCTCCCATCGCTGACAAACTTGTGTCCGCCTCTCCTTTTGCAGTATCGGCGAGCACAACCAGTGGCTTAAGCCTTACCTATGCCATCACAAGCGGGCCAGCCACTATCAGCGGCAACACCGTGACCCTGACCGGCGCCAGTGGCACGGTGGAGGTGGCTGTGAGCCAGGCAGGTAATGCCAACTACAACAGCGCCACAGCCTCTACCTCGTTTTTCGTATCGGATCCGGCCAAAACCAATCAAACCATCACCTTTGCCGCATTGCCTGCAAAGGCTTATGGTGATGCCAGCTTTACGTTGGGGGCAACAGCCAGTTCCGGGCTGACCGTAACGTATGCCAGCTCCAATTTATCGGTGGCCACCGTCACTGGAAGTTCAGTAACGATAACAGGCGTTGGCAGCACCACGATCACAGCTTCCCAGGCGGGCAACGCAGCATTTAACGCAGCGCCGCCGGTGCAGCAGACACTGACCGTAAGCAAAGGCGCTCAAACCCTGGCTTTTGCTCCTATCGCTGACAAAACCTTTGGCGACGCTGCGTTTACGTTGTCCCCCTCGGCCTCTTCTTCCCTGTCCGTAAGCCTGGAGGTAGTGAGCGGGCCGGTAACCCTGAACGGCAACCAAGTAACCATTACCGGTGCGGCAACAGCCACCATCCGGGCAACACAGACCGGCAACGAAAATTTCAATGCGGCCACTCCTGTCGAAAGAACTTTCACCATTGCGAAAAAGGCCCAGGTCATAACAATTGGTGAGCTGGCCGACAGGCTCACCACCGACCCTGCTTTTGATGTCGTTGCCTCTGTAGACAGCGACCTGTTATTATCCTACAGCATCGAAGGACCGGCCACACTTTCTGGCACCACCATTACTTTGACAGGCGAAAAAGGCATGGTGACGATCACCGTCACCCAGGCTGGCACGGCCAACTATCTGGCTGCTGAATCTTCTGTCTCTTTCGAAGTGACTGCGCCGGAAGTGGCGGAGAAGCAAGAGCAAACCATCACCTTTGCAGCCATTGCCGACAAAACCTTCGGCGATGCAGCCTTTGCCCTGGAAGCAACGGCGACCTCCGGGCTGACCGTCAGCTTTGAAGTAGTGAGCGGACCGGTGACCCTGAATGGCAACGAAGTAACCATTACCGGCGCCGGAACAGCCACTATCCGGGCAACTCAGGCAGGCGACGAGGCATTCAATGCAGCCCCTCCTGTCGAAAGGTCTTTCACCATTGCCAAAAAAGCTCAACTTATCACCATTGAAAACATTGGCGACAAGCTCACAACAGACGGGCCTTTTGAAGTAATCACCTCAACAAACAGCGGACTTGCCCTTAGTTACAGCGTAGCCCGGCCATCCTCTCGGGCAGCACGCTTACATTAACCGGTGCAGAGGGCATAGTCAGCGTTACGGTTACTCAGGCTGGCAACGACAATTACCTGGGGGCAGAGGCCACGGCAACCTTTGAGGTGACTGCCCCGGTGGTAAAAACGCTGAGCATTTCAGGCGTGGCTTCGCTCGACGGTCTGCCCTTCACTCAGGGCCAGGCAAGGCTGCACGCCAAAAACAGCAACGGCAGCTTTGCGGCTCCTCTCACGTCGGCGCTATCGGCCAACGGGGCGTTTACCTTTGCTGATGTGCCCGCAGGTGAGTATGCAGTGAGTGTTGCTTCGCCTACATCCGAGGCGCTCACCACCTATTTCGAGAAAGCGACCACGCTTCTCAATGCAGAGGTGCTTACGCTGTCGGCAGCAAGCATTGAGGGCGTATCCATTGAAATGATCAAAAAGCCGGCACTTTCCAGCGGCCCTGGCTCCATTGCAGGTAAACTGCTGCTGTCCGGCGATGGTAGCCGTCATCTGTTGACCGATGGAAGAACAATGGAGGGCACTCCCCTTTCCGGCGTCACCATCCTTCTTATGACAAGTCCGGGCGGTGAACTGGTAGCCAGTACCGTTACGGCAGCGGACGGTGGCTTTGGGTTCACTAGCCTTCCCCTGGGTGCCTACAAGCTCCTGATCGACTATGAAGGCAGCGTGAACCTGGAGTCGCCCGAAATAACCATCACCACAAGCCAGCTCAGCTTCAACGTCGCCTCCGAGGTGACTGACGAAGGCATTGTGATCATCGCCGCTCCTGCTACCACAACCGGCATTTCCTCTGAAGCGCTCCGCTCGATGATCAAGGCCTACCCCAATCCATCCGGTGGGCTATTCACCATCGCCTGGAGCGGCCCGCTGGCAGAGGTAAAAGAGATTATCGTCCACAACAACAACGGCTCGACCGTGTGGCAACATCCGATGACTGCGGAACAGCTCACGGTAGACATCAGCAAGCAGCCAGCCGGAGTCTACTTTCTAAGGCTGGTCACCAGCCACGGGGCAGCCGTGCATAAGCTTGTGATCAAGTAAAGTAAAAACCGCCGCCCTATGGGTGGCGGTTTTGTTTTCATCCAGTGCCCATGATGCACACCCCTAAAGTGTTGAAAGTCAACATGCCCAGCTCCTCGCCACCACCTTCTCAGCCTTCCGTAGTATCTTATTGGGCTAAAAGTCTTACCTTTAAGTGTTTGTCGGTCAATTTATTATCCGTTGGGGCATTGGCAGAGATCTGCCCTTCAGGTCTTTTGCAACAAAAGACTCAGTCCCGCCCCCAGCCAAATAGATGAACCTCTCTCAATCGATCGCTTTCATTCGCCTGACAAGGTGAGTGACTTTGGGCCTTATCAGGCTTTTCGGAATGCAAGAGCTACTTTCGGAAATTTGAGGAAGTACCGTTTACAACCAGCTATATTCAATGAAATTGTACATTAAATTCATGGTCAGCCTCCGGTGCAAACTGTTGGTGAAGGAAGAGTTGGAGAAACTTGGCCTTCATTATGTGGTACTCGACCTCGGCATGGTGGATGTGCTGGAAGACATCTCTCAGGAACAGCGGGAAAAACTGAAGCTGAACCTGTTAAAATCGGGCCTCGAGCTGCTGGATGACAAAAAAAGCATTCTGATAGATAAGATAAAGAATGTGATCATCGAAATGATCCATTATACGGATGAGCTCCCCAAAGTGAATTACTCCGACTATATCAGCGAGAAGCTTGACTACGACTACACTTACCTTTCCAATATTTTTTCCGAAGTAAAAGGCACCACCATTCAGCAGTTCATCATTATGCACAAGATTGAGCGGGTAAAGGAGCTGCTGCTTTACGATGAGCTCAACCTCACTGAGATTTCCTACAAGCTGCACTATAGCAGTGTGGCACACTTGTCGAATCAGTTTAAAAAAGTTACAGGCCTCTCCCCCACCTACTTCCGCCAATTGAAACAAAAGCGGAAGGGAAACCTTGAAAACCTGTGATAAATGTAATACTTACCACTAAGTCTGTAACACTTCCCGCCAACGCTTTTCTCAGTTTTGCACTGTTGCTGCGAATGTAAACCAAACAGCCGCAATTGGGAGCAGATAGACCCCGGTCTGCAAGAGACCTGACAGGCCAAAGCTCCAATGCTCATCTAAGAAATTACTAACCACAAGTACCATGAAAAAAAACATCAAAGTTTTCGCATTGATCGGTGTGCTCTTTTTAGCGCAATCGTGCGGAACAAAAACTGACAAAAGTAGCGAGGAAACGAAAGTAGAAGTAACTCCTACCGAAACAGTTAATCTGTCATCCATGGAGCAACGAAGAGCCTTTATCAAAAAGGATTCTGCCATGATCGCTGAAAAAAGAATGAAAGCGTGGAATGAAATGTATGCAAAGACGCCTACTTACACCAACCCCACGGGCACCGTTATCTATCGCAAGGCAGAAGTGAATCCGGTTTTCGTTGGAGGCGACAGGGCCATGAGAAAATTCCTGAGGGACAACATCGTGTATCCTGAGCAGGCAGAGAAGGATGAGCTGGAGGGAGCGGTATTTGTCGACTTTGTTGTAGGTGTTGATGGCACGGTAAGCAAAATTGAAGTAACCGACGCCACCAGTTCCGATGTGGATCAGGCATTCAGGAACGAAGCCGTCCGGGTGGTTGGGTCTATGCCAAAATGGACACCGGGCCGCCAAAACGACAAGCCAGTGAACGTGAAGTACAGTATTCCGATCACTTTTCAAATCATTTAGATCGGTTGATTATTAGGTTCATATTGAAAAAGGGCGGTTTTCATCGCTCTTTTTTTGTGTCTTTTTTTCGCTGACGTCACTTGCGACCAAAACTGGGATAAACGCCTGGGCGTGCCCCCCGCCAGCGATGTTCAGTTTGAAACTAACAGAAATGGTTTGGCGGGGGTCGGGCTATCCGCTGCAAGTCCTCACCCTCGTACCTCGGGCTCCGGGCTTTCCGCTGCTATCCCTCACGCAGTTCCCACCCGCCATGCACTGCTGCTTCATCAGGTTTACCATAGATCAAACGACAAGTGCAGAACATGCGTCCGGTAGGAACGATAAATAGAAACACTGAGCACGAGCCCCGTAGGGACGAAATAGCGGTAACCCCGGAACCCATACCAATGCCCTGCCAGTGCCGTAGGTACGGCATATAAAATCCAGACAAGTAGAAAGGCTTATAGAATATGCCACAGAGGAATCCTCCTACGCCAAAGGCTTCGGCGGACAAAGGAGAAACACTGAGCACGAGTCCCGTAGGGACGAAACAGCGGTAACCCAGCAACCCATACCAATGCCCTGCCAGTGCCGTAGGTACGGCATATAAAATCCAGGCTAGTAGAAAGGCTTATAGAATATACCGCAGAGGAATCCTCCTACGCCAAAGGCTTCGGCGGACAAAGGAGAAACGCAGAGCAACAGTCCCGTAGGGACGAAATAGCGATAACCCCGCAACCCATACCAATGGCCTGTCAGTGCCGTAGGTACAGCATATAAAATCCACGCACGCAAGCTTGCCAATCGAAACGAGGTGCGGGCGAAGCCCATGGCGATGTGCGGCAAGTCGATACTGAGGATCTTACATCCGCAGTACTCACAACAACGTCATGTCGATTGCGAGTCACCCTGAGCGTGCCGAAACTGAGTGTAGGCATAGTCGAAGGAACGAGGGAGGCATCCTCTTGCTGATGGCACTGAGTCTCTTCAATGCAGTGCCATCATCTTGGAGATTTCTCCGTTGCACTGAGATGAAGTTGTTATGGAGTTGGTGGCAGATCGGCAGCCTGCCTCCGAAGCCCGTTAAAGAGGTATTTGATCTTTTGGGACCATGAAGGAAGTTCAAGGCTGAAATAAGCACCACCGAAAACTATAGGGCAGTGTTGACGGAAAACCAATATATTTAACCTCATAAAATATCGTATCAGCTATGCTTTGCCACTCTGGCTTTAATGGCATCAAACTGGCCGTGTGCTAAACAGGTAGATTTAGTTCTTGTTGGCCTGAGTGAAATGCTTGTAATAAAATAAGCAGGGCATAGGATAACTGGCAACGACAACCTTAAAGTCCACAATCGGATGACAAAATATACGCACATAGGAAAAGCGTTGGGTTGCTCAAAAAGCTAACCTAATGCCTTGGGCAAAGGCGATGATTATTTGGCGATGTATGGAATAAGGCAGTAAAGTATGCAAGCAAGAGACCTATTGTTGTTTAATACGTCAGACGAAAAAGTAAGCGTTTCCGTCTATTTTCAGAACGGTACGTTTTGGCTGACGCAAAAGGCGATGGCGGAGCTGTTTTGGGTGAAAGTACCCGCCATTAACAAGCACCTTAAAAACATTTTTGAAACAGGTGAGCTAGACCAGGCGGCAGTTATTTCCAAAATGGAAACAACTGCCGCAGATGGCAAAAACTACACCACAAGCTTTTACCGATTAGAAGCCATATTAGCCGTGGGATACCGGGTAAACTCTGTTCAGGCCACCGATTTTCGCAAGTGGGCTACCACCACCCTCAACGAATTGATCATCAAAGGTTTTGTGATAGATGATGACCGCCTGAAACAAGGTGAGCACTTTGGTCAGGACTATTTTGATGAATTACTCGAGCGCATTCGGGACATACGGGCCAGCGAACGCAGATTTTACCAGAAAATCACCGACCTGTATGCCCTGAGCACGGACTATGACAAGGAAAGTCAGCAGACAAAAGACTTTTTTGCTATGGTGCAAAACAAGCTTCACTGGGCCATCACAGGAAAAACGGCTGCTGAGATAATCTATACCGAAGCTGATGCAACCAAACTCTACATGGGCTTAAAAACATGGAAAGCCGCCCCAGAAGGAAAAATATTGAAAAGCGATGTGGTGGTGGCTAAAAACTATTTGGCGCATCAGCATTTGACAGAGCTCAACCGAATAGTGTCTGCTTATTTGGATTTGGCTGAAAACAATGCTCAAAGAGGCATGGCATTTAACATGCAGCAATGGGCCAAATTTCTGCATGCATTTTTAGAGCTGTCCAACTATCCCATATTGAAAGACAAAGGGAAAGTGAGCATGCTGGAAGCCAGGTTAAAAGCCGAAACAGAGTACGATAAATACAGAGTTATCCAGGACAAAAATTATGAAAGTGACTTTGACAGGGCAATTAAAAAGCTCAAGCCGTGAGGCGGTGACAGCTCAGCAGCCTGCCCCCAAGTCTATTAAAGAGGTCACTCTGTCCTGCATTGAAGAGCGACCTCTTTAATCAAGCCCTCTGCGTGAGGGATAGCAGAGGAAAGCCCGGCCCTGCCAAACGATGTTTGTTTTTACTTACCAGCTGAGGTACATCAATTGCTTCCACACCAACGTCATGTCGATTCCCAGTCGTCCTGAGCTTGCCGAAACGGAGTGTAGGCATAGTCGAAGGAACGAGGGAGACATCCCCTTGCTGATGGCAGCGAGCCTTTAGAAAACACTGCCAGGTCATGGGGACTTCTCTCCGCCAGCTGGCGGATCGAGATGACGTTCTTATGGAGACGGTGGCGTATCGGCGGCCTTGCTGGTGAACCCAATCACGTCCTCTGCGTGAGGGATAGCAGCGGAAAGCCCGGAGGGTGAGGCACGAGGCACGAAGTGCTCACCTGAGGACTTGCAGCGAATAGCCCGACCCCGCCAACCGGGCCGGTTACTTTCAAACGGCATGTGGCTGGCGGGGGCACGCCGTGCCCTGCCTGCTTTGCGAATCTTTCTAAACCTGCGATATATGTAACTCTATTCTGGCAGCGTGTAAGTAAAGCCGTGCCAAACTGTCTCAATTTTGTATCATCAAAGCCTCGCCTGTTCGTCAGGTGCTCTCCTTTGCGGCTTAGGGGTAAATACTCCAGGGTCCCGCCAGCAGCGGACATTTAAAAAAACACAATCATGATATTGAAAAAAACATTTGCCGCCATAGCTATGGCCACCGTGGTGCTGATAGCAGGGTGTAACAAAGACAAGGACAACGATCCCACTCCTTTAATCCCTCAGGCAGTTAGCTCTGCGCCTGCCAATGACGCTACCGACGTGGAGACGAGCGCTGCCGTGAAGATTTCATTTAATAAGAACATGGACGCTGCTACCATCAGCAGCACCACGTTTACTCTGCTGGCCGGCACTGAGGCCGTGGCAGGTACGGTTACTTACGCCGACTCAACGGCCACCTTCACTCCCACCAATGAGCTTGCTGCCAGCACGCTGTTTACAGCTACGCTCACAACGGGTGCGAAAGACGTGGATGGTCTGTCGCTGGAGGAAGATTACACTTTCAGCTTTACTACAGGCCTGGCGCCTGACAGAACTGCCCCAACTGTGACAGCGATAACCCCTCAGAATGACGGGGTGAATGTGTCGCTCAGTCAGGCCATTACGGTAACGTTCAGCGAAGAAATGGACGCTGCCACCATCAACACCACTTCGGTGCTGCTTGCCAGCGGCACAACGGCCGTAACAGGCGCAGTGACCTACACAGGCATGGTGGCCACCTTCACGCCTGCTGCCAGCTTGCAGGCAGGCCTTGTTTACACGGCCACGGTAACAGTGGCAGCATCTGACCTGAAAGGCAATGCCATGGCAGCCGCCAGGGTGTGGTCGTTCACAACCGACGTGCTCCCCACTGCCACGGCCACTTCGCCGCTTAACAACGCCACAGGCGTTGCCCGCAACAAGGTGCTCTCTATCACTTTCAGCGAAGCGATGGATGCGTCAACAGTAAATAGCACCAACTTTGTGCTGAAGCAGGGAACTGTGGCTGTAGCCGGCTCGGTGAGCTATTCAGGCACTGTGGCTACCTTTACGCCCACTAGTCTCCTGGCAGCTGGCACGGTTTACACTGCCACTGTAACCACCGGCGTGAAAGACCTGGGCGGAAATGCCCTGGCTGTTCCTCAGGTGTGGAGCTTTACCTCGGGCACTGTTGCCGGACTGGCAGTGGTGAACCTGGGCATGTCGGGTGATTACGTGATCCTGGCCAAAACTGCCATCAACAACATCCCCAACTCGGCGATTACGGGTGACTTAGGCCTGAGTCCTGCAGCCACTTCTTTCATCACTGGTTTCGCCCTGACCAATGCCACAGGTTACGCTACGTCTCCCCAGGTAACGGGCAAGGTGTATGCAGCCGATATGGCTTCTCCTACATCAACGAACCTGACTACAGCGGTTGAAAACATGATCACTGCTTACAACGATGCGGCAGGCAGGCCTACGCCTGACTTCTCGGAGCTGGGCACAGGCAATATCGGTGGACAAACCCTGGCGGCCGGTCTTTACAAATGGACAAGCACGGTGACCATCCCTTCTGACCTTTCCATTTCTGGAACGGCCGATGATGTGTGGATCTTCCAGATAAGCGGCGACCTTACCATGAGCTCAGCCGTGAATATGACCTTGAGCGGTGGAGCGCAGGCCAAAAACATTTTCTGGCAAGTGGCTGGTGAGGTAACCATTGGTACTACCTCTCACTTTGAAGGTGTGATACTGTCGATGACGGGCATTACCATGCAAACAGGCGCTTCCATGAATGGCATAGCACTGGCACAAACTGCGGTAATTCTCGATCAGAATACCGTGGTGAAGCCACAATAATCTCTTTAAACGGCGACGGCAATCGCTGGATGTACTGCAAAGAAGGGCATGGTGCTATCACCTTGCCCTTTTTTGTTTTTTGGTTCTCCGCTTTCATGCCAGCCATTACGCAGCTAATTAAGGCCCTGGCCGGCATTCCTTGTATATGTGATATATGTAAGACTCCTCAGGCAAAGTGTAATACAAAGCCCCGGCAATCGACCCACCTTTGTATCATCGAAGGCTCGCCTGCATGTCAGATGCGACCTTTGCGGCTTTTGAGTAAATACTCCGAAGCCCCGCCAGCAGCGGAAAGTTAAAAAAACACACATATGATTTTGAAGAAAACATTTGCCTCCGTAGCCCTGGCAGCGGCAGTTTTGTTTGTAGGCTGTAATAAGGACGACGACAACGTAGATCCGAGTATCCCTACAGTAGTATCGGTTTCTCCCGCCAATAACGACAAGGGCGTTGAACGCAATGCGGTGATTGAATTCGAATTCAGCGAAGAAATGGATCCTGCCACAGTGAACACGACCACCTTTCAACTGAAGCAGGGAAGCACGCTTGTGGCCGGCGCAGTAGCCTATGAAGGCACCACTGCTACCTTTACGCCTACCAATAGTTTAGCGGCGGGCACGGTGTACACAGCGATCATTAGCAAGGACGTGAAAGACCTCGCAGGTCATGCCATCGCCGAAGCGAAGGAATGGTCATTTACCACTGGTGGTAGCACCGCTACCATTGCACCGGTGAACCTGGGCACCTCAGCCAACTATGTGGTGCTGGCGAAGACGGCGATTAATAATAGCCCGACGTCAGCCATTACTGGTGACCTGGGCATCAGCCCTGCGGCCGGATCGTACATCACAGGACTGGCCTTGACAGATGACACCGGATTTGCCACTTCTGCTCAGGTAACGGGAAGGGTATTTGCCGCCGACATGGTGTCGCCTACGTCAAGTAACCTGACCACTGCTATTGACAACATGAACACCGCTTACAACGATGCGGCCGGGCGTCCTTCTCCCGACTTCTTTGAGCTAAGCACAGGAAATATCGGAGGAAAAACACTGTCTCCAGGGGTATACAAGTGGACAAGCACAGTAGCTGTGCCCGCAAGTATCACTATTAACGGCGGTGCCAACGATATCTGGATCTTCCAGATTGCGGAGAATTTAACTGTGAGCTCGGCTGTGAATGTGACACTGAGCGGCGGCGCACAAGCCAAAAATATATTCTGGCAGGTGGCTGGCGAAGTAACCATTGGAACAACCGCCCATTTTGAGGGCGTGATTCTATCCAAAACTGGTATCACCCTGGGCACCGGAGCTTCCCTGAAAGGACGGGCACTGGCACAAACGGCAGTCATTCTTGATGCCAATGTGGTGGTCCAGCCTCAATAAGATAATATAGTTAGGTTGAGTTTTTTAAATGGAAAGGGAGGGGTGTTTTCACTCCTGCCCTTTTCCGTTTTAAGGCATTTGTAGTCGCTTTCCGAGCCTTACATTTCTCTGGAAAGCTCTTGTAAACTATTTAAAACCAGTGATTTATATAAGATCCACATGAAAGACTGTAAGACTTTGCTGCTCGAAATACCGCTGCTTTGTAGTGGGGCATTGCTCACCTGAAATGCTGTTCGCAGGAAGGTCAGCATTTCTTACCGCCCCGGTTCAACCAGCGAAACAGTGCTTAAAACAAATAATTATGAAAACAAAAAGTCTATTGGCAGCCTTTGCTCTTGTATCGGCTGTTTTTGTTGTCGGTTGCCAGCAGGAAGACCCACTTCCAGCCAATGCCGGGGAATTCTTCCTTGAGACGGGAAGCCACAAGCAATCCGTGTCTTCGTTGGGCTCAGTTCCTCTGGGAAGTGCAGCCGATTTCGCTGTGCTGGCTGGCACCACCGTTACTAACGATGGAGAATCAGTGATCACAGGAAATCTGGGCGTAAGCCCGGGTACAGCCATTACAGGCTTCCTGCAGGCGCCTTTGAACAACATCTCGGGTCCTGGAACGGTAACTGCCGGTCTTGGAACGGTAAGCGGAATTATCTACGCTGGCGGGCCTGTGGCAGCACAAGCGCATAATGATGCAGTAATCGCCTACAATTACCTGACGGCACTGGTGCCCGGTACAGTTTACTCCGGGGTTACGCAGCTCGATGGCATCACCTTTACTCCCGGTGTTTACAATTTCGCTCCTTCTGCCAACCTGCAGGTGAACGGCACTATGTATCTCGATTTTCAGGGCAACAGCAATGCGGAATTTGTCTTTCAAACAGGGACTACCCTGGTGACGATGGCGGGATCAAATATTATCGCCATCAACAACGAAAATGCTGATTGCAATGGTTCCAACGTGTTTTGGGCGGTGGGCTCATCAGCTACGGTTGATGGAGAACAGTTTATCGGAACGGTGATAGCTAATACCACCATCACGATGACCTACGGTTCAACAGTATCAGGCAGCATGCTGGCTTTGAACGGAGCCGTAACGATGATCACCAACAACATTAGCGCTTGTAATGGCGCCGGCGGTACTACCAATCCTCCAAAAATGTGCAGAGATTTTGTCACCGGTGGTGGCTGGATAAAAGGGGAAAGTGGAAGCAAGGGTCATCATAACGGCCGCAAGGGTCAAAACAATGAGAAAGCCACCTTCGGCGTATCCGGGGGACTTCTAAACGGCAAATATTGGGGTAATCTTTCTTTCGACGACCACAGCAATGGTGGTGTGAAAGTGAAAAGTATCAGGGTAACATCTTACATCGCCATTGACGCAGTAACCCGTCAGATTGAGGGAATTGCCAAACTTGATGGTGCTGGCACAGTGTCTTACAAGGTGACCCTTGTGGACAATGGTGAGCCGGGCCGCAACGACAGCTTTAGCCTTGAGCTATCTAATGGCTACTCAATCTCTGGAACCCTTACGGGAGGAAACATCAAGCTCCACCGCAAATGTGATGACGGACGTGGACGTGGTGGCAGAGGTCACGACCGTGAGGACTATGACGACAAGGACGAAAGAGAGGGGCATAAGAACTGCGGCTCCGGTTCGAAACGTGGTTGATAAACAACGCATAGCTGAACGCCGTTGCAAAACGGCGCAACAAGCATAAGACTCTATAGTGCGATTAGGTTAGGTATTCTTCAAAAAAGGCAATATTGTTATTGCCTTTTTTTTGTGCCCGTCTGTTCCCAAAAATAAGATTTACGCACGGCCAATCGGGAACACGCTGCTTCCTCCCGCAGCTTTAGCCACTCTGCGGGCTCGTCGAAGAGTCAAAAGTGTGATTTATGTAAAGATCTTCCTTTGTGATGTAACTATTCGCCCGATGCCAATGCCGAACTTTATTGAAAGAAATGCAACCTTAAGGCCTTAACAATGAGGCCGTAAAAACAACCAAGATGAAAAAAATACGATTGACCCTGACCACATTATTGCTATTGTTCATCCTTTTTCCGGGAAGTGTATCGGCATCAAATGTAATTGCACCAGCACCAGCACCCACAGCCGCTGAAACCGCCGAAGCCAATGCGCTGCTCGCCAGGCTTACTGAAATCGATGCGCTTGACAAGGCCGGTATGAGCTCTGCGGAGAAGAAAGAGCTGAGAAAAGAAGTGAAAGCTACCAAGTCGAGGCTTAGAGACATAGGCGGAGGAGTTTACGTTTCGGTTGGAGCGCTTATCATCATTCTTTTGCTGCTAATTATTCTCTTATAAACACCTGCTTCAGTTTATATCTCAAAAAAGAGTCGCTATGAAAAAAGCAGGTTTAGTACTACTGGCAATAGGTGTGCTGATCACCATTTTCAACGGGGTCAACTTCGTTACTAAAGAGAAAGTGGTAGACATAGGCAGCCTGGAAATTAGTGCCGACAAGAACCATTCCGTCAATTGGTCTCCCTACCTGGGGGTGGTGCTTATCGTGTTGGGCGGAGGTGCGTATTTGTTGGCTGGCAAAAAGAGCTGACCTCGGCAGAGGGATATCCCCGGCCCAAAGAGGATTAATTTGCCTTAGCACAGTTCATTAATTACCGATTTGAAATCGTTTTACCTGGTTAGTCGATTTTACTCCAAAAGCCTGTTAGTTACCAGGGGAATGGCCTTCCCGAAGGAGCCCCTGGATTGCACAAATACTCACCCGGCTTGTATGAGCAAGGTCTTTCAAGACACATAATTCCCGAAAGCTTTTCAGCTTTCGGGAAGCTCGTATGCCTGCTTTCAATGCCCAACCCATTCCCATAACAGGCCGAATGAATGGCCACTCAAAGAATCGCTCCCTACTTGGCTAAGGCTCAAATCGGGGAAGTGTGAAATCTATAACACTTGACGCACATTGTGTAACACTCAGGGGAAGCCAATAGCGCACTTTTGTACGGCAATAGTTAAACAAACAAGTCATGAACAAAACATCAATCACAGGCAACTGGAATGAAACCAAAGGCAAGCTGAAGCAGCAATTCGCCATACTCACCGATCAGGACTTACTACTGGTGGAAGGCAAGCAAGACGAGCTAATAGGCCGCTTGCAAGTGAAGCTGGGCAAATCAAAGGAAGAGCTTCAAAAGCTGATTGCCGGATTGTAAAAATACACATCACGAAGCGGTCGACGCTTTTTAATATTCCAAAAACATCCATCATGAAAAAATCACTTGTACTATTTACAGCAGCTACCTTCCTGTTCGCTGCGGGCTTAACAAGCTGCCACTCACCTGCTTCTAAAGCGGAGAAAGTTGAAAGTGCCAAACAAGACGTTATCGAAGCCAAAAAAGACCTGGACAAGGCTACCAAAGAATACCTGGCCGACGTAGAAAAATACAGGGCAGAAACGGCGGCAAAGGTAGCCGCCAACGACAAGATTATTGCCGAATTCAACGACAGAATTACCAGGGAGAAAAAAGAGGTTAGGGCTGAATACGAAAAGAAGATCGACGCACTGGAACAGAAAAACAGCGACATGAAAAAGGCCATGGACGACTATAAAGTAGAAGGCAAAGAGAAATGGGAGTCATTCAAAACTGAGTTCAGCAGAGATATGGACGAGTTGGGCAAGGCTTTCAGGGATTTAACAGTGAAAAATGTCAAATAGCAAAGACGCCACCCCCATCCATTTCGGACTACTGATTACACACTCAACCAATATGTATACATCATGAAAAAACTAATTGTGCTGGCCATTTTGCTTGGCTTCATGCAACTCGAAAGCAAGGCTCAGGAGAGCTTTGGAAACACCCTGAATCTTGGCCTGGGTGTGGGCGGCTATTCCGGCTACTATGGCTACATTGGCCAGTCGCTGCCGGTGCTTAGTCTCAACTACGAATTTGACGTGGCACCGAACTTTACGCTTGCTCCCTTTGCCAGCTTCTACACCTATTCGAACAGGTACTATTGGGGCAATAACAACACACCATCACGCTACTACAAATACAGAGAAACAGTGATTCCTCTGGGCGTAAAAGGCACCTACTACTTTGATCAGCTATTTAATGCCACCCCCGCCTGGGACTTCTACGCTGCTGGTTCGCTGGGCTTTGCTATCGTTAAGTCCCGATGGGACGACGGCTATCAGGGAGATACAAACATTTACAAAGGAGGACGCTCTTTGTTCCTTGATGTTCACCTGGGCCTGGAGTACCACATCAACAAAAAGCTTGGCGCCTTCCTTGACCTTTCAAGTGGCGTTTCTACCATCGGCATTGCCATTCACTAAACTATAAATCAAATAAGTCATGGGAAACCTTCTTTACATCATCGCCGTCATTCTGCTTATTGGCTGGGCTGTTGGCTACATCGGCTTCAGCACAGGTGGTATCATACACGTGCTGCTTGTGATTGCACTTATCGCTGTCATCTTTAGGGTAATACAAGGCAGGGGGATATAGTCGACCTTCAGGGTTCTTTCGTCTGTTGTGATTGGCCCTCAAGTAAAAATGCTACCTGATATCAGGTAGCATTTTTTGTGCAGTAATAAAAAAATGGTTCAATGAGTCTGGCTTCAGTCCAGGACTTTGATCGACAACCCTCCAGGGGTTTGTCCGTTCCAGGGCCGAAAGCTTGCAGGTCTTCAACAAAAGTTAGCCAAAAGCGAACCCCTTGGAGGGTCTCAATGAAAACTTTTCTTACCGGGCTTGCCCTTATCCCGCCCTAACGGGAAGGCCTGCACCATTTGCTTCTTTGTATGTGCTAGTAAATTTTTATGTCTCAGGAGCCCTTCTCCCCGGCCATTACTTTCTTCTCGGCCTTCTCTCTTTTTTTGAAAAAACCTCTGAGCAGAAAACTATGCTGAGCAGCTTCCAGGTCTTCATCCAGTTTGAAAGAGCTGCTTTCCAGGTTCTTCATCGTCTCTTTCAAATGCGCACCCGCAGCCTCGTCGTGAAGCAATACCCCCACCGGGCTTTTCGGGTTGCTGCTGGCCTCCCTGAGGTTGGCCATGAACACTACAGCAGTGTCGGTCACCTGCTTAAGCCCTGCCACCGACAACCTGAGTGAATTAATAATAACCGTGTCGGTTGTTAGCTCATGCGCTAGCGTGCCTTCCTTGTTCAGGTTAGCGCCAAACTGATTCATTGTGTTGGTCAGCTTTTGCGCATTGGTGGCCGCCTGCTTCAGCGCCAGCACTGTGGCGTTCAAGTTGTCGTAGAGAGCGGTTTCACCGAGCAGCTTTCCAATGCTTCCCTGCCCATCCGCCAGGGCCTTACTTATGGTCTTGAAGTCGGTGGTAATGGCCAGCACATTTTTGTTGTTCTCCTGCAGCATGTTGATCATGTCTTCAGAGGAAAAGGTCTTTTCTACCTGCAAAGTATCTCCTTCCTGCACTTCTCCCACCCGCTGTGTGCCCCCGTAGATCACCAGTATCTTGTTGCCGATGAGGCCATCTGTGCTGATCTTAATCATGGCGTCTTTGCGGATGTACTCCTGGGCCTTCAGTTCAAGGTTGACGACCACCTTCACCTGCGACTTACCGAAAAAATGCAGGTTGCTTACAGTGCCCACTTTCACGCCCGAAAACCATACGTTGTTGCCGTTTTGAAGGCCGTTGACGTCGTCGAAAAAGGTAACGATCTTCATTTTCTTCTTAAAGGTACCGTGCAGGTTGCCCACCATCAGAATGCCGGTGATGAGAAAAGCGAGCCCGAGGAAAACAAAAAGCCCTACTATTACTGCACGTTTGTTGGATGTGTCGCTCATGATTTACCTGATAAAATTGTAATTGTAAAAACTCCTGATCTGCTCATCGTCCGAGTCAAATACCTCTTCGAATTTGCCCACCCTGGAAAACTTCCCATCGAGCAGCATGGCCACCCTGTGTGAGGTGTTTTTAGCACAGGTAAGATCATGGGTAATGATAATGGCACTTGTATTGTAGCGGGTTTGCACTTCATTGATCAGCTCGTTGATCTCCGTGCTGGTTACAGGATCCAGCCCGGAAGTCGGCTCGTCGTAAAGCATGATTTCCGGCTTCAATATCAGCGTGCGGGCAATACCTATTCTTTTTCGCTGCCCACCCGAAAGACCCGATGGCATTTGCTTGGCCTTGCTGGCCAGGCTTACTGCTTCCAGGGCTTCCATCACTGCGTCATCCACCTGCTTCTTTGTCAGTTTTCTAAAATTCATTGTTAAGGGGAAAGCCAGGTTCTGATACACGTTCATGCTATCGTACAAGGCGCTGTTTTGAAACGAAAACCCTATCCGCAACCTTAGGGCGTCGAGCTCCCTGGCCGGCAACTCGGCGACTTCCTCTCCAAGCACCTTCACAAAACCCTTATCGGGTTTGAGCAAACCAACTAATATCTTGATCAGGACGGACTTTCCGGATCCAGACTTCCCCAGCACAGCCAGGTTTTCACCTTTCAACACTGTCAAATCAATTCCCTTTAACACGTCCAAATCACCAAATGACTTGGACAGTCCCTGGATGGCTATCACTGGTTCGCTCGCTTGTACAACTCTTAGTTTTGGATCGTCCGTCATGTCAGTAGTTTCTTATCCAGTTTGACACCTGAACCACCACCACCTCTTCGATAAACACCAGGAACATGGCAAGCACTACAGCCTGGTTGGCTGCTTTGCCCACACCACGGGTGCCCTGCGAAGCATGGAAGCCTTTATAACAGCCTATCATGCCTACCGTGAACCCAAAAATGAGGGATTTGACCACTGACGCAAATATGTCGAGGAAAGAGATGGTGGAGAAGGCACTTTTGAAGTAACTGATAAAGCCAGTGGCCTCTTCAGCGTGCACATTCACGTAAGAACCCAGCAAGCCCACGGTGATGCAGTAAAAGGACAAAACAGGAATGGTAATGAGGGTGGCGCACACCCTGGTGACGACAAGGAACTTGAATGGGTTGATGGCCGACACCTCCATGGCGTCTATTTGCTCGGTTACTTTCATGGAGCCAAGCTCGGCACCTATACTTGAGCCTACCTTACCGGCACAAATCAGGGCGGTTACCAGTGGCCCGAGCGCTCTTACAATGGCAATACCCATCAGCGAAGGAAGCCAGGAAGCGGCGCCGAAGTCCTCCAGCGATGGTCGTGACTGTTTGGTGAACACAACGCCGATAATGAACCCCGTGAGGGTGATAAGGGGTAGCGACTTTAGGCCAATTTCGAAGCACTGATGGATCACTTCCCTGAAGTAAAAGGGAGGTTTTAACAGTTCCCGCCAAAAGCGCCCTATAAACTTGACAGCACTGGCAACACCTATGAAGTAGTCGTCTATCCCTTGGGAGAATATGTATTTTTTGGGGCTTCGATCTGACATGTAATGAACCGGCCAAGTGGTTGTGATTGTGAGAAAAACAGGCCACAATTCTGTCTCAAAAGTAAGCCGGGCAATGCCTTTGGATTGTTACAACAAAAAAGAAAAGAATTACATATTTCACAGTAGCACCAGAACGGATCACTTCCAAAAAACAGTGATATATATAAAGTTAGCCTACAGTTGTATAACACTCCCACCAGTCATTCTCGTCAGCTTTGTAACAGGAACAGAGCCCATCGTCTGCAGCAATCCTTTAAATACTGAAGCCAATAAGAAGCAGGCTTCTGAGAACAAACAAATTCAAACACTATGAAAAGCTTTAAGAAAGACAATGTCAGCAACAAAAATCACTCAGGAGCCCATGCTAACCTCCCGCTGAAGTTCCTGACTGCAACATCCATCATTGGTGACAAGGTGTTCAATAAGGGCAACGAAGAAATGGGAGAAATTAATGACGTGATGATTGACCTCAGCACCGGAAAAATAGAATACTTCGTCATAGAGATGGGCGGTTTCCTGGGCATTGGCGAGAAGTACTTTGCCATACCGTTTGCCTTCCTTACCGTCGACTCAAAAAAGGAAGCATTTGTCATCAATCAAGAATCAGCAACCCTCAAAAACGCACCCGGGTTTGATAAAGAGCACTGGCCGGAAACCAATTCACACGACTTTGATGGGTACCAGAGCTACTGGGGAAGCTTCATGGGGTCAAATGTAGGTTACACGCCTTGAGAATGAGCAAGTAGGTTGGGTATCCCTTCATGCGTCAATTTTATGGGAAAAGGCTGAAATCAGCTAATCAAAGCGACGAAAAAGAACCTTACAATGGAAAGCAAAAAAAAGCGAGTTAGCAGTAAGTACGAGGAAACGAACGGCCCCACAATGTCCGTGGCTATAGATGGCGAAATGCCGCCAGTAAGTGACCTTCAAGAGGTCAGGCAACTTTCCGGCATCAGCATGACTGCTTCCAGCAAGAAGAACTTATTGATACAAGCTGGAGCCTATGGCACCTTTACGGCAACCAACAAACTCACCCAATATACCAGTGCTGAAATGTTTGCCAACATAGGCAAGCAAACAAAGTTACTGACCCGGTTCTCAGGTGAGGGAAACGAGGAAGGCGGTCTGGGAACCAAAAAAATTCGTGCAGATTTTTCTGTGAAATTCTACACTGAAGCGGGCGACTGGACCATGATGGGGAGAAACACGCCTGTGTTTTTCATTAAAGATCCAGTGAAGTTCTCTCAATTTATTCAAACACAGCAGGTTGATGTAGAAACGGACTGCAAGAGCCCAACCCTCATTTGGGACTATTGGAGTTTGAACCCTGAGAGCCTTCTTCAAGTAATGATACTCATGAGCGACCGGGGCATCCCCTACTCCTACAGAAACATGCATGGTTTTGGCTTAGAAAGCTACTCATTTGTAAACAGAGCAAAGCAGCAGTTTTGGGTAAAGTTTCACTTCAAAACGATGCAGGAAATAAAGAATTTTCTGGGTCAACTGGCCAGCGAAATGAATGGAGTTGACCCGGAACATGCGCAAAAGGATCTCGCAGAGGCTATCCGGAAAAGGGACTTCCCTAAGTGGACTGTCGCTATTCAGGTAATGACAGCGAAGCAGGCCGACAGTTTTCAATGGAATCCCTTTGACCCGACGAAAATATGGAGCCACAGCGACTTTCCGCTCATTGATATCGGCATCATAGAGTTAAACGAAATTCCCAATGTGAGCCTGAGTAAAGAAGAACGAGAAAGCCTTATCCATGCAAGAATTAAGACGGGTGATCAAGCACTAGTTGAAGATATCAAACCCCTAATACAGCAGACGCCAGTTGCGGCAGATGCCATTCCCGTTGAAAAGCAGCCCTATCTGGTCTCAAATCAACCTCAGAGTGCGTCGGTTGATGCTCAGAAAAAAGGAAGCGACTCTTCTGGAAACAGTCGCCAGGACGGATTTGACTACATAGATGCCAACAATGTAGTGCCGGTATTGAGTGAAGGTCCTCACCCGTCGGGTTCAATAGAACAGTACGAAAATGATGAGGATTATTTTTCGCAGTCTGGCGCATTGTACCGCAAAGTGATGAATGAAATGCAAAGAGGGCGCCTTGTGAAAAACATTGTCGCTTCTATGAGTGGCATCACCGGCGAGCGGAGGAATAAAATTGTTCATTTGCAGCTCTGTCATTTCTTCCGTGTCGACAGTCAGCTTGGACAAAGACTCGCCGACGGTCTTGAGTTCGTCATTGACGAAAAGGAAATGGCACACGCATGAGGCCACCTCTGAAAACTTTGCTTGCATAAAATCAAACAAGAACATGCTATCAAATGTGTGAAACATGTAACTCTCAACAGGGATTGTACAATACATCAGCGGCGAAACATTTTCACCTTTGTCATCAGGAAATTTACGTTTAAAGCAAAAATCATGAATTCAGGAAAAGTTTTAGTAGGCATACTAGCCAGCCTTGCGGCCGGCGCTGCCATCGGCATATTATTCGCTCCGGAAAAGGGAACATTGACCAGAAAGAAGATTTCGGACAAGAAGGACGAGTTTTCCAGTGAACTGGAAGAGAAATTTAACACGCTGTTGACTGGCGTAACTGAAAAATACGATAAGGTAAGTAACGAAGTGAAGGCACTGGCCAAAGCCGGAACCGAAAAGACTGAACAGCTTTTGAAAGATGTAGCTGCCAACGGAGCCAAATTGTAATCGCTTCCGATAAACCACCAGGGAAAAATTTAGTGGCCATTGGCTAAATAGTAGTGGCCCATTGTTCTCCCGTCCAACATAGACTCACCAAGCAATGGAAACCGTCAGTAACTCCTTCGAAACGCTGTTCGAAAGACTTGAGGCATATGGAAAGACCACCATTGAGCTCTCAAAGCTTAAGTCTCTTGAAATGTCGACCGCATTAGCTTCGTCTCTGCTTTCCCGGCTGGCCGTTATCCTGGTGCTTTCCACTTCCATACTTGTTCTAAGCATCGGAGTGGCGTTATGGCTTGGTGAGCTTTTGGGGAGAACTTACTATGGCTTTTTTGTTGTGGCTGGCTTTTATCTCCTGGCTGGCCTCATCTTCCATCTCTATCTTCATCGGTGGATCAAAAGGCCAGTCAGCACCCTGATTATTAAACAAGCACTCCAATGAGCAGCCCTCACCTAAAAATAGATTCTCCAGAAAGTCTCAGGTTTGCTATTCTTCAATTGCAGCAAAACCAGTTGCTCGAAGGAGCGCTGTTGAAAAAGCAATTCAAACTGACATTTGAGAGCATAAAACCGCTTAATTTGATCAAAGGAGCCTTAAGTGATGTTGCACAATCGACGGGCATAAGCTCATTTTTTCATCATCACAAGTCAGCGGATACAGATGGTGACGAGCCAGCATCGCTGACGGCACAACCTCCCCGCAACTCAATAAAAACAATAATAGGCTCCCTTGTACTTCTCGGCATCTCGGGTACTGTTGCAAAAAACAGCGTCCTGTTGAAGTCGCTTGGCCGTGGGCTTGCACACCTGCTCAAAAACCGACAGGCCAATAAGCTGAAGGCACTTCCTGAGCACAGCAGCCAATAACTAAACAATATCAATACCTCCAATGGATCTGAATGTGAAGTTGCCTTCCTACGTTAAAGTGGCGATGCTGCTCGTAGGCCTTTATATAGTGGTGAGCATACTGTCCATTATCAGGCCCATCATTCTGCCTGTCATTTACGCCGTGCTAATATCCATATTAGTCGGCCCGGCGGTCCATTTTTTAGTTAGAAAAAAAATCAACAGATCTATTGCTGTGGCCATTGTTTTGCTGATCACGGTCTTTATCATTGGAGGGCTGCTTTTATGGATATCGCTGCAGCTAAATAAACTCGGAGAATCGTGGCCACAATTGACCACCAAGTTTCAGCAGCTAACACACGATTCGGTTAAGTGGACGTCCGAGTATTTTTCCATTAGCACAAGAGACATAAACACCTGGATAACTGAGGGAAAGAGCGACTTGATGGACAATAGCAATGCAGCCATCGGGACGACCATCGTGACCATGGGAGGCATACTGGCCGTTGTGTTACTTACACCTGTTTATACCTTCCTGATATTGAACTATGAGCCTCACCTGGTGGAGTTCATTCATCGCCTCTTCGGTATCATCCACGACAAAAGCGTAAGTGAAGTTCTTATTGGAGTTAAATCCATTATTCGCCGGTACCTGGTAGGGCTTTCAGCTGAATTTGGCATCATTGCCGTGCTAAACGCTCTCGGGTTATTTACCCTTGGCATTGACTACCCAATTTTGCTAGGCATCATTGGCGCACTGCTGAACATTATTCCCTACATCGGCGGCTTGGTTGGTGTGGCTATATTTATGCTGGTTGCATTTGCCACCAAATCACCTGTCTACGTGGTGTACGTAGTGGGGCTTTACGCTTTGATACAGTTCATCGACAACAACTACATCGTGCCAAAAGTCGTCGGCAGTCAGGTGAAACTAAACCCCCTCATCTGTATCATTGCCGTTATTGTGGGGGCGGCTTTGTGGGGCATTCCAGGCATGTTTCTTTCTATTCCATTTGCAGCCATTCTCAAGCTGACCTTCGACCGGATAGATTCCCTCCGGCCCTGGGGATTCCTTATGGGTGATACCACGCCATTGCCGCCCGAGGTAGTGACAAAAACAGATTGAGCCGAGAAGGGTAGCTTTTCTTCAAATGAATATAGCGTTCCCCTGAAGGCCCAGCCAGGCTCAAAAAGTAGCATTTTCTCCTATTTGATCACGCTCATTTCATGGTCGTAGCTTCCTGCCTGAAGATCGCTCCATTCCCATCCATCATCTTTGATAAGCGACAATAATAACCTACGCCTGGTCGTCAGTTTCTCATACTCTAAATCTATAGGTGCGCTATGGCTCACCTTAATTCCGTTTTTTTCCAACGCAGAAAGTGAGTTTAACGGTGGTGTTTCTTCACCTGGCACTACAAAGGTGGCAGGTAGCGTTACAAGATAGCTTGAAATGGCTTTTCTTAACCCATTGAGCACACTGCGAGATGGCCGTAGTTCCACTGGTATGCTAAACAGAAGGGTTGTAAGTACCTCATCCAGGTTGGTGATATTGAGCACAAAAGCTTCCTTTCTGTCAGAAGAGTGAAAATAGTGCAGCACCGAATAAGCTTTGTGATTTTGAGCGTGTAAAATTATTGATTCGGTTAGACTCATAAAGGGTTGTTCCAACTCTTTAAAGTCCTTCCCATTCCAATGATTTAACAGAATTTCTTCCACAGAACAGCCGAGGGTTGTAATATAGACGCTTATTTTCCTTTTCACTATTTCAGCTGAAACCACCGGAATGAAATAAGTAATGGCAATGGAAATTTGTATCAAGCCAACGAACGAAAGTATTGCGGTAACTAAATCCCAAAAAGGTGAAACAGGCTCCATGTCACCCAATCCCAAATTAGACAGCGTGTAACCCGCATAAAATATTTTGTTAATAATTGTGGTAGACGAATTTGTCTCAACATTCATCAAGGATTCGGGCTGACTGATAAACAAAAGGCTAGTCGAAAACCAAATCATAAACAACCAATTGATGAGAATTGAAATCAATATGATTGCACCACCAAGTTCCAAATATTTTCCGCCACCCACTCTTTTGTTAATGGCCAGCATCACGCTCCAAATGGCCTTAGATAAACGTTTTGTAATAAACCCTGCCCCACGCACCGACAACGACGTTACGGTTAAATCAGTGGCTGCAACTAAGAGCAGAATAATGCCCAGGATAAATACAAAGTAGTTCATGGTATTGATAATTATCTCTCAATGAGGTTCAGTTAGCTTAGAAATTCATTTTGATGCCTAATAGATGCAGGCCAAATTCATTTTAAAACAGGTTAATGGGCGACTTTCGATGCTGTTTAATTACCATTAAGCCGGGCAGCACTAGCCCCAACTCAACCGTCATTGCGAGGAACTTGTAGTGGTTTGCATTGTGTGTATCACCATAGCCGTCAACCTAAGAAATAATTGGTGGATATGGCAAGGCCATTCCGCATGGCCGAGTTTTATTTTCCATGTTTTTTGAAAGCCATTTATCGGAATGGCCGACCGTTTTTGTTGATCTAATTTACTGGTTTAAGACTACATTTAAGTATGTTTTGGTAAGAATATCTGATACTTTTTTTTGCCCTTTTTTATACTCTTTTTCATGAAATGCGTTGCTGATTCGATACAAATCCGTCAGCCATTCGATGAGTCGGTGACTGTTTTGCAGCACAGGTAATGTTAACACTTTAGATCGCCCTTGTAGCGTACTGACTAGCTTATGAAAGCTCAAATCCTTTTGGGTTAAATTCTTTAAGTGATTAAGAAAAGTCCAGTTTAACATTACCCACAGCAGCTTGATGAGAATGATGCATTCTAAACGGGTCGCATTCACTGGGTGTATTTTATGTAATCTCATCACACTTTTCCAGGTTTTAAAGACAAGTTCTACCTGCCATCTCAATGTGTAGAGATCATAAATCTGAGAGGCGGTACATTTTTCCCTTTCCACGTTGGTTACAAATAGATTCAAGCCAATGGCCTCTAACACGTCAGTCCCTAATTTTCTATTCGCTGATTTCTTCCTTAAGCGTTTCTGCTTTTGTTCTTTTGTGAGCAAATTAGCCACAAGCCGTACCTTAGTACGAGTTTTTTCGCCAACATATACATCCATGTCCAGATACCTTTCTTTCTTTTCCTTTAATAAGCTGATAATAGAGGCTGTTGGAAGTAATGAGTATTCTCCCTCCTTGAGGATATAGAAATTCCATTGTGACTTTGCCCTGCTGATAAAGTAGATGTCTTTGCTGCTTAGCTCTTTAAATGCCTTAGGAGAAAAATACCCTAAATCTCTTAGCAATAATGTTTTGGGAGGTACCTTCTCAATATTCTTCATCCCCTCAATGCTATCAGAATCTCGTGATGAGCCAATGGAAATCTCGGTTACCTTAGAGCCTAGCAACTGATACTCAAATTGGATTTGAACACTGGCTTCCCTTCCCTCTCCTCCATACCCAGGAAAAGTATCTGCTACCTTTTTGGATACTTTAAATTCTGAACTATCCATGATACGGATATCAGTAAACCAACTGGAGGGAATGCTTTCTTCTGAATTATGGGCCATTTGCTGTGTCAATACCTCTTGGAGAAGTCCTGCAAGCATCTGTTTTGTGTTTTTATTGAAACGCTTATCAAGAGCTTGTTTAGAAACACTCACGCCATGATGATGTGCAAGATCTATACTGTATTCAGATAGAGAAGGGCATTTGCCATTATTGCTAAAAAAAACCACGTCCAGAAATGCCTTTGGCGAAATGACCGACTTACGCTTTTTGAATGACGATGCTTTTGCAATGGCCTCAATACGCTCATCAGAAACAAATTTTGAGAGGTATTTTGAGAAATTCCTGATTTTTCGGCACAAAATCGAGTTCAGTTTCTTTTCCTAGCCCTTTTTCGCTTAGGTTGACGGCTATGGTGTATCACATACTGAGTGACAGCCTGTCCGCCCTTTGGCGGAAAGCAATCTTGTCTATTTCGGAGCGTGGTTGTAATGAAGAAGATTGCCACAGTCGCTCAAAAGATGGTCACATAGAGAACCGACCGTTGGCTCCATCGCAATGACGGTCAAATTTGTGTTGGCATGTGTTAAGTCAGCGAATAAATCGGCTCGCTCCGAAATGAACAGACTGCCGCAGTCGCTCAAAGAATGGTTACATAGAGAACTGACAGTTGGCTCTATCGCAACGACGGTCGCCTTGATGTTTCTCATATTCCCACATCAGGTTCAGGTTACCTTCCAGCCTACCGGGTAAGCTTGCTAGCTCAGAGATCCACTGGTCATTAAAAAAACCTGAGCACGACGTAGGAAACGGCGTACTCAGGCTTTTTCAATCAATGGCTAATCAATTACTGGATGTATTCAATCCAACAAGGGTATCCATCATTGTGGGCTTGATCACAACGTCAATCCTTCGGTTGATCGTTCTGCCTGCAGCCGATTCGTTGTTGGCTACTGGCTTGCTTTCGCCAAAACCCTTGGTGCTGAACCTTGACTTGTCAATAGTAGTGTTGGCGTTCAAATAGCTAAGCACAGCATCGGCCCTGGCCTGCGACAGCTCAAGGTTCAAATCGTCACCTCCCTGTGAGTCGGTATGGCCTTCTATTACAATAGTGGCATTGGCAAAGGTGCTTATTGCCTGCTGCAATTTTGTAAGCAGTGCATAATCTTCTTGCTTTATCTCTGCTTTGCTGATGTCAAAATTCACACCAATCATCCGGATAATCACGTCGTCTTGCTGACGAAAAACCTGTGCTTCGTCCGAAGCAAATATGCGTTGAATTTTATCAAATTTAGCGTCAATTTCAGCAGCTCTGTCAATTCTTGCCTGCAAGTTTTGCTGCCTTTTCTGGGCTACCAAAGCCTCTTCTGAAAGCTGGCCTTTCATGATCTCCTGGATCTTGCGTTGCTCATACAGCAAGGCAGTGAGGTTTTCATTGTGCAACTGGTAATTATACAACTTGGCTTCAAGCGTTGCGATGAGATTTTCGTCGCCTTTGATTGACGATATGATCTCAGCCACCGGGCCATCTATGCCATTATCGAATCTCACGTTAAGGTCAAGTGCTTCGCCTATTTTAGTGATGGGTTCATACATCATCAGCAGGTA
The DNA here is from genome assembly GCF_048007035.1 of Imperialibacter sp. Lineage (NCBI taxonomy): Bacteria > Pseudomonadati > Bacteroidota > Cytophagia > Cytophagales > Flammeovirgaceae > Imperialibacter > Imperialibacter sp. Next base: position 27,627 of record NZ_CP180355.1, read on the forward strand.
GTCTTCCGCTTCAAAGTCTTTATCATCCAAAATCTCCTCCTGCTTGGCAATGTGCATAGCCAAAAGCGCCTTGTACTCAGCTTCTTTTGCCAAATACCTGGCACCGTCTGTATCATACCTGTTGTCGGCGAGTTCCTTTTCTGCTTTGGCTATCAGCGCCCTGGCTTCTTTAAAAGTCTTAGGAGCTACCTTGTATACTTTGTTTTTGTCAGCTTGCTCAACGAGTTTTTTGGCATTGCTTAAGTAATTGGCTTTAATCGACTCCAGCTCGGCCTTTCTGTATAGCGCTGTGGCAGTCTTTGCTTGCTCCTTGGCGTCGTTCGAGTCACCTTTTTCTAACTCACCAGCGGCCTCTTTCATGGCTTCTTCAGCTTCATTCCAGTTTTTCTGGCTAAACTGTCCAGCTTCAGCATTCATAGCGTCATTTCTGGCAGACAGTGCCTGCGAAAACATCACCGAACCCACTTTTGCATTCTCAATGGCCTCTGAAAATTTGCCATCCGCCTTCTTTTTGTTCTCCTTTATTTTAGCAATTTCACCTTCATTCTTATAGCTCTTTTGTGCTTCGCTATAAGCCTCCATGGCTGCTTCAAATGTTTTAGGTGAAAGCACATCGGCCTGCGCATATCTTGCGGCCAGCATGTTTCTGTTCACACCGTCAAAAAGCGATGTTTTCAATTCCTGTCCGTAAGTGGTGCCGTGAATTGTAAGCATGGCTGCCACAACTCCGACTGCTATTGCTATTCTCTGTTTCATAATTTTGGCTTTGATATGTATATCTTGGTTTTTACATCTGGCAAGCTGACCTGACCAAGCGTAAATAGCACTGACCAGAGCAATAGAATGGCCAAAATGTCGATCAGGAAGAGATTTACGCTGAGGATTAGAAAGCTGCTTGTGTGATGTAAAATTGGCTTTTATTGGTGTGGCCGATATTACACAATAGAACTTTAGAGTTGCATATTTCACATATTGCCGGATGGATTGTCTTTCCAGGCAGGCAAAAATCGTTGACGCACAGAATTGTTTGTTCCGAGGTAAGCCCGTCGAGCGCTTTACGAAAAAACTTCTAAGCCAGGCTGCACTGAGCTGCCGACACCTACATCCTTTCCATGTACCAGCTCAATTGTCTTTCTACCTTTTTGAGTTGCATGATACCGGTGATGATCTTCTGCATGCGTATAAAGGCCGTTTCGCTTTTTACTACATAGTCAAATGCCTTGTGGTGCATACAGTTTATCGCCACTTCAATTTTATCCTGCGACGACAGCATAAGCACAGGGATATCGGGATTTGATGCCTTAATTTTGTCCAGGGTCTTCACTCCGTTCATGGCATTTTTATCAATTCCATCCAGGTGATAATCTAAAACAATTACATCAGGGGCATTTGCCAGGTTTTCAAGGCAGCGTTCGCCGGTCGCATAGGTTTCCACTATGAAACTGCCCGTGTTCATGAACTCTATTTCCAGTGACTTCAGGAACACAGCGTCGTCGTCCACGAGAAAAACCTTTATTCTCTTTTCAGTTTTCATGCATTGATGTCTTCATCTTATTATACTCCTGCTTTAATTCTGTGCACGCCTGTGTGCAAACGTTCCCCAGCTGTAAAACAAGGGCTGAGATTTCCTCTGACTGCTGCTGGGTACTGGCAAAGTCTTGCAACACCCTTGCCTTCTTTTCGAAATCCATGTGTATGCCCATGATTGAAAAAGAGGGGATCATTTTATGCACAGCTGAATACAATGTAGTCCAGTCTTTCTCGGCAAAGCTCTTCTTCATCGCACTGATCAGCGGTGGGGTTTGTTCCAGGTAAAGTGATATCATTTCCATCATCAATTTTGGGTCAGACTTCGTTCGTTGATTCAAAAACGTAAGGTCGATACAGCTAACAATTTTACCAGGCGAAATTTGCACCACCACGTCTTCATCCGGCGTCAAAAGTGGCGGCCTCTTTACCAACGAGACTATTTTACTATACAGCAACCTTTCATCGACTGGCTTTGAAATGTAGTCGTCCATTCCGACTACAGTGCATTTTTCCAGGTCCACGGTGGTCACATCGGCGGTCAGGGCTATAATGGGAGTTTTCAGATTCATTGTATTGCGAATGTATTCTGTGGCTTCAAAGCCATTCATTTCAGGCATTTGCAAGTCCATCAGGATAATATCATACGATTTAGCTTCCAGCTTTTCAATCGCAATTAGCCCATTGTCAGCAATGTCCCTTTCGAAGCCAAAATCGTCCAGCAATGTCTTCATCAGCAACTGATTAAGTGCAATGTCTTCCACTACCAGCACTTTGATGCCCTTGATTTCTTTGTCCGGCTCTGCAAATATCACGTCGAGCACAGCTTCCTGGTTTGTTTTACCAAAACTCAGGGTAAAACTAAATGTAGTCCCCTCTCCCACTTTGCTTTTCACCTGGATACTGCCTCCCTGGGGCTCCACGAGTTGTTTGACAATGGCCAGTCCAAGCCCCGTGCCCCCATACAACCTGGAGGTGCCGCTGGAGGCCTGTTGAAAATTGTCAAATATCCGTTCCAGTTTGTCCTCGGTTATGCCAATCCCAGTATCGGAAATGGCGAATTCGATATTGACCTTTTCTTCCTCTTCGCTGGCCAGCATTCGAACACTCACAGTAATTTTTCCTTTGGAAGTAAACTTGACCGCATTGCTCACCAGGTTAAGAATAATCTGGTGCAGACGAACCGGATCGCCAATCAGCACTTCAGGAATGGTCTCGTCATATTCTTTGATGAGCAACAGGTTCTTTTCCTGAATTTTTGTTTCAAACAGGTGCAGCATCGCCGACAACGAAGAAGCCAATTTGAATGGGATTTCCTCAAAAATCATCTTTCCAGCATCTACTTTGGCTAAATCTAGAATGTCGTTGATGAGCACAATTAAGGAGTCGCCACTAATTTTAATAGCAGTTAAATATTCCCTTTGCTTCGCCGATAAGTCCGTTTTCAATACCACTTTTGTAAACCCAATGATGGCGTTCATTGGTGTGCGGATTTCATGACTCATGTTGGACAGAAACTGCTGTTTTGCCTTTACCGCACTTTCGGCGATCTGGGCAGCACTTTCAGCTTTCTCTTTTGCCTCTTCGGCAATGGTGGTGGCCAGCTCGGCTGCTACCTTCGCCTCTATTAATTCCTTTTCAATCCTCTTTTGCTCAGTAATGTCCCGGGCTACTACCACGGCCCCTAGCACATCACCCTTTTCATTTTTATACACTGAACCATTGAACAACACAGCAGTTAGTCCATGATCGATGATGGTCAGGGGATAGTCTGCCACAAACCCTTCGGTGAACACCTCTTCATAAATTTCACGGGCTTTGACCGGGTCAGTGAAATAGACGCCAAAGTCTGAGCCGACAAGCTTTTCTCGTGTTGATGCTGTAATGCTCGCAAACGCCTCATTCATGTCGGTGATTTTGCCTGCCGTGCTGATAGTCACCAATGGGTCACGGCTTGCTTCTATCAGGCTGCGGGCATAGTTGGCCAGTCTCAATTCTGCAGCCCGCTTTTCCTTCTCATCGTTCTGGAAGGCAAGCTCCTTGTTAGCAATGTCTAACTCAGCCGCCCGCTTTTGCCTCTCATCGTTTTGGTAAGCAAGTTCGTTGTTAGCAACAGTGAATTCTGCCGCCCTTTTCTCCTTCAGCTCATTTTGAACGACAAGCTCTTCGTTGGCGATAAGAAGCTCCGACGCACGCTTTTCCTTCTCATTGTTTTGGAATGCCAGCTCCTTGTTGGCGATCCCTAGCTCAGCAGCACGCTTTTCTTTCTCCTCATTTTGAAAGGCCAGCTCTTCGTTGGCAATCCATAGCTCGGCCGCACGTTTTTCCTTCTCATCATTTTGAAAGGCCAATTCCTTATTGGCAATTCCTAACTCAGCAGCCCTTTTCTCCTTCTCATTGTTTAGGAAGACGAGCTCTTCGTTGGCAACAACAAGCTCGGACGCCCGCTTTTCCTTCTCATTATTTTGGAAGGCAAGCTCTTCATTGGCAATCCCCAACTCTGCTGCTCGTTTTTCCTTTTCATCGTTTTGAAAGACCAACTCTATATTGGCAACGCTCAACTCAGCGGCTCTTTTTTCTTTTTCATTGTTCTGAAAAACAAGTTCCTCGTTGGCAATGACGAGCTCTGCAGCCCTCTTCTCCTTCTCTTCGTTTTGAAATGCCAGCTCCTTGTTGGCCTTTCTTAGTTCTATGGCCCATTTTTGTTCAGTCACATCACGGGCTGCAGCAAATACTCCCAGCACATTACCCCTGCTGTCTTTGTACACGGAAGCATTGTAAAGCACGTCGGTTAACGTCCCATCTTTGTGCTTGATGGTCAGGGGGTAGCCAGAGACAAAGCCCCTCTCAAAAACCTGCAAATACCCCTCCTGCGCCTTTTGAGGTGAGGTAAAATAGGTGGAAAAATCGGTGCCAATAAGCTCTTCCCGGCGAAGCCCGGTTACTTTTATAAGAGCCTCATTCAGGTCGGTGATTTTGCCCTCGGCGCTAATGGTAACAAACGGATCCAGGCTGGCTTCCAGCAAACTCCTTGCATACTGCGATTTCTGAGATCTCGTCTTGGTCATCGCTGATTTATTTCTCCTTGTGTCAAAGTTCCCTTGTCTGAATTGCCAATTGTCTCAATGGGGCTCCGCCGTTTGCTTTTCAACTGCTTAAAGTGAGATGGCGAAAGGCCGGTGACTTTTTTGAACTGGTTCGACAAATGCGCCACGCTGCTGTAGCCCATTTTCCAGGCAATTTCTGTAATGTTCAGCTCGTCGTAAATGATGAGTTCCTTGATGCGCTCCACCTTGTGAATGATGATGAATTGCTGAATAGTGATGCCCTTCACCTCCGAAAATATGTTGGACAAGTAAGTGTAGTCGTAGTCAAGTTTCTCGCTGATGTAGTCGGAGTAGTTCATTTTCGGCAGCTCACCAGAAGCATGGATCATTTCGGTGATGATGTTTTTGATCTTTTCAATCAGAATGGCCCTTTTGTCTTCCATCAGCTCCAATCCAATGCTCAGCAACCCCGCTTTTAGTTCGTCCTGCTGGTCGCCCGTCAGCTCCTCCATCACGTCTACCTCCCCCAAATCAACCACAATAAAATGCAAGCCCATCTCTCTCAAAACTTCTTTCACTGCCATTTTGCAGCGTATACTCACCATGTACTTGATATAGAGTTTCAAATTCTCCCTCGATTTTATAGCTGGTACTCGGCAAGGTGAGAACTTTTCACTCTATAAAACTTACACACCAAAGAGGGAATGTTACATAAATCACTGATTGGCTAATGGCAACGCCCTGCAGGAGTATCCTGTGCGGTATAAGCCATTAAAGAATGGCTTAAATCCCGCTTCTTTGAGAAGTGTGAAATATGTAAAAGGGCGCCAAATTTATATAACACCTGGCTGGTTTTAGCGTCGCATCTTTGTGACCGATTGCTATTGAACCATTGCCTGTGCTGGCCATTCGTCTCCTGAAGCAAATCCTTGTTTTCCAATATGCCTCACCCATCTAAAACCATAAAACATGAACCTTAAAAGGATATTTGGCGCATTACTGACTGTATTAGGAATAGGCAGTCTTATTTATGCCGCAATGTTGTTCGTCAACAACATGGGCGGCCCCAACAGTGTAAAAATACTTCTCGTCTGGGGAGGGCTTGGCCTGCTGTTTTTTGTGTCTGGTATTAGCCTCGTACGTACCACAAAGGACGAATCGTAAATTGGGCAGCAAAATAGCCATTCGTTGAGGTCACCAGAGCCTTTTTGATTGGTGGTGCCGTGTGCCGTTTGGATGGGCGTCTGGCTGAAAAACTTTGAGTAAATTCTTGGCTTGTCCGCTCCCCCTGCCAATAAACGAGACTTCCCCAGAATTTTTTCAACGAAGAAGATTCTATGTAATTACCCTTCGTTACTGGCAGATTATGTAGCCTCTCCAGACATCATTTACCAGGGCGAAAGTGTCAGAACAAGCGGACCCCGCAACTAGGATTACTCCCGTTTATATCGCCGCACTGTAAAGCTAGTCATTCTTTGAATAATCATACCCACTATCAGATATTTCACTTAATTAGTTTTACAAAATCCTTTTCAAAAGATGCCATTAAGCAGTGTTTACGGGCAAAATATCAGTGAAATATGTAACTCAAAAATACTGAAGTGTAATTTTCTTGGTTCAAAAAATTGGAATTTTGCATAAACCTAATGGCAAACCGGCCTACCCAACACAGGGAGGACGTCGCTTAAAACGAGCTCAATTTTGATCTCATTACGGCTTTACAACAAGCCATCATTTTCAATTCAATTTACTGATCGTCATCATAAAACACGCCTTATCCTGGTGGGTGACAAAAGAGTAATAATCGCTCAAAATTCAATTACCAGCTAAACATTAATACAATGAAAAAAACAAAAAACAAGCTATGGAAATCCGCCCTGACAGCATTATTTTTTGCCGTCCTGATAGTAGGGTGTAAAGATGAAAATGAGGGCATTGTAGGACTTTGCCCTGTGATTGTATCTACGGACCCGGTGGCGGGCGCCGTGAATGTGCCACTTGATCAGGTCATTTCAGCGACCTTCAACGAGGCAATGAATGGCTCTTCTATCACTCAGGCGACATTCAGCCTTGGAGGAGCCTCTCCTGCCGGCCGGGGTCTGGCAGAAACTGAAGGCACGGTGTCATATGATGCTGCTACTTTTACAGTAAGCTTTACGCCAGCAGAAAATCTCAGCCCGGGCATTGAGTACACCGCCACAGTGGCACCTACGGCGAAGGATCAAAATGGTAATTTCCTGCAAGCACCGTATGTGTGGACCTTTACCACAAACGCCTCGCCGACTGTGGTATCAACAGACCCCATCAACCTGAGCACCAATATTCTGCTCAACAAAGTAGTGACGGCCACATTTAGTGAAGCAATGGATCCATTGATGATCAATGGTACCTCTTTCACTCTAATGACGGGAACTACGCAGGTCACCGGGGTGATCACCTACGATGGTTTGACGGCCTCATTTACGCCCTCTGTTGATCTTTTACCTGACACAGACTATTCGGCTACCATTACGACCGATGCCATGAATCTTACTGGTGAGGCAGTTGCAGCTGATTTTGTATGGGCCTTTAATACTGGCATGCTGCCCGCTGTAACGACTACGGCACCAATCAATCTGGCTACAGGCGTACTGCTGAATCAGGTAATTGAAGCCGACTTTAGTGAAGCCATGGATCCCCTGACCATCACCTCGACTTCGTTTACAGTAAAGCAAGGCACGACATCAGTTCCTGGTGCGGTTGCCTACTCAGGCACTAAAGCTACTTTCACGCCAACAAGCCCACTTTCTGCTGGTACTACTTACACCGCTACTGTTACGAACGCAGCAGCCAATCCTGTAGGTATTCCTCTGGCAGGCAACCATGTGTGGAATTTTGACACCGGAGTACTTCCCACGGTAGTTTCTACGGACCCGTTGAACCTTGCTACCGGTGTGCCGACCAATAAGGTCATCAGTGCTACCTTCAGCGAAGCGATGAACCCGGCAACAATTACCTCTTCGTCATTTACTTTGATGCAGGGTACCAATGCAATTGCAGGTACTGTTAGCTACTCAGGCACCACGGCTACTTTCACGCCGACAAGCCCGCTTGTAGCAGCAACGACGTATACCGCCAATGTAACGACAGGCGCAGCCAGCCAGGCTGGTTTTGCGATGGGCGCTGACTTTGGATGGAGCTTTGATGTGGGAGTGATTCCAACTGTTCTTTCTACTGACCCTCTGAATCTTGCTACAGGTGTTCCTCTTAACAAGGTCATCAACGCTACTTTCAGTGAAGCCATGGATCCGTTAACAATTACCACTTCGTCGTTTACCCTGATGCAGGGAACCAATGCAGTGACTGGAACGGTCAGCTACGCTGGCACAACTGCCAGCTTCACTCCCACCAGCAACTTGCTGGCAGGTAGCACTTATACTGCTACTATTACGACTGTAGCGAAGAGCCAGGCTGGTGTTGCAATTGCCAGTAATTACGCATGGAGCTTTAGCGCAGGTACGGTTCCAACTGTTACTTCCACCGATCCTTTGAACCTGGCTAGTGGTGTTCCCTTGAACAAAGTAATTACTGCTTCTTTCAGTGAATCAATGGATCCTCTGACGATCACCAGCGCTTCATTTACCCTTATGCAAGGTACAAACAGCGTGGCAGGTGCAGTTAGCTACACAGGAACAACAGCGAGCTTCACACCAACAAGCAATCTGCTGTCGGGTAAATCTTATACTGCCACTATTACAACCGCAGCAAAGAGCGTGGGTGGCATTGCCATTGCCAGTAATCACGTATGGAGCTTTAGCACAGTGGCCCCCTTAGGCCCTCCAGTTGTAAACCTCAATTCATTACTTGAATACGGTATCATAGCCGGAGTGGGTGTTACCAACAACGCTGGTGCCAGCGAGATTCATGACATGAATGTCGGTATCTATCCCGGAGCACGCTCATCTATTACAGGCTTCTTCGATGTGGATGGTGGGCCAGGTCTCATCTTTAATGGTGCCTTCCATGCCTCCGATGATGTGGCTCCTGCGGGAATCAACGCTGCACTTAACCAGGCTCAGTCAGAGCTTGTGCAAGCCTACGACGACGCTAAAAACGCAACAACCCCTGCCCCTTCCGTAGCACCGGCTGACCTTGGCGGGCAAACACTTGCTCCAGGTATCTGGACATCTGCCACTACCATGCTCTTGCAGAATGGTGACCTTACGCTTGACGCCCAGGGAGACGAGAATGCCGTCTGGATCTTCCAGATTGGATCGGCCTTCACCTCTGTAGGTGGTGCCGGCGGCAACGTGATCCTGGCGGGTGGAGCAAAAGCCAAGAATGTGTTTTGGCAAGTAAGTAGCTCGGCGACCATTGGCGACAACACGATCTTTAAAGGAAACATACTCGCCTTTTCATCCATCACGATGAATGCAGGTTCGGTGGCAGAAGGCAGGATGCTTGCCAGAAACGGTTCGGTACAGCTGATCAGCGCCAACACAATTACCAGACCTCCAAATTAATACGATGAAGACCGCATCTAAACCAATGCAGTCAGCTAAGCTTCTGTTCGCCGGAGGATTTTCCCCTCCGGCAGCAGCAGCCATGGCTCAGGCCATATCTGGTGAAATGGGAGGACTAACGCTCATGCCGGGTACTTTCACAGCTGATAGCTTTATTATTCAAGCCGGGAATCTGACACTTGATGCCCGTGGAGACGCCGATGCAGTTTGGATATTTGAGGCTTCTCATCGGATTACGACTTTAGGCAGCCACGGAGGCAATGTGGTACTTAGAGGAGGAGCGCAAGCAAAAAATATCTTTTGGAAAGCTGATGGAATTATCAGCATAGGTAGTGGCACTTCTTTCAGTGGAAAGCTACAGCCATTAACGCCAATGACTATCATGTCAAAGGCCGATCACAAAAGCAGTATGCCGGCCAGTTACAAGCTGGCTACAGACATCATTAAAAACTTTTATCACAAAATGAAAACGATAACTAATTACAAAAAGGTATTGCAACCCTCGCATGCCTTATATAGCCTGACGATACTTTCCCTTATTTTCAGTGCTTTGATTTTGACGGGGATACAGGCGCCTCTCCAGGCGCAGGACGCTTCACCTACGGAGTACACCAGGCCTAGCTGGCACTTTGGTGTAGCAGCGGGCGGAAACTTTAATTTCTACAGAGGCACTACGCAGGAGTTGAATGACGACCTGACAGTTCCGGCAGCCTTCAGGCATGGAAAAGGCCTTGGCTTGTACGTGGCTCCTTCTATCGAGTTCTACAAACCTGACACTCGATTCGGGGTCATTCTGCAAGGGGGATACGACAGCCGCAAAGGCTCGTGGGATCAGGTACTTACCTCCTGCAACTGTCCTGCCGACTTGTCGACCAATCTGAGCTACATTTCCATTGAGCCAAGCCTGAGGTTTGCTCCTTTCAAATCAGATTTCTACTTGTATGCTGGCCCAAGGTTTGCCTTCAACAGAACAAGCGCCTTTACCTACGAGCTGGGTATCAATCCTGCTTTTCCTGACCAGGCAGCCACTGCGCCGGTAGAGGGTGACTTCAGCAATGTCGAAAAAACTGTGATTTCCATGCAGGTAGGTGCCGGGTACGATATTCAACTATCTTCTCAGCAGCACAAGACACAGTTTGTGCTCTCTCCTTTTGCCAGCTTTCAGCCCCAATTTGGCCAGGATCCACGGTCTACCGAAACCTGGCACAACACCACCGTTAGGTTGGGAGCTGCGCTTAAGTTTGGTAGAGGCAAGGAAATAATCAAGGACGTGCCTCCTGTACCAGAGGAGATGGCAACGATAGGACTACCAGAAGTTCAGTTCACGGTGATTTCTCCCGCCAATATTCCTATAGAGCGCCGGGTGAGAGAAACCTTTCCTTTGCGCAATTACGTGTTTTTTGACTTAGGGTCAACTGAAATACCAGACAGGTACGTAACCATCAATAAAAACCAGGTAAAGGATTTCAAGGAAGATCAGCTTGAAGTATTTACACCGAAGCACCTGACCGGTCGCTCCGATCGTGGAATGGTAGTCTATTATAACGTCCTTAACATCCTTGGCGACAGAATGGGCAAAAACCCACAGGCTACAATTAACCTGGTAGGCTCTTCAAGAAAAAGTCCTGAAGATGCACGGGAAATGGCCAACTCAATCAAAAAATACCTTGTTGATGTATTTGGTATCAATACATCTAGAATCTCAGTAGATGGCAGAAGCAAGTCCAAAATACCTTCGCAGCAGCCAGGCGGAACTGAGGAACTTGTACTCCTTCAACAAGAAGACCGCAGGGTGTCGATAGAAAGCAGCTCTCCTGCACTGCTTATGGAGTTCCAGAGTGGACCGGAAGCGGCCCTTAAGCCAGTTGAATTCGTGGCGGTACAGGTAGCGCCGATTGACAGCTACGTATCATTCCGGGTCGATGGTGCCAACGAAGCTTTTGAGTCGTGGTCGCTGGACATCAAAGATGAGCAGGGAAAAGTACAATCTTTCGGTCCTTTTACCAGAGAGCTTGTCAATCTTCCCGGTAAGTCCATTTTAGGCACCACCCCCAAAGGCAAGTACGAAGTAACCATGATTGGCCAGACACCAGATGGCAAAACGGTGAAAAAAGAGGCTACTGTCAATATGGTGCTGTGGACACCGGAAGTGGATGAAATGGGGATGAGATACAGTGTCATTTATGAATTCAACAATTCCACTGCCATTGCCATGTATGAAAAATACCTCACTGAGATCGTTGCGCCAAAGATTCCTCAGGGAGGAACTGTGATTATCCACGGCCACACCGACGTAGTCGGAGACGCCGCCAACAATGAGAAACTGTCGCTGGCCAGGGCCAATGATGTGAAAACCATCCTTGCCAAGGCCCTGTCCAAAGCTGGAAGAACTGACGTAACTTTCAAAGTCCTGGGTTTTGGGGAGGAAGAGCGAATGATGCCTTTTGGAAACAAATGGCCAGAAGAAAGGTTTTATAACAGAACGGTTCTTATTGACATTATTCCTGCCAAGTAAAAGCACTTGCCTCTTATAAGCAACATCTTAGGGCTGACTGATGAAAATCGGTCGGCCCTTTGTTTTCGGCTCCACCCAAACTCGCTTTCCGTCGTGTGCAATAGTCAAGGCCATAACCTGTGATATATGTAACACTCTCTTATAAAGATGTAAAGTTTCCGGGGAGCAATAGCGGCACATTTGTGGGGGAAATAACCGATATTTTTATGAATACAGCGGAAGCAAACACAGTGGGCACATTTAGAATAACGGGCAACTGGTTCCATCAGTCGAAAGTGCTCAAACAGAAATTTGGCCTGCTCACAGATGAGGACCTTAAGTTCGAGGTAGGTGGAGAACAGGATTTGCTCACCAGGATTTGCGAACGGATCAATAAAAGCCGTGAGGAAGTGATCAATATTATCAGGAAAGGCCTACCGCTTGAAAGCACAGAATAGCCCTTTGAAGTGAAAAACGCATTATTTAATAGATACTGCGAACACACCTGAAGGGTAACGAAAGGGCAGTAATGGTGTTGTACCAGAAACTGTCCTTTTTACTCATTGGAAATACCTAAACAATCAAAATGGATACTCCGGAATACCCTAAAGCAAAAGTTTTCATTATCGTAGAAATCATAGAGTATGTTCCAAACTCAGTGGTGATAAAGACAATTATTAAGAAAACGACAGGCAATGTAAGTGCGGTGTCGTTCGACTCAGGAGAAATGCTAACGGAGAAGACGTCGCCATTTGACACCTTCATTCAGGTGATTGATGGGAAAGCTGAAGTGGTGATTGACGACGTATCCAATCTACTCGACACAGGCCAGTCGATTATTATTCCTGCGCACTGCCGCAATGCCATAAAAGCAAATGTCCGCTTTAAGATGATTTCAACCATGATAAAAAGTGGCTATGAAGACCTGTCGGTATAAAGTCTCAGAGGAAAATATAAAAACTGATCAGCCATGGAAGGGAAATTTAAAGTAGGTGAAATGGTGGCTGAACGTATACGCCCAGCCCAAAAATTGATCGTTAAAAGACAGGCTTACAATGTGTACTACTGCAAAATGACTGAAGATCTGTCGAGGAAGGAATTGGTCTTCCACGAGCGGGAACTACAGGCTTACGAAGGATTGGCTTCAAAACTGCCAGTAATGACTGTCTCTTCAAAGGCAGTGGAGGAAGACATGAAGTAGCGATGTCCTATTCCATCATAAAGAACCTTTTTAAACACCCACTCATGATAGAAAATAAGTTTGCTGAAGGAACGCCGGTGTATGCCCTTGCTCAACCCAACGAGAAATTGATTATCAAGCGGTACATCAAGAGAATCTATTATTGTACATCACCGGCTCATCCGGACCAAAAAGACGTCGTTTTTTATGAAAGAGAGCTAACTGGCGTTGGGCCGAAAGCTTCCAGCTAAGGATTGTGTGCCCTATGATTGCGTTGCCTTCCTATGCGTGAGGGATAGCAGCGGAAAGCCCGGACCCGCCCCGGGTGGAACCAGCTGGCGGGGAGGACTTGGAGCGAATAGCCCGACGCCCGCCAAACCGTTGCTGTTACTTTCAAACGGCATGTGGCTGGCGGGGGGCACGCCCAAAAAAAGAAAGTGTAAATAGCAATACAGACAACTGTTAGCCAGAAAGGTGTACTCTGGAAAAATTAAAGAGGTTACTTTCTGCGGAAGCGCAGAGAGTAACCTCCTTAATGCAAGTCGCCGGTTATTTTGCTTCGAAAGGCTATAAAAAGACCAACTACACCTTCAGGCAACGAACAGAAAGGCCATCTTTCTTTTCGTAGTAGCTTCGGTTCACATGGGCGTTGTCGTATTCCATGATGTAGCTCCAGGCGAGCTTTTTGCCTTCTTCGGCGGGTGTCCACCAGTAGCCGATGCTGCCTCTGTCCATAAAAGAGCAGTCGTCGTCGCACAGGCCGCCGGGCTTGGCATTGAACCCAGCCTCGTTGGTAGCGCCTTCGTTGGGTGCTTTCCACAGCTCAGTTGACTTGAGGATGGCGCCGGCATTTAGATGTCCGCCCACGGTTTGCAGAAGCAGTTTCCAGTCGTCGTCGCCAGCGATTCGGAAGCCCTCCGGGGCCAGCCCCCTGGGGTCGACCAGGGCATACCAGTTGTACAGCTTGCCATACAGCTTGCCGTTTTCGGGGTCGTTGTTGTAGTAGCACCAGGCCCCGGTGGTGAGGCGATCCCATTCATCGGTGTCGGTTACCTCCGGGATGGGGTCACCGTTGCGATATGTGTCTACGTCCAGGTTGTCGGCCATCCATATCTGGTTACCGATTTTCACCAATTTGAATTCCATGGTTCGGGCAATTAGTATGTCGATAAAAAATTTGTTAGGCTATAATAGCTGTATGCCAAACAAAAAACAATAGCTATTTGATGGTATCAAGTACCAATGCGTCAGTATCCACACTACCATCGGCTAAAAAAAGATCAATTTCTTTCAGACATCTGGGGTATTTCTCTAGTAGCAACTGCTCCGACAATTGCATATACGTGCCCAACGTTCGCTGGAAGCTGTGGAAATCATTCTTCCTGCCATTTCCAATATTTCTCAGGTCACTGATTAACAGGTTGTCTATGCCGGCTACCTTTTCCTGAAGATCATAAGATTCGTTAATTACGTACAAGAGATTAAAATCGATTGATGACAATATGGAAGAATTGAGGCTCGTTTTCCACGCCACTTCAGGCAAGCAAAGCAATTCGATTTCTATATCAAGCCTACCTCTCGCTAGCAGTAAGTCCGGGAATTGCGCCTGAAGGGAATCAAATTGACTACTGGAGCCTAAGAATGTCATATTATCATCCACCAATGGAAGGTAAGCATTCAAAAAGTCGAGCTGACGTGCGTTAACTTGAACTAGCGTATCCATGGCAGACTGATTTCTTGCTACTTCACTTCGAATATTTTTCAAAGCCACCTCTGCTACTTGCTGCTCCCGCCTGTTACCCGCCCAGTTGTTAAGCCAAAAGGCTATCAGCACACCCAAAACCACTCCTGCAAATCCAAGGACGTGGTTCAACCATTCAATTTTGCCCGATGTGCTCTTTTTCTTTTTTGCCATAAAACGAAAGTCTCGCTTTAAATTTATCAACCCTGTGGGAGGAAAACAACCCGGGGGCACATTGCTATTGGCTGACGGAAAAAAACGAAAGACCCGGCCAAAGGCCGGGTCTTTTTAATACCGGAACATATTATCCATACACCTGCTTATTCCGGTCGTTCTGATATAACGTAGCCAGCGGGTATTTCCTTGTCTGGCAGGTTAAATGTTTCTTTTACAGCATTGTAGTCGCTGTAGTCCATCCGGCCTGTGAACTGCCCAGGCACCACTACTACCCTGGCCAGCCAGTTATCGAGAAACGGCGAGCCGAGGTTGTCGAGGTTGAAGTCGGAATCGAGGAATACCCTGGCGTCGAACTTGGTGAAGTCGAAGTTGTACTGCAGAAAGCCGAAGTCGGTGATCATGGACTGTGGCAACAGGCGCCATACTTCTGTGCCGTCATCGAGCGTATCCCATAGCAGGTAAACCAGTACCACATCCGAATCCAATGCGGTGAATCCATCGGGGTACTCGAGAAGGACACCATAATCGGGCGATTCAAAGTCGAAGACGAATTCAAACACATAGGCTTCCTCGCCGTCTTTTCCGTCGACACCATCGTAACCATCGAACCCCTGTGGGCCGGGAGGGCCCTCCGGACCAACGCAGGATTGACCGATAAGGAGCATAGCAACAAAGGCTGAGTAAATGAGCTTTTTCATATCATTAGATTTTTTGGTTCATACTGGCAATAAGCCAAAGATTGTTCCAAAAAAAATTTTTGAACGACTTTCCTTTTACCTTTGAGGCAAAACCAGATCATGAAAAAGACCCTAATCTACTTAAACAGCCTGTTTTTCATCCTTTTTTCCTGCTCGGAAAAAAAATCAGCCGAGCTGTTCAAAGCCACGGATTTCACTGCCGAAAATCTTTTCACCAACAACATTGAGGGGCCGGCCTTTGATGCTGACGGCAACCTGTACGTTGTCAACTTTGGAGAAGACGGCACCATTGGCAAGGTGGATAGCGAAGGCAATGCATCGCTCTTTTTGACCCTGCCCGAGGGCAGCACCGCCAACAGCATCAAATTTGGCAAAGACGGCACCATGTACCTGGCCGACTACACCGGCCACAATGTGCTGGCGGTTGATATGGCCACAAAAGCTGTGAGCGTGTTTGCCCACAACGACACTTTCAATCAGCCCAACGACCTCTGCATTGACCGCCAGGGCAGGCTCTTCGCTTCCGACCCCAACTGGGGAGACAAAACCGGGCAAATCTGGAGGATTGACACCGATGGCAGCACCGTTTTGCTCGACAGCGCCATGGGCACCACCAATGGCATTGAGCTGAGCCCCGATGAAAAGACGCTGTATGTGAATGAAAGTGTTCAGCTGAAAATATGGGCATTCGATGTAGATGCCAATGGCGACATTACCAACAAGCGGGAATTTGCTTCCTTCGATGATTTCGGTTTTGACGGTATGAAATGCGACAAGGAGGGCAATTTGTACGTAGCCAGGTATGGCAAAGGAGTCATCGCCGTATTGAGTCCAGCTGGCGAATTGATAAGGGAAGTGGCGCTTACAGGCAAAAAGTGCAGCAACCTGGTTTTTGGTGGTGCCGATGGCAAAACCGTTTTCGTGACCCTACAGGACAGAAAAGGCATGGAGAAGTTCCAGAACGACATTCCAGGTAAGGGTTACTAGGCAATGACTCAGCTACTGAAACACATCGCCGTGGTGGTGGCCGACTACGACGAGGCCATTGAGTTTTATACGAAAAAACTCCATTTCACCCTTGTGGAAGATACTCGCCTGAGTGAAACCAAAAGATGGGTGCTGGTGGCGCCGCCAGGCGGAGCCGATGGTTGTCTGCTGTTGCTGGCCAGGGCCGCCACTGAGGAGCAACAAACCAGGGTTGGTAACCAAACCGGCGGCAGGGTGTTCTTATTCCTTCACACAGATAACTTCCAAAAAGACTATCAAAACCTGCTTGATCAGGGGATCAAAATCGTTCGTGAGCCTTCGCAAGAGGCATACGGTACCGTGGCAGTTTTTGCTGACTTGTATGGTAATTTGTGGGATTTGATTGAGCCAGGCTCCTCCGGCGGCTGACGGCTCCATCGAACAAGACCTGCTGGCCGTACCGACGCCTGGCCAATCTGGGGGCACTTTCCTGTAGGATGTGGCTTCACCAACATCCTTTGGGTATTACGCCCTTTCAGGGCTTGGCGGGGGTAAGCCCTGAAGGAGCCGACGGAGTGTAATATCTATGCTTTGGGTGGAGCCCGATGCAAAACAAAAGGCAGGATAGGGCTGCACCCAATCCTGTTTTTATCTCGCCCTTTCAGGGCTTGCGGGGAGGTACGAGCCCTGAAGGGGCCCGTACGGAGCGAAATATCTATGCGTTGGGTGGAGCCCTACGCACAATAAAAGCAAGCTAAACTCTACTGGCAGGATAGGGCTGCACCCAATCCTGTTTTTATCTCGCCCTTTCAGGGCTTGCAGGGTTTCGAACCGTGAAGGGCCACGGACGGAGTGGTATATTCATGCGTTGGGTGGCGCCATGCGCACCGACCGGCGGCTGACGGCTCCATCGCACCGGGCTTGCTGGCCGTACCGGCGCCTACTCTTCCGTCCCCTGCCTCATTCATACCTCAGCGACTTCACCGGATTCATTCTTGCGGTGTTGATGCTGTGCCAGGCCACGGTGAGGAAGGCCACAACCACTACCGCAACGCCAGTGACAGCAAAATATATCCAGCTCATGCTGATGTGATAGGCAAAGTTTTCCAGCCATCCATTCATAAAATACCAGGCAAAGGGCCAGGCGATCAGGTTGGCAATCAGCACCAGCTTGAGGAAGTCCCACGACAGCAGCCTTACCAGACCGATTACATTGGCACCAAGGGTTTTTCTAATGCCAATTTCTTTGGTTCTTTTTTCAATCATGTAGTTGGTCAATCCGAACAGCCCCAACACACCAATCACTACCGAGAGCAGGGTAAACAGCACCAACACGCTGGCCTGCCGCTGCTCGCTGTCATAAAGCCGCTGTAGCTCAGTATCAAGCAGGCTGTACTCAAAGGGTGCGTCGGCAAAGATGTTCATCCAAACGTCACGCACATGGTCCACCCCGGCCGGGTCGTTTATGTTATTAACTTTTACGTACACATACCTGTCCTGCCACGGGCTGACGAAAAAGAAAAGCGGGTCAATTTGGCTCCTCAGTGAGTTGAAATGAAAGTCTTTCATCACCCCTACTATCTTTCCGCTTGTTTCGTCACCATAGTGGAGTGTTTGCCCAACGGCCTCCTCAGCTCTCCAGCCCAGCATGCGCACCAACGCTTCATTTACCACCACATGCCTATTCAGCGGTTCATCGGTGCTATCATTCAGCTGCATGGAGGTAGCATTGAAGCCCTCCCCTGCCAGCAGCTCGATACCCAGCGTATTTACCATTTGATCGTCGGTGGTAAAGCCAAGTGTTCGAATGCCTTTGTTGGGATCCATACCGTCTTTGTACGACGACCAGGTGGCCAGAATATTGCCCATCATGGCCGAGCCTCTGCTCACATCGCCAATGGCACTATTCTGCTTTAGCTCGCTGCTGAAGGCCTCAAACTTGTTGAACATCTTTCTGTCGGCAAAGGGCACAACAATTACCTGTTCGGAGTTGTACCCGAGGTCTTTGCTGTTGGTGAAATTGAGCTGCTGGTAGATGACCAACGTGCCCAGAATCAGAAAAATAGAAATACTGAACTGGAAAATGACCAGCGCTTTGCGAAACATGTCGCCAGCTTTGCCGGGGTTGAAAGTGCCCTTGAGCACCTTCACCGGAATGAACTGCGACAAATACAGCGCCGGGTAGCTGCCAGCGATCAGAGTGATGGCAAACACAACGGCCGCCAGTAGCGCTATCCAGCCGGGGTTGTCAAAATAGCTGATCGATATTTTCTGTCCAATGAGCTCGTTGAAAGCGGGTAGCGTGAATTCAGTAATGCCTACGGCTAAAAGCACTGCCAGGAAAGTGATGATAAGGGTTTCGCCGTAAAACTGTAGGATAATGTGCGTTCTTACTGCACCCATTACCTTTCTGATACCCACCTCACGGGCTCTTTTTTCGGAGCGGGCCGTCGTCAGGTTGATATAATTCACGCAGGCCACCAGCAAAATGAAAACGCCAATCAGCGCAAAAGCCAGCGTGTTGGACATGTTTCCTCTCTGACCAATGTCCGCCTGTAAACTGCTGTCCATGTATATGTCGGTTACCGGCTGCATTTCAAACGACACAGACATGCCCGAACCCTCCAGTTGCTCTCCAAGTTCCCTTTCAGCGATAGCATTTATTTTCGTTCCTACTTCTCCGGAGTTTACCCCCTTCTCCAGCTTCAAATAGGTGATATAGTTCATGGGAAACCACTGCTCTCTATCCTCCATGCTATGAAAGGCGCAGATGAAGTTGAACTGCAGATGACTATTGGCAGGCGGATCTGCCACCACACCGGTTACCTTCTTGTCAGTATTGT
The DNA here is from genome assembly GCF_048007035.1 of Imperialibacter sp. Taxonomy (NCBI): domain Bacteria; kingdom Pseudomonadati; phylum Bacteroidota; class Cytophagia; order Cytophagales; family Flammeovirgaceae; genus Imperialibacter; species Imperialibacter sp. Next base: position 46,802 of record NZ_CP180355.1, read on the forward strand.
TGTTAATTCTCAGCGTCTTGCCCATTGGGCTGCCTCCAGGAAAGTACTTCCTGGCCATGGAGGATGTGATGACTACCGAACTTGGTTCCTTTAAAGCTGTCTCTATATCTCCTTCGATCAGGTTGAAAGAAAACACCTTAAAAAATGAGGAGTCGGCGTAAGAAAACGTCTTTTCCATAAATACCCTTTCCCCTTCCTTTACAATGGTTGGCTTAAAAATGCCCACATCAGCATAACGGCAGAATAGCTCCACACCAGGCACCTCTCTCCTGGCAATGGGCCCGAGGATGCTGCCAGAAACAGCGATTCGTCCCTTTTCTTCACCCATGACTGCGGAAGTCACCACTCTGAAAATGCGCTCCTTCTCTTTGAAGAACTGATCGTAGCCCAGTTCGTGGGAAACGAACAGGAAAATGAGCAGACAACTCGCCACGCCGGAGGCAAGACCAAAGATATTGAGCAGTGAATAAAACTTATTTTTCCAGAAACTCCGGAAGGCGATCGTAAGGTAGCTTTTGAACATATCGATGAGTTTAGTTGCCCTGTGGCACATGTGTTGGCAAATAGCTTACCAAACTTAATCTCCTCAAATATAGCTTAAAAGGCGCTTTTCAGTGAGCTGACAACACCCTAACGTCCGTCAGCGGACACCAACGACCGCAGGGTGTACAATTCAATGTCGTTTAGTTAAGGGCATTCTACCTTTCACTTCCCTAAAGGGCCCAACAATGACCATTCTCTCGCTCTTTAGGGTTGGGGTAAAAATGGAATTGAGACACCAAACCTCTTAACTAAACGAGATTGGGACACAATGTGACAATTAAGCCGTAAATTGGTTTTCAAATGAATCGTCATGAGTCAGAGCTTCCACAATGTCAATATTCAATCGCATCTTGATAAGATGGAGGAGTTGATTGCCGAGGTCAACAATGTATTCGGAGACCTGTCGGCGCAGCAGTTAGGCTGGAAGCCTGCAAAAGGTCAATGGAGCATCAGAGAATGCCTGGATCATATCATGACGACCAACAAACTATACTATCCACAGTTTGACAAAATTGCTGATGGCAGATACGAGCCTGCTTTTTGGCAAAAAATGCCTGCTTTTTGGCACAACTTCTGGGGTCGGCAGCTGGTGGAATACCTGGGGCCGGAAGTCAAGCGTAAGTCGAAGTCGCCGGCGGTGTTCAAGCCAACCGCCGGCAGGCTTAGCCAGCACATCGTGAAGGACTTTACCGACAGCCTCAAGCTGCTCACGAGAAAGATGATTGCGATGGATCATGTAAACCACACATCCGTCATTGTTACGTCGCCGGTGTCAAGGCTGGTGACCTACTCGCTGTACGATACCCTGCAAATTGTGGTGGGGCATGCCGAAAGGCATATAAACCAGGCAAAACGTGTAAAGCAAGACCCGCATTTCCCAACAAGCTGATGTCGTCCGCCATGCAAGTCTTTCGCTCACTTGGTCAAAATTTCTAGTTTTGAAAAAACAAAGTCCATGACAGACCTTATCAAAAAACTCAACTATAAAGCTCAGCAGGCCATTGGCATATTTGAGTCTCCGGAGGAGTTTGCTCCTCATATCACGGACTTTGAGAAGCTGGGAACTGTTTATACCAGCATCAACGCCGCCGACAACTTTGACTTTGTGCTGGTGTTTGTAAAAACAGAGCAGGCTATTGCCACGCTCAGTCAGAAGCTGGCGCCAAAACTAACTGACGACGCTCCGTTTTGGTTTGTCTACCCAAAGAAGACTTCCAAAAAGTATCAAGCGGAAATCCACCGTGACCACGGCTGGGGCTCGCTTGGAAAACTGGGTTTCGAAAGTGTGCGTATGGTAGCGGTGGACGACGACTGGTCGGCACTGAGGTTCAGAAAAGCAGACAAAATCAAAGTACTGAAAAGAGACCCTTCGTGGCGGCTGACCTGATGCACACATTTAATTCTGACAGGCAGTAAAGCAATATCGGTATTGAGAATATCTCTATCTTGTGGAGATAACCAACCAAAATTCAAATGAACAATCTACTTTATATCGTTGCCGTTCTTTGCGCAATATGGGTCATTTATGACGTATGGGCCAACCGCAAGTCGATGAGTACGGGCACCAAACTCATTTGGACAATTTGTGCGCTTTTTTTTAGTATCATCACTGCCATTATATATGCCGTGGTGGGTAAAAAATGAAATAAAAAAGACAATGCCTGGCTGTGGCATTGTTCATTTCTCTTCACTTGGAAAGTGATAATTTTAATCCAAATCGGCTGCCGTTTTAACTGAACGATGGTTAGCTTTCTGCCACGGTTTACCTGCCAAACACAGAGGTACAGAAAATTTGAAACGGAAAGCACTCAATATCATCAACTGGTCTTTGCTGGGAGTAAGCAGTGTCGGCCTGCTTCTGCTGATTGCTGACGTGGGCTTCCCCTACAGCGGCGTTCTTGAGGTCTACCTTCATACCTGGCTTCCTATTCTTGCGGCCATCTTGTTTGTGCTGATTACGGCTGCCAGCACCATTGCCTGGATACTAGACCGCACTCGACTGCGGTCGAGACTGGCAGAGGCGCTGCTGGCCATCTACATGCTGGCTTACGTGGTGCTTTCAATCAACCCCCAATGGTATCCTCAGCTTAGTTTTTTCACGCACAAATTCACCGGCTATTGGGGTTGCTTTTTCATTTTTGTGATAGAGTTTTCAAGGCGCACGACGTCCCTCTACAGGCTTTCAAAGAATCCGGCCAACCTCTTCATCTTCAGCTTTGCCCTCATTGTGCTTATTGGGTGCGGGCTGCTGATGTTGCCCAATGCCACCTATGAGGGCATTGGCTTTGTCGACGCTCTTTTTACCTCAACGAGCGCTGTATGCGTCACAGGCCTCATAGTAGTCGACACCGGCTCATATTTCACCACCTTCGGTCAGGTTGTGATACTTGGGCTCATTCAGGTGGGTGGTATTGGCATTCTTACCTTCACCAGCTTTTTTGGTCTCTTTTTCAGAGGCGGTTTCAGCATCCAGAACCAGCTGTTTCTGAAAGATGTAACAAATACTAACCGGCTGGCAGAAGTAACCGGCATTGTAAAGACAATTATCGCCTTCACTCTTCTTGTCGAGCTGGTTGGAGGTATTGCCATATTCACGCAGCTCAACAAGGCAGTACTACCGGGTTTTGTCGACAGGGTTCTCTTTGCGGGCTTTCATTCCGTGTCAGCCTTCTGCAATGCAGGCTTTTCTACGCTAAGCAATAGCCTTTATGATCTAAATTACCGCTTCAACTACTCTCTCCATTTGGTCATCGCCTTTCTGTTCATCTTCGGGGGGTTGGGCTTTCCAATTGTCTTTAACTTTGTGAACTATGTTCGGGAGTCAGCTCGCACAATAGCGGCCAGGCTCGTAAAACGACGGGTTGTGTATCGGCTACCCATCAGAATCAACCTTCACACACGGATCGTACTTATTACCACCGCTCTCCTCATAGTACCCGGCACGTTGCTTTTCTACTTCTTCGAATACGACAACACGCTGGCCGAGCACAACGAATTTGGCAAATGGGTGACCGCCTTCTTTGGGGCAGTTACGCCCCGCACCGCCGGTTTTAATACTGTCGACAATGCAGCATTGAAGCTTCACACCATCATGATCGTGTTGTTGCTCATGTGGATTGGCGCCTCGCCCGGATCAACAGGCGGAGGCATAAAAACTACCACCATCTTCCTGGCCACCCTCAACTTTCTGAGTCTGGCCCGTAGCAAAGACAGGGTGGAGTTTGGCAAAAGAGAAATATCCAACAAATCTATCAGGAGAGCGTTCGCCATTATTTCTCTTTCGCTGATATTTATCGGACTGGCCACATTTATGATTACCATGCTTGACCCGGAACTACCTTTTATTCAGGTGGCGTTTGAATGCTTTTCGGCTTACAGCACCGTGGGACTCAGCATGGGCATTACTTCCAGCCTGAGTACCGGTAGCAGGCTGGTAATGATTTTAATGATGTTCATTGGTCGTGTGGGCGCACTTACATTACTTGTAGGTATGCTACGAAGGGTACATACTTTGAGGTATCGCTATCCAAACGAAGAATTGGTTATAAATTAAGCTTGATGAAGTAGCCATATGAAATAGCCATAAGGAATACCTTACCGAACGGAATGAATAACCTGTCAGCAGACTAAGATCTATTCCGTAACCGTACAGGCTATTCCATCTGGCCGCTAAAAAGTAAATTTTATACAGATGAAATACATAGTTTTTGGTCTCGGAAATTTCGGCAGCAGCCTGTCCACCACCCTCACAGCCATGGGGCATGAGGTGATTGGGGTGGATAAAAAAATGGACAAGGTGGAACTGCACAAGGATGACATTACGCACACTATTTGCCTCGACTCCACTGATATTCAAGCGGTAAGTTCACTTCCTCTGGAAGATGCGGATGCGGTTATTGTTGCCATAGGTGAAGACGAAGGTGCCTCTATCATGACCACGGCCCTGCTGAAACAACTCCATGCAAAACGCATTATCGGCAGGGCGGTGAGCGAACTACACACCACGGTAATGCAGGCCATGGGCGTGCATGAAATCAGCCGGCCAGAGCAAACCTCTGCCATCAGGCTGGCAAAAAGGCTTAACTTCAAAGGCGTGGTTGATTCATTCGAGCTGTCGGACAAGCACAATATCATTGAACTGAAGTGCCCCGAGAAGTATGTCGGGAAAACGCTGTTGGAGTCGGAGCTTAGAAAGAAGTACAACATAACGGTGTTGACCACCATTAAGCCGGTGGAAGGTAAAGAAGACGGCAAAATTTCCGGCGTAGCGACAGCAGAGACAGTTCTTGAGGAAGGAGATACCCTGGTTATTTTTGGTGCACTTGACGACTTGAAAGATATGCTGGACGACAGTGAGTAAAAGCGCAAAAAGATGCGGATCAATACAGACCCGCATCTTTTCAATCAAACACTGGCGATAAAAGGTGCTTTGCCAACAAAGGCAGCGTCAGTCAGCTGATCGGCTACAAAATAAGCCAGGTCTGCAGCACTGATCCCGTCGCCCGGACAATCCTCCAAACTTGCTTTCACTCCCCTCCTTTCGTCGGTCAGCTGAATCATGGGAAGTCGCACAAGCGTCCAGTCAATATCGCTTTTTGCAAGAAACTCATATTCCACCTGCTTGTCCGCTGTGGTTTTCGGGTAATTGGTTTTCATCCACTCAGAGGCCATTACCACCTTTTCGTTCTTCTTGTCAAATGGCGTGTTGACGTTGAGCCCGGTAAGGACGACATACCGCCGGATGCCATAAGTTGTCATTGCCGCTACAATATTCTTTGTGGCCTGACTGAAAATCGACTCCTCACCTCTTGGCTGGCCAACTGCACTGATGATGGCCTGGCATCCGTCCGACAAAGACCGGATAGCTTCCACATCTCTTGCATCACCTTTTAGTAGCTCGATTCCCGGGTCTTTAAGTTGAAAGTTTTCAGGAAACCTAAGGAGAAGTTTGATGCGGCATCCACGGCTGAGCAGCTCTTTTACGATGTACCTGCCGGCCTTACCTGTGCCGCCAATGACGGCTATTTTTGAAATGTTATTCATGTTACTCTTGATAAAATAAGACAATAGTTGATTACCTGGTTTTGCCAGAAAGGGAAACCGATTGAGCAGAAGTGTTTTCTGCTAAGGCGAAGTCAATATTTTATCAGGAGATTCTAATACCCTGAAGATAATGGATTTTCGGCAATTATCCTGGCCTGTAAATAATTCCCAAGCTAACCTGGTATGTCTCGGGGAAAAAAGCACTGCGCAACGAGCTTTGTTGTTGTTGCCTGATTGGAATGGCTGGGTTTTCCAAGTTTGATCTGTAATAGCCCGCATTCAGGATATTGATTGGCACTACGAAATCCAGGAATATCTTTTCGTTAACGGCATAGAGCAAGCCGGGTTTGACAGCCAGGTTGATCGTGGATTCATAGGTGCTAAGTGGGTATTCGACTGAATATCTGGGGCTATAGCCGCTGAAATTATTGTTCAGGGTTGCCTTCGCACCAATTTTGAATTTCAAGGCATTGTCGGTATTACCCTTGATAAATCCGTACTCAAAAAAAGGCGAAACGACGGTCTCATAATCTCTGATGGTAGGCCCTGATGATGATCTGGTGTTAGAGAACTTCAATGCATCGAAACCGGCTTCGAAGTACCTGCTTTCTCCAAGAAAGACGAATAATGACGGAATATCGGCCGCTAACTGGGAACTAGTGTTTTCGTTTGATTTCTGATACGAATAGGTGGCTCCAGCTTTTAGAGCAATTTGAGCAGAGGCCAGATGGGAAGTTAGCACCCAGAAAAGAATAAGAATTGATGGTTTCATAGTATTTTTATTATGGACAACGAACCATACACCCCTTTTCATATTGAACTAAAAATAAATTTCATCAAATAAAGTATTCTGTAGACATACTGGCATTATAAATTACTTTAAAATACTTAGTTCAAGCTCTTAAACACTGGGTTCATTAACTCAGCAGCCTGGAATGGATCCAAGCTGCTCACAAAACCGTGCCGATGGCACTGGTCAATCGGCTAGAGGCATTTTTTACAAGCAAACCAAGTTCGGCACTTCAAACCTTCAGCCTGGAATGAATTCCAAGCTGCCTACAAAACCGTGCCGATGCACTAGTCAATACGAAGTTTATTCATGTAGAAATACAGCTCGGGAGTTCTCAAATCCTCAGTCAAATACTCTACTCCTACTTCCATGCCTCTTTTACCCTCGCTTCCAAATATTTCAACGTGGCAGGCGCTTCTTTTGGAAAGTCGTCCCAGCGGGATTCGATCACAATTTTTCCTTTATAGTCAATTTTCTTCAGCTCTTCCAAATACGGAACTACTTCATCGCCCAGTGTGCCGGGCGGATCCCGGTCCGCCTTTTCAGCGATATCGCAATGGAAGGTAATGCCCTTTCCCATCGCTATCATCGATGGGGGATCGCCATCCATGAGCATGTGGTAGATGTCTACGCAAGCCATCAGATTGGGCTCATCTACCCGCTTCACCACATTCACTATCTCATCAAATCCGTTCAGAAAGTTGGCTTCGGTCTTGTTGAGGTTTTCTACGGTGAGCAGGATGTCGTACTTCTGAGCCTGCACGGCTACCTTCTTCGCAATGGCTACAAACTGATCCACAGCCTTTTCATAATCCCAATCGTCCGGCAATGTGCGGGAGCCACCGCTGCCCCACACCACCAAATCAACGCCTATCTGCTGGCACCGCTGGAATACCAGGTCGGTATACGCCAGTATCGCCTCCTCATTCACATCAGGGCCAATCACTTTCAGGTTGCCTGGCAAAAAGTAGTTCACCGCAAACATGTTGGTTTTTAGCTTTTTGATCGTCGCTGCATTCTGAGCAAACTGCTCATCTGACACCTTTTGCGGGCTGATAATTTTATCCACCTTTTCCACAAAAAACTTATAACCAGAAGCCCGCATAAGAGCGTCGTCTTCCAGGTCCCATGCCACAGCCACGGCCGGTCGTTGTGCGTGAACAGTAAAGGAGGTGCCGAGAACTAAGAGAGTGAACAGAAAAGTTTTCATAGCGCTAGTTAAGTAGGTTATTTCATTGCTTCCTTCCACAGGAAACATTAACTTAAACTTAACTATTAATTTCAAATACCTCCCGTTTGAGAGGCGTAACTTCACCCTAACCAAATCTATCTATCATGAATTATATTTCAGCCGTTGCAGTCGGCTTTCTGGTGCTTGGCTCGGCCTGCTCTGGGCCCGTAGAAAAAGCCAGTATCAAGATTGAACCTATCGAAGGGCCAACACCCTACACCAGCCTCGATCTCAACAATGATCCCTCTTCTTTCCAGTTTGCTATCGTAACTGACCGAACCGGCGGCCATCGGGGCAATGTGTTTGAAGTGGGCCTAAGCAAGCTGAACCTGCTACAGCCGGAATTTGTGATGAGCGTGGGAGACTTTATTGAAGGCTACACTGAAGACGAGGCACGACTGGACGCAGAGTGGACAGAATTCAATGGTTTCATAGATTCCCTTACCATGCCCTTCTTTTACGTGCCTGGCAACCACGACATCACCAACAAAGTGATGTATGATAAATACAAATCGATTTTCGGGAAAGACTATTACCATTTTGTATACAAAGACGTGCTGTTTCTCTGCCTCAACTCCGAAGACAACTACCGTGGCTCGGGCAAAGGTACCATCGGTGATGAACAGTACGAATGGATTGAGAAGACACTGGCAGCCAACGCAGACGTGAAATGGACGCTGGTGTTTATGCACCAGCCCCTGTGGAACCAGCAGGCGGAAACGCTTCGCTGGCCTGATGTCGAAAAACTGCTTGAGCCGAGGAAGCATACCGTATATGTAGGCCATCATCACAGCTATGTGAAATACGAGAGAAACAATGGCAAATACTTCATCCTCGCCACCACGGGGGGCGGCAGCCGACTCAGAGGGCCTCGTTTTGGTGAGTTCGACCATGTGGTGTGGATCACCATGACGGACAACGGGCCCATCATGGCAAACCTGGAGCTGTCGGGCGTTTGGGACGAGAACGTGGTGACTGAGCAGTCGAGCAACTACTTCAGGCCTCTTTTCAATGGGCAACCTGTGCGTATATCGCCAATGTTTACCGACGGCAGCACGTTTTCAAGTGGCACCACTGAAATCCGCCTCACCAACGACAGCGATGCGCCTATGGACGTCAGCTTTGAGCTGGCAGCCAACAAGGACCTCACATCCAGCATCATCCGGCAGAGCCTCACTATTGCACCAAATTCCGTAGAAATTCTTTCCCTCAAACTGAGTGGGAAAGCTGCATCAGTAGCTGCACTTGAGCCAGTAGCGTTGAAAGGCACGGTGACATTCCACGGCGACGGCATGGCGGACATTACAATGGATGTAACGCAAAATGCCCGTCCGGCGAAGAAGGAGTACCTGGCAAAGGCGGCCGCTAAAACAGTCGATGGCAAGCTTGACGATTGGACGAGCCTCCCCTACTCAGAAACCGAGATGTACACCGAGGCCGACCCCTTCTCTCACAAGGGCGGGAAAGCCGATGGTTCTGTTCGCTTCGGCATCAGCTACGACGACAAGTTCCTTTACATAGGCGCAGAAATAACAGACGATGAACTGCTGGCCGTGGCCACGTCAAGGCCTTACAACCAGGATGCCTTTCAGGTCATTATCGACGGCCGCAGTGAAAACATCAGCTCCTTCGGCACCAGTCTTTCAGGTGTGCTGTACATCGGCATGAGTCCTTATGTGGATGGCACCGACAACACTACGCCTTTCACCAGCGGCAGCAAACCCGATGGAACCATTGGCGTAACAAGAAAAACGGAAAAGGGCTATGCCACAGAGCTAGCCATTCCACTTAGCTACCTCAGTGAGCAGCAGGGTGGCGACTGGAAAACAGCCCGCATTAATGTGGGCGTGAACGACTTCGACAACGACTATAACCACCGCACCAACCTGTGGTGGCAACCCGACTGGCGTGGAGCTGCCAACTACCCCGGCTCGGGCACCTTCTTTAGAAAATAACACGGGTAATATTAGTACGAGAAAAGAGCCTGCGGAAACGTGGGCTTTTTTTTACTCCTATCACAATTTGCACACTACAGCGAGAAAGCCTCTTCTAAGGAGTATCTCACTAGAAAATGTATTTGGAAGTCATTTTTTGGGAATCGTTGTCGGTTAAGAACAGGGTGAATACGGCATGAGTACTTTTTCAGAAAGAAATAGTTGAAAAATATACAGACAAAATATTTAGATTTGATTCTAATCTAGAGGGTCAGAAGAGCCCTCTGGTGTTCTATTAATAATTTCAACCGGTGGATTTATTCAAACGAATTCTGATAAAAAATTTATGCAGCCCTAAAGGTGCTGTTTTATTTCTAGCTGGATCGTTTCTATTGCACAACCATGGCATTTCCCAAGACCTTATCGAGAAATATCGGAACAAAGTATACGGCAGTGTGTACGCCATTGAAATAGACGAACCTAATGACCTCATCTATTTAGCAGGAAATTTTACCCGGGCAGGTAATCTGGCATCCTATGGAGCTGAACTTGATCCTACTTCTGGTCAAGTACCATCGGGGTTTCCACAGCCAAATGGCACTGTGTATGCTTCCATATCGGACGCAGAGGGCGGCTACTACATTGGAGGTAGCTTCACAAACGTTGGCGGGCTTGAACGCAGAAACCTTGCCTACATTAGTCACAATGCTCAGGTTACATCATTTGCGGAAAACTTAACGATCTCAGACCCCATTTACTCGTTGGCTCTGGGGGATGGCAAGCTCTATATTGGAGGCTCCTTTATTGCTGTAAAGGATAACTATGTTGGCTCCCGGGGTGCAAGTCTCGATGCGTCAACTGGAAACCCTAACTTTACCTTTCCGAAAGTAAACGGGCAAGTTTTAACTGTTGCTTCTGATAATGATGGAGGATGGTATATAGGTGGTGAGTTTACTTTTGTTGGGGAAAAATCAAGGAACAACATCGCTCACATCACCGCCGACGGCAACGTATCAGACTGGAATCCCAATGCCAATAGTGCTGTGTTTAGCCTGATTATGTATGGCTCTACTGTTTATGCAGGTGGTTACTTTACTACTATTGGGGGCCAATTTAGGAACTACATTGCGGCCATAGATGGTAGCGACGGACTTGCAACGGCCTGGAACCCGAATGCAAATAATGAAGTACGTACACTGGTAACAGATGGTACGAACTTATATGCTGGTGGCAGGTTCACAACGTTGCAGGGCCAATCAAGAAATTATATCGCCGCAATAAATATTAGCAGTGGACTTGTCACGACGTGGGATCCAAATGCGAATGATTTTGTAAACTGTCTGGCGACTGACGGATCCACCATATATGTAGGAGGCTATTTTTCCAACATTGGTGGGCAATCCAGAGCTAAAATTGCCGCACTGAATGCCAGTGATGGACTGGCGAACAGCTGGAACCCTAGTGCAAACAGTTCGGTGTGGAGTTTGGCTATAAGTGGCACAAAAGTGTATGTAGGTGGCGCTTTCACCTTTATTGGAGGAGCGAGCAGAAACCGGTTGGCAGCACTTAATGTTGGCGGCATCAACAACGGCTTGTCGACAAGTTGGAATCCTGACCCAAACGGCTCAGTAAACGCTCTATATCTGTCAGGCACAACCCTGTACGTCGGAGGCAATTTCACAATTATTGGTGGACAGTCGAGACACCATGCTGCGGCTGTTAGCACAAGCGATGGTCTAGCGAATAGCTGGAATCCCATTATGAATAATGCAGTGCATAGTTTGGCGGCAGACGAAACGAATGTGTTTGCAGGAGGGACATTTACTAGCGTAGGGGGTGAATTGAGGAACCATCTGGCAGCCATCGACTTAGATAACGGCCTTGAAACAAGCTGGAATCCGAATGCGAACGGCACCGTATATACTTTAGCTTTAGATGGAACTAGAGTCTACGCTGGAGGAAGTTTCACCAATGTTGGCGGTCAATCAAGAAATCGGATAGCGGCGCTTAACACTGCCAACGGGTTAGCTACATCCTGGAATCCAAATGCTAGTGCCACGGTATACAGTTTGGCATTGGGGGGAACTATTGTTTATGCGGGTGGGAGTTTTACTAGTATTGGTGGCCAATCCAGAAACTACATTACGGCTTTGAATGCTGGCAATGGGTTGGCTACAGCTTGGAATCCCAACGCAAATTCATCGGTCAGGACTATCGCAATAAGTGGGTCAACAGTATACACAGGGGGAGATTTCACCAGTATTGGAGGTCAATTCAGGAATCGTATTGCAGCGCTAAGCACCAGCAATGGACTGGCTACCGCCTGGAACCCCGATGCAAATGCAACAGTAAGAAGTCTGGCAATCGATGGCACATTGGTTTATGCCGGGGGAAATTTCACAAATATTGGAGCCGAACCACGAAATTATATTGCAGCTCTGAATGCGAGCGATGGACTGGCTGTAGAGTGGAACCCCAATGCAAATGCGTCAGTAAGTTGCTTGGCTATTGGGGATGCTGGAGTATATGTAGGAGGCGACTTTCAAGCCATTGGCGGCCAATCACGAAATCACATTGCTGCGCTAACTATTAGCGATGGGCAGCTAACAGATTGGAACCCAAATGCAAACAGCATAGTGTTCGCTCTTGCCTTAGAAGGCACAAGTTTGTATGCAGGCGGGGGGTTCACTAGTATTGGAGGCCAACCAAGAAACAGAATTGCGGCAATAGATGTCACCAGCGGTCAGGCTTTAGGATGGAATCCTGATTGCAATGGCACAGTATCTATGCTATTGACTGATGGAATAACCATGTACACTGGTGGCTCTTTTTCAAGCATCGGTGGTCAGCTACGAAACAATATCGCAGCATTAAGTTTGGCAACCGGCCAAGCAACTTCCTGGGACCCAAACAGTAATAACTTCGTGACAAGCATGGTAATTGATGGTACAACTGCTTATGTCGGTGGCGGCTTTACAAACATTGGAGGGCAATCAAGAAGTCGCTTAGCCGCCATCAGTTTGAGCGACGGGCTAGTGACAAGCTGGAATCCTGGTACGAATGGGGCTGTTTACAGTCTACAACGAAATGGGCCTATTTTGTATATTGGAGGCACATTTACAACAATAGCCAGTCAGACGAGAAGCTATGTCGGCGCCCTGAATCTAAGCGACGGCGTGGCAACCAAGTGGGATCCTGGCGCAAATAGCGGTGTTTACAGTTTGGCCTTAGACGGAACAAGTATTTATGCCGGAGGTACATTTACCGAGATCGGTGGTCAAGACAGAAATAAAATAGCGGCGCTAAAACTTAGTGATGGCTTTGCTTCAACATGGAACCCAGGAATAAGTGATATCGTTAGAACTATCGCAATAAGTGGAACAACAGTATTCGCAGGTGGTTCTTTCAGTTCGGCATTTAATCAGCCTAGCTGGGGGCTGGCAGGGATCGTTTCCTCAGCAATTGCACCAGACTTTTCTTTAACCACAATTTCTCCCAAAACTTATGGAGATGCAGACTTCACATTATCGGCCAACTCCACCAACTCTTCGGGGGCAATTGCCTTTACCTCTTCGGATGAAGGAACTCTAGATGTTTCAGGGAATACTGCCACAATCCATGCCGCCGGCGAAGTAACCATTACGGCCCTCCTTGAAGCTACAGAAACCTTTGCGGCGGCCTCACTCTCTCAAGTGCTATCTATAGCAAAAGCCACACTTTCAGCTTCAGCCCCCAACCAAAGCCGTGAGTATGGAGAGCCCAACCCTACCTTATCGGTCGAAGTTACCGGGTTTGTTAATGGAGAAGATCTCAGTGTGCTGGCTGCCGTTCCAACTGCCACTACAGAAGCCAGTACTGACAGCAACGTGGGCTCCTACCCCATCACCGTAAGTGCTGGAAGCGATGATAATTACGAAATCAACACATCAGATGGAACTTTGACCATAACCCAGGCTAACCTGACTGCAACTGCCGTCGATAAAGTAAAAACCTATGGAGAGGAAAATCCAACACTGGAGGTAATTTACTCAGGGTTTAAGAATGAGGATGACAAAACAGCATTGACGACAGCACCTTCCCCATCAACAACCGCCACAAGCACAAGTGCGGCAGGCGAATACCCAATCTCACTCTCTAACGGAAGTGATGACAATTACACCATCTCCAACGTGCCGGGTACATTGACGGTCAATAAGGCCACACTTTCAGCTTCAGCCCCCAACCAAAGCCGTGAATATGGAGAGCCCAACCCTACCTTATCCGTCGAGGTTACTGGGTTTGTTAATGGAGAAGATCTCAGTGTGCTGGCTACCGCTCCAACTGCCACTACAGAAGCCAGTACTGCCAGCAACGTGGGCTCCTACCCCATCACCGTAAGTGCTGGAAACGATGATAATTACGGTATCAACACGTCTGATGGAACTTTGACCATAACCCAGACTAACCTGACTGCAACTGCCGTCGATAAAGTAAAAACCTATGGAGAGGAAAATCCAACACTGGAGGTAATTTACTCAGGGTTTAAGAATGAGGATGACAAAACAGCATTGACGACAGCACCTTCCCCATCAACAACCGCCACAAGCGCAAGTGCGGCAGGCGAATACCCAATATCCCTTTCTACCGGAAGTGATGACAATTACACCATCTCCAACGTGCCGGGTACCTTGACGGTCAATAAGGCCACACTTTCAGCTTCAGCCCCCAACCAAAGCCGTGAATATGGAGAGCCCAACCCTACCTTATCCGTCGAGGTTACTGGGTTTGTTAATGGAGAAGATCTCAGTGTGCTGGCTACCGCTCCAACTGCCACTACAGAAGCCAGTACTGCCAGCAACGTGGGCTCCTACCCCATCACCGTAAGTGCTGGAAACGATGATAATTACGATATCAACACGTCTGATGGAACTTTGACCATAACCCAGACTAACCTGACTGCAACTGCCGTCGATAAAGTAAAAACCTATGGAGAGGAAAATCCAACACTGGAGGTAATTTACTCAGGGTTTAAGAATGAGGATGACAAAACAGCATTGACGACAGCACCTTCCCCATCAACAACCGCCACAAGCACAAGTGCGGCAGGCGAATACCCAATATCCCTTTCTACCGGAAGTGATGACAATTACACCATCTCCAACGTGCCGGGTACCTTGACGGTCAATAAGGCCACACTTTCAGCTTCAGCCCCCAACCAAAGCCGTGAATATGGAGAGCCCAACCCTACCTTATCCGTCGAGGTTACTGGGTTTGTTAATGGAGAAGATCTCAGTGTGCTGGCTACCGCTCCAACTGCCACTACAGAAGCCAGTACTGCCAGCAACGTGGGCTCCTACCCCATCACCGTAAGTGCTGGAAACGATGATAATTACGATATCAACACGTCTGATGGAACTTTGACCATAACCCAGACTAACCTGACTGCAACTGCCGTCGATAAAGTAAAAACCTATGGAGAGGAAAATCCAACACTGGAGGTAATTTACTCAGGGTTTAAGAATGAGGATGACAAAACAGCATTGACGACAGCACCTTCCCCATCAACAACCGCCACAAGCACAAGTGCGGCAGGCGAATACCCAATATCCCTTTCTACCGGAAGTGATGACAATTACACCATCTCCAACGTGCCGGGTACCTTGACGGTCAATAAGGCCACACTTTCAGCTTCAGCCCCCAACCAAAGCCGTGAATATGGAGAGCCCAACCCTACCTTATCCGTCGAGGTTACTGGGTTTGTTAATGGAGAAGATCTCAGTGTGCTGGCTACCGCTCCAACTGCCACTACAGAAGCCAGTACTGCCAGCAACGTGGGCTCCTACCCCATCACCGTAAGTGCTGGAAACGATGATAATTACGATATCAACACGTCTGATGGAACTTTGACCATAACCCAGACTAACCTGACTGCAACTGCCGTCGATAAAGTAAAAACCTATGGAGAGGAAAATCCAACACTGGAGGTAATTTACTCAGGGTTTAAGAATGAGGATGACAAAACAGCATTGACGACAGCACCTTCCCCATCAACAACCGCCACAAGCACAAGTGCGGCAGGCGAATACCCAATATCCCTTTCTACCGGAAGTGATGACAATTACACCATCTCCAACGTGCCGGGTACCTTGACGGTCAATAAGGCGATACTGTCCGCAACGGCTGAGGATGCAACCCGAGGTTATAAACAAGAAAATCCAGCGTTTTCCATACTATACAAAGGGTTTAAGAACTCAGATGATCAATCTGTTATTGACGCTTTACCGACGGTCATTACTCTGGCAAAAATTTCTTCTAATTCGGGTGACTATGTGTTAACTCCTAAAGGTGGTGAAGACACCGATTATGATTTCGAATACATATCGGGCAAGCTGACTATAGAAAAAGCGCATCAGAAAATCACTTTTGAGCCTTTGCCAGCAAATCTTACGACAAATACAAGTGACCTTGAACTACAGGCATCTACAGACTCTGGATTGCCTATTTCCTATTCTTCCAGCAATGAGACTGTCGCTATTATAAACGGAAGCACACTGTTAATTGAATCTTCCGGTCTGTCAACCATCACAGCTAGTCAATTTGGAGACAGTAACTACCTTCCTGCGGAAAACGTTGATCAACTACTGGCGGTCGCCGCCGTGTTAGGAATACCGACGATCGGCCAGAAGGAAATGTCTATATATCCTAACCCGGCAGAGAATGACCTCCATCTCCTTGAAAAAATAGATAAACCTGGAAGGTTAAGGCTGACCGACCTAAATGGAAAAGTGCTAATGGATCGAACCTTCGAGAGTCTTGAAAGGATTGAAATCCGTCATCTAAAAAACGGAGTTTATCTCTTGTATATAGAAATTGAGAATTCCAGCCTTATGACGAAATTTGTAAAGAAATAGTCGCCATTGATATAATGGACAGACTGAGCTCTTTTGAGCAGCGAGAGTGTCTGGCAACAATTTGAAAACAGCCTGATTCAGCTTGATTTTTATAATGCCTTCTCCAAAAAAGCATCACCTATTCCTCGCATGAATGCCATTGCATCCATCAGAAGCAAATACAAAGACGCCGCTTTTCTTATTGGGAACGGCCCTAACCTGCGAAGTGGCATTATGCCATCCTGGAAGGACTTGCTGAAAGCAGCTTCCCCAAAACCTATTCCTTTCGACCTGACAGGACTGACTAATACCGAAGCATATGATCTGATTGAGATATACGCAAATGATGTGGTTAAAGTGAAAAATAGAGTGAAAGCTGAATTGCAATTGACAAACAGCGATGACCTGAGTGTCCATAGAAAAATCATGGAATTTGCCAGGTCAACAAACACACCTGTGCTGACAACAAACTTTGATACGGCATTTGAAAAATCAGTCGGCGCCAGACCATTTCACACTGATTCTGACGGATTCACCCGTTTTTACCCCTGGAAAACCTACTATGGCTTTGAGAAACTTAAAAACCCTGCACAAGGCTTTGGCATATGGAAGATTCATGGCGATGTGAACTACCGGGACAGCATCAGGCTCGGGCTTGGCGACTACATGGGAAGCGTTCAGCGGGCAAGAAGCCTCATCACCAAAGGACGGCGCAGGCTTTATAAAGAAACACTTCTGTCAAAATCGTGGCAAGGCGAGCAGACCTGGCTCCATATCTGGTTCCACAGCCCGCTCATCATTTTTGGCTTTGGCTACGAACCCGATGAGGTGTTTCTAAGGTGGCTGCTAATTGAAAGAAAAAGGTATTCGATCAAGCTCAAATACGCCATGGACGTTTGGTATGTCACGAAGGGTTCGCCCAGCCCTTCTGTGAAAAACTTAATGGAGAACCTGGACGTGACAATTCATTTGGTGGAAGACTATTCGGATATCTACGATGGTCTGTAGTCAAAAAAATAACAGCCTATACCACACCTGCTTTTAGCCGCCTCTTAGAAATAATCTGCTCAACATTTAGGGAGCCTTAAAGATATCGGTTTTTCATTTTGCTATCTTCGATTCCTTCATCTGAAAAAATATATGCAATACTCCAGGCTCTTTGTCGGTAAGTCATTCTATCTCTCGGTAGTCACTGCACTCACGCTATTGCTAAGCCAATGCGGTTCACCTCAATCCAGCACCCTCCTTATCCGGAATGCTACCATCGTCGACGGCACTGGCAGCAAAGGGTATATTGGATCGGTTCGCATTGAAGGCAAGCTCATTGCCGCCGTCGGTGATTTGGCCCCCTTGCAAACAGACTCGGTCATTGATGGCACCGGACTGGTGCTCAGTCCAGGTTTTATCGACACCCACAGTCACCACAGTGGCAACTCACCAAGAAGCGTTGACGCAGCCATCAGCCAGGGAATCACAACAATTATCGTGGGGCAAGACGGGAGCTCATTCACTTCGTTGGAAGCTTATTTCGATTCACTGCGATTAAGTCCTATCTCTCCTAATGTGGGTTCTTATGTAGGTCACAATACGGTGAGACGGGCTGTGCTCGGAAGCGACTTTCAGCGAAAAGCCACCAGGGAGGAAATCGACCGAATGAAGCTATTGGTAACAAAAGAGATGGAAGCGGGTGCGCTGGGGCTGTCAACCGGCCTGGAATATGACCCAGGCATCTATTCAAGCGCCGAAGAAGTTTTGGAACTTGCCAAAGTAGCTTCACAATATGGCGGCCGGTACATCAGCCACATGAGAAGTGAGGATGTGTTTTTGAAAAGAAGCATTCAGGAAATTTTGACGGTTGGAAGGGAGGCCAACATGCCGGTCCAAATCTCACACTTTAAGATAGGTCTGAGAAGTTTCTGGGGTCAGGCGCCGACATTTCTGGCGATCCTCGACAGCGCCAGGGCCGTAGGTATAGACGTAACTGCCGATGTTTATCCATACGAGTACTGGCAGTCGACCATCACAGTGCTGTTTCCCGACCGTGATTTTGAGAACAGGGCCACCGCAGAATTTGCCTTGACTGAGCTGACGTCGCCGGAAGGTATGATCATTGGCCGGTTTGAATCCAACAAAGCTTACGAGGGTCTTACGCTTGATAGCATTGCACGCCTTCGCAACGAAGACCCGGTCACCACTTACCTGGCCCTTGTGCAGATGTCATTGGAAACCGGAGCAAGTATTATTGCAAAGGCCATGGATATCGAAGACATCAAAGCAATCACCCGGTGGCCCTATGCCAATATTTGTTCTGACGGCGGAACAACAGGCCACCCCAGGGGCTGGGGCGCCTTCCCACGATACTTCAATATGGAAACGAGCGAACCAATAGAAATGAAAATTCATAAAATGACTGCACAAGCAGCTGAAAACTTAGATTTAGACAGCATTGGCGTTATCAGGGAAGGTTTCTATGCTGACCTTACACTCTTCGACCCGGATGCATTTATCGATCACGCCACCTACGGCAAAAGCTCGCAGCGGGCGACTGGGTTGAAAATGGTGCTTGTATCTGGCGCTGCGGTATACAATGGGCAGGAACCTACCAACATATTTTCAGGCCGATTGATCCGGGGTAGTCATCAATAGCAGCTGTTCGCTGCTTGAGTAATTCGCTCCGCTTTTTATGAGTTTCTGATGATTTAAATCACTATTTTGATCCCCTATTCACCAACTAACTCCGATGAAAAATCTCCTAAATGTCGGCTCCATCATTTTCTTTATCGGCTTCTTTATCAAGTTCTTTCACATTCACTACAATGCGGTGGTCATGCTGGCAGGACTTTTAATACTGCTCGTGACCTGCCTGGTTGCCATCATCAAAAAAGGAAGTGGTACGAACGGATGGGCCAACCTTGCTGCCACTTTCTGGCTGGCTTTGCTGCTGTTTACAATCAAGTTCTACCCATTTGTGCCTGTTGTATTGACAGTTGCAGTGGTTGCCTCTATTGTAGGCTTTATGACCATCGTAAGAACCAAAACCTGGAAAGCGTCAGTATTCCCTGCGATATGTATGGCGTTGGCGATCACATTCCACCTAATGCCTGCCGACAACAAGTACCATCTCATGAATGTTCGCTGGAACTATGAAATCGATACGGACTTCGCCACCTGGGACAAGTATTCATGGTTCCTTTATCAAAACGGGAAATATGAAGAAGCATTGGATGCTTCTAGCAGGGCGCTCCGAATAGCCAGTGAAGTGGGAGACACCGAATGGGAAAATTTCATCGCCGACCATAGGAGCAGGATTGAGCAAAGAAGCTGGACAACCTTTCGCTAGAAGCTGCACAACAACTATCCTTTGGTGATTGTCAGTGTTCAATGGGCACTTTTCAAAAGTAATGTGCGTTATTTGTAGCGAATTACCTGCTTAAATTTCTCATACATTGCGCACAACACTCATACTTTTTGCTTTGGGCTGCCCGCTTTGGCTTTTTGCTAAAACTGAGCTTACGGGAGTAGTAGTGGATGAAGCCTCCAAAAACCCAATCTCCTACGTTAATATTGGCGTCTTTGACAAAAACATTGGCACCGTATCGGACGCAAAAGGCGTCTTTTCGCTGAACATCGGGGAAATCGGTCCGGGCGACTCGATTGTGTTTTCAATTGTTGGCTATAAAAGAGTGGCACATCCCCTGCGGGAGCTACTTAACACGTCACCTTTAATTATTCGGCTCAGGGAGGATGTTATTAATTTGAGAGAGATAGTGATTGAAAATGATCCTTCTGACATTAAAACACTCGGAGTGAATCGGGTTTCTGGTAAAAGGTTTGGTTTCGTTGGAGGCATCGGCGCTGGTGCCGAAGTATCACGGAAAATGAGTGTTTCGAAGCCTTCGTTACTTCAATCGGCCTCCATCTATGTGCGCAATAAAAGAAACGGCTCGTTCAAACTGCGCCTGAACGTTTATACTATCGACCGAAATGCCAATGAACCGGGTCACTCACTGCTTACCCGATCGATCATTCTGGAGTCGGATCTGAAGGAGGGTTGGCTCAACTATGATTTCAAGGAGCCGCTGGTGGTGGACGAACCGTTCTATATTTCCTACGAATGGGTAGAGGCCAACCTTCAGAATCCCATGATAGCCCTGAGGGGCAACAACCACGATGAAAGAGTGCGGGTAAGACCTGTGAGCATGGGAAGGTGGATCATGGGTGGAAACTACGATTTTGCCATCCGTTGCGAGGTAATGAATGACTGAGCAAGCTAAAATGACAACTCCACCCCTTCTCACCTCATACCCATGATGAAGAAAACGATAGGGTTTTCCCTTCTGGTAGTTCTTTGCGAGTATGCTATTTACGTGTGGTCGGGCGGTGTATCACGAGAGCCAGGCATCTACTTCCAGCTTGCAGCAAGGTATTCTGCCAGGGTTTCATTTTTGCTTTTTGCAGGTATCCTTTGCTGGACGGGCATCAAAGGTTTGAAGCACATTTATGCAGAAGAGCAGCGCCGGCAATTATTTGTCAGCCTACTTTTTCTGCTGGCCCTCAACCACCTTATCCATTTCTACTTTCTTGCCATGAACTTCGAAGCAAGAGGCATGGAGCTGCGTGAGTTCAAAAATTTACCAGGTGCTGTTGCCTACATTGTCCTGACCCTCTCTCCGTTCTTTTTATGGAACAAAAAAGAACTTACAAGAAGTCGCTACCAAATTATTATCTCCGGCTTTGTGCTGGTCACAGCCTTGTTTATGGGAACCTACGTCAAAAGGTTTACACAGGAAATGGAGGTGCCCATTTCGAAATATTTACTGACAGCCAACCTGGCCGTGCTGACTTCGTTGGTAGCCATCAACATCTTCAAAATACGCTCCGAAAAAAATCTCAAATAATTCAAGGTATCTACCCACCAATCTACACCAACCAGGGTCATTCCGATAAAAAAACTCACAATGAAAACTACTTTTTTGGCAGGTGCTATTCTTTTATTTCACAGTTTGACAGCACAAGAGTCTCTTACAAAGCCTTTTAAGGATTGCCATATCGACGGCAGTATTACTCTCTTTGATTACAATGCCAAAAAATGGATTTCCAGCGATATTAACGATAGCCATAAGCCCACTTTGCCGGCCTCCACTTTCAAAATCATCAACACCCTGATAGCGCTGGAAACAGGTGTGGCAAAAGATGAAAACCATTTGGTAAAATGGCCCGGAACCACCGACGCGGTGAAATATGGCTACCGGCCTGACATTTACCACGACATCACCATGAAAGATGCCTTTCGGCTTTCTGCCGGATGGGCCTATGTGGAAATGGCAAAGGAAATCGGCAAAGAACGCTATGAGCACTTTCTAAAAGCCAGCCACTATGGCAATGCCGATGTTTCCATCAACGACCCCGACTTCTGGAACTTTGGTTCGTTTGCCATATCGCCAGCCAATCAAATAGAAATCCTGATTGGCGTGTACGAAGAGACCCTCCCCTTCTCTAAGCGCTCTTTTAAAATCTTGAAAGAGATGATGATAGAAGAACAAAACGAAGGCTACACCTTGCGGGCCAAAACCGGCTGGACCCGTGATGGGGGAAAAGACACTGGCTGGTGGGTAGGTTATGTCGAAAAAGAAGACAACGTCTACTTTTTTGCCACTCGGTTGATAAAAGACAGGAAAGCTATTAACCCAAATTTCGGAAGCTGTAGGAAGACGATTACCCGGCAGATTCTGAAGGATCTGAAAATGCTGCCTTAAATAGATAGTGATTTGCACTACTGGTAAGCCGAGATGAATGCTTTGATATTGAGCGTCGTCGACAGAAGGTCGCCCTGCGTCTCTCCAAGTGTCGTGGCCAAAATTTTCATGACCCAAAAAGCAGGGTAATACCCGCCACTTTGTTTAGCTTTTCCATTGAGCAGTTGGTTTTTCCGGGAGTTGACCTGTCGTTCACTTATTCTCCGTCATCATCCACATCTCCCTCTTTGATTGTCTCAGTTTTTAGAACTTTACCTGCCGGGGAAATCACTACTTCCATATCTGACAAGCCTTTCTCCAACACAAATTCATAAGCGGTGCCTGTAGGACTTTCCGTCATTTCTATCGCTTCTATCATATACCCTGCAAAAGCGGAGTCAATAGCATTTTTCACCGCAGCAGGCACCTCGGCCTCTTCTATTTCATGTTCTGTCTCCATCCACACTCCTTCCGCACTGAAGTTGGCTGAATAGTCATTTCCGTCAAGTTCGAACTCGGCTTCCCACTCAGTGTCGGTTTCCATTTCCCACTCTACGTCAGTAGCTGAAGCAAATTTCTTTTCAAAAGCAGCTTTTACTGCGGCAGACGGTTGCTTATCGTTAGCCTCGCACGATGCCATTACGAGAGCAAGTATCATTACCGAAAATGTTTCTAGCTTTTTCATACATTTAATTTTATGAGGTTTACAAGTTAGGGCTCAAAGTAGCATCACGATTCTGTAGAAATTTTGAATTGAGTATCAGCATGGGAAAAATTTTGGAAGCCATGGCGAAAGCACTCCTTCAAGATTTATTCAGAATTCAATGGTTACTTTGCGGCAATGAAAATCCTGATCATTGAAGACGAGCAAGAACTGGCACAAAACATCGCTGACTATCTGTCGGGGGAAAGCTACCTGTGTGAGCATGCGGCCACTTTCGATCAGGCAATGGATAAAATAGAAAGCTTTAGCTACGACTGCATCCTGCTGGATCTAATGCTGCCCGGTGGAAGCGGCCTGGAGATACTGGAGTCGCTGAAAAAACAGAACAAGCAGGAGGGCGTGATTATTATCTCCGCCAAAAATGCCATCGACGACAAAGTGAAAGGCCTGCAATTAGGTGCCGACGACTACCTGGCCAAACCGTTCTATCTGTCAGAGCTTTCTGCACGAGTGTACTCGATTATCAGGAGAAAGCAGTTTGGTAACAGCAATACGGTAAGACAAAATGAGCTGGAAATTGACCTCCTCGGCAAAACTGTGAAAGCGGGCAACCAAGCTATTAACCTAACGAAAAAGGAGTTTGACCTTCTACTTTTTTTTGTAGGCAATAAAAATCGTGTGATCTCCAAAAGTGCCTTGGCAGAACATCTTTCCGGCGACCTGGCCGACATGCTCGATAATCATGATTTTGTCTACGCTCACATCAAAAACCTGAAAAAGAAACTCAATGAGGTACATTGCGATAACCACCTGAAAACAGTATACGGAACTGGCTACAAATGGGAAGGATGAGCAAGCTGCTGGACAAACCCCTCAAAATATTCACCTTGTACGCCCTGTTCATTCTGGCGTGCAGCATTCCCGCCTATTACCTGGTGGTGGATTATATCTGGCTCAATGAGCTCGATGAGCACAATGAAATAGTCAGAACCAGAATGGAGCAGGGGTTAAACAATATTGACATCGACGAACAAACACTTGCGCAAACCCTCAAAGTGTGGAACAGCGTTCAGCCAGGCACTACCATCTCTGCCGCTCAGCCTGGTGAAGCCAGGGAAGACAGTATCTACACAGTCTCGAAGCTCAATATTTATTCAGAAGATGGCGAAATAGACAGGTTCAGAGGCTTACAAACTTACCTCAACATCTATGGAAGGCCATACAAGCTGACGATAGAAACCAATGTGGAAGAAGTTGACGAAACATTGCTTGCCATTGCATTGATCACTTTCCTGTTCTTTGGCTTTCTTATACTTGGCTTTATTCTACTGAATAGAAGAATCTCCGGACAGGTTTGGCTCCCATTTAGAAAAACGCTTGACAAGTTGCGAAACTTCGACTTGAATAAACAAACAGAAGTTATTTTTGAAAAAACTGATATCGAGGAGTTTGAAGAACTGCAGACAGTGATGAAGCAATTGATTCATAACAATGCGTCAGTTTATCTCCGTCAAAAGGAGTTTTCGGAAAACGCCTCGCATGAACTTCAAACACCGCTGGCAGTACTAAAGTCAAAACTCGATATACTGCTTCAGGACAACACCCTTTCTGAGGCACAATACGAGAAAATTTCTTCGCTTAACTCTCCCCTCTCCCGGGTTTCCAGGATCAACAAAAATCTACTACTGTTGGCCAAACTGGAAAATCAGCAGTTTGACGAAAGTCACCCCATAGATTTGGGAGAGTTGCTCAATGAAACCACCGGCTTGTTAGCTGACCAGGCAGAAGCAAAGGATATCACCATCAGCCTGAAGATTGATCGTTACACAATGGTGAACGGGAACAAGTACCTAGTGGAAATAGTGCTCACCAACTTGCTGGTCAACGCCATTCGCCACAATGTGTCTGGGGGAACTGTCGCCATAGTACTTACCGGTGGTGTATTAACGATCTCGAATTCTGGCGGCAAGCCGTTAAAGGAGGAGCGCCTTTTCCAACGGTTTGGAAATGCCTCTCCGGAAAATCCCACCAGTGGTCTGGGGCTTTCTATTGTGAAAGAAATTTGTCAACGATACAGTTGGGATATTCGCTATGATTTTAAAGAAGGGCTCCATGTCTTTTCAGCCACATTTTGAAATTCAGAATTTCTACAAATTCGACTGGCAACTTTGCCTCAAAGGTGATCGGAAATTCCTGACACCTTGATGAAATCAACCGATAAAAAGTCTCCTAGTAAAATGAAGCACATTAAAAACCTTGTCCTTAGTATTTCATTGTTGATACCAATGGTGCTCTCAGCCCAAAACGGTACAATCACAGTATCAGGATCAATAAAAGACAACAAATCACAATCGGCACTGGCTTATGTTAGCGTCGTGCTGAAAACTGAGACAGACAGTGCGTTTGTGTCAGGCACGATCACCAACGACGAAGGGCTATTCGTGCTTACCGGTGTGAAACCAGGAAAATATGTATTGGAAGCCTCTTATGTTGGCTTTAAACCCCTAAAACAACCACTGTTTGTGGGTAGCTTAAGCAAGTTTTTAGAGGTAGCGCCCATCACTTTGGAGGAGGACGTAGAAACGTTAAGCGAAGTGGTTGTCACCGGTCAGCAAGATGCCGTTAGTGAATCGCTCGACAAAAAAACATTCACTGTAGCCGACAACGTTAGCCAGGCCGGTGGCTCCGTGCTTCAGGCCATGCAAAACCTGCCGGGAGTAACTGTGCAGGATGGAAAAGTACTTTTGAGAGGCAATGACCGGGTGGCAGTGCTGATTGATGGAAAACAAACGGCACTGACGGGTTTCGGCTCACAATCGGGACTGGATAACTTGCCAGCATCGGCCATCGAGAAAATCGAAATCATCAACAATCCCTCCTCCAAGTACGACGCCAATGGCAATGCAGGCATTATCAACATCATTTATAAAAAAGACAAGCAGGAAGGCTTCAACGGAAAGGTTGGCGTTTCTTCAGGCCTGGGGGCACTTTGGGTCAAAAACGAGAACCTGCCCACCATTCGGCCGCAATACCAGGCCACGCCAAAGATCAATCCTTCCATCTCACTTAATTACAAGAAGAATAAGGTCAATACCTTTCTGCAGGCCGATAACTTATATACCCATACACTCAATAAAAACGAGTTTGTCACCAGGACCTACGACGACGGAACGGTGATTTACAATCAAACGAAACGCAACAGAGACACCAACCTTTTCTCAGGCAAAACCGGCATGGACTGGAGTATCGACGATGCCAACAGCCTCACCTTCTCTGGGTTTTTAAGCAGCGAAAAAATCCTTGATCGGGGCGATGAGCCTTTCTTCGAGGGAGACCTCAGCAATCGTTACAGACTATGGCAGTTTTTGGAAGATGAGCTTAAAACTACAGTGATGGCTACGGCAGCCTATCAGCACAAATACAAGCAGCCTGGTCGCTTGCTCAATATCGGCTTCAACTACACCTACCACCGGGAAAACGAGCAGTACTTCTTCGATAATATCTTGCCTGAGTCTACCGGAAGAGATGCGTTCAAACTCATTTCTGATGAGCATGTGGCCGATTTCAACCTCGACTACGTGCAGCCCCTGCAATACGGCCGCTTTGAAACAGGTCTTAAGTTTCGCAGGCGGACGATCCCTACCAACATGCAGTTCTTTCCGGGGTTGAACTCCCCTATCGACTCAGCGGCTGGCGGCTGGGCCAATTACGGCGAGCTAATTCCCGCCGTGTATGGCAACTACGTCTTCGAAAATGAAAAGTATGAGGTGGAAGCTGGCGTGCGGGTGGAGCATGTGAAGATTGACTACAAGGTGAACCCGGATCACCCCACGTACAAAACAAGCGGTTACAACTACACCCAGCCCTTTCCCAACGTGCGCCTGGCCTACAAGCTCAACGAGAACAACAAACTGTCGGTATTCTTTAATCGCCGGGTAGACAGGCCCAACGAGGTCGACATCAGGATCTTCCCCAAATACGACGACGCTGAAATCATCAAAGTGGGTAACCCGGGGCTTCGGCCACAGTTTACCACCAACTACGAGCTAGGCCACAAGGGCAGCTGGAATACGGGCTATTTGTACTCATCTGTTTACCATAAGCAGATGGATGCCACCATCACCCGCATTGGAAGCATTGTGCCGGGCAGCGTACTTATCTACAACATTTTCCAAAATGCTGGCAAAAGCTACAATACCGGCTTTGAAATCCTTCTTTCGCAAAGCCTTGACAAATGGGCTACAATCAACTTTAGTGTAAATGGTTACCAAAATATCATCGAAGCCTTTACGGTAACCAACCTCTATCCTGAAGTGAATGTGTTCACAGCTGCCCGGCAGGAAATCCTTTCTGGTAACGTAAAGCTCAATAGCGTCTTTCACCTGGCAAAGCAAGTGGATATTCAGCTGAGCGGCACTTACCTGGCCCCTGACATTATCCCGCAGGGAACCATCGGCACCCGCTTTTCGCTGGATTTGGGCATAAAGAAGTCCATGCAGCAAGGAAGAGGCGAACTATATGCCAATGCTACCGACCTGCTGAACACCATGAGAGTCAAGCGGGAGATTCAGGGCGATGGATTTAAGTATATAGCTACTGACTACTACGAAACCCAGGTGGTGAGAGTGGGTTATAGTTATAAGTTTTAGAAAAATAACACAGTGTGTGACGATAGAGCGCTTTATAATATATTATCATCTTCGTTTCAGCAGCAAGTCTATTTTTTTTGCTAGACGGCCTCAATGGATCGCTTATACAATGTGTAAAAAAGAAAAGGCAGGAAGCCGAATCCAAAAAGAAAGCCTCCGCTAATTAGCACCGCCCCTGAACCTTCTAAATGAAGCATATTGAGAATGCTGCCAAGTGCAAGCATCATAAAGCCCGCAGCGCCTACTATCCATTTTATTCTTTCAGACGGCGAATAAGTCCCGTTACTCTTCAAATGGCTTACTAAAAGGAGAGGCGCAAACAAAAATGCGGTAACTATAATACTGCCGAACAGCAAAATAGAAGCACCCGGCAAATGCAACGATTTGAACACGACGGACAATGTAAGTCCCAATGTGGAAATGAATCCGGTTAGATAAGTAATTCGTTTCATATTAGTGATTTTATTAAAATTGAGAACAAAGAATACCTCCTCCTGTATTTCATCAAAACCATTCGGTGTGGTTTGCTGAAACGCCTTTTGATAGGCAACCTCAAATGACATCCCCTCACCCATGTCTTCTTCTATGAGGCAATAAAAATGGTCGATAAGATCATCCTGCACTTCTTTGCTGGAAATGCTACTTTCCTTCACTTTATTCGTAATAAAGTCTATTTGGTCATCGGTAATCATGCGCTGGCCGGTTTACTCTCTGGTTCAAACATGATGCTCTCAATAGTCTTCAAAAAGTCCATCAACTGCGATACCTTTTCCTTCTTGGCTTCATTTCCTTTTTGGGTGAGCGTGTAATACTTTCTGACCCGCTTCCCTATGCTCACTTCTTCCGTAGTCACCGTGCCGTCGACAAGCATTTTGTGAAGGGCCGGATACAGTGAACCGTCTTTCAATAGAATTTTACCGCCGGTTAATTCCTTTACCTTTTGACAAATTTCGTAACCGTACATTCTGCCATGCTCGCTGAGTAGCCTCAAAATGATCATGTCAATGGTGCCTTTCAATAGCTCTTTTGAATACATAGCACAATAATACATAGATATATGATATATCAAAACTAGAGGTATAAATTTATCTTTTGAACAAGGGTTTGTCACACAGCAACTATTTAGCTGTCTGCCTTACTGAAGCTTTCATCAACCGAAATAGCCCCTCGAAGAAAATACCAGCCCCTGGGACAGCAGAATGTATACTACCGACCTCCTAAATTGGTTAATTTGACCATGCTCCCACGATTGTATAGGCATGACTTGACATTCCTTTCCAGCCTGGTAATTAGTGAGGCACCTGTGAATGTGGATTGTCAATGGCAAGGAATCATTAACTTTATCACCGCATAGAATCGAAAACCAGGTAAAAAACAGATGATAAGTAAAGATCCAAGAAAAGGTGGTCTGGCTGGAAGGGTGACAAAACTCTCCAATTCAGAACAGCAAAACAACCCACTCCATGGGGTAAGGTTGGATGCTATTCTGGAAGAACTGGTGGCTAAGCTTGGCTGGGAGGAACTGGGTAAAAAAATCAATATTCGCTGTTTTAACTACGATCCTTCTATTAAATCCAGCCTGGCATTTTTAAGAAAGACACCTTGGGCGAGAGAGAAAGTAGAACAACTTTACCTGCGTGTTATCAAAAAAACCAGATGAGAAATGAGGATTTGTGTAGCGCAAACCCGACCATTAAAAGGTGACATTGCGGCCAATATTGCGCAACACAAGAAGCTGATCCATTTGGCTGTTGAGGAAAAAGGAAACGTCCTCGTTTTTCCTGAGTTGTCGATTACCGGCTATGAGCCGCACCTGGCAAAAGAACTCGCAATGAGTCCGGGTGATCCCAGGCTTAGCGCTTTCCAGCATATGGCTGATCAACACGAGATTATCATTGGTCTGGGCATTCCAATGATAAAAGAAGGCGGAATCAACATCACAATGGTTATTTTCCACCCCCACGCACCCAGGCAAACCTATTCCAAAAAATACCTGCATGCCGATGAAGAGCCATTTTTCGTTAGTGGCGAAAACGACAGCACGAGAATCAAAGGAACCGGCATTGAGCTGGCCATTTGCTACGAAATATCAGTGCCTGAGCATGCAGCCACCGCAGCCAAAAATGGCGGAACCGTTTATCTGGCTAGCGTAGCTAAATCTGCCAAAGGAGTGGAAATGGCCCACAAGACCTTAGCTGAGATAGCTACAAAGTATGGCATGACTGCACTAATGGCCAATTCGGTGGGGCCAAGCGATGACTTCGTTGGAGCTGGCGGGTCGGCCATTTGGGATAGCAAAGGAAAACTTGTGAGACAATTGGATTCTGACTGTGAGGGACTATTGATAGTTGATGCGGAAACACTGGAAGTAGAGGCGAAAGAGTTCTACTAGCTGAACCAGACAATCATTTTGTAGAAAGTAGTCCGGACAGTCTTTCTCCTGTTATCGTCCATAGTTGCGACGAACGGCTCCAGAAACTCTCTTTGCTACAAAAATTTTGACCTGCCTATTGCCAGGAAAGCCTGTATGGCTACTAAATATGCACACGCAGTGAGCGGATTAGACCATCCCATTCAATTTCGTATCTTTAGGTATACAACCAACCTCACACTCAATGGGCGTCAAAGGAGATAAAATAACAAAGGAATCAGCTAGTTCTGCAGAATGGCTGGTAGAGAAATTATTCTCCATTGAAGGGATCACCGTTAAGAAAATGTTTGGCGGCCATGGTATATTTCATGAATCCGCCATGTTTGGCATTGTTGACTCCAAAGGCCAGTGTTTTGTGAAAGTGAACGAAGCACTTAAAAACACCCTTGTCAAAGCCGGAGCTAGCCAACACAGCAAAATGCCTTACTACTCCATCCCCGAAAGCATATTAGAAGATCAGAAAGAGCTTGTCGACTTAGTGACCAAAATAATCGCCCATACAAAGTGACATAGAAGCTAAAGTTTCATGACTCTCATAAATCCAGTTAGCTTATGTTGCCATGCTTGACACAAAAGGATTCCAACTTTTCCGACTCCTTTGTATCTTTCTCTTTATGAATAAAAGCACCACGGAACTCTCCTTATGCCGGATAGCTTATCTACTCGCCTTGCTTCTGTGTTTTGGATGTTCATCAAGTGAAACCAACTGGCCCGAATATAACGGTGGCCCCGATCGGAATCACTACTCTGATCTAACCCAATTCAACAAAGCAAACGTCAGTCGCCTGGAAAAGGCATGGGAATACAGCTCAGGTGGCGCTGACACCACCAAAAATCAAACGCAGATTCAGTGCAACCCCATCATCATCGATGGCATACTCTACGGCGTTTCGGCGGGATCGCAGGCTTTTGCGCTTGATGCGGCCACTGGAAAGGAACTGTGGAAGACCAGTTTTACAGACAAAACCTTCTCCATGACAAGCCGGGGCGTTACCTATCAGTCGGATGAAACTGGAAAAAGGATTTTCTTTGGCTACGGGCACTTGCTCTACTGCCTCGACGCAAACACGGGAAAGCCGATTTCTTCCTTTGGAGACAACGGAAAAATCGACCTGAAGCAAGGCCTGGAGCGCCCAACTGCCGACGATTACGTCGTGTACAACACACCCGGCGTCATCTTCGAAAATCTGTTGATTACTGGTGCCCGTGTGCAGGAAAACTCTGCAGCCTTGCTAGGCGACGTGCGGGCTTTTGACGTTCACACCGGTGAGCTGACCTGGACTTTCAAAACGATTCCGGAAAACGGTGAATTTGGCAGCGATACCTGGCCACCTAACGCCAGGCAAAATACAGGTGGTGCCAACTCCTGGATGGGCATGGCCATCGATAGGGAAAATGAAATAGTGTACGTCCCCACAGGTTCGGCTGCATTTGATTTTTATGGCGGCGACCGGGCAGGCGACAATCTCTTTGCCAATTGTCTCCTCGCCCTCAATGCAAGAACAGGTGAGCGCATCTGGCATTTTCAGACCATGCACCATGACATTTGGGACAGAGACCTCCCCGCTCCACCCAACCTGATCACACTGGAAAAGGACGGTGAACAAATACCTGCTGTTGCGCAAATTACCAAGCAGGGCTATGTTTTCGTCTTCAATCGCCTCACAGGGGAGCCGGTGTTCCCGATAGAAGAAAGAGCTATGCTTACAGCTGGTATGCCAGGTGAGCAAGTGAGCCCTACGCAGCCCTTCCCCAGGCTGCCCGAACCCTTTACCAGACAGTCATTCACGTCGGCTGATGTGCGAACCGATGCCCCTGACCGGGAGGAGATTCTCCGGCAACTCGGCGAAGCAAAAACAGGGCAGGCCTATATCCCCCTGACTGAACAACGAACCATCTTCTTCCCCGGCACTGACGGAGGCGGTCAGTGGGGTGGTGCGGCGGTTGATCCTGAAGGCGTAATGTATGTGCCTGCCAAGGAAGTACCGGTATACTCTTCGCTTACCAACGCACCCCGGCAGCAGGTATTGACCTCCTCCAGCATCTTGTATCAAATTCATTGTGGCTCCTGCCATGGCAACGACATGACTGGCGACCATAGTGGTGCCTATCCGTCGCTCAAAGATTTTAACAAGCGAAGAACTGCCGATGAAGCATACAGCATCATAGAGCGAGGCCGTGGAATGATGCCTGCTTTTACTCAATTGAGCAGCGCTGAAAAGAAAGCCATTGCCGACTACATCATGGGCATTGGCGATGTGACCCTGACAGCCTCAACCGACTCCCGCACTTCGCCTTACAAACATACTGGCTATAACCGGTGGTACTCGGAGGACGGCTACCCTGTGAACACGCCACCCTGGGGTACATTGACAGCAATTGATCTTGCCTCTGGTAAAAGGAAATGGCAAGTGCCATTGGGTGAATTCCCTACACTAAGTAAGCAGGGAATTCCACCAACAGGCACCGACAACTACGGCGGGCCGCTGGTTACCGGCGACCTTATTTTCATCGCCGCCACTCCTGATCAGAAATTTCGGGCGTTTGATAAACTGACTGGTGAACTCGTTTGGGAAACCACTCTTCTGGCGGCAGGCTATGCTTCGCCATCCACTTACTCAGTAAATGGAAAGCAATACCTGGTGATTGCCTGCGGTGGTGGCAAGCTGAGAAGTCGTTCCGGAGACAGGTACGTCGCTTTTGCCTTGCCAGACTAGCTAGTCTTCATACAGCTTCAGTCGACTCCTTACCTGGCTGAGTTCAGTCTGTAGCGCCTCAATCTTGTTCAGCAAATTGAATACGATGTCAATGCCCTCTATGTTGACATCCAGCTCATGATGCATGCGGATCATCTTTTCGACGGCATTCATCTGATCTTCATGAATGTACTGCGTTTGCTCAAGCGTCACTATCTCAATCAAGCCAATTTCTCCCAGGTTAATAAAGAAGGTAGTCTCCACTTTATAGTGCTCGCAAAGCGTTTCTATTGGTATGTGGGTATCGGTTTTCATGGTTTTCTCAATTTAGCAAGTTCGCCCAACAATTCCTTCTCTTTGCTAGTCAGGTTCGTAGGTATGGAAATCTGATAAGTCACATACAAGTCGCCAAACGCTCCCTCTTTTTTGTAGACAGGAAAGCCCTTTCCTTTCAGTTTCACCTTCGATCCGTTTTGGGTTTCTGGCTGCACCTTCAATTTCACTTTTCCATCGAACGTATCAATGGTGATTTCCCCGCCCAGCATCGCTGTGTACAAATCGAGGTCCACTGTGGAGTAGAGGTTGTCACCATCAAGTTTGAATTTGGTATCGTTGGTAATAGCAAAGGTGATGTAGAGGTCGCCTTTTGGCCCACCATTCATTCCATCACCGCCATGACCTTTGATCTTGATCACCTGCCCGTCTTTAACGCCAGCGGGGATTGTCAGTCTTATTTTCTTGCCATTAACGGTCAATGTCTGCTTCTGCGTATTGAACACATCGCTTAACCGCAAATGTAACTCAGCGTGATAGTCTTGTCCTTTGAATTTCACACTGCGCCCGCCTGCCCTACCAGCACCACCCCCGAACATAGATTCGAAAAAGTCGGAATAATCCTCACCGCCAAAACCTCCCGCAGCCTGCTGGTAAGTACTTCCTCTCCTCTGCTGCTGCTGTTGCGCTTTCGCCTTGTCAAACTCTTCCGCATGCTTCCAATCCTTGCCATAAGCATCGTATTTCTTACGGTTCTCCGGATTACTCAGCACCTCGTTCGCTTCATTCACCTCCTTGAACTTCCGTTCCGCCTCTTTGTCATTGGGGTTAATGTCAGGATGGTATTTCCTGGCCAGCTTGCGATAGGCATTTTTTATTTCCTTTTCACTCGCTCCTTTATCGACCCCAAGCAATTGATAATAGTCTATAAACGCCATGTTTGTGGTGGTATAATTGACCTCTTATATCACAATTATCGGGCGTCCCGGCTATTATTTTTATGACCAGAGTCAATGCAAAGCCGGATTCTTATCAGCCCGTATTTCGCATAAACAACCTTATTGTAAATTCCATTCCTCTGCGGTTTTAAAAACTTGACGTGGCCACCCAAACCCATTATTTGTTACCTTAGAAGGTAAAGTTTCAAACCGAATTTATGCTAAGACTTTCAGTGACAATAATTACTATTTTTTGCTGCATGATGGCTCGGGCCCAGATACTCAGGCTAGCCATACCTGACAAAACAGTGGTGCTGACGTTTGATGATGCCCCGGCAAGCCAGTATTCGGTAGTGGCTCCCCTGCTTCAGCAATACGGCTTTGATGCTACTTTTTTCGTCTGCGAATTTCCCCCCAACTACAGCGACAGCTCACTTTATATGAACTGGAGGCAGATCAGAGAGCTCGACTACATGGGTTTTGAGATCGCCAGCCACACCCGGTCGCATGCCAAAGTGGCCAGCCTCACCAAACCTCAATTGATTCAAGAGCTTATCTATATTGAAGCCAAGTGTGATTCCCTGAAAATAGCCAAACCAGCTAACTTTGCCTATCCGGGCTACAGCCTCAGTCCGTTGGTCGTTAACACACTTGACGAACAGGGCTATGCCTTTGCCCGTGCTGGCGGTGGCCGGCCATACGACCCGCTGAAGGATCACCCCTTGCTGGTTCCCAGCTGGGCCACAGACAGCACAAATAAAGAAGAGATCATGCAGGCGCTTGCTCAGGCCAAAGATGGGAAAATTGTAGTGCTGACCATTCATGGCGTGCCGGACATAGAACACCCCTGGGTAGATACGCCGCCGACACTCTTTAAAGAATACCTTCAATACTTTTCAGACAACGCCTTTAGTGTACTTTCGATGAAAGGACTTGAACGCTACATAAATGTGACGGAAGCCAAAAAGAAGCTCTCTCCTGACTACAATCTGCCTCTCAGGAACTAGCGCAAGCCCATTATAGCAGCACCTCGGCTACCAGAAAGCCAACATAGGTTCCCAAGCCGGTTCCGAGAGATCCAATGACAATCGAAGGCAAAAGCAGGTCTTCTCTGTTCAAACTTTTGGCAAGTGCCATTGCTGAAGAAGGCCCTCCTACATTAGCCTGAGAGGCAATGGCCACGACATTCCAATCCTGCCGAAGCAGTCCACCACCTACACCAAAAATAACCAGACCATGCACTGTCACAATAATCAACGTAAAAAGACCAATGTAAATCGCCAGCTCACCTATTCCTTTGAGGGCGGCCAACTCACAAAAAGCCCCAATAACAGCCAAAAACAAATACACTGTGAACAGGCCAAGCAGACGACTGCCCTGCAATTCTCTGATAACTTTGAACTGTGCCAGCAAAAGAGCTATAGTTGTTACTATCAGAATGGAGGGAAAATTCCATCCATAGGCCTCATTCAACGCCGTAGTCAGCCAGTCAGCAAGCAGCAAAGTTCCGCCACCCAATGCCATTAGTACCGCCAAAGACCAGATAGAAACCATTTCCCTTTCTTCAGGTAGTTTCTCTTCAATGTCTCTGACCGAGGCACGGGTGCCCACCCTCTTCCATATTCTTCCAAGCAGGCGTGGTAAAAGCAAGGTAGCCACCATCCATGTCGCAGTAAGGATATTGTCAACTGCAACAGTTCCTGCATATAAACCACCCTCTTTCATTACTCCATAATGCAAAGCAATCGCATTGAAATTGAGGCTTCCCCCTATATAAGTGCCGGTCATCATGCCCGCAAGCGCCTTATAATGCTCTCCAAAAACCAACGGCCCGTTCACGATCCAAATGGCCATCAGCGCTCCCAGGCTTGTGCCAACAGCCCCCAGAAGAAACATGCTGAGCATGGGCAGGCCAGCCTTTTTCAAATCAACCAATCTTACATCCAGTAGCAAAAAGAACACAGAAAGTGGGGCGATAAAGGTGAAAATACCTTCGTAAACAACCGACGATTCAGTAGCGGACGGAATGATTCCCAAATTAGCCACAACTGCAGTAAGGATAATAACAAGCAGCGTGGTACCCAGGTGTTTGAGGAAAGTATGGTTTTCAAGCCATTCACTGATCAGTATGTTGACGACAAGGACGGTAAGCACCCACAAAGGATTTGACATGCAGAGTTGATTTATTGCACCAAAAAGAAAAGTAGCAGAAACTGACCTGAAATGAAACACTTTATTGTGCTGGTCACTGACCAAATAAAAGCAACAGCAATGAGCATTTTTATGCAGCGCATCTCTAATAACTTCATAAAACGCTTAATCTTCCTGGTGTCATAAAAGCGAAAAGGCTCCCTATTGGGACGCCTGAAGAAAAAAGCATATTCGTATGCCACCACCAACCCTGCCGCCGATTTCGGGCCGGGATAATTCTGATTACAGTCTGTGGTTGTTATATTGGGGGTCGACCTAACCCAAAAGTCAACCTTCATTATGGAAAACAGCATTAATTACCTTCCCCTGTTTATAATCATGGTAGTAGCCTGGCTGGTGCCAATGGCATTGACCTGGGGGCGGGTGACCAAAATCCCGGCGGTCATTGTTGAGATCATTGTGGGCGTTATCATTGGCCCCTACGTGCTTGACTGGATTGAAGAAACTCCCTACATGCGGTTTCTTGCTTACTCGGGCTTTCTATTCCTGATATTTCTTTCCGGGCTCGAAATCGACCTTGGAGAAATCTACCGTTCGCTCCCAAAAAAAATTAGAAAAATCGATTTGGTGAGCAATTCAATGTTGCTGGCCATCACCATCTACACGGGATCGCTCTTGTTCGCCGTACCATTTTCCTGGCTTCTGCATTTTTTCTTCGGCACCGACATCGTTTTCTTCTCCCTGCTTCTTCCTACAGTAGCACTAAGCGTTATTGTCCCTATTATTAAAGCCGACGGCGAGCTCAGTCGAAAATTTGGAAAAATCATCTTGATGGTCGGGGCCATTGCCACCATCATGAGCATTATTCTGATTTCAATTTATTCAGGAATTTTGAAGAATGGGTTTGAATCTGAGCTCCTTCTTTTCTTGGTCATCTTTGTGGTTTTCTTCGTTGCTTACAAAGCCGGAAGATGGCTGATTGGAATACGCACCTTTCAAAAATTGCTTTACACCCTTGAACACGCCGCTTCCCAAATCAGAATTCGTGGTACCGTTGCCCTGCTGCTGTCATTTGTGGTGGTGGCCTACCTTATCAAAACAGAACTGGTATTGGGCGCCTTCTTTGCAGGCTCTCTCCTCTCAATGTTTTTGAACAAGCAGCGATCCGCCCTCATGTTTAAGCTTGACGGCATGAGCTATGGGTTTTTTATTCCCATTTTCTTTGTGATGGTGGGTGTCAATCTCGACATATCTGCCCTTAGCGAGTTTCAAAGGTCAATCCCATTAACCTTGTCCATTTTGGCCGGCTTCTTTATCACTCAGGTGTTGCCAGCCTTTGCCATGGCAAAAATATTTGGGTGGAAAAAGGCACTTTCAGGTGGTCTGCTGTTGTCATCGAGAATGGGGCTGAGCATAGCCACTGCTCAAATAGGGCTCTCGCTTGGCGTAATCAGCCAATCTACAAACTCAGGCATAGTAGCCGCTTCTATCCTTGCATCCGTGTTGGCACCAATGCTCTATAAGTTGCTGCACAGCGAGGGCGAAGTCAATTTCAATTTGTATTTGTTTGGCGGCAGCAAGGCAAGTCTTCTGCTGGCCGAGCGCTTGAAACTGCATGGACTGAACCTCTTTACAGTGGTAACAACCGCAGAAGATGTAGATACCTTAAAGGAAAAAGGAATTCAGGCAGCCTATGTACCTAATCTGGACACCTATTACCTGCGCAAGCTGAAGATAAGACCCACCGACCAGGTTGTTGTTTTAACCGATTCATTTGCCATGAACAAAAACCTGGCTTTGTATCTGGAGCAAGAACTAAATCACAAAAAAGTCATTACGCTTACAAAGGACAAGCACTCGCCACTCTTCGGTGAGACTTCGGGAGTGAAGCTGGTGAACATTGAAGACACGCTTGCCAGCCATGTGGAGAACCTGATCATGAGGCCGGACTCATACGAAGCCTTTTCGGAAAGTTTTGGGTTGTACAGGGTGGAAGAGATCCTTATGAGCAATTCGGAACACGACCGAGAAAAAGTAAAAAGAATAGCCTTCCCTCCCTCGGGGTCTCTGGTGATGTTCCGTCGAAACAATGAGATTTTCATTCCGCATGGGGACACACAGTTATTGTTGGGCGACGTAATTACCGTGATTGGCAACACCCATGCGCTGGAAGAATTTCGTAAAAAATTGGAATAATCGATATCGATATATATAAATTGGAGCGATGAAATTAACCCGTCGGCGCATAGGCTCCATAGCTTTCTTTATTCTTTGTTTTATTATCCCGAAATGGGCGCAAGCACAAATATCTTTCGATACTCAACGCTCATTCTTTATTGAAATTCCGTTCGATACATCGGGTGTTTTTGAAGGCCAGGAAAAGCCCTTCGGAGGCATTTCTGCTATTACCTATTCGGGGCACGAAAGTGACTACTATCTACTGTCCGATGGCCTTCCAGCCCGGTACTACACATTTACCATTGACCCTATAAAAGGCCAGCGCATCGTTTACAAAGACTTACACTATCTGGCGGAAAGCCAAATTCGTGGTGAAGGAATGGCGCTGGCGGGATCCAGGATGTTTGTATCCGACGAGAGGGATATTGACAATGTGGAAAAGACGCTTGTTTGGCAAACCGACGCTTCAGGAAAACTCCAAAACATCAAAGACCTGCCTGCCAAATACTATGGGGAAATGTACGACAATAGCGGCTTTGAGGGGCTTACCATCAGCCCCGATCACAAGAAGCTTTTTCTTGCTATGGAAAGGGCACTGCCAACGAGTGGCTGCAGGAGTATCTTGCCAATTCTTGAGTACTCACTGGGAGATCATAGCACCAAAACATACTGGTATCGAATGCAATGGGATACCAAGGGAAATGGCATTAGCTCTTTGGTGGCCCTAAGCGACTATGAATTGCTGGTGATAGAGCGGGACTACCTGAAAGCAGAGGATCGAAATGAGGTAAATATTTACAAGATTACGTTGATCGAGCCGTCCAACAACAACGACTCCGACTGTCCGCAGTCAGGAGATCCGGTGCTGGTGCCTGAAAAAATATTCTCCTTCACCCAGGATCTGAAGCTGGGTGGCCAACCTTACAAAGTGAACAATATTGAGGGCGCTACATTCACCCCCGATGGCCAATACTTGTTGCTGGTTTCGGACAACAACTTCGGGAACAAGGGCAACGGCACGCCTACTCAGCTGGTAGCTCTGAAGGTGGCTAAGTTGTAGCTTTCATCCTCTTCCTTACTCGTCAACCCTGTTCAACACTGAATCCGGGAAGTAGCGGTTAGTAAGGGCCACCATTTCGTCACCTTTCACAAACATGCTAATGTTGATTTCCTCAGTGTGCTTGCAGCCGCAGGCCCCTAACAATTCGAGTACCGCCTCAATTGTATTGTGATGAAAATTATAGACTCTTTCAGCTTTGTCGCTCACCACAAGGCCTTTCACCAACTCCCCATCCTGGGTGGCCACTCCGGTGGGGCAATCGTTCGTATTACAACGCAGCGCCTGAATGCAACCGATGCTGAACATAAACGCCCTGGCAGAATTGCAGATATCTGCTCCAAGCGCTTTCATCCGCAGAATCGAAAAAGCTGTCAGCACCTTGCCGCTGGCAATCACCCTGACCTCTTCTCTCAGCCCGAACTTTTTCAATGTGCTGTGCACAAATATCAGTGCAGGCTCAAGCGGAATGCCCACTGAGTCGGAGAACTCAAGCGGAGCTGCTCCCGTCCCGCCTTCTGCACCATCAACGGTGATGAAATCGGGCCAAACACCTTCTTCCTTCATTTCCTTGCATAGTTCAATGAACTCTTCAGTCCGGCCCACGCAAAGCTTGAAGCCAATAGGTTTTCCGCCTGAAAGCTCCCGTAGCTCAGCAATAAAATGAACCAGTCCTTTGGCATTGCTAAATTTCTTATGGCTAGGGGGTGAAATAATAGTGGTGTGCGGCTTCACTCCTCTGATCTTTGCAATCTCCTCGGTATTCTTTGATCCGGGCAACACTCCACCATGCCCAGGCTTGGCACCTTGCGAAAGCTTGATCTCGATCATTTTCACCTGAGGAGTAGCAGCCTTCTTCTTGAATTCGTCCGGGTCAAAGTCTCCATCGTGTGTGCGACAACCAAAGTACCCTGTTCCTATCTGCCAGGTGATGTCGCCTCCGCCCTCAAGGTGATAGTGAGAAAGACCACCCTCTCCTGTATTGTGATAGAAGTTGCCCTTTTTAGCGCCCTTGTTCAGAGCAAGGATGGCGTTCTTGCTCAGCGACCCGAAGCTCATCGCTGAGATATTGAGCACCGAAGCACTATAGGGTTGTTTGCAAAATTTGCTTCCAATATCTACCCTCGGAAATTCCTTCACAGGCTCTGTGGCATATATCGAGTGCCTGATGCCTTCGTAGTTCTCATCGTTGATGTTCAGCTGAGTACCAAATGGATGGGTGGCGTTAACATTTTTGGCCCTGCGATACACCAGCGCACGGTGATTGCGGCTAAATGGCTTTCCATCAGTTGACTTCTCAATGAAATACTGCTGAATTTCAGGAGAGATAAGCTCAAACAAGTAGCGAAAATACCCCAGGATAGGAAAGTTGCGAAGAATGGTGTGGCTCTTCTGAATCCGATTCATGAGTCCCACAAAAATCAGAGGACCAATCACAATGAAAGCCCACAACATAGGGGGCCAGAAGTAGCTAACAATGCCAATAAAAAGAACAGAGATAACAATGGACCTGTAGAAAAGGTGTCTCATACTGACTAGGGTTGGTAGTAAATTCTTAAAGATTGAAATCTTTAGGGAGATTTCACGGAGCTAGCCAAATAATATTTCAAAAATTGTGGTTTCCCACATTAATCCGGCAGCATCCTATGGCGAGGATGCTGCCGGGGGGCAATTACTTTGCAGCCGCAATGATCTTATCGAGATGGCTGTTGAACTTGTCAAGCGTTGCAGCCAAAGTGATTATCTCTTCCTGAGCTTCTGCCCACTCCTCTTGCTCTATAGCTTCTCTCACACCAGGAAGCGTTTTTACGCCATATCCTGTGTAAAAACCTGGCGCATAAATCTCGTGCTTAAACCAATCTCTT
This sequence comes from Imperialibacter sp., assembly GCF_048007035.1. Lineage (NCBI taxonomy): Bacteria > Pseudomonadati > Bacteroidota > Cytophagia > Cytophagales > Flammeovirgaceae > Imperialibacter > Imperialibacter sp. The sequence goes on from NZ_CP180355.1 coordinate 87,849, forward strand.
CTGGGCAGTCCGCTCTCATCAATTAATGTTCTCTCCGAGCGATAGAGTAACTCATTAACTTTTGCCCAATTGGCAGGTGCTATGCTTCCCGCTTTGAGCAAGCCTTCCACAGTAGCGGCCTTTTCTTTCAGTGTTGCAAGTGAGGTTTGCAGGGGGCTGAAGTTAAGGTAAGGCACTTCTTTAGGTGGCAGAGGCTTGTAGTTAGGCTGTTTGGGATCGGCGGCCAGGTCGTAATAATTTGCCTTCAGCATACCGTTAATTTTGTCTGCTTTCTCCCTCATTTGCTCGGGCAGCTTCATCACCTCATCGGCATAGGTAGCGACGGTGCTGTAGAAATGATCGAACTCAAAAGGAAGAATATCAGCATTGGCAAGCCTCATGGTCAAGCGGCCGCAAACTTGCGCCAGCACTACACCGTACACCATCCCGGGGTCCTGGAACCTCGAATAGTGGTCATACGAATCGTAAATAGAATGATATTCTCCGCCGCCGCTTTCACCGCCAAAGCCAACGTTGAGTGACGCAATGCCTAAATGCTGAATAAACGGCGTGAAGTCGGAGCCTGATCCTAATGCGCTTATTTGAAACCCTTTGTGGTCAGGGTTGCCTGAGTTCACAATGTCAAATGCCTTTCTTCTCTCTGCCAGCGTCACTCCCTTTTGCGGGTCGGTGACAGAAGCGGCCACCTCTCCTACCAGCTCTTCGAGCGTATGAGAACCACCCGCAAAGAGGAACCCTCTCCCATTACCGTCTGTATTGATATAGGCAACCGCCTTTTCCTTCAGCTCTGCAGCATGATCTTCAGCCCATTCAGTTGAACCGATTAAGCCCGGTTCTTCGGCATCCCAGCCGCAATAAACCAGCGTTCTTTTGGGTTTCCATCCTGTTTTGGTCAGCTCAGCAACAGCCCTGGCCTCTTCCATCAACGCCACCATACCACTGACTGGGTCGGCAGCACCATTTACCCACGCATCGTGGTGGTTGCCACGAATCACCCACTGATCGGGAAATTCGCTGCCCTTCATTTTGGCAATTACATTGTAGGCCGGCTTGATATCCCAGTTGAATTCAAGTTTCAGGTGAACCTTTGCCGGGCCCGGACCTATGTGATACGTGATTGGCAGGCCACCTCTCCAGGAAGCCGGCGCTACAGGGCCTCCCAGGGCATCCAGCAGCGGCTTTGCATCACCATATGAGATCGGAATCACGGGAATTTTAGTCAATGTAGGCGCCGTCTTGATATCGAGCCTTTTTGCGTCTTTCGTTGCACCGACTCCTGGCGTCAAAGGGTCTCCTGGGTACAGCGGCATATCCATGACTGAACCACGCTGAGCACCATGCTCGCTTCTGTAAGGCCCTTCAGGGTACACATCGCCTTGAACATAGCCATCGTCAGCCGGGTCAGAATAGATGATACAGCCAATAGCTCCTTTTTCGGCCGCCAGCTTCGGTTTGATGCCCCTCCATGAGCCATAGTATTTGGCTATCACAATCTTGCCCTTTACATCTATACCGGCTTTCTCAAGCTCTTCGTAATCGGCTGGCACGCCGTAGTTGACATAGACCAGCTCGGCAGTCACATCGCCGTCGGCAGAGTAGGCATTGTACACTGGCAATTGCTCCTTAGTCTGCCCGGAAGTGGCATCTTCTTTCAGCGCTGGCTCCACAAGCCCCGCTTTGAAACGAGTAGGCCCAGTCATTTCCAGTAGCCTCACCCTGGGGGTGGGGAACAGCACATCGTAGCTCACCACCTCAGCATCGTAGCCCCACGATTTAAACATCGCAGCCATAAAATCGGCATTGTCCTTATCAAAGGGCGACCCCACGTGGTGAGGCCTCGATGACATGCGTTTTAACCACTGATCGAGGTTTTCAGCCTTCAATTGCTGATCAAATTTTTTCTCCAGTTCCAGCTCAGAAGCCGGATCTTTGAAGCCCATAATGGCTTTGTCTTGCGCAAAGGCGCCTGTCATCGACACGCCCAGAGCCACAAGGGATAAAAAAGTAGTAAGTCTCCTCATTCGTTTTTTTTCTTTAATATAGAAAGAAAATAACCTGAGAAAGCCGCCTTGTACAATGAAGGAAATATTGCTTGAAGAGTGGCAGGTTAAGAATCCATACTGTTCTAAATTAAGCGTACATATCCCATCGATCTGATCGTATTGTTGATCCTCACCTCCCCTTAGATTATTACTTAACAAGGGGAATTATTCCTGCTTCGTCTCGGTATTCTAACAAAGCATTCATTATTTAGTTATTCACATAAACCGTTAACAAAATATTCAAATGGCTAGAATTACATTGGGTGGAAATCCATGCACCACTATTGGCGAACTTCCTGTAGTAGGGTCTTCAGCACCAAATTTTAAATTGGTAAAAGCAGATATGTCGGAGGCATCTTTGTCTGACTTCAAAGGAAAGAAAGTGATCCTTAATATCTTCCCCAGCGTAGATACCAGGGTTTGTGCCACCTCGATCAGAAAGTTCAACAAAGAAGCATCATCATTCGACAATACAGTCGTTTTGTGTATTAGCAAAGACTTGCCATTTGCCGCCAAGAGGTTTTGTGGCGCTGAGGGGCTGGACAACGTCATCACGCTGTCTAACTTCAGAGACGGCAACGCTTTCGGCAAAGCCTATGGAGTAGAAATAATCGACGGCCGGTTCCAGGGGCTCGACGCAAGAGCTGTCGTGGTGATAGACGAAACAGGCAGGGTAGCCCATACTGAACTTGTGCCAGAAATCGGTCAGGAGCCAGATTACGAAGGTGCGCTGAAGGCGATTTAAACTATTGGAGACCAGAATGGTCATAAAAAAGGCACCAGAGATAATTCTCCGGTGCCTTTTTATATGAGCTTTTTGACTCCTTATAGCTCCAAAGCATTGTTCATATTGCGAACAGCTGCTGCGCTGGCCTCAAACTTGGTCTTTTCTTCAGCGTTGAGCTTGAAGTCAACTACTTTCTCCCATCCGTTTTTGCCAATGATCACAGGCACACCTACGCAGATATCTTTTTGACCATATTCGCCATCCAGATACACGGAAGCGCTCATTAATTTTTTCTGGTCACGCACAATGGCCTCGATCACAGCTGCTCCCGAGGCTCCCGGAGCGTACCATGCCGAAGTACCCAGTAGGCCAGTCAATGTGGCACCACCCACCATCGTAGCTTTCGACACTTCTTCAAGCTTCTCTGCCGACAGATAGTTGGATACAGGAGTTGAATTATAAGTGGCCAGGCGAGTCAAAGGAATCATGGTGGTATCGCCATGTCCGCCAACTACAACACCCTGCACGTCATTAGCATTGCAGTTAAGCGCTTCAGCCAACCTGTAACGGAAACGGGCACTGTCCAACGTACCACCCATACCAATGATGCGATTCTTAGGTATACCGCTTGTTTTAACAGCAAGATAGGTCATCGTATCCATAGGGTTGCTGATCACCACAATGATAGCCTCTGGAGAGTGCTTGAGTACATTTTCAGTTACTGACTTAACAATGCCAGCGTTGGTGCCGATCAACTCTTCACGGGTCATGCCTGGCTTTCTTGGGATACCTGACGTGATCACTACTACTTTCGATCCGGCTGTTTTGCTATAGTCACCAGTAGTACCAATGATTCTCGAGTTGAATCCATTGAGGGTTGCACATTGGTTGAGATCCATTGCCTTGCCTTCTGCAAAGCCTTCCTTGATATCGAGGATCACAATTTCGTCAGCCAGTTCTTTCATGGCTGCGTATTCAGCTACACTGGCCCCCACGTTTCCAGCGCCAACAACGGTAATTTTCATATGTCTATTTTTTTAGGAGTTGAACCATTTAATAATCGGGACAAAGCTATAAAATACAAGCTATTATTCGAACAAGCTTTTGACTAATTGACCTGCCCGGTAGCCAACAAATATGTGCGGCAAATATTTAGCGCCTTTTGTAGGCCAGGCTCAGGTCAAAAAAGCCGAAGTGATTTCGGTAAGACTTCACAAGGTTAGCAGAATAGGCATTGTAAATCTCAGCAAATGAGGTCATCACCTTAGCCCTGATCACCGTGTTATCATTCATGATCTGCAATAAGTTTACTTGCGGAATCACATAAAGTTCGGCATTGTCGCTCACTACAACGGAGGTGAAAATTCTGGTGGCATTTTCAATCACAGTATTGTCTCCAAACGCATCTCCTGGATAGATCCGTGACAGCTCCTCGAATTTATCCTTCACGTCGATGTTCAGCGCTATCTCCCCACTCTTAATGATGTAAAGGGCATGGCTGGGGTCTCCCCTAAAAAAAACAGCTTCCTCATTTTTATACTGCCTCAGGTACAGGTAAGGCACAAACAAGGCCATCTCCTCATAGCTCAATCTTTCGAACAGCCTCACTTTTTGTAAAAAGCCAAAAAGGTTGAGTTCCTCTGAGTTATAAGACTTTCTAAATGGATTCAATATGCTCTTTAACATACACTTAGTTTGTACACCCTGCTTGTGGCAGCAGTAATCTTACATCGGTCATCAATTCTTTTGCCAACCACCCAGACCACTTCGCCGCCGGACAACAGGACATATACCCTGCTTTTCAAGTTTACTGGAATTTTGGCATCAATCATAAAATCGCTGATCTTTTTTTGGCCGCTCATACCCAGTGGCACAAAGCTGTCTCCTTCTCTCCAGCGCCGAAGCTCCAGAGGAAACCGCAGGCAGTCGGCATCCAGCAAAGCTACACCCTCCGACCGATCAATGGCGACTGGCATTGCCAACGTTTGGCAGCTAAGCTTTCCGAACTGAAATACCACCTCCTTGTCATTTGCGTCAACAAAGATCGGCTCTTCACCTTCGTCCTCACCTGTCCTGCTTATGATAAGCCGACCCCGGTCCAGGTTGATCTGATGGGTATCGGTGAAAAAAAGTTTGCCGGAAGTGCCTTCTCCAATACTCGCTTCCAATTGCTTGAAAGACTTGTAGGGCAGCGAGGTTTTAGCCTTCAGGTACTCATAGAGGTAAAACATCAAATGCTCTCCGGCTCCCTTCAGTGCTACTTCGGTGTAACCTTCCTTTTCCACCACATGGCTGGCCTGCCAGACTTCAAGTCCACCCTTGATGGCAGCGTCAGTGGTCCAAAGCCTGACCAGCGTGTCCTTCAGAGTAGCCCCGAGAGAAGGATTTAGTTCTTCCAACACCGGCACTACACGGTGTCGCAGCTTGTTTCGCTCGTAGTCATCTTTGGCATTCGAGGCATCCTCTCTCCACTTCAGGGCCAGTGCACCGGCTATTTCTCTTATTTCTTCGCCCGTAAATGCCAGCATAGGCCTTACAAAATGGTCCCTGGCCGGTGTGATACCAGAAAGCCCCCGAAAACCAGTCCCATGTGTGAGGTTGAGCAAAATGGTTTCCAGCGCATCATTGACGTGGTGTGCCGTGGCAATTTTGGCATTACCTTGTTGCGCACTTAGTGTTGAAAAATATCCGTACCTAAGCTCCCTGGCCGCCATTTGAATCGACAGGCCGTTTTCCTCTGCAAAAGCTATGGTATCAAAAGAGGTCGAAAAAAATTGCACCTTCCATTCATTGGCCAATTGCTTTACAAAGGCCTCGTCGCCATCGGAAGCTTCGCCTCTCAACTTAAAGTTGCAGTGCACAACACCGAAAGGCTGTCCAAGCGCCACCATTAACCTCCCCATCACCACCGAATCTACTCCTCCACTGATCGCCAGCAAAATCTTTTCCTTTGCACCAAAAAGACCATGCTTCCCGATAAAAATTCTTAATTCATGGAGTTTTTTTTCGATATCCATACCGCATTTGATGGCCCTGCCGTTTAAGCAGCTAGAGGAACTTTACGCAAGTAAAGGTTCTTTCTCTATTTTTGCCACGGACTAACAAAAACAATGAGGCAATTCTCTTTTCAAATACTCATACCCCTTCTCTTCCTGCTGGGTATCTCGCATCTCGCCCAGGCGCAGCGCAAGGAGAAGCTTAAGTACAAGGCAGAGCATGGCATGGTGGTGAGAGACAAAGCTGGCTCTTATGAAAAGCTGTGGGAAAATGTGACCTTCTCACAGAAAAACACCATCATCTACTGCGACTCAGCGGTGATGCTAAAATCCGGCAACTCCATGGAGGCTTTTGGGCACGTAAGAATTGTTGACAACGATACAGTGACCATTACCGGCAACAAGCTCTTTTACGACGGTAACACCAGAAAGGCGCAGATGCGGGAAAATGTGGTGTATACCAGCGGCGAGAACAGGCTTTACACCGACTTTCTGGACTACGAACTGGACACCCGAGTGGCCAACTACTTTAATAATGGTAAGCTGGTAGATTTGAATAACACACTTTCAAGCCGCCGGGGCTATTTCTATGGCTTTGAAGACCGGGCCACTTTCTACGGCAAGGTCGAGCTGTTAAGCCCGGAGTACACATTACATTCCGACACACTGAGGTACAATACCATTACCAAAATTGCCATCACCGATGGGCGTACGGAAATCATCACCTCCGACAGCACCATGCTGTATTCGAAAGGTGGTGAGTTCAAAACCATTCCCGAGCAGTCTTCATTTATCAAAGGACAAATAGACACCAGAGACTATATTCTGGAGGGAGACGAGCTGTTTTTTGACGACATCAACAAGTACTACACGGCCACTGGTAATGTGAAAATGACAGCAAAAAACAATGATGTCATCATCACTGGCGAAAAGGGAGTTTACTGGAGAAACAAAGGATTATCAAAAGTATTCGGCAACCCAGTCATGAAAAAAATGATGCAGGCGGACACCTTTTACCTGGCTGCTGACACACTTATTTCTATAGAAGATAATGTTGACTCCCTGAAGAGAATACTGGCTTACAACCATGTGAGAATGTTCAGGTCTAATTTGCAGGGGAAAGCTGATTCGCTTGCCTACTTTATTGCCGATTCTGTTATCACTTATTATTTCGATCCGGTGTTGTGGAATTTCAAAAACCAAATAGAGTCTGACACGATCAGTTTGTATTTGAAAAACAACGTGGTTGACGAAATGTACATGCAAAAAGATGCATTCATTGTCTCGCAAGACACCCTCAAGCAGTTTAACCAGGTAAAGGGCAGGAACATGAGGGCTTACTTTGCCGATAATGCTATCAAGAGAGTGGATGTAAACGGCAACGGAGAGAGCATATACTTTGTGCTGAGCGATGGCGACAGTTTGCTGATGGGCATGAACCGGATATTGTGCAGTAACATCACCATGCGGTTCAAAGGAAATGAGCTGAACAATATTTCGTTCTATATGAAACCGGAGGCCACTTTTTACCCTCCTCACGAGATCACGCCTGAACTCACAAAGCTGGGTGGGTTTGCCTGGCGGGCAAGTGAGCGGCCAACACTCCAGCAGGTGCTTAGCCCTGTTCCTCCGGAAGAAGTCGCAACCGATAGTTTGGGCAATCCGATCAAGAAACCTTCTCTTTCAAAACCTGTCCAAAAAAGTGGATTGAGTGCAACTTCCGGTGCTGCCAAAGGTGCGGCGGGAGGTTCACCAAATAAAGCAAGCGGCACCCTACCCTCTAAAACGGCCGTTCCAACAAAAAAACCCAACCTTAACGGCACATCTGGTGTCAAAAAGAAAGAAAACAGCCAACAATAGATTGGTAATTAGCTGACCATCACTTAATTTTGCGAGCTTATGTTCAAAACCCGGCTTTTAGTAACGCTTTTATACCTTTCTATAGGTTTCATCACGGTTTCTTGCAGCGAATTTCGAAAAATCCAGAAGAGCACTGACTGGAAAAGGAAATATGATGCTGCCATGAAATATTACGAGGAGGAGGAATACTACAAAGCCAATGTGCTTTTTGAAGATATCATTCCTATCATTAAAGGAACCAAAGAAGCTGAGTTGGCGGAATACTACTATGCGTATTCCTACTATTATCAGAAGCAATACATATTAAGCTCCCACTACTTCAAAACCTTTGCCACCACCTACGCCAGGAGTGAGCATGCCATGGAAGCGCAGTATATGAATGCCTACTCGCTGTACCTTGAGTCGCCGGTAACCGACCTTGACCAAAGCAGCACCTATGAGGCTATTGCCTCTATGCAAACGTTCATCAACAAGTATCCGTACAGCGAATACAAAGATAAATCGCAGCAGATCATAGATGACCTTCAGTTGAAATTAGAGAAGAAGGCTTTCGACAATGCACGCCTGTACTACCAACTAAGGAGGTACAAAGCAGCGGTGGTTGCATTCAATAACTTTGAAGTAGATTTTCCTGATTCTGAGTTTAATGAAGAGGGGTCGTTTCTTCGTATTAAATGTCAGTTCGAATATGCTCAGCAAAGTATCCCGAGCAAGCAGGAGGAACGATACAGAGAAACAATTGTTTATTATCAGAAATTTATAGACAAGTTTACAGAGGGTAAATTTGTACGTCAGGCCCAGGACATGTACACAATCAGCCTGGAGCAGGTACGTGAATTATCAAGTATTTCAAGTAACTAAGATATGGCAGTTAACAAAACAAATTCGCAGGCATCGATTATCACTCGTGATAATGCACAACTGGCTAAGCCTACAGGCAATATTTATGAGTCTGTAGTAATAGTTGGCAAGAGAGCCAGACAACTTTCTGCAGAAATGAAAGAGGAGCTTAGCAACAAGCTAGCCGAATTCGCTTCTACAGTAGACAACCTGGAGGAAATTTTCGAGAACAGAGAGCAGATCGAAATCTCTAAGTTCTACGAGAAAATGCCTAAGCCAACCATCGTGGCAACGGACGAATTCCTCGAAGGAAAGCTTTATTTCAGAAGAAACGAAGAAGAGGAAACAGCTTAATTAGCTTTTCCTTCAACCAAATTCATTTCGAATAACCTGAAAAGCGTTAATTTGAAAGTGAAGCGGCTGAAAGTGACCTTTGGTTATGAATTTGGCCGCTTCATAGTTTTTCAATTACATTAACATGCTTCAAGGTAAAAAAATCCTTCTGGGTGTTTGTGGCAGCATTGCCGCTTATAAATCGGCTCTTCTTACCCGTTTACTCGTTAAACAAGGCACAGAGGTGCAGGTACTTCTCACAGCCGACGCCAAAAATTTCATCACTCCCCTTACGCTTTCCACGCTTTCCAAAAAGCCAGTTTACTCTGACTTCTTTCACTCTACCGACGGTACCTGGAACAACCATGTAGAGCTTGGCCTATGGGCCGACGCCATGGTAATAGCGCCAGCAAGTGCCAATACGCTGGCAAAAATGGCCAATGGCATTTGCGATAACCTGCTGCTGGCCACTTATCTCTCTGCCCGCTGCCCTGTGTTCTTTGCCCCTGCCATGGATCTCGACATGTACAGGCACCCATCCACCACCGCCAATATCGACTCGCTGCTCTCTTACGGCAATAAGCTTATCAACGCCGAAGATGGGGAGCTCGCCAGTGGCCTGAGCGGAGTAGGCAGAATGGCGGAACCCGAGCACATTGTGCATCACCTCGAAGAGCATTTCACCAAAGCGCAGCGCCTGGCAGGAAAAAAGGTGCTCATCACGGCTGGCCCAACACATGAAGCCATCGATCCCGTTCGTTTCATTGGAAACCATTCAACCGGCAAAATGGGATTCGCATTGGCTGAGCGATTTGCCAGTCAGGGAGCTACTGTGCAACTAGTAAGCGGCCCCTCTACGCTTTCTACGACTCATGCGGCCATTCATGTGACGAAAGTTCGTTCAGCCGAGGAAATGCTGACAGCCTGCGTGGCAAAGTTTGACGATGTTGACATCGCCGTGTTTGCTGCCGCAGTGGCCGACTACCGCCCCGATACACCTGCACAGGAAAAAATTAAGAAGAGCGACAACACGCTCACGTTGCACCTGGTAAAGAACCCAGACATTGCCGCCACACTCGGTAAAAAGAAGAAAAAGCAATTTACCGTCGGATTTGCATTGGAGACGACCAACGAAATAGCCTATGCAAAGGATAAACTGCACAAGAAAAACTTCAATCTCATCGTTCTTAATTCGTTGAAAGACCAGGGAGCGGGATTTGCCCACGATACAAATAAGATTACTATCTTAGACCATGATGGAAGCAGCACATTTGACCTTAAATCTAAACAGGAAGTGGCCAATGACATTGTTGACGTGGTTTGCAAAAAAATGGGCTTATAGCCTGGCAATAGCATTCGCTTTGTGTGCAACAGTGAGTGCCAATGCCCAGGAGCTCAACTGCAAAGTGACCGTGAACGCCCAGCAGGTGCAAACCACAGAGCGCCGTATTTTTTCTGATATGGAGCAGGCATTTACCCAATTCTTCAACACCCGTAAATGGACCAACGACGTTTACAAGCAAGAAGAGCGGATCAACTGCAACATCATCATCAACATGGAGGAAATGCCCTCCGTTGGCAACTTCAAGGCGGCTGTTCAGGTGCTGTCGGCCCGGCCTGTGTATAATTCGGGGTATGAATCGCTTGTTTTCAACTTTGCTGACAGGGACTGGCAGTTTGACTACACTGAATCGCAGCCGCTGCAGTTCAATGAAAATGCCTTCACCAGCAATATCACATCGATGCTGGCCTACTATGCCTACATCATCCTGGGCATGGACTACGACACATACTCAAAAATGGGAGGCACTCCTTATTTTGAAAAGGCCTTTTTGATTGTTAACAATGCCCAGCAGTCGGGTGCTGTTGGTTGGGATCAGTTTGGAAACAACAGGAACCGATATTGGCTCACAGAAAACCTGATGAACGCTGCCATGATCCCCCTGCGTGAAGCAGCATACGACTACCACTTGAAAGGTCTCGACCTGTTTCAGGAAAAGCCAAACGAGTCCCGGGTGGCGATGCTCGAGACACTAAAAAAAATCCAACAAGTAAAAGCCGTAAGGCCGAACAGCATTTACCCCATCGCTTTCATGGATGCCAAACTGGATGAGCTGGTAAATATCTATTCACAGGGAGATAGATCAGTTCGCCAGCAAGCCTACGACATCCTGACCAAACTCGACCCGGGAGAAAACGACAAACTTCAGGCAATCATCAAGAATTAAGGGCTTGAAATGAGCGATTCTTTTAAAGAATTCTCCTACCATCTCGGCATTCAAAACATTTAAACTTATATTTTTGACTTCCTTAACCTTAGGACTTCGGGAAGTAACCGGCAACTATGTTAAAACACCTGCTCATTAAAAACTATGCACTCATTGAACACCTGGAGATGACACCATCGTCCAGGCTGAACATGATTACAGGTGAAACTGGCGCAGGTAAGTCCATTATGCTGGGTGCTGTTGGCTTGCTGCTGGGCAACCGGGCAGATACGAAGTCGCTCTACAACGAAAATGAGAAGTGCGTAGTAGAAGGCTCTTTTGATGTTTCTGCCTATAAGTTGGCCCCGCTTTTTGAGGAGAACGAGCTTGATTATGAAGCAGTAACACTGATCCGAAGGGAAATTAGCCCGTCAGGTAAATCGAGAGCCTTTGTGAACGACACACCGGTTACGCTGGATGTGCTCAAGTCGCTGGGCGATCATTTGATGGATATCCATTCGCAGCACGACACGTTATTGCTGGCCTCCAATAAGTTTCAGCTGGGCGTGATTGACGCCTATGCCGGCAGCCAGCCGTTGATAGATAGCTACGTTGGCTTTTTCAAAAGCTTCAGGAAGAAAAAGAAAGCTTACGACCAATTAGTGACTGAAAGCACTGAGTTGCAAAAGGAAGCGGAGTACAACTTGTTCCTTTACACCGAGCTTGAAAAGGCAGCCCTGAAAGCAGACGAGCAGCAACAATTGGAAGATGAGCTCGCCACTTTGGAGCACGCCGAAGAAATTAAGCTAAGGCTCAATGAAAGCCTGCAGTTGCTTAGCGAGGCAGAATTCTCTATTGAAAGCCAACTGGCGCAGGTGATGCATGCCCTCTCTGCTGCTGGTAAGTTCTCAGGAAAAATCAATGCCCTCAGAGAGCGGCTGGAAAGCGCTGTTATTGAGCTACAGGACATTGGCGAGGAAATAAAAAAAGAAGACGATCAGATTGAGTACGATCCTGAGAGAATACAATTGACAAAAGAGCGGGTTGATTTGATCAACCAGCTCCAGCAGAAGCACAGAGTGGCCTCTATTGAAGAGCTACTCGTCATTCAGCAAAACCTTGAAGCCAAGGTGAGACTTGTCCAAAACATGGACGACACACTGACGGATGCCAAAAACGAGCTTGATGAAGCGGAAAAGGAATTGGCGTTGGCGGCGACTAAATTGAGCGAGCATAGAAAGACTGCTTTTGCCAGTTTCTCGAAGGCAGTAGTAGAGATAGTAAGAGAGCTCGGCATGCCTTTGGGATCTTTCGAGGTCAGCCACAAGGTGGTGGCTCCAACAGAGTCAGGGGTGGATGAAATTGGCTTCCTTTTCAGCGCCAACAAGGGCATTACGCCAAGGGAACTCAAGGACGTAGCCTCTGGAGGTGAATTTTCACGGCTCATGTTTGCTATCAAATACATCCTCACAGACAAAACAGCTTTACCTACCATCATCTTCGACGAGATTGACACGGGTATATCCGGTGAGATCGCCAACAAGATGGTAGGGATGATGAAAACCATGGCCATGAAGCACCAGGTAATTTCTATTAGTCACCTGCCCCAGTTTGCAGCCAAAGGCGATGCCCATTATTTTGTTTACAAAGACAATAGCAGCGACAAGGCTGTGAGTAAAGTAAAACTGCTCGCAGAGGAAGAGAGGGTGAATGAAATCGCCAAGATGATTGCCGGTGCCTCCCCTACTGCGTCTGCGCTACAGAATGCACGGGAACTGCTACAACAGGATTGAGTTAAATTTTTCTATTTTTGCCCATATTACATTCGCTTAAAACAAGAACTATGGCTTATAATCTATTAAAAGGAAAAAGAGGAATCATTTCTGGCGCATTGGATGAGAACTCCATTGCCTGGCACGTGGCTGAAAAAGCCCACGCCGAAGGTGCAACTTTCACACTAACGAATGCACCAATTGCCATGAGAATGGGCAAAATAAACGACCTGGCCAAGGCCTGCAATGCTGAAATCATTCCTGCCGATGCCACATCTGTGGAAGAACTGGAAAACCTTTTCAGTAAGTCGACAGAGATATTGGGTGGAAAAATTGACTTTGTGCTGCACTCTATCGGTATGTCTCCAAACATCCGCAAAGGGAAGTCGTACGGTGAGTTGAACTACGACTGGTTCCAGAAGTCTATTGATATTTCTGCTCTTTCCTTTCATAAAATGATGCACGTGGCTGAGAAGCAGGACGCACTGAACGAGTGGGCGTCTATTGTTGGCTTGTCCTACATAGCTGCACAGCGCACCTATCCTTTTTACACCGATATGGCCGACGCCAAAGCTGTGCTGGAATCCATTGCCAGAGGATACGGATACAGACTGGGCAAAGCGAAGAACGTGAGGGTGAATACGATCTCTCAGTCACCTACAAAAACGACAGCCGGGTCAGGTATCGATGGTTTCCAGAGCTTCTATGACTTTGCTGACAAGCAGTCGCCATTGGGCAACGCTCCAGCGGGCGCATGTGCCGACTATTGCATCTCGCTTTTCTCAGACCTTACCCGCATGGTAACGATGCAGAACCTCTACCATGATGGTGGATACTCCAGCACTGGTATCTCTGAAGAGGTGATTGAAATGTTCAATAAGTAATTGAAATAGCATTGTGTATACGGAACGTCATGCCTGCGAAAGCAGGCATCTCCGTTTTAACACCTTAATATTGCGAAATTGACTCCTTTGAAAGTAAGTTGGAACCTACCTTAAGATAGCAGAGTATCAGTGATCACCTTCCCCAATGCCAAAATTAACCTGGGACTTCAGATCCTTCGCAAGAGGTCTGATGGCTATCACGACATTTCCAGCCTCTTCCTGCCCATTCCGCTGCAGGATGTGTTAGAAATAGTTGAAGCTAAGTCACAGTCATTTACATCGTCTGGTTTGCCAATTCCAGGTAGCAGCGACGACAATCTTTGCCTGAAAGCCTATCAGTTACTTCAAAAGGATTTCCAACTCCCTCCCATCAGCATACACCTCCACAAAGCCATTCCCATGGGCGCTGGCCTTGGCGGCGGCTCCGCCGACGGCGCTTTTATGCTGGTGATGCTCAATAAAAAGTTCGGACTGGGACTGAGCAACACTCAGCTGGAAGACTACGCAGCTCAGCTGGGTAGTGACTGCCCTTTCTTTGTAAAAAATGAAGCGGCAATTGCTTCCCGAAGAGGTACCGAGCTCAGTAGCTTTCCTGTCAACTTAAAGGGGAATTATCTCCTGCTGGTGTTTCCTGGCATTCACATTGGCACCCGTGAAGCCTACGCCGGTGTAAAGCCCAACGATCAGCAAAAAACCATTACTGAAATCCTGTCCGTGCCTGTCTCCTCATGGAAGGATATGCTGATAAATGACTTTGAGCAATCTGTTTTCCCCAACCACCCCTCTCTGGGGGAAATAAAGGAAAAGCTTTATGCCGACGGGGCGGTGTATGCAAGCATGACGGGATCTGGCTCAACGATGTATGGGATTTTCGAAGGAAAGCCAAAGCTGAAACTGGCAAATGAAATGAATAGCTGGGCAACTATGCTCTGATCACCTCAGCACATCCGTCTCCAGCGCCTTTCTTTGATAGTACTTGTTGATCCAGGGATAAATCAACACTGAAGACAAAATAATCAACGTCCCGATATAAAATCCCGGTTTCATTTTCTCCTGCTCTCCGAAAATCAATAATGCCAGAATGATGCCGTAAATAGGTTCCAGGTTGACCGCCAAATTGACGGCAAAAGCTGGGATCCTCTTCATCAGCTTCACCGACTCGGAATAGGCATACACCGTGCAGGCGAGCGCCAATATGATCAGCCAAAGCAAGTCATACCCCCGCAGCCCAAGTTGAACGCCGTCAGAAAAGTAAGCTCCATAGATCGGGAAGAACAAACCAATGCTTACTGCGGCTCCAATCATCTCATAAAACGTCACAGTAAAATGGTAATGCCTTTGTGTAAACTGAGAATTGATGACAGTGAAAACAGCGGCGAGGAATGCCGAGACAATGGCAACGAAAAGGCCCCAGGCATACTTGAACTCCACATTGAAAATAATAACGATGCCCACTATCGCCATCAGCCCCAGCACAACTTCAAAGCCCTTCACACGCTTTTTGGTCATAAGGGGTTCCAAAAGGCTAGTCCACAGCGAAATGGTGGCAATTCCAGCCAGGCAAACAGAGATATTGGAAAGCCGGGCGGCAGCAAAGAAAAGAATCCAGTGCACGCCGATAATAACGCCCGTCGCCAGTGTTTTAACTATGTCCCGGGTGCCGATAGTGAAGCTTTTTTTTCCGACTAACAGCATGACGCCCAGTGCGATTGCTGAAATGAATGTGCGGTAAAAAACCAGCTCCACCGACGGCATGCTGACAAGCATTCCCAGTATGGCGGTGAAGCCCCACAAGAAAACAATGAAATGAAGCTGCAAATAGTCTTTGGTGTACTGGCTCGTCATCGGGGAAGTGTGAAATACATGAGCCCGCCGATAGTACCAAACACGATATTAGGCAGCCACACTGCCAGAATAGGATCCATCGATCCAGCCTCGGCCACTGCCCGTGAAAAAGTGTAAAAAATGATGTAAAGAAAGGCCAGCGCAAAGCCCAAAGCGATGAGATAGCCTGTGCCTCCTCTCGACTTGCGTGCCGAAACAATCACTCCTATAAAAGTGAGGATGATGACAGCGAACGGCTGCATATAGCGAATGTACTTCTCAATCTTATAAATCACTACGTCTTCGGCTCCCCTGGCTGTTTGTAGCTGAATGTGCTCCTCCAACTCATTCATGTTCATCGTTTCCTGGCGGCCGTAGTTGTTTGCAAAGTCAGCCGGCGACAGACTTAAAGTCGTGTCAAGTTGAGTGCCAGCCGTTATTTTCTCCTCAAAACCATCAATCTCCCGAAGCTGCCAGTTAATTACCTTCCACTTATGAGTTGTGGAGTCCCAGTCCATTCGGTTGGCTACCAGTTTGGCTTTCATCTGATCCCCCTCTATCTTCTCCAGCGTTACTTTGTAGGCCACGTCCGAGCTGTTATTATAGCTCTGCAGGTACAGGTAGGTGTCATCTCCTACCTTCATGTGAATATCCCTTTCAACAAAATAAAAAGCCTTTTTCACATAGGCCACCTCGAATCCAATCCTGAATTTATTGGCATTGGGAATAATATAGCCGTTGAAAAAGAAAGTGAGTATGGCAACAAGAACAGCGCCTATAGCATAGGGCACAAGCATGCGTTTGAAGCTGATGCCGCTGGCCAGAATAGCAATTATTTCTGTTCGGGCGGCCATATTGGCGGTAATGAACACCGTGGCTATGAAGACAGTGATGGGGGTGATTAAGCTGGCGAAAAAAGGAAAAACAGTGAGGTAGTATTTGAAAATAATGAGCGCATCCAGACCATTCTTAATGAACTTATCATTCTTTTCAGTGAAGTCGATTACGCAGATGACAGACACAAGCATTACCATCACAAAGAAGAATGTGACCAGGAATTTCTTGAGAATGTATTTGTCGATCAGCTTCATTTCACTACAAGCGGTGGCTTACCTTCTTCACCATAACATCTTTCCAGCTGGTAAAAGTACCGTCAATGATTTTTTCCCTTGCGGTATTAACCAACCAAAGATAAAAAGTAAGATTGTGAACAGTAGCTATTTGCGCTCCCAACATTTCCTTGCTCATGATGAGGTGACGCAGATATGCCCGGGAATAGAAAGTGCTGGCATATCCACCAACCGTTGCATCAATAGGCGAAAAATCATCCTTCCATTTCTCATTCTTAATATTAATAATCCCCTCAGAAGTAAACAGCATGCCGTTTCTGGCGTTTCTGGTAGGCATCACGCAGTCGAACATATCAACTCCCAAAGCGATGCACTCCAGAATGTTGGCTGGCGTGCCTACTCCCATCAGATAACGGGGTTTGTCGGCAGGTAGTATATTACAAACAAGGTCTGTCATTTCGTACATAAACTCGGCAGGCTCCCCCACCGACAGCCCACCAATGGCATTGCCATCCATGCCTCTGGAAGCGATGTACTCTGCTGAAATCGTACGGAGCTCTTTATCCACACTGCCTTGAACTATGGGAAACAGCGCCTGCTCGTGCCCGTAAAGCGGTTCTGTTGTTTTCAGGTGGTTGATACACCTGTCCAGCCAGCGGTGTGTCATCTCCATCGACTTTTTCGCATAGTCCAGCTCGCAGGGAAACGGAGGGCACTCGTCAAAAGCCATGATAATGTCAGCGCCAATGGTGCGCTGTATGTCCATGACATTTTCAGGAGTGAAAAGATGATTTGAGCCGTCGATGTGCGATTTAAACTTAACGCCTTCTTCTGTGATTTTGCGTTGATCGGCCAGTGAATAAACCTGATACCCTCCGCTATCGGTAAGGATCGGGCCCGTCCAGCCATTGAAGCCATGGAGCCCACCGGCAGGTTTTAAAATATCCAGACCTGGCCTGAGATAAAGATGATAGGTATTGCCAAGGATGATCTGGGCCTTGATGTCCTCCTTCAACTCCCGCTGGTGCACGCCCTTTACGGAGCCCGCTGTGCCTACCGGCATGAAGATGGGGGTCTGAATCTCACCGTGCCCTGTGCTTAGGTGTCCGGCCCTTGCTTTCGATCCTTTATCTGTGGCTTGAAGTTTAAATTGCATTCCTTTTTAAAAACAGGTGCAAAAATAGCGTAATAATTGGCAATCGTCAGCTTATCTTCACGAAACGTATCTTTGACACTGAGCATGACCATCCAAACCTACGCCACCTACGAAGAGCTCTCCCGCAAGACCGCTGACCTCATCATTGAAAGCGTAAAAGACAAACCCAATCCTCTCGTCTGCCTGGCCTCCGGCCATACGCCGATTGGCGTATTCAAATGCCTGGTAAAAGATGTGAAAGCTGGTATATTAGACGTCTCTAACTGGACTTTCATTGGGCTCGACGAGTGGAACGGCATGAACGGTTCCACCAAAGGCTCTTGCCGGCAAATGATGGATGAAGACCTGTTTGAGCCACTGAACATTCCCGAAAAGCAAATTGTTTTTTTTGACGGCACCCAACCCAACGTGCAGGCGCAATGTGATGAGGTGAATGAGCTGATTCACCAACACGGAGGCTTGGATGTGATGCTGGTAGGAATAGGCCTCAATGGCCACATTGGCATGAATGAGCCGGGCACGACCTTCGACACTTTTGCCCACATTAGCCAACTGGCAGAGGAAACCATTTCGGTGGGACAAAAATACTTTCCTGGAGAAACGAAACTCTCCACTGGCATCACCATGGGATTGAAGCATTTTCAGGAAGCCAAGCTGCCCATTATTATGGCGAATGGAGAAAAAAAAGCGGGCATTATAGCTAAAGTAGCCGCCTCGCAACCAATCGAAACTCTGCCTGCCAGCATTGTGCATGTGACTCCGCAGGCATATATAATGGTCGACAACGAAGCAGGCAGCTTGCTTTAACCTCACCCTCCCAACCTCTCCATCAATTTATCCTTATAAGTCAGCCCCACTGGCAACATCTCCTCTCCCACCTTTACCTGATTGCCTTCCAGGTACTGAATCGCTTGCAGAGAAACGATAAAGGATTTATGTAACCTGATGAATTTGTTTTGTGGTAGTCCTTCTTCAATGTTTCTTAAGGTCTCGTTGGTGATCAATACTTTGTCACGGGTGTATACCTTCACATAATCACCAATCGACTTAAAATAAAGAATATCCTCCAGCGCTATTTTGTGCAGCTTTTTATCAGCTTTGACTACAAAATAGTCCGCTTCCTGCATTCTCCCTGAGGCCTGTAAATAGTGTTCAACTTTGCTAACTGCCTTCAGGAACCGCTCGAAAGAGCACGGTTTCAGTAGATAATCGACTGCTTCCACCTCAAATCCTTCCACTGCAAACTCAGGATAGGCAGTGATGAACACAATGGCTGGTGGTTTGGCCAACGACTTCACCAGGCTGATGCCCGACAACTTGGGCATGTTGATATCAAGAAAAATCAGGTCGACGGACTGACTCCTGATCAACTCAGCGGCCTCCAGCGCATTGCTGCACTTAGCCACCAACTCCAACTGAGACGCATCGTTCACATAGCCTTCAATTACCTCTTGCGACAGCGGTTCATCATCCACAATAAGGCACCTGAGTTTCATCGTAGTTCTATTGTTAGGTTTACTTTGTACTCTTCTTTCCCTTCATCCAGCTCCAGGGTATAACGGTCTTCATATATCAATTTCAGTCGCTTTTTTACATTTTCCAGCCCTATGCCTCCGTATTTTCTCTGCTCCACATCGTCGATGCTCCCCACATTATTCCGGCAGGTGAAATTGATAAAATCGCTCCCAACTTCCATTTTCACATCAACATAGGAATCGCCTGTCTCACCTTTTACACCATGCTTGAAACTGTTTTCAACAAATGGAATAAACAACAATGGCGCAATTTGCAGTTCTCTTGCCTCA
The DNA here is from genome assembly GCF_048007035.1 of Imperialibacter sp. NCBI lineage: Bacteria > Pseudomonadati > Bacteroidota > Cytophagia > Cytophagales > Flammeovirgaceae > Imperialibacter > Imperialibacter sp. The sequence continues at coordinate 107,365 of NZ_CP180355.1, forward strand.
CCAACTATTTCAAAAGATATGCTGGCATGGTGATCGGACCGCAGCCGCTGTAGATTGATATAATTTTCAATAAAAGAAATCTCCTTTTCAAGCGGCACCTTTTCATCTTTTGCCTCATAAATCATATAGCGTAAAACCTCCGATAGTTTGAGAATGGAGGCTGGTGTTTTCTTATCTCCTTTCAGCGAAAGACCATAAAGATTGTTGAGGCTGTTGAATAGGAAATGTGGGTTGACCTGCGACTTAAGTGCCTCCAACTCTGCATCCAGTTTTTCTTGTCGGGTCTCCGCTAGTTTGGTCCTCGCCTCGGCAAGCTGAAACCATCCCTTCGACAGCTTCAACAAAGTGCTCACACCCATGTAAACGAGAAAAAACTGAACAATGTCAGGCAGCTCATAGTAGCTGATGAAATAGTAGCCGGGCAGCAGGAAGTCGACCAAATAATCGAAGAACCATATATTAAGCTGGCTGAAAATCAGAATGGAAAGGCTTGCAAGGCCGATATAAAGAAAGTACCTGCCCCTGTCCAGCAGTTTCGGGATCAGAACAAGGAGATTGAGGTAAACGGGTATGATCAGCGTAAAATGAAACAACCCGTCGTAGATGTAGTCGATATCACGAATCTCGCTGTCGGTAGAAAAAATCCGAAGCAACACATAAAAGGACAGCACCCAAAAGGCCAGGTGCTGCACCAGCCTGTTGGATACTGTCTTTTTGAACAACTGCTTACTACTTTTCATCATCTACCGACGCTTTCTGAAAAACTTATCAGGCTCGCTGAAAGCTTTGGGGTCATTGTGGTATTTCGCCACAAACTTTTGAAGCTCATTCGTTGACGCCGTCAACACCACCCTGTCGGCCCCATGAGCTTTTACTACTTCATGCGAAATTCTGATCTGGTTATTTTTTATCAGATCGTTCAGCCATTCGCTGTCAAACTGATAGACGTACAAACTGTCATCCTGCGTTTCCACCTTTGAAAAGGTATGGACAGGAAGTAAATTCCCCAGGAGTATGTCGTTTCCTATTTCTTTGTCATAGTTCTCTGCTGGAAACAGATCAATAAAATACGTCTCGTCCAGTTTCACCATATAGGCATCCAGGTAAGTTTCTACCGAATCTCCATAGTAGGTTATTTGGTAGGCCTTAGGATTTACCAACTCCTTCTTCAGTTGACTGGCATCCGGCCCCTGTGCTCTTTTAATTACCCAGCTATTGCCATCATCATCTATCCATTCTCCCTCCAAAAAGGGCTCATAGATCATAGTTTTTTCATCGTACAAGGGGTGCAACGACTGAACGGTGCATGAGGACGCCGCCATTACCAGGGCAAGCATTCCAATAATCGATTTAGCTTTCATCCTTTTGTGTTTTTTGTGATTAATTCTTTGCACGAAGAAATAGCCCATCCATCGAACGCTCAAAAAACTTCGATGTACTCCAAAAAACTCGGGGTAAAATGAGAAATACTCCCGGTCTTTTCCTAATCAGGCCCCCTCAAGTCAACATAATCTGGAGGAACGCTAGCTCCTTGCCATTCTCTACACTCGCCAAAAAAGGCATTAACTAATTGACATATAATTACTTACGTTTTTGGCCCGCCATTTGCATATATCACAACAGAACCAAACAATTACGGTCATGAAAACTTCTACATTAATTCTGAGTTTGAGCTTGCTGGTACTGGTTAGTACTACAGAAGCTGTTTCACAACCTTCATTTGCCTTCTATTATAGCAGCTACGGCGACCAGCTGAGCTGGAATGTGCCGCAGGCAGTGATGTACAAAATAAATCGCTCTTACTACGGCTACGATGTGGTCCATGTTCGCCAGGTACCTTACAGAGGTTTCATTGACTTCGAAATTATCCTTGAAAACAGAGGCACCTTCTTGTCAGTGAATATAGACCACTACGGTAGAATCCTGAACTCGGTGCACATCGTGAACTCCCACTTTGCACATCACATTTGTGACAGCTACTGTGGATTCCACGCCAATCACTACCAGAGGTACTACCGTCCAAGACCGGTAGTGGTCGCCAATAAGTATCATTACTATAACAAAGGATACGGCCATGGCAAAGATCATCACGATAAGTATCACCATAACGACCACCATTATGGCAACAATAACCATCAGAAAGGCCACAAAAATGGCAAGTATGATAACGACCATCGTGATAATAATCAGTACCGTGATAGTCAGAACGGAAAGAGCTACGACAAAGACGGGCGCCGTGACAATAACCAAAATACCGGGCATGGCAGCTCAAATGATAAGTACCGTGGGCAGGCCAGCGACAGCAGAGTGGCTAGCGCAGGAAGCAAAACTGAAAGTACTGGTTACAGAAGAGGCCTTCAAACTGTGAAGCCGGCGACAACCGAAACGGCTCGCCAGCTAAGCACAAGAGGTAACTAATTGCTGAATAATTGATAGTTCGTTGTTGGAGTTTGAAAAGGAGCGGCACATGTCGCTCCTTTTTTTTCTGTGCACCACCAGTCCAAATCATCGTTTCATATTTAGCCCTTCAATTCGATCATCTAATTGGCTAAAAAACCTATCTTTGGTGCTTTTGAAAACTTGAGCATTCTACATGGAGTATCTGGTACCAGTCTTGGGTGGTTTTTTTCTTTTTATTCATCTCTTCTTTCAATTCAAGTGGTGGATTGGCTTAAGCAAAGTCAATAAGCGGCGGAAAAAGCTCGGCAAAACTGAAGTGGGCGTATCCGTGATTGTTTGTGCTCACGACGAAGAAGAAAACCTCAAAGAACTCATTCCCCTCCTTTTGGCGCAGGACTACCCCAATTTTGAGGTGATCATTGTGGACGACCGCAGCAATGATGGCACCTACGACTACTTGCTGGGGCTAAAGGGCAGCACTCCAAAGCTAAAAATGGTTAGGGTGGACAGCTCACCTAACCATGTCAACGGCAAGAAGTACGGCCTGACACTGGGGATAAAAGCAGCGGCCAACGACATTGTGCTGCTCACCGACGCCGACTGTCGTCCTGCTTCTGACCAGTGGGTGGCTGAAATGGCTAAAGGGTTCAGCTCAGAAAAAATTCAGTTCGTGCTGGGGTATTCCCCGTACTACACTGAAAAGGGTTTTCTTAATAATTTCATTCAGTGGGAAACCACTATCACGGGCATCAACTACCTCGGCTCAGCTGGTGTGGGTGGAGCTTTTATGGGCGTTGGGCGCAACCTGGCTTACCGAAAGTCGTTCTTTCTCGACAACAAAGGCTTTAATGCGCATTTGAAAGTGACCGGAGGAGACGATGATTTGTACGTAAATGCCCACGCCAATTCAAAAAACACTATTGCCATCGTGAACCCTCAAGCCCTGGTTTACTCTCATCCTAAAAGGTCGTTCGGCTCCTACTGGGTACAAAAGCTAAGGCACCTTTCGGTGGGAAAAAGATATAATGCGGGTGACAAAATTAATTTAGGCCTCTGGTCGTTTTCCCAGATAGGATTTTGGGTGACTTTGCTTATTTTAGCCCTTTCAAATACCCAACCCTACTGGGCTTTGGGAGTTTTTTTGGGCAGGGAAGTATTGACCTTGGGCTTGTTAAGTTACTTCCATCGGCTAACCGGACATCGTTTTTCTTACTGGGCGCTACCAGTAATTGATTTATTTTATGGAGTATACCTGCTTCTGGTTGGTGGCAGGGCTACATTTGCTAAACGGGTTACATGGACGTAAACAAACAATTTTCTGACAAAGCATTGCGGGACTTCAAGCTGATCGACAAAGCCACTGTTGACGGAGAGGAGAATGCCTATGCAGATTTGATGCAGCTATACAAGAAGCCCGTTTATCACATGATCCTCAAAATGGTGAGGAACATTGACGATGCCGAAGACCTGACTATTGAGGCATTTGCCAAGGCGTTTCGGAACCTGCACAAGTTCAAGAAAGACTACACATTCAGCACCTGGCTGTTTCGCATAGCCACCAATAATGCCATTGACTTTATCAGGAAGAAGAAACTGGATACCTATAGCCTTAACACGTCCTTTACAGACGAAAGTGGCGACTCAGTGAATATAGATGTGCAGGATGAAAACCTGAACCCGGCAGAGGAAACCATCAAAACACAGAAGATAGAGATTGTGCAGATGTTTGTGAACAAGCTGCCTGCCAAGTACCAGAAGCTGGTGCGCCTGCGCTATTTCGACGAGCTAAGTTATGAAGAAATAGCCGTGGAGCTTGATGCGCCGCTGGGCACCGTGAAAGCGCAACTACACAGGGCACGGGAGCTGATGTATGATCTAGTAAAGGAGAAAAAGGACCATATCTGAGGACAATAGATAATTCCGCTTTGATGACCTGTCAGGGGACAGGCCATGGAAATGAATGACCGCTTCCTCAATCCCCCTGGTCTGTCCTCTGACAGACTTAAAACAATCAAGACTTTGAATCAAGACCTTATCTTTCGTTATTTTCCCAATTTAACTGCCACACAAAAGAAGCAGTTTAGTGCCCTTTACCCTCTTTACGAAGATTGGAACTCGAAAATCAATGTGGTTTCACGAAAAGACATTGAGCAGCTCTACCTCCACCACGTGTTGCACTCTCTGGCAATTGCCAAGCTTATCTCATTTCAACCCGGAACAAAGATATTAGACGTCGGTACTGGTGGTGGCTTTCCTGGCATCCCCCTCGCTATTCTCTTTCCTGAGGCCGAATTCGCACTTGTCGACTCGATTGGCAAAAAGATACTGGTGGTAAAAGAGGTGTGCAAAGGGGCAGGCATCCAAAACGTAACGGCTATTCATGGCAGAGCAGAAGAGCAGAAAGGCGAATGGGATTTCGTTGTAAGCCGGGCAGTTACTCGCTTAAAGCCATTTACTGATTGGGTAAAAGGGAAGATAAATAAAACACCTAAGCACAACATTCCAAACGGCATTCTTTACCTGAAAGGTGGCGACCTGGAAGAAGAACTGTCAGAAATAGATTACCCATACCACGTGCACGACCTCAGCGACTTCTTTAAAGAAGAGTTTTTCGAGACAAAGAAGCTTGTGATGGTGAGTATCTAATTCACCACAAACTCCTCCTTTTTAACAAACGGTCGACCATCTTCCGTTATTCCTTCTACCCTCACTTCAAAAGTGGAAGCCACATCCGATGTATAAAACTCCAGCTTAGCTGGAACCCCTTCCGCTGTTTTCAAGCCACCTTTCCAGTAGAGTGTGGGGCGTATATCCGTTCTTACATGCGACTCCTTCTTAGTGCTGTAGTCAGGTGTGTAGAATTCCCGGGCGTGATAAAAACCAGGATGTATCATTCCCAGCGACCCCTTAGGCACGAAAGACTCGTCGACTTCACTGCCATCTTTCAAGTAAACAGCAACAACTCCACCAGCCCCCATTGAGCCGTACATGGTAGCCCCCGTGCCGGTCAATACGTCTACGAAATCAACCCGATCAACCGGAATGGTATTGATGAAACTTGCATCCACGATACTTCCATTCAACACATATAGGGGATTAATACTTCCTCCCTGCAAACTAGAAGAACCTCTAATAATCAGGTCATAATTAGGGTAAGACCCGACTACCCGAACGCCAGGCGTACGTCCTATAAACACTTCGAAAATGCTGAGAAACTGAGTGGTTCTACTTATAGAATCCACGTCAACTCTTCTCGTGGGCCTCTTGTATGTCATTCCTGGCTTATTAAATCTTTCGCCAGTCCTCACTCTCTCTCCTTCCACTTGCATCTCATCCAAAATTACTACGTCTTGCTTTGCAAATGCCGCTTCAACTTCCCTCACCTTTCTGGCCTCCTCAAGGTAGGCGGCTATTGCTTTACTGCTAACCAATTCCTCCACCGCCATTTCACCATATTTTATTTCCGGCGATTTCGTCTCATTGACAACTATTTTGGTTGCGAGGTTTACATTGCCCCCTTCAACAAAATCTTTCTTGCCACCCTTTTTACTCATCTTCTTCTCGTTGGGCGTTTGAATAACTACTCGTGCCGTGTCGTCGATATCCAGCGCCGTGAATAGAAAATAACCGTCATCATCTGCCTCTGTTTCAGCTGACCACAAGTCACCGTCAGCTTCTGTGCCGGTAATTGTCACCTTCGATTTCACCGGCTTTGAAGGGAAAAAGAAATCTGTCACTCTACCCGCAATACTGAAGCCCGGCTCCACCAGGTGATTGATGTCCGGCTTTTTGTCCTCCATTATGTCCTTCCAGGTGAAGCGTCTCCACCCCTGTGTTAACATCAAATTGTCCAGTGCTGGCACCCTGTCTTTGTTGTCCTCGTCAAAATAGTAACCCGGGTTTTCGATATCGCCCTTGATATCGGAGGTCATTAGCAGGTAGCTCACAATATCATCTGAATGAGGATCAAATTGCACTTTCGATTTATCCACTACGGCCACCGACAAGTGAGATGTACTCGCTGCATCTGCTTCCGCCATCATTATGGCAAGGTCAACTTTTGACCTTTTTTTGTATGTCGCCTGAAGCCCGTCCACCCTGGCAACCGGTCTCTTATCGGGTTGATCGATGTAGACGATCCTTTCTGCCTGCGGTTGGCCCTTTTTGTCAAAAAAAGTAAACTGCGCAACACCCTCGGGCAAATTTTCCTTGGGTATCAACCCTTGTAAAGGCTGTCCATCGCTTGCTGGCAGCGTTAAAAACACCACTCCTCTTACATGGCCTACAACGGCTCCTCCGTCCGTGCTTTCACCACCAGCTCCTTCTACCTTCAGTGTTACATACTTTGGCGACACGTTGGTCATCGTCATCACATAACCTGATGGCTTGGCCGTCGGTAAAGGAACTTGCATCTTTTCCATGCCAAATTTAAATGTAACCTTATAACTTTCACCTGCCACGGGCTGCATCAGGAACTTCCCCATGCCAAACCTGCTGGTTTTGATGTCAGCGATCTTCTTGCCCGTGTTATCGGATACTTCCCCCTCAATGTCCACGCCCTTACCATCGGGGCCGGTAGCTTTGAAGCCAACTGTGCTCCACAGCCCCTCCACAAGGTCCCCTCCCTCCGGGAAAAACTGTAGTCTGACGAGATCAGAAAGGTTCATCATTTCCTCACTTCTCATTTGTGCAGTCGAACCGGAGACATCAGCCTCGTCAAACGACGGTGACTGTGTATTTTCAATTCGAAGTTCTTTGCGGAAAAAGAAGTCATGGTCAAAGTTTCGCATAAAACTAGTATAGGCCCTTAGTTCATAGGTGTCGGATGCCAGTGTGTCTGGCAAGGCAATATCGCCACTACCACTACCCTCACTAATAAAAATATCTCTTTTGGCCACAACGGAACCATCGGTGCTAACCACCTCAACGTACACCAGCTTGCTTGGGGCCGATGCCATGTGCGAAATACCGTGGGTGAGGTAGGTGGCAAACCAAATGGTGTCCCCAGCCGAATAGTAAGGCTTGTCGTGATGGACATACACTTTTTCTGGTGTGTAGTACGCCAGGTAAGCCTCCAGTTTCTCTATCAGATCACTAACAGAAGCTGGTGGGGTTAAAAAAGAAAACAAGACGCAAATACATAGAATGAGAAGAAGTTTAGCTTTCAGTTTAAACATGCGGTTGAAGTGTAATTTGGTTTCGATTAATTATTAGCGTAAAAGTTAGTCTAAAAATACTTGTGATAATAACATAAATTCCATTTTTAAGGAACTATCCTCGACAATATAACTAATCTATTAGTCAAAAATTGTGGATAACTGTTTGCGGAATTTTTCTACTTTCACCGTCGTTGTTCTCATTGACTTTCCCGAAGCTTTATGTACCTCATATTTGACACCGAAACCACCGGTTTACCCCAAAACTATAATGCGCCGTTAACGGATTTCGACAACTGGCCCAGGGTGGTGCAAATTGCATGGCAACTGCACGATGCCTCCGGAAAGCTGGTTTCAAACAACAACCTGATTGTGAAGCCAGAAGGGTTCGAAATCCCTTTCAATGCTGAGAAAATACATGGCATTTCTACTAAAAGAGCACTGGAAGAAGGCCTCCCTTTGGAAGATGTTCTTCAGCAGTTCAACGAAGACCTGGCCAGGTGCGAAGTAGTAGTAGGCCACAATATTGAGTTCGATATCAATATCATGGGCTGTGAGTATCTCCGCAAAGAGATCGAAAGCCCACTGACATCGCTCAAGAGCATCGATACCAAGAATGAGTCTACCGAATACTGTGCCATCCCTGGCGGAAGGGGCGGCAAGTTCAAGTGGCCCACACTCACCGAGTTGCACAAAAAGCTTTTCGGCGTTGGCTTCGATGAGGCGCACGATGCTGCTTACGACGTGGCAGCCACCACCAAATGTTTCTTCGGACTGATCACAGAAAAGGTGATCAAGCCCCTTGATGGCTCTGATCCTGCCTCTATTGTTTATGAAGAACCCAAACTAGAAGCAGCCAACTTCGCTCAAAAAGAAGACAAGGGTAAGACACCCGAAAAAGCTGTTGCTGTTGACATCAAAGGCCCCTTCTGTCACCTTCATGTCCACTCACAGTTTTCTATTCTCCCCGCCACCGCCGATATCAAAAAACTGGTGAGCAAAGCCAAAGAATATGACATGCCAGCGGTGGCCCTCACCGACCTTGGCAACATGTTTGGCGCCTTCAAATTTGTAAGAGAAGCCCATGCACAGGGGATCAAACCCATTGTTGGGTGTGAGTTTTATGTCTCTGAAGATCGAAAAACCAGAAAGTTCACCAAAGACAATCCGGATAGGATGACCCAACAAGTGTTGCTGGCCAAAAACAAAGATGGCTATCACAACCTGATCAAGCTGTCGTCATTGGGGTATATGGAAGGGCTTTATGGCCTTTATCCCCGTATCGACAAAGAGCTGATCAAGCAATACAGCAAGAACGTGATTGCACTGAGCGGTAACCTAAGCAGCGAGATTCCCAACACCATCCTGAACCAGGGCGAGAGCCAGGGTGAAGAACTTTTCAAGTGGTGGGTAGAGGTTTTTGGCGACGACTTTTATGTGGAACTCATCCGCCATGGCCTGCCTGAAGAAAACCACGTGAATGATGTGCTTCTGGGGCTGGCAGCAAAATACAACACCAGGGTAATTGCGGCCAACGATGTCTTCTACACAGAAAAGGCTGATGCCGACGCCCATGATATCCTTCTATGCGTAAAAGACGGACAGGTTCAGTCAACGCCCAAGGGAGCTGGCAGAGGCAATCGCTTTGGTTTTCCCAACGACCAGTTCTATTTCAAGTCCGAAGAGGAAATGAAAAAGCTGTTCGCCGATGTGCCGGAAGCCATCGAAAACATCGGCGGGTTGCTGGAAAAAATCGAGAGCTACAAACTGGACAGGAATGTGCTCCTCCCCGCCTTCCCTATCCCTGAAGGTTTTGAAACAGAAGACGACTACCTGCGGCACCTCACCATGGAAGGTGCAAAAAGACGCTACAATGAAATCACCCCTGAAATCCAGGAAAGACTCGACTTCGAGCTGGAAACGATCAAAAAAACAGGCTACCCTGGCTACTTTCTTATCGTGCAGGATTTTACCTCTGAGGCCCGCAAAATGGGTGTTTCGGTTGGCCCTGGTCGTGGATCGGCAGCGGGTTCAGCAGTAGCCTACTGCATCGGTATTACAAACGTGGATCCCATCAAGTACGATTTACTGTTTGAGAGATTCCTGAATCCGGACAGGGTATCACTCCCCGATATTGATATTGACTTCGACGATGAAGGCCGGGGCAAGATCATCGAATGGGTGGTGAACAAATATGGCAAAAACCAGGTGGCGCAAATCATCACTTACGGCACCATGGCCGCCAAGTCGTCGATCAGAGACAGCGCCAGGGTGATGGAGCTGCCGCTTTCGGATGCGGATATTCTGGCCAAGCTAGTGCCTGAGCGACCTGGCACCTCACTTACCCAGGCATTCCGGGAAGTGCCTGAACTGATGGCCTTTAAAAATGGCAAAGACCTGAAGGCCCAGGTGCTGCAAAAAGCGGCTGTTATCGAAGGGACAGTGCGGAACACTGGTATCCACGCCTGTGGCATCATCATCACGCCCGACGACCTCACCAACCACGTGCCGGTGTCCACCGCTAAGGATTCTGACCTGCTGGTGACCCAGTTCGACAACAGCGTGGTGGAAAGTGCGGGCATGCTGAAAATGGACTTTTTGGGCCTGAAAACGCTCAGCATTATCAAAACGGCGATTGAGAACATCAGGCTGCGACATGGCATTACCATCGACCCCGACGAAATTCCGCTGGATGATGCCAAGACATTCGAGTTGTATCAAAAAGGCCAAACTAATGGTACTTTTCAGTTTGAATCGCCAGGCATGCAGAAGCACCTGCGCAACCTGAAGCCCGATAGGCTGGAAGACCTTATCGCCATGAACGCCCTGTACCGACCAGGGCCGCTCGAATACATCCCCAACTTTATTGCCCGAAAGTTGGGAAAAGAAGTGATTGCCTACGACCTCCCCGAAATGGAGGACAACCTGAAGGAAACTTACGGCATCACGGTGTACCAGGAACAGGTGATGCTCCTGTCGCAGAAGCTGGCTGGCTTTACCAAAGGCGAGGCCGACGTGCTGCGGAAGGCTATGGGTAAGAAGCAGCGGGAAGTGCTGGACAAAATGAAAGGCAAGTTTGTAGAAGGCGCCACCAAAAAAGGCCATCCTAAAGACAAACTAGACAAAATCTGGAAAGACTGGGAAGCTTTTGCCCAGTATGCTTTCAATAAATCGCACTCCACCTGCTACTCAGTGGTGGCCTACCACACGGCCTACCTGAAGGCGAACTACCCCGCAGAATATATGTCGGCGGTGCTTACCCACAACCAGAGCAGCATCGAGAAGGTGTCGTTCTTCATGGAAGAGTGCCGCAACCTGGGGCTTCCCGTGTTGGGGCCTCACGTGAATGAGTCGAGGGTGAACTTTGCCGTAAACAAAAAGGGTGAAATTCGCTTCGGTCTGGGTGCGATTAAAGGGGCTGGGGAAGCCGCAGTTCAGTCTATCATAGAAGAAAGAGAGAAAAACGGGCCCTTTCAGGACATTTGGGATTTTGGTGTACGGGTGGTAAAAAACGGCTTTAATAAGAAAACCTTTGAATGCCTGGCCATGTCCGGCGCTTTCGACTGCTTCGAAGAGTACCACCGCAGGCAGTACCTCGAAGCTGCAGACGGCGAGTCGACACTGGTAGAGCTTATTACCAAGTATTCGCAGCGGCTTCAGCAAGAGGCAGCCAGCGATCAGGTGTCACTTTTCGGCGGCTCGGGGCAGGTAGAAGTGCCAAAACCCCGAATACCCGATATCGAACCCTTTGGCGACATCAGGAAACTAAACATAGAAAAAGAAGTGGTGGGGCTATATATATCAGGTCACCCGCTCGATCAGTTCAGCTTTGAAATGAAACACTTCTGCAACACCACGCTAACTGACCTCAAGAATGACGAGAGTCTCGCCAACGGTGGTATTATCAGACTTGGCGGCATTGTAAGTGGTATTAACCACCGCACAACCAAAAAAGGCAATCCATTCGGTGTTCTGACCTTGGAAGACTATTCCGACTCGTACGAGTTCTTCATGTTTTCTGACACCTATGTCAAGTTCAAGCAGTTCTACATGGTGGGTTGGTACCTGTTTGTCGAAGGTTTTATGCAACCATCCAAATTTCGTGTGGGGGAACTTGAGTTTAAAATCAGCGAAATTCAGTTGCTGAATGACATCAGAGACAAAATGGCCAAGGGACTTATCCTGAAGCTGGATGTTAATAATCTCACCGAACAGATGATTGACGAACTGCACCAGATGGCAATAGACCATGCCGGTTCCTGCCCGCTGAAGGTGGTGGTGCAAGACCCCTCGGAAAACATTTCGCTGGAACTATTCTCCCGAAAGCTGCAAGTAGAGCCCAAGGGCGAATTGATCAAGCAGCTAGACGCCGTTGGTGATCTCGAATATGAAGTGATGACTTAAGGAATTGCTGATTTGAAGGTTTTAGGTTGCTGGTTCACTCAATCGGCAACCCACAATCTCAAACCCTCGCTTTGTCTTCAAGCATACATATTGAGATTTTTTGAAGGGGATGTAGAACTTATTGATCTATATTTGTGTAAGGTATTCAGCAATTACAAAAATTATACATACAATGGGTAAAGCAATAGAAGTAACTGATGCTAATTTCGAGGAGATCATTAGCTCAGACAAACCCGTTCTGGTTGACTTTTGGGCAGAATGGTGTGGGCCTTGTAAAATGATCGGGCCAATAGTTGAGGAGCTGGCTGGTGATTTTGAAGGCAAAGCCGTTATCGCCAAAATGGACGTGGACATGAATCCACAGGTGCCCGCTAAGTTTGGCATCCGCAGCATCCCCACCCTTTTGGTTTTCAAAAATGGCCAGGTGGTTGACAAGCAAATTGGTGCAGTTCCAAAATCAGTATTGAACCAGAAAATTCAAGCTCAGCTAGCTTAATCAGCTACTGAGAAATAAAAATAGAGAGGCTACCTGAAAAGGTGGCCTTTTTTTGTTATAATGAAAAGCAGGCCAAACCGCCTTACTATACTTTTTCTTTAATTTTGTACATTAGTAGAAAATAGGGTCATGAGTTTTGAAACAATCGACATAAAAGATTCTTCAGGCACTCAGCTGATTGGGATACCGGAGAACCTAAAGATTAATGACAATAAGGCTTACCTCAAAAAGGTTGGCAATGTGTTGTATATTATCCCATTCCACGACCCATGGAAGAGTTTGATTGATAGCGTGAATGAGTTTTCTGACGACTTCATGACAGAGAGAGAGCAATCTGACCAACAGAAAAGGGAATCGTTTGATTGATGTTTATTCTCGATACGAATATTTGCATCTATATTATCAAGCAAAAGCCTCCTCATGTTTTTGAGCGATTTCGGTCTATTCCTTTGGGCAAAATTGGGATTTCTTCAATAACCCTATCTGAACTGAATTACGGCGTAATGAAAAGCGCATTACCCGAGAAAAATAAGCTTGCACTTGCTCAATTTCTTATTCCATTGGAAATCCTTCCGTTTGACAACGATGCCGCAATATCTTACGGCAAAATAAGAGCAGACCTCGAAAACAAAGGGACACCTATCGGCCCCCTTGATACACTGATAGCAGCTCACGCACTCAGCCTAGATCAGACACTTGTAACAAATAATGTGAAAGAGTTTTCCAGAGTCACTTCCCTGAAAATAGACAACTGGGTTTGAATGATATGAAACCCAATAAAATCGCCTGAAAGCAAAAAAAGACCACTGCTGAAAAAGTAGCTTTTTTTGCCCGGTGACATTATTTTACACTCCGCCCAGCAAGTCTTTGGTTGACTGTTACCTTCGAACGTCTTTCTTTGCGAACTAGACGACCAACACCCTACAAGCGACCTACCGGATTTATGCGCAAAACCGTACTTACGTTCATTTTTGGACATCTATTTTTTCTGGACGCCACCTGCCAGGAAGCCAACGAAAAGAAAAACACCGCATTTCAATCAAAGTATCAGCTCCGTATTGAACGAGCCAAAGACCCTATCGTTCTCGACGGCGAGCTTAACGAAAGCAGCTGGCAGACTGCCGATGTGGCGACAGACTTCTGGATGAAGTTCCCCAGAGACGACCAGCAGGCGCCCCGGCAAACAGAAATGCGGGCTACTTACGACGAAAAATTCCTTTATATAAGTGCGGTGTGCTACGACACCAGTTACTACGTTGTGCAAACACTCAAAAGGGACATCAGGTACTTTGATGGCGATGGCATTGCCGTAGTGATAGACCCTGTCAATAAAAAAACCAATGGCTTCTTTTTTGGCGTAAGCCCCATGAATGTGCAGGCTGAAGACCTGCTGGCCGCCAGTTCCAACAACCTCAACTTTAGCTGGGACAACAAATGGTTCTCAGAAGTAACCCGGCACGAGGACCGCTGGATTGTGGAAATGGCCATCCCGTTCAAAACACTTCGATTTGAAGCCAACAGCGGTGAGTGGGGCATTAACTTCATCCGCAACGACCTGAAGGCCAACCAATACCATGCCTGGACCAATATCCCAGTCAACTTCGATGGTTATGATTTGGGCTATACGGGACTGATGGTATGGGACAAAGCACCCGATCCCGTAAAAACCAATATATCGGTGATCCCTTTCATCACCGGAGGGATCAACAATAACAGGGAGGAAGAAACGCCCGTCACCTCAACTGACCTGGCGGGGGGACTTGACGCCAAAATTGGTGTTACCTCCTCCCTCAACCTGGATCTCACGGTGTTGCCGGATTTCTCTCAGATTGAGGTAGACGTACAACAAACCAACCTGACGAGGTTTAGCCTCAATTATCCCGAAAGGCGAACCTTTTTTCTGGAAAATGCTGACTTGTTTACAGGTTTCGGAGGTGGCCCCAACCGTCCTTTCTTTTCCCGCCGGATAGGGCTCGACGAAAACGCTCGGCCCATCCCCATTCTTGCTGGTGCCAGGCTTAGTGGTAACCTCACGCAGCGCATGCGAGTGGGTGTCATGAATATTCAAACCAGAGCAACAGAGGATACTGAGGCGCAAAATTACACCGCCGTTGCAGTCAATCAGCGAGTCTTCGGCCGGTCGCTTGTGAAAGGCTACTTTCATAACCGGCAGAGTTTTACTGATGGTGGTGGCACTGATAAAACCAACTATGGCAGGAACGGTGGCCTTGGGTTCGATTATTCCAACATATCAGGTTCGTTAACCGGCACGGGGCTTGTTAGCGTATCAGAAAAACCGGGCGCAGGTGTTTCATACTCCCAGCACTATACAGCCGGGTACGACGACAGGCATTGGTCGCTATTTGCTGACTATATTTCTGTTCCAACGGATTTTTATGCCGACATGGGCTTCATTCCAAGGCTGGAGAATTATGATGCGCTACGGGACACTGTTATCAGAATGGGGTTTGAACATATATATAGTCAAGGCAGCTACACCATTCGGCCAACCAATGGAGGGAAAATCAACTCTCACGAGATTTCAGCCAGCAACGTAGTCGACTGGAACCCGGACTGGTCGCTTAACGAGCGGGTGACTGAATTGGGGTATGAATTAAGGTTTCAAAATACCTCCGGGGTTGAGATCGGGGTCAATAACAACGACGTAAGGCTGCTATTTTCCACGGCCTTCATCGACGCCACCCCTCTGCCTCCGGCAACCTACAAGTTTAGCCAAATGGGGGTCGCTTACAAATCCGACGAAAGAAAGAAACTGGCTTTTTCTGCGGAGACGGCTGTCGGTGGGTTCTACAATGGCGAAATCCAAAGCTATCAAGCTGAAATCATTTACAGAGTTCAGCCCTGGGGCAATTTTTCATTAGGCTTTGAGCAAAATGAGTTAGACTTTGCTGAAGGCTACGGCAACGCAAGCATTAGCCTATTTAGCCAGCGATCAGAAATCAATTTCTCCAATAGCCTTTTCTGGATAACTTTCTTCCAGTACAACACCCAGAGAAACAACTTCAACATCAACAGCAGGCTTCAGTGGAGATACAAGCCAATGTCGGATTTCTATTTGGTTTACACCGATAACTACTTTGCTGACCCGTTCCTGGTGACCAAAAGCAAGGCTATTGTATTTAAGCTCAACTACTGGTTTACACTTTAATGCTATTATCAATCTCATTAAATTTTCTTCTATGAAAAAACTTTTCTCCAGCTCGATCAATGAAAACTATGTATCACTTGGCCTCCTCGTTCTCAGGCTGTTTTCGGGTGCATTTATGTTAACGCATGGCTTCGGTAAGTTCCAACGCCTTTTTTCAGGCGGGGAAATCCGCTTCATGGACTTCATGGGCCTTGGGCCAACCATCTCTTTGTCGCTCGCCGTGTTTGCTGAATTTCTGTGTGCCATCCTCATCATGCTGGGCGCCGCCACACGCCTGGCTGCTATCCCTCTCATTGTAACGATGTCAACCGCCGGATTTGTGGCTCACGCTGCCGACCCCTTTGGCACCAAAGAAAAGCCGCTGCTGTTTTTGGTCATTTTCGTCTCTCTCCTGATCATGGGAGGTGGTAAATACTCCGTTGACAAGTTGATTGGCAAGTAGCACTTTCGCACCAACATCTCTATTAAAGTAGGGCTTCCATAAAAAGTAAGTGAACGTCGATTTTATAAAACTTTCTTAGGTGAAATGTATAATTTCACCCCCAAAAGCGAACTGATATGAAGTTAACCGCACGAAACACCCACAGGGACATCGCCTATTTCTACATTGGGCTCATCATTGCCTTCTCTTTTTCAGGCATTTTCCTTAACCACCGAAGAGTTTGGCACCCAAGTCGGGTAAAGTATACGTCGCAAGAAATAAGTATGACACCGACAAGTGCCGGCGCTGTGAACGACGAGTTCATCAAATCGTTCACCGAAAGTCAGTCCATCGATGACCAGCTTCGCAGGTACAGCATGGACGGAAATACGCTGAGAATATCTTATGGCACTCAGGATGTGACAATGGACGTGAGCACGGGCAAGGGGAAGCTGGAAAAATACATGACCACACCGCTTCTCGGTCAAATGACCAAGCTCCATGTTGACACGAGCGACTTCTGGATCTACTACTCAGACATATTCGGGGTGGCCATGCTTGTGATCGCTTTCACAGGGATGTTCATTGTGAAAGGCGACAAAAGTTTTAGAAAAAGAGGTTGGAAACTGGCCGCCATTGGGCTCTTGTTTCCTTTGATCTTTCTTTTCCTCTTGGGTTAAATAAGCGCCGAAATCATCATAAAAAGAGGCTGCCTCAAAAGTCCTAACTGAATGTCAGGTTGAGCTCGTTCCACGTCGGTGTCGAAACCTTGTTATTAGTCCTAATAAGCATTTCGACGTGCTACAGATGACGTGTTATTAAGCTTGCAGAAAAATGTGGGTTTCGACAGGCTCAACCTGACACATTTTTCTATAAGCTCAGTCTGATACATTCTTTTAACATTTCGAATCACGTCATCTCAATTGGTGCGGTTTGCCAAAAATGTTAGGTCTCAATGTGACAATTACATCAGCTTAGGGACTTTTGAGACAGCCTCTTTAGCTTTTCAGCGTGCCCAGACTAGTTACCTTCTGCTATCACCAGAAACTCTACTCTTCTATTGAGCTCCCGTCCCTCCAGTTCCTGGTCGTTACTGGCCATAGGCTTAGTTTCCCCATATCCCTTGGCCACGATCCGGTTGGCAGCAATGCCCCTTCCTACAAGATGCTTCTTGATAGACTCCGCCCTGTTCTGCGAAATAACCATATTGATCTTCTCTCCGCCAAAATCATCAGTGTGACCAGCCACTTCAATTACGAGACTTTCATCTTTTCGCATTAAAGACAGAACCTCATCCAACAGCGGCTGGTAGTCAGAAGAGAAATAGACTTTGGTATTTTCAAAATATACATTTGGTCTTACCAGCTTGCGGATAGCTTCTTTGTATTTGTGGCTATGAGTCTGGCTATTACTACCAGCGGCGGCGGTAGCGCTTGTTCCTGTGCTTCCACTACCTGAGTTTCCAGCGCCCCCTTCACTGGTCAGCGCAGCAACTGCCTTTTCCTTACTGGCGATGAGGTAGTCTGTATCGGCCTGCTCAGCTTTTTTTACATCAATATTAGTCAATGTAAACATCTCCTCCGTTTGCTCTCCCCCGATGACAAAGTTCCTCGTGAGTGTGGTTGCCAAACCACCCGACGCCTTGACCTGCAGGCTATTGTTATAAATCATGTTTTCGTCGACATCGAAAATCTCAACCACGAAAATCTCGTCAGCAATGATCTCATTCCCATAGGTGCCAGACTCGCCCGTAAAACTTGTGAACGACTCATCGTAATAGCTCGAAGGGTGGAATTTGATCTGGCAATCGACGCACGGCATACCTGTGGCCGCATCAGTGATCACACCCTTTATGTTGACCTTCTCAATGGCCCAGAAGTAATAGATATCGAAAGCTCCCATACCGTGTATGCGATCCGATGAAAAATAACCTTCCTCACCATCCACTTTCATTTTAAAGTTCAACTCATTATCGGGGGAGTTAATGGGAAACCCCATATTCACTGGTGCTCCCCACGTCTTCGTGGCTTCGTCAAATGTTGAACTAAACACATCGTATCCTCCAACAAACCCAATCCGGTCTGAGCTGAAATACAGGGTGTTTCCGTCGGTACTCAAATAAGGGCTAAGCTCATTAAAAGTGGAGTTTACGCTTCCAGGCAATAATGCCGGCTCACTCCATTTCGCTGTTGCCGGGTCTTTTCGTGACTCAAAAAGGTCAAAATCCTTGCCTTTCTTTCCATCGTTGGAAGCAAATATTACCCGGTTCTCTTTGGGGTTAATAAAAAAATGAGAATGAACGTGGGCGTTAGACAGCATGGCGTCAAACTCAGCTGGGACTGTCCACTGACCGTTTTTTTGCTCACTATAAAAGAGGCGTCCTCCCTTTTTTCTGTCAAAAACAAACAGCTTTCCGTCTTCATTCACCACTTCCAGGTTGGCATTTTCATACTCAAAGTCTCCCAGCAACGGAATTTGTGTCGGCTTTTCCCAAGTAGACTCGCCAAACTTAGTATGATACACCCTGTATACCTCTTCTTTGCCTTCGCTGGAGCGTGAGGAAAAAAACAGTAACTCATCGTTACCACTAAAAAATACAGGAGAAAGGTCGTTTTGCTCAGAGTTGACACCGGGAACGAGCCTAATCTCGAAGTCATCAGGATTTCTCAGGTATTTCAGGAGCCATTCCGCATCAGTAAAGAAACGCTTGGTCTCATCTACTATCTCCTCACTCTTCTTTGCTCTCAGATCCAAAAAAATCTGGAAATGCTTAATGGCATGCTGGGCATCATAGTTTCCAAAGTAAATTCTGCCCAGCCAGTATGAAAAGAACTTGTCTTTTTTCCCCTGAATATCGTCCAATTCTAATAATTCATCTATCGGCTTGCCTCTGCCATCGGTAAGGAAGTGACTAATGAGATAGTGGTACTTTGCTTTGGTTTGTTTGGGATCTATCTCCAGTATCTCTTTGTATTTTTCTCGGGCCAAAACGAAATTTTCATCATAAAAAATCTTTTCCGCATCACGAAGCATTCTATCCACGTTTTGAGCAGAGGCAGTAAAATACGTGGCTATTAGTACAAAAAACAGAAACAATCGAGGCATGGTGTCGAACTAAGGGTCTTGTTGAACAATCACTCATTTTGTGATTGTTCCAAGTCAATTACACAAATAATACAATAAGATAAAGCTGCCGGCTACCAGGCAATCACTTCTATGCTAAGTGAAACCCCGCCAAACTAGCTGGTTTTGAGCTAAAAAAACCACTGTTCGGAGCAATCCGGCCTTCTCAGTTGCCTACATCCCTAGTTGGTGAAACTATAAAACATCGTTCAATAACGAAAAACGCCGAAATATAACATTACTAACACATACATAGCAACTTATCGGTCAATTGAGGCGATAAATTCTATTTTGAAAGGCCAATATTCATTTCTAAACATCATTTCATTACCCCCCAAATATCGATAAAAGGCTACCAATCGTCTAAAGGTTCCCCTGCCTGGGGCCATCTCCAATTACATTTGATCATCCATAAAACGACAAAACCATGAAAAGTAAACTTTTGATTATTGACGACAACGAAATGATGCGGAGCTTTCTTAAGCACATTCTCGGAAGCTCATTTGAAGCGGAAGTGGTGAGTAGCGGAGAGGAAGCGCTCGAAGTTTTACACGACAAGACAAGAACACCCCACCTGATACTTGCTGATTTTGACCTGGACGGCATGAACGGGTTGGAGCTTTTGGTTTATCTCAAGTCTTCGGCTGTGTACAAACATCTTCCGGTGGTTATCCTTTCCGGCAAGGGCAACAGTAATAACCGAATCAACTGCCTCAAGGCCGGTGCTTCCGACTTTATTACCAAACCTTTCAACCCAGTAGAACTACAGGTGAAAATCGAGGGTATTCTTGCCTCCCATCAGGTTCAACAAACAGCCTAACCGATGAAAATTGCAGCTATAGGAAATAGACTTTTACCCGTTACCGAGGAGCTTACCGCTAATGGAGTCTCTGTGTCGTGGCACCGATCCATTGAGGACACGCAGGCTCACCACCTCGTCTTTATAGAGGCGGAGCCGGATATTCAACAGCAGTTGAAAGACCTCGTGAAGGAGCAAACCGAAAAAAATTGCTACAAGAAAGTGGTGCTTGTCGACTTCGACAACATCGCTATCCCGGCAGCCATGCAGCTACCTCCATTTATCGTGGATGTAGTTCAGTATTCGAAAAATAAAGAAACCTTCGTAGGGATTGTCAAGACCCTGATACATTTCACTTCAGAAAAAAAAGCTGAAAAGAAAAATGTCACCACTTTCAAAATGCCACTATCTAAGCGGCTATTTGACATCATCGTGTCTTCGATGATCATTCTTATGATCAGCCCCATTCTTATTCTGGTGGCCATTCTCATCAAGCTGGAATCCAAAGGACCGATTGTCTATCAATCGCCCAGAGTAGGCACAGGCTACAAAATATTCCCCTTTTACAAGTTCCGCTCCATGAGGCCCGATGCTGACAAGCTGCTGGAAAACATGAAGCACTTGAATCACTACGCCCAGGACGATAAAGCTGTAGAGGATCCTACTACAAAAATCGACGGTGTTGATCAAAGTATCGCCTTTGACGACGAGAACGTTTTGATTGGTGACGACTACTGGGTGGAAGAGCCGAAGTTCGCTGCCTTCAAGCAAAAAGAAGAGAAAAACTCGTTTGTTAAAATCAACAACGACCCCAGAATTACCCGGGTTGGCAAAATTATCCGCAACTCAAGCATAGACGAATTGCCGCAGCTTTTCAATGTACTGCTGGGGCATATGTCAATCGTTGGCAACCGTCCCCTTCCCTTGTATGAAGCTGAGAAACTTACCTCTGACGACTGGTCGAAGCGCTTTATGGCACCAGCAGGCATCACAGGGCTATGGCAGGTGACCGAAAGAGGCAAAAAAGCCACGTCGGAAGACAGCCGCAAACGCCTGGACATAGAGTATGCCGAAAACTATTCTCTGTGGATGGACATCAAAATTTTAGTAAAAACGCCTCTTGCAGCCTTCCAGCACGAGAACGTATAAATACCCTTTTGAAAATTAAAGCTATGAAAATTAGAAGTATCGACGTGATCACCTTTCTGTTTGGTGCAATCCTGTTGACTGGTTGTATCAAAGAGTTTGACGGTGGCCCAGGCAACCAACAGGCAAATTCCTACGACCTGGACTTTTCGAATGTAACAACAAAAGCTATTCGCATCAAACTGACAGATGAGGCAGGCACTCCGCACAAAGGAGTTAAAATTACGCTCTGGGACAAGTCACCTCTCGACAATGGCGTGATCATCATGAAGGGCTTCACCGACCAGACTGGCAATTTTGAAACTGAGTACAGCATGCCCAACACCTTTACGGACGTAGTTATGGAACTGTCTTACCTTGGTCTTCCTGACTTTCTGGTGATTCCCGTCGATCGTTTTAACGGGCAGGTGACCGTTGCCGGATTTGAGCATGACTTTGACTATTTATCCGATGAGCTGGTGCCTGACCAAAGTGTGCAGGACGGAGTGGCGGTGGACAATTCTGGTGGGAGAATAGCCGCAGCCAATTTAGTTACTCTTGGTTCATACAGGTCCGACGGCAAACCAAACTATCTATTGCAAAGAGACAACATAAGCTCTCAGCTCCTTGAGTTTATCAACGCCTCCTTGCCCGAGAGAGAGCCGGTACCATCCTTTCACCCGGCCTACCTGGCTGAGGGAACGGAAACCAACCTCAACATCGAGCAGCGGGCCGATGTTTGGATGACCTTCGTTACCGAGGGTGCTGGCTACCTTAATACGCTCGGGTTTTATACCTACCCCACCGGCAACCCTCCGGCAACCACAGACGATATTGCAACCCTTTATATTGGCTTCCCCAATGCTTCACTTTCAGGGTCGGGGGGTGGCTTGAAATCCGGCGACAAAATACTACTTGGCACGTTTGAGCCTGGCACTTCTATAGGCTTTGTTTTGATAGCCAACGGATTCAACTCTTCCAATGCCACTGTGAGAGGAGATGCGCAACGCTATTATTCCCACAACCACCTGAACCCAGAGGCAGACGCCTCGGTTAAGCAACACACCGTGACACTGTATGACGAAGAGAACGGACTTTTTGTTATTGGATTCGAAGACTTGAATAGAGCATCGGGAAGCGATGATGATTTTAATGACGCAGTTTTCTATATCACCTCCAACCCCATTACGGCCATTAGCACGAAAAACGTTAAGCCAATTGATAAGCCAGGTGACGATGACGGAGATGGTGTCAGCAATGTTTACGACGAGTTTCCTGATGACCCGGCGTATGCCTATAAATACGACTACCCTTCATCGGAGGCATACGGCACCTTTACTTTTGAAGACAGGTGGCCTGGCTATGGCGACTATGACTTCAACGATTTCGTAGTAGACTATCGGTTCACCCAATTCGCCAACGCCAACAATAAAATCACTAACCTGAAATCAGAATTCGTTATAAAAGCCATTGGAGCAAGCTATCAGAATGGGTTTGGGTTTTCGACCAAAATAGCTTCCAGCCTGGTTGCAAGCGTAACCGGCAGCGAACTTCATGGCTCAGTTGTTACGCTAAGTGCCAATGGCACCGAACAGGGCCAATCGAAAGCCACAATTATTGTATCAGACAAGGTTCATGGAGGTTTTCCAACCTCGGGTATTATCAATACCATACAAGCCAACAGCTTTGTGGCTCCCGACACCATCCGAAATCTGGTCACCTTTACAAGACCTGTGACCTTTGCTGAGTTGGGTTCAGCGCCATACAATCCATTTCTTTTCATCAACCAGGAACGGGGACGTGAAATACACATGCCCGGATATGCGCCAACTGACCTTGCAGACTTCAGCTACTTTGGTACGGAGAATGACAATTCAGATCCATCGAAGGGCATCTACTATAGATCGAAAGAGGAGTTGCCATGGGCGATGAATCTTCCAGTTGCATTCGACTACCCCGTGGAAGGAGGAGATGTGAGGGAGTCATACATCAACCTCGACCAGTGGGCCAGGAGTAGTGGTTTCAGCTATATGGACTGGTACGTGGACAAGCCTGGCTATAGAAACACCAATAAGCTTTACAAAAAGAAGTAAAGATTCATTTTATATATTCATGGTTTATGGTGTGAAAGGGAAACTGTTGGTTTCCCTTTCTCTTTTTGTCCACCAGCAAACCCTGTCTGACGAACACTCCCACATTTTTCTACGCCTGCGCCCTTGCTTGCCTGTAAATCCAATTATCGCCGGATTCTGTCATTAACCGGCTTACCCCCTCCAAACATCTAATAAATCCCGAACAGGGAGTGCGCTGCAATAGATTTGTACTATCAAATAAACTAGTTATGCGCTTATTCATCTTTATATGTTTACTCTCACCTCTGGCGGTCTTCGCC
This sequence comes from Imperialibacter sp., assembly GCF_048007035.1. Classification (NCBI taxonomy): domain Bacteria; kingdom Pseudomonadati; phylum Bacteroidota; class Cytophagia; order Cytophagales; family Flammeovirgaceae; genus Imperialibacter; species Imperialibacter sp. Next base: position 130,850 of record NZ_CP180355.1, read on the forward strand.
CAGCAGGAGATAGACGTTGCGAAGGAAATCGAGCTGGTTGAGGTGCTTCTTTCCAATGAAGCTGCCATCGACAGTCTGGTCGAGCTGGCACTTGTCAATTCCTACTACTTGAAAAGCTTCGACGCCGAGCTTGCCCAGCAGTACGAAAATGTGAAGCAGGAGAAAAACAAGTGGCTCTCTACCTTCAGAATGGGCATCAACTTCTTTTCACTTAGCACTTCCCTGGACGGTCAAAACCAGTCGGTGACAACAGCTGGCGTGCTCCCCAACCTGGGTATTACCCTGGGCATCGATCCTGAAAAATTCATCAACCGCCGCAGTTATATCAGAGAAGCAGAGTACAATATTGTGAGAGCCGAGAATTCGCTGAAAAATCAACGCAAGGCAGTCCGCACACAGGTGGTGGACATATTCTATACTTATCTGGAGGCGCTTGGGATTGCACAGCTAAGAATGGCTGCCAATCAAACGCAAAGCGAGCAGGTAACGCTGGTCACCGAACGTTTCAGAAAAGGCGAAGCAGGCATGGAAGAAGTGCTGCTAACACAAAACGGAATGAACCTGACGCAGGAGGCTGTGCTGAAAGCCGAACTCTCTGTCAGGAAAATCAGAAGACAAATTTCGATCATGATCTCAGATACTGAAGCTCCGTCTGCCACTTCGGAACAATAAAACCATGGACCAACTAATAGCAATACTCAGAACATTAATGAAGCACTGGCTTAAGCTTGTGCTTGTGCCTGGGCTAACTATGGCGTTGATCATCTACATGACGGCCAATGGCCAAAAGACTTACAAAACAGAAGCGAAACTCTACCTCAACCTGCAGGAAAGCAAAAGCACCAGCCTTACGGATGAGGACATGAAGCAATACCAGATCCACACGGTATTCCAAAACATTGTGGAGCTGCTAAAATCTAAAAAGCCTATAGAAAGGGTAAGGATCAAAGCAGTAAGAAAAGGTCTCGAAGATGGCAACATTTTTTCCGTTGGGAATGAAAACCTTGTTGCTAACAAAGAGGAAGTACTGAAACGCCTCGATGAAATCGAGCATAACAACGAGCAGCTTCGGCCGAAGCAGTTTCCTGACACGCTCATAGCCAGCTACCTTGACTTCCATCAGCTACAGATTGAAAGACTGAAGGATATTGTGATGTCGTACCGCATCATGGACAGTAACTTCATGAAGTTTGAGCTGTCAGAGCATATCCCTGAAAAGACACAAATAATAGCTAATCTGTTTATTGAAGCCCTGATCGATGAAAACCGTGAGATTGCCAAAAACAAAATCAAGAGTCATAAAGACCTGATTGAAGGATTGGTAAGGCAGGCGAAAGCGGACCTGGATGCAAAAATCAAAAAGCTGGAAAACTTCAAAGTAGAAAACAGCATCATCAACCTTGGCGAGCATACCAAGGCTATTGTGGTGTATTTGGTGCAGCTGGAAGGCACCCGGGCCAACCTGATGGCCAAGGTGAGCTCCTCAGCAAAAGGTAAGTCAGAAGTACTGAGCACTGTGGCCGCAGGTAACGCTCTGTCCCTTGACCTGACTACCAACGCCGAAATTGTGCAGCTAAAGGAAGATCTGAAGAGGCTCAACCGTGAGGTGCTTACGACCAGTCTGGAAGAGAACAATGCCGCAGCCCTGGCGCAGGTGAAAAACAATGTGGAAACCACAAGAAAAGCCATTAATGCAAAACTCATCGAGCTGACCGGCAAGAGCCCCTACGACCCAAGCAGGATACAGCTGGAGCTGGCCAGCAAGTACCTCAATTATGACCTGGACACAGAAATCAACGCCGACGTGTTGAGCATCATTGAAAACGAAATTCAAAGGGTCACAGGTTATTCAAAAAAATTCGCTCCCTTCGAGTCCACCATAGTGGCATTGGAGCAGGAGATAAGCACAGCGCAAAATGTTTATCTGGTACTTCTTAACAAGCTCAACCTGACCCAAACCATGGAGTCGAGCTCTGGTGAGAACATGATTGAGGTAATTGACCCTCCGTATCTTCCCACTAAGCCGGAGCCTTCAAAAAGGCCTGTAATAGTAGCAGCCGGTGGCATCGCAGTTTTCGTGCTAATGGCAGCCGTGTTCATCATCATTCAGCTGCTTGATGCGTCCATCATCAGCGTCGAGAAATTTGAGAGGAGTTCATCATTACCAGTCATTGGCGCCTTGCCAAAAATAACTGACAAGGAAAAAGACAAAAAACTAGCCAAAGCACTTCAGCTCATTCATCAGCAACAAATACTTCAGTTGTTGCAGTTGATCATGAGCAAGTGTTTCGACGATGAGGGCATACTGATGCTAACCTCCAGCCAGGCAGGTGAAGGCAAGCACTACATCGCATTGGAACTTCAATCGCTGCTGGAAGGCTCTGGGAAAAAGGTGGCCTTTGTTGACGCCGACTGGATGAACGAAAACACCTATGAGTCTCTCATTGATTTCAAGCCCTTAGTGGAGAACAATGGTTTGATAAAAAACAGAACCAAAATTGTAGAGTCGCTAGATAAGATGAAAACCGAAAACGACCTCGTCGTGCTGATCACCTCCCCTATCAACATCAGCGCTGAGGCAGGCTTCTGGATGGAACTCTCCAAACATGTGCTCTACATATTTGGTTCTAATCGCATTATGACCAAAGTGGATCAGCGAGTAGAGAAAATGCTATTGGAGTCCAGGCTGCAATTCCTGGGTACGTTGCTCAACAAAGTAGATGTTGAGAACATGGAAGACTACCTGGGTGAAATACCCAAGAAAAGAACCTTCATCAGGAGGATCACCAAGAAATTGATAACAAGAGACTTTTAGAAATAATGACAGCTATGCAGTTTATAATGTACCCAATCGCCTTCTTCCTGCTCTTTTATAGCCTTTACTGGCTGGGGCTCATCGTATTGGGATATGCCAACCCCAAGGCAATGGGGGAAAATAAAAACCCGACCAACCCACACCTGCTGCTTGTGCTACCGGCCTACAAGCCCGGCCCCATTTTCAAGGAAGTACTTAACTCCATTGAAAAAGCAATCAAGGCAAGAAAGAACATCCACGTTTATGTATTGCTCCAGGAAGCTGACAGCGAATACGCCGATTTTGTGAAATCAAAAGGTTTTTTTGTCGAGGAAAAGAGCTTCGGACACCTGGGAGGCAATTCCTATCAGCATGCACTGCGACACATTACCCACACCATTCAGCGTGAATGCAACAAAGGTACCTGGTGCCCTGAATTTCTTATGCTCGTGGACAAAGACAACCTGCTCGACAAAGATTATTTCAACAATATTCCTGAATCAATTTACGATAGCTACGACATCATACAGGGCAAGCGATCGTCTTTGGCGGTAAACAACTCAGTGGCTTTCTTCGACAACACCACGGAAGCGCTTAACGACACCATGTTCCGCAAGGCGAAACAAAATATGGGGCTGATGATCGAAATCAGTGGCAGCGGTGCATTAATTGAAGCAGAGCTGTTTTCAGAGGCTATCAACAGCCTGGACCCCAGGGCTCCTGGTTTCGATAAGAATTTCATGGTACAGCTGCTGAGTCACAAACGAGATGTGCGTACCATCTACTGGCCCAGCAGCGAGCTCTACGAGGAAAAGACTTCGGCCCTTGAAGCACACAACCCACAGCGCCTGAGATGGTTTGGCGAGCAGTACTACAATGCACTTTATCATGGCAAAACGCTACTGAAAGCCGCATTCACCTACAGAAGAATGGCAGCTTTTGATTATATTATCACACTCTGGAGGCCACCGAGGTCTATCCAGGTGGTCATCACTCCAATGGCAGCGGCTTTAGAAATCGCATGGTATGCCTATTTCGGAAGCTGGCCTCTATACCTGCCATTGTTTACCGCATCCGCAGGCATTCTTGGACTGGCGGTGGCTTTGTTCCTCATTAGCCAGAAAACATTGGGGTCTGCATTGAAGCATGGATTTCAGCTACCAAAACTGGCTTTCAACAACCTTTTCAATGCCGCAAAAAGTGTGAAAAAGGAAAACCAGGGTAAGTTTATCCACACAACTCACAAACTTTAAGAAGTTGCCTTTCAGGAGGCATCTCATGCCAGATAAATGAAAAACCTCTCTCCATCTTCAGGAACTATTCTTGGCCGGTTCATCCGGGGTGAGGGAGGTATTCCTTCATGGATGCAGTGGGTATTCTGGCTTTGTCTCGTGCCCGTTATTGCCAAGCTGATGGTGGCGAAAGGCATCATCGTTGCACTGGGCATCATTGTGATGGTAGTCGCACTGCCAGTGGGCGTATCGGCCCTTTGGAAAACAGAAATAGGCATCTATATCATGCTCGGGCTGGCCTTTTTTGTCAGCATCCCCAACAGGCTCTTTGAAGGAATTCCCATGGGTATTTTGCTCGATGTGGTGATCGTAACCATGCTGGTGGGCGTGCTCTACCGAAGCACATACAACATGGATTGGAGTACCTTTTCAAGTCCAGTCAGTATTTCCATATTGTTGTGGGCCGGCATGAATGTCTTCGAACTGTTCAATCCCATGGCCGCATCCCGGCAGGCCTGGTTCTTTGTGATAAGGCCTGCAGTTGGCTACCTGATGCTCTTCTTCCTCACGTACGACATGCTCACCACGCCCAAAAAGATGTACAGGCTACTGTTTGTCATCCTTGGGCTTTCGCTGTTTTCGGCTAGCTGGGGAATCTGGCAGGCCAACTTTGGCTACTTTAGCTGGGAATACAATTACGTAGTAAGGCATGACGTCATGCACCTCGTTTTCAACTACGGGCGCTGGAGGGCGATTGGGAGTATTGGATCCCCGGCTCAGTTCGGGATATTAATGGCCTTTATTTCCATGCTTTGCGTGGCTTTGCTCACAGCCTTTAAAGGCACATTCACCAGGCTCTTTCTTTTGGCCACCTTCGTTGCCACCCTGATGGGCATGGTATACTCCGGCACCAGGTCTGCCTATGTCATCATTCCCATATTCTACTTTGCGTGGGTGGTGCTCTCAAGAAACAAGAAGCTCTACTACTCAGTAATCTTTGCCGGTGCACTGATGGTGACGGTGGCCGTAATGCCAACTAACAACTACCACATCCAGCGTATACAAAGCACCTTTAAGGCATCAGAGGACGCCTCCTACCAAACCCGTGCCCGCAACAAGGCTATCATTTTCCCTTGGATCCTCAAGCACCCCATTGGCGGCGGCCTGGGCTCCACAGGCGTTTGGGGGCAGCGCTTCTCTCCCGGCACCTTTCTGGCCAACTTCCCCCCTGACTCAGGTTTGATCCGTGTGGCGGTAGAGCTGGGTTGGATAGGCTTGCTTTTCTTTCTCAATGTGTACTACAATATTCTTGTAAAAGGCACCTTCCTTTTCTGGAAAATGAAGAATAAACGCTACAAAGCGATTGTTTCCGGTATGATCTGCGCCATAGCCCCGCTACTCGTCGTAGAATGGGGGCAGGAGGTCGTAGGCGTTTTCCCAATGAGCGTGCTTTTCTGGCTATTTGCCGCCATTATGTTTCGATCCATCGATTTTGACCAGAAAGAGCAAGCCGAGCAAGCTAAATTTGAATCATAATTCAATGAAAGGCTTACTTGCTAATGATTTCATTTAGAAACAAAATATGGTCACTACTAAACAACGGGATTGAGTTCGCCCTGGGCATAGGCCTGGTCGCAGCCATCACCCGGATGTATAGTACCGAAGACACAGGAGCATGGTTCCTGTTCATCGCCATATTTGCCATGGCAGGCAGCCTCAGAGATGCCCTCATTCAGTCGGCCATGGTGAAAAGCACCGCTGGCATTACTGGTAGCTCAGCCCATAGCTCGCTAAAGACCAACCTGACCGTGATGCTTTCTTTCGAACTCGTCACCAGCCTCATTATTGTGGCGATAAGCTTTTTCCTGAGTACTACGCTGGGGAAGTTTATGCTTTTCTACCCACTATATGCCGTTCCGAATGCATGGTTTCGCTGGCAGGTTTTTTTCCTGAGAAGCCAATTGCAGATCAAAGAGATATTTATTACTAATCTACTTAACCTTTGCACCATTATCGTTTTGTTCGTTCTGCTCTACCTGAACAAAGCGGAAGTCATTTACCTGGTGCCCACTATGGGAGCCGGAAGCATAGCAGGTGGCATTTTCGCTTCCTTCTTCCTTCCCTACAAGCAAATCATCAAGTCGACCACGGCAAAAGAAAACCTGAAGCTGATCCGCCATTTTGGCTTTTTTGCCATGCTGAGAGAAGCCACTTCAGCGGTATCATCAAGAATCAGCTTGTTTTACTCCAGTGCGCTCCTTAGCCTGCAGCAAACGGCTTTCCTTGGGGTATCACAACGTTTTTCACAAATCGCCCTTTTGCCTAACAACGCCTTCCAGTCTATCCTTTTCCCCAGCCTGGTAATGCATGTGAACAAAGGCGACCTGAAAGCAGCCAAACATACGTTCGAAGATTCTATTGCCCAGCTTCTGGCCTTCACCATTCCATTTGCACTGACGGGCGTTTTCTTATCGCCTTTTATTCTGGAATTGTTGAGTGGCCCAGAATACAGACAATCCTGGTCCATACTAGCCATTTACCTTCTGCTGGCTACCATCATAACGCCTTTTGGCGCAGCCTTTGGCAGCATGGTGACTGCCATGGGAAAACCTCAGATGGCCTTCCGCATTGTGCTGGTTAACAGCATATTGAATATCGGCATTGGCTACCTTCTCATGCGCAACATGGGCCTGATGGGAGCCCCGCTTTCTATGGCCATTACTGAGCTGGGGGGATTTATCTGGATTGGCACAATACTCAAAAAAGAGGCTGACATCAGCATCGTTTCCACATTTGCAAAAATTCCGGGTATCTACGTGAGAAGTACCGGAAAAGTGCTGGGGCTACTGAAAAAGTCAGAAACTCCATTAAAAGCGACGGAGGTGATCAAATGAAGAAGCTAACAGCGACTGCGGGATACGCCGCCCTCACTCTAAGACATAAAAGAATTTAGCTATGGATATTTCGGTAATAATTGCGACCTATAACAGAAAGGATTCTCTAAAAGAAACACTGGATGCACTTAGCCGCCAGGACTTCTGCCATCTGTCTTACGAGGTAATTGTGATCAACGATGGCTCCTCCGACGGAACGGTTGAATTGCTTGAAGAATACTCTGTTTTTGGCACCATTGGCCTAAGGTTCTTCAACCAACAAAACCAGGGGCCGGCTGCGGCAAGAAATCTAGGGATTCAGTATGCAAAAGGAAGAATAATCGCCTTCACGGACGACGACTGCATTCCTTCACAAAACTGGCTATGTACGATTGATGCTCAATTTAAGAATAGCAACATAGTGGGTTTGCAGGGAAGCACTTTTACTGACAAAGACAAAATTACGCCTCTAACACACCAGATAGATAATACTCAGGGCAACAAAAGCGTTCCTACCTGTAACGCTGCCTACCTGAAGAGTGCTCTGGACGCCATTGGCGGATTCGACACGGAATTTCCTTTTCCGCACAACGAAGACGCCGACCTGGCCTGGAGAATACAGAAAAACGGAGAGATTGGATTCTGCGCTGATATGCTTGTATATCACCCACCCCGCATGGACACCTTTACGAAGGTTTCCAAAAGGATGAAGATCATGGAGAGTGAGTTCCGCCTGTTCTACAAGGACCCGGAAAGCTACCGGAAAAACAGAGGCACCTCACCCTGGCAAATCATCTACTGGGAGGTAATGGTAAAGACACAATGGTATTACTTCAAAACAAGGTTTAAGTACCTGAAAAGACCGAAGCTGATGTTTCAGGGATTGGCCCTGACTTTCATCTGGTGGTGGGATCTGATCAGGTTTTATCCAAAGTTTTGGAATGCCAATAAAGTACACAAGAAAATGTTTTGAGTGGTTTTAGAGTAGGTTTAGGGAAAAGGCACCTCATTTTGAGCGTGCCTTTTTTATTTTGAATTTTGTATCTTGATGCTGCAATGCTGAGATACAATACTGACATATAATGCTTAGATATTTTTTTTATAGCCTGGTTACAACACTTTTTCTTATCGGTTTTACCTGCCATTCCCAGCCTCATTGGACTGTGCTGGAGGAACTTAATGGCATTACGCTCTATGAATCAGACCAAAAATGCGACACACTGAGGAATTTCATGGCCGTTTTCACGGTACCGGCCAGCGTCAAAACATGCGTCAACATCCTGTACAATAATGAATTCCACACCGATTTCATGGATGGTATGAAGAGCAGCGAGCTTATAAAGTATCACCACGAAAAATCTCTTGTCTTTTATCAGGTGATCGATTTGCCATGGCCAATTCCCAACCGGGACATGGTGACACTGGCGACTTTCGAGCACACGCCTGACTTTAAAACTGTGACAGTGAACCTCCGGTCGTCGCCTGAGGAAAAGGCACCCACTTCCATGACCCGGGTAAACGTACCTGAACGGGAATGGAGCTTCTCCAGAAATGGTGAGCTTTCAACTCATGTAACCTACACCTACCGCACCAATCCAAGCCATTTCCCTTCATTGCTGGAAGACACCTTCACCATCGACGGGCCTATGAAAATGATGAGTGGGTTCAAAGACCTGGCCACCAAAGAAAGCCGCACACCGGTAAATTTGGTTTGGATCAGGGATTGAAACGCAGGTGTCGGCACGGCCAACTAGCCACCCTGAAAGAGCCGTCAGACACCGGCTTTTTAGGATCAATCTGTATTTCTGGGGATTGAATGTTTTGTTTGTGGCTAAATAAAAAAGCAAAACTGGTTCAATGCGTCTCGCCCGGCCGGGATAGGCTTGGACCTTTTGCTTTTTTATGACTACTCGGAATTTTGGGCTTAAAGTGTAATTTCCCAGATTTTCCGCTTGATCCGCTTTTTACCGAATCCGTTTTATCTTCACCATTGCCAACTCCTAAACAATGTGACTTCATCGCCACTAAGGCACGAAGACACCAAGGATGCACACAATTTTTCTGGTCCGCCGAAGCTTTAGCGAAGGTGGGTCGTCCGACTAAGCATTAGCGTAGGCGGGATTGTCCCTGGATTTATCCTCACGCCGGGCTACTCATACCTCAGCGGATCTATAATTAACCTATCGTTTTAACCAAACATCCATTCAAAACCTTAAATTGCATTACAAAGAGATCAGCAGGGTTATTTGAGATCATGATCAATAGCCGCAATCAGAAAGACAAATATCTCTAAAAGAACAAATGCCAACCCCTACTCAAAAGAAAAACCGAATCACCATCCTCGATTCATTCGAGCAAATGAACGCATCCGACATTCAGGATATGGCTGCCACCTCTGCCTATCAACGCATCAAAAGCACAGTTGACCTTACCCTAAGAGCGCACGGAGTAACAAGGGAGCAGCTTTTGAAAAGAGGGCGTGCCACCAGCATTGAAATTATAAGGGGCGAATGAACCTCTTTGTAGAGTCTCACCAGAAGCTACTTGAGTGCCTGACAGATGCTGAGGTAGATTTTATTATTATTGGAGGCTATTCGGTCATTTTTCACGGATATGCGAGAACTACTGGTGATATTGACATTTGGCTGAAGCCCGACAATACCAATAAAGCCAAGCTGCTAAAGGCACTCAGATCGTACGGTATAGAAGAGGACTCTCTGGAGGAACTCGCCCAATTAGATTTCGCTCAGACAGTTTTCTTTAAGATTGGTGACGTACCAGAACGGATTGATTTTCTTACCAAAATCAACCTTGTCGATTACGAGACAGCTAATAGAGAAAAAGTGTTAGCTAACCTCGACAACATAACGATTCCGTTTCTGCACCTCAACCACCTCATCTTGTCGAAACTTAATACCGGACGTCCACAGGATCAGGCAGATATAGAAATGCTGCAAAAGATTCAAAAGAATAAGAAAAACTAATAATATGTCATTTCAAGCTTATATCGACAATATCAAAACCAAAACAGGCAAGAGCCCCGAAGATTTTAAGAAAGAGCTGGAGGATGACGGATTGCTGTCGCCTGATATGAAGGCCACTGATTTGGTTAACTGGTTGAAACAGAACTATGAACTTGGACACGGGCACTCCATGGCCATTTGGGCAGTGTTTAAATCGAAGGACTGGGTGGCTTCCCCAAAAAAATAAGACTTTTGGACACGCCCAACTACAGGTAGTATCTGATTGTCTGACTGTCCGATTGTCCAACTCAATTCACTTTCGCACTCCTAACTCTCCCGCTCTCCCACTTCCTTGTCCACCGGAGCTTTAGCGTAGGTGGGTCACTCATACCGCAAACTATCCGACGGATTAGCCGTTGCCGCCCTGAATGCTTGTAAGCCCACCATCGCAAACGCCAGCATGATAAAAAACAGGGATGGCAGAAGATAGGTCAGCACACCAGGCCTAATATGATACTCGAAGTTGGCCAGCCACTCTCCTACAGCATAGATGCTTAGGGGTACGGTCAGGGCAATAGCAATACCCACCATCACCACAAACTGCCGACTCAGCAGCCCCAGGATGCCCTGGTTGCTGGCCCCCAGCACCTTGCGGATGCCGATCTCTTTGGTGCGACGCTGCACCTCAATCGCTGCCAGCCCAAGCAGACCAATGCAGGAAATCATAATCGCCAGCACAGAAAATACTCTGAAAATCTTAAACATGCTGTACTCCTCTTTGTAGAGTGCATCGATGCGGTCGTCGAGAAAGCGATAATGGAAAATGCTGGCTGGGGCTACCTCCTGCACAAAGTTTTCGAGGTAAGCGACCGTTTGCGGTACATTCTCTGCGTCGATTTCCACCAGCATATAGCCTGTCCACCATGGTTTGTACTCAATCACCAGCGGCTCCACCTCCCTGTGCAGGGAGTAGTAATGAATATCGTCGATCATGCCGATAATCGGCCCTCGCTCATTCCTTGTCATCTGCTCGGCCATCTCTCCCACGGGGTTTTCTATCCCCCACAGGTCGGCCAGTTTTTTGTTGATGATGTAAACACCTCCTGTGTCAGCTTTCGGCTGAAACGTACGCCCCGACAGCAGCTCAATATCCAGCGTGCTGAGAAAGCCCTCATCTACCCGCAGCACATTGACCGAGGGGTAGTCAGCATCCGGATCCATGGAGGCCAGACGGAACCCCTCCACACTCAGTTGATCGCCCATCAGGTTCGAAGACAGGCTCACGTCCTCAATCGCTGGGTTTTGCTTCAGCCGGGCAAACAGGCTCTCCCTGTTTTCCACCAGCTGCTCTTTCATTTTGCCGTAAGTTTTCACTGCCACCACATGACTGGCAGAGAAACCCAGGTCTTTGTCACGCACAAAGTTCATTTGCTCGGTCACTGCCACGGTGCTGATGATAATGAACAGCGACAGCACAAACTGAAACACCACGAGCCCTTTGCGGAAACCTGATACACCACTGGTGCGGGCATCCCGCTTGGCGGAAAGGGCTTTGGTTGCCGTAAAACCCGATACAACCAGCGCAGGATACGCCCCCGCCAGCAGGCCAATCAGCAACACAATGCCCGCCACAAAGGCCAGGTATTTCAGCTCCAGCAGTTGCACGGCCTCAATGCCTGAGCCCGCCAGGGAATTGTAAAACGGCATAGCAATGGCGCAAAGCACCAAAGCTACGAGCGCCGACAGCGCCGACGTAAGCATGCTCTCGCCAAGAAACTGCTGCAATAGCTGTCCCCGTTTGGCACCCATCACCTTGCGCATGCCTATCTCCTTGATGCGGCGCATGGAGATGGTGACGAAGATATTGACAAAGTTAACGCAGGCGATGATAGTAATGAACACTGCCAGCGTGATGAAAATATAGATATAAGTAGCGCTGGAGTTAGGGCCCATCTCCTGAATCTTGTTTGACTCCAGGTGGATGTCGGTCAACGGCATAAGCTCATAGAAGAAATTTTCCGCCTTTACCTCTGCCATTCCTTCTTCTGTAATTTGCCTGTAGTCGATTTGAAAGTCGAGCATTTTGGTCATGGCGCTTTCGGCTTGCTGCTGGTTGTCGAACAGCACATAGGTGTACATAACCATCCAGCCTTTGTTGCTGTACCAATCGGCATCTACCCATTTCATAAAAGTGGGCATGGAAACCAGTAGCTCGGCTTTAATATGAGAGTTGGTTGGCAGGTCTTTGATCACGCCGGTCACTTCAAACTTATCGCTCTCATTCAGTTCGATGGTTTGGCCTATCGGATTGTCTGTTCCAAACACCTTTTTCGCCAGCGACTCGGTAAGAAGAGTGGTACCAGGCCGGGTGAGGGCGCCTTCCGCAGTGCCGTTTACAAACTGATAGTCAAACATCTCGATGGCTGATTGATCGGCCAGGTACACATGCTCGACGTCAAAGAAGTCTTCGCCCACATTGAGCACAGTAAGCTCCCCACCAAAGTCTGCAAAGCGGCAAAACTCCTTCACCTCCGGCATATAGGCTTTAAAAGCTTCCCCCTGCGTGGGCGACGACTTGGCCCAGGTGGTGGCGGCCAGGCGGTAGATATTGTCATGTTTTGGAAAAGCCTTTTCGTAGCTCAGTTCCTTGTCTACATGCAGGAAGATCATGAGGCTGACGGCGATACCGACAGACAATCCGACAATATTGGCCATGGTATACAGCTTCTGCCTGGCCATGTTGCGGCCAGCGATTTTGAGGTAATGGGCGATCATAGTCGTTTGATTAGTCTTTATTTGAGTTTTCCTTATTCGTGCGTTGTACATCCTCAGGAACATTAGTCCATTGGCCACATAAAGCCAGCGTGCCTTCCAAAGTCCCTTGTCCTCCACCCAGCGGTCGAACAGCTCAAGCAAATCGCCACGGATCTCGTTGGCGTATTCCCCACTGCAATACCAGTCGAGCAGGCGATTGATCCATTGAGGTGGTTGTTGTTGTTTCATGTTTTATATTTTCCCGCAGGCTCATTTTTTTGTCTCGCAAATCCCCGTGAGGGGGAAGCACTAAGGCGCAAAGTCTTCAGTCTCGTTTACTTTACTGCGTTAGAGACTCTCTGACTGTCCGACAGTCCGACTTTCTCTTGTAACCAATTTTGTTCCCGGCTTTGTCTTCATGCCGGGCTTTTACGCATCTCAAGGATGGGCTTCACCGCCATCCTTCTTTTATTGCGCCCCCTCAGGGGTGCCCGGCTCAGGACTTGAAATCAGGTAACGGATCGGCTACCCCGTACAAGGCGGTCGACACCAGGTTCGTTAGGTGTCGGCACGGCCAGCTAGCCACCTTGAAAAAGCCGTCAGACACCGGGTGTTACCGTTATCGTCTCCTTGCCTTCACTATTTCCAACTCTTTGTTCCCGGCTGTGTCTTCACGCCGGGCTTCACACTTCTCAAGGATGGGGCTTCACCGCCATCCTTCTTTTATTGCGCCCCCTCAGGACTTGAAATCAGGTATCGGATCGGCTACCCCGTAAAGGTGGACCAGGTTCGTTAGGTGTCGGCACGGCCAACTAGCCACCCTGAAAGAGCCGTCAGACGCCGGATGGTTGCCGTTATCGTCTCCTTGCCTTCACTATTTCCAACTCCTCAAGGTGGGTCTTCATCGCCACAAAGGCACGAAGCCACCAAGGATGCACAATATTCCTCACCCGCCGAAGCTTTAGCGTAGGCGGGTCGTCCGCCGAAGCCTCTGGCGTAGACTTCACTTCCCTCTCCCGTCTTCAAACTTCCGTCTCCTCACTTAGGTCTCCCGTCTCCTAACTTACTTACCACTCTCAACTTCTTCTTCTATCAACCCGGCGGCTGACAGCTGCCTGCCCACTTGTCATCCCAGCCGTACCGACGCCTGCGCTACTATCTCCCGTCTTCCTTGCCCGCCGAAGCTTTAGCGTAGTCGGGCACTCTCCCTCCCTTCACTTCTGTCTCCCGTCTTCGGACTTCTGTCTTCAAACTTCCATCTGTTCACCCTCTTACTGCCTACCATTCCCCCCACTCTCAACTTCTACTTCTATCAACCCGGCGGCTGACGGCTCCCCTCACACATGCCATCCCTGCCGTACCGACGCCTGCGCAGCTATCTCCCGTCTTCCTTGCCCGCCGAAGCTTTAGCGTAGGCGGGCCGTCCCTTCACTCTCTTACTATTTACCGATTACTACATACTGTTTTCTACTTCCCCTCCCAAATCACCCTCGGAATATCCTGCCACATCCCATTTCTCAACTCCCGAGCCTCGTTGATTACGTTTTTGCCATACGCTGTTAATTCGAAAAGTCTCTTGGTACGCCCTCCTCTTTCCTCAGTGGCTCCGCCCATTTCAGATTGCAGGAAACCTTTCTCTTCCAGCCTGATGAGCGTGGAGTGCACGGTGCTGATGGTGGCTGACCGGCCTGTACGGTTTTCTATTTCATCTTTGATAGAAAGCCCATAGGCCTCAGGGTACAACACCCCTACCGCCAGCAGGCAGAGCTCTTCAAATTCTCCTATGGAAGTTCCTTTCATGTGTATAAATCGGTTTTCAATGGTCACATGGAATAGCCAGTACCGTCTCCGAATGATATTTCGATTGGTTTAGGGCATTATTCCTTTCGTTCGGGTATGGTATTCCTTGTGGCTATTTAATGACAATGGTTTACGGGTAAAGGGAATATTAGATTCGGTTTTGCCGATGTAATATTAAGAAAGTCTTTTAAATATTCACGGGATACGATTCTTCTTTACAAAAGTTGTACATCTCTTCGACACATACCGAAGGATGCGACTGTTGATAAGATCGAGTTGTGGATAACTTAACAAATCTATTTACTGTAGTCAAAATCTCTTTGAACGTCACGGTCAACGTAATGCTCACATGATAGTCGTGGTGGATTAGTTACTAAATCAAAGGCCGTTGTCACATAACTTGAACCACTGCGTTAACTAATGGCTGGTTCCTGTGATTTCACGCAGGGTAAGACTCACTCTTCTTTTAAATGGAGACAATTGATCTCGTACGGTGTGTAGGTGCCGCCGGGACAGGACAAATAAAATATCGTTTATGTGAACAACGCATGATACACAAGGTATTTCACGCAATTGCTATTTTATCTATATTTCTAAATCGTTAGCCTTTTTTCTGGGTTTCGTTCCAAAAAAATAGAATTCTAATATTGATAAATTATGAATGCGATTGTTTCCTTCTGCAGAATCGTAGTCTACTCATTCCTTTTTATAGTAGCATACTCGGTGTTTTTGATATTGCTTGAAAAGCTGATCGAAAGGTCGAGGATAATTTCTGACAGTTGGTACGTCGGTTCACTTGAAGAGAAGGGATTTCAAGAAGTGGATGACCTATTTAAGACTCAAATGCCAAAATTCTTCAAGGATATTCACAATGAGATCAAACGTGATAGATCAAAGCATCAAGAAAGCTTTGAGGCATCTCCGCCGTTGGCTGAGAAATGTGGCATATGGCAGCATCCTAACCGAAAAGGCAGTTCCTATATTAACTATGAGGTCGGATCCGTAGTAAATATTGACAGCCTGAAACCACAAGACATTGACATAGCAAGTAAGCTCCATAGAGTATTAACTAGATGGGTGAAAGACAATACAATATGTGATCTGAATAGCTATTCAAGAATGATATTTTCAAAAATTGGAGATAATTCTTTTCGAATTTGGTAGCTCATAGAATTTACCTTGCAAATAGAAACTCATTGTTTTTGTATATTTATCCTGGAGAAAACGCTAGCCTAAATGAAGATTTAGGAGGCCAGAAGATCGTTTCGAGAGAGTGGTTTAAAGCATCTGCCAAAGATAGCAATACAGCAAGATCATTTGTTACTGAAAATTCTGACTTCGGCTTGACTTATGCCTATTCTGACATCGACGCAAAGAATAAGACTAACCTAATACGAACTTTTTTTTATAATTTCCAAAGTGAAGGCATTCCCTATACGCTATGCCTTGATCTCTTTATCGACGTGCCCAAAAGGCATTCTTTTTTGGGTATATACTTTCCGGTGCTTGGTTCCATATACACAGATTCGGCTGTACTTGCCGGACTTAGCACTGTAATCTTGTTTCTAGCAATCAGAGTCTTTTTTAACAAGAAAATAAATCGTCTTATCAACTCTTTAAATCATGCAGCGGAACCAAACGCTAGAGTTGCTCTATTTGATCGCCAGGAAAGATTATTAATCAGTAATTCCTCCGACGTCAGCAAGGAAAGTAAATTTGAGGTCTCCGATGTCGATTCCATTCAATTCGGTGCTGAACTAAACCTTCGCTGGAATATCGTTAGAGTTGGGTACGGGCGAAACATTGCTAGAATGTTGTCAAAAAAAAGTGAGTTAAAAAAGAATTTTAACTTGTCGCTATCCAGTAACAAAATGTTGAGAGCAATTGATGTTTGGCTCATTTGGGGGTGGAGCAGTACAAAAAAAACACTGTTAGGGATTGAAGAAGTGAGATGGCAAAATACTGTTTATAAGAAGGAGGATATCGTAACTGAAACTGTTTGGCGACATAGCGAGATTACTATTTGGGAATATAACTTATATCTAAACGACTTGAGGAGCAAAATCCTCTCTACTGATCGAAAAAACATACGATCAATCGTGGACGCAGAATTACAATTCGAGAGCACACCAAAGCTAATTGATAATTTTCTGAGCAAGTTTCCACATTTAAATCGCAACCTCTTAACCCGCAAAATTCTTTTTGAAGATTTCGATAGCTTCAGCCAAGTATATGATCTTGGAAAAACATTTGCAGTTTGCAGCGAACATTATATTCAACTACTAATTAATCAAGATAAGGTTAAACTTATCTTTCAAAAGGAGGTGAACAAAAGAATATTTATTGAAAACGAAAAAGGAAATTTTTCAAACTTGTTCAAGAATATAAAAGAAGAAGATAAAGAAAAAGTATTAGCAAACCTTTCAATATTGAAATACGATCCACAAGGCTCAAGCAGCTATTTAAGAAATGATTTTGCTTTAATTAAATCTGAGAATAATGAGACTGTATGTGTGATTTATAACTACGACGATCTTACGGACGATGCTGGTTGGCTAAGTTGGAGAACTGTAGACATTAACTACTATGAGCAACTTTATGACGCCATTACAAATTCTGGAACTTGTTATTCATACAGTGTATACAAAGGAATGGGGTAAGCTAAAAAAGATTACATCACTCTTCGACCTCTTACTCAGCGAGTATAAAGTTCTGGCAATGGTTAATCTTAAATCCAGCAGTATATTGACTACAATAACTACTCCGGAAAATCAGCCTTGTGTTAATTGAAATCATTATCCTCGTTGTTTCATTCGCTGTTTTGGCGGGAGGAGCCGTCTGTTTGCAGAAGGTGCACTACCTGTTGAACAACGGAAAAAAGGCTGAAGCAACTATAGTGGGTAACCACTTTGAGTCTACCAGGCAGGGTGGCGTGTATTATCCTATCGTGAAATTCTTGACGGACAAGCAAGAGTGGATCACGCAGCAATTGAGCGTTGGCTTCAAGCCCAAAAGGGCTGAAGGTGGCAAAGTGGATATTATTTATGACCCAGACGATCTTGGCAATGTTGAAATCGATTCAACGATTATGCTCGAGTTTTTACCCAGGCTTCTCGTTGTCATTGGCTTGTGTGGCGTTATTTTTGGAGTTTTAGAGATATTGGATGTCACTGAGCTACTTAAAAGTGTTCATTAAAACCCACAACTCACTCCTCGACATGTTCCGAATAGCACCGCTTAGCGGGAAAGCCGAAGTCGGAATAATGATGTATTCAAATCCAGCGTTATATCGAACAGCATAACCGCCCTTCGGAATTTGCAACTCCGAAGCCCTATCGAAGGGTTTGTGACCCGATAAAAAACTTTTCGGAGAGACCCCTCCCCATTATCGTTGATATTGCTCTTCTGTTACCTTCTCCATCCAGTCGACTGCTTTGCCATTCAGTTGCTCATGTACTGCTATGTGTGCCATCGCCGTGGTGGCGGTAGCCCCATGCCAGTGCTTTTCGCCGGGGGCAAACCAGACGACATCACCAGGCCGAACTTCTTCCACCGGACCTCCCTCCTTCTGCACCCAACCGCAGCCGAAAGTAATGATCAACGTTTGTCCCAATGGATGAGTATGCCAGGCGGTGCGGGCACCGGGCTCAAAAGTAACGCTGGCTCCAGCAACTCGTGCCGGTTCTACAGCTTGAAACAACGGATCAACACGAACTTCGCCGGTAAACCAGTCTGCTGACCCCTTGCTGCTCGCCTGCGACCCTGCTTTTTTGATTTCCATAGTTAACTCTCTTTAGTTTGAGTCTAGGGTCAATTTAAAACAAATTGGAAGGTTAGTGTCATTTTACTACAGCTGTATTACCCTGAAATATCTATCTAAGCAAAAAAACCGCCCAAGCCCGTATATCACGGATCAGAACGGTTTCTCTTATTTACTCTCGTATTCCTTACCTCGGATCCAGCGCCTGCTCAATGCGTTTTCTCAAGTCAGCCATGTGGTATTTGCTTACCTGATCCGCTGAACCGGTGGCAGCTGAGCTTAGCCATCCTTTGATCCTCTCCAAATGCCCTCTCGCCAACGACGGTACGTCGGTCTGCCCGAGATCAACCTTGCGGGTATCGAAAGCATAGCCAGCACCGTTGGGGATAGAGCGAACATTCACATCACCCGGCTCCAGCAGCTTGATCAGCTCGTCCACATAGATCTTCTGCAAGTTGCGGCGACTCACTGTGATGCTGCTGCGGGAACGAACCTCAGACAAAATGCTGGCAGACAGATCGGTGAACAGGTCATTCACGGAATAGTTATTGGGGCTTTGAGCACTGGTTTCAATCAACCGCACCAGCCGGTCGCCTTCCAGCAGCCTGGTAACGCCGTACTCCTGCAGCGCCGACACAGACTCCACACCAGACTCCGGTTTGATTTTGTTCAGCACCGACTGATCCATCAGCCAGGTGGGCGTAGTAAACAGTTGTTTGCTCAGGAAGTTGATGGCGTCTTTTTGCAGCGCCTTTGGCACCACTTCGTACACTGGGCCTTCCATGTCGTAGGTTTTCGGCGAATCGTAAATACCACCAACGTTCTTGATCACATGGCCCATGTAGCGGCGGTACTGGCTAAGTACGTTTCTATAGATTTCTTCCAGCTCCTTGTAAGCTTCTCCATCCTCAGCGCTCCACTCAATAAGCGACGGCATCAGCCTTTTCAGGTTTTGAATGCCGTAGTCCGAGGCCTTCATGGCATTGTCGCCAAGGTCTTCTGTTTGGTAGCGGGGGTCATAAGGGCTTATTTCGGTTCCAAACCAAAGCCTGCGGTTTTTGTAGGCTTCCTTCGTCCACGCATTCAGGGTGGCTTTTGCCTGCTCCTCTGTTACATCGTCGCCGAAGTAGCTATAACCCCACTTGATCGCCCAAACATCGTAGTCGCCTATTCTTGGGAACAAATCCGTAACGCCATCACCAGGCTGCGCCACATAGTTGAACCGGGCGTAGTCCATGATAGAAGAGGTATGGCCGTTTTGCGCCACCCAGTCTTTGTCTCTCAGCTTCTCCACCGGCGTGGCTGAGCTGGCCCCCATGTTGTGGCGAAGACCCAGCGTATGTCCCACCTCGTGCGATGACACAAAACGAACCAATTGGCCCATCAGCTCATCGGAAAACTCTTTGGAACGTGCCTTTGGGTCGACTGCCGCTGCCTGTATCATGTACCAGTTGCGTAGCAGGCGCATCACGTTGTGATACCACCCGATATGACTTTCTAAGATCTCACCCGTCCTTGGGTCGTGCACATTGGGGCCATAAGCATTCTGGATATCGGCAGCAAAATACCTAATCACAGAGTACCTGGCATCCTCAAGACTCATCGTGGTATCGTCCTCAGGCCAGTATTCTCCCCTGATAGCATTTTTCCACCCGGCAGCCTCAAAAGCAATATTCCAGTCGTCGACGCCTTGTTTAAGGAATGGACGCCATTTCTCCGGCGTGGCAGGGTCGATGTAGTAAACAATGGGCTTTTTTGGTTCTATCAACTCACCTTTCTTTTGCCTGGCGGCATCCTCAGCATTTTTTGGTTCCAGTCTCCAGCGAACTGCGAAAATATCCTCATCGGCTTTTTGCGACTCTTCTTCAAACAGCGAGTACTGGTTGTAGAAATAACCCACCCTGTAATCGAATGGTCGCTTCCGCATAGGGTTGGAAGGCAGCAGTACAAACGAGGTGTTCAACTCAAGCGTGACCACTCCCACCCCTACCGAAGCCGGGAAATAGGTGGTGCGTGGCCCTGTCGACGGCCCCGACTCCCGCTTGGGTGGATTGACGCCGAAGGTCTTTATCGTGCGAATTTCTGTATTGGTCGGGTAAGTCGATATTCTTTCAATGAACGATGCTTCCTTTTTGATGCTGGAGATATTGTATTCCTGCTTCGTTCTCGGGTCAACCGAAAAGGCCTGGTTGTCGCCATCAAAAGTCGAGGTAACATCAATTAAATAGACAGAATCTTTCTTCAGCGCTTCTATTTTGAATGCGCCAATGATAGGCGCTGCATTGGAGTTGTCCACGGCACGAAACATGGGACTCAGGCTGTCGGGGCTCATCATCACATAGGTAATGGAACGCAGCAGGATGTTGTCGTCGGGGCCTTTTTCCCACCTTACTACTTGCTCGTTTACCTCTTCACCACCAAACACATCGCCGCCGGCGGCAGTCTTTGTGTAGCGGGTAATCGCCATCAGCTCCTTGCCGAAAAGCGCCTCAGGAATTTCGAAGTAATACTTGTCTTTCTTCTGATGCACCGTCATCAAACCTTTACTTGTGGTAAAAGTGCTGTCGATGAACTTTGCATAAGGCTTCGGGCCCTTGTCTTTGTCATCGTCCTTTTTGGCGGGCGTTACCTTTTCTGTGTCCTTGTCCTTGTTCTTTTTCTTGGATTTCTGAGCGTTGGCGGTGCCTAAGCCTATGGCGAGCACAGCTGCCAGCATGAGTGATAGTAATCTCTTCATTATGGGTTAATTTGATTAGTATTATTTTGAAGGGGGGAAGATAGCGACAAAAGTCTTTTTGTCGCTACCATATTTTACTTAAAGAGGCCGGGAATTGTATCTTGGGGGCTACAATCTCAGGGTTTTCTCAGGGTTTTCGGATGTCTCAAAGCCCTGGAATCACCGCTAACAAAAGTCAGAAAAAGCTATGCGCATACCATCAGGGCAAATGCAGGAAGTGCTCTACCAGTTGTTCATCAAATACCAATTTTCGAAACAAAAAGCACTGATCCTGGCGAAGGTGCATACGGAAAGCACGCTATCCGGTGTCAACTCTCATGGCATCAACCGGGTGCCCCTTTTCATCAACTATATAGAAAAAGGGCTGGTGAAAGTAGATGCCGAAGCCGAAAAAGCAGAAACCTTTGGCAGCATCGAACGGTGGGATGGCCACTTTGGCTCCGGCGTCATTAATGCGACAAAGTGCACTAACCGGGCCATTGAGCTGGCCAAACTGCATGGCATGGGGCTGGTAGCGTTGCGCAACACCAATCACTGGATGCGAGGTGGCACCTACGGCTGGCAGGCTGCGGAAGCCGGTTGCATTTCTATCCTTTTTACCAATACGCAGCCCAACATGCCTCCCTGGGGCGGTAGAGACAGCCGAACAGGTAACAATCCCTTCGTTGTGTCCATACCAAGGCAGCAGGGGCACGTGGTGCTGGACATGGCCTTGTCTCAGTTTGCTTTTGGCAAAATCAACGACTACAAACTCAAAGGCGAAAAGCTACCTTTTCCCGGAGGCTGGGACGACGACGACGAGCTATCGAACGACCCTGAAAAAATCCTGGCAAAGGAACGTGGGTTGCCCATCGGCTACTGGAAGGGATCTGCGATGTCGATGATCCTTGACATGCTGGCCACACTGCTGTCGGCAGGAGATTCCACCTACAGGGTAAGCTTGAGGGAGTATGAAACTGGCATTTCACAGGTATTTCTGTGCATCTACCCTGAAGTATTCAATGACAAAAGTCTGCAGGAAAAACTCCTCAATGAAATCATCGACTACACGCACAACGTGGAACCTATGCAGCCGGGCGACAGCACCTTCTACCCGGGGGAAAGGGTCTTGCAAAACAGGGCCAGCAACCTCAAAGATGGGATACCCGTCAGCGACGAAGTTTGGCAAACTGTGCTGGAGCTTTTGGGGTAGGCAAGCTCTTGCCCACTGGGTACTGTTGGCAACGGGTGCGTGAAGGCCTAAAGATTACAAACCAGGGCTCCGAGTCAATTCGAGCTACCCACACGTTCAAAAGCCTCGAAACAAAGCTTGACTTTTATCACATTTTGAGTGAACTTATTGTATTGTTCAGTCTCTTTAACCGGCTAACAAAAGACCTCAGCAGATGAAATAGCCATAAGGGGTACCATACCCAGCGGAAATGAATAAGGTCGTAGAGCAAGTGATTTTCATTCTCAAACGGATTTGAGCTATTCCATCGCTCCGGCGAACCGGTGGCCGCTGAAAAACAAATTTTATACACATGAATAAACTGGCAACGCTCGTTATTTTTTGCTTGCTCCCGCTCAGCGGCACTATGGCACAGCTTTTTCACCCGAAAAAAGAAAAGCAAGTCAGCGAACTGATTACACAGCCTGGGCGAGTTGAATTTGAAATTGAAAATGGCA
Organism: Imperialibacter sp.; assembly: GCF_048007035.1. Classification (NCBI taxonomy): domain Bacteria; kingdom Pseudomonadati; phylum Bacteroidota; class Cytophagia; order Cytophagales; family Flammeovirgaceae; genus Imperialibacter; species Imperialibacter sp. Next base: position 153,431 of record NZ_CP180355.1, read on the forward strand.
ACTACCAGGACTACATCGTTACAGGATGCCAGGAAGAAGGTATCTCACTTTGCCACAAAACAGAAAACAAAGAGAAAGAGGGCTATCTATGGGAATTCATACGGCTCGACACTGCGCTGTCCACGGTTTGGCAAAGAGACATGTACCTGCCATTTGGCACCCGGATCATAGGTTACGACTACTCACCCGGCTTTGTCAACTATCTTATCAGGCAGGAAGACTACAAGCAAGAGGAGTTGGTACTCCTAAGGGTGAATCTTCAACGGGGCGACACCTCACGGTTCTATATCAATACCGTAATTCCCGTTGTACCTACGGAACTTCACGTGTTGGGTAACACCGTACTTCTCGGCGTACAAACCGACTACAAGGCTTTTATCTTCAGGTACAACCTTGTCGATAAACGGCCGCAGATCATTCCCGGATTCTACGACGAATATGGAGAGATTCTGCGGATTACTACTGACGACCGCTTAAGGGTTTTCACTGTAACGATGAAGGAAAGAATGCCTGATTTGCGAACAACTGTCTCTGTAAGGTCCTTTTCGGAAGGTGGTGATATGATGCGAAATATTCACCTGGAGCCAGATGAGTCGAAGAGTCTGCTCAACGGCGCACCAACTAACCTAAAGCTGGATCGGCAGTTTGTGGCAGGAACATATGCGCACAAAAGACTCACCTACTCGAGCGGTATCTACATCGCAAGGCTTGGCAACAGCAGCCAACAAAGTATCCAATATATAGACTATGGAGAGTTGGATCATTTTTTTTCTTATTTGTCGGCGAGCAAAGAACGGCGGATGAAAAAGAAAATTGATCTCAAAAAAGCAAACGGTCAGGAAATGAAGTTCCACTACCGCCTAAATTTGCACGATATCATTCAAAATGGCGACTACTATACACTGTTTGGAGAAGTCTACTACAATACAGGCTATCCTAGCTACGCACTTGCTAATTATAGTGCCAGTGTTCCCACGCCAGGGCTTGCTGGTCATCAGTACAGCCCTGCCTTCAGTTCGTTCAAATACACCCATTCGGTAGTGATTACGTTCGATCAATCAGGAAAACTACTTTGGGATGGCTCTTTTGAGATCAACGACGTGGACAACTCCAATCTTGAGGACGTGGTGAATGTAGCCACGTCTGGTGACGAGACTGTGCTTGTGTATGCTTTTGAGAACACGATCCGTTCAAAAATATTGAAGGAGGATAAAATTATCGAGGGTAAAACATTCAACGACATTTCGTTGAGCGTCGAAGGCGATGAAGCCTGGGGTGGCAGAAATCAGCCGGGGAACCTTTCGAGATGGTATGGTATGACCTTTTTTACTTATGGCGTCCGTGACATCGAAAACCTCCGCAGCCAGGAAGCAGGTTATTACAGACGGGTATTTTTTATCAACAAAATCTCTTTCAGGTAGAGGGGTTCCTCCCTGACTTCCAGTATTGTCGCACACGATTAACCCCGGATGCTCTTGTGGGAGGCCTTTTTCAAACAAGACGTGCCGACTGTCAGTAGAAAACATAGGAAAATTTATTGCCAAATGACCCAGAGAGGCCATATAAAACTAAGGATAGCCACAATACACGACCTCCCGCTCCTGCTGCACTGGGATGAACAACCACATGTAATAGCCTCCGACCCCGACGATGAATGGGGATGGGCAAGCGAGCTGAAGAAAACGCCTTCCTGGCGGGAGCAGCTTATTGCCGAACTGGACGGCAGGCCCATAGGTTTTATTCAAATCATCGATCCTGAGAAGGAAGAATCACACTATTGGGGCGATGCGCAACCCAACCTTCGGGCCATTGACATCTGGATCGGGGAGCAAACCGATTTGGGAAAAGGTTATGGCACCGACATGATGAGGCAGGCTATCAACCGCTGTTTTAGTGCTCCGGAGGTAACGGCCATTCTGATTGACCCGCTGGCCACCAATGTCGATGCCATTCGCTTTTATGAGCGCCTCGGCTTTCGGTTTGTAGAGGAAAGAACCTTCGACAACAGCCACTGCAAGGTGTATCGGCTAACGAGGGAGCATTGGGCAACAATATAATGATCGGTCTCCCAGGCAGGAGTCACTTGCCACCTTGTTATTTGATTCTCGTAACTATTGCTTTGATTTACATTATCCAGCGTTCCGGCTTTTAGGTACCTTTGCATCAGACAATTACCAACACACCTATCCTGCCAATGCATTCTATCTTCCTCAAGAAAACCTCAGGGATCGAGTATTTTGATCTGCGGACTTTCACCGTCGCCTTTGTTATCATACTCCTCGTTGTTTCAACTCGGATGGCCTATGCACAGGAGGCCGACAGCACAAATAGCGTAGGCCATTTGAGCGGCGCCGTAACCGCCACCAACAACGGCATTTCCCTCCTTCCGGCATTCTCCCTGGGTAAGCCGGCCTTCATTTTTGACATGAATGTGGGAAAAAAGCGATTAAGCTTTGAACCACAGCTCAGGTTTGCCATGACAGGCAGACCATGGTCGTTCATCTTTTGGTGGAGATACAAAATAATTACCGGCGACAAATTCAAGCTGCATGTGGGAGCACATCCGGCATTCACCTTCCAGTTTGACGATTATCCGGTAAACGGGGTGCCTACTACCCTTATGATCAGCCGACAGTTTGCCGCAGGCGAAATTGTGCCACGATACACCATCAATAAGAAAGTTACTGTCGGGCTATACTATTTGCAGGCACACGGCTTTCAGCCTGAGGGAACTCAGAATACCTATTTCTTTGCTACTCAGGCCAGTTTCTCAGAAGTAAGGCTTGGGCCTAACCTTTTGTTCGGTGCCAGTCCGCAGCTCTATTACCTGCAAATGGACGACAAACGGGGCTACTATGCCAGCTCCACCTTCAGTCTGGCGCTAAACAATTTCCCCTTGTCACTTCAATCGATCATGAGCAGATCGATCGACACCGAGCTGGCTGGTAAGGACTTTATATGGAACATGAGCCTGGTATATTCGTTTGGAAAAGAGTATAGCGAAAAGGATTAACCTCCGCATGCCACTAAATGTTCGAATTTTGTAATGGAAAGAACAATGAACAACATTGAAAGTCTCGAGGAGTTTTACAAACGGAAGTTTGAGTGGCTGCCTGAAAACATTCGGAAGGAGATAGGTCACTTCAATATGTTTGACCTGGAGCCTTTCGTGGAAGGCAAAGCTACTGCTATCCCCTACCGCAGGCGTGATTTCTATAAAATCATGCTGGTGAGAGGGGGCAGTCGTGTACACTACGCCGACAAAGTAGTAGAGGTGAAACAGCAGGCTTTGTCATTCTCCAACCCGAAAATCCCTTATAAATGGGAACACCTCGATCGGGTAGGCGGTGGGGTATATTGCATTTTCAATCCCACCTTCTTTACTCAGTTTGGTCAATTTGCGCATTATGAGGTGTTTCAACCCAACAGCGACCACATTTTTGAGCTAACAGATGAACAGGCTGAGCAGGTCAGCGGTGTGTTTGAACGAATCCGCAGTGAGTTCAACTCCGACTATAAGTACAAATACGATGCGATAAGAAACCTGATCTTCGAGCTGCTGCACTTTGCATTGAAGCTTCAACCCACCTCGCAAATAGATGCACAACCGCTCAATGCTTCCAACAGAATCTCGATGTTGTTCACTGAGCTGCTGGAGCGCCAGTTCCCTATCGACGATTCTCACCTGTCGATTAGCCTGCGTACCGCCTCCGAATTTGCCGATCAGCTCAACGTGCATGTGAACCACCTCAATCGGGCAGTGAAAGAAACCACGCAGAAAACCACTTCACAAGTCATTGCCGACCGGCTGCTACAGGAAGCGATGGTGCTGCTGCGCCACAGTAACTGGAGTGTGTCGGAAATCGCTTTTGCTTTGGGATTTAAAGAAGTTACGCACTTCAACAACTTTTTCAAGAAGCATACAGGAACTAGTCCGCTGAAATTCAGAAAGGTTTGAATTTCATAAATTATCGAAATTCAATTCGCTGAGGCTCTATACTCCTGTGGAGTCACCCCCACATGCTGTTTGAACACCTGCGTAAACTTATTGCGGGCTGCTGTAAGAGACATTCCACCTACGGCAACGCAAACATCATAATGGATCCTGAAGGGTTTTCCTTCGTTCCGCCGACCAACGATGCCACGTATTGTTTGCCACCTGCCGAATAAGCACAAACATTGGCATTATTAGCAGCGAGCAGCGTATTTACATCACAAATGGCTTTACGCATTCAAAAATTCAATCACCCACATTCTACAGCAGCTTCCTGTTACCAAGCTTTTCAAAGAATGTTTCCCTGTAATTCCGGCTAATGGGGTAAATTTCTTTCCCTATCACTACTTCGTTTGACTGCACTTCATCGATATGGCGCATGTTAATAATGTAAGAGCGATGAATGCGCACGAAGTCGGGGGGTAACACATTGGCGATGCTTGTCAGAGACACCAAAGACATTACCTTTCTGGCACCGGCAATGATTTTTATATACTCCCTTTGCGCTTCTACAGCGCTTACCTCTGCAAACATGAATTTTACAATTCGGGTATCGGTTTTGATGAAGAAGTAGTCCGGTTTCTCGCTGTTGTCATCCGCAGTCACCTGAACGTTCAGGTACTCAATGGCCTTGTCGATGGCTTTTTGAAATCGTTCGAACGACACTGGCTTCATCAGGTAGTCAATCACATCCAATTCATACCCCTTCAGGGCATACTCTTCATAGGCTGTGACCAGAATCGTCAATGGCCTCTCAGGCAGGTCGTTCAGAATATCCATGCCTGTCATCAAAGGCATACGAATGTCGAGCAGCAGAATGTCGACGGTGTTTTCTTTAAGAAACTTCACTACCTCCACCCCGTTGCTGCACACACCGGAGAGCTCAAGGTTTCTAACCTTTGAAACATAGTCCGACAGTAGTTTTCTTGCTGGCGGCTCATCATCAGCAATCAGGCAGCGGTACTTCATTGCAGGTCAATAGTTAGGTTTACAGTAAATGAGGCAGGTTCCTCAAGTAAAGTCAGCTTATGCTTTTCCGGGTAAATCAGGCCAAGCCTTTTTCTCACATTCGTGAGCCCAACCCCACTTTTTTCGTCCAATGTTTTGTTTCCGGTAATCGTATCGTTCCTGACACAAAAATGGAGGACATCCCCCTCCTTTATATCCAGACTGATATCAATGGTTCCATTCATGGTATTGCCATGTTTGAATGCATTTTCGAGGAATACCAAAAAAATCAAATGGGCAATCTGATGCCGCTCCTGCACACCCGTATGCTTAAAAATGATGGTAGGCTTTTCATCCAGCTTCAATCGCCAAAGCTCTATAAAGTTCTCCATGAATTTGATTTCCCGTGAAAGTGGAATGAACTTCCCCTGGTCCTCGTAGATCATATGGCGCATCATTTCCGACAACTTCAGAATGGCCGGAGCGGTGTTCTTGTCGCTGAAATAGGCCATCGAATAAATATTATTGAGCGTGTTGAACAGAAAATGCGGGCTGAGCTGAAGTTTCAGAAACTTAAGCTCCGAATCCAGCTGACTATTTTTAAGTTCGATCTCCCTTCTGCTTGCCGATATCAGGTTATCAAAAAACCAGACCACAGTAGTGATCAGGTGAAACCCGATGGCTGGAACTGAGCGGATAAAGTAAGTGTACGAAATAGATCTGTGACTCAGCGGAAGGACATTAACCCTAAGAAAGACCAGTGAAACCACCAGTGAAACGGAAGCCACGATGTATTGAGTGTACTTCCCTTTGCGGTACAACTTTGGCAGCAACCAATAGAAATTAATATATACTATCGCCGACGAGGTCAGCACGTCGGAAATGACCGTGATCCATATTTGAGTCTGGGAGTGCTCCCAGTTGCTTAGTGAGGCAAACAGAATGGCTCCGTAGCACACCCAAAAAAGAATATGCAGCGCATAAACGGCTCCACGGGGCAATACTCGACTTTTCATTTTCGAAATGTAGGGTTTTAAGTCATTTGAAATACCAACTATCATCGAAGTAACAAATTCAATCTACGGAAAGCATTGTTTGCACAACAAAAGGAACAAACGCAGGCCATCGGTTGCGACAGAAAGATTATTTTCTGTCGTAGAGAAAACCAGCTAGCTCGGTGAGAAGATGACTCCACTGGTTGATTTCCCGACACAGGGTCGGTTTTTTATACTCTATTAGTGTCGCAAACGCAGCGAGAAAGCCAGGGCACAAAACATCTATGAAGATTAGCTGGCACAAGTAGGACTGAAAAATACTAAAAGCACTGCCCCGGCAGTATGCAATTTGGAAGATTTCAAATTGTAGTTTAAGTGAAGTATGATTAAAGGCCGTGGATTTATCCAGGGCCTTTTCTATCTAAGCCGCCCTTCAAGCTTCCTATCCAAATAACAGTAAAGCCTGAATGAGAGACTGCGGCTTATTTCGGAAGCACCACTGTTCAGTCGTAGATAAAAATAGTCGGCTCGGTGAGTGATTAGTGCAGCCTATTGATTTCCTTCATTTCTATCGAATTTTAGCGCCAAATTAGTATCGGTGAAATAGCCATAAGGAGAGCCATACCCAGCGAAATGAATGAAGGCATTCAGACAAGTGATTTTCATTCTCAAAGGGTTTGGGCTATTCCCGCTTCGGCGGACCGATGTGGCCGCTGAAAATCAAATTTTATACACATAAAATGGCCCGCAAAAACCAGTGGCAAGCTTCACAACTAGCAGCAACTGTTTTGCCCTGCAAAAACAGCCATTCGTTCATTAACATAAAATATAACAAAAATGAAAAGATTAATTATTGCCCTGTTTATCACCCTATTTACAGCACAAATCTCCCTTGCGCAAAATGCTGCAACTGAAAAGGAACTCAAGGAGCTTTCACAATTGAAATGGCAGTGGATGGCCGACAAAAACGTGGATAAGCTGGCGGTGCTTTTCGACGACAGGGCAAAATTTGTCCATATGAGCGGAAGCTGGAAGAAGGCAAGGGAGCTGGAGATCATTGAAACGGGAAGTATTTGGTACAAGAAGGCCACGGTGCACGATGTTGCAGTGGAGGTTTTTGGTAACACGGCTATCGTGTGGAGCAGAATTACGCTTGATGCCGTGGTGCGAACCAACGAGGTATCGACTGAATTTACCGTGACCGAAATCTTTCAAAAACAAGGAAGCGACTGGAAACTCCTCGACCTGACCTTCAGCAGCGTGCGGGATACCCATGAAATAGAAAAGTAAGAGGCATAGGTATATTGGCTGGAACGTAAAATCTTACTTATCAATAATATGAAAAAGACATTTCTTGGACTGATAATGCTTCTAATAGGTGCGCAATGCTCCTTGGCTCAAAACACTCCTGCCGAACAGGAAGTCATTGACCTGTCGAAAGACAAATGGCAATGGATGGCCGACAAAAATGCGGACAAGCTGGCAACCCTGTTTGATGAAAAGGCAGTTTTCGTTCATATGGGTGGAAGCTGGGGAACGGAGCAGGAGCTTAACATCATCAAAAGTGGCGGCATTTGGTACAAGCAAGCCGATATTCATGAGGTATCCGTGAAGATCATCGACAATACCGCTATCCTGCTTAACAGGATCACCCTGATAGCCGTGGTAGGAGGCAATGAAGTGACCAACCCCTTCATGGTGACTGAGGTGTATGTGAAGCAAAACGGCTCCTGGAAATTGGGCTCGCTATCGTTTACCAAATTGCTGACACCGGGGGACCGTTGATCCCCTCTGGCAACACAGCAGACCCAATCAGTATAATTTGGCGCAAGCAGCACCGGGTAAATATCTACTGATTATCAAAGTGTTATATTGTTTGAAGGTTGTATTGAATTGTTTGGATTTCGTAACTTTAAAGAACTAGAAAACCCGATATTGTAAAAAACTATAAAATCATGGCAGTATTCAATTTAAGCGTAAATGGAAAGAAGCAGCAGGTAGATGTTGACCCCGCCACCCCTATGCTTTGGGTGCTGAGGGATCACCTGAACCTGGTAGGTACTAAATTTGGCTGCGGCATTGCCCAGTGCGGTGCCTGCACCATTCATCTCGATGGCACGGCGATCCGTTCCTGTCAAATGCCCGTATCTGCGGTCGCCGACAAGGCCATCACCACTATAGAAGGATTATCAGAAGAGGGCGATCATCCTGTGCAAAAAGCCTGGTTGGAACACGATGTGCCTCAGTGCGGCTACTGCCAGGCAGGGCAAATCATGACGGCCTCAGCGCTGCTCGCCAGCAATCCCAACCCAAGTGACGATGAAATCGAAGCAGCGATGAATGGCAATATCTGCCGTTGTGGTACTTACCTGAGAATCAAAGCAGCAGTAAAAACAGCCGCCGCAAACGCTTAACCCCATTCAACTCATCCGACTATGACACTCATTGCAAAAAAAATAGACAGACGCTCATTCATGAAGGTTTCTGCCCTCGCTGGCGGAGGCATGATGCTGAGCTTCAGCTGGCTGGCCGGTTGCAAACCGACTACCGAAGCCGAAGTAATGGAGCTACCCAAAGAATGGTTTGAGCTCAACAGCTACATCAAAATTGGTGACAACGGAGTGGTTACACTCATGTCGCCAAACCCAGAATTTGGCTCCAATGTGAAGACGTCCATGCCCATGATACTCGCCGACGAACTCGGGGTAGATTGGAAAAACGTGATCGTGGAGCAAGCCAACTTATATCCAGAGCGTTTCGATCGACAGTTTACCGGAGGCAGCCAGGGTATCCGTCAGGGATGGAAGCCCCTACGCATGGCAGGCGCTACTGCCCGTGAAATGCTGATCAAAGCAGCCGCACAAACCTGGAGCGTGCCAGCAGAAGAGATCACCGCCGGAGCGGGCACCCTTGAACACAAGGCGAGTGGCAAGAAGGCCGGTTATGGCGAAATGGCTTCTCTCGCAGCTACGTTGGAGGTGCCTGAAGAGGTGAAACTGAAAGATATCAAGGACTTCAACCTGATCGGTGTTTCGCAGAAAAATGTGGACGGCAAAAACATTGTCACTGGCAAGCCTTTGTTTGCCATGGACCATTATCCCGCCAATGCGCTGGTGGCCATGGTGGTTCACCCGCCTGCTTTCGGTATGAAAGTGAAATCACTGGATGAGTCATCGGTGAAGGGCATGCCTGGCATCAAAGACGTCTTTGTGTTCGAACCCGTGAAAGAAGACTACGACAGGAATTTCTTCGATGTAAACTCTTTTTCTAACCTCGTTGCTATCGTGGGAAATTCTACCTGGGAAGTGATGCAAGCCAAAAAGGCCATCAAGGTCGAATGGGAAATAACCGCTGACAGTTCATTTTCAATGGCAGGGTTTGGAGGTAACAAAATGACGGTGAAAGTACCCGGCGGTGTCGAAAGCACAGAAGGACACAAAGCCGCCATGGAAGCCATGGCCAAAGGGAAAGTGAACCTCCTCAGAAAAGACGGCGACCCTGAAGGGGCATTTAAAAAAGCTGCCAAAGTGTTGGAGCGTACTTACACGGCCCCCTATCTGGCACACAACTGTATGGAGCCGATGAACTGCTTCGCTGACGTGAGGGCAGACGGAGCTACCTTGTATGGGCCTATCCAGGCGCCCGAATTGATCAGAAATACGATTTCCGCCCGACTGGGACTGGACAAAGAAAAGGTGCAGATCAACCTCGCTCGAATGGGTGGTGGCTTTGGACAAAGGGCCTACGGACACCACATGGTGGAAGCCGCTGTTATCTCTCAGAAGGTAGGAGCACCTGTAAAATTGCAGTACAACCGTGAGGACGATATGACCTACGGCATCTATCGCCCTACGTACAGCGCCACCTATCGTGCAGGCCTCGACGAAAACAATAACCTGATTGCCTTCCACGTGAACGGGGGTGGAGTACCTGAGAGTCCGGTGCATGCCAACCGGTTCCCCGCCGGAGCTGTAGACAACTATCTCGCCGAAGGCTGGTCAGTAGAATCCAATGTTACCATCGGGGCTTTCCGTGCGCCTCGTTCCAACTTTATTGCGGGAGCCGAGCAGTCGTTTATCGACGAGCTGGCGGAGCTGGCAGGCAAAGATCCCATCGACTTCCGACTGGAGCTGCTGGAGCGGGCCAAAACCAACCCGGTAGGCGAAAGAAACGACTACGAAGCCGACCGCTATGCGGGTGTGCTGAAGCTGGTAAGGGAGAAATCCAAGTGGGACGAACCCAAGTCTGGTGTGAATCGGGGCGTGTCAGCTTACTTCTGCCACAATTCGTATGTGGCCGAGGTCATCGACGTGGTGATAGAAAACAATGCGCCCGTCTTCAAAAACGTATACGCTGCTGTGGATTGTGGCATTGTAGTGAACCCCGACGCTGCTGCCAATATGGGTGAAGGTGCCATTGTGGATGGTATAGGCAATGCGCTGTTCGGTGAAATGGATTTTGTTGATGGTGTGCCGCAGAAGAACAACTTCCATCAGTACCGCATGATCCGCCAGAAGGAATCACCACGGCATGTGGAAGTGCATTTCGTGAAAAACGATATCGATCCGACCGGCCTGGGAGAACCCTTGTTCCCTCCTACCTTCGCCGCCGTGGCCAACGCCATGCACAAAGCCACCGGCAAGCGATTCTACAACCAGCCCTTCATGAAGGAAATGGATGTGTCGAGGTCAAGGATATAATATTGATTAGCTCGGTAAAAGAAGGCTTCGGGGTGTGAACTTCGGAGCCTTTTTTTGTAGTGGAAAAATAAGTGAAAATACGTCTCAGAAAAGGTTAATCTGGCACATTTTATGCTTTGAATTATCAATACATTGTATAACTACAAAATATCACTACTGGAAAAGGTGCAGTGAAAATAAAATGAATTCACAATCCGACACTTTTCCATTTTTAAACACCTCGCAACCAACCAGCTATGAAAAGACTAACCTTACTGTCAACCCTGGTGTTATTGAGTCTTCCCCTCTTGCATGCACAAGACACTATTACAACGGTGGACGGTCAAACCATCAGAGCCTACATACTCAAGGAAGGTGTTAGTTTCATTTACCTCGGAAATTCCCAATATGCCAGCCAGTCAAATCTAAAATTAAGAAAGAGAGACGTAGACCAAATTAACTATCAAAACGGCTATTTGAGAACATTTAGTGATACTACCGACATAAGGATTTCAAGGCCTTCTTCGTTATCCGGCGGCTTTATGGTGTCACCTGATAATGAATATGGAAACCTTTACGGAACGTTCGATCATTTTATCACTCCAAGGATAAACTATGAAATACATGCAGGAATCACATGGGCGGCCACCGGAATCAACTACTATTTTCATAAGCCCGATAAAAACAGAAGCCTTTTCCCTTATGTTGGTCTGCTTGGCGGGTACGACTACAACGGATATGGCTCTCCAGTAATGCTTGTTCCGGTTGGCTTTTCGAAAATTTTTCCTGGCGGGCTCAACTTCAGACTTGGAGTAGACGGTGTCATCATTTTTAAAGATGACAACTTTGTAATGGGGAAAATAATGGTAGGGTATCGGTTTAAGTAAACCCCAACGCCCCGATTCGTATCTCAGGAACGATTTATTAATTTCACCCGACCTCCCTGGTTTGCAACAGGGTTACCGAGAAATCCCCATCTCCTTCGTTTGCAACCAGAATGTCGGAAAATACGCTTTGAGCGCATCATCCCTCCACCAACAAAAGATTGCCAATCCGGCCATTATTGGGTATCTTAAAGGCTGTTCTAACGACCCATCAAATGGCTACTATAAAGACCTCTCTCAACAGGCGTTCCTTCTTAAAAACCTCTGCACTAGCAGGTGGCGGCCTCATGCTTAGCTTTAGCTGGCTGGCAGGATGCAAGCCTTCGCCGGAACAGGCGCTCAGCCTCCCCGACGAATGGTTCGACCTCAATGGCTTTATCAAAATTGCTAACAATGGCATGATTACCATCATGTCGCCCAACCCGGAGGGAGGTCAAAATATCAAAACAGCTTTCCCAATGATAGTGGCAGATGAGCTGGATGTGGACTGGAAGAATGTAGTCGTGGAACAAGCACCGCTGGATACAGAGAAATACACCCGGCAATTTATAGGTGGCAGCCAGGCCATTCGCCAGGGCTGGAAAAGCCTTCGCATGGCCGGAGCAACGGCCAGGTACGTGCTAAAAGAAGCTGCTGCCAAAGCCTGGGGAGTTCCGTCAGGAGAAATCACCACTGAGGCTGGTGTAATTTACCACAAAGCCAGCGGAAAACAGGCTGGCTACGGCGAGATGGCTGCTGCGGCAGTGTCGATTCCCGTTCCTGAAGAAGTGGCGCTCAAGGCGCAAAAAGACTTTAAGATCATTGGCACCTCCCGCAAAAATGTGGATGCAAAAAAGATAGTGACCGGCCAGCCATTGTTTGGCATCGACCACAAAAAGGAAGGCATGCTCATCGCCATGGTGGTTCACCCACCGGCATTTGGTTTGAAACTAAAATCAGTGGATGATAGTGCTGCCAGGGCTATGCCCGGCATCGTCGACGTGTTTCCCATCAAAAACATGCAGGACGACTACCAACGTCAGTTTTTTGACACCTGCGCCTTTACAGAACTGGTGGCCGTAGTAGGCAAGTCTACCTGGGAGGTGATGAATGCCAGAAAGGCCCTCAAAGTGGAATGGGAGCCTTTCTCCGATTATTCCGAAACGAGAGACAATGGTACCAGGCTGTTTCCTGCTGGGCTCGAAAACAGTGCTGGCCACAGGGAGCAAATGGCCAAAAAAACCGGCAAAACGGTGAAAGTGCTCCGCAAAGACGGCGATCCTGAAAAAGCCTTTAAGAACGCAACCAAAGTGATCGAGCGCACCTACACAGCCCCCTTTCTGGCGCACAACTGCATGGAACCCATGAACTTCTTTGCTGAGGTAACTGCGGACGGAGCCACTTTGGTTGGGCCACTACAGAAACCAGAATTCACCGAAAAAACCGTTTCTGCACGCCTGGGTATTCCGCTTGAAAAAATAGATATCCAAATGACCCGGCTTGGCGGCGGGTTTGGCCGCCGGTCTTACGCCCACTGGCTGGTAGAAGCCGCCGTGATCTCCGATAAGGTGAAAGCGCCTGTGAAGCTGGTCTACAGCCGGGAAGATGACATGACCTCAGGCATCTACCGCCCCACCTACCAGGCGACCTACCGGGCCGCCCTGGATGCTGAGAACAACCTGATCGGCTTCCATGTTAACGGTGGTGGCATTCCGGAAAGCTGCATCTATGCCAACCGCTTTCCGGCTGGTGCTGTCGACAATTACCTGGCAGAAGACTGGGTGCTTGACTCCAACATCACCACCGGATCCTTCCGGGCACCCCGCTCCAACTTTATCGCTGCGGCAGAGCAATCCTTCCTCGACGAAGTAGCCGAAGCAGCAGGGAAAGACCCCATCGATTTCCGGCTGGAGCTGTTGGAACGAGCAAAGAACACCCCGGTCGGCGACAACAATGACTATGATGCTGAGCGCTACGCCGGTGTACTCCAACTGGCAAAAGAAAAATCGAACTGGGGTGAGAAGAAAGCGGGCGTGCACAGGGGTGTTTCTGCTTACTTCTGCCACAACAGCTACGCCGCCAATGTGTTAGACCTGGTGTTTGAGAACGGCAATGCCCGGGTAGAAAAAGTTACCTGTGCCATCGACTGTGGCATAGTCGTAAATCCTGATGCAGCCACTAACCTGGCGGAGGGTGCCACGGTGGATGGCGTCGGCACGGCGATGTTCGGTGCCTTTACCTTTGTAGACGGCGTGCCCGAAAAGACCAACTTCGACAAATACCGGATGATTCGTGCAAAAGAAGCACCCAAAGTCATCGACGTGCATTTTGTCAAGAATGACATTGACCCAACCGGCATGGGAGAACCGGCCTACCCCCCTGTTTTCGCTGCATTGGCCAATGCGCTTTACCAGGCCACCGGCAAACGGCTGTACGATCAGCCATTTGCACCGGCCCTGGAGGAGTTGTCGAGGTCGAAAATCTGAGTTTTCAAACAGACACCAATCACTCCACGATGCTTTCAGGCAGCATGGTCTGACAAAAAAGATTTCAACAAACGTAAGACAGGAGGCTGGTAGAGCGGCGAAAAAAAAATGGTGCTTGCAATATTCCGCTGCCTTGTTTTACTTTGTATTTAAAAGTACTTTTAATTTCAGTAATAATTAAACTTAGATCGTATGGCTTCACTAAACAAAAGAGTCATTGGAATTGTGCTTACAGTAACACTTTTACTCATCGGTCCGCTGGTAGCTATGCAATTCACTGATGAAGTCAAATGGGGTCCCTTTGATTTTGTTATTGCAGCTATCCTGTTGATTGTTACAGGTTTTTTGGTTGAGTTTGTGATGAGAAGAGTTAAAAAAGTAGGAAAGCGGACGGTGCTCATTTTTAGCATTCTGATGGGCCTTATTCTCCTATGGGCTGAAATAGCAGTTGGCATTTTTGGTTCACCAATAGCGGGGTCATAAAACGGCTCCCGACAATTAACCTTTCAAGCACCTGCTTCATTTTGTTGATGCCCGTTAATGTGTGTTTGATCTTCGTAATTCTTTGTTTGTTTTTCATTACTCAAACGGGCACCATAACCCTACCTTTGATTTGTTAAACGTAATAAACGCAAACAATCATGAGTAATACTTTGCCAACACGCACCCTCGGAAAAAACGGTTTGGAAGTATCTGCCCTTGGCCTTGGCTGCATGGGTATGAGTTTTGGTCTTGGTCCAGCCGGCGAGAAAAGCGAAATGATCAAAGTAATTCGGTCTGCTGTAGAGCAGGGTGTCACTTTCTTTGATACTGCGGAGGTATACGGGCCCTACACAAATGAAAGTCTTGTAGGGGAAGCTCTACAACCTTTTAGGAACAAGGTAATTATTGCCACCAAGTTTGGCTTCAATATCGTCGACGGAAAGATGGCTGGTGTCAATAGCCGCCCGGAAAATATAAGGAAGGTGGTTGAAGCATCACTCAAGCGACTGCGAGTAGACTCAGTAGATTTACTTTACCAGCACAGGGTAGACCCCAATGTGCCCATTGAAGATGTAGCAGGAACCGTAAAAGACCTTATCCGGGAGGGAAAGGCGAAACACTTCGGCCTCTCAGAAGCCGGAGCCACCACGATCAGGAAAGCGCATGCTGTACAGCCTGTAACGGCCTTGCAAAGCGAGTACTCACTCTGGACAAGGCAGCATGAAAAGGAAATCATTCCCACCATTGAAGAATTAGGGATTGGGCTTGTGGCGTTCAGTCCATTGGGCAAGGGCTTCCTGACGGGCAAAATTGATGAAAACACGAAGTTTGGCGAAGGCGATATTCGAAGTATGCTGCCAAGGTACGCCGGAGAAGCACGAACGGCTAACAAAGCACTTCTGGACATGATTGCAGTGTTTGCCGAAAGAAAAAATGCCACCAAAGCCCAAATTGCCCTGGCCTGGGTACTGGCACAAAAACCATGGATCGTGCCGATTCCCGGCACCACCAAAATCCACCGCTTGACGGAAAACATTGGCGCCGCCGCTATTAAGCTAACAGCTGACGAGTTGAAGGAAATGGAAGCAGCTTCGACTCAGATTGAAATCGTGGGTAACCGGTACACTGAGGCAATGGAAAAAGCGACGGGGTTGTAAGACAAAGACAGCCTTCTTTCTAGCTCGGCTTCACCCACTCCTTCTTTTCAAAATCCCATACCCTGACCACCTTCGCCGGGTTGCCAACGGCTACTGAATAAGGCGGAATATCCGTCATGACCACTGAATTGGCACCAATACGACAATATTTGCCGAGCACCAGCGGTTCTCCGTTCTTTTTACCCATAATCACAGTGCCTGTACCAACAAATGCATCTTCTTCCAAAATCACGGGGGCTTTCTGGGACGGCTGGTGATGGTGTGGCAGGTCAGGGTCGATGCCATGATGCATGCCGAGTATTCTAACGTATTGTGAAAGCCCTACATGCTTGTGAAGCGTTACCGGGCCAATGATCACACAGCCAAGGCCGGTGTGAACCTCGTCGCCAATGATGACGTCGCCCATGCCGTTGTTGATCAGCACTCCTTTTTCGATACGGGAGTACTTACCCATGCTGAACTTGTTGAAAGGAACCAGGTCGAGGCGGGAGCCCCAGCTGATGCCTCTTTTAAAATAGCGGGGAAAGATCAGCCATAGCCAGATATACCATCGCACCCTGGCACTGTAAGGCTTGCGTTGGAAAATCAGCTGAAGAACCAGCTGCTTAAGCTTCGGGCTGCTTTTGATCTTTTCTTTGAGAGACATTTCCTTTTGGTTGTTTTTCGAGAGCAAACCTGATAAGCGCCCCAAACTGCTTTGCCCGATGTGTCCATGTGTTTTTTGATGCGACAAGTGCTCTATCCTTTTGTTTATCTTCGTCATCGGAAGCATAGGCTTTCAACACTTTGTCCGCAAAGTCTTCCGGTGTCAAACCAATCTCAACCACGTCACCGAGGCTGTTCAGCACTTCAGGGTTAAAGTTGGTGCTTACGACCGGCTTGCCTGCTGCGAGGTACTCAAAAAGCTTCAGCGGGTAAATTCCCTGGCTTACTTCGTCACATTTGAATGGAATAATGGCCACGTCAAACCGAGCCATCACCGAAGGTGCCTCCTCGTGGTTGCATGAACCTGTAAAGTGTATCCTTGGGTGATCAAAAATCTTTTCTGGTACATATCCCGGCTCTACGGGGCCTGCCAGCACAAGATGCCAGTCGCTCAATACCTCAAGCGCATCACGCAACAAATCAAAGTCCGTTCTCCGCTCTATGTTCCCCAGGTAGCCCATCACCTTGCCCTCTATTCCAGTAAGGCTTTTGTGATACGCTCCTTTGATGGCCAGTGCTTTGTTGAAAAGCTTATAATTGGCTGCGTTAGGTACCAGGTAACTGTTCTCAATTCCCTGGTCGGTAAACTTCTTTTGAAGGGCTGGCGCTGTTGAAATCACCATGTCCGACTGTTCCACGGCGATTTGCTCGAGATAAGGGCCATGGCGCAGCGTAAATGGCTTCACCATTGGGTCAATGCAGTGATAGACACTCAGTGCAGGTTTTATAGCCAGCTTTCTTCCAAGGCCAGGGAAATAGAAGTCGAAGGAGTTGATGTACACCAGCGATTCAATGTGGCTTTGCTTTAAAAACCGGTTGATCCTCCTGGCCACCATGCGGTGGTTCAGGCCAGAGAATAAATTGTAGATAATCCCCCTGGGGAGAAAGTTAATGGGCCAAACAAAGGGAGGAAGGAGCACCTTCACTCCCTCCTTCTCAATCACAGGCGTTTTAAAATATGCCAAAATCCGTTTCCGAACTTCCGGTTTGTGGAACCCCTTAAGCAACTCAGTAAATGTAAAAGGATGATCGACCAGGATCACATTATTGTCCAATGCTAACTCACTGGAAATCTGCCAGGTGGTCGACGTATATCTTTCGTCGTGCCGGGGAAGGGAAAGCACCAGTATATTAGTATTTGCGAGTCTGGTCATCAGGATGCCATTTGGTTAACCGGCTGTTTCGCCTCCAGGCCTTTCCGAAGTTCCACCGCTAAATCCGGGTGACGATCGTACTGATGTACCACGGCCAGCGGTTGTCCGGTAAGGTTCTCAATTCTTCCATTAGATACCGAAAATTCTGTTAAATCCGAAAAGTGAAGAGTAGCGATCGATCCTGATCCGTTGGCTTCCATGTGTCTGGTAAGCCCACGCAGGCGATAGTAAAACAAGCGAATATGAATGGCCTGATCGGCACCAAGCATATCAATGATCTTCGGAAGGTTCTCGTAGGTTTCCTCCAGCATTTCTTCAATATACTGATTGATGGCCCGGCGAGAGCCATAGGTTACCCCAGCACAAGCCACATTTTTATCGGCCATTTGCTCGAAAATAGCATCAGAGTATGTCCTCCTGATCCACTTCTCGTTCATCTCACTTTCGCTGTTGGCCACTGGTTCAATACCTGTCACTATCGCATCGCTTTGGAGGGTTGCAAATGGATCGTATTGGAAAATGATATCCCGCACATCGGCAATCATCACTTGCTCATGAGGAAGCTGCGACAAGAGCTGCTTGATCAGGAAAAATCTTTTGACCATAAACTGTGTCAGCGGAGAGGTTAATGCCTCAATTCTCGCTCTTCTTAGCGGATCCCGTTCCCATTTTGCTGACAGGTACTGGGCATATTTTTGCTGCAGCGAGGGCATTTTGCTGAGTACCTTGGCTATTACCTTGCCTGTAAAATTCTCCTTGAAGGGAATAAAATGAACACCTTGAATATGGCTGCAGTCTGCCTCAAGTTGAGGGATGTTTTTGCCCGCAAACATGTAAATATCCGTGTTTGGTATGAACTTTTTGCAGCTCAAAACAAAGTGTTTGATATGCTCAAAGCCATAGCCCACCCCAAAAGTGATTATTGCCTTTCTCATCATCTTACGATTTGGTGACGAAATCATCGGTAGTATGCTTTAATTTTTTTGGCCCGAAAGCGTATTCAATTAGCTTTCCTGACTCTTTCTGAATTCTTTTGATAAACGCATTGAACAGTGTGCCATCCTTCAGCAGCCTTCTTGAGCTGGTCCACATCCTGGCTTTGTTGTTGCGCACCAGCTTCAGCTTTCCAATCTCTCCAAGCTTCCGCCCCATCCGGCCATCTTCTCCAAAAACAACGAAGTTGGCACTCGACTCATCGTTGTCAAAAACCCGTGTCACAGGCATTTCGAAGCCTTTTACAGCCAGCCCCTGCTCTATGCGGAACCCAAAGTTGGCACCACGCACATTCAAAAACTCTCGCCTGATGCGTCTGTATTCGAAAAGAATCTCTGCCAATAGTTCATAGAAACCAAGCTGGATACGACCGGCCTTTCCAAAGGGTAAGAAGCTGTAGTTGGCATACACACAGGTGATTTTCTCATTGTCCATGAGTGGCTTTACCAGGGTCTCGACCCAGTGCGGAGGGTACAACGAATCGCCATCCCCACAAAGCTGATACTTGCCTTTAGACGCTCTCAGTCCGGCCAGCCTGGCATGAGCGATGCCTTGTTTCGTTTCAAGTAACGACCTCACTCCCAGCCTGTCCAGTAATGCCTGAGTGCTGTCAGTCGAGTTATTGTTAACGATGATCAATTCAGTTGGGTATTTCAGCTCCATGGCCGAAAAGGAAGAAAGTGTTCTTAGCAAGTTTTTCTCCTCATTCCACACTGGTATCACCACCGAAACTATCGGGTCTTTGCTGTTGAACTTTGAAAGTCCGTGCTTGATGGCATCCAGCTGAGCGGCCGAAGCCTTCTTCCAGTCACCATCGCTTAAATTATGTTTTCTCACCCAGCTGGGCACATTGAATCGTGAGCTCATGAGTATCTTAGATTATTAAACTTGTAACCGATTTTTTGGGAGTAGATAGGCGACTGAAAATTCCAGCCAATACCTGCTAAATGAGCCTTGATATTGCCCCACTGATTCTTCAAAGCATAGGAAACCAGGCTTTTTGGTGTGGCCACCAAAAGAAAGTAGATCCAAAACAAAGTCAGGTAGAAAGACCTTGAATTACGACGCATGAACAAGATCCTATTTCTGCTCATAAAATAGCTTTTCAGCTCACTGATTGGGCCTACGGTTTGCGACTCCTTGTGAAACAGCATCGATTGGGTGTCAACAGCGATCTTAAATCCATGTTTCTTGATCATCTCAGCCCAGTCGTGCTCTTCATAGTAGAGAAAGTATGTTTCTGGCATCATGCCCACTGCTTCCACTACTCTCTTAGGAATCATCATAGCCGCCCCATGTGGAAAGCTTGTGTAGCTCAGTCCTTCGTCATCTGCTGCTGCCGTTGCTGTCAGGCATTCGTTGCGGCAGGTCACTTTGTTGAATGGAGTGAAGCCTGCATACTGCATTACATCCGGCCTATCGAAATAATAAAGCAGTGGGCACAGCACACCAATGGCCGGGTGACTCTGCATCAGCGACACCAGCCTGGGCAAAATATCGGCCTTGAATTCAGTGTCGTTATTGATGAAAAAGAAGTAGTCTCCTTTTGCTTTTCTGATGCCGAGGTTGTTGCCACCGGCAAAGCCGAGGTTGATGTCGCTTCTTACAAACGTGATCCACGGATGCTGAGCCTTCAACAACGGGCCCGGGTTCTCCCGGGACCCATTGTCTACCACCACCATCTGAATGTCTTTCATCCCCAGCTTTTCAATGCTCCGAAGCAGTTCCAGGGTGACTTTAGTATTGTTATAATTAACTGTGATGATCGATACCATACTTATACTGCTAATTTTCTTTGCGCTTTTTCCCACACGGCCGACTGCTTACCATTTATTAGTCGCCATAGGCCCCGGAAAACAGAAACGTTCATGATGGTGAAGTACAAGGGGATGTACAGAATCTTCAGCCTTGTTTTTCGCTTTTCAAGTATGTAACCCACGGCCGCCATTACATAAAATGCTATCTGGGCAACGAAGAGAATCGTGCCTGGCAAGTAGCCCTGAAGAGCCAGCATAAAGCTGGTGACGAGAAGAAGCGGCAACATCAGCGGAGCGAGTGTCCAGCGAAGTGCCCGATGCGACACATACTGAAAGGTCAATACAGGGTTGGGGAAAGGATTAAGCAGTCCGCTCATGCGCCCTACTGCCTGAAGTCCGCCGGCGGCAATTCTCACCTTCCGCTTGATTTCTTCGGTAATAGAAAGGGAAGCCGTTTCAAGGGCATATGACTGTGCCTCATATACTACCCGATGCCCTTTAGCGGCTATTCCCATTGTGAGTACAAAATCTTCGATCAGGGTATCGGCAGGCACTGGCTCATAAAGGGAAGTTCTCACGGCAAAAAGCTCGCCGGCTGCGCCCACCACTGAGTGCAGCTCTGAGTCCCATTGTTTAAGCTTCGATTCATATTTCCAGTAGATACCTTCACCGGCGGCTGAAGCATCGTCGGCATTGGTTTGCTCGATCCTTTTCTCTCCAGCCACGGCACCCACCGACGGATCAGCAAAATGGCGAACCATGTTGGTGATCGCTTCATTGTTAAGCAGGGTATTGGCATCGGTGAAAATGGTAATCGGAGAAGTAATCGACTTCATTACCCGCTCCACAGCCGCAAGTTTACCTTTCCGTTCTGGTCTGTGCTCCAGGGTAATGGCTGGGTATTTCGTAATGATTTCGTTGGTTTTATCTGTACTGCCGTCAGTGACAAAAAGAAACTTGATCTTATCTGACGGGTAGCTAAGGCTCAGTGAATTCCTGATTTTATCCTCTACGCAATCCTGCTCATTGTAGGCGGCTACGAGCATTGTAACTTCAGGCCATTCCGTCATCTCGACCGGCTTTCTAGGCGCAAAAAATCTCTTAATCTGCACCAGGGCGAACAGCACAATGCCATAGCCCAGGTAGCTGTAGAAAAGAATGCTTAGCGCAACAATACTGATTACAATTAGGATTTCCATTTCTGATCTTTTCCACCAAATTAGCGGGTGACCAGTGCTTGGGGCCTAAGTATTCGATAGTTGGGGACGAACTGTCGATTTTTGGATTGAATCGGTGGAAGAGGGAATCAGAGAGTTTTGATATGGTTCATCAAAACGGGCTTATGTGCCCTGCTGATAGGTATTACTTTGTCTTTAATCACCAGGTTAGTTTCCTCAATATCCACAATCTTGGAGAGGTTCACTATGTAAGACCTGTGCACTTTCAAAAACTTGCTGTTGTCTATTTTAGCATCAATGTTTTTTAAAGTGGAATGGACGATGAATTTTTCTTTTTTCTCGGTGTGAAAAACGACGTAGTCGCCAATAGATTCGATATACAATATGTCATCCAGGCTAAGCCTTACATGCCTCCCATCTACTTTTACGTAGAGTTCGTTAATCTCTTTGGATGTCTTTTTACCGTGCACCTCTCGTGCCTTATCAATGGCTTTTAAAAGCCTGCTCAAAACAATGGGCTTATGAAGGTAATCGGTCACCTTGTATTCAAATGCTTCAAGGGCGTACTCTTTGAGGGTGGTGGTGAAAATCACCTGCGGAATGTCAGGCTTCATTCGAACCAGCTCCATGCCGTTAAGTTCAGGCATTTCAATATCAAGCAGGATCAAGTCTACTTCTTCTTTGTTCAAAAAATTGAGTGCCTCCAGCCCATTCTCACACATGCCCACCACGGTGAGGTCTTCAATTTTGTCGCACATCATCTCCAGCGATTTTCTCGCCATCTCATCATCGTCAACTATCAGACACCTCATTGTATTAAGTGATTTTTGATCCTGGCCAACTCATTCTCTACAATTTGCAACTTAGGATCAATATCCCCAATAAATTTTGCGAACTTCTGTTTGAGTAAATCAGTCATTCCTGATGCTTTTCCCTCGGTTTCTATTTCAACAAGGAGCTCTGAGACTTTGGTAAGTCCCACCATAGCAAAGTTGGGAGATATTTTGTGCACCTTCCGAATGAATTCCGCTTCGTTTCCTTCTTTTTCCAGCTGTTTCAAAAGCTCAATCTCGCTGGCAATGCCATCAACAAAAATCTGAAAAATGATAGAAGCCCTTTCTACATCATCCTCATACATCATGTAAAGATGCTCTCTATCCAAAGAAGCTGAAAACTCAAAATCAGCCGATTTTTTCTCTTTCTCCTGCATTTTCTGATCCTTTAGGGCCTTGAGCAATTGCTCAGGAGTAAACGGTTTAGTCAAATGGTAGTTCATGCCTACTTCGAGGGCTCTGTTGCGCTCATCTACCAAAGCTGAAGCAGTCAACGCAATAATCGGAACTGTGCAATTTGGATTATTTTCCATGCTCCTAATCCGTATGGTTGTTTCATAACCATCCATTTTAGGCATCCGAATATCCATTAAAATATAATTATAAACATAATTTTCAACGAATTCGAGTGCTTCAACCCCATTATTAGCTATATCACAGGTAATTTCCCATTTAAAAAACAACCCCGAAAGGTATTGCTGATTCATTTCATTGTCTTCCACTATCAGCACCCTGCTAAGGTCGGGAGGAGAACTACTATCATGGCTTGGTTCCTCGGCTAGCTCGGCTTCGCCCAACCTTAAATCAAGAGTCACCCGAAAAGTGGTTCCCTGACCTTCTTCACTTTCGAGTTGTATGGTGCCACCCATCATTTCCACCAGGTGTTTCACTATTGAAAGGCCAAGGCCGGTGCCACCATACTTAAGCTTGGTTTCCTTGTCGGCCTGTTTAAATGACTCAAAAACCATCGCTTGCTTGTCGGCCGATATGCCAATGCCTGTGTCCCACACAGAAAATTCCACTTTAACCGAGTCCCCTATTTTCTCCAGCACCTTAGCAGCGATAACGATGAAGCCTTTTTCAGTGAACTTGGCAGCATTACCCACCAGATTGATGAAAATCTGATTCAGGGCGGTAGGGTCGGCCAAAAGAGTCTCGGGAACACCAGGCGATATGTCGGTGAAAAAATTGATATCGCCCTTGCCCGCCTTCACCTCAAAGGTCTTCATGACCGATTCTGCCACGTCCCGGATGTTAACGGGCTCCTCGGCCAGCTCATACAGCCCCGCTTCTATTTTAGACAGGTCAAGGATACCGGATATCAATCCGAGCAGTATCTCTGTCGAAAATTTGATTGTTTTAAGGTAGTCGCTTTGCCGCTGATCCAATGCCGTGTCTCCCAGCAGGTTCGACATCCCAACGATCGCATTGATTGGATTGCGGATCTCGTGGCTCATGTTAGCCAAAAACTGTTTTTCTGCCAGCATGGCCTTTTCGGCTTTGTTGCGGGCGATCCGAAGCTCTTCCTCCAGTCTCTTCCTGTCAGTGATGTCGTAGTGAATGCCCAGTGATCCCTGAATAACTCCCTTTTCATCATAGAAAGGAGCTCCGCTAATCAGCACCCATATTCTCTCACCACTTTTATTCAGTATTTCTATCTCGTAAATATTGCCCTTGCCCTCAAGCCTTTCTGCGTCTTGCTTTTCGATAACCGCCAAGGATTCAGGAGGTACAAGCAGGTCGTTGGCTTTTTTCCCGACGAGCTCCGCAGTGGTATAGCCAGTCATTTCGCAGAATCTCTGGTACGCTTTTATTATTCGCCCATCTCTGTCTACTTCAAGGAGGCCCAGCTCCATGTTTTCAATAAGCCCCCTGTACTTTTCTTCGCTCAGCTTTAGTCGCTTTTCCTGGTTTTTATCTTCTGTAATATCCAAATAGTGCCACAGATGGCCCAGGTAGGTTTCGCCTTCAAAAATCGGGATGTAGTCACGGAGTAGTACAGTGCCGTCATTCATCAGCAGCTCTTCCCGGCTCACAGGCTGCTGCTTGTTCAGCAGTTGTTCTATGCGCTTGGTAAAAGCAGCGGGATTGGCAAACAAATGTTTAGTCTCTTCTGCAGAATCACTGTAGTCGGCACCAATCAGATCATCGGGCTGAGCAGAAATATTGAAAATGGAACAAAATTTCTCATTCACCAACACAATTTTGCGGTGCTCATCTTCCACCAAAATGCCCGCATTGAGGCTACCGATTAGCGAAGTGAGCCTTAAACTTGCCTTCAGCAATTCCTGCTCCGAGTCTATTCGCTTCGTGACATCCCTTCCTACGGCGCTTACCTTGAGAAGCTTGCCGGAAGGATTGTAGAAATACTGTACATTTTGTTCTATCCAAATCCATTGGCCATTGACGCCGGCAACTGGCACCACACTGAAACTGCGTTTCTCCTTCTCAATTCTTTGCTGCTGGTAGAAAAACAGTACCTGTTTCTTGAATTTGTCAGGTACAAAATCGACAAATTTTCTCCCAATAATTTCGGATTTGTCGCTGAACCCCAAACTTTTGACCGCTACCGGGTTCACCAGCGTGATGATACCTTTTCCTGTTGTTTCGTAGATAAAGTCGCTGGCAGAATCAATAATTTGCCGATACCTCAGCTCACTTTCCTCTGCCTGTTTGGTTCTCTCCTCTATCTTCACCTCCAGGCTCTCGTTTAGTGCTATCAGCTCTTTGTTGGCACTATCAAGTTCCTTGGTTCTCGACACAAGCACAGCCTCAGCTTGCTTCCGCAAAGCAACTTCTCTCTCCAATTGCTTCCTTAAGTCTTCCAATTCGCCCATTCCAGCTGCCAGAGGTTTGTGGTGATCCGTGGATTAATCCAAAAAATACAACTTCTTCAGCTTTTTTGATAATAAGAAGGGAATATCATGCAATATGATTTTTGAAAGCAATCTCGCTTGTTATTTATTCACTAAAGGCAAAAACAAGTAGAACTGGAGGCTGGGCCTTGCTCTATGCGGCATTGCTACCCTGGGCCCGACTACACAAAACCCACCTCATATCATTTAAAAAGAATCACCACTTCAACGCAACCTGAAGACTGCTTGGCGCATCTAACCAGCGAGGTCAAAACTAACTTACTATGCTTAAAAACTTTTTTAATGTCACCTTCAGAAGCATTCTGAAGCACAAATTCTACTCCTTCATCAACATTCTTGGGCTCTCTATTGGCATCACATGTTTTCTGATGATCACACTCTACGTGAAAGATGAGCTGAGCTACGACAAGCACCTACCAGCCATTGAAAGGCTCTACCGACTCGATTTCACGGGCACTATTGGCGGCAACACTTTCATCACTTCCCTTTCGAGCGTACCTGCGGCGCAAGCTCTCATGAACGACTACCCGGAGGTGGAATCGGCAGTCAGGATGCGGGAAAGAGGCAATGAAATGATCAAGCCCCAGGGCCAGATGCAAATCTTCAATGAGGAGAAAATACTGCTGGCTGACTCAAACTTCTTTGAGTTTTTTCAGCTTCCCCTGGTTGAAGGAGATCCAGCAACAGCACTGGCCGCCCCAAAAAAGGCAGCTATAAGCGAGTCGATAGCAAAAAAATATTTTGGTGATGAGCCTGCGGTTGGCAAAACCATAGAAGTGCAGGGCTGGGACAACTTTGAGGTTACAGCTGTGTACAAAGAAATGCCCAGTAATCAGCACTTTCATGCCGACGTGCTATTCTCAATTACCAGTACAAGCGAAGCTTTCAATACGCAGTGGATGGGCTTCAATTTTGTCACTTACCTCAAAATTAAACCTGAGAACACTGCTTCTGCCCTTGAAGCAAAATTCCCCGACATGATCGTCAAATACATTGGGCCTGAAATTCAAAAGTTCATGGGGCAGAGCATGGAAGAGTTTCACGAAACGGGCGGACAATTGGGCTATGCCTTATACCCGGTAAAGGACATTCACCTCAACTCCAGCAAGCTCGGCGAGTTTGAAGCAAACAGTGACGTTACGTATGTCTACCTGTTTTCGGTCATCGCCTTCTTCATTTTGCTGATTGCCTGCATCAATTTCATGAACCTGTCAACGGCACGCTCTGCAAACCGGGCCAAAGAGGTTGGCGTTCGAAAAGTGTTGGGCGCCCAGCGACCCCTCATCGTCCGCCAGTTTCTGGCAGAGGCACTTATCCTGAGCTTCTTTTCATTTATGCTGGCCTACGGGTTATGCTTTCTGCTCCTGCCCTCGTTCAATACACTGGCCGAAAAGCAATTAGCCATCAGTGCCTTGCTTACACCAGGATTTATTATCACCATCTTAGGGTTGATCGTTGCCGTAGGCTTATTGGCTGGTAGCTACCCGGCCTTCTACCTCTCTGGCTTCAAACCTGTAGAGGTGCTTAAAGGCAAGCTCAACCTCGGCATGAAGAGTGGGGCCATCCGTAGCATTCTTGTTGTCTTCCAGTTCACACTATCCATTATTATGATAGTGGGCACTATGGTTATTTATGATCAATTGAATTTCATACGAAACAAAAAGCTGGGCTATCAGAAAGATCACCTGATCATTATCAACGATCCCTGGCTTTTGAAAGACAACCTCAACGCCTTCAAAACTGAAGCACTGCGAAATTCAGCTGTCGTTAGCGGCACACTCAGCGGCTTTCTGCCTGTTAATGGAAACAACAACAACAACCTCTACTTCAAAGGGAAAAACCCTCAAAATGAATCCCACATAGTCAGTGATTGGCGTGTGGATCAGGACTACGTGCCCACATTTGGGATTGAAATAAAGGTTGGGCGAAACTTCTCAAGGGAGTTTCCGAGTGACTCTTCTGCTATTGTAGTCAATGAGGCATTTGTCAAACAGTTTGGCCTTGAAAACCCGATCGGAGAATTGATTTCTACCCATGGCGACGACGATGACATTGTTTCTTACAAAATCATTGGCGTTATGGGCGACTTCCACTATGCGTCACTTAGGGAGAGCATTTATCCATTGATGATGAAGCTGGCCAGCAGCCGGGGAAATATCACTTTCAAAGTGGCTGGCGACAATATTGATCAAACCATCGCCAGCCTGAAGAGCACCTGGGAGCAGTTTGGCCCAGGGCAGCCTTTCAGCTACAACTTCATCGACCAGCAGTTTGAGGAAGTGCACAAGTCGGAAATGCGTATAGGCTCCATCTTTATGGTGTTTGCTTCGCTGGCTGTGTTTATTGCCTGCCTTGGGCTGTTTGGGCTTGCAGCTTTCACGGCAGAACAACGCAACAAAGAAATTGGCGTACGCAAGGTGCTTGGCGCCAGTGTTTCCAGCATTATGGGGCTGCTCTCCTGGGAGTTTGTGAAGCTGATTGGCATTTCCTTTGTCATAGCGGCGCCTACAGCCTACTTTGCTGTTGGCAAATGGCTCGACAACTTTGCTTACCGTACCGACCTCAGCCTGGTGACCATTTTCATTGCGGGCTTGCTATCGTTGGTAGTGGCCTGGCTCACCATGAGCTTTCAAACATGGCGGGCTGCCCGTGCCAACCCGGTAAACTCCCTCAGAAGCGAATAACATAAAAAAGAGGCCAGCCCAATTTACTTGCGCTGGCCTCTGCCTTTCAAAAAGGAATCTCTTCTTTACTCCCCTGCTTCTTTCTTAGGCAAAACGTTTGTGGTAATGCTGATCCTTTCGCTGCTATTGGTAGCGTTAGAAATAATGGTGATCACCTTGTTTTGCATACCCATTTTCCCAGCGCTGTTGAACGACACCTTCACTTCACCTTTTTCTCCCGGAGCGATTGGCTCTTTTGGCCAGCTAGGGGCTGTGCACCCGCACGTTGTCAGCACTCTCGACAGAATCAGAGGCTCAGTGCCCTTATTTGCAAAGGCAAATACATATTCCACCTTATCGCCTTGCGTAATGTCGCCAAAATCGTGAGTAGACTCTTCAAACTTAATTTCAGGGCCCTTCTTTTCTGTAGCCGCATCCTGAGCTTGTACAGCTACTGCCGATACCAGCATAAAAACTACTAACCAAGCAAACTTTCTCATATTCAATTATATTTTGTAAAACTCAATTTTAATACACAAACAACGATGTAGGTAACCAATAGTTCCATTTCTAATGCCAGAGAAGCGTTTTTATCCACCTACATTAACAAAAGTAAATAAATTTCTCAGAGCAAAGAAACTTAGCTGCTCTTCGACACAGCCTCCATTAGGCCCCGCATATACCCTATAGCATAAAGGTTGCCAAGAATGCCATACCCGGGATGATTGTTTTCCTCTCCTTCCATCGTCGGCACATGATCCGGCCTGATAGGCCCTTTGAAGCCGACATCATAGTAGGCCTTCATGGCTTCATACATATCTGTTTTGCCATTGTCGTGAAAGCTTTCTTCAAACTTCCATTTGTCGCCAATGATGTCACGGAAGTGCACAAAGTAGATGCGATCTCTTTTGCCAAAATACCTGATGGCCGACGGAATATCTTCCCCCATAGTGGCAAAGGTGCCCTGGCAGAAAGTGAGCCCGTTGCTTGGGCTTGAATGCATATCAAGCATACGTTTGAAGGCCTCCACTGAGGTCATGATCCTCGCAATACCCCGGATGTTGGGTATTGGCGGGTCATCAGGGTGCATGGCCATTTTAATACCAGCTTTTTCCGCTTCCGGCATAATTGCCTTCAGGAAATAGTCGAGGTTACTCCACATTTTCTCCGCCGAAATTTCGCCGTACTCGGTGAGAGGCTGGTCTTTTACGTCTTCGTAGTTAAACGCAGTAACAAAAGCATCCCCTCGGCCCCTCTTGTCGACCTGGCTGCGGTGCCAGCTAATGACAGGCATCCAGTTGTAACACACAGTGTCGATGCCCGCTTTGGAGCTGCTTTTTAAGAACGTAATAAAATTGTCAAGCTCCTCGTCTCTCCCAGGCAGGCCCAACTTGGTTTTTTCAAGTGTTGGCGGCCCTTCCAATACCCGGAGTACCAATCCCTCTTTGGCGAATACATCCTTCAGCCCCTGGATAGTCTCATAGTCCCACGGTTTTTTGCCTGGCACCCCAGCCATACTGGGACTTACGGAGCAAACCGCTCCATCCACACCCATTTGGCGTTGCAAAGCCAATTTTTGCGGTTGCATACCGTAGAAATATGACATGCAAATTTGTAGCTCATCTTTCACTTGTGGATCCCGCCTGATGCCCTCACCAAATGCGTAACTGTTTCCCAGGCCGGAGAGCGCTGCCAGCGAGGCAGTGCCCTTTATAAACTGTCTCCTCGACTTTTCCATGTTCTCAAATATTAGGTGTTGCGAGTTGGTCTAACCTGCCAGGTAAGTTAACAAAAAGAGAAAACTTCAAAAGGTTAACTACTTATGAACGGTTCGCAGGTGAAGTGTGAAAACAGAACCCATACCAAACTCAGATTCGACAGTAATCTTCCCTTTGATCTTTTGTGCAGCTTCGCTGGCGATATAAAGCCCAAGTCCCGATCCTTTAGAGCTGGTAGTGCCTCGATAAAACATCTCAAAAATTCTTTTTAGTATCTCTGGCTTTATTCCCTCACCGTTGTCACTCACCATGATAGATACCTCGCTGCCTTTCTTTCGGGAGGTGATAGTAATTTTGGCCGAATGGTTCTCATTTTTCTTTCTATACGCAATGGCATTGCCAATCAGGTTGGCCAAAATCACCCGAACGCTTGTTTTATCATTGATGATCTCACCCACAGTAAGTGACGAGAAGTCAATCTCAACAGCATCGAATCCATCCATATAGCGAACGTCTTCAATGATATCGGCAATCAGTTCCTGCATATCTATGCGCTGGTAGTCTGCCTCCACTCGCTTGACATGCGAGAAATCGAGCACCTCCACAATAAATTGTTCTAGTTTCCTGACGCTGTCCTCAATCTTATTGAAATAAGTTCTATGCTCCGCCTGGTCCTGAGTGAGTGTACTGAGGCTAACCAGCCCTTTTATCGATTTAAGAGGTGCCGTGAGATCATGAGAAACACTGTAAACAAAGTGGTCCAGCTCCTTGTTGGTTGTCTTTAGTTCACTGTTGGCCCTTTCCAGCCGAATCACCTGATCGGTGATTTGCTCCCTGGCGAAATTTATGTCATCGATCACCCTGCCTGTTATCGCCGAAAACACATAGAGCAGGCTGGTGCCGAGGTAAATATTGATCAAAACAGGATCAATCGTGTACTCCCCCATCGCCTCTATCTCCCTGATGACAGGGATAATATAGGCAAGTATAAAGATGAAAGAGTTGGTGAGGACTGCCATTCCAAACCCAAAACGCAAAGCAAACCAAAGTGAAAAAACACCATACACAAACCAGTATTGATCCAGTCCGACAAAAAATGACATCATGAAGATTAAAAAGTAGATAGCAATTACCAGAAGTCTATCCTTACCAGGGATTTTAGGGCTGTAGTCGTTGAAATCAAAATGAATAGCGAGCAGGCCACGCCGCCCCATTACAGGTGTTAGAAAATATAGGATTGGAAGGCTTAGTCCAAAATTACACATAAACTCCCTCAGCCAGCCAAGTACAGCAGTGCTGGAAAACATCACAATCGGCACTTGGAACAACCAAAAGAATAGCACCTTCAGAAAAAGGAAGGAAATGAACAGGGGAATAATTATCCCCCACAACAAAAACAGGTTTAGGTTGTGCGTATCCGGTATCCAATACTTCCCATGATTCTTTACAGAAAAAAGGTACCATGAAAGGAAGACAAACGATGTTTCGGGCAGCGCAAACAAGGGACGGAAATACCAGGGATCCACGCCCCACAGGTACCCGCAAATGACCGCATTGACGTACACCATGGGAAGCACCCTAACCGGCCCCCACCAGTTGACAAGTATTATTCCTATTGCAGTTGGGAGGTAAATCAGAGCAGCCGTAGAAGAAATTCTGTATATCGACGACAGATAGCTGGCAGCAAAAAAGAAAATAAGAGGAGCCGCCCACGTCCACCAGGGCAAGATATTTCTCAGCTGAGTTTGGCTGACTTTGTTGTCAATTTTCACACAATGGCCCAGGTTGATTGCTAACTAATATACCGAAAAGATACTATAATAACACACATAAGGAACCTCAAATAGGTTTAGGCTCCTTAGCCACCAAAAAATTTAGCGTCAAAGTTAACAAGAAAAACCTCATCGGTGGCCCGTGTGACAGCCGTATACAACCACCTGACAAAATCCTGATTTATCATATCGTCTTTTACGTATCCCTGATCGACGAACACTGCTTGCCATTGGCCGCCCTGCGACTTGTGACAAGTAAGAGCGTAGGCAAACTTAACCTGAAGCGCATTCAGAAACGGATCCTTCTTTAAAGCCTCTGCCCTTTCCTTTTTATTGGCCAGGTCCTCATAGTCCTTCAGCACCTCCTCATACAACTTTTTATGATCCTCCGGGCCAATGGAGGGCGTTGGCGCATGCAACGACTCCAGCAAAACCTTCGCCTCAAACTTGCCTGCATCATAGTCGATCATTCGTAGCTCGAGGTCGGCAAACCTAAAGCCATACGCCTCCTGAAAACTGATGATTTTCATGATTTCAACAAAGTCGCCATTGGCCAAAAATCCTCCCGGAGCATCCTCGGGGAAATAGAAATAATTGTTTCTGGTGGCAAGAAGTATGTCGCCCGCATTGATCTCGTCTTCCATAAAGTGGATTTGGCGCCTGATGTATTGATTGTACATCACTGCTGACTTATTTGATCGACAAATGATGATAGTATTTTCCTGGCCGAACTTGTCATATGCATACCTCAACCCCTCCTCCAGTTTCTCGGAGGTCATCCGGAAGATGTCTTTGAACGGCCTGGTTATGAACCTGGGAGTGTAATTCTCAGCCTTTATCAGCTCCCGAAGAGCGGTGGCGTTTTCCAAAATACCGGACGCCTTTTCTTGGCGAAGCACTTCAGTGAGTTCCACTTCCTTCACATCCACATGAAATTGACTGCGCAGGTAAGCGCTACTCATGGCCGGTGACTCAATTTGGCCGACTGGCGGGAGCTGCGCCACGTCACCTACCAAAATAAGCCTGTTCGTCTCCTTTTCAAAAACATACTCCATGAGATCCGCCAGCAGCCCATTTTGCCCAAAGTCGCTTTCGTTGGAGAGCATGGATGCTTCATCCACGATGAAGATGGTATCTTTTTGATAGTTTTTCTGTCGGCTGAATTTCAGGTTTTGGCTGCCCGGCTCCGAGGTTTGTTTGTAAATCACTTTGTGGATCGTGAATGCCGAGCGTTTAGCATAGCCGCTCATCACTTTTGCGGCCCGGCCGGTAGGTGCAAGCAGAGAATATTTCCGATTGAAAAGTGGTAGCACATTTACCAACTGGCTAACCAGGGTCGTCTTGCCTGTTCCGGCATAGCCTCTCAGCAGCAGAATCTGCGGGCCCGGCTTTTCATCGTTCAGCAGCTCATCCAGGAGGCCCATAAAAGCCCTCTGCCCGTTTGTGGGTGCAAACGGAAAACGGCGTTCGAGTACTTCGGAGGGTAAGGGCAAAATGAGAAGGTGGTTATCTGTAAACGTCGAATTTCTTCAATAGCCCGCTCAAATCAAACATTGAAATGAATTGTGTATACAAAACCCGGCAGGTGGGTGATGGAATTTTCCCTAAATTTGAAGATGGATGTTAGCCAGGAGGTAGAGCGCCTGTATGGGCACGAAGTAAGAACGAGGGTGTGCGGCATTTGCTTCAGGGAAGACAAGCTGCTGTTGATCAAGCACCTGGGCCTTACTTCAGCCGGATTTCTGTGGGCGCCACCTGGTGGTGGCGTGCAATACGGCACCAATCTCGAATCCAACCTCATTCGGGAATTCAAAGAAGAAACCGGCCTTTATATAGAAGTTGTTAGATTTCTTTTTGTCTATGAATATGTGGGCCCGCCCCTGCAAACAATAGAACTATTCTTCGAAGTTCGGCCCACAGGCGGAGACCTGAGCAGAGGCGTTGATCCTGAAATGTCTGATTCCCAGCAAATAATAGATGAGGTTCGTTTTGTATCTTTGAAGGAGCTGAACGATTTTGCGCCGGAAAGTCTCCATCACATCTTAAAGGGTGTTCACAGCAAGGAAGACCTACTTCGTAAAACAGGATTTTTTAAATTTGAAAAGAATTAATAAAATAGCGTTTTCTATTAAAATCATATAGTTTCGTAAACTAATAACTTAAGCACTCAAATAGTCAAAAGATGAATACCACCAAAATTCTATCCATTGTAATTCTAGTTATTGCTCTAGCTTTAGGATATTATCTTTTCAGCAGCATCAAAACTGACATTGATACCACTGAAAGAATTGCCAAAACTGAGGCGAGAGTTATTAACAAGCTTAAGATGATCCGTGAGGCTCAGGTAGCTTTCCAGAAAGTAAACGGAAAATACTCTGGCAATTGGGATGAATTACTTGCATTCGTGGATACAGGTAGCTTTTACATCACAAACAAAACGGAGATCATTATTCCACTTGACTATGGTGCTGACAGTATTTATGTTGAAATTGACACAATAGGAACAGTTTTGGTGAAAGACTCTATTTTTAGCCCAAGCAAGTTTCCTAATTTCGACCTTGCCACGCTTCCTCTTATCCCCGGAACAGACGGTAAAAGGTTCGATATGTGGGCTGATAAGATTGACAAAGCAGGTGTGATGGTTGATGTAGTGGAAGTAAGAGACATTGCTCCGGTTGATCCGGCCAGAAAAGAATCCAACGAGATCACTAACCGCAAACCGCTTCGTTTCGGTTCGAGAACAAATATCACCACATCGGGAAACTGGGAATAATTGCCTTTGGAGACTCTCGTAGCCAACTACAAGCTTTTAAAAAAGGTCAAAGACGCCAAGTTTGAAGTCGATGACCTTCATCACTATGGCTTGTATCTTCAGGTTGGCATCCGTGATTTCCAGTTTTGTGTAATCGACAACAGAGACAATCGATGTCTTCTTTATGAAGACTTTGCCTTTGAAAACGTGAAGACGGTCAATGCCCGTCTTCAAGTCGTTCAAGATCTTTTTGAGAATCATCACCTGCTCATGGCGGGCTTTTGGAGCACCATCAAGCTCTCGATCAAAAGCCATAAGTTTGCGCTGGTACCTCAGCCGGTATTCTCAAAGGAAGGGCTTGTCGACTATCTGTCGTTTAATACCCCGTTCAATCCCAGATACGAAGAAGTATACTTCTATAAGCACATTGGCACCGATGCTGTTAACGTGTTCTCTGCCGACAAGAAGCTGATAGACTGGGTCAGGGAGTTGTACAATCAAAAAGAAGTGATTGTTGTCCACCAGGGAAGCGCATTCATTGAGGGCATTCTGAAATACAACGACCACTCAGGAGAAAAGTCAATGTTTTGCCTGGTCGACAAAGGCATCCTTCACGTGGTAATCACTTCTGACAAAAAGCTACACTATTACAACCAGTTTGCCGTACGAAAAAGTGCTGACTATCTTAAATACATCATGCTTGTGTTTAAGGAAATGAAGCTGTCGCAAAAGAAAAGTAAAGTGCTATTCTGGGGTGGCTTAACCCCACAGTCTCCGCATATTCAGGAGCTCAAAAAGTATATCCGTGACATTTCGTTTGGAAGCCGTCCTTCCTATCTCTCTTTCAGCTTTGTGTTTGACGAGATTCCCGATCACAAAGGCTTCGATGTGTTCAATATTTTTCTTTGCGACTAATCTTGGCTAACTTTTAGCCAGAGACTTTTTGTATGCCAAATAAAACCGCTGTCTTTCCTGGTTCATTCGACCCCTTCACCCTGGGGCATTTTGACATTGTGGTTAGGAGCCTGAAACTATTTGACGAAGTAATTATCGCCATTGGCCACAACAGTCAGAAAAAAAGGTATTTCCCGCTTGAGACTATGCTCAGCAAGATAGAAAGCGCCTTTGTGAAGTATCCGCAGGTAAAAATAGTGACCTACGACGAGCTGACTGCAGACCTCGCCAAAAGGCTGGGCGCTAAAGTACTACTCAGAGGACTCCGAAATACGACGGACTTTGAATATGAGAACAGTATTTCGCAGGTAAACAGGTACCTGAACGACGAAATAGAAACCATGTTTTTGATTACTTCCCCCAAGTACGCCCCCATTAGTTCCACCATTATCAGGGAAGTACATAAGTATGGTGGCGATGTAAAGGCCTTTCTGCCCTACGAGTTATAAGCTTCTCTTTTCACTTTATAAAATTCCCGGGCCACGTGCCTGATTGATCGGTAGGAGTTGTAAAGTGAGGCCCTTACGTCTCTTATTTCCATCCACCTAAGCTCATCAATGTTTTCCTCTTTTTGCGGAGTCATTTGACTATCATCTATGAGATCCATACGGTACCAGTGGGTCTTTTTCAAGATGTACTTCTCGTTCATGATATAGGTGTGGTAGGTAGCGCAAATCTTCTCGCCCAAAAGCACCTTCACCCTGCACTCTTCCTCCACCTCCCTCACGGCTGCCATTTCCGGCGTTTCCTTCTTCTCCAGTTTTCCTTTTGGGAAGTCCCATTTGCCAAGTCGGTGAATCAGCAAAATCTGATCTCCCTTCTCCACCACGCCACCCGCAGCCTCAACAATATTGAACTTTTCCTTCAGGTGATTGATGGTCGCCTTGCGCTTGCTCACTGCAAATGTAACTGCGTCAAGGTCTTTCAACTTCTTTTTTGTCATCAACTGAAGAAGCTTATCTATATCTTCTTTCGAAGCATTGATAACAAGCACATCGTCCTGCAACTTTTTAGTATCAATGCCACCTCGCTTTCCGTCAACGATATGGTTGTATTGCTCAAAGTTTTGCACTTCATCGAGCTTTTTTATGGAGACAGGAATATCGTTGATGAAAATCTTCATGTTGCGATCTTAGGAGGGCCAATAATGTAAATTCTCTCCAATATGAAAAAGTTTTTTCTACGAATTCATTAAAAAAATATACGAACCAGGACACATTGAATTTCCACTGCAAGGCGCCTTTCAACTAATTCCTACAAGGGTCAATATTTAACTTAGACCAGAAATGGCAATTTTATCGAGTATGGTTACTTTTGAAGCATGAACATTAAAATTGCAGACCCTTCCGTTGCCGCCGCAACCGCCAAACACTTGCTCAGCATTGGGGCAGTAAAGCTTAGCCCCGACAAGCCGTTCACCTGGGCTTCTGGTTGGAAGTCGCCTATTTACTGCGACAATAGGATGACACTATCTTACCCTGAAACAAGAAGTTTCATGAAAGAACAGTTAGTCAGTCTTATCAGGAAGGAATTTCCTGGTGTTGAGGGCATTGCAGGAGTGGCCACAGCAGGCATTCCCCAGGGAGCACTTTTGGCTGACAGCCTTGATTTGCCCTTTTGCTATGTGCGCTCCAAGCCGAAAGACCATGGCATGGAAAATCTCATTGAGGGAAGGATAGAGACTGGCCAGAAAGTAGTTGTCGTCGAGGACCTAGTCTCGACTGGCGGCAGCTCCCTGAAAGCCGTAGACGCCCTTAGAGGAGCCAAAGCGCAAGTGCTGGGGATGGCAGCTATATTTACCTACGGATTCCCTCAGGCCGAACAAAACTTCGTCAGGGCCGAGGTAAACCTGGCTTGCCTGTGCGACTATGAGTCGCTGATTAAAGTAGCCAGCGACAATGGCTATATCAACGCCTCCCATGTGGCATCGCTCGGAGCTTGGAGAACTGACCCCGCCAACTGGAAAGCCTGAACCAATGGATCATAGCCTTACTTCGTCAGACCTCATTGTTGGTGTTAAAACACTTGGTGCAGAACTCTGTAGCATCAAAGGGGTTAGCAGTGGTGTAGAGTACGTCTGGCAGGCTAACCCAGCCGACTGGGGCAGGCACGGCCCTATTTTGTTTCCCATAGTGGGCAAGCTCAAAGGCGACAGCTATGAGTACAAAGGGAAAACATATCACTTACCACAGCATGGCTTTGCAAGAGACCAGCCGTTTACTTTGCTAGAATCAACCACATCAAAGCTGGTTTTCGGGCTGACGTCAAATGACAAGCTTAAGCTGGTGTATCCCTTCGACTTTTCATTGTCAGTAACGTATGAGCTCTCAGGAAACTCGCTCCGAATTTCCTACGCTGTAAAAAACCCAGGCACTGATCCCCTCCTCTATTCCGTTGGTGCCCATCCTGCATTTCGTATTCCTGTTCATCCCAAAGCCAACAGGTCGGACTACGAAATCATTTTTGAAAAAGAAGAGGCAGTGGCTGTACACCTAATCGACGGTGGACTGCTTTCTGGCAAAACCGAGCCCCTTTCCCTTGAGCAAAACAGGCTGGCCATCAGTGACTCACTCTTCGACAAAGATGCGCTTGTATTTAAGGGGCTTGCCTCAAAAAAATTGTCACTGGCAAAAGCCGGAGAGGCCCCGTTCTTAAATTTCTATTTCGATGCCCCTTACTTTGGCATCTGGTCTAAGTCAGGAACATCTCAATTCGTTTGCCTTGAGCCATGGAACGGCATTGCTGACAGTGTCAATCACAATCAGGCTTTAGAAAAAAAGGAGGGCATTCGCAGCCTGGCCTCTGGTGCAACGGAAACATTTGGCTTCACTGTCGAAATCGCCGGGTAAAACTGTCTCCCGAATGACCAAGCAATCAGATTAGCGAACCGAACACAAACCCGGGAAGAGCAGCCACGTTCGAGCTTGTATATAAAAAAACATGAAGCTCTTTATATTCACTCTCCTTCTGTTTGTTTTTCAAATCGGTGTAGCTCAAGATGCAACTCAAAGGAAAAACAATTTCAACCTGACTAGAAATGGTGTTGCCCTATCCGGCTATGACCCGGTGAGCTACTTCAAAAGTCCAGAACCAAAAAAAGGCGAAGCGAAATGGTCGTATACCTACAAAGGGGTTACGTATTGGTTTAGCTCAGCTAGCAACCGCTCTGAGTTCGTTAATTCACCAGCGGCTTATGAACCGTCGTATGGCGGGTGGTGCGCCTATGCCCTGGGCACTTCCGGCGAAAAGGTAGAGGTAGATCCACTCACCTACAAAATCTACCAGGGCAAGCTGTTACTTTTCTACAACAGGCTTTTCACCAATACGCTCACTCTTTGGAACAAAGACGAGGACACATTCTTTACAACAGCAGAGAAAAACTGGCCCTCTATAATTAATCATTGATTTTCTAGCACATTATTTAGGTCAAAATGGTGTAAAGGCGCAACTCTCATTTTTTCCTCTACAAAATAGCGGTGGTCGTCGAAATAAACCGCACACAAAACCCTAATTCCTTAAGATTGTACATGACCGATGGAGATGGCTCCAGTATCCCGGTCGTATTCTTGAAAAAGCTATGGATGGGAACAGAGAATGTCTTACCAAAAATTGTCCTATGGCCTCTAGCTTTACATCATGAACCGCAGAATAGAGATTATCTACGTTGTTGACGATGACGACATCTATCAATACGCCGTCAAAAAGAAAATCCTGAAGCGTAAACTTTCTGCCGAGGTAAATACTTTCAAGAACGGGAAGGACGCCATCATGCATTTGGGCGAGGTAGTGAAGACCGGCGGCCCTTTGCCAGACGTTATCTTCCTTGACCTGAATATGCCCATTATGGATGGCTGGGATTTTTTAAACGAATATGCCCGACTTCGGCCTCTTGTTAATAAGAAAATTCTTCTTTACATCGTATCAAGTTCAATACAGGATTCAGACATTGACCGGGCAAGAAGCATGTATGGCGTGACGGACTATATTGTAAAACCTATTGACGACGAACGCCTGGACGATATTTTGATTCCAGCCTAGCAAATTATATTTTCGGGTATCGCTGATTTTCTCTTTACATAAAAGAGAGAAAAGAGAAAGAATGTTTATTTTTCATTGCTTTTGAAAAATTGATATTTCTAAGCTTACTGATCGACCCTAACTATGATACTGAGTTTTTTTCTCCTCATTGTCGGATTTTTTGTTTTAATAAAAGGAGCTGATTTACTGGTAACGGGTGCCTCATCGCTAGCCAAGAGATACAATGTTCCTGAGTTGGCTATCGGACTCACCATTGTCGCATTTGGCACCTCTGCTCCAGAAATGGTAGTCAACGGAGTCGCTTCTTACGAGGGCCATACGGATGTGGTGTTGGGCAACGTAGTTGGCAGCAACATCTTCAACACTTTTTTCATTCTGGGCATAGCCGGTGTAGTCTATCCCCTCTCGGTGCAAAAAAGCACCGTTTTCAAAGAAATACCCTACTCTCTATTTGGGGGTTTACTCATCTTGTTTTTTGCCAATGATGTGCTCTTGAACATGGGAGACCAGAATATCATCAGTGTGGTCGAAGGAGTCATTTTGTTTGTCTTTTTCCTGCTATTTCTGGTCTATGTCTTTTTCTCGATGAAGAAAGGTCAGGATTC
Organism: Imperialibacter sp.; assembly: GCF_048007035.1. Taxonomy (NCBI): domain Bacteria; kingdom Pseudomonadati; phylum Bacteroidota; class Cytophagia; order Cytophagales; family Flammeovirgaceae; genus Imperialibacter; species Imperialibacter sp. Next base: position 193,034 of record NZ_CP180355.1, read on the forward strand.
ATCAGGTGATGAACCGATCAAGGTCATTGCAATGCCAAAGACTATACTTTTTATGATTTTGGGGCTTATTGGCCTGACCATTGGCGGAAAGCTGGTTGTAAGCAACGCCATAGACATCGCCAGGTACCTTCAGGTGAGCGAGCAGCTGATTGGCCTCACCATTATGGCTGCGGGGACATCGCTGCCGGAGCTGGCCACCTCAGTGGTGGCAGCTACTCAAAAGAAAAGTGACCTGGCTGTCGGTAACATTGTTGGGTCGAACATCTTCAATATGTTTTTTGTGCTGTCTATCAGTTCTATGATCAACCCAATTCCGTATCCGACCATTTTCAATGTGGACATGATCACGTTTATGGCGGGCACTGTCATTCTGTTTATTGCCATGTTCACCGGCGAGAAGAAAATCCTGGATCGCTGGGAAGCCCTTATACTGCTGATGTTTTTCGTCTTTTATAACATGTATCTGGTGTACAGAGATCACCTGATTGGTGCTTAGGAGCTACTTGCCCGATCGCATAAGCATTTTATTCTGGTAATCCTGCCCATGGAACTGGCTCGTATCGAAGTAAACTGCGTCAAAAAAGGACAACATTTCCCTACAAGAGTAAAAAAAGAGGATCAATCAGTTCAAAAATAAGATAGCAGAGCGACCTTCCGGCCAATATTCCTGCACCAGCGCTAATGGAGGGTCGCATCTGCCAATCTTAATAATCAATTAGTTTCTCCAGAAAAGGTAAACTGAGTAAAGGACATAGGCTGCCAGAAAGATCGCCGCTTCAACCCTATCCAGTTTGTTCCTTTTGAAAGTGAACATGGCCAAAAGGAGAGCCACCGTTCCAAGCATCAAAACAAACATATCGGCATTCATAGTGGTATTGTAAGGTACCGGCCTGACAGTTCCGTTGATTCCCAAAATAAAAATGATGTTAAAAATATTTGAGCCAACCACATTCCCAATAGCGATGTCGGTATTTCGGCGGTAAGCGGCCATGGCTGACGTCGCCAATTCCGGCAAAGAGGTGCCTGCTGCGAGCACTGTAAGGCCTATCAACTTTTCGCTCATTGAAAATGCCCGGGCAATATAGACGGCACTGTCTGTCACCAATTTCCCTCCTAGCACAAGCGCCACAATGCCTGAGACTACATAAACCACCGACAGCCATGTCGACAATGTTTTTGTTTCCGTTTTTTCGCCTTCAACATCTTGCTCAAGTTTGGCTGTTTTGAGAATGTAAAACATAAAAAGGCCAAACAAAAGCAATAGAACTAACGCCTCCACCCGGCTCAAACTATTCTCACGGGAGCCAAAAAACATTTCGTCATTTACCAGAAAATAAAGGATGAGTGCGCAGAACAGGGAAAATGGGATTTCGTATCTGACCGTTGTCCGTTGAACAGAAAGCGGGTAAATGAGCCCCGCTATCCCCAAAATGAATAACAGATTAAACAAATTGCTCCCGATAATATTACCGTAAATGGCATCATTCATGCCCCTCACAGAGGAGAAAAGATTGACGGTCAACTCAGGAGTCGAAGTGCCGAACGCTACAACCGTAAGACCGATAACCAGATTTGAAATTTTAAAGCCCCTGGCAAGAGACGAAGCGCCATTAACAAGATAGTCGGCACCCTTGATCAGCACAACGAAGCCAATGATCAGCAACGTGAAATTTAAAACCATGATATGATTGTTTAGCACTGCAAATGCAGCGTAGGTAAGAAAACTGACAGGCGGGGACTGGAGTAGCGGGCACGCAACTCCGGCTACTGAGCTATGGTGCCTTGGTCAGTGAGGAAATAAAGACACCCTTATCGACGTAGACACGTGAGGCCTCTACTTGAAACAATGCAGTAAAGTACCCGTCGAGAGAAACCTTCGCCGCTTCATCTTCCTTTGACCACGTTCCCAGGGGAAATGAGGATTTTTGAATGGCATGCTGGCTTGTAGAGTAAGCCACAAAATTATAATCCACCGCTACCTTATAGTGCTCCCCCGCACTTCGGCTTGCATAATAAGAATGACTGAGGAATACAGGGAATATTATAACCTGCAAGAAGAAAAAAAGAAAGACAACTACTGAAGTAACCCGAAGAATGGTCTTCATATTATCAAAATAGTGAACCAAATGTACTTGGAAATGCCCGATAATTTTGTCGTCACAAGAATATTTATTTCAATGAGTATATTAAATGAATGAACATTCATTTATATTTGCAACATATGAGAATCAGGGACGAAGCCAAAGAAAAGTTGATACGTGAAAAGGCCCTTGAAATGATCGCTAAGCAGGGCTTTGAGGGCTTAAGTATGCAAAAACTGGCCAAAGCGGCCGGCGTATCACCTGCCACGATCTACATCTATTTCAAAGACAGGGACGACCTCATCCTGCAACTTTGTAAGGAGGAAGGCACGAAAATGATTGAAGCCACCTTCGACGGGTTTGACCCTGAGATGCATTTCGAAGAAGGCCTGAGCATTCAGTGGAAGAACAGGTGCCGTTACTGGCTGGAAAACCCAATGAGTGGGCAGTTTCTGGAGCAAGTGAAGCATTCTCCGCCTTACGAAGCATTTTTTGGTCAGGACAAGGTGTTCCCGAGACTCATGGGGCATTTCATGGCCAATGCCGTCGCCCGAAAAGAAGTGATTCCGTTGCCAGCTGAAGTGTATTGGTCGGTTGCATTTGCTCCCCTCTACCAGCTCATTAAATTTCACCTCGCCGGAAAAGGATTGGGCAACAGAGGCCCATTTCTTCTCGATGAATCAAAACTTGAGATGGCGCTGGCTTTGGTGTTAAAAGCGCTTAAACCATAAAAAGAAAACAATTTAAAGTAATTCTTAGGTACAATCGTCTACCATTCAGAGGACTAATTTTTTGCTATGAATTCTACCGTTACCAACGAGGTTCTTGTTTTTAAAACCAACATCCGCTACAAAAAAGATGTGAACAAGGTTTCACCTTTACTGGAATCGGACAGTAGAGTCATGGAGTGGAATGTGGATCAAATGGATGTAGACAATGTGCTAAGGATTGCTTCGGATGAACTCCATCCAACAGAAGTAATAACCATGATCCAAACAGCCGGGTATTTTTGCGAGGAGCTGCCCGACTGATTAAACTCCAATATTGAATGACAAAAGACTCATCTCCCAGAAAAAAGGTATTTACCCGATACGAGACCTTTATCATTGCCATACTGGCAATTATTCAATTTACCGTCATCCTTGACTTTATGGTATTGTCTCCATTGGGAGCCATGCTGCTTGTAGAGCTTGATATCACCACCTCTCAGTTTGGGCTTGTGGTGTCGGCCTATGCTATCAGTGCCGGGATCTCAGGTTTGCTGGCCGCTGGCTTTGCTGACAAGTTCGACAGAAAGAAGTTGCTGCTTTTCTTTTACTCCGGCTTCACTATTGGTACGTTGCTCTGCGGCGTTGCACCCAACTACCATTTCCTTTTGGCGGCAAGAATAGTCACGGGCATCTTCGGCGGCGTGCTTGGCTCGGTGGTTTTTGCCATCATCACCGATCTTTTCAAGCTAGAAGTAAGAGGGCGTGTGATGGGTTTTGTGCAAATGGCATTTGCCAGCAGCCAGGTGCTCGGACTGCCAGTAGGCCTGTATGTAGCCAACCTTTGGGGTTGGCACTCACCATTCATCCTGATTGTAGGTTTAGCGGTTGGCACGGCCACTGTCATCATCTTTTTCATGAAACCTATTGATGAGCATTTGAAGCTCCAAACACCTGGGAACCCATTCAAAAAACTTTATAAAACGGTTTCCCAGCCCATCTACCTGAAAGCATTCGGCGCAACAGCACTGCTAGCGACTGGAGGTTTTATGCTCATGCCGTTTGGTAGTACATTTGGCGTTAACAATCTGGGTATCACACTCGAGCAGCTTCCGTTGGTATACATGCTTACAGGCATCAGCACCATCATGGTAGGGCCACTGGCCGGGAAGCTGAGCGACCTTTATGGCAAGTACAAAATATTCACCATTGGTACTTTCATAGGGATTGCTACGATCCTGATCTATTGCAACCTTGGCATTACCCCTCTTTGGGTTGTGATCATCATCAACATCGTCATTTTTATAGGCATTACGGCAAGGATGATCTCCGCTTCCGCTTTGATGACCGCCGTTCCTGAGCCAAAGGAGCGTGGCGCTTTCATGGGAGTAAATTCTTCTATTCAGCAAATATCCGGAGGTTTTGCCTCTGCACTGGCTGGCATTATCGTCATACAAACACCAGCAGGGCCACTTGAGCGATACGACTTGCTTGGCTACGTGGTTAGCGGCACTATGCTTGTTACAATTCTGATGATGAGCGTGATGAACAAGATTGTGAAGGAGAAGGTGAAGCGGCAAATGCAAGCAGCCTAGCACCCGAATCAACTTGATCTTCCGCAAGGTTTACCGCCACCAATTCCCTAATTTGGCATAAACCAATGCTGAAATTATGGAAAGAATAGTGGTAGTTTGCTATCGACCTAAGCCTGGCAAGGACAAAGTTCTTGAAAAGCTGGTGAAAAACCATGTGCCCGCTTTGAAGAGAGAAGGCCTGGTGAGTGACAGGCTCCCGGTGACTATGAAATCAAAAGACGGAACTGTTGTTGAGATCTTTGGTTGGAAGTCGCCTGAGGCCATACAAGCCGCCCATTCCAATCCGGTTGTGCAGGAGATGTGGAAGGAATTTCAGGAAGCTTGTGACTATGAAATACCTGTGAACATAGAAGAGTTTAACGGCATATTTTCTGAGTTCAGCCCCCTGTAGTGATGCAATTTGGGACGGGTTGTGCATTAAAGAGCTTACGCATGCTCAATCACTCCCATCCCAAACAGAGCAAAATCGTATTTGACTGGATCGTTGGGATCCATTTGCCGCAGGTTATGAGTGAGCTCCAAGGCTGTTTGCCAATCGGTTTGTTTACGGGTGATCAACCCAAAGCTTCTGGCCACCCTGTCCACGTGCAAGTCGCACGGACAAACAAGCTGCGAAGGGTTGATGGTTTCCCATAAGCCAAAATCGACACCCCTGTCATCCTTTCTTACCATCCAGCGCAGAAACATGTTGATGCGCTTGCAGGCGCTTTTCCTTTTTGGCGTAGCAATGTGTTTCCTGGTGCGCTGTGGAAAGTCGGGAAGGCTGAAGAACAAATCATGAAAACCGGTCAACCCATTTTCAACCGTCTCATCACCAGGCTTAATGGAATTTGAGAACGCACTCTCAAGGCTATCGTGGGTGGTATAGTGTTCACGAAAGAACTGAATAAAGTAAAGCAAATCGGTTGTGTTGAACGTGCGGTGCTTGAACTTTAGCAAGGTCTTCAGGTCGTCGTCGCTGTGATGCATGATGAATTGATGGGGTGCATTATCCATCAGGGCAAATAGCTCCCTGCACTTGTTGATGATAGTGACCCGCTGTCCCCAAGCCAAAGTGGCGGCAAAGAATCCCGTGATCTCAATGTCCTGCTTGGTGGTGAAGCTATGGGGAATGCAAACCGGATCCTTTTCTATGAAAAACGGGCGGTTGTACTCATCCACCTTTTGATCGAGTAGCGTTTTAAGTTCGTGGTTGATCATCCGTTGCCCCGTGTGTTATGGCACGTATGATACTTCAACAGGCACTTTCGGGTCAACTGATTCAAGCCTTTGAAAAGCTTTTTCTGAAAGCCTGATTAGCACCTTGTTGTTCGCTCCGGTGTCAGGAAGCTTGCCTACCACACGGACATAAATCGATCTGCCATTCATCCTGTTCTTCACTTCCAGAATGGCACCGATGGGCGCAGTGCGGTGCAGCGCCAGAAACTTCCTCGTTTCAGGCGAGTTTTCAATCACCATGGCAAAACCCTCTTCTACCACTTTTTCATAGCCAGCCACCGAGGCCGTATCTCTGGTGTAGCCTTGCTTGTTGATTTGCTTCAGCGAACCATTGCTGGCCTCACTTGCCACCAGTTCCTTTTTCTTCTCTCTCGCCGGTGTTTCTTCTGCAACTACTACTGGCGCCTTAACAGCTACTGGTTTTCCAATGGCCAGCTCCTGCCCCACCGACAGGCTGTTGCCCTTGAGGTCGTTCCATTCTTTGATATCGTCTACAGACACATCGTATTTCTGCGAAATACTAAAGAGTGTTTCGGAAGGTGCTACTGTATGATAGGCCAGCTGAGGGTTTTTGGTGGCAATTGGTTCTGGTTTAATAGGGGTTGTCTGCTCCACCGGCTTTTGGCCTTTCCTTACCACCAGCTGCTGTCCGGTACTTAGCTCGTTGCTTGTCAGGTTATTCAGTCGCTTTATTTCATCCACACTCACATCATATTGCCTCGAAATAGCATACAGCGTCTGGCCTGCTTCGACCGTGTGATAAAGCTGCCCCGAAGCTGAGTTTTGGTTCATACTTTTCGGGACGTCTCCCTTCCAGGGGATAGCGATTTCCTGGCCTATAGCTACACTATTGCCGCTAAGGTTGTTGGTTTTGGAAATTTCTTCCACGCTCGATTGGTATCGTCTCGAAATAGCGTATAGCGTTTCTCCCTGCCCAACCCTATGAATAACAAACTGCTTACCCTCTCTTTTTTCCAGGCGCACGGAGTCCATCTCCGCTCCAAATGAGAGGTTGGTGATCATGGTCAATAAAAAGACAGCCTTAAGCACCCTCAAATAATTCATAAACAATAAGTTGCGTTTTGTTTGACACAAATATCAATCTATTCTTCAGTACAAAGAAAGTATCAGCCGCAAATGCATCCAATCCAGTGCCAATTTTTTCTTCGATCACGATATTCCCTTCAGAATCAATCACGGATAGCACATTTGCATAAGAGCTTCCCTCTGAATAAAACCATGAAATAACGATCAGGCCTTCTACTTCCAGGTAGTCACAAGCACCAACCGATTTCACATTGAAGTAATTGGTAATGAACGACTTAATAGTTTCCAAATGTGGTGACTCACTATCGTAGTGCGTTGGGTACTTGGCTTTTATCGATTGCTCCTGCACATTGGCATTATCAACCAAATCGGTCGCAAGTTCCTGCCCGGAATTAATTTCGTAGTGCTTCACAATACTTTCACTTTCTCCGTGCTGTTTACCAGACACTGACAGGCTATTTAATTGCAGCAGTTGAAAATTTTGCAGCCACCATTGCACCTCCATAGATTCTATATTGATCGCTAAAAGTCCCTGCTTCTCCGGTTGCTGGCTATCATGGTACTGTTTTATCAACAACAGGTTGTCTTTTATCGTTACAATACTCATCCACCATTCTTCCTCGAATGCATAACGATCAAACACCAGAGTTTGTGTATGAAGATCCAGCAAAGAAAAGCTCACAGACGCCTCCTTCAGGTCACGCAGCTCCAGGGCCAGCAATCCTTTTTCCGGTTCAAGCGCCATTTGCCAGATGGGCTGTTCAAAATCATGGATAAAAATGGGTGATAAGCGTTCCGACACTTCTATTTGATTAACTTTACGTAAAACTATAGGTAATATGAACCTATTGAAATTGATGAACAAAAAAAGCGTATTTATCCTCCTGATGGCTTTGCCTTTTTTGGGGCTTGCCCAACAAAAGCAAACCAAGGTATTAAGAGTGCTATTGGCTGCAGAAATTGACCCACGCACCAACCGGCTGATGGAGCTTGCGCTCAATCAGGCCACCGAAGACTCAGTTGACTATGTGGTGATTGAAATGGACACCTACGGAGGTGCACTTAACGATGCTGATGAGATCAGGACAAGGGTGCTTGATTTCGAGAAGCCCGTTTACGTTTACATCAATAAAGATGCGGCTTCTGCCGGCGCATTGATTTCTATTGCCTGCGACAGTATCTATATGGCCAAAGCCGCCAGCATTGGTGCGGCAACGGTTGTGACTTCGGATGGTGCCGCCGCCCCCGATAAGTACCAAAGCTACATGCGCTCCATCATGCGGTCTACCGCTGAAGCCAACGGCCGTGACCCACGGATAGCTGAGGCCATGGTAGACGAAACGCTGGAGTTTGATAGCATCACGCAGGCAGGCAAGGTGCTTACATTTTCAACCAGCGAGGCCATAAAAAATGGCTACTGCGAAGCCCAGGTTAGCAGCATTGATGAAATTATGGAACGCTCGGGAGTAACCGATTACGAACTCATCGATTTCAAACTGAATGCTACTGATAAGATCATCGCCCTGTTTCTCAACCCCTTTATTTCAGGCATCCTCATACTGATCATTATCGGTGGTATCTATTTCGAGCTACAAACCCCTGGCGTTGGATTTCCGATTATAGCAGCCATTATTGCGGCTACGCTCTATTTTGTGCCCTACTACCTCAATGGTCTGGCGGAAAACTGGGAAATTATTATGTTTTTCATAGGTGTGCTGCTGATTGCAGCCGAAATCTTCGTCATACCCGGCTTCGGGGTAGCAGGTGTGGCTGGTATTATCTTCACCCTGGGTGCCCTAATTTTGGTAATGGTCAACAACGACAACCTAGATTTCTCTTTCGTTGAATTAGACAGCCTCCTTATTGCTTCCGTCACAGCCATTATAGGCATCATGGGAAGTATTGTCCTCATGTTTTTTGGTGGAGCCCGGCTCAGTCAGTCGAAAGTATTCAACAGAGTGGCCCTGGGAACCAGCATGGACAGAAGTGCTGGCTACACCTCCAGCTTTATGAAAGAGCCGATGGTAGGCAAGACCGGTGAGGCCCACACCATATTAAGACCCAGCGGCAAGGTATTGATTGACGGCGATGTATTCGACGCTTTTACCCGGGGCAACTACATCGACAAGGGCGCCAGGATTGTTGTTATATCCGACGAAGGAACTTCACTGAAAGTTAAAGAGGTTGAATAGTTTTATCGATAGCTTAAAAAACCTGCTCTATGCTTAACATCCTCGGTGTAATCCCAGCCCGTTATGCTTCCACCCGGTTTCCAGGCAAGCCTTTGATTGACCTGGCCGGTAAGTCGATGATCCAAAGGGTGTATGAGCAAGCCTGCAAAGCGAAGCTGTTGAGCCGGGTAGTAGTGGCCACGGACGATGAAAGAATTTTGCTCCACCTGCAAAACCTGGGCCTTGAGGTGGTTATGACCTCGACTAATCATACCAACGGCACTGAAAGATGCCTGGAAGCGTTGCAACTAACTGAAGGTGACTTTGAGTATGTGATCAACATACAAGGGGACGAGCCTTTTATCAATCCGCAACAGATTGATACATTGGCAGGTATTCTGAATGGAAAGGTGCAGCTCGGTACCCTTATCAAAAGAATAACTGATCCAGCCGTTCTCGATTCTCCTAATATTGTTAAGGTGGTGTTTAACAGAAAAATGGAGGCACTGCTTTTCAGCAGATCGTGCATTCCGCACTTGCGGGGAGTTAGTAACCAAGACCGGTTGTCACAATTCACTTTTTACAAGCACATTGGTATTTATGCCTACCGGGTCGATGCCCTTACGGCCATCACCCACCTGCAGCCCTCCCCTCTCGAAAAAGCCGAGTCGCTGGAACAGTTGCGCTGGCTGGAAAACGGCTACAAAATAAAGGTGGTAGAAACCGAACTGGAAACACTGGGAATAGATGCGCCAGAGGATGTGGAGAAAGCAATGAAACATTATAATGTTTAACCTTTGCAAGCCAATGGCGGGGCCTATGGCATTTGCAGGTTAAACGCCCAGTCCCTATTTTAGGCATGGACTAACCCAACCAACATGAGACGCAGACGTAAGCAAAACGCCTGTTTGAACTGCGGCTATCCGCTCAATAGTGAGATATACAACTACTGCCCGTCCTGCGGACAGGAAAACACCAATACCAATATCTCATTTGGTCAATTGTTGTACGACTTTTTCAATAATGCCTTTTCCTTTGATAGCCGGTTCACCAACTCCCTGATTCCTTTTTTCTTTAAACCTGGCTGGCTTACCCTGCGGTTTAACGAAGGGAAAAGAGCCTCCTTTGCGAACCCGGTTAGGCTTTATCTTGTCATCAGCCTTTTCTACTTCTTTGTCCTCAACATGGTGGGCAAAAAGATAACACGGGACATCGAGACAAAGATGGCCCAGCAGGAAGCAGCAAACCCGAACCTAAATTTCTCTTTTGGCCCCACCTTGCTAACCGGCACCGACAGCCTGCACGTGATGGATAGCCTGAAAGCTGAACTTGCCCAGCTAAACGAGGAAGAGCTTGACTCAAACACCAGGGAGGCCATCAAATTTCTGGGGACAGAAAAATCGTTCGATCCGATAAAGGTTGATACTGATGGTGAAACAGAGGGCAGTTTTTTCGGAATAAGTGCCGAAAACTGGAACACCTATAATCGCCTGAAAGATGACAGGAAGCTGACAGACGAGATGCTTTACGACAGCTTGAATCTGGACGGCACCACCACTACTCAGCAGTTTATTGCCCGACAGGTAATTCGTGTGAACAGGGCTGATAAGCAGACATTGGTTGAGTTGGTTACAAAGAACCTGCCCATACTCATGTTTATCATGCTGCCTATATTTGCCCTGATCCTCAAACTGCTTTATATCCGGCGCAATATCCTGTATGTCAATCATATCATGCATGCCATTCATCTGCATAGCTTCGCTTATATCGTTTATGGCCTGTCTCTTATTGTGATAATGTTAAGTGATGGAGAGAGCAGCCTTGGTGATTGGGCTGGTGGGCTGGGCTTCACACTCGTTACAACGTATGCCTATTACTCTCTGAAACGAGTCTATGGTCAGGGCTGGTTCAAAACCATCACAAAGTTCATTCTTCTCGGCTGGATCTATTCCTGGTTTCTTTTTATCGGAATCATGGCAGAGTTGGTGATTTCGTTTTTGCTTTTTTAGCCCTTCCCTTTCAAAAACCTCCACGGTTTAGGTTAAATTGTCTCCAACCTAAACCAATCTTCTATGAAACTATCTGTTTTCTTCGCTTGTCTTCTTTTTATGGCTTCCTGCGAAACGGCATCACCTCCGGTTGATCAGGAAGCCAGCCAGTCAAGGATTGTTAGTTTTAATCCCACATTCAAGGCGGCGGCGTTTACAGAAACTGACAGGGTGCAAAAAGTAGTTGCCCTGGGGCCGGAAATTGAAGCTTTGCTTCAGCAAACCGCCAAAGACAATCACTACCCCGGCATGGTATATGGCATCGTTATGGAAGGGAAATTAGTTTGGTCGAGCTCCTATGGCATTGTTAATACCGACAACAAAGTGCCAGTGTCAAACAAGTCTCTGTTCAAAATAGCCTCGATGAGTAAAAGTTTTACTGCCATGGCTATTATGAAACTGGTGGAAATGGGAAAGCTCAAACTAAACGACGAGGCGGCCACATATATGCCGGAAATGAAGAACCTGGTATACCTCACTAATGATGCCACACCCATCACTATCGAAAATCTGCTCACAATGACAGCGGGCTTTCCGGAGGATAACCCCTGGGGAGACCGACAGCTGGAAGACACACCAGAAGAATTGCAAGCTTTGGTGGCAGAGGGCCTGAGCTTCTCCAACATCCCCTCCTTTGGCTATGAGTACAGTAACACCGGCTTTGCTATCCTGGGGCAAATCATCAGCAATGTATCAGGGCAGCCCTATCAAGAGTTTATCAACGAGAATATTTTTAAACCACTAGGCATGAACAACACCTACTGGGAATTCGAGGGCTTGCCTGAAGACCTGCTGGCGCTGGGCTATCGCTGGGAAGACGAACAATGGAAGCCGGAGCCTTTACTGCACGACGGAGCCTTTGGCTGCATGGGCGGGCTCATCACCTCCCTGGACGACTTCAGCAAGTATGTGGCTTATCACCTTTCTGCCTATCCCCCAAAGAATGATGAAGAATATGGCCCGGTAAAGCGAAGCTCTCTAAGAAACATGCACAAACCCAAAGACCCAAGCCTAATGGCAGATGCCAGGGATGCAGTTGGAAATCCTTGCCCTATGATTAGTGGGTACGGCTATGGGTTGAGCGCCAGAAAAGACTGCAACGGCGTGGTGTACATCTGGCACAGCGGTGGACTGCCCGGTTTCGGCAGTGACTATCGTTTTTATCCTGAATACGACCTCGGCATCATTTCCTTCGCCAACCGCACCTATGCAGGCGCTGGCGCAATCAACAATGAGGTCGCCAACCTCATATTCAAAAAAGCCGGTCTTCAGCCCAGGATATTGCCAGCTTCTGATATTCTCCTGGCAGCCCAGACAAAAGTGGCCAGTTGGTTACAGACCAACGAAGCAGGTATTGAAGAAGCGCTTTTTGCGGAAAATTTCTTCCTGGATTTTTCCAGAGACAGACGCATCAAAGAATACAGTCAGGCCCTGGCACCCATAGGTAATGTTACTAAAGTGGGAGAAATGAAAGCCATCAACCAGCTCAGGGGTGTTTTTACCCTCACAGGCGAAAACGGGAGTGCAGAAGTTTTCTTCACTATGTCTCCTGAAAAGACACCAAAAGTACAGCAGCTGAATGTTCGGGCAAAGGAATGAAATAGGGATTTGGTGCTACCAGCTACGCTGTGGGCACCAAATCTCTCACGAATGGATTTCTTTCAAGGCCTCTTTGTTGGCGGCAATAATCTTGTCGGCTAGCTCTTCAGTAATGGCAGTTGAAATAAACAGCGTTTCATACTGCGAGGGCGCAAGATAGATCCCTTTCTCAAGCATCTTCTGAAAGTACTTGCCAAACATAACCGTGTCGCTGGTCTTGGCAGAGTCGAAGTTTACCACATCAGAGTTGGTGAAAAACAAACTGAACATACTCCCGACATGATTGATGGTATGCAGCAAACCAAGTGACTCCAGGTTGTGCTTGAAGCCGTCGACAATTCGCTGCGTAATCTTGTTCAGGTAAGTGTAAGTCTCCGGGTGCTCGTTCAGATAGGTAAGCATCGCCTTGCCGGCTGCCATGGCAATAGGGTTACCCGACAAAGTGCCCGCCTGGTAAACCGGTCCGGCCGGGCTCACATAGTTCATGATTTCAGCACGACCGCCATAGGCACCAACAGGCATGCCACCACCGATAATTTTACCCATGGTGGTGAGATCGGGAGTGATGCCGAATATTTCCTGTGCCCCGCCCTTTGCCAGTCGGAAGCCGGTCATCACTTCATCGAATATCAAGAGGATGCCTTCCTGATCGCAAAGCTTACGCAGCCCTTCCAGAAACCCCTGTGCTGGCAGTACGCAGCCCATATTGCCAACTACGGGTTCTAAAATAATGGCCGCAATAGTCCCTTTATTCTTCGCAGCTAGCATTTCCACAGCCGCTAAATCATTGAAAGGTGCCGTTAACGTATCTTTGGCAGTTCCTTCAGTTACGCCCGGGCTGTCGGGCGTTCCCATGGTTACCGCACCACTTCCTGCCGCAATCAAAAACGAATCGCCATGGCCATGGTAGCAACCTTCAAACTTGATGATTTTGTCTCTCCCCGTAAACCCACGAGCCACCCTAACGGCAGACATGGTGGCTTCCGTACCCGAGTTAACCATTCGCACCTTCTCAATGGAAGGCACCATATGTGAAATCAGCTCCGCAATTTCCACCTCAGCTTTCGTAGGCGCTCCAAATGAAAATGATTTACCGATGGCATTTCTTACGGCCTCTTCAATCATCTCATTGGCATGGCCTAAAATCATTGGCCCCCATGAGTTGATCATTTCTATGTACTTGTTACCATCCTCATCAAAAAGATAGGCTCCCCTGGCTGACTTGATAAACAACGGGTTGCCCCCTACTGCTTTAAATGCCCTCACCGGAGAATTTACGCCACCTGGAATTACCTTTTGTGCTCTGTCAAAGAGCGCCGCACTGCTAGATCTGTTCAACGTCATACTGCTACTTAACTTCCTTCACTAATTGGTTATTCTCTAACTTCAGAAAAGTCACCACTTGATTATCGTTGTGGAATCCATATTCGAAACCAGATGTAAATACCCCTTCGACTATGTCACCCTCTGGCAGGCCTGCCTGAAAATAGTTGCCATTGGCATGCATCAAGCCTCCAAAAACCATCGTCATTTCGTAACCCAACGAAGCATACACCGATGGAGGTGCTTTGTATTTTCTCATATAGTTTCCGCTAAACGACTGGTAGGTTGCCCGGCTCTTGTCTATGAAAACAGGTGATATAAATACCGCATTGATCCTTTCCACCTGGTCATAATTCACCTGAGGAATATCCAGCCAGTCCTCCCTACCAATCACGGGTATTTTATCAGGGCGGATTTCTATTGCGCTGATGGTGTTGGTAGCGAAAAGAGGATTAGACGATACAATCATGATATGACCGATACTATCTCTTTTGATGCTCCACACTTCCTCATAGTAAACCAGAGAATCCTTGCCAAACGTCTTCTGCTTCGACTTCACAATGTATTTCTCTGGTTTCAGTAGCATTGAATCCAGGCGCTCTTTCCTCTTGATTTCCACCTCTTTTTTGAAGCTCAATGTGTCAATCAGGTAGTGGGCTTCATTTGACCTTAGCGACTTCACTTTAAGCACATTGAAATCACTTTCCCTCAATCGGTCGGCATACAGAACAGCCGCTAAAGAGTCTCTGTTGTCGTTGGGTTTATACTCATAAAACACCAACGCATTCTTATTCTTCTGAAACTTCTCTTTGGCATATTCCGCAGCCTTTAAAGACTGTGTCAGGTAGGTTGGTCGGAGCAAAAACGAAAAAGGATTGCCTGCCATCACGTCCGGATTGGCCGACACCGGGTTGATCATATTGATCTTATTGGCAAAAGAAAAATCTGACACCAGCTTACTTGGCTCAGGGTACAGCGGCCCGATGATCAAATCCATCCGCTTCAGCTCCGCTTTTTGCAGAAGTTTGGTTGTTACTGCTCCGCTCCTTCTGGTATCATAGGCATGGATAATCACCTTCTTGTTCTCAGCATTAAGCTTTTCTGCAGCCAGAAGAATGCCTGTATAGAGTTCGGTGACAAAGTCGGCCCTTGGGTTAGCTTTGCTTTCATCCAGTGAGGAGAACATAAAAGGCAGCATTACTGCCACGTGGTACTCGCTCTTTTTAACAGACTTGCTTAGGTCAACCAGGCCGAAAGATTCTACGGGCAGATCGAACTTCTCCACTATTTCCCTCACCATGGCCTGGTCAAGCGTATTGCCCGGATCGCTCATGATATTTCTTGCCAACCAGGAAGCTACTACGGTATCCCGGTTGTAGATCTCATACAATGCCTTTAGCTGGTTCAGGCTGTCAATTTTAGAAATGTATTTCGTCTTGAGCAGATTGATTTCGCCGGACATAGAAGGGCTTTTCACCCTCTTCAAATAATCAAGTGCAGCCGCAGGCTGATTTTGCTCAAAGTACCCGGTAGCCACCCAGTAGTAGGCTTCGTCCAGCTTTTCCCAGTTCGGGAATCGTTGTGTAAGCTCAAGGAACAGGTTGCGGCTGTTCTCCGACTGACCTAGCTTGTATGCCGACAGTGCATTGTAAAAGGCAGCATAGGGAGCGTACGGGTTGTCAGGAGCAGGCATCATCACCTTCTTAAAGGACTGCATGGCCAACTCGTAGCGCCCCTCCCGGAAGAGCTCTTTGCCGAAGGTAAAATTAGTTTGGTGGTCCTGGGCTTGCGTAGAAGCTGCCCAAAAAAGCAAACAAATAACGCTCAGGCTTCTAAGAATAGCTGGATATCGCATGTTGATTATTCCCATTCAATGGTTGCAGGTGGTTTAGAGCTGATGTCGTACACCACTCTGTTGACCCCCTTTACTTTATTGATAATTTCACTCGATATTTCTCCCAGGAATTCATAAGGCAGGTGACAAAAATCGGCTGTCATGCCGTCGACACTAGTTACTGCTCTTAAAGCTACTACATTTTCATAAGTTCTTTCGTCGCCCATCACACCTACTGCCTGAATCGGCGTAAGCATAGCGCCAGCCTGCCACACCTGGTCGTACAAACCATGGTCTTTCAGGCCCTGTACAAAGATATGATCAACTTCCTGCAGCACCCTGACCTTCTCAGCGGTGATCTCACTCAAAATCCTGATTCCCAAACCAGGGCCGGGAAAAGGATGGCGACCTAAAATATTAGGATCAATCTCCAGCGTCCGGCCCACGTTCCTCACCTCATCTTTGAACAAGGTATTGAGCGGCTCCACCACCTTCATTTTCATTTTGTCAGGCAAACCACCCACATTGTGGTGCGACTTGATGGTGGCAGAAGGCCCTTTCACCGAAACGGATTCGATCACATCGGGATAAATGGTACCCTGACCAAGCCACTTCACGTCCTGAATTTTGTGTGCCTCTTCGTCAAACACCTCAATAAACGCCCGGCCAATCGCCTTCCGCTTTTGCTCAGGTTCCGTCAGTCCTTTAAGCGCTGCATAAAAACGTTGTGAAGCGTCCACACCCTTCACATTCAAGCCCATGTGCTTGTAAGACTCAAGCACGCTAATGAATTCGTTCTTTCGAAGCAGTCCGTTATCAACGAAGATACAATGTAGGTTCTTACCAATGGCTTTGTGGATCAGCATGGCAGCCACTGAGGAGTCCACACCGCCAGAAAGCCCCATGACCACCTTATCGTTGCCCAGTTTGGCTTTCAATTCAGCCACTGTGGTTTCGACGAAGATGTCTGGTGTCCAGTCCTGACTACAACCGCAAATGTGCACAACAAAATTGCGAAGCAGCGTTTTGCCCTCGGTGGTATGCGTTACTTCGGGGTGAAACTGAATACCGTAAACTGGCTCATTCTTCAACTTGAATGCCGCCACGTTCACTGAAGGCGTACTGGCAATTATTTCGTATTGATCAGAAATACTGGCGATGGTGTCGGCATGCGACATCCACACTTGCGAGTTAAGCGTGATTTCTTTGAGCAGGTCGTGGTGCGAATCCACTTTGCTGAGTTTGGCCCGGCCATATTCTCTGATTTCTGAGGGCAGAACATTGCCTCCACTCTTTTTTGCCATAAGCTGCGCACCGTAGCAAACGCCCAGCAGAGGCACTTTAGAAGAATAAAAGTCGATATCTATGTCAGGCGAACCCTCATCTCTTACCGAGCAGGGGCTGCCAGAAAGAATGACGCCTTTGATGTCGTCGCTCCACTCAGGAAGGTGGTTGTAGGGGTGTATTTCGCAGTAAACATTGAGCTCCCGAACCCGGCGAGCGATGAGTTGTGTGTATTGAGATCCGAAGTCAAGGATCAGAATCATTTCAGCCATCCGCAAAAATAATACGGGGGGTTAGTTTAAACTAGTTTTTGGATGGGAAAGTCGGGAGGAAATTGGAAGTGGCAGATTGAGAGGTGCGAAAGCTTGAGAATGATGAGTCAAGCGCATCAAAGTGAGAAGTGGCAGGTTCAGGAATCGGGAAAGCAGTTTGAAGACCGAGGATCGAAATAAGCGTCTTCTGCAATATCAAAAGAGAGTGGCGAGCTGAAAAGTGGTAGTACGATCCGTGAGAGCCAATATTCACTTAGGTGCGATGGCTATTTTCAATAAGGGAGCCTAATTGCGCCGAAAGGGCCATTTTCAAATTAAAATTCTATATTTAAGCATGAAAAATTTTCTATTTTTTATTGGAGGTGGTCTGTTCGTGGTGCTTGTCTCTTATGCTTCGCCAAAAGTATATTCCTGTAAGGATGAAGTAAAGAAGCTCATGGTGGCCAATGACTCATTGAGGGCGGAAGTTCAAAAGTCCCAGGCTATTGCCGAGGCCAGTAAACGTGAGGCTGAGCAACAAACACTAATAGCCGAAAAGCAACGAACGATTGCAGGTCAATCTCAGGAAGAAGCCCTTATCCAGGCTGAGCGGGCAGTTGAGGCCAGCGCCGAAGCTGTTAGGCAGGCGGCCCTGGCTAATGAATACAAAAAGCAGCTTGATACTTGTCAGAAGAAGAACTAAAAGCAACCCATGTCGACCATGAAACTCTGGACTAAAATCACTATCGGCATCCAAGTGCTGATCATTATCTTTTTTGCTATTTACTCCTCTCTCAAAGCGAATGAAGCATCCACGTTCCTGAACTTATTGAGGGAGCAAGAGGCCCTGCTGGTTCGGGCTGAACTGGAAGCTGAAAAGCAAACTGAAATAGCGATGAGTGCTCAAGCCGAGGCCGAACAACAACGAATGATGGCCGAACAACAAGCTGCACTCGCTATGCAGACGCTTGAGGCATGCGAAAAAAGTAAATAATACGACCAACCAAACCCATAAAAACATGAAACTCTGGGCAAAAATTCTAATAGGCGTTCAAAGCCTTTGTATCGTTTTTATGCTTCTCTACGCCTTCATCCTGGCATCCGAGGCAACCAAGCAAGCTACTATCGCTGAGCAACAGGCACAAATCGCCGTAGCAGCGCAACAAGAGGCTGAAATGCAAAGAAAACTAGCTGAGGAAAACGCAGAAGAAGCCATACGACAAAATGCACTTGCGGCAGAAGCCGCAGGTCAAGCAAGAAAGGCTCTGGAAGATTGCCAAAGCAAAAACAAGTAACTTGCCGTCAAAGGACTTTCTCATGAAAAATATTCCGTTGATTATCATTGTCGTGTTATCGGCAGCCCTGATTCTCCTGGGCATCTATGCCAAAATGCAGGCTTCCAAAGCTGAGCTTAACTCGCTAATGGCCAACAAATACCAGGAAATGATGCTGCAGGAAAAGGAGGTGAACGAACAATTGACGGTGGAGTTGTTGGAGTGCAGGGAGGGAAATAGTGAGGAGAATGTAAGTAGTAAGGAGTAGGCAGTGAATCAGTTGGTCAGGCGGCTGATCTTCATGATAGGGATTATGAAGAATAGCGAGGCTTTTGCGACCTGAAGCAGCAGAAACGTCAGGATATTATTGGAGTTATTTGCCATGTCAAAGAGAAAAAATGGGATTATTTAGAAATTTACTAAGAGCGAAGGGAACACCGATCAAGTCGAATAAGGATTTTTGGAGTTGGTTTCAGAATAATGAAAAAGATTTCTTCAAAGTCATAAAGAGCCAGGGCAATATTGAGCGAGATGTGTTTAATAAATTATCTACGCAACTCAATCAACTAAGGGATGGGTACTGGTTCCTGGTTGGAATGTGTGATGATAACACTGCGGAATTGATATTAACAGCTGACGGGGTTTGTAAAAACATTGTCTTTGTTGAAGAATTGGTGAGCGGCGCCCCCGTACTTGATAACTGGAAATTCACTGCATTGAAACCTGCACTGAATATTAATGACGTTTACATCAGCATGGGTGACCTGAAATTTAATAAGGAGAATTTATTCTTCTATTCGAATGAACGTTCTGAATATCCCGATGAAGTCGACATTACGGTTGTCCATTCGGACTACCAAGAAGCATTGAAGGAGCCAATTACAAATGGGGTGTACATCTTCATGGATAATTATTTAGGTGAACTCAACTCGTTGACTGCCATCGATAATATGCAGATTGTAGGTACAGAAAATGCTAATAAGGAGTTAATCCCTATAGAGAAACTTAAAGATTACCTTGTTTGGAGAGAAAAAGAATTTGTAGAAAAATATGAAGGAACGAGATATGATACTGTTAGTGATACCTATAACTCGCTTGAGGCAACATTAAGTAACGGGAAACCTCTAATAGCTATTATAAATTCTGCTTTACTTAGCTGGGATAGCAAAGCATCTCACCCTTGGGTTGTAAAGGTAGAGATTATATATAAAGGTAATGAAAACGGAATGCCTGACAAACAAATTTACGATCTAATGAATACGTTTGAAGATCAGCTAATGCTTGAATTAAAAGACTCAGCAGGGTATTTGAATATTGGTAGACAAACCGCAGATGGCTCAAGAGAAGTTTACATGGCCTGCAAAGATTTTAGACTGCCTTCGACGGTTCTGGATAGATTTCAATATGATTTTAGAGGCAGATTGAATTTTGACTATGTAATTTACAAAGACAAATACTGGAGGTCATTCAACCAATTTAGGCCAGAAATTAACTAGAGCCTAATCCAGTGAGTATCACATTTAGTCTGTCATAAAGATTGGAAATCATCTATCCCTGGGAAACAAAAAAGTCCCCACCACCATTCCCAAAGCACTGGCACCAAACCCAATAAACATAGCCGGAAACTCGAAATGAAATACATGTTCGCTCAGAAACCAGCTGATTAGCCCAACCACCATCGACAATATCGCCCCGCCCTGGGACGACTTTTTCCAAAACAGTGCTGTTACCATTGGCACAAACAGTGTAACCAAGCCCAAAATAGACGACTCCGACACCAGCTCATAAATATTGGTTCGGAAAGCAGCCAACCAGGCAGCCAAAGCTGCCATACCAACCACAGAAACCCTCAAAATAACTAAAAAGCGCTTGTCGGACATGTTTTGATCCACCAACGGACGAATGATATTCTCCGATAATATACTGGCAGGTGCCAGCACAGCCCCACTACATGTGCTGAAGATCGCCGACAACAGCGCCCCGAAAAACATCACCTGTACCCACAAGTTGGTGTGTGCCATTACCATGGAGGGCAACACCTGTTGGGTGTCTCCATCAATCAATTCCGGATAAAGCACCTTACCTGCCACGCCAATGAACAGCGGGAGAATAGCAATCAAGCCGTACATACCAGCTCCCAGCAACGTAGACCGAACGGCCGTTTTCTCACTTTCGGCAGAGTTGGCCCGCTGAAAAATATCCTGAGAAGCGAGCGAACCGAGGCCCAGCGTGAGCCAAGCCGCCAGATAATGAATCCAGGTCATCGGGTCTCCGTCGGTAGGTACAAACGAAAAGAAACCCTCCGGCGCACCATCCAATACTGGTGCCATTCCGCCAGCTTTATTAACAATAGTAACCGCCACAATCACCAAACCGACGACAATGATAATGCTTTGCATGAAATCAGTAATAGTAATAGCCCACATCCCTCCCATCAGTGTATAAATCGTCACCACACTAGCACTGATCAGGATGCCGTAAATGGTGGGCAGGCCTGAGATGATCTGAATGAGTATGCCAAGCGCCACCAGCTGGGCAGCGATGTAACCAAAGAAAGTAAGCAGCATGCAAAAGCTGGCAATCAACTCCACGCTTTTTCCGTAATGGTTGCGGTACAAGTCGCCGAGCGTCAGCAAGTTTAACCTGTATAACGGTTTGACAAAGATGAGGGCAAATAAAACGAGGCAAAGCACGCCTCCGAACGGATCTTCGATCACACCCAGCACGCCATGCTTCACAAATTCGGAGGATGCACCAAAAATAGTCTCAGAGCCAAACCAAAGAGCAAACAGCGCTGAGGCAGAGAGAAACATGGGCAGCTTTCGACCCGCCAGCATGAAGTCTGTGGATGTTTTGATGTACCTGGAAGCGGCTATACCAATAGCCACAGTCAACAACAGATAAATCACTACAAAAACTCCAAGCATTTGCCTCCGCTGAAACGTAAAGATGAGCAGCAAAAATAGGAGTAGAAAAATGGAATACAATACCGTTAAAACACAAGACCCCACGGGCAAACGCTCGCAGGGTCTTCAAAAAGGACTAATCAAAACTATGCTTAATAGTTATTCTCTTTTACACAGTATCTATATCTATGCTCCTGAAATATCCCTCAGCCAGTTCATTAAAAGGCATGATGACTTTCAAGTGCTTTCCTTCATACAAGGCAGTGATGCTATCCAGCTCCACGTCGAATGGGATAGGCATCAAATGTACAATATTTGGCGCTCCCTCCTGTTCATTCGTGTGGTTGGGCGCCTTATAGTTCAGGTAATGGAACACACTCAAGTGCCTGTTGTGAATTTCAATTTTGAGGTTTTCCACCGAGAGTCCCGGAGCAACCACATCCAATTCGTAGCAATCTTCCAGCTTCCGCATTTTTGTGGAAGGAAGACTCATACCGCCATTGATTGTGTTCAGCAAATCGGCCGTCACAACCATGTTTTTTACCAAAGAGTCAGATAACTTCATTTTCATATATCCTAAATTCCCACATCACTAATCAATCAATGTACCAACGCATTTTTCAGGTATTTATGTCATGTTTTCTGAATAAAAATTCATAGAATCGGTCAAATTGTCTTTTTGTCTGACAGAGTAATCCTGTAGTTTCGGCAAAAAAACAGCTGATGTTTCAAACCGAGCCAAACCATTTCCTCCAAAGTTTTGACAGCCCGGCCATTTACTGGCTTATGGACGCTACCACCAGGCTCGGGTACAACTCCGCCTTCATTGCCGTGGCCATTGTGCTCATTTTTGGCGTCCATATGAAAAGGGCCTTCCTTGCTACACACATGCTTATCTGGACAGGGTTTGCGGGGGCACTTTTAAAGGACTTCTTTGCCCTGCCCCGCCCCGAAAATGTTGATTCATCGCTCAAGCACCTTGTCGATGAGTTCAACG
This sequence comes from Imperialibacter sp., assembly GCF_048007035.1. Lineage (NCBI taxonomy): Bacteria > Pseudomonadati > Bacteroidota > Cytophagia > Cytophagales > Flammeovirgaceae > Imperialibacter > Imperialibacter sp. Next base: position 215,369 of record NZ_CP180355.1, read on the forward strand.
CCGTTTCTCCCTTCGTCAGAAAAGGCGGGCAATCTTTTTTTAGCTTGCCTGCACCGGAAGCCATCGAATACTACAGAGAGAACAAGCTCGATTCTTATGGCTTTCCATCAGGTCATGTAAGTGGCTCGGTGGCTTACTGGGGTGGCATTGGATTATTGTTTAACCGAACCTGGGTGAGGGTGGCGGCCATCATTATCATTGCGTTGATGCCATTTTCACGCATGTACCTCGGCAGGCACTTCCTGGCCGATGTGCTGGGTGGGCTCGTTCTCGGTGGCATCACCGTTTGGCTGGCATGGTTTTTCCTGATCAAAAAGAATAAACTTTCGGCCTATCTCTCCCTCAGCAGGCTGCGACTGCAAATGAATATGCCTACCCTCATTTTCATATCCTCCTGCATTTTGCTTCCTATCGTTTTCATTTTCCTGGGCAACAGCATAGCTGCTCAATTCCTGGGGCTTAATATTGCTTTCCTCCTCATTGGCTTGCAGGGATTCCCTTCTGATGAAGGTAAGTGGCCGATCCGGGTTTTAAGAGTAGTGCTGGCCATTGCGGTATTGGTGGGGAGCAGCATTCTCCTTGATCAACTGATCAGGGCTGTAGGGTTGAAAGGCAATGACACTGTGCTACTGATCAAAAGGGCTTTGGAGATGTTTTTGCTGATTTGGGGCAGCACGGCTATTGCTAAGAAATTGGGATGGTATAAAGCAGCTTGATTGACTGCCACCACATAAAATCTTTAGGTAACTTCATTCAACCTTTTTGCAGGAAAAAACTCAACAGAGTACTCCACCGCAGAGTAAAGGAGTACCGCAGAGATGAAGCCTTCGGCTTTGTCAAACGCAAACAGGACGGACTGAAAGCTATTACTATTTTTTGGTTCAGCGTTAGTATAAAACCTAGCTTTAGAATCGCATTCTCCAGTGACCTTAGCGTCAGCAAATGTCCACATAACCCAGGTCAGTTATGAGGCGGTTATCTGCTCAATTATCCTGCTCCTTGAACACCTTCTTTAATAGTTCGGAAGTTCGGGCGCCGGGGTTGTTGCGAATATTGGCTTCTTCCTGAGCCACCAGCTTGAACAGACCATCAATAGCCAACGTGGTTGCGTAGTCGTTCAGGTCAGGATTCACCTTGTCCACAAAAGGAACCTTGTTGTAAGTATTCACCAGGTCGCCGTAGTATTTAGTCGCATTCACCTTGTCCAACGCCTTTTGAATGACTGGCTTAAATTTGTCCTCAAGTTGACTGGTCGTTGTTTTCTGCAAGTATTGAGTGGCGGCGTCTTTGTCTCCTTTAAGGATATTCCAGGCATCATTGATTGTCATTTGCTTAATCGCACTCACAAAAATTGGCGCTGCCTGCTTGGCCGCTTCTTCAGCTCCCCTGTTGAGCGTTTCAATGAACTGATCCACCTGCTTATCCATGCCCAGCTGACGGAGCTTTGTCTCCACTTTTTGCACGTCAGGGGGAAAAGGAATCTTGATCTGAGGGTTTTTGTAGTAGCCATCGACAGCAGAGGCTTTTTTGGCTCCGTTGGTAATCCCTTTTTCCAGCGCCTCTTTCAAGCCCGATACCACCTCCTCGGTGGTTGGCTTGGCGTCTTTCAGGTAGCCGTCAACTGTTTTCTGTATTTGCTGAACCGAGCAGGCCGAAATTGCCAGCATGCCAAAAGCCAATATTGTTGCAGATAAAAATCTCATTACGTAGCTGTTTTAAACTTTTTCAAATAAAACCACTTTATATCTTTATAGCTAAAAAACGATGTTACAAATTTGGCAGGAATTTAATGTAGCCGAAGCCAGCTTGATAACACAGCGATCTGTTAACTTTCGCCAGAATAACGAACAACATCCCATCCATGCATATCAACGCAGAAATACTCAGCATAGGCGATGAAATCCTCTATGGACAAATCCACGACACCAACTCCACCTGGATCGGGCAGCAGCTCTCGGAGCGTGGCATCAAAGTGATTCGTAAAACCACCGTGGGCGACGTGGAAAACGAAATGATGACCGCCTTTGCGGAAGCAGAAAAAAGAGCAGACATCATCATCATCACAGGCGGCCTGGGCCCTACCAAGGACGACCTGACTAAACCATTATTGGCCAGGTACTTCGGTATGGAACTGGCATTACATGAAGAAGCCCTCGCAGAGATCACTGCTCTCTTCGAAAAGCGAGGCTTCCAAATGACAGACACCAACCGCCAGCAGGCGTGGTTGCCGAAGGGAAGCACAAAACTGACCAATCGCATGGGTACGGCTCCGGGCATGTGGTTCGAAAAAGGCAACAAAACCTTTGTATCGCTGCCAGGCGTGCCTTATGAAATGAAAGTGCTGATCAGCGAACAGGTGATCCCCAGGCTAAGAGAAAAATACACTCTGCCAGTAATCTACCACAAAATGATCCGCACCATTGGCATTGGTGAATCATGGTTGTCGGACAAAATTGAATGGTGGGAGACCAGCCTGCCTCCTCATATCAAATTGGCCTACCTTCCCAGTCCCGGGGAAGTGAAACTGCGGCTGACGGGTGCCGGCCCCAACCTGGAGACTCTGGCAAAAGAAGTGCAAGCTGAAATAGACCGGGTGATGCCAGACATCCAGAAGTTTGTATACGGCTACGACCAGGAAACCATTGAATCAGCCATCGGCAAGCTGCTGCTGGAGCGCAAGTTAACCGTGTCTACCGCCGAAAGCTGCACAGGTGGTTACCTGGCCCATGAAATCACGAGCATCCCAGGCAGTTCTGCCTATTATATGGGCAGCATTATCTCCTACGACAACCGGGTCAAAACCGATGAGCTGGGTGTGAAACAGGAAACACTAGACACTGTGGGCGCTGTGAGCGAAGAAACTGTGCGACAAATGGCGGAGGGAGTTAGAAAAAGATTGAAAACAGATATTGGGCTGGCTACCTCGGGCATTGCCGGCCCTGACGGAGGCACTCCTGACAAGCCTGTCGGTACCGTGTGGATTGCCTGCGCTTTTGAGGGGCGGACTTTTGCGAGAAAACTACAGCTGACCACCGACAGGCAAATCAACATCCACGCCAGTGCGTTGCACTCACTGAATCTTTTAAGGACATCGCTGATGGAAATGGAGGCGATTTCTAAATAAGTGTTCTCTCTGCCCGGTTTGGTAAAGCTTACGACACTGCAAGGAAAAATTATACATCATTCCCATTAAAATGTTAACTTAGAGGCCGTAAGCGCTATTTTGCAAACAAACGATTCTTAGGTTTTAGTCTTAAAAGAGGCGATGAATTAGAAGAATATTTTGAAAAGCAATAAACAACAATACAAATAACCTATTACCCAAAAGGATACGAAATACTTAGTGACATGGCAGTAGTTGAAATGGTGATGCCCAAAATGGGTGAAAGTATAATGGAAGGCACGATCCTTTCATGGTTGAAAAAGCCAGGAGAGACCATTGAACAGGATGAGTCGGTGCTGGAAGTGGCTACTGATAAAGTGGATACGGAGGTGCCCGCCACCCATGCTGGTGTGTTGAAAGAGATTTTGGCCAAAGAGGGTGAAGTAGTGCAGGTGGGCAAAGCCATTGCGATTATAGAAATTGAAGGAAGCAGCGAAAACGGACATGCTGCTGACATCTCAGGAAATGGCAAGGACGCTGTGGCGCTCGCTTCCGAAATGGTCGAAACAGCCGTAGCAGCAGTGAGCCACGCCCCATTGGTAAAGCCAAGCTCCGACAGGTTCTACTCTCCCCTCGTGATGAGCATTGCCAAAGAGGAAAAAATCAGCACGTCAGAACTGGAGGGCATTCCCGGCACAGGCAAAGAAGGCCGTGTAACCAAAAATGATATCCTCGCTTACATTCAAACCAGAGCAAAAGGTGCTGCTCCTAAAGTGGCCGAACCTGTAAAAATCACCTACAGCGGCGATGATGAGATCATCGAAATGGATCGCATGCGCAAAATGATTGCTGAGCGCATGCTGGCCAGCAGGCAGATCAGCGCCCACGTAACCTCGTTTGTGGAAGCTGACGTAACCAACGTGGTGAACTGGAGAAATAAATGGAAGCGCTCTTTTCAGGAAAAGGAAAAGGCGGCCCTTACCTATACCCCCATTTTCATTGAAGCCATTGTGAAGGCCATTAAGGACTTCCCTATGATCAATATCTCAGTGGATGGCACAAAGATTGTCAGGCACCAGGGGGTGCACATCGGTATGGCCGTGGCACTGCCTTCGGGTAACCTCATTGTGCCCGTGATCAAAAATGCAGATAAGCTTAGCCTGCTGGGCATTACCCATGCAGTGAACGACCTTGCTGAACGTGCCCGCACCAATAGCCTGAAGCCAGATGAACTATCTGGTGGTACTTATACCATATCCAACGTGGGGTCATTCGGAAACGTGATGGGCACTCCTATTATTATGCAGCCTCAGGTCGCTATTATGGCCGTTGGTGCCGTTCGCAAAAAGCCGGCAGTTATAGAAACCCCGCAGGGCGACTTTATCGGCATCCGCCACATGATGTTCCTCAGCCACAGCTACGACCACCGGGTGGTAGATGGTGCACTGGGCGGCATGTTTGTGAGGAAGGTGGCGGATTATTTGGAACAGTTTGACACTAATCGTACTATTTAGGTGCTTAAGAAAATAAACGAAGAGCTCGCTGGTATCAGGGAGCTCTTTTAGTTTACTTGAGACTGATTTCTTTACTCACCTTCCCTCCTTTTTCAGAATCGATGGTGATGGTGGCTTTGGGTGAACCGCCCGTGACTTTGAATACATACTCCACTGTTTTGGTACGTTCCACGCTTTCACCGTCTCTGCGGCCCGGCAGGTTACCCAAGTCAGTGCGCATTTTACCACTGACCAGCTCAGCGCCACTTAATTCCACAATCGCCCTTACTGGTTTGGTTATCTCGAGCTCTATGGCTCTTTCCGTGATATTTGTCGGCAAATAGCCGTCGTTTTCTACAGTAAGGCTCACTTTCACCAGCTTACCTTTTTCCAGCACTTCTACTTTGGGCTGGGAAACGGCAATCTTAGGACTGGTTTCTGCCAGCCATAGCATCCATTCCACATACTTTTCTATTTCGCCCTTCAGGTATTTGGTGGGTGGATTCTGGCGGGTAAACTTATAGTCCCAGCCCCCTATTTCCACCTTACCCAGTTGCGGGTGATCGTAAGCCTGCCAGTTCACAAAGCCCTTGCCACCCAGTTCGGCATCGTTCCATTGCATTCTTTCGAGATCAGACACCCGGCCGTCTTTGTTGGCATCGGCCTGGAAGGCTCCCCAAAATTCGGGCACAAAGCCTACCACACCATAATCCCAATAGCCCCAGCTGATCAGGGTGCCGTGGCGGTGCAGCCGTGGGTTGCTATAGCTGGGCACTACCTTCTGGCTGGTAGTGGTTGCATACTTGTCCGAGAGCTCAAGGATGAGGCGTTGGTCGGCCATGTTGAAGCTGTCCCAATTGGTAGTGGAAGGCAATCGGTAAAGAAACCCGGCCGCTGTGTGCCCATGGAAAATGCCCGTGATGTTGCGGTGCGAGCTCAGAAACTCGATGGTGGCTCTGGTCTCAGGCTCCGAAAGCGGATAAGGTCCTGCTCCTTTTTGCTCCGACTCCAGGCCCCAGTTGCGGGGGAAGTTACGGTTCATATCAATGCCACCTATGCCGTCTTCGTTGTACAGTCCGTCTTTGTCATCATCAATGCCTTCTTCGTACATGTCGTAAAAATCGCCACTTAGGTCGTTGGGCTCTCTTTCCACCATGATGCGGGGATCTTCGGTACTGATTTTCCACTTGCCAGTGGGGTTCTTCACCCGCATATCGGTGATGAGATTGTCATTGTTCAGGTCGTTGCCCGGGTCTTCGTCGAGCAGGCCGTCGCCGTCCTGGTCGTAGGGTCTGGGTGTGCTGCGCAGCGCCTGGGGAGTCGTCAGGGCAATATCAGCACCGTCCGGATTGAACTTGGGGCGGATGTAGATAGTGCGGGTATCGATGAGGTTGGTAATGCGTGGATCCTTACCGTAGTTGCTCAGCAGCAGCCAGGTATAGTGCAGTGCTACTTCAGCACCCGTTAGCTCTCCAGCATGGATGTTGCCGTCGTAGTAATAGGCTGGCTTGTCCTCTGCGGCACCTGTGCTTTTGTTAGTAATTTCCAGCACCATCAGCTGGGTGCCCATGAGCGTCTCGCCTATAGAATAGAGTTTGGTCAGGTTCGGATAGGCTTTGGCCCACTCCTGGAGCAAGTAGTAAGCATCAGCAGTGGTGTGATACTTCGCCCAATTGGGGTTTTTAGGGTCTTCCTTCTGTGCCTGGGTGAATTGGGCGGCGGCGGCAAGCATGGTAATGAGGAGCAACTTTTTAAACATGGCTTTCGGTTTGATTGATGCAATAAGATACCGACGCCCTATGAGCCTTTGAAAGGGAATGTGATGGAAGGGAGGTTTCATTGCTGAACGATCAACCCTACATTTAGAATGTTTCACTAGATTGAAGCATGATACGCCCGAAAGTTTTCAAAGCAGCGCTCGTTCTGCTGATCAGCATAATCATCTCTTCATGCACCAGGAACTCAATTGAACAAACCGTCAATGAGTTGCCAGATCAGTATGTCATCGTTCTCGGCGTAGCGCAGGACGCAGGCTATCCTCAGGCAGGTTGCACCAAGCAATGCTGCCTGCGATACTACAACGGAGAGCATGAGGCCCAGCGGGTAGTCAGTCTTGGCATCGTCGACCAAGCGGTCGGCAAGGTCTGGATGATCGAAGCCACCCCTGACTTCAAAAGCCAATGGCACGATTTGAATGAGAAGGCCGGACTGAACAAAAGCGTTCCCGATGGCATTTTTCTCACCCATGCGCACGTAGGTCATTATACCGGATTGCTGGAGCTGGGCAGAGAAATCATGGGTGCTGCCAATGTACCTGTTTACGGCATGCCCGTGATGCGGTCTTACTTGACAGAGAACGGCCCCTGGAGTCAGCTAGTAGCGCTCGAAAATATCAGTCTGCGAAAGCTCGCCGCCGATTCGACAATCCGGCTTTCCCCTGATGTTTCCATTACCCCTTTTGTTGTTCCACACAGAGACGAGTTTTCAGAAACGGTTGGCTACAAAATTGCCAGCGCCAATAAAAGCATCATCTTCATTCCTGATATTGATAAATGGAGCAAGTGGGACAGAAGCATCAGAGAGTTGGTAGCATCTGCCGACGTGGCCTTTCTGGATGCCACCTTTTTTCGAAACGGAGAAATCGACCGAGACATGAGCGAGGTGCCCCACCCTTTTGTGGAAGAGTCGATGGCGCTATTTGAAGACTTGCCCGAAGGCGAAAGAAGCAAGGTGCATTTCATTCATTTCAATCATACCAATCCGTTGATTTGGAGCAACAAAGAACAAGAAAATGTAAAAAATAGTGGGTTTAGTATATCCAAGGAAGGTGATATATTCGATTTGGTTAATTAAATTAAGTGCACAATACTGATTTTCGACAACCATGAACAGAATCCCCTCTTTTATTTATCTCATTTTTCCGATGTGCCATTTGGCACTTATTATTTTGAGGTTTTTTGGGGTTCGGTATGATTCTTACTGGGGTTTTGATGCACTTTTTTCGGGCTTAATCATGGCCTTGATTGCTTCCGTCCTTTACATCGTCCATGTAACAAAAAATCAGGAACTCAACCGGGAGGGCAAGTTCCAGTGGATACTGCTCATTGTAGTTGGAGGCTTGTTTGGCGAAATATATTACTGGTTCAAGCACATTCGGAAGGGTGAGTTTGCTAAGTCAAGAAATTCCAGGCGGTACTTCAACTCAAACATATAAGTAACAGGTCAAACCGAAACTCTGATATCTCTGAGAAACTAGAATTCTGGCGAAATCGTTACCTTTATACAAAAATATGTTATGAACGAAATTATTTTCATTGTTGAAGAATCACATGAAGGAGGATTTGAGGCGAAGGCCCTGGATCACTCCATCTTTACCGATGGCAATGACATGGATCAACTAAAGGCCAACATTCGTGAAGCGATCCAATGTCACTTCGAAGTCGATGCTCCCAAAATTGTCCAGCTAAAGTAAAGAGGTTACTATCTGCGCTCCCGCAGATAGTAACCTCTTTACTTTTGATTCCTACATCTCCTTGGCCGCCATGTACTCGTAGTCGGCAATTACGGTATACAAAAACTTCACGTCTGGCATCGGGGTTTCTATTGATAACAGGTCTTTGATTTTTTGTGACACCAGCATCACTGCCTGATCGTTGAGTCCCTCCTTCCGCAGGTTCAAAGCATTTCTGATGACTTCAATCTGGCTGTCATTCAGCACCCTGGCAGTTGGAAACGTCACCTGATGGTTTTCATCCACTTTAGTGACAAGGTCAGCATTAGAAACCTGCTTTTGCAGTCTGATCACCACTGTGCCGGCAGCCAAATCGCCCAGCCGTTGCCCGTTTTGAGTCGCAATAATGGTGATCACGGCAACACCTCCACTCATAAAGTAGATGTCGACGAGCCGGAGCACCCACCTGAGGATATAATTCACTATTCCGGCAGGGCTGCCGTCGGCCTTCACCACTTTGATGTTCATGGCTTTTTTACCAATACTCTGCCCCTGAAAAAGAGACTCGAAAAGCAGGGAATAAAACATGACCAATACCCATGGAATGAAGTAGAACTCCGGTCGGTCAAAGCCTGTGGAAATGATCCAAAAGCACAGCACGATGAATACAAAAATCACAAACATGTCAATCAGGAATGCGAGGATTCTTTCGCCAAGGCTGGCTAGCTCAAGGTCAATTTCTATATTCTGACTGGTGACAAATTTGGGCATTTCCCTTCTAGTGATTATGTTAACGCATATTTGGGCGGAAGATAATGAAGCAGTCAATATTTGTAAAAAATAATCAGGCTAAATGGAATGAATTTGAGTCGAAACTGACAAATACTGGCACACTTTCTTCCGACGAACTTTCGCTCATCTATATCCATCTTACCGAAGACCTGGCCTTTGCCAAAGCCAACTATCCAAACACCAAGCTTTTCACCTATCTGAACTCCCTGGCGCTGAAGGTGCATACAACGGTATACAAAAACAAGAAAGAAGAGAAAGGGCGGTTCCGTAAATTCTGGGCATATGAGGTGCCATTGGAAATTCGAAGGTCGTACAAATATATCCTTATTGCCTTCCTCATTACTGCTGCCGGAGCGTCGATTGGCGCATTGTCTTCTGCCAACGACGAAACCTTCATACGCCTGATCATGGGAGATGCCTATGTGGACATGACATTGAACAATATCAAAGAAGGCGACCCCATGGGCGTGTATGGTTCTATGGATGGTAACCATATGTTCATGGCTATTACCTCCAACAATATCCGGGTGTCATTTGTGGCTTTTGCGCTGGGCCTTTTCTTTAGTGTTGGGGCTGGCTGGGTGCTGTTCCAAAATGGTGTAATGCTCGGTGCCTTTCATTACCTATTCTTCAAAGAAGGCCTCTTCGACGATACCATCCTAACCATCTGGCTTCACGGCACTATTGAAATCTGGTCCATCATCGTAGCTGGGGCGGCAGGTATTGTCCTCGGCAATGGCTTCTTGTTTCCCGGCACCTACCCCCGGCTGTACTCGTTCCAGCGAGGAGCGAAGCAAGCCATCAAGGTTGTGCTTGGCCTGCTTCCTTTCTTCATAGTAGCCGGATTTATCGAGTCGTTTGTTACCCGACATACCGAATGGCCACTTTACCTGAAGCTTTTGATCATCAGCTTGTCGCTGCTGCTCATTCTATTCTACTTTTTCTATTTGCCTCTAAAAACCAACCCTCATGACCACACCAAAAATTGAGTTGTACAAAATGCGTGACTTCGGTCAGAAGCTGAATGCGACCATCGAATTCATAAGAGCAAACTTCAAAAAGCTTTTTACAACATTGCTTTTCGTTGCTGGCCCCACTGCCCTCATCATGGGCATAGTGATGAAACAGTTTATGGGGTTTTTCATGGGCATGTCCGCCAACCCGGGGAATCCGGCTATACTGGATGACCTCCCCACACTTTTCACCAATTACTTCGTCATGTTCCTGGTGTCCATTTTTGCCAGCATTATGTTGTCGCTTACAACCTATGCCTTCATGGAGCTCTACAGCCAAAAAGAAGCGTCGGAGTTTAGCGCCATGGACGTGCTTCGCAATGCCTTGAGCAGGTTTGCCTCCACCTTTTTACTGACCATCCTCGTGGGCATTACTCTTTTCATTTCAGTCTTCTTCTTCTTTCTTCCAGCGCTCTATTTCGGGGTCGTCCTGTCGCTGGCCATTCCTATTCTCTATTTCGAGAAAGTAAGCCCGGTGGAAGCCTACAGAAGAGCATTTACCCTTATCAAGGACAAGTGGTGGAGCACTTTCGGGCTGCTTTTCATTTCGGTAATGATTTCCTATGTGGTCTCGATGATTTTCTCCGTGCCATTTTATGCTGTATACATGTTTGAACTAGTAGGTGTGGTAGACAAAATCAACACCGACCCTAGCGCCTTCACCAATATCTTCTCAAGTTGGTATATGGCCATTAGCATGGTGATCCTGGGTGTGGGTGGCTACCTCTCCTACTCTATCCCACTGATCGCCCTTGGCTTTCAGTACTTCAATTTGGCAGAGCGAAACAGCGCCCCTGGCTTGATCAACAAAATTCAGGACTTTGAAAATATTCAATAAGACTGCGTTTGCTTTCACATCCAGCTGCATTGTATGCTGTAGTGCCTTGTACGCCGAAGCCAGGTGGCTGGCGGCAGGGAGAGCCTTTGACCAGGCAGCCATGGAAGCTTACAAAGCCGACCCAGCTTTTGACTACGTCAGTCTCAGGCCGGAGGGAATTTCACTTTGGGATCAATTATGGCTTTGGATATTTAGCCTGATCGGAAGGTTGTTTGGTGGGCCCAACGGACAAAATATAGGCCAGGTCCTCTGGTTACTTTTTCTTGTGGCTGTGGTTGTGGGAGCAGCCTATTTGATCATTAAAATGCAATACGGCTCTGTTTTTTCTAAATCGAATGAGGCTGGCAGTTCAGCCTTTACCGTGTATGGCGGCAGCCAGCAGGTTGATTACAACAAGCTCATCAATGAAGCAATGGAAGCCGGCGACCTTAAAATGGCCATTCGCTATTTGTATATGAAAGGCCTGACAAACCTAAGTGATCAAAACCTGCTGAAGATTCGCTCCTGGAAAACTGGCGCCGACTATGCCAGTGAGTTGAGTGGAGACCAAAAATCAAAGTTTATCCAGCTCAAGCAGGTGTTTGAGTATACATGGTATGGAGAGTTTGAGCCGGACGAAACCGACGTTCAACTGTGCAAAGCGACAGTGGCTGACCTGGAAAAGAAAAAGGCATGAACAAAAAGGACAAAATCTTTCTTTGGGTTTTTCTAGGACTTTTTGTTGGCTATGTCATCGTGCAATATACAGCGCCCAAGCCCCTCGACTGGGCGGTTACCTTCCATGAAGACGATAAGAATCCATTCGGAGGTTTTGTGCTCATAGAAAGGCTGCCGGACATTTTTCCCGAACTTGAAACCAGCTACTATAACTTCACGCAGCTTTTCACAGACAAAGAAAATGTTCTCGTTTTGGCTCATGAAATGGAACTAAGCCCAACCGACGAGGAAAGCATCAATGAGATGCTCCATGCAGGTAGCTCCGTTTTTTTAGCAGCCCATCAATTTCCCCAATTATGGCTCGATTCATTGGGCCTGAAGGTGGCGTTCAACTACAGCTTCGTTAACGAGGAGATATTCGGAGAAGATCAGATTCAATTAATCAGCAGGATAAACTCCTCTTCAGCAAGCTACCCCAGGCAGATGATACAGGCCGTGTTTGAGGAAGTTGACGCCGACAAATGGGAAATCATTGTAACCGATGAAACCGACCAGCCCCTGGTCATAAAAAAAGCAGTTGGTGATGGCGAATTGATTTTGTGTAGTTCACCACTGATCTTCACCAATTTCGGGTTGCTCTATCAGGACAACTACCGGTTTGCGGCCGGCATATTGAACCTCCTCCCTGAGCAACGCACCCAGCTCAGCTACTTCTACCAGCTGGGCCGACCGGAAGTTCAAACCCCGTTGCGTTATATCCTTTCGCAAGAAGCACTGAAATGGGCGCTATACCTGGCTTTGGCAGCGTTACTGGTCTTTCTGATTATCGAAACACGAAGGAGGCAACGAGCCATTCCAGTGATGACACCGCCAGAAAACACTACTTTGACTTACGTGAAAACACTGGGCAATCTGTACTTTCAGGAAGGCAATCACAAAAACCTGGCAGAAAAAATGATCCGGCACTTCATACACCGGGTAAAGGAAAAATACTACTTGACCTTTGAGCCGACTGAACATTTTAACCATATGCTGTCGGTGCGAAGCGAGGTACCTATTGAAGAGATTAACGCTACGCTGGCGGTCGTGGTCGCCATCAGGCAAAAGGAACAGATAAAAGGCAACGACCTGGTGTTGCTGGCTGAAAAGCTCAACAGGATAGTGAGTTGAAAAATGTTAAAAAAGGAATCAGAAGTTGACATAGAAATAGCATGAGTGAATTTGAAAACAGAATTGATCTGAAACTTCTCAATGAGAAAGTAGATAAAATAAAAACCGAAGCCAGGAAAGCGCTGGTGGGCCAGGACAAAATGCTCGACCTGATTCTGGTGGCGCTGCTGGCAGAAGGCCATGTGCTGATTGAGGGCGTGCCTGGTGTAGCCAAAACGCTCACCGCAAGACTGACGGCCCGAATGATTGACGCCGAGTTCAAGCGCATTCAGTTCACTCCCGACCTGATGCCGGCAGATGTGCTGGGCACCTCTATTTTCAATCCCAAAAAAGCTGAGTTTGACTACAAAAAAGGACCTATCTTTTCGAACCTTGTGCTGATTGACGAGATCAACAGGGCACCAGCTAAAACGCAAGCCTCCCTTTTCGAGGTAATGGAAGAAAAGCAGGTGACCAACGACGGCACCACCTATCCGCTGGATCCTCTTTTTATGGTGCTGGCTACCCAAAACCCCATTGAGCAGGAAGGAACCTACCGCCTGCCGGAAGCGCAGCTGGATCGATTCATTTTCAAAATAAAGGTCGATTATCCAAAGCTGGAAGAAGAGTTTCAGGTGCTACACCTGGTCAATGGCAATTTTGGCTTCAAGCAGCTCAGCTTTATTGAACCAGTGATTAACCGCAAGGAAGTAATAGAAATAAGGGAAAACCTGAGGCAGATATTGACCAAAGACTCGCTGGTGGAATACATTGCCCACCTGGTAGGCAAAACGAGAAGCCATCCTTCCCTGTATCTTGGTGCGTCGCCGAGAGCGTCTATCGACCTGCTGCGTTCGTCAAAGGCCTACGCTGCTATGCAGGGCCGTGATTTCGTGACGCCGGAAGACATTCAGTACCTGTTCAAGCCAGTGGTTGACCATCGGATCATCCTCAATCCTGAAGCTGAAATGCAAGGGCTCACCACCACAGAAGTTTGTCAGCAGATTATTGAGCAGGTCACTGTGCCCAAGTAAGATGAAGCTATTCGTTACCAACCGGTTCTACTACAGCGCCACTGCCCTCACCATTGGGTTTGCGGCCAGCTATTTCTTTCCAGTGCTTCTCATCCCGGTTAAGCTGACTTTCTTTGCCTTTATGGCATTGCTGGCTGCCGATTTGCTCTTGTTGTTTATCACGGGGGGCGAGGTGAGCTGCGAAAGAGAATTACCGGAGCGGTTCTCGAATGGCGATGACAATGCTGTGGTCTTGAGAATAACTAACAGGTACTCATTCGGCCTGGACGTTGAGGTGCTGGACGAGCTGCCTCCTCAATTTCAGATGAGGAACCTGGCCATTGTTCTGACTGTCGCCAGAGGTGAAACACGGCTGGCGTCTTACTCCGTTCGACCTACGACAAGAGGCGAATACAACTTCGGCCACGCCAACCTGCTGGTTATCACTAAAATTGCCTTGGTCAACAAGCGCTTCAAAGCGGCGCAGGAACAAACGGTAAAAGTGTATCCGTCCTTTCTGCACCTTCGCAAATACGAACTGATCGCCTTTTCTCAGCAACAGTCAATAGAAGGCCAGCGAAAGCTTCGGAAGATTGGCCATAGCATGGAGTTTGATCATATCAAGGAATACACACCCGGCGACGACCCACGCCACCTCAACTGGCAGGCAAGCGCCAGAAGAGGCCACCTGATGATCAATCACTACATCGACGAAAAGTCACAACCTATTTACAATGTGATTGATAAGAGCAGACCAATGAAAATGCCTTTTGAAGGAATGACACTGCTCGACTACGCCATCAACGCATCGTTGGCCATCAGCGATATTGCGCTTAAAAAAGGTGACCGGGCCGGGCTTGTCACTTTTCAGCACAAACCCGACACCATCGTGCCTGCACAAAAAGGCACCAAACAGATGTATGTGCTGATGGAAAGCCTCTACCACGAAAAGACAGCCTTCACTGAGCACAACTTCGGGATGCTCTATGCCCAGATAACAGCCAAGATTACCTCGAGGAGCCTACTGTTGTTGTACACCAACTTTGAATCGTTGTATTCACTTGAGCGCCAGTTAAAATACCTGAAGCTGCTCAATCGCAAACACCTCGTGCTGGTCATCATTTTCAGAAACACAGAACTCGACGGATTGATTACCAAAGGGGCGGGTGACCTGCGGGAGGTGTACCATCAGGCCATCGCTCAAAACATGCTCAACGAAAAATTTGCCATACTCCAGTTGCTTCGCCAGCACGGCATTCTGAACCTCTACACCACCCCACAAAGCCTGACAGCAGATGTTGTGAATAAGTATTTGGAGTTGAAAAGCCGGAGGGCGATTTAGCTAAGCAACAAAAGCATCCAGGAACTCAATAACAGCGCCATATACCGTTGCCAACTCTTCTTCATTTACCACGTAAGGCGGCAACACATATATCACATTCCCCAGCGGCCTGAGCAAAATGTTTCTTTCCAGAAAAAAGGGCATCACCTTGGTGCGTATGTCATTGAAATAAGACGTATCACCTGTATTGATGTCCAGTGCCAGAATTGTACCGGTAACTCTCACATTTTTCACCCTCGTATCATTGCTGATCTTTTTGGCAAAAGTCCGATGGCTTTTTTCAATCATCTGACGCTGCCGCAGGCACGATTCGTCGAGCAATAGCTTCATGCTGGCAATGGCGGCAGCACAAGCCAAAGGGTTGGCTGTAAAAGAATGACCATGAAAGAAGGTTTTCGAAAGGTCAGCCGTTGCAAAGGCCTCAACAATAAAGTCAGCCACAGCAGTGACTCCCAGCGGCAGAAAGCCGCCAGTAATACCTTTCGACATGCACATCAGGTCGGGCTTGTGCCTAGTTTGATCTGTAGCGAATATGGTTCCTGTTCGCCCAAAGCCGGTCATTACTTCATCTGCAATGCAAGTCACTTTGTTGCGCTGAGCAATGGACATCAGTTCATCCAAAATGGCTGGTGAGTACATATTCATTCCTCCAGCCCCCTGCACCAGCGGTTCAAAAATAAAGGCGGCGACCTCGCCCGTAGCGGTAAGCTCATTCAGGCGTTCAAACACCTGAAACTTATTCTGCTCCGTAGGAAACGGAATAAAATCGACATCAAACAGCAGAGAGCCAAACGGGGCTGTAAACCCTCCTCTGTCTCCCACTGCCATGGCTCCAAAAGTGTCTCCATGGTAAGCGCCTTCTATGGCGATCAGTCGCTTCTTAGGCGTGCCCAGGTTGTGCCAATATTGAAGTGCCAGCTTAATAGCCACTTCCACCGACGTGCTGCCATCGTCGGAATAAAAAACCTTAGAAAATTTATCCGGTAGCAGAGCCAAAAGACTTTCCGCCACCCGAACCGCCGGCTCATGCGTAAAGCCTGCAAAGATCACCTGTTCCAACTTCATGGCCTGGTCGGCAATAGCCCGGGCGATGTCTGGCTGCGCATGGCCGTGAATGTTTACCCACCACGACGACACAGCATCGAGGATTTTCCGCCCATCTTCGGTGTAGAGGTAGGCGCCCTCCCCTTTCCTAACTACAAGTGGTGCAATGCTTCCCTCCAGGGGTGTGAAGGGGTGCCAAATAAGGGCTTTGTCTATTTCTTGGAGTGATTTACTCATTTCCAGTTCTTGTTCAATTGCGCTGCGTATTTCTTCACCGTTTCCTTGTCTATTTTCTCCTCCTGATGGATATGAAGCAGCACAGGCCATCCTGTTTTTGCCGTAATGATTTGCTCACTTTCAGGATTGGAAGGGCCGTTGAAGATAATACCAGCTACAGGTACCTTGTGAGCCTTCAGGTATTCGGCAGACAACAAGGTGTGATTGATGCTTCCCAAATAAAGATTGGCGACAAGGATGACCTCTGCCTTGAATTCTATGATCAGGTCGGAGACGAAATCATAATCATTGAGCGGCACGAGCAAACCGCCCGCCCCTTCAATGATCAGACAATTGTTGGTTTGCGGCAACTTGATCATCGTCATGCTTATTTCAACACCATCGGCCTTCGCTGCCGCATGGGGAGAAGCTGGCGTGTTCAGCAGGTATGCCTCCGGGTGAAATTGCGTTTTCTCGTTGCTCACCAGCGACTTTACCGTATCAGTGTCCCTGGGAAGTCCGGCCTGAATTGGCTTCCAGTAGTCGGCACGAAGCGCTTCACAAACAATGGCGCTGACCAGCGTCTTCCCGCTATCGGTACCAATAGCCGTCACAAAATACCTGCTTAGAATGGCTGGCTTAAAATCTGACATAGTGCATTTATTTCTTCTTCTGTGTTATAGGTATGCAGGCAAATTCGCAGCCTCTCCTCTCCCTCTCTCACTGTTGGGGCTAAAATCGGGCGAACATCAAATCCTTTGCTCTGTAAAGCTTTTGCCATAGCTTTTGCCCTTTCATTGCCCGGCACAACAATAGGTTGAATGGCTGTATTGCTCTGTATTCTCTTCATGTCAATCCCATCAGGAAACTGGCTTAAAAACAATGCTATCCTTTGTCTAAGTTCGGCTTGCAGATGCTGGTTCTTCGACAGGTAATTAAACGCCTGCTCAATCGCTACCAGACTATGCAAAGGCATCGCCGTAGTATAAATAAATGGCCGACCAAAATTCACCAGATAATCGATCAGTTCCTGGCTACCCACTACCGCTGCGCCATGAACACCCATGGCTTTCCCGAACGTGTAAACCCTGGCAAAGAAATCGTGTTCCAGGCCTAGAGAGCAAACCGAACCATTGCCTCCTTCTCCAAAAACTCCGGTACCATGCGCTTCATCTATGATCAACCTTGCTTCATATCTTTTACAAAGCGCCGCTATCTCCTTCAGGGGGGCAACATCTCCATCCATAGAATACACAGATTCTACCACCACAAACTTATTGCCTTCAGCAGTTTTCAGTCTTCGTTCAAGGTCATCCAGGTCGTTGTGCAGAAAGGCAAAAGTCTGGGCTTTGCTCAACCAGGCACCTTCCTTAAGGCAAACGTGTGAAAGCTGATCGTAGATAATAGTGTCTCCTTTTTGTGCTACCGAAGAAATCAGGCAAAGGTTGGCCTGATAGCCAGACCCAAAAACCAGTGCTGCTTCACCATTAAAAATGCCAGCCAGTTTTTGTTCCAACGTCATAGCAAAGTCGCTGTTGCCGGAAAGTAATCTTGAACCAGTGCCCCCATGAGCTGGAGCTCCCAGCTCTCCAAGCCTGTTGGCTATCATTTGCCCAAGCGCTTCTGACCTGGCCAGGCCAAGGTAATCGTTTGATGTGAAATCGTGCGGCAAGTGGATGGCTGGCAGAGCACGTAGATTGCCTTTGGTCTTACGCTCGACCAACCTTTGCTGCATTTGAGGGGTGATGCTCTTCATAGCCACCACAAAAGTGGATGCTAAAGGCGGTATGCGCAAGGAATCAGGTAATTTGTTAAAGCCATAAACCCACTAAATTGACCTTATCCTCCCGATAAATTAAGCAAGTCTGTTTTTTTTACCAGCTTCTAATAATGCAGCCACTTTTGTCGTTATTTGCATTCAGGACTAAAATTTTACGAAAATGATCAAAAAGACACTTTTCCTACTAGCTATTGTTGCCATGGCGGCGTCTGCCAATGCGCAAGACATTAAGATTGGGCCAAGAATTGGGCTTACTTCATCGTCCATAAAAGTGGACAAAGAGTCGACCGGAGCATCATTGGGTGCCCAATTTGAAAGCGGCGATGCCAAAATCGGCTTCCAGGGTGGCGCATTTGCCCGTCTGGGTATAGCAGGTTTTTACTTACAGCCAGAACTGCTGTTTTCTGCAACAGGTGGCGAAATACATGTGAAAGACGTTTCTGCATCTTTGGACGAAACCAGAGAGCTTTCCTTTAAAAAATTGGATGTTCCAATCATGTTTGGAAAGAAGTTTGCCAAAATTGTTCGTGTAAACGTTGGCCCGTCGTTTAGCTACCTGCTAAAAGCTGAATCAAAAGTAGGTGACATCACGACTGATGTGAAAAATAACTACAGCAACGCCACCGTTGGTTTTCAGGCAGGTGCTGGTCTTGATCTTGGCCCTCTTATACTTGATGTAAAATATGAAGGCAGCCTCAGCAAACTTGGCGATGCTGTTGGCGGCTACAACACCGACCAGCGTCAAAGCATGTGGGTGGTAGCGTTGGGATTCTCTTTCTTATAGGAAGAACCGATTTTAAAAACCAAAAGGGGTGGAATTGACAATTCAATCGTCGATTCCACCTTTTTCTTTTTGCCTACAAACGAATTTTTAATCCTCCATAGTAGTTCCTCGCTGGTGCTGGCTGATAGTTCCTGCCTCCAAACGCATTCAGGTCGTTGCCCCAGCTAAATTTCTGATCGAGCAGGTTATCTACGCCAGCAAACAGTTCCAAGCCCCATTTACCTGAAGCAAGTTGGTTCTTCCAACCCAATCGGCAAGTCACGTTACTATAAGCATCAGCATATACGGTGTTATCGTCCCTCAACGGTATTTTATCGCTCCAGAACCAGCTCAAATTCGAATAGAAGTTACCCTTAAAAGCAATATCCAATACTGTGGCAATTGTATTTGGCGCCACACCCGTCAGCTTGTTGCCTGAAAAGTCATCGTCACCTTTCTGATAATCTTCAAACCGAAAGTGATACCCAGTGTAGGCGACCTGGAGCTTAGAAGAAGCTACAAATGCCGTTGGGTTCTCTGACAAAACTCCGTTTACTTTCAGCTCTATTCCTTTTTGGTTGGTATTACCAGCATTGTCAAACAGCACCACACCATCCTGATTGGTGCGGGTTACAATTGTTCCTTTGAGCTTGAAATAGAAAGCAGTGGCATCCACAAACCATCTGTCACCGATAATCGATGCCCTATACCCCAGTTCATAATTAGTGCCTTTTTCCGCTGTCAGGTTTTTATTGATGCTCCCTTCGTTCGTTCGAACCTCGTCGATCGTCGGCGGCGAAAAACCGTTACTCAAAGAAGCGTAGATGGACTGGCGATCGGATAGTTTCTTAAGCACTGCGAGCCTGGGCACCCAAATAGGGGCAAACGAGTTGTTGTAGGTAAATACCGGCCCAACTTTCGACTGATCTCTATCGATATCAAATACCTGGTAGTTTCTGCTTAATCCGCCGGTAACCACCCACTCGCCTGGCAGGTCTACGTCCAGCTGCGCAAAGGCAAAGTATTGCTTGATCAGCAGGTCGTCGTGAAAACGGAGTGTGTCGGCCTTGCCCATCACGTTGCCAAAGTTGTAAGCGTTGCTCCACCCCTGCTGCCACTCTCCTCCAAACGACAGGTGGGCCTGGGCTTCGCCTGCACTTTTGTGCCAAACAAATTTTGTCCTGCCACCCAGTCCTGAGTTAAATTCCCTTTTATAGTCAAGATTGAATGGGTTCTGGAAATCGACATAGGAGTAAAGCAGACTTGTTTTATTCTCAAAATTGTCGGAGATAACAATATCATTCACCACGCCCACATACACCGACTTCTGGTCAATCGATGCATTCCTATCTACACTGCCTGGCCTGGCCTGGCGCCGGTCTTCGTTGAGTTGGTCCAGCGTAAGCCCCCCTGGGATGCCGTAGTTGAGGTCGCTGAAAAATGAATGAACAGAAACAGTGTGGTTGGCCGATGGGAACAAATGCGCCGACACCTGTGCCACTTTTCTGTCGGTAAAGGACTGCTCCCGGTATCCATCCGACTTTAGGGAAACACCTTTTACTTCTATCAGGCTCTTGTCACGGCGAACGGTTCCGGAGAACTGGTGTTTCCATAAGCCGTAGCTGCCAGCCATGCTTTGCCAGACCATGCCATTGCCCTTGATGTCTCTGGGGTTAGCACTGCTCAGTAAAAGTGTTCCGCCTGTGCCTGCGCCATACACACTTCCCGAGGGCCCCTTCAACACCTCTACCCGGTCTGTGTTCGACAAGTCTAGTATGTTCAATGGTGTGGTTCCGTTGGCCTCTGTAAAAGGCAAATCGTTCCAGTACACCTTCACATTTCTGACACCGAATGGCGACCTGATGGAACTGCCTCTGATCGAAATCCGGTAGCTTGAGGGTGCACGCTCCTCCATTCTAACACCCGGTAGCATATTCATGGAGGGCACAAGTGATGTTTCGTTGAACTTCGCCAAATCGGCTGGTTGCAGATAAGCTACAGGTGCCGCCTGATCGATTAACTCCCTTTCAAAATCAAAGCCTGTTACTTCCACAGCTTGCAGCATCTTTTCCAAAGGCTGCATATACACCGTTTGGACGGACTTGCTGATGATTACTTTGGTAGAAATATAGCTCACATGTGAAAGCAGTGCTTCAACTGGCAATTCTGCTGACAAAGTAACCATTCCATTTTCACCGGCTATTGCCTGTCCGGATTGGAAGCTCACTACTGCTCCTTCTATCGGCCTATTGGTTTCAGCATCTATCACAAAAACATTTTGTTCGACCGCTTGCTGCGCCGGCTGAGCGACAAGGATTGCCCCGGGGAGTAAGAGAAAAGCCAGATACAGATGTTTCACTTTTATTAGTTTCAAATTGATCTACCGTTTTTAAAAGATTTCTTTCAAAAGTAATAACAAGCAGCCCACATTACTCATCATTTTACACGGGCTTGGCTTTTAAGTTGTCAAAAATTGTCTTTGCACGCTCAATGACAGCCAATTTTCGTAATTTCATTGAAAATAGCTTACTATCATTAAACATATCATACCTATGAAAACATTTTTTACTTTCAACCGCCTTATCGTCACATCTATAGCGATCGTGCTTCTCTCGTCTTGTGCTGCCAACAAAAAGGCCTCCACCACAGAAAGAAGTGATGACAGCGATACAATATCTATCAAAATGGACGACTCGTCTGACACTAAAGCCGGCAGTGTCTCGTCGCTGAACAATAACAGCATGCAACTGGTGGACTACCTGCGCAGAATTCCAGGCTTGCAAATTGACCAGCGAGGCAGCAGTGTAAATGTGATGGTGAGGGGTATGTCTTCTGTTGGAGGAAATAATAGCCCCTTGTATGTTATCAACAATACCGCCATAGGTAACAGCTATGCCGACGCTGTGAGTGCTGTTGATGTGAATGACATCAAAACTGTGAATGTTATCAAGGGGGCTGAAGGACAACAGATGTATGGCATGCGGGGAGCTAACGGCGTAATTCAGATTTTTACAAAGAAAAAATAAAGCAACGACAAAGTTGACTTATACTTCAGGAGGGTGAATCTTTGCTTTATGCAAAAAGATTCACCCTTCTTTGTTTCCGGAGTTCACCACATTGCCATTATCTGCTCCGACTACCCGGCCTCGAAGAGATTCTATACCGAAATTCTGGGGTTTGAAACGCTTAGAGAGGTTTACAGAGAAGAGCGGGATTCGTGGAAGCTGGATTTAAAGATTGATGGGCTTTATCAAATAGAGCTTTTCTCTTTTCCCAATACGCCCCCGAGACCTTCAAGACCTGAGGCTTGCGGTTTAAGGCATCTGGCTCTCAAGGTCAGCAATATCGAGTCTGCGAAAAGTCACCTGGAGTCCAAAGGCGTTTTTTGTGAAGATCTTCGGGTTGATCCACACACCGGCAAAAGGTTTACGTTTTTCAGTGATCCGGATGATCTTCCTATTGAGTTCTACGAAGACTGATCAATGTATTTTCTCGTACAATTCCCTTTTTGCTTCTTCCTGCACAGGGCGTTCTTCCATCAAAATTTCGAAAACATTGTTCTTGATGTTATGGGCTATGTCACCAGTAGGAAGGTCGTTGCAGTCGACACCAAAAGGCTCCTCCACCTCCTCCGCCATTAGCTCAAGGCCAAGCAATGCAAAGAAAATCACCATCACAAGTCCTATTGTATGATAGCCAAAGTCGGCAATCATCCCAAAAGGAAGCATGATGCCGTAAACAGTGATAAATAACTTGATATGCACGGCATACGAAAATGGAATGGGTGTTTTTCGTATTCTTTCGCAGGCACCCAATATGTCCAGCAACGAGTTGTGGTGGATTTTCATATTGATGGCATCGGCCTCCGATAAAACACCAGCCTTCTGAAGCGCTGTCATTTTTTTGTAAAGCCACAAAGAAATGTGGTTGGGTTTGTGCTTTTTTGGGGTAAGCTCCGAAATCTCTTCATCTGACAAGAGCAGCAAAGCGTCTGTTTTAACGCCGTCACGCAGATGATCCCTGAGTGCTATGCAAAAGTTTGCGATATGCTTTGCAAAGAATCTCCGGGTGTCTTTGTCATTGGCCGGCAGCAGGCTTTCCACCATGATGGCATAGTTGCGGCAGTTGTTCACCAGCGCACCCCACTGCTTGCGCCCCTCCCACCACCTGTCGTAGGCGGTGTTGGTTCGGAACACAAGGAGTATGCTTAAAATAACACCCAGCAGAGAGTAGATGCCAGAATGTAAATTTGATACCAGACCGTAAAACTCGTACACAAAACACACCAGGCCAGTATAGGATCCTATCAGCAACACACCAAAAATGATTTTCTTCATGGTATAGCTTCTTGTCAGGTTAGCCATATCTTTTACCCAGAAGCGGTTGGATTCATATACTATCATAGTACGTCAGGTTTGGCTAAGTAAAACGGCCTGTCAGCAAGCCTTCTTCCAAATTTGGGTTGCTGGCCTTGAGAAGTACGAAGAAAAAACTCGGGGTCTTTTCTTGTCTTGCCTTTGAAATACAATTCATTTCCTTCAAGCAAGCGTCGAATTGATGGTTTCATTAATTGACTTTCAGTTTACAATTACTGATTCAAACTAAGCAGAAACGCCTTTGATTCAAATAAGTAGTGGAGTAAACAATTTTTTTGTGCCCAATGAAGCCAAGCCGATTTTTATGAAACATAAAAAAAAGCCAGTCCTTCCAATATCTGCATATGGAAGAGCTGGCCATTCAAAGAAACCAACCAGGCTACTTTATATTCATACTCAACACCGGAAAATTGGAATGATAAACGAGCGTTTCCGTTACGCCGAGCAGATAGTGTGGAATATGCCTGTTGCCGTGAGTGACTAATGAAATCATGTCCGGCTTAGAAGTAAGGCTGTAGTTGAGAATTCCTCTGTCGGGCAACTGATGATTGTAAACAGCCTTACTGAATTTCACCCCGGGATACTTCGCTATAAATTTGTCCATTATCTGATTGATAGTGTCGTCATTCTTGAAGTCTGTCGGCGTGTTGATAAAGACCATTTCGATTTTTGCCTTCACCGCTTTGGCCACGTCCAAAATCTTCTCAAAGGAAGCATTGACGTTTTCCGCAAAATCTGAGGCAAACAGTATTTTTTTGAAAGTCTTCCCTTTGAAATTTTTCTTGATCGTGAGAACAGGGCATTGTGCCATTCTCATTGTCTTTTGTGCGTTGGAGCCAATAAACAACTCCTTCGGCTCGTCCGGCCCATGCGAGCCCATCACCACAAGATCTGACTTCACTTTCTTGTTGGCAAAGTGAACTATTTGTTCATAAGTGTTTCCGGTGACAAGGTGAGTGTGAATCTTCAGTCCTTTGAGTAACGGCTTCCACGACTCTTTCTCCAGTAGACTTTCTGCCTTTTCTATATTGGCCAGTGTCTCCGGATACGACGCCCTTTTTTCTATTGGCAAATGCGCCCAGTCGATGTTGGTTCTTACTGAGTGAAGCAAATGTATCTCTGCTTTGGCCTGCCTGGCTATGAGTGCGGCCACCCTCAACGCATTGTTTGCGCTGGGTGAAAAATCGGTGGGAATGAGTATGTTTTTCATGAGTGAATAGTTTATGCGTGAGAATTGGTACTTTGTCAAGCTAGCCAATCGAATTATCTCAATTAAAAACTTTAATCACTTCAATTTCTGATTCTTATCACCTTGCAAACAGCCACCTTCTTCACACAATAACACAAATGCAGGCAGGTCTGGCTATTATCTTTCAGGTGTCCATAAGGATTTCGGTCTAATCTCCTTACCTTTGCATTCCAATGAAAAAGGTGGCATTCTATACCTTAGGCTGTAAGCTCAACTATTCCGAGACCTCAACGATTGCACGGATGTTCGAAAACCGTGGCTATCAGAAGGTAGATTTCTCTGATTCTCCAGACATTTTTGTGATCAATACCTGCTCGGTGACGGAAAACGCCGATAAGAAATGTCGCAAAGTGGTGCAGGAGGCCAAGAAGATTTCTCCGGATTCGTACGTAACCATCGTTGGTTGCTATGCACAGCTGAAGCCGGTGGAAATATCGGAAATTCCCGGGGTGGATGCTGTATTGGGTGCTGCTGAAAAATTCCAGCTGATCGATTACCTCGATGGGTTCCAAAAGAAGGAGAAGCCGCAGGTGTTCGCTTCTGAAATCAAAGAAGCAAAGCGGTTCAATCACTCTTATTCCTATGGAGACCGCACCCGTACTTTCCTCAAAGTGCAGGACGGCTGCAACTACGGCTGCGCCTTTTGCACCATTCCGCTGGCCCGTGGCAAAAGCCGCAGCGACAGTATACAGAACATAGTAGCGGCAGCACAGGAAATAGCTGCTACCGACGTGAAGGAAGTGGTGCTCACAGGTGTCAACATTGGTGACTTTGGCATTCAGGATGGACGCAGGGTGGAGAAGTTTCTGGATTTAGTCAAAGCATTGGATGAGGTGGACGGTATTGATCGTTTCCGTATTTCGTCCATCGAGCCCAATTTGCTTACCAAAGACATCATCAGCTTTGTCGCAAAATCCAAAAGATTTGTGCCCCACTTCCATATCCCTCTGCAGTCGGGCTCCAACAAGATTTTGCAACGCATGAACCGCCGCTATCTTCGGGAGCTTTATGCCGAACGGGTAGCTATCATCAAAAAACTAATGCCTCATTGCTGCATCGGAGTAGATGTTATCGTGGGCTTCCCTGGCGAAACGGAAGAAGACTTTCTCGAAACGTATCAGTTCCTGAACGAGCTGGATATCTCCTACCTGCACGTGTTCACCTATTCCGAAAGAGCTAACACCGATGCCATTGAAATGGACGGTGTTGTGCCCATGAAAGACCGTAACAAACGCTCCAAAATGCTTCGCTCTCTTTCTGAAAAGAAGCGCCGTAACTTCTACGAAGAAAACCTGGGTGGACAGTTCACCGTGCTTTTTGAGGAAGACATTGAAGAAGGCATGATGCACGGCTTCACCGAGAATTACATCCGTGTTGCTGCCAAATACGACCCCATCCTGATCAACGAGACCAAAAAAGTGGCGTTACGTGAAATCAACGACCGTGGCGTTGTGGAAGTAACAGAAGCTGAAGAAGAAGTACTGGTTCATTAACCTTCCTTCAATACGGTTCCGCCTGCGCCAATTTTTTTCCTCTTCAATTCTACATCACCAACCATTATTCACAGGGAAGGGTCTTATAGTCCAAAGCTTAATCCTTTTGTTATGAAACACCTACTGGCCAGCATCCACAGGCTTACCTGGGTGAGCCTGCTTGTTACTACCCTCATCAGCGGCTGTTCGACCGAAGAACCCGTTAGTAATATCCCTAACCTTCGAACGCTGTCGGTGCCGGAAGAACAGGTGGCATCGGCCTCGAACAATTTCTCTTTCACTATTTTTTCCCAAATCAACAAGGAACATCAGAGCGACAATATCTTCATCTCCCCTTTTAGCATCAGCGCTGCTCTTTCTATGACTACCAACGGTGCGGAAGGCGACACAAAATCAGCCATCAAGCAAGTGATCGGCAATGCTGACGTGGCAGATGATGACATGAACGAGGCTTACAAAGGCTTGCAGGGTTTTCTGCTCCATGTAGACAAAAAAGTGGCTCTCGAAATAGCCAACAGCAACTGGTATACAAAGGACTACACCATCAAAAGTGCTTTTAAGGAGATTTTGCTCGACTATTACAACGCCGACGTAATATCTGCCGATTTCAGAGCACCGTCCACAGTAGGCGACATCAACGGTTGGATTGAAGACAAAACCAACGGCAAGATTCGGGACATGCTGGATCGTATCCCAGATGACGCTGTTATGTATCTCATCAATGCCATTTATTTCAAAGCCGACTGGCAGTATAAGTTCGATAACTCTAAAACTACGAAGGCCACTTTCTATGCGCCGACCGGTGAAACGGACGTCGACATGATGTTTTCTAAAGGTGCCAGGATTAACTATCACTACGGTGAAGAATTAACCATGATAGATATCCCTTATGGTAATGGACAGTACAGCATGACCATTTTCATGCAAGCCGGGAGCAGGAGTATTAACCAAATAATTGAAACATTTGACGGCGCAACGTTTGCCGACTACCTCGACAATGCAGACACCATTACAGCAGAGCTCTACCTGCCAAGATTTAAACTACAATTCAAAGAGGAGCTTAAAGAGACACTCTCCGACATGGGTATGGGTATCGCTTTTTCCGAAAAGGCCGACTTTTCCAATCTGTTTGAGGAGAAACTGGCCCTGGCTATCAGCCGTGTACTGCATCAATCATTTATAGAGGTAAATGAAAAAGGCTCGGAAGCAGCGGCCGCCACCATCGTTGAAATAGTGGAGTTGTCGTCAAACTCCACTCCTCACCCGAGAATCTTCCGTGTCGACCGGCCTTTTGCTTTTTTTATCAGAGAAAAGCACAGCAACGTGATCCTTTTTGCCGGCAAGATGCTCTTGCCTTCTTCTAATTAGCTGCAATCACTCAGGCCGACACTTTCAAAACCCTAACCGGCATCCTGCCGAAACCTGTTTCAGTGCGTGTTTGCATAAAAAAGTGATAAATTAGTTTATAATATAAACTAATTTACTCTACATTCGTATAAGCTTACAAAAACACTTATATGAAAGACGAACTCACACACCAGGAAAGCTTGTCACTAATCACGGAGATGATTACGCAAGCGAAACACAACGTGGCTAAAGGCGGGAGCAATCAGATACTTCTCTGGGGCTGGACCATTGCCTTTGCCAACTTTGGCCACTATGCCCTCGATTATTTTGGCTTCGACGCCCCACAAATGATTTGGCTCATTACCTTCCCAGCAGCCATTATTTCCGCCGTTATGGGAATGAAGATGGGACAAAAGGGTGCTGTTGGGCACATTGATCGGGTTTATGGCAGGGTGTGGATGGCAGCTGGAATCAGCATGGTGATCTGCCTCGCTATGATGCACACCATTAATTTCAACCACAATGGTGTTATCCTACTCATCGCTGGAATGGGCATGTTCATCACTGGAAGCTTGTTAAAGTTCACACCAATTGTAGCGGGGAGTTTTGTTTTATGGATAGCCGCCTTAATTTCCTTTAATTTGCCCGAAATACAGCAGTACCCACTTTCAGGAGTTGCTATCATATTGGGTTACCTGATTCCCGGATACTTACTAAAAAGAGCCGAACGTGGATAATTTTGAGCCATTAGATCCCCTATTGCATTCGCAGTTGCGTTTGGCGGTGATGTCGCTGCTGATAAGCCTGGAGGACGCCGAGTTTACCTTCATCAAGGAAAAGACACAGGCAACTGCCGGCAACCTCAGTGTGCAGCTCGACAAATTGGAGCAGGCCGGATACATCAGCATCTCCAAGTCTTTCAAAGGCAAAAGACCCTTAACGACTTGTAAGATTACCAAAACAGGTATTAAAGCTTTCGAAGCTTATGTTACGGCTTTGAAGAAGTACCTCCCATAATTTTTTTATCAACTTAGTTTATAAAATAAACTTATTTATAACCATGAAAACTATCACTCATTTAATACTCGTCATATTACTTGTTCCCGTCATAGGTTGGGCGCAGGCACCTGAAACAGATGCTTTAGCTAAAGCCGAGGTTACGAAGCTTGGCTTTATCACCGGACAGTGGGAGGGCAAAGGATGGATGTACGGACAAGACAGGGTCAGAAGGGAGTTTGATCAGGTGGAAGACATCAAATTCAAACTCGACAGTACAGCCATTCTGATTGAAGGAAAAGGTTTTTCCGGCGGCAAAGCCATCCACAATGCATTGGCGATTGTCACATTCAACAAAGGTGAAAACAACTACTCGTTTTACTCCTATCTATCCACGGGACGGAAAGGTGAGTTCAAAGGCGAATTAATCGGAGAGGAATTTTACTGGTACCCCGCTGAAAATATGAGATACATTATTTCCATTAACGACAAGGGCCAATGGTATGAGAAGGGGGAAATCAATATGGGAACTTCATGGTTTCAGTTTTTTGAAATGACTTTGGATAAGGTTGGAGATTGATACCCCAGTTTCCCCCCTTGGAGGTAGCCTGACAAAAGAAGTCGGGCTACCTAATACCATTTAAACACTTTCATGCCGACTGACATGCACACCAGCCCAAGCCCGGCGAGCACACCGACAGGCAACACAACCTGGCTCCACCCCGCCCCTTCAATAAAGATGGCCCGGGCTGTGTCGGCAAAAATGGTCAGCGGAAACAGGCGGATAATGCTCACTGCCCAGTCAGGAAAGCCATGGTAGCTGAAGAAAACACCAGATAGTATCGTCATTGGCATCACTACAGCGTTAAGAATACCATTGCCCACATAGGTATTGTCGGTTCGGGAGGCGGTGAGAATGGCGATGCCAGCAAATGCCAGGGTACCCGACAGGTAGAGCACGACCAGCGCCGAAAAGCTTCCCTCAATATGGATGTCGAAAAAAAGCCAGGAAAAGACCACCAATATCGACGCCTCAATAGCACTCATGACCGTGCGTGCTGCTAGCAGCGCCGCCATAAAGTGTGTCTTCTTCATCGGTGTGGCTACCATGCGTCTCAGCAGCATTTTTGACCTTTTCTCGATCAAGCCATAACTGATACCCCACATGCATGACATCATCACTCCCATGGCCATAAGCCCGGGCACCAGAAAGTCAATATACCTGCTTCCTATCTCCTTTAAAGGCACCACGTCCTCTCCATTTGATAGTGTTTCGTTTCCGTTCAGCACTGCCGTGAGGTTGATATAGGCCAACTGCGCTTCGGGATTAAGCGGATCAAAATGATACATGTACTTCTCCCCTTCCTTTTTCACAATCAAATCGACCGTTCCTCTTTTCAGCAACACCACCCCTTCATCAAACCCCACATTCAGAAACTCATAATTGGTAAAGCCCGTGGTTTCGTTGCCCACTTTCTTCGTCCAACTCTTTTCTTCAGTTTGCTCATTCCCAACAAAGGCGATCTTTTGATTCAGTTCTCCTTTTTGAGTGAATGCCATCCCAAGTCCTCCGGCCATCAGCACCGGAAAAAACACCGCCCAAAAAACGGCACCAGGCTGCCGCAGAAACTCTCTGAAATTGGTCAGTATCAGAAGTATAATCGGATGCTTCATCTCTCTATTGATTAATGTGACGGCCAGTCATGGAAGTGAATAAATCGTCAAGTGTTAACTTCCGGCATTCCAGCGAATCGATCCGGATTTTCTCCTTCTGCACATACAGAAGAAAGTCTGGCAGGAACTTCACTATGTCGGTAACCAAAAGTTCACCGCTCAGTGTATCCTTGTCGAAAGTGTAGTTTAAAATGGCCTGCTGTCCCGGCAACGCTTCTTTTTCCAATGGCCTGTCAATGCTAAAATCAATAACTTCCCCTTTCACGTGCTTTGAGAGCAGCTGTTTCAAAGTGCCTTCAGCCAATATACTCCCCTGGTCCATGATCACAATTCTGTCGCACAAATAGGCTGCTTCCTCCATGTAGTGCGTGGTGAGGATCAGCGTGGTGCCCTTTCTTTTTCTGAGGTTCAAAAGGATGTCCCAAAGTTCTCTTCTGGCATTCGGGTCAAGGCCAGTGGTGGGTTCATCCAAAAGCAAAATCTCCGGTTCATTTAATAGCGAGATGCCCAATGCCATTCGCTGCCGCTGCCCTCCTGAAAGTTTGTCAGTGAAAGCCTTCTGCTTTTCGGTAAGGTTCACCAATTCCAGCACCTCCTCTACTCTTTCGCTGCCCAAGCCATAAAAGCTGGCAAACAGCTCCAGCGTTTCTCTCACTCGCAGCTTTTCTATGAAGCGGGTCTCCTGCAACGACAACCCAATGATTTGGTGCAGTTGCCTGGCATGCTCAGCCCAGGTCATACCCTTGAGTTTGATTTCCCCGGAGTCGGGCTTTTGAATGCCTTCGATCATCTCCACAAGTGTCGTCTTTCCAGCACCATTCGGGCCAAGCAAGGCCACAAACTCACCCTTGTAAATGGTGAGATCGATGCCGTTGACAGCTCTCACATCTTTGAAGTGCTTCACCACTCCCGACACTTCAATTTGGGTTTCCTTCATACCGGTGTATTTGCAGCTAAAAATAAGCCTAAATGTTCTATCTCTCAATAACCTTTGGCCCGCTACAAAGAAAAAACAGAGGCTATCTCTGCAACCTTTCAGCTCCAGCGAGGTACTCTAGGCTAAAAGAACCCCAAGGCCATGCTCAAAAACTACTTCCTCGTGGCGCTCCGAACCATCAAGCGCAACAAAATCTATAGCACCATCAACATTTTCGGTCTCTCGTTGGGCATTGCCTCCAGCATCCTCATTCTGATGTGGGTCAACGACGAGCTGAGCTACAACAGCTCCCACGAAAACCTGTCTTCCATTTTCAGGGTAATGGAAAACCAACACTATTCAGATAGAATTGGAACAACCTCCTCAACGCCTGGGCCCCTGTCACCCTATCTCAAAGCCACCTACCCGGAGGTTAAATATGGCTCCAGGCTTACCTGGCCAACCGAAAACCTATTCAATATCGAAGAAGCGTCCTACTACGAGTCGGGGCGCTATGTGGATGCCGATTTCTTGGAGATGTTCACCTTCAAGTTCATCGAGGGCTCGGCTGCCACTGCCTTTAGAGATAAAAGCTCGGTAGTTCTTACCGAAACAATGGCCAAAAAGTATTTCGGGAATTCGCCGGCAATTGGTCAAACTTTCCGCTTCAACAATAAGGACAACCTGCAAGTGACGGCAGTGGTGGAAGACTGGCCAAAAAACAGTGACTTTGGTGGGTTTGCTTACCTCCTCAACTTTGACAAGTTCATGGATGAAAACAAGCAATGGCTCGACCAATGGGGCAACAACAACGTCTCCACGTTTGTGCAGCTTCAAAGCGGACAGGACTGGGAAGCTTACTCTACCAAAATAAACAGGCTGCTCGACGAAAAAAACGAGAACAACTCCATCGAGCTGTTTCTGTACCCCGCCACCAAAATGCACTTGTATGGCAGCTTTGAGAACGGTGTGCAAGACGGCGGCCGCATCCGGTATGTGAAGATTTTTGCCATCATCGCCGTTTTTCTTTTGCTCATTGCCTGCATCAACTTTATGAACCTCTCTACTGCCCTGGCGGTAAAGCGAAGCAAGGAAGTAGCGTTGCGAAAGGTAGTCGGGGCCTTTAGGAAACACCTCATATACCAATTCCTTACCGAGTCTATTGTGTTTTCAGCGCTGGGCGGACTAGCAGCGGCAGTGCTTGTCATTGTGCTGATGCCGCTCTTCAATGAGATCTCCGACAAGAGCCTTGTTTTTGAATTCAACACACCGACCGTCTTACTTTTTGCCGGCACCATCCTTTTCACCGGCTTTGTGGGCGGCAGCTACCCAGCGTTTTACATTGCCCGTTTTGAACCAGCCAAAGTACTGAAAGGCCAGTTGAAGAGTGGCAAGGCCGCTGTGAGGTTCAGGAAGGTGCTGGTCACCACGCAGTTTGTGCTCTCCATCATCATGATCTTCTGCACCGTGGTAGTGTATCAGCAACTTTGGTATGTTCAAAATCAGGACACCGGCTTCAACAAGGAAGGGATCATTTATATGGAAATGCAGGAGAACATGGCGGAAAAGTATGACCTGATACAAGATCAACTTTTAAAAGATCCTTCCATTCTTTCGGTTAGTGAAAGCAGCTTTTCACCCCTTTCTATTGGCAACTCCACCTGGGGGCTCGACTGGCCCGGCAAAGATCCACAAGAGCGCATTCTGTTCAGCAACTTTGCCATCGACGGTTCTTACATTGAAACCATGGGACTGACCCTTGTCGGTGGTCGCACCTTTGACAAAACCATGGCCACCGACACGGCCAATATCATTATCAATGAATCGGCAGCTCGCAAAATGGGCTTTGAGCCTTTGGAAGCTGTAGATCAGCCCATCACCGTTTGGGGAGAAAGAAAAGGACACATCATTGGGGTAGTGAAGGACTATAACTACAGCTCGTCTCACTCTGTCATCAGGCCTATGTTCATGATGTTCGAAAAAGACTGGTACAGCTATATCATCGTGCGGGCCAAGCCACAACAGTACACCGCTGCCATTGATGCTCTGAACAGCATTTATACTACATACGCCCCAGCCTACCCGTTCGAATATCGCTTCCTCGACGTTGACTGGGCGGAATTCTATGAAAATGAAGAGCGCACCGGCCAGCTGTTTCAAGGTTTCGCCTGGCTGTCGATATTCATTTCCTGTCTGGGACTTTTTGGTTTGGCAGCTTTTGCCATTCAGCAGCGGACTAAGGAGATTGGTGTAAGGAAGGTGCTGGGTGCCTCCACTTCCTCCATTATCACTCTCACAGTGAGAGATTTTGCCATCCTCGTTGTCATAGCTGCAGTCATCGGCTCTCCCCTTGCCTGGTACCTGATGGATCAGTGGCTGACCGACTTTGCCTTTCATGTCGACATCAGTGTGCTGGTGCCGCTGGCAGCTATGCTGCTGGCCCTGGTGATCGCTATTGTAACGGTCGGCTTCCACTCGATCAGGGCAGCACGGACTAATCCGGTGGATGCCTTGAGGTATGAGTAATTGCTGAGGCATAATTAAAGAGGTTACTATTTGCGGTACCGCAGATAGTAACCTCTTTAATTGTAGCGCATTGCTCTCTTTAATTCTTCCTACTTCTTATAATACTTCATCGCCTCAGGTATCTGTGCTTTCAGATCGGCAATTCGGGTGCTGTGGGAAGGGTGAGTAGACAAAAACTCCGGAGGTGCCCCGCCGCCGCTGTTGGCAGCCATTCTTTCCCAGAAAGCTGGTGCTTCGTTGGGGTTGTACCCGGCCATGGCCATGAAAATCAGGCCCATCTTGTCGGCCTCCGACTCCTGAAGGCGGGAGAATGGCAACATTGCTCCAACAGTAGTGCCTGCACCATAGGCTGTCATAAACAGCTGCTGCGCTTCCGCCGGCTTATCTTTCACCGCATAAGACAGTGCCAAACCACCAAACTGCTGGATCAAGCCCTGCGTCATCCGCTCATTGCCATGGCGGGCAATGGCATGAGCAATCTCGTGCCCCATCACCACGGCTACACCTTCGTCTGTTTTGCATATTGGCATAATGGCCGTGTAGAAAGCAACTTTCCCGCCAGGCATACACCAGGCGTTCACCGTTTCATCGTCCTGAATCAGGTTGAATTCCCATTTGTAGCCCTTCAACTGATCGCTGAGGCCATTGGTGGCCATGTATGACTCCACTGCCTTTTGAATCTTCAACCCAACAGACTTTACCTGATTCACCTGGGCCGTGTTGGTGGACAGTTTGGATTCGCTGAGCACCTGGTCGTACTGTGTAAAACTCATGGAGTTGAGCTCTGAATCAGGCACCAGCGCAAGCTGCTTCCTCCCTGTGATCGCCACCGTTGAGCAGCTATAAACAATCAACGTGGCACCAATGCCTAACAATGCTATTATCCTCTTCATTTGTTTTTAATTTATTGTGAAAGCTAACAAGCTTCTTGCCAAAGTAGATTCCCCAGTCTTTCGACACCGCAAAAACCAGTCGGATTTGGAATGCTCCAAAACAACTTCATTTGGCAAAAATAATACTATAGAAATGATTTTTTCGCACGTTCCCTCGGCTTACATACCAATCGGTGTGCGTGTTAGGTGAGTTACTTTTAGCTTTAACGGAATCTGACTGAAAACGAATGGAATTTTCGAAAATTATCGCCCTTTGCTCAAATAATAGTCACGCAGATCAAAGATAGGTTGCGGAATCGCTGACTATCAGATATTTTGGCACCAAACATCACTACTATGAAAATCCTTTGTATCGGTCGCAACTACGTAGAGCACATCAAAGAACTCAACAACGAGACCCCCGATGAGCCGGTTATTTTCACCAAACCTGACACTGCGCTGTTGCTGAACAACAAGCCGTTCTATTTCCCTGACTACACAAAGGAGATCCACCACGAGCTGGAGATCATCATAAGAATATGCAAAGAAGGAAAAAGTGTTGAGGAGAAATTTGCCTCTACTTACTATGATGCCATAGGCCTGGGCATCGACTTCACGGCACGGGATTTGCAGCAGAAAGCCAAAGCCAAAGGGTTACCATGGGCGCTTGCCAAGGGATTCAATGGGTCAGCTCCGATTTCCAAATTTGTTCCGAAGGAAAAGTTTGCGGATTTGAAGAACATTAATTTCAAACTGGAACTCAATGGTCAACCAGTTCAGATTGGGAATACCGGTCTGATGATCAACTCTATAGAAGCTATTATAGCCTACATTTCAAAATTCATTACACTTAAAAAAGGAGATATTATTTTCACAGGAACGCCGAAAGGAGTTGGGCCTGTCAAAATAGGAGATCACCTGAAAGGATACCTGGAAAGTGACGTACTACTCGATTTTGAAGTTAAATAAACTAGCACTTCTACTTTTACTAACAGCAAACACGGCCATAGCCCAATACGGATATGACACTGCCTACCTGATGTTTCCTATCAGGCCGGGAGATCGCAACTACCTGGCTGGCACCATGGGTGAAATCAGGGGCACCCATTTTCACGCTGGAATTGACATACGCACCAGTGGCATAGAAGGCTTGCCAGTGTATGCGCCTGCCGATGGCTATATCAGCCGTGTGAAGATCAGCACTGGCGGCTACGGCAATGCCCTGTACCTTACCCACCCCAACGGGCTGACCACGGTATATGGCCACCTGAAGTCGTTTAGCAAGCCCCTGGCCGAATGGGTGCGGGCACAGCAGTATGCCAAAGAAAGTTTCGACGTAGAGCTTTTTCCGGCACGCAACCAATTCAGCTACAAGAAAGGCGAAGTGTTTGCCGCCTCAGGCAATACCGGAGGCAGTTCGGGGCCCCATCTCCATTTTGAAATACGGGACCAGGAGCAGAAGATTCTTGACCCCATGCGCTTTCACTTCAAAGAGCTCATTGATGAAGCACCTCCTTTGATCAGAAAGGTGGCCTTTACCACCATGGACATCAAGTCGAGAATCAATGGGCAGTTCGGTAGGTTTGAGTTTGATGTCACCAAAGAAGGGGACAGTTTTGTCATGCACACACCACTGACATTTGAAGGAACCATTGGCGTGGAAATATATGCCTACGACCGCTTCGACGGCACCTGGAGCAAAAACGGCATCCCATGCATTGAGGTGATGCTCGACGACAAGAAGATGTTCAGCCAAAGCATCACCAAGTTGAGCTTTGACGAAATGCGCAATGTGGCGGTGCACATGAACTACGGCGAGTATTTGACCAGCGGGCAAAAGTTCACCAAGCTGTGGGTAGACGACGGCAACTGGCTGAAGGTGTACGAAGCCAAAGACTGGCAGGGCATGCTGAAGATCAAGGACTCCATCGATCACAAGCTTGAAATACGCACCTGGGATAGCTACAACAACTACTCGTATTTTAAGACAACGCTCAGCGACAAAGGGAAACGAAGCAATGCCACCATCAAAAGTCTCAGTAAGCTGAGGCGGGAGGGTTATGAAATAACCGGCAATGTGATGGAGCTAATGAACCCCAATGGTGTGGCTCGCCAGAACGTTCTGTTGTACTCTTCAGGACAGGCGTATGAACTACCGCCGGTCTACCACGTGGGTGCCAACGACTTCTACCTCTGGGATTTGAGAAATGGCCTGCCCGACTCAGTCGATTTGTGTGGCACCATGCAAAAATATGACTTTAAGGCTATGGTATCTCCACATCACGAATACAGCTATTTTGATAAGGACATGGACGTGGCCTTTAACCGGTACAGTCTGTTTGACACACTCTACCTGGCAGTAAAGGACAAGAAAATAGAAAACGGCAGAGAAGTGTTTGCTATCGACAATGTGCTGGATCCGCTTCGGCGCTCGGCGAAAGTGACGCTCAAGCTTATGGAGCTTTACGACAAAGAAAAGTCGGCCGTGTACTCCTACAGCGCCAAAGGCAACCTTGGCTACGTGGGCGGCGCCTGGGACAAAGACGGCATTAGCTTTCTCACCACTTCTTTGGGCACCTGGACAGTCGCTACCGACTCTGTCCCCCCTACCATCAAGCCAGCAGTGATCAACAAAAGTGAGTGCCGTCTGATCATTGAGGATGACCTGTCGGGCATCAAAAGCTGGAAGGGTACCATTGATGGCGAATGGGTGTTGCTGAACTACGAATACAAGAAAAAACTATTGTGGACAGAAAAACTCGATGCAAGCAAACCTTTCGACGGAGAGTTTGTTGTGGTAGTGATAGATAACGCCGGTAACGAAACTGTGTACAAAACAAAACTCTGACAACCAATGGCATTAAAAGCAGGCGACAAAGCTCCAGACTTCGAGGTAAGCGACCAAAACGGAAAAACAGTAAACCTCTCCGACTTCCAGGGCAAAAAGGTAGTGCTCTACTTCTACCCGCAGGACAATACGCCTACCTGCACGGTTGAAGCCTGCAATCTCAGGGACAACTATGCTACCCTGAAAGCCAAAGGCTACGAGGTGCTGGGCGTAAGCCCCGACTCGGCCAAGAAGCACACCAACTTCATTAAGAAATTCAGTCTGCCCTTCACTCTGCTGGCCGACACCGACAACAAAATCATAGAAAGCTACGGTCTGTGGGCAGAAAAAACCACTTTTGGACGTACCTACATGGGCGTACTGCGCACCACCTTCATCATCGACGAAAAAGGCGTGATTAAGCGGGTGATCGACGATGTGAAGTCAAAGGAGCATGCGGAGCAGATTTTGGGGTAGAAACACTTTGAAAGACTACAAAAAGTTTGATGAAAGCCTGGGACTGTGCTATAGGGCGATTGCTGGTTAGCCGACTCCCGGTGTGCCACCTAAACTTTTGTAGTCTCTGAAAGTGCCTCCTTTTATCAACAGCCAATATTAGAACTTCCCGTCAACCAGAAATCACTTCAGATGACGTGTTGTGTTCCGTCTTTTTTCTTTTTTTTACTCGTCTTTTTAGCTTTGCCTTGCTCACTCTTCTCCTTGTAAGCTGAGATGAACTTGCTAATCCTCTTTCTGTCTTCGTCAGTGAGTGGGTCACTTTTAATAATAAAATCGACTCCCTCTGGCTCTTTTATATATCCCATTTCTCTATTCTTTAAAATAACGTTCAACCAATTTTCTGGATGACTCTGTCGGAATAATCATCTTGTGCCCGCCAAAATGATAGGCTCCAAGAGTCCTTTCATAGTGCTGTATTAAATTGGTTTTAGCAGAAAATGCCACAAAGCCCTCATATCCGTTCATAAATGAAAGTTTACAAGCATACGCAACCAGATTACCCGCAACGCCTTCATACAACTTATTTTTTCCGACATTAAACGGTGCACCCTCCAATAACTTCATAAAGATATGGTCAGGTTCCAGGCTAACACTGATTATCCCCTGCACGATACCCGGGTTGTTTGTAATAGTTAACTTATAAACCTCCAGTCTGTCGTTTTTCAGCTCTGCTCGCCAATCAAAATTCCAACCCTGCTTCTTTGTCACATTCTTTAAATCCGTTTTTGTGAGGTTTGTTACAATGGTTGGAAAACTGTCACCAGAAACTGTGTTGCGTATAGAATTGGTCAAGTCATCAACATTGAAATCCAGTAACACGGTTCCTTTTGCCATTCAGCTAATTTACGATTTCATGCTAACTTTCGTAGTGTTCATATCGAGAACTGATGGTATATAATGCCACCTTGCTCAACACTGTGCACTTCCCTATTCCAACTATCACCTGAACCCCGACAACAGGATCATTGAAAGCTACGGTCTCTGGACCGAAAAGCAGATGTATGGCAAAAAATACATGGGCGTACTGCGCACCACCTTCATCATCGACGAAAAAGGTAGGATTGAGCGGGTGATCGACGATGTGAAGTCAAAGGAGGATGCTGAGCAGATTTTGGCGTAAATCCACTTCTGTAGACTGCCAAAGCTTCGTGCTAAGAACCCGGTTTCCCTGGTTCGCAGCTCTATTGGCTTTTCACTTTTCGAGGGTGTGGAGTACCGTTTTCCACATAGTATTTTAAGTCCCCGGCTATTTCTGCTGCGGATTTGCCCATACCCATCTTGATCAAAGGCGTCATCAGAAACCCGAGGAAGCCTTTCGTCTCCATATTAAATTCTAACACAACTATCGTTTTATCGGCTTCATCGCTATTTAGAGACCAAATGGCACTTGCCTGTTTTGCAATGCCTGGTGCACCTTTGGAAATATGATAGGCCAGAGAATGTTCGGCAGTATCAAACGCATCTAATTCCTGTATAGTCTCTCCCCGGTCTGTTACCGTAATTCTTGCAGAATAATCCAATCCGGGGAATTTCGAGCTTCCACCAGGTTTTGAATCTTTGAAATTGGTCGACCATAAGTGCACCCGGGCAAACTGATTTCCCATTACCTCCCAAACCTCTTCCACTTTTTTATTGACTCCTAATTCCTTTTGCACGTGTATTCTCTTGTCAAGAACAAAATACAAACCAATGACAACTGCTGAGATGATTACTAGAATATACATAAGCTTTTCTTTCACGATGTAACTATTATTAAAACCAAATACTGGAGTTTAGGCTCCGTTTTAATACTTAGATACAAAATGAAACAAGGTGTTACAGAACCTTAGCATTCCCTAGCCAAAATATCTGTGCAAGTTACTGGCCTTGATAATCTCATTGACCACAATGTCGGCATCGAAATCCTCTTTGGTGGGGTGGTCCTGAAAAAACTCGATGTACTTTTTATCAAATACGTCTGCTACTTCGTCGGCCACCTTTTCAGCGTAAGTGGCAATGGTAGAGGTGTATTTGGGATCAAACAATTTTTCGTCTGTTTTCATTTTGCCAGCAGCTTCCATTGCCTTTGCCTTTTTCGAACAGCGGCAAGGGTTGACTTTGTTGACTAAACCACATTGTTGGTTCATAAAAGAGTGGAATTCTTTACGGGTTCGGGAGAGCTTAACTCGATAATTTTCTTTGCTGATCTCAAAAATTTCTGCACCAATGTTGTGGTCTATATTGAATACATCACCCAATAGATAAATTAAGCGTTGTTCCCTGGTAAGGCACATCAGCATTCCCGACATACACCGGGTGCGGGCTGTTCTGGTTCGCAATTCTTGCTCAATTTCTTCCTCTGGCAATAATTCAGGGCTTGGTATTGAATTCAATTCACCGGCAAAGGCATCAAAGCTTTCCCATCTGTCTTCCATCGGCCTCCGCTTGGTTTGTAAAAACTGGTTGACTACAATTCTATAAACCCATGTTTTAAACGAGCTTTTTCCCTCAAAAGAAGATAATTTTGTGATCACCTTGATCAGCACTTCCTGCGTTAAGTCTTTAGCCTCTTCCTGGTTGTTGGTGTATTTCCAGGCTACATTATATATAAAGGGCTGGTGCCTTACGATTAACTTATTCAGTGCCTCTTTTTCTCCCAGCAGAGATTTTTCTACCAATACAGCGTCAATATCCTCTGGATGATCATTTGATAATGGATTTTTCATTTAGGCTTTTTATAACTCGGATACACAAGCAGCAAATGTGTTACAAACTCGATGGTTCTTTAAGTTAAACAAAAACTACGACTCTGGCCGGGTGATTGACGACTTGAAGACGATGGAATACGCCGGGGAAGTTTTGGGGTAACCTTATTGTTCCTTAGATAAGGAGAAAGTTCGAAAGCGTCTGACCGTAGATAATCGCCGGTTTCTCCTGATAAGTTCTTATTTTGCTGGACACCTAAACATCCAGCAAATGAAAATACTGCTCATTGTCTTTTTTTTACTTTCATCGATAGCTACGTTCTCCCAACCAGCCAAAAAACCATTAAAAATCGGCGTGGCCGGTCTCATCCATGGCCATGTAGGTTGGGTGCTTAATAAGTCCAAAGCGGGCGATGTGGAAATCGTTGGCATTGCCGAGCCCAACAAGGTGCTGGCAGAAAAGCTTTCGAAGCAATATGGCTTCTCCATGTCGCTGGTGTACCCTAGCCTGGACGAAATGCTTGCCAACACCAAGCCCGAGGCAGTCACTGCCTTCAACGACATTTACGGCCACATGGAAGTGGTGGAGAAATGCGCTCCCAAAGGCATCCATGTGATGGTGGAAAAGCCGTTGGCCATGAGCTACGACCATGCCAAGCGGATGAAAGCGCTGGCCGACAAACACAAGATTTTTCTGGTGACTAACTACGAAACCACCTGGTATGCTACCACGCAGGAAACCCTCACCAAAGCAGCAGCAGGAGACCTGGGCACCCTGCGTAAAGTGATGGTAAACGACGGCCACCAGGGCCCAAAGGAAATTGGCGTTGGCAAGGAGTTCCTCGACTGGCTCACTGACCCTAAACTCAACGGCGCCGGTGCGCTGATCGACTTTGGCTGCTACGGCGCCAACCTCCTCACCCACCTGATGAGCAACGAAAGACCGCTGTCGGTAACCGCCGTCACTCAAACCAACAAGCCCGATATCTACCCCAAAGTGGATGACGAGGCCACCATACTGGTGAAGTACCCCGGCACCCAGGGCGTCATTCAGGCATCGTGGAACTGGACTTTTAGTCGCAAAGACATGGAGGTGTACGGCACCAACGCCTACATCAAAACAGTGGATGGCACCCGCATGAGTCTGCGGGTTAAACAATCAGAGCCAGAACAACCCATGATGCTGGAGCCGATGAAAACGCCTTTCAATGATCCGTTTGACTTTTTTACGGCTGTCATCAGAGGCGAGACCAAGCTCAACGAAACGGTGCAGGGCAGGCTTTCGTCGCTAGAAAACAACATGGTAGTGGTAGAGATACTGGACGCCGCTATTCGGTCGGCGAAGGAGGGGAAGACGGTGGTGCTGGAAAGGTAGGGTCACGCAGGGACTGTCTCTTTTTGGCTTCGCCAAAATGGGTGTCACGCTAAGGCGCAAAGCTCGCAAAGGCTGGTGTGGAGATTCTTTGCGCCTTACGTCTTGGCGTGAAATAAACCACCTGGCGAAGCCGGAGCACCAGACTAGAACAAATCGAGAACTATTCCGAGTAACAGCCTGTTTTCAAATTCTTTAAACCACTATGAACCCATCTTCCATCCAACCATCTACCTTCCAGTTTCTCACCGACCTCGCTGTCAATAACAACCGGGACTGGTTTGCCCGGCACAAAGACCAGTATCAGGCATCACTCGACAATATGGTGGGCTTTGCCGATGCGCTGTTGGCTGAAATGAACAAGCATGACCTGATAGAAACGCCGTCAGGAAAGA
Source organism: Imperialibacter sp. (assembly GCF_048007035.1). Lineage (NCBI taxonomy): Bacteria > Pseudomonadati > Bacteroidota > Cytophagia > Cytophagales > Flammeovirgaceae > Imperialibacter > Imperialibacter sp. Next base: position 257,269 of record NZ_CP180355.1, read on the forward strand.
AAGCGCTGTTCCGGATTTACAACGACGTGAGGTTCAGTAAAGACAAGTCGCCCTACAACGCCCGCTTTGCGATGTCGTTCAGGCGGGCTACCAGAGAGCGGCGGGGAGGCTACTATCTTAACCTCAAACCGGGTAACAACTTCCTGGCCTGCGGATTCTTCAACCCCAACCCTGAAGACCTTAAACGCATTCGCTTCGACATAGAGGACAGCTATGAAGACTGGCAGAAGATTCTGCGATCAAAAGCCATAAAGAGCACCTACGGCGACATGCAGGGAAACACCGTGGCCACAGCGCCAAGAGGCTACACGGTCGACCACCCAGCCATTGAACTACTCAGACACAAGTCATTTGTTTTCCGGCATAGCTTCACCGACGACGAAGTCCTTGCCAGCGATTTCCATAAAAGCGTGAGCCAGACATTCAAAACCATCAGGCCCTGGCTCGACTATATGAGCGAGGTGCTGACTACCGACAGGAACGGAGAACTGCTTGTGTAGCTAATAATTGCTACTGTAGTGCCTCTCCGCAATCGCAGCAGTATTTGGCTTTCTTCATGTGGTCAGTATTGCCACAATGCCTGCACTGCCTGCTGGTATCTCCGGAAGGATTGAGGGCGTTTGTGCTTCCCTTGGCTAGCTCTACAGTTACCAGCCCTGTAGGTACTGCTATAAGCCCGTAGCCAGTTACCATCAATATAGTCGCCAGAAACTGCCCCAGGGTGGTTTGAGGGGCGATATCGCCATAACCAACGGTCGAGAGCGTAACAATGGCCCAGTAGATACTTCGGGGAATGCTGGTGAAACCATGCTCCCGCCCTTCAATGACATACATCAGCGTGCCCACGAAAACGCTCACAATAATGACGAAGAACAGAAAAACGATGATCTTCTTCGAGCTCGATCTCACTGCCTGGCCAAGCTTGCTGGCCTCTCCCATAAACTGCACCAGCTTAAGCACCCTGAATACCCGCAGCAGCCTAAGCACCCTTATAATAGCAAGGGCATGACTTCCCACGAAAAAGATGCTGAGGTAGGTAGGCAGAATGGAGAGCAAATCGATCATGCCAAAAAAGCTAAAGACATAGGCGGTCTTCTTGTCTGAGGTCCATAGCCGAAGGCCGTACTCAATGGTAAACAGTCCTGTGATGATCCAATCAAGTTTGTAGAAGAATGCGGCCCACTCCCGATTGATTTCACTTACACTCTCCAGCATAAGTATGGTGATGCTGGCCACAATGAGGATGAGGAGTGCTATGTCGAAACCCTTGCCTGCGGGTGTGTCCACTCCGAATATGATCCGATGGAGCTTTTGTTTGGTTGATTGCATGCTATTGAAGGTAATGCCAGGAACTAGTGATGTGAAACTAGCAACTTTTGACAAATAAGTTGTTTATTCAACTATCCTATTAATGGTTGTAACCGAAGAACTTGTTCCTCTGTCTAACCTATTGTATACATCGTCAAGCTTTTGGCAGTGGTGACAAACTGCGGCATTTGATAGCCTCCAGATTGTTCACTTTAAACAAACCATACATGCAAAAAACATTGATCGTGTTCATGCTGACATTACTGACCTCAGCCAGCGTCGCCCAGACATACACTAATGGTCAGGTGAAAGAAGACTTGCAATATCTTATCGGAAGTATCGAAGAATTTGTACCGGCGCTTTATAGGTACAACCCCGACTTTAAAGAAAAAGCAGATGCCATTGTACGTGCCGTAGAAAACGACATTTCTGTCCTGGCTTATTTCAGTTCGGTTTCCAAAATCGTGTCTCTGGCAAACGAAGGGCACTTTAACCTCGGCGACTGGGCCGATGTAGCACACAAAGGATTTGTGGACAACACCTACAAGTACATGCCACTGTCTGTCAAAGTTATTGGCGACCGCATGTTTGTTTGGATCAACAGCGCCAACAGCGAAGAGCTCCAAAGAGGAGATGAGATACTGTCGATCAATGGAAGGGCCTCAGCCGATGTCATTGCCAGCATGTTGCCCTACATCCCCTCCGACGGTCACATAGAAACTTATCAGCTGAAAAGCCTAACCATGGGCTTCCCCTGGATGTACTACCTCTATGTGGAGCAGCCCGAAACCTTTGCTATCGAGTATAAAAGGCAAGGACAACGCAGCACTGTAACCATTGAGGCGCTGACCAGAGAAGGATGGATGACCAACTACCAGCGGCGGAAGCCCGCTGCGCCAGAAGAAGAACCTGATATAAGACAGGTCTATGAATGGGAGATAAAGGAAAGCCTGGCAGTGCTAAAGCTAAAGGACTTTAGCCGGTCGCTCGTGGAGAAGTATGACCTGGAAGCAAGTAAGCTGTACAAGGAAATATTTGGCCAATTACAAACTGCCCAAGTTTCCAACCTGATCATCGATCTCAGGGACAATACTGGTGGCAGAAATGAATTTGCAGACGACCTGATTCCCTTTATTATGAAAGAAGCGGGGAAGGGACTTTTCAAAACTACAGAATCGTGGAAAGGCAAAAAGAAGGATTATTCATTACCAAAAATCGATAAGCTTGCCTTCAAAGGAAATATCTATGCACTGGTGAATGGGCGAACCTACTCTGCCGGAGCGGAAGTTGCCAGGTACCTGAAAGAGTATGGAAAAGCAGTAGTCATTGGTGAAGAAACTGGCACCCGGCACGAAGGGTTTGCTGCAGGCTCGACTCAAAGCATCGTTCTTCCAAATTCAGACATTAGAATTGGTATTCCGAGATATCATTTAGGCTTCCCGCCCTCTTCCAGCCAAAAGACCAGCAACAGGGGGCTGCTGCCAGACCACGAAGTGAGTTATACAATAGAAGATTTGATGGATGAAAAGGGCCTTGAGATGGAGGTTGCGCTTGGCCTCATCAAGTAACATGTAGTAGCAATCAAAATGACTGAAGACTACAACGCCAACATCGCCCATTACTACAACGCCTACCGCCCACCCCTGCATCAAGTGATCCTTGCAAAGTGCCTGAAGCCAGGGACAGTTTATGGCAATGGGCTTGACATCGGGAGCGGCACCGGGCAGTCGAGTGTCGCCCTGGCCGACTTCTGCGAAAAGATAACCGGGGCTGAGCCAGGCAAGGAGATGCTGGAACAGGCTATTGGGCATTCTAAAGTATCCTACGTGCATTTTGATAGCATCAATTTACCCTTCGCTGATAGCAGTTTCGACCTGGTCACCTTTGCGGGGTCGTTGTTCTACGCCAAGTCGCAGAGGATGCTCAATGAGGTGGTGAGGGTGTGCCTGCCAAACGCCATCGTTATTGCCTACGACTTTGAGGTACTCTTTCAACAGCTACCCTTTGGGTTTGATCTGCCTGTGGAAGCAGCTGACTATGATCACAGGGCTAGCTTTTCGGGTCTTGCAATGAATGGGCTGAGGGAAACAGACTCTTTTGTCAGCGACTACCAGTTGGGTGTCAGTGCTGAGAACCTGGCTCATTTGCTGTTATCGGCAGGAAGCTTTTACGATTATTTTTCTGAAAGGTACAGGGCTAAAGATCCTCACTCTCCTCTTGTCGAAGAGCTTGAAAAACATTCGGCAGCACATACCACTGACGCCCGATTGTATGCCACCGTGTACAAGGTAGGTGCGAAGTAACTCCGGTGAACGGGTTTGCATTCTTTTAGATATGCCACGAAGGCACGAAGACGCTAAGCAAAGTGTTTCTTCACTCCCTAATCTCTTCCTCCTCCGGCGGCTGACGGTTGCCTCCTTCATCAGGATGCGGCTTCACCACCATCCTGGGTTTATTACGCCCTTTCATGGCTCGCATACATCAAAGCCCTGAATGGGCGGTATAGTTTTGAGCAGAGCTTGCTCAATGCTCCCAGCTTGCCGCTGGTTTCACCATGGCCTTCACCATCTTTTTCTCCCTACCCGGTGGCTGACGGTTGCCATCGCTCCGGCTCCGCTACCGTACCGACGCCTGATTCCCTTGCCCGCCTAAGCTTTTGGCGCAGGTGGTCGCTTCGCTCTTCGATATGGCCACGAAGGCTCGAAGACGCTAAGCAAAGTGTTTCTTCACTCCCTAATCTCTTCCTCTTCCGGCGGCTGACGGTTGCCTCCTTCATCAGGATGCGGCTTCACCACCATCCTGGGTTTATTACGCCCTTTCAGGGCTCGCATACATCAAAGCCCTGAATGGGCGGTATGGTTTTGAACAGAGCTTGCTCAATGCTCGCAGCTTGCCGCTGGTTTCACCATGGGCTTTACCCACGTTCCCCATACCCGGCGGCTGACGGTTGCCATCGCTCCGGCTCCGCTACCGTACCGACGCCTGGTTCCCTTGCCAGCCGAAGCTTTTGGCGCAGGTGGGTCGCTTCTTCAATATGGCCACGAAGGCACGAAGACGCTAAGCAAAGTGTTTCTTCACTCCCTAACCTCCTCCGCTCCCGGCAGCTGGCTTTTTTCTCCTTCATCAGGATGTGGCTTCACCACCATCCTGGGTTTATTACGCCCTTTCAGGGCTCGCATTCGTCAAAGCCGTGAAAGGGCGGTGTAGTTTTGAACAGAGCTTGCTCAATGCTCCCAGCTTGCTGCTGGTTTCACCTTGGCCTCTACCCGGCCGCTGACGGCTCCATCGCCCAGACCTGCCAGCCGTACCGACGCCTGGTTATCTTCCGTCTCCGGTCTCCCGACTTCTTCGCCCGCCGAAGCCTCTGGCGTAGGTGGGCTAAACCAACACCGGCTCCTTATAGTACTTGTTCCTGTACTCAATGGGCGTAAGTCCCGTGATTCGCTTGAATACTGTTCTGAATGCCTTTGTATCGGTATACCCCACGTCATACATCACCTCGTTGATGTTTTTGCGGCTCTTTTCAAAGCTCCGCTTGGCGGCCTCTACTTTCACCCGTTGTATGTACTCCACAATGGTGTTGTTGGTAGCCTTCTTGAACCGGCGCTCGAAGCTCCGGCGGCTGACGGCGAACATATCCACCAGCTGATCGACGGTGATGCGCTCAGCTGAATTGTCCTCGATAAAGTCCTGGGCCTTCTTCACTTCCGGGTCGTTGTGATCCTTCTGCCCATTGAACATCATAAAAGCCGACTGGCTTTCTCTGTCGATGTCGATGGCAAAGTATTTGGCAGCGAGAATGGCTGTGTCCCGATCTGTGTATTTTTCCAGCAGGTAGAGCAGCAGGTTCCAATAGGAATTGGCGCCACCGCTCGAATAGAGCCGGTGCTCTTCGGTAATAATACTACCATCTACCAGCTCCACATCGGGAAACGTCTCCCGAAACTCGTTGGCAAATGCCCAGTGGGTAGAGCAGCGTTTGCCTTCCAGCAAGCCGGTGGACGCCAGCAGGAAGGCCCCCACACAAAGCGAGGCTATTTCTGTGCCCTCATTGTATTTATTCACAAGCCATGGAATAGCTTCTTTGTTGACTTCCACCGCCTGTTTCATGTCGCCAAACAGAGCGGGGATCACAATCAGGTCAGTTTTGTCAACATCCTTCATCAGCTTGTCGGTATGGACAGAGAAAGCGCCATCGTGCAGCTTCACGTCCTTTGTAGCACCCACCAGTTGCACTTCAAAAAGTGGCGCCTTGCCAACGGCCTGTAAAAACTGGTTGGCGGCGGTGAACATATAGCGGGGATCGGCCACCGCTTCCATCACTGCCGAGTTAGGAACAAGGATTGAAATACTCTTCATTGGGATGAAATTTGACCTGATAAAAGTAGGAATTACTTGTGACGCAATCAACCCTCCAAACTGCCGTTTTCACACCCCGGTAAGCGATGCTCCCAAAGCTACTTTTGTATGGTTGACAAATGCTGACAAATGGCCCATTTGATTACATATTTGACCTTCAACGGAAACTGCAGGGAGGCGATGAGCTTCTACCGTGACTGCCTGGGTGGGGAACTTCAGCTTGAGACTGTGGCGGCGTCATCCGCTTCTGCTCAGTTCCCACAACCAATGAGGGAGTTCATCCTGCAGGCCACGCTCTCGAAAGATAACCTGGTGCTAATGGCCACCGACATGGTGGGTGAAGACGGCCTGAGTCGGGGAAATGCCGTATCTATTCTGATAGACTGCAACAGCAAAAAGGAGCTTCAGCACTACTTTAAGAAACTGTCCCATAAAGGCCAAGCCACTCACCCGGTTGGAAAGACCTTTTGGGGCGCCTGGTTTGGAGGACTCACCGATAAGTTTGGAAACCACTGGCTGCTCACCTGCAGAGGCTAAGCGAAAGCTAGCTGCTTCACAGCTTCTCAATCTCATCACTAGTTTCCTGAATTTTCCTTCCTTACGTGTTTTGCTTCACTCTGCTATATTTGCGGTTCACTTTTGAACAATGAATATAGGGCTGCTTCAAATTTTACTTTTTGCAGGCTGCATCCAGGCTATTCTCCTGGCCACCTACCTATTCTTTCATTCTGCCATCAGAGGCTCCCGACTCTTCGGTTTTCTGCTGTTGTTTCTGGCCATCCACTTGTTTCTTGTTACCAACGACAGGCAGGAGTTCTTCATGCAATTTCCGCACCTATTGCACGTCACCTGGTTGGTTCCGTCACTTTACGGCCCTATCATTCTCATTTTCGTGCGGCGAATCACCAGGTATTCGCTAAAGTCCTCGCTTGTGGAATGGCTTTACTTTGTCCCCTTTGTGCTACTGGCGGTCTATCACATGCCCTTCTATCTCCAGTCGGCAAACGAGAAGCAGGCCTATATTGCGGACTTCGCCCTTTCCGTGAAGGACGACTTTGGGCTGATCAACCAGCTGGTCAACGTGCTCCATGTCACGTTTTTCTCTGCCTCGCTTTGGTTCTATAACCTTTACAGAAAAAAAATCCTGAACTATGCCGCCTCTGAGGAAACCAGGCTCCTGTGGCTGGGTAATTTTCTTTGGATCAATCTCGCCATTGTGTGCGTAGGTGTGGCGGTGTTTTATGCCAGAAAGTACAACCTCCCCGTGGTTGGCAGCATTTACCCCTATCATTTCCTGGGTGTCATTTTTCTGATCTACTGGTCGGCCTATAAGCTCATCAGGCAGCCTGCGATTTTTCAGTCAGAAACTGAAGAAGGAGGCTTTGCAGAAGTATCGGAAGTCCAGTCGGCCCAGGAGGCTGCCAGGCCGGTTACAGAACAGCACCGGCAGCTGGCTGAGGACATTAAAAAGCTGATGGAAGAGGAAAAGCTTTACCGAACGGCGGGCCTCACACTGCTCGACTTGTGCGCAAAGGTGAAGTCGAACAAGCAGTACGTGTCGGAAGCTATCAACCTGGTGTTTGGCAAAAACTTCTACGACTTTGTGAATGAGTACCGGCTGAAAGAGTTTACCGACAAGCTTGAAAGCCAGGAAGACCAAAACCTCACGCTGCTGGGCATCGCCTCCAACGCAGGCTTCAATTCCAAGGCTACCTTCAATGCAGTGTTTAAGAAACACTATGGGATGACGCCGTCGGAATACCAACGGGGAAATTCCAATGTTCAAAAAACAAAGATCAAATAAGCACCAGGGAGGAAATTCCAAAGTTCAAGCTGCAAATAACAAATGAGCACCAAAGAGAAAACTCCAAAGCTCAAGCTGCAAATAGCAAATAAGCAAAAAAGGGGAAATTCCAATGCTCAAAAAACAAAGATCAAATAAGCAACAAGGAGGAGATTCCAAAGCCAAAGCTGCAAATAACAAATAAGCTTCAATCAGGCTATAACAGAAACATCAACCTTCCTGCCTTCATAAGTCAACCTTGATTTTCGCAGTGTGTAAGTGACCTGGGTTTAGAGTTTAGCCGCTTTGAATTTGAGTTTTGGTGCTTGCTATTTGAGGTTTCTCATCTTTATGCGTCCGAATTGACCAATTCGGACGATCAGCTTTCAACTCCCTCCGTATATCAGCCAGTCAAAAAACTCAAAACCATTATGAAAAAGAATTTACTCATGGGGCTGATGCTCCTCGGCTGGGGAACAGCGGCTCAGGCACAAACAAAGCTCTCGCTTTCGGTGCCGCTGCTCGACGTGCCGCAAAACACCCAACTTCCGCACCGCTACCCTTCCATGCACCAGGCCCTTCAGTGGAGCGCCGATATATATGACGTGAGCTTCTGGGGTATCGATGCCGCCAGCAATGCCCTGTTCGATAAAAAATGGACGCAGACAAGCTTCAGCTATGCCACTGGTCTGCTTTTCAGCAAGTACGGCAGTGAGCTGCCCCTGCCGCTGGGCGTATGGGGACACGAAGAATACCACCGCTCTGTGCTGGGTGCTAACGGGGTTGCCAGCAAAAACGGTAACTGGATTTTTCACCGCTGGGACGGCACCGTGTATGGCCCGTCGGACGAAGACCTCGCCAACCTGAAGGCTACCGACAACAACGCCCTGCTCTACGCCTACACGGCGGGTGTGCAATACGAAACGCAGCTTACCAAAACCAGCGTGATGAACGACTTCTACAATGAGCGCAGCTTCTACAAAGCTCCCCTGTACCTCTACAACGCCCACTATGTGTGGAACTACTTCCGCTTTGCCACCAGCACCCATTCCGACTCAGTAAAGGTGATAGCGCCTAAGTTTGAACACAAAGAGGCTACACAGCGTGACTTTGCCGGTGCCGACCTCACCGCATGGGCCTACGACATGTTTAACCCCAATGCGTCGTACTACGACCGTGACGACTTCCCCAATGGCGAGGGCGAAAACCGCCGCATTGGCTTCCACGACCTGTCGGAAGAAGCGCAGAAATACCTGGTGAAGCAGAAACGATTGTCGCTCCTCAATTTTTTAAATCCGGCCATCATACTGGTCAATCGGATCCGGATCAATGAGGAGCTGACAATTCTTCCCTTTGTTCAATACTCTCCTACCCACTTTGGCAACAGCATCTCCCTCAATATGCCCTTCACCTACAAAGGCGACGGCTACTTTTTGGGCGTGAACCGCTTCGCCAACTACAAACATGCCTACTACGGCGTGGAGGCGGGCGTTTACCAGCGGCCCATCGATGCGCTACAAGGGCTGAGCATGTCGTGCACAGTGAAGATCTGGAAGCAACCCAACAGTTTCTTCGGCAGCAAAGCCAGCTGGGGTGGTGCCATCAAATGGGGCGTGGCCTACGCTGTGGCCGACCGCCTGGCGCTTACACTTGACGTAACAGGCAAAACGGCGGGGTGGCTTGAAGGCAACCCTTACCTGAAACGCAACTTCAATCCGGTGCTGGGCTTCCAGTATATCGTGCCGGGGTTGAACAGCGGGAGGCTTTAGTAGAACCAACATCTTTTATTAATCAATTACTCAAAATGAAACACAAATTTCTATCAGCAGCGCTATGTCTGGTCTCAGGCGTGGTTGCTATCCATCAGGGCTGTTCCACAGCCCAACCAAAAGAGGAGGAAACCTCGGCTGTCGTGCCTATTTCCCGGGAAGAGGTAGTCCTTAAGGGCGCTCACCTGGTCGACATCATGGGCTGCAACGACTGCCATTCGCCAAAAGTGTTTACCGAGCAGGGGCCCGTACCTGATCCTGAAAGGCTGCTCAGCGGCCACCCGTCAGATATGCCGTTGCCACGAGTGGACAAAAGTGAGCTAAGCAACTGGGTGCTTTTTGGTATGCACAACACCAATGCAGTAGGTCCCTGGGGTGTATCTTTTGCGGGTAATCTAACTTCTGATGCAACCGGCATTGGTAGCTGGTCGCTGGAGCAGTTCAAGCGGGCGATGACTCAAGGAAAATACAAGGGGCTGGAAAACGGGCGCATGCTGCTGCCTCCCATGCCCTGGCCCAACTACCGGCACCTGAGCGATGAAGAGCTGGAAGCAATATTTGCCTACCTGCAGTCGACCCGGCCGGTGAAGAATGTAGTGCCGTCGCCCATCGCACCCAACGACCTGTAACAGGCTGGCACCCTTTCAACGGCCAGAAGAACAGACGAACGAATCGATGACTAACACAAATTTTTTAAAGCAATGAACAGAATAAGAACATCACTTTTTACGCTGGCTGCAGCAGCCACCCTATTTTTTACCGGATGCAAAGACGATGATGGCGACGCCAGCAGCCCGCTGGTAGGCACGTGGACACTCGTAAAAACCGACATATCGGGCTGCACCAATGGCGGCAACGGCACCAGCACTTTCACCTGCGACGATGCCAACTGCCTCACCATTACCATGAAAGCCGACAACTCGTACCAGATGAAAACCCTCGTTAATGGAGGTGTGACCAACGACAACGGCACCTACCTGCTGATGGGCGACAATCTGGAAGTGTGCCGCAGCAATGGCACGGTATGCAGCAATGGCGACTTCGCATTGAACACCGCCACCAAGAGCTTCACTCTTACCGAAGTAGATGGCGCTACCGGGTGCACCAGGGTGACTACCTATAAGAAAGTTTAATTTCCCTAAGCTTAACAAAGGAAAGAGCTGCCCGATTGGGTGGCTTTTTTTTGATCTATCTAAACGCCTAATGGTTATGAAAACCAACTTTCTTCACTCCGTCTGCGCTGTTTGGCACTCCACCAAAGTAGCTATCATCCGGCGCTTGTGTAGAAGCAAACTCTTCCTGAGCCTGCTGGCAAGTGCTGCTGGTGGGTTCGGCCAAGTCATGGGGCAGGCTTCCGCCGACCACCAATTTTTGCAGTTGGGGTATTTCGGGAAACAGATCTCCCGCCCCGGCATTTCTGCATCAAAGGAAGCTTTTCATTCAGACTTTGATCCATTTTTCGAAGGAAAAAAAAGTAGTCTTCACCACCGGTTTTCAATCAGTGTGGCGCTGGGCATGTATACCCATCCCGGCAACCACACGGGGCTATTCACCAACGTGCAACTGGGCTATGCATTACGTTGTGAAAATCGTTTCTACTGGAAACTACAAGCTGGTCCGGGGCTCTTGCGTACATTCCTTACCCGTGCAACCTACGAGGTCGGGGATGACCTGAGCATAAGAAAGAAATTCCTCGCCGGAAACTATCAATACATGCCATTAACTGCACTGGAGTTCGGCAAGGAACCTGTTCCTGGCAACCACCTGCTTTCCGGGTACTATTTAAAGGTCGGCGCCTTTCTGCAATATCCACACAACACCATGTGGTTACCCAATCCGACATTTGAGGCCGGCACATTTATTCCCCTGAATCCCAAATAATTTTCTGTATCGATATGAAAAAAGCTTTAGTCATTTCTATCATTTTTGTTTTGCTGACAAGCTGTAGCAAAGAGGATCACTTCTTTTTGCAAAGCGACGGGGCAGACATGCCTCTTACCGTCGCCGGTAATACGTCTTCCCGAATCTTCATCCTTTTTCTTCACGGAGGACCTGGCAATGGCGCTTTTGTATGGCGGGAGCATTTTCAGAAACTTGAGAAAAAGTTTGCGATGGTGTACTGGGACCAGCGAGCTGCCGGCAGTGCACAAGGGAACGCACAACCAGCTTCCATGACGGTTCAAGCGATGGTCAGAGATACCCATAAAGTAGTCACATTGATCAATCACCTCTACGATCACCCCACCATTTACCTTATGGGGCATAGCTGGGGAGGACTGCTCGGCACCGCCTACCTTATTCAATATCCGGCAGAAGCCAAAGGGTGGATAGAAGTGGACGGAGCGCACAACAAAGTACAATCCGCCGATCTTTCAAAGAAATGGGTAATGGACTACGCCATGGCCGAAATTGAAAAAGGGGTAGACACTCAATTTTGGAAAGAAGCGCTTCATTGGTATGACCAATCCAACGGCCCTTTGACTTATTCAAGCAAGCATTACACAACCTACCTGCCAGCCGCACATGCCTATTTTTATAAAAGTGATTACAGCTATTATGGACTCAGCGACTTCCTTTTTGGAAGTCCGAATGGTTTCGACATCCTCCTCAATGGGAAATTTTCAGATCAACAATTAGAGCAGGAGATCGTATCCACCGACCTCACACCATTCATGGCAAAAATCACAATACCTTCACTCATATGCTGGGGAAGGCACGATGGAGCCATCCCTTATCAAATGGCGCAGGATGCCTACGATGCGCTTGGAACGGCCGAATCGCTCAAAACAATTGTTCATTTTGAAGAATCAGCTCACTCTCCTATGATCGAAGAAAACCAACTATTTTGTTCTACGGTCATCGACTTTGTCGAGCGGGTTGAGAGGCAGACTCATTAAAGCCTTTACTAAACTGACTTTTGAGGAGTTGTGACTGAACCTTATATGTTCGTGCCTTATCTTTACCCGCCAACACCCGTAGCACAACATATGAATAACAACGTCATCAAACTCTTCCTTCGCCTGGCCCTTGCTGCCGGGTTTTTATCGGCCGTGGCCGACCGCTTCGGCCTCTGGAGCCCCGACGTTTCTGCTTGGGGAAACTGGGACAGCTTCGTGGCCTATACCGGGGTCATCAATCCCTGGGCTCCTGCGTCCATTGTGCCGACGCTGGCTGGCATTGCCACTGCGGCCGAGGTCGTGTTTGCTCTTTTTCTTTTGATTGGCTTCAAAACAGAGCTGTTCGCCAAACTAAGTGGCTACCTCCTGCTGGCGTTTGGCCTGTCGATGGCGCTCTCTACCGGCATCAAAGGCCCGCTCGACTATTCTGTGTTTAGCGCAGCCGCAGCAGGATTTGCCCTGAGCCTGATGAAGGAGAAGTACTGGGAGGTGGATAGCTTGGTTGCTAAAGACTGAAGCGGCTTTTCCCTTACATGACCATCGTTTGCAACGAGGGTCTGCGAGATGAGCGATTGCATCACTCGCCAGTGCCGGTGGAACCCGCCCCCGGAACGATATCTCCATGATAATGGCAGGTAGTATTATGAGCTCGGCTGTCCATTACCAACATCGTTCTTTATCTCTGGTTTTTCTTGTCCCTGGTTTTTTCTTTCAATTGATCGAGCTGGGTTTGGTACTCGCTTGATTCTTCCATTTCCAATGCTGACGATATTTGAAGCGCCTTGCCCAATGCTGAAATGGCCTTGTCAAGCTGATTATTTGCCTCGTATGCCTTTGCCAGTTCGCTTAAGGCCTCTGCCGATTTTGGTCGATACTCCACCCATCGCTCAATCACTTCTATCGATTCCAAAATTCTCCCATCCCGAAGTAACCTTGGCCCTACTCTGCTTAAGCTGTTCCCGCTGTTCCACCTCTCTGCCCTAGGCAATATATCAAACCCATATTCCGCCGAAAGACGCTGAAAATAGCCATCTATATTGGCCATCGCATTTCCCGGTGCCTCGATCATCTCGTGATACTTTGCGAACCATTTATCTTTAGGATATATCATGCCCAGTGCTTCCTCCAAAGCAGGCAACGCAACATCGTAATGCCCTTCGTTTTCAAATGATTTTGAGACAAATTGAAAATCAGCAGTGCGGTAAGGAGACAGCCGCCTTTCCAATTCTTCCAGGTTAGCTTTAATCATCGGTGAATCGCCATTGCCATCCGAATCGGCAGATGTTACATACAGGTAGCCTTTCCTGTTTGGCGCACTATTAAAGTCATTCACAATGACGTCGATAAGGCTTTCGCCATCATTATATCCCATACCAAGTACATCGCCAGCGGCAATGGCAATGTGAGCATCAAACAAATCTGGTTCTTTGGCAAAAGTGTGCAAGGCATACATCGATGTCACAGACAGCCCCATGATCAGGTTGAAATCGTTTGCCCTGAAGTTGCTTTTCAAATAAGGCAAAAGCTCTTTCCTTAAGTAGGCAGTAAATGAATCCGGGTTTTCTCCAAAAGGAAGTTGTTTCCAATCCATTGGCCAAAAATCGCTGCCGTTGGTATAAAACTTGGGTATGTGCGGGCCATCTACGAGGCTCACCACTATGGTTTCCGGCATTCTTTCCACAGCGCTTAAATGCTTTACCACCCCCGAAACCATCAGGAAAAACTCATCTTCAAGGAGCAGAAGCACGGGATAGGTGTGCTGTGCCGATACCTCATAAAAGCTCTCGGGAAGGAAAATATTGACCTTTCTATCCTCATTCAGAATCTTTGAATGCAACAAATACTGCTGTGCATAAGTGAGTGGAGTAGGCTCTTTTGCAAAAAATTCATTGTTGATTGGTTGTGCGTGAGCAACACCGTAAAACTTAAGCAGTGCTACCAGGCAAAAAGTACATTTCAATTTCATTGTAGGTTACATTAATGAGCGCCAACGAGCGGCCTGCATGTGAGCCTGCGCAAATTCAAAAAAGTAAAACAGCTTATCTTCATTGACTAAAAATACACAAAGTGGCCGGGACTGCAACCACCCTACACACGTCCTATTGAATCCAGGGTGTGAAATAACTGCTCTTTGGGGGAGCTTAGCTTTTCAGCAGCCCCACCTGAAGGCCTGAAGCCCTAACGAAAGCACTTGATATGCAGATTAGCTTAAAATGAGGTATATTATCACAATTGTCGTGTGAATGACGGGTAATTGTAGTGGCACTGTTGCCCTAAAACCCCACAAATTTGAAATAAAAAAACTCATGAGAACCGGACAATTAATAAAAGAACTAAGGCTGAAAAAGGGCATTACCCAGGAAGACCTGGCTTCATTGACTGACATCAGCGTCAGGACAATACAGCGGATCGAAAGCGGTGAAGTTGACCCACGTGCATACACGCTCCAATCAATTGCAGGAGCTTTGGGGGTGGAATATGAAACCCTGGCAATGAATGAACCTTCCTTTGGCGAAGCGACTAAAGACGACACCAGCAAATGGCTGCCTCTTATACATTTGAGTGGTTTATTGATACTGATTGCCCCGCCGATTGTGCTTTGGATTCTGAAACGGGATGAGGTAAAGGACATTAGAAAACATGCCGTTGATGTTATCAACTACCAACTCAGCATTTCCCTATATGCCATTCCTTTGGTTCTTTTTGGAATTTACCCCATTCTGATAGCTTTGTTTATCTACAGCCAGGTCGTAATTATACTCAATACGATAAAGGTAACGGCTCATCAACCTTATAAATATCGCCTGAATATTAAATTTCTAAAGCCCTATCAGGAGGAATTATCCCTGTCGTGACTTTGCACTGGCTAAGAACTGCAAGCCGTTTTTAATAGACGTCCTTGCGGTTCTTTGTGCCTCTTTCCTGAAAGCCAGCCCCAGCAAATCCGCTGCCCGTACCTCTAAGCTTACCCTTCAGTTGAATCTTTTAACTCATACCGTTCGCCAACGGTACCCGTGCCTATTTTCCCGGCCCGCTTGAAAGCAGCGATGATCACCCCGGTGGGTGTGACAATACTTTCTGTCAGCGTAAATGCCGCAGGCATCGATCCACTGTCAAACAATCTTTTCCCTTTGCCAAGAATCAGTGGATGGATTTTGAGCCGGAGTTCGTCGACAAGGTCATGCGCAAGCAGCAGCTGCACCAGCTCACTGCTGCCCCATACGTGGATGTCACGACCGTCGCCCTCTTTTATCTTTTTGATGTCGGCCACGCCTTTGACCACCTCAGAGTTTTTCCACCCGGCCACCATGGGGTCCGACTGGCTGAGGCGCTTCGAAAGCACATACTTCATGCCCTCGTTAATGCCCGGCCAAAACTCTCCGTGGTGAGGCCAGTAGGCAGCCCATATCTCGTAGGTTTTCCGGCCCAGCAGGTAGTCGGCGGGTTGCAGCTCCTTTTTCACGACCTCGTCATAAACCTCGTCGTCGTAAGGTGCCACCCAGCCACCATGTTTGAAACCGCCCGATGGGTCTTCCCCAGGTGCGCCGGGCCCCTGCATTACGCCATCCAGTGTGATCATTGACAATACGACTATTTTTCTCATGCTGTTTGAGTTTGTTGATGATACGAATCTTTTTCCCTCAGAGTCTCCTGTCAAGGGACTCTGAGTCAGCGCTATTCCTCAGCGTCCCCTTTGAGAGGCTCCAATGCTATTTCTCAGAGTCCTCTGCGAGAGACTCTGAGGGAATTTCGTTTGTTGATAGAACAAATATCCGTAGGAAGCACATCATTCCAGCAGTGTAAACACGACAATGAGAGGGGCTAAATGCGGAAAGGGGGTGTGAAGGATGCCATCCCTCGCTTGCACAACCTCCGCCGCCACCACACCATCGTCATCCCGATTGCGAGGAACGAGCGAGGGATCCCCTTGATAGTTGCAGAAGGCATAACAAGCTCGGCTGTGGGTCTTGGGGATCCCGTTCCACGTCGGCTCCGTTTCACTGCGAGATGACGGCGTGTTATGGAGGCTTTGGTGATAAGGCAAAATGCTTGAGGCGAAGCATGAGCACAGCCACCCTCTCCAGACCAACGTCATGCCAATTGCGAGGGACGAGCGAGCCGACGTGGAACCCGACGCCGGAACGGCATCCCCCAGGTAATGGCAGTAGGTATGACGAGCTGGGCCGTAAGTCTGGGGGACTTCTCCGCTACGCTGCGAAGTGACGGCGTGTTATGGAAGCTTTAGCTGTTAGGCGGCATGCGTGAAGCCAGGCCTGAGCACGTGCTATTCCCCCCAACTCACCGCACCACAAATCCATGCTTCGCCAAAAACTGGTCGGTTCGCTCCATAATTTCCTCATCGAATAGCGTCGAATACTTTTCATTGTCCAGCCCCAGGTAATGCTTCCTGCCCTTGTAGGTCACCACCTCAAATTCGTTGTCCTGTGCTTCCGTCTCCCGCTTAAACATATTGACCGTCCAGAAGTTGACCGTGGTATCGTCGAGCCCGTGGAACTCGATGGCGGGAGGCATGCCAGGCCTGATGTTGTGCCGGGGCGAAATGGCCCAGATCATGTGGCGCTTTTCGCCCAGCATAAGGTCGCACCAGGCTTCCATGGTGTTCACCGTGGACGAATAGAGCAGCATGACGGTAGGCCGGGGACTGATGGCCAGGTTATCGTTGGCCTCGTTGATGGTGTCGCCCAGGGCAGTCATGAGGGTGAGCTGCCCTCCTACCGATTGCCCGCCCACGGCGATCATATCGGGGTTGATGTTGAGCCGTTTCGCATTTTCCCTCACCCACCTCACCGCCGACCGGGCATCTTTGACGCACTCCACCGGGGTAATCTTTGGATTTGGCCAACTTTCGTCGGCATTGACCGACAGCCGGTACTCAAAAGAGAAAGTCACAAAGCCTTTTTCGGCATACCTGCGGCAAGCCCCATGAAATTCCTTCGGATGACCAAAGGCCCAGCCTCCGCCGTGGAAAAAAACGATGGCCTGCCGGGGAGACGAACTTGCCCCGGCCGGAGTAAATATGTCCACAGTAAGCGCCGTGGAATCAATACGCTTGTATACTTCCTGCGTTGCCGTTACGCCTGCTGGCTGGGAGTAGCCAACGCAGTGCAGGCTCAGCAACAGGAGGAGAATGTTCAGTTTTCGGCTCATGATCATTGGGGGTTAGGTTACACCATGCCTGGTTGGCTTGCTGTGAATTTACAATTTGTTGAGGTGAAAGTCGACATGGGGTAGATGGTGGGCGGTGGTGGCTGGAGAAGTGCTACCCTCTCCACACCAACGTCATATCGAATCCCGAAGGGTGAGATATCCCCCAGGTAATGGCAGTGAGCATTATAAGCTCGGCTGTAGGTCATGGAGATCCCGTTCCACGTCGGCTCCTTTTCACTGCGATGACGGCATGTTATCGGGGCTTTGGCGGGAAGGCGGCATAGTTGTGGTAGGCCTGAACACCGTTAATGATACGAGACACGGTCTCGCACCAGCATTCAATGCTATTGGCGGGCCTAGCTGCTCGGACTAGCGGGGCGTGTCGGTTTTATCTACACAAGTCGCCGTTTGCACCAAAGGAGTGGTTAAACCCTTAGAATCTCGGCTTCTCCGACGACTTTTAGCCCCTCGTGAATCCACCATTTCGTTCCAGTGTTCAAATACTTTTCAATTGATTGCCCGGAAAGAAACTTAACAGTCACTATTTCTTCGGCTCCCAGTTGTATCCAATCCTTTTCGAAAGAAATTTCTCCAATGTATGTCGATAAAAGTTTTCCATCACCATCATACTCGAAAACATGGTTTGGTCGATAGCCAGTCTTGATGCCTGATTGGCGCCCACCCTCGTCGGTAGTCTTAAGCCGCAACTTGGCCTGGATTGCTATGAGGTTGCTATTGTTCATTATTCGGATCCGTCGAATCGTCATGCCCACTTACCGTCAACACCTGGCCCGTCAGTGTGGGAGTTTTATGCAGCTGCTTTTTCATTATCAGTTAGCCCCGCCCGACTGAACGTCGTTCGGGCGGGCACGCCGATGATAAAATTAACTCTTGTGGCGGATAATCCAAGCGAACTGATAGTTGGCGAATAAGTGTAGGCTGAGGACATCCACCGCCACCACACCAGCGTCATGCCGATTGCGAGTCACCCTGAGCTTGTCGAAGGGACGAGCGAGCCGACTTGGAACGGCATCCCCGTGATGGTGGCAGGAGGTGTTCTGAAAAACACTGCCAGGTCTCGGGGATCTCTCCGCTGCGCTGCGAGATGACGGCGTGTTATCGGGGCTTTGGTGGTAAGGCGGCATAGTTGAGGCACGGCATGAGCACATCCGCCCTCCCCACACCAACGTCATACTTGACCGCCGGAACAACGTGTAGGCGTGGCCGATTGCGACGAAGGAGCGAGCCGACGTGGAACCTGACGCCGGAACGGCATCCCCCAGGTAATGGCAGTAAGCAGTTCTAAAACTCTGCCAGGTCGGGGAGATCTCTCACTCCGCTCCGCTACGTTTCGATGACGGCGTGGGATGGAGGCTTTGGCGGTTGGGTGAGTTTTACCCCATCGTCACCCCCCCTTTCGGCAAATAAGAAGTCATTGTGTATATTTATCGATCAGCTATAGTTTCGACTACCTATGATTGACAAAGTTCACATCAACTCGCTGCCCAACAGCGATTTTTCGAAGTTCATGAATGAAGTGCTGGACATAGCAGCCAAAAATGATCCGGCCACCCTGAAAGTGCAGAAGCAGGAGGAAAAACTACGGGCAATCATGGGCCAGGCGGATGAGATGTTTCAAGCCAGGGAGGGGTTTAAGATGGCCGAAAAGCTGGCGATGCTCGATATGCGCCGTGACAGAGCCATTACCGGCATCATTACCTACGTGAACGCCCTCACCTACCATTTTGATGAGAGCACCGTTCGTCACGCCGAAAAGCTGCACAAGCACTTGGAAGACTACGGCGGAGAGGCCATTGCCCGGGAAAACTACGCTGGCGAAACAGCCTCTATCAGGAGCATACTGAGAGACTGGGAAACCAAGCCTGCATTGAAAGTGGCCGTAACAGCCCTGAAGCTGGAAGACTGGGCCAAGGCCATGGAGGCCGACAACGACGCCTTTGACGAGCAGTATCAGACCCGCACCGGCGAAGCCCCTGCGCCGTCGCCCGACGCACTGCGCACCAAGCGCCTGGAAGCAATAACGGCCTACTACGAGTTGTGCGAGCATATTGCAGCCTACCACGTGGTGAAAAAAGGCGCCGAGCCTTTCAGCAAAACCGTGAAAGAGCTGAATGCCCTCGTGAGGAGATACAACAACCTGCCTGCTGGTTGATGTAGCCAAGGTTGGGGCATGAGACAGCATGTAGTTGTGCGCCTCAATCAAATATCCGTGGAAACCGGGGTCCCTCACAAATAGCCCTCATTCGAAAAATGTAGTATATTGTTAGGGACTTTGCTGCAACCATCTCCATTTAGACCAGTTGGCATGAGTAACCCTGTCGCAGACAAACGATCATACAGGCTCACAAGCATCGACTTTCTGCGAGGCCTGGTCATCGTCATCATGGCCATCGACCATGTCCGTGATTTTTTCCTCACCGGAGGCATCCAGGATCCCATGGCCCAACCTGACGTCCCCCTTGCATTGTACCTGACACGCTGGGTTACCCATTTCTGTGCTCCTGTGTTTGTATTCCTTGCCGGCACGTCCGTAGGCTTAATGAGCAGCCGCAAATCAAAAGGCGAACTCGGCAGCTTTCTGCTCAAGCGGGGACTCTGGCTCATCTTTGTCGAAGTATTTGTCATCAACTCCATCGTCTCCTTCCTTAGCCCGGGCATTTTTGGCCTCCCTGGCCTTGTAGTGGTGCTTCAGGTCATCTGGGCCATAGGAGCCAGCATGGTGCTGCTGGCCGGGGCTCAATTTTTGGGAGTGCGCAAATGCCTGGTGCTGGGTTTGGTGCTGCTGGTCGGGCATCAGCTGCTTGACAATGTGTGGCCGTCTGGAGGAGCAATTGATGCCTTCTGGGTAGGACTGTACAGGCAGTCGGCGTTTGTGGCCGGGCCTCTATCTTTCATTTTCGTCTATCCACTGATCCCCTGGGTGGGAATAATGCTACTGGGCTATGGTACGTCAACCATTTTCGGCAAACCTGGCGCTGAGCGCAAAGCCTATCTGATCAAGGCTGGGCTTATCATGATTGGCTGCTTTGTTGTGCTGCGCTTTGTGGATGCCTATGGCGACCCCAATCCGTGGGAAAGTCAAGCGCTGGGCTGGAGGGCCACAGTCTTAGATTTTATGAACCTGACAAAGTATCCGCCAAGCCTGCTCTTTACCCTGGCCACCCTGGGCCCAATGGCGATTCTGGGAGGCTACGCTGAGAATTTTAAGGGGTGGCTTCACGACACCCTGGTGATGTTTGGCAGAGTGCCCTTCTTCTTTTACGTGTTGCACTTCGCCCTTATCCATGTGCTCAGCATCTTCTACGGTATGTATCAGGGCTTCGATGCCTCGCAGTTTTTAACTATTTTCTTTCATTACCCAACAGGCTATGGCACCAATCTCACGGGCGTTTATGTGGTGTGGCTGCTCGTGCTAGTGATGCTCTATCCCCTTTGCAAGCTCATGGCCAAAGTAAAGCGGGAAAGAAAAGACTGGTGGCTGAGCTATCTCTAGAAGCACTGTAGCTCAGTCAGGCTGAAATCAAATCACATAGTCGCACAGCATCACGAGCGTGGTGAGCACCTGGGGAAGCAGGCGCTGGCTACATCGGCTCGTAGTCGATCTCCAGAAACTTCTCTACATACTTTGCCCAGTAGGTTTGCACAAACCTGATGTGGTCAGGGTGCTGGTTGTAGCCTTCGTATGCCTCCATGTTATCAAACTCCATCGACAGCCCATAGTCAAAGTCGTTCTTCTTGCCTGTTTGGCGCAACGACTCAAACTTGTGAACACCTGGCAGGGATGATAGTTTAGCCGCAGCGGTGAGGAATTCCTTCTCTTCAGGCGAGCCCTTGGGATACTTTAACCTTAGAACAACGGTATGACGAATCATAAACGGGGGATTTTGATGCGTGTAAGTCAAGACAACTATACAGGGGGCAAATTAACGAAACAAACCATCCAAAATAGACTAACATAGTTCCGGCGACATTGCCTCACTAGGTAAAATAGGCAACCTTTGCCATCTTTGCTCGTCTATTTTTCCAACTAAACTGTCAACAATGAGGATTTTACTGGCAATAGCCCTCCTATTTTTAGCTGGCCACTCGCAGGCCCAAACCAAACCCAAAGTGGGTGACCTGGCTCCGGGCTTTCAGCAGGTAGCCGCCGATGGCAGCATGCTGGAGCTTTCGAGCATCAAAGGTGACCTTATCCTGCTCGACTTCTGGGCGGGGTGGTGCAAACCCTGCCTGCACACCATCGAAACCATCCTCAATCCGCTTTACAGCAAGTACAGCCGTGAGCAGCTGCAGATTGTGGGTGTGAGCTACGACAAGTCGGCCGACAAATGGGAAAAGTCGATGGCCAAGTTCAACGTGCCGTGGCTGCATGTGTACGACGCCGACGACTACGACCTTTACAAAAAGTATGCGATTGAGGTGTTGCCCACCTACTACCTCGTCGACAGCAAGGGGAAAATTGTGGCCGCCAATGTGCTGTCGGCTGACCTGGCAAAGACGGTGGACGATTATTTTGCGAAGGGGAAGTGACGCTTCCGTTCTGGTTCAAGCGTCCTCACAGCAAATGCATTTACCCTCAACCCTCCAAGGGTTTATCCCTTCCATGGCAGCAAGCTACCATTTATCCAGAGAGGGGTTAGCCAGAAGCAAACCCTTGGAGGGTTTTTACCATAAGCCTTTACTAAATACGTGTGCGTTGCAGTCGTCCCCTCCTGGTTCAAGCGCCCTCACAGCAAATGCATTTATCCTCAACCCTCCAGGGGTTTATCCTTTCCACGGCAGCAAGCTACCATTTATCCAGAGAGGGGTTAGCCAGAAGCAAACCCTTGGAGGGTTTTTACCATAAGCTTTTACTAAATGCGTTTGCCTTGCAGTCGTTCGCTCCTGGTTCAAGCGTCCCGCTTGGACCGTAAAAATTTAAGCGTCTCGCTTTGCACTAAAGACTTCCGTCTATTGTAGCGGCGAGGCGCAGACATTTCGACACCCACAAGCCTGACCCCGGCCCCGGCCCAGCGGACGCTTGCGGGATGGAAGGGGGTGTCAGTTGGGTTTTCTGTAAAGCACTTTCAAATAACTGAATAAAGACATCTATCCAACTATTTAGCAGCAACCTCCTCCTGTTCAACGATTAATTCTTTGTACCATTTGCCCCACTTCTCATTCTTAACAACCAGCGTGAAATATCCGTAAGGAAAGTCAATGCACTTAAAGCCTTTACAATATTTAGCATTGATTCTTAATTCATGGGTTCCGTTTGAAAGGTGAAGTTCCTTAAAAGGAAGGGAGTAGCTCACTTCATAAGTTTTGCCTGCGTACACCGGCTCAATGTATTCCTTCACAAAAAAGACATCTCCAGCATCGTCGCCAAAAATCTGATTTTGATCCCTGAGCCTTTCGTATTTCCCGTTTTTCTTTCGTTCTACCCAAATCAAGAGGTCGCCGCCGTATAAGCCTTCGGCCTGAAATGAAAAATCTATGCTCGAGCCCTTTCCGATATTGCCTACGTGAGAACCCTCACGGTTAGGCTCAAAAACATTGACGATCTTACTTTGGATGGTCAGCTCCGGAGTGCCCGCCGACTCGCTTTTCTCCGGCGTTGAATTTTCTTTGGTTCTTGCTTCCAGCCAGCCCTGGGAAACCGCCTCCAGTCGATCTGCTTTGGGGGGGTACTTCTCGCTGATATAATTTCGTGCGAATGCTTCCATCGCCTCCTCTGCTTCCTGACGGGACGCCCCCATTTTATACAAAACAGCGCCCGAGAACTTGTCAGCTTCCAGCTCAATGGCATGGTAGCTTCCGGTTCCCAATAGCGTGTGTCCATTGAGGTGATGGCCCATTTCGTGGGCAATAGCCATTACTTTTGACCAGTCGGTTTTGTTGGTTGAATGAATATTGCCGAGCCAGCTTTGGTTGTAAAAAATGTAGCGATCGGAGCCTGCCAGCACAGCTTCGGCACGGCTAACGTCGGCTGCTTTGCTGGTAAAGTTTGGTGTGAGTGCCGCTTGGGTAATTATCCACTCCAGCGCTTGTTCCGATTCCTCGGCATTGTCAAACACCTTGATCTCCTCCCTGTTGGAAGAGCCGGTATTGAAGCGAGTGTCGATGGTAATTTTCTTTTGTGCCTGCAAATTACCCCCAAACAAAAGGGGCCACAGGGCTACAATAGCAAATGTCCAGCGATAGGTGGTTGGTTGGTTGAGTCGCCTGATCATAAGGCCTTAAAATAATAGCTAAGGTACAGGTAAAACTCATCAGTCAGGCTATTGTCACTTCTACACAGGGCCAAGCTACGAGTTTTTTGATTGTATTGAAAGTGGGGAAGCCTTCTCTGCAACATCGAATCTATCGAAAGGCGTCATCGGCTTTGGGCAGTGCGACTTTGGCACAAATCGTTTTTCTTGCCATTGCTCCGAACCAGAATTCTACTTTTTGCGTATCTTTCACAGAGCATCTAAAAACAAACCAACTATGAAAAAGCTAGCCCTACTCCTTCTGCTTAGTTCCTTCACTTTCAAAGCAGAGCTGCCAGAGCTTAATGCTAAAATTATCACCTACCTCGACTCTGTGATGGGCAAAAAGGTGGACAGGGGTGAATGCTGGGATTTGGCGGCAGGTGCGCTGGCCTACTCCGGTGCCTACTTCGACCGCAGCAGCATGAAAACCGTGACCATCTACGGTCGTGAGTTGAATTACAAGAAAGAGGAGGTGCTACCAGGTGACCTGATCCAGTTTGAAAATGTAGAACTCGCCTGGAAAGACGGCAACACCACCTACAAAGAAACCATGGGGCAGCACACCGCTGTAGTGTATAAGGTAAACGGCCCGCTGAATTATGAGATCGCTCACCAGAACACGGGCCAGTGGGGTAAAAAAGTAGGTGTTAGCAACCTCAACCTGAACAACCTGGCCAAGGGAAAGCTTTGGATTTACAGACCGATTAAGGAGAAGGGTTGAGCCAGACCCTGGCATTTGCCTCCGTTACTTCCCATTCAAATAGTCAACCGCCAAACTGCTGAGGGCTCTTACTCCCAGTTGTAGAGAAGACTCGTCTACATAGTAGGTAGGTGAATGCTGAGACTCGATCTCTTTTCCCGGTGTGCGTACCCCCAGATAAAAGTACAAGCCCTTAGCGTTTTGTGTCAGAAAGGGGAAATCCTCCGCTCCCATTTCCACGGACGGCGTGATCAGGTTGCCTTCTCCGGTTACTTTCAAAAGTGTGGGCGTCATTTTTGTCAGTAGTTCAGGGTCGTTGAAAGTCACAGGATTACTGCCAGAAATGATAACCTCCGCAGTGGCCCCGGAACCCTCTGCAATGCTCTGGGCTGTTTGACGGATTCGTCGGTGGAAGTCTTCCCGAATCTCAGTATCAAACGTGCGGATAGTACCCAGCATGCGCACTTCGTTGGGTATGATATTGCCTCTCACCCCGCCTTGAATGCTTCCAATGGTCACAAGCGACAAAGCCTTTGTCATGTCGAGCTGGCGGCTGGGAATCACCTGCAGGCCAATCACAATCTGCGAAGCTACAACGATGGGGTCGTTACCCAGCCAGGGGAACGCACCATGCGACTGCTTACCCTTTACAATAATCTCCAATTGATCAGCCCCGGCGCACATGCCATAGGGGCGTACGCCCAGGGTGCCGGCATCGAACCGTCCGTCGGTATGGAGCGCAAAGACCGCTTCCGGCTGCAGGTCTTTAAAAATACCTTCCTGCATCATCAGCTCAGCGCCGCCCTCCTCTCCTGCCGGAGCTCCCTCTTCGGCTGGTTGAAAAATGAAAAGGATTGTACCTCTCAGCTGCTTGCGCATGCCGGCCAGCACCTCCGCCGCACCCATGAGGCAGGCAACATGAGCATCGTGGCCGCAGGCGTGCATCACGCCCACCTCCTGGTCGTTGTAGGTTGTGCGCACTTTCGAAGCAAACGGCAGATCCACCTCCTCCACCACCGGCAAGGCGTCCATATCGGCTCTGATGGCTATGACAGGCCCTGGTAGCCCACCTTTCAGTATACCAACCACGCCTGTGTGGGCTATGCCGGTTGTGACTTCGATGTCGAGTCTTTCCAGGTGTTTGGCCGCAAGCATCGCAGTTCGAAATTCCCGGTTGCTGAGCTCCGGATTTTGATGAATATCCTCATACCATGATATGACCTTCGGCTCAATGCTGGTCGTTTTTTGGTTGATCTCACTTTGGAAGTCCTTCTTTCCCCTCTGCCCAAAGGCACTTGTGGACAAGACTATCAAAAACAGTAGAGTAATACCCGGACTTTGCTTGCAGTGCATCTTCTTGGTTTTAAGTATGGTAAGGGTATCAAAGTACAACTAAAAGCCAAGTTTGCCTAAAGGGCCGACCCTAAGGGCCCTCGCTGTTCTCAATCAAATATCGCTCCGTACTTTTCGTTATCTTTCACTCAACCTACTAACATGGCCAGGCTTCTGATTCTTTGTCTATTGGTCTTCACATATATTAATTCAGCGTCACCCAAATTCTTTCATGTTTTTCAAATAGCCGTTCAAGGAATTGCCTGAAACAAAACGATTCCCGGGACAGGTTGTGTTTCAATTATTATCTATCTTCGGTAGTTGACATCACCTACTTTTACCATGCACAACACCACCAAAGCATTACTACTGCTATTCGTCGGTTTATCCATCGCCGGAGCAGCTATAGCGCAAGAGTCCATGCTCTGCCAGGGCCACTACTGGACAGAAGATGAAGCCAAAGTCAAGATGGCAGATTTTGCCTCTCAATGGACCGACAAGGCTTCCTGGGAAAAGAGAGCCACGCAGATCAGAAAAAACATCATCGACGGGCTACAGCTGGAAAAGATGCCTGTTCCAAAAGATGGCTTCAAAACCGTTATCACCAATACCCGGGAAATGGACGGCTACATCGTGGAGAATATTGCCATACAAAGCTTTCCTGGCTTTTATATAACAGGCAACCTCTATCGCCCTGTCCAAAAGGCAGACAAGTACCCCGCCATTCTGAGCGCCCATGGTCATTTTCCTGATGCGAGATTTTCAATTCCTGTCCAACGAAGGTGCGCCGCCCTTGCCAGAATGGGCGCCATTGTGTTTATGTACGACATGGTAGGGTATTCTGAAAGCACCCAGGTAACACATAAAATGCCCATTGCCATGACCTTGCAAACCTGGAACAGCAAACGAGTGCTTGATTACCTTCTTTCCCGGCCCGACGTGGATGCATCCAGGATTGGAATGACCGGTGCATCAGGCGGCGGCACGCAGACCTTCATGCTCACGGCTATCGACGACAGGATAAAAGTGGCCGTGCCCGTGGTGCAGGTGTCGGCCCATTTCTTTGGCGGCTGCGTTTGTGAGAGCGGCATGCCCGTTCACAAAACGGCCACCTTTCAAACCAACAATGTCGAGGTAGCTGCTTTGTGCGCTCCCCGACCCATGCTCATGGTATCGGATGGCGCCGACTGGACGAAGAACACATCTTTGGTAGAGTTTCCTTACGTGCAAAGTGTGTACAAAGCATACGGCACAGCGCACTTGGTTAACAACGTACATTTTGCTGCAGAAAAGCATGACTACGGCGTTTCCAAGAGGATCGTCGCCTACAATTTCTTTGCCGAACACCTTGGTCTTAACTATGCCAACCTTCCTTATGAGGATGGCTACAATGAGAGTTTTGTCACCATTTTGCCAGCAGATGATCTTAAAGTTTTCACAGACAAAACACCACGCCCTTCCGGTGCCCTAAAGGACGATGAAGCCGTGATGAAATATTTAAAAATCGGACAATAATGAATTACCTGAGCCTCTTACTGCTATCCATTGTGTTCTTTTCCCAACCTTCTGTCAGCCAAAAAATGAACAAAACTTATCTTTTCGTCGGCTGCTACACTGAAAAGGTGCCCGGCACAGGCATGTATGTGTTTGAATTTGACAACGAAACCTGTTCTTTAAAGGAGGTCAGTAAGATGGAAAACCTCGTCAACGCATCGTTTCTTACTTTGGCTCCTGATGGCAAATTTGTGTATGCCTGCACCGAAACACAGCTCGAAACACCGGGCAATGTTTCGGCCTATGGTTTCAACGCCGCCAGCGGGCAGCTTTCATTTCTCAACAAGCAATCAGTTGAAGGGCGAAACCCAGCCTATGCCATGGTGCATCCTGCGGGCCGGTTTGTGGCCAGTGCCAACTACACAGATGGGGGCGTTTCCGTCTTTGAGCGAAACAACGATGGCAGCCTGAATCCGGCGGCTCAACATTTCGACATTGAAGGCAAGAGCACCATTCCTGGAAGGCAGGATGAAGCGCATACCCATGCGGCTGTTTTTGATCCGTCTGGCGATTTCTTGTTTGTGCCGGATCTGGGGTCAGACAAGATCCGTGCCTATGCATTTGACAAAAGCAGCGGAAAGCCTTCCACTTTTAGCAGCGAGCTTACTGTCACCACAACGCCAGGCAGCGGCCCCAGGCACCTGGAGTTCCACCCCAATGGAAAGTTTGCCTACTGCGTGGAAGAACTAAGCGGCACTGTCTCAAGCTACACCTATAGCAAAGGAAAGTTGACCCCAATTGGCAGGGAGTCTACCTACACAGAGAAGTTTGACATCTACGGTGGAGCGGATCTGCATACCTCTCCCGACGGCAAGTTCCTTTATGTGTCGAACAGGGTAAGCGAAGAGAACACCATTGCTATTTTCTCCATCGACCAAAAGAGCGGCCAACTGTCACTGGTTGGTCATGAGCCTACTTACGGCGACCACCCCCGCAGCTTCGTGATAGATCCCTCAGGCAACTTTTTACTTGTCGCTAATCAGTTTGGCAACAACATCGTTGTGTTCAAAAGAGACAAAAAGACCGGGCTGTTAACCAAAACAGCCACTGAGGTCCAGGTAAAGCTGCCAGCCAGTTTGAAGATGAGGACTTACTAGTTGGCGAACACAACCAGCTCACCTGATGGCAATAGGCCTCCCGGGTGAGCCGGTTGCCCCTTTGAACCGAATAGGGGTAAATACAAAAAGAAACTCATAGGCTTTGTCCTCCTGCAAACTCTCGAAAGTCATCCACTCAAGGTTGAAAATGCCATTTTTCATGGTCAGTTCTATATGGGCATTGAAAATGTCGCCATCCATGATTGCATCCGACCCTACCATACATGGCTTCTTTGTGATGATCCAGTCAACCACCTCACGACTCACAAAAGGTCGCTTGCCACTCATGGCAAACTCAGTGGGCCAATGTCTCCACCATCCAAAGTTGAAGAGCAAAGCATCGCCCGGCGTTATAGACTCTTCCGTAATGCCCTGGCGTTTCAAGGCAGCTTTTACTTCAGCCAGGGAAACTTCATACCCTTCGGCCAGTGTGGGAACTCCTTTCAGCCCGGCAATATCAACAAGCACACCTCTGGTTACAATTGGCTTCACATTCTCAACACCCAGCTTCTGCAATCCAAACGGGTTCTTCATGTCTGCCGTACTATAGCCGTTGTAGAAAACCTCTGTGGTCGTGCCGTCGGCCATTTTCACCTGCTGGCCTACATGGCCGGGGCCATCAAACTGCGTGCCTACCTGACCGAGCGACCCGGCAATATATTCGTCGTTGAACACCTGCCCGTTTCTCCCCTCTGGACCATACGTCGGAAATGAAGGAATAAGCAGATTGTAACTGCGATTGTCAGGAATGCTCATCTCGTTTTCATAGGGCTGGCCCAGTTCATACACCTTTCCTGTCTTCACCATCGTCATCGCTTGTAACACCTTTTCAGGGGTAATCCAGTTGGAGCCGCCAGCCTGATCGCCAGCGCCCCAGATCGGATGTGGCCACCATGGCCCCTGCTCCCGGGTCTGGGAAAATGAAGCAAATGATAAAGTGAACAGAAAAGCTGCAGAAAGGAGTTGTTTTGCGTGTGGTTTCATAACTGTAGGGGCTAAATATTTTACCTAATGCTACGAAAAAGGATTAGCGATTCGAAAGATCAATGCATCAAATAGGCAGGGTAAAATGGTTCTCAAACAGAAGACTGAGGTCAAAACCCGTGCCTGGTAAACACTGATGACTAGAATTTGATTGAATTCGACTATATTAATGCACCAAACTATTTACCAAGCCTAATGAACAAGCCCCTCAGCATAAGTCTCGTCGGCATGGCATTACTCCTGACCCTGGCAGGTTGTGAGGAGCCGGTCAAAGAATCAAAAAAGCCTAATATCATCTATATTCTGGCAGATGACATGGGATATGGAGACGTGACGGCGTTTAATGAGCAAAGTAAAATTCCCACACCTCATATTGATAAGCTGGCCGGTGAGGGCATGATGTTCACCGACGCCCACTCGGGGTCTGGCGTTTGCACACCCACGAGGTACGGCATCCTCACTGGCAGATATAGCTGGCGAACAAAAATGAAGCAGGGCGTGCTGGTTGGCAACTCAAAACCTTTGATACCAAACGACAGAAGCACGGTAGGCCCCATGCTGCAAAAAAATGGCTACTATACCGCCTTTGTCGGTAAGTGGCATCTTGGTTGGAATTGGGGCCTCAAAGACAACCAGGCCGATACAAATGACTGGTCGGTTGATTTTGCGAATATCGATTACACTAAGCCAATAAAAAACTCACCCAAAGAACGTGGCTTTGACTTTTCATTTGGGCATCCCGCATCGCTCGACATGTCGCCCTATGTGTATGTAGAAAACGGCATGGTAACAGCCGTTCCCGACACCACAACGGTGAATACGGGAGAGTATTCGTGGTGGAGGGAAGGCCCTACCGGCTCCGACTTCGTTCACGAAGAGGTCACCCCTAAGTATTTCAACAAAGCCATGGAATTGATCGAAGACCGTGCGCTTTCTGACAAACCGTTTTTCTTATACCTGGCATTGCCATCACCACATACGCCCATTTTACCTACAAAAGAATGGCAGGAAAAGAGCGGTTTGAACCCGTATGGCGACTTTGTGATGATGATTGACGACCATGTAGGCAAGTTGCTCCAAACCATAAAGACGGCGGGTATTGAGGGAAATACGTTGGTCATCTTCACCAGCGACAATGGCTTTGCTCCCTACGCCAACGCTGAGCTGCTCGAATCGAAAGGTCATTACCCAAGCGGGCCTTTTCGGGGCTACAAAGCCGATATCTTTGAAGGGGGCCACCGCATTCCATTTATCGCTAAATGGCCGGGTGTTATTCAGCCGGGCAGCGTTTCCAGCCAAACCATCTGCCTGACAGACCTGATGGCTACCTGTGCCGACATCGCAGGGCACAAGCTGGCACCAAATGAAGGAGAAGACAGCTACAGCCTGTTACCAATTTTCAAACAGGCAGTTTCATCGGAACCATTGAGGGAAGGCACTGTTCATCACTCCATGAACGGCAGCTTTGCTATTCGTCGGGGCCCGTGGAAACTTATTTTATGCCCGGACTCTGGTGGATGGAGTGATCCAAAACCGCAAGATTCGGTGGCTGTGGCCGGACTTCCTGCCATACAACTCTATCACTTAGACAGTGATCCGGGAGAAAAGCGTAACCTGGAAGCAGTGCAGCCAGAAAAGGTGGCTGAGTTAAAGGCTTTGCTCGCAAAGTACATTGAAAATGGCAGGAGCACTGCCGGGGAAACTCAGAAAAATGATTCATACGAAGGGGAATGGGTACAAGTAAATTTTATAAAACAGCCTTAACACAAGGATATG
The DNA here is from genome assembly GCF_048007035.1 of Imperialibacter sp. Lineage (NCBI taxonomy): Bacteria > Pseudomonadati > Bacteroidota > Cytophagia > Cytophagales > Flammeovirgaceae > Imperialibacter > Imperialibacter sp. The sequence continues at coordinate 288,251 of NZ_CP180355.1, forward strand.
CCATACTACATCGACATCGTCCATAAAAGTGAATACGCCAACATCGTTGCGCTGTGGGAAGCTTCCGTAAGGGTAAGCCATACATTTTTGACCGAGGAAGATATCCAGTTTTTCAAACCCCTGATACTAAATAGCTACCTTGACCAGGTCAAACTTTTTTGCGCCCGCAACGAAGACAATAAAATCGTAGGCTTTCTGGGGGTCGCCAAAGGAAAAATAGAAATGATGTTTGTCCACCCACATTATATGAACCGTGGCATTGGACGAAGGCTAATCAGGTATTCGATTGACAAATTGGATGCAACCAAGGTGGATGTGAACGAACAGAATCCCAAAGCCCAAAGCTTCTACGAGTACTTTGGTTTCAAAGCTGTCGGACGCTCAAGACTTGATGGCACCGGAAAGCCCTATCCAATCATTCATATGGAGCTTTCACGATAAACTGGGCTACTGATCGGTCTGCAACAAACAACACTTCAAAACCCGGCGATCATTTATCATGACGGAACTTGAAAAGTATATCCAGTCTTTTTTTGGTGTCACCATCGAAGACGCCGCCAAAATAAGTGAGTGGTTCACGCCGATCACATTGAAAAAGGGGGACTACTACCTCCATGCCGGGCGCTATTCCGACCGAATGGGTTTTGTGCAATCGGGCATTCTTAGAGAATACTTTGACACCGGGGAAAAGGAGGTGACCAAATGGATCTCTACGAAAGGCTATTTCGCTGTGGACCTGGCTAGCTTCCTTTTTGACAAAACGGCCCGCTGGAATATGCAGGCACTGGTTGATACTGAAATGTATGTGATCGACAAGGCAAAGTATCGTGAGCTTGGCAAGTTTATCCCCCGGTGGACGGAGCTTGAAAAGCTTTTCATTGCCAAATGTTTCACCGTACTGGAGGATCGGGTGGTTGCCCACCTCTCTATGACCGCCGAAGAACGCTATCAGCAGCTCTTCCATTTCAACAAAGAGCTTTTCAACCTCGTGCCGCTCCAATACCTGGCCTCTATGCTGGGCATGACCCCCGAGACCCTGAGCCGGTTGAGAAAAAAGTCGGTCGACTGACTTCTTGATATAGATCAAGCGCACGTGTTGGTTTAGCCCTGACCTTTGTCAGGTACTCTAAAACAACATAGTAATGAAAAGCATCAACGAAAAGGCTCCGGTAAAATGTCGCAAAGAAATCATCATCAACTCGCCGGCCACCAGGTATGGAAGCTTCTTACATCGATCAGCAGCTGGCCTGCCTGGAACCCTGAAGTATCATTTGCAGCAATGACCGGGCCACTGGCACCTGGCACATCCTTCGATTGGAAAACTGGCGGGACAAAAATTCATTCGACACTCCACACCGTTAACCGGGAAAGAGAACTCGGTTGGACGGGCAAAGTGATGGGGATCTCCGCCATTCACAACTGGGAGCTGGAAGCTGTCGGCCCGGCGACGAAAGTAACCGTGAAAGAGAGTATGGAAGGATTATTGGCCAGTTTGCTGAAGGGTTCTTTCAACAAAACCCTGGAAAAGGGCATGATGGCCTGGTTGGAAGCAATGAAAAAGGCATGCGAGAAGTAACCGTGCAGTTCTTTCAATTCATTTGCCACCCGCTAACCAGCTATCAATTCCTCGTAGGTTGTGTTCAAATTTTTCATTATCATTAATGGACACTCTACCTACTTAAAAATGAACACAACTTTCAAACGACAGCTATGGCTATGTTTGTGCCTGCTTGCAACGATAACGGCCTCCGCTCAGCAGATTTCCAAGGCAGACCTGATCTTTCTTACGCCCGAATGGAAAGGTGAGCGCTTTGACGACGGTCGCCCCAAGGTGCCCGATGCACTTCTGAAACGGATGAAACTGGTCACCCTCGAAGAGGCCTGGGCAGTGCTTAGAAATGAGAACTACAAATACCAGTATGCCGACGGCTGGGTGACCATCAACCCCGATAGTGTACTGGTGGGCAGGGCCTTAACCGCCACGTTTATGCCCGGCCGCCCTGACATTCATCGGGTGCTTGACAAAAAAGGCCATGAAAAGGATGGCCGGATCAAGTCGCAAAACTCCTGGCCTGTCGATATGCTGGTAAAAGGCGATGTGTATGTGGTCGATCAGTTTGGTGCGCATGTGGACGGCCCTACAATTGGCGACAACCTTGGCAATTCTATCTTCACCAAGTCAGGCAACGGCATCGTGTACGACGGGGCCATCCGGGACATCAATGGTCTGAAGGAAATTGGCGGGTTCACCTCCTTTTTCCGTACCTATCACCCCTCTCACCATTTAAACAACCCGGACGGAGCACTTAACACTACTTTGGTTGGCATCAACCAACCCACCCGCATTGGCATGGCCACGGTGATGCCGGGCGACGTGGTGCTTGGCAGAGACGGTGGCGTGCTCTTTATCCCGCCTCACCTGGCTGAACAAGTGGTGAAGGTAAGCGAAATAGTAAGACTGAGGGACATGTTTGGTCACCAGCGCCTTCGGGAGCAAAAATATACAGCAGGGCAAATCGACACCCGCTGGTCTGACGAAATAGAAAAGGACTTTTCGCAATGGCTCAATGAGCATATAGACGAACTACCCGTTCCAAAAGAACAAATCCAGGAATTGTTGAAAACCAGAACCTGGTAGATTAACCTCCCTTGAAAGGCTGCAAGGTTAGACGGCAACAGAATTATCGATGCGAGACTTGTCAATAAGGGAGGGTTGGGCGAAAAATTGGCGAGCGGATGAGCGTCAAGGCCTGGAGCGTTAATTTTTCTATGATTTTTGCTTACTTTTCATCTATAGGAAAACAGTCCGCAGAAGCGGTAAGAGCCCGCCCGGCTTGAGGGCAAACACTACTAAAAACTACACCAACTATGTCAAACACCCATTCACGCCGCTCCTTCCTCACCAAATCAGCCCTGGGCACCAGTGCTCTCGGCTTAACCGCCCTATCTACTTACGGCCAGGGCTACGAAGAAGCCATCCATAAAGCACCGAAACACGGCATGCCTTCCGACCTCAAAATCACCGAGATCAAATGCGGTTATATCCGCAACGGCCACAGCCTGTTCGTGAAAATCCACACCAATCAGGGCATCTGGGGATGCGGCGAAGGTGTTGACGCCGTGCCAGGCACCTACCACCTGGTGAAAATGATGGGGGAACGCATTAAAGGTAAAAGTCCGTTGAATGTGCACCGCCTCTTTGAAGACATTCGCAAGTCAGGCTTCTTTGAAGGTGCCCAGTCGGGTATGTTTGTGGCCGTGCTATCGGCAGTAGAAACTGCCCTTTGGGACCTGGCTGGCAAGGCCCTTGGTGTGCCAGTTTACCAGCTGCTGGGAGGCAAATTCCGTGACAGCGTGCGGGTGTATATGGACACCGCTTTGTACCAGTCGAGGCTCCCAACGCCGGAAGATTTTGCCGCCAGTGCCAAGGAGGCCGTCGATATGGGCTTCACTGCAGTCAAATTTGACCTCGACCAGGCCAACGACCCCAATAAATACGACCGCTATAACTGGACAGCCAGCCCCGCAGAACTACAGAGAATGTACGACCAAATGGCGGCAACCAGAGAGGCTGTGGGGCCCAACATCGACATCTGTGCCGATATGCACGGGCGCTACGATGCAGTGACTGGCCAGCAAGTAGCCAAACTGCTGGAGCCTATTCACATGATGTGGCTGGAAGAGCCCATTGCGGCGGAAAATGTGGAAGCCTACAAGGCCATTACGGACTCTACCAGCACACCAATTTGTGCCGGGGAAAACGTTTACCTCGCTTACGGCTTCAGGCGCATGCTGGAAATAGGTGCCGTTGACATCATTATGCCCGACTTGCAAAAAGCCGGTGGACTGGGTGAAGCGCAACGCATCGCCAACCTGGCCAATTTGTATTATGTGCCCTTCGCTCCGCACATGGTGGCCTCTTACCTGGGTGCCATGGCTTCGGCTCATGTATGCGCTTCGGTGCCCAACTTCATGATCCTGGAATGGCAGATCTATTTCCACAAGGATCCCATGTTCAAAGAAATTGTGACATTCGATGGGGAAATGGTTGAAAACGGATTTATTTCAGTTTCCAACAAGCCCGGCATTGGCGTAGAAATCAACGAAGAAGGCATGAAGAAGTATGCCACAAAGGGAATTCCTTTTTTTGAGTAGGCATGAGAGTCGCCCGGTAAAGCCGGGCGACTTCCAATATGTTAGAAGAGCATAGGTTCCTTCAAACCATTTTAAAATAAGCCCACTTCAAAAACATCAGCAGCATAAGGGCCAGTGGATGATAAATGATGAGCAGGAAGATCATGGCACTTTCTCCCGACTCTTCCATTTTCATGATTTTGATAAGTCCGGGGATTAAAACACCCATCGCAATAAGATACACAACACTGAAGCCCAAGGATATCAAAAAGTAGTACCATGGCCTATCCGCAAAGCCAACCAAAACGGTATTGACTACAATGAAGCATCCATACACGATACCGGCGGCCATCCACGCATTGTCTGCTTTTACCGGCCTCACAAGTACCAGAACGATAAGGGTGAGTGGTACAAAAAACAACAACTGATACAAAGGCTTTTGAAGCCATTCGAAAACACTAAGGCCCATGCACCAAGTTCTGCAAAAAGTTTGAAAGAATTACGGTGGGCTCGCATAGATTCAAGTGAATCCTATCCTTCATCAGCTTTGCCTCGCAGGGCAAACCATTCGCCCGTATAAAACTCCTCAGCTAGATTCATTCATTTCCTTATATTCGGTCGTTTCAGGCTAATACTACCAACCATGACCAATACCGTACTCCCTCAGGTAACCAAGAAGGCGACTCTTCTGGCTGTTGCTTTCCAAATATCTTTCTCATCATTGCTGCTGGCGCAAATCCCAGCCCCCGAAGAAACACTGGGTTTTAAAGTGGGTGCTGACTTCCATCTGGCCACCTACGAGCAATCATTGGAATACTTTAACAAACTCGACGTCGCCAGCGACAGGATCCAAATGGTGCATGTGGGCGAAACCTCCGAAGGAAGACCATGGTTTTTCGCCCTGATTTCATCGGCTGATAACATCAAAAACATTGGAAAGTACAAGGCCATTGCGCAGCGGCTGGCACATCCTGATGGCATGACGAGGGAGGAAGCCAAACAACTGGCCAAAGAAGGCAAGCCCATCGTCCACATCGACGGGGGCCTGCATGCCTCGGAGGTGGCCGGAGCCCAGCACACTATTTCGCTGGCGCACCAGCTCATCAGCACAGCGGAGTCAGACGAGAGAATTGCCAGAATTCTCGACGATGTCATCATTTTGCTCTGGCCTTCGCTCAATCCCGACGGTCAGGACATTATTGCCAATTGGTACGAAGAGAACGTGGGCACACCTTACGAAGTCGCCCCGGTGCCCTGGCTTTATCAAAAGTATGTGGGCCACGACAATAACCGGGACGCCTACATGGTCAATATGATTGAGTCGAGAGTCGTGGGCCGTACATGGAGAGAATGGGAGCCCAACATCATCCATGTACATCACCAGTCGTCGCCCTTCCCTACCCGAATCTGGCTGCCCCCATTTGCTGAGCCTATTGCTTCGCAAACGCCGCCTCTGGTTGCCCGTGAAGTCAACATGATTGGCATGGCCATGGCTCAGGAGCTGGAAACCGAAGGTCTGAAAGGTGCGGTGCACATGGGGCAGGGCTTCGACGCCTGGTACCCCGGCTATATCGACTACATGCCGGTGCTGCAAAACATTCCTTCCTTCTGGACGGAAACAGCCCTTTACCGGTACGCCACTCCCTATTTCTATACCATCAACGACTTCCCCAAAGACAGAAGCGATCTTCGCATCGAATCGCTTTACTCCAGTCCGTGGCCGGGTGGCTGGTGGCGCATAAGCGACGCCATCCAATACATGCAAACAGCCTCTATTGCGGTATTAGACTATGCCTCCAAGTACAGCGAAACAGTTCTTTTCAATAAGTATCAGTCGGCGCAAAACACGATTGAAAAGTACCGCAATGAGCCTCCATACGCTTATTTCATTCCTCAGCAGCAGCGTGACCCCGCCCGTCCGGTAGAGCTACTGAAGCGCCTGGCCTTTAACGGCATCAAAATCTCGCAACTAGACAAGGCCATTACTTTTGACGGGCAAGCTTATCCCAAAGGCACCTGGGTAATTCCCATGGACCAGGAATTTGCCGAACTGGCCCGCCAGGTTCTCGACGTGCAGGTATACCCCGACCTTCGGGAATTTCCCGATGGCCCGCTGGAGCAGCCCTACGACGCTGCCGGCTGGTCGTTGCCCCTCCAGTTTGAGCTGAATATCATTGCGGCTGCCAGCCCTCTTTCTGAAGACATAAGAGCCAGCCTCAGGGAAGTAAAAGGAACCAAAGTCGACTGGAAAACAGCCGCCAGCGACGACAATAGCAAAATTGATTTTGCCCCGGGAATAGGTTTCAATACCAACGAAGTAGCTGCAGGCATTCTTCCTCTCCCTGGTTCCCTGAAAGGAAGCGGCACCACGCTATTGCTTGACCCCAAGGAGAACAACACCTTTCGAGTACTTGGCGAAGCCTGGAAACAGGGACTCACCGTTGAGTACGCCAATCAAAAATATGTTGTGAAAGGTGCCTCAGAGACACTCACCAAAAGATGGGTGGACGACTTTGCTGTGAACATCGCCAGAACCGGTAGCTCATCGGGCGTAAGGATTCAACCCCGCATCGCCATTTACGAACCCTGGACGGCCAGCATGGACATGGGCTGGACCCGCTGGCTGCTTGATAATTTTGGACTGCCTTATACTGTCATCCGAAATTCAGACTTTGCGGCCAGTAACTTAAAAGATAGGTTCGATGTGATAGTGATGGCTTCAGAAAGGAATGGCACCATCGAAAATGGTTACAAAAAAGGACAAGTGCCTCCCCGCTACGAGGGTGGGCTGGGTGAAACAGGTATCCGCAACCTCGATGACTTTGTCAAGGCAGGTGGCACGCTCGTCTGCATGAATCAAAGCAGCGATTTCGCTATTGAATCGCTCTACTTACCTGTTAAAAATATTGTGAAAGGTGTGAACAGAAAGGATTTCTTCACCGGAGGCTCCATCATGGAAGTGGCAGCGAACACTGCACATCCGGTAATGGCCGGGATGCCCGATCATGCCAGTGTTTTTGTCAATAGAAGCCCTGTTTTTACGACTTTGGAGGGCTTCAAAGGAGAGGCACTTGCCAAATACCAGGAGAAGGGCTCTCCCCTTCGCTCCGGGTTTCTGCTAGGCACTAAATACCTGAATGGCTACGCAGCGGCGCTCGACGTTCAGCATGGGCAAGGCCATGTGATCCTGTTCGGCTTCCAACCCCAATGGCGTGGGCAACCCATGGGCACTTACCGCACACTGTTCAATGCGATGTTGTACGGAGAAAACACGGCCAAAAGTCGTGCTGTTTCAGAGGGCTTTTGGGCGGCTCCCGCCAAAGCTGAAGGCAACAGCAGGGCGTCCGGCGGCAAACAATAGTGTAGTGTAATGCAGGGCATCATGGTAAAGTTTTAATGGCATGAGAACCACAAAAGGAGCACTGATTGCATTGGTAGTTCTGTTTACTTGCCACTGGGAAGCTGATTCCCAGGGAATCAAAATCGACCATGTGGTCACTGTTGTTGCCGACCTCGATCAGGCTACCAGCCGATATACTCAGCTTGGGTTCACTGTCAAGCAGGGCCGATTGCACGCCAACGGGCTTATCAACGCACATGTAAAGTTTGGGAATAAAACATCTCTCGAACTGATGTCTGTCAGAGGCGAGCCCACCGACCGCATGGCGAGGGACTACCAGACACTTTTACAAGCGGGAGAAGGCGGCGTATACCTGGCTGTATCCGGGGTTCGAACTGAGGAGATGGAACAGATGCTCTCTGGCTTGAAAATAGCTTTTGAAACCTCAAAAGGGAGAAGCTGGGACTATATAACGTTTCCGCAGGAGCCTGAGTTAGCACATTTCTTTTTTATTGCCTACCACGGAACCATGAACGATCCGGGGGAAATCACTACTCATAAAAATGAGTCAGACCGTATCACAGCCATCTACATAAAGGGCAGCGAAAGAGTTTCCTATTTTCTGAAAGGTATTGGACTGCAATCGGCTGGGAGAAAGAAGGACGAGCTGTTTGGTAGTGCAGAAAAGTTCTTCACTGCGTCTGGGGATATCATTGTCGTTCCAAAAAATGAGTCGGCGAAAAGACCAAGACTGAAAGCAGTAAGTTTCGGGAGCTCCGATGGGAAAGAAAGTGTGAGGATAAGTTTTTAAAGGAGCGGGGCAAATAGATGTGGTCTCCGATACATTCACCAAACTAAGACCGCAAAATAATTACATTTCCGTACCTTCGTGACTCCAAATGGCGAAAACAACACAATGGCATTAAAAGAAGAGCTTAGAACCCAGGGTGACTTCCTGTTCAAACACAGAAGTTACCTGCCGCTGGTCATCATCGTGGTCGGTATTTATGTGTATGTACAAAATGTATTGAATGGCACCATTACCGATTCACAACAAGATGACCTGTTCAAGCTAGGCTGTTTTCTGGTGTGTGTACTGGGTTTGGCGATTCGCATGGTGGCCATTGGCTACTCTGCCGACAACACCTCTGGTCGCAATACCACCGTGGGGCAAGTAGCAGACTCTGTGAATTCAACCGGACTGTACGCCACAGTACGCCACCCATTGTATGTAGGAAACTTTTTCATGTGGCTGGGCATCGCAGGCTTCACGCAGGAGCCCTGGTTCATTGTCGCCTTCGTCTTTATGTACTGGGTGTATTATGAAAGAATCATGTATGCAGAGGAGATGTTTTTGATCGATAAATACGGGAAAGAATACGTCGACTGGGCTGCAAAAACGCCTGCCTTCATCCCCGCCTTTAGCAAGTGGATCAAACCCAAATACACCTTTAGCTGGAGGAAAATTATCCGCCAGGAAAAGGCCGGCATTTTAAATATGTTCCTGGTTGTCTTTGCCTTCGAAGTGATCGGAGCATCGGTGGCCAACAAGGAATTTTCACTGGGAAATGTATACTGGATGTATGGCTTCGCTGCCAGCGTGGCGTGGTATATCATCATTAAGACAATTCAAAAAACCACTCAGGTGCTGTCTTACGACAGATAGTTGCAGATTTTTTTGGGTTGGGTCAACAGTTCAAAAGGGAATTAGCCGACCCATGAGCAGCACACCGTCTTCCATATTTCGGCCTGAACCGCTTGCTTTTTTCTGTCTGGTGACGAAAAATCCGTCTCAGACAGCAACCTGATGGGAAAGATTGTCGTTTCACTACATTTTTAATCCCGGTTAAGTCCATTTTTTAATCCGAAGCAGATCCATGAACCAACGGCTACAGTACGACCTGGACAATACCAGGCAATTACTCACCCAGACACTGGAAGAAGGACTCTCATATCTTCAAAACATCAACGCCGCTCCCACATCAGCAGCCAAAGTAACTACCGACTTTGCTCCCCTGCCAACTGACGGAGCTGGCGGAAGTGACGCTCTAAGCGAGTTCAGGAAACGCTTCAAAGACCTCATGGTGGCCTCTGCTGGCCCACGTTACTGGGGCTTTGTAACAGGTGGCACCACGCCTGCTGCAATTATGGGCGACATGCTGGCTACCATTTTCGATCAGAATACCCAAACCGTCAAAGGCCATGGCGACCTCTCCGGCATCATCGAGTTCGAAACCATCGACATGCTCAAAGAGCTCTTCGGCCTTCCTGACGATTTCCTTGGGGGATTTGTTACCGGTGCCACCATGTCGAATTTCACCTGCCTGGGTGTGGCACGCCAGTGGGTTGGCAAGCAAAAAGGAATAGATATTGCCAAAAAAGGCGTTCCTTCTATCTTCCCCATTTTGTCAGCAGTGCCCCACTCCTCTTCCATCAAAGCGCTGTCGATGCTCGGCCTTGGAAGCAGCAATATCCAAATCGTGAACACGATTGACGCCACGAGGGAGGCCATTGACATGGCAGCACTGGAAGAGAAAATCCAATCGCTCAACGGCGAACCATTTATCCTGATCTCCAGCGGCGGCACAGTCAACACAGTCGACTACGATGACGCTCAGGCCATCGCCGACCTCAAAGAAAAGTACAACTTCTGGTGGCACGTCGATGCCGCTTTTGGAGGATTTGCGGCCATTTCCCCCGCTTACGCTCATCTGCTTGCAGGTTGGGAACAAGCCGACAGTATCACCATTGATGGCCACAAGTGGTTAAACGTGCCTTACGAAAGTGCTTTCTTTTTTGTGAAAGAAAAACACAAGCTGCTTCAGGTAGAAACTTACCAAAACTCCAATGCACCCTACCTTGGCGACCCGTTGGAAAACTTCAACTTTCTCAACTTCCTGCCAGAAAATTCGAGGCGATTCAAAGCGCTACCAGCATGGTTTACGCTAAAGGCCTACGGAAAGGATGGCTATCGTGAAATAGTGGAACGCAATATCGCCCAGGCCATACAGCTAGGAGAATTCATCAACCAAAGCGATTATTTTGAGCTTCTGGCGCCGGTGAGGCTCAATACTGTTTGCTTTACCTTGAAAGGTGGTGATTCAATCCAGGTACAAGCCTTCCTCGACAGGCTCAACGAAGGCGGCAAGGTGTTCATGACACCTACTTTTTTCAATGGGCGAAAAGGCATCAGGGCTGCTCTGGTGAACTGGCGCACCACGGAAGAAGATGTAGAGATCGTGCAGAAAGAGATGATGATGGCTGCTGGGCACTAAGGATGGTGGACAGATAAATGGTGTTTTCGTGTGGCGCAATCAACCCTTCACAATGCCGCTTTTACACCCTCAGCTCCTGTGGCATTCTCGCTACCTTTGTAAGGTAGCAAGACATAAGTGTAATGGAGATTATTCACATCCCGCATGACATAAAGGTTTTTGGACATCAGGTGAACGCCTTTCCCAACGGCGTTGGAGACGCATTTGATGCCATTGTAGAAAGAGTTGAAGGCGGATTCAGTCGGCCTTTTTACGGACTTTCCAGAATGAAAGGAAATGATGTCATCTACATGGCCGCAGCCATTGAAAAGTTCCCTGAGGAGGGTAAGCAACTAGGTTACGAAGAATATGTCATTCGGAAAGGCAACTACGCTGCCATCACAGTCACTGACTGGCATTCGAAACTGAGTGCTCTCCCTGGCGTTTTTAGTGAGTTAATGAAAATAGAAGGGCTTGACCCCGAGCATTGGGCTGTAGAATGGTACAAAGACGACGATGAATTAGTGTGCATGCTGAGATTGAAAGACGACTTGCCCGGCTAATATAAAAAGCAGCCAAAGCTGTAATCCGGGCGATAGTTTGCTAACTTATTAATAGAAAAATCATTTGGTGTATTTCTAACCCACTATGATATGTTGAAAGATTCAAAAGCATTCACTGGTTTTTCGGTAAGCGACCTTTCGAAGGCAAAAGACTTTTACTCAGAAAAGCTTGGGCTACAGGTAGAAGAACTATCAATGGGTTTGCTCCAGCTTGAATTTAATGGTGGCGGCAAAGTAATTATTTACCCAAAACCCAACCATGAACCTGCCACCTTCACCGTGCTCAACTTTCCTGTGAAGGACGTAGAGGCTACAGTTGACTGGCTGACAAGCAAAGGAATTGCATTTGAGCAGTATGATGCCCCTATCAAGACTGATAAAAAAGGTATTTGCAGAAATGATCGTGGTCCTGCCATCGCCTGGTTCAAGGATCCGGCCGGTAATATTTTGTCTATCCTAGAAGAAATGTAGATGGTAGAAGTGTTCAAAACTACTGTCGATAATCACGTTCAGGCCTTCAGGCTGCTGGAAGCGATCCACCGTGCGTTCCCTGGCTGTAGTGCAAATTTTGACCTTGACGACTGCGACCGCATCCTCAGAGTGGTGAGTCACAGCAGTCAGGTAAACACCTGCGCCGTTATTCATCTGACATTAAGTCAGGGTTGCTTCGCTGAAGTTTTGAACGATGAGTTACAACCAGCTGAGGTGAACCCGAGCCTTCAAAAGACATAAGAAATCTGTCAACCAATCATTACAGCACCCTCTATACTAAAACCACCACTTTATGAAATCCGCAGACACCTACCTCAACTTTAACGGCAACTGTGCTGAAGCCTTCGAATTTTACAGAACCGTTTTTGGGGGCGACTTTACCAGCCAAATGAAATACAGCGACATGCCTTCCGAAGCCCCGAAAGGAGCAGAACACAGCAAAAGACTGATGCACATCGCCCTGCCGATAAGCAAAACCAGCCGCCTGATGGGCTGCGACATACCGGAGAATTTCGGTGAAATGTCGGGCAATAATTTCCACATCTATCTCGACACAGAAAACAAGACTGAGGCCGATAAATTATTTACTGCACTCTCTGGCGGAGGCAAAGTATCCATGCCAATGGCAACCACCTTCTGGGGAAGTTATTTCGGAATGGTGACAGACAAGTTTGGCATTCAGTGGATGATTGGCTTTGAAACAAACCCTCAGTAAAACGTGGCCAAACTTTCCGAGGCTGAACAAGTAGCTGCCTATATGGAGGCGCTGGATCATCCATTGAAAGCTGAAGTGGAAACCCTTCGCACAATTATCAAGAGTGTCGGCCCTCTTTCTGAGCGCATTAAGTGGAATGCACCCAGCTACTACTACAAAGAAGATTTTGTCACTTTTAACCTGCACGACAAAAAAACCATCAGGCTTATTTTTCATCACCCGGCCATCGTCACCATCAAGTCCGACATCCTCGAAGGCGACTGGAAAGATCGGCGAATTGTATACATCAAAAATGCTGAAGAAGTTTCTTCAAAGAAAGCTGAACTAGTACGGATCATTAAAGAATGGCTTCAGATAGTCGGTGGATGACCGGTATGTCTGCAAAACCCAGGCAATTGGAGCAAAAAAAAGCCCATGTTGTGAACATGGGCAGCATACTCAATATTTTATATTAACTCTTATTATTTTTAGTGGTCTGTTTGCTTGAACTGTGGTGGTCATGGTGCACCTTTTTGTGGCTAAACGACCGGGCATGCCCTATGTCATCCCATGAACCACTCCCCCTGTGGGCCATACAAGAAGAAAGTGAACTGATAACAAAAATCGCTAAAATACTGAGTAAAAAAACTACTCTGCTCTTGGATCTGCTCTTATAAGCTCTCATGGTGATAAATTTTAAGTTATTGTGCTCTTGGTTATAATTAAACTGTTGAATAAAGCTACGGATTGTAACGCCCCACAAAATGTCGATTTTGCGTAAGTCATTACACATGACATACAAACACTACATTATCCATTATGTGCATCAAAATACCGGATAACCCGTCCCTGATTGCGGAATTTTAATTTTGAACGAAACGCCCCAATAATTGCCCTGAGAGTTACATAAGCCACATCCTCATTCAGCGACGATGAATTTATCAACGCCTGAAAAGAAGAAAGGGGATTGTTAAAAACGAGAGTAAAGATCGACTCCAAATAATCAAAAAATTTCAACTTTTGTTGAATTTGGCCTGAAAAGTTACATCTCAATCTGGCGCCATCTACGTTATGAACAGTCCAACACAAGACAATATTGCTACATCGGTTACATTAATGAAATACATATATGTCATTGATTATCTGTACTTTATAAACAATTTTGTTTAATCATAGAACTAAATCGTAAAATAAACCGACAATAATAACTTTTCATGAATAATCGCCTTCTTATGCCCGTCGGCGTGAATAGATTCGCTGGCAAACCCAACCGCCAGCGCTTTTTGCAAGATGAGAAAGCCTTTAACGTTGAAGCGACACGGCTCAAAAAAAGCCCGTTCTACAACTTCAGGGACCCCGAAATAAAAGGAACCACTACACCAAATATCTCATTTACCAGACGATAACGTCTTTGACGGATATGATCCCCTTCCAGTTTCCCTGGCTTTTCCTTAGTTTCGTTGCCAGTTCTCACTTATTCTCAACTACAATACCGTGGAGCCATCAACCGCCTCTCTCACCACATTTCTCGACTACCTTAAGTTGCTGGTTCGGCAACCCTCGGTAGTAGGCTATGAAGAACCCTTCTTTCGCTTGATCCGCCGGGAACTGGAAGAAATGGGGATTAAAATCAGCCTCTATCAGGGCTTGCTGGTGGCAGAGGGCAGCAAGCCGACAAGCAACTACCTCTCTGCCCATGTCGACCGACATGGCCTGATCTGCACCGGCCCCAATGAGTTTCAGTATGCAGCCTTTGTTACCCAGAACCGAAGCGAACTCAATGGCAACTCTGTGTCGGAGCAAACGCTGGAAAAAATTGCCGACCGTTTTGAAGGTCAACAAGTGCATGCCTACGAGCCGTGGTCGGGCACCTACCTGGGGCAGGGCACTACCCACCACTCCTATATTAGTGAGAAGCGAAAAAACCTGATCATCGAAATCAACGGGTTGGAGCATGTAACTCCCGGCGTGCCTATTGCCTACTCCGATCGCATCACCATCCACGATGGCCGAGTCTCTGCACAACTCGACAATGTACTGATGGTGGCTGTGGTCGTATACCTATTTTCGCAAGGCTACCAGGGTACGGCCTTCTTCACAGCCCAGGAAGAAGCAGGCCGCAGCTGGCGTTACCTGGCCGATTGGTTTTACAGAGTGGAGCAAGCCACTAAAAAGCTCATTGTGCTCGACACCAGCCCCTTCGGAGAAGACGAAAAAGAAGCCTCTGACAGCGAAATCATTCTCAGACACAAAGACGCCACTGCCGACTTCGACGAAAAAATGGTCGCTGAAATAGCAGCAGCCAGCGAAAAGCTGGGCATAAAAACGGTGTATAAGGACATCTTCATTGAGCACCACAATGAGCAAAGGTTGGTCGATGGTAAAAAGCCGCTGTCGCTTGGACGAACCGAGCTGGGCCGCATCATTGAAGGCACCGACGGACTCATCAGCGGGGCCACAATTCAGATTCCCACCACAGGCTACCATACGTCCGAAGAAACGGCATCACTACAGTCCATCACCATGGCGATTAACCTGCTGAAAGAGGTGCTGAAAGAAAGCTTTGAGCAAAACAAGTAACTGGCAAATCTGAGAAGAAGAGTCTTATATCTTCAATTTGAACAACAACACTCCTGTCCTTCCTTTACCGGTGATTTGCCGGCCTTCTCTGCATTCGTTTTGAATGGGTACCTTTCTTTTTACCGAGGTCACGGGCATGGCCCACATCATGCCAGGCACTACTGGGGCGACTGGCTGTGCATGCCCCCAGTGATGTGATCATAAAAATCGATAAAAGACTGAATAAGAAAATGGTTCTACTTTTTAATGCTCTCATAGCTGGTGAGATAAATTTATAATTAATTAAATAAAATTTTGTACTAAATCAATACGACAAACTTATAAAAGGTAACCCAAAATCCAATGGAATTTTGCCATAAATTCTGGTCACTTGAAATATTAATCCCAACAGTATAGCGATAAAACCATGTTTCTGTGGTACTGTAAGCATTCCAGAGCTTGCATCTTACACAACCAGCGACGTGCAAAAAAAAATCGTACAACTTATTGCGTAACTGATCGGTTACTATTTATATTTGTAACTGAACGGTTACTAAAAGAGGAGCATGATGAGACGAGACGTATTCCAGGCCATTGCCGATCCCACCCGCAGGGAGATCATTAACCTGATTGCCTATAAGCGGATGAACGTGAATGCAGTGGCTGAGAACTTTGACATGAGCAGACCGGCTATTTCGAAGCACATGAAAATACTGGAAGAATGTGGTCTGGTGATGATGGAGCAGCAAGGACGGGAGCGCTATTGCAAAGCGCAGCTAAAACCGCTTCATGAAGTATCGGATTGGGTAAGTCGCTACAAAAAGGAATGGGAAGAAAGGCTGGATGCGATGGAAAAATATATCAAAGAATTACAAGCAAAAGACAAAAGCGATGAGCAAAGATCGTGAAATTACTTCCACCAGAAGAGTGAACTACGCTCAGGCTGAGGTGTACAAGGCATGGAGCAATCCCGACCTGCTGGCACGTTGGTGGGGGCCAAAAGGGTTTACGAACACCTTCCACACCTTCGAACTAAACCCTGGCGGCACATGGCAATTCACCATGCATAGCCCCCAGGGGGCAAGTTTTGACAATAAATGTGTCTTTGTGGAAATCGTGCCCAACAAACGGCTTGTGTTTGACCATGTGGAGCCTGTGCACGCCTTCCAGGTAATTGCCACTTTTGACAGCCAGAGCGAAGGCACCCTGATCACTTTCAGAATGGTTTTCAAATCTGCAGAAGAATGTAAAAGATCCCGGAAGGTAATCGAGCCTTCCAACGAGGAGAATTTTGATCGGCTGGAAGCCGTGCTCTCCGATCATTTCAAGGCAAAAGCATAATTGCATTTTAGGATATGCCTGTCAGAAGGGCAACAATAAAAAGTAAACCATATGAGAAAAGTAATTTCATTTATGCACGTATCGCTTGACGGTTTTGCGGCTGGGCCGAACGGGGAAATGAACTGGATTAAAATTGATCAGGAAATTTTTGACCACGTCGGTAAACGGATAAGCAAGGGTGACACTGCATTGTACGGTCGGGCAACTTATGAGATGATGGAAAGCTACTGGCCTACCGCAGCAGACAAGCCAACTGCAACCAAACATGACATTGAGCATTCAAAGTGGTATAGCCAGGTTCACAAAGTTGTTCTGTCAAAAACAATAAAAGGTGCGGGTTTGACCAACACAACAATTATCAGCGACAACCTTTCGGAACGCATAAATGAAATAAAGCAATCCCGCCAGGGTGGTGATGAAGATATCCTGCTTTTTGGCAGCCCGACAGCCACACATTCACTCATGCAACTGAACTTAATTGATGGCTATTGGCTCTTTGTGAACCCCATTATTCTAGGCCAGGGCATTCCCCTGTTTGAGGGGATCAAAGGCAAAACAACATTAAAATTACTGACTACCAGGCAATTTACTTCCGGGGTAACAGAACTGAATTATATAGTGGATAAACAATAGCGGCTACTCCTAAGAGCGGGAATGTAACGATGAGACTGGCTGAAGTGTGCATGCCAGGCAACCCATCAAACGACATCTTCACATCTAAACAATATCACATGAACACCACGCATGTAGAAAGAACGGACAGGGAAGTAATTGCCAGCAGGCTTATAGATGCTCCCCGTACACTCGTTTTCAAGGTTTGGACAGAACCGGAGCACATCGCCCAATGGTGGGGGCCTACAGGCTTCACCAACACTGTTCATGAAATGAACGTCAAGCCCGGTGGCAAATTTCGGCTCACCATGCACGGCCCAAACGGGACTGACTACCCCAATCTTATCGTTTTCAAAGAGGTAGTCGTTCCGGAAAAGCTAGTGTATGAACACGGCAACGGGAGCGATGATGCGCCAGGCAACTTTCATGTCACCGTGACCTTCGAAGAAAAGGAGGGTAAAACACTCCTGACCATGCGCAGCATATTCCAGTCCAAAGCCGACCTGGATTACGTTATTGATAAACACGGGGCGTTCGAGGGGGCACGACAAAACATGGATCGGATGGCGGCATACCTCGAAACGAGGATCAATTTGATGACTCAATTAAAAAACACAAATATGTCAAGAGTAAGTACTTATCTCAATTTTGCGGGAAACACCGAAGAGGCATTCCTTTTTTACAAATCTGTATTCGGCACCGAATTCAAAGGTGGCATCCAGCGTTTCGGCGAGATACCTCCGATGGAAGGCGCTCCGCCAATGACTGAGGCCGACAAAAAGCTGATTTTACATATCGAACTGGAGATACTGGGCGGTCATATCCTGATGGCCACCGATGCACCGGAGTCGATGGGCATGAAGGTGAAGCCAGGTAACAACATGCATATCAACCTGGAGCCCAACACCAGAGCGGAAACCAAACGGCTGTACGACGCTTTGTCGGCCGGTGGAGAAGTAACCATGGAACTACAGAACATGTTTTGGGGCGCATACTATGGTAGCTGCACCGACAGATATGGTATCAACTGGATGTTTAATTGCAACGAGAAGGGATGAGGAAGTGGGGAGACGGGAGTTCGAAGGCGGAAGGCCGAAGCTAACCTCCTGTCTTCGATCCTTTTAGCTTTGCTATTCTAAAACATCATCCATCAAAGACACATGAATTTTTCCGTCTACCTCTATCAGCAAATAAGTGCCACCGGGCGACAAAGTGGGAGTTAGCTCCCAAACGCCCGCCCGGTTAATCTTTCCCAATAGCACAGGTGCCGTCCATGAGCCGCACTGGTTGTTGCTAATGAAGAGGTCAACTTCTTTTGTCTCGAACAGGTACCGATTAAAAACTATGAAGCGTCCAAGGGGGTCGATGGTCAAATCGTTTTCGCTATCTGCCGTATTCAGCGCCGCAACCAATTCGGGTGCCGAAAAGCCATTACCGAAAGGCGACGCCCGGTAAATGTCCATGGATCCTTTGCCCCCTGGCCGGTCGGAATTAAAATAAAGCACCCCATCGCTGGTAACGGAGGGATAAGATTCGTGATGATCAGTATTGATGTCCGTCAGGTATTCCGGCGTTGAAAATGCTTTGGAGAGAATAGCTACCCTCCATATGTTCATGTGTTCGGCAGGCAGAACTTCGCCTGGAGGCGGGCGGTCTGAATTGAAATAGACCCACTTGCCATCGGGCGAGATAACGGGATGATAGTCGTTGAACCGGCTTTCAAAAGAAACAGTTTGTGGCTCTCCCCATCCCTCCTCACCAAGTTCGAGAAAATAGATTTTGTAGAATGGTTTGCCATTCGCCTCATTGGCAAACTCAGAAGGGCGGGAAATCAGCATCCATTTTTCAGTCGGGTGCAAGGTGATACCATTGCCCACAGGTAGCCCATTTAGTTTTTCTATATCCTGGCGAGAATAAGGTGGCTCGGAGCAACCAGCACACAACGTCAAAGAAATGAAGCAGAAAATCAACGAAGATTTCATCAATATCACGTTTGTCTATCGCAGAATGATGTAGCGGTTAGAAACAATGGGCTTTCTCACTTAAAGAACTTAGGAAGCGACAATGCCTTCTATTCCCCCATCACCTTTTCCCGGTGCATCACTCCCCACTCTCGCAACTCGCCAATTACTTTTTGCAAGGTTCGCCCGTGCTCAGTTAAATTATACTCAACAGAAGGTGGAAAAGAATCCTTGACTGTCCGTTTGACTAATAAATTCTCTTCCAGGTCCCTCAGCTCCTTCGATAGCATTTTGTCGGTGATACCGGTCACTTCTCGCCCCATTTCCCTAAACCTTTTGGTTCCGAAGGAAAGTGAGATAATAATCTGTAGCTTCCATTTACCGCTTAATACTTCCAGGGCATCCCGCACCGGAAGTAGTGCCCTGGTGCAGGATTCCGTGTTTAGTTGGTGTTCAACGGGCTCGAATACTTCAGGTTTTTCCATGTCACTTTGCTTTACTATACCAAAGGTTAGTGCTATACAAAAGTATAGTGCTATATATTGTATATCAAATGTAGATAAGTTTGCATTGTCAAACAAATAGTACACATTTAAAACAATCAAAATGAAAAAAGACAAAGTGATATACTGGATTGCCACTGGCATTGTAAGTGTGATGATGGTGATGAGCGGCCTGATGTATTTCATGAACCCGGAAGTGGCAGAAGGTTTTACTCATCTGGGTTTTCCAGGCTACTTCCGCATGGAGTTAGGCGTGGCTAAACTAGTGGGTGCCACCGTGCTGTTGGTTCCACAATTTCCCCACAGGGTGAAAGAATGGGCCTACGCCGGTTTTGGTATTACCTTCATTTCAGCAGCTATTGCCCACACTGCAAGTGGTGACCCGGGTTCAGTAGTGGCAGGCCCGGTAATATTTTTAGCCCTTTTAGTGGTATCGAGGATCTATCTCGAAAAAATGGCTGAAACTAAAGTGGCTGTTGCTACCTAGTCTCTTCTCAAGCTAAAGCAAGAAGCCCTGGCTGGAAAGTCAGGGCTTTTTTGTTCATATTAATTGGGCTTGCCAGTTCCAAAGTATGCCAATACGATATGGAATACTAGGCAAAATCGCTTTAGGCTTACATCAGTGCATCACCTCTAAAAAGATTCTCGCCACTGAAATATAGGGCATACCTTTTACCTATAGAAATTGTTGTGCACTAGCCATTTAAATCCGTAGTTGAAAAACTCTAACTGTTAGCCTATATTGTGCCAGGCAATTCTTTACGCCCTGTCTTTTACTTTTTATGCTACCATGATTTCAACCGCCTTTAAAAAGGAATTGTACGAAGCCATTGACCAGTATTTTGAGAAAAATGGCATTTCAAGGTATGCCAATGGTCAAATGAAAGCCAAGCTGGCAATCGCTGCCGTTTGGTGGGTGGGAAGTTTAGTATTGCTTTACTCTTTTAGCACCTCGCCTTCGATGTTCGTGCTGCTCTACGGCTTTCATCTGTTTTCGCACTTGTTCATCCTGCTGAATATTGCCCACGATGCCAATCATTTGTCTATTTTCGAAAACGGACGGATAAGAAAACTTCTTCGCTACACCTTCGACCTATGTGGCATCAACTCATACATGTGGCGGCAACTTCATAACCAACAGCACCATAATTTCATCAATATTAAAGGCGAAGATGACGGGCTTGTTGCTCGTGGGCTACTGCGGTACACACCACATCATGAGCATAAACTCATCCACAGGTTTCAGCATTTTTACCTGTTTGTGGTCTACAGTTTCTTCTCCCTTGATTACATTTTTATCAAAGATTTCGAATGCTTTTTCTTCCCTTTCCTCAATGGCCTGAAAGGAAAGAAGCATCCCCGCATCGAATATGTCAAGCTCTTTGTTTTTAAGCTGGCCTATATCGGCTATGTGCTACTGCTGCCAATCTATTTTATAGGTGTGCCGGCAGCGCTGATCATCGTCTCTTTTGTGGCCTGGCAATTGGTGATTGGTGTGATTGGTGCCACCATCATTCAGGTAGAGCACCCATTGCGGCTGAATGAATTTCCTCTGGACAGAGATGAGTATGATCATTTCATCTATCATGTGTTTGCCACCACGTCCGACCATTCGCTGAATAGCACGGTTGGCAATTGGTTTTATGGCGGACTGCACATGCACGTGGCCCATCATTTGGCTCCCCGTGTATGCCATACGCACTACCGTGAGCTTACAAAGCTGATTCAACCTATAGCAGAAAAACACGGTGTATATTACAAACAGAATAAAACGATATTTGATGCCATCAGGGAGCACTATGGGCACCTGCAAAACCTCAGCCTGGCTGCAAAGTAACCAGGCTTGACAGACGCATCATCCATCTTTTTTTCGACCGGAAGCTCATTATTAAGTCAATTTTTTATATTCATACCCAACAACCTATTTCTATCTAACATATAATCATCCCAAAAACCGCTTGATCTATGCCTACCCTTTCCGATAAGTTGAACCATTGGGTCCAGAAAACTCCCGATAAACTGCTTTTTGAGTTTCTGGATATCAATGGAAAATCAGTTGAAAAATACACCTACGAAGAGTTTGAAAAAGCCGTAAGAATTGTGGCATCCAATCTTGCCGAGAATTACAAATTCAAAAAAGACGACAGGATATTGATTACCTATCCTGCGGGCATTGAAATGATTGTCTCGTTTGTTGCTTGCGTTCGCCTGGGATTGGTTCCCGTGCCTACCTACCCTCCTACTTCATCAGGTTTCCAGTCGGCCTACTACAAAATGGAGCATATCGCCAAAGATTGTGGCGCCGTGGCCGTCCTCACCAATGGAGAATACTATTGGTCGCTCAAGCTGAACATGGATCGAAACAACATTGTGGAGAAAACCAAACTCACCAAGCTGCCCTGGATCAATACCTCTGAATTTACACACGAAACCAGTGCGACCAACTACGAGCGGCAGTCGTCGTTTCTCTTTCTTCAGTACACCTCCGGCTCTACCACCGATCCAAAGGGGGTGATGATTTCGCACGAAAACCTTGAGAACAATGCAGAGAACGTGTTGTCGGAACCCCCGGTAACTGTTACCTGGCTGCCACAATACCACGACATGGGGCTGATTGGCTATCACCTGTTCATCATCATGAAAGGGGGCACCTCTATTGGCTTCTCCACGCTTGATTTCATCAGAAAGCCGGTGCTTTGGCTCGAAACCATTTCAAAATACAAGGCTACACACTCCTCGGCACCCAACTTTGCCTACGACTACCTGCTTCAGCCGGGCAGAGTGTCGGATGAAGTATTCGCCTTGCTGGACCTTAGCTCACTGACAAACCTGATGACGGCAGCAGAACCAGTCAGGGCAGGCACTTTCTATAAGTTTCTTGAAAAATTCAGCGCATGTGGGCTGAAGGAAACGGCACTGGGCGCAGCCTATGGCCTCGCCGAAAACACACTGGCAGTTTCGCAGTGGGGCGGCAAGTCAGTGTCGGTGCTTACCAACTCACTCATTAATCATGAGCTGAAATTCGAGAACGGACAGGCAGGTGAGGTCACGCAAATCATGAGCTGCGGCAAGCCCCTCAGAGACCAGATTGTGAGGATAGTGGACCCCAATTCATGTATTGACCTTGGCGAAAACAAGGTGGGTGAAGTGTGGCTGGCAGGCCCCAGCAAGGGGCTTGGATACTGGGGAAAACCTGAGCTGAACAAAGAATGCTTTGAAGCCCGAATAGCAAGTGAAAACGGCAGCGCCACGCACACCTTTTTGAGAACTGGCGACCTGGGATTTTTGCATGAGCAGGAGCTCTACATCTGCGGCAGAGCCAAGGACATGATCATTATCCGTGGGGCCAATTACTACCCGCAGGACATTGAGCAAATTGTTGAAGAATCGAGCAGCAATATTAGAGAGGGTTATGTGGCGGCATTTGCCAACGAAGAAAACGGCGAGGAAAAGCTCGTGATTGTGGCTGGGCTCAAACGTAAAAATGAAATCCCTGACCACAAGAAAATTGCCGACCAGATCCGTGAGCGGCTAAACATTATCCCTTCGCAAATCACCTTCACTAACACCAAAAGTATTCCAAAGACCACCTCAGGCAAAATCATGCGCCAGAAGACCAAACAGCTTTGGGCGAATGGTGAATTGGAGGTCATTGAAAACCATAACCTGGTCGAGCAAAACACAGATGCCCCAAGAGCCCGGTTGACGAACACACAATTTGACGAGATTTTGAAAAAGTATGGGTTCACCGGCACCGAAACCTACTCTTTGGTGCATGTGCTCGACTCTCTCGATCTGGTGGTGCTTATTCACGACGTGAAGGAGCTCATTAAAGACAGTGGAGCGGCCCAGCTGGCCTCGGAAATCGATGCCCGCCTGCTGCAGGAAATAAGTGTTTCTGAATTCTTCGATTTGATGGAACAATTCAGCACCTCATCCATTCTCGCCATCAATCGTTTAAAGAAGACGATCCTGAAGCTTCAGAAAGAGCACAATGCCTTTGAACAGAAGCGAATGCTGCAGGATACCAAGCTGTCGTTTAAGCCAAAAACCCCTCAGTACGACCCAGCCCACCTGAAAAGTGGCAAGATCCTGCTGACAGGTGGCACAGGCTTCCTGGGGCCGTTTATTCTGAAAAGCTTGCTACAGCAAACCACCGACACCATATATGTGCTTGTAAGGGCTGATGACGAAAAGAAGGGACTGGCCCGACTGAAAGAGGCCTTCGACCTTTCCAATGTTCCGGAATGTGAATACCTGGCGGAGTTCGAGAAAAGAGTGGTGGCCGTATGCGGCGACCTGGGCAAGCCTCAGCTTGGACTGGATAAGAAAACCTGGGACTATCTGGCGACCAACACGCATACCATTTACAACAATGGTGCCCTTGTGAACTACCTGTTCAACTATGACAAAATGTGGGACACCAACGTGTATGGCACTAACGAAATAATCAGGCTGGCCCTGGATGGCAACCCCAAGACTCTCAATCACGTGTCCACCACCTTCATTTTTGGTTGGGCTGTGAAAGACACGCTTTTTGAAACTGATACCTGCAATTCGCTGGATCTGCTCGACTTTGGTTACAGCCAGACGAAATGGGTGTCGGAGCAAATCGTGTTCGACGCCATGAAGCAGGGGCTCCAGGCACGAGTTTTCAGGCCTGCGCTCATCACCCCTTCGGTGTATGGCGGTGGAAACAACTTCGACATTTCCATCCGGCTGATTGCCTTCATGATCAACCACGGCATCACGGTCAATTCGTTCAACCAGGTTAGCTTTACCCCGGTGGACATCGTGGCCAACAACGTCGTAGCCATCTCCGGCCTCCCCGATTCGGTCAACAAAACCTTCCATGTGACACGTGACGAATATGCACGCATGAAAGACATTACCGACATCATCACCAAGCTGACGGGCAGGGAGTTCAAAGGGTTTGAGCTGCCAAAGTTTGTGCCTGAAATTGTGGGCAAATGCGGGAAGGAAGACCTCCTGTTTCCACTGCTCGACTTCCTGGTAAGGTCTGTCAATAATATCTCTTCCATGGAGTTCAAGCGCTACAGCAACGAGTCGTATTGTGAAGCAAAAGTCAGATCGCCTCATGGAGTACTCGACCCTACACTTGAAGAGACGGTAAGAGGTATGTTGACATTTATGATTAGCAAGGAAATTATAGATGTGGAATTATTAGAAAAGGATGTGAAAATAGCTTCCTGATAGAAGCGAGCAGCTCTTTTTTTGGGACGCCTGCCTCGGGAGAGACAAGCGTCCCATTTTTTTGTAGGAATGCGAGCCCTAAAAGATGACCTTTAATACAAACCGATGATCTGGCTTACCTGACAGGAAAGCGTGAGCCACAGACAGGAGGAATAAAATGGCAGATGACAAACCCAGACTTGCGAGGCTGACGGCCATTCTCACCCAGCTACAGTCGAAACCACTGGTGACTGCAACGGACATTGCAAAGAAGCACCAGGTGAGCATAAGAACTGTCTATCGGGACATTCGAACCCTTGAGCAATCAGGCATACCCATTGTTACTCAGGAAGGCAAAGGTTACTCTATCATGGAGGGCTTCAAGCTACCGCCGGTCATGTTTACCGAAGAGGAAGCAAGCGCCATAGTCATCGCCGAAAAATTGATTCGGGCGAACAAGGACCGGTCGCTGGTGGAGCACTACGAAAGTGCGGCGACCAAAATAAAGGCAATCCTCAAGTTTGGGCTGAAAACGAAGACAGAGCTCCTCTCCGATCGATTGCAGGTGCGGGACAACAGCGAAAATGAAAAGACAAGCAACCATCTTATTCACCTCCAGTCTGCTATTTCGAGCTACCAGGTTGTAGAGATCAATTACCTGTCGTTAGAAAATCAACAAAGTCAGCGAAAAATTGAGCCCTTCGCCCTGTATACCACCCAGGGCAACTGGATTCTCATTGCCTTTTGCCGGCTAAAAAAAGACTTCAGGGCCTTTAGGCTCGACCGCATTCAAAGCTTGCTACTGCAGGACAGCCGATTTGAACCACACAAAATTACCCTGGAACAATATTTTGAACTATGTCGGAAAAAATGGTCAACCACCCCTGACATACCCTTGGCATAAGGGCCATCTAACTTTGTTGCAAATCAAAATATTTAAACGATGCAAAAAGTAAAAATTGACCCTTTTAAGATGATTGGAATCTCGGTGAGAACAACCAATGAAAATGGACGGGGAGGCAAAGACATTGCTGACTTGTGGGGCAGGTTCCTTTCAGAAGGACTTCTAAATGCTATCCCAGGCAAAGTGGATGGCACCATTTACTCACTTTACACCGACTACGAAGGCGACCATATGGCGCCATATACGGCCATTCTTGGGTGTAGGGTGGAAAGTCTGGAGACAATTCCGGATGGAATGGTAGGCAGAACTTTTGAAGGAGGCAGCTACGTTAAAATCACCGCCAAAGGCGATTTGACAAAAGGCTTGATCGTGTCGGAGTGGACAAAAATATGGGCGATGGATTTGGACAGGGCATTTTCGGCTGACTTCGAGGTGTTTGGCGAAAAAGCACAAAACCCGGCGAATGCAGAAGTTGACTTTTTAGTGGCCGTAAAGTAACCCGACGTAGAATGCGAGAAATTGACAACTACTACCTGAACAAGGAAGAACCCAATAAGAGCTGCCTGCTGGCACTGCGCAGTATCATCCTTGCTCAGGACACCAACCTAACTGAAACGCAGAAGTGGGGCATGCCCTGCTTCTGCTTCAGGAAAAAGATGTTTTGTTACCTGTGGACAGATAAAAAAACGGAAGAGCCTTATATCCTCTTCGTTGAGGGAAAGTACCTCGACCATCCAAAGTTAGAAGCCGGAGAGCGCTCCCGTATGAAGGTATTCAGAGTGAGCCCCAACGAAGACCTGCCAGTGGAAACTATTGAAGCGTTGCTCAACAGCGCATTGGATCTGTACAGAAACGGAACAATAGCGATTAAGGGGTGAATCCATTGAGCGTTCTAAAAGCATATTTCGGAAATTGGTAGTAACTTGAGGGAGAGGTATGAGGAGTATATGAACCAGGTCTACACTCGGATGTTAGGAGCAACTTTCGCAACGTAACCTACTATGTGGATCAAGACGATTTATCTTTTCGTGGCTGTTTTTCTCTCATCAATGGATGACAAGACTCCAGAGCAGGTCGCTGTGGACTACTTTCTAACTAATCTACTAGAACAGGATTTTCCAGACCAACGAATAGTAAGGTTTAGCGATGTTACCCGAACCGATGGCTACTATAGAGTTTTTTATGGATGCCAGGACTTTGACAGAGAATTTGTCACGGCAATGAACCAGGAGACCCCAGGCCCAAGTGTTTCGGTCAACGCAGACAAATCTCCAATAATGGCTAAAAAGCCTCGATTTAACTCTTCACAACCTCAAATCATTGTGCATTCCAGATTGGAACTAGGCGGACAATTCTACATCTACATCCAAGTTTATCAAAAGTTACATTTTGTTGAACACTACCTTTTAACTGTTGATCAGCAAACTTTGTCAGTAACGCATGTTTGTAAAGTCAGCGAGGTTATTTAAAAATACTCCTAACACAACGGTTTAATTAGCTTCAATTGAGTGACATAAGAAAGCCCCTGACTTCTCAGAGGCTCTTATCTTAAACTTGATTACGTTCCAAAGGAAGAGGCTTGATCAAGCATTACAATACAAATATACGTCGTATTATTGTATTTTGTTACTAAAGCTCTCGAAATTTGGATTACAGCAAACTTGAGTATTTCACATCACAGCCACGCATGCAGCGGTTCTTGGCTGCTGTAGGCAATTCCAAAACCAAAGCGCAACGGCTTTATAAAATCAATCTCAGAGTAAGCCAGGCTTTCTACCCAATCCTAAATCTTTTTGAGATTTTTCTTCGCAATTCTATAAATAATCAAATCTCTTCTCATTTCGCCAACCCAAACTGGGTAATTTCTGAAAAACATGGATTTATGAGTGATAATTCTCTTACTCCATCACAATTCTACCTTAAAAACTCAATTACCAAAGCCGAACGGACCATAAGAAGAAAAGGAGGAACAATATCATCAGGAAAAGTAATAGCCGAACAGTCTTTCGGGTTTTGGACTTCCCTATTTGAGCCCCACCATTATCGACTTATTGGTGGGGCCGTTATCCACTGTTTCTCAAACAAGCCAAACAGCATCAATCGGAGCCACATTTCTCAGAAATTGAATCGTATTAGAGAATTTAGAAATCGAGTTTATCACAACGAACCTATCTGCTTCACCGGCAACATAGTCGATTTTGACGGTGCTAAACATATCCGAGACGAAGTCTTTGAAATGCTCAAATGGATTGACATGGACTTGGCGACTTATGTCGAACAATTCGACGCTCTAGACTCAAAAATTACGCAATTTAACAATGTTTAAATGTTCCTAACACGGCTAAGAATGAATGTGGGCTTTAGCAATTCATATGGCTAGGTTGGTTTGGAATCTCCGCCACAAAGTATAATTTTAACATGGCCGTGGCTAAGTGCGAGCGGGAAGCGAAGCACATAAATCAACTCCACTCGCTATAGGCAAGCAATAGCTTTCATTACTAATCGGCAATGCGATTAAATCGATACTTTCTAGGTTCAGACTCCCAGGTGGATGTCGAAACGGGTAGATCATTGGTAGAAATAAGAGACCTACTTGCATCAAAGTTCGACCGAATTCGTCTCAAACCGTTCTACAAGGGATACGATGAATATCAAAGCCTAGGTTCTGACCTGACTTACCAGCTGACCAATGGCAAACTGACAATATACTTTAGCAAAGAACTGAGGAGGAAGTTCGGACATTCATTTCAACTTAATTACCCAAGGTTTATCGGAAATTTAGCCGACAACAACGGAAAAATTTGGGTAAAAGGTCAGATCGGATTCGGAGACTGGTTCTTCGTCTTCCCAATTATTTGGTTAGCGGTGTTCATATTTATTTACGTCAGTTGGTGGTATGACCCCAGCTACATGCCCGACGGACATACTGCCATTTATTTTATACTATTCGGGCTTTTTTCGTTCTTGACCGGCCTAATTCGGACAAGGAACAAGGTATTCGAAATGAGGGAAAAAATCGATGCCCTGGTTGAATGAAAAGAAAGCTAACAAGAGCCGATAACGACTGGGACCCCCAGTGGTAAACAGACGGTAGCTGGCTTGGAATCTCCGCCACTAAAGTTAAATTTATCATCGGCCTACCTTTGCTAAAGCTACGGCGGGCAAAGCATGGCTCAGATGTAGTGGAAGCGGTGCTGAATAAACTCGCCCACTCAGACGAGGCGAGATATAGCACAAATCAGATTTGGAGAACTTAGAACTAATATTTTCAACACTATTCTTATTAGGAGTAATTGCATTTGTTGCTGCTCTCATAAAATATCCAAAGGATTTTGTCAAACTGGTTTGGGGGTTCATAATATTTCCATTTGAACGAGCATGGGATCTGCTCATATTAATACTGACTCCATTCTGGCTACTGCTGTTAATTCTTGATGACATATTAGGCTTAAAGGTTCTTCCGAAAGTAGGCTCCAAAATTTCAACGAAAGACTACAAAACCATATCTCGGCAACCTATAAACTTTGTCGGGTTCGAAAAGTTTATTCTGGTCAACTCACTCGATATTAATTCAATAAGAGAGCAACTTGTTGAAGCCAGGGAGACATACCCAGAAGTAAACATCGAAAACTACACCATCGATAGTCGTACTTCATTTTCAATTATTCATTTGCCCAGCTCAAGTTTTTATGGCTTTAACTTTTTGGTTATGTGGCTAGCCGAACATTTTAAAGGCCAGGAGGTATATGGATACGCTAGAAACGGGACAGCAAGGTTTTTCAACTATGTTGATTCTAACACTGAGAACTCTCTTATCGGCATGACAAATAGGCGGAAGAAATTTTGGGTTAGCATGTACGATAATCTTGATGAAAAGCAGTACTTAAGGATCAACAATTCGATACCGATGGATTCTAAGCTAACAACAGACTTTTTTGAAGATTTAATGAGTGAAAAAGCTCCATAATCGAGTCACCAAACTGCCAATCACGGCGCAGCCATCAACGTCTGAAAATGGGCAGTACAGTTGTAGTCAGAGCCTCCCTTTCAAGCCTGATCTTTTGAACTTTGCTCGATTTCATCTATTTTTAGTAATGATCAAACGATTCTTCAGAGGCTATCTTATGATTCTGAAAGGTGAGTTGCTCGCCTGGGCAATTCTGCTTTTTATTGGATTGGTGCTGCAAATTGCCGTGAGCATTTTCTAAACCCCTCTCCTTTCCCTCCTCCTCTATTTTTTAATTGTTTCCGAAACCTAAAAAGCTCTATCCCGTTAGCGACCATACAGTCGCTACTATATGGTCGCTTTAAAAACATTCAATAACCTAACACAGCAAAGGCAGCAGGAAATCATCGGGGTTTGTCTCGAAGAATTTGCCTTCAACGATTACCAGTCTGCCTCGCTTTCCACCATCATCAAAAAGCTGGACCTGGCCAAAGGCAGCTTCTATCGCTACTTTGAAAGCAAGCAGTCTCTATATTTCTACCTGCTTGACTACGCCGTACAGCAACGGCTGGCAAACGACAAGGGATTTATTAAACAACCGCCCAAGGACTTTTTCGACTTGATTATTCTGCACTTCCGGGCCAAGGTGCACTTCGACAAAACGCAGGGGGTGGTCAGCGCCTTCTTGTACAATGTGCTGCGGGAGAAAAACACTGAGGAGCTGGGCAATATTCAGGCGATCAGGAAGCAGAAAGCCCTGGATATTATGTATCAGCTGGTGGATCAGTATGTAGAAAACGGGCAATTGCGAAACGACATTGATCGCAAAATACTGGCTTGGCACGTGCTTCAGACGCAGCTTTCCATTTTTGAGTTCATGGAGTTGCACTATCAGCAGGACTTCCGTCAAAACATCCAAAACAACAAACAACTCTACAACCTGCCCGAAGAGGAGCTGGTTGCGGTTGCTCAGCAGTTTGTAGAGATCCAAAAGAACGGTTTTAAGAACAAATGATGATCGTTGAAACAAACAACCTGACCAAGCGGTACGGACGTGCCACTGTGGTCGACCAGGTGTTTCTGCAGATTCCGCAGGGAAAGATCTACGGATTCCTTGGCCTTAATGGAGCCGGAAAAACCACCACCATGCGCATGCTCCTGGGCATGATCAATCCAACGGAGGGCAGCGTGGCCCTCTTTGGTCAGAAAGTACCTGGCAACGCATCGGTGTGGGACAAAGTGGGCTACATGATTGAGTCGACCTGCGCCTACCCGGACTTGTCGGTGGTGGAAAACCTCAGTATTTTTTACAGGTACCATGGCCTGAAGGACAAAGAAGTAATGGACAAAGTCATTGCCCGACTGAAGCTCGGCCAGTACAGAGACGTTCAGGCCAGCCACCTTTCGCTGGGCAACCTGCAGCGGCTCGGCCTGGCCCGGGCACTTATGCACAGCCCCGAGCTGCTCATCCTCGACGAGCCTGTGAATGGGCTCGACCCGGCTGGTATTGTGGAAATCCGTCACCTGCTTCGGGAGCTGAGCGCACAAGGCACCACCGTGCTGATCTCGAGCCACCTGTTAAGCGAAATTGCCAAAGTGGCCGACACCATCGGCATTATCCATCAGGGTGCGCTGATTAAAGAACTGGAAGCCAATCAGCTGCATCAGGAAATAGACAGGAAGCTCGTGCTGAATTCGCACAACAATGTTCGGGTAGCTGACCTGCTCCAGAAAAACGGAATTCCGTTCAGGACAAACGCTGCCAGCGAGATAGAGATCATGGATCGCCAGTGGATGAGCGAGCCTGAGCGCATTGCCGAAATGGTGATAGCCGAACACGTGGGCCTCACCAAACTATTCACCTTCGAAGAAGACCTCGAAAGCTATTTTTTAAGAATTATTCAACAGTAAGTAAAATGACGACTTCATTGAGAGCTATTGCTCCAGAATTTTTAAAACTCAGGCACTCCACCATCGTATGGGTCACCTTTGTAGCTTTTGCCCTCGGCCCGGTCATGGGTGGACTGTCGCTTTACCTGCTTGGCCATGCAGGTGATATGGGGGATTCTCCCTTGAGTGAAAAAGCAAAGCTGATGAACTTCTCTGCCGACTGGCCCTCTTACGTTGGTTTGCTCACGCAGGTGGTGGGCGTGGGCGGTGTGGTAGTTTTCGGGTTCGTTGCCAGCTGGCTATTTGGCAGGGAGTATTCCGACAAAACAGCGAAAGACCTGCTGGCCTTGCCTGCTTCCCGCAGCAGCATTATCAATGCAAAATTTGTCGTATATGCCATGTGGTGCCTGGCACTTGTGGTGGCTAACCTTTTGCTGGGGCTGGTGGTTGGCGCCTTGCTGGGCCTCGACAACTTCGACATCCGTGTGATCACCTCCGGCCTGAACACCTATTTTGCCACGACCATACTGGTGATGTTGCTGGGCACGCCGGTCTCCTTCATGGGCATCTGGGGAAAAGGCTACCTCGCTCCTATCGGGTTGGTGGTGCTGATGCTCATCGTTTCACAGATTGTCGGCGCCGTGGGCCTGGGGCAATATTTTCCCTGGTCTGTTCCCGGATTGTACAGCGGCATAAGCGCCGAAATGAAGGCTACCTTGACTTCTACGAGTTTTGGAATAGTTGGCTTCGTCGCCATTTTTGGCTATTTCGCTACGCATTGGTGGTGGAACAAAACAGATCAGACTTGACGCCATAGAGCAAAGACTACAAAAGTTTCGCCGCATAGCCAGTCTATTACCTTCTACGGACGTCCGAAGGGCCTACCTTCTTTCTACTGTTTCCTAGACTTTTGTAGTCTAATACGGTGATCAACATAGAATATTGATTGCTTCTATTCACCAGAACTTCCGATATTGGGATTCTTTAAAATCAAAACCTACCCAGCGTGCTTAAACTCGTTTTCAGAATCTCCCTGGTCGCTCTGCTCTTCACCTGTGCTGCACCAGCCTTTTCTCAGTCCATAAAAGAGCCTATCGACTATGTCAATCCGTTTGTGGACACACACAAGTCACGCTGGTTCTTCTTCTCTTCTGCCTCCCGGCCCTTTGGCATGGTGAACCTGAGCCCCGACACCTGGGTAAAAGGAAGCTGGAACTCCGGCTACCTGTACGACAGTCTGTATGTGCGGTGCTTCTCCCACATCCACGCCTGGCAAATGTCGGGCATACCGGTAATGCCCACCGTCGGCGAATTCAAAGGACATTTGGGCATGGAAGCTTACAAGTCGGCCTTTAGCCATGATGATGAAAAAGCTATACCCGGCTATCACAGCGTCTTTTTGAAGGATTACGGCATCAAAGCAGAGCTCACCTCCACTACCCGGGTGGGCTTTCACAAATACACCTATCCGGCCAATGTCAATAAGGACATCATTTTCGACGTGGGAGCCTTCCTGGGTCACGGTGCGATGGACTCGGCCAAAGTGGTGAAAATAAGCGATAAGGAGATTGAGGGCTATAGCATCATGGCGCCCACCCACCGCCGCCCAAAGCCTACCTACGTCTACTTTGTTGCTCGTTTCGATCAGCCCATCTCTTCTTTTGGGGCGTGGGAAAAAGGAAAACTCAAGACCGGAAAAGTAGAGCAAATCCATGGCAACGAAGTGGGGGCCTATGTCAGGTTTGATAAGAAGCAGTCGAAAACGGTACAAATGAAAGTCGCCATCTCCTACACCAGCACGGCACAGGCCCGGCTCAATATGGATACCGAGCTCCCTCACTGGAATTTTGAGCAAGTGGTGTCAGCATCCAAAAGTGAATGGAATGGCTACCTCAGCAAAATCAATATAGAAGGCGGCACCGAAAAGCATAAAATCAAATTCTACACCGACCTTTGGCACTCATTGCTCGGTCGCCGCATTGTGAGCGACGTAGACGGCAAGTACTGCGACATGACTGGGCCGAAGCCAGTCGTTCGGCAGGTAGCACTGGATGAAAACAGAAAGCCAAAACACAACCAGTACAATTTCGATGCGTGGTGGGGCAGCCACTGGACACTGAATGTGCTCTGGTCGATGGCCTACCCAGAAATCATGAATGAGTTTTGCGCCAGCATGGTGGAGATGTACCGCCACGGTGGGCTGATCCCCCGAGGACCCTCGGGAGGCAACTACACCTACGTAATGATTGGCGACCCGGCTGTTTCTTTTTTCGCTACTGCCTACAACAAAGGCATCCGAAACTATGACGTAGCCAAAGCCTACGAAGGCCTCTACAAAAATGCTTTTCCAGGCGGCATCAGAGACCGGGCTGGCTATGAGCATCGTGACAATCCGCAGGGCGGCGGCATGAACTATTACGTAGAGCGAGGCTATGTGCCCGAGGGCATCCCCGGCCCTGGCGGGCACAAAGACGGTGCCTCCATGACACTGGAATATGCTTATCAGGACTGGTGCCTGGCCCAGCTGGCCACCGCTTTGGGGAAAACAAAAGACTACCAGTTCTTCAATGAGCGTTCTCAGAATTACAAAAACCTTTGGAATCCTGAGACGCACTTCATCCATCCCAAAAACATTGACGGAACGTGGATTGACAACTTTACGCCCATCGGCGAAGGATTCAACACGTTAGGTTTTGTAGAAAGCAACTCTGCCATTTACACCAACTACGTGCCCCACGACCTGAAAGGACTGGCGGCGTTGTTCGGCGGGGCCGACAAGTATGCTCAATATGTGGACAGCTGTTTTATTAAAGCAAAGCCCAACAAATTCATCACCGACCATGGCAAGCACGCCGAAAGCTGGGTGGATTATGAAAACCAGCCTTCCTGCCAAATGGCTCACCTGTTCAATCATGCCGGAGCGCCCTGGCTTTCTCAAAAGTGGGTGCGTGAAGTAAAGGAAATTACCTTCTCAGATATCAGCCCTTATGGCGGATACAACGGTGACGAAGACCAGGGACAAATGGGTGCCCTGGGTGTACTCATGGCTATCGGGTTGTTCCAAATGGATGGCGGCGCTTCGGTCAATTCTTCCTACGACATCACCACACCAATATTCGATAAAGTTGAAATCCAGCTTGATCCGAAATACTATGCCGGCAAAACTTTCACGATCAGTACAGAAAACAACTCGCCGGACAACATCTACATTCAAAAAGCTACTCTGAACGACAAAGACTGGACAAAATTCAGTTTCCCTCACGAAGTGTTTTCACAGGGGGGAGAGTTAAAATTGACACTTGGCAAAAGCCCCAACAAAATGTGGGGGCTGGAATAACAACCACAACCAACTGACTATCAGTATTTTTTGGCCTGAGTTTTGTAGATGTGAAGTTTTTAAACTCTCATGTCTACTTTTTTAAACTATGAAAACATCGTCTCACCCTGAGTGGAAGTGGTTGGTACTACTTTCATCTTTAGCTGTGCTCCCTTTGTCGACTTTTGGGCAGGATCAGCCCGATGAAGTGCGCAATGGACTTTTGCTAACAGCCGGTATTCCTTCACTCAGCATTAGCTACGAACATCAGCTAGGGCACAAAAAAGAGAACCGACGGTTCTATTTGAGAGGAATTGCGGGACAATTCGGTGACCTTATCAATCAGGAATGGACCGGTTACCTGGCTGTGATGCCAGCCTGGGTATTTGGCACGGGAAACAATCACCTCGAAACAGGGGTAGGACTTACATTGGTTTCTCCTTCCAATTCGCCAGAAGTTTGGGCTGCCCTCAACTTGGGTTACCGTTACAAGAAGCCAGGCGAAGCGTTGATATTCAGAGCTGGGGGCGGTATTCCGGAAGGTGCCTACATAAGCTTCGGCCTTGCATTTTAGCGGGTCAATAAATTCCTTCCTGCTCTTTGAGCATCATTCAAACAAAGACCAGGGAACGTAGTGTAAAGGATTCTGTAAAATATGGCTTGTGGTTTGTTCATATGATATCAGTATTTAATTCTTCAACTTTTTGGACTATGAAAACTCTACCTAAAATCATGCAAAGGTGGTTAGTAATTCCACTACTTTTTACCCTGCTACCTTCAATGGCCAACAGAGAGGGTGGCCCGGACGAGCGGCGAAATGGTGTATACTTATCTCCCGGCATTCCCTCTTTCAGCATCGCCTACGAGCGAATGCTAAAGCACAAAAAAGAAAACATTAAGCCCTACATTCGATTCATTGGCGGGAGATATCAAAGCTTATTTGACAGTGAAAGGCAGAACTATATTGCAGCGATGCCAACACTGGTATTTGGATCCGGGAATCACCACGCCGAAGCTGGTATTGGTTTTACGGTTGCTTCTCCCGGTCATGATCCCAAGCTTTGGGGTGCACTCAATGTTGGCTATCGGTACCAGAAACCGGATGGCAATTTTCTTTTCAGAGCTGGTATTGGAACTCCCGAAGGTGGCTATCTTAGCGTTGGTATCGCATTTTAGAGCGGCGTTTTCGCCCACAAGGTTATTTCGCTAAATTTAGGATAGCACCAAGTCTTTGAAGGCTATGAACAAAAACTCACAAGTGGACGAATACCTGGCCAAACTGGCCCATCCAATGACGGCTGAAATCGAAAAAGTAAGGGAAATCATTCTCTCCGCACATCCTGGTATAGAGGAAACTATCAAGTGGAACAGCCCGACATTCTTATACAAAGGAAATATGGCCTCCTACTTTATGAATGCTAAGAAGCATGTAAGCCTTATGTTTCACAAAGGAGCATTTATCAAGGACAAGTCCGGTCTGCTGGAAGGTGACGGCAAGGAAGGCCGGGTGGCCAAGTTTACGACTATCGATGAAATAATGAATCGCAAGCAAGACCTTGAAAACATAGTCATTGAATGGGTAAGGATGCAAGACGCAAATTAACCGGCGATGGGCAAAAAAGCTCATTGAACAGTAAAATGCGTCAGGAAAAAATACTTCAAGTGCATGCCTCTGACGAGGGGTTGATACAGCAAATCGCCAATTGGTACCTGGCCGAGTGGGATATTCCGATTGCGAGAACGACGCAACGTCTTGCAACGCACCCCGGCAATAACGACATGCTGTTTCAGTTTCTCATTTTGGCTGACGGCAAGCCCGTAACCACGGGAGGCCTTAGCAACCATGTGGGGCTACTTGAGGCACACCCCAGCCTGCAAATTTATAAGCCGTGGGTGTCGTTGCTTTACACCACAGTAGATTATAGAAATCAGGGGCTTGGCAGGCAGCTCCTGGAGCGCATCGAGGCCGAAAGTCTCAAATTGGGGTACGAACAATTATACCTGCACACATTCACGGCTGAGTCTCTGTACAAAAGGCTCGGTTGGAAGGGAATAGATGTGGCGGATTACAAGAATCATAAAACGGTAGTGATGACAAAACAATTGAACCCAACCTAACCCCTGGACGACACCCCTGTGCGCCTCAGTCAATAAAATACCAGGCCCGGCTAATCTTACCATTCTGAATCTGATAGATGCCCATGGCAGAAGAGGACACTGTTTCGCCTGCTTTGTTTTGATGGCTGACCACTTCCCTGAAACTGATCCGCTCGCCGTCGACCGCATATTGTTCAATGGTCGAGACTGATTTTCTCCCTGCAGAAAAGTAATACTTCATACTTTGCCTGAAATTCTCTTTTCCCTCCACTTCGAGCAAAAGGGTATCAGCGGTGAGTGAAAACCACTTAAAATCGTCGGTGACATTTGCGGTCAGCCGATCAACGTCACCCTCGTTGAAAGCCGCCACATGGTCTTTGAAAACCCTCAATAGTTCTTCATTTTGTGCATTTGCAGCCGACACCCATGCAAATAAGGCGATGCTTAATAGAATACTTTTCATGACTTGTTGTCTACATATGTTTTGAATCCCTCCTCGAAAAGCAGTTTCCAGCCTTCCGTAATTTGTCCCTTAGCTTTCGCTGATACATCACCCATCAGCGTGTCCGACAAAGTCAGCATGGTCTTGCTGCCATCTTCCTTCAGGGTAATCTTGAGAAACGTAATGGCTGGCCCTCCATAATCTGGAGTGAGGTGCCCCTGTAGTTCCAGGTGATGGGGGGCGTTGAGCACAATCACCGTATACCAAAGCAGCCCCTCATCATTGCCATAGTCTTCGTACATCCTCCCTCCCACTTTGGGTTCAAGGATAAACGCCTTTGTTTTTGGGCTGGTGTAGAAGTCCTTTCTCCACCAGAGTCCGATGTCTTTGATCAGGCATTCCCACACGTTGTTAATGCTGGCATCAATCGGCACTTCTAGTCTGATATTGACAGGTTTGGTTGGCTCCTTCATAAGTAAGTCGTTAGTTAAATCATCAATATGCTCTTTGTATTCAGCCAGCTCACGCAACTGAAGCAAATTAGCAGCCCACTGTGCTTCGTACTTTTTCACCCAGCGTTCATAAATCTCCTGCAGGGGAATGGCGTTGATAAAGTTCCAGCGAAACTTCCCCTGCTTCTTCGGTAAGATAAGTCTTGCGTCTTCCAAAACCGAAAGGTGCTTCATCACAGCACACCTGCCAATGGATTCAAACTCTTCCACTAGTTCGCCCGTTGTCTTTGGTGACTCCCTCACCAAATCCATCAGGCGCCTGCGGGCTGGGTCGGCCAGGGCTTTCCAGATTTCGGTTTCTTTTTCGAGGAGTGTTGAGGTCATTTGAAATGAATTATCTCATTATGTTACTTTTTAGTAACATAAAGTTATTAAAAATTCTTTGATAAACTATTGCGCAACTAATTAGTTGCATTTATATTTGCAACCATATAGTTGCATTTTTAATCTAACTCTTAGTAAAATGACTGAACACAAAACACAAACGGCGACAAAAGCGGAGCTCTACAACAGCATGTTTCGCTTTCAGGAAGGAATTTATCAAAACGCCCTCCTTGGCATGACCGAAGAGCAAGCCCTGTGCAGGCCTTCCGACAAATCGAACCACATTAACTGGCTCATGGGCCATATTCTTCACTGCCGCTTTATGCTGACTAATATGCTGGGTGTGAAGGCG
This sequence comes from Imperialibacter sp., assembly GCF_048007035.1. Lineage (NCBI taxonomy): Bacteria > Pseudomonadati > Bacteroidota > Cytophagia > Cytophagales > Flammeovirgaceae > Imperialibacter > Imperialibacter sp. The sequence goes on from NZ_CP180355.1 coordinate 326,680, forward strand.
GAGAATCCCTTTGGAAATCGTTACTGGAGTGCGATCGATGAGCAGGAATACCCCGCTTTAGAGAAGGTAACAGGCTTGCTTCCTGCCATCACGGCCACCCTCACGAAAAAGCTCGCCTCCCTCTCAGACGAGGAATTAGATGCCAGGCCTGCCAGTGACAAGCCTTCAGTGTCTGACATTGTATCCTTCTTTGTGTACCATGAAGCTTACCACCTTGGCCAGATTGGCTATGCCCGCAAAATAATCGGTTTGGATCCCCTTCAATCAAGCTAATAGACATATGAAATAGCTATAAGGAATACCATACCCAACGGAAATGAATAAGTGGATCGAAAAGCTAAATATTCATTCTCATTGGTAAAAGCTATTCCATGTGGCCGCTGAGAAACAAATTATATACACATGAAAAAGATCATGACAATCGCTCTTATAACCATCGGCACCCTGGTAGTGCTTGTGCTCACCTTCATGGCCTATAACCGCATCATGCCTATTTCGCTGGGCATGCATAAACCTGTTTTTCAGGTGAACAATGTGGCCCTTGGAGGCTACGATGTAACTACCTATTTCAAAGGTGCGCTTGAAAAAGGCGAGCCTGCCTACAGCACCGAAGCGTATGAGGTAACCTGGTATTTTTCTTCGCAAGCCAATATGAATGAGTTCAAGGGCAATCCTGAGAAGTACCTTCCCCAGTTTGGTGGTTATTGCACAAAGGCAGTCAGCACCGGGTTTGCAGCCCCTGCTGATCCTACCGTCTACACCTTACACAATGACCAGCTTTATATCTTCTCCGATGCAGCGGTAAAACAAGCGTTTCTGGAGAATCCGGCAACCATTATCGCCGCTTGCGACAGTCAGTGGAATTAACATTTAAAAAAAGAGAAATGAAAAAAGGAATTCTAATTGCAACGATGGTCTCGGCCGCCGCCTGGTGCCAGGCCCAGCACTTTAATGCCAGCATGGCAAGTGTGATGAAGAGCATGAAGGCCTATACATTGGAAATGGTGGAGTTGATGCCGGAAGACGGCTTCGACTACAAACCGGCCGACTCGGTTCGATCTTTCAGCGAACAAGTGCAACACATGATAAGCACCAACCACTTTTTGCTCAATCACTACCTCATCGACAAGCAAAAAGGATCGAGGCAGGAAGCCGGAGCAAAGGCAGCTAAATACGCTGAAAAATCGGGTAAAGCAGCGCTTTCAGCCTTACTTGCAGAACAATTTGACCAAACTATTGCTTTCTTCGAGCGTGCAGATGCATCATTGTATGAGCAGACTTTCACATTTGGCCCGGTGGACAAACCCATTGTAAAGGACTACTTTACTACCAGCACGCTTATCAGGGATCATTTCACCCATCACAGGTCACAACTGATAGTGTACCTGCGGCTGAAAGGCATAGAACCAGCACAGTTTAGGCCCTTCTAATTGGGTATTTGATTGTTTAAAAAGTCTGCCGGCTGTCGGGTTGCATCTCCTCCCGGGCGGTAATGAAACCTGGCCGGGCTGACTTTTTAACAATCACTTTTTTGTCTTCAGATACTTGTCCAATGCTGTTATCTTGTCGTCCCAGAACTTGTCGTAGACTGCCATCCAGTTTTTGATTTCCTTCAAAGGTGTGGGGTTGGCCTCACAAAATCGCTCTCTCCCACTCTCCGAAGTTTTAATAAGCCCCGCTTCTTCCAGCAATTTAATGTGTTTGGTTACGCCCTGCCTGCTGATGTCAAACTGTTCGGAGATTTGAGTGAGCGACATGGCGGTACTCGCAACCATGAGCACATGAAATATCTCCCTCCTGGTGGGGTCAGCTACCGCTTTAAATACTTTGTTTATCCTGTCTTGTGACATTTACTTTTCTGAGAGGTATTTATCCAGGTTAGTGACACAGGTATTCCAGCCACCTTTGAAGTTTTCGAACATAAAAATAGCTGTTTCGCCCGGATACTTGCTAATCCCGTAGTGCTCCAAAGTAAGTAGTGTACCCTGAGGATTCTCTTCCAGCTTCCAGCTGACGGTCGTTTCCACATCAGTGCCGCTAACTATCCATGTGTATACCAGTTCATACACAGGATTAGCCTTGAGTACTTCGCCGGTAATGATCGTTTGCTCATGGGTGAAGGTATATTGATACCCCACCTCCGGCTGAAATTCTGCTTTGATAAACCAGGCAGAAATTTCATCCGCCAGGGAAATGGCTTTCCATATTTCATCAATCGGGTGAGTGAATTGGTGGGTTTTTATGATTCTGTCGTTCATATGAGTGTAATTATGCAACTAATTGGTTGCAATGTAAGAAGGAATATTTAAAAAGGCACGAATCTACCCGGACTTTACCATGCTCCACTAACTCTTTGTCTGCGATAGGGAGGAGAGTGAAGCAAGCGAGGTTTGTGGTTTAGTCAAAACCAATGTTTGGACTTAAAATATCAGGTTTCGGAAAGTAATCGCCTCCTTTGAAGAAACTCACCGGCCATACATTGGGCGATTTTAACTAATTTGAACAGTGTATCAAGTAAGCCTAACGGAGGCCTAAATTGATATTTGTATCACGAAGTTTTTGAAAATGACGCTTATGGAAAAGTTGAATTGGATCCTCCTCCTCTTGTTTCTCCTGGCTTGCGGTAGGTCGAGCAGAGACAAAGTTGAAATTTCTTCACTTCCCGATCCGGAACCAATTGCTTTTATAAGCAACCGGGATGGCAATACGGAAATCTATACAATGGCATCCGACGGCACTAGCCTCCTCAACCTAACCAATAACCAGGCTACCGACTATGCGGCAGGATGGTCGCCCGATGGCAAATCAATTCTTTTCTACTCCGACCGTGAGGGTGACAATGAGATCTATATGATGAATATGGATGGCACAAATATTCAAAGGCTCACCACCCATCCCGCCAGCGATGTTCTCCCCTCACTTTCTCCCGACGGGCAAACAATCGTATTTATGAGCGACCGGGACTCGCTAAGTCGTGATGTCTACCTGATGGACATTGACGGATCCAACGTGCGTCGGTTGACGCACAACGACACCTACGAAGAAAGTCCAGGTTGGTCGACTGACGGAAAACAGATTTTGTTTACCCGCCAGCTAAGAGATGAAAAGGATACAACCCACGCAGCCAATGGAGAAATTTTCATTATGAACAGAGATGGAAGTAATGTGCGTAGGCTGACCAACAAAGAGGGGTATGATTCAGGCGCAAAATTCTCCCCGGATGGAGCAAGTATTGCATTCTATGGTCTGTCGGACGGCCTTTGGGACCTCTACACAATGAATGCTGATGGCAGCAACCTGACCAATATTACGCAGGACAGCATCGAATGCTATTCCCCCGACTGGTCGGCGAGCGGAGACTGGCTGGTTTACACTGCAGGATCGGAGAACAATTACAATATTTGGATAATAAACGTAGAAAGTAGAGAACGCCGGCAGCTAACGGACACCCCGGGCAGGGAGGTAGGGCCATCCTGGAGAAAGCAGTAACTAACAGCCAGTGTGACCTGTTACAAATTTTGATTAGTCAGTTCTACAGAAATAAACAAGCTCCTCTTCTATCGGGACTTTATTCTGGTGTACTTTGACTTACCTCCATAAATTTCCTAGCCCTATCTTATTTCCGGAAAGTTGGAGAAATCAGAAAAACACATCGCCAGCCCGCCATTTATAAGACATTCCAGTCCTTTGGGTTCATGCTGGGATATTATCGCACGCCTCGCACACCTTCGTTGCAAAAAAAATGAACTGACGCTATCGCCCGGAAAAGAAATACAAATGAAACATGCTGATCAATTTGGGCTTCAATCCGCTGGTGAACCTGAACCGGACAAGCGTGGTGCTGGAGGTGAATGAGGTCAGGTAAAACTTTTTCCAAAGGGTTAATCATCTTTCAACTTGATGTGGCATATTGTGTGCCCAAGAGCACATGGAAAAAAAGCCAGACGAAAATAAGGTTGCAACGAGCAGCAAACCCTTTGAAGACTTCAAAGGGGAAAGCAGGCCCGGCGGGGTTGCTCTCGACAAGTACCTGTCGGCGGAGCAGTCGGGCACCGGGGAAACTAGCGGCTCCAAAACCATCGTTGTGCTGGGTTCTCACAGGTACTACAACCTGTTCAGTGCCCAGCTGGTGCGTGGCGGCCTTACTCAAAGCAGAGAGCTGAAAAATCCGCTCACTGTGCTCAATCCACTTGACAGCATGTGGCAATCGCAAAATCCGGAGGTGCTCAGATTTTATGCGGCGATTGCCCGTTTTCAGGCATTTTATGAGCCCACCCTCACGGACCTGGAGGCCATCAGGGCTATCGTCAACAATCCGCTCCACTACTCCTTTTACCAGCACGATGCTTCTGTTTCTGAAAAGGTAAGTGCCCGGTCGGTGTCCAAAATCACTTTGAGAGAAGCCGATGTCCGGGTGCTGGTCAGGATTTCCATGGAAAACGATGTCTATCATGTAAGACCCGAGGTGTTTGTCGAAGGAGCTTTCACTCCCACAAGCAGGCTGGCCGTCAGGTTCGATAGGTTCGTCACAATTGATCAGCAATGGTTGATGGCGGAAAATGCCGATGCCTTAAAAGTGCTGTCGTACTTCAGGAAATACGAAGACGGTCTGCGCCTGCCTCATGCAGCGTTTGTTCGGTTTCAAAAAGACGTGCTGTCGCAAATGGAAAACCATGTAGAAGTAATACATGAGTACATGGAAACGGCCAGGGCGATGGTAGATGAAAAAAGTCAAGCGAGTCGTCTGATTTACCTGTCCGACTTCGGCGACTATATCGTGATTGATCCGGTAGTGAGGTACGGAAAAACCGAGATCCCAGTGCTGACCACTAAGCAAATCTACGTTGAGGACGTGGAGGGAAACCCGGTGATTCTGGAGAGGGACACCGCCATGGAGGAAGCCTTTGTTGCCCGCCTTATCCGGCAGCATCCGCTTTTCAAAGAGCAGGTCGACAACCCGCTGCTCTACTTTTACCTGCACAAAACCAGGTTTGTACAGGACGGCTGGTTTCTGAAGGCCTACGAAGAATGGAAGGCGGAAGGGCTGGAAGTGCTTGGCTTCAGCCAGCTAAAAGGGATCGACGTCAACCCCGAACCAGTCAACATCTCAATACAGGTGAGCAGCGGACTCAATTGGTTCAATGCCCGGATAGAAGCAAAGTTTGGCAGAAAGAAAGCATCGCTCAAGCAAATCCACAAGGCCGTAAAGAACCAAAACCGATACGTAACGCTGGACGACGGGACACTGGGGGTGATGCCTGAAGAGTGGCTGCAAAAGTTCGAAAGCTACTTTGCTGCAGGCACCATTGTCGACGACGTGGTGCAGGTGCCAAAAATCAACTTCGAATCTGTTAATCAGCTTTTTGAACGATTTATGCTGGACGAAGAAACCCAGCAGGAAGTAAGCGGCTACCGGCAGAAGCTCTCAAGCATTGGCAAGATTACGCCGGCAAAGCCTTCAACTGCTCTCAAAGCTACATTAAGACCCTATCAGCTTCAAGGTTTGATGTGGCTCAATGTCCTCGATGAATTCAACTTCGGCGGTTGCCTGGCCGACGACATGGGGCTGGGAAAAACCATCCAGATCATTGCTTTCATACTGGCTTTGAAAGAAAAGCATGGCTCCTCTACCCATATTTTGGTGGCGCCCACTTCTGTGATCCACAACTGGTACAATGAAATCGAGCGCTTTGCCCCCACCCTGAAAGCCGTCTCGTTCCATGGCCCTCACCGGCTGCGGACAATTCCCAAATTCAAAGACTATGACCTCGTCATCACCACTTACCATACGCTCGTCAATGACATTACCTACCTGAGAAAGTACCAGTTTCACTACGCCTTTCTCGACGAGTCGCACAACATCAAGAACCTGGCTTCGCAGCGCAATAAGGCCGCCCGCATGCTGAAATCCAAAAACAGGGTCATTCTTACGGGCACCCCACTGGAAAATCACAGCTTCGATTTGTACGCCCAATTATCGTTTGCCTGCCCGGGCTTGCTAGGCACCCGTACCTACTTTCGCAACACCTATGCCATGGCCATCGACAAGTTCCAGCACAAGCACAGCACACAGGACTTGCAGCAACGCATCAGTCCTTTCATACTCCGGCGGACTAAGAAAGAAGTGGCAACAGAGCTACCTGAAAAAACAGAAATGGTGCTCTACTGCGACATGGAAGCCGAGCAACGAAAAATTTATGATGCCCGTGAGAAAGAACTCCGGGACCTGATTGAATCGACCAACAATGAACAGTTGCTGAAGACACCCATGTACGCCCTCAGAGGCATTACCCAGCTTCGTCAGATTTGCAACTCGCCACTCCTGCTTGGTGAGGAAAAAGAATATGGAGACAGCTCGGCAAAAATTGACACCCTGATGGAACAGCTCCGCAACATCACCGGCGATCATAAGGTGCTGGTGTTCTCGCAGTTCGTTTCGATGCTAAACCTGATCCGGAAAGAACTTACCAAAGAGCATATTGGCTACAGTATGCTTACCGGCAGCACGACCAACCGGGAGGAAGTGGTCAGCCAGTTTCAGAACGACGTACATACAAGGGTGTTTTTGATCAGCCTGAAAGCAGGTGGCACCGGCCTCAATCTCACCGAAGCCGACTATGTGTTCCTGGTGATCCATGGTGGAACCCGGCAGTCGAAAACCAGGCCATCGACCGCAGCTACCGCATTGGGCAGGACAAAAAGGTGATTGCGATTCGCCTCATCTGTCGGAACACGGTAGAGGAGAAAATTCAACAGTTGCAGCAAAACAAGGCAAAGCTGGCAGGTGATCTGGTGAAGGAAGGCAATAGCTTCCTTATGTCCCTCACCAAGAGTGACTTGATTCAACTAGTAAGCCCCTAGCGTCTTGCGAATTGGCAAATAATGGTGAGCCAGATAAACTGCCTGCTCGATTATCCTATCCTCACTGCCCCACCATCAAATACTACTCAATCAAAACCCTGAAGGACTTCGACAAGCTTTGCGAGAAAACTTTCAATATGTAGACTCCTGGGATTGCCGCACTAATGTCAAGACTCAGTCCATTCAAAGCATGAATTTGCTGGTCATTTTTGTTCAACACTGTGTTTCCAAGTTGATCATATAGAATAACATTTACCAGCTCATCAAAGTCTGTGCTTGGAACAATATTCAAATACTCAGTGGCTGGATTAGGATACAGAGTGAAAGCAAGCTCTTTACTTACAGAGTTTACCATAACAATTTCACTTAGCGTCGATTTTCCATCAAAATCAACCTGCTTTAATTGATAGTAGCTCTTTCCCGTAGTTGGCGAGCGGTCTGTAGCTGAATAATTCCTTCGTGAAGTAGAATTACCTGCTCCGCTCACCTTGTGTATGGCGAAAAACTCTTCACCGTTCCTCGACTTTAATATTTCAAAATAATCATTATTAGTCTCGGAGGCCGTTTCCCACTTTATCGACACCCCGGCACCAACCTGGCCTGCGGTAAAACTTATTAGCTCAATTGGAAGCGGGCTGCTGTCGCCCGATATCGCCCACGGAGAAAACTGAGTTACGCCTGGCACAGTCACAGACGTTGCTCCTGCGGTCTGCCCAGGCAACGGTTGATCCCAGTTGGCGCCGTTCCAGCGCTGCGCCCTCAACGAGCCAATAGACCCAACTTCGGCAGCGCTGGCGTTAAACGTGACGTCAACATTGGGGCTTGATTCACCCAAAAGGTCAATCAGAAAAAACCTATCAACCGTGCTCACGCTATTATCAAAGCCAGCATTGTCTCTGACGTGAGCTACTCCCGGAGGCAAAGGCAAATTGCCTGTAGTTGTTGTATAAGTGGCAATGGATACTGTTCCGGCATCTCCGCTGTTAAGGTCGAAAACAAAGGGGATGTAATTTCCATTTGAGGTTCCAAATGGAAATGTAAACTGAGAAAGTTCTGCGCCGATTGCCCAGGAAAGGACACTGCCAAACGAAGTGCTTTCGCTTAAAATATATCCGCTTGATCTGGCGATAGCAGTTGGCGAGGAATTCGTAACTGACAAGGTATTCCCGTTTAGGTCAAGTACTCCGCCTGTCAATATCAACGTGCCGCTCACAGTTCCTCCCAGGTTCAATAGAACCTTATTTCCTGTTTTATTCACTTCCAGATCATCAAAAGCTGTCACAGTTGTTCCCCCTAACGCCGACAAGCCGGTTCCACTAAATACTACAGCCTGATCTATAAGGCTCAAAGTTGCAGCATTGTTCGTGAAGTCACCGCCCACCGAAAAATCAGAAACAATGTCCATTACTGTGCCGCTGCTAAAAACCAGATGGTGAAAATTATTGATCCCATTCCCATTTATCCCGTCAGTACCATCTGAACTATTGAATGTAATGGTGGATGTTTCACCATTGAATGTTCCATTGTTGGTCCAGCGACCAGCCAGCGTGTGGCTAAATGCGCCACCATTCAGCTGAGAACCAACACCAATCAGCAAATCCTGAGAAATGCTCCATGCAGTGGCAGGAGTGACTCCAGCAGCGTTGGTATTTGATATAATGACAGACGTGAATGCCGGATTGCTCTCCGAAAGAGTAAGGACGCCTGCTCCTCCAAATTCCACTTCTTTGTCCGAGGTAAACCCTGTCCCAAGGGTAACCGTTCCGGTTGTGGAAGGTTTGAATGCAAGTCTGCCGCTGCTAATGACCGTACCAGCATTGATGAAATTTCTGTAGAAGGTATGTGTCAGTGGCCCGCCGTCCCACGTAGCTCCAGAGGCAATATTCATGGCCACAAAGACCGACCAGGGTTGCGACGCCACAATTGGCGCCGTATTATTAATATTTACTGTAGCAAACTGCGGCGCTGATGTAGAATTCAAAGTCGGTGAAACGGTTCCGTTAAAGTTGACCACCCCCGTTGATGCCGACGAAATCGCATTTAGCAGACGGATATTTTGTATCTGATTACCAGCAAAAGTAACGGTTCCGCTTGAGCTCACGGCACCCGAATTGGTAAAATCACCTTCAGAAATAACAGTTATTGCTCCTGCGTCAAAATCTCCCGATGACGTAACCGATAGATCACCAGTAAATGTGGCGCTTCCACTCGTCAGCGTATAGGCGCCATTTACTACCATGTCATTGTAGATGATATCTCCATCAATATTCCCCGTTCCATCCAGTATCAAAGCACCACCATTGGCATTGAAAGTCCCATTCATCTCATAGTCGCCTTCCAATGTAAGGGTGGTTCCGGGTGCAGCCAGGGTGCTTCCTGAATTTACTGTAAGCTTTCCTCTGACCGTGGTTGGTCCGACCATAATTTTTGGATTGGAACCCCCATTGGACAAAATCAGATTTCCATAGGCAATCGGTGGTATAATTCGAGATGAAGCCGTGTAGAACTCTATTGTGCTGGTTGGGTCAGCAGTTAGCGTCCCAAAGTTGTTGATCTGAATTCCACTGCCACCAAAACGAGCTACAGCTCCGGCACCAAGACTGGCACTTCCGCCTAATGTGCTTCGACTGACGTCGTAAGTTGATACTTCTACTGTGCCTGCCTGTATATCGATGTTGCCATTGATAACAAGGTCTCCTAATACGCTAAGCGTTCCTGCTGGTTTATTAACTGTAAGATTGTTAAAAGTGGTTGGATCCGTCGTTTGAGCACCTGTTCCATTGAATACGATAGTGCCGCCACCTTGCTGGAAAACCCCATCCTGAACCCAATTGCCGCTCACATTGATGGTGTTCGTAGTCGGAATACTCAATATTGTCCCACTGCCAATATTGATGTTTCCCGCCACCGACAAAGTGGTCTGAACATCAAGTTGTCCACCGTTCGAGAGGGTAAGGTTATTACTTACCGTGACCGGGGAATTCATAATGGTGGTGCCGGCTGCTTTATCAATGTTGAGATCATAATACGTAACCCCTCCCACCGACTGAGTCCCGACACCATTGTAAAATATAGTAGAAGCGTTAGGTGTAAAAGCTCCATTTACATAATTGAAATCTCCACTTATGTTAAGGCTGCCAGCATCAGTAAACGTGATATTAGCACCTCCAGCCTGTGTGAGCGAGCCATTGACATTGATAGTACCTGTGCTCGCTGTTAAGTCTATTCTCCTATTAGTTGTTCCATTACTGAGCACAATATCGCTAAACGTGGTTAAGGTCCTTGAGCCCACACTTATTGTATGTACAGCGTCGGACGACCAAAAACCATCTATATTTCCCTGAACGGTCAGTGAGCCACCACCAGAAAGCGTGAGGGTGGTAGGTGTTGTAGAATTGAAGTAAACTTTTTTCACCTGCTCCAGTGTAGCAATGGTAGGCTGATTTGTAAAAGCCAGGTCACCAAAATATACAACATCTGCAATTCCAGGTATGCCAATAGCTGGAGTCCAGTTATTGATATCTGACCACAAAGTGCTAGCTGAACCATCCCAGCTATACTTGATCAGCCCTTCGGATATTGTCCACTTGTAGGGCAATACCGTTACACCTGATTTCTCCACCCAATTATCTGAAACATCATTGCCTGTTTTGCTCCGATCCGTCCATGACCCTGTACCTCCATCTTCCCATATGGTCATAGCACTTTCAACATTCCCGTTTATTTCAGCCTGTTCATAGTGGAACCGTACTGTAGCTGAATATACCGTGCCTCCTGTCATAGAAATGTCGTATGTTCTGTTTATGCTAGCTGCTCCGGGAAATGTGAGGTTGGGGCTCGCAGCCACCACCATTGTAATAGAAGTGATAGGCACAATTGTAATGGATGAAAAGTTGATGAAAGTATTTGGCCCTTCAAATTCATAATTAACAGACGTAGCATAAGCATGCGTTCTTGTGATGCGTCCGGTGATGAGGCCGTTGCCGGTCCGTGTTGTCGTAATTGTTATTGTGTTAGCACCTGTGAGCATTCCCCCAGAGGTCATAGCCAGTGTTGCTACGCTTACGCTGCTTGCAAGCGTCACTTTATTAGCTGAGCCCTTATTGATGGTAAGGTTATTAAACATGGTTGCCCCGGAGATGCTGACGTCGTTAGACCCCGTCAATTGAATCGTGGAGGTGCCCATCGTAAATGTGCCACTATTTACCCAGTTTCCAGCCAGAGAATGAGTGTAAGAACCGGCAGAAAATATCGTGGAAGCGCCTATAGTTAAGTTCCCATTAATGGTTAATGCGCTTGGCGGAGTCTTTGTACCAGTTCCGGAAAAAGTGAGGTTGTTGTATGTCGTAAAAACAATCGACTGAGCGCCAGCTCCATTATAACTCACTGTATTGGGCGTATTTGCAGTTGGGTTAAAGGTTCCCCCGGCATCCAGTGTGACAGCCCCGGCTATCCCGAGCGTTGAGCCAGAGCCCATAGTCAGTGTAGCCGCACTGGTTAACCGGACATTGAAAAGATTGGCCACGCCAGACAATGTGGAAGTCCCATTGAGTGTTACCAGGCCTGCGGTGGCAGTAAATGAGCCTGATACATTTATGTTCGACGACAACGAAAGATCCCTCGCCGTAGTAAGCGAGCCAGTTATACCTGTTGCCGCCAACTGAATAGCTCCAGCTCCAGAGATGGATTTGCCAGTACCGGAAAATGTAGTGGTTCCAGAAGTGGCCGTGTAAGTGCCATTGGCTACTAAATCGCCCGCAATAGTCAAAGAACTCGTGGTGGAAATACTTGCCCCGGCGTTAATGTTCAGATTATTGAAAACAATGCTGGATCCTGAGATCGTTTTAGAAGCACCCGTCATAGTGAAACTTCCGGTTCCGCCGGCAACATGCCTGAAAGACCCGCCTACACTGGTCGAAAAGTTGCCGCAAGCAGAAAAGCTGGTGTTTTGATTCAAGGTGGTACCACTTCCGCCAATGACCAGGTTTCCAAAGTTATTCGTGCCTGACCCACTTAAAACAGCTCCGGCCTTGGTGAAGGTAAATGTACCGCCGCAGCCACTATAAACCCCATTATTAGTCCAGTCGCCGCTTGACGTATGAGCAAATGTTGACCCATTGAAGGTGCTATTAGAACCCAAAGAAATATCGCCTCGCACTGTGATGATGTTTAAAGCTGTAAATGCTAGCGTCCCCGCTGACACCGACGTAGTCAAATTGCCTGCGATCGTCAGTGCATTTGCCGGCATTGTCTTTGTAACGGTGCCAGACACACTGCTGAAAATAAGGTTACCATATGCTTCGGCGGCTACACTTTGATTGCCTCCATAGTATTCGACCGTGCTTGTGGTGGCAATGCTGTGTGAAGAATAATTGGCTGGAAAAGTCTTCGTCCCTCCAATTTTGAGCGCCGAACCTGCAGATATTACAATGCTACCGCCTGAGTTGCTTCTATTCGCAGTGAAATCTCCCAAATCGAGGGTTCCACCCGCAATCAGCAAATCCGAAATCACTGTAGTGTTGGCCACAAGCGACTTCGTCATGCCTCCGCTGATCCGAAGTATTCTGTAGCTTATGTTATTGCTTATCGATTGGTTAACGGTGGTTGAAGCATAGTTAATAACGGACGTACTTGTGCCAGCGTCAATGTCAATAGTGGCGGCGTAATTGGTGGTGATGACGGCGGCCATTACCTTCAGTTCACCACCGGATTTTATGTCAATTTTCCCGGTTCCGGTAACTTTGAAGGCTGGAGTAGGATCAAAAGTCCCACTGAGGTCCATGAAATTAGAAATATTAAGATTTTGAGCGAGAGTTACTGAGCTTCCGTCGTTAATATAGAGTCTTTCGAAATCGGTTACCGTAGCACCGCCAATCGTCTGGTTCGTACCAGTAAAATAAACTCTACGATTTGATCCGCTTGCATTGTAAGCACCTGAGTTAAGCCAATCCCCCTCAAGAGTCAACCTCCCTCCGCTGTCATCAACGGTTCCGTTGGCCCCAATTAACAACGTGCCGTATATGTCAAGTCCGTCCAGAATTGTAAACGTACTGGCTTTAGTGCCATTGCCGACAGTCAGAGATTTGCACTCTCCCTTGCCTCTTCCCCTTTCAAGGGTAGGTTGAAATGACCCCGTAAAATTGGCATCTCCGATAACAACGTGAGTATTGGCATCGGGCTGCCCATTTGTCCAGTTAGCATCAGTTCGCCAGTTGTCATTGCTTGTGCCCTTCCAAGAAGTAGTCTGCGCCAGGCTAAACAGCGAAGACGAGAACAAAATGACGAGAAAAAAGAAAATCGATAGCTTAAAATTTTTCATAAAAAGACAGTCTGAGAGTAACAACCTAACACACTCATTTACAAGTCCTTAATTTCCAGTTCGTGTGTGTTTATAATAATACAGCAAACCTAACGGCATCACTCAGGTGCTGCCGAGTTGTCTGGGCAACAATAGTACACGGATGACTTTAGCTTAATTTTCACTTTAGAATATGTCTGCAATTCATGTATGTATTGAATTGGTATCGCTGATGTGCATTTCTGCCCAGCTAAAAGTGCTCCTATCAAATGCTCCTGTCTTCTACTTTATCTGGAAATAGTTATTCATTCCGTAGATATCTTACATCACTTTGATCGCACCTAAAACGTTTGCGGAAGATCAGATTGTAGCGTAACACCCAAAGTGTATGGTCATTGTCCTATTTTTTTTTCAGTCCGGATAAGAAATCAATTTTGCAATTGAGTGGGGTAGCGAGGAAGTTTCTTATAATCAACCTGGTTCATTTTAAATGGCACGAAGTTCCCGGCAAAAAAAAGGGGGTTGGCTGCATTCACCTTGGAGCTCTGGGCAATTCTGGCTTGACTTGGGGAAAAAAGATGAAACTAAAATTGCTGTTCACTGTCTGTTTCGCTGCCGGATTCCAGCTGCATGCTCAGGAATACCACTACCTGCCAAGTTCCAATCATCCGTTCGGGCTACCGAACCCCAACGCTCCAAAGGAAATCGGGGACTACCAGGAATTGATTGGCTCCTGCGATTGCAAATCTGTCAGCCGGATCGATCCAAATACCTGGGCCGACACAGTTCAGATGACCTGGGTGTTTAAATATATCATGAATGGGATGGCTGTGCAGGACGAAACTACTAAAGCAGACGGACTTCATTCCGGTAGCATCAGGCAGTATAGCACCGACAGTGCCAGATGGAACGTTCATTACTACTCCACCGTCGCCACTCCCTCATTGCGTGCCTGGTACGGTAATAGAAAAGGAGATAAAATCATTTTGTATAGTGAGCAACCATCGCCCCAGGGCAATCCAGGCTTCTATAGGCTGACTTTTTCTGACATCAGCAACGAAGGATATAATTGGGTGGGGGAATGGGTGGACAAGAGCGAATCGTTTTCATATCCAACCTGGAAGATCTTTTGTAAAAAGAAAAAAGTGTAGATTCCCGACGGGAAAACTACACTTGGCATGTTTAAAAGCACCTATTTCGATAAAGGCATTGTCCTAACTTTCATATTAGCGCTACACTCCTTTTTGGCAGAAGCTCAAACGCCGATGAGAGCCGAACCAACCAGACCACCCAAGCCACTCACCGACTGGCTGCTGGACGATTCAACTTTTAAAGCAGACGTATATCAAGGGCAATCGCCGAAAGAAATTGCTCTTTCCAACGGCCTCATCCGGCGAACCTTTCGCCTGGCTCCCAACGCAGCCACAGTGGGTCTTGACAACCTGATGACAGGCGAAAGCCTTCTGCGAGGCGTAAAACCCGAAGCTGAAATCACCATCGACGGCATTACCTATGCTGTAGGTGGCCTTAAGGGGCAACCCAACTATGCCTACCTGCGCAAAGAATGGATCGACCAGCTGACCAACGACCAGTCTTCCTTGCAGTTTACAGGCTATGAGGTAAGCGAACCCAAAGCCCCTTTTGAGTGGAAGCAGGTCAGGCATCATGCGGCAAACCTCGACTGGCCTCCGAAAGGCGTGCATCTCCGAATGGATTTCCGCATGCCTTTACCTGATGAGCTGGTACAATCTGGAAAGTCGTTGCCCAGCGACTATGGCAGAAAGCAATTGATGGCAACTGATTTCAAAGCGCTGGATGCAGCATGGAAGACAACTGTTTCGAAGGCTCACCCCAGAAGCTCATTTATCAACGAAGGAAAAGTCGGTGAGATTTACACACCACAGAACACCAGCGTCTTTGTAGAACGTGGCCTAACAGGAGATGTGCATCTGGTGGAAGCAACTATTGACCCCGGAACAGATCGAAGCGGCGACTGGGCACCAGGCCTGGCCCTGATTTACCCTGACCGCACTATCAAATTTTCCCTGACGCATGGCGGCCACGTCAACGACCAGGGAAGGTCACTATTCTCTGTTTGGGATGGAGAGAAAGCAACCAAGACCGCTGGCGAAAGAGTCAACCCTGAGTTCAGCGGTGCAGTCAGCTTGCGCATCAGATGGGATATGTCGGGTATCTATTGTGAAGCCAAACTGCCCAACGAAACGTGGCGATTGGTAGAGAAGCTGGCACCGCAAAAGGGAAAACCAACAAGCGTTCGAATTGGAAAGATGGATGCCAAAGGGCAGGCAACAGACAATAAAGATGACTTAGGAGAGCTGGTGAGACTGCATGTCACCCACTTTGCTGCTTACGGCGACTACAACCAGGCGGCCACTAACACTGCCGCAAAAGAAGCCAACCGGGCTATCAAAGTATCGGTGCACTACGAATTGTACGACGGCATTCCCGTGATGGCGAAATGGATCACCATTGACAACCAATCCAAATCTGCCGTTACACTGGATCGGTTCACCAGCGAAATCATTGCTGCCGTGGAGGATGGTTCTGCAGTTGAGGCACGGAAATACCTGCCACACACACCTAATATTCACGTAGAAACAGACATGGCCTTTGCCAGCTTCGATGCTGACGATGCCAATCACCATGTAGTGCATTGGGGGCCAGATCCGGAGTACAACACTCAGGTCAACTACCTCAAGCTGACGCCTTGCCTGTTGACCGTGACTCCGGAAGTAGGGCCAGGTCAGCTAATTGCACCAGGCAAGAGCTTCTCTTCTTTCCGCACCTTCGTTATGCCGTTCGACAGTTACGACAGGGAGCGAAAAGGCCTGGCGCAGCGTAAAATGTACCGAACATTGGCGCCATGGACGACCGAAAACCCACTGATGATGCACGCCCGCTTTGCTGACTGGGAACGGGTAAAAGTAGCTATTGACCAGGCGGCCGAGGTGGGGTTTGAAATAGTCATCCTGACCTTCGGCAGCGGTTTCGACATTGAAAACAACAGCCCGGAATACCTGGCCGAAATGAAAAAGTATGCCGACTATGCCAAAAGTAAAGGAGTCGAAATTGGCGGCTATTCTCTGCTCGCCTCCAGAAAAATCGGCAACGGGCAGGATGTGGTCATGCCTGAAGGCATGACACCCACCTTTGGCAACTCCCCCTGCATTGGCAGCGAATGGGGAGAAGCCTACTTCCAAAAACTCTACAACTTCTACCAGCAAACCGGATTCACATTACTGGAGCACGACGGCTCCTACCCTGGCGATGTTTGCACTTCTCACGATCACCCAGGCCATCGTGGCCACGAAGATTCGCAATGGAACCAGTACCAGGTGATTTCTGACTTCTATCAATGGTGCCGCAGCCAGGGCATTTACTTGAATGTGCCAGATTACTACTATCTGGCTGGGTCTAACAAATCGGGGATGGGCTACCGGGAGGTGAACTGGAGCCTCCCCCGTGCACAACAGCTCGTCCATACCCGGCAAAACATTTACGACGGCTCGTGGGTCAAGCAGTCGTCGATGGGCTGGATGTTTGTGCCGCTGACGGAATACCATGGTGGCGGAGCTGCTGCCACCATCGAGCCGCTGAATGAGCACCTCGATCACTACGAGGGCATGATCACCAGCAACCTTGGCGGTGGCGTACAAGCCTGCTACCGTGGGCCCAGGCTCTATGACACGGAGGAAACCAAAGCCATGGTAACAGGATGGGTGGACTGGTACAAAGCGCATCGCAGTGTACTGGAGGGAGACATTATTCACCTGCGGCGGCCCGATGGGCGTGATATCGATTACTGGCTGAATGTGAACCCGGGCGGTGAGGAGAAAGGGCTGCTGTCGGTTTACAACCCCCTTGATACGCCCGTGACAAAACAGATTTATTTGCCGTTGTACTATACGGGATTGTCTCAAAAAGCAGTTGTGAGCGATAAGGAGGGAGTGGCCAAGACTTATGATCTCGACAGGGAGTATGGCATCAGGTTGGAAGTGGAAGTGCCGGCGAATGGTTTTGAGTGGTTCCTCATTAAATAAAAACTAGCAGGTTGGAGTTATAATTGTGTTTCTATCGGTCAGAACTTCATCAATAGCGCCGACTCCAGGCCATTGGATCCTGCCTCAGCATGCTGGACAACAGACGGTATAAAGTTGGATTGTGCTCATGAAGCTCGGCGGGACGTTCAAAGAAATTTTCAACAGCAACCGCAAAAAACTCCTGGTCACTTGAGGCACCGTATTTCCTGAAAAAAGTTAAATCTCCGGTTTTCATTCCTTCAATTTCTCTCCTCCCCTCCTTAGTAAACTGCACTAAAGAATCGTAGTCCAGGAAATTATACTCCTTGTTTCTTATTGAATCCTCCACTCTTAGCGCATGAGCCATTTCGTGCAGTCCCAGGTTTCTGCCATCCTTTTCATCCATGAGCCCGAAAACGAAGCTTTTCCAGGAAAGGGCGATATAGCCGCTAGTATGAACCTCTCCTTGATGTAAATGCCCTGTAGCGTTAGATTGATAAACATCCCCAAAAACATATATTCTGTCAAAATGTACCAGATAAACCCTGGGGTAGCCGAACGTAATTTGGACAGCTGTGGCACTTATCAAAGCTATCATCTCATCGGTAACCTGGTCGATATCGTGGCCGGGCATAAACTCTTTCGACTTGATAAAATATTGAACTTTTTTCTCAAACAACACTTTTTTCTCATTCGGCAGGGCCTGGTGGTAAGGAAACTTTTCTTTAATAATTTTTAGGTATTTTTCATCCAGAGGCTTCCTGATAAAAAACCAATGGACCTTATCTCCCAGAAAAAAATCGAAAGTAGCAGCAAAAATTTCGTAGACGTTTTTAAAAACCTGCACGACTATGAATACTATTGCAAGAGCAAATATGAGGGCTGCTACGTACTCCATTACGACCTTCTATCCTTAAAAAATTATATCGTCCATCAATATAAGGCAAGGCGTCAATTTAAACTACACGATTATAAGCCCGACCAATTTCCGTCGGTTTGTTTTCTATAAACTTACGAGTGGGCAATAGAGCAAAAGCTCGATACCAATGGCTGTTCATAGTTTGCTTTTGAGCTAAAGAACTTTCCCCCACTTTATCCCTCCATATTTTCTGACATTCATTACCTTTGAATCCGTAATCATTTTTAAGACCAAACATCCATGGCAGAGAAGAAATCAGTTGCAGAATTGAAAGCTATAGCGTCGCAAGTGCGTCGTGACATTGTTCGTATGGTACACTCATGTCAGTCAGGCCACCCGGGTGGTTCTCTTGGCTGCACCGATTTCTTCGTAGCACTCTACTTCCATGAGATGAACCACGATCCAAAATTCAACATGGATGCGAAAGGCGAAGACTTGTTTTTCCTTTCCAACGGGCATATATCTCCTGTTTTCTATAGCGTGCTTGCCCACAGCGGTTATTTTCCTGTGAAGGAGCTGGCCACCTTCCGTAAGATCAACTCTCGTCTTCAAGGGCACCCTGCCACACACGAGCACCTGCCAGGTATCAGAATTGCTTCGGGCTCACTGGGTCAGGGCCTTTCTGTAGCTATTGGTGCGGCTGAAGCAAAGAGGCTCAATAAAGACGATAGCTTTGTGTATGTGCTAATGGGTGATGGCGAGCAGCAGGAAGGCCAGGTATGGGAAGCAGCCATGTATGCCCCCAACCACAAGCTGGATCACCTGATCGCCACCATCGACTGGAACGGTCAGCAGATCGACGGCCCCACTGCCAAAATCAACGACCTCCGTGACCTTCGTGCGAAGTATGAGGCGTTTGGATGGGAGGTAATAGAGTCGAACGGCAACGACATGGCAGGCATTTTAGCTGCTCTTCAGAAAGCAAAAAGCCTGGCTGGCAAAGGAAAGCCCATCATGAACCTGATGAAAACTGAAATGGGTGCTGGTGTTGACTTTATGATGGGCAGCCACAAATGGCATGGTGTTGCTCCCAACGACGAGCAACTGGCAGAGGCTTTGGGGCAACTCGAAGAGACCTTAGGGGATTACTAAACCCAAATCATTTTGAAAAACTTACTCAGGAAAGCTACCGTTATTGCGGGACTGCTCGGTCTTTTCAGCTTTCCTGTGTTTGCTCAGGTGTACAAGCAAAAGCCGCCGGAAAAAACACGCATCCTGTTTTTACTTGACGCATCCGGAAGTATGCTGGCCAAGCTGGGAAGTGTGCGGCGAATTGATGTGGCTACAAAGCTCCTATCAGACCTTGTCGACTCCTTGAGTGTCAACCCCAATGTGGAGCTGGCGCTGAGAGTCTACGGTCACCAATATGCCCGGGCTTACAACAACTGCACAGATACCAAGCTGGAAGTGGGCTTTTCAGCAAAGAACCACCGGGACATCCGGGCCAAGCTCTATCAGCTCACACCGCAGGGCAACACGCCCATTGCGTATTCGCTGGAACAAACTGCCAATGACTTCCCCAAAGTTGACGGTTATAGAAATGTAGTCATTATCATTACCGACGGCATAGAAAGCTGCGAAGGTGATCCGTGTGCCGTCTCCAAAGCACTGCAGTCGAAGAACATCTTTCTGAAGCCCTTCGTTATCGGCCTGGGGTTGGGATTGGAATATGAGAAAAACTTTGAATGCCTGGGTAAGTACTTCGACGCTACCGACGTGCCCAAGTTCAAAAAGTCGCTCAACGAAGTGCTGAGGCAAACCCTGATGGAAACCACAGCGAGCGTAGAGCTACTCAACGAAAACAATGCGCCCATTGTAACAGATGTGAACGTCAGCTTTATCAATACAGTGACACGGCAGTCCGTTTACGACTTCGTGCACTACAGGGACAAACTGGGCCGTCCCGACTCTGTAATCCTCGATGCGGTGCTCACTTATGACGTGGTGGCCAATACAGTACCCCCTGTAGTAAAAAGAAATGTGGCGCTTGTAGGTGGCATCCACAATATAATCGACATCCCTACTCCCCAGGGCAATTTAGTCTTTCAAATGCCCGGCGCCTCAGAGTACGGCAATCCGGTGCAGGCATCAGTACGCCTGCCTGGTCAAACGCAGAGCCTCAACATCCAAAAACTGACCGAGCCCTTTCTTTACCTGGCTGGCACCTACGACATCGAAGTGCAAACCTTCCCCCGCACCTTTATAAGGGGCTATACTATAAAGCCTTCTCAGGACAATTCCATTACCCTTCCCGGGCCAGGGGTTCTCAACCTGACTATGGGCGTGCGGGGCATCGGGAGTCTCTACAAAATCAACCCCGATGGGTCGCAGGAGTGGGTTTGTAACTTTCCCGGAAATATCACTTCATTTGTTAGCGCTATTCAGCCCGGAGAGTATAAATTTGTGTTTCGTGCACAAAGCGCAAACGGCAGTAAGTTTACAGAAATAAAGAAATTCAGCATAAGAACTGGTTCCACAGAAACCATCAAACTATACGGTAGATGACGAAATTTGAAATACTCGGAAAAAACGACACCCGCTCCGGCTTCGGAGTAGGCTTGCTAGAGGCTGGCCAGCAAAATCCCAATGTGGTTGCTCTTTGCGCCGACCTCATTGGCTCATTAAAAATGGATGCCTTTATTAAGGAGTTTCCAGAACGATTTTTTCAGGTAGGTATTGCCGAAGCCAATATGATGGGCATTGCTGCTGGCCTTACTATAGGAGGCAAGATTCCTTTCACCGGTACTTTCGCCAACTTTTCTACAGGAAGAGTCTATGATCAGATTCGTCAGTCAATTGCCTATTCAGGAAAAAACGTGAAGATATGCGCCTCGCATGCAGGCGTAACCCTCGGAGAAGACGGTGCTACGCACCAGATC
Source organism: Imperialibacter sp. (assembly GCF_048007035.1). Lineage (NCBI taxonomy): Bacteria > Pseudomonadati > Bacteroidota > Cytophagia > Cytophagales > Flammeovirgaceae > Imperialibacter > Imperialibacter sp. Next base: position 347,677 of record NZ_CP180355.1, read on the forward strand.
CTCGAAGACATTGGTATGATGAAGATGCTGCCAGGCATGACAGTTATCAATCCTTGCGACTACAACCAAACCAGACAGGCTACCGTGGCTATTGCCAAATATGAAGGGCCTGTGTACCTCCGCTTTGGAAGACCGAAAGTCCCAATCTTTATAAAAGAGGACTTACCTTTCGTGATTGGGAAGGCGCTGAAGCTGGTTGAAGGAAGCGACGTCAGCATTTTCGCTACTGGTCACCTGGTTTGGGAGGCTGTTCTGGCAGAAGAAATACTAAGAGAGAAGGGTATTAGTGCCGAAATCATTAACATTCACACCATTAAACCACTCGATGAGAAAGCAATCCTTGACTCGGTGGCCAAAACCGGTTGCGCAGTGTCTGCTGAAGAGCATCAGATGAACGGCGGCCTTGGTGACAGCATCGCCCAAACCCTTGCAACACACAACCCGCTACCTCAGGAATTTGTTGCTGTGAAGGATAGCTTTGGAGAAAGTGGTGTACCTGAGCAGTTGATGGAAAAATATGGATTAAATGCTGCTCATATTGTGAAAGCAGCGCTGAAGGCAATTGACAGAAAGCGTAAGAAATAAAGGATAAAATCAACTTTTTTGAATTTTCCGTTCACTATTTGAAACAAAAGAGGGCTCCAATTGGAGCCCTTTTCGTTTCATGACCAGCTTAACCTTACATCCTCCGCATAGATGCAAACCCGATTTAATGGGGGCTTTGCCTTCCATATAGTCTCTTTTCTTCCAAGTATCTCCAAATTCTTACGTAAGGAACCTGCCATGTGAAGACAAAGACAAAGATCATCCGACACAAGTAAGGAGGGTTTCCTAAAGTCAACTTTTAGGGCTAAAGAGTGACATACCTTTGAGACATCAAATCTCTCAGTTATATGAATCGTTTAGTTACAACGCTTGCTCTACTTCTTTTCACAGCCACCACAACGGTCGCCCAACAAATACAATGGGCATCGGCAGTAGACTATCAATACAACCAGTTTGCCGAAGCAGAATATGCTGGTCACTCGGCCACCGGAGAGCCTGATGCTTTTCCTCTTGGCTTTTTAAGTCCAAAGGCATTCAGATTAAAAAACGAGAAGGCATTTGGCTCATTAATGCTTGAGTTCGACAAGCCACAGGCGGTTCAGCAACTGTTAATAATAGAAAGCCACATGCCAGGTAGAGTAACCAAGATTGCTCTTTTGGACGAAGTTGGAAACAAGTACCCAATTTATAATAAAGAGGCAGCCAACGTTGATGAAAGATTCCGCACCCTGCTTATCAGTATCCCTGTGACTTACTACGCTGTGAAGAGAGTTGAGATAGTGGTGGACACGGAGTCAATAGAAGGATGGGCACAAATAGACGCTGTAGGTATATCTAACACAGCGTCGGTTTCAGACATCAAAAAATCATTACAGGAAAAATACGGCAGACTTAATTTCAAAGACGAGATCTTTTTCACGGCTGCCAAAGAAAACCTTGGAGGAACTGTCAACTCGCTTTTCCCTGAAGCTAAGCCAATCATCTCCGCTGACGGAAAGACCCTTTACTTCGCCAGACAAAACAGCGACGGAAATGTTGGCGGCCAATCGGACGATCAGGATATTTATGTGTCGTACTTTGAAAACGGAGCCTGGACAGAAGCTGAAAATATTGGTGAACCTTTAAACGACAGGTTTGCGAATGGTGTATGTAGTGTTAGCCCAGATGGTAACACCCTCCTGCTGATGAATTCATACAGCGAGGCGGGTGCTACCCAGCGGGGAGTGTCTATCTCTAGAAAAACATCTTTTGGCTGGGAAGCACCAGAGCCGGTAGTTATCAACAACTTTGAGCCTAAAGGAAAATACCTTGACTTCTTTATGAGCGCCAGTGAAGAGGCATTGATCATGGCTTATCAGGCAAAAGATGGAGGGTATGGCGATCAGGATCTTTATGTGAGCATCAAGCAGGGTAACAACACCTATGCTAAGCCAAGAAATCTTGGAAAAATCCTCAACACCAACAAAGCCGAGTTCAGCCCCTTCCTTGCACCTGACAACAAGACTTTATACTTCGCCAGCAACGGGCATGGCGGTATGGGTGGCAGCGACATCTTTTACACAAAAAGACTGGACGATAGCTGGACCAAATGGAGCACCCCAGTAAACATGGGTTCTAACATCAACACGCCGGAATGGGACGCTTACTACTCCATCTCAGCTGATGGCAGCAAAGCATTCTTTACTTCCAGTGATGAGAGCAGTGTTGGTGCAAGAGACATCTACTCTATTTCTCTGGAAAATGAATTGAAGCCGGAGCCGGTAATGTTGGTAAGAGGAAAGGTTTTCAACAGCAAAACCAACGAACCTATTATGGCGGACATCGTCTTTGAAACCTACTTTGAAGGTGTAAAAGAAGGCATGGCTAGTCCGGATAGTAAGACGATGGAATACAAAGCCATTCTAAGCCGTGGTAATAAATACAGAATTCTGGCTTATGCAGAGGGCTATATGCCGCTAGACATTGGTATTGACGTGCAGTCGTTCGACACTTATTCTGAACTCCACAAGGATATTTACCTGGATCCGATAGCGCTTGGCGACCTGATCACATTCAACAATATTTTATTCAACAAATCCACCCCGGAATTGTTACCTGAGTCGGGCACTGACCTGGCCATGCTGGAAACACTGCTGAGAGAGAATCCCAATATGGTGATTGAATTGGCAGGCCACACAGACAGTTGGGGTGATGTGAGTAAGAATTTCAAACTATCGCAAGAACGTGTGGAGGTAGTGAAAAACTACCTGACCATGAGAGGCATTGACGCAAGAAGATTGCAAGCAAAAGGCTACGGAGGCAGCCAGCCAGTAGCCAGCAACGCCACCGAAGACTCGAGACAGCTTAACCGACGAGTGGAAGTTAAAGTATTAAAGAATTAAAGATCCAGTGATGGAAAGAGAGTAGTTTACTAGAAAGGACCCCGGCAGTGTCGGGGTTCTTTTTTTGTATGCAGTGCAACAGTGTCGGCACCGCCCCAAGCGGTCAGCCACGGTTGGAGTAAACCTCTGAAAACGTTTTTTTCAATGACTCGGCTCAGTAATCCAGCAACTGACGGCTCCAGAGCAATAGCCATCTGGACGTACCGACGCCTTGCCACAACAGCGGCTCGATCATCAGCAGCGTAGGCACCGCCTTTAGCGCTCAGGCACAGTTGGATTAAACCTCTGAAAACGTTTTTTCTAATGGTTTGGTCAAGTAATCCGGCGGTTGATGGCTCCGACGCTTTTTTGCCTGGCCGGAGAGGAGCCCTGTTGAATTGCCTCATTTCTCCCTACCTTTGCCGCATGCTTTCCAACAGACAACTCTTCCAGCAGCATCTCGCCCAAACTTCAGAGTTTCCTTTGATGACCGAAGTGGAAAAAGCCGAAGGCATCTATCTCTTCACCCCGGAGGGAAAAAGAATCATTGACCTGATCTCGGGCATTGGCGTCAGCAACATCGGGCACCGCCACCCAAAAGTGGTGGCCGCCATCAATGAGCAAGTAGATAAATACCTCCATGTAATGGTTTACGGAGAGTTTGTTGAAAGCCCACAGGTAAAATTGGCCAAGGCCCTGGCTGACACCCTTCCCGCCCCGCTCGACAATGTCTTTTTGGTTAACTCCGGCAGCGAGGCAGTGGAAGGCGCCCTCAAACTCGCCAAGCGCTTCACAGGCAAGCCCAATCTGGTTTCCTGCTTCTCATCTTACCATGGCAGTAGCCACGGCGCATTGTCAGTAACCGGCGACGAAGGCTTCAAACAAAAGTTCAGGCCACTGCTTCCCGGCATTAAGCACATCACTTTTGGGCATACCCCAGACCTGGACACAATCGACGGTCAGACAGCTGCCGTCATTATAGAAACCGTGCAAGGCGAAGCTGGCGTAAAATCCGCTACCCGGGAGTATTTCAAGGCCTTAAGGCAGCGATGCACCGAAACCGGCACCCTTCTCATACTAGACGAAATTCAGTGCGGCTTTGGCAGAACCGGCAGCTTCTGGGCATTTGAGCAGTACGACATTGTGCCCGATATTGTGGTGGCGGCAAAAGGCATGGGCGGCGGCATGCCCATAGGCGCTTTCATTTCTTCCAAAAAGATCATGCACGTGCTTACCGACAACCCCGTGCTTGGACATATCACCACTTTTGGGGGCCACCCTGTTTCAGCGGCAGCTTCGTTGGCAACCCTTGAAATAATTCTGGAAGAAAAGCTTTACAGCGAAGCGGAAAACAAAGCAGCCCTTTTTAAGAAACTCCTGCAGCACCCATCCATTCTTGAAATAAGAAACAAGGGACTAATGATGGCAGTCCAGTTTGAAAGTTTTGATATACTAAAACCAATTCTCGATCTTTGCCTTGAACGAGGTGTGCTTTCCGACTGGTTTCTTTTCAACAACAGTGCCATGCGAATTGCCCCTCCTCTTACCATAGACACCACACAGATTGAGGAAGCCTGTGAAATAATATTGGGCGCCATCAAAGACGCATAGCCCTGGTGTTGCTATCATCAAAACATTAATTAATATTACCGGCCACTAAGGCTCGTCTATTTATGGAAGACATAGGAAAAGTAGAACTTCGTGCTTTAAAATCATCTGACTATCAGGGGCTGAAAGACTCCATGATTGCCGCCTACCCAAACTGGCCGGGTGCGTTTTGGGGTGAACAGCATATTGAAACCTTGCTAAGGATATTCCCAAAAGGTCAGATCGCTATTTTTGTTGATGATGAACTGGCAGGATGTGCACTGTCACTTATTGTGACATATGAACATTTCGGCGATTCGCACACCTATCAGGAAATAACGGGCAATTACACTTTCAATACCCACACCCCTAAGGGTGACGTTCTTTATGGTATTGATCTGTTTATAAAGCCGGAATACAGGGGGCTGCGGCTGGGGAGAAGGCTCTATGATGCCCGCAAGTCGCTTTGCGAAGACCTCAACCTGAAAGCGATCATCTTTGGGGGAAGAATACCCAAATACCATGAGTATGCAAAGGATTTGAGCCCCAAGGAATACATCCAAAAGGTCAAATTCAAGGAAATCTACGACCCGACGCTGACCTTCCAGCTCTCAAACGACTTCCACGTAAAAAAGGTGCTGGTCAACTATTTGCCTGGCGACAAAGAGTCGAAAGACTATGCAGTTCTGCTGCAATGGGACAATATTTACTACGAAAAAGGTGCCAGGAAGCTCCTGGACAAATCAATCGTAAGACTTGGCCTGGTGCAGTGGCAAATGAGGCTCTATAAAGATATCGACGACCTTTTTGAGCAAGTAGAGTTTTTTGTGGACGCCACATCAGCGTATAAAAGTGATTTTGCCCTCTTCCCGGAGTTCTTTAATGCCCCGCTGATGGCAGCACACAACAACCTCAGCGAAGCGGCTGCAATAAGAAAGCTTGCCGAGCATACCGATGAAATCAGAGACCGGTTTATTCAGTTAGCGATAAGCTACAATGTGAATATTATCACAGGCAGCATGCCCTCCATGCGGGGCGACAAGCTTTTTAATGAAGGTTTTGTTTGTCGGAGAAATGGCACATACGATAGCTACGAAAAAATACACGTGACACCTGATGAGGCCAAGTTCTGGGGCCTCACCGGTGGTAAGAAAGTAGAAGTCTTTGAAACCGACTGCGGCCCTATTGGTGTCCTTATCTGTTACGATTCTGAGTTTCCTGAGCTTTCGAGGATACTGGCCGCTCAGGGGATGAAAATCCTGTTCGTTCCTTTCCTTACCGACACCCAGAATGGCTACGGCAGGGTGCGTTATTGTTGTCGGGCCAGGGCGATTGAAAACGAATGTTATGTGGCTATTGCCGGCAGCGTAGGCAACCTCCCTAAGGTGTCGAACATGGACATCCAATTCGCACAGTCGGCTGTGTTCACTCCCAGCGATTTCTCCTTCCCCACCAACGGTATCAAGGCGGAAGCAACACCCAACACAGAGATGATTCTGGTAGCCGACGTTGACCTCGACCTGCTGAAAGAGCTGCACAACTTTGGCTCAGTACGTAACCTGAAGGACAGAAGGACTGATATTTATGATGTGATCAAGAAGTAGGTAGCGCCTTTCCTGATTTCCCGTCTTCATTTACCCCGGCCCTAAAGGGTGCGAAGACGGGAAATCAGTTGGCTCCCTTTTGGGGCGCCCGGCTTAGGGTTGGGGCAAAACGACTGATTTTTCACTTTCAAACAGGATACTCATAGCCCTTCCGATACTCCCTTGACAGCAGCTTATTCGCTTCAGGATCGTTGATCACCTCCTGCTTGTCGCCATCCCATTCGATACTGCGGCCTGCCTTGGCAGAGACCATTGCCAGCAAGCTGATATTGGTCGCCAGTTGCCCGTTGATCATCGGGTTGATCGTCTGCCCTTTGCTCTCAATCACTTTCAGGAAGTCAGTCCATAGCTCTTTGATGTTTTGCTGGTCAGGCTCATGCAGCACCGGATCAACATGGATCGTCTCCTTGTTCTTGTTGACAGGGTAAAACGTCCAGCCATCAATCCATCCCAGGTGTAGCACACCTTCGGTGCCATAGAAGTAGCAGCCAACATCTGGCCCCTCCTGGCGGTTGCCGGCGTAGTTTCGGTTTTCCCAGTGCAAGGTAAATGACTCAAAGTCGTACACAGCTATCTGCGTATCTGCAGCGTCGGTGCTGTCTTCCCTGATGCGGCGTGCAGTACTGGAATAAATCCTTTTTGGTGCTTTTTCTTCTGTCCACCACAGCACCTGGTCGAACCAGTGCACACCCCAGTCGCTGATGGTGCCATTGGCAAAGTTAAGGTGCTGACGGAATCCTCTGGGGTGGATTGTCTTATTGAACGGAACCAACTGAGCGGGCCCACAATACATCTCCCAGTCCATACCCTCCGGGGCTTCCGAATTGGGTGTAATCTTGCCCGGACCGCCGCCATAGTTGATAAAGCATTTCACACTGCCGATTTTCCCCAGCTTCCCCGAGCGCAAAAACTCATTGGCTGAGATATTGTGTGGTGATGCTCTGCGATGCAACCCGATTTGCACCACTTTTCCTGAAGCGGCAGCAGCCTTCACCATGGCTTTTCCTTCATTGATGGTGTGACAAATAGGTTTTTCGCAGTAAACATGGGCGCCGCTTTTCAAAGCGTCAATCGCAGCCAGGGCATGCCAGTGATCAGGCGTGGCCACAATCACAATCTCCGGCTTTTCCTTCTGCAGCATTTCCCGATAGTTTGTATAAGGCTTCGGCTTATTGCCTGTCAGCTTTTCCACTTTTTCAATAGCAGGCATCAGCTGGTTTTTGTCTACATCGGCCATGCCCACCACTTTGCTTCTGCCAGAAGCCATGGCCTCCCCCAGGATGTTCATACCCCACCAGCCAGAGCCGATGAGTGCGACTTTGTAAGTAGCTTGTTGCCTGGCAATGCCCATGAGCGGCATAGCTGAAAATGCGGCGCTGGCAGCGATGCCAGCAGTGGTTGTTTTAATAAAATATCGTCTGTCCATGGGTGTAGCAGGTATCGTTTTAATGTGAAGAGAAAAGCTATAAAAAACTCAAATAAATGACCAACAATTGTTGACTACTGGAAATTTCAGGTGACGTCAGGCAACCTGAGTTAGTCAAGCTTCACCGGGCTACCAGATCCGCTTTTTATTAGCCATTTTTCCCCATAAATCGACTTGTAGGTTATTTGTATAGTGAGGCTATCGTGATTGAGGATACTGAAGAGCTGCTTGGCGTCCTGCACGTCGTTTTGTGGCAAGGTAGCAACATCATTAATGCCTAACTTTGCCAGCAATTCGTGATTCACCAATTGAATCAATGGAATCTCTACATTGGGAGGGATTAGCTTTCCAGAAGATATATTTGAATGTAGATACCAAATAGAGTCTTCTGGCGGGATAACGTCGTCAACGTAGTATACCAGATCCAGATAATCTTTGCCATTAGGCCCGACAACTAGAACAGAGTCAATCATCGCAGGGCCGATTCCGTCATTTTTAAGCACATATTGGTACTGAAGCGAGCCGCTGAACTTGTTCGAAAAGCTAAGGTGAGGATACACCGACATGTACTGCTGCTGACGAATGAGGTTGGTTTGGTAGCCGAATACGCCCAAAGTCAGCAAACTAACCAACACAGCGGCGACACTTAGTAGCTTGTCACCAGTCCAAAACTTCCTTTGCATAACGGTCGACTGAAATACGGAGGTGAAAATAAAAAACAATAAGTGCTATTACCTGACTCACAATATAAGCATTTCTGCCTTACAGGGGAATTACGAGTTTAAGGCCTAAGAATGAAGCAAAATGGTGCCAGGCAACTGCGCAGCTACCCTTTCAAAATGTCTCTCTTTGTGCTTGCTTAGCGGCAACATCGGGCGCTTGATACCTGTTACAACCCGAAATACTACAGCTTTGTACGCATTATAAAAACGTAAAAAACTAAGGCGGGTAGCAGATGTAACGAACAAAACACGTTGGCTACAGGCTCTCACCGCCTGTCTCTGACACGTCTCACTGAGTAAAAAAGCCAGTCCTCTCTATTTCTTTTCTTCGCTAGCTTTTTTAAAAGACTCAGTCATTTCCTTTGGCGACTTATGAAGCCTTCCAGCAGCCTTTTCAAAATCAGAAGTGACCTCATTTGCACCATTTTTAATCCCTTCGTAGATCCCGGTGATAATTGTTCCAATAAATTCTCCCAACTCTGCTTTTCTTTCCCTGGCATAGTCTTCAACTGATACAGCATTGTATTTGAGGTGGGTTCCGTATACCTGATTGATCAAATTTGCCAACTCTGTTTGGGTAATGGCTTCGCCTACCAAATTATACGTCTTGCCGTTATGCTGATCGCTCATTATCATTTGAGCGTAAGCATAAGCCAACTCTTCTCTGCTCGTATAGGCACATTTTCCATCGCCCGCACAATTCCTGATCTCTCCTGCTTCGACGTATCGGTCTAAATACTCCAGATCCGGCTCAATGTATATACCGTTTCGACCAATCACCCATTGAAGCCCGGATTCCCGAACATCAGCCTCGGTTTGGCGATTGCTTTGAACAACCGGGCTAAAAGCCGTTTTAGCCTCATCTCCCACAATGCTGGTATAAACAATCTTTTTCACACCATTAACTTTCGCTGCTTCAATGACATTCTGATGCTGTTGAATTCTTTTTTTAGGATCGTCCATGCCAGAAAGCAGAAGAACCACATCGATGCCTTTCAAAGCCTCATCAAATTGCTGACGATTGTTGTAATCTCCTTTTCGGACTTCAACGCCAAGGTGCTTGGCCTTATCAGGTGTTCGTGCAATACCTACTACGTTTTCTTTCCCAATTTCTTTTATCAGCTGCTTTACGATGGCTGACCCCAATTGGCCACTGGCCGATGTTACTGCTATCTTCATCATTGTATTTTTAATGTTTCCAGTTCCTTTTCCAGTCTTTCTGCTTTTGTTTTAAATTTCTCCATAGCCCGTTTTAGCTGACTTATTTTTTTGAAGGCTTGCGCATCCTGCACTGCCTGATAGGAAAAGGCTCCATCTATTTCTTTGATTTTTGACTGGCTGCCGCAGGTGGGGCAATGGGCTATTTGACTCATCGTTCATTTTTACGCAAAGGTCAGCCTGCCTCTACTTAGATAAAAGGTATATCCATCACTAAAAATGGTAAATATGAAACCTATTGACTAAAGTGAAGCCTTGTACTGTCGAGGTGAAACACCTGTGTGCTTCTTAAAGAACTTGGTGAAATTGGTCACTTCGTCAAAGCCCATTTGATAAGCAACCTCTTTTAGGCTAATCCGGCGGCTCATAATTGTTCGCTTGATTTCCAAAATCACATATTGGTCAATAAAGGACTTGGCTGTGTTTAAGGTGAATTGACGAACGATACTATTAAGATGCTTGGCTGACATGGACATGCTTTCCGCATAGTCTTTAACATTGCGGGAGTTGAGTTCTCTGCTTTCCACCAAGTTTTTGAACTGGATAAACAGTGCATAATGGCTCTTGCTATGCCTTGGGGGCTGGCTGCCGTGAGACAACCGTTCCAATCTTAACAGATACAACTCCACTATTTTAGCAATGATTTCCTTTTGGGCGTAGGTGTTGTTGCTTGTAGTTTCCTGATGAATTTGCTTGAGGAAACTATCATTAAATGTGCAATTGTCTACCAGCGGCTCAGAAATGTGGTAGTTGTACAAATGCGTAATAAAATCGACAGAAGACCTTGAGAAATACTTAAGCACAAACTCTTCGGTAAAGGCCACAAGAACACCATCATAGGTCAATTCCTCCAGAAAAGCATGTACCTGGCCTTTGGCAATTTTGATGACCGACCCCTGCATCAATGGGTACTTCTTCAAATCGACTTGATGACTTCCTGTTCCCCCGGTTACTATGAGCAAAGCAAAAAAATTGAGCCGGTGCGGCAACCTTGGGTTGTGATTTGGAGCATCATCAATTCTTGAAAACAATTCGGATAAATTGAGAAACTCTATATCCGTTGCATCCTTTGTGCTTTGAAATGCTATGTTGGGAATGGTGTTCAATTATTGTTTGTGCTAGCTTTTGGCCGTTTAATGCAGTCCCTCGCTACCAGCCCCCGGCTAAAGTAGCCTAAGCGAAGGCAGGTCGATGAATAAAAGTATACTTTGTGCCATAGATTCCAAGTCATCAAGTGATAAATGAGCGCAGTAGGTTTTACCTACCGGGTATCCCATTCTGACAATCTCTTTTAGAGCATTTCTGTCGGGGACAAATGTAGCGCTAACATGGATAATCAGAATGTTTTCCGGCCACCTTCAGGATTAAGGCCTCATTTCCCTATCTTAGAATCCAAACCAGATGTAGAATGCCGCAATTCACCCTCCATATTAATGGTTCCCAGAAAACCATCGATACCGAACCAGACACTCCCCTACTCTACGTACTTCGGGATGACCTCGGGCTGAACGGGCCTAAATTTGGCTGTGGTCTCTCGCAATGTGGCGCCTGTATGGTGCTGCTGGATGGCAAAGCAACCACCAGCTGCCTGATGCCTGTCTCCTCCATTGGCAATGCTGAAATCACCACATTGGAGGGACTGGCAGATAATAATGGAAAGCTTCACGTGGTGCAGGAGGCTTTTGTGAAAGAACAAGCCGCACAGTGTGGCTACTGTCTGAATGGGATGGTGATGTCGGCGGTGGATTTACTGAACAAAAACCCTCAGCCCGATGATACTGTCATCAGAAAGGCATTGCAGTTTAACCTGTGTCGCTGCGGCACACATACCCGTATCATCAAAGCCGTAAAACGTGCCGCAAACACTTTATAACACAGCGACCATGATCGAAACCACCAGCGCCTCCAGACGAAAATTCCTCCAGCAAATCGGCTACATCAGCGTGGGGTTTCCCCTGCTCACATCGTGCATCGGTGAGCCAGACCCCGTGATTGCTGCCCGGGTGGACTACGAAGGTGGCCTGCCGGGAAGTATGCGGGGAGCAAAAACCGTGAACGCCTGGTTGCAAGTGCTGGAAGATGGGCGCATCAGGGTGCTATCGGGGAAAGTGGAATTGGGCCAGGGCATCCGCACCGCCATCCGGCAGGTAGCCGCCGAGGAGCTGGACATGGAACTGGACATGGTAGAGGTACACCTGGCAGAAACAGGACTGACACCCGACGAAGGATATACCGCCGGCAGCGGCTCGGTGCCCAACAGCGCCATGTCGGTGCGCTACGCTGCAGCCACAGCCAGACAGAGACTACTGGAGCTGGCAGGAGAAAAACTAAAGACCTCATTTGACGACCTGATCCTTTTCAACGGATCCATCAAAGCCAAAAAAAGTGGTGACTCACTGACTTTTGCCGAAGTATTGGACGGTGCTCAGATCGATATGGAGGTCACCACCCCGGTAAAAATCAAAAACAAAACTGACCATCGGTATGTGGGCAAGGCCATCCCCCGCACCGATATTGAAAAAATGGTGCGGGGCGAAGAGGTCTATGTGCAAGACTTGCGCTTTCCGGGCATGGTGCACGCCCGGGTGTTGCGTCCGGCGGGCTATAAATCTGCACTAGTCAAAGTAGACGATAGAGGACTTGCCGCAGCAGTACCGGGAGTGATAAAGACCGTAGTGAATGGCAGCTTTGTTGGCGTGATCACCGAACGGGAATATCAGGCCGTAAAAGCGGAACGATACCTGAGGGAGCATACGGAATGGAACAACACTACCTCCTTTCCAGCACAAAAAGACTTGTACAACTATATCCGATCCATTGCGGAGGCGCCCAAAAACATCCGGAACGATGGGGACATTGATTCAGCACTCAAAAGCGCCCAAACAATCAAAGCCACCTACCGCAAGCCCTATATCAAACATGGCTCTATGGGCCCTGCCTGTGGGGTGGCTATGTATGACGGGCAGATACTTCATATTTGGTCGCACAGCCAGGGCATTTACCCCATGCGAAATGGTATAGCAGCCATGTTAGGCCTGGAAGTAGATAAAATCCATATCGTGGCCATACCGGGCGCAGGATGTTATGGACACAGCACCGCCGATGATGCAGCTGCCGATGCAGCCCTGCTGGCCATGGAGCTACCGGGAAAGCATGTGAGGGTGCAGTGGTCGAGAACGGATGAGCACTCCTGGGATCCCTTTGGCTCGGCCATGATCATGGAAGTGGAAGCCAGCCTGAATGCGGAAGGCAAAATCACCGGCTGGAAGTCGGATGTGTGGACAGACAGCCATAGTTGCCGTCCGAATGGTGATGCCGGCACTTTGCTGGATGCCAGGTACATCACCAACCCCGTTCAAATGAAGTCAAGGGGATATCTGGGTGGAGGCCACCGCAACGCCGATCCGTACTACGCCATTCCCAATATGCAGGTGAATGCGCACTTCTTTGATGGGCCGTTGCGGGTATCTTCCCTGAGGAGCTTGGGGGCTTATACCAACATTTTTGCCATTGAGTGCCTGATGGACGAGCTGGCTGAAAAAGTCGGCAAAGATCCCCTCGATTTTCGGACAGCGCATTTGGAAGACGAACGAGCCATAGCAGTGATTCAAAAACTAAAGGAAATGACCGCTCAGGTAACAGTGGAGGATAGACAAGGAATTGGCTATGCCTTTAGCCGCTACAAAAACACCGCAGCCTATGCTGCTGTGGCCGCAAAAGTTAAAGTGGATACAACCACAGGAAAAGTGCAGGTAAAGAAAATGTGGGCAGCTGTAGATGTGGGTGAAGTCATCAACCTGGATGGCATCACCAACCAGATAGAAGGCGGCATGATCCAGGCCGCCAGCTGGACGATCATGGAAGAAGTGATCTTCAGCGACAAAGAGATTACCAGCACCGACTGGAACACCTACCCTATTTTTAAGTTTCCCGACATTCCGGAAGTAGAAGTCGCCATCATCGACAGACCCGACGAACCGGCCGAAGGCGGCGGTGAGGTATCGATGCCTCCATCAGGTGCAGCCATTGCCAATGCGGTGTATCAGGCAAGTGGGAAAAGGGTGTATGATTTGCCTATTGCAATAAAATAAGAGGAACGGCAGGGTCGTACACAAACAACTTGGCGAAAACACGAAATTTGCTGATTGAAGCCTTTTTTCACAAAAGCTCACATATGGAGTACGGGGTTTGTCATGATCCCGTTAGTTGCGACAAACCCTGCAACTAATCAAGCATACATCTTACACTGTAACCATCATCTCTGCTAATATTGAATGGGCCTGGGAAAATAGATTGTGATTTTCTGAGCTCCCATCTATGTCTTGTCGTTGGATGATCACTCCAGGTGCTCCAGAAATAGGCATATTGCCCGAAATCCCCAAAGACTCCATTTTCTCTTGACCCTGATGGAACCGCTGCGAATCCGGTTTCATTGGTCCCATTATTATCGGCACCCCAATAGTCCGTCCCATCATCCTTCAATTTTCTACCCGCAAGCTCACTACCCACATATGATCGTAAGGCCAACCAATCATCGTCTGCTGGAACACGCCACCCTACCGGGCATAATTTGCCTGATTCGACAGTATACCAGTTGTACAATGCTCCATGAGGAGTTTTATTTGACTCCTCATAGTTGTCATACCATGAATATGCGGCAGTTGTGAGGCTTTCCCAGCTAGTATCATCTGTTACATTGTTAATTGCTACACCATCATTGAAGGTAATTGCCCTAAGGTTTTCCGCCATCCAAACCTGGTCACCAATTTGAACTGTTTTATAAACTTCGCCATCACGTGGATCCACATAATCCTCACCGGGTAGCCACAAATCTAATTCCAACTCAACCGTCAATGGAGTTGATTCATAGTGATTCAACTCCTCTCTCGATAGGGTGATGGAATAATCATGGTACCCATCCTTGGTAACTAAAATAGTATAGGACAAGAACCCCTCCTTAATGACCACGGAATTATTTGCGATGGGCGCTAGGTTTTGGTGAAATGAGTAAGATTCGGCATTTACAACTAGTTCGGCGCTTAAAAGCTCCTCAAGTTTACCCTTTTCTGAAACATTTACGTAGAACCTGAACAAATCCACCTTTGACAGGTCAAACCCAACCAGCCCAAAGTCTTCAAGTCCTAAATTGTCAGTTGACAACACCTCAACTTCTAAATCCAAAATATCATCAACACTTATAACAAACTCAATCGGCAGCGGATCGCTTACATTCTGCGCTTGAAGAGAGCCTTCCTCAGGCGCAACATATATTATATTATTATCTTCATCAAGCACCAAAAACTCCGTCAATCTGTACGCACCAACTGGAAGTGAAATTTTTTGACTTATAAACTCTCCATTAAGTTGATACAGCGCTATTTCAGATGTCGAATATTCAGTTGGCGAGCCATCATTATGATTAACGGTGATCAAAATTGAGACTGCATCACTCAAATCTAACGTCCTTCCGTTCCCCATCTCGTTGGCAAACTGAGGCCTAAAACTAATTTCCCCCGAACCGTTCGGCCGACCAGAATCGTCGCCTCCGCACCCGGCCATCATCCATAAAAAGATAACTAAGCTCAGAAGTTTTGTTACAGTGTGTTTCATGGTTGGATGGTTTGCGAGAAGCATCATTGATATTTTCTTTTTCGTAAGAGTCGATCCAAATGAATAACTAGCCTATTTCTTGCTTCAGTAGTTTAACATCAACGACCGAATATAAGCAAGAATTTACTAATGTTATATACTATAACATTTATTTTACCCATCTATTAAAATAGATAAATAAAACTATCAATACATAATTATCCATTTTTTAAAACACAATTCACAAACGATACACCTACTGAAAAGATAGAAATTCCCTGGTTACCATGCCCTTTATGGGTAGTTCATAACCGCTTCTTGGACGCAATAAAAAGGTCAATTCAAAAACGTGCTTACAGTTGCTGCTCAACATAGCTACATTTAAATGGCCATGTTTGACTTGAAAGATAGCTACGTTTCAGTCGTTTGCCAGGTAGTAAATGGGCCAGGGACTGCGTTGTTGAAAAATGGATAAATTTAGTTGCCGAATAGGCTGACATACCTAATAATACGAAAACAAAGGCACACAGGCTGTGTACAATCGGAGCGAATTCAACAACTATTTATTTCCAATAACATCTGCAAACAAGGCCGAAGCCTTTTTCGTACGACCCACCACGGCCAGCCAGAAAAATGCGTTCTCCTGCAGTTGTAACGGCATAGTTCATCAGTTAATTCCACTCACCATCTTTGCAGTTGAACAGATATCACCGGTTCCTCATAAAAACGACGAACGGTCGTAGCATATAAACTGGTGAAGTTTTCATTGTCGATCAGGCTGCCAAACACTTCCCTGACTCTTAAGAAGCTCAATGCATCGGCGGTTGTATTTTGGGCTGCCCGATTGAGCTGATCCTGCATGGCATCTATGATTTCCAGTGATTGTCCGTTTTGGTCAATTTGTTTGTCGGAGTAGTAACACCACGCAGCTATCAGCCATGTGGCCATATCAATAGACCCACCTTTGCTGAGGTTTTCTTCAATAGTGGGCAGGAGAAATTTAGGAAGCTTGGCAGAGCTCGCAGAGCAAATCCGACTGACCTTGTCCCTGATATTGGGGTTGGAAAATCTCACCTGCAGACTGTCCTTGTATGCCTCGAGATCAATGCCTTCCACCTTATCTAGAATGGGCGTAGCTTCCTCGTCCCAGAACTTTCTCAGCACCGTTCTCAGCTGCTCATTTTCCATGCAGGCATTGATAGTTTGAATGCCCATCAAAGCACCGCATATGCCAAGGACTGAGTGTCCCGCATTCAGCAAACGGATTTTCATTTTTTCGTAGGGAGTCACATCTTGCACAAATTGCACACCATCTACTTTATCAAAATCAGGTCGGCCATTAGAAAAATTGTCTTCGATGATCCACTGAAGGAACGGCTCGCAAGTCACCGGCCATTCATCTTCCAGATCAAACTGGTCTTTCAGGTATTCCATTTCGGCGCCTGTAGTCACAGGCGTAATCCTGTCCACCATGCTATTGGGAAAGGCCACCTCTTCGCCTACCCAGGCTGCCAACCCCTCATCCTGCGCCGACAGAAATGATAACAGCATTTTTCTGGTCACATCCCCATTGTGCTGTATGTTATCGCAACTCATCACAGTAAACGGTGTCTGCTGTTTGTCTTTTCGTTTCCTGAGAGCAGCCGATAGGTACCCGTAGATCGTTTTGGGGTCGTTGGGATGCTTTAGCTCATGCTGAATATCGGGGTGCCCCAAATCAAATTCACCGTCTGCTGTCAGGTTATACCCCCCCTCGGTGATGGTAAGAGAAACGATCTTTGTTTCAGGGTTGGCCATACGATCTACAACAGCTTGTTTATCATCAGGTGCCAGCAGGAAGTCTGTCATCTGCTGCATCACTTCACTATCCACTTCGCCCGTTGGGTAACGGGTGATCAGGGTATACAAGCAATCTTGTCTGGCAAATATGTCAGCGATTCTGCGGTCTCCCTCCCGCAAACCAATGCCACATATCCCCCATTCCTTATGCCCGCCTGCTGCCAATAGTTGCTGAACGACAACCGCCTGATGGGCCCTGTGAAATCCGCCTACACCCACATGAACGATGCCTGCCTTTATTTCATTCCGGTCGTAAGCGGGTACTTTAATGGATCTGCCTACTGCTGGTAAATTCTTTTGATTGAGTTGCATACTAAACGATCTGAGCAATATTCTTTCTCCGTTGCATGGCCCAGTAGGCCATTACAAAATAAATGATGGTACAAATGAATCCGAAACTGTAAAACGTTTCTCTGTTGGCAATATACCTGCTTTCATCCGGGCTGGCCAGCAATACAGTGAGCCCTAAAACCATGGTGACAACCAGTGCGAAGATCGACACGCCGTCTAACACCCTGGTAAAAAAGGACTGATCAGGATTGAGCACTGCTTCCTGATTTTTCTTCCACTCCTGATACCGTTCAATCTGGTCATTCTCTTCGGACTCTTTTTTCTCCTCTGCAGGATACTGCTCCCTGGCTCCGGAACGCCCCGCCAGCAAGGTGTATAACAGAATGGTGAAAATCCAGGTTGGTATAAACAAGTAATAAAATGGCATCACATCCACGATATTCAGGCCAAAGCCAAGTATCAAACCAAGGAGCCACGAGGCAACGGCAGGCTTGCTGAAAACCAGTTGGCGGTACGACAACCAGTAACGGGTATAACCGATACGGGGAAAGATCTGGTGCTCAGCAAATACAATAGCGCCTACAGGCACCACCAGCAGTCCGGCGTAAGTCAGCAATGGTAAAATTTGAGAAAAGACAAATGGAAAACACGCAACAGCCACCGTCACCATTCCCACGATCAGCGTTGTTCTTCTTCTCGAAATTTTTGTAAAAATTGCCTGAGCTGCCAGCCCGGCTCTGTAGAGGTTGGTAATGGCGGTGGTCCAGCCGGCCACAATCACAATGACAAACCCCGACCAGCCCAGTGCATAGTAGGCAACGTCACCCGGATCGAGCTCCACAAGTGACTTCCCCAATATCACGGCTGCTCCGGCACCCATGATGCCAGCGGCTATCCACGCCACATAGTGACCAAACATCATTCCTGTGCTGGTGGCCAGGCCATAAATTTTCTTTTTGGCAAATCGCAAGAGTGCCATATCGATCAGACCAAAATGGGTGATCGTATTGGCTGCCCAGGCAAACCCAATGACCTCCAAAAGACCAATACCAGGTTCACCGTTGCTGTTTACGCCTGTCCAGATGGATTGGTCGCCTATGTCGATAAACTCCTGCCAACTGGCCGGAAGTGTGGTGCCAAGCACGGAGAGCGACAAGGCCGGCAATAACACCATTGCGCCGCATGTGAACATCACGAACAACCACGGGGCACAAATTCCGGAGAAATCGGACACGGCATTGAACCCATAAATAGTGATGAAAACAACGAATGCTCCAACCAGCACAACGATCAGTACAAACCAAAAATTCGACGGATACCAGTTGAGCTGCGCCGGAATGTTAAATGCAAACCTCACTGCTGTTGCGGAGACTGTAATCATTGCCGCCGAGATGACCGTAAAAATGAAAACGTTTGCCCAGTTGTAGAGCTTGCTCATCGAGTCGCCCGCAACTTTATTCAAATAGGTATACAAGCTGAGCCTGGTTTCAACAGCAATTGGAGAGGTAATGAAGGTCCAGCTTAACACCGCCAGCACATTGCCAATGAGTAGCCCTAACAAAATATCGGTGGTTTTGGCTCCTAAGGCCACGAACGTGGCACCTATGACAAATTCGGTGGCGGCTACGTGTTCAGCAGCATATAAACCGGCAAAATGCGTCCATGTGTGAAGCTTATGTTTTGGAACAGGCAGCTGCTCTACTTCCATTTGCTCATATTTCTCAAACTCTTTTGGTATTGACATAATACTAATTGGTTGATATTAATATAGCATTTTCAGGAGAACAGTAAATGGGAATCCCATGCCGGTGGCACTTTCTCTACCAGATGCTCTAAAATGGCTCGCAGTCACTTAGTATTACCTATATACCAAAAGTAATGTTCAACGCCAACTATCAGGCGAATTACAACGTAAGTAAACCTAAATGATGCAATGTGAAAAAAGGCTAAAGCGTGCAACGGAAGCAGTTCAAAGTTTCCACCATCGGCGGCTAAAAATTTAATTGAGCAGTGGTAATACTGCCCCACCGCTCCACCAATGCAGGAGGTGTACCCAGGCAGCAAAGACGATCTATCCGCTTAGTTGCCGTAACTAGTCTGCCAATCCATTATTTTTCTCTTCGTGCGGGCTCCTTATTGTATATAACAGGCATCTTTCCCTTCCATCTTTGCCAGGCTTCATCTTCTGTCAAAAGGCTGGCCATGAAATGCCCGACATTCACTCGACTGGTTGATCCTGCATCAAAAACAGGGCTTCTTATGGGTGACGGAAACACTTCGTACTCGGTAACCTCGTCAAGGTCAATTAAACTGTCGGGGCGAACAGCCACCCATTCAATATACTGGTCGTGCTGCCCAACGTGTGTCCGCAGGTAGTCTGCTGCTTCCTCGTTATCCAAATGCGGGGGCAGCAGCAGCCTCAATGCCCCTACGACCAATCTTTGGCCAAATGATGCAGGCTCATTAAGGTCTCTGTTTCGGTTGCCACTTGTATTCATCAACACAAATCTGACGGGCCTGTCAGGTGCATTCGCCCTGATGGCACAACAGAGGATGGTAACGGCGTCGGTCACAAGTTTGCGGGGTTCGCCAAAAATGCCCTTCAAGGTCGGATGATGCCCTAGACACGAAACAATACCCTGGCACCCTCGTACATATTCTGCCAAACGCTCCTGATCCATGTGAAGTAGACTAGCCTGTACAACCGTAAGATTGCGATCGCTCTCCCATAATCCCGTTAAGCCGTCAGCCGAACGCACGATCACAATTACTTCCTGTCCGGTGCTTAGCAGCTGCTTCACCAGCTGTTTTCCTGTGGCGCCATTTGCACCCGCTACCAATATTCTCATTTTGCAGCTTCGTTGCTTTGAAATAAAGTTCTTTGCGTTAACGTAGACACTCATCGTTCTTTGCCGACCCCGCAAACTTGCCTTCCTGATGTTGTCTACGCAATGGAAAAGAAGATAGTCAACATTTCACCTTACTCCATCGCATCCAGCACCAGCACCCAGTCCATGCCTTCACCTTTGGAGGGTGGCATAAAAGCCATCTCGGGTTGCTTTTCCATGCTTACGGCGGTGGTCATTTCACCGGTGCGGGGATTGAACCAGCTCACATTAAGGAAATTCCCTTTGAGGCTGGTGGTATTTAGGTTAAGTACTCTGCCAAAGGGCGTGTAAACAAAAGCAAAGGTGCCTTTCGACGACCGGTTGGCGCTGATGTAGTAGCCTTCCATTGGGTCGTTCTCTCCCAGCACCATCGACTGGTCAGGGATTCGCTCCAGCATGGGCCTCGACTCCATCAGCTTTCGCACATACCCCATCTGTCTGCCACCCGTTAGCTCCAGCGACTCCTTCCAGGTGTGTTGCGGAGCGTTCACTGGCTCCCGGCCTTCCTCGTACATCTGCCACACTGCATGGCACCCATAGGTGTGCCCTGCCGCCCCGGCAAACACCTGCCAGTAGGCCAGCTTGCGCACGTTGTCGGCATTGGACACGCCGTGCTCTTTGATGTTGAAGCAGATGGGGTGCTCTTCATACAAGGGCTCGCCATCCAGCGTTGGTTTGGTTGGCGTCAGGTTGTAATCCCAGGTGATTTTCTCGTGGCGGTTGTTTTCGTAGCAGTGGCCTGTTTGGTGCATGTTGAAATCGAGCCATTGCTCCCGGTGAAACCAGGTAGATGAGCCGCCGTTTTGGTGTGGCTGTGGATGATAGGTCATCAGGCCTTTGTCGTTTCCACCCAGGCCTTTTGCCACTCCTTCAGCCATGGCATTCCAAACGGCCACGTCGGCTTCATTTCTCGGATTTCTGTCACCGCCCAGAATCCAAATGATATTCCACTGGTCTTTGTACCGCTTGCCAATATGCTCGCCATAAATCGCTGCATTCTTCTCGTTAAAAATCTCTGGCCCCGTGCCCCAGCTGTTCTTGAATAGCTTGTCGCCCCAGGTAGGCAGCAGCCCAATGAACAACCCTTTTTCGGCCGCTTTTTGAATGACCCAATCCACATCTTTAAAGTAAGCCTCATTGGGTTTGGTGGGGTCGTTGTCAATCAGGGGCTTGTTGCCCTGCGCATTCGGAGTATTTAGTCCATCTATTTCAGCCAGCGCCACAGCCTGAATAACCGTGTACCCCTGTTCTTTCCTTTTTTGCAGATAGTACTCGGTATCTTCATGATTGAGCCTGTGAAAAAGCTCCCAGGCGGTATCGCCCAGGTAGAAGAAAGGGCTGCCATCGGAATAGACGAGAAAGCGCTGGTTGTCGGATACTTTTAGAGGGAGTTGTTTAGTCTGACCGAATGCATCAAGGCTCAAACAAATCAAAATAATTGCAAGGGTGCGCATAGTAGTCCTGTAAGCCCTGAATTTACAAATTCCTTCCAACTATTGACTACACCCGCTTGTTCTTTGAGCAGTTCGGCTAGAAAACCAGCATCGGCACATCGGCGTGATACGCCATATCTTCCGTATGACTCTTTCTGAACATATCCTTAATGGTTGACCTTGCGCTTGTGCGCATCACTATTATGGGTTCCTCAAAGTCGCTATCTCAATCCAGGGCTTTGATGAGCTCTAATAGCTCTTTTTCTGAGATATTGTTCTGCTCAGATTTATCATAAATGTAAATCAGATAGACGGTAGTATCAGTAACATGAAGGTGGGTAATCACTCTGGCACCCCCAGATTTACCTTTTCCTTTAGATTTTATAGAGAGCCGTATTTTGTAGCAGTTATGCTTGATGGGAGTCCCATGAGTGGGATCAGCTTCCAAAGCAAAAATCAGATCTTGAAGCTCTTGCTTTAAGGAAGGGTATTTTCTTAGTAAAGCTTTGGCCTTGCGTTTGAATTTAGAGGTAAGCTCAATCTTCAAGTTCATTGAGGAAATCTTTCGCAGATTGCAGCTTTAATTTACCTTCCTTGGCCAGTTTTACCTCGTCAATCGCTTCTTTAAACTCCTGCAGAAACTCAGCTTTAGACTCAGTAAGAGTTGTAGCCTTTACGAAAGAGAAGTTTTTGAGCACCTCCATGAAGAAAGCAGATTTATCATCTTTTATTTCCAGCAATACTTTCATATTCAATAAGCATTACGAGCTATAAGCTCTTTGTGTATCATTATCCGGTAACGAATCAAAACAGATCTTTTCTCTTTTAGGTAAAGTTGCACTTTATGGCACTCAAACCGAAATATGTGTGATAGGTCTTTCACCACTGTCATATCTGTTAGCAGCTGATAGCACTATCGTTAACAAAAATAGACGATTAAAAAGTCTCAATCAATTTTTAAAATGTCTCGTTACGTGTGTACTAAAAAATCTGTGGCAAGTGTCATTAGTCGCAGAGGGGAAAATGAAAAACCCACATGGAAACCTCATCAGAAGTTTTACTTCAACCAGCGTCTGTATTCATAAATGGCCAAAACTGAACAAGTGGCGAGAAAAAAATCATACTCAAAACACCAACATCGGCACATTGGCGTGATACGCCATATCTTCCGTATGACTCTTTCTGAACAAGTCCTTTATGGTTGATCTGGCACTTCTGCGCATCACCAGCAGGCTGCCGGGGTTTTTGCCCAGGTAGTGCTCAATGCCTTCAAAATAGTCGTCGTAGTTACTTGAATAGTAGCTTACGTCGGCCTGAAAGATCTTTTCCTCAGCAAAGTCCTTCATGCCCCTCCATTTCAGCTCAAAGTCTTTGGTTTCTTCTTCCTTGATATGTGCGATCACAATACCAAGCCCCAGCTTGCCTGCCAGGTCGTCCACACTTTCCAACAAGGCGATATCCTTGTCTTTCAGGCTGGTGGCAAAAACCAGGTTCTTCACCTTTCCAAAGTCGGCTTTGGGCGGAATCACCAGTACAGGTTTGACCGACTTGTGTATCACATCAGCTGTACGGCTACCCAGGAAAAATCGTTTAAGACCACTGGCACCCATGGTAGGCATGAGCACCAGGTCGGCAGCATACTGCCTGGTTGCTCTCAATATGCCTTCCGATACCTCACCCTCGAGAATATGCATGTCGAGATTCAACTCATCGGCAGAGGTAGTAGTCTGATAAAGCTCTTCAACGAGGGCTTTTAACTGGGCTCTGGCCTGCTTTTCCATCGCCTTTTTGTTTTCTTCCTGTCGGGAAGCAAAATCATAGGGTACCTCCAGCGTGTGAATGAGGCTCATATGCGCCTTCAGTTTCTGCTGAAGTGACATGGCGAAATGCAACGCTGTTTTAGAGTTGTCTGAAAAATCGAATGGCAAAAGCAGCTCTCTTATCATGGGCTAAAAATTAGTGCGAAAAGTTAGATATTCCGTATTCAATAAACATCTTCGGACGATCAATAATTCATTAAATTTCAATATCAGCGCTGTCTGCGTTGGTTTTGTCTTCAGGCAAGCCTAAATTTATCATGTGCAGAAATTTGGCTCGAACGCATTAGAAAATACGAGCCGATGCGAAAAGAAATGAGTGTGGGATCATGAGTGAGAAAGAGATCAAAGAGCTGGTAAAAAAGGCCCTCGACGATGGGCTGTCCATCCTCCGCTATCAGGAGGAGCGGGTAGAACAGGAGGAGATTGCTGACCCGTTCTCTTTCTACGAGCAGTTTCCATTTTTGCAGTGGTCAAAAAACGGACTGCCGGACTTTAGCTACTCTTCCGTTGCCAAAATCAGGTACAGCAACCTTTTTCTGAAAGGCAACCGGTACAACGATATACAGTCGTGGAAGACTTTGCAGCAAGGACTGCTCAACAACAAGGACTATGTGACCTTCTATGGCCTGACCGCCGAAGAGGAAGTGGCCAGAAACTACCACACCTACTTTTTCATCGCTGACCTCATCGATCATTATGCGCATGTGTATGGAAAGCTGGAGTACCATGAAAAAGCGTTTGAGCCGGTATTCCAAGCATGGTATGGTGCCTGGTCGAAAAATGAACTGAAAGTAGATGTGTGGGTACCCATCTTGTTTCTTCACTTTCCGGTTGGGGAGGTGGAGCTGGGCCCGGGGCTTGCACTGCGACAAATCGACGATGCACGTCAGCTGAGCAAGGCTTATTTTGGCAGGCATCTCAACTCCAAGCTGCAGCAGGTATTTGCCTCAGCCACCCATGCGCTGGTTTTTGAAGACTGGGTGGTAGACAATACTTCGCTTGAGGCCAGAAACGACTTCCTCAACGACCCCAACGCTTTCTCTGACATTATCGAGCACCTCGCCTACCTCATGGGTTCGCTCAGGGTGGTTACTGGAGAAGAAACCGGCTATGGCCAACTTTTGGTATGTCCAGCGGGTTGGTCCGATCAATGGGCCGCCGATTTGCTGCCCTGCTTCCCTATCGAACAGCACGATTTTCCGGCCTCTTTCCTCAACCAAAAGTGGAAGCAGACGCCACCAAAAATCAAAGAAAAAGACATTCAGGACATAGCCGATATTTACAAGTCGCTCTCGAAAGGTGGCCGAAAAAGCCTGGAAGTGGGTGTGCAGAAGCTGAACAGCATCTACCTGAACGACCAGTCGCCAGAGAGCATGATCGACATACTGACAGCGCTGGAAGCACTGCTGCTGGATGAAGTGCATGGTGATCCTGTGTACAAACTATCCATGCGGCTGGGCTCTTTGCTGCAAATAGCCCCGTTCTCCCGAAAAGAGGCCAACGATATTTTTAAGGTGGTGGAAGCCCTGTACAAATACAAGCTCAGCATATTAAAAGGCAGCAGTCACCTCAACGGCAAGGAGCGAAAGATCAGCTTTTATCCCAAAAAGAAAATTGACGTCGTCAGCTTCGGCACCGACCTGCTCCGCCACATCCTCCTCACATTTTTCAAGAATCCTCAAATGCAGGAACCTGCCTATTTGGACAGGATGCTTATCAATCGGGGTTGATCACTCCGATCACAATGCGTCCAACGGCTTGTTTCTAATAGCCTGCTATTTTTAACAGTATCACTCTATTTTCAGGCTTTTTTTACCCCCGCCCTAAAGGGAGTAAAGCCTGAAAACTTGATGACTATGCGCTAAAAAAAGTGATCTAGCCACCCTAATAAAGGCGGGTGGTGTAAGTTTACTCGGTTCTCAAAGCATCTACCGGGTTGGCCCAAGCTGCTTTTACCGACTGAGAGCTGATGGTCATAAAGGCCACTGCCAGCGCTGCCAGACCGGGAAGTGCGAGCATCCACAATTGCACGGTCACCCGATAAGCAAATTCGTTCAGCCATTGATCCACCAGCCACCAACCGACCGGTAAGGCTATCAGGTAGCCGATTGCCACCATCTTGATGAACCTGAAAGCAAACAGCGAAACAATATGAGCCGTACTGGCTCCCAGAACTTTACGTATGCCCACCTCTTTGGCACGTTGTTGAGTACTAAAAGCTGCAAGGCCAAACAGACCGAGGCAGGCTACCAAAAGCGCTATAATGGTAAAAAAGCCAAATATTTCGCCCTGTCGAATATCTGCCTTATAAAGTTTATCAAAATTATCGTCCAGGAATTCGTAGTCGAAGGGGAGGGAAGAGTATTTACGAAATGTTTCCTCCAGAGAAACCACGGTTGCAGGAAGGTCTCCTGGCTTAACCTTTACAGAAATGTAGCGGAAATTCTCCTTCAGTTCTACCAGTAGCGGCGCAATCGTCATATGCATGGAATGCATGTGAAAATCTTTGATCACGCCCACAATGATCTTGTCACCCTCCCAGCCAGACGTAAAGGTCTTTCCCACCGCTTCGTCAACAGACCACCCAAACTCCCGGCAGGCCGCTTCGTTCACAACAATATTTTTGGAGGATTGATCAAGAGCATACTCAGGTGACAACGTCCTTCCTGCAATCAGCTCCATGCCGAATACTTCGAGGTAGTTTTCGTCGGTTCTCAGCTGATAAATGGTATGGTCATAATCAGTCTCTTTCCCTTCCTCCTTCAGGCTAACCACGTTACTCTGCTCTACATTAGTAGGAAGGTTTTGAGAAATAGTTACGGCCACCACTTTCGGGTTTGCCAGCCATTCTGCTTTTATGGCCTCAAAGCTGTCTCTTACATTACCATCATAAGACCGGATTGTAAAAACATGCTCTTTTTCAAATCCAAGTTCCTTTTCGCTAATGAACTTGAACTGAGCATAAGCCACAAGGCTACAGATAATCATGGCAACAGAAATAGCATACTGCCCGATGATCAAACCTTTTTGCAGGCGAATTCCAGAAGCAGACGCATTCATTTTCCCTTTCAGCACCTTTACTGGTGCAAGCGACGACATAAACAAGGCCGGGTAACTGCCGGATAGTATGCCTACAATGATAACCAACAGCAACAAACCAGGGGCTAGCATAATAAAGTCTCCCATGTTGAACACCAGCGTCCTGTCGACCATCTGCCCGAAGTATGGCAAAGAGGCCGGTAGCAATAGTGCAGCCACTGCCAACGCAGCGAGAGTAACAAATACCGACTCACCAAGGAATTGCATCACCAGCTGCCATTTGTGAGCGCCAATTACCTTCCGCAACCCCACTTCCTTTGCTCTGCCAATAGATCGGGTAATGGCCAGGTTCATATAGTTGACGCACGCAAGTATCAGGATCAATGCAGCTATCATTGAAAAAAGTGCCAGCTGCGCAGGATTTCCTCTGGGGCCAAGATCGAAATTGACCGCCGTTTGCAAATGCCATTCCGTGATTGGCTGGATCAAATAAGTCGGGTAGTCGTCGTAGGCCCATCGCTGTTTCAGAAGCTCTGGCATCTTGGCCTGTAACCCAACAGCATCGGCACCTTCTTTCACCTTCAGAAAAGAGTAAAATGCATTTCCCTCCCACTTTTCCTTTGCTTTATCGTCCAGATAGTACTGATCTGCCTCAAGGCTCCAAACATGCGTAAACTGTAGCGTGGAGTTGAGAGGCGGATCCTGAATAATGGCGGTCACCTGAACCTTTCGGCCATCCAAAGTTAACGACGTTCCCATAACGTCATCGCTTCCAAAAAGCTTTTGGGCCAGCGACTCGGTCAGCACTATGCTTTCTGGAATCAAGAGTGCGCTCTCCGCATCACCTCTTAAAAAATTGAAGCCAAACACCTTAAAAAATTGAGGATCCGCAGAGATTCCCTTTTCCAGATAGCTAACCTCTCCCATTGTTATAATTCGGGTTGGTGCCTGTAGCGAAGTAGCCGCTTCCACCTCCGGAAAATCACTCATGAGTGTTTCAGCAAATCCAGCTGGCATTACGGCAAAGTAATCGCTACCCATAAAAGGGTTGAATGTTTGTTGTTGATAAGTCCGGTATATTCTTTTTGAGTCAGGATAAAACCTGTCAAACGACAGTTCGTGCCTGACATACAAAAAAATTAGAATAAAGGCGGTGAGGCTAAGTGCCAATCCGCCCACATTAATGGCGGTGTAGAGCTTTTGTCGCTGCATACTGCGCCAGCCAACCTTCACATAGTTTTTGAACATCCCAAATTGATTCATGCGATAACTCCCTCCTATGGGTTTAATAATTGCTGGTCTGAAAAGCTTGATCACATCAAGAGCAAAAAGCCGCCTGGCTTTTCTCAAACCATTGTCAATAATCCTGGCGTCAAATCGCTCCAGTAAGTCCCCTTCAATATCTTCCCGGTAATCCGGATGGCAGAACCAGCGGAAGAAACGGAGGGGTAGTTTCGGTGGGTTGTGCCTACTCATCTCTCAAAGCATGTATTGGATTGGCCAGCGCAGCTTTTATGGTCTGAAAAATGATTGTCAAGGTGGCAATAATGAGCACCAAAAACCCACCGGGAAGCAGCTGCCAGAATGAAAGTTGGATACGATAGGAAAAGATTTGAAGCCAACTATCCATCCCAATCCAGGTGATTGGGGCTGCCACCAAAAACGCTATAGACACGTAGAGCAGAAAGTCTTTCATCAGCAGCCTGACAATATGCCCCGGCGACGCTCCATGAACCTTTCGTATACCAATTTCTTTTGTCTTTTGCTCTATCGTGAATGTGATAATGGCCAGCAACGCAAAACATGACATGATAAGCGCAATGGCGCCAAAGCCGGAGAAGATTTCGCCCGTTCGCTCATGGCTGGCATGCTGCGCCTGGTACCTGTCTGTCAAAGACTCATAGCTGAATACGCTATTTGGGTTCAGTTGCTCAAAAGATTCGTGAATAAAAGCCAAAGCCCTTCCGTTGTCATTACCCGTAAGCCTGATATACAGGTCGCCTGAGTTTCCGTTAAAAATGAAGAGAGGTTCAATGGCTTTGGTAAGGCCCCAGTAATTGAAGTTCTTGACCACGCCGATGATCGTCAGCTCCTGCCCTCTTGGCAATCTCACAGTTTTACCTGTTGGCGAAATCAGCCCCATTTGGTCGGCAGCCTCCTGGTTGATTACTATCGACTGCTCATCAGCATGGCCCTTTTCATAAAATCTGCCTTCGGCCATTGCTATCTCAAATGCTTCAACAAACTCACTGTCAGCATTCATTGGTCTGACGGTTAGGGTGCCTTCCACCTCTTTTCCCTCCCAGTCGCCTATTTGCATATCAAAATAGATATATTCAAATGTCGAACGAGACATAGCGGTTATGTCGAGAGACTGATCCAATACATTTTTAAAGGCTTCCACGTTGTCTCTGGCTTGATCATCTATCTTTACAGTCACCAGGTTTTCCTTTGAGTAGCCGGGATTCCTGTCACGAATAAAAGTCATCTGATTTTGGAAGATCAGTGTGCCGGTGACCATGGCAATGCTAACGCAGAATTGAAACACCACAAGCGGCTTCCTCACCGAAAACCCACCTCGGCCTTCACTTATGTTTTTCCTGATCATTACCAGCGGCTTTGACGAGCTGATCATTAGCGCCGGAACAATTGAAATAATAAGGAGTATGATTAGAATGAAAGCCATTATAAGACCAATCACTTCCTGCCGGCTGACAACGGAACCAACGATTGCCATTGGTATACCAAAATAGTTGCCTAACAAAACCAACAGCATGATTGCAGCAATGCTGCCGAGAATCAAATTCAAAAGGCCTTCCACAAAATACCGGTGGATGATGTGCCACCTATCGGCACCAAGTATTCTTTCCAGCCCGGCTTGCCGAAATTGCGAGATAAACCGGGAAGTGGTAAGGCTTACATAGTTGACGCAGGTAAGAATTAAAATCAGCAAGCCTGCAACAGAAAATATCCACACATACCGAATGTCGCCGCTTCTGGGAAAAAAGGGAGTCATCTTGTCGTTAAAGTAGATATCGGGTAGTGCGATAAGCTCACTTGACCAATGCGGCTTTTCGATCTTGTCGTAGAGCGTTTTGAGCCCGTTTGATTTCGAAAGCAGGGACGATGCAGTGGCTTGGCCATCCAGCTCAATAAAAGTGGCACAAAACCAGGCACCCCAGGCCCTGCTCTCATCCTGACTGGCGACTTGCTCAAACGGAAGGATAAAATCGAATTGAAAGGACGAATTTTGTGGCAGATCGGCTAAGACCGCTGATACCTGGTAGGTATCGGAGTTTCCAACCGTCACCAACTCTCCGATGGCCTCAGCACCGTCGAATAATTTGTCAGCCAGAGCTTGAGTCAAAATCACAGAATTGCCAGAAAACCCTGAGCTATTACCATATGCAAATGGGAAATCAAACATGCTAAAAAAAGCAGCATCTGTTTTTGCTCCTCTCCCATTGAGTTGTTTCTCTCCTGTTTTAATAGCTTCCGGCTCACTGCGGAAAGTATATCGGGAGGCGTTGGCCACTTCTGGGTATTCCTGCTTCAGCGCTTCAGCTAGCGGCCCAGGCGTCACCACGCTTTTCTCATACTGCCGAAGAATAAGCTCCACCTGGAATATCCTATTAGCTTTAGCGTGAAACCTGTCAAAGCTCAACTCATTGGAAACCCACAAAAAAATACCGACAGTGCAGGCAAGCCCCAGTCCAAGCCCCAATACGCTCAGGGTGGAGAAAGCCTTGTTCTTTTTCATGCCTCTAAAGGCTAGTTTCAGATGGTTAGAAAACATTCCGTTGTAAATCTGTTGCATCCCTCCTATTGGCTTCATAAGTGCCGGTTTTAGTAATTGAAAAACCTCCCATACAAAAAGCCACCTGGCTTTCTTTATCCCTTTCTCCTCCACCCTCTTCTCAAACCGCTCCAGCAAATCACCCTCAATATCTTCCTGGTAGTACGGATGGCAGAACCAGCGAAAGAAACGAAGGGGGAGTTTGGGTGGTTGGTGCTTATTCATCTCTCAAAGCATGGATAGGGTTAGCAAGTGCCGCTTTCAGCACCTGACTAGCGATTATCACAATAGACAAAACCACCACTACAGAGATAGCAATAGCAAAAAGCCACCAGGCCACATCGATCCGGTAGGCGAACCCTTCCAGCCAGCTGCTCAACCCAAAGAAAGTGACCGGCACAGCCAGGGCCGAAGCGATCAGCACCAGAAGGAGAAAGTCCTTTGACAACAGCCCCAGTAAATTGGCTGGCGAAGCTCCCAGAATCTTCCTGATACCAATTTCTTTGGCTCGTTGTTGGGTGTCCAATGCTGATAAACCGAGCAACCCAAGTACTGATAGCAGTAAAGCGATGGACGCAAAAATCAGGATAAGTTTCCCAAACCGATCCTCCGACTGATACTGAGGCTGATAAGCCTGGTCAGCAAATGAATAGCTAAAGGGCCTCTTAGGACCAAAGTCGGCCCACTTGTCTTCCAGCTTATCGACGATGTCGTGCATATTGCTGCCCGAAACATCCAAGGTAAGGAACATGAACCTTGAAGGATCTATCTGAAGCGCAAGAGGTTCTATTTTCTCTTTCAGTGATTTGAAATGGAAATCTTTTACCACCCCAATGACCGTCCCTTTCCACCAGTTTTTTTGGTCAAAAGGCTTACCGATCACCTCCGCAGGATCGGCATAACCAAGGGTTCTCACAGCAGTCTCATTGAGAACAATGGCTTTCCTAATATCTGACTGTAGCTCTTGCTGAAAAGCCCTGCCAGCCACAATTTGCATCTCATACTGGTCGATAAAATCATAGTCTATCCGGTACAGATCGGAAACAAAACTGGTTATAGCACCATCTGCCCCAGGCACTAAAAAGTTGTATCTGCGACAGGTGCTTCCAGGCACGCACGACGACATACTGACGGCGGTAACACCAGGTATAGCCAGTATTTCCTGCTTGACCATCTTCTCATTTTCCTTAATGTT
The DNA here is from genome assembly GCF_048007035.1 of Imperialibacter sp. NCBI lineage: Bacteria > Pseudomonadati > Bacteroidota > Cytophagia > Cytophagales > Flammeovirgaceae > Imperialibacter > Imperialibacter sp. The sequence continues at coordinate 379,030 of NZ_CP180355.1, forward strand.
TTTGTCCATGTAAAAATCAAGCACCAGCTTCTGTTCCCTTGAATAGCCAAGGTCCTTATTTTGCATGAACTGAAGCTGCCTGTAAACACCCAGCGTTGACGCAATCAGCATCACCGAAAAGAAGAACTGTGAAACGACCAGCGACTTCCTGATTGAGTGTCCGTGGCTACCTACCTTCACCTTTCCTTTCAGCCCGCTGACCGGGTCGAAGCCAGATAGGAAAAATGCCGGGTAAATGCCTGAAAGTAATCCAACACCAACGGCAAGTGCCAAAAGGCTACCGACAAACTCTATATGATTGAAGATATTAGTACTAATGGGCTTGCCCACCAGTTGGTTGAAAAAGGGAGAAAGCAATACAAACAACACAAGTGCAAAAGCAAATGCCACTAGCGAAAGAAAAACAGCATCTGCAAGAAACTGAAACAGTAGTTGGCGTTTGGCAGCACCCAACACTTTTCTCACGCTGATTTCTTTGGCACGGTTGAGCGAAAGTGCCGTCGACAGGTTCACAAAATTGAAGCCTGCGATAGACAATACCAGCAGCGCCACTATCGCCAAAATATAAACATTGTTGATGCTGCCGGTGACAGATGATCCTGTTCTGAACCCCCGAGCCTCAGCACGCAAATACAGGTCAGTCAGAGGCTCAACAGACATGAGATAAGTGGCCTGTCCGCTATCAACCTTACCTGCCACAAAATCGGTAAGCTCCTCGTTAAAGCTGGCAATGGCCGGCTTGCTTTGAAGGAGCAAATAGGTGTAGGTACCGAAAGCATTCCAGTTGTCTTTTATTCCCGGATTCCAAACCTCTGTTAGCAGCTTCATTGAAAGGAATATTTCAGTCCGAAAATGGGAGTTGTAGGGCATATCTTTCATCACACCTACCACATACACATTCGTACTCCCATCAAGGGTAAGCTGTTTGCCAAGGCAGTCGGTGGTGCCGAAGTACTTGGTAGCGGCAGTTTCCGAAAGCACAGCGTCGTAAGGTGCGTCGAGTACCGTTGCTGAATTACTGGCTACCAGTGGCAGTGTGAATACTGAAAAAACAGATGCATCGGCATAAGCCAGGTCTTCCCGCATGAAAGTTTCCGGGTCGGATTGCACGATCATGTAGTCCAGAAACACCCTGGCGTAAATTGCCACCTCGGGAAAGTTGGCCGCTACTGCTGGCGCCATGGGGAGCGATGAACTTTCAAGCCTGGGGCCGTTCGGCGTCTGCACATCCGTCACCAGCCTGTATATCTGCTCACTATTTTCATGGTACTTATCATAACTTAGTTCAAACTCCACAAACAGCAGTGCAAAAAAGCAAACCAAAATACCGGTGGTCAGCCCTATAAGGTTGATAAATGTAAATGCCTTATGGCTTTTCAGGTACCTAAGCGTAATCTTGATGTGGTTCTTCAGCATTCCATAATGGTTTAGTCGTTGTGCCCCTTCCATTGGCCTTACAATGTCAGGCCTTAATAGTTTCAAAACCTCCAGCGCAAAAAAGACTTTAGCAGCAAATGCTCCTTTTTCCTCCACCCTTTTCTCAAATCGCTCTGTTAGGTCACCTTCAATATCTTCCTGACAATCCGGATGGCAGAACCACCGGAAGAAGCGGAGGGGGAGGCGAGGTGGGTGGTTATTCATCTCGAAGGCAATTGACAGGGTTGGTCATAGCAGCCTTAAATACCTGGGTGCTGACAGTAGCAAATGCAAGCAACATGGCTACAAAGCCAGTTGCAGCAAACACCCACCAGCTGAGGCCTGTTCTGTAAGCGAAGTTTTGCAACCATTGGTCGGCCAGAAACCAGGCTATGGGGATTGCCAGCAGGAAGCCTGTCAGCACAAGACCCAAAAAACCGAGGCTGAAATTCGACATAATGTCCGTTATGGAAGCGCCGAGCACTTTCCTGATGCCAATTTCCTTCATCCGCTGACCAGCGCTAAAAGCAGCCAGTCCAAAAAGGCCGAGGCTGGATATTAAAATTGCCAGAATGGTGAAAAGGCCAAAAAGCTTGCCCTGGCGCTTGTCATCTTTGTACAGTTGATCAAAATGGTCGTCAAAGAACTGATAACTAAAAGGGAAGTCTGTGTGCTGGCTCACCGCTTTTTCCAACTCCGAAATAGTCTCCTGGAGATTATCAGGCCTCACTTTCACAGAAACGTAGTTAACCTGATCGCTCACCTTGATCATCAGCGGAGCAATCGGTAAATGCAGCGATTGTGTATGAAAATCCCTCACCACGCCAATGACCGTTTTCGTACCTCCGTCTTCGTTGGTGAACTGCTTGCCAATGGCTTCGGTCGGGCTCCATCCCAATGCACTGGCTGCTGTCTCATTAATAATATAGTTGGTCTCAGTATCCATGGCATAGTCTGGAGAAAAGTTGCGCCCCGCCACTAGTTCTATCCCGTACAGCTCAAGAAAGTCGTAGTCTGTGCGCAACCGATAAATCTGCCCCCCTGTTCTGTCATCAAACAAAAAAGTACTTGAGCCAATGTCGTCAGGAAGGTGGTTAGAACCAGTGATAGCCAAAAAATCTGTACTTTGGAGTAACTCACTCTTGAGTAGGGGCATTACTTTGTTGAAGTCGTTGCCCGGCGCACGAAATGTTATAATGTGTTCTCTTTCAAACCCCATATCTTTCTGGCCGATGAACCGAAACTGGTTATAGATGACCACACTGCAAATAATCATTGCAATAGAAACTGCATATTGCCCTACTATCATCGCTGTTTGAAAGCGCTTTCCACCTTTAGGCGTACCGGCTTTTCCTTTGAGGGCTTTCACAGGCCTCATTGATGCCACAAACAATGCCGGGTAGCTCCCGGAAAAAATGCCCACAAATATAACAGCACTAATCATGAGTGGTATTACCGACCAATTTTCGACGGCTACAAGTTCCAATGGCCTTTCTACCATGTTTCCAAAAAGGGGAGTCAGAAATACGGCCAGCACCACTGCGAATATCAGCGCCAAGAAAGCCATCATAACGGACTCTGATATAAACTGAAATATAAGCTGGCCTTTCCTGGCACCAATTACCTTTCTTAATCCTACCTCTTTTGCCCGGTTGACCGACCTTGCTATGGCGAGGTTCACGTAATTAAAGCAAGCGAGTGTGAGCACCAGAAACGAAACTACGGAGAAGAGCATCAGTTGCGTCGAATTGCCCTTTACAGCCAACTCTTCATTGATATTTGGCCCGAGATGAAGATTGGAAAGTGGTTGAACAATGTATTCTACTGGTATTGTAGCTTTATGTAGCCACCGTTCCTCTACTAGCTTTGTCAGCTTCTCCTGAAGTAATTCTGGGTTCGCATGAGGTGCAAGCGAGAAAAAAGTATGGTAAGAATTGCCGTTCCATTTTTCCTTTTTCACCTCTTGCTGGTAATAGCTACTGGCATGCAAACTGATCAAAACCGAAAACCTGATAGAGGCATTAGCCGGTAAATCCTTTACTACACCAGTTACAATGGCATTGTGACCCCAGTAGGTTATAGGCCTGCCCATGGCATCTTCACCATCGAAGAGCTTATTTGCCAGCGACTCTGTCAGAACGATACTCTCAGCGTTGTTCAGAGCCGATTGAGGGTTTCCACTTATGAACTCATGCTGAAAAACGTTGAAGTAATGTTCATCAACCAAAAGACAGTTTTCCAGGTAATTGTTATCGCCACCTAATTCCAACAACACCGAATAATCGGTCATTGAGGTGGCATATTCAACCTCGGGATACTCCTGCATCATCGTGAAGGGTAAAGCAGCAGGAGTTACACCATAAAGGTCTGTGCCTAACGAACTGTTGGTTGGCTGGCGCTGGTAAATCCTGTAGATATTGTCGGCGTTAGGAAAAAATTTATCGTAAGAAAGCTCGTGCTCTACAAAGATGAAGATCATCAGGAAGCAGAGTAACCCAATGGTGAGCCCGCCAATGTTGATGCCTGCATACAATTTTTGCCGAAGCATATTCCTCCAGCTTACCTTGAAATAATTTTTTAGTATCCCAATCTGATTCATACGGTTACTCCCTTCTATCGGCTTAATTATGCCTGGACGGAAAAGCCTGGCTACCTCCCAGCCAAATATCCATTTAGCCTTGAAAACTCCCTGTTCTCTCGCTCTCTTCTCAAACCTCTCCACCAAATCTCCCTCAATATCCTCCAGGTAGTCCGGGTGGCAGAACCACCGGAAGAAGCGGAGGGGGAGGCGAGGTGGGTGGTTATTCATCTCAATTGTCTTTCAGTGCAAATAGTCTTTATCTGTTCGATCACTGATTTAATATTACCTTCAACTTCTGCATTAGTAAATCGGATAACCTTGACTCCAAATTGCTCTATTTCTTCTGTCCGTCCAGCGTCGTATTCCATGTGTTCATCCAAATCATGATACCCTCCGTCAATTTCAATTACTAGCCTGACAGGGTGGGAATAAAAGTCGGCAACGAAAGTGCCGATAGGGTGTTGCCTTTTAAACCGAAGTCCTAGCAGCTTGTTGGCACGAAGCTCTTCCCATAGCAACTTTTCCGCTAAAGTCTGATTAGCACGAAGCTTCTTTGCATTTTTGAAAATCGCAGAAGACGCACTATAAAACATGTTTCTGGTTTCTCCCATTTATGTAATTCTTCGACTGTTTATCGTTTCTGTAAAAAGTGCCAGCTCCCTTTAGGGTTGGGGTGAAATGGCACTTTTTTTACAGAACCCTATCCTTGGTATTTGTATAAAGCACTCTCTTAAATATTTTCTGTTTCAAATTTTCAACCTCCGTTGGCCCCTACCCTGAAGGGAGCGGAGGTTGAAAATTCATAGATGATTTTGGACTTAAAAGAACGCATTCTCCCTTTAGGGCTGGGGTAAAAATGCGTTCTTTTAAATCCCTATTATTCATCATTTAAACGCCACCTCAGGTATCGCATTCCACAACCCAAGCCGCTGTTCCTTCAGCTCTTCCATGGCCTTTTGACCATATTGGGTCACTGTGAAATACCTTTTTCGTTTCCCTCCTCTTACCTGTGTGGCCTCTCCAAACTCTGAAGACAGAAAACCTTTCTTCTCTAACCGTCTAAGCACGGTTTGCAATGAACCTATACTCACCTTTCTGTCGAGCCTTTTTTCCATCTCTTCTATGATGGCTATCCCGTAAGCTTCTCCGTACAGCACAGCGACCGTCAAAAGGACTACTTCTTCAAACTCGCCCAGTTGATATTTTCCCATAGTTTCTAATATTTACCTTAAACGTAGTTATTATAATTTATACTTCAAACAAGAGCCAGATAATTTTTACCTTGATTGTAGTTTATATGCTATGATACGAAAAAAGGACTGGCTATGCACCAGTCCCTTCCGGTTTACTCCAACCTAGCCCGTCTATCCCCTCAACCTTCTTCTTACAACATGTTTTCTAGCCTTTACATCCAGCTCTATTATCTGAGTTTCTCCGTTGATAGTCACTTCTGCCAGGTTATCGCACTCACCATCGCCATAGTCGATGACAATAGTTGCACCTGGCGCAACGGTTTCGATCACACCGGATACTGGGAAGAAATAGCCCTGGGCTCCGCAGCGTCTTTTGAAGACAAGCCGTTCGGTGATGGTGCTGCTATAATTCTCACCGTCTCTGTTGACCCCTTCAGCAGACCCCTCCACAAACGATTCGTCCTGAGCCGGGTTCTCTGCCCTCGACCAGGTGCGGGTGTGCTCAGAATCACGAGTTGCAAAGGTGCCGTCGTTCCATGAAAGCTTTCCACCTACCACCTCAGTTCTGAATTGAGGAGCGCTTGACTCATCTGCTGTGATATTCGTAATGGTACGAACTCCTTCCACTTTTACGCTGTCGATATAAAAATCTTCGAATGTCACACTGCGTGAAGCCCCTGGTTTAAACCATCTTTCATCGCTGTAGGTGACAATAATTTTTCCTCGCCTGGTTCGGCCATCTCCCTCGCAGCCATCTCCGTAGTCAATCGTCACGGTATTATTCTCATGATCGTGGGTAACCACGGCACATTCGATCAAAGCGTCACGCATAATTTTTCCGCCGGAAGCATCATCATAACTAATACCCGCTTCCACCACATTGTCCACATCCTCAAAAGCCACATCCATTGATGCTTCAGTGTCTACTGCGACATCTTCGAAAGCCGACGCAGTAGCATCATCATTCAAACCATCCTCTTCGTTGTTGCAGGAAGCCAACCATACCATGGTTCCTCCCACCATTGTCATCATCATCAATCTCTTTAGCAAATTCATATCTAATAGAAGTTTGTTTGCTGCTTTGATGAGGCCGGGCGGAAAAGGTTTAATGTGGAATTGAAAAAATTCTAAAAAATATTGAAATAGGTTAAAAATTACTACTGAGCTGCATTGTCGAAATTTCCCCATTTATTGTCACCCTCACATCGTTATCACATTCTCCTTCACCGTAGTCAACAATAAAGCTGACTCCTTTCATGGTACTCTCGACCTTTCCGTACGAAGGAAAAACTTTGCCTACCACCAGGCAGGTTAGCCTGAAGCTGAGCTGCTCTGTTATTATACTGGAATATTCATAGCCATGTCGGTTGACGCCGGAGGCTACGCCTTCCCAGCTGTATTCGTTGTGCATTGGGAGGTGTGCAAGGCGAATGGTTCTTATTTGGTTCAATTGACGGGTGGCGTAGGTGCCATCAGGCCAGGTAAACCTTCCCTGCTCCCACCTCACTTCATATTTTCTTTCCGTTAGCGCTCCCTTTGATCGGTAGGTGAGTGAGAAATCGCCTTCTACTAATACATGATCTATTTTGAAATTAACAAAAGAAATACGGTACGTCGCTTCATCAACCAGTCGCAGGTCAGTGTAGGTAATCAGCAGTAACCCACTCCGCCACACATCCCCCGCCCAGGCACCTCCATTTCCAAAATCAACACTGATAATTTGATGTTCTTTGTCGTGGGCTACCATAGCGCCCTGTAGCCATGGCTCATCCGGTTCAGGCCCGTCAACGGCCCACTTCACCGCAGCATCAACTACCTGGCCAACAAGCTCTGGCATGGCTGTCATATAAGCTTCTGATCGCAGAGAAACAGCCTTATAGTCATCCGGCATCGGTGGCTGATCGGCTTCCAACTTTGGTGTACAGGCATGCAAGGTCAAAAAAAGTGCGACAAAAAACGCAGGACAGGCAGGTCTTGGAGTGGCATCCACAGTGTCTCTAGTTTAATAGTAGAAATGGTTAAGCCTGACGGCGGATCCGGGCAACCCACAAAGCGGCGAGACACACGGTCTCAATGCCGGATCATACCACGATCAGGGCTATCTTCAATGGTGTAGTAGCATACCTCAAAACGTCCAACTTCAATTTCAAAAAAGCATATGTCATTTCTATCCCCCTGTTTGCAGGATAATTCAACTCACTGGTTACATATGTGTTTGATATAATTAACCGGCTGTGTAGCTTCCCAAAAAAACTAATCAGGACAATGCAACATTTACCCAACAGACTGTGGAGCATGGCTTTTTTGCTCCTTTTCACGAGCTTCCTTTCCATGGGCCAGGTGCTCGATATGGAGCTGCTCAAAGGCATCAAACCACGCAATATTGGCCCGGCAGGCATGAGCGGCCGGGTTACAGCCGCCGACGTGGTGCAAAGCAACCCCGACATCATCTACCTGGGCACTGCATCGGGTGGCCTTTGGAAGTCAACTGGCGGCGGCACCAGCTGGAAACCCATTTTCGAGAAAGAAAAAGCTGCTTCCATTGGCTCCATTGCCATCTATCAGAAATCGCCCGACATCATTTGGGTGGGAACCGGCGAGGGCAACCCCCGCAACAGCCAAAGCATGGGCAATGGCGTGTACCGTAGTCTCGATGCCGGCCAAACCTGGCAGCACATGGGGCTGGAAAATACCCGTACGATCCACCGCATTTTCCTGCATCCTGATGACCCCAACACGGTGTGGGTAGGTGCACAGGGCAACGCCTGGGCCGATAGCCCCGACAGAGGTGTGTTCAAAACCACCGACGGCGGCAAAACATGGAAAAAAGTATTGTTTGTGAACAACCGCACAGGCATCGCCGATCTGACAATTGATCCAACCAACCCCAACAAGTTGATCGCTGGTATGTGGGAATACCGCCGCTGGCCTTGGTTCTTCAAGTCGGGCGGCGAAGGATCAGGTATTTATGTATCGGTCGATGGCGGTGAAAACTGGGCAAAGAGAACCTCCGACGATGGCTTACCTGAAGGTGAAATAGGAAAAACCGCTATCGCTATTGCTCCGTCCAACCCTGACGTGGTTTACGCACTTGTTGAAACCAAGAAAAACGCCCTTTACAAGTCGGTAGATGGCGGCAAAAAATGGAGCAAAGTGCAAGACCAGGATGTGGGCGACAGGCCATTTTATTACTGGGACCTTCGTGTAGACCCTAGGAACGAGAACACATTGTACAACGTCTACGGCATAGTAAAAGTGAGTATCGACGGCGGGAAAACCTTCGAGACACTGGCTGGTGGCGACAAGGTGCATGTGGATCACCACATGTTTTATGTGCTGCCTACCGACGCCTCTCTAATGCTGGACGGCAACGACGGCGGTGCCTACATCTCCCGTGACAGAGGCAAAACCTGGCGCTTTGTAGAAAACCTGCCTGTTGGCCAGTTCTACCATGTGAATGTGGACATGGCTACGCCCTACAACGTGATGGGTGGCATGCAGGACAACGGTAGCTGGAGAGGCCCAAGCCAGTCGCTGCACAACGGTGGCATCCGCAATGGTTACTGGGACGAAATCGCTTTTGGTGATGGTTTTGACGTGGTGCCTGTTCCAGGCGATCTGCGCTATGGCTATGGCATGTCGCAGGGCGGTTTCCTTTCTTACCTCGACTTTGAAACCGGCTTCAGCCAGTTCATCAAACCCAACCACCCCGACAACGTGTTTCTTCGCTTCAACTGGAATGCGGGCATTGCTCAGGATCCATTTGATGCCAATACCATTTACTACGGTAGCCAGTTTATTCACAAAAGCTCCGACAGGGGACAAAACTGGAGCCTGATCTCCGGCGACCTCACCACAAACGACCCGGAAAAGACCAAGCTGGAAACTGGCGGACTTACTTTTGACGCTACCGGTGCTGAAAATCACTGCACCATTCTCGCCATTGCTCCAAGCCCGCTGGACAAAAACATCATCTGGGCTGGCACCGACGATGGCAATGTGCAGCTAACCAGAGACGGCGGCAAAACATGGACAAATCTCTCAGCCAACATCAAAGGCATGCCAAAAGGTGCCTGGATACCGCAAATCAATGCTTCCACCTACAATGCAGGGGAAGCCTTTGTGGAAGTGAACGACTACCGCCGGGGTAACTGGGCACCGATGCTCTACCAAACCAAAGACTTCGGTAAAACATGGGTCAACCTGGTCAACGAGCAGAAGGTTTACGGCTATGTGCTTTCCATGGTGCAGGATCCCGTCGAACCAAAGCTCATATTCGTGGGCACAGAATTCGGCCTTTACGTTTCTATCGACGCCGGTCAAAACTTCACCAAATGGACGAACGATTACCCAACAGTATCTACTTACGACCTGAAGATTCACCCAAGGGAGCATGATCTTGTGATAGGTACTTTCGGGCGGGCACTTTGGGTAATGGACGACATCCGACCATTGAGAGAAATGGCCAGCAAGGGCGCTCAGATGATTGCACAGCCTCTGTATGCTTACCCTGCGCCTGACGCCTACCTTTTTGCCTACAAAGAAGCGGCAGGCACCCGTTTCCATGGCGATGCTATTTTCAAAGGTGATGACAGGGAGCCCGGAGCACTGCTCTCCTACTCAGTAAAAGCTACCTCGAAGCAGGACACCACCATCAAGTCGGACACTGTGAGACTGCAAATATCAGACGCCAGCGGCACCGTCATCCGCAACCTGTTTCAGGTGGTGGAAAAGCCCGGTCTGCAACGCATCGTGTGGGGACTTGACAAAAAAGGCGTTCGCAGCCCAGAGAGTGCCAAACAAAAGGCAGGCGCCGCCGAGCCAAGTGGCTTTAGCGTATTGCCAGGCACCTACACAGTAAAGTATACTTATGCGGGTAAAGAAGCTACAACGAAAGTTGAGGTAAAAGCCGACCCACGGTTTACATTCAACCAGTCGGCTGCGGCACAAATGAGTCAGCGCTTTGATCGTGTCAATGCCATCATGGAAAAGGCAACAGCTGCGGTGGATAAACTCAACGATGCCAAAGCCACCATCGCCAAAGTGAATGCAGCGATGGAAGACAGCCCCATAGAAGGCAAGGAAGCACTCAAGAAACAAGGAGCCGAACTGGAGAAGAAGATTACTGAACTAAAAGAGCGGCTGAAGTCAAAAGAGGATGTGCAGGGTATTTACGATGACCCCACCGTAGCTTCCAGTCGTCTGTTCATGGCCATGTACCAGGTGGGCAATCCCTACAATAGTCTAAACACCAATCAGGAATGGGCAATTGCCCATGCAGAGAAGGCTACCGACGAAGGCGTAGCCAACGCTGATGCTTTCTTTAACACCGAATGGAAGGCCTACAAAGAAAAAGCCAGCACCATTAACTTTTCTCCTTTTAAAGAATAACATAAATTCGGATCAAATGTCAGTTTGAGCCTGTCGAAGACGGTTTTCATGACCATGTTTCTACAAGCCCAGACTGACATTTCTTTTTACCTTGCCACTATTCAACCAACAAAACTTTCATGCCCCTATATAAAGCCATTATTTTCGATTTCGACGGTACACTTCTCGACACCGAAACCTTTCACTTTCACATCTGGAACGAAATCCTGTCTGAGTACAATATCATCGTCAGCTATGAAGAATACCTCGACGTATTTGCCGGTGTACCCACTCCCGTCAATGCACAAATGCTGGTCGAAAAACATACCCTTCCGATCTCCCAGCAGGCCTTACTGGAGAAGAGAGAAAACCTGGCTCTGGAGCGGATGAAAACCGGCACCTTCAAAATGATGCCTTACGCCAGGGAAACACTAGACTTCTTTTTCGACAAAGGCTACCCAATGGCCCTCGCCACAGGCAGCCCCCGGTCCGACGTCGATCTGCTGATGGAACGAATGGATTTGGCTAAGTATTTCAAAATCACCATCACCAGGGACGATGTAAAAATCAGCAAACCCGACCCGGAAAGCTACCAGAAGTGTGTCGACTTCCTCGGTTTTCCCAAGGCAGACTACCTCGTGTTTGAAGACACGCCAAACGGTGCTCTCTCAGCCAAAAACGCCGGCCTCACCTGCTTTGCCGTGCAACACGATGTGCGGGAACACCCCCGGCTGCAGCATGCCGATAAACTCTTCAATGACCTGAAGGCCGCTATGGACTTCCTCAGAAGAAACAAGCTGATTTAGGCAAAGCCGTTGTGTGTCAAGAAAACACATTCAATGATGTTTTTTATCTCACATTTTGCAGTAAATTAATGGGACAAAGGGAGTCGATTGTTTAAACAAAAGCAGCAGACATTTTTTTAGATGATAAGAAACTACCTACCCGACGACTACACCAAAGTAATGGAAGTATTCAGGCTGAATGTACCTCAGTTTTTTGCCAGCGAAGAAGAGGCCGATTTAACTGACTACCTGAAAGAGCATGGTGAGAGTTATTACGTGATTGAAGTAAAAGGAGAAATAATTGGCGCCGGTGGCCATCATTATCCGTTGCCTGGCGTAGGCCGACTTTCCTGGGACTTTTTCCGCCCCGAAGTACAAGGTAAAGGCTGGGGCCGCAAACTGATCAACCATTCACTCGACGAAATCAGAAGCAAAAAACATGTAAAGCGACTGGAAGTGTGGACGTCGCAACAGTCCTATCAGTTCTATGCCAAGTTTGGTTTCAATGTTCATCGGGTGGAAAAAGATTTTTGGGCCAAAGGTTTCGACCTCTACCACATGGAAATGATCGCTGATAAAATTCAGCGGCCAACCTACTTCTAAACCTTTGGAAATGTTGGTTTGTCTATAGGGAATTTTGTAAACTGACTGGCAAAACACTACCTATGGAGAACCTGTTTTGGATGCATTTTATTCTTGGCCCCTTCTTTCTTGTTATCGCTTTTCTTTTCAAAGCATTCCCTCCTAAGAGCATCAATTACCTGTACGGCTACCGCACCACACTGTCGATGAAATCAGACGCCGCTTGGCACGCAGCTAACAAACTAAGCGCCAGCCTGATGGTGGGAGTTGGTCTTGCCACTTGCCTGGCTCAGGGCATTTTCTACGCCACAGGCATGGGGTTCGCCGCCTACGTCGGTTGGTCCAGCGGCGTTTTGGTTGTCCTTCTGCTGGCCACCATTCCGGCTGTTGAGGCGCATCTAAAGAATAATTTTGACGAGCAGGGCAATCCCATATCAAAATAAGATGAAATAGCCATAAGGAGAGCCATACCTAGCGGAAATGAATAAAGTCGGAGAACAGTCGACTATCACTTCCGAAATGCTACTGGCTATTCCATGTGGCCGCTGAAAATCAAAATTTATACACATGAAACAATATTTGACCGCCTTCTTTTTGCTTTGTATCCTGTGTGCTGGCTGTGAACAAAAAGCTGTAAAGAAACCCAATATCCTGTTCATTCTGGTCGACGACCTGGGCCACAAAGACCTCAGCGCCACAGGAAGCAACTTCTACGAAACACCCAATATCGACAAGATAGCAGATGGTGGCATGGTGTTCACACAGGGCTACGCTGCCAGCCGGGTTTGTAGTCCGTCGAGAGCCAGCATCATTTCGGGGCGGTTTACCGCACGCCATGGCATCACCGACTGGATTGGAGCCAAATATGGCGAAGACTGGAGGTCGCTGAACAGGTTCGACAAACTACTGCCTGCCGACTACACACACTACCTTCCCCACGAATACGTGACACTGCCGGAAACCTTAAAGGAAAACGGGTACAAAACCTTCTTTGCAGGCAAATGGCACCTGGGCGACAGGGGATCGTATCCCGAAAATCATGGCTTCGACATCAATTTGGCGGGTTGGGACAAAGGAAGTCCGATGGGTGGCTACTTCTCGCCATACGAAAACCCGAAGATTTCGGATGGCCCTAAAGGCGAGAACCTGTCCATCCGCCTGGCACAGGAAACGGCCCGTTTCATCGAAAGCCACAAAGACTCAACGTTCTTTGCTTTTCTTTCCTTCTACGCCGTTCACGGCCCCATTCAGACGAACGAAGAAAAGTGGGCAAAATACCGCACCAAAGCTGAACAAATGGGGCTTGCCGAAAATGGCTTCGAAATGGAAAGCGTGCTTCCTATTCGGGTAACGCAGGACAATCCGGTGTACGCCGGACTCGTCGAAACCATGGATGAGGCCGTTGGCATTGTGCTCGACAAACTCAAATCACTTGGACTGGATGAAAACACTATAGTCGTATTCACTTCCGACAACGGCGGTGTTTCATCGGGCGACAATTTCTCTACCTCCAATCTTCCGCTGCGGGGTGGCAAAGGCTGCCAGTGGGAAGGCGGAACGAGAGAACCCTTTTTCATCAAAGTGCCCTGGCTGAACAGCAACGGAGCAAAAAGCAATACACCCGTTATTAATACCGACTTCTACCCTACCCTGCTGGAGCTGGCCAAAATACCACTGAAACCCAGCGAGCATATCGACGGTGTGAGCCTCGTGCCGCTGCTGGAAGGAAAATCAATCGCTGAGCGACCTCTTTATTGGCACTACCCTCACTACGGCAATCAGGGAGGCGAACCGTCCTCTGTGATCAGGCTTGGCGATTGGAAGCTCATCCACTACTGGGAGGATGGCAGAGAGGAACTCTACAACCTAAAGAGTGATGAGGCTGAAAGGAACAACCTGGCTTCACAAGAAAATGAGATCACAAAACAGCTAAGCCAACAATTGCTGGGCTGGCTGAAAGAGGTCAATGCCAAGCTTCCTGTGCCCGACCCGGAATACGACCCTGCTAAGGCGTTACAGCGACACGAAGACATTGTAAACAACCTCTGGCCAAGGCTGGAACAGCAGAGAAAAGACATGCTTACTCCCGGCTGGTCGCCAAATGCCGACTGGTGGGGAAGCAAAACGATCGACTAACAGGACACCACAGTATGGAAATGACTTTGCCTGTTCACATATTTACCTTAGTATCAATGCTTAACCAATACCTATGAGACTACAACTCCTACTTTCGCTGGCTATTCTGGCGAGCTGCACCACGACTGGCAACGAACCTGGTAAAATATCTCCAGTCGACCTCACCTGCGAGTACCTCGAAAACCCCTCAGTAGTTGACGTGGCCCACCCCCGCCTGGCCTGGATCAACACTGCCATTGACAACGAAAGAGGGCAAAAGCAAACCGCCTGGCAAGTGCGGGTGGCAAGCAGCCAGGAAGGCCTTGAAAAGCCCGACCTTTGGGATAGCAAGAAAGTGGATTCTGAGCAATCGGATAGGGTCGAGTATCAGGGCAAGGAGCTCACCAGCAGGACAGAATGCTGGTGGCAAGTGCGGGTGTGGGACAAAAACGGAAACCCTTCGGACTGGAGCGAGCCAGGTAAATGGAGAATGGGTTTGCTGGAAGCGTCCGACTGGAAAGCGCAATGGATTGGCGCACCCTGGCAGGGCGAAGAAGCGCTGCCAAAACCTGGCGGGGGACCTGATGGAAGACCAAAGCAATTTGCTGGCCCCGCCCCCATGCTTCGCAAAGAGTTTGAAATCACAAAAGAGATTGACAAGGCCGTGGCCTATGTGACTGGCCTGGGCTACTTTGAGTTGTATGCCAATGGTAAAAAAGTAGGCGACGATGTGCTGGTGCCTAACCAGACTAACTACGGCAAGCGCCCCGGACTGAACACCTCCTATATCAACGTGCAGGACGATTTCAGAAGATACAAAGTGATGTATCTGGCGTACGATGTCAAAGATTACTTGACGCAAGGCAAGAACGCCATCGGCAGCATGTTGGGCAATGGCTTTTACAACCCTGCCAAGTTCTGGACGGAGGGCTACGGTTCACCTCGTTTCCTGGGCCAGGTGCATATCACGTACAAAGACGGAACCGAGGATGTGATTGTAAGCGACGATAGCTGGAAAGCCTCACAAAGCCCTATTCTCATGGATATGGTGTATTACGGAGAAGTATATGATGCCAGGAAAGAACAACCAGGCTGGAGTACTCCCGACTTTGACCAGTCTTCCTGGGAGCCTGTGGCAAAGAGAAAAGCGCCTGAGGGTGAGCTGGTGGCACACACTGCTTACCCCGATAAAGTTACCGAAAGACTGGAGCCCGTTTCCATAGAGAAGCTGGAAAACGGCAACTACAAAGTCGACTTTGGGGTCGAAATATCAGGCTGGGTGCGATTCAATAATGTAGAAGGGCCGGAAGGCCATCAGATCGACATCTCATTCAATGGCAACCTCTACTCTGGCGACAATACCTACATTTTTAACGGAAAAGGCCCCACCTCCTATGCACCCAGGTTCAACTGGTTTGTGTTCAGTGGCATCGAAATCAAAAACTGGCCGGGAGAGTTAAAAAAAGAACACCTCACAGCAGAAGCAGTCAATACCTACGTGGAAGAATCAGCGGTTTTTGAAACCTCCAATCAGCTATTCAATGACATCAACAAGATCTGGCGTCGCAGCCAAACTGACAATATGCACGGTGGCATTGCCAGCGACTGCCCGCACCGGGAGCGCTCGGGATATACCGGCGATGGCCAGGTAGCCTGCTCCATGGTCATGCACAACTTCGACACAAAGAACTTCTACTACAAGTGGATACAGGACATGTATGAAGCTCAAAACGTCGAAACGGGTTACGTGCCTAACGGTGCGCCCTGGCAGCCAGGTTGCGGCGGTGGTGTGGCCTGGGGGGCAGCCATCTGCATCATGCCATGGGAGTTTTACACGCAATATGGAGCGCTGGATATGCTGGAAGACAACTACGATGGCATGCAAGGCTATATCCGCTACATGCAAACGTGGGTAGATCAGGACGGCATCATGTTCTCCCAGCGCAGAAATGGCTCTGGCGAAATCCTCAAGTGGTTCAACCTCGGTGAGTGGGTATCGCCCGGTGAGTTGATCCCTGATGACATGGTACACACTTTCTACTTCTGGCACTGTGTTGAAATTGCGTCGAAAACCGCCCGAAAATTGGGTAAAAAGGGAGAAGCCGAAGCCTATGAATCGTTGGCAGAAACGACCCGTCAGGCTTTTATGAAAAAATTCTACAGCCCTGAAACTGGAAGCTACGGCAAGGGTGGAGGCAATATCCTGGCACTGAGAATGGGCGTGCCACCCGGGCAATACGAGCAGGTGAAAGCCGCCTTGATAGCAGACATAAAAGCGGATGACGGACATCTCGACACAGGCATTTTCGGCACAAGATTCTTCTTTGAGGTGTTGGCCAGCAATGGTCTCAATGCCCTGGCCTATGAGGCATTGAACAAAACTGACGAACCCAGCTTTGGGCATTGGCTGGAGCTGGGCTCCACCACCACCCGGGAGCACTGGAGCGAAGATGGTTCGTTCAACCACCCGATGTTTGGCGGTGGGCTGGTTTGGCTCTACAAGAACCTTGCTGGTATGCAAACCGATATTGCCAACCCTGGCTATAAGCATATCATCTTCAGACCACAGCCGGTTGATGAGCTTGACTTTGTCACTTATTCCAACAACACCATATATGGGCAAGCTGGAATTACCTGGAAAAACCTACCAAATGACTTTCATATGGACATTACCGTTCCTGTAGGAAGCACTGCAACCGTCTATGTTCCTGCGAGTGAAAAAGAGGTGGTGACCGAAGGTGGTGAAAAAGCCGAAAATTCTGCCAGCGTCAATTTTAAAGGCATGGAAGAAGGCTACGCTGTTTTTGAGGTGGGAAGTGGAAACTATAATTTCGTTGCAAAGAAATAAAAGCCGGAACATTCTCTCAGGTTTCTACGTGTTGCTTGCTTGTGAACACGAAAAATCACTACGACCAACACCTGTCACATTTTTACAGCTGGATGGTTGGCGACTTCGAGCAGAAGGCGGCAGAGCAGCAAACATTCTTTGAGAAAAACGGCATCATTCCCGAATCGTTCGGCCTGGCCATTGACCTTGGTGCCGGCCACGGGCTTCAGGCAATACCGCTGGCGAGACTGGGCTTCAGCGTCACTGCTATCGACTTCAGCGCTGTGCTCCTCAAAGAGCTTGAGGAGCGCAAAGGCCACCTGGACATTTCGACCATCGAAGCCGATATAACTGACACATACTGGCACGGATCCCTCAAACCAGAGCTTGTCGTTTGCATGGGCGACACCATCAGTCATTTGGAAAGCTTCGAGCAGCTCGAAGCCCTTACCCTCACACTATCGAATCTACTGACCAGAGAAGGAAAGCTTATCTATTCCTTTCGTGACTATAGCCAGGCACTGGAAGACACGCAGCGGTTCATCCCTGTTAAAAGTGATAGTAACAGAATACACACGTGCCTGCTTGAGTACTTCGACAATACAGTGAGAGTGACTGACCTGCTACACGAAAAACAAGGCGATATTTGGCAGCAGCAAGTGAGTTCGTACACCAAGCTCCGCCTAACCTCCGACATGGTCAGCGCAATGATTGAGAAAAGCGGATTGAATTTGATAAGCGAGGGTGTCCACAACAGAATGAGCTACCTGATTGCTCAAAAGTAGCTATTGAGGTGTTATTGCAGTTCCGCATCCAATGGTTAGTTATTATCTGCTTATAGACAGATAATACACTTTATCTGCTTTAGAACAGATAAATTTGATTACCTGCGCCAGGACAGATATATCTCATTAAATGAACATCCGTTGCCAAAAAAGGCTATTGAGAACCACTTTTCATCTACCTTCATCCCCCTATGCAAGCCATTACTTTAACCGGAAAAGAAAAATGGGCAGCACTAGGCCTTGCTGCTCTTGGTTCTACTATGTTCAGTGCCAAAGCTGTGTTCATTAAGCTGGCCTATCAGTTCGATATTTCATCCATCGACCTTATGTCATTGCGAATGCTCATGGCCCTGCCTTTCTACGCAGGCATTTTGTGGTGGACCAATAGAAAGAAAGCACCGATGGTCATTACCCGTAAGGACGTATGGCGCATTGTCCTGTATGGTATCATGGGTTACTACATCGCCAGCTATTTCGACTTCTGGGGGCTGGAATATGTGAGTGCCAGCATGGAGCGGCTTATCCTGTTCATTTATCCAACGCTGGTGGTGATATTGTCTGCTATTTTCACCAAAAAGAAAGTAACGAAGTGGGAAGTGCTGGCCATTGGCATTACCTACTCCGGCATGCTCCTTGCCTTTTTCGACAAAATCAAAATAGGTGGGGTACATGAAACGCTGATTGGAGGCAGTCTCATCTTTGTGAGTGCGCTTACCTATGCCATTTACCTGATTGGCAGCGGAAGGTTGATCCCCAAGTTTGGTACGGTTCGCTTCACCTCATTGTCAATGATAGTGGCTTGCATCGCTGTCATCTTCCACAACCTCATCGCCAATGGGCAATTGGCCTTGCTTGACTTCCCCTGGCAAATCTATACCCTGGCATTGATGATTGCCCTCATCTCAACGGTGATTCCCTCCTTCCTGATATCGGAGGCCATCAAGCGCATAGGCTCGTCCGAGGTAGCCATTACCGGAAACATTGGCCCCATCTCCACCATTATCCTGTCCATGATATTCCTCCACGAAATCATCGGCTTCTGGCAATGGGCAGGCACTGCTATCGTGCTGTTTGGAGTAAGCCTGCTCTCGAGAAAGAATGGATAATATTCTCAAATTCGCCCAACCATGCATTGCTTCGCTTGTTGTTGTTGTTGTTGTCGTGCCCTTGTGTCTCCACATGCCACTTCTTCACTCGTGACATTTGTTGTGACCTTGTGTCTCCACAAGCCACTTCTTCGCTCGTGGATCTTTATCTACCAAAAATCACTGCCTTCAGACTTAGCGTTCCCACAAACCGCTTTTGCGATGGTTTGTGAAGACACGAAACCATAACAAAAGCTACGAATCGTGTGTGGTTTTCTGTCTTCATAACTCAATGTCGTTGTGGCCTTGTGTCTCCACATGCCACTTCTTCACTCGTGACATTTGCTGTGGCCTTGCATCTCACGAGGTTTGTTGTTCCGTGTCTCACGAACAACTCTATTTCGCCCAAGCCGGCACTGCCCCTCCCATATCAAACACTGGAACAGCCACCAGGTAAAGAACAATCGTCAACAACAGAATACTGATCAGGTTCAGCCAAAACCCGGCCCGGGCCATTTGCGGAATGGTCACCAGCTCACTACCAAAAATGACCGTGTTGGTGCCCGTACCCGACGGCAGCATAAAGGCAAATGAGCAGGCAATGGTGGCTGGGATCATCAGCATGTAAGGATGTGTGCCGCTGCTCACCGCCATGGTAGCCAGCACTGGCAGGAAGATATTGGCCGTAGCCGTATTGGAGTTGATCTCCGTCAGAAAAGTCATCAGCGTGATCACACTCAGCAGCACCAGTAGGGGCGACCAGTTGGCTATAAACTGAAGCTCTGTGCCCAGCCACGCCGCCAGGCCAGTGGTTCCGAAGCTCTCAGCGATGGCATAGCCTCCACCAACTATCATCACCGTGCCCCAGGGAATGGCCTCGGCTTGCTTCCAGGTAATCAGTCTCTTCCCGGACTCGCTTTTGTCGGGCAAAAAGAACAGGAGCAGGCAAGAAAAAACCGCCACCGTAGAATCATGCACCCAGTCGGACACGCCCAGCAGGCTGGCCCAGCCTGGGAGCACAAAGTCATCAACTACAATATCCCTGCGGAAAACCCAGGCGAGTGCCGTGAAAATGAATATCCCAAGTACCATCTTCTCAGCCGGTTTCATCGTGCCGAGTCCTTTGAGCTCTTTTTCCACAATCTCCTTACCCCCTTCAAACTTCCCTTCGATCTTAAAATACCTGACCAGGTAAAACCAAATCAGCGGAAGGAAGATGACAATGAGTGGCACGCCCAGTAGCATCCACTGGAAGAATGGAATCTCAGGAGCATCCGGGTAAAGCTTCTGAACCATGCCCGCAAAGACCATGTTGGGCGGGGTGCCAATAAGGGTACCCGTTCCGCCAATACTACAGGCGTAGGCGATGGCCAGCATCAGGGCAATTCCGAAGTCTTTGTTGTGCCCCGAGGCTTCATTCTCCCTGCTGATAATGGCCATCGCAATGGGCAGCATAAGCAGCGCTACAGCTACGTTCGCAATCCACATCGACAGCAGGGCTGAAGCCATCATAAAGCTAAGCAGCAGCATCCGGCGACTACTTCCTATCAGGTTCATAATGGAAAGCGCAATGCGTCGGTGCAAATGATGGACCTCAATGGCCTTGGAAATGATGAAGCCAGCCAGCAGCATCAGCACATAGTTGTGACCGTAGTTGGCGGCCGTAGTTTCAGCATCGAGAATGCCCAGCAGGGGAAACAAGGCTAATGGAAGCAGCGCCGTGGCTGCAATGGGTATGGCTTCAGAAACCCAGAGTGACGTCATGAGCAGCGCTACTGCCGCTGCCCTCATGGCCTGGTGAGAAAGGCCCTCCGGCGTTGGTAAAAAGATTAACGCAGAGAAAATGAGCAGACCTATAATGAGGCCAATTCTCTTACCACTTATTTTCAATTGATCAGGTATTGGTTAGCCTGATCAATATGCTAAAAAATGCACAAATTATTCTCCGTCCGTTAAGAATTCCTCAATGCTAGTATGCTTACTTTAATTTATTCTCAAGATAGAGCACATCAGTTGTTGATGCATTCCATTTATCGATAAACGACTTAGGCGTAAACGCCGGGGAGTAGGTAAATGAGCCTAAAATAAGATCCGTGTCGCCATCGAGGTCAATATCACCGGACTCCATCACGATCCATCGTCCGTCGTCAGCATTCGCCAGGGTATGTGGTTGGAAGCTGAAGTCGGCCGAAGAAGTGTTCTCAAGGTAGATAAATGATTCTTTGGGGTTGTTCTCGAAATCGGGAAAGAAGCAGGAAATGGCAAAATCCACGTCGCCATCCTGATCAAAGTCGACAGCTTCGACCTGAGTGGCGCCGTAGGCCGGGAAGAAGAACGCCTCATCAAAGTTATTCTTACCATCATTGAGAAAGAGCCTCATGCCATGGTAAGGCTTCAAAATGGGCGAGTAGTCGGCGTTGTCGCCATGAGCCACGGCGATGTCCATGTCGCCATCGCCATCGTAGTCAAAAAGCTCAAGGTCGCTGGAGCCGTAAAGCGGATTGAGGCGCAGAATCTGTCTAGCAGCGAAGGTCAGTCCTTTGCCCTGGTACAATATATAAGCGCCTTCATTGCCCTGCGAAACAAGCACCACAAGGTCCTTCAGTCCATCGTTGTCCATGTCGTGCACCTCTACCTTAATGCAACCGGCGTAGGGTAACAACTGTGTTTTTTCTCTCCGACCGTCTATGTCGGAAATCAAAGTCAGCTGGCCAATCAGGTTGCCAAACTCACAGACAAGTATCTCGTCGGTGCCATCACCATCAAAATCCTCGACCAGGCTAAACACCGGCCGCTGTAAAAACTCAGCTACCTTTCTTTGGGGCTGATCCGGCGTTACCTCCCACAACGTTCCCAACGACTGCTCCGTTGGGTGCATCTGTCCCATTTCAACAACGAACTCCCGTCCCATGCTCCTGTTAAACGAAACAACAGAGGTTTTGAATGTCTCTTCGATTCTTGCGGAGTCGCCGGGCTCCCACTTCCATATTTGCCCGTTGGCATTAGCGCCATACACTCCCTTTTCGTCGTTAAAGTGTCTGAAATGCGTTACCAAAGACCCCTTGAAGTCCTCAGTCTTGACAAAAGTGGGAGAAAACTGGGTCAGCACGCTACTTCGCTCAACCCTGGCAAGGTCAGTCGGCATAGAATCCGGCGCATTTTCCAAAATGTACTTCGTTACCGCCTCCCAGTCGCTGTCAGAAATCATCGGTTTTTCAGGGTAGACATTGTTGGACTGTAGGAGCATTTTCTCATTCATGTCTACCCTTCGGTAAGGGTCATATCCCTCTATCTTTACACCCAACCTTGCGCCCATCTCAGGAAGTACAAGCCTTTCCCACACACCTTTGGTTAGTTGTGCCGGGTCCGGCAGGTTGTGGCAGCCACCGCAATAAGTTTTGTAAGTAGCCGCAGGTTTATCAATATTTCCAACACATCCATCAAGCAGGCAGGCCACAGAAATGATGGCACCAGCCCAAATCACCCATTTTATTCGCTTCATCGTATATCGTACTCCTTCGTCAACAATATTAGACAAATGAGCATGAAAAAGCATGGAAGTTTGACTGGAAGGTGCTTTTTAGGCAGGAGAGAAATAGGAAGCCGATTTGAACTACCTTCTCAAAGTAACCCCGAGGGAAATTTCAAACCCTTCAAGATTCACTCTCGCATCAGGAAAATCGATGGCTTTGGTTTCCAGGCTTCCCCCCTGCACGCCGCCAATATAGTCGCCGTTGAGCGTGGCAGCCGACGCAACGGACAAATAGCTGACCTCGGTTGACACCGAAAATTCTTTGGCTATGTGCCATTCAAAAGACGTGCCGGCTATCCAGCCCAGGCCAATCTTGGTTTTAATTGTAGCATCAGTATTGGCAACGTCCCAGCCTTCATAATCTCTTAGCGCCCTGTCGAAGTTGCCTTCGTTCAGCCTTGGGTTGATGTGCCAGATGCCAGCAGCTCCTCCTCTGATCCGCCAGGTCACAATTTTTGTATCTATCTTGAAAGCGAGCTCCACAGGCACCAGCATAGAAAAGTGCGGGCCTGTCAGCGGCTTGTCTGCCTCAAACGGTAGGTTGTCCATCGCTAAGCCTGACATAGAATAAATGGAGCCGCCTGTCTCAATGCCCACAGGCCCAAAATAGTAGCCCAGCCCTCTGACGGAAAACGGACTCACCGGAGCCGACACATAGCCGTTTTTTGGCACCAGATAGGAGAAAGAAATGCCTTGCGCCAGCAACTCACTACCCGCTAACCAGCTGATTGCCCCGATTAAAACAAATAACTGAAGCGATTTGTAAAGGCCTCTGATTACGGTTATCTTCATTTACTCAATCTTTTTACACCTGTCATCCTTTTTCGAAAACGAAGTTAGGACATAAAGCCTCTTTCTTAAGACTAATTTGCTTTGAATATGAGTGAGGTGCAGAAATTCCTCAAATCCATCTATGACCTGCCGGCATCGAGCATGCAAAAGCTGGAGGATTGTCTGAAGCCCGTGGAGTTCAAAAGAAAAGAGGTAATTACCTGGGAAGGACATGTTGAGAAGTACCTCTATTTTGTTCAGGAGGGCATCCAGAAATCTTACTATATCAAGGATGGAAATGAGCACGTCATCGCATTCACCTATGCCCCCTCTTTTTCGGGTATCCCTGAGTCGTTTCTGACACAAACTCCCTCAAAATATTTTCTGGACACCATCACACCCAGCAAACTGCTCCGGCTTTCCTACGATCAGCTTCAGGTGTTACTAAGCGAAGACCGCCATTTGGAGCGGATGATGCAAAAAGCAACCGAAGTTGTGCTGGCAGGGCTGATCCAGCGCCACCATGAGCTGCTGGCCTTTGATATTGAAGAAAGGTTTACAGCTTTCGTAAAGCGAAGTCCAAAATTACTCAACCTCATCCCCCACAAAGACCTGGCCTCCTACCTCGGCATTAATGCCACCAACTTCAGTAAGCTGCTGGCCCGGGTGAAAATCTGAAATCTTGGTATATACCAAGAGTCATTCCTTTGCTGCTCGATTCCTTTGCTAAAAAACAAAACAGCAATGAAGCAGCAAATTCCTCTTTGGCTTGACGAAAGCCTCTACCCCTTTTCACACCGTTACATCGACCTTCCCTCTGGCACAATGCACTATGTGGATGAAGGTCAGGGCGACGTACTTTTGTTTGTGCATGGCACGCCTGCATGGTCATTCCTTTATAGAGAGCAAATAAAAACACTGCGTACAAAGTACCGGTGCATTGCCATAGATCATATTGGTTTCGGGCTGTCAGACAAGCCAGAAAAATTTGACGGCACTCCTCAAGCCCACTCAGCTAACCTTGCCCTGTTCGTAGAAAAGCTTGGCCTCACCAATATCACCCTTGTCGTGCATGACTTCGGCGGGCCTATCGGTATTTCTTTTGCCCTGGCGCATCCCGAAAAGGTGAGGAACCTGGTGATACTAAACACCTGGCTCTGGAAAACCAGCGATAACCCCGATGTGCAAAAGGTAGACAAGGTGGTGAACAGCAGGCTGGGTAAGTTCATTTATCTGCACACCAATTTTTCCCCATCCATTCTGATGAAAAAAGCGTTCCACGACAAATCGAAATTAACAAAGGCTATACATCTTCACTATACCAGACCGTTTCCCAACAAGGCGTCCCGGTGGGGGCTTTTACGGCTGGCACAATCCCTTCTGGGGTCTTCCGATTGGTACGAAGAGCAGTTTAACCAACTACATAAATGGGAGCGTAAACCCGCTTTGATCCTTTGGGGCACAAAAGATCAATTTATAAAACCTGCATTTCTGGAAAAATGGAAGGAGGCGCTGCCACAGGCTACAGTCCGAACTTTTGACGCCGGACATTTCGTTCAGGAAGAAGCCTCGAAAGAGGTTTGCAATGCCATTGACAGCCTGATGCAACAGAACCAATTTTCGCTGGCTGGCAACACTTTTACCGGAACCTAACTTCTGTATGTAGCACCGTCCGCAGGCAACGAAGATAATTAGCAATACAATAGTGATTTTGTGCACAACTGTTTTCATTTTTGCACTCAGATTGATGCTTCTCTGATATTTGGGCAAATGAAGCATCAAAAGCTAAATGGATACGTAAAATATAATTAATCGAATAACTAATTGAATATTTTAACGTTACAACAAACTAAAACAACAAGTCATTTTATGAAAAAACTGTTTTTATTAGTAACAACCAGTTTAATTATTGCTTCGGCAGCCAACGCACAGAACACAGATTATAAAACAGCCGTGGGACTCAGGGCTGGTTTATCAGCCGGTCTTACAGTCAAGCATTTCCTTAGTCAAA
Source organism: Imperialibacter sp. (assembly GCF_048007035.1). Taxonomy (NCBI): domain Bacteria; kingdom Pseudomonadati; phylum Bacteroidota; class Cytophagia; order Cytophagales; family Flammeovirgaceae; genus Imperialibacter; species Imperialibacter sp. Next base: position 404,083 of record NZ_CP180355.1, read on the forward strand.
AAGGTGCCCTGGAAGGTCTCGTTTCATCCCGCTGGGGTGGTGTAAACATCACAGGTTTATACGAAGTACACGACATTGCTTTTGACGAGCCAGGCCTTCGCTGGTACTATGGCGCAGGTGGCCATGTCGGCTTTTGGGATGGCAATAAGAATCCGTGGTTTGACGATAATGACAATCACAGCGTAATTGGTGTAGACCTTATTCTTGGAATGGAATATACCATTCCCGGCTCACCAGTCAACCTGAGTTTGGACTGGAAACCAGGCTTCAATATTGTCGGTTACAGTGGATTTTGGGGTGATGAATTTGCTCTCTCCCTGCGATTTGCCTTTCAATAAAGCATACAGGGGTGGGTGCCTCACGCATCCACCCTTCAAAATTTCGATGCCAGTCGCATCAGTTCCTCTCTGTTCACTTCATGTTTCCCCTCAAACACCAGGCTTCTGGTGTTCTTCCCGAATAGCTCTTTGAGTCTTACCTTTTCCTGAGCCAGCAGCTGCTCGCTATAATAAATATCTTGCCGACCAATGCAGCCAATCACCTCTGCCTTTGGTGACGCAAATTCGAAATCTGCCGGCGTCAGTTCTTTTGGGAACCCACCTGCCCACAGCACCATTTTGTGAAAGGGCCATTTTTTGTGAGCTGCCAGCCTGGCCACAGCTGATACGCCTTGCGAAAAGCCGAACAAAATCAGCTTGTAGTGGTCAAAGTCGATGTCTTCAAAAATTGGATCAAAGACCGCATCGAAATAGGCCCTTTGATTGGCCAGCTCAGTTTCCCTATCCTCCTTAGTCATCCAGCTTGCCCCCACCCTTCCATAGGTTTGATCGAGATACAGGCGACTAAGCCCTTGCGGTGCAATGACAAAATGCTTGCCCGGATCCAAAAAATCGAACTTTTGAACAAAAAACTCTGCCAGTTGCGCATAACCATGGCACACCACCCAGATGTATTTGGTGGCAGGCGTTACATTGTTGAGTGTGTAATAAGGAGCTGAAAAAGAAAAGGAGACGTGTCGCTGCAAAACCTGATTTTTTTTGAAACGTGAAGGTAAAGTGAAAGTGCATGCTGTAAAAGTACCGGGCAAATTATACTTGGGCAGCTTTACGTGAATAACAACGCACGATTGAAAAGGTAAATTTCCTACATTTGACAAAATGATCCACTGAAAACTATTCGAAAAAAAACGCCGTTTGTAAAACCCTCTGTATGACAAAAACATCAAGCTTCCTCATTGCCATGCTATTCCTGGCGCTGTCGCAAAGTCTGTTAGCACAAAATAACTCAGACCCGGAGCCACTTTTGGAATTTGCAGCTGTTTATTCCAACGGTGAAAAATGGGAGGCTGGCAAAACTCCGGCGGAGCAGCCCTACTTTATGGATCATTCTGCTTTCCTGTTCCGGTTGAAACAATCAGGAGTGATTACGGCCGGTATAAAGATCGCCGACAAAAGCATCATTTTGTTCAAGGCCAAAAGCCTCGAGGAAGCAAAAAAATTGTTCGCACCCGATGTGTCGGTGGACGAGAAAACCTACAAGCTGGAGGTGCAACCGGCCACGGTGTTTTACAAAGGCTGTATTTGACGTCAGTTTTGCCGCAAAGTTGCCTAATTTTATATCAGACGAAAGCCATTCTTTTCAGCTAACCATACAAAGCCATGAAGATATCTCTATCCATATTTTTTGCGCTCTTCCTACTGCTCTCCTGCAAGGAACAAGGCAAAGATGAACAGCAAAAACCAGAGGCCCCTGAGCCGGGTGAACCAGTAGCAGAAGTCGACTGGGACGAAGCCACACTGGCCTGGTCTGACGAATTTGACGGGGAAGCGGTAGACACGGAGAAATGGAAGTTCGAAACCGGGGCCAATGGCTGGGGCAACAATGAATGGCAAAACTATACCAGCGGCCCAAACTCTTCTGTCTCAGACGGGTTACTGAAGATTACCGCCAAAAAGGTGGGAGCCGGTCAGAAAGTGGGCGACTATACATCGTCACGCATGCTGAGCAAGGAGACGTTCACCTACGGACGCATGGAGGTGAGGGCCAAAATACCTGAATGGAAAGGCAAGGGCGTTTGGCCTGCGATCTGGATGCTGGGCGACAATATCAGCCAGGTTGGCTGGCCCGACTGCGGCGAAATTGACATCATGGAATATGTGAGCTATGCACCCAACGAGGTTCATTTCAGTATCCACAGCAAGGCCAATAACCATGTGCAGGGAACCCAAATTACCACCGGGCCCATGAAGCTGGAAACCATAGAAGAAGAGTTCCACAACTATGGCATTCTTTGGACGGAGCGGTACGTCAAATTCTATCTGGACGATATCGACAACGTAAAACTGACATTCAACAAACCCACCGTGCCCTCGCAGGACAACTGGCCGTTTGACAAGCCGTTCTTCTTTTTGCTGAACATCGCCGTTGGTGGCAATTGGGGAGGTTTACAAGGAGTGGATGACAACATTTTTCCATCGACGATGGAGGTGGACTATGTGCGGGTTTATCAGTTCGAGTAAGTGATGATCCGTAAGTAGCGGCTGGCGTATTGGGATCAGGCTCAAAACCTGGGGGACTAACCTTTAATGGTAATACCCCGAGGATCCATAAAAAAGCAAAAGGTCCAAGCCTGTCCGACTGGAGAAGCCCGGCCGGGCGAGACGCATTGAACCAGTTTTGCTTTTTTATTTAACCACACCCCAAACACTCAGCTCCCAGGAATTCAGATTGATCCCCTTTCATTCCCAACTATTTCCCCCAATCTGGCGCTGGAGTATCAGGGTCAAATAGCTCATCCAAATAGTAGTCTCTCTTGTACAGATTGTTGCAATTGTTTTCGCCGCTGAGGTCAAAAATGCATGCATATTGATCAATGAATTCACCATTCATAAGACTTTTTGCATCTCCGTTGGGTAGCACGGCATTATCGTGATCAATTCTTCGCAAAGCGCAGTGGCCCAGCATGTGTAACATCAATGCTTCCTGTGTAATCTTGTCGCTCCAGCATTTGTTCTCCTGATTGATCTCAATTTTCAGCTGTTTGCCAACAAACACACAGGAGCCGCACAAAATGCCCTCAGTGTTCAGGCCATATTCAATGATCAGGTTGTTCGAAAGGTCAAGCTTAACACCACGCTGGGCGGCTTCCGACACAAGCGTGTCAACAAAAGACTGCAACTCGTCGGGAACGCTATAAATCGTTTCCTGCTCTTTGGTACACGCAGCAAAGAGCATCCAGAAAGTAAGCAGCACACCCGCTGACGATAAAAAATGCTTTCTCATTAACTTAATACGAGGCTTAGTTACTAGTCAAGTTAATAAATACTAACTTGGATGCGAGCATTTCATCATCGATTTAGCTCACAAATAGCATTGTTCAATCAAAAAAATCCCATTCATATGAAAAGATCAGCAACAGCCGTTTGGCAAGGAAGTGGAAAAGAAGGCAAAGGACACCTGACCACACAAAGTACGGTACTTAATAAAACTCAGTACTCCTTTTCGTCGAGGTTTGAAGAGGGAGTGGGCACCAATCCGGAAGAGCTGATAGCTGCCGCTCATTCGGGTTGCTTCGCTATGAAACTGAGCTTCAGTTTGACCGAGGCAGGTTTTGTGCCAGACACGCTGGACGTCACCTGTCAGGTAACACTGGAAGATGGAGCCATCACCAAATCCCATCTGAAGCTCAAAGCAAAAGTAAAAGGAATAAGCGACTCAAAATTTGCGGAGTGCGTGAAGGATGCGGAAAAAAACTGCCCCATCTCTAAGTCATTGACGGCTGCTATTTCCGTTGAACACTCACTGAATGCATAGTTGATAGACCAGACTACGAAAGTTTAGCGGCGGGAAGAAGGATGTGTGCACATTCCAACCACCTCTGACGTCGCATAGCAACCTCCGCTCCGAAACTTTTGTAGTCTGCTATTTAGTCCCTTCGAGCTCATACCATTCCACGTCTGTCAGGTTGGGTCTTCTGCCTTTGTTCTCAGGCGCATAGTTTTTAGCCAGGTAGTCAAGAATGGCGGCCTCGTTTTCGCCCAAGTCCCATAATTTCTGTGTCCGCTGCATCCAGCGTATCATCCCTTCCCATCCCTCTCTTGTGGCCCTGTTTTGCGTCACAAGGGTGGCTGCGTGGCAGTTGGTACAGTTGGTTTTGGCCAGCTCCCACCCCGCATCGATGATAAAGCCTGTTTCTTCGTCTATGGTGCCGTTTTCGGCCTTTGGAGCAACGGCCTCAACTTTAGCTACAGGTGTTGCTGTTTCCTGCTTGGTAAGTACAGGCTTCGGCGAAGGCTTGTAGAAAAAGAACAAGTAAGCAGCCCCCAGAGAAAGTATTAAGGCCAGGCTTAAAATCCCTATTAAGGCACCTGTGGCTTTTTGAAGCAGCTCCAGTAAATCGTTTTTCTTCTCCATCATCTTACTTTCACGGCGATTCTATGGCACGCATTATTCAGATAGCCTTTGGGGTTCCACCCGGGCACCACCATGGGCTGGCTCTTGCCGTCACTATCTGTTGCCTTGGCCCATATTTCGTAGTAGCCCGTGCCAGGTAGCTTTAATTCAGCCCTAAAATGCTGCCAGGCCTGTCGGTTGGCAGGTCGCTCCAGACTGGCAGGCTGCCAGGTAGCGCCAAAATCGGACGATACGTGTACCTCTTTCACATCCTTATCCCCCACCCAGGCATGCCCACGGACAGGAAGCGTTTGACCCGCTTTGATCAAGGCGCCTGTTTTCGGGTAGGTAATGATCGACTTCACAGGCATGCCCTCTATGATACACATGTTTTCATCGGGCACCACCTCGCCGGGTGCTACGGCTTCGCAGGGAACACGATAGCTGTCACCGCCCATTTTCTCGCCATCATGCACCACGTTTCTCACGGAAATGGTACTCAACCACTTTCCGGAGGTAGAGCCTGGCCATCCGCCCACCACAAGTCTTAAAGGATGTCCGTTGGCCAAAGGAATATCCTCGCCATTCATCGCCCAGGCCACCAGGGTTTCGTCTTCGAGCGCTTTGCTAATAGGCACTCCTCTTGATATCACTACTTTTTCAGGGTCTTTGCTCAGGTGCACATCCTTGCCGTAGTAGCCGACATACACCGCATCGTCTTTTATGCCCACATCCATCAGAATGTCTTTCAGCTTCACGCCAGTCCATTTGGCGCACGAAACCGCACCAACTTCCCACTGATTGCCTTTGGCCGGTGGGTTGAACTCCGCCCTGCCATTGCCGCCGCACTCAATGGTGAGCTGGTAGGTGTAAGTTTTAAATTTGCTTTTAAGCTCTGCAATAGAATAGGATTTCGTCGTTTTGGCAGACTCTCCGTTGATTGTTAGCGACCAGTTAGCCACGTCGATAGTCTCTGGCATCAGGCCATTGTTACGCACAAACATTTTATCGGCAGGTGTCACCTTGTCGTCGAGCAGGTGTGGCGGCGTTTCAATGTTCCAGGGTCTTTCGCCAAGCACCTTCAAACCGGGATTTTTACCCGGAAGCATCTCCGGATCGGCCAGCCATTTGCCGACAAACGGGTACTTTTCCGGCACCACGCTGCCGTAGACAACCGGCACGCCCCAAACCAGTGCCTGACTGCCTAGAAATGATTTTTTGAGGAAACTGCGGCGGGTGTTCATGATCGGATTTTTGTAAGATGACACCAGAAAGTTAACCTTACGAAATCAGAAATAAAACGAAACCGGTGTCGATTGGCGGATAAAGTATCAGATATCCCTGGTTTGTTCTTTTAACCTGAGCAGCTCAGCTTTCAGCACCTCTCTGGGCGCTCCTTCTCTCAGTACCTTCCCATCTTCCAACCACACCACATGATCGGCCAAAATGGTCGCCTCCAACAGGTCGTGCGTGGCCATCACCGCTGTGGTGTTGAGCAGGCCAAGCATTTGCTTGAGCTCACCCCTTATCTCGTTCCGAAGGCTGAAGTCGAGCGCCGCCATGGGTTCATCGAGCAGCAGCAGTGCTGGCTTTGCCGCCAAAGCCCTCGCCAAAGCCACCCGCTGTTGTTGCCCACCGGAGAGTGAGGCGGGCCGGTCGTTGACCAGGTCTTGTATTTTGAAAACAGTCAGCAGTTGCTCCAACCAGGCATTATCCGCTTCTTCCCTGAATCCGTATTGGATGTTCGCTTTCACATTCAGGTGAGGGAATAGCGCATAGTCCTGAAAAACGTAACCTATATGCCTGCGTTGGGGAGCAACAAAAGCTGAGGGCGATGACCAGACTGATTCCGACGCTCTTATGACCCCACTATCTGGCTTTTCTAAACCGGCCAGCAGCCGCAGCAGGGTGGTTTTGCCGGCACCACTCGGGCCCATCAGTGCCGTGAAAGAACCCTTGCTGAGTGTCAGCTCCGCTTCCAGCGAAAAGGATCGGCCCCTGTCGGCGTACTTCTTTGTACAATCCAGTGAATAAGCTGCTTCTACCATAGTGCTATCCACTTTTGAAGCCACTGAACAAGGAAAATGATGACAAGTGAAAAAACCAGCAGCACCAGGGCGTACTGGTTGGCGACATCGTAGTTCATTGCTTCCATTTCATGAAAGATAGCAATTGATGCTACTCTCGTTTGGCCGGGTATGTTCCCGCCAATCATCAGCACCACACCAAATTCGCCAATAGTATGGGCAAAGGTCATGATGAACGCTGCGAACAACGACGATTTGATATTGGGGACAAGCACTTTAAAAAAGGTCTGAAGCCTTGTTTTCCCGAGGGTAAACGACGCCTCCATTAACGACTTTGGCAGTGCATCTAACCCCGATAATATGGGGCTTACCATGAACGGAAGGCTAAAAACAATGCTGCCAAGCAAAATGCCGTAGAACGAAAACACCATCCGAATGCCAAACAGTTTTTCAAAGACGCCGCCAGCGACGCTATCGGGCTGCATGGCCACCAGCAGGTAGTAGCCCAAAACCGTTGGGGGCAACACCAAAGGAAGGGCAACAATGGCCCTGATAAGGCTTTTTCCCCTGAAAGAAAACATGTGGAGCACGTAGCCGGAAACGACCCCGACCAACGCAAGGATTAGCGTCGTAAACACGGCCAATTTCAGGCTCAACCACAAGGGGGCCATGAACTGCTCCATGGTTACTCTGCCACAGGGAGTTCGTAACCAAAATCTTGAAATACCCGGCGGGATTCTTTGCCCAGAAGAAAATCCTTGAAAAGCGTAGCAACGAAAAGCCCCGGGCCGTCAGTCTTTAAAATGAGCATTGTTTGTGGTATGGGATCCATCCAAATCTCCTCAATTTTAATAAACTTGCCCTCGCCTTTCTTCTGACTGAACTTGAGAGAGTTAGACGTAAACGCCGCATCGACAGAACCGGCCGCAATGTACTGGTTGACCTGCCCGATACTGGTGCCATACACGATCTTATCATGCACCAACACCCCCAGCTGCTTCACTTCCAGCCAATCTCTGGACAGCTTGCCGTATGGCGCCAGGTCTGGGTGTGCCAGGCCAATGGACCTCACCTTTTCCTGTTTGAGAATAGCCTCCGGATCGTCTCCGGCAATGCCGCTTTTCACCCACAGATACACAGTACCAAAGCAAATAATTTGTGGCCCACCATGCGCCTTGTCTTTGTCAATTACCTCATCAATGTATTTGTCGTCGGCCGAAACAAAAATCTCGTAAGGAGCGCCGTTGATGATCTGCGAGGTGAGAGTGCCGGAAGCTCCGGGGATGAGTTCCACTTCGTAGGGGTATTTACTTTCAAATTTCTTTTCAATGGCCTGCATTGGTAGCAAAAGGTTGGAGGCCACCGCCACCTTTATCGACTGTGCCATCATTGAGCAGCACAGCAGCATCAAAAAAATAGTAATATGTATTCTTGTAGCTATATATCTATTTACCATCACCCAACTCAATTCTTCCTGAAAAAATCTACAACCAACCTTTATTTCCAACTAGCTTTGGTAAAACTTACCCAACGAACAATAGGCAATAACACCAAAATGGCGGCTTAACCACCTATGGTTGACATGCTTTCCGACACGGCATGTCCTTTCTCTCTTCTTGCCTCCGCCTCAAACCCGTCTTTGGCTCTTTCCCCAAATGCTTTCGTCAATGCGGCGCTAATTTCGGCATCATTAGCGCCATTTCTTAGCAAAGCTCTCAAATCAAGCACACCGTCATCGTAAAGGCAGGTTTTCAGCGTGCCCTGAGCGGTCATCCTGATTCGGTTGCAGGTGCCGCAAAAGCTCCTCGTAAAAGCTGCAATGATCCCTACAGAGCCTTTGAACCCATCTATGCCATACGTTGCCGACGTTGAGGCGGCTTCGTCTACTCTTCGGCTGAGCGATGGGAAAGCCCTGACCAGCTCCTGGTGAATCTTCGCATGCGTCCATACCAGCACCGGGTAATGTGAGCCCTCACCATTGAAAGGCATTTCCTCTATAAACCTCACGTCCACTTTGTGGGCCTTTGCCAGCATGGCCAGCGGCACAATGTCGTCCGTGTTCTGTCCGTCCATCACCACGGAATTGATCTTAGTTTCAATTCCCTGGTCGAGCAGCGCATGAAAAGTTTCCATCACTGCTGGTAGCTCGTCCCGGCGGGTAATGGAGTGAAAGCGCTCACGATCCAGTGTATCCAGGCTCAAATTAACCGACTTGATACCCGCCGCCTTGAACTCTTCTATATGAGGCAGTGTCAGAACGCCGTTTGTAGTGATATGAATGCCTTCTATGCCCGGAATTTCATTGAGCTTTTTAATAAAGTACATCAAGTCTTTTCGCACAAAAGGTTCTCCACCAGTAAGCCTCACCTTTTTCACCCCAAACCCAGCCATGATCCCTACAAGACGCAGCATTTCCTCGTAGGTGAGCAGCTCCTTTTTGGGCAGGTACCTGATGCCTTCTTCCGGCATACAGTAAAAGCAGCGCAGGTTGCACCTGTCGGTAACAGCCAGCCGCACATACTCTATGGGCCTTCCGTGATTATCAAAAAACTGTTTTCCCTGCATAGTTAGTGTTACAACACGAATTCAAGTTGGTAAAGTTTAAGCTGATTTAGAAATTGTTTGGTGGAAAGAGGGGATTATTCCCCATAATTGGTTGTTGTATTGAGAAGAGGGCGCAAATTGATTTACTTTACTGTATGGAGTTAACGATTCAGGCATTTGGCATAGCGAAGGATATACTTGGCGACAGGAAGACCATGCTGAACATGAATGATGGAGCTACGGTAGCTGATTTGCTGGCCCTGCTCAACAAAGAGTACCCGGCGTTCCAAAAGCTAACGAGCCTTGCGGTAGCGCTGAATGAAGAGTATGCAGAAAAGGAAGCAGTACTTAGCCCGGCTGATACGATAGTGCTCGTGCCACCGGTAAGCGGAGGGTGAGCAACTGATGATTGGGGGACTTGTTGATTTGAAGATTTTGAAAGCAACGGCTACTTCGGTCTTCCGTCTTCTGACTTCCGTCTCCGGTCTTCCAACTTCCTCCTCCTTTCTTCTATCTCCCGTCTTCTATCTCCCGTCTCCCAACTTCTTCAACTATGATCAAACTTACAGACCAACCCATCAATATCAACGAAGCCATTGAGGCAGCCCAGGCTGAAGGCGCCGGTGCGGTGAACGTATTCATTGGCACGGTGCGCAACAAAACCCAGGAAAAGCAGGTGCTGTCCCTCGACTTCGAAGCCTACGACCCCATGGCTGAAAAGGAAATCCAGAAGATTGTGGACCAGGCCAAAGCCAAGTGGCCCGTGATCAAAGCAGTGGTGGTGCATCGCAAAGGGCATTTGGAAATTGGCGAAGCAGCCGTAGTGATTGCCGTTTCAACCCCCCACCGCAAGGCTTCCTTCCAGGCCTGCGAATTCATTATTGACACCCTGAAGCAAACTGTTCCCATCTGGAAAAAGGAGATTTTTGAGGGGGGTGAGGAATGGGTGAGTGCGCATCCGTAATGGAGCTTAACACTGGCGTATATTAAACATTTGGCATTTCGAAGCAGCCCGATTTCGGTGGAAAGGCCTGAAAGTAGCTGACATCCTGTTTCGGGGCTGATGAAGTGAGTCGCTTAAGAGTAGTAGTAACGACCTACTCGACATTCTTTCCTTTCAAGAAAAAAACTTGATTTGATTTTTAAAATTTTACCCCGATATACAAATTTGGCTCTAACAGGAAGTAATTATTCCATGTATCATCAATCTCTTTAAAAGATTGGGGAGTATTGGTATCTATTGGCCAATACTGAGAATGGATTTGCGGTTCTAAAAACATTCTTCCATTGAACAAAGTAACATGATATCCGAGGTGATAGGACATATATAATTTGAATCCATTACCAATTTTGTTATTATTTTCATCCAAATAGGTTTTTAATTGTGGTAAAATCTCAGCCGTTGCAAATAGCCCCTTCCACAACATACGCTGATAAGAAACCCCGATGCCTGTTTCTCGTAAATAGCCAGGATAAAACTCACTTTGAGATTCTATTTTTTCCAAAAGCCCGTCCCACCAAAGAATACCCATTGGTTGAAATAATCGCCAAGTGGCAAACTTTACACCTATTATATTTTTAGAATCTAAGTTATTTTTAAAATGAAGCTCATAGTGATGAGTATTGGTTTTTTCTCCTCCAAAGTTTACAAAACTTAACCATGGTGTGCTTACCCGGAATTTATAGTCAGAAACGGAATCTCTATGCGAAACTCTTAATGATTGTTCTGAGTTTTGACAAAATGCTGGTACAACTATCATTGCAATTAAGAATGACGTTGAAATTCTTTTGATTATCATAGCTCAAATTTTTATATGCGAAATTTCTATTTGCAAAAATAAAGAGCTAAGACAATTCAATTCATTTGTAAGCTCCCCCTAAAATTGGACCACTCAAAAGTTGACTTTTCCGTTTCACCGGCTGATCAAAAATAGGTGCCTGCTGGCAGCCAGTCAAGACCAAGCAGGCGGTTGATTTTTGTTTATTTTCAATGGCATCAACCGGTCTTGACAGGCTGTGCGCATTCACCTTGGTAATGATCATCGGCTGAAAAGGAAAAATAGTATTCATATTGTTTGTAATAGCTCGACAGGAGATCGATACCCAAGTGACTCATGGGGGCGGTATCGGTTGTAATCATCGAGCCATTCTTCAATCTTATATCTCACCTCTGTGAGGTTATGGAAGACGTTGGCATTTAGTAACTCTTTCCTAATGCTGCCGTTACATCGCTCGACATAGCCATTTTGCATAGGCTTACCAGGCTGGATGAAGGTAAGGTTGATCTGATGACCCCGACACCATTGATCCAACTGATTGGAGATAAACTCGGGGCCATTATCCACTCTGATCATTTTAGGTAGGCCCCGGAACTCTTTCAGGTATTCTAGCACTCTGATTACCCTGGATGCTGGAAGTGATGTGTCGGCTTCCAGTGCTAGTACTTCCCGGTTATAGTCATCCATCACATTCAAAAGCCTGAACCTTCGACCATCCCATAAACTATCATTCATGAAGTCTACAGACCAAACCTGATTGATACCTTCTGGCCTATACAAAGCTTGTTTTACCCTGGCTGGAATCCGCTTTTTATACCTGCGGCGAATATTAAGATGCAGCCCGGTATAGACTCGGTAAACACGCTTGTGATTCCATACATAGCCTTTCTTCCTGATCCTGTAATAGGATTGCCAAAAACCTATCGAAGGGTGCTTGTTCACCAGTTCTTCCAGCTCTCTTATCACCGCACCGTCATCCCTAAATTTGGGTACATAGCTGTATGTGCTTCTCGGCATACTCACTGCTTTACACGCTTGACGCCGACTCACTCCATGCGCTTCGACCATGAACTGAACCAGTACGCCTTTTTCATCAAGCGTCAGAGCTTTTTTGAAACAGCATCTTTCAAAGCCTCATGCACCAGGCTAAGGTCAGCAAACATGCGCTTCAAGCGTGCATTCTCTTCCTGAAGATCCTTCATCTTCTTTACATCACTGGGTTCCATGCCTCCATAACGTTGACGCCATTTATAAAAGCTCGCTGTGGTGACGCCCATTTCCCGGCAAATGTCCTCGGCCTTACGCCCTGCTTCGTGCGCTCTAATCGCACTTACAATCTGTGTTTCTGTGAATCGTGACTTTTTCATATCTACCATTTAAAGTTGATTATTTTTTCTCAACTTTTAAATGGTCGAACTTCAGGGGAGCTTACACATTGACTTAAGTTAAGTAACGCAAGGGTTGGATTATTACTGATTAATTATTCGTTTGCGGATTCTACTTAGAGATTCCGGCTTAATGCCTAAAAAACTGGCAATTTGATGCAGTGGAACCCTCTGCAACAAATCTGGTCTATTTTTAAGCATCTTCAAATATCGTTCTTCTGGAGATGCCATTTTAAATTCTGCTAAAGTGTCTTGTTGTTTGGATATTATTACATCAGCGAATGATCGTGACAACGACTCTAATTGAGGGAACTTTTGAAAAAAATCAATTTCAAGTTCAGGTGTACCAACACCTGCAACAGTATCTTCAACACATTCTACATAATAATCCGAAGGCATCTTTTTCCCATAAGCTGATGGCGTAACCGATTGATCTTCCGTAAAAATATCTGTCGTTATTTCATTGCCGTCATTTACGTAATAGCTCCTAATACACCCTTTGATAATAAAATAGCATTCATTTGCAATTTCACCTTCCTCAAGTAGAATCGTCCCTTTCTTATAACTTTTAACAAATTCACTTGCATTAATAGCATCCTCTAATTCTTTGGAAACTATCATATACCTTGAAAGGTATTTTATAATTTCATTATCCATAAAGATGTCGTGATGGGTTCTTAGTTTTTATAATAACGCTCAACAATCGGGCACCCAACTTGCTAGGTTTGCCTCCACAATATAGCTCGATAAACCCTATTTATTCTGTGTATCTCTTCTATCCTTTTCTTCATTGAGATGTTTGAAAAAATTGCTAAGATGCAAGGCGGTCTAAATACGCAAAAATATTCATAAAAGAGCTAAGTTTTTGTAAACTCCTCCTGCTCAAAGCTTGGCCAGCCATTATGTGTACCCAAACAAGAACCACCTGGCCATAGACTCTCCGAACCACACTTATCCTATTGAATTTACCAACTTTTGGAAAAAAAATTGATTACACTCAACCATCTATCTATATATGAAAGTAACAGGCAGGGATATTAAAATTTTTCTTTTAGGAATGCTTTTTATGTTTTTGATCGTGCTTGCTTATGACTGGGAAAGTTTTCGAAGAGGCTTTGCTGGTGAACCAGAACGGGCGACTCAATCTATGAAATAAGGTCTCCTCATTATATTTTTCATCTATGAAGATCACCAAAAGAGATATTCTATTTTTCTGCATAGGCGTTGTGGTCATGTTTGTTTTGGAAGTAGTCTACGACTGGGACGACCACAAGAAAGCTTTTGACGAAGGATATAAGAAAGGGTACAGCTCCTCCAAAAAATAATTTCCATACAAATATCACGCAAAGACGCAGAGGCGCAAAGACTTACTCTCTAATACATTGTGTCTTCCCTTTGCGTCTTAGCGCCTTTGGGTGAGAATAAAACCTACTTCCTCCTGGCATTGTCGCTGTCGATACTTTTTTAAAAAACAAAAACCACTTATTTCCTATCTTTACGTAAACTCAGTCATATGCTCACAACTGATAAGTCTGCCACCGATAAAATTTTCGATAGTCTGAAAGGTCTTGACAACGAATCCAAAAAGAGGCTCATCATTAAATTGACAGAATCAATTGAGGCTAAGCCTGTGGAAAAAATTGATTTAAGGTCACTATTTGGAGCCTGGGAAGACAACAGGGACGCAGATCAAATCATAAAAGATATTCGTGATTCCAGGGTAACTTCTCTCTAACCGTTTTTTGCCCCTTAGCTGCTTTGCGTGAAAAAAACCGGCGTGAAACCTAAGGCGCCACCGCCTGCATCATCAGCCCACACAAGTAAGCTCCATATGTGCCTGCTGCATAGCCAAGCACTGCCAGTAGCACACCGACTGGAGCCAGCGAGGGATTAAAAGCCGAAGCCACAATAGGCGCTGAAGCCGCTCCACCCACATTGGCCTGGCTGCCTACCGCCACAAAGAAGAATGGCGCTTTGATCAACTTGGCCACCACCAGCATGATGGTGATGTGGAACAATATCCAGACAAAACCTACAAGAAATAGTCCCGGGTTTTCGAAAATGGCCAGCAGGTTCATTTCCATGCCAATAGTGGCTACCAGAATGTAAAGAAAGACGCTGCCAAGCCTGGAAGCACCAGCTCCTTCAAGATTTCGTGCCTTGGTGAAGGACAGCAGCAGGCCCAGTGTGGTAGCAATCACCACTATCCAGAAAAAACCCGAGGTAAGGCTGTATTCCTCCAGCCCAGGAAAGTTCTCTCCTATCCACGGCGCAATGATGTCGGCGCCGAAGTGAGACAGGCCTGTCACCCCAAAACCTACCGCCAGTATCATCAGTGTGTCCGACATGTTGGGCACCCGCATGATACTGAGGCGGTAAGTCTCTATTTTCTTTTTCACCTCTTCAATGGCTGAGGTGTCCGACTTGAGAAACTTGTCGATCTTTTCAGCTCTTCCAGTGCCGTACAGCAGGAAAGCCAGCCACAAATTTCCGATCAGGATATCAACAGTCACCATGGTAGAAAACATCTCCCCTCCCACGCCAAACACTTCTCTCATGGCCGTTTGGTTAGCCCCACCGCCAATCCAGCTACCGGCTATGGCCGTCATGCCCCTCCACACCTCCTGCCCGGGTGTGCCCGTCACCACATCGGGTGCAACAACCGAGAATAGCAAAATAGCCAGTGGGCCGCCCAGCATAATACCGACTGTACCTGCAAAAAACATTATCAACGCCTTTGGCCCCAGCTTCATGATCTCTTTAAGGTCTACCGACACAGTGAGCAAGACTAAACTAGCGGGAAGCAGGTAACGGGAAGCCACGAAGTACAGCTTGCTGTGAGCACCCGATATGATGCCCATGGAATTGAGTATGGATGGAATGAAATAACAAAGGAGAACGGTAGGCACAATGGAATAGAACTTCTGCCAGCCGGTGTGCTTGCTGGAGGCCGTACCAAATACGGCTGCCAGTATCACAATGAGTATACCGAATACGACTGCGTCGTTGGTGATAAGAGGTGCTGTAGTTTCTTCCATGGGAGCCTTTTAATCAACTCCCAATATGCCCAATTACCTTATATCCTCCAAAATTTGAAGCAACTCACCCAGCATCATGGCGGTAGCTCCCCACACTACCCTGTCTTCAACGGTAAAGAACGGCGACCTTATTTTTATGTTAGGGCCCACTATCATGTCCTTCACTGCTATTTCCTGCTTCATCAAGTTGCCTACATCTGCTGATAATATTTGAGCTACTTCTTTTTCCTCTGGCACAAACCGGGGCGTTGAAAAACTGATCCCAATGACAGGCAGCACTTTGAAGTTGCTGGCGGGGATATAAAGTTCGGACATGGTGCCCAGCACTGTAATTTCTCTCGGGTTGGCTCCCACTTCTTCTTCGGCTTCTCTCAAAGCGGTATGCAGCAGGTCTCTGTCGCTTTTCTCGTACTTGCCGCCCGGAAAGCTCACCTGACCGCTATGGGCACCGGGGTACTCAGGCCGCTGAATCAGGGGAAAGTGAATACCACCCGTTCCCGGATGAAACAGGATCAGCACGGCTCCCGCCTTCGCATCCGGCCTTTCTTTGAATGCAAACCGCTCCTGATTGATAGGCGTGGGCGACATCCGAATTTGTGCGTCGACACCCGGCAAAGGGGCCTTCAGCCTGTCCGACAGCCTCGCCTGAAACTCTTCATTCAACTCCCACATACCCAAAGATAATCTATCATAGAATTTTGCTTTACGAGGAATTTGCTAAATTCGTTTGTCAACGTCAAACGATGAAATGGACCCCGACCTCCCGCTAAGGATTTATATCGTATTTTTTCTAACTACTTTTTCCCTTTTTCTGTTCCTCCTTTTTGCTATTGGGTTTAGCCGCCACTCCAAAAGAATACGGCTGCAGTGGCTGACCGGCTTCACCATAACTGTTTGGCTGGGGATCACAGGCTACCTCGCCTACTCCGGTTTTTTCCAGGCTTACGAGGAAGTGCCTCCCAGAATGATTTTTGGCGTTCTGCCTCCTTTGGTCACCGTCATTGGGCTGGTGGCTTTTGGCGTTTCCAGGCGTTTTCTTTTTCGAATCCCGCTGTTCACCCTCACCTACCTGCACATTATCCGAATTCCGGTTGAGATCGTGCTTTGGTGGCTGTACAAGCAGGGGCTGGTGCCTGAAATGATGACCTTCGAAGGTGGCAACTGGGATATTCTGTCAGGCATCACCGCTCCTTTTGTGGCTCACTTCCTCAACCCATCCGTCGGCAGGCACCGGTTCGTTATCTTTATTTGGAACCTCGCAGCCTTAGGACTCCTGTTCAATGTGGTGATCAGGGGCGTGCTGTCGGCGCCGTACATTACGCAGGTCTTCTCCTTCGACCAGCCCAATATTGGATTGCTTCAATTTCCGTTCATCTGGCTGCCTGTTTTCATTGTGCCTGCGGTATTATTCAGCCACCTCATTGCCATGAATAAACTGGTGAGGAAGTTGAAGAAATAGTTATTGGTTGTGAGTAATAAGTTCTACTATGATATGTTAAGTAACGTGTGATTTTTCTCCTGATTCACCCCGGCCCTAAAGGGAGTCAGGAGAAAAACAGGCAGATCCTTCGAGTGTGTCAAAGTTCCCTCAGTTAACAGTTCTCATTTACCAGTTTTAGTACTTCGGCCGTTTGCTCAGCTGCCCCTAGCGCCTTACAAGCTTTTTCTTTTTCTCCCATAGCTAAATAAGCTTTTCCCAGCCACAAGTGAACTTCAGCCATTTGGCTGTCCATGGACTCAGCCCGTGTCAGCAACCGAAGGGCCTCCTCAAAGTTGCCTGCCTTGTAGTAGTATATCCCCTTGTTCCGGTAAGCCCAGGCGTTCTGTGGATCCCGCAGCAAGCTGGCATCAATATCCTCCACCGCCTTTTCCAAACTATCGAGCTGCAAATAGACATACCCCCTGTTGTTCAAAAAGTAGGCCTCGTTGGGAGATATGTCAATAGCTTTATTAATCAGGTCAAGGCCTTTGGTGTTGTTGCCCTTCGCCGACGCTACCATCGCCAGGGTGTTCCACGCATTGCCCTCCTCCGAATGAGACAGGAGCCCTTGTTCCAAATCCGATTGCGCCGAATCGAGCTTGTTTAAATAATACCTGACTGTGCCCCGATTTATGTAGGCCTCACCATTGCTGTTGTCCCTCATCAGCGATTCCGTGAAGGCGGCTTCGGCCTGCTGGTACTCTTTGAACTGAAAATGAATGACGCCTTCCGAGAAATAAACCCTGGCCGAATCGGGGAAGGCCTTTCTTACTACAGTGATGTCGTTGATGGCCTTGTCGTACCGGTTGGCACCGGCATACGCCTCAGCCCTGTTCCATACATAGGAGAGGTTTTCGGCATCAATGAGAATGGCCTGATTGAAGTCGAGCAAGGCAGAAGCGGCGTCTCCCCTTTTCATGTGCGCAATGCCTCTGTTATTGAACGCATCGGCATAGTCGTTGTCCAGTGCCAGCGCTTCAGTGTAAAGCCGGATGGCCTCCTTATTATCGTTCCCCTTCAGTGCCTCATTGCCCAACAGAAAGAACCTGTCTCTGTCGTTTTTCTTCCTTTCCGCACCACACGACGTGATAAAAGCGATGACGGCAATGAGAATGCTAAATTTTAATAATTTATCAAAAAAACTTCCTGAAAATGTAAATTTTATAATGTTCATTCTTTTAAGTATCTCTTTTTTTGAAATATATTGTGAAAAAAACCAAACTAACAATGGGCTAAGCCCGTTGCCGAAAAACAAAATTCTTCTTTTTTGTTGCCAGATAAAATTTTCTGCCATAGGTTTGTGGCACAAGTAACAGAAAGAAAAGATTTATGTTATCCTCGCTTATCATTAACGTCCGTGTCATTATCGTCATCGTTGGATGTCGGTCGTGAGAATGGAGCGTTAAAACTAAGCACAAAAAGGGCCATTCTCATTACAGAGAATGGCCCTTTTTTAATTGTTTCAGCTCATGTCAAAAGAATTAAACAAACACAGCAAGACAATCACCCAGGATCCGAGTCAGCCGGGCTCTCAGGCGCAGCTTTACGCCCTTGGACTTACGGAGGAAGATTTGAAAAAAGCGCAGGTGGGTATCGTGAGCACTGGCTTTGAGGGCAACCCCTGCAATATGCACCTCAATATTCTGGCCCACCAGGTAAAGAAAAGCGTAAAAGAAGCCGACCTTGTAGGGCTCATCTTCAATACAATAGGTGTGAGTGACGGCATGTCCAATGGAACAACTGGCATGAAGTACTCGCTGATCTCCCGGGACGTTATTGCAGATTCTATAGAGGTAGTTAGCCAGGCACAGTTTTACGATGCCCTGGTGGCGGTGGTAGGCTGCGACAAAAATATGCCGGGTGCCATTATGGGCATGTCCCGATTGAACAGACCTAGCATCATGGTCTACGGAGGCTCGGTTCGCCCCGGCAAATGGAAGGGCGAAGACTTGAACATCGTCTCAGCATTTGAGGCTTATGGTCAGCGCCTCGGCGGCAACATGTCGGACGTGGACTACAAAGGCATTATTCAAAACTCTATTCCCGGCCCTGGTGCCTGTGGCGGTATGTACACAGCCAACACGATGGCATCTGCTATCGAGGCAATGGGTATGAGCCTACCTTATAGTTCATCCAACCCTGCCGAAGGCAATCCAAAGGTAAACGAGATTCAAAAAGTGGGTGCGGCTATTCGTAACCTGATGGAAAAGAACATTCTTCCGTCAGATATCATGACAAAGAAGGCGTTCGAAAATGCTATTACCACCGTTATGGTGTTGGGCGGGTCTACGAATGCAGTGCTTCACCTCCTGGCCATGGCCAAAGCAGCAGATGTGGAGCTTTCTCTTGACGACTTCCAGAGGATTAGCGATAAAACACCTTTCCTGGCCGACCTGAAACCAAGCGGAAAATACCTGATGGAAGACCTCCACAAAATAGGCGGCGTGCCAGGTGTGTTGAAGATACTTTTGAGAGAAGGTTACCTCCACGGCGACTGTATGACAGTGACTGGAAAGACGCTAGCCGAGAACCTGGAAGAGATTGCTGATCTTGAATCAGGACAGGATTTAATCTATTCTTTTGACAAACCCATTAAAAAGACCGGGCACCTACAGATTTTGTATGGCAACCTCGCACCCGAAGGCGCTGTGGCGAAAATCACCGGCAAAGAGGGAGAAGTGTTCGAAGGGCCTGCAAGGATCTATGAAGATGAGTTTGCTGCCATCGACGGTATTGGCAAAGAAGTTAAAAAAGGTGAGGTAATCGTTATTCGTCAGTCGGGACCGAAAGGCGCACCAGGCATGCCTGAGATGCTGAAGCCGACAGGTGCCGTCATGGGTGCCGGGCTGGGAAAAGACGTGGCGCTGATCACCGACGGGAGGTTCTCAGGCGGGTCACACGGATTCGTGGTGGGGCATATCACCCCTGAATCGCAGGAAGGCGGGCCTTTGGCGCTGATCAAAAACGGAGACATTATCCGCATTGACGCTACGAAAAATCTACTGGAAGTGAAACTTTCAGACGAAGAACTGGCAGCAAGAAGAAAAGCATGGGTCAAACCTGCTTACAAAGCCACGAAAGGAATATTGAAGAAATATATTAACTCAGTAAGCTCAGCCTCACAAGGCTGTGTTACAGACCTTTAATGAACGTAGTATGAACACCTCGACATTAGCGGTTGAAAAAAAGCAACCCAAAAAGACCATCAGAGTATCAGGTTCAGAAGCATTGCTTATGTGCCTGCTCGAAGAGGGCGTTGACTCCATTTTCGGATATCCCGGAGGAGCCATTATGCCGATCTACGATGCTTTGTATGGCTACCAAGACAAGCTCACCCATTACCTGACCCGCCATGAGCAGGGAGCTGCCCATGCCGCCCAGGGTTATGCCAGGGTCACTGGCAGAACGGGCGTCTGTTTCGCTACTTCCGGGCCCGGAGCTACCAATCTGATTACCGGCATT
This sequence comes from Imperialibacter sp., assembly GCF_048007035.1. Taxonomy (NCBI): domain Bacteria; kingdom Pseudomonadati; phylum Bacteroidota; class Cytophagia; order Cytophagales; family Flammeovirgaceae; genus Imperialibacter; species Imperialibacter sp. Next base: position 424,189 of record NZ_CP180355.1, read on the forward strand.
GCCGATGCTCAGATTGACTCAACCCCTATGGTCTGTATCACCGGTCAGGTTCCTTCTCATTTGCTGGGAACTGATGCTTTTCAGGAAACCGATGTGATTGGCATTTCTATGCCTGTAACAAAATGGAATTATCAGGTAACCAAAGCCGAGGAAATACCGGGGGCTATTGCCCGGGCATTTTATATTGCCAACACTGGCAGACCCGGCCCTGTGTTGATCGATATCACCAAAGATGCACAGTTTGCGATGGTGGACTTCTCTTACGAAAAGTGCACCAAAATCCGCAGCTATCATCCGTATCCTGTATTGGATGAAAGCAAGGTGGAAGAAGCCGCTGAAATCATCAACAATGCGAAGAAGCCATTCTGCCTTGTTGGCCACGGCGTTTTGATTTCACACGCACAGGAAGCGCTTAGCGAATTCCTGATCAAAGGCGATATCCCGGCAGCATCAACTCTTTTGGGACTTTCGGCGCTTTCTACGGATCATCCGCAGTACGTCGGGTACCTGGGCATGCATGGCAATTATGGCCCCAACATAAAAACCAATGAGTGTGATGTGCTGATTGCGGTCGGTATGCGGTTCGACGACCGGGTAACAGGCGACTTGAAAAAATATGCACGGCAAGCCAAAGTGATTCATATTGAAATCGATCCTTCAGAGATTGATAAAAATGTGAAGACCACCGTGGCCATCAATGCTGATGCAAAAGCGGCCATCAAATCATTGATTCCGAAGATCAAGAAGGCAGAGCACAAAAGCTGGATTGCGGAATTCAAAGAATGCGACAAGTTGGAGCATGAAAAAGTCATCCAAAAAGATCTTTACCCAACAAGCGGCGAAGTGAAAATGGGTGAAGTAATCAGGCTTTTCAACGAAAAGACACAGGGGAAGGCGATTTTGGTTACTGACGTTGGGCAGCACCAAATGGTCGCCACCAGGTACTATGGTTTCAATGAAACCGACAGCAACGTAACGTCTGGCGGACTGGGCACCATGGGCTTTTGTCTTCCGGCCGCTATCGGCGCCAAGCTTGGCAAACCAGACAGGCCGGTGATTGCCGTGATTGGTGACGGGGGCTTCCAGATGACCATCCAGGAACTGGGCACCATCTTCCAGTACAATATTGGCGTGAAGATCGTGGTACTCAACAACAACTTCCTTGGCATGGTACGCCAGTGGCAGCAGTTGTTTCACGGCAAGCGGTACTCATCTACTGAAATGGTGAACCCTAATTTTCAGCTGATTGCTGAAGGCTATGGCATTCCATGTCAGAAGGTAGTAGACAGAGGCGACCTTTCAGCTGCTATCGACAAAATGCTGAGCACTGACGGCCCGTACTTTCTGGAGGTAGTAGTGGAGCAGGAAGAAAACGTGTTCCCTATGGTTCCTTCTGGTGATTCAGTTTCAAACATTCGTTTAGAGTAAAAGAGCAGTATTATGTCACAGTCATTATATAACGAACAAAAAGGGCAGGATCCTGAAAGACTCTTCACCATGTCAGTCCTGACAGAAGACAAATCGGGACTCCTGAACCATATTACCATCATATTTTCACGCAGGAAAATCAATATCAGCAGCCTGAACGTCTCAACGACAGAGGTAGCTGGTGTGAGCCGCTTCACCATAGTGGTGCATAGCACCAGGGAGCAGGCAGAGAAGGTAGTAAAGCAGATCAGAAAGCTGGTAGATGTGCTTGGCGCATTCCTGTACGAAGAAGATCAGGTGCATTATCAGGAAATCGCCCTGTACAAAGTACCTACCAAGATTTTCATGGGAGGTAACAAAATTGAAAAACTGGTCAGAGACAACGGAGCACGAATACTTGTCATAGAAGAAGACTATATTGTGCTCGAAAAAACGGGCCACAAAGACGAAACGTCTGACCTGTTCAAAAAGCTGGAACCCTATGGTGTTCTGGAGTTTGTGAGGTCGGGCCGTGTGGCTATCTCGATGAGCAAAAGAAAAACCGAAACCTTTATCAAGGAATTGGAAGAAATAAAAACCAACCTATTGTTACAATAGCGGTCATAATGTAAATCCTAATTTTAATAAGAAAACACAAGAAAATGGCAAAGATCAACTTTGGAGGCGTAGAAGAGGAAGTAGTAACCAGAGAAGAATTTCCTTTAGAAAAAGCCAGAGAAGTCCTTAAAAACGAAACCATAGCCGTACTGGGATATGGAGTACAAGGTCCTGGACAGGCACTCAACCTGAGAGACAATGGTTTCAACGTTATCGTTGGCCAGCGTAAAGATTCGAAAACATGGGACAAAGCGGTGAAAGACGGCTGGGTACCTGGCAAGACACTATTTGAATTGGAAGAGGCCTGCGAAAAAGGCACCATCCTTCAGTTCTTACTATCTGATGCCGGACAAATTGCGCTTTGGCCAACAGTGAAAAAGCATCTGAAAAAAGGCAAGACTTTATATTTTTCTCACGGCTTCGGCATCACTTACAAAGAGCAGACTGGCATCGTTCCTGACGCCGACATTGACGTGATCCTTGTAGCACCTAAAGGATCTGGCACCAGCCTTCGCCGTCTTTTCCTTGAAGGAAAAGGCTTGAACTCCAGCTTTGCTGTTCATCAGAACGCATCTGGCAAAGCAAGAGAAAACGCTATTGCCCTTGGTATTGGCGTAGGATCAGGCTACCTGTTCGAGACTGATTTCAGAAAAGAAGTATTCTCCGACCTTACCGGCGAAAGAGGCACGCTTATGGGCGCTTTGGCTGGAATTTTGGAGGCACAATACACGCTGCTTCGCAAAAAAGGACACTCACCATCAGAATCTTTCAATGAGACAGTGGAAGAACTGACCGAGTCACTTATTAAGCTGGTAGCCGAAAACGGTATGGACTGGATGTACGCCAACTGCTCAACGACTGCTCAACGTGGTGCACTTGACTGGAAAAACAGGTTCCGTGACGCCGTAGCTCCCGTATTCGACGATTTGTACGAAAGCGTAGCAACAGGCAACGAAGCCCGCATTACTATTGAGGCCAACCGTCAGCCAGACTACCGTGCGAAACTGGAAGTAGAACTAGCTGAACTTCACGATTCAGAAATGTGGCAGGCAGGCGCTCAGGTGCGCAAGCTCCGCCCGAAACAGTAAATAGTAAATGGTAATCAGTAATCAGGTGACCCCGATTACTGATTACCGATTACTTGATGCATTTACCTCCCCCAATGTCCTCCACACAATCTCCCCTCGTTGCCGCAGACAAAATCCTGCAGGCCAAAATCACGCTCAAAGACGTTGTCCCTCCCACCCCGCTGCAATTCAATCAGCAGCTTTCTGAAAAATATGGTGCCAGGATTTACCTGAAGCGGGAAGACCTTAACATCGTTCGTTCTTATAAGATTAGAGGAGCCTTCAACAAAATTGCTTCACTGTCGGATCAGCAAAGAGCCAACGGTATCTTCTGTGCCAGCGCTGGTAATCATGCACAAGGCGTTGCTTATGCGTGCTTCCACCAGAAGATTCATGGCAAGATTTACATGCCCACTCCCACGACCAGTCAGAAGATCGACAGGGTACGGATGTTCGGAAAAGAGTTCGTTGAAGTAATTTTGATCGGCGACACGTTTGACGACGCCAATTCCCAGGCCGTTAAAGACTGTGAAGCCGCTGGCGGCACGTTTGTTCCTCCCTTTGATGACGAGAAAGTAATAGAAGGCCAGGGCACAGTGGCGGTGGAAATACTGGACGAAATTTCCGAACCCATCGACTACCTGCTCGTTCCCATTGGCGGCGGCGGGCTCTCCGCAGGTGTTGGGAGCTATTTCAAATCATTGAGCCCCAAGACAAAAATCATTGGAGTGGAGCCCCTGGGTGCCCCGGCCATGAAAAAGTCGCTGGAAGCAGGTCATGTGGTTACATTGGAGCAGATCGACAAGTTTGTGGACGGCGCCGCTGTGCAAAGCGTGGGTAAGCTTAACCTGGAAATCTGCAAAGAAGTGCTCAGCGAAGTGGTGCTGGTAGCAGAAGGTAAGGTATGCACTACCTTGCTGGAGCTTTACAACAACGAAGGCATCATTGTGGAACCAGCAGGTGCATTAACCACGGCAGCACTCGACTTGGTAGCTGATCAAATCAAAGGAAAAACCGTGGTTGCCATAGTCAGTGGCGGCAACAACGATATCATCCGGATGGCAGAGATCAAAGAACGGTCAATGCTATACGAAGGGTTGAGGCACTATTTTATCGTCAAATTTCCACAACGGGCTGGTGCCCTCAAGGAGTTTCTTGTGAATGTGTTGGGGCCGCATGATGACATCATCCTTTTCGAGTACACCAAAAAGACGGCCCGTGAAAACGGCCCGGCCATGATCGGCATAGAGCTAAAGGATCGGAACGACTTCCAAAGCCTGCTCGATAGAATGAAGGCCTATAACATCAACTACCAGCTGCTCAACAACAAGCCCGAGCTGTTTGGGATGCTGGTTTGATTGGGGGCATTTTGGCGTATCCCAGAGCCAAAAAAAAGGCCCGAATCCGGGCCTTTGCGTTGTTGCAGAAATCTATTGTTTAATAAACCTAAAGTCTTTTCGAACTTTGTTGTCGAATACCCGCAAATAGTAGACCCCGGCAGGTAATTCGGCCAATTCAATTGAATTCTCATTAGCTCGTAGCTGTAATTCCTTCACCAGGCTTCCCGAGACATTCGATATTTGCACCAACTTGTCGGCATGAAACACTTCATTTAGCGATTTCAGCGAAATTCTTTCCGTTGCTGGATTTGGATAAACGGTGATATTGCTGAGATAAGAATCGTTAATACCTGTTATCGTCACATTCACTTCCGCCGAGGTACTGGTACATCCATCCACATCCACCATCACCTTAAATACGCCACTGTCCTCATTGGGAAGGTTATTTCCTTCGGTAGGCAATTCCTGTCCATCTCTGAACCAGGTGTAAGTAGCGCCGGTTACCAAAGTGGTTGATAAGTTTTTTCCTTTAGAAGTGACAGTAATCACTGGCAAGGCAGGGTTAACACAGATCGACTGGGTAGCAGCGGTGGCGGCGTTGTAATTGCCATTGCCAGGCTGACTGGCGGAAATTGTTAGTGGACCGGCACCCAGCAGGGTTACGGTATTCCCTTCAAGGCTTGCGGCACCTTCGACAGAAAAAGTGATTGGCAGCCCACTGGACGACGAAGCCTCAAGGGTAAGGGTGCCCCCCTCCAGGTTCACATCTTGCAGCGCTGTAAAGCTAATCGTTTGGCTGGCCTTTGCCACTTGTATAGTGACCGACGCATCCGCCGCAGTGTAGCCATCATTCCCTGCCTGCACTGCATCTATAATAATTTCGCCAGCCCCGGTTATGGTCACCACATTTTCCGAAATAGTAGCGGGTCCGGTGACCGAAAGCGCTACGGCCAGTCCGGCGCTGGACGTGGCGGTTACTTCGAAAGCAGCATCGCCAAATGTCTTATTATCTATCGCAGCAATTGTAATCGTTTGGGATAACTTATCAATTGATCCGTCGCAGTTGTTGTCCTTGCCATCAGGCAAAGCGGGAGCGCTTGGGTAAACGTCCTTGTCAGTGTCGTTGCAGTCTGTGGCGTCGGCCACAAACCCCTCCGGCTTACTACATGATTTTGAGGTGGTGGCCGCATCACCAAATCCGTCTCCATCGGCATCTTTGTACCACACTGTATTGGGATTAACATCCGCCTTGGCATCATCGCAATCGCCTGTCACGAGCACATATCCCTCAGGTTTTGTGCACTGTGTCTTTTTATCCGTTTCCAATCCAAACCCATCACCATCGGCATCAGCATACCACACAGTCGTCGGATTGATAGCTTCCTGACTGTCGTCGCAATCACCTACTGTTAAGATGTATCCAGCTGGCTGAGTACATTGGGTCTTCGTCACACCTTCGTCTCCATAACCATCCCCGTCGGCGTCGGCATACCAAACAGTTGTTGGTTTGATAGTTTCTTTGGTATCGTCACAGTCGTCAGCATTCGCCACATACCCGGCAGGGGCAGCACATTGTGTAAGGCTAACGGCTGAATTGCCGTAGCCATCGCCATCGCTGTCCTGGTACCAAACGGTGGTTGGTTTGATGTTAGCATCAGTATCGTTACAGTCGCCACTTACCCGCACATAACCGGTGGGCTGCGTACACTGCGTTTTTGTGTCTGTATCTGTGCCATAGCCGTCACCATCGGTATCGGCATACCAAACTGTAGCTGGATTGATAGTGCCGTCGCTGTCGTCACAATCTCCGTCGCACTTCTTGTAGCCATCACCATCCACATCTGAGTCAGCAACCAGAATATTGCTGTTCTGCGCCACTTCCTGTCCGTCGTCGCAGCCATCGTCGTCGGTGTCGGCCAGGTTCGGATCGGACTCATAATCGTTCACTTCTTCTCCATCTTCAAGGCTGTCCTCATCAGTGTCCTTTACCAGTGGGTCAGTACCATAAACATTCACTTCATCACCGTCGCTGAGGCCGTCACCATCGGTATCGGATAGCAAAGGGTCGGTGCTATAAGTGATTAGTTCCTCATAATCATTTAACCCATCATTATCGCTATCCGAAAGCGTGGGATCAGTACCGTATGTAATGACTTCGTCATAGTCACTAATTTCGTCTCCATCTGAATCGGTAAGCGTCGGGTCACTGCCATATGTATTTACTTCATCGCCATCCTCCAGACCGTCATCGTCAGAATCCTTCAGCGTCGGGTCGGAACCATACACGTTCACTTCATCGCCATCTTCAAGGCCGTCATCATCGGAGTCTTTGAGGGTAGGGTCACTGCCATAGGAATTGATTTCGTCGTAATCACTGAGGCCATCATCGTCAGAATCTGAAAGTGTCGGGTCGGTACCATAAGTGTTCACCTCCTCAAAATCATTCAGGCCATCGCCGTCGGAATCTGATAGAGTAGGATCAGAACCGTAAGTATTTATTTCCTCGCCATCTTCCAGCCCATCATCATCTGTGTCCTTCAAAGTTGGGTCAGAGCCGTAAAGATTTACTTCATCCCCATCATTCAACCCATCGTCATCGGTGTCGGCAAGCTCAGGATCGGTGTTGTATATATTGATCTCATCATCATCTGTCAGCCCATCCCCATCCGTGTCGGTGGTTACATAACTTTCCAGGGTAATCTCATTGCCTGCGGAAGTAGCCAAAAAGGGAGCCAGCAGCAGCAAAAAGGCAAGAGTACTCCATATCGTTGGTTTGTATATCGAACTCATCGTAGTAGTAGTTTGGGTTAGATTAGTGGGTCAGAATGATTCTCCTGCTAATTTCCAGTCCTTTGCCATTCGAAAGCTTAAAGACATAGATGCCAGAAGGTCGATCCCTCCCCTGCCAGATAAACTCAGCCTGCTCTTCTCCCTCGAGCCACCCGTCAAACAAGTGTTGTACCTCCTGCCCGGCAAGGTTAAACACCGACAAAGAGAAGTAGTCACTTTGCGGTGGTATAAGCCGGAAAAACACCTGATCAGGTGATGGGTTTGGATAAATCACCAATTCAAAAGCTGCCAGAACTTCTTCAAGTCCCATGGCTATCTCAGTATCATCTTCTTCAGCTACCCTGGCTCCTGGCTCGGCAATGGTTTGGAAAGTAGACACTGACGAGAACTGGCTGCGCAACGAATTATCACCTGAGCAAATTGTACGCACTTTCCACTGGTAGGTGGTCAGCGAAGTCAGTCCTGAGAGGCTTATCGATGCAGTGGCTGAAGTTGCCGCCGTCCAGATAATGTCGCCCTGCTTGCGGTACAAAACTTCATAGCTCAGAGCCCCGCTGGCAGCCCCCCACGACAAATCGGCGGTGGTCTGCTCGGTGACGCCAACCGTTAAACCGGTTGGAACCGCACATGCCGTGGCACCAGTAGTACTAAACTCCATTATGGAGGAATACGGGGACACCAGGCTGTTATCCGGAGCACAAAGTGTTCTCACCCTTACCTGGTATGGCATACCCGACGACAAGCCAGACAGGCTTACCGAAGCGGTACCTGCAAGCACCTGTGTCCAAATGGTAGTACCTTTTACTCGATAACGAACGTCATATTGATCTACACCCGCAGCAACAGTCCAGGTAACCTGAGCGCCCGTGTCGGTGATGGCCGACGCTGCGAGGCCAGTTGGCGATTCACATGACACTGTGCCGGTGGTGGTGAAAAATTCCACACCGGAGTACAACGATTTCAGTGAGCCATTGGCCGCACAAACAGAACGCACCTGGAATTGATAATTGGTGCCCGTTTGGAGCGAGCCGAGGCTGATCGCATTCGTGCCAACATTCAAGTTTGTCCAGATGGTGGAGCCACTCACCCTGAACCGGACGTCATAACTCAAGGAGCCAAGGTTAGCCCAGGTTATCTCTGCGTCTGTATCAGCAGCACTAACGTTAAAACCGGACGGTACATCGCAACTTGGTAAGCCATCGGTGGTGAACTCTGCCGGGACAGAGTATACCGACGACAACACAGGATTGGTGCTACAGTTTGATTTCACAGAGAACTGATAAGGCATGCCTGGCTCGAGCCCTGTAAGATTGTAAATATTTGTTCCGGTTGTAACGAGCGTCCACAAACTGGTTCCTTTCACCCGATACCTCAACCCGTAGCCACTTGCTGCTTCTGCCACAGTGGTCCATGAAACCGTGGCCGAGCTGGACGTAATATTGGAAGCAGCAAGGTTAACAGGAATTTCACAGCTGACGGTCCCAGAGGTTTCGAATGAAACCAATGAGCTAAACAGGCTCTGAACACTTCCATCTACGGCACAAATTGCCTTGACCTGCACCTGATAAGGCATGCCTGACTCAAGGCCGGTGAGGACGTAGGAAGGACTGACCACCGGAACCATCGTCCATATGGGTGTTCCTGCGATTCGGTAGCGAATTTGGTAGGATGTCGCACCGACATCGCTCCAGCTAAGGTTAGCCGACTGGTCAGTGATTGCCGACACCAATAGGTTTGTTGGCACTTCACACGAAACTACACCCGTAGTTTCAAAGAACGCCATGGAAGCAAAAGGCGAAGCAAGGGTACCCTCCGCATTGCAAATGGTTCTTACGGTCCACATATAGGGCATTCCGCTCACCAGTGAACTGACGTTCAATGAATTGGTTGCGGTGGTTTGATAGCTCCATGTGGTAGTTCCCTCCAACCTGTAGCGTACCTGATAGCTGAAAGCGCCGCCCTGAGCCGCCCACGTCAAACTCGCATCGGTTGTGCCTGGAGTAGCTACCAAACCCGCAGGAGTGGTACATGCAGCCGCTCCCTGGGTGGTGAAGATGTAGGTGGTTGAATAAACAGACACAAACGTACCATCAAGGGTACAAACCGATCTGGCCTGCACCTGGTAGGAAGTGCCTCCGCTAAGCCCTGTCAATTGCTTACTGTTTGTTGGGCTCTGTACATAATTCCAAACAGTAGTGCCCTGCACACGGTAACGAATGTCGTAGGCGACGGCACCTGTGCTGGCGGTCCAGCTTATATCAGCGGAATTGGTAGTCACTGTAGCGCTCAACCCAACCGGAGTCACACAACTTGGTGCACCCGTGGTAGTAAACTGATTGACAGTTGAGTAGACTGAACTCAGCCCCGAACTCGAATTGCAGACAGCCTTGAGCATGTACACATAGTCAGTACCTGGTTCCAGGTCAGTCAAATCTATGCTGGCTGCAGCTGTGCCGGTGGTCGTCCAGATAGCAGTGCCGTTGGGCTTGTACCTGATTTCGTATGACTCAGCCGATTGGTCTGTCCAGGAAACTGTAGCAGACGAAGCAGTGATACCCGAAACCGACATACCTGCTGGCACCGGACAACTTACAGCTCCCGAAGTAGTAAACTCATATACGGATGAATACAGGGTCTGAACAGCCGCACAAACTCCTCTTACCTGTATCTGATACACCATACCAGCCTGCAGGCCGGTGAGACTCGCACTCGCAGAAACAAGCCCTGTAGTGGTTGTCCAGATAGTAGTTCCTTTTAGCCTGTAACGAACATCGTAGGTCACAGCCCCCGTATTATTCCATGTAATGTCCTGCTCCGTATCACTGATGCTCACATCGCTCGCTACGACAGGCACTTCACAAGCAGGTGCACCCAATGTGGTGAACGATTCCACATCCGTATAAGCCGAGGTCAGCACCTCAGACCCAGTACAGGTCATGTTCACCTGAACAAGGTACTGCACACCAGGCTCAAGTGCAGTAAGTTGAAGGGTGGTTTCCCCTTGAATTACCTCTTCCCATGTGAGCGTACCCAATGGTTTGTAACGGATTTTATAAGTGAGCGCATCTCCGGCAGGGTACTGAGCTATATTCCAGCTTAAGTCAGCTGTGGTGGACGTAACATTCGAAACAGTGAACGACACAGGCGTATCGCATATTTCCTGATACTTGTACTTGCCCACAAACATAGCCGCCGAGCCACCAGAATTCAACGTAGTCAACTGACCAAATTCAGCAGCTCCCAAAAAGCGGCCGGTGGCGTAGAGATTGTTCTCAAAAACTGAAACAGCACGATTCGACACCAAATAATTAGACTTACCTTCTACCTTGTCTACCCGAAGGACTGCTCCAGAGGCATCGTAGTGAGCAAAGAATCCAAAACCGTTGCTCAATGTCTCAGCCGACGGCGGGAATAACATTTGATCAATCCCCATAAAACCGCTTACGACAATTTGTCCTGAGCTGCCCGTTGCCATCGCCAGAATGCCATCGCTTCCAGCTCCGCCCATTGTGCGAATCCACTGCGTGTCGCCGTTGGCACTGCTTGCAGCCAGCAGGAATCCTTCCCGTCCACCGGCACTGCTGGCAGGGCTAATTGTAGGAACCACCAGAGAACTGCCATCGAAAAAGCCGCCAACGTACACATTGCTGCCATTTACTGCGACTGCATAGGCGATATCGTTTTCAGGTGTTGATGCTTGCTTCACCCACAGAGGATCGCCAGAATTATTGAACTTAGCGTAGTAAATGTCGATTGTGCCGCTGACTGACAAGCCAACACCGGCTATGCTGGGAGCGCCGCTAAAACCACCTACAACGTATATATTGCCCTGCGCATCAACAGCCAGGTCGTTGCCTGAAACGCCTGATTCGGCAGACACAGGCCTGGTCCTCACAAAGTTTCCGTTCGGTGAGATGGTCACTATGTGTAAACCAGCGTTGAGCGCACTGCCTCCAAACGTGCCATTTACGCTTGAAGAGCTGTAGAGCAGATGGATATTACCACTTCCATCAAAGGCATGGGAGGTGATGAGGTCGTTGAGTGAGCCCCCTAAAGACTTGGCCCATATCAACTGCCCATTGGTGTCCATTTTCAGTAGGAATCCGTCAGTGCTCCCTTGTGAATTGAAAGTCGGGCCGTTGGGAATGGTCAGCTGTCCACTAAAATACCCACTGACGTACAACACGCCATTGGCATCAACTTTTACTTCTTCCACTGATGCGCCACTATTGGATAATAGTTGTCGGCCCCACACGATATTTCCGTCCGCATCATATTTGATCACAAAGCCGTCGCTGCCTCCAGATACAACCCAGCTTTCAGCACCGACAAACAAGTCGGCATCAACACGCCCTCCAACATAGGTATTACCATTGTTGTCGTTGGCAACGGTGCGTCCATAAGAAGGTGAATTCAGGCTACTTGCCCAGGCCCACCGGTCATCAAGCGTGCCGGAGAAAGTGGCAGCACCATCATACACATAATCCGATTCCTCACTGGCTCCCACAGCTTTCAGCCTGTAAAAGTAGTAGGTGTCTGGAGTGAGGCCGGCATTAGTGTATTCAGTGCCATTGGCACCGACAGGAATGCCTACTAAATCAGTCGTGAAATCATCCGAAGTTGATCTTTCCAGTGCATAGTGAGTTTCATTGTTAGCATTGTCAATCCAGCTAATGTGAAGTGAAGTTTCACTCAAAGGCAATACCAGGAAATCGGATGGTGCCTGAGGAAAAGCGTCATTGGCAATGGTATGAATAAAGCCAATATTCATTTGATAGTTACCACCCGAAGCACCCCCCGCTACAGACTGGCCTGCTACCCCAAAATGCTGGATATTTGTGCCAGTTGAACTGCCACCGCCATTCGACGTTGTTTGGCTCGTCTGCACCAGCTGCGCCTGTACTCCCTCGTAAAGGAGAACAGTGCACGCCAGCAGTAAATAATATCTTAAGTTTCGTTTCATAGTCATTCAGTTTTTAAGTCCAACTTGATTGAGTGGATTAGGTAGTTGAATGACTACTCTTGTTTCCCTAGTGAGATGCTGTTTTCATCCGAAGGTTTAGAAGGTGCCTGTAGCAGGTTCACCAGCGATTTAACGCTGGCTTCCAGCTCGGTTATTCTTTTTTCGTTATTCTTTGCTGTCGCCAACTCCGTTTTTAGCGATACATTCTCGGTCTTCAGTGTTTCGATCTGAGTATTCAGCTCTTTGATGGCTTCGATAAGCACGGCCACCATTTGTGAGTAATTCACCGACTTCATGCCCTCTTCGTTGGTGTGTACAAACTCCGGATAAACTTCCTCTACCTCCTGAGCGATCACGCCGATTTGTTGGCGTTGCGATTTGGATTTGTCTAGCCAGTTATAGGAAACTCCACGGAGTTTAAGGGTTTTTGCGAGGGAGTTTTGTAAAGGAGAAATATTCTCCTTGAGTCTTCGGTCTGAAGTAAGCTGAACGCCACCGGCGTAGACAGAACTTGAAACGTGAATAGTGCCCATTAAACCGTCCATCGAAATGGTATTGGTGTTGGTATTATCCTTCAAAAATAAGTATCCGGAATTCGTACTTGTCGCAAGCCTAACCTTTTCATTACCTAAATAATCGATTGCCAGGTAACCTTCGTCACTTTCAGTGCCGGCAAAGCCTAATTTGAACTGTGAGGTGCCATTAACACTTGTCGTAGAGCCACTTACCTCTTCCCTTACATTTAATAATCTCGCCTGAATTCCGCCGTCCTGGGCAATATAGGCTCCATCAGTAGCGGGGTTAGCACCTTCATTTGTAGATCCAAAATAATTCCCAACCTGCACATGTATGCCAGCATTTAGGTAGTCTTTATCAACAGATAATTCGTTGATACCGGGGATGCTTACATCCAGGCCATTGGCATCCATTCTAAAGTCTTTTCCATCGGAGCTTCTGAGGTGCAATACGCCGATGTCATTACCCAATCCGTCGTCCTCAACTGAGATGCCAACAATGCCAGCCCTAACATTGATACTTCCGTCAAGTCCATTAAGGGTTATTTCATTTTCGTTGTTGGTATTATTAATGTTCAGGAAGCCAGCATCCGAATTGTCACCCATCTCAATTGAATTGTTTCCTGGATTGCTGCCCTGGGACACGGCCACCATCGAGGAAGATCGAACTCCCCATTGCCCATCGAGGGTAACAAAGCCACCGTCGGCACTATTGGTTAAATTTATGTGCCCTGAATAGGTAGACGCTCCATCATCATTTACCGAAGCCTGGATACGGGTTTGATCATTCGCATCTCTTAGCTCCAACGCACCCTGACCATCATTCCCCCATTGGCTTTGCAGGGTGGCTCTTTTCATATAGATATTCTTAATGTCGCCGCTCAGCCCATTGGCATCAATTCTAAGGTTAGCTCCATCGGTACCGTTAAAACTGACCGCACCCAATTCATTGCCCAACCCATCGTCGGCTACTTCCATCCATACCAAGTCCTGATCCGGCGTATTACCCCGCATGCGGAAGTAAGGTCTGCCCGCCCCATTCGTGGGATCCTCCCAGGATTTGGCCCCTATTTCCACGTTGCTCACTCCATCGTTAGCCTCCAGTCGCAAAGAGCCCCATTCCTGGCTCCCATCCTGATTGACCTGTAAGCCTGCATGGCTGTAAAACCAGCCGTTTCCGTCCGGCTTGTTGCCGAACAGTGATATATGTCCCAAATCGCTGTCCTGGTAGTTTTGACCACCAATGATAACGTTAGGAGACTCTTGTCCGCTTAGCTGAAAATTGCCCGACCATTCAGTGGGTGTATTTCCGCCCGGGTCGTTTGAGAGATAAGCAGAAACTAAGCTCCTTGGACAAGTAGGACAATTCACATCATTGTACACGGGGCCAAATAGGGAAAAGCTGCCAACTGTTTCTGATCCTGCTTTTTCCACTCCTAAAGCGATTCTGATATTGTCTTTTCCTGCTTCGGCATCGCCACGAAGGTCAAGGTAGCCCTGAAGACCTGTCTCCCAATCCTTTTCTCCAAAATTCCCGTAGTCCTGATTGATACCTGTGGCAGAAATGCTTCCCCCCTGTCCATCAACAGAAAGTGTGCCGGTCACCTTCACATCTCCTTCAAAAAATCCTGCCCAGTTTTCCCCCGAGGCGCTAGAAGCAGTGCCATACACGCCAATATTTTTCGCAGAGTTGTTGGACGTAGAAACACCTGATACACCTATATTTTCGCTTGTTTGTGCTCCGTCGCCCTGGGCTCTTCCTCGTAAGCCGACATTTTGTCCCGGGTTATCATTTGCGGAAAAATCACCTCCAAAATTGGCGCCTCCAGCTGCTGAATTATTAGAAATTCCCCTAACACCAACGCTAAAGCTTGATTGACCAAGTGCCTCACCTCTTAACCCATAGATTACCGCAGTACTATTCGCCTCAGTAGACCTGGAGATACCATACACGCCATAATGGAAGCTGGCGGAATTGGCTGAAACATTGGCAATACCTCTCACACCTGCGTTTCCACCCTCAGCAGCACTACCAATACCTAATATTCCGCTGTATTCTGTAATTCCGGCACCCTGCCCATCCCAAACTCCTGTTCCGCTTACTTCTCCTTTCAGTGCCGTAATTTCTTCACCAGCTGAGCTGTCCTGAGTCTTGGTGAATGTAGAGGTACCAGCCGAATTCCCTTCCATAACCAAGTTGCCGCTTATCTTCACATCGCCTTCAAACAACCCGGCGTAATTCTCTGTACCACCAGATGCAGTGCCATATATACCAACATTCTTCTCGGCGGCACCATAAGCAACACCGGATGTTCCTACGTTAGACTTTGTGTTGTTCCTGGCCTCACCATAAACCCCATAATTTTCAGTTCCAGCCTGGCCATTGCCGGTTCCCAGGGCCTTTGCCCACACACCTGTGTTATACAGCCTGTTGTCTCCATTGGCCTCAGAATAAAAACCTATTTGATCGCCACTTCCAGAACCGGCGCCGGAAGCTTCCACCTGCATCCCAACCGTAGTGCCGGTTACGTCGGCATCAGCCGCCTGCTTTATATCCAAACCTATCAGGTCACCCCCATTCTTTGCTGAATAGTTCAAAGCATCAATTTTGGTAAGGCTTGGATAAATCTCAATAGGACTCAGGTCGGTGCCGCTAACATTGATCTCGAGCGTTCTCGACTCAACACCACTAAAAAGCCCGGCGGGCAAGGGGGTCACTTCTCCCAATACCAGAGAGTAGAGTCCGTCTTGCACATTGATGCCGGTTTGTGTCTCTGTCCAAACGAATCCCCCAAGTCCATCCGGAATATTAAATGTGAAATCCCGGGAGCCTGTCACAGGTGTTCCGTTTTCAATAAGCTGCCCCTGAAAAGGAAGCTTCTGCGAGAAGACCGCAAATGAGGTCAGGACGATTAATAATGTTGTTAGAAGGGCTTTCATAAAGTGGTATGTTGGTTATAAAAAAATCACTCTATAAAAGTAACGGCTGAGCCGTGCCATGTCAATACTCAATTTGGAGTATTCCGTGACTATAATAAAAATTATTCTGAGGCCCTATAAAACACTTCTCCTCCCTTAGAGTCTAAAATGTAATGAGTTCCAAAATAAAATTTCGAATTGCAAAAAATAACGATATACACATATCATTATTTGGTGAACTAGCGAAATAATGTTAGAAATAGGAGTATTAAGTAATACTTTACCTGTTACGTCGGCTATCGAATATTATATAATTATTCCGACAAAAATAAGTGCCTTCAACCCGCAAAATAGATGAGAGAAATTATCTCCTCCAAGTGAGAAATGGCGTGAGGCCGTAGCTCGAACACCCGCAGAATGTGACAAAATAGGGTTCGTTTCTACGCAACTGCCGCCTCCAACCACTCCGGTTTCGTCGTTCTCACCTCCGCTCCAAGGTCATGGAGCAGGTTGTAGAGTCCAAAATAAGTGCGGTTGATGTACAACCCATGCCTGGAACCCCTCGGATGCTTAGAGTTCTTGAACTCTTTGCGCTTAGAGATACCTTCCCCCAGGTCAAAGATCTTCTTAAAATACTCTTCGTTGGCAAAATCAAATGACTCTTTATGAAAAGGAGCGCCCAATAGCTGCATCATTTGCTTGAACACATCGATGTAAAGAACTTTATAGTCGGCCGGGTCGTCTTCATACAAAAAACACAGGTCGTGAAATGCCGCCACCAGCTCCTCTTCTTTCCAGAGCAAGTCTTCCCTCATCAGTTGAAAGTAGGTCTTATAAAAATCCTCTGGAATCACTTTCACACAGCCAAAGTCAATTACCCCCAGCATACCATTCTCCATCATAAGGAAATTACCCGGATGAGGATCTGCATGCACCTGCAGGAGGTTATGCACCTGATGGTTGTAGAAGTCCCACATCGCCTGACCTATCTGGTTTCGCAGCTCCTGTGAAGGGTTATCTTGCAAAAATTCCTTTAGGTGCAAACCCTGCAGCCAATCCATGGTCAAAATCCTTTCCGATGAAAGCTCGGAGTAATACCTGGGGAAAGTCAGGTTGGGTATGTGGGCGCAGGCTTCCGAAATTTGCTTTGAGCGAAGCAATTCCAGCTTGTAGTCGGTTTCTTCAAGTAGTCGCTCCTCTACTTCTTCCATATAGTGATCTAGCTCCTGCTCGTTGAGCTTCACGAGCCTGAGGGCAAAGGGCTTCACGAGCTTCAAGTCCGATCTTACGCTGCCGGCCACTCCAGGGTACTGCACCTTTACGGCAAATTCTTTGTCGCCGATAGTGCCCTTATGCACCTGCCCTATAGAGGCTGCATTCACAGCACTTTTGGTAAACGACTCAAAAGCCTCCGTTGGCGACTTCCCAAGTTGTTCTTTGAATGTCTTCACCACCAGCGGATAAGACAGCGGAGGAGCGCTGTACTGCGCCATGGAGAATTGGTTTTGATAAGCCGTCGGGAGGATATTCTTATCCATGGCCAGCATCTGAGCCACTTTCAGTGCACTTCCTTTGAGTTCGCTCAGCGAACCATAAATATCTTCGGCGTTGGCCTGATCAAGATCCTCACGGGAAGCATCGCCCGTAATGAAGCGCTTGGCGTAATGCTTGACATAGTTGCCTCCCACTTTGGCACCCGTTCGCACAAACTTCGAGGCTCTTTCTACTTTTGATGTGGGGATGCTGGATTGTTCTTTCATTTTGATCAGGCTTCCTTCTTCGATTGATAAATAAACTTGGCCAGGTCTAGCAATGAATCCACAGCTCCCCGCCCCATGAGGTCAAAAGCCAGGTTAACGGCTTTTTCTATCGCAGCATCCGTTTTTTCAAAGCCTTTGCTCTCATCTTTGTGCCAAAAATTGAGAATAAACAAGGTCTGTACCCACATGGCCTCGCCATACCTGTCGCTGATAAAAGGCCGGTTCGCTATTTCGTCAGTATCCTTGCCTTCAATCACAAGATTATTGGCCCAGGAAAGAAATTCGGATTTAAAAGCCTTGAGAAAATAAGGCGTTGTGGTGGGGTGCTTCACAGCTTGCATCTGCCACAGAATATAGCTCCTGTTTCGCTTCAGCTCCTCAATCAGGGTGTAGTAGAACGCTAAAAGTTTCTCCCTGACAGAATACTCTTCGTAAACTTTTTCTGATTCAATAGCCTGGATTGTGGCGCTGACAAAGTCGTGCCAGATACCCTTTTCAATAGACTCAAATGAATTGTAAAACTCATACAAGTCTTCTTCTTTCAGCTTAAGCGACTTGGCAAACAAAAAAAAGGAAGATGGTGCTGCACCATTTTCCAATACGTGCTCTTTGTATTTGGCCCTGATGTCGGCGCTTTGAGGTTTTTTGGCTCCAGCTTTTGCTTTGGGAGCCTTAGCTTCTTTTTCCATAGCACCATAACCAGTTTTTCACCAAAATGGTTAGCTATGGAGTGAAAAAAAATTATTGGTCTATGACGCTGTTCGTGATGTATTTGTTCACCTTCTTTTTCAAATCCTCCGGGTCAAACGGTTTTATAATATGGTCGTTCATACCGAACCGCTTTACCTTATCCCGGTCTTCCATCATGGTGGAAGCGGTGAGGGCAATAATAGGCGTATTAATCCCGAGCGCCCTTATTTGCCTGGAGGCTTCATAGCCATCCATGACAGGCATTTGCAAGTCCATCAAAATCAGATCATACTTTTTGTTCTTGACTTTGTCGACAGCCTCAGCCCCATTGGCCGCTATTTCGATGCCAAATTCCCATTTTTTCAAAAACTTCTGCGCTACCAGCACATTGACTTTGTTGTCTTCAACAAGAAGAATATTCGCTCCTTTATTCCCTGATTCAACTCCATCCGCCAACGCTTCATCCTCTTCTACAGCATGATCCACGGTCTCGAACCTCTGAATAAAGTAAAACTCAGAGCCCTTGCCTTTCTCGCTGTTGAGACCGAGTTGCACGCCCTGAAGGTTAAGCAACCTTCTGGTAATTGTTAGCCCGAGCCCGGTGCCCCCATATTCTCTGGTCACTGAGGTGCTTGCCTGAGTGAAGCTGTCAAATATTTTCTGCTGGTCGGCCATAGAAATTCCTATGCCCGTGTCCTTTATTGCAAACCGCAGCGTTATATGGCCTTCATCTCTGTCCAATTCATTCACTATCAATTCAATACCACCTTCTTTGGTGAATTTCAGGGCATTGCTGATCAAATTGCTCAACACTTGACTTGTTCGTGTCGAATCACAGACAATAGACTGAGTTATCGTTTCGTCAACCGATACCTTAATATAGAGCCCCCGCTCATCGGCTATCCTTTCAAAAACCTGCTTCAAGCGGGATGTCAGCTGCCTGATGTTGACAGGCATTTTCTCAAACTCAATCCTGTTGGCTTCAATTTTATTAAGATCGAGGATGTCGTTGAGGATCACCAGCAGGTTCTCAGCAGAAAATTTCAGTGTGTTAAGTGCCTCTTTGTGTTCTTTTTTTGGCTTGTCGCCAATCATATAATTGGTCAGGCCTATTACTGCGTTCATTGGCGTTCTGATTTCATGCGACATCATGGAGAGGAAATCAGACTTGGTTCTCGATGCCTCCTCCGCTTCTTCCTTGGCCACCCTCAAAGACCTGGTCACTC
Organism: Imperialibacter sp.; assembly: GCF_048007035.1. NCBI lineage: Bacteria > Pseudomonadati > Bacteroidota > Cytophagia > Cytophagales > Flammeovirgaceae > Imperialibacter > Imperialibacter sp. The sequence continues at coordinate 443,484 of NZ_CP180355.1, forward strand.
TGAAGAACATGTTCAATGACTGGAAGAAAAAGAATGAAATAAACCCAATGAACGTCAGGAGTCTGTTTTCTGGCTCCAGTGCCAGGTAAACATATATTTTGTAGATAAACACCAACAGCACCACCATGGTGCTAGCCAAAGCATAATTGGCTCCGTCCCGATTAAACCTGGCCGCAGCAGCATACACGTAGGAAACGTAGGCAATTACAGCGACCATCACGAATAGATAGGGCTCAACAAAAAGTGTGAAAATGGTGCTGGGCAAAACAAGGGTGAGCAGGCTCAGCAAGCCAGAGAGACCTGCAAATCCACCCAAAATAATAAGGCTGCCGTCTTTTGGAAAAAGAGTGTAAGAGTAGATGGCAAAAAGCGAGGGCGCTAAAAACAGGGCCAGGTACTCAAAATGCAAGGTTACCGTCCAGGGAATGTCAGGATACAGAATGTGCAGCGCATAGTTATCGGCGCCGAAAAACCTGTAGCTGAATACCAGGCAAAAAAGGCCAAAAGCGATGATGTAGTTTTCCTTTTGCCCAAATAAATAAAGTCCCAGGAAGAAAAGACCAGCCATGATCAGGCAGCCCGACAGCAAGAGGTCGTAGCTGATATTGAACAGGCTGTCGTGCATAATTCTATCCCGGGCTCCCAACAGAATAGACTCCCGGGCTCCACCTTTCGAATGATGAAAATTGGAGATATGGAGCACTAACTCCAGGGTATCAGAGCTGGGCAGGATTCTCAGTGTTTTGGGAATCCAATGAGGCTCAGAAGTTTCTTTGGTGTTGCCCACCACGCCATTTTCCCCCAGCAGTTGACCGTCGACATACAGATCGTAGTCACTGTAGAAGTGGCTTATGGCAATAGACAACGGCGGAGTTTGTTGTGGCAGAAGCAACTTGACCCGGTAGGTGGCAAAGCCCTGACTCGACAGTTCTACGCCACCAGCAGTTTTTGAATCGTTCCAGAGCTTGGGGAACATGAAGTAATCAGGCGCTGGAGCAGCGTATTTGAACTGCTCTGGCGTTATCAATCTTTCCCAATAAAACTCCCACTCACCCTCAAGTTGTGCTTTCCCCTGCGAAAAATCGAATGCCCTAAGGTCAATAATACCCCTCTCCGCTTCCCGGGCCTGTGCCCCAAAAGAAAGTACAACAACCAAACAAAAGAATATAACCAGGCTCCGCATCGCTCGAAAATACGCTGCAATTTATGTATTTATAGTGGGGCACCGGTAGTGCTGTAATATTTTATAGCTTTTCGACATTTTTCAGACACCACATACGATCAGAAACGCTTTCAATTAACTCCGAAACGGTTGACTGGAAAAATATCATAGCAATCTTTCGCATGAATAGCTTTTATGAAAATTGGCAAAAGGCTTACATTTGGCTCGCTTTATTTTTTAATATAGGCTAACGAATTGATGAACTCAGTCCCTTATGAATACCCACCGCTCCCGGTAACTTTAGAGGGTGAACATGTAATCGTTCAGCCCATGCTTCCAGAGCACCTTGCCAGCCTTTGCGACGTTGCCGAAGACGGTGAACTGTGGAAGCTTTGGTACACGCTGGTACCCTCACCAGAAACAATGGAAGCCTGGATGCAAAAAGCTTTTAAGGAGCAGGCCAGCCAAACCTGCCTGCCTTTTGTGATTTATAGCAAGGCACATCAAAAGATAGTTGGAGCTACCCGCTTCCTGAGGATTGAGAAAGCCGTACATCGATTGGAAATAGGTTCCACCTGGTATGCAAAGTCTGTTCAGCGCACTGCGATTAACACGGAATGCAAGCATTTGCTCCTTACACACGCTTTTGAAAACCTGAAATGCATTGCGGTAGAGTTTCGAACACACAGAATGAATACAGCATCAAGGGCAGCCATCGAGCGGCTTGGTGCTCAACTCGATGGCATCTTCCGAAACCATTATATCATGCCCAACGGCACCATGAGGGATACCGCCGTTTATAGTATACTTGATACCGAATGGCCCACCGTAAAAAGTGGGCTGGAGTACAAGCTGGGCAGATAGCTCTACCTGGGGCTCATCTTGTAGCTTTCTTCAGCCACTTTCATGATCATCTCTTTTGAGTAGTAAACGGGGAAGTATTTGTCATTCGCCCAAAGGTCGAAGAGGTTTTTATAATATTTGCTATCCGGATCTCCCGACTGCCCGGGGGAGTTGATACCCATTGAGCGATCCCAATTTTGCGTGTCCATGATGATCCGAAACGTGGCACCATGGGTTTGATTGTCGCCTGACCCTGTCACACCTGGCGTTAGGTGGTAGCCTCCCCGTGGTGCGGGACCAACATCCAATTTTTTCCGCATGTCAGCAGACACCGCCTCACTCATGGGGTGTTTGATTATCACATGATGGTTCTTTTCCTGGCCATATTGCCACTTACGTTGATCTCTTCCCAGTTTTTGCTCAAGTTGAGCAATGGCCGCAGCAAGCGACGAAGTCAGCAGGTCATCTCTTCCTTTGATTGGATCGCTACCAAAAACCGGCGGCGGTGCCTGTAACCAGCCGATGACTTTAAACATGGAAAGCCCTGAAATGTGCGGCCTGGCCTCGGCAGGAATCATCAGATCCTTCATTCTCGCATTGATCTCTTTTTCCCAGGCTGCATAAATGGTGGCCGTAGTGGAATTCTTGTCGAGCACAAAATCCCAGGCCAGCAGTTTGTCTCTCGCTGCACTTATTTTTGTATCAGCAATAGCCATATTTTTCAACATAGGCACAATTTCCCTTGCCGGAAGCGCCAGATAGTCCGTTTGCATGGCTGCCATGTCCCCCAGGCTCAGCACCCTACCCGAAGCAATGATCTCCTTCAGCCTGTCGCCCCTGTACCCATCACCCCAGTCAAAAGTAATTACCTCAGGAAACTCATAATCGGTTTTGGTAAGGTTCTCATTGGCGGTAATCACATAGCCTTCCACCGGATTGTAGCTGTGAGGCTTGGCTTTGATCGGCAAGTAGCCTCCCCACTCGTAGCGGCCGTCGCCAGGCACTGGCACCATGCCGCTGAAGTTTTTACGAATGGGAGCTATGCCCACAGCCTGCCAGCCGATGTTTCCTTTCCGGTCGGCCCAGATCATGTTTTCTCCCGGGATATGGCTGTAGTTGCAAGCCTCCCGAAACTCCTCCCAGGTCTCGGCCTGATCCATCCTTAAACTAGCCAGGTAGGGCGCACCGCCCACCTCCTGCCACCCACAGCGGACGGCATAAGCAACATGCTTCTCTGCTTTTTCAAACACTACAGGGCCATGGCGGGTGTATTTCAATTCAACAGTGACGTCGGGCCGGTCTTTCACTTTGATCGTCTCGGTAATGATTTTCATATCTTCCCAGACATCGTTGTATTTGTACTGGTTAGGGTTTTCCGGATTTGTATCATACACATACAAATCTTCGCTGTCGTTGGTAAACACTGTGAGCCCCCAGGCGCCGTACTCATTGTGGCCAATGGAAATGCCGGGAATCTCAGGCTCACCAGCCCCTATCACATTCCAGCCCGGCGCTACCAGGTGCGACCAATACCGGAGTGAGGGTGCAGCCAGTCCACGATGCGGGTCGTTGGCCAGCATGGGGTATCCGCTCTGAGTACGCTCACCACTTACCACCCAATTGTTACTACCAATGGCGTTTCTGAGTTCCTGCCTGTCAAGTGTAAAGTCCTCTTCCCATTTGGCTGCCAGCTCGCTGTACTTCCCCATGCCTTCCCTGGCGCTGGCTTGCACATCTGAGGGTTGAAATTTGACAGATTTCCGATAAGCATTGTAGAGCTCAAGGATATCTTCGGTCAGCAGCGACTGGTCAATAACCGGATCCATATTCAAATCGGAATCGAACGGATGATAGTACTCTATTTCCTTAAACTTTTCGGCTCCAATCGCCGCCACGGCCCGGGCAGCTTTTAGCTCGTTGCCAATATTACCCAACAGCCCCTGATGTCTTGAAATAACTACTTCTGGCGTCCATGGCTGCGGTTTTGTCTTCAACAGTTGAAACTCAACTGGCAGCTTCTCCGGAGCTGAATTAGCTTCGGCGATATAGGTATTTACACCATCTACAAAAGCGATAATTATTTCCTCCCCTCTTTCATGGTAGTGGTTCATTTCCTCTTTCATGTTTCCCCGAAACTTGAAGAGCCTCGTACCTATGTCTCTTTTGATTTCCCGCTCTCCCAGCAGTTCAGCTACCGTACCTGTGGCCTGCCTTCGCCAAATCTCAAACTGAAAAAGGCGATCTTTGGCAGCCATGTAGCCCTGCGTAAAAAAGAGGTCGTGCTCATTCTCAGCATAAATATGGTTGATACCCCAGGGGTCACGGTATACCTCTACTTTATCCTGCAGCCCCGAAACTGTTAGTTGTTGAGCATGCGATGTAAAGAAGCTGAAAAGCAATAGGAAGGACGGTGCTGCTATTTTTTTTAACATCAATTCTGAGGTTTACAATTGGTTGTCTAGATTTGAGAAGGTATAAAATTTAAGCCCGACAAGAGGCTGCATTTTTTAATAAAGGCCAAAACAATGACTGAGGAGACAATAAAAGTTATAGACGGATACGAGCATGTGCGCCATCATCCGAGGGCGTTTACCCCGGAAATCACCTTGCAAAAGAGCCTGCACTTCTATCAGGACATGGACTTGCGGCGAACCGTCAGAGATTTCTCCGACAAGCCGGTTGATCGGGCAGTGATCGAAAATATCATAAAAACCGCCTCTACAGCACCTTCCGGAGCACATAAGCAACCCTGGACATTCTGTGCCATTTCAAACCCAGCGATCAAAAAGGAAATAAGAAAGGCAGCCGAACAGGAAGAATACGAGAGCTACCATGGCCGCATGAGCGAACGCTGGCTGAAGGATCTCGCACCTATAGGCACCAATTGGGACAAACCCTTTCTTGAAACAGCTCCATGGATCGTTGTGGTCTTCAAAAAAGTGTATGACAAGGATGAAGAAGGCGAAAAGATCAACAACTACTACGTAAATGAATCGGTGGGGATTGCCTGCGGGATGTTCATTTCAGCGGTGCACATGGCTGGATTGGTGACACTGACACATACACCAAGTCCAATGAATTTTTTGTCGAAAATACTCGAAAGGCCCGACAATGAAAGGCCCTATTTGTTACTACCTGTGGGTTATGCGGCCGACGAGGTTTACGTGCCTAAGCTGGCAAGAAAGCCGCTGGAGGAAGTGGCTAAGTTTTATTGAGCAGGTTCCAGGCGCATGGCTTCCTTGAAATCAAGTCCAAATTTCACCCTGTCGTGCATATTCCTCATAATTCTCCTGGGGCCCACAATGGTCATGTTGTGGTTTTTGAACTTCACGGTAACTGTAACATTCTCCATCCATTGATTCAGTGAGACAATCCCACTGATCTCAGGATCGAAAACCATCACCTGGTCTTTGTCTTTTCTCAACTCATAGCCTTCTTTTCGCATCGCTTCAGTGACCAGCTTGCCAAGCTTTCTCTTGGTGACATGCGTAACTTTCAGCGTTGAATGTCTGGTGATGTAAGCAATCCCACCGGCAAGAAAAAAGGGAAGAAGAATAAACCGATAGAGCCCCTGGCCGACAATGATTCCTTCAAGTGACTGATCCATTAAGTAACTCGCCAGAAGCGACAATCCTGCCAGAATAACTATTAACAGACTAAAAACCTTAACGAATACCTGGGGTTCGAATCGTCCTAGCGAATAAGTAATCTCCGGTTTTTTATCCATTCCTTGGGGCATGTTAACGTGGCTGCAATAATAACTTTTGAAAATGACTTAATTCAATTTCATTTTCAATAAATCTTACAACTGGCGGCTACTATTTTGACAGAAACGAGCATTCCGAGACAATAAATAGCTAACTTAGTTCTGATGAGGCCACTTCTCCCCTTCCTTATTTTAGCTGCCATGCTGAGTTGCGGACAAAAACGATCTACCATCGACCCAACTGATAAAACTGGTTCATCAGCAAATGGTACGGCCTCATCACTTCCTGTCGCCAATCGCAAGACGGCCCTTGCCCTAAATGCCTATCGGGATGTCATCGATCTTACGGGCTACAAAGATTTGGGCAGTTTTCATTTTCGCAGGCTGCATTTCTATACCAGAAAGAATCCGGGGATCAAAATTGGCCCAGCCAACGTAGATGAAATCACGGCTTACTTTATCGACCGCTATGCAGTGAAAATCAGGTACAAGTTGTCGGAAGACGTGGCTTCCTACCTGGTCGACTCGCTGACTACAGATACCAAAAGGGTGCAAGACCTGAACCGGGACTGGTCGAAACAGCGGCAGATCAAATGGAACTACTTCAGCAAAATCATCACGTATCAAAACAAGTGCCCTGACGATGATCTCGCTCTGACACTGACCAACGAAATATGTGATAGCCCTTATTGGTTGTATGTTGAGCTTCCCGGCTACAAGAAAAAGGTAAAAGAGCTCAAAACCGTGGAGAACGCCGTGCACGAGTACCTCATCGACGCCCCTTCGGCGCAGGTTTCTTCTCTGGACTAGGCTCACCGTGATAGTGTGCCAATACTCCCTGAACAATCAGCGCTTGTGCCGCAATATACGTTACCATTACCCAAAACCCAGCCATGGGAAATGGCCCGACAAACTTACTTACCGCCAGCATAGAATCGGACACGAGAAAGGCGATGGCGCCAAAAAATAAAAGCGAGAAACTTGTTTCGTTGGTTCTGTTTTTCCTGATCACTGCCATCAGCAGCATGCCCACCAAACAAGCGCCGTAAAGGATGACGGGAACCTTGAAGTTGCCGAGGAAATTCCAGAGGGTGTAGAGCATGAAAAAGTAAAAGATGACAAGCAGGCCCACACTGAATTTTGTCCGCCATTCCATCTTTTTCTTTGAAGGATTTTTAAGCTGAGCAAAATTGAATCCATACATGATCTGTGCTATTAGAAATGCGCCCAGACCAAGCAGGAAATACATTTCTGCCTTTTCCTGATACATAAGCAATGAATCACCCAGCCAGCTAAAAACCAGCGCCGCCAGAATGCCTACCCTCACCGACTTGTCAACCGCCTTGCTACTCAACCAAAAATAAAAGGCCAGCAAGGGCATCAACAAAGGCTTGGACCAATGGATCAGGTCGGAGTTTTCAACGCCCACCGCCCACAGGTGCACACCTATCGAAAGAAGGAAAAGGACAGATATCAGGTTTCGGGTGTTCATTGTCTGTGTTTTGGAACAAAGTAAATAAATCTACTGGCGCAGTTGAGAGGGAATCACGTCTTTTTTCTTACCGATGAGCTCCACAAAAACCCAACCCAGAAAGGCAACAAAGCCCACAAACGAGAACACAAAGGGCATATGCGAAAAATGGTTGCCATACAGCCACCCTGCCAGCAGTGCCCCCAAACCTATGCCCACTTCCAGGGCAATATACATGGTGGCAATGCCCCTGCCTCTGTGGCGTTCATCACTGAGGTCAATGGTCCAGGCGTAAATGGTTGGTGAGTTCATGCCCGTACCGATGCCAAACAGCACAGCACCTGTCAAAAACTGCCATACACTGGTGGAAAATCCGGTGGTGATCATGGCCGCCACAAGAAAGAAGATGGAGAAACGCAGCACAGCCACCCTTCCGAACTTGTCCGACGCCTTACCCGCAATGAACCTGATACCCAGAGAAGCTATTGTGAAAGTCGTGAAGTATAGACCTCGGTTTCCCATTCCCAAATAGTCGCTAAAGTCGGGTGCGAGGGTAAGCACAGCCCCGAAAGGCAGCATCGTCAGCAGCAAGGTAACCGAGGGGTAAAGCACCCTTGGTTCATACACATCAGCCCAGTTGATTTTCAGATGATCGGGGCGAAATTTCTCTCTATTGACCAGCGTCTCTCTCATGCCAGCCAGTATAACCACTGACAACAGCGCCATCAATGAAGAGGTGTAGAACATGGTGTTCAGCGAAGCAGCTGAGGCGATGTAGGAACCTATGGCAGGCCCGATGGCCATCCCCATGCTTCCAAAGAGGCCAAAAATGCCCATGGCTTCTCCCCTCTTCAGCAGCGGCGCAATGTCTCCTACATAGGCTGCCGTGCCAGTAGGTTTAAAACCCGTAGAAAACCCATGAAAGAAACGCAGCAATAGGAAGGCCCACACCACAGTGACATGGGGATATACCAGCGCCGCCAATCCGCTGACCGTAGCGCCAAATACCATCACAGGTACTCGTCCGACCTTATCGGCCAGCTTGCCACTGAATGGCCGCTGAGGCCGGCTGTGAGGGTAAAAACCGAAATAATGAGACCCTTGTAGTCGCCACCACCAATGGAGGTCAGGAAAGCTGGCAGCTCCGGGATGATCATGTTGAAGCTGCTGAAGAAAAGGAGACTACTGAAACACAATAGCATAAACTGCCATGTGTATATCTTTTGCTGGGTCATAGAAAAAATCGACGGGTAAAGGTAGAACCTTCGGGAAGGTTATTCAAAAAATTGCATGGGTTTTGACGACGTTGTCTCAACACGGGTGCCTGGACAACGAATCTACTTCAGAAACCACCTTGCCTCTGGGACGGTAATTGCGAGCGAGTAAATAAATCAAATTCATTGAACGGGAAGCCTTACGAGCGTGGCAATCTGTCTGTTAGAATTCGTATCCAAAACAAGTAGATTGCCACGGCTGATAGTAACGCACTTAAAGAAAAAATTGTCCACAGCCTCGCAATGACCGGTAAGGGTGGCTACTACCCTCCCCCGACCTACGCCTCCTGCCCCATCAAAAACGCTTTGATGTAGTCGTCGAGATCGCCGTCGAGTACATTCTGCACATCGGTGCGCTCCACGCCGGTGCGGGCATCCTTGATCAGTTTGTAAGGGTGCAGCACATAGTTGCGGATTTGCGAGCCAAAGTCGACCCGCATCTTGCCGGCTTCCACCTTGTCACGCACGGCATTGCGTTTCTCCACCTCCATCTGATACAGCCTCGACTTCAGCATTTGCATGGCCAGTTCTCGGTTGGCCAACTGCGAACGCTCGACCTGACACACCACCACAATGCCCGTTGGCTTGTGGGTCAGCTGCACCTTGGTTTCCACCTTGTTTACATTCTGACCTCCGGCACCACCTGATCTAGACGTATGCAGTTCCACATCGGCCGGGTTGATTTCAATCTCTATGCTGTCGTCGGCTACCGGATACACGTAGATCGAGGCAAAAGAGGTATGCCTCCTTCCACCTGAATCGAAGGGCGAAATTCGCACCAGGCGATGCACACCCGTTTCGGCTTTCAGGTAACCATAAGCAAACTGCCCTTCAAACTCCAGCGTGGCTGACTTAAGACCAGCCGTATCGCCTGGTGTGTAGTCCACCTGCCGCACTTTGTAACCATGCTTCTCTCCCCACATGATGTACATCCGCATGAGGATTTCCGCCCAGTCGTTACTTTCTGTTCCGCCAGCACCCGGGTTGATTTCCAGCATGGCACTCAGCTGGTCTTCTTCCCCGCTAAGCATTTTCTTCAGCTCCACCTCTTCCAACTGCGCAGATACCTTTTTGTACTCCGCATCAACGTCCTCCATCTCAGCCTCGTCGGTATTGTAGAATTCATAGATGGTTTCAAGATCCTCCAGCGAAGTGCTTACTTCTTCATAGGCATTTGTCCACACCTTCTGCAGCCTTATTTCTTTTAACAGCTTTTCTGCTTCACTGGGTTTGTCCCAAAAGCCCGGCAGCACTGTCAGCGCCTCATTGTCTTCTACTTCACGTTTGCGGTTATCGTAGTCAAAGATACCCCCTCAAAGCCGCTACCCTGGCTTTCACGTCTTTCAACTGTTCTATTGTCATGGTGTTATTTGTTTTTCAATTAAGTTTACTTTGTACGGGAATTACTAGTCCGTTCTTCACTCCGCATTCCAACTCAAAGGGCGAAATAATTTTTTTTAACCAATAACTTCACGGCTATTTGGCTAAGGGTTTGTACCCTTTAATTCCCTAAAGGGGTTCTAACAGCCTTCTTGTGCCCTTTAGGGTTAGGGTATTTAAGGGGGTTGACCGTCGAATTGCCTTAGTCAAATAGCCTAAAACGATTTTCTAGATTTGATTAGCGCCCCCTAAACAACTTTCGCCAACCTTTCAACCTTAACCAACAAAAAATCCATCCCTTCGAAAAGCGGATGGATTTTGTGATATGTTATGATCGTCAGATTCTGTAAATCCAGCCGTGTGTGTCTTCTATTCTGCCGTACTTGATATCATCAAGTGTTTTCAAAAGCCTGTTCGACAGCGTTCTCGACTCCTCACCTGGCAATTCCAGGTCGCCGTCTTCAAAACCGATGTGGCTGATCTTGGCAATAGTCGCAGCTGTGCCTACACCAAACGCTTCGTTCACCTTACCATCGAGCAATGCCTGCTTGAGCTCTTTTACATATACTTTGCGTTCTTCAACAGGATAGCCCCACTCTTTGGCCAGGGTAATCACACTGTCCCTGGTCACCCCATCAAGGATGGTTTCTCCCGCCGGAGCTGTGCAAAGCACACCGTCAATCAGGAAGAACACATTCATGGTGCCAGACTCTTCAAAGTATTCGTGAGAGCCTGCATTGGTCCAAAGTAGCTGATCGTAACCAGCTTTTTGCCCCTGCACCATTGGGTACAATGCCGCTGCATAGTTGCCAGCAGTTTTGGCGCTGCCGGTGCCTCCGGGAGCAGCTCTGGTATATTTTGTCTCCACCTTCACCTTAACGGGCCTGGAATAGTAAGCGCCTGCCGGGCTGGTGAAAATGATGAATTGATATGTCAGTGACGACCTGATGCCCACAAATGGATCGTTGCCGAAAACAAACGGACGGATGTACAACGAAGTACCAGCCTTGTTAGGCACCCAGTCTCTGTCCAGCTTCAGCAGCTCAGTAAGCGCACTCATAAACATCTCCTCAGGAATTTCGGGAATGCACATTCTCTCGGCGCTCTTGTTCAGACGGGCAGCGTTTTTTTCCGGACGGAAAACAAGTACGTCGCCGTTCTCGGCTTTGTACGCCTTCATGCCCTCAAAAATAGACTGGCCGTAGTGCAATGTGGTGTTAGCGGGGCTCATTGACAGGTTGCCATAAGGCACAATCCTCAGATCCTTCCACTGTCCATCGACATAATCTGCCATAAACATGTGGTCAGAGTAGCTCTTACCAAATTGAACATTATCCATGTCCAGCTCCTTGATTCTGGACTTCGCCACCTGCGTGATCGGAAATTGAAGGGTATCTATCATGGCCTCAACCTATTATTGAAAAAGTAAAATTAGAAATTTAATCTCTAAAGGATAGTATAACGAGCGGGAAGAATCTTTGGTTTTTTCAAAAAATTTGGGGCAGGGTGCAATTAGGAGATGTCGACCCTCAGACCTATGGGTATTTGACTATGTTTGGTTGGGAAGGGTAAGTCCTGATGGAGAGCACTTTCGAAGAATGCCTGAATTTTATATCTTTCACAGTTAACCAGAACAATTTTTTCACGCTCAATTAACAAAATGACAGACTTACGATTTGGCTCACACCCTGAAGACATTAAACAGCTAACTACTTCGGCGCTTAGAGAGCGTTTTCTGATACCCGAGGTAATGAAAACAGGACAGGCCACGAGCGTATATTCGCTTCACGACCGCATGATGATCATCGGCATAGTGCCAACAATCAAGGCAATTGCTCTCCCCGCCTACAAAGAGCATACGAAAGCAGATTTCTTCCTCGAACGCCGGGAGCTCGGGATCATCAATGTGGGAGCAAAGGGATCTGTAACCGTAGATGGTGAGTCATTCGAACTCAACAACAAAGAATGCCTTTACGTAGGTAAAGGAAAAAAAGAAGTGTTGTTTGCTAGCGATACCGTTGACACTCCTGCCGAGTTCTATGTGAACTCATGTCCCGCACACCGGGAGTATCCAACCACAAAAGCGACCTTCGCTGATGCCAATGAGGTGAAGCTTGGTTCGAAAGAGAACTGCAACGAACGCACGATTTATCAGTACATCCACGACGGAGGTATACTGAGCTGTCAGCTGGTGATGGGGCTCACCATTTTGGCTCCAGGAAGCATTTGGAATACCTTTCCTCCGCATACGCACAACCGAAGAATGGAGGTATACTTCTATTTTGACTTGCCTGAAGATCAGATTGTGATGCACTTTATGGGGGAACCTCAGGAAACAAGACACCTGGCCATGAGCAATAAGCAGGCAGTGATCTCTCCCGAGTGGTCTATTCATGCGGGTGCCGGCACTTCAAATTATACATTCACCTGGTCAATGGCTGGCGAAAACAAAGCGTTTACAGACATGGATGGCCATCCACTAAGATCCATCCGCTAGCCTATGGTACTCGATCTATTTAGCCTGAAGGGCAAGACTGCCCTGGTCACAGGTTGCAAAAGAGGAATAGGTAGGGCAATGGCAGAAGGACTAGCAGAAGCTGGAGCAGATATTATCGGTGTATCGGCATCACTCGAATTAACTGGAAGTGAGGTAGAAAAATCGGTTCAGGCACTGGGCAGGTCGTTTACGGCTTACCAATGTGATTTTTCTGATCGGCCATCGTTGTACGCCTTTTTGGAGAAAGCGAAAGCGAAGCATGCTGTCATCGACATATTGGTGAACAATGCAGGCACCATACTAAGGAAGCCGGCTGCCGAACATCCTGATGAGTATTGGGATGAGGTGATGGAGGTCAATTTGAATGCGCAATTCATCATGTCGAGGGAGATAGGTAAAACGATGCTCAGTCGGGGTAGCGGCAAAATCATCTTCACGGCCTCTCTGCTCACTTTTCAGGGAGGTATCACCGTGCCCGGCTACGCTGCAAGCAAGGGGGCGATTGGTCAGCTGACCATGGCGTTGTCCAACGAGTGGGCATCCAGGGGGATCAACGTGAATGCCATTGCCCCCGGATACATCGCTACCGACAATACCCAGGCACTACAGGACGATGCCGACCGCAGCAAATCTATACTGGCACGTATTCCGCAAAACAGGTGGGGAAATCCGGCTGACTTCAAAGGACCGGTGGTCTTTTTGGCCAGCGAAGCCTCGTCTTATATGAACGGGACTGTTGTGGTATTAGATGGCGGCTGGATGGGTAGGTGAAAGGCCTACTAAATGGTCGTTGAATCCAGTCTTCTAAAGCAAGTCTGTTGATCCAAGCTTCTTAGAGTCCTATCCGGAAGACTCTGAGGGAGAATCGTAACTGTGACGCAATCAGTGGATATCGAAGGCAGAATTACAATTCCTGCGATAGGGCGATCAGGTCGCAAATCTGGAGGAGCTTAGGTACTATTATAAAAAGTATTCGTTATTTCAACTGCCCTTTTTTCCAATAGGCAGGGATGCTCAGCACAAAGAGCACGACAACTATTATGGGTACTGTCCATTCCATCCGATTAAGATAGGCTTTTTTTGATTAAAAGCATGCCTCACGCCCAATCATTTCAAGCTTCGGAGTCCTCTGAGGAAGACTATGAGGGAGTGCGCTAATCACCAAAAAGCCTGACTGTGGTGCCACCAGCTATCGCTGTGTGCACCACCTTCGGGCTCTAAATTTTTACACAAGGCTACAACATTACTTAGCTGTGGCCATTTCCAATGCCTTAATATTAGTGAAGTACTTCACCTTCATAAAGGCCTTTTCCCACTCAGGCATGGATCCGGCCTGGTAGTACTCCAAAAACTTTTCGGTTACCTGACCAAAGTGTGCTTCATGGCCGTTGTGGTAAGAATCAGGGATGTCGACAATGTACTCTCCTCCCTCCTGCTTCGTCAACCCAATGCCTGGGTATTTCGCCTGTAGCGTTTCGTTGATCGCCTTGGCCAATGCCTCGTCCTGGGTACCCAATAGTTTCACATACAGAGTCGCCCTGTAGTTCTCTTCCGCTCCCTGACGAATCATCAGGTTGGCTTTGGTACCCCGCATCATGCTATAATGTGTATCGGCTGCTCCCTCAGGTGCCTTGTAATTCCAGATCACGCTCACCTTCGCATGTTTGCCTCTCAGGGTGTAATTCATCTCCCCGTTGCTAAGCACTTCCAGCTTGCCGTCTTTGATATACTCGCTAAGGAATGCAGGAAACTCTTCAGTGCCCGTCACGCCTTTAAAATCGTCAAGGGTCAGCACGGTAGGCCAAAGCTTTGCGGACATCATGTTGACATCGGTGGTGTCGAGCATTTGTTCGGGGAAGGTTTCCCATTGCACCAGGTCTACCAGGTGAGTGGTTACGTCCACGATACCTGTGCCTTCTACTTTCACATCAAAAAACCAGTCGGGCCGCACTAAAGGCTTGCCAGACACATATTTGAAGAAGTGATGCACACTCTCTTTGGTAATCGCCGGATTGTCAGGCGTGCCGTCCTCCAGCTCACCAAATACCTCAGGCATCATAGAAAGCTGGCGTTGCAAAATAGTGGTGATCTCAAATCTCTCGGTCATGATATCATACAGCAGCAGATCTTTTTGTTCTGCCACCTGAAAAGCCCTGAGAAGCTTAGCATAACCAGCTTTGTCCACCACCAGGGGTTTGTCGGCATACACGTTTATGTCGTTTTCAATGGCCTTCAGCACATAGTCCACTTTGTGATCATTTTTACCTGCCACAACCATCACATTACCCGGCTTCTGATCGATCATTTTTTGCAGGAAATCAGGGCCTTTGGTCACCTCTGTTTTCCACCCGGTAGGGTTTTCCGCCCGGGTATTGTAGCCGTTGATTCGGGCAAGGTAATCCGTCAGCTCCGGGCCGTCTGGCGCAAACACATAAATGGTGGAGTCCACCACCGGATACATCGACTTGTGGATGAGCCCGGCATGAAAATGCCCAGGTTCCAGCGTCATAATCCTGATTTTACCATCGTCGGTAGGTTCTTCCGTGCTCTCTTTCATCGTTCCTGATTGGCAGCCTGCAAGAAAAAGGGCTGCGAGAGCCCCTGAAAATAGTTGGTTGAGTTTCATTTAATTTTTATCCTTTCATTTTAACGTTATCGGTTCCATAAGGCGCTCTTTGCGGCCTGCTTAAGTAAGAATTTGCTTCGTCGTCGTTGATAAAGCGCTCTGTTTTGGAATCCCACTCCAGCCTTCTGCCAATTTTCATGGCAATATGGCTTGTCAAGCACACAGAACAGGCCTTGTGACCCATTTCTACAGGAGATATCGGCTCCTTGCCAGACTTGATGCACTCCAGCCAGTTGCCATGGTGCTCTTCGCTTTCATACAAATGAATCTCCCCTGGCTCAATCACAGATTGCAGAATCTTAGGGTCAGAAGCATCTAATGCCTTAGCGCTGTTCTCAGCAGCTACCGGGTCGGAGGCCGAAGCCACATAGTCGCCCCTCGATACCCAAATCCAACCATCAGTTCCTTCGTAGCGAATACCATTCGGGTACCCACCTGATGTAAATACGTTGATGCCGTTGTCGTATTCCTGCTTCACCATGAAGTCGCCATGCACATTCCAAAGCCCGGATCTTGGAAACTCGGCCACGGCCTCAATGAACCTTGGTCCTGTGTATTCGGTGTCGATACCCCAGGCAGCCGAATCGTAGTGATGTTGCCCCCAGCCAGTGATCATACCTGCACCGAACTGCTCACAACGCAACCAGCCCGGACGGTCGTAGCCCTCAACAGGGTGCACGCCAATCTCAGTATAAGGTACCTCGGGTGTTGAGCCCAGCCAAGCATCGTAGTTCAGCTGCTTGGGCACAGGCATCGCTGGCGCTTCAGGGCCTGCAGGATCGCCCGGAAGGCCAATCCGTACCGTGTGAATCTTTCCGATCCTGCCATTGCGCACCAGCTCAGCCGCAACCCTGAACTGCTTCATAGAGCGCTGCTGCGTTCCCATTTGGAAAGTGACATTCGACTTCTTTACAAGATCAGCCAGCTGCCGTCCCTCTTTGATAGTGAGGGAGGTCGGCTTTTGCAGGTAGACGTGCTTTTTGGCCAGCACAGCCTCCATGGCAGGCTGAGAATGCCAATGGTCGGGCGTGCTGATGATGACCGCATCAATGTCTTTGTTCAACAGCATTTCCTTGTAATCACCGTACTGTTTCACATCGACATACGGTTTGCCCATTTTCTCAGTATAGTACTTTTCAACATGCTCTTTTCCTTCCTTCATCCGCTTGCTGTCCAAATCGGAGACGGCCACGAACCGGGCCACGTCGTGCTGCCAGGTACCTGGCATGTCGTGGCCACGGGCAATGCGACCACACCCAATCTGGCCAATATTGATTTTGTTGCTCGGCGCATCTTTTCCAAAAACGGAAGAGGGCACTATGGTGGGGAAACCCAGCACACTGGTAGCAATGGCTGTGTTTCGGACAAATTCTCTTCTTTTCATAGGTATATAAGTAGTCTAAGGGTAAGTAGTTAATTATTATTTGGTGAATGCTTTCCAGTAAGCTTCCGCTTCTTGGGCTGTAAGCGTTCCGTCAAACACCACCATTCTATATTTCAAAGTGTATCTCTTTCCAGGCTCAATTTCCCAGGGCTCATACCTGATGGGGCAAAACTCTATGTAAACATTTTCCTTTCCTCCGTTAGCATCCACTGGCCACACCCGCATTGGTTCGGGGTGGGCCCTGTTTTCAGGGTAGCTAAGAAATAGTATTCCGCTTTTTCCTTCCTTTGCTCCAGAAACTCCGTGCACCATTACCCACTTCCCCCCTGTTCCATCGGCGTTGGTTCTATCGTACCCTTCTGACGTAAGAATCGTACTGTTACCCTGATTCCAGGCCGCCGTGGCACGGTAGCCTATACCCCCTCCATAGCGGTAGGCCTCCAACATAATAGGCGTTGAAAGTGGTGTGGAAATGGTTGTTGTGTAGTCGACAAGGTACCTTCCTTTGTCTGCGCTTTGCACCCGGATGCCTAAATCCTCCTCAATGGCCACCTGTTGGCCGTTCGGTGCCAGCAGGTCAGTATGGTTCTGACGGACAACCACCTCAGCATAGCTACCTTTGGCCACCTGAGATATCACATGATCAAAATCGACCCTGCCTTTTCCATCTCCCAGGTTCCAGAAGTCCACTTCCCTGCCCTCGACTTTTGTCTTTGTCCATGGACCCCAAATACCTAAATGATGGTAATGGTCTGGTGGTTGAATACGGGTAAGCACCTCGCCAGAAGGTGACTTGAGCGGGTGGATAAAGCCAGATTTGCGAAACTCCTTCTTCACACCTTCCGGCACGGTGAGCATCGCAGTTTGGTAGGTAAGCACCTCCTTTCCGCCCATCAGAAAGTCAATGCCTGTGGTCGTTTCTTGTATGCTTACTTTCTGCGCCTGAGTGGACGAAAAAAGGCCAAATAAAGCAGTAAACAACAGAAGAGGCTTCTTAAGCGTCATCTAAAATTTAATATCGGGGGTTGAGACCAATGAAGATACTAAATTTTCACCAGGTTTGTCCCGGTACAAACTTTTTCCTTTGGGAGAGGTGCAAAAAAAGCCTATTTTGGACTTCTGGGCTTCCACGGGGTTTCCTCCACGCCTAGCTCCTGCGCCATCATGCGGCACAGCACAAAAAGATAGTCGGAAAGGCGGTTAAGAAACTGGACAATACTTTCTTCGACGGGCTCCTGCTCCTGCAGACCAATCACCAGGCGTTCAGCCCTGCGGCAAACACAGCGAGCGATGTGACCATGCGAAACCGAAGGATGGCCGCCTGGGAGAATGAAGTTTTTCATCGGAGGCAGCAAGGTATCCATTTCATCCATGGCGGCCTCCAGCCTGCTTGTCAATGTTTCATCAACCTGCGGAATGGGGAATTTGGTACTTCCAGGCTCCATAGCCAGGTGAGAGCCAATGGTAAAAAGCTGCTCCTGTATTTCTATAAAAAATGGTATTCTGGCTTTGTTTACCTCTTGATCCCTCAGTAATCCGATATAGGAATTGAGTTCGTCGACAGTGCCATAGGTTTCTATGCGAAGATGTGCCTTCGACACCCTCGTGCCACCAAGAAGAGAGGTGGTTCCCTTGTCGCCTGTTTTAGTGTAAATTTTCATCCAATATCAGACCGGCTCTGACACATGGCGGGTGATGTTTTTATTTTCAGTGTCAGATTCAATCAAACCGTCCCTTAGCCTGATGACCCGGTGCGCATACGTTGCAATATCTTCTTCATGTGTCACCATAATGATGGTGTTGCCTTTGTCGTGCAGCTCCTGAAAAAGCTCCATTATGCTGTAAGAGGTCTTCGTGTCGAGGTTACCAGTCGGCTCATCCGCCAGGATAATCGAAGGGTTGTTAACGAGCGCTCTCGCAATGGCAACTCTCTGGCGCTGCCCACCCGATAACTCATTGGGCTTATGACGAGCCCTTTCAGCAAGTCCAACACCAGCAAGGGCTGCCATGGCTTGCTCTTCCCTGTCCTCCCTATTCATTCCCGCATAAATAAGCGGAAGTGCAACGTTCTCAAGAGACGACTGCCTTGGCAGCAGGTTGAAAGTCTGGAAAACGAACCCGATCTCCTTGTTCCTGATTTCCGCCAGCTCATTTTCGGTAAGGTCGCTTACGTCATGGTTATTGAGGATGTATTGACCTCCGGAAGGCGTATCAAGACAGCCTACAATGTTCATCAAAGTAGATTTCCCCGACCCTGACGGCCCCATAAAAGCCACATATTCACCCCTGTTGATGTCGATGGTGATGGACTTAAGAGCGTGGATAGTTTCGCTACCCATCACATATTTTTTGGAAACATCTCTGGTTTGAATGACTGCACTCATGAACAAAAGGGGTTTTAGAAAATTTTAATATACAATAATACCTCTAACGATTGGAAAATCCACAACTAATTCTTTAGTGGGTACTTTTTAATTGCCCAAAGGTTTCACTATCGTTTTTAACCTTAACGACGAAGACTACCCTATTTGTTTACTTTCATGCCAATGAATTACAGTATTGGTCTGTATTTTTTTCAAGCTCACCACTATATTGCGACCACTTGCCAATTTGCCACCTCCTTGATCGAACTAATCCAAAAAATACTGAAACCGAAATACTTAACATGAAACACATTGCTCTCCTCCTTTTCCCCTACCTGATATGCAGCAGTTTATCTGCTCAAAAAGTAAAAACTGATGACCAGGATGTTGAAATGATCCGCAAAATCTATGATGAAGCTTTGGCAAGAGGCGAATCGTACCAGATGCTGGACTTTCTTACCGGGCAAATCGGAGCGAGGCTGGCAGGCTCACCAGGAGCCGCCGCCGCAGTAGACTGGAGCAAAGAAACCATGGAGAGCTTTGAGTTTGATAACGTGTTTCTGCAAGAGGTGATGGTTCCTCATTGGGTAAGAGGCCAAAAAGAAATTGGCAAGATTGTTAACTCTAAAATGGGTTCCGTTGAGGTAAACGTGGTGGCGCTGGGCAACTCGGTGGGCTCCGGGCCTAATGGGGTGGCCGGAAAAATAGTTGAGGTGCAAAACTTTGACGAGCTTGCCGCTCTTGGCGAAGCCGGTGTAAAAGGCAAAATCGTCTTTTTCAACCGCCGGATGGATCCGACATTGATCGAAACTTTTGAAGCCTATGGCGGCGCTGGCAACCAAAGAGGTGCCGGGCCATCTGAAGCTGCCAAGTATGGTGCCATTGGGGTTGTAGTCCGCTCGCTCACCAATGCACTGGACGACCACCCGCACACTGGCAGCACCAACTACACGCCAAATCTTTACAAGCTGCCAGCGGTTGCCATCAGCACCAACGATGCAGACAGGCTGAGCAGGATGCTGAAGGACGACTCTGAGCTTGAGTTCTACTTTGAGACGCATTCACAGATGCTACCCGACAAGCTATCACACAACGTAGTGGGCGAACTTAAGGGCAGCAGCAAAGCAGACGAATACATTGTTGTTGGTGGCCACCTCGACTCATGGGACCTGGCGCAGGGAGCCCACGACGATGGAACAGGCTGTGTGCAGTCTATTGAGGTGCTTCGGATTCTCAAGGCCATTGGTTACAAGCCAAAAAGAACCCTGAGAGCGGTTATGTTCATGAACGAGGAAAATGGCCTTAGGGGAGGACGGAAATACGCTGAATTGGCTGCCGAAAATAAAGAGAAACACATCGCTGCCATGGAATCGGATCGTGGTGGTTTCAAACCGCTTGGGTTTACTTTTACTGCCGAAGACAAGCAGGTAGAGCGCATCAAAGGCTGGGCGCCATTGTTCGTGCCATATCAGATTTACAAGTTTGACACCGGAGGCGGTGGAGCCGACATCAGCCCACTTGCAACACAAGGTGTGCCCATGATCGGCTTCTACCCCGACCCGCAACGCTACTTCGACTACCACCATACGGCGATTGATACGTTCGACAAAGTGAGTCGGAGAGAGCTGGAGTTAGGCGCTGCCACCATGGCGGCTTTAACCTATTTGATTGACAAGTACGGGCTTTAAGGGATTGCTAATTTGAGACTTATGATGACAGATTGGTTGGCTGCCGGGATCAGGAAACTTCTTCCTTTCATTGTAATATTGTTTTGTATCGGAACTGCCCATGCACAGTTCCAGATTGAGGTTAAAAAGCACAGCAACTCGATATACATTTACGAGTCGTACGGTGCTTATCAGGGAGGAAAAGTGGGTGCCAACGCTGTCATCTTTGTGGGCAAAGACAGCGTGGTGGTCATTGACACTCCCTGGGGAAATGACCAAACCGTGCAGCTACTTGACTGGATTGACAGTGAAATCAAAAAACCAGTAGCCAGCTTTGTGATTACGCACTTCCACGATGACCGCATTGGCGGTATTGATGTCCTAAAAGAGAGAGGCATTCCAGCCGTGAGTTCGGCGCTAACGGCCAAACTGGCCGTAGAAAATGGTATTGCTAAACCAGACGTCCTCTTTAAAAACGACACCACCATCACTCTGGCAGGAGGTAAAATTGAGGTTTTCTATCCGGGAGCCGGTCACAGCCCCGACAACGTGGTAGTTTACTTCCCTTCAGAAAAACTCCTGTATGGTGGCTGTTTTTTGAAGGATGCCTCAACCACTTCCCTTGGCAACCTGGGAGATGCAGACGTTACCGCCTGGCCTGTGAGTCTCGAAAAAATGAAGAAACGTTTCCCCAAACCAAAGATGGTCATTCCGGGCCATGGCGGACTGGAGCCGGGGGCTATTGAGAATACGGCCAAACTCCTGAGAGATTACAAGCAGTGAAATAAACAAACAAGTTTATTGAAAAAAGGAAATGGCGGTGCTATTTCCTTTTTTTATCCCTGATCCGTGCTGAAAAAAATTTAAAAAACACTTGACTCTAACGTTGCGTCATAGCATTTCTTTGCATCATCATTAATGAAAATGTATGGCAGGCTATACAGTAAAAAAGCTGGCAAAACTGGCTGGGGTAAGTGTGCGCACACTTCACCATTACGACCAGATTGGTCTTTTGACTCCCGAAGAACGAGGGCTTGATTCAGGGTACAGGTACTATGGAAGGCATGAAATGTTACGCCTGCAGCAGATCCTGTTCTACCGTGAGTTGGGCTTTGCCCTGAAGGAAATCAAAAAGATCATGGACGAAAAGGATTTTGACTTGCTGGAATCGCTGGAGTTCCAAAAGTCGGAAATTCATAAGCAGATTGCCAGAAACAAGGTGTTATTAGGCACTTTGGAGAAAACAATTGATGAAATAAAAAACAGAAAAAAAATGGTAACAGATAAAGAAATGTACGAGGGCTTCACCGAAGAGCAGGTGACGACCTACCGCCAGGAAGTAGTGGATCGTTGGGGCAAAGAAGCCCTCGACCAATCGGAAAATGCTATTCGTAAGAAATCAAAAGACGAATGGAACAATATGAAACAGCAATCAGAGGAGCAATCCCGGTTGATGGCAACGCTGATGGACTTGCCTCCTAACGACCGCAGGGTGCAGCAGGTCATTTATCAGCACTACCAATTCGTCGGGCAATTCTATGAGGTGACTGAAGAAAGGTACAGAGGGCTGGCCGACATGTACGTAACCGACGAACGATTTAAGGCAACCTACGAGAAGTTTGCGACCGGGTTGGCCGGGTTCATGCAAAAGGCGATGTATGTATTTTGTGAAAATGGGATGAAAGTGCAAGAATAACTTCATGAATCAGGCCGCAGTAGCCTCTGCGGCCTGCTATTTTTTATCAAATTCTTTCGCTCTGATTTGCTCTATCGTTACTGAAAACCCCTTAAGTACCGATGAATCAACCGTTCCCTTTTGCGAAGCAAATGCCAGTAACTCGTACTTTCCATTATTCAATGCAAAAATATCAATCACTTCATTGGCTGGATCTACTACCCAAAATTCTTTCACCCCAAACTTCTCATAAAGTGCTTTTTTTCTTTCCTGGTCGTGGTGAAAAGTAGAAGGTGATAGTATTTCGACGAGAAGATCGGGCGACCCATTGATATTTCTTTCTGTCAAAATCCCTTCGTTGGCATGGCTGACAAAGATCAAATCGGGCTGTACCACGTTGTACTCATCAAACCTCACATCAGATGGGGCGTTAAAAACATGCCCAAGTTTCTTACTATAGACATAGTCGATAATAAGCCTTTGCAAATTCCTTGAAATGGCCTGATGCTTTAGAGTGGGCGCTGGCGATATATCAAAAAGTTCTCCATCAATGATTTCATAACGCCTGTCATCATCCAACTGGAGGTATTTGCTGTAAGTGAATTTTTCGGCTACTGCTATCATTTGTTCCCGGTAGTTTGTAAATATACTAAGCAGCTCTAATGTAAAAAATGCCAGATTGGCCACAAAACAGCGAGATTAGCAACCATGCAAATGAAACCTATCAACCTACTAGGCATCTCCTTCGACGCCAACTCATCCTTCATGCGAGGCCCGGCACAAGCCCCTCCCCTCATTCGGAAAGCGCTGCATTCAGATTCAACCAACTACTTCAATGAAGCTGGTCAAAATGTGAAGGACTTGTTGAACGATGCCGGAGACATCCTGCCGATCATTCCTTACAATGCCTTGCAAAAGGAAATTTCGAAAATCTATACTGTTTCGGAAAAATGGATTTTCCTTGGAGGCGATCACTCAGTCACCTACCCCATCCTGCAAGCTGTTGCGCCGCATTACCCCAAGCTCTCCATACTGCATCTCGACGCCCACTCTGACTTGTACGACGAGCTGGATGGCAACCGATTTTCTCACGCCTGTCCATTCGCAAGAATCATGGAGAATGGCTTGGCGCAAAGCCTCACACAGGTTGGCATCCGCACGCTCAACAAGCACCAAAAAGAGCAAGCAGAAAGGTTCAATGTCAGCATCATTCCAATGAATAAATGGACAGAAGACATGACCATCGATATTGGTGGCCCTGTGTACCTAAGCCTGGATATCGACGTGCTTGACCCGGCCTTTGCTCCTGGCATCTCACACTACGAACCGGGCGGTGCCACTACCAGGCAGGTGGTTGATTTCATCCAGCGCCTCAAGCACCTGAATATCGTAGCGGCCGACATTGTAGAATACAACCCTGTAAGAGATGTGAACGAAATGACTGCATTTGTAGCTGCCAAATTCCTGAAAGAACTTGCAGGCATTATGTCGGCTGGCTAGCGCATTGGTTGAAACAAGTTTTCTTTCTGTTTTGTCCAAAACAGCAGAGCGACCTTGTCTACATATCAAAAACCTCTAAATTATCCCTATGAAAAAGTTTTTGATTCTAATCAGAGAAGACCTTTCTGCAGTTAACAAAATGACCCCCGAGCAAATGGAGGCCGACATTGCCGAATATGTTAAGTGGAAGGACGGCCTTCAGAAAGAAAACCGCCATGTGATGAGCGACCCTTTAGAAGGCTCTGGTGCGATGATCTACAAAAATAAAGTAGAAACAGACGGGCCATTCATTGAATCGAAGGAGGTTATCACTGGCTTCTTTGTGTTCCTGGCAAAGGACATGGAAGAGGCAATCAGCATTGCCAAAACCTGCCCTATTTTCAAATACGAAGGACTCGTGGAGCTAAGGCCCATCATGGACTTTTGATGCAACAGGAACAGCCCCCCTATCATTTTGAAACACAAAAGCTGGTCAGCCATCTTTACCGCCAGTGGTACGGTAAGATGGTGACCTCCCTGGCACGCTACTTTGGGCTTCAGCAGCTTGAACTGGCCGAAGACATCGTGCAGGAGGCTTTCGAGTCGGCTATCAAGCAATGGGAACAAAAAGGCGTGCCTGATCAGCCAGTGAACTGGCTCTTCAAAGTATGTAAAAACAAAGCGATCAACGCTCTGCGAAAAAAGCGTTTCGAGCCGCTGCCAGCGGAGTCTTTTCTTAATACACGGGAAGAGATCAAGCTTGAGGCGCTTTTCCTCGACAATGAAATTGAAGACAGTCAGCTGCGGATGATCGTGGTTTGCTGCCATCCCGCATTCTCTGCTAAAAATCAGCTCATTTTTGTCCTGCGACATGTGGCCGGCTTAACCGTCAGACAAATTGCCCGTGGCCTGTTGATGACCGAAGAAGCGGTTGCCAAGTCGATAGTACGTTCTAAGCAACTTATCCGTGAAAAGAACCTGTCATTTCCCGATCCTGACTATTTGAAGGTGAAAGAGAATCTGCATGAGGTGCATCTAATCATCTACCTGCTTTTCAACGAAGGCTACTCCTCGACCGATAGCGACTCTATTATCAGAGAAGAGCTGTGCTTTGAAGCCATCAGGCTGATCAAACTGGTGACAGACAATGAAAAGCTGAAAACGGCAGACTCATTGGCCTTGTTCTCATTATTTCTTCTCCATGCTGCGAGGTTTCCAGCCAGGGAGGATGTTGAAAAAAAGCTGATTGATTTAGAAAGTCAGGATCGGCGCCTTTGGGACCAGGACATGATAGCCCTCGGGCAGCAGTATTTCAGGGAATCTATTCAGGAAAAGAATTACAGCAAATACCAGGTGGAAGCTGCCATCGCTTACGAACATGCGCAGGCTCCCTCTTTCGAGGAGACAGATTGGGCAAGCATCTGCGAACTGTACGAATACCTTCGCCAAAGCGACCCAGGTGCTGCCGTTTATCTGAATTGGCTTATTGCACTTTTTTATAGCCAGGGGCCGCTCGTTGCCTACGAAAAGCTCCAGGAGCTTGATGCAAAAGGGTGCCTTGTGCAAAATCAATACTACTTTTCACTCCTTGGAAAAATGTATATGGCCATGGACGATACCACTCTGGCAGCCAGTTGCTTTCGTCAGGCCATTGAGCTGACAACCAGTCTGCCGGAAAAAAAATATATCGAAAGGCTTTTGGCAACACTTTGAATGGTCGGCGTGCATCAGCGACCTCCACCGTCCGCCAACGCACAGCTGTTTTTCACTTCAGTATTTCATCACTTTCTTTAAGCATTGATATTCAAGCAATTGAGATTGGTTTTACTTCTCTTGACAAAAGGTATTATTATTGTTTAAAATGGAGCGGGCAAAAGCTGTGTATAAATGAAAAAGAGTAACCAGGCAGGAAGAATTCTGATTGTTGACGACAACCCCGACGTGTTGAGCGCCGCCAAAATATTTCTGAAGCGACATTTCCTGGAGGTGGTGACCGAGAAAAACCCCGAGTCGCTTCCCAATATTCTGATGAATGAAACTTTCGATGTCATTCTCCTGGACATGAATTTCACGAAAGACGTTAGCTCGGGACACGAGGGCTTTTTCTGGCTCGACAAAATCCTCGAAATAGACCCATCGGCCGTTGTGATATTGATTACGGCCTACGGCGACGTGGAAGTAGCAGTAAAAGCCATCAAGGAAGGCGCCACCGACTTTGTACTCAAGCCCTGGGAAAACGAAAAGTTGCTGGCCACGGTTTCGTCCTGCATGAGGCTGCGTGAGTCGAGGCTGGAGACGAACAAACTCAAAGACAGACAAAAACAAATTAACGAGGACCTGGATACTAAGTACCAGGAGATTATTGGCAGAAGCGATGCCATTATGAAGGTGTTCGACACCATAGAAATGGTAGCGGGAACAGATGCCAATGTGCTGATCCTTGGCGAAAATGGCACAGGCAAGGAGCTGGTGGCTCGGGCCATTCACCGCCATTCAAAACGGGCTTCCGAAGTATTTCTTAGTGTTGACCTGGGGGCGGTAAGCGAAACACTTTTTGAAAGTGAGCTGTTTGGGCATACAAAAGGTTCGTTTACTGATGCTAAAGAAGACCGAGCAGGCCGCTTCGAAACAGCCTCTGGTGGTACTTTGTTTCTGGATGAGATTGGCAACCTTTCCACGCCACTTCAGGCCAAGCTGTTGTCCGTGCTACAGTCGAGGCAGGTAACAAGAGTTGGCTCCAACAAAGCCAAGCCTATTGACATTCGCCTCATTTGCGCCACCAACATGCACCTGTACGACATGGTGAAAAAGAGCGAATTCCGCCAGGACCTACTGTACCGCATCAACACCATCGAAATTAACATACCTCCACTGAGAGAGCGGCTAGACGACATTCCGTTGCTGGCAGAGCATTACCTGGGGCAGTTTACCAAAAAATACAACAAGCCCATCCGGTCGCTAAGCCCCTCGGTGTTGAAGAGAATGCAAAAATACAGCTGGCCGGGAAACGTGAGGGAGCTGGAGCATGCCGTGGAGCGGGCCGTGATCATGAGCCGCAGCATGGTGCTCGAAGCCGACGACTTCTTTTTGAACCAGGGTGGCAAAGAGCCTGACGAAGCAGCGGTAAACCTGGATGCCTACAACATAGAGGAGATGGAGCGGATTCTCATCCGCAAGGCGCTCAAACGCCACAATGGCAATATTACTCAGGCTGCTCAGGAGCTGGGGCTTACTCGTTCCTCCCTTTACCGACGAATGGAGAAGTATGATTTTTAACAGCTTCCGGTTTCAAATATTTCTGCGAGTGGCTTTTATCGGCCTATTGACAATGGCTTTTATTTGGCTGGTGGAAAGCAGCAAATACGTGAGTGCCACCATTATCTTCTCTGTTGGCGTTTTCTCGCTCTTCAGCCTGTTTCACTACGTAGAAAGCACCAACCGCAAGCTGACTCGTTTTATTGAAGCCATCAAATACGACGACTTCATCATTGGCTTTGATGCTGACAACAGGGTCGGGAAATCTTTCAAACAGCTGAATCAGTCAATGAAAGAGGTGCTCGATGCCTTCCGGCTCACCAGAAAAGAAAATGAGGAAAACCTTCAATTTCTGGACACTCTGGTAAAGAACGTGCAGGTGGGCATATTAAGTTACGACGATACCGGCGAAGTGGGGCTTATCAATCAAATGGCAAAAAAGCTGCTTGCACTTGAGAACCTGGCAGAGCTAAATGAGCTTTCGGCCACAGACCCGGAGCTTTACACCCTGTTAAGATCAATTCCGACGGGAGGCAATACCCTCTACCGAAAAAATGAACTTGTTCACCTTGCCATCCATACCTCCCGGCTGAGAATAAGAGGACGAGAGCTCACACTGGTTTCCCTGCAAAATATCCGGTCGGAGCTGCAACAAAATGAGCTGGAGGCCTGGCAAAACCTAACCAAAGTGCTCCGGCATGAAATCATGAATTCGGTGACGCCAATTTCTTCTTTGGTGTCCACGCTAAAAGAGATGTTTGAAGAGGAAACCCATGCCGACAATGAAGAGCAAATGTCGAAGGAAACAATTAGCGACATTAACGAGGCTCTTCAGGCAATAGAGAACAGGAGTCACGCACTGAAAAAGTTTGTCCATGCCTACCGGGACTTCACCCAGATTCCAAAACCGGCACTGAAGCCTGTAAAAGCAGCGACACTGCTGGCCAGGATCGAAAACCTGTATTTGGCAGAAACAAAGGCAAGCGAAGTGACCCTCGCCACAGAACTTGAGGACGATGAAATGACCATCATTGTGGACGACGAGCTGCTGGAAATGGTACTCATCAACCTTGTGAAAAATGCCATTGAGGTATTACAAGACCAAACTGATGCAAAGATCACTGTCAGGGGTTATGTGAACAATCAGCTGCGCCCCGTTATAGAAGTGGAAGACAATGGGCCTGGCATTATTCCGGAAGCCATCGACAATATCTTCATTCCGTTTTACACCACTAAGCCTACAGGGTCTGGCATAGGCCTCAGTCTGTCGAGGCAAATCATTCACATGCACGGAGGCACACTGGGAGTGGAATCGGTGGTTGGAAAAAAGACAGTTTTCAAAATAGAGTTATAAGGCGGCAAACATCTGGCTGCTACTACTTAGACTGGATAGCAGCCCATTCATCTTTCAACTTCTGATGGTACGGATGATCTTCCCCTAATACTTCCTTACTTAGTTCAATGGCCTTTGCATAATTGAGTTCGGCCTTTGCCATGTCGTTCAACTCGCCATACAAGTCCCCAAAGTTCGAATAAACATCGATTACTTTTCTGCTCTTCTCCCCCAGCTTGTCGAGATAAATGTTGAATGCCTTCTGGTAACTTCGCTCAGCCTCATCAAATTTCTGCATTGCCTGCCAAGTCATTCCCATGCTCACATAGTCACCTGCTACGTAAGGATGCTCGTCGCCAAAATTATTGACATCCGCCGCAAGCACCTTTTCATAGTAGCTCAGCGCATTCCCAAAGTCCCGCTGTCCAAATTTTGAATTTCCGAGGTTGTACAACACGCTTACTGTATAATTGTGAAAGGGGCCAAATTTAGCCAGGTAGGCCTCATACGCCAAAAGCTGCAAAGAGTCTGACTTCGCATAGTCTTTCAGCTTGTAGTAGGCAGAGCCCAAATTCGCATAGGAACTAAGCGTACTAGGATGATCAGGCCCATAAATTCGAAAGTTCTCGTCCAGCAAGTCCCGGAGTATCTGCACCTGTTTTTCAAAGTCATGAAGTCGGCTATATACTAATGAGAGGTTGTTTAAAGCAATAAGCTTCAAGGTAACATCTTCACCCTCGAATTTCTCACCTAGTTCAACTGCCGCCAAACTCGCCTCAAGTGCTTCTTCATACTTTGACTGCTCCCGAAGGTTGCTGCTGAGATAGTTGTAGGCAAACCCCAGTTGAATTTCCTTTTTCAGGCTCCCCCCTCCTTCGGTGTGTCCTGAAGCTATGGCGTCTTCAATGAGGGCAATTGCCTTTCTCACTTCACCCTCCCCTTGCTCATATTTGGCTTTCAGGTATAGAACATACCCATGGTCTTTGTAAGATATTGCCAATGCCAGTGGATAGCCATCTCTTTCCTGCTCAAGATGGCCGATCGCCAACTGAATGGTTGAATCAGCTTTGTCGTACTCCGACATATCCCGATAGTAGCCAGAAATCTCATTGTATAGCCTGCCAAGCTCAAGCGCACTACCATTTCGTTCCTGATAATATTGGAGTGCATCGAAGAAAAGAGGCCCTGACTCCTTCCACAAGCCCAGCCTTTTGTATAAACTACCCAGCTGCACCTGAGCTGAGGCTTTGATCTCAGGGTCGCTGATGTTACTGATTTCCTTCTCGCTATTTCGGAGCAAGGCAACGGCTGTCACCTCTTCTCCCTGCACCAGCCCAGGGTCATTTGCCTCGAATATCTTAGTCAGAAACTCGTTGGAAGCCATCACCTTTTGCTGCTCCCTTTCCAGTGCTCGCTTCTGAATTTGAGTAATGATAGCAGCGCCCATTGACACCACCACAATGACTGCTACAAGTGCCGAGGCAAGTGTGTTGCGCCTTAAAAACAGGCGGGAGGAATAGCCCCAGCTCGTCTCTCTGGCGGCCACTGGGAACTGGCCAAGGTAATTTTGAAGATCAGCGACCAAGTCAGTCACTGTCTGGTACCTCTGCCCTGCATCAACAGCCATGCACTTTATAATAATTGCGTTCAGGTCTGTCTTAATGGCCGGGTTCAAGGTCATTGGGGCCTGAAACTGCCCACTACGTATCATTGCTATTACCTTGTCTCTCTCGTCGCCGTCAAACGGCATGCGTCCTGTGAGCAACTCATACAAAAGCACTCCCAACTGATAGACATCGGACTGAACGGACAACCCTTTGTGCGAGAGTTGCTCAGGAGATGCGTATTTCAGGGTGCCTCCAAAAGAAGTATCATCCTCCAACTGGTCATCAAAGAGCTTGCCTATGCCAAAATCGAGCAGTTTGACCTGTCCATCATCGGTAATGAGAACATTCGAAGGTTTAATATCTCTATGAAGGATGAAGGCGTTGTGGGCATGAATCACCGCACGACACACTGGAATCATAATGCGGTTAAGCGTATCGGAAATGCTTAACCGATGCTGTTTACAGTATTGATTAATAGGCAAGCCATCCACATACTCCATGACCAGGTAAGGAGTCTGATCATCGGTAAGCCCCCCGTCAAAAATGCTTGCTATGTTGGGGTGATTCAGCGAAGCCAATAGTTGCCGTTCCGCTTTAAAGTATTGTTCGTATTTGTCAGTGTTGAGCAGTGGCGAAAGCACCTTTATAGCCACTTGCTGATCAAACAAGTTGTCAGCTCTTTTTGCTTTGTAAACCACTGCCATGCCACCCACACCCACCTCTTCCACCACCTGGTACTTACCAATGGTATAACCCACTGGGAGCCTTATTTCGAGGCTATCGGAAAGCTGTTTGGTGAGATTATCTTGCAACCCATCAAAAAATACCTCAGCATCATTCCTACGCCCAAGTAAATCGGGCAAAACCTCTACAGAAAGGTTCATCTTCGTTAAAAAATCGATCCATTCCTCTTCGGAATATTGCTCCATAGCGTAGACTACAATTTAGGCAGCTGAAGGTGAAAGCTGCATATGCAGCCACGTTTTGGCCATATTCCATGATCGCTTAACCGTGGACGGGCTTGTGCCTAATATCTTTGCTGTTTCGTCAATAGAAAGGCCAGCAAAAAAACGGCACTCGACAATTTTCCCGTAGGTAGGCTCTCTTTTCTCAAGCACCTCCAAAGCTTCATGTATTTTCAAGATGGCCGTTCCTGTCTCTTCAGTAAAATTTATATGCTCTTCAAGGTCATCAATTTTCAAATGATTGGGCTGATTTCCTCGCTTGTCAGTTTGCTTTTTCAGGCAAGCGTTCACCAAAATTTGCCGGATGGCTTTGGCCGCCAGATTGTGAAAGTGCTCTTTGCTTTGAAGCTTGCTAAGGTCAGCTTTCGAGAGTTTCAAATATGCTTCGTGCACAAGTGCCGTGGTGTTCAGGGTTTCTTGTTGCCGAAACTTGAACCTCAAATGGTGGGCATTTTTCCGAAGCTCGTCGTAAACAACGGGAAAGAGTTCATCAAGGGCTTTTTGGTCACCTTTATTGATCCTGTCTATCAGTTTCACCAGCTCCGCTTCACCCATCGTTTGGTATAATAAATTAGATGCCTATAAATGCTATCAAAGTATAAAGCTATAAAGAATAAATAGAATATTCCGTATTTAATCTACGGGCGGAAGCATAAAAAACCCGATCCTTTTGGATCGGATCGGGCCTTTACAAGAAATTCACTGCCTGTGTTTATCGATTGGTTTTTACCTATTCCTGATTATTTCCACTGGCATTACCAGTAAAAGTGTTGCCGGCTGCGGCTCCGGCAAAGTCATTGGTTACACCTTTGGAATAGATGCCGTAGCCACTGCTGTTGGAAATAGTAGAGTTCGTTACCGTCACCTTTCCGTCTGAGTTCACGGCAATATTGGCAGGGAAATCGGCTCCATTAAAGTCATGCGGTGAGTTTCCACCGTAAGCGATGTTGCAAAAATCAAACTCATTGCTGGCATCTGTTGACGAAAAATAAAATCCTTTCCAGTGCAATCCACCATCGATATTTGACGAAGTGAAAGTGATCGTGTTAGTGGAAGTTCCTTTTGCCGTAAATGCGCCGTCAACCAGAATCTGGACGTCTTCGTCCATTTTGAAAGAAGCGCCTGCTTCCACAGTAACTTTTCCGTACACCCTGATATTTCCGGTAATTCGGTAAGAAGCGCCGGTGATCAACGACTTCCACGTGACCACTTTGGCCTGGGCCAGGTCGCTTCCAAACACTTCCACGTCGGCAAATGAGTTGTTGGTGAAGGTGCTTGCTCCATCCATGGCATCAACTTCATCGGCTGGTATACCTACCCCCCTTTTGTTGTCGGAAAAGCTGTTGGTTCCAAAACTACCTATCTGCCCGCCCGACTCATCGGCGTAGATTCCATAGTCTTTATTGTTGGTAAACGTAGAGTTGGTAACCGATACCTTGCCGGTGATATCCACGCCAATGGCAGCTGCAAAATCGGCTCCTGAGAAATCGATAGGAGAATTACCGGCGAACGAAAAGTCGGTGAAATCAAAGTTGTTGAGGCTACTGGCAGAGCTGATGTAAATGCCCTTCCAGTAGAGCTCGCCTCCAGGGTTTGATGTCGTAAATACAATGCGGTCGGTGGCAGTTCCCACGGCTGTGAGCGACCCAAAAACCCTTACCAAAACATTTTCATCAAAGTTCACGATAGCTCCGGCGGCAATGGTGAGCTTCCCCTTTACATCCATGTCGCCCGACAGTCTGTAGGCAGCACCTCCGCTGAGTTTTTTCCATGTTGACGTTTTGGATTCCGAAAAATCCGACTCAAAAATTTCAACATCAGCATTGGTATTGTCGGTGAAAACAGAAGCACCGTCTATCATTTCAGCCTGGTCAGCTGGCAAGCCAACCGCCCTGTCATTTAAAGCAAGTGTGTTGTTTTCAAAAGCACCAATCTGCCCACCGGCATCGTCGGCATACACGCCATAGCCTTTGTTGTTGGAGAAGGTGCTGTTTTTGAAAGCCATTTTTGCGCCGAGCTCAATACCAACACCGGCGGAGAAGTCTTCTCCTGAGAAATTCATGACCGAATTTCCAGCATAGGATAGCGTCACGTGGTTGAGTATGTTTCTACCATCGGCTGAGTTCACATAAATACCTTTCCAGCGAAGTGCGGAGGCTGCATCGGAGGTTGTGAACTCAATCGGACTCTCTGCTGTGCCGGCAGCTATGAACGCCCCGTCTACTCTGATCATCACATCCTCATCCAAACCAAATTTGGCCCCGGGAGCAACAGTAAGCACTCCATTCACATCGATATCTCCCGAAACTGTGTAACGGGCGTCGTTGCTCAATGCCTTCCATGTTATTTCTGTCGCTTCGGCAATTGAAGAGGAAAAAATTTCAACATCAGCATTTGTTGAGTTAGTAAACGTGGTGGTATTGTCAACACTTGCTGCCGTTTCAGCCCACACGGCCATGCCGTTTTCATTGTCAGCAAAGAGGTTGTCTTTAAAGGTATTCAGTTTCCCTCCATCGTCGTCGAGATAAACTGCATATCCTTTATTGCTGGCAAACAGGCTATTTTCAATCTTGATATTTCCTCCTCCATTTACACCTACGCCAGCCTTATAGTCAGCTCCGTTAAAATCCATCGCTGTGTTGCCGGCGTATGAAACTTCGGCATACTTAAGTATGTTCTGCGCACTGGCTGACTGTATATAAAGCCCCTTCCAAAACAGATCAGCCTCTTTGTTAGCTGTGGTAAAAATGATGGAGTCGGTTTCAGTGCCAGCTGCCAGCAAAGTGCCACCTTGCTCGATCTTCATCATTTTATCTTCCTGGAAATGAATAACGACCCCAGGTTCCACAGTGAGCACGGCAAGCACAGACACATTGCCAGTAACAAGATAGTCGATCAAATTAGGGTCAAGATTGATGTTTTCAAGGGTCATGTCGCTGTCTATAAACCCGCTAAGCTCCACATAACCAGGTGCCAGAGCATTTATAGTCACCGTCTTGGTATCGCTTACGCCTTCATCAGCATTCGAAATTTTCAACTGCACTTCGTAGTCTCCCTCCACGTCGGGGATCAAAGAAGCAATAATGGCATCGGCGTTGGTTATTTCGGTTGTGCTACCGGCTGGTTGCGACAGCAGCGTCCACTCGGCAGTGAAGCCAATCGCATCCGCATCCACAGAACCACTTGCATCCAGGGTAATTTCTTCATTCACAGCCGGGTTTTCCGGACTAAAATCGATATCTGCTTCCAGCTTGAACTTCGAGGGTGCTGGTTCATCGTCCCCACAACTTATTGCAAACACTAACATCACCAAACAGGTGAGCATTCCGACTAACTGTTTTACTTTCATATTACATGGTCTTTTTATGTGATCAAATTCCCTTCACCCCCTACTACAGGAAAAGGAGTGAAATCGGGTCAGCTCACTTAAAAAAAATCATGAATTTATTTTTCCGGTCACGTTGGCCAGCCTTTGAGACATAGTTGTCGGGTCAGCAAAAGCCTTTGTCTTCTGCAGCAGGGCCCCAAAAATGGAGGTGACAAAGGACAAGCCACAAAAGACGGCTGGATCGTTGGGAAGGTGTAAAGAGGGGAATGGGGAGGATTATAGCGCCTCCGACTTGAGTTGCAAAAAAGGTCGCCACTCGTCGAACACACTGCCATTGGAGGTCTTTAAAAACATGATGTAAGACGGCTTGAAAGGCTCTTTTCTAAGTTTCATCCCGACTTCACCGGGAGAATAATCGCCTTTCTTGGCGTTGCAATGTTTGCAGGCAGTAACAAGGTTTTTCCAGCTGGAGGTTCCGCCTTTTGAGCGAGGAACAAGGTGATCAAGGGTGAGGTCCCGGTTGGTACCGCAATACTGGCATTCGTGGTTGTCACGCCGGAAAACGTTTTGGCGGGACAGGATAACCCCTTTGTAGGGGACACTGATATACCTGGATACTTTGATGACCGATGGGGCCTGATATGAAGTGTCCACAGTGTGCAAATAAACATTGGGCACGGGCGAAATCATTTCAGCCTTATTCAAAAAGACAAGAAGAAATGCTCTCTCCACCGAACAAACAGTCAAGGGAGAATAGTCCTGATTAAGAACTAGTACATTCCTTTTTAAGCTCATGCCTCTTCTACATTTTGAGGATCCTCCTCACAGCCACTAGCTGCCCATCTCTCATTTCACTGGTTAGACCCTTGTCATCAATATTAACAATCTTCACCGAATCAGTCACTATCACCGCCTGTTCTTCTCCTATGTTGATGCCTGCCTTTATTTCATCTTTAACATTCCAAACAAGCAAATCCCCAGGCTTAGACTCGCTCCACAAATCGACCTGATCGCCCGTGGCGGCAAGCTGCTTTAGACTCCTTGGTACCGGATAGCCCACCATGCGATATACCTGCTGCACAAGTCCGATATCATCGATGCCATAAGGAGACCTTGCACCAGCTCTGTAAGGGGAGTACATATACTTCTGCAGGATTTCACGGAGAAAACCATAATCACGACGCTGACCGAGACTTTTCGAGTTTCCGTTGAAAGCCAACTGCTCCTCTATTTTGAATAGTTCATTAGTGGAAATCGGCAGCACACTTCCTATAAGGATATTCAGGTAGTGTTTCTTGAAAAAGATATTCGCTGTCAAATCCGTGCAAACTTTGTAGTCAGAGTGATTGATCTGCTCAAAATACTCTTGTGTGATTCCGTAGAAATGCACCTTCAAAATCCACCCGACCACTCCATCAAAATGGATTTTTACCTTTATCCACTTTTTGTCATCACTTGCTTCCAAAACCTCATAGTGCTCCCCAAAAAGAAGCTCGCTTAGTTGAAGCGAGTGAAAGGAAGGTTCGCACATAACCGGCACAAGGCATAATCTACAAATTCCCTTTTCGGTCTCAGTCATAAGGTTTACAGTCTAAGTCGGTCTAGCTCTCGTTTGCTATCCCTCTCTTTGATACTTTCTCTTTTGTCATGAATTTTTTTACCCTTTGCAAGGGCTATTTCCATTTTAGCTAGTCCTTTGTCCGTCATAAAAAGCCTCACCGGCACTATGGTAAGGCCCTTTTCTTCCATTTTTGATTGCCACTTCTCGATGTCCCTCTTTTTTATCAGGAGCTTTCGCTCCCTGACAGGATCATGGTTGAAATGGGTGGCCTCGGCGTAGGGGGTAATATTCATCGCCTTGATAAAAATCTCGCCTCTATTGAAATAACAATACGCTTCCTGCAAGCTGGCTTTCCCTTCCCGAATGGACTTGATCTCAGTCCCCTTGAGTACAATGCCTGCTACGAGCGTATCAATAAACTCAAACTCAAAACGAGCCTTCTTGTTTTTGATGTTTACTGAGTTTGAAAATCGCTTATCGTCCTTTGCCATTCAATATTTAGCTGAGCATTTCTTTAAAAACTAAAATAGCATAAAATTAAAATTTCATCCTAGGCATTGGGGCAACATCCATGGATGAAAAGTCCTTTTCAAGGTATTTGAAATGGGCCGTCATGGCAATCATGGCTGCGTTGTCGGTACAATACTCAAACTTGGGAATATACACTTCCCAGCCCAGCTCAGCACGCTGATTTTCAAGTGCTTGCCGAAGTCCTGAGTTGGCCGCCACACCTCCGGCAATGGCAATTTGCCTTATCCCTGTTTGCTTTGCTGCCTTCTTGAGTTTCTGCAAAAGCATGTGGATCAAAGTGTGCTGTATACTGGCGCAAATGTCGTTGATATTGTTTTCAACGAATGTCGGGTCGGTCTTTGTTTGGTCTCTCAGAAAGTAGAGAATAGCCGTTTTTATCCCACTGAAGGAGTAGTTCAAGCCTTGCATTTCTGAGAGCGGAAATTGAAAGGCCTCCGGATTGCCTTTTTGCGCCAACTTATCGATAAACGGGCCACCGGGATAGGGCAGCTCCAGCATTTTGGCCGCTTTGTCAAACGCCTCCCCTACTGCATCGTCCTGCGTTTCGCCTATCACCTGCATGCGCATGGGTGACTCCACCAGCACTATCTGCGTGTGCCCGCCGCTTACTGTAAGGCACAGAAACGGAAATACCGGTTTTGGGTCTTCAATAAAATGCGCCAGGATATGAGCCTGCATATGATTAACGGCTATCAGAGGCACCCCCATCCCCCAGGCCATTGCTTTAGCAAAGGAGCTACCCACAAGCAAAGCACCCAATAATCCAGGTCCTTGCGTGAACGCAACGGCGTCAAGTTGGTGTTTATCAATACCTGCTTCTTTTAAAGCCTGATCTACTACGGGCACAATATGCTTCTGGTGTGCTCTGGAGGCCAGTTCTGGCACTACACCACCATATCGTTGGTGAACAGATTGCGTAGCAATAATATTATTAAGAATTTTACCGTTCCTGATCACAGCGGCAGAAGTCTCATCGCACGAAGATTCGATCGCTAAGATGGTCGGGGACATACAGTTGATTTGAACTATAAAACTAAAACATCTGTCGTTTTCTATGGTATTGGGAAAGCCTTCTACTGGTTTTCACTTACCATTTTACTTTTGCTGATTGGCTTGTTTATCACGCTGCAATCATCGGCTGTTCAAACATGGCTGGTTTCCTACGCCTCCAAATCCTTCTATGAACAAACAGGGCACAAAGTTACCATTGCAAAAGTGGATGTCAACTGGTTTGATGAAATTACCCTTGATAGCCTGGAAGTAAAGGATCTCCAGGATACCAGCATGATTACCATAAATAGATTGTTGGTCGATTTTAGCCTTCTCGATTTATTACGTCCTAGTCAGCTACATTTTGACGCCGCCCGAATAACGGGAGCCGATGTGCGGCTGGTGAAGTTCGCCGACGACCAACTCGACAACATCTCCTTTCTCATCAGCCAATTACGGCCCAAAGACACTACTGCCCGAACTTCGCTGCCACGTCCGATAAGTGTGAGCCGGATCAAACTGGAGAAAAGCAGGTTCTCCCTCAACGACATGCGAAAGGACAGCATTGAGGTAGGCTTCAACTACTACCAGTTTACCATCGATAGCATATTCAGCGACCTTAGCAACTTCTACCAACGGCTGGACACTGTCAAGTTCAGGGTAGACAAGCTGGCTGCCGGTGAGAGAAGTAAAAAGCTGAAGGTCAACAGCCTCCAAACAAACTTTCTGCTTACCTACCAAACTATGGAACTCTCTGACTTAGACCTGCATACGCAACACAGCCACTTGCAGGACTATGTCAAGTTTGAGTTTTCCAACCCCTCTAACCTTACCTATTTTGTTGACAGCGTCAACATAGTAGCTCATTTTGACAGCACGACAATAAGTAACCGGGACCTGCGACACTTTTCGCCCTATCTCGAAAAGTACGATGATACCTATTCCATATCAGGCGACTTCAGCGGAGGAGTTACCAATTTTAGCTTGAAGAACTTTAGCCTGTATTTTGGTGAAAACAGTCAGCTCTTTGGCAATGCAAGCTTCAACGGCTTGCCCAACTTTATGGAAACCTTTATTGACCTCCGACTTGATAAATCGACGCTACTCGCCAACGACCTTGGCATGTATATGAATCAGCAAGACTATTACATACTGAATCGCCTCGGTTTCATTAGGTTCGATGGCAGGTTCATTGGTTTTCCTACCGACTTTGTGGCCAACGGGAGTTTTGATTCAAGGCTGGGAAGTGCTAAATCCGATGTCAACCTGAAGCTCCCTAGCACACCGGAAAAGGCAGTTTACAGTGGCTCCCTTACAGTCAAAAACCTAAACCTGGGCACTTTAGCAGGCGACTCCGAACTTCTCCAAAAAGTAAGCTTTTCCGGAAGTGTCTCCGGCAAAGGCCTCACACCATCATCTGCTGATTTTTACCTGAAAGGCAACATACAAAAGCTCGGACTCAAGGGCTACGACTACGTGAATATCAAAACAGATGCACGACTAGCCGCAAGTTTTTTTGAGGGAAAGCTCAGTATTGATGACCCCAACGTAAAACTTCAGGTCGAGGGTTCGTTTGATTTCAGAAACCAGCTCAACAAATTCAAAGCGAACGCATCACTTGACACACTCTTCCTATATCCTCTCCAGCTTACTTCCAACGATGTATTTCTCAGGGGGCAAGTCGACCTTGATTTTCAGGGACTTGAAATAGATAGTATTACGGGCAGTGCGGCAATACATAACCTAATGCTTGAAGTTGACGGAAAACAGTTCAAGGCGGATAGTATTCTCGCTACATCACAAAGGAGCGGACCACAGCGTTCGTTCAATATTCTGTCAGAGCATTTGAGTTTAAGCGCTGAGGGTAACTTTGATTACACAACCCTATTTGCGGATTTATCGGAAACATTTAACGAATATGAGTTGGCATTCAGGAATAATAGCGACGACATTGAAAGCTACTATGCCAGCAAACCCGCAAAAGAAGTATCGCCGTACAAAATACGTGTAAATGCAACGCTCAGGGATATCAACCCACTGACTGATCTTTTCGTCAAAGACTTTTACATAGCTAAAGGGACGCAAATTGAAGCCGGATTCAACAAAAACATCTCTTCAGTTGCTTCATTTTACACTGCCATTGATACACTCACCTTCAGGGAGTTCTCCTTCATTGGAAACGAAATAGATATCAACACCAGCAAAGCGGCAGACAGCACAGACGTGCTATCGATGTTCTACATATCGTCGATGCGACAGCTGCTTAATAACAGAGATATTACACAAAACAACTACCTGGAGGCGATTTGGAGTAATAACAAAATCGATTTTCAAACCAACGTAGAGCAGCTCAACACCACCAACTACGCCCGGGTATACGGGGACCTTCAATTTCTTGCAGACAGGACAATTATCACCGTATACCCTTCTGACCTTCAAGTGCTTGAGGGAAAGTGGCAGTTTTCAGACAACAACCAGATTGTTATCACAGATGAAGCGATTGCCTTTGAAAACTTGAAGCTTTCGGCGGGCAGTCAGGAAGTGGAACTAACTGGCTATATCAGCGACTCCACAAATATTCCGCTACGAGGCCGGGTCTCGAATTTTGCTCTGTCTAACCTCAACCCGCTCACAACTGTTCCTCTGGACGGAGTGGTAAACGGGCATGCCACGCTGATTAACTATGGTGAGGGATCCATTGTTGAAAGCGACCTCAAAATTGACAACTTCTTTGTCGATAGATTTTTAGTCGGAAACCTAACCGGTAAATCATCATGGAACGATGCCTCCAAACAAATACTGTCGAGGCTTACCGTAATAAGGGAAGGCAAAAATATCATTGGGCTCAATGGCTACTATGCCCCACTCGACAGCATAAGCCCGCTCAACTTCACTGCCGACTTCGACAATGCCAACATTAATATCCTTGAGCCCTTCATCGACGAAAACTTTAATGACATTAAAGGCACTGCCAGCGGAAAATTCAGAATTTCCGGCAGCCCAACTTACCCTATTCTCCGGGGCACCGGGACGCTGCGCAATGGAGCAGGAAGAGTCAGGTACCTCAACACTTTCTACAGTTTCAACGGAGATATCTTCTTTGATGATAACGAAATAGGTGTCCGAAACCTCGACGTCCGAGACGAGCAGGATCATCGTGCTTCATTGAATGGAGGTATTTTCCACGATGGATTTAGGGACTTTGTGTTGGACTTAGAAGGGCAGTTGAATAACTTTCAAGTACTTAACACGGCTGCTGCCGACAATTCCCTGTACTACGGCACCGCCTATGCCACTGGCTCAATCAACTTTTTGGGTGCCATATCCAACCTCAATATTAGCGCCAAAGCTACCACAAATAGAAATACACGGATTTTCATTCCGCTTGACGAAAGCTCCGACGTACAGGTTGAGGACTTCATCTCATTCGTGAACTTTAGCGACACAACCAAAGTAGCCGATAAGGAATCGGATATTGACGAAGAGAAGTTTTCTAATATTCGACTCGATTTCGACCTTGACATCACGCCTGACGCATATTGCGAGCTGATCTTCGACATAAAATCCGGCGACATCATACGGGGCAGAGGCAATGGAAAGCTCAACATGCAAATTGACACCAACGGGGATTTCTATATGTTTGGT
The DNA here is from genome assembly GCF_048007035.1 of Imperialibacter sp. Lineage (NCBI taxonomy): Bacteria > Pseudomonadati > Bacteroidota > Cytophagia > Cytophagales > Flammeovirgaceae > Imperialibacter > Imperialibacter sp. The sequence goes on from NZ_CP180355.1 coordinate 484,226, forward strand.
GATCTTGAAATCGAGGAAGGGGGATATAATTTCACCCTTTACAATATCATCAATAAGGAATTTGAGATCGTGAGCGGAAGTAGTATCTCCTGGTCGGGTGATCCCTACAAAGCCCAGATGGACATTACTGCGGGCTATCGGCAAAATGCATTGCTATCCCCAATTCTGACCAATATCGACAGCGCTACCCTGAATACACCTGAGCTGAAGAGACGGTATCCCACAAACGTACAAATGAAGCTCAATGGGGATTTGATGTCACCAGACATCGCCTTCGACATTCAGATAACAGGCTACCCTGAGACCGCCGGCGCCAATAGTTATCCTTTGGGCACTACCATCCAGGGGTTCAAAAACACAGTAAAAACAGATGAGCAGGAAATGAAACGCCAGGTGTTCAGTTTGATCATCCTGCGACGTTTCTCACCCATCAACAGCTTCAACGTCGGCACCAACTCCATCGGCAGTAGTGTGAGTGAATTTGTCTCCAACCAGCTCAGCTATTGGATTTCTCAGGTGGACGAGAACCTTGAAATCGACATCGATCTGGCCAGCCTTGACAACGATGCTTACAACACGTTCCAGCTTCGGCTCGCTTACACATTTTTGGATGGCCGACTGCGGGTTTCGAGAGATGGAGGCGTTACAAGCACCACCACCCGCAACGAACTGGGAGCCATTATGGGCGACTGGACCCTTGAGTACCTGCTTACACCTGACGGCAAATTGAGAGCCAAAATGTACTCCAGAACCAGCGTCAACAGCCTCACGCAAAACATAAGTAACCAGACCAATACCAAAGCGGGCTTTAGCCTCCAGTACATCCGAAGCTTCAACAACTTCAAAGACTTGATGCAGGACGTCCGTGTTAAAAACAGAGAAGAACCTGACCAGCAGGAAGAAGACAAAAAGACCTCATTCAACTTCAATTCGGATAAGATAAAGCAAGAGGAAGACGATGCAAGTGGTCACCCCTTCTTCAATTTTTCTGAGCTTTAATAACTAAATGACCACTGCGTAGTTAGTTAAGAAAAACCTATGCCAACGCATCCGGCTGTCAATATTTTCTGGTTCCGGCGAGACCTTCGCTTTGCGGATAATGCAGGGCTTTTCTACGCACTGAAAGATGAGACTCCAGTTCTTCCGATCTTCATTTTTGACCCGCACATATTATCGAAACTTGAAGAAAAGGCCGATGCCCGGGTTTCGTTCATTCACAGCACCTTGTTGCGACTGAAGAAGCAGCTAGAAGACCACGGAAGCTCGATACGCATTCTGTATGCTTCACCCGAAGCAGCATTTTCGCAGCTGGCGGCAGAATTCGACATCAAAGCGGTCTACACCAACCGGGACTACGAACCTTATGCCAACGAAAGGGACGCCACAGTCCGCTCACTACTCAAGGAAAAAGGGATAGGTTTCTACTCTTTCAAAGACCAGGTGATTTTTGAAAAGGAAGAAATACTAACTGACACCAGCGGCGTATATAAGGTGTTCACCCCCTACAAAAACAAATGGCTGGCTAAGTGGCAAAACTTACAGTTGGAAGAGTTTTCTGTTACACCCTCGTCATCAAATTTCCACAAAACCAAGCCATATCCTGTACCTGCGTTGCAAGACATGGGCTTTGCAAAGAGCTCTATTGTCATTCCGCCGTCGACGTTCGATGAGTCTGTTATTGCCAACTATGACAAAAAGAGGGACTTCCCTGCCATTGAAGGTACGACCCGCCTCGGCATTCATCTGCGGCATGGCACTATCAGCGTACGGACAGCTGTGAAAAAAGCGGCCGCCCTTAATCAAACCTGGCTAAATGAGCTTATATGGAGGGAATTCTATCAAATGATCTTGTACAATTTTCCTCATGTTGTTACCAACGCCTTCAAACCTCAATACGACCTCATTCCCTGGAGAAACGATGAGGAACAATTTCAGAAATGGTGTGAGGGAATGACCGGCTACCCGATGGTAGATGCGGGCATGAGGGAATTAAACACCACCGGCTACATGCACAACAGAGTGCGCATGGTAGTCGCCAGCTTCCTTACCAAGCACTTGCTTATCGACTGGCGGTGGGGCGAGGCCTGGTTTGCCAGGAAACTACTTGACTTTGAACTAGCCTCCAACAATGGCGGCTGGCAATGGGCGGCGGGCACAGGCACCGACGCTCAACCGTATTTCAGGGTGTTCAACCCCGAGTCGCAAACAGACAAGTTTGACAAGGACAAATCATATATCCGCCAATGGGTGCCGGAATATGACAGCAAAAATTACATAAAACCGATTGTTGAACATAAATTTGCCAGACAAAGAGCCATAGAAACTTACAAAGCGGCGTTAAAGTAACTGTATGAACATAGGGGACAAAGTAAGGCTTCTGAGAGGAACTGAAGAGGGAGTTATTATCAGGGTGATTAACGAAAACACCTATGAAATAGAAATAGAAGACGGCTTTTCCTTCCCCGTACTTAAGAGTGAGGTCGTTTTGGTAAGTAAAACGGAAGCAGAGCACTTCAAAAGGGGCAACGCCGCACAGCAAAGCGCCTCCGGCCAAAAATCATTCGTCAAGGAGACTCAGGCGGTTGCTGAAAAAGGAATTTACCTTGGCTTCGAGCCAAAGGGAGATATTTTTACAGTCTGGCTGATCAACAACACAGATTACGAGCTGGTTTTTAAGATAGATGAGCTGGTGAAGGGCACCACACTAGGATTACACGCCGGTCACCTGGAGGCAAAGTCGAGCCAGGCAATAGCATCCAAGTCTTCTCAAAACTTTGACAATTGGTCGGACATGCAATTTACCTGCATGTATTTCCAAAAAGGAATCTACAAAAGTAAGCCTATGCTGAGCAGGGTTGTCTCATTCAAAGCAGCAGCTTTCATGCATAAGAAGGGTATGATTCCCATGACCTCGAAGGAAGGATATGTTTATCAACTGGATGATAATCCTGCAAAAATTAATGCTGATGAGATAAAAAACAGCATGCTTTCTGCCAAAGCAGCGCCAGCGCCGAAAACAGAGCAAAAACCAGGCTCGCACGAGGTAGATTTACACATGGAGAAATTAACAGGGCAAAAAGAAGAGGTGCCTACCTCGCAGGCTCTCTCCTACCAACTGGCTATTTTTGAGAAAGAACTGGACTCGGCCATTGCAGCTGGCAGAGACGAGATAACGTTTATTCATGGTGTAGGAAACGGTGTTCTGCGTGAAGAAATCCACAAAAGGCTAAGTAAAATGAAAAATATCTTGTACTTTCAGGATGCCCAGAAACAAAGGTTTGGCTATGGCGCTACACTTATCAAATTAAAAGACTAACTAGCATTTTTTAAGCCTAAAATAAAACATAATACTATGGACGTAAGAAAGTTGATGGAGGAACTTGCCTCTGAAATTAACGGCCAATATTCAGAATATGACGATAATCGATCAGTTGTGATCGTTCCTCTTCCCCACGGTAGGTTCCAATCGGTGCGTGGTGGCAAAATTGACAACAAAAAGTATGGTAAGAGTGTCATTCAGATACTGTCCAGAGTATGTCGTACCGCCGAAAAAATTGATTATACCAAAGTGCTTGCGCACAACGTTGACCTTATCAATTCTAAGTTTGTGGTACTTGGCGATTTCCTAATGGTGGAAACCACATTGTTTGACGACACAGTACCTCCGCAGAAATTGAAGGAAATGATACTCGAAACAGCTAAGCTAGCCGATGAGTGGGAACTTGCCATTACTGGCAAAGACGTCAACTAAGAAGCATCTTTTAGTTATCAAATAAGTTTAACTATTTAGGAAAATGTGATCCGCCTTATCGCCTTGTTCAGAAAGTATTCTGAGCGGGGAGGAAAGTCCGGGCAATGCAGAGCGCCGTACTTCCTAACAGGAAGGGGCATTGTTGGCGACGACAGTGCTACAGACAGTGCAACAGAAAATAAACTACCCGTAATGCTTCTGCATTGGGGGAAAAGGTGAAAAGGTGGGGTAAGAGCCCACCGCTTCAATGGCGACATTGGGGGCACGGTAAACCTTACGGATTGAAAGATCAAATATGCCATGATTCAGGGGCTGCTCGTCCCTGCAGGTTGCTTCGGCAGCCTCGTTGTGGTGGGTAGATTGATAGAACCAGGCGGTGACGCCTGGTCCAGATAAATGATAAGGGTCTCCCGACTTGTCGGGAGACACAGAACCCGGCTTACAGGATCATATTTTCCTATTTTCATTAACCTATGGCAAAAATTCTAATAGTAGACGACGAGAAATCTATTCGCTCTACCCTCCGGGAAATTCTTGAGTACGAAAAATTCAAAATTGAGGAAGCAAAAGATGGGGAAGAGGGCCTTGAAATGCTCAAACAGGGATCGTACGACCTCGTGCTTTGCGACATAAAGATGCCCAAAATGGATGGGCTTGAATTGCTTCACAAGGCAATGGAGGAGGGAATTGACGCACCATTCATTATGATTTCAGCTCATGGCACGATAGATAGCGCTGTGGAAGCGACCAAAAAAGGAGCTTTCGACTTCCTTCAAAAACCGCTGGATCTAAACAGGCTGCTGGTCACTTTGAGAAATGCGCTGGATCGGAAGGAACTGGTGAATGAGACCAGGGTGCTGAAGAAGAAAATAAGCAAGACTTACGATATCGTGGGCGAGTCGCCGAAAATTGAGGAGGTCAAAGCAATGATTGAAAAGGTGGCCCCCACTGATGCAAGAGTGCTGATTACAGGCCCGAATGGTACGGGCAAGGAGCTGGTTGCCAAATGGATCCACGAAAAAAGCAATCGCTCGTCAGGCCCGATGGTGGAGGTAAACTGCGCAGCCATTCCATCCGAACTAATTGAGAGTGAGCTTTTCGGCCACGAGAAGGGCTCCTTCACCTCCGCTGTAAAGCAACGGATTGGGAAGTTTGAGCAGGCTATCGGAGGCACACTATTCCTTGACGAAATTGGCGACATGAGCCTTTCGGCCCAGGCCAAAGTTCTACGTGCCTTACAGGAAAATAGAATTACCCGGGTAGGTGGCGAAAAGGAGGTAAAGGTAGACGTAAGAGTAGTGGCTGCTACCAATAAGGACTTAAAAAAGGCTATTGCTGAAAATCAGTTTAGAGAAGACCTCTATCACCGGCTGAGCGTAATCATCATTCAGGTGCCTGCGCTAAAAGACCGCAAAGACGATATTCCACTACTCGTTGATAGGTTTATTGCAGACATTTCGGCCGAATACGGCTGGGCACCAAAACCAATAGACGATGCCGCCATTAAGCAACTTCAGCAATTTGAGTGGACGGGAAATATCAGGGAGCTAAGAAATGTGACGGAGCGGCTGATGATCATGTCATCAAGCACCATATCAGAAATGGATGTAAAAAAATATGCGGTACTTACTTAGTAAGAACCGCATATATTCTTTCAATAATTTCCAACCAGGTCGAGTACTTTCCAATTAAAGCCTTTGAGCAGGCTTTTCTTTCTGCACGTCCGACTTAGCGTAAGTAGGACACGTCTTCTGAGTACAAGCACCAAGCATGAAAACAGCTACAGCAAACAACAGTAATTTAATTTTCATAACAAAACGGCTTTACTTAGGTTCTTAGAAGCTCTAAGATATATATATCTACACATATATCAAAACACTTTGAGTTCCGAAGCTGGAGGTAATGGCTATTGTATCAGCAAATTGCATCCCCTCACATCCGAATTATCAAACCTGCCAAGCACTTCAAAATCCCCTTTCGTGTTAGTTATTCGGCCCAAATCCTTTGTTTCTATAAAGCAGCAAGAGTGAATATTTCCAAGGTCAATAATATTTAAACCTCCTGCTCTTTTTTCCTTTAAATACGAAAACGGATCATTAATATCACGAACCATCACCTTCATCGATCGTGGGCAAACGAAGCCAGCCCCTCCATCCGAATAGGCCTGCGACATTAACTCTGTCATCCCATACTCCGAATGTATCCACTCCACATTTAATCGCTCTCTCAACAAGGTGTGTAACTCAGCCCTTGTCAGCTCCCTCCCCCTCCCCTTCATGCCTCCGGTTTCCATTACAATAAAGTCACTCAGGTCAAGCTGATGCCTTTCGGAGAGATCAATTAGGGCGAAAGTAACTCCAATTAGCAGCTTTTTACCCTCCTGCCGTTTGAGCTTTTCTATCACACTCAAGAGGGTACTGTCATCCCTCAAAAAGAAGCCTGAGAACTTCGAGCCGGTGAGCTTTATGAAGTGCTCAATCATGTAGATGAGTGAGGATCCACTTCTTTCAAGGTAAGACGGCAGCAAGGCAACAATATGAAAATTTGAGAGTGCTCCATACATTGACTCAAATATTTCCTTCGTTAATTTCTTATAGAATAGAGGGTCATCGAGGTAATGGGAGCTTTGCACAGAACCAGTGGTGCCGCTACTGGAAAACATAAGGGAAGAACCCCATTCACCTGTCTTTATAGCATGATTCTTGAAAAATTCGATCGGAAGAAAGGGAATGTCTTCCAACCGGCTGATTTTTTTTGGGTCTTTAGCTAAGTATGAAATATACTTTTTGTAGACAGGATTGTGTTGGGCCTGCCACTTAAAAATGTCCAGAGCGAGGACAGTAAAATGATCATTATTCAGGTTAAAAAGGCGGTCTCTAAAACTATGAAGCTCGGACATGTGTTTAAATTGCGAAAGATGATCCAATTTTAATAATTTTATGAGGTAAGTAAGCGATGGAAATGAAGAATAGATTATTAAAAAGTCTTATCCTGGGTGTGGTAGTGATGGGCTTGGCGTGGGCATGCCAGCCACCAGACGAGCTCCCCATCATTCCAAAAATATCCTACAACAGGGTTGAGTTTTTTGACCAGGCCGCTGGCTCAGATTCGCTTGTTCTATATATCAATTTTGAAGATGGAGACGGCGACATTGGGCTGAGAAGCACTGAAGACAGCTACCCATACCATCCATTTAATTACATTATCGACGCCGATAGGAGACTTGTCTATTTCGGAGAAACAGACTATAAGCTCCCCTTCTATAGTGTTCCTTTGGTGGTTTCCGGGGGGCAATTTAGACCTCTTGAGAAAGAGAAATTATTTTCAGAAACAGACACGAGACGACCGTTTAATTGTGAACAATATGAAGTCATAAAATTCAACCTTGATAATACTGGCACCAATACAGAAATAGACACTTTCTTTATTCAGAAGAATCCCAACAATAACAATATTTATGTGGACTTCTACAGAAAGGTAAATGGTAACTATGAGTTTCTCGACTGGGCAAGTGTGTTTTCAACTACCGGTTGCGGCACAAATTTCAACGCCAGGTTTCCAATCTTCGACACAGATAACCTGGGAAAATCGCTATCTGGCACGCTTCGCTATTCTATGCTATCTGCTGGATTCGGCATCGTATTGAAGAAAGATACCTTCAAACTAAAAGTCTACATCAAGGATCGTGCACTTCACGACAGCAATGTGATAGAAAGCCCAGATTTGACGCTTGACAATATTACACTCAATTAAATATCTCAGGGTATTTTTCCGGGTCGGCTTCCGCCATCAATTCATACACCTTGTCAAAGACATTCTCCACATTGGGTTTGGAGAAATAATCGCCGTCTGAGCTATAGGCCGGCCTGTGCTCGGCAGAGGTAATCGTACCTGGTTGGGAATCAAGGTATTTGTACCCACCCTGCTCCTCGAGCACTTTTTGCATCATATAAGCAGAGGCCCCTCCCGGCACATCTTCATCAGCAAAAATGATGCGATTAGTCTTTTTCAACGACTCAACAATCGAATGGTGCAGGTCAAAAGGCATTAACGACTGCACATCAACTACCTCGCAGGAAACGCCATATTCTTCAAGGAGCTCAGCTGCTTCCATCACAATCCTGCACATGGAGCCGTAGGTTACGATGGTCACATCAGATCCTTCCCTTATCACCTCAGGAACCCCAAGCGGCGTTTTTATATCATCTATGTTTTCCGGAAGTCTTTCCTTCAGTCTGTACCCATTCAAGCACTCGATCACTATCGCTGTGTCATCGGAGGCCAGCAAAGTGTTATAGAAGCCAGCTGCTTTGGTCATGTTCCTCGGCACAAGCAGATAGATGCCTCTGAGGGATCCCATGATCATACTCATAGGTGAACCTGAATGCCAAACACCCTCCAGTCGATGACCTCGAGTTCTAATAATCACAGGAGCCTTCTGGCCTCCCTTTGTTCTGTACTGAAGCGTTGCCAGGTCATCTGACAGGGTTTGCAATGTGAATATCAGGTAGTCCAAATATTGCACTTCAGCAATAGGCTTCAACCCTCTCATGGCAGCGCCAATGCCTTGGCCTATGATGGTGCTTTCCCGTATTCCCGTGTCGGTTACACGAATCTCGCCATGCTTCGCTTGTAGCCCCGCAAAGCCCTGATTCACGTCACCAATTTGCCCCACATCTTCTCCTATCGCAAATATTCTCGGATCCCTGCTAAATGCATGATCAAAGAAAGCCTGAAGTACTTCTCTACCGTCAACAACAACACTGTCGTCGTTGTAAACAGGGGCCACCTCCTTCACATTTACCGCCCTTTGCTCCGACTCGCTATACAAATGGCTGCTGTACTGCTCAAGGTGTTCTGCATTCTTAATTTTCAGCCAGTTAATAAGATGCTGTCTCTCTTCGTATTTCTCACCTCGCATAAGGTACAAAGAGCGCTTAACAGCCTTCACCACGTCCATCTTCAATGGATTCAGCGTTTTCTCCAGTGCCTTGTTGATAGCGCTGATTTTCGCTCCATTTTTACTAACGCCTGCGGCATTGGCCAGGAGATTAGATGCCCCCTTCAGGTCTTCCTTGATACTGGCTACGTAAGCCTTCCATGCCTCATTCTTATCGGTCTTAGCCTTCTCCCTGGCATTTTCCTCCAGCCTTTCGAGGTGCTCCAAAGTGGCCATTTCATTTTCCAATATCCACTCTCTAAACTTTTTTATGCAGTCGAACTCCTCTTCCCATGCTAGTCTTTCTTTCGACTTGTATCTTTCCTGCGATCCCGAAGTCGAATGCCCCTGAGGCTGCGTCATCTCTTTCACGTGAACGAGCACCGGAACATGTTCATCCCTGGCAACCCTGCCTGCGTGGCGGTATGCCTGAACCAGCTTCTCGTAGTCCCAGCCATTCACCACGATGATTTCATACCCTTTCTCGGAGTTATTGCGCTGGAAGCCAGCCAGAACTTTAGAAATATCTGATTTGGTAGTATGATATTCCGCAGGCACGGAAATTCCATATTCATCATCCCAAATAGAAATGACCATAGGCACCTGCAGCACCCCACCAGCGTTGATTGTTTCGAAGAAGTGTCCTTCCGATGTAGATGCGTTGCCGATAGTGCCCCAGGCTACTTCGTTACCGTCAATAGAAAAGTCCTCAAAATGTTTAAGTGCGGGGTTGTTTCTGTAGAGTTTAGAGGCGTAAGCGAGGCCAAGCAGACGTGGCATTTGACCCGCTGTGCATGAAATATCCGAACTGGAGTTTTTCATGTCGGTCTGCGTTTTCCACTCTCCCTTTTCGTTAAGGTACCGGGTAGAAAAATGACTGTTCATCAGACGTCCGCCAGAAGAGGGGTCGGCAGAAAGATCGGTGTGAGCATAAAGCTGAGCAAAAAATTGCTGGATCGTGAGCTGACCAATGGCCATCATAAATGTTTGATCCCTATAGTAACCAGACCTGAAATCGCCATTTTTGAATACTTTGGCCATCGCTACCTGAGCGAGTTCTTTGCCATCCCCAAAAATGCCAAATTTCGCCTTGCCCATGAAAACTTCCTTCCTTCCCATCAAACTAGCTTCACGGCTTTCGCAAACCAAAAGGTAGTCGTCGAGAATTTCGGCAACAGGCACGCTAATTTCTTTCTTAGTCTTTACTACACTCACTATTATGCTGATTTAAAGGATAATGTTGTCGATTGCAATGAACGGACTCTCAAAAGAGGTATTTCAAATATAAGCATAAAATTACACGTTTTCAATTTTGCCAATCGCATGAAAAAAATACAACTACCTGATAATCAACGGAAAATATGGTTTTTAAGGAATAAAATTTTTGGAAACAGCCCTTCCGGCAAAGAATAGTTTGCCGGGGTCAATCGGTGGGAAATTTTAGCATTATTCAATGAAAGGGGGACGATTTTATCAACTTCGAAAATCGAAGAGTTTCAAAACAATTATTGCATTCATGTTCATATATTTGTTGCCTTTCCAAAAAGCGACATTAACTAACAATACGATCATGATTATTGGGGTTCCTAAGGAGATTAAAAACAATGAAAACAGGGTTGCATTGACCCCTGCTGGCGTAGCTGAATTATTAAAGAGAGGGCATGAGGTTCATGTGCAATCTACAGCAGGAGAAGGCAGCGGTTTCACCGATGATTCTTACAAAGAGGCCGGCGCCAACATACTTCCGACCATTGAAGCTACCTACCAGAAAGCTGAAATGATCATGAAAGTAAAGGAGCCTATTGAAGCAGAGTATTCGCTTATCAAGAAGGATCAATTACTATTTACCTATTTCCATTTTGCCTCATATGAGCCCCTTACACACGCCATGATAAAGAGCGGAGCTGTTTGTCTTGCTTATGAGACCGTTGAAAAAGCCAATGGCACACTACCTCTTCTGATCCCTATGTCGGAAGTAGCAGGCAGAATGTCGATACAACAGGGTGCCAAGTTTCTGGAGAAACCAATGAAGGGCCGTGGCATTCTGCTGGGAGGTGTGCCTGGCGTGCGCCCGGCAAAAGTGATGATCCTCGGCGGTGGCGTCGTGGGCACTGAAGCAGCGAAAATGGCCGCTGGCCTCGGTGCTGATGTAATCATACTTGATCTGAGCCTCCCAAGGCTTCGCTACCTCGACGATGTAATGCCTGCCAATGTAAAAACCCTGATGAGCAATGAATACAACATCCGTGAACTCATCAAGGATCATGATCTTATCATAGGTGCAGTACTTATTCCAGGCGCAAAGGCTCCAAAGCTCATCACCAAAGATATGCTGAAGGAAATGCGTCCAGGCACTGTGATGGTGGATGTGGCGGTAGATCAGGGTGGATGCTTCGAGACCACCAAGCCAACTACTCACCAGGATCCGGTTTTCATCATCGATGATGTCATTCACTATTGCGTCGCCAATATGCCTGGTGCCGTTCCTTATACTTCCACACTGGCGCTGACCAATGCCACACTGCCCTATGCTATTCAACTCGCCGGCAAAGGATGGAAAACAGCCTGTAAGGAAAACAATGAACTGAAGCTTGGCTTGAATGTGATCAACGGAAAAGTGGTATACCAGGCAGTGTCAGAAGCCTTTAATTTGGACTATACTGACGTAAACACATTCCTGAATTAAATCGATCTGAAGAGGTTATTGAAGAAGAGGTTGTTCCACCGGCGGACAACCTCTTCTTTATTTATAAGGGGGAATATCATCAAGCGTCTTAAGGTTATTCTTTTCCCTTTCTACTTGAAGACAAATCATTTCTTTTCCATTGGTGATCACCAAAATGTTGGCGTCCAACTCTTTGTTATAAGTCGACACTTGAAATATTGCTTCACGACTTAGCTTCACTTCAGGTGCTTTACACTCCACCAGGATATGAGGCTTGCCGTTGTTGTCATACACCACAAGATCTGTTCGCTTCTGTCTTTTGTTGTAATGCAACCCCGCTTCTATCGACATCAAACCTTTTGGGTAGTGGAGTTCAGCTATCAGGTAATTTACCATCTGCTGCCTGACCGCTTCTTCGGGCGTCCAAACGAGGTACTTCCGTCTAAGAAGGTCATAAATGAGCGTCTGTCCGTCCTTTTCAATTACAAGCGGCCTGGTTTCCTTGCTCATCTAGCTTCTTCCGCTTTCGGAAGCCTGATAACGTTGAAATTAGTTTGTCTCAAGAAAACGAGACCCAAAATAAAAAACGTTGCAAGGGCCAGCGTACTGTTTCGCATGCTTCCTGTGAGTTGCTCTATCAACCCATAAGCAAATGTACCGATCACAATTGACAGCTTTTCCGTTACGTCATAGAAGCTAAAGTACGAAGCGTGGTCAATGGTGTTTTCCGGTATCAGCTTAGAAAAGGCCGACCGGGATTGGGACTGTATACCCCCCATCACTAACCCGACCACAGTGGCTACTACATAGAATTGCATAGCGGAAGTAACAAAGTATGCCCCAAGGCAAACCAAAATCCAGATCACAACCATTATCGACAACGATATTTTGTTCCCCTTTACCTTTGATACATAGGCGAACAAATATGACCCAGCCACGGCTACCACTTGTATGATCAGCACTGTAAGGATTAGTTTTTCACCCGGTAGTTTCAACTCCTTGTCACCAAAAGTTGCGGCCAAAAACATGACGGTTTGCACACCCATGTTATAGAAAAAGAAAGCCTTCAGGTAACGTCGCATAGAAGGTAAGTCTTTTAGAGATCTAAACACCTTCCTCACTTCCTTGTACCCATGTGCCAGCAGCTTTCCGGCAGGTTTCCGATTGTAGGGATTTGTTGGCAGATAGTGAAAGGGAATAAGCGAAAACCCCAACCACCAGACGCCTACCAGCAGAAAGGCAAATCGTGACGCTGCTCCCCCATTAGCAAACCCAAACCAATCAGGAAAAGTAATGGAGATAAGGTTAAACAGAAGCAGCAACAGGCTACCGGCATACCCCATAGCGTACCCCTTGGCGCTTACGATATCATACCTGTCGGAAGTGGTGATTTCAGGCAAAAAGGCGTTGTAAAAAACCAGGCTGCCCGAGTAGCCAATACTGGCGACAATCGAAGCAAAAATACCAAGTTCTATGTTGCTCCCATCAAAGAAATAAAGCGTTATACATGCCGCTGCTCCGATGTAGGTGAAGATGCGAAGAAAGAGTTTCTTCATGCCACCATAATCTGCGATGCCGGACAGCAAAGGGGAAAAGAGCGCAATAGCCAAAAATGAGAAGGAAATCGAGTACGAATAAAGGACAGTGTTGGTGATTGTCAGCTCCAAAAACTGCACCTGCTCACCACCAAAGAAGTTTCTTGTGACGCTGCTATAGTAAACTGGGAAAATTGTACTGGTGATTACCAGGTTGTAGACCGAATTAGACCAGTCGTACATGCACCAGGCATTAACGACCTTATTATTCCTGAGGTTTAGGTTCATGGCAAAAAAAAAGTCTTCCCCAAAGGAAAGACTTTTATATGATTATCAACTATGATTATAGATTATCCATGCCTTGACGGGAGCTGTAAAGCACCTTTCTGGCATTTGCTTCTCTCAATTCCTGCTGCACATCAGCTACAATACCCATTTTGGCTTCAATATCCACCTTCATTGACATTGTAATCTGATCTCTTTCCACTTCGCTAAGCTTATCCTTTTCTGTATTCACAAACTGGACAACATCTTTTGGCGTGATGAATACATCATTCACCTGAATTTTAGGCTCAGTACCAAAAGTTGCAGTGTTCTTAGGGGGGCCGATGTATATATAGCTCACCAAAGACTTACGTTCAATCTTTGAAAGCTGAGTCGCCCTGGGCAACTCCTGTTTCACCAATAGCTCTGTTTCCCTCATCACGGTGGTTACCATGAAGAAGAACAGCAGCATAAAGATGATATCAGGAAGAGCAGCTGTAGGTATCTCCTGAGAAGTACCGGAACTCTTTTTAAACTTTCCCATAATTAACCTCCAATTTTAGTAGGCTCCGCAATAGAAATCGCTCTGGGCATTCCTGAACGAGCCTGATCATACAGCTTCTTTTGTTCCGGATCTTTCTGATCCAGTTGAAGAAACTCCTGTGCAGTTTTACCTATTCTCTCACCGTACACCTCATTGTAAGCGGCATTTACTTCGTCCAATACAGTGATGTAAAGTTCGTAGCTCGTACCTCTATCGGCCTTGAAGGATACTATAGCCTTATCAGGGCCGTCAGAAGAATCCTTTCTCCGTCCATAAGCGCTGACAAAGCTTTTCATTGGCGCCGGAAGGTCGTTGTAAACCATCATGGCATCTTCCGAGGGTCGTCCAAAATTCAGGATAAACTCCTTGATCATTGGCTTCAGCTCTTCAATATCAGTGAGTGGCTCATCTTCAACAAGCAGCAAATCTTTCGAGTTGGCTTGTATCTTGAAGATATTCCTGTCGTTCTCCTTCACCTCTGGTGGTGGCTGGTTCGGATCCGGCTTCGGAGGCAAAAGCATCGCAATACCTTTGTCATTTGCCATCGTGGTAGTTACCAGAAAGAAAATGAGCAAAAGGAAAGCAATGTCAGCCATAGAACCGGCATTTACCTCCGTACTAGGTCTGTTTTTCTTGCTTGCCATACTACTTAACTATTTTTGAAATTTCCGTATACACGATTCCAACTAAAGCTACACCTGTCAACAGGTACATCATAATCAAAGAACCTCCAACCAATTTAGACAATCCTGCGTCGACGTTATACTTTGTATACACTGCTGTTACCTCATCGCCGGAAATTGCATATCCCAAACCGAAAATAACCAGCAAGATAAGAATACCGACGGCCGACATGGCCAATGAAGACAGATCGTCCAAGGCGTTGATCAAAGGCAATATGATCGCTGCTAGTAGCGCTATTCCTACCAGAATGTAGGAGCCGATCAATGCTATATCAATAAAATCCATTTTTGCTGTCTTTAGATGTTAATACTACTTAGAAAGATTGTGCTTTACAAGGATGTCTACCAATGTAATAGAGGCATCTTCCATTGAGTTCACAAGAGAATCGATCTTTGAAATAAGGTAGTTATAGAACAACTGAAGAATAACAGCTACGATAAGACCACCTACCGTTGTCAAAAGGGCGATTTTGATACCATCGGCCACAAGAGCAGGAGAAACGTCACCAGCTGCAGCAATTGCATCAAATGCACCAATCATACCAATTACCGTACCCATGAAACCAAGCATAGGAGCAAGAGAGATGAATAGAGATATCCAAACCATTCCTCTTTCCAGTTTACCCATTTCAACAGAACCGTAAGCAATGATTGACTTCTCAACCATTTCAACGCCTTCTGACATTCTCATTAGTCCCTGAGTAAAGATAGATGCAACGGGGCCTTTAGTATTTTTACAAACTTCTTTTGCTGCCTCAACGCCTCCTGAAGCTAGCGCATTCTCAACGTTAGCAAGAAGCTTTTTGGTGTTGGTGGTAGCGAGGTTCAAAGTGATGATACGCTCGATGGCAACCGCCAAACCGAAGATCAAACACAAAAGAACGATACCCATAAATTCCCAACCACCTGCGATGAACTGCTCTTTAACAATTTGGTGAAATGATTGCTCGGGCTCATCGACAACTTCTTCCATCATTGGAGCGACAGGCTCAGGCTCAGCAACCACCTCTTCCACAGCAGCAGAGTCAACCACGGCAGTACTGTCTGAGGAAACTTCATCCTGAGCAACTGCATTGAATTGGCTGAATGCAAAAACGCCTGTTAGCAACAGCGAAGCGAATAACTTTTTCATAGTTTAAATTTTAGTAAATCGTAAATTGGTTACAGTTAGTAAAAGATAGTTTGTTTTCGTTTTGAATTCTCGTTTATAAATTCTGCGGAGAGAGAGGGATTCGAACCCTCGATACCCTTTAGAGGTATACACACTTTCCAGGCGTGCTCCTTCAACCACTCGGACACCTCTCCAAAGTACAATTTTTGGCGTCTAGCAGCAACAAATAAATCAAGAAAAAACTCTTTATGCAAATTTTGATATTAAATTTACATAAGCGTAAAACTAGCTCATTTCCCCTGCAATTGGCACTATTAGCTTCTTTTTAACTTCCTTGGTATTCTTCTCTTTTGCCAGCAGAAACATTAGTTTGGTGATGGCAGCTTCAGTTGTGATGTCCTGACCGCTGAGCACCCCTATTTCCTCGAGAATTCTGCTTGATTCGTATCGCCCCTGAATTACTTTACCTCCAATGCATTGGCTTACATTAAAGATGACAATCCCTCTTGTAACAGCGGAATGAAGGCTTTTTATGAACCAGTCGTAGTTCATTGTATTACCCGACCCATAGGTTTCCAGCACAACTCCCCGAAGTCCGGGAGTGCCCAATATACTATTGACCACACTCTCACTGATGCCAGGAAAAAGCTTTAAGATGGTGACATTGTTATCGAATCCCTTATGAAGTTTGAGTTTAAGGCCAGGCCGAAAAGCCATGATTGAGGACTTGTTGTATTCGATAGTAACGCCCGACTCAGCCAAATATGGGTAGTTTTCCGATTCGAATGCCGCAAAATGACTACTCCTTAATTTTTGTGATCGGTTACCTCTCATCAGGTAAAAATTAAAGTAGATGGCAACTTCAGAGATAATTGGCTTGTCTTCTTCGAGCGTAGAGGCTATCTCGAGCGCTGTGATCAGGTTCTCCCGGGCATCTGACCTGGTCGATCCGATGGGAATTTGTGCACCAGTGAAGATAACTGGCTTGTTAAGCCCGTCGAGCATATAACTAAGTGCAGACGCTGTATAAGCCATGGTGTCAGTTCCATGAAGTATTACGAAGCCATCGTACTGAGAATAGTTTTCGTAGATGATATAGCCAATGTCCTGCCAGTGTGAAATATTAATATTCGAGGAATCGGTGGGCTCTGGAAATGAGATGACCGTAATTTTCAGGTCAAGGGCCTTCAGCTCTGGTATTTTATCAATTACCAGGCCGAAGTTAAAGGGAACAAGAGATCCAGTTTCATCATATGACATACCGAACGTGCCTCCGGTATATATAATAAGGATACTGCTTTTTGGGTTAAGGCCACTTGCAGTGGCAATGTTTACAATCTTATAATTCATTGGTGATAGCTGAAAAGTTGATCTGCATTCCTTGTGGTTGTTTCAGCCACTTCAGCCAGGGAGAGTCCGGTAAGTTCAGAAACCCGCTGCGCAATAATTGGAATGTAGGAAGGCTCGTTTCTTTTGCCCCTATGCGGCACGGGTGCAAGATAAGGAGAGTCTGTCTCCAAAACCAGCCCATCAGCACCCAGCCCAGGTAAAACAGCATCAAGCCCGCCGTTTTTAAAAGTACTTACTCCTCCTATTCCTAAAAAAAATCCTAATTCCAATATCCTTTTGGCCTGATCTGCACCTCCGGTAAAGCAATGAAATACTCCATTAAGTCGCTCGTCTTTAAGAGACTCCACCAGGTCTATTGTCAGATCAATCGATTCACGACAATGAATAACTATTGGCAAGCCATACTCTTTTGCCCACTGACACTGTATGGTAAAAGCTTCCTTCTGGTAGTCGATGAGGGTTTTATCCCAATAAAGATCGGTACCTATTTCGCCAATAGCGGCAAACTTCCGCTTTCCCAGCCACTCTTCGGCGATCTTCAACTCATTTTCAAACCCCTCCTTTATGGAGCAAGGGTGCACACCCATCATTGAAAAGCAGCGACCCGGATAAGTATCTTCCAGTGCCAGCATACTATCGATGGACTCACTATCTATATTAGGCATGTAGATTCTCTCCACTCCGCCTTCAAATGAGCGGGCCACCATCTCGTGAACGTCTTCTGAAAATTTTCTTGAATATATATGGGCGTGGGTATCAACAAACTGCATCAAATGTCGGGGCTAATAATGTCTATCCTTCCACTTTATTCCTGAAGGCAAAATGGAAAACAAAAGTGTGGACAAAGATATAATAGCCGAGTAAAATTCGAAGAGAACAATCGCACCAATTTTTACAGGCAGTGCCGACATGCGCACGGTTCTGCAAACAAACCATGATTGAACAACACCCTTTGCGGCAACCAAAAGTATTGACCATGGATAAAATACGATCAACACAACAGCCAGTGGATAGTAGATGGCCTGAAGACCCAAAACAGCCACGATGGCCACAGGGAGTTGGAGAGCTCCGCTCATCCACCTCTTTCGTTGATGCAAAAGCCCCTTGATACCAGCTGCAGGCAAAGTAATGCCGGTCACGGCGGGGCTGATCAACTGCTTGAAACCATAGCCCCTGGATAAAATAGCCCTGGTGAGCTGAAAGTCTTCAGTAACTGAAAAAGGCATATTTTCATAGCCGCCTGTTTGATGATAAGCCTTGGCTAGAACAGCCATGTTATTGCCCATCCCGGTCACGGGCATACCCAAATCGGATACGACCTTCATCATACCGATGGCATAAGCCCAATCGATGGCCTGAAAGGAGGCAAAAAGGCTGTTTTCGTTTATCGCCGTGTAGCCTGTTACCATGCCCGTGTCTTTTTCAAAAGCTGCTACCATGGCCTTGCACCATGTAGGTGGAAGCGACATATCGGCATCTGTAATTAGGTAGATTTCACCAGACGCCGCTCTGGCCAGCTGTGCCAGCACATTTGCTTTGCCCCTGGCTGAGCCCATATCATGGTCAATATTAAAGACCTTTAGCTGAGAGCGCTCCTTTTCAAATGAGCGGGCAATCACCTCGGTTTTATCTGTGGAGGCATCGTTTCCGATGAGTATTTCTATTTTATCAGCAGGATACTGCTGATTCAAAAGGCTCTCGATGCACCTTGATAAGGTTGCCTCCTCGTTTCTCGCCGCCACCAGCACGGATACCCTGGGAAGATTCGTTTCATCGAACAAACTAGTGGCGATATCCTTGCTTGAATCACCCTTTAGAAAGAAAAGCAGCAATATGTCGGTAAGCAGCACACTGCCAACGAAAAAGATCAAAATCAAACCGACAATCTCACTCAATGGCACAGAACTGATAACCTAGTGAAGAAAAATGATCAAGAAATTTCGGCAACGAGTACTTGATTCGGGCTTCTGCTTTCACGTTTTCGTGATAAATGACAATAGAGCCAGATTTAGCTCCTTTTATTGTTTCTATATGGCATTTTTCGGGGCTTAATGATTGATCGAAGTCACCAGTTAAGTAGTCCCACATGATAATGCGGTAATTGGCCGATATCTTTTTTGCAAGCGAAAAGGTCAGCTGCCCATAAGGCGGCCTGAACAGCCCGGCGGGGCCTCCTCCTCCACATTCAAGGATAGCTGACTCACAAAGTGCTATATTGGCCATATAGTCTTCATGAGAGGTTCGCCATCCTTTCAGATGGTTGAAGGTGTGATTACCGATACTGTGTCCTTCATCGCTAGCCCGCTTAAACAGCTCCGGGTGTTTTTTGATATTATTGCCGACATAAAAAAAAGTAGCCCTGGCGCCAAATTCCTTCAACGTGTCGAGCACCCAGGGAGTGAGCTCGGGAATTGGGCCATCGTCAAAAGTCAGGAATATCTTTTTTTCGGTATCGTGAAAATTCCAGGTCGCCTGAGGGAACAACTTCTTTAGCCAACCGGGAGTTTTTCTGAAGTAGAGCAAACCAAGCCTAGCTTATGACTTTACAAGAAAGCATGGTAATATCGTCCCTGTAGCTTTCTGCACCTTTGAAATCTTCGAGTGATTTGATCACTGTTTCGTGGATACCCGCCAGGGACTTATTGGTCATGTCGCTAAGCGCCTCCATAAGTCTTTCGGAGCCATATTCCTCGCCTTCCGCATTGAAAGTCTCGGTAAGTCCGTCGGTATAGCAGAAAAAGTTGAAGTCCTTGAGTCCGGTAACGGTGCCCACATTCAAAAAGGGCAGGTCTTCAAAAATCCCTAATATCGTAGTGCCCTCTTCCAGTGCCTGAAAGCCGCTTTCTGTAAAAAGAATCGGTGGGTTGTGCCCACAATTTACATATTTCATCTGCCCTGCCTCATGATCGTAAATGGTCATGAAAAAGGTGATGAAATTTTCGCCATTGCTATTGAACATGATCTGCCGGTTCAGCTCATACACTATTTCCCGCACATCGTAGGTCTTCCTGACTATCACTCTCAACGCTGCCTGAAAGTTTGACATGAGCAATGCCGCTGGGACGCCCTTTCCCGACACATCGGCGATACATAACAGAAACTTCCCGTTGCTCAGCTCCACATAGTCGTAGTAGTCGCCGCCAACATTTTTGTGCGGAATATAAGTGGCTTCAATTTGCAGTTTCTCTAACTGAGGTAGGTTTTTTGGGAACAGAAACGTTTGAACCTGTCTGGCAATCTCGAGTTCCTTTCTGTAGGCCTCTTGTTCCAGTTGTCTTCGTGCCAGTTTCTTATTTTCAATAGCCACCAATATGATATTGGTCAATGCCTTAATGAATGTAAGGTTGTGAGACACCCCCTGCTCCGTTTGGGCGTCGTCTTGCTTACCGAGGAAAACCACCGCCAGCAGCTTTTCCTTGTGCTGAACAGGGAATGCCATGTGAAACTCCGACCAAAATGGTTCACTCGAGTCGAGCTCAACTTCCTCGGGCAGGTTCTGATAACATGCCGGGAGCTTTGGAATCTTTTTATTGCCTACACCAAAACTGAGCTTGCAGTCCCACTCGTCCTCCATTACATACAACGCAAGCTTCTTTACTTTGAGGTTTCCGAGAAGGGTAAAATGGTAGATTTTATACAAAGAGGCTTCCGCCAGGTTATTGTTGATAGCCTGAGTGATTTCGAGCAAAGAATTTAACTCCAGCTCTTTGAGATCTTGTTGCGTAACTACGGACTCCATTTTCACTCCTATTAGCGCCCATTGTGAGCGAGCAGGCCTTCCTTGCTGGCCAGGTAAAAGTAGTTTTGAAAGTTATGATCTAAGTTGATTTGCTGATCCGATATTTCGGCAGCCACACTTTCATAAACTTTCAACCATCCCTTACGGTACAAATCGGTGAGGGTAGACTTAAGGTTTTCCACTGACAAGTTGGTTGCGTCCTTCAATTCTTTGAAGTGCGTTACGAAATACAACTCGTCCAATACATCAAACTCCAGGTCACTCATGGATACACCCTTCCCTTCCAGTGATATTCTCCAAAATTAGAAGCTATAGCAAAAAATACGGCATAAAATGGGTAAATAATTTCCATGAGAACAAAGTACTGCCCCAGTCCACCCTGGTTGAAGTTTTCGCTGATTTTTCGGCTGAAGGCAAACTCCGCAAGCCATTTTAGAGCGATAGGCATCAGCCAGACTGGATTCATTGAAATAAAGAAAAAGCTGAAAAGGCAGATGAAACCCAGGTTGCCCGCCACCACAGCAGCGGCCAGTTGGCGAGGCCACGGAACAGTGTAGGCCTTCCACTTGCCTGCCCAACGCCTCCGTTGGTAGTAGAGGGCTCCCAGCGATTCCGGCCTGTCGGTTGAAACAAGCGATTCTTGATCTTTATTGTAAAAAGCGCCATTCGGATATTTCCCCTTCA
This sequence comes from Imperialibacter sp., assembly GCF_048007035.1. Classification (NCBI taxonomy): domain Bacteria; kingdom Pseudomonadati; phylum Bacteroidota; class Cytophagia; order Cytophagales; family Flammeovirgaceae; genus Imperialibacter; species Imperialibacter sp. The sequence goes on from NZ_CP180355.1 coordinate 505,491, forward strand.
CGGCATGCAGCATAAACTCGTCATCGCCAGAAGCAATCTGTTGGTTGTCGTCAAAAGGATTGAGTTCCTGTATCAGCTCACGCCTATAGGATAGGTTGGCACCACTACACATAGTTGGTTTATGGATTAGGTTAGTGATGGCCGCAACGCCCGTAAGCGACATTGCCTCCAGGTTCAAGAGCGCTGACGTCCAGTTTCTTCCTTTAAAGCAAAATGCACCAAAGACCAACTTCGCTTCCTCAAAATGTGTGTAGTAGTTAATATGAGAGGCTACCCAATTTGGCTGCACGTTGCAATCGGCATCGGTCAGCACAAGCACGTCTGCCTCAGATAGCGCTGCTGCTGCCTTGATTGCCTGCTTTTTTCGACTTCCTTCGCCAACTGAGGCTTCGAGGTGAATGATTCTAAGTGCCATGCCATTGTCCGCAGCAAAGCTCTCCGCCTTTTCTACTGTGTCGTCGTCAGACTGGTCGTTGAGTAAAATCACGTCCATCAGATGGCCGGGATAAGTTTGAGCTTTGATGTCGCACAGAAGTGACAAGATGGATGCTGCTTCGTTTCTGGCCACAATAACAATTGATACTGATAGAGAGCCACGCCCCTCTACTGTACCCGGGGCAGCAGGAACATGTTTCCACTTGCTCCAGCAATAGGCTATGAACAGGCTGTACATGACAACACCCACAGCAGCAATGATCCCTAAAATATCAATAGCCAACATCCGGGTTTGAATTTAGGGAGGATTTATGTAGCATCACCCAAATTTTAAATAAGCTTATTGCAAAAGCTACAGCAGGTTTGAACAAGACAGTAAAAGAGAAAATCATTTTGGGGGTTGACCCAGGCACCAGCATCATGGGCTATGGGGTCATTATGGTGCAGGGAAATAAACTAACGTTGTTACAGTTTGGTGTGATTCACCTGAGCAAGTATTCGGGCCATGAGTTGAAGCTCAAGAAAATTTTTGAAAGGATCACCTCAGTTTTAGAGGAGTTTCATCCCGATGAAGTAGCACTGGAGGCTCCATTTTTTGGCAAAAACATCCAATCGATGCTTAAGCTGGGAAGAGCGCAGGGGGTAGCCATGGCTGCAGCACTGGCACGTGAAATTCCGATTTTTGAATATGCGCCCAAAAAGGTAAAGCAGTCGGTTACAGGAAACGGAAACGCCTCAAAGGAGCAAGTAGCTAAGATGCTTCAGACGCTTCTCAATTTCAAAGAAGCACCTAAACTGCTTGATGCTACGGACGCACTGGCGGTAGCAGTTTGCCACCATTTCCAGGGTGGGGACACCGGGCCAAAAAACAAAAGCTGGAAATCCTTTATCTCTGATAATCCTGGAAGGGTAAAGGGAGCATAGCTGCGAATCAGCCTATAATGCAGCTTTGATTTTTGTTGCTGTAGCTGCCAACTCTTCCTGTGTTGGGTGCAATTTGGGCTCAAGAAAATTGATGTCCCTCATGCTGTTGAGCGGCACCAGATGCACATGGGTGTGGGGTACTTCAAGGCCAATAACAGCCACTCCTACTCTTTTGCAGCGAATGCTCTTATCGATAGCCCTGGCTACTTTCTTGGCAAACACCATCATCTTTGACAAAGTATCATCGTCATTGTCAAAAATGTAGTCCACTTCTTTTTTAGGTACCACCAAAGTATGGCCCATTACCAGTGGGCTGATATCCAAAAAAGCAATAAAGTGCTCGTCTTCGAGCACTAAATGACCTGGAATTTCTCTATTGATGATTTTGGTGAAAATAGAAGCCATCGTGCGAATTGTTAGATAGCAATATCAACAATTTCGAATTCAATATTCCCGCCTGGCGCTTCTACCATGGCTGTTTCGCCAAGCTTCTTTCCCAGCAATCCTTTGCCGATCGGCGACTTAACCGAAATCTTGCTGGCTTTCAGATCCGCTTCTTCCTCCGCCACAAGCATGTAGGTCATCACCGCCCCATTTTTCTTGTTCTTGATTTTCACTTTAGACAGAATAGCCACTTTTGAAGTATCCAGCTTGGTTTCGTCTATTACCCGGCCATTGCCAACAATCGCTTCAAGCTTCGAAATTTTCAACTCCAACAAGCCCTGAGCATCCTTTGCAGCATCATACTCAGCATTTTCGCTCAGGTCACCTTTGTCTCTGGCCTCAGCTATTTGGCGGGCCATATCAGCTCTTCCTTTCGTTTTCAACTCATTTAGCTCGTCCTTGAGTCTTTTGAGTCCTTCCTCTGTGTAATAAGATAAATTAGACATACAGTGTGCTATTAAATAAAAAAGAACGGCCCGCCAGGTAAATCCTATTGGAGACCGTTACAATTAATGATTTTTTACTGATGATCGATTAAAACGTCACTAACAACTATTGTAAACTTTATTCACAATAGCTGAAGTCTGTGATATCAAATATATTAAGATTTTAATTCAAACCCCGTCGGAGCTTAAAACATATATTGATCTAGCATGCAAATATAAAGATTTATCCCCTAAACCTGCAAACCAGAGATCATGCTTTACAACGAAGTGCTTGGGGTTTTGGTTTCTTTGAGCTTCAATTTACGGATCTTCTCAACCAGTACCTGATTGATTCTCTCGTAGGATTCGAACGACCAACCTGCCACATGAGGTGAGAAAAGTACATTTTTCATCTGCGTCAACTCACCGAATGTGTTTTCCTGCTCTGGTGTGAAAGAGTGAAGCTTTTCATTCTCGAGCACGTCAAGTGCTGCGCCTCTTATTTTACCAGACTTAAGACCACCCAACAGATCTTTGAGAACCACCACCTCGCCTCGTGAAGTGTTCAACAGCCAAATCGGTTTCTGAAACCTCTCAATAAATTCAGCGTTGACCATTTGCCTGGTTTCAGCGGTGAGAGGCACATTCAAACTAACAATATCGGCTTCAACATACACCTCCATCATGGATGCTTCTTCAACACGCATATTGCTAAAACCCCTTTTGAATTTGTCATAGGCAATGACCTTGCACCCAAAGCTGGTCAATCTCCTCGCAAATGCGTCGCCCATATGACCAAAGCCAATAATGGCAACTGTCTTCCCTTTCAACTCATAGCCCCGGTTCCCCTCACGGTCCCACACTTTGCCTCTTATCTGAGCGTCGCCCACCAACAAGTTATTGAACAGTGTCAGCAGCATGGCTATACTGTGTTCTGCCAGCGCATCCTGATTGCCTTCCGGAGCATTAAGCAAGTAAATCCCCTTACTTTCTGCTGCTTTTACATCGATCTGATCCATGCCGGCGCCTGCCCTGGCTATGAACTCCAATTTCACACACTTTTCGAGGAAAAGCTTATTGATCACAAGCTTTGAACGCACAACAAGGCCAGAATAATCAGCGACCCTGTCCAGCACCTCACCAGCAGATATTTGCGGTTCATAGTCCACCTTGTACCCTTCGTTTTCCAGAAGCGGAACTATGCTAGGGTGCATTTCATCTACGATCAATACAGACTTCAACATATTTCTTAAAATATTCCGTAAAGCAAGTTGGCCACTGTAAAGTAAACCCCTAAACCAAGCAAATCGTTTGCTGTTGTGATGAAGGGGCCAGAAGCGAGTGCAGGGTTAATGCCAAACTTATCTAATATAATTGGCGTGATTGTGCCCATAAATGAAGCCAGCAGCACCACACTGAAAAGGGCAATACTCACCGTGATGGCTAAAAATTCTTCTTTGTAGAGAAGAATGACAGACCCAAAAACCAGCAATGCGAGAATAAGCCCATTGAGCACGGCCACCGTGAGTACTTTCACCAACCTTCTGGCCATAGATTCTGCAAAAACATTGGGGTTTGCCAAACTTTGAACGACAATGGATGACGACTGTATGCCTACATTGCCTCCGGTGGCAGTTATCAGTGGAATGAAAAAAGCAACGGCGGGAATCAGTGCTATGTCGCCTTCAAAAAGCCCTATAAACCTGGCTCCCATCAACCCACCAACCATTCCTATGATCAACCATGGCAACCGGGCCTTCGAAAGCTTCCAAACACTATCATCTTCCTCAACGTCGTCGGAGATACCAGCCATCAACTGCCGTTCCTCTTCGGCCTGCTCCTGCATCACATCCACAATGTCGTCAATGGTGATTCGGCCTACCAGCCTGCCTTTGGCATTGATAACGGGTACAGCTTCCAGGTCATACTTCCGCATGATGGACGCCACCTCATCTTCATCCATGTGGGTGGCAACAGACACTATATCGTCGTCGTAGATGTCCGCAATTTTGGCGCTGTCTTCGGCTATAATGATTTTCTTAAGCGATACCTTGCCTATCAGTTTCCCGGTGTTGTTTACCACGTACACCGAATAAATTTTCTGAACTGTTTCGGCCTGCTTTCTGATCTCGTCTATACACTGACGAATGGTCCAGTTGAGATTGCACTTGATAAGCTCTTTGGCCATCAAACCGCCCGCTACATCTTCGTCGTAGTGGAGCAGTTCCTGAATATGCCTTGCCTTTTGCTCGTCACGAATGAGCGCAACGACCTCTTCCCTGGTCTGGAGCGATAGCTCCATCAAAATATCCACACAATCATCCGAGTCGAGGAAATCGAGGAAGGAGGAGATTTCTGTTACCGTGAATGCACCAAGGAACTCAGTTCGGGTGTCCTCGTCCAGGTCGTTGATGATCTGGGCGCTGATCTGCTTCTCCAGAAGGTCGATAACGTATTTCGACTCCTCGGTGTCGAATTCGTAGAGGAGTTGGGTTATATCAGCTGGATTGACGCCATCGAGCGACGTTCTGATGAACTGCTCATCTTTCTCGTCAAGCGCTCCCTGGAACCTCTCGAGGTACTCTTTGCTTAGCTCGAATTGGATGACTGCTTCCATGCTTTTTCCAGAGATAAAGTAAGTTCGAAGAAATCTTCAACTGACAATTGTTCCGCCCGCTTCTGAAGGATGGGGTTTACTTCAAATTCAGTCGGCAAAGTTAGTTCTTTAAGTGCATTCCGCAACGTTTTGCGTCGCTTTTGAAAGGCGGTTTTCACCACTTTCCGAAAAAGATCTTCGTCACATGGCAAGCGCTCCCGTTTGTTTCTCTTCAGCCTGATAACGGCCGAATTTACTTTTGGCGGCGGATGAAAAACACCCGGAGGCACAGTAAAAAGAAGGTCTATATCGTAGTATGCCTGCAGAAGCACGCTGAGAATGCCATAGTCCCGGCTACCTTCCTTCTCGGCTATGCGCACCGCCACCTCTTTCTGAATCATGCCCACCACTTCGGGCACCTTTTGGCGATTATCAAGCACCTTAAAAAAGATTTGCGAGCTTATGTTATAAGGGAAGTTTCCGATGACGGCTAACGGGCCAGGTGCAATAGCCTCCAAGTCCATTTTCAGGAAGTCGCCGTCGATAATTCTACCCTCCAGCGAAACAAAGTGCTTTTGAAGGTAGGCCACCGACTCTTTGTCTATTTCGGACACATATAATTGGAATTCCTTCTTATCAATCAGAAACTGTGTGAGCACGCCCGTGCCGGGCCCCACCTCCAGTACCGTTTTGTAGTCGCCGTGAAGAGTTAACGACTCCGCAATTTTGCTGGCAATGTTCTGATCTTTCAAAAAATGCTGCCCTAGATGCTTTTTGGGTCTAACTCTGTCCATTTTTTTAAAGAAGGTAAAATCCCTTAATTTGCGCCTCCTGTGTGGAAAGGTTACACATTACTCAATCCCTGAATGAAAAACCCAAACGCAGGCCAAATAACTGAAATTTTGTAGGATAAATCGGATGGATAAGTCAAAGAAAAATAAACCTGTTGTTGGCATCACCCTTGGAGATATTAATGGGATTGGTCCTGAAGTCATCATAAAGGCCCTTGAAGACAGCAGGATTTTGAAGTTCATGACGCCCGTCATTTATGGTTCTTCCAAAGTTGTGTCCTATTACAGAAAGGCGCTCGACCTGAGCGACTTCAACTACCACCAAATTAAGGATCTGGGCCAGCTCTTTCATAGAAAAGTAAATGTTTACAACCTGTGGGAGGAAACCGTAGAGATCAAAATGGGGGAAGAAAATGAGACAGGAGGCAAGTATGCGTTTCTTTCCCTGAAGGCGGCAGTGGCCGATTTGAAGGACGGAAAGATCGACGCTGTAGTGACAGCGCCCATTTCTAAAAATAATATTCAAAGCGAAGAATTTAAATTTCCCGGGCACACCGAATACCTGGCTGAAACTTTTGGCGTAAAGGATCACCTGATGCTGATGGCTGGCGACAAAATGAAAATTGGGCTGGTTACGGGGCACATTCCTTTGAAAGCGGTGGTTTCAGCACTGGGCAAGGAGCTCATCCTTAAGAAGCTTTCAGTGCTTGACAGTACCCTAAGAAAAGACTTTGGCATCAAGAAGCCAAGGATAGCCGTGCTAGGGCTCAACCCTCATGCGGGAGAAAATGGCTTACTCGGCAACGAAGAAAGAGACGTGATCTCGCCGGTGCTTAAAGAATGGAAAGACAAGGGCAATCTTGTTTTTGGCCCATTCCCTTCAGATGGATTTTTCGGTACTCTGATGCATGCAAAGTATGACGGCGTGCTGGCCATGTACCACGACCAGGCGTTGATCCCGTTTAAGACCCTGTGCTTCGAAACCGGCGTTAACTACACGGCAGGTTTGCCTGCCGTTCGCACTTCTCCTGACCACGGCACTGCCTACAATCTCGTGGGAAAAAATGAAGCCTCTGAATCATCGATGCGGGAAGCTATCTTCATGGCCGCAGACATTGTAAAGCAGCGGAGAGTGAACGCTGGTGAAGAAACAGAAGATTGATTTTTGATGACCTGAACGCCTGGCAGCTTTTAAATAGTTGCTGGTAAAAACTAAATCGGTGCCAGAAACCGTTCTAAGTGGGTGCGAGATATTTTCTATTTAATTCATGAACGTCGTTTTATTAATTACGGCTTTATTCATATCTTTGCGGTCTTTATTGAATACAGAGTGAGTTTGAGATGGCAAAAAGTCCCTTAAAACCGTTTGAAATAGAGATTCAGGGGCTTTCTCTTGACCAGCATTCATTTGACTTCAGCTTTGACAATCAATTGTTTGAGGCATTCGAAGGGTCATTGATTGAAAAAGGCAAGGGAAGTGCTCATGTTGAGCTTTTGAAATCTGAAACAATGATGGCTTTGTCATTCGAGGTTGAAGGTTCGGTCGAGCTTATATGTGACAGAAGCCTTCGCCCGTTCGACTATGAGTTGGACATCAGGCAGGAGTTGATCATTAAGTTTGGAGATGAGTTTGCTGAATTGGACGACGATATTGTAGTGATTCCGAGAGAAACACAGCATTTGAATGTCGCCCAATATATATATGAGTTCATTTCGGTGGACGTTCCGATGAAAAAGCTTCATCCGGAATTGGTGACTGAAGAAGACGAAGACTACGAGGTTGAAGGATCGTTGATTTATCAAACCTCTGCCGAGCAGGAGCAAGACGACGACACAGAAGAGAACGTCGATCCACGCTGGGAGGCGCTGAAAAAATTTAGAAACAATTAATTGTTAATACGAAGTAAAAATGGCACATCCAAAACGAAGACATTCGACCACCAGACGTGATAAGAGAAGGACTCACTATAAAGCTGAAGCCAAAAGCTACGTGGTATGTCCTACAACAGGGGAATTTCACCTGCCACACAGAGCCTTCTGGCTTGAAGGTAAGCTTTACTACAAAGGCAAAGTGATCATGGAAAAAGAGGTGTTGGCATAAGCTAACTCCTCTTTTGGTTCCAAACCAACACATCGTGCATGAAAATAGCTGTTGACGCAATGGGAGGCAATCTTGCCCCTGATCATGTTGTCATTGGAGCAGCCCAAGCCCTGAAGTCCTTTACTGAAGCCGATTCGTTGGTTCTTCTGGGCGATAAAAGCGTTATTCAGGCGTCATGCGAAAAACTTCAAATCTCCCATCAACTATTTGAGCTTCACCACGCTCCTGAAGTTATTGGCATCGATGAGCATCCTACCAAGGCCCTGGCTCAAAAACAGCATTCAAGCATTGCAGAGGGGTTTCATTTACTGAAAAATAAAGAAGTAAGGGCGTTTTGTGGGGCCGGCAACAGCGGAGCCATGCAAATGGGTGCCCTTTTTTCAGTCAAGCCTATTGAAGGGGTGATTCGGCCAAGCCTGGCTGGACTTGTACCAAAGGAAGACGGTGGCTATGCACTACTGCTTGACACCGGAGCCAATACCGACGTTCGGCAAGACGTTCTCCTCCAATTCGGCGAGCTGGGCTCAATTTATGCGGCGAACATGATGGGCATTGAAAACCCCAGAGTAGCACTATTGAACCTTGGCAAAGAAGAAGGAAGGGGGACGCTGTTTACCCAGGCGGCCTACCAGCTATACAGTGGTAGTTCCAAAGTGAACTTTATTGGAAATATCGAAGGAAGTGACCTCTTCAACAACAAGGCTGACGTGATCGTCTGTGATGGCTTTACTGGCAATGTGGTGTCAAAAATGATTGAGGCTTTTTACGATCTTCTGAAGAAACGTAATTTCCTCGATGACTTTTTCACAAGATTTAATTACGAAGCCGTTGGAGGAAGTCCTATATTGGGAGTTAATGGGAATGTGGTCGTTGGCCACGATGCCTCCAGCCCTGAGGCAATTAAAAACATGATTTTACTTGCATACCGAATGGCGGAAACCAATTTTTACCAAAAAATAAAGGTCGCCTTCGGAGATTAAACAACTAATAATATGACCAAAGTCCGGGCAGGAATAACGGGGATTCAAGGATACGTTCCAGATTATATATTGACCAATAAAGAGCTGGAAACCATAGTAGAAACTACAGACGAGTGGATCACCTCCAGAACCGGCATCAAAGAAAGGCATATCCTGAAAGGCGAAGATCAGGGAACCTCCGTAATAGGCATTGAGGCTGTGAAGGGGTTGCTGAAAAAGACCAACACCGACCCTTCAGAAGTAGATTTGGTGATCTGTGCCACTACCACTCCTGATATGTTGTTTCCCGCCACGGCCAACATCATTTGCAATGCGGTGGGAATAAAAAATGCTTTCAGCTACGATATTCAGGCCGCTTGCTCTGGGTTTCTCTTTGCCCTCACGACAGGGTCACAGTTTATCGAAACGGGAAAATACAAAAAGGTGATCGTGATAGGAGCCGACAAAATGTCCTCTATCATTGACTACTCCGACAGAACCACCTGCATTATTTTTGGCGATGGTGGTGGTGCAGTGATGCTTGAGCCAACAACTGATGGCACAGGCATCATTGACGCTGTTCTTCACTCCGACGGGTCGGGAGAGCCGTTTTTGCACATGAAGGCCGGTGGCAGTCGGAAGCCTGCTACGGCAGAAACAGTGCTTGCAGGCGAACATTACGTGTACCAGGAAGGTGCTACCGTCTATAAATTTGCAGTGACCAATATGGCCGAGGTGGCTGCCGAAATTATGGAAAGAAACAGCCTTACGTCAGACAACGTCGACTGGCTGGTGCCTCACCAGGCCAATAAACGTATAATAGATGCCACCGCCAAGCGAATGGGCGTTGGCGAAGAGAAGGTGATGCTCAATATTCAAAAATACGGCAACACTACGAGCGGCACCATTCCACTGTGCCTGTGGGATTACGAAAAACAATTGAAAAAAGGGGACAATCTGGTGCTAGCCGCTTTTGGTGGTGGGTTTACCTGGGGATCAGTTTATGTTAAATGGTCCTACGATTCTAAATAATAGCTTCAACATCAATATTGACAATATTTTATGGCAACTACAGCTGACTTTAAAAACGGTCTGTGTATTGAGTATAACGGCGAACTTCATGTCATTACCGAGTTTCAACATGTGAAACCAGGTAAGGGCCCTGCCTTTGTCCGCACCAAGCTCAAAAACATCAAAACCGGCAGAGTGATTGACAACACCTTCAACTCGGGCGTGAAAATTACAACTGCAAGAGTGGAGAACCGACCTCATCAGTTTCTTTATAAAGATGACCTGGGCTACAACTTCATGGACAGCTCTACTTTTGAGCAGGTAATTCTTCAGGAAGAGATGATCAGTGCTCCACAATTCCTGATGGATGGGCAAGGTGTCGACATTCTGGTACATGCTGAAACCGAAACACCGCTGTCTTGCGAATTGCCTGCACACGTAGAAGTAACTGTTGTTTATACAGAGCCCGGGCTCAAAGGAGACACTGCCACTAACACATTGAAACCGGCAACTATAGAAACCGGTGCCACCATAAAAGTACCCTTGTTTATCAATCAGGATGAACGAATAAGAATCGATACAAGAACAGGCGAATACTATGAACGAGTGAAATAGTAGCTATTCCATGTACGGCAGGTATTTCGAAAATATTCCACTAATTTAGTTATCGGTTAACCCAACAAAATCTATTAGCCATGGCAGAAAAGCAGTCGAGGCCCAATAAAAACGAACCTATGAAAGCGAAAGAAATTCAGGATCTGATCGATTTTATCTCCAAAAGCGGACTTGAGGAAGTTAATATCGAAACAGAAGAGTTCAAGATCAAAGTAAAGCGCAATAGCGACGCACCACGCATCGTCGAACACGTAGCAGCAGCTCCAGCTCCGGTAGCGGCAGCTCCGGCACCTGCAGCAGCGGCTCCGGCAGCACCTGCACCAAAATCTGGCAGCGATGAGAGCAAATACATTACAATCAAATCTCCGATGATCGGTACTTTCTACCGCTCTCCTAACCCTGAAACAGACGTGTTTGTAAAGGTTGGTGACAAAGTAAAATCAGGGCAACCTGTTTGTATCATTGAAGCCATGAAGCTCTTCAATGAAATCGAATCTGAAGTTTCCGGAACCATCGTGAAGGTATTGGTGGACAATGCCAGTCCGGTAGAATATGATCAGCCATTATTCCTTGTTGACCCCTCCTAAGGCCAGCATTTGAGGAATATTGAAGTCATATTTATTTGTCAGGATAAACCCAAATTATTGTGTTCAAAAAGATATTAATAGCCAATAGAGGAGAAATCGCCCTGAGGATCATAAGAACCTGCAGGGAGATGGGTATTAAAACGGTGGCCGTTTATTCCACAGCCGACAAAGACAGCCTTCACGTTAGATTTGCTGACGAGGCCGTTTGCATAGGCCCTCCCCCAAGTGCCAAGTCGTACCTGAAAATGCCCAATCTGATTTCAGCGGCTGAAATCACCAATGCCGATGCCATTCACCCCGGCTATGGTTTCCTTTCTGAAAACGCTGAATTCTCACGCATTTGTCAGGAATATGGCATCAAATTCATTGGGGCCAGTCCCGAGATGATCAACTCAATGGGAGACAAAGCCACTGCCAAAGACACCATGAAAAAGGCTGGCGTGCCCATTATCCCCGGATCTGAGGGTCTATTAGACTCGGTGGCGCAGGGCAAAAAATTGGCCGCCGAAGTAGGCTATCCGGTGCTTTTGAAGGCTACTGCCGGCGGTGGTGGCCGGGGTATGCGTCTGGTGAAGCAAGAGTCAGAATTTCAAAAAGCCTGGGATGATGCCAGAATGGAATCTGCAGCGGCCTTTGGGAACGATGGCCTCTACCTCGAAAAGTTTGTTGAAGAACCACGCCACATAGAAATTCAAATCGTTGGAGACAGCAGAGGCAGAGCCTGCCACCTTTCGGAGAGAGATTGCTCTATTCAGCGCCGCCACCAAAAGCTGGTAGAAGAAACCCCTTCTCCTATTGTATCTCAGGAGCTGAGAGAAAAAATGGGTGCAGCGGCCATTGCTGGTGCCGAGGCCATAGGTTACGAAGGAGCCGGCACCATTGAGTTTCTTGTAGACAAGCATGGAGATTTCTACTTCATGGAAATGAATACCAGGATTCAGGTGGAGCACCCAATTACTGAAGAGGTGACAGATTTTGACCTGATCAAAGAGCAGATTCAAGTTGCTGCGGGCGTACCTATTTCCGGCAAAAACTACTTCCCGAAACTTCACTCAATGGAGTGTAGAATCAACGCTGAAGACCCAGGAAACGGATTCCGTCCGAGCCCGGGTAAAATAACAAACCTTCACCTCCCAGGCGGGCATGGTGTGAGAGTGGACAGCCACGTATATGCCGGCTATACCATTCCACCTAACTACGACTCCATGATTGCCAAGCTCATTGTGTCAGCCCAAAGCCGTGAAGAAGCGATTACGAGAATGAAAAGGGCTTTGTCGGAGTTTGTGATTGAGGGAATTAAAACCACCATTCCATTCCATATTAAACTGATGGACGACCCTAAATTCAAGTCAGGCAAGTTCACCACGAAATTCCTGGAAGATTTTGATTTCAGTGATTTAAAGTAAAAAGCTTCGCAACCCGAAGTATTCAGAACCCGAGGCACAATGTTTCGGGTTTTTTTTATGCTTTTCAAGCTATCTGTGCAAAGTGGCTATGCATATAGCGAGGAAAATCTTAAGTTTAATATTACATGGAAAGATTTGAAAATCAGGTAGCCATTGTCGCTGGCGGAGCCAGAGGGATTGGTAAAGGAGTAGCCAAAAGATTGGCCTCAGAAGGTGCAACAGTTGTGATTCTGGATGTACTTCAAAAAGAACTGGATGCCACTGTAAAAGAACTTACAGGCAATGGATTGAAGGTATCCGGAGAAATAGTGGATGTAACCTCAGAAAAAGAAATACAGGCCCTTGTTCAAAAAGTGGTAGCTGCAAATGGTCGGTTGGATGTGATGGTCAACTGTGCCGGTATTGTGGGGGAAACCAATGTGAAAATTGGCGACTACACCACTGATGTATTCGACAAGGTGATTGCTATCAACCTGCGAGGTGCATTTCTGCTTACCAAGCATGCTATCGCTCCAATGCTAAAAGCAGGCTATGGCAGAATCCTTCATGTGACCTCCATTGGTGGCAAAGAAGGCAACCCGGGCATGATGGGCTATGCAGCGAGCAAATCAGGACTAATTGGACTGGTGAAAGGGGCTGGAAAAGAATATGCTGAATCGGGCATCACCGTAAACGGTATTGCGCCAGCTGTAATTGCTACGGAGTTTAATGAAAACACCGACCCGGCAATGTTGAAGTACATGACCGACAAAATACCCATGAAGCGCATGGGAACCATCGCAGAGGTGGCGGCCCTCTCCTGCTGGATCGTATCGAAAGAGGCAAGCTTCAATACTGGGTTTGTCTTTGACATTAGCGGCGGACGAGCGACGTATTGAGGAGGAAGGAGACCGAAGACGGGAGACCGAAGACAGGAGACGGGAGACCGAAGACAGGAGATAGGAGACGTAAATGTAGACGGAAGTTGGAAGACAGAAAACGGGCCCGACTACAGGCGGAACTAGAGAAGAATATTGAAAACCCCAAAAAGGAAGTCATTATACAGAAGAAGAAAAAACACCTACAATTACTTACCTACATGAAAAAATTACGCAGCCAGAACTGGTTTGGCAAAAAGGGAAAAGACGGCTTCATCTACAGAGCCTGGATGAAAAATCAGGGTACTCCACACGATGAGTTTGAAGGAAAGCCTGTGATAGGCATATGCAACACGTGGTCGGAGCTGACACCCTGCAACGGGCACTTCCGGGACCTGGCTGAGTCGGTAAAAAAAGGAGTTTGGGAGGCTGGTGGCTTTCCTTTGGAGTTTCCGGTGATGTCGCTCGGTGAAACACTGATCAAACCCACTGCGATGCTCTACCGCAACCTTGCCAGCATGGATGCAGAAGAAAGCATCAGGGCTAACCCCATCGACGGCGTAGTGCTTCTGGGTGGTTGCGACAAAACAACGCCCTCTATCCTCATGGGAGCTACTAGTGTCGACCTGCCCACCATTTTCGTTTCAGGTGGCCCTATGCTCAACGGAAAATACCGGGGCAGAGACATTGGCACTACCGACATCTGGCGTTTTAGCGAAGCTAACCGCCGGGGTGAGATGAGCCAGGACGAGTTCATGACAGCGGAAGCCTGCATGTGCCGCAGCCAGGGCCATTGTGCCGTGATGGGCACCGCCTCTACCATGGCATGTATGGTGGAGTCGCTTGGGCTTACCCTGCCAGAGAATGCAGCTATTCCCGCTGCCGACTCCAGAAGAAAAGTATTGGCCCAAATGAGCGGCCGTCGGATTGTGGAAATGGTGAAAGAAGACCTGGTAGTTTCCAAAATCCTAACCAGGGAAGCGTTTGAAAACAGCATCATGCTGAATGCTGCGGTGGGTGGTTCTACCAACTTTGTGATTCACCTGCTAGCCATTGCCGGTCGTGCTGGTATCAAACTGGATCTTGAAGACTTCGATAAATTCTCTTCCAAAATACCGCTACTCGCCAACCTGCAACCTTCCGGACAGTTCATGATGGAAGAGTTTTTCTACGCAGGAGGCTTACCTGCTGTTATCAAAGAGCTTCTTCCTTTGATCAACAAGAATGCCCTCACGGTAACCGGAAAGACCATAGGAGAGAACGTAGCCCGGTCAGAAAACTTCAATGATAAGGTGATTGCCTCTGTAGCCAAACCTTTTAAAAAGGACTCTGGCATAGCGGTAGTAAAAGGCAACCTGGCTGAAAATGGAGCCATTATCAAGCCCAATGCTGCGACACCTGCTTTGATGGTGCACAAAGGAAAAGCCGTAGTATTTGAAGACATCGAGGACTTCAAAGCCAAAATAGACGATCCTGCTTTGGAGGTAGATGAAACCTGCATTCTGGTTTTGAAGAACGTTGGCCCTAAAGGCTACCCCGGTATGCCAGAGGTTGGCAATATGGGCATGCCTAAAAAATTGCTTGATAAGGGCGTGACGGATATGATCCGTATCTCTGACGGACGCATGAGCGGCACCGCCTTTGGCACAGTGATTCTGCATGTGTCTCCAGAGGCAGCGGCAGGTGGCAATTTAGCACTGGTAGAAAATGGCGACCTAATTGAGCTGGATGTGCCTAAAAGAAAGCTACAGCTTCACGTGTCGGATGCCGTGTTGGCAGAAAGGAAAAAGAAGTGGAAAGCGCCTGACCTGGGTTACAACCGTGGCTATGTGAAGCTTTACATCGACCACGTGGAGCAGTCTCACCTGGGCACTGACCTCGACTTCCTGAGAGGCAAGTCGGGCAAAGAGGTAAAGCGGGATTCGCATTAGGATTTTTTAACGCAATGTCATGCTGAGCTTGTCGAAGCATAATTATTGACGACAAATCGTCTTCGACAGGCTCAGACTGACATCTCTTAACACCCTTTTGAAATGGATCAATTATTCAAGGACAAAGTAGCTATCATCACCGGAGCGGGTATCGGCATCGGCTTCGAAATAGCCAGACAGCTTACCCAAAGAGGCGCCAGCGTGGTGCTCAACGATATTGATGAAAAGGTGGCAAAGCAGGCCGCAGACACTATTACCAAAGAAGGTGGAAAGTGCGTCCCTTTCGCAGGTGACTCCAGCACTATGGAAACCATACAAGGGCTAATAGGCAAGGCAGTAAGCGCCTACGGCAGGCTGGACATGGCGATTGCCAATGCGGGCATTACCACCTTCGGCAAGTTTCTGGAATATAAGGTGGAGAACTTTCAGCGCATTTGCGCTGTGAACCTGCAAGGCACTTTCTTCCTCACTCAACAGGCGGCTTTGCAGTTTATCAAGCAAAAATCTGAAGGCCGGGTTGTTATGATGTCTTCTGTTACCGGCCACCAATACCATCCGGATCTTGCCGCTTACGGCGTGTCGAAGGCAGCCATACAGTTTATGGCCAAGACGCTTGGTGCTGAGCTGGGCCCGCATCAAATCACGGTGAATGCTGTATCTCCAGGCGCCACTATCACCGAGCGCACCATGGCCCTCGAAGACGACTATATGGGTGCCTGGAATGCTATCACTCCTACCGGAAGAGCTGCTACAGTTGCCGATATTGCTAACGCTGTTCTGTTCTTTCTGTCGCCCCACTCCGGGCAAATCACGGGGCAAACTGTGATAGTGGACGGCGGCTGGACGGCTGTGAGTCCACCGCCTTAATAATCAGTCTGAGTCATCCTTACAGTTGGTAAACTTTCAGGTAACTATTGATAAAAAATCTCAAATAAATGTCACTGAATTTATCTTAATTGTGCCAAACACATAGGGCTCCTTAAATGCACAATTCCTTCAGAAGGATTTCTGATCAGAAACCAGGCAAATGGATGATATCATTTTGCCTATTCATTTTATATGCTTGCCAATTTCAACCAGACGATGTCTACTTCAAAGAGGTTGAAAAGCCCGACTTCTCTACCCTAGAAGTTTATATCGATAGTGAGGAAGACATACTGGTCTATAAACCAACAACCTTTAAGTTTGTCATCACGGAAGGAGCTGCTCTTAAGTGGGTTGACATCTATTTAGACACAACGAGTGTTAGCTCGATAACACGAAATCTCACCGACACCCTTTCTTTTGTTATTGATCCCACCGATTACGAAAATGCTAGCTATGTGTTGAGGGTTACTTACGTTGCAGCACCCAATAATAACAGTCTTGGCGATATTCTTGGGTTCGAAGAGTATGAGATTTGGAAGGAATTGAAATTAACGATCAACACAACCCCACCGCCACCTGTAGAAATAGATTCGATACTAATCGAAAACGGAACATTAAGGCTTACATGGAGTGCTCCAGAAATAATAAATTTTGACAAGTACCATTTAAGGGCTGGGTCGGCAACTATTGAGCTTGATAACACAGCGACGGGCACTAAATTTCAGCAATTCATATCTGGAAACATAAATTTCCGAATCGACATCGAGACACCTTACTTTGATGTCGAGGGCACTAATAAGACTTTTTCACTGACGGAAACGCTACTATCCGCCGAAATTGTGGATAGTAATTTTGTCAAAATTATCTGGAAGAAGCCTCTCCTATATCAAAATGTAGATAAAATTAAGATAGTAAAAATTAACAGATTTTCAGAGGAGGTTTTGATGGAATCAAGTCAGATTCTCAATGACTCTATTCGGTACGAAAAAGAAATTTTTTTTGCCGAAAACTATAAATTTCAGGCAAGGTTTTACTACAAAAATGTGAGTTCACCTTATTCCCCCCAATATCATAGTTTGACATACGAGATTGCATTAGGCGATTCTATTCCAAGCTTTCTGCATATGACGTATGACCCGACTTTTAATAAGTATTTCCTAAAAAGTCTGCTCCCAGAAAACTCAAATAGTGAATATAACAATGTGATTTATCGTTTAAATAATAATCTCTTAGTTGAGTCTCAGGCAAACTTTCTTGAGTATAACAATGAAAACCCAACAATAACAACCAGTCCAGACGGGCAAAAGGTATTGACAGTTACCTCCAACTCTCTTAGGTTGCTGGAATTCAATGCGTTAACAATGACGCTTGAAAAAGAAACCTATTTCGGCTCCTATATAACCTCAACTAATAGTTTTACCCGAAGAGCCATGTCCACAAAATTGGCTTCAAACAACCTTGTCTTTGTCAAGACCTTAGGGCAGGCGATTGTGCTTGATTCCAAGAGAGAGAATACTGTTTTTTCCGAGCCAGCAACTTTAAGTGGCGATAATATTGATTTTAGCCCAACAGGAGATATCCTTTACTTCTATGGTATATTTTATGAACGTATGGTAGGCAAATATCAAAAGTCAATTAGTCTATCGAACCTAACTAACGGACGTTTTATTGAGGATGGTAATCTACTATCAGTTCAAGGTAATGGGATAATAGAAATAAGTCCAAAAACTGGCACGATTGTCAACTCTTTTATTTTTGATGCTTTGGATTCGCAACCTGGACAATCTTCGTCCATTTCAAATGCCTTTATCGACAAGGAAAGAGATGTTTTTGTTTACATAAGATCCGATAAGGTATCTATTTATCGATACTCAACAGGTAGGCTCATCAAGCAATTGCAAACAGGTGTTGGCTTCAAAAAATATTATTTTAACGGAACGTTATTCTCTACAAACGGCCGAGCACTCAAATACTACTAAATGAGAAAATTACTCACTTGCATGATCCTTTTTACCGTTTCCGGAGTCGGTTATTGTCAAATAATTAATATTGAGTCAAATGTATATTATGCCACATATTCAATGAAATATTTACGTGACGTGCAGGCCGTTTTTGCTTGGCATAACCCTATCCCTCTTAAATCAGTATCTTCTTTCCCAGCCTACTTTGCTTATGATTTTCTAAGCGCCTACAAAGTAGACGATATCAGCCAGATAGGTATTTGGGGAAGCTATCGTTCTACAGGGGCAAGAAACTCGTATGTCGACTATTCGGGAAGCTATACAACAGATTTTTTGGTGGAGTCGGTCGTCATTGGCCCTGCATACCAAGGCAGCATTGTAACCAGGCCAGGAATTATCAAAATAAACCTGCGAGTCGGCTATTCGTGGAACTCTCTGGACATTGTCCAAACAATCAAGACTCAGGGCTCAAATGAGTCGACAAAAAAAAGCACCCCATCAGCCTCACTACCAATAATAGTAGGAATAAGTTACCGAAAGGATATATGGAAAGGTTATATAAACACCTCTCTCTTATATGAATATGCGAAATTGGATTACCCAGTCACTCAGAGTGGCGCTCTTGTAGACTGGTCTGGGCTCAAAATAGGTTTAGGCGTGGGGGTTGATTTCACGAAAAAACCGGTTGATCCTTCTGGCAGCCACTAGTGAACAAAATCTCGTTCGTCAGGTTCACCTGCACCCCAACGTCATAGCCATCCCCCTTAGTAAGCACATCCACCATCCCTACATGCCTATGGCCAATTTGTAATGGACATGGCACGCCCCTTCTAGACTCCTGCCTCCGCAGGAGTGACGGTACAACAAGCCTCAGTGCCTCCACCCCACACCCTTACTCATACCTCAGCGCATCCACTGGATTAGCTTTGGCCGATTTGAGCGTGTGGTAGCTGATGGTCGCCAGGGCAATGGCGACAGCAATAACCATCGACACAATAAAAACCACTGGATTGATGTCGATGTGATAAGCAAAGTTCTCCAACCACCTGCCAAGAAAAAGCCATGCAAGTGGTGTCATAATCACAAAGGCTATCAGAATGAGCAGCACAAAGCTTTTGCTCAGGCCAAACATGATATTGATCACCGAAGCGCCCAGCACCTTCCTGATGCCTATTTCTTTGATCCTTCTTTCGGTAGTGATGGCAGCCAAACCAAACAGCCCCATACAGGCGATAAGGATGGCCAGTACGCCCATGATAGTCACCACGGCACTCATTTGTTTGTCGGAGCGGTAGAGCTCCTCAAAATGAGCATCCAGAAAGGTGTACTCCAGTGGAAACCTGCCAACATGTTTCGTCCACACCTCGTCGAGTTCTTTAAGGGCCGCCTCAATGTTTTGTCCATTAATTTTCACTGACATTTCCTGATAGCCCCATTCAGGGTGCACCACCATCGATAGCGTGTTGACGGCATAGTGCAGCGAATTGAAGTTAAAGTCTTCGGTTACCCCTATGATTGTTCCCAAAGAGTCGTTGTGAAACCACCCATGACCCGCCTTCGCTCCAATTGGCTGAGACAAATTCAGATCCTTGGCCAGCGACTCATTGATGATGAACGACATGCCATTGTCTTGCGCATATTCCTTCGAGAAACCTCTCCCTTCTTTCAGCGTTATGCCAAATACCTCAAGGAAATCGTAATCCACATTCACATTGGAGGGCGTAATGTCCATTACTCCTGAATCCGACTTGTACTTAAAGCCCCACTGGTGAAAGTTGTTGCCCAGCCGCTGGCCGGAGGCTGTTACGCCAAGAATGTTGGCTTGGTTGAGCAAGTCGCTTTTGATCAGGTCAAACTTCTTGTTAGCATCCCCATTCAGGCTTACCTGCACAATGTGATCCTTATCGAAGCCAATGTCTTTGTTTTGCATGAAGCTGAGCTGCTGCAACACCACGAAAGTGCTCACAATCATGGCCAATGCCAGACCAAACTGCACTACTATCAGCGAGTTTCCCAGCCACGACTTGCCACTCTTTACATTTGCTCCTTTAATGATGCTGACGGTCTTAAATGAGGCCATAAAAAGTGCCGGATAAATCCCACCAATCAACCCCAACATCAAAGTAATGAAGAAAAGCCCTCCCCAAAATGAAGGTTGCCCAAGGTAGGAAAGCAAGCTCAGTTCCCTTCCAATCAGTGTATTCAAAAAGGGAATAAGGAGGAGATCCAGGAGCAGCGCCAGGATCAACGCCAGGAAAGCCAAAATGGTTGACTCAATAAGGAATTGAGAAAAGAGCTGACCTTTTTTGGCTCCAATTGACTTGCGAATACCAACTTCCTTGAAGCGATAAGAAGCTCTGGCAGTGACCAGGTTGGTGAAGTTCACTCCAGCAATAAGCAGAATGAAGATTCCCACAAGCTCAAAAGTACCTATGTACTCGCCATTGAATTTTCGGTAGTCGTGGTAGTCGTGCTCAATATCTATCGAGCCCAAATGCACATCCGTCAATGGCTGCAAAAATAATTTGTAGTAGTCCAGAATATCCTCACCACCATGCTTAAGTAGAAAATCGTTGAACCCGGCAGACATTTCATCCACGTTTGTACCCGGGTGCAGTTCAAGGTAGGTCACCATCCAGTTGCTGCCCCAGGCGGTATTAAGACCCGGATTGTCTCTGACAATGGTCGCCATGGAAACAAGCACCTCGAATTGCAAATGTGAGTTTTCGGGCACATCCTTCATTATCCCGGTAATCTTATAAGACTTATCGCCCCAGGTCACCATTTCCCCCATCACGTCTTTTCTCTCAAAAAGCTTCAAGGCTAACCCCTCTGTCACTACCATGGTGAGTGGGTCGTTCAACGCATTTTCCCTATCACCTTCAACTACGCCAAAGTCAAACATTCGGAGAAAAGTGCTGTCCACATTAGCTCCCATTTTAACTTTGATCTTCCTTTCACCCACCTCAAACAGCATATTGTCGTTTCCCATGAACCGTGCGTACCGCTTCACCTGGGGAAAATCCTGCTGCATGAACGGCCCCATGCCCGGCATAGACAAGGCTACTTTTTGAGTGTTGGTACCAGGAAAGCTCTGAATCTCATCGAGCCGGTAGATGTTTTCCTTTAGCGAATGGAATTGATCGAAGCTGGTTTCATCCTGAATAAACAGGTAGATAACGATGGACGCCGCTAAGCCAATAGCGAGGCTGAAAACGTTAATGAAACTAAAAAGTTTTTGCTTGAGCAGGTTACGAAATGCAATGAGGAGGTAGTTTTTGATCATGGAAGGGATTGATTAGTTATTGAAATTTACTCGCTTCTAATCAAATGGTTACATGGTTAAGGCCTTTTGACACTTCTTTTACACTCTTTTTACATAACCTGTCCTCAACAGGCAACACTTGAGGGCTTGAAAAGCGCAGCAAAACTCTACTGGCTCACCTTCCATTGCTCAGGAGTCAGCCCAGTCCATTTCTTAAAAGCTTTAAAGAAAGAGTTGGGATCAGAGAACCCACATTCAAAAGCAATTTCTTTTAAGCTCAGTCGTTCGTTGCGGAGCAGTTGGCAAGCCAACGCTTTTCTCACCCGGTCAATCACCTGCTGGAAGTTTGTTTGCTCACTACGTAGCTTCCGTTGCAAGCTGCGCTCACTCAACGAGAAATGGTTGGCTGCCGCTTTTAAGTCGGGGGTGTTTTTAATGTTGGTCTTTAAATAGGCCTCAAGCTGAGTCTTGAACAATTCTTTGTCTTGCTGTGCGCTCTGCTCAAGGTATTGTTTCAAATGGTCCCACAGCTGTGGGTTGGCGAACGGCAGCGGTCGAAGAAAAACATCCGCTTTGAACACCAGGTAACAACCATCCCCCGTCAACGGGTCAATACCCACAGTTCTCCTCATTACCGACCGCTCAGGTCCGGGCAACTCGTAAGGAAGGGTAAGCGACACAGGCTGCGCTATTTCAGCATCGAACCACTCTTTTACTATCCTCATCATTCCATAAAGAAACATTTCGATAGTCACTTGAAAAGTCCGTTGTTTCCAAAGGCCCGACTCTGTTGTAGTTATTGTGGAGGCAATGTACTCACCTCTCCTTTCAATAGATGGGCTAAAAATGCCGTTTAGCTTACCATAGTATTTATAAAATGCCTCCGATACATTCTGCAGTGTTGGGCTCACCTGCACCAGCTGACCCAGTGCGCCCAGCATATTAATTTGCCCCAACGAAAAATGCTTGTACTCAATATCGTAGGCCATTTGCCCATCGGGGTAATGTGTAGCCACGTGGCCAATGATCCGAAAGAACATTTCGGCACGTATCATGTCGTCGGTGGGCAACGACTCCAGCAATATGTAATCCGGAGAATTTTGCAGCAAATGACCATAGCCAGCCACCTCTACCTTCTTCATCAGGTGCTTTACAATATTGGCTGATATCATCATGGGCATCAATTTAACTACTTTGTCGTGATTGGCAAGTGCTTTGGCGGGTTTGGAAAACTCCAGCACTGCTCTTTGCCGTAAAATTGCATAACCAAATTATTAAAACATGAAGGCAGTAATAGCAGGTGGCGGAATAGGTGGGTTAACGACCGCCATCGCACTGGAAAAGCTCGGGCACGAAGTAGAAGTATATGAAGCAGCATCGGAGTTCAAATCTGTGGGCGCCGGTCTTGGTCTGGCAGCGAATGCTGTCAAAGCATTTGACCATCTGGGCCTGAAGGACGAAGTGCTGGCCGCAGGTCAGCTACTTCCAAGCGCAAAACTTTTGACCAAAGAGGGAGCTCTCATTACTCAGGTAGATTCACTAAAAATAAGCGCAAAATATGGTGTTGATAACTTTGCTATTCACCGTGCCGAGCTGCACGAAGTATTACTCAAAAACCTTAAGAAAACTAAACTCGTCACAGGGAAAAAAGCGGAGAGCTGCAGTGAAAGCGCATCTGGCGTCGAAGTAAAGTTTACTGACGGAACCTCAGCCTCCGGCGATTTTTTAATAGCCGCTGACGGCATTCACTCCCAAATAAGGAAGCAGTTTTTACCTAAGTCGGCACCACGATATGCCGGCTACACCTGCTGGAGAGCTGTGGTTCCGCAACCCAAACAACGGATAGAGCTGCCTTCAGAAACATGGGGAGAAGGCGCACGATTTGGCATCGTTCCATTGAAGGATGATAGGATTTACTGGTTTGCCTGCCTCAACGCAAGGCAGCATGACCTGTCGGTGCGCAACTTCAAAAAAGGAAACCTTCTCTGGCACTTCGATGACTTCCATGAACCAGTGGCAGAGCTGATCCAGAGTGCGGCACAGGAAGAGATCATCTGGGGTGACATCATCGACCTGGTGCCGATCGATAAGTTTGCTTTTGGTAAGGTGCTGCTAGCGGGCGATGCAGGTCACGCTACCACGCCCAATATGGGACAGGGGGCTTGCCAGGCGATTGAAGATGCGGCCTTTCTTTACTCGATCCTGCGAGGCGGCGGAACCATTGAGGAGAAATTCCGTCGATTCGAAAAGGTCAGGAAGCCACGAACCAAAAAGATAGTGGAAAACTCATGGCGAATAGGCCGGGTGGCTCAATGGGAAAAGCCCTGGGCAGCCGGGTTGCGCAACAAGCTATTTAGTATGGTTCCACAAAGCGTTCAGGAGAAGCAGCTGTCATTTTTATACGAGGTGGAGTTCTAGGTATATGTAAGTGAACAGTTTGGGAAACATTTAGTATATTCATCTGCAATAGCCAAGGCTTAAACAGGTGTATTGAAACTTCTTCTACCTATTTTCATATCGCTTGTGTCAATCAAGGCATTGGCACAAGAGGGAGGCACTGATATTGTTATCGGCAAATCGCATGTTATTCATTCCAAAATCCTGAATGAAAAACGGCACTATGCGGTGTATCTTCCTGATGGCTACAGTAATAAATCGTCTCATCCGAAGAGCTATCCCGTGATGTATGTGCTGGATGGTGAGAGTCACTTTCACAGTGTAAGCGGCATTGTTGATGCCAGGTCACCCTTTTACCTTCCACAAATGATAGTCGTTGCCATTGGCAATACAGACAGGTGGCGGGATTTGACCCCAACCAGCAATGACTCATTGTTGGAGAAACCCAATAGTAAGGCTAACACGACTGGCGGCGGAGAGGAGTTTCTAGACTTTATCGAGAAAGAGCTGATCCCTCACATCGACAAAACTTACCTCACGGCTCCATTTAGACTATTCGTTGGGCATTCTCTTGGCGGTTTGCTGGCACTCTATTCAGCCTACTCCCGGCCGGGTCTGTTCAATGCCTTTATCGCCATCGATCCGACCGTTGGATGGGACGATAATATGGCGATAAAAAAGTTCGAAGAAGAGGGTATGCAATCGAAGCTGGTTAACAAATCGATCTTTTTGGGCATATCTAATCGGGTCACCGAAAACAGCTTTAAGCGTTTAACAACAGATCGGGCTGTTGATAGAATTGTGACGACCTTGCAAACATCTGGAGCATCGGGATTTAGATTCAACTATGAAAAATACGAAACTGAAACCCATGGTTCTGTGCCACTTTTCGCAGAGTTGGATGGGCTCCATTTTATTTTTGAGAAATACCGCATCAACATTGAGTCGGATAACCCTGATGCAGCAAAACTAAAAACCCATTTTGAACGATTTTCCGAAGATGTCCATTTTTCATTTCCACCACCCGAAGCAGTCGTTAACGTCGTGGCCTACAACTTTATGGTCCGAAAAGAATACGACAAGGCACTTGAATGCTACCTCTTGAATATTGAAAACTATCCTAAAAGCAGCTCCGCTTATCTGACAGTCGGCGACATATACCGGGACAAAAAAGGAGATCGGAAAAAGGCCCTGGAATATTACGAAAGATACCTGAAAATTAATCCTGGTGCGACGATGGTAAAAAACCGGATCAAAGCGCTGACTGAAGGTGACTAGCGAGAACCTGAACCGTAGCTAAGCGACTCCGTTTAATATAATTTTGTTCTTATCTTTAAACTGCAAAAGGCCAGTAAGTCATGGAAGCAATTAAGAAAAAATATATAGTTGATGAAAAGCAGAAAAAGGTAGCTGTTCAAATTGACATTCAGGAGTTCGAGAAAATTGAGCGAGTAATTGAAGACTATGCACTAGGCAAACTGATAGAAGAAAATGATTCTTCTGAATCTTTGACTTTTGATGAAGCCAAATTAGCCTATCAACAGCTGCAAAAAGCAAAGTAGTGAATGTAAGGTTTGCTAAAAACTTCCTAAAAGACCTTGCATCCGTTCCGTCAAAGGAAAGAACGAAGATCGAAGCTTTTGTTTTTGAAGAGATACTTACCCTTGATGAAATTTCCTCGATCAACAGCATAAAAAAACTAAAAGGTTATCCCAGCTATTACAGAATACGCTTTGGCAACTATCGGGTTGGTATCAGCTACACAAATGAAATACTAACATTTGAAAGAGTGCTGCACCGAAAAGAAATCTATCGCTACTTCCCCTAAATCAAATATCCTTCACACACCTGAATCCTGTATGGTTGAGTCCTGAGTCGTGGCTGGAACTCATGCGGCGGGCTACCCGGTAGCCGCTGCAATAACTGTCGTTGCACAGAAAAGAACCGCCCCGCACCACATGCTTTTCAGCATACGGCTCGTTGGGATCGTAGAAGGAATCTGGGCCTTTTGGGTTTTCCACTTTACCCTGCTCCTCAGCCATTTTGTAGGCTTCTTCATGGTATTTGTCGGAGCACCATTCCCACACATTACCGGCCATATCATACAGCCCGTAGCCATTGGCTGGGAATGACTTGACTGGTGCTGCACCAAAAAAGCCATCCTTCTCCTCGTTATCGTAGGGAAAGAAGCCCTGCCAGAAATTCGCTTTAGTAAATGCAGTCTCCACCGATTCATTACCCCACGGGTATTTCACTCCATCCTGACCTCCCATCGAAGCCCACTCCCATTCTGCTTCAGTGGGCAATCTCTTGCCGGCCCACTCTGCGTATGCCAGGGCATCGTCGTAAGCGATATGCACAACAGGAAAATTCATTTTCCCATCAAGAGATGATCCTGGGCCTTCCGGGTGCTGCCAGTTGGCCCCAATCACCCACTCCCACCACTGGCTGTAGTCCCTGAGGTTGACGGGCCCAGCAGTTGCCCGAAAAACCAGCGAGCCGGGTGCCAGAATGGAATCAGCAGGCTTGGGCGTGCCTGGAGGCAACTGCTTCGCCATTTCTTCCCAGTCAATAGCTCTCTCGGCAATGGTCACATAGCCCGTGGCGTCAATAAATGCTTTGAACTGTGCATTGGTTACCTCATGCTCATCCATGAAAAAGGCAGAAACCTCTACTTGATGATTAGGGTACTCATTGGGTGAAGCCTGATCCGATTTACCGCCCATAGTAAAGGCGCCGGATGGGATGAAGACCATTTCTTCGGGGGCATCAGCCGAGTCCCCAGCTTGCGACTGGGTTGCAGAAGAAGTATTGCTTGTTGGTGTAGAACAGGAAAAAAGTACTCCTGCGGTCAGAATAGAGATCCAAAGCTTGTTAATCATTAAAGAGCATATTTTACAGTGGGCAAAATAAGAAATAAAATCGACCCAGATGGGTCGATTCTACCTGGTATTCATTCAACCTTATTTGCTTTCGTTTGACAATGGCTCACCAATTCGCTTTTCCAACTGGTTGAGCACGGGCTCCACCCCAGCCTCATGCTGTGCTACCATCTCTTCTATTTCCTTTGCTATTTGAGGGTTTTCTTCTATCACGTCATATTTTTCTGAGGGATCGACTGACAGATTAAATAGTTGATATTTCGTCAGTTTCTCCAGCTTCTCAGGGTACCCCGCCGGATTATTCTTATAGAAGTAAAGCTTGTAATCACCTTTTCTAGCAGCGAATATCCGCTCCTGATGATAATAAATCATTTCATTTCTGGGAGATGAAGCGCCTGATTTTAACACTGGCGACAGATCGTAGCCGTCGTAAGTTCGGTCTTGCGGCAGCTCAACCCCTGCAAGGCTGGCAAAGGTCGGCAGGATGTCCAGCGTGCTACCAATACCCGACACCACGTTTGGTTTGACAGTGCCCGGCCACCAGAAAATGGCTGGCTCCCGCTGGCCTCCCTCGTAACTAGTTCCCTTAGCACCATAAAGGGATCCTGAACTTCCTCCGTGGCTATTGAATATCACCCAGGGGCCATTGTCGGAGGTAAACACAACGAGTGTGTTTTTGTCTATGCCCAGTTTTTTCAAAGTCTCCACAATCTGGCCGGCACTCCAATCTATTTCTTCTATAACGTCTCCGTAAAGACCCCGTTCGCTTGTGCCTCTAAACTCGTCGGAGGTAAAAAGTGGCACGTGGGGCAGGTTGTGCGCCAGGTACAGGAAGAAAGGCTTGTCCTTGTTATCGGTGATAAACTTGACCGCTTCTTCGGTGTATCTTTTCGTTATCGTATTTTGATCAGCAGGTCTTTCGACGATCTCCTCGTTGCGCATAAGCGGCACATTGAAATTCTCGACCTTCGGATCCATGAATACCTTTCTTTGGTCACCGCCTTCTACCGAAACCCTGTCCATATCGTTGCTGTAAGGAATGCCAAAATAAGAATCAAAGCCATGACTGGTGGGTAAGTACTGAGGCAGGTGCCCCAGGTGCCATTTACCTACCGCAGCCGTGGCATAACCTGCTCCCTTTAACGCCTTGGCAATGGTGATTTCAGTTTGAGGCAGACCGCCATCAGAGTCTGGGAAGAGCACCCAGCGTTTGTTGCTGGTCATCCCATTTCGCACAGCATATCGGCCGGTGAGCAAGCAAGCCCTGGAGGGTGTACATACGTTTGCTGCCACGTAGAAATTTGTCCACTTCTGGCCTTCGTATGCCATCTTGTCGAGATTGGGTGTTTTGATGGTGGGGTGGCCGTAAACACCTAAATCACCATAGCCCATGTCGTCAGCGAAGATGACGACGAAGTTGGGTGTCGCTGATGGCGCCTCCTCCGCCGACTCCTCTTTTTGGCTAGAACTTGTGCAGCCATAAAACATAATCAGCAGACCCAATAGCGGCCATTTAAGACTGAACACTCCTACTTTTTTTTGTGATTTCTCCATCAGAATAAATTTTAATTGCTCTATCTAACTAGTGATGTCGGCGAAGAAAGTTCATAAAACCGCCTGACATGGACAATTCATGCCAGTGGTTTTACAACACTCA
The DNA here is from genome assembly GCF_048007035.1 of Imperialibacter sp. Lineage (NCBI taxonomy): Bacteria > Pseudomonadati > Bacteroidota > Cytophagia > Cytophagales > Flammeovirgaceae > Imperialibacter > Imperialibacter sp. The sequence goes on from NZ_CP180355.1 coordinate 533,602, forward strand.
CCAACCAAACTACATTTTTTTACAGTTCATTATTTATTTGCTCCCGTCTACAGGCTTTTGCCACGGAACCTGCCCCCCCTGCTGAATATGTTGCATCAAAAGCGCATTGAGTTTTTTGTAGACGTCAGGGTTCTCCTTTATTACATCTTTTTCCTCTTTTGGGTCTTCCTTCAAATTGAACAGCTCTAGCGGTTGATAAGGGCTGTTCTGCACAAGCTTCCAGTCTCCCAACCTAAGTGCATAGATGGAAAGCCCGCCGTAGGTAGCTCCGCCTTCTCTTCTTGTAAAATACATTGGCCGGGTTTCCGTTGGCGGCTGAGCGCCAAGCAAGGTAGCCAGGAAGCTCCGCCCTTCAATTGGCTCGCTGGCTCTCAAACCTGCTACTTCCAGCAAAGTTGGATAAAGATCCATGCTGAGGTTCATTTGCGGAGATATCGCACCTGGCTTGATCTTGCCAGTCCAGGTTATGCTTGTGGGCACTTTCAACCCTCCTTCGTACATGCTCTGTTTCCCGTCACGCAGTGGCCCGTTGTTGGCTTCGCTCGGGAGGTGTCCGCCATTGTCACTGCTAAAAATGATTAAAGTATTGTCGTACTGACCACTTTCTTTCAACGCCTGAAGAACTTTGCCGATTCCATCGTCGAGGTGTTCAATAAAGGCCACCAGTGAGGCCCTCTTTTCAGTAATACCAGGCTCTCTTTGCTTCACTTTTTCCAGCCAGTCTGTTGGAGGCTGCACAGGGAAATGTGGGGCATTATAAGCCAGGTACAAGAAGAAAGGCTTGCTATCCTTCGCTTCATTTTTGATGTAGTCAATAGACCATTTAGTAAACAAATCAGTCGCATGGCCTTCCGGGTCAATCACCTGCTTGTTGTGCCGCATGTAGTTGATGTCATGGCGGCGATGCGCCCAATAATCGTCCATCATGTCGCCCAGCCAGCCGTGGAAGTAGTCGAAACCACGGTCATTTGGGATGTTGGGAGACTCCAGTCCAAGGTGCCACTTACCGATAATGGCAGTGTTATACCCCGCCTCTTTCAGTTTTTTTGGCAGCAGGATTGCTTTAGGGTCAAGGTAGCCCCAGTTATCTTCCTGGTAGGTTCTGATTACACCGGGCACCCCCACATAGTCCTGATACCGCCCGGTAAGCAATGCGGCCCTGGTGGGTGAGCAAACGGGGCAGTTAGCATAGAAATTATCAAACCTCATCCCTTCAGCCGTCAACTTGTCTATATAAGGCGTTCGGATGTCCTCGGTGCCGTAGTACGACACATCATGGTATCCCTGATCATCGGTGAGAATGAGCAGAATATTAGGCTTTGCAGTAGAAACAGTTTTCTGGGCTCTCGCTGCAAAGGCGATGCAGGCTACCAGCATCAACAGCAAATATCGTTTTCGAAACATAAAATCAACTCTTTTCAATCCGTCAAAAAATTCTATTCTCAGAGCCATAGCAAGGCTTCATTTCTCTTGCTGGCTACGAAATAGTCCTGTGCTATCTCTTCTCTGCACCATATTTTGGTCTTAGCTGTGCGTCCAGCGTAGCGTCAAATGATGCTGCCGTCTTCCTCAGTTTTTCTACTACATCAGGGTGGGCAGATTCAACATTCTTCGTTTCGCCTATGTCGGTCGACAGGTTGTAAAGCCAGGGTAATGCTGTCGTTGGCCTGGTATTGAGCAGCGCTTCCTCCACAGGTTGCTTCCCGGCCCATCGTTCACTAGGCTCGGCAAGGTGCAACTTCCAGTCTCCCTGGCGGATGGCAGCCAGTTTGCCATCTCTGCCGTAATAGCAAAGGAATTCATACTCTGATTTGGCCCTGTCGCCAGTTAGCAGTGGCAAAATATTATGACCGTCGATCGCTCGTTCCTTCGACACTTTGGCACCCACAATCTTGGCTATTGTTGGATAGAAGTCCATCATAGTAGCGAGCTCATGGGAAACACTTCCCGCCTTGATCTTTTCAGGCCAGCGGACAATGAGCGGTACCCGGAATCCTGCCTCCCAGGTGCTTCCTTTCCCACCATGCAGTGGCGCAGCGGCTACTCCGGCAGGGCCGTTGTCCGAGGTGAAAATCACAATTGTATTATCCAGAATGCCATGTTTCTCCAGCTCCTTCACAATCTCTCCGCAGCTCCAGTCCAGCTCCTCTGTCATATCCTGATAAAGCCCTCTGAACCCTTCATGTCTTCTGAATTGGGGAGATGCGTATAGAGGGATATGGATGGCGCTGTGGGCCATGTAAAGAAAGAAAGGCTTATTACTATTTTCCTGAATGAATGACCTGGCTTCCCGGGTGTAGTCCATCGTGATCTGATCGTAATCCAGGTCTTTGTTTGCTTTCACAAGCTGGTTGTTCCGGTAAAGATCAGACCGACCATGGTTGGGGCCAGGCATGCCATAGTAGTAGTCAAAGCCCTGGGCATTTGGCTTTACCTCAGGCAACAAGCCAAGGTGCCACTTACCAATCATGCCTGTGGCGTACCCCTGCTCTTTAAGCATTTCTGCCAGGGTGAATTCGTTAGGATTCAATCCATTTTTTGTGTCAGGATACAACACCTCCACATGTAAATCCACTCGTTTCGGGTAGCTTCCTGTCATCAGACTTGCTCTGGTAGGCGTGCAAACACCCGCCGGCGCATAGAAGTTGGTAAAACGAATACCTTCTGCTGCCAGCTTGTCCAAATTGGGCGTACGGATCCAGGTGGATCCGTAACTGCTCAAATCTGCATAGCCTAAGTCGTCGGCTAGTATGAAGACAATATTGGGCTTCTTGCTGGCAACTGCTTTAGCATGATGGGGGCTCGATAACACCAAACCCACCATCAACACTAAAACTCCAACTAATCCACCTAACCTCGTGCTGTTTCCAATGCAGGCCGTCATTACCAACCAGGGTTTTGAACGAGGTTTTCGTTCAGCGAAATCTCACTGTTGGGGATTGGTAGCAGGTCGTAATAGTCCAGGTATCCATTAGGAAACTTGGTCTCTATAAGGCCGCCTGTGTGATCCTTTATCTCAACAGGGTAGATATCCGCACCGATTTTCCATCTTCTGATGTCAGACCAGTAAAGCCCTTCGAGTGCAAACTCGATTCTTCTTTCATGCCTAAGCTTTTCTCTTGCCACTTCTACTGAAAGACCCATAGGCAGGGCTGTGATTTTCACATCGTCTCTTTCAGTCCTGACTCTGTTGATCAATGCCACGGCTTCATCGATGTTACCGCCTGTTTCTATGATGGCTTCTGCCTTTGCAAGGAGAACGTCTGCGTATCTCATCACAATATTGTTGAGCGAAGACTGGCCCGAAACTGGCAATGAAGCCTCCGGTTCGATACGGTACTTTCTGCTGCTCAAATGCTTGAACCTGTTGCCTGGATGATTGAATGCACCTCCCGGATAGATGTAGTTTGGAAACTGGTAGCCCAGAATAAACGAGCCCGGGGTAACCACTGTAAACTTCAATCGTGGATCACGGTTCTCATATTTATTGTCGGGGTCAACCGGAGATCCGTCTATAGTTTCGTAAGCGTTCACCAAGTCATCGGTAGGTACGTAGCGGCTACCACGGGTCCAACTGCCTGTACCGGTACCGCAGTACTGATCGTGAAGGGAGCCCTGAGAGTTTTCACCAGAAATGTACTGAACATCGAAAAGTACCTCCTCATTATTTTCATTTTCCAACCTGAACAGCCCCTCGTAGCTGGGAAACAGGGAATACTTGCCCAATGCGTCTATTTGATCTACCACAGTCAACACTTCCTGATATTTGCCCTGATACAGCAGCGCTCTCATTTTCAATCCCAAGGCAGCACCTTTAGTTGCCCTACCTACTTCAGGAGCGTCAGAAGGCAGGTTCTGAATTGCCTCGTCATAATCGGCAATGGCCTGGGACCATGTGTCGGCCAATGTAGCCCTTGCAATTGTTCTGGCTTCCTCGGTTGTCAGAGATGATTCGATGATAGGCACCCCTCCGTAGGAATCAGCCAGCAACGAATAAGCCAGCCCTCTCAGAAAGTGGGCCTCACCCTCGTACAATAGCTTTGCTTCGGTATTAAGCTCGACCTTTTTGATTGATTCAAGGAGGTAATTTGCACGGAAAATGATGCCATAGCACCTTGTCCAGCGGAAGGTGACAATGTCGCCATCGTTGGCCGAAAGCTGCCCGTTCCCGGTTTTTGCTATGGGTGTGTTGCCCCAGTTGAAAGCATTTGGAGTGGCCCCGTCAAGTACACCAAAGCCGAAAAGCCCCTCATTGTAAATCGAGTTCTCTCTTAAGTGAGCATATGCGCCGTTGAGCAGCAATTTTATGTCCGACTCGTTTTGAGGAAAATTAGCCGAAGTAATCTTGTCTTCCGGAAAAAGATCCAGGAATTCATCTGCACAGCTTGTGGCAGAAAGGAGTAGCACTGTTAGTAGGGTATATGTAAATATATTTTTGATTCTCATGATCTTAGAAGTTAAGGTTAATACCAGTTGTAACTATGACAGGAATCGGATAGAGATTGTATCCGTTGTCGAACGTGTTTCTTTCGGGGTCATACCCTTCGTAATCTTTGCTCACAATAGAAAAAACGTTCTGTGCATTGGCAAAAAGGTAAATCCTTTGAAAGCCGACTCTTTCGAGTACGCTTTTGTCGAATGCGTAGCCAACCTGGATATTCTTAAGCTTGATATAATTGAGTTTTCGTACCCAATACGATGACTGCTGATTGTCCCAGGAATTGTTGAACCGGATCATTGGCACATCTGTATTGGTGTTTTCAGGTGTCCAGGCATCTCTCCATGTTTCGGAAAAAACCTGGTTTTCAAAACTGATATTGGTAAAGTTGTTCTGCGTGTAGACATTCACGCCACCAATCCCCTGAAAGAGAATATTCAAGTCGAAACCTTTGTATTTAAGGCTGGAAGTAATACCAAATGTCAGCTTGGGTATTGTGTTACCTAAACCCTGCTTATCTTCGAAGCCAAGTCTTCCGTCACCATTTACGTCCTCGAATCTGATATTACCAGCCTTTGGCTTAAACCCGTTAGCGTTCATATGCTCCAGCGCCTCGTTATCAGATTGGTAGATACCCTCTGCCTTGAATCCATACAACGACTGATAGGAGTATCCCTCTCTGATAAGATATAGCTGGTCTGGAGAATCACCACCTCTGAACTTCGTTACTTCATTGTCTATGTAGGTGAAATTCATGCCAACGTTGTAGCCAAAAACATCTCTGTTCATGGAGTGATTATCGTAATTGACAATGAACTCAAGGCCGCTGTTTACCATCTCACCTACGTTTTCATAAGGTGCTGTAATACCTCCCATGATCCGTGGGATGGGCAGCTGGACTATGATATCGGTGGTTTCCTTTTTGAAGTAGTCGGCTTCTACTGTTACTTTTCCGTCAAACAAACCCATATCAATTCCCACATCCAATGTGGAGCTGGTTTCCCAGGTAATATTCTGGTCAACCAGGGATGTGACAGCCGCACCAGGTGAAAACACGCCGCCATAGCTGTAGCTCAACGGGTTGCTTTGCTCGATTACGGTGAGATAAGGCCAGTAGCCGGCGATGTTCTGATTCCCCAGCTGCCCCCAGGAGGCACGCAGTTTCAAATTGCTGAAGAGGCCCACATTTTGCATAAAGGGCTCATCGATGATTCTCCAACCAGCCGAAAAACCTGGAAATACACCCCAGCGGCTGCCATCCATAAATCTGGAAGATGCATCGGCCCGGAGGTTCACTTCAAACAGGTACCTGTCAAGAAAGGCGTAATTAACCCTGCCGAAGTAGGAGTACATGTTTAGTCCGACGAAGTTACCTGTTCCCTGAATACCGGAGGTTCCTGCATCCACCTGGGTAAGGCCCTCTTTTGGCGCCATCGTTCTGCGGGCATACAGATCCTTGATGTTTGTTGATTGAAGCTGAATACCCACTGTGGAAGAAATGTCGTGCTGCTCGGCAAACGTTTTGTGATAGTTAAGGGTGCTGAATAAGCTATTATTGATTGTTGCAACGTTTCTTCTGCTGATCTCTAACCCCTCCCGGTTAAAGTTTTTCGTTGTGGTTTCCACACCAGTATCTGTGTAGCCAAACACACTCTCGTTGAATTTGTCTGTCAATGCCCAGTTATTCGTTGAGGCAATGGTTGTTTTAACATTCAGCCCCTCTGCAAGCTTCACTTCTGCAAACGCATTGATGGTGGCATAGTGAATGTCCGTGTTCGTTTTCCCATTGTCCGCATCAATCAGTGGGTTTCTGTTGTCATAGAGCAGGTTGCCTCCGTTATCAAGTGCCTGAACAGATCCATATCTGCCATCGGCTGTGTACGGAGCAATGAATGGAGCAGCTCCTCCAAGCATCTCAAAAACACGCCCCAGCGAGCCATAGGTAGCATCGGCATAAGGCTCATTTGAGTTTTTTCTTATGTAGTTTAACCGGCCACCCACGTTCAGCCATTTATTTACATTATTCTCCACATTGGCCCTTATGCCATAACGCTGAGAACTGGTGTTGGGCACCATTCCATCCTGGTTGAGGTAATTGAATGAAAGAAATGAAGAAGTTTGTTCTGACCCGCCGCTCAGCGACAAGTTATGCTCCTGAATACCCGCATTTTGGAAAAGTTCGTCAAACCAGTCGGTGTTTGGGTATTTGTATTTGTCGTTACCATTGTTGAAATCGTTAATCAGGTAATCGGGGAAAAGAGCACTTGCGCCATCATTAATCAAGCCCTGGTTGATAATATCCATTACCTCTGCGCTATTCGTAATCGAGTTGTACCGCCTGCCAAGGCGCTGCGTGCCAACGTATGAGGATACGTTCACAGACATTTTGTCTCCCTTCTTACCGAGCTTAGTGGTAACAAGGATAACTCCGTTGGCTGCTTTCGATCCGTAGATAGCGGCACTGGCGGCATCCTTCAAAATGGTTACACTCTCTATGTCATTAGGATTTAGTTGGTCAAATGATCCCTCGATACCATCCACCATTACCAACGGGTTTGAATTATTGAGCGTACCCCAGCCCCTTACCCGCAGTTGGGCACCGTCGCTACCGGGCTTGCCTGAATTCTGGCTCACCCAAAGGCCGGTCGCTTTACCACCAAGTGCCTGGGAGGCATTGGTGATTGGTCGGTTGTTGGTCTCGTCGTCAAACTTGACCGAAGAAACCGCACCCGTGAGGTTGATTTTCTTTTGCTCGCCAAATCCTACTACCACTATCTCTTCGAGGCTTGTTACGTCTTCCTCAAGAACCACGTCCAGGGTTTGCTTGCCGCCGATCGGCACTTCTTTCGCTTTATAACCCACAAAGCTAAGCACCAGGGTAGCACTTTCGTCAGCCGAAATCTTGTAATAGCCCTCAAAATCGGTGATTGTACCGTTGCTAGTACCTTTCTCAAGAACATTGACCCCGGGAATGCCAGCTCCCGTGTTGTCTGTAACCCTGCCTGAAACGGTGATTACCTCCAAAAGGCCCTTTTGAGTCAATACATCAGAAACGGCATCGTTTTCGTCCCTGGCTTTATTGACATTGATGGTTTCATCAATCCTTCTGAACTGAAGGCCTGTCTCTCTCGCAATATCAAGCAGCAGCTTTGAGAGCGTTTCGTTCTCAGAACTGAGCGTGATACGTTTACTTTTGTCGAGATCGCTTTTCTTGTAAGCAAAGTCGAATTCAGTGACTCCTTCGATCCTGGAAAACGCCTCCTCAATTTTTACATTTTCCAGTTCGACAGTAATCAGTATTTCTTCGAGGCTTTTTCGTTGTGCTTCGCCTTCACTGGCAAATATAAAGGTGCATAATACAGTCTGCAGAATCATGCCATAAACAGCGTATTTTGACATAATTGCAATTTTTTTCAGTACTTTTGATTTCATAGTCTAAGTAGTTTTTGTTTGCGAAATTCAAGAACACGGACTTTGTCTCATGAAAGCTGTCAAGCCATCCCCATGTTTTGTCGGCTTCATGAGACTCTTTTTTTAACTGGTATTTGTTTTCATAAGCTTCATATCTGTCTTTTTTTAGCGATAAGGGTCAAACCATATTTGTGAATCTTTTTACTTCTTTATCTGAGTTAAATAAAAGTCTGCATAGCTAAAGTGCCATCAAATCTCCTCTCAGTAGATTCTGACCATTTTATCCTTGATCTCATAGTTAAAATCATAAACGAACGCCAACCCATGCAGCACCAGGGCCAGTGGCTTATTCTTGTAGGCGCCACTGAAATCCTTTTCGAGCGGGATCTGCTTTTCCACCAGAATAGTTACCCCATACCACTGCTCCAGTCTAGCTTTTACATCGGTAAAGTTGGCATTCTTGAAATAGATCAACCCATCTTTCCAACCAAACAAATCCCGGTCGTCAAACGATACTTTTTCCAAAGTACCGCCCTTTCTGGCGTAAACGCCCATTTCGCCTGGCATCAATAACAGACCTTCGTCTTCACCTGACGAGTTCTTTCCATTTAACTTTTGCACGGAGACTTTTCCGGTAGCCACCGCTACTTTCACATCGTCGCCCCCGGGATAAGCCCGTACGTTAAAAGAGGTTCCCAATACCTTTGTCGCTATGTCATCTGTCACAATGATAAAGGGACGAGAAGCATCTTTGGTGACGTCAAAAAACGCCTCCCCCTCCAATACCACCCGCCTCTCTTCGCCATCAAAGCGCTCCTTGTAAATCAGCTTGCTGTCGGCGTTTAATATCACCATGCTACCGTCTGATAGAATGATTGTGGATTTCTGCCCTTTTGGGTTGGCCTTTTCAACATAGGCAACTGCTTCCAACTCTTGAGTGGAAGCAACTTGAATATCATTGCCCTTGATCCAGTAAAAGACGACACTAAAAACCGCCACCGGTACCAACACTGCAGCCACACGTAGCCAGTAAGGGACTAACCTCCTGGACTTGGGTGCACTTTGTGTCTCACCTGCCTCTACCGATGCCATCACACCGCCTCTGATACGTTTGGCAGTCCCCTCCTCCATTTGAGGGAACAGATTGCTTCCCTCCCACAGCCTGTCCGATTGCTGGCTGAGGTCGTCCGTCCCTCCTTCGTCAATCAGGCGCATCAACAGGTCGACTTCTTCGTCACTTGCCTGACCCGAAACGTACTTTTGAAATAGCTCTTGCTTTTTGCTAGTCTCCACTTGGTTACCCTTTTGTATATATCTCCCAAAAGCCAGACGAACGGGTGACTGAGCCGACAACTTTTTTTTATTTCTAAAGTATTTTTCGACATTGGGAGATAATTATTACCTACTACAAACCTACTTAATGCTACGCCCTCAGCTAGTTGAAGCCATCAAAAACGGCGACAAAGAGGCTTTTGAAGAGTTGTACCACAACTATTTTCAGAGGGTGTATTTCTTTGCTTTTAAGATTTGTAAGTCAAAAGAAATTGCTGAAGAAATTACGCAAGATACCTTCATTACAATCTGGAATAAGCGAAATTCTCTAGATATTACCCTGTCACTAGAAGGTCTTATTTATAAAATTGCCAGAGATTTTTCATTCAAGCAATTGCAAAAAATAGCCAGGGTTCACGCCATTGAAGCTGACTTGAAAGAGTTGATTTCAAACCTGGACAATTCCACTCAGGACGATATCAGTTTTCGGGAGTGCTTAAGGAATATCGAAGCGGTAATGGACAAGCTTCCGAAAAAAAGAAAAGAAATTTTCCAGAGAAGGATCATGGATCAGCAAAGCATAAAAATAATCAGCGAAAACATGGGGATTAGTGAGAATACGACAAAAACCCAGCTTCTTAAAGCCACCAGATTTGTCAGGGAGCAGCTCGGAAGTATTCTGTCGATTACGCTTTTCTTGTAAACAAAATGGTGAGCGTCGGCTCACCATTTCAGTTATGTTATTTTGCTATAGTCGGTTATCTCCTAAGTCGTCTCCTTTGGCATTTCCTTCACCGCAAAATCCACCGCTCTGGCTGTTAGTGCCATGTAGGTGAGCGAGGGGTTTTGTGTGCTGGTGGAGGTCATGCAAGCCCCGTCAGTAACAAAAACGTTTTTGGCCAGGTGCATCCGGTTCCACTTGTCAAGCAGCGAGGTTTTAGGGTCTTTGCCCATGCGTACACCACCCATCTCGTGGATATCCAGGCCAGGTGCCTGCTTGGAATCGTTCGACTGAATGTCGGTAAAGCCGGCCATTGTGAACATCTCAGTGAGTTGCTCTATGTAATCAGCCACCATTTTTTCGTCGTTGTCGTCATAGTCCACATTGACTTTCAGCAATGGGATGCCCCACTCGTCCTTCTGCGTTGGATCAATACCCCAGTAATTAGATTCTTTCGGAATAGTTTCCCCCATCATATGAGAGCCTACTCTCCATCCACCCCATTCAGGGTTGAGTAAATTTGATTTGAGCGACTCACCAACTCCATCATAGTTCCGATCCACCTGGCGGCCAGCACTGAAGCCGGCAGCGTAACCCCTAAGGAAGTCTGTTTCTTGCTTGTATACGTTGCGGAAACGAGGTATATATCCGCTGGTGGGTCTGCGACCTACTGTTGTTTTATCAGGAAACCCTTCGTAGCGGGCAGAAACTCTCGCTCTGTAATTGTGGAAAGCGGCATACTTGCCGAGTAGCCCATTGTCATTACCCAGGCCGTTAGGAAAACGATTCGAAGTCGAATTGAGAAGGATCAGATTGGTGTTCAACGCTCCTGCATTTACAAATACGATGGAGGCATAATACTCAATCATTTCCTTCGACTCAGAATCGACCACTCTCACTCCGGTTACCTTTTCCTTTACGTCGTCGTAAATCAGCGAATGCACAACGGAGAATGGCCTAAGTGTAGCATTGCCTGTTTTTAATGCCCACGGTATGGTGGATGAATTGCTATTGAAATAGCCGCCGAAAGGACAGCCACGCTGACACAAGGTCCTGTTCATACACTGGCCCCTGCCCTGCTCGAGGTGAATAGGCTGAGGCTCAGAAAGGTGGGCACAACGGGCAGAGATAATATTTCTATCCTTATAGGTCGACTCTACTTTCTCTTTGAAGTAGCCTTCTACGCAATTCAGGTCGTAGCCTGGCAAAAACTCGCCATCAGGAAGGTTAGGAAGACCATCTTTGAAGCCGGCAATGCCTACAAACTTCTCGACGTAACTGTACCAGGGAGCAATGTCCTTGTACCTGATTGGCCAATCGACTGCGAAGCCATCTCTGGCCGGGCCCTCAAAGTCGAAGTCGCTCCAGCGCTGGGTCTGTCTCGCCCACATAATGGACTTGCCTCCCACCTGGTAGCCCCTGATCCAGTCAAAAGGCTTCTCTTGAACGTAGGGATGCTCCTTGTCTTTCACAAAGAAGTGCATAGAATCTTCTCGGAAATTGTAACATTTGCTTACTATTGGATTCTCCTCCACTATTTCCTGCGGCACCTGCATCCGATGCTTGAATTCCCAGGGCATCATATTGGTGGTCGGGTAGTCCACGTTGTGCTTCACATCCCTTCCCCGCTCAAGAATCAGCGCTTTCAAACCCTTATCTGCCAGCTCTTTGGCAGCCCATCCTCCACTCATACCTGATCCTACGACGATGGCGTCATAGGTGTTTTCTTTGGTGCTGTCTATGTTAAAATTTGCCATTACATTACAATTAAACCGTCAGTAGATACACATGCCTGAAATGGGCCTGGCACATGTTTGTAGGGGAATTTTTCTGTTAAGATGTACTGCGAAGCCATATAGCCCCTAATTGTGTATCCCTTGGTAGTATCCAGAAATGATTTAACATCTTTCAGGCCTGGTTTAGATGCATCGTCAGCATCTTCCATGGCCATGATCTCGGTAAGAACTTTCTCTTTGTAGGCCTGGTCGCCTTTTGCAAACGCCTTGTCGAAGTTTTCCTTAACAGAAGGGCCAAATTTTTGAAGACCACTCGTAAATACACCCTGCTCGCTCTTGTCCATACAATCGTCGGCCATCACCAGCACAAACTTGTAGACTTCAAGCTCGTCAGCACCGGGAATTTCTCCTGAAGGGATAATGGTTTGCACAATTTTGGCGAGCAAATCTTGCTGATCAACATCTATCTGCAAATTGTTAAGTGCCATGGCCACCCGCTCAGGTCCGAAAGAGCAAGATGGCAGGAGCGCCACTCCACCAGCAAAAAGGGCGGCTTGTTTAAGTGCGGTTCGTCTATCCATGATTAAAATATTTCACAGTGTTGTTTCAAAGGAAAACTGAATTAAATGAATCCTACTGAAAGAAGTAACGAATAGCCTGATTTTTATGGCCCAGTAGGCTCTGGTGAATTATTTGCCACCTAAAATAGAACTATCTGCTACCCCCCATGCAGCCAACGGTTTCGTCAACAACTCCGTGCTTTTTGTCAAAAAAATTATCAGGTAAGTAAATGTTTGGAAACCTTTGGCGAAGGTCATCGTCATTGTAGCAAGTTAAAATCTCAAAATAATCATATGTCTAATTTTTTTAAATGCTTGCTGCTAAGCAGCTTGCTCTCGGGATACTCTTTTGCCTTTGCCAGCCAGGACTTAACACAAACAGTGAAAGGCCAGGTACTCGATGCACAGTCGCTGGCGCCTGTGCCAGGTGCTACGGTAATGATCGTCAACAGCAACCCCATGAAGGGTGCGGTAACCGACCTTGACGGCTATTTCAAAATTGAAAAAGTGCCCGTTGGGCGCCACCATGTGCAGGTTTCATTTGTTGGCTATGAAAACAAAGTGATTCCGGAAGTGCTGGTGGGCTCAGGAAAAGAGGTGGTGCTGAATGTTCACCTGACGGAATCCATTGTTCAAATGGCTGAGGTGGTTGTTACCGCCTCGGAACAAGACAAAGGCGCTCCGCTCAACGACTTTGCCACTGTCAGTGCCAAATCCATCAACGTGGAGGAAACAAGCCGTTATGCGGCAACGTTTGATGATCCGGCCAGGGCAGCTGCTTCGTTTGCGGGTGTACGTGGTGGTGGCGACGATATTACCAACGAAATCGTGATCCGGGGAAACTCGCCCAGAGGCTTGCTATGGAGGGTAGAGGGTGTGGAGGTACCCAACCCCAATCACTTTGCAGAAGAGGGCTCTGCAGCAGGCGGCATCAGCATCCTGAGCAACAATATGCTGGCCAATTCAGATTTTTATACAGGAGCCTTTCCGGCCCAATATGGCAATGCCCTGAGTGGGGTATTCGATATTAACCTGCGCAAGGGAAACACAGATAAGCGTGAGTATGCATTTCAAGCCGGTGTGCTGGGTATTGCTTTCGCTGCCGAAGGTCCGCTGAAAAGAGATGGAAAAGCTTCCTATCTGGTGAATTATCGCTATTCTACACTTTCGCTACTTGACCAAATGGGGCTGTTACCCATTTTTGGAGATGAGGAGATCGTATTCCAGGACCTTTCCTACAAAATCCACCTACCCACCCAAAAGGCAGGTGCCTTCTCATTATGGGGGCTTGGCGGCCTGAGCAGACAAACGGAGGTGGCCAATCTTGAAGAAGACTACCCGTTCAACAGCACCTTCCGGTCTGATATGGGCGTGGCTGGTCTGTCGCACGTATATTTTGTTAACGAAGACACCTTTGTTGAAACCAAGCTAACTGCGTCCAGGGGAAGAAACGCTTATGACGAAGACTCTCTGAAACTACAGGTATACAACAAGGAATCCTTTCTGAAAAAAGACTATCGACTGTCTACAATGCTCAACCAGAAGTTCAACGCCCGCAATACGCTGCGCTCCGGCGTCATTGCCAGCTCCCTCGGCTACGACCTTATTTCGAGCTACTACCACAATGTTGATGACACCACTTACACGGGACTGGAAGCAGACGGCAGCATGATGTTTCTTCAGGGTTTCTCACAATGGCAGTACCGGGCCGGTGAGCACCTGACGTTGAACACAGGGTTCCACTATTCTCACCTTTTTCTGAAAAACCAGCATGCGCTGGAGCCACGTTTTGGAATGAAATGGGCGGTAGCCAAGGGTTCATCGATAACTGCAGGCATCGGGCTTCACAGCCGCCTTGAATCGGCGTCGCTCTATCTGGCCAATGAAACCCTTGAAGATGGAACCAAGGTTCAGTACAACAAAGGCCTCGAGATGAGCAAAGCCGGGCATTTTGTGCTCGGTTATGAAAAACAGCTGACCGAGAACGTTCGACTGAAAGCCGAAGTCTATTATCAGTACCTTTATAATGTACCGATTGCACAAGTGACAAATACGGATGAATGGGCGCCAACATTTAGTGTACTGAACGCCAAAGATGGCTACACAACTCGTCCGCTAACCAACGACGGAACCGGGCGCAACTATGGGCTCGAACTAACGCTGGAGAAATTCTTAACGAACGGTTTTTACTATACGGTTACTTCTTCACTGTACCAGTCGAAGTATACCGGGGCGGATGGCATTGAGAGGAACACACGTTTCAACGGAAATTTCACGGGCAATTTTATTGCTGGCAAAGAATTTAAGGTCGGCAGAACAAAGGACAATCTTCTCGGCTTCAATACCAGGATAATTTATGCTGGCGGCAACCGGAAAGTACCGATTAATCTTGAGCAAAGCATTGCTGAGGACAGAACAGTGTTAGACTATACAAATGCTTACGACCAACGCCTGCCCGACTATGCCCGATTGGATGTTGGCATAAGCTACCGCCGCAACAAACCAGGGCATTCGTCCATCCTTTCAATCAATGTTCAGAATGTGACAGCCAGATACAATGTGTTTGGTGAATACTTTGATAGCAGAACAGACAAAATCGAAACATTTCAGCAGTTGGGTTTTTTACCTAACCTGAGCTATCGCATTGAGTTTTAGAGACCAGTGGTGCTACAGATGTAACAAACTCGCCCGGCAATTTTCACAAACCCCGGAATGCCTCCGCAGTTCTGGGGTTTATTTTTATCTTTAACTTTTACGAAAGACACAATTTCTATGTTTAACACCCTCAAAGAAGTACGCTGGGGCATTATTGGCGTAGGCGATGTATGCGAAGTGAAAAGCGGTCCAGCCTTCCAGAAAATAGAAAACTCAAGCCTTGTGGCTGTTATGCGCCGCAACGGCGCAAAAGCAGCTGACTTCGCCAAACGCCACGGAGTACCCAAGTGGTACGACGATGCAGACAAGTTGATCAACGATCCCGAGGTCAATGCGATCTATATCGCCACACCCCCTGGTTCACATGCCGAATATACTTTCAAGGCTGCAAAGGCTGGCAAGCCAGTGTATGTAGAAAAGCCCATGGCTCGGAGCACATCAGAATGCCAGGCCATGGTGGATGCGTGCAAGCAAGCTGGTGTTCCGCTATTCATCGCCTACTACCGCAGAATGCTGCCCAACTTTTTGAAAGTGAAATCGCTGATTGAAAGTGGGGTAATCGGTGATGTGAGGTATGTGAATATTAAGCTTAACAAACCTCTGCATCCGGATATCGTAGGTGCGGCCCATGACCCAGACAACTGGAGAATCTTCCCTGATGTGGCTGGCGGTGGCTATTTCTACGACCTCGGCTGCCACCAACTGGACATTCTTGATTTCCTGCTAGGCCCTGTGAAGCACGCCCATGGCTATGCGTCCAACCAGGGTGGTATTTACCCGGCAGAAGATATTGTGACCGGCTCCTTCGTTTTTGAGAGCGGTGTGCTGGGCCAGGGCACCTGGTGCTTTGCTACCTCCGATGCTTCCGACGAAGAGGTAACCACCATCATTGGCAGCAAGGGTGAGATTTCATTCCCCTATTTCAGCGACCACTCCGTGACGTTGAAAGTGGAAGGAAAGCCTGCTGAAAGGATGACTTTTGATATCCCCAGACACATCCAGCAGCCCCTCATACAAACCATTGTAGACGAGCTGACCGGCAAAGGCAAATGCCCAAGCACAGGCGTTTCTGGCACAAGAACAAACTGGGTAATGGAGCAGCTTTGCAAAAGGATTGATCAGTAGATTGATCTGTCAGGGGACAGACCAAGGGTGAACTAAGAAAGGTACACCCACCCCCAAGGGCTGTCCCCTGACAGCCTCGCTTTTACGAAAAAGGTTTAGCGACACTCAAAGAACACTTTCTGACAATGGGTAATTCTATTTTTGAGACACAGCGAAATTCAAAAATGGATTTAGATGAAGTCTACTTTTGGACGGACACTATCAAAGATTGGAAGACCTTATTAAAAAATGATGGCTTCAATGAGATTATAATTAACCAGTTAAAGTGGTTGGTTGATAAGGAGCTAATTTGCGTTTATGCATTTGTTTTAATGCCGAACCACCTCCACTTGATATGGGAAATGCTCAAGTTCAATGGAAAAGAAATGCCACATGCTTCTTTTAACAAATGGACTAGCAGCCAATTTCTAAAACTTACTCGATCAAACCACCCAACACTCATTGGTGATTTCCAGGAGACGGCCGAAGACAGAAAGCATAGGTTTTGGCAAAGGGATCCACTTGCAGTTGCTGTTACCTCCAGGCAAATGTTCGAACAGAAAATGGATTATATTCATCTCAACCCGCTTCAGGAAAAATGGAGTCTCGCATCAACTCCCGAAGATTACAAATGGTCTTCAGCAAAGTTCTATGAACAAGGCATAGATGAATTCGGTATATTAACCCACTACTCCGAAAGGTTTTAGGAAAAGGGCGAAAGGAAGCTTGAATTGGTCTGTCAGGGGACAGACCAAGGGGACGGTCTTTTTCTTTGTATTCATCAGTACGAAATGGGCTACCACCCAAGGGCTGTCCCCTGACAGCTCGTCACGAACCTCAAACTACCTGGCCTGGAAAATGAATAGAATCGCCTTTTTTGGGAGTCTCGCATTAACTCCTGAAGATTACAAATGGTCTTCAGCAAAGTTCTATGAACAAGGCATAGATGAATTCGGCATATTAACTCACTACTCCGAAAGGTTTTAGGAAAAGGGCGAAAGGAAGCTTGAATTGGTCTGTCAGGGGACAGACCAAGTGTAAGCTCCCCCTAAAATTGGACCACTCAAAAGTTGACTTTTCCGTTTCACCGGCTGATCAAAAATAGGTGCCTGCTGGCAGCCAGTCAAGACCAAGCAGGCGGTTGATTTTTGTTTATTTTCAATGGCATCAACCGGTCTTGACAGGCTGTGCGCATTCACCTTGGTAATGATCATCGGCTGAAAAGGAAAAATAGTATTCATATTGTTTGTAATAGCTCGACAGGAGATCGATACCCAAGTGACTCATGGGGGCGGTATCGGTTGTAATCATCGAGCCATTCTTCAATCTTATATCTCACCTCTGTGAGGTTATGGAAGACGTTGGCATTTAGTAACTCTTTCCTAATGCTGCCGTTACATCGCTCGACATAGCCATTTTGCATAGGCTTACCAGGCTGGATGAAGGTAAGGTTGATCTGATGACCCCGACACCATTGATCCAACTGATTGGAGATAAACTCGGGGCCATTATCCACTCTGATCATTTTAGGTAGGCCCCGGAACTCTTTCAGGTATTCTAGCACTCTGATTACCCTGGATGCTGGAAGTGATGTGTCGGCTTCCAGTGCTAGTACTTCCCGGTTATAGTCATCCATCACATTCAAAAGCCTGAACCTTCGACCATCCCATAAACTATCATTCATGAAGTCTACAGACCAAACCTGATTGATACCTTCTGGCCTATACAAAGCTTGTTTTACCCTGGCTGGAATCCGCTTTTTATACCTGCGGCGAATATTAAGATGCAGCCCGGTATAGACTCGGTAAACACGCTTGTGATTCCATACATAGCCTTTCTTCCTGATCCTGTAATAGGATTGCCAAAAACCTATCGAAGGGTGCTTGTTCACCAGTTCTTCCAGCTCTCTTATCACCGCACCGTCATCCCTAAATTTGGGTACATAGCTGTATGTGCTTCTCGGCATACTCACTGCTTTACACGCTTGACGCCGACTCACTCCATGCGCTTCGACCATGAACTGAACCAGTACGCCTTTTTCATCAAGCGTCAGAGCTTTTTTGAAACAGCATCTTTCAAAGCCTCATGCACCAGGCTAAGGTCAGCAAACATGCGCTTCAAGCGTGCATTCTCTTCCTGAAGATCCTTCATCTTCTTTACATCACTGGGTTCCATGCCTCCATAACGTTGACGCCATTTATAAAAGCTCGCTGTGGTGACGCCCATTTCCCGGCAAATGTCCTCGGCCTTACGCCCTGCTTCGTGCGCTCTAATCGCACTTACAATCTGTGTTTCTGTGAATCGTGACTTTTTCATATCTACCATTTAAAGTTGATTATTTTTTCTCAACTTTTAAATGGTCGAACTTCAGGGGAGCTTACACAAGGGGACGGTCCTTTTTCTTTGTATTCATCAGTACGAAATGGGCTATCACCCAAGGGCTGTCCCCTGACAGCCCTTGACTAAACAAAGGCTATCTTAGCTGACAATTGAACAGAACGGCAACTCTCTGGTTATACTGATAGTATGGGGTTCCTCCCTTTTCAACTTGATTCAATTCTATGAGAATTCTACTGACCGGCGCCACCGGCTACATCGGCAAAAGGTTGCTTCCGGCTTTGGTTAGCAACGGTAATGAGGTGATATGCTGCGTAAGAGATGCCAAACGATTCAACCCACCAAAACAACTGAATGGGCATATCGAGGTGGTGGAGGTTGATTTTCTAAAAAAAGACACCCTTAAAAACATCCCCGACGATATTGATGCAGCCTATTATCTCATTCATTCAATGTCGGGCTCATCAGGCAAATTCAATGAGCTCGAAAGCGAGTCCGCCCACAATTTCAACGAAGCAGTAGCAGGCAAGAAAATCGAACAGGTCATCTACCTAAGTGGGATTGTGAACGAAGACACCCTTTCAAAACACCTGGCTTCAAGAAAAGAAGTGGAGAACATCCTGTCGCAAGGCAACTTTGCGCTCACCACCTTGCGGGCTGGCATCATCGTCGGGTCAGGAAGCGCTTCTTTTGAAATCATCAGAGACCTGGTGGAGAAACTGCCTGTGATGGTCACTCCCCGGTGGCTCAACACCCGCTGTCAGCCTGTTGGCATTACTGATGTCATCCTTTTTCTGTCGAATGTGTTACACAACAAAGCCACCTACAACGACAACTATGACATAGGAGGGCCCGACGTGCTGACCTACAAAGAAATGCTACTGGGATTCGCCAAGGCACGAAAACTGAAAAGATGGATCTTTACCCTGCCCATCATGACTCCCAAGCTATCGTCCTACTGGCTGTTTTTTGTCACTTCCACCTCCTATCGGCTGGCAGTGACCCTGGTCGACAGCATGAAAGTAGAGGTAGTTTGCAGCGACGACCGCCTGGCCAGACTTTTGGGCATTAAGACCATCAGCTATGCCGAGTCGCTTGCCAAAGCTTTCTCAAAAATCAATCAGCATGTAGTGGCCTCCAGCTGGAAGGACAGCCTGGTGAGCGGACGAATCAGCGAAAACCTTTCGGAATACATTGAAGTGCCGGTATACGGCTGCCTGCAAGACAAACGAAGCGCAAAGGTGAAGGACAGCGAAAAGGTGCTCGACCGCATTTGGGCGCTGGGCGGAGAAACTGGCTGGTACTATGGCAACTGGCTCTGGAAGCTTCGGGGTTTTCTCGACAAGCTCGTCGGTGGCGTAGGGCTTAGGCGAGGCAGAACCAACGTAAACGATATCAATGCTGGCGACTCGCTGGATTTTTGGCGTGTATTATATGCCAACCGGGCAGAAAAAAGGCTATTGCTCTTTGCCGAAATGAAAGTGCCTGGCGAAGCCTGGCTGGAGTTCAGCATAGACGACGGTGTGCTTTATCAGACGGCCACCTTCCGACCCAGAGGCCTATGGGGAAGGCTTTACTGGTACTCTATCTCCCCTATCCACGGGTTTGTGTTCGGTGGAATGCTAAGAGAACTCAACAATACAAAATAGCAAAAGGCCCATCACATGACGGGCCTTTCCTTATTGACATCTAAAGCATGCTAGCTCCAAAGTCTGTCCCACGATCTCTCCACATCCCACTCCGGCGTAGGAGCGAAATATTTGTTGTTTTCAGGATCAAGGTGCTGCTTCACAACTTCCTCATTAAGCTCAACGCCTAAACCAGGTGCATCCGGCACTGGTGCAAAACCCTTTTCTATCATTGCGCCTTTTCCGGTCATCTTCACCAAATTCTGCCAGTAGTCCAGATCCACTGAATGGTGCTCAAGGGCCATGAAATTCTGGGTAGCCGCTGCACAGTGAACGTTGGCCATGAACGATATCGGTGTGCCAGCAAAGTGCATAGCCATCGCCACACCTTTTTCTTCTGCATAGTCACCAATCTTCTTTGTTTCCAGCAAACCACCAGAAGTTGCGAGGTCAGGATGCACAATATCAATGGCCCTCGCATCAATCAACTTGATGAACTCTTCCTTCAGGTAAATATCCTCTCCCGTTGTGGTTGGCGTTTCGATGGCATCAGAAATGGTTTTCCATTGTTCAGTAAATTTCCAGGGGATCAAATCCTCCAGCCATGCCAGTCTATACTTCTCGACCGCCCGGCCCAGCCTGATGGCGTTATTGTGGTCGAAATGGCCATAATGATCCGACGCCAACGGAATGGAATAGCCAATTTTCTTACGTACCAGCTCTATCCTCTCCATGAGAATGTCAAGGCCCTTATCGGTGATCTGGATCTGAGTAAACTGGTGCTCGGCCGCACCATAGGTCATGGGATCGTTGGTCCACTGGCGGCCAATGTCCCAGAAGTTACTATTGGCTACCGTGTCCGGAATATCCTTCAGAAGCTCAATACCGAAGTCCATTTTAAGGAATGTGAACCCGTCTACATCCATTCGCTTGGCCACCTTGGCCTCAAACTCCGCCTGGTCACGACCCATGGAGGTGTCAGCATACAGCCTTACTGTGTCACGAAACTTGCCTCCCAGCAGCTGATAGGCTGGCACATTGTAAGCCTTTCCAGCCAGATCCCACAGCGCCATTTCCACGGCACACACACCGCCACCCTGGCGACCATGGTAGCCAAACTGCTTGATACGTTTGAATATCTGCTCCACGCTGCATGGATTCATTCCCTTAATGCGGCTCTTCAAAAACATGGCATATCGCCACGAGCCCTGGTCACGTACTTCGCCATAGCCGGAAATGCCCTGATTGGTATCAATTCTAATCACAGGGCAGCGGGCATGGCCGTTCATTACCACTGCATATCGCATGTCGGTAATTTTGAGATCAGACGGAGCTGCATAGCGGTTTACTTTTGAAGTAGAATGTGCCATGGTATCCTCTATGCTACTGAACATAAAGCCTCCCAGAGCAAGACCGCCAAGTCCCACTTTTTTCATAAAGTCACGACGATTGTCGCCACCTTCGTCACTGTCGTTTGCTTCTGGCGTAGCAACAGGCTCATCTTTTATCCCAAGCTTTTCTAAGTACTTATCGGAGGGTGTTTTTTCTTGATTAATCATATAAGTCGGTTTTTATCAAGTTAAAATTATTGTTACCACGTTCTGTCCTTCATGTAGGCATCAAGCTCTGCCCTTGACATGGGAATTTTATCAGGGTTCGCATCAAGCCATTTTAGAAAGTCATTCTTGATTTCATCGGTCCATCTTTGGTCAATCTGCCCTGGTGTAAACTTGCCCTCTCTCAGCCTCTGATGGCCAAACTGGTCTCTCAGCGCTATGAATTCAGCATTAATAAGTAAATCGGCAAGAAGATGCGCCGGAATGAAGATAACGCCACCTTTTTTGGCCAAAACAGCGTCTCCAGGCAACACAGTAGCTCTTCCTATTCGAATCGGAACGTTGATGCCGCCGAGCATCATGCCCTGGATATAGGAAGGATCATATCCCTTCACCCACATATTAAAACCGTCAATTTTTGACAATCCCTCTTCGTCACGTACGGAACCATAAAAAATGACTCCGTTTTTCGATTTGGCATAAATGGAATTACCTAAGTTGTCGCCGATGAGTGTGCCATCAACGATTTTTCCATAGCTGTCGGCCACGTAAATGTCACCTGGCTTCAGCATGTCGATAGGCCAGGAATTAAAATTGCCAATACGATTCTCGGCCTTTCCTTTTGCCATAATCATCTCATGGTAATCGGATCGGGCAGGCATGTACTGCACAGTGAGCGCACGTCCGGTCATAGGCTTTTCATTGTCCATGATCATCCAATCACCTTCAAACTGATTGTGGTATCCCTTGTTTCGAAGAATCCCCCAGGCCTCTTCAATAGAAATGTTTTTAAGCCGCTCAAGCTGATCATCGGAGACTTTGGGCCTGCCGTCGGGCAGTCTTTCGCCCTTCCATTCGGAGGTCATGGCGATAATCTGGTCTTTGGTGAGAGTAACTTGCTGAGCGTAAATGCAGCCGCCAAAAAGTAACAAGGCAGCTATTAGATAGCGATATTTGTTCATTGATGAAGTGTGTTTAAGTAGTGACTAAAAACCCAACGGGTCAATGATTGAAGATAATGAATATCTGCAATTACCACGAGTCATTATTCCTGAGTGGTCAATAATGAATGATTTACCACCCTATTTTGGGATATGCCAGGCAACTTTCACATTATATTACCGATCGGAACACAGAGATTTGATAAATTGATCCTCGTTCGGATAACCGGAAACGGAACTGCCGTTTCTTCCCGTAATCTGATCAATCCTAAAACCTGGTTCTCCTTTAACTATGGCCAACAACGAAGAAATGATTAACAGCTTCTACGAAGCATTTGCCAGCCACGATGCCGAGGCAATGGCTGCTCTTTATCATGATGACATTGAGTTTTCAGACCCGGTTTTCGGTACATTGAAAGGAGAGCAAGCCAAAAACATGTGGCGGATGCTGATAGAAAGAGGGAAGCAGAGCCTCTCGATTAGATATTCCAGCGTGCAGGCCAGCGATACAAATGGAGCCGCCAACTGGACAGCCGACTATCTTTTCAGCACCACAGGCCGGATGGTTCACAATGAGATATCAGCGAGCTTTGAGTTCAAAGACGGAAAAATCATCAAACACACCGACTATTTCAACTTCTGGAAATGGAGCAGGCAAGCATTGGGTACCACGGGGCTATTATTGGGGTGGACTCCGTTTCTCAAGAAAAAGGTAAGCGAGCAAGCCAAAAAGGGGCTGGAAAAGTACTCAAAAAGCAGAGCGTAGACCCGACTACTGGCTGTCAAGCACCCTCAGCGCTTCTAGCAGCGCATAATCCGTATCGTCAAGCGAATTTTGTGGCACAGTAGTCACCAGTATGTCCGGCACCAACCCAATGCCTTCATAGGTATTATTGTCCGGGTCGGCAGCAATCCAACTTGATAACCTAAATACCCAGCCGTTGGGGAGTTCTCTCAAAATAGGGTTTCCTGAACCTCCACCAGTCGTATCTCCAACGATCGTTACCTGAGGGAAAAGACGCATAGCCAATACAAACTCCTCAGAAGCACTAAAAGTCTTTTTGTCGGTCAAAACGACAACTGGCTTTTTAAATTGAGAACGCCCCTCAGGCGACACGGTTCGTTCATCCCAGTCGGTAAAGTCGCCGTGCCCCGGGCCGTTTTTATATTTTACTTTCAGATACAGTCTCTCTTTGTCAGCAAATCTGCTGGCGATGGTCTGGCTTTTTGTGGTACTCCCACCACCGTTAGAACGTACGTCGACAATAAGCCCGTCTTCTTTTTTTAATGCCTCAAGTATATCGTCTATTTTCTCGTAGTCTTCAATGTCCCCCCCGAAGGTTTTGATATGAATATAGCCTACATTTTGCCGAAGAACCTCAGCATACTCAATGGAGTTGCCGGCCCGTTTCACATTAAATAAATATGACTTAGCATTTTGGGCACCTACAGGCCGCTCACCATCGGCAAAATCGTAAGTTGACACTCCATAAGGGCTGATCACATTCACGTGACCATCTTTCAGCTCGAGCGACAGCTTGGCCAAAACCTGAAAAAACTGACCATCGTTTACCGCCAGCTCTGCCAAAGGACGATATACGTGATACAGTGAGTCCCAGTCTATGTTTTTTAGCTCAAAGAAGGAATAATTACGGTCAAATTCAGACCAGAATACCTCAAAATTACTCACATAGGTATCCTCCGGTTCGTCTTCGAAAAAAGCACGTTCGCACCCAAAAAGGATCACCCCCGCCAAAATAAACGATATAGTTTTTTTCATTTTTGTGAAGCCCAGGAGATTGAAACACATAACTCATGATTAGCCATTTGAAACGGATAATTTCGTTCGTAGCGAAGGTATCTCCATTTGTAGGCCGTTGACAAAGTTACTTTGTCAGTAAGAGGTGTGGAATAGCCCACTTTAGAATAAAAATCTACAAAATCATTCGCAAACACCATCCCCTTCGGAACGTCTCGAAACTTCTGAAAGCCCCTGATCGGATGGTAATCTCTGGAGATGAGATAAGCCATTGGGCCCCAGGCAATGCTCCACTCAAGCCTCCTGCCTTTTTTATGAGTATTTCTTAATTTGACAATTAATTCAGGCGAAGAAAAAAACTCTCCCGTGAACGGATCCTGCCCTCCGATCGTGCTGTTAAAAGCATAGGTTCGGGACGAAGCCTGATTCACCAAGTTGATGCCGCCATGCACAGACAACCGACCGCCTGCCTTCGATCTGGATAAATTAGTTAGGTACTGCACATCCATGTTAGACACGAAAGTCTTTAGTTTGAGCCTTGAGTTATCAGCTGCCAACCTCGACATGGCCACCGCTGCCTCGAGGCGCCACTCGCCAAACCCTTTTTCCTTCTCCCACGTGACGCCAACGGGCACAGCACCGCCTGAAAAGTTTCTAAACGACTCAAGCTCGTCTCTTATAAGAAACGACCGGAAGCCAGTAGAAACGCCCAGCCTGGCAGGCATCGAAGGGGATGAGCCCTGCGCATACATGGATCCGAAGGGCAAAAAACATAGTAGCAGGACGGCAAGGATTTGTTTAATCATTCAACCGACAAATAAACGACATTAGTCACAACACCTTTTCATTAAAAAATTCGGCAAGCAACATTTTGCGTCTAAAATTTTAAAAAAAGCCCGTAACAGGCGCCTAAATTTTCAACTTTATCAAAATGGCACTACTGAAACCATTCAATTCTGCGAGACACTTATTCTCAGCTGCCAAATATAATTTTGGTCACCCTGGAAACGCATTCTAAACTTGCCTAAGTTTCTGCAATTCCATAACCATCATTTATATTGAAGGCCAAATTGACATCATTAGTTTATCAATCCAAACCAATCGTAACCGTGAAAAAATTATTACTCGTCATTGGAGCCGCCGCTTTGCTCCTGGTGCTTGTTGTGCTTATCAAAACCGTGACCTTCACCTCCGAAACATTTGAGGTGGCATCTGTCACACCAGTTGAAGTACCAGATGCTGCGTTAGAGCGCTTTCAAAAAGCTATTCAATATAAAACCATCTCTTTTGGCTATCCTGCCACTCCTGACTCAGCAGAGTTTTACGGTTTTCATAATTTTCTCGCAGAGGCCTTCCCTTTGATCGACAGTTTACTCGAAAAGAAGGTGATAGCCGGGTACAGCCTCCTCTACAAATGGCAGGGCACGGATGCCTCTGCCAAGCCTGTCATTCTCATGTCGCACATGGATGTGGTGCCTGTTGACGAAGGCACACTAGCCAATTGGGAGGCACCTCCATTTTCAGGCGAAATAAAGAATGGTTTCATCTACGGCCGTGGTACCATGGACGACAAGGTGGGCGTAATGAGCATCCTGGAGGCAGCGGAAATGACGCTGAAAGATGGTCTTCAGCCCAAGCGAACCATCTACCTGGCATTTGGTCATGATGAAGAAGTAGGTGGCGAACAAGGTGCTGGTGCCATTGGAAAGTACATGGAAGAGCAGGGGATCAAGGCAGAATTTGTGGTAGACGAGGGCGGATATGTTTCGGACGGAATGGTGCCTGGCATAAGCAAGCCACTGGCTGTAATCAATGTGGCTGAAAAGGGCTTCATCTCCTACGAGCTGACCATCACCACACCAGGGGGACATTCTTCCATGCCTCCAAAAAACAACACGATAGGCTCTCTGGCTGCGGCCATAGTGAAGCTGGAAGCCAACCAGTTTCCCTACAAAATGACACCTACCCTGCAGGAGCAAATCAATATCGTTGGGCCAGAGATGCCTTTCATGCAAAGAATGGCCTTCGCCAACACCTGGTTGCTGGGAGGCAAAATTCTGGAAGGGCTTAATGCCCACACCACCACCGCACCAACGATCATCAAAGGCGGAGTAAAAGACAATGTGATTCCTACCAGCGCTACTGCGGTGGTCAACTTCCGGGTGATGCCGGGAGAAACAGCTCAGGAAGTATTGGAGCATATCATTAATGTGATAGCCGACGACCGCATCACCGTAAAGCCGGTAAGCAGCATCAATGAGCCATCTAAAGTAGCTGACCATAACTCGGCCTCATACCAGTTAATTTCCAAAACTGTGAAGCAGCTAATGCCCGGCACTATTGTTACGCCCGGCCTGCTCGGCGGAGGCACCGACACCAAGCACTACCGGAATGTGTCAGAAAACCAGTATCGCTTCTTTCCAATCCGCCTCTCTCCCGACAACGCTACAGGGTTTCATGGCATCAACGAGCACCTGGCGGTGGACAACTATAAAGAGGTGGTACAGTTTTTTCATCAGTTGATTAAGAATATGAATGAGTAAAAAAAAGAAAATCGTCGTCCTTACCGGAGCGGGTATCAGCGCAGAAAGCGGCCTCAAAACCTTCAGAGATGCCGGTGGGCTTTGGGAAGGCTTCGATGTGATGGAGGTGGCATCTATTGATGGGTGGCGCCGTAACCGTGAACTGGTGCTCGACTTCTACAATATGCGAAGGAAGCAGGCACTGGAAGCCAAACCGAACCCCGGCCATTTTGCGTTGGCCGACCTTGAAAAAGATTTTGAAGTCGTTATTGTTACGCAAAATGTGGACAAACTGCACGAAATGGCCGGCTCCACCAATATCATTCACCTGCACGGCCAACTGTTTCAATCAAGGAGCTCGCTGGACGAAAACCTCATCTATGAAATGGATGGATGGGAGCTCAAGCTGGGCGACAAATGCGAAAGAGGTTCCCAGCTGAGGCCGAATATCGTTTGGTTTGGTGAGATGGTGCCATTGATAGAGGATGCTGCCAGAGAAGTGATGTCAGCGGATATATTCATGGTGGTGGGCACCTCGCTGGCCGTATATCCTGCCGCCAGCCTGCTGCACTACACTTCCGACCATGCACCAAAGTTTGTCATTGACCCAAGTCTGCCCAATCTGCCTAAACTCCCCCATTTCTACCTTTACGAGGAGCTGGCCAGCACTGGCGTGGCTAAAGCCGCTGAAAAAATCAGAGCAGAGTTTTTATAGTAGCTGAACCATTTACCCTAGCTATTTGATTATATGTACAGACATTTAAACAAATGAAGAAAGAGACTATCATTTATATATTCGATCCTTTATGTGGCTGGTGCTATGGCTTTAGCGGGACTATCGTTGACCTGTTCAATAAAAGGAAAGATGAGTTCAATTTCGAAGTGATTGCCGGGGGCATGGTCACCGGTACCCGAATTGCTCCCTTTTCTACTATGCACGGCTATATTTCAGGGGCATACAAAAGAGTAGAAGAAATGACTGGAGCGAAGTTTGGAGAGCCCTATCTGAATGATCTGCTTCCCTCCGACACGCAGATGAACTCCGAGCCCCCTTCAAGGGCGTTGGTCACTTTCCGCAGCTTCTTACCAGATCAGGTGGTGCCCTTTGCTCATGCGCTACAAAAGAAGCAGTACCTGGAAGGCCGTGATTTCGCAGACAATACGGTTTACGAAGAGCTGGCTGCTCAATTTGGACTAGACCCAAAAGCCTTTATCGAAAAATTTGAGTCGGAAGAAATGAAATACCAGACAACACAGGATTTCCAGTGGAGCAATAGCGCCGGTGTGAAGGGTTTTCCGACAGTAGTGTTGAAAAACGACCAGGGCTATTACCTGGTATCGAATGGCTTCCGTCCGCTGGATGAAGTGGAGAAAGTGATTGAAACGATACAAGGCATGGCGAATGAGGCTTAATGCAAAGAGCTTTCGCCCCTGGCCTGTCCCCTGACAGACCAGTATAAGCTACCTTTATAGCCGCCCCATCATTGCCCTGCCACTTTTTCTTTCCTACCTTCGGGCCATGGCAAACAATCCCCTTAATGTAGGTCTGATCGGCTTCGGAATAGCCGGTCAGGTATTTCATGCACCCATCATCGTCAGTGTTCCAGGGCTCCACCTCCATAAGATCCGGGAGTCGAGACCAGCCAATATTGCACTGGCTAATCAGCGATTTCCACAAGCCACGGTAGTCACAGATGTCGACGACCTTTTTAAAGACCAGGCCATCGACCTGATTGTTGTCGCCACATCCAACACCTCCCATTTTGAGCTGACGAAAAGAGCGCTGGAAGCTGGTAAGCATGTGCTGGTTGAAAAGCCCTTTACCATTACCTCTGCTGACGCCGATGAGCTGATTGCTATAGCGAAAAAACATAATCGTGTTCTCACGGTTCACCACAACCGCCGCTTCGACGGCGACTTCAATACGATCAGAAAAGTGATTAAAGAAGGAATGCTGGGTACAGTGGTGGAGATGGAAATCCACTACGATCGGTTCCGCAATTACCTGAAGCCCAATGCCTGGAGGGAGGAAGATTTGCCTGGCTCCGGCATTTTGTACGACCTGGGCTCGCACCTGATCGACCAGGCACTTACCTTATTCGGAATACCCAAAGAAGTGTCAGCGTTTACTGCCCAGCAAAGAGCCGCTCCAAAACGGTGGATAATTTTGAAGTAATCCTGCATTACCCTGCGCTAAAGGTAACGCTAAAAGCAGGCATGCTGGTGCGGGAGCAAGGCTATCGGTTCGTGATCTACGGCGACCAGGGCACCTTCGTGAAAAGTGGCATCGACGTGCAGGAAGAAGCGCTGAAGGCTGGGAAAATCCCTGCAGAAACCCCCAACTGGGGAGTGGAACCAGAAGAGATCTGGGGCAAGATCAACACCAACTATAAAGGCATGCACATGATAGCCAAAATAGAATCAGAGGTGGGCGACTACCCGGGGCTGTACGCTAATGTGCGGGATGCCATCAATGGGACCGGCAGACTTGAAGTCACAGCCGGGCAGTCCAGAGATGTGATCCGCATCATCGAGCTGGCCATGCAAAGCGCCGCCGAGAAAAAGACTGTGATGGTGTAACTGAGTTTTTGGCTGTGTCTCACAGCCTACCCGAAAGTAGACTAAAAGAAATGGCCAGCGTTTCCACTGGCCATTTTTATTAGAAGCTCGTCAATTATCTGTAAGGGTACCCAGCTTTAGCTAGTTTAAACATCGTTTTTGCTCGTGTCTTCACGTGCATTGCCAGAGGCTACACCTGCACCGTCTTCCATCTGCCTCTTTTGAAAATGATCACCCCAATGATCGCAAGCAGCGAGTGAGCCACTGCAATGGCCCAGAAGACTCCTGAAGGCCCCCATTCCATCGTCACCGCCAGCCAGTAAGCAAACGGAATCTGGAAAACCCAGAAAACAAAAATATTGATCACAGAAGGCGTTCTTGTATCACCAGCGCCGTTGAACGCCTGGATTAACACCATGCCGTAGGCAAAGAATACATACCCCAGGCAAATGATTTGAAGGCTCTGCTTTCCAAAACTAACTACCGCTTCATCTGGTGTAAATACAGTAATCACCTGTTCTGCAAATACGAGGAAAACAGCTCCCACAATTCCGAGAAAGATCACATTGATCAGCGCCGTTCGCCAGACGGATGTTTCTGCCCTGTCAGGTTTCAAAGCACCCAGGTTTTGCCCCACAAGCGTGCCTGCCGCATTGGCCAATCCCCACGACGGCATGAGTGTAAATATCAGCACCCGGAATGAAATCGTGTAACCAGCCAGGGCCGACTCGCCAAACAGCGACATCACCCTCATCAGAAATATCCAGCTGGCTGACTCAATCAGGAACTGGCCTACCCCTCCAATGGAAACCTTGACCATATTTTTCAAGATATCCCATTTAATAACCAGAGACCTGACCGTTATTTTGATTCTGGAGTTACCCCTGAAAAGGTGATACACCTGAAACACAACGCCGATAGACCTGCCTGTGGTGGTGGCAATGGCGGCTCCTTCCACGCCCATGGCAGGTATTGGCCCAAGTCCAAAAATAAACAGAGGGTCCAAAACACAGTTGATAGCATTGGCCAGAAAAAGTGCCCACATAGCAATGCTTGCGTCACCGGCACCACGGAAAATGGCATTGATCAGAAAGATCAGCATCAGTGACACATTCCCGAGAAAAATCCACCGGGTATAGCCATATCCCTCGGCAATCAGCTCGGGGCTGCCACCCATTATCTGAAGAATCTCCCTGGCATAAAAAGCGCCAGCCAGACCGATAACAAGAGCAAACGTAAGTCCGAGAATTACAGCCTGCACTGCCGCCACAGAAGCTGCCTGAGGGTTTTTCTCCCCAATACGCCGAGCTACGGTAGCAGTAGCCGCCATACTCAGGCCAACGGCCACCGAATAAACGATCATCATCACCGATTCGGTGAGACCCACGGTGGCTACTGCGTTGACGCTTACTTTGCTTACAAAGAATACGTCGACTACGGCAAAGATTGACTCCATGCTCATTTCAATGATCATGGGAATCGACAACAGAAAGATGGCTTTGTTAAGATTACCTTCGGTAAAGTCCTGTTCGCCTCCTTTTAAGGCTTCCAGAAAATAGCGCAAATATTTGCGTATAGAATAGTATAGTGATGTCATTACTTGTCAAGAATTGAAAAAAAGAAATGTGAAAAAGGAAAAATAGTGACCGAAAGAGGTCTGTCCCAGGTGCTGTTTAAGCCTTTGTGGGGTCAATATCCCTGAGACGGGTGGTCACAATGTCCTTGACGAGTTTCATAATGGGTACAATGTTAGGGAGTTTTTTTGAAAGGTGAAAAAGAAAGTTGATAAAAGTGGGGAGCGAAGGAGTGGGAAGGCGGGAGACGGAAGACCGAAGCGGGCGTCGGTACGGCAGCAGGCAGGTTGCGGTGGGGCCGTCAGACGTCAAGATTAGATTCACCACAGTCTCCTTCGAGCAAAAGATTTATGTTCAGCTAAGCTAACCTAATGAATCCAGACTTGCTCTTCGCATAAGATATCTCCACTTCGCTGCGATATAGCTGGTGTCGAGTCTTTACTGCTATCAGGCATATGGCCAGTAGCCACACAAAAACCAGGTCGCTTCCCACATCATCTCCCGACTCCGGTCTCCGGTCTTCTTCCTCCCGTCTCACCTCCCCTTTCCTTTCTCCCCTCCCCTTCCTATCTTTTCACGCATGAACATTGACCTGAAGGGCCTGCTGGCCTCCAAGCGTTTATTTATCATCCTGGGGCCGAGCCTTTTCATTTTGCTGCTGCTCATTGGCGGGCCAGTTGACATGGAGCCAAAAGCCTGGACGATTGTGGCCTGCACCGTATGGATTGCTCTCTGGTGGCTCACCGAAGCCGTGCCCATCGCTATTACCTCCCTCCTACCTATTTTGCTCTTCTCAGCTACGGGCGCCATGCCAGTGTCCTCAGTAACGGGCTACTACTCCAACAATATCATTTACCTGTTTATCGCTGGCTTCATCATTGCCCTGGCCATGGAAAAGTGGAACCTTCACCGTCGCATTGCCCTCAATATCATCAAGCGCACCGGCACCAACCAAAAACAGATTCTTCTGGGCTTCATCCTGGCCACGGGCTTTCTGTCCATGTGGATTTCCAACACCGCCACCACCATGATGATGCTCCCGATTGCGCTGAGCATCATTGATCAGCTCACCAAACTGCTCAATAATCCCAGCGATGCCACTTCCTCTCATTTCGGCAAAGCACTCGTTATTTCCATCGCCTATGCCGCCTCCATCGGGGGTATTGCCACCATTGTCGGCACACCTACCAACCTTATTTTTGTGGAAGCAGCCGATCAGTTTTACGGTGCAGAAATCCCCTTCGATCTGTGGTTTTTCTATGCGTTGCCGCTTACGATAATTTTGGGTGCTTTTCTCTGGTGGGACCTAAGCCACCGGGCGTTTAAACTGAGCAGCATCAAAGTAAAAGGCTCTAAGGAGATCATCGATGGTGAGCTACGGGAACTTGGCGCTATGGGCTACGAGGAGCGCTGGGTGATGGTAATTTTCTCTTTTGTGGCTATAGCCTGGATTTTCAGGACTTACCTGATCGCTCCCATCTTTCCCGGAATCAACGATACCAGCATTGCCCTGATTGGTGCCACCGTTTTGTTTTTGGTACCCGGCCGGGAGAAAAAAGGTGAAATGATCATGGACTGGCAAACAGCCAAGCGCCTCCCCTGGGAGGTGATCCTGCTATTCGGCGGTGCCTTTTCGGTGGCTGGCAGCTTCCAGGAAACCGGCCTTACGGCCTGGATCGGCGGGCGACTCACACTATTAGAAAACGTGCACCCATTGCTGATGCTCCTCATCGTGGTGGCTCTGGTCAACTACCTGACCGAGTTGACACAAAACATGGCCACCTGCACACTGATGCTGCCCATTCTCGCAGGGCTGGCCCAGGCCATTGGCGTGCATCCTTACGGCCTCATGGTACCCATGACCATTGCTTCGTCCTGTGCTTTCATGCTTCCGGTGGCCACCGCACCCAATGCCATTGTTTTTGGCTCTGGCACCCTGCAAATGAAGGACATGGTGAGGGCAGGCGTTTGGCTCAATATTTTCGCTACGGTGCTCATCAGCGTTTACACCTACTATGTGCTGCCCGCCATTTGGGGTTTTGATTTTAATGTTTTTCCGGAGGCATTTGTGAAATAACCTTTGAGGCTTTGTGGGCGGTTACTGGCGAGTGAAGACACTCACCAGGGCTTGGTTGTCGTGGCAGGTGTCTTCACCGTCACCCGATCGCTACGGCGAGTGTCTTCACCGTCGTCTAATATCTGTCCTTCAACCGTTCCCAATTTTCTGCGGCTACAGCAATATACTTTTGCGGATCGGCTCTCCACATTTGCTGCACCCGCTTATTGTAATTGAGATAAAGCCTCTCCTCAAAAATTGTCCAGCAGCACGGGTCGGCGTGGATCTTATAACCATTGTGCACTCCGTAAGCGCAAAAGCCACCAAATTGAGGCATGAATTTTTCCGGGTCGCTGGCAAAGTTTTCTTTGTTGGCAGCACTGCTGAAATACCATTTTGCTCCTTTCCACGAATAGCTAATTTGTTTGTTGCCCACGATGCTTTTTTGCTCTGAAAAATACGCCACAGGGTCGTAGCCATTGATTGCTCCTCTTTTGTTGTGAAATACCTCTCCCCTCTTTCGGCGCAAGGCGGAAAGTAAAAGCTCCAATCGAAGTGAAAGTGATGGCAAAAGCAGTACTGTTGTTTTAACGGACAGTGATTTTAATACAAAAAACCCGAAATTGGCCTAACGCAAACCCACTTCTTCTGAAATGAGCCAAAATAAGCACTTTGCAACATCCCGACGCTCCTTCCTTCAAAAAGCAGGACTTACCGGATTGGCACTTCCACTAGCTGGCCATCAATTCCTGCAAGCCAACCCAGCATCTACTACTACTCCACAACCATCGAGCGTCGGATTCTCCCCCTCCCCTTACAGCATTGGGCAGCACAAAATCGCTGTTTTTTCCAAAGCATTGCAATGGACAGAGCTGAACCAAATGGCCGACATGGTGGCAGAAGCTGGTATCGACGGACTGGATCTGACGGTAAGGCCGGGCGGACATGTGGAGCCGGAGCGGGTAAAAGACGACCTCCCCAAGATAGCCGAAGCCATGAAAAAGGTGGGCAAGGAAATAGTGATGATGACAACGGCCATTGGGGGAGCCGATGAGCCCTTCACCAGCGACATTCTCACAACAGCAGGCCAGCTGGGCATCGGCTTTTACCGGATGGACTGGTACAAATATGACCAGCAGAAGAACATTGACGACAACCTAAAGGCATTTGCAAAGCGAATGACGGGTTTAGCCAAACTGAACAAAGCCAACAACATCAAAGCTGGCTACCAAAACCACGCTGGCACGGGGTTCGGCTCGCCGGTTTGGGACCTGGTGCAGGTACTCCGCCAGGTCGATTCTCCCTGGGTAGGCAGCCAGTACGACATCCGGCATGCCGTGGTAGAAGGTGCCAACTCGTGGCCATTGGGTTTTGACCAGTTGCAACCTTTTATTAATACCATAGTGATGAAGGACTTTTACTGGGCCAACAATAACGGAAAGTGGCAGGTGGTCAATGTGCCATTAGGGGAAGGCATGGTTGACTTCAGTGCCTATGCTAACAAAGTAAAAACGCTTGCTGCGAACATGCCTGTTACGCTGCACCAGGAGTACGACCTGGGAGGTGCGGAACACGGCCACCGAAAAGCCAATATTACCGAAGCTCAAATGCTAGCGGCTATGAAGAAGGATATGACGTTTATAAAGAATAGCCTGTCGTAAGCAGATCAGACTACAAAAGTTTAGACATCAGGCCTCGCTATGAAATCGAGCCGAAGCAGCTGACCGCAGCAAAGCCTGAGTGATTAAGAAAACTTTTGTAGTCTCATTCGTTTGAAGAAAAATTACTTTCTTGAACCGACGTCGTGCCACCAGCAATACTGTAGGCACGACCTCTTTAACCTTTTGAATCATGACAAAAATGGACAATACATCTCGTCGCTCATTCCTGCAAAAAGCAGGTCTTGCAAGCCTGGCCCTTCCTTTGGGTGGCTATCAGCTTTTGAATGCCACTCCCCTCCCAGGCAAGCAGCCCCTGCGGAAATTGAGTCTGGAGGGGTCAACTAACGCCATAGGAAAGCATAAAATAGGGATTTTCTCCAAAGCCCTCCAATGGACGGAGATCAATCAAATGGCTGATATGGTGGCCGAAGCTGGCTTTGATGGGATTGACCTTACGGTTCGCCCGGGAGGACATGTGGAGCCGGAACGAGCAAAAGACGACTTGCCGAAGTATGCCGAAGCGATGAAAAAGGTGGGGAAGGAAATCGTAATGATCACGACGGCAATAGAAAGTGCTGATGAGCCCCATGCGACCGACATCCTTCAGACGGCCAGCATGCTGGGCATTAGGTATTACCGAATGGGTTGGTACAAATACGACGCCCAAAAGAGCGTGGCGGACAACTTGAGTTTCTACGCCAATAAAATGAAACCGCTGGCTGCACTTAACAAGGCCAATAATATTTGGGGCGGGTATCAAAACATTGCCGGTGCCAATGTTGGATCGCCAATTTGGGATATCACTCAAATTCTGAAGCAGTTGAATTCCCCCTGGCTTGGAAGTCAGTACGACATCCGCCACGCTTTTGTGGAAGGCGCCAATTCATGGACACTTGGCTTTGAGCAACTAATACCCTACATCAAAACAACCGTGTTGAAGGATTTTTATTGGGGGAAGTCGAACGGCAAGTGGGAGATTGTGAATGTGCCAATGGGAGAAGGCATGGTCGACTTTAAGACCTATTTTGACAAAATGAAAGTGCTTGCACCAGACATGCCCATTTCTGTGCATCAGGAATACGACCTGGGAGGGGCTGAGCTTGGCCAGGTGAAGGCCAATATCACCGAGGCACAGATGGTGATAGTAATGAAGAAGGAGATGGCCTTTGTGAAAGACAATTTATAGCCTACTTTATGAAACTACGCTTTCGCATTTAATCTATGGGCACCGATACACTCCCCAAACCAACGTCATGTCGACCTGACGAAGGAGGGAGACATCCCCCTGATGATGGCATTGGGCTGTTAAAAGGCACCACTAGGCCACAAGCAGCTCTTCCGGGGGACTTCTCACTCCGATCCGATAACATATCGGAGCTGCGTTTCAAATTAACGTTGTTTGGCTGAGCTAATGCTGCGTGCCAGTCTTCCTCTTTTGAAGAAAAATTACTTTCCAGAACAGACGTCGTGCCACCAGCGCTGCTGCGGGCACCACATCTTTAACATCGACTCATGACAAAACCACAAAAATTCACTTTCGAAGCCGTTATCCAAAAGCATGGAGACATAGATGCAGCCTATGTTGAATTTCCATACAGCACCGAAGAGGTATTTGGCAAAAAAGGCCAGGTAAAAATTGTGGCGGTATTTGACGGCAGAGTGACCTACCGGGGGAGCCTTGCCAATATGGGCCTTGGCTTCCACATGCTGGGCCTTACCAAAGCCGTACGCAACGACCTGGGTAAATCCTTCGGCGAGAAGGTCTCGGTGGAGCTACAGGAAGACACAGCTCCCAGGGTGGTGGAAGTACCAGCCGACGCAGCCCGGCTGCTGACAGACAACCCTAAAGCCGCCGCCTTCTACGAAAAGCTCTCCTACACCGACAAGAAAGAGTATATACGCTGGATTGAATCTGCCAAACGGGAAGAGACTAGACAAAACAGGTTGGTGAGTTTTATTGAGAAGCTATCGGTAGGGAAGAAGTTGGTGGATAAGTGAGAAAGTGTATGCTCCCGAAAGACGTCTTATATAAAGTAATTTCCAGGATAGCACCCGTTCCAGAAGAGGAGCTCGACAAGCTTTTCGCTTTATGCCATAGCGTGGAGCTAAAGAAGGGAAGTTTATTTGTCGCAGCTGGCGACATCCCCACTAAATTCGGCATTGTAGTATCTGGGTTGTTTCGCTACTACTACCTTCAAGAGGCGGGCAATGAGTTTACCAAGGGGTTCTTTTCTGAAGGCAGCTTTCTAAGCTCTTACAGTGCGACAATAGCTGGCACCCCTTCCCATTTCAGCATCGAAGCACTTGAAGATGCTGAGGTGCTTGTTTTTGACTATGGCAAATGGGAGGCACTTCGAACCGGACACCCAGGCTGGAACCAGTTTCTGATCACCGTGCTGGAGGAAGCCTTTACGAAGAAGGAAACCCGAGAAAGAGAGTTTTTGCTTTTTGATGCTGAAGAACGATACCGGTTGTTCCTGAAAAGATACCCCGGGCTGGAAAAGAGAGTCAGGCAGCACGTTATCGCTTCCTATCTCGGCATTACCAATGTGGCGCTAAGCAGGGTAAGAAGAAAAATGGGCGTGTTAACATAGGTTAATGCATGTGCCGCCGTGTTCCATTTGCTTTGTTAAAAAAAGTAAAGATGGAACTGATCAACAATACAGTGCTGATTACGGGTGGTAGCTCTGGAATAGGACTTGAGCTAGCGCTGCAGCTAGTTAGAAAAGGCAACAAAGTGCTTATTTGCGGAAGGTCTGCCGACCGGCTGGAAAAAGCAAAAAACCTTGAACCAGCACTCAACATATTTGCCTGCGACATATCGACCATCGAAGGACGCACTTCGCTGGTCAATTGGGTAAAGCAAAATCACTCCGACTGTAATGTCCTCGTCAACAATGCCGCTATTGTTCATAACACCAGCTTTTACGAAGATGAAAGTATGGTTGAAAAAGCAGCACTGGAAATTAGCACTAACCTGCTTGCGCCTATCGCTTTGAGCAAAATGTTCTTGCTGATCATCGAACAGCATTCCAGATCGACCATCATCAATATCACCACCGGTTTGGCCTTTACCCCACGGGTGAACTACCCCATATACAACGCCACCAAGGCAGGCCTCCACTCCTTTTCTCAGGTATTGAGAGAGCAGCTAAAGCGTAACGACATCGGTGTGGCAGAAGTGATGATGACGGTAGTAGATACTCCCTGGCACAATGGCCATCCACCCAAAATAGCCATTTCCCCGACAGAAGCGGTGACTGAAATGATAAAGAAACTCGAAAAGGGGCAGAAAGAAATCAAAATTGGCAAGGTAAAGCTGCTGTATCTGCTGTCGAGGTTGGCCCCGGCATTTGCATTTAGGAAGATCAATGGGTTGAAGTAATTTGACTTTAGCTTTCCTCCCCGTCAAGCCTGCCGCCAAGTGCCACATGCATACCGCATGGACAAACGAAGCTATTGATGACTAAAAAAAAAGACGGCTCGAAATTTTCCGTTGCAGCAAATAAACAACCTCCTCGTCCCCACCTCATAACTCCGCTCTCGGAACTCTGCACCTCTCCGTCGCATCTTTTTACTCCGAATTCGGTGTTCGGAGGTGCGGCGTCGCAGATAAAAGGTTCGAACTAGCATCTTTTTGCTCGGCGTTCGAGGTTATTTACCCCCTCATCGCATCTTTTTGCTCCTCGTTCTCATCTTTTTGCTCCGCCGCCGCACCTTTTTGCTCCGGTGTCGGTGCCCGGAGCTCCGGCGTCGATTCTTTTTACTCCGATCGCCCATATCGGAAGTGGGGGTACCCACCTCTGAAGTGGGTAGGGGTACTTCGGAGGTGGGTACATTAGCCTTGCCATTTTTGAAACTTTCTGTCACGGGACAGACCAGGGGGAAAAATAGCTATTAAAGATAGCTATTCCTATCTTCACGAATACCAGCTTTTTTATTGTACCTTTTTTAGACTGCTTCCTTAACCAACCCAACCATGAAATTGTCATTTTCTAGCTGGCAATCGTCCGTTGCTTCGTCAATATTATTAATCACCATTATATTCTGTCAATGTAGCCAAAAAGCCGGGCCAGGTTCGGAGGCCCATATTCGGAACGTCACTTCCGCCATTGACGACAAGTACCTGACGAAAGCAGATGCCAGCCCCGGCAACTGGGTAACTTATGGCAAAAACTATGCTGAAGACCGATTTAGCCCCCTCAACCAAATCAATAAAGAAAATGTTGGGCGACTTGGCCTTGCCTGGTCACTGAACCTTGGCACCACCCGTGGTATCGAAGCTACGCCACTTGTAGTCGACGGAGTGATGTTCCTGACTGGTCCCTGGAGTGTGGTATATGCCGTGGATGTGAGAACGGGTAAAAAAATCTGGACTTACGACCCTGAAGTGCCTCGCAGTACAGGGGAAAAAGGCTGTTGTGATGTAGTAAACCGGGGGTTGGCCATGTACAAAGGAAGTTTGTTTGTCGGTACCTTCGATGGCCGGTTAATCTCGATTGATGCCGCTACCGGCAAGCCACGTTGGGAGAAGCTTACTGTGGACACCACTAAATACTACACCATCACTGGTGCACCCAGAGTAGTAAAAGGCAAGGTGATTATTGGTAATGGCGGTGCTGAGTACGGCGTCCGAGGCTATATTACGGCTTATGACGCCCTAACGGGCGAACAGGCCTGGAGATTTTATACCGTTCCAGGTGATCCATCAAAGCCTTTTGAGTCGAAAGCCATGGAAATGGCAGCTAAAACCTGGTCAGGTGAGTGGTGGAAATATGGAGGCGGCGGCACCGCCTGGGAGGCCATGGCCTTCGACCCCGAATTGAACTTGTTTTATCTCGGCACGGGCAATGGTTCACCCTGGGATTGGTTTCACCGAAGCAATGGTGAAGGTGACAACCTCTTTTTGTCGTCGATTGTGGCGATCAATCCTGACAATGGGGAGTATGTATGGCATTACCAAACTACGCCAGGTGATACCTGGGACTACACTGCTACCCAGCAGCTGATTCTTGCCGATTTGGAAATAGAAGGTCAAAACAGAAAGGTGGTGATGCAGGCTCCAAAAAATGGCTTTTTCTACGTCCTTGACAGAATCACCGGAGAGCTGCTATCTGCAGAACCTTACACCTACATGAACTGGGCCACACATGTCGACAAAACCACCGGCCGCCCTGTAGAAACTGACTTTAGCAGGTACAAGGAAAAAAACACGGTCATTTCACCGGGGCCCAATGGCGGTCACAACTGGCACCCGATGGCATACAATGCTACGACTGGCCTGGTGTATATTCCAGCTCATATCAATAATCACTTTTATGGCCACGACTCCAACGGAGCCACAGGCACAAAACTGATTTCCACATTTGTCGATGGCCTGGACATACGATTTGATCCTTCTTCGCCGGAAAATATGCATACAGGACATTTGCTGGCCTGGAACCCACGTACTCAAAAAATAGCCTGGGTTGTGAAATATGAAGGAACCAATCCGTTCCAGGGTCCGGTTAATGGTGGGGTGGTGACCACTGGCGGTGGTCTTGTGTTTCAGGGCACGGGCGATGGCAGATTATTTGCCTATGATGCAGCAGATGGAACTCAGCTTTGGGAGCATGAATTGGGAGGCGGCGCCGTGGCTCCACCCATTACTTACCTCGTAGACGGAGTGCAATATGTATCTATCGCTGTAGGTTGGGGTGGTGGGCCTCCCGCACTCTGGAACAGGTTTACCGATGATATATACCCAGGTACTATATTCAGCTTTGCGCTGGATTCAATTCAGTCTTTCCAAGCTAAAGGAGTTGGCAGAAGAACCGAGCTAATTGATCTGGAAGTAACCGCAACTGCCGACCAAATCAAACGAGG
This sequence comes from Imperialibacter sp., assembly GCF_048007035.1. Taxonomy (NCBI): domain Bacteria; kingdom Pseudomonadati; phylum Bacteroidota; class Cytophagia; order Cytophagales; family Flammeovirgaceae; genus Imperialibacter; species Imperialibacter sp. Next base: position 573,957 of record NZ_CP180355.1, read on the forward strand.
GCAGCAAATATACGGCGCCAACTGTCTGGGTTGCCATGGCCCCATGGGAACAAAAGGGGGATCCATTCCCAGCCTGGTATATTCAGCAGAAGGCACCTTTGGTATCATTGAAGATATTGTATTGAAAGGCATTTTCTTACCGAAGGGCATGCCTGATTTTAGTGGGAGATTAAGTGCGGAGGACGTGAGTCATATTAAAAACTACCTACTGAGTTCTGCTAAAGTGATGAAGGAACAAGGAAATTGAGAGACGTTAAGGTGACGATCATACTGTACGGGATTATCGCTTCGTAATCCTCGCCAGGTACTGATCGCTTTCGTCAGTATGCAGTATTTCTACTGTCAAACCCATTTCGGCAATAAGCCCGGCAAGAGTGTCCTGGTCTACATACACCCAGTCGAACCAGTCGCCCTTCTCGTCTTTGTATTCGTACTGAAAGCTAATCTCACCATAGTAACCCACCGGCTTGGGAATGCTCAATTCGTAGAGGTAGCTTATATCTGAAGAGTCGACCAGGATTTGCCCGCCTTTCCTCAGCAGCTTCATGCACTGCTCCAGTAGTGGCTTCACGCCCGCCAGCTTGCCTGCCAGGCCCAATCCGTTCATAAGCATCAACACGGTATCGTACTTTCCTTTGTGGGTGCGGTAGTCCTCGCTGATTACCTGCCCAACTCCCGATTGCTTCATCACCTCCACACACCCCGGTGAATTCTCCAGGGCGTAAACATCAAACCCACGTGAGGCCAGAATAAGAGAATGCACGCCGGCACCAGCACCCAAATCGAGTACTTTACCTTTGCACTCAATCAAGGCAAGCAGGTCGAGCACGCTCAGGTCTTCCTCTTCCCTGAAGAAAACCTCCACAGGCATCTCTTCCGAGCTCCCGTAGGAAGTGTGCAGCATTAGCGGGCTGTATGCTTTGCCCTGGTAGTAGTCAACGATGGCCTGGCCGTGGGTGTCTTTCAATGGGTAAGGGATAATTGGAGGGCAAATATTGTATGAAAAAATGCATATTCGAAAAAACTCTCCAAGAATAGCCCACGGCCTTCTTCTATTTGTCCACTTACACGGCACTTGACATCTACCTAAGCCGCACGCTCATACCAATTCCGGAGGGAAATGGGGTAAAATTCCTCTTTTCCGCCCTATCGTTTGTTACATCTACCACCAACCGTTACTTTAACCATCGAAAACCCAGCGATGACAACAGAACAATATCCGGGAGTGCATATGTATCGTCGTGTGGTACGAGCCAAGCTATTCATTGACAACAACTACCACGATCCAATCAATGTGGACAACATTGCCGATGAGGCTTATTTCTCCAAGTTTCATTTCATCAGGCTTTTCAAGAGCGTCTATGGCAAAACACCCAACCGGTACCTGATGGCGGTGCGAATAGAAAAAGCAAAGGAGTTTTTACAATCCGACAAATCGGTATCGGAGGCATGTTCGTCGGTTGGATTCGAAAGTCTCAGCTCTTTCAGCGGGTTGTTCAAAAAAATGACTGGGTCCACACCCTCTGTCTTTTTGAAACAGCATCAAGAGGCAAAAAAAGCCAGAAAAAAGGCACCTTTAAAGTTTGTGCCAGGATGCTTTATTTCCAACAACGGTTGGGATGAGAATAGCAATTTTCGAGAAATGACTGACTGATTTATTACCTTATTTTGCGTCAACATCAACACGCAAAGTATGATCACGAGACTTTCTCATACCACCATCTTTGTCCGCAACCAGGACAGCGCTTACGATTTCTACACCAACAAACTCGGCTTTAAAGTAGTGGATGACATGCCCATGGGAAAGGACACCCGCTGGCTCACAGTGTCGCCACCTGACCAGCCCAACCTGGAAATTGTCCTTTTCCCCATTACTGTAGGGAAAATGTATCCGGAGGAAACCGCTAAAGTTATGCTGGAGCTTTTGCAAAAAGGCAAGCTGGCCAATGGCGTGTTTGAATGCAACGACATTTACGCCACCTACGAAGAGCTCAAATCCAAAGGAGTGGAGTTTCTGAAAGCGCCAACCGAGGAGTTTTATGGCGTTGAAGCACAGTTCAAAGATGACTCGGGCAACTGGTTCTCGTTGCAACCAAAGAGCAACTTCACTAAAACCGAATAGCGGATATGAAGACTGTATTTGACGAAAACGTAAGAGCGGAGTTAATCGGCAGGGTTAACACAATTACCGACTCAAATGTGGCTCAGTGGGGTAAAATGAATGTATTTCAAATGTTGAAACATTCTACGAAGTGGGCCGAGTGGGTACTTGGCACTCACAAGCCGGTTTATAAGCAGGAGCTACTGGGGCGAATCTTTGGTAAAATGGCGCTACGCAGCAATGTAAAAGACGACCAGCCAATGAAGAAAAACATACCGGCAGGTCGGGATTTTGTGATAAAAGACAAAACCGGAGACGTGGAGCTTCAAAAAAAGGCCTGGGTAGAACGAATTGCTGAATACGAGCATTTTGACAACCCTGCTTTTATCCACGATTTCTTTGGGGAAATGACAAGAGAGCAAATTGGCATTTTTGCCTACAAGCACTCCGACCACCACTTACGCCAGTTTGGAGCATAAGCAAGAGCGGGGTAGTCAGGGCTTAGCCCAGGGCAACTTTCTGATTCTTTTCACGCTAAACCGTCTGAAAAGAATCACCGGCCACCACATGGGTTGTCTTCAGTCCGGGAAACTTCTTGTTCATCCAGCCGACCAGGTATTTCATGCCGGGCTCTTCGCTGCGCTGATGACCTAAAATGATAAGGGCCTTGCGGATGCCTGCTGTTTGAGCATCCCTCACATACTCTGCTGTTTCCCATTCGTTGATCTCTCCCACCACCAGCAGCTCGATGTCTTCTTTGCTCAGCATGTTGATTTGGCTGGTGCCGCCTGAAGCCCCGAGCCGTAGGCCTACCTTGCTCACTTTCATAGCGGCATCCCCAACGATAAACGGCCGCTTCAAATCCAGTTTTTTCTTTAGCTCCAAAGCGATGTCTTTCACAGACGCACTTGGTAAAGTCAACAGATTGGACTTTTCACTGTCCTTACTCTGGTATTTCTTCCAGCCGGTTTCTTCAAGGAAACCTTCGGTGATGCCATCGGGTCGGTGGCGGTGCCAGTAGTCGTGGAAGCGCCACACCACTATGCCATTATCAGCAATCAGCTTCTTCTTGTATTGATACACCGGGTCATTCTCCAGCCAGTCGGTATTGTCGAGGTGGTTGTAGAAGGTAGGCTCGTGACTGATGATGAAGTTGGCACCCAGGCTGGCTGCCTTTTTGATCACTTCGGCATTGTCCATGAAAGTGGTGACCACTCCTGTGCACTTTTGGGAGCCGTCACCTTGCTTAATCGTATCCACCGTTTGATCCAACTTTCCACCGGGGATGGTGGCAATGATCTGGTCGATCACCTGCTGGATGGTGAGGTCTCCCTGCACGGGCGTTGGGTTGGCCCAAGCCGAGAAAACGCCGGAGCCCAGCACAGTAGCTCCTGCAACGGAGGCGGTGGTATTTTTGAGAAAGGTTCTTCTGGTGTTCATGATAAGTTCTTATTTCAATTGATGATAGTTAAAAAAATGGGTTGCCCAACGCTCCCAAATAATCGGTAATTGCGAGCGAATAAACTGATCTTCCTCTTATGAAGAAATGCATATGAGCGTGGCAATCTGTTTAAATTTACCAGGTACTAATGAAAAGATTGCCACACTCGCTAGGTGTATATTGACTTAGAAAACGAATGGATTGCTCATTCGCAATTACCGACATTTTGTGATCTCGTTTACTTTATAAAATTCCACTCTTTCCTATACTCTCTCGATAAATAGCCGTTGGCTTCGGCGTCGCCTATGAATTGCTCTTTTTTAGCATTCCACTGTAGCGGCCTTCCCAGCCTGTAGCTGATCAGGGCCAGGTGCATGGGCAACGTCATGGCCCTGGCATATTCCAGGTTAGACTCCGGCTGCGTGCGTGCCTTTACAGCGTCGACAAAGTTTTGCTGATGGCCAGGGGAGCGCACAATGGTTTTGGGCACCTCCGGAATGTCCTTTACTGTTTCACCATTGATGGTCACTTCCATCGACCCATAATCGCAAATCAGCGAGCCCTTGCTTCCCTCAAAGTAAGCACCGATGCCTCTGTCTTTGGCTCCCGGTACATTAGGTGGCTCGGTGGTCCAGTATAGCTTCAGCCCATCAAACTGCATTTCAGCATCCAGCCACTTGGGAGCATCAGCAATGCCTTGCGGCTTTTCGCCTTTGGCAGCTACAGAGGTCAGTCCTTTTGGCTCAATCGACCACCAGACAATGTCGGCAATATGACACCAGAAATCTGCAAAAACCCCACCTGAGTAGTCAAGGAAGTACCTGTAAGTGAAATGAGTTCTTTCTTTGATATAGGGCACTTTGGGTGCCGGGCCAAGCCACATGTCGTAGTTGAAAGTGCTCGGAGGAGTGGAAGGGCTGGGATTACCCAGGTCTGGTGCCCCACCTGTTTTCCACAGGCGAACAGTATGCACATCGCCAATAGCGCCAGATTTTATAATCTCTGCCACCCGATGGTAGTTGTCGCCTGCATGTATCTGCGTGCCTAGCTGGAATATTTTCTTTTCTTTCTTCAGCGTTTTCAGCATGATCTGCCCCTCGGCGATATCATAGGACAATGGCTTTTCGCCATACACATCTTTACCAGCCTGGAAAGCCATCGTAGCAATTTGTGCATGCCAATGGTCGGGCGTAGCCACGGTGATGGCGTCTATTTCTTTATCGTCGAGAATCTTGCGGAAGTCACCATACAATTTGGCCTTAGTATTTGGCACCAGGCCTTGCAAAGTTTTGAAAGTAGTGTTGAGATGGTCTGAATCTACGTCGCACAGGGCCACGATGTCTACATCCGGCAGCTTGGCAAACCAGTTCATGTGGTTGTTGCCCATGCCGCCCAAGCCGATATGGGCCACCCGCAATTTATCGCTTGGAGCTGCTTTAGAAATGAGGTTGGGCAGAATAGTCAGGCCAAGAGCTCCAGCAGCGGATTTGGCGAGAAAGGATCGTCTGTTAAGTGGGTTCATGTGGGGTGTGTTTGGGTGTATCGTAAGGTAGTGATAGAAGACCGAAGACGGAAGACCGGAGACGGGAGTGGCTACATTATTTGACAGATAGGTTGAAAGACGGAAGACCGGAGACGGGGGTGGCTACATGACATCTAACTGTCTTTATTTTACTTTTGACTTAAAAGCAATCATCATATTCATAAGATTGAAGGAGAAATCATAAAGAACGTTAAACTCGTTGTGCGAGATGTAGTTTCTTCTTTTAGCCTTATGAAGACAGGTGATCACCTCAGCAAGAGATCGAATGGAATAGCCTGTAAACTTCTTTACCTCCAAATTTGACTGGCCAATTGATCCTTCAGCGATATTCAAAGCAATGGAATCGCTGGCCCTTCTTATTTGAGAGCTAAGATTATACAGTTCATCTTTTGGAAACCGCAGAGTGATTTTATAGATGTCTTCTCCAAAATCCATCGCCTTTTGCCAGATAATCAGCTTCTCAAATTTGAATCGAGCTTCTTCCATTTTAGCTTAAATGAGTTCACATAAATTTCTTTCTCTGTCTGTTTCTTGTCTTCTGTCTCTCTGCCACGAACCTTCGGTCTCCCATCTTCCGTCTCCGGTCTTCCGTCTTCCTTACTCCTCACTCCATATAGAAAACTTCTGCGAGCCCCACCGACACCGGCGAATGATCCTCATTCGTTTCCATAATATCTGCCATGTAGGCCCACCACTTCTGCACGATAGGGTTTTGCCCCAGATTCTGCGATCCACCAGCGCCGCTTACACTTTGCACGGCAAACAATGTATTGGATTCTTCATCAAGAAAAATGGAATAGTCTGAAACGCCTGAATCGCTTAGCAACTGTTTCAGCTCAGGCCAGATCTCGTCGTGTCGCTTTTTGTATTCAGCCGCAAACCCCGGCTTCAGCTTCATTTTGAATGCTCTCTTCATCTTCACTTCCCGTTCAAATAGCCCATGTCCATCAGCCAGTCTGCCATGCGCTGCGGCCAGCCCCTCAAGCTGACAAACTCCGACCGGTATCCCATATTGAAGGCGTGTGCCCCCTTCGCATACACATGTGCCTCAACGGGCCGCTTGGCCTGACGGTATTTGAGCAGCAGGCTCATGACAGGCTCGGAGCAGCAGTCGTCGTTCGTTGCCACCACCATAAAAACCGGCGGTGCATCGGCAGGTACTTTTTCCGGAATACCCAGGGGACCAGGATACACCAGCATTTGAAAATCGGGCTTGCCATTTACCTTGTCGACAGGATCCTTCGCATTGGCGTCACCTTTGCCGTCTCCGTAAGCCACCCACGAAACTACCTCACCACCGGCGGAAAAGCCCATGATTCCAATGCGGGCCGGGTTAATTCCAAACTCTTTCGCATTGCTCCTGATCGTTCGCACCGCCCGGTAAGCATCCTCTTTGGCTTCTTTCCCCACTGTATAGGGCGAATTCTCTTCTCTGGCCAGTCGATATTTCAGCACAAAGGCAGTAATGCCCAACGAATTGAGAAAGTCCGCTGCCTCTTTCCCCTCTCCATTGTACACAAGGGTTCGGTGTCCCCCACCAGGGCAAATGAGCACAGCCGTACCGTTGGCTTTATCCCTGGGTGGATAGTAAACGGTAATGGAAGGATTGTGTACATTCTTGACCCACCAGTCCTTAGCCTCCTCTGGCTGGTCTTTCAGGTTTTCGAAACCGGGTGCGCCATCAGGCCACAGGTACATTTGCTTGCCCGATTCCTGGGCAAAAACTACGAGGCCGGTGAGCACCAGGCCCAGCAGAACAGACATTCTTTTCATTTTAAGTAGGTTTTAAAAAGGTAAAAAACTCAGTAATCTCTTCAGTTTACAAAATCCATTTGGCTAGCACTTCCCCCACAAAATAGGCAAAAGCTGCTGCCAGTCCACCCAGCGCCAAAGTCTGGATGATGCTTTTCATTTTATTGATATTAGTAACTACTCCCCTCAGGTAACCGACGAGAATAAGCGACAGACCAGTACCCACGCATGAGATAGGGAAAAGCGCTGAAGGGTTAACATCTGTGAACATGGCGATTACATACACCACCAGGGGAATAAAACCCACTATGTTAAAACTAATAAAGGTAGCGATGGCGGTACTCAATGGTGACTTGCTTTCCCGAGTCATCTCGAGTTCTTCCTTCATCATCGTATCCACCCACACCTTTTTGTCTGAGATAATTGTGTGCACTACATCGTCCAGCAATTTCCCTTTAAAACCCTTGGCCTCATATATTTCCCTGACTTCCTCAATTTCCTTTTCCCTCAGGTGCTCAATCTCCCAATACTCAACCGCCTCATGCTTGTCGTAATTATCCAGGGCCGCTTTGCTCGAAAAATAATTACCCACGGACATGGAAAAACCATCTGCTATGAGGTTGGCAAAGCCGAAGATCAGCACCCACCGGATGTCAGCGTTGGCCCCGGCGGCCCCAGCCACTACGGCAAAAGTGGTGATGGAACCGTCGATCCCACCATATACAAATTCTGCAATGTACTCCTTGTCGAAAAAGAGCCATTTACCCTCTTTATGTAATTTAGCTTCGTTCATTTATCAAAGATTAGCTGGCGAAAATCCCACACATTTGCCTGACTTGAATTTAAAAAACCATGACTGATAAATAAGGGCGAAGTAAAATTATTATTGTAGAGCTGGCCTGTGCCCAAACCCTGAGGCATATCAATTGGGAATTCTGCCGTAAACTGGGCGATAGCATTCAAACCTATATTTGATTCCAGTGCCGATGTCATCCACCAGCCTACATTTCTCTTTTCTGCCAGGTCTATCCATTCCCTGGTTGCCATAAAGCCGCCGAGCAGTGAAGGCTTCAGCACAATAAATTGCGGCTTAATAAAATCAAGCAATTCCGCTTTCATGGCCTTTTGCTCCACCCCAATCAGCTCTTCATCGAGGGCGATGGGCACCGGCGAACGGCTGCACAACACATGATAGGCCTCCCACTGCCCTGCCTGCACGGGCTGTTCAATAGAATGAAGCTGATACTGGCTGAGTTTCTCAAGCTTTACAAGCGCCTCGGCCGGCTTAAAAGCCCCATTAGCATCCACCCGGAGGGTGATATCGGCTGCCCCAAACTCTTTTCGAATGCCCTCCAGAATCTCGCATTCCGTTTCAAAATCAATGGCGCCTATTTTCAACTTCAAGCAGGTGTATCCTGCATCAAGCTTCTCTTTGATCTGCTTGAGCATGAAAACTTTGTCCCCCATCCAGATAAGCCCGTTGATCGGGATAGGCAAACTGCCGGTAGTGAACGAGTTTTTGAATATAATGCCCGACCCGCCATTCATAAAGTCCAAAAGGGCTGTCTCCAGAGCAAATCTGAGCGACGGGTAGCCTGACGGCACCAACTGATGTGCAAGGTGGAATGCATCCTCCACGGTACCAGGAGCTCTTACAGGCAGAATGTCGCTCTGGAGAGTTTTGATAACGTCTGGCAGGTCATCTATGTCCTCCATGCTAAGTCCCTTCAAAGGCCCGGCTTCTCCAAGCCCAAACATTTTTGGATCCGAGGGATCATACAATTTCAGGAGTATACCGGGCTTTTCCTTTAACACCCCCCGTGAGGTGCCTGCATCGAATGTAAACTGAAGTGTGTGGGTAGTAAAATCTAGTTTTAAAGGCATGCGGGTTGATTATGTAGCTTTTTGTTACAGACTATGGCCATATTTGGTCTATTTTTGCCAAAAAAGGTCAATGCCTCGTCAAATTAACGTTTCCGAATATACTTATGATCTACCAGACGAAAGAATAGCCAAATTTCCTCTGGAAGACAGATCGGCATCAAAGCTACTTTTTTACAACAAAGCCACCATTGAACACCTGCGGTTTAGCAGTGTCCCGGGCCTGCTTCCTGAAAACACTTCACTCTATTTCAACAACACGAAAGTTATTCCTGCCCGGCTTGCCTTTCAGAAGTCTTCAGGGGCGTTGATCGAAATCTTTTTGCTTCAACCAGTTTTACCATCACCAGTTATTTCCGTTGCCATGGAGGCGAGGAGCCCTGTGGTTTGGAAATGCATGATCGGCAATGCCAAACGCTGGAAAGAAGGCGTCCTTGAAAGAAACATCGAACTCGAAGGAGCCACGGTGAAAGTTGAGGTAAAACGGCTGGGCGCCGACGAAGTGCAACTTAGCTGGGATAAATCCACTGCACGTTTTGTAGACGTGGTAGATGCTATCGGCAAAACTCCACTGCCGCCGTATCTGCATCGTGAGGCAATAGAGAACGACAAAAAAACATACCAAACTGTTTATAGCGAGAAAGAAGGCGCAGTAGCGGCTCCAACGGCGGGCCTTCATTTTACCGATGAAGTTTTACGACAACTACGTGATAAAGGAGTTACCACCAATTTCCTCACCCTTCATGTCAGTGCAGGCACCTTTCAGCCAATAAAAACAGCCACCGCCCAAGAGCATGTGATGCATTCCGAGCAAATCATTATCAAGCGGGAAAATCTGGAGCAGCTGCTGAAACCAGGGAGATTCAACGTGGCCGTCGGCACCACTTCCATGCGCACCCTCGAAAGCACCTATTGGTATGGAGTGATGCTGAAGCAAGACCCGGATGCTGCTTTCGAAATACCAAAGCTTTTTCCCTACGAGCAGGCAACAGCGATTCCTTCAATGAGCGAAAGCATGCAGGTGGTACAAAACAAAATGGACAAGCTGGGTGTTGATGAACTAGTAGGCACAACAGAAATATTTATTTTTCCTGGCTACCAATTTAGGGTGGTCAATGGGCTGATAACCAACTTCCATCAGCCTAACTCTACATTGATACTCCTCGTTGCGGCTTTTGTTGGCGATGACTGGCGCAAAGTATATGGTGAGGCACTGGCAAGCGACTACAGATTTCTCAGCTATGGCGATTCTTCTTTGTTAATTCCCGGGAAATAGACAATTTAAACCATGGAAAATGTTGGGGCAATAATCAAAGAGTGGTGGGCAAGCTTCAATGAGCTGCTCCAAACCCCGCTCTTCGAGTTTGGTGCAAGTAAAGTTGACCTTGGGTTGATTTTTTACCTTGTCGTCTCCATTGCTATACTGATAATCCTCAGCAAATGGCTAATGAGATTTGTGGTGGGCAAAGTGCTCAAAAACACCCACGTAGAGAAAGGTATGCTCCAATCCGTGGCCACGCTGGTCAGGTTCGGTATCCTGGTTGTCGGCTTTGTGATCATCTTCCAAACAGCCGGCATCGACCTCAGCGCCTTGAGCATCGTTGCGGGTGCCCTGGGTGTAGGTATAGGATTTGGCCTCCAAAATATAACCAACAATTTCATTTCCGGACTTATCATCCTTTTTGAGCGGCCGATTAAGGTAGGTGACCGCATCGAGGTCGGCAACATTAATGGTGATGTCATGAGCATCAACGCCCGGGCTACTACCATCATCACCAATGACAATATCTCGGTAATTGTTCCCAACTCAGAATTCATATCCGGCACGGTCATCAACTGGAGCCATTCCGACCGAAATGTGCGGTTTCTTTTCCCAGTTGGAGTCAGCTACAAAGAAGACCCGGAAAAGGTAAAAAAAATACTCCTTGATGTAGCCGAAAAAAATGAACATGTGCTTAAGACACCGCCACCAGTAGTGCTATTTGACGAGTTTGGAGACAGCTCTCTGAATTTTTACCTTGGCGTTTGGACATCCACCCATATTGAAAAGCCACGATTTCTAAAAAGTGAGTTGTACTTCGAAATATTTAAAAAATTTGCCGAACAAGGCGTGGAGATTCCCTTCCCTCAGAGAGATTTGCACATTAAAACTTCTCCGGTTACAGTGGAACAAATTCAATCCAAACTGAATTGACCTTATTATGACTCCACAACCCTTGAAATCGCAGGCCATCTTTGTTGGAAAAACTGTCGTTGCGCATCTGGTTTCCTACGCAATTGCCGCAACCGCTGGCTATTATTTTCTCCTTCGTGACCTCTACAACAACGAAGCCTCTCCACTAAGAGGTTACCTGGCTACTCCCGGCGAACCTGAAGAGTGGGCTTTGATAGGGCAAAAGCTGTTTCCCATCGAGTTGGTAAGGGGATTCCTCCTAGGCATTGTCTTTTTTTCCATCAGCAGAACGTTGCAGCGATGGGGTAAGAAAAGAAGGTTCATCGCTATCATTGGATTTTACTTTATTGTCGGATTCCTTGCCAGCCCGGGCATATCTCCGGGTGGTTTGGAAGGGATGCTTTATATGCAAAACCAATTTGCGCCACTGGTGCACGAGCGGTTTTTCTGGGTCACCTTTCTCCAGTCAGTGATTATGGCCCTCATTCTTAGCAACTGGATCAGAACCTCTTTGCCAGAAGAGAACTAACAAATGCCTCAAATCGATATTTTCTAAGGCATTTTTTGTCACATTGTTTAATTTTGCCCATTCATTTCGAAACCAGGCATCATGCGGAAGCTTTTTCTTATAGTTCTCAGTGTTTTTCTTTACTCTTCAACAACGGCTCAATCGGCCGACACTCCAACCCCGGATTCAGTTTCTTTCAAGACACCCTATCAAAGCATCTACACTTTTCTACGCTATCTGCAGGAAGATTCTTACTTTCCGGAGCTAGCAGCAGGCATTGTAAAACAAACTCTTAGAGGCAGCGAAGAAGCCCAGGAAATCGTCGTGCAATTAAAGCAGGTGCTGGATGGCGAAGGGCATTTTATCTACCTCGAAGATTTACCTAACGACCCAGAGTACACAGACACGGTCTCCAGGCAAAAACGGTACGTGCTGGTGAAAGACTACCCAAATATTTACCTGGAAAAGTACAATGACAAGTGGTTACTATCCGAAAAATCGGTAAGAGAGATTGGAAAACTTCATGAAAAAGTCTTTCCATTTGGCACCGACAAGCTGCTGAACTTACTGCCCAAACTTGGCACAAAAAAATACCTGGGGCTGCATGTTTGGCAGCTTGTTGGCATTCTGGCGCTAACCCTCTTCTGTGTACTCATTCACAAGCTACTGACCTTTTTGTTTGAAAAAATAATCATGCAGGCCTTGCTTCGGGCGGGCTACGAAAGGCTGGCAGATGAGTATATTCTGCCCGTAGCCAGGCCGGTCAGTTTGTTTGTGGTGTTCCTGCTGCTATTCATTTTCATTCCTGTATTGCAGTTGCCACCAGGAACTATGCAGTATGTGGTAATGGGCGTAAAGGCTGCTCTACCATTTTTCGGCACGATGGTGTTCTACCACTTGGTGGAAATCCTTTGCGTGTACCTGCAGCGCCTGGCTTTAAAAACCAAAAGTACGCTGGACGATCAGCTGGTGCCTCTGGTAAGAAGGGCTTTAAAAATCTTTGTTGTGCTGGTTGGAGGCCTTTTCATCCTCGACAACCTCAACATACCCATACTCCCGCTGTTAACCGGCCTCTCCATTGGTGGATTGGCTTTTGCCTTGGCCGCACAAGACACCATCAAGAACCTGTTTGGCTCACTGATGATCTTTATCGACAAGCCCTTTCAGATAGGTGACTGGATTACCTCGGGCGACATCGATGGTTCAGTAGAAGAAGTGGGATTCCGGTCCACCAGGGTTCGTACCTTTCGTAATTCGTTGATGTATGTCCCAAATGGTAAGCTTGCTGATGCCATGATCGACAACCACGGGCTGAGAGTGTACAGACGTTACTTCACTAAACTTAGCATTACCTATGACACGCCGCCACAACTAATTGAAACATTTGTGGAAGGGCTGAAGGAAATAGTAAAGGCTCACCCAAACACACGAAAGGACTTCGTCGAAATCAGCTTCAATGAGTTCGGCCCTTCCAGTCTGAACATCATGTTCTATATGTTCTTTGAGGTGCCCACCTGGTCGGAAGAGCTACAGGGCCGCCATGAAATCAACCTGGAAATAATGAAGCTGGCAGAGCACCTGGGTATCAACTTCGCCTTCCCAACGCAAACGCTTCACATAGAAAACATGCCCGGCAAACCAAGCCTTTCCCCGACGTATGAAGTGGAAAAGGCGGGGGAGAAGATGCGGGGGTATTTTGGCTCACAAAAAAAATGAAAAATAGACTGCAGATAACTTATTATTCTTTAATGATTGATTCCTGATAGTAAATTTGATCATCCAGGACGATAATCAATTGGTATACGCCCTTGCGAAGCCTGTCTGTTGCCATTGTTAGCGTGTTCTGATTTTCAAACTTTCGATTTTGCACCAGCTTTCCCGCCATGTCATAAATACTTATTGAAAGCATAGAGTAATTGACATCAAGCGCCACATGAAGCAAGTTGCTAACCGGAATTGGAAATACCGAAATTTTGTCTTTTGCCAATCCAGAGAGAACAGAAGTCGCCTCAGCAAAAATGCATTCCGACATGGTCTCGCATTCGTTTTTGGTAATGCTGACTGCATATTCTCCCGTTTCACTGATCATCAACTGCTGCCCTACCCCACCGTCGATTTTCTCCAGTCCTCCGTCAATGCACTTAAACCACTGGTATTGTGCATTGGACTCTGTCGCTGTCAGCCTCTTTCCCGCTATGGTTATTTCGTTATTTAGCGATAGGATTTCGAGACTTAGATTGACCAAAGAATCGCAGCCCGACTGAGCTGTGAATAGCTCAGTGTAGCTGCCTTCCAGTTGTAAACTCTGCGATCCAAACGTGTACACCTCTCCATCGCAAATCGACATTTCCAGAGACTCCTCTATAGCGGGATTTACCACCAGTGTCACCACCACAGTACTATCACATCCATTGGCAGTTTTAAATAATTCGGAGTAACTACCTGACAACGAAAGAGTTTGAGACCCAAAGGAATACGTTTCTCCAGCACAAATGTTAGCTGAAACAATTTCGCCCACGTCGGGGATGACTTGCAAATTGAGTACAACAGTACTGTCGCAGCCATTTGCGGACTGAAACAGTTCTGTGTACTCCCCCGTTGTTGTGAGGTTTTGTGAGCCAAATGCAAAGTTTTCACCAGCACAAATGGAGGCTGATAGTGTTTCACTGAAAATTGGATTGACATTCAGGGTTAGTACAACTGTGCTGTCGCAGCCGCTGAGGGACTGAAACAGTTCAGAGTAGTCTCCCTGGCTATCGAGGCTTTGCGAGCCAAATACAAAAGTTTCACCCTGGCATATCGTCGCAGTCGTCGATTCCGAAAACCTTTGATTTACTTTTAAACTTAGCACAACAGTGCTATCACAGTTGCTGAGCGATTGAAAGAGTTCAGTGTATTCTCCAGTCGCAGTGAGGCTTTGCGAACCGAATAGATAAGTTTCACCTTCGCAAATGGTAGCAGTTGCTGTCTCCGTAAAAACCGGATTCACTTTCAGATTGAGAACAACTGTGCTGTCGCAACTGCTGGTTGATTGAAAAAGCTCGGTATACTCTCCTGTAGTGGTGAGGCTTTGGGTGCCAAATGTGTAAGTATCGCCTTCGCAAATGGAGGCGGTAGCCTGCTCATCAAAAATTGGGTTGATTTTAAGATTAAGTATGACCGTGCTATCACACCCGTATTGTGACTGAAACAGCTCCGTGAATTCACCGGCCGACGTTAGGCTCTGGCTACCAAACTCGAAGGTTTCCCCATTGCAAATAGCAACTGCCGCCGTTTCGTTGAATATTGGACGTACCATCAGGTTAACGGTGACCGTGCTGTCACAACCATGCGCAGTCTGAAAGAGCTCGGTGTACTCCCCGTCCATCGTTAGATTTTGTGAGCCGAACTCGAAAGTTTCACCATCACAAAGATTGACAGTTTCCTCTCTGACAAAAACAGGATTGATGGTTATGTGAAGCGTTAGGGTGCTATCACATCCGGCCTTATTAATAAGCATCTGCTCAAAATCTCCACTTTGAACAAAGGTCTCGCCGTTGATCGTGACACTTTCGCAAGCTTCCTCCGAGTGTTCGGCTGACGTTGGAAAACACACTTCATACCATCGTGGCATGAATACGTCGGCGGATAAAATATCAGGTGTACCGTCGCCGTTCACATCCACTATTTCCAGTTGGTTAGCAGAATTGCTTCCATCTGACTTGATGTCAAAGTGAGTAAAAACTTCTTCCCCATCGTTTAAATACACTTTGATTCCAGAAGAATAGGTGATAGCAAAGTCCATGTCACCGTCTCCATCGAGATCGTTAGCCTTTATCTCTTCACCTTGTAGTATTCCTTCATTAGGCAGCAGGATTTCGAGCCCGAAAGTCCCGGCGCCGTCCGTGTTCTCAAACCAGCTGGGCCTGCCTGTCAAAATATCAAGGTCTCCATCTCCATCTAAATCTGTTGCCGCTGCAGCCCGAAGCTGGTTCACAACTGAAACCGAATGTCTACTGCTTTCGGCAAAAACACCATCAGTGTTTTTAAAAACAACTACCTCATCTGTTCCGTCAGCGGTTGCCAGCACGTCTAAATCATCATCCCCATCCAGGTCTCCAAATGTGACCGACGACACGCTCTCGACATTTGTCGATAGTGACTTGTAACTGGCTATAGTGCCATCAGAGTCAATATTGTGAGCCCGAATGGCATTGAGGTAATACTGTGTAAACAGGATATTTGGCAGACCGTCGTCGTCCAGTTCTACTATATCAAATATATTGCTTGCATTACCTGGGCCAACCACAGAAAGCCCCCCTGAGCGATCAGAAATAATCAGGTCTTGAATTTCGAATTCGCCATTGCCTATGTTTTTGAGCCACCCGAGGTCAACAGAATTTATATAGACGATATCTTTTAATTCGTCCCCGTCTATGTCTACAAAACCAATATCGAGAATTCTGCTGATCGTATCATTTATAACAATTTGCTCTCCGTAAATTCCATCTCCCAGACCTTCGACCCAAGAAATATTCTGATCTTCGTATGAAGCCATCAAGATGTCGTTATTCCCATCATTATTCACATCTACGTGGAGCATCTGGGTCGTCTGATGAGATGTATTGGACAGGTAATCAGGTTCATCAAAAGTCCAATTATCCAAGTTTTTGTAGTGAACAACCTTCACCTGATTGGAAGTCAAAATTAAGTCATCTAACTCATCGTTATTGAAATCCATAGTGAGGATATTAGCATTAGTATGTGGTGCCACCCCAAAGGTTCTTTTCCTTGTGAACGTTTCATTTTGATTATTCTCAAAAACTGAAATCCTATTGTCAGTAAACCCGGATATTTCACCGGACTGTATAGCCGCCAGATCCACAAATTCGTCACCATTGAAATCACCAATGCTAATTGCACCCGTTCCAAAATTATTGATAATGATTTCAGAATAAGAAGCGTTAGCATTGTTTCGCAGCCACATGACACTCCCACTTGATCCTGTGCTTTGTCCGATTATCAAATCGATGTATGTATCATTGTTAAGGTCGGCTGTAGCAAATTCAACTTTCGATGATCCCTGAAAGGTGTAGGCGATGGTGTCAGGCTCGTCAAATCCTTCCAAATTTCCTGAGAAAAGCTGCACGTAAATTGACGAAGAAGAGTAGAGAACATCGATGAGGCCATCACCATTTAAGTCCTCCAGAATCATGTTAGACACATTTTGAACATTATTGATGATACCGCTGTTACCAGGGTTATTTACTAAGTCATAAATCGAATTAACGATAACCTCCTCATTAAAGAATCCCAAGCCATCGGTGTTTTTGATCCACATGCCGGGCCCCATGATGTCAAGGTCACCGTCGTCGTCGATATCACCTAACCTTGCCGTATTCCAATAACTGCTTCCCGCCTGCTCTTGGATAATATTTTCCGTGAAGTTTCCGGCTCCGTCATTTTCATACCACCTGAGCCCATTGCTCGCCATGTTGACAAAAATGTCCGTTTTGCCATCACCATTAATATCGCCATAGTCAATATCGACTGGTGTGTCAGGCAACGATGCGATGGTATTTGCATCAAGAAAGTTTCCCGCCCCGTCGTTTCTGAACAACAGCAGCCTTGGAGTTAGCACAGTCGTCTCATACACTATCAAATCCTTATCCCCATCCGCATCAACATCAAAGGAAATGGCCTCGTCCGGGTAGTAGACAAACTTGTTGGCATCAAGCAAATCGTGTGGCAGAAACTGTTGGGCGGAAGTTAAACTGTAGCGAAATAAGATCGTAAAGGCAAGTGTGATGAGCTTCTTCATAGGGCAGTGAATGGTGGTATACAAAGAAGGTTATCTCAACACACTCTGCCTATACTCTAAAAGGAGTATTTTTTGTCGAAAAAAGTCAAAAAAAATGCATACTTATTCTTTTTGACTAAACTCGGATCAATCTGCATTTCTGGGGATCGAATGTTTCGTTTGTGGTTAAATAAAAAAGCAAAACTGGTTCAATGCGTCTCGCCCGGTCGGGCTTCTCCAGTCAGATAGGCTTGGACCCTTTGCTTTTTTATGACCACTCGGGACATTGGGTTAAAAGGGTAATCCCCCAGATTTTCCGCTTGATACCTAAACTCAAATATTATTATCAACTATGAACTTCATCATTGAAGCAAAGTTTTTCAAGCCAAGCTTAGAGGCAATGTTTTTACGATGGGTCTTAATGGTAAACTGGCTCAAGTTGAGCTGGTCGGCCATTTCCTTTGTGGTCATTCCCTGCTTAATGTGCTGAATGATCTCCATTTCTCTTCTGGTGAGATTAAACTGCTTCACAAAACTTTCATCCTCAGTGAAGCTGGCGGCGTGATCTGGCTTCCGTAAAGGGAACACTGTTTCTCCGGAAGCAACCTTTCTTATTGCCTCCACTAGCTTCTCCCTTGGGCTGGTTTTAAGCAAGTAACCACGTGCACCGTATTCCCGAGCCTTCTGTATCATATAGTCCTCCCCGTAGGTGGAAAGCATTATGATCTTAACATGAGGGTTCCATGCATTGATTTCTCTTGTCACTTCAAGCCCGTTCATGCCAGGCATGTTGATATCCATCAATACCACATCCACTTGTGTATCTCTCAACAGCGACTGTAACTGTTTCCCGCCTGTGGCGGTGCCCACCACCTCCAGGTCGGGCTCCTTTGTTAGCATTAACCTCAGACCATCAATAAACAACAAATGATCATCAGCAATAACGATTCTCAGTTTAGCTGTCATTTTGTTTTGATTTAAGTAGAATAGAAACTATTACCGTAGTTCCGGCCTTATTGGAGTCAATGGCCAACTCACCCTGAAGGTACTGCACCCTCGACTGAATGCTTTTCAGGCCGATTCCGTTTCCCGCTCCATCGGAAAAGCCTTTTCCATTGTCCTCCACAACCATCTCGAAGGACTCATCGTGATAGAAAAGTTGAATTGTTGCTTCAGTGGCCTCAGCATGTTTCAGGATGTTGCTGGTAAGCTCCATCACGATCCGGTAGATCATCAGCTCCTCATCTTTTCCAAAATACTTGCTCCCTCCCTTTTGGTAAAAAGCAAAGCTTACTCTTGAATCATCATTCAACTGTTGCACGTAGGCTGCTATAACATCCTTGAGATTGGTATTGGCGAACTCCGGCGGCATAAGATTGTGTGAAACCTGCCTTACATGTGCTGAGGTATCATCCAACAACTGCATAAGAGAGGATTTTTGCGCTTCGTCTGACTCCAGCGACTGAAGGTTGAGTTTTATAACAGCCAGATTGCTGCCCAAATCGTCGTGAAGATCTTCTGCAATTCGCTTTCTTTCTTCTTCCTGGGCACTGATAATCTTTTTTACCTGCACTACCTTCTGCTTTTGAAGTTCCGAAGTGATTTTCTCTTTTTCTCTTTGATAGATTCTGTAGCGGTACATCAGCCCAAATGAAATGACAATGGTTTCAATCACCATGCCTATTTCAAAAAGAGAGGGAGGAAAAAGGTAGGAAGAGGAAGTCAAAAACAAAATTCTCTCAAACCCGCCTATCAGAAAGATAAGCAAGCCGACAAGAATAAGCCAGCTGGTATTAAAGCCCTTATACAGGCTATAAACGCAATTTATGACTATTAAAATCAGTCCTACAAATGTGCTCTTATTAGCAATTTCAAATAAAATGATTTCAGGCCGGTGAGGTATCTCTATATAAAATACAACAAAATGAACCGCCGCTGAGAGGAAAAGAATCCACTTTACAATGCTTGTAGTTTTATAAAGCAGGCTTTTGCTGCCAATATTCGTAAAGAAAAGCTGGAGCACTTGAATCAACATCCCAATGGATAGCGCTGCTACGCCTGCCATTCCCAGGGTACGGTAGCCGGAGCGGGAGTCCATACCAAGAAACTGTGCGTCCAGATTCTCATGTTTGAATAATAATAAGATTTGAATAGCAATGTACAGTGAATACCAGAAGTGGATTTTGTCAAACGTAGAGAAATAGAGGTAAAAATTAAAAAAAAGGAAAAGCAAGAGCATGCCTATCATGAGTCCGAATGAAAAATAGAACCGAGCCTCCATCTTCTTTTGGGCTTTGGGGTGCAAAAGAGCCAAGGCAATAACCCGATATGCGTGACTCTCGTCTGTCGTTAAGTAAAACGTATCAGTTGTTTTGGGCCCGATAGATATTGGGTAGGTATAATGAGCATACGCATAGGGTCTTGACTCAAATGGGTACGAGTAGCCTATTTTACCGAGCGATTTCCAGCCATCATCAGAAGACTGGAATAACTCCCCTTCACGCATTCCCAGTTGGCCTAAAAGTAGCATCAGCTGCCTGCTGGTTGAATCGCCATTGTATATCTTGAATCTAAACCAATAGTGAAACTCGTCGTAGCCCACATGGATAATGGGATCGTTGTCCAACCGGATGAATTTTGAGTCATAAAGAGGTTTGGTAACCGAATCAAACGGTATCAAAAAATTAGTCTTGAGCACTTCAACATACTTATTAACAAGGGGATAGGAATCTTCCTTGCAAACAGCTGCATCAATCGGCTGGCTTGTTAACTTTGCCGCAGTCATTAGCATCGCAACAATCAAAAGAGTCGTTTTCAGAAGGGTTTTCATTACCCGAACAAACTAAGTGGTTCTTTTGGGAATAAGAAATACAAACAAAGGAGTATAGTGGGTTTCCAATTACCAAAAGCATACTGACAATGAATTCGTTACGAAGAAAAAATGAATTTCAACCCAGTCTTTCCGTAAATCCAATAGATTTTCACAACTTGTTCACTCAAAAAAGTGGCCTCCGAAAATGCACAACTATTTAACTACAGTTCTTTCGATCAACAGCAGATCATCACTGCTTTTCGTGCTCCTGGTTTTTATTTCGGTGCTTTCGAATTGTGACAATGCCTCTGGTCAGCAAGAAAAGAAAGTCGTGAGTACTGTTGATTTCACAGTCGACACCATCCCTACCCTCAACGCTACCAAGCTTGAACTTACGAAACAGTATTGCCTTGAAAACTATGGGGTGGCCAGCTATAAACTAGACAGCCCAAAAATTGTACTGGTACACTTCACTGTCATTCCAACATTGGAAGAAACCGTTGCGTACTTTCAGAAAGACTCTATCGAATCGAGCCGAACAAACATCAGTAAGTTCAGTCAAATGAATGTGGGCATTCACTACATCGTTGACAAAGATGGCAGTATCTATAAGCTCGTTCCCGACACCGTAATTGCTCGTCACGCCATTGGCTTCAATCATGTCTCCATTGGTATCGAAAACATTGCCAAAGACGCAGCTGACCTCACTCCTGCTCAGCTGGAGAGTAATGTAAAGCTGATTGCAGTGCTGAAGGAAAGAAACCCTGGCCTGGAATATTTGGTAGGTCATCACGAGTACAACGACACCTCACTGGCTCATTACAAGCTGTTTCTGGCGGTAGACGAGTCGTACAAACCACACAACAAGCCAGATCCGGGGCCAAAGTTTATTTCTGACCTCAGGGAAAAGCTCAAGGCTGAATACAACCTAACTTTTATGAAATAATGATCGCCCGCATTTGGCACGGCTGGACTACCCCCGAAAACGAAATGGCCTACCAGACCATTTTGCTTAATGAAGTCATTCCTGGCATCAAAGCCAAAAATTTACCAGGCTTCAGAAAGATACAAGTCATGAAACGGCCTGTGGGTGTCGAAACAGATTTACGACGATCATGTATTTCGACAGTCTCGAAAACATCAGGAGCTTTACCGGAGATGACTACGAAACAGCCCACGTTCCTGAAAGAGCCAGGGCGGTACTGAAGAGGTTTGATGGCAAGGCCATCCACAGAGAGTTGGTAGAAGAAACTTCTGTTAGTTGAATGGATTGCTCACCACACGAACGTTGGTGACATCATTTGGGTAAGCAAAATCAAGACTGCTTCGTATCACACGGATTCAGAGCGGAACAGGGCTTCGTTACTTCATAGTCAAAACTACCAAAGTATCATGACTATTGAATTATTCTTAATTAAATCGTCATTTTTTATCGTTTGCAACAACATGCCATGGTTTTTCGGTAGACAAATCAGCAAACTCGCACTCAACGCATTTTTAATTTTCTGCTAGAAAAACTAAAAAGCACTATGAAATAACACTATCATAACGTACTTTATTGTTTGGTATTTGTCCGGTTTAGTAATATTGATTAAAAATGGTGTTAACGCCCACAAACTAATAGATCGAAATATTTCGGGTATATTAATTCAAGTTGGCACATGTTACATCTATTTAATACCTGTTGGCAATATTATTAGGCGATCACTTGCCTCAACCAGCTAAAGTATGTCTCAGTTCGTCACTATTAACGAGTATAGCGGTGAGTCCGATCTTTGGGATCAGCTGGTTCGGTGTGGAGACAAAACAGCCCTTAAATCGATCTACACTGCGTATGCTCAACTCCTTTTCAACTACGGCATGCACGTGACGCAGAACAAAGATTTAGTCAAAGATTGCATCCAAGACCTTTTTTTAGAACTGCTAAAAAACCACGCAACCCTCGGCAAGACCTCCTCAATCAAGTACTACCTGTACAAGGCACTTCGGCGAAAAATTATTTATGAGGAAAAGAAGATTACACGTCAAATGTCGAGCCAGGAGCATTTTTCAGACACCGATGGTGCCGAGGTATTCTTCGAATTTTCAGAAACAGTTGAAAAAGCTAATGCATTGAGCCGGAAGAAGCTTCTTCAGTCAGTTCAATCTTTACCGAAAAGGCAACAAGAGGTTATCCAATTAATTTTTTTTGAAAACCTAAGCAGAGACGAGGTTGCTGAAATTTTGGAAATTGACGCCAACTACCTGTACACCATCACCTGGAAAGCCATAAAGGCCCTGCGGAAGACACTTTTACCCAGGAAAGTTATTACTCATATCATCCCCATCCTGCTCGGCTTATGCCTGCTGAATTAAGCCATTCCCACCCCAATAATTCTCTCAAAAAACCTTTATCTCTGTCCGGAATTGTGTTGGACGTGATTTTTTTTTTCAAAAAAAGGTAGAGATTTCATTTCTGCTTGCTTTTAGTATTAAAGTAGTCATAAAACGAATATTTATGAACCCTACCTTTAATACAGTAGAAGACCTAATCGTAGACAATTCCTTTAGAAAGTGGGTGCTTCAAAACGACCCCAAAGCAAAAGCGCAATGGGAGCAATACCTTTCGACAAACCCCGAAAAGAAAGAACTGGTTGAAGAAGCCAAGCTATTCCTCAAAAAGCTTCCCAGGGTAAACTATCAATTGCCCACCTCCGACTTTGAAACTATTTGGGCTCAAATTGAAAAAAGCTCCGAGTCTGAGATATATAATCAGGAGCAGGCAATGGCATCAACACCCTCGGGTGCCAGAGTGCGGTCAATTTCCTCCACATGGTATTATGTGGCCGCTTCTATTGTCCTGATTCTAATTGCAGTCGGAATCAGCCAACGCTACGGCAGCCTGCTGGGAGACACAACTGTGTCTTTCCACACAAAATATGGCGAAAACCAAACGATTGAACTGCCCGATGGATCGGTGGTGACTTTGAATGCTAACTCAAGCCTGACCTATAACAGTCAACACTTCGATGACGACCGCAGAACGGTAAAATTGGACGGCGAAGCCTTTTTCAAAATAAGCAAGCGTGCCTTGCCAGGCGGCGGCAAGATTAAGTTCATTGTGGAAACAGCCGACCTCGAGGTAGAAGTTCTGGGCACGGAATTTAATGTGAACACCAGAAGGGCGAGCACAAAAGTGGTACTTACCGAGGGCCAGGTACAGATCAAGCTCACGAAGACCGACAGTGTAGGGCCAATCACCATGCTGCCCGGCGAAAAAATCACATATACCTCAGGTCAGAAATCGCCAACGAAGGAGCAAGCTAAAGTGAATGTTGCCACCGCATGGAAAGAGAATGAACTCATTTTCGAAGATACCCCCGTGGGTGAAATTATTCACGTGCTGGAAGACAATTATGGCCTGAGAATAAAACTAAAAAAACCAGGGATTGCTGAACGGCATTACACAGGAAAGTTCAAAAATCCTGACCCTGAAGTCATTTTAATGGCACTCTCAGGTCTGTTTGACCTGAAACTTGAGCGCCGCAACGGAACTGTTACTCTAAACTAAAGCTGCCTATGGAAAACCAATGTAGAACAATTAAAGATCGAACCAGTACCAAGGAAATTAAACTGCAAAACTTATGAAAATCTCTACAAAAAAATTTTTGTACTCGGTAGGATTTACCTTTCTACTCCTACTCTACCACAGTGGAATTGGGCAACCTGTCGACGACCTTTTGTTGTCGGCAGATGCTAGCTTATCCAACACCTATACGATAGAAGAAGCGCTCGAACACCTTGAAAAGAAACACCAGGTATCGTTTCACTACGAAACACAAATGGTCAGAAACGCAAAAGTTTCTGGCGATCTGTCTGATTTTGATCGGAAAAACCTGCAAGATGCACTGAGCATTTTGCTGGAACCCTTAAAGCTCAATTTTCGCAAGCTGGATGACAACTATTACCTGATTGTGAAAGACAATACCCCAAAGAAAATTGAAGGCCAAAAGACAGCGGGCTTTACCACCTCTCTCGATAGGGGACCACTGTACGCTTCAATTGCCAAGATCAATTCATACCAGCTACCAAAAATCCCCGTTTTAAGAGAGCAGACCATATCCGGTAAAGTAACAGATGAAAAGACTGGAGAAGGGCTACCGGGCGTAACTGTACTAGCCAAGGGAACCACAACTGGCACAACTACTGACATGGATGGTCAGTATCGCCTTACTGTTGCCGATGAAGTAACTACCCTGGTATTTTCATCGATTGGCTTTGTCACGGTGGAAGTTCCCATCGCAGGCAGGTCCACTATTAATTTTGCGATGAAAGAAGACGTGACCAGCCTGGACGAAATTGTCGTTATTGGTTACGGTACGCAAAAAAGGTCGGATTTAACTGGCTCTGTTGGTTCTGTGAACACTGACCAGCTTCAGCAGCGTCCTGCACCTTCTTTAAATCAGGCCATTGCGGGCAGAATACCCGGCGTGCAGGTAAACATCAACTCAGGCCGCCCTGGTGGAAAATCGAATGTAAGAGTTCGTGGCTTCAGCTCTATCAACTCTTCCAATAACCCATTGTATGTTGTGGACGGAGTGCAGTTGCCAGTGGGCAATCAAACACAGCGCAGCTCGGCCATTGACTATATTAACCCCAGCGATATCGTTTCTGTTGAAGTGTTAAAAGACGCTTCCTCGACTGCCATTTACGGTGCCAGAGGTGCCAATGGCGTTATCCTTATCACGACAAAAAAGGGCAAGTCAGGTGAAGGAAAAATCACCTATGATGGAATCTTCAGTGTAAACACTTATGGCCCTAACAAGCCAGAGGTGCTAAACGCAAAAGAATACCTGGAAGTGGAAGATCTTGCCTGGCGCAACATGGAAAAGTTTGACCCCGACGGCTGGGCCGCTGGCAAATGGGCGTATCTGAATCCTGCCCTAAAGAGAACCGATCCAAGGCTTTTCGATGCCAATGGCAATCCCTACTACGACACTAACTGGATAGAAGAAACAACGCAAAACAAGCTGTCGCAAAATCATCAGCTCAACTTCAGCGGAGGCGATGACAAAACAACCTACTCATTTTCATTGGGTTACAGAGATGACGAAGGCTTGTACAGAACGTCATTTATGACCAGGTACTCGGGCAGACTGAATATCGAAACCAAAGTCAAAAAATGGCTTACAGTGGGCGCTAACCTCAGCTATAACTACCAAAAGGAAAACAATGTAGACTATAGTGACCAGGTGCCACGCCGAATGGTGGAAGATTTCCCGTTCCTTCCTGTGTACTATCCCGACGGCACCTACGCCGACAACAGGGACTACCCGTTTGCCGAAGGAACTATGAGCTCGGTTCACAACCTGCTGGAGCGTGAATACCTGATCAGCACACAGACCATGCTTGGTAGTGCTTTCACCAATATCACATTGGCAGAAGGCCTGGTTCTACGCACAGTGCTTGCTTCCAACATTGTAACCAGAGGCACACAACGCTACGAAGGTCGTACGATACAGATCGGTTCTCAAGGACGTGCCTGGCTTGCTGAAGAAGAAGAAGATTTTTGGTCATTTGAAAACTATTTGACCTACACCAAAAATTTTGCTGAGATTCATTCCTTCACAGGAATGCTTGGTCTGTCATGGCAGGAGTCGAATTATTTTGGTCAGTCTTCGGAAATCAGAAATTTCTCAACAGACTATTTCCAATATAATAACCTGGGTGCTGGTAGCCAGAACCTGGCTGTGGGATCCGGTGCCAATAGAGAGGCGCTCAACTCATACTTCGGTCGTTTCAACTACAGCCTGATGAACAGGTACCTCATCACATTTACCGGCAGGGCCGACGGTTCATCTAAGTTTGGCGACAACAATAAGTACGCTTTCTTCCCATCAACAGCGTTGGCTTGGAGAATAAGTGAAGAGGGTTTTATGCAGAGTGTCCCTGCGGTTTCCAATTTGAAGCTTCGAACAAGCTACGGTCTGACTGGTAACTCAGAAATACCACCCTATTCTTCTTTATCATTATTGGGTTCTGGCTACGCAGCCATTTTGAACGACAGCAGAGTGGGTGGCACGGGCATCAATCGCCTGGCAAACCCTGATCTGAGATGGGAAAAAACTGCACAAGCAGACGTTGGCATTGAATTGGGCCTTTTCAAAGGGAGAATAGGCATTGAAGCTGACTATTATTACAGGAAGACTACAGACATGCTGCTTGATGCACCGGTTCCGCAGACCAGTGGTTATGCAACCATCCGCAGAAACGTTGGATCAATGCAAAACAAAGGGCTTGAACTTGCATTGAACACTGTAAACGTTGAATTCAACAGGTTCTCGTGGAATACCTCATTCAACATTTCGTTCAACCAGAACAAAGTATTGGAGCTGGCTACCCGATCAGACATCTTTGGAGTAGGTGGTCCTGGCATCACCAACCAAACAAGCATTATTCGTGAAGGCGAACCTGCTGGCGCTTTCTGGGGACTTAACCGCCTGGGCGTGTGGGGAACCGACGAAGCTGCTGAAGCTGCTGAATTTACCAGCTACAGAAATGGCTTAACCATGCTGCCAGGCGATATCAAGTATGAAGACGTGAACGGTGATAAAGCCATCACAGATGCTGATAGAATGATTATAGGGAATGGTAGCCCTAAAGGATGGGGTTCGTTCATAAACAATGTACGGTTCGGTAATTTCGACCTGACCTTGGATCTGCAGTTCATGTATGGCAACGACATCATGGACATGAACCTCCACTCTAGTGAAGACCGCCAGTCGTTAGCCAATAGCTACCGCACTGTGCTGAACGCATGGACTCCTGAGAATCAGAATACTATGATTGCCCAAGTAAGAGACACCCGGGCAGGCTATGTAACCAACGTGGATACTCATTGGGTGCAGGACGGCTCATTCATCAGAGGTCGAAACTTACTGCTGGGCTATTCCTTGCCAACAACAGCAGTTGAAAGGATCAAGCTTAGCAATGTCAGGATTTATGCTTCTACGCAAAACTTCTTCCTGATAGTAAGCGACGAGGTAATTGGTGATCCTGAGATTACCCCAATTCGTGGTAATGACAGCAACAATGTATTCTCGCAAGGGATGAAATGGCACGAGTACCCTAAGCCAACAGTATGGACAATGGGTATTCAGATTGGACTTTAGTCAGTGTCAGTTTTTCCAACCATAAAAAGACAAACATCATGAAGAAATATTCGATAAAAAACATAAGCAAAATCGTCTTGAGCGGCACATTGCTACTCTGGACAGGATGTTCAGGTTTTTTGGACGAAGAAGACCCATCTAATCTTACTCCTTCAAACTACTATACAATACCTGACCATGCGGAGGCAGCCGTCGCAGCCGTATACGATAACACCAGATTCTATGGTGACGGTGCCGGTATCTTCTCTTCCAACTGGCAACTTTTGGAGGGCCCTACCGGTACGTCTACCACGGAAACTGCTCAAAACTCAGATTTGAATAACCTGTATTCTCTTACCTGGGACGGCAACACCGGCCACATTCTCAACTGGTGGAGAGGTATCTATCGCCTGGTTGCTCAGGCCAATCTGGTGCTGGACAGGGTTCCAGATATAACCCCGATGGATGAGGCTCAAAAAGCCAGAATTCTCGGACAAGCCAGATTTTTGCGAGCATGGGCCTATTTCTACGCTGTGAGGCTGTGGGGAGATGTTCCATTGATCCTGGAACCACAAACGGCCTCCTCAGAGAACTTCTACCCGTCTCGTGCCACTCAACAGGAAGTATATGATCAGATTGTTGCAGATTTAATAGCTGCTGAATCGGCAGGACTTCCATGGACCGATGTGACCGGACGTGTTTCAACGTCCGCTGTCAAGGCCATGCTTGCAAAAGTATACCTTACCATGGCTGGCAAACCGCTTGATAAAGGAACGTCTCACTACCAGTTAGCAGCTGCCAAGGCCAAAGAGATTATCGATAATGCAGGTGAAATAGCACTTTTTGATACCTACGCTGAAGTCCATAACGAAAGGCTGGGAAACAGAAAAGAGCACATCTTCAGTCTGCAGTACAATAACCTGGTGGCTGACAACCCGATGGGCAACATGTTTCCGAACTTCAAGCCTGTGAGCTATCGTGGCCCTTCCGGAACAGGTAGTACAGTTCCTACGCTATCGTTTTACAACTCCTATGAAGACGGAGACATCAGAGCGGTGGATCAGGAAGGCTATTTCTATACTACCTACTACACCAATGGTAGTGGCGCACCATTTGACCTCGGCGCACCATATATCTTCAAGCATTTCAATGTTATTGCCAACGGCACAGAAGGGGTTCCGGGAACTGCCAAGGACAATCTGAATGTGCCAATGATTCGTTATGCAGAAGTGCTTCTGATTTATGCAGAGGCACAAAATGAAGTGGCCGGCCCCTCGCAAGCTACTTACGATGCGCTTAAGGCTATAAGAGACAGAGCGGGGCTGATAACTCCTGCTTTAGGAACGTTCAGTCAGGCTACCTTCAGAGAGGCTGTTTGGAAAGAGCGTTGGTTTGAATTCTGCTATGAAGGCATCACCTGGTTTGATATGATCAGGCTACGAAAAGTGTTCAATGAAACCAACGGTGGATTTGATGATTTTGTCGGACACGTCAACCTAAACTCCGATCAGGCGCTTCAGGCTAAGCATCTATTGTTTCCAATTCCAATACAGGAAATAGTGAACAACCCGAATCTCGCACCTCAAAACACAGGGTATAATTAACTAATCAATTAAACTCTGCTCTCCCCGGTTGCAATCATAGGGTTTTGCAATCGGGGAGTTTTTTTTTGGCAGGCTGCACGCCTATATTGAAATCCTTTTTATTAGCTGACCCAAGCCTGAGCTATCATCAACAGGTAAACCGTTACAACCTTCTGTCGAAGGAAAACTCATCAGAGCTAATTAGCTTAATCCTTTTAAATTCCTGATGGCTGGGATTCAAAATGTAGTTAAACTCCTGGGGAATAATGGCTGATGGCACTCTAAGCACTGCGGCATTACTCTTTTTCAGCCATGTGTCACCTATGGTTCTTGTCGACACTTGTTGGGAAAACTCCTTCCAGTTGACTGGTAAGTCATTTAAAACCACCCGATCAATAGCAAGATCATCGGGTATCTCAATCGTCATTACCCTAAATCCAGCATCAAGCCCTTCTCCACTCCTGTGCACCAAATTTTCAAGGCAGGCCAGTGATCTTGATCCGGCAGTGTAAATGACAAAAGTACCTTTGGAGTTCCACCTGGCCACAAATCCAGAGGCAAATAAACTTGTACTAAACTTGGCCAGCGTAATCCTGTACACCCTCATGCAGTGTCACCCTGCTGAATTCGATCCAACTCTTCGCTGATGAGGTCTATGCCATCGGAGGTTTTAATAAGATGCAATGGAGTACGATTATCAATACCAAAGGCGGGCTTGGACAGCCAGTTAAGGAATGACTCTCTCTGGCCGAAGGTATCCACGCCCTTACGGTAAAGAGCGACTAACTTAAGCATTAGCTCACTTTTGGCAGGGCTAAACTTGATTTGCTGCGCCTGGTATTTATGAATGGTTTTGGGATTGAGCTCAACTACCTCAGCCAGGTAATCATGGTGGCCAAACAAACCCACCACATCATCAAAAATGGTAGCAGGCACCCCATCTAGCGCTTCAAAGGCCAACGTGGTGTGATTGGAAACCGCAGGCCTAAGCCTTTGATAGATGACTTCAGGCTCTTCAACCATCATCTTTCGATCCAACTTATCCACTCTGTACTTTTTCATAAAGTAAAAATAGGAATAATTTCCTAAAAAAATAGAATTTTTTCTAATCGTTTCTTAAAGCATCTACAGGCCTCCTTTTCGACGCCATTAAGGTCTGTGAGCCAAAGGAAAGCATACCCGCTACTAAAATTCTATTCTTAAAAAGCTTTGACGCAATTACCCCTAGCAATTGCCGTATTTGCACATCGAATGTGCCGTCGGAACCCCGCACCTTTGTAACGTACCAAAAAAGAAACAACCATGACTACTTTAACACTAGAAAAGACATCCAAAAGCGACAAGGTCATCTTTTGGGTATTCACGAGCATTTTCGTGCTGTTCGATGGCGTGGGTGCTATCGCTTTCAATACAAAGCCAGCCATCGAGGGCATCGCTCACCTTGGCTTCCCCGATTTTTTTCGTGTTGAGCTTGGCATTGGAAAAATCATTGGAGGTGTTCTCCTTATTGTTCCGCAAGTACCTCACCGACTAAAAGAATGGGCCTACGTAGGATTTGGCATTTCCACACTTTCAGCGATTATAGGCCACCTGGCTGTGGACGGTAGCATGGAACATGTGTACCTGCCGCTAATTGTCCTGCTGGTGCTGGTCGTATCCTATGTATACTACCACAAGACCAGGGCATACTGAAAAACAAGAATTTGACGAGTTCATAATATCCAAGTTGACTAATGGTGCGGGTCTACCTGCGCCATTTTTTATTCCATAATGCCCCCACGTTGGTTCGTTTCCCAGGGCCTTTTGAATCAATTCGGTATTTTTTATTTACTCGAATCAAGCTGTTAAATTGCATAACAATCTTCAGCAATGACCGATATTCCGCTCGTTAACGGCGACTACCTTCTGCAAAAATTTCCTGGCAAGGGTGGCTGGACTTACGCTCAAATTCCGGAAGTACTCCAGGATAAAAGCTTCCCATTTGGGTGGGTTCGTGTGCGTGGAAGCATCGACGACTACGAGTTGAAAGGCTATAAGCTTGCACCAATGGGCAATGGCCAGCTTTTTCTGCCTGTAAAAGCTGAAATCAGGAAGAAGATTGGCAAGCAAGAGGGCGACACCGTAAGGGTCATCCTTTACAAAGACACACTTCCCCTTGAAGTGCCCCAGGAAATCATCGATTGCTTCTCAATGGAGCCACCAAAAGCCTACGAACACTTCAGGAAGTTCTCAGAAAGCGAACAAAAATACTACCTCCAATGGGTATATGATGCTAAAACGGAAGACACCAAAGCCAATAGGATCGTGAAAATGATGGATCGCCTGGCCGTAGGTAAAAAGATGTACGATCCGGATTAATGCGAATCCGAGCATGCCGAGTTTTTGATCCCTCTCAAGCTTCCATTAACGCATCTCCGTTGAGGAGGATGGGGCGAAAAATGGCGGCAGGTTGAGCGCCTAGCTAGTGCGTTAATTTTTCGATGATTTTTCGATCCGCCGAAGCGGGTTACTTTTCATCCCGGCGGGGAACCGCAAGGAAAAGTAACAGCCTGCCCGGCTTGAGGGCAAAACGATGGAACTGAAAGTATTGCAATTCGTATGTAACTTGTTTTTGATCTAATTATGAAAACGCCATGTCAAACATTGACCTCATCATCGAAGAACGTCCAGCCGACATCGGCCACTTTTTAGTAGGTCGCCTCCTCCCCTTCCGTGGCCGCCGCATGGTAGGCCCGTTCATCTTTATCGACCACATGGGCCCGGCCGTGATGGGGCAGGACGACAACCTGGACATTGGCCCGCACCCTCATATTGGACTTTCTACCCTCACCTACCTGTTCGAAGGACACGTAGTACACAGAGACACACTGGGCTCCCATATGGAAATCAATCCCGGCGAAGTCAACTGGATGACTTCTGGAAAAGGTATCGTACATTCAGAACGGACGCCGGAGTACCTGCGTCATGCAGGCAAAACATTGCACGGCTTGCAGATTTGGGTAGCGCTGCCCAAACACCTGGAGCAAATGGAGCCTGAGTTTTTCCACGTATCCAAAGACGACATCCCCACCTGGGAAAAAGACGGAGCCAGCTTCAAACTCATAGCCGGAGAGGCTTTTGGCAGAAAGTCGCCAGTGCCGGTTTATAGCCCTCTCTTTTTGCTTGAAATAAAGACTGAGACAAAAAGAACCATCGACATTAGCAAAGACCTTTTCGGCGAAGTAGGCTTGTATATTCTGGAAGGGCGGGTAGAAAACGAAGGCAACGTGCACGAGCCCAAACGTATCCTGGTAGCGAAAGACAGCAGCCTGTGTCATTTCGAAATGTATGAAAACACTACCGTGTATGTGTTTGGCGGAGAAGCCTTTGCTGAAACCAGACATATCTACTGGAACTTCGTTTCATCGGATCCCGAGCTGATAGAACAAGCAAAAAGAGACTGGCACGAGCAAAAATTCCCTCTCATCGAGGGAGAGACTGACATCGTTCAGTTGCCACCTCAAGCGTTTGGACTTAGGCCGAAGATGTAGGCTTAGACTTCAGATTACAAAAGTTTCATCGCACGCAGAAACGCTCGCAGCCTTTCAGAGCTGGTTCCTTCATTGGAGCCAGATTGTCTTTGCTAAACTTTTGTAATCTTGCCTAACGAAAGCGGCTCGCCTGAGTAAAGGTGTGGATTGTGGATTACTTCACCAGCGTCAACACCACTTTCCCAACATGCTCACTGCTTTCTACCAGCGCATGCGCCTGTGCTGCCTGTGCCAGTGGAAATGTTTTATAAACGATAGGTTTGATTGCCTTACTTTCCACTAAAGGCCACACGTGCTTTTCTAAATTGGCAGCGATGGCCCCCTTGAAGCTGCTTTCCCGTACCCGGAGCGTGGAACCTGTAATAGTCAGCCTTTTCACCATTACCCGCATCATATCCACCTGGCTGGTAGCACCTGCCATAGCGTTGATGATCAGGAGCCGTCCCTCCGTCGCCAGCAGGCCAATATTTTTTGGCGTATAGTCACCCCCTATCATATCGAGGATGATGTCCAGCCCCTTAGGTTCCAACGTCTTTATTACTTCGGCAAAGTCTTCCTTTTTATAGTTGATGCCTTTAGTCGCCCCTAGCTTCTCCACATAGGCGCATTTTTCGTCGGTACCCGCCGTAGCGTATACCCTACCGCCCAGCGCCTTCACCATCTGAATAGCTGCCACCCCGATGCCCGATGTGCCCCCATGCACCATAAAACTTTCGCCCGACTCAAAGCGGCCCCGGTCAAATACATTGGTCCATACCGTGAAAAAGGTTTCGGGAAGAGACGCCGCCTCTTCGAATGAAAGCCCCTCGGGAACGGGTAAACACTGCACACCTGATACACTCACATACTCCGCATAACCTCCTCCAGCAAGCAAAGCACATACTTTGTCGCCCCGCTTCCACCTCTTTTCGTTGGCACCCACCTGATCCACCACACCGGCCACCTCCAGGCCCGGTACATCAGCAGGCACGCCGGGAGGTGCAGGGTAGCGGCCTTCTCTTTGAATAATGTCCGGACGATTGACTCCGGCCGCAGCTACTTTGATCAAAACCTCATCTGGTTTGATCTCGGGAACAGGTCTCTCTGCTATATGTAACACTTCCGGTCCGCCCGGGAAAGTGATGATGATTGCTCTCATTGGCTCATTGTTTATTCATTGGTCAATTTAAGACGCAGATACGGAACGACCTCGGGCTTCCAAAATTTCTAATACTCTTCTCCAAAAAATGAATTTGGCTATTTGAAAATACATTGCATACCGATATATTGCATTACAACTTATTAACGATGTACTCATCCCAACTCCTCAAAGGCACCTATCAAACCGTGATTCTCAAACTATTGAACGAGAACAAACGGATGTACGGCTACGAAATCAGTCAGAGGGTAAAGGAGGAATCCAATGGAGAAATTCAGTTACCAGAAGGCTCACTCTACCCTATCCTTCACAAAATGACCGAAGAGGGTTTCCTGAAAATGGAGAAAGTGCATATTGGTCGGCGGGTGCGGCGCTACTACTCCATCACTAGGGCTGGCTCATCAGAAGCTATGGTGCGTATGGAGGAGCTGGAACGTTTCATGTCAACCATGAAGCTCTTGATGCAACCTAACTCCGGCACGGCATGAAACTGAAAGACGCACAAATCGAGCTGATCGAAGAGGATCTTCGTCGGAAAGGAGTCACCTTCGATCCCCTGCACGAAGACCTGGTTGACCATGTATGCAGCGAAATTGAGGAGAGAATGGAGAAAGGAGAGTCGTTTCGTAATGCTTATGACCGGGTGATGGACAGGTTTGAACAAAGAGGCCTGCCCGAACTCAATAAAGAAACAGTATCCATTTTAAGCCACTTTACCATGCTCAGCAATTTCCTTACCTCCTCCCTCCGTCTGTTCAAAAGAAACATGCTTTACAGCGCCATCAGGGTCATCGGGCTTTCGCTGGGCGTGGCTGCTTTGTTGCTTTCCCTGTTCTATTACAATTACGAGCAGTCGTTTGACTCTTTCCATCCTCAGGCTGATCATATTTACCGGATCGTCCGCACGACGGAAGCTGGCAAAGTGGCCACTACCACGTTTCCCCTGGCTGAAACCCTGCAAAACGAGTACCCGGAGCACCTGTTTACTCACTTTTTCAAAGACCGCTCCAAAACCTTGTTCCGAAAGGGTGACAAATCCTTTTATGAAGACAAAATGATCTGGGCCGACGCCAACTTTCTGAGCATTTTTCCATTCGATGGGTTTGAAGGAGATCCGGCCACTGCCCTTCGGGAGCCGTACAGTCTGGTATTAACAAGGGATGCCGCCGAAAAGTACTTCGACAAACCAGTTGAGCCCGGCGACCTCATCGAATTCAAGTGGAATGGTGACTTTTCAACCTTAAAAGTGACGGGCGTCATCGACCATTGGCCCGACAATATGCATATCAGCTTCGATTTCCTGCTGTCGTTTGCCACGGCGGAGTCAGTGTTTCCTGCAAGCATCACCGACAGCTGGAACATGAACTACTGCTACAGCTATGCAAAGCTTACTCCCGCTGTTAGCAAGCAGCAATTGGAAGAAAGCTTCCCGGCTTTTGTAGCCAAATATGTGAAAGACAACGAAAAGCCGGGCGAAGCCTACCTTGGATTTCTGCAGCCCGTACAATCCATTCACACCGATCCTTCTGTCATTACTAACTACGCCAATGTGATTGACCCCATTTACCCTCAGCTGGCTGTGGCAGTGGGTCTTTTGATCCTGATCATTACCTCCATCAACTTCGTAACATTGACGGTGGCACAGCTGCATGAACGAGCCAAAGAAGTGGGCATCCGCAGGGCGATTGGCGCATCGAGGGGGCAGGTGATTTCGCAGTTTGTATTTGAAACTTTCCTGCTCGTCACAGTTAGTTTCGTGCTCGCTCTTTTGATGCTACCAGCCAGCGTCCATGGGTTTAATTACCTGATGGTGTCTAAAGTAACGCTGGACCTAAGTCAGCACCTCTGGCTGCTCCTTGCCTTACCAGGCCTGATCATTGTTACCACCATCGTTACCGGGCTTTATCCCGCTATCTTATTTTCCAGATCCAATATTGCCGAGTCCATACAGTTGAAAAGAAGAAAGTCGGGTGTCTTCCTGAGAAAAGCCTTGCTCACCCTGCAGTACGTGTTTGCGTCAGCCCTGATCATTTTCTGCATTGTCATTTTCGAGCAAATCGACTATGTACAAAACCAGTCCATTGGCTATTCGAAAGACCAGATCGTGTACATTCCTCATGGCCGCCAAATCCGTGACAATCCGGACATCTTCAAAAATAGCGTTATGGCCAATCCGGCGATTGAAAATGTATCTCTTTCGTTTTACAAACCCACGGACGGCATTGGTAATACGATTGGCGTGACCTACAATGGACAGGAAGAGGTCAAAATAGCGGCGAACTCAGTAGACGAAGACTTCTTCACCACTTACAAAATTGATTTTCTGCAAGGTCACGGATTCGGGAAAGTGGCTGGCGGCGATACCCGGTCGTTTATCCTCAACGAAAGCGCCGTGAAACTACTGGGAATATCCGATCCCCTTGGAGCCTCGCTGGACACAGAATTCAACACCGGCGATCCTGGCGAACCGGTGGAAAAACGAAAAGGCAAAGTGATAGGTGTGATACCCGACGTCCACTTTGAGTCGCTCCATTCGACCATCAAGCCGATGATTTTCCTGGTCAAGCCCTACTGGTACTTCTATATCAACGTCAAGCTCGACGGCAACCGCATTCCTGAGGGGCTCGCTCACCTGGAAGCCACATGGTCAGACATGTTTCCTGAGTTTCCCTTTGAATACACTTTTCTGGATGACGAATTTGTGAGGCTCTACCAAACCGAAAAACGCCTCGCCGGCGGGCTTGGCGCCATGGCTTTGCTGGCACTGATCACCACCTGCCTGGGCTTGTTTGGCTACATAAGGTTTGCGACGCAGCAAAAAACCAAAGAGGTAGGGATTAGGAAAGTGCTCGGCGCCAGCTACGTGCACATCTCAAGCCTGTTCTCGAAACAGTTTCTCACCGCTATTCTCCTTGCCAGCGCCATTGCCTGGCCGGTTGGCTATTACGTTGCCAACGAGTGGTTGCAGAATTTCGGTTACCATGTCTCGCTGACAGCCACGCCATTCGTGGCCACGCTGGTCCTGCTGTTGGTCATTTCAACAGGTACCGTCTCCAGAGAACTGCTGCGTGTAATGAAGCTGGATCCAAGCAAGACCTTGCGGTACGATTAGTCGAGTACTCCAGCATCTCACATCCTAAATATCGGTCATTGCTTATATTAGCTGTTTGGTTAAGCGATTCACCCTGATGAGCATGCAATATCGGTTGGTCTTTTATTATTCCTGTCTGGCACTAACGGTTTTAGGCTGCACCGCTCCCGAAAAAAGTCTGAGAGATGAACTAGTTGCATTGGAGAGAGAAAGGGTGCTCACCGCAGCCGACGAATACATGTCGGCCGACATACAAACCATCAACGAAGTGACAAGCCCCCGCTCGGCTGGCGGCCCGCACGACTTCTACTCAGAGGGAGATTATTGGTGGCCTGACCCTGAAAACCCTAAGGGCCCGTACATCAGGAAGGATGGGCTCACCAATCCTGACAACTTCGTGGAGCATCGCAACCGCATGCGCCGATTGAGCCTCATCGTGCCCACTTTGGTCGCCGCCTGGACCATCACTCACAACGACAAGTATGCCGCAAAAGCTATCGAGCACACAAACGCATGGTTTGTGAACGAGGCCACCCGCATGAACCCCGACATGCTCTACAGCCAGGCTATTTACGGTCGGGTGACTGGCCGGGGCATTGGCATCATCGACGCTATTCATTTGGTAGAAGTAGTGCAAGCCTTGATGGTACTGGAAGAAAACGGTTTACTGAAAGATGATGCGCTGGAAAAAACCAAAGCCTGGTTTGCTCAATTCAACACCTGGATCACCACGCACCCTTACGGCATCGAAGAGCGGGACAATGGCAACAACCACAGCACCTGCTGGGCCATGCAGGTAGCACAGTATGCCACGTTTACAGGCAGCGACTCGCTACTGCTTGCTACTAAAGGCTTCTATGATCAAACACTGCTTCCACAAATGGCGGCTGACGGCTCCTTTCCTAAAGAGCTGGCCCGCACCAAACCCTACGGCTACTCGCTCTTCAATCTTGACGCCATGTACACCCTGCTGCATATCCTTGGCAGGCGCTACCCGGAAGTATGGCAGCATCCGGCGGGAGAGAGCCTCAACATAAGAAACGCCGTAGATTTTATGGTGCCTTACATTGCCGACAAAGCAACTTGGCCCTACGCACCCGACGTGATGTATTTCGAGGATTGGCCAATGCGCCAGGCAGCCCTGCTGTTTGCCTACATGGCCTATGGAGATGGCAAGTACCTTGAGACCTGGAAAGCCCTTCCGGCAGACTCCGAAGAAGATGAAGTGATCCGCAACTTCTTTGTCAGGCAACCGCTGTTGTGGGTGAAAGAATGATGACAGCGACTTTGCCGTAGTTAGGAGGCAATTAGCTGCATTTTTTATATATTGTATTGAATCAAAAGGCAAAACAAGTGAAGAACAGGCTCGTGTTAACTCTATTCATGTGTTTAGCGGCAACAGTTGCATTGTCTCAATCTGGCATAACACCGGGCACTGGCAACATAAAGCCCACGCCTGTACGACCCTTTGATACCCTCTCTTATTTGTCGCCTTTGAATATCCCTGGTAATAAAGTACATCCGTTCGTCTTCAAAAATTTTAACTCTGACAACGAGATAGATATTAACATTGCGGACGACCTGCCAGGCCAAATCGCAGAGTCATCCGACGACAGAATGCCCATGTTTGTGCCAAAAGGCGACTATACGATGCCCATTTTGACTCCGGGAGACAGCGCTAAAAACTATACACTCTTAAGGAAACACATCGAATAGGATGCCCTCAGGAACGGCTCCTGTTTATTTTTTTAGAAAAAACTCCCCACTGTTGTGACATTTCAACACCTCATGCGAATAATGAAGTAAAAGCACTAAAAAAACGCTTAAACTCAGCAAGGTGAAACGAACAGAACAACAGGAAGCCCTCTTTATAGACTACCTCGAAAGCTGCAAAAAGCTGATCGCCAAAGTAGCCAGGGTCTACTGCAAAGACGAAGAGGAGCGCAAGGATCTGATGCAGGACATCACCCTGCAGTTATGGAAAGCCTTTCCCAATTACGACGACACCTACGCCGTTTCCACCTGGACCTACCGAATCGCTCTTAACACGTCCATCTCTCACCTGAGAAAAGTAACGACAAGAAGTGCGGTGCAGGCAAGCAAATACAGCGAAGGAGAAATTATGCAGGTGCAGGCCGAAACGACAGATGAAAACCTGGAGCATCTTTACCGTGCCATCGACCTGCTCAAGCCTGTCGACAAGGCCATTGTGGTATTGCAACTGGAAGGATGCAGCAACAAAGA
The DNA here is from genome assembly GCF_048007035.1 of Imperialibacter sp. Taxonomy (NCBI): domain Bacteria; kingdom Pseudomonadati; phylum Bacteroidota; class Cytophagia; order Cytophagales; family Flammeovirgaceae; genus Imperialibacter; species Imperialibacter sp. Next base: position 612,663 of record NZ_CP180355.1, read on the forward strand.
AATAGCAGAAGTCATGGGGCTCTCGGCATCCAACATCTCCACCCGAAAGCTGAGAATCAAAGAAGAGTTAAAATCACATTTTGAAACAACTAAATAAAAAGGTCATGGAATTTGAACAACTAACGAGCATATGGAACAACGCTAATCCAACGCTGGACCAAACGGTGAAAATCAACAAAGAGCTGGTAAAGACAATCAGCTTCAGTAAGGTGAAATCCAGTCTTTCAGAGATCAAATGGACAAGTATTGTCCAAATTGTGGTAGGCATCTGGTTCCTGGATTTTCTGCTGGGCTTTGCCTTCCGGCACCACGCCGAGCCCATGTTTCTCATCCCAGCCATTATGCTAATCGTCATCACGGTGTACAGCCTGATTTTTGACATTGGGCAGTTGGTTATGCTTTTCACGATCAACGCTAAGGCCTCGGTTGCAGAAGCCCAGCGGAAGCTGTCATCATTGAAAAAGCTTGAAGCCTATGACACTTATAGCCTGCTGGTCATCATACCACTGTTTTCGGCACCCTTCCTGATCGTAGCAGCGAAGGCGGGGCTGGCTATTAACTTGTACGATCTGGCAGGTCAATGGCTCATTTCATATGTAGCGGGCAGCGCTGTGGTGGCAGGCATTGTCGTTTTCTTCCTGCGGATGTTCCCCAACAAGGGGCTTCAGGAGTCTATTGACTTTTTGAAGGAGCTGAAAGAGGAAAAGTAAATATCGAAAAAAATGCCAGGAGCGAGAAAATTGTGGCAAATCACCCGAAAAAGATCGTAGGCACATCGGTTGAGTAATACCCAACTCTCGCTCTTTGCTACTTGCTGCCTGTGCGGCCAGAAACTTCGGAAGTCTTTCTTTTGTTCCATTATTAGTTAACTTTGTCTTGTGCAACAGAGACGACAGTTGGTATTCTTTAAGCATCACTTTAGGGACTTTTTTGAGCCTTTAAACGATAAGCTAAAGGACAAAATCGATCAAGTTCTGTTCATGATTCGGATTGCAGACAGAATTCCTGCTAAGTTCTTCAGGCACTTGACCGGAACAGATGGCCTATTCGAGATTCGTGTGGAGTTTCAAGGCAATATTTATAGAATCTTCTGCTGTTTCGACGAGGGCAACTTAGTTGTATTGTTTAACGGGTTTCAGAAGAAGTCTCAGAAGACACCAAAAAATGAAATCGACAAAGCGCTAAAAATCAAGAACGAATATTTTGAACTGAAGACTAAAACAAAATGAAAGAGCACATAACCACATTCGATGAGCACCTTGACGCCAGATATGGCGCCGTTGGAACTAAAGAGCGAGCAAATTTTGAGATCAAGGCCAAGGCTTTTGCAATTGGCGAAATAATTCGAGACGCCCGAAAAGAAGCACGTCTTACACAAGAGCAGCTTGCCGAGCTAACCGGAACCAAGAAAAGTTTCATTTCCAGAATTGAGAATGGACAGAGCGACATACAGCTATCCACACTCTACAGACTTATGGAAATAGGACTTGGCAAAAGAGTTACACTAACAATCGGCTGAAAAGAGCCACATGAATACTTTGACGGGAAAGGGCTTGATCAATAAAGAATCACGGTTGCAAATTGCACCCCTGTCACATTGAGTTTTTATTCATCGATCGTCCTTTGCTAAGCAACACTACCAAAGCAGGGCCAGGTTCTAACGGGAACTGAGGTACACTAAGAACTCCCACTGACGAATGGTTTCTCCACAAACCTACCCGATTTCCAGTTCTTGCCTGGTCGGGTAAAAAAATAGTAGCTTAGCTAGCATTTCCCGCTTTTTACCTTCATTAACAGAGACACCCTACTTTCAGTCACATGGCATTTTCAGAAGACTTCCTGTCGGCTCTTTTCTCTGAATTGCAAAATTATCAGCAACCGCTTTTTCCAAAATTCAACCACGGCCTTGCGCTTGAAGGGTAGCACCATATACCCTCTCCGGGGTATACTATTGCCTCATTCATAGACCTAAATTTGCCACCATACAAAATTTAGACTTATGAAAAAGCTATTAGTTCTCGCACTCCTATGCTTGCCTTTTTTAGGCTATAGCCAAATTGTCAATGAAAAAAATGTCAAAGACTGGGGCTATGGGGAAAATAAGATCAAGAAGGCACCAAAAAAGATTTATATAAAAGACTTTTTTGTCAACTACCAGGTATTATCGTCTAACTCAGAAACCACCACCAACTCCGATCTGGACAGAGCCACCTCGATGATGTCTGTGGGGCTGGTAGGCCTGGAGACTGAAGACTTTCAGGAAATTACAGATGCGGCCTACAAAAGAATGGTAGGCAAGCTGGCTGACGCAGGCTATGAAATAGTTGGAAGTGAAGAAGCTGGCAAAGCAGAAATGTTTCAGGATTATACCAAATTGACTGGTGGCACCCCAAGCCAGGCGCAAATTATTGGCTATATCTCAACAGCCCCAACAGGTTATGATTACTATGTAAAAAGAGTGACCAACAAGGGAAAAGCTAAAGATGCCTTTTTTGATGTTACACCTAAATTGTCAAAGGAGCTTGGCGATATTCCGGTACTGGAAGCCAACGTAAGTTTTCAGTTTGTGACCATTGACGGTAGTAGCTTCGCAGGAGCTGCCAAAATGAAAGGGAATGTCGACTTTGTATTGGCTGCCACAGCCATTGGCACTTCATCTGAAGGATTTTTTGGCTCAAAGATCGAAACTTCACCTACCATTGAAAGGGTCGTTTGGAAAGGCGGTGCAGTCGGCGCTGGTGCGCTGTCCATCATTCAATTCAGCCCTAAAAGTGATATCTCCATTGAAGGGGTAGTGGAGCAGAAAAAGTTTAAAGAATATGTTTCCAGCAATAGTTACAAGCCATCTTATGCAAACATTGTGATTACGCAGGAAAAGAAGATAGAAGTGAGCCACCAGGTAAAAGCAGACAGAGATGCCTATAAAACCAAATCGCTTCAAGCTTTAAATGAATATTTGGATCAAATGATCCAAAAACTAATTGATAGTGCAAACGGGTAGTTAACAGGAGCAGAAGTCAAAAGCGTGCCTTTCCAGGTACGCTTTTTTTATGATTTTTTCTTACGAAAAAATGCACGGAAGTCAGCTTAGAACTGCCCCTACCTCACCGGATGATACACCCTTTCCGCCGTGCGCAACACCTCGTCCTTGTCGAGGGTCATGTGTTTGGGCTGCTGATTTTGGAACCGCTCCAGTTGGTCTTTGAAGTGGGGCGAATCGGGATGCATGCTGGCGCCATAGGTGTTCACGGTTTCAATGATGGGCAAGCCCTCTTTTGGGTAGCGCACAAGGGCAATATAAGCATCGCCTGAAACGGCTTTGCGGGTGCCGTCGTCCTGCTGCCGGGAGTGAATGGCCGTCAGCGCATCGGGCAAGCCCCAGATAGGGTATGCCACACCACCCCGCACCAGCTTCTGCACGTCACCCAGGGCCACCGTGTCGCTGCCGAAATGCTCCATCATATAATCATGCACATATTGGTAAGTCGCCACCGCCTCCTCCTCTGGCAGAAATCCGGTAACGTTGCGATACTTGCTGTAAAGTTTGTAGTACATCAGCAGAAAGACGGCCGCTCCCCGGCTGTCCACAGTGGCTTTCCTGTCCCACTGCTGCAGGCTGTTGATCAAATTGGCCAGATCGGGATACCGACCTGCGTCCAGCGTCCAGAAGGCGTCAAGATTGATTTCGTACTGCAACTCCTGCGGTAACTGCTGGTCAAATTTGATCCGCTTGAAGGTATCGTAATCCAGCTTGTCCTCGGGCATAATCTCTGTTACCCGCTTACTGCGGTTATTATGGCGGCGGAAGAAGCCATCGTTGGGATCGAAGTTGGCCGTATCCAAGTTGTCGGCCGGAGCTGAGGCCAGAAATGGAGAGTGGTTGGTGTTGAAAAGATATCCCGCCCCCGGATTTACATACTGAGGCAACTCCTCTATGCCTTTGAATGCTGTCCAAAGGGTGGCCGAAGTGTTCCCTGGTAAAGTGCTGCCCCAATCGTACTGTGGATCGGGGTTGCGGCGGGGCAGCTTGCCATTGCTCACGTAAAAGATGGTGTCGTACCTGTCGGCATACACAATATTGAACATGGGAAGGCTGGTCATGCTTAGCGCCTGGTAGAACTCAGAGAAGTTCCTGGCTTTGTTCATCCTGTACCACTCCTCCAGGGCTTTGGCATCCATAAGCGCCGGCATCCGCACAGAAAAAGTGCCGTTTTCGGCCTTTACTGTGGGGCCATACACACTCCAGTAGGCCTTTTTGCCAATCCGAACAGGAATGCCCTTCACTTTCAGTTTTACCTTCTGCTTTTCAAGTTTCAGCCATTGGTCGTCAAACCGGTATTCGTTGCTGTTGGACGGGTTCATTTGCAGCTGAAACACATCCACCTTGTCGAACATATTGACAGTATGCGCCCAGCCCAGGTTTTCGTTGGTGCCGTGAAAAATAACGCAACCTCCCGGAAAAACGCCGCCAAGCATGTTCCAGCCCTCCTCACTTTGCACATGCGCCTCATAAAAAGCTACTGGCCCCTCCTGTGGCTGATGAGCGTTAATGGCCAGAAAAGCCTCGCCAGTTGTGGTCTTGCTCGGGTGTATGGCAAAAGCATTCGACCCCCGGGAATCGAAGCCAGGAAGGGCGGGCACCTTGCCTGCAAAGAGGTTGGACAGGGCACGATCGGCCCCGCTGAACACAGCCACTGAAAATACCACCGCCGACAGATAGTCCTTCTCGTCGGCCGGAAACACATGCTTGTTCAGCACTTCGTCGGGGTGAGCATCGGCATAGGCTTTTAACCCCTGGATATAGCCATTAATCAGGGCTTTGACCTCAGGACTAATCGTGCTCCACTGCTCCTCCACCAGCTGCCTGCACCTGAGCAGTTTGAAGGCATAGTCAGCCTTTGCTCCCTCCTTTCCAAGGTACGAGCCCAGCATTCCCTTGCTAATAAGTGCCACCTGCTGAATGGTTTCAAAATCATCCTCGGCATGAGCCCAGGCCAGGCCATAGGCCACTTCAGGGTCGGTCGGCGCAAAAATGTGAGGCACGCCGTAAGCATCCCGGGCAATGGTGATGTTCGCTGGGTTGATTTGCGCTTGTACTACATAGGCAGCAAATAGAAAGGGAAGGATGATGTATCTCATGTTTTAGTGAATCGTACTATTCCAGACTAAAAGTAGCAACAAAATGTTTGAAACGGTTGGCCATTCTGGCATGTGCCGCAGTACTTCTTTTTCTCCCTTGTTATTTGGCTAGCTCCCGGTGCCAATGCGTAATAAATGTTTTCAAACGGTATTTTTATTACAATAATATCTATCATTTATTTCGCTATGGAGCGGAAGAAAACCAAGGGCATACGCCCTGTTCAAACAAACTGAGAGCTATGAATGAATGTAATTCATGGTACGGCGCAACGGAAATATGAATACTTATCCTCGCTCAAATCTTTCGTTCACATTTTACTACACCACCCAAATGAAGATAGGTGATGCAACCGACCGCATCACCTTAGCAACCCGCTCTCAATAGCCTCCAAAATTCCGATCACCCTATAAATAGAGCCGAAAATACCTCATCAAGAACCTTTCAAAAAATATCTTTTGCTTACCTCATAAATATCTCGATAAAAGCTGCGTAGCTTTGCATCCGAATTCAGAAAAAGGGAAATTCTGAATCATCCAAACCATAAGATGAAAAACAAATTTTTGACCGGTCTGGCGACACTAGGTGTTGCCGTTTTATTCCTTTCAAGTTGCGAGGAAGTACCGCAGGTCGAAGCGGATGCTGCAACAGCAGCAGTAAACGAAGCGAAAGCTTCAGGTGCAGATACTTACGTATCTGAAAGTTACGTGGCACTTTCTGATTCTTTGAAATCAGTAATGGCAGAAATCGAAGCTGAGAATTCTAAATTCTTCAAAAAATTCGGACCACAAAAAGAGAAGCTTGTAAAAATCACCGAACAGGCTGCTGTTGTGAAGCAAGCATCCGAAACTCGTAAGGCGGAGATCAAAACACAAGTAGCGGCACTAGCTGAAGAAGTTAAGGCGCTGATCGAAACAGGTCGTCAACTGGCTGCTGTTGCTCCAAAAGGCAAAGAAGGTGCAGCCGCTGTAGATGCGATCAAAGAGGAGCTGACAGTTGTGGAAACTACTATTGGCGAAGCGTCAGCCCAAGCTGAAAAAGGTGAGTTAATGCCAGCCCTTGACAAAGTTAAAGCGGCAAAAGAGAAGGCAACTTCTATCAACACTGAGCTTCAGACTGTCATCGACAAATACAAAGGCGCTAAGAAATAATCTTCTTACCAAGATGAACCAGGGTTGCATTCGTCCTCACAACGGAAGAATGCAACCTTTTTTATACCACAAAGAATGAAAAGGAGGCTCCTTTTTGTATTTCTTGCCTTAATAGTATTGACTGTCTCTACAGTTTCAATTTTTATTTATTTAAAAAAGGAGACACCACTAAAAGCTATCCGCAAAGCGACAGAGGCAATATCTCTTGCTGAGAAGGAGAAATCTCTGGCGTACGCAAATGTACCCTTTCAACAAGCCAAAGTTTATTATGATTCTGCCATGATATACTGGCAAATGGAAAACCAAAAATGGTTTTTCCAGAGAGCCTTTGATATCTCAATCGACTATGCTGAGAAGTCTACCAGGTATGCTGAGGAAGCAGTTTCCAGAAGTAAAAAATCCTTACAAGAGATCAAGACGCTCCAAGCTCAGCAAATAACCGACTTAAACGAAACAGTAGCGCATTTCGAGGCTACCTATAAAAAAATACCCCTGGCCCCTGTGCTCAGACAGGAGTGGACAAAAGGACGAATATTGCTGGGAGAGGGTATCCTTGCTTACAAAGATGAAAATTACCTCAAAGCAATTGATAAACTGGATTCAGCCTACGTTTTGATTCAGAAAGTATATCAGTATCCGGAGGGCATTCTTGAAGAGTATTTCAGCAGTCTACCCAGATGGGTTCAGGAAGAGAAAGAGATCAAAGCTCGCTCCGGAAGAGAAAAGAAGATTTTCCTTGTCGTGGACAAGTATAACCGTGAGCTGAAAGTGTATAAAAATGGAAGCGTTCAGACTACCTATGAGGTTGAGCTTGGGCCCAACTGGGTGGGCGACAAGCAGCTTCAGGGAGACAAGACAACACCGGAGGGGCTTTATAAAGTATTAAAAAAGAAGCATGAGAAGGACACCAAATACTTTAGGGCCTTGCTGTTGGACTACCCGAACGAGGATGACAAGGCACGATTTGAGGACAATCAGAAGCAAGGCATAGTCAACGCAAAAGCCAAAATAGGAGGCTTGATCGAGATACATGGCAATGGCGGTAAGGGAATTGACTGGACAGAAGGATGCATAGCCCTGAGAGACAAAGAAGTTGACAAACTTTTTGAACTGTGCTCAGTAGGTACTGAGGTTTTAATAGTTGGGTCGTTGACACCTATAAAGGAAATGGGCAAATGATAGACTTCTTGAAATCAGAATGGAATAAGATCCGGGGAGCATCGAAGTTCACCGTCATTCTCACTATTTCTGTCTTATTGCTGATGATCTTTTTCCTTTTCTTTTACCCCAACATAGTCAGGAAAATGACTCTTAAACCCCAGGGCCAATTTCCAGGCTATGATGCCAGCGCTGTTATTCTTGAAAAGGCGAAGATCTCAGCCGATATCCAACAACTGGACAAGCAACTTTCCAACAAGGTTCCAAAGTCCTTTTATATGGTAATCAATACCTCGAGCAATGAGTTCTACCTGTACAAAAACACCGAATTAGTAAAAAGGGATAAATGTTCGACAGGCAGCTATGTGCTTCTAAAAAACGGCGACAACCAGGAATGGATGTTTAAAACACCGAAGGGAGAGCTCAAAATACGGAATAAAAACACCTCCCCTGTATGGAAGAAGCCTGATTGGGCTTTTGTGGAAGAAGGTCTTCGGGTTCCCTCACCGAACCATTCGTCAAGGTTTGAGTATGGTGTACTTGGTGATTACTCTCTAAGCCTGGGTCAGGGTTATCTTATCCACGGCACCTTGTACCAGCGTTTTCTTGGGCTTCCGGTTACTCATGGCTGTGTGCGGCTAAACGATGAAAACCTGGAATTGATTTACAAGAAGATGGCAATTGGGTCAAAAGTTTTTATTTTCTAAGATGAAAAAGGGACTTGTTATTTCCATTCCGTTGTTGATTTTTTGGATCATTTGGCTCACCTGGAGGGCACTGGCACCTGCCAATAGTCTGAAAAAACTCGAGCAATTTGCGCTAAGCACTTCAGATGCTGCCTATGATTCCATTTACAGTCATCCCGATTTAATAGAAATAACAAGAGAAGCGCAGTTCAAGCGGAGTTTGCTAGCCCTCAAGAAGGATTCTATTCACTTGATCGTTGACCTCAAAGACTCAATGGTTGGACTGTACATCAACGGTGTGATCATCCATCGCATAAAGCCAGACACCTACTACCTTGACCCTGTGCTTTCGAACCTCTCCAACAGAGCGTATATGAGCTTGTTTGGGCCAATAATTCCCATTTCAACGGACACAGCCAGTATTGTGAAGGAGCCCGTTGTGGTGAGGCAAGCCCCCAAAGACACTATTGAGGCGGCATCGAACGCCTACAAGCCAGACACACTCATGCAAAACCCGGCTTTTTGGCTCATTCAACTTCCAGGAGAAATTGACCTTGTCTTCAGCCAGGCAACGGACAAAACCCCGCTGGATACAGAGGTAAGAGATCAGTTCAATGAATTTATTCGGAGCCGGTACCATGGGGAGTCATTATCCAGGTTTCTTCACCTGAGTAAGTCAACCTCTCCTGTACAAATCCTGGTCTCGATGCCTGTCGACGACCTAAGAGCTATATACCGGGCTTTACCGGTAAATGGGAAGCTCGTGTTACGTTACTGATTTTCTTCTTTACCCCCAATCTGGCATATTGCGCCTCATCAAAAGAGGGTGCTACAATGTTGGTTTACCAGGCAAACATTGATGCCATTTCAAGTGATGTTCCTTAAATTGATCGGGCAATGAACGTAGATTTCCAAACCCAAGTCCAATCTATCCGAAACATGAAAAGACACCTCCCCCTATTAATAGCCATCGTTGCCTTGGCCTGCACCTCATCGCCAAAAGAAGCTAAGCGCTACGATGTGGGCCAAATCATTACTCCTCACGGCGAAATGCTCTTTTGGCTCTACGACGACACCCCCGCCCACAAGGCAAGCTTCATCAAACTGGCCAATGAAAACTACTGGGACAGCCTGAGCTTCAACCGGGTGATCGAGAATTTTGTCATCCAGGGCGGCTGCCCCGACACTCCCGAGGGTTTTAGCGATTCGCCTTACCTGCTTGATCCTGAAATCAAACCCACCCACAACCACGTGTATGGCGCTGTGGGGGCTGGCAGAGACGGCAACCCCGAAAAGCTGTCAGCTGGCTGCCAGTTCTATATTGTGCACCGCAAAGACGGGATTCCACGGCTCGATGGGGACTACACCATCTTCGGACAGGTATTCAAAGGGCTCGATGTGCTCAACAAAATAGCGACCACGGAAACGGACTCTCTGGATGCGCCACTGGATCGGGTGCCGCTGGATGTGAACATCATCCAGATGACTGAAGAAGAGCTCAGGGAAAGCGGGTTTGAGCTGAAAACTGAATAGCAAAAACAGATGGAACAGCTTTTTCGCTATACCGACAAAGACTTTCAGGACTTAACCATGAAAGATTGGCTGAGCGACAAAGCAACCGCCTTGCAGCCAATCGCAGTAAAATGGTTCAATGAGATCAAAAGCTGTGGAGATGACGTCCAGGGTATTTTCCATGACGGCTATCCGCAGGGCTGTGTGAGCAAAACGCCGTTTGCCTACGTTAACATTTTCAAATCTCATGTGAACGTAGGCTTTTTTTATGGAGCCTACCTGCCCGACAGGCGAGGACTGCTGGAGGGTAGCGGAAAAAGAATGCGGCATATTAAGCTAAAACCAGAGGCATCGCATGATGATGCTGAAATAAAAACCCTTATAAAAGACTCCTACCTCGATATCAAAAGACGACTCATGCAGGGTGATTGCAAGCCTTGCCAAAGCCTGAGGCATATCGACGCAACCCCAATGCTCATGGAAGCATCTTACTGGTGAAAATTAACCCTCACAAACAATGACTACAAAAGTACTACAGGAACCCAGCATCAACGTGAAACACAAACTCTCGGCCTTGTGGGCGTCAGTCATGTTTTGCTACGTATATGGTGACTATTTTGAGCTATACGTGCCCGACAAAGTCAACGGGCTCCTTACCGGTGACACTATTTTAGACACTCCTGCAAAATTACTGACTGCCTCAGTCGTGCTGGCTATTCCTGCACTAATGATTGGCCTCTCCCTTCTTCTTAAAGCCTCTATTAGCAGGATTGTCAATATCATTTTTGGGACTTTTTTCACGCTGATGATGCTCCTTATAGCCGTTACCTCAATCACTCCCTGGTACAGCTTCTATGTCTTTCTGGCAGTTACGGAAAGCATCATTACCATATTCATCGTCATTTATGCCTGGACGTGGCCCAGAGAAGACAAGGCAGCGACAGTATAGCTCACGATTACCAAGACCGTCCTTGTGCAACTTCGAATGAGCTGTCAGATCACCAGAGGCCTGGCTATTTCCAAAAATTGGCAACAAACTCAGCTGAGTGCCCCTCAGGCGCAAAGCATCCGTGTGTACTTAAGCCCTACACCCCGTCCTTATGTGTGTCTTCACACATTTTCTTGCACACCAGCCCTGTTCATTTTCCGGAAATTGGTGGTAGATTAACGGGATGATCGAAGAGGAGATATTACAGAGCATATGAGAACAATCATCATCATTTTTTCTTTATGTATAGTGATCTCCTGTACTAGCCAATACGAAAAGGATGAAAGGGATATTGGCAATATGAAAACTGTCTACTTTAATCATTTCAATAACACGGACTCTGTTTTTTGGACAGGTGATGATGGAGATCAATTTGCTGAAATATCTCAAGGCAGATATTACTTTGAATCTCTTGATTCGAGTGCCAGGTTCAATGCTCCTCCTTTCAACATTGATAGTGCTGACAATTTTTTAATCGAATTAGCGATAACCGGGCCAGATAGCGAAGACTCCGCATTTTATGGGCTCATCTTTGGCAACCTTGATCAGGATGATGAATTTATTGAATTGCGGTTAAACAATGTTGGAGAGTATCATATCACCTCAAGTGAACTTCTGGCAGAAGGAACCTACAATAACCAAATTAACACCAAACTGAAGAAACTAACAGTTATCTACAGGGACTTAGATGCATACTTTCTTATAGATGACACAGAGATTTTCAAATATCCAATTCAACACTATAGCAAGCTAAGAGCAGGGCCAATCACTGCAAAAGGTTCCGCAATTTGGATGGATTTCTTTAAAGTAAAAAAGGAAACAGCTCCGTAACATTCAATATTAAACCATGGGGGATCAGCGCCAGAAAACCCTCTTTTACCTCTTCCCCTTGGCGCAAAGCGCCCGCCGGCCAGCGCAGGCTTGTGCTTAATCCCTACATCCCGTCCTTATGTGTGTCTTCACACATTTTCCAGCACATTGTTACCAAATAACCTATAGCCCACGGCTTGGAAGTAACAGCCCTTACCAAACAACCTACAGCCATTAGCAAAAAGCATACACGTGTCACAAAAAACATAACAGCTGTCGCTTCGGAGGTGGAAGAGGTCACCAAAAAGCATACACGTGTCTCAAAAAACTAACAGCTATTTGCCCGGAGTTAACAGGTGTGACCAAAAAGATGACAGCTGTCACAAAAATCAGGGGGAGGGGGTATCTGGAAGGGGGGTACCCCCCTCTGCGAGGGGGTAGAAGGCACTTTTTTGTGCGTTTGCGGTTTGCATAGCTCCGTACTGCTATCAAAAAAAGAAGTGGGTTCGACAAAAAGATGAACCAGTTCGGTAAAATGAGAGGACGGCTCCGTTCGGAAGGAAGAAGGTTTCGTGAAAAAGCTGAACTGGGTCGGTAAAATGGGAGGACGGCTCCGTTCGGAAGGCAGAAGGTTTCGTGAAAAAGGTGAACTGGGTCGGTTCGGAAGGGAAATGGTTCGGTAAAAAGTTGAACCAGTTCGGCTCTGAAGTGGGTAAGTTCGGTTTCGAAGTGGGTTACCTCACTTCAGAATGGTTGAAAAGGTTTTTTTTGGGATGGAAATGGATTGCGCCGAACCCCGACTTCCATGAATTGATGTAAATTGATAGATTAACAATGGAGGAAGTTTTTCGGACATTATTCATTGGGCTGAATTAATCAAAAATGAAAATCGTTTCATGGAACTGTAATGGCGCATTTAGAAGAAAGTTTGAGTATATATCAAAACTCAATGCGGATATTTACATTATCCAGGAGTGTGAAGACCCTACTCAATCCAACCACTTCGGCTATATGGAGTGGAGTAGCAACTACCTGTGGATCGGAGATTCAAAAAACAAGGGATTGGGCATATTCGCCAAACCAGAAATTGAGATCACACCACTAGACTGGCCCAATACATTCAGAGATCATTCAGTGAAATACTTTTTGCCTTGCGTTGTAAACAAAGAATTCCAATTATTGGGTGTTTGGGCTCACGGCAACAAGTCTCCCAACTTTGGATATATCGGGCAATTCTGGAAATACCTTCAAACTAATTTCGAATTGTTTGATAAGATCATCATCGCCGGGGACTTCAACAGTAATGCCATCTGGGATGAATGGGATCGCTGGTGGAACCATACCGATGTGCTTAACACTCTTCAGAAAAAAGGCATTTTGAGCCTCTACCACCTAATGAGAGGTGAAGAGCAAGGGAAAGAATTTACACCCACATTCTTCCTTCAAAAGAACCCGGGCAAGCCTTACCACATAGATTATTTCTTTGCAAGTGAAGACTTCCATGCGCCAAAGCAATTTCAGATCGAACCTCATGAAAAATGGATTAGAATCAGCGATCATGTTCCATTGGTTTTGGAAACCTGAAATAGAGAATAAAAAAGCATCTTTGTATGAAGTAATTAATACTCTTTTACCGTAGAATCCCCGTTAGAATAAATTTTAAGATATTCGTATTAGATTGAATGACGTTAAAAACGAATAGCGCCTTTATCTCATTTGATTTTTCACTATGGACAAATTCTTCAAGTTTAAATATGACGACCTTTTCAATCCGACCTTAAGGGCTCTGAAAAATTTGGGTGGATCGGGTGCAGTCAGCGAAATTGAGGAACAGGTGATTTCAATCCTTAATCTGTCCGAAGCAGCGGTTAATGAAATTCATCGAGAAAGCACTACAAAACTTACTTATCGTCTTGCTTGGGCCCGCAATTACCTAAAACGGTACGAACTACTTGAAAACTCAGCCAGAGGTGTTTGGGCTTTGACCGAGGCAGGCCAAAACACGACAGAGGTTGATAAAGAAAAGGTCAAAAAAGTAGTTGTCAAAAAAGATAAAGAGGAACGATCCAAAAAGGAGATTAAGTCGAAGGATGAACCAGAACTAAAAGAGAAAACCGAAGAGTTAGAAGAATTCAGTTGGCAAGACTCGTTAATTGAGACCATGCGAGGAATTCATCCTGATCAATTTGAGCGGCTTTGTCAACGTCTATTAAGGGAGCTAGGATTTGTGAATGTTGAAGTCACCGGCCGGACAAATGACGGAGGAATTGACGGTAAAGGAATTATCAAACTGGGAGGAGTGCTGTCTTATCACGTTGTTTTCCAAGCCAAACGTTATCAAGGTTCGGTTTCCTCTTCTGTAATCAGAGATTTCAGAGGCGCAATGAGTGGAAGAGCAGATAAGGGATTAATACTTACAACCGGAAGCTTTTCGAGAGAAGCAAAAAAAGAAGCAACACGAGACGGGGCAACTCCAATCGACTTGATTGACGGAAATGAATTTGCAGAAAGACTGAAGGAATTGGGCTTAGGAGTTACGGTAGAAATGGTTGAAGAAGTAAAAATAAAATCTGACTGGTTCAAGAATTTGTAGCTCAGCGCTAATGCAGCCTGAGTCTTGTATTATTCCTACTAATTGGTTGTGCAACAGCCACGGACGCTTGAACTATTGTGGAGTCATCACCCACCACTCAATCCTCTGCGATAGCCTCCCCCATTTTTCTTACATTGAAGCCCTATTAGTCGACTAATCAAGTGATGGCTCAATCTAAAACACCTACCACCATGAGAAAGCATATCAATTATTGGGCAGTGCTCCTGTTCCTACTGCCGGGCTGCATTTTTGCCCAAAGCAGCATGGACGCAGCAGCCATCAAAGCCTCACCCAACTATGGCAAGTCGGTGGCGGTGTTTGGCGGTTCGGTATCGGTGATACCCCCCAGCGACAGTGCCAAAGTACAATGGGAAAGGCAGCTCGGCATGAAAATCACCAACTATGGTGTGCCGGGCGCTGGGTTTTCATCGTTGCAGGGCAAGTCACCGCAGCAGCAGGTGGATGAAGCCGGTGTATTCGATATCTACATCCTGTGGGCCTCCACGAACGACTACACCAACAAGCGGGCGGTAGGCACCTACACCGACTACACCGAGTTTGACAACTACGACCAAACAAAGCTCACCACCCAGGCAGGCGGCATCAACTACTGCATCAAGAAGATTTACGAGCTCAACCCCAGGGCTACCATCTACTTTTTCACCTCCAGCAAAGCATTCAACGACAGGGGAGCCTATGATCCGTTTTATCCAAAGGGCATGGCGGAGCACGTGAACATGCAAAAGAAGGTCTGCGAGCTTCACGGCATCCCCTACCTCGACCAGTTTACGCTGGGCGGCTACAACGTCTACAACAAGGATTTGTACTACCACGATCCCATCCACATGAACGCCCTGGGCTACAAAAAGCTGGGCGAGCTACAGGTGGCATTCCTCGCTTTTCCGTAGCAATTAAAGAGGTTACTCTCTGCTCCCATACAAGAGTAACCTCTTTAATCGTTATGCTGCCGTACAAGAGTAACCTCTTTAATGGGACTGCCTGTGTTCTTCTAAGTGTTGTTCTGCCATGTGCTGTTTTGGCATGTGTCTCACAGGCCATGTCGGCACTCCCGGACTCTGTCGTTCTGGCGTGTGCCTCACACGACACTGCTCCCATGCCTCCCCACCCACAAAAATCACCTCAACTGCTGACGCAGGTCATGATGTGGCCGGTGGATAAATGCCAGATTTACCCAACAAACCACATCAGTCATGAACACGATAATTATAGCCACCGATTATTCACCCGCCGCCACCAACGCACTTCAATATGCCGCCAACCTGGCGTCGATTGTGAAAGCCGATCTGGTACTTTTCAATTCCTACCACCTCAGCCCCCATGCTGCCAACGGCCTGGTTAGCCCCACCGCCATAGAGCAGATGATCGACCACAACAAGAGCGACTTGCAAAAGTTAGCGGACGAAACCGCCAAAAAATACGGACTGAAAGTGAGCGGGGTTAGCAAAACGAGTGATACTATTGGTGAACTGGCGCAATACGTCGCTGATCACAACGCCGACCTCGTAGTGATGGGCATGGAGACCAACCTCATAGAATACGAGCTATTTGGCAATACCACCACGGCAGCCATCAAGCGACTGAATTGCCCGGTGCTGGTAGTGCCCAGCGACGTTCCTTTCAAGGGCATACAAAAAATTCTGTATGCCTATGAACATACCTGCCTCGATCAGGACAACCACCTTGATTTGATGAAGGAAATTGCCCGGAAGTTCGCCGCAGAGCTACAGGTATTCCATGTAGACACCAAAGCAAAGGCTGGGGCTGCCGTGGCCGTTGAAGACGAGATGATCAGCGCTGTAGATATCCTTTTGGAGGATGTTGATCATTCATACAGCGTTATCGGGAGTTCAAAAATTGGCGAAGGCATCGTCAAGGGAGTAGAGGCATTTCAGGCGGACTTGCTGGTGATGGTGCCTCACAAAACCGGCTTTTTGGAGTCGCTGCTAAAAGGCAGCAACACCCGTAGCATGACGCTAAAGACCAGGGTGCCTTTGCTGGTACTGCCCAATGCCAACATGAATTAGGCGTTGATCCGCAAGGCAAGAATTAAAGGGGTTACTCTTGTGGCGGAACACAGAGTAACCCCTTTAATGACCGGGCATGGCGCACGGTGATCGAAAATCAGCCGAGGCTCTTAGCTTTTTTCCGTCGACAACACCAGCAAACAAACCGCAATCAGGCAGCTATACTCTACGCCGCCGGTGCCCGGGCCCACTACATACCAGCCGTTCGGCAAATGCACCAGAAAAATGCCAGGCACAATCACCAGCAGCCAGGTCAGGCTGACCCATTTCTGAAAGAAACCAAGGGCAAGCGTTGCTCCAGCTGCTAGCTCAAACAGGGTAATGCTCCAGGCAATGGGCGTGCCTATCATCAGCCCAAGCGAATCGAGGTAGCCGCCAAAGTCGGCCGCTGTGTCGTAGTAGAGCCGTTGAAAGCCATGAGCCATCATTATGATGCCGACCATGATGCGCAAAGCAAAGAGCGCATGCCGCTGTGAGATAAATGCTGCCATAAATAGAGGAGTTGTTCGGCTTTTAACACTTGTGCGACCAACTTCCCTCATGGGTAGGATGCGGTTGTTTGTCTGTCTTTTAAGGTTACGCTTCGAAATGAACAGATTGCCGCAGTCGTTCAATGAACGGGCTCAAAGAGACCCTGCAATTGACTCCTTCGCAATCACGGGTGCGTTAATTCTAGCGAACCCAATCTTCCAATCCCGTAGGGACGGCATATCGGTACACCAACGCTTCTTCACCGCACAACCTAGTCCCCTCTGGACGGTATATCGGTACCAGAAGGCCCGAAAAAAGCCACAATTCCCGCAAGACACCAAATAATAGCGCCGACCAATCATTCCGAAAAGAAATGAACCACACCTCACAATCCCTCTTTGCTTTAAAAGCAAGCCGGCTTACTTTTGAATAAACAACCAAACCAACCGTTATGAAAAGACTAAGCGTCTTCCTTTTCGCAGCCATCCTCTTCGCTTCCTCATGCAGTCAGCAAAACAAACCGGACGACACCAAATCCCTTCCCCGCATCGCCATCGCAGGCCTGGCCATTGAGTCGAGCACCTTCTCCCCGGCGCTAACCGACGAGGCAATGTTTCGTGCCAGGGTAGGCGACGACGTCTTTTCTTTCTACTCGTTTCTCAATCCCGACTCACTTGACAGAAAAAGGGCCAACTGGATCCCCACCCTCAGGGCTCACGCCATTCCCGGCGGCGCCGTGACGAGGGAAGCCTACGAATCATTGGTCGGTAAAACCTTGACCATGCTGAAGGACAGCCTACCTTACGACGGCCTTTTCTTCGATATCCACGGCGCCATGAGTGTGGTTGGCCTCGACGACCCTGAGGGAGATTTCATCACCAGGGTGCGGGAAGTGGTAGGCTTCGAAACCATCATTTCCACATCAATGGATCTCCATGGCAACGTATCAAAAACGCTGGCCCAAAACAGCGATATCATCACCTGCTACCGCATGGCACCACATGAAGATTCGAGGGAGTCGGACAAGCGGGCAGTAGAAAACCTGCTGGACAGGATTGAAAGTGGCAAAGGAAAACCTGCTTATAAAGCGTGGATTCCAGTGCCTATTTTGTTGCCGGGGGAAAAGACCAGCACAAGGGTTGATCCGGGAAAAAGTCTGTATGCGAAAGTAGCTCCAGCGGCGGATCAGGAAGGAATTGTAGATGCAGCCATCTGGATTGGTTACGCCTGGGCCGACGAGCCCCGCAACCACGCCGTGGTGATGGTGACCGGCGACGACAAGGCCAAGGTCACCAGCACAGCCGAGTCACTGGCCAATGCCTTCTGGGAAGTAAGAAATGAGTTTGAGTTTATTGCCCCTACGGCCACGCTCAAAGAAAGCCTCGACATGGCCATTGCCAGCGACAAGCATCCTTTCATGATCAGCGACATGGGCGACAACCCCACAGCTGGTGGCGCCGGTGACGTTACCTGGACGCTGGCCCAAATACTCGCCCGGCCAGAGTTCAAGTCAGCAGATGGCCCTTCTTTGATCTACGCCTCCATTCCCGGGCCTGAGTTTGTGGAGAAAGCAGTTGCTGCCGGTGTAGGTGGCAAGGTATCCGGCACAGCAGGGGCAGCGGTTGACGCCCGCTTCTCTCCTCCCATTCAGCTAACGGGCACAGTAACCGCCGTTGAAACGGGAGACGCCAGTGCAGAAACAGAAGTCGTGGTGAAAATCGGCAGCGTGAGTGTGATCGTGACTAAAAAGCGTAAGCCCTACCACAGGGAAAGCGACTTTACCAACCTGGGGCTCAATCCCCGTGCATCAGACATTGTAGTGGTGAAAATCGGCTACCTGGTGCCAGAGCTCTACGACATGCGAGCCGATTGGGTCATGGCTACGACACCAGGAGGAGTGGATCAGGCCCTCGAAAGGCTGGAGTTCAAACGAATCAACAGGCCAATGTTCCCATTCGATAAGGATATGGAAGATCCTGATTTGAGTGCACAGTTGATCCCATTGTCGGGGGAGTAAGTTGCACAGTTCTTCTCATGAACTAAGAGGTATGGGTTAAAAAAACAGGCGTCGGTTTGTTGGCAAATCGGGGGTCTTGTTTAATTTCAAAAGCAAAGCCACGGGTATAAAAAAATATTCCTTTCCAAAAGTCTTCCATTTCACAAAAAAATACTGAGAAAAACATCAATTAATTCCTTAATTTGGATATCATCCATTTTAGTAAAAGACCATGCAAAACTGTCGGATGTCCGATGTATTTCGTCGTAGTCTTGGTTGGTTATTCGTTTCGCTTCCTGTTTTGTTCGGCTGTACTGAGCCATTTGAACCTCCGGTCGACGAACGTCAAACTGATATTCTGGTAGTGGAAGGGATCGTTAATGCGAGTGACTCAACTGCATTAGTGAAACTATCAAGAGCCAGGCCGTTGTCTCAGGTTGATACTTCTTACGCCGAACCTGGAGCGGCTGTCTCGATACATTCTTCTGCCGGTGATATATTCACACTCAAAGAGGAAACCGTGGGCAATTATGTCGCCTATTCTCTCCCAATTGACAAATCAGTAACCTATAGACTGAACATCACGACGGCGAATGGTACTGACTATGTCTCTGACACTGTTAGTATCAAATCAACACCACCGATAGACAGTCTGTCGTTTGGCGTGACCAACGACAACATGGGACTAAGTATAAGGCTGACTACTCATGACGACTCGGGGCAATCCCGCTATTATGCCTGGAGCTATACAGAAACCTATGAGTACCATGCAGCTTTTAACTCGGGCTATAAATTTATTGACGGGGCACCAATTATCAGAACTCCCGAAGAGCGAATTGACAAATGCTGGAGATCAATTTCGTCAACCGACGTTTTAATAGGTACCAGTCAGAATCTGACAAAGGATATTATCAGCGAGCAGGAGTTGAATATCATTCCTAAATATTCGCCCAAAATATCAGTGAGATATAGCATTTTAATAGAGCAGCGGGTACTCAGTAGTCAGGAATTTGAATACCTCAGCCTTCTAAAAAAAACAACTGAAGGTCAGGGAACTCTTTTTGATGGGTCACCGGGACCGGTAGTCGGAAATATACACCAGGCTAACGATTACAAGGCGGTGGTACTTGGCTATTTTGGTGGTTCAGAAATAATTAAGGAAAGGCATTTTCTAACATTCAACGAACTGCCGGAAGTCCTCAGAGAGCCTCCATCAAAAGACGGCTGCCAGTTGAGTTTCACTTGTGACAGCACTCAACCGAGGTTTACTAACTTCATCCCTCCTTGCTTCTTCCTTGAGGATCTTAGTAGCAAGTCAGCAATAATAGGTGTATTTTCCGGTGGTACTAATCCGACCTCTTATACATTCACTAAGGCGCAATGCGCCGACTGCCGACTGCAAGGAGGTATCACCACTCCACCCGATTTTTGGTAAGACGGGGACGTACTGAGATCTTTCGAACTTGCGAGCAAACCGATAAATACAACGACCCTCCCACATGATGATGAAGCAAATGCTACAACGACACCAGTTAAATTTTTGAAGAGGTTGGCAGGTTTTTATAGCGCCCGTTATTAACAATATGATCTTTAGCGGTCCCTCGCATGACGGTCGCCTCCTAGTCAAAATCTCTCCAAAGCCTCCTTCATTAAATCAATGTCTTCTGTTCATTCCGGGAGTTTTTTCGGATATTCACGTAAATCATCATTTCTAATCTGAGCTAAAGATTGCAACCCCTGAGTCCTTGCCTGCTTGGCTAAGCTACTTTAACCTCGGTATCGCATTTTTCATTCTTGCAAAACAACGGCAAGACTTTGATGGGCAGGTTGTGATACAATGCCGATAGTAGATTAAACTTTTTCTCAAACATTAGACAATGATTTCTTCTCGTTTCATAACAACATTTTTTGTACTGGCGCTTTTTACATGTAGCCCCAAAACGCACATCACCAGCTATGTGGAAAAGTCAAAATCAACGGTGCTGTATCCTTTTGAAGTGATCTACGCTGATGGAGCCTATTCCCTTGCTGGCAACGAGCCCCTTAAAACCTATGATTTCCTCAACTGGGATGATACAGTGCAGCTTAAGGGAGGCACCTTGCTGCTTGCCCATTATTCGGGTAGCTTCTTCGAGTTCCAGGGCGACACGACCATTAACATCGAGCCGTTCAATTTAAAAGCTGGTTACGAAAAGCCCGGTTACCACTTTGACAACCACGACGGTGTTTCTGGCGACAGCAGGCCCACACTCCGGCATTTGTTTGAAACAGATCAGCACCACGAAATATACGACCCCAACATACCCTACCTTCAATTTTCACATCCACAGCCCTTTAATCTAAAAGTCGGTCCGGTGCAGGAAGTGTGTTTGAGGTGGTGGACCCGAAATCCGAACAGCCAGTCGAATGAATACCAGCTCAGTATTTTGAATGAAGCCAATGAGCTCCTGGGCACCAAAATGGTAAAAGGCAATACCTACAAATTGAACGTGCGGCAGTACAGCAAAAGCGGTGAGTCCAATCGTTTCCAATTAACCGTCCGTGAAATGGGTGAAGGACTTAAGTCGGCGAACAGCATGACGATCATCATCGACAAACCCAACCGGGCGCTGGTTGATGTTTGCGACATAAAAACCGCCATTACCGCATTGGAAACCGCTTATCATCTCGAGTATCAGGGCGACACGTATGGTGCGCTTAGCATGCACGAACTGGCCACCGCATTGTCAAACAAGGCTATCTACAGTGAGCTTCTGGCTAACTTCAAGAAGCGATACGGGCTTTAATTTTCAGCCGCAGCTACTCGCAACCTGAACCCGGAATTGTAAAACCGCCAGGATGATTCAGCTGAGCTTTCCCTGCCTGCCGGAAAGCTTTCCCTTTTTCCAGAGAAAACTCAGGCATGCCAAACCTAATAATTCACTCGTCAACTACAGCAATTTCCAACAACCATACTGATGGTTTTAGCTTTCAAAGGTGTTATATTGTCCAATTCATTGACTATATTTTTGAAAGCAAAAAAGACATATAAATTAACCTTTGGCATTGTTCTCCGCAAAAGCATTATTTCTATCTCTATTCTATTTCCTGTTATAGTAAGCTGTACAGATCCATTTAACCCATCCGTCGATGCAGAAACAGCAGACCTTTTTGTGGTAGATGGTTTTGTCAATGCTACAGACTCTACCGCCATTGTCACTCTTTCACATTCCAGGCCATTGACCTCCCGTGGCGTTTTCAGCCCAGAAAAAAACGCCCGGGTGATGATTGAATCCTCCGAGGGAGAAAGTTTCTCCCTGCAGGAACTGGACTCGGGTAAATATGCTTTGCAAAACATACCCGTTAACAAAACAGCTTCCTATACCCTGCGAGTGCAGACTGCATCCGGTGCAACCTATACCTCCGAACCTGTCACGGTGAGAAGCACTCCTCCCATCGACAGCCTGACTTACGGACTCTCAAACGACAACCTTGGGCTAAGTATAAGGCTAAACACTCACGATGACACGGGGAATTCCCGGTACTATAGCTGGGAGTATTCAGAGACCTACGAGTATCGTTCTTATTTCAATTCTGGTTTCACCTTTGAAAACAATCAACCTGTGCAGCGAACTGCTGAAGAGGCTGTCAATATATGCTACCTCACGGTTCCTTCCACCAGAATACTACTTGGCACATCAACAGCACTTGCCGAAGACGTTATTCAGGGAGAAGAGCTTACCATTATACCAAAATACTCCCCAAAAATATCCGTTCGCTATAGCATATTGATCAGGCAACGAGTACTTAGTGCGAAGGAATATGACTATCTATATCAACTTAGGCAGGTAACCGAGAGGTTAGGGACATTCTTCGATCCTCTGCCAGGTGAGGTGATTGGCAACATAAGCCGAGACGGTGGAAGCTCGGAAATGATCCTCGGAAATTTCAGCGCAGCAGAAGTATATGAAGAACGCTTTTTCATAAACAAGGGTGAATTGCCTCTCGACCTTCAGGCATCCCCAATTACCAAAGGATGTCAATTGGAGTTTACATGCGATATCAGAATACCAAGAACAACCCTCCAGCCTCCCTGCGTCTTTCTCGAAGACATTAGCGACAACGCCATGATAATAGAGGCTGCTTATGATTTAATGGGCAAGCCCTACGCTTACAGCTTTGCACGTGATTATTGTGGAGATTGTAGAACGCAGGGTGGCATCACCACCAAACCAGATTTTTGGTAAGCACCACAATGCTCCGCTCTTAATGTTTAAATGAGCTCATGTGAAATTGACCGCCTCAAATCTCGTCTGATCTGTTAACTTTAATACCATGAAAAGACTTTTGCTCCTCCTTCTTTGCGGCTTACTGATTCAAACTGCTTTCGCTCAGGAAGCTGACCTCTCCCACCATTCGCCTAAAAACCCTCCGAAGGAAAAAGGTGACTTCAAAAAAACTGACCTGGTGGAGCTTGTTTCGCTGGATCCCACCATCAAACTCGACATCCGCTATGCCACCGACAACAACCTCGTAGGCCGACCAGTGTATACCCAGGCCAGAGCCTTTCTACAGCGGCCAGCGGCAGAGGCACTTGCCAAGATAAATGCCTCATTGAAGGAAAAAGGCTTCGGACTGATGGTATTCGATGGCTACCGTCCCTGGAGTGTGACGAAAATATTTTGGGACATCACCCCGGTGGAAGACCGCATCTTCGTAGCCGACCCCAATCAGGGCTCCCGACACAACCGGGGCTGCGCAGTCGACCTGACCCTGTACGACCTTGCCACAGGCCAGGAAATAGAAATGACGGGAGTATATGATGAAATGACCGAGCGCTCTTACCCCGACTATACCGGTGGCACTGAAAAGCAGCGCCAAATGAGAGACCTCCTCCGCTCCGCTATGGAAGCAGAAGGCTTTACAGTGTATGAGTATGAGTGGTGGCATTTCGACTTCAACGACTGGCGCAGCTACAGGATCACCAATGTGCCCTTTGAAAAGCTAAAGTAACCTTAGCGCCAGGGATATTGGCGGCCCTGAAATTACCGCTGGCACATACTGTGGCCGAACCTACCATTGATATTTGCTCCTCATAACATATTCCGTTAATCCTTTGTGCTTTTAGGCATCGAACGGCTACTTTTACATTGTTCTTTCCGTGCTACCAAAGTGGCACTGAGCAAACGGATGCAATAACTACCAATCAATTGTTAAAGAAACATTTCCTCATCGTGGTTTCTTTGTTCCTGCTGGTATCAACTACGGAATTTCTGTGGATGGAGAACTTGTCTGGAAAAGATGATTTGTTCGGGGTAGAGTCTGAGCTGGGCAATCAGCTGGAGGAAAAGTCAAGCCTTTCTTTGCTCAAACTTAAGCTCTTCGACATGGGCGGGGCCAATATTGGCAATGCACCGCAGCCATTCAATTTTGATATTCCCTTTTTTGTGCCGTCAGAACACCTTGCAAAATCCGTCGAGGTCGCTCCCGATCAAAGGCTTTACCTTCTCTACTGCCAGCTAAGGCATCACTGCTAATCCTCAAGGCCTCTTTGAATAGTATCGGATGCACCTGCCAGTGAGGCAACGCATCTCCGAAGTATTCTTCTACCCCACTACTCACCGTGCGGGTATGGGCAGGCCAGCCGCACCCGCAAGCACCGTTTCTTATCACTTATTGACCATCACTCTATTAATTATCATTCAGGAATATGAAAATCTTCAAAGTTTATAGCAGCGCACTGCTCATCGTTTTAGGTACTTTAAGTTTATCAGCGCAAAATCAGCCCGTGTTCTCCAACAACCAGTTGAAGTTCAACATGAATGAAGATGGGAGCCATTACATCCAAATGACTGGCCTGCTGCAAACCTGGTTCAGGGGTACGCAAATGAACCCTGGCACAACCATCAGCGGCTATTCAAAGGATAGCTACACTGACTTAAGCATCAGAAGGCTTCGCTTTCAAACTTACGGACAGCTCACCGACAGGGTGTTTTTCTACGCACAATTTGGGCAGAACAATTTCAACTTTCACTCCAATAAATATGACGGAGCATTTTTCCACGATGCCATTGGCGAGTTTGCCGTTGTCAAACAGAAACTCTCGATCGGCGGTGGCTTAACAGGATGGAGCGGACTGGCTCGTTATGCCTCTCCAAGTGTTGCCTCCATTTTGACGTTAGACGCTCCGCTCTACCAGCAGGCTACCAATGGCGTCAACGACCAGTTTCTACGCAAGCTTAGCCTGTACGCCAAGGGTCAGCTTGGCAAACTGGACTATCGCATCGCCGTAACCCAGCCCATGACGGTAACAGGCACTCCCAATGCTGAAGTGTCACCCACAAGCACCCAGTTTACATTTTCAAACGAACCACCAAAAAAACAACTACAAGGGTATGTCAAGTACATGTTTCTCGATAGCGAAAGCAACCTAACACCTTACTCGACAGGCTCCTACCTGGGCAGAAAAAGCGTATTCAACATAGGTGCGGGAGTTATTTTCCAGAAAGATGCCATGTGGGCCCTCAATGATGCCGGCGCAACAGTTCACAGCAATATGGCACTATATGGCCTCGACGTTTACTACGACAAACCAATATCTGAAACAGCCGCCATCACAGCTTATGCAGCCCTTACCAACTATGACTTTGGAAGCGGCTACATCAGAAACATAGGTGTAAACAATCCGGCCACGGGCTTAAACGCCCCCAATCCGGGCGGCGCAGGCAACGCCTTTCCGATGGTTGGCACCGGCAACACAGTGTACGCTCAACTGGGATACCTGTTTGGTCAGAATATGATCACAGAAGGCGGGCAGCTACAGCCCTTTGCCGCAGTGCAACTGTCTGGCTACGACCACACAGCCGACAACGTGACCATGTTTGAATTAGGTGGCAATTACTTTATCCATGGTTCGCACAGCAACAAAATAAGCGCCGTGTATCAAAACAGACCAGTGTTTGTTGCACAAGGCGGAGAAAACATAAAAAACGGGAGCAAGGGCATGTTTGTCTTACAATATCAGGTGAGCTTTTAACATGGCTAAATCAATGAGAGTTGGAACAATTTAGGTTAGGTTGGTACAATGAAGAACCATAGGTTGGTTACTTGATTGTCTTATTTTTCAGTTTACAGTTTACAGTTTGATGAGCGGCGGGCCTTTGGTCCGCCGTTGATTTTTCATACTGGCCAGCTAGAGACCGTCCTTGCTTTGGGAGCGATTTATTGACCGCTTAAATACCCACCCCAAGCCAACAAAGCTCACCACAAGCAATCCAATCCATAGCAGCGAGAACAGGCTCCCAGTGGCCAAAGCCTCCATTTGCATTCCGATAGCCACTGCCATCACCGTTCGGGGTAGCATACCAATTAACCCGCCTACCAGAAAAGGTTTTATCCGTATGCCCGTATAGCCAAGTACTACGTTCATGATGGCAAATGGAAGTACTGGCGAGATGCGACACATGATCACCAGCACAAGGTCGTTCTTCTTCAAGCCATCCAGCACAGCCGTTGAGCGTGGATAAGCATCAAAAACAGCCTGAACAGCTTTGGCCCCAATTAACTGCGACATCGCATAACCAAGTAAAGACGCCAGCATATAAGCAGGCACGAGCAACCACAAACTTTCGAAGCCCAGAAAGTAGCCGCTAAGCGCTGCCACAAACGTGGTGGGAGTAAAAGCAAAGGCCATGGTAAAAACAGTCAGCAAAAAGAACCAAGCCCACTCCAACTGCGTTAGGCCAGTGAGCCATTCAGCATGCTGCCAGCTTTGATAACCTGAGATGGTGCTAAAAATAAGTGGCATGGCCGCCATCCAAAGAATAAGCACCAGGGATGCGGGACTGCGGCGAATGATTTCTCGTACAAGCATTTGAAAGAAGCTGACTAAACCTAACTTTGCGGCACAAGTAACCACATAATACCCAAATAATTCATTTTATATGCAATTCGGAACCAAAGCTATTCACGCCGGCGCAGAGCCAGACCCCTCCACAGGAGCCATAATGACTCCCATCTATCAAACCTCCACTTACGTGCAGGAAGCGCCGGGAAAAAACAAGGGGTATGAGTACGCCCGCTCTCAGAACCCAACCCGTGAGGCGTTGGAGACAGCCCTTGCGGCTCTGGAAAATGGTAAATTTGGTCTATGCTTCAGCAGTGGAGTTGCCGCCACCGACGCCGTTATCAAGCTGCTGGCCCCCGGCGATGAGGTGATAGCTGCCAGCGATATGTATGGCGGCACCTACAGGCTGTTTACCAAAGTCTTTGAAAAATTTGGGATCAAGTTTCACTTTGTTGACATGCAGGATGCAGCCAACATCAGCAAATACATCAATGCCAACACAAAGCTGATTTGGTTAGAAACACCCACCAATCCACTGATGAACATCGTGGACATTCAGGCAGTGGCCAACCTGGCCAAAGGTAAAAACATCATTGTGTGCGTGGACAACACCTTTGCTTCGCCGTACCTGCAAAACCCGCTTGACATGGGAGCCGATATTGTGATGCACTCAGCCACCAAATACCTCGGAGGCCATAGCGACGTGATCCACGGCTGTCTGGTCATGAACGACAAAGACCTGAAAGACAAGCTCTACTTCATACAAAAGAGCGGTGGTGCGGTTCCCGGCCCTCAGGACTGCTTCCTGGTGTTGCGTGGCATCAAAACGCTGCATGTACGCATGGAGCGCCACAGCGAAAACGGTGAGAAGATCGCACACTTCCTGAAGAACCACCCAAAAGTGGGCAAAGTATATTGGCCGGGTTTTGAAGAACACCCTGGTCACGCCATAGCCAAAAAGCAGATGCGCAGCTTTGGAGGGATGATCTCTTTTACCTTAAAAGATGAAACAATAGCCGCAGCCAACAAAGTGCTGAGCTCTACCAAACTTTTCTCACTGGCAGAAAGCCTGGGTGGTGTAGAATCGCTGATCAATCACCCGGCCAGCATGACACATGCGTCTATTCCCCGTGAGGAAAGGATCAAGAACGGACTGAGTGACTCGCTGATCAGGTTGAGTGTGGGCATTGAGGGAGCAGATGACCTGATCGAAGATTTGAAAAAGGCGATTGGATAAAAATAGAGAACTGTCGATAGTTGACTATCAATTATCGACAGTTGTTTTAGCTCCAGATATCTTCAAGATTGAACTTAAGCATCGGAATCACCCGACTGGAAACAATGCCGCTTTGCGAAAGAAAAAAGGATGGCTTATCGACGACATCCAAATCGTCCGAAAACACTTCCAACGTTTGATTAGCCGGGTCGACGATCCAGTATTCCTTCACTCCCATTTCTAGGTAAGCCTTCTTCTTGGTATACCTGTCAACATAGCTATTTGAAGGAGAAATTATTTCAACAATCAAATCTGGCGCCTTTTCCACACCCTTTGTTGTGACAGCATTAGCGTTTGATTCTGCTATATAGATCAGATCCGGCTGAAAAACATTCCTATCGTCTACATACAAATCAATGGGTGAAAAAAAGACCTCTCCTGCGCTGGCAGCAAAACTGTCCAATATCTTGAACAACCTGCGAACGACACGTTGATGTTCGGGTGTTGGGGAGGGACTCATAAATAATTCTCCATCAATTAACTGGCAAGGCGCAGCGCTTTCACCCAGTAGCTGATAGTCACTGGCAGTCCACTCTTTAGTTCTGTTGATCACTAAACCTTCCATAGTGGTGTTTCTCAAACAACTATAAATATATCATTTATAATGAGTCAATAAAAACCAGCGAAGCAGCGGGCCCGCTAACCCAGAAAACACCTAATTCAGTATCTTCTCCATCTCTTCCTCTCCCCTTCCTATCACCGCCACGCCATCTCTTACGATGATCGGGCGTTCGATAAGAATGGGGTCGTTGACCATAGCGCTGATCCACTGCGCACTTGTCAGCGTCTTGCCTTCATACTTCTCTTTGAACACAGGCTCCTTTTTACGTACCAGGTCTTCAGCTTTGATTCCAAGTTTCTCAATCAGGCCCCGCAACTCAACTTTGGTCGGGCAATTCTGGAGGTATTCCACAATTCTTACCTCTCCTCCTCTTTCGTGTAATATTTTCAACGCCTCCCGACTGGCGCCACATCTCGGGTTATGGTATATGGTATACATGTGTCTTTTAGAGTTTCTCTACTATCAAATTGTGATTGGTATAAATACAGATGTCAGCGGCAATATTAAGTGCCTCTCTCACTATTTCTTCAGCAGTCAGTTGCGGTGCGTGCTTCTTGAGCGCAATGGCTGCTGCCTGAGCGTACATGCTACCTGAGCCTATCGCTGCCACTCCGTTTTCTGGTTCCAGCACGTCGCCAGTGCCTGACACAACAAGGATTTCCTCTTTGCTGGCGGTGATCAGCATAGCCTCCAGTTTCCTGAGGTACCTGTCAGTTCGCCAGTCTTTAGCCAGCTCAATAGCGCCCCGCTTCAT
Source organism: Imperialibacter sp. (assembly GCF_048007035.1). NCBI lineage: Bacteria > Pseudomonadati > Bacteroidota > Cytophagia > Cytophagales > Flammeovirgaceae > Imperialibacter > Imperialibacter sp. Next base: position 641,627 of record NZ_CP180355.1, read on the forward strand.
ATTGCCTCCATAAGCATTCAGTTTTTCCTCAAACCTGTCGAGCAGCGAAAAGGCATCAGCAGTGGAGCCGGCGAAACCGGTGACTACTTTACCATCAAGCAACTTTCTGATCTTTTTAACATTGTTTTTAGCAACGGTATTGCCCATGGTAGCTTGCCCGTCGGCCCCTATTGCAATTTCCCCGTTATGCTGAACCGCCAGGACGGTTGTTGATCTGATTTTTTCCATTGTGTGTATGATAATGAGAAACCGCTTTTTAGCTGTGTTTAGTTTCCCTGATTGGTACAATAACTAAAAAAGCCAGCAAGTATGATACCCGCTGGCTTCGATGTGTCAAAAAGACAGTGTTTTATTTAAACCAGCAGTTTGATCGGATCTTCCAGGAACTTCTTCAGCGTCTGCAGGAAGGCAGCACCCATGGCTCCATCCACTGCTCTGTGATCGCAAGTCAACGTCACTTTCATAATATTGCCAGGCACAAGCTGACCATTTTTCACAATCGCAGTCTCCTTAATACCGCCTACGGCCAATATGCAGGAGGCAGGCGCATTCAGGATAGCTGTGAATTCATCTACACCAAACATACCAAGGTTGGAAATACTGAAGGTAGCTCCCTCCCAGTCGGTCGGCTGAAGCTTTTTGTTCTTCGCCTTCTGAGAAAAATCTTTGACTTCGGCGGAGATATGCGACAGTGACTTATTGTCTGCAAAACGAACAACAGGCATCAGCAGCCCATCCGGCGGGATAGCCATCGCCACTGCCACATGGATGTGTTTGTTCATCCGTATTTTATCACCTCGCCACGATACGTTTACATCGGGGTGCAATCTCAAAGCCGCCGCTGCTGCTTTGACCACCATGTCATTAAACGAAATCTTCACCGGCGATATGTCATTCAGACTTCCTCTCGCTTCAATCGCCTTGTCCATGTTAATCTCCATGGTCACATAGAAGTGCGGTGCAGTAAATTTGCTATCGGACACCCCTTTGGCGATAACCTTCCGCATTTGAGAAACCGGCACATCTTCGAAGCTTTCTTCGCCCACTATCGATGGCAATACCACTTTGGGTGCCTCCTTGCCTGGTGCAGCAGCCGGAGCTGATGGTTGCGCCGAAGGACTAAAGCTCTCCACGTCTTTTCTCACAATTCTGCCTCCATCGCCGGAGCCAGCAATCTGACGGATATCGTATCCTTTATCTTCAGCCATTTTCTTGGCCAGAGGAGAAATTTTTATTCTTCCATTGTCAGACGAATGATCTGCAGTGGCCGCCTGGCTTGGAGCCGCTGGTGCACTTGAAGTACTTGCAGGAGCACTTGCTGCCTGGGGAGCACTTTCCTCAGCCGGAGCTGAACCAGCGCCCGCTTCATGTGCTTTCAGCAATGTTTTGTAGTCAGCACCTTTTTCTCCAATAATAGCAATAACTCCATCCACTGGCACAGAACTACCAGCTTCCACGCCGATATAAAGCAAGGTACCATCTTCATAAGACTCCAATTCCATGGTAGCCTTGTCAGTTTCCACTTCGGCAATGATGTCTCCAGCCTTCACAGTGTCTCCTACTTTGCTCAACCATGACGCAATAACTCCCTCCGTCATGGTGTCGCTCATTTTTGGCATTGTTACCACCGTTGCCTTAATGCCTGAAGTATCAATTTTTTCTGCGGGTGCGCTGGCAGCTGGTGCCGGGGTGGCACTTTCTGCGGCCTTTTCAGCAGCGCCGTTGCCTGCTCCTCCACTCTTCACATCTTTCAGCAATCCGTCAATATTCTCTCCCTTCTTGCCTATGATAGCAATGATTCCGTCTACAGGGGCAGCTTCTTTCTCCTTTACACCAATATAAAGGAGGGTGCCATCCTCATACGATTCCAGCTCCATTGTTGCCTTGTCGGTTTCTACTTCGGCGAGTATATCACCAGATTTCACTGTATCCCCCACTTTCTTCAGCCATGAAGCGATAACACCCTCTTCCATGGTGTCACTCATTTTTGGCATTCTGATTACTTCAGCCATTCGTTGTCCTTATTTATATCAAAAATAGCGTTATTGAAATTTTAATCACAACTATGCATTATCATGTTGCGACTCGTAAATTTATAAAATTGAGGCTTAGCCATGAACATATTAAATGATATTCGTTGGAAAATGTTTTGGTCGGCCAGCGAATCTACCCAAACATCAATTTACAAACGTGTGCATAGGTTCCCGTCTGCTACGATATTAGCAATAACTACAGCAGTATTCATGGCTTTTTTGAAAATTTATTGAATAACCAGCAATGCCCGTACTCCAAAAACCCGGCTACAAGGGTTCCTTTCTTTCTGTAAACAAGCACTTCGAAACGATTTACCCTGCTCTTTTCAGAAAAGTATCCAATCCCCCTGCCGTGCGAAGGGAAAGGCTGGAAATGAAAGATGGTGACTTTCTTGACATTGATTATGCCATACAGCACACAGCAAATCGCAACAACCGGGTAGTAATTATCACTCACGGGCTGGAAGGAGACAGCAGCAGACCCTATATCAAAGGAATGACCAAGGCCTTTTATGCCTTTGGCTGGGACGTGATGGCCTGGAACCTACGGGGCTGTAGTGGCGAGCTCAACAGGCTGCCGAGGTTCTACAATAGCGGAGCTACCGAAGACCTGGACGCAGTAGTGGCCGAAGCCGTTAACAGAGGCTACAACGAAATTTCACTCGTGGGTTTTAGTCTTGGCGGCAACATGACAGTGAAGTTTCTGGGTGAGTCCTATGCTGGCCAATATCCCATTGCCTCCTCCGTGGCGTTTTCCGTGCCTCTTGACCTGGAGAGCTGCTCTGTTGAAATAGACAAATGGCACAACTACCTCTACACCCGAAGATTCCTGAATACGTTGATTAAGAAAGTGGTTCGAAAAGCCGGAATATTCCCCGAATCGTTCAACACTGAGGGCGTCCGAAAAATAAAAAGCATCTTTCAATTTGATGAATTAGTAACTGGCCCCCTGCATGGCTACGAAGGCGCTGTTGACTACTACACCCGGTGCAGCTCAGCTCCGTTTGTGCCAAAAGTAAAGACGCCCCTGCTTGTGGTCAATGCGTTAAACGATACTTTCCTTTCCGAAAAGTGCTACGATGAAAGTGCATTCAGCGCCAATCCAAACACCTTATTGCTGAAACCACAGCACGGCGGGCATTGCGGTTTTGCGGAGTTTCGAAACGGCAGCACCTACTGGTCGGAGCAGGTGGCTACTGAGTTTTGCCTGCACCCTGAGCGGTGGCTTCAGGGCAATCAAATGGTATAAATGACTCACAGTCAGTGTTACGGTCGTATTTTTACGGCAAATTAGATAGCTTTGGGGAAACCAATCATTGAATGAGTTCACGCTATACGTTGAGTAAGCCACCGGAAGAAGTTGCCAGGCGATTTAAAGCCGACGTAACAGACTCATATGAGCCAAGATTTAACATAGCGCCAACGCAGCTCGCACCGGTTATTACCAGCGACGCACCGAAGGGGTTTTCGTTTTTTTACTGGGGACTGATCTCTAAATGGGCCAACAATAAAAGCATCAGTGAAAGGCTCTACATTACAAGAGCAGAACAGATTCCCGAGAAAGCAAGTGCAAAAACCGCACTGATGGAGCGCCGGTGTTTGATACCAGCTGATGGGTTTTACGATTGGAAAAAAGTGAGTAAGAAAGGACAGGTACCCTACTACTTTTTTGAAAAGCAGCATCAGCCGTTTGCTATGGCAGGTCTTTGGGAGGAATTTGACGACGATGAAGGAGAGCAAATGCATTCGTTTACATTAATTACTTGTGCTGCTAACCAACTGGTAACGGAAGCCAGTGACCGGATGCCAGTAATGATTGAGAAAACCCGTGAAAGTGCCTGGCTCAACAAAGCTACGCCGTTCGGGGAGCTTGTGAGCATGTTAACTCCCTTTCCGGCACTGCAAATGCAACGCCATCCTGTGTCATCAAGAGTTAATAATATAAAGTATGATGCACCTGATTTGATCTTACCGGCGGCGCCTTCGGATCAGTTCGGCAACTATACACTCTTTGACTAATTAACGATTTATCATTATCCTGAGACAATTTGTATCTTGAACAAGTTCGTGTTCATAGCGTTTTGAAGAAGTATCAACCAACCCGATTTCTATTGTATTTGTATACCAGCATGAAAAATTCGATCTATTTACGCTTTACTTCTCTAGCCCTCCTTGCAGTGGGTGTCCTGCTTCCCTATGCAGGTTCCTCACAGGGCAAGCACAGCACGTATGTGCGAGCGGAGGATTCTTTTTACGACGAGGAGTTGGAAACCGCCTTCCTGTTGTTCAACGAATACCTGGCTGGATCACCCGACGACAGAAAGGCCCAGTACTACGCCGAGATTTGCTCACTACTCACCTACTACCCCGCCAAACCACTCGATAAATTTCTTCAGTTTGAAGCTACCCTGGGTACCAGCGACAAATTTTTCTATTACTGGGCGGGAAGGATCTATGCGGCACGGTACGACTATGGTGCGGCCATAGAAGCCTGGCAGAAATTCCTCGACCTGAAGGCCTACAAAAGCAAAGTAATTACCGACGAAACAAAGGCGTTTATTGAAGACGCTATTGTTAAAAAATCCTTTATCGAGCTTCCGTCCACCTATTCAGTGCACCATTTGCCGGCACCAATCAACACGTTCAATTCTGAAGAGAACCCTATCTTGTTCGACAACGAAAGTAAGCTGATGCTTGCGAGCATAGGCAACGACGAGAGTGTCCGCCGAAGAAAGCAAAGGTCAACTATTTACTTTTTTGAGCGGCAGGGGAAAAACAAATGGTCGGCACCAGTGAGCTACCCGGCTTTCAAAGAAATGAAAGGCAACATCGTCAACCTTCAGCTTTTCGACAACGAAACCAAGCTTCTCCTCTACTACGAGGACAAAAAGGGTGATCTGTATCAATCGGAAAAAGTGAATGGTGTTTGGCAAAAGCCCAAGCCTTTGGAGCAGATAGATCGCTCAGGCATGCAGGTCAGCGGCTTTTTCACTTCCAATGGAGAAGTGCTTGTTTATACCGCTGAGTCAAAAAAGCCGGACAAAGACATCGACCTTTATATGGTGACAAGGCAGGGTGAAGGTCAATGGTCGGCCCCCACCGAGCTACAGGAACTCAACTCTCCGTTTGACGAAGACAGCCCTTACATCACACCGGACGGTTCCACCATCTATTTTAGCTCAAGAGGCCACTCAAGCGTTGGGGGCTTCGACATATTCAAGTCGGTACGAAACCCTACTACAGGCAGGTGGGGAACTCCGGAAAACCTGGGGTATCCTATTAATACACCCGGTGATGAAATTTTCTTCAAGTTCAACAAAGATGGGAAAACTGGATTCTTTAGTTCGGACAGGGCCGGCACAGTTGGTTTTCTCGATGCGTACCTTTTCGTAGAAGAAATCAAGATTCCGATGAAGGGCAGGGTAATCGCCAGTTCTACAAAGCAGCCTCTGGCGGGGGTGCTGGTGAAAGTAACACCCGACAACCAGTATCTGAACACACTTTCGGCTGAAAGCAATCAGGACGGGGAGTTTGAGGTCTTGCTTACGTCGGGATTTGACCAGGCATTCGACCTGACCTACATGGGGCTGCATGCTAAAACAGAGAGTATTTCAGTGGATCAGGCCAGCCCCACCGACATACTGAACAAAGTTTTTGAAATCGACTTGACAGAGACCATCCTTGCTCAGCAAACCCATCAGCAGGGCTTACAGCAAGGCAAATCAGCCGTTCCAACCAAAACGACAACAAAAGTTGCCAGTGCCAGCACCGAAACCACAGCCCCCATTTCGGAATACACTGAGCTAGGTGACCTGGGGAAGAAATTCAGCAAAGGCAACAAGGCTATTTTGAGTAATATATACTTTGAACCGGGGTCTGATTATATCAGCTCTGCTTATACACCCGAGCTTTTCGCACTGTTCAAGGTGATGAGCGAAAACCCTGAACTGAGAATTGAGATTGGCGGGCACACCGACGCTTTGGAGGAAAAAACCAGCTCACAGAATTTATCGAAACTCAGGGCCAGAGCAGTGGGCAGCTACCTGATGCAAAGAAGAATATCGGAAGATAGAATTAAGGAAGTGGGCTATGGAGCCACGCAACCCCTGGCGTCGAATGACAATGAAAAAGAAGGACGTGAGCTAAACCGCCGCATCGAAGTCCTTGTTATTGAATAGAACTTAAATTGTTTCGTTTATTATTCTTGTATAAATAAAACTCAACACCCAAATGAGAGCAAGCAAGATAGCAGGCATTGGCCACTATGTGCCCGACAACGTAGTGACCAACAAAGACCTTGAAAAACTGATAGAAACCACTGACGAGTGGATCCAGGAAAGAACGGGCATTAAAGAGCGCCGGTTTGTAGACCCAAAGTCGGATGAAGCCCCGTCAACCATGGGTACCAAGGCTGCCCGGATTGCCATCAAAAACGCTGGCATTACGCCCGACGATCTTGACTTCATCATTTTTGCCACCCTCAGCCCCGACTACTACTTCCCAGGCCCGGGTGTGATGGTGCAGGAGCAGCTTGGCATCAAAGAAATTGGTGCGCTTGACGTCCGAAATCAGTGTTCAGGGTTTGTTTATGCAGTTTCCATTGCCGATCAGTTTATCAAAACCGGAATGTATAACAACATTCTGGTGATAGGCTCCGAGCTCCATAGCAGCGGCCTTGACATGACCACCAGAGGGCGTGGCGTCTCAGTTATTTTCGGCGACGGTGCAGGTGCCGTGGTGATGCAGGCAGCCGACAAGCCAGGTCAGGGCATCCTGTCTACCCACCTTCATTCCGAAGGCAAGCATGCGAAGGAGCTGGCACTCATAGGACCAAGCACCAAGCACTGGGTGGACAAACTAATCGTCGAAAACGACCCCGAAGATATCAGCTACTACCCCTACATGAATGGCAACTTTGTGTTCAAGCACGCAGTTACCCGCTTTGAAGAGGTAATCAATGAGGCGCTGGACAAGAATGGCTTTAAGAGCACAGACATCAACCTTTTGATCCCGCACCAGGCCAACCTGCGCATCAGCCAGTTCATTCAAAAGAAAATGGGACTGTCGGACGACCAGGTATTCAACAACATCATGAAATATGGCAATACAACAGCCGCCTCCATTCCTATTGCTATGAGTGAAGCGTGGCAGGAGGGAAAAATAAAGGAAGGCGACTTAGTATGCCTCGCTGCATTTGGTAGCGGATTTACCTGGGCTTCTGCACTTATTAGATGGTAGAAGACGGGTTTTCCACAGAAGAAATAGACCTGATGGGTGACAGTGAACTACTGTTGACCAAACGAAAGGTAATTTCGAAGATGGCTGACCGGTTCTCTGCAGTAGAAGGAAAATTTAGGCAAATAATGCTGAGTGAAAGCAGCCTTCACTTACCACCCGACACCCTGGTAAAAGCTGGAAAGGTATCGAGAGGAGAAAATTACAAAGGCCTCCCCTATATTGTGCTGGACTACCCACGGCTTATGACCCGTCACGATGTGCTCAATATCCGGCTGCTATTTTGGTGGGGGCATTACTTCACCCTCTCGCTTCACATGGCCGGTGGGTTTTGGCAGGAAAGAAAACCAAACATTTTAAAGAATATTGGGGCACTTACTTTTGAAAAAATTCGTTTTCAAGTCGACGGTTCGCCCTGGGAAAACGACATTTTCTCAGGTAGTTTTCACGACTTAAACCCCTCCGACAGCGTGCAAACACTTTCAATTGAAAAATCCACCTTTTTGCGGCTCAGCTACTATTTGCCTCTCCATGAGATCCCAAATCTCGATGAATTCGCTACCAAAGGTTTTAAAAAATTTATGTCTATTTTAAAGGATTGAATAATCTAGCATTGTTTTTGAATGCCAAAGTAATCGGACAACAATCAAACCCCGGATGAATAAGCCCGCAAGCTATTTGTTGATATACTCTTTAAGCATTTTTTGTCTATCCTGCTTTTTGCTTCCCGGATTGAAGGCCCAAACGATGTCTTTTCCTGACACCGTTGCCACTTACAAAGGCGAGGTACAGAATGGTAAAAAGGAAGGCCTGTGGCTTTTTTACAGGGGCAACAACCAGCTGCTGGCGGAAGGGTTTTACAAAAATGATAAGAAAGACAGCCTTTGGTTTTTCTACAACACAGATGGCCGCCGCAACCAAATGGAGAGCTACAAAGGAGGTATTCTTAACGGTATCTATGCCAGTATTTATTCAAATGGGGAAATCAAGGAACGAGGCCGGTACAAAGATAGTCTGAGAACTGGCGACTGGGAAGGGTTCTATCGCTTTGGGCTGAAGCTTTACGAAGGCAAATACAACGAGGGCAAACGAGAAGGACTTTGGAAAGAGTATTATGAAACAGGCAACCTGAAGTCAGCAGTGTTTTATGAGAATGATAAACTGGACGGTGAGGCCGAATTTTACGACGAATACGGACAATTGCAGTCCAAAGTATATTACAAAGAGAATACGCTTCACGGACCAGTTACGGAGTTTTATCCCGATGGAAGTGTGGCGCTTGAGGGAGTCTTCAAAATAGGAAAGAAAGACAGCGTTTGGGTAGAATACGACCCTTTCAAATTGATTTTAGCCAAAGAGAAATATAAAAATGGTTCGCTGGATGGAAAACAGTCGTACTACTACCCGAGTGGCAAACTGGAAAAGACGGAAGAATATGAGTTGGGCATAGCAACTGGCAACTGGCAGCAATACTACGAGAATGGTCAGCTCAAGTTAAATGTCAACTATAAGAACGGCCTAAAGGACGGCATCTATCAGGAGTTTTTTGCCCGGGGCAAAAAGAGCGTTGAAGGCAAATATGCCTACGACCTGAAGACGGCTACGTGGACAAGCTTTTTTGAGAATGGAAACCTCTATTCTATTGGCGACTACCTGCGTGATCAGAAGACTGGCCTGTGGAAATACTTTTATGAGGCTGGCCCAATCGAAACCGAAGGCAAGTACAAAAATGACATGAGAGACGGCCAGTGGGTCAGCTACTATATTACGGGAGAAATATCTGCTATCGGTAGCTACAGACTGGATTTGGAGGACGGCATTTGGGGCAGGTTTTACCAGAATGAACAACTGATACAGGATGAAAACTGGGACAATGGCCGACTACTGGCAGTCAGCGAATACTTTACCCCAAAAGGCGAAATCTTGCCTGGCGGCACCCTAAAAGATGGCTACGGCTCAAGGATAACTTACTATGAAGACGGCACCCTTAAGCTGGAAAGCTATTATAAAAACGGATTCACTGCTGACACCTGGAAGTACCACCACCCCAATGGCAAACTGGCCTCTGAGGGGCAGCTACTGAACTCGCAAAAGCAGGGCCCATGGAAGTACTATCATGACAATGGTGCAGTGGAAGCCGAAGGGAAATACCTGAATGATGAGCGCACTGGCCTTTGGAGGTATTACAACCGAAAGGGCAGAATAACCGATCAGATCAATTATTCCAATTAATACGTTGGCGCATTATCCCACTCCGATGGCTTTCTTCCGGTTCTGTAAATCGATTCTTCACATTCCTGGCAGCCCCGTGTGTCGATATTATAGAGGGGTGTTGAGCTATAGGGAAACGAAGGAATATTATCTCTCCTAAAGTACACCGCCTTTACTTTTACTGAGGAAGCACCAAAATACCCCAACACCTGCTCATTCGGATCGCTCACATTGAAAAGGTTTCCTTTAACGGTCACCGGCGGTTTATCGAAAACACCACCCGCATTGTTAATCAGGTCGCTAGCTGTTTTCCAAAACTTGTAGGCCGACTCCGTCAGTGAATACTGCTCAGCCTGCAAATAGTAAGGCTCCCGGCTGTCGTACTCAAACGACATCAAGGGCACTCTGCTGATCCTCCCGCCGTTCACCAGAGCATCCGATCCAATATTGACACAACCGGCACAAGCTTCAATTTCGAAACACTCGCTACAGCAATACCTCGCATACCAGGTGGGTGGCGATGGGAAATTTTGCACGTAGGTCAGGCAGTAGTCAAGTCTTTTGTAATGCTTCCACTTCCACAGGTAATAGTTCTCCTCTTCTGCCGGATCGGTGGCATCCAGGTAAACATCAAATTCACCCTGCACAAATTCACCAGTCACATCCCTGTACTCAGCGTACAATGTATCTATTTCCGGCGCATGGGGCATCAGCTCAGGGTATGACTCATAGGCTTTACCATTAGAAAGTTCAACCCTCAGCGTGTAGTATCTGCCAGCCACACCTTGAATGCCATCGGCTGCGGTCACATAAGTGCCTGCGTTGCCACTATAGGTCAGCTCTTCCTCGTTACCCTCGCTGTCGCTAATGAAGACTTTTGCGTCTCTGATCGTATTCTCATTTTTCTTATCACCGCTGGTGTACGATGTACTGTAACTCAGCTTGATCGCATAAGGCCCCGCCAGGTCCGTCACCGTTCCTTCCACGCTCAGTTTGGGGTTCTCCTGAGTCAAATCAGGGTCAAATGGGGTAATGCAAGACACTAAAAAAAGAAAAAAACTTATGTAGAAAGCCTTATGCATATGCTGTAAAATCAATAGGTTCATCATGGCTGTCAAAAGGAGAAATTATAGGTGATGGAGGGGAAAATGGTGCCGAAAATGGACAGTTTGTAGGCATTAGCCTGATTCACAGCAGCCTGATTATTAGGCTTAAAAAATACTGAATAGGCATTTTTGCGTGCGTAAACATTGTAAATGGAGAATGTCCAGCTGCCCTGCCATTTGGTCTGCTTGGCCGGATCGGGTCCAACAGTCATTGCAAGATCCAGCCTGTGATAATCGGGTATTTTGTACTGATTCCTGCTCACATAGTTCGGAATGAAAAGTCCGTATACATAGTACTTATCGTCAGGATATGTGACTGGCCTTCCCGTGCTATAGGTGAAATTGGCAGAAAAGTTGACCCTGGCACTTTCCTTCCACGTAGCAGACATGTTCAAAATGTGTGGTTTGTTGAAATTAGTTGGGTAGTACTCCCCCCCGCTTATTTCTTCTTCCTCAAAATCACCCTTCACCTGTTGACGTGCCTGAGAATACGTATAACTCAGCCAGCCTGTCAGCCTCCCCAAATTCTTCTTGGTTTGAAACTCCAGCCCATAGGCATAGCCACTGCCGTGCAAGATGGCCGTTTCAAGCGCCTGATTGAGCAACAACTCTGCCCCATCTTTATAGTCGCTTACATTTTGTGTGGTTTTGTAAAACACCTCAGCCGACACCTCATACTCATTACTATTTAGGTTCTTGAAATAGCCAACTGACAGCTGATCAGCAATAATTGGTTGAGAGTAGGTATTGCTCAGCTGCCACCTGTCAATAGGCAATGCAGCCGTGGTGTTCGATACGAGCTGCAAATACTGTCGCATTTTATTATACCCAAGCTTGATAGAACTGCTGGGGTTCAGGCTGTATTTAAAAGAAAACCTTGGCTCTGCCCCATGGTAACTCGCCACCTTTTCTCCCTTACTGAAAAACGTGGTGTCGGTGATGGTCTTTAGCGAGTAAGGTTGATTGGGCTCATACGAATACACATTTCTTTCGCCCATACTTTGGAAGTACGAATACCTGAGCCCAAGCATCAAGGTGATTTTGTCGTTGAAAATGATTTCGTCGCTAACGAAGCCAGCCAGCTCCAGTCCGTTTTCCTGCTGCAGCAATAATTCATTGATGCTCGACTGGTCACTATTCGGGTCGAGGTGGCCAGGGTCAATAATGTACTTGGTGGCAGCCGCTCCAAACATCACCGAATGTCCACCGGAGCTAAACCAACTAAAGTCCGACTTGAGCTTGCGGTATTTTACTGCCGAGGTAAGGTCAAAGCCGTTGGTAGGTTCGGGGCTCGATATGATCGCATTGTAGTCGCTGTACACACCGACGATATTGGCAATGAAGTTATCAGTAAAAGCATGGTCCCAGCGAACGGTGGCGTTGGCTGTTTCCCAGGCAAACTGAGAAGAAGAAGCATTTATTTCTACTGCCGACAAGGAGTCGGATGCCAGCTTGAACCCATCATGCGCCCTATAGAAAGACACCTGCAGTTTGTTATTGTTATTCAGCTTGTACAACAGCTTGCCCGTAACATCATAAAAATTGGCCCTGGTGTCCTGAATAGATTTGTTGGGCGAAATTTTGAGCAGATAATCAGAAAACGAAGCCCTGCCACCTATCAGGAAGCTAAGCTTTTCACTTTTTCCAATCGGGCCTTCCAGCATCAGCCGGTTAGAAATAAGCCCGACCCCGCCTGCCAGTTTCAGCCTTTCCGTTTCAGGGTTTCTTATTTTGATGTCAAGCACCGACGACACCCGGCTTCCGTACTGCGCAGGGATAGCCCCACGGTAAAAAGTAACGTCTCGCACCATGTCGGGATTAAAAACTGAAAATAGGCCCATCAGGTGGGAGCTATTGAAAACAGGGGCATCGTCGAGCAAAATCAGGTTTTGATCAATATTGCCTCCTCGCACATTCAGCCCTGTGGTGCCCTCACCCACCGTACTCACTCCGGGTAACATCAGCAAGCTCTTCATTACATCCACTTCTCCCATGAACGACGGCATCTTTTCGATGGTCTTCATCGACATCTTACTCACCCCTATTTCCGAGCTGGAAATGTTATGATCTTCGACCTGCCCGCTCACACTCACCTCCTGCAACAGTTGCGACGACTCCTCGAGGTTCATGTTGATAGTAACCGTCCTGTTTAGGGCAATATTCCTTTTCTTCGACTCAAAACCCACGTAAGTGAACTCCACAGCGTGTGTGCCCTGAGGCAAAAACATAGAAAAATACCCGGTTGAGTCAGTGATAACACCTGTAGACAGGTTCGTAACATACACGTTAGCCCCCTCTATGGGCTCCCCTGTAACACTGTTTTTGACGTAACCTTTGAACTGAAAATTCTGTGCAGAGAGAGAAAAAAAAGCACAAAAGAGCAGAATAAAAAGAGCCGGGAGAGCTCTTAGAAAGTTTCTCATTTAGTTTGCGATGTAGTAAAATCCAGTGGTAAAAATCTAATAACAGCTAAAGGTGTCGAGACCCCGAAAGTAGCGATTAATTTTTTCACAAAAAAAGCATGATAACGATTCCATGGTGATAACATTTTAACAAAATACCATCATTAAAAACATTATACCGATCATCCTGTTATATGATTTATAAATCACAAAACATGGCATTCGGATTCTTCAGAAAGAAAAGTGAAAAAGAAAAACTCATTGAAAAGCACAGAAAGTTGCTTGAAGAGTCGTTTAAACTCAGCAGTATAAATCGTCGAAAATCGGACGAAAAAGTTGCCGAAGCTGAAGCGCTAATGCGTAAAATTGAAACCTTTCCCGAAAAGTAGATCAGTCCCTGACTCCCTGCTGCTGCAACAGCTGATCATTGTATATCCTCTGGTTCAGGGTGCTATTGTATCCACGGCCCTTCTTGTTCTCGTATTTAACGTAAGATCTTGAAGCCCATTCTTTGGCGCTATCAAAATCTCCCAGCACTTCGTAAGCCACAGCAATATTGTAGGCCAGCTTGCCCCCTTCTTTCCGCTTAATGCTTTGGCTGAGTCTGCCCCGCCAGGTGTCGATGGCACCCTGCCACTGCCCTACCTGAGCTTGCCGGGCACCTTGCCTCACTTCGGGCGTCTTTTTGGATTTAGCGTAATAAAACCGACTCAATTGCACCGGCATGGGGGCAATTTTGTAAGCATAGGTAGAGCCTGCCGTACGGCTGACCTGCCTGGTGGCCTCCGTTTTTTGAATTAACTGCGACACGGCATCTTTCACATTGGCTCCAGTGGCACTCCAATTATTGGACGGGTTAAAGAGCTGCTGGTCTGCAATCGTTTTTTCAAGAGGGTCGTATAGTCGAAAACCTATTTTCGCATTGCCCACTCCTTCAGCATAATACTCGACTACCTTCTCCATTACTTTTTTTCCATCTTTCTCAACCTCTCGTTCCACATCACGTTTCCCGTTAGTAACGATGAAGTCGGTGTCAAAAATTTCGACGGCGATCACAGCGTCGGCATCATAGTTCCGACAAAGTCTTTCGATCACTCCCCATGAAATCGGATCAGGAAAAGCGCCCGTCATACTGTTGCCTTTCAACGTTTCGCTGGCTCGCTTCAGCTGGAACCTGGGGCTGGCCATCAACTGCTGCTGAAAGGCATTCATCGCTTCCTGCACACCGGCTCTGTCTTCACCCGGCATCTCCCCGGTAAGTACTCCTTCCATTATACCGAGACCTTTCCTCTCAAATTCCGTCCTGTCGACCAGTAAAATTGTGTTGACATGCGAAGGAAAGGTGATCTCCGCAGGCCTCAGCGTATTGATATATACCGATTTGGTGCAGGAACTGGCGGCCAGGCTTATAGCCAGCAGAGCCACTAAAAGCTTCAGGGTGTGATTGGTTAGTTTCATAATATTCTAGTCTAAAGAAACGCTTCTCAATAAAGATACCAAAAATCCTACATTCCCAAATTGACGCTAAGGCAAAGCATTCAGGTAGTGGATACCTTTCACTATTTCCTGAGGATGCGACCAGGGAATAAAGTGATTGACCCCGCTTAGCAGTTGAATGTAAATAAGGCTGTCGGGCATGAACCTACCGGGGTAGTAAGCATTTTCCATCGGCACGAGCGTGTCTTTGTCGCCCTGAAGCATATAAACAGGCTTCTTTAAGCTTTTCCAGCCATCAGTCATCATCCCCAGCTCTTCCTTAAGGCCGATAATTTCTTCGTTGGATACCGCCAAACTTATGGGTGTGAAAGTGCGAACAACGAAGTTGCGCAGCAGCGGTCTGAACCATTCGTCCGGCTCAAGTGCCGGGTCAATAGAAGGAGCCACGAACAACAGCCCCTTCACGTTGTCAGGGTAATCCATAGCCATTTGAGCAATGACCGGGCCTCCCAGAGAATGACCGACCAGGATAGCCCTCTTTTCCGGATATCGCTTCAATATCTGATACAAGAACTCGCTTTGCTTTTTCAGGGATGGCTCGACCTTACCAAAATTTGAGTAGCCAAACCCTGGCCTATCGGGAGCAATCATGTGAAAGTTGGCAATGAGCACCGAATCCCTCAGAAAGTCAGCAAAGGCGCTCCACGACCCGGGAGAGCCGTGAACAAACATCACCAATGGTTTCGTGGGGTCGCCTGCCTCTGCATAGTGAACCGTTCGGCCACCAAATGCAAATGACACGAGCTCGGGCTTTGGATAGCCCTCGTAGTAGCTGCCCATTTCTTTGGAAGACATCCGAAATTCCATGCACCCTCCAATGAAGTGAGAAACGAGGGCACTAACGGAAACGATAAAAAAAACCTTCAGGATTGTTTTCAAAACCACTCCATATATGAGGCTTTTAACCTATTTCAAAAACAAAAGTTCCCTGTATTTCACAAGCGGCCAGTCTTCGTCGTCAACAAACAACTCAAGCTTATCAACCGAATACCTGATCTTATCAAAATACTTGTGCCGGATGTCATCACAATAGGCAATGGCTCGCTTCCTTGAATCCTCAATCTTGTTGATCTTTTTCCTTTCTTCAATCATCTCATTCACATTTTTGCGAAGGGCAGAAATGTGCTGACTTATTTCTTCTATATAGCTGATGATTTCCTTGTTATCCACCCCAAGCTCCTTCAGGCCTTTTGCATTTTGAATGAGCTTATTCTGATAAGCAATGGCTGTTGGGATGATGTGGTTCAGAGCCAGGTCTCCCATTACCCGGGAGTCAATTTGTGCCTTCTTGATGTAGTTCTCAATCATGATCTCATGACGAGCCTTCACCTCCTTTTCATTCAATATTTTATTGGAGCTGAATAGCTGAGTGGACTTGTCAGAAAGGTAAAAATCGAGAGCTCTTGGCGTGTCCCGCACATTGGAAAGACCACGCTTCTCAGCTTCCTTCACCCATGCCTCCGAATAACCATCACCCTCAAACCTGATTGACTTCGATTCTTTGATATATTTTCTCAGGACCTCGATAATCGCCAGTCTGCGATCCTTGCCTTTGTTGGTCAGTTTGGTTACCTCCGAATAGAACTTATTAAGCTGATCAGCCACAATCAGGTTAAGCACCATCATCGGGTTCGATACATTCGACTCGCTGCCAACTGCCCTGAACTCGAACTTATTGCCTGTAAAAGCAAACGGTGATGTCCTGTTTCTGTCGGTGTTGTCCATGATGATCTCAGGTATCTGATCAATTCCAAGTTTCATATACAGATTATCACCCTTTTCAATTTTCACATTACCGTTTTTTTCCAGCTCATCCAGTACGTTGCTCAGCGTTTGACCAATGAAAACTGAAATAATCGCTGGTGGTGCCTCATTAGCCCCCAACCTAAAGTCGTTGCCAAACGACGCAATACTGGCCCTGAGCAAATCGGCATGCTCGTACACCGCTTTGATGGATACCACGAAGAATGTAAGAAAAAGTAGGTTCTCCCTGGCACTGCTGGTGGGCTGAAGCAGGTTCACACCCGTGTCGGTCATAAGCGACCAGTTGTTGTGCTTGCCGTTTCCGTTCACGCCGGCAAAAGGCTTTTCGTGCAGCAACACTTTGAGGTCATGCTTAAAAGCGATCCTGTCCATGATGTCCCTCAATAGTTGGTTGTGGTCGGTAGCCACGTTGGCCTCCTCAAACATCGGAGCTGCCTCAAACTGAGAAGGAGCCACCTCGTTGTGCCTGGTGCGAATCGGAATTCCCAACTTGTGAGCCTCCACCTCAAACTCCTTCATGAACTCCTGTACCCGTGTGGGAATGGTTCCAAAGTAATGGTCGTCCAATTGCTGACCACGGGCCGGATTGTGTCCAAACACCGTTCGGCCACACATCACCAGGTCAGGACGTGCATTATAAAGGGCTCTATCTACTACAAAATACTCCTGCTCCCAGCCAAGTGTGGGAGTCACGTTGGCCACTGCTCTGTCAAACAGCCGACAAACTTTGGTAGAGGCCCTGTCGATGGCTTCAATGGCTTTCAGCAGCGGTGCTTTGTAGTCGAGCGCCTCCCCTGTGAAAGAAACAAATATGGTGGGAATACATAATGTGGTGTCCCAAATGAAAATGGGAGAACTTGGATCCCAGGCGGTGTAGCCCCTTGCCTCAAAGGTACTTCTGATCCCTCCACTTGGAAAGGAAGAAGCGTCTGGCTCCTGCTGAACAAGGGCGCTGCCTTTGAATTCCTCGATGCCTTTGGTGGAATCAAAAAAAGTATCGTGTTTTTCTGCCGTGGCTCCTGTCAAAGGCTGAAACCAGTGCGTGTAGTGCGTCACTCCCCTGTTCATGGCCCACGTCTTCACAGCAGCAGCCACTGCATCAGCCGTGTCTTTGTCCACCCGCTTACCATGGCTCACGTGCACTACTTTCTCAAACACCTCCGGTGCAAGAGCACTTCGCATTTGAGGTATACCAAAGGCATTTTGACCGAAATAGTCAGATATTTTCAATGAAGGAAGCTTGAACTCTACCTTCTTTCTCATGCTAAGGGCCTCCAGTGCCTTAAACCTCAGTCTTGCCATTTTTCAGGGATATTTATGTATTTAAAAAACTGTTAGTCCGCTCATTTCTGCCAACTTCGAAATTAATCATTTTTTGATCCTGATGAACGATTTAGCCAAATTACAGCCGTCGCATTGAATTCTTTGATGCTTAATTGCAGGCAACGTATTTTGCATTCCCAAGATAACATTATGCACATTTTCTACCATCCTCAAAAATTCTCCGTCAACGACATCGTTACACTCGATAAGGAAGAGTCGCAACACTGCCTGAAAGTACTAAGGCACAAGAAAGGTGACCAGGTTTATTTCACTAACGGAATGGGTGAACGCTTTCTATGCCGAATTGTCGGCGATCAATCGGGAGGCGCTCAACTGGAGGTGCTGAGTGCCGAAAGCTTTTCCAGGCCTTATCACATTCACATTGCCATAGCACCAACCAAGCAGCCCGACAGAATTGAGTGGTTTCTGGAAAAAGTGTGCGAGCTGGGTGTGGATGAAATCACATTTGTTGAATGCGAACATTCGGTGCGAACCAAACTGAAGCTGGAGAGAGCTGAGAAAATTACGGTCAGTGCACTGAAGCAGTCTAAGAACTTCATCAAAGCAAAACTGAATGGCTTGGTTAAACTGGATGAAGTGATACAAACACCGCAAGAGGGCAGGCAAAACTTTGTGGCTATTGCCAACCAGCCCATAGAAAACTATCTGATAGCAAAAGTGAAGACGCATACCTCCTACCTGATACTGATCGGGCCCGAGGGAGATTTTTCGGCGGCCGAAATAGACCAGGCTATTTCCAGGGGATTTTTACCCGTAAGCCTGGGAGAGTCGGTACTGAGAACTGAAACAGCCGGCATTGTGGCATGTCACTTATTGCATGTTGCCAACCAAATACCAACGCCTTAAAACGATGAAAGCCCGCTTTCACGGGCTTTCTATTAACTGATATCACTAAATAATTTAGAAAGAGTAGATCGCTGCAAACAGTAGCGAAGGCAACGACTTGCCTGCTTCGCCGTCTTTATTCACGTAGGTATCTTCTGAAGTAGCATCGATACGAACTTCAGGAATGAAAGTAAGCTTACCTACTGAAATGTTTCCGCTAAGGGTCAAATCGATAACACTACCGTCTCCATTAGTATCGTAACCGATAGGGCCAGCACCAATTCCGCCAAGGTAAGCACCTTTAACTGCGAAATATTCGCCACGAACTCCGATAGAGAAATTATCTGAAACACCAATTTGTGGGTAGAGTGCAACACCTGAGAAGCCTGCACCATCATCGTCAAGTACTGTAGCATTCACACCAAGGAAGAAAGCATCTGAGATATCGAAACCAGCCGTAATATCACCCTGGAACAATTTTCCGCTGTAGTCACCATAACGTGAATTCAAGTAAATGCTCCCGAAGTCACCAGAGTAGCCAAGTTGCAACCCAGCAGTGAGGTGATTTCCAAAATCATTGGTTTCCAATACATCAGTTGGGTTCATTACGGCAAGCATCAAGCTGAAATTGTCGGAAAGAGCGAAATCTGCCTTCAAGCCGGCCTGGTTGAAAGGGCCCCAAGAAAACATATAGGAAGTGGTATAGTTAAAATTTGCTGTTGGAGAAATCACCTCATATCCAAGGTAGGTATTGAAAGCTCCCATTGTGAGGGTTACTTTGTCACTGACATTCCAATAACCATACAATTGATTAACAAAGTTCTTACCTATTGGTGCTCCAAAAGCCGCTTCCTGACCACGTGGGCCGAAAACAACATTGCCCACAAAGCCAACTTTGCCAACCTCCTTGGAAATAATTAAGTCAAGCATACCCATTGAAAAGCCGTTGCCATTTGCAAACGAAGTACCAGGGGCGGCACCTTCATAACCCGGTGCTGTTCTTACATAAGTGTCAATTGAACCGGAAATAGAAAGTGGCGCATCTTCTTCTTCCTCTTCCTGAGCAAAAGCGCTCACAGATAATGATAGTGTAAAAATGGTAGCGAATACGCCACGGAATAGTAATTTTGTAAAAGTGTTCATAAGCTTTAATCTGTTTTTTTAAAGTTTTTTGGATAAGGCCTCTCTTGCTCGTTAGGTTGCCGCCGCAAGCAAGGAGGCCTCTTTTTTTATTGTGAGTTTCGATCGATTATCAATCAGGATAGATGATAGTGTAGCCTCTAATACCATGCTCATGGCTGTCAAGACCAGACTTCTCGTGCTCTTCAGATACTCTGATACCGAATGTTTTCTTGAGAATGAAGAAGATGAGGAAAGCCGCAGTGAACGCAGCCAGACCACAGATAACTACTCCTTTAAGCTGAATCCAGAAAGTGTGCTCAGGATTGGTAGAGAACAGACCCACCGCAAGTGTGCCCCATATACCGCAAACAAGGTGAACAGAAACGGCACCTACTACGTCGTCCAGTTTCAGTTTGTCAAGAAGTACAACTGAGTAAACTACAGCGATACCAGCCACAAGGCCTACAAAAAGTGCCCAGCCTGGGTTAATCACATCAGCACCTGCTGTGATACCTACAAGGCCAGCCAGGATACCATTTAGCATCATACCAATATCAAGTCTCTTGAATAGAAGGTAGCCACCGATGAAACCACCGATACCGCCAGTACAAGCAGCCAATGACGTGGTAACGAGAACGAATGAAACCAGCCCAGGATCAGCAGACAACACAGAACCGCCGTTGAAACCAAACCAGCCCAGCCACAGCATGAACACACCAATGACTGCAAGAGGCACACTGGCACCTGGCTTGTCAACCACTTTGCCGTCAACATACTTGCCAATACGAGGCCCCAGAAGGATAATACCTGCCAATGCACCCCATCCACCTACTGAGTGAACCAGTGTAGAACCGGCAAAGTCATAAAAGCCCATGTCGTCAAGCGCACCACCACCCCACTTCCATGAGCCAATTAGTGGATATACAAATCCGACATATATAACAGTGAAAATCAAGTAAGTAGAAATCTTGATGCGTTCTGCAACAGCTCCAGATACGATAGTTGCAGCAGTGGCTGCGAACATAGCCTGGAACAAGAAGTCGGTCCAGTAAGTGTAGCCGCCATCTGCGTAGCCTGTTGTTACGTCAGCGTCTGCTGGAGAAAACCAGAACATTGACCAGCCGGCTCCATCAAAGGCAAACCAGCCAGGCACATCAAATCCTGGGTACATAAGGAAAAAACCACAAAGAGCATAAGTCAAAAGCCCTATTATAGGAGTGATTGTGTTTTTGAATAGGATGTTGACCGTATTCTTTGCCTGAGAAAACCCAGTTTCTACCCCGGCAAATCCAAGGTGCATAATAAATACCAACGCTGTAGCCAGCATCATCCAGATGTTGTTGGCTGTCAATAGTACATCAGCAATTTGCGTGCTGTAATCCACAACTTCAGCTGCGGTTTCAGAGGCTACCACCATGGTGGCCTCGGCTACTTCGGCCACAGCACTGTCGACTGCCAAGGAGTCCTGAGCTGAGCTAACGTAAGCAAGAACGGGTGTAAAGACTTTCATCATACTACTACTTGTTAGTGTTAGGTTTAAATGTATTTGAATGAATAATTTTCAATAGTTACTAACTAGTGATTAAATTTTGACCCAATTTTATATCAAAAATTGCAAATCATTCATTTTTCAGTTCATTTTTTACCCACGTATGAGTTCATTTTTGCATTTATTAAAATCATTGCCGCTAATGTTACCCATACGACCACTGATTTTAACACATTCATAACAAGAGAGGTTTTACATTATGATATATTCAAAAAATGGAATATTTTTAAATATATCGCATTAAAGTGGGTGCTTTATTGGTGATTTATCAAAATATTACCCGATGGAATCGATACCTAAAAACGATCTGCTAATTGTCACGCTCGCAAATAATTATTTCGCCTGAAAACCAGTATATCTAGCTTTAGTTTCGAGCCCTTGAAGAATCGCAGAATATTAGGTGGTTAATATGCTTCAATTCAAAACTTCGGCAACCAGGATAAAATGTCGGGGAATCAATCGGTAGAATCAATGCCATTTGGGCCAGTGAGTGACCGAAAAAAAGGCATCACTGTGGTAGAAACCAGCCATGATGAGGCAAAAAAAAAGCCCCCTGAATTCAGGAGGCTATTATACTAAAGGAAATAGGTGTTAAAACCTTATTTCACTGTTTTAACAGTTTTGATGATCCTTGCAGCTACTTTATAGGGATCAGCATTCGATGCTGGTCTTCTGTCTTCCAGGTAACCACTCCATCCATGAGTTGCCGTATAAACCGGAATACGAATGGAGGCACCTCTATCAGAAACACCATAAGAGAAATCATTGATAGAAGCAGTTTCATGCTTACCAGTCAAACGCTGATCATTGTAAGCACCATATACCGCAATATGCTCTTTCACCACACCTCTGAAGGCCTCACAAACTTTCTCCACCTTCTCTCTGGAACCAGCGGTTCTCAGGTAGGTATTAGAGAAGTTTGCGTGCATGCCTGAGCCATTCCAGTCAAGCTGACCAAGTGGCTTAGGATGGTACTCAATGTACAAGCCATACTTCTCAGAAAGCCTTTCCATAAGAAATCTTGCAACCCACACTTCATCTCCGGCCTGCGTGGCTCCTTTGGCAAAAATTTGCCATTCCCACTGACCTGCAGCAACTTCACCATTGGTTCCTTCAACATTCAGACCGGCGGCTAGACACAAATCAAGGTGCTCGTCCTTAAACTCTCTACCAAAGACGTTTTTGCCACCTACACCACAATAGTAAGGTCCCTGCGGAGCAGGATAGCCACCAGCGGGGAATCCAACTGGCTTACCAGTTTCAGGATCCATAAGGAAATACTCTTGCTCAAATCCGAACCAGAAATCGTCATCAGAATCATCAATCGTTGCTCTACCGTTGGTAACATGAGCGGTTCCATCGGCATTGAGAACTTCGGTCATCACAAGGTATCCATTCTCAATAGCAGGATCAGGACAAATGAAGACAGGTTTTAATAAGCAATCTGAGGAGCCGCCAAGAGCTTGCTCTGTTGAACTTCCATCAAATGACCACATCGGGGCGTCCTCAAGCTTACCGCTAAAACCATCAACGATTTTAGTCTTACTTCTTAAACTTTGAGTAGGCTTGTATCCGTCCAGCCAAATGTACTCTAGTTTGGATTTTGACATAATAGTTAAGTTTAATTTTGAACCAGTTACTAAGTGATTTGCAAAAAAACCTTTGATTTAAGGTGATTATCAAAGGCAATGTTACGGTAAAATTGAAATTTTTACAAAACTTGGTTAAATATTGTATATATGATAAAATATATACCGTTCAGTTACGGAATTGTTAAATTTAAAGTAATTCAATCGAGTGCAATTTCAAAATCAGAATTATCGCATCCAGTACCTCTGTAAAACCTACTGTAAGGAGGGAATTAGCCAGTATTATCAGAATAATATTCGGAGTTGTTAAAATGCGAAAAGCCTGACACTCGCAGGCTTAAAAGTGGCAAAAACGCAAGTGAGAGCTACTTCCTTACTTTACCGGTTCTGTCGATGACAATATAGGCAAGATCGGCAGTTGGGTCACCTGCAGGTTTTTCGAGGTAAATGATCGTCTCCATCACCATTTTATTAAAAGAAACCGAAACCGGAGGATGATCGAGGTCGAGAGAGGCCTTCCAAAGCGCTTTCCCTGCATTGTCGACGGTAGTGATGAAAAGATGAGTTTTTTCCTTCAATGGATAGTGGATATAAAAAGTCCTGAAGCCATCAGCAGTTGGGGCATGCCCGGCGTTTTTAGGCTTAAAGGAGAAGTCTTTGTTTGGTGTCGGCAACTTTTCGTTCAACATCCACTCCACCGTGTAGGCCGGTGTCGCCTTTGCCACTACAAAGTTCAAGTCTTTACCGACGAGCTTCAGCCCGTTTACATAAAGCCCCGCACTATCTGCAATGTGTATTGTGCTAAACCCCGTTGGGCTAGCAATACTATCTTTCACTACCAAGGCAATCGAATCACCATTTTGGGCAATCAACCAACTTCTGCGCTTCTTCAAGTCCTCAGCTTTCTTCCTCCACACGCTCAGCTCTGCATCAACAAAGCTTTCCCTTTCGTTGGCATAGCTCAGCAGTTGGTCGGGAGAAACATACCTGCTCGTAAAAAAGACAGGGTTCCGCTGAAAGCCTCCTTCAGCCTTTTGCTTATCAATAGCAATAAACCCTTTCATTTTATCCAGCCTGCCAACAAGGTTTGAAACAGTCATATACAGGTCGTCGACTTTAGCGCTATCGGGCATCACATTTGGCTGTTTTTCAATCAGGTAGTTCAATTCTTCCACTTTGAAACTGACCACCTTCTCAGTCAGGGTATTTGCGCCAAAGCCTCTGACTTTGGCTAAAATCGTCGGGTCAAACTCGAAAGGCCCGCTAACGCTGGATGGGTTCTGAACAAAGGCTTGCTTTTTTGCCACCAGGTCACGATCATAAGCAATTAACTCCTGCCTGAATGGGCCGATATTAGATTTCTGCTCAGATTTTGTCATCTCTATCCAAGCCTTCAAATCCCAATATTCTATGTTGCCCTCCCTGGTAAGGTCAAGAGAACCTTTGCTGAAATCAGCCAGGTCGTACAGCGTTTTTTTCGTAAGGGTGTGAGCAAGCCCGGGTGATGGTATCTTAGCAAGAGAGGCCTCGGTATTTGCAACGGAGCTCTCAAGGTTTTTTACAATTCCTTCGAGCTTCACAAACTCCTGCTCAACTTCCTTGTCCATGCCCAGGAGGAAGGAAGACTGGTCTGAGAAGTCAATCTTAAAATTTTGCAGTATGTCTTGTGCCTCATCGTACAATTTATTCGCCACCGATGCCTCTTTCAGGAAAGCCCTGACGTTGTTCCTTCTGTCTTGAAGGGATTTTACCTTGTTTTCTATATCGAGATGAACATCGGACACTTTGATCCCAAACTCGCCAGTTCTCAAATCCCTTCTATTGAACTCCTGATAATACTCTTCGTTTTTCTTTAACTCCTTTTCATCGATCAGCTTTAGTGACTTATTATAATGGAGATCAGCAGCATCGATGTGGACAAACATCTGGGCAGTATCGGTAACGATATTTTCAGACAATGCCTTTCGCTCAAGTATTTTGCCCAGGCTGTAATGAGCATTGGCTTCCTCACTGTTTTTGGGGTCGGCGATAAACAAATCCAGTTGTTGTTCAGCCTCATCCCATTTAGATGCCTGCATTAGAGGAAAGATATCTTTGTACTTTAACTTCTGAGCCGAAACAGCAAGTGAAAAAAATAGGATAATAGTGGCGGTAGATACACAAGACTTTCTCATTGGCAATGACAATTTACCTCTAAGTTAAAAATGTTCTGCCACAAATGTAAAATACCCCACTATTTCGCCAAAAACGGATGAATCCACGACGTGAGTTATTAGATTGCAACTTAGATTACCAAAATTCATACTTACTTAAACATCAATAAGATGAAAATTTCAGGCATTGCATTAGTTATCACCTTTCTGGTGGCCTTTTCATCCGCTTCCTTCGCTCAGAAGTCGAAGAGGGAGTTTTATCAGCTAAAAGTATATACCCTTGCTTCTGATGCACAGGAAAAAGTGGTTGACAAGTATTTAAAGGACGCCTTTATCCCGGCGCTTCACAGGGCCAATATCAAGTCGGTTGGCGTATTTAAAACAAAACTAAGCGTGACAGACACTGTTCGTAAGGTCTATGTGCTGATCCCATTTCCTTCATACGATCAATTCAGCACCCTGGCCAATACGCTTTCGAAGGACGCACAGTACCAAACGGCTGGAAGCGAATATATCAACGCTGCTTACAACCAGCCTCCGTACATTAGGATCGAGAGCACCCTACTTCAGGCTTTTACCGGAATGCCATTCATGAAAACGCCAAAACTCAACGGCCCGAGAAGCGAACGTGTGTATGAGCTTAGGAGCTACGAATCGGCTACCGAAAAAATCCACCTAAACAAAGTCGAAATGTTTAATGATGGAGAGGTAGCGCTTTTCGACAGGCTTGGATTCAATGCGGTGTTCTATGGAGAAGTAATTTCCGGTTCCACCATGCCAAACCTGATGTACATGACCACCTTTGAGAACAAAGCAAGCAGAGATGAGCACTGGAAGGCATTTTCGACTGCTCCGGAGTGGGAAAAGCTAAAGGTGATGCCTAAGTATCAGAACAATGTTTCAAAAAATGATACCAGATTTCTGACACCAACAGAGTATTCTGATTATTGATTGAATTCACTGCACGTCATTCCGATTAGGGGCTAAGCCTCTAATTGGAAGACACTGCACACATTTCTAGAAACACCTTTTTGTAGTGCTTCGGATCCATGTCTGAGGCTATTTTGTAGTCAGTGCAGGCGGCACTGTTGAGCCCAACGCTTGATTTACAATCGGCTCTCCTGACGTACAAGTCGGCCGGAGCATACGCAAGTGCTTCTGCCGTATCAAAGTCTTCAATAGCTTCGGCGTATCTACCCGCCCTCATTTGCAAGATTCCTCTATTAAAATAGGCCTGGTTGAAGTCGGGTTTTTGGGAAATCACGTAGTTAATATCTCTTAAGGCCATGTAACCATTGCCGACAGTCCCCATCACTATTGCCCGATGATAGAACAGTGTAACATCACTGTCATCCTTTTTTATGGCTTTGTTATAGTAGCTCAAAGCACCCCATGGGTCATTGTCTGCCATCATTACACGCCCCATCAGGTAGTTTGCTTCAAAATTCTCCTCGTCTCGCTGCAACACCCGAAAAAGATCGGTTTTTGCTCCGTCCAAATAGTCTGTTTTCAACAGGCACCTTGCCCTGGCTATCAAAATCTCATTGGCCTTTTCATTGTATTTCAGCGATTTACCATACCAGGTAATGGCTTCATTGTACCTGCCCAGCTCTTCCAGGCTTCGGGCAATGTTGTAGAGGTGATACCAGTTTTGCGGATCAAGGCTTGATAATTCCTTAAAAATTGCCAAAGATTGTTCAAAATCTTCGTTTTTAAACGCTTCAAACGCTGCTTCCTCCTTGTCTTCGCAAGCAAAAAGACAGAGAGCCAGTAGAAAAAGAAAGCCAGCGTTTCTCATGCTGAAAGATAAACTAATCGTTTAGTTGAAGCAAACGCTTTTATTATTTAATTCCAGAAAGTGAATGAACAGAAACGCTAATTACTACATAGACCAACTGAACCTTGACTCTCATCCTGAGGGCGGATATTTTAAAGAGACATATAGAAGTGTTGAAGTCACCACCACCAAAGCTGGTCAAAGGAGCATTTCCACGGCCATTTACTTCCTGCTGGAAGCCGGCAACTTTTCTGCATTTCACCGCATAAAGTCAGATGAAGCCTGGCACTTTTACGATGGCGACTCACTTTCCGTATACATTATAGATCAAAGCGGTATGCTTGAAGAGGTTCGCCTTGGCCTGGATCTTTCAGCAGGCCAAACGCCTCAGGCAGTCGTTCCGGCCAACTGCTGGTTTGCTTCCAGAGTGGCTGTCGGTGGCAAATTTTCTCTGGTCGGCTGCACTGTCGCTCCAGGTTTTGACTTTCAGGACTTCGAAATGGCTGAAAGGAATAAGTTGATCAAAGAATATCCCCAGCACCAATCAATCATCACTTCCCTTACGAGGAGTTGAGCATTTAATTACTTGACTTTGTCAAGTAATATCATTTTCTTCACCTCATGATTGAAGGTGAAAAAGCAATAGCCGCCGTTCGTGATTTCAACAGGTTTTACACAAGTGTTATCGGGCTGCTCGACAGGCACATACTCGACAGCCCCTATTCTCTGTCGGAGGCCAGGGTCATGTTCGAGATCAGTAGCACGGGAAGCTGCACTGCCAGACATATAAAAGCTGCCACCAAAATGGATGAGGGGTATCTGAGCAGAATAGTAGATAAGCTGTTGAAACAAGGCCTTTTGAAGAAAGCCAGGTCAGCAGAGGATGGCAGAGCGTTCTTGTTGTCGCTGTCAGTAGCAGGGCAACGGGAATTTGCCAGGCTCGACAAAGCCTCACATGATAACATAGCCTCGTTACTAAAGAAGATAAGCACAGCAGAAGTCGACTTGCTTTCTAATCAGCTTCAAAGTATCAAATCAATTTTAGCGAAGACTTTATGAAGGCTGCCATCTCTCTTGAAAGTGTGACCATACGAACTGAGCTGAGGCCAGGCGACATAGGGTATGTGATCTACATGCACGGCGACATCTACTCAAAAGAGTATGGTTACAGTTTGGGTTTCGAATCGTACGTGGCTGAAAGCTTTGCGGAGTTCTACAAGCAATATGACGCCAACCTTGATCGGGTGTGGGTTTGCGAACACTATGAAAAGATCGTTGGCTTTCTCGCACTCATGCACAGAAACAAGGCGGCCCAGCTCAGGTACTTCATAATGAAAAAGCCCTACCGGGGTATTGGACTGGGAAAGAAACTAATGAATTTGTATATGAACGAACTGAACAGCCTTGGGTACGAGTCGTCTTACCTTCTCACGGTGGATGAGCTTCCTGCCGCTGCCTCGCTGTACAAGCGGCATGGCTTTCGCCTGACAGAGGAAAAGCCATTTTCGGATTTCGGCAAACCCCTGATGGAGCAGAAATATGAGCTGGTGCTGCGCTGATCGCTCTAGTGCTTCACCTTTGCATAGTGCTCTTTGATCAAATCCCTCCCGAAGTCACCATCGAAATCACGCCAAACGGTATGGATATGATTGCCGTTACCCTGTGAGTTATCAAACTCAATCAGGAAAGAGAGCCCCTGTATCCTGTAATAATGTGGGGTGCCGGGTTTATCGCTACCTGCCCACCCGAACATAATGAGATTCACGTCTTCTTTCAGTATGCTGCTTTTTCTTATCCTCGCTTCTTTTTCCGGCATCACTGCCAGGTATTCATCAACGATTGCCCATAGCATCTTTTTCTGCTGATCCGTAAGCTGATCATAGGCAATGCCTGCCCTGTCAAGCGGTTTTGCCTGCGCTACAGTCTTAGACACAATATCATTGAAAGTGCTTCCACTAAATACGGCTTGCAGCTTTTGTGCTCCCTTCAGCGAATTCAACAGTTCGAAAGCCAGGTCTTCTTCCCTGCCAAGCACCCGCAGGCCCTCCTTATGGCCATTTTTCACCTCACCGGGGTTAGAACCCAAAAACCTTGGAGTGTAAGACACCTCACCATTTACCACTGTGAAGTGAAGAGAGATATGATGGCCGTCAAATTGCCAGGCCCATGGTTCGATTGTGCCAGGCTTACCATAGATAGACACGAAATACATTTCAGGATCCCTCCTTGGATTATCTTCCAGTTCTGCCAGCACGTCTTCGAGACTCATGATCATTTTGACCTTGTTGAAGCCAGCTTCGCTCAACGACATAGTTAATAGTTGCGTCACAAGGTCTTTCTGATTGCTGTCCATTTCCTTTAATGGCAAGCCGTTTCTAGCCACCTGATAGGGAGGCACGTAAGACCAATCGAATCTTTTGGCATCGTCGAAGGCCATCAGCAGCTTTGCCTTCTGCTGATCGTTCGCCGACTCGAGCAAGAGGCTGGCTATTTCGGCGCTAAAACCATGGAACCTGAACGAGCTGGTAAAAATGGCAAAGGCCAGCAGCATAGCTGACAAATAAAACTTAGAGTGCGTTTTCATACCAGAAGTTAGCTATTATCTCGCATAAAAACACTAACAACCAATCGATTAGCCAGGGCAGCCTTTACATGGTCAGGTATTAAAATAGTACTTCTTTAAAAACCCTTCACAACTCACAACATCTATCGTGGAGTAGTAAAAGTCATCTCTGTCTTCAGTAACAATACACCGGCACCCTACTTCCAATGCAGCATAGTACTGCATGCCGTCTTCAAAATCATGAATACTTTTATTAGTCAAAGCATAATTAACAGCGTTATCATCAATAACGGCTGTGAGAATATGCTCTTTCAGAATCGTAAGCTTTTTCTTCGCTTGCACTGCTCCACTTTTCTTAGATGAAAAATAGAAAGCGATGGCGAGACTCATCGGCGTGGCATACAATTCAAAACCCTGCTTTCCCGCCAAACTTAACACTCTCGCTGCATTGGAAAATACTGGATATTCCTTGTTGAGCACCGCAACCAATACATTGGCATCTATCAGGGTTTTCACTTCTTTTTGCGGCTTTCGTAGTACTCCTTTTTTGCCGCTTTTCTTGGCTTCGAGG
Source organism: Imperialibacter sp. (assembly GCF_048007035.1). Taxonomy (NCBI): domain Bacteria; kingdom Pseudomonadati; phylum Bacteroidota; class Cytophagia; order Cytophagales; family Flammeovirgaceae; genus Imperialibacter; species Imperialibacter sp. The sequence goes on from NZ_CP180355.1 coordinate 671,368, forward strand.
TTTTGTATTCTGCCTGCCCATCAGCCACCATCATCACCCATTGTGCTACCTCCAGGTCTTCGAGCGACTGATAATGCCGGGATGTCATTTGCCTGTAAAGGTATTCGGTTAACCTGGACAGACTGATATTATTCTCCTCGGCGAATGCTTTGGCTGAGGCAATAACACTGGCATCAAAACTCAAAGTGATCTTGGCGTCCATACTTTTATTATTTTATACGACAAAGATAAAAAATCTATACGTATAAAAAATAAGTAAGTTTCGACGCTACTCAATCATCCTCCAAATTTCCCCCTTAGCTTAGCCAACTGAGCCTGTAAATCTCCGTCCGGCTCATCTGATTGCTGTGACTTTTGAGGCTGAAAGCTTCTTCGCTCCTGTCGCCTTGGCTCTGGTCGCTCGTCTTTTTTATCACTTGCCTTTCTGGGTGCCGGGCCTGTGGCAAACGGGTCGGCTTTCATTGACAGGGCTATCCGTTTTCTGGCGAGGTCAACTTCTACCACTGTCACCATTACCTTCTGCTGTAGCTTAACAGCCTCCGACGGATCGCTAATAAATTTATCGGCCAGGTGACTGATGTGAACGAGGCCGTCCTGATGCACTCCAATGTCCACAAAAGCGCCAAACTTGGTCACGTTGGTGACGATGCCCGGAAGCTTCATGCCCATTTTAAGGTCGGCCATCTCATTCACTCCGTCAGTAAAAGAGAATACCTCGAACGACTCCCTTGGGTCACGACCGGGTTTGGCTAGTTCCTCAATAATATCGGTCAAAGTAGGAAGCCCAACCTCCTCAGATACATACTTTTTCAAATCTAATTTGCGTCGAAGCTCGTTGCTCGTCATCAAATCAGTAACGCCACAACCAAGGTCTTTGGCCATTTGCTCCACCAAATTATACCGCTCTGGGTGAACCGCACTGGTGTCCAGCACGTTCTTGCCATCCCGTATGCGAAGGAAGCCAGCAGCCTGCTCATAAGCCTTATCTCCCAGGCGGGGTACTTTCTTCAATGATTCCCTGTCTTTAAAAGGCCCGTTGGCATTCCTGAACTCAACTATGTTTTGTGCCAGTTGTGGGCCCAGCCCCGACACGTAGGTCAGCAGTTGCTTACTTGCTGTGTTCAGTTCCACGCCAACGGCGTTCACACAGCTCATTACCACATCGTCGAGCGACTTCTTTAGCTCTGTTTGATCCACGTCGTGCTGGTACTGGCCAACTCCTATCGACTTGGCATCGATCTTCACCAGCTCAGCCAACGGATCCATAAGTCTGCGGCCAATAGACACTGCACCACGAACAGTCACGTCCTGATCGGGGAATTCTTCCCTGGCCACATCCGACGCAGAATAGATAGAGGCGCCACTTTCGTTCACCATGGCCACCAGCACATGCGAAGGCAGCCCGATTGATTTGATAAACTGCTCGGTTTCCCTGCTTGCCGTTCCGTTTCCTATGGCTACGGCCTGAATTTTATATTTCTCGATCATGTAGGCAACCGTCGCAGCCGCCTTCTGCACCGCCTTCTGAGGTTCGTTGGGGTAAATGGCTTCAAAGTCCAGCAGCTTACCCTGACTGTCCAAAGCAGCTACTTTGCACCCCGTTCTGAATCCCGGGTCGACAGCAAGAATGCTCTTTTGCCCCAGCGGGGCAGCCATCAGCAGTTGCTTCAGGTTTTCGGCAAACACATTAATGGCCTCCACATCAGCCTTGTCTTTTGACCCAAGCCGTGCTTCAGTTTCCATGCTAGGCTTCAGCAAGCGCTTATATGAGTCATGTACAGCCTCTTTCACCTGATCGGCCACGGGATTGCTGCCCTTCACAAACTGTCTTTCAAGCAACAAAGTCGCTTCCTCCTCCGGTGGATACATATCCAGCATAAGGATCATCTCTTTTTCGCCTCTTCTCATCGCAAGCAAGCGGTGAGAGGGTACCTTGTCAAGGGGCTCAGACCACTCAAAGTAGTCTTTGTATTTCTGTCCTTCTTCCTCTTTGCCTTTCATCACTTTGGAGTAAACAACGCCATTGCGATTGAACAACTCCCTCATTTTCTTTCGGGCATCGGGATCTTCATTCACTATTTCGGCAATAATATCACGTGCGCCCTGCAAAGCCTCCTCGGCTGATGCCACTCCTTTTTCTTCATCCAGGTATTTTTCAGCCTCACCTGCCAATTCACCAGCTTGCCTTTCAAAGATCCAAAGTGCCAGCGGCTCCAGTCCTTTTTCTCTGGCAATGGTGGCCCGGGTGCGGCGCTTGGGCTTATAGGGCAGATAAATATCTTCCAGCGATGACATGGTTTCGGCTGCATCAATTTGCGCTTTCAGCTCATCGGTCAGCTTGCCCTGCTCATCAATCGACTTGAGGATGGCCTCTCTTCTTTTGTCGAGGTCACGCAGTTGCCCGATCCGGTCACGTATTTTCGCAATAAAAACTTCGTCGAGGCTTCCTGTCCTCTCTTTACGGTACCTGGAAATAAAGGGAACGGTTCCGCCTTCGTCGAGAAGCTCAGCAGTAGCTACGACCTGTTTTGGGGAAATGCTTAATTCAGCTGCGATTTTGAGGTAATGTGCCTGGCTCATGTCTTCCTTGACTTCTGATTAGGGTCTGTTAAATACGTGTTTTGCTCAAAGTGATTTTCGAAATTACTCGAAACAGGGCTCGAAAATAAAGGCTTTCGGAATCAAATGAAGACTTTTTTTGTATTGATTGCTGCGGAGACTAAAAACCTGCTGACTTCTAATGAATTAAGATAAAATGGATAAGAAAAAGAAAAGGGAAATTATTGAATGGGCTGTGATTCTGGGAGTTATGGCCACGCTATATTTCACCGGCCTGCATACGGAAGTCATCGGCACATTGCAAAGGGGTATTCTGGCTACTGGCATCATGTCGCCCAGCGAGCCAGAAAGTACGCTGTCGCTCACGGAGTCAGATTATCGATTTCAGCTTGAAGACCTGGAAGGGAAAGTTTCTTCTTTTAGTGACCTTAAGGGCAAAACCGTTTTCATCAATCTGTGGGCCACGTGGTGCCCTCCCTGCATAGCAGAAATGCCAGAAATTCAGGACCTCTACGACAAAGTGGGGAGTGACAAAGTGGTGTTTGTTATGATTTCGCTGGACGACGAGCGGGACAAGGCGATTAAATTTATCCAAAAGAAGGAGTATACTTTCCCCGTTTATACTTTGGTGAGCGGGCTGCCAGCTGTTTTTCATTCTCAGTCGATTCCGACCACTTTTGTGATAGCACCCGATGGCCAGGTGAAAGTGCAGCAGTTTGGCATGGCTAGCTATGACACCGAGGACTTTAGAAACTTGCTATTGAGCTTATAGCTGCTGCAAAGCCAGCACGTTCCCAAGGTTGAAAGCCGTTCTTTCTATATTAATAAGCGTGTTGGCCATTGCCGTCTCCAGGCTCTCCGGCTGATTCCCTACAGGCAGTAGCGCCAAAAATCTTCGGAGCTCGCTATCCGGAATTTCCCGTGGGATCCGTCCCGCCAGGCCAACTACAGGCTTGTCGTGCTTCTCTGCCATTTCCAACAGCGCAAACGGCCCTTTGCCCTCGGCTGTCTGCTCATCAAGGCTGCCTTCGGCCGTAATCACCACATCAGCTTCTTTGATCGCCTTGTCCATTTCCAAAAGCTCCAGTATAAACTCCGCCCCAGGCTTCAGCTCAGCATCCATCCAGCCAACCAGTCCCGCCGAAATACCACCGGCAGCCCCTCCTCCTTTCACACCAGTGACGTCTACCCCCCTATGCTGCCTGATAAGATTGGCCCAATGACCCAGTCCATCATCCAGTTGAGCTACCTGCTCCGGCGATGCGCCTTTTTGCGGCCCGTAAACTGCGGCTGCCCCTGAGGCACCCAGGAGAGGGTTACTCACGTCGCACAGCACAGTTATATGCAATTTTTTCAAGCCTTCGGGCTCAACAATCTGAACTATGTGTTTTAGCGCTTCGCCCGATCCGCCGAGCTCTTCTCCGCTACTGCTAAGGAATTTATAGCCAAGGGCTGTGAGTATGCCCATGCCGCCATCGGTGGTTGCGCTGCCGCCGATACATAATATAATATGTGTAGCCCCCAGGTCGATTGCCTCTTGCATCAGCTCGCCTGTGCCAGCACTGCTTGCTTTCATGGCGTTCCTTTCTGTCTCTGAGAGCAACCGCAGGCCAGAGGCATCTGCCATTTCAATGATCGCCAGCTGTTTGTCAGCTATATACCCAAATGGTGCTATCACCTTCCGTCCCATCGGACCCGACACTTCCGTCTTGAAAACCTTCCCCCGTAGCGCATCTACAAGGATAGGCAGAGTGCCATCACCGCCATCAGCTATTGGCTTGCAAACTATTCTGGACTGACATCTACTTTTTTGAACTCCACTCTTGATGGCCTGAGCGATATCGAAGGCTGTAGCAGCGCTTTTGAAGGCATTTGGAGCCACAAGTATATTAAGCTCCCGCATTTAGTTGTCCGGCCTGTGTTCGTCTTCTTCAATCTGGCCCGGCGTGATATACTGGATCAGCTTGCCAGTATTCTGCGACACCTCTTTCCATGAATCCATGGGGAAATGAATTTCAACAAGACTGCCCGGCTCCATATTTCCTACAGTTTCGCCTGTCAGCAGCTCTGCCATATAACTAACGGTGGGGTTGTGTCCTACAAAAAGTACACTTTGGCAATTTACATCCAGCTCATTCACAATTCTTAAAAAAATTCTCACTGAGGCGTCGTACAGCTCCGGGTCTTCTTGTATTTCCTCGGCCGGATACTTGATTTGTTCGGCTATAATCTGAGCAGTTTGAAACGCTCGGACAGCCGCACTGGTAACCATCAGGTTGGGGATCAAATCATGCCGTTTTATGTACATACCGGTATGAACTGCCTCTCTTTGGCCTGACCTGGTTAGATACCTTTCGATGTCTTTTGACCCATGGTCGGTCTCTCCCGCTTCGGCATGTCGGACGATCATTAATTTCTTAACCATTCTCTTATAACGTGGTTAAATAAAAGTCAGTATGGCAGGGGAAATATAGCAAAACGAGCCTACCAATATCCCCGCCATTTGATTTTTTTGTTTTTTTTTAAAGATATTTGACCGCCCCACCATTTTGGTAGAAAGGAAAAAACCCATAGAAATGTCGAAAAACCTTGTAATAGTCGAGTCGCCAGCAAAGGCAAAAACAATTGAAGGATACTTAGGAAAGGACTATTCAGTGACGTCGAGTTACGGCCATGTTCGTGACCTGCCCAAAGGGGACAAAGCGATTGACATTAAAAATGGTTTTAAGCCGACCTACGAAATAACGGCCGACAAAAAAGATGTCATCAAACAGCTGAAAAAATTATCGAAGGAAGCTGAGATGATTTACCTGGCTAGTGACGATGACCGTGAAGGAGAAGCCATTTCGTGGCATTTAAAGGAGGCGCTGGATCTGAACGACAAGAACACAAGGCGGATCGTTTTCAGGGAAATTACCAAGAAGGCGATTGACAATGCTATTCAGAACCCAAGAGGCATTGATATCGATTTGGTAAATGCCCAGCAGGCCCGCCGCATACTTGATCGTCTGGTAGGTTTCGAGCTTTCCCCCATTCTCTGGAAAAAAATAAAAACTGGTCTCTCAGCTGGCAGGGTGCAATCCGTTGCTGTACGCCTTGTGGTGGAGCGAGAAAGAGAAGTCGAACATTTTAACTCCGAGTCTTCTCTCAAAATCACAGCCAATTTTCTGCTTGCAGGCGGTAAAGTATTGAAAGCGGAGCTTGGCAAGAAGTTTAAAACTGAAGCTGAAGCACAGGCTTTTCTTGAAAAATGTAACGGCGCAGAGTTCTCTATCAAGAACCTGGAGAAAAAGCCCACCAAGAGATCGCCTGCTCCTCCTTTTACCACCTCTACCCTGCAGCAGGAGGCCAGCCGTAAGCTGGGCTTCTCGGTGAGTCAAACCATGACCATCGCTCAGCGGCTTTATGAGTCAGGTAAAATCTCTTATATGAGAACTGACTCGCTCAATCTGTCAGACGAAGCCGTCAGCGGTGCCACCAACGAAATTAAGTCTTCGTATGGCAACGATTTTGTTCAAAACAGAAAGTATAAAACCAAGTCAGAAAGTGCTCAGGAAGCTCACGAAGCCATCAGGCCTACCGACTTCTCAGCGCACACCGCCGGTGCTGAAAGAAATGAACAGCGGCTTTATGACCTGATCTGGAAACGAGCGATTGCCTCTCAAATGGCGGATGCACAAATAGAAAAAACCATCGCTTCCATTGGCATTTCCACTACCGATGAGGTATTGACTGCCACTGGAGAAGTGATCCAATTTGAAGGCTTCCTTAAGGTGTACATCGAGTCGACCGACGACGAGGAGGATGAAGAAGAAGCAAAAGGCATGCTGCCACCATTGAAGGTCGGTGAAAAGCTGACTTTAAGGGAAATAACTGGCAAAGAATCGTTTACCCGACCTCCTACCCGGTACACTGAAGCAAGCCTGGTAAAACAGCTGGAAGAAATGGGCATAGGCCGTCCGTCGACCTACGCACCTACCATTTCAACGATCCAAAAAAGAGAGTACGTTATTAAAGAGTCTCGTGACGGCAAGGAGAGAAAATACAGGGAGCTGACGCTGGCCAACGGCAAAATCACAGCCAAAACCGGTACTGAAAACTACGGCGCCGAAAAAATGAAGCTCTTCCCTACCAACCTGGCCATGGTGGTCAACGACTTCCTGGTGCTTCATTTCCCCAACGTGATCGACTTCACTTTTACTGCCCGGGTGGAGAAAGAGTTTGACGATATAGCCTCTGGCAAAGTGGAATGGCAAACAATGATTGATTCCTTCTACGGCAAATTTCACCCAAGGGTAGAAAGCACCGAAAAGGTTGACCGGTCGGAAGTAGGTGCCAGCAAAGAGCTGGGCATTGACCCGGCCAGCGGCAAGAAAGTGACTGTCAGGCTAGGTCGCTTTGGTCCGCTGGCCCAAATTGGCGAAGCAACCGAAGACGAGAAGCCCAAATACGCCAGCCTGAAAAAAGGGCAGCTGATGGAGAATATAACATTGGAGGACGCCCTTGAGCTATTCAAGCTTCCCAGAGAGATTGGGCTGTTTGAAGAGGAACCAATGGTAGCTGCTATCGGCAGGTTTGGGCCTTACATTCGTCATAAAAGTCAGTTTTACTCGCTTACCAAGGATTTTGACCCAATGACGGTGACCGAAGAAGAGGCTGTATTGATCATCAGGGCTAAGAGAGAATTGGAAGCCAACAGGCTCATCAAGAAATTCACTGAAAACGAAGAAGTTCAGGTGCTAAACGGTCGCTTTGGCCCTTACATCAAGTTTGGCAAACAAAATGTGAAAATCCCAAAAGGCAAAGAGCCCAAGGAGCTGACCTACGCCGAATGCGTGGAGCTGGCCGAAGCAGCGCCAGCAAAAAAGGGAGGATTCAAGAGAAAGTCCAAGTAGCACAAACGAACATGAAAATCGTATTCTTTAGCACCAAATCATACGACAAAGAATACTTCGAAAAAGCCAACAAGGAATTTGACTTCATATTCATACAGGCAAATCTTGACCCCATCACTGCGGTAGTCATTCCTGATGGAGCAGTTGTTTGCTGTTTTGTGAACGACGCTATCAATGAGCAAGTCATTGAGGTGTTGAAAAGTAAGAAGGTTCGGCTGATAGCTCTCAGGTGTGCCGGGTTCAATCAGGTAAACCTGGAAGCCGCTGCCAAAGCCGGCATCAAGGTGGTAAGGGTACCCGCCTATTCTCCTCACGCCGTGGCCGAGCATGCGGTTGCATTATTGCTTGCCCTGAACAGAAAAACTCACAAAGCATACAACAGAGTGAGAGAGGGCAATTTCTCTTTGGAGCGTATGACCGGGTTCGATGTCTTCGGTAAAACCGTTGGAGTGATTGGCACCGGTAAAATTGGGGCCACCTTTGCCAGTATCATGCTGGGGTTTGGCTGCCGGGTGATAGCCTACGATCCCTTCCCAAACACGGAACTGACTGAGAAGGGCATTGAGTACTACCCATTGAACGAGCTACTGGCTCAGTCTGATATCCTATCGCTTCACTGCCCGCTGACACCTGAAACACACCACTTGATAGACGAAAAAGCACTGGAGCACATCAAACCGGGAGCCTTTTTAATTAACACCAGCCGGGGAGCGCTCATTGACACTCCGGCTACTATCGACGCATTGAAAAGCCGCCGCCTGGGTGCTCTGGGCATCGATGTTTACGAGCAGGAGGAGCATCTCTTCTTTCAGGACTTCTCCGATGTCATCATCGACGACGACATTATCTCCCGCCTGATGACCTTTCCAAATGTGCTTATCACGGCACATCAGGCGTTTCTTACCAGTGAAGCACTGGAGCAAATTGCGTTGACAACGCTGCAAAACATCAGGAGCTTCAACCAGGGGCTACCACTTGCCAATGAAGTTACTTTAAATAAAAATTAGTTCCTGGCTCTCTGTCGCACCACCATCTGATCCTACTGGTTTCGCCTCATCTCTGCCCGCCGCATAGGCATAGCATCTACCAAATCGAAAATTGTTTCTACTGGCACCACAGTTTGTTCCTTTAGCTTAACACCGCCATCTTTTCCAATCAGAACGATTAAAAAATCACTGTTGGCTGGGTTAAAAGTTTGCTGCAACGTGGCAGCATCTTTGGCACCAATCGAAGCTCCGTCAATTGCCCCATTTCCCCCACTGTCAATCACTCCTAACACGAGGTCACGATCATCAAACTCCTTTTGTTGTTTTTTAAAAAGCGCCACCTGCTCAACGCCGATCTCAGCATTTGACTCAGAATGAAAGACAAGAACGATCCTGTTTTTCCAGGCAAACTGTTCAAGCGGGTCAATGGGCTTCTGTCCACCCAAGCCTATTGCCAACATTAAAGCGAATGTTATATATCCCATCAATGAATAACCAGCCGCTATTGTTTTTTGTTATTAACCGGCTTCAGCTATGCACTCTATCTCCACCAATGCATCCAGGGGCAGCCTGCTCACCTCCACGGTGCTCCTGGCGGGCTGGTGCTCTCCAAACAATTCTGCATACACAGCGTTCATGGCCGGAAAGTCTCTGAAGTTTTTGAGAAACACCGTCGTTTTCACTACGTCGGCCAATGACAAACCCTCTGCTTTCAGCACGGCCGACAAATTCATCAGTGCCTGCCGGGTCTGCGGCCCTATCTCGCCGTCAACCATTTTGTTGGTGTCGGGCACAATGGGTGTTTGCCCCGAACAGAATACGAGACTACCTGACCTGATCGCCTGCGAATAGGGCCCTATGGCTTTAGGTGCCTCGTCTGAATATATTTTCCTCATCTTTGTTTGATTATTTAAGCCAATCTATAAAAATCTAATCTTGTTTTAACTAATCCACCCTGCATCTCGTTATCTTTCGGAAATGGCATTCTTCGATCAGTTATATCAAAAATTATTCAATAATCGGGTCAGCGAAACTTCGCTCATCCTTCACGAGGTAATTGTAAGAAATGAAAAATACCTGCAGGGCTATGAGCAATGGAAACTGGATGGCCGTGCCGCCAAAATGATCTCAGACTACAGCCGCTCCTATCATTTCAAAAAAGCAGGAGTTCAAAGTGAGCCCAATGTGCACGTATTTGCCTCCTCGGCGTCCAACGGATTTGCGCTGACCTACTCGCCAGATTTCGATAAGCAGGAGTTTCAGTTTCTATTCGACTACCTGGCTGAGATCAGCAAAACACTGGGCTACAGGCAGGTAAACAGCGACGTGACGATCACCGAGAAGAACGACACCATTGAAACCAGAGAGAAACACTACCTAAAACCACCCATCGGTGCCGCTGACCAGTTGTCCAAACAACTTTTTGGTAACATTCTTGTGGAGTACATATTGATCGATGATCAGCCGAGCTATATTAAGCTGTTGGCTAATATCTACTTCGACAGACAATATGAGCCTGCTGAAGACCATAGAGAATTGATCTCACATTTGTTTACCATTGACTGATAAACTTAAAACCGTTATAAATCTCAAAACAATGAAAAGAATAGCTTACAGAATTACAGGCTTTAATATTTTAATGATTGCATGCTTTGTGCTGCTTACGTCTTCCACTCAGTTGCTCCCCACCAACCTGAGAATCACTGTGTTGAATAGTCTTGGTAATGCAGAAGAGGGTGTTACTGTGACTCTTTATGCCACCGAAGAAAACTACATAGAAGAAAAGAACCCGGTGCAGGAATCGCAGTTAACCGATGCCAAAGGACGAGTAACGTTCACCAAACTCCAGCCAAAGCCTTACTTTGTTGTGGCAAGAAAAGGAGACCTTGACAACAACGGCGAGGGCGCTGAAACAGCTCCGCTACAAGAGGGGCGAATGAACAAAGTAAACATTGTGATTCAGTAGGCCGGATGTCCCGAAAAGAATTGACCAGCCTTTTGAGCAATTACGAAACACCGCATGCAAGTGAGGTTCATTACGCTCCAAGGTTTGTATCTCTTCTTCAAAACTTCCCAGGTTGCTTCCGCAGAGATTTGGTTTCTGGCCACATCACCGGCTCTGCCTGGGTAGTTTCTTCAGCTTTCGATCAGGTAGTACTGTTGCACCACAAAAAGCTCAACAGGTGGCTGCAGCCAGGCGGTCATTCCGATGGTGAAGAGGACGTGTTGAAAGTTGCCGCCAAAGAACTCGAAGAAGAAACAGGGCTTAGCGCCTATAAATGGGTCACCAGAGATATTTTTGATATCGATATCCACCTTATTCCTGAAAGAGGCAACGAGCGGCTCATTTTCACTACGACATCAGGTTTATTGCCATGGCTGAAGCTTCAGCTCCCCTTGTTGTAAGCAACGAAAGCAGAGATGTAAGGTGGGTGCCCTTGTCGTCTGTTACTGAAGAAGCAGGTTTTGAAGAATCGATTCTCCGGATGGTTAAAAAAACACTCAAGCTAAAGGCATCGCTAACCTGACACAGTGAAGTTGATATGAACAGAAGGATTTTCTTTATCTCCGCACTGCTACAAGTCTGCGGCGTCCTTTCGATTTACTTTTTAGGAACGTTTTCAAACGACGGCGACCAGCAGTCGGCTGAAGTGTTGGCCACGCCGTTTACCCCCACCAGCCTGGGGGTTGAGGAAGATCCGGATGCCAGAGCCAACTTTGAACACATGATGCTGGCGGATCCGGCTTCAGGAGCGATCCCGGCCGGTATTCACAGCAAGGCACTCAAGTTTACCCGGCAGCTGCCTACAAGCAGAGAAATGAAGCTCGGTGGTTTTGCACGAACCGAGGAAAGGGCATACATCCCACGAGGGCCCTTCAACGTAGGCGGCCGTACCCGGGCGCTGGCCATCGACCGCAGCAATGAAAAGGTAATTCTGGCTGGAGGCGTTTCCGGTGGCTTGTGGCGAACTGAAAACGAAGGCATTATATGGAAAAGGATCACGCCTCCCGAGATGATCAACAGCGTGAGTTGCCTGGTGCAGGACACCCGGGCTGGCCACACCGATACCTGGTACTTTGGCACCGGTGAATACTCGCTTTTCAACTCGGCCAGAGGCAACAATTCCACACCCTACAGAGGTGACGGTATTTTCAAGTCGACCGACAAAGGCCTCACGTGGCAGGCACTGAGCGCTACGGTGTCAGGAGATGTTACCACCTTTGGGAGTCCTTTCCAATATGTCTATAAACTGGCCATCAATACGGCCAACAGCAATGAAGACGAACTGTATGCCGCCACTATTGGAGGTGTGATCCGCTCTGCCGACGGCGGCGAGACCTGGGCAACAGTGCTGGGTGCAGACTTGCTCAACGAGCCACCTGGAACAGATTTGAATGACAAAACCTTCCCTTTCTTTAGCGACGTGTCAATTACCAAAAATGGGATTAAGTATGGTGCGTTGAGCACTGTGAGTAACGCCGACAACAACTGGGCAAAAGCGGGTATTTACAGATCAGATGATGGGCTATCCTGGGTCAACATTACCCCGACAGGGTTTCCAGTGCAATACAGAAGAATCGTAATTACGCCGTCGCCTTCCAACGAAAGAGTCATCTACTTTTTAGTTGATGCAGCCGCTACTAATCTGTGGAAAGCCACCTACCTGCCTTCGGGCAACAACTATATTTGGGAGAACCTGTCTGCCAATATACCTGACTTTGGTGGCCGAGTGGGCGAGTTTGATACCCAAAACGGTTACAATATGCTGCTAGAGGTGCACCCCACAGATGAAAACATAGTGTTCTTGGGTGGTACCAATTTGTTTCGTTCTTCTGACGGATTCAAAAGCAAAGACAATACCGAGTGGATTGGTGGCTACAGCCCGGAAAACAACGCAAGCCAGTATTCCAATCACCACGCCGACCAGCATGTGCTCACCTTTTACAGTTCCGATCCCGCCAAAATGCTTTCCGGGCACGACGCAGGCATCTCGATAACCTGGAGTGGACTATCGAAAGAAGTAAACTGGCTAAGCCTGAACAACGGCTACCTGACTTCTCAGTTTTTCACCATTGACATCCCCAAATATGAATACAGCGACCTGATGGTGGGTGGCATGCAGGACAATGGCACCTACCTGAGAAGTGCGCCTGGCGAAAACCCTCCGTGGGACCAGGTTTTTTCGGGAGATGGCAGCTACTGCCAAACCACCTCCGACGGCACATTTTGGTATGTGTCGGCGCAAATGGCACAAATTTACCGGCTTACATTCAATACTAAATTCGAGCTCACCGGCTATGCCAGAGTGGATCCAATCAATGGGGGCCTCGCCAGCGACAATGGCTACCTGTTCGTGAACCCCTTCAGGCTGGATCCTGTCAATAATAATATCATGTTTCTGGCAGGTGGAAATGTCATCTGGAGAAACTCAAACTTAAGCCAAATCGCCAACGGTTCGCAAGACAAGACTAGCACCAACTGGCAGCGACTTGAGTCTTCGGTTATTCCGGAAGGGCAAATCACAGCCATGGAGATAAGCACCACAGGCGAAAAGTGGCTGCTCTATGGCAACAGCACAGGAAGGCTCTTCAAACTGCCATTAGCAAATGGAAATAGTTTTGAGATGGAGGAAATCACGGATCCCGATTTTCCGCAGGCTTTCATAAGCTCCATTTCTATCGACCCTTCCGATCACCACAACATCATGGTAGTCTTTTCCAACTACGGTATTCCCAGTGTCTTCTTTTCAGACGATGGTGGCCTTTCGTTCACCGACATCAGTGGCAATCTGGAAGAGAATGCAGATGGAACCGGAAATGGCCCCAGTGTCCGTTGGGGGCAGCTCATCCCTATGAAAGCCGGTGAGCTAATGGCTGCCGTGGGAACCGGATCGGGGCTTTACGCAACCGAAGCGCTGTCGGGAACTGCCACCACCTGGGCAAGAGAAGGTGCAGACGTGGTTGGCTATAGCGTGGTGCCCATGCTGAGCTACAATCCGCTTGATGGGAGGCTGGCCATTGCTACCCATGGAAATGGGATATTTGAAACCTTTATATCGGATCATCTGGTGATCGAAAAACAATCTCCTTCAGAGAAATTTATTGTTGGCGCCCCCTACCCCAACCCTTTCACTGATTTGATCAGCATTCCCTTCGAAATACCAAAAAAGCAAATTGTGAAGTCCATCATTTACAATGCTGCCGGCCAGCAGATCAAAACGCTTGTTTGGGGCACACAGTTTGAAGGGGCCACTACTATGACCTGGGATGGAACGAACGTGACGGGCACGGCAGTGGTGGATGGAGTTTACTTTTGCCGGATACAATTGGCCTCGGGTGAACAAAAAACCGTCAGGCTGATACTCAACCACTAAAAATAAGAAACCCCGGCAGACAAAATCTGCTCGGGGCCCACCATCAACCTTAATTAAACCTTAAAGAACCTAATCAATTGGATCGTTTTCCATTTGATTAATTAATTCAAATATAGAGCGCTGCTTTGATACTATTCAGGCATTAAACCTGCCAATATTATACATGTAAGTTTTGGTGCAAAAAACAATACTTGTATGCCTTTCAGGAAGATAACACATCAGAATAGTGCTATGAAAGCAAAGAACTGATGTAAGTATTTCCTTGTTTTCTACAAAATATTAGGCGATTACTCGTAGGCAGCGCTAATTCATACCTTTGAATAGTCAAAACTTCATCAGGAGCATCTGCAAGATAATCTTTGTTTTATCCTATTTGGAGCTAATCAGCACCAACATAAAGGCGATGACCATAAGCCAAAACTTGTAGGCAGCGATAGCGGGGATAATGACAATACTCAATTCACCCAAAACAAGTAGCAGCACAACGAGCACGGCGATTAGTTTTATGATAGATCTGGTTCTTTGACTCATAGCTTTAAAATATTTTTTGTGTGTAATTTAATACATCACGAAATAAACAGAATAATTGTAGATTCGCAGTATCTGATGAAATTTCATGGCGGAAATAGGGATCGACATAGACAAAGCAAAATCCTTTCTGGATCGGGGGCAACTGATAGGGCTCCCTACCGAGACTGTGTATGGTCTTGCGGGAAACGCCTTCAATGAATCCGCTGTTTTAAAAATATTTCAGGTAAAAAACAGGCCCTCGTTCGATCCGCTTATTGCACACACCAATAGCCTCGAAAAAGTTAAGACATTTGTTAAGGACATCCCGGATGTAGCGCTTGACCTCGCTGAGGCATTTTGGCCCGGCCCGCTCACTTTGCTGCTTCCAAAGAAAAAAAGGATTCCGCTGCTGCTTACCTCCGGGTTAAAAACTGTGGCGGTGCGAATCCCCGATCACCCGATCACTACGGAATTGCTGGAAAAGCTTGACTATCCGCTGGCGGCACCCAGTGCCAATCCATTTGGCTATGTAAGCCCCACCACGGCACACCATGTGCAGGACCAACTTGGAGAAGCCATTCCATACATCCTCGATGGGGGGCCGTGCAGAGTGGGTATTGAGTCAACCATTATCGGGTTCGAAAACAATAAGCCGGTTGTTTATCGCCTGGGTGGTAAGCGAATTGACGAAATAGAAAAGCTCATTGGCACTGTGCGCATAAGAACCAATATGAGTTCCGACCCCACGGCACCAGGCATGCTAAAAAGCCACTACGCTCCTGTGAAAAGAGTAGTTATTGGCGACCTGGAAGAGCTGATCCCCAAATTGAACCCGCTAAAAGTGGCGGTTATTTCATTTCAGAAAGACTACCCAGAGGTGCCCGAAAGCCATAAGTTCATCCTTTCGCAGACGGGAAATATTGAAGAGGCGGCCGCCAACCTCTTTTCAGCCATGCGAAAAATGGATAAAACCGCTGCGAACTGCATTGTTGCCGAATATGTTCCCGAAATCGGTTTGGGGAAGGCCATTAATGACCGCCTGAAGCGTGCCCAGGCATAGCTGAAAATGAAAGACCCGGCGAACCGCTTTCAAACTCGCCTAAAAAAAGTAATTTTACATCTATCATTAGCCCACATTCTCGAGCCAATTTATTTCCCTGGTTTTAAAAAATTAAAAACCTTTTATGATAACACTAGATCAGTACAATTTTAAAGGAAAAAGAGCGCTAATACGGGTCGATTTTAATGTGCCCCTCGACAAGTCAAACAATATAACAGACGACAACCGCTTAAGGGCAGCCATTCCGACGATCAATAAAATATTAAAAGACGGAGGCTCGGTGATTCTCATGAGCCATTTAGGTCGCCCGAAGGAAGGGCCGGAAGACAAGTTCTCGCTGAAGCATGTAGTAGCCTACCTAAGTGAAGCCCTTGGAACAAAGGTTCAGTTTGCAGACGACTGTATTGGCGACGCTGCTTTCAAAATGAGTGCCGCTCTGCAACCAGGAGGTGTTTTGTTACTTGAAAACCTGAGGTTTTACAAGCAGGAAGAAAAAGGTGATGCTGAGTTTTCACAAAAACTTGCCAAGCATGGCGACGTGTACGTAAACGACGCTTTCGGAACTGCCCACAGGGCCCACGCCTCCACCACCATTGTAGCCAACTATATGAAGGACAAGGTGTGTGGCTACGTGATGCAGGCTGAGCTTGAAAATGCACAGAAGGTGCTTGAAAATGCCACAAAGCCATTTACGGCCATTATGGGTGGTGCTAAAATTTCCGATAAAATACTGATCATCGAAAGACTGCTGGATACAGTGGATCACCTCATCATTGGCGGCGGCATGTCCTACACGTTCTTCAAAGCAATGGGCGGCCATATTGGCAAATCACTGGTGGAGGAAGACAAGCTTTCACTCGCCAAGGAGTTGATTCAGAAAGCCAAAGAAAAAGGTGTTGAGCTTCACTTGCCTATCGACTCGATAATAGCTGATAACTTCAGCAACGACGCCAACACAAAAGTGGCCAACAACCACTCAATACCCGACGGCTGGATGGGGCTTGACATCGGGCCTGAGGCAACGGCCATCTTCTCGAAGGTGGTAGAATCCAGCAAAACTATTCTCTGGAACGGGCCTATGGGCGTGTTTGAAATGGAAAAGTTTGCTAATGGAACAAAGAAAATCGCCGACGCTGTAGTGAAAGCAACAGGCAATGGTGCTTTTTCTCTGATTGGGGGAGGCGACTCTGCTGCCGCCGTTAACACACTCGGCTACGGAGACAAGGTAAGTTACGTATCAACAGGAGGAGGAGCCCTTCTTGAGTTCATGGAAGGCAAAGAACTTCCGGGCGTAAAGGCCCTTCAATAGAGCCACACCCTGAAAATAAATAAAAAAAAGGCGGCTTTAAGGCCGCCTTTTTGTATTTTCGTTCACCACAGACCTTAACTTATATCCTTAGAGTGCTTTAACCTATAAAAGACTTTTTATAAAGGTGAAATCACTTCTTCTCTTCGTTGTAACCCTTTCTATTTCAGCCAATCTATTGGCTGACTCCGTCTATTTCCCTTCTGACAAAAGTCGGGACAGCTTGATCAACCTGCTCCAAACCAGTGAGAAAGAGCAACTTGTGGACGTGCTCAACAAACTTTCCCTTTACTACAATATATCCGATCCCTCAAAAGCCAGCGCTTATATCCAGCAAGCAAAAAGTTTGGCTGGAGAGCTCGACTACAATGCAGGTCTGGCCTTCGCAACAAAGGAGGAGGGTATGATGAAGCTAAATAATGGAGAAATCATTCCGGCTCTTACGTTGCTTGAACAGGCCAGAAATATTAGCGTTGAAATCAATGATTACCGGCTCATTGGCGAATCCTTACATTGCATTGGCCTTGTTTACTCTGCCTTCGGTTTCCATGAGTACGCTTTGAAATACCTCAATGAAGCTATGGATGTTTACCGCCAGGGAAATGAAAACCAGCTAATAGCCTATTGCTACTACGATGAAGCGGCTGTTTATGTGAAAAATAAAGAGTTCCAGAAGGCGCTTGACAGGGTGCGGGAATGTGATCAATTCAGCCTGAGCAATGGTGTCAAAATTGAAGGTGGACTCTCCCACATTCTTTTGGCAGACATATACGCTGGCATGCATAAAGACACGCTGGCCCTCGAGAATTATAAATTGGGGCTGGTGCTGATAGGAAAAGAGAACTTATCGCCGAGAATCAATGCAGCCGGACTCAGGGCTTTGGGGAAATTCTATCTGGAAAAAGGCCTTTACAAAGAGGCTAAAAAGTCCTTTTTTGAGGCAAAAACCGTCATTGACGAGGGCACCAACGATATTGAAAAAGGAGAAATAATGCTGGATCTGTCTAGCGTTTGCCTGAAACAAAACTACCTGAGAAGTGCGCTTGAGATGATCGACTCTGCGCTCATACAGAGTGAGAAGACCAAGGCCATTGCCCTGCTCACCAGGGTACTCTTCACCAAAGCCGAAATCCTTAAAAAAATGGGGTTGGAAGGACCTGCTTTAAGGGATATTTCAAGGGCTTACACCCTTCAGGATTCAATTAACTCGGAAGGCTACAAGAACTACATTGCAGATATGGTGGCCTCTTTCGAGATTCAAAAATCCAACCTTAAAATCAAAGCCCTCAACAATCAACTTGAAGCTACACAGGGGGAATTGGCAAGCACCAGCACTTTGTCAAAGTATTACCTGGCCGCTACACTTTTCTTTGTGGCCCTGCTCGCATTCATTGCTTTTGACCAGCTAAAGCTAAAAAAGATCACAAAAAAGCTCTATGCTGTTAACAAACAAGTGAATAGAAAAAATTTGGAATTAAAGAAACTTGACGACGAGAAAAGTGACTTAATTAAGCTTGTGGCACACGACATGCGCAGCCCTGTTAACAATATTGTTTCCATCGCCGGGCTGCTGGAGCATGAAGCCACTACCCCCGAAGAGAGAAAAGAATATGTACAACTGATAGCATCCATCTGCCAGCGAATCAATAGCAGCATTTCTAAATTCCTGGGCAGGAATGAGCAAGCCTCACCAGCCAGCAGGGTACCAGAGCTTGAGATGGTGAGTATCAATGATTTGATTGTTGAAACGATGAGTGAGTTTAGTCCAAAAGCTGCATCAAAAGATATCGAGCTGCTATTTACCCCAACACGTAAAAAACACAAGGTGCTAACTGACGGCGACTACATCTCGCAAATCCTTTCCAACCTTTTGTCGAATGCTATAAAGTATTGCCAGTCGGGTGCCACTGTAAGCCTGGAGTTTGCCATGCAGCTTAAGCATTGCGCCATCATCGTGAGAGACAATGGGCCTGGCATTTCTAAAAAGGAACAATTGACCTTGTTTGACAAATACACCACCACCAGCAACAAGGTAACCGGAAATGAGTCTTCCACAGGCCTTGGCTTGTCAATAGCAAAAAAGCTAACCCAGGCGCTGGGAGGGGATATTCAGGTAGAAAGTGATATTGGCAGGGGCTGCCGTTTTATTGTGAGCATTCCAACATTGGAAAATAGCCACGTGCCTCAACCGACGATGCTGGCTAAGTGAGCATCAGCTTCCCTACTTCATTGTATCGCACCTTTTCTTCATCCAGCAAGTGTCTGATCCCGTACATTCTCGCTTCCTTTGTCTTGCCAGAATACCCCTTCATTAGTTGCTCCAGCGACACCTGATTCTTTCCAATTTCATCCGTCAGCTGTGTTAGCAGTTTATTGAAGTCATTTTCCGACTGAAGGATCTTCTTCCTGAGTTTGACACGCTGAAATTGAAAAAGTGCCATTGCGATGTGTATGGGCACTTTTTAGACTACTTTTCAGAAATTTGTATATCGAAAACTCGCTTGATTTTCTTTCAGATAGTGGCTTGATTTGCCTCAAACAGATTTTGAGTGCCTAGTATCATTATCGACAAGAAGCCATCAGGTGATTATATCCGCATCGTTGAGTCTTATCGTGACCAGGATGGCAAGCCACGCACCAAAACGCTTTACAGCCTGGGGCGGGTAGACAGTTTTTCGCCCGAGTCTCTGAAACGAATGGGCCAGCGGCTCTATGAATTAGGTGGTGGAAATCTGAAGGATTTACTCGGTGAGCAGGTCAGCGAAGAAGGTAGATATAACTACGGCTTTCTGTTGGTTTACCGTAAAATACTCCACTATTACGGCCTTGATCGCATATTTCAGCGGATCACCAAAAAGAAAAAGCTGACCTTCTCTCTTACTGAAGTGGTTTTACTACTGCTCATTGAGCGCCTCAATGATCCTTGTAGCAAGCTGGGTAGCTTTTTCCACCAGGAAGAATACCTGGGACTGGCTCAGGTGTCCTTGCAACACCTCTACAGGAGTCTGGACTACCTGGCTGACCATAGCCAACTGATCCAGCAAACCATTTTCCAAACGGGTAGAGACCTGTTCAACCAGAAATTAGATGTGGTGTTCTATGACGTGACCACCTTCTATTTTGAATCAGAAATAGAACAGGAAGGAGCATTGCGTCAGAAAGGCTTTAGCAAAGATGGCAAAATAGGAAGCACACAAGTGGTTTTTGCCATGCTCATTGACAGATACAAGCAACCCATCGGTTACAAACTCTATAGCGGAGACCTGTGGGAAGGATACACCTACACAGAAATGGTGGAAAGCCTCAAGAAAGAATACCAGATCGAAAACATCGTCTTGGTAGCCGACCGAGGCATGCTCAATACTGACAACCTGCAAGTCACTGTTGACAAAGGCTATGAGTTCATCATGGGAGAGCGGCTCAAGGTACTCCCCAAACCCATCCAGGCCCGGTTGATCGATCTGGATAACTATCACCATCAATGGATGAGTTCTTCAGTAGGTTCGGAGCGTGAGCCGGTCAAAGTGCGCTACACTGTCCTGGAATACAATGAGCGAAAGATCATAGCTACCTACAGCGAAAAGCGAGCTGAAAAAGATCGACAAGAAAGAGAAGAAAAGCTTCGTAAGGCTGAATTGTTGCTCAAAAACCCAACGCAACTCAAAAAGAAGGCCCATCACTACTACCTCAAAAATACCGAAGGGGAAAAGTATGTGGTTGATACTGAAAAAATCAAACGAAGCGAAAAGTATGACGGCTTCCTTGCCATCGCCTACCACGCCAAAGGACTCTCCCATGAACAGGTGCTGGATCACTACCACCATCTATACCAGATAGAGCATAGCTTCCGTACCTTCAAAGGCTATCTGGAAACCCGCCCGATGTTCCACTGGACCAATAAGCGTATCCAGGGTCACATTTGTCTGTGCTATATCGCCTATAGCATGCTAAACCATTTACAACTTCGGCTAACCAAACAAGGCACCCCACTTACAGAGCAAACCATCCGAACCCACTTGTCCAAAATGCAAGTCAGCCTTGTCAAACAAGCCGATCAATACTTCTACCTGCGCTCCAAGACCTCTGAAATCTCACAGCAATTACTACAAGCAGTGGCTGAAAAGAACCTGCCTGACCTTTTTTCTAAGGATCAGACAATCAAATACTTATAAAATCCTGTATATCGAAAGCAATTTTTTAATTACTTATATATCAGATACTTAACTCAAAATCGTGTCAAACTCAGGTGAGCATCAGCTTCCCTACTTCATTGTATCGCACCTTTTCTTCATCCAGCAAGTGTCTGATCCCGTACATTCTCGCTTCCTTTGTCTTGCCAGAATACCCCTTCATTAGTTGCTCCAGCGACACCTGATTCTTTCCAATTTCATCCGTCAGCTGTGTTAGCAGTTTATTGAAGTCATTTTCCGACTGAAGGATCTTCTTTTGCCTGATGCAGTAGTCGCACATCCCGCAGGGGATGTCGTTTTCTTCGCCAAAGTATTCCTGAATGACCTGCGTCCTGCACCTCACTTCCTGCTGAAGGTATTTTACCATGGCGTCTACCTTGTCAATCAACTCTTCTCTTCGCTGTGCCAGGCGTTGCTTATCGATGGAAAGCTTGGCGGCATCCTGGCGGGGAGTGAGGAACTGCACCTGGGGCGAGTCTTTCATTTTTTCGTACACAAAGGCCCCCTGTGTGTCCAAATACGTCAACTGCTTTACCACTTCAGCCCTCGTGCAATTGGCCAGCCTGGCAATGTCACTTTCGGAAATTGTGGTCAAATGAGCGAACACCTCACCACCGAAAAGGCGGAGCGTAGCCTTGATCACAGGATCCAGATTAGCGTTGGCCACCTGTATTTTATAAAGCTCCTGCTTGTCGACCTGAGCAAACAGCCTCGATGGTTGGTAAAAACTCTCAGTCAGCTGGATCAGGCCTTCCTCTTCTAATTTTTTCAACGCAGCAAAGGCTTCAAACGGATTCAGCTGATAGGTTTTGATGAACTGTTCATAATCAAAGTCGAACGACACAAATTGTGAACTGCCCACCGCCAGTTTGAAGTAGTTGGCCAGTGCCTGGTATACCTTTTTGAGGTACTCCACCTCTGGCAAGGAGCGAAGGGTGCGTTCCTTCAATTCCTTTACGTCCGCTGCCAGATAAATCATGACTGCATAGGCGAGCTTCTCGTCACGGCCTCCCCTACCCGCTTCCTGATAGTAGGCCTCGAGGCTGTCAGGAATATCGACATGGACCACCACCCGCACATCGGGTTTGTCGATGCCCATGCCAAAAGCGTTGGTAGCCACCATCACCCGCACTTTGTTATCAATCCAGTGAGTTTGCCGGTTGGCCCGCTCCATGGCGTTCAGCCCTGCATGATAGTAGGAGGCAGAAATGCGGTTCGACATGAGCCATTTGGCGAGTTCTTCGGTGCGCTTGCGGCTCCTCACATACACTACGGCCGATCCAGGAACATTGGTGAGTACCTCCAGCAGCTTCCTGCCCTTGTCTTCGACCTTAAACACCGAGTACGACAGGTTCTTTCTGGCGTAACTCTTCATGAAAACAGCTGCTGCTTTCATCCTCAGCTTGTCCTGTATGTCCTGCTGCACTTTCAGCGTGGCTGAGGCGGTGAGAGCAATGAGTTTGGCGTCGGGAATCTTTTCCCTGAAATCGGCTATTTGCAGATAAGGCGGTCTGAAGTCGTAACCCCATTGGGAAATGCAGTGTGCCTCGTCGATGGCCAATATCGACACCTTCATTTTGGCCGCCCGCTCGATGAAAATCTCCGTCAGCAGCCGCTCCGGTGAAACGTACAGGAACTTAATGTTACCATAGATGCAGTTGTCGAGAATGATGTCTATTTCTCTTTTGCTCATCCCTGAGTAGATGGCCTCGGCTTCAATTTCCCGCTTTTGCAGCTGGAACACCTGGTCTTTCATCAGGGCAATTAGCGGCGACACCACTATGCAAATCCCTTCCATGCAAAGGGCAGGCACCTGAAAGCAAATGGATTTGCCGCCACCCGTGGGCAGGAGGGCCAGTGTGTCCTTACCGTCGAGCACGCTTTGGATAATGTCTTCCTGCAAGGGCCGGAAGGCCTCGTATCCCCAATATTGCTTTAATATGTCGGCTGGTGCTTTCACTATTCGAAGATATCTATTGCAAAAGCTTGATAGCTGTAATGATGTAAATATCGTTACTTACCCGCTGGTCGATGGGCAGCTTCGCCATCGACTCACTCACTGAAGGATCCTGTTGCACAAGAAAATCGGGCAGCACACCGCTGGCCTGCCACGACCGCCCGGCAGGTGAGTACATAGCACTGCTGATGAATTTGACCCGGTACTGGTTTTCGAGCGTGTAGGTGGTTTCAATTACCCCTTTGCCAAATGTCTTGGTGCCTATAATGGTCGCCCGTTTGTGATCCTGCAAAGCAGAAGCGATGATCTCAGCAGCAGAAGCGGTGCTCTTATTCACGAGCACCACCATTTCAAAATCGAAAGGTGCCTCTCTGTCAGCCACAATGGGTGTAGCCTTGTCGCTGCGGGCCACTGTGCGCACAATGATATTGTTCTTGCTTAAAAACAGGTTGGCTATGTTCACCCCTTCATTCAGCACCCCGCCAGGGTTGTTGCGCAGGTCGAGCAGCATTTTCTTTACCCCCTGCTCTTTTAGTTTTTGCAAGTCGGCAGCCAGCTGCTGTGTAAGCCCCTGCGACACATTTTTAATTTCTACCAGGGCCGCTGGCCTCCCCGGAAGTACAGTCACTTTCAGGTCGTTGGAAGGAAAGGCAGCTCTTTTCAGCTTTACGTCCATCACGCTGACGTCCCGGATCACCTTCAGTGTGGCCTCTGAGTCGGCTGGCCCATCGAGCAGGTCGTTGACAAAGGCCAGTGTTTTGCCCTTCAGCACCTCGCCGTTGATGCGCACGATGCGATCATATAACTGCAGCTTGCCCACGGCAGGTGAGTCTTCCAGCACTTCTGTCACTGTAAGGCTACCATCATTGGTATTGAAGGTGCTGTTGAAACCAAGCGACACCTTTACGCCCTTGAGTGAGTTCAGAATGTTTTCGTACTCCTCCGGCGTCCATATTTTTGCCAGCCCGGGGTTTTCAGGTGGTGAAATGTGGCGCAGCATGCCTTCGATAGCAGCCCAGTAGAGCGCTTGTTCTGTGATTTCGGCAGAGTAATAGTTGTTCAGGATCAGCTCTCTCACGTCGTTAAAAGTCTTGTCCGGATTGCTGAAATCGTGGGTGATTGTTACCGGGAAAAGCGGGGCAATGGCGTTTTGCGCTATGCTACCGGAAAGACTAAAAAGAATGGCCAGGAGAAGGAAGAAAAAACGTTTCATGATGCTACGAATGAGTAGTAAGTATGAGTAAATCTAAAACTAAGGACGGGAAGGTAGAAGAACCAACAATAGCCGCTGCAAATAATCAAATAGCAAGAGCAAGCATCAAAAGACAAAGCTCAAAAAACAAATAAGCACCAAACACAAAAGAGTAAAATCTCAAACCAGGCTTACGAAGACCCAGGTTTCTGGCTTTGAATTTAGAGAATTGAGATTTATTTGTCTTTTGCTATTTGAAATTTGGGCTTTTGGCCCTACCAACTGATCTTCTCCTTGTTCAAAAAGAGAGCAAGCATCAAAAAACAAAGCTCAAAAAACAAATAAGCACCAACACAAAAGAGTAAAATCTCAAAACAGGCTTACGAAGACCCAGGTTTCTGGCTTTGAATTTAGAGAATTGAGATTTATTTGTCTTTTGCTATTTGAAATTTGGGCTTTTGGCCCTACCAACTGATCTTCTCCTTGTTCAAAAAGAGAGCAAGCATCAAAAAACAAAGCTCAAAAAACAAATAAGCACCAACACAAAAGAGTAAAATCTCAAACCAGGCTTACGAAGACCCAGGTTTCTGGCTTTGAATTTAGAGAATTGAGATTTATTTGTCTTTTGCTATTTGAAATTTGGGCTTTTGGCCCTACCAGCTGATCTTCTCCTTGTTCAAAAAGGCTGCCATCCCTCTCTTGCAGTCTTTGGTCGAGCGGGCAACGGCGTTTTGTTCGGCGGCATACTGCAAAGCATCCACAATGGACATCTGCTGCACCTCGGCCATCATTTGTTTGGTCATGCCCATCGACTGCTCGGAGTTGCTGCTAATGAGTCTCGCTGCCATTTCCTCCACCCTGGCTGCCAGCCTGTCCGCTTCAACTACCTCATTTACAATACCCAACTCCCACGCCTTTTTTGCATCTATCAGCTGGCCTGTCAGCAGTAGCTCCCTTGCCTTTGCATCTCCCAGCTTCCGCACCAGAAACACCATCACAATGGCTGGGATGAAGCCAATCTTCACCTCCGTGTAGCCAAACTGGGCTTCGGGCACGGCGTAGACCATGTCGCAAACGGTGGCCAGGCCACAGCCACCTGCAATGGCAGGCCCCTGCACCTGGGCAATCACCACTTTGGGGATGGTGTAGATCATTTCAAACAACTCCTTCAGGTGGATGCTGTCCTCCAGGTTTTCTTCGTAGGTATTGCTTTGCAATTGCTGCAAATAGGCGATGTCGGCACCGGCACAAAAAGAAGTCCCTTCGGCCTTCAGGATGATCACCTTCACTTTTGGGTCGTAGGTTGCTTTTTGAAAGGCTTCCTTTAGCTCAGCCACCAATTCATAGCTCAGCGCATTACGTTTCTCGGGGCGATTCAGTGTGATCCACGCCAGCCGCTCACCGGTCTCATATTTTATCAGGTCCATGTCGCTTCTCTTTGGTGTGAATTTAAGGAGAGGAAGGTAGTAGGCAAATAATGGGGGCAGAAATTACAATGTCTCTACCCCTGCGTTCGTGAAACACCATAGCCGTCAACCTAAGAAATAATTGGTGGATATGGCAAGGCCATTCCGCATGGCCGAGTTTTATTTTCCATGTTTTTTGAAAGCCATTTATCGGAATGGCCGACCGTTTTTGTTGATCTAATTTACTGGTTTAAGACTACATTTAAGTATGTTTTGGTAAGAATATCTGATACTTTTTTTTGCCCTTTTTTATACTCTTTTTCATGAAATGCGTTGCTGATTCGATACAAATCCGTCAGCCATTCGATGAGTCGGTGACTGTTTTGCAGCACAGGTAATGTTAACACTTTAGATCGCCCTTGTAGCGTACTGACTAGCTTATGAAAGCTCAAATCCTTTTGGGTTAAATTCTTTAAGTGATTAAGAAAAGTCCAGTTTAACATTACCCACAGCAGCTTGATGAGAATGATGCATTCTAAACGGGTCGCATTCACTGGGTGTATTTTATGTAATCTCATCACACTTTTCCAGGTTTTAAAGACAAGTTCTACCTGCCATCTCAATGTGTAGAGATCATAAATCTGAGAGGCGGTACATTTTTCCCTTTCCACGTTGGTTACAAATAGATTCAAGCCAATGGCCTCTAACACGTCAGTCCCTAATTTTCTATTCGCTGATTTCTTCCTTAAGCGTTTCTGCTTTTGTTCTTTTGTGAGCAAATTAGCCACAAGCCGTACCTTAGTACGAGTTTTTTCGCCAACATATACATCCATGTCCAGATACCTTTCTTTCTTTTCCTTTAATAAGCTGATAATAGAGGCTGTTGGAAGTAATGAGTATTCTCCCTCCTTGAGGATATAGAAATTCCATTGTGACTTTGCCCTGCTGATAAAGTAGATGTCTTTGCTGCTTAGCTCTTTAAATGCCTTAGGAGAAAAATACCCTAAATCTCTTAGCAATAATGTTTTGGGAGGTACCTTCTCAATATTCTTCATCCCCTCAATGCTATCAGAATCTCGTGATGAGCCAATGGAAATCTCGGTTACCTTAGAGCCTAGCAACTGATACTCAAATTGGATTTGAACACTGGCTTCCCTTCCCTCTCCTCCATACCCAGGAAAAGTATCTGCTACCTTTTTGGATACTTTAAATTCTGAACTATCCATGATACGGATATCAGTAAACCAACTGGAGGGAATGCTTTCTTCTGAATTATGGGCCATTTGCTGTGTCAATACCTCTTGGAGAAGTCCTGCAAGCATCTGTTTTGTGTTTTTATTGAAACGCTTATCAAGAGCTTGTTTAGAAACACTCACGCCATGATGATGTGCAAGATCTATACTGTATTCAGATAGAGAAGGGCATTTGCCATTATTGCTAAAAAAAACCACGTCCAGAAATGCCTTTGGCGAAATGACCGACTTACGCTTTTTGAATGACGATGCTTTTGCAATGGCCTCAATACGCTCATCAGAAACAAATTTTGAGAGGTATTTTGAGAAATTCCTGATTTTTCGGCACAAAATCGAGTTCAGTTTCTTTTCCTAGCCCTTTTTCGCTTAGGTTGACGGCTATGGTGAAACACAAACCACTGCCGAGAGAGTACCGCCCTCTGCTGCCAGCGGCCACCGGGTCGCACAGGCCTGTAGTTTCACTCTTTCGGCGTCTTTCCGCAATAGAAAAAGTTGTTCAACGCCTCGAAAACCTTTTGGAAATGCCCGGGAAAACGCTTGCAATCTCCGACACAAAAATTAACTTTATTAGCTCAGGCCTTCGACCTTCAACACACAAGTAAAGACACCGGCCTAAACATCATGCCATGAGAAAAGTAATTGCCTCCATCAATATGACCCTGGACGGGTTCTGCGACCACACGTCCGCAATTGCAGACGACGAATTACATGCGCATTTCAACGATGCATTGCGCAGCGCCGGCGTCCTGCTTTATGGCAGAACCACCTACCAGCTGATGGAGAGCTACTGGCCCACCGTGGTGAAAAACCCCACCGGCAACCAGCCAATCGATGAATTTGCTGTGCTGCTGGAGAACATCCCAAAAATCCTTTTTTCCCGCACGCTGAAAAGTGTGGACTGGACCAATGTCACACTAGCCAAAGGCGACCTTCAGGACGAAGTGCTGGCCCTGAAGCAGCAACCCGGCAAAGACATTTATTTGGGTAGCCCGAGCTTAATTTCTGCCCTTACGAGACATGGTTTAATCGACGAATACCATCTTTGTGTGCACCCGATCATCGCCGGAAAAGGACTGCGGCTGTTCAAAGACATCGACGACATGGCTACGCTCAAGCTCATCAAAACAAAAGCCCTCAAAGCCGGTCAACTGGTGCTTTACTATGAGGCGGTGAAGAAATGACTGCCCCACTCCAACCCCTTGGTTCGTGTCCCACCATAGCCGTCAACCTAAGAAATAATTGGTGGATATGGCAAGGCCATTCCGCATGGCCGAGTTTTATTTTCCATGTTTTTTGAAAGCCATTTATCGGAATGGCCGACCGTTTTTGTTGATCTAATTTACTGGTTTAAGACTACATTTAAGTATGTTTTGGTAAGAATATCTGATACTTTTTTTTGCCCTTTTTTATACTCTTTTTCATGAAATGCGTTGCTGATTCGATACAAATCCGTCAGCCATTCGATGAGTCGGTGACTGTTTTGCAGCACAGGTAATGTTAACACTTTAGATCGCCCTTGTAGCGTACTGACTAGCTTATGAAAGCTCAAATCCTTTTGGGTTAAATTCTTTAAGTGATTAAGAAAAGTCCAGTTTAACATTACCCACAGCAGCTTGATGAGAATGATGCATTCTAAACGGGTCGCATTCACTGGGTGTATTTTATGTAATCTCATCACACTTTTCCAGGTTTTAAAGACAAGTTCTACCTGCCATCTCAATGTGTAGAGATCATAAATCTGAGAGGCGGTACATTTTTCCCTTTCCACGTTGGTTACAAATAGATTCAAGCCAATGGCCTCTAACACGTCAGTCCCTAATTTTCTATTCGCTGATTTCTTCCTTAAGCGTTTCTGCTTTTGTTCTTTTGTGAGCAAATTAGCCACAAGCCGTACCTTAGTACGAGTTTTTTCGCCAACATATACATCCATGTCCAGATACCTTTCTTTCTTTTCCTTTAATAAGCTGATAATAGAGGCTGTTGGAAGTAATGAGTATTCTCCCTCCTTGAGGATATAGAAATTCCATTGTGACTTTGCCCTGCTGATAAAGTAGATGTCTTTGCTGCTTAGCTCTTTAAATGCCTTAGGAGAAAAATACCCTAAATCTCTTAGCAATAATGTTTTGGGAGGTACCTTCTCAATATTCTTCATCCCCTCAATGCTATCAGAATCTCGTGATGAGCCAATGGAAATCTCGGTTACCTTAGAGCCTAGCAACTGATACTCAAATTGGATTTGAACACTGGCTTCCCTTCCCTCTCCTCCATACCCAGGAAAAGTATCTGCTACCTTTTTGGATACTTTAAATTCTGAACTATCCATGATACGGATATCAGTAAACCAACTGGAGGGAATGCTTTCTTCTGAATTATGGGCCATTTGCTGTGTCAATACCTCTTGGAGAAGTCCTGCAAGCATCTGTTTTGTGTTTTTATTGAAACGCTTATCAAGAGCTTGTTTAGAAACACTCACGCCATGATGATGTGCAAGATCTATACTGTATTCAGATAGAGAAGGGCATTTGCCATTATTGCTAAAAAAAACCACGTCCAGAAATGCCTTTGGCGAAATGACCGACTTACGCTTTTTGAATGACGATGCTTTTGCAATGGCCTCAATACGCTCATCAGAAACAAATTTTGAGAGGTATTTTGAGAAATTCCTGATTTTTCGGCACAAAATCGAGTTCAGTTTCTTTTCCTAGCCCTTTTTCGCTTAGGTTGACGGCTATGGTGAAGACACGAGCCATTGCGGTGGTGAATATGGATCGGTTCGTTCCCGGACGTCAGTGGAAAAATCCCCCCCTTTGAAAGTATTATACATTTTGTATAACATTTCAATCCTATCTTCGTAAATTGCTATGGATGAATGTCAAGGTAATTGAAGCAGAAAGTGATAAGATACTCAGCGCAAAAATTGCCTCAAATTATCAGGTACGAACGGGTTTGCCTTCCGTTACCGACGGATGGAGATTTAATTTCAACAAGCACGCTAAAAGGAAAAATCGTCAAACTTATGTTCTCTATTGCTCGCATTCACCGGAAATAATTGAGGGTTGCTTGATTTTCGAAATGAAGAATACTGTTGAGCCTTACATG
The DNA here is from genome assembly GCF_048007035.1 of Imperialibacter sp. NCBI lineage: Bacteria > Pseudomonadati > Bacteroidota > Cytophagia > Cytophagales > Flammeovirgaceae > Imperialibacter > Imperialibacter sp. Next base: position 701,156 of record NZ_CP180355.1, read on the forward strand.
GCTTACATTGAAATAGCTCCGCACAATAGACACGAGAAAGGTAAGTTGAGAAATGTTGCGGAATGCCTGATTGCATTCGCCTGCAGACTGAGCTTTGTCAATGGAAAGGGCGATTATTTAGGATGGCTTGCATTTGACGTATTTGAAGAAAGAAAGGAAGGAAGACGAAGCGAAACTAATGGCTTTATACTCATCCAAATACAAAGCGCTAAGACTAGGTGGCACAACCACAATGGTGATTCCTCCGGAAGGTGGTGAACAATTGATTGATGAATTTTTAAACAATTAATGATGAAAGCAAAGGAGATAGAACCGAAAGATATTTGGAATAAGGAGAAGAAGACCAGGCTAGGCAGTTTTATATCAGAGCAGTCTAAAAAGCAGCCAAAAGAAAGGCTCGTGAGAAACAAGCTGCTGTCTATTCAATATCAACTTGAAGACTATGCCAATAATCCTGAACCCCAACCTGAATTACGAATTCTTGATTTCGTGAAAATGTACCTGGAAGTGCTAAATATTTCCAAGCGAAGTTTGGCGCAATACTTTGAAATGCAGGATGGAAATCTCCATAAGTACTTGTCCGGGGAGCGAAAATTAAACGCAGAAATTGCGATGAAATTAAGCTCATTTTCGCACACACAACCCGAGCAATGGTTTGCTATCCAAATAAAAAATGAGTTATCCGCATTGAGAAGAGATAAAAAGGCCACTGAAAAGTTTAAAAAATACGGTTATGAAAACTTGGTTGACATCTAATACCTCAATAGTCGCTCCCTTGGCCCGTGAGACACGAGCCACTGCCATGGTTATGATATTTTTCACGTAAATTTTGCTACTAAAAAATTCACCTATGAAAATTAAACTCGTCCTGTCGGTATTGCTTCTGTTCGCATGCGTGGCCGCATTTGGTCAGGAAAAGCAGCCTGGCAAAGCCAGGAAGCAAAAACAGACCGTAGTAGAAAAAGGGCTCATCAAGGTGTCGATCATGTACCCCTTTGAAGAAGGAAAGACCTTTGACATCGACTATTATGAAACCAAACACATGCCCATGGTGGCAGGGTATTTAGGAGATAATTTGGTGAAATACACCATCGAAAAGGGCATGGCCAGCGGCATTCCCAACACACCATTACCCTATATGGCCATCGGCACGTTCTATGTAAAAGACCTGAGCGAATACCAGGCGGCCATCGGCCCAAACATCGCCACCATAAGAGCAGATTTCGCCAATTACACGAATGTGGCTCCCGTGATTCTCGTGAGTGAAGTAGTGAGGTGAGACCATCACGTCGGTGATTTGCTTCAGACACGCCTCTCTGTTCCCTCTGCGGTAAATATTACTTCTCAATTGAGTTGCTGTGGATTTTGAGGCTTTCTGCGACGGAAGCCGTAGATTCCTCTGGTTGCTGAACGTTGGATCACGCCCCTGTCAATTCGCTGCCTCCCGACGGAATGGCTTCGTGGAAAGGTCAGTGCAAGGCAGCCCTCCTTCTCCTTATAGGAGAGGGGAACGAAATGCGCAGCATTTCAAGGGGCGCCCGGCTTAGGGGTGAGCTTCAGCGCCATCAACAGGAAATCCTACTCACCGCCACCACACTCTCCACAATCAACCTCACTTCCTCGTCCGTCATTGTTGGATGCAGAGATTTCACCCAAGCGCTTGAGCGACTTGCGAACTCTTGAGCAATTAGCGAACTTTGAAGATGATCAAACGAGTTTACATCGACACGTCTGTATTTGGAGGATATTTCGACTCGGAATTTGATAATCCAACTAAGATTTTCTTTAAGACCCTGAATACTCAAAATACGACTATTCTCGTATCTCAAATCCTCGAACTCGAAATTTACAAAGCTCCTGATCACATTATTGAACTCTTCGAATCACTCTCTAATATCGAGAGGGTCGAACTTACGGGTGAAGTGAAGCAACTTGCTGAAATGTACATTACTGAAAAGGTTGTTGGACGGACTAGCATAGCGGATTGTCAACATATTGCATTGGCAACCATCAACAAGGCAGATGTGTTAGCCAGCTGGAACTTTAAACATATTGTGAACCTTGAACGAATAAGAGGTTATAATTCCATTAACTTTAGGGAAGGTTATCAGATGACTGAAATCCGAACACCGAACGAAATATTTAGAGATGAAGACGGCAACTAGAACACCATCGATGGTTCAACATTTGAGGGAAATTCGCAATCAAGTCAGTCTAGACATTATGAATATGTCATTAGCTGAGGAACGAGCCTATTTATCCGAACAACTTGCACAACTGAAGGCCAAGCACAAGAAGGCGAACAGGTAACAAATCCTTCAATCGTCCTCATTTGAGTCCCGATAATTATCGGGAGAAGGGCTGTCGGCCCGGAAGGATGTAACGAGACAGGCGATGGCATTGCCTCGTAAAAATCGTACTCACCTCATCCCACTCACCGCTTCCACTCCTTCCACAATCAACCTCACCTCCTCCTCGGTCATCGTCGGATGCAGGGAAATCCGTACCCAGCCGGGCTTGGCTGACGTATCGCCCTGATCGATCAGGTCGGTGATTTGCCGTGATCGATATTGATCGATGCCCAGCAGGTAGTGTCCATAAGTACCCGCACAAGAGCAGCCACCCCGGCACTGGATGCCAAAGTGGTCGTTGAGTAGCTGCACGGTGGTGTTGAAGTGCTGGCCCTCTATATAGAAAGACACAATCGGCAGCCTGTTGCTATGCTCAGGGGCCAGAATGCGCACACCGGGAATGCCGGACAACCCCTCCCATAAAATAGCCAGCAGCTCTTCTTCCCTCCTCGCCATTTGTTCTACGCCCATTTTTTCTTTCAGTTCAATGCACAGCGCTGCTTTGATCGTTTGGAGGATGGCCGGTGTTCCCCCATCTTCCCTGGCCTCAATGTCGTTCACATACTTCCGGCCACCCCAGGGATTGGTCCAGTCGACGGTGCCGCCGCCGCTGTTGTCAGGCACGTCGTTATAGTAGAGATTTCTGTTAAAGACCAGCACACCAGAAGCGCCCGGCCCGCCCAGGAACTTGTGGGGAGAAAAGTAAATGCCATCCAGGCCGGCTTCTTTGTCTTCGGGATGCATATTAATGTTGACGTAGGGTGCTGAGCAGGCAAAATCAACAAAACAGTAGCCTCCATGGCGATGTACCAGCCTGGCAATGTCGTAGTAAGGAGTTGTGATGCCCGTCACGTTGGAGCAGGCGGTAATGGCAGCAATCTTCAGCTTTCTGCTGGCGTACCTGCCAAATGCCTGGTCGAAATGAACCGGCTCAACGAGCCCGTTTGGGCCTGGCTCCACTACCACCACATCGGCGATGGTCTCCAGCCAGCTGGTGTGGTTGCTGTGGTGCTCCATATGCGTAACAAAAACGACAGGCCTTTCTTCCTCAGCCAGGTGAACATACTTTTTAAACTGCTCAGGCACCCGCAGGCCCAGGATGCGCTGCAGTTTGTTCACCACCTCAGTCGTGCCAGAACCCGTCGCAATAAGCACATCGTCGGCCGAGGCATGCACATGGGCTTTTATCAATTGCCGGGCTTCCTTGTATGCCTTTGTCATGAAGGCCCCGGAATGGCTGGTTTCGGTATGCGTGTTGGCCATCAGCGGCATGATCTCCTGCAGCAGCTTGCCTTCAATGGGCCAGTAGCACCGCCCGCTGGCCGTCCAGTCAGCATAAAGCATGCGGATGGAAGGATGCCTGGCCGTGGCTATTTGCTGGTCAATACCGATAATGTTTTTCCTGTAGGAAGCGATATTGGCTTCCAGATTCAGTGTTTGTTGATGTTTTTCCATGATTAACTTTTATCCCGCAAGCGGCCGCTGGGCCGCAGGCTTGTGGAAGCACTCTTTTCGGCGTCTCGCCGATTGCTCGTTAATACCATTTGGCTACTAAAAAAGCGGGACGCTCGGATAAGATAGGTCCAAGCGGACGCTTGAACCAGAGTGCGTCCCAGTTGCATCACGCTCAGCAGCCCTTTCTCATCAGCTTTCCCACCCTTTTCACTACTGGCCAGGAAGCCTTGCCCATGTCTTTGGTGTAGTAAGCAAGCCCCGTGCTGTCGTTTTCAAACTCAGCCTGTCCGCCGTAGAACCGAGTAAGGGCATTGACTTTTTCGGCCACCACAGAGTCTTCGCCGCTGGCCACCAACGGAAGCGTTGGGTAAAGCAAACGGTCGTACCAGTCGTGCACGCCGCCATAGAGAATGGATGATCGCTTTTTAATACCCGGAGGTAGTGAAATCCAGAGATGACGGGTGAGCAGGTCGTCGGCAGAATAAAACACGTAAGTAACACCGGGTTCCAGCCCATTCGTCTGTATTTCATTCAACGACATGTTTACCGCCGTTGGCAGGTGAAACTCTTCGTACAGGTCGGGCTCTCTGAGGTCGATCAGCACCAAAGGCTCCCTGTTCTTGATTTGCTCCGCCAGCGACAGCACCGACACAAACCGGGGCTCCTGGCTCACGCTTTTCGGGCCGTTGGGAAAGGCCAGCGCCACTATCAAAGACGCCACAGCCAGCAAAAGGGCCATGGCCGCCAGCTTCTGGTTGAGTGTTAGTTTCATCATTGAGCTGAGTACTTCTTTTCAAGTTGCTCCGAAGCCCAAAAACCAGCCAGCGCCATGCTTACGAGCAGAAACACCATGATGCCTTCGGGGATGCCGAAGTAGTCGTCCATTGTCACCTGCCCAAGTGGCCCGGCGGTGTAGAAATCTTCCAGCCAGGGGTATAGCTCGCCAAACAAAAAGATGCCGAAAAGCAAGCCAGCAACGTTCACTAATCCATCCAGGCTGCCAGTTGACGACGCCACGCAGGAGGTGCCAGGGCAGTAGCCGCCCACAATAAAACCCACGCCAAACACCAGTCCGCCGATGAGCTGGGGCCACACAAAGGTCGGCGTGAGGTAAATCATATCGGCCTGCAGCAGTCCCGCCCAGCTGAGCCAGAACACACCCAGCATGGCCGTGATGATGGCTGTGAACATCATTTTGAAGACAGTCATGTCACGGAAGTAAAACTGTCCTGCCAGCTTTTTGGCGCTGCCGAGCCCGGCACGTTCCAGAAAAAAACCGAAGGCCACGCCAGTGATGAGCGCAAAAGCAAGGCTGGCCTCCTCTCCTATCCATCCAAATTCGTAAAAAGGTCCGTTCATACCCAAAGTCGTTTAACAGCGCCTGCCATGGCATAGGCGCCGATGAATAATGCAATCATAAAAGTCCAGCTCCCCACGTTCATCATGGCACCACCGGTGAGGGCCTGTCCGCTGGTGCAGCCCCGGGCCAGCTTGGTGCCAAAGGCCATGATGATGCCACCGACAAAGGCGTACAGGAAGCGGCTATTGTTCGACAGCAACGTCCCTTTTTCTACCTTGAATTTGAACCGATGGGCCAGCTCGCCTGAGATAAACCCGCCAATGAGCACACCCAGCACTTCAAACACCAGCCAGTCTTTCAGCGGGCTCACGGTGCCGTCGCCGAGGTAACCCATGTAAAAAGTGCTGGCTTCGGCATGCGAGGCCGAAACCGCATTAACGCCCGTGGCCACCACGGAGGTCATGGCGCCTGAAGCGCCAATGCCACGCCCCATCACCACAAACGCCGCCAGCAGCACCAGGCCGAGGCCTACCCCGCAGACGTAAGGATTCCAATACGGCTGCGGCACCTTTAGTTCTTTTGACATATCAGTCTATTTCTATCGGGAGTTTTTCATCGGGACCCCATTCGTGGAAGGAGCCATCGTAGATTTTGATATCGGTATACCCAAGCAGTTTGGCCGACGTGTAAACGACCGTCAGCTGCATACCAATGTGGCAGTAAAGCACCAGCTGCTTGTCTTTGGACAGCCCCTGTGCCGCAAAAATAGCCCCGAGGTCTTCCAGCGACTTGAACTCGTAGGCGCCTGTGCTGGTTTTTTCGTACAGGCTTGTGTAGGGGATGGTTTTGGCGCCTGGTATCCTGCCCTTTCTGGCCCCGTGGGTGGGCTCGATGCCATTGTAGAAAACCGCTGCCCTGCAGTCGACGATATTGGTATTGGCGTCTTTGATACTTTTCAGCACATAGGCCTGGTCGGCCACAAGCCCAGTGTTAGGCTTAATGCTGAAAGCTCCTTTTGCAGGGGTGGGTGTTTCGGAAGACAGAGCCCCTCCACCGTCTTTCCAGGCCTTTAAGCCCCCATTCAGGATATAGGTTTTGCTGGCATGGCCGAGGTAATCGAAGGTGAAGTAGAGCCGGGTTACCATCGGAATCCAGTTTTCACCAGTGTAGATCACCACGTCTGTTGACGAGCTGACTCCTTTGCCTTCCAGGGTGCTTTTTAGTGTGGCATCCGACGGAAGGTCAAAAACATGGGGGTCGTCATCGACGGTGTACTCATCCCCCGCAATGAAAACAGCGCCGGGGATATGCTCTTGCTTGTAGTTGTTTTCTTGCCCTATGTGCAGGATCACGAGGTTGTCTTGTTTCATTCTGTTTTTCAGCCAATTGGCATCCACAAGGATATTGGACTTCTGGGCCAACAGTTGACAGGATAGCAGTAAAAGGGGGAGTCCGATGAATCTGAGTTTATGCATGACTTTGAGTTTTTCATGCAGTTTAGGGCTTCATCTTTTCTGTTTGGGTTAACGAAGCGTTAAACTCACTTAAGCAAAAGTTAAAAGTGTTAAAGAAAGGTTAAAAAGGGGCGGGTTTGGTTAAATATAGCTAATTTTTGAAAGAGATCTGCGACATTTGAGGAGGGGAATCACCACCTGACGGTTATTGCGATGGAGCGAAACAACATGCAATCTATGTTGAAGATCATCAAGCGACTGAAGCAATCTGTCTGTTAGGACATCGCTCCGGAATGAAAAGATTGCCGCAGCAGTGACAGAATTATGCACACAATCAACAAACAATTGGCACAGCCTCGCAATGACGTCGAAATAAAAAGCGATAATGAAATCCTTCGTTTTACCCCAACCCTAAAGGGAGCCGAAGGATTTCATTTTTGCATATTGTAACATGAAATAGCCATAAGGAAAGTCCATACCCAGCGAAATGAATAAAGTCGGAGAATAGTCGACTATCGCTTCCAAAAGGTTTTTGCTATTCCATCTGGCCGCTAAAAAGTAAATTTTATACAGATGAAACTATCAAAGTACACCTTCATCCTCCTCTTCCTCGTGGTAGTAACCTCGCTGGGGATGCTGCTGTACAATCAATACCGGATTCTTCAGCTGGACATTGACACCAACAAAATCACCATGAGCATGTCGGTCCCGGACATCCTGTCGGATCTGTATGACAACTCAATGTACAACGAGGAACTGGCTAACCTGGCACGACGGATCAGGGGAACGGACTCCTTCGAATTCACCAACACCTCGGAGCTCACCGACCCGCTGCAAGTGGTGCTAAAAGCAGAGATCGACAAGGTGCTTGCCCTCAATTACCCGGCATTCGAGTACCGGGTCGACGGATTCATGTCGGACGAATACGGCTGTATGATCCACCGCAACCACAGGCCAGAGCTGCCAAAGGCCAGGAATGTGCTCGACGCCGACAGCCACCTGTGCTTTTGCATGATCTACGACAATACACTTGACATTGCCATGACCTACACCAACAAAGAAGCGGCGGTGCTGGGCGAGTCGGCCGACATCATCCGTACCAGTCTGATCCTCATTGTCGTAATCCTCGGGGCCTTTGGCTACACCATTTACACGATCAACAAGCAGAAAAAGCTCTCCGACCTCAAGCGGGACTTCATCAACAACCTCACCCACGAATTCAAAACACCCATCTTCTCCATTTCACTGGCTGCCAAGTCGCTGAATGAAAGAGAAGAGATCAAGACTTCGGAAAAGATGACTTCCTACGTGAACCTCATTGGCGCAGAGAGCAAAAGGCTGCAAACACAGGTCGACAAGATTCTGCAGATGGCTATGCTCGACTCGGGCAACCTCCACCTCGAAAAAAAGACATTTGATCTCCATGAGGTGATCCGGCAAGTGGCGGACAGCTTTACCATGATCATTGCTGAAAAGCAAGGTGAAATAAAGCTCAGCTTGTCGGCAAAGAGGCACCTGATCACCGCCGATGAAACGCACATCAAAAACGTGCTGTACAACCTGATCGACAATGCACAGAAATACACCAACGGGGCGCCCAAAATCAACATCAGCACTTCCGACACAGCACAGAATGGCATCCTGCTACTGGTAAAAGACGAGGGCATTGGCATCGACGAGCGGGTACAGAAATACATCTTCGATCAGTTTTACCGGGCTCAGCAGGGCGATATCCACACGGTGAAAGGCTTTGGGCTGGGCCTCAGCTATGTCAAGCGCATTGTGGAATTTCATATGGGCACCATCAGCCTCAAGAGCCAACCAGGCACTGGCAGCGAATTCAGCATCTTTTTACCCCAGGTATCATGAGCAGCATTTTACTTGTAGAAGACGACCACAGCCTTGGCTATATTCTGAAAGAGTACCTGCAAATGCACGACTTTACAGTGGAATGGACGAAAGACGGCGAAGAAGGGCTGCAAGCGTTCCAACCGGGTAAGTTCGACATCTGCATCCTGGACGTAATGATGCCCAAAATGGACGGCTTTGCCCTGGCCGATAAACTGAAAGACCTTGATGCCACCATCCCCCTGATCTTTCTTACTGCCAAGTCGATGAAGATCGATAAACTGAAGGGCTTCAAGGCCGGTGCCGACGACTATATTGTGAAGCCGGTAGATGAAGAGGAGCTCATCATGCGGATTCAGGCGGTGCTGCGGCGCAGCGGCAAAGCCAGCTCAGGCACGGCTACCGAAAGCTACCAGATTGGGAGCTATACCTATCAACTCAAGAATCGGCAGCTGCTGCTCGATGGCAACACCCTCCACCTGACAAAGAAAGAGGCCCGGGTACTTCAAATGCTGTGCGAAGCCAAGGGCCAGCTGGTGGAAAGCGACAAAATTCTCCGTGAGGTGTGGGGCGAAAACACCTACTTTACCCGCCGCAGCATGGACGTGTACATCTCCAAACTCCGAAAGTACCTGAGCTCCGACGACGCCGTCAAGATCCAGAACATGCACGGGAGCGGGTATATTTTGGAGGAGGCATAATATTTTTGTGCCGCTTGCCTTTCGACTTCCATTTGGCGGCATTCTGACCTATCCATGAAATGTCGCCAATGCTGTTTATCGTTGATGGCGAACCCAGTTACTTACATAAATTGATTTATGGCTTTGCCATGTTCGAAAAAATTGATCCGGTTTTTAAATTGAGCGGTCGAACCCAAAAGTGTTATACGAGGCTCGGACCACCCGGCATTCATAAAGGAAAGAGATAACTCAAACTTAGTTGATGTGACAACCACCTTGCTTTTAAGTCAGTATAAGACCGATTCATCAAATCAGAAGACAAAAAGTATTCAACTCGAATTTTCCTGCTATCGCTAATTGCCTTTTCAACACCCACGCTTGCACTAATGCCAAGAATATCACCGGAGACCTCAGCCTCCCTATCGAGGTCATTGAAATATCTGGTTGATTTGTTACTTGTGCGTAAACCAAAACTCCCCCCCAATGAAACAAATGGCTGAATTTTCGGGGTAGGAAATAGGTAATATATCGAAATTGGGATTTCTATGTACGATACCTTTATCACTGTCGTATCAACGTATTGACCCCCAACATACTCAGCAATAACGCCAGAAAACCGAGATGTCCTGTTGCCAAATATCAGCTCCGGCTGCAGCGAAATATTCCGCCCAAGCGACATACTGCCCAAAACACCCACCACGGCACCTAATTCCGTGCTGAAAACTCCGTCGTTAAATTCGTTGTTATATCTGTTGGCACCCTTGACAAAATAATTAAGTCTGTTAATCGATACTCCTGCCCTAATCCCAAGAGTAAATTTGGTGCTACTAATGTCTGCATCTGAAAGTTTTGCATCTGGGTTCACGCAAAACTCATATTCTTTGATTGCTTTTGTAAGTTCGTTGGCGTTATAATGAGCTCTTTCAATTTTACTTTTTACTCCGGGACAGTCAGCCGTCAGATAAACAAGCGTTCTTACATACCTCTTGTCTTCAATAATCTTGAAGTCGATACTTTTATCCTCTTCATGAATTAGCTCTATCAACTCCCCTCCGTCCTTTCTCACATAAAAGACATTGCTTTTTTCATAGAGGCTAAGTACCCCATCAAAATATCGGAGAAAGAAGCTCGTTTCTTGATGTTCATCCTTAATAGACTCAAAATAATATCCACCCTCATAATAATAAGCATTCAACTGCGACGGCGAATAATTATCATACTGTACGCTATTTTTTGATTTAAATGAAACACTTCCATAAAGGTCTTGTTTCATTTTTATCTGACCATGTATGGTATCACCATCCAGGGTGATCAAGTATCCATTTTGCGAGTTAAAGTCTTGAGCTTTTAAAGAGTTAAAAACTGAAAAAATGATCGCTATTGACAGAAGTTTATGTTGGTAAGATTTCATGTGTATATAATTTATTTCTCAGCGGCCACATGGAATAGCTTTTACCAATTAGAATGAATATTTAGCTTTTCGATCCACTTATTCATTTCCGTTGGGTATGGTATTCCTTATGGCTATTTCATCAGGGTATTTTTGGCATGCCAAAGTATCAAAAACAAGATAAATATACATTCTCCACTAACACTTTACACTACTTCCGCCATTCACTTCCAGTATTCCCACACCCCCATATTGGTGTTGATTTCTTTGATTATATCTTTACAAGGTGCACACAACCAAATAGTTAAGTCAAAATTTGGTTTTGAATTTTAGGCACCAATGCTTATATTTCTTATCCAAAAAGAGGAAGACTATACTCATTCAACCTAACCACACTTGCTATGAAAAGTCCAATCGCTGTTGCAGGCATGCTTTGCCTGTCCTTGTTTTTCGATTCGTGTTCAAGCACTAATACAGAAGGTCGTGCTGACGGGGAGAAGAAAGAAACCTTTTCGTTAAATGAATTAGTACCGGAAGAGAAAACTGCTCCCGATTCAATTATTAAAGCTTTGAATGCTATGCACCACCAGCTCAAAGTGCTTGAACGAAGGACGGTACCTGGGCCATTTACTGCCCCGGCAATGAAGCACTATGCTGAATATGCCATTGATGTCAATGACTTACCAGTTATTAATCCAGGGCCCGGTGAATATGTGCACGTGATGGAAGGTCAGCGGGCTGGCTATCAAAATCTTACCATTGGAATAACGGAGACATTTCCTGGTGGAGCGCCTCCGATGCACTCACATGAGGGCGAAGAATCCCATGTGTTGTTAGAGGGCGAAATTTTGTACGCTTTAGGGGACACCGTATTTACTATGAAAGCACCATACATGGTCAATATCCAGGCTGGCGTTCCTCATGCTTTCAAAAATATTGGGGAGAAAACTGCCAACCTTGTAGTGATATTCCCAACTAATATCTGGAAGTACGACGTGCTCGACTACTTTCCGTTTGACTCCGATACAGTGAATGTGAGTGCGAGATTCGCCGATTTCAAAAATAAACTGGCCGGTAACTAACTCAGAAAGTCGTTTAATATTCCGACGGAGCACCTATTCTCAGCCATGTGACACCGTCGGCGGCTTAGCCGATGGAATCAGTTGGCATTGCAAAAATTGCCTGCCAGCAGACATATTGTGAATTAGAAGCAAAGACTTTGCTCCAATCCAGCTGAGATCAAATAAATTGTAGGCCAAATCGTGGTTATGCGCAAGCCAATGCGGGGACATGCCACCATCAACTTGATCACTGTGAATAATGAGCAAAGCCCAACTTCTGCAGTATGTTCGCAGCTTTGTTTCGCTCACCAACGAAGAGGCAGAGCAGTTTGCAGCTCCTTTTGAGGAGGTTCATGTAAAAAAGCGGCAATTCATTGTTCAGCCCAATTTCACCAGCAGGCACCGGGCTTTTGTAGTAAAGGGTGCCTTCAGAAGCTATGCCGTGCACGACGGGCAGGAACACACCCTTCAGTTTGCCATCGAAAATTGGTGGGTGTCGGATTTCAACAGTTACATCTACCAGCATCCGGCAACGCTCTTTGTTGTGGCCCTGGAAGACAGCATCCTTCTCCAGATTGAACACGCCAAAGAGCAGGAATTGAAAAAGGCCAATCATAAATTTGAGACCTTCTTCAGAATTATGGCCGAGAAGGGGCTGGCGTTTGAACACAGGAGGATCATCTTCAACCTTTGCCACTCTGCCGAAGCCCGTTACGAAAATTTCATCCTGAACTTCCCCAATTTTATTCAGCGGGTGCCGCAATACGCCCTGGCTTCTTATCTGGGTATGACCACCGAGTTTCTGTCACGGATTCGCAACAAAAAAGCGCACAGGAGAAGTTGAACTACATCAACCTTTTTTCTTGATCTGCTTCATTTTTACTGCCTTTTGATCGCCGCACTTTTGTGCTGTCAATTTTGACAAATGATCTAAAAAAGAAAAAAATGGAACAATCGCTGAACGAAATCTTCTCGGCCAAAAACGAGATGGTCAAGAAAGGGCAGATCGTGGAGGCAACCGAAAAGTATTTTGCCCCCAATGCCAAAACCATCGACTTTGACGGTACAGTAACCCACAACAAATCGGAAATGGTTGCCAAAATGCAGGGGTTTGCCGGCGCCATAGCAAAAGTCAATGGCATTGAGCTGCACCACGCCGCCCTCAACGGAGACACCTCTTTTGCCGAATTCACTTTCGATTTCGACATGAAGGATGGTAGCAAAATTCTGTGGCATGAAATCCTCAAAACTTCCTGGAAAAATGGCCAGATCGTGGAGGAACAGTATTTCAAAGCTTAAACAACGCTAACGATGAAATTTGTAACCAAAAGAATCCACGCTTACCTGGACTATCCTGTGGCGGTGGCATTGATGGCTCTGCCTTTTGTGCTGGGGCTGGGTAGGTCGCATACGTTCGCTCTACAGCTCTCCGTGGCCACAGGGGTGGCTGCCTTTGTTCTCACGCTGCTTACTGACCACCACCTCGGCGTGATGCGGGTGATTCCCTACCGGGTTCACCTCATCGTAGACGCCCTGGTTGGGGCGACGTTCGTGCTGGCTCCCTTTGTCCTCTCCTTCAAAGGACTAGACACCTATTACTACCTGATCAACGGCGTGGCTGTGTTAGCAGTAGTAAGTATGCACAAACCCGAAGCGGTCAGTTCAAAGTCATAACCAGGAACTATCATTTAAACATTTTTAAAACCATACAAACAGACAAACAATGAAAACATTTTCATTCATACTAGCAGCATTGCTTATTTCAACCATCGGCTTTTCGCAGGACATCAAAGCCAGCTACAATATTGACGACAGCAAAATCGCTTTGCAAGGCTACAGCCCCGTGTCGTACCTTGATTTAGGGAGTGCCCAAAAAGGCCAGAAGGAGTTCAAGGCTACCCACGACGGCGTGGCTTTCTACTTCACTGACGCTAAACAGAAAAAGGCCTTTGACGCCAACCCTCAGAGGTATTTGCCACAATACGGAGGCTACTGTGCCTTTGGTGTGTCCGTTGGCGCAAAATTCAGGGTTGATCCTAATAAATTTGTTGTGAAAGACGGAAAATACTACTTATTTCTTTACAACATGGAAGTAGATGCCCAGCAGTTATGGCTGGAGGGCAATCACAACCAGTTGACCTCGAAAGCCGACGCTAACTGGAAAAAGCTGAGCAAAGAATAGTAGCCAACAAGCAGTCAACTTCACGCCACCTGTAGCACAGCGCCTCAGGTGGCTTTATACCATTAGGAGATGGACAAGCTTCTCAACGAGATCAGACATTGCAGTGTGTGCAAAGAGCATTTGCCGTATGCACCCAGGCCCATCATTCAGGCCAGCCGGGCAGCCAAAGTGGTGGTGATAGGACAGGCCCCGGGACTCAAAGTGCAGCAAAGTGGCATCCCCTGGGACGATGCCAGCGGCGACAACCTGAGAAGCTGGTTGGGTGTAAGCAGGGAAACTTTCTACAATGACAAGCTCCTCGCACTTATGCCCATGGGTTTTTGCTATCCTGGCGCCGGAAAAAGTGGCGACTTGCCACCAAGGCCGGAATGCGCTCCGTTGTGGCATCCACCTGTGTTGGAATCAATGCCTGAGGTGCGGGTCACGCTGCTGATCGGGCAATATGCGCAGGCCTACTATTTGAAAAACCGACGCAAAAGCACACTCACTGAGACGGTGAAGAGTTATCAAACGTATTTACCAGAATATCTGCCTCTGCCACACCCTTCGCCCCGCAACAATATATGGCAAAAGAAAAACAGCTGGTTTAGGGAGGATGTGCTACCCACGCTGCAATCTATCGTATTACCCCTGTTGACAACTAACAATGAATATTGAGTTCAGAAAGCTCTCGGAAATAAGTAAGCCAGCTATCATGGCATTAATGAACCACCCACTCGTCAGGCGACAGATGCCCCTGCTGAAAGATCATTTCGACGAAAATGCCTGCGAAACCTTCGTTGCATCTAAAATGAAACTGTGGAATGATCATGGATACGGCCCGTGGGCATTCGTGGTGAACAATGAATTTGCCGGCTGGGGTGGCTTGCAGCCTGAGGACGGCGAGGCTGATTTGGCCCTTGTTTTTCATCCCAGTTACTGGGGCCTTGGAAAAAAGCTTTACCAGAAAATCATTGGCCGGGCGTTTACAGAAATGGGGCTGGAGTCCGTCACCGTGCTGTTTCCCCCCAGCCGAACCAGGGTGAAAGGCCTGCTGCGTCTCGGCTTCACAGAAGAAAGCGAGGTGTATATAGGCCAGCATCGCTTCATCAGATACAGGTTGAAAAGTCCGGTGTAAAGAAAGCAAGGGAGTCGTTTCTCCTGGCTGTTTGATGGTAAAAGATTTAATTCCCTATTTTTATAAAACACCCAACCGCACTACCTACATGAAGAGAAGAACCTTTGTCCGAAACCTGGCCCTGGCCACTCCCGCACTGGCCTTTATGCCCTACCTCGACCTGCTGGGCCACTCACTTTCAGGGAAAGTAAAGATAACCGATGTGCAGTGTGTACTAACCAAAATCGGCTTTAGGGTGAGCCCACTCGTCAAGATCAGTACCAATGTGGGGCTGGTAGGCATTGGCGAGTGTCATCACGACGAAACGGGGTATGGAGCCAAAGACATCATCCAAAATGTTTGCAAGCCTATTTTGATGGATCAGGATCCGCTGGACCTGGAGTACCTCGTATTCAAAATGAGCACCCGCACCTCGTACTATGGCGGCAACCACGGACTGGCCACCCACGCCATCACCGGTGTGGAGTTTGCCATGTGGGACCTGATTGGCAAAATCACCGAACAGCCGGTGCACAAAATATTAGGCGGTGGCAGTCATGTGAAGGAAGTGAGGGCCTATGCCTCGTCGGGCCCGCAGGACATGTTAAGCAAAGACTCCTGTGCAGAATTCGCAGCGCTGATGAAAAGCCAGGGATGGACTGCCTGCAAAACCAATATCCTAAGAGACCAGGAGTGGAACAAGCTTGACAACCGCCGGCTGTCCAATGTAGAAGCAGACCGCAATGGAACAGGCTATGCTAATATGAGGGAAGCTCTCGGGCTTGAATTTGATATTGCCGTTCACTGCCACTGGGAGTTTGACTTTGATAGTGCATTAAGGCTGGCCAATGCAGTAGCACCTATACGTCCCATCTGGATGGAAGACCCCCTTCCCATTGCCTACAACGAACAATGGGTCAAGCTGACGGAAAAGTCGCCCGTTCCGATCCTTACCGGAGAGAATCTCTATACCCGTGACGACTTCAGGCCCTTCATCGTCAACCAGGGCGTCAACTTGATTGAGATAGACGTGTCGATGGCGGGAGGGCTCCTGGAAGCCAAGAAAATTGCCGACCTGGCCGAGACCTATTATATTCCAGTATGTACGCACAATGTCGCCGGCCCTATTGCCACCATTGCATCAGCTAATTTTGCTGCATCAGTGCGGGAGTTCGTTGCCCATGAAGCGTTTATCTTCCACCCGAAGAACAAGGCAGGCAATGGCATCAATGGTGACCCCGATGTGCTTGGCTACGATAAGGACGTGATTAAGAACGGCCACATCCAGCTCAGCGAGCGGCCTGGCTTTGGGATCGAACTCAATGAGAAGCTTATCAAAGAGAAATATTTGGTAGCAGGTGAAAATTGGTGGAAATAGGCGAACAGGTAAAGTTCCTGGTCTTCCAGCCTCTACCTTCATATGGCTCGTGGACAGGTAGACACAATGGGCTGCGGGTGCAGCGATGTGGGTATGGAGGGTGCTGGTGGGCATGAGATAGCAAGATATCTCTGTTTTCCCAACTGGGTACGAACTAGTATTGTTTGCTATTGGTGGCTTAGCTGATCAGACTAACAGGGAGCCCGCAGCCAGCATTCACAATTTCAGTCGGCCTCTATTTGTTTACGACGTTCAAACCAATATACTTTGCGAATAGACGTAGCACATCATTCTTAACTTTTTTATTTAGTCGATCCATTATTTCAACCATGTCGTTTGGCCGACACCGAATCTTCTTTATTGACATAGCTAAAAGGAACTCTGCGAATCCCTCCGAAACAATATCGTCCTCATAATTATCAATAATTTTAAGAAATGTTTCTTTAAACTCTTCACTAATCGAGCTATCAAAGGAGTAATTCAGTTCCTGTGAAGTTGCTGCCCGCAAAAGGGATCCTTGTATTATTCCGTCATCAAATCGCTGAAAATTATTTGGACTTAGAACTGTCCTAACTTGCTCTTCTTGCACAATAGACCTCTTATGTGTACCATCGAGACATCTAAGGTTGTTTAAAATACAGCTGACGGTGAAAAATATGTCAGCCTGCGAAACTTTATCGTGGTAGTCATTGAAATTGTAGAACGCAAAATTCTTATTAATTTTCAGGGGCAGATTAGTGATTGGGTTTACCAAAAAAACATTATTTACAAGACCTTTATTCCTATCAGCTTGAGCACTCTCTAGGTCCTCTAACCTTTTACTAAAATACTCTGTCGCAATCGATGAATGAAACTCTTCCTCATTAATGTCCAAAATGCGTCGAATTACGTCAATCTCAGAGCTCCAGACCAGTTTCTCCTTTGACTCATTTGAACTTGAGGTGTTTATAGTTTCTACAAACTCCAATTGATTGGTATTGACACCAAACTCCCCTTGCCCAATATTTTTCTTTATAAAGTTCAAGGCCTCCATTGATTCTGTTCTAGCGATGCCAACTAAATAGGTTTTTGTCAGGTTGTCGAATCTCCTTAAAAACTTGTTTACGTATAGCAAACTTGTTCCTGATACTAAACATGATGAAATAATTAAAATTGCGCCTCGTTCATCGTTGTTGACAGCGCCGGGGTTTTTCGCTAGCTCTTCGATGGAAATTTTTATAACATCAACTTTACCAATTCTTGACAAGAACTCCATGGCCTTGACCGCTAGCCAGTCTGACGACGAATCCTCAAGAAAAATCAAATATTTCAAACTTGCAGAAGCGTATTGATCGAGCAACTTATTGAATTTATAGAAGAACAGCTGCTCGCCTTTAATGCTAAGTTCTTCCAAGAACAAATAGCTTTCAAAGGTTCGTTGGTAGGGTTCATCCCCGTAAAAGCATCTAATAAGGCTCTTACCTCCCTGAGTTAAGTATCTCTCCATAAAGCCACTTAACCATATTGGCGCATCAGACTTGGTTATAGATATCTGTTTCACCTTTGGTTTCTCCAAAAGAAATATGTCGCCGGAAACCTTTACTGTATAAGACCCCCCCTCGCATAGCCGACATTTTCCATCAGATCCAGCGTTATATGTATCAAGGGAAATACCGTTCGGGTTATTTTCACTTTCGAATGCAAGGTCACATATTACATTTTGCATAAAGTCTAGATCATCAGATAGGTAGAAAATGATCGCAATTTTATCTAACCTCAGACTCTTGTGAACTTCGATTAGTCTTCTGATGATATTGCCCGATGTTGATGCCGAAATTAGTATCAAACAATCTGAAGTACTGAAATTGTGGTTTTCAAACTTCTCATACGAACCAAAACTTTGAACCGTACAGAAGCTTCTTGTCGGGTTAAATCGTCTATCCAATTCGCTAAGTGCGAATGCAAGGGAGTTTATAGAGGAAGTGTCGCAATAAATTACGTCAATCGTGCTCTCCATAAACGAAAGAAGTCTTGAAGCAATAAAAAAAATCTCGGAGCTATTGACTAAGACGTTTCCGGTTCTGATAAACTTAGAACTATGCTTTCCTGATGGAAAAATGTAATGAAATGTCTCAGATGGCGACTCAATTAGACCTCCTCGATCCTTAAAAATCTTTAGAAGTCCAGACTGATATATGTCTCTCTCTAGTTTGTCATCAATTTTATGTCCATTCTCATGTAAGCTTCCATTAGCATTGAAGTAAAGAATTCTCAATCTCTTCGCTGAGGTCAAATAGCTTGGAATGGATTCAAACAGCACTCCATGATAGCTCTCTAGTCTCTCTTTGATGTCGGGTAAAACATAGTCACCAATTATCAGGAAAGCCTCTTTTGGTGGGATATTTTCAGCGAAAAAATCTCTCAATTTAATCCTTAGATATGAATCGTCATATGATTCTCCGGAACAAAAAATTACAAGGACTCGATCATTGGCCCTAGAACTTTGAACCGAGTATTGATATATAAAGTAATTATCCATAGTCTCAGCGAGGGTTTATGCAAGGCATGATGATAGAAATGGATGTTCCACTTACGTCCTGCAGCTGAGTGGCTATAACAGATTGACTATCCCAATTAAAAAGTGAATAGTTGAAGGTATCGTTTCTGGGCTCATAAAAAGGTACGCTTAGAAAATTTCGAAACAGATCCAGTCTACCTGTTCTAATTCGAAGAAATCCGTTCGCTTTGCTGACAATCTCCATCATTCTATAGAGCCCGACACCTCTACTTTCCTTTCCAAGAATCCCCTTATGTGAGGTATTGTTTTTCTTAAGAGCCTCGATCAGGTAAGTAAATTCGTCTCCTATCGGGATATCATCAATACTTTTTCCGATCAATTCCTTTTTCTTGTAGACTCTCACAATCCCTGAGCCGGAATCAAAAACAGAAATTTCTAGAAAAGATACGTTTCTAAACCCTGTAATCGACTCTGGATTTCGTAAGTGGATTTCGCTGAAATACCTCTCTAATGCAGGGGAGTTATCAGTGAAGTTTCTAAGTCGTTTGTATTCGAAATTGAAAAGCTTGGAATAAACACCCCTTAAACCAGGAGTTAAGGAGTCTCCACTTGACGACTTTCTGGCGAATTTGTGTGTATTTTCAAATAATTCAAATAAAACCCCTTTTAATTCCCCCGCAATTTTCGAGTAATACACTTTTAGGGCTTCGTTATTTTCTGTAGTTGACTCAATCAGGTTCAAGGTAAGCAACTCGTAAGCACTTTCTGGTGCTAAGTTATAGGTGTTGGTACTTCTTGAATGGATATAAAACAAGTCAAACAAGCCTTGTTCAGGTGGAACGTGATCGATTGCAGGAAATAATACGGCTGCTCGGTAAGAGCTCTTTGTCCATTTAGATTCTTGGAACAATTTCAAAAGTATAGCATTTGCCTTCTTGAAATGTGGCTTAAGGTCGTTTCCATCGGCGTCAAAAATGCCATTTTTCCAGCCAACAACGGAAATAACAAAACCTGTATGCTCTCTCACGGTCTTTTCCACATCAAGATAAGTGACTGCCCTTTTCTGCAATATGATAGACCCTGCGTTAGCCTTTCGTTTCCAGGTAAAAATGAATTGAATAAAGCAAACGAATGCCGAAAATGTGTTAAACTTGAGATTTAGCCCCATAGATAAATCCAATCTCGAAGCTGCGTTCTGTTGATCTAATTCAGAGTAGAGGTGATTAAGAGCTGATATGTTGATTGTATCTTTTATCGAGATCATTTCAAAAATATTTGAAGGAAAATGTACGCAACTAGTATTAAATTTATGGTAGTCTCAACTGACTGCTTCTATCCAACCTTTGGTTCGACATCTTCAATTATGAATACCACATAACATAACCATTGTATTTCAGTCAATTTGAGCGAACCGAGCCGCTACTTTTGTATTGTGTCGGCGATATTCTCAGTCGTTTGATTTAAGCTAATGCCGAAATCGGCCACTCCATTTCGCCCTAAGCCCAAGCCCCCACTCGCTATTTAAACAAGTGTTCAAGCAAATATCTGGCTAAGTTCTATTTCCTCTAGTATTGAATACCGGACCCAACAAACCTCTTAGGCTATTCTGTTCATTCTGGTGGCAGTAATATTCCTCGACGTATAATCCAAAAAGATACCTATTTATCCTTTTTGAATCTTCATTTGTCCGTGTTTGAAGCTCTTGAACTAATTTCCTCAGCCTCTTTTTGGCAGGATCCCTTGGATTGTCCGCATTGTCCGGAAATTCGTTTGCCGCTGAATCGACCAAATCTGCTAGATTAAAGGTGACATCCATAAAATGAGTATTTAATCTAATTTGGATAGAAGCCACCGATCCGACTAACCATCGCCAAATTCCTAGTTCAGGCGTGATTGGTAAAAATTTAAGCCGTTCCCCTAGCGAATTGAACAACTCCCATTCGTTTTGTTGTGCTGGCGTTCGACCATTACCAAGAGCGTCTAAAGCGTTTCTTGTATCAAACACGTCTGCATCCAAAAAAGCATATTGGCCAATCTTTGACGAATGAAGGTAATTGAAAGTATTTCTCGAATACCTCATAACTTCTGGATAGCCACCGATAGGTAAGAATTTACAAACTGGTCGAATTCGATCAGGGTAAAGCCTAAAATAATAGTCTACAGTTTCTCTAAGAAGTAGTTCTGCCATTTCATCCTCAACCGCAAAAACATAGTCTGGTTGAATATCCTCTTCAACTGCTATTTCCTTGAGTATTTGTGCTGGGTATGCGCCGTAATGAACCTTTATGTTACCTAAATCGTCACTCGGATTTTCTAGATATATGAGGCTTTTGGCGCATTTAATCAAGCTGCTAGAATGGGTTGAAATGAGAATAGTCAAGCGCTTTTCAGCAGCCTTCTCTTCCAAATACCGAAGTAATCTAACTTGGACTCGAGGATGAAGAGCCATTTCTAATTCGTCAATCAGCAGCATTGACTGATCGGGGACATCACCTATTAACAACAAGGTATTTAGAATTAAAATTTCCCCAAGGCTAAAATTTTTCTCTGAATAGTAGGTAGTATTATTTGTGCCTCCAATCTTTATTACGTAAGCCCTTTTCCACCTTTGTGACCCACTTCCTGGCCCTCTTTGACTTCCAGTTTGAACGTACCTTAAATTACCAAATTTACTAGTTTCAAGCAAGCGGTTTAGGTCGTCTTTTATCCATTGACTAACTGGCCTAAAATCACTTGGATTCAGCTCACTATCATGTATGTAAAGCCGGTTGCCGGTAGCGGGCAGAAATCTTACTTCTGGGTAACCAAATTGACTTAATATTGAATAGTTCGTCCGAGGGTGAGGTGGCCATCTAACGCCCGCATGTTGATATGAAACTGACCTATCATTTACGATATATTTGATGTAGCCTGAATTGAAGTTATCCAATCGACTATCACTACTCGTCTTGAAATTGTCTTGAAATGACCTATGGTACCTAATTCTCAAAATGCAGGCCAGCAATGTAGTTTTACCACAGCCATTGCTCCCAGTTAAGACATGTACACCTGGAGAAGGAAGTTTAAACTCAAGATTTCGAATATGCTTAATATTTCTTATTTCAATCCTCTTACTCATAGCAGTTGGGTTACTAAAAGCTTCCAATATAATGAAACTGCAAAATTTCTTCTGAAAAAAGTAGTATAGATAATTGGGTATTGCCTAGATATCCAGCACTATCTGGCACGATCCCCGCTGGTGCGAGCCTGCGGCTCGTATCCAGTTAAGTCAAATCAATCTCCAACAGTATTTCCCTAGGGCTAATAGTACGAGACTCCGTCCGGGTCAGGCTCCCCAATCGGGTATCGCACCAGCGCTTGCTGCTATTGCCGAGCTTTGCCGCTCAGATGAGTTGGGCCGATTTCTCAAAAAAAGGATGTATCGAAACATTATCCGTACCCTAAAAGAGCCTTCAGGTTAGGTAATAATGTGATTAAATCGTTGTCTACATCTTTGATGAATATCGGCATTTGATCTTCGATCACAAATTGCAATTCAAAGCTATTAGAAGAGTTATACAATGCTATTCGGTCAAAAGCCGATATAGCTTTATCGTCGAATATTTGCAGGCCTCTGGTAAATCTTTCTCTAATCGTAGACTCACTCACTGCATGGCCGCCTTTCCTGACTCTTTCCTGGACACGCTGAATTGCAATGGTAGGATCGGTCAGCGCCAAGAAGTATAGAATCGTTGCATAACCCAATTTCTTAGCTTTTTTTGCTAGTTGGATATTGTATTCTGAGTGGAAATTTGTTTCGTAGGCTACCGACTTATCTTGAGAAAAAGAATGAGACAAATACGATTCAAATTTTGAGTTGATAGACTCCCTGATTCCTTCGGTAAGCAGGGGATCAAAGTCAAATTTTCTCCATACGGATTGGAATTCCTTATCCCAATCAAAGGCTTCTATCTCATACGGCCTAAGTATTTCTTTACTCGTAGTCGACTTGCCAGCGCCATTGGGTCCGGCAATGACAATAAAAAATGGCGACGAGCTGAATTCAGATTTTTTCTGCAACAACTATCCCTTTTGGAGCGACTAACTGTTTTTTCCCTCCACGGGATGCCTTTTCTCTCTTTAAAGCCTCATTCATTGCTTTTTCAGCTCTTAATGCGTCTTTTACTGCGTCTTTCATAGTAACAAATATACAAATTTATTCGCACTCAGGAATTTCCTCGGCAGCTGAAAGCATCAAAAAAGGCAGCCTCTCAGCCGCATTTCTCCTTTCCTGCGCTAAGCCCACCGCTAAATTACCTCAATCTGCTTCTACGCCTGGTCGGCGGTGCTGATAGACTGGTTGAATAAGAGCTTTTAAGGTTTGTGGCTGCGATAAAACATATACAGCCAAATTTGCAGCCGAAGCCTTTGTTCCTGCACTCCGTTGAACAACTCTCCAACCAAAAAGTACCTTATTGACTCTGGGTACTAACAAGCGGCCACTATCGCCCCGACTATAGGTTCAACCAAACACCCGTCAATGCAAAACCTAACCGCCTACCTTCGCTTCCTTTCCCGCCATAAAACCCTCAGTTTTATCAATGTTTTTGGGCTGGCCATTGGCTTTGCGGCCTGCATTTTCATTGGCTTGTACATCACTGAGGAGCTTAGCTACGACCAGTACCACGAAAAGCTCGACAGGATTTGCGTAGTCACGTCTCAGATTAACTCGGGCGAATCGGTCACCAAGGTGTCTACTGCACCAGGAGCGCTGACACCCATGCTGAAGCAGGACTTTCCTGAGGTAGAGGAGGCAGTGCGAACCACCACTATGACTGTTCGGTCAGTCAAGTACGGCTCCAACATCTTTCAGGAGAATGATATTCTCCAAGCCGATCCGGAAATCTTCCATGTACTTACCTTTCCCCTCATTGAAGGAGACCCCGGCACCGCTCTCGCCGCTCCCAATAGCATCGTGCTAACAAAAACCCTGGCTGAGAAGTACTTTGGCGCAGAGCAGCCTATGGGGAAAGTGCTTGCTATCAATGAGCAGCCCTACCAGGTCACGGGGCTCATGAACGACATTCCTACAGCTACCGACCGTAAATTTTCTGCCCTGGTGTCTATGGACAGCCAGGCCGAAAAAGGCTGGTTCGACTTTGAATACCATACTTACGTGCTGCTCAAAGAACAGTACCTTCAATCCGACCCATTGCTCACTTCCTTTAAGGAACGAATGGTGAGCGATGCTGAAAACACACTCAACGAGTTGCTGGACGAGGCTGACCTCACCATCGCCATGCCAGTGGAGCCGCTTAGCGGCGTCCACTTCAGGGAGCCGACGTACGATGACACCCCCAAGGGCAATATGGCCTTCATTTACATCATTGGTTCTGTGGCCCTGCTGATGCTAGTGATCGGTAGCATCAATTTCATCAACTTTTCGCTGGTGCAATCGCTGGAGCGTGGCCGGGAGGTCGGCATACGAAAAATTGTTGGTGCCCGTTTCCCGCAGCTAGTCTTTAAGTACCTCAGCGAGTCGGCGCTGATCGCCCTGATGGCTTTTCTAATTGCTATGATAATAGTCGCAGTAGCCACGCCCCTGTTTAATGAAATTACCGGGAAAAGCTTCGAAGCCATCCGGTTATTCAATCTAACCTTCCTCTCCTTCTCATTTATCACGGTGGTAGTGGTGGGTGTGCTGGCAGGCAGCTTTCCTGCTTTTTTCACTTCCTCCATCCAACCTTTACAGGCGTTGAAAGGAAAAATCACAGGCATCCGGGGTCAATTGTTCCGGAAGGTGTCGATACTCGTACAGTTTGCCATTGCCATGGGACTGATCATTTGCACGTTGCTGATCCACCAGCAAATGCGTTTCATGAGCAACTACGACATGGGTTTCCGAAAAGAGAACGTCGTGGTGATCGACACCCCCGATGATTCCCTGGCGGCAGGTGGTCTGAATGTGTTCAAACAGATTTTGCTACAAAACAGCGCCGTAGAAAAGGCATCTGGCACAGGCTATGGCGCTATTCCTGACGAAGAACCCCGAAAAGGCACATTGGGCGTAAAACCCAATGGCGAGAGCAGGCTGGTGAATGTGTTTACCGTTGATGCTGACTACCTGCCAACACTGGACGTGGCACTGCTCGAAGGGCGTAATTTTGATGCAAGCAGGCCGGGAGATAAGCATACCACCGCCATTGTGAATACAACATTCGCTCAGCTTTGGGGATGGGAAGACCCCTTGAGCGAGCAGGTGCATGCTGATGGTTCTGTAAAAGTGGTGGGTGTAATGGAAGACTACTATTTTCAGTCCCTTCATGTAGGAGTTGAGCCCACAATCATCATGTTCGGCGATGACGTTACAGTGCATATGCTGGTGCGGTTCAGGGCCGACTATCCGGTGGCTGATCAAATGCCTTTGCTGGAGCAAGAGTGGAAAAAGCTTTTTCCGAACGACCCTTTTAGCGCCCATTTCCTGGATCAATCCCTGGCCGCTCAGTACGATCAGGAAGACAGAGCCCTTATGCTGTTTACTTCCTTCAGCGTACTCACCATTATGGTGTCGTGCCTTGGACTTTTCGGCCTCTGCTCGCTCACCATTTCACAAAGGAGAAAGGAAGTGGGTGTGCGGAAAATTATCGGCGCCAGCTACGGGTCTATCGTTCGGTTGTTTTCAAAAGAATACCTGCTGCTGATCGGAGTTGCTTTTGTGGTGATCGCTCCGGTTTGCTTCTGGCTGATCACCCGATGGTTGCAGTCTTTTGCGCTGAGGGATGGCATTAGTCCATGGGTGTTTGTGGCAGCTTGCCTGGGAGTGCTTGCGCTTGGAGTTGCCACGGTGGTGCTAAGCATTGGGAAAACGTGGAATGCCAATCCGGCAAGCTTGATCAGGGACTAAAGCTTCATCGGCAGCAGCCCCTTCTCTTTCAGGTGGGCTTTAATCTCCTCATGATCCTTCCAAAACTTGGCCGTTACCTCGCCAAATGCCTTTTGAAATTCAGGCCAATCTTTGATGGGTTCAAACATGGGATCCATATCCAGCAATAGCACCCAAATGTAAAAGTTATCCTGTTTTGAAAACAAGGTCACCTCCTCGATGGCTTTTGGCCAATCTTTCAAATAGGCGAAGTATGCGGCCTGGTTCACATGCATGTAAATCGTGGGGTCGTTGTCGGCATACTGTTTATAGCGGCTGACGAATTTCCGGGCCTGCTCAGTGAAGCCCATCTTTTCATACACGGCTCCAATCTTAAGGTTGGCGTGGGCATACAAATCAAGATGAAGGCTGTCCTTTAAACTGACGAATTTTTTGTAGTAACGGTAAGAATTTTCATAGTCCCTCAGCACAAAGCAGGTATTACCCAACTCTTGTAAGAACATCATATTGTTGGGATCACTTTCCAGCTCTTTTAGTAGAAAGTCTTTTGCCTTAACAAAGCTTCTGGTTTTGGCTAGCTGGGTGAATACTTTTACCATCCTTGCTATAGCGTCGCCTGGATCATACGCAAGGGATTTGTCGATGTAAAAAAGTGCTTCATCCACGAACCCTGCCTGCACCAACGCATTACTTATTTGCAGGTAGTTGTAACTCTGGGTGGCGGAGTCGGCCGCAATGTCCACTCTCGCTTTCATTAAAGCATACTCCAGGTACTTGCCCGTATCCGGCTGGCGGGAAAAATAATATTCAGAAAGAAAGTGAAGAACCACACCCGAGTTGGGGTTGTACTCCAGTGCTTTTTCAAGGTAAGGCACTGCCTGCTCGTTTTTTCCCTCATAAATGTAAGCCAGCGCTTTTGCCACAAGGCTCTCCGCCAGCGTCGGATCAGTAGCGAATGCCTTTTCCGAAGCCTGGCTTATTTCCTCTTTGTACTGCTTATCTGACCGATAGATATCCAGGTAAAAATACACCATGGTGAGATCGGCATAGGCCAGGGCAAATTGATCGTCGATATCAATAGCATTCTTGTAATAGGGAATAGAAGCCCTAAGGCTCTCTCCCGTACTTTGATAAAATAGCTCGGTGCCTTTCAGGTAAAAATCATAGGCTGCCAGGCTCTCTGTCGGCCGCTTTCCAATTCGTTCTTCCTCTTCCGGTGTAATGAACACCTGTATCTCCTCGGCGATGTTTTTAGCTACTTCTTCCTGCAATTCAAAAATATCTTTCGCCTCTCTTCTGTACTGCTTGGCCCAAAGGTGGCGGTCGGTAGCTGCTTCTATCAGCTGAATGTTCAACAATATTTTATCACCAATTTTCTGTCCACTCCCTTCTACGAAATAGCTAACGTTCAATTCCTTCGCCATTTCGGGAATTGACTTGCTGGTATTACGATATTTTTCCGAAGATGTGCGGCTGATCACCCTGACGTCACGCATCTTTTGCAGGTTAGTCAGGGTCGACTCCATTAGCCCATTAATAAGGTAAACGTTCGTGGAGTCGTTGCTTTCGTTTTTGAAGGGCAGCACGGCTATTGATTTATCGAGCGGAGCCTGCACTGCTTCCGGCGCCTGCGGCTGGTAGAAAAACCACCAGGCCATCGCTCCGATAGCCAGCAAGGCTCCCACAGCTAATACGGGAACCATGAGCGATTTTCTTTTCTCAGCAACCGTCGAACTCACAGGTTCGTGATGCTGTCTTTTCCCCACCTCCCCCGGCGGATAGCCATAATACTCCCGAAAGCATTTGATAAAGTACGATGTGCTGCCAAAGCCAACTTTATACGACACCTCCGACACATTCATAGAAGTTTGCCTGAGCAGCTCCATGCCCTTTTTAAGCCTCTCCTGGCGAATAAATTGACTAGCAGAGAGCTTGGTCAGCTTGCTGATTTTGCGCAGGAGGTTCGACCGGCTCATGTTCACCTCACTGGCCAGCTCCGACACACCAAAGTTTTCGTCCGACAGATTGTCGCCTATGATCACTGTCAGTTGGTTCAAAAAATCGTTTTCTGCCGGATTGCCCGCAGACGTTTGGTTCTCCATCGTTAGGTGGCGGTGGTTTCTTTTGACTCAACAAAAATGGCGATTCCCATTTGAAGTAGCAACCTCATGTAATCACTTCATTTTCAAAGTTTTTTAACCGGCTTGCGTCATATTTTATATCGAATCGTCATAAATGCTAATGCTTCAGCAAACTTTATGCTTTTGGCGTCATCCATGTTTAACGCTGCGTCACGGTATGCCCCACCTTTGTATCAAAAACAAATTCTTGCAAAAACTTAAAACACAGAACTATGAAAACGATGATGAAAAACACAATGAAAACAGCTACTTCATTGGCGCTCGCAGCCGCTCTTTTAGTGACAGCAGCCTGCTCCGACAAAAAGGTGAAAAGTGAATCGGCCAGCGAAAGTACAACAGTTGCAGCACCGGATGTCGACATTCACACGGCGGTAATTTCCGGAAACCTTGAAGCAGTAAAGCAGCATATCACTGCCGGCTCCAACCTGAATGAGAAAGACCCATTCGGAGGCTCCAGTCCACTGATCTCAGCGGCAGTATTCGGCAAACCTGAAGCAGCCAAACTTCTTATCGATGCAGGTGCTGACATCAATTTCCAAAACAATGATGGTTCTACTGCACTGACCTCGGCTGCTTTCTTCTGCCGCCCCGCAATCGTGCAGATGTTGCTCGATAAGGGTGCCGACAAAACTATTAAGAATAAATATGGCGCCACTGCTTATGACGGTGTAGCAGTACCGTACGCTGACGTAAAAAGCAGCTACGAAATGATGGCCACCATGCTTGCCCCTATGGGCCTTAAGCTGGACTATGCCTATATAGAAAAAACAAGACCTGAGGTGGCTGAAATGCTGAAATAAGAACCGGTATCAAAGAATACTCAAATGACAACAACAAACAGAAGGTACGATATTGACTGGTTGCGTGTGATTGCCATCGGCTTACTGCTGGTCTACCACGTGGCGATCGGTTTCCAAACCTGGGGCGTGATGATTGGGTTCATTGCCTCTACGAAGACATGGGAATCACTTTGGATTCCCATGTCGATGCTAAACGTGTGGCGCATACCGTTGCTTTTCTTTGTCTCGGGTATGGGCGTCTATTTTGCCCTGCGCCGCAGGAACTGGAAAGAGCTGCTAATGGAGCGCACAGGACGCATACTGGTGCCTTTCCTTTTCGGGATGTTCGCCATAGTGCCTATCCATATCTACCTGTGGAAGTCTTATTACAAGATGACAGCCGGCTACGAGTACAACCCGGGTCACTTGTGGTTTCTTGGCAACATCTTTATTTATGTGCTTGTGCTCTCCCCCATCTTCTTCTACCTGAAGCATCACGAAGAAGGGAAACTAGCCAAAGGGATAAAGTGGCTATTTGGCAAGCCGCTTGGACTCCTTGTCACTTTGGTAGTCTTCGCCGCTGAAGCCTGGCTGGTGAATCCGGGTATTTACTCCCTTTACGCCACCACATGGCACGGATTCTACCTCGGCCTGCTGGCCTTTTTCTTTGGCTTCTGTTTCGTGCTCAGCGGACAGCCCTTTCTTGACATGATCCTGAAGTGGAGGTGGGCGTTTGTTGTTGTTGCCACTGCCCTGTTCGTTATCAGAATGGTTGTCTTCAATCAGGCAGCACCTAACTACCTGCAGTCGATAGAGTCAAACTTCTGGATCTTCTCAGTTTTCGCCTTTGGTTACAAATACCTGAATCACGGCGGCAAAGCCCTGACTTATCTGAGCCAGGCTGCTTACCCTGTATACATCCTGCACATGGTGTTTCTTTATCTCGGCTCGAAATACATTTTCCAGCTCGACGTAGCGGCACCTTTCCAGTTTTTGATGGTATTGGCGGTCACAGGCGTGGGATGCTTTGCAACTTATGAGGTGATCAGAAGGGTGAAATTCCTGAGGCCGCTATTCGGATTAAAGTGGAAATCAACATAATTTTGCTCTTGATTGGTTGCAATGGTTCGATGAAAGCCGGGCCATTGCAACAAAATCGTCTTTGCTTCCGTACCAAAAAAAATCCAGACAGTTATATTCCATGTGAAATCTAATTTCTTTCAGAAAAAGTAAACAGCACCCTCCCCGGGACTTTGCTGTATTTGTTCCACCACCTGAAAAGAAATTATGCTTATTCTTCAAGATATTACCTATACGCATCCCAACAAGGATGTGCTCTTTAGTCATCTTAACCTTTCCGTCAACAGGCACGACAAAATTGCCCTGATTGGCAACAATGGTGAAGGAAAGAGTGTGCTTATGAAAATCATGGCAGGCGAGCTGGAGCCGTCGGCCGGAGCAGTGCAGTCCGACTCAGCACCCTACTACGTTCCCCAGTTGTTCGGGCAATTCAATGACCTTACTGTTGCCCAGGTGCTAAAAGTTGACGGCAAAATCGAAGCCCTTCAGCAAATACTGGAAGGTAAGGTAACGGAAGTCAACATGGCAATCCTCGACGACGACTGGAGCATTGAGGAGCGCTGCAGCGAGGCCCTTGCTCATTGGGGGCTTGGCAACTTGCCTTTAAACACCAGCATGAGCGCCCTGAGTGGGGGCCAAAAGACTAAGGTGTTTCTGGCAGGGATTGCCATCCATCAACCGGCGCTCGTACTGCTCGACGAGCCCAGCAACCACCTCGACACCGGCAGCCGGGAGCTGCTATACCAGCTGGTGCAGTCAAATGCGCTAACGCTGGTTGTTGTAAGCCACGACAGGCAGCTTTTGAACTTGCTTAACAATGTCTATGAGCTCAGCCGGGGCAAAATCACCATGTACGGAGGGAACTACGAGTTTTACGCTGAGCAAAAGGAGATCGAAAGCCATGCACTCCAGCACGACGTGAACAGCAAAGAGAAGGCCCTTCGCAAAGCGAAAGAAGTAGAAAGAGAGGCCGCCGAAAGAAAGCAAAAGCAGGATGCCCGGGGAAAGAAAAAGCAGCAGAAAGCCGGGATGCCCAAAGTGATGATGAACCTCATGAAGGACAAAGCGGAGAAAAGCACCTCACGCCTCAAGGGGGTTCACACCGATAAAATCGGCACCATTTCAACAGCGCTGACATCCCTTAGAAAAGAGCTGCCCGACAGGGACACAATGAAGTTTGGCTTCGACAGCTCCAACCTCCATAAAGGCAAGGTGTTGGTGGAGGGAAAGAACCTCAACTACGGGTATGGTGAAAAGGCACTTTGGGCACAGGGAATTGATTTCCGCATCACCAGCGGCGACAGAATAGCCATCAAAGGCCTGAACGGCTCGGGAAAAACTACTTTGATTAAGCTAATACTTGGCGACACAGAGCCCCAATCAGGCACCATCTACAGGGCGGACAACTCAGCCATCTACATCGACCAGGATTACTCGCTGATCGACAACAAGCTCACTGTGTATGAACAAGCTCAGCTATTCAACACCTCGAAGCCACCATTGCTGGAACACGAGGTCAAAATAAGGCTGGCCCGCTTCCTGTTTTCAAAAGAGGACTGGGACAAGTCGTGCGGCGTGCTGAGCGGCGGCGAAAAAATGCGGCTGATGCTCTGCTGCCTTACCATCAGCCACCAGGCACCCGACATCATTGTGCTTGACGAACCCACCAACAACCTCGACATTCAGAACATAGAGATTTTGACCGGGGCTATCAACGAATATGAGGGCACGCTGCTGGTGGTGTCGCACGACAGCTATTTTCTGAAACAAGTAAACGTGGACAGGGAGATTCTTTTGCGGTAAGCATTCAGCGAAGGTGCGCTTGAGACAAATGCACGTAGGGAAGTTTTGTAGTAAAACCCTCCAAGGGTTTGTCCTTTTTAGGGCAGTTGTTATGTGCCCGAGAGGGGCTAGCTAAAAGCGAACCCTTGGAGGGTTGCAGGCTAAATGCACTTGCTCTCGAGCGAGTGAGCTTTACTATTCTCGCTGCCTCAAATCTCTTACGTAGGCACCTTCCCATGGGATAATGTAAACTTTTACGCCCGTTCCCTGCAACGCCTTCGAAGTTCTGCTCAGGTAGTTGAACCTGCTAGTTCCGTCAAAAACGACCTCCTGCGGAGCAAGGTACTTCCCAAGGTCTGTCGACCAGAAACTCTGGTTGGAAACAATCAAAAGATCAGCCGCCAGGGGTTCGGAAAAAGCCTTACGCTTCGGCAGTGGGTTCTGCAGATGAAGTACTTTCAAGCTGCCGACTTTTATTGCAACGAGGGTGTCTTTAATCAAAACCGTTTGGGGGAGCCAGTTGTCGGCATGGGAAACAAAAGGGATCATTGTGCCCTGCTGGATGAGGTGGGGTCTCACATTGAGGTTGAATAATCGTTCCTCCTGCTTAAAGGCCTCATCAAAATAGTGAAACACCTTCCCTCCTTCCTGGTAGTCCATGGCGGTGTAGCCGGTCATTTCATAGATCACCAGCTCCCTTTTCTGATGTTTATCTGCTACAAAAAGTCCTTTCGACAGAACAAAGAGTAGCAGACACGCCGCCATATACTGAAACCACCGGTACTCACGGCTCTGCCACCAAAGCAGCATCAGCAGAAATGCGCCGTACAACAGCCAGGTTTGTGCAGCCGAAAAGGAAATGGGGAAGATTTGGCTGGCTGGCAACTGCTCTATAAACTCCACAAACCAGTTGAGGCCAAACACCATCCATTTCAGCATAAAGGCTACTGCTCCCGCCAAAAATGATGACACATAATGAACAACAAATAAAGCCACTCCGGTGCTTAGGATCAGAAATGCCGCCGGGATGACGAGCAAATTGGACAACAAAAACCAACTGGGAAACTGATTGAAATAGTACATGCTCAATGGCCCTGTGGCCAGCTGAGCAGCCAGGGAAACACAGGTGATGGCCCATATTTTGTCGAGCAGCCAATGAGGTGCCGCCCACTGGCGGTAAAGAAACGGTTGAAGATAAACAATGCCCAGCACCGCCAGAAATGAAAGCTGGTAGCCCACATGAAAGAGGAAGTTGGGATCGTAAAGGAGCAGCAGAAAAGCAGCCAACGC
Organism: Imperialibacter sp.; assembly: GCF_048007035.1. Lineage (NCBI taxonomy): Bacteria > Pseudomonadati > Bacteroidota > Cytophagia > Cytophagales > Flammeovirgaceae > Imperialibacter > Imperialibacter sp. The sequence goes on from NZ_CP180355.1 coordinate 733,782, forward strand.
CAGCGAATTGTAGATATTGGTTTTTCTACCCAAGCCTTCTGCTACCATCACAATAGAAAACATGGTAACGGCTCTCAACACCGAAGCCGACATGCCTGTGATCAGCGCAAAGCCCCATAGGCTGGCAAACAAAATGATAAATCGCACCAGCTTGCCATATTTACGCTTCTCGAGTGGCTTCAGCAAGAAAGCCAGGATCATGTAGATGATGCCCACATGCAGACCTGACACCGCCAGAATATGCATGGCACCAGCGGCCGCATAAGCCCTGCGTTGTTCGATATCTATTTCATCCTTCTGGCCAAGGATCAGCGCATCGGCAATGCCCCGCTCCCGCACATCGGGCAGGTATTCCTTCAGCACATGTAACAGCTCCCTCCTCCAGCTCATGGAAATGCCCACTAACCTATTAGGAGGTGCTGAGCCGGCCAGGCGTATATCTTGAAAGGCAACATAATCCTGAAAATGAACGCCTTTCCGGGCCATATACTGCTTAAAGTCAAAACCACCGGGGTTACGCAGCGGTCTGATTTCTTCCGGGCTTCCGTGGATCCAAAGTACCGTGCCGTACTTCAGTGCACTCAGGTTGGCCGTGCTAGCGGAGTCCTTTTTCAGGTAAACCTGCACCAATCCGGTCTTTCGCAGCAATGAATCACCCGACCTAATGGCAGCCACCTGAATATCAAACGCCCAGGTATTTGTCTTTTCTATAGGGTCATCTACCAGAATTCCTTTATAGAAATCTATCGGCAACTTGCTGGTATATAAATGATTCTCCTGAAATGTGGCTTCTGTCGACCGTTTTCTGAGGATGCCGACGAAGCTGATCGAAAGCATAAACACTATACCGAAAAGGTAACGCAGACTTCGTGCAGCGTTTCTTCTGGAATAAAACCAAAGAAGCAGTACCACAAGCCAAACAAGCGCTATATACGAAGGCGGAAGCCAGGTGCCTCTCAGAAACAACTCATGGCAGCCGATACCAGCAGCACAGGCAAGAAAAATTCTGACAAAAGGTATGGCACTCCAGCGGATCAATCGGCTACTATTTTTCTAAAAATAGTAATTATGATGCTATAGTTGGAAAAGATTGTACTAAAGATAATGCTGAAAAACTTCTTATAAATGCTTCAACAACAGTTCAGCCTTCTGGATATCTTTGGGCCTACCAAAAAAACGATAAATCCGATGCTGTTCCTTGATGGTGGGTATTTTCACCTGCATGCCCGCCACTGTCACGTTCATAAATTGCCTGACAAGCAACGGCACCCATTGTTGCCCAGCATTCACTTCAAGGTTTCCCATCACCTCGGCGTCAACTCCTTTGAAGCGAAACCTGCCTGAGTTAGACCTGAATATTCGGTCATAGGAATAGACATGGTCTTTTACTTCCCTGTCTTTCCATTGTTCTTTAAGAAAGTTGGCGTCAGCGCTGGAGGTCAGCAGATTGATGTCACCTATCTTGTACATTTCACAGTCTGCCAGCACCATGGCGGCGCTGCCAATAACAAAATAATCGTGCTTAAGAAGGTGAAGATCGCCGCCTGCCAACTCAAAAAAATGAGTTATTCTTTCCAATGCTGTCAATTCTCTATCGTTTAAGCTTTAACTGGTCTCAATTTCAATGCCGACTTTCCCAAAGTCATCTATTGCGGTCGTATTCCATTTCAATGTGAAGAATATTGCATTCTTCAAACTCCTCTCCCACGGTCACAAACCCATGCGATTGATACAAAGGCACCACATCGATTTGCGCATGAAGAAAGACTCTGGTTCCTAACGGCACGGTCGCAAGCACATCTCCCATTACCTTTTTCAAGAGCTCTTTACCAACTCCCTTTCCCCTAAAACTAACAAGTACGGCAAACCGTTCGAGCTTTACGTTATTTTCTACATATCTCCACCTGGCGGTGCCAGCAGGCTTACTTCCATAAAAAGCCAGAAAATGGGTTGAAGATTCATCCAAACCGTCATATTCGTCCGCCTCACTCACCTTTTGCTCCTCCATAAATACCTTGCGGCGAATGTAAAAGGCTTGCTCCAGGTCTTCGTTCGAGGCGATCTTTATTACCTCTATGTCACTCATTTGCGGTCTTCTTCTCCTTCGTCAAACTGATCATAAGCCTTGATAATTTCTCTTACCAGCTTATGTCTTACCACATCCTTGCCATCCAGCTCCACAAAGCCAATGCCTTTCACGTCCTTGAGCACATTCAATGCTTCAATAAGGCCTGACTTTTGCTTTTTGGGCAAATCCACCTGCGACTTATCGCCTGTAATGATCACTTTCGAGGTTGGCCCCATCCTGGTCAGAAACATCTTGATCTGCATGGCTGAGGTATTCTGCGCTTCATCCAGCAAAATAAATGCATGGTTGAGGGTACGGCCCCGCATGTAGGCCAGCGGCGCTATTTCTATTACCCTGTTTTCCTGATAAAACTTCAGCTTTTCTGGTGGAACCATATCGTCCAGCGCATCGTAAATCGGACGAAGATAGGGGTCTATTTTTTCTTTCAAATCACCCGGCAAAAAGCCCAGATTTTCCCCCGCTTCCACTGCCGGGCGGGTGATGATAATTTTTTTCACCTCTCTGTTCTTGAGTGCCTTTACGGCCAGCGCCACCGAAATATAGGTCTTGCCGGTACCTGCCGGCCCTATGGCAAACACCAGGTCGTTTTTTCGGGAGGCTGTTACAAGCGCTTTTTGATTGGGCGTTTTCGGAACGATCTTAAACCCTTTGGTGCCATAAATAAGCACATCATCCTTGTCCTCATCGAGCACGGTCTCGTCTTCCTGCGTCAGGTAGTTGGTAACGTTCTCCTCTGTTACCATGCCAAACTTGTTGTAGTGCTGAATCAGCGAATTAAGGATATCGTTGATCCTGATGATTTCGGGCGTACTTCCCTGTATCCGAATCTCGTTTCCTCTGGATACGATCTTGCTTTGAGGAAATGCCTGAGCTATTTGCTTAATATTTTGGTTCTCAATCCCAAGAAAATCGAGAAGGGAGATATTCTCCAGTGTGATGACCTTTTCTATCAAATGATGATCTATTTTAGATTTTGTTAGTAATCAGCTAAGTGCTTTATTTTTATTTACTTTGCCCCTGTAAAACTAACTATTATTTGCGTCTTCCTACATGGCTCTCATCACTTTTCTGTCAGATTTCGGTACGTCAGACCATTACGTGGCAGCAGTGAAGGCAGCAATAATGAGCGTTAACCCCGGGCTGCAAATAGTTGACATCACCCATGAGGTGGCGTCGTGCAACCTGGCTGAGGCTTCCTACCTTCTGGAATCGGTCTTTCGTGATTTCCCCAAGGGCACAGTGCATATGGTGGCTGTGAACTCGACCGGAAAAAAAGAAGACAAACCAGTGGCAGTAAAGCTGGAGGATCACTTCTTCGTAGGGCCCGACAATGGCATCTTTAGCCTGATTTCCACGCAAAAGCCTACGGCCATTGTAACGCTCGACCTCATCAATAAAAAGAAAACTACTTTTCCGGCCAGAAACATGTATGCGCAAGCCGCCTCTTACCTGGCCAGCGGCAAGTCGATTCATGACCTGGGGCAAATGGTGCCGGAGCTCAACACCCTCATCAAGAAAAAGGGCAAAACGACTAAAAAACAAATCACCGGCCATGTGATTCATATCGACCATTACGGCAATTTGATTACCAATATTGCGAAAGAGGACTTTGATACCATCATGGAGCTGAACCAGCAAAAAGGTTTTGAAATATCTTTTGGAAGGGAGCGCTCTACCGAAATCCATGAATCTTACTTTTCTGTAGAAGGTGGCGAATGCTTCTTCATCTTCAACCAATCGGGCTTGCTGGAAATTGGCATCAACAACGGCCATGGGTCGGACCTGCTGGGGCTCCACTACGACTCTCCTGTATTTATCAATTTTGTAACTGAGTAGCTATGATTATTAGGATTGTGCGCATGACCTTTCATCCCGATAAAGTCAGCGAGTTCCTGACGATCTTCAACAATTCCAAAAGCAAAATCCGGCATTTTGAGGGCTGCCAGCATTTAGAGCTGTGGCAAAGCACAGAGACACCAAACGTTTTCACCACCTACAGCCATTGGCAAACTGCGGAGGACCTTGAAAACTACAGGCATTCAGAGCTATTCAAAACCACCTGGGCGAAGACAAGGGTGCTTTTTGCGGAAAAGCCGATTGCGTTTTCCAATGAAATTATTACGATAGCAGACTAGGGAAGTGAAATAAGAAAAGAGTACCTGGGGCCGGACTCGAACCGGCATGGGGTTGCCCCCGAAGGTGTTTGAGACCTTTGCGTCTACCAATTTCGCCACCCAGGCTTGAAGTGAAGGAACTACGTTTCGTGTCTCATTCCGAAACGGGATGCAAACATATTAAAGTTTTGAATAAATGCAAAGCTATCAAAGGTTGCAGCCAAACTATAAATACCCCATAGCCAAATTATTACTGTAGCTACCACAACTAGGTGGCAGCTTGCAGAAGCCCTACTAAGGGAGCTATCATTTGATATTAAAATAATACATCCACACCCTTTTTCACCCAATCCTATTTATCTACTTATAAAAACATACCTAGAAAGAAATTATTTCTACATATTTAGAACGGAAATACCCCAGAGAACCAACGTTACAAAACAGTAATCAATCGAAATGAAAAATCAGCTTCTGCTCTGTATACTTCTTTTGTCTCTATTCACAAACACCTGCTATTCCCAAAAGACCTATGTCATAAAGCTGGGAAATGATAAAATAAACATTCCCAACAGGAGCTTTTACGTGGATGAAGTGATCGACAACCGAGCCACCGATAAAGATTGGATTGGAATTGTTCAAACCGGAAAATTCAACGACCCTCACGAAGCGAAGTTTGAGTACGGACTGGAAAACGCAATGATAACCTACCTCAGAATTTCGTTATCAAAAACCGACACTCGGCAGATACCTATCACAATGGTAATTAACCGACTTGAGATCACCGAAAAGATGACAATAGCAAACGAAATGGGGTACGCAGACATTTCTGTGGACTTCTTTAAGGACAACATAAAAATGTTTAGCACCGAACAGTATACTGGGGTGAGCAGCCTTGACGTAACTGAGTTGCATGAGGCAAATATCCGAAAGGCGATAACCCTAAGTCTTGTTTCGTTTGAAGAATCCAATCGGGTGGCCGCCAAGGGTGACCAAAATGAAAAGTCCGAACTCTCCGGAAATTTGGTTCCCGCTTCAGATGTAGATTTGTACTCACTCACGCAACCTGTGCAAAGCACGGAGGTCTCGGCAAATAGAGATGACATCTACAAAAAAGAGGTCGAGAAAAACAGAAACATTACGGCTTTGGGTTATCAAATTGGCGGTAACACGCTGATTGGCTTCGATTATGAGATCAGAGTAAGTAACTACTTTGGGGTTCATTTGGGAGCAGGGATAAAAGGCTTCACGGCGGGGATGAAAGTCCATACCGGCCCAAAGAAGAACAGCCCTTTTTTCAATCTAAGCTATAAAGATGCTGGATTAGGTTTGATGAGTTCCTTAGGCCTTGAGTTTGGTGGGCGATTGATACTTAGTAAATCCAGTGATTTTGGTCTTTTGGGTCAGATTGGTCTTCAGAAAATCCTTTCCATTGACGAAGAGTTTGAAAACAAGCTGTTTAAAAGAAGAGATGCACCACCAGCTGTGTTGGCAATTGGCATTGGTCTAAGCTGGTAGAGCAGAATTATTCGAATGTGTGTCTTTTTCAAAGGCGTATAAAATTTTGACACGATTACACCCGTGCCTCCGCAGATAAAACACTAATTTTCAGATATTGTAAATTAAATACATTTTTTTCCGGCAAAGGCTGGGTAAGAAACACCAACCTATCACCATGAAAAACCAGCTATTACTCTGCCTTCTTTTTATTGGCCTGCTCTCAGGCACCTCATTTGCTCAAAAAACCTACGTGATAAAGCTGAATCCCGACTATATCAACGTCCCCAACAGAAGTTTTTATATAGACCAGGTCGTCGACAACCGAACCGATAAAAGCAGGATTGGCATTGTGCACAACGGTACCCAGCGCCTTGCCCAGTTTGAGTACGGACTGGAAAACTCACTGGAAGGCTACTTGAAATCTGCTTTTCCAACCACAACCCAGGAGATTCCTATAGTGATGGTGATTAACCGACTGGAGATTTCCGAAAAACCGGCAAATGTTGGCGAGGTTGGGTACGCCGACATTTCTGTCGACTTTTTCACAGGTGAAATTAAGCTCTTCAGCACCGATCAGCATGTAGAGGTCACTGGCAACGACGTAACCAAATTGCATGAAGCCAACATAAGGGAAGCAATTGCAAAAAGCCTTTTTGCGTTCGACGACTCCAATTGGGTGTCCGTGATGCATGGCAAAACAGAAAAGCCCCAACCCTCCAGAAATACAGTGCCTGGATCCGACGCCGCATTGTACTCAGTCACTCAACCTGTAAGCGGGGACAACCCTAACTACAAGGCCTCAGAAAGCAAGACTAATTCGACGGCACAAGTTCCTGCAGAATCACAGGAAGAAGCAACAACTGAAACCTACAAGGAGAATAGAAATATTACTGCGGTAGGATATCAGATTGGCGGCCTAACGCTGATAGGGGTGGACTATGAAATCAGAGCAAGCGACTATTTTGGGGTTCACCTGGGAGGTGGCCTGGCAGGCTTCACCGCAGGAATGAAAATTCACACCAACCCGGAAAAGAATAGCTCCTTTTTCAACTTTAGCTACAAAGACGGTGGTTTTGGCCAAATCACTACCCTGGGTTTGGAATTTGGAGGTCGGTTGGTATTCAGTAAATCCAGCGACCTTGGTCTCGTCACTCAAATTGGCATTCAAAAAATTCTGTCCATCGACGATGAATTTGAGAAGCAAGTATTCAAGGGAAACGGTGCGCCTCCAGTGATGCTTGCCTTTGGCATTGGGCTTAGTTGGTAATCAAAGCAGCTGACTTTGGTAAGGCGCATATTTGTTTTCGGTAAAGCGCTTGATCGATTTCTGAAAAGGTCTTAGCGGGTGCTCATTAAGCGCCTAACGGAGTTTCGTTAGGCGCTTCGTCAGAATCCATTAAAAGCTTAACGGGAAATGCTTGTCCGAGGAATTGGAGGATTACTCCCTGATCGCCTTCAAATGATCATCATTACCTGTCATTTGCCAGTGCCCCAACGAAATTGGAATACATCCTATGGCATTGAGTTGGTCAAAGAAGTCTTTTACCTTGAAAGGTTCATTGTTGGCCTCCTTCATTCTGGCAAACTCCGCCATGGCATTTTCCAGTAGATACTTACCGGTGATGTAGCTGCTGCCATAACCCGGCTGGCGCAGGTATAAATGCTGTTCGAATAGGAGTAGCTCTTTCTCAGTTTTCATCCAGCCTCTTGGCGTGTATTCAGAGTGAATGCCTCCGGCTTCTACACTGTTCATTTCGTTGGCCTGGGCGTAAAGTGACCCCAGTCCCCTGGCGGCCCTTTGCGCAATCATGATGTAGACAATTTCCCTTACTCTTGGGTCGTCATCATAAAAGCCTGCCTGCATAAACATCTCCTCCACAGCTGTGGCAGTGCCCTCATTGCGGGAATCGAAGATATTGTACAACAAAGGCCCTTTGCGAATTTCACTTTCATGTGGTTCATTGTCCATGCGGGCCAACTCAAACCAGTGATAGAAATGTGAGTACAGCGGCCGTGGGTCATAGTGCATGCCGATCAGGAAAAAGTTACGCCTTTCCTTCGGCACATAGCTGCCCAGGTGCTCTCTCAAAGCTGGCTCCATATACGGCTTCACCGTCACGATTTCGTCTTGCTCCAGAAATTTCATCATGCTGACAGCGGCCTCCTCAGCCATCTTTTTGAATGCCTCGGGCGAGTCGGCGGCAGTGAGCTCAGGCAAGTCACGGTTGCGGTGTTCTTCCAGTTTAAGGGAAGCCCATGCCCTTGACAGTTCCCGTTTCAGCAGCATCACCTCATCGTCCCACGTGAGGGGTACCAGATGAACATTTTGCAGGTACCAGGTGTAGTTTTCCTTCCCAACACCTGATGGCCCGGTTTTAGTCTCCGCCTTTTCTTCCAGCCATTCAACCAATTCCTCAGTAGACGCAATACCATCATTGATAACTTGCACCAGACCAGCGTCGTCCTTTACACCAGGCAGCATCAGCAGTCCCTTCAAGTCTTCGCTTTGCGTGCGGATATCCCTGATGCCCGCTACCCACAGGTCTTTGGCATTACCAGTTAAGTTGATTTTTGCCTGTTCGTTAAAAGCTGGAATGACGGACAGCTCTTCCAGGAACTGAATCTTGTCTTCTGTGTTAATCGGAAAACTGTACTTCCAAACATCCAAAGCGGCGTGGTTTGTCGGTCCTTCATGCGCAGGCACGTCGCTGCGATCCATCCACAGCACTTTGTAGAAAGCCGGGTCTCTTTCCCATGGTTTCAATATGTGATGATTGAAGTCGTAGCCGTTCATTTCGGCCCAAACAACTGTCCAGTCAACTTTTTCTTCAACTGACCACCCCGCAGTGTCGACAGCCATCAGCCGGCCCTGCAACTGCTCAAACTCCGTCCAGCGCTTTTCGAACGTGGCTACAGTATAGTCAGGCGCTCCATCCTTCAGGGGTGGGGTTTCGAAGCTCCTCCACTCTTTGAACAGCGCCACCAGGTCTTCGTATCGTTTGGTGGTCGGCGCAGCGGCGGTGACTACCTCTTGCTTAGGCTGTTCGGGCTGGCAGCTCGTGACGAAAATGAACAAAACTAAAAGCTGGAAAAGTGAGAAAAATCTCTTCATTGAAACGGTTGGTTTGGGTAAGCGCCGAATATAGGGAATTTCCAAAACCTGTCAGAGGAGGATTATTGGGACGGCGCAGAAAGTATTACGTAACAACGGAGATGCACCCGGCCATCATCGCTGATGGTATCGGTTGTAATTCAAATCTTATTTTCACCGCTCCTACCCAATTTTCCTCCTTCCATCATTTGAATTCTTACTGAAAAAGAAATAAGCGGCCGTATGAACAGGTTAGCGGCGGTATAAATGCATGGCCGGTTAATAAATAAGCTCCTTCCTCCGCAAACAACACCAAAAACCCTCTTTTAAATGATTTAAATGGAACATTTCCGGCCTGAAGTGTGTACCTTTACGTGAGTAGAATAAAAGTATTCGAAGGAATCTCCCTCTAATACCCCAAAAACAATGAATTATCAGAATACCCCAAGTGCCAGTTTTTTTTCATGCCCCTCGCTTCCACTTTACTACCCGAGGCCGCAGAGGTGATTCCTTGTTTTTATAAGCATTAACCAACTCACTTTATTAACATTATCTGACATGCCGGAGAGCATGTCGCAGCTATTTATTACCCATGAGTATATACAACAATCAGCAGCTTCACGACATTGACAAACAACACTACCTCCCCACCTTCGGCAGGTTTCCCATTACTTTCGAGCGGGGAAAAGGTGCCAAGCTCTGGGATACCGATGGCAAAGAGTATGTGGATATGCTGGCTGGTATCGCTGTTTGCAATGTAGGCCATTGTCACCCCACGGTGGTAAAAGCGCTACGGGAGCAGGCAGGCAAGCTGATGCACATCTCCAACTTTTTCCTCAACGAACCCCAGGCGCTACTGGCTAAGAAGCTCAGCGAAATCTCCGGTATGGATAGAGTGTTTTTCAGCAACAGTGGAGCTGAGTCGGCCGAAGGCGCCATAAAAATTGCCCGGAAGTATGGCCACAGCAAAGGAAAAGGTGGTACCGTCATCTCTATGAAAAACTGCTTTCATGGCAGAACGCTGGCCACGATAGCCACTGGCAAAAAAACGATGCAAGATGGCTTCGAACCCATTCCACAGGGCTTTATGCAAGTGCCCTTCAACGACATAGACGCACTGAAGAAGGCTTTGCAGGACAATAATCCGAAAGGCGGCACTCATCAAATATCCGCCATCATCGTAGAGCCCATTCAGGGGGAAGGCGGTATCAATGTAGCTGATCTTGAATTCCTCAAAGCGCTGCGTCAATTGTGCGACGACGAAGAAATTGTGCTGATTTTTGATGAAATCCAATCTGGCATCGGCCGCACGGGCAAGTGGTTCGCTAAGGATCATTTCGGTGTGCAGCCCGACATCATGACCCTGGCCAAAGGTCTCGGCGGCGGAATTCCCATCGGCGCCATCCTGTGCAGTGAGAAAATGGCCTCCGTCATGAAACCCGGCGACCATGGCACTACCTTCGGGGGCAATCCGCTTGTTTGTGCAACCTCGCTAGCGGTACTGGAAGTGATTGAAGGAGAGAACTTACTGACGGCGGCCAAAGAAAAAGGTGCCTGGCTCAAAAAGGCGCTAATCGACATGAACGAGCCTTCACTCAAGGAAGTCAGGGGAAAGGGGCTTATGCTGGGTGCTGAGTTTGATTTTGAAACCAAGCCCCTTGTGGTGGAAATGCTCAAAAACGGCGTGGTAGCCAATGCCACCGCAGGGAATGTGCTGCGGTTTGTACCAGCGCTCACCATCGGTTATGACGAGATGGAGCAGGCCATTACTGTATTAAAAGAATCATTAATAAATATAAAAGCCCATGCCTAAGAAAAAGATAGGCGTTGTTGGCGCCACTGGTTACACAGGCTCAGAGCTTGTTCGCATTCTGGCCAACCACCCGGAAATAGAGATTGCCGTCATTACATCAGAAAGCCGGGCGGGTGAAAAATTTTCAGACGTCCACCCGTTTTTCAAAGACATCGTTGACCAGCCTTTGCACAAAGCAGATAAGGTGAATGAGCTCGACCTTGACCTGGTTTTCCTGGCACTACCGCACGGCGTCTCCATGGAGTATGTGAAGCAGTTTGCAGGAAAAGGCTTCAAAATCGTCGACTTTTCAGGTGACTTCCGTCTCGACTCCCCGAAAACTTACGAGGAATGGTACAACAAGCCACACACTTTTGTTGAAGGCTTCGATACTGCTGTTTACGGGCTTCCGGAGCTTTTCTACGACAAAATCAAAGGCGCTGACCTGGTGGCTAACCCTGGCTGCTACCCCACAAGCGCTATTTTGCCCCTGGCGCCGTTGCTTGCAAATGGTATCATTGAAAGCAAAGGCATCATCATCGATGCGAAGTCTGGCATCACCGGCGCTGGTATTAAAGCCAGCGCTACCACGCACTTTTCGAATGTGAACGACAATTTCAGGGCTTATGGTTTAAAGAACCATCGCCATACAATTGAGATTCAAGGTGTGCTCAGCGGGATAACGGCTGGCGTCACACTTCAATTCACCCCTCACCTGCTGCCGGTAGATCGTGGCATCCTTTCAACGACTTACGCCAGGCCTAAGGGTGCTACAAGCGGTGCCAAGCTGAAAGCGCTTTATCAGGACTTTTACAAAGACAAGCCCTTCGTAAGAATCTGCGACACGCCACCGGCGATCAAAGACGTGCGGGGCAGCAACTATTGCAATATATACGCCGACTTCGACGAGCGAACCGGCAATATCATCCTTGTCAGCACCATCGACAACCTGGTGAAAGGTGCCGCCGGGCAAGCTGTTCAGAATATGAACATTATGCTCGGCTTCGAAGAATCTTTAGGTTTAAATCAAATACCCGTCAATCCATAATCATGATCAAAAACATCACCAACGTAAGAGGCATGAAATGCTGGGGCGCTCATTCCGGTGTCAAATCACTGCGCCGTGACCTGGCTTTGATCTACTCAGTGGTGCCAGCAAATGCAGCTGCCGTATTCACCCAAAACAAAGTAGTGGCTGAACCCATCAAAGTTTCCCGGGAAAACATTAAAGGAGGCATAGTGCAAGCCATTGTTATCAATGCCGGCAACGCCAATGCCTGCACAGGTCAGCAAGGTGCAGATGGTGCCCAGGCTATGCTGAAAACAGCAGCCGAAGCACTTGGCATCGATGAAAAAACCATCATCATAGCCTCTACAGGCATTATCGGCGAACCATTCCCAACCGAGGATGTGGTAAAAGGCATTATCGAATCCGCCCCTAAACTAAGTAATAAGTCAAACGCTGGGTCATTTGCCGCCAACGCCATCCTTACCACCGACACTTTTCCCAAAGAAGGCTTTCTGGAGTTTGAACTCGATGGTCACGAGATCAATATGGGAGGCATTGCTAAAGGATCGGGAATGATCCACCCCAACATGGCCACCATGCTGGCATTTATTGCCACCGACGTAGCAATAGAGTCGAAGCTATTGCAGAAAACCCTGAAGGAGGTAGTGGATCGTACTTTCAATATGATCACAGTAGATGGCGACACTTCCACCAACGACATGGTGGTAGTAATGGCCAATGGCAAAGCTGAAAACGACATACTGAAGTCAGAAAAAGACAAGGGCTATGACGTGTTCAGAGAAAAGCTTGAAGAAATGATGAAGCACCTCTGCACGCTGATTGTTTCGGATGGTGAAGGGTCTTCGAAGTTTCTCGAGTACACAGTTAAAAATGCTACAGATGAAGTATCAGCCAGAAAAATCTGCCGGGCCGTGTCGAGCTCCACGCTGGTAAAAACCGCCATGTTCGGCCGTGATCCAAACTGGGGCCGAATTGTGTGCGCCGCAGGCAATGCCAACGTCCCATTCAACTTCGAAAAAGCCGACCTATACCTGGGCGATGACAAAGAGATGATACAGGTGCTGGAAAAAGGCAGGCCGCTCGACTACGACCGCAACTATATGAAGCGAGTGCTACGAGAGTCCCATATCTATATTAATCTCGATTTGAACGAAGGCAAGGCAGAAGCCACCGGCTGGGGTACTGATCTAACTACAGATTACGTGTTGTTTAACTCAGTGTATACTACGTAGGAAAGTGGGAATATGGTGGCGCCGACATGCATTGTAGGACACGGAAAAATGCTTACCTTTGGTCAGTAAATGCAAAAGAGCTGACTAACAATGAAGTTAACCAGCCCAGTTTGGCCCGTTGCCTCGGGACTTTTACAACTTAGCGACTGTATCTATTGGCAGTAGCTAGGAGGGAAAAACAAGGGTTAGAGTTTTTTAAACTCCATCTCAAGCATGCTGATGAGACAATGGATTGACCTCTTGTTGACGTCTTATGATTCTTAGTATGGAGGGAGGTAACCTCCCTCCCTTTTTTCCCATCCATCGTAAGCAAAGGTAATGGAATTGCTACGATAAATTATCCACAAATTAGGACTTAAAAGTTGGTTAAAATCATTTTACTATCAAGTAATAGTTTAACTAATGATCTATAATTTATTGGCTAATAGGCTATTATGCTAAAATGAAAGGCATGTAAGTTTTTTTTTGTAACACACTGTAAAACAGTAATTTGTAAAAAAAATATCACATACTCTTGACTTTTAAATATATTTTATATCTGCTTGCGTTCGGCCCATATTTAATGCGATATTGGAAAAGTACTATTAACAGCAAGAAGCTAAGTATACAGCCTCCTATCAATCAAAAAGGCTTAACTGTCTAGATCCGGCGATTGTCTCTTGCAATAAGGAGATGAATCTACTTGTATCGGCATAGTAATTTGGGTAGGTAAGCCTAAGAGTTTCTAGAGTGTCTGAGGATACAAGTACAATATTTTTTTGATTAAATTTATTCTTCTTTTCTAGTTCTAAATATTGCTCAGATGCCTTATTAAGACCTCTTGATCCAGAAGAAAATGACATTATGTTAACTATTTTCTCCAATGGGTCTAACTCCAAAAGAAAAAACCCTGCTTTTTGGTAATCAACATCTGTCGTAAAGTGAACAGCTGCACTGAATCCCTCGAGTAGATTTATTACTTTGAGTTTCTTTTCTAAGAGAATAATCTCTTTTCTAAGTGTATCAAAGTGGTCTGGAGTGTCTGGTACGATTGGAGTATTCTCTTTGAGGGCAATGATTGAACTTATTAAAGAAAAAAACCTTCTCCAATCTTGCTCACCACCTCCTAACTTTAGAGACTGGTTAGTGAATGAATCAATTGTTTCAACTGCTGTAGCCCAGGCGTGTTGTAAAAGCGTTCTTAGCTGAATTTCAATTTTAAGGTTGTTGTAATCCTTATTTTTGTCACTTATGTATTTATAAACTAAATGAATACTTCGATAGCCTGTAAACCTTGGCTTTACAAAAACATAGTCATCAACTGAAAATAGATCGTGTTTCAATCCTCTTGACGACCTACTTGTATAAACCCTTGTCAGTTTATCAAGGTCTCTTACGTTTGCTACAACAACCCGACATCCTCCAATATCTTGTATCTGTGATAAATTAATCCCTCTGATTCGCTCCAGTTTAGATTTTATAGAACTTAATCTTTTTATTCTCTGACCTACTAGACACTGCTTATCTATTTTCTTGGCTTCTCTTCTAAGTCTAATCTGAAAGGTATTTAACGGGAAGTTGTGTGAGGTTCTCCAATTATTAATAATTGCATAAGCATGGTTTAGTTCGTGGTCAGTGGACGACTCGTTGATTAATATTAAGCCAGCCCGATTTACTTCTCTTCTTGAATACTTTGGTTTACTCCAGCCCATTAAATGTAAATTTACAAATTTGTCATGCGCTTTTTAATAGTTGTCATGCGTTTTGCAAAAAATTGATAGCCAACCACTTAATAAGTAGCATTTTTAGACAACGTCAAGTAATGAGCGGGGCACGTGCTATCTTTGATGAATACATAAAAAATAGAAAAATGAAACTCAAATCTCTAACCAACTGCCCCCTAAGGAAGAAAAGACTTGCATTGAGTACCATGAGAACATCCGTTGGGCTGAAAATCTAGTTCAAGTCTTCAATTCCCCAATCCTGTCCCCATACCGTTGAAAAGAAATCAGTCGATGATTTTGTCCGGGTTTATTTATCTTAATTGCTCATTCCAAAAAAGATATCTACATGTACAAAAGACTTTCATTCCTCACTGCTCTTTTCCTTGGTGGCTTCACGCTGCTTGCACAAAACCCCCAACGTTTTCAGGGAGAAATTGACAAATACGCTCAGGAAGCAGCTTCAGTCAATAACGAGAAGCTTGCGTTGTTTACAGGCAGCTCTTCTATCAAGCTATGGAATGATATCGCAGAACGGTTCCCAAAAAAGAATGTAGTCAACCGGGGCTTCGGAGGTTCTTCTATGTCGGATTTGCTTTACTACACAGATGAGCTCCTCTTCAAATATTCGCCGTCAAAAATCTTTATTTATGAGGGTGACAACGACATTGCCTCGGGAAAGACCCCCGACCAAATCCTTGCAGACGCCAAAACGATAGTTGCCCAGATAAGAGAAAAGCTACCCAAAAATGTAAAGGTCTATTTCATTTCCGCCAAGCCAAGCGTTTCCCGCTGGAAACTGAAAGACAACTACGTTGACTTCAATACCCAGCTGGAAGCGTGGACTAAAACCGAAGCCGGGGTAAAGTACGTTGATGTGTGGACTCCAATGCTACAGCCAAACGGCGAGGTAATGAATGACATCTTCAGAGAGGATAACCTCCACATGACGTCGAAAGGCTACGACATTTGGGAGAAGGTCCTCAAAAAATATTTGTAAGTACCACTGTCTTCATCAAACCTGAGAAAAAGAGGAGCGCAGGAGCGCTTTCAGCCTCCCAACTCCTCATTGCCATTTCTCAATGTTTATTACACCAATAGCCAGAGCGGTTCACTTTCGTCCACCCAAGCTGGTAAAGTCTACTGATTACCAATTGTTGTTTACTTTTCATGCTTCACTTCCTCCTCTGTCTATTTTTTACTATCCCATTTCTAAATAATTGAGGATTATGCATCTTTAAAAAAGGTTCAAAAACTCAACCATGTTTAAAAGTGCTCTCCTCATAGGAATCCGAAGCTTGCTGAAAAACAAGCTGCATTCCACCATCAATCTATCAGGCTTTGCGATAGGTATTACATGCTCCTTGCTTATACTCGCCTTTGTTTGGGACGAACTCCACTACGACCGCTTCCATCCCAATGACGACAGACTCTACCGTCTGGCCCTCCACCGCAGCTTTCCGGGCCGTGATGTGTCATTCGCTACAACGCCTTTCCCGGCTGGGCCTACCCTGCTGCAAGACATCCCCGAGATAGAAAGCTATTGCCGCCTGTTCACACCTTTCTCCAGTCCACCGAGAGTACGAATAGGCGATATTGAGTTCTACGAAAACAACAGGCTGGCCGCCGACTCCACTTTCTTCAGGCTGTTTGGAGTTCAATTGAAGGAAGGAGATCCCCGCAATGCCCTGAAAGACCCCAATAGTGTGGTCCTCACGGAAAGCACCAGCAAAAAGTACTTTGGAGATCAGGATGCTCTTGGCAAAATGATCAAGGTGGGCGATTCCACCCTTTACCGGGTTACCGGCGTAGCCCAGGATGTGCCGAACAGAAGTCACCTTAAGTTTGACCTGCTCTTCTCATTACGCTCCTTCCCTGGCGCCCACGATGGCACCTTTTGGGGGTCTTACCAATGCCTCAACTACTTCCTGCTGAAGCCCGGCGTGACCCAGGAGCAGGTGAAAGCAAAAATTCCATCAGTTGTCAAACAGTATATGGGACCGCAGGTGGAGTCTCTCCTCAACATCACTTTCGACGAGTATGAAGCAGCAGGCAACCGGCACAACTATGTTTTTCAGCCTATTCAAAGCATCCACCTTGAAAGCAACTTCCAGAACGAGATAAAGCCTAACGGAGACAAAAACTACGTCTATCTTTTTATGGTCGTTTCAGTACTCATCCTGTGTACGGCATGCTTCAATTTTGTGAACCTGTCAACAGCCAACTCTGTCAAACGGGGCAAAGAAGTGGCTGTAAGAAAGGTGGTGGGTTCCAGCAAACTTCAGCTTATCATCCAGTTTATTACTGAGTCCATAGTGATCACACTCATAGCTGTCGTCATTTCTTGTCTGCTGTTTATCTGGCTCCTTCCCTATTTCAATCAGCTGGCAGAAAAGCACATTGCTTTGTCAGACTTTAGCTTACTAAATGTCGCAGGGCTCCTTTTGGTCTTCACTGTTCTTTTAGGCACCCTGTCGGGGCTTTATCCCGCTTTCTTCATTTCGTCGTTTCCTACGCTCAAAATTTTCAAGGGAGAACTCAAGCTAAGCCATAAAAAATGGGGGTTCAGGAACATTCTGGTGGTAGCGCAGTTCATGGTGTCTATTTTTCTGATGGCAGCCACGCTGTTCATCTACCGCCAAATGAACTTCATGATGGATAAAAAGCTAGGCTTTGACAAAGATCAGGTGCTCGTCATCGAACGCAGCAACCAGCTGGGTGGCAGCCTCAGGGCCTTTATGGACGAATTACAGCAGGTCAACGGTGTGGAAAAAGCGTCTGCCTCTTTTCATGTACCCGGCCGACAAATGAGCGGTGGCAGCTTTCATGCTCAGGGAGTTTCCGCCACAGAACGATATCTTTTTACTGCTATCTACGCCGACTACGATTTTGCCGACACCTACGGGATCAAAGTAAACGAAGGCCGCTTCTTTTCGAAGGATATGGCCTCCGACACGGCGGCCGTTCTTGTGAACCAGGCCACAGTAGACATGGTGGGGTGGGATAATCCGCTGGAGCAAAAAATTCTGCCCACTGCCGGCACCCTCCAGCGCATCATTGGCGTGGTAGACGACTTTCACTTTGCTTCGCTACACGAGAAGGTCGGGCCGCTGGTGGTCTTTGGCATCTCTCCCCAGCAGTTGGCTACACTCAGTCCTAATCTGGTGTCCGTTCGAATTGGTTCGGGCGCATCCACAAAAGCCACGGTACAAAGCATAGAGGCCTCATGGAGCAAATGGATGCAGGGCAGCCCCATTCAATATAGCTTCCTCGATCAGGAATTCAATGCACTTTACCAGAATGAAGAACGTATCAGCAGGGTGTTTTCTACTTTTTCCATACTGGCCATTTGCATAGCCCTTATTGGCGTAGTAGGACTTTCCACCTACATCGCCAATCAGAGAACAAGAGAAATTGGAATCCGCAAAGTGCTCGGCTCGTCAGCGTCGGGCATCCTTGTGCTGCTCTCAAAAGATTTTGTTCAATTGCTGATTGCCGCAAACTTACTGGCACTTCCGCTGGCGTGGCTGGCGCTGAGTAAATGGCTGGAGCAGTATCCTTACCAGACTTCGCTGACCATCTGGCTCTTCCCTGCTATTGGCATCGTCTTCTCTTTTTTCATTGTGCTCACCACTTGTCTTGTTACCTACAAAAAGGCACAAATGAACCCTTCGAAAGCAATTAGGTATGAGTAGGAAGAAAAAATTGAGAGCAAAAAAAGCCCTTGCTGTTTTGTCAATCAGCAAGGGCTAACGATTCATTAAGCTAATTGAACTAAGCCAGCGCCTTTCTGCAATACTCAACGCATTTTTGCACCTCTTTTACGGCATCAGAACCTTCAGGAATCTCGTATTCAAGCTCTATTGTGCCAGGAAACTTATACTTCTGCTCACTCATGAGTTGAAGTACTTCTGTTAGCGGTGTATCGCCGGTTCCCCACACCAGGTTCTTTTTCCCATGCTCAGGGTTCTGGCGATCCTTCATGTGCATGCTTAAAATGCGATCGGCCTTTGCTCTCACCATGCCCAGTGGATCAGTATTTCCTGCAGCTACAAAGTGGCCAAAGTCAAGATTCAACCCATTGTACTTCGACTGCTTCAAAGCCGTATCCCACAAAGTAGGGGTTTGTTGCTCGTGCCCATGGTAGCCAATTGACACTTTGTGCTTGGCCGCCAGGGTACCCAACCTGAGGGTCTGCACATCGTCGCTTGGGTGCTCCAGGGTAACGTGGCTGGCACCAAGCGCTTTTGCTGCCTTAAGCCCGTATATCACTTCTGCATCGGTATTGTCTTTGCCAAAGGCATTAGGTTTGAAAGCGTAAATCTGCACACCGGCGTCGTTGTACATTTTCTTCACCTGTGCAAACTTGTCCATGGAAGCCGTTGCTCTCCAGGCGGCCACTTCCTTGTTGTAAGCAGCCGACTGCGCCTGCAGGTCAGCCATTTGCTTCTTCTCATCGTCGGTAAGCTCTTCTCCTCTTCTTTGCTTGCCATACAGGCCAAACATAACCCTGCGGTCAATAGTGCTCTCAGGCTTGCCTGCAAAGCTTTCAGCCGGATCGCCCATTAGCTCCACGGCACTGATACCGCAATCCACGATGTACTTTAGTGTAGCCTCAGCACTTTGATCGGGCAGGCTGCGGAACGAATAGGTAATGACACCCAACTGAACTCCGTTGATCATGGAGTCAGGCTTGCCATAGCTTTTGATGATATTGGGAAAACCGCTTGCTCTTAAAAGCGACGGGGCTACTAAAATACCGGCCGCTGCTGTAGCCGACTTGCCTATAAAACTCCGGCGTGAAGCCAGGTGTTGTTCGTTATTTTTCATTGAAGTAGGTAGTTAAAATGACACGACGTATAAGACAAACAGAATTAATTCTCCCGGGTTTGCGCCAACTTGCCATTAGCCAAACATTCCAGGAGAACTAAGATACATGAATTTAGCTGTGCAAACGGCAATCAGCAAGCTTTTGGAGGTATAATAGACAATACGTCGTTTTTACACGATGGTCGGCAAGATTTACATGATTGACAGAAGACGGGCAGTGCTTCACAGCACATTCCTGGAGAAAAAATTTCACCAATCGGATTAATCGAATCCTCTTAGTCCCGAAGGGAGGCCACGCCTGTCAGGCTGATTTTTCGAGAATACTCAACATTGTTCACTGTAAGGACATAATTCTTTGACTTGCCTACTCTTTCAATACTAACTGGCTTCAGTCCTATCTCTGGCTGATATATGTAGAGCTGATTTCCAACTACATGCCATCTTGTATTCTGAAGTTTTGTAGCATAGTCATTTGCCCAGTCGTCGTTCACCGTGACCGTTTGCCCCTGCTGCACCCACAAATATTTGGGCTCATTTTTGCTTTGTATGGCATTAAAAGTGCCCTGAGCGCTCTTATTGTACCAATAACCGACAATGTTGTTTATTGAAATATACTCTTCGGCGCCATCAGTAGACACCATAAAATACTCCCCATCTTCAGCTATGCTCTCTTGAGCAAGTAGAGAAGTAGAAATCAGAAAGAGTGCGGAGAAAACAAGAAAGAAACACTTCATGGTAGCTTATTTTAGGTGGAAAATATCAGAAAGTTATCTGAAAAGCAAAAAACAAGCCAATATTGAATCTTTCTTATTTCAAATCCACAAGCTCGTGGTCTCTAGTACGTCTTCACCGATTTGAAAGCCTCCTGCGTCGTACAGAAGTAAAGATGTTTGTTTTTCAGTTGATGAACCCTGTTGATCGTATACAGTTGACCTGATTGCCCGACTTCAGATGGAAGCTCCAGCCACTCTTTACCGTTCCATTTGTAGATAAACCTTTTGCCAGAAAGGCCATCTACATAACCCAGCGATTTGACACTGAACAAAGTACCATCGTGGCCAACAAAGTCCGGGATCTTCCCTTCTATTTCTTTCCATGTTTGTCCTCCGTCGTCGCTTCTGATACCCTGATTGAACTGCTGATAGTTTCCGTTTACATCTACCCTCACGCCGAACAGAATACCCTCCTTGTCGATGCACGTCACATATTGTGAGCCTCCTTCAAAAAGCACAGAAGAAGCGGACCAACTGATTCCATCCGAAGACTTGCTCATATATGCGCTGAACTTCGGCACGCTGAAGCCCGTTCCGCCCAGGTAGTAGTCGTAATTATAACCGGCAATGGCGACAAGGCTTCCGTCACTGAGTTGCTGCACAGAATGGCCACTATAACTTGGGAAGCCAATAGAAGCTTCCTTCCAGATGGCACCGCCGTCGCTGCTTCTGTACACATTGTTACCGAATGCGTAAAGGTTTCCTTCAGCATCTTCATAAAGTGTGGAAAGCGTAGTTGATTGCTTCAGGTCGATGGGAAGAAGGCGCTCGTCGCTCAGCATTTCATACAGGGCACCATTGAGGATCATGAAAGTCTTGTCATTCGACGTCTCAATAGCGTCAGATAAAGGGGCCTCCTGACCAACGAGCGCTTCGCCAATCACTATCTTCTCATCGGTATCCAGATTATGTTCAACAAGGCCGTAAGCAAGTTTCCCTTCCGCCGGCCCTGCATAATAAACGGTTTCATCGGCGATAGCAGCAGAAAAATAGCCCCCACTCACATTGTTGTGGTAGCCCGGCGTCGCAAAAACTTCCCAGGCCCCGTTCGCATACTCGTAGATTCCATTGGGAGCAACCTGCAACACAAATACTCTTCCCGACGGCGATACCAAAACCTCCTGAGGATTCTGGTAGTTGGTCATTGCTCCCACAAAAGGCATAGTTGTCATTACACCATTTGAAGTTACCCTGGTTACACCGGCTGAGCTGGCGAAATAAAAGTTACCGTCGGCTGCTGCAAGCTGCTTTTTGTTTGGCAACCCTTTGGCTATGCCCGCCAACACCGTCCACTCGCCACTCGCCGGGTTGTGCTTGTGGAGGTCGCCTGTCTGAGCGTTGATAAAAAAAATCCCGCCACCAGGCGCCACATCCATAGCGGAGCTGTTGGCTGGGATTTGTACATCAACAAATGTCGTTGCCCCTTTTTTTCTCACCGATAGCTTGTTTTGGCTGGGGGTACTGCAATTACAGCCTATGAAGTAATATAGATTCCCAACCTCATCCAGGTAGGCTACATCGTAGTAGCCGCCTTCCGGGTGCTGCACCTTGTCAAGTGAAGTCCCGTCGAGCAGATAGAAAGTGTTGTCGTATTTAAGCAGCACCTGACCATCGTTGCTTACCTTATAAGGAACGCTCCGTGTGAAATTATTGGCTGCACTTGATAGCTTGCTCCAGGTGGCTCCTGCATCTTTGCTATAGTAAAACTCAACAGTGGTGTTTGTGACAAAACTAACTTTAGCTGCCATGTACTGCTTATTGGGGCTCACGGCAACATCCTGCACGGGAAACTGACCAAATTGCGGCACTGCGATGTTGAAAGCGCCGGTGGAAGAAGTAAGGTCTCCTTCGGGGTCGTCATCTTTGCCGCAGCCTGCCAGTATCAATACTGTGAGCAGCATCCAACCAAGGTTCTTCATATCATTTTTTGTTGCCAAAGTTAGCCTTGCTGATGCCTGTACGACATCCGTGCCGGACGGTATTTTAGAGGGGTGGGAAGGCGGTATGCCAGCCCATTGGAGCTAGAGCTAAACCTGTAAAAGCAAAAAAAAGAGGGTTGCACACCCTCCTTTCCATTTATTTCAAGTCCAATAATTATTCGTCTTTGAGCACATCCACCATATTGAGTCGGGCGGCAGTGTAAGAGCGGTAGCCCATAGTAACTACGGTAACGAGCAAAGTGACCCCGAGGGAAATAGCCACAATTTCCCAGCCAATGGTAATGTGATAAGCATAGCTTTCGAGCCACTTTTGCATACCTAGGAAAGTGCCTGTGGCCGATACTAAAAAGGCAATGAACAAAACAACCAAAATCTCTTTTGTAAAAATATTCAGTATTTGACCAACCGAGGCTCCCACTACTTTGCGAATGCCTATTTCCTTCCGCTTGGCATTTGCCATGTAGTCTGTAAGGCCATACAGGCCTATGGCACAAATCACTATGGCCATCAAAGCGAAGAACCTCATCACTTTGCCCATCACGTCCTCCATGCGGTACTGATTGGCAACTCTCTGGTCAAGGAAGTTATACTCAATAAGCAATTCAGGAAACACTTTCTCCCATTCTTCACTGACAATTGCCACGGCCGCTTGCCCTGCCTCGGGGTCGGAAGAAGCAAGTGCAATTGACAACTCATAAAAGCCGTTTGGTCCATAATTCATCATCACAGGCACAGCCTCCTGATGAAGTGAATTGGCATTGAACTCCTCCACCACTCCTACTATCTGAAATTTACCTCCCCAGGTTGCCTGAAACAGCTTTCCAAGCGCTTCCTGAGGGTTAAAAATCCCCATTTTCCGAATAAGGGTTTCGGTAACAACAACTCTTTGATTGATAATTGATTCACCCTGCGGCGACCTTTGATAGGTGTCAGTGGCATTCACATTTCTTCCAGCCACCAGTTTTATATCGAACAGATCCAGGTAGTTTTCATCTACCTCTTTCACGTTCACGGTAAATACCTCTTCCTCCCCTTTTTCAGGACTGAAATACTGGCCTGTGTTGTTGGTGCTTGCCAGCGGGCCTCCGAGGTTAAGGCTGGCCTGCGCTATTTCGGGGTGCTTCAATAACTCGGTTTTCAGCACTTCCGATCGCTTTAAATCGGGCTCGGGAAATTCTATGGTTATCACGCCTTCTCTTCTGAATCCCATATCCTGGCTGCGGAAGTAGTCAAGTTGAAAAATGACGATGATGGTACCCATGATAAGACCTATGGACACCGCAAATTGTGAGCCTACCAGCACTTTGCGAAGCGGGAACTTACTTTGCCTGTCAATGTTAGAAATTTTTGTCCTTATGGCTGTTAATGGTGAAAAACCTGAAAGGACAAAAGCCGGGTACAAACCGGACAATAAGGAGACCGCTGTGATCGAAACAGCACAGAAAACAAGCCAGTTGGTCAACGGAACGTCTTTTATAGTCATTGGGTAGTCGATCAGGTCGCCGGCTGCCGCAAGCATCACGTCAGCTATGAGAAAGCTAAAGCCATGGGCTAGTGCCACAATGATGAATGACTCCAACAGAAACTGAAGAATAAGCGCTGGGCGATGCCCGCCAAGCACTTTTCTAATCCCTACTTCTTTGGCTCTTTTTACCGCCCTGGCTGTAGAAATATTGATAAAATTGATACTGGAAATCATTATAAGCAATACAGCCAATGCAACGATAATCCTGATGGTCGCCGGTTCAAGAGACATGCCACTGTAGGTACCGTAGTCGGTGGTATGCACCTGGCTCAGTGGCTGTAAGAATACACTATAGCCGTCCAGTGTATTGTTTTTTTCTACCACATCCTTTATGCCCGCCTCGACAACGCTTTCCCGGGTTTGGCTATTCAGCTTAATCAGCGCCTGTGTATTGCCATTAAGCCTGTTCCATATCTTGCCTTCGCCAAAGTAGGCATTCACCCCTTCCTGGGCTTCGTAATACGCTACCATGTTAAACGGAAAGTCGGTCGATTTTGGGAAATCCCGGTAAACAGCTTTCACCACCAGGTCATGCTTGTTGCCAAGGTTAATAATCCGGCCCAGCGCCCTGTCGTACTCATTGTTGATATCAAAAAACTTTCGGGCGGTTGTTGCTGAAATAACTACCGAGTTAATATCTGACAGCGCATTGGCAGAGGAGCCAGCTACCCACTCGAAATCAAGGATTTCAAACACATCCTGATAAGCAAAGCCGATATCCTCTTCCTTGAGCTTTTTCAATGCTCCTCCTTCCTGGGGGATGTTTACCTGCGCCGAAAGTGAGTACAAATTTGTGGCAGCTTCAATGCCCGGGATTTCATTCTTTATAGCGCCGGACAATGGATGTGGAACAGTTGCAAATTTCACATCGTCGTCCCCACTTTTCCAGTGGCTCACAACCCTATAGACTTCATCCAGGTGACTTTGGTGCTTGTCGTAGCTTAGCTGCAGGGTAAGAAAAGAGTAAATGGCTATGACGCAGGAGGCACCCAAAGTAAGCCCTGTGAGACTTAGTACTGTGTAGGTTTTGCTCCTGAAAAAGTTGCGCAATGCGGTGAGAAAGTAGTTCCTAAGCATAGTAGTAGTGGTTTGTCCTCACCTCGAGAGAGCAAATAACTGTGCCAAAATCATATATTATTGATTTTCAATAAATTACATATAAAATAAATCAAACACTTGTACATAAATGGACACAGGGAAGAAAAAATTGTACGGTATTAAAGATTTCCAGACCATCATTTGTTGAAAACAAATTCTTTTGGTAGAATGCTTCACTATCCATCTTAATAATTAACCGCTAAGCATTGTCTGATACCGATCATTTGATCGACTGAATCCTGCTGCGGTTATTTTATGGTCGAAATTTTATAAATCTTTTTCCAGTCAGCATATACCGTTGCGATCCAAAAATGACCAACTTGAAATTATATAAGCCCTTTTTGTTTTTCTATGGAAAAATCAGCTAGCAACCCTTTGAAAAATGAAGTGTATGAGCTTATCAGTACCGATGAAAGTATTTATGAGACGATAGAAGAGCACGCACTCTCGGGCTTTTGGTATTTAGATCTCGATAACAAAACTAATTGGTGGGCCAACCCGAGGTTTTGGAGTTCTTTAGGATTTTTGTCCTCAAGTCAGAAAACCGAAGCACCCTACCCGCCTCTGGAAGAAATTCTTTTGTCAGATGATTTGACTAGCCTCCTCCAAACTATTGAAAATCTATCAAAAGAGAGTAGTTTTCTGCTTACCCTCAGATACCTCCACAAAAACAATCAGGTGGTTTCTTTTGAGGTAAATGCAAAAATTATCCGAGACGAAGCCGGAGATGCAAAGAGGCTTCTCGCATTTCACAACAAAAGTAAGGATATACCTTTTTTCGTCAATGAGCTTTACAACCAGGTGCTCTATTCCATTCATGAGGGTTATCAGCTTACCGACACGACGGGCAATATACTGGATGCCAATGATAGCTTTTGCAAACTGATTGGTTACACAAGAGGCGAGCTCTTGACCATGAACCTAACTCATTTGGCTGCTGAACTCACCCCTGATCAGGTTCAGGATTTCATTAACAAAGTTCTAGCCAAGAACGGTGACACAATATCTACAAAAGCCAGGACAAAAGATGGCCGCTTCATAGATATCGAAATCAGGACAACCCTTATCGATCATAATGGGAAGCCGCTACTGGCCTCTTTCGTACGTGACGTAACTGAACAGTTAAGAACTAATGAAAGGCTTGAAATAGCGCTTCAACGGTACAGCTCTCACCGCAATAATTCTCCATTGGGAACCGTAGAATATACAAAAGACTTGATTGTAACGCAGTGGTCAAGACAATGTGAGGAAATATTTGAGTGGACAGCAGATGAAATTCTAAGCGCCAACATTTCGGCCTTCCACCTCATTTACGAAGATGACATGGAGGCTGTTTCGAAAGTGGCCGCTGAGCTGATGTCGGGGAAGGTAGACGGCAACGTGTCCATCAACCGTAACTACACCAAGAGCGGCAAGATTGTCACTTGCATCTGGTACAATTCTGTTATCAAAAATGAAAAGGGCGAGACTATCGCTGTCATTTCGCTCGTGCAGGACATTACCCACGAGAAATACATTGAACACCAGCTGGTTGAGAGTGAAAGGGCACTGGATGTGTTCTTCAACAACTCTCTGTATGGCTTCTTTTTTATGATGCTGGATGAGCCCTTAGCATGGGATGACACAATGGACAAGGAAAAGGCACTTGAGTATGTGTTCGAACACCAAAGAATCACAAAAATAAACCAGGCCATGTTATCGCAATATGGTGCTCAAGAAAAAGAGTTCATTGGTTTAACCCCAAGGGATTTTTTTGACCATGACATTGATTATGGAAAAACTGTTTGGAAAGAATTGTTTGATAAAGGCACGTTAAAAGTGGATACGCTCGAAAAGCGTTTTGACGGATCAACTTTTTGGGTGGAGGGCGAATATGTGTGCCTTTACAACGCTGCCGGGGAAATTACCGGCCATTTTGGGATTCAATACGACGTCACGGAAAAGAAAGAGGCTGAATTAGGGCTGAAGGCAAGTGAAGAAAAGCTTAAAGAGGCGCAAAAAATTGCAAAAATTGGCGATTCTAGCCTCAACCTGCTCACAGGTGAATTCATTGTATCAGAAGGTCTCCTCGATATGGTGCAGTTATCTAAAGACGACGAAGCAGATCACAGGGAATGGCTTCGTGCGGCCCAGCATCCTGAAGACCGGCATAAATTGGAATTACTGATCAGGGAATGCATAGCAAATAACAAAAAAGTCATCCCTCCATTGGAAAATCGGTTGATAAGAAAAGATGGTGTGGTGATTTGGGTGAAGACGCAAGGGAAAATTACTTATGAAAATAACCAACCGTTCTTTATATTCTTCACCACCCAGGACATTTCAGAGAACAAGGCCATACAGGATCAGATAAAAGCCTCAGAGGAGCGATTCAGGTCACTGGTCGAAAATGGCAAGGATGGCCTGGCAATACTGTCGGCAGAAGGCGAAATTAACTATATGTCTCCCTCAAGTTTGGGCATACTTGGCTACAGTGATAAAGAGATGCAGGCAGCCAATTTGGTCGACATGGTTCACCCGGAAGATTTAGATAGTCTTACAAAGGCTTTTTACCTGGCAATGGGGCAACCGTCAACACCGGTGGCCGATGTACTCTACAGGGTCAGAAACAAGAAGGGTAAATGGCGCTGGATGGAAGGGTCGCTGACCAACTTCTTAGAAACCCCTCATATAGGTGGCGTTGTTAATAACTTTCATGACGTAACCCACCGGCTGGAAAACTCAAACCTTCTAAAGAAAATCAACAAACAGCTCAAAACAGCCCAAAAAATTGCCGGGCTTGGGTACTATGAGTGGAACTGGCAAGACAACACGGTTTTTTGGTCTGATGAACTTTACAACATCTGCAAAACCAATAAAATCCCTTCGGAAGCTGCCCTTTTTGCTGCCATCCATCCAGAGGATCAGCCGACTTTTACTGCCTATAGGAAAAGGTTATCAGAGGAAAAGTCAGAAACTACTATCGAATTTCGGTTTCTGATTGGAAAAGACCTCAGAAACTTCATGGTAAGAACTCTTCCCTTACTTGACGACAGCGGCAAAGTGATTGGCCTGGAAGGAACTGTTCAGGATATCACAGAAAGAAAAGAACGTGAACAAGAAATACTAAGGCTATCAACCTTTCCTTCCGAAAACCCAAATCCAGTGCTAAGAGTGCTGAAAGACGCCACGATTAGTTATTCCAACAAAGCCAGTCAGCCAATCCTGGAACACAAAACTTCAGGTAAAGCGCCAAAACTGCCTGAACATTTCCGGAAGTTTGTAAAACAAACTTTTAATGGCTCCGAAATATTGCGAACGGAATTATCGGTTGGCGGTATTACCTATTCTTTCACGTCAGCCAGAAGCGAGCAAGGCGATTATGTGAACCTTTACGGCCTGGATATCTCACCACAAAAGGAAATTGAAAAAGCCTTGAGAGAAAACGAATATCTGTTAAACGAAGTAGGCAGGATAGCCAAGATTGGCGGCTGGGAGCTTGATCCGAAAACAGGAGAAGGCACCTGGACAAGGGAGGTAACGGAAATACATGAGGTGACGCCGGAATACCAGTTTGAGCTTGGCCGGGGATTAGACTTCTATCTCCCTTCGTCTCGTAGCGCCATAGCCAAGGCAATCGATGAAGCTGCCCAACTTGGCAAGGCGTTTGACCTGGAGCTAGAGATTTGTACGGCAAAAGGCAATCATAAGTGGATAAGAATAATTGGAATCCCTGTGCTGACAGATGAAGGGGAAGTGAGACTCAGAGGCTCATTTCAGGACATTACTGTGCTGAAAAACGCCCAAAACAATATTCTGCTCGAAAAAGAACTTTCCGACAATATCATCAACAGTTTGCCCGGGACGTTTTATTTATATACCACTGAAGGGAAATTTTTACGCTGGAATAAGAACTTTGAAAAGGTCACGGGTTACAGCGGGGAAGAAATAGCCGCCATGCACCCTATCCAGTTCTTCCACGACAGTGAAAAGGAATTGTTGACAGAAAAAATAGGAAATGTATTTGTCGCCGGAGAAGACAGCGTCGATGCGCACTTCCTCACCAAAAGCGGCCAGATGATTCCCTACTATTTCACAGGCAAGGCCATTTCTTACGATGGTGAAACCTGTCTCATGGGAGTAGGTATTGATACGAGCGAACGAAAAAAAGCACTGGAAGCTTTGAAGCACAGTGAGGAACAGTACCGCTCGCTGTTCGAGAACATGAATGAGGGATTTGCTCTCTGCGAGATGGTTTATGAGAAAAGCAAAGCGGTTGATTTTAGGTATATACAAGTAAATAAAGCATTTGAGGACATTACTGGCCTGAAAAACCCGGTAGGAAAAAAAGTGTCGGAGTTGATCCCGGGAGTAGAACAAGCAAACCATGAGGAAATTGCATTATTGAGCAGAGTATGTGAAACAGGAATTCCTGAAAGATTTGAGGTCAAAGTAGAAGGGCTAAATGTATGGCTCTCCTCCTCCGTGTTCAGTCCAAAGAAGGGCTTTTTTGTGTCGATGTTTCAGGATGTTACCGAGCGTAAGCTAGCCACCATTGCCATTGAATCAAGTGAGCAGAGATTCCGGGCACTTGTCGAGCAGTCGCTCACAGGAATCTACATTTTCGATAAAGAGAAGTTCGTGTATGTGAACGATCATTTTGCAGACATGTTTGGCTATCGGGTTGACGAAGTGCTCGAAACTCTGAAGCCTACAGACGTCTTGACAGAATCAGAATATACAAGGTCGAGTGATCTTATTGAAAAAAGGCTAACCGGTGAGCTCGATTTTGTGCACTACGTGGCGAAGGGGCTTAAGAAAGACGGAACGACTATCTGGGTGGAAATTCACGGCTCAAAAATTGAACTCCAGGGTAAGAACGTAATCACGGGCACAGTGCTGGATATTACGGATCGGGTTAATTCCGAACACGCCATGAAGGAGCTTCTTAAAACAACGACTGATCAGAATACACGGTTGAAGGATTTCTCATTCATAACGTCTCACAATATCCGGTCGTCAGTATCGAACATACTGGGACTCACAGAACTCCTGATTCTGGATCCGACGAATGCTGAGTACCTGCGCATGCTGCGCACCAGCACGGAGAAATTAGACACAACCATCAGGAATA
The DNA here is from genome assembly GCF_048007035.1 of Imperialibacter sp. Classification (NCBI taxonomy): domain Bacteria; kingdom Pseudomonadati; phylum Bacteroidota; class Cytophagia; order Cytophagales; family Flammeovirgaceae; genus Imperialibacter; species Imperialibacter sp. The sequence goes on from NZ_CP180355.1 coordinate 763,606, forward strand.
TCAATGAGCTGATTCACTTTGAAAACGACCTTGGAGAAAAAGGCCTGATCGATTATAATATTCTTCAGTCCGTCAACAACGTGCTTGCACAAAACAACCAGGTAATCAAAGAGCAAGGGCTGGATATCAGAACCAACGTAGAGAAGCATTTAAGTATCAAGTGCGTACCTGCTTACCTTGATAGTATATTACAAAACCTTGTTACAAACGCTATAAAATACGGAACCACCGAACGCTCAAACATCATTGAAATCAACGGACAGAAGGTACGTGACAACATAGAGTTGCAAATAAAAGATTATGGAAGTGGCATTGATTTAGATAGATTTAAGGATAAATTATTTAAAATTGGGAGTCGATTCCATTCTTCAAGCGAGGGCCAGGGCCTGGGTCTCTACATGTCAAAGAGGCAAATAGAGTCAATGGGAGGAGATATAGAGGTGGAGAGCCAGCCAGGCAAAGGCACAACTTTTAAAGTTTATTTCAATGCAAAAGGGCCGGAGAATTTTTTTGATAGATGATGACGAGATCTTTTTGATGATCTCCACAGTGAACCTGAAGACTGTATGCAGCGATGTGGAGATACTTACGGCAACCAATGGGCAAGAGGGCCTGTTGCAACTCAACAGTGCCCAACCAAATGTGATTCTTCTGGACGTGAATATGCCAGTTATGGGTGGCTGGGAGTTTTTAGAAAAACTCTCAGGCGCCGGCATTGGAGTGAACCTGGACTTCCCGATATACATTACCACCTCTTCGGTAGATCCTGAGGATAAGCGAAGGGCCCAACTCCATCCACTCGTTAAAGGTTTCATTGAAAAACCACTCACGGCGGAGAAAATAAGAGAGATGGAAATATGCTAGCAATTCGCTAAAGCCAGCATATTTCAATTTCAGCTATTCCACCCTCAGGCTTTCAACGGGGTTGATACGTGAGGCCCGCAAAGTGTGATAGACAATGACCAGCGCAGCCACCAAAAGTGCGGCCATTCCGCTAACAACGAACAGACCGACGCCAATTTCGGTCCGATAAGCAAAGTTTGCCAACCACTTGCTCATCAGCCAAAGGGTAAGCGGCACCGACAACACAATAGCGACAAGCAGCTGAGAAATAAAGCTTTTAGAAAGCAATGCAAAAATTGTAATTGGAGTAGCTCCCATCACCTTCCGAATGCCAATTTCCTTGATGCGGCTGTTCACCACCAGCACCATAAGACCAAGCAGGCCTAAAATTGCAATCACTATAGAAAGGATTGTTGCTACGGTAATCAGCTTGTTGAGCCTTGCTTCATTTTCATATTGCTGTTGTATTTTTTGATCAACGAAGCTGAAATCCAGAGCTTCATTTGGGAAAATTGCCTCCCACTCCTTGTCAAGGATGTTTTGCACGTCCGCCAGGTTCGGTCCAGTGTAAGTAAACACCAACTTGGGAACCGGCGAATCTCCCACATTAAAGTCGGAGATTCCCTGCAAAATGGGCATGGCGTTTTCTGCTATCACGAGTGGCTCCACCTGGGAATGAAGGGAAGTGAAGTTGAAATTATCAGTCACACCAATGATCCGGTGTTCACCAAACTCTTTGCCTGGCAGTTTGTCGCCAATCGGGTTTTCGAGCCCAAAGTAGTCGGCCGCCGCCTGATTAACGATAATTGACTGGCGTTCATCGAGGCCATTTCCCTCTTCAAAATCCCTGCCCTCTTTTACCTTTATCCCAAATGACCTCAGGTAATTAGCGTCAACATTCAGGAAGGCAAAGCGTCTGAACACATTCTTGTCGTCGGTGTAAGCAAGCTGCGTCCATCCATTCGAGCCAAACACGTGGGTGGCCATGCCAATGTCGGTAACATCGGGGTGTTTTTGCAATGCCGCCTTCAGAAGCTTGCCATTTTCCATGCCCGAAGCTATCAACTGAGTAAGGCGCTGCGCAGCCGGATCCGGCTGAAGTGTAACCGAAACAGCAGATTTGTAAGTGAATCCAAGGTCTTTCTCTTGCATGAAGCTTACCTGCTTTCTCATGATCAGTGTGGTGCTGATGAGAAAAACTGTAACGAGAAATTGAAACACCAGCATGCCTTTTCGGGCCACGTGCCTTCCACCGCCCTGGCTTCCCCCCCTCAAAATAGACACTATGCGAAAACCCGATAGCACAAAGGCCGGGTAAATTCCGGCAGCGACGCCTATGGCCAGCCCAACACCCAGGTAAGCGAGCAGATGCCACCACTTGAACGTGTAAAATATTTGGGTTCCCGTTAATGCGTTAAATGTTGGAACAAGCAGTATTGTGAGAACCGTACCGACAGCCATGGCAATTAAAGCTAGCAAAAGGCTTTCGCTCAGGTATTGCACAACCAGCGTGCTTTGTCCGGCACCCAGCACTTTTCGCATGCCCACCTCACGGGCTCTGCGCAAAGATTGCCCAATAGACAGCGTTGCATAGTTAATGCAGGCAATAATGAGTACCAGTAAACCGATAGCACCAAGTATGTACACATATTGAGGATTGCTCACCGGAGCAAAACCAGCCGGCACATCGGGATTGAGGTGAATATCAGTGAGCGGCTGCAAACCAATATTGTACTGCCCTCTTTCTACTTCCTCGCTCAGGTACCCCATCACCACGTCCTGCATCTTGTCGTTTACGTTTTGCACATCAGCGTTTTCTCTGATCAGCACATATGTTTCGGCGAGCACACTGAACCAGGCATTCATAGCACCTTCTCCATAAAACCTTCTGCTGTTCTCCGCCGATACAGCAATATCGAATCGTATGCTGGAGGCATGCGGCATATCGGCTATCACCGCCGACACTTTAAAGTCCTCTATGTTTTCAGCGATTTGCAGGCTCAGCACCTTCCCCATCGGGTCGTCGTCGCCAAAATACTTTTTGGCATAAGACTCGGAGATAATCACGCTTCTCAACTCCTGAAATGGTGCCTCCCTATTCCCCGCTACTACTTCAAAGTCGAAAACCTTGAAAAAATCAGGGCTTATGACCGCCACCTGCTCGTCGATACGGTTCTCCCCTCTCCCCACCAGATGGTTTTCCTGAGTTATTCGCACTGCAGCTTCTACTTCCGGAAAGTTTTGCTCAAACAAATCTTCAAACCTGAGCGGAGTAACAGCGTTAAAAAATATCTTCCCCTCCCCATAATCTTCTTTGACCCAACTTCGATAAATCCGATCCTTTTTTGAGTGAAAATGGTCGAAGCTTAGCTCTTGCTTTACGTAGAGCCCCATCAGCAGAAAGCAGGCAATGCCAATTGTAAGGCCTACCAGGTTGATAGCTGTGTTGACTTTGTCCCTTGCCAGCACCCTAAAAGCGATTTTGAAATTGTTAGCTGTCATCATAAATATTGAGTTTTTGAGTCTTTTCGATTTTCCTATGGCCGAAATCCTGAGCGATCGAATCACGAGCCACACGTATGTCAAATCAGCGGCTCGCTTTCCGCTCTCAAGCCGGCGCTTTTGATACACCTCATACAGGTCGCCCTGCAGGTCTTCCAGAAGGTCGGGGTGGCAATACCACTCCAGAAACCGATCAGCCCACCTTGGAGGATTGGAACTCATGAGCTCTGAATCGTTAGCAACTTTTTATAAAGGCCCATTCTTACCAGCATCGTTTCATCGATCACTTTGCGGCCGGCTACTGTTAGCGTAAAAAAGCGTTTTCTTCTTCCTCCCCTGTCGGCAGTGGCGCCGCCCATCGACGATGTGACAAATCCCTTGGCCTCCAGCCGTCGGAGCACTGAGTGTATGGCGGTAACATCGGGCTTTCTACCAGCATGATCGGCAATCTCCTCAAGGATAGTTACAGCGTAGGCCTGCCCTGCCAATGAGCCCACGGTCAAAAGCACAAGCTCCTCCAGTTCGCCTAATGATTCTCTTTTCATGACTGCACAATTTATTTATTGTACAAAGATACAAATTAATAACTTAATTGTTTTTTGTACAACAAATTAACATTTGTTAACACCGGACAGGCGATAAAGTCATCAAACGAGTCAGGAAATCACTGATGCCCCAGCTTCTATTGAAATGTCGTAGAAGGAAGGTGCTGCATGGAATTGTTTGGTAAATGAGAGGTCGACGTGGCGCTTGAATTCCTCTTCAAACTCCTTTTTTACGATGTTGATGGTGCATCCACCAAATCCCCCTCCCATCATCCTTGCGCCCAGTATTTCGTCGGGAAACCTGGCCGCTTCAGCTGCGAGAAAGTCCAGTTCCCGGCAGCTTACCTCGTAGTCGGACGAGAGCCCACGGTGCGTATCATTCATTTTTTTTCCGAACGCCCGCAAATCGCCCTTTTTTAAGTCAAGGGCAGCAGCCTGCGTACGTTGTATTTCTCCAGTCACAAACCTGCACCTGCGGAAGACATTCTCCGGGAGCTCATCAGCCAGTTCTTCTACCTCAAACGAATTAAAGTCTCTAAGGGAGTTTGCCTCAGGTTTATGCTTTTTAAGAACCGTAACTCCCAACTCACACTCAAGTCGCCTCGTATTGTACTCAGAGCTGGCCAGAGAGTGCTTCACCCGTGTATCGATAAGCAAAAGGCTGTGTTCTTCAAGTTGAAGCGGATAATAGTCGAATGTAAGATCACGACAATCGAGCAACATGGCATGGTCTTTCTTTCCCATTTTGCTGGCGAACATGTCCATGATGCCACATTTGACTCCGACATATTCGTGTTCAGCCTTTTGAGCTATATTAATAACATCCCAGGGCTCGACAGACAGCCCAAACAATTGCGTCAGGGCCGTTCCAAAACCAACCTCAAGGGCTGCTGATGAAGACAGGCCAGCCCCATTCGGGATGTCGCCGCCAAACACGCAGTTAACGGCCGGCACATCGAAACCACGCTGCTGCAACCCCGCCACTACGCCGCTAAAAAAGTTAGTCCACGCCGGATTGGACTTCGGCACCAGCTTTTTGTGGTTGACCAGCGCTCCCTTGTTAATGTTCAGAGCGAAAAGGGAAGTTTCGGGCCTGGTTGAAGGCGACATAGCAAAAATAATCTCCCTGTTGATGGCTGCAGGAAACACAAAGCCATTATTGTAGTCGGTGTGCTCGCCGATCAGGTTGATCCGGCCAGGTGCCCGCACAAGAATGGCTGGACTTGAGCCGTAAAGCTCTGTGAATGTTCTTGATATTAATGCTTTATAATCAAGTTCCTCAAACATTACCGTCGTTTAGATTTAATCAGCCGGAACCAACATTGCCCCGATAGTGCTTCTTCTTTAAAAGTGTTCAAATATACAAGCAGTTTATTATTTCGAATACACGACGGTTGAAATTGAAGTTTTGGAGAATACAATTGCCACTCATTATTTATTAATAACGAGCACCGAGGAGCTATTGTCAACTATTTAACGTACCTTTGCGCCAGGTTCTCAGTTGACAGGCCAATTATTTCACATACTCAGCCTGCCGCACGCTTCAAGTCGATGTCTGCCATTCAACCAAGGATCTTTTAAGGACAGACTGCTGATTGTGACCCTTCCCGGCTCGTTATCAGCCATATTTAAACAAAAAACATTAATGACATTTGAAAATCTAGGGCTTGTTGAGCCCATTCAGAAAGCCCTGAAGGCTGAAGGCTATGTTACGCCTACGCCTATTCAGGCCCAAGCCATCCCACATCTTCTTGAAGGTAGAGACTTACTGGGCTGCGCACAAACAGGCACAGGAAAAACCGCTGCCTTTGCTATTCCCATTTTACAGAACATTTACACTGCCAGAACCGAACAAAGAGGTATCAAAGCGCTTATTCTTACTCCAACGAGGGAATTGGCAATACAGATTGACGAAAGCTTTGCCGCCTATGGCAAGTATACCAGAATCAGCCATACAGTAATATTTGGTGGCGTGTCGCAAAATGCGCAAACCAATGCCCTCCGCAGGGGTGTTGACGTTCTTATTGCTACTCCGGGTCGTTTGCTTGACTTGATGAACCAGGGTTTTGTTCGCCTCGACAGCATCCAGTTTTTCGTATTGGACGAAGCGGACCGCATGCTCGACATGGGATTTGTACACGATGTAAAGAAAGTGATCGCCAAAATCCCTGCTAAAAGACAAACGCTTTTCTTCTCGGCCACTATGCCGCCCGAAATTGTAAAGCTGTCTGACAGCCTTCTTACAAATCCGGTGAAAGTAGAGGTTACGCCTGTGTCTTCAACAGCCGAAAAAATAGAGCAATCGCTGTTCTATGTGGAGAAAAGAGACAAGAAGCACCTGCTTAACCATATCCTGGAAAATAAGAGCATTGAAACCGCCCTGGTTTTCACCAGAACAAAACATGGTGCCGACAGAGTAGTGAAAGACCTTAACAAAGAAGGAATTACTGCCGAAGCCATTCACGGCAACAAGTCGCAGAACGCACGTCAGCGTGCCCTCGCTAACTTCAAAACCCGTAAAACAAGGGTGTTAGTAGCTACCGACATCGCCGCCAGAGGTATCGATATCGATGAGCTGACTCATGTATTCAACTATGAGCTGCCTAATATTCCTGAGACTTACGTGCACAGAATCGGAAGAACGGGACGTGCGGGAGCTGATGGAAAAGCAATTTCCTTTTGCGAGAGAGAAGAGAGACCTTATTTGAAGGACATCCAAAAGCTGATAGGAAAGACCATTCCGGTAATTGACGAGCACCCATTTGTGAATGCAACGCCTGTACCTACGTCCAGCGAAGTCTATTCATCAAGACCCAAGTCTGGTTCCAGCGGCAACTCGGCGTCGTTCAAAAAGAAGTGGAACAACAACGGAAGGCCAAACAATAACGGGAACAGATCTTCGGACAGGCCGCAGCGGGATTCTTCGCAATCCACTGCGATGCCTTCACGGTTTTCGAGGTATTAAGAATTGATAGAATGTATTTTAAAAAAGGGCTTCGGCCCTTTTTTCATGTCTATACTTATCGGGAATTGCGTCAATCAAACCGTTGTAAGTGAAAGTGCAAAAAAAAACTAGCCGCCCTTTGAAAGAGCGGCTAGCCAGATTGATAAGCGGATTAATGAATGTTTTCAGTATAATTTACAGTCTGCTTTGTGCTTAAAAATCGAATTTTTGGTCTTTAACTACAGTGTTATTGTATGATACAGTGAAACGAACACCCGCTCCTTTGATTTGGCTTAAGTCGTACACTCTTGTGAAGAAATCAGCTGATTTCACGTCCTCAGTGAACAAAAGTTCATCCTGACCACCATAGATAGCCACTGAAAGAGGCGAGCTCACTGATGCACTTGATCTAAGTACCATTTTCTTAGTATCGGCATTAGGGCTAAGCGCCACTTGCTGACCCAACTTGTCAACTTCGGAAACGTGGTGTACAGTTTGAGCCACTTTCTCTCCTTTTGAAACCACTTCAAAAGTGTAATATCCTGAAGGAACGTTTGAAAGGTCGAAGTTTTGAGCAAAACCGTCAGCCACTCTAACTGATCCCTTGTGAACAGACACGCCTTTTTCATCCAAAACGTTAACCGTTACATTCTGCTTGCCTTCACTCTTATATATAAGTTTGTAAGAGTCGTTCTTATTGTAAGAGATCACCTTCACAGCAGATGAAGCCTTAAGTGAGTCTCCTCCGGCAAATGCAACACTAGAAGTACCCATAGCTACTAGGAGTACAGCAATAAAGTTCTTTGTCTTTTTCATAACTTTTCGTTTTTGAGCTTATCAATTATATATCAAAAGACGTAATAGTTATGATTTTGTTCAAATAAATGGCATTAATCTTAAATGAATATATGGTTAATATATGAAATTTTACGAATTCATTAAAATATCACTTTTTCGTAACCGTTTGCGCTGGCAGTTACGCTAATGCAAACGTCTGATTTTTATAATTTTTACATAAAATATTTTTCTCCATGTAGTTTATTCCGATTTATTTCAAATAATAGCCTATTAGCAGAATATTATTCTGGTTTAAGCATCTCGAAACTGATTGCATAAATCCCGGAATCGCTTGCGGTGGGAATTTCGTTCTGACAAGGCGAAATCAAAAGATCGGAACAAAAGAAATGGAGGAAGGAATTGGCAGGACGGATTACCTATCTATAGTCCTCACTTTTCTCCTTTGGGTGTGTGAAAATCGTAGATGGCTCTATTTTGAAAGCCAAATCTTTGCCTGTTATCGGGTGTTTTATGTAAAGCTGGGTGGCCATTAATCGAATCTGCCTTTTGAAAGCATTACTCGCTCCATATTTGTAGTCGCCTACTATGGGGCAGCCAATATGACCGAGGTGTACCCGTATTTGGTTTTTCTTGCCCGTAGCCAGCTCTACTTCTACCATGTGATATCTCCCTATCCTCTCCTTATAAGTATAATAGGTAACTGCTTCCTTGGTATTGGGTCCGGGCGTGGTGGCCACAAACATCTTCAAGCCTCTTTCTTCCAACAACGTGCTAATGGTGCCTTTTTTGGGATTGGGCTCCTTTTCAGTGATGGCTATGTATTTTTTAGAAAACTGATGCCAGTTGGCTTTCAATTTTTCCTGTATCTCTTCGCTTTTTGCAAAAACAACCAGGCCGCTTACTTCTTTATCGAGCCTGTGCACAGGGAAGGCGCTCTGCGCACCTTTGGTAGCGTCCTTTACATAGTCGTCTACCAGCTTGTGCATCGTAGGCCGCCGTGTGATGCCTTCGCCGGCAGTGATGAGGCCCACCGGCTTGTCGCAAACAATGATATACTGATCCTGCCAAATAACACGAAACGGTGCCTTCACGTTAAGAGAGGGCTTCTCCTGCTTTTCAATATTAACAAGCTGACCGGTTTTGACGGGTGTATCGGCCATCCGAACCTGCTCCCCGTCGAGCGTCACGTTGGCAAACTTGAGCATTTTGCGCAGCTTGGTTGTGGAAGTGCCTGCGTAGGCGTCACCCAATATTTCCAGGATGGTGCCGTCTCTTTTCGCTAAATGCTTCATAATTATCGTGTGAATCTTAAAAACGTTCCCAAAGGCAGCCTTTGCCCTGACGTGGACGGCAGGTAGAACTCCCCGAACTGCATATTATCTGGCTGAAAGAATGACTCAACCAGGTTGGCTGAGACCAATGCCGAAAGCCCCATGCTGTACATATTAAGGACAAGAAACGCTTGTCGGGGTGCCAACAGTTGGCCGCACAGCTCCATCAGCTCTGTCAAACTCTCTTCAATCACCCATTTCTCACCATCGGGACCTCTGCCATAGGCGGGTGGGTCGAGTATAATGCCGTTGTATTGTTTGCCCCGCTTCACTTCCCTTTTCACAAACTTCAGGGCGTCTTCCACTACCCACCTGATGTCTTTCAAACCACTGGCTTGCTGATTGTCATTGGACCAGGTGATCATGTTCTTGACTGCATCTACGTGTGTTACTTCGCTGCCCGCAGCCCTGGCTGCCAAAGAGGAGCCGCCGGTGTAGGCAAACAGGTTCAGCACCTTTCCCGGCTCAGGCCACGCTTTCACCGTATCGTATATGAAGTCCCAATTCTCGGCCTGCTCCGGAAAAACGCCCACATGCCCGAAAGAGGTAAACTGCAGCGACATGGTGAGCTGCATGTCTTTATACAGGTACTTTAAAGGCCAGCGATGATTGAGCTTCTGTGAATACGTCCAGCCTTCATCTTCTCTGCTGCTCTTCCTCGCCTTCGCCGAGTCCCGCACAAATACCGCAGATGCCTGCTTTTTCCATTCGTCGTCCGACAACTTCTTTTTCCAAATAGCCTGAGGCTCGGGCCGGATGAGCGTATACTTTCCAAACCGCTCCAGCTTCTGAAAGTCGCCAGAATCGATCAGTTCGTAGTCTTGCCAATGTCGGGGAAAAAGAAGCTGCATAGGTAGCACCTGGAAGTAAGGTGCAAAAGTAACGGAATTGTTGGAATTGGACGCCTTCTCGTTTCACATTCAGGGCAAACGCATTTAAAACCATTTGGCTTCGAAATTCTTCTTTTTACCCCGTTCCACGTCGGTAGCCCTAAAGGGAAAGGCGAATTTCAAAGCTGTTTCACCCTTAAGGGTCGCCGACGTGGAACGAGGTAAAAAAACAGCTTTGAAAAAAATTTGACTCCTTTTTGTTTTAAATGCGTTTGCCCTGTTTCACATTACGCAATGCAGCCCACCTGGCGATTTAGTTGTTGCCGTGAGATGAACTTTGCACAATACCCTGTACTTTTGCTTTCCATGATTCTTGAAATATCAAGTCCACAGAACCAACACATTAAAAACCTGATCGCCCTTCAGAAGCCCAGGGAGCGCAAGGAACAGCAAGCGTTCGTTATTGAAGGAGTCCGTGAGATTTCGCTCGCTCAGCAAAGTGGCTACGAACTACAGGAGATCTACCTCAACCCGAACCTGTACCAGGCAGATCCCCATTACCCTATCTCCTTCGAGCATTCTACTACCTACCACCTGAGCAACCTCGTTTTCTCAAAAGTTGCCTACAGAGAAAGTACGGGCGGGGTAATCGCTGTCGCTGCCACCAGGTCGCTTAGCCTTGCTGATTTACCCAAAAAAGACAACCCCCTTTATCTGGTACTGGAAAATGTGGAAAAGCCTGGCAACATTGGAGCGATGCTTCGGACGGCCGATGCCGCCGGGCTCAGCGGGGTAATCGTGTGCGATCCTAATACCGATTTTTTCAACCCCAACGTAGTGAGGTCAAGCGTAGGTTGCCTTTTCACCGTACCGGTTGCATCGGCAAGCAACCAGGATGCAAAAGATTGGTTTGCAAGCCACGGCATCACCACGTATGCGGCAGCTTTGACCGACAAAGCCATGCCCTATCACACATTTGATTATAAAAAGCCTTCGGCCTTGCTGCTGGGCACGGAAGCTACCGGCCTCTCCGATTTTTGGCTACAAGAGGCTAATCAGCAGGTGATTATACCAATGAAAGGCAAAATCGACTCTATGAACGTTTCGAATGCGGCCGCCATTCTCATCTACGAGGCGCTTCGTCAACGTGATTTTGGCTAAGTACTGCTAAGCAGCCCCGCCTTCAGACCGGGTTTTTGGAACCACTTTCTTCTGCGAATCTGTATGAAAAACAGCGCCAGGTCAACACTGAAAGTGGCAACCAAACCGAAATCAATCCATAAAATTAGCCATGCTTACAATCGAATTCTATTACTTTGAACTCCAATAATGAAGTTTGCATGAAATGAAAAACAGAATGTTTTTTTTCGCCGCTCTTTTGGTAACAGCACATGGTGCCTGGTCTCAAAATGCTGAAAGGCTCAATGAAAAATTAGAGGATTGGTACTTTGGAACTATCGTAATGGCCTCCGGAGACGTGATCGAATGCGACTTTGCGTATAACCCGCTTACCATAGAAGGCCTGCTGCAATTCAGCTACGAAGGAGTCAACTACACGGCTGGCCCCAGCAAGGTCTCATCCTTTAGCTTTTATGATGAAGAGCGTAATGTCTATCGCAAGTTCCAATCCTTCCCAGTCTACAGCGAGATGACAGAGATGACAAATGAAATTTTCATGGAGATACTTCACGAAACGCAATTCATTTCACTGGTTGGGAGGAAAACAACTGGACTGAAGCCAGGCTACGGCTTCAATGCCAATGCTGTGATAACTCAGAAAAACGTTATCAAGGGTTATGAAAGATACTTCATTGATATGACCACTGCCAGGTTACATGAAATGACCAAAAAAGAGTTTTTCAAACTTACTTCAGATAAAAAACCTGAGATAAAGTCCTTTATGAAAGAAGAACATGTTCAACTAAATGACTCAGCTGACTTCATAAAATTGATGGAATTCTACGCCTCCTTGAAATTATATTGAAAAGACCCGATTAGTGTTGTGTATGATGACACCAGAAACCTTTAGAGTGGAAGCCCACCGCCTCGTCGACTGGATGGCAGATTTTCTCGAAAACATTGAGGAATATCCCGTAAAACCCGCCATAAAGCCTGGCGACATTATCAAACAGCTACCGGCTTCCTCTCCTCTTCAAGGCGAAAGCTTTGACAGCCTCTTTAAAGATTTCCAAAGCATCATTATGCCCGGGGTTACGCATTGGCAGCATCCTCATTTTCACGCCTATTTCCCTGCCAACGGAAGCTACCCCTCCATTCTAGCAGAAATGCTAACCACCACACTGGGTGCCCAATGCATGATTTGGGAGACATCACCAGCAGCAGCAGAGCTGGAGGAGATGGTAATGAACTGGCTCAAAGAAATGATGGCATTGCCCGCTACATGGCACGGAGTCATTCAGGATACCGCCTCCACGGCGACCCTCGTGGCGCTTCTCACGGCCAGGGAAAAACAGAGCGGCTTCCGGGTGAACGACGAAGGCTTCAATGGGTCAGAAAAGTACCGGGTATACTGTTCCAGCGAAACCCACTCCTCTATAGAGAAGGGTGCCAAAGTCGCTGGCATAGGAAAGAAAAATGTGGTAAAGGTGCCTGTAGACAACCTGCTGGCGATGAAGCCTGACGAACTGGAAGCGGCTATAAAAAAGGATATACAGGCAGGGTACACGCCGTTGGCAGTGGTGGCTGCTATCGGCACCACCAGCACTGTCGCCGTCGACCCTTTGAAGGCGATTGGCGCTGTTTGCAGTAAATACAATGTTTGGCTGCATGTCGACGCTGCTTATGCAGGCACAGCGCTGCTGCTGCCAGAGTGCCGCTGGATGATGGAAGGTCAGGAGTTGGCCGACAGCTTTGTGTTCAATCCGCACAAATGGATGTTTACGCACTTCGACTGCACGGCTTATTTTGTGAAGGACAAGGAAGCGCTTATTCGCACTTTTGAGATCCTGCCCGAATACCTCAAAACCGCCACCCGTGGACAGGTGAACGACTACAGGGATTGGGGTGTGCAACTGGGCCGCCGTTTCAGGGCTTTGAAACTGTGGTTTGTCATTCGCTCCTTTGGCATCGATGGACTGCAAAAGACCCTGAGAGGACACATGTCCTGCGCTGAAGACTTCGAGGCTAAAGTGGTGAGCCACTCAGATTTTGAGCTCATTCTGCCACGATCATTGAATGTAGTGGTCTTCCGTTTTCAGCCAGCCAATGAAAATAACTTAGAAAAGCTCAATCAACTGAATGAGCAGCTGATAAAAACCCTGAACACTTCCGGGAAAGTCTTTCTCTCCCACACCAAAGTGAAGGGCATTTACTGCATCAGAATGGTGCTCGGCAACACCAGGCTGGAGCAAAGGCATGTCGACGAAGTGTGGGCATGGATAACTGATGCCGCCAAGTCGCTTTAAACTATTATCTTCGTTGCATGCGCATCATTTTTCTCCTTTTTCTGCTGATGTCTTTCAACAGAGCGGTCGCTCAGGACACGCTGAAATGGCTGTCGGTTGGGTTCAATACGCAGGCATACAAAGGAGACCTGGGGGACAAATACAGCAAATGGACGGGTGGGCTGTACACGAGCTTGCAGTTTAAGACTCAGAAGAAATGGAATGGCAGCGTGAATCTTATCATAGGTAATGTTACCGGACAAGACCTTAATCCAGTTTTCAACGTCAGCCCTGAAAGTGGCAGACAGCCCAATACCTATTTCAGCAATTCCTTTGTAGCAGCTTACTACCAGCTTCACTGGAACGTTTATCTGAGGAGCCGCCTCAGGGTATTCCTGGGCCAGGGAATCGGTTTGATGAGGTATAATGCCAAGGATGAGCAGGGAGTCAGCCTGGCCAACCAAACAAACACCCGGGCCGCTAATGAGTCGGCAGGCAATATTGCTTTGCTTCTGCCTACCAGCATCGGAACAGCCTATCGGTTTAAAAACAACTTCGGCGTAAGCTACAAATTCACCCTGCTTAACACAGCCACTGACTACCTGGATAACATTTCACAATTGGGAGGCGTCACGGGTGGCGATAATGTACTGTCTCACCAGGTTTCATTATTGGTACCTATTTACTTCTAATTGAAGCCCTCAGCCTTCGATTTCTTCCACCAGCTGCTGATACCAGGCCTCTCCGTATTTGCGGATCAGCGCCTCTTTTAAGAACTTGTAGACAGGCACACCCAGCTCCTTCCCATGATCACAAGCGGGAGCGCATATTTGCCAGCGGTGGTAGTTGAGGGCGTCGTAGTTGTCGTACTTCGATATCCTGATTGGGTACAAATGGCAAGAGATGGGCTTTCTCCACTTTGTTTTTCCTGCCAGCCAGGCTTGCTCAATGGCGCATTTTAAAATGCCTCTTTCGTCATAGATGGCGAAGGCACATTCCTTATTATTGATAGTGGTGGTGGAAAAGTCACCCTCCTCGTCGAGCAGGTAAGCCCCACTTTTCTCAATGGCCTTCACCCCAGCATCGGACATAAAAGGCTTCACTTCTTCCAAAATGCTATCAATTTGCTGAAGTTCGTCTTCCTCTAAAGGAGCCCCCAGGTCGCCTTCTACGCAGCAAGCGCCTTTGCACTTGGTAAGGTCACATACAAACAACTGCTCTTTGATGTCGTCAGAGATGACGGCGTTTTCTACCAATATCATGGCACAAAGTTGAGGCTAATTTACAACAAACCAAAAAACCTATTCCTCATACAAAGCAGCAATCTTGGCCAGCTCGCCGTCGATAAACTGCCTGTCCAGCAGTTTACCTCTCACCATCACCCACTGAATTTTCTTCATATTGGCTATGTCGTCCAACGGATTAGCCTTCACCAGCACCAGGTCGGCCGAAGCACCTTCACTTACTTCACCAAACTTTCCTTTTTGATTGAAAAACACCGCACTATTAACCGTGCCTGCTTTCAAAGCTTCGTAAGGAGTCAACCCGCAGTCGATCATCGACTTGAGCTCGTGGTGAGCCGAGAATCCGGGCACGTTAAATACCTGCGGCGCATCAGATCCCAGAATAATGGGCACGCCAGCCTCGTGCATCTTTTTGATCATTACTTTCCTGATCTCATTAAGCCTGTTGGCATTGGCTGCGCTAAAAGTTGGGCCGCTCAAAAAGCTTTCTTTTGACCTTTTCCAGTTGGCCCTGGTCTGCTGCGACATATAAATCATTTCCGGTTCGGCCAGCAATACGTCAGCCGATTTGGTTGATATCCAACGGTCAAACAATGACTGAGTAGGCACTATTGCCACCTTGTTGTCCAATGTCTTCTGAATCAGTTCATCCAGGAGGCCCATGTCTGCATACGGCACCCAATCGACACCAAAGAAACCATTGCTTTCCGGATCCAATCCAAGCGTGTCGGGCACCAAGCCTTCCACATAGCCGTCGACATGATCCACTGTACCATACCCCGCCTCCAGCGCATGGCGTATGCCAACAAACACTGACACGTGGCCGCTGTATGTCTGCCCAACCTCTTTGGCTGCCGTCACCATTGAATCAAAAACCGCCAACTTAATGCCGGGGTGCAGCTTCATAAAATCGTAACCCATCTCCTTCTGTTCTTTGACCAGCTTCACAGCCGACGCTCCGGTGGGCACACTGTTCCCATTGAAAGAGGGGCCTGAAGTGAAAATCCTGGGCCCGAGTATTTCCCCCGCCATCACCTGTTCCCTGAGCTTCAAATGCTCGGGGTGGCCAAGCATGCCTCTGATGGTGGTAACGCCCTGAGAAAGATAAAGGAAGAGCGTTTCAAGCGTTTTATCGGGGGCCGGGCCTGGCTGAGGTATGTGCGCATGCATCTCGGTAAGCCCCGGCACCAGATAGGCTTCTTTCGCATCTATAATTGTGGCCGCCTGGCTAGGCATGAAATGCTTTTCATTCACTATTTTTTGAATCACACCATCTTTCACGTACACAACCTGCCCGGTTACCACCTTATCAGAAGTCATGGTAATGATGTTAGCATTGGTAATCGCAAAATCATAGCCGTCGCCCACATCAGGGTCGCTAACGCAGCCTGAAATGATAACAACAAACAAAAACAGAAAGGTGAATTTCAAAGGTTTCATATAAATGCCTGGTTAGTCCACTGAGTAAGTAGCACAATTTAATGAAACTATTGATTGAAAGTACGGGCTATGGGTTGGAGCTAAAAAAAGCCCTGACCAACGGTCAGAGCTTTATCGCTATGCTTAAGAAAATTTATTCATTTCGAAGCGCATTCATCGGGTTAGCCGTAGCTGCCTTTATCACCTGTGAAACAATAGTAACCAGGCCAAGACAACCAACGATCAGCAAAGCCATCGCTATCACGCCAAACCCAATCGACACTCTGGTCGCCATCAGGTTCAGCCACAAATCGCTGACCAGCACTGCAATGGGCACAAACACCACCACCGAAATGACAATTACCATGGAAAACTGGCGGGTGAGTGACATGATGAGGTATTGAGTGGTGGCACCAAGCACTTTTTTGATGCCAATCTCCTTCACTTTTGTTTGAAGCTGGAAGCTCACCATGCCCAACAACCCAAGGCAGGAAATAAAGATGGCGAAGAGTGAGACAGCAGTTACGATTGCCGTGATGTCCCCCAGGAAAAAGTAAAAATGATCCATTTCCTGATCCAAAAAGCTGTATTTCAAGTCTCTTTTGCTGTCTATCGACTTCCACGCTTCCTGTAGGTCACTTATCACCGATGGCACATTGGCAGAACTAATTTTAAGGTTAATGTTCTCATAACTGTCCGGCATAAACCGCAGGGCCATCGGCTCTATGGATTTCATCAACGGCTCAAAATGGTAGTCTTTCACCACGCCAATTATCTGCACCCGGTTTTCTTTATCCAAAATAATCTCCTGACCGATAGCCTCATGGGGTGTTTCAAAGCCGACCGTTTTTACAGCGGTTTCATTAAGGATGATGAATTTCTCTGTGCCTTCGCCGTCCCCAGGCGCATAGTCTCGTCCTGCCAAAAGCGTAATCCCGAAAGTGGAAATATAATTATCGTCGACAGAGAAGTGATTGAGCCCGAATCGCTCGCCCTCCATATCTCTTTGAAAATCGGCACCATGCGAACGGCCAATGGCAGGGTTGTGGGACGAAAAAGTGTAGGCAGTTACAGCCGGATTCTTACTAAGCTCAGCTGCCACTATCTCCGGTTTGCTGCCCTGCAATTCCACCACAAGCAAGTTCTCCTCATCGAATCCGTACTCAGAGTTGACCATCAGGCTGGTTTGCTCCCTCATCACAAGGATGGAGATGATCATAAAAATGGATAGGCCAAACTGAACGATCATGAGCACTTTTTTGAAAGAGAAGTTAGACATGAATCCCCTCTTACCTGCACCGCCCGAAACCCCATGATAGCCCTTCAATGCCTGAATGGGGCTAAACTTTGAAAGGAAAAGAGCAGGAAAAACACCCGCAAAAAGTCCGACCAGTATACTAAATGCGATAAAGTAAGGAAAAGCGCCGTAGGAGAAATCAACACTCAGTTCTGCCAGAGTAAATATCTCCAGTCCATTGAAGGCGGGGATCATCACTTTAAGAATACCCACTGAAAGAATAAGTGACAGCATAGCCATGATGACGGATTCGATGACAAACTGATGAATCACCTGACGCCGGGTGGCGCCCGACACTTTGCGAATACCAATCTCCCGAGCCCGGGTCAGTGATTTTGCCAGCGACAAATTGGTGTAGTTGAACAGGGCAGTCACCATTACCACAAGGGCAAGAAACCCAAAGAACGCCAGCACAATGCTGGGAATGTAAAACCCCAGTTCGTTACCATACATATTGCCCATGGCAATTTTTGTCACCGGGGCCACGCCAAATGTGTAAGGCTGTCTGTCCTCAGCCCATTCAATGTTTTCTTCAGCGAGGCTGGCTACGGTTGCCGCTACCTGGTTGGGGTCTACACCAGGGTTTAGCTTAAAATAATTGTAGCCTACCCACAAGTTCTGCCAGTTATCATTCTTTTTATCTTCAAATGGGCCACCCTCAGACATCGAGTTGAGTGTGCTCATTGAAGCAAGCGCATCAAATTTCATGTGCGTTTTTATTCCCTCCATATCAAGAACACCAGTGATTTTGAAGGGACCAACGCCCGTGTAGTCAAGTATCAGTCCGAGATAGGTATCTTTTTCACCAAAAAATTTCTCGGCAGTCTCAGTCGTCAACACCACAGAAAAAGGCTCATTGAGTGCCGTTTCCTTGTTGCCTTCGATCATAGGGAAAGAGAAGACATCAAAAAACTCGTCATCAACAAGAAGACTCTTTAAATCCAGTATCTTTTCGTCCGTTTGCACCTCCCGGCCGAGATCAAATCGCATATTTGTGTATGTCTCAAAATAGGCATACTGATCAACCATCGCTTTTTTGAACGGCAACGGGCTGCTGGCAGTTCCTGCGAAAATACGGGGCGCATTGGGGTTAAAGCTCTCTATCCTGTAAATACGATCAGCGCCAGCATGAAACCTGTCGTAGTTGTACTGATTGTAAATGATGGTGATAAGCAGCAACGAAACCGACATCGCCAATGACAATCCGGCGATATTAACAAAGCTGAACAGCTTTTGGCGAGCCATACTCCTTAGAGCAATCTTGAGGTAGTTCTTAAGCATAATAGTCCTTTTTTAAGTTATGAGCTTTAGACTATTACTTTACGCTTTCAGTTACCCTTCCAGTAGACCTATTGTATTGAAATGAATAATTGAGGGATTGAACAGGTTGTTCATTTGAGCGAACTGGCTGGCGGGTTCTCCCATTTGATCAGAACCCTGGTCAGTGTCCTGTTCCATTTGAAAAGAAGTTGGGTTCCGTTTTCATCAGGTTGAAACTCTATCGTCAACTGTTCTACTTCTTCTTTCGGGCTAAGCACCGGCACCTCCACCCTCAGCACATCCAGGTCGTAGTTGGGTTCGAACTTACCCCACTGGGCTAATTCACTGTTGAGTACTATTGTCCAGCGGGCAGATTCCGGAATAGTGTAGAGTCTGTATCTTCCTTTTTTTACCGGCTTACCACCAAAAACCACATCTCTGCTAAACTCAATTTCTGTGGCTTCGTTGGCTCCTGTGCGCCAGTACTCGCCGTATGACACCAGCCCACCAAAAACCTTTCTCCCCCTTTTGTAGGGCCTGCCGTAGTCAAGATCAATGGTAATGTCCTGCGTTTGGTAGGTTGCCTGCCCCCTTGGGCTCAGCCCCAGTGAATTATAGAATTCGTAAGCCGTATAGCCACCGTAGACCAGCAGTGCCAAACCCAGTCCAAATAATACCTTTTTCATTTCCTTCTACTTTAACCATTCGTACAACTGGTAATGGTCGCCATTCATACCAAGTTTGCTGTACACGCCCTGAGCCGATGTGTTGGTTTTGTCCACATACAATCTCAGACCTGCCAGAGAAGGAATCCTTTTAACTTTATCGGAGAGAAACTGATACATTTTTTTAAAAACACCTTTTCCCCGGGACTCTTCTATCACAAACACCGACTGAATCCACCACACGGTGCTGTTTCTCCAGTCGGACCACTCAAAGGTGATCAGCAATGAGGCAACAATCTTACCTTCCTCTTCAGCTACAAAATACGTGCCCTTATTTGGGTCGTTGAAAACAGAAATGACGCCTTTTTCAACCACAGCCCTGTCCAGGTTCAATTTCTCTGTTTCCCAGGCCATTTTTATCTGGAAGTCGATAATAATCTTGGCATCTCCCAATGATGCCTCACGGATAGTCAAATTCATACACTGTTCTTTGATAGGAGGCTGGCAAATTAATAAACGAGTAGAATAATCGGACAGTATTTGACGTATTATCAAAACATTCCAGCACTAGCCTTCCTGCCAGACGCAGACTTCACCGCCTTCTGCTCCTTAATTTTCCAGATATCAAAATTCCTCCAAAAGTTTACTCGCATGTGAAGCCCGTCATTTGTTAACTTGCGGTCATGAGTCTAGATGCGGAAGAGGAATTTCTAAAAGAACTAAACGAACCTCAGCGAGAAGGGGTAGTAAACACAGAAGGGCCGACCATGATCATTGCGGGCGCAGGATCAGGAAAAACCAGGGTACTCACCTACAGAATCGCCTACCTGATCAAGTATAAGCATGTTGATCCTTTCTCAATAATGGCGCTCACCTTTACCAATAAGGCGGCCCGGGAAATGCGCAATCGGATTGAGAAAGTGGTGGACAATGATGCCCGAAACATTTGGATGGGTACTTTTCACTCCGTGTTTGCCAGACTGCTTCGTTCGGAAGCGCATCATATTGGCTATCCAAGCAACTTCACCATCTACGATGCCGACGACTCCAAGTCGCTCATCAAAGCAATAGTAAAAGAACAGGGCCTTGACGACAAGGTTTACAAAGCCAACGCTGTATTTAGCCGCATTTCTGGTGCCAAAAACAACCTGGTTTCGTGGAAAGACTACATCAACAATCCGTTGTATCAGGCTGACGACGAAAGCCAGATGAGGCCACAAATAGGCAAGCTCTACCAGCTTTATGTGCAGCGTTGTTTCAAGGCCGACGCTATGGACTTCGACGACCTGCTCTTTAATACCAACCTGCTTTTCAAAGAACACCCTGATGTGCTCAACAAATACCAGCAACGTTTTCAGTATGTGCTGGTGGACGAGTTTCAGGATACCAATATTTCACAGTACCTGATCACGAAAAGGCTGGCATCCGTCCGGCAAAACATAGCTGTGGTGGGTGACGACGCACAAAGTATTTACGCTTTCCGGGGAGCCAATATTCAGAACATCCTCAATTTCGAAAAAGACTACCCCGACCTGAGGATCATCAAGCTGGAGCAGAATTACCGGTCGACGCAAAACATTGTTAACGCTGCCAACTCGGTGATTGTCAAGAACAAAGCGCAGCTCCACAAAAACGTTTGGACCTCCAACCAGGAAGGTCGGTTGATAGAGCTCATCAAAGCCGTGAGCGACAATGAGGAAGGGAAGCTGGTGGCTTCGACCATTTTTGAGCAAAAAATGAATCACCAGTACCATAACAGCGATTTTGCTGTACTGTACCGCACCAACAGCCAGTCGAGGGCAATGGAAGAAGCGCTGAGGCGAATGAACATCAAGTACAAGGTGGTTGGTGGGTTGTCGTTCTACCAAAGGAAGGAGATCAAAGACTTGCTTGGGTACCTCCGCTTCGCTGTCAATCAAAATGACGAACAGGCGCTTCGCCGCATTATCAATCTACCAAAACGTGGCATTGGCGACTCCAGTGTAGATAAAATTATCGTTGCCGCCGATGAGCAGGGTGTTTCCCTCTGGGAGATTCTTGAGAACATACACCATTTTGTGGGTGGACGTGCCGGTGAAGCGATCAAAAACTTTGTCACCATGATCAAGAGCTTCCGCATCACGATGGAAAAAAGTGATGCGTACGATACAGCTCAAATGGTTGCGAAAAACTCAGGCTTGCTCAAGGAGCTTTACGAAGATAAAACGGTGGAAGGACTGAACCGGTACGAAAACGTGCAGGAACTGCTCAACGCCATCAAAGAGTTTGTTGACAATCCGGAAACGAGCGACAAAACGCTTGGCGCATTCCTGCAGGAGGTATCGCTCCTCACTGATGCCGACGATAAAAACAAGGAGCTCGACGACGCCGTGACGCTGATGACCATCCACATGGCGAAGGGGCTGGAGTTCAAGAACGTATTTGTGGTGGGCATGGAAGAAGATCTTTTCCCCTCCCAAATGATGCTCAGCAGCCGGGCCGATCTGGAAGAAGAGCGCAGGTTATTCTATGTGGCTATTACCCGGGCAGAACAGCATCTTTTCCTCAGCTATGCGCTCAATCGCTATCGCTACGGCAGACTGAAAACCTGCGAACCCAGCCGCTTTTTGTCAGACATCGACACAACTTATCTACAGGTTAGTAAATCTATTGGCAGCCACGAACCGCTGCCGGGCGTGCAGGCACAACATTTTGGAAAGCGCTCGCTTATTGCCGGCTTCCCGGAGCAAAAACCACAAGCACCAAGGCATTTTGTAAAGCAAACCGCCCACCAACCCTCATCCGATTTCAAACCAAGCGACACGAGCAATTTAATAGTCGGCAACAGGGTGGAACATCCCAAATTCGGCTTTGGGAAGGTAATAAGGATGGACGTGGATGGTGCCAACAGGAAGGCCATCATTGATTTTGAGCAGTTTGGTGAAAAAACTTTGCTTTTAAGCTTTGCCAAATTGAGAATAGTAGAATAGTTTCGCCAAAAGTTTCATTTCGGAGTAAGAAGACTCTACCTTTAGATGAAACTTTTCATTGCGATTTTTGTAAATTGCTAGGAACCCTGTTAGAGTAGCACCAAAACGGCGTTCCTATGAATGACTTCGATGAAGATAAAAGCCCTTTAGTTTTGAGAGAATACGGAAGAAATGTCCAAAAACTGGTCAACTATGTGAAGACCATTGAGGACAAAGAAAAAAGGACCCGCTTTGCGGAGACCCTTGTGGATTTGATGAAGATGATCAATCCTAACACCAAAGATTATCCGGAGTACACACAGAAAGTTTGGGATGACCTCTACATCATGGCAGGTTTCGAGCTTGAAGTGGACGGTCCTTTTCCTATGCCTGAAAAGAGCATACTTGGTCGTAAGCCAAGAAAAATGGACTACAACACTCACAATGTGCGGTTCAAGCACTACGGAAAAAACGTGGAGTTGATGATCCAGAAGGCGCTGGCTTTGGAAGATGCTGAAGAGCGTGAGGCTGCTGTCATTTCCATCGGTAAGCTGATGAAAACGTTCCAGCTGGCCTGGAATCGTGACAATGTTGACGATGAAGTGATTCTTCAAAACATTGAACAGCTCTCTAAAGGAGACCTCACCATTGGCATTGAGAAAGTAAAGGAGCAAAACCTTTTCGACCCATTGGTGAAAGAAAGAGAGTTTGCCACCAACCAACCCCGCCAGCAGAGGGACAATAACAACAGAGGCGGCAACAACAACAGAAACAAACGTAACTTCCAAAAGCGCAGGAGAAACTAGATGGCCTCTTTCAGGGTAAAGGGAGGGCAGCGCCTTAAGGGGGAAATACAACCTCAGGGCGCTAAAAACGAAGCTCTTCAGATAATTTCGGCAGTTTTACTTACAGCAGAACCAGTACACATCAAGAAAATTCCTGACATCAGGGATGTGAACAAACTCATAGAGTTGTTGGCTGATTTTGGTGTGCAAATTGAGAAAACGGGCCCTGAATCCTACATTTTTACTGCCAAGGACGTCAACCTCGACTTCCTTGAGTCCGATCAGTTCAAGGAAAAGGCTGCATCGCTGCGTGGATCTATCATGATCCTCGGCCCGCTTTTAGCCCGGTTTGGGAAAGGAAAAATACCTAAGCCCGGAGGAGACAAAATAGGCCGCAGAAGGCTCGACACGCATTTCATTGGTTTTCAAAAGCTGGGAGCTAAATTCGACTACCATATCGGTACCGGCTTCTACAATGTGTCCGCCAAAGAGCTTACAGGTACCTATCTCCATCTGGATGAGGCTTCTGTTACAGGTACTGCCAATATCATTATGGCGGCCTCTATGGCCAAAGGCACAACTACGGTTTACAATGCAGCCTGCGAGCCGTACATCCAGCAGTTGTGTAAAATGATCAACCGCATGGGGGGCAAAATATCAGGCGTTGGTTCCAATCTGCTTGTGATTGAGGGTGTAGAAAGCCTGGGAGGCACGGAGCACACCATGCTGCCCGACATGATTGAAATCGGCAGCTTTATTGGGCTTGCTGCCATGACCCAAAGCGAAATTACCATCAAAGATGCCCGCATTGATCAACTGGGCATCATCCCTGACACCTTTAGAAGACTGGGCATCAACCTGGAATTCAGAGGCGACGATATCTTTATACCCGCTCAGGAGCACTACGTAATAGATTCTTTTATCGATGGCTCCATCCTCACCATTGCGGATGCTATTTGGCCTGGCTTCACGCCCGACCTCATCAGTATCATTCTGGTGACCGCCACTCAAGCCAGAGGAACGGTGCTTGTCCATCAAAAAATGTTTGAATCACGGCTGTTCTTTGTCGATAAGCTTATCGACATGGGCGCTCAAATCATTCTTTGCGATCCTCACAGGGCAACAGTGATTGGCCTGGACAGGGCATTTCCACTGCGCAGTATACAAATGACATCCCCGGACATCCGTGCAGGCGTATCGCTGTTAATCGCTGCGCTGTCGGCCGAGGGCACCAGCACCATCCACAATGTGGAGCAAATCGACCGTGGCTATCAATACATAGAAAAACGTTTAAACGCCATTGGTGCACAAATAGAGAGGTTTTAACCTCGTTTAAGAAGCGTTAATACCTGACTTTGGGTCAGAGACATATTTTTTTATATATTCGATTTTTATCGACCTGTTCCTGCATGAAACCAATGTCCCAACTACTCGCTCGGGTAGCCGTGTACCTTATGTTTACACTGAGCGTTTCGCAAATTGCTATAGCTAAAGTTAGCTCAGAGGCAACAAAAAACTCCACCGACAATTCTGAAAAAACATCCGCTGAAAACCGCAAGCAAAACCCCAGGTTAACTTTGATAGTGGTCGACAGTGAGACGAAGAACAAGATCACTGCCAAGGTTAAAGTACTCGACATGCTGAATAAAAAGGTGCTCGTTGCCAAAGAGCTTGGCGACACACTCAAGCTCAACCTTGCTGCAGGCGGAGACTATCGAATTGTTAGCAAGGCCGACAGCCATCTTTTTAACGAAGTGGAGTTCAATCTGGCTAAAGAAAACCTGGGGCCTGATATTAAAATAACGCTGGAGCTAAGCCCTATTAAGGTTGGCATGAAGCTTCAGCTAAAAGAGGTTTTTTTTGAAACCAACTCAGCCAAAATGCTGGAAGAGTCTCTGGCTGAGATACAAGAGATTTATGAGTTGCTTTGGGAGCATCCAAACCTGGTTGTTCAAATTGCGGCGCATACAGACAACACAGGCACTCATGATGACAATATGGAGCTCTCCGGGCGCCGTGCACAAGCCATTGTTGAAGTGCTGAAGGATAAGGGCGTTCCTGAAAAAATGTTAGCCGCCAAAGGCTACGGCGAAACGAAACCTTTGGTACCCAATACCACCGAAGAAAACAAGCAAAAAAACCGCCGTGTTGAATTTATCGTTGTTGATATTCTGTAGGCGTTATAGCACGGTTTTCGTACCGTTGTATTAATATTGTAACTTCTTAGATGCGGATGTGGTGAAATTGGTAGACACGCTAGGTTCAGGGTCTAGTGCCGCAAGGCATGGAAGTTCGAGTCTTCTCATCCGCACTATTTTTTACTCCAAAGTTCATAAAGCGGCATCCCCTGGCTGCTTTTTCCTGTGTGAGTCCAGTTATTTCCCTCCAGCTTATACCTGAATCCAAGCGATTTACCGATCCTGTCGTCTGCATTCGCATAGAATTCCAGGCTCTCCACATAGCCAGTCTGCGTGACTGAATAAGTGCCACCAGCAGTTGCCACAAACTTCCGGGAAATTGCGTCAAAGGCGATCCATTGGAAACGGGTATCGGATAATATCTTGACGGTCTTTACTTTATAGTCAGTTCTGATTGTGTCGCCTGCTTCATTCCTATAAGCCGCAGCGTACCAAAGGCCTGCCAACTGGCTCTTGTTTCCAGCATCAATTCGCTTCCAATCGCCCAGCACCATGCCGTCTCTCGCCACCAGCTTGTAACCGGTTTCGGTGGGCTTTGCATGCAACACGTGCTGTTTCCCCACCTGGTAATGATCGGGAGAATGGAATTCGATGGTCACAGTCATTTTGTCTCCCTCCATCTTGTAAGTACCTCCGGAAGTAGAAAGGAAATGATGATCTTTTGTCAGAAAGGAAGCTGTGGTGAAGTACGTGTCACTGACGATCAAAATCTGAGTGACGGGTCGCCCTTTGTCAACACTTTCACTTATCCAGGCACCAACATATTCGTTATTAGCAGTGACTCCGGCAGGCGCATCAGACGGGCTTTGCCAGGCCAGTAAAAAGCCCGGCAAAATCAGCCAGCATAAGATGCTCAAAAACTGCATCGGAGAACGATCATCTCTTAGACCACACTTCGTAAATAGGATCTCCTTTGCTGCTCAAACCGCTGTGGTGCCATGCACCGTTTTTCAGTGAATAATCGAACTGCAAAGCGGCTCCTACCCGAGAGTTGTCTCTGGAGAAGAACTCTATGTTCTCAGTGTACTTTCCTCCTTTGGTAGTGTAATTGCCTCCCCCGGTGCCAAAAAACTCCCCGGTCGAAGTGTTGTAGGCGATCCACTGGAAGCGTGTACCTGACAGGATTTTCATGGTTTTGCGTGGCCCGCTTGTATCCCGGTTGGCGATGCTCCCGTCATCGGCCTTGCGACCAGACATGAGCCAGGGTCCTGCCAAAGCACCAGGCTTGCCTTTATCTACATTGGTGAACGCATAGTAAATCGAGCCATCGGAGTTGCTCACCGTGAAACCTTCTTTCGTTTCTTTCAAATTCAGCGTCGTTGGCTGGCCAACAGAAGAGGCGTCTGAGCTATTGAACTCTAACGTGACTGAAAGTGAATTGTCAGTGGCAGAATAGCTACCTCCCAGGGTGGTGATAAAGGAACCGTCGGCTTCGGCATAGGTAGCCATGGAAAAGTATCCGTCGGTCATGACAAGCATGTGTTTAGCAGCCTTACCACTTACAGTGCCTGTGCTACTCCATGCTCCCGAAAGATCCAGCTTTCGATATGAGTCAGCAGAGGTGAACGAAAAACTAATTGCGGCCGCCAGTGCTATGCAGACCATTGCCAGTAAAGTGTATCTCTTCATGGGTATATGTTTGAGTTAATAACTCAAATTAATGAAAAACAATGACACACTAAAGCATCAGTAGCGGCTACTGGCGAGAAAAAAGATGATCGGTTTAAAACGAGTTTAGCTTACACGTAGTTGTTAAGCATTACCGGCATTACCAGCATGAGGAGGTCTTCATTCTCATCTTTGTCAACCGGCACGAGCAAGCCTGCTTTGTTGGCTGCCTGAAGTTTAAAGGAAATCTTTTTCGATTCGAGGTTACTCAACATCTGAATGAGGAACTGAGCATTGAATCCGATTTCAATATCTTCTCCATCGTGCTCACACGAAAGTCTTTCGTTAGCTTCATTCGAGAAGTCAAGATCTTCAGCAGAAATCATCAGTTCACTGCCTGTGATTTTAATCCTTACCTGGTGGGTGGTTTTGTTGGCGTAGATCGCAATCCGCTTCATGGAGCTGAGGAACTCCAGGCGGTCGATGGTCATGATGTTATTGTTTTCCGCCGGAATGACATTGTCGTAGTCGGGAAAGCGCTCGTCGATAAGGCGGCAGATCATCTTAACATGATCGAACTTGAAATAAGCGTTTGACACATTGAACTCCACACTCACATTGGTGTTTTCTCCCGGCAGTGTTGTTTTCAGCAGGTTCAAGGCCTTTCTGGGGATGATCATTGAGTTGGTCACATCCGCAGCCACATCCACCCTGCGGTAGCGCACCAGGCGGTGGCCGTCTGTGGCCACAAAAGTGGTATTGGTTTCGTCAAGCTTGATGTAAACGCCAGTCATGGCCGGGCGAAGCTCGTCGTTGCTGGTGGCGAAGAAGGTATTGTTAATGGCTGTTGCAAGCACGTCCGAAGATATGTTCACAGAAAAACCGTTGGTTACTTCAGGCACCTTAGGGAAGTCGGTAGCGTTTTCGCCTGAAAGCTTGTAGCGTCCATTGTCGGAGCTGATCTCGATGCTGTAGGTGTCTTCGTCAACAGAAATGGTTACTGGCTGCTCAGGGAGGTTAGAAAGGGTTTCCAGCAAAATCTTAGCCGGAACTGCAATGCTGCCATTTTCTTTGGCCTCCACTTCTATTTCGGTAATCATAGAAGTTTGCAGGTCAGAAGCAGTCACTTTCAATGTTCCGTCGGTAATCTCAAATAGAAAGTTTTCAAGGATAGGCACTACCGGATTAGTGGTAATCACTCCCTTGATAGCTGATAGTTGTTTGAGTAGATATGATGACGAAACAATGAATTTCATAGAATTTCTGTATTGTAAGGTAAGATTGTTAACCCGGCAAAGTTATAACAAAAATTAGATTTGAGGGTAATAAAATGCTATTCCAGTCATCGTTGTCTGGGGAAATTTTACTTCCATAAAAAAAGTGCTTAATCACGGCGTAAACCGCTTTTTATCCGGTGCTTGAAGAATATTGTCTGATTGAGTTTAACGTACACAATTGCCCTGAAAAAAAATATCCAAGACAACCCTTTTGTCCTAAAGCCGGACTGGCTGTTACTTTTCCTTGATGAAAAGTAACCAAAAATCATCGAAAAATTAACGCACAGGCCAATTGCCCGCACCCTTCCGCCATTTTTCTCCCGCCCTCCTTATTGGGCACGATGCGTTAAAAGGATTTGATTTCCTTGAAACCTTCGTCCCTCAAAAATTGAGAAGAGACATTAGTGTGTTCCAGTTTTTAACCAGGAAACAGGCAATCTGGTTTAATTTTTAGGCCTTAAGTCGTCTGTGGAAATCAATAGCGAACGGACCCGGCCTGCATCACAAACAGAGTAATTTCCTGCCTCGTCCTTCAGCAGCACATAGGGCTGATCGGTTGGTCCCGGGTAGACATCAAGCTCCGTATTCTTAGCAGAATCGATGTCCCTCAACCTGATGGTTGCCACAGGCGTTGCGTCCATTAAACTGTCATAAACAGGAATTTGCCCCTTGCTGATGAACTCGTTGGTAAAAAAGGACTCGTACTGCTGAATATAGTTTTCCAGCACAAGGGTGTCTGCTTCCGGCAAGTCGACCACTTTCAACGTGGTCTTGTCAAAGGCAATGGTCACATCCTTCTTCTGATCATCGGCATAGTCAATTGTTAAAGACTGGATCGAGCGCCAGTCGCTGGAAAACAGCAGCCTGTTACGCCATTGGTTTTCAGTAAATTCAAAAATGCCTGAAACATAGTTCGGATAGCCGGGCAGCTCCACCTGATACACCTTGCTGTCCCCCGCCAGGGAGAAGTAAGATTCGGTTTTCGAAGGGTTGCCGGTAGCAGTAAACTCAGCGAGCACACCCTGCTCTCCACTGATAATTACTTTTCTGCCTGATGCCATCCACTGCTTTACTTCAGCCAGTTGACTTGGCCCCACTTCCCTTTTCACCCTCACCAGCTTCAGCACGCCCACAAGGAAATTTCGGATGGATCGATCCACTTTGTACTTGTCGTTGACCAGCCACTTGCTATTCGCTTTGCTCAATACCACGCTGTTCTCACCGGAAATCATCTCAATACGTGAGATTTTGGTCGTGTCGGATAGCTCCAGTAAATCGTATCCTACAATGGATGTTTCGGATGGCCGACCGGCCCACCATGTGCCGGCAATTAGCAGCAACAAAACGCCCAGAGAAATAAGTAGTGTGGTGTTTTTATGCATGGCCTTAGAACCTTGTGTATTTTCTCTTTCTTAGGAACATTTTAGCGATACCGAAGAGCAGCAAAAGCACCAAAGGGCCTGCCAGATTCAGTACCTGCCAGAATGTGTGGTTTTCATCTATCTTCTGTTTATCGAGCGGTCGTATCTTCACCTCCCGGTTTCTGGCCAAAATCAATCCATCGTCGTCCATGAGGTACTCAAGGGCATTGACAATGAAGTCTTTGTTGGCGTATACTTTTTGAGAAATAGGGTCGATTCCCAGTTCCATTGGTTGCCCATTTTCAGGATTCAACTCATTGCGGATGAAATCGCCATCGGCCACCACCACTATTTTTGAAGGCACTCCCTTTTCCCTGAAACCGGTTTTATTTACACCTCTTGGAAGCGCCCTGTTTCTATAAAGCGAATTAAATGGGCCTTCCAATAGGTAGGCCACGGGCTGACTACCCTGGTTGAATGCCTCCGGATTGATGCCTCCCCGGATATCGTTGAGATTAACCCTGACAGGCGACGACAGCACCCTGGATCTTTCCGAGGTGAACATCAAAGGTGTCTTTACTATGCCGTCGGCTTTTACTGTGTCGATGGTAGAGGTGAATCGGAAAATCACAGCGTCCAGGTTTTTGACCATGGGATGCGCTGAAAACCGATTGACCTCAGGGAAAAACGGCCAGGGGATCAATTTCACTTGAGGTTGGTCGCCCACCATGCCATCGATGACCAGGAACTCGCCGCAGCTTAGGTCTTGCACAAAATCTTGGTTGATGCGGGCCCCGTAGTTGAAAAGCAGATCGGTAAGGTTGTGTTCAATTGGAAAAGCGATGGTGCCTGCTCCTTCCGCCCCTGCCATGTCGACGCTGAGCGCATCAATGAAAAACAGCAGCTTGCCCCCACTCATGACATACTGATCGAGCAGGTATTTTTCGTTTTCACTAAATTCTACTGAAGGCTTTGCGACTACGATGGCGTCAAACCCCGCCAATGGCTGCACCTGCCTGGCCAGCTGAATGGCACTCACCTCATACTTTTCCATCAGCAACGACTGAAAACCCGCCAGTGCCAGGGTGTCAATCGAATAATGATCAACAACTACCCCTACCCTTTTCCTGTCGTTATTAACCAACTGTTTGATGGCATAGGCAAGGTTGTACTCCACTCCTTCTATCGACTGGTTGAGCAGCTCCTCGTTGCCATCGCCTTTGTTACCCTTGAGCAGCATCACGCCAGCTTCCCTGCCTCCGTATGAAATCAACGCCCCCGGATACAGCCGGCGGCGGACAGTATTGCCATCTTTGGTATAGCTCAGGTCGGTGGGCTGAATACCTTTAGCACTTAGCTCCATCATCATTTTTTCCTGGGCCTGGCGAGAGCCTCCGGCTACGGGATTCTTGAAAGTAAACTCAAGGTTTTTGCCACCATACACGCTGAACTCTTCCAGCGTCTCCCTGATTGATTTCTGAAGCCTTTTCAGGTTGGAAGGCAGCTCTCCTTCGAGATAAACCTCCACATACACCACCTCGTCGAGGTTTTTCAAAAGCTCTTTGGTGGGCGCTGAAATCGAGTACCGGCCCTCCTCCGTTAAATCAACCCTAACCGGCCAGGTATCGGCCAGCATATTGACCCAAACGACCAGAAAAAGGCCATTGAGCAATATCAACCATCGGGTCACCTGTCTGCTTTTCCAGTTCATATCCTTTGGTTGAGTTTAAGCCTGGTAATGAGCAGGAAAATGAAAATAACACTCAGGAAATAGACGATGTCCCTGGAATCGAGAAGGCCCTTACTGAGCGAATTATAGTGAGTAAGCATGCCTAGCTGCTCAAGGAACAATGAGTAGCTGCCCCACACGTTGATGGCAGCGATTGAGTTGAAGCCCGTGAAAAGGAAAAAGCAGAGGAATACAGCCAGTATAAAAGCAATGATTTGATTTTCTGATAACGACGATGCCATTAAACCAATCGACGTGAAAGCAGCCCCCAATAACACCAGCCCGACATAGGAGCCCAGGATACCGGCGGTGTCGAGGTTGCCCGGAGGATTGCCCAGCGACGAAATAGAGAAATAGTAAAGAGCGGTGGGCAGCAAAGTGAAAACGACAAGGAAGAGGCCTGCCAGGTATTTGCCACCTATAATCTGCACTTCAGAAAGCGGCCGGGTCAGTAGCAACTCAAGCGTCCCTCCCTTTTTCTCTTCGGCAAAAAGCCGCATGGTAATGGCGGGAATAAGAAACATCAGCACATAGGGCCCAAGGCTGAACAGCGTTTCCATGTCGGCATAGCCATAGTCGAGAACGCTGGTTTCAGGAAACACCCACATCAGTAGACCAATGCCTGTAAGGAATACCGCTATCACCACATAGGCAATGAGGGAATTGAGGAAGCTATTGACTTCTTTGCTGAATACTGTCCACATAGGCTAAGAAACTGTTTCTTGTGTGAGTTCCTTAAATATATTTTCCAGAGAGTTCTCCTCTTGCTGGATGCCCAACAGCGGCCAGCTATTTTCACCCGCCAGCTTGAGCAGCGACGGTCTGATATCCTTGCCAGCATCGATTGTAAGCCGGATCTTCCTGGCGTCGATGGTCTCTATATTGACTACTTCTTTCATTTTATCCAACCCGGCAAAGCTGCTCATTTCTTCCGAAAACTCCAGCACCACATAGGTTTGGCCTTTGGCCTGCTTACCCAGCTCCTTCACCGTACTGTCGGCCACTTTTTTGCCCTTATTGATGATGATGACCCTTTCGCAAATAGCAGTCACCTCCTGCATGATGTGGGTAGAAAACACCACGGTCTTTTCTTTACCTATCTCTTTGATTACATGGCGGATTTCCAGGATTTGGTTCGGATCGAGGCCGGTGGTCGGTTCATCGAGGATAAGCACTGGTGGATTGTGGATCAGTGCCTGAGCCAAACCCACCCGCTGGCGGTAGCCTTTCGACAGCTGGCCGATCAGCTTGTTTTGCTCTACTCCCAGGCCGCACAGGTCAATCATCTCCTTTACCCGGTTGGTGAGGGCATTGCCTTTGATTTTGTGCACCTGGCCAATGAAAGCAAGGTACTCATGCACGAACATGTCGAGATACAGCGGGTTGTGTTCGGGCAGGTAGCCCACGTGGTTGCGCACCACAGCCGATTGGGTTTCCACGTCGTAGCCAGCCACAGAGATCGTTCCTTCGGTGGGAACAAAATAGGTGGTGGCCATTTTCATGGTGGTGGACTTGCCAGCACCATTGGGGCCTAAAAACCCGAGAATTTCTCCTTTCTTAGCCGAAAAAGAAAGATGATCAACCGCTCTCTGAGCGCCGAAAACCTTACTTACATTTTGTACCTCTAGCGACATATCCTGAATGCAACCCCAAAAATATTATTTTTTAGGCTTTCCTTGTGGTCTTAGGGGTCTTAATTCAATATCAGCTGGTAAGTAATTTGGGTGGGTGTCCAATAACTCGACTACCGACTTGGCAATATCCTCAGGCCGCATCATGTTTTCAGGCGGTGTAGAGGTATGCCTTCCTTCGAAGAAATGTGTATTGGTAGAGCCCGGATACACACCAGTGACTTTGATGCCAAAGTCCCGGAGCTCCATCATCATGGAGTGTGTGAGTCCGGTTACCGCATGCTTGGTGGCGCTGTATGCTGCGTAGCCTTTCACCCCATTGAGCCCGGCAATAGAGGAAATATTAATGATATGGCCGAAGTCGTTTTGCTTCATTTGCGGCACCAATAACCTGGAGATATAGAAAATGCTGTCTACGTTGGTGCGAAACATTGTCTGCCAGTCTTCGGGCTTGGTGTCCTCAAAAGCCGAAGGAATGCCAAGTCCGGCATTGTTGATCAGAAAGTCGATAGTGTTGCCAAATTTAGCTACTGTGGCCTTGTAAGCAGCTTCAATCGACTCAACCGACTGCACATCGGCTTTAATAAACTGAAAATCGTTGTCTGAAATTCCGGGATCTGTTCTGCTCCAGCCAGCTACCTTCACTCCCCTCTCTAAAAGCTCCTCTACAATGGCAAGGCCTATTCCCTTGCTCGCTCCTGTTACAATTGCCGTTTTACCTTTCAAAATCATACTTTTGAGTCTTTCACTTGTTCGATGCGCTATACGCTTGCAATAATCTTTATTTTCAATCTACTATCAAATGTTTTCGGACAAAGCATTAGTTCCATCGAAGCATCACAAAGTATTGAATTGACTGGTGAGTATGGTGCCTTCTTTTTCAATGAAAAAATTCCCCACCTGACCAACACCGCCCTCGGCGGTTTTAGTGTCGGTTATCAAAAAACACCCATTCCGTTATATAACTGGGCCAACACCCGCAAAACTTTTGCCTTCCATGCAAAGTTGACTTACCTCGACTTCCACAACAAAAACCTGGGTAAGGCCGTCGGTCTGCAGGCCTTCCTTGACATACCTGTCGTTCAGTGGGCAAAATCGACCATTTACGCCAACACGGGTGTAGGGCTGCTCTACTCCGGCTCTCATTTCAGCATAAAAGAAAGCAACCTCAACTTTGCCATTGGCGCTCCGCTTAGCTACAAAATCAACTTCGGTGTTGGGTTCAAAAGACGCTGGGGCCAGAGATGGTACAGCCGGGCGGAATTATCCTTTATGCACATTTCGAATGGTGGCATTAGGGTTCCGAACCTGGGACTGAATAGTGCACAAATGGCCGTCGGGGCTGGCTACATTTTTTCGCAAAAAGAAAAGGTGTTTGAAGCGCCTAAACCTGGCCTGCAGCTGGCAAAAAAAAGCCATTGGATTCTTCAGTTTGGTGGGGGGCTGAGGCAACCCGAGTGGCTTCTGGCAAAAAAGTATGCGCTGGTTTACCTCGGGGTTCTGAGAGAAAGGCTGTTTTTTGAAAAAGTCTATCTTGGCATTGGCATCGACTACTTCTATGATTGGGCGACGAAGTATGAGGTGAACACAGGCATTGTGAGTGGGAACGGCCTTCACTACAGAATAGGCATCCTCGCTCAACAAGAGTGGCTATTTGGGCGAATGGGTTTGCAGGCAGGCCTTGGCTACCATGTGGTGAAGCAAACAGCCGACCCCGACTGGTACCAAAAGGCAGGGCTGAAATTCCATATCAACGACAAGTTCTCGGTGGCCAGCCACCTGATTGTCAGGAACTTTCAGGGGTCTTACGCAGTAGTTTGGGGAGGTGCCTATGCGTTTTAGTAGTAGACACATCTTGCAGATATCATTGGCAATGCTCAGTGGGCTAACCGGGTCAGCCTGTCAGGATGGGTTTGTTGATCGATGCTTTGAAAAATACGGCCGGGAGATAGTAGAGGAGATAGAATTGAAGAAGTTCACCAGCCTGGAAATCATGGATGACATTGAAGTAGAGCTGGTGAGCGGGACCTTTCAACAGGTAGTGCTTACTACCTATGAAGAATCGCTACCCAATGTTGCTTTTACGGAAATTGACCAGGGCTATCGGGTGGAGAACGCCACCACATGCCTTTGGAACAGCCACTACAAGAGTCCAAAGTTGACAATTTCTTCACCTGACCTGAACTTTATTGTTCACCGAAGCACCAGCCCGATGTATAGCAAGGACTCCATCCGCCTCGACCGGCTCTGGCTGGCCATTCATCTCAGCTATACAGAGATAGACCTCACCATAAAAACGGGTGGGTTTGTGCTGAGGAACTACGGCAAGTCCAACGTAAAAATTAGTGGCACCAGCGACTACGCCGACCTGTTTGTCAACCAGCAGGTGTCGTTGGTAGATTGCAGCCAGCTTAGGGCAAAGGTGGTGGTGGTGGAGCACGAAGGCTTGAACGACATGAAAGTGTTGCCAACAGATACGCTGAGAGGCACAATGAGCGGCTACGGAAATCTTATCTATTTCAATGAGCCAAAAGCAATTAAGGTAAGTATCAATGGTTCCGGAAAGCTTCTCTCTTATGATTGACGAGGTTGCGCTGTTCTTTCTGCATGGAGCAACCTCTTTAATTACTACATTGGGGCACTTTTCCTGGTCATAAACTATTAGTAAACTATGGAAGCTTCAGCACATCGACCGCAAACCCTCAAAGAGGAAATAGCCAATAGCCTCACCCACGGCATCGGCATCCTCTTCAGCGTGGTGGCCATCTCCTTGTTAGTCACTTTCTCGGTCTTAAATGGCTCAGCCATTCACGTGGTGAGTAGCAGCATTTTCGCCGGCTCGTTTCTCTTGCTTTATACCTTTTCGACGCTCTATCATGCCTTTCAGCACGAGCAGGTGAAAAGACTCCTCCGCACATTCGACCACATCAGCATCTATATTCTGATTGCAGGCACATACACACCCTTCTTGCTTTTGGGAGTAAGCGGAGCACTCGGATGGGTGTTTTTCGGAATCATCTGGCTCCTGGCCGTGCTGGGCATCATTTTCAAGGTGTACTACCAGTACCGTTTCCCCAAGGCATCCTTGATATTTTACCTTGGCATGGGTTGGATGGGCGTTTTCCTTATTAAGCCCCTTTTTGCCTCACTCGACGCCACTGTTTTGTCATTGATTCTTGGCGGCGGCGTGAGTTATACCCTTGGCACCATCTTTTTTGTGCAAAAGAAAATGATGTATGCTCACGCCATCTGGCATTTGTTTGTACTGGGAGGTACGATCACTCACTTTATAGCCATGATGTTTTTGTTGCAGGCTTAGGGGTCGGAACAAAATTGTAAATCCACTTTTTCTCAACCTCATCTACAGAGAAGTAGTTATGAACTTTATGTGCTTGTATAAAGTTGTCTGAATAGATAACTTTACTCCACGAGTGAAAAGTACCTGAGAGATATTTATGTCTATGGTGCCGACTTCTGGGAATTCTATAATGGACAAACAGCAAAAGTACAAGCCAAAATAGATTGGGTGATTGATTTAGTTCGAACACTGCCTATGATTCCTGAGAGGTTCTTTAAACACCTCGAGGGTACCGATGGATTGTTTGAGATAAGAATCAAAGTAGGGAGCGATATCTTCAGGGTGTTTTGTTTTTTTGACAAAGGTAAATTAGTGATTGTCCTAAATGGGTTTCAAAAAAAATCACAGAAGACTCCTAAGATTGAGATTGAAAGAGCCGAACGATTGATGCGAAAATACTATGATGAACAAAAAAGGTAATCTGGTTTCCTGGGACGACCACATCAATACGAAGTACGGAAAACCCGGCAGCGTTTCTCGTGAAAAGTATGAAGAGGAATTTGAGGCGTTTAAAATTGGCGTTTTGATACAGGAAGCCAGAAAGAAAAAGAACCTTACGCAGGAAGAGCTTGCTATCAAAGCGGAACAACAAAAAACTATATTTCAAGGATCGAAAACGACGCAAGCGACATACGTCTGTCTACCCTAATGAGAATTATAAAAGATGGACTAGGTGGCCATATAACGCTCAATTTGGATCTTTAGTGCAGCAACGCTTGGATGCCACGGTGGAATAGATGCTCGTTCCGACCGAAAGTTTGGCCCTTATGCCGATGTTGCCTCCACCATCCTGCTCACCATTTTCTTCAACAACGGCTCCGCTTTTTGAGCGGCATCCACTATTTCCTGAAGGTTTACCTTTTTGATAAGGCCTGGCACGCCCATGTCGGTGATAATGGAAAGGGCAAACACCGGAATTTCCATGTGCCTGGCTACAATCACCTCAGGCACGGTGGACATGCCCACTGCGTCAGCTCCTATGATCCTGAGGTACTTGTACTCTGCCGGCGTTTCAAGGTTAGGACCTTCAACCCCTGCGTACACTCCTTCCTTCAAATCGATGCCTTCCTCTTTCGCAATCTGTCTGGCCAGCTTGAGCATACCCTGGTCATAAGCCTCGCTCATATCAGGGAATCGGTCGCCCAGTGTATCCAGGTTTTTACCTCGCAGTGGGTTTTCTGTGAACAGGTTGATGTGATCAGTCACCATCATCATGTCGCTGTTTTGGAAGGCGGGGTTAAGCCCGCCAGAGGCATTTGACACAAATAGGCGCTTAATGCCCAGTAGCTTCATCACCCTCACCGGCAGAGTTACCTGCTGCATGCTGTAGCCTTCGTAGAAATGGAACCGGCCCTGCATCACGACCACAGGCACCTTACCAATATGTCCAAATATCAGCTTGCCTTTGTGAAACTCAACCGTTGACACGGGAAAATTTGGGATATCCTTGTAATCAATCACATCGACGATCGTCACTTCATCCACAAGGCTGTGGAGACCAGTGCCGAGAATAATTCCCGTTTCGGGCCGGACAGCCGTTTTGCTTTGAAGAAATTGACTGATCTCCTGTATTTGAGTGATTGGGATGTGCATGTATAATGTTCGTAAAGAAAAATCTGACCAATCTACTCTTCAAGAATTGCTTTTGAAAATAAAACTTTGGTGATTTAACTACTGATAGCTCTTTAGTAACTTCAGATTCCAGCGCCCTCTTCTTCTTATTCAAACCACCCCATCTATGAAAAAGTATTTTCTGCTTTCCCTGCTTTTCATTCCTGCCCTCACTTTAAACAGCCAGTCTCTCAAAAATCCTTCATTTGAAGAAGTGCTCTCACTGCAATCGGCGGGCAGCCCCGAGATTTCTCCCGATGGAAAAAATGTAGCGTTCACGGTTAACTCCACCGACTGGGAAGAAAACAGGTTTGATACGGAAATTTGGCTATCAAAAAATGGCGGCACGCCGTTTCAGCTTACCAATAACACGAAAAGCAGCAGTACCAGTCCCAAATGGTCACCTGATGGACAATGGATCGCCTTTCTGTCAGACAAAACCGGCAAAACACAGATTCAGGTCATCCGGCTGGAGGGCGGCGAGTCGGTGCAACTAACCGACACAAAAGGAAGCATTTCGAATTTTGAATGGGCGCCCGATGGCAAACAAATTGCTTTCACACAAGCCGAAGACAAAGAGAAAGCTGAAAAGGCCAGAAAGGACAAGTTTGGTGGATTTGAGGTTGAAGATGCAGAATACAATCTCAGCAGGCTGTGGCTGACGACGTTTGATCCTGAGAAATTGTTTAAGCCCGAGCTGCCAAAAGATAAAAAGGACACCACGAAAAAAGACGAGACCACCAAAATTTTGCTGGACAGTGTGAACTACACAGTAACCAACTTTTTATGGTCACCCGATGGAACCAAGATCGCTTTCAATCACCAACCTGATCCTATTATCACTTCTTTTATTAAATCGGATATCTCTATTCTGGACGTGGCGACCAGGAAGGTGGCGCCGCTGGTTAAAAACAAAAGCTCCGATGGGCTTGAGGCCTGGTCGCCCGACGGACAGTGGATTCTTTACAGCAGCTACCTGAGCGACACCATTTCAAATTTCTACAAAAATGAAAAGCTGTTTAGAATAAAACTGGATGGGTCCGCAAACACGCAGCTAGCAAAATCGTTCGATGAAAATCTGGGTTCCCTCGTGTGGAACCCGCAGGGGATATTTGGCATTGCCTACCAAAAAACGGTTCGCCGGATTTTCTTTGTTGACCCAGACAACGGAAAGTTCAAACCCATCTTCACCTCGCCCGCAAGAATTTATGGCATGTCGTTCACTGGAGACGGCGAGGTGGTAGCGTTCTCAGGGGCTGAAGACAATTCCCTGACAGAGATCTACACAAGCCCCATCAAGGCCGTGGCGCAAAAGAAGCTCACCAATTTCACCGGGCAGCTTTCCGACTGGGCCACTGCCGACAGCGAGGTTATCAGCTGGAAAAGCAAGGATGGCGCTACCATTGAAGGCATCCTCAGTAAACCAAAGGATTACGACCCTAAAAAGAAGTATCCTTTGCTGGTCATCATCCACGGCGGGCCAACGGGCATCTCCACTCCGTCACCAGTTGCCAGTTATGTTTATCCCCTGAACCAGTGGGTCAATAAAGGTGCCCTGATTTTACAGCCCAACTACCGGGGCTCCGCAGGTTACGGCGAGGCTTTCCGCTCTCTCAACGTGGAGAACCTGGGCGTGGGTGATGCCTGGGATGTGTTGTCAGGTGTGGAATCGCTGGAGAAAAAGGGCATCGTCGACAGCAACAAGATAGGTTGCATGGGCTGGAGCCAGGGTGGCTACATTTCTGCCTTTCTCACTACCAATTCTGATAAGTTCAAAGCCATTTCTGTAGGCGCCGGCATTTCCAACTGGGTGACTTACTATGTGAATACCGATATCCATCCGTTCACCAGGCAGTACCTCAAAGCCACACCCTGGGCCGATATGGACATCTACCAGAAGACATCGCCGATGACCAATATCAACAAAGCCCAAACGCCCACGCTCATCCAGCATGGTGAGTTCGACAAACGGGTGCCCATTCCCAACGCCTATGAGCTATACCAGGGCTTGCAGGATGTGGGCGTTGAAACAAGGCTCGTTGTGTACAAAGGCTTTGGCCATGGTATTACCAAACCGAAAGAAAGGCTGGCCGCCGTGTGGCACAACTGGCAATGGTTTGGTAAGTATATCTGGGGCGAGGAAATCGAGGTGCCGGAGGAGTAATCTGACGAAAAACCACGGTAGCCAATCAGCAGCAAAGTTTGTTTTACCGGTTATTGTAACATTAAATTCTTTCGACTAGATTTCCCTCAGTTTCCCGTACTGCCGCAAGCAGATTAGCCTTTACTTTTTATAACAGCCAGCCCATTCGGCATGGCAATTTATTTTGTTTTAGCTAGGCAATCCAATGCTGTCATTGACACAAAACGCTATGTAGGCAACACTACACAATAGCAGCGACTACCACTCAACTGAACCGTTCCATTCATATGAAAAAATCATTTTATCTGCTTTTCCTTGGCCTTGCTGGCATGGGGATTACTGCCTGCAACAGTGGCCAAACGAGCGAAAAAACAAGCCATGCTATTGTTGACGAATTCATCTCACTCCGAAAAAGCAGTTTCTCCACTCCTGATCACACCATCTCCAAAACCGACTCGATCCTGGCTGACGGGTTCACTTTCTATGGCTTAAAGGAAAGCCTGCAAGATTCCACCAGCTACTACACGGTTTTATTCGGCGCTGAGATAGTGGGAAAATTTGTCATGCCTGATCAATTCTTTCAGGTGCAATCTCAGCTGGCGTCAATAGCCAATACCATCCACCTAATTCCTGGTACCGTAAAAGAAATCGAAGATGTTTCCGGGGAAGGCAAAAGCGATTTTCTATCCACCTATGAGTACCGGCTGAATGACGAAAAGATGAAAGAATCAGCCTTCTGGGTGAGAACCTACTCCACTACTTTGATTTGGGCATCCGAGCCACTACTGACCACCAGGTGTGTGGCCAGTTGCCCGCCAGAAGAAGGGGAGCGAAAAGAGTATCCCGGCGACTGCATAGGATCAGTGACAAGCTATGCTGTGGAAGGCGGCGGCGATGGCACCGTGCCCCAGATAGTCGTGACAACAACAAATATTTTAGCTGATGCCCGGTGCAATAACTGGGGAAATGTGGCGTCGGCAAGAGTTTATCAATGGCTGGGCGATACGGACAACGGCATCGACTTCATTTTTCTGGCTGATCGCATGGCACCGGAAGAGGAATTGGAAGCCTCAGGAGATGTAATGGAAATTGACCCGGATGCGGAAAATCCACTTGATTTGTTAGCTGACCTCCAGGGCCTGGAAATCGAAATGCTCACCGAAAAGGATGGGCAGCTTGTAAGGTTTCTGATATGCGGCGGCGGTGTGCCCCGGCTGACCTTTGATAACGACGACAACGGCTGGGTGATGAGAACTGTCTGGTACCAGGATGCTTTCGACTATCGGATAAAAACGATTTCAGCTGTAGATAACACCTATACCATTTCAACAGACAATGAAGCGATTCCAAAGGTGGAATTCGTTTATTATCCTGACCATGAAACGATAGAGTTCGACGGCAACACTTACGCCATTCACCCCGACAATTACCCCATTGTGAAAGAAACGCCCTGCGACAATGGATAGCCTCACATCGGAAGTCGAATCTGTCGCCGACAAAGTGGCGGCTAACCTGGCCTACTTGGAGGAGCAACGCCTGGAAATCATGCAGCGCTACAGCTTCAAAACCTATAAAATGGCGATGGCAATTCTAGGTGTGCTTTGCGTAAGCACCATTGTTTTGCTTGTCTCTTTTCCGGCGCTGCCTAAAGTTTTCATCGCTGTCATACCTCTCACAGGTCTCTTTGCCATTGGCTACCCAATCTACGTCAGCTATCATCGCCATGATAGATTCAAAAAACTTCAGTTGCTACTTAAGGTGGGCATTTATGAGGCATTTGGCGAAGCCCATGGGTTCCATGTGAGGACTGAAGCTTTGTCGCCCGACTTTTTCGAAGAAACCTATCTACTGAGAGACCGGCGGTACATGAAGGTGGAAACTGAGTTGCAGCTGGAGGGTACTGCCAACGAACAGCCAATAACAATCGCCGAAATCAAAGTCACCGGAGCCAGCACAACTGCCCGGTCGCAGTCAAACAGTAACAAGGGTGTTATTCAATTCCACGGGCCCGTGGGCACACTGGAGCTAAAGCAATCTTGCTTTCCCCAACCAGTAGTGATCGGGTCTAAAGAGAAGGTGGCAGGCAGCGTCTTGATAGACGAGGCTGTAGATGGCCTGCTCGGTGCGACCCTCTCCAAAAAACTTGATGAGCTATTTTCGAGCGAGAAAGAGCTGAACAGAAACCAAACACAAAAGAAGTTCCACGATCTGTTTTATGTGGTACCCAAAGAGGACAAATTGGTGGAACGGTTTCTTGACGATTCGTTGATGAATGTGATGGTTGAGTCAAAATCGCTGATGACGTCGCTCCACGTATCAGTTGTTGGGCCAAATATCCATGTAGCAGCCTATCCTGCAATAGGGCTTGCCTTGCAGTATAATAAGCCCATGATGAACAAGGAAGAAATCAAGCAGCATGTGCTGAACCTAATTCTGGTGGAGAAAATACTGCTTTATATGGGGGGAAAGATGGATTCCGGGATGGTTTAAAACCAAGGCGGGCTTTTTGCAGACTACAAAAGTTTTGACGGAACTTGTACCTGGGCACTGTCACCTCCCTCACCAAATCGCCCACCCAAAGCTTTTTCAACCAAACTTTTGTAGTCTAGTCAATCCCCCAATCCTGTTTTACGGAAAGCTCGATATTTGATTGGTGAAAAGCTAAAAATCCATCCCTCCCACCAAACCACTCCAGAACTTCGCTCCTGTTTATGAGTGTCGGCTGGTCACTCAAAAAAGTATTGTAAGAGCTAAACTGCCAATCTGAAACTTCTTCACATAGCTTGGCCCTGACCGGGTTAAAGTGAATGTATCCAATCAATGAGCTATAGTAGTCTGGCTCCTCAACTTCTTTTCTCTTGAACTTATATTGAAACAAAGCTCCAGTTCTGCCCTGCTCAACGTTGACAGACTTTGCATATGAAATAAAGAAATCCTTAAATGCCTTTTCTACCCTCGACAATGCCTTATCGGCGGACTTTTCATCTGCGTCATCCTTAATTTTTATAAAAAAAATGAAAATGATTCGGCATCAAACAATAGGCATATACTTCGACTGACCCAGTGAGATATTGCTTGAATTTTCTCAGAAAAAACCAATAATTCTCTGTATTGAAAAATATTGGTTGTCTATTGACTCCACGGTTATAGATGTGATAAAACTTACCCGCTTCCATGGGGTTAAGATAGCATAGATTACAAAAGTTTAGAAATAGCTCCGGGCTGTCTGTTTCTTCCAAGGCCAGAACGAGCAAGAAAGTCGCTAAAGGCTATCAAACTTTTGTAATCTGAGTGCCGTCAACTCTTATGAGCTTAGTAAATAAATTTAGCTGACCTGCCTTTATAAACATCCCTCTATGTATTTCAAAAGCAATGGCCAACGATTGGTGACGCTTTCGAGATTACAAAAGTTTAGAAATAGCTTCAGGCTGGCTGCTCCTGCCAAGGCAAGGAAGAAAAAAAAGCTGGCAGCACCTGCCAAACTTTTGTAATCTTAAGTCCGCACAACTTTCGTATTTTGGTTCTGCGATAACCTTATAGCTATGAAAATGCGCTTGCCTACATCTACTGTATTTCCGGTTTTGATGATAATTTTCTCCTGCGCCTCCCCTTCTACCACCACCCTCTTCGACGGCAGCACCCTCACCGGCTGGGAAGGTGATGCCAATACCTGGCGTGTAGAAAACGGAGCCATCGTGGGTGGTTCGCTGACCGACACGGTGCCTCACAACGAATTCCTCTGTACCCTTCAGCCGTACAGCGACTTTAAACTCACCATTAAATACAAACTCGAAACCGGAGGCGGCTTCACCAACGCCGGTGTGCAGTTCAGGAGCGTCCGTGCCACCGAACCCGCTTACGAAATGACCGGCTACCAGGCCGATATCGGCAATGGCTACTTTGGTTCGCTGTACGACGAGTCCAGAAGAGACAAAGTGCTGGCGGGCATCGATTCCCTGGCAGGGGTGCGGCTTTTCAAACCCAACGATTGGAACGACTACCAGATTATTGCCGAAGGGAAACGAATCCAGATCTTCCTGAATGGCGTTCAAACCGTAGATTATACAGAAGCGGACGACGCTATTCCTCAAACGGGCCTTATCGGCCTGCAGGTGCACGGAGGCGGGAAGGTGAGAGTGAGCTATAAGGATATCGAATTGACGGAATTTTAGCAGGAATGGAAACAGACTCCTTTATCAGCACCATCGACTACTGGCAGGATGAGCTGAACCGTTACGAATTTGCCGATCTTCTCCGAAAGCCACAGCCCGAAAAGTGGTCGCTCGGGCAGGTGTACATGCACCTGATTGACGCCACCAGCTTTTTTCTTGGTCAGGTAGACATCTGCTTGCAGACCGATGATCATGCAGAAGACGAGATGTCGGAAGTGGCAAAAGCGATGTTTGCCAACGACGAGTTTCCTGATAAAATGATTGAAGGGCCCCCTTCGAACGCTGCCACTCCTCAGCCCGTCTCCAAACAAAAGATTATTGCAGGGCTCGAAGAGTTAAAGGCGAAAATCAACGCTCTCAGTAAGTCAAAAAGTCCACATAACGGAAAGACCAAACACCCTGGCCACCAGTTCTTCAACGCAGATGAATGGCT
Organism: Imperialibacter sp.; assembly: GCF_048007035.1. Lineage (NCBI taxonomy): Bacteria > Pseudomonadati > Bacteroidota > Cytophagia > Cytophagales > Flammeovirgaceae > Imperialibacter > Imperialibacter sp. The sequence goes on from NZ_CP180355.1 coordinate 807,942, forward strand.
GCAATATGCCCATATGCATTTCCGGCACCACGAAAGACAGAAAGGAAGGATTGAGAAGTTTCTGGAGGGGTGAAGTTGGCAGATACAGCAGATTACAAAAGTTTCGGAAAAGGCTTCGAGCCCTCTGCTCCCACTAACGCTGGAGGCGGCGCCAACCAGAGCAGAACCTAGCAAACTTTTGTAATCTTTCAACCCAAACGTTCTATGCCCAGGCCTGTTTCTTCACGGCCTCTGGGGAAGCTGATAAAGGTAAAAGCAGAGTCACAAACGGGTACTAAATTTTTTTTGACACCTCCCAAACCTTCTTTTAAAGTTTACGTCTGTAGATGAGGCTCAGGCGACCCAACTTCCTCAAATTTTTTAGACTGTTGACCGCCTGGTACCTGCTATCAGTTTCAGATGGCAGATTTTTTAACAATTAGTAAAGGTCAAATAACTATGAAAAAGGTGTTCACTGGATCCCTGCTGGCAGGGATGGTTCTATTTTTTTGCGCTTGCAGTTCTGACGACACAGGCGACCCGGTTGGCAACGAGAAAATTGAGTTGACAATCGGCAACGCCGACCCGGTTATCTTCACCGGATCATCTATGAAGCTGTCGGACAACACGTATCAGCTCACTGGCAACGCTAGCGACGACAGCGGTCTTTCCTTCACTATTTTATGGGAAGGCGAAGAGCCCAAAGGCACGTTCGCATGGAATGCCAACTTCGAAAGCAACGTGGCAGGCACCTGGCTCCTGATGGCCAATGGCGACATGACTAAGTCGTACTACAGCTACAAAGCAGAAGACGGAGAAATCATTGGCAACAGCACGGGAAGCCTGGTCATTGAAAAATTTGGGGCCGTTGATGGGTTGGTTGAGGGCACATTCGAAGTCACTAATGCGAGGCTGCTTGAGGTAAGTGGCTCAACGGCTAATGAAAGCAATGTAAAAATCACCGCCAAGTTTAAGGTAAGCCGCTCGCTTTAAGGGCGAAGGCAAATGAATTTGAAGAACCACAGGGCTGGAGAGTTTCGGTGGTTTTTTCTGACCAAAAGTAATTACCATTGGATATCGGCGATACAATCGCCAGTCTCATACGCCCTCCCGAGCGGGTAGCCGTTTCGGCTGATGCTCAAATAAGGTCGGTGGAGGAATTCCGTAACCCGGGTTTGAAACCCGGCGAACCGCCTTCGGTTTTCTCGCTCAGCGATTGAAATTTCGAAGAGCCGGATATCGGCGATACAATCGCCAGTCTCATACGCCCTCGTTTCCGCTACTGCTCAAACGAGGGCGATTGGGGGTATTTTGAAATGATCAGACACGTATACTCGATCAACCACTACTAGGTGTTGTTTTTGTAAGCTTTTTCTACCAGCTTTCCTAGCTCAAGTATCTCTGCTAAAAATGCCGAAATCTCATTTTTCCTCAATTCGTATTTCTTTCCGATTTCACTTTGAGAAGCTTGTGTTTTCGTTATAAACGCTTGGTCGATGACTCCCATGTTATGTTCACAGATATGTCGAACTTGAAACATCTTTTTTATAAATGCATAATTATCAATGTCTTCTGCGAGATTCACCTTAAAGTTATTCTGCAATACCTTTTCCAATTCATCCAAGTTTTGGAAAAGGTTGAGGGGCTTTTTAGGGAAAAGATCCGGTCTACGGGTTCTGAGATCTTTTCCTAGCCCATCAAAAGACGAAATAGAATTTGATAAAATAAATTTCAAATTCGTTTCAATAATCTCTTTTTCGGCTACAAGATGTTCGAAAAGCTCAAATTGCTTTTTGCTAACTTCTAATGATTTTTTAAAAACTGAAAAGGAATTAATTTTGGTACAGTCTGGACATCTTGAAAAGACCCCATAGATAGCAAATTCGAGATTGCAGCTATCACATTCTACAACCGTTTCAAGGTGGTTTTCGCTATAGTAGTGTATCGGGAAAAATGGTCTTGACGCATTTTCTTTCACTTTGATTTGAAACATACTTCCCTTCGATTCACTTTCCAGTTCCTTAAGTGACTTAGTAAACTCTTTTATCATTGGGTCAACATATTTTTCAAACCCAATCTTCCTTGCCATACTTTCTAGGTATCTGTTCTGTTCAGGAGTCCAAAAAGTATCAGAATCACCTTCATAATCACAATAAGGGCAGTGACAATACCTCGTAGGCTGACCAGTCCCTGGCTTCAACTTAAAGTATCGCTTGCATTTAAGGCACTCTCTTCCCAAAAAACCGTCATCATCTAATGGTATTGATATTTGGATATGGTCTGTTGACATTTTAACTAATGCATTATTGAATCTATTAATAATAGCTATCAAACAGCGGAATATAATACACCAATGCGTGTTGTTCCAATCTCACACATCCAAGCTACGGATTTCTACACACAAACTAATCCTCTCCAAAAAACGTAAATTACCCTTTCCGATGAATCAACCGCTATCTATGTCCCGGCTGAATATGAAACTCAAAGTACGCCACTCTTTCTACACTTTTGTATTGCTTCTGCTAGCTGCATGCGGCCCTACCGAAGTCAAATACCCCCCCATCACCGAGGACTTCTGCGCCCAGCTTCCTGAGGCAGTGCCAGTGAAACTGTCGGACTACCTGGCGCCCTACGATGCCCTGCTGGCGTCAAAAACCGGTGTGCATTCGCTGGAAGAGGGTGATGTGTCCATGATCACCCGGGCCTGGCTCACGGAGGCAGCTGAGCAAACGATCGACATTCAGTACTTCATTTTTTCTACGGACAATGTTGGGTTGATAGCCGCCGACTTCCTCTTGGGCGCCGCCGACCGGGGCGTGAAGATCAGGATCATTGTCGACGATATCATGGTGGAAGCAGAGGAAGATGATCTGCTGGCCATGGATGCCCACCCCAACCTGGAAGTGAAAATTTACAATCCCAATGCCAATATCGGCAAAAACCTGCCGGGCAAGCTGCTGTCCCTCGCCACCGACTTTCAGGGGTTCAACCAGCGCATGCACAACAAAACGTTCATCGTCGATCAGCAGGTGGTGATCACCGGCGGCAGAAACATTGCCGATGAGTACTTCGACTACGACCATGAATACAATTTCCGGGACCGGGATGTGCTGCTGGTAGGCAAGAAAGTGCAGGATGTGCAGCAGTCGTTTGAGCTGTTTTGGCAAAGCGAGCTCAGCGTGCCTATCGGCAAGCTCGCCCAGGTAACCGACGAAGAACTCAACCTCGATGTGAAGTACGCCTACCTGCACCAGTATGCCTGCAACCCCGAAAACTTCTGGCCTGAGGTGAGGGAGAAAGTGAAGCAGATACCAGCCGAATTTCAAAAGGCGCAGGCATCCGGCTCCCTGGTGTGGACGGACAGCGTGCAGTTCATCTCCGACCTCCCCGGTAAAAACGATGGCAGCCAGGGCTTGGCAGGTGGCGGCGTGGCTACCGATTCGCTGGTCAGCCTGATCCGGCAGGCAAAGTCGTCCATCCTCATCCAGTCGCCCTACCTGATCACCACCGAGGTAAGCCAGCAGCTCTTCAAAGCAGCTGTGGACAGGGGTGTATCAGTTAAGATTCTCACCAACAGCCTGTCATCCACCGACAACCTGGAGGCGTTCAGCGGCTACCAGCGAGACAGGGACAGGCTGCTGGAACTGGGCCTTAAAATTTACGAATTCAAACCCAATGCTGCCGTCCGCTTTGAGGTAATGACTGGCGCCCTACAGAAAAAGATGGACTTCACTCCTGTCTTTGGCCTTCATGCCAAATCGATGGTGATCGACGAGAACATTGCTGTGATTGGCACGTTCAACCTCGACCCCCGCAGCGCCAACCTCAACACCGAGTGCATCGTGGTTGTCTATGACCACAAAGTCGCTGGAGATTTGCGTCACGCCATGGAGGTTGACATCCTGCCAGAAAACGCCTGGGAAACCACATTAGACTTCAACCCTGATGCGGAGGCGGGCCGGGCGAAACAATTCAAGGTGTGGCTGAGGGGTGTAATGCCGAAATCGATTTTGTAATGTTTCTTATTCCCCTGCACACCGCACCATAAACAAAATAGTTTGAGGCATGATATAATTATCACATTTAATAAGGAAAATTACTATATTCGTATTTATAGATACATTTTTAGCTATTTAGCCATCACAGTTGCAGATATTTTTTGAACCATCAACTATCGTTTGAATGAAGATACTGAGTCAATTTATCGTTTTGACTGTTCTTGTTGCCACGGCTCTGCAAGCGGAGGCTCAGCGCAAGACCTACCTTGGTTTTGAGTTTGGTCCCAAACATGAGGTATCCAGAATCATAGGCGGTGGTGATTCAGTCAAAGAATATAAAGAGGGTGACGGAATAGTGGGAGGAGTACTATTTGGGCAGGAAATTGGAGAAAAAATTCTCCTTGAAACAGGTTTCTATGCATACAGGTACACAGCAAGAGTTAGTTTGGACAACTACGGCTCAGCAGGGATCAGAGCGTATGGTGCTTCTCAAATTCCATTCCACCTCAAAGCGCCGATCCCACTTTTTGGCACCAGGCTAAGGCTTACGCCAGCAGCAGGTTTTTCCGTCGTGTTTCAGAACAACTATGGTAATGATTTTACTAGCAGTGGCACGTCACTCGGCTACTATCCGGATGGTGATTATGTGAGTGTTGGTGCCCCAACAAACTTTAGAAAAGCGTTTGTGTTGCTGGATGCCGGTCTTTCTCTTGAATGGGAATTCAAAAGCACTTTTATCGTTTATCTTTCTGGCAACTATTTTGGAGGACCTCAAAGAGTAATTGAGTCGGACCTGACATCCAAAACGGGTAGTGAGCCGCTCGAATATGGACAGCTCTACTCCAACGGCAGCTACTTTGCAAAAATACTCGGGGTAAAATTCCCCATCAGCCCGATTTGGCAGTATAAGAAAGGCTCCTAATGTCAACAGGAAATGCAAATATCTAAACTCGCCTTAGTTACATTAGCTGTCGTCACTCTCTCTAAAGAAGTGACTGGGCAGCGTAAGACTTATCTCGGTTTTGAGTTTGGGCCCAAGTATGAGATCATGCAGGTTCCAGCGCACGATGACCAGCTTTACTCAACACCTTATAATAATAGTGTGACGGGAGGGCTTTCTTTCGGCTGGGACTTTGGCAAACGATGGACACTTGAAACGGGATTGTATGGCTACAAGTACCACCATGGTATAGGTGTCAAAGGTACGGCGTATGCCTCTGCTCCTTCCTTTTCTGTGATTCAAGTGCCTCTTCGGGCAAAGCAGAGGTTTTATTTCCTTTCCGATAGATTACAGATCGCTCCATCTGCCGGTGTAGCGTTGATTGTCAGCACAAGTCCAAACTACGTAAATACGGCTGGGTATCATGGTTTCGAAACCGACGATGGATCCACTGGTCTCCGGTACAATGCAACCAACGGCCCTGGCAGAAACACGCTTTTGCTCGAGGTCGGCATTTTATTAGGATGGCAATTCAAAAATCAGTTGATAGTCTACCTAACGGGCAATTACCTGAAAGGGGATAACCAAGTCATAAACTTGGAAGTAGAGTACTGGGTGGATAATCAACCCTCCCGGTCAACAAACGTAAGCTCTACTGGCGACTATCTTAACTCAATGATTGGCATCAAATTCCCTCTTAACTCTTCTCGCTAGCCTAAATAATTAACGAACCTGTATGTTGACTAACTCACAAAAAAGCTTCCTGTCAACGAAATCTCTGTTGTGCAGTGTACTAATATCGTTTTTTGTCTTCAATACGAACTATGTTGTTGGACAGCACAAGACCTACCTCGGCTTTGAGTTTGGACCTAAGTATGAGAAGATTTCTGTTGACGACCCTGGTGGACTGGTTGGAGAAAAGCCGATTTACTACAGTCCTGCAGGCGGATTTATCGTAGGGCAGGAAATCAGCCAGGGGCTCCTATTTGAGACCGGGCTTAATGCCTATAAATACGGAGTGGGCTTTAGGTTGAAAAGTCCCAATGTCGGCCTAATTTCGGGGCAGTCCTATGCTGCTATTCAAATCCCTCTCAGGCTAAAATCCAACTTTGGCTTTTTCATGGAAAGGCTAAAGCTTTCGCCATTTATCGGTTATTCTTTTGTGCATAATATGCGATATGAAATAGACGGAGGAGTAACCAACATCGGAGGGCATAGTAGTTCATTCCATGCGGGTGATGAAAGTCGTTTAACGATGGTGGCAACCCCTGGTATGAGGAAAAACTATGGTTTGATTGAGGCAGGTGTATCCGTTAGCTGGCAATTCAAAAACAGCTTTGTTCTCTACATCAGTGGCAGCTCTACCAAAGGCTTTAAGAAAATGACGGAAATCGACGGTACTTACCAGATAGGTATTGGGCCGGAACAAACTGCCAAAATCAGATCAAACGGCGACTTCTATAATATGCTGTTCGGGGTAAAGTTTCCTATTAGCCCTGCGTGGCAGTATAAAAGATAATATCGTATTACTCATTCGCCAGTCTGTATTCCTTAATCAAAATCTCCAGGGGGATTTTCAGATGCTCGTGCAAGCGCCGTATCATTGAAACGCTCAATTTACGCTTTCGATTGAGCACCAGAGAAGCTTTTGCTTTATCACCAATGATTTGCCCCAGCTCGGTTTGGTTCATCCCAATTTCTTCCATTGAATATTTGATTGCCTCGATAGGGTCAGGTGCTTCGATGTGAAAATGCTTGTTCTCATAGTCCTCAATGAGAATCTCTAGCACTTCAGCACGATCGAAAGCCAGCGAGCCTTTTGGTTGATCAAAAATACCTCTCAATTCCTCCAATGCCCGATGATATTCTGCATCACTTCTTATTGGCCTAACTTGCATTTGCAGATCATTCATACTTCTGTAATTTAAGACTAGTATTCCCAAACTGTTTCAGGATCTATCCTGTCATACTCGCCATGCGTTCCAATAAAACATATATATACAGACTGTCGTTCATAGTTAGTTTGTACTATCAATCTGTAATCATTTTTATTGATGTTAAATATCACTCTCCCCTGTCCAATTGGTCTGGCGTGAGTAAAATTATTTAATATATCTTCCGGTTTTGTCCACGTGGCTCCCTTCACCTTTTGAATCCATAGCTTTATTCCGGTTTCTGTTTCGGGGTGCTTCAGGTAATACGCTTTTAGCGTACTCAAGGCTATTATTCTCATTTGTTATCATAAGAATGTTTGCTGTTTGCATCGGAATGCCTAACCGAAGGTAGGTAAAAGTTTCCAAAAAGGAAACTACCTATTAAGATTTAGCTTGTCATTTCAAAGAACTTTCCACTGAACACTTAACTACCTAATTGGCTGGCATCCGAATCGGACTTCTATCTCTGATTTCCTACCTTAGCTGTCGAAACTTTTACCATCGTCAGCTGTTTTAAGAAAAAGAAAGCTACAATTGACCAACCCCATCACCATCATCGTCGGCACTAACCGGGAGCCAGCCAACTCCAGGCACATCGCTCAGATTTACACTGATATTTTGACCACCAAAGGCGTATCGTCAGAGATCATCGATCTGGCCGACCTGCCCGAAGACTTTATCTTCTCTGCCCTGTATAAAAACAACGGCAAAAATGAAGCTTTCAACCGCTTTCGTCAGCAGATGAAAGAGTCGCAGAAGTTTGTGTTTCTGGTGCCGGAATACAATGGCTCTTACCCTGGGGTGCTCAAGGCTTTTATTGATGGCATGGAGTACCCTGGCACTTTCAGAGGCAAAAAGGCGGCGCTGGTTGGGCTCAGCTCAGGCGGACAAGGCGGTGGGCTGGCGGTGTCACACTTCACCGATGTGCTGAATTACTGCGGCACCCACGTGTTGGCGTTTAAGCCAAAGATGCCTTTTATTGAGAAACACCTGGAGGGGCAGAAGATCACAAATAATGTCTATCTGCGGGATTTGGAGTTGCAGGCGGAGCAGCTGATTGGGTTTTAGGGAAGCCAACTCTTGAATGTGGAGCATTGAGCTTCGCAGTTGCCCGACTAAAAACCACCAGATTACCCTACAAGCTAATAATAACTGCCTTCTGCTCTATGGCCCAAATAGACAGGCTATGGGCATGCCCTGACAAAGCCAGCTTTCCGATAATATTGCTCCTGTGCTTTTCCACGGTGCGTTCCGACACATGCAACTTATCTGCAATGGCTTGTGAGCTCAGCTGACTGGCGATCAATTTCAGTATTTTGCGTTCGGATGGCGAAAGCAACTCAAGCCTTTTGAGGTTTTCACTCACCATGCTCAAGTCCTTATTGAGTATAGATGGGCTATAATAAAACTCGCCCAGCGCCACCTTTTCCAGGCATTTGAATATCTCCGAATTGGTATCTTCCTTTAGCAGGTACCCCGCTATATGAAGGCTTTTCGCCTGAGCTATAAACTCTGCTTCTTTGTGATAAGAGAGGATAACAAATTTTGTTGGCAAGCCTTTTTTTCTGCATTCATCAGCCACCGCAAAGCCGGTGAGGTAGGGCATCTCAATATCCAGCACTGCCACCTCGGGCCGGTGATCTTCAATTAACTTCAATGCCTCACTTCCATCGCTGGCCGCCCCCACCACGTTGACTCCTCCATTTATCAAGGTGGCTTTGAGTCCCTGCAATAGCAGCGGATGGTCGTCGGCCACCACGGCCGAAAGGTTTGTTAAATCGATCATTTTAAGCTGGCTTGTCTATCACTAAAGTAACACTGGTTCCCTTCCCTTTCGTGGCTTCAATTAGAATTTTACCTCCGACCAGCTGAGTTCTTTCCTTCAGGGTCTTCATGCCCAAACTGTGAATGGTATCGGGCTTTTCCGTGAGATCGAACCCCACACCATAGTCCTGCACCGTCACGGTCACTTTTCTCTCCTCCTGGTTAACACGGACAAGGGCCGATTCAGTTTGAGAATGCTTGATGAGGTTATTGAGCGTTTCCTGGACGATCCGGTAAATTTGAAGTTCATGTTCTCTGGAGAAGATGTTGTCGATGGATTCAATTTCCTCTGTAAAGAAGATGTCAGTTACCTCATCAGCATCATTCACCAGCTTTTGAATGCTAGCGGTAAGTCCCAGCCTGTCGAGCACAGCGGGGTGCAAAGCTTTGGAAATGGTTCGCACCTCCTCGAGGGCTCTGCTCACCATAGAAGCGGTGGTGTCGTCCTGGTTTAAGGCCACTTTGTTTTTAATCAGTATCAGACTCTGCCCTACAGAGTCGTGGAGGTCCCGGGCCACTCTTTTTCGTTCTTCTTCATGAGACGAAAGCAACTGCCGGGAAAACCGTTCCTGCATCAATTTGGCGTTCAAAGCGAACTTTCTGGAGCGGAACAGGTAAGCGCTACCAAATAATGACAGCATGCCCAGGCCTATCGCCCAGGCCAGTCTTGTTTTGAAAAGACTGGCTGCCGAAATAAGTTTGATCTCCCCATCTTGCCGTGCAATGGTCACATCCTTTTTGTTGGTTTCGTATATGGCGTTCAGCTGCTTCACCTGGTGGGATTTTTCCTGATCGAAAACGGAATCTTTCATCGCCTCGGATTGAAGCATATATTCATACCCTTCCTTGTAACGACCTAACGCCGAGTGTGCCTCAGCCAGCCGTTTCAATACTTTCTGTTCCATGTCCCTGTTCGGATACCTGGCAAGAAGCTCCATGGTTTTTTCCCCACTATCGATAGACTTTTGATAGAAGTCATAGTTCAGATAAAGCTGTTGGTACTTGGCATAGGCGTGGACGGTGGAGGCCGGCTGCTTGATCACTTCTTCTTTCAGCTTCAAAGACCTGCCCAGGTAATCAAGCGCTTTGGGGAAATCACCCTGATCAGCAAAAATCATGGCGTAATTTCCCAGTATAATGGACAGTGACTGCAGGTCATTCATCTTCTCTGCGAAAAAAATTCCTTTTTCATCGTACTCCCGGGCCTTGTCAAGCTTGTTCATGTTGTGGCTCAATACACCCAGATTGAGGTAATCGGTGAGAAAACGGGAAGTATCGCCAAACGAAATGTTGAGTTCGAGGGCTTTGAGCAAGTGCTTTTCGGCACTTTCATAATCTTTGGTAGTCCGGTATAAATTGCCCAGGTTACCATGGATCAAGGCAATGCCCGATGAATCGCCGAGCTGCTCTCGCAACACTAAGGATTGCAAATAATAATCGATGGCACCGGGGTAGTTAACCAGGGAGAATTGAACCCTTGCAATGAAGTTGAGGCAATAAGCTTCCAGTTGCTTGTTTCCAATTTCTCTGGCGATTGAAATGGATTTGTTAAAATACTCAAGACTCTTCTCAGCATCCGCTTTGATATTATAATAGTGGCCAATATTGTTTAAGCTATTGATCATGCCTTCTTTGGATCCTGCCTCTTCGCTTAGCAACAATGCCCTGGTGGCGTAGTTGAGGGAGGAGTCGGGTATGAAACTCTCAAACTCATCGCAAATTTCATTAAGTAGACGGATTTTATCGACCCCTTCTGAGTGCGATAGCTCGGTTTTCAAGGCTTTGATCCTGGCACTCTCGGTTACTTGCGCTGACAGGAGACTGCTGCTAAACAATGAAAATAACAAGAGAAGAGCGGCTGGTTTCAGCTTCGCAGCCTGTCCGCCTGCAGGCAGGAAGGTGCTTATCATCATAGGTAAATCAACACGACTATCTGGTTCACGGATGAAGATATACAATCTCATTCTACCCATGGCATAACGGTTCAATAAATTTCACCTCACCCGAAATATTGAATTTTTGTGGGGCCAACTATAAAAATACGTGGCACTACGTAGGCTTTTACGTGGCGCCTCGTATTTCCGCTCATTCCAAATAAACCCAGCTTTACCAAATCATTGAGGTGTGAAAAAAAATGTGCCTATCGAACGTTTACCACAAACAACGTATTGCCGACAATCCAACTTCGGGATACCGGGCAGCACGCTCGTTTTGTTGCTCACCTTGCCTCAGCACTGTTGCCGATGCAATTTCAATTAGAAGCTGAAAGATACTAAAGCTTAGCTCATGCAAGAATCTACTATGTCCCCCCGAAAGTTCTTTCTCTTCTTCGCCCTCTTATTTTTCGGATCCGGTCTCTCCGCTCAAAGCCTTTTCTTTAACCAGTACCAGTTGAGCCCTTTGGCTACTAACCCCGGCCAGGCAGGCATGGCGCAGGGCGCCTGGGTAGGAATCAACTACCGAAGCGTGCCTCTTCACCTGGGTGAAAAATTTACAACCACGCAGGTTTCAGCATTGTACCCCATTGGGGTTGGCAAACACCGACTGGTGCTCTCCGGAAGCTTCTACAGCGACAGAGTGACAGAGTTTTTCAATACCAACGGAGGCTCTTTGGGTGCTGCCGTAAGCATCGCCCTCAGCGAACGCAGTTCACTCAGCTTTGGCACACAAGCCGTCATGTTTGGCAACAGCTTGGTTGGCGACGTATCTACAGACAGCCAGTTCATCAATGGCGTTTACGACCCGACCGCTTCAACCGGAGAACGGATGAATGGCAGCAGCCGAACGGCAGTTTCGGCCAGTAGTGGACTTTACTGGCAGCTGCGAGACGACGAAGATCGTGTGAAAGCTTTTGCGGGCATCTCTCTTTTCAACTTTACTAACCCAGAAATATCGTATTCAGATCAAAACAGTCAAAAGCTACCCGCTACCTACAAGGCAACGTTAGGCTACGAAATTTTCAGACAGGGCGAGTTTGCCGTTGTTCCTACAGCGCAGGGCAGTGTTACCAATGGAAATAGGCTACTACAGGCTGGCAGCTTGTTTACCTACGACCTCATGAACAGTGACGCAAAGCAGGTTGGGTTGGGTGGCTGGTACAACGCCAATGAACTGATGGTGTTTTCGGTGCAGTACCAGCAGCCAGCTCTGAAAGCCGCTCTGAGCTTTGAGCTGCCTTTAAGCAACGCTTACCAAAGTGCTGTTGGCAGCCCGCTCGAGATAGCTATTTTTTATCGGATTTTTAAGAAAAGGAAGAGGCAAGCAGCAGTCGGGGAGGTTGAGTCGGCAGAACCAGTGAGCAGGTTGATCGAACATGTTGGAGCGGACCGACCTAAGGAAAATACGGCAGCTGTTGAGCCAAGAAAGGAGCCTGAGGAACTACCAGCGACAGTGCAGCCAGCAATAGAAGTGGTTGCGCCATTGGCACTGTCAGCGGAAGAAGAAAAGATTGTGGACCAGAACGTACGATTCAAACTGGACAGTGACATACTCGACGATCCATCGCAGGAATATCTTGACCAGGTGGCCGCCATCTTCCAACACCATGCAAGCCTTCATATTCAATTAACGGGCCACACCTGCAACACGGGAAGTCTGGAGGTCAACCAAAGCCTTTCGCTAAAGCGGGCTAAAAACGTAAAAGCCTACCTGGTCAACAAAGGTATTGGCGAGAACCGGGTCACAACCATAGGAATGGGCGAAACTGAGCCCCTGACCGACAATTCCACCGAGGCCCTGAGGCAGCTTAACAGAAGAGTGGAAATTAAAATAGTGGAAAAAAATGACTAGCCAACTCAATAACACACCGAAGAAATGTGGTTTCCCGTTTCGGGCTGCGCCCTTTATAAACATGAACAGACACTTATACAAAATCATCATAACGTTCTTCGTCTTTGCCTCTTTTTGCAGCTCGCTGGCCGTAGCGCAACCAAATGCAGAATTTTCAATTACCCCGGGCAGTAAGTGTAAAAATGATGAGGTAACGTTTGTTAATTTATCCACCGGCAGCATTGTCGACTACCTCTGGGATTTTGGAGACGGCACCACCTCTGATGAGATAAATCCAACCCATACTTATACGACCCCGGGAACTTTCACCGTCATTTTAACTGCGACTGATGCTGGTGGTTTAACAGACTCGTATAACAAGTCATACATTGTGCGCCCCCCTGCGGCCAATTTTGATTTAAGCCCGGCCATTGGCCTCGGAGCCCCTAAAACAATATTCTTTACAGATCAATCCGTTCTGCCCGACACCTGGCAGTGGAATTTTGGTGATGGAGGTACATCGACGGCACAAAACCCTATTCATTCTTTTACTTCAGTTGGTGACTTTAATGTGCGGCTCACGGTTGTAGATACCGTGTACGGATGCAGCGATTATGTGGAAAAGGCTGTGAAAATAGTACAGCTGGGGGCTGACTTTACCGGCTCCTCGCTCTTTGGATGCGGGCCGCTCACTGCAAATTTCACTGACGCATCAACGTCTTCATCGGTCATCACTTCATGGGCCTGGAATTTTGGTGATGGCGGTACTTCGAGTGACCAGAATCCATCCCACAAATACGATAGTCCGGGCACTTACACAGTTGCCCTGACCATTACAGATGAAAACAATTTCACTAGTACCAAAACAAGAACGAATTACGTACAGGTGATTGGGCCCAGTGTTAAGTTTAAGGCAACTTCCACAACCGTGGCAGCTGCGCCTGCTACAATCAATTTTCAGGACAATACTACCAGTGGATCCCCTGTTACAAGTCGGACATGGGATTTTGGAGACGGGACAACCTCAAATGCCCTGAACCCGAGTCATGAATATACCACCTCCGGAATCTTTGACGTGAAACTCACCGTGACTGATCTGGATGGTTGCTCCCGCACACTCACAAAAACAAATTATATCAATACCATTCCAGGAGCCTACGATATCTCCATAGCTATTTATGATGGCAATGAAGATCGTTTTTCGGTGACAGCACAAGAAGGCGCACCTTTCTCTCTGGCCTTTAGTGCAGATGGCTCCAAAATGTTTGTCATCGGCCTTATTGGAAGGGACATCAACGAATATAACCTGACCACTGCCTGGGATGTATCCACGGCCAGTTATGCAGGGAATGCCGAACGCCTTTCGGTGGCATCAGAAGAAACTTCTCCAACCTCTCTGACCTTTAGTGCGGACGGCTTCAAAATGTTTGTCCAGGGTAATTCCGGAGATGACATCAACGAATATACCCTGACCACTGCCTGGGATGTGTCCACGGCCAGCTATGCGGGGGATGCTGAACGCTTTTCGGTGGCATCACAAGAAACCTCTCCCAGATCTCTGGCCTTTAGCTCAGACGGTACTAAAATGTTTGTGATGGGTAATGAAGGGCTGGATATCAACGAATACAACCTGACGACCGCCTGGGATGTGTCTACGGCCAGCTATGCTGGTGATGGCGAACGTTTTTCAGTAGCAGCACAAGAAACCGAACTTCGCTCTCTTGCCTTTAGTGCGGATGGTGCTAAAATGTTTGTGATGGGTTCTGATGGAGACGATATCAACGAATATAACCTGACCACAGCCTGGGACGTGTCCACGGCTACCTATGCTGGAGATAATGAGCGCTTTTCGGTGGCAGTCGATCCGGTATCATTGGCCTTTAGTGCCGATGGCACCAAAATGTTTGTGATGAATTTACCCTCAAGGATTATCAACGAATACTCGCTTGCAGCTCCTGTAGTTACTGGAGCAGCAGCTAACCAGGCTGTAAATGATAATGCCACTCTTAGTCCATTTTCAACTATAACAGTCCAGGACCCTAATGGAGACAATGTCTCCGCCACCATTACATTGGATGACAACGCCAATGGGCGATTGACCGGTGCAGGATTAACAGGACTAGGACCATATACCTTAGCAAGCACAGATGCAGCCAGTTTGCAAACTAGCCTTAGGGCATTGGTATTTTCACCAAGGGAGAACAGGGTAGCTAGCGGAAATACGGAAACCACCACTTTTACTTTGGATGTAAGAGATGGGACATTTAGCCATACCGATAATAGAACAACCGTAGTTTCAAGCCCCGTTGGCCCAACAGTTTCTATAAGAAGTGGAGGAGCTACTGATCCAACTAATGGCCCCTTTACTGTAATATTTCTTTTTTCGGAGGACATAGACCTAGGAGGTTTTTCTGCTGATGACATTACGGTAAACAATGGCACGGCTACTAGACCAGATAAGTATTCTATTGATATCAGTGAATACGTTGCCACAATAACGCCCACTACAGATGGCCTGGTGACCGTAGATTTGGCAGCAGGTGTAGTTCAGGATTTAGGAGGTGCAGATAATATCGCCGCTACCCAATTCACCATCGAAGCCGACCTCACCTCCCCCACGCTGACGATAAGCAGTGCAGTGGCCGATCCCACCAACGGAGCTTTTACCACCACTTTTACCTTTTCGGAAGGCGTGACAGGTTTTGATGTTACCGACATTTCTGTTGGCAACGGAACCGCCACCAGCTTTGCCTCCAACAGCGCTTCGGTATACACCGCTGTCATTACCCCAAGCGCCGACGGGACTGTCACCGTAGATGTTGCCGCCAATGCAGCACAGGATGCCGCTACCAATGGAAACGCTGCAGCCTCTCAATTCACCATCGAAGCCGACCTCACCTCTCCCACGCTGACGATAAGTAGTGCGGCGGCCGATCCCACCAATGGAGCGTTTACCGCTACCTTTACTTTTTCAGAAGACGTGACAGGCTTTGATGTTACCGACATTTCTGTTGGCAACGGAACCGCCACCAGCTTTGCCTCCACCAGCGCTTCGGTCTACACCGCTGTCATTACCCCAAGCGCCGACGGGACTGTCACCGTAGATGTTGCCGCCAATGTAGCTCAGGATGCAGCTAGCAATGGAAACTCCGCAGCTTCCCAATTCACCATCGAAGCCGACCTCACCTCCCCCACGCTGACGATAAGCAGTGCAGTGGCCGATCCCACCAACGGAGCTTTTACCACCACTTTTACCTTTTCGGAAGGCGTGACAGGTTTTGATGTTACCGACATTTCTGTTGGCAACGGAACCGCCACCAGCTTTGCCTCCACCAGCGCTTCGGTCTACACCGCTGTCATTACCCCAAGCGCCGACGGGACTGTCACCGTAGATGTTGCCGCCAATGCAGCGCAGGATGCAGCTACCAATGGAAACTCCGCAGCTTCCCAGTTCACCATCGAAGCCGACCTCACCTCTCCCACGCTGACGATAAGCAGTGCAGTGGCCGATCCCACCAACGGAGCTTTTACCACCACTTTTACCTTTTCGGAAGGCGTGACAGGTTTTGATGTTACCGACATTTCTGTTGGCAACGGAACCGCCACCAGCTTTGCCTCCACCAGCGCTTCGGTCTACACCGCTGTCATTACCCCAAGCGCCGACGGGACTGTCACCGTAGATGTTGCCGCCAATGCAGCGCAGGATGCAGCTACCAATGGAAACTCCGCAGCTTCCCAGTTCACCATCGAAGCCGACCTCACCTCTCCCACGCTGACGATAAGCAGTGCAGCGGCCGATCCCACCAACGGAGCTTTTACCACCACTTTTACCTTTTCGGAAGGCGTGACAGGTTTTGATGTTACCGACATTTCTGTTGGCAACGGAACCGCCACCAGCTTTGCCTCCACCAGCGCTTCGGTCTACACCGCTGTCATTACCCCAAGCGCCGACGGGACTGTCACCGTAGATGTTGCCGCCAATGCAGCGCAGGATGCAGCTACCAATGGAAACGCTGCAGGCTCCCAGTTCAGCATTGAAGCAGACCTCACTTCTCCAAACCTGACGATCAACAGTGAGGCGGCCGATCCCACCAATGGAACTTTTACCACCACTTTTACTTTTTCAGAAGACGTCACAGGCTTTGATGTTACCGACATTTCCGTTGGCAACGGAGCCGCCAGCAGCTTTGCCTCCAACAGCGCTTCGGTATACACCGCTGTCATTACCCCAAGCGCCGACAGGACTGTCACCGTAGATGTTGCCGCCAATGTAGCTCAGGATGCAGCTAGCAATGGAAACTCCGCAGCTTCCCAGTTCACCATCGAAGCCGACCTCACCTCCCCCACGCTGACGATAAGCAGTGCAGCGGCCGATCCCACCAACGGAGCTTTTACCACCACCTTTACTTTTTCAGAAGACGTGACAGGCTTTGATGTTACCGACATTTCTGTTGGCAACGGAGCAGCCAACAGTTTTGCCTCCACCAGCGCTTCGGTCTACACCGCCGTCATCACCCCAGAAACCGACGGGACTGTCACCATAAACATAGCTGATAATGCAGCACAGGATGCGGCTACCAATGGCAACTTCGCTGCTACTCAATTCAGCACTGTTGCCGACCTGACACCGCCAACGGTGGCAATCCTACACGCACCTGCGCTGGTCAACACTACCACTCCTTTTAGCATCACCTTCCGGTTTAGTGAGGCAGTCACCCTTTTTGCATCCGAAGACGTCAGTGCCACCCATGCGTCGCTCACTAACTTCAAAAGCATTTCTGCCAACGAATACACGGTTGACCTGGCGCCAGATGGCACTGGAAACATCGCCCTTGAAATCAAGGCCAACACGCTGGAAGATTTAGCCGGTAACGGCAATAATGCCTCAGCGGTAAGTACTATCGTATTTAACAATGCGCCGTTGGCCATGCCCGAATCTTATACCACTTACAACAACGTGGATTTGAATGTGGCGGCAGCCGACGGTGTGCTTGCCAACGATTCGGATCCTGATGGCAACGCTCTGACAGCAATTTTGGTAACGGATGCGGCTGCCGGTTCGCTGAGCCTGAGCACTGACGGGTCGTTTCTCTATGAGCCAGCTGCCGGGTTTACAGGCACCGTTACCTTTGACTACCAGGCAAGTGACGGCAACGTGTTGTCCGACATCACCCGGGTAACCATTGTTGTGGCGCAGGAGAACCGCCCTCCTTCTTTCACCGCTGGCGGCAATATTACGCAGCTGGAAGACGCCGGCGCCATCCAAATCGATAATTGGGCCACCAACATCAGTGATGGGGACAATGAAACTCAGTTGCTTACGTTTCAGGTGATTGAAAACAACAACCCTTCATTGTTCAGTACAGCGCCCGTCATTACAGCTCAGGGCACATTGACCTTTTCACTGGCAGAAAATGCTTTTGGAACCGCAGATGTTACCGTTGTTCTCACCGACAACGGAAGCGTGAATAATACAAGCACAAAAAGCACCTTCAGTGTCAACATAACCCCGGTCAATGATCCGCCTACCATCGATACGCCTACAGCCATTGATGTTGCGGCAGGGAGCTCAGCCAGCTTTGATCTCTCAGGAATTACCGCCGGTGCGTCCAACGAAAGTCAAACCATCCACATCAAAGCTTCCACCGATTCGCCCAACCTGATCACGGATGTAGTGGTGGCCTACAACAGCCCCGACGGTGCTGGAACAGTGTCTTTTAATACGTCAGGCAATGTTTCCGCCACCGCTACCATTGCATTGACCGTCGTGGATGACGGTGGCACCGACATTGGCGGCATCCACACAACCACTGTTTCACTTACTGTCAATATCAACCAGGTGATAACCAACCAGTTGTTCCTGCCCTCCCTGTTTTCACCTAACGGCGATGGCCGCAACGACCTCTTTATCCTCAGAGGTACTGGCATCGAAAGCATCGTATTTCAGGTTTACGACGCCCGGGGCAACAAGGTCTTTTACTCGTCGAACGTGGACGAGATAACCACCCTGGGTTGGAATGGAAAGGTGAATGGCTCGGCCGACGCCCCATCAGCGGCATACGTGTGGAGTGTCAGTGGTCGGTTTGCCGATGGAACGGAACTAGCCATAGGTGGAGAAAAAACAGGGGTAGTGAGGTTGATCAGGTAAGTGAAACCAAATCGATCGTTGATCGTCACTGCTATGGCCGGCACTTACACGCTGGCCGGTTAAAATAAGATGCCTTTTTGTTGTGCCGCATCCCGAACAGCAAAAGCTCATGCACATTTGACATTGCCTTCGGAGCCTTGGGCGTGCCCTCCCTCGCAGGAGATACGTGTCAGCTGAAACACTGATGCGCTCGGGAGGTCGGGCTATTCGCTGCAAGTCCTCTGCTTCGCACGTCGTGCCTCCTACCTCGGCCTGTGGGCTTTCCGCTACTATCCCTCACGCAAAGGAAGGGTCGCTTCAAAACATAAATAACCAGGAATACGATCTGGATAATTTCAGTAAATTCACATGTAAAAGAAACCCCGCCGTGCGGGATTCGCTCAACTCCTTTCTGGTGAAGAAGAACCGGATTTTGTGGGTGGACGACCAGCCAGCCAACAACAAACCCATTGCCGACTACATGGCCAGGCAGGGGGGGCGGTGATTGTGCGGGCACTTACCACTGACCAGGCCATCAACTTCATCAAAACCCAGGGCTTCGACTACATCATCAGCGACATGAACCGCCTGGAGGACAACACTAAAAACCCCAAGGCCGGGCTTGACCTACTGGCCTACGTGAAAAAGGCCAGGGTAAAAACCCCGCTGGCGTTCTACTCCGGAAGCGGGCCTGGCCAGCGAGACATTGTAAAAGCCACCGACAAGCAAAAAGTGCTGCTGACCAATGACTCAAAGGAGCTGTTTGATTTTTTGGGGTTTTGAGGGCGGCCAGATATGGCACGTGCCTCTGGACTTTTTAAATATCTACTAAAGTATCGGTTTTGCATTTCAGTTTCAAGTAACCCTGTAGAGGCATGTGCTATATCATTTGTTACCTGCCTTTTTTCCAGCCTTACTTTCTTTTTCTACGAACACTGGTTCAAAGGTTCGAGGTTCTTCAATCTCGGCAATATCAAAATCAAATTCTTGAAGTTTTAAAGCACTGTCAAGAACAAAATCTATGCAGAATTGACAGTTCTGTTTAGTCCATTTCTTCTTTCTCCAAATTTCAGAAACGTGATGACCGTTTTGCATCCTCGTTACTTTTGGTGTTAGAAGTTTAAATTTAGCAAACCTCTTATAATCAATGCCAAAGCTTATAATTTTGATCGCTTTCTGTATCCCATCAAGTGAATCCCTAACATTATCAACGAACCTTGCCATGTCTCTGTCTTCTCGGATTCCCATGTGAAAGGAACTTTGAAAAGTTAGGTCTTTACCGAAAAAGAAAGGAGAGTTACTTAGGTAGTCAGATTTTGAGTTCTCATAAGTATAGAGCAGTTCGTGAAATGCAATTGCTGCCTTTTCGATTGAATCTTCAAAGTTGTTGCCATTTAATGCCTTTTCGGCTTCTTCCAATTGCGATCTTACGTTCTCATAACTTATTAGACTAAATAATGAAATTTCACTGAATTCAATCCCGAATTGTGTTTTTGTGTTCTGATCAAAAAAGTCGTGTGCGTTCACACGGCTTATCTCAATGTCTGATTTTGAAGGCAATAACCCTTTATGCTTGATGTTTACTCTTCTAGCATTTAGGTTTCTCATCGATTCTTTCAAAGTCAAGGAAGGTATCTGAGTCCAATAATCTAAGAAGTTTAGTTTGTCAGATTTGATGTTTTTTTCTTCAGCCAAAAGCTTCAAGTACATTTCAATGCTATCATGAAATGATAAAATGGAAAATGCAGCAACAGTTTCGACTTGATATGATTGTTCAACACCTATTCGAAAAAGGTGTTTAATAATTGCTAGCCTCTTTAATACTATTTCGTTCTTCATGACTAAGAGTTTTAATTTGGTTCAATACTCCATTTGGGTACTATCTGATTTAGTCGAAGTTTGGAGTTTTTGAGACCTTCTTCTAGTTTATCAAGGCTTTTTGATTTAATGGGACTTGAATCAGGTAATGAAAAAATAAATGTCACTATAATTGGATAGGCCTTTTTTCTGAAATCCTTAAGGATTTTGTCCAAAGGTTGATCGGTCATATCCGACTTGATTATCTCTTTGTATGCCTCATCCGCCAAACTTCCGTAAACTCTTAAAAAAGAAGCTAAGAAATGAAATTGATCTTGATCTTGAGATTTTAAATTAAGCAACCTGTCAACCTGATCATCACACTTGTTGGATACTGCGGTTCTAAGGGTGCCAGCGATTTCGGAGCAACAGTGCCAGCGATTTCGGTTCAAACTGTGCCACTATTTGCCAATTGAGTTTGGGTTATCAACGGTTCTAACCGTGCCAATTTAATTGCATCAAGAAGTCAACACGGTTCTAACCGTGCCACGAGGTGTTACCACTATAGGAGAAGTGTTTTTATACTCAGCTCAAAAAAGAGCTGACATGTCAAAAACCCTTGATCCTATGGACTTAAAACAAATCATCACCTTACACCTGGACGGCCTGAGTAATCGCAAGATTGGTGAGACTTTGGGCATCAGCCGCAATACAATCAATCGCTACCTACAGCTTTTTAAAGGCAGCGATCGTCCCCTCAGAGCACTTCTACAGCTAGATGAAGCCTGTTTACGGGAACAATTTCCAGTAAAAACTACCATTGATAATGATCGCTACAATGAACTGATGCTTTACCTACAGCACGTCCATCAGCAGTGCTCTCACCCCGGCTTCACCTTTCTCTATCACTATCAGGAGTACGCATCGGCATGTTCATCACCCTACAGCTATACCCAGTTCATGGCTCATTACCGAGCTAAATATGCCCGTGAAAAAGGCTCCATGAAGCTCAACCATCAGGCAGGCCATGAAATGTTCGTGGATTACACAGGCAAGAAAATGACTGTGGTAGACCGGCAAACAGGCGAAGTCTGTGAGGTAGAAGTATTCGTTGCGATACTTCCCTGTAGTCAATACACCTATGTAGAGGCTTGTGATAGCCAGAAACGGGGTGATTTTCTCTCCTGCCTGGGCAATGCTCTTGAGTTTTTTGATGGCGTACCCAAGGCCATTGTTTCAGACAATCTTAAGTCGGCAGTAACCAAAGCCAGTAAATATGAAGCGGACATCAACCGGTCATTAAAAGACTTTGCCAGGCATTACAACTGTGTGATTAACCCCACACGCAGCTATTCACCGCAAGACAAAGCCCTGGTAGAAAATGCAGTACACCTTACCTATCAGCGTATCTTCTATCCCTTACGGGAAATTACCTTCTTCAGTCTTTGCGATCTCAATAAAGAGATCCGAAAACAGCTACAGGTGTACAATGATCTGCTTTTTCAAAGAAAACAGGCCAGTCGAAAAGAGCTCTACCAATCCCTGGATAGAGGTTATCTCAAACCTCTGCCTGGTAGTCGCTACCAGCTCAAGGACTATACCCGAGCGAAGGTACAGAAGATGGGGTATGTGTTCTTTTCGCCAGACAAAGCCTACTACAGCGTGCCCTATCGTTACATTGGACATCAAACGCAGATTCATTATACTGATGATATAATAGAGGTCTATTACAACCACCAACGTATAGCCTCTCATCATCGCAACCCTGTGAAAGGGGCCTACATCACCAATAAAGACCACCTGAGCAGTACCCACAAGGCCTATTCAGAGTGGAGTCCTGAGTTCTTCCAAAAAGCAGCTCTCCGATATGGAGAAGCAGTTGTTAGCTTTATGAAAGGCCTGTTTGCTAATCCTGACTATCCTGAGATCAACTACAAGCGGGCACAGGGCATCCTGGCCATGGGCCGAGACCATGGCGGTGACAGGCTTAACAAAGCCTGTAAAAGAGCCTGTGACCTGGCAGAATACCGCTACACACTGGTCAAAAATATACTCATCAATAAACAGGAAGAGTTGGAGCTTGATGTAGAAAAACTAGCCGATCAATCTTCACACATCCCTGTCCATGAAAATATCCGTGGTGCCCGGTATTATCAGTGAAATGACCCTGGGGATGCCATGTGATGGCTGAAAATACTATCCACATGAAACCATAAACAATCGCATATGAATAACACACAAACAAATCAAAAACTACGTGCAATGAGACTGGAAGCCATGGCACAGCTCCATGAGCAACAAGTCTCATCCAATCAACACATGCAAATGACTTCCGATGAGTACCTCGGCATGCTTACCGACCATCAATGGGAAGCCAGGCAGCATCAAAAATCTCAGAGACTACTCAAACTGGCTGGGTTTAGACAAAAAACAACCATTGAAGAGATCAACTACGGGCAACAGAGAAATCTGGACAAAAACATGTTTCAAAGGCTTACTACCCTTGACTTCATTGCCAAAAATGAAAACCTCATCATCACCGGTGCTTCAGGATTGGGGAAAAGCTACCTAAGCCAAGCATTGGGGCATCAAGCCTGTATGATGGAATACAAGGTCGTCTACCAAAATACGGCCAGGATGCTTAACCGACTCAAACTTGCTAAAGTGGATGGAACCTATTTAAAGGAACTAAGAAAGATTAACCAAACTCACCTGCTCATACTTGATGATTTTGGTCTACAATCCATGGATAATCATGCCAGGGAAACTATCCTTGATATCATTGAGGAGCGCTACAACACCAACTCTACTATTGTAGCATCACAAATACCCGTATCCGCTTGGTATGATATAATCGGAGAAGGCACCATTGCTGATGCTATTCTGGATCGGTTGGTTAACTCTTCTCACAGGATAGACCTCAAAGGTCAATCTTTAAGAAAACAACCTGTGCTTTAATAATATTTATGCTAAAATTACACTCTCCTATAGTGGAACAACTAGTGGCACCATAAGGCCGAAATCACTGGCACCATTAGACCGAAATAGCCAATTGTTACGCAAATCTCTTAAACTATTTTGGCTCCAGTTTGCATTTTCATAGTTATAACGTTCCCATGTAACTTGCTTCCTGTCAAATAAATGCGTTAAGATGTCCTCAATTGAAGCGGAATCATCTAAAGCCTTTTTAATGGACTTGACAGGAAATCGCAGTTTTAAATCCTTGAAGTTTACAAAAACTGTAGATGTGTTGGCAATTACAGCAATGGCTTCAAATAATTCCTTCAGGTTTTGATCCATTTATTTCGTTTTTTAGATATGGCAGGTAACGCCTCAGTAAAGTGAGTGTGGGAGTTTTATGCAGCCCCGCTTCCACTACATCTTAGCCACGCCGATGTTAAAATTAACCCTTGTGGCGGACATTCCAAGCCAACAAATGATTGAAAACCGATGAAGCCGCCATTCATTGTCAGCCCTTTGTTAGCTTTCTTTTCATTTAATCCAAAGAAGTCTAAGCAAATACAGCGTCGGCCCCAATATCATGCTAAGTCCTACAGAGTTAAGAAGGTCTGTTCGTATTTCTTCGTTTCGGTAGTAAAGTCCGGCCGAAATCAATGCTGTTAGAATGAAGCAAAGGTAAAGCGTCAGCAAATTCACTTCATGCAAGACCTTGTCGTTTAGAGCTATACCGAAGTTGGAAATACGCTCACCAAAATCAGGCAATTGAAACTTCCCCGCATTCATTAGAGCAATTTTGTTCTTGTATTCAAGTTCCCTCTCGACAAGGAGAAGGACTACGTCCACCGTATAAAGCACAAATGGCAGCAGTACGTAGATCCGAGGAATTATCCGCTTGACCGCCATGAAAAACGATCGAATCAGCACAAATTCAATTGCTAGCACTACTGTTGTTCCGATGATCAAGCCTGTCCACATAGAAGAGCTATGAAAGCTAACGTCAAACTAAGCTCTGTCGGCTTAGCTTTTCATATATCTCAAATGTATCTGTTCCAGATACTCTTTGCAAATAACTAAGTAAGCCGATGGAGCTTAGTGCTTGTTAGACACTTTAATAACAAGGACAAACCAGTTCACACCAAGAATAGGGTTTAATACTACTTTGATAATAAAATGGATCAATTAAAGGGTTTGCGGGATAACCTAAGTTACCAAGACCTAATCCAAATTCATTATAATAAGACCTTCCATAAGGTTTGAAAGTGGGAGGGATAATATAAGAAATATCAGGTATCTCTCTATGTGGCTGAGGATAAGGATTGAAGTTTTGAAATCTGTACGGCGCACTAACTACTTTTATCCTCGGGTCGCTATAAGAATGTTCTATCAAATAGTTTTCAATTTCTTCGTTAATGTATTTCGAGCAATTGTTATCCAATGAAATTAGACCATTCTGTTCCAATCTTTGATATGTCTCTCTTAGTGAATAGATCAGTTCCAGATTCTTTAATTCTATCGCTTGATCCATCATTTCACAAAGGTCAAGTTCATTTCGTTGAGCGGAAGAGATTGAAGACTGACTAATTACTATTACTAGTGTTAGTAGTATCTTTTTTGTATCTAGGACCATCTTTAATAATACTTTCTCCATTGGATTTATTAGGTGATATGCTTTTTAAATCTGGACAATCAATGTAATCAAGGGCTCCCGGAAAGTTAGCTTGAGTAGTTATGGATGTTGTCAAAACAAATGCTCCGATAACAATAGCGATAATTCCAGGTGAATTCGATATTATCGAAAAACTAATTCCAGCTCCTTTCAATTTAATATCTGAAGTTTTCTCGATCGAATAAAATGAAAACCCGAAACCAATAAATATCAGTATAAACCCCGTAAATATTCCAAGGGAATTCTTGACAAAACTCAAGTGCATATGTAGGGAGAGTGATACATAGTTTGGATGGTCTACACATAATATGCTATCGCTAAAAACCTGTTCTTTAAACCATAGATAGTTCATGAAAAGATAGTATGAAACAACTGCTATGCTTAAAGTGCCAGTTATTAATAGTAATCTTGGTGTCAGTTTTTGCATTTGTTGTGTCTAACATTTCGGTATGGCCCTGGTCCATACCTGCATTATATATTTATTGAATATCGAAGATTTATTTCAATAATAATATTCAGGCAGGTTTTTCTGGCGTCGGGAAGCCGGCGCTTAAGAAGTCTTTCAATATTATTGCCCTAATAACGTCACTCTCTCAGCTGCCTGGCGTGCCGCAGAAGATTCCTGCGGAATAGCTGTAAGCCGGGCAGTGGTGGCCTGGCCTGAGGGCCGCCTGTTCGGCAGCCGCCCTCCAAGTGTTTGTTACCGGGTCCTCTCCTGCCGGTCGCCCATCCGTCGACGGACGGATCGCAATTACGGGAGAGGGGTTGTGTATCACGAAATCAGTTGGAAAAATTCGCCGTGCTCAGCCCCGACAAAGCCGGGGCATGAGACAGCTCACAAAAGTTAGACAGGAATAAAACCTTTGCAATTATTAATTGTAAAACAAAAAAACTAGTCCACGTTGTCGTGCAGGAAGCGATTGTTGCCCAAGATCTGGTTGTCGTCATTCAGGTTGAACTTCGAAATCTTCCTTTCAGATGAATGGGGCACATCCTGCAGCTTAACTTTCTTCCTCATGTAAGCCGGCACTTCCAGCTTCTCTTTGAAAGAATCACTATCCAAAGCAGACGGGCTTTTCAGGTTGGCCAGCTTGCGCTCTCTTTCCCTTGCCTGCTCCATCAGCTCTATTTTCTTACTCATTTGATGGGCCGAACCTTCCAGCTCCTCAAGAAAGGCGTCGCCCGGGTCAAGGTCGCTGCCTTCCACTACCTCGTACTCTTCTCCGAATTCAAACAGCCCTTTATCATCGTCGTCCTTTTTCTTAGGAGTTGACGGAGGGGTGTCCTTCTTCTTGAAGTCAAAAACATAAGACCTTTCTTCGGCTTCAGCTTCGTCCTCTTCTCTTATTTCATCCTTCAGCTTCTTGATGACCGGCTCGGTAATTGGCCTTTCAGGCTTTTTAGGCTGGTGCTCAAAAAGATCGATCTGCTTGGCTTTCTCCAGATCGTGTATTTTCTTCTCTGATTTCTCTTCCAGTATCTTCGAAATGGACTCCTGGTCAAAGCCTGTAGCGATGATCGTTACCCTTATACAGTCGCCCAGCTCCGGATCGACACCGTGGCCAAAGATCACTTCAGCATCGTCGCCGGCTGCCTCCTGCATGTACTCAGTAATGGCAGTCAGCTCGTCCATTTGCAACTCAGCCTGCTCACCGGAAATGATGGAAAGCAGTATTTTCTGCGCACCAAGAATATTGGTGTTGTTCAACAGCGGTGAAGAAATGGCCTCCTCAGCGGCACGAATGGCCCTGTTGTCGCCACTGGTAACGGCCGACCCCATTACGGCAGCTCCACTGTTCTTCATCACCGTTTTCACATCCTCAAAATCGACGTTGACATAGCCAGGCACGGTGATAATTTCCGCAATGCCCTTGGCAGCTGTGGTCAACACATTGTCGGCTTTGGAGAAAGCTTCAGATATGGATTGATTGCCATAAATCTCCCTCAGCTTGTCGTTGAGGATCACCAGCACGGTGTCGCAGTTTTCCTTCAGGGCTCTGATTCCCTCTTCAGCTTGCTGTGTCTTCTTTTTGCCTTCAAAGGCAAAAGGAGCTGTCACTATGCCAACTGTGAGGATGTCCAGTTCCCGGGCCACTTTGGCGATGACAGGCGCTGCACCAGTACCTGTGCCGCCGCCCATGCCTGCGGTAATAAATATCATGCGGGTGTCTTCACTCAGAAGCTCCCGAATATCTTCTTTACTCTCCAGCGCTGCGTTCTTTCCCTTTTCAGGGTTGGCTCCTGCCCCGAGGCCGCTGGTTAGGTTGGCACCTATCTGCAGCTTGATGGGTACAGGGCTGCTGTTGAGCGCCTGAGAATCGGTATTGCAAATGACGAACTCGACGTCTTTGATACCTTGATTAAACATGTGGTTGACAGCGTTGCTGCCACCGCCCCCAACGCCGATCACCTTAATGATCGACTTATGATGCTGGGGTAGATCGAACTTGTATGCGTTTCCTGTCATAACTATAGAAGTTGAGGTGTAGTCCTTTTGTCAGATGCCCCAAAGAAGCTATCCGAAAAAAGCGACCTATTCCATTTTATCGTCAAAATCATCAATCAACATTTTCTTTGTTTTCTCCAGCATATTGTTGAAGAAGTTCTTAGGCACAGTCAAGTCCTTGCGACTAATTGACTTCCCTTGTGCCGGCTTGTGCAATGATTTCTCATTGTAACGGTTTTCACGCTCATCGAGGGCCCGGAAGCCACTCAGCACCAAACCAACTGTGGTAGCATACATAGGGCTTTTCACTGTTTCCAGCTTGCCTTTGCCCAGGTGCTCATTAGGATAGCCTATTCTGCTGTCCATGCCCGACATGTATTCGAACAACTGCTGCACACACGCCAGCTGGCTACCACCGCCGGTTACTACAATACCACCTGCCAGTTTGTGTTGGAAGCCTGAGGTAATAATTTCGGTATGCACCATTTCTATGATCTCCTCCATACGGGCTTCAATCACATGCGCCAGGTTCTTTACAGAAATCTCCTTGGGTGCACGGTTCCTAAGGCCGGGAATAGATATGATTTCGTTAGGGTTCGCCTCCTCAGCGATGGCCTTGCCGAACTTGGTTTTGAGCAATTCAGCCTGGTGCTCCATCACCATGCAGCCCTGCTTGATATCGGTCGTTAATATGTTGCCTCCAAAAGGAATCACCGCCGTGTGTCGAATGATATTGTCGTAGAAGATAGCGATGTCTGTGGTACCGCCACCTATATCGACCAGGCAAACGCCGGCCTCCTTCTCTTCTTCACTAAGCACTGCCAGGCTTGATGCCAGCGGCTCAAGAATCAGGTTTTCTATCTCAAGACCTGCTCTGCGCACACACTTGTTGATGTTGTTAATAGCGTTCGTCTGTGCCGTGATCACATGGAAGTCGGCTTCCAGCTTCACGCCTGACATGCCCACAGGATCTTTGATACCCTCTTCGTAATCTACGATGTAGTCCTGCGGCATCACGTGGATGATTTCGCTCCCAGGTGGGATCACTATCTTGTACATGTCGTTGGTCAGGCGATTCACGTCTTCCACGGTGATCTCATCGTCGTTGGACTGGCGGGTAATGGAGCCATGGTGGATGGAGCTGCGGATGTGCTGGCCTGCGATGCCCACATTCACCACCCGGATGTCAATACCCGACTGCTCCTCTGCTTCAGCCACGGCCTTTTCGATGGCGCTCACCGTCTTGTCGATGTTGGTCACAATGCCACGGATCACCCCGTCGGAAACGGCCTTGCCCATGCCCATCACTTCGAGCTTTCCATATTCATTTTTACGGCCCACTATGGCACATATTTTGGTGGTGCCTATGTCGAGGCCAACAATAATTTTATCGTTTTGCATAGGAGTATTATTCACAGACGATTTGGTCTTTATATTTCACGTTCACTTTTTCGTAGGTATTCCAGCCCTTCTCAGGCAGGATTTTGGTATAGAAAATGTGGAGTTTACTGAACTTGGTGTCAATGTCTTCCGCTTTTCCGAATTCAATATATTGCTTGGTCACCTGAGGGTAGAGTATCATTTCACCTCCTTTGTCCATCGAAATTTCTGCTATTTGCGCTTTCCAGAACTTGCTTCCCTCCAGATAGCTCACCATTTCAAAGAGCCCTTTGCCCTGCTCGTCTTCCTGAATAGACACCTTGTACTTTTTGGATGACGGGATC
Organism: Imperialibacter sp.; assembly: GCF_048007035.1. NCBI lineage: Bacteria > Pseudomonadati > Bacteroidota > Cytophagia > Cytophagales > Flammeovirgaceae > Imperialibacter > Imperialibacter sp. The sequence continues at coordinate 837,106 of NZ_CP180355.1, forward strand.
TTCACCAACACCACCCTGGCTGTGTAATTGTCCGAAAGCGGAATTACCTCACCTTTGTCAGTAATGTAGGCACCAAAGCCTCCGTTGTTGATGATTCTGGCAATAGGCTTTTTCTGCTTAATCTTCGCCTTTATATTGCCCCTCAAATCCCTGAACACCTCGGCCTCTTTCACAAAAGGGTGCTTCTCGATCTTCGTTTCAATATTCCTGAGGTTGATGTCACCAGCGAATGATCCCGTCAGCACTTCGTTGCCCGGGGCATTGATCAGCTTCCTGATGTCATTCTCGTGGATGAAATAATTTCCCTGGCTATAGTCGATGTCGATATAGACTTCGCTGAAAGGCTTGTCCATTTGCTTTTTGCTCACAAAGCCAATCAGTACGAACAGCAGGATGGCACCTGCCACGAAATACACGCCTCTTTTTATTTTTATTTTACGCAGCATAGCTCTTCGTCTTTAAAATTTCCGCCAGCGGCTTAACCATTTTATCAATATCACCTGCTCCTATCGTGAGCAGTACTTCCGGATCGTGGCTCTTCGTCCACGCCAGTAATTCGTCCTTGCTGATCACCTGCTTCCTGGAATGCGAGATTTTGGAAGCAATCATTTCGGCATCTACACCGGGAATTGGCTTCTCCCGTGCCGGATAAATTGGCAGCAGAATTACCTCGTCGGCCATCGAAAGGCTTTCGGCAAAACCATCAGCAAAATCCCTGGTGCGGGTGTACAAGTGCGGCTGAAAAACGGCCGTTAGCTCTTTGGAAGGATACAATTCCCTCACCGAACGAAGGAACTGCCTGATCTCCTCAGGGTGATGCGCATAGTCATCGATGAAAACATGGTGATCATCTTTCAAAATGCTTTCAAATCTGCGTTTCACGCCTTTGTAGCTGGCCACTCCCTGTCTGATCGCCTTTTCATCGATGCCTAGTTGTAAGGCCACACCAATGGCTGCCGTCATGTTCTCCACATTGTGGAAACCAGGCACCTGAAGCCTTAGGTCAGAAATTTTGCCGTCAGGATAAACCATATCGAAAGCAAACTGTCCATCGACTACTTTCACATTTTCAGGGCGGTAATCAAATGAATCACCGTAATGATTTACAGACGCTCTGCGGGCAGGTAAAATAAGTGTTTGCTGCAGCTTACCCTGGAGGAAGATGCTTCCAGAAGGGATTACCTGCCCGGCAAAAGCGCTGTATGTTTTTATCATTTCTTCAGCTGATCCATAAATATCCAGATGGTCAGGATCGACTGAGGTTATTACTGCAATATTGGGATGAAGTCGCAGGAAGGACCTGTCGAACTCATCGGCTTCCGCCACCAAAAGCGACTCAGGGTCGTCAGAAAGCAGCAAGTTGCTGTTGTAGTTAGCTGTGATGCCTCCGATAAATGCTTCGACCGGCTTACCAGCCGACTTCAGCAGGTGAGCGATCATGGACGAAGTCGTCGTCTTTCCATGTGTGCCAGCCACCGCAATGGTGAACTTGCTTTTGGAGATTATTCCAAGCACTTCAGAGCGCTTCTTGATGTCAAAGCTCTCTGCCTTGAAGTAACCCCACTCGGTATGATCAACTGGAATGGCTGGGGTCAGCACCACCAGGGTCTTTGCTTTGTCGGCCTTGAAGCTCTCAGGAATCAGGGCAACGTCATCGGTAAAATGGATGTCGATGCCCTCTTTCTTCAGCTCGTCGGTCAGTGCCGTGGGGGTAAGATCGTAGCCCACTACCTTTTTGCCCTGGTTGTTGAACCAGCGAGCCAAAGCACTCATGCCGATACCACCAATACCGAGGAAGTAAACATTGTCGATATCCCTAAATGGGCGATCTTCCGTTGCACCCAGTAGCTCCGCCAATTGATCAACGATGTCTTCGGTAGCTTCGGGCCTGGCCATTGCCTTAATGTTTGCAGAAAGTATTAACTGCTTTTCCTTGTCTTTTAAAAGGGTCAGTACCCCCTGCACCAGTTGTTCCCTGGCGTCGATATCTTTAATGGCGATGGCAGCCTCATTCTTCACAAGTGCCATGGCATTGCTTGTTTGGTGATCTTCCGCCACATTGGGTGAAGGCACAAAAATGACAGGCTTGCCTACGACGCAGAGTTCTGAAATCGACAGCGCCCCTGCCCTTGAAATAACCACATCGGCAGCAGCATAAGCTTTGTCCATTTCCTTGATGAACTCAAGCAGTACAATGCCGGTCATGTCGAGCGATGCCGTTTGCTGCTTCATTTGCTCGTAGTAGAAACGGCCACACTGCCACAGTACCTGAACGCCTGCCTTTTGGAATTCAGCTAGCCCTGCAAGCACGCTTTCATTCAAAGTTTTGGCGCCAAGGCTGCCTCCAAACACCAGCACCACTGGTTTCGTAGCATCAAGTCCGTAGAAGGAAGTGGCTATCGCCTTTGTAATATTTCCAGATGTAATGTCCTTTCTGATCGGGTTGCCAGTAATGGTCAGATTCTCTTTAGGGAAAAACTTCTCCATGCCCTCGTAGGCCACACATATTTTCTGCACCCGCCTGGCCAACCATTTATTGGTCAGGCCTGCGTATGAATTCTGCTCCTGAATGAGCGATGGGATGCCTTTGGAAGTAGCGGCATACAACAGTGGGCCGCTGGCATAACCGCCAACACCTACTACTACATCTGGTTTGAAATCGTTGATGATTTTCCGCGACTTCAGCACACTTGAGATTACCTTAAAAGGAAACATCAAATTGCTGATCGACAGGCTGCGCTGCAAACCACTGATCCAAAGGCCAATGATCTTAAACCCCGCCTCAGGCACCCGCTGCATTTCCATTTTGCCTTCAGCACCCACAAAGAGGATATCAGCATCGGGGAATCGCTCCCTGAAGGCAGTACCAATAGCGACTGCCGGGAAGATATGCCCTCCGGTGCCCCCGCCACTGATAATGATCCGATATGCTCCTGTCTTTGTCATATTATGCCATTGCGGCTACTTTCCTTTTTCCGTTTCCTTTCACGTCGCTGGGGAACTCATCCAACTCACCCCTGCTCACGCTCAAAATGATGCCTATTGAAATTCCCATAAACAGCTGAGACGTACCTCCCATACTCACCAGAGGCAGCGGCAGACCGGTAATTGGCCCAAGCCCCACGGCAACACCCATATTGATGAAGGCCTGCATGACCAGTGCAAAGCTTAATGCCGCACTTAACAGCCCTCCATAGGCTCGTTCACTTTGCATAAACACGATCATGCCCCGGTAAAGCAATGCCAGGTAAAGCAGGATCACTGCCACCCCCCCTATCATGCCATACTCCTCTATGATAATGGCATAGATAAAGTCAGAGTATGGATGCGGTAGGAAATTTCTTTGGTCACTCTGGCCTGGTCCTTTGCCCACAATGCCTCCACTGGCCACTGCGATGTAAGACTGCTGGGCCTGGAAAGGTAATGTTGATTCGTCGTCCGAAAGGAAGGCCTGTACCCGACTGATCACCGTTTGGCCCCTTTGCCCCAGGGTTAGCGCCACGGCTCCGGAGAGCGCACCAATCATGACCAGCATGGCCAGGTACTTCACTGGCACACGGCCAATGAACATCAGCAGCATACAGGTAGCAAAGATCAATACGGCTGTGGAGAAGTTGGACATGGCGATGAGACCGCAAATGACACCACACCACAGCAGGATGGGGATCAGCGATTCCTTGAGCTCTTCTTCACTCTGCTGCCGCTTCGACAAGATGCTGGCAATGGTCACAAACAAGGCCAGCTTGGCCAAATCGGATGGCTGGAAAGCCTGGTTGATAACGGGAATGGTTAACCACCTGGAAGCTTCGTTCATCGTGTTTCCAAACAGGTAGGTGATCATCAGCAACGGCACCGACACCCAAAGGGCGAGCTTTGAAAGCTTCGAATAGTATCTGTAGTCAATTTTATGTGCACCCCAAATAGCCACAAGGCTGAGTATGGTCAAAACAGAGTGCTTCACCAGGTAATACTCAGTGTCTCCACCCATTTTTGCATAGGCAAGCGTGCCGGTGGCGCTGTACACTACCAGGATGCTGAGTACAGACAAAGCAAGAACGATGGCCCAAATGATGGGGTCGCCTTTAAGATTGTTCTCTATCCATTCCTTTATCATACGCTTTGTCCCCTTCCTACATGATTTTTTAATTGGACAACTGCATCTTTGAACTGCTCGCCACGGTCTTCGTAGTTTCTGAAAAGGTCGAAGCTGGCGCAAGCCGGAGACAAGAGTACCACATCGCCCGGGGCCGACAAGTCTGCCCCCCAGCGGGCGGCGTCATTTACCGATTGTGTCTGCCTGATAGTAGCCACTTTGCCTGCGAAGTAGTCTGTCAGCTTGGTATTGTCTTTTCCCAAACAGATCAGGGCTTTCACCTTGTCTTTCACCAAGGCCTCTATCCTATCGTAATCATTGCCTTTGTCGAGGCCACCGGCTATCCACACGATGGGAGCCTCGATGCCTTCCAGGGCATAGTAGACAGAGTCTACGTTAGTGGCTTTGGAGTCGTTGATGAACAGCACGTCGTCTATGGTTGCTACTTTCTCCAGACGGTGAGGCGCATTCTTGAAGGTTTTGAGTGCCTTTACCACCTTTTCCATGGGAGCTTCCATAGTTAGCGTCGTCAAAACGGCCGCCATGGAATTCACCATGTTATGCTTACCGATGAGCGACACCTGGTTAACAGGAATTTTGTGCGATTTTTTCTTCGACTCTATGTTGAATACCAAATGGTCTTCGTCGAGGAAGGCCCCATTTTTCACGTTCTCAACCAAAGAGATGGCGAAAATTGACGCCTCCACATTTCTTCTGGCCAGCTCTTCCTCAACAGGCCCTTTGTCAGCAAAGTAGATGAAGCATTCTTCATGGGTCATCTGCTCAATGATCCTGAATTTGCTGTTGACGTACTTCTGGAAGCTATAGTCATACCTGTCGAGGTGATCCGGCGTGATGTTGAGCAAAATGGCCACATCCGGCTTAAATGTATTCATCCCATCGATCTGGAAGCTGCTCACTTCCAAAACGTAGATGTCAAAATTGTCTTTGATTACCTGACGGGCAAAGCTGTGGCCCACATTGCCAGCCAGCCCCACGTTATAACCCGCCTCCTTCAGCAAATGGTAGGTAAGCAACGTGGTGGTGGTCTTTCCGTTGGTGCCTGTAATGGCTATTTTCTTCGCCTTCGTATACCTCGAAGCGAATTCTATCTCGTCAATGATTTCAACACCCTTTTCCCGGGCTTTCTTTACAATATCTACCTTGTCGGCAATGCCTGGGCTCTTGATGATCAGGTCAGCTTCCAGGATTTGTTTGACTGTGTGCTTCCCTTCCTCAAATTCGATGCCGGCAGCGTTGAGGTCCTTGCGATAGCGTTCTTTCAGCACGCCGCCGTCAGACACAAACACATTGAATCCCTTGTGCTGCGCCAGCAAGGCTGCTCCCACGCCGCTTTCACCTGCACCTAAAATGACGATATTTTTCACTGCTTCCATCTTAGCGTAGTTTGAGGGTTACAAGTGAGAAAATGGCCAACAAAATGCCGACGGTCCAGAAACGGGCCACTATTTTGGCCTCATGAATACCTTTCTTTTGGTAGTGGTGATGCAAGGGAGACATCAGGAAAACCCTACGTCCTTCTCCGAATTTCTTTTTTGTGTATTTAAAGTAGCTTACCTGAATAACCACCGATAGGTTTTCCACTACGAAAATGCCACACATGAAAGGGATCAGCAGCTCTTTTCTCACGATAATAGCCAACACAGCAATGATGCCACCAAGGCTCAGGCTGCCCGTGTCGCCCATGAATACCTGTGCAGGATAGGCGTTGTACCACAAAAACCCGATGCAGGCTCCCACAAGAGCGGTACAGAAAATTACCAGCTCACCGGAATTAGGAATGAACATCACATTCAGGTATTGAGAAAAGGTCACGTTGCCGGAAACGTAAGCGAATATGGCAAGGGTGAGAGCGATGATGGCAGACGTGCCAGCTGCAAGACCGTCGACGCCGTCGGTGATGTTGGCACCGTTGGAAACAGAAGTAAAAATAAACACCACTAACAGCACATAAAGCACCCAATCGAACTGACCAAGGAATCCAAACAACGAGTGATAGTCAAGCTCATTGTCCTTGATAAAAGGGATCGTCGTTATCAATGCCTTCACATCGTTGAACGAGGAAATAATTTGACCATTCACTGACTTGTAGGTGAACTCACGAACAGTCACATCGTCGTTAAACACCAAAACCAGGCCTACCAGCAGGCCTACACTCACCTGGCCTATGATTTTGAATTTACCAGCCAGCCCATCTTTGTTTTTCTTTTTGAGCTTAAGGTAGTCGTCCAAAAAGCCAATCGATCCCATGCTGACAGCTGTGACCAGCATGAGTATGATGTAAATATTTTCCAGTTGAGCGAACAGCAACGTGGGAATAACGATCGCCATAATGATGATAATACCCCCCATTGTCGGCGTGCCTTTCTTCTCCATTTGCCCCTGCAGGCCCAGGTCTCTGATTTCTTCGCCCAGTTGGTATTTGCGAAGCATGCCGATAAGATACTTGCCGAAGGTGACTGTGATTAGAAGAGAAATGAGCGCAGCCATGCCAGCCCTGAAGGAAATGAAGCGGAATACGCTTGCACCCATCAGGTTGAACTCACTTTCCAGATAATCAAACAAGTAATACAGCATACTTGGTTATTCACTAAAAGCTTTTAAAACTTCGGTCACTACTTTTTTATCGTCAAAAGGGTGCTTCACACCCTGGATCTCCTGGTACGTTTCGTGCCCCTTGCCCGCCACCAGCACAATGTCGCCAGGGCTTGAAATGCTAATCGCCGTTTTGATAGCCTCTTTCCTGTCGGGCACGACGAGCGTTTTCCGGTAGTTGCTTGGGCCTACTCCTGTTTGCATATCTTTAATGATCTCCATGGGATCTTCAAACCTCGGGTTGTCAGAAGTCAGGATTACTTTGTCGCTCAGCTGGCAGGAAATGGCAGCCATGAGCGGCCGTTTGGTCTTGTCACGGTTACCACCGCAGCCTACCACCGTTACCACAGCTTCGTTGCCCGTGCGAAAACTTTTGATCGTCTTCAACACGTTTTCCAGCGCATCAGGTGTGTGTGCGTAATCGACGATAGCGACAATGCCAGTAGTTGATGGCACAAGCTGGAACCTCCCCCTCGCTGGGTCCACATCCGAAAGCTGGGTGAGTACTTCCTCCATCGGCTCCTCGAGCAGCAAGGCAGTTCCGTACACAGCCAGCAGGTTATAGGCATTGAAGTCTCCTACCAGCTTGAACCACACGTCTATATTGTCGATTTGCAGCTCAAGACCCTGAATAGAATTGCTCAAAATCTTTGCCCTGAAGTCACTCATGTGTTTGAGCGAATAGGTCTTCTTTGCAGCTTTTGTATTTTGGAGCATAATAGCCCCCCGTTTGTCGTCTTCGTTTACCAGGGCAAAAGCTGAAGACGGAAGTCCGTCGAACAGCATCTTCTTGGCTTTGATGTACTCGTCAAATGTGCCGTGGTAGTCGAGGTGATCGTGGGTGATGTTGGTGAATACCGCACCAGCAAACTGCAAGCCAGCCACCCTGTGTTGCACAATGGCATGAGAGCTGGCTTCCATGAAGCAGTGTGTACAGCCCTGGTCAGCCATGTCCTTCAACAGGCTGTTTAGCGCAATGGCATCAGGTGTGGTGTGAGTTGCGGCCAATACCTCCTCACCTATCTTGTTTTCTACAGTCGACAGCAGGCCCGATTTGTAGCCCAGCTTCCCAAACAATTGGTGAAGCAGGGTGACCGTCGTGGTTTTGCCGTTGGTACCGGTTACTGCCACCAGCTTGAGTCGGGAAGACGGGTTGCCGTAAAAATTGGAGGCGATAAAACCCAGCGCCCTGGCAGTGTTGTCAACTTTTACGTAAGTCACTGTGTCCAGCAACTTTTCGGGCAGTTCTTCACAAACCACCACGCTGGCTCCTTTGGCTATCGCCTGATCTATATATTGATGACCATCAGTTTGGGTTCCACGAACAGCAATAAATAAGCAGCCCTGCTTCGACTCTCGTGAGTCGAAGCAGATGCCGCCTAAGTCAGTATTCATATCACCTGCAACTGAGATTAGGTTAGTCTTGTATAATATGTCTTTTAACAGGGCCATTTAGCCTAGCTTGATTTTAATTTCACTTCCTTCCGACACCCTCGTTCCGGCCATTCTCGACTGGCTTTCCACCCTTCCATCTCCTTCTATCCGCACTTTGAGCCCGGCATTCTCTAACACAAAGAGAGCGTCCCTCAAAGTCATTCCGGCTACATCAGGCACAAGCCCTTCCTTCACCTTGTTGGCTGTCCAGCCAATGCTCTTGCCCACAAGTCTCGTTTTCACCCATTCCTCGTCGTCGGCCATTTCATGATTCGAAACGCCAAATTCATTGCAGATCATCGACAGTTCAGGCAAAAACCCAGCCCTTACCACAGGAAACACTTCCGTTTGATAGGCAACAGCGGGCTGGTACTCTTTGTGCACGTCTATGTCCTGCGAGTAGATTTTGTCAGCAATTTCCTTGAACACGGGCGCCGCCACGTCGCTACCATAAATGCGGTAGTTCTTAGGGTTGTCAATAACCACTATACAGCTGTATTTGGGTGCATCGGCTGGAAAATAGCCCGCAAACGATGCGTAATACTGGTTGACGTATTTCCCGTTGACATACTTCTTGGCAGTGCCTGTTTTGCCGGCGATCTTATAGTGGGTTCCATTGATATTGGAAGCGGTGCCTCTTTCCACAACTCCCTCAAGGAGCTCTCTCAAATTCGCAAGCGTTTCTTTAGAGCAAATCCTTTTATTGATGACCCGTGGTTCAAATTCCTCCACCACCTTGTCGGCCTTGCGCACCGACCTCACTATAATAGGTGTGATCATTTTTCCGTCGTTGGCTACCGCATTGAACATCGTGAGCGTTTGCAGGGGCGTAAGTTTGAGCTCATAGCCATGCGAAATCCAGGGCAATGAGATGCCACTCCACGAAGAGTCAGAGGGTGATTTTATGTAGGGCTTGCCTTCACCGGCCATTTGGAAGCCTAGTGGCTGGCCAACGCCCATTTCCTTTACAAAATCGATAAACTCTGATGGTTTTTTCCCGAAGTGTTCTACTACCAGCTTGGCAATGCCGATGTTGGAAGAAGATTCAAAAACCTGCTTCACGGTGATGGTGCCGTATCCGCCAGGCTTATGGTCCTTCATTACCTGGTTGTAGAATTTATACTCGCCGTTGCCTGTCTGCACGGTATCGGTCAGCTTCAGGTCGGTTTCTTCCAGCAGTGCCATCATCGAGGCCAGCTTGAAGGTAGAACCGGGCTCCACAGCCCCCTGGCTGCCTACGGCATAGTTGTAGCGTTCCCAGTAGTTGCCTTCAGGGTTCTTACTAAGGTTCGACATGGCTTTGATCTCGCCTGTTTTTACTTCCATGAGCACCACGCTGCCATAGTCGGCATTGTGGTCGGTCAATGCAGCCAAAAGTGCCGATTCAGCCACGTCCTGCAAATTGACATCTATAGTCGTTTCAATATCCAGACCATCTTTGGCTTTCACTTCGGTGCCGTCGAATACTGGCCTCCAGCTGCCTGCCATCTTCTGGAAAAGTGCCTTCCCATCGACGCCACCAAGCTGGTTATTGAAGCTATACTCCAAACCAACAGTCCCTTTTTCGGTTTCATCCACACTACCGATGGTTCTGTAACCCAGGGTAGAAAATGGGTGGTATCTTTTTTCTACCTTTTCAAAGATAATCCCCCCTTTGTTCCTTCCTTCTCTGAAAATAGGCCATTCCTGAATTTGCTTCTTCTGCTGATAGTTGATTTCGGCCCTGCTTAACAGAAGGTATTGTCTTTTGTCTTTTCTGGCTTCCAGTATTCTTCTGCGGTATTCCTTAGCAGAATTGTCTTTGAAGGTTTTTGACAGTAAATAGGCCAGTGAGTCAAGGTTCTTCTTGAGCAATTCATCGCTTGGCTGCGAAGGGTCGAAGGCCACCTTGAAAAAAGGCAAAGAGGTGGCAAGCAAGCTGCCGTTGTCAGAATAGATATTGCCTCTGGTAGCTTTCACAGGCAAATAGCGAAGGCTGATTTGCTCTGCCATCTTGTTCCACTTGTCGCCCTGAATGCGCTGTAAATAGAAAATACGGTATACCACCGCTCCTGCAAAAAGAACGACCAATAAAAAGGCCACACGGACTCTCAGCAATATGGAGCTCTTTATATTCAATCTATTCGGCGTTTATACTCATCTTCTTTTACTACTATCTTATAAGGAGGTATTCTTGTCTCCTGCAATCCTACTTTCTTCACCTTTCTGGCCACCTCCGATTGCTTGCTGGCAAACATGTATTCAGACTTCAGCGTGGTGAAGTCAGCTCTTAAGTCTTCCACCTCGGCTTCCATGTTGTCGATCTTCCTGATCATTTTGTCGGAAAAATGCCTGTTGCCTATGTAAATAATGCCCATTACAGTAATGAAAAGGGCATAGGGCGTAAAACGGGCCGGAAGCGTATCGTCCAGCACACCTTCCAGTTTGAGCCAGCGGCTAAGCACCGCAAAGGGTCCTTTGCCGCCGGGCTCATTTTTACTGTTTCTTACTCTATTTTCCATTTTCCTACTACTTCTTTTCTGCTATTCTCAGCTTGGCACTTCGTGCTCTGCTGTTCCTGGCTATTTCTTCTTCGTCTGCGACAATTGGCTTGCGGTTGATTGGCTCCAACGGCCTGATCACATTGCCATAAAAATCTTTTTCATCCGTGCCTTCAAAGTTGCCTTTGTTGATGAAGTTCTTGGCCAACCTGTCTTCCAGCGAGTGGTACGACATCACCACCAGCCTTCCACCCGGCTTCAGCACTTCTGCACATTGCCCCAGCATTTCCTCCAGCACCTGCATCTCCTCGTTCACCTCCAGCCTGATGGCCTGAAACAGCTGCGCAAAAAACTTGGCCTCCTTGCCTCTTGGTGCAAACCTGGCCACCGCCTCTTTCAACTGCTCTATCGTTTCCAGGGGCTTGTTCACTCTATAGGCCGTAATAGCCCTTGCTATCTTCATGGGCTGGTTCAGCTCTCCGTACATGCCGAAGATTTTAGCAAGATCCCTTTCTCCGTATTCATTCAGCACCTCTTTGGCCGACACCTCGCTGTTCACGTTCATGCGCATGTCAAGCGGCCCCTGAAAGCGGGTAGTAAAGCCTCTTTCGGGCACGTCAATTTGGTGTGAAGAAATCCCCAAATCGGCGAGAATGCCATCCACCGCCTGCACGCCATAGAACCTGAGGTACTTCTTCAGGTTACGGAAATTGCTCGGTACAAATGTGAAAGAACGTTTGTCAAACCCTTCGGCATTGACTTTGGCATCAGTATCCTGATCAAATCCATACAAGTGTCCGGTGGTCAGCTTTTCAACTATTGCTCTCGAATGTCCGCCGCCGCCAAATGTCACGTCGACATAAACACCATCGGGACGAATAGCCAACCCCTCCAGGCATTCGTTGAGCATCACCGGTATGTGGTAGTTTTCCTGGGCCATAGGCATGTGGATTATTCGTCCAGCAGCTTTTGCGCCAATTGGGAGTACTCTTCGGGATTGTTGATCAAATGCTTTTGATATACCCCAGGATCCCAAATCTCTATGCTGGAACCTACTCCTACCACCATCGCCTCCTTTTCAAGAGAAGCGAATTTCATAAAGGTCTTGGGGATTAGTATTCGGCCAGCACTGTCCATCTCTATCTGGGCGATGCTTCGGAAAAAATTCCGCTTCAAGGCCCTGTTCTCAGGAAGGAATTCGTTGAGCGAAGAAATCTTCGACTGGATCTTTTTGAATTCACCCATTGGGTACAAGATCAGGTTAGGCTCAAATCCCATCCTCAGCACAAGCTCATTCGCCGGCTGACCGGGGGCAGATGCTCCGGGCGCCTCAGGAAGATTGACCTTGATGCGGGCCGGAAGCACCAGCCTGCCCTTGGCATCAATCTTACATTCGAATTCGCTAGTAAAGAATGACATAATGGATTACAGGAAAAACTACAGCAACACTTTCAACAAATGTAATAAAATTATGACACTTCCAACCACTCTCTCCCACTTTCTTACACTTTTCTGCCAAAAAGTAGAAAAATTCCCACTTTTACCCACTATCGACCACACAGTTTACCACCATGCGCATGTAATGAATGGGCGTCAAAGCGATAAAAAAGGCAGGCAACAGAAAATCAAATGCCTATTAACCAGCCAGATAAGGCTGTAATAATTGAAATTCCGGAGGAGCAAACGCAGGTTCATGCCTATTGTCGGGCCACGAGAAATGAGGAAGAAAGTGGTGGGGGAAAGTGGGAGGCACCGGCGACCATCGACTAAAAAATTGGCATTTGGGCGTTAACCGATGGTCAATTATTGCGGCAATTCACCGTTACTCTCCTTACCTTGTCACTCCACTATTTGCTGAGTTGATATGAAAAATTTGCTGGTCTTTCTTCTGTTCATCATGGCTTCGGCCGGTGCTTTTTCTCAAAAAGTGGTGTTCGTCATTATCGACGGCGTGGAGGCAGAAGTCTTCGAAAGGGTTGCCACTCCCAACATGGATGCCATCGCCAAAACGGGTGGTTATACCCGAGCATATGTGGGTGGAGAGAGAGGTGGTTATTCAGAAACACCGACCATCTCAGCGCCGGGGTACAACAACCTCATTACCGGCACCTGGGGCAACAAACACAATGTGTGGGGCAATAGCATCAAAGCGCCCAACTACAACTACTGGTCAGCTTTCAGGTTCGTGGAAGAGCTCGCACCAGCGAAGGAAACGGCCATCTTTTCGACATGGCTCGACAACCGCACAAAGCTAGTAGGCGAAGGCCTGCAAGCCGCTGGAAATGTGATGATCGACTACCATTTCGATGGCTTTGAGCTTGATGAAAAAGCCTTCCCGCACGACAAAGAGAGGCTGTTCATACACAATATTGACGAGCATGTAGTGAATGATGCCAGCCGCTATATCAAAGAAAAAGGCCCTGACTTTTCGTGGGTGTACCTGGAGTATACCGACGACATGGGCCATGCCCACGGCAACAGTGAAAAAACCGATGATGCCATTCACACGGCTGATGACCAAATGGGCAGAATCTGGGAAGCCATTCAGTATCGGCAAAAGGAGAAAGCCGAGCAATGGATGATGTTCATTACCACTGACCATGGGCGCAGTGCAGAATCAGGCGGCAAGGACCATGGCGGGCAATCGGACAGGGAGCGCACCACCTGGATAGTGATGGGGGGAGGACAGCCCAATGCCTATTTCACCAAAGAACAGAACGCCATTGTGGACATACTGCCTACGGCATTGAATTTTATGGGCATTCCGGTTCCGAGAGAAAGGGCGTATGAGCTGGACGGTGTTCCGCTGGTGGGGAAAGTGTCCATTGCCCAGCCAAAAACCGACCTGGCTGGCGACAAGCTAAGAGTAAGCTGGAAAGCCATTGACCTGGAAGGTGATGTGAAAATACTGCTGGCTACCACGGACAACTTTGAAGCGGGTGGAACGGATGTTTACACTGAGGTGGGCACCGCAAAAGCTGGTGCAGAAGTTTTCGAAATAGACTTATCGAGGTATCCTTCTGATTTTTATAAGGTGGTGATTGAGGGGAGGTATAATAGTGTGGGAAGGTGGGTGAAGAGGTAGGCGGCCCCACTTTTAACACAAGGTTTCAATGCAATGCCACAGGCTGAGGATAGCAGGGGATTGTTCGAATACTATGCGTAAAATATACGTTTATAAATGGATAAAATAGCTTTATTTATGCTATTAAGCTACTTTTATACGTAATTCAAAAAATAATTGTAACTGGAGTATGGTTAGCAGCCACACCGAATTGCTAGCCTCAATGCAGGCTCGTAGAAAACTAAATACGTAACATGAAATTTTTACTAAGACTCAAACATTGGCAACTCTTCGGAATAGTATGGGGACTACCAATTCTGCTGAACATTTTTACGTTCTCTGACCCAACACTGTTAATTACAGCCTTTCCATTCATGATGATAATATTTGCCTTTGGAACGTTTGGCTGGATTTGGGCAATTTCCACAAACCTGAACTCAAAACTACCTGAAGAAGTAAAGCTGAACGTTAAACGCTTCAAAATCTTGTTTGCAATCCCAAACATCTACATAGTGCTAATAATGGTATTCATGGGTTTTTCGTTTACAGTAGGCAATTCAATGGAAGGAGCAAATCCTGGAGCAATTGCTGGAATCATTGTACCTCTTCATCTATTTTCAATGTTTATAATATTCTGGGGGGTACGATTTGCAGCTAAGACCCTTAAGTCAGTTGAACTCGGACGAATGGCCAAATTTGGTGATTATGCCGGTGAATTTTTTCTAATTTGGTTCTCAATTATTGGGTATTGGGTTCTTCAACCACGACTGAACGAACTGGTAAAAGAATAACAGATGAGGCTAACAAATGCTATGAATGAATGGGGTTTTAATGGTTAGGATATTTTCATGGGGATTGGAAAGTCCGCCACAAGTAATAAATTTAAATCAAGGCGTGGCTATGTGCGAGAGGATAGGTTAGTGGTTTCTAATCCCTACTCATCATAGCTTGTCGATAGTACACATATGAGACCCCTCCTACTTTTATCGGTTATTACTTTACTTAGTGCTTGTCGTTTAACCAGAACGTCCTTGACCTATACAACTTCTGACCAGCTAACTCATGATGAAGTAGAATGTCTTGAACGTCAACTTAAATCCGAAGATATAACACCGGGTCACCTGATTGGCATAGGAACTGGTATCTATCCGAACACCAACAACTTTGAACTACAAACACCCAAAACTTACAGACTTAAAGAGAACAAAAACCTCATTCTTGAAACTCAGTATTTTATGGATACCTCGAATATCGTTAGGGTGATTCTCTATCAGTGGGACAACACTAGAAATCCGAACTTTCTAACTGACAAGCAGAAGAATAAGAAATACCTGCTGTTTCAAGAAAAATTTAATCAATTAGCCCGTAGAGTAACAACTGAATTTGGTAAACCAACTGAGAAGGCTATTGAATCCACTAACAATCCTGAGAATTTTCGAGATGGAATAAAATGGCTCTACGGAAACAACAACGCTTACCTTTTCATGTTCGGAAACAACTCAAACGGTTACAGACAAATAAGGCTAGCAATTTACGGCGAGTAAACGTGTACTAACACGTGACCATGAATGCACGGGGAATTAGCTGTTACCGTATGATGGTGGGGTTGGAATCTCCGCCACAAGAGTTAACTTTATCACCGGTGTGGCTACTTTTCGAGGAGACAATTATGCTTTGCAATCCCCACACATCATGGTCATCGGCTAGAGAGAAGAGAATATGCGAACCTGCATCTTAGTCATTATTGGAATTCTGATATCGAACATTTCATTTGGACAGTGTCAGTACGCCAACACAACTTCTGAACTTGGAATTGGGCTTGTAGAATATGACAATTACAACCACCGAACACCTGTCTTTGAAGTCTTTAACAACCCTGAACTGACTGACAACTTCTGTTCATGGAACATCTACAATGAAGGCAACCCATCTCCATTTTGCGCCAAATATCATAAGCCAGACTACGGAATTGCTCAAGTTGTCGTCTTAGATACTCTTGAGAAGTCTTATAAGGTATTGGTGAACGAACAGGATATCAAGTATGTCCCCAGGAACATTAATTATGTGTTTTGGTCTTGGGAAGAATATCTAATTGATTCACATGGAATTAGAAGAAGAATTGAAATTGAGGAATTTAAAAATCAACCATTAAGGACGCAGCCCAACAACTCCGCAGAAGTGGTAACACTACCTGATGAAAGATTCGAATTGTTTTGTGCGATGGAGGTTAGAGGAGATTGGATCAGGGTGAAGTATGATTGTTTATACAACTTAGGCCAAAATCCTCACGAAGGAATGCCATGTTCAACTTATATTAATGAGTGTACCAACTCGGCAACAGGCTGGCTTAAGTGGAGAATCGGTAACAAAGTAACAGTCGACATTTTCGTGAGGACATAAAGTAAACTCTCTCAAAAGCGCAACTTGACCGTGTATCTGTCGCTGATATACGTCTGTGCTTTCTACCGAGTGTAGCTGAAAAGCTACAAAAACAATATTACGATGAACAAAACTAAAATTGTAGACTTTGACGACCACCTGGACTCGGAGTATGGCAAACGAGGTGCGAAAACAAGGGAAGCTTTCGAAGAGAGTTTTGAGGCTTTTCGCTTAGGGATTATGCTTCAGGAACTTCGTAAGAATCAGGGCATGACCCAGGAACAACTGGCTCAGAAGTGCGGAACAACTAAAACGTATATTTCAAGAATTGAGAACAATGCCAGCGATATCCGGCTTTCAACTCTTATGCGAATAATAAGAGACGGGCTTGGTGGTCACTTGAAACTCAATGTCGAAATATAAACACGGAGGTCCGACATAACTGTGGTGCAGTACTCATCAGAATTTGATCCGGTCGGAACGCCGCATCGCAGGAGATATGGTGATCCCTATCCAGACAACAAAAATTGACACGCACAGACCCCACCGCCACAGCGGTGCCCGTCGTACCACCCTTCGGATGCGTCAACCTTGACGAAGGCTTGACATTTTAAAGGTCCACTCTTTCTATGTTTACCAAGCATGCAGGCCTCACGGCAGTTTAAGAGGCTAGCTCGGAGCCCTCCGCTCCCAATATGAGCCAGTGGTTAGCATTTACTTCGAAGAAACTTTGTATGCAGCAATACTGTTGCTATATTGTAGTAAAATTGCTGTTATGAAAGAATTGACGAAAACAATCTCAAAATTTGATACCAAAAGCAGTATCAAGCGAGCCGGGATTGAGAGGAAAGCTACTCCGCACTGGAGTATTAAAGTGCCTAACGGTGAATATGTCTGGTCCAATAAAATGGAACGTGTGGGCCTGATTAGGAAAGGTTTACCCTACGAATCTATTGAAGTTATCAGTAAACGAACAGGCTCACCCGTCAAACAGGTTCTGACTATTTTTGGAGTTCCTCAAACGACCTACAATAAAAAGAAAAGAGAAAACGACTTATTAAGCGGACGGGATAGTGAAGTTGTACTATTACTCACTGAATTATTAGATTTTGGTCTGGAAGCCTTTAATAATGAACGTGAAAAATTTCAGAGGTGGCTTAAAAAACCTAATCTGTCGCTAGGTGGGGCAAAACCAGAAAGTCTTTTTGATTCAGTAACGGGTATTCAAGAAGTGAAAAACGCACTTAATAGACTTGAATACGGCAATATGGCGTAATGAGAGTCTACCGAGTCGAGAGAAATAAGTATCTCAAATCTACTCTAAAGGGAATTGGGGCAGCCTTAACAGAAGGATATAGATGGAATAGTCTTAACACCTATCTTGTTTACTCTGCAGAATCTCGTGCCTTAGCAACTTTAGAAGTTTCGGTTCATCTGGACATCAGTGAAGATTTGCCAGCGGATAGGTCTTATGTTGAAATTGATATTCCGGATGACATTCAAATCCTTGAAATTGATCCAGCAGACTTGCCTGAAAACTGGGACGCCAGGCCCCCAATATTAGAAACTCAATTTATAGGGGATGATTTTGTAAAAGAGAGTGGAGCAGCCGTCTTAAAAGTGCCAAGTTGTATTGTACCCCAGGAATATAATTACTTAATTAACCCTAACCACCCCGACTCCTCCCGAATTAAAGTGATTTCCGAAACGGCTATGAGTTTTGATCCAAGAATAAAACAAAATGCTAACAAATGATAAAATATAGGACCGGCCTCTACTAACTTTCAAAAAACAAAAGAAGCCAGTATTCCCCACATCTTAGATATGATATCATGATGGTCAATACGTCCACTATTGAAAAGCTTGGAAGCAACATCACGTTGCTAATACTTACGGTCTTACTTTACAATTGCACAAACGCAGGAAAGATCGATTTCAGTACCGACTATCTTAAAATACAAATCAGCAAGGGAGGCTTTATTACCAGTATGCAAAATATCGGGAAAGAGCCCCATCGGGAATTTAGTCCTCTTGATAAGCCATCACCCTTAATGCAGCTGTACGACGGCAAAAAGAAAGTATATTATGCACCTGTCAGCGCAAAATTCAGCGAGGAAGGTCAAGCCATCACCCTAAGCTATTCTAACGGTTCGGTCGCTCAAGTCATCGTGACGACGGAGGAAAAGTATTTGAAATTTACGCTTCAGTCCCTTGCACCACGCAACGGAATTGATGGCATTCAATGGGGGCCCTATCATACGAAAATCACGAACCTGTTTGGGGAAATTATTGGGGTTGCCAGAGATACAAGCGAGGCGGTCAATTATGCCATTGGCGTGCTTGCCCTCGACGACAACACCCTGGGTGGCACTTCTGAAACTGTAGCCGACGCAGCGCCTTTTCAGTACATCATCCATTCTCCCGATCCGGAGCTTTATCCCCTCCCCAACTCATTGCACGAAGGACAAATTTTTAACCTGGGAGGAAACGGAATCAGCGATGTTGCCTTTTACGCACACAAAGAGCCGTACTACAGAATAATGTATGGCAACTCTGCACTCGTCGACGAAAAGGGAAGGATTTCCATTAACTACCACTCCAGAGACAGAACATTTGAAAGAGAGGTATACTATTCACTCATACCGAATATGGCAGCCAATACGCCAAACCACCTGGAGGTCCAGCCATTGCCGGGGGTCGATTACATAGGCTCATCCATTGCTTTGTGGGGCAGCCCCGACAGCACTGCCTTGATGGATGTGATTCAGGACATTGTGTTGCAGGAAGGCTTGCCGTTTCCAACAATCAACGGGAAATGGGTGAAAGATCCGACCGCTTTTGTCCCCGATGCTTTTACCAGCGGAAACTTGAATGACAGTATCATATCGTACACATCGAGGTTAGGCTTTACGACAATCAGCTTGTACGATCAGGGATTTTTAAAGCCAGACAGAGGAAACGATGGTTACATAGACGGGAAAAATTTTGAGCACAAACCAATAAAATTAACTTCCGGCAACAAATCACATAAGGAGTTTTCCGAGATGGCTGCAAAGTATGGAATTAGCATTGGAAGGACCCCGATCACCAATTCGCTGGCTCCCGGAACCAAGGACGCCAGTCCCCTGCCAAGTGATAGTTTGTGCTATCAACAGAAGCGTTTGCTGGCAAAAAGCATCAGTCCCACCGATACCATCATTATCGTGGACGACCCAACCCATCTCGAGGAAATTGCCAGCTGGGAAGGGCATGCCAAAAACCTGAACATGATAAAAATCGGTAAGGAGCTGATCTATTATCTCGGTGTTTCCGAAGAAGAACCCTACAGGCTCCTGAATGTAAAACGTGGGTACTGGGAAACCATGGCTACGAGTCACCCATCCAACGACACCATTTATAAGCTTCAGGTGACGCTGAATTATGGTTATGATGGTTTGATCCCCAATATGCAGCTTCAGGACAAAATTGCCGAATACTATGCAGACGTTTGCTTTATCAACGGTTTAGGCTACTATGATTTCGACGGGCAGGAGTTTCTGTTTAACAACGGCCATGGCTACTACTCGGCGAAGCGTTTTTTTCGCAAGATGTTTGAAAGGGCTGCAACTCTTGGCATTCCCCCTATTCGTTTTACCGGGGCCACATTGTCAGAAGGCTCATGGCATTATCAAAGTATCTGGAATGTTGGTGGTGGAAAAAACCTGTATGATGTTGACACCAGAGAATGGGGCAGCACTACGAGCCAGGGAAAAGACCTGCGGGACGTTACGTACGCTAACTTTTTCCCGGTGGGTATGGGGGTCAATTTCCCCGTTAATTCCCAATCAACGGTGGAGCAATACGAACATATACAAGCTATTTCTGTTGGTGTTGGAACAACATATAGCCTGGTTCTGAATCAGAAAGATGTTGAAAGCTGTCCTCAAAAAGAGGCCATTTTCAAAGCAATAAGAACATGGGAAGATGCCCGTGCCGCCAATGCATTTCCCCGGAGCGTGAAAAAACTACTGGCTGATCCTGAAAGAAACTGGACACTACAGAAAGGAGAAAACGAAGATACCTGGGTGCTGCACGAATTAAAAGATGGTAAAACAAACAAGACGTTCGTTTTGCACGGCGGTGAGAGCCACCAGGCTCATTAAGAAGTACGTGCAATTCCTGTGTGGTGGGCATAAGATGATTGTTGAGGCAGTTACGAAGACAGCCTGTTAGGCGACAAGGCGTCTTCACTCCATTAATGAAGAGATTTCTTGACGAAGCTCTTCGGGCGAGCGGGGTGCTCACCTCAAACCCGTAGGGCTTGGTATCTCATTACAAAGCATATTATTATTCGTGGGCCTGCCTTCACTAAAGCTACGGTCGGCAAGAATGGCCAGGTATTGGTAAGAAACGAAGTACGATACACAACCACACATGAGCCGGGCTCTGGCTGTAATCCTCCGCAGACCACAAAGTTCTCCATCGGAAAAACCCTTATAACTTTTAAACAAAGTAAAAACGACTTTTAAACAAAGTTGGGCTTTTGATTTTTCAAGACCTTTGTTTCATATAAATTGAAACAAGACAGAGATGAACAATAAAAACCAATTTGGAAAACAAGGATGGACTCCCGAAAGAATAGGAGATTTAACCGGAAAAACATATGTGATTACAGGTACTACGAGCGGTACAGGATTTGAAGCTTCACGGATCCTGCTGTCGAAGGGTGCTAAAGTCGTGATGTTAAATCGTAATGCGAAAAAATCTGACGATGTGATTGCCACGCTGAAAGAAGCGCTCGGCAATCATATAGATGTGTCATATATCCTCATGGATTTGGCAGAACAGGCATCTGTAAGAAGGGCGGCAGAAGAGGTACTTGAGAAAGTGACACGTATCGACGCTTTAATGTGTAACGGTGCTATTGCTCAGGTGCCCAGTCAAAAACTTACCGTTGATGGCTTTGAGAGCCAGCTTGGCGTGAACCACTACGGTCATTTCACACTGCAGGCGCTGCTCTTTCCGCTGATTGAAAAATCCAAAGGCCGTATTGTTACTGTGGGTAGTATGGGATACAATTTAGGTCTGAAAACTATCAAGTTTGACGACATGAACTGGGATAAAAACTACGGTGGAAATGATGCCTATAGCCAAAGCAAATTGGCACAGATCATGACGGTGTATGAATTGCAAGACAGATTGAAAAAGGCGGGCAAGACGGATGTAAAAGTGTATGCCTGTCACCCGGGCGCTTCGGCTACTTCTCTTATCAAAACCAGCGGCAGTTTAATGACACGATTCATTTGGCAAATCATGAAGCTATCTCCAATGGTACAATCGGCCGAAAAAGGTGCGTATCCGGAATTGATGTGTGCCACGGAACCGAACTTAGACCCGGCTGGCTTCTATGGCCCTACAGGACGAAACTACTGGACCGGACCGGTTGGCGAATGTAAACTGGAGCCACATGCTCAGGACAAAGCTGTTGCCACTAAATTGTGGGCGATTTCAGAGGAACAAACGGGGCAAAAATTTCAATTGTAAATAAAGAATGCAACCAATGGCAACAAACAAAGGCAGGGTATTTCTATCGGGAACGGTTGACAAGCAATACACCTGGGAGCACATTTCGCCTCAGCATATCGTTGCTTTCATTTATTCGGGTGAAATGACTTTAACTTATGGGAAAGACACCCTGACTTTTGTTGCAGGCGACACTGTTTTGGTTCCCAAAAACCAATTGACAAGGGTCGTGAAAAGCCCGATGAACGGGGAGCCTTTTAAGGTGGTGACGATGCTTCTTCCCGAAGAAGACCTTCGCAAGTTTTATCTCGACCGTCCGGTTCTGGAAAATTGGGATGAAAACATAGCGAAGCAAAGACCTGTGAAATCGCATCCCTTGCTGACAAGCTTTTTTGGGTCAATGCTTTCCTATTTTGATGTGCAGGATGAACTTCCAGCATCGATCGTGTCCATAAAAATTCAGGAGGCACTGACCCTCATTGATGAAGCGGACAAAAGAGCCAGTTCAATTTTGGGCACATTTAGCGAGATGGGGAAAATCGACCTTGAAAAATACATGGAAGAGCACTACATGTTCAATTTGCCATTGGAAAAATTCGCTTTTCTGACAGGCCGAAGCCTGACCGTATTCAAATCGGATTTTAAAAAGATTTTTAAGACCACACCCGGAAAATGGCTCACAGAGAAACGACTGAATCTGGCGTATTACAAACTCACTACCAAAAAACAAAAAGCGACTGAGGTATATCTTTCAGCAGGTTTTGAGAACCTCTCCCATTTTTCGTTTGCCTTCAAAAAGGCGTTTGGTTACAGCCCGAGGAGCATTAGTAGTAATTAGTATTTAACAGAACTTTAAAACAAAAGACCATGGAAATTTTAAAAGCAGCCACTGACTGGGCAAAAGCCGAAGTTTTCTCGACACGATTCTTCATCCTTTTCGCCATTTTGTTCATCATCGCCAGCGTCGGATTTTGGCAGCTAGGCAAAACCGAATTAGCCAAAGCTTACATCGTCCCACTACTGGTGGCAGGAGGTTTATTGATGACCATCGGGTTAGGATTATTTTTTACCAACAAATCAAGAATCACCCAGTTTGAAAGGGCCTACAATAGTGACGCTTCAGCTTTTGTAGCATCAGAGATTGCCCGTGCTGAAAGCACTTTGAAAGAATACACAGTGGTTTTCAAGGTTGTTCCTATTATTATCATTGTGGCTGCCTTGCTTATTGTTTTTGTGAACACTCCAACCTGGCGGGCAATCAGCATCACCACCATTGCTATGATGATAGTAATATTATTGGTAGACGGCACTGCTCATGCCAGAATTGAAGCCTACAACAAACAACTGCTGATGACTGATAAACCAGCAGATAGCCAATAGCGTAACTTGCAATGCCAGGGAGGCGCTACCCGTTTATGTGCACGAAAGCCTGCTTGCCAGCTGTGGAGATAAACCGATTTTTTTGTCAACAGTAATCAAAAGAAAGAGTATGAGAATATTGATCATAGGTGGACAGGGAACAATTGGAAAACCTGTAACAGCACACTTTCAAAATGAAAATGAAGTGATTGTTGCAGGCAGAAGGAGCGGAGAAATCAATATTGATATAGCCGACACCAACTCCATCGAAAAAGCATTGGCATTGCTGAAAAAAGTAGATGCAATTGTCTGTATCGCAGGAGAAGCAAAATGGGCCAACTTCAATGAACTTACTGAAGACGACTACTACATTGGACTTAGGAGTAAATTGATGGGACAAGTAAACCTTGTTCGAATTGGTAAAGACTACTTAACCACAGGCGGATCCATCACACTTTCAACCGGCATTTTAGCCGACGACCCTGTGACCAAAACTACAAGTGCGGCGATGGTGAACGGAGCAATTCACAGTTTCGTCAAAGCAGTAGCCCTGGAAATTGAAAATGGCATCCGGGTCAATGCGGTGTCGTTAGGAATGGTCGAAGATGCTTATGAGAAGTACAAAGATTATTTCCCTGGACACAACCCCGTTCCAATGAAGAAAGCGGTCAATGCCTTTGTGAGAAGTGTGAATGGAAAAGGCAATGGAGAAATAATCCGGGTATATGAGAAATAACTGGCAAGCCCTCTCTTTCCGGTCGTGACAGGGTAACGGCAGCTCTAACACTACAGCTTTGGGCAACAGCCTATCCTTCTACCCCGACCCCGTCTCCCGGTTTTTTGGCCAAATCAGGCATTGAATGAATTCTTGTTGATAAACTCCAGGAATTTCGGCTTGTATTGCTCTGAAACTGAAATCCGCTGTCTGTTGATGAGTATTTGACTGCGTTCTATCACGTCGACATTGTCCAATGACACAATGAACGAACGATGTACCCGCATAAACTTGTTTGCCGGCAGTTCATCCTCCAGCGTCTTCAAACTCATGAGCGTTAGCACAGGCTTCGGATTATCCTTCAGCCATATTTTGATGTAGTCTTTAAGTCCCTCAAAATAGAGCACATCGGCCAGTTTAATGCGTAGCTGCTTGTATTCAGATTTCACAAAAAGGAATTCCTTTTCTTCCGAGAGAAGTGACTGCTGATTGCCTCTCACCAGGGCGAACCATTTATTCGCTTTGTCGGCAGCGGCTAAAAACTCGGCGTAATCAAATGGCTTCAAAAGGTAGTCCAATGCTTCTACCTTAAATCCCTCCACGGCGTATTGGTTAAAAGCTGTGGTGAAAATTACCCGTGTATCTTTGGGTAGCATTTTAGAAAACTCAATACCTGTGAGGTCTGGCATCTGGATATCCAGAAACAGCAAATCGACTGGCTCTTCTTTCAAGAACTCCATTGCTTCAATAGCATTTTTGCACGTCTTTTTAAGCACCAGGAATGGCGTTTTGTTGACGTACGCTTCTACCATGCTACGTGCCATCGGCTCATCATCAACAATTACACACGTGAGTTTTTGGTTACTCATAGCTTATGCTGTTTCTATTTCCAGGCGAACCAAAAAACGACCATCCTCTACCTTGGTTTCGAACTTGAATCTGTTTGGGTACAGCAATTGCAGTCGCTTTTCCAGGTTTTTCACACCAATACCCGAACCGCTTTTGTCGTCAGTCCTTTTAGGGAAATTGTCGTTATCAATGGTAAACACCACAGTCTTATGGTTGCACGTCATAGCAATATTAATAAGGCTGTCTTTGGTGGCCGACACTCCGTGCTTAAAGGCATTTTCAATTAACGAAATAAATAGTAACGGCGCTATCTGGATTCCGGAGTTTTCTGATGGAAAGCTATATTTCACTGTTGTTTCTTCCGACAGCCGCAGCTTCATCAAGTCGATATATCGTTTCATAAAGTCGACTTCCTTTGAAAGAGGTACCAGTTCCGTATTCGTTTCATAGAGCATATAGCGCATGAGCTTGCTTAAACTATGAATCGAAGATTTGGCTTGATCCACTGACACATCTATCAATCCATAGATGTTGTTGAGGGAATTAAAAAAGAAATGAGGTTGGAGCTGGTAGTGCAAATGCTGCAACTCCGACTGTAACTTATAGTTGGCAGCTTCCTTTCGCTCAACTTCAGTTTTCACCCACTGCCTTGTCGTTTTAATGGTTATTGAAAAGAGAATGGGTGCCATGTATGATAACGCCTGCACATAAATGAACATTTTAAACGGCGGCCCGGGCCCATCTTCTCCGTTTGGCGTTTTTCTGGCAAAATCCGGGAAAAAAGAACTTTCAATTTGTTCTCTCAGCAGCAAGAAGACTGCAACGATGACCGCATTGACGATGATGAATTGCAGTGTTTTTTTGGTGAAAAAAAACCGGTCTACCAGCACAAAGTAATTGAGGTAAAACACAATAGCTGAAAACACCAGGGGGATCCAAAAATGTGCAATCACCCTGTTGATGTCCTGGTCCTGGCCGTATGACAACACGTAGGGCATGCTGAAAAGGCCTGCCCAAACAAGCAGTTGCGAAATGGCCGTTATTTTATTGTTGTTGTGCATACCGTTATTCGTAGCGTAAGGCAGTTATCGGATCCAGAGCAGCTGCTTTTTTGGCAGGATACCATCCAAAAAAGATACCGGTCACGGCGCAAACGGCAAATGATATTACAATGGAGTACATGGCAATGCTTGTTGGCCAGCTTAAGAATTTTTCGATAAAAACAGTTGCCCCTAAGCCTAAAACGACGCCCAATACCCCGCCTGTGATGCTGATCAAGATGGCTTCAATTAAGAATTGCATTAAAATATCGGCTCCCTTACCTCCTACAGCCATACGTAACCCGATTTCTTTGGTGCGCTCTTTAACGGAAACATACATAATATTCATAATGCCAATACCACCAATTAACAAAGAAATGCTGGCAACTGCCACTAAAAGAATGGTTAGCATTTCGCTGGTAGAACTAAAGGTCGAAATCAATTCTTCCATAGAACGAACCGTAAAATCATCATCACTATCCAATAGTTTGTGCTGTGCACGTAAAATCGAAGTCACTTCTATTACTGCATTTGGCGCATCATCTTCACTAACCGCCGATGCCATAATTTGATTCAGATGGTCTATTGCTAAAATTCGTTTCTGTACGGTCGTGTATGGGGCAATCACCACATCATCCTGATCTTGTCCGAATGTATTTTCTCCTTTTTTTTCTAAAACACCAATAACCTTAAAGGGGATATTATTGAATCGGATCATTTTTCCCACCGGCTCTTCTCCATCAGGAAACACATTGTCAACAACGGTTTGCCCAAGTAATACGACTTTTGAAGCCGATTTTACTTCGGCATTGGTAAACATGCTACCGCTTTGCAGATCTACCACTTTAATGTTTAGATAATCAGGATTGACACCATAAATGGTAGATGGCCAGTTGTTGGAACTATTGATAACCTGTCCGCCACTATTTACAACTGGCGTAATGTAGCTCAGCAAGGAAGCTTGTTCTTTTATCTCTTCATAATCTTCAAGCGTAAGGGTTTGTACATCACCCCCACTTCCTCTTGCAGGGCCTCTGTCATCAGTGCCGGGTCTAATAGTAATCATATTAGAACCCATGCTTGAAATAGTAGCACGAATGCTTTCCTTTGAACCTTCACCAATGGCCAGCATGGCGATGACAGATGCCACGCCAATGATGATTCCCAGCATGGTGAGCAGCGTTCTCAACTTATTAAGAACTATCGCTTTAAAAGCTATTTTTAACAGATTTAAGAGTCTCATAATGAATGTTCTTCTTGAGGTAATTTGGCTAGCTGCTCTACCGCAGACTGTACCTTATTGTTCTTGTGGTCCTGCAAAATAAGCCCGTCCCTTAATACGATGGTTCTGGCACTAAACGCCGCAATATCCGGCTCGTGGGTCACAAAGGTGATGGTAATTCCTTGTGCGTTTAACTCCTGAAACAACGACATGATTTCGTAGGAGGTGCGGGTATCCAGGTTTCCTGTGGCTTCATCTGCAAGGATCATCACGGGGTTATTTACCAACGACCTGGCAATAGCCACTCTTTGTTGCTGGCCACCAGAGAGCTGAGCTGGTGTATGGTGGAGTCTGTCGCCCAGGCCAACCTTCTCAAGGGCTTCAATGGCACGCTTCCTCCGCTCATCGGTCGACACTTTGCTATTATATAGCAAGGGCAACTCCACGTTTTCAATGGCTGAGGTTCTGGGCAATAAATTATAAGACTGAAAAATAAACCCGATTTTTTCGTTTCTTATTGTCGCCAGTTGGTTTCTACTAAGGTCCTTTACACTCACTCCATCAATCTCATAAGTGCCCGATGAAGGTTGATCCAAACATCCCAGAATGTTGAGCAGCGTACTTTTTCCTGAACCACTGGAACCCATCACGGTTACAAACTCACCCTCGTGTATGGTGAATGAAATACCTCTAAGCGCATGAACAGTCTCTGTTCCCATTGTAAACTCACGCTTCAACTCTTCGATTTTTATTATTTCTTTTGCCATGGCTGATTACTTTTTCCTGTTTGCTCCCGGTGGTTTCGGCATAAACGGGCTTTCACTTTCCCCTTCTGAAGATCTTACTTCTTCATTGCTTTGAGATTTCAAGCTGTATACCAATTGATCACCATCATTAAGCCCGCTCAGTATTTGCACATTCACGCCATCGCTGGCACCTAAGGTGACGGTCTTTTGCGAGATGGCACCATTGGCATCACGCACCCAAACAATTGGTTGATCACTTTCTTCAATTGGTGTTGGTGGGCCCTCAGGAGGCCCTGTATTGGCCAACTGTTGATTATATGCCATCAACAACGAGGGTGTTGGTTTAAAATTAATGGCTTTGGCTTCAGCAGTTAATACATCCTTCAGCTCCAAAGTGTAAATAGAAATGGTGGCTGTTAACCCCGGCTTCAATTTTAAATCGGGGTTATCAGCTTTAATCACTACTGTGTACGTCACCACATTGGAAGTCACCGTTGGGTCTAACCTTACCTGTGTCACCGTGCCATCAAAAATTTCACCCATATAAGCGTCGACTGTAAAGGTTACCCTCTGCCCTTCCTTCACCTGGCCAATATCCGCTTCATCCACATCTGCTTCCACCTGCATTTCCCTCAAGTCCTGGGCAATGGTAAAGAGTGTAGGCGTGCTGAAACTTGCAGCAACCGTTTGCCCTTCATCGATATCACGGGAAAGTACTACCCCGTCGATAGGTGCATATATATCTGCGTAACTCAAATTAGTTCTGGCCGACTGGAGATCCGACAAGCGTTGCGTGACCGTACCCTTTGCTGTTTCAAAATTGTACAATGCATCATCATAGTCAGATTTGCTAATGACCTGGTTCTCGAACAACTTCTTTTGTCTTTCGAAAATAGTTTCCATGTAGTCTCTCTGAAAAACTGCATTGTCATAAGCGGCACGGGTTTGTGTGAGCGAGGCCCTGAGATTGGTTTTATCCAGCTCTGCAATCAGCTGACCTTCTTTCACCACGCTGTTGTAGTCCACATATATTTTTTCGACTACTCCGGAAACTTGTGTGCCGACGTCTACTTGCATGGTAGGTTCTATCGTTCCTGTGGCTGTTACCGTGGTGGTAACATCCGCCAACCTGGCAGCCACCGTTTTAGCTTCAATAACCGCTGCGTCATCCCCTTTTATGAAACGGAAGGCTATAAGGGCAAGTATCACCAGTGCTACAGTGCCAATAATTATATTTCTTTTAATTTTCATTTTGTATTCTGTTAAAGTTGAATGTCGTTCCCCTGATAAAACTGGAGCAATTGATAGTACAAGATGTTCAGGTACTTAGCCTGTAAATAGTTCTGTCGTGCGTTGGTATAGGTATTTTGACTTATCACCAGGTCGGTAGTACTCAGGTCTCCCAACTCATATTTTGTCTGAGCCAGTTTGTAAGATTGTTCGGCAGCCTGTTGCGAGGCTTGTGCAGCCATAAGTTGCTCCTGAGCCGACAGAGCGTTTTGATAGGCAGTTTCTACCTTTTTGTAAACCTCTTTCTCGGCGCTTTGCTTTTGTATTTGTGCTTTGTCAATATTAATCGCAGCCGTTTGCACAGCCGCCTTGGTTTGGTTCCTGTTAAATATGGGAACGCTTAATGACAGCCCAAGGCGTTGATTGAAATTGACATTGAACTGATCCGATAACGTATTGTTGTTAAAGCTCGAATAACCTGAACCAAGGCTTCCGGTTAGCGCAAGCGTTGGCAAATACCCGCCCTTGGCAATATCGAGTTGTTTCCTGCTCGCTGCTATATTCAGGTTGGTGGCTTTTATCTCCGGCAAAAAGCTGATGGCGTTAAAATAGAGCTCTGACTTATTCAGATTCAGGTTTGTCAAGTCCACATTTTCATCAATGGTCTCAATTTCCAACACTTCCATTGGTGGTAATTCCAACAACTGCTTTAACTCGATGATGTACTGCTGGTAGGTATTCCTGGCGGCAATCACATTGTATTTGTTGGTAGCAGCCTGACTTTGCGCTTCGGTGTAATCGCTAAGCGCAATTGTTTCCGCATCCAGGCGTGCCTTGGCCCTTAGCACCTCTTTTTCTGAAGCTGCCAAATTGTTTTCTGCTATAGCAATGCTCTCTTTGCTATACAACGCTTGTAAGTACGTTTCCAGAAGATTCAGCACAATGCAGTTCCTTTCTACCTCTTCCTGAAGAACGCTTCGCTCCAGCAGCAACTTATTTTGCTGGATTTGATTGCTGATTTGATAACCTTGAAACAAGACAACAGAGCTGCTGATGCCCACATTTCCACTGTGAATCTGGTCAGTGATGTATTCACTGGTGATGGGGTCTATCGTATTACCGTTAGAGAGGATTTGTGAGGCATTGCCAAACACATTAGGCAACCTCGAAGATTTTGATTTACTGTAGTCGACTTCGGCTATATCGATGTTTAATGCCGCTTCCTTAACAGTAATATTGTTTTCGAGTGCGTAGCTGATACAATCTTGCAATGACCATACTTTGGGCATCGTGCCGTCTGACGCCTCTTGAGCGAATGAAAGCTGCACCAATAATAAGCTTGCTATGAGGAGATATGATTTCATTTTTCCTGGTGTTTTTGTTATTACACTTCAAAGTTGAAATCATAGAGTCGCTTAATAAAAGAGAATATACGATTGAGGAGATTGACTATACCAGCCGCCTTGTTTTATCGATGAAGCATTTCGCTTGCGAGCCAATTGGCACCACTCTGAAATACTTAGGCAACTGACTTACCTTTTCTTAAGCCGCTGCACTTCTCTTTGTAAAGCGGAGGTGCCAGCTTATAGCCTGATCAGTTCCGCAGGTCAGGTCGTTTAACGTGAGGTGACGCAGCCACCTCTTCAAATCCCAGATTCTCCCTTTATTTCAAAAAAAATCGATACGCATGAGGGATACATCCGGGAGCCACGTCTAAACGTGCAAAAGTATTGACATGCAGAAATTTAAACTGGTACCCATGCTATTGATGATATTCGTCCTGAGTTCATCTATTGGTGGTAAAGGGGAATTAAAAGGAGATACAACGGCAGAAACAGTTGTGGCAGTCAACCCGGACTTCTTCCTGGAGGGGACGAAAGTTTCAACGGTACCTTGCACACTGTCGGACGGCACAAAAACAACCTGCTACCAAATAGTGGCCGGTACGCCTGCTGATCACGACATGGGGCCGTGGTGCCCGGACAATATTGCTGATGGTGCGGAGGCAGGAGGCATTTGGCTTGAAAACGGAGAAGTCCACGATGTGGATGGTGAATTCATCAGGAACCTGGCCACATTTTACAACGATGACTCCTGGCTGATGTATGACGCTAACGGCGATATTTATGTCACAAAGACAGAAGAAGACTGTATCAACGCAGCCAACCCCAACGTGGGCGAAGCCTACAAAAACTTCTGCGTGGAGTGTATCCCCGACTACATCGCTGATGTCACCCGCACGTGGATGATCCCAACTACGCCAGTAAAGCTTGCCACATCGGCGTATTTTGCACGGGGCGCTGGCGGACCCGGGGAAGCAGGCGGAAGACCTGAACCAGGTCAAAGGCCAGAGCGGGGAGACAGACCAGCACCCGGCAACCGACCCGAGCGAAGGCAAGAAGCGATGGGCTTTGGCCCTCAAACACGTGGTATTGCCTTCAATGGCGTAGAATTTTCTGCATCGGCGCCGGTCGACAACATTTTAGGTGCCTATACCATCGCTCCTTTTGACGACGCCGGTGGCCACATCAATGTGCATCAGGGCTATCATTACCACGCCGCCACAGGTGTATCCACACAAATCAAGCAGAAGGACGGACATGCCCCCATGATTGGGTATGCGATGGACGGGCACGGCATTTACGCCCAGCTCAACGAAGATGGAAACGAACCGGGCGACCTGGATGGATGCAGAGGGCACTATGACGACGTAAGAGGCTATCATTACCATGTAGATGCACCCGGCGCTAATAATTTCATTAACTGCCTGGCGGGAGCATACATTAACTAATGAAGACATCAGCTATGAAAAAGACAATGAAATCAATTTTTGCCATGGTTGCGATCCTTTTTGTCACGTCTGCCATTGCGCATCAACCGGATATTTCCTCATTCACCCTGATCGAGAAAGAACCTGGGCAATGGATGCTTCAGCTGAACGCCTCTATGACCGCCTTCCAGTATGAAGTAAGAAATGCTTACGGCCTAGATTCGTACGCTTCAGCCGAGGAATTCAACCAATTGCTTTTGACCCACCTGAAAGGGCAAATTGACATCAGGGTAAACGACAGAGAAGTGACGCTGGAAAACGGGATGGTCATGCTTGGGCATGCCACCACAGTGGCTTTTGAGCTATCGGGAGTGCCTGGAAATGTGGAGGAAGTGTTTGTTAAGAACAAGGGATTTCAAAATATATATCATAGTCAGGGCCTCTTCAGCATCGTGAAAGAAGGGCTTGCCAG
Source organism: Imperialibacter sp. (assembly GCF_048007035.1). NCBI lineage: Bacteria > Pseudomonadati > Bacteroidota > Cytophagia > Cytophagales > Flammeovirgaceae > Imperialibacter > Imperialibacter sp. The sequence continues at coordinate 869,077 of NZ_CP180355.1, forward strand.
GTCCAGGTTTGTGTTGAGTGAAGCCAATGACTACCAACTCAATGTGACATTGAAGGACAATGAAATACTGCTCGCAGAAACGGCTTCAAATGATTTCGGGAGCGTCCTGGTCATCATCCTGATCGTTGGGTTATCAGCAGTTTTCCTGTTCAACTATCAATCGGTAATTCAATTTTCAGAAGCTCAAACCCACGGTTGGATTTGAACTGGGTTGGCGGGCCTGACGAGCATGGTGCTATGCAAAAAATCTCTTGCCGCTGACTGATTCCCGGGCGAATAAATAATGGTGACTATATACAATTCTACACTAGATCATTTTGATTTTGTGTAATTAACTACTATCTTTGATTTATCAGTGACGGACAAAGCCATGATAAACAAAGACTTCACTTCAATACTTGACCTTCTTAAATCATTCCCTGATGAACAATCTTGCATTGACCATCTAACAGAACTTCGTTGGAATGGGCATGTAGTATCCCCATTTGATGCAGACTCTAAAGTCTACGTTTGCAAAGGCAGCAAGTATAGATGTAAAAATACAGGAAAATACTTCAATGTCCGCACTGGAACCATGTTCGACAACACAAAAGTTGAGCTTCAGAAATGGTTCGTTGCCATCTTCTTAGTTACTTCTCACAAAAAGGGTATTTCTTCACTTCAATTAGGAAAAGACATTGACGTGACCCAAAAAACTAGCTGGTTCATGCTTCAAAGAATTAGAAACTGTTTCGGTTTCGAAAATGAAGGCGAACTAAATGGTGAAGTTGAAATTGACGAAACATATGTTGGTGGTAAGAATAAAAACCGTCATGCTAATAAGAAGGTAGAAGCTTCTCAGGGACGATCTACCAAAGACAAGGCTCCTGTAATGGGAATGATCGAAAGAGGTGGTAAGCTGATCGCAAAACAAATCGATGGCGTAGGTAGTGATTCTTTGACTCCTGAGGTCATTAAAAGAGTAAAAGATGCAATGGTATACACCGACGAATGGACAGGCTACAAGAGCCTTGCAAGGGTTTACGATCACTTAGTAGTAAAGCACAACCACGGTGAATATGTAAACGGTCGTATCCACACTAACACAATCGAAGGTTTTTGGTCTATCCTGAAAAGAGGTATCTTCGGAATCTATCACTTTACATCTAAGAAGCACCTTCAAAAGTACGTGGACGAATTCGTTTACAGATACAACACAAAAAACAATACTACTGCTAGCAGATTCAATCTATTGCTAGCTAACAACGGTAATAGATTGACATACAAAGAGCTTATTGCATAGGACATGATAAAGAAGATTGAAATAAATGGTCTCCAAATAGCCATTATTGACCAGAGCAGCAGCGATTACATATCGCTTACTGATATGCTTAAAAACAGAGATGGTGAAGATCACATACGCAACTGGATGCGGAATAGAAACACCGTAGAATTTTTAGGCATATGGGAAACTATGCATAATCCAGATTTTAAAGGTGTCGAATTCGACACCTTTAAAAAAGAGGCCGGATTGAATAAATTTAACCTTACACCTAAAAAGTGGGTTGAAGCGACAAATGCCATCGGACTAGTCTCCAGGGCTGGTAAAAATGGAGGAACATACGCCCACGTTGATATTGCGTTTGAATTTGCTAGTTGGTTAAGTGTCGAATTCAAGCTTCTTCTCATCAAAGAATTCCAGCGGCTTAAAGGTGAAGAAGCAAAAAGAAAGGAGGTCGGATGGGACGTAAATAGATTCTTAGCTAAAGTTAACTACCATATTCAAACAGACTCAATAAAAGATAACCTTATCCCCATATCCCAATTGCCAAAGGATAGGCAATGGTTAGTATATGCAGAAGAAGCTGATATCATCAATATGGCGGTGTTTGGAATGACCGCCAAGCAATGGAAAGATAAAAATCCAAAAGAGGTGCTAAACGGGTTCAACATGCGAGACTTAGCGGATGTCTATCAACTCAATGTGGTAGCAAATATGGAGGCTATCAACGCAAAGATGATAAGAGAGGGCATTAAAAAAGAAGATAGATTTTTACAAATGAGAAAAGAGGCGGTATATCAATTGAAGTCTCTGTATAAAAACAATACGTTTCCCATCGCAACAATTCAAAGTCCTTTTTCAACTCCAGACGCTTCTGGTAGCTTTATAGAGTACGAAGAAGTTAAGGAAGTCGGGCCGATTGAGGAAATAGATGGTGAGCCGTTATCTGCCTTCAACAAAAGGCTTGCGCAAGCTCTAAAAAATGTAAGTAAGGATACTAATGAACAGTAGCTATCTATTCCCTAATCCATCCATTAACTCTTGAATGTTTCTAGCATTTGCATCTATAGACTCTTCAATTCTATCAAATCGCTTATCGAATTTTAAATCCATCTTTGCAAACTCTTCAAATACAGGAGCTAACTTCTCATCAAACTTCTTGTCCATTTTACCATTTAGCTCATGGGATAAGAGCTTAGCTATTTTAGCCAAATCATCATCAGTAAGAGCCATTACGTAAGTAGTTTAGAATGTGGATATCTATGTGGATAACTTACACAAGTTACGTCTAACTATGGAAATTCAACACTTAATGTAAGACACGTGTAAGAAATACCTGCATTTTGCATAAAAAGGATGCTAAAAGCCCATTTCAAGCGAAAAAAATTTAACACTAAGTAAATTTTTGACCAGTTTCGGACAAAATGTACATTTTTTTGAAATCAGTGTAAACTGGTATATAGTCACCTAAATAATTAATCATGCCCGAGGGAATCAAAGAGGAAACTGCGTCTAACCCCCATGTAGAGCTTAACAAATGATAAACTATTCGTTATGAAAAAATTATTCTTCCCTGTCATGCTGCTCATTTTCTTCGCAGCCTGCGAAAAAGAGGATATTGAAACAACGGGAACAGAAGAGGAGGCCGAAAGTTCTGTAGTAGTTTTCGACGACACGGACTTTGAGGCAACGGACTGGACTACAGCAACCCACAGCAATGATGCTGACCCCAATTTTGCCGAGGTTTTTGAGGACAATGCCGTGAAGAGAATCGACATCGTTGTTACGTCAAGCCGTTGGCAAGCGATGCTGGCAGACATGACGAACCTATATGGCACTTTTGGATCAAGTGGCAGCGGCGGCGGTCCCGGCGGTGGCGGCACTTCATTCTCAGACCAGGATCCTGTTTTTGTTCCTGCTGAAGTGTTTTATGGAGGCAAAGAATGGTATCGGGTAGGTGTTCGGTTCAAAGGCAATTCAAGTTTGTCGAGCACGTGGAGCTCAGGAAATATGAAGTTGTCTTTCAAACTTGATTTTGATGAATTTGAAGATGATTATCCGCAAATAAAGAATCAGCGTTTTTATGGATTCAAAAAGTTAAGCCTTAAAAACAACTACAATGATAAGTCCTTCCTTCGTGAAAAAGTAGCCGCCGACATTTTTAGAAATGCCGGATTGGCCAGTTCGCACACTGCCTTTTACACGGTATATGTAGATCACGGCGATGGCCCGGTTTACTTCGGTTTGTACACGCTCGTAGAAGAAGTAGACGATACGGTTATTGATTCTCAATTTGCCAACAACGACGGAAACTTATATCAACCCGATGGCGATGGGGCAAGCTTTGCCGCAGGCACCTTTACTGAGTCTGTTTTTGTTAAGGAAACGAACGAAGATGCAGCCGATTGGTCCGACATACAGAGCCTGTTTACTGCCCTGCATGCCGGCACCAGAACAAGCGATGCTACTGCCTGGAGAACGAACCTGGAGACAGTGTTTGATACCGACGAATTCCTAAAGTACCTGGCCGTAAACACAGTCATTCAAAACTGGGATACTTATGGAAGGATGACCCACAATTACTTCCTGTACAATAACCCGGACAACAACTTGCTTACCTGGATTCCCTGGGACAACAACGAAGCTTTACAAACCGGTAACAGGGAGGGATCGCTTCCATTAAATTTCTCTGGACTATCGGCAACTCAGTGGCCACTTATTGGGTATTTGTATGCCAATTCGACGTACAAAGAACAGTATGATACCTATGTTGAAGAGGTAATAAATGGTGTGTTTGATGCCAGTACGATGCAAGCAACCTACACCACCTACGCTGCGCTGATCGGGCCATACGCTACGTCCGAAACACGTGGATATTCATTTCTGAATAGCAGTGCTGAATTTCAGTCAGCCGTAAATACGCTCAAAACTCATGCAACGCAACGAGCCACAGCGGTGAAAGCTTATCTGCAATGATCGAAAGCCGACAGAGGAAGGCATCGTCATCAATTAAATTTTCGCCTCCGGTGAAGACTGGATCGAGCTTAATAATTCATATAAACAAGCCTTGTGGCTCTCAGTACCAACAGGCGGACAGATCCGGGCTGCCCCCTGGTTTAACTTCTAGTCATATACTTCAACCACCAATTCAATTTCCACGGCCTGGCCCCTTGGCAGCGAGGCTACTCCTATAGCCGCCCGGGCATGTTTGCCTTTTTCTCCGAAAACTTCCACCATTAAATCAGAAAAACCATTGATCACTTTGGGCTGCTCAACAAACGTTGGGTCTGAATTGACCATTCCCAATACTTTTACAATACGCTTTACTTTTTTCAAATCTCCAAGCATGGCCTTTAAAACAGAAAGCTGATTAATGGCTGTGAGGCGAGCTCCCTCGTAGCCTTTTTCAATGGAAACATCCTGACCAAGTTTGCCGGTGATTTCTGTCCCGTCTGCATAGCGAGGCCCCTTTCCAGCCAGGAATATCAGGTTGTCTGCCCGCACACCGTTGACATAATTAGCCACTGGCGATGGTGGGGTGGGCAAGGTGATATTCAGTTCTTTCAACCTGGCTTCCGGGTCATAGCCCGCTTCTGGTTTCGACGGTTGATTGCAGCCGGTTATTGCCAACGCAACAAACTGCACCATCAAAAATTGCTTATGAATCTTTTGCATGTGATAATGGTCTATTTAAAATGTTTTACGCCCACTGAGTTGTACAGTTCCTGTGCATAGTAAAGGCTGCCTCCTTTCATAGTCCATTCTACCTTTCGTACGTCGCTTATGTCCGCCAAAGGATTTCCATCGATTAAAATCAGGTCTGCTTGTTTGCCGACCTCAATGGAGCCAACCGACTCAGATACACCGGTAATCTCCGCTGATTTAATTGTTGCCAGCTTCAATACTTCGGCAGCCGGAATCCCCGATTTCACATAAAGCTCAAGCTCTCGATGATATAAAAATCCAGGCAGTCCGTCGGTGCCCGGAACTATAGGCACACCTTTCTGAAATAAATCAAAAATTACCGCCAGCATTTTCTCAAAACTTGCCTTATATCTTGCTACTTGTTCGCCTTCTTTCGAAAGCCCTCCCGTGTAAAAACTTCGCTGATCTATGATCGGAAATCTGTTTGCAACCGTCTGGTAGGTCGGACTTAGTTCGCCTGATTGCGCCATCAACATATTTTCAAAAATGGCCGCCGTTGGGTCAACCAGAATATCTTTTTCCAGCAATAGATTTACAAAATCCAAATACTCTCTGGAGCTTAGGTCAAGGTCAGCGCCATGCTGAGCAGGCATAGTAAACCGCAATGGCGTTCGGGTATCTATCGTATCCGATAAGAAATTAAGGAACAGCATGTTCACATGCTGGATCTCATTATAGCCCTGATTAATGGCTTGTGTTGCCGTCATATAGGCGGGTATATGCCCACTCACCCGCATGCCAAGCTCATGTGCTTTTTCTGTTAACGGTGTCACCCACTCGGGCCTGATGGAACTATACAATTTGATTTGCTGGTAACCCAGGTTTTTATAGTCCTGAATCTCAGCTAGGCCCTCCTCCAGCGTTTCAACTACGTTTCGTTGATTGGCATACGGCCCTGAGCCATCTATGATGCCGCAGTAGGCAACAATGTGCGGCCCGAGAATTTCATTGTCATCGAATTGAGCAGCCAGGCTTTTCAATTGCTTGTTGTTTGCCATATCCCGCACAGAGGTCACGCCTCCTGCCAGATACAATAGCCCCCTGAACTTATCATTATGGGTATGCATGTCGAACATACCCGGCATAAGCGTTTTGCCAGCTCCATCAATTAATGTGGCATCTTTGTCAGCAGCCTTTTTTCCGGCTGCAACAATTGCCTTAATGGTTTTCCCCTCCACAAACACATCCTGATTCTCCAGCAATGCTCCTTTTTTGGTAAACACATTCACATTTTGAATCACAGCCTCGTCAAAACTATGCGTTAAGTTTTTGGCTACTTCAATAAGGCTTTCATCTTCGATTTCGCCTTGCAACTTTTTCATTTCAAGTCGCAAATCACTTAAGTCTTTTCTGACGATATGGAGGTTGCCAGCTATTTTTCCGACCATCTGGTCGCCCATCATCCATACATAAGTGGGATCCAGGTCCAGCCCATTTATTACCAATAATTCAACCGACTCACCATTGGAGAGTTGCAGCGGAATTTTTTTCGTTAGCTCTGCCTCACCTTCCGGATACAATGCCACCTTCCCTGTTTCAGCCTTCAATAGCAGCTGAGCGAGTACTTCATACACTGCGGGTGATCCATCATAACGAAAATACAGTTGACCTCCATCAAAGTCGCTCGTCGAAGTACCCATCAAGTTTTTGCTGGTGGCGGTTGCATTGTCGCTTAAAAAACTTTCATCGATTGACACCTTCAGGTAGTTGACACCGTTCACCGTTTGACTGGTGATGAAATTTTGCCCGTTCAATGAAATTTCTTCCTTGTATTCAGGCCCACGACCCCGGTCGGTGAATGTGTAATAGTACCCGTAACTGTTATCAGCGGTCTTCCACTTTTCATAAGTGCCGGCTAAGTTTTCCCGAAATACAACATCGTAAATGGTCTTACCGGCACCATCCGATGTGTTGGATTGCGTGCAGGCGGTTGTGAGGCCAATGGCTATGCAGAATGCGATTATCGAATATTTCATGCTTTTATTAAAAATTATGGGGGGGGGGGTAGAAATTTTTGATCAATGAAAATGAAACATCACGACTTTAATGTTTCACGATAATACCTAAGCCAGTTTTGCCCAAGAATTTTCTCGATGTCTGCTGAACTGAAACCTCTTTTTCCCAGCCCTCTGGCTACGTGGCGATAACGGTCGGTGGTGTCGAGTTCGGGAATCCATGGTGGCCATTGCACTTTGTAAGATTCTTTGAAACCAGTCAGTCGTGGCACATACCAATTTTCACGTGTGGCTCCGCTAGCTTCCAGCCCCTGAATGGCAAAATCTGAAGCCAACCCCACATGGTCAATTCCCCCTACCTTCACCGCATGTACTATGTGATCAATGTACGTCTCCAGGGTTGTGTCAGTGCCCAGGTTTGGGCCAATCATGTAACCAAGGCAAATAATACCCATTACCCCACCTTTGTCGGCCATGGCCCGAATCTGCTCATCAGTTTTTGCACGAGGATGATTTTTGTGCAGCGCTTCACACATAGAATGATTGATGGTAGCACCGGCCTTGCTAAATTTTATTCCATCGTAGGTAGTTTGCACACCACAGTGCGACAGGTCTACAATAATGCCCAACTCGTTCATCCGCTCCACTACTTCGATGCCAAAGTCTGACAGACCGGCATTGGTTCGTTCAGTGCATCCGTCGCCCAGCAGGTTGCGCTCGTTGTAGGTGAGCTGCATCCATCGGGTGCCCGCCTTGTACAGGGTATCAAGGTTGTCGGTCGAGTTGGCAAGCATCGTGGAATTCTGAAAACCCAGCATCACAGCGACTTTTCCTTCTTTCTTAGCTGAAACAAAATCGTCGCCACTCGTAGCAAGCACCAACCGGCCTGAGTTTTCGCTGATGATCTTTTGCCATTCCTCCAGGTTTTTAGTTGCTTTTGAAAGGCTTCCTGAATCCAACGAAGCATTGAAACCCGTGTAGCCAGAATCATCCAGTGCTTTAAAAGAATCCTGATTCCAGCCACGCCCAACAATCAACCCGTCGAAAACGATGGCTCGCTTATATATTTGATCAATATCCTGTTGCCTGAGCGTTGACTTGAAATCACCCGACGAGTTTTGATTGCCGGGTCTGTCGGCATTAGCTGTTGCAGGAAAGCTGCTTAAAATCTGCCCCGGCAAAATCGCACCGAGTGGAAGCAATTTGACGAAATCTCTTCTTTTGATTGGCATGGTTGACTAGCGGTTGGTTAACAAATCTTTTCGTGGAGGCAACATACTATTTTTGTCAACGTCATGCCTTCACAGAAACATAAAGAGCCTTATATTTCATTTGAAAGGTAATTTGCTGGTGGTCTATAATGAAGTTCAGTCGGGAACTGTCAACTCAGTTTAGAAACAAGGCTTTACTAAGGAAGAAACACTTGTTCCAATTTTTCAGGTGAGACGGAAAACTGCCCGGCAGGCTTCAGAATGTTGCTTTTGTTCATTTCCCTTCGTGCGATCGTGGCAAGGATTCCTACATACCGGAGCCATTGGCCAAAGAGTTAGTTTTTTTCCTTCTCGTGGTAATCATAGGCTAACGGGTGTTCGTAAATTCTGAATCGCTGATCAACTGCCTGGAATCACCTCTACCCAACCACCATCAGGTTGGCAGCCATGGATCTGGTGAAATTGTTTAAATTTGATTGAATCAACATACACTGAGTGTGCATGAAAAGAGCAACTACACATTTAAACGAATAGAAAAATGAGAAAACCGTCGGATAACGCCAACTATAGCCTTAGACAAATGATCTTTGGCATGACAATCATAGCCATGGTTCTGTCGGCTGGATGTACTTCACTGCCCGAGATTCAATTTCCGGTGAAAGTTGGTGTAAAGCCAGAAAGTATCACAAAAGGATTTAATGGCAACTACTATGTGTCCGTAATGAATGGTAGTGAAGCTGGCGATGGTGAGATAGTTGAAATTTCCAAAAGCGGTGTAAAGGTTTTTGCGAAAGGTTTTGATGAGCCCAAAGGCATTGTCTACATAGGGGATCGTTTGTACTTTTCGGATTTGACCCGCATCTGGCAAGTCGATAAAGAGGGTACTGCAAGCATCTTTGTTGACAAAGAGAGTTTCCCCTATGAAGTGTTGTACTTAAATGACGTCGCTGTAGATGCGGACGGCAAAGGTATCTATGTAGTGGACATGGGAGCAACAAAATACATGCGTGATGAAAACAATAAGCTATGGCCGCTCGATAGCGAACAAGCTAAACTGGTCCCTCAATTGGGGCGTATTTATCATGTTGATTTGGGAGGTCAGGTATCGGTAGCACAAGACACTTCTCCATTAATGTTGAATCCAAATGGTGTGGGCGTTGACAACAATGGCGACATCATGGTAGGAGCGTTTTTCCTTGGCAATTTTTTGGTGAAGCGAGATGGCGAATTAACGCCCCTGAAAGGTCAATTTAGAGGTGCCGATGCAGTAGAGCAAGACAGCAATGGCGATTATTACATCAGTAGTTGGGCATTGGGCACAGTTTGGAAAATAGATGGTCAAACTGAAGAATCAATGGTATTGATTGATGGGCTACAGTCGGCTGCAGACTTTTATTTGGAAGAAGACAAAGGACGATTGCTTGTTCCTGATATGATGGCAGGCACAATATATGCGGTAGATATCAAGAAGTAAAAGCCATTTTTTGAAGCCTCATAGGTCGGTAGGAAAAAAGCTAAGCTCTTTGGAACGAGGCCAACCCCTTGTTCCAAAGAGCATTCTTCAAACACTGACGAAGCCCCATAAACTGGGTCAGGATGCCCAATACCACTCCCAGCTTAACTGTTTGAACGTGGTGTAAAACTCAGGCAGGGTCATTCTCCCCAAGCCTGTTTTTTCAGCGTTTGAAGCATTATGGTTGGCCTCTCGTGTGATAAACACTTTTCACCAAGCCTTTATCACACGAGGCAGCCTAAGAGAAGTTAATACGCCAATGATTCAGAAATTGGTAAGGAGTTTCCTGTATGCGCCAATTTACTGATCACTTCCCAGCCTTCGCAATGAGAAAGCTGTTCACGTCCAGCCAGTGTATGAAGGCATCGAACCATCGGTTACTGGTTCGATTGGGATTTCCGAGGCCGAAACCATGTCCGCCATTCTGGTAAAGGTGAAACTCGACAGGTATGCCCGCTTTGTACCAGGAGTCAATCACACCAAATTGACCACGAAAAAGGAAGTCATCAGTGGCGATGACACTGAACATTGGAGGAGCGTTTTTCGGTACCTCCACGGGGCCCATGCCTCCATAGATCGGGCCTATAAAAGCCAGCTTCATGGTCTTGGAGTTAAGCGTGGAATGCATCGTGAGTCCGGCACCCGCCGAGAAGCCGATCATGCCTATCCTGTTAGTATCGACCCCCCATTCCTTGGCCCGCTTCACGATCATGGCATAGGCGGCTTCGGCATCCTCAAGCTGATTGGAAAGGTCTTGCTGTGGTGGGCGGGCAGGTGCCGCCTCACCTGAAGCGTCAGAAGATGCAGCGGGCACCGGGCGGGGGCGGTTCATCCAGGCTGTAAAGTCTTCTAGTGATTCTGGAGTAGGATGAAGCCTGTACTTTAGCACAAAAGCAGCAATTCCCTGTTTGGCCAGCGCCTCTGCCACTTCCCAGCCCTCGTTACCCATAGATAGCCACCTAAAGCCTCCACCTGGTGCCACTATCACAGCCGCACCGTTAGCTTTGCCCGGCTCCGGCAGAAAGGGCGTGAGGGTGGCCGTGGTGATGTTCCGAGCCATAGGGTCGCCCCACTGGCGGAACCAGGTTTCCTTGGCAGGCTGATCGTCAACACCCCCTGTGCCGAGCAGGATAGCTTTCGGCTCGGCTGGAGCGTCGAGTGGGTAGATGGTGCCGTCCTGCGCTGTGGCCGATACTACGACAAAGAGTAAAGCAAATGAAATGACTGTTTTCGTCCGATTTAAATGTTTGGTAAGCATGATGTGTAGTTAGTAGGTATAAAATATATTGTTCACCAGGCGGACAAGTCCACCGGCTTGAAGATCAGCTGAGAAAACAGGTACAGGCCATTTTTCCACACCTTAAAATCATGAACACCTGGCTCGATATAGTAGATGTGTGGAACATCATGCTGCACCAGGTAGTCGTGCGTTCTTTCGCTGAAACTAATAAGGTCGTCTTTGTCGCCACAGGAAATCCAAAGCAACTTCAGTTGGGCTTTCGCAGCCTCCGGATCAGGCACCAGCACTTCTGGCGCTTTGGTGTTTGGCGCCGACGAAAACCCTCCTACCCAGGCAAATTTATCGAGGTTTCCAAGTCCAAAGTTCAGCGACTGTCCTCCGCCCATCGACAGCCCGGCAATGGCACGGTGCTCCCGGCCGGTTAGCACAGGATAATTTTTTTCCACAAACGGAATGAGATCGTTGAGCAGGTCTTTCTCGAAAGTGGCAAACGCCTCCACCCTGGCCGGTTCAAACACATTGCCACCAGCACGGTCGTCTTTCATTGCCCGACCGTTGGGCATCACCACAATCATGGACTCCACTTTCTTGTCTTTGTAGAGGTTGTCCAAAATTACCTGAGGGCTCCCGCCATTCAACCATTCCTTTTCATCACCACCAATGCCATGCAGTAGATACAAAACAGGGTACTTTTTCTTTTTTGAGTATCCTGGCGGCGTATAAATCAACATCCGCCGGTCGTTACCCACCGTTTTGGAGGGGTACATTACAGAATCAATTTTCCCATGCGGTATGGCTGCCTGTACTGCATCAAAGCCGACTGGAGCCTGTTTGATAGTCTCCTGTGCAACCGCACAACGGCAAAGGAATAATAATGCGAAGAGAATCACTGGTTGTTTCATGAAGTAGGTATAACTATTCAATTTTTAAAATAATACTTTTTTTACTCAAATGAAGAAAACAGGCGCCAGGACATGGGCTTTTGCCAGAGTTTGTTACTCATTGTCAGGAATTATGCCTCACGGCGGCAGTAGCGCTTCTTCCACTGCCTCTCCTATTCTGAAAGCCACCTGACACAGCCCATTTTGCACCAGCCTATTTCTTAGGCGTTTTTACTCCCTTGGCCCTGTGGTGTGGCAAAAACCTGGTCGATCTTATTCACCATCATTCCATTGACAATGCCAATTCATGATGGGTTCAGCTTATTTATTGATATAATTCGCTATTTGCGAATCGAGAATTCATTTGTGTATTTTTCGTCCAATTGAATTAACCTTCCCCCAACCGTGGTGCCGCCTTCACCTCCTCAGCCACCAGCCCCTCTCCCATTCTGAAAGCCACCTGACGCAGCCCATTCTGCATCAACCCATCTCTTAATGTCTGCAGCACCATGGCTTTGCCCTGTGGTGTGGCAAACACCTGATCCATGGTGTTCACCCGGCCATACGGAATATCAGCATCAAGGAAGGCGGAGCATAGCTGATCAATGCCAAACAACGAAAAAGCGCTCTCAAGCATGGGCTTAAGCAACTCCCTGTTTTTCACCCGGGCGGCGTTGGTGGCGAATTCCTGCTTTGTCGCCAGGTCTCCTAGATTAAGGATGCTACAAAGCGACTTAAATTGCTTATCCGATCCAACAGCGATCATCAGCCAATGATTGTCGGCGGTTTTGAAAATATTGCCATAAGGCACAATATTGGGATGCTCCGAGCCCATGCGCTGCGGCACCTGCCCGGCTACCAGCCAGTTAGTAGCCTGGTTCACAAGCGAAGAAATGGCTGCTTCTATCAAAGACACGGTGACATAACTCCCTTCGCCAGTTCGCATCCTTTTGATCACAGCCAGCAGCAAGCCTTCCTTTAAATGATGGCCGGCCAGTACGTCAGTCAGTGCCACGGGCATTTTTTGCGGCTTGCCGTCCTTTTCCCCGTTCAGGAAGACAAACCCGCTCTCCGCCTGCACAATGGCGTCGTAGCCTACCCTATTCTCTTCAGCACCAAAGCCGGTAATGTGTCCATAAATAAGATCAGGTTTAAACGCCTTCAAATCAGCATAGCTAACGCCAAGCTTTTCCGCATCTCCGGGTTTGTAGCTGGCAATGACGATGTCGGCTGTTTTCACCAGGTCATAAAGCCTTTCAAGGTCTTCACTCTTTTTCAGGTTGAGCAGTACCGACGTCTTCCCTGCATTCACTGACATGAAGTACGCCGACATATCCGAATCGGAAGCCTCAGGGGCCAGCTTCCAGCTGCGTGTGACGTCGCCACCGGTTTCAGGGTTCTCTATTTTGATCACCTCGGCGCCCAATTCTGCAAAAAACTGCCCTACACTGGGGCCTGCCAGCACTGAGGCCAGCTCAATAACTTTGAGGTCGGAAAAGATTGCTGTACTTTGCACGTTATGAGTAGAAATAAGACAATGGCAAAGATAGACAGGTTTTTGAGCATACTGATGGTTACCCTATTTTCTTGCCTGGCGGCATATGCCCAGCCACAGGAAGGCATCTGGAGGGGTACGCTCGACATGCAGGGTATGCAGCTGCCTTTCAACTTTGAAATGAAGCTGGAGGATAATATTTGGAGGGTGTATTTGCTAAATGCTGAGGAACGACTGCTCATCAGAGACAGCAAAGTGAAGCAGGATTCCATTTACCTCCCCATGAACCTTTTCGATTCCTACATCGTCGCTGCCTTTCAGGGTGACCACCTGGAAGGAGTATTTGTAAAAAACTACTCGGAAGACTACCGGGAAACTTTCAAAGCAGACTATGGTCTTGAGTACCGCTTTTTTCCAGACAGCGACGAACCCGTCACCGACTTTTCTGGCAGGTGGGCCATCAATTTTACCTCAGAGGACGACAGCATTACTTCCATTGGGCTTTTTAAGCAGGAAGCCAACCGCATTTGGGGCACTATCCTTACTGCCACCGGGGATTTCCGCTATCTGCAGGGTAATGTAAAAGGGAAAAACCTCTACCTCAGCACTTTCGACGGTGCACACGATTTCATCTTTCAGGCCAGCCTGCTGGGGCCCGGCAAGCTCGTCGGACTTTGGCTATATGGCAAAAATTACAAAGAGGGCTGGTCAGCCACAAAGGACGCCTCCGCCGAAATCCCTGATTTTACCAACGTCGCCTACAGTAAAAAAGACCAGCCATTTGAGTTTTCTTTGAAAGGACTGGATGGGAGAACAATTACCCACAATGACCCCGCACTGAAGGGCAAACCCATCCTTCTGCAAATATTTGGCACCTGGTGCTCCAATAGCATGGACTTGTCCAACTTTATCGACGATTGGCTCCAGGCTCATCCTGGTGCCGACTTTGAATGGGTAGGCCTGAGTTTTGAAACCAGAGACGACCTGCCTTATGCCAGAGAGCGCCTGGAAAACTGGCGAACATTTATGGCGTCGGATGCAAAATTAGCTTTCGGCGGCAAAGCGGACAAAGCTTCTGCTTCCATGATGTTTCCAACCCTCAGCCGGGTAAATGCCTATCCTACCCTCATCATTTTGGACAAAGATCACAAGCCCGTTCGCACCTATGGATTCTTTAATGGCCCTGCCACGGAGGAGTACTACGAAGTCTTCAAAGCAGATTTCGAAGCGGTGGTTCAAAGCGTGCTGGAAAATCGCTGACAAAAGTCACACTGACGGGACGCAGGTGATCATGGTTTGAGGTTTTTTTGTACGATACCTTGGGTATACAAAAAAAAAACAACCATGATACCCGAAATAAATGATACAATACTGGCTCAGCTTCAAAACCTGGAAACTGCACTCGCACATGAGGCAAGAGTTTACAACGACCGGATTGAGCAGGTTCATGCAGCCAACAAAGCCTCAGCGCTGAACCTTATCCACTACCTGACCCTTCGGAAAGCGGATCTCCGCCCTTTGCAAGACAAGCTGCACTATTTAGGGCTCTCTTCACTTTCTAATTCCGAAAGTCACACCCTGCACCAGCTTCGCTCGGTCATTCAGTGGCTGAATCGTCAACCTTACCACGGCCACCCCGATGATATCGATCCGGTGACCGCCCGGGCTATTGCACAGAGGCAATCCATGCATTTGTTTGGTCAGCGTCCCAGCAACGAAATTCCTTTTATTATGGTGACGCTGGATGCCCGAATGGCTGGCGACGTTGTGTTGGTTTCTCAGTTTTTGGAGCAGGGAATGGACGTAGCAAGAATCAATTGCGCCCATGATGATGAAGCAACATGGGAACAACTGGTTTCTACCTTAAAACAGGCAATGGCTGAGGTGGGAAAAAGCTGTCGGATTTACATGGACCTTGCCGGGCCCAAATTACGCACCGGCATCCCTGGCAAAGGAAAAGATAAAAAGCGACTGAAGATAGCAGAAGGGCAAACACTGAAACTTGTGGAGCCCGAGTACGAGGTCGGCGAAAAAGAGCGGGTTGTGAGCTGTAGCGTAAGGGGCATTATCGCACAATTGAAGCCCGGCCAGAAAGTGCTTTTTGATGACGGACTTATCAGCACAACAGTGGTGAAAGCAAAGGGCAACCAGGCTCACCTTGAAATTGACAGAGTTTCAGGTACCAAGCCCCATTTGAAAGCCGGCAAGGGCATTAACTTTCCGAATGCTCATCTTGAAATTGTGAGCCTAACAAAAGAAGACAAAAAGGCATTGCCTTACATTTGCCGGGAAGCCGACATGGTAGGTTACTCCTTTGTGCGAACAGTAGACGATTTAAAAGTACTTCAAAGCAGCCTTGCAGACCTCAGCGAAAGTCCTCCTCACATCATTATCAAAATAGAAACACCCGAAGCGTTTGTCAACCTACCCGAACTGCTGTTGCAGGGAATGACCCGAAACACCATGGGCGTAATGATTGCCCGGGGCGACCTGGCAGTGGAAGTGGGGTTTGAGCGGATGAGTGAGTTGCAGGAAGAAATCCTGTGGATTTGTGAGGCGGCCCATGTGCCGGTCATTTGGGCCACGCAGGTGCTGGAAACATTGAACAAAACTGGTATTGCGACCCGTTCAGAAGCGACCGACGCTGCCCGATCAGCCATGGCCGAATGTGTGATGATCAACAAGGGCTTGCACACCGTGGAAGTAATCAGGTTTCTGAAAGACATATTGGGCCGAAGTGGTGGGCACCGCACCAAAAGACGACACCTTTTCCGGCCACTTTCAGTAGCGCAGCATTTCTTTAAAGAAAGAGAGCTCCTTGAAGAACTAACCTCTTCAGAAAATACTTAATAAGGCTACTGCCGGTTGATGGAAGGGTCAAGCGAAAAAGTAAAAATCATGTGGAACGAAAGGTACGCCAGAACTGAATTTGCCTACGGCAAAGAGCCTAACGATTTCCTGAAAGGACAAATAGCGGAGAAAGGCTCCGGCAAGGTACTTTGTCTCGCTGAAGGACAGGGGCGAAATGCTGTATACCTGGCTGGCCTGGGCTACGAGGTTACAGCAACCGATCTGTCGTCGGTGGGTTTAGAGCGCACAAAGGAGCTGGCGAAAGAAAGGGATGTTGCCGTCGCCACGCTGCAAATTGACCTGGGCGAATACCAGATCGGCAGCGAAGCATGGGACGGGATCGTCTGCATTTTTGGTCACTTCCCACCTTCTGTGAGAGCCCATGTGCTGAGTCAACTCCATGGCAGTCTGAAATCTGGTGGCTTTCTGCTGATGGAAGTTTACAGTACCGACCAGCTCGACTATGGCACTGGTGGGCCAAAGGAAACATCCATGCTCTATACGCTCAATGAGCTTAAGACCATACTGGGGCCTTCGTGGGACTTCAAAGTTTTACAACAAACCGAAAGGGAAATCAACGAAGGTGAATACCACAACGGAAATTCGTCGGTGATTCAGGTTTATGCAAGGAAGAAATAGGCCAGCTTAAATTTTCGGCAACACCCACGGCTTTCTGTAAGTTGGGAACACCAGCGAGTTGGCCGCTTTGTTGTTGACAATCTGCCGCTTGGTTTCATCGTAGGTTACAGGACCTGCTCCACGCAACGAGAGGTTACCCAAATGAGCGTAAATGCCTGCCATTCGGCCCATATCGATGGTACAGTTAGTGGCACCACGGCTTTTGATGCCATCGAGAAAATTACGAACGTGCTCCGGGTGGTAGTTCTTTCCTTTTTCAAAAAGGATCGGCTCCATGGTTGGGCTCCCGTTTCTGTTTTCGGGCTTTAGTTCCCAGAATTCTCTGTTGGCAACAATGGTAGCATCGTCGCCCTGAATAGCCAGGCCATAGGGCTTGTTGTAAGGCCCGCTCTGGATACCCGCCGTGTGGTCCCAGGTCAGCACAAAGTCTTTCATTTGATACACGACAGAAAGGGTGTCGGGTGTTTCGTGGTTGTAATCGGCAAAGGAAAGATTGCCTCCAACCGAACTCACCGTGGCGGGCATGTAGTCGACCTTGCCAGCCCAAAGGGCCATGTCGAGCAAATGCACACCCCAGTCGGTCATGAGGCCGCCACCGTAGTCCCAAAACATGCGCCAGGAACCATGGAAACGTGTGGGATTGAAAGTCCGGTCAGGTGCCGGCCCAAGCCAGGTATTGAAGTCCACCCCGGCTGGTACTGATTCATCCGGCTTCTTGAGCTGACCAATTCCGTAGCCGAAATTACCCCACACCTTGATCTTGCGAAGTTTACCCAGCTTTCCTTCATGCACCATGGCCATGATGTCCGCCCAATGTGTGCCGCTGCGCTGCTGCTGACCCACCTGCACCACCTGCTTGCTGTATCTTTTAGCCGCCGCCGTCATCACCTCTATTTCTCCAATACTATTGGCCAGGGGTTTTTCAACATACACATCTTTCCCAGCTTGCAGCACTTCTACAAAAGGCAAACAATGCCAATGATCGGGTGTACCAATAATGACTGCGTCAATATCTTTATCAACCAGCAGGTCTCGATAGTCTTTGTACAGCTTTGGCTTTTTGCCTTGCTTTTTCTCGACTTGCGTCGCTTTATCGTTCAGCACATTTTCATCCACGTCGCAAAGCGCCACGCATTGAGCATCCGCATTGTTCATATGGTTCTCAAGTATCCAGTAGCCCTGGCCCCGGCAGCCAATAAGGCCAACGTTGACAACATCGCTGGGAGCGGCCTTTCTGCGACCGGCTAAAACTGCTGATGGAAGAATAGTCAAAGCGCCCAACCCAAGGGTGGTGTGCTTCACAAAGGTGCGTCTGTTGGTAGTCATAATGGAGTAGGTATCTATCTCTGTCTAAGCTAAAAGGATATTTCCCATTATGAAAGCAGAAATGTAGATTTGGATCAGCAGGTGCAAATAAGAAATTAAAACTTATGCCGGAAATTCCTGAATCCAATAAAAACAGGCTCAAAAGGGCTGTTCTTTGGATTGTGATCATCTTGCTTCTTTGGTTGGTTTTTGGCTGCTCTGGCAAAAAGTCAGAGAAAAAGGAACAAGACCCATGTGCCTCTTTTGAATGTCAGCATGGGGCTGTCGTGAGGGCTGATACCGCTGAAAAGTCCCTGACCCTCGTCTTCACTGGCGATGAATTTGCTGACGGTGCTGCGCACATCATTGGTGTGCTGACCAGACAACAGGTGAAAGCAGCCTTCTTTTTCACGGGTAATTTTTACGGGAACCCGGCATTTGAAAAAATCACCCATCAGCTCAAACAAAACGGTCACTACCTTGGCGCTCATTCCGACAAGCACCTGTTGTACTGCTCCTGGGAAAACCGTGATAGCCTGCTGGTGACAAAACGGGAGTTCACGCAAGACCTTGAGGCAAACTATCTCAAAATGGAGCGGTTTGGAATAAGAAAATCAGATTCCCCCTATTTTTTGCCTCCCTACGAATGGTACAACGACAGTATCAGCACATGGACACGTGACTTCGGCCTCCAGTTGATCAACTTCACCAGCGGTACCAGGTCCAACTCCGACTACACCACACCCGACATGCCGAACTACCGAAGCAGTGAGGTCATCTACAACAGCATCCTGGAATACGAGCAAAAAGACCCGGCGGGTCTCAATGGATTTTTACTGCTCGTGCACATCGGCACAGCTCCTAAACGAACGGACAAATTTTATTTGAGACTGGAGGAGCTGATTGTTGAGTTGAGAGCGAAAGAGTATGAGTTCAAATCCCTTGTTGACCTGCTCAATGCTGGCACTTCAGGCGTCAAAGAGGAGTGATATTGTGGCCATAGGTAAGAACATCTTGCCACTGTCGGGCAACAGAATAAACCCATACTTTTGATAGAAACGGACTGCATTGTCATCAATCGGATCAACAATCACCGCCATCGAGCCAATACTGCTACTGACCGTCTCAAAACTCTTCTTCAAAGCATCAACTAACAAAAGCTCACCAAAACCATTACCAGCCATTTTCTTATCAACTGCCAGTCTCCCGATAAGTGTAGCGGGCAAATCATGATAGTTAGGGGGCAGCTTCTTCCTTATTTCTTCCGGAATGAATTTTAGGCTTATGGAGGTGCTTGACAGGGTATAAAATCCCCAAACCACACCCTCACTATCGGCGAGAACGAAACAAACAGACAGCTTCCGTTTAACATCCTGCTTCGCCTGCTTGATAAGATAATTGTCCAGCATAGGCTGACCACAGTTGAACTCACTCTTGTAGTGAGAGGTGTCGAGAGGCACTATGGCATAGTTCTTCACTACTTCAAAGAATCTCTGTGCCTGTTCAAAGCATTCTTCAAAGCCTTATTAGGTGCGGGAGGATTCATCAGTGCATCGAAAAAAATCTCTTTGTCCTTGCTAGACGCTATGATCCTGTCGTGTTTTTCAACAATCTTCTCTGCCTCCTGCTGGGCAGAGTGTATAACAAACTCAGTGAGGGTTCGAAACCCACCCAAACTAGCTGCGTACTCAAACAATTCTTTTTGCTCCCGTGAAAGCCTTGTATCAAATCTTGCTTTTTCTGTAACACTCATGGCCATAATGTTTTCATAACAAATGTACGGAAAATATACGTACAAAAAATTTGAAGACAAACAATTTCGATGAAGCATACTCCATAATCGCTGACTGAATTTATCTTTAGATGATTTTCGATTTCCCTAAAATGAAATACTTGTACCATGAGCCTTCTCTACCTGCAATTACTGGTTTCCTTCCTCCTCCCACTCTCCGACCCCACGGAGGCTAAAGCTGATGCTGCGCATATTCGCATCAACCAAATCGGCTACTTACCAAATGAAAGTAAAGTGGCCATCGTCTTTTCCAATTCGCCGGTAAAAGAGGCTTTTCAATTAGTGGATGTCAATACTGGCTCAATCGTCGGCATGGTTAAACCCACCAAATCAAAGGCCAAAGGTTGGGGCACTTTCAGCTACTTCTATGAGTTGGACTTTACGTCCGTCACTAAAGAAGGTACCTACAAGCTGATTGGGCAGAAGAGCAAAACGGCCTCCCGCCAGTTCACCATCTCAGACAAAGCCTACAGCGGGCAGACGGAACCCCTGCTTACCTTCATGCGCCAGCAACGCTGCGGCTACACCCCCTTTTTAGACATGGTGTGTCACCAGCGTGACGGGCGCAGCATGTTTGGCCCCATGCCCGACTCCACCTATGTGGATGTGAGCGGCGGCTGGCACGACGCCGGGGATCAGCTCAAGTACCTGATTACAGGCAGCTATGCCACGGGCCACATGCTACTGGCTTACGAACTATTTCCAATGCGATTTGCTGACGAAACCAACGCCCTTGGTCAGCCCGGCGGCAACGGACTTGCCGACGTGCTCGACGAAGCCAAATGGGGCCTCGACTGGATCCTCAAAATGCATCCGGCACCCGGCCAGCTCATCCATCAGGTGGCCGACGACCGGGACCACAAAGGCTGGAAAATGCCTGACAATGATCCGTCGGACTATGGCTGGGGCCCCAACAGCTACCGGGTGGCCTATTTCGCTACCGGAGAACCTCAGGGCCTGATGAAGTATAAAAGTGAGGCCACCGGGGTCGCCAATCTTGCAGGACGATCGGCTGCTGCCCTCGCACTGGGCGCCCGCATCTGGAAGAATGACCTCAAAGACGAGTCGTTCGCCTCCGACTGCCTGGAAGCAGCCAAAACGCTGTATGCACTGGGAAAAGCGAAGGAAGGTTTTCAGCAGGGCAATTCATATGGAGCGCCGTATCGCTACACTGAACAAACCTGGGCCGACGACATGGAATGGGGAGCAGCCGAGCTATACAAAGTCACTGGCGAAAGGGCTTACCTGGAAGACGCAAAAAAGTATGCCCGCATGGCCAATACCGAAGGTTGGACAGTGCTCGACACTGCGGCTCACTACCAATATTACCCATTCATCAACCTTGGCCACTATGCCCTTTATGATGTGGTGGAACCTGCCTCTAAAGACACCCTGGCCAGCTACTATCGGGCGGGAATTGACTTTACGCTGAAGAAAGCTGCACGCAACCCGTATAATATCGGCATCCCTTTTATCTGGTGTTCCAACAACCTGCTGACAAGCCTCGTGGCACAAATCATACTCTACGAGAAAATGACCGGCGACATGCAATACCACAGCTATCTGGTGGCGCAGCGGGACTGGCTCTTTGGGCGTAATCCATGGGGAACCACCATGTTTACTGGCATGCCCGAAGGTGGTGAATACCCTACAGACGTACATACAAGCGTGTGGGCGATGACAAAAAAAGAGGTGCCTGGGGGATTGGTAGATGGGCCATTGTTTGGCAGCATCTACTACAAAATGCTGGCCGTGGAGCTCTCAGAACCAGACGAGTTCGCTACATTTCAGAATCCCTTCGTTGTGTACCACGACGACATCGGCGACTATTCGACCAACGAACCGACTATGGATGGTACGGCTGGCGCTATTTTGATGATGGCATATTTTGGGGTGGATAAGTAGGAAGGCAATGAAGTGTCAATCAGCCTTTCATTATCTCAGGCAAACTCACTGCAAAGCCATCAATTGGCCCTGTGCCTGCCAACGGCTGATCAAAGGGATGCTCACTTGTATTGCCGCCGGTTGAGTAAATCCAAACCCTTTGATTGTCAAAGTCGATGAGCCAACCGAGGGAAGCTCCCTGGCTGATCCACTCGTTCATTTTAGATTGAACCTGCTTCAGGTTGTCAGAGGCAGAAACAATTTCGATAACAAAATCGGGACACACGTGGGCGAACTTCTTTTTCTCAGTCTTTGGCAGTGCTTCCCACTTGTCTTTTAAAATAAGGCTGACATCAGGAGAGCGAACAGCTGAATTGGGTAAGGTAAATCCCGTGGAAGAGTCAAAGACATATCCTGCTTTTGACCTTTTGTTCCATGCACCAAATTCGATTAGTAGATTAGAATTGTAAAAACCTGTTTCGCTATAGGTCGGTGACATAATAATAATATTTCCTTCTGCGTCTCGCTCGATTCGCAAATGTCGGTTGTCCATGCAAAAGTTCTGAAACTCCGCCTCTGTGAGTTTACCTAATGACTGTATATTCAGTTCATGAACCATGTGTTTCGATTTTGACTCAGCTTAATAAAGTTAAAGAATTAATTTGAAAGATGGCCACCTGGAGACGGGCTCTTTACCAGAGCAACGAGCAAGATACGGATGTATTACTTCGTCCTTTCAATCGTATACTGCACCAACTGCTTCAGAGAAGTTTTGTACACCGAGTCTTTGAATTCGTCAAGAATAACAAGCGCCTCCTGATAGTGGCGCTCCATAGCATCTCTGGCGTAATCGAGTCCGCCGGATTGCTTCACATAGTCAATGACTTCCGTTCGCTTTTTAGGCTTGTCGCTATCATGCCGGATAATGCTGAGGATGCGCTTTCTATCAGCGGGACTAGCCTCACGCAAAGCATAAATCAGTGGCAGGGTCAGCTTCTTTTCTTTGATGTCAATTCCGAGCGGCTTCCCGATTTCGTCAGCACCATAGTCAAAAAGGTCGTCCTTGATCTGAAACGCCAAACCAATCTTTTCTCCGAACATACCCATTCGGTCAATAGAAGCCTTATCGGCCCCGACAGAAGCCACGCCCACTTTGCAGCAGCTGGTGATTAAACTGGCAGTCTTTTGCCTGATGATATCATAGTAAACTTCTTCTGAGATATCCAGCTTTCTGGCCTTTTCCATTTGCAGCAGCTCCCCCTCACTCATTTCCTTCACTGCTTCGGAAACAATTTTCAGTAGATCGAAATCGCCATTATCAACCGAGAGTAAAAGCCCCCTCGACAGCAAAAAATCACCCACCAGCACAGCAATTTTGTTTTTCCAGAGCGCATTAATGGAAAAGAAACCTCTGCGGTAATTAGCATCGTCCACCACGTCGTCATGCACCAGCGTGGCGGTGTGAAGCAGTTCGATCAGAGAAGCGCCCCGGTAAGTGGCGTCGGTTATTGGGCCATAAACACCTGCGCTGAGAAACACAAACATAGGCCGCATCTGCTTGCCCTTCCGCTTCACTATATAGGTCATTATTTTATCCAGCAACATGACATTACTCTTCATGGAGTGTCGGAATTTCTTCTCGAATTCAGTCATTTCTTGCGCAATGGGCGCCTGGATATCTTCTAGTTGAAGCTTCATATGTTTGCGGCACAATAATAACAGGTTAAACCTGCTTTGCAAAAGCACTACCAGGCGGTAAACCCTCTGATAAAGGCTATAGTTTCAGCCAGGGCAACAAAATTCACCTTTTATTTGCCACCCGGAAAGTTTGATTTGATCAATTCAGCAAAAACTTCGAGGTTAGGTGATATTTTCCTCCTTAGCTCTTAAAATAAACAATACCTATGCGTCGAATACCTTATTTCCTTGTAGATGTATTTACGCAGTCGCCATTTGGCGGCAATCAGCTGGCAGTGATATCCAAAGGCGACCTCGTTAGAGAAGAAGAAATGGCTCAGATTGCCAGAGAGTTTAATCTTTCAGAAACCACTTTCATCTACTCTCCTGAAAATGAAGACAATAATGCCCGGGTGCGCATATTTACCCCTGGTCAGGAGCTGCCATTCGCTGGGCACCCTACGCTGGGCACTGCCTTCGTCATCGCAAGAGACATTGACTACAAACCAGAGGACAAAATCCTCACCGTGTTTCTTGAAGAGAAGGTGGGCACGATCCGGGTAGATATCGATATTCAGAACGGCGCACCTGAAATGCTCGTGATGACGCAGCCGCTCCCCACTTTTGGAGAAACACTGCACGAAATACCACTGCTTGCCGAGCTTATGTCGCTCAATGAAAGTGATTTTCTGCCGAATTATTTCCCACAAACTGTTTCATGCGGCGTACCCTATCTGATCACACCTTTGAAATCGCTGGAAGCAGTGAGAAAAATCAAGTTCAGGACAGATGTTTGGGAAAAGGTGGTAGAAAAATACAACCCAGGGTGGATTTATCCATTCGCCATGGGCGGAGATGATATCGAGTCGCACGTGCACGGCCGTATGTTTGCCCCTGAAGCGGGCATTGTGGAAGACCCTGCTACGGGCTCAGCCAACGGGCCACTGGGCTGCTACCTGGTACAGCATAAGCTTAGGAATACCGGAAAAAAAACAAAGATCATCAGCGAGCAGGGTTACGAAATGGGTAGACCCAGCAAGCTGTATCTCGAAATAGAAAGGTCGGAAGATGCTATCACTCAGGTAAAAGTCGGTGGCTACTGCGTGTTTATGGGCCAGGGTCAACTATTTTTGCCGTAAGGATCAAACCCAGCCCATGAAAAACCACTTTCTACTGCTCTTTATTACCATCGTTTTTCTTACGTCATGTTCTGAAAATGAATCAGAACGCATCAAAACCTTCCCCAATAAGTTTGCTGACCAGGAACTGGTGAAGCTATACGACTTTAAAGACAGAAGGCAATCAGAGGCTTTGATTCCCTATCTCACCCATCAGCAGAGAGTGTACCGTGAAGAAGCGGCGATGGCCTTCGCCTCCACTCAAGACACTGTTGGTCTTCCCTACCTCTTTCCGCTTTTGTCAGACCCAAAAATTGAAGTGAGAAAAGCAGCCGCCTTTGCCATCGGCCAGATGAAAAGAAAAAGTGCACAGTCGGCGCTGGCCAACAGGCTGCCACTCGAAACGGAGCCCCTGGTCAGGTACTATCTTTTGGAAGCACTGGGCAAATGCCTCAGCACCGATTACATGCATTTTTTGGCTGACTATGAAGCGAATGACGATCTTACTATTACTGGAAAAGCCTGGGGCATTTATCGTGCCGGTGTTGGGGGAATTAGCGATTCGGTGCTGACTGTGGCTGCCAGCGTCCTCCTGGCCGACTCCCTGCCTGATGAGGCGAGGCTGGCTGCTGCCAACTATTTTGCAAGAATGCGGGGGATAAGCATAGCGCATGTAGAAAGCATGCTGAAGAAAAGCGCCGCCAGCGATTCTCTTCCAGCCGTAAGAATGGCGGCAGCAAGGGCTTTAGCAAAATCTGATAACGATTCGACAGCTTTTTTCATTGATGAACAGCTCAACAGAGAAAGCAACTCCCTGGTCAGGGTAAACCTCATCAGGGCGCTTAAGCAGGAGCATTTTCCTACCGTGGAATCAACGCTCCTCGAAATACTTAAAGGCACAGATTATCAAACCTCAGTGAGTGCCGGTGAGGTGATAAGTACATGGCAAGGCCGTGAAGTAGAACGATGGATCTGGGATGTTAATGATCAGATTGTTATACCCAGAACCCAGGCCATTGTATTGGGTACTCTGCTGGAAAGCAACTTGTATGGCTACAATGCCTACAGAGAGCTGTCGGAAATGTATAGCGGTGTGAGCAGCCCATACGACAAAGGATTTATTTTGCAGGCACTGGGAAACTACCCCAACGCCAGCGCCTTTCTCGGCGATCGCCTGAATGATCCCCACCCGTTTGTTCGCACAAGCGCCATGGAAGCGCTGAGTACGATAAACCAGTCAGCCCAGTTCCCTGTTTTCAAGCAACCGGAGCTGATTGGTTATTTCAGGCAGGCCATTCTTTCGGGTGATGCAGGGAAGGTGACGGTAGCTGCTTCAACACTAACGAGGCTCAGAACAAAGCTCCAACCTTACCTCGGCAATATCCAGTTTATGTATCAGGGACTCGACAGCCTGCACCTTCCGGAGGATTTGGAACCCTATCAGGCGCTGGAAAGCACCATTAGTGCCTATGAAGGGCGAGAAGACATTAGCCCCGGGCAGCTTTACCAGAACCCAATCGCCTGGGATGTGGTGAGTGAAATTAGCAAGGCAACAAAAGCCACCATAGAAACATCGAGGGGCGCTATAGAGATAGAACTGCTGGTGGAAGAGGCACCTGGCTCTGTCGAGAATTTTGTTAGCCTGGCCCGCAGCGGTTTCTACGAGAACCTCACTTTCCATAGGGTAGTACCAAACTTTGTGATTCAGGCTGGTTGCCCAAGAGGCGATGGCTACGGCAGTTCGGATGGTGTCATCAGGTCGGAGTTTTCGGCTCAAAAGTACGGCACTGGCTACGTAGGCATGGCGAGCGCAGGCAAAGACACCGAAGGCTCTCAGTGGTTTATCACGCACTCTCCCACCCCACACCTCGATGGTGCCTATACTATTTTCGGACGAGTAACCAAAGGGATGGACGTGGTCAACAAAATTGAAGTGGGAGACCGCATCACCTCCATCAAGCTGCCATGAGCAGACCTATTGCCTCATGCCCCCTGGCTGATCCTGATGACCAGAAAAATCATCTCAATCTGTTTGCTTCCTATCTGGAGGTAGTCAGGAAGGGAAAGTCCAAAAAGTATGCTCTTACACCCATCATGCGGCTGGAAATCAATCACAGGCAACTGCTAGGGCCACTTATTGGCGGCGGACTTTTGAGCTGTATTGCATTCATTACGCTTTTTTCGTGGAACAAATGGGCAGCACTTTTGCTTGTGCTGGGTATTGGCGGCATGGGTTTGATGTATTACGGACTAGTGGGAGTAAAAGTGCTCACTCTTAAAGAAGATAAAATTCGTTACGACATCATGCTGCCCGGAATTACCGAAGCGATGCCTGCTTTCATTAGCTTCTATAATCACCTCATACCGAGGATGGCGCTTGGTGTATCCCACGTCTTTCCAGCTTATCTGCTCAAAGAGCTGACAAATGACAACAATAGCACTTACCTCTACCTCGTTCTGCCAGACCTGTTATCAAACCAGGCCGATTATGACGTTGTAGATCTGATGAAACTATCGATGGAGCTTCATTTCGAGTACGACGGCATTAACCACTACCGGGCAAAAGTCGATGGGCCTGTTCCCCCTGAGGCTTTCATTGAGCGTTCCGATAGCACATAAGGAATCTGATACATTGTCACAAACACTTTCTGTGTGATGTCTTTAAATTAGTATATTGGCCCCCCAAGAAGCCTGATTGTGAATGGAAGCTGAGACGGAAAAGATAAAAGGAGAAAAGAAGAGGTATAAGCCAGTTCTGCCGAGGACCCGTTACTGGCCTATTGTGCAGCTGAACAAAAACAAGAAAGCTTTCATTGAAACTGTTACCAATGAGAGCCTGAAAAACCTGATCACTCTCACATCAGGGCGATCGCTGAAAGAAGAACTGGAGTCAACCGTTTACAGGGAAAGACTGCGCATGAAGCAGAACCCGTGGAAAGTTGATCCAAAAGACGAAAAGGACTTTTGGAACCAGATACAGAAAAGGCTTATTGAAATTCCTCACGATGATGAGGTGAAAAAGAAGGAAACCGAAGAGGCCATCCTTCGGGAGATTATCAAGCGTTACGCCAACGAGATCTCCGGTAATTTCAAAAACTCTCACTACAGGTTTGCCCGTACCGTCATCACTTTTGGCTTTGCTCGCCTGCTCAATGCTACCCGGGTAAAAGGCATTAAGTCCCTTTGGAGCAAACAGCTTGACCTCGATGACAAAATCCACGTGGTCGGGCAAGTAGAGCAGCTCCGTCGACTGGCCAGAAGAGGCACCATCGTTATGGTGCCCACGCACTTTAGCAACCTCGATTCAATACTCATTGGCTGGGTAATTCAGCACATGGGCTTACCACCATTTATCTACGGTGCCGGACTCAACCTATTCAATATCAGGATCTTCGCTTACTTTATGAATAGCCTTGGTGCTTACAAAGTAGACAGAAGAAAGAAAAATTTAATCTACCTGGAAACACTCAAGACGTATTCTCAGGAAGCTTTGAAATATGGCTGCCATAGCTTGTTCTTCCCTGGGGGCACCAGGTCAAGATCAGGTGCTATTGAAACCCAACTTAAGCTAGGCTTGCTGAGCACAACAGTGGCTGCACAGCGGGAGCATTTTGAAGAAGACGAAGAGAAGGCCAAAAAGATTTTCATCGTGCCGGTAGTGCTCAACTACCACTTCGTTCTTGAAGCGCCCAGCCTTATCAACGACTATCTTGAAAGAAAGGGTCAGGAGCGATACTACGTGGAAAATGATGAGTACTCCACATCTTACAAAATCATCAAGTTTCTGCTGAAGTTTTTCACCAGAGGCTCCGACATCTCGGTAAGCATTGGCAGGGCCATGGATGTGTTTGGCAACTATGTAGACAACCACGGCAACAGCCTTGACAAGCAGGGAAACCCGATGGAAATAAAGGACTACTTCACCACCGATGGCGTAATCACCTTCGACGCACAGCGGGAACAGGAATATACCCGTATTCTCGCCAAAAGGATTGTAGAAGAGTACCACAAATACAACCGGGTATTTAGCAGCCACCTGGTAGCTTTCACAGCTTTTGAAATGATCAAAAGGAGAAACCCGGCGCTTGATCTTTACAATCTGCTCCGCCTGCCTGATGAGGACACGGAAATTGACTACGCCGAGTTCAGAGAGACTTTCAGCAAGCTTAGAGAGGAAATATTCCGCATGAAGGAAATGGGGAAAATCAATTTCGCCAGTCACCTTGAGGGGCCCGTTGACGATGTGATCAAATACGGAATTGACAACTGCGGCATGTACCATGCCCTGAGGCCTATTTTGAAGAACAAAAAGGGAAATGTGACAACGCAGGACATGAACAGGCTTTTTTACTACTATAACCGGATGGATGGCTATGACCTCGAAAAGTTCATCTAAAGATCCGGTGGGCGTATTAGGCGCCGGCAGTTTCGGGACTGTGATAGCCAATATGCTGGCTGAAAAGACAGACGTAATACTTTATGCCCGCACACCGGAAAGAGCAAAAAATATTAATGACAAGAGGGAGAGTTCCGGGCAACCCCTTCATGAAAGAATCATGGTAACCAACGACCTGGAGCTTGTGGCTAAGTCGTGTAATGTCATTTTCCCGGTTGTGCCTTCCGCCAACCTGCGGGAGCTCATCCGCCGCATGTCGCCCTATCTTCGCCCCTACCATATCCTCATCCATGGTACGAAGGGCTTCGATGTGAGCCTTCCTGACAACAAGCAGCTTAATGCCAACAGGCCACTTAGCCGGGACTATGTAAAGACCATGAGCGAGGTGATCATGGAGGAAAGCTCCGTCGTGAGAGTGGGTTGTCTGGCAGGTCCTAACCTCGCTGGTGAAATGGCAGCCCGGCAGCCAGCAGCTTCAGTGGTAGCCAGCCACTTTGACGAAGTGATCAATGCCGGCCAGCAATTGCTGAAAAATGAGCGTTTTCTCATTTATGGTAACAGCGACCTCATCGGTGTTGAGTTGTGTGGTGTACTGAAAAATATCATCGCTATTGGTGCCGGTGTTATCCACGGGCTCGGCCTGGGTGAGAATGCCAAAGCCCTGCTCATTAGCCGGGGCATGGTAGAAATGATCTATATCGGTCAGGCACTAGGCGGGAACACAAAAGCCTTTATAGGACTAGCCGGCGTTGGCGATCTCATCGCCACCTGCTCGAGCCAGCACAGCCGCAATTTTACCGTTGGCACAAGGCTGGCAAAGGGTGAAAAGATCAAAGACATCATCGAAAGCATGGAAGAAACTGCCGAAGGGGTACGAACCATTGAAATCGTCAAAAGCCTTTCGGAATTCTACAAAGTACGTTGCCCAATTACGGAGGCCTTGCACAACATCATCAATGAAGAAATGACCGTGGGAGATGCCACCACCTACCTGATGAAATTCCCTTTCAGAGCTGAAATAGATTTTTTGTAGAGCGGTAAAAGATCACTTTTCCATCCACCCCTTAAAGACACTTGCCTTCTCCTGACTCACAACAATTTCCTCCCGTGGCGCCGGGATCAACTGCACCGACAACTTTCCTTTTTCAAAACTCCGGTAACTCTCGATGGCTGAAATAGCCGCTATGTACTTCCGGTTAATTCGAAAAAAGGTGGCCGGGTCGAGGTCGGCTTCAATATCTGCCAGCGGCTTGTCCAGTATCAACTTCTCTCCTTCTCTATTGACAAGAAAGCTTACTTTGTGCTCAGAAAAAAAGTATTGAATCTCATCTACAGGTACCGACTTGAAACTGATCCCCTTTTTTGCCACAAACCTTTTCTTGAATCCACTTTGCTCTTCCTGAACCGATCGCAAAGCATCTACTATATCAGAGGAAAAATGACTTTTCAGTTTCTCCAGCTTTGTAAATGCCTGCGCTAAATCGGCTTTTTTTAGTGGCTTCAGCAGGTAGTCAATACCATTCTGCCTGAATGCGTCGAGCATATACTGATCAAATGCGGTAGTGAAAATTACAGGACAGCTCACCGTCGCTTTCTTAAAAATTTCGAAAGAAAGGCCATCGTTTAGCTGTATGTCCATGAACAACAAGTCAACCACAGGTGTCTCCTGAAGGAAGGCAACTGCCTCTTTCACACTTGTCGATTCATTGACTACGTCAATGTCGTTTCTCAACTTTCGCAGAAGGGAAATAAGTTGCTGTCTGGCAGGCACTTCGTCTTCTATGATAGCGACTTTCATACTTCAAGATAGGGCAATTTCACTTTAAATTCCTTCTCTGTTGCCTCAAAAAGCACCTCCTTGCCGGTTAGCAATCTGTAACGTTCCGTTAGATTTCGCAGCCCTATTCTGGAAGTTCCTTTGAGGTATTTGGCTTGCAGGTTGTTGGCCACTTCCACCCAACCATTATTCAACCGCAGCCGAATAACCAGGGGCTCCTTTTCGCTAAACTCGTTGTGTTTTACCGCATTCTCCAAAAGCAGTTGCAGGCTGATAGGTGCCATCAGTTTATTAGACTCATCAGCAATGTCCACATCAAAATGCACCCCGTCGCCAAACCTGATCCTAACCAATGTGAAATAGCTGTTAGCGAAAGCAATCTCCTCTTCAAGAGACACCAGCTCCTTCTGTTTGTTCATGAGGATATACCTGTACACATCCGACAAGCTCTCGTTGAACTGAAGCGCCCTGTCTCTGTCGTTTTCAATCAGGTAGGCAAGTGTATTGAGCGAGTTGAACATGAAATGCGGGTCGATCTGGCTCTTCAAAATCTCAAGCTCAGCCTCCACTCTGGCTCGCTCCAGCTGCTCAAAGGCCAACAAGTCGGTTTGGCGCTCCTTGATCAGAAAGACGGTTTCGTAGGCATGAGTGACAAAAATAACACAGATCACATTGGCCAGAGACACCAGCTGCACAGCATCCCAGTCAATCGGGCCGACACCGGAAAACCAGTACCAGCCAACGATCAGCGCCACGGTCACTGGCGCAGTATAAAACACATTGGCTGCCACAAGAATGATCAGTTTTCTGACAGGGCTACTGAACCAGTCCATGTTTTCACGTTGCTTGAATAGCAACCAGCGATTCCCCTGCCAGATGCTCCACGAAATGAAAATGAAGTAAATATAACCAAGCCAGTACATCCAGTCGGACACCCAAAGATCGCCAAACAGACCCGTGAAGTTGGGTATAAAAATACCGAAAGCAGGAATCCCTATCCAGCGGATAGTGCGGTCGTCGATGCGGGACAAATGGCTTGAGTGCTTCATTTTCCAGTTTCGGAATGGTGGGATTCGGCTTAAGTAAATCCAGTTTTCATCCTTAAAATTAAGGATTTAGCTTGTTTCAACACTTACTTTCAAAACCTTACCAATATGACTGATTTATCGCAACTAAACTACCTCGCCATATTTGTGGCAGCTTTCAGCGCCTTCCTTGTAGGTGGCGTGTGGTACTCCCCCATCCTCTTTGCCAAAGCATGGATGAAAGAAAACAACTTCACAGATGATGACCTTAAAAGTGGCCAGGGCAAAATCTTCGGAACTGCTTTTGTGCTCGAGCTCATCATGGCCTTCAACCTGGCCGCCTTCATCGGAGCCGAATCAGACATTACTTTCGGATTAATTGCAGGCTTTCTGGCAGGCTTTGGCTGGGTGGCGCTTGGAATGGGTGTTACCAATCTTTTCGAACGGAAGTCGTTCCGCCTCTGGGCCATCAACGCTGGCTACCAGGTGGTATCCTTCACTGTGACGGGAGGAATTGTGGGGGTGTGGCATTGATAAACATGTTATCGGCGCATAACGACAAGAATCGCTCACAAGTCATAACTTTATTTAATAATTACCCCCATAAGTTAATATGAAATTTATCACGATCATCAGTCATTTATCAATATATTGAGTTTCAATTTATGTTTTATCAATATTTGACAA
The DNA here is from genome assembly GCF_048007035.1 of Imperialibacter sp. NCBI lineage: Bacteria > Pseudomonadati > Bacteroidota > Cytophagia > Cytophagales > Flammeovirgaceae > Imperialibacter > Imperialibacter sp. Next base: position 901,488 of record NZ_CP180355.1, read on the forward strand.
ATGAAAAATGCGCTTCTCTGTGCAATTACTACTACAGTAATTTTAGGCAACTATAAGGCACTTTGCATTGACCGTACTGTGAAGTCAGGCAACGAAGGCCACCATGAATGGGTGAATACTGCACCCGTATCATCCTATTATTACTTCACCACGCAAGTAAATTCGACATTATCCACGTCTGCCGAAGACGGGCTTTTGTCCAAAGCCAGCGACGAAGAGAATGATCCATTATCAATTGAAATAACCTTGCAGCCAGCACACGGCACTCTGCTCGTTGAAGAGGATGGCTCCTTTACCTACAGCCCAGAAGCCGACTATTTTGGGAAGGATTTGTTTAAATATAAGGTGAATGATGGGGCCGATGATTCTAATGAGTCGAATGTTTTTTTGACCATCTTAACCTCTCCCCGTAATCAACGTCTGTCTCAAGTTGAGTGGACGAATAACTACGGGAGTGGTTATGAGGATGATATCACTTCTTTGATTCAAAGTAATTCCAGCGAAATTTTGATGGGTGGTTTAACCACATCTGACAATGAAGGAGTGCCTGGCAATGACGATGGTAAAGACAAGTTTTGGGCCCTTAAAATTAATGGCCTAGGACAGGTTGAGTGGGAGAAGAAATATAATATTACAGAGCAAAGTTCAATCTGTTGTATAGTTACCCTACCTGACAACTCTTATTTAATGGCAGGAAATTCGAGGAACACTGGCGACATACTACTTATTAAGACCAACGAAAATGGTGATTTGATTTGGGAAGAGTCATACGGCGGATCCAAAAAAGATGAAGTGGCAGATATTATGCATCTACCTGATGAAGGATTCCTACTAGTCGGATCAACAGAATCCAGCGACGGAGACATTCAGTCTGGCAATCTCGGATCATCAGATGGCTGGCTAATAAAAACTGATTTGTCTGGCAATATACTTTGGGAAAAAACCTATGGGGGAAATAGAACAGATCGTCTGTTCGCTGTCGAAACCAACTGTTGTAACGGTTTTGTGGTATCGGGCTGGAGTAGCAGTTTTTCGGCTAATGCCAAAGAAGACTACTGGATATTAAACGTTGATTCAAACGGTGACGTGTTATGGGAAAAGAACTTCGGAGGAAGTGAGTACGACATCCTTAAGAAGATGAAAACACTAGCCAATGGCAACATAGTTTTAGCAGGAAATACCCTCTCCCAAGGTGGCGATATTCAATCGAATACACATGGGCAGAATGATATATGGCTGATAGCTATAAATCAAGATGGCGAAATACAGTGGGAAAGAGCCTATGGAGGCAGCAATTCAGAAATTATTAAACAACTGCATATCAAGGGGAGTGGAAATATGATTCTTTCAGGAATGACCGATTCATGGGATTTTGATGTTCAATCAAACTCTAACCGACGAAGCGACAACTATTGGATAGTCGAGGTTAGCCCAAATGGAGAAATCCTTTGGGAGCAATCTTATAGTTCTGATAAATCTGGAATCAGCCAGCTTTCTACGTCTTTACTTATTGATGAAACCAGCATACTGTTGGCCGGTTTTTCTGACATTGGCCCGACTACATTTGTAGTTAGAATTGCTCTGAATTCCTTACCGGAGCTAGCCTCTAACGGTATAAGTATTGTGGAAAGTGAGCAAATCAGCACAGAGCTAACGGCATTGTCAGCCTACGACCTGGACAACGACCCCCTCACCATCTCCATCCAATCAGGAAACACCGACGAAGCATTTCAACTTTCAACTGACGGAGTACTGACACTTGCAAAAGAATTGGACTTCGAAACTACCGCAACGTATAACCTTACCATCGAGGTTTCTGACGGCAAGCATAGTTCAACTGCAGTGTTAACTATCAATATTGAGGATGTCAATGAAGCACCGACAGATATCGAAGTCTCAGCGCTCGAAGTTTCGGAAAACCTTGAAGCGAATACGCTGTTGGGCCTGCTAACATCGGCAGATCAAGATGGCGATGACACCCATTTCTACACCCTGGTTGAAGGAGAAGGCGCAGAAGACAACGCCTCGTTTACTGTTGATGCTGACCAGCTACTGACGGCAGAAACATTTGATTTTGAAACAAAGTCAAGCTTCAATATAAGGCTGCAAACGGAGGATGCAGAAGGAGCAACGTTTTCCAAAGCTGTGACTATCACTGTCGCAGACGTTAATGAGGCCCCCACAAATATCTCTCTGTCATCATCGGGCTTCGCTGAAAATAGTGCGTTGAATACCGTTATCGGATCTTTTTCAACCACCGACCCCGATTTGGAAGATTCCTTCGCTTACTCCCTGTCCGACAACGAAGAAATGCCAGAGAACCAGCTTTTTCTGATTGATGGCGATCAACTGCTCGTTAACAATGCTTTTGACTTCGAAGAGCGGTCTTCCTTCGAAATTGAAGTTACTTCCACCGATGCTGCCGAAAATGTGCTTAGAAAGAAATTCAATATTACTTTGACTGATGTCAACGAGCCACCGGTGGCCAACAGCAGCACCTCCGAAACTTTCGAGGATACTGCAGTGTCAGGCATCCTCACTGGATCAGACCCTGAAAAAGGTAATCTATCATTCTCTGTTGTGGAAAACCCTTCCCATGGCTCTGTGAGTGTCGACGGGACAAGCGGCGCATTTACTTATACACCGTCTCCAAATTTCAATGGTTCAGATTCGTTCACCTTCCTGGTCGGCGATTCAGAGCTCACATCAGACGCAGCAACCGTTACCCTTGCCATAGCCTCTGTCAACGATGCTCCCACGGATGTCACCATGGCACCAATTTCGGTTACCAATACAGGCGGGCCACTTCAAATTGGACTGGCCCTTGCCTCCACAGATGTGGATGCAGATACTTTTACCTATTCGAAAGCGGCAGGTGAAGGAGATGGTGATAACGCCCTATTCGATCTAGTGGGAGGCACACTGTACACCAACAGCTCGGCATTTCTGAACAAAGAGAACAACTTCTCAGTAAGGTTGGCGACGACCGATGCCGCCGGAGCCTCTTTCGAAAAGCAATTCGTCATCGGCATTGACTATTGCAACAACACAGTATCAGCGTCCGGAGGAAGTAGCTCAAGCCTCACTGTCCCCGTTTTTTCTGGTCAGGAGATTGCCCTGGTGACCAATGACAGCAATACTGGAAAAAACAAAGTGGTATGGCAAAAAGGAGCAGGCTACAATATTGAAAAATACAACATCTACAAAGAAGGATCCAATGAGGACGTGTACTCACTAACAGGATTTGTGACGTCAGGTGAGCCACTTGAATTTATCGATAACGAATCAGATGCTGCCGTTAAATCATTTAAATACAAGTTAACCGTGGTAGACCAATGCGGTGCAGAAAGCGGCTTAAGTGACTTTCATAAAACTATCCACCTAACCAGCAGCCTGGGAATTGACAATGACGTTAACCTAATCTGGAACCAATACATTGGCATTTCTTATAGCAGTGTTGAGCTTTATAAGAGGGAAGGTGAAGGAGAATGGCAATTACTCGAAGCACTTTCCAGCTCAACTACTTCGTACACCGATAAAAACTATAGCAACACAGTCAACACCTCTTACCGGGTTGATGTTGTTCTTTTGCAACCAGTTAGCTTGGGAAGGATATTGGAGACTTATTCGAGAATAAGCTCCAACGTGCTGGATATTGAATCAACTGTACTGGGTACTGATTCAGAGCTGGACGAAATTGAAATTTTCCCCAACCCTACTTCAGGATTATTGCAGTTTAAAACCATAGCTTTTTCCTCAGAGGTATCCATCGTGGATCTTGCTGGGTCAGTACTACGACGAGTAACTATTGGACAAAATGCCACTATTGATATTGCTGATTTAAAACCAGGTGTATATCTGATCAGAATAGATGGGATGAAAACAAAAACGTTCAGGGTCATCAAACATTAGATCGGCTTTCCAGCCGCTCCAGTCTCTTCAGCATGGGTGGGTGCGAATAATGCACAAACACATACCAGGGGTGTGGAAACAAGTTGCTCAAGCTGTCAACCGACAGCTTTTTTAGTGCTGTAGCCAAAGGCCGAGCTTCATAAGTTTCTGCCGCATAAGCGTCTGCTTCAAACTCATTCTTCCTGCTTAGCACGTTCATGAGAATGCCAAGGATTCTGGACACCGGGCTGTACAAAATGCCAAAAGCCAGCAAATTCAAGTGGATAGCAGTAATGTCCCCCCCCATGGCGAAGCTGACCTGCGAATTAAAAATCAGCAGAGACAAAAGATAAAGCATGACACCAGTTTGCAACACCCCAAGCACCAGCGAACCGATGATGTGCTTTTTTTTGTAGTGCCCCACCTCATGCGCCAGCACAGCCACCAACTCCTCCTCCGTATGCTTTTCCAACAGTGTATCGAAAAGCACGATTTTCTTCTTTTTGCCAAGACCAGAAAAATAAGCGTTGGCCTTAGAAGATCTTTTGGAGCCATCAATTACAAAAATATTGGTCAATGGAAAATTGACGCCCTGGCTGTATTTGGTAATGGCTTCCCGAAGGGTTCCATCGGCCAGCGGTGTAAGCTTATTGAACAGAGGCACAATAACTGAGGTGTAGAAAAGGTTTGCCAAAAGCATGAATACCACCATTACCCCCCAGAAGTATATCCAGAAGTCCTTCCCTAAAAAGAGGATAAGAACGATGAGTATCCCTACGAGCAAGCCACCAAATATGATGGTGAGTAAATATCCTTTTAACTTATCGAGCACGAAGGTCTTCGGGGTGGTTTTATTAAAACCGTATTTCTCCTCGATTACAAAAACGTTATACAGCTGAAAGGGTAAGGTCAACAGGTCGGAAGCAAAATAAAGCACAGCAAAAAAAGAAAGCGCCAGCGTGACCTCATTGCCTGTGTAGGCTCGCAACCATCCGTCAATCATGCCGAAGCCACCTTTGAGCAACAAGGCAAGCGTAGCAACAAATGAAATGACGGTTGTGATCGACGAAAACTTTTCTTTGTCTCTCTGATAAGCCAGCGATTTCTGGTATTTTTCTTCGTCGTAAATATCCTTAAACTGACTTGGCAAAGGTCTGTAGCTGCTTTTTCTATTGAGGTAAGAAAGTACTTCTTCTACTATAAAATCAAGCACAATGATCCCCAGAAGGATCCATAATATTGTCTGTTTTTCCATGGTGACAGCTCGTATAAAAACAAATAGTCAGAAAACGTCAAAGGTTAATACCCGAACTCATCGTTTGGAATAAACCGGCTTTCACCGCCAAGTCTTTGCGTTTTTCAGGCCTAATGTAAGGGATCAAATCTCATTTAGAAAATAAATGGGATCGGGCAGCTCAACTCTCTCACACTTCGGGGTGGCTTGCGGGGATCATTCCAGCTAAACGAATAGATAATGCTGATTTCATGCGCACCACCACTGCCAATGCCCAACCGGGAGAGCGTGTAATCGAAACTGTATCCAAAAGTGAAGTTGTTGTGCATCAGGCCCACCATGGCGATCAGCGCTTCATTATTAGGAAAGCCATTGAACTGTTTGATTGGGATGCCACGGTACCACAAGCCGGTAATGAGAGGTTCAATCGTTACATAGGCGCCGAGATCTAACTGATCGTACAGCCCTTGTTTTTTGTAGTTGAAAGTGGGAGAAATACTTCTCTCTTGTCCGGCGTCAGTCTTTCCACGTTTAAATGGGCCCACCGGCAAATCAAATTTATACCCCCCATGCAAGGAGAACCTCCTCTGTAAAATGCTCTCGCCTGTGCCAAAAAAGCTTTGATCTGGTTGAGTAATATTAAACAGCGAAGCGCCTAACCAAATACGGTCATTATATATGATCCCCCCAAGGCCAAGATCAAAATACCTGACATTCACCCCAGGTGGAAATGCTTCCTGTGACACCGGTCGCACCAGACCATTTTCGTCGAATTGGTCTCCAAAGGTCAGATTATCGAAGTTGACATCCCTGAAGGTATAAGAGCCCTGAATGGCCGGACGAAAAGTCCATTTGTAGTTTAGTCGTACCTGATAGGCATACTGAAGTGCTACCGAAGTTGACCTTAACCCTTCTATCCCTTCTTTGTCGGTAGTAACGATTGCACCAATGCTACTGTTGTAGTCCTCTAAATTGTAATCGAAAAAGGCTGAATAAGTCTCAAAACCAGCACTAATACTGGGCCACTGATTACGGTAGTTGATGCCGGCCCTACCTCTTTGGTTAATGCCCGCCAATCCAGGGTTGAGGTACAGTGGGGCAGCATAATACTGCGAGAACTGAGGGTCTTGAGCCTGTCCGTTGTTTGGAAATAAAGAGATGACTACAAACCAAATGGGTATGACTATAGCCCAATTGATTGACTTTAAAATACCCATGTTCCTGTTTAACATCTCCCGCAAAATATTAAATTTAAAATCATTTATGAAATAGACACGATATAAGACATGACTAATCATCTCAATCTGCATTCGATATATTTGGCAAAAATTAGGTTGCCATTTCGGCCTGGTCAATGATTACACCTTAAAATGGAATGACAATTTCACATTACAGACAACTATCATATACTAACTCACCTATCCAACGTTCTACTTTTCAACTGCAAACTTGCAGTTTAACCTGGAATAATCGTCCATTAATCAATGGATCATTCTAACTTTACTTAGCAAAACTAAAACAACATGATTAACGATAGGTGTGTGAGAAAATTAGTTTTAAGTTGCTTTATTTTACTTCAGGTGAATTTTACTACGCTGGCACAGGATTTTACGGACCTGCACTGGCGCTTTGGAAGCACCTCTCAGGCTCTTGATTTCGACAAAGGTGACTTTCAGCCTATCGTTATCGACGACCAGGCCACTCCATTTGGGCTTGGTGGCGGCGTGACGATTTCGGATCCAATAACAGGCGATTTATGGTTCTATACCGACGGTGCCAATGTCTACGACGGCTCGAACAGAGTCACTCCCGGCGGCGCAGGATTAGGCGGCGACCCATCGCTTAATCAAGCCGCAGTAGCCTGTCCTGTGCCTGGAACAACGAGCCAGTTTTATATTTTCACCAACCCGGGCAGCGGTGGTGCCAATGAAATTCAGTTTTCTGTGGCTGATAAAAACCTCTCAGGAAACGCCTCGGCAGCTGCGCCTACACTCGGTGATATCAGCCAGTTGAATCAGTCTACGGGCCTTACCACACCAGCCGAAGCTATGGTGATCATTCCTGGTCCCAACAGGCAAAGGTTTTGGCTGCTGTCTCAAAACCGAACCACAGGCGACTATGTAGTATACGAAGTCTCCGCTGCTGGTTTTGGTACAACCAACACCTTCAATTTTTTCAATGCGTCAAATCCTACCGCTGAGGCCGCAGCTTTTGGCGTACACACCTTCGCGCCGGATTCAATCATCATAGCTGTAGCTCCTAAAACAGGCAACAGAAACATTCAAATCCTTCGTTTCGACTCGAATCTGGGCACCTTAACTTTTGAACGCCAGATCCTCAACACCGGAGTAAACGATGGTTCGGGGCAATCGATTTACGACGTAGAATGGTCCAATGACGGCACCAAGCTGTACTACTCAAGGCATGGAGGCAACAATGCACTTACCGGTCAGCTACATCAGTTCGATTTCGACTCTCTCCAAACTTCTAACAGCATCGTGGGAGGTTACTTCCGAAGCTTCGGGTTAAAAAAAGGGCCGGATCAGCGAATCTACCATTTGTACCAGGCGGCCAATAGCGGGCCATTTTCTATTGGCCGTGTCAACCAGCCTGATAGCCTGCCCGATTCTGTAGCTTACCAGGCGCAAATACCCGATTTTGGCGATGCACTGGGAAGGCAGTTCCCGGCCACCAGCACATCGGCACCCATTGTGTTCAATATGAGCTTTAATATCTTCGGCTTTTGCCAGAACACACCCACCATGTTTTCTCCAAGTGTGGAACCCACCCCTCAGTTCGTTACCTGGGACTACGGAGATGGTGGTGGGTCGCAGGAATATGCGCCCATTTATACCTATCAGAACCCCGGCCCCTACACTGTTACTTTAACAGCCTTCCTAAATGGGCAAAGCCAGTCTACGACACAGGTGTTGAACATTATTGATAATCAGCTTGAACTAACCCATCTCACCGACACAACGATTTGCCCGGGAGAAAAACTCCAAAGGAATGCACTTCCCAGCGGACAGCAGGGAAATTATTCGTTCCTCTGGTCGACCGGTGAAACCACCCAAATCATCGAGATCGATTCTGCGGGTACTTATTGGGCACAGGTAACCGACCTTACCACCGGCTGCCCGGCTTTCGCTTCTTTCGAAGTAACGGTTTATGGTAACGACGAGCAAAAAGCCAATATCTGGTATTTTGGTGAGCAGGCCGGCATTGACTTCAATGAAAACCCGCCAGCAGCATTGACCGATGAAAACCTGATGAGTTCGCCAGAGGGTTGTGCTTCTATTTCGGATCGGAACGGCGAGCTTCTCTTCTACACCAACGGACGAACGGTCTGGAACAAAGACCACGAGATAATGCTCAACGGCACGCTGATTGGCGGAGACAGTACTTCAGCCCAGTCTTCCATTATACTGCCGATTCCCGACAATGAAACGCTTTTTTACATAATTACCACCGACCAGGTATATGGTGATCGTTCCTATAACATGCGTTTTTCTGTGGTTGATATGAAGCAGGATTTGGCTCGTGGAGCTGTGATTATCAAGGACAGGCCACTGTTTACCAATAGCTCGGAAAAGCTGGCTGCGACCGGTGTTGGAGGTGGCACTACCTGGCTTTTTGGGCACGAGTATGGCAACAACAACTACAGGGCCTACCCAATAACTACCTCAGGCATTGGCAATGCTCGGATTAGCTCCATTGGGAAAACGCTCTCATTCGCAGAAGAACTCAACGGCCGGGGCACCATGAAAGTATCACCCACCGGCTCCATGATTGGCTCGGTAATTCCGGGAGCTGAAAACTTCCTCGAGTTGGTCAACTTCGACGCTGCCAGCGGAGCGTTTACTTCCCCACTGCTGATCGATCTGGAAGAACCAGCACCAAGCGAAGCCTATGGTCTTGAGTTTTCCTCTGGCGGTGCAAGAGTGTATGTCACCACTACCGGCGCTAACTCCAAACTGTTCCAGTACAACCTGGATAGCCTTCTCAACGCCAGCGTTACTTATTCTGATGACTCTGTCGTCCAGTTTATTGAGCAAAGTAAATTCCAGTTAGCTTCAGGAACGGGGTATGGCTCCCTCCAAATTGGCCCCGATCAGGTGATCTACATGGCAAAAGACAATAGCGGCAACCTTGGCACGATTTCAAACTCTAATGGAGATGAAGTGCAGGCAGGTTATAATGACCAGGGCTTTGATCTGGACGGCAGAATTTCCAGGCTGGGCCTTCCTAACTTTGCGCAAAACATACTTAACCCTCCACAGGATCCGTCGATCACAGTTGATGGTGGCTGCGTGGGCCAACCCACCCGGTTTACTGCTACCGGCACCTCCGATATTGACGAGTTTGCCTGGAACTTTGGTGATGGTGCCCAGGCCCTTGGCCCGGACACAACTCACGTATACCAGCAAGTAGGAACATTCAATGTCACTTTGAATATCACCAATCGCTGTGGTCTGGATACAACGCTGGTTCAAACGGTAGTAATCAACCCTACACCAGAGCAGCCCATTGTGCCTAGTGCGGTTGCCATTTGCGACGACAATGGTGTGGTGCTTACTGCCTGGCCTCAAGACGATCCAGGGCTCACTTATACCTGGTCAACCGGCGAAACGACCAGAGAGATCACTGTACTGCAACCAAGCACCATCACGATATTCATTACCAATGCGGCTGGCTGCCGCTCCGATACGCTAACTACCCTCGTGGGCGATCAACGACCGATTGTAGACTTTGGCCCTGACCAGATCATCTGTGCAGGCGAAGAACTGGATCCTTTGGACGCACAAAACCCGGGAGCCACCTACACCTGGGCGATTAATGGTGCAGGTACTGGCAATACAGGTCGTTTTCAGGATATTGACACATCAGTGGCTGGCGACTTCGAGTATGCAGTGAGCATTTTCGATGTGAACGGCTGCCAAACGACGAACCGAATAACCTATACGATCCTGGAAGCGCCTCAACCGACCGTTACTCCCTATAATGCATCCGGGTGTGCTATATCGGACGGAGCCTTAAAAATAGACGTCCCAGGTTCTTTCAGCTATAGCTACACTATTTCGAGTAACAACGGAACAAATATTATTCAAAACCGGCCAATTGACGGGCCTTTTACTGACAGCATTCCCAACCTACCGGCCGGATCATACAGAGTAACCGTGAGCAATACAGTGAACGGATGTACAACCACACTTGGTGCCGTGGGTATCAATAGTAACAATCCCTCATTCACAATCACATCTGCCGTGCCTAACAATGGTTGCGACGATGGCAACATCACCATTACCGCCAGCGCTCCAGGCAATTATTCTTACAGGGTGATTGACTTTTCGACAGGAATTGATGCTACAACCGGGTCGTTTACCGCCAGCACCAGCACCGTCACTTCCAATATTCCTTTTGGAACATACACTGTTGAAATGACAAATACAGCAGATGGATGCCTTCAAACCCAGCAAAATGTAGTGGTTGAGCAAGCACCAACGGCCGAATTCAACTTCGATCCGATACAAACCGACTGTGGCACAACTGGAACCATTGAGGTGAGGCCAGTTACGGGGAACGTAAAGTATACATGGACTGATCCTAACGGAGCGATTTTAGCCGACACTACATCCTCTGTAAATATTTCTCAGGGTGGTTTGTACACAGTTACAAGCTCCGGCCCAGGGCTTTGTCCTCAAACTGAACAAATCCAGTTCTTCCTTAGTGAAGACCCTGAGGGAAGTATCGCCGTTTCCGGTGATCCTTGCGATGGCGAGCTAACGCTGACAGCCGCTCTTACAAGTGGCGAGGATCCTGCTGACTACATCTTTGGCTGGAGCAATGGTGCTTCCTCTGCTACTACAGTAGTGAATCGGTCCGGCTCATATGCTGTGACAATCCGCAACCGCAACTCGGGCTGTTTTGTAACTGTTGACACAACTGTGCAAGTGGAGAACGTGCTTGAGGTCACCCTCATTCAGGAACCTGATTGCGATAACGAGACACAGGTGATATTAACAGCGCAGGCGAATATTCCCGCCCAGGTGACTTTTGAATGGACAGGGCCTGATGGAACTATTCTGCCAGAAACTACCGCTTCAATCAGCACAGGGCTTGGCGGACTTTACCAGGTCACAGTGAGAGGCATAGACAATAGCTGTGAAGCATCGGCAGAACTCAACGTCAGCGTGGTGCCTATTTTCGATTCAGAAATATCACTGCCGGCCACGTTAACATTCTGCTCAGAAGACCCAGCCAATGGTACAGTGGTGCTTGATCCTGGCATTTTCAATACCTATGAGTGGAGGAAGCTTCCAAGCTTGGACATTATTTCTGTATTGCCCACTTACGCTGCTTCAGAGCCTGGCACTTACGAAGTCACCTTCTCCAATGGCAGCATCTGCAGAACTGCCCGGGTAGTAGTAACTGACGATTGTCGCCCAAGAATTTTTGCTCCGAATGCCTTTTCGCCAGACGGCCGGGGGCTGCCGCAAAACGAGGCCTTCTATGTGTTTCCAAATCCGTACGTAACAGATTTCACTATTTTCATCTACAACCGATGGGGCGTGCTGGTTTATCAAAGTGACAGCATTGACTTCAGATGGAACGGCTATTTCAACGGCTCACCTTTGCCGGTTGGCACCTATGCCTATGTGATGAGGTACAAAAGCAATCTTGACGCTACCAACGAAACTTTCGAGCAACGGGGAGGCGTCACTCTTGTAAAATAGCTTCGATTTATCGGCGAGATTGACTAACATAGTTGAACGTTCAAATAAACTTTTAAAAGCACCTTAGGGTGCTTTTTATTTACTTGTTATGACAAGAGAAGAAGCCAGGGCACTGCTATTTGAAATGACAAAGGGAGACAGCCTCCGCAGGCATGCCCGCACCGTAGAGCTGGTGATGGAAGCCTACGCCAGCAAATTGGGAGAAAATGCCGATGAATGGGCCATTGCAGGCCTGCTGCACGACGCCGACTATGAAGCCTGGCCGACAGAGCATCCGAACCGCATTGTGTCACTGCTAAATGAAAAGGGGCTTGAAAAAATCGCTCATGCTATTTCAGCGCATTATACCCACTGGGGAGTGTCATACGATACGCTGCTGGACAAAGGGCTGATAGCCTGCGACGAAATCACAGGATTTATCGTGGCCTGCTGCCAGGTGCGACCCGATGGCATCGAGTCGCTGGAGGTGAAATCGGTGATGAAAAAACTTAAACAGAAAAGCTTTGCCGCCACTGTCGACCGGGACGAAGTAAACAAAGGCATGGAATTATTTGGTGTCACACCGGAAGAGCATATAGCCTTCATTATCGAAGTACTCAAACAAAATAGGGATGAGCTTAAAGTCTGAATTGCTCTATGGCCACATAACACTCGTTCTGCTATGTGTTTTCGTAACCTTGGGCTCAGCTATTGGTCAGAGTCCGAAAGGTTTTGACAAAGCATGGAAAGCCGCTGATGGCTATTTCAGAAGCTCCCTGGAGAGTAACGATGTGGTAGGTGGTGCTTTGGTTTTCGTTGAAAAAGGAAAGGTAATTGGCAGCAGCTATGTTGGCAAAGCTGACCTGAAAAGTGAGCGAAACGTGGATGAAAATACTATTTTCCATTGGGCCTCCATCACCAAAACATTTACAAGCATCGGAATCATGCAGTTGAGGGACAGAGGACTTCTGCAACTCAGTGATCCGCTAACCAAATACCTGCCCGAGCTTCGGATGGTACACAATCCTTTCGGCAGCATGGACGATATTACTCTTCAAATGGTATTGAGCCACTCCACAGGCTTTCGTGATCCCACTTGGCCCTGGGGTGGCAACAAAGACTGGCACCCTTTTGAGCCTACCGAATGGAGCCAGATAGTGGCCATGCTCCCCTACACAGAAATTTTGTTTGAACCCGGAAGCAAATACAGCTACTCCAACCCCGCCCTTATCTTTCTTGGCAGAATTATAGAGATCATTACTGGTGATGACTACGAGGTGTATATCGACAAGAATGTTTTGAAGCCACTTGGCATGCACAGCAGTTATTTTGACATTACACCTTACCATTTGCTGAAGTACCGGGCCAACAACTATACCCTTGTAAACGGGCAGCCGGTAGCCAATGGGCTCGATTTCGACACAGGCATCACCACCAGCAATGGTGGGCTCAATGCTTCCATCAGCGATATGCTGAAATACCTGGGCTTTCTCACTGGCCATCACGATGGTTTCGAAATACTCAAAAGGTCAACGTTAGAGGAGCTGTGGAAAAAACAACTGCCCATCGGCGTCGTCGATGGTATTGACGAGTCTATCGCTTCTTCCTTTTTTCTTGAAGACTTCAATGACATGCAGGTAGTAGGCCACACTGGCACTCAAAAAGCATTTTATTCTTTTTTTTATATTCATCCAGGCTCAGGCACGGCATGTATCTCCATTACCAATACCGATGACGGCAGCGGGCAGTTTGATCCTGACCAGTTTCGAATAGAGGCCAGTCATTACATTTTCAGAAACATTTTCACTCTTTATAAATGAGCAATTGGTAAACCAACCGACAAAGCAAAAACTAAAAACCACAGACCTTCAACGCTTAAATATTTAGCAATATGAAAAAGACATTACTATTGATTTCATTCATTTCTCTGATTGCCTTTTCTTCACAGGCACAGGATTTTAGGGGGCCCGACAAAAGCTCAATGGACATGGCTTACTATCCCGACAACTTTGCCCACGACCGAAAAGGAAGCGATGAGGCCCTCGTACGGGTAATTTATAGCAGACCCAAAAAGAATGACCGGGAGATTTTTGGAAAACTTGAGTCGTACGGAAAGGTTTGGAGAACAGGAGCCAATGAAAACACTGAGATCAAGCTTTACAAAGACGCTACGGTGGCTGGCAAAAAATTGAAGGCCGGCACCTACTCACTTTTCACTATTCCAGGCGAATCTGAGTGGACGATCATTTTTAGCTCAGCTCTCGACTATTGGGGGGCCTACAGCTACAAAGAAGACAAAGATGTATTGCGTGTAACTGTTCCATCAAAGAAAGTTGCCGATACGATTGAATACTTCTCGATTGTATTTGCTAAAAGCGGGGCAAATGGCGCCACTATGAGCCTTGGTTGGGACAAGACGGTGGTAGACGTCCCTTTTACGTTCTAACAACTGAAATATATCCATCAGTCTTTTTGGATCAAGCGAAAAACCTGGGGGATAAAACTCAAAAGGAACGTTATTCAATTCAGCAAATAGGCGGCAATAAAAAAGCAAAACTGGTTCAATGCGTCTCGCTTGGACCTTTTGCTTTTTTATGCAAGCACAAAATACCCATACCAAAAATCAATCCCACAGAAATACAGATTGATCCGTCGTGTTATCAAAGCAGCATTTTATTGGATGCAAAGAGAAAGGCTTCACCTTGGTGAAGCCTTTTCCTTTGTATTGTTAATGTCTGGTTTTAGTAATTCCGTCTGCGGACATCTCCCCCCGACGACTCGTCGATATTGACATATTGTGGCCTGCCAGAATAGGAAATGTCGCTGCCACTGCTGGCATCGGCTTCGATGTCGTCGGTGACCGTAATCGCTAAATCTGAGCCGCTAGATGCTCTCACCTTGGCTTTCTTAGCCACTAAGTCCATAGCATCCAAATCACTTCCTGAAGAAGAGCGCCCTTCGAAATATTCGGCCTCGCCCGACAGCTCCATATCTGACCCGCTGCTCGACTCAGCTCTGAGTGTTCTGGCTCTTACCTGTAGTTTCAAATCAGCTCCTGAGGAAGACTCTACTTCCAAATAGTCGGAGACAATGATCGTTTCCCCGGTCACATCTGAACCACTTGAACTTTTAATAGACTTGATATTGGTAACGGTTACGTAAACTGTGGCGTCACGATCTTTCCAATTCCAGAAGCTGTTATTGTTTTCAAAATAGATTTTGAGCTCTCCGCCCCTTACCTCTGTCATCAAATCGTCGAGGTCATCTCTGTCCACCTCCACTGTAACTTCCTGGCGGCTGCCCTGACGAATGTAAACATCAATTCCTGTGCTTACGCTCACGGCATCGTAGGAAGAAACCTTTCTTTCCTCCTTTACCCGCTGAGCGACAGCCTGCTGAACCACTAGTGTCAAACCAAGTAGCAGCAAAAATTTGCTTAGTCTGTTCATGATATAATGAGTTTGTCCTTAAACCAAAGATGTGATTTAATTGTAAAGGTTGCACAATCAATCACATCTTTTTTCTTAGACGCTCAGTATAGAACCGGTGTTACAGAAATGCCTAGTCGTTGATAAGGTAGCCGTCGGCCACTACTTTGTATTTGTCGAAAATAACGCCCGCAGCTCTGCGTAGTTGGCGATCAAGGTTGTCGGCACCAAGGGCAAACACACCTGAGGCATATCCCTGCCACACTGCACTGTGCTTCCTTCTGTCGACAAGGATAATCAACAATGTCCCGGAGTCCATCGTATAGTACCTCGAGTCATACTCCCTTTTTCTTGAAGCAGCCTCAGCATTTTCGAGTTCGGTAAGCTCTGCATCACTCAGGTAAACCTCATCCTCAAATTCATCATTGGAGGCCAAAGATACTTCCTTGTTGAGATATGCATTAAGATCCTCCTGATTGTAGCCACGGTATTTCAGGTCAGAGAAGTAAATTTTGTAGTTAACGTATATATCGGGTTTTCTATTGGAGTAGCTATAGCCTTGTGACTCCATTCTGTTAATAATCCATTTCTCCAGATCAGGATTGTGGCTGGAGCTGTCACGCCTGTCGATATTCACAAAGTCGAAGGTCTTGTACTTGTTGAATCTTCCCAGATAGCTATAATCCGATTCGATGATAAAGTCTTTTTGAGAAACACAGGAGCCCAGGGAAAACAAGATAATTGTGCCAGCAAATAGTAAGATTGATTTCATACGTCTCGCAATTAATTGTATTGATATTAGATAATCCTCTTGCAGAATATTCGTAACTACATGAATTTCAGCAAACTTTCGTGAACCTGCAAACTTTTGATATTATTAAATCTTCCATCGTGAGCTATATTTCCTTTGGCGCAACCATTGATTCCTTTTTTTTGTATAAAGAATCCGGAAAGTCACGGAGGAAAAACACCCTGTAAATAAAATTTGTTTCCCAGAACTTCTTCACTGATAAATATTGTTCCTGCATTTGTTCCTCAACCAGTCAAATAGCAAAAAACTCGGAGACACTCTATTGAAAAACCTGAAATACATACCGATACTTTTATTGTCCCGCCTACCCTTCTGGCTGGTTTATATGCTGTCAGATATTTCATTTGTTTTTCTTTACTACCTGATTAGATACAGAACAACGACGGTAAGAAAAAACCTCACGGCTTCGTTCCCCGGAAAAGGCATTTCTGAAATCAAGTCTATTGAAAAAGCGTTTTACAGGCATTTCACCGACTTAATTTTTGAGTCTGGAAAGTTTCTATCGATAAGCGAGAAAGCTATCAAGCGACGGTTTCAGGTTCTGAACGCAGAAGTTTTCGAAGACTTTTTCAAACAAGGAAGAAGCCTGATTATGTATACCGCCCACTACGGAAACTGGGAGTGGCTGGCAGCCATACCATTGTCGCTGTCCCATAAGGTACTTACCTTCTACCAACCTCTAAAGTCAACTTACTACGAAGCTCTAATGAAGAACGCCAGGGAAAGGTTTGGAGCGGTGGCAGTACCATCTAAAAAAGGGTACAAAACGGTGATTGAGCTTGGCTCGCAGGGAGCGCTTTCGCTGACGTGTATTATCGGAGATCAGAGGCCTAAGAAAAACAGCAGTCGTCATTGGATAAAGTTTCTCAATCAGGACACACCATTTTTGATAGGTGCCGACAGGATTGCCCGAAAAACCAACTACCCCGTTTTCTTCCCTTTGATGAAGAAAACTTCGAGAGGGCACTACACGCTTGAATTCGTAAAAGTTATTGAAAACCCAAATGAAGCAACCGCCGAAGAAATAATAGAACGGTATGCTTCTATTCTTGAGGAAGCCATTATCGAGACGCCACATCTGTGGCTTTGGTCGCATAACAGGTGGAAGCTAAAAAGAGAAGATGGGTAACAGGAACATCAATGTGTTACTGCTACCCGATAGCAGCTGCTACGCCATTGAATATTTCTCTGCAGCGGCCCCTTTGAAAGACGCTCTGGGCTTAAGGTTAAGCACCTGAAACATCTGCTTGTCTGCGTCCACTTCCGGATTAGGCGTGGTAAGTAGCTTATCTCCTGCGAAGATAGAGTTAGCACCAGCAAGGAAGCAAAGCGCTTGTTCCTCCATGGTCATGTTCACCCTGCCCGCTGAGAGCCTTACCATGGCCTTAGGCATAATGATTCTTGCCGTGGCTATCATTCGGATCATGTCCCAAACCGGCACCCGCTCCTGGTCTTCCAAAGGCGTTCCCTCAACGGCTACAAGCGCATTTACAGGCACACTCTCAGGATGTTCCGGCAACGTCGACAATGTGTGGAGCATCCCCACCCGGTCGAGGTGAGATTCTCCCATACCTATTATGCCGCCTGAGCACACAGAAATTTTTGCAGTCCGAACATTCTCCAATGTATCCAGCCTGTCCTTATAGGTTCTTGTGGTAATAATATCTTCGTAAGCTTCTTCGCTGGTGTCGAGATTGTGGTTATAAGCATAAAGGCCTGCTTCCTTCAGCCGCTTCGCCTGCGACTCGGTGATCATACCTAGCGTGCAGCACACTTCCATGCCCATTTGGTTCACGCCTTTTACCATCTCGATCACCTTGTCAAAGTCTTTGTTGTCTCTCACCTCTCTCCAGGCAGCACCCATACAAAACCTCGTGCTTCCGTTCTCCTTGGCAGCTTTTGCATTAGAAAGCACCTCTTCAACATCCATTAACTTCTGCACCTTCACATCAGTGTGGTATCGTGCAGCCTGCGGGCAATAAGAACAATCTTCAGGGCACCCTCCAGTCTTCACCGACAACAAAGTGCAGACCTGCACCTCCTGTGGGTCGCTATATTCTCTGTGGACGGTCGCCGCCCTGTAAATCAAGTCTAACATGGGAGAATTGTAAATCTCCTCTATTTCTCCTCTTGTCCAGTTGTTTCTTAGTTCGGTCATTCCCTGATAGCGTAGGTTCGGTTATTTAATTTCAAATGAATAGGGCATGCGTGCCTGAATGCCCTCATAGTGCTGCAAATCTCTAATTTCTTTTACATAAGGGGCAAGCATCCCGTAGTTATTTTTGATAGATCGGGCTTCCAGTTCATTAGAAGCGCTTGAAAACATCTCTTCAAAAAAGTTTTTCTGCTTAGGGTAAAAGCTCAGCAGATAATCGTCGCCCAGCTCAGCCTTGTCAGCAGCAATTTTGACTGCATCGTCAAAACTTCCCAGCAGGTCAACCAAGCCAAGCTCATGGGCTTGAATGCCCGTCCAAACTCTTCCGCCAGCCAACTCCTTCAGTTTTTCTATAGGTAAGTGCCTTGCTTCTGCTGCCTTCGACGTAAAGGTTTCATAGCCTTCGTTCACACCATCCTGGATAATTTGTTTCTCAAAGTCACTCAACGATCTTGTTACAGTCATTATATCGGAGTAATCACCTGTCTTAACAACGTCGAAAGTGATACCCAGCTTATTCTCAAGGAACTTCTCCATGTTGAACATCATTCCGAAAATACCTATTGACCCTGTAATGGTATTTGGCTGAGCAACGATGGTGTCGCACGGCATGGAAAGGTAGTAACCACCTGAAGCTGCATAGTCGCCCATGGAGGCAATAACTGGCTTCTTCTCTTTGGTGAGCATGATTTCTCTCCAGATAATATCGGAGCCCGTGAGGCTTCCTCCTGGCGAATTTATGCGCAGCACCACGGCCTTTATTCTATCGCTTTCCCGGGCATTTCTTATTTCCCGGGCAAATTTTTCTGCTCCAATCTGGCCCTCTTCGCCCTCACCCATCAAAATTTCTCCCTCGGCAACTATTACCGCAATCCTGTTCTTGGATATTTCGTCCGGCGAAATCGACTTCTTATACTTCTTCCACGAAATGAATGTAATATCAGCGCTCTCCTCTATCCCAAGTTTTATCTTGAGCAGGGTCTTCATTTCATCTTCATAGGCTACTTTGGTGGCCAGGCCGTAGTCAACAGCATCAGCCACTCGCCTCACCTTCATTTCCGATGATATTTCCTTCAGTTTTTCGGCAGGGATGTTTCTTGCTTCGGCAATGTCTGCAAGAAAAGTATCATGAGCGGAGTTCAAAAAGGAGTTGATCTGAAGTTCGTTTTCTGGGCTCATGTCCTTGCGAATAAAAGGTTCGATGGCCGACTTAAACTCCCCTACTCTGAACACCAGCGGTTCAATTTCCAGCTTGTCGAGTGTACCCTTAAAAAACGAAATATTGGCGCTAAAGCCATTAAATTCAAGTGAACCCTGCGGGTTAACGTAGAGCTCGTCAGCCACTGACCCGATATAGTAGTCGCCTTCTGAAATGTAGTTTCCGTATGAGTAGATAAACTTCCCTGATGTTTTGAAATCCAAAAGGGCGTCCCTGACCTCTTTCAGGCTGGCAAAGCCTCCCGACAGATAGCCATGCTCAATGTATATGCCTTTAATTTTTTCGTCTGTTTTTGCATTCTTTATCACTTTCAAAAGATCAAGTACTCCGATGTAACTAGGGCCACTATTGGGGAAAAATTCCTGAAACGGATCTTCGGGAGTACGTTCACTTAAAATGCCTCCTAATGGCAGGTAGAGAACAGAATTATCTTTCACTTCTACCGTTTCTTCCGAACTACTCGAAGCAATGCCGACAAGGACAAGTATGCCCAGAAAACTGAAGATAAAAAGGCCAAGGATAGTGGCTAACAAATTTCGAAGAAAGGCCATTGAGACAGTTTTTGATTTATTTTTGTTCTTTGCAAATCTAACAAGATTCACCTAAGTTAAGAGCACCGCTAAAATTATTCACCTCCATGGGCATTTTCCTTTTACTCGGTTCCAACCAGGGCGATCGCTTGGCAACCCTTTTGGAGGCTGGCCGATTGATAAACGAGCGAATAGGGCAGATGGTTCGAAGTTCGTCGATTTACACTACCCAGGCGTGGGGCCAGACTGAGCAGGCCGATTTTCTTAACCAGGTGATTGAAATTGAAAGTGGTTTACGGGCTGAGGAGGTCTTGAATCAAGCGCTGGAAATTGAAAAGCACCTGGGGCGACAGCGGATAGAAAAATGGGGCCCAAGGGTCATCGATATCGATATTTTGTACGTTGGCTATGAAGTAATCAAAACAGATAACCTGGTTGTGCCTCATCCGCAAATCCCCTTCAGAAGGTTTACGCTTGCACCATTGACCGAGATTGCACCTGCATTTATTCACCCAACTTTAGGTAAAAATCAAACGCAACTACTCAGTGAATGTGTCGACACATTGGAGGTAACAAAGTTATCAGACGCCACCGCCAACACATAAAATAAATATTCTCAGATACATTTTTCTTCTAACTTCGGCAGCTAACGAGGACGCATGGAATATTACGAATATTTGCTCATTGTGGCAGTCGGGTTTATCGCTGGCTTTGTCAACACCGTGGCTGGCGGAGGCTCATTGCTGTCGTTGCCAGTTTTGATTTTTCTTGGGCTGCCACCTGCTGTTGCCAATGCAACCAATCGGGTAGCCATCATGGGGCAAAACATCTTTTCGGTCGCCGGTTTTCAGAGCAAAGGCGTATCGGCCCGGCCCTATTCCTGGTGGCTGGCTGGCTCGTCTCTGATAGGTGGTGCCATTGGCGCGTGGTTCGCTGTAGAAATTGATGCCGATCTTTTTAATCGCATTTTAGCCATCATCATGGTGCTCGTGGTGCTTTCAATCATTTTCGACTCTGTTTTCAAAAAGAAGTCCAATGGAGAAAAGCTGGATTTCATGCATCAATTGTGGGGAGTCATCGCTTTCTTTTTCATTGGCATCTATGGCGGGTTCATTCAAGCTGGCGTTGGCTTTCTTACCATTGCAGCGCTCACTCACATCAACGGGTTTTCGTTGGTAAAAGCCAACTTTGTAAAAGTATTTGCAGCATTAATCTATACCGGATCGGCGCTATTGGTTTTCATCATAGAAGACAAGGTAAACTGGACACTGGGGCTCGTACTCGCAGTCGGGAACAGTGCAGGTGGCTGGATTGCCAGCCGATGGTCAGTCGAGAAAGGCGACAAAGTGATTCGCATCTTCCTTGTGATTACCGTAATTGCATTGGCCATTAAACTTTGGTTTTTTACCTGAAAGACATGATTGCAGACAAAAAAGGCATTCGCTCCCATTACCCCCTTCTTCAAAACTGCACCTACCTGAATACGGCCAATGCCGGTGCCCTGAGTCAGGCTACACTGCAAAAGGGAACCGACTACCTTACAGAATTCGCACAGTATGCCAGCCAAAAGCTTCCGTCGTGGATGGGTGAGATGGAAGGAACAAGGAAACTGTTTGCGGAACTTCTGAATGCCTCAAGCGAAGAAATAGGCCTGACATGGGATACCTCGTACGGTATTTCCTGGGTGCAGCAAATGTTGCCGTCTGACCTCGAATTGGTTCTGGTAACGCACGATTTCCCTTCAGTAACACTGCCATGGATTCACCACAGCCGGAAAATTCACTGGATAGACTGGGACATGAAGAGCCACATTGATTTGGAAGCCATTGAAAAGGCGCTTTCTGGCAAGCCCAAGGTACTGGTGATCAGCCATGTGCAATACACTAACGGCTACCGGATCGACCTTGAGGCCATATCGGCCATCTGCCAAAAACATGGAGCGTTCCTTATTGTGGATGCCATCCAAAGCCTGGGTGTGATCCCTATCGATTTACAGAAAATACACGTCGACGTGCTGGCGGCGAGTTCTTACAAATGGCTTACCTCTGGCTATGGAGCTGGCATGATCTACGTTAATAAGCACTCGATAAAAAGGCTTCAGCAGGGAGCACTTGGCCCTGGTAGTATGACTGACTTCCTAAAGGATCCGATCCCGGCTGAAAACCTCAAAAACCCTCCACAAAGCCTCGAAGCTGGCCACCCCAAGCCACTTCTGATACTGATGCAGGGTCAGGCATTGAAAGAACTGAAAGCCATCGGGTGGCAAAACATCTACGAAGAGGTGAAAGCACTTTCGGCAAAGCTGCACACCGCTATTATAGGAGCTGGCTTCTCTCCTATGGCCCCCGGAGACGAGAAAAGCTGGTCAGGCATTGTGTCGTTCGAATGCGACAAGTCACTGCATCAAAAGCTGACTGATGAAAAAATCATCACTACCTACCGGCCCAATTACCTGCGAGCGGCGGTGCACTTTTATAATGAAGAGAGAGAGATTGATAGGTTGGCAGAAGTTATCTAATTTGAGGATACTATCTGACCAAATGAAAGTATCCCCTGTAGCTTGCTGGGCAAGCTATAAACTTGATCGTGTAATAATATATACCCGAGGGAAAGTGATCTCCGTCCCAATCATTTTGGTAGTTATAGGCATGGTGGATCATTTGCCCATCCCTTGAAAAGATATCCAGCTGACTGCCAAGCAGCCCTCTATCACTCAAAATTTCTAACCTGTCATTCCGGCTGTCTCCATTGGGCGAAAAAGCATTAGGAACTTCGTCTGCAAGAAGATCTCGTGGGCTATAAAAATTAACCAGAACAGTGTCAACCGAGGCAGGGCATATTCCGCCTGAAACTGTCCAGATTAACCTACTTAGTCCAGGTGCATCAGCCTCAATACCGGACGAAGAGCTTTCAGGCGAAAAAACATGCACATTTCCTTCTATGACCTCCCATCGGCCAATCCCGGCAACGGGGCTTTGAGCATGGAGTTGGGCTGCCTCAGCGAAGCAGTGATCAATGTCCTCTCCTGCATAGGCAAGGGACTGTTCCTGTATGGTTATGGTCACTGTGTCGGACGCCGTGCACTGACCAACTGAAACTGTCCAAATTAAGTTGTAGACTCCTGGTGAATCAAAATTCACTTCTGTTTGAGGTGAGGACTTATCAAAAAAGCTAACGCCAACATGCTCGGAGGCCCACACCCCTCCACCTCCTACATCGACAGCATTCAAACTTACGGGCAGGCTCGATGCGCAATAGTTAAAGTCGTCGCCCGCAGAAACGCCTTCTAACGAGTCACTTACAAATACAGTGACTGTGTCGCTCTTCTGTCCACAAGAATTCGAAACAGTCCAAACAAAAGTATTAAGGCCTGTCTGCATGTTGGCCACAACAGTGTTTGGATCCCCAATATCTTCAAACACGCCTGGCCCCAATGCGGTCCAAAACCCTTCCTCACCGTCACCCAATGAGGCCGAAAGTGTTGCGCTGTAGCCACAGACAGCTTGGTCAACACCAGCGCTTACGTCTGTTATTTCAATACCGCAATCTTCTGTACCCAACACCCACAATGCTCCCAAATCCTGTCCAAGTTCATCGTAGTATGGAGCTCCAATTACAAAATTATAACCACTTCCTGATGGGTAGACTAGAACTGATTGACCAAATCTGCTTCCTGGCTTTATATCAATGTTGCTTCCTCCCAAAGTATAACTTAGCTTTCCAGCTTTAGTAACATCGAAGTTTCTTTCCGTCTCAAAAGTCCAAACCGCCCCTGCATCTGCTCCGCCTGCGTTGTCCCTTGTAGAGCCAACCAAGAAGCCGTAATCGCCCTGCTCGTTGATATTTGCCACCACCGAAATAGAAGTACCAAACAGTTCACCTGAATTAAGCTCATAATTAAAGCCAGACTGATTTTTAGTAATCTTTTTTTGATTCTTGACAGTACCATCACCATGCAGAAAAAGGATCCAAATTGCTCCTGCATCAGGCCCTGCGTCGTCATCCCTCTGGCTTCCCACAATAAGTTCAGCAATACCATCCCCGTCAGAATCTCCAGCATTTGCAACAGAGCATCCAAAATAGTCTTCATAGCCCAAAACATTCGGGAAACCAGAATTTCCTCCGCTTATTTTTCTATTTGACTTGACAGAGCCGTCAGGGTTCATAAGCAATAGGTAAACGGCTCCGGTTTTGGTATTCATCCCATTGTCCCGATACGCCCCGACAGCCAAGTCTATGACACCGTCACCATCTACATCTCCCAAAGTCGTCACGGAACTCCCAAATGAAGCCAAATCAGCCAGCGACCCAGTAAAGCCTCCAGCCGTTTCGTTAATTTTCTGGTGAGTTTTTACTGTACCATCTTCATCTAGAAAAATTATCCAGACCGCACCATGTTGGTACCCACCGTCATGGTCGTAGACAGCACCCACCGCAACATCGGTTGTCCCATCACCATTTAAGTCTCCAATATTTGCTACGGAGTAACCAAACCGAGAATCTGAAGGAATTGTGGCAGCTAAACCACCTTGAGCGTTTGATATTTTATATTGATTTTTAACACTGTTATCACGGTTCAACAGGACAATCCAAATCGCACCGGATTGAGCACCACCATCATCAGTACTGCTAGCGCCTACGACAATATCCTCAATTCCATCGTTATCAAAATCTCCCATGCTGGCAACGGAAATGCCAAAAAGATCACCAGCACGGAGGTCTCCATCAAAATTTTCCTGACCCTTAGAAATAATCTTGAAAGTTGACGGGAGTTCAAACTGAGCGTTGCAAATAAACCCAATTGACAGGCCAATCAGTGTCAGCAGCCCTCCTCGCACTATGTTTGCAGTCATGCTTTTATTACCGAAGAACAATATTAGAACAAAATCATTGCCATCATCCAGCCCCTGCCAACTTTCTTACCTCATCTTCAGAAATAACCCGTCCATAAACTTTCATATCGTCTAAATAACCCCGGAAAGGCCGAACCTGGTTAATATGGTTTCCGATGGTGAAGCTTTTCATGAGATCGGCAATATCTACCTGCCCTCTGGATACAGCGTTAAGCTTGTCGTCGATATATAGTTTTAGGATTATGCCATCGTAAGTAAATCCCACCATGTGCCACTTATTGTCCGTCAACATGCTTGCAGAATTTGTCTGGCATGTATTTTTCCCCCCTCGCAAATCGGCCAAAACAACCCTTAAGCCAACTTTGTCTCTGACCAAAAATCCCAACTTGTCCCCATTATTGATGATGTGCTGTGTTCGATCGTCGGGTCTTCTCGCTAGTTTAACCCAGCAAAAAATAGAGAGCTGGCTTTTGAGAGATAAATCAGAAGTGACATCAATTCTAGCGCTATTTGGTTCGAAAAACATTGATGACTGCTCCTTCCCAAATCTATCATCGGCATTTGTAACCTCGCCCCAATTTATCGTTCGAAGGCCTTGGAAGTTTGAGAAAGAATCTCTTCCATCGAAACTAAAGTTCAACAACAATCCATCTGAACGACTAATGCTTTTGGTAGTTTTTTGTGTACAGGAAAAACTCAGCTGATAAAAAACGACAACGATCAGAACCCCAAGGTATTTTCGAGTTTTAACTCTATTCATTTTCGGGGCAAACTACGGTGGTAAAAACAGGTGCTCCGGCGTTGTCAACAGTCATTCTCCAGCATGTTCCATCAGGTGATTTCATAATCACTCCTTTGGAGGCGTTATCAATATAGACGTCGCCATTTGTAACATGGATTTTCGATTTTGGAGCAGAGGTGCCAACCCCTATGTTGCCTACTTCAGAAATTCTCATGCGCTCACTTCGCTCTATCTCGCCTACGTTAGTCGTTTCAAAAGCTATAAAAGAAGGATAGCTATTGACTCCTGTTCCAGTTCCTACGTACATTTGGATGCCCGCCGATCTCCTGTACACACCGTCATAATAGTATCTGGCATAAAACCCTCCAACACGGTCTCCATCTTGCACGTTGGTTGGGTTCTGATAAGTACCTCTCGATCTGTGAGATACAAAAGATGCATTGAGGTAATCTATCTCACCTGACGCATGCGCCATCAGGTTCATTGTATAGTTATTTCTAAAGATTACTGGCTCGTAATTGGAACTACCCACACCCGCAACCTCAAAATTGGTTTGAGGTGCTAAAGCCCCTATGCCGACGTTGCTGCCATTTGCATAAATTGGGCCACCTGCCTTATTAAAGTAGTTTGCGTTATTAAATGCAGATGACTGTTTCGTGCCGTCTGGAAACTTAATACCTCCTTCCAGGCTTTCGATTGTGCCATTAACAGAAAGCATTGATTCAGGATTTTGAGTACCAATACCCAAAAAACCTTTTTCTGTCAACCTCATACGCTCGCTTCTTTCAATTTCCCCAGCATCGGTTGTTTCAAATTTGATGAGTGAGGGATAGCTGTTTGCACCAGCACCGTTACCTACGTACATCTGAATCCCCGCAGCCCGCCTATAGTCACCATCAAAGTAGTATCTGGCATAAAACCCACCAACACGGTCTCCATCTTGCACGTTGGTTGGGCTCTGATAAGTACCTCTCGATCTGTGAGATACAAAAGATGCATTGAGGTAATCTATCTCACCTGACGCATGCGCCATCAGGTTCATTGTATAGTTATTTCTAAAGACTATTGGCTCGTAATTGGCACTCCCCACACCCGCAACTTCAAATTTGGTTTGAGGTGTAGAAGTCCCTATACCAATTTGGTCGTTAACGGCGTAAATGGGTCCTTCATTTTTGTTAAAATAGTTGGAATTAATAGCAGTTGCGGCGCTTGTTTGTGTCGTTCCATCAGGAAACTTTATCCCGCCGGAAGTTGAGTGAATAGTACCATTGACTGTCAAAGGTGCCCCGGGGTTAGGTGTGCCAATACCGATGTAGCCATTATCGGCAATCCTCATCCGTTCAACCCTTTCAACACTATTTGTGGATGTGGTCTCAAAGCGAATATTTGAAGGGTAACTCCCGGCACCAGCGCCGGCGCCAACAAACATTTGAATTCCAGTAGTTCGTTGATATTGTCCGTCCAGATAGGCCCTTCCGTAGACGCCACCGATCCGATCACCTCCAATGACGTTTTGAGGGGCCGCATAGGTTCCCCTGGATCTGTTGGCCACAAAAGATGCGTTGAGGAAGTCAACATTGCCAGAAGCATGTGCCAGAAGATTCATTGTATAGTCGTTACGGAAAATAATGGGTTCAAAGTTACCACTACCATCTCCCGCCAGTTCAAAATTTGTTTGAGGTGCCGCAGTTCCTATCCCAATATACTCCTCATCACTCGCATATATTGGCCCATCATTTCTATTGAAATAGTCGCTATTAAAGCTTGCAACTGTTGCTGCAGACGTCTGTACGCTGCCATCGGGGAATTTAATACCTCCTACGGTTGATTCCACAACTCCCTCCACCGAGAGTCTTGAAGTCGGGCTGGTGATCCCAACCCCTACATTACCTTCCTCGGTGTATATTGGACCCTCTGTTGTATTAATCAAATTGTCAGGCATTGCTGCTGAAATTTGAACGCTCCCGTCGGGAAATTTCAGACCACCGTCTGTAGTCTCGATCTGACCAGCAACGGTTAGCTTGGATGAAGGGTTATTTGTCCCAACACCTACCTTTTCATCAGTTGAAATTCCTTCACTTCCTGTTTCCCAAACATTATCTCCTGACCTTTTGGCATACAGCGCAATAGGGACTGCCAAAATCTGAGTTGTTCCCAATTCCACAAAATCTGAACTACCGGAGAGCCTGATTTCCACCTTCAAAAAGAAAAGATCGTCTCCCCATTCGATGGACGAAAACTCTCCGGAAAGTATTTCACCATTGCCTACAGGAAGGCTTACCGTTCCGAATGCGCTGGTTGAGGTTGAATGAATTTCCTGATAAATCATATCACCCGAGAAATCGCCCTTTAGAATACCCAATTGAATAGACAGACTTGTGTTACCCATCGGCTTACCATCTGAATCTCTAATCACCGCCTGATAGTTAAAAAAATCCTGGGCACTAGCTCGATTAATAATCAGCGTCATTAGGAGCACAATAATGAGTTTGGAAAGGATAGGTGTTCTCATTTTACTTTCGTCATTTTTTCGATTGAAAGGAGCTTACCATTTTGCTCCAGTATTATCATATATAATCCTGGCAAAAGGCCGGATGTTTCTAGCAAGAACTCATCTTGCCAAAAAGTCGTTTGAAGCACAATATTGCCTGAGGTGGTATAAATCCTAGCATTTACAGGTTGCTGCTTAAGCTTATCTTCTGTGGCAGCCTTTAAAACAATAAAATCTGTAAATGGATTTGGATAAACCTTTATGGCTTGAGATAAAACGAGGCTTGCTCCTGCTGGAGTTTCCACTAATTGAAATTGCTGAAATCCTTCACTAACGACCAGGTTACCAGCAGAATAGACATTGGTAAATGGCTCTCCCACCGACCACTCAACGATCAGATCACCTGAACTGACGGCGCTAGACGCACCCCCTGAGTTAAGTGTTTGTATGGAAACAGTCTGCCCAAAACATCCGCAGGCTGTAAAAAAAATAAAGCCGACAAGCAACATACTTTTTAGCATGAATAAAAGTACACAATGTCAGTTAATTTAAAAGCGAAATATAATTTATAATTCTTTCTTCAGCTTTTCCATCCCATAATTCCGTTACTGCCCATTTTTTTTTGATTTTCCTGCTTCAAATTTCCCCACACTCTCAATCAACTTCTTTCGATCAGAGTCCACCAGTTCATTGGTTCCACCATCGATTGTTTCAGGTCTCTATGTATTTTCTCTCTGGGTAATGCAGGGCACCTTTAGTTGGGTGGTTTCATCCTGAATACTACCAGAATCCGTAAATTACTCCAATCTCATCCCTCACCAAAACCATAAATTCCAAATAACAAAAAGGTTTTTCATAAACGATTGACCGGTCAAGAAATCTGTCTTGCTCTAGTTTTGCTCTGGTTCAGGTATGTACCGGGAAAATAATCTTTCAGGCTTTGCTGCCCTACTCAAAAAAGGTAAAATATTGGTCAGATTGTTCGGGCATCAACATTTGATGCCCTATACAAGGAAAGCACGTAGTAGGTTTTGGCCGGTAGTCCATCCCTTTCCCACACCCCCATAGATTTGAGCATATTCAGATTCTGGATAAGGTTATCGATCATGGTGACCCCAACAAAAAGTATGTTCTCACCTGAAACGTCCATCCTCACCGGATTGGCGGAAGCCCATTTAGTCGTCGTGATAAGATATTCGGCTAACCAATCGGTCACTATCCTGATTTGTATCCTCTGTCATGGCAATATCATACTGCCTAAAGCCTGTTTCCACATGCCCTACTTGAATCATCATTTTTTTTAGCAACTATTGTGCAGGCCATGGTGGAAGTGACCCTCCGACAATGACCACCAAGTCGGACGGATGAGTTGTTAGGTCTTTTCAAATGTCATCATGATCTTGCCGGTCTGGAAAGCGTGTGAATCGGAGCCTGCATTCAGATTGGCATCGGGCCCGGGAATTTCCGACTGGTCAAAAAAAGACCTATTCATGCTTAATTGTAGTGTTGAGCTGTACGCACTAATTGAAAAGCTAACTTCTTGCCTTCAGCCTGGAATTTCTTAATTGCCTTGATCGGGGAAGCTATCTTTCTGAAGTTAGGCCTAGCCCCTGCCACTAGTAACAGATTCAGGTTTGCCAAAAAGGATTGGGTTATTGAAAAAATTAAACTGAATTTTGACTTGAAGTAAGAAAGAAATGACTGTCACGAAAATCTTGATGTTCCTAAACGAACCCTATCCTGGCGACATAAGGGTTTTCAAAGAGTCGGACGCCCTGCTGAAGGAAGGGTTTGAAGTGCATCTGCTATGTCTCAGGAAGAATGCCACCCAGCCCTCAGATGAGAGGCTTGAAAACGGGCTTTTCATTCACAGGGTAGCAACGGACTCCAGTACTTTCCAAAAAGGCATATGGGATATTGTAATAGCTACTTTTTGGAAGCATCCCATATTTTTTCGCAGGGCCAGAAAACTGTTTCGCCAACATTCCTTTCAGGCTGTACATGTTCACGACCTGCCGCTTGCCCATACAGCATTCAGTCTTGCCGAAAAGTTCGGTGCTAGTAAAGTGCTTGATCTGCATGAAAACTATCCGGAAGCACTTGCTGTTTGGTTTCAGTGGAGAAAAAATCCTTTTATTCGACTTAAAAACAATATCTTCTTCAACTACGCCAAATGGTCCGGCTATGAGATTAATGCTGTCAAACGAGCCGATCATGTCATTACGGTCGTGGAAGAAATGAGAGATAGAATGGTTAAAGTAAGTGGAGAAAAGAATGGAAAATTCTCGATAGTTTCCAATACTGAGCG
This sequence comes from Imperialibacter sp., assembly GCF_048007035.1. Taxonomy (NCBI): domain Bacteria; kingdom Pseudomonadati; phylum Bacteroidota; class Cytophagia; order Cytophagales; family Flammeovirgaceae; genus Imperialibacter; species Imperialibacter sp. The sequence continues at coordinate 931,863 of NZ_CP180355.1, forward strand.
ATCGGATTTCATCGAACAGGTCGACGATCCAGAGGTGTATGAAGACTGGAAAGAAGAATTCATTATCACTTATACCGGAAATGTTGGACCACACCGTGGAGTAGATACCGTCATAAAAGGGATGCAATACCTGACGGACATCAAAGACTGCAAACTGGTGGTGGCGGGCTCTATGAATGACGCCGTTAGAAATTACCTGAGCGGCCTTTGCGCCGAGCTTGATATTGAAAAAAACGTGAGGCTATTGGGATATCAGCCGTTTTCCAAATTTTTCTCTTTTATGAAAAATGCCAGTATTAACGTGATTCCACACAACAGCAACCCACATACCGACCACACCATACCTCACAAGCTTTTCCAATGCATGATGGTAGGAAGGCCGGTCATTGTTAGCTCATGCAAACCACTAAAACGGGTAGTCGAATCTGTTGAGGCTGGCAAGGTTTTTCAGGCAGGCAATGCTGAGGATTTTGCCTCGCAAGTGAGGGGACTTTACAACAATCGTATTTTAACGGAAAAGTTGGCAAAAAACGGACTCGGGGCTACATTGGAAGGCAAATACAATTGGGACACAGATGCCAGGACACTTGTTAACTATTACCAATCAATTGCTTAAAAAATGTTTCAAAGAATAAAGGCGAGGGAGAAAGAACTCGCCAAAAAAGATCGATTCAAGAAAACCCTGGGCTTTATGGCGCACGGACTGAATCCACCAGCCAAAATTCTCGATCTGGGCATTCCAAACGATCTTTCCAGATTTCTTGAAGAGAAGGGCTATCAGGTATCAAACACGAAAGGAGAAGACCTTGATGAACTCCCGGAGACAGTTGCACTGGACGGCTACGACGCCATTACGGCCTTCGAAATACTTGAGCACCTCGTAAATCCTTTGAGTGTCCTCAAAGCCATCAAAGCCGAAAAAGTTTACGCTTCCATTCCCCTTCAAATGCCATTCAGCAAGGCATACAGAAATAAGAATGATCCTTGGGACCAGCATTTTCACGAGTTTGAGGACTGGCAATTCGACTGGCTGCTCGACAAGGCCGGATGGGAAATTGTGCGAAGAGAAAAATGGAAAACAGTCGTGTTGACACCGGGTATCCGACCAATGCTGCGAAAAATCATCCCAAGGTACTACATAATCGAGGCCCGTCGTAAATAATCATGGGCGTAGTCATCCGGCAGAGCTTTATCACTACAGTGCTCACCTATGTGGGGGTGGTGATTGGCTATGTCAATGTGCTCATCCTTTTTCCAAAATTTCTGACGCCGGAAGAAATTGGCCTGGTGCGGCTAATTCCAAGTGCTGCCTTCCTCCTGCTACCGCTGGCCCAGCTTGGCCTCGCCCAATGCACCGTTCGCTACTATCCGGTGTTCGAAAAAAAGAAAAACGGCCCAGGCGAACTACTGGCCTTTGGGTTCATTGGGGTAACCGTCGGTTACCTGATTACACTTGTGCTTTATAATATTTTCAGGGAGCCCATCACGGACTATTTTGCCAAGGAGTCTGGGTTGGTCAACGACTATCAGTGGGTAATTTTGGCTGTGCTGCTAGTTATGTCGTTTCAGGCTGTAGCCGAAGGATATTCCCGGGCGCTCTTAAAAATTGTGGCGGCCAACTTTGCCAAAGAAGTGCTTGTGAGGGTTGGGACAAGTATCACCGTGCTGCTCTATGCTGTGAATATCATCACTTTCCCTGTCATGGTTTACACCATGATTTTGGTCTACGGTGTATCGTTGCTTTACCTGCTCGGCTATCTTGCTTACCGCAAGCAGCTGTCACTCAAATTCTCTTTTTCTGCATTCGAAAGGCCACAACTGAAAGAAATGATGGTCTACAGCATGTATGCGTTGCTGGGTGCCGGCGGTTCTTTCATCATCTTGAATATTGATCAGATCATGATCAGCGGAATGATAGGCCTGAGCTGGAATGGCATCTACACGACCGCCTTTTACATCGCTGTTGTCATCGAAATGCCCCGCCGGGCGCTGACGCAGATAACAACACCGCTAATTTCCCGGGCTTTCGACAAGCACGACATGGTGGAGATAGACAAGTTGTACAAAAAGGTGTCCATCAACCAGATGATCGCTGGGTCATTGCTCTATATTGGCATTGCAGCCAACCTCAATTCCATCTTTGCGCTGGTTCCCAACAACGAAGCCTTCATCCAGGGGATTACGGTGGTGAACATCATCGGCTTGGGCAAACTGCTGGACATGACTTTCAGCCTGAACGGGGAGATCATTGTGATGTCGAAGTACTTCAGGTTCAACGTGGCGTCGTTGGTTATCCTGGCTATCCTGGCTGTTATGCTTAACCTGTGGCTTATTCCGCTCTATGGCATTGATGGAGCAGCCTGGGCCTCTGCCATTTCTCTCTTCATTTACAATTTGGTGAAGATGATTTTTGTTTGGGTGAAACTCGGCGTTCAGCCATTCACATGGAAAAATGTGGGGATGCTGGTCATTTCAGGCATGGTGCTCGTTGCGGGTACCTACCTTCCTATATTTTCAAATGTATTTTTGGATATTTTCGTCCGGTCCGCAATGATCACAATCTTATTTGGCGGAGCCGTTTTACTTTTTAGAATTTCGCCGGATGTGAATGAGTTGGTAAAGGTGGTTTGGGGTAGGTTTAGGAAGTAACTCACCGTCAGAAAACGGATATAGCAAAAGAAGAATCCGTGGTTTGAAAAAGAGCTAATCCCGGAGCCAGGAAATCACGTTTACCAACTGTTGACTTAACCTTTAAAGAAAGTGAACGCCCTACCACTATTTGACTATATCGCCAGGTATATAACTCTTACCGTAGAAGAGCAGCATTTGATGCTGGCCAATATCAATCAGAGGCGGTATCTAAAAGGACAGTACGTCGTGCAACAAGGCGACATTTGCCAATTTGAAAGCTTTGTGTTATCAGGCTGTCTGAAGTCATTTTATGTAGATCCGGACGGACACGAGCATATTGCCATGTTCGCAATAGAAAACTGGTGGGTCGCCGATTTGGGTAGCTTTATCAAGCAAAAGCCTGCCGACTACAACGTACTTTGTTTGGAGACTACTGAGCTTATCCAAATCCATCATGAGAAGCTAGAAGAGCTTTACCAAAAAATCCCATCACTCGAACGATTCTTCCGGATCATTATTCAAAACGCCTTTGTGGCCTCGCAAGATAGGATAGTGCAAAGTATGAGCGTTCCTGCTAAGGAGAGATACCTGACTTTTAGAAAAAAATATCCTCTAATAGAGCAACGTGTGCCTCAATATATGATTGCTTCTTACCTTGGTATCACCAAGGAGTTTCTCAGCAAAATCAGAAGTCAGCTTATCCATGAACAATAGATATTAATCTAGTTCAACCTCCCTTTTTAATCTGGTTTATTCTCCCCCAGCATCTCAGGTCGGAACTTTGTGTCACACAAAAACACAAAGTAATATGTCAACATTGTTAGAAAAGATTAGTGACCTGAACGACCTGGTTCTTCAGGGTAAGGCCATGGAAGCCTTTGAAAGGTACTACCATGAAGATGTAGTAATGCAGGAAAACGAAACGAAGCCCACTGTGGGCAAGGCTGCCAACAGAAAGCGGGAAGAAGAGTTTTTCGCAGCAATCACAGAGTTTAGAGGGGCGAAACCGCTTAAGGTTGCTGTTGGTGAAAGCGTGACCATGGTGGAATGGCACTACGATTACACCCACAAAGACTGGGGAACCAGAACCTACACCCAGATATCTGTGCAGGAATGGCGGAACGGCCAAATCGTACTTGAGAAATTCTACTACGGGGTTTGAAAAGGAAGCAATCATGATCAACAAAATTTTTAAAACCCCCGATACATGGGAGCCTTTCGTTTTGAGAGTGCTACTTGGTCTTGTCATTTTTCCTCATGGCGCCCAAAAGCTTTTTGGCTGGTTTGAGGGTTATGGCTTTGATGGAACGATGACCTTCTTCACCGAAATTGTTGGAATACCTTGGGTGCTCGGCTTTCTGGTGATCCTATTAGAAGCACTAGGCTCTATTGTTCTGCTGGCCGGTTTTGCTACGAGAATTTTGGCTGCCTCCTACATTTTGCTTGCGATAGGAATTGTTACGACCTCTCACTTGCAACATGGTTTTTTTATGAACTGGTATGGAAATCAGCCTGGAGAAGGGATTGAGTTCTTCATCCTGTGGGTAGCAATAAGTACTGCACTGCTCCTTTCCGGAGGTGGTAGATACTCTGTTGACAAGTGCTTATCCGGCGTACTACCTGAGCAAGCCCATTCCTTTTAAAAGGTAGATGCTGGCTTTGAGACTGACGAATCACAACCAGCATCTACAAATTTTACCAAAGCCCCAGCTCCCACGGGTACACAAAAAGGTAGTGGCTAATCACGACGAGCATGTACATCCTGAAAAATCGGTTCTGCCTGAAAAAGACCGATAGAGATAGAAGAGCTGCCAACACGAACCCATTGAATACCCAACCGTTGGCCGCTGTGACGAAGAAGCCTGCTGCAACCAAGGCCCATACGGAAGAGACAGCCGTAATAAATGCGGTGGCGGCCAGGGAGATAGCCTTTTGTTTGCCATTCTCTACTCCCATATGGGTCGCAATAAATCCAGCTACTGGCCAGAACAATACGGTTAGCACCCCTCTTGCGTTTATATCAAGGAAATCAACCAGGGCTGGTAGCATAAAAACAATCAAGCTAAAGGACAACCCAAGAGAAAAGATTACGCCTGGCTTTTCCTCAGCCTTCAGATATTGCCAGCTTATGGCATGGAAATGAAGCCCGGCAGAAGCAATGGTAATAACCAGCAATATTCGAGACACAAAATCTTCGTACCCCAACGTCAGCGAAGGCATTCTCAACACAAATACTGCTGCAAATAATATGAAAATAAATCTTTCAATAGCTGGCGTATACCTTTCGTGAAGCCAGGGCAACAGATAATTTTCGTTGCCTCTCAGGTAGAAAAAAGAAATGGAGTAAGATAAACACAGTGCCACCACTGCCATTGTCCTCAGCTCAATAGCTCCTGGCAGGTGCAGGATTTGAAAAGTAAATGAAGCCAGAAACAGCAGCACTCCCACCAGGATTGCTACAAGCAGCCACGCTCCCCTCTTTTCTTTATTAGCTATCATTCCAAACGTAGATCCGCTAATCAACGCAAGCGCAATGGCTATAAATGATCCGATTAGCATTTGCCCGGCACCGGGAAACTTCATCAGTTTAAATACCGATCCTGCGAAAAGCAGGAAAAAAGAAAGGTAGGCAAACCACTTCGAGAGCGATTCTCTTTTGTTCATTGTTTCCATGGTTTCTAATTGTATCGTTTGAATTTGTTTTGGAGGTAGTTCCTTAGTGATCGCCAGCCAGGCAGCATCAAAAGACTGCCCGAATGCTATCAGCTTTTCTATGTCGCAGCTGACATGATCAAGCATCTCATCCTGCAGGGGCTTGTAGGTCATACCCTGGCGGGCAAGGTAGTCTCTGATGGCCTGAAGCTGCTCTTTGTTCAAGCCCCCCATATCTCCAGGCTTATGTTAGGTGCAGGTAGCAGTATGTTTTTCAATGTTTCCGTGAATTTTTGCAATTCCGACACTTTTACTTTTGCCAGCTCCACTCCCTGTGGCGTAAGCGAATAGTACTTTCTGGCACGCCCGTCCACCACCTCGGTTTCGGCAACCAGCAACCCCTCATTCTCCAACTTGTAAAGAACGGGGTAAAGAGCACCATAGGTCAGTTTGATCTCGCTTGCTGAAAGCTCCTCCACTTTCTGGCTGATCTCATACCCATACATTTGCTTGTTTTCGGCAAGGAGTTTCAGAATAATGGTCTTCAGCGTGCCTTTTATAAATTCAGATGATGACATTGTTATATATTTAATTTTCTTAAACATATGCGATTGAAAATTAAAACACAAGTACTACGCCTATATTTCGGCACTAGACTATCATTAGGGAGCTCCAAAAAGGACACATCTTCAATTACCTCTGGTCCGTCGCCTCTCTGGTAGTGTTCATCGAAACAACGGTTACCAGGCATTCTGGAGGGGTATAAACGATCAAAACAAACAATCTATACTATGAACTGGCTAACGAAACTTTTCTCAAAAAAATCAAATAACCAACTGGTGATGAAATTCTCAAAGCAAGACAATCTCTGGTTGGTAATGAAGGGATACGATATTCTTTACATTGGTGACGAGCCGCAGTGTAATGCTTATATGTGGAATCACATTTCGAAATAATTTGCCCTTAAAATAAAATAGTCAGCCTTTTGTTGGCTATCGATCTGGTTAATTGGTTTGAAGCCCATACCTGCCCTTCGGGGACTAACAGGTATGGCTTTTTTGTTTTTGTTGCTCATCCAAATGATGTCAGTCAGCTTGAGCAATTCTTTTTCTGGTCGATCGTGTTGCCGCATGGGTCTGTCGATGGCAAATTCCACTTCATCGAAACGTCACTTACTTCTGTTTTGCATACTGTATTAATAGGCAAATCAACTACTAAATGATATGTCGTGGCTACCCGCAGTTCTTACGAAGATATTAAAGCCAAAAAGTGAACTTAGGCTGAAGTATTCAAAGGATGACAATGTATGGCTTGTGATGAAGGAGCACTCGATCCTGTTTATGGGAGACGAAATGCAATGCAACATTTACTTGCGAAATTTCGCTCGGAAGTGACATCTTCATAATTGGAACTCTAAACCGGGTGCTCTTTAACCAATGCAGGCTTTGAACCCAGCCCCGGCTTGGTGCCTAAACAGCCAGGTAGATTTAGTTTTCCGGAATTACTTATCTGAAAAACACAAAAAATAATTTTAATAGTACCAATTTTTACTACGTCGTCTCATATCCCAGCTCTATCGACACCTGCTTCCTATTCGTCGAAACAAAATTTCTCGCTCCCTTTTCCTCCGTATAATTGAATAACCAAACAAAAAAAATATCATGAACTGGTTTTCAAAAGTGCTCGCTCAGGTGTCAAAATCAAAGGATCAGCTTACTCTGAAATTCTCAAAGGACGACAATACCTGGTTGGTAATGAAAGAATACTCGATCATGTTTATTGGAAGCGAAACAGCGTGTAATACATATATGAGGAATTTTGCTTCGAAGTAAAATCCTCGTTGAAGAAATCTTTAGCTGACCAACGACGGCTATCGATCTGGTTTATTAGTTTGGAGTCCATGCCTGCCCTTCGGGGATCAACAGGTGTGGGCTTCTTTTTTTTATACACATGATGATAATCATAAAAAGAAATTTCTCTGCTCTTTATACTTGCATCAGTATTTGAAAAAGCGGCAAGCAATGAAGCAGGATATTGCATCCAGATCAGACATCGAAAAACTGGTTGACCAGTTCTATAGCAAAGTCAGAACCGACGGTACGATAGGTTACATTTTCACCGACATAGCTGCACTTGATTTTGCCAGGCACATGCCCACCATGTATAAGTTTTGGGAGACCACCCTGCTGGGAATAATGTCTTACAAAGGCAATCCGATGTCGGTGCATATCCAACTGGACAAGAAAGAGCAGTTGAAAAAAGAACACTTCGACCGCTGGCTGGAACTATGGACAGCCACTGTGGACGACCTCTTCGAAGGACCAAAGGCAGAAGAGGCCAAGACGAGAGCCTCCCAAATCCGCTACCTCATGCAATACAAAGTGGAACAAAGCAGGTAATTACCTAGCCTCTGAAATTATTTAGTGTGTGGATCACTCTTTGCACTTCATCATCAGTTAGCTCGGGAAACATAGGAAGGGAAAGAATGCTGCTTTTTTCAGACGAACAAACAGACAGCCCCTCAGGGTCTTTTCTGAACGACCGGTATGGGGAAAGTTCGTTAATAGGGGCTGGATAGTGAATAGCAGCACCTACACCACCACGATCTAAGTGTCGGATCAGGTTTTCCCTGTCGTCAGTTTGAAAGACATATTGATGAAAAACGGCATAGTCTGGATCGCCCATGTGTGGCAAGCGGTACATTGACCTGTCGAGACCATACATATAGTGGGTGGCGATGGATCTTCGTCTTGCATTCCACTGATCGAGCAAAGGAAGCTTCGATCTCAGAAAAGCTGCCTGAAGCTCGTGCAGCCGACTGTTTCCACCTGCCACTTTATGTACATCCCGTGCGGGCTGTCCATGATTGCCCACCAACCGAACTGTAGCCGCATATTCGTCGTTGTTGGTAACAACTGCGCCCCCATCGCCCAGGCAGCCCAGGTTCTTGGTGGGGTAAAAGCTAAAGCAGCCAAAGTCTCCAATGGTGCCTGCATTTTTCCCCTGATAAACAGCTCCATGCGCATGGGCACAGTCTTCGATCAATACCAGCTTATGTGCGTCTCGTATTTCCAACAATTCATTCACGTGCGCTGGCTGCCCATACTGATGCACGACAATAATGGCTTTTGTTGTCTTAGAAATGCACCTTTGAACTGATGCCGGATCGATGATGTATTCTCCGGGAAGGGCGTCAGCGAAGACAGGCGAAGCCCCCACATTGATGACCGATTCCGCTACGGAAACCCAAGTATTGGCAGGAACAATTACTTCGTCACCGGCCTTTATACCCGCAGCCTTCAATGCCAGCTCCAGGGCGTCGGTGCCATTGCCGCAGCCAATACAGTGCTTCACGCCCAAATACTCTCCAAACTCCTTCTCAAACGCTTTAACCTCCTCGCCAAGAACAAACCAGCTTTTGCTCAGCACCCTGTCATAAGCCTCGTCAAGAGCGGGTCTCAGCTTCTGATGTTGTCGGCTGATACTAAAATGTGGTATATAGGTCGCCTCAGACATTATTCTGCAGGAAGATTTTTCAATAAAAACTGCTTAACATTTCCGCCCATAACGAGAGCAATATCTTCTTTTGACATACCCAAGTCAATGAGTTCATCTACAATAAGCGGCAGGCCAGTCACATCAAAATGCGTTTTCACCGCTCCGTCGAAATCGGACCCGAGTGCAACATGCTCAACACCAATGAGGTCTGCCGTATATTTGATGGCTTCTGCTGTCGCCCGGGCGCCATTACCGCAAACAGCCTGCTCAAACATGGCAATCCCCACTAAGCCTCCTCCGTCAGCAATTTTCTTTAAATGCTCATTTGAAAGGTTTCGCACATTGTTGCAGGTTCCCTTCACTCCGGTATGCGACACTATCAAAGGTCGGGTGGCCATCGCCAAAATATCGTCAATCAGCGCCGGGGCGGCATGGGATACGTCGATGGTGATACCCAGTTGTTCCATTCTCTTCAGCGCCTTTTGTCCGAACGCCGTAAGTCCACCCTTTTTAATCCCGTGTGCAGAACCGCCCAACTCATTGTCAAAAAAATGAACCGGACCTATCATCCTCACCCCAGCCTCAAACAGCTTGTCGACGTTGGCCAACTCGCCTTCCAGCGCATGTGCTCCTTCTATCCCAAGAAATCCGGCAGATAAGGACTTGTCATGCTCACGGTCGTCAATAAACTTTTGCAAGTCGGCACTACTCGTTATTACCCGAAACTGTCCACCCGACGCCCTGGCCAGTGAGTACAGGTAGCCGCTTTGAACAAGCGCCCTTTTCAGGAGGTTAAAAACTGGGCGACCCTGCGCCAGGCTTAGTAGCGTGATATTGTCTGTATCGCTCCCGTTGGCCTCAAAGTTCATGTTTTTTGGCGTCTTGGTCACAATAGTGAACGCCTGCAGTGCCACATTTGCTTCTTTCATTCTGGGGAAGTCGACATGCCCATAGCTATGCTTGTCGGTTAAATCCCTATCCCAAAGCAGCGCATCACAATGAAGGTCGGCTACAAAATCAAGGTCACTATAAAGATCGCTCGCTGCCGCACTTACCTTGTAGGGAGGAGCCAGCACTATGGTGTTCATTTTCCTGTCCACAACGGATGGTGCTATAAGTCTGAAAAGCACGTATCCTGTTATCAGAACCGCAGCAGCTACCAGCACAAAAAGTTTAACTATTCTCATCAAGACAGCTTTTAGACCTTACCGTGTGTCAATATACCAGTCCGAAAAATTCATTTCCCTTTTGGTACAAAAATTTCAAACAACTTGTTTGAAAGCTTCATAGCGAGGCTCCTCCTGGCATATTTGTCAAAGTGCTTAGGTGCAAATGGTCGGTCAGTTTTGAAATCAGCAAATTGTTTCTCTAACGCTCGCCTGACTCCAACCTTGTCGTTGAACCCAAGACATGCACCTGCCCCCGTATCCTCAATGATTTTGGCAACATCTCCGGCAGAATCACCGATAGCCAAAATCGGCCGCTTCGCCTCCAGGTATTCAAAAAACTTTCCTGGTATGTGTCCTTTTGCGTTGCCAGAGTCATTCATTACCAGCAATTGAACTGTGCTGGTTTTCATCGCCCTTCTTGCACTCCCATGCGACAGGTAGCCATCAACAACAAGCTTACCCTTCAGCTCAGGAAAAGCCTCGATAGATGCAATCACATGATCACTAAGAATACCTGCCAGGTAAATTTCCAAACCAGCAGCAAACTCCCTGTTTTCGACGCATAACTCCGAAAGCACCTCCCATAACACCAGAGGGTTTCTCATTTCATTGAGCATGCCAATATGTGCAAGCCTAAATTTTCCACCTGGCACCGTCGGCTTTTCACTTTCCATAGCATGCTCGTCGTATCCATTCGTTAATACAAACGTTTTAGTGGCACCCAATCGGCTAAAATCGGCCGCCCAGGCATTACTTACCGTTATGAGCAAATCACAGTTTTTGATTACCTTTTGTTCGAGAAAACTGTGACGTTTACGAGCCCACCCTTTCACCCCAAGCTTGTCGAGAATGTCCCATTGTGACCAGGGGTCTCTGAAGTCGGCTACCCACTTTACTCCCGTCTTTTTTTGGAGCTTCATACCAATCAAATGCATGCTGTGCGGAGGCCCCGTGGTGATGATCAGGTCAATGTTATTGCTCTTAATCATTGGAGCCAGAAAGCGAACCGACGGTCGGACCCAAAAGACTCTGGGGTCGGGAATGAAAAAGGTAGCTCTGGCCCAAATAAGGAAGGTATCAAGAAAGCCTTTCTTCTTTTTCTCAAGCACTTGCCCCTGCCTGGGCTGTCCGTCCTTACCGAAGTATTTTAGTGGCTCCCAAATCGGAAACTTCCAAACCTCCAGATTATCAGCCACTTCCCTTATCAGCGTGTCATCTTTGAGGCTGAATGCCGGATTTTCCGGAGTGAAAATGATAGGCTCTACACCAAATTCCGGGAGGTGACTGGAAAGTTTGAGCCATCTCTGAACACCCCCTCCAGCGCTCGGGGGCCAATAGTAAGTAACTATCAATACTTTCAGTTTTTTCATCCCGGCTAGGCTAAGAATAAGCAAACATACAAAAAGAGACCATTGGCCATTTCAAGATTAATAGTAGATTTGCCACGCATTAGCGAAAAGCGTTAGAAATTTATCTTTTTGTGCCTACCTTAGAATGTTAGAAGTCTCTGCTTTTCACAAGGTTGGCGAGCTAAGCGCAAACAAATGGTTTTTTAATGAAGAAAATAGCTGTATTTACTTCGGGTGGTGATGCACCTGGCATGAATGCTTGTATAAGGTCTGTTGTTAGAAGTGCTCTTTATCATGAACTTGAGATCTACGGAATCAAGTATGGTTATAATGGAATGATCGAGGGTGACATCTATAAAATGAAGTCCTATTCCGTTAGCAACATCGTTCAAAGGGGCGGCACGATACTCAAATCGGCCAGAAGTAAAGATTTCATGACCAAGGAAGGTCGCAAGAAGGCTTATGAGCAGCTTTCGTCGAGAGGAATAGAAGGCCTGATTGCCATTGGTGGAGACGGCACCTTTACTGGTGCTAATATCTTCTTTGAGGAATATGGCATCCCGGTGGTGGGTGCGCCAGGCACAATTGATAACGACTTATTTGGCTCTGACTATACGATTGGCTTTGATACAGCGGTAAACACTGCACTCGAAGCCATTGACAAGATAAGAGATACGGCCATGTCGCACGACAGGGTCTTTTTTATAGAAGTAATGGGACGGCATTCAGGCTACATTGCTATCCAGTCAGGCATCGGTGGCGGTGCCGAATTGGTGATGGTGCCTGAAACTTCTACTACCATCAACGAAGTCATTAATACGCTTCAAAAAGGTAAAGATGCACAGAAGACCTCCTCCATTGTGGTGGTGGCCGAAGGAGGCGAGGAAGGCAATGCACATGAAATTGCCGCCAAAGTAGCGCCGCATTTGCCAAAAGCGGATATACGGGTTTCCACGCTCGGTCACATCCAGCGAGGCGGTAACCCCACCGCTTTTGACAGGATTCTTGCTTCCAGACTAGGGCTGGCTGCAGTAGAGGGTCTTTTGAATGGTGAGAAAAATGTAATGGTAGGTATTATAGACAAAGAAGTGGTATACACCAACCTGAAAATCGCCATTTCAAAATCGAAGCCCCTCGATCAGGATCTGATCCGGCTCGTCGAAATTCTTAGCATCTAATTGTCATGGGCTTTTTACCCATCTTCCTGGCGCTTTCTCTCTTTCTCATGCTTTGGGGCATGGTGGTCAACCAGTTTCTTCGCTCTGAGAAAAAAAAGATACTCGCCTCGACCAGCGAATTCGGGCTTTCCGGAAGCCTGGAAGTGGTTGACCAGCAGCTGGCTTCAGAAGACTCGAAAGAGCTTAGAAGCCTGAGAGCACAGATGTTTCGTTACAACAAGCTGATTTCCAGCTTCCCCTACCGCATTGTGGCTACGCTAATGAAGTTGAGGAAGTTCTAAACGTTGAGGCCGTTCTCACGAAGCATTTTATACACTTCAGCGGTTGCCAGCCGGTCAAACCACTGAACCTCCGCATCTTTTCTAAACCAGGTCAGCTGTCTCTTTGCGTACCTTCGTGAGTTCCGCTTGAGCAGCCGAACAGCCTCTGCTTTGTCGTAGTTGCCTTCCAGGTAGCCGAACACCTCCTGATAGCCCAGCGTTTGCAGCGACTGGAGATGCCTGCTGCCAAAAAAAGACTCAGCCTCTTCAAAAAGACCGTTGGAGATCATTTGATCCATGCGCAGGTCGATGCGGTCGTACAACTGCTGGCGGTCTGCCGTAAGACCTATTTTGATAGTAGAAAACGGCCGCTCACTTTTGCTCTGCCGCATCCTGAAAGAAGAGAACGCTTTCCCTGTCGATTCAATTACCTCAGCCGCTCTCACAAGCCTCACAGGGTTGTTTTTATCAACCTCTTGAAAAAACTCAGGGTCGTGCTCTTCAACGAATTTTCTCACTTCCGAAAGACCGTTTTCTACCACATTCGCATTCCACTTCTCACGCACACCTTCTTTGATAACAGGCATTTCATCCATGCCGTCGCACACCGCCTGCACATAAAGACCCGATCCACCCACCATGATGGCCACGTCTCTCTCTTTGAAAACATCAGCCAGCACGGTCAGCGCATCTCTTTCGAACTGCCCGGCTGTGTACTCCTCAGTAATGGACAGGCTATTAACAAAATGATGTTTCACCTGTTCAAGCATAAAAGGCTCGGGTTTTGCAGTGCCAACCTCCAACTCCCGGTAAAACTGTCTGGAGTCGGCCGAGACAATCTCAGTCGGGAGCTTTTTAGCCAGGTCGAAAGCCAGGTCGGTCTTTCCAACGGCAGTTGGCCCCACAATTACAATCAGCTTTTTATCACTCCGACTCATTATTGGCATCCTTAAATCAGGCTCGTTTACTTATCTTTTTGCAATTTTATTAACTTTAGGCAACACGTCGCCTGTTTGGCAGACTACCTTTGATGCATGATCAGCCTTGACAACAAAACTACGGAAGAATTACGGAAGGAGATCGAAAGGCTTAATGCTGAGCTTCGGATAGCACAATCACGGTTTAAAACGTCTATAGAAGACAGCAACGACATCAGCCTGCTGCTAAACAATGACATCATTGTCAACTGCAATGAAAAAGCTCTTGAGGTTTTCAAGGTTGGTAGCAAGGAAATTGTTGGAAAATCTGTCTTTGAATTTTGTCCGAATTTTCAGGCCGATGGCAGCGCCTCTGCTGACAAGTTCCAACAAAAAATAAAACTGGCCCTGCTTGGCCTCCCCCAAAAGTTTGTTGGAGAAATTCAAAACTCCTCTGAAAAGGTCTTTTTTTCCAAAATAAAGCTGTCGGCACTGACCGAAGAGAAAAACAACCACCTGCTTTGCACAATCAAGCTGGAGAACAAGGACGATGACGCCGATGTGTATTTTCTGGAATCAGAAAAGACGTTCCAATCTCTGGCCGACAATGCTCCTGTGCTGTTGCGAATGACCAACTCCAACAACTTCTTCTACTACTTCAGCAAGCAATGGCTCAAGTTTACCGGCAAGGAAGTAGAGGAAGAGCAAAACAATGGATGGATTGCCAACATTCATGAAGAAGACCTGAATGACGTGCTAGTTACCATGGACCTGGCTTTTAAGCGTCGTAAAAAATATGAGGTTACCTACAGGCTGCGACGCTACGACAAGAAATACAGATGGGTGTTGGATACCGGCATTCCGAGAGTCAGTAGCCTGGGTAAGTTCTCCGGCTATATTTCCGCCACTATAGACATTACCGAGAGGAAGCTGGCAGAAGAGGCCGAAAGCCGTGAAAAAGCATTGTTGGAAAGCGAAAAAAAGCTACAAAAATCGCTCAACCAGTCTAAAATTCTTTCGCTTACCACCAACAGCGAGGGCATTATTACGTTCTGTAATGAAGCATTTCTTAAGGCCACCCGAAAACCAGCCGGGGACCTCATGGGCAAAAGTCTGTTTGAGGTATTTCAGCCCTACGGCGGTGACAACGTAACCAAAAAAAGTTTCCGAACACTGGTAGAAAGAGAGGACTACACCGAGGCACTGACTGGCGTAATAACGCTGGATGGAGACGAAATCCTCATTATACGGTTTAGCTCCATTATACTTAAGAATGCCAAGGGTCAGGTAATTGGTATCACCATCGTTGGAGAAAATATTACAGAACGACGGAAGGTTCGACAAGAGTTAGAAAAGACCAACGCCCAACTGAAAGAACTCTTCGACAATTCTAGCGACCTTATTCAAATTTTCACTTCGGAAGGAGAGTTCAGGTTTGTGAATGAGGCCTGGAAAACCAAACTCGGGTACAATGACGAAGAAATAAGCCAGCTGAGGCTTACTGATTTGATACCGAAAGACTACCAAAGCAGCACAGTTGAGAACCTGAACCAGATTGGGCGTGGGGAGCGGATCGAGAAGTTTGAAACTGTTTTTATCAGTAAGTTTGGTAAGAATATCTACGTTTCCGGGCGAGTCAACTGCACTATTCAGGATGGCAGCCCAACAGAGTTTAGAGGTATCTTTTACGACATCACCGAAAGGATACGTGCCGAAAAAGCGCAAAGTCTCTACTACAAAATCGCCAACCTGACGACCACAAGTAGCAATCTGGATGCGCTGTACCGCAACGTATTTGAGGAGCTTAACAAAATACTGAAGATTCAGAATTTTGCCATCAGTCTCAAAGATGAAAAAACAGGGAAAATCCAGTTCCCTTACCTCATCACCGAGTTAGAAGAGCCGTCGGAAGTCAAGCAGCTAAAAAGCATTACCAAACTGCTGGCTGAATTCACGTTTGAGAGAAGCAAGCCATTGATTATTTACGAAGACGGTATTCGGCGGATTGCAGATAATAAAAAGTTGCCCCTTCATGCCAAGCTTCCGCTTATTTGGCTGGGAGTGCAGGTCAATGTCGATGGTAAACCGGCGGGTGTAATTTCGTTCCATTCTTACAAAGACCGAACAGCCTATAACCACAAAGACCTTGAACTGCTGGATTTCATCTCCAGCCAGGTATCTCTTGCGCTCGAACGCAAGTCGAACGAAGCGAAAATCATTAGCCAAAGCGCCAGACTAAAGGCAATTTTTGAATCTACTACTCACCAGATCTGGTCCATCGACAGGAACTATTGCTTTACTTCGTTCAACCAAAACTATGCTGATGCGCTGCAGCGATACTATGGCATTACCCCCTCTCTGGGTGGTCAGAGCGGCTTCGACTTTCTGGTTCCAAGTCTCAGCGAGTTCTGGAAAACCAAGTACGACCGTGCTTTTAGTGGCGAAATCGTCAACTTCCAAAGCCAGGTTACTGACCTCAAAGGCAACAAAATATGGAGAGATGTATTCCTCAACCCCATCTTCCTTCCCGACGGTTCTATTGAAGAGATTTCGGTTATCGCCAACGACATTACTGAGAAGAAGCTTTCGGAAGTGGCACTGCAGGAAAGTGAGGAGAAATTCAGGAATATCTTCGAATCCTTCCAGGACATTTACTTCCGTTGCGATGCCAAGGGAAAGATCACTATGATCAGCCCGTCGGTCATCGAGCTTTTAGGCTACACATCTAAGGAGGTAATAGGTAAAAATATAGACGAACTCTTCAGCTCGTCCGACTCCATCCACAGTGTATTCAGCAAGCTTCGAAAGAACAGAAGGCTACGAAACTTCGAGGCGACCTTGTACACAAAAGATGGAAAGGATCTGCAATGCCTCTGCAACATCCGCCTGGTATACCGCAGAAACTACCCGCTTGAAATTGAAGGTGTTGCCAGAGACATTACCACCCTGATCCGCACCAATGAAGAGCTTCGCAAGGCAAAGGAACTGGCAGAAAGGTCACTTAAGATCAAAGAGCGGTTCCTGGCCAACATGAGCCATGAGATTAGGACACCTATGAACGGGATCATTGGCATGCTGGATCTGATAGGCAGTACACACCTCGACAAGGAGCAGTCCGAGTACCTCAGAACAATTAAAAAGTCTTCTGAAACCCTCCTCACCATTCTCAACGACATTCTCGATTTGTCAAAAATTGAGGCCGGCAAAATGGAGATTAGAAAAAGGCCTGTAAACCTCCGGGGAACGCTGGACAAGCTTTATAACCTATTTAGCCAGCAGGCTTCAATCAACGAAACCAGCCTTCATTATACGGTAGCGAAAAGCTTGCCGGAGTACTTCCTGCTTGACGAAACCAGGGTGCTACAAGTTCTTTCGAATCTCACCTCCAATGCCATCAAGTTCTCCAAAGGAAGAGGCAAAATTTACATCAGCCTCAACGAGCACAAGAGAAAGGGAGACATCCTGATTTTGAAGGTGAAGATCAAAGATTCTGGCATTGGGATAAGCAAAGAAGACCTGAAGAAGCTCTTCGACTCGTTCAGCCAGGTTGACAACTCTATGACCAAAAAGTTTGGCGGCACAGGCCTCGGACTGGCAATATCTAAGGAGTTAACCAAATCGATGGGCGGTGAAATAGGTGTTTATTCTACGCCCGGCCTTGGCAGTACCTTTTGGTTTACCTTCGAAGCTGAAATTATAGAGCAACCCGAGGAAAGGAACCTTCCCCTTACCGACGAGGCCATTCAGAAAGTGTTCAGCAAGAAAATTCCGTATATCCTTCTGGTGGACGACAATGACGTCAACAGGAAGGTAGCAGGGCATATCCTCATCAAAGCGGGATGCAGGGTAGACTTTGCAGAAAACGGCGACGACGCTATTGAAATGATCCAGCAGCACCAGTACAACGTCGTTTTTATGGACATACAAATGCCTAAAAAAGATGGTGTGCAGGTCACCAGGGAGATTAAACTCCTCAACCTCGACCATCAGCCCCCAATTATCGCCATGACCGCCTATTCGATGGAAGAGGACAGGAAGAAATTCCTCGATAGTGGTTTGGACGACTATATTTCCAAGCCGATTCAGGCCAAAACCATCATCCAAAAAGTGGTGGATTGGATAGAGAACAATAAGCCAAGCGAAATTGTAGTCCAAAAAATGGCCGAGGTTCCTGACGACCTTAAAATTGTGAACACGCTGGTGCTGGACGAGCTCAGCAAGTATGGTGGAGCCGAAATGGTTGAGTCGGTGCTCAACGACTTCTTAAAGGAGGCCCAGGAGAGTCTTGCAAACTGCAAAGACGCCCTGAGAGTGAGCAATTACGAAGTGCTGAGGTCGGAACTGCATACCCTGAAGGGCAACTCCGGAACCCTGGGCATAGAGCGTTTCGCCTGGTATGTAACTCAGCTTGAACAGGAACTAAAGCGCAGCATTTACGAAGAAGTAGAAAAGAAATTAGCTCAAATAGAGGCTAGCTTTGATGAATTTAAAGAAAATTACAAGTTATTTGTGGGTGCGAGTTCAACCTCATCATAATTATGAAAAAAATTCTAGTCGCTGAAGATAGCTCAGTTATTCAGAACCTTACCAAGAAGATTCTCACGCTTCAAAATTTTCAAATCACTTCGGTAAAAAATGGGGAGCAAGTGCTTCAAAAACTCAACGAAGAGTCTTTTGATCTTATCCTAATGGACATTAACATGCCTGTGATGGACGGTATCGAGTGCACAAAAAAGGTGAGAAACCTAAGTGATGAGGCTAAAAAAAATATACCTATTGTTGCTATCACCGGCAACGCCCGGAATTACACCATGGAGGAATTTCTTGCTAATGGAATCAATGACTTCATTCCCAAGCCTCTGAATTTTGACCAGCTTGTTGAAAAAGTAAGGAAGTATACCAGTTGATATGCAGGTAAAATACAGCAAACATTTCCTCAACAAATTAGAAGATATTTTCGCTGAGTCGGACTATATTCTCCGCTATGAAAAAGGCAGTTTCCATTCCGGCTACTGCATTTTAAGAGACACCAAAATTGCCATTGTCAATAAGTATTTCCCTCTTGACGGGAAAATCAATGCCTTGCTCGAGATACTGAAGTCTATAGAAATCGACCCAAAAGGCCTCAGCGAAAAAAACAGATCGCTTCTTCTGGAGCTCACCCAAACCAAGCTGGAGATTTGAAGCTGACCTTCCTCGGAACCGGCACCTCGCAGGGAGTGCCAGTCATCGCCTGCGACTGTGAAGTTTGCCAATCGGTTGACTTTCACGACAAGCGCCTCCGATCCTCTGTCCATATCGAGGTTGATGGCCTTAGCCTGGTGATAGACACCGGCCCAGACTTCAGGCAGCAGATGCTCCGTGAGCGAATCAAAAGACTCGATGCTGTCATCTTCACTCATGAGCACAAAGACCACACCGCCGGACTGGACGATATCAGGAGTTTTAACTTTTTGCAGCAAATGGACATGCCGGTGTATGCCAGCACAGCGGTTATCACACAGCTCAAGAGAGAGTTCTCCTATATTTTTGCTGACCACAAGTATCCCGGCGTTCCATTGGTGGACGTAAAGCTACTTGACGGGAAGCCATTCACCATCGGCCAAACGACGATAACGCCTATTAATGTTATGCACTTCAAGCTGCCAGTGTTTGGTTTCAGAATTGGCGATTTCACGTACATAACTGATGCCAACTACATTTCGGACGAGGAAAAGAAGAAAATAAAGGGAAGCAAGGTGCTGGTGCTTAATGCATTGCAGAAAACGCCCCACATCTCCCACTTTACCCTGGACGAAGCCATTTCTCTGGCGCAGGAGCTAAAAGCCGACCAAACCTACTTCACGCACATCTCCCACAAGCTGGGGTCGCACAGGGATGTCTCTGCTCAATTGCCTGAAAACATCTATCTTGCTTACGACGGTCAGCAGCTAACGCTCTAATTCCCTGCTGCAAGGTTTGCTCTAACTATGCATCTCAACTATTTCTTTCTGAAACCGCTGTGCAAGGAGCTGGATGCCACCTGGGGTGGCTTCACACTGGGCGCATGCTTCAGCCAGCAAAAAGATGAGCTCATTTTCCACTTTTACAGAAACGAGGAAGAGAAGTTTATCAGGGTCTCCCTTATCCCCCAGCTCACTTTCATTTCATTCCCTGAAAGCTTTGCCAGAGGCAAAAAAAACAATGTCGACCTCTTTGCAGAAGCCGTTGGTGGTCAGTTGGAAATGGTCAGCATCACCCCCTGTGATCGCTCGTTTGTCATGGCATTCAACAATGGTTTTAGCTTCCTCTTCAAGATGCATGGCAGCAGATCAAACATCATCGGCACCGACAAAAACGGTAGCCAGAAGCTTTTCAGGAGCCAGCTTTTGGATGACGAAGGGCTCACACAAGAACAGCTTGAGTCATCACTTGCATTGACAAGAGAGCACTTTGACGAAATGGAAGGTGAGCTCAGACAATTTGCCCCCATTTTGGGTAAGGAAACCACAGCATTTCTGAACGGGCTGGGCTACGATGACACAACGATAGAAAGGAAATGGGTACTGGTAACAGAGATGCTAGGTGCTTTTGAAAATCCCACGTTCTACATCTGCCGTTGGCAGGAAAAGGTGCAGCTGCTGCTTTTCAGAGCAGGGGAAGTGCTCATGGAAACTGACTCGGCTATTGAGGCAACTACGGTTTATGCGCAAAAGGTCAGCAGGGAGTTTTACCTGAAGACCGAGCTGCACCCGCTATTGCAACGCCTGAGAAAGGAGTTGAAGCAAACAGAAAGCTACCTGAAACAGTCAAAAGCTAAATTGATTGACCTGAAAGAGGGAAAAAGCTACTCCCAACTGGCCGACGTGCTTATGGCCAACCTTCACCAGGTGAAAGAAGGGCAAGAGGAAGCAGTGCTTGACAATTTTTATACCGGACAGCCAGTTAATATCAAGCTAAAGAGGGCTTTGACCCCGCAGAAAAATGCAGAGATTTTTTACCGGAAAGCCAAGAACCAAAAGATTGAAATAGAGAAACTGGAGGAAGCCATTGCTGCTAAGGAAGCGCTGGAGGAAACTGTTGCAGAACATCTGCTGCATCTGGAAGACATGACAGACCTGAAACTCATCAGGCAGTATATACAACAACACGGGTTAGCGAAAGAATCGAGACAGGTCGCCATAAACCGCCCTTTTAAAGTGTTCCAGATTGGGCTGTACGAGGCGTGGGTGGGTACCAACGCCAAAAACAACGACGAGTTGACCCTTAAGTACGCTACAAAAAACGACCTTTGGCTGCATGCCAAAGATGTGCCTGGCTCACATGTGGTATTGAAATGGCGGGCAGGACAAAACTTCCCCAAGCCGGTTATCGAGCAGGCGGCGGCTCTGGCTGCCTACTATTCTAAAAGGAAAACAGATACACTTTGCCCGGTAATTTTCACGCCAAAAAAATGGGTGAGAAAACCAAAGGGCGCCCATCCCGGAGCCGTAATTGTGGAGAGAGAAGAGGTGATTATGGTCGAGCCGGGGCTGCCAAACTAACGAGGATTCATTGCAGCCTCCGTTCAATTATTTA
The DNA here is from genome assembly GCF_048007035.1 of Imperialibacter sp. Lineage (NCBI taxonomy): Bacteria > Pseudomonadati > Bacteroidota > Cytophagia > Cytophagales > Flammeovirgaceae > Imperialibacter > Imperialibacter sp. Next base: position 953,074 of record NZ_CP180355.1, read on the forward strand.
TCTTTATCTTATGGCAAAGCCCTACCAAATACCGGAGACCGACATCAACGACATCATGTTGCTTGAGCCGGAAGCTACCTATAGCTACGCCCACTACCTTCGGTGGAGTTTCGAGGAGCGGGTGGAGTTGATCAAAGGAAAGGTTTTCCATATGTCGCCAGCCCCAAACCGGGCACATCAGGACATTAGCGGAAACCTCCATGGCATTCTTTGGAGCTTTTTAAGAAAAAAGAAATGCAAGGCCTACGCTGCTCCCTTCGATGTGCGGCTGCCACAAAAACCATCAGATCCCGATAACCGGATTTTCTCCGTGGTTCAGCCAGACATTTGTGTGGTGTGCGATCCCTCCAAACTAGACGACAAAGGCTGCAGTGGCGCACCTGACATCATGATAGAGATTCTCTCCCCATCCACTTCTTCCAAAGACCTCAAAGATAAGTTTAGCCTGTATGAAGAAAATGGTGTAAAAGAGTACTGGGTGGTCTATCCTGGTGAAAAAGTCGTGGAAGTTTTCGTGCTGCGTAGTGACGGAAAATACAGCCCATCTTTAAAATTTACAGACGACGAAAGCGTGACTTCCACCGCCGTTCCCGGACTGACAATTAACGTGAACGATATTTTCGATTATTGATATAAAATGAACCCATCCCCACTTGCCGTTGAAGTTAAACAGCATGCCATCATGCGCATGCAGGAAAACACGCAAAAAATAGCCAAATGCCTTGATCAACTATCTGAGGAGGAAATATGGCAGCGCCCTAACGCCTCATCCAACAGCATGGGTAACCTCATTCTTCATCTCTGTGGAAATATTACACAGTATATTATTTCATCATTGGGAGGCAAAGAAGACCGTAGGGTGAGAGATGAAGAGTTTGACGCAAAGGGTGGTTACAGCAAAAAAGAGCTCCAGTTGAAGCTTGAAAGCACCGTTGCTCAAGCCATTGAAGTTATTCAAACTACCTCTGACGAGGAGCTCCTTAGAGTTCGGCCTGTGCAAGCCTACGAGTTTTCAGGGGTTGGCAATGTTATTCATGCCGTGGAGCACTACTCCTACCACACCGGGCAAATTGCCTTCTGGACGAAGCAGGTGAGGAACAAAGACCTGGGCTTCTATGCCGATGTCGACCTTAACAGAAAGGGTCAATGATTTTACGTACGGCAAAAACCACTAAGCCTCTGCTGGCATGGCCTTCAACTCTATCACCTGCTCCCTGGCTTTTCCAATAAATGTGTTGATATCCGTTTTGCCATCATGCTTAACAGGCAGGCCGATATGGACATCTACTTTATGTGGTTTTATAGCAAACCTGCCTGCTTTCCACACTTTTTCCGACCCACTAATAGCCACCGGAACCACATGCACACCGGCTTGAGAAGCTAAGAGAAATGGCCCCTTTTTGAAAATGCCAACTTCTCCATTGCGACTTCTGGTTCCCTCCGGAAACATCAGCACGTTTTTGCCTCCTTTAATGAGATGGCCAGCCTTTTTTAAGCTTTCAATAGCCTTTTCTCTGTTGCTCCTGTCAACGAAGATCATCCCAGTGCCCATCATGTACCACCCAAGAAATGGCACTTTTTTCAGTTCCTGCTTAGCAACAAAGTAAAGGTTAACAGGTACTGCCCTGAACAAAACAGCAATATCAAGATATGACAAGTGATTGCTGACAAACACATAGGAGTCTTTGTCATTGACGTGTGCAGTTCCTTCCACTTTCAGCGTAACGCCACACGCCCATAAGATGCCAGGCGACCACCAGGTGCGTGCCATCACAACCGGTATTTTTCTGTTGAATGTAATGATCATGATCAACAGAGAGGAGGAAATCATAAGGATACTCCAAAAGACACAAAACAGAAGGCGAAACGGCGTAGACACTAATAATTGATTATGATGAATGCTCACAAAGCTAAAACAAAGCACTAAAAACCACCCGATTGTTTTTCGATAAAGCCCTCCGTTGGTATAAAACTGATTTAGGGGGCGGATTAAGGTGGCTTTTTGTTAATATCGTGTCGCATGGAAAACAGCACCTCAAAGAGATCAGTTAGTGTTTTAGGTTGTGGCTGGCTCGGCTTGCCGCTGGCCAGGCACCTGCTTCAAAATGGATTTCAGGTCAAAGGATCTACCACCTCCCCGGAAAAGCTTGCCATACTGAAAAAAGCTGGCATCGAGCCGTTCCTGATTCAGCTGTCCGACGGCGGCGACTGTTCCCAGCTATCGGACTTTCTTACATCGGACATCCTGGTGGTCAACTACCCCCCGGGCGTTAGAAAAGGCGGGGCTGAGCAGTTCCGAAATTCATTTGGTATCCTTTTGGACGGCGTGGCTAAGTCGTTTGTTTGCAAAATCATTTACATCAGCTCAACGTCTGTCTATCCAAATACCAACGAAGTTGTCTCAGAAGAAATGCAGCTACTGCCTGACTCTGAAGCCGGGAAGGTTTTGCTCGAAGTTGAAGACCGGCTGAGAGAACTGAATGGCAAGGAGGTGATCATTCTGCGCATGGCCGGCCTTATTGGCCACGACCGCCAGCCAGCCAGGTTCTTTGCCGGAAAAAAAGGGCTGACAAATGGTGAAGAATTGGTCAACCTGATCCACCGGGACGATTGCGTCAACATCATTCACAAAATAATCGAAGGGCAAGCGAGTGGCTACACATTTAACTGCTGCAGCGATACTCACCCACCAAAAAGGGATTTCTATACAAAGGCTGCTGAGGTTTTGGGTATGGTTCCTCCTCAATTTGCTGCGGCTGAGGTCAACTCCTTTAAAATCGTCAGCAACGAGAAGCTTAAGAGCCACCTGAAATACGATTTCATTTTCGGAGATTTAACAAAATTCGATTGGCCTTAAATCAAGGCAGATGGCCATTAATTGTTGTTCCCTTTCCCTAATTTTGAAGCGTCAATTATACGATTATGGATCTTCAATACGCCCTCGAACTTATCGGAACATTCTTTTTTGCCATTTCTGGCGCCCTGGCGTTGCAGGGCAAAGAAGCCGACTGGTTTGCTGCGGCCTTCACTGGCTTTCTAACAGCCATTGGAGGAGGTACCTTGAGGGACGTGCTGCTTGGTAGCTATCCCCTGGTATGGATTGGTGACATTAATTTCCTCTACGCCATCATTCTTGGCGTCATCGTTACTTTTATTTTGTATGGCTTTGTTTCCCGGCTGAAACGAACCTTCATGCTCTTCGACACTGTGGGCATAGCCTTCTTTACAATTTTGGGAGTTGAAAAGGCCCTCTCTGTTGGTGTAAGGCCGGAAATAGCAGCCATTATGGGCATGTTTACTGCTATTATGGGAGGGGTGATCCGGGACACACTGACCAACGAACTGCCGGTGATTTTCAGGAAAGAGATTTATGCTACCGCCTGTCTGGCTGGGGCTATTTGCTACTTATCGCTAAGGCTGTTTGAAATTGATCGCAATGTCAACCTGCTGATTTCCATTGGAGTAATCGTTGTAATCCGGCTACTGGCAGTAAAGTTCAGGCTGTCACTGCCAAAGTTGAAGTAGGCTACAAAACACAAAAGCTGTCAAAAGACAGCTTGGGGTTTCACATTAAAAACATCACTCTTCTAAACTGGAACGTTTAGGTTCTTGACCGTATCAACAGGTCCGAAGTTTCTGGACTCCATCACGGTCTTTTTGCCCTTGATAAGTCTCACCTCTACAGGCATCACTTTGTGCTCAATATTTTTTCTGACAACCCTGTCATAGTACAGCTTCGCTTTCTGATACTGCCCCTTACCAAACTCCTCCCGATCTTGAAAAGATTGTACTTCCGGAAAATTCGGAATTACGTGATACAAACGTACGGTTACCGAATAGGTAGGCTTAAAAGAATTTAAAAAGTCAATCCACGCTTTTTTCATAGACCACTAAAATATAGGTTTTGACAAATCTACACCATGGCAAAATACAGAACAATTTGAAAGTACACTAATTTACATGGTTTCTAATTATTTATTAAGTAATAAAAAGTCGGAATGGCGAGGAAAAATTCAGCCCGCCCCTCAAAAAAGCAATACTCCATATCGTGTTTTTTCTCATCTTAGACTTCCTAAACTCCACACTCCCATGGCTAAAAAGTCTGCGTTCGATCCTCAGTCCGTACATCACCAGTTTCCTGCTCTAAGGCGTTTGCACAACAAGAAACCTTTGATCTTTTTAGATGGCCCAGGTGGCACCCAAGTACCTGAGAAGGTAATCAGAGCGATCTCAACCTACTATCGCCGGTCCAACGCCAACACCCACGGTGCCTTTGTCACCACACGGGAAACCGATAACGTGATGTCGGACGCCCGGACAAAGATGGCAACCCTGCTGGGGGCTCCTGGCCCGGAGTGCATCTCTCTTGGGCAGAACATGACCACTATCAATTATTCGCTGGCCCGGGCAATGAGCAGGCTGCTCAAGCCTGGCGATGAAGTAATGATCACACAACTTGACCACGAGGCCAACCGGGGGCCGTGGCTTACCCTGAGAGATTTTGGTGTCAAAGTGCGGGAGGTGAAGCTTTTACCCATCGGCACACTGGACTATGCTGATTTTGAGCAGAAGCTCAATGAAAACACCCGACTGGTTTGCATGGGCATGTCGAGCAACGCCATAGGCACTGTCAACGATTTTGCACTGGTGAGGCAAATGACCTACAAGGTGGGTGCCTGGCTCCTGCTGGATGCAGTTCACTATGCGCCGCACTTCAGCATCGATGTGCAAGCCATTGGCTGCGACTTCCTCATTTGTTCGGCCTACAAATTCTATGGGCCTCATGTGGGTATATTATATGCAAAGCCAGGCCTGCTCGACAGGCTGCCAACTGACAGGCTAAGAACCACCGACCAGATAGCCCCCTATTCCATTGAAACCGGCACGCTCAATCATGCGGCCATGGCTGGTGTTTCCGCCGCTGTTGATTTTATCGCTTCATTGGGATCAGGCGATAACCTGAGAGAAAAACTGGATGATGCTTACACCAAAGTAAGTCAACATGAGTTCGCCCTGGCGTCAAAACTTTACACAGAACTAAAGGCCATCAAGGGCATAACGGTTGTGGGCCAGGATTTTTCTTCTGAAAAAAGAACTCCCACCGTGTCGTTTACAGTCAAAGGAAAAACGGCCGAAGAGGTCTGCAAACAGCTTGCGGCGGAAAACATTTGCGCCTGGGACGGCCATTTTTATGCCGTGCGTGCCATTGAAGTACTGGGCCTTCTGGAAAAAGGTGGAGTTACCCGTATGGGAATTTCACTCTATAACACCGAACAAGAAATTGATCACGTAGTCAAGGCCGTGAAAAAATTGACGTAGGCCTTTCCATTCGGTTTCACCCACTTCAAAATATCTCCCGCTGACTACTTAAATCCTTCTGCCCAGGACTTTAACTTTTTTTAACATCCTTTTACGAAGAATTTCGTAATATTTACAAGACTCAAACTCAAAAGGACTAATCATGTTAAAAAGTTACCTAATGGTGAGCATCAGGCATCTGATGCGCCAGCCTACCTATGCTGCGCTTAATATTCTCGGTTTAACAATCGGAATTGTCTCCAGCTTGCTAATCATTCTCTATCTGTCGCAAGAACTTAGCTACGACAAACATCACGCAAAGGCGGATCGAATTTACCGCATTTCGTCGGACATTAAGGAGCCTGATAATTCGTTCCGCTGGGCTGTAACCCAGCTCCCTCTTGGCCGAACGTTGAAGTCTGAATTTGAAGAGGTAGAGCAGTACGTCCGCTTTATTGGCAACGGCCGCACCAAGTTTATCAAAGATAATATCAACTATTTTGAAGAAGACGTCTTTCAGGTAGACAGCACAGTGTTTGATGTTTTTTCTTTTGACCTTATTTCCGGTAACCCCTCCACAGCGCTACAGAACCCGAGTTCCATGGTCATCAGCAAAACCATGGCGGACAAAATCTTCAAAGGCGAAAACCCGGTTGGACAGATCTTGAAAACAGACCAGAATTCCTTCGAAATAACTGGTGTGTATGAAGACCTCCCTAAAACATCCCACATCAGACCCAATGCAATGATGTCGGCCAGCACTTCTGATAGAAACAACTCCCAAAACTGGGGCGGCTTTGGCATCTACACTTATGCTTTGTTAAGAGAGGGAGCTGACCCGAAAGTAGTGGAAACCAAGCTTAATGACATTATTGATAAATACGTAGCGGTGATCTTCGATCAGTTTGACATCGTGATCCGGTATGAAATGATTGCCATCAAAGACATCCACCTGTATTCCACTTTTGAAGGTGAACCAGAAGCACTTGGCAACATCAAATACATCTACATTTTTGCCGCCGTTGCCTTGTTCCTGATCGTTATTGCCAGCATCAACTACATGAACCTGTCAACCGCACGCTCCATGCGCAGAGCCCTGGAAGTAGGGATCAGAAAAGTAATGGGTGCTCAAAGGGGCATGTTGATTGGGCAGTTTATCACCGAATCGGTAGTGCTTACAGTTATCTCCTTAGTTATCAGCTTAATAGTTTTGGCGATCGCTGTACCCCTTTTCAACGGGTCCCTCGACACCAACTTGTCTCTTTTGGACCTACTACAGCCGCAGCTCATCCTGGTGGTTCTGGGTATTTTGGTGCTCACTGGGTTTGTTAGTGGCAGCTACCCCGCCTTTTACCTGTCGAGCTTTAAGCCAGCAGCAGTGCTAAAAGGCAAGGGAGCCAGCAGAGGCGGCAACCAATGGCTGCGACGTGTGCTGGTTGGCATCCAGTTCGCCATCTCCATCTTCATGCTGATAGGTACCTTCATCATCTACGATCAAATGCAGTACCTGCGCAGCAAGGATTTGGGCTTTGACAAAGACCAGGTGGTTCGTGTGGTGCTGGACAACCAGGCCAGTCGTGAAAAGTATCCCGTTTTCCGAAATTCCCTGATGCAGAACCCTAATATCAAGTCTGTGGCTTCCTCGAGTACCTCGCCAGGGAATGGCTATGGCAAAAATGTGATGAGTGTCGAGACCAATGAGGGAGTAATGGAGAATTATGGCATTGATGCTTACGTAGTCGATTATGACTTTTTTCCCACACTCAGCATTCCTTTTGAGAAAGGGCGAAATATCTCTTCGCAATACCCAAGCGACACTGCCACCTCAGTGATGGTAAACGAAGCCATGGTGGCGAGAATGGGCTGGGAAGAACCTATAGGCAAGAAGTTTCAGTTTGACCGTGACAGCACCGTGTTTCACAGAGTGGTGGGTGTGGTCAGGGATTTCCATCAGCAGTCTCTTTACAACCCCATCGAAGCCCTGATGTTCATCCCCGGGCTCAACAATTCGAGCGTGCTTATCAAAACATCGGAAGATCTGCAGGCTTCGCTTGCAGCAACAGAAGCCAGCTGGAACGAGGTGTATCCAGGCATTCCCTTCGATGCCACCTTCCTTGATGAGGAGTTTATGGAGCAGTATGAAACGGATCAACTTCGTGGCAAACTGTTTCTCGGCTTTTCGCTGATGATGATCTTCATAGCTTGTCTTGGCTTGCTTGGTTTAGCCTCCTTCATCGCCGAGCAGCGCACCAAAGAGATAAGCATCAGGAAAGTGCTGGGTGCCAACACTGGCGGCCTTGTAACACTGCTCGTGAAAGATTTTGTGTGGCTGGTACTCATAGGTGCTGTGCCTGCATTCGGGCTCGGCTACTATTTCATGAATGACTGGCTCAAAACTTTCGAATACCATGTGGACATCAACCTGTTGTTATTTGTCGTCGTGTTGTTGATCATCCTGGTTATTACCGTGTTGACAACTGGCTACCATGCGTTACGGGCAGCCAACTCCAACCCGGCAAGCAACCTGAAATATGAGTAAACTTCTGGCATAACCGCCGGTTTCAAGGCCCTGAAGTTGAATGACACTTCGGGGCTTTTTTTGTGAAAAACAATAGACATTGCACCTCGCAATGCACAGCGGTTAATCGCTTCAATGCTACCAATTTCTACGACTTGTTAAGTCCCTGACCCCCAGATGGCTAATCAGATCAACGCAACAATCTGATCTTTCCTTCGTTAGTGTATAGTAAAAATTATATAAATAATATGAAAAATACCATTTTAGCAACCAGTTTACTAATGATGTTCATTACCAGCGGAGCGCTTGCTCAGGAAGCCGGTCTCAAAGGAGGACTCAACTTTTCAAATCTTTACGTCGATGACGTTGACGATGAAAATATGAAAGTTGGTTTTAATGCAGGCGTTTACTACAAGGCACAACTAGTGAAGCAATTGTCGATTCAGCCCGAAATACTTTACTCACTGAAAGGTGCCGAAGTTATTTACGATGACACATTCCTTGGTTTGGGCAACGGCAAATATCGCTTCAACCTCAGCTATGTCGATGTGCCGGTAGCTTTGAAGGTAAACCCCGTCGGTAATTTCTACTTTGAAGCTGGCCCTTATGTGTCTCTGTTAACCTCAGTAAAGGTGAAGAGAATCGACTCAGATGGAACCAAAGAAGTTGTAAGTGAGCTTGACCGGGACAAATTCAACACGTTTGACTACGGAGTGTTTGGCGGTGTTGGTTTCAATTTCACAGGAGGCTCTTTGGGAGTTCGGTATAACTATGGCCTACAGGAAATTGGCGAAAGTGGTTCTTTGGCAGCAGAAGCGACAGAGAACTCTAAAAACTCAGTGCTCCAGGTATTTATGAGCATACCTTTCTAACAGAACGACAGAAATAATGATGTCTGCAAAAGGAGCCTGGCCTGATAGGTCAGGCTCTTTTCAATTCGAGGATGGTTATTTCAGGGAGAATACCGATACGGCCAGGATAACCAAGGTATCCAAAGCCCCGATTGACATACAAATACTGGTTTTCCTCCTGATACAAGCCTGCCCATTGTTTATATACGTACTGAGATGGGCTCCATTGAAAACCACCAATCTCTACACCAAACTGAAAGCCGTGGGTATGGCCTGAAAGCATCAGATCTACATCGCCATAGTCGGGCCTCACCTGTGCGTCCCAGTGGCTGGGGTCATGCGAAAGCAGAATTTTAAACGGGTATTCCTCTGACCCCTGATGAGCTAAATCCATTTTGCCATACTTGGCAAATCTGCCGGCTCCCCAGTTTTCGATACCAAGTATGCCTATTTGCTCGCCATCCACCTTCACAGGAAGATTTTCATTTATCATCAGGTGCCAGCCTAACTCTTTGTGGGCCGCTTTAAGGTCTTCTAAGTTTGCTTGCTTAGCGGCCTCTGATGACCAGTTTTTGTAGTCTCCATAGTCATGATTGCCAAGAGTGGAATAAACCCCCAGAGGTGCCTTTACTTTATCAAAAATGGAAATGTATTCTTTCACCTCCTCAGCCTCATTATTCACTAAATCGCCGGTGAAAAAGATAAGATCTGGTTTTTCGCCCAACAGCATTTCCACACCGCCTTTTACCGCCGTCTTGTTGAAAAAGCTGCCAGAGTGGATGTCGGAAAGCTGGCCTATCTGTATGCCGTCGAACTCTTTGGGCAGGTTGGGAAAGAAGATGGTTTTGCGCCGGATACGATAGTCGTGAGCACCGCTCAAAATACCATAACTCATCGTCAATGCCGGAACAGCTCCTGCAATAAGTGCTACCTTTGAAATGAACTCAGACCTGGGAATGGCTCTTCCATTAGGATTGATGGGCTCAGGACTTGAAAATATGAAGTTGCCAAGCCATTGAAACCCTCTGATAATATCTCCTACCAACAGGAAAATAAGGGCGAACAGTTTTGACATCACGTTAATGAAGATGCCGAGCACAATGAAGGTGCGAAGGCCTTTCACTGCGGATAAGTCGGCGAAGTTCACTACAAGTATGCCAAGAATCGACAGGGTGGAGACGCCCCAGAAAATCCAGTAAACAACTTTCCGTGTGGTGAGTGACAGGTCGGCAGTTGCCAGCCTGACGGCTTGAAAAACATACCAATCGACAGCCAGTAAAAGAAAAAGTAAAAAGAATGCAAACACGATTCTGTTCATTTAGGGATGGAATTAATATGGCCAGAACAAGGCCTCTTCCTTAAGAAAGAAAAAGAGCCCCTTTAAGTTCACCTTATATATAGACGTTTAAAGGCCTTTGAATACTTTAAAGGGGCTCAATTATTTTAGCTTAATCCGAATCTCCTGTTCACTCTGGCGAAGAACCAGTACATCACAGGCACAATCACCAGCGTAAGGAAGGTGGCGAACGTAAGACCGAATACGATGGTCCACGACATGGGTCCCCAGAAGATCACATTGTCTCCGCCCATGAAAAAGTCTGGGTCGTACTCTCTGAAGAAACCTATAAAGTCAATGTTCAATCCTATAGCCAAAGGCACCAGGCCAAGCACGGTGGTGATGGCAGTCAGCAAAACCGGACGAAGCCTGGTTTTTCCTGCGACCACAATGGCCTCATCCACTTGCTCGATAGTGAGCCTTTCCACACCCAGCTCTTTCCTCATTCTGCTTCTGGTGAGCTCAATGAAGTCGATAAGTACGATGGCGTTGTTCACCACGATACCGGCAAGAGAAATGATGCCAACCATTGTCATGATGACCACGAAGTCCATTTGGAAAATTACCAAACCAAGGAACACCCCAATTGTACTGAAAAGCACTGAAGTCATGATGATCAAGGGAGCGGTCATTTTATTGAACTGCGCCACAATGATCAGGAAGATCAGGAATACCGCCAGGAGCAAGGCACTGCTCAGGAAGGCCATTTCCTCTGCCTGCTTCTCCTGCTCGCCACCGAACTTGAAGGAGTAGCCCTGAGGCATATCAAAGTTCACCAGCAGCTCTTTGATTTGATCGTTGATTTCGGTTGGATTGGCTCCTCCCAGCACGTTGGAGCTGATGGTCACTACACGCTGCAGATCCTTCCGGCGTACCGAACCATAAGTAGTACTCAACTCAGCTTTGGCGACGGCAGAAATCGGTACAGACACAATTCGTCCGTTGGTTTGATCACGAAAAACCACACTCTTGTTCATCAAAGCGTCGATATCGTAGCGATACTTTTCGTCAAGTCTCAACTGCACTTCATAGTCGTCTTCGCCCTGCTTGAACTTGGAAATCTCTTTACCAAACAACGAAGTACGCACCTCATTGGCTATCGAATAAGTTGACAGGCCAAACCTGCGGGCCTTTTCTCTGTCGATATCCACAATAAGTTCCGGCTTGCCTGTTTCAAGGTCAGTTTTAAGTCGCTCAATACCTTCAATACCTGACTCGTTAATGAAGGTTTTCATATCTTCCGTGATTTCGATCAGTCGGGTAAAGTCGAGTCCTGTCACTTCGATGCTGATCGGCTTACCAACTGGCGGGCCGGCAGCGTCTTTATCTACTGTGAGTGCCACACCAGGATAGCCCTGAACTGCCTCACGTATCTCGTTCATGATGTCGCTCGTCATTACCCACTCATCCGAACCTTCTCTCTTGCGGTACTTAAACTCGACAAAATTGACAGTAATCCGGGCTTTATTAGGGGTTTCAGCCTGACCAACAGCCGAAGGGTCATTGGGGTCGGCAGTATCCTGCCCTACTTTGGTCACTACCGACTCCACCATGAACTGATAAGGCTCAATCACTTTCATTACCTTCTTCTCCACCTCCTCTGTAAATGAGTTGGTCACATTGATATCGGTTCCTGAAGGCTGCTCAATGAATACATTGACATACTTTGGTTCGTTCTCAGGAAAGAAAATGACATTGGGGGTAAATACTCCCATCAGTGCCAGTGAAAAGAACAAAAGAAATACAGTACCAAAGAAAAAGAGCGTTGGGTTCCATCCCCGCAAAGCGAACTGAAGCGTTCGGGAATACAGCCCTTCAATGAAAGGCAGAAAGGTGTCCTGAAACTTTCTGGACAGTGGAACCAGTACATAGACATTTAACAGAATAAGTATGCCCAGAAGCAAAGCCAGGTTACCCAGCACATTTGCTTTTGCCAGCAGCAGCAAAGCGCCGATGGCTAGGCTCACACCTGCAAATATCCATATCCTTTTATAGTTGAATGCTTGTCTGTTGTCCACTTTCATAAAGGCAGCAATCATCACTGGATTAATCACCAAAGCCACAAAAAGTGAAGAGCTAAGCGTAACAATCAGAGTGATAGGCAAGTAACGCATAAACTGCCCCATCAGCCCTGGCCAGAAGGCCAAAGGAAGAAAGGCGGCAAGTGTGGTAGCCGTGGAGGAAATAATAGGCCAGGCCACCTCTCCCACCCCCCGACGGGTAGCTTCAAGCGGCTTCATGCCCAGTTCCATCAAACGGTAAACGTTCTCCACCACCACAATACCATTGTCCACCAGCATACCCAATGCCATGATCAGCGAGAACAGTACCATCATGTTGATAGTGATACTAAAGGCCGACAGCACGATAAAGGAAATGAACATCGACAAAGGAATGGCTACGCCAACAAACAAGGCGTTTCTCGTTCCTAAAAAGAAAAGAAGTACCAAAACCACCAGAATCACCCCTGAGATGATATTATTCTCCAGGTTGCTCACCATCTCACGGGTCATTTCCGACTGGTCGTTGGTGATTGCGATTTCAAGATCAGCCGGCAGCGTATCCATCGTTTTGTCGAGGATCGCATTTATCTTCTCTGTGGTAATCAGCAGGTTTTCACCGCTTCTTTTGATCACATCCACAGACACCACAGGCTTGCCATTCATTCTGGCGAAGCTTTGCTTTTCCTTAAAACCGAACTCAATGGTTGCTATGTCTTTGAGGTAGACGATATTGGCATTCTCATTTTTGACAATGATGTCTTCCATTTCGCTGGCCTCCTCAAATTCACCCACCACTCTAATGGTTCTTCTGATGCCATCCTCAAGAATATTTCCACCAGACAAAGAAACGTTCTCAGCGGAAATCGCATTCTCAATGTCGGCGAAGTTGACCTTCACAGCCTCCATCTTGTAGGGGTCAACATTGATTCTTACTTCTTTCTCGTCAATGCCCCTGATTTCTACTTTGCTTACCTCACTTACTTTTTCAATCTCGTCCTCAAGAATTTCTGCATAGTCTTCCAGTTCCTCCAGGGTATAATTCCCCGAAAGGTTGATGTTCATAATGGGGAACTCCGACAGGTTGAGTTCGAAAATGTTAGGATCAGTTTGCAGGTCGCTTGGCAGCTCGGGCTTGGCCCTGTCCACGGCATCCTTCACCTTCGTAAGGGCGTCTTCAATGGCCGTTTCGGCACTGAACTCAACAATGATGGTGGAGTAGTCCTGCACGGAAGTCGACTTAATATTGTCAACTTCAGAAATGGTATTGATCTCCTTCTCTATCGGCCTGGTGATCAGGTTCTCTATGTCAAGCGGGGCATTGCCCGGATGGGCAGTACCTATGTAAACTATCGGCTGCTCAATTTCCGGATAGCTGTCTTTTGGAAGCGAGATATAGGAACTCACACCCATCACTATCAGCAAAAAAGTCAGGAAGAAAACCGTGGTTCGGTTCTTAAGAGACGCTGAGGTGAGTTTAAACTCTTTGTCCACCACCTCTTCATTCTCTTCAGAAAACCTGTTTTCCTCCGGAAGATTATCGTTGGTATTTGTATCGTTAGCCATATGGATTCGGTCTTTTGAGATAAATTATTTGCTGGCAGCTGCCAACGTCACACTAACTCCCTCGGCTACATCCCTGTATCCTTTTTCAATTAACTTCTCAGTTCCCTGAAGGCCCTTTATCACCTCAGTTTCACTTTTGAAGGTGAGCCCTGTTTCAATATGGGTTTTGGTAGCCACCAGGCTGCCGTCCTGATCAGCGACTGTGTAAACAAAGGTTCCTTTGTCGTCTCTCAGGATGATCTTGGTGGGTATAACCAATGCTTTGCTGCTCTTGTAGTCAATCAGCTGAAGCACTGTCACTTGATTGGGCCTTACGGTGAAGTCCAGCTTTGGTAAGCTCACTTCGACTGTGAAGGTTCTGTTCTCGCTGTTGATCACCTGACCAACCGAAAGCACCCTGGCAGTTACCGTTTTGTCCTGAACGGGAAAGTACACCTCCACTGGATCTCCAGCGGTAAACTTGCCTATGAAAACTTCTGAGATATCAGTTTTGATATACATATCGTCCTCGCTAAGCACACGCACCAGAGGCATGCCCGGAGAAGCGATGGAACCGAGTGTGGCCGGAATTTCATCCACTCTTCCGCTAAACGGTGCCCTTATTACTGACTGAGCGAGCTGAGAGTTCAGCGTGGCCAACCTGTCTTCAAGCGACTCCTTACGATTTTTTGCTTCCAGGTACTGCACCTCCGTACCTATCTTTTGCTCCCAAAGCTTCGACTGTCTCTCAAAAAGTGTTTTGGCTAGTTCGAGGCTGGTCTGCACTTCACTGATATTGTTGCGAACAATGTCGGCGTCAAGCGTAAGCAGTACCTGGCCTTTGTTCACCTTTTGGCCTTCGGTTACATGAATTGCCTGTACTTTACCCATTGTTTCAGCGCTCATCATCACATTTTTGTGCGAGGCTACCCATCCCCTTACCTCAGTCATATGAAAAAAGTCTTTGGTAGGAACCGGCATAGTAGCCACAAGAATGGCGTTGGTATTCTCCTTACCAAACTCGGGATCCATTTGCGCTATTTCCTTTTCGAGCGTAGTAATCTTGGCTTTCAGCTCCCGAAGCTCATTGTTGTATTCACTGAGTTCGGATTTTTTTTCTTCAATATCTGAAGGGGCCTCTCCGCATGAAACGCCTGCGAAAAGAACGGCAACCAGTGCCAGCAACTGTAAACTTTTCATGGATGATGTATATGTTTTCATAGTTTGGTTCTCCTTATTCCTTAATTAATAGTCCTTTTGCCTTGTCGAGATCGACCTTGGCAACAATGGCATCGTAAAGTGCACTATAGTAGTTGGTCTGCGCATTTCTAAGGCTGTTTTCTGCGTCGATTACCTCCAGGTTAGAGCCGACTCCCTGCTCGTATTTGATTTTGGTTACCCTGGCAATGCTTTCCGCCAGCTCCATGTTCTCCTCCTGCGAGGCGAGCGACTTTTGCGCATTATCGAAGTTGAGGTAAGACTGCTGAATTTCCAGGTCGATCAGGTTTTCCAATGACTTAAAGCCATTGTCCAGCTTTTGCAGTGTGAGCTTCTCCTGCTGAATCTTGTAAGTGCGCTGCAAACCACCAAAAATGGGCACGTTAAGACTCACCCCAAACTGAGAGTAGTCATACCATTTATCGGGCCCGACGAGATCTGAATCGTCGATATTTGTGTTGGTTTTGAAAATTCCTCCTACTCCATTTGATTGGGTTGAATAGCCAAGCGTGGCAAAGGCGTTCATAGACGGCAGCGCCTCAGCGTAAAGGTTCTTAATATTAAGTTCCTGCAACCGCCTGTTTACTTCCAACACTTTATAATCCGGTCTGTTTTTGTAGTCCCAGTCGCTCCCGTTAAGTTTTTCGATAGGATCGAGCTGAACGTCCTGAATGGTGCCAGCCACTTCAATCGGCTGCTCCATCGGATAATTCATCTGAAACTTCAATATGGCCAGCCCCAGTGCATTCATATTGCTGAACTTGTCCCGCTCGGTCACCAGGTTATTGAAGCTCACCTGAATGCGATCAACGTCAATTTTTTCAGCGAACCCGCTAATATTCAGCGCTCTCGTGTTCCTAAGAAGGCTATCGACCCTTGCAATATTGGCATCAAAAAGCTGCATCCGTTCACGATTGATCAGAACAGCATAGTAAGCCTTTGTTACCTGCTCAACTATCTGCTCTCTGGTTTGCTCGGAAGTTTTTTGAGACAGCTCTTTGTACGTATTTGATGCCTGCAAACCAACTATGTAAGAGCCATTGAAGATCATTTGATTAATTGTGAGACTTGCATTCCCGCTACTTTTTAACTGAAAGAAGTTGGGTGCAGCCAATACATCGCCATTTTGAGCACCAGGAATTCCTACGGGGAAAAAGCTGAACGCATTTGGATCGTCATTGTAGGTTCCATAAAAACGCTGTAGCTTCTGGTTGTGGTTAACGGAAGCGCTACCAGAAATCTGCGGCAACCCTATACCCACTGTCTCCTTTACTTTGGCCGCTGCTATTTGCTCATCAAGCGTAGCATTCTGCGCATTGATAGAATTGGCCAGTGCGTAGTCGATACATTGCTCAAGTGAAAGTGGTCCGTCGGAAGCTCCCGTGCCGCCGTTGTCCTGAGCGCTGAGTTGGCCAGCCACCAGAAGCATTGCCACCAAAAAAATCTTCCAACTACTTTTGAGATTCATATGATTGCTTGTTAAAAATTGTGTCATAAAGTTTCCTTCCCTGATCCGTTAAAATCCCCTGTATAAAGTGATAGAATATTTGCTCGCAGACTTCCTTAAATTCAAACCTGCCTCTGGGGTAGGTGTGTGCGTCAAAAGCCATTTCTACTTGTTTCATTCGCAGCACCGCAAGAATATTTTCATCGATGTCATCTCTGAAACTGCCTTCCGCTTTTCCCCGCTTCAAACAATCCACGATATTCTGAGTGAAGACTCGTTCCTTGTACTCCTCGAAAAGTGTCCAGGCTTTGGGGTGATACTTCTGAATGTCGTGCAGCACCGACGGGTGAATGGTCTCTACATTCGTTCTCATGAACTGCGAGATTTTAAATAGCTCATCGATGGAGTTGGACGACTCCTGGTGCATTTTCACAAATTCCCGGTACTCTTTTTCGCAATGGTGCCCAACCGCCAACGTCACTACTTCGTCTTTATCCTTAAAAAACTGATAGATCGTTTTTTTAGAGATACCCATGTGACGGGACAGATCGTCCATTGTCACACTTCTGACGCCCAAACGGCAAATAAGCTGGTCAGCTTGTTCTATTATATTGTCTCTTACTTCCAAAATATTCTTCTAAACTTTGGAAACTTTCACATTACTCAAAGTTTCCGTTGTCAAAGTAACGGCTAGTTTTTGAAAAGGTTTAGAAAAAAGTGAAAATTAACTTACCGATAATAATAGTCCCTAAAAGTCTTTATTTGAGGCTATTGGGACATTTCTTTGCCGCTATTTCAAAACTACAAAGAATCGGATGGGGCATAAATGCCACTGACTGAACTTTCAAACGTTTGCGGGTAAAAAAGTATTAAATTTGGTTTCGTCATCATGAAGCAGGCTCCGGCAAAATATCTTAACTATAAAAAATATGGGACAGGCCCGAAATACCTTTTGGCATTTCATGGCTTTGGACAAACTGAGCTGGCCTTCCAATTGTTCGAAACCTCGTTGGGAATAGACTATACGATCATTTCCATTGATCTCTTCTTCCATGGAAAAAGCCAGTGGCCGGCCGATGAACTCCCAGTGCCGACCGAGTCGTGGCACGATTTGCTTCTGGGCATCCTGAAAGCGGAACAAATAGATAAATTCAGCGTGATGGGATACAGCCTTGGTGGTAAACTGGCATTGACTACGGCCATGTTGTTTCCTCAGCGGGTGCAAAGAATCATTTTAGCTGCACCAGATGGCATCTACCTTAACCCCTGGTACAATGTTGCGACTGGCACCTGGGTAATGAGGGCCATCTTTCATTATCTAAACGACCACCCTGCTCTTCTTATCCGCCTGATCTCCTTTTTTAGCCGCACCAGGTTGGTGTCTGGGCGGCTGGCAAAGTTTGCTATCTCGCAAGTGGCTGACCATAACAACGGTAACAGCATTTACCACGCCTGGGTGGGCTTCAGGCATTTTACTCAAAACATAGACAAGGTGCTTCAAACTGTCAACCAAAATAACATCCACGTGACGATGGTGGCTGGAAAATACGATACGGTTATCCCCTATGGCAAACTTCATGCTTTTGAAAAAAAGTGCTCCTCATCAGACTTTGTATTGATCAAAACCGGCCACAATTCTCTCCTCCAGAAATTCCACGAATCGCTCTTAGAAAACGTCCGTCCACACTCTGGATAAGCCAACCGATCCCGGGGACGATCATTCCCAACAGCTAAATTCAATTTCTCCGTATCAGGCCTTCTAAAATTACCTTTTTTAGAAGTCGACTATTTCTTTTTGTTTTAACTTTGGGCTTCAAAAATCCCATACCCAAGCGACCTCATGATTCTCTTTTTCCAGAAAGACATTAATACATTTTATATCCTTCAAATAACCAAGGCTGCAGACAGCCTTACCAAAGAAAAGCTTACCTGGCTTTTCAGCGGCGGCAAGTTTGTGGAGAGCACATCAGTCGAAGGGCCATTTATTGGGCCTAGGAAAGAGATGATCACTCCATGGAGTACCAATGCCGTGGAGATCACCCAGAACATGGGTATTGGCGGGGTAGTGAGGATTGAAGAATTTGTTAAAAAAGAAGCTTATCCGGGTGAATTTGACCCCATGCTGAAGGCCGTGTACCAGGTAATTGACCAGGATGTTTTCACTATCTCTCATGTGCCCGATGCTATTGTAGAGATCGACAATATTAAGGCTTACAGCGAAAAAGAGGGACTTGCACTCAGCCAGGAAGAAATCGACTATCTGGAATCAGTTAGCAAGTCGCTGGGACGCAAACTTACCGATAGTGAAGTGTTTGGCTTCTCACAGGTGAATTCGGAGCACTGCCGCCACAAGATATTCAATGGCACTTTTATCATCGATGGCAAGGAGAAACCAGATACACTTTTTCAGCTAATCAAAAAGACATCGAAAGCCAATCCCGGCTTTCTTGTTTCCGCCTACAAAGACAACGTGGCCTTTATTGAGGGGCCAAGTATTGAGCAATTTGCTCCTGCTCGTCAGGATCAGCCCGACTACTTCGAAGCCAAAACCAGAAAGAGCGTGCTTTCTCTCAAAGCAGAAACTCACAACTTCCCAACCACAGTAGAGCCATTTAACGGTGCCGCCACTGGTAGCGGAGGGGAAATCAGAGACAGGATGGCGGGCGGCCAGGGGAGCTTCCCACTGGCAGGAACGGCGGTTTACATGACCTCCTACTCCAGGCTGTCGAGCAACCGCCCCTGGGAGAACCACAGTCCTGAGAGACCGTGGCTTTATCAAACACCCTCTCAAATACTCATCAAGGCCTCCAACGGTGCCAGCGACTATGGTAATAAGTTCGGACAGCCACTTATCACCGGGAGTCTTTTAACATTTGAGCACGAAGAAAATGGCAAGGCTCATGGCTTCGATAAAGTGATTATGCAGGCGGGAGGCGTTGGATTTGGCATCAGGGATCAGAGTCAAAAGAAGAGTGTAGAAAAAGGAGATAAGATTGTGGTGCTGGGCGGCGACAATTATCGCATTGGCATGGGTGGCGGTGCCGTGTCGTCTGTGGCCACTGGCGAATTTGGTAACTCCATTGAGCTGAATGCTGTGCAGCGCTCCAACCCCGAAATGCAGAAGCGTGTGGCCAACACTATCAGAGCCCTGGCCGAACTCGACGAAAACCCCATTTCATCGGTGCACGACCATGGGGCAGGCGGGCACCTCAATTGCTTATCTGAATTGGTAGAAGAAACCGGCGGTAAGTTTGAGATCAGCAAGTTTCCTGTCGGTGACCCTACCCTTTCCGACAAAGAAATCATCAGCAACGAGTCGCAGGAGCGCATGGGACTTGCACTTCACGAAAAGCATCTCGACTACCTGCGCAAGGTGGCCGACAGAGAGCGTTCGCCCATGTACGTAGTGGGTGAAGCTAGCGGTGACCACAAATTGACCTTCATGAACAAAGAAGGTAAGAAGCCTGTGGATTTTGAGCTGACTCATCTTTTCGGTTCCTCTCCTAAAACCATTCTGGAAGACAAGGAAGAGAAATCGAGCTTCCAGCCTATTCAAACTTCCGCAGCTAAGGTGGAAGAATACCTGCTGAAGGTATTGAAAATGGAAGCAGTGGCCTCCAAAGACTGGCTCACCAACAAAGTAGACCGCTGTGTTACCGGTAAAGTGGCCAAGCAACAGACCTGCGGTGAGCTGCAAATTCCTCTCAACAATCTCGGCATTATGGCACTCGACTTTGGCAGCAACAAGGGAGTTGGTACCTCCATCGGGCATGCCCCGGTGCCAGCACTGATCGACGAAAAGGCTGGCTCTAGGCTGGCCATTGCTGAAAGCTTGACCAATCTCGTTTGGGCCCCGCTCGAAGGAGGTATCAAGGGCGTTTCATTGAGCGCCAACTGGATGTGGCCCGCAAAAAACAAGGGAGAAAACGCCAGGCTGTACAATGCCGTGCAGGCTGTCAGCGATTACGCCTGTGCATTAGGCGTAAACATCCCGACTGGCAAAGATTCGCTGTCGATGACGCAGAAATACCCGGGAAAGACGGTCTATTCCCCCGGCACTGTCATCATTTCCGCCGTCGGCCAGGCAACTGATATCCGAAAAACAATTGAGCCGGTAGCCAAAGTCGTTGACAGCAGCAAGCTGATCTATCTCAACCTTGGCAGCAAAGGTTTCGAACTGGGCGGCAGCACGCTCGGTCAGGTGCTCAACAGGCTGGGCGATACCACGCCTGATGCGGCAGAGGCAGATTACTTCTTAAAGGCATTCAGCCTTATGCAGTTGCTCATCAGCGAAGGGCTTATCATTGCCGGCCACGATGTTTCGTCAGGTGGCCTCATCACCACACTTTTAGAAATGTGCTTCCCTTCTGCCTCAGTGGGCATGAAAGTGAATTTGGATGGCCTGAATGAGCCAGATGCTGTTAAGGTTCTTTTTAGTGAGAATCCTGGCCTGGTGGTACAAACAACCGATGCAGCAAGGCTTGAAACCATTTTCACCGAGACAGGCATAACCTGTAGCGTTATTGGAGAAGTGACTTCCGCACCGAACCTGGAGATTACACTCGGAAGCGATAGCTGGACGTTTGACGTGGCCCAAATGCGCAAAGAATGGGCAGAAACCTCCTGGCTTTTGGATAAAAAACAGACCAAAGAAGGCTTTGCCGACACCCGCTACAGCAACCTTGGCAAGCAGCCACTAAAAATCAAGCTCCCTGCACAATTCAGTGGCAAACTTGCTGATTATGGCCTTTCATTTACCAGACCAAAGACAACCGGCATCAAAGCAGCCATCATCAGAGAGCAAGGCAACAACAGTGACCGTGAAATGGCCTACTGCATGTGGCTGGCTGGTTTCGATGTGAAGGACGTGCACATGACAGACCTTATCAGCGGCAGGGAAGATTTGTCAGAAGTCAACTTGATTGTGTTCGTGGGCGGCTTCTCCAACTCGGATGTCCTGGGCTCTGCCAAAGGCTGGGCGGGTTCCTTCCTTTACAACGACAAGGCTAAAAAAGCGCTGGATAATTTTTACGCAAGAGAAGACACGCTCAGCCTGGGCGTGTGTAATGGTTGTCAGCTGGCCATGGAGCTCGGGCTGATCTACCCTGAACTGGACAATCACCCAAAGATGCATCACAACACCTCGGGCAAGTTTGAGTGCACCTTTACAGATGTTGAGATTCTAGAGAACAACTCCGTGATGTTTGGCTCACTGGCAGGCAGCAGACTGGGCATTTGGTCGGCACATGGTGAAGGCCAGTTTGTTTTTGCAGAACCTGAGAAGATCAACATCGCAGCTAAGTTTGCTTACTCTTCTTACCCGGCCAACCCCAACGGGTCGCAGTTCGACACGGCCTGCGTGGTAAGCCACAACGGGCGCCATGCAGCCATTATGCCTCACCTGGAAAGATCGATGTTTCCATGGAACTGGGGCTACTATCCCGACGGACGAAAATCAGATGAGGTAACACCGTGGATAGAGGCCTTTGTAAATGCGAGGAAGTGGGTGGAGGAGAAAGTGAAAGCCTAAATCAATTCCACTCCAAAGAACTTCTGAAGAACAGTCAATAGAAACATAGCTCCCAGCACTACGGGGCAAACGTAGACTATCATCAGGTTGAAGAACTTTTCAATGAACGATCCCCTGTAGGAAGGGTTTCCGTGGCTTATTTCTTCGCTAAGTCCGGCAGTTTTCCATTTGGAGGATATGAAAACACTCAAAAGGAACCCACCAAGTGGTAGGCTAATGACAAAAAAGAGATCCTGCACCACGTCCATAAAGGATTTAACCCCACCCTCATAGCTGACGAATTCCGTAAAAGCTCCTACAGCGCCAAACCCGAGCATACTTGGCAGGCCAATAAGGAATATCAGTAGCGCCATCACAGAAACGGCCTTTTTCCTTGACCATTTTTTCTCGTCCACCAAAAAGGCAACCGGCACTTCCAAAAGAGATATGGTAGAGGTCAGCGCTGCAAAGCAAAGCAGCAGAAAGAACCCGCCACCAACAATTTTGCCGATAAGTGGCCCCATGGTCTGAAAAACTCCAAGCAGTGCTACAAACACAAGCCCGGGGCCTTCAGCAGGCGACTGTCCTTGTGAGAACACCAAGGGGAATATCATCAGTCCAGCCAGAAAAGCCACCGCTGTATCAGCAATGGTCACAAGAATTGCAGAATTAACAATGTTGTCATTCCTGCTGATGTAGGATCCGTACGTGATCAGCGCTCCCATTCCCAGGCTGAGAGAGAAGAAAGCCTGCCCCAAAGCGGTGTAAATCGTTCGGCCATTGATCAGGCTAAAGTCGGGAAGCAAATAGAAGCTTACTCCGTCCATGGCATTGGGCAATGTCAGTCCGTAAATAATAATGAAGATGAGAATCAGAAACAGCGTGGGCATCAGCACTTTGGAAGTGCCCTCTATCCCCTTCTGCACCCCTCTGTAAACGATATAAGCTGTAATCACCATAAAGGCGATGCTGAAAAACAAATTGTCTTTGAAGTCGGCCACGTAGGCCGAAAAGAAACCACTGTAGTCTTGCTCATTCAACAGGTTCCCGAAGCTTAGTTCGAGGAAGTAGCCAAATGCCCAGCCTGCCACTACGTTGTAAAAAGACAGGATCATCACGCCGCATATGATCCCAAACAGGCCCACGTAGGCCCATGACTTACCGCCCAGCTTTTTGTACGCCCCGTAAGGATTCGATTGTGCCTTTCTTCCGACAGCGATCTCCCCCACCATTATCGGCAGGCCGATGAGAAAAATCCATCCAATATATACGAGCAAAAAAGCTGCGCCGCCATTTTGCCCGGTGACATAGGGGAACTGCCATATATTACCCAAGCCAACAGCTGAACCAGCTGCGGCTGCAATGAATCCAAGTTTATTAGAAAATCCTCCCCTGGCCGCCATCTATTGTTTTTTGTGTTCCAATAAAAAAATCAGGCCGGAAGATAGGCCCATATTAAGTTTTAATCAAAACAAACTTGCTAAACGGGCATTTTAATGACTCTCCCGTGCTGTCTTCCCAAAGCACCCTGCTCAATTTTGCCTGGCATGCCTTTGCACTATGTGAAACTGTTTATTTGGCCACTCATTTGAGTAACTTTATGTCCAAATATAGCCTAAAAACCATGTCGACATTCATCAGCGATACTTCAGGTAAGGAGTTTCCCATCAGCGACAGAGTAGCTGGAAATTCCATCCGAAAAAAAATCCTGGACTTAATCAGGTCTGATCATCCAAAATTCTCCGATGACTCTTTTCTGGCATTACAGGAGCTCAATTTTTACCGGGAGAAATACATATCCAATTGCCTGCTAACCGAGCTCGACGAGCTTTCTGATCTTGAAAGCAATGTTTTGGAGACATTGAAAGACCAAACCACCATTACCGATAAAGTGGAAGATGATGCTGTTCAAAGCACTTTTGGCCAGCGGATAGCAGATCATGTGGCGAGTTTCGGGGGCTCATGGACCTTCATCATATCGTTTGGCATATTTCTATTTATCTGGATCGTTTTCAACTTTTACTGGCTCTCTAACAAAGGGTTTGATCCGTATCCGTTCATCCTGCTTAACCTTATCCTCTCCTGCCTTGCGGCCATGCAGGCACCGGTGATCATGATGAGTCAAAACAGGCAGGAGCAGAAAGACAGAGAAAGGGCCAAAAAAGATTATATGATCAACCTAAAGTCGGAACTGGAAATCAGAATGCTGCACGAAAAAATCGATCACCTGATTCTTCATCAGCAGCAAGAGCTCATTGAAATTCAAAAAGTTCAGATTGACATGATGAATGATATCCTTACCAGAATAGACAAATAAAAAACGAGGCCTCCCGACCTCGTTTCATCTATCTCATCGTTAGCATTCGCTATTCCCAGAAGAAGCCTCCCTCGAAGGAGCTGTAGGCCGTACCACCAGCATCTGGCGGTGTTGACGCAGCATCAAAGGTATCAAGATAGGGCACCCAGTTCGCCCCTGATTTCGACAACAGCTTGAATTTCACAACAAAACTATCGCCACTATTGACAATTGGAACCATGCCTCCAATGCTGGCAGGCATACCCAGGGTTGCCGGGTCAACCACGCCTCTCGGCGTCACTCCATCGCCGTCAAAAATCGACATTTCCATTCGGGTTTCATTCAGCTGAAAAGATCCATTGAACAACGGTATCTGGGTCAATCCCTGCCAAACAAGTACCCCGTTGCCCCTGTTCGATTCGGCCTCGACAAAGTCAAGTGTCTCATTTAACACAAGGTCATCATATCCATCTCCATCCATCGATGCCTTGATGCCACCTATGACCGGGCTCCAGTAAATTGCGTTATTATTTGCGAGCGCTATGTCTGAAAACGTCCACACTAGTTCCCCAAACGGAAATCCACGCTCATCCTCAAATGACTGCTCAAAACTGGCCCCAATCGTTTCAGGGGTAGCGGGTCCGTTGAGTACCTCTACTTCAGCAGGAGTAATGTCGACTACATCGACACCGTCGTCGATATTGATATTGATAACGATTTTACCGTCGTCGAGGTGGGCATCTGCATTAATTCTGTAGTGTGTTCTTGGTTGTGGATTATCAATAGTTGCTGTAAGTGTTCTATCAATCGTCGTTCCATCAAACACCTTGAAATAAGTCATCGAAATTTCGATGAAAATAGGGTTGTTGGCTCTGAAGTAGCCTTCCAGCTCCTCGGAGTCGCCATAGTCAAGCTGCTCACCAGTGTTGTTATAGGTAACAACCATTCCGTAGGTATCAAAATCCATTTTGATGTCGTCTGAATAAACCACTGACACCTTGTAATTAGCCAACGTCACAGTAAGGGGGATTTCCTTGATCTCTTCCTTATCAATTGTGAAATTGTCGGATCTTCCAAAATAATAAGGATTATTGAACGCTGCGTCCACCAGGTTATTGGAGTGTGCTTCGATGTAATACTCACCTGTCTCCAACTCAATCTCTTCCGGGGCGCTCGACCAGGGATCGAAAACTATCACCTCAGTGTCGTCAGTAGCGTCGAAAATAGTGACGACGTAATCGCCCAAATCTACTACTTCTGCTACCCTACCCGAAGTAGGGAATTCGTCAATGGCTAGCGCAAGGCTAAGCTTAAGCACCCCCTTGTCAGCCAATGGCTCTGTTGGATCCTCATTCTTGTTACAGGACAGAAGGCATGATACAAACAGAACCATTAAGAATAATTGTGAAATTCTTCTCATGATTAGTATTGTTTTGATGGTAAAAAAATGCTCTCGAGTTGGCTAACCTTACTGTAAGGTACATTATTCTTGTAACTAAATCAATTTCAACTCATTAGAGAGAAGAAATTACCAAAAAGTAAGTACTTCGACGGCAACATTTGAGAGAATGAAGGCTCTCTTTAGAGATACATGTTACCAGGTAATATGGATGCTCACTATCCGATGTTAGAGAGAGCGGCAGGTTGAATGACAATGCAGAGCGGGGCTGTCCGTCCGGTCAGCCTGCTCTTGTGCTGGGCGCTTTCAGACGAAAAAGAGAAAGTGTTACTGACTTTCGTGCAATATTTTTATTACCTGCTATTGTAAACCAAAAGATAGTTTCTACTTTTGTACCTCCAAAATCGGATTGACCGATGGTGTAACGGTAGCACAACAGATTTTGGTTCTGTTTGTCAAGGTTCGAATCCTTGTCGGTCAACTTTCAAAAGTCCCGGTGAAAGCCGGGATTCTTACTTTCTGGAGTGCTCTATTTTGATGGAACCAATTGAATCATCTGTAAAGATCTTTCCTGGAACGGGATCGTTAGACCTGGCGAAGAAAATTGCCGAGGCTTATGGGAAACCTCTTGGGAACTATTCTTCGCAGCGCTTCAGTGATGGCGAACTTTCCTACAGCTTCAACGAGTCCATCAGAGGCTGCGACGTTTTCCTGATTCAATCTACCTGCCCACCCGCCGACAACCTGATGGAGCTTCTGCTCATGATAGATGCGGCAAGAAGAGCCAGCGCCAAGTATGTTACTATCGTAGTGCCTTACTTCGGTTACGCACGCCAGGACAGAAAAGACAGGCCAAGAGTTTCCATTGCAGCGAAACTGGTAGCCAATGTAATGCAATCGGCAGGTGCTGACCGCCTGATGGCTATGGACTTGCATGCGGGACAGATTCAGGGCTTTTTTGATATCCCTGTTGATCACCTTGACGGAACGGCTATTTTCGTTCCGTACCTTCAATCACTCAATCTTGATGCGCTGACGTTTGCTTCTCCTGATGTTGGAGGCGTAGCAAGAACACGGACGTTTGCTAAGCATTTCTCAGCCGATATGGTTATCTGCGACAAACACCGCAAGCGTGCCAACGAAATTGCCTCCATGCAGGTAATTGGAGATGTGACCGACAGAGACGTAGTGCTTATCGATGACCTTATTGACACCGGCGGCACACTTTGCAGGGCAGCGCAGCTTATCAAGGAGAAGGGAGCAAGAACTGTAAGAGCAATATGTACGCATCCGGTACTGTCGGGTAATGCTTACGCCAATATCAACAGCTCGGTGCTCGAAGAACTTGTTGTCACAGACACCCTGCCCCTTAAGCAGCAATCATCAAAAATAAAGGTACTTACCGTTTCAGACCTTTTCGCCAAGGCTATCAATAACATTCACAGCCACGGCTCCATTAGTTCGCTATTTATAAATAATTAATATACATCATTATGAAAACAGTAGAGATTATAGGGTTTAAAAGAGCAAATCTCGGTAAAAAGGAGTCCAAAGACCTTAGGGCTGCAGGCAGTGTTCCATGTGTTATCTATGGAGGGAAAAGCCAGGTGCATTTTCATGCGCCTATGATTCTTTTCAGAGACCTTGTTTACACTCCAAACGCTGCTTTTGTTCATCTGAATATTGAAGGACAAGAGTTCAAAGCGATCTTGCAAGACATTCAGTTCC
This sequence comes from Imperialibacter sp., assembly GCF_048007035.1. Classification (NCBI taxonomy): domain Bacteria; kingdom Pseudomonadati; phylum Bacteroidota; class Cytophagia; order Cytophagales; family Flammeovirgaceae; genus Imperialibacter; species Imperialibacter sp. Next base: position 980,219 of record NZ_CP180355.1, read on the forward strand.
ATCCGGTAAACGAGATGATTCTGCATGCTGACTTCCTTGAATTGAATGAAAACTCACCGGTAAAACTTGATATTCCTGTTAAGTTCCTGGGTGTAGCTCCGGGAGTTCAAAAAGGTGGTAAGTTGGTTTCTAAGATGCGTAAACTTACTGTGAAGGCTCTTCCTTCTGAAATGCCGGAATTCATTGAGGTAGACATCAGCAAACTGGAACTTGGCAAAACAGTGAAGGTGGGAGAGCTTGGAGAAGCTAAATACAACATCTTGAATAGCCCCCTTGTTTCTATCGCATCAGTGGAAGTTCCTAGAGCGCTTAAAGGCAAAGGAGCTGATGGAGAAGAGGAAGAAGAAGAAGCATAAAAAATATTCTAATGCCATCAATGTGAAAATCCTGCCTCTTAAGGCGGGATTTTCTATTTTGGAGGCAGCAGACAAACGATTAACGCAATGAAATACCTAATAGCAGGACTAGGCAACATCGGGCCTGAATACGAGCTCACACGGCATAACATTGGCTTTCTGGTGCTGGATCGGCTTGCTCAGGCAGAGTCTGCCAGCTTCACCTTCAACAAGCAAGCCTACACGGCTGAAATCAAACATAAGGGCCGAACCCTGCACCTCATTAAGCCGACTACCTATATGAACCTCAGCGGCAAGGCTGTGGCTTATTGGATGCAGCAATTGAAAGTTCCCAGAGAAAACATCCTTGTTATCACCGATGACATCGCCCTCCCCTTTGGCAAGTTGCGGATGAAGCCCAAGGGCTCAAGCGCCGGTCACAATGGACTCAAAAACATTGAGGCCACACTTGGCGGCCAGGACTACGCAAGGCTTCGTTTTGGCATTGGCGATAACTACTCAAAGGGTCATCAGGTGGAGTACGTTCTAAATAATTTTTCCAGAGAAGAAATGGCCCTCCTGCCTGAAAGAATGGACAAATCCATCGATATGATCCTCTCATTTGCAGCAATAGGAATCGAAAGAACTATGAATTTTTTCAATGAATAATTGACTATTCAAAACTTTATATTTCTTTGCATAAAATTATAGTGTTATGAATTAGGTATGATTCATCCTCACACTGAACTCCGACTGGTAAATGAGACCGTAGGCTACGGTGTATTTGCCACAGAATTTATCCCTGAAGGTACAATTACGTACATCAGGGATAGTCTGGAACTTGAAATCACCCCCGAAGCATTCGAAAAATGTGTCCCGCTACTTCAAGAGAAAATCGAAAGATATTCTTACATAGATCAGCGTGGCGTTAGGGTGGTGAGCTGGGACCTTGCCAAGTATGTAAATCACTGTTGTCAATGCAACACGATGAGCACTGGTTATGGTTTTGAAATTGCAATCCGGGATATTTTTCCCGGTGAACAGATCACCGATGAATACGGTATTTTTAACATGACAGAGAGAATCAGCCTGTTGTGTGACAAGCCGGGTTGCCGTGGATCGGTTAGTGCCGATGACTTTGACGCCTACTACCCAAAGTGGGATGAGACGCTGAAACAGTCCTTAGCAAAATTAAAACAAGTGCAGCAACCGCTGATGCCATTAATGGAGGAAGAAACCGTTGAGCAGTTGGAGAGTTACTTTAGCAACCCTGCCAACTACTTGTCGGTCTATTCTTTAAAACTTGAAAAGGAGACAGCAAAGGTTAGATAACCCCTCAACCTCCAGCGGAATTAAATAAGAAAAGCCCCATAATGGGGCTTTTCTTATTTAATAGAATTCAAATCTTCCTGTGAATTAAAGGGATCTAACGGCGTCTGCGTAGTTCCTAAATTCAAGATCTGTAAGTGCTTTTTCTTTCAGCGAAGAATCTTCAGCAATAGCTGATTTCAGGCCGTTTGTTACTTCTGTTGCATTTGAAGTACGGGCACCTACAATCGCAAGGCCATAGAATGCTTTCGCATAAGAGCTATCCTTATCAGTAGCGTCTTTGAATGCAGTCTTAGCGTTTGAGAATTCTTTCTTAAGCACAAGAGCAAGACCTCTGTTGAAAGATACCTCGGCAGTATTGTCAGCTCCAGCGAAAGACATCAATGCCTTGTCGTACTGAGCAGTTTTTACCTCAAGAGTTCCTTTCAAAGTGTTAAGCTTTCTCAAAGCATCGCCTGTTGCACCAGAAACGGTTCCAGCTACGTCATATGCTTTAGTGTTGTCACCCTGTAGCATATAAACTGTTGCCATGTTTACCAGTACCTCGGCAGTGTTCGCTTTTTGTTTGTTGGCAATTTCCAATTGAGTAAGCGCCAAGTCAACGTTCTTCTTCACGTCAGCACCGCTAGCTGCAGCAGCCATTTGAAGATAAACAGCTCCAAGGTTGTTGTGTGCTACCCAAGTATCCTGCTTCTTGATAGCCGCTTTGTAAATAGCTTCTTTCTCAGTAAGAGATGGAGTAAGTGTTGCACCAAAAAGCAACTCAGCATTTGAAAGAGAATCGGCAGAAATTGAGCCTTCACCAATTTGCTTAGCTAGAACAGCTATTTCAGGGTTAGGGCGCTTAACTTTAACAGTCAAGACTTCAGTTTTTGCAGTACGCAATACTGGGTAGATTTTGTCAAACACTTTCTTGTAACCTGAAAGCTTCTGCAGCGCCTTTTCTTTTTCTTCGAAAGTGCCTGTTCCGTTTACCACAGCAAGCATGGCAGTTTTTTCATCAGAGCTTACACCGTCAAAGCCATTTAGCATGGTTTTGAATTGTGTCCAGTCCTGAACCACTGGCTTCAATACAAATTTGATCTGATCAGCCATTCCTTTGTAGTCGTATTTGGCCATCATGTCTCTGTACCACTTTTCAATCGCCTCAGCACGATCCTGAGATAGATCAGAGTTGATTGTTTCAGTACCTTCAGGTGAGTGAGTACCTGTGATAGTTACAGTACGGGTTACGTTCTTATCGGCAACGAAAGCAGTGAAACCTTTACCACGGTCACTGTTTTTCTCTGAAGTTCTAAGAACTGAACGACCTTGTTCAAAAAAGAATTCAACGTTTGTTGGTTCTAATTCTTCTTTGTCGTTGTATCCGTGGTCAGCATAAGAAGCAGCTACAATGTCTTCTACCATCAAAGATGTGGTGATGACACCTTCAGCTACTTTCATTTTTTCAGTAGTCTTGTTTTTTGCTCCTTTGGCAGCAACACCCTGGATCATTACATCACCCTTCGCCATTGCTGGGTCGTAGGCAAATGAGAATGTTTGGCTTTTTCTGGATGTTGTAGAACTGCTATTAGGAAAATCACCTGCTTTGAATTCAACTGTGCCTAGCTCGGCTTCGTTGGTTCCATACTGATAGAAGGTTTTTAGGCTGTAAGAAGTACCGCCTGGGAGCATTTTTGGTGGAAGGATAGCGGACATCTCAAATTCCACTTTGTCAGCATGAAGCTCTAAAGGATTCGGGGTCACTTCCAACTGCTGGTCATTGGCAAGTTTTATCATCTTGTTTAGCGCACAACCTGACATCAGGAGTGATCCAAACAATATGCCGAAAGCAAGTCTCGTTTTTTTCATTTGAATAATGTTTTGAATGATTATGAATTCCGACGTAAAACTATTGTTATAATGGTTCTATTGCAATTATACGGAAAATAATTTTGCATTAATCAACCATTAGAACAATATACGACTTTTGTTATTAACTTTGCAGAGCAAAAAGCCGGTATTCATGATACAGTTTCTTGAAAAATACGCATTTGGGGTCTGTAACAGGTTAGGTGATTATCTGAAAATCCCCACTACAAGTATCAGGTTGTTTTTTATTTACTCGTCGTTCTTAACGTTCGGATCTCCTCTGATCGTTTACCTGACGTTGGCGTTTATCATGCAGTTCAGACGTTGGTTCAGAAGGCGGGACAATATACTTTGGTATTATTGAATTCTGCCTCTCAGTTTGCTGTAAACTTTGTTCCCAGCTAAATAGGCCAGGGGCGCAATTCCCTTATAGGCACCGGTTAGCATTTTCAAAGCTTTCTTTGGTTGAGCCGGTCTGTACTTCGAAAAATTCCTTACAATAAACACGTGGGCATTTGAAATAGCCTTTGCATGATCCGCTTTGCCCGACACCAAAAACCTGAGCAAGATTAGGAAGTCAATACTGAACCGCACCGGTATTTTCCACCACAGCGATCGGGAAACGTCGTTTTTCAATAATAAAACGATGCTATTTCTAAAATTGAGATAGGTTTTATAGGCATTTGAGCTATCGAGCGTGCCTCCCCCAACATGATACACGACCGACTCTCCCTGGTAGTAAACGCTGTAGCCAGCCATCTTCAAACGCCAGCAAAGGTCAATTTCCTCCATGTGAGCAAAGAAGGTGGCATCCAACCCGCCCGCTTCGTTAAAGGCGGTAGACCGGATAAACAAACAAGCCCCTGTAGCCCAAAAAACTTCAAGTTGGTCGTTGTACTGTCCGCTGTCTTTTTCAAGCGTTTCGAATACCCGCCCCCTGCAAAACGGGTAGCCAAGTATATCGATAAAGCCACCAGCCGCACCGGCATACTCAAAAGTGTCCCGCAAATGCCAGGAAAGAATTTTTGGTTGGCAGGCAGCAATCGTTTCGTCTGCTTCGAGAAGGGAAATCATTGGCTGAAGCCAGCCTTCGGTCACTTCCACATCTGAATTGAGCAAAACGTAGTAGTCGGCGTCGATCTGAGCCAGCCCAGCCTGATAGCCACCGGCATAGCCCAGGTTCTCTTCAAGGGTTATAATCTTTACATCAAGGAAGTTTTTCTTCAAAAAATCTACTGAGCCATCGGTTGAGGCGTTGTCTATCACCCAAATGTCGGCTTCGGGTGAAAAATCGATGACCGAGGGCATGAAACGGTCAAGATAGTCTTTGCCGTTGAAGTTGAGAATGGCTACAGCTACCTTTGGGCTCATACCATGCTACCAAAGTCGAACCCCGGAATGTTGGGCAGAACTCCTTCTGTGCTCTTCTTTATTTCCTCTTTGGCTTTTTCATCAGCCTTTTCTGTCGCCATGTTTACTGCCGCTATCACCAGGTCCTGAAGCATCTCTTTGTCTTTGTCATTGAGGAGTGACGGGTCAATATCAAGACTTACAAGCTTCTTTTTTCCGTTAACCACAGCTTTGACCATGCCAGCTCCCGACTCACCTTCCACTTCGATGCGTGCAAGGTTTTCCTGGGCAGCCTTCATTTTGTCCTGCACCTCTTTCACCTTGCCCATCATTTTCATCATATCAAACATATGCTCTTCGTTTAGTTTTTCAGCAGAACAAAATTACCGCTTTTTTTGATCAGTCTGCCTCCTGCATCGGTTCCTTCCACATAATACCTGTATGTTCCCTGCGGTGCCCGGGCACCTTTGAATACGCCATTCCATCCTTTGGGTTGCTCAGTTGTGTAAAACACCAGCTCTCCCCATCGATTGTAAATTCTAAAGCTAAAATTAGTCACCTCGGGTCCTTTCACACCAAACTCCTCATTCAGGCCGTCTCCGTTGGGGGTGAAGGCTGATGGCAGGTAAAGATCGCTGTGAAAAGCAATGGCCCGCCGATTGCTGGTTGTGACAAAGTCGGCATCAACACCTAACCCTGCGGCTCGCACGGTTACATAAGCAGCACTGTTGTAGTTGGAAGTAAGCCGCAGCTCGTAGAAGGTGGGATCCCATACATCGAAAGTGGTCAACAGCGCCATATTGATATCCCATAGATCGACATAATATTGCCGCACACCGTCGGTAAGTGGCCGGTACTGATTCCAAGTCAGGTGGAAGGTGTTTGTCTGTTGTTGCTCAATACTGAGAAATACGGGCAGGGTAATGGTGCCCAGTGGAGAAAGGTTATTGCATTCGTCGCTATAACGAATAGTATAAGAATAGCTGTTCTTTAAAAACTGTGGATTGCTAACCAGCTGCTCATTAATGTCGCCTTTGAAAGTAGCTCCTGTGCTAAAATTGCTGCCATCAAAAGCATAAACTGCCTGATAGGTAGTGTTGGCATTGGCTTGCTCAGCACTCTCCCAACTAAGAAAAAGATCATCGCCCTGATAAGTGGAATAGACACCTGTGATGGGTGCTAAGTATTGCTTTTCGAAGGAGGTGCCACACACCACCTGACTCAGGGCAAACCCTACCGGATAGTCGACCCTTACCTGGTAACAATAGCCGGTGTTGCAAATGAGGGTGGAGTCGGGATACTGCGTTACCCCCGCATTGGCAGACTGATAATATAAGGTATCGTTGCGGTAGATTTCAAAAGACTGAGCTGCCGGGCCGGGAGGAACCCAGCTAAGGAGGTTTCGGTACTGTTCGAAGCTGGCAGCCAGGCTTACCTGGCAGAGAGTGTTGGAGTAGTAGTACTCATTGTTGCAGGGGTCGTAGGCTGCCAGGCGAAAACAATAGTCGTTTGTCATCGGCAGCAGCTGATCCAACAAAATTTGATTCCCCTGAAAGACTAACGGAATCTCGCCAAAAGTGCTTCCGTTGTTTTCCGACACCTGCAATACATAGCTAATGCCTGAGTTGAGCGTAGCACTGATCAGCATGGTGCTGTCCTGAAAAGTTTCGATGCTATTCAAGATCGGGTCGGTAAGCTCCCTTCTGGTGTTGATCGTTACGTTAGTTTCGCCGCAACCATCATTGCCTCCGTTGTAGAAGCCCTTTACCCTCACGGGAAAGCTGCCAGCCACGCCATAGTCGTGAGGAACGGCATAGTTACCAGCCTGCACGTCCACCGAGTCGACGGTGGTGTAGTAAACCCGGTAAAAATCGTAGGGGCTCGCAGGCACCCTGACACTGGCTGAAAAATTGCGGCAGTTGGCGACCGTTACCTGCGGTGGTTCCGGCGAATTTACTGTTATCTCCAGTGTGTCCGTCTTGGGGTTGATATCCAACCCAATCACCTGAACAATGTTGAAAGTACCGGGGGTATTGAAGGTGTGGGTAGTGCTGTTCGTTACCGGAGCGCCGTTTTCATACAAATACTGCCTGGAGATATTTCCGAAGTTATCCAACTCCGATATATTGATTGTAAGCGGAGCGCAGCCTATGGGTTTGTCAACAGAAAAGCGGCCGATTTTACTGGTCTTTTGAGCATGTGCGACAACCGAAAGTGCCAACACCGCCCAACATACCGCAAGCTGAATAAACCGTTTTCTCTGAATCAAAGCCAAGTAATTAACCTGCCTGGTACTGTTACGCAGGCCTTTCGGGTAGTTAAACAACGCAATATAAAACAACGAAATTGCTTCCCTTACCTTAGCTCGCTAATGATTTGATCTATTGTGAATGTTTTTTGCTCCCCCGACTGAAGGTTTTTAAGCCCAAATTCACCTGAGGCGAACTCCGACTCTCCGGCCATGAGCAGAAAAGGAATGCCCTTGCTTTCGGCATAGGTAAACTGCTTTTTCAGCTTGGCTGACTCCGGGAAAAGCTCAGCTGCAATGCCACCCTCTCTTAACTTACCGAGAATTGCCAACGCCTTCATTGCCGAGGCCGGGTCAAAATTAGCGATAAGCACTTTGGATGTGCGCAGCGATTCTGCAGGAAACAAATTCAGTTCGTCGAGCACATCGTAAATACGATCAATACCGAAAGATATACCAACACCGGAAACGTTAGGCAAACCAAACATGCCAGTAAGGTCGTCGTAGCGCCCGCCGCCGCAAATGCTTCCCATTTGCACGGAGGTTGGCTTCACCTCAAAAATGCAACCTGTGTAGTAGCTAAGGCCACGGGCCAGTGTTGGGTCGATGGCCAGCTGAGGCACTTCTTTTCCAAAGCCTTCCACCATGATCATTACCTCTTTCAACTCTGCCACGCCAACCATACCGACGTCACTGCCAGCCAATAGCTTTTCAAGGTCGGCAATGATGGCAGCATTAGACCCGCTGAGCTGCAAAAATGGTTGCAGCTTTTTGGCCACGTCGTCGCCAAATCCTCTTTCTTTCAGCTCTTCAAATACCTTCTCCTCCCCTATTTTATCCAGCTTATCGATGGCTACGCAGAGCGGGCCTTCCTTACCAGGAGCACCCATGAGTTCGGCGATGCCGCTCAGTATCTTCCGGTTGTTGAGCTTGATAGAATAATCGGCCAGCCCCAGCTTTTCAAACACCTCCTTGACCATCAGCACAATTTCTGCCTCGCAAAGCAGGCTGTTGGTGCCTACCACGTCAGCATCACACTGGAAAAACTCCCTGTAGCGGCCTTTTTGCGGACGGTCGGCCCGCCATACCGGCTGGATCTGATAACGCTTAAAAGGAAAGTTGTGCAGGTGCTGGTTCATCACCACGTAGCGGGCAAATGGCACCGTGAGGTCGTAGCGAAGGCCTTTTTCGGAGATTTCTGGCGTAATGGATTTGGAGTTTCTCTCCGACAAGTTAGCATCGGTGGCATTTTTCATAAAGTCGCCAGAATTCAAAATCTTAAACAGCAGTTGATCGCCTTCATCGCCATACTTACCGGTGAGCGTAGTCAGGTTTTCAATAGCAGGCGTTTCCAAAGGCTGGAAGCCAAATTTTTCGAACACCGCTCTAATGATACCGAAAAGGTAATTCCTCCTCGACATCTGAACGGGTCCAAAATCCCTTGTTCCTCTCGCTAAACCTGGTTTTTGTGCAGCCATTACTCCTGTTTTGCGGCAAAACTACGAATTAGTCGATGGAATTACCTTAAAGCTTTGTGATTTATAGCGTTGGGAGTTATGAATTTGAAAGTAAACCACTATATTTGCGCTCCATTTCGAAAAATATTGAACCTCATGGGAGTTACAAGATTAAAACGCAAGGGTCGTAAAAATAGAAACGTATCAGCTTCAAGGCAGTTTTCTATCAAGCATTTGACTGCAACACCCGTTATAAAAAATGTTGACTTAGAAGAGTTAAAGAAGCAATTCACTGCTCCTAAGCCAGAAGCTAAGAAGGAAACACCAGCACCTAAAGCTGAAGCTCCCGTAGCTAAAGCTGATGCACCCGCTACAGAAGCACCAGTAGCTGAAGCACCTGCAAAAGAAGCTAAAAAGCCTGCTGCAAAGAAAGCCGCTGCTCCTAAGAAAGAAGCTGCACCCAAAGCAAAAGCTGCGAAGAAAGACAAGGACGCTGAGTAAATCACTCGGTTTAACTAAATAAAAAAGCCCTGCTTGCAAAAGTGGGGCTTTTTGTGTTCGGGTGGTTACAGATTTTCTTCTCCCGTGCGACGTTAGCCCCTCTTCCCCAACTCAATCAACTGCAGGTTCTTAACCCCTTCAGTTGTAAGATCAAACCGCATGATGGTGCGCATTTTGTGAAAGCCCTGCATGCCTGCTGCACCCGGGTTGATGTGGATCAGGGGAAGCCTTGCTTTGTCGGTAAGCACTTTCACTATATGAGAGTGCCCGCAGATAAAAAGATAAGGCTTGATCGTATCCAGTTGCTTCAATACCCTTCGGTTGTACCTGGGAGGATAGCCGCCTATATGCGTGATCCAGATCGTTTTACCTTCTCTTTCGAACACTTGATCTTCGGGGTATATATGCCGAATATCGGTTCCATCGATATTACCATACACTCCAACCGTTGGCTTAAACGCCTCTAGCCGCTTCATCACAGCCAGGTCGCCAATGTCGCCAGCATGCCATATTTCATTGCACCCCGCAAAATATTCAAACACTCTTTCGTCCAGATAACCGTGCGTGTCTGAGATCAATCCTATTTTTGTCATTATATGTTCAATACGAATTCAGGTAATAAAACAAGTTTGGGAAGAATATTTGGTAGGTTTACGATATTCGCTTCGCTTCCCTGAATACTACACCAAATAGAAAAATGGATATTGATAGCCAGCATAGAATCGAATACAACGAAATCAGAACTAATCTGATCATTCTTTTCATTGTGGCGGTCTCCATAGTCGTTGGCGTGGCGCTGTTCCTCAACGCCAGGCTCGATAGGTTCATTGCCATGAATGCCGACCTCGGCAAGGTAATTAATGTAGCTGGCAGACAACGAATGTTGAGCCAAAATATCAGCAAAACGGGGCTGCTGATTTATTATTCTGATAGCCTTTCCATCGACCGTAAGAAAACTATCGATTCCCTTTCCCTTATTTTCGCAGAGGCCCATCGCTCACTGACAGGAGACAACTTTGCCTTCCATGAAAACAAAGAACAAAGCACAAGGCTAGACTCTCTTTTTGACGAGCTTGAAATTTCTTTTCAGGGCCTGACCAGCACGGCCAAGTCTATCGCTCATTCAAGCCCGCCATCGAAACAAAATGCAGAACGACTTTTGGCATACGAGTCGGCCTTTCTACCATTGATGGATGAAATTACCAATGAGTATGAGCGCCTCTCCTCTGACGTATTGGATGAGATAGATAGTAGCACCACACTGGTCAATTATGCAATTGCTGTTTCAGTATTACTTTCAGCCATTACTGTGCTTCTGGTCACGCTAAATGCCATCAAGCATTATTCCGTAAGGCTTGAAGAAGCAAGAGAAGACCTGCAAAAATCGGTTGAACTGGAAAAACTGAAAGCAGAAAAGCTTGAATTTCTTACCAACTCAATCAAGGTTGGTATTTGGGAAAAGAGCATACATGAGAACACCGAGAGCTGGTCAGATGCGCTTTATACGCTACTAGGCTATAAAAAGGGTGAGATAAGTGGTACCGCTGAGTCATTTATTGGCCTGGTACATCCGGCTGACGTTCCCATCCTTATGGACTCCACGGATTCGTCCATAAAAACTGGCCTTCCCTCAACCATAGAGGTGAGAGTGAAGATGAAGAGCGGGGATTACAAATGGGTAGAGGCCACCGGCAATACGCAGCGCTCTGAGAATGGGAAAATTTCCTTACTCATTGCCGGCATTGTTGACATCCATGACCGCAAAGTGCTTGAAATGCAGCTCAAGGCCTTTATCGAAAGGGCTCCTGCGTCGATTGCAATGTTCAACAAAGAACTACGGTACATAGCGGCCAGCCAAAAATGGGTAGAAGAATACAACATTCAAGATCAGGTCATTATCGGGAAAAGCCACTACGATATTTTTCCTGAAGTAAGTGACAGCTGGAAAGATATCCACAGAAAATGCCTGAATGGTGCTGTTGAAATGAGAGACGAAGATCCATTTGAACGAGCAGACGGCACGATCCAATGGTTAAAATGGGAGGTGAGGCCATGGTATATCGACCAGGACACTGTTGGAGGCATCCTGATGTTCACAGAAGACGTCACCAACAATAGACTCAAGAAGGAAGAGCTGCAAAAAGCAAAAGAGGTCGCCGAAGAAGCTTCCAAGGCCAAGGAGCAGTTTTTGGCCACCATGAGCCATGAAATACGCACTCCTCTGAACGCCATCAATGGCATTACCCAAATCCTTTTACTGGAAAACCCAAGGTTCGATCAAAAGGAGCACCTCAACCTGCTCAAATTTTCTGGCGAAAGTCTGCTAAGCCTCATCAACGACATCCTCGATATATCTAAAATAGAGGCCGGAAAATTGGTGCTTGACTATGCGCCATTCGATTTTTTCTATTTGGTGAATGCGATTAAAAGCTCATTGGTTTTTCGGGCAAAGGAAAATCTGGTCACGGTAGAAGTAGACTACGATAAAAACCTTCCCCATGCGTTTATAGGTGATGACACGAGGGTCACACAAGTTCTGTACAATTTAGCTGGCAACGCTATTAAATTTACCGAAAATGGCAACGTGACCATTTCGGCCAAATTAGTAAGCCGAAGGGATAACTTTTGCAAAATGCGGGTGTCAATAACCGACACAGGAATTGGCATGTCCGAAGAACAGCAAAAGGGTATTTTTGAAGCATTTAGCCAGGCTGAAGGGGGAACTACCAGAAAATATGGAGGAACAGGTCTTGGCTTGTACATCACAAGGAAAATTTTGGAGATGATGGGTTCCGAAATTCAACTGCAAAGTAAACCTGGAGAAGGTTCAACCTTCTTTTTCGATATCGAACTTGAGGAAACAACTCTCGAAGTGGAATTGACCAGGAAGTCGGTACAAAAAAGCAAAGACTTCAATGGCAAGGATATACATCTGCTGGTGGCGGAAGACAACACCGCCAATCAAATCATCATGAAGAAGTTCCTCAAGTATGTGGATGTTACTTTTGACATTGCAGCCAATGGATTAGAAGCTTTTGATGCCCTGCAAAAAAAGACATATGATTTGGTGCTGATGGATCTCCAAATGCCGGTAATGGATGGGTTTACGGCGACCATTAAAATACGGGGCAGCGCCGACGAGTATTTCCAGAATATCCCCATCGTTGCGTTAACGGCTGACGCATTCTCCAATATTCGGGAAAAAACGTTTGCCGTTGGCATGACTGACTATCTCAGCAAACCATTTAAACCAGCAGATCTTTATGCCATTATCGAGAAATATGCCGGACGAGTAAAAAAGGAAATGACAATGGCTGATTCTTCTCTGAAGAGTAAAATCTATGAGTTAGGAGAAGGCGACAAGGAATTTGTAATGGAGTTTTCCAACAACAGCATGCAAAACTACACCGAATTTGTCAGCGATTTGAAGAAGTCGATTAAGGAGAGAGACCTTGACCTATTGCACACAATCGCTCATAAAATCAAGTCGCTGAATATGCTTTTTGAATTGGAAACGCTGGAATCGAAGATCGATGAACTTAAGTCACACAAAGCATCTTTTTTCTCAGAAACATCGCTTGTTGAAGCTATATTGAAGGAAGCTGGCGCTGTAATAGAAGAAATAAAAAACACCATATTGAATGACTGAAACAGATGTGGTAATTGAAAACAATAAAGCGTTTGACGTCCCTCGTGAAAAGGGAGGAGATAACTTTTCGGATTTGAAATGGTTGCAAACGCACTTGAGCAGAATAGTGGCGGCGCCGGGGGCCACGAAGTCAAATCATTTGCCAAACAGCAAACACCGACCAGTTCTTAACAAGGTTATTTAGCATATTGATGTTGTCATTAGAAAAGAAAAAATCTCTTAGAGTGTGCGGCCTGGCATCGCTCACCATTGCCTTGATAGTAATGGTGGGGTGGGTGCTCGATTTATCCTACTTAAAAGATTTGGGGGTAGCCGGAGCGAGTATGAAGTTTAATACAGCTCTGGGCTTTTCTCTGCTGGGACTGGCCCTTATAGGTAAGGCCTACGAGCAAAAATGGGCAGTGGTCGTCCTAACCATTTTCCTTAGCCTCCTCGCCCTTGTAACATTAGCTGAATATATTTTTGGCATTAGTCTGGGAATAGACCAACTATTTGTAACCGATCGGCGGAGTGTGAAATATCCCGGAAGAATGTCCACAGGTAGCTCCACCGCATTTCTTTTAACGGCTTTTGCGCTTACCAATTTAACAAGCCGCAGATGGTATCTGCGGCTAAAGCAATATGGCCTCCACCTGGTTTCATTTATGGCGCTCCTGTCCATTGTGGGAGTGGCGTTTGGGTTGTCGCCAAACGATAGGCTGATTTTTATTTCATCAATGGCATTGCACACAGCCATATTATTCTTGGCTACCTCCATTTGCCTTTCAAGCCTCTCACAATTTGGCTTAGCTAATATTTTGACGGGCGAAAAGCCAGGAAATATACTATCCAGAAGAATGTTCGCACAGATGACCGGAACAGTTCTGATTGCTGGCTATTTGCTGACTACCCTTGAATCTCATCAATTCATAACGGCCAAGACATCCACAGTACTAATTGGTGTTATTTCGTTGTTCTTTAGCCTGATTTATGTTGGTCTCATTGCCAAGCGCCTCAATTTGTCTCATGACATAAGGCGATATACTGAAAAGCAGTTGCAGTCGTATAACGAAGCGCTGGAGTCAAAAGTGGCTGAGCAAACAAAATCAATGAAAACTACGCTGGACCGCCTCTACGATATTAACCGGGTGGCCATGGTTGGCGGATGGGAGGCTGATCTGGCAACCAATAAAGTCACCTGGAGCACCACAACCAAGCGTATCCACGAAGTGCCTGAGGACTACCAACCCGATCTGTCAACCGCTATTAAGTTTTACAAAGAAGGTGAAGACCGCAACGCCATGGCCAAAACCGTCAATGACGCCATTTCGCTTGGCTTACCATGGGACGTAGAACTAAGAATAATTACCCCAGCAGGCAAAGAAAAATGGGTAAGGGCAATAGGAAAGCCAATTTTTGAAAATGGTAAGTGTGTGAGGCTAAACGGTACTTTTCAAGACATTGACACAAGAAAACGGGTAGAAATAGAGGCAACGGAAGGGCGAGAATTTTTACAAACACTTATTGACAACATTCCTGTTAATATTTACGCTAAGGATATTGAGTCAAGAAAGATCCTCATTAACAAAGCCGAGTTGTCGCTTATGGGTCTCAACGATAAGGCGTTGGTTATAGGCAAAACAGATCATGAGTTGTTCCCGAAAGCGTCTGCTGACTTATCTAAGGCGGAAGACTTACAAGTATTTTCGACGGGAGAACCTATATTGGGTATGGAGACCTCCATGACATTGAACTCAGGAGAAACTCGTTGGTTTCTGACATCAAAAATACCGATAAAAAATACAGAAGGAACTATCACTGGCCTGCTTGGGGTTAGCGTGGACATTACCGACAGAAAGCACAGTGAAGAATCACTTATGGGGGCTGCCACCTTTAAAACGCAACACCAGGAGCTAAAGGACTTTTCTTCTACCCTTTCCAAACAGCTTCTGAATCCTTTGGTAAGTTTACTCAAAGAGATTGAAACTACCGGTGGGGAAAATGAGGAAAAGCTGGTTAGCAATGTAAACAGGCTTCAAACGTCAATAAGAACGACGGTGAAAGCGATTGAGGACTTTACGCTTTCGATAAAAAACACTGATTCCGGTAACTGGGGTAATATCAAATAGTAAGTCAGAAAGTATTATTTAATGGAAAGTTTGCGTCTGCTTACACATGCGGGTATGCCACAAAGCTATATTGCAGTACCTTTGCAGTGTTTTATTACAGAATAATTTTTCTGCATACTATGGAAATTGTAAAAATACTGATTTGCGAGGATGATGAGGCACTGAGCTCGCTGATACGATTTAAACTCTCCAGAGCTGGCTATCGGAATTGTGAGGTAGCTGCAGACGGCAAAAAGGCAAAAGAGATGATACAAGACAATGAGTATGACTTAGTCATTACAGATATCCATATGCCTTACGCCTCAGGGCTGGAGCTGACCACCTATATAAGAGAGGAGCTAAAAAGGCAAACACCCATCATCATATTATCATCAGAAGGAGTGGAAAATACCGTGCTTCAAAGCTTCAATTTGGGCATCAACGATTTTCTTACAAAGCCATTTAGCCCGCAAGAGCTTGTCATAAGAGTGAAAAGATTGCTTGGGCATCAATAGTTTCATAACAGGACGCCTTGATTCCGATAGAGCTCATATATTTCCTGAATATGTTGATGGCGACGGCCGCTATTGGAGTGGTGATCCTGATTATTGTGCTTAAGGTCAGAAAAAAACACCGATATGAAAGTGAGAAAAGGCTACACAAAGTAATTGAGAAGGACCTTAACAACTATTTGATATCTTCCACTGAGAATGAGGGACTAAAATGGAAAAGTGTTCACCACTATCAACTAAATGAAATTAAAGCCAAACTTGAAAATAACTTTCTTAAGGGGATCTTCATAGGACATTTGATCTCTTTGAGGAAAAACCTCTATGGAGAGTTTGACGAGGTATTGGAGGATTTATATGAGCTTCTCGGACTCCATGAGCTGAGCATAAAAAAAGCCAATAGCCGAAGGATGGCCTCGGTTGTTAGAGGAATTCATGAGCTAAGTCAATTTGAGTACAAATCCGGATACCATCATGTACTCCAGCACCTTGGCCATAGCAGTCAAATTGTGAGGCAGGAGACCCAGGTGGCCTTGCTAAATTTGAGTGCCGGAAGTCCACTGTTCTTTTTAAAAACAAGCTGGAAGGATCTTTCCGGTTGGCACATTTTAAGTTTGCATCACACGTTACTAAGGACAGGCCTGGCTCATCGTGTGCAATATGACTACTGGCTACGCAATCCAAATTGGGAAGTAAGAGCGTTTATTATTGACATGTGCGTGTTTTTTAGGCTTGTTGCCCATATGGACAATATAAGGGGTCATCTTTTCAGTGACGAATATCAGGTTCAGGCAGCGGTTTTAAGAGCCGTTACAGAAATGGGAGATGACAGGGATGCTCCAGGCGTTTATAAATTCCTGGTGAACACTGACCGGCAAGACTTAAAAATTCTGTCTATCAATGCACTGGCAAAAGTCGGTGGACCTGATGAAGTGGAAGGTTTACTCACCCTTCTTGAGACAGACCATTCGGACACGTTGCTGGCGACAGTTATGGCCATTGAAGAAATTTCTGGCAATGCCGATGAGCTCGTCAGAAAGTCGTATGACCTGCAATCTCATATTCATTTGGCTACCGCACTTGCTCACATCAAAGAACCATTGAACAACAGCTAAACCAATGATCAAGATTATATACGGTTTGCAGTTTTTATTTCTGGTCTATGCTGTGGCCATCTTTTCTTCCTATTTGATTTTGGCCCTCATTTCTTACTTTGAAATGCGCAGGTACATGACGAAAAACTCATTTGCTGATTACAAAATGATCCTTTCGTCACCTTTGGCCCCCTCTATCTCCCTGGTCGCCCCGGCCTACAATGAAGGATTGACTATTATCGAGAATGTGAAATCTCTCATGTCAATTGAATATAATAACTACGACATCATCATCGTCAACGACGGCAGCAAGGACGACTCGCTTGAAAAGATGCAGAAGGCATTTGATTTAAAAAAAGTTGACTTCCTTATCGATCGCACCTTGCCCTGCAATGACATAAGCGCAATTTATAAATCACAAAACAGGGCCTACAAAAAGCTTATTGTGGTTGATAAAGTCAACGGAGGGAAGGCTGACGCATTGAATGCTGGCATTAACATCAGTAACAAAGAACTCGTAGCCTGCATAGACGTCGACTGCATTATCCAACCCGATGCCCTGCTAAAAATGGTGAAACCTTACCTTGAAGACAGGGAAAACACGGTGGCGATTGGCGGTGTTGTTCGAATCGCCAACTCCTGCATTGTAGAGGAAGGCCGGTTGATAAAAGTTAATTTACCGGAAAGCCTCCTGGCCCGGTTCCAGGTACTGGAGTACATGCGCTCATTTTTATTAGGCAGAATGGCCTGGAGCCGACTAAACGGCCTGATGCTCATTTCCGGTGCTTTTGGCCTTTTCAAACGTGAAGTGGTGTTGACGGTAGGCGGATACGACAAGTCCACAGTGGGTGAAGACATGGAACTGGTGGTTCGCATAAGGAGAAAATTAATGGAGATGGGCAAAAAGGCAAAAGTGATATACGTGCCTGACCCGCTTTGCTGGACAGAAGCTCCATCGGACAGAAAAATATTGGGTCGTCAGCGAAACAGATGGATGAGGGGCACTATTGAAACACTCAGCCGCCATAGAAAAATTTGCCTGAACCCTAAATATGGTTTGCTCGGGGTTCTCAGCTACCCCTATTGGTTTATGTTTGAGCTTTTAGCACCCTGGATTGAGCTCTCAGGCTTGCTCTTTTTTCTGTACCTGACTATTGCGGGATTTGTTAACTGGGGCTATACGTTGACACTACTGTTGTTTGTATACTTGTTTTCGATATTCATTTCCGTTCTTACACTCTTATTTGAAGAAATTTCTTTCTATCGCTACACTCGTCAAAGGGATTTTTATAAAATGCTGGCCACCGCTTGCCTTGAGCCAGTGCTATTTCACCCCTCGGTAATGTATTGGGCAATTCGAGGAACGTTTGATAAGTGGAGGGGGAGGAAAAGCTGGGGCGAAATGTCGAGAACCGGATTCTTAAAGAAAGCAGAGGCAAAATGACAAGGAGCCCAGGCCCTGTTAGCCCTCCTTTAAAATTTATAATAATGCACAGTGGAAAAAAAATAACGATGAAACAAGTACTTCTCATATTTGCAGGTCTGCTAGTCCTCCCTTTCGATACCATTGCACAGAAGGTAACACCAGAAAAGCTGAACCAATTGGCAATGGAGCATGGCAAGCAAAGCCTCAACACTCTGTACGAGCTTTTGAGCCTACCAAATGACGCACACTACCCTGCCGATATTGAAAAAAACATTCAATGGTGCGAACAAGCCTTTGCAAACAGAGGATTTGCTACCAAAAGGCTGGAGACGTCAACCGTTCCCCTACTGCTGGCGGAAAGAAAGGCAAAAAAGGCCACCAAAACAGTTCTCATCTATCTGCAGTTGGATGGGCAGCCTGTAGATTCTACTAAGTGGTTCCAAAAAAGCCCCTGGATTCCTGCATTAAAGAAGCCGGACGGCAAAGGTGGCTTTACGGAAATCGATTGGAGCAACCTCAGCGGTTCGTTTGATCCGGAATGGCGAATTTTTGCCCGCTCCACCAGCGACTCCAAAGGAGCGGCCATGGCCTACCTCACCTCACTTGATGTGATGGAAGAGCTGAAAGCGGAGCCTAACTTCAACATCAAGGTGATCATGGACTTTGAGGAAGAGCTAGGCTCACCAAGACTTCCGGGCGCAGTGGTTGCCTACAAAGAAGACCTGAAATCCGACATGCTCATCATATTCGACGGGCCCAGACATGTGAGCAACGAGCCTACGCTGACCTTTGGAGCCAGAGGCATTGCCACCATCACGCTCCATACATTTGGTCCGAGGGTAGCCCAGCATAGCGGCCACTATGGCAACTACGCCCCTAACCCCGCACTCAATATGGCTCAGTTGATTGGCAGCATGAAGGACAAAGACGGCAAGGTCGTTATTCCCGGTTTTTACGACGGGATAATCTTTGATGAAAAGACCAAAGCCATCATGGCCAGCGTGCCTGACGATGAGGAATTTATCAAAAAGAAAATTGGGATTGCCGACATCGACAAAGTAGGCACAAACTACCAGGAGTCGATACAATACCCTTCCCTGAACATCAGGGGGATGTCGTCTGGCTGGGTGGGAAAAGAAGTGCGCACCATTGTGCCGCCAACCGCTACGGGCGAAATCGACGTGAGGCTGGTCATGGAAAGCGACCCGGAAAGGTTGATTGGGCTGATAAAAGAGCACATCAAAAGCCAGGGCTACTACGTAATTGACAACCGTAAGCCGACTGAAGAAGAAAGAATGTCGAAGTCGAAAATAGTTTCATTTGACTACGAAGTAAGTTACAAAGCTTTTCGCACCGACTATGACACAGAAGTGGGGCAATGGCTGGTGAAAGCCATGACAAAGGCATTTGGTACTGAACCCATTATGATTCGAACAGGTGGTGGCTCAATCCCGATATCGCCGTTTGTTACAACGCTCGACATCCCTGCCGTGCTGGTGCCAACGGTTAACCCCGACAACAATCAGCATAGCCCCAACGAAAACATCAGGCTGGGGAACTATGTCGATGCGATAAAGACATTTACTGCTATTATGATGGAGAAGCTTTAGTGCCCTCATAAAAAGAATAAGAAAATGGTCAATCCATACTTCGAAAAATTCAAAGTGAGAGCCGCTGAAATTGGGCCAAATGGGAAGGCCAAATTCCCGGTGCTGATCAATTTTTTTCAGGAGGCTGCCTGGCAGCATGCAGATGCACTTGGCGTGTCAGTTCCAGCGCTTATGGAAAAAGGGCATACTTGGGTGCTGCACCGGTTGTTTCTCAGGGTGGTGAAGCCTATAGAAAAAAATGAGGTGGTCGAAGTGGAGACCTGGCCGTCGGGTATCGAAAAGTTCTTCACGTTCCGGGACATGAGGTTCAAAAACGAAAGGCAGGAGCTGGTGGCAGAGGGGTGCACAGCCTGGGTGGTGATTGATGTAGAGAAAAGGCGGCTTATTCCGGTGCCTGACTATATCACAAGTGGCAACTTCGTTATTGAAAACAATCACCTCCCCCACCCAACTGACAAGCTGCCATCGCTGGGAGAGGCTCTAAGTGGCCCCGAGTTCAAGGTATATTATCAGCACCTTGATCAAAACAACCACGTCAACAATGTTCATTACCTGGAATGGATGCTGGCCTCTCTGCCTCAGGACTACCTACTGCATATGAGTTTGAAGGAAATCGACATCCAGTTTAAAAGTGAATGTGTGTTAAACGACGAAATAGTAAGTGAATTTCAGCAACTGTCGGACACTGAAATAATTCACAGTTTGAAAGAAAAATACAGCAAAAGAGAAGTGGCAAGGGCGATAAGCACCTGGGAGGAAAGGTAGAGCAGGCGTTGGGGGATTGGTCTCCAAAAGCGCCTCCACCTGAAGAAATGCTAAATTGATTTGAGAAACATGAAAGAATTCAAAAAATCGACAGTGCTTCAGGTTCTCATCATTAACTGGTGCGGAATTGGCCTTATTCTGATAATATTTCGTGTTTACGCATTGATAGGCATTGGCTTGATGCACTACACAAGCGTTGCAGCCATGACACTAACGTTTGCCAGAGGGCTTGCAAGTGATTTGATTACTGCCCTCTGCCTGGCACTTTTATTTTCGCCACTCTTGCTACTTCTTAGGCTAGTTATTCCCAAAAGGCCCCTGGTCTGGCTGCTGCCTCCTTACCTTTTTGTTGCGATACTGAGCTTTGGCCTGGAACGCTATTTTATTAGTGAAATGACGCCAATTGGTGCAGACTTTTGGAACTATTCGGGTGACGATATCAGAACCACCATTGCAGCGTCAGTGCATTTCGACGCCATTCTTGGGCTCGGCCTTTTTGTACTGGCCCTTTCACTTTGTTGTTCAGCCTTTCTTAGTCAAAGGGCCCTCGAAAACTTTGGAAAAAGGTACTATTCGTTCAGCCTTTCAGCTTTGGGGCTGTCGGTGTTGGTGAGTTTTTTTGTTCCCGACTTCGCCAGTTTGCAAAACCAGTACCTGGCCGAAAACAGGATGAGTTATTTTGCCCTTCACTCTTTTGCAGGAGTGAGTGCGGCCAATACTCCATCGACGGTCGTAATAGAAGCGTACCCTTTCGAAAGACCCTTTGAGGAAACGGACATATTAGGCCCTCACTTTAAAGAATTTGATGTTCCTCCTAACCTGATTTTTATACAAGTGGAAGGGTTGGGTGGAGCGATTACCGGCAAAGAGGCCAAAATGAAAGGGTTCACGCCATTTCTTGACAGCTTGAGCGAAGCCAGCCTTTTCTGGCCCAATTGCCTAAGCACCACCGGCAGAACATTTGGTGTGGTTCCTGCCTTATACGGCTCCTTGCCACCCGGCAACCAGGGCTTTATGGACCTGGGGCCTGACTACCCCTCCCACTTCACCCTGATTAGCTGGTTAAAAGGCAACGGCTACTCCACCTCATACTACTACGGCGGCAATATCAACTTTGACAAAACCGACATTTTTCTCGACTACCAGGGCATCGACAACCTGATTTATGAAGGACGATTTCCTGACAGTTATAAGAAAATGGAAGCCAACAATGAGGGTTTTAGCTGGGGCTATCCTGATGGGGCACTTTTTGACTTCTATGAGAAAAGTATCTCCACCGTGTCGAGTCCACGGATGGATATGCTAATGACCCTGACCACCCATGAGCCCTTCAGGGTACCTGAGTCTGGCGTCTATTCCAAAAAGTTTGATAGCGTAGTTGCAGGTTTTGACAAAAAAGAGCTCTTTCTGGCTTATCGGAATATCTTTGAAACTTTCCTCTACTTCGACGATGGGCTAAGGATTCTTTTCCACAAACTCTCGAAAAGGGCCGACTGGGAAAACACCATCGTGGTCATCACAGGCGACCACAGAGTGATTCCATTGCCGCAGGAAAGCCCGTTGGATAGGTTTCACGTCCCTCTGCTTATCTTTTCTCCTGCTCTTTTGCGTGGGCAAACATTTAAAGCGATGGCCAGCCACACACAAGTAGCACCGTCCTTTGTTAGCTTTTTCAAATCGAAGTATCGGTTCCCTGTCGAAAACAAGCTTCCCTTTGTAAGTGGCTCTTTACCGCAGCAAACCGATTTTGAAGCCAGGCTTTCGCTGCCACTTATGCGCAACAAAGGTGAGCTGGATATCTTTATCGATAACAATATTTTGTTGGCTAATGACCGGTTGTTCGAAGTCGGCGAGGGGCTTGCAATAGAACCACTTAATGACGCAGAAAAAAAAGCCAGTTTGAAAACAAAGCTTAACCTTTTCAAGCAGAAACAAGAAGTGGCCCTGCAGGAAAACAGGCTGTGGGAGTACAAAAGCGGACAAAGTAATCAACAGTTTACGTTCAGCGATACCGCCTTGCAGTGGATCAAAGACATGGGAGTCAAACAAATGGGGTCTGACAGTCAGTTCTACTTTGCCAGAGAGCTGGCCCACAACAAAGAATATGAGCGGGCACGGTGGGCCGCTGGCTACCTCCTCAACAACAGCCCCAACTATAGCGATGCACGTATACTGATAGGCCGAACATTTGCCTGGGAAGGCCAATACAGTCAGGCGACCCCAATACTTCAGGAAGCCCAACGCCGCAGCCCCAATTATGAGGATGTGTACCAGGCGCTGGCTGATGTTTATTTTTGGAGTGAGCAGACCGATTCTTCCCGGCTGTGGGTCGACAAGGGTTTGGAAAGATTTCCGAAATCCGTTCAGCTACAACAAAAGAGGAAGAGATTAGAAGAGTAGAACAGCTTAATGTTAAATGTCTTTTTCAATTGATGAACAATTCAACGTACTTTAAGTCATGCCCAGCGCCAAAATAATATTTGTTTTATTCAGCGTCTCATGTCTGGCCCTAGTCTCAGCAAATGCACAACGGGCTGATTCTTTGGCTGCTTACAACTCAGACGAACTATTCGCCAAAGGAAGGTCAGCCTCCTTTGATGGAAATAGGGAAAGGGGCAGGGTTTATCTGATGAAGGCGCTTGAAAAAAGTCCCGGCTACGTGGAGATAAGGGTTTTCCTTGCCAGGACATATTTGTGGGACGACATGCCAGATAAAGCCAAAGAAACACTTGCACCACTGCTCGACCAGGAACCCCTGGATTTGAGTGCGGCCAAAGTGATGTTTGATGCTGCCTATTGGAATGACGATTCGGAAACTGCTTTGCTGTGGGCCAACAAAGGGTTGGACAAAAACCCCACAGACAAGGACATGCTTATTAACAAGGCAAAAGCCCTTGGTGACCTGGAAAGGTACGACGAAGGGCTGGAGGTGCTCGACATCCTCTTGCAGCGGTTTCCCGGCGACAAGACGGTGCTTTCTCTTTGGGAGACTTTCAAAACCGCCAGGCGTGCCAATTCCATCACCGCTTCTGCCAGCTACGACTTTTATTCAAAGATATTTGGTAATGCCTCCCTCTACAGCCTGCAGTATGGCCGGAGAACGAGCATCGGCAGCATTTTTCTCAGGGCGAATGAATCTAACCGTTTCAGCACCAACGGATGGCAAATTGAAGCTGACGCCTATCCTTCCATAGCCAAAGGGGTGTACGCTTATCTCAATTATGGGTATTCGCCCACGTCACTTTTTCCGAATCACAGGGCAGGGGGCGAAGTTTATGTAAGTCTTCCATGGGCATTCGAAGCGTCAGGAGGGTTTCGCTATTTGTACTTCGGCAAGGATTCCGGTTTCATCATGTACACAGGAACCCTTGGCAAGTACTATAGGAGCCTGTGGTTCTCTGCGAGGGTTTTCATAACACCCGACCCGGCCGGGGCATCCAAATCGTTGGGATTACAAGTGCGCCGGTATTTCAGCAATGCAAATAACTACGTTGGTATTACAGGAGGCTTTGGCTTCTCGCCCGACTTTCGAAACCTGCAGAGCAATGAAGGCTTCAGTAGCTCCGAGATTTATAAGCTCAAGGCATGGAGGATTGGTACCGACTATCAGCAGCCAGTTGGCGACAGGTGGCTACTGTTAGCTACTGTGGGTTATGCAAGCCAGGAATACCTATTTGATGTTGGCAACTATGTTGGTATTACTTCCTGCTCGGTTACCGCCAGGTACCAATTTTAGACTGCCTAAGCCAACGGCCATCTGTTTTATGTTAAACCACCTCGTTAATAGCCTGACCAAAGTCCTTTTCCATTTCCATGAACCTGGCCATCACCTTAGCGATGAACGCCTCCGACACAATTTCGTTGATGTCGTTTTCTGAGGTTAAGTCCATTTCACTCACTTTATAAGTCTGCTCCAGCAGGCCGTATTCAAACTTCACCAGGTACCGGCCATTCCATGAGAAGACCGTGATCTTGGTTTTTGGGTGCGGAATCTCGGCTACAACTCGCATTATGGCTTCACTATTTCCACAGAATGGGTGAGGTTAATTTCCGAGCTAATAGAAGCGGCTACGCTGCAATATTTTTCTACTGCCAGGTCAACCAGCTTTTCTACCTCTTGCAGCTGCGCATCAGGTGAAACCACCTTGTAGTGCACATGAATGTCAGTGAACCTTCTTGGCTGCTCTTCCCTCCTTTTGCCCGTCACTTCTGACGTCAGGTCAACCAGGGTCTTCCGCCTTTTCTTGATCATCGACACCAAATCGACTGCTGCGCAGCTGGTGATGCCTGCCAGCAACAGTTGTGTGGGTGAAAAAGCCTTTTTGTCATCCTTCGCCAGCATATCGATGTTCAAGATATTGCCAGACTCGTTTTCGGCCTGATACTCCTCATCGGCCACATACTTAAGAGATACTTTCATTTCCTGCATATGCTTACAATTATTTGAGCAAAGCAAAAGTTCAAAACTGCTGTTATAAACTGACTATTCTATTATTGAAGTCACCGGAGCAAAACTAACACAACTATTGATTCTTATTTGGAAGATTATTCTCTAATATCGGCTCAAAGCAAGGAAGATGGATGTACGAGTTAAGTTTTTAGGAGGTGCGGGGTCGGTTACCGGTTCGAAATACCTATTGGAAATCGATGATTTTAAGCTTTTGGTTGATTGCGGCCTGTTTCAGGGCATGAAGGAATTGAGGCTTCGGAATTGGGATGCTTTCCCGATAGATCCTGCTACAATTGACGCCGTGGTGATTACCCACGCCCATATCGATCACTCAGGCTATTTGCCAAAGCTGGTAAAAGAAGGCTATGAGGGGCCCATTTATTGCACACACGCCACGGCAAGGCTCATGGAGATTATGCTGCGAGATTCGGGCAAGCTACAGGAAGAAGAAGCCGCTTATGCCAGAAAAAAAGGATATTCCCGTCACGAAAACCCTCTCCCACTTTACACACTGGAAGAAGCAGAGCACTCCTTTAGCCAATTTGTCAGCCTGGACATCGATGACACATTTGAGGTCAGTCCAAATATCAGCCTAAGGTACCTGTATGCGGGTCATATTCTTGGTGCCGCCCATGTCGAGATTGAAATAAAGGGTGAGCAGCAAACTAAAAAGCTTCTGTTCAGCGGAGACATCGGCCGATACGACAATCAACTTTTGTACGACCCGACCGACGTTGAGAAAGCCGACATTCTCTGGGTAGAATCGACGTACGGCAACAAGGCCAGCCCCGAAACAGATCATAAGGTGGCACTTAAAAGGACGATTCTGGAAACCTTTGATGCCAATGGATGCGTGCTGATCCCTGCTTTCTCCGTCGGACGCACGCAGGATATCCTGCTGCTGCTCGCTCAGCTTTTTCAGGAAAATGCTATTCCCAACTGCCCTGTTTACATCGACAGTCCCATGGCCATTTCAGTCACCGGTCTCTACAGGGAGTTTCACAAACTCCACCGCCTCGACGATGAAATGATATCAAAAGCGCCGGTATTTGATCACCCCAATTTCAAATACGTACGGACCCAGGACAGCTCGGAAAATATCAACACCGTGAAAAGAAACGCCATCATCATTTCGGCCAGCGGCATGTGCACCGGCGGTCGGGTGTTGCACCATTTGTTTCATCGCCTGCCGAGAATGAACGATACGGTCATCATTGTTGGCTACCAGGCCGAAGGTACCCGGGGAAGGCGCATTTTGGACAAGGAGCCGCAGATCAGAATATTCGGAGAAATGGTAGACCTAAGGTGCAGGGTGGAATATATTCAGGGATTCTCCGCACATGCCGACCGTAACGAGTTGATACGTTGGCTGAAAAACATTAAAGAAAGCCCCAAATACACTTTTATCGTGCACGGAGAGAAAGAGGGAGCTGAAGCGTTGGCGATAACTACCAGCACTGAAATGAACTTTAACACCTATATTCCGCATTACATGGAATCGTTTGATCTTTTCCAGGGCATATGAAACCGCTGTTGATCATCGGCCTTCTGCTGGCTGCTGTCGGTTGTAAATCTTCGTTATCATCCACGAGCAGTACACAGGGAGTGACCGGCGCAGTCTATTGGATGGAGGGGGATTTTATGCCTCGAATCGGCGAAAAACCGGGCGGGAGTCGCCAACCTATCGTCAGAGAAATTTTGTTCTATGGGCCTGTCAATGCCTCCAGCCTTGGCACAGAAAATGGCCCCATTTACAAACGCTTACCTATCGAACCTATCGCCCGTGTGAGCAGCAATGAAAACGGCACATTCAGAATTTCCCTTCCTGTCGGCACATACTCAGTCTTCACCAAAGAGCCTGATGGGTTCTTTGCCAACCGCTTCGATGGCAATGGAATAATTAACCCTGTTGAAGTAAAAGCCGGTGCTTTTTCCGAAATTGTTATCGAAATCAACTACAAGGCCGTTTTTTAACCACTTTGGCAGCGACCTTATTGCTCGCTTGAAACATTTTTCAAATATTTTATCACCCCCATGCAACCTCCGGCCCCGGCAGGTGCATCTACCTGTTGAGCGACCTAATCAATGAGGCTGATACTACAAGAATCGAAAACCGAAGAAGCGCTAATCAGGGGATGTCAAAAAGGCAACTCCCGTGATCAGCAGACGCTTTTCGAAAAGCATTCGGCCAAAATGATGGGGGTTTGCTACAGGTATGTGAAAGACTCCGACGAAGCGGAAGATGTCATGATCAGTGCCTTTGCCAAGGTATTTGAAAAGCTTGACAGCTTTCGGTTTGAAGGGAGTTTTGAAGGGTGGCTAAGGCGGATCATGGTCAACGAAAGTTTGATGTACCTCCGCCGCAACAAGTCAATGTATGTGGAGGTTGAAATAGAAAAAGCCGACAGGGAACCGGACTTTTCCCAGCTAAGCGACCAGCTGGAGGCCGACGATCTGATGGCAATGATTCAGGAGCTTCCGGTGGGGTACAGGACAGTTTTTAACCTCTACGCCATTGAAGGGTTTAGCCACCAGGAAATTGCTGAGATGATGGAGATAAGCGAAGGCACGTCAAAATCTCAGTTGAGCAGAGCAAGGGCACTTTTGCAAAAGCAATTGCTCGAACAGGAAAAAAAAATGAATGACAAAACAGGAAGCCATGAGCACTAAGAAAATAGATCACTTATTTCGGACAAAACTGGAAGCACATCCGGTAAGCCCCAGCCCCGAAGCATGGGCCAAACTGCAGGGGAAAATGAATCCTGGCAGCCGAAAAAAAGGAGCGTTTTGGATGTCGGTAGCAGCGGCTATCTCAATGATCCTTTTTGCTGGGTGGTTCATTTACAGGCAATCGACAGGTGAGCTCAATAGCCCCAATGCCCTGGCCGGTATTGATAACACGGAAAAAGTGACCACCCCGGAAAACACGAATCCGGCATTAGCCGACGATCAAACACCCGATAATATGATGGCGGAAACGCAAGTTGGCTCAAAGGAAACTCCAGAAGTGGCTGTAGCTGCCGAAGAGCAGACTACAGAACGTAAATCTCAAACAGTGGCAGATGCACCTGCGAAAAAAATAAACAGGCCCGTGCAACCTGCTACCACACAAGTGGCATCTACCACTCAAATGGAAGAAATGGAAACGGAGGCACTCATAGCGCTGGAAGATGTAAACAAAGTGAACGAAGTAACCGAAGACACCACTATTCCTGAAACACTTGAAATAGAAAAGATTGAACAGAGTCTGGTGGCCGATGCTCAGGCACCCGTGGAGCCGATGGAGGTAAAGATCACCTTCAAAGCCGATGAGGACGAAGATAGATTTCTTGAGCCAGTGCGTGAGCTGATAGCTTCCGATGACGGAAAGGACAAGAAGAATGGATTTAACAAGCTCCTGGCTTCCGCCCGAACATTCAGCAACAGAGACATTCTGGCCGAGCTTCGGGAAACCAAAGACGGGCTTTTAAGTGGAAGTTTGAAAATTGGAATTACAAAAAACGAAAAGGTCAATAACTCAAAATAAACAATTATGAAAAAATTATCATTATCTCTACTAGCTGTGCTGATAGCCATTGGCTTGTCAGGCACTTCAGCAAAAGCTAACTCGGCCGAGATGGACACCATCCTCATCGAGCTGGGGCAAAATAGCAAGATCATCCTTGTGGTGAAGGATCAGAAAGACCTGGAAACCATCAAGAGCTACGACATCAATAAGATGCTGAAAGATTTGAAACTATCGATCGACTCTTCATCAAGTGAAGTGAATTATTTGCAGATCACCGATGAGTCGGGCACCAGGTACTTGCAGGACACTACCATTGTGTGGAGCAACAACGAATACCCCAGACGCAAAGCTGAAATCAACATCGGCAACAAAAAGCTGGAAGTGGCCGCTGACGACTGGGACGACATCGAAGACGAATTCGACAATGATGACCTCGACGTGAAAAAGTACGAATATGTAGAGGACCGTCGGTACAGAACCAAGCATTCGTTCAACGTTGAGCTTGGCATGAGCAACTGGCTGGAAGATGGCAAATTCCCCAACGACAACAACCAGCCATACGCTGTGCGCCCTTGGGGCTCGTGGTTTGTGGGGCTGTCGAGCATCAACAAGTCGCAGGTAGGTGGGCCGTTGTTTGTGGAGTGGGGCTTCTCCCTCAACTGGTACAACTGGAAGTTTGATGATGACAGAACCACACTCGACAAAACACCTGAAGGGCTTAGCTTTGGAACGATAGATCCGAATTTAGACCCTGTGAAAAGTAAACTTTCGGCTACCTATCTGAATGCCAGCTTCGTTCCTCTACTCGATTTTGCCAAGGGAACCAGAAAGGTAAAAAGCCTTGAAAGAGGGAGTTTGAAGTATACTTCCTATAAGAAAAGAGGCATCAGGATTGGCGCCGGTGTGTATGGTGGCTACCGACTAGGCAGCAGCACCAAGGTGAAAACTGAAAGCAGTAAAGACAAAGAAAGAGGCAGCTATTACATGAACAACTTCCGATATGGTGTAAGAGCGCAGTTTGGCTACAAGGGTCTCGACTTCTTCGCCAACTACGACCTCAACGAAGTGTTTGTGAGCGGAAAAGGGCCATCTTTGAACGCTATCAGCTTCGGCATCATCTTATAAACTCATTGCCCAATTTATTTCAAGTCCGAAGAGGCTGACTCACTTTTGAGCAGCCTCTTTTTTTGTTGCCTAAAAATTCGAAGCTATTCTAGCAGCCTTGCCTTAACTTAGCGACATGGATGCACACTCAAACCCATGGACAAAGATCTCGACCAAGAAAATTTATACCAACCCCTGGATCGAACTGGAAGAATTTCAGGTGCTAACACCAACAGGAACGCCCGGAATTTATGGCAAGGTTCATTTTAAAAATAAGGCAATAGGCATCATACCCTTTGATGGAGAGATGAACACCTGGCTGGTGGGGCAGTACCGCTTTCCGCTTGATGAGTATTCATGGGAGATTCCTATGGGAGGCGGGCCGCTGGAGATTGATATTCTTGACTCCGCCAAAAGAGAGCTTAAAGAAGAAACCGGGCTTTCCGCCCGCAAGTGGACCAATATACTTCGCATCCATACGTCCAACTCAGTCACCGACGAAGAAGGGTTTATATTTCTGGCCGAAGACCTTACTGAGGGTAAATCCGAGTTCGAGGAAACAGAACAGCTGATCATCCGTAAACTACCATTTGGTGAAGTATTGGAAATGGCGATGAGGGGCGAAATAACTGATAGCCTGAGTCTTGCCGGCATTTTCAAGGCGGCCCGTTTAATGAATTTGTAATTTTTTTGACTATAGCGCTTTCATGGCAAACCCTTATCCCTGGTCGTACTACCTTCGAAACAATATCAAGCTGGCTTACCCGGTTATGCTGAGTCAGCTTGGGCACATTTCCGTGAGCGTGGCCGACAGCGTAATGGTAGGTCAAATAGGTGCCTTGCCACTGGCAGCTGCTTCTCTCGGCAACAGTCTTTTTGCGGTCTTTATGCTTTTTGGTATAGGTGTTTCTTATGGAATTACGCCACTTGTAGCCTCGGCCTACGGCGAGCAAAATGCCGGCAAATTACTAGACCTGTTGCGGCATGGCGTGGTCAGCAACTTTCTTATGGGGTTATTTCTTTTCGGCCTGATCGTAGGCGTTTCTCCGATTTTATATCACCTGGATCAGGAAGCCGATGTTGTTGAAAACGCCATACCCTACCTGGGGATCATCGGGTTTTCCATCGTTCCCCTGATGGTGTTTCAGGCCTTTCGGCAGTTTACAGAAGGGCTCCACCTCACCAGGCAGGCAATGACCATCTCTATCATCGGAAACCTCTTCAATATCTTTCTCAACTACCTGCTGATTTATGGAAAATGGGGCTTTCCGGCACTCGGGCTGAACGGAGCTGCCATTGCCACGCTGGTAGACAGGGTATTGATGGCCATTGCCATGGGCTACTTTGTCTTTCGCTATCAAAAATTAAGGCCCTACACCATCGGCTTTCATCTGAAAAATCTTTCGAAGGCCATTTTCAAAAGACTGCTGGCGCTTGGTATCCCTTCGGGTATGCAGTTCATATTTGAAGTGGGTGCCTTTGCAGCAGCAGCCATCATGATTGGGTGGCTGGGTGCCAATGCGCTGGCCGCCCACCAAATTGCCCTCAACCTCGCAGGCGTCAGCTATATGGCTGCTACCGGCATTGCAGCTGCTGCCAGCATAAGGGTAGGCTTTTACCTGGGCCAAAACGACTACGTGAACATGAGAATGGCGGGCATGGCAAGCTTTATTATGGCCATGATTTTCATGACTGTTTGCGGGATCACCTTTGTGCTTGGGCGTAACTTTTTTCCTTCGCTATACATCGACGATGCCGAAGTCATTTCGTTGGCTGCGGGCATGCTGGTGGTAGCAGCCTTCTTTCAAATCTCCGACGGCGTGCAAGTAGTTGGATTGGGGGTGCTAAGAGGACTGTCCGATGTAAAAGTGCCAACTTTGGTGACTTTGATCGCCTACTGGGTAATTGCGTTGCCAACCGGCTACGTGCTTGGCTTTGTCTTTGATCTCGGCACAATCGGGGTCTGGATCGGGCTTCTTTTTGGCCTTTCGATATCAGCCGTTGCCAACTTCACAAGGTTCAAAGGCCTCAGCAAACGGCTACGCACGCAGGCTCAAGAAAAGACTGCAAGTGTGGCTGACAACAACCAGGAAGCAGTTGCCAAACCGGTCGCTTGAAAACGCAATTATTTTCGGGAATAGCCGGAGCGGTGGTATCTCCAACTCATTCCCAGTTGGAAATTGAAAACGCTCGTCCGGTCATTCACTTCCGCCACATTGGAGCCAAGCACTACCTCAGGAAAGTCGTCAATTTCAAAAGGGAAATAGGCATTCACTCTGAAAAAGGGTGACACGCCAAAGTTTTTGTTAAAGTAAATGTCGTACCCAACGCCAGCCCCTAAAAAAGGCACCATCTTACTTGGCTTATAGGGCTCACCGTCAAGGCCGTTCTTAAGCTCGAGATCCTGATAGACACGGGGCAGCATATATGAAACGCCCGGGCCCGCCATCATATAAAAATCATGAGCAAAACCCTTCTGTACTCTTTTTCCCAGCTCAAACACATACACCTCGGCCGACACCTCCAGCGTGATGAAATGCATAAGCAAATCAATTTCATACAGCTTATTGTCCGTCACACTTCTTACCCGCTTATAAACCAGCTCAGGCGTGATGAAAATATGATTGCCGATTTCATAGTCAAATTCAAATCCGGCAAAGAATCCATTTTGCAACAACGGCTGATTATTGTCAAACTGCGGATGCGCAAGATTGTAGTGCCTCACCACCTCATTCCAGCCAATTCCATTCATATAGTTGTATCCCGCAAGAAAACCAATACCAACCTCAGATTGAGCGAAGGAGGCCCCGGGGGCTATCAACATCATTAAAACTAAGATTCTCTTCATGAGATACTTTTTAGTATTTCGTATGCAGCACGGTAGCCCGTTTCCATAGCACCATGCACAGTTCCGAAGTGGCCCTCGTTGTGGGTAGCCTCACCTGCAAAATATATTTTGTTATCAATGGCACCAGCCAAAATTTCCCTCGCTCCCTCGCTCCCAACTTTGGGGTAAGAATAGGCTCCCCTTGTAAACGTGTCCTTTGACCAGTCCATCACGTAGCTCTGGGTTAAGAACTTAGTTGCCTGCCCATTAAACATATCATCCAAATCTCGCAGCGCAAAGGTAACAGCGTCGTTGCCCAATTCACTTAAAGTAGCACCAGCCGAACCATTGGCTTCGCCCACCAGCACGTTGTTGAAAAATATAAGGTCATCGTCAAACTCAGACCTTTTCCCCCAACCTGGCGCTTTGTACACAGGTATTATTCCACCAGGATAAACGGTGCTTGTTTCATCGCCCCAGAAATTTTGACCGAAACGCATAAATATTTTTACGCTTGCATCCATGCCAATACCGTCCATGGCCAGCAGCTTTTCCTCCGGCAAGGCAGGGTTAAATGATATCCTCCCTTCTTTGAGAATAGGTAACGGAACGGTGACGATGACCTTGTCTGCCTCATAAGTCTGATTGGCATCGTCAGTCAAAACCACCTTGCCGCTGCTATAGTCTATGGACTTAATAGGTGTATTTTGTCTTATTTTGGAGCTAATAGGCGAGTACTGAAGATCCAGCACCTCGCTAAATGACCTCCGTCTCAAAAGGATCTTTTCATCTCCTGAAGTCCGCTTTGCCAGTGCTTCGTTGTAGCCAGCAACGCTCAGTAAATCCAGGTCAGTGCCAAACTCATTGGCGATAAATGAGTTCAACAGCGTGAGTGATTCATCAGACAATGGCTCTTTGTTGAGATAGTCTGACAGTGAAATGTCAGGCCCGCTATAAAGTGGAAGCTTTTCTATGACTTTGCTGGCAGCTCTGAACGATGTGTTCGAATTAGCTTCGCTCTCTTCAATGGTCTTTCCCGTCAGTTGGTAGTAAGTTTTACCTCTATCCTGGTAGTACTCAAAATTGGAAATGCGCACCGCATCATAAAAAACGGAATTCACTCCCCGCACGTGATCGGCACCAAGCTCCAAAGGGTATCCGGTAAATTCATCAAGCGCCTTTATTCTGCCCCCAACTCTGTTGGTAGCCTCCAACACCTGTACGTCAACACCATTTTTGTGCAGGATATAAGCAGCATGCAAGCCGGCGGCTCCGGCTCCCACCACAATCACTTTTCCCCCAAAACTGAGGTTGGGGAACAAATCATCCTGCGTTTCACAGGACGACAGCACTGATGGCAGAACGTATCCCGCCGGTAAGCTCAGAAGTAGTTTCCTCAAAAAGGAACGCCGATTATTCATTCAATAGAGAAGTCAGTATGCTGAAAAACGATGAAAACTTAACCAAATTTAAGCAAAGGCCCAATATTTTACTATTCGAAGAAAAAAATGCACTTATAAAAGCTCTTATGCTGTTAGGAGCGCTGCTCCAAAAACACCCGCACTATCGCCCAATTTCGGCCTCAGAAACGGTGTTTCCAGCCGGGGATTGAACAGGTGTTTCTCAGCTTCCTTCACACCCCTCGAGTACAATAGGTCAATATTACCCACTCCTCCGCCTAGCACAACTGCGTCGGGATCAACGATATTTACTATCACGGCAATGGCTTTTCCGAAGAATTCAACCATTCTGTCCATCGTTTGCACAGCTGCCTTATCGTCTCCTGTTTTAGCCCGCTCCACAATCTCCGGAAGTTTTCGTTTCTCACCTGACAGGCTCTCATAATACCTTTGAAGGGCGGGGCCTGACAAAACCTGCTCAACGCAGCCGGTATGCCCGCAATAGCAGGGCCCTCCTGATGCATCAAGGAAGTTATGACCCCATTCGCCGGCGATGCCATGGCGACCATTCGGCACTTTGCCATACATCACCAGGCCTCCACCCACACCTGTGCCGAGAATGACACCAAAAACAACTTTCGCATCCGGCACCTTCTCGGGCACTGCACCCCACAAGGTTTCCGCAATGGCAAAGCAGTTAGCATCGTTGGCCATGGCTACAGGAAATCCGAGCTGCTTTTCAAGGTCTTGCCGCAGAGGTTTTCCATTGAGGCAGGTGGTATTAGAGTTTTTCAATGTATTAGTAGTTGGGTCCATGGCACCCGGCGTTCCAATACCAATACTTTCAGGGGTAAGGCCACTTTCCGTCTTGAGCAAATCAACCAATTTGCAAATTTGCCCAACGATATGATCGTATCCCTTGTCGGCCTCAGTAGGCAGTCTCAGTCTGGCAATTACGTCCGGCCTCTTATCTGAAGAGATAATGACGCCTTCTACCTTTGTGCCTCCCAGGTCAATACCCCAAAGTGGTCTGCTCATAACAAAAACTTTTGCCGAATATAGCCCAATAAATAGCTGTATTGCAAAGAGCGCACATTAAAATCCCGTTCACCCAACAAGCTCCCAACCCTTTCTGTAAGTCCTTTTAACAAACTGATTGGCTTCGTCAAAATTTGTCACTTTCATATTTTCAGCATCCCAAAGCAGCTTTTTCCGGCCAGGGTATCCCTTTCCTCCCTTGATTTGATAGGCTCTGAGAGCCACGTTGCCCAGCAAAATGGCCTCAGTAAACGGGCCACTGTAATTAAATGGGGAGCTAGGCACTCCTTTGCCATAACCCGCCATAGCTGCATCAACCCAATTGGCGTAATGACCATCAACTCCTTTCGCAATTCTCGGAATTGTCTCAGCGGGAAAGGTTTCCGTCTTCATTCTCGACGACGGAAGCAGCCTGGGCTTTCGTCCCCACATTCCCGTGATGATTTTTCCTTTGGTACCCTCCATGATAAGTCCGCCGTCCACGTCGCCCATTTCTTCATCGGGAAGCAACTCCAATGGCCTCTCCGGCCGAAGGCCGCCATCCATCCAGGTGAGCCTGATATCACCTTTGCCATCCGTTCGGGGAAAAGTAAAATGTATAATGGAAGAAGGTGGGCAGCTATCGGGATAGTCGGCCTCTACAAAAAAATCGGACCAGATGGTAGAAGCACTGCATTCGACATCAGAGGCATATTTCACGGGTAGTATTCTGAAAAATGGGTCGAGGATATGGCAGGCCATGTCGCCCAGTGCCCCGGTACCATAGGGCCACCATCCCCGCCAGTTGAACGGGTGATAGGCTGGGTTGTAGTCAACAAAGTCGGCACAGCCTATCCACAAGTCCCAGTTGAGCGCTTTAGGGATATCAAATTTCCCCTTCGGCGTGGGCAGCCCCTGAGGCCAAACGGGGCGGTTAGTCCAGGAATGAACCCGGGTAACGTCGCCAATCATGCCTGCGTCGACCCATTCCTTCACTGTGCGCACATCGTCACCAGAGCCACCCTGGTTGCCCATTTGGGTTACCACCTTGTATTTCTCCGCTGCCTGGGTAAGGAGCCTGGCTTCGTAAATATTGTGAGTAAGCGGCTTCTGCACATACACATGCTTGCCCATCGACATCGCCCGCAGAGCCGGATGAGCATGCATATGGTCGGGCGTGGTAACAGACACGCCATCGAGGTTCTTTCCCTCTTTGTCTAGCATGATGCGCCAGTCTTTGTAGTAGGTGGCTCCCGGGAAACGCTTGACCGACTTTTCAGCGCTCTTATCATCCACGTCGCAAAGGGCGATGACTTTGGCATTTTTGCAATCACCTATGCCTTTCATGTCGACTTCGCCTTTGCCCCCTACCCCTATCCCTGCTGCGTAGAAAGTGTCGCTGGGAGGAATGAATCCTTTGCCTCCAAGCACAAACCTTGGCACAATGGTGATGCCCGAGGCAATGAATGCAGCGTTTCTAATAAAAGATCTTCGTGAGGCTGAATTGCCAGACTGTTGATTTTTTTTTGATCTTGACATGACAATTAGAGAGTGTTTCTAGTTTCAATTTACATTTTTCAGGCATTCTTTTCTCAATGCCGTATTATTGCTCTCAAATTCACCTATGCTCCAACCATTTTTTAACGAAGGACTGATAGAAGCTGGCTGTGATGAAGCTGGCCGTGGCTGCCTGGCTGGGCCTGTGGTGGCTGCGGCAGTCATCCTTCCTCCCGACTTCCATCACAAAGTACTCACCGACTCGAAGCAGTTGAGTGAAAAACAACGAATGGCACTCAAAGAAGACGTGAAATCGGCTGCAATTGCCTGGGCCGTAGGCTGGTGCTCCCCTGAAGAAATCGACAAGATCAATATACTGAACGCCTCGTTTGTGGCCATGCACAGGGCGGTAGATCAGTTAAAAAAAGTGCCCGAGCACCTGCTGATTGATGGCAACCGGTTCAAAAAGTATAAAGAACTCCCTCACAATTGCATTATCAAAGGCGACAGCCTCTACTACAGCATTGCGGCGGCTTCCATTCTCGCTAAAACCTACCGGGACGAATGGATGGAGCGGCTTGGGGAGGAGTTTCCGGTGTATCAGTGGGCTAAAAACAAGGGCTACCCGACCATGGACCACCGGGAAGCGATACGGGCACACGGCATCACATCCTACCACAGAAAATCTTTCAGGTTGTTGCCTGAGCAAATGGAGTTGTTTAAATAGCGTCACAAATTCAATAAAATGCCTTACACCATCCATCAACAGCTGGCCTACAACGTGTGGGCCAATGAAGAACTTGCCAAAACCGTCGACCGGGTAACAGAAGAACAACTGGTGCAGCCAGTGCTGAGCAGCTACCCTACGCTCAGAGAAACCTTGCTCCATATTTGGGAAGCACAGGTGATTTGGCCATCACGCATGCAGAACAAAGTGATGGACAAGTGGCCCCGGTTATCGTTTGCTGGTGGAAAAAAGGAGGTGATGGAGGCGTTGGTTACCTCAGCAAAAGACATGCAGAAGTTCGCCTCGGAGGCGGGGTCGGAGTTTCTGGCCGAAAAAATGATCTATCGCAACATGCGCAACATGCCGTACGAAACCGTTAAGGAAGAAATACTTTTTCATGTGGTAAACCACGGTAGCTACCACCGGGGCCAGGCTATTACAATTATCAGAGGCCTGGGTATTACCAAAATTGACAATACAGACCTGATCACCTACCTGCGAATATCTGCCGGCCAACAGGTTTAGTCGCAGGTGGCATTTTTCACAAAATACCCCGCCAATTTTGATTAGACGATAAGTTGCAAGCCGGTGGGGCAATCATCTCTTCCTTTCAATACATTAATTTGCTAGATTGTAAGGTATACGGGCCAGTCCTAACCTCTCAGTCGGCCCATTGCTTAACTAAATGAGTACAAAACCTTACTTACTATGAATTACAACCGTAGAGATTTCATCCGTACTGCCGGAGCGGTATCAGCAGGCGCACTTATTTTACCACAAATGGGATGTAGCAGCAGCAAAAGTGGTGCTGAAACTGCTGCCGAAGGCGCAGCAGCCACTGCCGAGACCATGGCCAAGCCGACCATTGATAAATTTGGCATCCAGCTCTATTCAGTCCGTGATGTGATCCCCGCCGACCCAAAAGGCACCATGAAGCAGCTGGCTGGTTTTGGTTACAAGCAGTTTGAAGGCTACGAAGGCCCTCAGGGCATGTTCTGGGGTATGAGCCACACTGAATTCAAAGCCTATATGGATGAGATTGGTGTAAGCTTCATTTCCAGCCATTGCAATGTGAACGAAAATTTTGAAGAGAAATGTGCCCAAGCTGCGGAAATAGGTATGAAACACCTGATTGCTCCCTGGATCGGGCCGCAAAAGACCATGGACGAATGGAAGGTGGTAGCCGACAAGTTTAATGCGTGGGGAGAAACGGCCAAAAAAGCCGGCATCCGGTTCGCCTACCACAACCATGGCTACACTTTCGAAGCACTGGAAGGGCAAATGCCACAGGACTTCCTGATTGAAAATACCGACCCTGCCGTGGTGGACTTTCAAATGGATATTTTCTGGGTGGTGACTCCCGGAGCTGATCCGATAGCTTATTTCGAAAAGTACCCGGGCCGCTGGGTATCCTGCCACATAAAAGACCGTGAAAAAGATGCCCCTGCTGGTGAAGGGGATGCTTCGTGCATAGTTGGCACTGGCAGCATCGATTACGCCAAAGTGCTTTCTGCAGCCAAGGCTTCCGGCGTGAAGTACTATGTGGTGGAGCAGGAAAAGTATGCTAACTCTACCCCAATGGACAGCGCCAAAGCAGATGCAGAATATGTATCAAAACTTGTTTTTGCATAAATTGACCTAACGCAGCCTTTGCTCTGTTCAAAGGCTGCCTTTTAATACCTACTTTTCACGTTTACAACTACATCACAATGGATAACTCACGCAGATCCTTTATCAAAAAAAGTGCGCTGGCAGGCACTTTGGCCTTCGCTGGCAGTTCCTTGCTTTCCGAATCGCTGTTCGCCGCCAAAGGCAAACAACTTACCGGCCTTCAGCTCTACTCAGTGAGAGATGACATGAAGAAAGACCCTATGGCTACGCTGAAGGCGCTGGCTGACATGGGCTATAAGCACGTGGAGCATGCCAACTACATCGACCGCAAATTTTATGGCTGGTCGGCCAAAGAGTTCAAGAAAATACTTGACGACCTGGGTATGAAAATGCCTAGTGGCCACACTGTGATGCGCAGCGAGCACTGGAACGACAGCAAGAAAGACTTTACCGATGCCTGGAAAGCTACCATTGACGACGCAGCCACCGTTGGTCAGATGTATGTCATCAGTCCGTCGATGACGCAGGGCCAGCGCAAGGAATATGATCAGCTGATGCTGCTGATGGAGCGCTTCAATAAAAGTGGTGAGCTTTGCAAAAAGTCTGGAATGATGTTCGGCTACCACAACCACGACTTTGAGTTCAACGAAAGCCTGAACGGGCAGCTGCTTTATGACATCATCATGAAAAACGCAGACCCTAACCTGGTGATGCAACAGCTGGATATCGGCAACTTGTACAACGGCGGGGCCACGGCGCTGGAGATCACCAAAAAGTGGCCGGGGCGCTTTGCTTCCATGCATGTGAAGGATGAGATTCTAAGCAAAGAAGGCCATGAAAAATACGAAAGCTGTGTGCTTGGAAAAGGCATTGTGCCGGTAAAAGAGGTGATTGACCTTGGCAAAAAAGACGGCACCATCCATTTCATCATCGAGCAGGAAAGCTATCAGGGCATGGCTCCGCTCGCCAGCATGAAAGAAGACCTGGCGATCATGAAGAAGTGGGGGTATTAGAAGAGGAGTTGAGAACTGAGTATTTGAAGATTTGAAAAAAGGCGCCGACTGGCGCCTTTTCTTGTTGTGGGCTGTGGCTGTTACTCGTCTTCATAAAATTCGTAATCATAGTCGATCGTAAACTCCAGCTCTTTGTAAAGATTGTAGATTTCCGTTCTGGTTCGTAGGCCCTCGTCGGTATAGAAATGCTCCCTGTAGTTGTACATATTCTCTTTAATGTAGTACTCTGTTCGTGTGAGTAAACCACCTTCGTAGGCGAACTGATAAACTCTGTCGGAGTAAGTTACCCGGGAAAGATTGTTATTCTCATAGACATACACGACGCCATCACCTTTTTCAACTACCCCATTCTTTCCGAAAATCTCTTCAGCTGCCTCATCAGGAATATAAGAAGCCAAATACCTGGTAACCTTGCCATCGTTATATTCAAATTCCTCCTCATATCCTTTAAACAGCCTATGCGGTGCTTCCTTATTATTGTAGAAAACGTGATTATTCGCCATAGCATCTTCATTGAGACCAGTCTCCGTGGTGAAAATTTTGACAGGCAGGTCAAACTGCCCCCTCTCCACAGACACATTATAAGTAAATATCTCAGAGTGTGTCTTCATCTTAGGGTGGCCATTTTTCACATAGTCCCAATACTTAGCAGGCCAGTCGTTTCCATACAAAATATTGTTTTCGGCATTACCCAATTCTAACCCATCCATAACCAAAGGCACATTGATAGGATCCGGCGCCGACCAGAACTCACGTCGAAAGGGATTCTTGTAGTTGTAGGGATACGTCATGTGCTGGTCTACCCTGTCGATGGTGCCGTTAGGGTGATAGTAGGCAACGGCTATCACCCGGTCGTCTTTGTCCTGAGTATCGGTTTGGTGGCTGGTGAAGCGGGTGGTGACGGTTTTGATATTCTCCATCGCTTTCACCGGGTCTGCGCTTCTTCTGCCCTCCCATGGCTCCACACAGGCGATCAGCAAGAAAGCCAGTGAATAAAACAAGCTTGTCCAGACCAAACCACGATAGAACTTGTGCTTCCTGAAAGTATGAAGGCTTTCGATCCTTCTTTTTACACTTTTGGCACTAAAGAAATTACTCACCCTTTCATAGTAAAGCGTACTCGACAAGTCGATGAGCATGTGAGAATATGCCTTCCTGTCCACATGGTTCATCATCGCCTCATCCGCTTCGTATTCTGTATTAAGTCGGATTTGGCTTTTTATTAGCCAGCCTATAGGGTTAAGCCAAAACACTGCTGTGTAGACTTCGGAAAGCAGAAGATCGAGGCTGTGCCACCTTGTGGCATGCACGTGCTCATGCCGATAAATAATCGATTCCTTCGAGGTATTGAGAAGGCTCTTGCCAATGAAAACAAGTTGAAAAAATGAAGCACCGGTAAAGGCCTCCTTGTCGACAATAAAAAAAGTAGAAAACTCACCATCAACCTTTTCCGATGATTTCATTAGCCGGTAAACGCCGCACATACTTATGCCGATTCTTACCAGGAAAAACGTCACACCAATCAAATAAGCGAACAAGAGGATATCTCCTGTTTCTACACTGCTCACCTGTTCCACGGGAAGCGCCGCCGCAGTTATTTCAGGTACCTCTTTCATTGAGGTGGTGCTCACCGAAGAGGCAACCGACGACGGTGTGGCAATAAACGATGCGGGTTTAGGCTCTTCATGAAAAGGCACCGTTAAAGGAGAAGACAAGTGGAGGCCGGAAAATGGGATGGCTACTGACATCAACAGGCAGCTTAGCAGATAGAGCCTCCTGAACTTTACAGAAGTGCTCTTCGACAAGATCAAAAAGCCAAAGTAGAGGATGGCACTAGCCCCGCTTACTTCGAGTAGATAGATGAAAAAGCTATTCATGGTCTTTCTTGTTAATGATGTCTTTTAGTTTTTTTGCTTCCTCAGCCGAGAGGTCTTTG
Source organism: Imperialibacter sp. (assembly GCF_048007035.1). Taxonomy (NCBI): domain Bacteria; kingdom Pseudomonadati; phylum Bacteroidota; class Cytophagia; order Cytophagales; family Flammeovirgaceae; genus Imperialibacter; species Imperialibacter sp. The sequence continues at coordinate 1,021,520 of NZ_CP180355.1, forward strand.
CTGCTCACGATGAAAGACATGAGGCTTTCGTACGAGCCATCAAAATAGTCGCTCATCATGCCCGAGAAAATACTCCTCCGGTATTCATTCTTGCTCACCTTAGGATAGTACATGTGGGTTTTTCCGTAGGCCTCATGACCTACCAACCCCTTGCTTTCGAGTATCCTTACCAAAGAAGAAATAGTATTATAGGGCGGCTTGGGCTCCGGCATCAGCTCAATAATGTCTTTTACAAACACTTTCTGCTTGCTCCAGATAATGTGCATGACAGGCTCCTCTGCCCTGGTTAGTCGTTCCATGAAATGAATATATAACTAAATTTTAAGTTATACAACTGATTAATCAGTTTTTATTTCATTTGCATTATCTTTTTGGGAAATAATTACTATGTAATACATCTATATTGTAAATTGATCAAGATAACTAAGAATGGAATGTTCAAGAAGGTGAATTTCGAATTTCCTACCAGGGAGCCTTTCATATACCTATGGATTCTGCTGATGTTATTCTCATGCAGCGATGAAAGGCCCTCTCCTGAAAGGTCTGCTTTGGTTCAAGCACCTTTTGTCGGCACCTGGGAAGTTGTGTCGGCACAGGAAGATGCGGTAACGGCGGCTGGCTGGGAGGGGCTGGAGATTGCCTTCGAGCAATTAAAAAAAGACAGCGGCAGCTTCTTCTTCCCCGACACCCCTGTTGATTCCATTTGGCCGCCAGTGGGTGGGTGGAAACACATCGACGAAAACGTTTTCACAATGAGGGATTCCGTTGGGGTTTACTTCTTTTTTAACCAGCAGAGCCAGCTGGTGACCATGTTTCAAATTCCCTACGTCGTAGATCCACCAGAGTGTGAGGCGCCATGCTCATTTGATGTTGCCGGAAACTGGCGGTTTATTTTCGACCCTGTTCCGTAAAATCAAACCCCACATCTGGTTTCCTTCTGTCGTTCGGGAAATCCAGGTCTTTTACGGGATAGGTAAGAACCTCAGCCGACTCGGGTTGGTATCCGCTGTCCTTCTTCGCAATGGTTAGCTCAATGGAATTCAGAAAGCCAAAGCTGTTGACGCTGTCGTAGTTGTTGCCATGCACATGCTGCACATAATGGGTGGCCCTGGTGGCTTTCAGGAACGGCACGATAGCATCTATGTTCTCTTCTACATTATGAAACTCTATCAGGAGGAGCTCTATTCTATCAAGCTTGTCGATAATGGTGTCGAGCAGCTCGTATTCGGTTCCTTCCACATCGAGCTTCACCCCATAGCCGCTGCTGTGTTCCAAAAGCGCTCCAAACGACTGCACCCCCGAGTTACTTTCAAGCCCAATGTGCTTTTTGACAAACTGCAGGTTGCCAGAAAATATCTGCTTCATGCGAAGCATCATCGATATTTTGCCCCACGACTGAGCAGGCGTATCCTGCACACCCAGAAACCTGAAGGGGTACAAGGCGATCTTGCCAAAGTTTTTAAGCACCCAGTAAAGCATGGTGCTGTTGAACCCTGATGTTCTGTCGAAGGCAACGATAGGTAAATCAGGTCGGCGTTCTTTCAGTTCGATCTCAAACGACCAATCGTAAGATAACCCGCAAGAGATAAAATGGCGGCAATTGGCCAAACTTTGAGATGAAAAAACGTAGCCTCCGTCGTAATTTCTGCCCACTCGTATCAGATCCGCCGGAGCAACAGGACGCAACAATTCCAAAATTCCCAGGGTTTCTTCCCGCATATCTACTTTCTCTTTCATCTTCAATGGCTGCTGGCGCAAAACAAAATGCAAATATGCGGGTATTATTCAGTTTTCTGCTAAAAATTCACTCAGCGTTTCTTCTTCTTGTAGATATTATTCAGGTCGTTTTCAAACAGCGTATACGGGTCCTCATAAAACTTCATGAAGTCGGGCACACTTACCTGCCCCGGATAAGGCGCATAGTAGTGCGTGGGGCTGCGGATGTCGTTGCGCCACACCAGCACGTAAGCCAGCCGCATCTTGTGCATCCGCATGGTCTTGAGCAGCGTCTCTGTCCACCACGTTTCGTTGGGAATCGACTCCAGACCTGTTTCGGTAAAAGCAGCCAGCTTACCGGACTTTCGGGCATAATCCGACACGATCTTTAGTTTCAGGGCAGCCGTGTCAATCGCATAGCGGTTGCGGCCCATGTCGCCATAGTTGTCCATGCCCACCATGTCCACCCATTCGTCGCCGGGGTAGCGGGCGAGGTATTTTTCTTCGGTAAGGAACTGATTGTCGGGCGAGAAGGCGTAGATGAAATTGTGTACATCCAGCTCGTCACGCAGGTAGCCCACCGTAAATTGCCACAAGGCGATGAACTCCTCCCGGGTGCAATGCGAAGCGCCCCACCAAAACCAGCCACCGTCAAACTCGTGATAGGGCCGGAAAATAACAGGTACGAGCTCTCCGTTGGCCCCTTTGATGCTATGAGCCCAATCAGCTATCCCTTTCAGTATCTCCTTGTATTGCTCGTGTGCCTGCCCGCCCGGAATGATATAACTCACGGCAGGCAGCGACACGGTGTCCCGCCAGTAGAAGCCTCCGCCCGACACGGGGTTCGAAAAGTGCCACGCAATGGTCGTAACTCCTCCCCTGTTGTAGGTATCCACCACATTCTTTCTGAGGCGCTCCTTAGCTTGCGCTATTTGCTCTGGTGAACGGCCTGAGAAGCCGCTGAAATCTACCCCAACCATGGCGGGATGGGAACCGGTCACCGATTTCACATCAGAGCGGTCTTCGTCGCCAGCCCAGCCATGCCCGTACTCGGTGGCGTGTTGGTGAGCAAACAGTGTATGTTTTTTGGAAAGCTTCCGAAGGCTTTTGTAGAGCTTCTGCGTTTCCCGAGTGGCATTGCTGTCAATGGGTTTGTTCTTTTGAGCCAAAGCAGTTGACACAAAAAAACCAATGAAGCCAAAGATGAGAAGAATCCGTTTCGTCGTCATGGGGGTGCGTTTAGGTGCTAATCAGTCCCAAAAATACCGCCCTATTCAAAAGGTATCAACTGATTGGTGGCCAATGGTAGACGTCGTTCGTACCAAAATAAGGGGTGAAATCGCTCAGCAAACAGCAGCCAGCAAAATCAACTATTGGAACCTCCCACGGAGTTTCACCTATTGCAGTTACAAAATGCTTTAGCTTTCATTCAACTACACTTCTGCCTGATGTAATTGGATCAAATTGCCGCAGGTATCCTCGAACACTGCCTGCGTGCCCCATTCGGTTTTTTTAGGTGCGCTTCTGAAAACGACACCTTTTTCCTTAAGCCTTTGGTAGTCCGCATTGATGTCTTTGGTTCCAAAAACAATGGTCGGCAACCCAGCTTCATATACAGCTTTTTGGAAGGTGTCGGCTCCCAGGTTCTGGTTAGGTTCCAGGAGCAGCGACGTGCCATCTGGCTCATCAGGCCCCGCAACAATCGCCAGCTGCATTTCCGGCATGTACATTTTTTCCACAAAACCCAGCACCTCGGTATAGAACTTAAATGCAGCAATGGGGTCGTTTACAAAGATACTTGTTAGTGCTATTTTCATTTTCTTCTTGCTTAGGATTGCTTTCTTTTCAAGATCAGGGCGCTCACCAGGGAAATGACAAGACCAATAGGAAACACCTCCGAAAAAGTAATAAGCACAACTGCAACGGGGTTTTGGTACATCTCCGCAAAAGTGGCCATTTCAGTAGCCTTGGCAGCCAGTTCCTGTTCGTTAGCACCACCAATTTTCGCCATATACATCACATGCTGGCTGTATTTATCCAGATAATCGGGCATGAACAAATAATAGTCAAAAAGCCACACCACCACATACATCGTTGCGGCGATGAGGCTAATATAAAGCCCTGTTAAAAATGCTTTGCCAAAACCGATAACGCCTCCATTCTGCTTGTCCCTGAATGTTTTGATACCCACAAAGATGAAGGAGAAGGCGGCGATCATCAGGGCGTAACCGACTACATCGTTGGTCTCAAATTCCGGGTTGGTGTAACACTTATTGGCCATAAACAGCATCATGCCAGTGATGATGACGCCGGAAATAAGGCCGAAAACAAGAACTATCTTTTTCATCGTCGTGATTGTTTTTTTTGTTGGATGCTGGCAAAGATGCAGGATGGAGCCTGTCAATTAATCACACTTTCGGGTGATTTTGACTCATTCACCCAAAAGGATGAGACCATCAAGCCACAATTCCCAGCTTTCTTGCTTTGTCGACAGCCTGTGTTCTGCGGCCCACCTCAAGTTTCTCAAACAGGTTTTTTAAGTGTGTCTTCACCGTGTTCAACGACACAAAAAGCTGATCAGCAATTTCCTGGTTACTCTTGCCAGCCGCCATCAGCTGCAGCACTTCGAGCTCCCTTTGGCTAATGCCCGTTTCCTTCAATGCTTCTTCGTTGGCAAGAAAATGCGCTGAATCAACAAGCACAGCTTTCTCTACTATTACCGTTTTAGGCTTCGTGAGCTTGAGTGCCAGCCAGATACCAAGGCCTGTGAAAAGAAGAGCAAGGCCACCTGCATAAATGGCGAAAGCATTATGGATAATGAGAAAGCGTAATTCCAGCCACCGGAGCACAATGAGAAACAAAGCCATAGAAAGGCCATAAGTGAGGAAGTGTCTGTATTTGGAAACCGATGTCAAACTTGTGCTTTGCAGTTGTTGAGTTCAAATATAAAAATAGCCATAAAATAAAGTTTAAGTACAGCCAGATAGGAGGACAAACGCATTTAAAACTATTTAACTTTGAAATTCTTCTTTTTTACCCTAACCCTAAAGGGAAAGAAGAATTTCAAAGCTGTTTCACCCTTAAGGGCCGGGGTAGAAAAACAGCTTTGAAAATAATTTATCCAATTTGTTTTAAATGCGTTTGCCCTGAGCCAGATAGGAGGCACCTTAAGGGTAATGGTTAAATAAGCCGTCCATAAAGAGTAGAAACCAAACCGAAACATGCGCCAATCACTGCTCCTCCTTTTTGTCTTCGCTTTACTCTTCGCCTGCGACACCGAGAACCGACAGGATAAAGACAAAGACATCAACCGACAGGCTGTCTTCAACCGGCACAACGTCCACATCACCGAAGTGGACACCCTGGCTTCCCTCAGCGTAGGCAATGGCCGCTTCGCCATGACCATGGATGTCACAGGCCTGCAAACCTTCCCCGAGCACTACCAGAAAGGCGTGCCCCTCGGCACCATGTCGGAATGGGGGTGGCACAGCTTCCCTACCAACGAAACCTATTCCATCGAAGAAACCCTGGCACCCATCATGTCGCATGGCCGTGAGGTGCCTTATGCCCGTCAGTGGCCTGCTGGCACCAGAGCCTCGGAGGCGGCCAACTACATTCGCCAAAACCCGCACCGCATTCACCTGGCCACTATTGGCTGGCACATCACAAAAGCTGACGGAACCCAGGTGGCCATTTCCGACATTCAAAACATTGACCAAACACTAGACCCCTGGACAGGAGAGCTCACAAGCCGTTTTGCCGTTGAGGGCGTGCCGGTGGAAGTGATCTCCTTTGTGAGCCAGACAGAAGATCGCCTAGGCGTGATGGTAAAAAGCGCCCTGCTGAAAGAAGGCCGGCTTGGTATCACCATCAACTACCCCTACCCCACTGACCAGTTTCAGGACGAAGCCGTGCTATTTGATGCCGATGAGCCAAGCCGTTTGCAGGTCAGCCAACCCAACCCTGCCCAGGTGACCATCAGGCGCCAGCTCGATACCACCCGCTACTTCACGCAGTTGCAGTCGTCGGTGGCCGTGCCTACAGTCAATGCTACTGACAAAGGCTTCCTACTAAAGCCTGAGACAGGGCAGGATGCCTGGACCTTCGACGTCACCTTCTCGCAAAAAGAAAGAGCAGTTGCAAAGAAGGCCTTTGAAGTGTTGCGATCCGCAGCACATCAGGTAATGAGCGACTTCTGGAACACAGGCATGATGATCGACTTTGGAGCAACAAAAGACCCAAGGGCTTTTGAGATTGAACGGCGGATGGTGCTGTCGCTTTACCTCACCAAAATCAACTGTGGAGGCAAAACCCCTCCTCAGGAAACCGGCCTCACTTACAACTCGTGGTATGGTAAGCCACACATGGAAATGGCTTGGTGGCACGGCGTCCATTTTGCGATGTGGGGACGTCCGGAAGTACTGGAAGACCACATGGAGTGGTACCTGAGAAGCATTGGGGTAGCCCGCCAGATAGCAGAACGACAGGGCTTTGAGGGAGTACGCTGGCAGAAAATGACCGATCCCTGGGGAGGGGAAACAGCCTCGTCAGTGGGCTCCTACCTCCTTTGGCAGCAGCCACATATCATTACGTTTGCCGAGCTGATTTACGAGGGCAAGCCCGAAAAAGAGGTGCTCGAAAAATACGACGAGGTAGTGCAGCAAACAGCAGCTTTTATGGCCGACTTCGCCTGGTACGACCCCGAGCTCAAGCGCTATATCCTCGGGCCAGGAGTGATTGCTGCCCAGGAGCGATTCGACCCTAAAACTACTTTCAACCCTACCTACGAAGTAGCCTACTGGCGCTGGGCTTTGGAAACAGCGCAGCAGTGGAGAGAAAGACAGGGGCAGCCAAGAAACGAAAAGTGGGACAAGGTGCTGAACGGCCTTTCGCCGCTGCCGCAAAAAGACGGCCTTTATCTTGCCGCAGAAAGCGCCCCCGAGTCGTACGACTCTACCTACTACATGACCGACCACCCCAGCGTGCTGGGTGCCTATGGCATGCTGCCCATGACCGATGGGTTGGACACTGCCGTGATGCACCGAACGTTCGACAAAATCTGGACCGACTGGCAGTGGCACGACACCTGGGGCTGGGACTTCCCCATGGTAGCCATGACGGCCACCCGGCTTGGTGATCCAGAAAAGGCAGTTGATGGCCTTCTCATGCCCATCACCACCAACATTTACCTACCCAACGGCCACAACTACCAAACAGACCGCCTGCGCCTCTACCTCCCCGGCAATGGCGGCGTGTTGGCGGCTTTAGCGATGATGGCAAAGCAAGAAAACGGCTGGCCGGAGGGGTGGATAGTGAGGGTGGAGAATTAAAGAGGCTGACAGGGACGCTGTGCTTTCATATCCTCGCAGCAAACTCAGCAGGAGAAACAAACAATGATGCAAGCAGTGCTATCGGATACACCGTCATACCTGCGCAGGCAGGTATCTCCAACCAAAACTACAATCGTCCTCTAGTTAACCTTGCCAGCGCACCACAGAGATGCCTTTTTTCATGGCCTGGAAGGAAAGGCATGACGACCCTGCTGAGGTCGGTGCAAGAGGAAACAACACTGCGCTTTTTATGGCCTCGCTGCAAACTCCGCAGGAGAAACAAACAATGATGCAAGCAGTGCTATCGGATACACCGTCATACCGTTCCACGTCGGCTGCGCAGGCAGGTATCTCTAACCCTTGCAGGTATCGTCTCTTGGTTAATGTTGACAGCACACCCCAGAGATGCCTGCTTAGCGCAGGCATGACGACCCTGCTGATGTCGGTGCCAGAGGAAACAACACTAGCTTTTCATGTCCTCGCTGCTAACCCCGCAGGAGAAACTACCACTGATGCTAGCACTGCGACCGGATACACCGTCATACCGTTCCACGTCGGCTGCAGCAGCAGGTATCTCTAACCCCCGACACGTATCGTCTTCTGGTTAACCTTGCCAGCCCACCTAGGAGATGCCTGCTTAGCGCAGGCATGACGACCCTGCTGATGTCGGTGCCAGAGGAAACAACACTAGCTTTTCATGTCCTCGCTGCTAACCCCGCAGGAGAAACAACCACTGATGCTAGCACTGCGACCGGATACACCGTCATACCGTTCCACGTCGGCTGCAGCAGCAGGTATCTCTAACCCCCGACACGTATCGTCTTCTGGTTAACCTTGCCAGCCCACCTTGGAGATGCCTGCTTAGCGCAGGCATGACGCCCCTGCTGAGGTCGGTGTGAGGCGATAGTATGCTGCTCCTTTCATGGCCTCGCTGCTAACCCCGCAGGAGAAACAAACAATGATGCAAGCATTGCTATCGGATACACCGTCATACCTGCGTTAGGCAGGTATCTCCAACCAAAAAGACAATCTTCCTCACACCAAATCCTTTACCTGTTCACTTAAATCAAGCAGTTGCGGATTGAAGGCGGTAATCATCTTCTCCTTCCACTCCCTCTTCCATTTCTTCAATTGCTTTTCCCGAAGGATAGCCGACTCGATCCTGTCATGAAATTCATAATAGATAATGTCAAAGCATTTATACCGGGCAACAAAGGCTGAATCCGTATCGGTCTTGTGTTTGTAAACCCTGGCAGACAGATTGGAAGTAACGCCGATGTACAAGACCGTTCGCAGCTTATTAGACATGATGTATGTGTATCCTCCTTTTGCAATCATATCGTATAGATGAGGGAAGAAATTAAAGATTTGCAACGACAATTAAAACTGCAGTTCATTCAAAGTAGAAAATGACCTTGACAGCACACCTTGGAGATGCCTGCCGTTGCAGGCATGACGACCCTGCGTAGGGTGGTGCAAGAGGAAACAACACTGCGCTTTTCACTGCCTCGCTGCGAACTCAGCAGGAGAAACAACCACTGATGCTAGCACTGCGACCAGATACACCTTCATACCGTTCCACGTCGGCCGGCCTGGAAGGATGCGCAGGCAGGTATCTCTAACCTCTACCTGTATCGTCTTAGGTTAACCTTGACAGCGCACCTTGGAGATGCCTGCTTAGCGCAGGCATGACGCCCCTGCGTGGTTGGGTGCCAGAGGAAAAGGTATTGCTCTTTTGATAGCCTCGCAGCAAACTCAGCAGGAAAATCAAACCCAACCACTAGCAGTGCACCTCGCCACACCGTCATACCGTTCCACGTCGGCCGGCCTGGAAGGATGCGCAGGCAGGTATCTCCGACCAAAAACATAATCGTCCTCTGGTTAACCTTGACAGCACACCCTTGAGATGCCTTTTTTCCCGGCCTGGAAGGATGCAGCAGCAGGTATCTCTAACCACCAAACGGCTCCCCTTCAACAAAAAAAACCCGCACTTTCATGCGGGATTCTACTCTCTCTGCTGGCTCTTGCCAATTGGCACGCCGACAGCAACATGTACTACGCTACTCATGCAGCCTCCTCGTTTGGTTCAACATCCAGGTTGTCAAACGCATCTGACGATCTGGTAAACTTCAGCTGGGCAAGATTTCTCTTCATCTCGTCACTCTGTGTATACAACACCTTCGTGCCTTTGATGCTGAAAATGCTCACCTGCTCAGGCTTTTCACTGCCTTTGCTGCTCAGGTTGATGCGGAAGTTGCCCAGCTGCCCCAAGTCTACCACATGGCCCTTTCTCATGTACATCGGAATCAGGTCCAGGAAGTTTTCGATGGCATTGAGCGCATCGCCCTTGGTAAGGGTGCTCCTGGCCGTCACTTCCTGCACAATTTCCCTTAGTGTGATTACACGATCCCGCTTGATAAAAGCGTAGTACTTCATTTCGCCTCCGCCAGCCACTCCCGGCTGTCCACGACGAATTACTTTATATTGAATTGAGTCCATTACTATTAAATTTAAAATGTGAATAAAATGATTTTGAAAATGGAGGGCTGGCCAGCGTCCCCGGTTTGTGTACCCTGAGTCAACTCATCACTCTTGCAAAAGAACCCCTGTGGCGCCTCCAGCGAAACTTCTGAAGAGGGAGAAATCAGCTCGTTGTGTACAGTAAAAATGATTTCAATATTGATGCCAAAAAGTGTTTTTCACGAGAATTCAGTTGAAAAAAATATATATTATTTTTCTTAGACTGAAAATGTTAAAAAATACACAGGTAAAAAGTGTTTTTATGTATCTATTCGGTAATTTTTTCGTATAAAGACGTTTGAAATTAGTGCGTTAATAGTTATTTCAATCGATTGTAATAACGCAACTCGCCCATCACCAAAATTATCAAATCCAGGATGTTTCTGCTCTAAGCTTAAGACCTCAATAGTTAGCAGATAATTGTACTTATTCCTTATACAAGGACTTTCATTTTCAATAAATTTATGATGGTCAAAATGGTCTTTTCTCATCTAGCGGTAGATCCTTTCCCATCTAGCTGTAGATGCAGTCTCATCTAGCTGTAGATTCACTCTGATCTAGCGCTAGATGAAGGTCCGTCTAGCGCTAGATGGAAGTCGGTCTTGCTGTAGATGCAGATCGGTCTTGCGCTTGTCACAGAAGCATCTTGGGCTAGTTGCCTGCCGGACTTGCTGTAGATGGAGTTGGATCTTGCTGTAGATGCAGGTCCAACTAGCTGTAGATAGGGTTCAATCTAGCGCTAGATTCAAGTCGGTCCAGGCGTAGATTCAGATCGGTCTTGCGGTAGATGCTAAAAGGTTTAGCGGTAGGTGTGGGTGGGGGCCGGTGTAAATTCCTTCTCGCCACGTGGAGGCCATCCTTAGCTAGTCAGTTATTGAGGTGAGTCGAACAATCGGCAAGGCGAGTGTTCAATTACGAAAATCTAAAATAATGCAACTTTTTTGTATATTCATTTCACGATGCACTATAAACATAGGTAACGATTAGATGAGTGAACTAAAGCATTTATTAGGCATATCCGGCGGGAAAGATAGTGCTGCTTTAGCTATATACTTAAGAGACAAATATCCCCAAATCGACCTTACTTACTATTTCTGCGATACCGGTAAAGAGCTTGATGAAACTTATCAGCTTATTGAGCGCCTAGAAGGTTACTTAGGCAAAAAGATCACTCGCTTAGAGTCAGATGATGCCCGAGCGGTCGGAGAAAACCCCTTTGATTATTATTATAAGATATATAGAGGTTATCTTCCTTCCAATGTCGCTCGCTGGTGTACCAAAAAAATGAAATTGGAACCTTTTGAGAAGTTTGTGGGCGACAACTCCGTGGTATCCTACGTGGGCATACGGGGCGATGAAGACAGAGAGGGATATATCTCCCGTAAAGCCAATATTCAGTCGATCTTCCCGTTTCGCCAAAACATATGGAGCGAAGAGGTCGTGAAAGACATGCTGAGCAATGCGCAGACGGAAGAGGTAATTGAACTCTATGCTGGAATGCTTAGTGGAGAAGCTTTCGATAAAGCCACAAAAATTCTTCGCACGCCACTTGAGTTTATCGAACGCAATCCAGAGCACAACAGGAAAATATTGCTTGAAAAATTAGTCGACCTCTTCGACCAGGGCGTGGCTAATTTCAATCACGCAGCCTTTCGTTTTCTGAAGAGCAGAAATTATCCACTCTCATTTGAAGAGGACTATCCCTTACTCGACAATGAGGAAGTGCTAGTAAGGGATGATATTTTCAAACTGCTGAGAGAAAGCAACGTAGGCGTACCCGCCTATTACGAAAAATTGGACTACTCTGTCAATGGGGACACGGGCGAATATGCAAGAAGCCGATCCGGCTGTTATTTCTGCTTTTTCCAGCAAAAGATAGAGTGGGTATGGCTCTATGAACAACACCCAACTCTCTTTGCTCAGGCCATGGAATACGAAAACGAAAAGGAGGGCTTTACCTGGAACCAAAATGAGTCACTAAAAGACTTGATTAGCCCTCTGCGAATCAGGAACATTAAAGAGGAGCACCTAAAAAGGATGAATAGGCAGAAATCTAAAGGTTCTAAATTCCTGCTCGATATTCTTGACGGAACTGAAAGTAATGGTTGTCCATCTTGTTTTATATAGCCCTCGAACTGATAGGAACTAAACACAACACCTACTAAAATGGGGAAATTTTTAAAAGGCAGCAGTCTAAATGCAGAACTAGAGACGCTATTTGAATCAGCAAATGATCTTCTGTATATTATTTCCCCCTATATCAAGCTTCATGTCAGGTTTAGGGACATTCTAAAAGCCAAGATTCAAAGCCACAAGCTCGAGATAACAGTTGTATTCGGCAAAAATGAAGGTGAATTATCTAAAAGTCTGAATTCGGAGGATTTGGAATTCCTTAAAACTCTACCAAATGTAGAAATTCGATATGAGCCTCGATTGCATGCCAAATATTACGCCAACGAGACTTCCGCTATTTTGAGTTCAATGAATCTTTACGATTACTCTCAAAACAACAATATTGAATTTGGAATTTTGACGAGAATGGGAAGAGTTATAAGCGACCCCCTTGACGAACAAGCGACTCGTTATTTTGAGGAAGTTATTGAAAATAGCAGGTTGCTTTATAAAAAAGAGGCCGATTTTGAAGAGAAACTGTGGGGTATCTCTTCAACCTACATCGGTTCGAAGGTCACGTTTGACGAGCTGCAAAGTCATTTTCAATCTACAAAGCCACTAGCAAAGTCGCTATCTTCTGATAGTCAGAAACCGATAGGATATTGCATCAGAACTGGAGTTCAGATTTCTTTCAATCCAAAAATGCCATTTGCGGATTTAGCTTACAAAGAATGGAATAAGTACAAAAGAAAAGACTATCCTGAAAAGTTTTGCCATTTTTCAGGTGAAGTGTCCAATGGCGAAAACAGTTTTGAAAGACCTATACTCAAAAAGAACTGGAATCAAGCTAAATCAATTCTAAGTTAACGATTCAATGAATTTCCCCGAGCACAAGTCACTCCCCACTGAAAAACTAGCAGCATGCTTCAATAACACTGTCGCTACATACAAATACTACTGGTTTCTCTCAATCCTTCAGTCAGTAGAACTTGGGGTCTTGAGTATTCAAAAAAAACAACTGTTCGCCCGAATGGTGGCTAACGCATGGTACACAATCAATTATTTCCATATTTCATTTGGCGTAGCCGATAAACTCCAGCGGGCAATTGAAAATCTTAAAGTCACCGAGTCACTCACGGTAGACGAAGACAGAGGTAAAGTCTACGAAGTTCTGGCCACTACCAAAAATAGCAACTCTCTTAGTTTCCTAGAGCATTTTGATAGACAAGTGCCCCACTGGTTTCTGTCTCCATGGTTCCCAGGCAGAACAAAGTCTGAGATTTATAAAGCATCTCAATCCTACAGCCAAAAGTCTTTGTATGCAGTGACCGCCAATGAAATTATCATCAACTCAGAGTGGCTATCTTACCTGCAAACGAACGCTAGGTTTTTAAAAGACTTTTGCTTTTGGAACCTTAGCCTTTTCCTACAAGCTCGAAACCCCAACGTTCCAGATATACCGAATAAGCTCATAAAGCCAGCTGCTCGAAGCGGCCTTAGTAAGCAACGAAATCAATTTTGGGACGTAGTGTTAAAAGAAGTTGATGGAGTTGACTGTATTTATACTGGCAAGAGACTTACAGTTGGAAATTACGCAGTAGAGCATTTTATTCCACATGCTTTTGTATCACACGATCTAATCTGGAACTTGATTCCAGCTGATTCTTCCTTCAATAGTTCCAAAAGCAATAAGCTTCCACTTTTCGAGAAGTATTTCGACCCTTTCTTCTCGCTGCAAAAACAGGCGATTGAAATAGTAAAAACCAAGACTCCAAATAGTAAACATCTGCTGGAGTATCTCACCATATTCCCCGATTTGGATGAGATAACATCACTTCCTCAGAATTTCACAAAGGAAAAATTTCGAGATCGGCTTCTACCTCTTGTTACTATTGCTTCGAACAACGGATTTCAGTTTATGACATGAACCAGCAGAATCTTTACAATCACCTAACCGCTAAGGAAAGAGACACACTTTCCTATCCTGCCCGAATACTGCTTAACAAAAATGTACTAGACGGAAACGTACTTGATTTTGGTTGCGGGTTTGGTAGGGATGTGAAGCTTCTAAAAGAAAAAGGAATTACTATTGATGGGTATGACAAGTACTATTTACCTAGCTACCCAACCAAGAAGTATGACACTATAATATGTTTTTATGTACTGAATGTGTTGATGCCCGAAGAACAAACAACGGTACTAATTGAAATCTCTCAATTACTAAAACCAACCGGCAAAGCTTACTTTGCAGTTCGTAGAGACGTTAAGTTTGAAGGCTTTCGCACTCACAAGATACACCAGAAGCCTACCTATCAATGTAATGTAACACTTCCCTACAATACCTTTTTTAAGAATGAGAATTGCGAGATATATGAATATCGCCATTACAACCAGTTGAAACGAAGTATAAAAACCTCTTGCCCCTTTTGCCAACCAGCCTCAAATCTGGAACTGATAGCAGAATCAGCCACCGCCTATGCAATTCTAGATAAATATCCAGTGAACCCAGGTCACACCCTAATAATACCTAAGAACCACGAGCCCAATTATTTCGATCTATCATTTAAAAAGCAAAGCGCTTGCTGGTTTCTTATAAACAAGGTAAAGGAAATCATAACTAAAATATACAATCCAGACGGTTTCAACATTGGTATCAACATTAATAAGCCAGCGGGACAGACAGTCTTTCATGCTCATATACACCTTATCCCGAGATTTGAACATGATGTGGAAAATCCGACAGGCGGGGTACGAGGTGTTATTAAAGGGAAAACTGCGTACTCGAAATAGGCAAATCACACGCTTTATCGCCGTAGTGAACTTTGCTGTCTAAGTAATGATTATATTTTGCGCATGCCATTCCAAGAACTCCTTCCTAGGCCAATATTTCCTTGGCATCTGCAGGCTGGCACCCTCTAGTTGGCCAAAATGCAGCTGGTAGAAAGCCTTTTTTACATAATCCCTTAGCCCTTTTGATAGAATAATTTTGTAATTGCCGTCTATTCCGAGAAGGCCTTGATCAAATGCCCTGTCGTATAGAGGAGAAAGGCAGATCCCGTTTTCCGGATTAAGACGTTCTTGCTCGTTTTGAGCCCACGGGATGATGTGACTCGCAACAAGTAGAGTCGGAATGTCTATTCCAGTCATTGCACACCTGAAATCGTAGTTTGCCAGTACCATCTGCCTAAATGCTGTCTGATTTACCCTAGTTTTTACCTCTCTTATTTTGGTTTCACCTTTCAGATGCTCCGTGCCACTTAATAATTTCTCAAACTTCTTCTCCAAAGATAGACTTTCCTTCTCGGCAAGTATCCTTTCGCTCTCGAAGAGTAGTTCTTCTTGGTTGTTGATGAATTCGTTCCAGATTGGTTGTACCTGTTTTATTCCGCCCGACAATCCTTTTATGCCTCTTTCTTGATGGAAAGGATCTACATGCGCAAAGTTGTTCAGCCGTATTGCAACGGAATTAACAGACCTTCCTATCAGTTGAGCTAAAGCCACGATTTCAGGAGTTCCAGTATGCAGCTTACCAAAAGGAAGCTTTAAATAAAGATTAAGCGCAACTATCAGTTCTTCCCTTGTCCAGAGGTTTTTAATGGGCATGCGATATTGTTTAAGAAGGTTATGACCGGAACTTTCTCTATTTTAGATCAGCTCTTTTGATCCATGTCTATGAAAGTTACATCAATTTTTTTATTCGCCTTATTTTTCTTTGAACCATATTATAGCAATGCCCATCCTCTCAAAAAACCACGCTGAACAGCAACGTCACGATGTTTTTGAAATGGTGCACCATACCCCCTCCCATCACACCTGCCTTAGTTTTTTCCCTCCAACCTGCTAAATTGTATCCGCACCTTTTTTTTGTTAGATGCTTTTATCAACCCAACCTCCTCTCATGAAAAAACTTCTCTTCCTGCTCCTGCTGGTTTCCACCACAGCCATGGCTCAGCCCCAACCTGTGAAGCTCTTTATCTCTGTAGACATGGAGGGCATAGGCGGCATTGGCACGGCCAAAATGACCAGCGGCGGCAAAGACTATGACACGGGCCGCAAGCTGATGACCGACGAGGTGAATGCCGTGGTGGCGGCCATTTTTGAAGCAGGCCCCGCCACCATAGTGGTGAACGACAGCCACGGCGACATGCAAAACCTCCTCCACACCCAGCTCGATCCCCGGGTGGAGTATATCCAGAGCAATATCAAGCCCCTGGGCATGGTGCAGGGACTGGACGCCACCTTCAATGGGGTGATCTACATCGGCTACCACGCCATGGCCGGCACTGAAAATGGCTTTCTGGCGCATACCGGCTCCGGCTCGGTAAAAGGCCTTTGGATCAATGGCACCGAGGTGGGCGAAGGCGGACTAAACACTTTTTTCGCTGGTGCTGTAGGTGTGCCTGTCATCCTGGCCAGCGGCGACAAAACCTTCACCGAGGAAATCAAAAAGCTGATACCGGCGGTGCGCACCGTTACCACCAAGGAAGCCATTGGCTCCAGCGCCGCCAAACTCCTCCACCCCGACGTGGTGAAAAAAGAGCTACAGGCACAAACCAAAGCAGCCCTGAAGGACATCAAAAATGCCAAACCTCTGCCAGTGCAAAACCCCATTGAGTTTGTGCTGAAGGTCGACGCCCCCACCCGTGCCGATGTGGCCATGGGCATCCCAGGCATGAAGCGGGTGGATGGCTACACGGTGTCGTACCAGGCCAAAGACATGGAGGAGGCGTACAAGCTGATCAGGATTGTTTATAAGTATTTGCAGTGGTAGCTTCCTGGTGTGAAGACACACCAGGAAACGTTGGTGGTAGCCTCCTGGTGTGAAGAAGCACCAGGAAACCTGATGTGTGATACGGGCAGGAAGACACACCCGGAAACCTGATGGTGTTTTGTGAGTGTCTCCACTCACCACCTCCCTTGCTTTTCAGCTTTTGCCAACGTTCGCTACCTTCACGGCTTCAAAGGAAAGTGTTATGATCGTTAAAATGGCCGAGGGCAACCTCAAAACAAAATATGGGGAGTACCATGAGGTGCTCTACTACGACGGACAGAAAGAGTCGATTGCCCTGGTGATGGGCGATGTGAAAGATGGGGAGGAAGTGCTTTGCAGGGTGCACTCGTCGTGCCTGTTCGGCCATGCCTTCAACAGCATTGAGTGCGACTGCCGGGAGCAAATGGAAACCTCGCAGCAGCTCATACAACAAGAAGGCAAGGGCATTGTGATTTGGCTGGAGCAGGAAGGAAAGGGCAATGGCCACTTTGCCTTGCTCAAAAGTGTGGAGCACAAGCGCCAGGGTGTGAAGCAAGCCGATGCCTACGAAGCCGTCGGCTTCAAAAGAGATGCCCGGGACTTTCGGGCTGCAGCCGAGATACTGAAAGACCTTGAAGTGAGGTCTGTTCGCATGATTACCGGGAATGCAAATAAAACCGAAACGCTCACCAGCTATGGTGTGAAAGTGGTGGGCACAGTGCCCACCTGACCATCATTTTTTCAGTTCAAAAGGAAAGAAAACCCAAATTGGGGGTTATTGAAGAAAATAGAAAAAGAAGTGTCGCTCCCCCCCTCCCTGTCATTTAACTGAAAAGCTGCACCACCTATGGACCCATTCAGTAAAACTCTGTCCATCACTTTCCAGCTTATACCAGGTGTGACCGTTAAGTCATAGGAAGTAGTATATTCGGTTGTTTTCGATTGAAACGTTTCACTCAGGGTGTATTCACTTACAGACTTATTCAAACCTACCCGGGCCCTACCGTTCCAGTTAAAGTAAATCTTATTGGTAATGGTGTAAAACCGTTGATAAAACACACCCAGGCTGTAATGCTGATTCGTGCCCATACTTTCAAAATTCCCGCCTTTATTTTTACTGGAGCCAGCTCCAAAGCCAAGCTCAACTCCCATCAAACCATTGCTCTTTATTGGTTTGGCGATTGATGGGCTGAAAAAAAATGAAGAAGTTGAGTTCGTTTGACTATCATTAATATTTTTAGTCTTATTTTGACTAGTACCATAATTCACCAGCCCTCCGATCACATATTTTGTGCTGTCAAATTGCGCAAAAGACGCAGAGCAAATTAAGACAAACGTTATAGCTAGTTGAGTCTTTTTCATAGTTTGAATTTTTTAGGGTTCCCTATTTCTGAAGTTTATGGTCTTTATTTAATTAGAAAGGTGACTCCGAACTGAGGGTTATTGAACCGAATATTAAACTGGCTGTTTTTGATATCAACCGAAGCGTTCGGAGCGCCGGAAGACAGGCTTTGATAGCTGTAGCCTGCTTCACCGAGCGATGCGTTCAAGATAATGCTATCCATTACTTTCCAGCTAAACCCTGGCACCAGGCTAAAATTATATCCTCGATTGTCGTACGTGGAGGAATTGTTTCCCTGATTGTTAAAGCTTACTCCTGCAAGTACCCTCCAGTTAAAAAACACCCGCTCTGCTACTCCATAAAATTTTTGGTAGAATATGCCCGTGCGCAGGTTGTTCCAGGTTTCTTTGGAGTTAGAGTCGTCGTTTTTCAAAATCGTCGTGTAGTATCCACCTGACAGTCCAATCAAGGCATCTGATTTAATGGTCTTTGCGAAAGAAGGAACAACTCCTATGGAGGATACACCAGAGAGCGCATCATTGTTAAAACCGACCGCAGCCCCGATCACAAATTTGGTGTCTTCAAACTGGGCGTAAGCCGACCCGGCGAAGAGCAAAAGGAGAAAAGCTAGTTGAAATTTTTTCATAGGTATGTGTTTTAATCGGTAGGATAACAATAATTATACCGAATTATTATTGAATTGCATGCTTTTATAAGTTCAACTGTCCCAACAAAGGCTTTCATTTTCAAAAATATTATGTAAAACTTATTCCAAAGAGCAGGAATTAAAGAGGGTGCCTTTGCTTGTAGTAGAAAGCAACCTCTTTCACTTATTCTAAATAATTACCTTCATTCTGTAAGAAATCCACAGAGCCCGGTACTAGCTAAGTAACCATTCGGTAAAAATGAAGGAAAGCGAACAGCAACACATTTTCGACACCTGGCTTAGGCAATACAAAGCCCTCCTCTTTAAAGTAGTGCGGGCCTATGCGTTTACGGAGTTTGACCGGGATGACCTTTTTCAGGAAATCACCATTCAGGTGTGGCATTCTATTCCAAAATTCAGGCATGAGTCAGCGGCGAGCACCTGGCTTTACCGGGTGTCGCTAAACACCGCCATGCGCTGGTCGATGAAAGAAAAGAAGCACACCGATGGCCGGGAGTCGATAGAAGGGCTGCCTTCAGCACACCCCTTGTTGCTACAGGAACAAGCGACGCACAACGACGAAAAGCTGGCGTGGCTCTACGCCGAAATCGCTTTGCTGAGCGAAGTAGAGCGGTCGCTTACCCTGCTGCTACTCGATGGCTTCAGCTACAAAGAAATGGCCGACATGGTGGGTTTAACCGAAACCAATATTGGCGTTAAGATTCACCGGATCAAAAAACATTTGACCACTCAATCTAAAAAATATGAGCACTATGGAGTTTGAGGATTTAAAAAAAATTTGGGACACTCAAAATAACGAACCTATGTACGCTATTAATGAAACAGCGCTGCACCAGCGCATCCATCAGCACAAAAACAAAACCGGTTGGCTGGCTCATGTCAATGAGATCGGCATGATGTTCATTGCCACAGTAACAGGAGGATTTCTACTGATTGATGCAATACGTGATCAGGAAAGTGCCTATTCGTACGTGGGTGGGCTGGCTTTCCTTGTTATTGGTGTTTTTGTGTTCTTCAGTCGGCGTCAGAGAAAGAGGAGTGAGAACAGGTTTGACCAATCGATGCTTGCCGAACTTGATCAGGCTATCAAAAACGCAGGTTACCTTGTTACCTTTGCCAAAACGTTCGTGTGGTGGTTCTTGCTGCCTGCAGCCATCTTTTCATTCCCTAACCTGGCATTGAACAACGCTTCGTGGGAGAAATACCTGTTGGTACTGGGGGCTTTCGTGCTGTCTTATTTAGTGGTTACGTGGGAGTTGCGCAGGGTACATTTGCCGAGAAAAAGAAAACTAGAGAGCCTGCGTGATAAATTGATCGGGGACCGGGAATTTTCTTGAACGATTGACGGTGGTATTGGCAATGCACAGGGCGATAAATCCTGATTAAAATGACAGAAAAGCACTGCATCTTTTACCTGCCAACGCCGTTAATTCATGCAATAATTGACCCTTAACTTTAAATGGCCAAAACACACCACTATCAATCCACTGTTCGCTGGACAGGCAACAAAGGCACCGGCACCTCAGGCTACCGTGACTATGAACGGAGCCACACGGTCAGCATCGACGGAAAGCCCGACATTCTCACCTCCTCCGACCCGTCCTTTCGGGGCGACAAAAGCAGGCACAATCCAGAGGAGCTGTTTCTGTCTTCTATATCTTCCTGCCACATGCTGTGGTTTTTACACCTGTGTTCCGATGCCGGCATTGTGGTTACCGAGTATGCAGACAATGCCGAGGGCACCATGGTGGAAAACCCTGACGGCAGCGGGCAGTTCAGTGAGGTGGTGCTGAGGCCTGCTGTTACAATAACCGATGCCGCAAGAGTTGATGAAACCAAAAGGCTGCATCACAAAGCCAACGAGATGTGTTTTATTGCGAGGTCGGTTAATTTTAAGGTAAGGCATGAGCCAACCGTGAGGATGCTCTAATGACACTGACTTTATCCAAAGTCGAGTAAGCGAAAGAAATCACCGATATCTTTTGCCCTTTTGTCGAAATTCAAGCTGGCATGATCAAATTATTTTGATATTTGCACCGAGTCTTTTGACCTGATCAAAATTCTATAGAATATTCTAAAAGCCACAAAGCCAATAGATAAAGATCATTATGGTTAATAGAAATCTTTCTCACTAGTTAAATGTATGGGCAAAAGGTATCTTTTTGGTGCTGTCCTGTTTCTCTCAAGTTTTCTTGTTTTTCATTCAGTCAGTTATGGTGCTACATTCTATTCCAGAGCATCCGGCAACTGGACTTCAACTGCTACCTGGTCGACAGTGGGCTGTGGTGGAGCTGCTGCCACTAGCCTGCCAACTGTCAGCGACGACGTAGTTATATGTGCGGGCCATACCGTGACCACCAACTTCACCGCCAACGCACCCATTAACAATTTGACAATCAACGCCTCTGGGGTGCTTACCATGGGAACCAACCGCCATGTGCAGTGCCGAAACCTGGTTTTGAATGGCACTATCAACGGTGGCTCCAATGGGCAGGTAAGATTTGCTGGTACCGCTGGCAATACTTTGAGTGGTACTGGCACAGTTGCCGTTACCAGTGCCAGCTCTGGCCTTAGGCTAAGAAACAATGCCACGGTGGTGGCGGGAACTGATATTACCTTCAGCAATAGTTCAAGATTCGACCTTGCTAAAAGAACGCTTACCAACAATGGTACCATCCGCATGACAGGAACGTCGACGCTGTTGGGAAATGCGACGACGAATGGTGTTTTTAACAATGCAACTTCCACATCATTTCTCTATTACAACACACCTGCCAACTTTCCAACGACGGTGAGACTCACGGCGACCGGCACTGGTAACACAGTAGTTTTTGGTGCAACTTCCGGCGGGCCTTATACAATGGATGGCCAGGGCAGCTACCACAACCTGATCATTCAGGGTGCGGCTACTAAGCGACTCAATCCCACCAATATCAATATTGCAGGTTTGCTTACTATAGCCAGTGGGTCGACGCTTGATGCTAATGGAAGCAAGATCATCAGTCTTCGGGGAGACTGGGACAACGACAATGGCGGCACATTTACAAAAAGCTCCTCTACGGTCATTTTCAACTCATCCACGGCGAATCAAACGATTTATACACCCGGAGCTGGGGAGAACTTTTATGCATTAACGATTAATAATACATTTTCGGGGGGCACTGTAACTGCCAACGGCAACATTACGCTCACTGCGGCAGCAACTTTACAAATCACATCAGGAGTTTTCATTACCGGCACCAATACACTCGGACAAACCGGCGCTGCGAACTTCACCATGTCTGGCGGTGAGTTGCGAATGGCTAAACTAAATACAACGCTACCTGAGCTCACTGGCACCTACAATATCACGGGCGGAACAATCACCTTCAATGGTGCAGGTAGTCAGACCATAAGAAGCCTTGCGGCAGCACCCGCACAGTATTATCACGTCAACCTGAGTGGATCCGGCATCAAGGATTTGGCAGGTAATATTTGGGTCAACGGAAACTGGGTGAACAGCGGAGTGACGCTGTCGGGCAACTTTTCGGTGACCTTTGGTGGTGTAGCCGACCAAACAATCACCAAAGCTGGCGGGGAAAGCTTCTACGCACTAACTGTCAACAAGCCGAACACCCTGGTTCTGGAGTCTGGCACAGACCTGACAATCACCAACGGGCTGACAATGACCACAGGCGACATCAACCTGAATACGAGAACGTTGACTCTCGGTGCAGGTGCAGGTGCGTCACTCACCAGAACCTCTGGCAAAGTATACGGAGGAGCCTGGAAACGCTTTTTTCCAGCCTCAGCTATAACAAGCTCATCCGGGTCATTCTACGGCTTGTTTCCTATTGGCACAGCGCTCGAATACCGCCCTGTTGAAATAAACTCTACTGTGTCACCATCCACGGCTGGCTATGTAACAGCCACACATACCGACGGAACCACAACCACGGATGTGAGTTATATCGACAATGAGGGTGCCACCATTCAGCGGATTACCGCTATGAGAACCACTCTTGTCACGCAAACCCTGGCCGGCGGGGCCTACAACCTGAATGTCACCTTTACCTCCTTGTCGAGCGCAGGAGCCACCTCCGATCTGAAGCTTGAAACGCTGACTGGGTCTCCTCAGGGCGTAGGGGTAAGCGCCGCAACAACAGGAAGCACCTCTTCGCCAACAGGCAAAAGAACCTTGCTGAATGAGACCCAATTGAACAATGACTTCGTATTGGGCACTACCAACAAGGCCACTACGCCGATGAAAAGCACCTACTATTCAAGAAAAACGGGCAACTGGAGTGATGCTTCTCCAGGAAACGGCACCTGGGCTTTGATAGATGGAGGAGCTAGTTGTGATTGCGTTCCGCCTTCATCGTCCGACGTAGTGATCAACAACAGCCACACTGTGACGATCGCCAATGCTTCGACGGCTGACTACATCATCGTGAGGTCGGGAGGGAATCTGGTAGGCACAAATACGCTCATTGTTAACTTTGATATTACTGTTGAAGGAACCGGCCAGGTAGCTCCCACGGCGGGAAGCTGGTCTGTTGGAAGGAACCTTAACCTCACAGGTACTACACTTTCAAGCAGCGGCGCCGCCACAACCATCAACGGAGACTTCGTGCTCAATTCAGCCAATTCTTTAACTCTTTCGGCCCCACTCACAGTATCGGGCAACGCTACTTTGAATGGCACGCTGGAAGTTGGCGCATCTGCACTCACGCTCAATGGCGCTTCCAAAACCGTCTCCGGCAGTGCCACGATCAATGGCAGTGGCACGGTAACAATCACCGGCAACAAAACCACAACGGCGCTAACGAATTTAACCATCGTGCCGACGTTGACCATTTCTGCAGGCACTACTTTTGTCAACAACGGAAGCATCACCCTACTTGGAACGGCAACAGGGCTAGACGCTACAACTTCCATCTGGACAAATGCTGCCTCTTCCACGTTGAATATCCAGGGGGCAGGGTTTCTCGCTACAGGTGTGCTGAATGCCAACACCAACAACCTGGTTACCTACAGTGGAAGTGGAAGCCAGGCAATTAAGGCGCCAGCAAGCGGGTATTACAACCTCACAGTTTCAAACGCCGGTACAAAAACCTTGTCGGGAGCCACGGTGGTTTCCAACCAGCTAACTATTCAAGGGGCGGCCATCCTCGACGCTGCAACCAACGGCCTCACAGGCACGGCAAACTTGTCAATGACGGGCACCTCGCAACTCCAGCTTGGCAATACCGCTACCGGTACCTATCCAGCCCTTTCCGGCACCTACTCGCTGGCCGGCGGCACTGTTGTGCTGAAACAATCTCCGGGTGCCTCCACAGCCTACACTATTCGTGGGGTCGATTACTATAACCTGACCCTCAATGGCGCCGGAGCAGCCAACTATACCTTCGGCACTTCAGCCAGCATTGCAAACGACCTGAATGTCTCCTTCGGCGGAACCTCTACCTTCGCTAATCCAAACGGGGGGCTGTTTGTTGGCAATTCGTTCACCTTCAGCGCCGCAAGCTCAGCTACCACGACGCTTTCGTCGGATCTTGTCGCCGGAAGCTTTACTTTATCTGCCGGCACCATTGCTGATGGTGGCAACGTAATTGAAATCACAGAAGCGGGTGGCTGGATAAGAAATGGTGGAACCTATACAAGCACCGGCGCAGGAAGGGCCTATTTTACAGGCGATGTGGAGCAAACCATTGGTGGCTCGGTGGCCACCACCTTCCGCAGAATCGAGATGGAGAACAACAGCCTGACCGGTGTTAGGTTGTTGCAACCGACCACTGTAAGCACTCAACTCATACTTACGTCGGGCAATATAATCACCACAAGTACCAATTTTTTACTCCTCAGTGCTGGGGCCACTTCAGATCCAGGCGCCGATGATAGTTACGTGGAAGGCCCTATGAGAAAGACAGGCACAGCGGACTTTGTATTCCCAGTTGGCAAAAATGGAAAATGGGCAAGAATCGGCATCAGTGGTCTTTCGGGAACGCTGACCTTCCAGGCCGAATATTTCAACGGCGGGTTCGGAAGCTATCAGGTATCACAAGTAATTCCTCAAAACATGCACCACGTCAGCTCGCTTGAGTACTGGCAGCTGGACCGTGTGAGCGCCTCTGGAAGTGCGAGTGTCACGTTATATTGGGAAAACTCTGATGTAAGTGAGATCAAAAATTGCGGAGATTTGGTGGTAGCCAAGGGCAACGCCTCCTCCGAATGGGAAAACGCTGCGGCCATTGGCACCACAGGCTCCTGCGGTCCGGGTGGCGCAGGTTCGGTGACCTCCCAGTCCCTTTCCACTTTCAGTCCGTTCACTTTCGGTGCTATTCAACAAGACCTTAATCCGCTACCAATCAAACTACTGCGTTTTACCGCCACTCCGGCAAAAAGCAAGATAGACCTCCTGTGGGTAACTGCCCAGGAGAAAAACAACGACCGATTTACCATTGAGCGATCAGGCGACGGCATTTCTTATGAGATACTGGAAGAACAAGCCGGAGCAGGTAACTCAGACAGAGTGCTTACCTACGAGGCGGAAGACACCAATCCGCTGAAGGGCATCAACTATTACCGACTGAAGCAAACCGACTACGACGGAAAGTTCGAACACTTCGGGCCAGTGGCCGCCTCGGTCAATGCAGTGAAAACAATTGATGTTTTCCCCAATCCTACATCTGATGTGATCAGGTGGCAGTGTCCCGAAAAAGTTGTTTCCGTTAAGGTGTTCGACAATTCGGGCAAACTAATGTTCACTATTGCTCTGAGAGAAGGAGATACCCCTGAACTGAATCTTTCTAACCTGCCCGACGGCATGTATCAGATCCAGTTCTTCTCTCTTGCAAAGATTTACAATGCAAAGGTGACCAAGAACTAGGGGAGCTATTCCATCACCTCCTGTAGTTTCACATATGCCCCAGCCAGCTTCTCGTTAATGGGAAGCTGGCAAGCAAGGCGGCTGTTGGGCAGGGCATTGGGCAGAGTATCCAGCATGTCCAGTTCAGCGTCTCTTTGCTCATCCAGCTGATCGAGGCCTTCCTCTACCGACACATGGCAGCTGGCGCACAAAGCCATTCCCCCACAGGTGCCGAGCACCGGAAACTCCGACGCTTTCAGCACTTCCATCAGGTTGAGGCCCATGTCGCCGGGTACTTCAATTTCCTGCACCTCACCTGCCCTGTCCTCTACTTTAAATTTAATTAATTCCATTTCACAAAGGAGTTATGCCGTTCACGGTGGTGTATTTGAAGCTGAGCTTCTGATCCGGGTAAATGTATTTGAAAGCGCTCTGCGACATCAGTGCAGCCTCATGGAAACCGCACAATATAAGCTTCAGCTTACCCGCATACGTATTGATGTCGCCAATGGCATAAATGCCCGGTATATTGGTGCTGTAGTCCTCCGTGTTGACCACAATGGCGCTTTTGTCGATACCCAGGTTCCAATCGGCAATAGGCCCGAGTTTGGGGCTGAGGCCAAACAAAGGAATCAGGTAGTCGGCCTCAAAAGTATTGACTGTGCTGGCCTGGTCTGTGATATGCACCGCCTTCAGCACTCCGTCTCCATCGAGGCTATGCAGATTGGAATTGAGAAGCAGCCTTATTTTATTCTCCTGCGCCAGTTCAAACACCTTGTCGGCTGAATCGAGCGCTCCTCTGAAAGTTTGGTTGCGATGCACAAGCGTCACCTCTTTGGCCACTTCAGAAAGAAAAATCGTCCAGTCCAGTGCGGAGTCGCCCCCACCGGCAATCACGATTTTCTTGTCCCTGTACTTCTCGGGGTCTTTGACCATATAGTCTACCCCTTTGCCTTCGAACTTCCCCAGATTCTCAATGACCGGCTTGCGGGGCTCAAAGCTTCCCAGTCCGGCAGCTATTACTACCACGCCAGCATGCACCTCGGTACCATCAGAGGTGGAGAGAAGAAAGCTGCCGTCTTCCTGTTTCGTCAGCCCGTCCACCCGCTCTCCTAACGTAAAAGTGGGTTTGAAAGGCGCTATTTGCTTCATCAGGTTGTCCACCAGCTCCTGCGCATTCACGGTTGGAAAACCCGGAATATCATAAATGGGTTTCTTAGGATATATTTCAGAAAGCTGTCCTCCCACCTGCGGCAGGGCATCTATCAAATGGCACTTGAGCTTTAACAGCCCAGCCTCAAACACGGCAAAAAGTCCTACCGGACCCGCTCCAATGATGCAAATGTCAGTCTTGATCATATTATTTAGTGTGGTAATATTTAGTGCAACAAATATATATATAACGAATTATCTACTTTCTGGTTCTGACAACCTTCCTGCTTTAAGTCAAATTCTCGTAAATCTTATTGAGTATCCTGTTGAATT
The DNA here is from genome assembly GCF_048007035.1 of Imperialibacter sp. Lineage (NCBI taxonomy): Bacteria > Pseudomonadati > Bacteroidota > Cytophagia > Cytophagales > Flammeovirgaceae > Imperialibacter > Imperialibacter sp. The sequence goes on from NZ_CP180355.1 coordinate 1,048,289, forward strand.
CATCGAAATCCTTTTCGTTCAGCCCCTCCCAGGCCTTCAGCCGGATTGAGCGCACTTGCTTTCGACTACTGGTTACCTTCTCACGCCCTTCTTCCGTAAGCGTAAGAATCGACACCCTCCTGTCCGCCGGACTTTCCGCCCTTTCCACCAACCCTTTAGTGCATAGAATGTCCACAATACGGGTGACGGTAGGCATATCCTTGTACATCAAAGCAGCCAACTCCCTTTGACTGAGTGCCTCATTTTCATCTGTCAGCTTCATTACCAACCACTGATCCACCGTCATGTCGAAGCCCAACTCTTTGAACTGCTGCTGGGCGTACCATTTCACCTTGCGGGCAGTGCGGTCGAGCAACAATGAATATTGATTGTAGGGCTCTTTCAAATCAAATTAGTTAGTGCACCAACTAAAGTAAGGCAATCACAACGATCCTGCAATCTTTCCCTGATAAATATTAAAAGGCGGGTTACTCCGATTTGTAAGGAGGAAGACATATGGGCTTGGTTGGGGTTCTGAAAAAAACTATGCCGGCCTGCCAAACTGTTACATCGAAATACTTACATCGCCATGATTTACACATTTAACGGGTCAGAGCTCAACGCTTACTTTGGGCTCAGCACCGACTACGCCAGAGAAAGAGATCAGCTAACGAAGGAGCAGGGACTTATCCACATACTTTGGAACCGAAGCAACCGGGCCTCCACAGTTTTTGTAGACAATACGCCCATTGTGCTGCAACCCAACCAACTAACAACAAGCACGTACTTGCAAAAAGTGGCTTTTGAGAAGGGCTCCTCCCCCATCACTGTTTTTTCATTCAATCGGGAGTTTTACTGTATTAACACCCACGACCATGAAGTTTCGTGCAACGGCATCATCTTCTTTGGCACACAGAGCATTCCCATTATAACACTGAGGGACGATGAGATTGATAAATTTGAGATGCTTTATCGTGTATTTGTTGACGAGTTCACGACCCGGGACAATATCCAGGGCGAAATGCTGCAAATGCTGCTTAAGCGGCTGATCATCAAAATCACAAGGCTGGCCAGGACGCAGCTCATCACCAAAGAGCTGGATAATAACCAGATTGAGATTGTCAGAAAGTTCAATGTGCTGGTGGATGAGCATTTTAAAACAAAAAAACAGGTAGCCGACTATGCTGATATGCTTTTCAAATCACCAAAAACCCTTTCGAACCTATTTGCCAAATTCAACCAGAAGTCGCCCCTGAGCATTATCCACGAACGCATTGTGCTTGAAGCAAAAAGGCAGCTACTCTACACCGACAAAACCACCAAGGAAATTGCCCACGAACTAGGCTTCGACGAGGTGTCCTCATTTCACAAACTTTTCAAAAAAATCACCTCAATGGCGCCGCAGCGATTCAAACATGAGGCCAAAAACATCACTATTGGGAAAAATGAACAATTAGTAGGGAAAAGCTGACTCTCACCCTGGCAAGCGGGCAGCGTAAAATTGTACTGTAAACGGTATTCAATTTTTAAATCACAAAACAGTACAACGATGTCAACATTTAAAGTACCCACGAAAGACGAAGTAAGCGAAGGTAACAAAGCTATTTTTGAGAAATTGGAAGCGGGCCTGGGCTTCGTACCCAACCTTTACGCTTCATTTGCTCACAATGAAACTGCGCTTGGCGACTACATGGCCCTGCAAAACCGAAAAAGCACCTTGAAAGCCAAAGAACGGGAAGTAATCAATCTGGTGGTGAGTCAGGTGAACGAATGTCAGTATTGTTTGTCGGCCCACACTGTGCTCGGAAGAATGAATGGCTTCAGTGACGAGCAGATTCTTGAGATCAGAACAGGCCAGGCCTCGTTCGACAAAAAGCTGGATGCCCTGGCCAAATTTGTGAAAGACGCCACTGTCAACCGCAGCAAGCCTGGAAGAGAGTCAGTGGAGAACCTGTTTTCAGCCGGGTATTCTTCGGCTAACCTGGTGGATGTCATTATGGTAATTGGAGATAAAATCATTTCCAATTTCATCCATGGAGCTACACAGGTGCCTGTCGATTTTCCTCTGGCACCAGAATTGGCAGAAGTAGCTCTTTAATCCATCGCTCCGTAAACTAAAACAACAATGAAGAAGCCAACGGCATTTTTATTAACTATCCAGGGGATACTTGCAGGGTTTGCCGCCTTCGCTCAGGAGGCAAAAACGGTCAGGCTTGACCTAACACCCTATTACCGATTGGTGGTTAAATGATGAAGGTTCTAAGAAGGTGAGTTGAAAGGTCTTCCTGCTGGGAAGACCTTTTTTATTTGCAAACATCCGGCGTAGCCACTAATAAAAAAGAATAGGGAAGCCAGCATACAAGTTGTTTGCATACATGAACATGGCAATCACCTTTGTTCACTCAACTTCTTCCTGTATATTTTCAATCGACTAACCCTACACACATCGCCAATGAAACGGTGGCTCTTTGTTTATCTGATTTTTGTAAGCTACCCTCTCGTCCTTTCAGCAGAGAAAAACCCGTTCAACGGCTTTATTGAAAACAAGGGGCAATGGGACAACAGCGTGAAGTTCAGAAAAAAGGTTCCGCACGGGTTTCTATTGCTTCAGGACGCTGGCTGGGTTTATTATTTAAGCAACACTTTTGACTGCTCCCATGGTCATTTGGACGGCCAAAACAGCGGAGCACTTCAGGAGTCGGCCGCAGTTGGTCTGTCGCAGGCCATTTCCACCACCTTTGTAGGTGCCAACAAAAACCCTGCAACCTCCACCATGGAGGCACAGAGCTACTACCATAATTTCTTTTTGGGAGCGGAGGATCATTGGGCCAGCAGCGTGCCAGAATTCAACGAAGTGCAATACTGTGATCTCTATGAGAGCATTGACCTGAAAATGGTTTCTTACGGCGGGGCATTCAAATATGACCTGATCGTATCGGCGGGAGGCAACCCCCATCAGATTGCGATGGAGTGGAAAGGCTGCGGAGACGTGTACCTGCTGAATGACAACCTGATCGTGGAAACGGAGTTTGGACAAATGATAGAACAGAAGCCGTTTGCCTATCAGCTGATAAATGAAGATACTGTGGAGGTGCCGGCTCGTTTCAGCGTAGATGGCCAGCAGGTCTCTTTTGAATTCCCTGACGGCTACGACAAAGACAAAACGCTGGTCATCGACCCGTTGCTCATTTTTAGTACCTACTCCGGCTCATCAACCGACAACTGGGGAAACACCGCCACCTTCGACAAGGACGGCAACACCTATGCAGGAGGTATTATTTTTGGAGCGAGCACAGGAGTTTTCGTGCCACCACCGGGCGTTTTTCAGGAGAGCTTTAACGGAAAAACCGATGTTGTTATCATGAAATTTGACTCTCTCGGATCGCAACTACTGTTCGCTACCTATCTCGGAGGAAACCAAAGAGAAACACCCACCAGTATGATTGTGAATAGTAGCGACGAGCTTGTGGTAATAGGCGTTACATCGTCGGACAACTTCCCCACTAGTTCGAAGGGGTACCAACGGACGTACGGGGGTGGCGATGCGATCCAGCCACTGGGCGATGATCTTATTTACGAAAACGGCACCGATATATTTGTCAGCGTTCTAAGCAGTAACGGGGCAACGCTGGTAGCCTCGACCTATTTGGGCGGCAACCAAAACGACGGTATCATTGAAGTGAGGGGAGCTTTGACCCTCAACTACGGAGACCAATTCAGAGGTGAAGTGAATATTGATGATGAGGACAATATCTATATAGCTTCGAGTTCTCCCTCGGCAGACTTTCCTATGTCCAACCAAATATTACCTCATAGCGGGCAGGTTGATGGGCTTTTGATTAAAATGGATTCGAAACTCTCCGAGATGAAATGGGGCACTTTCATTGGTGGCGACACCACCGACGTGCTTTTCACGGTGAAACCCGATGGAAAGGGTGGGGTTTATGCTGCCGGAGGAACAACAAGTACAACTTTTCCATTCGGCATCACCGGGTGGCAAAAATCACTTGCTGGTGCTGCCGACGGTTATGTCATTCATATCAATGAGTCGCTGCTCACCATTGATGCTGCTACCTATTTGGGCTCATCAGCTACCGATCAAGTGTATCTCATGGATCTGGACAACGAAGGCAATGTGTACGTAGTGGGTCAGACCAAAGGAGCTTACCCTATTGTCGGCAATGCCTACATCAACCCCGGAAGCGGGCAGTTTCTACATAAGCTAAGTGCAGACCTAAAAAATACCATTTGGTCGACTGTCTTTGGGTCAAGAACCTTACCCTCTAATATTTCCCCTACAGCCTTTCTGGTAAGCGATTGTAACAATATCTATATCAGTGGCTGGGGTGGTAGCTCCATCAATCAAAGCAGTAACTACAATCAGGGAAATACTTTTGGCATGCCGCTCACGCCAGATGCATTTCAGTCCACTACAGACGGGGGCGACTTTTACCTGATCGTTTTCGAACCGGATGCAGCCGATGTTTTGTATGCCACCTACTTTGGTGGAAACCCCGGCAGAGATCACGTAGATGGAGGTACCAGTCGCTTCGATAAACGTGGGGTGGTTCATCATGCGGTTTGCGCTAGCTGCATTACGTCAAATAATCCCCTACCCACACACGGTCTCTTTCCAACCACGGAAGGTGCCTGGTCTCAAACCAACAATAGCAATAACTGCAACCTTGGCGTCTTCAAATTTGACCTCTCCACCCTTTCGGCAAGCTTCGTTACCAACACGCCCGACCTGCAGAACCCTGACATCAAAGAAGGGTGTGCTCCTTTTGAGTTTCTGTTCACCAACGAAAGTGTGGGAGGAGAAACTTATTTCTGGGATTTGGGAGACGGTGCCACATCAACCAATAGCGACACCGTGCGGCACACTTATCAGTCCGCAGGCGAATACACGATCACCCTTACAGTTACCAACCCAAATACCTGCAAAAACCTTGATGTGACAACCAGACAGCTGGTGCTCACGCAGGGAACGTACACATTGAGTCCCTCAGCAACTATTTGCTATGGCGAATCGATTCAACTGGAAGCCACCGGAGGTACTTCCTATTATTGGACGCCGGGCACAAGGGGGTTGAGTTCCACCGACATCGGCAGCCCGACCGCCAGTCCCAGGGCCACTACCACCTATTTTGTCGAGATTTACAACGATCAAAACAAATGTACTTTCATCGATTCTCTTACGGTCAATGTGCTTGAGGAAGTCACCATCAGCTCAGAAATAGAGGCCATCTACAATTGCTCCGGCGTATCGGAATACAACTTTACAGGAAGCGTACAGGGCACAGACTTGGCCTACTGGGATTTTGGCGACGGTACCCAATCTCCTGAATTGGTCGGTGTCCATCAATATGCAACAGAAGGAACCTTCACCACACGGCTTATTGCGCCCAATGAGCTTTGCGTGGAGGAAGTGACTGAGGTGATCAAAGTAGGTGAACTCATGGTTCCCAACGCCTTCTCTCCCAATGGAGACGGCGTGAATGACAGGTTTGAAATTCAGTACATACAACCGATGCCAGTTACAATCGTAGACCGGACAGGTAAGGTGGTTTACCAAAACAATGAATACACCAATCAGTGGGACGGCGATAACCTGCCAACAGGTATCTACTACTATGATGTGGTGCTACCCGATTTCACCACCTGCAACGGATGGGTGCATTTGCTCAGATAAGTGCGTGTTAAAATTTCTCCTCATACACTGTGCCGTTAGCGTTGCCCAGCCTCACCTCTGTGACCTGCCCGGCTCCCTCAAAGGCAAATCGTATGCCTATGATATCGCCTATCGAGCCAGACTGATTCTCGGTTAGCACGGATGTACCGTTGAGCAAAACTTCAAATTTATCTCCCGTTCTTGATACGTTTAATGTCTGCGATTGCGAAAAATCGCACCCAAAAGCACTCAAGTCTTCTGTCTTCCCGTCGATCCACCTGTTCCCGGTTAGCAGTCCCAGGTTGGACACACAGCCCTTGTCGGACAAAGGAATAATCACAGCACTTTCGGTAGCCAGCAAATAAACGATCACATTGCGGCAAACAGACTCCTCAACAGAGGAAGTATTTCTCAAACTTGCTTCAAAGACGAAATCGGTTCCTTTCATCCCCTCAAATTCTCTCACATTATGAAACGTGGCCCAAGTCTCATTAAAAACGGTGGCACCCGATTTTTCCCGAAATACTTTTGATGAAATACCCATCCATCCTTTTCCTTTTATTTCGTCAGGGTGGAGATACACAGGCACCGGCGATTTATCGATCATGGCCTTCCAACCAAGTGATTTGATGAATACATTGTCAATCGCTTTCACTTCGCCGTCGACAATGAGCCTGGCACCAAAATAGCCCGGGTAGTAGTAGATAGAGGTGTGGTAATTGCCTTTTTCATCTACTTTCTCTCGCCGCTCAGGATCCCAATTTTGCTGGATGTAGACATTATCTGATTCATACTGAGCGACGTCATAATGAAAAATGACGGAGTTGGGCAGGTCATCGGAAGTTTTCTTGCTTTCGAACAAGGGCTTGGGAAGCTCTTTCTTCTCCGGTGTTTCAGGCTTCTTTTCATCCTTGCCCATCATAAAAAATGAGGCGATAACCAACGCAATCACACCTACCGGTGCAATCAGCAGCAAGCCGTTTTTCTTTTTGCTTTTTTTCGGGCCAATCACCCTGTCAGAATTGAAAGAGCCCTCGCTGGCGGTAACGGCTGGCGGTGTCACCGGAATACCTCCTTTTTGGCGAAACTGCCTCCAATTGTCATATCCGACAAACTGGGCTAAAGCATTTAGCGTGGCCACGTTGGGCGAACTTTCATATTTAACCTTGCCCCAAATCCGCTTTAGCGTAGTCACGCTCAGCCTCACCTGTGTTTTCTCGAATATTTTTTCGCTGAGCGTTTCAAAGTCTTCACTGGTCCATAAGCTGGCGTTTCCCCAGCCAAGCTGTGACTCAATTAATTTCCTGCAGTGAGCTATCAAATATTCCATTCTAGTTGAAGATACAATTTTATACGAAAAAGTCGACCAAAGGTATGTCGTGCCTCTGTGAATGATCTTGAACAAACTTGAACTGCGGTTGGACTTGATCTCATCAGGCTGTTGACGACCTTGTTGGTATTGTCAAACAAAACTCAAAACAAATGAAAAGATTGAATCAATTGGCATTGCTATGTATCGCTTTGTTTTTTAGCCAATTAGCCGTGGGGCAATCCTACGATCTACAGCAATTGCTAAAGAGTGGGAGCCTTACGGTCATCGACCGCAAAGTGACACCACTCAATGACGGCGGCAAAAAGGCGGTCTCCTTTTCCGACAAAAGCGACGCTGGTGGCTATGCACTCATCAAAGGCCTGGAATTCAGCGAAGGCACGATTGAAGTTGACATCAAAGGAAAAGACGTGCAAGGCAAGAACTTTGTTGGCGTTGCTTTTCACGCCGTGCCTGAAGACGGCAAGGAGACTGCCGCCGATATTGTTTATTTCCGTCCTTTCAATTTCAAATCGGGGGAACAAATTCGTCGCAGCCACTCGGTGCAATATGTAAGCCCACCCCGGTGGGACTGGAGCGAGCTGAGGGAGAAGTATACCGGAAAATACGAAAATGAAATCCCCTCCCCACCTGATCCGAACGGCTGGTTTCACGCCCGCATAGAAGTGAAAGGCAAAGAAATCACTGTCTACGTCGACGACGCAAAAGAGCCTTGTTTAAAAGTGACCAAACTCAACGACAGAACCACTGGCAGCGTGGGAATATGGGTGGGTTACGCCACCAACGGCGACTTCGCAAACCTGACAGTCACCAAATCAAAATAAGCCGGGAAATTATGAGAAAGTTAATTTCTATAGCACTTGTGCTAATAGCAGGGATATGCTACGGCCAGAAAAAAGCGACTGTTAAAGTGCCTATGAAGCCCGGGCACTGGGAGTTTGCTCCCGGAAAAGTGGAATTCACCGACTATAAAGGCCAGCCTTCGATGAAGCTGCTTCCGGAAGCCGGTTTCGCTATTCTCAAAGACATGGTCTTCACTAATGGTACCATCGAATTTGACATGGAAACCATCGACCCCAACTTTGCCTCATTTTACTTTCACTGGCAAAACGAGTCGGAGAACGAATGCTTCTACCTGCGAACCGCCAGGATTGGCTACCCAACTGCCAAAGATGCAGTCCAGTATGCACCGTTCGTCGGGGGAGTCAATCTCTGGGACATCATGGATCATTACCAAACCAATGCCGTGCTGAAGAAGGAAGAGCCTAATCACATAAAGCTGGTGATCTCCGGAAAGCAAATGATGGTGTACGTCAACAGCGAGAACCCCACACTTTACGTGCCTATGCTGGAAGGCAACACAACAACAGGCACGCTGGCCTTCGACAGCCAGGTGATCATTACCAATTTAGTCGTTACGCACAACGAAACTGAAGGCCTCTCCCCGCTGCCCGGGGCTGACCCAACAGATTCGGATCCCTATTATATCAGAGAGTGGAAAATGAGCGAGCCATTGGCAGCCGGACAATTCAGCATGGAGTTCAGCAAAAGCTACATGCCAACCGAAAAAACAGTCTGGGGAAAAATAAGTGCTGAGAGAAGAGGCCTTGTCAACTTAACCAGAAAGTTTGGCCAAAGTGATCCACGCCGCATTGTGTGGTTAAAAGTCAAAATAACGTCAGCCATGCGTCAGCAAAAAATGCTTGACCTTGGCTTTAGCGACGAAGTATGGGTGTTGCTCAATGGTAGAGTGCTCTATATAGACTCCAACCTCTATGGCCACCCGATTATGAAGGAGCCAGACGGAAGACTTTCCTTATCCAATAGCTCGTTCGAAATCCCGTTTCAGGAAGGTGACAACGAACTACTCATTGGAGTCGCCAACAATTTCTTTGGGTGGGGGATTACCGCCCGCTTCAAAGACCTGAATGGGCTAACAGTCGAAAAGTAGCAGTTCGAAATATTTTAACCCTGGCTATTGGCAGAATCAGGGTTGCTTTTATATATTTACGTAAGTACTTACGTAATTTAAATCATTTATGGGTTTTTATCAAATGGCTGGCAAAATGGCTGTGGGCAGCAGACTGCGAAAACTCAGTGACATACTTACTGAAAACGCTGCCAAGGTATATGATGTTTATCAGGTTGACCTGGAGCCCAGGTGGTTCCCGGTATTCTACACCCTGGCGAAAACCGAAGGCCTTGGCGTAATGGAAATTGCGCAGAGCATAGGACAAAGTCATGCCTCAGTCAGCCAGATAATTAAGAAAATGAAAAAGAAAGGCCTGATTGCCGAGGTCAAAGACGAAGCCGATGGCCGGAAAAGCGTGGTAGAGCTTTCAGCAAAAAGCAAAGAAGTGAGTGAAAAGCTGGAACAGCAAATGATAGACGTCAAGAGCGCCTCCGAAGAGCTACTTTCCGAAATGCAATATGATATGTGGAAGTCTATCGAGGAAATGGAATTCCTGCTGGAACAGAGAAGCCTTTTCGATAGAGTAATGGCTAAAAGGAAAGAAAGAGAGGTACAAAAAGTGAAGATCGTCGATTACGATGCTCAATATCAAAACGACTTTAAGCAGTTGAATATCGAATGGATCGAAGCTTACTTCAAAGTCGAGAAAACGGATCTCCTTTATCTGGACAACCCCAAATCATACATCATCGACAAGGGTGGGCATATTTTTTTCGCTGAATACGACGGAGAAATCGTTGGGACGTGTGCCCTGGCAAAGATGGACGATGAAACTTTTGAACTGGCAAAGATGGGAGTAAGCCCCAAGGCCCAGGGTAAAAAGATAGGCTGGCTGCTCGGTCAGGCCTGTATTAATAAAGCCAAAGCCTTAGGTGCAAAGCGTATATTTCTCGAGAGCAATACCCGACTGGTACCAGCTATCAATCTTTATCATAAATTGGGTTTTCAAAAGGTGACAGGACCTCCATCGCCTTATGAGAGAGCCAACATACAAATGGAATTGATTTTATGAGCAGCATTGTCTTTACCACGCCGACCTCCGACGACGATCTCCAGCAGGTTCTCGATGTGCAGGAGAGAAATCAACCCCATAATATAACACCGGAGCAGTTGGCCAAAGAAGGATTTGTAACAGTGCGGCACAACCTGGATTTACTTCGCTCAATGAATGAATCTGCGCCTCAGGTCATCGCCAAAGATGGTGGTAAAGTGGTGGGCTATGCGCTTGTCATGCTTCAGTCATTTCAGGATTTGATACCCGTATTAAAGCCGATGTTTGTAACGCTTGAATCGCTCAGTTATCGAAACAGGCCAATGCAGTCTTACAACTATTACGTGATGGGCCAGGTGTGCGTAGCTGAAGGATACCGGGGAAAGGGTGTTTTTGATGGCATGTATCAACAGCACAAAACGTTGTATGCCAATCAATTCGACATGTGCATCACTGAGATCGCCTCAAGAAACCCCAGGTCTCTCAGAGCCCACCAACGGGTTGGGTTCCAAACCATACACACCTTTACCGATGCTACTGACACCTGGGACATCGTGGCCTGGGACTGGAGATAAGCAGCGCTTCGCCTTTCTGAAAGGGTGTTTGCTTCTCGTTAAGAATTAACTTTTTTATCAAAAAAATAACATTTTTGATAAAAAAGTTACATCATTATCTTTGCTGCCTGAAAGAATAAAATGTACTCATTCCTCATTTAAATAGCTTTAACGAATAAAGAACATCGTTTATCGAAAGCCACTTAACCTGATAAAAGGAACTAGAGCTACTTACATTACTTTCGTAATGTTCATTCAGCTATTTAAGAAATGAAACTTAGACTTCTTCTGCTTGCAAGCCTTAGCATCCTGACGCAAAAAGCCTGGGCTGTTACCTACAACACCACCTCATCTGGCTCGTGGAGTAGCGCTGGTTGGTCGCCGAGTCAGCCATCAAGCCTGGCGGCAGGAGACATTATCAACATCAACCATACCATTAATGGCGGCAACGCATCTATCAGTTTGCCGGGGAGTGGCGTCACCATTAACCTGTTCGCCAGCTTCACAGTTGCTCAGCTCAATTTCCAAAATGGCTCCGGCGGTACTGTAGCCATCAATACAAACGGTAACCTGTTCAAAATGAATGGCGCTTTCAGCACAAACAGCAACCCAACCATTAACGTCAACGGTGCGATCACGGCAGGGTCTATGTCGATCAATGGAGGAGCTGACCTGACTGTAAGTGGTGTAGCAACCGTTAACGGGGCTTTGAGCACCGACAATTCAAACACACAACTTTCTTTTCAAAGCTCGCTGACAGTGACTGGAGCTGCAACACTTAACAACGGGAGTGACATGACCGTAGCCGGCGCAGCTTCGATCTCCGGCAATCTTTCATCCAACAACTCAAACACAGCCCTCGTATTTCAAAATACCTTATCAGTTGGTGGCAATATCAGCGTCTCAAACGGGGGCGACCTGAGTGTAACAGGCAATACGTCGGTGACGGGAATTATCAATGGCGACAATACTAATTCCGACTTTTCATTCGGCGGCACTTTAACATCAGGATCTGTGAGCTTAACCAACGGTGTTGGGCTGTCTGTCACTGGCGCTGCAAACGTAACAGGGACTTTCTCAGCTACCGGCGGAGACAATGCCTTGTTCGGAAGCAACCTTACCGTGAGTGGGGCCATCACCAAGGGAGGTGGGGTTATGACTGTTAACGGCAACCTTTCTGGTACTTCTATTACCGTTAACAGCAATGGTTCACTTGTTGTAACGGGTAGCACAACTACCACTGCCGGAGGAATTTCTGGAGACGGCAACGGATCAATCAGCCTGAACGGCTCCGTCACTACAACAGGCGGTGGAATTTCTTTGTCAAACGGAACTGATCTCACTGTGGTTGGTGTAGCCTCCATTGGTGGGGGCATATCGTCCAACAACTCAAATACGACAATTGAATTTCAGAATAACCTTACTGCCTCTGGTAGTGTCGACATTAGCAATGGCGGTGATTTCGCTGTAGATGGTAATGCCAACATTGGCGGCCACATTGCCTCGGACAATTCAAATACCACCTTCGACTTCGGTGGCAACCTTACTACAGGATCCTATGTGCAAATTAATAACGGAGGAGACTTCGCCGTGACGGGTGACGCCACTATAAATGGTGCTTTGAGTTCTAATAATTCCAATACGCAATTTGACTTTGGACAGGCATTAACCACAACAGGAAATTTAACAATCGACAACGGTGGCGATTTGTCTGTAGGAAGCAGTGCACATATTGGAGGTTCAATAACAACGAACAATAGCAACACGCTACTCGATTTCAACGGCCCCCTCACTGTTGATCAAAACGTTACCATGACCAACAACGGTAACATCATACTCGCTGATGGCGGATCGGTAGGAGGTAATTTTTCCATAGGTAGAGCGACGATAGAAGATGGCATTTTGGAAGTTGGCGGTACCACCACTGTAGGAAACACACTTACCGTTTACGGAGGTCTGGACTCCGGCAATATTCAAAACAATGGTACGATAGTAGGTGATGGTACTTTGGAGTGGGATACTTTCACAAACTCCGGCACAATAACAGGCCCAGGCGGTACCTTCAACTCTCCTGCCATCCCCGCCTTCAACCCCTACAATATGGCCACAGGCGGCGCAGTGCTTCCGATCAAACTAGTGAGCTTCACCGCAAAAATCGTCAACAACTCAGTTGTAATTGAGTGGATCACGGGCGAAGAGGAAAACAACGACTTCTTTACCATCGAAAGATCTGCAGACGGAATCAACTACCAACCAATCCTCCATCTTCCGGGTGCTGGCAACTCCATCTCTCAGCTCAAATACAAAGCCGTTGACGCTCAGCCGATTTCAAAAATCAGCTACTACCGCCTGAAACAAACAGACTACGATGGTCAGTTTGAATACTTCGCTCCTGTGTCGGTAAGCTTTTCAATCGTCGAACCAATGACCGTGTATCCAAACCCTGCCAGCGACTATGTGTCATGGAGATCCGATGAGAATATCTCTTCTGTAGCTATCTATTCTTCGGCAGGAACGCTGGTTCGTTTGATCGAAACTCAAAACCTTGTTGAGCAAAATACAATGGAAATTTCTGACCTCCAGAGAGGAAACTACATTTTGCGTTTTAACAAAGTAAGCGGACAGGAGACTTTAAGGCTCATTAAGAACTAGTTTGCGATCAGTTGCAGACAAGTGAAGTGGTTCTTATTGGGAATATCTTGTAAGATTATTCTAATTTAAAGGTTGAAAGAAACCTTTGAATAATGACTAAGCCCTACTTGCTCTGCATACTACCTTTCCTCCTTTTTGCTTGCTCCGAGCCTGACGAGCCCGGAGAACTAAAGCTACGTTTCAACACTCCAGCCAAAGTATTCGAAGAAGCCATGCCCATCGGCAACGGCCGCCTTGGTGCTATGATGTACGGCGATGTTGCCAAAGAAAAGTTCTCGCTGAATGAAGAAACACTTTGGTCGGGCGGCCCAGTAGATGCCAACATGAACCCGGAGGCATACAAACATCTCCCAACTGTAAGAGCAGCCCTTTTCAACGAAAACTACCAGCTGGCTGATAGCCTCGTCCGCAATATGCAGGGTTCCTTCTCACAGGCTTATGAGCCTATGGGCTTTCTTACCATTGATTTCGATCATGCCGGCGACCCAACTAAGTATAAGAGGTCGCTTGACTTAAGCCGGGGCATCGCAACTGTTGACTATGAAATAAATGGCACAGCTTTTCATAGAGAAAGCTTTGTGTCATTCCCTGATCAGGTAATGCTGGTGAGGCTTTCCACTGAAGGAAATGACAAACTGAATTTTGAAGTAGGCCTCAGTAGCAAACTTCCGTTTTCCACTGTAGCCGAGGGAGCACAAGTGGCCATGAAAGGCTTCTCTCCGATCAAGTCGGAGCCAAGCTATCGGGGCGATATGCCCGATGCGGTGAGGTATGATAGCTTGAAGAGCATGCGCTTCTGCACCATCGCCAAAGTGCTTTCGACCGACGGAACCTCCACTGCCGCCGACGATAGAGTGAAAGTGTCGGGGGCCTCGTATGCCATCATTGCACTTTCCGCTGGCACCAGCTTCAATGGCTTCGACAAGCAGCCAGGCACAGAGGGAAAAGACGAGATTGCCGCCGCCACACAGTATCTAACCAAAGCTGAAGGCTCCGATTACGACATTTTATTGAGAAGGCACAAAGAAGACTTTGGTAAACTATTCGACAGGGTGTCCATCGACCTTGGGCACTCAGCGGCCGACACGCTGCCCACGCCTGAACGCCTCAAACGCTTTACGGCAGGTGAAGCAGATCCTGACCTTGCGGCTCTTTACTTCCAGTACGGCCGATACCTGCTCATCAGCAGTTCAAGACCAGGTGGCATTCCCGCCAACCTGCAGGGTATCTGGAACGAGCATGTGCGCCCACCCTGGAGCAGCAATTACACCACCAACATCAATGTGGAAATGAACTACTGGCCGGTAGAAGTGGCTAACCTGTCGGAACTGCATGAGCCGCTTCTGCAATTCGTCGGAAAGCTGGCTCAAACCGGCAAAGTCACTGCCAAAAACTTCTACGATGCAGACGGATGGGCGCTTCATCACAACTCTGATATCTGGGCAATGACCAACCCCGTGGGTGATTTTGGGAATGGCTATCCCGGCTGGGCCAACTGGAGCATGGGTGGCCCCTGGATCAGCACCCACCTTTGGGAGCACTTCGCCTTTACCAGAGACACAGTCTTTCTTGAAAACCACGCCTATGACTTGATGAAAGGAGCCGCTCAGTTCTGCCTCGATTACCTGGTAGAAGGTCCGGATGGTTACCTGGTAACGGCGCCTTCCACCTCCCCCGAAAACGACTATATCACAGACAAGGGCTACGTGGGCGCCACTTTTTATGGTGGCACAGCCGACCACGCCATGATCCGGGAGTTGTTCATTGACCTGATAGAGGCTACCAAAGTACTCAACAAGGATGAAGATTTGAGGAAGGAGCTGGAAAGCACATTGGACAAGCTTTACCCTTATCAGGTTGGCCAGAAAGGAAACTTGCAAGAGTGGTACCACGACTGGGAAGATAAAGACCCTCACCACAGGCACATCTCTCATTTATTCAGCATTTACCCCGGGCGCTCCATCACACCCTCGACTACACCAGATTTAATGGAAGCAGCCCGTCGCTCACTTGAACTCCGCACCAACAACGGCACCGGCTGGTCAATTTCCTGGAAAATCTCTTTGTGGGCACGGCTGCTGGATGGCGACATGGCCCTGGATGCCATCAAAAAGCTTTTCAACTATATCGGCACAGAGGAAGGGGTGCAATACCATGGAGGTGGCACCTACCCTAACCTGATGGACGCCCACCCACCGTTTCAGATTGACGGAAACTTCGGAGGCACAGCCGGCATTGCCGAAATGCTGCTGCAAAGCCATGAAGGCGTGATTCATCTACTTCCAGCATTACCCTCTGAATGGAAAACAGGGAAAGTCACCGGGCTGCGTGCACGTGGCGCAGTAACAGTTGACATAGAGTGGAAGGATGGAAACCTGGTATCGGCAGTCATCACGCCCGACTTTGAGGGAGAATACACCATCAGATTCGGAGATAAAATGCAGACAATAGCGGCGAAGAAAGGAAGCAGGCAATCAATAAAATTCTAACAATATGGCGTACGATGAGCACCTTGCCGAACGAATCGGCCAAAGCCTGAAGTCACACAAAGTGTCGTTTGAGGCCAAAAAGATGATGGGAGGGCTTTGCTACCTCGTCGATGGAAAAATGACTGTGGGCATTGTGAAAAATCAATTGATGGCCCGCATCGACCCTGACATCTACCAGGAAGCACTACAGCGAAAAGGAGCGAAAGAAATGGACTTCACTGGTCGGCCAATGAAAGGCTATGTGTTCGTGTCACCTGAAGGTGTGGATTTGGATGATGACCTGGACTACTGGATTAGGCTGGCCATTGAATTTAACCCTAAAGCTAAAGCTAGTAAAAAGAAGGAGCCTAAAAAACCTCCCCCGCTTTCAAACTGAAACCAACAAGCACAACAGACTGAATTTCGTCCTCGCCGATAAACCGATTTCGCAGTTCAAATTTACCGTTGTCGCCCAGTACAAAAATTTCGATAATCTCCTCACCAGGATACACTATCCAATACTCCCTAACACCACTTTCTTCGTACAGGCTGTATTTGTTTTTCAGATCCTTCGCTGCTGTAAAAGGAGAAAGTATTTCCACGACCAGATCGGGGGCACCTATGCATCCCTTGTCGTCCAACTTGCTTTGGTCGCAAACGACCACTATGTCGGGTTGAACTACGTTGAAAATCTCTTTGTCTTCGCTGCCTTTCTTCGATGGAAGTCTGACATCAAACGGAGCAAAGTATACTTCACACGGATGCCCCTCTAAAAAATTGTACATCTTATTTCCAAGGGACGCACTTACCTTTTGATGGCTGCGATTAGGCGCTGGCGACATATGAAAAATCTTGCCTTTGATCAGTTCCACTCTATCCTCAAAAGTCCACCGCAAATAGTCGGCATAGGAATAGGCTGCTCCTGAATCAAGGAGGGTAATATCGTCTACGTTTTCCTCTGGAATTTTATATTTTACAGGCATCATGTAAATATAACGACTTAGCACCTTTTTCTAAACAAAAAACCCCGGCCATTCGGAATGGTCAGGGCTCATGTATGTCTAGCGAATTTATATCAATTCACATTCATATTCGGGTCAAATTCAGCCTTCCAGGCCAAAATCCCGCCAGCCAGGTTATAGGCATTATCAAGCCCCTTTCTTTCGAGAAACTCCACAACCGTACCGCTTCTTCTTCCGCTTCGGCAGTACACCACCACCTGTTTGCCTTTCTCCACTTTATCGATATTGTCGGCCATGTTACCCATAGGTATGTGCAGCCCTCCAATATTGGCCTGAGCCACTTCATTGGGCTCTCTTACGTCAATCAGCTGAAAGTCAGCTCCTGAATCCATCAGTTTTTTCAGTTCGTTTACACTTATTTCCTTCATGGCTATTCCCGTTCTTTAATCTTCGAAGATCAAATTAAGTCCTTCAAAAAACAACAATTAAATGCTTAATCAGTATTTAAAGCCACTAATTTTTTTGAAAAGTTCCAAATAAGCTTTCACTTTGTCGCCTTCAATTTTGTAGTTACAGCATATGAGCAGCAAAAAACATTTCGAAACCAACGCCATCCGTACACAGGCAGAACGTTCGTCACAACGAGAACACAGCGTGCCTATCTACGCCACGTCTAGTTTCGTATTCGATAATGCTGAGCAAGCCCGAGCGTTATTTGCCAATGAGGAGCAAGGCAACATATACAGCCGATTTTCTAACCCAAACAATGATGAGTTCATCGAGAAACTCTGTCTGCTGGAAGGAACAGAGGACGGTATGGCCATGGCCTCGGGCATGGCAGCCATGTTCACCAGCATGGCGGCTTTTCTGAACAGCGGCGATCATATCATTGCCTCCCGTTCTGTTTTCGGCTCCACGCACCAGATCCTGACACAGCTATTCCCTCGCTGGGGTATCACACATACTTATGTGGACCTGAGCGACCCCGCTGAAGTGTGGGAAAAAGCTGTAACACCCAATACTAAAATGGTTTTTGCGGAAACTCCCTCTAACCCAGCGCTCGACTTGATAGACCTGGAGTGGTTGGGGCAGTTCGGTAAAAAGCACAACCTGATCGTCAATATTGACAACTGCTTTGCTACGCCTTATTTACAAAACCCGGCCAAATACGGCGTGCATATCGTTACCCACTCAGCCACTAAATTTATCGATGGTCAGGGAAGAGCGATTGGTGGTGCTGTGCTCGGCAGCAAAGAACACATTGAAAAAGTAAGGTTCTTCGCCCGACACACTGGCCCGGCTATGTCTCCATTTAATGGCTGGATTCTTTCCAAGAGCCTTGAAACACTGGCTGTGCGGATGGAAAAACATTGCGACAATGCCCTCAAGCTAGCCACTCATCTGGAGAGTCACCCCGAGGTAGTTTGGGTGAAATATCCTTTCCTTCCTTCTCACCCTCAGCAAGCGTTAGCAAAAAAACAAATGACCCTGGGCGGCGGCCTCGTCACCTTTGAGTTGGGTGGTGGAGTAGAAAGAGGCAAGAGATTCCTCAATGCACTGAAAATGATCTCGTTCTCCGCCAATTTGGGCGACACACGTACCATAGCGACTCACCCTGCCTCTACTACCCACTCGAAGCTCAACGCAGAAGAGAAAAAAGTAGTGGGCATCACCGACGGACTGATCAGGGTCTCTGTGGGACTGGAACATCTTGATGATGTAGTAGCTGACCTTGAGCAGGCGATTGCAGCTTCGAAATAGTAGTCAAATACTGCCGACAATAAAACAACAACCCCATTTATCAATTGGTATGTGATAACTGGGGCTGCAGTAGTTGTCAATTTGCTTTTGAGTGAATTTATATCTTAAAGAACCACGAGCAATTAGGCAGTGGAAAGGAGTTGACCTCCCCGTCCTGAAACACCGTAACACCAGCGAGAGCTATCTGGAAGGCACGCCCTTCCCGATGCTGAAATCTAACTCCAGGCATCAAAACCAGCGCAGAGAATTTTTCATAACCGGACTCATCCGAAATCCTTACCGAAGTAAGCATTCCATTGCTGTCGTAGTTATCGTGCCACATACTGCTCCTGCGGTATTGACTGGCCACAAAAAACATGGAATCAAAAATAAAACTTGACTTACTACCTGCCGGTGTTACACCAGCAATCGAAAACGATGGTGCTTTTGCCATTCCATTTTTCTCAGATTGGTAAGGAATATTTGGGTAGTATCCTCCAAACTCGTCAGGGGTAACGGGATAAACGCCCGGCTTTGCGTAGTAGCTTTCTGTTCCCGTCCCAACGTACAAGTAGCCAGCGGAGAAAGTAATATTGCTCCGTCGGTTCCCTAGTGTTAACATCCCCCAGTGAAGTCCTCCGGCACCTTTGAAGCTATTGAGATATCCGGAGGATCCCAATAGTGTGCCTATGCCAAAGCTAACTTTCTCATTTCGAGTTGGGATTGACACTTTGAATACCCCAACGAAAGGACTGGCAATCCAGGTAGACATGATGCCCGCTGAAAAATTGTCGGCCAGAGAAAAATGAACTTCAGGCCCATACAGGTTCAGCATGCCATAGTCCTCCCCCTTCCGAATTGGTAGCGCATTGGTAGTGAAATAGTACCTTGTACTGAACGGATCATTGGCCTGGTACTCTCCGGTTAGGTCAATACGATCTGACTCGGCAAAGGGTCTGATAGTTTTGACATCGCTCTTGGAAATATAGATTTTCCCAAGGTTTTCCGTTTCAAGAAGTATTTCTCTCCCGTCATCGCTCACAATCACACCTACTCTTACAATACCGTCGTGGGTAGTGACAACCACCTTTTCTGCCACACTATCGGCAGCTGGCTCCTGTGCATACGCTGCAAATGAAATAACCAGAGCAGCCACAAATGAAAAAATCAGTTTTGCTTTCATAGTACGAATCGTTTAAAAAATGATATTGGTCTTATAAAAAATCTTAAGTTCAAAACCTGAATTCCAGGCAGGCCAGGCACTATCAGCAATAGCCTCCGTCTTTAAAAAAATACTCGCATAAGGATGCTGAGCAATAACACGAGATCAAAAAGTAGCGATAGCATGCTATCCGCTATTGTAGGTTATGCAAAAAGTCGGCCAATTATTAAAACCTTAAACCAATCTAAACGCACCATGCCCACATCAAGACAATGACGTTCGCTTACATATTCTGTCATCCTTAAATCATATTCTGCTGCGGATCATATGCTGTCCCTTGTCAAATATTACTACTTTTGCAGCTTCCGAATAAACAGCAAAAAGAATGGACTCTGCAGAATTGAAAAAAGTGGCCCTCAACGATGTTCACGTGGCCCTGGGTGGCAAAATGGTACCTTTCGCAGGCTACAATATGCCTGTTCGCTACTCCTCTGACCTGGACGAACACCATACAGTTAGAAATGCCGTAGGTGTGTTCGATGTGTCGCACATGGGTGAGTTTATGGTAGAAGGCCCTGGTGCCCTGCCCCTCATCCAAAGCGTGACATCCAACGATGCTTCGAAACTGGTGGACGGACAGGCGCAGTACTCTTGCCTGCCCAACGACAAAGGCGGCATTGTGGACGACCTGCTGGTATACAAAATGGCTGACGAGAAATACCTGCTGGTGGTCAATGCCTCTAACATCGACAAAGACTGGAACTGGATCAGCAGTCACAATTCCTTCGGAGCGAAAATGACCAATATCTCCGACGCCACCTCCCTTTTTGCTGTGCAAGGCCCGAAGGCAGTTGAGGTTCTTCAAAAGCTCACCACTGTTGATCTTTCAGCCATCAGCTACTATCATTTCACGGTAGGTGAAATTGGCGGCATCAAAGACGTCATTATTTCTGCTACCGGTTACACCGGTGCTGGTGGATTTGAGCTGTATGTGAAAAATGAGGGCGCCAAAGCACTTTGGGACAAGGTGTTTGAAGCTGGGGCCACTGCTGGTATCAAACCTATAGGCCTTGGTGCCAGAGACACGCTGCGCCTGGAAATGGGCTTCTGCCTTTACGGCAATGATATTGACGACACCACCTCTCCCATCGAAGCTGGACTCGGCTGGATCACCAAGTTTACCAAAGAATTCACCAACTCAGCTGCCATCAAAGCCCAAAAAGAAGCTGGTATCAGCAAAAAGCTGGTTGGCTTTGAGTTGGTTGACAGAGGCATTCCACGAGCGCATTATGAATTGTTCAATGCCTCTGAGGAAAAAATTGGCGAAGTAACGTCTGGCTCACAATCGCCGACGCTCGGCATAGGCATAGGCATGGGCTACGTGAACAAAGCATACAGCCAGCCCGACACGGAAATATTTGTGGGAGTAAGAGGCAAGTTCCTAAAGGCCAGGGTGGTAAAAGTGCCTTTTCTAAAAAAGTAAACTGATGAGGAATATTGATGTCTGCCTTTCTCCGGAGCTAATCCATCAATACGAGTTAAAAGGCAAAATTGTGGTGGTGGTGGACATACTCAGAGCCACCTCCTGCATGGTGTCAGGCTTGGCCACCGGAGTAGCCGCTATCAAACCATTGGCCGATGTGGACATCTGCAAAGGGCTCAAGCAAGAAGGTTACTTCACAGCGGGTGAACGCAACGGCAGCAAGGTGGAAGGCTTCGACATGGGCAACTCCCCTTTCGAATACATGGAACCTCACCTGAAAGGGCAGAAAGTGGCCGTTACCACCACCAATGGCACCCTTGCCATCGAAAAATCAAAGACGGCAGATCAAATCGTTATCGGTGCCTTCCTCAACCTGAGCGCCGTTGCAAAATACATCCAGCAGCAAGACAAAGACGTGGTGGTGGTTTGTGCGGCCTGGAAAGGAAAAGTGAATCTTGAGGACAGCCTGTTTGCTGGTGCCCTGGTTGAACGGCTGGCCACTTCGCACCAACCTGAGTGCGATGTCCCCCGAATGATGGTAAAGCTATACCAGGTCGAAAAAAATGACCTCTTCACATTTGTGAAGGAATCGTCGCATGCCCGCCGTCTCAACAAGCTGGACGTATTTAAGGACATCGAATTTTGCGTGCAGGAAGATCAGTTTGATATCGTTCCTGTGCTGAAAGAAGGACATCTCGTTTTAGCGGGCTAAAATGGTGCCGGCGGGCAACCCCCACCGGCACAGCTTTTATTCGACGCTACTCACTCCGCAACGTCTGTACTGGGTTGACGCTGGTGGCTTTGGTCACCTGGCTTGCCACCGTCACAGCTGTTGTCACCAGCACAATGCCCATCGCCAGAATGAATGGGAGCGCTGTAGTTTCCTTGGGGTCCGGATAAATAGCGTTGATCATTTGAGTGATAAGAAAAGCACCAGCCGGTGCCCCCAAAAGAAAGGCAATAAGAATCGTCCAAAAGTATTGTTTACTGGCAATTCTGATGATTTGCGTTGCATCAGCCCCCAGCACCTTCCTTATCCCAAATTCCTTTTTCCGACTTTGAATGCTAAAACCGAGCAGACCAAACAAGCCCAGGCAAGCAAGGACAATAGCTAAGCCCGATATGAAGCTTATCACCACAATATTTCCCTGATTTTCCTTAAAGAAGTAATCAAAAACATCTACCTGATACTTACTGTTGTAAGGGTCGTTTGGGGCTATTCCTGTCCATGCTGATGCAAAATATTCGTCCAGTTCTTTTTCATTACCCGCAGCGGTTTTCACTACGAAATAATTAAATTCCTCCTCGGGAGCAGCAGTGAAAACAGATGGTAGCATTTCATCGTAAAAAGCATTGCACATGAAGTTTTCCAGTACCCCCACCACCGTGTACCGTGTGCTATCATAAGTCACCTGTTGGCCTATGGCATCATCCCAACCAGCCTTTTCCACAAACATTTCTGTTACGATGATACTTCCTGACTGGTCATCTGCTTTGCTGTCTCCAAAGAACCTTCCTTCCTTAAGGCGGAAGCCCATCGTTTCCATATAGTTTTCGCCCACATGAAAGGCATAGGTTTTGACCTCCTTGTCAAGCACGTCGGCTTTGGTGAGCTTATTGGCCCTGGCCACGTGGTAATTGCTCCCGGCATAGCTCAAAACAGCGGTATTCCTGTTGGCCGCATCCCTCAGGGCCTGAAAGTCCGACGCCTCCACCAGTGGCATTGAAATGATTCCTTTGGGATTGTATCCCCAGTCCTTTTCCGCCTGATAAATGGCATTGTCGGTAAAAACAAAGCAAGCGATGATGGTGCTTATGGCAAAGAAAAACTGAAAGCCCAGCAATATTTTGCTGAAGACGTTCTTTGAACCCAGTTTCTCATTTCCTCTGAAAATACTGGTTGGCTGAAACTTCGACACATAGAAGGCCGGATAGGCACCTGACACCAGGCCAATAAATAGTAACAGCCCACCGAAGAAAGCAATCAGCATGGGAAGACTAGAAAATTCAAAAGGAATGGTAATTGGTATCATGGTGTTGAGCCCGGGCAAAAAGAAATAGTAGCTCAACACAGTGCCCAATCCCAGAGCAAAAGTGCATAAGATCATGTTCTCCAAAATGAACTGGTAAATGATCTGCCGCCGATTTCCCCCAATCACCTTCCTCATGGCAATTTCTTTCAGTCGTCGGGTAGCGGCCGTTACAGAGATATTCATGTAATTAAAACAAGCCAGCAAAACCAACATAGATGCCACCACAGAAAGCCCGATACGCCCGGCTGGATGCCCGCTCCCGCTTATCGAGCCATCTATTTCAAAAGACCTGAGCGCCAGTTTCTCCAATGGCACCATCTCAAATTTATCGATAGGCCATTTGCTACTTGTTTGATTCTGCAGAGCCACAAATCCTCTAAAAGTCTCCTCCAATTCCTGTGGCTGGCGACCTTCCTTCATTTCAATAAAAATAGCATCTGTGGAATAGGCCCAGTCATAATGATCTTCGAGTTGCAGATCAAAGAAGTTGTCCATCGGCACCATGATTTCAAATGAAAAGCTCGCTTTATCCGGCGTCTTGTCCATTACCGCCCCCACCGTATAGTTCTGAATCACACCGTTGGAATACTTGATGGAAACATCCTTGCCCATAGCGTCCTCCCGTCCAAAGTATTTCTCTGCGGTATTTTTATCAATCACTACATAACTTTTGTTCTCCAGCGCATTTACATCTCCATACTTGATAGGAAAATCAAACACTTTCAGCAGGGCCGGGTCAACAAACGATACCAACTCGCTAAAAACATTGTCACCAAACCGCATATTGCCATACTGGAATTCGACCCGCACCACATTGTCAACCCCAGCGTGCTTGTCAACCAAATCCGGCCCTATCAGCAAGGGAGCATCCGCCCACATCGCAGTGCTGTTCTCGGTTTTCACATGATTGATCAGTTGGTAAATATTCCTCCTGTTGGAGTGGAAGTCGTCCATATGCGTCTGCATATCAACAAATATGAAAATGGCGATGCCCATGCCTATTGCCACAGACAAGCCAAGGATGTTGATGAGCGAGATGCCCCAGTTTTTGGATAGGTTTCTGAAACCTATCGTAAAGTAATTTTTAATGAGTCCCATTTGACTAGCCTTATAATTTGAGTTTGTCCTTTTAATGTTCGCCCACCTAAAAAATCGAAGTACATTCCAAATAAACCGCCGCCGGGCTTTTTGGGTGTCTACAGCAGCCTCCCTCTCAAAAATCTCATAGATATCCCCTTCGATCTCTTCCAGAAGATCGGGATTGCAATACCACCTTAGGAATTTATCAGCCCATTTAGGCGGCGATAGCTGCTTCATAATGAAAAGTTGAAGGCCATTTTTGGTATTCTTTTGTACAGCTCGTTCCTGAAAGCGAAAGACTCATCCAGCGCCTTTTTGCCAACAGCCGTCAAAGTGAAGTACCGCTTGCGTCGCCCGCCTCTTTCGTTGGTGGCTCCTCCCATCCGTGACGTAACGTAGCCTTTCTCTTCCAGCCTCCGCAACACGGCATGGGCCGCACTTACATTCATGCTTCTACCTGTCTGCTTTTCTATTTCATCCATTACAGCCACGCCATAGGCTTCGTCAAACAACGCCCCAACTGTCAGCAGAATAAGTTCTTCCAATTCACCCAAATATGAGCCTTTCATAGTCACCATTAGTTATACAAACATAAAAGTAATGCATTATGTTGTCTTTTTGTAGAAGAAATAAAAATAAAAGAGCCGGGAGGTTATCCCGGCTCCTGACCCTATTCATCAATCACTTATGGTTTTTTATATCTCGCCCACGTTTCATCTATGTATACGGAGTCAATTTCTTGTCCTTGCTTCACTGTCTTTTCCGCAAAAAGTGTCCACCTGTTGGCGTTAACAACACCACCAAATGTAATGGTAGCCCCCGTTAGGGTGTGACCCGACGGGTGAATCATTGCCACATTCTCGGTGTACGTTTTTCCATCATAGATAATTGATCCTGTGCCTGTTCCTGAAATATAGTCCCCGTCATCATTGTATTGAATCCAAACAAAATGTGAAGGAGTCACAAGCTTCATATACTTCACAAAGCCAGGGTAGCTCATTTCAGGGCCTCCTTCCTTTTCGTGATAGGAAACTAACTCCCAGGTTCCGACGAGGGAAGTGTCGTTTTTTGCAACTGCAGGCACCTTCCTCCACATTTCCTCGATGCGAGACGAATCCACGACAACTGTTTCCGCACTTTCGACATCAAACTCAAAATCTTTCACGAAACCTCTATGATGCCATTCACCGTCGACAAAGTCAGCCGTGAAGTTGATTTTTTGGCCGAGGATGCTACTGGTGGCTGGAAGAAAAAATTCAATGTTTTCTACATAGTTCTCACCATCGTAGGTGTAGGTTCCACCTCCCATTCCCACAAGCTGATCGTTATCTTTCTGATAGCTTATCCAGGTAAAATGGGTTGGGGTCAGGTGTTTTTGGTAAAGAATATTGGAGGCGTGATCTATCCAAGTCTTTCCACCACTGGAGTCGCTCATGTAAGACACCAGCTCCCATGTGCCCACAAGACTTTTCGGTGCCGTTGTTGACTCCTTCGAGGAATCGGACGAGCACCCACTGGCCAGCACATAAATACTGGCAACGGCTAAAATCAATATATTTTTCATGGTTATAATATTTTAGGTTGGTTTCTCCTTCCTGTTGTGATCCTCTTAAAATGTAAGCATTATTTATGAGAAAGTCAGAATTTTCCTCTGCTTAATATCCCTCACATCGACAAAATCACAAAGCATGGGATGTTTGCTTCATCTGGCCACTACGTATAATCTCTATCTTTCCGTGCGATTTCATCAGTTTCATCATAAGTTTGCGCCTTAATAAAAAACCATGTCCTCGTACCCCTCCATTATTCTCAAAGCAGGAAAAGAACGCTCCATCCAGCGTTTCCACCCATGGGTGTTTTCAGGAGCTATCCAACATACTCCAAAAGAATTAAGTGAAGGTGACCTGGTGCAGGTGCTGGACAGCAGAAAGAAATTTCTGGGCATCGGGCACTACCAAATCGGTTCGATCACTGTGCGCATGGTGGCTTTCTCCGACGTCACGGTCGATGAAGCCTTCTGGAAAGGTAAAATTGACAGGGCAGTTGAAGCCCGCAGGGCAGTAGGCTTGACGAAAAAAGACGACCTCAATGTTTTTCGCCTGATACATGGAGAAGGCGACGGCTTGCCAGGGCTGATCATGGACTACTACAATGGAACGGTGGTTTTTCAAGCGCACTCCGTTGGCATGTATCTGCTGAAAGACACTTTTGCTTCTATCCTCAAAGAGCTTGACCTCCCCATAACCGCCTGCTACAACAAGAGCGCCGGCACCATCCCTTTCAAAGCACCTATCCAGGCCGAAGATGGATTCATTTTCGGGGAAGGCGACACGGTGGAGGTAAATGAATACGGAAGCAAGTTCACCATCAATGTGGTGGAAGGCCAAAAGACAGGTTTTTTTATCGACCAGCGGGAAAGCAGGCGACTGCTGGAGGAGTTTAGTAAGGGCAAGAAAGTGCTTAATACGTTCTGCTACACAGGTGGCTTTTCGGTATCCGCTTTAAAGGCTGGTGCCTCAGAAGTGGTCAGTGTCGACAGTTCGCAAAAAGCCATTGACCTGACTGAGCAAATCATTGATTTGAATTTCGGGAAAACGGAAAAGCATACGTCCCGTTGTGCTGACGCTTTCGACTATCTGGCTAAAATGCCCGACGATTTTGATGTGATTGTACTCGACCCGCCTGCCTTTGCCAAGCATGTAAGGGTGCTTGAAAACGGTCTCAAGGGCTATCGCACGATTAATGAAAAGGCCATCAAAAAAATAAAGCCGGGAGGAATACTGTTTACGTTTTCATGCTCTCAGGTGGTGTCGCCGCAAGATTTTCGCACGGCTGTATTTTCAGCCGCTGCTGCCACAGGACGTGAGGTTCGCATCCTGTACCAAGTGCATCAGCCAGCCGACCACCCGGTAAGCATTTACCACCCTGAGGGGGAGTATTTGAAGGGCTTGGTGTTGCAGATAAGTTAACCCTCGCTCTACTTAAGCTTTTCATTGTCCTTGTGGCGGGTCTTGTCTCTGCTGGTCTTTTTCTCCAGGTTCTTTTGGAATGCCTCCGTAAGGTTGACCCCTGTCTGGTTGGCCAGACAAATCAGCACCCACAGCACATCGGCCATTTCATCTCCCAGGTCTCTTCCTTTGTCTGATTGCTTGAACGACTGTTCGCCGTAAGTCCTTGCCATAATGCGGGCCAACTCGCCTACCTCCTCAGTCAAAATGGTCATGTTGGTCAGCTCGTTGAAGTAGCGGACACCCACGGTCTTTATCCACTGATCTACCTGCTCCTGTGCTTCTTCTATCGTCATCTGGAAGGGTTTAAGCTTTGTTCTTAGTATCAATAATGATCGTAACAGGGCCATCGTTTACAAGCGCCACTTTCATATCGGCTCCAAACTCACCCGTCTGAATTTCACGCTGTAAGTCAGCCTGCAGCTGGGCAATCATTTTCTCATAAAGAGGTATGGCCACATCCGGCCTGGCAGCTTTGATATAGGAAGGTCTGTTGCCCTTTTTTGTGCTGGCATGGAGCGTAAACTGACTGATAAGCAGTATGTCGCCCCCAACCTCCGCAAGGCTTCGGTTCATCACACCATCGTCGTCGTTAAAAATCCGAAGATTGACAATTTTCCTACTCAACCACTCTATATCTTCCTGAGTATCCGCCTCCTCAATACCCAGAAGCAACATAATACCAGTTCCAATTTTTCCTTCGACGACGCCGTTAATTGTTACCGATGCCTCCGACACTCTTTGAACCACTCCAATCATTGCTCTTATTTTTCCTTCGAAACATTATCAGGTTCAAAGTACAATCAATAATCAATTCAGGCTAATCCTTTGTGGTCGTAATTTTTTCAATTTGTCGGGAGGGGAAAACATGGAGGCGTGGTAGCCCCTTTTTGGCCGTAACGACCATTCCTTTTGCCACCCTGCTGGCGTCAATAGCAAAAAGCTTTCTACTCGATCCTATCATAAAAAAGGAGAATAGTTTGGAAAAAAACTTGGCAACTTCTTCGAAAGGGCGACGGTCATCCCTTTCACCCAAAAGAAGAGAGGGTTGGTAAATATATAGCGAAGGGAGACTTAATTTCTTCAACGCCTCTTCGAGCATCCCTTTCACTTTGTTGTAATAAATGACCGAATCAGCATTGGCACCCAGCGCAGTAACAACATGAAACTGCTCACATGTGGCAGTTTTAGCAGCCGCCTGAGCCAGATTGAAACAGTAGGTATAATCCACTTTAAAAAAAGCTTCCTTCGATCCGGCCTTTTTCAAAGTGGTGCCCAGGCAGCAAAAAAAATGATGGGCCTGCATATCAGCCGAAAGGCTCTCCAAATTCTCAAAATCTGTTATAACAGCCCGAACTTTGTCGTTGGCAGACGGGAGCTCTCTTCGTGTGAGGACTACAATTTTATCATAATAATCGTCGCCAACCAGTTGATCCAGCAGCGATGTACCAACCAAGCCAGTGGCACCAGCAATAAGTGCAGTCTTACCCATATCATTTGAAGTTTAATTGTTGGCAACTCTATCTGAAAGTTGCTTAAAACCATTGACGGATACCGCCACTTCGGCCACTCTTTCCGCAGGCTTTTCGCCTGGCAGGTGCTGGTTGAGAAAAAAACTTACCAGTTTATTGAATCATTTACTGCTGGTATCAAACGGTAAGTCGTTCAAGATAAAGTTATTTCCATCTTGCTTAAGTACAAAATATCCTTTGGAAAATTTAGTCGCCCCTTTTTTTGCCAACTACGCTGCCCTTTTCAAATAGAAAAATTATCCCTTTCCCATAACAGGTACTCGTCAATATCCTGCTTTAAGCTGCGGTAAATGAAAGCAATCATTGAGATGTCATCGATCAGCCCCAGCGCTGGGATAAAATCAGGTATAAGGTCGATAGGGGTGATAAAATAAATAAGACCGGCAACCAGAAGGACGATGCTTTTCCAGGGCATTACACGGTAATTACCAGAAATATAGTTCTTCACCATTCTGGAAATAACCTTGATTCGTCCGACAAAACCACTGAGCCTTTCATTGCTTTGGGTAATCTCGCCAAGCTTTGTGGACACGCTCCCAATTATTTTATCTACACGCTCTCCATCCCGAAGTACCCTCTCGGCTTTCTTTTCATACGACGACAGCGCTTTTTTCTCCTTATTCTCCTCCATATGACCTAAAACACCTTTCTGATTTCATCTTTCATAAAACTCAAGGCCTGCTCCACCGGGTCACGCTCTTCCTGCATGGCCCTTTGAATGACGGCCTTTGCCAACTCAATACTCTTCGATTCTGGATTCACCTCTGTAATAGCCTGATTAACAATCATAATCACACTTTCCATCGCACTTTTTATCGACCTCCAGGCGTCGTCTGACATGTATAACTGCTGCGACAAGTTATGGTTAAACTCATCCCGAATCTCTTTGAGAAGCACATGCTGTAGTTCCTTGGAAGTGAGGTTGCCGGTGCTGAGCCTGGCAAGCAGGTTACTTGGCGATATCCGTTCCAGAAAAAGACACATTCTCTCATAGGCCTGGAGCCTGATCGGAAGAATGCTCTCGGTATTCTTCATTTTCAACTCCAACATCCTTTTTTCCAACTCCTTGTTCAGAAACGACCTAACCATCAGGTACATAGCATAAAGTACCAGGCCAGCCGGGATAATAATTTTTGCAAGATCAACTAAGGGCTCCATTTACCAGGGTTTTGATTTGAAGTTAGAATTATTTTAACGGACTTACCGTTTTCAAAATAAATAAATTTAAATCCCCGAATTGCAGCAACTTTGCCTGAGTTCTGGAAAAATTAGCGAATACAGATGAATATACACCCTGTAAGCATTAGCGAGAAAGCGCTGGGGGAGATCAAAGAGATCATTGCCAAAAAGAAGATCCCGGAAGGCTATGGCCTGCGTATTGGCATCAGAGGAGCCGGCTGTGCAGGTGTTTCCTACATGCTTGGTTTCGACAAGAAAAAAGAGGGAGACATTGAGTACTCCATAGCGGGAATTTCCGTGTTTATTGAGAAAAAGCACACCATGTACCTCATCGGTTTGGAGGTAGATTTTTACGATGGCGCTGATGCCCGTGGTTTTTCCTTTGTCAATCCCGACCTACCGGTGCCTGACCAGGCTCACTGACGACTCCTCACACCTGCCCTCCAACGGCGGCAATATCTTAGCCACGGTTATGTCAAGTATCTTCACCTCAGTGTATTCTTCAAAAAGTTTCTCTGATATTTTGTAAGCCAGGTGCTCTAGTAAGTTAACCGGAACTTCCATGATCTCAGCCACTATCTGATACACCTCCTCATAGTCGA
The DNA here is from genome assembly GCF_048007035.1 of Imperialibacter sp. Classification (NCBI taxonomy): domain Bacteria; kingdom Pseudomonadati; phylum Bacteroidota; class Cytophagia; order Cytophagales; family Flammeovirgaceae; genus Imperialibacter; species Imperialibacter sp. Next base: position 1,078,687 of record NZ_CP180355.1, read on the forward strand.
GTGTGTCGGCCAGCTTATCTGACAATGCGGCTTTGGAAATGTCTGTTTGGAAAACCAGGTCAATGCGAAAATCATTGCCTCTTTCACGTTCAAAGCTATGAACGCCATGAAAAGAGTGAAACATCAGTCCTTTCAGTGCAATTTTTCCCTGCATCAATTCAGCTCATCAAAAAATGAGCCCGTCGAACTGATTTCCTCCAGGCTGTACTCCTCACCTGCAACCTTGATCACCTTTCTGGATTCGGTGACGGCCTTCGCTTTGACTTCTTCTTTTGCGGGAGTTTTTTGAGCTGGCTTTACCCCGGCCTCCACGGAAAGTTTTGTGACCTCGGTAGGCGACTCAAGCTTCACATCCTCATCCGAAAAAATCTCTTTTTTCACACGGGAAAGTGCCTTTACCTTTTTCAATTGTTCATCAAAGGTTTTTCCGCTTCTGTTCTTCTCGATACGATCCACCTTTTCCATGATATCGCTGGACGACATCCTCAGGCTATTGATCAAATTGTCACGATGGTTCTCAATAGACTTATAAGTTTGCTCCAGGGTTTTCACTTCCTCGTGCAAATCTTCAATGATTTCTCTCGAATGATCTTCAGCCCTCTCAATCATCGCACGGGCTTTATTTTTCGCCTCGCTCATCAACGCCTCCGCCTTCATTTGCGTCTCCTTCATATGAAGTTCGGCTGCTTTACTGGCCTGCTCAATAAGGTTAGCAGCAGTATCATCAGCAGTTTTGAGGGTTTTGAACAGCGAGCTTTCAACCTCACGGAGCTTGGCAACTTCTTTTTCGGCGGCCTCCAGCTTATAGCGCAACTCCTTGTGCTCATCTTGCATCCTCTCCCACTCTTGAGAAAGTGTGAGCAAAAATGCATTCACTTCATCTTTGTCGAGGCCTCTAAAAGCCTTTTCAAAAGACTTTTGTCTTATTTCTAACGGAGTAATTTTCATCTGATAGTATATCTTCCTTTCGACGGCGGTATCGCCAAGGGGTTAACTAATAAACCGAAAATGAAGTTGCAGGTGAGCTAAAATAGGGCAGAAAGGTAGGTAAAATCTATTGTCATTCAAAGTGGGAGGGGTTGAAATTCAAATCCCACACCGATATTGACCTGTCGTCGCTGGCAGAAACTAGCTGGTCATTGTAAGAAGTCCACAGCATTTTATTCACCGAAGTGCCGTGCCCGGCATGGCGTGATTTGTCGATCACTTTTAGCAGTTGAAGTGTTGAGGCGTCCCACACCTTGATACTTTTATCCATGCTGCACGTTACAAAATGGCTGCCCGAAGGGTTGTAAACAATATGATTGATGGCATACATATGGGCAACGATAGACTCATAAGCCACATAGTCCTTCTCCACATCCCACACCTTCAAATGTGCATCCCTACCCCCGCTTAGCAGCCACTTGAAGTCAGGTGAGTAGCAAACAGAGAACACAGAATTGGTATGAGAGTCAATGGTATTGACCAAATCATAAGTTTGAAGATCGAACACTCTTATGGCAGCGTCGCTATAACCCACTGCCAGGTGCCTGTCTACCGGGTTCACGGCAATCGTTCTGGCGCTTTTGTCGCTGAATTTAAGCCTGCGGACAATTTTCACATTTGGCCAGTCAATCACAATCACCTCACCGCTTCCCGTGGCCACAAATAACAAATCCCTGTAGTACTGAATATCGAATATTGCAGCGTCGGTCAACTTCAGGGAAGCCTTTTCTTTGCCTTTGGCAGTGTCAATGAAATGGATGCCGTCGTAATTATGTCCAGCCACCAAAAAACCAGCCTCATGGATGTAACAAAGGGCATAAATTGAATTGTCCAGCTTGGCTACCAGTCGGCCATTTTCCGGTGCCTCCAAATCCCAGCTGGCCACCATACCATCGCCGGCGGCGGAGTAGAACAGCTGGCTGGTGCCTCCCCGGGCTAACGTATAAATACAGTCCTTGTGCCCGGTAATGGCAGCCAATTTTTTCACCTCCACTTTTGACATTGCACTTTCTCTATTTAGTTTCGATCAACGGATTACAAACATACAAAAGATGCCAGTGGTTCTGACGAAACGTATTAGTGAGGACGAGATTCTGGCGATTTGGGAAATCACCGAGTCGTATGAGGAATTTGAAGAGCGTCTTCACAGAACCCACTGGATCGATAATGCGCAGGAAGGAACCATCCACCCCATCAAAAGACTGGAGTACCTCTCCTGCCGTTTTGCGACAGAGCACCTTGCCGGGGCTATCAATATTCCGTTTCACGGAGTTTATAAAGACTTCCACGGTAAGCCGCATCCGAAGGGAGACGAGTTTTTCCTTTCATGGTCGCATGCCTATCCGTATGCTGTAAGCTGTATCCATCTCAAAAAGCCTGTTGGCATAGATATTGAAAGACCCAGAGAGCAGCTTGTGAGAGCAAGCAGTAAATACATGAATGATGACGAAACATCTTTGGTAGAAGGAAACAACCTTGATCAGCTATGCCTCATTTGGGCCGCCAAAGAAGCTATTTTCAAAATGAATGGCAGAAGCGGTTTGTCGCTGAAGGACGACATAACAATAGAGAGCATAGAAAATACCAAAAAAAAGGTATTGTCTAAGGCCAATATTAATGGTAGCATTAAAAAAATATCTCTCGATTTCTTTCGAATGAAAGAAAACTGGGTGGTATATACCCGATAAATAGCTATATTTATATAAAATATTTTATATTTTATCTTCTTAAAAGAATATTAGAATTGAAAAAGACTGCTTGTGTATTTTTTTTAATTGCCTGCTTACTTCAAACTACTGCGCCGGTTTATAGCCAAACTATCTCAGGCGATATCAACCTGCAGGACGTTTCGTCAGGAAAGTCCTTTAGTTTTTCGAGCTTGTCCGGAGCTAAAGGTATTGTCGTGTTTTTTACGAGCGAACACTGCCCTTATGCCAAGCTCTACGAAAAGCGAATAGTGACGCTGGCAGCAGAGCTCAAGGGACTCGGTATTCACACAGTGTTGGTCAACCCCAACGACGGCATTCTAAGCCCCGATGATGCAGTGGAAAAGATGAAAGGAAAAAGCTACCCTTTTCCCTACCTGGCCGACAAACAGCAGCAGTGCGTGAAAATGTTCAACGCCCAAAAAACACCGGAGGTGTTCCTGATCAAAGCTTCAGGAAGCAATTATGAATTGGTTTATCAGGGAGCATTCGACGACAACCCGATGTCGGAAGAGGAAGTAACGGAGACTTATCTGGCCAATGCGGCAAGAGCCCTGGCTGCCGGGAAAGCAGTTGCCAAAAAGGTGACTAGACCTACTGGTTGTATGATTAAGAGCCGTCAATAAATCTCTTCATCACCCAATACCTTCAAGAGTATCTTTATTTCGTCGGTGCGGTGGTAGTCGCCCAGCAGATAGTGCTTAAAGGCTCAGTTTATCGAATTGACAGAGTGTGTTTTGTCAGAAATAGAAAAATTCTCCTTAAAAGCTGCGTTGCAGGCAAAGAATCATCCTTGCAATTTTAACATTAAATGTTAAAATTGCAAGGATGATTCCGAGAGAGATTCAAAGACAAATACAGACACTGCTAACAGAATTTCCTGCAGTTGCGATACTTGGGCCAAGGCAGGTAGGCAAAACAACGCTCGCCGACGCTATTGCAAAAACAATGAAATCCAAATCCGTCTACCTAGACCTCGAGCTTCCGTCAGATCTCTCGAAGCTGCATGAGCCAGAACAATACTTCGAACTTCACAAAGGCAAGCTGATCATCCTCGATGAGATACAAAGAGCGCCAGAGTTATTCTCAATTCTGCGAGGAGTTATCGATCACCGTAAACGTGAAGGTTATACATCGGGGCAATTTCTAATTCTCGGGTCTGCCTCTCTGGATCTTTTAAAACAATCTTCTGAATCATTAGCAGGACGGATTGCTTTTACTGAGTTGACCGGACTTTCCATTAACGAAACTTATAACCACAAGACCGACAATATCAATCGGTTGTGGTTAAGAGGCGGATTTCCTGATAGCTACACTGCCCCATCAGATCAATCCAGCTTTCGGTGGCGTTCCAATTTCATTTCCACCTATCTGGAAAGAGACATTCCTCAGCTTGGTTCCAGAATTCCCGCCACCACCTTACGAAGGCTTTGGACAATGCTTGCGCACTCGCAAGGCTCTCAAGTCAACATGTCAACTTTGGCAACCGGGCTTGACACCTCCGTCACCTCTATCAAGCGCTACCTTGATCTCCTTGAAGACTTACTTCTCATCAGAACTTTACGACCATGGGCTGGAAACGTAGGCAAAAGGCTTGTCAAATCACCCAAAGTTTATATCCGGGACAGCGGGCTTACTCACTCTCTTCTTAACCTGATAACTATGGATGATTTATTGGGTCACACCATTGCAGGACTAAGCTGGGAAGGCTTTGTTATGGAAAACATGTTGTCGAATTTGAAGTTAGGTAGTACACCATGGTTTTACAGAACATCAGCAGGAGCAGAAATTGACCTCATTATTGAAAAGCCAGGAGGAGGTAACTTCGCCATCGAAATCAAAAAATCTTTGACCCCAGTACTTTCGAAGGGATTTTATCACGCCTGTGAAGATGTCAGGGCCGTAGAACGTTTTGTGGTTTACCCTGGTACTGAAGAATACTCTATCGGCAATGGTGTAATAGCAATACCAGTAGGTAATGCTATGCAATTACTCCAATAACAAAAGGCCGTCAATAAATCTCTTCATCACCCAATACCTTCAAGAGTATCTTTATTTCGTCGGTGCGATGGTAGTCGCCCAGCTTGTCGAAAGAAACGATCAGGTTTCTCATGATGCGCCTTATGATTTCGAGGTTAGCGCACGGCTGATAATAAGATTCCTGAGGAACGAGGTGCAGATGCTCAATGTAATTGTTGATATCTTCTTTGCTGAACACCAGCCCTTTGTTGAATACATTGATATAAAACTGAAGCTTCTCTGTTTTGTAAGTAAGTATAAACAGATTGGGGAGGTTCACGCCTTTCACAGGCATATCGAGTTTCTGCGCTATCAGCATGTAAACCACGCACAATGAGATGGGGTTGCCTTTTCTCGACTCAAGTACCGTATTGATCATTGAGTTGGCAGGTGAATGAAAATGCTTGGTATTGGCACTAAACTTCAGTTTTCCGAAGATGGCACTGTTCAACATCTTCACCTGATCAAACGGACTCAACTCAGGGTTGTGCTCAGTCCAAACGTCCACAAAAAGCTGCTCAAAGTCTCTTACCAGCTTGCTGAACTCCAGATCGGGGTATTGGTAGGTCGCAATCAACCACAAGCCTTCAAGCAGGTTGTCTTCTCTCTCATCCATCCACGCCTTCAATCGCTCCTGCAAAAGATCGAACTGTAGCGTATGGATCATGTCCTCCAGCCTTCGCTGAACAGTTGGATTGAAGCTTTTTTCCCATTCGCCCTCCAAAAACGGAATAATTGTCGTGCCTAGCGACATTATTTTCCCCTCCACATGAGTGCTAACCTCAGTGTCATCGTCGTCAAGCAACGACACCAACGCTTTTAGCTCTCCCTCATTGATCACCTCTACACCCATTTATACTGAATAACTTTAGTTCTGTTAATGGAGAAATACCTCGTCAAAATGCCTCAAAAAAACAAGAATCAAAAGAGAGTTTCAAATTAATGCATGCCCCTTAACGCCTGTTATGTTTGAATAATTCCCACGTTGAATGGCCTGGTAATAGGGGCATGATTGGCCGCTTCAATCCCCATGGAAATAATTTTCCTGGTCTCGGACGGATCAATGATCCCATCCACCCATAGCTGCGACGCCGCATAGTATGGGCTTAACTTTTTATTGTAACTGTCTGTAATCTCGTCCAGGAGTTCCTTCTCAGCCTCCGGTGTTATTTCCTTTCCCTGCCCTTTGAGGGTTGATACTTTGATTTGCAAGAGCGTTTTGGCTGCAGAACTGCCACTCATTACGGCAATCTGGGCCGTTGGCCAGGCATAAATCAACCTCGGGTCATAAGCCTTGCCACACATGGCATAGTTGCCAGCACCATATGAATTACCAAGAATGAAAGTAAACTTGGGCACCACGGAGTTAGCCACAGCGTTGACCATCTTTGCGCCGTCCTTTATGATGCCGCCATGCTCAGCCCGGCTCCCCACCATGAACCCGCTCACATCGTGAAGAAACACGAGCGGTATCTTCCTCTGGTTGCAGTTCATGATAAAACGGGCCGCTTTATCTGCCGAATCGCTATAAATCACCCCACCCATTTGCATTTCTGAGGCTGCTCCTGAGCCTTTTTTTGCCTTTACTATCTTCCGTTGGTTGGCCACTATCCCCACCGCCCATCCGTTCACTCTTCCATGTCCGCAAATGAGCGTCTTTCCGTACTCAGGCTTGTACTCATCAAATTCCGATCTGTCCACCATACATTTGATCACTTCCAGCATATCATAGGGTTTGACCCTGTCTACAGGAAAGAGGCCATAGAGTTTTTGTTCGTCAAGTGGTAGTTCAGCTTTTACCCGGTCAAAGCCGGCATTCTCCGGAGCCCCTATCTTGTCAAAAATCTTCCTTACTGCATCGAGACACGCTTCGTCATTTGGATACCTATTATCAGTGACTCCAGATATTTCACAGTGGGTGGAGGCACCCCCAAGTGTTTCGCTGTCTACATCCTCACCGACGGCTGCCTTTACCAAATAGCTGCCAGCAAGAAAAATGGAGCCTGTTCCGTCCACAATCAGCGCTTCATCGGACATGATAGGCAAATAAGCCCCGCCGGCCACACAGCTACCCATAATAGCCGCCACCTGCACAATGCCCATGCTCGACATCAGGGCGTTGTTGCGGAACTGCCGCCCGAAGTGCTCCTTGTCAGGAAATATCTCATCCTGCATGGGCAGAAAAACACCGGCACTGTCGACGAGGTAAATGATCGGAAGTTTATTTTCAATAGCGATTTCCTGGGCCCGGAGGTTCTTTTTGGCAGTGATGGGGAACCAGGCCCCTGCCTTTACAGTGGCATCGTTGGCCACTATCACACACTGGCGTTTGCTTACATAGCCAATGCCAACGACAACACCTCCGGACGGGCAACCGCCATGCTCTTCATACATGCCGTCGCCCACAAGAGCACCTACTTCAAGAAACTCCGATTCGGCATCGATCAGCTGGTGTATCCTCTCCCTGGCGGTGAGCTTTCCTTTGGCATGTTGGGCATCAATTTTTTTAGTGCCACCACCTTTTTTTACTTCGGCAAGTTTCTGATTGAGTTCACTAACGAGGAGCCTTAGTGCATCTTCATTTTTGTTGAATTCCAGATTCATATAAGCTTTTGGGTTAATAGCTAATTCTGACGTGCCTCCATCGCATCGGCTCAGATGAAACCCAAATTACCTCAAAAGGATCAATTTTTGTCCCTCGCCAGGTCTTTTTCGATTTTCTTCCTGCTTTTGCCTAGTGGAGCGAAGAAATGCTTGGGATAGGCATTGATATGAACTACCAGGCTGTCAAGGTCCTCGATGGTTTTGTTCAGATTGGAATAGATTGAATCTTCTTTGAGCAGGCGGCCTACCGTACCCTCTCCTTTATTGAACATGTCGAGTGTGGTATTCACGTGTGAAAGAAGCTCCTGCGTCTCATCGAGGGTGGCCTGCAGCTCCAGTGCATTTACTTTTTCAATCGCTCCATTGGCATTGACCAAAATTGGGTCAATCCGCTTGATGGTTTGGCTAAGCTGAGCAGCCAGCTCCTGAAACGAAATCATGACATTGTTGAGTTCTTCCTTGTTCTCACCAATAATGCCATTGACCTGGTGGGCCATCACCTGAAGCTCGCCAATAGTGCTGTTGATCTTTTCGCCACTGCCCTGAAGCCCAAGAAGTATTTCATTAATTCTTCTGATGGTTATCCCTAAATTGTCGGCCACCGGTGCGGCACTTTCCTTCAGAAAATCGGTAATACCTTTATCGATTTCAGAAATAAGGGTGTCACCGTCCTCAATAGGCATCCCAACATCGTCGATGCTAAGCTCAATGGCCTTGCTTCCAAGGAAGTCGACATTGTACAGCTTTGCCCGGGTAGAGTCGGTCAAAATGATGTCCTCATCGATGGTCATTTCCACCAAAACCTGATTATCCCTGTCCTGCAGGATACGGATTTTGCTGATCCTTCCAACAGAGTAGCCGTTGACTATGACCGAGTTAGCTACTTTTAAGCCATCAATGGTCTCATAAAGTGCATAGTACTTGCTGGTATTGGAAAAAAAGTCGGTTCCCTTCAAAAAATTGAAGCCGTAGTATAGCAGTGCTCCAGATACAATAGTAAATAAGCCTACTTTAAATTCTTTAGAAAATCTCACGTAGTCTGGTTTAGTTCATTGACTCAATCTCATCCTTGTAATCTCTGAATGCCCGAAAGATGCCAGAAGCTATATACGATTGTTGCAAGGGATCGTTGAGCTCTTTTTCTTCCTGCTCATTGCTAAGATACCCTGTTTCAATCAAAACACTAGGCATAGAAGTCTCCCAAAGCACCCAAAAACCAGCCATTTTCACTCCCCGGCTATGTTTACCCACCCTTGTTTTGAACTGATGCTCAATTTTTGATGCCAAACTAAGGCTGTTTTGCTGGTAAGCGCTTTGGGTTAAACTAAACAGTATATACGATTCAGGAGAGTTGGGATCAAAGCCTTCGTACACTTCGGAGTTTTCTTCCTGAAGGATAACGGCGTTTTCTCTTTTGGCAACATCAAAGTTAGCATCACTCTTGTGAAGTCCCATTACATAGGTTTCGGTGCCTTGAACTGTTGGGTTGGCCACCCAATTGCAATGGATCGAAATAAAAAGATCGGCGTTGTTTCTGTTGGCAAATTGTGCCCTTTCATGCAAAGAAGGAAAGGAATCGTCCTTTCTGGAGTAGAGGACTTCTACATCAGGAAGGTATTTCTTGATGGTTTGCCCCAATTCCAGGGCTATTTTCAATGCTATATCCTTCTCTTTGGATATCTTTCCGTGTGTTCCAGGATCCTTGCCGCCATGTCCGGCATCAATCACAACCTTCCTTACCCGATAGTCGTGAACCCCAATAGGGGAATAGGATGCAGCAACCAGAAGCAGTGAAAATGAAAGTAATAAGACAATATTTTTCACAACATTTCGGTTGTTAACCTTAAACGAAATAATTTTACGCAAAATTGAAAATTTTTATCAGAAACTGAAATCTGGTCGTTCATTTCAAATAACCATTTCTTAATTGTCCCAATTTTAAATGCTCTCAATAAAAAATGCCTTACTACTTGCTATCGGCATCATTATATCCACATGGGGGCATGGGCAAAATTTAGGCCAGAAATCGGGACAAGATAGCGTAGCCATCGAAGAGCAACTCCCCATTTTGAAAGGAGATACCCTGGTGCCCAAACCAGAGCAACGGTTTTTGGGCAGCGACACGTTGAGTTTGCCAGGGAGTGATTTCTTTCAAAATCTGGATATCGATTCACTGGTTAACAAGCAGTTAGGGGCAGACACATTGAAGACTGACTCGGCCAAAGTAGCCATAGAAATTCCTAAAAGCGACATCGAAACTGCTATTAAATACGAGGCGGCAGATTCGATCTTTTTGGATGTAAATACCCAAAGAGTGATGCTCTACGGTGAAGGGAAAATCAACTACGGCAAAATCGAGCTCCAGGGAAGTAGAATAGACATTGACTGGCCTACGAATACCATCAAAGCCAACTATACGACAGATTCATTGGGAAAGAAAGTCGGTGTGCCGGTGTTCACCGAGGGTGATGAGAGCTACAATGCTCAGGACATGACTTACAACTTCAAAACCAGAAAGGCGCTTGTGAACGGGATTGTCACCCAGCAAGGCGATGCCTACATGCACGGTGAAAAGGTAAAAATGAATGCCAGCAGCGAGCTTTTTATCAGGAATGCCAAATACACCACCTGTAACCTGGAAGATCCCCACTTTCACATAGCCTCCAGTAAACTGAAAGTGATCCCTGGCAATAAGGTCGTTTCGGGGCCTTTCAATCTTCATTTCAGGTCTATCCCAACACCCCTGGGTTTTGCTTTTGGTATGTTTCCGCAGCCAAAAAAGAAAGTATCGGGTGTGCTGGTACCCAAGTATGGAGAAGAACGGCGGAGGGGCTTCTTTTTGAAAGACGGGGGCTACTACTTCGCCATCAACGACTATATGGACCTTGCGCTGACCGCTCAGGTTTTCTCCAAAGGCAGCTACGGTGCAACGTCTGACTTCCGGTACAAAAAGCGTTATGCTTTCAATGGCAATATGAACCTGTCGTACAACAGGAATAAAGGCGAAAATGAAGAGGACAGCCTGTCGACCAAAGACTATTGGATCAGGTGGAGTCATACACCAGAAACAAAAGGAACGTTCCGGATTTCGTCGTCAGTGAACGCAGGTAGCTCCACCTATAGCCAAAATAACTACCAGAGTGTGCAGTTCAACACCAACTCACAATTCAACTCCAGTGTGAGTATGAGCAAAACGTTCACAGGCACACCATTCAATGCCTCGCTCAACTTCAGGCAAAGCCAGAACGTGCAAACCAAATCGATGACCATATCGGCACCGGAGTTTACACTGAACACCAACCGGTTTTTTCCGCTTGCCTGGATCACGTCTGGAAATGCTTCTGTGCTTGATAAGTTGAGTGTTTCACACAATTTTAGCCTTAAAAACGAGTTCAACAACACCAACCCAAACTACAATGCCAATATTGATGGGTCTGAGCAATACCTACCCGTCAACTCCGACAATCTGCCGGGCATGCTTCGCAACTCCAAAAACGGGGGAAGACATTCGGTGCCTGTTTCCACTACATTTAATGTGCTTAAATTCATCAGCGTCAGCCCAAGTTTTAATTACACAGAGTGGTGGTACCTGAAAGAGCTCAACAGGCGATGGGACGACGAGCAAAAAGAAGTGGTTACCGATACGGTTCGTGGCTTTAGCCGGGCCGGATCTTATAGTTTCGGGACGGGTTTCTCCACCAGGCTTTACGGTATGGTGTTCGTAAAAGGAGAAAAAGTGGAAGCTATTCGCCACGTGATCACCCCAACCGTCTCCCTGTCCTACTCGCCTGACTTTTCGGAAGAAAGGTTCGGTGTCTATCAAAATGTCCAAAGTGACTCGCTGGGGAGGACGAAGTTGTATTCAAAATACGACGGGTTTGTGTTTGGTGGGCCGGGCCTGGGGAAATCGGGCAGCATCGGCTTTTCGCTTAACAACAACTTTGAGATGAAAGTGCGAGACAGAAAAGACAGCACCCAGGAGTTTAAAAAAGTGAAGCTGCTCGACAACCTGTCCATCAGCTCCGGCTACAACCTGCTGGCCGACTCCTTCAACCTAAGCACAATAGGCTTTACCACCAGAACGCTACTATTTAACAAATTGGACATTAACTACAGGATGACGCTTGATCCTTACCTGTATGTGCTCGATAGTACCACCAATGTGGGTGGCGTACGTAAGGTGTACCAAACGAAAGTGGATGAATTCACATGGAACCACGGCCAGGGCATAGGAAATTTAAGCAATGCAAGTATTGCGTTAAGTACCAGTCTTAACCCAAAGGCACAAAAAGAGCAGAATAAGGACAAGGAAAGCGAGTTTGGAACAGAGGAAGAAAAAGACTACATCCGAACGCACCCTGATCAATATGTAGATTTCAATATCCCCTGGGACCTGCGTCTGAGCTACAACGTGGACTTTAGGAAAACAGGGTTTGCTGACCCAGTTGTAACGCAGTCGTTCACCATGAGTGGCAATACCTCCATTACCGAAAACACCAAGATCACGTTCAGCTCAGGCTACGACTTCAAAAACAAAGAAATAACGCAAACCAGGCTCGGCATCATTCGGGACATCCACTGCTGGGAGCTGTCCGTCGACTGGACACCCTTTGGCCGCTTCACATCCTACTCAGTGACTTTGAGAGCCAAGTCGTCACTTCTGCAAGATTTGAAGTTGAGCAAACAAAGGAGCTTCTTCGATTCGTTTTAAGCAACCAGCGCTGCCATTCTCGCTATGAACCAAATAAAGGGTCGGCAACTTCTACAAAGTTCATCGCCAGCAGCCCTAAAACGCCGATTACCAATAGATAGTAGATAGTTGGGATGATGGTCTTTCTCAAAATAAGTCCTTCCTGCCCTAAAAACCCCACAGTAGCAGATGCAGCCACAATATTGTGTATCGCTATCATATTCCCCGCCGCTGCTCCCACAGCCTGAAGTGCCACCATAAGCGTGCCTGGCATCAACAGCCTCTCAGCCACTCCAAACTGGAAGAAACTGAACATGAGGTTACTGACGGTATTACTGCCGGCAATGAAGGCCCCCAGCGCACCAATGGAAGGGGCAAATAAAGGGTAAATACTTCCGACATTGGAGGCCACCCACTCGGCCATGACTATAGGCATTCCAGGGATGTTCCCAGGATTAACCCCTGAATTGATATAAATTCTCACCATAGGCACGGTGAAAATCAACACGAAGCCTGCACCCAAAATCATTTTACTACTGTCGGAAAAAGCCTGCCTGACTTTTCCCATCTCCATTTTATGCAACAAAACCGTTAAAAATCCAGCCAAAAGAAGAATGGTGCCAGGCAAGTAAAAGGGCGTGCTGCTGGCTGAAATATCTGTCCCCAGAATTTGGTTGTAGCTCACGGCGATGCTGGTAAGCATGCCTTTAAAAGGAAGCTGCGGAAGGCGGCTGAGTACCAGAAGCGCTGCCACCAACAGATAGGGAGCCCAGGCAACAGCCAGCGAAAATGGAGCCTTTTCCAGTTTGTTGTCCGGCTGCACTTCGAGGCTTCCCAGCCATAGTTTAGGCCAGCTCTCCCGGGGCGGGAAATCCCAGCCGGTCTTCGGTACCAGAAATCCTTTTTTAGCAGCTGCCACCACTATAACAAGGCCAACGAGGGATCCAAATAGGGAAGGAAACTCCGGCCCCAGCACAAAGCCGGTGATCACATAAGGAATAGTGAACGCCAGCCCGCCGAGGATAGCGAAAGGAATCATGGCAAAGCCTTCCCGCCAGCTTTTGTTGGCACCAAAAAAACGGGTCATCATGCAAATCATAAACAGGGGCATCAAAACCCCGGCAATGGCGTGCAACACCACCACTTGACTGGTCACTATGTGCAGGTAGTCGAGGAAACTAATATTGGCGGCGGATAGTTGGCCTTCAAAGTCAATACCCTGCAGGCCTCCTCTTAATCCCACCAGCACGGGCGTGCCCACAGCGCCAAAGGTAACAGCAGTGCTTTGCACCATCATACCAAGCATAACGGCCGCCATGGATGGAAAACCCATGGCCACCAGTAGCGGTGCCACAATGGCGGCAGGCGTGCCAAAGCCGGCAGCTCCTTCAATGAACGATCCAAACAGCCAAACGATGATCACTACCTGTACACGCCTGTCGGTGCTGATGTCAGAAAAACCACGCCGGATGACTGTGATAGCACCAGAGTAGCTCAATAACGTGAGCATCAGAATGGCTCCAAAGATGATATATAAGATATCGAAGGTGATGAACAGTCCTTGAATAGTAGAGGCCAGAATATTAGCCAGTGGGAAATCCCAGGCTAGAAAAGCCACGATTGCTGTAAGTAGAAAGCCTATCGGCATCGAAATTCGGGCGGAAAGCCGGAACCCAGCCAACATAATAGCAACGACCAGGATTGGGAAAAGCGCAAGAAATGAAAGTAGTGACAAAGACATAGGTATGGTGTTTATAAAGTCGCCCCAGTGGGCTTACCGAAAAGGCACAAGCATGCTTTGAATACTCAATTCAAGTGCCTGATTTGAAGATAGATCAATTCAAAGTGTTTAACCAGCCGCTCACAACAATTGGTAGGCATCAAGGGTAAGAAAGTCTTTAAAGTCCTCCTCTCGCACCAGTTTGTCGAACAACTCGGCGGCTATTTGCAGCTTGCCCGTAGCCACTCGTTCTTCGCCCAAAAGCAGCGCCGCATTGGCCTTTTCGGCTTCAAAAAGCGTTTCATACAATTCGATGTCGACAGCCCTTCCGTCGTCGAGCAACACACCCTCGCTGTGCAGCCATTGCCAAACCTGCGCTCTTGATATTTCGGCTGTAGCAGCGTCTTCCATCAGGTTGTACAAAGCCGCAGCACCAGTGCCCTGAAGCCATGATTCAATGTAAAGAATGCCAACATTTATGTTTAGGCGCAAGCCATTTTCAGTGATTTTTGCGCCCTCAATATTCAGGTTCAAAAGATCGTCTCTACCGACAGTTACATCGGCACGCATCACATTCTTCTGGTGTGGCTTCGTTTTTAAAACCGCATTAAACTCCTCCATGGCCGCAGGCACAAGAAATGGATGCGCCACCCAGGTGCCGTCGTAGCCCTGGCTGGCTTCATTCTTCTTGTCCTGATGCACCTTTTGGAACGCAAGGTTATTTGCTTCCTCATCCTTTGACGGAATAAAAGCAGACATGCCTCCAATAGCATGGGCACCCCGTTTGTGACAGGTCTTCACCAAAAGCTCAGCGTAGGATTTCATGAAATGAACACCCATGGTAATCTGAGCACGGTCGGGTAAAATAAATGCTTTATGATGCCTCAATTTTTTTATAGTACTAAAAATGTAGTCCCATCGACCTGCATTCATGCCGGCAATATGATCCTTCAGTTCATACAGTATTTCCTCCATTTCGAAGCTGGCCAAAATCGTTTCCACCAGCACGGTGACCTTTATGGTCGCCTGAGGAATACCCAACAACTGCTGTGCCTTCACGAAAACATCGTTCCACAAACGTGCCTCAAGGTGACCTTCCAGTTTGGGCAGATAATAATAGGGGCCGGAACCGTTTTCAAGCAGCGCATGAACATTGTGAAAAAAGTAGAGGCCAAAGTCGAACAGTGATGCAGACAAAGGCTCACCGTCTACCTCAACATGCTTCTCGGTCAGGTGCCAGCCTCTGGGCCTGACTACAAGTGTGGCAATCTCCTCCTTCAGTGCATAAAGTTTACCATTAGGTGCCGTAAAGTCTATTTCCCTCAAGTTGGCGTCTTTTAGGTTGACCTGGCCATCGATGCAGTTTTCCCACGTGGGCGAATTGGCATCTTCAAAGTCGGCCATAAACACCCTGGCACCAGAGTTGAGTGCATTGATTACCATTTTTCGATCGACAGGACCGGTAATCTCAGTTCGTCTGTCCTGCAAGTCAGCGGGAATGGATGCTACCTGCCAGTTTCCGTCACGGATTTTTTTGGTGCTCCCGAGAAAATCGGGCAGCTCGCCAGCATCAATGGCCTTTTGCCTTACTTCTCTGGCCTGCAAAAGCTGCTTTCTCTTTTTATTAAAGCTTCGGTGCAGCGCCACCACAAATTCAATTGCTTCGGGGGTAAGAATGGCTTCGTAGCCTTTCAACACCGCTCCGTTTATTTTCACTCCTGGTATGTCAATTTTTGATGTTTTCATTTTCCGCTTTACTTAACTTTCTAATACTTATTTAAGGCCACCAAAGCACAGGTATTTGATCTCCATAAAGTAGTCCATGCCGTATTTGGATCCTTCTCTGCCAATACCCGATTGTTTCACTCCGCCGAAAGGTGCCACTTCGGTGGATATCATACCTTCATTAATGCCCACCATACCCGTTTCCAGGGCTTCAGCTACCCGCCAGCACCGGCCAACATCACGGCTGTAGAAATATGATGCAAGACCAAAATCGGTATCATTGGCGATCTGGATAACTTCTTCCTCTGTTTTGAACCTGAACACAGGAGCTACCGGGCCAAACACCTCCTCCCGGGAAATGATCATCTCCTGAGAGGCTTCGGCAAGGACGGTGGGCTCAAAATACAAGCCCTCCAATGCCTTGCCCCCTACTACTACTTTACCTCCTTTGGCCAGGGCGTCGTCCATATGATTTTTTACCTTAGCCAGCCCTTTTTCATTGATGAGTGGCCCAATTTCAGCGCCTTCTTCCAGGCCATTGCCTACCTTCAGCGCTGCTACAGCCTTTGAAAATTTCTCTACAAACTCATCGTAAACGCCGTCCTGCACCATAAGCCGGTTGACGCATACACAAGTCTGGCCGCTGTTGCGAAACTTGGACGCCATAGCCCCTTTCACTGCTTCATCAATATCGGCGTCGTCAAAAACAATAAAAGCCGCATTGCCACCGAGTTCCAGCGAAAGCTTTTTAAGGGTTGAAGCGCTTTGGCTCATGAGCACCTTGCCTACGGCAGTGGAGCCTGTAAATGACAGCTTTCGCACTTTTTTGTTTTCACAAAGCTCCTTCCCTACCTCGCTGTTGTCCGATGTGGTAACCGTATTGTATACGCCCGGAGGAAAGCCTGCCAGTTCGGCGAGGTGAGAAATGGCCAGAGCGGTAAGGGGAGTCTCCGTTGGCGGTTTCACTACTACCGGGCTGCCCGCCGCCAGGGCAGGTCCAACTTTTCTTGTGATCATAGCGAGCGGAAAATTCCATGGAGTGATGGCAGCTGCTACACCGATTGATTGCTTGATGACGACAATTCTCCTGTCGTTGCTATTGGCAGGGATCACATCACCATATGTGCGCTTAGCCTCTTCGGCAAACCACTCAACAAAACCGGCACCGTAAGTCACCTCTCCGAGGCTTTCGTTCAATACTTTCCCACATTCGAGGGTCATTAGTTTGGCTAATTCATTCCTGTTTTCCAAAATGAGATTAAACCATTTGCGCAACAGCGTTGACCGTTCTTTAGCTGTGAGATCCCGATAAGCTGGCCATGCTTCGTTAGCTGCTTCAATGGCCTTGCGTGTATCTTCACGACCCATGTCGGTCACGCTGGCCAGTACTTCGCCTGTGGCCGGATTAGTCACATCAAAAGTCTTTCCGCTGGCAGCACGCACCCACTGGCCATTTACGTAGGATTCCGTTCTTATTAGTTTGCTAGTGTCCACTTTTTTGTCTGTTTAAGTTAGTTCAACTCTGGGAATGCCCGGGTTAGAAAGTGATTATCTGGCGTATGGCCTCTCCCTTTGCCAGCCTTTCAAAGCCTTCATTCACCTCATCGAGGGCAAGCTTGTGAGTCATGAGTTTGTCCACTGGCAGCCTGCCGGATTGATACAAAGCGATATAGGCAGGAATATCTCTCGCTGGAATGCAGCTACCCAGGTAGGAGCCCTGTAGTGTTCTTTCTTCAGCTACCAGTTTCACAGGAGCAAATTCCATTTTCTTGCTTGGGTGTGGCAAGCCGGCCGTCACCGTTTTTCCACCTCTCGCAGTGGCGTTGTAAGTAAACTCCAGCGCAGCAACCACTCCTGCGAACTCCAGCCCAATATCAACGCCGCCATTGGTCAGGTCTTTTGTTTTTTCAAGTGCGTTTGGCTCCGAAGTATCAATGGCTTCATGAGCGCCCAGCTCCAGCGCCTTGGCTAGTTTCTCTTTGTTGACGTCAGCGACAATCACCTTGCTCGCACCTCCTGCCAGTGCGCCCAGCAGTGCGGCAAAGCCCACACCCCCCATGCCAGTGATCAGCACAGACTCGCCCATCGATAGCCTGGCTGTGTTGATGACTGCGCCTACACCCGTCATGACGGCACAGCCAAATAGGGCGGCTATGTCGAACGGAAGGTCTTTCACTACTCTCACTACCGACTGCCTCGACACAACAGTGTATTCCGCAAAACCTGACACTCCCATATGGTGATGTACTTTTGCATTTTCCTTGTTGGTTAGCCTTGTGCCTCCACCCAGCAAAACACCGCTGTTGTTGGCGGCCATGCCGTTTTCGCACAAAGCGGGCCTGGCGGTCATGCAAGGCATGCAGTGCCCACAAATGGGCACAAATGAAAATACAATATGGTCACCCACTACCAGGTCAGTGACTCCTGGCCCCAGCTCTACCACTTCTCCGGCGGCTTCGTGCCCCAGCACCATGGGCATTTGACGGGGCCTGTTTCCGTCCATTACCGATAAATCAGAATGGCAAAGTCCGGCGGCATGTATCTTCACGAGAATTTCACCCGTTTCGGGGCCAGCCAGGTCTACCTCCTCTATGGTCAGAGGTTTGTTTTCATGATAGGGTCTGCTTGCGCCCATGTCATGTAATACTGCAGCTCTTATTTTCATGGTATGTTATCTGATTAGATTTAAGTTACCTGGCTGGCTCAAATGGCACACCAGTTTTCATTTATCAACTCCTCCCAAAAATTCCTGAATATTTTGCTCCACTTTATCAATCAGCAGTGTTCGAGCTTCCATGCTTGCCCAGATGGAATGCGGCGTCATCACCAGTTTTTCCTCTTCATTTACCAACAAAAGTGGGCTTTGAGGGTCCAGCGGCTCTCTGGCAAACACATCGATACCAGCCCCGGCAATAAGTCCCTCGTTGAGTCCCCTCACCAGATCTGTTTCATTGACTATACCTCCTCTGCCAGCATTAATCAACAAGCTGGAGCGTTTCATAAGACCAAGCCTTTCGTAGTTGATGAGGTTGCTGGTGTGCTGGTTCAAAGGGGCATGTATGCTTACAACATCGGCAGTCGTAAGAAACTCTTCCAGTTCCAGACGAGGGTAGGGTGCCTCATAACTTTGACCCGAGGCGGAATAGTAAACCACTTCGGCCCCAAAGGCTTCTGCAATTTTTGCCACCTGCAATCCAATGCTGCCGAGCCCTATAATACCGAACCTTTTTCCGCTTAATTCCCAAAACGGTTTTTCAAAGTGCGTGAAAATATCCGTCTTTGAATAGGCCCCCGACTTCACATAATTGTCGTAGTAGGGCACTTTGTTTATTAATTGGAGCAAAATGGCAAAGGTCCCTTGAGCTACGCTTTTTGAAGAATAGTCGACAGCGTTTTTCACGGGAATACCCAGTTCGTTAGCCGCTGCTATGTCCACATTGTTGGTGCCTGTGGCAGCAATACAAATCAGCTTCAATCTTTTGGCTTCGTGAACGGTGCTTCTGTCGATGACCACCTTATTAGTGATAATTATATCCGCTTCCCGAACTCTCTCCAGCGTTTGATCCGAAGATGTAGTTTCATAATAAATGGCCTCACCGAAACGCTCCAATGATTTGATATTGGGAACATCTCCAATCGTTTTGGTATCAAGAAAAACCAGCTTCATTGGCGCTTTTTTTTAAACCTTATACAATTCTCACCCAGTCACCTAAATTTTAGGCGTTGCATATCCTTATTAAAATACTTTGCGTGAAGTGGATCGGCGTAAGCCGTGGTCAACTCGGCAGTCGCACTAAATCAGCCAACCTCTTGCGGCGAAATCAGCCACCAGCCCTGACTTTAATAACTATCTTTTTCACCGTATCGTACCCTTCTGCTTTTACGCCAGGCCGATGGGCATCTTTACCTGGGAAAACGACGAAAAAAGTCTCAGGATTCTCCTCGTAATATTTGCCTTTGGCTTCATGAAACATGATTTCCTTTTCAGCATCATACGGTTCAGTCACCGTGGATCCTTCCACTGAGGCTATGCCAATTTTCTCCTTGCCGTCAAAAACATAGTGAATGTCGGCGTAAACCTTGTGCGACTCATATTTCGTCCTGGCGAGTTCTTTAGTCGGACCATCGCTGACAATCACAAAAACGTTTTCACCGTCAATGGGGTACCTGCCCGGCTCAATGGTGGCAAGGTCGTCTCGCTGCATGTAGGCAAAGGCCTTATCCCACCAATCTTTATGGGAACTGTACTGCCTGGCCAGCTCTTGTTTGTCAATGGACTTATGGGGAACCAGATTATCGTTGTTCAGCCATTTACGCTCTTTGAACCATTCCTTTGACTCCTTTTTTCCGAGGGTTTTGCCCGATTGCGCCTGCAGCTCAAAAAACATGCTGAGCGCCATTAATAGTGTTACCACAGATAACAAACGGCGAAAAAAACTATGCATAACATTACAACTTTAGAGTTAGCTTAATAAAACGTTACCTATAGTAGTGAGCAACATTGCTCACTGTAGTCAAAAACAAATCATGTCAAACCATTTACATATGGCAACCAAATGAACTGCCGCACGACATGGAATAGGTTTGGGGTGCTGTTTGAACCAACAAAAAAGGGAGGGGTTATACAGCAATGATTGCCAATAGCTATGATTCGACCGGCATTCACTTATCAGACTGCTTATGATCAGCTGATACTGTATACCCCCCTGCTTTCACCTACCTACTTAATCGTTTAATGAGGAGCACGACCCAGTCCAAACTGGTCACCAATTTTCACCGCTTTGTTGTCAACGAATTGAATTTCGACCATTTTCTCACTAGCCACATAGTTGTTATCCTCGTCAGTAAGCAACGTCACAATTTTGCGGGTTTTCACATCGATCACTTCGCCGCTTGACGGATAGGCATACTTACCATCAAGACTGAAAGTCACCCAGCCTGGCATGTCCTGCAAAGGAATAGTAGTGAGTTGCTTGTATGGAGGCTTGTTTTCGAAAATATGCATGCGCATGTTATGTCCGTCGCTCACCCAAATTTCCTTCTCGTCAGGTGTGAGACCTATACCATGACTTGGGCAGGAGTGTCTCCTGACTGGTCCTTTTTCCCAGCCTTCCACAGTCACCCTGGCCAACTTTTCCCCTGTTTTCAGGTCTCCAACTTCAAAACCCAGCAACTCGTTGACGTTAACAAACACAAGCGACTCATCACTATTGACTGTGAATGGGCGAATACCTCCGCCGAACGGCCCTACCTTGCTCACAAGCGTATGGGTCTTAGTGTCCGCAATATTCAAAAAAGGAGTGCCAATGTCTGCCAGATAGGCTTTGGTACCAGACATGCCAATGATAGTATTGTGGGCACGGGTGAAAACCTGTATTTTGCTCTTGATTTCACCTGACGCACAGTCAACTACATTCCAAAAGTCTTTTTCCAATGATGGCAGGTACATTGTTTTACCATCCGGTGAAATCGACATTCGGTCGCATCCACCTTCGAAAGGTATCTCCCATACAACTTTCTCAGAAGTAATATCTATCCTTTGCAGGGTCTCCAGCGTACTGACATAGATACTGTTCGTGGCCAGGCTTACCGCTACGCCCTTTACATTAGAGGGGGTGCCATCTTTGTGAAAACCCTTCATCGGTATTCTTTTCACGAAACGATGGTTATTGTCCATATCGAAGACAAGTATTCCATGACCCCCATACCCCAGATAGTCTCTTATCCCAGGAGTGGCCACATACAGGTATCGTTTCGATGTGGCCGCCAATTCATCACTTCCTGCCGACGGTTCTTCGCCTGGCAGCGATATCCACGCCGCCGAGACTATCAAAAGCATGCCAAGGATCGCAACCTTAAAAGCGTTAATGTTCTTTTTCATGATATGTAGTTTCTTATGTTTCTTACTATTTGCTTTAAAAATGAGCTTGTTCAATTATATCCAGTGTTCTGAGGGAAAATTTCCAAGTCATTCATCAACTGAATCTGAGCAAGCGGGATGGGGAAAACTGTCATGTAGTCTTTCATTCCAAGTGGTGCCATCACCTCCAGAGCCCGGCCGGTCCTAACCAGGTCGAACCATCGATGGCCTTCAAACGAAAGCTCAAATCTTCTTTCCAGGTAAATCCGATCACGTGTTTCAGCTTGTGACAAGCCGGTCAAGTCGTCGAGCCCACCTCTGTTTCTCACCTGATTAAGGTAACCAAGTGCCTCAACAGTTTTGCCATTTTCATTCAGTGCTTCTGCATAAAGCAGCAAAACATCGGCATAGCGAATCACCTTCCAATTGGCACGGCTGTCGCAACTGGTAAGCAAGCGAACCATGTACTTTTTGGTAAATGTAGCCACGTCGTTGGAAGTGGGAATCAGGGGAATAAAGTTACCGTCGGCATCGGTATGCCCGTTGGCAGCAGTAACATCCTTTCTTACGTCACCTGGTTCAAAAATTTCAAATAAGTGGGGAGGCGCATTGTTGTTCCCATTTTGACCTCCGGTAACACCATAAAACTCAGCCAATTCAGGGTTCTTTGGAGTAAAGTTAGTGGTGAAGCAGTTTCCTTCACCCCCAAGGCCCTCCTCATACTCGATATCGAAGATGTATTCGCTGTGGTGTTCATCTTGCATGTAATCGAATAAGTCATTGTAGTTCTCAAGTAGTGCATAACCCATCGTCGTCACTTCTTTCAATTTGGCCTCCGCCTTTACGAATTCGTGACGAGTCATGTAAACTTTGCCGAGAATTGACTTGGCAGCTCCCATAGTGGCTCTGCCAACGTCCGACCCAGAATAGCTGCCTGGCAACTTCGTTTCAGCGTCCAGCAAGTCGGGAATGATGACTTCGTTGTATATCTTTTCGACACTTTCACGTCCCTTTGTGTACGACTCCTCAATGGTGATAGGCTTGGTAATCATTTGTACATCACCAAAGATTCTTACCATATCAAAGTAAGCAAGGGCACGAATGAACCTGGCTTCACCTATGTACAAGTCTTTATTCTTAACAACAGCGGGATCGGCCTGTTCAATTCTAGCGAGCAACATGTTGCAGCGGCTGATGGTTACGTAATAGTTGCGCCATGTGTCACGCAGCACATTGTCGTCATTGTTGATAGTGAAGTTATCCATGGCCGCAGCGGTATTCTTAACCAACTCATCCCATGAATCGTCGCCTCTCATATCACCAAACAACCACATGTCCTGGTATTGATCCTGCAACGAACCATAAATGCCTATTACCGCATCATTGTAATCTTTATCTGTCTTAAATAAAGCATCTATACTTACTGTATCTACCGGTGCTATGTCAATAAAGTCCTTGTTACATGACATCATAAACAGCGATACGAATGTGACTATGCTAATTATGTTTTTCATTTCTATTTCATTTAGGGTGAGTAAATTAAAATCCTACGTTTAGTCCAAGCTTGATGCTTTTCGCCACGGGATAATCATACTGTTCGTTGCCTGGGTTCAGGGCGCTTCCACTCCTGCTCACGTCAGGGTTGAAACCAATATGCTTCGTAAATAGAAAAGGATTGATTGTGTTAATGTAAACTCTAAGTGAGCTTAGATTAAGGCGCTCAACGAACGCCTCTGGCAGCAGGTAACCAAGCGTTATATTATTAATTCGCAAATAGGTTCCTGTATCCAGCCACAGTTGACTGAATTGCCCACGAAAGTTGCCTGTTGGGGTATCATTAGGTCTAGGCGACCCATCGCCTGGCTCACTTTCTGACTTCCAGTAGTCGTTCATGATCGACAATTGTCTGAATCTGGATCTGTTGTTAGCCAACTGATTTCTGGAGATCGCTAAAATCTCGTTTCCCTTCGACCCCTGAATACCTATAGTTAAAGAAATATTCTTATACGACAGGTTGTTAGTCATTCCATAATAGAAATCGGGATAAGGGGAGCCCATAATGGTTTTATCAAGACTATTGATGACTCCATCAGGCACTCCCTCCGGGCCACTCACGTCCACAAACCTTACGTCACCCACTCTTGAGGCATCTCTGGCACCCGGATTAAAAATAGGCCCTGCATCCAGCTCCGCCTGGTTTTTGAAAACACCATCAGACAACCAGCCATAAAACATACCAATGGGCTGACCTATCATGGTTATGTTGCCCCCAGAGATAATCGGATCACCCTCCGGGCCCAGCTTAACCACTTCGTTCTTATAAGTTGAGATGTTAAAATTAGTTGTCCATTTGAAATCACCGGTGGTATTTACAGTGCTTGCTACAAACTCCCATCCGCTGTTTTTCACCTCGCCAATATTTTTCAACGCTGTGCTGAAACCAGTAACATCAGGCACGTTCACATTCAAAAGCAGGTCATAATTCCTGGAATTGAAATAATCGATATTAAAGCCAAGCCTGTTATCAACAAAACTTAGGTCGACGCCTACGTTTATTTGCTTTTGCGTTTCCCAGGTTAGAGAAGGATTGGCCAGCCTGCCCGGCGCATATCCACCAACAGCACCGCCGCCGAGGGTATACTTGTCGTAATTGATGGTGGCATAGTGCTCATAATTACCAATATTGTTGTTACCTGTGCTGCCGTAGCTTGTTCTTAACTTCATTTCAGAAAGAGCAGGCATGCTTTGCATGAAGCTTTCGTCAGAGATTCTCCAGGCTAAAGCCAGCGAAGGGAAAACGCCAAACTTGTTTTCAGAGCCAAAGCGAGACGAGCCGTCTGTTCTCAATGAAGCTGTGAAGTAGTACTTTCCCAGGTAGTTGTAGTTGACCCTTCCCAGGTAGGACACCAAAGACCATTCGTAGTAGTTGGACGTACCACCGGTGATAATCCCACTCACGGCGCTCAAGGTTGGGACGAGGTTGTTTGGGTACCTGTTACTAGTCAGACTATTAGATTCAACTGTTTCTTTTTGAGTAGTAAAACCTGCTAGTCCCGAAAAGTTATGGTCGCCAAAACTTTTGTTATAGTTAAGGGTAGTTTCAGTAAGCCAGTTTAAGCGAAGGGCAGAATAGTCGGAACCTACAGCAGGATTGTTGAAAAATGCCGGAAGCTGCGGCTTAAAACTCATGCCTTTGATTGCCTGTAGGTTTGTGCCTGCCGCCACATTCACTTTCAGTTCATCAAGGATGGCGTACTCTACATTGATATTGCCAAGTAAACCTATTCCCTTTTGCCTGTTAATCACTTCATTAGCTAGAGCAACGGGGTTTTGGGTTGTAACCACTGCGTCGAGTCCGCCGCCAAAAGGAAAATAAGAACCATCAGGGTTGTACAATGAATAGTATTGTGGAATTACCAGGGAGTTGTACAAAATGTCAGTGTTGCTGTTAACACCGTCAAAGCTGGTTCCTCCTACGTTGGTTTTGTCAACATAAGACGGGTTGATACTTGTTTTGATGGACAACTTATCGGTCAACTTAGAATCGATATTGGAGCGCAATGAATACCTTTTGAAATTACTGTTCAAAATAATTCCATCCTGAGATAAGTATTCGCCACTGATGGCATACTTTACATTTTCGCTGCCTCCGTTGGAAGATAGCTGGTGCTGCTGCTGGGGCGCTGTTACCAGAATTTCATCGAATGGATCTTTGAAGTCGAGAGTGACACCGGGCTGAGTAGGCGTTCTGCCTTCCAGTACTTCAACAACAGTAACCGGAACAGCAATTTTCCAGGTTTCTACCGGGCCGGATACGTCATTGCCCTCGTCAATATTTCTGTTTCTTATCCCGTCAAAGTAGTGCTGCGCTTCTTCCTTTGCAGATTGAAATTCAGGCATTTTGGCGATTTTCTGGAAGCCAAAGTAGGCGTCGTATTTGAAGGTTGGCTTTCCTTCTTTTCCTCTTTTGGTGTTAATTATTATCACACCGTTGGAGCCTCTCGATCCATAAATGGCAGTAGCCGAGGCATCTTTTAATACGTCGATACTCTCGATATCGTTAGGGTTGATGGTTTGTATGCTTTGCATGGGGAAACCATCTACCACGTACAGGGGATCACCTGCAGCGGAAATACTGCCTACGCCTCTTATCCTGATTTGCGGCGGCGCTCCAGGCTCACCAGAAACTGGCATTACCTGAACGCCAGCAGCCTTTCCCAGCAATGCCTGGTCTACCCTGGTGGCCCCCAAATCTTTTATCTCATCGCTTCCCACCGACGAAATCGAGCCTGTGACGTCTTTTCTCTCCATTTCTCCATAACCCACCACCACTATCTCGCTCAGCTGAGCTATGTCCGAGGTCAGCATGATGTTAATTACAGAGCGCCCATTTACAGGCACTTCCTGGCTTGCATAGCCAATAAAAGAAAAAATCAGGGTGGTGCTACCTTCCGGGCTCTTTAAAGAGTAATTGCCGTCAATGTCCGTTACCGTACCGATATTGGTTCCTTTTACAATAATATTAACACCCGGAAGTGCCTCACCTTCCTCGGAAGTTACCTTCCCCGTTATTATCACATCTTCTATAATTACTTCAAGAGAAGGTGAAGAGTCCTTGCCTTTATTGGCATTAATTACTGTGATGTTTTTATTTATCTGTTTAAAACTCAGGCCAGTTTCTTTGGCAATATCCAACAACACGTCGCCAACAGTTCGTGGTATTTTGTATTTACCTGAAAACTTAATATTGGGATCAAGTTTGCCCCTGTCATATGCAAAATGGTAATCTGTTGCCGACTCGATAATTTGGAAAGTCTCAACTAAGGTATTTTTATTGAATTCAATATTCAATGGATAATCTCGCACACTCTTGGTTTCCTGAACGGATGCGAAACTGAACGTAAATGCAAAAAATTGAAGAAATAACCCGTATAGCAGTCGCCTGAACACACAGGGGGTTTGGTGTAGAAATCTTTTTAACATAACTTTGTAGTTTAAGTATGAAATAATTTATCTGGCAATATTTTTTATCTGATACATAAAAAATACTTGCGACTAAGTCGGCAGCTTTCTGGTTGCCGACTTTTTTTATCCACTATCTATCGATTCTGTTTTCATAGGCTTAGAAAAATATTTTGACTTTGTTTCCCTTTAGTTCATAAGTAATGTCTTGCGATGCCTGCAAAACATCCATGATATTCTTAAGATTATCTCTCTCAAATTTTGAAGTTAGTTTCCACTCCTGATCAGGTTTCCCCACAGTAGTTATTTCCACATCGAACCAATTCTCAAGTATCTTAATTACCTTGCGATGGTCGGCATCTCTAAAGTAAATGATGCCTCTTTTCCATGAGGTCATCTCCTCTACATTAAACGACTGTCTGCTAAGCTTACCCGACTGCACGTTTAGGTCGGCCATTTCACCAGGGCTTAAGAGTAAAGTCTCGTGCTCAGCCCTGTCATTACCCTTCCTTACTCTACCTACCATTAATTTCCCCGTCACCAGTGCCACATTGTATATATCAAGTTCCGGGAAAGACTGCACATTAAACGACGTGCCCAAAACCCTCATTTCTAAATTGGACGACCTGACAATAAACGGCCTGCTTTTATCAGGCGTCACTTCAAAAAAAGCTTCACCCACCAGGCTCACCACTCGCTCAGCATCACCAAACACCTCCGGGTAGGAGATACTGCTGCCAGAGTTGAGAATGACTTCCGTACCGTCCGACAGGTGAATAGTCAATTTTTGGCCCTTGTGTGTCTCCTTCTGCAATTGCGGCACAGTCTCTACCACCTCCGGTGGGTTATCAAATGTTCCCTTGCTGTAAAAAAACATTCCAATAATCAGCAACGACACAGCCGCTGCTGCAAGAGATGCCCGTCTCAACCAACTGGATTTTTTATCCTTTGCCACGTAAACTTGTCTGAATGGATTTTCATCAGTAGCTGCAATACTGTCCGTTTTCTTCACGTACTCAACCAAATCTTCCATATTGATCAGGTCATGAATTTTCCTCAGCATGCCTTCTTCATCGGCGCTCTTCTCGGCATCCTTTTTCCGATTGAATTCCAGAATCTGGTTAGACAAGTGCTCATCCAATTTTCCAGACTCCAGGCTTTCAAGGATATACTTCACCTCTTCTATGCTACATTCTCCCTGGAAATACCTTTCCAACAGCTTTTTGTCCATTTTTGCTTTTGTTGCTTAGTGGTAATACAATGTGCTGGCTTGCTACCCTGAAAAGACTTGTAAAAAAATTCAGTTCGACTGTGTATGCCGTGAAACTAATGTGGGGCAGACCTGCCTAAAACTACTCAGGCTATGCCTTACAATGACCATCACACCACACAAGTGCATGTGGCTGTATGGTTGAGCAAACACCGCCAAAGAAAGACCGACCTGCCAGGTTCTGAGTAAATTGCCTTTCATCAAAAAAAAGCAACCCAAACTATCGATTTCTAATTTTTATGACGATGTTGTTGCCCAGTATTGCATATTTTGTAATAGCACTCATCCTATGAAAGAATCATTAGCTACGATAATTGATCAACTTAAATTAGGTGACAAAAAGGCCCTTGACACTCTATTTTACCTATATAACAAGCGGATTTACCATTTCGGTTTGAGCTACTTTCATAACAAGGAAGAATCCGAAGAAATTGTACAGGAAGTATTTTTGAAGCTTTGGTTTAATAGAAAATCCATTAACAGAGACGGCGCTTTTGAGTCGTACATTTTTACCATTGCTAAGAACACGATACTCAATAGCTTAAAGAAAAAAATTCATCATAAAGCTTATCAGGAATACCGACTCCATGTAGCCGACATTACTAGTAACTCGACAGAAGATGATGTTATATACCATGACTTTGAAAAGCTTTATGAGATAGCCCTACAGGTGCTCCCGAAAAAAAGAAAAGAGATTTTTATCCTTAGCCGAATGGAAGGCCTGAGCTATCAACAAATTGCCGAAAAGCTTGGGATTTCGGTGAAGACAGTGGAAACACAAATGCAGCTCGCACTCAAGCATTTCAGAGGGGTACTGAAATCCAACACTGACCTCATAGTTTCTGCATCACTTTTTTTCCTGGCTGCCAGCTAAACTACCCACCACAAACCTTCAGTTTTACAACTCATTTAGCGCTCACCTGGCCAGTCTAACCTGGTCTTCACTTTCGCACCTCAACTGCCAGTTCATTCACCCATCTTCCTCGAAAAATAAACTTCACTTAATTCAGGGTAAGGCTTGATCACATTGTACTACTTCACAGGGAAAGACAACTACCCTAATTTCACACATAAAATATCCTGCTGCTGGCAACTGTTGGCTCAGGTTAAATTACACTACTTATGAACCTCATCATTCTTTTATCAATATCTGCCATTGTGCTACTTGTAGCCTATTTTACCTACGGGAAGTTCGTGTTCAAAAAATTAAACATAAGCAACAAAAACACCACGCCGGCACACGCTTTTGAAGATGGGATCGACTATATCCCAAGCAAAACACCAGTAGTCCTTGGGCACCACTTCGCCTCAATTGCGGGTGCCGGGCCAATAGTAGGGCCGATCATCGCCGTCACTTTTGGCTGGATTCCAGCAGTGATCTGGATATTGCTCGGAGGCATTTTCTTTGGTGCAGTACACGACCTCACCAGCATGATTGCTTCTATGAGGCACGGCGGAAAGTCTATCGGGGTGATTATCCAAAAATATATCGGGCAAGGAGGAAAGCGCCTTTTCCTGATTTTCAGCTTCGCCACGCTTATTCTAATCACTGCGGTTTTTGTTGATATCATAGCCAAAACCTTTATCAATAACCCGGGAGTAGCCTCTGCGTCTATCCTGTTCATGCTGCTGGCTGTAGTTTTTGGGATTGTCAACAAAGCGACCGCAAACGTCAAACATGCCTTTTTGATCAACACCGTTATTGGCGTGCTTGCTATGTACTACTTTGTTTATCTGGGCATGCAAATACCTTTCTTGCTGGATTACAAACTGTGGGTAGTGTTACTGTTGGCTTACGCCTTCGTGGCCTCTGTCACACCGGTCTCATTTCTCCTGCAACCGAGAGACTATCTCAACAGCTTTCTTTTATACGGCCTCATGATAGCCGCCGTGGTGGGTGTCTTTATTGCGAATCCCGAGATTAAAATGGACAACAACGTCCAAATCAATTCTGAAAACCTCGGCTACCTCTTCCCAGTGCTGTTTGTCACCGTGGCGTGCGGTGCCATCAGCGGCTTTCACTCGCTGGTGGCCAGCGGCACCACTTCCAAACAAATCAACAAAGAAAACGACACCAAGGTGGTGGGATATGGTGGCATGTTGATTGAGTCATTTTTAGCAATCATCTCAGTTGGAACGGTCATCATTATTAGTCGGGGAGAATACGCCAGTCGATTGGTCATCGAAGGGCCAGTGACCTTGTTTTCCGACGGACTGGGTAACATCATTTCATCCTCGGGAATCTCTGCACAGCTAGCCATTTCATTCGTGGCATTAACGGTGTCTGCTTTTGCGCTCACCACGCTCGATACCTGTACCCGGCTGGCTCGCTTTACAGTTCAGGAGTACTTCGAAGATGTCAACAACAAAGTGGGGAAGGCATTTACCAAAAATCGCTACCTGGCCACTTCAGTGGTCGTCGTATGCTCAGTGCTGTTGCTTACCTCAGGCGAGTTCACTACGCTGTGGCCAATTTTCGGATCGGCCAATCAATTGCTGGCGGCATTGGCGCTTCTGGCGGTCGCCGTGTGGCTCATCAAAAATAAAATCAATCCCAATTTTGTGCTCGTTCCTATGTTTTTCATGTTTTCGGTCACCCTCAGCTCACTCCTCCTCTTCGCTGTCAAAAACTTCACCGACGGCATTTATGTTTTGTCGATCATTGCTGGCATTCTATTCATCCTCTCAATAGTACTGATCTGGCTGGCCACCCGAAGTCTGAAAAAAGAAATGAATGAACAGGGGCAAACTTTAACTAACGCCTAAGAAAGCACTATACGCCAATTAAAAAGAAAAAAGAGAGATGAAAACTCACAAAGTAGCCGTGATAGCGGGAGATGGAATAGGGCCTGAGGTTTTGGCTGAAGGGATCAAAGTGTTGAAGAAAGTTGAAGCACTTGATGGTAAAATGAAGTTCGACTTTACGCATTTCCCCTCGGGTTGTGAGTACTATGCCAACCATGGAAAAATGATGGTCGATGATGGCATGGAGCAGCTTAGGAATTTTGAAGCGATCTATTTGGGTGCTGTTGGGTTCCCGGGAGTGCCAGACCATGTTTCCCTTAGGGAACTACTATTGAAAATCAGAAAGGGGTTCGATCAGTACGTCAACATTCGGCCCGTCCAACTCTTGGAAGGTGCCCCATGCCCTTTGAAAGATGTGAAAAGAGAAGATGTCGACATGGTCGTGATCCGAGAAAACAGCGAAGGTGAGTATGCCGGAGCAGGCGACTGGCTGTTCAAAGGAAAGCCCGAAGAGGTAGTGCTTCAAACTGGCGTCTTTTCCAGAAAGGGGACAGAAAGAATCATCAGGTACGCCTACGAGCTGGCCAGAAAAGATAAAAAGACCTTAACCAGCATAAGCAAGGCCAACGCCCTTAACTATTCCATGGTCTTCTGGGACCAGGTATTTGAAGAAGTGGGCAAGGATTATCCGGAAGTAAAAACCGCCTCCTACCTGGTAGACGCCGCTGCTATGTTCTTTGTGAAGCAGCCGCAACGGTTCCAGATAGTGGTAACCTCCAATCTCTTTGGAGACATTATCACCGACCTGGGAGCGGCCATTGCCGGCGGTATGGGGCTTGCTGCGGGTGCAAATGTTAACCCAGAAAGGCTATACCCTTCGATGTTTGAACCTATTCATGGATCGGCACCCGACATTGCAGGCAAAGGAATAGCTAACCCCTTCGCCGCTATTTGGTCCGCCAGCCAAATGCTAGACTTTTTTGGGTATAATGATTGGGGAGGGGCTGTGTTGAAATCCATCGAAAAAGTGATGATGGAAAAGAAAACACTAACGCCAGATTTGGGAGGCACCTCTACTACATCAGAAGTGGGTGATGCCGTGATAGCGGCACTTGCGGAAATTTGAAAGCTCCAAAACTAATGATTAAGCCAATCCGCTGACCCGCAGAGTTTCATTTCTTGCTCCTATTTCTCATATCATTGGATCGCTAAAAAAATTAACGGAGCTTCTACGTCTGTCCCCTCCAATCACTCACTTTAGCCTTCAAAAAGTAGTATTAGATATTTTCCCTTTCTGCTTTCAAATGATTTTAGCATGTTTAACCTGTCGTTAGTTTCAAATGCTCATTTTTTGAGCCCATCTGGTTGGAGCTTCCGAAGCGCTTTATTATTGCACTAATCACTTTTAAAAAGCCATAGCTATGAAAAATTTAACAAAAAAACTGTTTTTGCCACTCATCGTTTTATCACTTCTCGCCGGCTGCGGAGGTAAAGACGACGAAGGCGTATCGTCTTCCCTAATTGGCACATGGAAATACAGCTCAGTTGACGTGATAGAACTGTCAATCAATGGACAAGACGTGGTTGCGTACCTTATAGCGGAATTCGAGTTGAGCGAAGCAGAGGCACAGGAAATTGCCGACGGGTTTTCTTTTGCCGCTGAGGAAGATTCCGATATAACCAATGTTACCATTGAATTTAAAGCAGACAATACTTATGTCAGCAGTCAGCCAGGCGAAGATTCGGAAACAGGCACCTGGTCATTGAGCAGTGATGGCAAAATGCTGACGGTTGACGACCAGACTTTTGAAGTTCAAACGTTAACATCAAGCAAGCTTGTGGCCCGCATCAGCCAGCAGGAATCAACTGAGGTTGGAACTATGAAAATAGTGATTGAATTTAGTTTCACTAAGTCCTGAAAAAATAGTTAGGGCCATCGAAGGATCTTCGATGGCCCTAATAACAGTAGACACAGTCACTTCAAGGCTATTTCGAGGCAGCCTCTATCCAGCCCTTCACCTCGTCGATGGTTGGATTAGTAACGTCGTTCAGCTTCAGTTTCTTGCGCATGCCGCAAACGTCGTTGAAAAGCTTGCTGTCTTTACTATCAGCAATGGCCTCTTTGGTAGACATATTGAGTTTTTGAAGTATCGGCACCAGCTCTGTCCTCACTCCCAGCTTCTCGTAATCCTTCTCCATTAGCTCGGCTACTTTCTTTTCTGGCCTCATTTGAGGGAAGAAAAGCACTTCCTGAATGGATGGCGAGTTAGTCATGATCATGCTCAGCCTGTCGATTCCAACACCGAGCCCAGCGGTTGGAGGCATACCATACTCCAACGCCCGAAGGAAGTCTTCGTCCAGCATCATGGCCTCATCGTCACCTCTTTTGCCCAGCTCAAGCTGCTCTTCAAAGCGCTTACGTTGATCAATCGGATCATTCAGCTCTGAGAAGGCATTGCAGATCTCTTTGCCATTGCAGATCGCTTCGAAACGTTCCACAAGCCCCTCTTTGCTGCGGTGCTTCTTCGCCAACGGCGACATCTCCACAGGATAATCCGTGATGAATGTTGGCTGGATCAGCTTGTGTTCGCAATGTTCACCGAAGATCTCGTCAATCAGCTTGCCTTTACCCATCGAGTCATCAATAGGCACTTCCAATTTCTTTGCTGTAGCCCTTAGTTCCTCCTCATCCATGCTACTAATGTCAATACCAGTAAAATGCTCTATCGCCTCAAACATGGTGAAGCGCTTCCACGGACGCTGGAAGTCGATTACGTTCTCCCCTACCTGCACCTGGGTGGTTCCATGGAGGTCAAGAGCGATTTTTTCAATCATCTCCTCCACAGTATCCATCATCCAGTTATAATCTTTGTAAGCTACATACAGCTCCACCTGGGTAAACTCAGGGTTGTGAAAACGAGACATGCCCTCATTCCTGAAATCCTTTGAAAACTCATACACACCATCAAATCCACCAACGATCAGCCTTTTCAGGTACAACTCATTGGCGATGCGCAAATAAAGCGTCATGTCCAGCGTGTTGTGGTGGGTTTTGAACGGACGAGCCGCAGCGCCGCCGTACAACGGCTGAAGGATGGGTGTTTCCACCTCCAGATAGCTTTTATTGTTCAGGTACTCCCTGATCGAGTTGACCAGCTTGGTGCGCTTGATGAAGGTATCCTTTACGTGTGGGTTTACTACCAGGTCGACATAGCGCTGGCGATAGCGCTGCTCCGGATCAGTGAAGGCGTCGTGGAGCACTTTGTTTCCATGTTCGTCCTCTGTTTCCTTCACAATCGGTAAAGGCTTCAGTGCTTTCGTCAGCAGCTTGAACTCAGTCACATGTACGGATATTTCACCGGTTTGCGTGGTAAACACAAAACCTTTAATGCCTACGATATCACCAATACCTATTTTCTTTTTGAAAACGTCGTTGTAAAGCGTCTTGTCTTCCCCGGGGCAAATATCATCTCTTCGGATATAAATCTGAATCCTGCCAGATGCATCCTGGAGTTCCGCAAATGAGGCCGAGCCCATAATACGGCGGCTCATGATGCGACCTGCCATCGATATGTTTTTGTAATCGGTCTTGCGCTTTTCGTAGAATTCATGGATTTCCTCTGCGGCCACGCTGACCTCGAAGGTTTCGGAAGGGTAGGGATTAATACCGGCGGCTATGAGCTCTTCTCTCTCTTTCCGGCGCAAAATTTCCTGCTCGCTTAAATGCATCGACGTTCGTAAGGTTTAATCAGTATCAGCCAGTTAGCTGATTTTCAAATGAGGGGCAAAGTTAACTGAAAGTCGAAAAAAATACTGGATTGGCTCAGTAATAGTTAGTAGACGCCGTCTTTTAATTCTTCGATGTCAAAAAAGGGTTAAGAATTATTATCCTTTACCTCAACCTCAGTTTTCTTACCGTCATCCACCTCAATGGATGTTAGATTACTTCCTGAAAATAAATAATCAGGATGTTCAAATTCATTAGTGGAAGTATGCTGTGCTTGTTCTTTGTGCAAGCCGCCGCTCAGCCAGAAAAACTGACGAAGATTTTAAAAGAAGACAATGTTTCGGAGTTTGTCCGCCACTACAGCGAACCAACTGCTGACACAACCCTCCTTCACAAAAGTGTGAGAGCCGCTGCGTACAAAATCTCCGAGTTCCTTATTCAGAAGGAACCTGACATCAACAGCTTTGATGAAAATGGCCAAACACCGCTTCACATTGCTATTGAGGTTGAAAACGCAAAACTGGTTAACCTCCTGATCAACGGTGGCGCTAACCCCAATCTGAAAACAAAAGGCGGCCTTGAGGGCACCCCACTCATGTTTGCCTCCTCTATCAAAGATCCAGCCATCAGCAAACTGCTGCTCGCAGCCGGTGCCGAAGTAAACATTGTCGACATCAACGGAGACCCTGCACTCAACTGGGCAGCCTACTATGGCCACACTGATCAAATGAGACTCCTGATCAAGGCCGGAGCCGATTTGCCGCTAAGGAGCAAACATGGCAACGTGGTGGACGTGGTGCTGAGGCTATGGCAGGCCGACTCAGTGGCTGAGCTACTCAGGCAAACCTCCCTGGCCACAAAAATCCCCAACCATGCGGCAAAGCTTGTGAATGCTGCCAACACCAATGACCTGGAAGTGGCCTGGAAAATCTTAAAAAGCGGTGGCGATGCCAATGCGATGGACGGCCTCGGCATTCCTGCGCTCCAGCTCGCCGCACAAAAGGGCTATTTGGAAATGACGCAGCTACTATTGGACAATGGAGCCGACCCAAATAAGCTAAATCGTGTAGGACAGCCTCCTCTCGCTCTGGCCGCACGGTTTGGGCACAAAGACGTGGCGAAGCTGCTGCTCGACAACGGAGCGAATCCAAATGCAACAGACCAGCACTACAGGCTCACCTCCATTATAGGTGCAGCAGTAAATGGCGATGCATCATTAGGCCAAATGCTTATTGACGCCGGAGCCAATATCGATCACACCGACTCGGTTAACCATTGTGCAGCACTGCACTGGTCGCTGTTCTATAGCCACAACGAGTTTGCTACTATGATGATCAACTCCGGAGCAGACTATGAAATGCGGGTTCTGGATGACAAGTATACAGCCTATACGCTGGCTCAAGCCTACAGCAATGAAGAAATCATGGGCCTGATCCAGACGAAAAGAAATCAACTCAATCCACTGCTGGGATCCTGGAAGTTCAAAGAGATTCACTACATCTACAAAGACACTACGTATTCCGTGCCCGAAGCCTACCCAGGCACCTTTGTGGTAGCCCCGAACCGCTATGCCATTATGTACAATCCCTCCGACGAGCCAAGGAAACCATTCCAGTCGCTGGCCAAGCCGACCGACGCCGAAATAAAGGCGGCCTTTCAAAGCATTGTTTTCAATTCGGGCAGCTACGAACTATCGTCGGCAATGATGGTCACAACTTCCGACATTGCCAGAGTGCCCGGGTTTGAAGGCGGAAAGCAGTACTATGAGTATAAATTCGAGGATGATGCTCTGCACCTGAAAATGGTTGACGAGACCTATCCCGATGGCACCAAACCGGCCTGGTACCAAAAGCTTGAAGTTCTTTTTATATTGACGAAAGAATGATGCAGTATGACGGCCTTAAGGTTTCTTCTCCTGGGATATGCATTCCTGACCATTTTCATTTCTGGTGGGCTCTTTTTTAAGAAGTCTGGGCAGGCCTATTTTACCCTTTCGATGTTCACTCTTCTCTTTGGAATCGAGATGCTTGATTTCCTCTATTCCACAAGTGTGCTGGCCCGAATGCATCCGCAATTTTTTGGCATCTATTACTTTACCGCCGGCTTCATTTATGGTCCGGTGCTTTTTTTGCATTTCAATGTGCTTTTGAAAGAAAGGTATTTCAAGGCCATTGACCTGTTGAACTTTGTTCCTGCTGTTATCGCATTTCTTAGTATTAGCGACATCCTATTGATGCCTGGGCATAGCCGAATGGACTACATAGGGGCTCATTTTTTCGATCGCATCATGCCTTTCAACTACGCCAGGGCAACGCATATCCTGCTGTATGGAATAGTCTTCGTTTTCCTGATCTACAAAAACTACAGTAGCCTTGATTCCAAAAAAAGGCTATATACCCTGTCCACTTGCTCCATCTACTTCATTACTGCTGTGCTCATGTCGTGGCTCACAGAATATGCCGACGACTGGCGGCAGTTTATTGTCTATTACATCTCCGCTTCCAGCATTGTTTTCATTATTGGCTATGTGCTGTACACCGAACCCGACTTCCTTAGCCGGATTGCTGGCAAATACCTAAGCTCCAATCTCTCCCAAAAAGACATGGGTGTCATCAAAGAAAAAATCATTTCCTCCTTCGAGAGAGACAAAGCTTATCTGGAAAGCAACCTGACCCTGGCCAGGCTTGGCGAGCTGATTGAAGAGAAACCGCATAGAATATCGCAGACATTATCAGAACTGGTCAGGGAGAGTTTCAACGACTTCACCAATCGGTTCAGGGTGGAGCATGCCAAAGAAATGTTGGTAAAAGATGAGTTCCGACACTACAAAATAGAGGCCATTGCACTTGAGTCAGGCTTCAACAACAAGGTCACTTTTTCGAAAGCCTTTACGAAGTTTACGGCGCAAAAACCTTCTGTCTACCGAAATAAAATGTCCAGATAGGCGCCTCGCTTTTTGAGCGGCGTGCATGAAGGAAACGACTGACTTACTACGCAGCAGACAGTTTCCTCCGTTCGATCTCCTTCTTAATAAAGCTAAACTCTCTCCCTGTTTGTCCTGCTACTGACGTATTCTCCTCAGCCCGCCTGATCAGATAGGGCATCACCTTTTCCAGCGGGCCGTAAGGCACGTACTTTGCCACATTGTAGCCCTCCTTCGACAGCTTAAACGAAATATTGTCGCTCATGCCATAGAGCTGTGCAAAAAACACCCCCGGATCATCCTTGGCTATGCCATACTGTTGCATCAGTGAAGTGAGCAACGCATTCGACTGCTCATTGTGGCTTCCCGAACAAAATGCAATCCGCTTGTGGTTAGCTGCGCAGAAGTCAAGCGCCCTGTTGTAGTCAATATCCGTGGCTTGCTTCGTCGGTTGAATGGGATCCTTGTAGCCCAGCTCCTCCGCCCGCTCACGCTCGTTCTCCATGTAAGCACCACGCACCAGCTTCACACCCAGGTAAAACCCTTCTGTTTTCCCTTTTTCGTGCAAACCAACCAGCTTGTCGAAAGCATCCCATCTGTAAAATTGCAGCGTAGTGTAAACAATCGCCCGCTCTTTGTTGTACTTCCGCATCATTTCCAGCGCCAACCCGTCTATCACCCCCTGGTAAGCATAATCTTCTGCGTCAATAAATATCCTGACATTTAGTTCGTGGGCTTTGCTACAGAGCTCTTCAACCCGACGGTGAATATTGTCAAATGCCTTCTGCTCTTTGCCATTCAGTTGTTTGCCATCCTGCGATTTCGTCATCAGCTCCTCAGAGCCCAGCGCTGACACTTTCATGACCGCAAAAGGTATGTGAGCAGTGGTGGCTGAGTTCATCACCGTCTGTAGTATTTCTTCCTTGTTCGCCTCAAATCCGGCCTCCGTTTTCTCCCCTTCTGCCGAGTAATCGAGGATGGTACCAATACCTGAAGCACCGAGCTCAGAAATCGTTTGTTTGCACTCTTGTATCGTCTCACCACCACAGAAATGCCCGAAAACAGTACTTTTTATGAGTTTTTTGATGGGCAATTTCATTTTTAGTGCTAATATTACGCCCTGTGTTCCAAAGCGCACCAAAAAGTTACTGTTCATAGCGGCGAATAGCCAATACATCTTCTTCAATTCCCGGTCCGACTTAGAAGCAAAAGCTACTTCGGTATCTTCGAAGGTAAAGGGATGGGTAACGGGCATGGTTAATGTGTTTAATTGGAGTGCAATAATAAGTAAAAGACTAGTTTGATCGTTTTTAGTTTATAAAAAATAAGTGAGGTGGGTATGGAGCTTACTATTGACAAATTTGAATCCTGGTCTCCGGTAAAAGAAAGACCATTGATTATTTCAGGGCCTTGTAGCGCTGAATCAGAAGAGCAACTCATGGACACCTGTACCCAACTGTATAAGGAAGGTATCAGAGTGATGAGAGCTGGTGTGTGGAAGCCAAGAACTCGTCCGGGTGGATTTGAAGGCATAGGCAAAGAAGCCCTTGGCTGGATCCAGAACGTGAAGAAAGAGTTGGGTGTCAAATTTGCTGTTGAAGTAGCCAACCCTGACCACGTAGAGGCTTGTCTTGCTGCTGGCATCGACATCCTTTGGGTAGGTGCACGCTCGACAGTGAACCCCTTCACTGTGCAGGAAATTGCCGACTCTCTTGTAGGCGTTGATGTACCTGTACTGATCAAAAACCCTATCAACCCCGATCTTGCATTGTGGCTCGGGGCTATCGAAAGAATTAACAAGGCCGGTATCACCAAAATTGGTGCTATCCACCGTGGTTTCTCTTCTTTCCAGAAGACGAAATACCGCAACGTGCCCGCATGGCAGTTCCCTATCGAACTAAAAAGAGAGTTTCCTGAGATGCCTTTGTTTGGTGATCCCAGCCATATTTGCGGCAACAGAGAAATGCTTCTGGATGTAGCTCAGAAAGGGTTGGACTTGAACTATGACGGCTTGATGATCGAGTCGCACAGAGATCCGGACAACGCATGGAGTGATGCCAAGCAGCAGGTGACGCCTGCCCGCCTGGGTGAAATGGTAAGAGAACTGAAGCCAAAAAGCGCTCATTCAACGGACGCCACTTTCAATCATTTCATGGAGCAAATGCGTGATCAGATTGACAACGCCGACCGTGAAATCCTTGAAGCTTTGGCCAACAGGATGCGCCTGGTGGAGAAAATGGGTGAATTCAAGCGTGACAATAACGTGACTATCTTCCAGGTAGACCGCTGGAATGAAATCTACAAAAGCAGAGCTGAGTGGGGCAAGTCACTTTCCCTTTCTCCCGACTTTGTAGAAGAAACCTACAAGCTGATCCACGTTGCTTCTATCAAGCAGCAAACTGAGATTATGGCGAAAGTACCTGCAGGCGGAGAAAAGTAAAAATGATTCTCGGTAACGTAGAAATAACGAACAACCTCCCCGAGTCATTGGGGAGGTTTTTTTCAGTCCAATCCTATTCAAAGGTGGCTGTGCTGGTGGACGAAAACACCAGGCAGCATTGCTATCCAAAAGTAGCGGCTCACCTTCCCGGGCACTCGGTGATTGAAATAAAAAGCGGCGAAGAGGAGAAAACGCTCCACACGTGTGAGCATATCTGGAACGAGTTAACCAAGCTGGAGTGCGACAGAAAAGCGCTGCTCATCAACCTTGGCGGGGGCGTAATTGGTGACATGGGCGGCTTCTGTGCCGCTACCTACAAGCGGGGCATCAAATTTCTAAACCTGCCCACCACCCTGCTGGCTCAGGTAGACGCCAGCGTGGGCGGCAAGCTGGGCATCGACTTCCACGGCCTTAAAAACCATATCGGCGTTTTTCAGGAGCCGGAAAGAGTCATCGTATCCTCTGATTTTCTGGCCACATTACCGGAAAGAGAGGTCAGGTCTGGCTTTGCAGAAGTACTGAAACACGCCCTGATTGCAGACGCCAGGTACTGGGAGACCCTCACTACCAA
Organism: Imperialibacter sp.; assembly: GCF_048007035.1. Classification (NCBI taxonomy): domain Bacteria; kingdom Pseudomonadati; phylum Bacteroidota; class Cytophagia; order Cytophagales; family Flammeovirgaceae; genus Imperialibacter; species Imperialibacter sp. Next base: position 1,118,636 of record NZ_CP180355.1, read on the forward strand.
GACTTTCGGGGAACAGCCCTGGGACGAACATATTCAGCATTCTATTGAAGTGAAAAGTGGGGTGGTTGACAAAGACCCAAAGGAGAATGGGCTGAGAAAAATCCTCAACTTTGGGCACACTATTGGTCATGCCATAGAAACTGCCCTGCTCGACTCCGGCAACAGGTTGCTCCACGGTGAGGCCATTGCTATCGGGATGATTGCTGAAGCCTACCTGTCGACCAAAAAGACAGGGCTTTCACAAGGAAGCTACAAAGAGATTACGCAGTACCTACTGGTGACGTACCATCCGGCGCAGGTAGGTGAGGCAACGATTAAAAAGGCAGAAGGCTTAATATTGCAGGATAAGAAAAATGAAAAAGCTACCATTAAGGGTAGCTTGTTGAGTGCCATTGGTCAATCAGAATACGATGTGATTATTACTTTAGGGGAAGTTAGGGAAGCCTTAACTGAGTTCAACTCAGTGGTGAATCTTTCTTCTGCTAAATAAAAAAATGATCGTCTTCGTCGCTCTTTTTCACTGGTTGGGTTTTAGCCGATTTTGAAACACGGGCTTTAGTGACCATCCCTTTGATAGGAGTAACGCCGAATACTGTAATTGCACCAATAACTGCACCTGCAACGATGGTAGTTATGGTTTTTGATCTGTTCATAATAAAAAGGAGTTTAAAGCATTTAATCACAACAACGATGCCAGACTGCTGAAGGTTTTAAAAATTATTTTTAAATCACTCTCATCTAGCTAACATAAAGACAATTAAATCGGGTATTTCCACTAAGCATACCATGAATAAAATTTCAATCAACACCTCCGCCGCTATTCCCGCTGCATCCACCATCAACCTGAGCGCTTCCAAAAGTGAGAGTAACAGGGCCTTGATCATACAGGCGCTTTCTGATGAGAAAATTGACCTCAACAACCTTTCTGATGCCCGTGACACACAAACCATGATGCGCTTACTGGCCTCAAAAGACAAAACGTGGGACGTGCTGGACGCTGGAACAACCATGCGCTTTCTTACCGCCTACCTGGCGCTTACTGGAAAAGATCAAACTATAACGGGCTCAGAACGCATGCAACAAAGGCCCATAAAGCTATTGGTGGATGCCCTGCGAGAGCTGGGAGCAAGCATCGATTACCTTAAGAATGACGGCTATCCACCGCTTAAAGTCTCTAAAATAACTCAGCAAAAAACGGACTCCCTGAAAATACAAGGCAACATCAGCAGCCAGTACATTTCCGCTTTGCTAATGATCGCCCCTATGCTACCTAACGGTCTTACCATCGAACTGGTGGGAGATGTGTTCAGCAGACCCTACATAGAAATGACGCTAGGCCTCATGCAGCAGTTTGGGGTAAAGAACGAGTGGAGGGGAAATACCATCGCTATTGCGCCGCAGAAATACACCGCTAATTCCTATACCATTGAGTCGGACTGGTCAGGTGCTAGCTACTGGCTAAGCATGGTGTCGCTGTCCAAAAGCAGCAAAGTAAAACTCACGGGGTTAAGAGAAAACTCCTATCAGGGCGACATCCGCATCAGGGAAATCATGCACGGCCTGGGACTCACCACCAGGTTTAGCGGTGAAGAGTTTGTTATCGAGAAAAAGCCCAGCATTTCCCCTATGGTTATTGACTTTAAGACCTGCCCCGATTTGGCCCAGACAGTAATGGTGGTAGCCACCGGTCTGAAAAGCCCTATTTCGATGACGGGCCTTGAAAGCCTGCGCATCAAAGAAACCGACCGGCTGGCGGCTATGCAAACTGAGCTGGCAAAGTTTGGGGCTACGCTTGTGGAGGAAACTCCAGGCTTCTGGGAGTTGGAACCGCCCACTGAGCTACCAAAAGACCCCATTACCATCAGCACCTACGAAGACCATCGCATGGCCATGGCGTTTGCGCCGCTGGCTCAAAAAGTGCCTTTGATTATAGAAGAACCGGAGGTGGTGAATAAGTCCTACCCTGGTTTTTGGGAGGATTGCAAAAAATACGGGCTCGATATCAAAGAAGTATAGTCTATGGAAATCATCTATCAGCAAGAGCAGGATTTAACCGTGAAGGACTTCACGGAGCTGCTTATTAGTTCTACCCTCGGTGAGCGGCGTCCCGTGAACGAGCCTGAGCGCATAGAAGAGATGCTCAGGCATGCCAACCTCACCATTACCGCAAGGCACAATGGAAAGCTAGTTGGCGTAAGCCGCAGCCTCACCGACTGGGTGTATGCCACCTACCTGAGCGACCTGGCGGTGCACATCGAATACCAGCACAAAGGAATTGGCAAGGAGCTCATTCGCCGGACAAAGATCCTGGCGCCAAAATCTAACGTGATACTACTGTCGGCTCCAGCTGCTATCGACTATTATCCAAAGATTGGAATGACGCACCACACCCATGCTTTTTGGCTGAGGGACTTGAAGGAGCTGAAGTAGCAGAAAAAAGCCAAGCTCCTTATTTTTTCACAAAGCTGGACTCCATCAACACCCATGAATGGGGGTCAAGGACAATCTTTTCCGGCATTACCTCAAACTGCAATGTAAAAACATTCGTTTTTTCATTCACCTGCAAAGTATTGATCACGGGCCTGGACTGTCCCGGCAGAAAAACACCCACCTGCACAGGCATTTTAAACAAACTACCGTCGGTCTGCACCTGGTCAAGTGTGATATTTACTTCCTTCGTTTTCTTGTCAAAGCTCCAGGAGCCCCGATAGACCAGATGGCCTGGCTGGTACAGCCATTGGTCAAAGAATTGCTTTAAATCCAGACCGGAAGCTTCCTCCATCTCCCGCCTGAAGTCCGCAGTCGTCGCATTCAGGTTCTGGTATTTCTTGTAATAAGACTGAATTCCCTTCCAAAAGTCGTCTGTACCCATCACGCCTCGTAACATATGCAATATCCAGCTCCCCTTCTGGTAGGTTTGCGAGCTGGTCACCTTACTCATGTCGCTAAGGTCATCATGTACAATGCGATAGGCCGGGTTTTCAGCGTAGAAGACATCAACTCGCTTTTTGCTTGAAGCAAGCCCCTCCATGAAGGCGTCGTGCCCGTACTCATGCTCTATAAATAGCAGCGTGAAATAAGTGGCAAACCCCTCGCTCAACCACACATCGTCCCAATCATATTCAGTCACCGCATTGCCAAACCACTGATGCGCAATTTCATGGATGACCACATTGCGCCAGCGCTCATTCTTGTCGCCTACTACAGAGTTTTCGCTGTACAGAATGGCGGACGCCGCCTCCATTCCCCCGCTGACGCTGTTCGACTGTATGTTGGCTAATTTTTCATAGGCAAAGGGCCCAATGTAATCGCTGTAAAATGCCAATACCTTTTTGGTCGGTTCTGCAAAATCTTTGAATCCCGCTTCCCTGTCCTGGTGGTAAACCCATGTTTCGATCGACTTATGATCAAATTCATCCACGTATTGCATGGCAAAGCGGGCCACCCCCAGCACGTACAACCACGAGGCGATCGGAACAGATTGCTTCCAATGGGTCACCCGCAGGTCAGACGCCACATCGGAGACTTCCGCCCTCAGTCCGTTTGATACCACCTGATAGTGCGCTGGAGCTGTCACAATAAACTCACATGTAGCTTTGTCGTACGGATGATCCACAACAGCCAGCCAATTCCTCCCCTTGTCGGGCCAGTTGTCGCTGAAAAAGGTTCGGTCTCCGTACTTGTTGTTGCCAATTTTTAACCCCGATGCCGGAGTGCCCGCATAGGTGATGGTGTACTGCTGTCGCTCATTGGCCCTTGAGGCAAACGGCAGCTTTATCTTCAACTCCTCATTTTCATGAGTAAAAACCACTGCTCTCCCATTGGAAAGCACGCCAGACACCCGCATTCCTTTATTTTGAAGCGCCGCACTTGCCTTCACTAAATCAAGTCTCAGCCATTCTACCCCATCGGCGAGGTACCTGACGTCTACAGTTTCTTCACATTTGATTTCGTCTGTATCGTCCGAAAGTTCGATTCGAAAAGCATAGTGCAGCACATCGATGTTTGGATTTTTAGGATAGGTATCTCCAAAGCAAAGGGAGGAAATGAAAATGGAAGCGAAGATTAACAGAATGCGTTTCATAGGGGATATTTAACAGGCAATGGGGGTTTCAACAGGTTATTTCTTAAAAGGCAATTCAACTGGAGGCAAAAAGTCAATAAGGCCTTTCTCTTTTATGGTCCGTTCCACATCTTCGATGCGGGAAGGAACAAAGGCACTCATATTTTCAACACCGGTTTCCGTCACCAGGGCCATGTCCTCAATCCGAATGTAAAGCCTCTCCTCGTCAATCCAGATCATCGGGTCGATGGTGAACACCATGCCAGGCTGCAGCGGAATGCCATGCACCCGGCCCACATCGTGTACAGCCATACCAACAGGGTGCTGAAAATGACCCCGAAAAGTCAGCCCTTCCTGTACAGCCTTCAGGTGAGCGGGTTTTACAAACTTTTTACCGACCAGGTATTGTTTCATGTCTGCAGCGGCCCCATCAAGCACATCGTTTGAGGTCACTCCCGGCTTAATGTACTTAAAAAGCGCATCCCTGTAAGCCACTATAAAGTTGTATAGCTCCTTCTGTTCCTCATTGAATTTACCGTTGACAGGCCAAATACGAGTCACATCACTCGTGTAGTTGTTATAGTCCGGTGCATAGTCCATGAGCACCAAGTCCCCCGCCTTCAATTCATCGGTTTTGTGAAAATAGTGCCCCATGTAGGCATTGGTACCTCCTCCTATAATGGACGGATAACCATCACCCTGCGCACCGTGCAAGTAGTAAACGTACTTGGCAGCGGCATCAAGCTGGTATTCGTAAACCCCAGGTTTGGTAGACTTCATTGCCTCAATAATCCCCAGACCCGCCATTTGCGTCGCCCGACGAATCAGCTCAATTTCCCTTGGGCTTTTCACCACCCTCATGGCATCCAGCAAGGGCGACAAATCTTTTATTTCAAATTGCGGTACTCTTTCTCGTAGCTTTTGAATAAAAAGAGATTGTCTGGTGGGTTGCCCGTCCCAGGGGTCAGCAGAAGTCCGTGCCTGAGCAAATAGCAATTCATCACGGCTGTCGTTGCCAACCTCAGTGGGGCTGAACTCCGTGTAAAGCAAAGGGGCTGGTGGTCTGATCAAGCCGCTGCCTACCAAATCCGCCGACAAAAACTCTATGCCCTTTACCTGTTCAATGCCTGTGAGCTCTTGAACCAATGCAGCATCCTCCGCCGACAAAACTTTCCCTTGCCCCCTCTCCATGCCTTCATCACGATGGGGCAGGTAAATGGTTGATGCCTTACTCCTTCCATTGATCAGCAAGTAGGCATGCGGAGATTCAAGCCCGGTGAGATAGTAGTAAGTATTGGATTGTCTAAAAACGGCAAACCCCGGAATGCCTGGCGCACCCTGCACAAGGGCAATGGCATTATTGCCAATGGTTTCCATTATCTTCTCCCTTCGCTGACTAAATTCTTCTTTTGAGAAGTCAGTTTGATAGTGGTGTTTGTCTTGAGCAAAAGACAAATGGACTAAACACAAAAGCACTGCAACATGACCGATTGTTCTTTTCATAGGTTAGCTTCTTCGACGGTATTAAAGGTAATAGATTTAAACAATTTGCCATCACGGTCGCTGCGTTGCTGCCTTACTAAGAAGCAATCAGAAGAATAAGGCGCCAAGGAGTTACTATCATACTTTTTTTAGTCCATATTTTTAACATTTAACAGGCTATCGGCATGGCATTCCACTTATAGATACTAACTATAACGATATAGAAAATATAGATTTATACTATCGGTCAGAATATTGTAGATTTGAATATCGAACAAAAAAATCTGTCAACAATGGAAAATAAAACACACGCTGGAGGCGCCTACGATGTAAACGGAGCAGAAATGTGCCCGTTTCTGAATGGCGAACTCAATCAAACCGCAGGTGGTGGCACGTCAAATAGTGACTGGTGGCCTAACCAGCTGAAAGTAAACATCCTTCGTCAGCATTCTTCTCTGTCTGATCCGATGGGCGAAGACTTCAACTACGCCGAAGAGTTTAAAAGCCTTGACCTAAAGGCTTTAAAGAAAGACCTCACTGCCCTGATGACCGACTCGCAGGACTGGTGGCCTGCTGATTTTGGTCACTACGGCGGCTTATTCATTCGTATGGCTTGGCACAGTGCCGGCACATACCGCATTGCCGATGGCCGTGGCGGTGCAGGCGCCGGGCAGCAAAGATTTGCTCCTCTTAATAGCTGGCCTGACAATACCAGTCTGGATAAGGCACGCAGGCTCCTGTGGCCGATCAAGCAAAAGTATGGACGCAAAATCTCCTGGGCCGACCTGATGGTTTTAACCGGCAACGTGGCGCTGGAATCGATGGGCTTCAAAACCTTCGGCTTTGCAGGTGGTCGTGCAGATGTGTGGGAACCAGAGCTGGACGTGTACTGGGGTGCTGAAGACACCTGGTTGGGTGACAAACGCTACTCAGGCGAGAGAGACCTTGAAAATCCATTGGCCGCAGTACAAATGGGACTGATCTATGTAAACCCTGAAGGGCCAAACGGCAAGCCTGATCCTCTTGCAGCTGCCAAAGATATCCGTGAGACGTTCGGCCGTATGGCAATGAATGACTACGAAACCGTGGCACTGATTGCAGGTGGCCACACATTTGGTAAAACTCACGGCGCTGGCGATGCAGCTCACGTTGGCCCCGAGCCTGAAGCCGCTGGCATCGAAGAGCAAGGCCTTGGCTGGAAAAGCAGCTATGGTTCTGGGAAAGCTGGCGACGCAATTACCAGTGGTTTGGAAGTAATCTGGACAACCACACCAACGAAGTGGAGCAACAACTTCTTCGAGAACCTGTTTGGCTACGAATGGGAATTGACCAAGAGCCCCGCAGGTGCGAACCAGTGGAAGCCTAAGGGTGACGCAGGCGCAGGTACTGTACCCGATCCTTTCGATCCGTCGAAGCGCAGGTCACCATCGATGCTTACTACCGACCTGGCACTAAGAGTGGATCCAGCCTACGAAAAGATTTCCAGGAACTTCCTGGAGAACCCGGATGAGTTCGCAGATGCCTTTGCTAAAGCGTGGTTCAAACTTACTCACCGTGACATGGGCCCTCGTGCCCGTTACCTGGGCCCTGAGGTACCAAAAGAAGAGCTTATCTGGCAAGATCCTATCCCGGCTGCGACACACAAGCTGGACGACAAGGACATTGCTGCCCTGAAAGCGAAAGTACTTGCTTCAGGACTGTCGGTATCAGAACTAGTATCAACTGCCTGGGCTTCTGCTTCTACCTTCCGTGGCTCCGATAAGCGTGGTGGTGCCAATGGAGCACGTATTCGACTTTCACCGCAAAAGAACTGGAAAGTGAACAACCCGGCTCAACTGGCAAAAGTATTGACCAAGCTGGAAGGCATCCAAAAGGATTTTGGCAAGCCAGTATCAATGGCTGATTTGATTGTGCTGGCTGGATGTGCAGGTGTTGAGCAGGCTGCTAAGAACGCAGGACAAGCCATCACTGTTCCTTTCACTCCGGGACGTGCTGATGCATCGGCAGAGCAAACCGATGTAGAAGGTTTTGCGGCACTTGAGCCACAGGCCGATGGGTTCCGCAACTACGTGAAGAAAAAATTCACTGTATCTGTAGAGGAGCTACTGATCGACAAAGCCCAGTTGTTAACACTCACTGCGCCAGAAATGACTGTGCTTGTGGGTGGTATGCGTGTGCTTGGCACCAACTTCGACGGGTCCAAGCATGGTGTGTTTACCAATCGTGTTGGCTCATTGAGCAACGACTTCTTTGTGAACCTGCTCGACATGAGCACTACATGGAAAGCTGTTTCGGCGGATGGGGACGTATTCGAGGGACACGATGCTAAGACTGGCAAAGTAAAATATACAGCCACTCGTGCCGACTTGATCTTTGGCTCCAACTCTGAGCTTCGTGCCCTGGCTGAAGTATATGGCTGCGGCGACTCTCAGCAGAAGTTCATCAAGGACTTTGTGAAAGCCTGGGACAAGGTGATGAACCTCGACCGTTTCGATTTGGTTTAATAATGATATAAATATTTAGAGTGAAAAGGTGGTCTGGAAACAGGCCACCTTTTTTATTAGCATGCTCATTTCTCTCCTGAGGGTTGGGCATCTCTGGCTAGACATATTCAAAGATTGGCGCTCTGTAAAAATATATTCAGGGCTATTCAGCGGTAGCGTAAACCTGAAATCACTTCCATTTCCCTTTTTCCTTGCTAGCCAAATTTCACCACCTAGTTTTGTGACAAATTCTTTGCAAAGAGCTAACCCTAAGCCTGAGCCTCCTGAGTTTGACACGATTTTGAGTTAAGTATCTGATATATAAGTAATTAAAAAATTGCTTTCGATATACAAGATTTTATAAGTATTTGATTATCTGATCCTTATGAAAAAGGTCTGGGAGGTTCTTTTCAGCCACTGCTTGTAGTAATTGCTGTGAGATTTCAGAGGTCTTGGAGCGCAGGTAGAAGTATTGATCGGCTTGTTTGACAAGGCTGACTTGCATTTTGGACAAGTGGGTTCGGATGGTTTGCTCTGTAAGTGGGGTGCCTTGTTTGGTTAGCCGAAGTTGTAAATGGTTTAGCATGCTATAGGCGATATAGCACAGACAAATGTGACCCTGGATACGCTTATTGGTCCAGTGGAACATCGGGCGGGTTTCCAGATAGCCTTTGAAGGTACGGAAGCTATGCTCTATCTGGTATAGATGGTGGTAGTGATCCAGCACCTGTTCATGGGAGAGTCCTTTGGCGTGGTAGGCGATGGCAAGGAAGCCGTCATACTTTTCGCTTCGTTTGATTTTTTCAGTATCAACCACATACTTTTCCCCTTCGGTATTTTTGAGGTAGTAGTGATGGGCCTTCTTTTTGAGTTGCGTTGGGTTTTTGAGCAACAATTCAGCCTTACGAAGCTTTTCTTCTCTTTCTTGTCGATCTTTTTCAGCTCGCTTTTCGCTGTAGGTAGCTATGATCTTTCGCTCATTGTATTCCAGGACAGTGTAGCGCACTTTGATCGGCTCACGCTCCGAACCTACTGAAGAACTCATCCATTGATGGTGATAGTTATCCAGATCGATCAACCGGGCCTGGATGGGTTTGGGGAGTACCTTGAGCCGCTCTCCCATGATGAACTCATAGCCTTTGTCAACAGTGACTTGCAGGTTGTCAGTATTGAGCATGCCTCGGTCGGCGACCAAGACGATGTTTTCGATCTGGTATTCTTTCTTGAGGCTTTCCACCATTTCTGTGTAGGTGTATCCTTCCCACAGGTCTCCGCTATAGAGTTTGTAACCGATGGGTTGCTTGTATCTGTCAATGAGCATGGCAAAAACCACTTGTGTGCTTCCTATTTTGCCATCTTTGCTAAAGCCTTTCTGACGCAATGCTCCTTCCTGTTCTATTTCTGATTCAAAATAGAAGGTGGTCACGTCATAGAACACCACATCTAATTTCTGGTTGAACAGGTCTCTACCAGTTTGGAAAATGGTTTGCTGGATCAGTTGGCTATGGTCAGCCAGGTAGTCCAGACTCCTGTAGAGGTGTTGCAAGGACACCTGAGCCAGCCCCAGGTATTCTTCCTGGTGGAAAAAGCTACCCCGCTTGCTACAAGGATCATTGAGGCGCTCAATGAGCAGTAGTAAAACCACTTCAGTAAGAGAGAAGGTCAGCTTTTTCTTTTTGGTGATCCGCTGAAATATGCGATCAAGGCCGTAATAGTGGAGTATTTTACGGTAAACCAACAGAAAGCCGTAGTTATATCTACCTTCTTCGCTGACCTGCTCACCGAGTAAATCCTTCAGATTTCCACCACCTAATTCATAGAGCCGCTGGCCCATTCGTTTCAGAGACTCGGGCGAAAAACTGTCTACCCGCCCCAGGCTGTAAAGCGTTTTGGTGCGTGGCTTGCCATCCTGGTCACGATAAGACTCAACGATGCGGATATAATCACCTGATGGCTTCTTGTCGATAATGATACTAGGCACTCAAAATCTGTTTGAGGCAAATCAAGCCACTATCTGAAAGAAAATCAAGCGAGTTTTCGATATACAAATTTCTGAAAAGTAGTCTAAAAAGTGCCCATACACAGCGCAATGGCACTTTTTCAATTTCAGCGTGTCAAACTCAGGAATAATGATATAAATATTTAGAGTGAAAAGGTGGTCTGGAAACAGGCCACCTTTTTTATTAGCATGCTCATTTCTCTCCTGAGGGTTGGGCATCTCTGGCTAGACATATTCAAAGATTGGCGCTCTGTAAAAATTTATTCAGGGCTATTCAGCGGTAGCGTAAACCTGAAATCACTTCCATTTCCCTTTTTCCTTGCTAGCCAAATTTCACCACCTAGTTTTGTGACAAATTCTTTGCAAAGAGCTAACCCTAAGCCTGAGCCTTTTTCGTTTGCGGTGCCCAATGACGATCTGTTCGCTGACACCTCGAACAACTTCTTACTAACCTCGTCACTTATTCCCAGCCCATTGTCAGACACAGAAAATTGAACCTGGTTTTTCTCCAGGACAACCGACACGATGATGATGCCTCCGGATTTGGTGAACTTGATAGCATTAGAAATAAGGTTTCGCAATATAGTTTTCAGCATCCTTTCGTCGGTGTATATTTCTATTCCCTCCGAAGCGATCTGACTTAGGGATATATTCTTGGTTCTTGCAATTGGGTCTGACAGCTCAATCACCTGTCGAATAGTCGTTGATAAGTCTATTTTTTCCGGTTTATAATTGATCTCTCCGGTCTGCGATTTTGCCCAATTCAATAGGTTATCGAGTAAGGCCAGCGTGTTTTTGACTGATACTTTTATGATCTCTAAATACTCCGCCGATTTTTCCGTGTCCGATTTCCTTAGCGGTTCAATCAACAGTTCTGACAACCCTAAAATATTATTCAATGGTGCCCTTAAATCGTGGCCCATAATGGAAAAAAGTTTGTCTTTGGTCGCATTCAGCTCTGTTAATTGCATTTCACTTTGCTTTAGTGCTTGCTCGGCTTTTTTGCTTGCAGTGATGTCCCGAACTACGCCAACAAGAAATCTTTTTCCACTGGCATCAACATAGCGTGACTTTCTGGTGGAAATGATCATCGTCTCGGCTCCCCTCACCGTGAGCGTTTCTTCATTTATATTTTCCTTTCCGTCGGCAAGAACCTGGCTATCAATTTTTAAGAAACTTTCACGCTCATCAGGAGAAACATGCTCGGCCAGGGTTTTACCCATGATTTCTTCACGAGGTAGCCCAAACATTTTACAAAAGGCGTCATTAACCAGTACCAACCTACTTTGATCGTCCTTTACAAATACGGAGTCACCCATGTTGTCGAGGATAGTATGGATGTAAGCATTGGCCACACTATTTTGCACTACTAAAGACTCTTTTTGCCCTTTTTTCTGTTGGTTTTGAGACGAAAGCTGTAATCGCAAAATTTCGTTTTGCTTTTTAAGTTCAGCAACCTGGCTTTCCAGTTCTAAGCGGGTTGGTTTGTTCGTCATTTTTTGGGTGGTAGCAGGTGGCAACACAATTGCAATTTTTCATCTTTCACAAAGCTGATCTGCTCGTGTTAGCACCAGACTAAATTAACTCTTGTGGCGGAGATTCCAAGCTTCATGACCTATTTCGTACTCAATGCACTTCGTTCATTCCTTCATTAAGGGCTTTATGAACACCATGGGACAAGATAGTGCGCCCTGACCACTTCGACCTGGCGCAACCAGGCGGGCAGAAGCTTTAATATGGCCATCAAAGTAAAAATGGCAGCCTGAAACAGGCTACCCTTTTTTGTTTATAGCACGGTCATGAGTGATTCAAATGAGCACTTCTTGCCCACTGTCTCACCCAACAAAAAATCTTTCTCAGATACCCGTCAACGGAATTACTCCGCCCCTGCCGTTTCAGTGTTTACTACTGGCCAAACACCCGGTGACGGCACGCTCACTCCTTTGGTCTCTCCTCTTTCAGTATCCTGCCCGAAGTAGTACAAAGGCCATCCTTTGTAAGTGAGCTGGCTCTCACCAAATACGTCGATTGAACCAAAGTCGCTTTTGCTGGCAGCAGAAACAACTGCTTTGGGTTCTTTGGCATACACGGGCCAAATTGTATTGTTAGAAAAATCGCTGGCAGTGAAAGTATTAACGTCTTTTGAGTCGTTGGTAAAGGCATACAGTGTCCTGCCCGATGCATTCACGAAGAAAGCAGTAGCTCCTTCTCCCTCTTCATACGTTGAAGTGTAGTTCTTCCCGTCATTGCCAACCAGTTGTGCATTTGCCAGCATGATGGAATAGTCGGGTTTGGCTACAAAAAAGGCCCCTCCCGCACCGTCGCCAGCGGTAGCACCTGCTGTTTCAAGCACGCCGTCGCCAGCACGAGAAAAGTGATAAAGTGGCCAGCCTTTGTAGGTTGTTTGCTTGGAGCCGTTGCTGTGGGTGATCACTGCAAAATCGCCAGCTTCCAGGCCAGTGCCAATCTGCGGCTCTTTCGCATAGTAAATAGGCCATTTGTTGAGACAGCCATCTACACAAGCACTGCTGCCAGACACGTCTTTTGCGAAAACATATAATGTGACACCATCGGTATCAGTCAAAATCTGGCCCAATGTTGCGTCAGTCGATAGTTGGATCATTGCAGCTTCCTCCGCATCAGGATTTTCGCTGTCATCACCACATGCCGTAATGGTTGCCATTGTTAGCAACACTAGTACAAATTTTGCATTCAATTGCTTTACTAAGTTTTTCATTTTTCTTTAATCTGGTTTAATAATTCGTTTGGTGTTCGGCCAAATTCTTTGCTGCTTAAATAGTTTCTTGTTCATGCAGTGCCTATCCGTTAGCCGATCACAGACAATACTCTTCTGTCTCAAAACCGGGTCGGGTTTCTGGGTAGACTTAGGGCGCACGGCGTTATGAAATATTGAACTGAGGGATATTTCTCGTCAGCTCAAATCAATTAGTCCGTGTTAATAAAGTGGATGCTAGTTCAGTTGAAAAGTTCTTGAGACATTAAAACCGAAGTGAATTTCGCCTTTGAAAAAATCGTTGGTCGTTTCTGACACGAAGCCCTTCGGTACCATGGAGGTGGCATTGGTGAACTGGAGCTGGAATACGTGCCCTCCCGTTTCAATATCGACCCCTATGGCCAGCGCATTCTGTGTGTTTTCGTTGAGGTGCTGAAACTGATAGTAATACTCAGCACAAAGGGCCACCCGCTGCGAAAGCTTGATGCGTCCACCGATACCCAGCGCTAAGATGTCATTGTTCAGATCCGTTTCGCCAATCAGGTTGCGGTGCACCCAGGTGGGCATCAGCTGGAGCGAAAGGCCGTTGTTAAACTTTCTGGCCAGCAAAAGCTGATGCGTAAAAGCCAGCTTGTCGGTAAACAGCAGATCGTACGTCGGATCCTTCAGGGTCTTCAATGCCATAGAGCTCAGCCACGTGGCAGACAGTGGGACACTGCCTTTGCCTGTCGACTGACGAAGCAGGCGGTATTTGACAAACCCATCATAGGTCTTTTCAAAAGAGCTCCTGCCAACTCCCACATAGAGCCTGTCGGTGAGGGCATACTCCAGCCCGATGCGTACCAGGGCGTTGTCCAGCCCAAAGAGCTCATAGGCTCCACCGTCGATAGTACCAAACCGGTGCGCTATGATAAAATCCATCACACCTTGTTTTCTGGTTTCAATGGAATGACCGTTGATCAGTCTGGTGCCTTTGAAGGTGGCATCCACCAGCGTTTTCTGATCGGCCTGCTCAGCTTCCAGACCAGCCAGAAGATCATCCTGGGCCAGCAGCGGCATAGCCAATGCCAGCGAGATAAGAGTTGAAGTAATCTGCTTTACCATCATTTTGGACGTGAGAAATTAAAAAATGCCTTTACTTCGACTACCTCCGCAATGTTCTTGAACACGATGGTGGGTATTTCGATATCGAAATCAGCCACCGCCAGATTGAAGGCGGTAGTAGCTTTCAAGTCTTTAGCAGAAACATCAAACTTGACTGTTGTCTTCAGTGGCTTCTTCACTCCGTGGATTTCCATTTCTCCATCGGCTTCTGCTTCAAAGCTCCCGCTTTTCGAAAAGTCGAGTGCAGCGAAGTTGCTGATAACGCCCTTGAAAGTCGCTCTCGGAAATTTGTCCGACTCCACGTAGTTTTCGTTGAAGTGTTCCTCCATCAGGCTCTTGTCAAAGTGAAACCCCTTCATCTGCATCGACACTGCCAATGTTCCTTTTTCAAGGTCGATAGCACCCAGCACCTCCTTGTTAGTGGCTTCAATGTTTTCCAGCGGTGCTTCAGAAAAGAAGGTGGCGGTTCCGCTGCGATCCACCATCGGGCCCTGCGCCATCGCCAGACCTGCTGTGATCAAGCCAAGAATGATTGTTAATATTTCACGTTTCATTGTATCTCTGTTTTAAGTCTAAAAATTGGAGTTACCCTGGTTCCCGCAGGTATTCCTTGTTATTTGTTGTCGCTAAAAGTGATTCGTCTATCAATTTTGTAGTGCTCCATCATCCACCCAGCAGGCAATAGCATCTTTTTGCGCCTGAGTAAGTGTCGACCCTCTGGGCATTGATCCACTCGCTGTTCTTGCTTTGATGGAGCTGGCCCTGGCTTGAATAGTAGCGAAAGACCTCAGGTCGGGAGAGATGCTGCCGTTGTGGCAACCCGAAACCGCACAGCTGTTTTCAATAATGTTTTTGACAGAATTCTCGTAGCTAACGCCCGCCAACACCTCCACGCTCTCGACGATCTCACATCCCAGCTGGTCTGCTATTTTCACAGTATAAGTACCCCTGGTCAGGCCAGAAAAAGTCCTCCCCGTCTGTGGCTGGCCTTCGTTGATACTGTAGCGGTAGGGCTCCACACCCCCAGAGGCTACCACCTCAATTTTCCCCTCTGTTGACCCACATCCCGACTCCTCCACCACAATTTCCTGCAGGTTCACCCCCTCCAGGTTTTGAACCGGAATAGTTACCTCACTTGCGCAGCCTTTCGCATCAGTCGCTACCACTACATAGTTTCCCGCCTCCAGACTACTAAATACACCATCCGAATTTGTCCCGCCTTCTGATGTATATACATAGGGAGGCTGACCTCCAGCCGCATTTACCCTGAAGCTCCCAATGGCTGCGCCACATTCAGTCGCTACGCTTTCCAATACGTCTATTTCCACTGGCGACACCGAGCAATCTACCTGTGGTTCAGCCTGCTCCCAGGTGCACGACATTGCGGTGAGAAAAAATAGCACGCTGACAGTGCCACGAATTAATTTTGTTTTCATAATTAAAAAATAGTTTTGCTAGCAACCCCGCCCAGTTTCTAAAAAAAGAAGAACAGCCAAAAGGTTGCCATTTATCTTTTTCCCCAACGTAAGCCAAAAGCCCGCTGGCAGCATTTAGGAGCCGTGTTTCTAGTATTATTTGATGACAAAATTAGATATAACCAATAGGGTGTGGCTAGCACAATACCGCCAATTGTGTTAACATTTCCGACATAGGGTATAACAAAACCGACAAAACGTGGTAGTTCCTAAGCTGATAATCAGCGGCTTAGTAGTAAAAGATCGGAGGGGCTTGATCCAAACTCTTTTTTGAAACATTTAGAGAAATAGGACGGATTGGCAAAGCCTGTTTTAAAAGCGGCTTCTGCAATCCCAAACTCACTACCCATGAGCAGTTCCTTCGCACGGTGCAACCGCACAGAGGTAATCAGCTGATTGGGCGACTTATTGGTGACCGCCTTCAGCTTGCGCTGGAGTTGGCGCTCGCTGATGCCAATCTCCCGGCAAAGCATTTCCACGCCAAAAAGCTCGTTCTCCAAATGAGTATCGATACTCTGCAGCACGTTTTCCAGGAAGGAATCATTTCGCAACACCTTCTTTGGAGAAATTTGTCCCGCTTTATCATCGGCTCTGAGTGGATCGGTTACACTGAACAGCAAAAACGACTCGCCCGAAAGCGTTTCGTACACCGCCTTATACTGCGTAAAACTCACACCCGCCCCCGACAGCAGGCTTTTTACAGTTTGTGTGACAAGGATCTGATTGGGTTTCGCCAGTTGAAGCATGACATCGACAAAAGCCTCGGTTTCGCCACTGATGAAGTGAGCCTCATCTACGGCCCCTTCTCTGATGTGAATACCAATGGCGAGCTGGGCAGGCATGCTTCGAATGGCATCCACCAGATCGATGCTGCAATGAACGGCCTTGCTTGGCCCTTCAAATATAGCGATGAATGTCTGGCCGTTGTATTGAATCACCTTCCCCCGATATTGTTCCACAAATTGGCGGATGAGCACCTCAGGATTGGCATCAACATTTTCCAACGAGATAATACGAGCGGCAACTATAGTGAAAAGCTGCTCCTGATAGTTTCTGATGGGATTCACCCCTAAGATAAAAGCCCTCATCGTTTCCAGCACCTCTTTGGTATTGCCCACCCAAAAAAGATGATCTCTTCCGGTAAACTCCACGAACTTGGCTCCCTGAATACGCTCGGCAATGAACCGCCCTTCCTCAATTTTCACATCAATGTCGTGGGTGCGCTGCATGAGTAACGTCGGCACTTTGATGGTGCCCAGAATGTCAATAATATCTACCTCCGTATTCATTTTGGTGAGCACCATGGCGGCACTGGGGCTAGCCCCTGAACGAAAGTAGCTGGCCAGCCAATCCATGAAAACCTTGTCATTGGCTTTGGAGGGAGCGAGCGATTCAAGCCCCATATCCCCACTGCCCCAATTGTTTTCTATCATGTCATACACCACCTGGCGCTCCTCGTCGGTAGGTGCCCAGGGATAGTCAGGGGCGTAGCGGCGTTTGGCAAACACGCCAAAAGTAATGAGTGAAATTGTCCGGTTGGGGTAGGTAGCAGCAAAGAGTGCCGACACGGAGCCGCCCTCTGAATGTCCAAACAAAACGGCTTTTTGTGACCCAACGGCGTCCATAACCGCACGAATGTCGTCCATCCTCTCTTCCAGTGTGGAAAGCTCCACCACACGGTCCGACAGCCCTGTGCCTCTTTTGTCAAACAAAATGACCCTGGCGATTTTGCCCAGTTCCTGCAGAAAGTCCACCAGCTCAGGGCAGGCCCACATCCAGTCAATGTTGGATACCCATCCAGGAATATAAACCAGGTCGATGGAACCTGAGCCAAAGACCTGGTAGGCTATATTGATACGGCCGCTTTTTGTATACTGAGTAGCTGGCTTCATAGCAAATGATGCTGTCTGGTATTTAAGTATACAATTATAGCACAAATACCACCAAGGACAGAGCGTCGCATTTCTTGTTTAAAGCCATAATGAGTAAGTCAGAAGCACCCAAACATGACCCATAATTACCTACTGGCCAGTTATCGACGCAAAAAGGGCAGGTTAAATACTAACCTGCCCTGGAGTCTGGTGGTGAAAAAAATACAGAGAAATAGTTAAAAAAATAATTCGATCCACCCACAGGATGGGCTCTTTCTTTAAATAGCTTGTTGCGTTTTTGTGGGTACAAAGGTAGTGGGCAGGCAGAGGAGGCAACTACAAAAAATCCGGCAAATCCATTCACTTTTCCGACAACGGTGTAGCAAAAAGCCGACGTATTGGAAAATTTCCGACACTAACAACTTAAAGAATAAGTAAGGCCAACCTTTCAGAAGGAGTTGATCAGAAACAAAGCGACATACTCAGGGTGAATGTGAATAAGCTGCGAAGCGGAAAACAGAACTCTGTCGTCTTTGCACCTACCTCAATTGTCTTCGTTGGCAGTATGCCTCATTTATCACTTAATCAACAGCACCCTGGGATTGATCGGATACAGCCATTCGACGCCTCTGGCAGTAATGATTGCATCATCTTCCAGCGCCACCCGCAGCTTCTTGCCACCCCACTCGGGCACTTTGGTGTAGGCAAAAAACTCAATCGACAGCAAATTGGAAGGCTTGATCTCATACCCCAACTGCACCGGATTGAAAAAAGCAATGGACGGCCCGATGCCATGACCCCAGTTGCCTACCGAATGGCAACCAATGATTACATCCGTTTTATCAAGCTCGGTAGGTTTGTTGAACCCAGCCATCTTATTAAAACCAGCTTTGGTCAGCGCTTCGTAAACAGCATCTTCAGCTTTTTGTGCTGTCACCCCGGGCTTGATCGTTTTCTTTACTACATCCCGCACTTTCACGGCCTGGTCGAAGGCGTTTTGGATGCCCGGAGGCACAGCGGTTTCTCCCTCTTTCAACACATATGCCATCCGCTTCATGTCCGTATACATGTTCATGAGCCCCACACCCCAGTCGATGAAAAGTACGTCGCCTCGCTGAATGATGCGGTCGGTGGAAGTGGCGGCAATCCCCTCAGGGCCGGTGACATACACTGAAGGCATGCCAAACGATGACTCCAGGTTGTTTTTGAAAAGCTGCTCCTTCATCCACCAGGCCACGTCTTCCAGCGTCGTTACGCCTGGAGTGATTACCTCGTTCGACAGGGCCCTTTCTGCAAGGGTGTACGACAGTTCACCGGCCTCACCATAAATCGCTATTTCGCTGGCCACCCGCCTCGACCTGAAGTCGGACGCCAGCTTCTCCGCCGACACAAACCGCTGCTCGTACTTCTTGCCGAGCACTTCCGCCAGCTCCAGGTAGCCAGAATGGCTGAGGCCATCGGCACCACCAATATTCTTTGACATATTGAGGCCAATCCTTTTAGGGTCACGGGCCTCCACAAATGCCTTGAGTTCACTGGCTGACCCGAAGTAATCGTAGGCGCCACCTTCTTCCAGCAGATAGCCGTCGATACCCAGCACGGATCGCTCGATACGGTCGCCCCCATGATCGGTGAAAATGTAGTAGCCCACACTGCCGACGTAGCCTTCTCCCATATCAGGATACAGCGGATCAAAATTCCCCTCCCGGTTCATGATGATCCACATGTCGATATTGTTCTCCCGCATGGCTTCTGGCAGCACGAGGTCAAACTTATCGTTCCGCACCTGGTTCATTTTGCGCCAGCGGCGCATGGCTTCCTGGCTGAAAGAGCTGGTGCTGATAAGCAGCATGAAGAAGGCGAGCAGTATTCTCATGGTTGACGTTTGGTTACAAGAGAATGCTAATTAGGAATTTCCTGGTTTGTGTGCTAGAAGGAAGTGATGTGTGGGTGGAATAATAGTTTGGTGTCCAGCAAACGAAGAAATCTGGCTGGGGGGGAATGGGTAGCAGGGAGAGGAGGAAAGCCATCCCGTTTGTTTAATATACGAAAAACAGGCTGCAAAGGGTATGCTCTTAGCAACTCATAGAAAAAACCGATATTGTAGGTAATTTCAACAGCTCACAACGCAATTTTACCATGATCAAACTCATACCTACACTTTCGTTGCTTGCTTTCATTGCCCTATTCAGCTGCCAAAGCCCATCCGAAAAACAAGACTGGCAGATTCTTTTCAATGGAGAAGACCTCACTGGCTGGGACACCTACCTGGGCCAGGAATGGACACAAGTCAATGATTCTACTTTTCGGCCAGCCGGTGCATCAGTGGGCCTGAACAAAGATCCCAAAGGAATCTTCAGCGTGGCAAAAGTTGATCAGCAAAGCACCATTCGTATTTCAGGCGAGCAATGGGGTGGCATTTCGACCACCAGCGAATTCAGCAACTATCACCTGAAGCTACAGTTCAAATGGGGACAGGTCAGACACCGCCCCAAGGACAATAGCAAAAGAGACAGCGGCTTGCTGTACCACGCCGTAGGGGCGCATGGGGCTGATGGAGGCTTCTGGATGCGCTCGCAAGAGTTTCAGGTGCAGGAAGGTGACACTGGCGACTACTGGGGTGTGGCTGGCGGCGTGATGGACGTGCCTACCCGCCAGGAGGGCGACAACTATATTTATGATGCCGCTGCCTCCATGCGGGTCTTTAGCGAAAAAAGTGATGTCGGCCGCCATGCCACCAAGTTTCCTGATGCTGAAAAACCAACCGGTGAATGGAATACGCTGGAATTAATTTGCTTCGGTGACACTGCTATCCATATCGTGAATGGCCAGGTGGTGATGGCGCTGTACAACTCCCGCCAGCTGACCGAAACTGGCGAACAGCCACTGAAGAAAGGAAAGATTCAGCTGCAATCGGAAGGCGCAGAGCTGTTTTACAAAGACATCATGATCAAGCCGATTAGCGAGGTGCCTGAAGGGGTCTTGTGAAAAATTAAAGAGGTTACTATCTACGCTCATGCATATAATAACCTCTTTAATTGTTAGCACGTCAATCGTCCTCGTTTGCAACGAGGACGGGCGGGATTTGCGTTTCTAACGCACAAAACAATGGTCTTTTTTACTTGGTTTTATGCACTACAAGTGCATGTCTCACACACCCTCGTTTCAAACGAGGGAGATTAAAGAGGTTACTCTCTCCGCCTATGCATATAGTAACCTCTTTAATTATTTGATATACCGAAAGTCATGCCCCGCAGGAAGCTGCACAAGAAAATCGTGCATGAGCTTGATCACGTTTTCCACGTCGTCTTTGTGGGCGGTTTCTACCGTTGTGTGCATGTACTTCAGCGGCAAAGAAATAAGTGCCGAGGCCACACCTTCCGCCGAATAAGCAAAAGCATCGGTGTCAGTACCTGTCGCTCTGCTGGCTGAGGCCCGCTGGAAGGCAATCTTGTTTTTATCTGCCACATCAATCACCATCTTCAGCAGGTTGTTCTGCACGGCCGGCCCATAAGTCAACACTGGTCCCTTGCCCGCTTTCAGATCGCCCTGCTGCTTTTTGTCGTACATGGGTGCATGGGTGTCGTGGCACACGTCGGTAATGATAGCTACATCTGGCTTGATGCGCCTGGAAATCATTTCAGCCCCTCTTAATCCTATTTCTTCCTGCACTGCGTTCACCACATAAAGACCAAATGGCAGCTTCACCTTCGACTCCGCAATTCTTCTGGTAGTTTCGGCGATCATGAAACCACCCACTCTGTTGTCGAGCGCTCTTCCGCACAGGTAATGCTCGCCAAGCTCGATCAGCTCATCTTCGAACGTCATCACGCTGCCTACATGCACACCTGCCTTTTCCACTTCGTCTTTGGAGGTCGCTCCGATGTCCACAAAGATGTTCTTCAGCGTAGGGCTCTCTTCCTTGGCTGAGTCTCTTACGTGTATGGCCGGCCAGCCAAACACTCCTTTTACAATCCCTTTGTCGGTATGGATGTTGACCCTTTTGGAAGGTGCAATCTGGTGGTCAGAACCACCATTTCTTCTCACATAGATATAGCCATCATCGGTAATATAGTTCACAAACCAGGCGATCTCATCAGCATGCGCCTCAATCACCACCTTGTAAGGCGCATCGGGATTGATCACACCCACCACTGTTCCGTAGGTATCGGAAATGTAGGTATCAATATAAGGCTTCATGTACTCCAGCCATATATGCTGGCCCGACGACTCAAAACCAGTCGGTGATGCATTATTTAAGTATTTGAATAGAAAATCTCTGCTCTTCTTGTCCATTGTCAATTGCTTATCTCTTGTTCTTTTTATTTAATTCCAGTCGGCATCAATGCATGCTAAAGCGGAATATTGCCGTGTTTCTTTCTTGGAAGCGTGTCTACTTTGTTCTTCAGCATCTCAAAAGCCTTCATCACCTTCGCACGGGTGTTGTGAGGCATGATCACTTCATCGATATAACCCCTTGCCGCTGCCTCGTAAGGGTTGGCAAACCTGTTGGTGTATTCCGCCACTTTCTCGTCGAGTTTGGCAGCTGGATCAGCTGCTTTGGCTATTTCACCTTTGAAAATAATCTCGGCAGCTCCCTTCGCTCCCATCACGGCTATTTCAGCAGTCGGCCAGGCAAAGTTCATGTCGGCGCCAATATGCTTGCTGTTCATTACGTCATAGGCACCACCATAGGCTTTCCGAGTGATGACCGTCACTCGTGGCACCGTTGCCTCCGAAAACGCATACAGCAGCTTGGCTCCATGGTTAATAATGCCATGCCACTCCTGGTCAGTGCCTGGCAAAAAGCCCGGAACGTCCACCAACACCAGCAGTGGGATATTGAAGCAGTCACAAAACCGCACAAACCTGGCAGCCTTAGTAGAGGAGTTAATGTCGAGCACGCCCGCCAGCGACGCCGGTTGGTTGCCAACGATGCCAATGCTTCTCCCTCCTATCCTTGCAAACCCAACAATAATGTTTTCCGCATAGTTTTTATGCACCTCCATAAAGCTCTCCTCGTCGGCTATTTCAGCCACCACCTCACGCATGTCGTAAGGCTGGTTAGGGTTGTCGGGGAGAATCTTATCCAGTGCCGGCCTCTTCTCATCGGACAAATGGTAGCTGACAGCGGGAGCCTCATCCTCACAGTTTTGCGGCATGTACGACAAAAGCTGTTTGATATTGTTGATGCACTCTACCTCGTTGGCACAGGAGAAATGTGTCACGCCACTTTTGGTCGAATGGGTGCTTGCGCCGCCCAGCTCTTCGGAGGTCACGTCTTCCTGAGTCACCGTTTTCACCACGTTAGGCCCGGTCACAAACATGTAGGAAGTGTCCTCCACCATCAGAATGAAGTCCGTGATAGCTGGTGAATACACCGCCCCTCCAGCACATGGGCCCATTACCGCAGAAATCTGTGGTACCACGCCAGAAGCCCGGGTGTTTCGGTAGAAAATATCCGCATAACCTGCGAGCGACACCACGCCTTCCTGTATCCTGGCACCGCCTGAGTCGTTGAGCCCGATCACGGGTGCACCATTCTTCATGGCCAAATCCATGATCTTCACAATCTTCTCAGCGAACGTCTCAGAAAGCGAACCGCCAAACACGGTAAAATCCTGACTGAACACGTACACCATACGGCCATTTACATTGCCATAACCTGTGACAACGCCATCACCCAGGTATTTCTCTTTGTCAAGCCCAAAATCCGACGACCGATGAACCACCAGCTTGCCAATTTCTTCGAAGGTGCCTTCGTCCATCAGGAGCTCAATCCGTTCCCGGGCTGTGAGCTTTCCCTTTTCGTGCTGCTTAGCTATTCTGGTTTCGCCTCCACCCAGCAGCGCCTGCTCATTCAGCTCTTTAAGTCTCTCATACTTTTCATCAATGGTCGGCAAATGAATTTTGGGCTGTGGTTGTTTCATTACATGAAGGTTAATTGCCAAAGATATTGTGGAATACACTAAAAACGAACTCAAATGAACGGTATATACCTCGGCGGTTAAATTTTGACGGTGTATGCTTAGTGGTATGATAAAGTGTTATCTTGCGCCAATTTTTAGCACAGCTGAGGGACTAAATCATGAAAGTCGGAATCATTGACATGGGTACGAACACTTTTCACCTGCTCGTTGCAGAAGTGAGAGATCATGATTTCACCATCCTTTTTAAAGAGAAGCTGCTGGTAAGAATTGGCGAAGGCGGCATTTCACACGGTCTGATTACGGAAGAAGCCACGCAAAGGGCGCTGAAAGCATTGGAAAGATTCAACGAAGTGCTGAAGGCTGAAAAAGTAGATGAGGTCTTTGCCACGGCCACGAGTGCCATCCGAAATGCAAAAAACGGTGTAGAGTTTGCTGGCAGGGTTCAGCGTGAATTGGGCATCGAAGTCCGGATTATCTCAGGCGATGAAGAAGCCGAAACCATTTACTACGGTGTAAAAAAGGCTATTCCTATGACAGATGAGCCTGTGCTCATCATGGACATTGGCGGTGGCAGCATTGAGTTCATTATTGGCAACCAGTCAGAGATCTTCTGGAAGCGAAGCTTTGAAATTGGCGGGCAGCGCCTCATTGACCAGTTCCACAGCCACGACCCCATTCTGCCAGAAGAGGTCATCAGACTTCAGAGTTACCTGGCCATGAACCTCGAACCGCTCTTCGAAGCATGCCAAACATACAAACCACAAACTCTCGTGGGCTCGTCAGGCACCTTCGATACATTGAGCGACATTTACATGCTCGACAACAAAATAGAAAAGAACCCACTCGGCACCGAATTTCCCTTTACGTTGGATGCCTTCGAGGGTATTTATGAGAAGATGATTTCTTTCAACCGGCAGGAAAGAATGGAAGTGCCAGGTATGATTGAAATGCGTGTCGACATGATTGTGGTAGCCAGCATCCTCATTCACTTTGTCAACCAAAAGCTCGACATCAAAAACATCCGGGTTTCTGCCTATGCTTTGAAAGAAGGCGTCCTCTTAAAGACCATTCATTCGCTCTACAAAAAGAAGGTTTAACCCCTTAGAAATTTCTTGGTCAAATATTCTGTTTCTGATTGGGTAGCACCTCTTCTATCTCTATTTTTACCCCTCAGAAATCGGACCTCATGTTTACATATCAGCATTTACTTTCCTTCACAGAAAACATACTTCTTGCCATCGGGCATTCTAAGAAAGACGCCACCCTCGGCGCCAAAGTACTCCTCAGTGCCGACCTCAGAGGAGTTGACTCCCATGGTGTAGCCCGTCTTTCAGGCTATGTGAGGCTCTGGGAAGCGAAAAGAGTCAATGCCAAACCAAACATCAGGATTGTGCACGAAACACCTTCAACAGCAGTTGTGGACGGTGACGGCGGCCTGGGTTTGGTAGTGGCACCCTATGCCATGAAAGTGGCTATTGAAAAAGCAGAGAAAGTTGGCACCGGCTGGGTTTCGGTGAAAGGATCCAACCATTTTGGCATTGCCGGCTACCACAGCATGATGGCACTGGAAAAAGACATGATTGGCATTTCAATGACCAATGCCAGCCCGCTGGTGGCCCCAACATTTAGCACTACCAGGCTGCTGGGCACCAACCCAATTTCGGTGGCCATTCCCGCCAAAACACAACCTCCATTTGTTGCCGACATGGCCACTACCACCGCTGCCAATGGCAAGCTGGAAATTCTGCAAAGAAAGAACCTTGAGGCTCCTCTTGGATGGGTGCAGGAAAAAGACGGAACCCCCACCACTAATGCCAATGGTGTAAAAGACGGTGGTGCGCTGCTTCCGCTTGGCGGCGACAGGGAACACGGCTCGCACAAGGGCTACTCGCTGGGTGCCATCGTCGATATCTTCTCGGCTGTGCTGTCGGGTGCCAACTACGGCCCCTGGGTGCCTCCGTTTGTGGCCTTCCTCTCCCCTCCTGCCGATCCTGTTGGCGAAGGCATCGGGCACTTCTTTGGCGCCATGCGGGTGGATGCTTTCCGTCCGGCTGACGAGTTCAAGGAGCACATGGACAACTGGATCAGCACGTTCAGAAAAGCTGAAACAGTCAAAGGGCAAGACAGGGTGCTGATACCAGGCGACCCGGAAAGAGAAATGGAAAAGGAAAGAATGGAAAGCGGTATCCCGCTGCTGCCTCCAGTAGAGAAAGATTTAAGAGAGCTCGGCGAGAAACTTGGAGTGGCCTTTTAGAAGGTAAAGCCTACCCTTAATACTATCGGGCTGTTGTAGGGAGATCGGATGTCGTCGTACAGCAGATTATATAGTGCGCTGATCATAAAGCCGCCGCCACTTCTACCTATTGGTTGAAAAAGCCCACCACCTGCAAACAAACCAGGCACCCACTGCCTTACGACGTCGTCATTGGCATTGTAAAACTGTAGGTTGAGGTTTTCAAATTCACCGTGTACAAAGAACTGGCGACCAATATTCCTTCTTACAAAAGTACGCCATCCATAGTTTGAATAAGATGCATTATAGTACTTGAAGTTGATGTACTGGTAGGTAACACCAAGGCCTGCTGAAAGCTTCGGCGTAATCATATAGCCTGCCAGCGGAGAAAGGTCGACAAACGTGACAGAGCCGAACTGAGCTCCAAAGTTGCCGCCGAGGTATACCCTGTCAAAGAAACTGCTGTTCTCCTGATCGTATTCCTTTTGGGCAAACGATGAAAACGAAATGAAAAATAGAATGAAAGCTGCTACTAATGATTTCATACGGTAAACAACGTTGTATTTCGTAATAACATCTGTCTACTCTTCCGCCACTATGATGTATAAGTCCTCGGTGGGCTTTTTCATCATGTAGCGCTCTCTGGCAAACTTCTCGAGCAGGTCGCTATCGCTAAGTAGCTCGTGCC
The DNA here is from genome assembly GCF_048007035.1 of Imperialibacter sp. Taxonomy (NCBI): domain Bacteria; kingdom Pseudomonadati; phylum Bacteroidota; class Cytophagia; order Cytophagales; family Flammeovirgaceae; genus Imperialibacter; species Imperialibacter sp. The sequence goes on from NZ_CP180355.1 coordinate 1,144,698, forward strand.
GGTCTTGCCTTACTTCTTCAATTTTCTCCAGATAATACTCCTTCTGAGCCTCCAGATCACTCAACTTCCGGCTTAGGCGCAGTTGCGTAAAAACATCGTTGGAGTCCAGGAAAAGCATCCAGATAAGGAAAAAGAAGGTGAAGAGGAAATAGAAGTTCCTCGTGTAGGGGGGCAGATTCTTGAAAAACCTCGAAATCATACTGGAAATGTAGTCTATTTCCCAAAAATAAAAAAATCCCGGCAACATGCGAAGCGCACGACAGCCGGGATTTTACGTAATGGTCTTAATTATTTTTTAACAGGAAAATAAGCTGTTTCTCCCAATTCCTCTTCGATTCTAAGCAACTGATTGTACTTAGCCATCCTGTCGGAACGTGAAAGAGAACCAGTCTTGATCTGCCCGGCATTGGTAGCCACGGCAATATCAGCGATGGTAGCATCTTCCGTTTCACCTGAGCGGTGAGAAATAACAGCCGTCCAGCCAGCTTTGTGTGCCATTTCAATAGCAGCAAGCGTCTCGGTCAAAGAACCGATTTGGTTTACTTTGATAAGAATGGAGTTGCCACACTTCTCGTTGATCGCTCTTTCAAGGAACTTCACGTTGGTCACCAAAAGGTCGTCACCAACTATCTGGCACTTGTGTCCGATTTTCTCGGTCAAAAGTCTCCAGCCTTCCCAGTCGTTTTCAGCACAACCGTCTTCTATGCTGTCAACAGGATATTTCTCTACAAGCTCTGCCAGGTATTCAACCTGCTCGGCGGTTGTTCTTACCTTGCCAGTGTCTCCTTCAAATTTCTTGTAGTTGTATTTGCCGTCTTCGTAAAACTCAGAAGCAGCGCAGTCAAACGCAATCATTACGTCTTTTCCAGCTTTGTATCCTGCCTTCTCAATTGCTTTCAAAATATCAGCAAGACCTTCTTCTGTTCCCCCTGAAAGGTTGGGAGCAAACCCACCTTCGTCTCCTACGGCAGTGCTCAATCCTTTGTCGTGAAGAATCTTCTTAAGGGCATGGAAAATCTCAGCACCCATTCTCAGCGCATCGCTATAAGTAGGGGCACCTACAGGACGAATCATAAATTCCTGAAATGCGATGGGCGCATCTGAGTGAGAACCACCATTGATGATGTTCATCATTGGCACAGGCAACGTGCTTGCGTTAGGTCCGCCAAGGTATCTGAACAGAGACTGTCCTGACTCTTGTGCTGCTGCCTTAGCGACTGCCAGAGAAACACCAAGAATGGCGTTAGCACCAAGTTTGCCTTTGTTCGGCGTGCCATCAAGCTCAATCATTATCTTATCGATAAGCTTCTGGTCGAAAACACTAAGACCAATCAGTTCGCCGGCTATTTTCTCGTTCACGTTTTCAACAGCCTTAAGCACACCTTTTCCAAGGTATTTCGACTTATCACCGTCTCTAAGCTCAACAGCTTCGTGTGTGCCTGTAGAAGCACCAGAGGGCACGGCCGCTCTGCCCATAATTCCATTTTCAGTGTAGACATCTACCTCAATGGTAGGATTGCCCCTGGAGTCAAGAATCTGCCTTGCGTGAATTCCTTCAATTAAACTCATTATGTTTTTAGTTTAGATGTTCAACGAACTGATCAAATAAATACCTGGAATCGTGCGGCCCCGGAGAAGCTTCCGGATGGTACTGCACGGAAAATACTTTCTTGCCTTTCAATCTCATGCCAGCCACCGAGCTGTCGTTCAGATGAATATGCGTTAACTCAACCGCATCAGCGCTTTTGAGAGCATCCATACTCACTGCAAACCCATGGTTTTGCGACGTAATCTCGCTTTTCCCTGACACCAGGTTCTTCACCGGGTGATTGAGCCCTCTGTGGCCATGGTGCATCTTAAAGGTGCTGATACCACAAGCAAGCGCTAAAATCTGATGACCAAGACATATACCGAACAACGGTTTGTCCGCTGCAAGAATTTCTTTTACTGTGGTAACAGCGTAGTCCATCACTGAAGGGTCGCCAGGGCCGTTTGAAATGAAGTACCCTGTTGGCTTCCATGCCTCCATTTCTTTGAAGGTGGTTTGCGCCGGAAACACTTTACAATATATGCCTCGGGCTGCCATGTTCTTGAGAATCGATTGCTTAATACCAAGATCAAGCACCGCCACTTTCATTTTGTTGTTTTCGTCACCGTAGGTATATGCCTCCTTTGTGGTCACTTTAGAAGACAGCTCAAGCTTGTCCATTGACGGCACCTGCTTAAGCTTAGCCATCAATTCCGCTTTGTCAAAAATCTCGGAAGAGATAATTGCGTTCATGGCTCCTTTGCTCCTTATGTGCCTTACGAGGCTCCGGCTATCAAGCCCAGAAATACCGACTGTGTTGTGTTTGATAAAATAGTCGTTGAGGCTCGAATCAGCCGTTTTGCGGCTAAACAACTTCGAAAACTCATTCACCACAACTCCGCTGATTTTAGGTGTCGCCGACTCCTGCTCATCCGCATTCACTCCATAATTACCGATGTGAGACGTTGTGTTCACTACAATCTGGCCGAAGTATGACGGATCAGTATAAATCTCCTGATAGCCGGTCATGCCAGTGTTAAAGCAAATCTCTCCTCCGCTCGTTCCAATTTTACCGATGGCATCGCCTTCGTACAAGGTTCCATCTTCCAGAAGTAAAACAGCACGTGGATTCGGTGTATATTTCATGAGTATGCAGCGTTTACCTTTATATAACTAATGTGATATATTTGAAAGCCTACCAGCATTCAAAACTAATTAGCCAGCTTGAGAATAGAGGCGAATAAGCAGGCACAAAAATAGAAAGAATTTTCTAAGACCCACCGCTTCAAAACAAAAAAGGGTTGACAAAAGCCAACCCTTTCAATTGAAATATTCTATTTTCTGATTATTTCTTCTCCTCTTCAGCTGAGTCGTCAGCGCTAGTCTCATCAGTACCTTCTTCAGGTGCTTCCGCAGCCGCATCTTCAGTAGTTTCAGCAGCAACTTCTTCAACAGCCGCTTCGGCTACCGGAGCCTCCTCCACAACTACTGCATCTGTAGCAGACGATTTAGCATCATCAGCACCAGCAGCAGCCTTGCTACGACGTGTTCTCTTAGCCTTAGGCTTCGCAGTTGCTTCTCCAATCAGCAATTCATTGAAGTCAACAAGCTCCATCATACAGATTTCTGCGTTGTCACCAAGTCTGCTACCCAAACGGATAATCCTTGTGTAGCCACCTGGGCGGCTCGCAGTTTTTTCAGCCACAGGGCCAAACAGCTCCTGTACAGAATACTTGTTTTGCAGATAAGAGAAAACAATTCTTCTGTTGTGAGTAGAATCGTCTTTTGTCTTGGTGATCAATGGCTCAACATACTTTCTAAGTGCTTTAGCCTTAGCTACAGTAGTTGTTATGCGCTTATGAAGTATCAGCGAAGACGCCATGTTAGAAAGGAGCGCCTTTCTATGGCTTGCTGTCCTACCTAAGTGATTTATTTTTTTACCGTGTCTCATGATAAATTAATCCTCCTCTAATTTGTACTTACCCAGGTCCATACCGAAAGTAAGCCCTTTCTCCTGTACAAGTTGTTCCAACTCAGCAAGCGACTTCTTACCGAAGTTTCTGAATTTCATCATGTCAGAAATTTCAAGTCTTACAAGGTCTCCCAATGACTTAACATCAGCAGCCTTCAGACAGTTGTAAGCTCTAACAGAAAGATCCAGGTCGTTCAGTGCTGTCTTCAAAAGCTTGCGCATGTGAAGAAGCTCCTCATCAACAGCATCTGGCTCCTTAGCATCGGCTGTTTCAAGCACCATGCTCTGGTCAGAAAACAACATGAAATGTTGGATAAGTATGTTTGCTGCTCCCTTAAGAGCTGCCTCAGGGTGAATAGAACCGTCAGTTTCTATGTCAAGAATCAACTGCTCATAGTCAGTCTTTTGCTCAACCCTGGTATTCTCTACGCTATATTTTACGTTCTTAATAGGAGTAAAAACAGAGTCAATCGGAATGTATCCGAAAACCTGATCGCCAGAAGGTTTATTCTCATCAGCGGCCACGTAGCCTCTACCCTTTTCGATTGTAACTTCTATCTCGAATTGTGCACTCTGATCAAGGTTACAGATAACCAACTCAGGGTTCAATACTTCAAATGAAGAAGTGAACTTGCCGATGTCGCCAGCTGTAAACTTAGCTTGCTTCGAAATAGAGACAGTGACTTTATTGTCTACCATGTCAGCAATCTTCTTGAACCTAACCATTTTGAGGTTCAGAATGATTTCTGTTACGTCTTCCATAACTCCCTCAATTGTAGAGAATTCATGCAAAACACCTGGTATTTTTATTGCTGTAATTGCATAGCCTTCAAGAGAGGAAAGAAGTATTCTTCTCAGTGCGTTACCAATGGTAACTCCGTATCCTTTCTCGAGCGGTTTAAAGGTGAAAAGCCCATGAAAATCATCGGCCTTTTCCATAACCACTTTCTCGGGCATTTGAAATGCTAGTATTGACATAGCAATAGAAAGTGTTTAATTGATAAAATTATTTTGAATACAATTCGACGATAAGCTGCTCCTTGATGTTTTCAGGAACTTCATCTCTCGATGGAGCTTGAATAAACTTACCAGTCATTTGTGAACCGTCCCACTCTAGCCAGCCAAATTTATTGGAAGAACGTGCTGCAAGACTCTCCGTGATAGCCAATAACGACTTAGATTTTTCACGAACGCCTACAGTATCTCCAGCTGAAAGAGAATAACTTGGGATATTTACTACTTCACCATTTACAGTGATATGCTTGTGAAGGACTAACTGACGTGCTCCTCTTCTTGTTGGAGCAATACCCAAACGGTAAACAGTGTTGTCCAGCCTGCTTTCAAGAAGCTTCAACAGGTTCTCACCAGTGATGCCATCCTTGCGTTGAGCAGTATTGAATGTCTTAGCAAATTGTCTCTCCAACAATCCGTAGAGGTACTTAGCCTTCTGCTTTTCCAATAGCTGGATCGCATATTCAGACTGCTTACGACGACGGCTTCTGCCGTGCTGTCCCGGAGGATAAGCCTTCTTCTGAAGGGCTTTGCCACCACCCAAAACGGGCTCTCCAAATTTTCTCGAAATCTTGGTTTTTGGACCAGTATATCTTGCCATTTCTTTCTACAGTCTTTAATTAAACTCTACGTCTTTTAGGCGGGCGACATCCGTTGTGAGGAAGCGGGGTCACATCTTTAATCACAGTGACTTCGATGCCAGCATTTTGAATAGTCCTGATAGCAGACTCTCTGCCTGATCCAGGGCCTTTCACAAATACCTCCACCTTGCGGAGTCCTTGATCATATGCCTTAGCTGCACAGTCTTGTGCTGCTACTTGTGCTGCGTATGGAGTGTTCTTCTTCGAACCCCTGAAGCCCATCTTACCTGCTGAAGCCCAAGAAATAACTTGTCCGTTATTATTGGTCATCGCAATGATGATGTTGTTGAATGAAGCCCTTATATGTGCTTGCCCAACTGCTTCAACAGCTACAACACGCTTTTTCGCCTTGTCTTTTCTCTTCTGAGCCATTGCTAAAAGTTATTATTTAGTAGCCTTCTTCTTGTTAGCCACTGTTTTCCTCTTACCTTTTCTAGTACGGCTATTGTTTTTGGTACGCTGACCTCTAACAGGTAACCCTTTTCTGTGACGTAGTCCTCTGTAACATCCAATATCAAGTAAACGCTTGATGCTCAGTTGAATTTCAGATTTCAGTACACCCTCAACCTTAATATTCTCAGTGATGATCAAACGAACTGCGTTCGCTTCCTCCTCGGTCCACTCCGACACTTTTTTGTCCCAGTTGATCCCAGCCTCAGCAAGTATTTTCTGAGCCGTTCTACGACCAATTCCGAAGATGTAGGTCAAACCTATCTCTCCTCTTTTATTATCGGGAATATCAACTCCAGCTATACGAGCCATAATTAACCTTGTCTTTGTTTAAACCTTGGATTCTTCTTATTGATAACGTACACCTTACCATTACGGCGGATTATCTTGCAGTCTACGCTACGTTTCTTTACAGATGCCTTTACTTTCATGACTACTTATTTATATCTGTATACTATTCTCCCTTTTGTCAAATCATAGGGCGACATTTCCATTTTCACTTTATCGCCTGGCAAAATCTTGATGTAATTCATCCTCATTTTACCTGAAATGTGGGCTACTACCTGGTGCCCATTCTCTAACTCCACTCTGAACATCGCATTGGATAGTGCTTCTACTATCGTACCGTCCTGTTCTATAGATGATTGTTTCGCCATATTATAAATTACGCTACAGCTACGTTTTGAGATCTGCCTTTTAATCTACCCGACTTCATCATACCTTCATAGTGTCTCATAAGAAGGTAGCTTTCTATTTGCTGTAAAGTATCTAAAATAACCCCCACCATGATCAACAGCGACGTTCCCCCATAGAACTGTGAAAACTCACGTGTGACGCCTGCCATACTCGCAAATGCCGGCATGATAGCCACCAATGCAAGGAACAAAGATCCTGGCAGCGTAATTCTTGTAAGCACTCCATCTATAAATTCAGAAGTTGCCTTTCCTGGCTTAATGCCTGGTATAAAACCTCCGTTTCTCTTCATATCATCACCAATCTGATTAGGGTTGATGGTAATGGCTGTATAAAAGAAGGTGAAAATTATAATTAACGATGCAAACAATGCATTGTATTGCCACGACTGAAAGTCCGAAAACGTAGTCCCTATGTATTGAGCAATATCACTACTGTCGGCCCAAATACTTGCAATAAGTGCGGGGAGGAACATAAGCGACTGAGCGAAAATGATCGGCATTACACCAGCTGCATTCACTTTTAGTGGAATGTACTGACGCTGACCGCCATATACCTTATTACCCACTACCTGCTTCGCATACTGCACTGGTATTCTTCTAACGGCCTGTGTCAACATAACAACCGCCATTACTACAAAGAACAATGCAACAATCTCAAGCACAAGGATAAGCCCCTGACTCATGCCTCTCGACAGAGATTCAGCAATGATTGCTGCGGGGAACCTCGACACGATGCCTATCATGATAAGCATTGAAATTCCATTACCGATACCCTTATCAGTAATTTTCTCACCTAACCACATACAGAAAATGGTGCCGGCTGTAAGAATTACAATTGAGCTACCTGTAAAGAACGTCCTGTTGGCCATCACAATAGCTTCTGCAGGGATAGTGGCAGTTAAATACCCGATTCCCTGAGCCAGCGTAATAAATATGGTCAATACTCTTGTATACTGATTAATCTTCTTTCTGCCGCTATCACCTTCCTTTTGCAGTCTCTGGAAATAAGGGACAGCCACAGTCAACAGCTGTAATACGATAGAAGCTGAAATGTATGGCATAATGCCCAACCCAAATATGGAGGCATTACTGAAGGCACCACCTAAGAAAGTATCAAGCAGACCAAATATCCCCTGGGCTTCGCCAGCAAGTTTAGATGGATCGATACCTGGAAGAACTATATAAGATCCCAATCTAAAGATCAGCAGAAATCCAACCGTGTTCAAAATTCGAATACGGAGATCCTCTATGCTAAAGATATTCCTTATGGTGCTAATAAATCGCTTCATTCTATTAAAGTACGGTTACCTTACCACCTGCCTTTTCAATTGCTTCCTGAGCAACTTTTGAAAAAGAACTTGCAGATACATCTACTTTTGCTTTCAACTCACCTCTGCCCAATACCTTAACAGTATCGTTCTTAGAAGCCAATCCATGCTCAATAAGCGTGTCAAGAGTCACCTCTTTTACTTTGTAGGTGTCTACAAGCGTCTGAAGCACGTCAAGATTGATTGGTTTTGAAACAATCTTGTTTCTATTCTTGAAACCAAATTTTGGCACACGGCGCTGAAGTGGCATTTGACCACCCTCAAATCCTTTTTTCTTGCTATAGCCAGACCTGGATTGAGCACCTTTGTGACCACGAGTGGAAGTACCGCCCATTCCTGAGCCCTGACCTCTTCCTATTCTCTTTCTACTCTGGGTAGACCCCTTTGCAGGTTTTAGTGTACTTAAGTCCATAATCTTAAAGAGCTTTAACTTCAACTAAATGAGTAACCTTAGCAATCATTCCTGCGATTTGAGGAGTAAGTTCCTTTTCTACAGAACGATTTATTTTTGCAAGGCCCAAAGCCTTAATTGTCGCCTTTTGAACTGCAGGACGACCTATTGTGCTTCTTATCTGTGTAATCTGAACTTTTGCCATCAGAATTATCCTTTGTAAACTTTTTCTAGTTCGACACCTCTTTGGTCAGCCACGGTGAACGCATCACGCATTTTTGTCAGAGCGTCAAAAGTTGCTTTTACCACGTTGTGTGGGTTTGACGAGCCTTTTGACTTAGCCAAACAATCGTGAACGCCTGCACTCTCCAATACCGCACGCATCGCACCACCGGCAATTACACCTGTACCAGGTGCAGCTGGCTTAATCAAAACCCTGCCGCCGCTGAACTTACCGTTCGATTCGTGTGGAAGCGTTCCTTTCAATATCGGAACCTTAACAAGGTTCTTTTTAGCATCGTCGATACCTTTAGTGATTGCATCGGTTACTTCATTGGCTTTACCCAATCCGTAGCCTACTACTCCATTGCCATCACCTACTACTACGATAGCTGAAAAGCTAAAACGACGTCCACCCTTCACTACTTTCGCTACCCTGTTAATGGCAACTACTCGTTCTTTAAGATCTATTTCGGACGCTTTTACCGATTTTACGTTTGACTGTGTCATGTTCAATTAGAATTTAAGACCACCTTCTCTGGCTCCTTCAGCAAGTGCTTTTACACGCCCGTGGTATGGGTAACCACCACGATCAAAAACACAAGTTGCCAAGCCACTTTCCTTAGCCTTTTCAGCAATTTTCTTCCCAACCAATTTAGAAACATCATTGTTGATCTTTCCCTTCTGACCCACATCTTCCGAAGAAGATGCTGCGAGTGTGTGACCACTCAAATCGTCAATTAGTTGAGCATATATTCCCTTGTTGCTTTTGAAAACCGAAAGCCTGGGTCTGTCAGAAGTTCCGCTAATCTTGTTACGGATTCCTCTTTTTATTCTTAATCTTCTGTCTCCTTTACTGGTGGCCATCTTAATTATTTTTTAGCAGCAGTTTTACCAGCTTTTCTACGAACTTGCTCTCCAACAAAGCGAACACCTTTACCTTTGTAAGGCTCTACTTTTCTTAGTGATCTGATCTTGGCAGCAACTTGTCCAATAAGCTGTTTATCGATACTTTCTAGACTTATCGTTGGATTCTTACCTTTTGGAGTTTCAGTGTTCAACTTAACTTCATCAGGCAGAGCCAAAAATATATTGTGAGAGTAGCCAAGGTTTAATTCAAGAACGTTTCCCTGATGTGAGGCTTTGTAACCTACACCTACCAGCTCAAGTTCCGCTTTGTAACCATTACTTACTCCCTCAACCATATTAGCGATCAAAGACCTGTACAAACCGTGCATAGCTTTATGACGCTTTTGTTCAGTTGGTCTTTCAACAACCAATTCTGATCCCTCCAATTTAACCTGGATGTCAGGATCTATATCTTGTGTTAACTGGCCTTTGGGTCCTTTAACCGTAACAATAGTTTTATCTATTGAGATGGTTACTCCGGCAGGTACAGTTACTGGTTTCTTTCCTATTCTTGACATGACATCAATATCTTAATAAACGTAACAAAGTACTTCTCCACCAATATTCTGTGTCCTGGCCTCTTTGTCTGTCATTACACCTCTTGAGGTTGAAATGATAGCTACACCCAAGCCATTAAGAACACGAGGAATTTTTTCAACGTGAGCATACTTACGCAAACCAGGCTTACTTATTCTCTCAAGAGATAAAATGGCGTTTTTCTTCGTAACAGCGTTGTATTTCAACGCTATCTTGATAACACCTTGCTTATCATCTTCAACGAACTTGAAGTTCTGGATATATCCCTTATCCATTAGAACCTTGGTGATCTCCTTCTTGATGTTAGAAGCAGGAACCTCAACGATTCTGTGATTTGCTTTTATTGCATTTCTAACTCGTGTTAGATAATCTGCTATAGGATCTGTAACCATACAGTAAAATAATTAAGCCCTTTTTAACAGGGCTGCAAAGGTATAAATTATTTTCTTTCTTAACAATATGCCTTGGGCAAATAATTACCAGCTTGACTTGGTCACGCCTGGTATTTTACCATCAGAAGCCATCTCACGAAATGTTACACGAGAAATACCAAACTTCCTCATATATCCTTTCGGACGCCCCGTCAATTTACAACGGTTGTGAAGACGTACCGGAGAAGCGTTCTTGGGCAACTTATCCAGGCCGATGTAATCACCTGCTTCTTTAAGTGCCTTTCTTTTAGCAGCATACTTTGCTACCAAATGCTCTCTTTTTCTCTCCCGTGCTTTAACTGATTCTTTAGCCATGTTATTTATTTTTTGATGCGAATGGCATTCCAAATGCCTTCAGCAATTCATAACTCTCCTCATCACTATTTGCAGTAGTAACAAACGTGATATCCATACCAGATATCTTGTTGATTTTGTCAATACTGATTTCAGGGAAAATGATCTGCTCTTTCACCCCTAATGTGTAGTTCCCTCTGCCGTCGAACCCACTGTCCTTGATACCTTTGAAGTCACGAACCCTTGGAAGGGCAATTGACATCAAACGATCAAGAAACTCATACATCTTATCACCACGAAGCGTTACTCTCGCCCCGATTGGCATCCCTTCACGCAATTTGAAGTTAGATATAGATGTTTTGGCTTTGGTAGGAACTGCCTTCTGACCAGTGATAGTAGTAAGTTCTTCAACTCCCACATCCACAAGTTTCTTGTCAGCTACAGCTGCGCCAATACCCTTGTTAACTGTGATTTTGGTCAGTTTAGGAACCTGCATGATAGACTTGTACTGGAATTTCTCCATCAAGGCTTTCATGATCTCCTCCTGGTACTTCGTTTTTAATCTAGGACTAGCCATTGTTAATTACCTCCCCAGTTTTCTTTGCGTATCTTTGAAGTTTGCCGTTCTTGTCTTCTTTTCTCCCAACTCTCGTTGCATTGCCTGTTGACGGATCCACCACCATCAGGTTGCTCAAATGAATAGGAGCCTCTTTCTTTTCGATCCCGCCATTTGGGTTCTGAGCAGAAGGCTTTACGTGCTTCGTAATAATATTACATCCTTCAATAAAGGCCTTGCTATCGCCAGGTACTACTTCCAGCACCTTGCCAGTTTTTCCTCTACTGTTGCCGGCGATCACTTTTACAGTGTCACCCTTGCGGACATGAAGCTTATTAGGCTTTGAATTAGTTTTCATATGTTATAGTACTTCAGGCGCCAATGAAACGATTTTCATGAATTGTTTTTCACGAAGCTCTCTGGCAACAGGTCCGAAAATACGAGTTCCTCTTGGTTCGTCATTACCCGTCAATAACACAGCTGCGTTATCTTCAAATCTGATGTATGAACCATCTTTTCTTCTGATTTCCTTCTTGGTGCGTACAATGACGGCCTTGGAAACAGTACCTTTCTTCAAACTGCTTGAAGAAATAGAAGACTTAACGCTCACTACAATCTTATCTCCGATTGAAGCGTAACGCTTACCCGTTCCACCTAGCACACGTATACAAAGTACCTCTTTGGCACCGCTATTATCTGCAACAGATAACCTGGATTCCTGCTGTATCATCTTATTTTGCTCTTTCGATAATTTCTACCAATCTCCAACGCTTCCTTTTACTCATAGGTCTCGTTTCTGCTATGCGTACAGTATCACCAATGCCACACTCATCTTTCTCATCGTGTGCCAAAAACTTGGTTGTTTTACCTATGAACTTTCCATAGATAGGGTGCTTCACCTTACGAGAAACTGCCACCGTGATAGACTTATTCATCTTATCACTAACAACCTTTCCTGTTTTCTCTTTACGTAGATTTCTGGTCTCCATACTCCAATTATTTTGATAGCTCTCTTGAGTGTAGCTCGGTTTGAATCCTGGCAACAACTCTACGGTTGTGGCGGATCCTCATCGGATTTTCAACAGGAGTAACAGCATGGGCGAACTTCAACTTTTGAAGGCTCTCTTTCTCTGCTGCGAGTCGTGCGTTTAGCTCCTCTACAGAAAGCGACTTTAGCTCTGAATTTTTCATTGTATTGCAGCGTAATCTCTTCTGACAATAAATTTAGTTTTTATAGGAAGCTTCTGAGCCGCTAATCTTAGCGCTTCTTTAGCTGTTTCGATGGGCACACCACCAGCTTCGAACATAATAGTTCCCGGCTTTACGATGGCCACCCAGTACTCAGGCGCACCTTTACCTTTACCCATACGTACTTCTGCGGGCTTTTTGGTAATAGGCTTGTCAGGGAATATGCGGATCCAAACCTGACCCTCCCTTTTCATTGCCCTTGTAACGGCGATCCTCGATGCTTCAATCTGGCGTGAGGTAATAAAACCAGATTCCAATGACTTCAATCCAAAAGTTCCGAAAGAAAGTGTATGACCCCTTTGGGCAATACCTTTTACTCTTCCTTTTTGTTGCTTCCTGAATTTAGTTCTTTTAGGCTGTAACATTTGTCAGCTAATTAACTAGTTATTATTTTCTTTTACGTTTAGGAGCGCCGTCGCCGGGTCCACCTCTTCTTCTACCACCTCCATCACGTCTGTTGCCAGGGCCTCCACCAGAGTTACCACTGTTGGCGTCGTTTGTTATTCCTACGTTAGGGGAAAGGTCTCTTTTACCAAACACCTCACCTTTGAATATCCAAACCTTGATACCAATCTTACCGTAAACAGTCTGCGCTTCAGAAATTGCGTAGTCAATATCAGCACGAAGTGTGTGCAGAGGAATTCTACCCTCCTTGTACATTTCAGTACGTGCCATTTCAGCACCGCCCAAACGTCCTGATACCTTTATTTTAATTCCCTGAGCTCCCACTCTCATTGCAGAAGCAATCGCTTGCTTCATGGCTCTTCTGTAAGAAATACGAGCCTGCAACTGTTGAGCAATTGACTCACCTACCAGAAGTGAATCAAGCTCTGGTCTTTTAATTTCGAATATATTTATCTGGATATCTTTTCCAGTTATCTTCTTCAGCTCTTCTTTGATCTTGTCGACTTCAGAACCACCTTTTCCAATAACAACGCCAGGACGAGCAGTGTGGATAGTAAGCGTTATCCGCTTAAGCGTACGCTCGATAACTATCTTAGCGATTCCACCCTTGGGAATCCTTGCAGTTATGTATTTTCTGATTTTGGTGTCTTCTACCAACTTGTCAGCAAAAGTTTTGCCTCCAAACCAGCTTGAATCCCATCCTTTAATGACTCCGAGTCTAAAACCGACTGGGTTTACCTTCTGTCCCATGCGTTTTACTTTTCTGTGTTTTCGGTTGCTTTTGTTTCAGGCGCTGTTGCCGCAGGTGCCAGGCTGTCCACAACCAGTGTTACGTGGTTTGAACGCTTTCTTATCCTGTGAGCTCTACCCTGTGGTGCTGGTCTCAGTCTTTTCAACATCCGACCTGAATCAACAGATATGGCCTTCACATACAAATCAGCTTCCTCAAGTTTGGCATCTTCGTTGCCCTGCTGCCAGTTGGCAATAGCAGACAACAACAGTTTCTCCAAACGTGCAGCAGGATGCTTTGATTCATGCTTAAGTATAGTCAAAGCCTTATTTACACGTACGCCTCTGATAAGATCAACAACCAATCTCATTTTTCGTGGAGAGGTAGGAACGTTCTTCAACTTAGCTACTGCTTCCATATCCTTATCTTTTACCTTTATCTTTTTTGGCGATGTGACCCCTGAAATTCCTGGTTGGTGCAAATTCACCTAGCTTGTGACCCACCATGTTTTCAGTAACATACACTGGTATAAACTTGTTTCCGTTGTGAACCGCAAAGGTGTGGCCAACGAAATCCGGTGAGATCATAGATCTTCTTGACCATGTTTTGATTACCGACTTCTTGCCAGCCTCGTTCATGGTTTCCACCTTGTTCTCCAGTCTGAAATCTATATATGGGCCTTTCTTAAGAGATCTAGCCATTACTTATTTCTTTTTATTAGAGATGATTAACTTATCAGAATACTTGTTCGGGCGACGTGTTTTCTTTCCTTTCGCCAACAGACCATTTCTAGATCTTGGATGACCACCAGAAGCTCTACCTTCACCACCACCCATCGGGTGATCGACAGGGTTCATTACAACACCACGAACTCTTGGGCGTCTTCCCAACCATCTGTTACGGCCAGCCTTACCAAGCACGACGTTCATGTGTTCGCCGTTAGATGCAGTTCCGACTGTTGCCATGCAGACTGCCAAAACCATTCTCATCTCACCAGAGGGCAATTTGATAGTGGCATACTTTCCTTCACGGGCCAATAGTTGACCGTAAGCCCCAGCACTTCTTGCCATAGCTGCGCCCTTACCAGGCTTCAGTTCGATAGCATGAATGATTGTACCAAGAGGAATTTTCGACATTGGCAACGCATTGCCTACTTCCGGAGCTACTGACTCCCCTGAAAACAAGGTTTGTCCTACCTGAATACCTTCAGGTGCCAGGATGTATCTTTTTTCGCCGTCAGCGTAAGCCAACAAAGCTATGAAAGCCGTTCTGTTTGGATCGTATTCGATTGACTTTACGGTAGCAGGAATATCATGCTTGTCACGCTTGAAATCAATCATACGGTACTTCTGCTTATGACCACCACCTAAGTAGCGCATAGTCATGCGACCTCCGGCGTTTCTGCCACCACTTTTCTTTCTGCTTGCCACCAATGACTTCTCAGGCACATTGGTTGTAATCATAGAATAGTCAGGCGCCATTCTGAAACGCTGGCCTGGTGTAATCGGTCTTAATTTTTTTACTGCCATTTTCCCGTTCCTTTATATTCCTGCGTAAAAATCAATTATTTCACCTTCGGCAACGGTCACAATGGCCTTCTTGTAGGCATCAGTTCTGCCTTCAAGCACACGTGACTTTGTATACCTGGTTTTTCTCTTTCCCTGATAGACCATGGTGTTGATATTTTCAACCTTCACACCATACATTTTCTCTATCTCCTTCTTTATCTCTACCTTATTGGCACCCTTCTTCACAACAAAGCCATACTTGCCTTTCTCGTTCATAGAAGACACCTTTTCAGTAACCAAGGGTTTTACTAATACGCTCATGGTCTTTAATTAAGAGTGTTTTCAACTGTTTGAATAGAGCTCTCAACGAACACTACGTGATCAGCATGAAGCAGATCGTAGGTAGTAACGTCAGCTGCAAGGGCGACCTTTGATCTCTCCAGGTTCCTGCCAGACAAAACAATGTTTTTGTCTACTGCAGGCAACACCACAAGGGTCTTCTTATCAGCAAGCGCCAAAACTTCAAGCATCTTTATGAAGTCTTTTGTTTTCGGAGCGCTGAAAGTGAAATCTTCTATAACAGAAATCGATTCGCCTTTGGCCTTATAAGTCAATGCAGACTTACGGGCAAGTGCTTTTACTTTCTTGTTTAGCTTAAATCCGTACGTTCTGGGTCTTGGTCCGAATATACGACCACCACCAACAAAGACGGGCGATTTGATGCTACCCGCCCGGGCAGTACCTGTTCCCTTTTGTTTCTTTATCTTCCTGGTTGAGCCAGAAACTTCGTTACGCTCTTTAGACTTGTGAGTGCCCTGTCTCTGATTTGCTAGAAACTGCTTTACATCTAAATAGATAGCATGGTCATTAGGCTCGATTGCAAATACAGCATCTGAGAGACTAACTTTCCTTCCGGTGTCTTCACCGGTATATTTTTTTACAACTAGTTCCATGTTACTTCTCTAGGATTACGTATGAGTTCTTAGCACCTGGAACGGAGCCACTGACTACAATTAAATTCTTCTCCGGCATGATCTTCATGATCTGAAGGTTAATCACCTTCACTCTGTCGCCACCTGTTCTTCCGGCCATTCTGATGCCCTTGAAAACTCTTGATGGGAACGAACACGCACCGATGGAACCGGGAGCACGAAGTCTATTGTGCTGACCGTGAGTTGCCTCGCCAACACCAGCGAAACCGTGGCGCTTCACAACACCCTGGAAGCCTTTTCCCTTTGATGTTCCGATCGCATCAAGAAACTCTGCTTCTTTGAATACTTCGCCGACCATGATCTTGTCCCCTATCTTCACCTGGCCTTCGAATTCCTCACGGAAATCACGAAACTCAACTACCTTCTTTTTAGGAGTAGTTTTAGCCTTAGCAAAGTGGCCTTTAAGGGCCTTAGGAGTGTTCTTATCCTTCCGCTCGTCATAAGACAACTGGATAGCTTTGTAGCCATCAGTAGACTCATTCTTCACTTGGGTAACAACGCAGGGACCAGCCTCTATCACCGTGCATGCAACGTTACGTCCATCGGCACCGTAGATACTAGTCATTCCAATTTTTTTTCCAATAATTCCTGACATCGTATTGGTTATAAGTTCTTTATCAACGTTTTCGGCGTTTATCCGCCAAAAAGGACTGCAAAGATAGTAATTTGCTCTGTCCTACAAAACTGTTAACTCTAAATTTTTAAAATATCTATGCACAAAAAAAGAACCAATAACTCTGATCATTATTGGTTCTTTACGAAACAATACTATTTAAGGTCAGACCTTAATTTCAACGTCGACACCGCTTGGTAATTCAAGCTTCATCAAAGCGTCTACTGTTTTTGTACTGTTTGAATAAATATCTACCAGGCGCTTGTAAGTACAAAGCTGGAACTGCTCTCTTGACTTCTTGTTCACGTGGGGTGAACGAAGCACAGTAAAGATTTCCTTCTCTGTAGGCAACGGAATTGGGCCGCTAACTATAGCACCTGTCGTCTTTACGGCTCTTACGATCTTTTCAGATGACTTGTCAACTAAATTGTGGTCGTAAGACTTAAGTTTGATTCTTATTTTCTGTGTCATGATTTTCTTATTTGGCAGCTGCACCTTTAGTTTTTGTAATCACGGCGTCGGCTATATTCTGAGGCACCTGATCATAATGTGCGAATGTCAAAGAGGCAGTCGCTCTTCCTGAACTCATTGTACGAAGATCAGTTACGTAGCCGAAAAGTTCCGAAAGAGGAACATCTGCTTTGATTACAGACGAAGTACCTTTCGTATCCATACCTTTCATGATACCTCTCCTTCTGTTCAAGTCACCTGTCAAAGGACCTGTGTATTCATCCGGAGTAACTACTTCAACAGCCATTATCGGCTCAAGCAATACTGGCTTAGCTTTTCTTGCCGCTTCTCTGAAACCAATTCTTGCTGCCATTTCAAATGAAAGGGCATCCGAATCCACATCGTGGAATGAACCATGGAACAGCCTTACTTTCATTGTATCGATAGGGTATCCAGCCAGCGGGCCATTCTTCATCGAGTCCGCAAATCCTTTCTGTACGGCTGGGATGAATTCTCTTGGAATTACACCACCCACAATAGCATTTACAAACTGTAGACCGTCAGCTGCGTGATCTTCATCTTTTGGCCCAAGCTCAAACACGATGTCGGCAAATTTACCACGACCACCAGTCTGCTTCTTGTAGACCTCCTTGTGCTCAACTGTGGATCTAAGTGCTTCTTTGTAAGCCACCTGAGGAGCACCCTGATTAATTTCAACCTTAAATTCTCTCTTGAGACGGTCGATGATGATTTCAAGGTGAAGCTCGCCCATACCTCTAAGGATTGTTTGACCTGTTTCCTCGTCAGTATTTACCTGAAGGGTTGGGTCTTCCTCAATAAGTTTGGCAATGGCCATTCCCAGTTTATCAACGTCTGCCTGAGTTTTAGGCTCAATGGCATAGCCGATAACTGGCTCAGGGAACACCATAGACTCAAGCACTATCTTGTGCTTTTCATCACAAAGTGTGTCACCAGTCTTAATATCTTTGAACCCAACTACAGCTCCAATATCACCAGCATGAAGCCTTTCGATTTGGTTCTGCTTGTTGGCGTGCATCTGGAATATTCTGGATATCCTTTCTTTGTTACCTGACCTTGTATTGTAAACATAAGAACCAGACTCAAGCATGCCTGAGTAAGACCTTACGAAACAAAGACGGCCTACAAAGGGGTCAGTAGCAATTTTAAACGCCAAGCCCGCAAAAGGTTCTGAAACAGAAGGCTTTCTTGAAACCTCAGCATCAGTATCGGGGTTGATACCTTTAATGCTTTCTCTATCCATCGGTGAAGGAAGAAGTTCCATCACATAGTTAAGCATTGTCTGAACGCCTTTGTTCTTGAAAGCAGATCCGCAAAGCATTGGCACAAAAGCCAAGTCTACAGTGGCAGCTCTAAGCGCCTTTACAACTTCGTCTCTTGTAATAGACTCAGGGTCTTCAAAATATTTTTCTAACAAAGATTCGTCGTACTCAGCAACTGCCTCAAGCAAATGCTCTCTGTACTCCTTCACTTCATCCTTCATATCTTCAGGAATCGGCACTTCGCTAAATGTCATTCCGAAGTCATCCTCGTTCCACACCATAGCGATGTTTTCAACAAGGTCGACAACACCTTTGAATTTCTCCTCGGACCCGATAGGCAACTGAAGCGGAACAGCTTTAGTACCCAACCTTTCTTTCACTTGCTTACAAACGGCAAGGAAGTCGGCACCTGAGCGATCCATTTTGTTGACGAATCCAAGACGAGCAACTTTGTAGTTGTCAGCCAGGCGCCAGTTAGTTTCTGACTGAGGCTCAACACCATCAACCGCACTAAACAAAAACACCAAACCGTCCAATACCCTCAAAGACCTGTTTACTTCCACTGTGAAATCCACGTGGCCAGGGGTATCTATAATGTTAATGTGATAATCGTCTCCTTTATATTTCCAGAAAACAGTAGTAGCAGCTGAAGTGATAGTGATACCTCTCTCCTGCTCTTGCTCCATCCAGTCCATAGTGGCAGCACCATCATGAACTTCTCCTATTTTATGGTTAACACCTGTATAAAAGAGTATACGCTCTGTTGTTGTTGTTTTACCAGCATCAATGTGAGCAGCAATACCAATGTTACGGGTGAATCTAAGATCTCTTGCCATTACGCCTTTTCAATTAAAATCTAAAGTGGGAGAAAGCTTTATTTGCATCAGCCATACGGTGAGTATCATCCTTTTTCTTCACAGCAGCACCTTCGCCTTTGGAAGCAGCGATGATTTCGCCGGCCAATTTATCAGTCATTGTTTTTTCACCACGAGTTCTGGCGTATTTGATCAGCCATTTGATTCCCAAAGAAACCTTTCTCTCGGGACGTACCTCCAAAGGAACCTGAAAAGTAGCACCACCTACACGGCGGCTTTTTACTTCAACAGCAGGGGTTACGTTGTTAAGCGCCTTTTTCCACACTTCAAGACCATCTTCGCTTGTCTTCTTACTAACAGCCTCAATGGCGTCGTAGAAAATGGAATAAGAAACGCTTTTCTTCCCGCTAAGCATTAAATTATTCACAAATTTGGTTACCAAAGTATCCCCAAACTTAGGGTCAGGGAGGATGTATCTTTTCTTAGGTTTTGCCTTTCTCATTGCGATTAATTATTTCTTTTTAGGTCTCTTAGCACCATACTTAGAACGACTCTGAAGTCTTCCTGTTACTCCAGCGGTATCAAGGGCACCTCTAACGATGTGATACCTTACACCAGGAAGGTCTTTTACTCTACCACCTCTGATAAGCACAATTGAGTGCTCCTGAAGGTTGTGACCTTCACCAGGTATGTAGGCGTTCACTTCCTTACTGTTGGTAAGACGAACCCTGGCTACTTTACGCATGGCAGAGTTTGGCTTTTTAGGAGTGGTAGTGTAAACCCTTGTGCACACGCCCCTTCTCTGAGGACATGAATCAAGAGCAGGTGACTTGGATTTCCATGTCACGGCCGTTCTACCTTTTCTTACTAATTGCTGTATAGTGGGCATTTAGACTGTATTTTTCTGTGTTCCAAAAAATGGAACGCAAAGATATGGATTTATAATTTTTAGTGCAAAGAATTGATGGCGAATAATTATTCAACTATGCTTCACCAACTGTGCCTCCAAAATTCATTGGAAACTTGGGTAACTCATTGGTTGTTTTAATTGTGCCAAAGGTATCTTCGTATTTTCGGACATTTTCCTCCAAAGCAGCCAGGAGACGCCTGGCATGCTCTGGAGTAATGACAATTCTCGATTTAACCTTTGCCTTTGGTACACCAGGCATCAGTCTTATAAAATCAATAACGAATTCACTGTTTGAGTGAGCAATCATGGCTAGGTTAGCATAAACGCCTTCAGCAATCTCTTCCGAAAGCTCTATGTTAATCTGATTAGGATTCTTTTTAGGGTCCTTTTCTTCTTTTGCCATAACTACTTACTTGCTGACCTCGAAAGATCTTTCCTCAGTTTGTTGCTCTCTGTCTCTATCCCTTGCGGTCAGCGCCTCGTATTCTTCCTTGGAACCAACAACGTCCCTTTGGAAATTACGCCTTCCTGTACCAGCTGGAATCAGATGGCCTACGATTACGTTTTCCTTAAGCCCCTTCAGGTGATCGGCCTTGCCTCGGATAGAGGCTTCGCTCAATACCTTGGTAGTCTCCTGGAACGATGCAGCTGATATGAAGCTTTCCGTATCCAACGACGCCTGGGTAATCCCTTGAAGCGATGGCTTGGAAACAGCAGGTTCAGCGCTACGCACCTCGACGATCTTAAGGTCACGTCTCTTCAGGCTGGAATTCTCATCTCTCAGCCTGCGAGAAGAAATGATTTGGCCTGGCTTAAGATTCTCCGAATCACCAGCGTCCATCACTACTTTCTTATCAAGAATATTATCGTTCTCCTCACGGAAAGCAAACTTGTCGCAGGTTTGTCCAGGTAGGAAACTAGTGTCTCCCGGATCCAGAATCACAACTTTCTGCATCATTTGGCTCACTATGGCCTCAATATGCTTATCGTTGATCTTCACACCCTGCAGACGATATACTTCCTGTATTTCGTTTACAAGATACTCCTGAACAGCTGTAGGTCCTTTGATAGAAAGAATATCTGCAGGTGTAATGGCACCATCAGACAAGGCATCACCAGCCCTCACAAAGTCGTTGTCCTGAACAAGGATGTGCTTGGAAAGTGAAACCAGGTAGCGCTTCTTCACTCCGTCCTTAGACTCAATGTAGATTTCACGGTTACCACGCTTGATGCCTCCATAAGTTACCACACCGTCGATCTCACTCACCACAGCCGGGTTGGAAGGGTTACGTGCTTCGAACAATTCTGTTACCCTTGGCAGACCACCGGTGATATCTCTTGACTTAGAAGTCATACGAGGTATCTTAGACAGGATCTGTCCGGCTTTCACCTTCTGGCCTTTTTCAACCGCCAAGTGAGCGCCTACCGGAATGTTATAACCTTTCGACTCGTCTCCCTTTCCATTGACAACAATGGCAGGGTTCTTCGTCTTATCCTTTGTATCAATAATTACTTTCTCTCTGTGACCTGTTTGCTCATCAGACTCCTCTTTGAAAGTAATGCCTTCTTCAATTGCATCGAAATCGATAGTACCATCGAATTCTGAAAGAATTACGGCATTATAAGGATCCCAGAAACAAAGCTCCTGACCTTTTTCTATCTTCTCACCGTCTTTCACCTTCAGGAATGCGCCATAAGGAACGTGGTTACTGATAAATATTTTATCGGTTTTCGGATCCTTTATTTTCATCTCACCGGAACGGCCCATCACCACATTGATGCTTTCTCCTTCATCATTGGTAGTTTTCACTGACCGTAGCCCTTCGAATTCAACGATACCGTCAAACTTAGCCCTTATGCTGGCATCCACAGCAATGTTGGACGCTGTACCACCCACGTGGAAGGTACGAAGTGTCAACTGAGTACCAGGCTCACCAATCGACTGAGCGGCGATTACGCCAACAGCCTCCCCTATCTCTACCATGCGGCCAGAGGCAAGGTTACGACCGTAACACTTCGCACAAGCTCCCAGGCGGGTCTCACAAGTAAGCACTGAGCGAATTTCTACTTCTTCAATGCTCGTAGCATCAATTCTGGCTGCCAACTCCTCAGTTACTTCATCACCTGCTGACACGATAAGTTCATCAGTGATCGGATCAAACACATCATGTACTGTCACCCTACCAAGAATTCTCTCAGATAAAGGCTCCACTACGTCTTCGTTATCCTTCAAGGCGGTAACAACGATACCTCTCAGTGTGCCACAGTCGTCTTCGTTGATCACGACGTCCTGCGCCACGTCCACCAGACGACGGGTAAGGTAGCCCGCATCAGCCGTTTTAAGGGCAGTATCGGCAAGACCCTTACGGGCACCGTGGGTAGAGATAAAGTACTCGATTACGTCCAGACCTTCCTTAAAGTTAGAAAGGATCGGGTTTTCGATGATTTCACCAACAGAACCCTGAAGGTTCTTTTGAGGCTTAGCCATCAAACCACGCATACCACCCAGCTGACGAATCTGCTCACGAGATCCACGAGCACCGGAGTGCATCATCATGTAGATCGAGTTGAATCCCTGATCGTCCTCTTCCAGTTGCTTAAGCAGTGTGCCGGTCAACTGAGAGTTGATACGAGTCCAGATGTCAATTACCTGGTTGTAACGTTCGTTATCTGTGATAAGACCCATCAGGTAGTTATTCCAAACCACGTCTACTTCTGCTTTCGCAGTTTCGATCATCGTTTCCTTCTCCTCAGGAATCTTAATATCATTCAAACCGATAGACAGACCACCGATATAAGCAGACTTAAATCCAAGCTCTTTGATATCATCAAGGAACTTGGCAGTTCTAGCCATACCAGTGATTTTGAACACGGTACCGATAATCAACTGTAGTTTCTTCTTGGTCAGAAGCTCATCCACATAGCCCACTTCCTCAGGAACGTTCTGGTTAAAAATAACCCTTCCAGCTACTGTTTCGATGACCTTGGTTTCAAGCTCATTGTTCTCGTTAAGAACTTTTGTTCTCACTTTGATATAGGCATGCTTCGAAAGTCTCTCCTCATTTATAGCGATGATAACTTCTTCGGCATTATAGAAGGTTCTACCTTCTCCCATTACAGGATGATCCTTAGTAGACTTCCGGCCTTTGGTGATGTAGTACAGACCCAATACCATGTCCTGAGAAGGCACCGCAATAGGAGCACCGTTGGCAGGGTTCATAATATTGTGAGAAGCAAGCATCAGCGTTGACGCCTCAAGAATTGCTTCGTGGCCAAGCGGCACGTGAACGGCCATTTGGTCACCGTCAAAGTCAGCGTTGAAGGCGGTACAAACCAGCGGGTGAAGCTGAATCGCTTTTCCTTCTATCAACTTAGGCTGGAACGCCTGGATACCTAACCTGTGCAGCGTTGGAGCACGGTTAAGGAGCACAGGGTGTCCTTTCAATACGTTTTCAAGAATATCCCAAACAACCGGATCCTTACGGTCAACGATTTTCTTGGCAGACTTAACGGTCTTTACAATACCTCTTTCAATCAGCTTCCTGATAATAAACGGTTTGAAAAGCTCAGCAGCCATATCCTTTGGCAGGCCGCACTCATGCATTTTCAGCTCCGGCCCTACCACAATTACTGAACGACCTGAGTAGTCAACCCTTTTACCAAGAAGGTTTTGACGGAAACGGCCCTGCTTTCCTTTCAGCATGTCTGAAAGTGATTTCAAAGCTCTGTTACCATCCGAACGCACAGCGTTCACTTTTCTTGAGTTGTCAAATAATGAGTCAACCGCTTCCTGAAGCATTCTCTTCTCGTTACGAAGGATTACTTCCGGTGCTTTGATATCAATAAGTCTCTTCAGACGATTGTTTCTGATGATTACCCTTCTGTACAAGTCGTTCAAGTCAGAAGTAGCGAATCTACCACCATCCAATGGAACCAAAGGACGCAATTCAGGTGGAATAACTGGCACCATACGGATCACCATCCACTCTGGGCGGTTTTCAATACGAGTACGAGCATCTCTGAATGCTTCAACCACTTTCAGCCTTTTTAAGGCTTCCGCCTTGCGCTGCTGAGAAGTATCGGTTGATGCCTGGTGGCGAAGATCGTATGAAAGTGAATCAAGCTCAATTCTTGAAAGAAGCATTTCCAATCCTTCCGCACCCATCTTAGCGATGAACTTATTAGGATCAGAATCGTCAAGACTTTGGTTCTCTCTAGGAATTTTGTCGAGAATATCGAGGTATTCGTCTTCTGTAAGGAAGTCAAGGTAGTTGATACCATCCTCAGCTTTCAAGCCTGGCTGAATAACTACATATCTCTCGTAGTAGATGATCTGGTCCAGCTTTTTGGTCGGAAGACCAAGAAGATAACCGATCTTATTTGGAAGAGAGCGGAAATACCAGATATGAGCAACAGGCACTACCAGTTCGATATGGCCCATGCGCTCACGGCGTACTTTCTTCTCTGTCACCTCTACACCACAACGGTCACAGATAATCCCTTTATAACGTATTCTTTTATATTTACCACAGTGACATTCCCAGTCTTTTACAGGTCCGAAAATTCTTTCGCAGAAAAGACCACCCATTTCAGGCTTATAGGTTCTATAGTTGATGGTTTCGGGTTGTGTAACCTCACCATGAGAGCTCTCCAGAATAGATTCAGGAGACGCCAAACTAATAGTAACCTTAGAGAAGTCGCTTGTAATTTTCTTATTTTTTCTGAACGCCATAATGTTATTTATATATGGTTGAGGGGCCTAAGCCCCTTGGGATTTTTTAGTCAAGAGTGATTTCAAGTGCCAAACCACGAAGTTCGTGAACCAATACATTGAATGATTCAGGAATTCCAGGCTTCTGCATGTTCTCACCTTTCACTATCGCCTCATATGCTTTGGCACGGCCAACAACATCATCGGACTTAATGGTAAGGATTTCCTGAAGGATGTTGGATGCACCGAATGCTTCAAGTGCCCAAACTTCCATTTCACCAAATCGCTGACCACCAAACTGTGCCTTACCACCAAGCGGCTGCTGGGTAATAAGAGAGTAAGGTCCGATTGAACGAGCGTGCATTTTGTCATCAACGAGGTGACCAAGTTTCAGCACATAAATCACACCGACTGTAACAGGCTGATCGAAACGAACACCGGTAAGACCATCGGTCAGGTAAGTTCTGCCAAAATCAGGCAAACCTGCCTCCTTCAACTCTGCTGCGACCTGCTCCATTGAAGCACCGTCGAAAATTGGAGTGGCATACTTACGACCCAACTTCAAACCTGCCCAACCAAGTACAGTTTCGTATATCTGACCAATGTTCATACGAGAAGGTACACCTAGCGGGTTAAGAACAACATCAACTGGTGTTCCGTCCTCTGTAAACGGCATATCCTCTTCACGAACAATCTTTGCAACCACCCCTTTGTTACCGTGACGGCCGGCCATTTTATCACCTACTTTCAGCTTACGCTTCTTAGCCACGTAAACCTTGGCAAGCTGAACGATGCCAGCAGGCAGTTCATCACCAACCTCAAGAGTGAATCTTGCTCTCTTGAAATCACCGGCAACTTCATTCCTTGCCTTCATGTAGTTCTTGACCAGCTTTACGATGTTCTCATTCACATGAGCATCGGTTGTCCAGTTATCAAGATTTACATCGGAAATCAGGTTAGCCTCCTCCGGAACGTTGTAGTTACTTTCGTCTCTGTAAACGTTCTTAGGTGGGAACAGATTCTCGTCGATGTTACGACCATTGAACTTCACCCCTTTGGAGATCAATTCATCGCCGAACTTATGCTTAACACCTTGCGACGTCTTGCCTTCAAGCAGAGTAGTCAGCTTCTTCACCATTCGGTTGCGAAGCTCAAGAAGTTGATTGGAATACTTACTCTTAAGTACTTCCACTTCCTTCTTAGACTTAGTTCTCAGGTCTTTGTCCTTCTTAGGGCGAGAGAATAGCTTGGTGTCAATAACAACACCTCTTAGCGATGGTGAAGCTTTCAAAGAAGCATCTTTCACATCACCGGCCTTGTCGCCGAAGATCGCTCTAAGGAGTTTCTCTTCAGGCGTTGGATCAGTTTCTCCCTTAGGTGTGATCTTACCAATAAGGATGTCTCCTTCTTTTACGTCCGCACCAATCCTGATGATACCATTCTCGTCAAGGTTTTTAACAGCCTCTTCGCTAACGTTCGGGATTTCAGAAGTAAGTTCTTCTTCGCCACGTTTCGTGTCTCTTACTTCCAACTCAAACTCTTCAATGTGAATTGAAGTGAATATATCGTCACGAACTACTTTCTCAGAGATTACAATCGCATCCTCGAAGTTGTATCCCTGCCATGGCATGAATGCCACCTGGAGGTTACGACCAAGAGCCAACTCGCCCTGTTCAGTCGCAAATCCTTCGCAGAGTATCTGACCAGTAACCACTTTCTGCCCTTTGAAAACAATAGGCTTCAGGTTGATACAAGTGTCCTGGTTAGTTCTTCTGAACTTGATAAGGTTGTATTCTACGTTTTCGTTGTCGAAGCTGATTAGTTCACCCTCGTCGTCTCTATCGTATCTAACAACTATTTTCTTAGCATCTACAAAAACAACCTCGCCATTTCCTTCGGCTGTCACCAGCGTTCTTGAGTCTTTTGCAATTCTTCCTTCGAGTCCGGTACCAACGATTGGCGCCTGTGGACGAAGAAGTGGAACTGCCTGGCGTTGCATGTTCGATCCCATCAAAGCACGGTTGGCATCATCATGCTCAAGGAAAGGAATCATTGACGCCGCAACAGAAACAATCTGGTTAGGAGCAATGTCCATGTACTTCAGCGTAGGTGGTTCCACAACTGGGAAGTCACCTTCAAAACGAGCCTTTACTTTGTCGTTCAGATACTTACCCTTGTCATCAATTGGCGCATTGGCCTGGGCAATATAATGTGTATCTTCTTCTTCGGCTGTCAGGTAAAACACGTCGTTTCCAACGATACCCCCCTCTACCATGCGGTAAGGAGTCTCGATGAATCCCATGCTGTTTACTTTCGCATGCACACACAAGGAAGAGATAAGACCAATGTTTGGTCCTTCCGGTGTTTCAATGGTACAAAGGCGACCGTAGTGGGTATAGTGTACGTCACGAACCTCGAAACCGGCACGCTCTCTTGACAAACCGCCTGGCCCGAGGGCAGACATCCTTCTTTTGTGAGTGATCTCAGCAAGAGGATTGGTTTGGTCCATAAACTGCGAAAGCTGGTTGGTACCAAAGAACGAGTTGATCACTGAAGACAGCGTTCTGGCGTTGATCAAATCAACAGGCTTGAAGTCCTCATTGTCACGCACGTTCATTCTTTCCTTGATGGTACGGGCCATACGGGCCAAACCAACAGAGAACTGGCTGTACAACTGCTCACCTACGGTTCTAACACGACGATTAGAAAGGTGGTCAATATCATCAACTACAGCTTTGGAGTTGATCAATCCGATCAGGTACTTCACAATTCTTACGATGTCCTCGGTTGTTAACACCCGAACGTCGAAAGATATGTCGAGACCTAGTTTCTTGTTGATTCTGTAACGACCTACTTCACCAAGGTCATAACGCTTATCACTGAAGAACAAACTCTGGATAATATCTCTGGCTGTTTGCTCATCAGGCGCCTCGGTATTTCTAAGCTGGCGATAGATTTGCTCCACCGCTTCTTTCTCAGAGTTAGAATTATCCTTCTGAAGCGTGTTATATATAATAGCGTAATCTGTCACGTTCACATCTTCCCTGTGCAGGATGATTGACTTAGTGCCAGACTCCAATATTGTGTCAAGGTCTTCTTCTCCTATGATAGAATCTCTTTCGAGAACAATCTCATTTCTGTCGATAGAAACAACCTCACCTGTATCTTCATCCACAAAGTCCTCCGTCCAGGTACGTAGCACCCTGGCGGCCAACTTTCTGCCGACAATTTTCTTCAGATTTTTCTGATTGGCTTCGACTTCTTCAGACAGACCGAAAAGATCCAGAATGTCTTTATCAGTACCGTATCCAATGGCTCTCAAAAGAGTGGTCACCGGAAACTTCTTTTTCCTGTCGATGTAAGAGTACATGACGTTATTCACGTCAGTGGCAAACTCTATCCAGGAACCTTTAAAAGGTATGATCCTGGCAGAATAAAGCTTGGTCCCGTTGGTGTGCTTACTTTGAGCAAAGAAAACGCCTGGTGATCTGTGAAGCTGAGAAACGATTACACGCTCAGCACCGTTGATCACGAAAGACCCCTTCTCAGTCATGTAAGGAATATTTCCAAGGAACACCTCTTGCTCGATGGTTTCGAAGTCTTCGTTGTCTGCGTCGTTGCAGGAAAGTCTTAATTTCGCTTTAAGCGGAACCGAGTAAGTAAGACCCCTGTCGATACTCTCATCTACAGAATACTTTGGAGGATCTACAGTATAGTCAATGAATTCAAGAACGAAGTTCTCTCTTGAGTCAGATATAGGGAAGTTTTCAGCAAAAACTTTGAAAAGTCCCTCCTGGATTCTCTTTTCTGCGGGCGTCTCCAATTGGAAAAAGTCTTTGAAAGACTGGAGTTGCACGTCAAGAAAATCAGGATAATCTATAACTGGCTTAATGGAAGAGAAATTGATTCTTTCGGATGTCTTTTTATTAGCCAAAGCTTTAAAGATTTAGTTCTTAATAGAAGGATAAACCCTGTTGTAAATTTCTTCCTGTAGCTAAATTAGCACAAACAGGAAAAGACCTGACGCACTAGCCAGGTCTATTATCTTGGAGCCACCACCTAAAAGTGGCAAAGTAAATTATTTCAATTCTACTTCAGCTCCAGCTTCTTCCAGTTGCTTCTTAAGGGCTTCAGCCTCATCTTTAGCAACGCCTTCTTTCACTGCCTTAGGAGCACCATCAACTAGTTCTTTAGCTTCTTTCAAGCCAAGTCCAGTAAGGTCCTTCACAAGCTTAACAACTGCAAGCTTAGCAGCTCCCGCTGACTTAAGGATAACATCAAATGAGTTCTTCTCTTCTGCAGCGGCGTCTCCACCACCTGCAGCAGCACCACCTGCAACTGCTGCTGGAGCTGCAGCAGCGGCTGGCTCAATGCCATACTCATCTTTAAGAATTGCCGCAAGCTCGTTAACTTCTTTTACAGAAAGATTAACCAGTTGCTCTGCGAATGCTTTCAAATCTGCCATTTTTGAAAATAATTAAATTGTTTCTACGTTCGTTTATGATTCTTTTTCTGACAGGGTCTTTACGATACCTGCCAGTTTGTGCTGACCACTCTGAAGAGCGCCAATCACGTTTTTGGCCGGAGATTGGAGCAATCCAATTACCTCTCCGATCAGTTCGGACTTAGACTTCAAGCTAATAAGCATGTCAAGATGCTGTTCGCCGATGAATAAATCCTTTTCTATGGAAGCAGCCTTTAATTTAGGTCGACTTTCTTTATCAGCTTTTTTGAAGTCTTTGATAAGTTTTGCAGGAGCCTTTGCGTCTTCTTTTGAGAAAAGAACGCCTGAAAATCCTTTCAAAGCTGTGTCATTGAGTGGTGTGAAATCACCATCAAGTGACTCGAGTGCCTTTCTGATAAGTGAATTCTTGATTACACGGTATTCAACGCCGCTATCAAAACACTTACCTCTGAAGTTGTTCACTTCAGCAACGGAAAGACCGGAAGCATCAGTAATATAGAAGTGACCATTGTTGGAAAACTTCTCTTTCAGCTCTTCAATGAGCACTGCCTTATCTTCTCTTGTCATGATTAAATCCCTCCTATCGTATTTTTATCAATAGTGATGCCTGCACTCATGGTGCTTGAAAGGTGGATACTTTTGAAGTACGTGCCTTTAGAAGAACTTGGCTTCAGACGAGCAATAGTCTGGATCATCTCCATCGCATTGTCTCTGATCTGATCGGCTGGGAAAGACACCTTGCCAATGCTGGCATGGATGATACCGGTTTTGTCAACTTTAAAGTCGATTTTACCAGCTTTCACTTCCTTTACAGCTTTTCCAACATCCAAAGTAACTGTACCTGATTTAGGGTTAGGCATCAAACCACGTGGTCCTAGTACCCTTCCTAATTTACCCACTTTAGCCATCACGGTTGGCATGGTAACGATTACATCGATATCCGTCCAACCACCTTCAATTTTCTTAATGTAGTCATCAAGACCAACGAAGTCGGCACCTGCGTCCTTTGCTTCCTGCTCTTTGTCAGGTGTGCAAAGCACCAATACCTTTACCTCTTTACCGATACCATGTGGCAGGGCAACTACGCCTCTTACCATTTGGTCAGCCTTACGAGGGTCTACTCCAAGTCTGATGTCGAGATCAACAGAAGCATCGAACTTAGTGAAGGTGATGTCCTTTACCAGTTTGGCAGCGTCATCAACACCATACTCCTTGCTGACATCTATTTTGGCCGCAACGGCCTTTTGATTCTTAGTAAGCTTTGCCATTTCTCTCTGATTAATTATCCCAAGGAGCAGCTCCTGTTACCCTAACACCCATGCTTCTTGCAGTACCGGCCACCATTTTCATAGCAGACTCTACGGTAAATGCGTTCAGGTCAGGCATCTTAGTTTCAGCAATTTGCTTTACCTGATCCCATGTAACTGATCCTACCTTGTCCCTGTTGGGTTCAGCAGATCCCTTCTTAACCTTTGAAGCCTCCATTATCAACACTGGCGCAGGAGGCGTCTTGATTACAAAGTCAAAAGATTTGTCGGTATAGATGGTTACTAATACCGGAAGAACCATACCTTGCTTTTCCTGCGTTCTAGCGTTAAACTGCTTGCAGAACTCCATTATGTTAAGACCCTTGCTACCTAAAGCCGGACCAATCGGGGGTGCAGGGTTGGCTTGTCCACCACGCACTTGAAGTTTCAAGTACCCGCTAATTTCTTTAGCCATTTTATTAATCCTGTTTTTCTACCTGGAAATAATTCAATTCAACTGGTGTGTTCCGGCCAAATATTTTCACCATCACATTAAGCTTTCTTCTTTCTTCGAATACTTCCTCAACCGTTCCTGTGAAACCACTAAATGGCCCATCCATCACCTTCACTATTTCACCTACTATAAAAGGTGTATCTAATTTCTCTTCGGCTTCATCCATTTCGTCTACTTTTCCAAGTATCCGATTCACTTCATTCTGCCTTAGAGGTACTGGTGCTTTCGTTTTGTCTCTGGAACCCAGAAACCCTATTACACCAGGGATATTCGTTATTGTGTGAAGTATCTCTCCATGCGAAAGGTCAGCGGCGATGATGATGTAACCTGGGAAAAAGTTACGCTCTCTTACTCGCTTTTTACCATTACGCATTTCGTATACTTTCTCGGACGGAATTAAAACCTGAGGAATAGTTTCCTCCAGATTTTGTCTGGTAATCTCAGTCTCCAGGTAGGTCTTGACTTTCTTCTCCTGCCCGCTTACCGCTCTTACCACGTACCAATTAATTTCTCCCATCCTTCACTATATTTATACTGCCTATTAAAAGGCGTTATAAAACCATTTCAAAGCGTTTTCAAACGCCAAATCTACAACACCGATGAACAAAGCAAATATTAGTGATGCCACCAACACCAGCACGGAGCTACCCTGAAGTTCAGAGTATTTAGGCCAAGTTACCTTGGTCCTCATCTCGTCATAAGACTCCTTTACGAACGCAACCAGTTTATTCATATATTCTTCCGGTTTTTATAGCACGGGTGGAGAGATTCGAACTCCCATCAACGGTTTTGGAGACCGCTATTCTACCCTTGAACTACACCCGTTTAACGAATGCAGCCCGAAAAACGGACTGCAAAGGTATGATAATGTTTTATTATATGCAAATGCGTTTCACCATTAAGATGAAACGCATTCAGCTATTTAAAAACTTAGTCAAGAATTTCAGTCACCTGACCAGAACCAACGGTTCTACCACCTTCTCTGATGGCAAATCTTAGACCTTTCTCAAGAGCAACCGGGTTAAGCAATTTCACCTCGATAGTGATGTTATCACCTGGCATTACCATTTCCACGTTTGCAGGAAGAGTAATCTCACCAGTTACGTCAGTAGTTCTCAAGTAGAACTGAGGTCTGTATCTGTTGAAGAAAGGAGTGTGACGTCCACCTTCTTCTTTAGAAAGAACGTAAACTTCGGCCTTGAAGTGAGCGTGAGGCTTCACAGAACCTGGCTTACAGATGATCATACCACGACGGATTTGAGACTTCTCAATACCTCTAAGTAGCAGACCTACGTTGTCACCAGCTTCGCCTCTATCCAAAATCTTACGGAACATCTCAACACCAGTGATGGTAGACTTAAGACCTTCAGCACCCATACCAATGATGTCAACTGCATCACCTGTGTTGGTTACGCCTCTTTCAATTCTACCAGTGGCAACTGTACCACGACCAGTAATTGAGAACACGTCTTCAACAGGCATAAGGAAATCCTTGTCGATCGCTCTTTCAGGAAGTGGAATGTGCTCATCAACAGCGTTCATAAGCTCTTCTACCTTAGCTACCCACTTAGCTTCACCGTTAAGTGCGCCCAGAGCTGATCCCTGAATAACAGGAATAGTATCACCTGGGAAGTCGTAGTAAGTAAGAAGCTCTCTGATTTCCATTTCAACAAGCTCAAGAAGTTCTGGATCATCTACCAAATCGACTTTGTTCATGAAAACCACAAGCGCAGGAACACCTACCTGACGAGAAAGAAGGATGTGCTCTCTAGTTTGAGGCATTGGTCCGTCAGTCGCAGCCACTACGATGATCGCTCCGTCCATTTGCGCAGCACCAGTAACCATGTTCTTCACATAGTCAGCGTGACCAGGACAATCCACGTGAGCGTAGTGTCTCTTTTCAGTTTGGTACTCGATGTGCGAAGTATTGATAGTAATACCTCTTTCTTTTTCTTCTGGAGCGTTATCGATCGCTGAGAAGTCTTTAATTTCGGCCAGTCCTTTACCCGCAAGAACTGCAGAAATAGCAGCCGTTAAAGTGGTTTTACCGTGGTCAACGTGACCGATGGTGCCAATATTTACGTGCGGTTTAGAACGATCAAAGTTTGCTTTTGCCATATTTGATAATCCTCGATTTAGTTATTAATATATCAGTTAATAGATGTTCAAAATACAGAGAGCCGTTGACGGGAATTGAACCCGTGACCTCTTCCTTACCAAGGAAGTGCTCTACCTCTGAGCTACAACGGCAAAAAAGACTTTGGCTTCCACCGCCAATGCCTGACCCGCTGAGCTGCTACCTGAACCAGAAACTATCAGCGTCACAGGTATCCTAGCACTACGGTTCATAAATTAAACAAGAACATAAATGATGAATGACTCCACCTCTTATGTTCTTTGTCTAGAGCGGGCGACCAGGTTCGAACCGGCGACCTACAGCTTGGAAGGCTGTCGCTCTACCAACTGAGCTACGCCCGCATATTGTACTAAGTTTGACGTCCCTCGCTCAGAGGGCGTGCAAGTTATACAATTACACGTCCTAAACAAAGAACTTTCGCTGTGGGGGAAAGAGGATTCGAACCTCTGAAGACATAAGTCAGCAGATTTACAGTCTGCCCCAGTTGGCCGCTTTGGTATTCCCCCATATCAAACAAAATGACTAAGAACAACCGTTAAAAAAAGGCCTGTTAAGGGCCTGTTTCTAAAAGGAAGTGCAAAATTATACGCTTTTTGGTTTTATTCAAATAATTGATTTAAAAAGTAGAAAATATTCCTGGTGAACTTCAACTTCTTTAGTTCCCTTCGGCAGCAAGTAAGCTGTTCATGACGGCTTTCGCTCGCTGGTCTTCCTCCTTTGCAGCGATTGAGGCCAGTATATTCCTGTTTTCGGGGGTTTCCGGAATCACCAGTGTCATCGACTGGAAAGCGGCAATTCGATTATAATATTCGTTGTCGTTCGTAGCAATATAAGTAAGCACCTTCGCTGTTGACTCATCCTTGAAGAGGTCTGTCAACACGACGTACTCTATATAGTACTGCAGAAACATCCAGCGATCCATGCCACGAAAGCTAAGCAGGTTCTTATTGTACCAGTCAAGATGCCCCTCTTTCACCTGCTGATTGTAGTAACCAGCAATGGGTGCTGCTATATTAAGGTGTGTCAAGCCAAGAAAGTCCCTGAGCCAAATAGGATCTTCTGCATAATCCTGAAGTAGCACCTCAAGACCAGCCCCTATTACACTATAAGAAGAATCAGCAAGTGCTTTCATCATCACCTCATCTATATCGCCCGATTGCGTTTCGCTATAAGCACTGAATGCTGCTGCCCTCACCAGCGAACGGCTGTCGGTAGTAAGTTTTTGCACAGCCTTTGCCATGTCAGGATTAGTCAGGTGGCCCCGGCCAACCAAATTATCCAGTGTCATCTCTCGCAGGCGTGGGGATGTGTCCGCCAAACCGAATAAGGCAGCCTTGCCTATCGTAATGGAGTCGCCTTCAGAAAAGAGTGTTTCCAGTGCCTCTCTTCGAAGAGCAAAGGAACTGCCATTAGAAAAGGCCATCAGCAACTCCTGGCTTGTTTTGGGCTGATAGATTTCGGCTAGCAAAACCCTTTCCGGGTCAACCTCCACCAATGCTGGCTCCTTTGACAGCGGCAAAGTCATCGTAATCTCGGGAGCATCAACTAGCAATTCGTGGGTTGTGCTGGTGGCACCTTCCCAAATTTGAATATCCAGAGGGAAAACAAAGAGCCCGATCGAATCGGACACCTGCAATTGGTTGATGTTGATAGTGAGGCTATCATTGGCATAGGACGTTGATACCTCCAAAACCGGATGACCGGGCAGTTCGAACCATTGCTCGAAGAACCATTGCAAATCTTCGCCTGTCACAGCCTCAAACGACTTCCGTAGGTCGTCAATTTCTACTGACTGATAGGCATTTGCCTTTAAGTAATGATTGAGTGACGCAAAGAAAGCCTCATCCCCCGTATAGTTGCGAAGCATGTGCAGCACCAGCCCGGCCTTTGAATAGCGATGACTATCAAAAAGGTCATCAGGGTTTTCGTAGAAATAATTAATGATGGGGTCCACCTTGCCGCTGCCAACTTCGGCCAGGTAGTTATCCTTTTCGATCCATAAATTATAGTCCGCTTCTTCCTTTCCGTACTTGTGTTCGTTCCACAAGTATTCGCTATAGTTGGCAAAACCCTCGTTGAGCGCCAGGTTAGCCCACGACTCACAGGTGACCAGGTCGCCAAACCACTGGTGAAAGAGCTCATGTGCAATGATGCCGTCCCAATGATCGTCAAGCAGCTCCCTCCTGCTCACCTGAAGGTCTTCCATGAAAACGGATGCCGTTGTATTCTCCATAGCCCCAGACACATAGTCTCTGACGACAATCTGGTCATATTTGGCCCAGGGATAAGGATAGTCAAGCACCTGAGAAAAGAAAGCAATCATTTCTGGCGTGTTCCCAAAGATGTCCTTGGCATATTTTTCAAAAGCTGGTTCCACATAATAAGACAGCTGGAGTGAATCGGCCCAATCGTCAACCTTCGCAAAGTTGCCAACCGCAATCATGGCCAGGTAAGGCGCATGCGGCTTATCAAGTTTCCAATGGTCTTTCTTAAGGCCGTTTCCCAAATAATCAGAGGATTGAAGCACACCGTTGGATAACGTGGTTAGCGAAGAGTCCACAGTCAGGAATATCTCCTGAGTAAATCTTTCATTAGGTGCATCGATGGTAGGAAACCAACGGGAGTTGAATTGTGTCTCACCTTGCGTCCACAGTTGCTTAGGCTTCAGGGTGTCGGCACCAGATGGGTTAACGAAGAACAAGCCCCGGTCGGAGGTTACTGCCTGCCCGGTTTGTGCTGCTTGCTCATATGGCTTGGCGATGTACCTCATTTTGATCGACAGTGTGTCCGATCTCTTATAGTCCTTTTCCAAATTAATATAAACGGCCTCACCGTCGTACTGGAACTCCAAAGGAACAGCGGCCGAGTTCGCCACTAAATCACAGCCGATGATTTCGAAGCTTTTCGCATCCAGCATCAGTTGGTTCTGAGGATAGAAGTAGGGCTTGAGGGTGATGTCAGCCTGACCAATCACCCATTTGTTTTCCCAATCGAATTCCAGGTCAAGGCGGGTGTGCAGGATGTCGAAAAACCTGGGACTGGCGGGTTGGTAGGGGGGCAAATCTATTTCAACAATGGCTTCTTCAGCCCCAGCGGCGTTTGACGAAGCCTGATAGGAAGACCTACAGCCAACCATTGTTAATAATAATATACATGTGACTGAGAGCAATGCTGTTCCCGACCCAAGCTTTCCTTCTAAAGTTTTCCTGCCCATATCATCACAAAATATTATGTCGTATTTTGCCAAAAAAGAACTCATGGCGAAGGTACTTATAAAAGGTCAAAAAGAAATCGACGTTGACTACCAAACAAATGGGGAGGTCTACCTGAATGGCGACTTATTTAATCATGAGGTAGTTGAGGTGAAACCAAATCACTATCACGTAATAAAGAGTGGGAAGGCTTTTGAGGTGGAAATAGTTGGCACCGACAAGGCTTCGAAAATGGTTTCGTTGTTGGTAAACGGAAAAAAGGTGGAGGTGACTGTCAAAGACAAGATGGATATTTTACTTGAAAAACTGGGCATCTCAAATACCACAGCAAAAAAAGCCAACGACCTGAAAGCGCCTATGCCCGGGCTTATCCACGAAATAAAGGTGAGCGAGGGCCAGGAGGTTCATCAGGGCGATCCCATTCTGATTTTGGAAGCCATGAAAATGGAAAACGTGCTTAAATCGCCTGGTGACGGAATTATCAAGGCTATCTCTGTTGAAAAAGGGCAAAGCGTTGAAAAAAATCAGGTACTAATTACATTTTCCTAAGGCATAGTCGAAGGCTTTCATTTATATTTGCCTGATTTAACCATTCTTTTACCCCATACAAAAGCACGGAAGACCGGCTCTATGAAATACAAACGAATATTACTAAAACTAAGCGGCGAGGCACTCATGGGTGGTCAGAAATATGGCATTGACCCCGCACAACTTGAACAATATGCCCAGGAAATAAGAAAAGTAAAAGATGAGGGCCTTGAAGTGGCCATTGTTATTGGTGGTGGTAATATCTTCCGTGGCGTGCAATCATCTACCATAGGGATAGACAGGGTTCAAGGCGACTATATGGGGATGCTGGCAACAGTGATAAATGCTATGGCACTGCAAAGCGCACTTGAGGCCCATGGCATGTTTACCCGCCTTATGTCAGGTATAAAAATGGAGCAAGTTTGTGAGCCTTTTATCAGAAGGAGAGCTATCAGGCATCTCGAAAAAGGCAGAATTGTGATTTTTGGTGCTGGCATAGGCAATCCTTATTTCACTACGGACTCCACTGCCAGCTTAAGGGCTATTGAAATTGAAGCCGATGTTGTGCTGAAAGGCACCCGTGTGGATGGTGTGTATTCAGCTGACCCCGAAAAAGATCCAAATGCCACCAGATACGCTCAGATTTCTTTTCAGGAAGTTTACGAAAAGGGATTGAATGTAATGGACATGACCGCCTTTACGCTATGTCAGGAAAACAATCTACCGATTATTGTATTTGATATGAACAAGCCCGGCAACCTCATTAATGTTGTGAAAGGCGAGGAAGTGGGCACTCTGATAAATTAACTTTTTTAAGAATGAATGAGGAGATACAACTATTTCTAGAGGAAGCTAAAGAATTGATGGACAAAGCCATTGTTCATTTTTCGGCAGAGCTCGCAAAAATAAGGGCAGGAAAAGCAATGCCCAACATGCTTGATGGTATCATGGTCGATTACTATGGTGCCATGACTCCCATACAGCAAGTTGCATCTGTCAATACGCCCGATGCAAGGACACTTGCTATTAAGCCCTGGGAAAAAAATATGATTTCGGAAATTGAGAAATCGATCATCAATAGCGACCTGGGCTTAAACCCCCAAAACAACGGGGAGATGGTCATGATCAACGTTCCTCCCCTGACTGAAGAAAGAAGGAAGAACCTCGTCAAACAAGTAAAAGCGGAGGCGGAAACGGCCAAAGTGAGTGTGAGAAACATCAGGAAGGATGCCAACGAATCGATCAGAAAGCTGATGAAAGAAGGGGCTGCTGAAGACGACGTGAAGAGGGCTGAGGATGAAGTGCAAAAGCTTACCGATTCGCACTCATTAAAAATCGACAAGCTTGTAGATGCAAAAGAAGTGGAGATCATGACGGTGTAGTGCCGCCGACAATACTAAATCATTGGGGAGCTGGGGTATTCAACCACGGCTCTTTTTTTTGCATTACAAATAAAGCTTCCTCCGTTCTATCATTTCATTTACACTGTCGGGGATCAGGTACTTCACCGACTTGCCCATTTTTATTTGTTTCCGAATAAATGTGGCCGATATGTCTAGTAAAGGAGCATCAACAATTTTCACGTTTGGATGATCTCTAAGCTCGGACGGATTCGACTGGGGCCGTGGGTACACGAGCAACCCGTGGTTTTCTAAAATGACATTAAAGTTTTTCCATTTAGGAAAAGAGGCGAGATTGTCCTCCCCTATTATGAGCTTGAATTTATGCTGCGGATGCTTGTCCGTTAAATATGCCAGGGTATCCACTGTAAAGCTTGGTTTGGGCATATGAAACTCGACATCAGTGGCTTTGAAATGATAGTTGTCGTGAATAGCAGCCTGCACCAGGTCGAACCGGTCAAACTCATGCTCCAGGTTGCTTCGCTTCTTCAGTGGGTTCTGAGGGCTGACAACAAACCACACCTCTTCAATTTCGGTATTCTCCAACATAGTGTTGGCAATAATGAGGTGCCCAACATGGATAGGATTAAATGAACCAAAATAGAGACCGATATCCAATAGATTGATGTTTTTTTCCTGGCAGTACCTCGTCACACGCCAGCGAAGGTGATTCGAAAAGCTAAGCTAAAAAATCTTTCACAAATTGGAGCGACAAGTCTTTCGCCTTCTGCAGGTCGTCATTGAGCACAGTCACATCCAGTCGCTTTTCGAAGGTCATTTCATATTTAGCCTTCTGGAGGCGCTTTTCGAGTGTGTCTGCTGTTTCTGTGTCACGCTTTTGAAGTCTTTCCTGAAGGGTGTTTAAATCAGGCACTTTCACAAATACCGCCAGGGCGTCGTCTCCAAAGTATTTCTTGAGGTTGAGCGCACCGTGTACTTCCACATCAAAAATAACATCTTTCCCCAAAGCCCATATCCTGTCTATCTCTTCCTTGAGTGTGCCGTAAAAAGATCCGTTGTACACCTCTTCCCATTCTATAAATTCGTCTCTTTCGATTTTACTCTGAAAATCGCTAAACGAGAGGAAGTAATAGTCTTTTCCGTTCACCTCCTGGTTTCGAGGTTTCCTTGTTGTGGCCGAAATAGAAAAGGCAAGGGAAGGGATATGATCTAAAAGATGTTTTACCAGAGTTGTTTTACCAGAACCTGACGGAGCAGTAAAAATAATTGCTTTGCGCATTAACCTTCAGGGGCAAGAGAAACAGAAATTTTCGATTTTATTGAGTTGAGCAAATCTGCAGGAACTTCACGCTTTTCAAGCTTGGTACGCAAGATGTTTCGAATCTCCGTTTCAACTTTGTAGTTTTTCAAACAGGGCAGGCAGCTATCGAGGTGACTCCGCAAATAATCTTCCTGAGTTGGCGACGCCTCATTGTCAAGTAGCAGATGCAAAATTTCAATACATTTCACTGACTCCTTGCAGCCTTCCTTTGCAGAACTTTGTTCCATTCTCTGTCAATTTCAATCACGAAAATTACGAAAAAAATTATTTGTAGCCCATTGTCTGAGCATATGATTTTAGCTTCTCCTTGAGTAAGTTTCTGGCTCTGTGCAATCTCGATCTCACGGTACCTATCGGAATGTCGAGAATTTTCGCCATCTCCTCGTAGGTAAAACCTTCCAAGTCACAAAGTATGATTACTGTTCTGAAGTCTACATCCAGCGCATTCAGCGCATTGGAGACCTCATCACCAATCATGTTTTGCAAAGCGTCTACTCTCAGGTCGACCGTTATATGTTCATCAACATCATCCGAGTTGTAATAAGTTTCAACTTCCTGATAATCAACTTTAGCAGGCTCCTTACTTTTCTTCCTGAAGTCGTTGATGAAGCTGTTCTTCAAGATTCGGAACAACCACGCCTTGGCGTTGGTTCCTTCCTGAAAGGAATCTATAAATCGAAAAGCTTTAAAATAAGTTTCCTGCACAAGATCCTTTGCCTCATCGTCGTCAAAAGTAAGGCGGTAGGCAAAATTGTACATCGAGTCAATATGCGGCAAAAATTCCCCGTTAAAGATTTTCATCTTCTTTGAGTCACTATAGCTGTGCCGCTTTGGCCCTTCCATGGTTTCTGTTACGGTTGTTGACATGTCAATGAATTCAGCAAATTCCTTGCCCAACTGGCGGGCTATTTAGAATCAATCTCTTTTTACATAATACGACAAATCACCCGGGTTTGTTAACCAGCCCAATTTGCGAAATACGGACTGTTTTCACCTACTTTCACTCAAAATATTAAAAAAAGGCCCTTTTTGGGGGCCTTTTCTCTGTCATGAAATTATGTCAGTAATTTTAGTAACGGTAATAATCAGGCTTGTATGGGCCTTCAAGAGAAACGCCTATGTATTCGGCCTGATCGGGGCTAAGTGTATCAAGTTCGCAACCAATCTTAGCCAGGTGCAATCTCGCTACCTTCTCGTCGAGGTGCTTAGGCAATGTGTACACCGCATTTTCGTACTTGTCGGTGTTTGTCCAAAGCTCCAATTGCGCCAACACCTGATTGGTAAAGCTATTTGACATTACAAAAGATGGGTGACCAGTGGCACAACCAAGGTTCACCAAACGTCCTTCAGCCAAAACAAGTATCTCTGATCCTTCGATATTGTAAAGGTCTACTTGCGGCTTTATCACAACTTTTGTCTGACCGTAGTTGCTATTTAACCACGCCATGTCAATTTCATTGTCAAAGTGGCCAATGTTACAAACAATAGCCTTGTCCTTCATGCTTCTGAAGTGCTCTTCTTTGATGATGTCCTTGTTGCCTGTAGCGGTTACAATGATATCAGCTTCTTTAACGGCAGTGGCCATTTTCTTTACTTCGTATCCTTCCATAGCTGCCTGCAAAGCGCAGATAGGGTCGATCTCAGATACAATCACCCTGACACCACAGCTCTTAAGCGACTCAGCGGAACCTTTTCCTACGTCACCAAATCCAGCAACAACAGCCACTTTGCCGGCCATCATCACGTCGGTAGCTCTGCGAATGGCATCTACCAACGACTCACGGCAACCATATTTATTGTCAAATTTAGACTTGGTTACAGAGTCGTTCACGTTGATCGCAGGCATGGGCAAGGTGCCCTTTTTCATTCTTTCGTACAAGCGGTGAACGCCTGTGGTAGTTTCCTCAGAAAGGCCTTTAATACCAGGTACCATCTCAGGGTATTTGTCCAGCACCATATTGGTAAGGTCGCCACCATCGTCAAGGATCATATTGAGAGGCTTCCTGTCCTCACCAAAAAATAGTGTCTGCTCGATACACCAGTCAAACTCTTCGGCATTCATGCCTTTCCAAGCAAACACGGGAACACCAGCGGCGGCAATAGCAGCTGCGGCATGATCCTGTGTAGAAAAGATATTACAGGAAGACCAGGTAACATCTGCACCCAGTTCAACCAGCGTTTCAATAAGAACGGCTGTTTGAATGGTCATGTGTAAACAACCTGCAATACGGGCTCCTTTAAGAGGCTTGGAAACGCCATATTCTTCCCGAAGTGCCATCAAACCAGGCATTTCGGCTTCTGCCAGACGGATTTCTTTCCTGCCCCAATCGGCCAGTGAAATGTCTTTTACTTTGTAATTAAGACTTGTTTCAATCATTTTATGATAATATTGATTTATAAATCGATGCAAAAGTAGCGCATAACTTTTTGTAAGCCAAACGGAAGAAGCTTTTAAGGAGTGACTACTTCCATAAGAACTCGATCTCTTTTAAGTCGTACTCCTTTACATTTCCCTCTCGTTCAACCTTAAGTTTTCCAAGTTCAGAAACACCAAGAATTTCTCCCTCAAACGTTCCCTCTTTGTCACGGTATGACCGCTGTTCCCCCCATCCTATCATGGACTTCAAATAGTCTGCCTTCAGTTTTTCAGAGGCGCCACCTTTAAGTTGAAGGTATAAAGACTCAATATTCCGGGACAACTTCTCTAGCACAAGTTCCTTGTCCAGGCCGCTTCCCGCTTCAAGCGCCATTGAGGTGGCTTTTTCTGTGGTAAATACCAATTGATTCACGTTTAAGCCTACTCCCACAACTGAAGTTTCGATCATGCTTCCTTTCAGCGTACTTTCAATCAGGATGCCAGTAATCTTCTTATTGCCTGCATATATATCATTAGGCCATTTGACTTTTACATTCTCAAGTCCAAATTCGCTTAGCGTCTTTTTAACCGCAATTGACACAATGATGTTTAAAAAAAACTGCTGTGAAGGCTTTAAGAAAGTGGGCTTCAGCACCACCGACATCATGATATTTTTACCTGGCTCCGACTCCCAGGAGTTGCCTCTTTGGCCCCGGCCTGCCAATTGCTCGTCGGCTATCACCACTGCACCTTCGTTGACATGC
Source organism: Imperialibacter sp. (assembly GCF_048007035.1). Taxonomy (NCBI): domain Bacteria; kingdom Pseudomonadati; phylum Bacteroidota; class Cytophagia; order Cytophagales; family Flammeovirgaceae; genus Imperialibacter; species Imperialibacter sp. The sequence goes on from NZ_CP180355.1 coordinate 1,187,248, forward strand.
TCTATTTCGGCCAATTGTGTAGCTATCGAGTTGGTTGAGTGACATTTTGGCAGGTAAACGACCTTTTTGCCGATAAAGAGATTTTTGGAGAAAATTTTGTGCAATCTTTTTTCGTAGTTTTGTAGACAAAGTAAAATGTTTTGAATGACAGTAAAAAAGGGCAAAATGCCAGTTGAACCTAAAACGGTTGAACTCAATGATTTGGTGGTGCGGGGAATGGCAGAAAAGAAAGCCCACGACATAGTAGTTTTGGATCTGAGAAATGTAAAAAATGCTGTAGCTGATTATTTCATTATCTGTTCTGGCAACTCGGACACTCAAATAGATGCCATTTGTGATTCTGTAGAAGAATTCGTTTTTAAAGCTTCAAAACAGTCCCCCTGGAAAAAAGAAGGTAAGCAAAACAAAGAGTGGATCCTTTTGGATTACATAGATGTGGTAGCTCACATATTCAAAAAAGATAAGCGTGATTTCTATTCGCTGGAAGAGCTTTGGGGAGATGCAGTGATCACTCCGGTGGAAAGCTCATCCATTTAAGGAACATTAGCGATAGAAAAGCGTTTTATCAATCTGTACAATAGATTTAGATTTAGAAAGATTAAAGAATGGCAAATCAAGATAGACCGAGGAAAAACCTGATTCCAAAGCCTCCGCAGAGACCCAATTATCAAATTTGGGTGATTCTAACTCTTCTGGCGGTAGTGCTGGGAATTACTTATTTCAACAACAGCTCTTCATCAGTAACTATTTCGCAAAAAAGGTTTGAGCAAATGCTGCTCAGCAATGATGTGAAAGGGGTGGTGCTTTTAAGAACGCAAAACCTTGTTGAAGTAACATTAAAAGAAGAAGCACTCAATAACAGTAAATACAAGGTAGAGTTGGAGCAGAGAAATCCTTTCTCGCTCAGCCAGGGGCCACACTACAAATTCAAAATCATTTCAGCCGACAACTTCGATGAGAAGTTTCGGGAGATTGAGAAAGGGCTGCCTGACAACCAGAGAATTGAGTACAAAATCGAGGAAGGGTCTGACATCACCAACATTTTCTTTAATTGGGGTTTCTTGTTCCTGATCCTGTTCGGCTTCTGGTTTTTGATGCGCCGGATGACCGGTGGCGGCGGACCTGGCGGACAGATTTTCAATATTGGAAAATCAAGAGCCGCATTGTTTGATGCAGAAAACAAGGTGAAGATCACCTTCGTGGATGTGGCAGGACTTGACGAGGCCAAAGAAGAGGTAAAAGAAATTGTAGACTTTCTAAAGAACCCAGCCAAATTTACTAAGCTGGGTGGTAAAATACCTAAGGGTGCTTTGCTGGTAGGCCCTCCGGGCACAGGTAAAACACTTTTGGCGAAAGCGGTAGCTGGTGAGGCTGCTGTGCCTTTCTTCTCACTTTCGGGTTCCGACTTTGTGGAAATGTTTGTGGGTGTAGGTGCTGCAAGGGTACGTGACCTGTTTAAGCAAGCGAAAGAAAAAGCGCCATGTATAGTGTTCATAGACGAGATTGACGCTATTGGTCGCTCAAGAGGCAGAGGCCAGGTGCCTGGCTCCAACGATGAAAGAGAGAATACGCTGAACTCGCTGCTGGTTGAAATGGATGGCTTTGCTACGGACTCAGGTGTTATCATCCTTGCGGCTACTAACCGCCCCGACGTGCTTGACAGCGCTTTGCTGCGCCCGGGCAGGTTTGACCGTCAAATCAGTATTGATAAGCCAGATGTAATTGGCAGAGAGGCTATTTTCAAAGTGCATTTGAAGCCTATTAAGATGTCGAAAGATGTGGACGTGAAAAAACTGGCTGCACAAACTCCAGGCTTTGCCGGTGCTGAAATTGCCAACGTGTGTAACGAGGCCGCACTTATCGCAGCCAGAAGAGACAAAGAAGCCGTTGACATGCAAGACTTTCAGGATGCCATTGACAGAGTTATTGGTGGTCTGGAGAAAAAGACAAAAATCATTTCGCCGGAAGAAAAGAAAATTGTTGCCTACCATGAAGCTGGTCATGCAGTGGCCGGTTGGTTCCTTGAGCACGCCGATCCGTTGGTGAAAGTATCCATTGTTCCCCGTGGTATTGCGGCGCTTGGGTATGCGCAGTATCTGCCGAAAGAGCAGTTCCTGTACCAAACTGAGCAGTTGCTTGATGAGATGAGTATGGCTTTGGGTGGTCGTGCCGCTGAGGAGATTATTTTTGGTAAGATATCGACCGGAGCGCTGAGCGATTTGGAGAGGGTAACCAAGATGGCCTACAGCATTGTGACGATCTATGGCATGAATGATAAAATTGGCAACGTTTCGTTCTATGATTCAAAGCAGTCGGAATACGCCTTCAACAAGCCCTATTCTGAATCAACTGCCGAAACTATAGACTCTGAGGTGAGAAACATTATTTCCACTGCCTACGAGCGTACGAAGAAGATGCTAACCAAGCATAAGAAAGAGCTTGAAGTTATCGCCAAAGAGCTTCTGGAGAAGGAAATCATTTTCCAGAATGATTTGGAAAGGCTGATTGGCAAACGCCCCTTTGAAAAGCAAACCACCTACCAGGCATTTACCAACAATAACGCCAACGGAGAGGGAGTAGAAGCAGTGGTCGAAGGTGAAGAAAAAACCGATGATGAAGTTGAAGCTTTGAAAAAATCGGTAGCAGAGGAAGTTACAAATGAAGAAACCTCAGACGTAGTTGAGGATACAACCAAAAAGTAATCTTCTGTAAATAATATTTGATTCAAAGATCAGGTTAACGCCTGATCTTTTTATTTTGTACCCATATGCAGTTTGACAACGGTACCCTCCCGGATGGGAAATTGATCTATTTTGCCAGTGATTTTCACCTTGGAGCCCCTAACCAAACAAAGAGCCGGGAAAGGGAGAACAAGGTGGTGAAATGGCTGGCAAGTATCGAAGACTCTGCCGCTGCCATTTTTCTTGTCGGCGATATTTTTGACTTCTGGTTTGAGTACAACCATGTAATCCCCAAAGGCTTTGCCCGGTTTCAGGGGAAAATTGCTGAGCTGGTTGATAAAAGCATTCCAGTCATCTTTTTCTCAGGCAACCACGATATGTGGATGGCCAGCTACTTTACTGAAGAGTTTGGAATACCCGTGTACCATAAAAACAAGAGCTACGTCATTAACGGAGTAAAGCTGCTGGTGGGTCACGGCGATGGTCTTGGGCCCGGCGACTATCGATATAAATTTCTTAAGAAGATTTTCAGGAACAAGCTTTGCCAATGGGCATTCAAATGGCTGCACCCCAATGTGGGAATGGCCATCGCTCACAAATGGTCTAGCAACAGCAGGATCAGTAACCTGAAGTACGACGAGGCCTTCCTGGGGGATGATGAATGGCTTTGGACATATTGCAAAGAAGCTGAAGCCAAAGAGCACCACGACTACTATATTTTCGGGCACAGGCACCTGCCCCTTGACCTGGAAGTTGGGAAGAGCAGCAGATACATTAACTTAGGCGAGTGGATCAACCACTGTACTTATGCGGTATTTGACGGAAAAAAAGTTGAGCTCAAAAGGTTTGAATAAGACTGCTGTCGCATGTCTGGCTCTACTCTTATCTGGTTTCTTATGCCGGGCCCAGCTAGTGGTGGAAAAAAATGTGCCCGGGCCAGTTGTCACGGCTCAGTCGGTAGACAGAAGAGGCGATTTCTATCTTGCATTTAAGAACGGCACCGTAGCCAAATACGACACCACGGCCAGACAGATTGTGAACTACTCTCCCAGAAGGTTGGGGCAAGTCACGCTGATTGATCCCTGGAACCCACTAAAGACCTTTCTGTTTTACGAAGAATTTCAATCTATCGTCATACTCGACAGGTTTATGTCTCCCACCACCGAGTATGACCTCACGGGCAAGTCTCAGAGCTTTATACGGCTCGCCTGCCCCTCGCAGGATAACTCGTTCTGGCTGATCGACGAGTCGTACAACGGGTTGATCAAGTTCGATCCGATTGATCAAAAAATCCAGACGAAAATTCCTTTCAACTCATCGATACCGGTGAATGGCAAGATTCTATTCATTAGGGAATACCAGAACGTGCTTTTTGCCGCTCTGGATAATGGGGGCATTGCTTACTTTGACAACCTCGGAAATTATCAGGGGATAATCGACAGCCCGGCTTGCAACTTCTTTTGTTTTTCGAAGAATCAGCTCTACCTGACAAGTAGCGGCAGTATTTTTATCCAGGATCTATACAGTAGCGAGAAAAACGAAATCAGTTTACCTGACACTTATTTGCATGCCCTGCTGATTGGTCATCGTGTGGTAGGGACAAAAAAAGAAGGAGGCTTTGACCTCCTTCGTTAACTGTTGTTATTCATTTGCGATGCCCCGATAAATATCGAGAATTTTCTTTCTGAAGACTATGCTGTATTTGGCGTTAGCCAATTGAATCTCCGCCCTGTTTTTATTGTTTAGGCTCTCCAAATAAGTATAAAAGTCGGTGCTTCCAGCTTCATACCTGGTCTGAGAAAAATTGTATGACTGTGTGAGAGCGTCAATATTTTCTTGTGCAGCATTATAGGTGCTTATTGCTGCCTGTAGATCATTGTAGACTAATTGAATAGCATTAGTAATAGTTTGCTGTGCCTGTTTCACATCCAGCTCAGCATTGAACATGTTAACTTTTGCTGCTTGAATGTTAGCACTGGTTTGCCAGCGGGTAAAAATTGGTATATTAATTCCGATGCCAACCCCCTTGTATTGATTCCATCCCATCTGTGTTCTGAATGTTGCATCGGCAACATGTTCATTCGTTATGGGATCTCTGGCGCCATTGGAAGAATAACTTGATCCGTATTGGCCTTGCACTGCAATGTTTGGGTATCGGGCCGCTCCCGCCTGCTTAAATTGATATATTGAAGCCTGTTGGTTAAAATTTGCCCGTTTCAACGCAGGTGAATAGTTTAAGCTAGAGGCTAAGACCTCACTATATGGCTGAACGTCTGAAATTACGTCAATATCGTCAAGAGAGACGCCTTCAATTTCATAATCTTTGGTAGCGTCAAGCTGAAGCATTTGAATGAGAGCCAATTTATCCCTTCGGAAAGTATTCTCTGCCTGAACTCGAACCAGCTTCTCGTTAGCTACCTGGGATCTAAAATTGAATACGGACTCTGGGTTGCTCACTCCTACAGAAACTCTCTTTTCCTCACGCTCCAACTGCGACTGTAGAAGCGTCACCCGTTCGTCAGAAATTTTGATGTTTTCCCTGTCCAGGATTACATTCAAATAAGCCCCTAAAACATCGGCTCTAACTTGCACTCTGGATGCTTCTACAGCCTCTTCAGCGGCATCTAACTCATTTGTTCGTCTCCTAACATTATTGATATTAGACAGACCATTAAAGATATTTACGGTGCTTTGCGCACTTGGATACGTTTGATATGTAGTCACATTGACTTGTCTTCCAGCAGTCTGGTCAAAACTATACCCAAAATTGATACTCTCACTAAGATTGGCGCTTAAGTTGGGGAGAAAATTAGCAATTGATTGAATTCTGAACGCTTTCGCTGAAATTGTATTATTCTGTGCTCTCTTAATATCGAGGTTGTTTTCTAACGCAATTCTGATACAGTCATCAAGAGTTAGCACCTGTACCTCTTCCTGCGCAAACGAAGCGCTTGGAAGAGTCATGAAACCTAGAGTAAGCGTAAAAAGAAATCCCTTTGTTATTCTAATAAAATTCATATCCATTTTTTCAAGTCCATCTCCTATTTACCAATGAATATGCCATTTATTTAATGCACTGATTATCAATTAATTATAGTTGTTGTTTTTGAAGAAATGTGTACGGATACGGTACAGTTGTGTTCAGATTTGAACCTGAGAAATACAAAAGACAGTTCCAGCTGTTGGGAATCGATAGTGCTGGAGTGAATAGTACTCATAAAAAAGGCCGCCTTTTGGGCAGCCTCTTCATTAATCAGGGTGTAATTTAAGTAGAAAGGGTATTATCCTAGTCTCTTTGAGTAGATGTAGTTGATCTTTTCTTCTACCATCTCGGTTACTTCCTCTTTGCTAAGCTTTGATTTTTTGCTCAACTGCTCAACAAACTCATCCATTGTAATGTCCTGAAGGTTCAGGTCACTCATTTTTATGTTAGCGAAAGTATCTTTCAATTCAGTTTCAAGATCTGCTACAACTGTGTGATTAAGGTGTCGTTCCATATCAATCATTGTTGGGGTTAATTCCTATTTCCTCTCAATTATAAGCAGAAGGATTATAATTTCATATAACGGCTTGTTAGTCAGTAATTTACAAATGAGTCTCCCATCGGTTCTTTTTAAACCCAAAAAAAGAGGATTTGCAGAAACAAAAATTTTTTAGGGTTGAAATAAGCCCGAACAGATTCGCACGGGAATAAATCCTGAGGATGGCAAGGCTCAAAAACAGCTTAAAAAAAACTTTCTTCGGACGTGAAAAAATTTTTATTTCTTCGGAGAAATTGAAAATTCCCTCAGTTTGGGGGATTACAAACCTCGAAAGCCTGACCATCTTGCTCCCGGTTTTCGATTGATTGTGACCTTCCCTCAACACACACTTAGGTAGTAGAATCCTCTTCACAGTGTTAGGGAAGGTTCTTTTTTGTAGCCACAAAGACGGATCAATCTGTATTTCTGGGGGGATTGATGTTTGGCATGGGTATTTTCTGCTTGCATAAAAAAGCAAAAGGTCCAAGCGAGACGCATTGAACCAGTTTTGCTTTTTTATTGCCGCCTATTTGCTGAATCGAATTACACTCCTTTTGAGTTTTATCCCCCAGATTTTCCGCTTGATCCACAAAGACTCAAAGGCAAGAAGAAGCGCTTGCTACTTTGTAGGTTTTAGTTCGCTCATGATCCGAAACACCAGGTTAGCCGCTAGTTTCGCTGTTCTATTGTCCTGATCGAAGGCTGGGTTCATTTCTGCAATGTCGCAGGTAAGCACTTTGCCTGTGCCCATAATGATGCGCAGTAGCTCGGCTACCTGCTGTGGTGCCAGCCCCATTACAGCCGGAGCACTTACACCCGGAGCAAATGCGCCATCCATTACGTCGAGGCATATGGTGAGGTAAATATGATCGAGGGGCTTGGCGAATTTATGGATCACCTTTTCTATCTCGGCTGTAGAAAGCTGAAAGAGCGTTCCTGCTTCCAGGTATTTTACTTTCTTCCGGTGGGCAGTCTTGTAAAGGGCAGTGGTATTGCCGGACGGCTGGATGCCAAGGCACATATAGTCGAAAGGCTTTCCTTCCTGGGCAAGAAAATTGGCTATTTGCAAAAATGGCGTCCCCGATGTGGGTGCATGCGGGTCGTTTCGCAGATCGAAATGTGCATCAAGATTGATGATGCCGATTTTCTTATCCGGACAATGGGCAAAAGCCCCGAGAAAATGCCCGTAGGCGATTTCATGCCCGCCTCCCAGCAGAACAGGGAAATAGCCAGTGTCTAGTAAAGTCGCCACTTTTTGCCCTAATAGCTTTTGAACCGTTTCCAGGTTGCCATTTGGGCAAAGGACATCGCCTGCATCGAAAAGGGAAACAGACGATTGGCCATGCCAGGGTAAGTTGGCTGCCATTTTCCTGATAGCATACGGCCCTTCAGATGCTCCTCTCCTACCAAAGTTTTTTCTTACTCCTTCGTCGGAACAAAAGCCTAGCAGTGCAAATTTCTTTTGACCGGGTGCTGAAGCGATAGGCCTCGACAGATCGAGCATTTGAATGACATGGTGCCAGCGAGCTCCGTCTGGCCCATCGTATTTGTCGGTTCTTCCTCGCCAAATGTTTCTATCGGGTGATCTGTACATGCCTTTGAATCAGAAAGCCAATCGTTTTGTTTATGTGGAGCGAAGTTAAAAGATTTAATGAAGGCTCCGATAGTGAATACTATGAAGCCTAAAGCTTACAAGGCAAATAGCAGCCACTCGCCCACTTTTTATTCAACCAGACGGCCATTTTTCCAGACGGCCACTGGCTTCATTTTACCCTGGTGATACAGCACCTCCCGGTAGTCCGTTGTTTCAAAAGCAATAAAATCTGCCAAATTGCCGGGCAAGAGGCTTCCTCTGTCGTCCAAGGCAAGTGCTTTCGCTGCTCTGAAGGTAATGCCGGCCCAGGTTTCTGCCATGGAAAGTTTTTGTGAAGCGCCAAGCACAGCTGCTTGCATGAGCAGGTCGCCCATAGGAGCGCTGCCGGGATTCCAGTCGGTGGCAATGGCGAGGCAACCTCCATAGTCTAGTAGCTTTCTGGCAGGAGCAAATGGCAAGCCCAAGCCCATAGAGGCACCTGGCAAAACTACGCCAATCGTATTGCTCTCGGCCAGGTACTTGATATCTACGTCGGTAGAAGCTTCGAGGTGGTCGGCGCTGAGAGCTCCCATGTCAACAGCCAGCTTGCTACCACCAGAGCTGAACTGGTCAGCGTGCACAGTGAGGTGGAAACCCATATCCTTCGCCCTGGTCAGGTACTTTTTGCTCAGTGCGACATCAAAAGCACCGTCTTCCACAAAAATATCTACCCTGTTGGAAAGGCCCTCCTCTTTTACCTGCGGCAATAGGTTGTGGGCCAGAAAATCGAGGTATTCGTCAGCTTTGTCGAATTCACCTGGTTTGACGTGGGCCGCCAGACAAGTGGGGATAAGGTCGAGCAAATATTCCTTTGACGTGCAGCTGATGGCTTCCAGCATCTTAAGCTCGTCGGCCAGGTTAAGGCCATAACCACTTTTCACTTCAATGGTTGTCACCCCTTCTGTCATGTGCCGTGTTGCCCGCCCGGCTACCAGTCTCTCTAATTCGGCCAAGGTAGCCGCCCTTGTCTTTTGCACCGTGTCATGGATACCACCGCCGGCTTTCAAAATTTCCTGATAGCCAGCACCTCCCACCTTCATCTGGTAGTCTTTTGCCCGAGAGCCCGCAAAGCAGATATGGGTGTGGCAGTCGATGAGGCCGGGAAGAGCCACATAGTCGCCTTCCATTTCAAAAACATTCTTGTGCCTTTTCGCTCCTTCTTCGAAGTCCACTATCTCTACGATCCGGTCGCCGAGGAGCACAATACCTGCGTTCGGTACCACCAGAAGCTGATCGTCCGTTATTGGGCCCTTCATTGACAGGTGTGCCAGGGTGACGATTTGTTTGAAAGGGCCGATGTGTTGGGGGGTGTGCATTTTTTTTGAAATATGTCTTTGGACTCGTTAACCGCTTTGTCATCATTTTTGCGTAAAGGCAAAATGCCGCCAAAGCTCTATACTTTTTTCCTATAGCGATGGGCATTAAACCCATTGCTCAGTTTGCTTGGTTACTACTTGGCCGAAAACTTAATTTGCTAACTATTGGTAATTCTCTGTCCTCAAGCCGGACTGGCTGTTACTTTTCCTTGATGAAAAGTAACCAAAAATCAACGAAAAATTAACGCTCAAGCCAATAACGCTCAAGCTGCCGCCATTTTTCGCCCTCCCTCCTAAGAGGGCACTACTCTTATTAATAAGTAGATTTATAATCTAATGTACTCGCCGAAATAAATAGATGAAATAGCCATAAGGAGAGCCATACCTAGCGGAAATGAATAAAGTCGGAGAACAGTCGACTATCACTTCCGAAATGCTATTGGCTATTCCATGTGGCCGCTGAAAAACAAATTTTATACACATGAAACATCCGATACAACAAGACTTTTCGATCTTTTTTCGTGAAAAGTCAATCAATTACTATTTACTCAGAATTTCAAATGGTGGGTGGTGGCGACGTTGCTGGCTAGTTCGTAACCGGCGTCCATGTGCCGGAAAACGCCCATGGCCGGGTCGTTGAAGAGCACCCGGCGAAGGCAACGTTCCGCTCTTTCTGTGCCGTCGGCTAATACGACCATGCCGGCATGCTGCGAGTAGCCCATTCCCACACCACCACCGTGATGAAAAGAAACCCACGTGGCACCGCCTGCTGTATTGCCCATGAGGTTAAGCAATGGCCAATCGGACACCGCATCGGAGCCATCGAGCATCCCTTCCGTTTCTCTGTTGGGTGATGCTACAGAACCGCAATCGAGGTGGTCACGACCAATGACGATCGGAGCTTTTACTTTACCTGTTTTCACCAGGTCGTTAAAGATCAGCCCGGCCTTTTCCCGCTCTCCCATGCCCAGCCAGCAAATACGGCAGGGCAGCCCCTGAAAGGCTATTTTCTCTCTGGCTTGCTTTAGCCAATTGATGAGGTGGGCATTTTCCGGAAAAGCTTCCATCAAAGCCTTGTCGGTGGTGTAAATATCTTCGGGGTCGCCAGAAAGGGCCGCCCAACGGAAAGGGCCTTTGCCTTCACAAAACAGTGGGCGAATATAAGCAGGCACAAACCCGGGGAAATCAAAAGCGTTGGCCTCACCGCCCTGACGGGCAAACTCCCGAAGGTTGTTGCCATAGTCAAATACCTGGCTTCCACGCTTCTTCATTTCGAGCATAAATCCAACATGGCGGGCCATGCTTTTCAGTGACCGTTCCTTGTATTTGACGGGATTTTTCATTCGAAGAATCTCAGCATCAGTCAGCGATAGTCCATTGGGCACATAGCCAAAAACAGGGTCGTGCGCAGATGTCTGATCGGTGAGCACATCAGGCGTGATATTGTCTTTCAAAAGTCTTTCCAGCACATCGCCAATGTCGCCCACTAAGCCGACCGAGATGCTTTCCTTCTTCTCTTTGGCTTCCAGTACCCATTTCACCGCCTCGTCATAGGAGTCGGTCATTTTATCAATGTAGCGGGTGTGCAAGCGTTTCTTGATTCTTTCAGGGTCAATATCGACGCCCAGGAAAGTAGCCCCTGCCATGGTCGCTGCCAGAGGCTGAGCACCTCCCATTCCTCCAAGGCCCCCGGAAACCAGCAGTTTCCCCCTAAGGCTTCCCCCAAAATGCTGCTTGCCGCATTCCACAAAGGTTTCGTAGGTTCCCTGAAGGATGCCCTGAGAACCAATGTAAATCCAGCTGCCAGCTGTCATCTGTCCATACATCATCAATCCCCGCTCCTTCAGCTCCTGAAAGTGCTCCCAGTTGGCCCAGGCCGGCACCAAATTGGAGTTGGCAATCAGCACCCTAGGTGCCTCTGCATGGGTTCGAAGCACGCCGACTGGCTTACCAGATTGTATGAGCAAACTGTGCTCGTCATCCAACTGCAGGAGCATCTCAATGATCTTCCTGGCCGACTCCACATTTCTGGCTGCCTGACCAGTGCCGCCGTAGACCACCAACTCCGCTGGATTTTCAGCCACTTCAGCGTCGAGGTTGTTGAGGAACATGCGCAATGGCGCTTCAGTCTGCCACGACCGGGCGTTCAGTGTTGAGCCCGTGGGTGCTTTGTAGCTTGGGTGACTTGCGTAAGTATTAAGAAAGGCTGAAAGATTCATACAGGTCTCCTTTTAAGTTGATATTGTTTGATTGAGCAACCTCAAGTGCGGCACTGGTGAGTTCCCCGGATGCAACTATCTCCCTTGCTACAGCGATGTCATCGCCAAATATTCTGTCCTCCTCTGCGTGGTCTATTTTTTGTCGCACCAGCTCATGACAGGCATCCAGGATCACCCCCGACTTCATCGGCTTGCGGTAGTCGAAAGCTTGTGCGGCACATACCAGCTCTACGGCCAAAATATTTTCGAGGTTATCAAGCACGGTGTTCAGTTTTCGGCCACTGATAGAGCCCATACTCACATGATCCTCCTGACCGAGCGACGTAGGAATACTGTCGGCGCTGGCAGGGAAACAAAGGCTTTTGTTTTCACTCACCAGAGCAGCAGAGGTGTATTGGGGAATCATGAAACCGGAATTGATGCCTGTGTTGCGCATAAGCAGCTTCGGAAGGCCTTCGACATCTCCTTCCAGCAGTTGGTAGGTTCGACGGTCGGAGATACTACCAATTTCGGCGGCAGCCAGTGTAGCGTAATCCAGTGGCATGGCCAGCAGCTGCCCATGGAAGTTACCTCCGCTGATGGTTTTATCAGCACTAAAGATGACGGGGTTGTCGGTGACGCTATTGATTTCAATTTCAGTCAACTCTTTTAAATGCAGCCAGGCATTGCGGGAAGCGCCATGCACCTGAGGCATACAGCGAAAACTGTACGGATCCTGCACCCTGCCACAATTGGCGTGTGACTCCACCATCTCAGAGTTCTGCAGCATTATTTTAAGCCGGTGGGCCACATGCGTTGAGCCCTGAAAGGCCCGGAGCAAGTGCAGTGCCGGATCGAACGGACTAGCAGAACCGAGCACACCCTCGAGGCTCATGGCACCAATGATGTCCGCCGTTTCCAGCAGGTTGTGTAGTCTGTACAACCCCAGAACGGCAAAGGAGGCAATGAACTGCGTGCCATTAATGAGTGCCAGACCCTCCTTTGCGCCAAGCTCAATAGGCTTGATGCCCTCTTTTTGGAATATCAGTCCGGTTTCAACCCAGTTGTTTCCGTCCCACACCTTTCCGAGCCCTATTAACGGAAGAAACATGTGAGCCAAGGGTGCCAAATCACCGGATGCACCTACTGAGCCTTGTGACGGAACGTAGGGTAAGTATCCGGTTGTGAGGTGCCAGATCATGCGTTCCAACACTTCGGTAGAAATGCCGGAATAGCCCTGACTCAGGGACTGTAGTTTGGTGATGAGCATCAGCCGGACAATGTCCAAAGGAACGGGAGCCCCTACCCCCACACTGTGGCTGCGCAGGATATTGTCCTGCAGTTTTCGAGTGTCGCCGGCGGCTATCTGGGTATTGCACAAAGGCCCAAAGCCGGTATTGATGCCATATACAACCTTATTGCTTTCTACAATTTGGTCAACATAACTTCGGCTCTGATCAATTTTTTCTCTGGCGGCTCTGGCGATCTCAACACCAACTTCCTGCTGGCAAACCCTCATGAGAAGACCGACAGACAGCCGGTCTTCTCCAGGGTGAAAATTCACTGACGTGGGCATAATTTGGGTTAAAGTTGCCTATTCGGAACGAACTGACCCCTAGACCTATGAAAATCAATCAGCTCTAACCGATGTAAGCATTTCTCAAATCTAGTCACTACCTTTAATTACTAAAAATACCTTTTATATCAATAACTAATGCCTATAAGTAATCAGATAGAGCTTCGTCATTTTAAGTATTTTCTGGAAGTGGCAGAGGAGCTTCATTTCAGGAAAGCGGCCGAAAAGCTGTTTATCACCCAGCCGGGGCTCAGCCGCCAGATACAGCAGCTGGAAGAAGAGCTGGATGTAAAACTGTTTGTAAGAAACAAGAGAAACGTAGCACTGACGGCACCGGGAAAATATCTTCAACAGGAGCTCAAGGGCGTTATCAACAACCTCGACTTTATCGTCAAGCAGCTCAAAATGATTGAGGCTGGAGACGACGGTGAGGTAAGGATTGGCTTTGTTGGGTCGGCTATGCAAAGGGTCATTCCGAAGGTATTGCTGGAGATCAATAAACAGTACCCGTCGATCCATACCTCGTTGACAGAAATGGCTAACCAGGAACAACTGGAAGGGCTCATGCACGACAAACTCGATATTGGTTTTGTGAGGTTGGAGCATGCGCCGAAGGAAATGCAATTAATTACGGTCTTCGAAGATACATTTTCTCTGGTGCTCCCTCATGATCACCCAATGAATGAAGAAAGCTTTGTGGATTTGCATCAGCTAAGGGAAGAAAACTTTATTCTGTTTTCGAGTGATTATAGCGTCGACTATTTTAATCAGTTCATGAATATATTTGAAGCCAGTGGCTTCCGTCCGAAGGTTTCACATCGTTCGGTACACGCCAGTACGATTTTCAGGCTGGTGGAGAATAGGCTCGGGATTGCTATTGTACCGACTACCCTGAAAGAAGGTTTCAGCCTGAAGGTGAAGTTCATCGAGTTGAAAAATGGAAAGCAAACGGCCCGGTTGTCGGCGATGTGGAAGAAGGACAACGAGAATCCGGCGTTGCGGAAGTTTTTGGAGGTGATGTTGGGCTATTAATAACTGTACAAGTAACGAGCGATGCTGGCATCGAAATAGATTCGATGCATTAAAGCTGTTTGATCTTGCTCAGACTTGCTCTGATCTACGACGAGAAAGTGTCCGCCTATCCATTAAATATTGTGACACCATCTCATTGTCCTCAAGCCGGACAGGCTCTTACTTTTTTTTGCCGTTCCCGGATGGGACAAAAAGTAAGCCGCATCGGCGGACCGAAAAGTCAACGAAAAATTAACGCACATGCCAATACCCACACCCGCCACCATTTTTCGCCCGCCCTCCTTTGGGGGCGCTACTCAACTTAAAGTTTACAGTTTAGGTAAAAAATAGAGGGCTCATTCAATTGAAGAGTGTATTCAATCGAAGTTCCAACTTTCCCGCTCGGCTTCGATCTCTGCGACCCGGTCGTCGTATTCTCTTTCGAAGGCTTTGTATTCCTCTGATGGGAGCAAGTCGAGGAGTTGGATCACTCCATTTTCAGCGTAGTTTTGGAAACCCATGTCGAGTGCCAGCCAAATGTATTTCTTGATAACGTCCGGGTTGTAAGGATTGGCCTCTATGTTGGCGACAAGCACGTCGTACGCCGCTTCATCCTCCTTCATTTCCTGTAAAAAATCGGCGGCAGCCATTGCCAGGGCGGCATTAAACGGATTATTGACAATAGCTTCCTTTAAAGCAGTTGCATTGTTCACCTTCACAGCCTGCGCAGCATTTACCCACACCTGACCATACTTTGGAGGCAGGCTATTGATCAAATCAGTGCTGTCCAGTTTTGACAGCCCACCCTCTTTTATCGCCAGTTCCAATTCCAAAATTGTCATTTCGGGTTGTGCCCAGTCGTTTAGCAATGGATTGTCTGTCAGCTGCTGTGCGGCTTGTGCGTCTCCGGCGTTGAAATAAGCCTGTGCGAGACAAACCAAAGCCGCCTTCTTCATGCTTTCACTTTCGAAAGCGACAAGGAGGTCATCTTGCTGCGTTTCATTCAGTCGCCGCCCAAACCAACGAAAGTACTGGTATCGTTGTTGGTCGGTTGCCAAGCTGCTCAAATCCGTTGTCTCCGACAACTTGAGCATAGATTCAGCGAGCGTTGACGTGCCCTCATGGGTTTCCAATAAAATCCATTTCAAAGTGGCCTGCTCCCAGTTTCCTGCCTCAGACAAGGCAATCGCCTGGTTGATATCAGCATCAGGATAGTTTTCAGCCGAGGCACTTTCAAAATACTCAGCTGCTTTCATTGCTGCCCCCTGATCAAGCGCCATCACGCTCATTAAATGGAAGCAATAGCCCCGATAGGTGGGGAAGGTTTGCTGCACCCGGTTGAGTATCTGAATGGCTTGGGAAGCCTTGCCTTCGTAGTAAAGATGCAGCGCATGTGCAATGGACAGAGGGCCGTAAAAACCAGCATTTGAAGAAGCGTCCACCATGGCAGGCAGTCGGTCGGTCAGTTTTCCTTCCGTCTTCCCAAGGTCTACCAATGCAGCGTTGTAAACAAAAGGGAAAGTGAAGCCAGATAGTGTTGAGTCGGGCAGAAAAGGCTCCACTACTTCTGGCAGTTGTTTCGTGCCATTTTTTGCTGTGGCTGCCAATGCATTGGTCAGGAAGCCAAAAGGTAGCTTGTCTTTCACTACCTCCTCTATTTCATCGCTGCTAATTTGCTGACCAGCCTTGAACGACACATATCCTAGATTAGCGTTGGTGGCACGGCGGGAAAACTCTTCTCCCAGCCCTTGCTTCAGATAAAATGCTGCAGAGTCAAGAATATTGGTCGAAGAATAAAGCACACCCAGGTTGTTGCCGATGTAGCCATTGGAAGGGAATTTGCTCTTCCCCTTCTGCAAAGCAAAAATACCTTTAAAGAATTGGTCAGTATTTTGATATTGGTTGCTCAGGTTGACAAAAGCGTGAGGGGAAGGGTTCTTACCAGCTGCCAGTTCAAACCTATACAGGGCTTCACCCAGCTTCTCTTTGCTATTGGCTATGAAGCCCAGCTGATAGTTAGATTTGTGGTTTTGATAACCATACAATGCCCCCTGAAGGTAGTACTGTTCACTCAGCAACTGCTCATTTCGTACTTTGTATAAGTCGCCCAATGAGTTGTAATACCCTGCAATTGACTGATTGAGTGCGACACGGTTGGACAGCAAAAACAAAGCCGTCACAGCGATGGTACCTGCCAGGCGGTAAGTTGGATAAGGCAGGGTACCTTCTTTGAACACCACCCTGTAAACTGCCAGGTTGCGCATGAGGGGAGTGACAAAATTGACAATAATGTAAAGGAGAAAAATGACTCCAAACCCCAGTTGACTGAAAAGAATAGCATCTTCAAACGCCTCCAGCACCGGGTCGTTGCCCTGCAACAGTTGGTAGCCAATGGTAGTGAAGCTAATCCCGCACAAGGCCATGTAAAAAACAGCTGCGATAGGATAAAAAGGAGCTGTGCCTTCGTACCTGGCCTCCCTGGCTTTCAAACCCCAAAGACCTAAGACGGCTGCAAGGCCGAGCATCAAAAATTCGTTGAGATAGAGAATGTCCCAGGTGAGATAGCGGGCATTGTGCGCATAGGCCAGACCCACATTGACGAGATAGAATATGCTGAATGTGAAAAAGTGCACCCAGTTTTTTGACCCCGCCTGCGCTTTACCACTGGTGATCATTCGCAGGATGAAATAGACGACCTCGTGCCCTACCAATAAAGCAAACACAACGACAATAATTACAGGAGCTGTGAAATTGTATTGAGCAAGGGTATAAAAAGGTTGGTCAATTTGGGAGCCAAAGTAGATGACACCTGCAAGGAGTATGAATGCTCCTGCAAATGCAAAAAACCTTTTAACCAGAGGAACATGGCTTTTGAAGGCATGGAAGTAGTAACTCAGTGGCAGAAAAAGCAGTATTCCAATCGCCAGGGGCTTGTAGTCGAACCAGCCGAAAAGAAGGAGCTGCTCCAGGCGCATAGAAATCAACAGACCTATGAAAACGACCGTGGCAACCATGTACCAAAACCGGGGCAGGTAAGTAGAAACGGCCAGCAGCAGGCTGTAAAAGAGAGAGAGAAATCCGAGGTAGACCACACCAGCCCAGGGGCGGATGATCCAGGTGCTGCCCTCGAAATGCTGCTTGACCAGGTATACATCAGCGGGGATGTCCAGATCGAAAAGGCCGACGGAAACATGGTCCAGTGCAAGTTTAACAGTCTCCGTTTCGGAAGTGAGGTACCAGTCGAGCACGAGGTGGTGGCCTGCAATTTCGAAACCCAAAACAGTTATTATAAGGAGGCTGGCGATGGCTGCCATGGCAACAAAAAGCCGCCTGAGTTCGAAAGGCCACTCCTTCCAGAAAGCCCAGCTTTCGTTCATATTATTCGATTACCTTGGGTACGATGAAGAACTTGTCGTCGTGCTGAGGTGCGTTGGCAAGACCTTCTTCCCGTGGAAGCTCTTCCGTTACTTTGTCCTCTCTGAAAGCATTCAGTTCATAAGACATGCTCACCAGTGGATCCACATCCTTTGTGTCCAGCTCATTGAGCTTTTCCACCCAAGTGAGGATTTCGCTCAGGCTGTTGAGCATTTCCTTTTCGTTGGAAGGATCCAATTCAAGCCTGGCCAGGTGAGCCAGTTTATGCAATGTGTCTTTATCTATTTTCATTCAGTATCCTTTGTAAATTTTTCAGGGAAACAAGCCCTGAGCTCCTGATCTATTACCCTAAAGCATTCATCCCTCAGTTCGTTTACCCTGTCGATTGTCATTCCTTTGGTATCGATGGGCTCGTGGAGCACAATTTTAGGGCGTTTGAAACGAATGACAAAACGATTGTCGTCGGGTAAAATTATCCAATTGTATGGAATGGTCACTGGAACAATGGGAATTTGTTTCTCAATGGCCATTCGAAAGGCTCCATCCTTAAATGCCGTCATCTTGGGAGAGTGCAACACTTTGATGCCTCCTTCGGGAAAAATGATCACAGATTTCTTTTCATCCAGCGCAATGGCAGCTCTTTTGTACACCTCTGCCCTGCTTCTGGCTCTCTCCCTGTCGACCATGATGTGTAACTTCCTAAACATAAAGCCAAACAACGGCACTTTGGCAATACTGCTTTTGCCTACGAAAACACAAGGTGAATGCACAAACCCCATCACGGGGATGTCGAGGTAGGAAAAGTGGTTGGAGCAGAAGATGTAGTTTTGGCGACCGTCCCTTTTGAAGCGCCACTCCTCACTAATGGGCAAGCCAATCAGAAAGAAGTAAACAATCGCCCACCAATAGTTCACCTTTAGCACCATTCTGGATGCCGGCGGGTAATAGATTCCCAGCAGAAACCAGGGAAAAAGAATCAGAAACGTAATGGAAAATACCAGCAGGGCGTATCCTGCATACAGCCGGTTGAAGAATAGCTTCATGGGGCAAAAATAGGGGAAATTTTAGAAAGCCCATGCCCTGACAACATCGCAACATGCTGGCTCCATCTCGCTACGATATAGCCATGTAAACGACCATATCAGTAGCGGCGAAGCGGTGAACTAAACCGGCATCACTTTCTCCTTCTTCCCGGAAGCAATTGATTTATAGATGGCTTCCACTACCAGCAAGTCCTTCAGGCCTTCATAGCCGTTGACAGGTGATTCCTTGTTCTCTTTCACACAGCGGCTGAAGTCATCCATTTGCAAGGCCTGGTGGACAGTGTGGGGAATGTCCATTTCTCCCTTGTTGGTTTTGCCTTTGATGGGTCCGTATCCAAAAGCGGGACGCAGCTCGGCCCAGCCTTTTTCATATGCCACATACAGCCGTTCAGTTGAGGCGGCATAAGTGGTGGTGCAGGTAGCCACGGCTCCGCTTGAGAATTCCATTTGCCAGGTGATCGTTTCATCTACTTCCTTGAATTTGACAGGATCGGTTTTGTACTCCTGCGCAGTCACGGCAATTGGCTGTTCGCCCGTGGCATAACGAGCGCCATTGATGCAGTACACGCCCACATCGTACATGGCACCGCCTCCGGCCAGGGCCTTTTTCAGCCTCCACTGGGTGGGGTCACCAATGCGGAAGCCATCGGCTGCTTCAATCAGTTTGACAGCTCCAAGGTCTTTCTCCCTGGCCAAACGCATGATCTCCTGTGTATGCGGCTCCGAGTGCAGTCGGTACCCAATGGCCAGCTTCACCTTCGCCTTGTCGCAGGCAGCGATCATTTCCCGGCATTCGGCGGGGTTAAGTGCCATGGGCTTCTCGCAAATCACATGCTTACCAGCTTTGGCAGCACGGATGGTGTATTCCTTGTGCATGCTGTTGGGCAGCACCACATAAATGATGTCAATGTCAGGGTTGTCCTTGATCTTATCGAACGTATCGTAGCTGTAAACATTCTTATCGGCAATGTTGTACTTCTCTTTCCATTCGGGAATTTTGGACGGCGTACCTGTGACGATGCCCGCCAGGTAACAGTCCTCGGTTTTCTCCAGCGCCGGCGCCAGCAGGTTTTTGGCATAGTAGCCAAGCCCAACCAGAGCTATCCCGAGTTTCTTTCCCTGCTTTCTGCGAGGAAATGAAGAAACAGAAGCTAAAGCTGTGGCAGATGGAAAAGTGAGCAGAGAAGCTCCGAGTGCTGCACCAGCACCCAGTTTCATGGTATCTAAAAATTTGCGGCGTGAGTAGGTAGACATTGGTTATTAGTTTTTTGAACGATGAAGATAGTGAGAATATCAGGTTTTAGGCAACGATGTTGTGCAATAGGCAACAAAAAACCCCGCCAGCGGCAGGGTTTGAAAAAACGATAGTCTGTTATTAATGTTGTTTGGTTAAGAGGTTCACTGTCCCAATCTTATTATTACCCCAAACCCTAAAGGGCGGCAAAATCTAATTGGGGCTCCCTTTAGGTCATTCGAGGGTATGATGCTCTTAACCAAACAACATTGAACCTCTCTACCTAAACATCACCTCGGCCATTACCGGCAGGTGGTCGCTGGGATAGCGGTTTTCTGTTGCGTCGGACAGCACGGCATATTTTCTGACCAGCACTTTTTCGTTAACAAAGACGTAGTCGATGCGGCGGGTGAGGTCGGCGTTGTGGTCGAAACCATTCCAGGTGCCGTAGGGTCCATAAGGCGGGTTTTCACTGAGGCTGCGGGCGTCGGTCAGCCCTTCCGTAAGTGTTTCGTAGGCTTTTGTTTCCGGCTCCGAGTTGAAGTCGCCGGTTAAAATTACCGGCAGCTCACCGGCTATTTCATTGACCTTCTCGATGATCAGCTTTGAAGAATTGGTTCTAGCCTCTACGCCAATGTGATCGTAGTGGGTGTTGAAAATGTAAAAGTCTTTTCCCAAATGCCGGTTTTTCATTTTCGCCCAGGTGCATACCCTTACAATAGCCGCATCCCATCCCTTGGAAGGCACATCAGGTGTGGGCGACAGCCAGAAAGTGCCGGAGTCCATTACCTGAAACAGATGCTTGTTATAGAGAATGGCCGAAAACTCACCTTTAGCGATGCCATCATCTCTGCCCACACCCAGCCAGCTATGGTCGGGTAGCCTTTCTTCAAGGTCTTTGAGCTGATGAAGAAGTGCTTCTTGCACGCCCACTATTTCAGCTTCATGGAATTTGACGAGGTCAGCAACGGCGTCTTTTCTATTGGACCAGGCATTGATGCTGTCGTTGGGCGTGTCGTACCGGAGGTTGAACGACATCACCTTGAAAGAAGGTATTTCCTTCTTTTTGCAGCCGGTGGCTACTATTAATAACAGAAAGGAAATGGCTAAGAGATTTTTCATCAGTATACGGTAGGTGTGTTTGGAATATTAGAAGCAGCAATGTGCAAAATTTGGGAACTAACCTCAAATGCTACCTTGCTACTTCTTTGAGTGAGATTGAAAATGCAGCGTTACTTAAGACCAATATGTTTTGAAAACAGCGTTAAAATCTTTTGTCCTACCCCAACCCTAAAGGGAGCCAAAAGATTTTAACCGCTTTCACATTTCGTTACAGAAACAACTACAATATCGTCAAATTATCACTCCCTTACTTCCCATTCGGAAACATGGGTCTTGGAATCACCATCAGCTCTTTTTGTCGGCCGTCGATGTAGCGGAAGCCGGTTTTGTCAAAATAGCCGTCTTCTTCCAGCATGATCCTGATCTCTTTGTTCCATTCCTTGATAAACACGCTGGCGTTGAGCTCAATGGAATAGGCCGTGTTGTGGTAAAGCGGATAGTCGCCGTTGACTGGCACGCCGTCCTGCTGGTCCCACATGCCAATGGTGGGGCCGCTGGCATGGCCGTAGTAGCCAATAGGGTGTGTGTAAATGGAAGGCTTGAGGCCGGCGGCCTTAGACTGGTCAAGGGCTGCCTTCAGGATTTCATTGCCGCTTTTACCCACTACAAAGTTGCTGGTGAGGGCGTCCTGCACTTTGTTGCCCTCTGCAAATGCGTCTTGTAGAAACTTTGGCGGCTCGGTTTCGCCCGGCTTCAAAATATAGGCATGCTGCTGCGTATCTGTGTTGAGGCGCAGGTAGGTGATGCCGAAGTCGGTGTGAATAAGGTCGCCGGGTAATATCACCTGTTCGCCTGGCCTTTCTGAAAAGCTTCGCAAATGATCGAAAGACTCCGGATCCTGGCGCTGGATGGATACTGAGGGGTGGAACCAGGTGTCGAGCTTCAGCTCTTTGATGCGCTCCCGCATCCACCACACCACGTCGTCGGTGGAAGTGATGCCGGGCTGAATGACTTTGTCGGAGAAGGCTTCCTGAATGATCTGGTGGGCAATTCTCACGATCTGCTGGTACACGATCATTTCGCTTTCGGTGCGAGTTTCCAACCAACCTATGGCCAGCTTTTCTGCCGACACTACTTTTTGCTGGAAGTTCTTTGGCAGCACATTCATCAGCTGGTCGTACTCATTGGAGGTGATGCCATCTGTTTGTGCAAAATGCTCCGACTTATTGATGCCTATTTTCTTTGGGTTCTTCTCCTGTATCAGCCTGCTCAGTGCTTTGAACTGATCGGGCTGAATGGTTGGGTTCCAGGCCATTTTGAACATGGTGCCCACGTTGTAGCGGGCAATGGCATAGGTTTCCAGCTCTTTGCCTGCGCCGGGGTCATACACCACCAGAATGGTGCGGCGACGGGCGGCCAGCCAGGTGGCTGGCAGCATGGTGCGGATCACGGGGTCTTCGTTGTATTCACGGGCGATGATCAGCCACATATCGAGGCCTTCCCTGCGCATGAGGTCGGGTAGTAAGTATTTGATTCGTTCTTCCAGCCAGCGGTCGATGACTTCGGCTTGCTCTCGCTGGGTGAGGATTTTGGGGACTGACATGTCCTGCGCCAGCACCTGACCCGCCAGCACTATAGTAAAAATGAAAGTGAGTATTTTTTGCATGTTTCAACGTTTTGCGAAAGCTGATGAAAAACTGCAAATGAGGCAAAGAAAATTGTGTGGGTGGGGAGGGTTACAGATCAGCTATCCATTTTTATCTGTGGTTCGGATTTCTCGCTAAGCGATGACCTTCGGAGCATGTCGAACAGTGAGCTAGCTCGTTTTCGTCAGCTTGTGCCTTTGTTTCGTTAGCCACCGATTTTATCACCCTATTCTCTCCATAAATCTATCAGCCAGCTAAATTCCAATCCTTCGTTGGATACAATTAGCATCAATAAAATTGAAATTAAGCAAATGACTATCAGCCCATTATTAATCAGGATTTGGCGTCCTATATTTTGCTGATTCATTGTCATTATTAATCCGAATGCTATCGAAATAGAAATCATCATGAATGGAAATACTGGCATAATTATAAAAGCTGCTAGACCAATTATGGCAACCAGCACATGAAAGGCAATAAATATTTTTCTAATCCTTTCGTAGTTCCTTTGGTAATTTAAAAAACCGAACAAGCCAAACATTATGCAAAAACTCAAAGGCAATATTGCTGGTAATAACAAGAGACCAAATCCGAATCCTCCTCCGTCAGACTGGATGGTCTGTACGGCTAACGGAATCACAGTCACTGCACTCACCACAATCAGAATTATTCCAAGAGCTAAATTTGTCAGCTTAATTATCATTCTTTAGGACGGTAGCTAATGGTTTGGCTAAACACGGCGCCCCGAAGGGCATTAAGTATAGGTTTTGTTGTGCTTTCGCTATTTTAATCTCAGATGTTCAGCTATTTTTATTTCAAGATCTCTAATTTCTACATCCTCAGTCTTGCTCGTTGAAATCGTTGGATCGTCAATATTTTCAATTGAGATGAAATATTGCCCTTCCCTTTTACCATAGGTTGAAATGTAAATTAAGACTTCCTTTTGTGGATCAGAAATTCCGATGGCGCAAAGATCTGCTTCCCAAAAATCGTTTATGGTGAACTCACCAAGTCCGAACCTTTTTTCAAGATGGTCAATCAGTTGAATTATACTTCTATCCTTCCTTAGTATCTCTTTATCCATTTTCTAATGAAGCCCAACGACTATAGAACCCCCAGGTCACCCCCTACCCAAGCGTCTATATTTCCTATAGTCACAAGTGGACTCGGTAGCAAAATTTCTGGACGTTTTCCCTGTCTAAACTATCATTTTGGCCTTCCATTTCCTAGCTATCTAGTGGTGATTTCGGCTGATCAACTCCTTTGCCCATAATCTCCGTATAAATTGCCGTGGTTGACCCACAACCCCTACTCCCCTTCCTTCTTTTCCTTTGCCAGCTTCCTGAGCTCCTCCAGGGGCAGGTTGTGCAGGGCCGTGAGCCATTCCACGGCCTGCTGCTCGTCGTCTTTGCGGGCCAGCCGGTGCAGGGCATGGCCGGGTGGCACCACCTCCCGGCCCGGCGAGAAACGAAACAGGTCGTTAGGTGTGCAGTTGAGTAAATGGCACAGCTTTTCTATGTGGTCGAGCCGGATGGCACGGATTTCCTCGTTGGCCATTTTGTGTGCCAGGTTGGGCGAAATGCCATTCCGAACCAGGTAACCATAGGGCTGCCTGATCCAACGTACCCGAAGCACCTGCAGTAAGTTGAAAGTAAGCATGAGTTTGGCTTTTAGTATAAAAAATTTACCTTTTATGCATGAACTACCCACTTAAAAGAATAGTAACTCCACTTAAATGGCGAGTAATTTAATCAAAAAGATAACTCCCCTGAAGAAAAACTATAGAAAAATACTCTATAAAAATAGCATTTTCACTCAAAAACAAGGTGATGCCACCGAAAAGATAAGTAAGTGTAGCAAAAAGGAAGGTATTACGATTCAATTACTGGCTTATCTTGCCTTAAGCAATAGTTTGATCAACAAAAAGCAAAGTAAGTTCAATCGGATACAAGGTTTCTCGATAACAATACTTGCTCGGTAGGGTGTTTGTTCCTTGCGCCATTAAAAGCTCCGTCAAGCTTTTAGCTGGCGGCGAAAGCTATCTCGCACCTTTCTTTCTCCAGCAACGACACCACATTTTCCAGCTGAAAAACCTTCTTGGTTGCCTGCATTCTTTCGGCGGCCTCCTTCTTCAGGTCTTTGCGGTGGATAGCTTCCACAAATCTCCTTACCTCCTCTTTGTCGGACAAAATGAGGGCAGGCACTGTGGTCAGCTTATCGTTCTCGTCCTTGGCCACCATGGTAAAGTAGCTGTTGTTGGTATGCTTCACCACGCCCTCCTTTACGTTCTCAGCCACCACGTGAATGCCCACCACCATAGAGGAATTGCCCACGTAGTTGATCGACGCCTTCAGCGACACCAGGTCGCCTACCTCCACCGGCTGCAAAAAATCTACGGTATCGACAGAAACCGTGACGCAATAGGCACCGGAATGCTTGGTGGCGCAGGCATAGGCCACTTTGTCCATGAGCGACAGCAGAATGCCACCGTGGATTTTGCCTCCAAAGTTGGCGTAGGAAGGGATCATCAGTTCGGTGATGGTCACCTGAGAGTAAGCAACGGTTCTGGGATGTGTGTGCATTTTGAGAGCGTCTGATTTGAGAATGCCAGCGCCCGACAGGCTACCGCTGGCACTCAACCTTTTGCCCAAATTAACCATAATTCTTTCCGTAAAAAATATTTCGATGCGCCGCAAATCAACGGATCGGGCAATCACATATCTTTCCGCATTTATACACCATCAACCTTTGACCCTGAATGAAAAAACTCGCTCTTCACTGGCAGATTATTATCGGAATGATCGCCGGCGTTCTGGCAGGCCTTTTGGCCGGCTCTCTTGGCACCTCTGCATTTATCAAGGTTTGGATAAGCCCCTTCGGCACCATTTTCATTAATCTGCTGAAACTGATCGCCGTGCCGCTGGTGCTGGTGAGCCTCATTGTGGGCATGAGCAACCTGAAAGACATCAGCCGACTGAGCCGGATGGGTACGAAGACCTTTGTTTTGTTTCTTCTCACCACCATCATGGCCATCACCATTGGCCTGCTCACTGTCAACATTATCAATCCCGGCCTTTCTTTCTCCCCTGAAAAACGGGAAGAGCTGAAGGCGATGTATTCTTCGAAGGTGGAAGAAAGGAGTGCGATGGCGCAGGATTTTCAGACCAAGGGGCCCCTGCAGTTTGTGGTGGATGCCGTGCCGGAAAACCTGTTTATGTCGCTGGGCGATAACAAACGGATGCTGCAGGTGATTTTCTTTGCCCTGATTTTTGGCATTGCCATGGTGATGCTGCCCGAAAAGCAGACGGATACTGTCCGTAAGTTTTTTCTGGAAGCCAATGACATTGTGCTGAAAATCGTAGACATCATTATGAAGTTTGCTCCCTATGGCGTGTTTGCCCTCATGGCAGGCATGGTAGCCGACTTCTCAAGCGGCGGCGGGGTGCTTGAGCTGTTTCAGGCACTGGGGCTTTATTCCTTTGCCGTGATATTTGGACTATTCATGATGCTGCTGCTGGTGTATCCATTGATGCTCAAAATTTTTACCAAAATCCCGGTGAAGAAGTTTTATCAGGACATTCTTCCGGCGCAGATGCTGGGCTTCAGCACCAGTTCCAGCGCAGCGGCGCTGCCGGTAACTATGAAGTGCAGCGAAGAAAAGCTTGGCCTCAGGGAAGAGGTGACGAGCTTTTGCCTGCCGATTGGCGCCACCGTGAACATGGACGGCACCAGCCTTTACCAGGCAGTGGCGGCGGTCTTCATCGCCCAGGCGTTTGGGGTTGACCTGAGCCTGGGGCAGCAGCTTACGATTGTGCTCATGGCCACGCTGGCCTCTATTGGCGCTGCCCCTGTGCCCGGCGCAGGCATGGTGATGCTGATTGTGATTTTGCAAAGCGTGGGGCTGAATGCTGAAGGCCTGGGGCTTATTTTTGCTGTCGACAGGATACTCGACATGTTTCGCACGGTGGTCAACATCACCAGCAATGTGACGGTGGCAGCCATTGTTGACCGAATGGAATACAAGCAAACCTAAACATCATTTGTTATGTTTGAGGAAGTATTGGCTTTACTTTCGAAAACAGTAATAATGACGCTCAAAAAATACCTGACTATTCTCCGGCTGGTTTACATTTCTCTCATGTCGACCCTGGCCCTCTTTACGTTGGTTTCCTTCTTCGTTTTCTTCTCCGGCGAGGGGTCAACGATCATTCCCACGGGACTGCCCAAATATGCCATCCTCGCTGTGGCGCTGGCGACACTGGCAGGGTGGACTTTCACAGGAAAGCTGCTGAAGACTGACCCTAACATCCCTTTGCAGCAAAGACTGCAGTCGTGGTACAACTACAAGGTGATCAGAGGGGCTGTGCTGGAAACGGTGGGGCTGATTGGCGTGGTTGGGGCTATCGTCACCTACGACGCCATGTATTTTCTGGCGCCTGTCTTCATTTTTGCCATATTGTTTACTGTTTTGCCTTCAGAAAGACGCATTCAGATCGACCTTGCCCTGAGTGAGGAAGAAATGGAAGAGTTGAAAAAACTGAATCAATAAAAAAAGATCGGTGGCGGGAAAAGAGCATTTGTACTTCATCATTCACAAGCCCTATGGTGTGCTGAGCCAGTTCACCGACGAAGACGGCAACCCGGGTCTGGGCACCCTGTTCAAGCTGCCAAAGGATGTATATCCTGTTGGCCGACTGGATACCGACAGCGAGGGGCTCCTGCTGCTGACGAACGACAAAGGGCTGAACGCACGACTACTTCACCCGAGCAATGAGCACAAGCGCACTTATTGGGTGGAGGTGGAAGGCGTGGTGGATCACAAGGCACTGGAGGCGCTTGCCAAAGGCCCTATGATCAGGATCAAAGGCAAGGAGCACAACAGCCTGCCAATTGAGGCAAAGGTGATACCCAGCCCTGAGGCGCTGGAGGAAAGAAATCCGCCGGTGAATCATCAGAAGTACCCGAACACCACGTGGCTGGAGCTGAAGCTGATTGAAGGCAAGAACAGGCAGGTGCGGCGCATGACGGCGGCGGTGGGGCACCCCACACTCAGGCTGGTGAGGGTGGCGATTGAAGAGCTTGGTCTTTTTCCGCTGAAGTCGGGGGAAATAACGCAGGTGTCGGCGGGGGTATTGATGAGGAAGTTACATTTGGGGTGATGGGGAAAGTCATCCATCAATTCAAAGGCTTTTTTTGTGAATTTGTATAAATGAAAACGATCACTCTAAATAATATACCAGACGATATCGATGAAAAAGAGCTATCGATGATTGTGGCTGCAAAGCTGTTTGATCAAGGAAAATTATCGTCCGGTCAGGCGGCGGCTATCGCAGGGATTTCCAAACGGGAGTTTGTCGAGAGTGTGGGAGAATATGGTGTCTCCGTGTTTCAACAATCGGCAGAAGACTTGCTTAATGACGTTGAAAATGCGAGGAGAAAATAACGATGGGAAGTGATTTTAGACCATCTCAATTTACTTAGCATAATGCTGGAAGCCACAAATAAAGGCGCCCGACCAGGAGCAAGTGTAATAAACAGCTTTGAAAGTAAAATTTGGAATTTGTTTTAAATGCGATTGCCCAGTTGATACAACCTAAAATCATGACACCAAAAAGATTTATCTATCTTTTGACCTTTTTGCCCTTAAGCCGGGCTGGCTCCTACTTTTTCTTGACAAAAAGTAGGCAAAAGTCAACGAAAAATTAACGCACAGGCCAAAAACCCGCACCTGCCGCCATTTTTCGCCCACCCGCCCTGGTGGGCACGATTCATATTAATGATCTGTCTTTAGATGAAATTAAGTGAGCTAAAGCTTTTTCATCGGCCCTTTGGTTTTTAATATTGGGTAGGAATCTTCGACTGGCATTCAATGAAATGGGGCAAGATGAATAATCTCCCTGACGACGTCAATGGAAAATAGCCTTAGACCTCCGTACATTGCTTACCACCATGCCGAGAGCCGCAAATGAAAACTAACTTCCCCGCATCATTTTCGAACAGGCTGCAAGCACAAATGGGGGCCGAGGCGTCGTTGCTGCTTGAGGCTTTGGCTACTGACTCCCCTACCTCCATTCGTATCAATACGGCGAAGTTTCAGGCTCCCGTTCAGCTGGAAAAAGTGCCGTGGTCGACCAATGGGTACTACCTGCAGGAAAGGCCCTCCTTTACCCTCGATCCGCTGATGCATGCCGGTGCCTATTATGTGCAGGAAGCCAGCTCCATGTTTTTGGAAGAGGTAGTGAAGCAGTCGGTCGACCTCTCTCAGCCCTTAAGAGTGCTCGACTTGTGCGCAGCTCCTGGTGGTAAGTCTACATTGCTGGCTTCCTTGCTCAGCAAAGAATCCCTGCTAGTCTCTAACGAGGTGATCAAGAGCCGGGCGGAGATACTGGCCGAAAACATGACCAAATGGGGTGCTCCTAATGTGGTAGTGAGCAACAACGACCCCAGGGACTTCGACAGGCTGCAAGGCTTCTTCGATCTGATAGTTGTGGATGCTCCCTGCTCCGGCGAGGGCTTGTTTCGCAAAGACCCCAATGCCATCAACGAGTGGTCGCCCGACAATGCCAACCTGTGCTCCGACAGGCAACGAAGGATTTTGATGGACGTGTGGCCGGCGCTAAAGCCCGGCGGTGTGCTGATATACAGCACCTGCACCTACAACCCCGCTGAAAACGAGCAAAACATCCAGTGGCTCTCAGAGCAAACGGAGTTGGAGCCCGTCAGCCTGTCCGTAGACGCCAGCTTGAACATAAGGGAAGTGCAAGCTGCCAACCATGTGGTGGGTTACCAGTTCATGCCTCACCTGGTAAAAGGCGAAGGCTTCTTCGTTTGTGCCGTAAGAAAGCTGGATGGTGATGAATGGCAGGCTCCGAGAAAAGATAAGTTTCCGCTGGCCTCCACCGACAAAAAGGAACAGGCAGAAGTAGCTCCCTGGCTGACTGACGAACGGGACTACTTCCAGTACTACGAAAACATTCTTGCGATGCCACAGGGTGATAACACGGCCTGGGGGGCGGTGATCAGAGAGCTGCGCATTGTGCAGGCTGGCGTGCTTGTGGCCGAGATCAAGAAAAAGAATTTGGTGCCTGCCGCTGTTTTGGCGCTATCCACCATTTTCAAAAAAGATATCTTCCCCACCTGGGAGCTTGACCTGAGGCAGGCTTTGCAATACCTGCGCAAAGAGGAATGGCCCATCGACAGAGAAAAAGACGGATGGCACCTGATGTGCTACCAGCAGTTGCCCCTTGGGTGGACCAAACGGATTGCTACCAGGTTCAACAACTACTATCCGTTGCATTGGAGAATCAGGATGGAGCTGCCTGGGGAGTTGGCTGGCTCAATTTTGGAAACAAATGCCTGAGAAATAATATTCGAACTAGTCTTAGACAAAGTGCCAGTGCCACCGGCACTCAGTATAGAAAAATTCCCTTTGGTAACTTCGAGCTCTTCAGGCTCAATTGATCATGTTGTCTGAACCTAAAAGACAAGTTCCCAATTTTGCACTACATGACTACTTTCCTGGCTTTGTAAAGCTTGAGGAATGGTGGCATACCACCTACCACCATTTCCATGACGCTTTTAACCCAGGTCTCCATTTAGCTGCCTTCAACGAAGTTTTCTAACTGAGTTCCGCCAAACTTTTTGATAAGCCGCTGCGATATGTCATCAAGAGCGCTCTTGTATCCATCTTTATTAAAGTTCAGCATCATCTCATTTTCACAATTAAAATGAAACTGCCATTTGAAAACTGTTTGCTCCTCATCAGCTTCAAGTGTCATGAGTGAAAGCGACTGCAGCATACCAAATGGATTTACTTCGGGGTCTAAAGAAGCCCATCCAGTGTTTCTTTCGTGCCATATAATTGTGGTGTGATGGATAATTTCCTCATTAACTCCATCCACTGGCTTGAAATAACAAGTGTAGGCTGTGCAGTTTCCTGCCTCATCAAATTCGGTTTCTACCTTTCTAAGTCCATCGCTGTATTGCGGCATATTGGCTGGATCACCCACGAGAGCCCATACCTCTTCCACATTGCGGTTTAGCTTTAATGTCAAACGATTTCTTAAAGGGCTGCTCACCCATTCATCTGCTGTTCGTAGATTTGCCGATACTGCTTTTTGCTCCATTTCATTCTCAAAATTTAGTTGTTGATTACTGTTGCGGTAGCAACCTGCACAAGTGATTAATAGCGCAAGAGTTGCCCCTGCCACTACCTTAATTTTGTCCATAGTGTTTGTAATTTTTCTCCAAATCTAGGAGCAAGCAGTGTCAAGGGTATGTCAGTAGGATTCAACTATTTTTTTTGTAGTGTTCACCCAAATAGTCGCCAAACGAAAAATGTCGCTCTGCGAAGGTTTCGCTGGTATCTTCCAAACTTAATATTCGGTCAATTCGGAACTCCCGTATTCCCTTTCGTAGTTGGCAAAAGGCAATCAAAAGCCAATTATTTTTCGTCAGGTAAACGGCAATGGGCTCCACCCTTCTTTCAGACATCGAATCAGAATAAAATGTGTGGTATTTTATTTTCAGAATTTGTGTGTTGACAATGGCGGACTGGATAGAAGCCAAATACTCCGTCTTTTGGTCGGGCGAGTTTGAAAAAACGAATATCCGCTCTTCTAATTTTTCTGATTTTTCCCTTGAAGAATATTTTAATAGGGCCTTAACTTTAGTGACCAAGTCGTCAATGCCTTTTTCCAGCGACTTGTCTCTATTCATTTTTATAATCTGCTGCGCCGTCATCAGCGCATTAATTTCCTGTTCCGAAAACATGACTGGAGGAATACGATAGTCCTCCATCAGGTAATAACCAGTTCCCACCTCTCCTATGACTGGGACACCTGCTTCTTCCAATGCTCTGATATCTCGGTAAACCGTTCTCTGACTAATTCCAAACTTATCAGCCAGTTCCTGAGCCGTAGTCACTCGCCTTGATTGCAAGTGAAAAAAAATATTTGTCAGCCGTGAAAGTCTTGTCATTTGTCACATTGTCGATATTTGCCCTGGCCACAAACAAGCAAAAAAAAACACAACCCAAACATGGGCTCTCCTTGATGAGATGCTACCTCTGCCCTCTTTCATAAAACTACATTTTAGAGCAGAAAAATACAATACACTGGCAGGACCCGGTGCCCAGCTACGGAAGTCAGCACTACGGGATGCGTCACCCAACCGCCTTAGCCGGGGATGGCCCCTTTGACCATGAAAAGGATGGTTGGCTCCTGATGTGCTACCAGCAGTTGCCTCTTGGGTGGACCAAACGAATAGCTACCAGGTTCAATAACTACTATCTGTTGCATTGGAGGATAAGGATGGAGCTGCCTGGGGAGTTGCCAAAGGTTGGTTTGTTGGACGCAGGTAACTAAGGAAGGTGATGATTTTGCCGAGCTGAAGGCAAGACCGTGTGTGAAGATGTGTGAAGACACACATGAAAACGGCTTTGGTAGAAAAAATGGACTGCTGGCAGCCAAAGTGCTACCAGCATCCAATAAGCCCAACAACTATTTGATTGAATCGCCTTTGTAGACAGTCATTTCCAATAAGTCATATTGCTTCCCAATTTCTTCAGGATCAGGGCCTGGTAAGTGCCTTAAATGCCTGTCGAAAAATGAGGTGGTTAGCTTGGTGACAATTTCCATTCCCTGATAAGGGTCAATGTCGCCAGTACCAGCAAGCGATTGAACGGGGATCATAAAGGGAATATCCATGAAGTTCGGATGCCCTGAGTGCAACAGCTTACTTTCGTAGAAGTAGTCCGTGCTCTTGTTGAGATAAATATGGGAGTTAACATCTTCATGTTCCGCTGGCCAATCCGCCGAAATATAGAGGAAAGGGATATGGTAAGTGCTGTCGATCGTGTTGCCCCATGAAATGCCATCCAAATTTGCCGCTGCTTTTACCCGCCTGTCCGTAGTGGCCACCACACCGGCTGCCCCACCACCTACCGAATGGCCAAAAACACCTATTTGATTCAGATTTAGTTTGCCTTTCAGTGCGCCGTCAGTGTTCCACTTTTCCAGCAGATCCATCGTGTAAATCATGTCTTCAGCCCATCGGTCATCTACTCCGGCCATGAAATAATTCTTTGCTGCTTCCCGCACAATAGGATGCCTTTCGTCATAACTCAGGCCGCTTTTAAAGGCTTCGATCAATGGCTCGACCACAGACTGAGATTCGGCGGAAATTTCGTTCTGAAAGTCATAATCAAAGTACTTTACTCTCCCGTCAGGAAAGGTAGCGCCCAGGCTTTCGTAAGTATGATTCATATTGACGATCACATAGCCCTGGCTGGCCAACTCGGTCAACAAGGCATAGTATCCCGTTGCTTTTGACCCATAACCATGAGAAAAAATCAACACAGGGAAGGGCCCATCGGCTACCGGAATATCCGGATAGACGTAGGTTTTTACCCGATCAAGATAACTGAGGGCTGACGGTGGCATGCCGTACTTAACAGAGAAGCCAGCCCTGCTTCCTTCATCTACATACTTCTCGCCTTTCAGCGATGAGACTTCCACATCGCCTGGATACCAAATTTTATACATCAGCTCTCTCCTATCAGTCGCATCCTTGGTGATGATCTCATCACGCTCTGTTTGCACGTAGACCAATTCAGTACCCACGCTGTAGGGGCCCCGTGGTTCCGGCAAGGAGAAAACAGGCAGGAGCTTTGGAAGTGCCCAACCGGGTATCAGCAAAGTAATCAATCCCAGATATCCGACTACCCGAACAAAGGACTCACGGGGAGACTCAGTAGCATCAACAGCTTTTACCCTCCACCCTACAATAAGCGTAAGCAGGTAGGCGGGAAGCATCTGCCAGCGCCAACCTTCTACTATCAGGTGCAAGGCCAACAACACCCCGAGGAATACTAAAACATAGTTGGCCCGAACGTGTCGGACAATGGGTCGCTTGGCAAACGGTAAAATAGAAATGACCAGCAAAAGGATAATCTCGAATGTTCTCATGCACCAGTTAAGTTTTGTAGGACAAAAATGTTTTTAGCAAAACTAGGCCGAGGGTGATTTAGATGCGATGTTAAATCCATGCGTAAACTCGTTATCCGCCGATTAATCCCAACATCTATGTCAGCTGTTATCCAAAAATAGGATTTTGCTGGCCCAGTAAGAAGAAGGTTGGCGCCTGATGTGCACCAGCAGCTGCCCCCTGGATGAACCAAACCGATTGCTACCCGTTTTAACAACTATTTTCCGCTACTTTTGAGGATAAGTATTGAGCTGCCGGAAGATTTAACTCACTCACTTTTGAACCACCATGCTTAAAAAAATTAATTTCAAACTTGCCGTCCACGCAATGATAGCCCTGCTGTCGCTTGTATTGGTGTATCACCTCACCATCATCACCGGCCTTATTCCTTATGAAGCCACCTGGGGTGGGCGACTTCAAAACAGGGAACAAATGCTGAGGTTCGAAACTGTCAGTATTGTCGTTAACCTGTTTATTCTTACCGTCATCCTGATGAAGGGAGGGTATTTGAAGCTAAAACTGCCAACTATGGTGTTAAAGGTATTTCTTTGGGCCTTTGCTGTGCTTTTCGCTTTCAACACCGCAGGCAACCTGGCCTCCACCAGCATGCTTGAACTTATCATTTTCACCCCGCTGACAGCGGTTTCGGCAGTCTTTTGTGCGAGGATGGCGGTGGAGTAGTGGGTGGGTAGAACCCAATTGTGCCTTAGACAAGCAAAGTGGCAGTTTGTCACGGCCACCTGCGAAGCAATGAACTCACCTTGTTAGAAAATTTTCCCTGGCGTGAAGGCACGCCCGGGAACATAATTAAATCAATAGTCCCTCTTTCTTGCTGCCTTGAACTCGCTCCCATCGTACCATTTGGGGAAGTAGTCTTCGTTCGACAGCTTCAGACCCACCTCAAACATCAGCTGCGCATCAAACTGCACACCGGTCAAATTGGTCGTGGCAGGGTCGTATTCATCGGAAGGCTGGTGGTATCTGTAAGTTTCATAGTGATCCGCCATTTCTTTGATCTGCTCCACGCTGTAGTCGAAGCCTTCGTACGTGCCGGAGGCATACAAAGCAGGAATGCCTATTTTGGCGAAGTTGAAATGGTCGGAGCGGAAGAAGTAGCCTTTTTCCTTGTTGGGGTCGGGGATCACATAACGCCCTTGCTTTTTTGATGCAGCTGCGGCGTACTCATCCATTTCGGAGTGCCCGAAACCGGTAATGGTCAGGTCTTTCATACGCCCGGGACTGGACAACGCATCCATATTGATATTGGCGACCGTCTTTTCAGGGTCGTAAATGGGATGCTCTGAATAATACGCCGATCCCAGCAAACCCTGCTCTTCGCCAGTTACGGCTATAAACACAATAGATCGCTTGGCCGGTGCTTCTTTTTTGAAGGCTTCAGCAATGGCCAGCAAACAGGCAGTGCCCGACGCATTGTCGACGGCGCCATTGTAAATGGAGTCACCATCGATGGGGCGGCCCACACCAAAATGATCCCAATGGCCGGAGTAAATAATGTACTCGTCCTTTCTTTCAGTGCCGGGCAGCAAAGCCACCACGTTTTTGGACACGTCTCTTTTGATGCTGCTGGTAACTTTTACAGACGCTGTGAAGCCGAGCGGCACGGGCTTGAAATCCTTCGACCGGGCCAGCTGGTTGTAGTCTTTGTTCTCCAAAGTGGTGGCGGTAAACAATTCGTCCGCTGCCTGGGTAGAAATCCACCCCTGCACATCGGCCACGGGCCGGTCGCTCTCCAGGTTAAGCTGTGGGCCCGTCCAGCCCGATTGGATCACATTCCAGCCGTACGACGCCTTCTCCGTTTCGTGGATAATGATAACACCTGCCGCTCCCTGTCGGCCTGCTTCCTCATATTTGTAAGTCCAGCGACCGTAGTAGGTCATTTCATCGCCTTTGAACAAGGTAGAATCGCCCGATTTGAAGCCCGGGTCGTTGACCAGCACCACGGCGGTTTTTCCGGCCCAGTCGATGCCCTCGTAGTCGTTCCAGCCATACTCCGGTGCCACGATGCCGTAGCCGGCAAACACCAGCTCAGAATTTTTAAGACTTACCTCAGGGGTAGGCTTGAGGGTGAGGGCGACAAAGTCTTTCATAAAGCCCAGCTCCATCGTTTTACCTTTACCGCTAATGATCATCTTTTCTGAAGGCGTACCAGTGATTTCTACCATGGGCACCTCCTGAAAATAGCTATCGCCATTGCCTGGCTGTAGCCCGAGCTTTGCAAACTCGTCCTTTAGGTAATTGACTGTTTTGGTTTCTCCTTCGGTAAAAGGCATCCTTCCCAAAAATTCATCGGAGGCCAGCTGACCGATATGCTGACCGATGGTGGCCTCTTCGACTGTGGCGGGGGCAGATTCTCGTTTTGTTTCTGGGTTACAAGCTGCCAGCACCACTAGCAGGAACAGGGGAGCATATTTTTTCATTGGGATGGGTTTCATGAGTGGTTTTAAGGTTTTCTAGCAAAAACACAGAACGATGGAGATTTTTTTTCCATTATAAAAGTAGAGGCTTAAGGTGAGGTTCTCTGACTTGAATATAGGTTTAAAGGGCAAGGGGAGCAAATTCGAAGGGAAACTTGCTTATCAATAGCTTCGATAAACTGGTCAATGCCAGTTCTCGCTAGCCATTTTAGCGATAGTAGGAATAAGTAATTTCAAGAATTCAGGAAATTCAGAAAAATAAATCAACTGACCTTCCCTGGCAGACAGAATGTGATGTGGTTCTTCTTTATAGAAACTGGAATCAAAAAGGTGGACAAAATCGAATTGAGCGAACAACCGGTCGAGATTCTCAAAACCCAACTTATAACGCTCCTCAATTTCGTTGTCAGGCACAAAGTGACCGCCATTCTCCACTCTAATACGTACTCTCTCCTTCGCTTTTTCGACAGAGTCCAGGCAAAAAAAGAATAAATTTAACTCAAATCCCGCTGCACGGAACATCTCCGGCCAGTGCATTGGCGTTGAGTTAAAGTTTGTTTCATAACAAAAATCCCGCTGTAGCTTAATAGAGTTTGTCACCGAATCTTTTAGTAATTGCCTGGTTTTGTTGTGTGCAATCTCAGCCCGAAGTTCTGAATCATACATTGCGTTATAAACCTTTAGAAACTCCTTGTCGTAGTCAAATGATTCAACTCCTATTGGTATAACTGCCTTGGCATAGGAAGACTTCCCAGATCCATTGCAACCGCCAATAACAAACAGCCTGGCCTTAGACATTAATTAAATTGGGGGGAAGGAGTAGGCTTTTTTGTCAACTTTCCGGAAGAAAGCTTTTCCTCATATACTTTGATTTCCTTTTTGATTCGAGGCATTTCCCTCTTGAACTTTTTCTGAAGCTCTTTCAAGAATTCTTCTATCGTGTTATGATCTCCCACACACAAATTTATAAAATTTCAAACTAAGCGACAATGCTGTAGTGGTTTACCCAAAGCATTTAGCAAACATTATCGTCCACACAACCCTTGCGATTTGAAAATCAATCGTGGTGTCTTGAACCACTTCTTGTAGGAGATGATCAATCCAAACGGATGTATATTCATTGCCGAGCTATGCATTTGCTAACCTTAGTGTGTCGGGGGCTACTTGTAGTTTTTCTTATTCGGATCAGAGATACTACTGCGCCTTCGGGGTTTCTCCGAACAGATTAAAAATCCCGAAGAGCGACCGTATCAACTATGCGATGCTACTCTCTAAGTATTCCCGTTTCAAACCCATCAATGCTCTCAGTATTTCTATTCTTCCAGTAGTCTTCAATACCATCGGTTCCTTGTTTTGCCGACCAGTCGTTCAACATGGTTCGCTCTTCCTTGAATTCCATGTATGGTACAGCAAACCCACAGGACGTTTGCACCAAATCGACATGCATTTCAATGATTTGCCTGGAGCCGGCATTTTCAGGAAACTGGCCAATATATTCCTGGAATTTGCTGTCTCGCTTATGATAGATTTTAGCAGCTCCATAAAGCCTGAGAATCAAAGGCTTCCCTTCAAAGGCACAGAACATTACCGTCATTCTATCATTCTTTAATAAATGAGCAGCTGTTTCGTTTCCGCTTCCTGTTAAGTTGAGCCAGATAATTTTGTTCCCCTCCAGCACCCGAAAGGCGTCGGTACCCTTGGGGGATATGTTCACCCGGCCTTCCCTGGCCGCAGTCCCCACAAAAAATATTTTTTGATCCTCAATGAATGCTTTCAATTCAGGCGTGATAGCATCTAATCTTTTTCCCATTCGTTTCTAGTTATTGCCGCAAGCGCATGCTCCCTTCTATCTGGTGATGAAGGTATCGATTTCTGGGAAATTACAGGGTTAAAAGTGTGGCAGTTTGGGTGTTTGGAACAGGAAAGACAGGCGGTTCCTGGATATTTCGGGGGAACGACGAGAGAAAAATCTCTTGCCGGTGTTTACCCCAAGCACCGGGTCGGATAAATAAAATTGAGACCTTCCTTTATTGAATTGCCCCTTTCTAGATACTTTTAGGAAATTTACCACCGAATGATCCGGAGTTGGCACCAATATCCATGTGCATTTTTGGCTGTGATGGCACTTTCGACACTGGGAGTTGCGCAATCGCTGGATAGCGCCAAAAGTCTGATCAGGCTTTCCGGGAATTTCAGTTTTTCGCATCTCGATAGGTCTGAGCAACTCGCAATCGACGAACATGCTTTCACCTACTATGGCATTAATAACACAAGCTATTCGCTTTCGCTAGCATTTACCACCAGGCTGAAAGGAAGCTTCTGGCTGGGAGCAGGTATTTCCTATAGAACTTTCAATAACGTCTACAATCCGTCTAAAGATGTTCCTGAGGTTTCCTGCCGGGGCTATTGCACGATATCGAGCTACACCTACAGCAAGACACGGGACTGGGCCCTGAGCCCGGAAATTACTGCTCTCTACAGCTTGAGGATCCATAAGAACATTTCATTCATTGGGAGTATGTTTTCGAGGTATGAGTTTGGGGATGTTGCATCGTTTTCGGAACGAAGATGGCAGAAATTCGCTGACGGCTATACACCACCGGACCTCGGCACGATCCACGACAATGGAATACCATATGGCGAGGTCACAGGCGGTTCCTTTGACTACCCTAGGGAATACCAAAAAGTAATCGTCGGGATCAGCCCTGGGCTCAGATTCAATTTTGCGAAGAAACTAGGGGTAGACCTTGGCCTTGGGGGCATTCAGTACGGAAGAAAAATCAAAGACGCCAGAACCAGTGATATAACTAACAAATCGCAGGAATGGCAGATCAGTTTTGACCCCAGAAGGTGGTGTATTGGCGTTTGGTATGCTTTTTAACAATCAGCACATGGCAAAAGAAAACAACCTACAAGAATCCCCTCACCTACGACCATCGACACCCGCACAAACAAGATTGACCCTGCTATTTCTTTTGTTCGTACTGCTAACTGGCGCAAAGGCTTTTGCCCAAGCCGATGTTTCCTACGTGATAAAAGCAGCCGGCTCTTTCCACTCCTCTCACAAAGATTTTTTTGACTTGAACCCGTACTACCCTGTTTCTACTGGTTCGCAAGTGGGGAAAATAACGATATCAAGCACTTACGGCATAAGTTTTGCCAAAAGAATGAATGATCGCTTTTTAGGTGGCATTGCATTTTCACAAGCAGTCAACTCCGAGGAAATAAACCCTGAAAAAGATATTCCTTCCTATGGAAAGAATGACTTTTACCTCAATTTATATGCTA
The DNA here is from genome assembly GCF_048007035.1 of Imperialibacter sp. Classification (NCBI taxonomy): domain Bacteria; kingdom Pseudomonadati; phylum Bacteroidota; class Cytophagia; order Cytophagales; family Flammeovirgaceae; genus Imperialibacter; species Imperialibacter sp. The sequence goes on from NZ_CP180355.1 coordinate 1,226,253, forward strand.
ACGATAAGCAAGTTGTCGGCAGCGCTTCCCCCGCCCTATTCTTACAATACAACTACCAAATCGTGGAGCGACTCTATGCAATAATTGAGCTGCATGCTGGCTATATCTGGGTCACTGACAAGCAGTCATCTGCCCAGTATCTCTTTAATCAATCGACTGGCGGCAATTATGAGCTGAGTAGATCAAATGAGAGAAAGCAAACCCGTGAATACATGAAAACGGCACTGGTACCATCACTAAGGTACAACTTCCATAGGAACATGGGAGTGGATGTGAGCCTGGGGCTCTTTCAATTCAGGAAAAAAGTCAAAGAATCAATCATCAACCATGCCGAACGGCGGGCTAGTTCTTTTGACGCAAGCATCAGCCCTGACGTGTGGCAGTTTGGGTTTTGGATCGGGTTCTAGGGCAACGAAGGCCATAACCTATTGATGAAATCCAGCTTAATTGCAGAGTGAAAAAATTCCCTACATCTGGTACTATCTTAAGTAGGATCAAGGTCATAATCAGAGGTTACCTTGCCGATGCTGGTCAATCAAAATCACATTGCCATCGGGATCGGTGACCATCATGCTGGCCGGGCCGGACGTTTTGGGGTCGATTTCGGTGCCTGTTTCAATACCTTCTCCTTTTAGGTGTTGCTGAATTGCCCTGATGTCGTCAAAGTTATCAATGTCCTTTCCATTTTCGTCCCAACCTGGGTTAAATGTCATAATATTGCCTTCAAACATGCCCTGAAACAGCCCGATCAGTGCATTCTCATTTTTCATGATGAGGTAGTTTTTATCCATACCGCCTCCCAAAACGGTAAATCCGAGTTTTTCATAAAACTGTTTTGAAGTTTTTAGGTCCTTGACACTAAGACTAACTGAGAATGCACCTAGTTTCATGTGTATAAAATTTGTTTTTCAGCGGCCACATGGAATAGCCAATAGCATTTCGGAAGTGATAGTCGACTGTTCTCCGACTTTATTCATTTCCGCTAGGTATGGCTCTCCTTATGGCTATTTCATGTGTATATAATTTATTTCTCAGCGGCCACATGGAATAGCTGCTACCAATGAGAATGAATATTTAGCTTTTCGATCCACTTATTCATTTCCGTTGGGTATGGTATTCCCTATGGCTATTTCATATTATTAAAAATTTCAAGTTATCACTTCAACTGCTCCAGCTTGCCTTTTCGCTTGACTATGTTTTTATAGTCCCATTGAATATTTCTCGACTTTCCGAGCCATCTATGCAATTTAGTTACATCGATTTCTTCAACAGCTTCGTAAAAAATAGATGCGTCTTTGAACTTCGCTCCTCTTACAGCTAAATCCTCTTCTTCAAAATCAGCCCCACTCCAAAACATCAGCCGCATCCCCTTCTTTTGCTTGCTGTACCCCACAATCGGATTGCCTTCCAAAAACCAAACAGGATGGGCATGCCAGATTTTGCTTTCGGCCTCAGTCAAAACGCTGTCGATTGTGGTGGCAAGCAAGTCGCAGATTTCGTTGTCAACTGCCACTTGGCTTTCGTTATACGATTTTATCCCTGCATTCATACTTTCAAAAAAAATTCAATCAGGCGAGCATTCGCCTCCTTCCTGGAAGCACAACAAACACCACAAGGGGTTTTTTGAACCCCAGCTCTACATAAACATATCTCTTAACAACAGCAATTCCAAGATCTAAGATCAAGGTTGGGGCAGCAGCTACCTAAGGTGACGATCAGCAAAAACAAACGAACAGCAGTGTAACAACAGTCACATACTTCCTTCTCTCCCCTGCCGACATTTAGGTAAAACATACCTGACATGGCAAAGGTCGTTGTACTCGGTGCCGGCACCTGTGACCATACCGTTACTGCTCTCTCATTGTCAGCGACACAAAAACATGCCAGCTCAACCTCAAATCGCTTGGCAATAGCCAATGAAAATTGTTATACTCACAAAATTTTTGGCAGATAAGGATACAGCAGGTGAGCGAAGGAAACAATATAGAAGAAGCGTTTAGGCTAGATCCCTTTTTTGAACTATCTCCTTATTTGCTGTGCATTGCCGGATACGACGGCTACTTCAGAAGAATAAACCCTGCTGTGTGCAAGCTACTAGGCTACAGCCAGGAAGAACTACTGGCAAGGCCCATCAGTGATTTTATCTATCATGAAGACAGGCATCAAACAAAAGTCCACCGGGATGGGCTTTTAAAGAATGTTCCGCTGCTGGATTTCGAGAATCGATATGTAACCAAAGGTGGGGAAGTGGTTTGGCTTTCGTGGAATTCGATGCCCTACGATTCGAAGCAACTCGTTTATGCCATTGCAAAAAACATTACCCACAAAAAAAGAATAGAAGAAGGAAGAGAGGCATTGCTGGCAGACCTTGCTGAAGCAAACAAAGACCTGAAGCAACTCAATTACACCACCTCACATGACTTAAGGTCTCCGGTCAACAACCTCCTCACGATAGTTGATCTGTTGGAGAACTCAAATATTCAGAGCAAAGTCGCACTTGAGCTAATTCCTATCCTTAAGTCTGCTACAGAGAACCTCAATCAAACACTCAACGACTACCTGAACATTATCAGCCAAAAAGAGAGCCAGGTTGCTCCGATTGAAGAACTCGACCTGAAGGAAGTGTTGGGTACTGTCGTCAACTCTATCAATTCTTTAGCGAAAAACGCCAACGCTCAATTTGAAATTGACTTTTCGGAAGCAACCCACATCAGATTTAACAGGGCCTACCTGGAAAGCATCTTTCTCAATCTTATTACCAATTCGATCAAGTACCGGAGGCTCGACGTGGTGCCGGTGATCTCCATTTCGAGTACCAGATTGGACAATGCTATCCAACTAGTATTCTCAGACAATGGGCTTGGTTTTGACATGAGCAAAGTAAAAGGGAAGATATTCGGGCTTCACCAGCGCTTTCACAACCACAGCGACAGCAAGGGCATCGGCCTCTACCTGGTGCATAACCACGTAACAAGTCTCGGTGGAAACATCGAAGTGGAGAGTGAAGTCAATAAGGGGACGAAATTTACCATTTCATTCGACGAGTGAAATGGTAAAAATCACCTCGCCTCCATCTTAGATCGTATCCACAGCCACTTTGTAGGTCGGATCTTCCATCACATTCACATCGATCAGCTGGTCGGCATTCTGCAGCAGTTGTTTGCAGTCGGGGCTCAGGTGCTTCAAGTGCAGTTTTTTGCCCACCTTCTGGTAGCGCTCCGTAATTTTGTTGAGGGCTTCTATGGCCGACATGTCCACCACCCGGCTCTCAGCAAAGTCGATAATGACCTCGTCGGGGTCGTTGGCCACATCAAATTTTTCATTGAAAGCAGCCACCGAACCAAAGAACAAGGGGCCGTATATTTCGTAGTGCTTGACGCCATTAGCGTCGATACTCTTTCTGGCTCTGATTCGCTTGGCGTTGTCCCAGGCAAAAACAAGGGCAGCAATGACTACACCCACCAGCACCGCCAGGGCAAGGTTGTGCAGAAAAACAGTCACGAGCGTTACCATTACCATCACAAAAATGTCGGATTTGGGCATTTTGTTGAAAGTCCTGAGGCTGGCCCACTCAAAGGTGCCAATGGCTACCATAATCATCAGGCCGGTGAGTGCCGCCATAGGCAATCTCTCAACGAGCCCGGCGCCAAACATGATAAACACCAACAACATCACAGCCGCCACAATGCCCGACAAGCGGGCCCTGGCACCGGAAGAAACGTTGATAAGGCTCTGACCAATCATAGCGCAACCGCCCATACCGGAAAACAAACCGGAAAGGATATTGGCTGTGCCCTGAGCTACAGCTTCCTTGTTGCCTCTGCCTCTCGTTTCAGTTATTTCATCAACAATATTGAGCGTTAGCAGGCTTTCTATCAGCCCCACCCCTGCAACTACAGCAGCATATGGAAAAATGATGGTTAGTGTTTCGAAGGTAAAAGGAACTGAGGGCAAGTGAAACGGAGGAAAGCCTCCTTGTATGGAAGCTATGTCACCCACTGTTTTGGTGTCAATACCGAAGATGGCCACGATACCAAAGACCACGAGAATAGCTGTCAGTGCTGCAGGAATAGCCTTCGTCAGTTTGGGCAAGCCCCAAATGATCAGCATGGTTAACAGCACGAACCCAAGCAGGGTGTACAAAGATGGGCCAGTAAGCCAATGGCCCGAGGCGTCTTTGAACTGATCAAGCTGCGACATGAAAATGATGATGGCCAGGCCGTTCACAAAACCAAAGATAACCGGGTGAGGTACCAGGCGCATGAACTTGCCGAGACGGAGCGTGCCAGCGGCCAGCTGAATAATGCCAGCCAGGATCACTGTGGCAAAAACATATTCTACTCCGTGAGACACTACCAGCGAAACAATCACTACGGCTACTGCTCCTGTGGCACCAGAAATCATGCCCGGCCTTCCACCGAAAATGGACGTAATCAGGCCCATGACAAATGCTGCGTAAAGTCCTGTGAGGGGAGACAATCCTGCAATCAAAGCAAATGCAACTGCCTCCGGCACCAACGCCATGGCCACTGTGAGCCCAGATAAAACTTCGGTTTTATAGTTGACCTTTTGCGAAAGGTCGAATAGGTTAAAATACTTCTTCATTAAAGTTTGGTAAATGGCTTTCACTCGGGGAATAGTGGCCCCTGGAGGAAATCAATATATTGTATTCGGAATTTATGGCTGGGCGTTAAGCAGGTAGTCGGATGCCCTCATTCATTTTCGGACTGCAAAGGTAGGGATAATCCGTTTCAAACGAATCATTACCCAAGAAAATAGCCTGTTTTTCATTGTTCGCTTGCCATTTGTCTACAACCTTCTCGGTGTAAAACAGGCACTTTGTGTATATTGAACTTTCGCCTAACTCATCGAGCTACTATGAATGCTACCCCTCTAAAGCTGGTCCTTTTTATTTGTGTTCTTGCTACGCTGCAGGCCTGCCAGCAACAAAGGCCCCAAACCTGGGTTTTCATCATGGCAGGCCAGTCGAACATGGCAGGCAGAGGTATTGTAGAACCGCAGGACACGGTTACTAACCCCAGGATACTGACAATAGATTCGCTGGGTAACGTAATCAAAGCCAAAGAGCCGCTGCACTTTTACGAACCAAGCAGGGTGGGCCTCGACTGCGGCTTGTCTTTTGCCAAAACCCTTCTGCCTCAACTTCCTGAAAACGACACCATCATGATCATACCTACTGCCGTTGGTGGCAGTGCCATGTCGCAATGGTTGGGCGATTCGCTTTACCGAAATGTGAAGCTGCTTTCTAACTTCAAAGAAAAGGTAGCGATTGGAAGGCAGCACGGAGAAATCAAGGCCATTCTCTGGCATCAGGGAGAAAGCGACGCCAACGAAAAATCCATAGCAGCCTATCCGGGCAAAATCCCCCAGTTGTTGAGCACCTTCCGGTCCATAGTGCAAAACGACTCGTTGCCGATTTTTATGGGAGAGCTTGGCAGCTATTCCAACAACAACGACTACTGGCAGATGGTGAACAGAGCGATTCACGAGTATGCCGCCACCGACCAAAATGTATCAGTGATTGGCACCCAGGGTTTGATTCATAAAGGCGACAGCGTGCACTTCAATTCCGAGGGACAACGGGAAATTGGGAAGAGGTTTGCTAATGCCTATAGGAGAACGGTTAAGTAGAGACATATGAATTTTCCGGCCCCATTACCCCGTACCCTAAAGGGAGGAGACCGGAAAATTCTCCAACAACGGTAACAGTGAACCCTATTCTATTAAAAAATGAGCGACAGTACATGAACTACAGAACTTTAGGCAAAACCAACTTCAATATCTCAGAAATCTTGCTGGGCACCTGGCAGGTGGGCGGCAAATGGGGCTCGCCATTTAACGATGCCGAAGCTGATAAAATCATCAATACGGCTATCGATCGGGGCGTCAACTTCATTGACACAGCCGATGTATACGAAAACGGCCTGAGTGAAACGGCAGTAGGTCGGGTAGTTCGCTCCCGATCAGAACGCATTTACGTAGCCAGCAAATGCGGCAGACAAATCAGCCCGCACACTAACGAAGGCTACCAACCCAAGGTGCTCCAGAAGTTTGTGGAAGATAGCCTCAGGCGAACAGGCCTGGAAGCGCTGGATTTGATCCAGCTGCACTGCCCCCCTACTGAGGTCTACTATCGCCCCGAAATATTTGAGCTGTTTGAGCGACTGAAAGAGCAGGGGAAAATTCTCAATTTGGGCGTCAGCGTTGAAAAAGTGGAAGAAGCGTTGAAAGCCATTGAGTACGACAATGTGGCTACCGTGCAGATCATCTTTAACCTGTTTCGTCAGAGGCCTTCAGAGCTGTTTTTCAAAGAAGCTAAAAGAAGGAATGTGGGCATCATTGTGAGGGTTCCGCTGGCCAGCGGCTTGCTCACCGGCACTTATCATGCAAAAACAACTTTCGATTCGGGAGATCACCGAAACTTCAATAGGAACGGGGAGAAATTCGACAAAGGAGAGACTTTTTCGGGTATTGACTATGACCTGGGCTTGAAAGCCGTTGGTGAACTGAAGGCACTATTTCCCGGCATGACCAATCTGGCACCCATTGCTCTCCGGTGGATACTTGGCTTTGAGGAAGTAAGCTGCATTATTCCCGGCGCATCGAAGGTTGAGCAGGTGTTGTCCAATTTATCCACCTACGACACGCCGCCACTTACAACAGCGCAGGTAATGGCGATGAACAAAATTTATGAAGCATACATCAAAAAAGAGGTGCACCAATTGTGGTGAGTACCCATTTCCGAAGCACTAAATCAACTTTATGAAGTCAATTAATGCCTGTTTTTTCGCAATGTTGCTAATAGCTGGCAGCTGCTCAAGCCCGAAACCCACTCAGCCACCAGGACCCAACCCTGTCATCGATAGCCTTTTTGAAGCGTACAATCAATTCAAGCTGCGCATCAACCCCATAGAAGCCACCAAAGCAGGTGAATCTGAATACAACGACAAGGTAGCCAACTTCATTGCTGACGACTACCAGGAAGACCTTATAGAGAACTACACCCATTTTCTCGAGGCGCTTAGTGAATACGACTCCACCATGGTGAGCCCGTCGCAGTGGATGAGCATGCAGGTGATGGCCTGGGACTGTGACATTAAGCGGGAAGGCCTCACCAACAAGATTGTGACCATGGCTTCGCCGATCTACAATTTGCCCAACTTCGAGCTCATGCCCGTCCTTCAAATCCAGTCGCTGCACCTTTACTTTTCGCAGCTGGCCGGGGGGCAAAGTGTACAGCCTTTCAACACAGTGCAAGACTATGACAACTGGCTTAGGCGGATTGATGCGTACCTGCCCTTCCTCGATACCTGCATAGTGAAAATGAAAGAGGGCATCGCCACGGGTGTCGTGCCTCCCAAAACGCTTATTAAGAAAACGATTCCTCAGCTGGATGGCTTTATCAATGACCCGCTGTCCGATCACTTGTATTACGCCCCTATTCGCCAGATGCCTGAGAGCTTTTCATCAGAAGAGAAGGAAAGGCTCGCCAGCGCTTACAGCGACGCCATTCAAAACAAGCTCAAACCGAAGTACAAAGAGCTGCAAGACTTTCTCTTGGATAGCTATTTGCCTGCTGGCACAGAGACCTCGGGTCTTGGGGCTTTACCCAATGGTCCCGAAACGTACAACTACCTGTTGAGGCTGCACACCACCACCAACCTGACGGCTGACGAGATTCATGAGTTGGGCAAAAGTGAAGTAAAAAGGATTTTGGCTGAAATGGAAAAGGCGAAAGCTGCGACCGGCTTTGAAGGCGACCTGAAGGCCTTCTTTGAGCATGTGCGTACCAGCAAAAGCCAAATGCCTTACACCGAACCAGAGCAGGTGATTGCCAGTTTCAACACAATAAGGGCACGTGTCGAAGCCAGACTGGTGGAGGTATTTGACCTGAAGCCCAAAGCCACTTTCGAAGTGCGAAGAACGGAAGCGTTTCGGGAAGCCTCGGCTAGCGCAGAGTACGTGCCTGGCAGCAAAGATGCCACGAGGCCAGGCACCTTTTATGTGCCCATCCCTGATGTAACAAGCTACAACAAGTTTTCAGATGAGGCCCTGTTTCTGCATGAAGCTGTGCCGGGGCATCACTATCAGCTTTCGCTGCAGCAGGAAAACACTGACCTGCCTGAGTTCCTGCATCCGGAGAGCCTGGGTGTGTTTGTGGAGGGTTGGGCCTTGTATGCCGAGTCGCTGGGTAAAGAGCTTGGACTGTATGAAGACGCTTACCAGTATTTCGGCATGCTCAGCATGGAAATGCACCGGGCGATCCGGCTGGTGGTCGACACCGGTATCCATGCCAAAGGCTGGACAAGAGAAGAAGCGATCCAATATTCGCTCGACAATGAAGCAGAATCCGAAGCCTCCATTATTGCGTCCATCGAGCGCTACATGGCCACACCCGGGCAGGCCGTTTCGTACAAAATAGGCCAGCTGAAAATTCAGGAGTTGAGAAAAAAGGCTGAGGCCGCTCTTGGTGATAAATTTAGCGTCAGGGAGTTTCACAATCAGGTGTTAAACTCAGGGAGTTTGCCCCTGGTTCTTCTGGAAAAGAAAATCAATGGCTGGATGGAGAAAATCAGGTAACTGATTGATAATAGAAACAATGAATACCGTATCAAATATCAGTCTATCCGTGCTACTATCAGTTTTCGCTTTACTCAGAAGTGAAGGCAACCTTTTTATACCTCTCCAAGCGATCGACCGAAGTTCAACGAATTCCATAGTGCTGACCGACATTGGCGAATTCGGCTTGCTGAGAAATGAAAGACCCGGCATTCCCGCGCACTATCACACTGGCATTGATATCAAAAGACCTTCAGGCAACTATATCAATGAACCCATTTTCTCCATCATGGAAGGCGTGATTATCAGCAAACGAACAGACGGGCCATATGCCCAACTAATTATTGAACATCAGGATGAAAGGGGAAAATTTTGGACTCTCTACGAACACATAGCTGGTATTGAGGTAGAGCTTTATCAACCAGTAACCCCCGATAGACCGATAGCACGGTTCATGAACACAATGGAGCTGGATAAATATGGCTGGCAGTTTGACCACTTTCATTTTGAAGTATTGAAAGTGGCACCAATTCCTCTCCAAAAAGACAGAACGAAACCAGAAAGGCATTTTTCTTCATATACATTGGTTTGCTATACCAGAGAGGACTTGAGAAAGTACTTTCATCATCCTTTGGAGTTTTTGAGCGAGCGGTTATAACCGAATGCTGTAGCAATAGCTTCAGGATTGCCGTTTTGTCAATTCTGCAAATGGCAGAAGAACTGATGGCCGAGAGTCCGTCAATTTTTTCTATTTTTATTGAACACCCAAAGTCAAGCATCTCTCAACTATGGCAAAGCCTACTCCTGTACTACTGTTCCTTTTTGTTTTTTGTTTTAACACTAACACTCCCACGGAAGCACACCCAAGGCACTCCGACCCCGTGCTGGCAGAACTGAACGATTACCTCATGGCCATACAACTCCTGAGGATTGACGACCCAGCTGCGGCACGGTTGTTCAATATCTGGGATGAGCTTAGGGTAGCATCGTGGCAGATCCGTGAGCTGACCGATGAGCAAAACCTGCTAATGGTCGACAGCAAGGTGATGAAGCAAATAGGTGCAACCAGAGCTAAGCAAAAGCACCTTTTGGAAGAATGTCGAGCCTACTTTGCCGGAATGGCCCGGAAAGGTCCTTCGTTAAATGTGGTGATTGACCAGTCGATCAAAAGCTCGTCAGAAGCACCGGTAGTAAATGTGCAAGTCGGGCATTTCAAAGTAGTGGTTATCGAAATTGAAAATCGCCGGAGCATGGCCACAGAACTAGTCATGAAAGCCGATTTGAGCGATGAGATATTGTTTTGGAATAAGACCATCACCCTGGCTCCGGAGTCAATTGGCTACACCTTTGCCGTTTGCACGCCGCTCACTGAGAAGGCATTGACTCAAACCATCCAAATGAGCGATAGTCTTGGAAACATGGCGTCAGCCACCATACGGATGCAGGGTATCCCCATGCAGGATCCTCCATTTTCGTTGCTCCCTGCCAATAATGCGTACAAGGTAGTGCTTCCAGCGCCCGGGCGGTCACCCGCCAAAAGGGATGTTCCATTTAAAGAAGGAATCAAATTCACGATTACAGATAAGCTTAGCGGCCAACCGCTGGCCACTCGCATTGAGGTGAAAGACGCTGCAAACAAAAGCTATTGGACGCCCATTAAAGGGCCTTCCTACGCTGTAGGCCGAAACGAAAACGATGGCTGGAGATCCATTTTTTGGGAATATCAGCCAGGGCCATACTTCTACATCGACGGCAAAGCAGAGCTCGGCGTGTCCCCTGCTGGAAAAACAGCCACTATCTATCATGGCTTTGAGTACAACCCAGTGACGGTGAAGGTGCCCGAAAGTGGCGTTATAGATGTTGCCATGGAACGATGGATCAACATGCCTGAGTTGGGCTGGTACTCTGGCCAAACGCACATCCACACCACCGACGTAGGCATACCAGTTCAATTCAGTCAATACTGGCCTTTGATTTCCAAAAGTGAAGACCTCAATGTGTCAGCCATCCTCACCCTGAAAGGCGAGTGGGAAACGCACGCCATTTATGCCAACGAATTTCCCATGGGCGAAAGGAAGGCGTTTAGTACAGCGGAGCATTTGATCACCTATGGAGAAGAGTTTCGAAACAACCCCTATGGTCATCTGGCCTTTCTGGGGCTGAATGAACTGATTCAACCTATTAGCTCTGGTGCTGTAGGTGAGCTGGGCGGCCCCGATTATCCACCCAATTCTTATATTCTGGATGAAGCCATCGAGCAGGGCGCCACCACCATTGCCGCCCATTTTGGAAACTTCAAAGGCACAGACCAAATCAAAACGCCCTGGCCTTCCTCGGGATTTGAGATGCCGGTTGATATTGCATTGGGCAAGATCCAAATGGCAGAAATAGCCGGCAACGGAGGGCAGCAGGATATCTGGTACGACATCCTCAATTGTGGCTTCAGAATACCGGCCACCGCCGGGCCCGACTGGATCATCAAAGATACGCCAAGGGTGTATGTGAACCTGGAAGACGAGCCCTTCACATTAGACAACTGGCGAAAAGGCTTGCAGCAAGGAAAAAGCTTTATCACCAACGGCCCTATGCTCTTTTTCACAGTGAATGCCGAGCAGCCGGGAAGTGTGTTGAAAACAGGCAAAACGCCAGCAACCTTTGAGGTGATGACAGAGGCGCTCACTCCCAAAGGAAATGTGCCCGTAGAGATTGTCTTCAACGGCAAAATGATTGCCAGCACTACTGATAAGGTTACAAAAATTACGCTGGAAGACTCCGGCTGGCTGGCCATTAGGTGTGGGGGAGCTCACTCAAATCCGGTGTATGTTGACTTTGAAGGCAGGCCCGCTGGCTACGCCGAACCAGCACAAAGATTCATTGCCATCATCGACCGGTTGGCCGAATGGGTAGAAACAAAGGGTCTTTTCTATGAAGCCGACCAAAAGAAGGTTGTGCTGGAAGAGCTGAGCAAAGGGAAAGCAGTATACGCCAAGATAATAGCGCAGGCGGAGAGGCTGGGAAGGAAGATAGAGTAGGCACCAACCTAGGGAGCAAAAGCTTCCTCTCACCAAAGTGGCCTGCAAACGCTTCGCTCAGTCATTGAGAAATTGGGCGATGCCCTGCAAGGGATGTACACAAAGTTATTACGTGTATCCGGTAAATTAACCGGATTCCATTCAATTATTGCCAAAACGAGAAGTGTCAACGCCGGACTGTCGATTATTTAATAACATGATGGCCTTGATGATGGATAAACCAATTAAAAAACCAAAATTAGGGTGTTGAAACAAATTGTACTCTCATGAAAAGAAGACTCTTCCTCAAAAATACTGCACTAGCTGCCTCCTCTATCGCTTTCTTGTCCTCTTCCTCCTGGGCCAGGGTCAAGGTCGACCGGCTAAGAACTGCCCACATTGGCGTAGGAGGCATGGGTGGCGAAGACCTCAAGTCGATCTCATCGCACAAGCTGGTCGACGTAACTGCCCTTTGCGATGTAGACGCCAACAACCTGAAGGCCGCCAATAAACTTCATAAAGGCGCCAAAGTATTTTCGGACTACAGAAGACTCTTTGACGAAATTGGGAAAAGCATTGACGCTGTGATCGTGTCAACGCCTGACCACACCCATGCGCCCGCATCCATGCTGGCGATGCAAATGGGTAAGCCTGTTTATTGTCAGAAGCCCCTCACCCACCACGTGTCAGAAGCCAGGGCCATGCGCAAGATGGCCGAAGACAACAAGCTGATTACCCAAATGGGTATACAGATTCACTCCTGGAATCAGTACCGTGGCACTGTTGACCTGATCCAGTCAGGCATTATCGGGAAAGTACAGACCGTAAGGGCGTGGTCCAACAAAAACTGGGGCTTCGACGGTCCTGCACCAACAGGCAGCGACACTGTGCCAACCACACTGGACTGGAACCTCTGGCTGGGAACGGCACCTGAAAGAGCCTACAAAGAAGGCTACTACCACCCTGGCAACTGGAGAAAAATAGTGGACTACGGCTGCGGCACCCTGGGCGACATGGGCGTTCACATTTTCGACACCCCCTACACCGCACTGGCGCTCGACGTGCCTAAGACCATCACCACAAGTTGCCGAAAGCCAACAGGCTTTGGCCACCCGGAAAAGAACGTGGTGACGTACGAATTCCCTGCCACAAAATTTACCACCGACAACTTCAAGTGGGTGTGGTACGACGGAGTGGATGCGCCTGACAGCCATGAAGAGCTTGCCATGCCGGGTACCGATAAACTTCCGGATCAGGGCGCTATGTTTATTGGTGAAAAGGGTAGACTACTTTTGCCTCATATCGACTATCCAAAATTGATTGTTGACGGCAAATATGAGAAGGTTGATTTTCCTGACCTCCCTAAAGCAGATCATTACCACCAATTCGTGGACGCCTGCCTCGGCAAGGACAAGACCAGTGCGCCGTTCTCTTACGCTGCCCGATTAACGGAGGCCATCCTTTTGGGCGTAGTGGCCAACCGCTTTCCCGATCAAACCCTGAATTGGAACAACAAAGACCAAAAATTTGCAGAAGCAGCTGCGAACAAGCTGCTGGAGGCACCTTACAGAAAGTTTTAATGTTGATGACATAAGTTCCCATGCACCGGAAGAGTGATTTTCCGGTGCTTTCATGGAGATGGCAATTAACTACCTCCCCTCTGTCTTCAGGAGTATGGCACCCCCATCTGTCAACCCATTGTGTCGAAGAACTGCACCCAACGTCCACTTGTAACAAATCGCCGGATGGCCTTCAGATGTCGGAGAGAAATGACCTAAATTTATTGCTTCTAATTGAATGGCACAGGTGCAGAAAATGGAGTTTAGCTAACTAAAGATGACATTGCCCAATGACATAGCGAAGCGAAACTGTGCTTACGTATTCCTGTTTAGCTTTCTGTTCAATTATTTTGGTATATGCACCATATTCGAGGTTCAGCAGTTCATAATACGACGGGAAGTAAAAGAGCAGATCGAGGCTGGAGTACCTGATGATAAGCTTCACAAGCTCTCTTTCGCAGTTGATCAAATACCTAACCTCGAGTGGGAAGAAGAAGGAAGAGAATTCCGCTTCAAAGGTCAAATGTACGACATCGTTCGCAGGGAAGTAGTAGCTGATTCGGTTTACTACTTCTGCATCAACGATGTGAAAGAAACCAACCTTGTGATGCTGGACGAGCTGGTGCGAAAACACATGGACGACGACAGTGGCCCCATTAGCAAAACCACAAGAAAGGTCACCAAAACGGTCAAGTCACTTAAATTTTCAGCCTCCGAAAAGTTGTTCACTTACGGGATACTTGTTCCAAAATCTACCATCGACTCATCATTTGCTCATTTCTATTCCTCACCATGCATCGAACTGGTAGGCCCACCCCCAAAATCTGTTTAGCCATTTCTTAGTGAACGAGGGTATTGCATCTTTTCTGTAGCAAAGATACAGGAGTGCTATGCCTGTGATTATTCAGAATAAACAAACAGATAAATAATGAGACACATATTTTTACTCACATTGAGTATGCTGGTGACGTATGCGTCATTGGCTCAGAATGGGCAGCTAAAAGGAAAGGTGGTTGATGCATCGACCAACGCTCCGCTGGCAGCTGCTACTATTGAAATTGACGGAAAAGGGAGAACAACCACTAATGACAACGGAGAGTTCTCGGTTGATTGCGCAGGTTCAGCCATCGTTCGGGTAAGCTACGTAGGCTATGAAACCTTTTCAAAAACAGCAGACTGCGCCACTGAGCTTGTCATTTCACTGATTTCTTCAACAAAAAGTCTCCAGGAAGTGGAAGTTACGGCTCTTTCAAACCCCAACCGATCACTACTTGAGCAGCCCATCTCTATTGTGAAGCTGGGCAGCCAGGAGCTTAAGCGGTCAACAGGTCTTTTTTTCGATGACGCTATCAATACCAGCGTTCCCGGTGTGTTTATGGAAAGAAGAACGATCTCGGGTGGTCAGCAGATCAATATCAGAGGCTACGGCAGCGGAATGGGCTTCCGTGGTATTAGCAGTAACTTCGACTCTCAGGGGGTGAAGATGTACCTGAACGGGATTCCGATTACCGACGCCGAGGGCATCACAGTGATGGATGATGTTGACTATGGCTCGGTGAGTAACCTGGAGGTGAGCAAGGGGCCTTCGGGCACTTTGTATGGGCTGGCAATATCCGGCGTTGTGAACCTGCAAACACAGAAAGCCGAAAAAGACCAAACCTCTATTGGAGAAGACTTCATGGTAGGAAGCTACGGTTTGCAACGCTCCACTACCCGATTGGCCATCGGAGGCGAAAAGTCATCGTTTCTGATTAACTACGGACACCAGAAATATGACGGATTTATGCCTCACACCAGGTCGCACAAGAACTTTGTGAACATGATGGGAGACTATATGCTGAACGATAAGCAGAGCATGACCTCATACCTGGGTTTTAGCGACAGCTATGATGAGAGAAATGGTGAGCTAACGCAAGAACAATATGAAACTTTCGACTATTCTGGCAACAGCCGCTACATCGCCAACAATGCGCATTCGGCGGTTAAAACCTTCAGAGCAGGCGTCGGGCACACCTATCATTTCAACGACCATGTTTCCAACACCACTTCCTTGTTCGGTTCAGCACAAGAAATGGACAACAGCTCTGCCGGAGGCTGGACAGACAAAACCCCGCTGAATTATGGCTTCCGATCTACTTTTGACAAGCAGTTCAAACTATCTGAAGCCGTAACCCTTTCTGGCATTACAGGCGTGGAGATGCAGCAGATGGAGGCCTTTACAGCTGGCTATGGTATGGGCGCTGACAGCACCAACCTGAGTGGCTACAATGTCATTACAGCTATCAGAAGCAATCAGGCGACGACAAGCTCCACCTCCTCCTATTTCACTCAGTGGACTTTGTCGCTACCTTCGGATATCGGCGTCACAGCAGGCATTGGCATCAGCAACATGAAGCTGCGCCTGGAAGATCGACTTTGGGGACTTACCAACGACCACCCTGGGAATGCCAGGCTGAAAACCTATGAAAACACCTATAACGGGCTGGCATCGCCTAACTTTGCCATCAATAAAAAGATCAGCAAAGTGGCCTCGGTGTATGCTTCTTACTCTGTGGGTTACAAGGCCCCGGTTAGCTCCAATATCCTGATTTCAACCACGGGCCAGCTCAACACAGGCCTGGGGCCGGAGAAAGGCATTCAGATCGAGATCGGCACCAAAGGAAGCATGATGGACAACCGATTGTTTTATACAATCGCAGGTTTCAATGCCAAATTCCAGGACAAGTTCACCAATGTAACCGTGCAGAACCCGTGGAACACTGCTACACTGTACTCTTACATTGTTAATGGCGGCAGCCTGAACAATACAGGGCTTGAAGTATTGGTGAACTACAACGTAGTGAGTTCCAATACCGGTTTCCTGAAGCTCTTGCGTCCTTTTGTTAACCTGACTTACTCTCACTTTACCTACGACAATTTCACCTACGAAACCGTGGGAAAAAGTGTAGCCAATCTGGACAGCACCATAGTCAACGAGTATTCAGGCAATGCTGTTGCAGGCGTTTCTCCCGTGGTGTTCAATCTTGGCGTAGATGTAGATACGAAGCCCGGCTTGTACGGAAACTTAAATTTCAACTACCGTAGTTCTATGTTCTACACATCGGATGAAGTGAATGAAACAGAGGCCTACAGCCTGCTGAACATCAAAGCAGGCTTCAGGAAATCCTTCGGGCACTTCAATTTGGATGCTTATTTCGGTGCCAATAACATCACCGGAGAGCAGTACTACCAAATGGTGTTTGTAAACCAGATTCCTGACGCCTATATCCCAGCTCCCAACGAAATCAATTTCTTTGGAGGTGTGAACCTGAAATACACCTTCTAATCCATTTAGAGAGTAGCAGCCAGAGCGCCGCTACTCTCTTTTTTAAATCCGATTAACTATGAAAAAGCTATACTTAGTAGCCATTGTCGCTCTCCTGCTTGCAGGCTGTGGGCGCTTTGGCAATGAAGATAAAAAGACAAACAACGCCGAAAGGATCGTGTGCATTGCCAAGCAGTACACCGAGATCATTTTTGCACTTGGAGCAGAGAAGGACATCGCCGCAGTAGATGTCTCGAGCACCTACCCTCCTGAGGCCACAGAGCTACCAACCGTTGGTTACCACCGGGCGCTGAGCGCTGAAGGCGTACTTGCCGCAAAACCGACTTTGATCATTCATGATAACAATATCGGCCCTGAGCATGTCGTAAAACAGTTGGAGGATCTTAAAATCCCCATGAAAGTGTTTGACACCAAAGATGAAGACATTGAAAGCACCAAGGCGTTGATGAAGGAAATGGGACAGTACTTTCACAAAGAAGCCGCCGCCGATTCGCTTTGCAAAAAACTGGATGCCGATATGAAACTAGCGCTGGATAACACGGCCAATTATGCCGATTCACTGAATGTGCTGGTAATCCATTTTGGTCAGGCATCCAACGTATTTTTGGTGATGACGAAGAAAAGCACCGCTGCCAAAATGATTAATTGGGCAGGTGCCAAAATGGCCGTAGATGACGAAAGGGGCATGCGTCAGCTATCTGCTGAGGTCGTGGCTGCGTCCAACCCCGATGTCATCCTCCTCACCGACTTTGGCTATGATAGACTGGGAACTTCAGAAAAGATCATGGAGCTGCCTGGCATTGCGGGCACCAAAGCCGCACAGAACAACAGAATTTATCGGGTGGAAGAACATGACATGGTGTATATCGGCCCCAGAACCGGGGAAAATGTACTGATGCTTCAAAAGCTAATTCATCAGGATGAAGCTCAACTTTAAAAAGCGGGGCGTCCTCCTCGTTCTGCTGATACTGCTGGCCATCACAGCCTTTCTTTCTGCCAGGTTTGGGGCCATCAATATCAGCTCTGATGAAATCAGCTCCTCGCTGGGCAAATATCTGAGCGGAGCCGATACCGACGCAAGTAGTATGCCTCTGAATGAGCGAATTTTCATGGACATCCGTCTGCCCCGGGCTTTGCTTTGCCTGCTTGTGGGTGCTAGCCTGGCAGTAGGCGGCACCCTTATGCAAGCTTTGTTTCGTAACCCCATTGTAGAGCCAGGGCTTATCGGAACCTCTAGTGGAGCTGCCTTTGGAGCTGCCCTGTATTTTGTACTCGGCGCTACCTTCCAACTCGATACCGGTGAATGGACATTGCCATTGGCAGCTTCAGCTGGAGCAGTTGTCTCTACCTACCTGGTTTTTCTACTCTCCGAATCCAAAGAAACTGGAAAAAGCTCCGTCGTCGTGCTACTGCTGATTGGCATAGCCATCAATGCCCTGTTCATGAGCGGGGTTGGCTTCCTCTCCTACATCGCCCGTGACCCGCAGGCCCGGTCGATTACCTTCTGGGGCATGGGCACGCTGTCCGGTGCCAACTGGCATTCCGTGACTATCGTAGGCATCTCTACCTTTGCTTGCATCGGACTGTCGATGCGCTACTCCAAACACCTCAATGCCCTTATGATTGGAGAAACAGAAGCCATGTACCTCGGCATCAATATCAGAAGATTGAAGCTGATCATTCTTACTATTAATGTGGTGATGATTGCAGTAGCGACCGCTTTTGTCGGGGTTATCAGCTTTGTTGGGCTTATCGTGCCTCATCTGTTGCGCATGATCAGCGGCTCCGACAACAGGGTGCTGATCAGAGACAGCGCCCTTTTGGGTGCCATCATCCTTAGTCTAGCCGACCTCACCGCCCGAATGGTGCTGCGTCCTGCTGAGCTGCCCATTGGCATTGTTACCTCAGTCGTTGGCGTTCCCATTTTCATCATTCTCCTGCGAAGGAAAAACTACTTCTTTTGACATGCTGGCAGCTAAAAATATCACTTATAAAATTGGCCAAAAAACACTCCTCGACGATGTGTCGGTAGTCTTTGAACCGGCCAAGCTCAACCTCATCATTGGCCCCAATGGAGCCGGCAAGTCGACCCTCATTAAGGTATTGTGTAATCAGCATGTAGCTGATCAGGGCACGGTCACCTATGATGGGAAAGACATCAACAAGTTTTCGGTGGCTGCGCTGGCACAACGGCGAGCCGTGTTATCACAAAATATCGAACTCGCCTTTCCGCTGACTGTAGAAGAGGTGGTCATGATGGGGCGCTATCCGCACTTTAGCGGCCAGCCGGAGCAGAAGGATTTCACCGCCTGCAAAGAAGCGATGGACTTCTTCGACGTGGCATCCATGTCGGATAGGAATTATATGACCCTAAGCGGCGGCGAAAAGCAACGGGTACATTTTGCCAGGGTAGTGGCGCAGATTTGGTATCCACAAAAGGAAGGCAGCCGCTACCTCATTCTCGACGAGCCATTAACGTTTCTCGATGTATACTACCAGTTCGACTTCATGTACAAAGTGATGGAGCTAATCAAGCAGCAGGACATTGTGGTGGTGGGCGTGGTGCATGACCTCAATCTGGCCGCCCGATTTGCCGATAAGGTGGTGCTGGTGTGCAACGGCAAAATTTTAGCGGATGGATCGAAAAAAGAAGTGCTGACCAAAGAAAATATTAAAGCAGCTTATCATATGGAGGCAGACATCAGTACTCATAACGGGAAGATGCAGTTGTTTTTTTGAGCACTTACTCGAACCAAACTTTTGAAGAAAGAATGCTAAATTGTCTATGTGCTTAGGATATCAAACGAAAACTATCTGATTTTTGGCGGTCTGTTCCATTTGCTGATCGCTACCACTTATACTTTGATTTGTCTTGCAAATTATCAATTTGAGTGGCTGGACTTTGATTATGTGGAATCAGTTAGAAAGGTAGACCTGGTGGCGCTTGGTACTTCTGAACAGTATACTCCTGACTTAACCTGGGGAATTGCCGGATATAATGCGATCATATTTTTGGTGTATCTGGTAATTTGGCGAGAAAATGAGCAGGAGCGTAAACCAGATTTTGAACTGGAAATAGTCTACGTTAATTTTGTTCCTTTAGGGACAGCATTGGGTTTGTTATTCCTAATTGACTACAGAAATGACCTGGCATTGGGGCTTACCGGAACACTTGCAATATGTTCAATCCTTCTAATTAATTTCAAAAAAATCAAACTCGACTTTTAAACCTTTCAAACAATATCCTTCATCTCCACAACCTTCAAATCCTTCCTGGCCAACTGCTTTAACGGTGCATTTTTACTTTGATCATAAGCATAGCCCTTCTCGGTCAGCTGCCATAACATAGGTGCCAAAAACAACAAGCTTGCTTTGTACCCCTGCATAATGGCACCCTCGTTGCCAGTGGCTTTGGAAAGACTGGCTTCGTTTTCCATCTCATAAGGGCCATTGAAACCTCTGTCGTTCAGCACATCCACAAACTTCCGCCAGTCCATGCTGTCGGAGCCACCAAAGCCCGGCATCATGGCTTCGTAATTATGCCTGTCCCAGCTGTGGCCGGGAATGGGTATTCCTGCTTTGGCAGCCAAATCCTTGTTAACAGCCTGCATCGGATACATCGCCCCCCAATGCGTACGGGTCGTATTATCAAGGTTTCTGGTAGCCTTCACATGGATCCGGTGCAGCCTCTTGATGTCCATGGCTTTAATCACTTCGGAAGGGTCAATGTTCTGCCATACATCGTGCGACGGGTCATAAATCTCTCCGTGAGCCGTGCTGGGAATCAACTCGTACATGAGCTTGCGGGCCGCCAACACACCGGGGAGGTTGTTGAAAGTGCCGGTGAAGCCTTCCGACCTCCAGCCTTCCATGGGGCAGTTTTCGTAGAGAATGGTTACTCCCAAGTCTTCAGCATATTTCACAATCGGTGAGAAAATGCGGGCGTATTCATCGAGATTCTTCTGGAAGCCACCTTCTGTATTGCCCATCTCGTGGTTGTAGCCAACGAAGGTGCCCACCTTCACATCGTTTTCATCGCCGCCCAGCAAGTGGGCAATGCGGATCAGTTTGAGCAGGTGGTTCTGGTTTTTTATTCGTTCCGCTTCATCTCCGCCTATCAGGTTTTCGAAGGCTCCAATAGAAAGCTTAAGTCCGCTGGTGTTAAAACGATCTATGATTCTTGCAGCCTCCTCCGGTCCGAAATCTTCGTAGTCCAAGTGAGTAGCCACATGATCCTGGCGAGTGCCGTCTCTTCTGAATACACAGAGGTCGAGCCCCTGCACGCCTACTTCTTTGGCCTTGTCAATGATTTGCTCCAGCTTCAGGTAATCGAAGGCGGAAGTCATAAACCAGAGTTGATTGTTCATTGGGTGGAGTTATTGGTTAACAGATTTGTCAGCATACTGAATGTCAGTCTGAGCCTGTCGAAGGCGGTTCCCCTAAACACTTCGACAGGCTCAGTGCGACATTTAGTTTTCAAAAAAAACGAACTATGGCTAAAGTAACCAACAAGCCAATAAATCAAAAGACATCCTCCCGCAGCGGTTGATCATTCATGCCTCAGCACATCTGCCGGATTCGTTGCAGCGCTGCTGATCGACTGGTACAAAATGGTGGTGAGCGTAATGCCAAGGGTAAGCAATGCCACCGCCGCTAACATGATCGGCTGGACTGTGATGCGATAGGCATATTCTTCCAACCACAAATTCATTAGCCAATAACCCACTGGCAAGCCAATGATATTCGCCACTATGACCCAGCCAAGAAATCTTTTCGAAAATGCAAAAACGATTTGCTGCATGGTAGCTCCCAGTACTTTTCTCAAACCGATTTCTCTTCTCATTTGGGCGGCCACAAAAGATGCCAGTCCAAACAACCCAATACAGGAAATCAGTATCGCTATGACCGAGAACGATGTAAATAGCTGACTCACCTGTGTCTCTTTTTCGTAGACCTCATTAAACTCCTGATCCATAAACGAGTAGTCGAAAGGCTGGTCAGGTACTGCCTCTTCCCAAATGGTTCGCACACTTGCCAGCGACTGCTGCAAATTGGCGCCTGATATTCTCACCATCACGTTGTTACTTCTTCTCGGGCTCAATGAAATAACCTGCGGGCTAATTTTAGCATTCATTTTTTCAAAATGATAGTTCTTTGCCACACCAATGATTTTCCCTTCGTTTTTCCACAACCTGAACCTTTCCCCCACAAGTTCGTCTGGTGATCTGCCAATTAGCTCAGCCATGGCTTCGTTGATCACCACATTCATTGTGTCAGTGGAAAACTCTCTTGAATGTGTACGCCCGGCCGCCAGGTCAATGCCCAGCGTTTGAAGGTAGTCGTAGCCAGTATTAATGAAATAGATGTTGACATCTGATTCAGGATCCTTCCCTTCCCAGTCCATATTGGAGGTAGAATATCCCCCATTGATAGGCACCTGATCGGCGACAGTGAGGCTCAAAATTTCGGGAAAACGGTTAGCATTTGCCTGCAACGCCTTATAGCCTGGCTGAGGGTCGCCTTTCATTTCGAGGTAAATGACATTCTCCAGTTTGTAGCCAAGGTCTTTGCTCTTCATAAAAGAGAGTTGTCTATTCACCACCACCGTGGAAAGAATAAGCACTGTTGACAGGGTAAACTGAAGGATGACCAACGCCTTACGAAAAAGACCTCCCTGTAACTTCACAGTGCCTTTCAACACTTCCACAGGTTTGAACGATGAGAGATAAAATGCGGGATAAATACCAGCGAAAATGCCAGTAAAGCCGACAATGGTGGCCAGACCGGCAACAAATGTAGCGTCCACGTCCGTCCAAAGTAGCTGCTTGCCCGACGCCTGATTGAACCAGGGCAACAGCACAGCGGCCAGGCCAACGGCCACAATGGAAGAAACCAATGCCAGAACCAGTGCCTCCATCAGGTATTGCCCGATCAGCTGGTTTCTCATAGCGCCAATAGACTTCCTCACCCCTATTTCCTTCGCTCTTTTCATTGCTCTGGCTGTAGCCAGGTTGGTGAAGTTGATACAGGCAATGAGCAGGATGAATATAGCCGCCACCACAAATATTCTTAAATAGATTTTGGGGTCGTTCCTACCATTGAGCGCTGTGAGATGCAGCTCCGCAAAAGGCAGAAGAAATAACTCCACGTTAGACCCCTCGTTGTGTGTTTCTACCTCATACCTTAATGCATCGGCGAGCGCCTCCGCATTGGCTCCATTGGCTAGCTTCACATAAGTTCTCAGGGCATTGGAGCCCCAATCGGTTTCAATCCAGCTGCCCCACCTGTCGGTTAGAAAATGAAAAGGCACGACAGCATGAAACTGTAACCCTGACTGGCGGGGAGGGTTTTCTACCACGCCGCTCACAACCACATTCCACTTGTCATCGAGGCGAATCGCCTGGCCAACCACCTCTTGCCGCTCCCAGTCGCTACCAAAATATTTGACGGCCAGGTCTCTGGTAATAACGATAGAAGACGGATCGTTGAGAAGTGTTTCCCTTTTTCCTCTCAAAACCGGAAAGGAGAAAACATCAAAGAAGCTCTGATCAGTCATGTATACCTGGTCTTCATTCACCAGCACATCTCCGACCTTGACGGTGAAGTTGGCCCAGGTAAAACGTACTGCCCCTTCTATTTCAGAATACCTTTCCTGCAACGCTGGCGCAAGCGGCCCGGGAGTGACATAGGAGTAAAAGCTCTGGCCGTTGGAGTATTCCTGATGCTCATACACGTAGTAGATGTTTTCGATCTCTTCATGGAACTTATCAAACGAGAGTTCGTACTTCACCCACAAAAAAATGAAAAGCACAGTTGTCAGTCCGACAGAAAGACCGAGAATGTTGACAATGGAAAAGAGCCGGTCTCTGCGAAGAACCCGCAATGCGATAGTGAAGTAGTTTTTGACCATGACAGGATTGAGTTTCGGTGGTTACTCAATTTTCTACCTGTGGTTACAGCTCAGTCGATTTCCTTTTTTTGATAAACGATATCCTCTTCTTCTTTCGTCATCTTCAACTGTTTGCTAATTCTGCGCATTTCTGGCCTCACCTGCGCAAAAATGATCAGCATACCCAGGTAAAGCAGCACAAAAAATGTCATACGGGTAAGGTAGAGGCCAGCCACTGCCATGATGGAGGCTGCTTCCATGCAGCTATACTGAACAATCGAAGCATGGAGAAACAGGTCAAGCCTGTCACGAAGTGAGGTCAGTGACTTCAGAGGCTGAATTTCCTGTTTGTAAAGCCGCATGCCCAGCACCACATTGCCAAAAGCAAGCACGGCCAGTATGGCTGTAATCGTCGAATTAAGTTCACTCCCAAAAGGAGGCGTCACTGCTCCATCTTGCATTTGAAGATAAACGATGATAAAAGGTACCATGGGAGCCGCCGCAAGCACGTAGAAAATCAGAGAAAGCCTGAAGTAATATTGTTCGGCGGTTTTGTAGGCAAATGGCTTGATCCGAGGCAGGTTCATAGTTGCTATTTGACTGCAAAGGTAAAACAGCTATCCGAAATGCCTATTCCGGCGGAAACTTTACCCAGCAAGTAAAGAACGGCCAAAGTGATCTCAGCAACTCCTATTTCTTACTTGCTAATTCTTATATTGAAGGTTCTAACGACCGACCCATGAAGCGTAACTTCCCGCATCCTATCATGATCATGCTTTTGTTTATCGCTGCAGCTGCTGTCATGACCTGGCTGGTTCCCGCTGGGCAGTATGACCGAGTGCCAGACGAAGCAACTGGAAGGGACGTGGTGGTACAGGGAAGTTATCATACCATCGAAAATCAACCTGTCGCCTTCTTTGACATGCTGGTGGCCATCCCCAAAGGCATTGTGAGCAGCGCCGACGTCATTGCTTTCATTCTTATTTTGGGTGGCTGCTTTTATGTGATTGAAAAAACAGGAGCCTTCAATGAAGCCCTGGGCTGGCTGGTGACCAAATTTAAGAATGCCGAAATGGCCCTGATGGTATTCGTTGGCGTCGTTTTTTGTGTTGGAGGCGTGCTGAATGGCCTTGCAGAAGAAGTGATCGCCATGATGCCCATCGTATTATTGCTCACCGCCAAAACCGGCTACACCAAAGAGGCCGCTGTGGCGATAAGCTTCGGGAGCGCCAATATTGGGGGATCGTTTGGTCCGTCCAATCCTTTCGTTGTGTTAATTGCCCAAAAGGTAGCTGGCGTGGAGCCATTCTCCGATAGCCTGTTCCGAATCGTTTTTACGGTCATTGCACTAGCTGTCTGGATTTTCTTTGTGCTGATGTACGGAAAATCAAAAGCAGGCAGCACAATGAACCCGGCATCCCCGTCTCCCGGGTTGTCGCTCAGGTCTGTGGCTATCTTGTCCCTTCTGCTGGTAACGTTTGGGGTCATGATCTATGGAGCCGTGACGCTGGAATGGGATTTTCTGCAAATGGCTGCCCCATTTTTTGCCCTGGGAATTACTGCTGGTGTCATTGGGAAATTGGGGTTCAACGGCACCGGAGAGGCGTATACTGACGGCTTCCGAGACATGGTATTCGCCTGTGTGGTAGTAGGATTTGCCAGGGCTATTTTTCTGATAATGCAGGAGGGTCTGATCGTTGATACCATCGTACATGCCCTGTTCTCGCCGCTGGATGGCCTCCCACAAATGATCACAGCTGTGGGCATGATGATCTCTCACGTCATCATACACATTCCTGTTCCCAGTACTTCCGGGCAGGCCATGCTTACCATGCCACTACTGGCACCCATTGCTGACCTCACAGGCATGTCACGCCAAATTGTGGTGTTGGCCTACCAGTATGGTGCCAGCCTCACTGACCTTATCACCCCCACCAACGGCACACTCATGGCAGTGATTGCTGCGGCCGGTGTTGCTTACGACGACTGGTTCAGGTTTATCTGGAAGGCCCTGCTGACAATTTTTGCTGTGGCTGCTGTTGCCCTAATAACGGCCCTGCTGTTCAATATTTAGCCTGTCGGGGCTTATTTACCAGCCCTTCGCTTCGTTCACTTCTCAATAATTATTTCACCTGACTGCAACCATTCTAAAACTTTGTCGTATATTGATATCAAATTAATATCATATTAAATCATTCTGATATGGACACTGAAAAGATTAACAAACCTACATCCGGCTATCCTATGATTGCATTATTCCTGATTTTTCTCGTCGGTGGCATCCTTGGGCTGGCCGTTGCCCGCATGCCTTTGTCAGCCATTTTTGTCGTGCTGGCTATTGTGATGACTCCCGGTTTCTTTTTTGTGAACCCCAATGAGTCGAGAGTGCTTACCCTGTTTGGTGAATACAAGGGTACGGTGAAGAACAATGGTTTCTTCTTTGTTAACCCATTGTATCAAAAGCAAAAAATTTCTCTGCGTGCCCGCAACTTCGACAGCGAAAGACTGAAAGTGAACGATAAGCTGGGCAACCCTGTGATGATCAGCGTGATCCTTGTTTGGAAAGTGAAAGAGACTTTCAAAGCCGCCTTTGAAGTAGATGACTATGTGAGTTTTGTGCGTGTGCAAACTGATGCGGCTGTGAGAAAGCTGGCCGGTCGCTATCCTTACGACAATTTCGACGACCATGAAGAGGAAGTTTCACTCAGGTCAGGCCTCGAAGAAGTGAATCACAACCTTGAAAAAGAGTTGGAGGAGAGGCTCGACATTGCTGGCATTGAAGTACTCGAAGCGAGAATTGGTTACCTGGCCTATGCAGAAGAGATTGCCCAGGCGATGCTAAAGCGCCAACAAGCGACAGCTATTGTTGCAGCCAGATTCAAAATTGTGGAAGGAGCTGTGGGCATGGTAGAAGCGGCACTTGCGGAACTGTCGAAAAAACAGATCATTGACCTGGACGAAGACAAAAAGGCTGCGATGGTCAGCAACCTGATGGTGGTGCTGTGCTCCGACAAAGACACCAGCCCGGTGATTAATACAGGCACGTTAAATCATTAAACATAAAC
The DNA here is from genome assembly GCF_048007035.1 of Imperialibacter sp. Lineage (NCBI taxonomy): Bacteria > Pseudomonadati > Bacteroidota > Cytophagia > Cytophagales > Flammeovirgaceae > Imperialibacter > Imperialibacter sp. The sequence goes on from NZ_CP180355.1 coordinate 1,252,682, forward strand.
TCATGGACAAGTATAAATTTCTAAAAAAAGGTGCTTTCGAAAACCTGGAGAAGTTTGAAAAAAAGTTGAATGAAATGGTGGCTACCGGTTGGAGAGTGGTCAATTTTACCAATGACCACGGAGGGTATGTGGTTTTGCTTGAAAGGATACGGTAATGACGGAGTTTAGAGAAACGCAAAGAATAGACCGGGGCCTGCTTATATTTTTGGCCCTCACGTCTATTGGCGCAATTGTTGGCCCGCTTGTTTTGACTTATCAGGAAGCTCTGAAAGCAACCGGAGGTGATGGAAATGACATTACGGTGAAATATCTGCTCATCGCATCGGGGGCTTTTGTTTTCACTGTGTTGGTGTTCAGTTTAGTAGCCAGCCAGCGACTCGAAATCGACATCAACAAGTACAGGTTTCGCTTCAGAATGCCTCCGTTCGTCAAGTGGAAAGAAATTGCTCCCGAAGAAATAGACAGCTTTCGGGTGGAAAAAGCTAAATGGTTTCAAAAAATGAGAAAAAGCCGCATGCACTACAATCCCTTTACGAAAAAGGCATCGTACATGATGGCAAGGAAATATTTTGTAGAATTGAAGCTTACCAATGGAAAAACCATTTTGCTGTCAACTAACATGCCTGACGAGATGCTCAATGCTTTGGAAGGATTTAAGCTGAACGGGAAATAATTTGTGATGGGGAAGAAAAAAGCATTTGTGATTCGAATTGACGAAGAGATGCTCAAGTCTATTGAGAAGTGGGCTGCTGACGAATTTCGCAGCACCAACGGGCAGATAGAATGGATCATCAACAAAGCCCTGAAAGATTCGGGAAGGGGGAAGAAGGATTAACCTTTCTTAATATTGCTGTCGTCCTTTGCTTTCCTCCAAAATCCTGCCCTACTTGACAGCTTTCTTTCAATAATCCGGGATTGATTATTTTTGGCATATGAAAGCATTCTTTGTCCTCCTGCCTTTCGTTTTCATTAGTTTCCTGTTACCGGGCCAAACTACCCCCTTGCCCAATGCCCACGCCCACAACGACTACGAGCATGACAGGCCGCTCTTCGATGCACTTTCGAACGGTTTCACCAGTGTAGAGGCCGACATTTTCCTTATCAAAGACGAGCTTTATGTGACGCACAACAAGCCTGTTTCATTGAAGAACACCAAGACTTTGACAGAACTCTACCTCCAGCCACTTGATGAGGTTGTTAAGGCCAATAATGGGCAGGTGTATCCGGGCTATGGTGGATCATTTTACCTCATGATCGACTTTAAAAACGACGCCGAAGGCACCTACGCCAAGCTCATTGAACAGTTGCAGCCTTACAAGCATCTGCTCAAAACAAAAACGCAGGATGGCCCATTAACGATCTTCATTTCCGGAGAAAGGCCTATTAGCGCAATATTGAACGACCCAGAGAACCTGGTCAGCCTCAATGGCCGGCCCAACGATCTTGGCCAGGGCATAACTGCTGATAAAATGCCCGTAGTAAGCACCTCCTTCAAGTCGCTTGGCTTCTGGAACGGCAACGGTGAAATTCCGTTCGACATCCGGCTTAAAATCAGGCAGCTGAGCGATGCAGCCCACAAGGAAGGGAAAAAACTAAGGCTTTGGGCTACACCTGATGATCCGGTCTCGTGGCAGGTGTTGCTCAACAACGGTGTTGATTTGCTTAACGCTGACAATTTAACGGAACTAAAAACCTTTCTACTGTCGAAATAATGACGTCAAAATTGCCAGGGCTAACTTTTGTCGTCCTCACTTTTCTTAGCCTCACTTTCTCCCCGTTTGTGGCCAGCAGCCAATCCAAGCCAACGGCTATTGGTCACGGCTACGATTTCGAAGGAAACGGAAAAGACATTACGGCCGCCACGTTGCCTTTACTTTACACCAAGAAAGAAAGTTCGGAAGGGCTTCGACAGGCGCTTGAGCACAGCGACTCGGCCCTGATTGTGTCTTTAAAAAACCAATACCGATACCTCTTTTTGAAGGATCCGGATCAAAATCACAACCTCGAAAACCTGAAACCAACCAACGAAAAGCTTCGAAATACGTTGCGGGCACTGATCCAATCCATTGAAAACCCAACAACTGCTTCCTCATTCAGTCTGTACCAGATCAAAGGTGAGGACGGCAAAGGCAACGTGCACTTTACGGCCTACTTTACCCCCGTGTTGGATGCCAGCCCAATAGCTACTGAGAAATACAAATACCCGATATACAAAAAACCTTCGGAATCCGGCCAAAAACCCCTTACCCGAAAACAGATAGACGGCCAGGGTGCTTTGAAAAACAAAGGCCTTGAAGTAGCCTGGACGTCCAGTCTTCTCGAAAATTACTTCCTGCAAGTGCAGGGCTCTGGTTATGCTGCCTTTCCCGACGGTTCGCTACAGTTTTTGGCTTTTAATGGACAAAACGGGCTGCCCTATTCCAGCCTGGGCAAATACATGATTGCACAGGGACACATTTCAGAGAGCGACATTTCGTTGCAGAGCATCAGGAATTGGTTTGAACAAAACCCCGACAGTCTTGAGACTATTCTTTACAAGAACCAGTCTTACACCTTCCTGGCGCCTGTCAAGGAGGAGCCAAAAGGGGCCTATGGCTTCCCGCTTACCCCAGAGCATTCCATTGCAGTGGACACACAGTTTATTCCGCTGGGCGCTGTTTTGCTGGCCCGCTTGCCTGTGCTGGACGAAAGCGGCAAGCTGCTAAGGCATGACTTTACGATTGTGACAGCCCAGGACAAGGGCGGCGCCATTAAAGGCCCCGGCCATGTAGATGTGTATATGGGTGTGGGCGATGAAGCGCTCAAAAAAGCCAGTGCCATGCATCATTATGGCAATTTGTGGCTGATTTTAGCAGAATGAGACTACAAAAGTTTCGCCAGAGGCACTACCATCGTTTCTTATGCGCCTCACGAAAGCGTATTGATTTTTCCTCTTAATACCAAGCTCTTGTAGGATCAAGCGAAAAAGTCTGTGGAATTACCCTTCAACCCCAATATCCCGAGCGGTCATAAAAAAGCAAAAGGTCCAAGCCTAACCGACTGGAGAAGCCCGGCCGGGCGAGACGCATTGAACCAGTTTTGCTTTTTTATTTAACGTAAGTTCGATATAAAAATGCCGTCATTCCGGAAAATATTGGCCTAAAATTCAAATGGGCCAATATTTATCCGGAATCTCAAATGTCTTGTGGCGGAGATTGCGGATAATTTTCTTCAGATGAGAAAAATATCTGAAGAAAATTTCCGCAATGACGCCCCTCGGTGATGTTTTGTTACATTTTTATATCGAACTCACGTTATTTAACCACAAACGAAACATTCAATCCCCAGAAATACAGATTGATCCCTTTTGTAGTCTTTTAGAAGTCAAACAAAATCACGCATCAGCCTGATCAGTTGGGCACGGCTCTTCACATCGGTCTTTTGGTAAATCCTTGAGGTGTGGTCTTTAATGGTCTGCAACGTTACAAACAGCGTATCGGCTATCTCCTGATTGGTCTTGCCACTGTATATCTCCCTGACAATTTCGGACTCACGGGCAGTGAGAGCGAACCTGGCAATAAACGCCTCCGCTGACGGAGCCTCAATTCCTTTGGCAGCTTCATACTTAATGGTATACACGAAGTAAACGGCAATGAAAGTGTTGAGCAGGAAGAATACGAAGTGGCTGAGGGCCTGAAGCATGACATTAAGGGTGGATGTCATGTACTCAAAACCATAAAAAATGGCGAGGGCAAAAAGTGCCGCAGTAAGCACCAGGCGATCTCTGGTCAACAAGAGGGTCGTTTCTTGAGTGAGAAGCAGCGTTCCACAGAAAGCCGATGCAACAAAGCCAAACACCGCATAGACGTTGGGTAATGACGTCAGCACTGTCCATTCCAGCGCATAGTATTGAGTGATTGCAACAATACTAACGATAACTACCAGGGAAGGAATTATGACCCAATGTGTGCTTTTTAGCGTGACTTGTTTGCTCCAGTACATTTGCTGCGCAGCACTGAAAGCGATAAACGGAATGCCAAGCACAGTCAGCACCTTTGAAAAGGGTTTTACCTGCTCCGCAAAAGGCATAAAGGCAATAAACGACTCACTCCAAAGGCTGTAGAAGCCAAAGGTGTACAACAAAATCAAAAAATACTGCAGGTGTTGGAAAGCTGGTAGCGCCTTCAGTTTGGTGAACCTGAAAATCACCATAATGCCTCCAGCCGTTAGCGCCAGGCAAAAAATAAAGCTTATCCAGAAAACCAGTCCTTCTACAGTCATCAAATAGTTCGTCGGTTACTTTGGCTAAAGTATACACCCCTACCAAAGTAGCTTCAATACTAAAGTAGTGAAAGTAAAAACACTACTTTGGTAGTTAAAGGATGGCGGGCACTCCTCCTAAATTTGAGTCATCAACAAAATTATATCTCAATGTCAAACTCAAATGATTTTACAACAACAACTCCTGGCGTAGGAAAGGCTTTGTCCTCGGGCTGGGAAACGATGAAGGCCAACTTCCTTTATTTCTTTCTTATCATCATTCTACTCAGCTTGCTGGATGGATTGATGGAACTGTTTGGCCGTGGATTGACCGGCGAAGGCAATTTCGTCAAATCGGTTTTCAGTCTCGACTTCGAACGTGGCCTTACCCCAGGCATCCTATTCGCAGAATTTCTTGCTGCCGCTCATTTCCTCCTGGTCATGCCGGTATTTGACTATGGTGCTGATTTGATTTTTGTGCAGGGAGTAAGGAGACAAAAACTTGACTTTAAAGACTTCATCAATGGCGTTAATAACTACCTGACCATCGTGCTCAACCACTTGCTCATAGTGGGCCTGGTAGGCATGGCCATGGTGGCTTTCATCATACCCGGCATCATCGTTGGCTGCAGGCTGGCCTTCTCCTCCTACCTGGTGATGGACAAAGGTCTTGACCCCATCAGTGCGGTGGAAACCAGCTGGAAGCTTACCCGGGGCCACGGCTGGAAGATCTTTGGACTGGGCTTTCTGTCCATCTTCATTTTCATCCTTGGGTTTATCTGCTTCTTTGTTGGCGTGTTCCCCGCCGTGATGTGGATCAAAGCATCGTTTGCTTCATTGTACCAGTCGGTGCTGGATGAAAAGGGTGAAGATTTCTTTCCCTCAAACGAAGAGGCAGTTTGATCACGGATCAAGCGGAAAATCTGTGGAGTAAGACTCTGAAATAACGTTGTACCAATTGGCGAACGATAGACAATAAAGAAGCAAAACTGGTTCAATGCGTCCCGCTTGGACCTTTTGCTTCTTTATGTAATGAGAAGATACTCTTGCCAAAAAAAAAACAATCGCCCAAAATATTGCTTGATCCTTGATCACTCGCTTAAAATGAGAGACAAAGCTTAACAAAAAAGCCCTTGCTGCGTGGCAAGGGCTTTTTGTTGCTAGTGGCACCAGCCAAAGGCATCCCACAAGGTTCGATGCGGGAATAGAATTTATCTACTCAAGTCACGTATTTTTTTAACTTAGAGACTTCGTAAATATTTATTTTCTAACGAATGGAAGAGTTCGTATTAAAAGCTAAACACTATCAGATTTTTCTGTCACTTTCGATTCCTTCTTTGATAGCTGGCTTTGTGCCTAATTTTGACCCCAATATTCAACTTGTCAAAATCATTTTTGTTGGTCTGGCATTTACTGTGTGGATTTTTACACTTGGGAGAGCTTTAAATAATTGTATCCCAAGACGGTATCAATTAAGTGAGACTTTCCTCATTATTAACCTCTTTGCCTTTGCCATAATATTTGCCCTAATAGCCATTCTTTTAGACTATCAGCTTCGCTTCTTTGGCTGGGCAGTGCTGATTCCCCTCTACATGCTGTTCAGCTTTGTTTACTTGTACTATTTTGCTTCAAAAGCCTTAACAACTGCTGAAAAAAGAAAACGCACCTCGTTTGGAGAACATGTTGGTGAGATGATACTCTTGATGACAGGCTACGTGGGCATATGGTTTATACAACCACGCATTAACCAAATTTATCAGCAAAATAAGTCCAAAATACTATTGGAGGATACAGAAAATATCTCCTAAGCCTCCGGTGCGACCCTGCGGCTCGAACCCGTTAAGTTAACCCTCTGGTGGAAATTGGTGCAGCCAAGCCTTGGAAGTGAAAAGCCCCGGCTGGACAGCACGCCAATTTACCTGTGGGGTGAAGGCCATAAGCCGAACGAAGCGATGGAGATTTCGGAGCAGGTTTGTGGTTAGTAGGGCTTTGGTTCCTGCCTTACATGCCTGATTCTTAATACCCTGACTTGTGTGTCTGTAAACCGGTAAGCTATGCGATAACTATGGGTTTCAAAAGCCCGATAACTTCCCTGGTTCTCCTTCTTAAACTTATCCGGTGGGTATCTTTCAGGGTTTTGCCTGGCCAATTCCAATGTCGCTAATATGGCCTCTTCCATTCGTTCAGCCTGAAGATACGAGTCCTCACTAATCTTTTTCAAGGCTTTGTTCAATGAGCTGGAAGGTCGTTTATTCCAGACTACTTTTCTCTCCATGAACGGATTTCCTTTACAGCTTCTTCATGGGTTAGATAATCTCCTGCTTCGATTTGCGCATCAGCTTCTTCTATTTCCGCATTGTATTGTTCTATACTGATACGCTGATGTTCCTCTTTCCATTTAATCAGCTCACCGATCAAGGACTTATCTTCCAATGAAGCCATCCATTCAAGTAATTCCAGTTTTTGTATTTGCGTGTCGCTCATAAATAGAAGCTTTCTCACAAAATAACGATTTATTTGTATGATTTGATCCGTTTAGAGTGGATGATGTTAATAAATTCCCTCGCTCAACCCTTTCTAGTCGGCAAATCCCTGCCTGTGACACACTTTTAGTAGAAGTAGACCTGGGCTTCTATGTGAAGAAAGAAGAGAAGGTACGCTTGGCACGCATTAACGCCCCGGAGCTTACCGCAGACGCCCTGGCCGGGTAGCATCCTACCAGCTGCGCTTGGGCAAAAGTTCTGCCCCGAAGGTTCGCTAGTGGTTTTACAAACACAGAAGTAAAAACGAGACCGCTACGCCCGCTACCTGGCTGAGGTACTACACGATGGTGAAAACCTCTCTGATTACCTGCTGGAAATAGCGGCGGCTTCCAGCCGGGCTAAGCCGTGGAAGTAAAAGAGCCCTCACCGATGAGTAAGGGTTTTCTTTATGCCTATTGGTACGAGACTCCGTCCGGGTTCCCCAACCGGGTTCAAACTCGCACTAGTGTTCGCTGCTATTGTCTGGCTTTGCTGCTCGGACTCGGGGGGGCGGGACTGGCTGGCGACTTACCTGCTGCCCGGCTGGACAGCACGCCGATTTACCTGTGAGGTGGGGGCAGTAAGCCCAACGAAACGTTGGGGATTTCGGAGTGGGGTTACCAAGCTACCGTTTCCAGTTCCTTGATGTGACTAAAGTGTTGATCAGCTGTAACCAATGCAATATCATGCTCTATTGCCAGTGCAGCAATCCAGACATCATTTTCAGGAATGGGTTTACCCAAAGATTTGAGCTGTGACTTAATGCCGCCATAGTGGTAAGCAGTCGTTTCACTTACTTCAAGCACTGGATAATTATCTAAAAAATAGGCTATCTCTTTCAAGCGTTTTTTCTTATTGGCAACTACGCCTGAAGCATAAGCCCCAAAATACAACTCACCGATCACGATAGAAGGCAGAAAAATCTCTCCTTCTTCAAGTTTCATTCTAATCGTCTGATCACCTTTGAAAAAATCAACTACGACATTAGTATCTACCAAAAACCTACCACTCACTTGTGTCGATTTTTTCACAACCATCTTCTATTACCTTTTTAACATCTTCTGCTTCTTCATTTGTCCATGAACCCGACAGGGTATCCAGCATAGCCTTCCTCTCTTCAAAAGTGGGCTTGGGAAGCACAAGAGATTCTATTTGATTGATTTTACCAATATCTTTCATTGAGCTAAAAGCTTCGATAATTCGCAGTTTTCTGGCTTCTATATTCATATCTATGTTCCTCCTTCCCACAAAATAACGATTTATTTGCATGATTTGATCCGTTTAGAGTGGATGATATTGATTAATCTCTTCCTTTAGCGTCTCTCCCGTCGTATGGGACAGGCTATGCTATTCTGTAAATAGCCCTTCGAACGACTGAAATACCTATGACCAGGTACTGCACTTCTCGAAGGTGATGGGCTTTCAACCATTTGGTAATGATTGGGGCTGATGTGGTGCATGATGGTGAAAACCTCTCAGACTACCTGCTCGAAATAGGCGCCGCTAAGCCGTGGAAGTAAAAAGCCCTCACCATGAGGCAAGGGCTTTCCTGCAAGGACTTTCTAAGTGTCACTATTCTATATCAACAATAGCGCCCGTATCGGGAGTGAGTCTCATTAGGTAATAGGAAAATATGGCACACTTTTCTTGTCTAAACTTTTTCTCTGTAGGGATTCCTCTGTCATCTACAGGCAATGAAGTGTTAAACTTGAATCTCCCGGTATCTAACTTTGATTCAACTTCTACGGATTTATCAATGACAACTTCCCAATCATAGCGCTCATTCTTCCAACAAATGTGAATGCAATCACTAACCGGGTCAATTTTCTCGACACTCAGTTTAATAAAGTTTGATTTCGGTACTGAGCTATGATGTCCGTCAATAAGATATCTAAAATCTCCTCTATCAATTACCGTAAGCTGCTGAGTTTTATCCAAAGAAGTAAAATGAACAACCTCGCTTTGCTCACAACTCATGAGAATTATGGATACGAAAAAAACAAAAATGGACGCCTCGGTTGGTTTCATAACTTCTAATTTCCTCTGTTTTTTAATTCTCTTTGCCTCACCTTTCCTCTTACGCTTCCCTTTTGCTTAATATCAGCTTTCATTAATGGGACGCCGATATCAAACCCTGCTTTTTGGGCTAACTGAGTGGTTGTGCCTTCAGTAGCAAACGCTCCTTGCTGAATTGATTCCAGCCCATCAAAGCCCAACCTAGCGACATTCCAACCTAAACCGTTTCTGGCTGCTACTATTCCTGCTCCCATATTTCCAAAATCCCTCGCTGAACCAAATTTGCCGTCTTTTGTGACGCTGCCTCTATACATGTGTTGAGTACCCGTTACTCCATCTTCTCGCTCAGAAATACCCCTGGTTTTGAAGTCTAAATCTTCACCTCCAGTGGCATTGGGCATATATTCAACTAAACTAGGGTTGGTAGCTATAATTTCGTTATCAATAAAGTCCTGCCCTTCTGTCGAACTAGGATCAATAACTGCACCCTTAACTGCATTTCCTTCACTGTCAAAAAATGAGTGAGTAGTTACCGACTCCCCGATACTTTCTCCAGTTCTTTCGTACTCACCATCCTTGCCTTGGTTAACTACATATATGTTTTTATCTCCATCGTTAGCATCTCCGCCAACAACTGTATAAGTTCCGTCTTTATTCTCAAGAACATCTGTGGAAAGCATTCCATCCGGGTCAATAAACCTTATCGGATTATCAAACCCATAAGTGTATGGTGAGTGTCGCCTCATCACGTCAGCCATTGGGTCTACACTCAAGAACCTACCTATCGCAGGATCATACTGCCTGGCGTGATAGTCGTAGAGCCCTAAATCCAACTCATCCTGTAGCTCTTTTCCATTGTACAAGTAGTCATTTTTAAGCCCTGATTGGTAAGAGTTAAAAGCGAGGCCAAAGGGGTAATAGTCACCCCCCAGCTAGTTAGTCAAAACGTAGTCCCAACTAATTCTCCAACACCTTGAACTCCACCCTCCGGTTCGTCTGACGGTTTTCTGCTGAGGTGTTTGGCACTTCTGGCTGGCTTTCGCCGTAACCCAAAGCGGTGATGCGGTTGGCGTCAATACCATTGTCTACCACATACTGGCGCACGGCCTCTGCCCTGCCCTGCGACAAATTCTTGTTGTAATCATCGCTGCCCACATCGTCGGTATGCCCGCCTATTTCGATAGTAATGCCGGGGTTCTCGTTCATAAAATCTACCACCTTGTCAAGCTCTTCAAAAGACTCAGGGCGTAAAATGGTCTTGTTAGTATCAAAGAATACCTTTTCCAAACGCACCTTAGTGCCTACTTCAATCGGATCGAGGTAAAAGGGCTTGTCGTAGTACCTTTCCAGCCCGTCATACGCCACATCAATTTCGTCGTTCGCTGAAAGAAATCCCTCTGCCTTTACTTCCAGCTTGAAATTGCCCTCATGAGGAAGCTCCACCTCATAAAAGCCATCTCCTTCTCCACTTTCCACAAACCCGTCGTCGGATTGGGCAGATTGGTAGCCAACAACGGCACCCGAAATTGGCGTCCGGTCTTTGCTCGACATGACAATGCCAGTAAGCATAATGATTGGCTCAGGTTCTGGTTCCGCCTCAGGCTCCGGTTCGGCCTTGGCAGGCACCAGGCCGAAAATATCGAGGCTTCCACCATCCTGCGTTGTGTACGACCTTGTGGTAAAAGCATTTTGCCCGTCACCACTGATGGAGAAGTAAGCATCAAAACCTTTGGTATTCACCGGCTCACCGAGGTTGACCGGCTTCGACCATTTCATCCAGGTATCATTCAGGCGTTTAGCCATGTATATGTCGGTGCTGCCTAGTCCACCCGGGCGATTGCTGGCAAAATAAAGTGTCACACCATCGGCAGCCAGAAACGGCCCAAATTCATCATAAACAGTATTGATACCCTCAGGCATTTTTGCAGGCGGCGTCCACTTGCCGCCTTTGTCAAAACTGATGTACAGGTCACTGTATTTGCCTTTTACTCTTTCAGTAAAATACATGATCACCACTTTGGCGTCGTTGCTCATGAAGCTGCCCGAAAACAAGCCCTTGTTCATGCTGTCGTAGTTGGGAATATTCACCTGCGTAGGTGCCGACCAGCTATTTCCTGACCTGCGCACAATGGAAAAACCAGGCTCGTTCTTTCGGGCTCCGCCGTTGAGCATGAGCGTGTTTCCATCAGTGGTAATTCCCAGCACCTTATTAAACTTATGGATATTGAAAGGAGGGCCAGCGTGCACAGCTTGCGTCCAGTTTCCATCGGCATCCCTGGTCGAGTACCAAATGTCCTGCGAGCCGTCTTCGCCGTAGGTGTTTTCAGGGCTGTTAGACACCACCCAATAAAGCGTTTTGCCATCAGGAGAAATAATCGGGCCGGACTCGTGGTGGCCAGTATTCAATTCTTTCCCTAGTTTTTCGAGGTCAAATTTTGGTGCTTCGTCTTCCTCTTGCGCTTGCCCAAAATGGGCAATAGAAAGAAATATAATGCATAAAAAAATACTCGGTAGAGCGGCTGGTTTCTTCATTTGACTATCAATTAAGCTGCAAAATAATGATAGTGTGACATTTAGCCAATCTCTGGAAACTTTATTGACTTTTTGGAAGATGCAATTGTATAAAGCAAATGCCTTCTATGGCTTAAAGAAGATACCAACACTCCAGGCAGGCCTGGCCAGCACGTTTTTTCCTGATAAAGCATAATCAACAGCCAAGCTTGCACCCATTTTTCCTCCCTTGTGCAGATAGGCGACTTGGGGGCCATAGGCAAAGTATTCTGTGTTGTTAGAAAAAATACCATTAACGGCATCAGGGGCGTCACCATTGAAAAAGGAAGAAACACTTCTGATCATGGCAGAGACGAGCACCTTTTCTTTAATGGTATAGCCAATCTCTGCATTGTAATGAAGCTCTTCCGAGAAGCCCTTGGTTCGGTTGTTCAAACCTACCCCAAAAGTGGCGTAAGCCGGCAATGGATAAAGCGACACTCCTCCTTCAAGCCTAACCAGCTGGTTAAATTCACCGTCTCCCGTTTGCAAAAGCATGGTATTGCCACCTCCCGGATTACCCGTTGGCAGTCCAAAATAGACGCCAGCTGCCAGCACAAAAGCCTTGTCTTGAATGATACCGTATTTAGCGCCCACCAGCATGTCGCCCAGTGAAGTAACTGCATCGCCGGGTTCGGTGCGGCCACTCAGGGTGAATTGGCGCTCGTTCAACACATTTCTGGCAATCAGCGGCACGGTACCAATGATATCAATGCGATCCGTGATGCCATACTCTCCGTAAAAGTTGGTGAGATAGATCGAAGAGGTCGTAATCGGCACTACATTGCCCTCCTTGTCAAAAAACTGGTTGGCGATGATCCAACGCTCTTCCAGCTTAAAGTAGCCATGTCCTTTTTTAGATGTCCAACCTCCGCCTGCCAGGGAATTGGCAGACAAAGCAAGTCCGGTAATGAGCAAGAGGAAATGTTTCATATTTATTAATTCAGCTCGGCCAAACCGAACACGACGTTGAATGGCTTGCACAGTATAATCACATATTTGTAGTCGTCTATAGCAACGCCGTCGGCCCGGTAGCTGCTGGGCCCTGTGGTGCTCGCCAACGCCGCCAGCTCTTTTCCACCGGCCACCGAGTTGTCCTGATTAGAAAGGTAGACAAACAAGCCAGGGCCATTATTGGAATTAAAATTATCCTGTAAACTCACCTGCAAGGCATTGCTGTCAAGGATACTTACCCTCACATCGCCGCTTACATTGTAGCCCCCCTTACCGACGAAGCTGCCGGTTCGTATCCCAAATTCTCCACCGACAATTATTTGGTAAGGCTCACTATTGACGCCATCGGCTGAGGCAATAATGTTTGTTGTGCCGTCAGCCACGCCCAACACCAGCCCCTCATTGTCAACGGAAGCGATAGTGGGATCAGTGGACGACCAGGTCACCTCTATATCATCGATGGTAACGTCAGCCGAATTGTAGACAAAAGCATTCAGGTCGACAGATTCACCAGCTTCCACCCGCATAGCCTCACCGGTTATTTTGATGTAGGCCACCTCGTTGGCCAGGTCAATAACATTGAGCTGCAGACCTTTTGATGCCTGCCCCCCATAACTGGCAGTAATTGTCACCTGCCCCCTGGCAACACCAAAAACGATCCCATTCAAGTCAACTGTGGCCACAGTTGGGTCAGACGACTGCCATATAGTGGACACATCGAATCGATCTCCGAATTCATTTACACCGCTGGCAGTCATCTGGAGGCTTTCGTTGACGTTAAGAAATGCCTGAGGCGAAAAGATTTCGACGCTGCTCACGGTGTCCTCAACCAGATCGGTGCCTATGCACGAAATCATCAATGCGGAGAATGTGCTGAATACTATAAAGCGTTGAATCAATGACATTCTTTTTCGTTTTAGGTCTAAATATACTAAGGACGCTAAATCAAGAATGTCTTGAAATGGACAAAGGCGGGATTTACATCCAATAGCCCAGCACCAGCCCCATCAACGGGTAGGCCACAAGGCAGTATCCCACAGAAATGAGGTAGAAGCGTATTGGGCGGGTTTCGTATACAAAATTGATGGCTTGCGCAACTGCCACAAAGGCGGCAGCCAGAAACCCAAGGAGCACACCTTCAAAAGCGCTGGTACCATGCTCTGCATGAATAAGGATGGACAAGAGAAATGAAGTACATATACTCAAAAACAAGCCGGTTAAAAAACCATACTTTTTATCACGTGAAGCAACTCCTTCTGCCCCAAGCCCAATGTCTTTGGCCCAAAAATACCCGAAAAGCCCTCTGCTAAACCACAGCAGCTCCAAACTCTGGCCAATCAAAACGGCAAAAAAAATAGCGGTATAGTTGAGTTCGGAGATAACGTCCATTTATAGGTGTTTGTTGATTAAGGCAAATTTATAACAAATTAGCTTATACGCAGTATACAATTCTGCCAGCGCAACACCAGAGTTAAAATTTTTGGTCAGCCCAGCCGAAGTGGCCGATCAGATACCCCAGTTAATGAGCTTGAAACCTCTCGGCTTGGTCTTACGCAGCCTTTCCTTTATTTTGGGCAGGTACATTGTGTTGTATCTCAGTCGGCTGATGTAGTTGGGGTTTTCATGATCACCGTTCCAACAGTGCTCGGCCCGGTCACCATAGTCTACCTCCCCGCCATAATATGGGTCGGTGGTGCTCTCCAGAAACTCTTCCGCCAGGTAAACTGCGTTGTTCAGATAGTAATTGTCCATGTCTCCGCAGTAGATATTCACTTTGCCTTCGAGCTTTTTGCCAATCTTGGCCCAGTCCCTTTTCATGATATGGCTGAGGTCATAATTCTCTTTCCAATAGTTAGCCACCTCTTTGTCAATCACACCAGTCATTTTGTCCCAAATCGGGCGGGGATACCCATTGGCACCCGTCGGCGAATATACTGCCTGCCAAATGTCCCACTGGTCACCCGACCGGCTCTCCCTGCCTCCAATCACGAGCTCCTTGTGGTTCGACTCCTGAATGGTACTTTGCACATGACCGAGATAATCCCGGTGCCCGGGTCTCGGCGTTTTATTGTAATCATTATCAAGGTAGTAGGCGTTCTCATCTTCATACAAATTGACTACAGTGTAAGCACGAAAGTCAATAGGATCGGGACAAGCGGCGAAGCAGCCGTTGTACTCATCGGGGTAGAAAACCTGGGCAGCAAGCGCCTCCCAGCCACCAGTGGAGCCGCCATACAAGAACCGCCCCCAGCCCTCACCAATCCCATTAAACTGCTCTTCGATATAGGGAAGCAGCTCATAAGTAATGGCATCGCCGTAAGGCCCCAAATTGGCTGAGTTCACAGCATAGGAATCATCGTAGTACGGATTCTGGTGCTGAATTTCAATAGCAATATACCGGGGAAATCTCGGCCCGGTCCACTGTTTGTAGAGATCGTATGCCTCCTGTTGCACAATCTTATTGTATCCCTCTATTTTAAACCTTTCGCTATAGTCAGGCTTCAGATTAGGATCAGGAGGTGTCTCACTGAACCCACCAAAAGTATAGGGGAAATGCCCATGAAATATCATCAGTGGATACCTCGCATCAGGCTGCTTATCCCAGTCGTGAGGCAATAGAATATTAGCACCTAAATACATTGGCCTACCCCAAAACTCAGACAGTAGTTTACTCTCAATCTTCACATGCTTGATGTACTTGGTATCGACCGGATCGGGAATGGGCGGTATCTCATTGGTAAGTGAAATCTTGAAATTGCCTCCGGTAGCGGGATTAATGGTAACCTTTTGAGGGGTACTGAAAAGGTTTTTCGGTGACGAAGCCCACTGCTGCCCTTCCCCCTGATCCATATGAAGCTTCACGGTATGTCCGTTGGCCAGATTGAAGGTGGTATACTTATTCAAAAATCCCTGGATATAATAATCACCCGGAGGGATGTTCTTGATACTTTGAATGGGATACCCGAAGACTGACGAGTCAATGACAACTTCAGTGCCAGCCTGAAGCTGATCCACCGTAATTCCAAAAATCATTTGAGATGAAGGCCCATCAGAGATTTGGAAGCGTGGTTCGGGGTCGTTTGTCTTGGCAATGACTAGCAATATTCTACCGTCAAAAGGCCCATCGACAAATTTCTTATCTATAGAAATCCCAAAATTAAGCACAGGTTTGGGGGGAGGAGTATTAGGCTGCTCTTTGCTGGAGCAACTGCCGACAACGACAACAAAAATGAGTAGAAATAAAGGAGATAGATTATCCAGGCAGCGCTTCAATTGCATACGGTTAAGGTTTCTTAGGAGGAATGTAGCCTTAAAATTTCAAAGGTGCAAAGGGGTTTCCGTGAGTGTTATTCAAGTGAGAAGAAAAGCCACACAGCTCCCAGCTCTAAATTAGTTGTGATCGGTTAATTATTTATTTGAAAGGCAAAAAATACTTATGAGACTCTATACAATCAAAAGAAAACGCTGAAAAACAGAATATTTTTCACTTTTTAGCGAAAAACAGGAGTGATCATTGATTTAAAAGGACTTTTTAAGTTATGATCGGTAGTTATCCTATTTCTATAACAACATTACTTGTAGTAGGATGTCCCACACAACAAAGAACATACCCTTCCCCTTTTTCAGACGCTGACAGGCCATCGTCCTCATCCATCTTCACTTCCCCTGAAAGCAATTTGCCCCGGCACGCAGTGCACAAGCCACTTTGGCAGGAATACGGCATGTCAATGTCGAGGCTAAGACCGGTCTCCAAAATCGTTTTGCCCGAAGGAACGTCAAATGTGTGCTCCTCTCCGTCGAGAATGATTTTAACAGGCAAGCTTTGCCCGGCTTGATCGACAATCTCAGCAGGAGATGTTTCTCCGGCGGTAAAGCTTTCTCTTTTGATAGCGTCAGCAGCGACTCCAATCTTCACAAGCCCGTCGACAGCGATATCCATCATTGGCGCCGGTCCACAGGTAAAAAATTCAGCTCCCCTGTAATCAAACCCAGGCAAGTTGCTTAGGATTTGCTCCACTTTTTCAACAGTGAGTAAGCCCTCAAGACTTTCAACATCCGCTGACGGTTTCTCCAATACATGTACCACTTTCAGTCTTTCCCCATAGGTAGCTTTCATTTTCTCCAGCTCGGCCTTGAAAATGATCGAGTCTTTATCACGATTGCAGTAGACCAGCAAAACTGTGGATAGGGCTTCCTTGAACAAAACTGATTTTGTTATGGACATCAGCGGCGTGATGCCGCTACCCCCGCCAATCATCACCAAATGGCGTTTTTTATTTTCATCAATTGGGGTCACAAAATGCCCCATCGGCTCCATCACTTCTATTTCATCACTAGCCTTGGTCACAGTATTGACATACGTAGACATGCTGCCTCCCTCTACTTTCTTCACGGTAACGGCTGGCAGTTCATCCAAAAACGGGCTACTGCAAAGAGAATAAGCCCTCCGGATCTTCTTCCCGTCAATGGTAAGTATGAGCGTTACAAATTGCCCTGCCTGGTAATTCAACCCGCCTTCCGGGTTTTCAAAAACAAGACTTACCGCATCGTTAGTTTCCCTTCGAACCTGATGGACTTTAAGCGTCAGGTATCTGCTATCCTTCTTTTTCTCTTTTGACGACTTCTTAAAAAAACTAAATGCCATTGCTACAAATGCTGAAAATTCTAAAACAATAGTTGATGGGAGATATGATGAGCTAAGTGCTGCAAAACTAATCCTAAAACCATTCCCGACCAATCAAATCAACGCTACTTTAAAAGGTGGTATTTTTTTTATTACTTCTCCTCTTAAATCCCCCTTTATAATGAAACAATCCTTTTTCGGTTTAGTGCTCGTTTGCATTTTTTATTGTTGCAACCCTTCTGAAAACCCCGATGAAGGAAATAAGTTCGAAAGTGAGCTAGATGCCATTTTTGCAGAATTCCAGAACGACGCATCGCCAGGTTGCGCTGTTGCTGTTTTCCAGGGAGATAAAGTAGTTTTTCAGAAAGGCTATGGCCTCGCCAATATCGAAAACAAGGTTCCCATTACCACATCAACTACCTTCGACATAGCGTCTGTCTCCAAGCAGTTTACAGCCTATGCTGCGGCGTTGCTACTGGAGCAGGGAAAGGTGTCACTTACTGACGACATAAAAATGTACTTTCCTGAATTGAATGACTTTCCACACCACATCACCATCGACCACCTCATCCATCACACCAGCGGCCTTAGAGACTGGCCACAAACGCTGGCGGTGGCGGGCTGGAGCATGGAAGATGAGCTTACCTACGAACAAATACTGCGAATGGCTTTTACTCAAAAAGATTTGAACTATGAGCCAGGCGACGAATATTCATACACCAACACAGGCTATGTATTGCTGGCAGAATTGGTGAGCAGGGTAGCTGAGGAACCGTTTCATTCACATATAGAAAAGGTGGTTTTCGAGCCGCTCGGGATGAAAAAAAGCCTTTTCAGTCACGACATTCATAACGTCATTCCAGCCAAGGCCCAAAGCTACTACAAAGCTGATTCGGCCAACTATGGCAGCTATGCCAACACCACCACTGCCATGGGCTCGTCCAGCATGGTTTCGACCGTCGAAGACCTGGCCAGGTGGCTGATGTTTCTATCGAAAAACCCGGCAGACAGCCCTGCGGTTAATCGGCTCCATGAAAGAGGTGTGCTAACCAACGGCGACAGCATTCACTACGCTTATGGAGTTTGGTTCGAAGAGTCAGGTGGCCTGCCGGTAATTACCCACACAGGGTCGTGGGCAGGGTTCAGAGCGATGACTATGCGCTTCCCAACAAAAGATTTTGGTCTGGTCATTTTAAGTAACTACGCCGGGTTCGACAGATATGGATACGCCGAAAAGGTGGCAAAAGCCTTTTTAACGGATGATTATCATCTTTCTGATGAAAAGACTGACGAACCACCACTTTCGGATAGTTATCAGCGCCTGGCAGGAGCTTATGTTTCGTCTCCCACCCGCATTTACGAACTTGGGAGTGATGATAACCCAATGAAATTATCAATCGATGGGGCTTTTGAGTATACCATGGTGGCGGCAGATTCAGAAGGAGAGTTTTTCGCCAGCGAAGACCACACGCTACAGTTGAAGCAAGTTAGCGGCACGTTGTCTGTCAATGGCGCCACACTCGAAAAACTCTCGCCGAGGCACCTTCCGCTGGGCAGCTATACGGGCACCTATTTCAGCGATGAACTCCAGATGATGTATCAAGTAGTAATGGAAGATGAACAGCTTTTCATGAGCAGCCTCAGACACGGCCCGGTAGAATTACGACCCATTGCAGGCAACTTGTTTGCAGGCGGGGAGTGGTTTCTGGGCAGGATACTGTTTACCACCACTGCGGACGGCATTTCTGGTTTTCAGGTGTTTGGCGGCAGGGTGAGAAGGCTACATTTTAGAAAGGTGCAATCATGGTAGACCCGACAAGCCTTCTCAGTAGCTTACTCCGAATAAAAACCCTTTCTCAGATAGGAATCAATTTTGGGAACTCGGAGTACGACCTGGAACGATACGAGGAGATTGTTTCAGTAGCAGACCAGCTTATTGCAGGCATATCTGACATGCCAATCGAGAAAATAAAGAATCTCTATGCCAATGAGGAAAGCTACATAACGCCCAAAGTGGATGTTAGAACTATAGTGCTGAATAACAACCAGGTTTTGCTTATCAAAGAAAAGGCGGACGGCCGCTGGGCACTGCCCGGAGGCTGGGCCGACGTTGGTTACACACCATCGGCTGTAGCGGTGAAGGAGGTAAGAGAGGAAACGGGATTGGATGTGAAAATTGAAAGACTGCTGGCAGTTTTTGACAACTCCCTGCACCAGCATCCCCCGTCACCCTTCTATGTGTATAAGCTCTTCTTTCTTGGAACTGTCACAGGCGGCTCATTCGATCTAAAAGGTCATGAATCCTTGGAGGTTGGGTTCTTTTCGTTACAAGAACTCCCGCCACTGTCGGATGAAAGAAATACTTACCAGGAAATAAATCAATTAGCTACGATTGCTGCTCAGGCCAACAACCAACAGACCTTGTTCGACTAAATGACAACAAATATCAGCGTGGACTCAAACGTATTTCAGATTGAGTCAGATTTACGCTATATTCAGTGAGCTTTGATACAACGACTCTCTTTTTAGCAATAAATGGACGAATATTACCAAAGATCTCTTGATAAATTCTGTGCCGTTTCGGTATCCGACTCGGAAAGTATTATCTCTTCGGTTAACGACTTTTTCTGTCGTATATCAGGCTATGAGAGAAACGAATTAATCGGGAGGCCTTACAATATTCTGAAGTCAGCAACTCACGGTGATGATTTCTACAAAGACTTGTGGAACACCGTCAGCAAAGGCCAGATTTGGAAGGGGGAAATATGCAATTTATCGAAAGACGGCACACGCTATTGGCTGAACACCACCATAGTGCCCGACCTCTCGGAAAGTGGCGAGATCATTCGGTATATTACCTACCAGATTCCGATCAACGACCCGACGCAAAAAAAGCAGAATGCCAGCGAAACAAACAGAAAAAGTTCAGATGAAAGCGACGACCTCTACCATTCTCTGGTTAATAATCTACCCATTAGCGTATGGAGAAAAAACAGGGAAGGAAAAATAACCTATGTAAATAAGACTCTGGTTCAAAATGTAAAGATGGAAGAGTCGGAGCTACTGGGAAAAACAAACCACGACCTGTACCCAAAGGAGTTTGCTGACAAGTATGAAAAGGATGACAAGGAGGTGATCTCGAGCGGCGTCGCCCTGCATTCTGTCGAACCTAATATTGACCTGAAAACAGGAGAGCACATCTATATTGAAACAATCAAAATCCCGATCAAAGGAAGGGATGGGAGCATTGAAGGCCTTCAGGGAGTGTTTTGGAACATCACAGAGTCGATAGAAACTCAAAAACGCCTCGAAATTCAAAACGAACAATTGACAGAGATCGCCTGGTTGCATTCGCACAAAATAAGAGGCCCGGTGGCCACTATTATGGGCTTGATGAATATTTTCGATTGGACGAACATGAATGGCCCGCAAAATTTAGACATCGTGAGAAAGGTCGACACGGTGAGTAAGCAGCTCGACGAAATTATTCACGACGTAGTGAAGAAAACAGGCGATCTCTACAAAAAAGAAGATTGAGGGTTGGCCTCAATGCCAGACACCAAGAATGTAGCCGGAAATAGCCAGAGACACCATCCAGTAACCTCCATTGATGATGATATACTTAAAGGATTTCTGCTCGTACATCGCATTAACGCCAATGCCCATAGCAACAAAGCCAAAGCCTGTCAAAAAACCGTACAAGGCGCCATCGGTGGCTCCGATTTCGGTTCCGAACATCATAGCCATATTAAATATGAGGATAAAGCTCATGACAAAAGCCGAACCAAACACTTTACCCATATTACCGCTTTTAGCTTTCTCTTCGGTCATGCCCGACTCCTTCATCCAGGCCGTGCCAAACACTTTTGGATTGTACCAAACAAAGCCAACAACAAAGGTTACGACTGTGGCTGCCACAATTGCTAACCAGTTCAATGCAGAAATGTCCATAAAATTAGTTTATGTTAGTGAGTAAGAAATATAGTGAATTTGTATTTCTTTCATTTTCACATCTCACCCAGCTATTCAGTCGTCATTTGTAAAGGCTCTTACAAACTGGCTTTATTAAGATTTATGTGTCAACGACAAGAGGATACCAGATGCCTTCAAAGACTAACCCAACTGAATCTAAAACAAAGCCCCTTGCTGGGTTTTGGGAGTGGGATATTTACAACCAACAGGAAAATATAAGCAAAAGCCTTACCGAAGCACTCTCCCTACAACACCCTTTTAGTAAGGAGGAGGGGCTGTTTTGGAAAACAATACTTAGGGCTCCAGACTTCCAGTCCTTCATCAACCTGCGAATTGAAGCCAGTCAAAAAAAACGTAGCGGAATGATAACTGCCAGGTATGACTGTGTTACAGTACAGGGGGAGGTCGTTGCATTGGAAACTGAAATGGAGACGGTGGTGTGGAGCGACACTGGGGAACCTCAAAAAATGATCGGTTACGTCACGGTCTGCCTCGCAGAAAATGACCTCAGCGTAAATAGTACGCATAACCGCCTACTCAACAAGCTAACAGAACAAACCCCCGGAGCCCTTTATCAGTACCAGTACCTGAGTAACGGTCTGTCCCGGTTTCCTTATGCCAGCAAAGGAGTTTGGGATATTTTTGAACATACTCCCAATGAGATCAGGGCTGATGCCGCCAAAGCATTTGAAAGGGTACATCCACACGACCTGGATGCAGTCATTCAATCTATTCTTCATTCATACACAACGCTAAACCCATGGGAACAGGATTTTAGGGTCGTGTTGCCCTCAAAGGGTGAAAGATGGATTAGTGGGGTTGCCACACCTGAAAAGCAGCACGACGAAAGTGTTATTTGGCATGGGTATATGACGGACATTACCGACCGAAAGAAAACCGAGCAAGAGCTACAAAAGGCAAATTCAGACCTCCAGGGCATTTTAAATGCAGGTAGTCAGATTTCAATAATAAGTACAGATGTTGACGGTATCATATCACACTTTAGCCGGGGCTCCGAGAATTTACTGGGATACAAAGCGGAGGAGGTGGTGGACAAAGCCAGCCCGGCAATCTTTCACCTTAAAGAAGAGATTGACCTGCGGGGTAAACAGTTGAGTGCCCGACTAGGGAAGGAAGTGGCCGGGTTTGACGTGTTTGTTGAAATGGCTAAAAAAGGAAAACATGACACCAGGGAATGGACATATCGAAAAAAGGACGGCTCCACTTTCCCCGTACAGCTTGTTGTAACTTCCATTACAGACGAAAGCGATAAAATCGTTGGTTTTTTGGGCATTGCCACCGACATCAGTCAGATGAAAAAAGCCAGGCTGGCATTGGCTGAAAGTGAGGAGAGGTGGCAGTTTGCCCTTGAGGGAGCAGGCGATGGAGCCTGGGATTGGGACTTGGCAAAGGGTTCCATTTTCATTTCGCCAAAATCCAAGAAAATGCTGGGATACGCTAGCCACGAGGTGAGAAACGCTCCGGAAGGCTGGGCCAAGCTGATCCACGCCGACGATGTTCCAACGTACCAAAAGAACCTGGATCAGCACCTGCAGGGAAAGGCTGAAATCTACTCCACCGAGTACCGGGTGTTGTGCAAAAACGGGGAGTACAAGTGGGTGCTTGACAGGGGAAAAGTAACCAGAAGAGACGAAGATGGCAGGCCTTTAAGAATCATTGGCACACACTCCGACATTTCCCAGGCCAAAGAGAAAGAAGAAGCATTAAAAAGCACAATTGACATTATTGGCGAGCAAAACAGAAGGCTGCTCAACTTTGCGCACATCGTATCGCACAATCTCCGGTCACATTCGGGCAACTTTGAAATGATGTTCGAAATGCTGGATGAAACTGAAGACAGGGATGAACAAAAGGAAATCCTCACCCACATCAGAACGATATCAGAGAAGCTAGCCGAAACCATCCACCACCTCAACGAAGTGGTGATGGTTCAAACCTCCATCGACCTGCAACGACAAAACATCAACCTGCACAACTATGTGGAGAAAACAAGAGAGGTATTGACGGCAAACATTTCCTCAAAAAATGCCCATATAGTAAATAACATCCCCAGGGAGATTGTAATAAATCACAATGCAGCCTATATGGAGAGCATTCTTTTAAATTTGCTCTCTAATGCTGTCAAATACAGCCATCCGGATCGTAGGCCGGAAGTGCATCTAACAGCCTACTCTGAAAAAAAATATACAGTTCTGGAGGTAGCCGACAATGGCCTTGGCATCAATCTGCATCTCCACAGAGACAAGCTTTTTGGTATGTACAAAACGTTCCATCCCAACAAGGATGCCAAGGGAATTGGTCTCTTCATTACCCGCAACCAGATCGAGGCAATGGGTGGAAGAATAGAGGTAGAAAGCGAAGAAAATAAGGGCTCAGTATTTAAAGTCTACTTTTTGTAGCAACACCTCTTCAGAACACTCAATGCCCGTCAGCAGTTGCTTATCTGCCTGAAAATGATTAACTTCTGTTACATCAAAAAGCACAGCTATGGTAAAGAGCTTCAGAGGTGAAATAGAGGAAAAGCCAAAGCGAAGAGAAATGCACCCCGTGCTGGTGGCCGACTACATGGCTACCCGGCTCGTGACATTCCATCCAGACCAATCCATTTATGAGGTCGTTCACATCCTTCTTGCCAGGAAAATATCCGGTGGGCCCGTGGTTAATGCCGAAAATGAGCTGGTAGGTGTGATTTCCGAAGGCGACTGCCTGAAGGAGGTGGTGAAGGGGAAGTACCACGACATGCCCGTGCTGTCAGGAAAGGTTGCCGATCACATGGCGACCAATGTGGTAAGCATTGGCCCTGCAATGACCATTTTTGATGTAGCCAAGCTGTTTCTCGAACGTCGGCTTCGTAGATTTCCTGTAGTGCTTGAAGGGAAGCTTGTAGGGCAAATCAGCCAGAAAGATGTGATGAAAGCCGTGTTGAAAATAAAGGGCTAAGAGCACCTCTCTCAACAACTCTCAACGCCCAGCTTTCGACCGAAGCGAGCCAAAAACTAATGCCCCCATGTGACCAAATGTGTAATATTTAGTCTAACTAAAATCATGCTGCATTTACACAAGAAATACTAAATGGAAATCACCGAGTGGTTTGAAACTAACTGGAATGTAAGCCCCGAAACTCAACTGAAGATAGTCTACTCGGTGCTTTCTATTTTAATCCTCGCCGTGCTAAGGGTCATATTGTTTAAGATCCTTTTTAATAAAATCACTGATCCAAAAGAAAGATACTATTGGAAGAACGTTATTAAGAACTCTTACTACGCATTGGTTTTGCTAGTAATTGGGTCCATTTGGATCGATAAGCTTGGTTCGTTGGCCACTTTTTTTGGCCTGGTCACTGCTGGTCTTGCCATTGCCCTCCAGGATCCCATCGTCAACCTGGCTGGTTGGCTATTTATACTCCTGAGGAAGCCGTTCGAGGTGGGTGACCGGGTGGAAATATCAGGTGTGGCAGGCGATGTGATTGATATTCGCTTTTTTCAGTTCACTCTAAATGAAATTAAGAATTGGGTTGACGCCGACCAAAGCACCGGGCGAATTGTCCATATTCCCAATGGCAAGGTATTCAAAGAAGTTCAGGCCAACTACAATCAAGGTTTCAGCCATATCTGGAATGAAATTGGTGTGCTTGTGACCTTTGAAAGCAACTGGGAGAAGGCCAAGTCTATCCTTGAAGCTGTTTTATCCAAAAATACTGACAATTTATCTCAACAAGCCGAGCGCAAGCTGATCGAAGCCTCGAAGAAATTTATGATTTTGTACACCACACTCACACCTGTAGTGTACGTAGCTGTAAAAGATAGTGGAGTAATGCTGTCTATGAGATACCTGGTGAGCCCTAAGAATCGACGAGATTCTGAGCATAAAATTTGGCAGGATGTCCTTAGGCAATTCTCCGAATCAAATGACATCGACTTTGCGTACCCTACGCAGAGAGTTTATTTCAACCCGAGAGAGGGCAAGCCGCAGACCGGAAAGTCCCACTAAGTCTCATTGGGAAAACTAAGATCATCAACTTCGCTTACATTACAACTACAGATACCTCCTCCACATGTTCGAGAAGCGCAAGTTTGTCGAGCATCGGCTTGCTATGGTGTTGGCCAATTGGCAGGTATCGAATGGTAATGTGTTGAATCCCATTCTCCAGCTTCGATGATTTTAGCTGAACACCGGCTCCCGATGCTGTCCACATGTCGTTCAGAATAATTTCTTTCACTTTTAAGATCGAGGACGGCGAGCCCATGTTGATTTTTATAACAATATCAGTATGAGCCTGCGACTCTGCCTGAAATGACCCGAGCCCTACCCCATCACTCCTCTTCCATCCAGCTCTCATTAAGCTACTCCACATACCTGCTACCCTGGCTCTGATGTCTGAAACTTTCATAATACACTCCTCTCTTTCAGGTGCCGGACAATGAATGGAAGAATATAGGGGTCTATCATATACACCCCGGTCGCTTTTTCCACCACTACTCCAGACCTGATTAATGACAGCAACAACCTCTTTATATGGGCGCTGTCCCAGCCAGTAATCCTTGCCACTTTTTCGTTGTCCAGCCTTTTATGAAGAATGAACTGATTCAAAAGCATTAACCATTCATCATGAAGTTCTTTCAGAAAGGAGACCGAAATCTTGGGAGGCGTGGAAATCCTGATTTCCTCGCTCGTAACCGCCGTTATATTTGCCAGCCATCCGTTCAGGGCCGTGCCTGGATTTCCCTTGCTATAATCAAAATACTTGCCGAATAACCTTGCCAGTTGTATCTCACTAAGGTTAACCTCTCCCTTTTTGAAAGTAAGCGACAATCCACTCGATTTGTGGCGTTTCATTACCACCTCTTTAATCATTTCAGCATCAAATGCCTCCATGCTTATTATTTCTATAAACTTCTGAGAGAATCCAGAGAGCTCATCTATCAATCGAAAAGTGTGGGGATTTACATTAACTACAAACAAACACTTACTACCGAACTCGTCAATCAAGTTGCCAAGAAGGTTTACAATGCTCATACCCCCGGAGTGCCTCTCCCAAAAGAGCTCCAGGTCGTTGATGGATATGATGCTTCCTGCGGGAAGCTGGCTCATAATTTCGTTTGTGTTCCCCTTCAGAAGGGTGGCACGCTGAAGGGATCGCTCAAACTCCAGCGGATCCAGGGTGCCTTGCAACGGCGGAAATACTGAGTAGAAATTCTTGTCGTAGCCAAGCTGGCCTGCGGCATGCTTCACAAAGGCGGTCTTTCCTTCATTTCGCTCACCAATTAGGAGAATACCTCCAAAATATCCCGATTTGTGGCGACTGACAGCCTGCTTGAAAAGCGCCTCCTCCCTGACCCTCGGCACCCAAAAGTCCTTGCCTATACTGGATCTGCCGTTGAAAAGGCTCACATAATAGCCAGGGAGGTCTCTCAGGGCGTTGGTGCCAGGACAAACTCTTTCTTTGAAATCCAGCATACGCCCGGCAAGCGAATGCACCTCTTGCTCTTTAGAAAGTTTTCTGGCGAAAAGAACTCCTTCGCTCCGGCTGTACAACAACTTGCTAACACCTTTGGATGCCAGTTCTGCGAGATTGCCGAAATACCTGGAGGCGAGCGTAGCCAGTTTCCGGCTTTGGAGGCTTTTGAAACCGTACCCGAAATCTGACGCTGATACTTCAATATTATAGGAACTCAGAGGCTCAAAGGCTTCGGAAAAGCATTTGGAGGACTCATTTACAAATTGCTTTACGATCTCCCCTATTTTGTTTCTTTCGCTTTGCACCCTGGACGAAAAATCGCTTAGGATCAATTCCGCAGAGTAGCCTTCCCCAGAGTTTTCTGCGTTATCCAATTTGAATCTTAGCAGGTTTCCAGCCTCCCTGATAGCATATACACTTCGCTTCACACCATCTATCGCCTTTCCGTGCTGCTCTTCCAGCACAGAAATTAACTTCGTCTTAAGATAATATTCAGCCATTTTTCCCACAGGAATCTCCATGGACTCACTCTGTAGCCTCGCTGCGCTTGTTCTTACTTTCAGCACCTCAAGCGTATCGGGCATTTCTGACGCAGCATCCAAAAATCTTTCGGTGACATGGTCAAGCGTTTCTTGCAGTTCGAGCTCCCAATCTGTTTCCAGTTCAAACGCAACCTCCCGGGAAGATTGAACCGGCACTTGCAGGTGTTTGTCGATTCTCTTAATCACCCTGGACTCAATCACCTGCTCAAACCTCTGATTTAAAGAGCTGTGAAGTATTCCAATTCTGCTTTTCACTCTGTTGATTTCCTGCTCCATGAGCACTTTATTCAGAACTGTTCTCAAATCCGAGTCAAATGACTCAAGCAATGCTTCAATCCCTTCATTTTTGGCTTGAATGTATTTGGCGGTAGATGACCTTCTCCAGGTATTCTTCATAGGGAATAGTTCGCCAAGGGCATGACTCATCCTCTGATTGTTTTGGATGTGCTCCAGCAGCAGCCTTGCTTCAAAAAGCTCAGCTTCTCTTTTTTGTCCGGCCAAAAGCTCCGAAAGACGTGCGATTTCAGCTTCTATAGTTTCAATTCTTTTGCCGTCATCTTCGTCAAAAACGGTATTGAAAGTGTTGATGATGGTCCGGCACTCTGAATAAAAGTCAAAGGTGCTGTCGGAGTACTTTCCTAAATACCCGTGGAGAAAAGAAAGCCGCCCTCCCCACTGGAAATATTTTGCCAGCTCCCTGAAAACAACTTTGTGCTTTACGGGATAACCAAAGACGAAATGTCTCGCTCTCATCAACCCCTTGTAGAATGAAGCGGTGCCAGAATGGGCAGTTGCCTCTCCGAAAGCCTCCTGGGAATAATTTACTGAGAGGAACTTTGGGTAAAGTTTGTAATCTTCTTCGAGCTGCTCCGTGTATTCCCCAATGACCTGCTTAAGCTGTGCAACCTGCGTGGGTACATAGTTCTGAGCAACCTTGTCTTTGAAAAGCTGGGTTAGCCTGAAAGAAGCGTCATTTCGAGCCTTATCTAACGCTTTTGCTCTCTTGTAAGACTCCTTAACTTTCTGAATGGATCTTAATTCCTTTTCGGCCGACTTGAGGAGGGAAAGCAGTTCTCCCAAAATAAGTTCATGATTTTCAAATGACTTTCTGAACCCCTTTTTGAATAAAAGATCAAGAAGCTTTCTTCCATTTTGGTCTATCTTCTGAATGTTTACAGCCACCTCTGGAAACTTTGATGCCTCAATTTTTGGTAAGGCTTTCAGTAAGTTTTTAGAAGCCTGCGGTACTGCCTCCTTCACTCTCTCTGCAATCTCGAAACTCTCAAAGTAATCGGATGAACTAACAATAAGTGTGGTGCCCAGCACATCCAATACCTCATTCACACCATCATAATACTTGTCAATGTCCTCAAGGGCGGTTGTGTCCATACCTATAAAAACCAAATCTGTTTCGCCCGACTCCCTCCTCATTATTTCCTTTCTCTCGTCCTGTCCCTTGATCACCTTGACTTCTATATCTATTCTCGCATTTTCAAGCACAGCCCTGGCCTCTTTATAGATAGCCTCCTGGTTCTCCCCAAACTCATCAATAATCAACAGCCTGATCCTGGCCAGTTTCCACAAGCTGGAAGCCACGAGGTTTCTAACCAGTGCCAGAGAAAAGCTCAGATTGGGGCCCTTGCCCCCCCACCAAATATCAATGGTGCTAAGCTGACCAAATTTTCTGTCTTCGTGATAATCAATGAAGATGTTGTTGTATCCCCCCCGCTTGAAACCTCTTAGTGCTTTGGCAAACTGCTCCTTGTTTTTAGGAGCCCGGCTCCAACCCATTAGAATAGTATTGGGCTCGACCCCTGAAAACCCATAAACCCTTGCCACCTCGTCCATACCAGAGTAGATGTCTTTGCAAGCAAATTTGTAGGAAAAATACTCACCCTCGTTGTCTGTAGTGGCCAGCATCGACTCAGCCTTTGCAAGGTCTTTTTCCGAAGATTCAACAAGCTCGAAAGCTGACAAAATACCAAGGTTACCGGCTATGGCCCTTCCCATATCAGCTATATGCTTCCGCATAGTCGGGCTCCCACTGAACATAATAATATTCGGTCTCCAGTTTCTCTTATGAATTTTTTCACTTTTGAGCCTGGTAAGGCCTTTTTTTACCAACGAAGCCCACACACCTCTCCATGCATCTCCTGAATCAAGAGTTAACTGCCTTCTCTTTAAAAACAAAAACAGCAGTCCGAGTAGAAGTACGGCCGCAATCATGGCAACGAAGTCAAGCTGAATCATGACCAAAATACAGGCGATGGCCCCTATAAGGCTGATCCAACCTGAAACCTTAAATTCTGGGCGGAAATCGGAGCTTGTCCAGGACTCAAAGGCAGCGCTAATGTTCAGAAAGCCGTAGGTGGTGATAAAGAAAATAGATACCACTCTGGCTATGACATCGAGCTCTCCAATCAAAATTCCAGCTTCGGCTATCAGAAATGTAAGTAAAAGTGCATTGCGAGGCTCATTAGCTTTGCCATAGCCTTTGCCAAAGAAACGTGGTGTTATTTTATCGGTGGAAATTGCTTGTAATATTCTGGGAGCTCCCAGGATACTGCCCAGTGCCGACGATAATGTAGCACCCCAAATTCCTGCTATGACCAATTCTGGCACCCAGGAGATATTCAGGAGGATGTTGGAGTCGCTGGCGAGCACTCCTGAATCCACGGTAAAATACAAATAGCAGGCAAACCCAACATACACCAGAAACCCGACCACAATAGCCAGGATGGAGCCGGTGGGAATTGACTTCTTGGGATCCTTGAGATCACCCGACATGGATACTCCCGCCTCGAAGCCAGTTACAGCCGGAAAAAAAATACCAAAAAGTACCATCACTGAAACTGTAGAGGTAGAAATACCCGTTGTAATATCAGACGGGCCGAGATCATGCGAGCCCATAAATATGGAAACAAGGGAAAGAACTATGGCAGCCATGATAAAATACTGGGTCTTAATGGCCAATGATGTGCTGATAAATGTGAGCGTTGTGACGGCTACAAGCACAGCAGTGCCTGCTATTCTTATATTGTTGATTGAACCTTCAAAGCCCCAATAACTGAGGAAGCTTTCTGAAAATCCGATTAGGTACAGGCTCACGCTGAAGGAAAGGCCCACAAATAATGCGAGGCCAAGAGTGCCTCCAATAGGCAAACCAAGGCTTCTGCTTATCATGTAGTAGGTGCCCCCCGCCTCCACCTTCTTGTCTGTGGCAATGGAGGAAACACTCAACCCTGTGGTGACGGAAATGATGTGGGCGACCAAAATAATGCCAAGGGTGGTCAAAAGACCCACCTCCCCAACAATCATGGGCAACCTCAAATACATGATAACGCCAAGAATAGTTAGGATGGAGGGTGTGAATACCCCACCAAAAGTTCCGAACTTGTTGCTTTTAGCCATGGATCAGTTGATTTAAATAATATTCTTGCACTTGAGACTAACAACTTACCGTTTCGTCACAATATTTACTAACTAATTTGGTGACCTTCCGGGAAAATGCAAGTCTACATATAAACGCCTTGATATGGATATACTAAATGCCTACAGTGAAACGATTGCCATTTCATTGATAATAATTTTGTCCTACTTTTTTAATCAGTTTTCCAAGAAAACCAATATTCCGAGCGTGCTCCTCTTAATTGCACTTGGAGTAGGGGTTCAGCAGCTCCTGGCTTATTACCAAATCAATCTCGCAGGCGGCATCATGGAAGCATTGGAGCTTTTGGGAGTAGTAGGGCTTATCATGATTGTGCTCGAAGCTGCGCTTGACTTAAAACTCACTAAAAAAAAACGGCCACTGCTCATCAAGTCCTTCATTGTAGCATTGCTCTCTCTGCTAATTACCTCCCTCGGCATTGCCTATTTGTTTCAACACTTCTTCTTCGACTCGTTCTACACTTCTTTGATCTATGCCATACCGCTTTCAATCTTAAGCAGCGCCATCATTATCCCCAGCGTAGGAAATCTTTCTGACTCAAAAAAGGAGTTCATGATATATGAAAGCACCTTTTCTGACATCCTGGGTATCATGTTTTTCTATTTCCTGATAGGCAGTGCGGACACCACAACAACTTCAGAAGTGGTCTGGGAGGTTTCCAGCAGTATCCTGATCACCATAGCCCTTTCTATTATTATCAGCTACTCACTGGTGCTTCTCCTGCAAAAGCTTACAACAAAGGTCAAACTGTTCTTCCTCATAGCAGTTTTGGTGCTCCTATATTCCACCGGAAAAATGTTTCATCTCTCCTCGCTTCTCATCATCATGGTATTCGGCCTTGTGCTGAGCAATCACACTATTTTCTTTAGGGGCAAACTGAAAAAACTAATCGATGAAACTGCCCTGAAACACATACTAGAAGACTTCCATGTGGTGACAATGGAGTCGGCCTTTGTGGTACGAACCTTCTTCTTCGTAATTTTTGGCATGACGCTAGATTTTTCAGGTCTCACCGAAGTGTCTTCCCTTATTATATCACTTGCTATACTTGTGTTAACTTACGTTGTCAGATATATCCTGCTCAAATCAGTTGTCATCAAAAACATTAGCCCACAGCTATGGATAGCGCCCAGGGGGCTGATTACTGTTCTGCTCTTTTTCTCCATACCGGCCGAATATCAGAACAGTGTCTTTAGTGATGCTATTCTCCTCATAGTCATCATTGCCACCAGTGTAACAATGACTATGGGGCTGGTATTCAAAAAAGAAGATTTCGATGAAAAGGAAGAACTCGAGTTCAGCAACTGGGAAAAGTTGGACAGTGAGATCGAAGAGCTTTCGAAAACCAAATAGGGTCTGCGCCCATCATGAACCACGGAGGTCAAATGGCAAACAATCATTAAATGAGTGGAAATGTGCTAACCGTACTTGATTTAAAGAATGTGCCCGATGAAATCGTGGTAGAGAAGATACTGTCTACCCGCAACTCCAAGTTATTTGAGGTCATTTATGATCGGTATGCGGACAGAATTTACAATAAATGCATCAGCTTTTCACACGATCCGACTATTGCTGAAGATCTTACCCACGAAGTTTTGGTTAAAATCTACATGAAGTTGGCAACTTTCAATCACAAATCGAGCTTTTCTACCTGGATGTACTCCATAACATACAATCATTGTGCTGATTTTTACAAAAGACAGACAAGACAACGGGAAGAAAAGGAGTCTCTTACGGTTGAGCTCAGAGAGCTTGCCAGTCCGTCGGACGAGGAGTTGTTTGAGATCAAGATAAACCGGTTAAGTACTCTCCTCAATAAGTTAGAACCCGAGGAGAGAATGATACTATTGATGAAGTATCGGGATGACGTCTCGATTAAGGAACTTTCGAGGATACTTGAGCTGAACGACAGCGCAGTGAAAATGCGCTTAAGCCGTGCAAGGCAAAAAATCATTGACCTCAACAAAGCATTGTTTTCTGAGAATATTTACTAGCAAGCGAACACTACAGATGTCCAACAATAAATCAAATAATCCATTTAAGGAACTCGCAAACAAGGAAGAGGCTCCCGCAAAACTTAAGCAAAAAGTAATGCACAGCATCCAGTTAGCGGAAACCTTGAAGGATTTCGCAGAATTGTTTACGGTAAACATGGTTACCACTGCAGCAAAGTTGATTGATAATCAATCGGCTGAAAGTAAAAAAGACGGCAATAAAAGTGACCAGCAGGAGAAACCCGAGTCTCAATAGAGAACAAAAACCAATTACTATCACTTGCCCCACTTGCCGATGCCTGAATTTGTAAAACTGCAGCCCTTGGCAGCAGGTCTTTCATTGCAGCTTCCCGCATTTTGCTAAGTCAGGCAATTAACCAAACCGTTTTTATCATGGAAAAGATTACAGACTGGACACAAATCGCCCTCGGGTCGTTGCTGGCACTAAGCCAAAAGCTAATGACTGAATTACCCCGGATTTTTGGGGCCATCCTTCTCATTATCATTGGGTGGGCCATTGCAAAAATTGTTTCATTTGCAATCAAGAAAGCGCTTACAGCTATCAAATTTGACAAGCTGACAGAGAAAATCAATGCTGATGAAATGCTGGCAAAGGCTAAAATCAACATTACCCCTTCTGCTGTTGTATCCAAATTCGTTTACTGGATTATCCTTCTGCTGTTCTTTGTTACGGCTTCCGATACGTTGGGCTGGATTGTCGTTTCGCAGTCTATTGGAGATTTGATAGCCTATCTGCCTAAGCTTTTCAGCGCCATTATCATCTTCCTTATTGGGTTATACATCGCCAATTTTATTCGCAAAGGACTCAAAGGAATTTTTGATTCGTTCTCCGTTGCATCAGGCAGTATCGTCAGCAGCTTCGCCTTCTACGTCATCCTCGTTATTGTTACTCTCACCGCACTTAGCCAGGCCGGGATTGACACTACCATTATCACTTCAAACGTAACTTTAATCCTCGGAGGCATCATGTTGTCATTTGCGCTCTCCTTTGGGCTTGGTTCAAGAGATGTACTTGCCAATATTCTTTCCTCATATTACACAAAAAATAATTTTGAAGCCGGACAAAAGATTCGCATCGGAACCAGCGAAGGAGAGATTGAAAAAATAGACAACATCTCCTGTGTGTTGAAAACAAAAACTGGAAAAGTAGTTATTCCTGTCAAAAGGCTTATTAGTGAAGAAGTTGTTATTGCAGGTTAAGTAAAGAAAGAAACAACACATCAGCTATGACTCTTTGATGCTTTCTAGCCTGTATTCAAAATATGTATCATTTGATCAGGTTTTGTATTAACGTTGCATCAAATCGTAGCTTTGTAACTATGCAAACAACTATTAAAGTAAGAGTAAGTGCCCAGCTAAAATTAGCCTTTCTCATTGCGCTGCTTGCAGGCCTTTCATCCAACAAGGCCTTCTCGCAGTACAACCCTACCATTCGAAGTGCCAGGCCAGGTCAGTCGGTTGGACCTTTTACCACCGGGAAAAATGTTTTTCAGGTGCAAACCGGAGGTACATACAACGGTTACTCGTTAGACAATACTGACCTCACCGGCACTAACTACACCTATCTGGCGTCATTGCGGTATGGCATTCTTGAAAAGCTTGAGATCAGGTCCGCTTTTGCTTTCCGACATGACAAAACGAGTGTCTCAGATATGACAGCAGGCGGCTTGGGCATGTGGAATGCAGGCATCCGGTACAATATTCTTGACGGTCACGGAGAAAAGCCCTCCCTTGGCATCCAGGCTGACGCCCGATTTACTGCTGTGGATGAGGACTACAAAGCGGCCAACCTCGCTCCGAGAATCATGCTTATTCATGGGCAGAGGCTCACCGACAAACTGGGGCTTACCACCAACTGGGCTGTGGCATGGACGGGCAACAATACTGATCCGGCCTTCAACTACACAGTGAATCTTTCTTTCCCTCTTACTGAAAAGGTGGGGAGCTTTATTGAAAACTATGGCACCATATTCAATGGTGATTTCGACAACAGGTGGGATACTGGTCTATCCTATCTTGTCAACAACGATTTCCTTCTCGACATGTCCGTCGGGTATGGGAAAAATGACGGCGTCAGCGATTGGTTTGTTGATGCAGGCGTGTCATGGCGAATCAAATTCAAATAAATCCAGCATTGGGAATCAAACACCTTTTCTTTTTTGCACTGGCGGCACTGTCATTTGCAACAGCAAGGGGACAAATGTTATTTCCTGAAAGTTACGCCATCATCCTCGACACTACCCGCCATTTTAAAGGATCGGTAGCCCCGTCGGTTCAACTCCGAAGGCAGAAGAACAACTATACGGAAATTTCAAATACGGCCGACCTGGTATACAGATTCAAAAGTCATGCAATTACCGTTGCCAACAAGTTTGAACTAACCAAAGACGGCGACGATGTAGTGCTCAGCGGGGGCTTCATTTATGCCAGGTATAAAACCTTCTACGACAATCCTCTGATAATGGAGTACTACGCACAATACCATTGGGCCGACGTGAGGGGACTTCAGGAAAAGTATGCCGCCGGTGCCAATGTGCGGTATAAATTTTACAAGAACGTTAAAGGAGGCTTGTTTGCCGGAGCGGGCCCGTTTTTAGAAAGGGAAAAGTGGAACTTTGAAGGTGTCAGAGATGATGATTTGCCACCCGACACTTCCCCTGTTAAAACTGATGCGCTCAAGTTCAACCTATATATAAGTTCGATAAGATGTATCACTGAAAAAATTGAAATCCAGAATGCCGTTTATCTGCAAAATAAGTTCACAGATGCTTTCAACCAACCCCGGTTGGCCGCCAGTCTTGGTGTTCTATTATCGATAACTGAGTATATTGGGGTAGGCTTTCAGTTTCAAACCATCTATGACTATCGACCCATCGTTCCAATTGATAAGTTTTATTACAATACTTTTACCCAATTAGAAATTACCTTCTAGCCCTGATTTCTAAGGTAATTGTTTACTCCGGAAATTGCTGGATGCGCTCTCCACTTAACTGAGCGTCCTGATTTGGAACAACATTAAAAAATTTAACGCAACTGATATGAAACTCAAATTGTGCCTGGTACTTGCGATGTCTTTGTGTATCCTGCTTCAGGCCAACTGTAGACAGGCCGATTCACTCACAACCAAACCTGACTCACTGCTAAAAGCAGAGCGAGAGCAATTTGTACGTGACTCAATAGCCAATCAACTGGAAGAATACACTAACCAGGTAAGGCGAAGTGAGCAAAAAAGAATTGACGATTCGGTAAAAAAGGCCGAGCTTCTTCAACAGATCACCCTGCTAAAGGAAAATGATAAGCTGAAACAAGCTGACCTGCTTAGGCAAATCCGCTCTATTGAACAGCAGGACTCGATTAGAAAGGCAGAGCAGCTTCAAAGAATCGGCCAACTGAAGGAAAAGGCCACCGGCTACCCTGTAGCACCTTTTAATGACACTCTTTTCATGGTCTTCACCAAGCTCGGCCCGGTGATGCCCAGGGAAAGAGCGATCAACATCAGCCGGAAGATAGAACTGCTTTATGACGACGACAGCTTTGAACCCGACTCCCTTTTCGTTACCCTGAACGAATCAACAGCCGATATCACTTTTGGTGAAATGATATTGATGAGCGTCACTGATACCGACGCACTTTGGATGGGAAAAGAAAAGGATAAACTGGCCAATGAGTATGCTGCATCCATTTCGCAGGCTATTTCTACTGAGAGGGATAACAACAATTGGAAGAACATCTTGCTCCGCATCTTTCTTACGGCCCTCATCTTAGCCGGCACATTTGGCATCATCTACCTGTTGAACAAGCTCTTCCGACAGCTCAACTTGTGGCTTATCAAAAACAGCGACTCACTGTTTCATGGCTTGAAGTTTAGAGACTATGAATTCCTGCCACCGAAAAGGGAGCTCGATCTTTCGCTTCAGCTTGGCGTCCTGCTCAAATGGGCCGTGTTTGGCATTATCATGTATTTCTCATTGCCACTGCTTTTCAGCGTATTTCCTTTTACCAGAGGCTGGGCAACGACACTTTTCAGCTGGGTTTGGGAACCTGCCAAAAGCATCATAATGTCGGTACTCAGGTACCTGCCAAATATATTCTCGATTGCTGTGATTTATATGGCCACCCAATATTCCATCAAGTTTATCAAATTCCTGGCGATGGAAATTGAGGCTGAAAGGCTCAAATTCACCGGTTTCTACGCCGACTGGGCAATGCCTACTTTCAACATCATCAAGGTGTTGCTCTACGCCTTTATGTTTGTGGTTATTTTCCCTTACCTGCCTGGTTCCGACTCTAAAATCTTTCAGGGGGTTTCTGTTTTTCTTGGTGTGCTGTTTTCGCTTGGCTCCTCCACTGCCATTGCCAATGCTGTTGCAGGCCTTGTGATCACCTACATGCGTCCGTTCAAAGTAGGGGATCGGGTAAAAATTGATGACATTGTAGGAGACGTGGTGGAAAAATCCCTGCTTGTTACCCGAATACGCACACCAAAAAATGAAGACATTACCGTTCCCAATGCCTCGATACTTGGAGGTAAAACTGTTAACTATACCTCCTCCAGCAAGCAGCTCGGGCTTATTCTTCATACTACGGTAACAATTGGATACGACGTGCCCTGGAAACAGGTACATGAATTACTGATTGCAGCTGCACTGGCCACCGATGGCATCAATAATGATCATCCGCCTTTTGTGCTGCAAACCAGTTTGGATGACTATTATGTGTCTTATCAGCTCAATGCCTATACCTCCGAGCCCAATAAAATGCCAAGGACTTACTCTGACCTGCACCAGAATATTCAGGATAAGTTCAATGCAGGTGGAGTCGAAATATTGTCGCCACACTACCGTGCACTTAGAGACGGTAATATGGTAACTACTCCGGCTGACTATCTGCCAAAAGACTATCAGGCACCGGCGTTCAATGTGAATAGTAAGCAGAGCAGCCCACCAACTAAAAAGTAAGCCATGGAAGATTTCGTGAAAGAATACCTCTACAATCCCACCGTCGGCAAATTGGTCACGGTGTTTATCGGCATCGCAGTTATTTGGGCCATAACTCAATTCATAGGGAAAACTTTTTCCGGAAAAATTGAAGACACTAAAATAAGGTACAAATCGAAAAAGGCCATTTCGTTTTTCGGATACTTTCTGGTAGTAGTGCTGATCACGGTCGTTTTCAGCGATAAGCTGGGCGGGTTTACGGTGGCGCTTGGCGTGGCCGGTGCAGGCATAGCATTTGCACTACAGGAAGTCATCGCCAGCGTTGCAGGTTGGATGGCCATTGTCTTCGGTGGCTTTTACAAAACCGGAGACCGGGTACAACTGGGAGGTATAAAAGGAGACGTCATTGATATTGGTGTTTTGCGAACTACACTGATGGAAATAGGCCAGTGGGTAAATGGAGACCTCTACAATGGTCGAATTGTGAGAATTGCCAATAGCTTCGTCTTCAAAGAGCCAGTTTTTAACTACTCTACCGACTTTCCCTTTCTTTGGGACGAGATCAAACTGCCCGTTCAGTTTGGTAGTGACTATCAAGAGATGAAAAATATGCTAAACAAGGTAGCAGCCGACATTGTGGGGAATTATACGTCAAACGCCCATCAAGAATGGGCCGGAATGGTGAAAAAGTACATGATAGAAGATGCTTCTACAGAGCCAACGGTCACCCTTGCTGCTAACGATAATTGGGTGGAGTTTACCCTTAGATATACCGTCGATTACAAAAAAAGGAGGAGTACCAAGGACTTGCTCTTTACAAGAATTCTGGATGAAGTAGATAAAAGCAAAGGCAAAATCAAGTTTGCTTCCGCTACCTTCCAGCTGGTAGAAGGTTCGCATATAAGAGTGGCGCTGGACAAATAGCATTACCATGCGATCAGCGGCATTTACCTGTGATGGCGCAAAAAGACAGGTTTAAAACCGGGGCAAGCGCATTTAAAACAAATTAGATAAATTATTTTCAAAGCTGTTTTTCCACCCCGTTCCACGTCGGCAGCCCTAAAGGGTGAAACAGCGTGTGCCCGTGGTTCAACTGATATTGCTATCTTTCGGATTCGGCCTGCGCCAACCGGTGCCGGTTGATCAGGATCAACTAACCACCTAAGCCTACTTATGTTTACCTTGTTCTACTACTGCTTTATCAAGCCGGTTTCTCTATTGCCCTCCTGGTTGCTTTATGGCATTTCGGACTCCCTTTCGTTTATCCTGTTCTATGGCGGATTCTACAGAAAATCAATCGTCATCAAACAAATAACCGCCTCGTTCCCTGAAAAGTCGTCTGACGAGGTGCTGGAAATTACCCGTAAATTCTATTCGCACTTTTGTGACCTGATGGTGGAATCTTTAATGATTTTCAGCATATCCAGGGAGGAGGCCATTCGAAGGTGCACAATTTCCGGCGAGCAGGTATTCAAAGACCTTTTTGCAGAAAACAAGAATATCATCATCGCCGGGGGGCACTACAACAACTGGGAAATGTTGGCTGTGGCCATCGACGAGCAAATTCCACATCAGGCCATGGCGCTGTACACGCCTCTTGCTAATAAGGGATTTGATCGGCTAATGAGAAACTCCAGAGGCAAATACGGCCTACAGCTATATCCGAAGAAACGATTTTGGGAGATTTTTGAAGCCAAAGACGGGCCGCTCTTTGCTGCCGTGTTTGGTGCCGACCAGTTCCCCACAAAGAGTAAGAATGTTTTTTGGACCACTTTCCTCAACCAGGAAACCTGCGTGGCTTTCGGAACCGAAAAATATGCGGTAGAACAAGACTGTGCTGTCGTCTTTGGCCGGATCATCAAAGTCAAAAGAGGATGCTACCAAATGGACTTCGAATTGATTACGAAGGACGCTACAAAAGAACCCTTTGGCGCCATCACAAAAAAGCACGTGGCGCTGCTGGAAGCCGACATACAAAAACATCCCGAGTATTGGTTATGGACGCATAGGCGGTGGAAGAGAAAAAGATCACCAGAGCAGGCACTACACTAACCTGCTTGAGCAATAATGGCAGTGTGGCATCAGCCAACAATGACAACTGGCGTTAGAGAAAACGGCTTCGTTTATCTCAAATAATTTCGTAATCTTCAGCCAGGAGATAACTAGAAACAAAGAATAAAAAAGGAGCCCGTCATAACCTCACACCAAAATGTCAGCAAGAAATACGTCACCTAAAGCTCCCCCCATTAAGGTGGCCCATTTGTTTCGTCCACTCGACGAAGCGCTGATGGAGTTGCTGGCTTCATTGAATGACGATGACTGGCAAAAGCCAACGCCTGCGAAGTACTGGAAGGTGAAGGATGTCGCTGCCCATTTGCTGGACGGTAATTTGAGAACTTTGTCTATCCAACGTGATGGCTACTTTGGCGAAGCGCCTCCTCCGATAAAAGCTTATGAAGACCTTGTCGGCTGGCTCAATCAGCTCAATGCCGATTGGGTGAAGGCCAGCAAAAGACTGAGCCCGAATGTTCTTCGAATACTTCATCGGGCAACGGGCCCGCTGACGTCTGCCTATTATGAGTCACTGCCTTTGTGGGACGAAGCTATTTTCGCTGTGGATTGGGCGGGTGAATCGAAAAGCTACAACTGGATGCACCTGGCCCGGGAATACACTGAGAAGTGGCACCACCAACAGCAGATAAGGGAAGCTGTTGGGCAGCCTGGCATCATGACCAGGGCATTTTTCTTTCCCATGATAGCCACCTACTTCATGGCCCTGCCACATACTTTCAGAAATATAGCAGCGCCTGAAGAGACGCTGGTCACTGCTACAGTAAGCGGCCAGGTGGGTGGAGCGTGGCATTTGGAAAGACAAAATGCTAACTGGGCGCTGGTTGACAAGCCTGGCCGGGCGCCGGATGCCGCTGTGGAAATAGCCCCCGAACTAGCCTGGAAGCTATTTTCGAAAAACATCAGGCCCGATGACGTCAAAGACCGGCTTAAAGTGGAGGGTGATAAACTTCTGGCAGCTCAGGTACTCCAAATGGTGTCAGTAATGGCATAAAACACATGAGCAAAACACCACCCAAAGCCAGCGCTATTTTGCCAATCATTGTATTGGCCCAATTTGCCTGTACCTCGCTGTGGTTTGCAGGCAATGCTGTATCAAAAGACCTCGTCAATTTGTATCAGCTGGGCGACGGCACGCTGGGCCATTTAACAAGCGCTGTTCAGTTCGGCTTCATCAGCGGCACGCTGGTGTTTGCGCTCCTTGGTGTCTCGGATCGCTTCTCCCCTTCCAGGGTTTTTATGGTATGTGCGCTGCTGGGCGCAACAGCCAACCTATTGGTGCTTTTACCCGATCAGGGGCTGACCTCTTTGTTACTCATCAGGTTCGCAACGGGCTTTTTTCTGGCAGGCATTTATCCCGTGGGGATGAAAATTGCTTCCGATTATCATGAAAAAGGGCTCGGCAAGGCGTTGGGCTTTCTTGTCGGAGCCCTGGTACTTGGCACAGCCTTCCCTCATTTAATCAAGAGCATTGGGCAGGGGCTTAGCTGGCAAATCGTTTTTGTTTGCACTTCAACCATTTCGGCTCTGGGAGGCATTTTCTTGTTTCTCACTGTACCTGATGGACCATTCCGCAAACCAAGCGTTAAAATTGATTTGCTTGTTTCGTTAGAAGTCTTCAAAAAGAAAGACTTTCGAATGGCTGCTTTTGGCTACTTTGGCCACATGTGGGAGCTTTATGCATTCTGGGCCTTCGTTCCTATTGTGCTTTCACTCTACCAGGATAGCCACCCATTAACCACATTAAACGTATCCTTTCTCTCCTTTATCGTCATTGGAGCAGGTGCTTTTTCTTGTATTGCAGGCGGCTATATTTCAGCAGCACGTGGCAGTAAATCTGTTGCCCAAATGGCGCTGACTATTTCCGGCTTGTGTTGCCTTTTGTCTCCTTTTGGCTACCAGCTGCCCTTTGTTCTCTTTATAGTATTTCTCCTCATTTGGGGGACTTCTGTTGTGGCCGATTCACCACAGTTCTCAACGCTGGTCGCACAGTCGGCGCCAAAGGAAAATACAGGTACGGCCCTCACAATTGTCAACTGTATAGGCTTTTCCATAACAATTTTCAGTATTGAAGTGGTACAGTGGCTCATGCACCACGGCTCACCCAACTTAGCCCTCCTGGCCCTTGCCCCAGGCCCTGTCTTAGGCGTATTGGCTACTGTCAGGAAGAGTAAATAGATTCAATAAAATAAGGCACTGCCTTTTCTAATTGGCTTTATACACCTAAATTATAGGTTATAACCGTGGGCCAACCTACAGGCCATTGAGCATTATTATGAAAGATCGATTTTCCGACAAAGCCAGCGGCTATGCCGCCTTTAGGCCCAAATACCCTGAGACTCTTTTCAATCATCTCTACACACATACAAAGGCTTTCGATGCTGCCTGGGATGCTGGCACAGGCAATGGGCAGGTGGCAGCAGTGTTGGCAGGTAAATTTAACAGGGTGTATGCCACCGATATTAGCATAAAACAACTGATGAAGGTGCCAAATATGGCCAATCTGAGCAGTTTTGTGGCAGACGAAGCAGCTCCACAAATTTCGGACACCTCTATCGATTTGATCACTGTAGCGCAGGCCATTCACTGGTTTCAGGTAGATAAATTCTGTGATGAGGTAACCAGAGTAGCCAACCCTGGGGCTTTGCTGGCCGTTTGGGGGTATGGACTGATGCAGTTGCCTCCTGCCTATCAGCCCGCTGTCGATCATTTCTACAGCAAGGTAGTTGGGCCCTATTGGGATGCTGAAAGAAAACACATCGACAATAGCTATGCCGGCATCTCTATTCCTTTTAAGGAACTGAAGCCCTCCGAACACTTTGAGATGACCTACAAATGGAATACAGAAAACCTGGAAGGATACCTCAACACCTGGTCGTCGGTGGGCAACTACATCAAAGAAAACAGCGACAACCCGGTCACTCCCTTTATCAAAGAACTGAAAACCAAAGGCCTGCCAGAGAGCTTTCCTGTGTCCTTTCCGCTTTTTATTCGCCTTTTCAGGCTTTAAAATGGGTTGATGGTGTAGATGAACTTCAGCTGGATGATGTGGTCGGTAAAATAAAACTGTTCGGCCTTCAACGTTCTGCCCCATTGCAGCATGTAGTAGGCATCTACCCTTATGGCCGGAGAAAGGCTATTGCTTACTCCGAAATAGAGCCGCTCTGTATTAAAGAACTGGTCGCCCAAATGGCCTGAGTTGGTCGTCAAAAAAGGTTCGTACTGAAGTGCCATCTGAGCACTTTTTCCGTTGGCATCTTTTTCCTTCAAAGGATAGTTTAGCCCCAACCTGTAACGAAGTCGCAGATTTTGGTAGTTGTCGGCACCTTTCTGATAAAACATCCTTTCTTCAGCTCTGAAATAGTGCTGCAAGTCCACTTTCCAAAACAAATGATGTGTGTACTGCACACCAGCCCAATACCGAATTTCATTTCTCGGCTCAAGGTCATGATCTTTTAGCCGGAACCATCCAACACCTCCGAGCACTGTTACTCTCTTCGAGATAGTATGGCTGAAGCCTGGCCTTAAAACAGTTTGTCTCCAGCCAATGTCGTTGAGCCTGGTTCGATAGTATATATCGCTGGACAGTCTGGTTTTGGCGCAAAGGTTGTAATTGATAGTAGGGTCTAACCAAAGTTGAAAGTTGGTATTGTTTTGGGAAGACTGAGCACTAACAAACCGTAGGTTTGCTAGCAATAGGGCGGCAAAAAGGTAGAATCGCATCGAACGATAAATTTGATGCAAGTAGGCAAATAGCAATGATTATTTAAGCAGGTTTTTGAAAAAATAGCCATCAACAGATCTAAATGGTATAAGCCAGCTTAAGGAAGGCAATATCGTAAGAGTGATGATACCGTTCTTTTCTGCTGCCCTTAAAGCCCTGGCTTATATAGTTCAAATCTACCCTCCACTTGCTGTTGAGTTTTGCTCCCAGGCCATAGTAGTACCTATGTGTATAGGCATAAAGGTCATCGAACGGAGTGTTAAGGAGAACAAGCGGCTCAAACCCAAGGGAAAATGACAACACACCGCTCCCTTCAGCCCAATGGGCCACAGGCATTCCTCCACCGATTTTGTACCTGAACCGTGTGACATAGGGCGAATTCAACCCTTGAAAGATGACTCTCTGCTCCAACCTGAGGTAGTGGGTAAACTCCCAGGGGCCAATCTTCGGCCACCGGGCCTGCACGCCTTCCCAAACTCGGAATTCACTATGGTTCTCTGCTGTGGTAAAATCAACAAAGTAGTACCCTGTGCCCATCACCAGTGATACTTTGGGCCGGGCATTGTAGCTCACCACCTCCCGTAACACATAGCCCTGCCAGCCA
Source organism: Imperialibacter sp. (assembly GCF_048007035.1). Lineage (NCBI taxonomy): Bacteria > Pseudomonadati > Bacteroidota > Cytophagia > Cytophagales > Flammeovirgaceae > Imperialibacter > Imperialibacter sp. The sequence goes on from NZ_CP180355.1 coordinate 1,296,378, forward strand.
TTTTTTGCTAGCTGGTACCTGCCGAAAGCGTCGGTTGTGAACCTCCATTTTGGAGTCGGATTATATATGAGGGAGAACTGAGACCACAACTGACCGGTCTGTGCATGCCCGGTCTGACAAGCAACCAGCAAAATAAAAAGTACAAATCCCTTGAGCTTCAATTGGAATGGTTGGTTAGGAACACAATTGATTGAGTCCGGGCGTCTCCGAAAGATAGATACCAGCCAATGGAATGCGCCTTAGTTTTATACCTGTAGCATATTTCGAGAGTAAACGGTAAAATAGATTTTCACGCCACTCATTTTCAATCAACCAGTCAATTGGTCGCCAAAAATGAAACATATACCTTTATTACCTCCCAATCAACGATGAAGGAAATACTACCAGGCTTTCGTTTCCGTCCTTACCAACAGTTGCTACCCCAAACAAGAAATTGTCGATCACAAATCCCTCCAGGGTAAATTCGGTCAGTTTGCCAACAAACCGGCTGCTCTCCCATTGCGGTACCGTAGTGTCTCGCCAATAAATTCTGTAGCCAGCCAGGTTCGGATCGTCAACTGCAGACCAGGCAAGCCTGGTAGCCGGCTGAACAGCTCCTCCAATTTTTACTTGAGCGGGTGCCTTCGGTGCCCAGGCCAAACTGGCCAGATTAATAGCATTGACAGCAGTCAGCTTGGCAGCATAATCGAAGTTGACTCCTTCGGTAACATCACCATACTTGACGCCGTCCTCAACCCTCACATCCTGATGCTGGCGGGGATAGTACTCATGAGCTTCCATGATCCGGATTCCGGCATAACCCACGTCGTTGAAAGGCCGGTGATGTCCTCCTCGCCCAAACCTGTCCAGGCGATACACCATCATTGGGTTCATTTCGGGCATGTAAGTGGAAACGGTCTTGTGCACATACCGAGCTAGCTGGCGGCTAATTCCATCTACCTCTCCTCCATAAAAGCGGCGACTATCTCTTTCTTCTTCGGTTTCCGTTACCGGAGTGGGCTCGGAAAAGATCCGGAAAGTACGGTTATCAATCACACCATCTACCCCTTCAATGTTGCCAATCATGTCGTTATTCATTACCCCAATGATATCCCAGCCTTTTTCCCTGGCCATTTCAGCCATGTAGGTGCCCCCCACCAGACCCTGCTCCTCCCCTGAGAGCCCCACGTAAATGATGCTGTTCGGAAACTTATACTTGCTCAGCACCCTGGCCGCCTCAATGGCTCCTGCCATGCCTGAAGCATTGTCGTTCGCTCCCGGGGCATCAACTTTCCCATCCATCACATCAGTTGCTCTGGAGTCGATATCAGCCGACATAATGATGTAGCTATTCGGGTTGACTGTTCCTTTTTGGATAGCAATCACGTTGGTGACCACCGTTGGCTCCTTGATCCGGGCAAACTTATCTGCCGGCACCTTGTTGTGCTGATAAGTTACTGTAAGGCAGCCACCGCAGTCCTTAGCTATTTTATCGAACTCAGCTTTGATCCACCTGCGGGCAGCTCCAATGCCCCTAGTAGCTGAAACCGTATCTGAAAGGGTGCTTCTGGTACCAAAGCCAGCCAAAGTCCTGACGTCTTTTTCTATTCTTGCGGAAGAAACAGCCTTTACGATGTCGTACATGCGCATGTCCTGGGCCGGCGGCGCCTGGGCAGACTGAGCCTTCAGAGGCTGCTTGCCGAACCCTGCAACAAAAGCAAAAAGGAGATAGTAAAGTCTAAATTTCATATTGTTCCGATTGATCAGGCGAGGAAGGTAAGCAAAACTTTGTTTGTGTCCGGACAAAAATCTACGAAGAGAACCATATCGGCTACCAGCGGCTGCCTTGACTTTACGCAGGTACCTCAAAGGAAGTGAAGGAACATAAATTGCCTATATACAGCTTTCATTTTCTAAGCCTGACCCACAATAAAAAGTACGTTCAATCCGCAGTTAAAGGAGCGTCTTTAACAACTAAGCCCAATAACACTCAGGCAAATCAATCTATTTTCCTATTTTTCAGGGCTTGTACAAAAACACCTGCTTAACGCCAATTGCATGAAGACCAATCGCTACCTGCTTGTAAGTTCTGTTGTGGCCGCCCTAGGCGGTCTTTTGTTTGGATTTGATACCGTCGTTATCTCTGGTGCCGACCAGCAACTTCAGGCGCTCTGGGGCACCTCTGATCTTTTTCACGGCTCCGTGGTCATGTCGATGGCGCTGTGGGGCACAGTCATCGGCGCCCTGTTTGGCGGCTATCCCACCGACAAGTTTGGAAGAAAGAAAACCTTGTTTTGGATAGGCGTTCTTTACTTTGTGTCAGCCATGGGGTCTGCCTTCGCCTGGGATCCCTGGTCATTCGCCATTTTCAGGTTCGTCGGTGGTTTGGGTATTGGTATCTCCACAGTTGCCGCTCCTGCTTATATCTCCGAAATAGCCCCTGCGGATCAAAGAGGCAAGTTGGTGGCATTGTACCAATTCAATATTGTTTTTGGCATCCTTCTGGCCTTCGTTTCTAACTATTTGCTGAAAGACATCGGCGAAAATGCCTGGCGCTGGATGGTAGGCATGGAAGCGTTCCCCGCCTTCATCTACCTGGCATCCACTTTTTCTCTTCCCGAAAGCCCAAGATGGTTATATGTGCACAAAGGTGACAGGGAAGCAGCCGTGGCCATCCTGAAAAAAATTGGGACAGACGAAAAGGAGCTGGTAATGGCCACAAAAGACGAAGCGGCACAACATGCGAGCGAGTCTATTTTTCAGGGCAAGTACAGGTTTCCTCTGATGCTTGCTTTCTTCATCGCCTTTTTTAACCAAATGTCGGGCATCAATGCCTTCCTTTACTATGCCCCAAGGATATTCGAAGCGGCTGGACTGGGTGCCAGCTCCGCACTTTTAAGCAGTATTGGGATCGGGATCACCAATATGGTCTTTACATTACTTGGCCTGTACCTGATAGATAAAGTGGGACGGAAAGTGCTCATGTATATTTGCTCTTTTGGTTACATCATTTCATTGAGCCTGGTGGGCATTGCGTTCTACCAGCAGTGGCAGGGCATGGCGGTGCCCATTTTCCTGTTCCTTTTCATTGCAGCTCACGCCATAGGCCAGGGCACTGTTATCTGGGTTTTTATCTCCGAAGTGTTCCCTACTCATTTACGTGCTTTTGGTCAGTCGTTTGGTAGTTCTACACACTGGGTGCTGGCAGCGTTGGTGACCTTGTTTATGCCGGCCTTACTTAGCGGCTTCAGCAGCCCCGGTATGGTGTTTTTCATCTTTGCTTTCATGATGGTGCTGCAGTTGGTGTTTGTGATTTTTATGATGCCGGAGACAAAAGGACGATCGCTGGAGGAAATTCAGCAGGACTTTGGGATAACGAAATAGTCATTTGACATGATGGCTTCCAATGTCCAAATTGCGTAATGGATTTCCTGTTCATCGTGGGCATTGCTCAGGCGTTCTTTTTTGCTCTGCTTTTGGGTAGAAAAAAAGACAAGTCTGTCGCTGACAAGATTCTCCTGGTTTGGCTAATTTTTATCGGACTTCACCTCCTGGGTTTCTATTGGGACTACTCTGGCTTTTCCAGCCAACATCCTCATCTCCTTGGCTTTAGCTGGTTTATGCCCATAGCAGAAGGGCCATTTTTGTGGATTTACGCTGCGGCCCTGCTTTCTGGTGCCAAGCGATTCAATCCCTGGTGGTTGATCCATTTTGTGCCATTTGTACTTCTGAATGTCTCTATCTATGACTTTTACCTGAGTCCTCCTGAGGAGAAAGCTCAATTTGCCGCCACCTTGTGGGAAAACCCACCATGGCAGGCAGTGCTTGGTAATTTTCTCACACTGTATTCAGGGCCCGTCTACGTCCTTTTTCTCCTTGTTCGACTGAAACGGTTCAGAAATGGTCTCAGGGATTTCTTCTCCTCCACTGAAAGGATCAACCTACTATGGCTGCAACGGCTTACCTGGGGCCTTGGTGGTATCTGGGCCGTGGTGCTGGGCACGTACGCCTACTGCCGAATTGCTGACACTCGTTTACCCGACAATAACAACTATTACATTTTTATTGCGGTAAGCTTATTTGTGCTTTTTCTAGGCTACCATGGTTTGAAGTATGAGAACATTCTTGTGAAATATGCTTCACCAGATGTGGCCAGCGACGAGGCTGCCACGGCAGAGCGATATAAAAAATCCGGGCTGAAACCCACCGATGAAAAAGTCCTGCTGGATCAAATAAAATCGCTGCTGGTGGAGCAAGAGCTCTACCTGGAACAAAACCTGACGTTGGACGATTTGGCTAAAAAGCTCGACAAACCCCGCCATTATATCTCACAGGCAATAGGAAGTGAGGAAGGCCTGACTTTCTACTCGCTTGTCAACCAGCTACGGGTGGAAGCGGCAAAAGAAAAGCTTGTTTCCGATGAATTTGCGCATTTTAGCTTGCTGGGGATTGGCCTTGATAGCGGTTTCAATTCCAAGGCTTCCTTCAATCGGGTTTTTAAAGAGTATGCCGGCATCAGCCCGAGCGAGCACAGGGAACGCCACCAAAAGATTCATCAACAATAGGGCTCATCCCGCCGGATGAGGCGATACCGTTCTTGAAAAGCACTTATTTGGCATAAAAAAACTCATGAATAAAAGGATTAAAATTATCTTATGGAGCTTGCTTGTGATTCTTTCCATTAGCGTTGCAGGCTATGCTTTTTCATATTTAAGCTTTACGCCTGACAGAGGTTTCCCTGCTCAAAAACCTGAAGCGCTCAGAACAAGTGTTTTCTGGCTCCTCGCCTTTTACACCCACATCAGCTTTGGGGGAATCGCCCTCCTTACCGGCGTTTTTCAATTTTCTGAAAAGTTGAGAAAAAGAATGGCGCTACATCGCACTTTGGGTAAAATCTACCTGATAAGCATTCTCCTGGGTGGAGTGGCTGGATTTATACTTTCCTTGTTTGCTGAAGGGGGAATCATCGCTAAAGTGGGCTTCAATCTTTTGGCTGTCACCTGGCTGCTTACCTCCTGGTTGGCTTACAGCAGCATACGAAATAGAGACATAGAAGCACACAGAAAATGGATGCTCAGAAGCTATGCTGCCTGCTGTGCTGCTATTTCACTCAGACTTATTTTGCCTTTCGAACTGGCGGCTTTGCACATGGATTTTACCACAGCCTACCAGATTGTGGCCTGGGCTTGCTGGGTACCGAATATGATTGTAATAGAAATGTATATCAGGATCCAAAAGCAAGTACAGTTGGCTTGAGAACAGAATACTCCATCAGAGTCCCCTTCAGGAGACTCTGATGGAAAGCTCATTGAAAGCAACTACTCACTGGAGTCGTTAAGTCTCGCTTTGAGTGTGCTAATCACGCTGTCAAAAAAAAACTGAACCAACGGACTCCGTTCTGGATCTTTTTCGCTTTCAATTAACGAATGAATATATCGGGATTTGTCGGATGCTTGAATATTTAACGGCGGGAACCCAGTCTTTAGCAGTATGAGGCTCGATAGCAGCCTCGCCATCCTTCCATTGCCATCCCAAAAAGGGTGAATGACATTAAGAAACTGATAATGGAAAATCGCTGAAATTCGTACCGGATGAGTCAAATACTCTTTCGTGGAAGATTTACCTAGCAATTCGTTCGTTTGAAATATCAATTGGTTCATTGCCGATTCAACTTTCTCCGGTGCTAAGTATTCATGAATATGGTTGTCTGGACGAATGGTGGCATTGACTTCCATTTTATATTCTCCGGGCCCACCGGTCAACGGATCGATTACTTCCCATTGATATGGATCCTTCATCAGATCGCCGTGAAGCTTTTTGATGACACTCTCCGAGAGATCAAGTGTCTCATACGTACTAAAAATAGTATCTAGAACTTCTCTGTGATTCTTTAGATCCGAAAGATCCTTCAGGTTTGCTCCCAGTTTAGTGGTACCATCTCTCAAAAACCTGAGGGTCTCAGCATAAGTTAATGTCAACCCCTCAATCTTAGTGGAATGATAGGTGAAAGTGTTTTTAACCTCTTCTTTTATTTTGCTGTCCCAACTTTCGAAAGGGAAAGCATTCCTGTAGTCACGATAAAGCTCATTAAGTATCAGTAATTTCTGTTGGAGTTGCATTTGGATGAATATCCAAAATTAAATCATAATCTACACCTTTGGTTCTGAGTTTATCATACCAAGCCATGATATCGGCCGGGTAGGCGACCAGGTCATCGCCACGCTTGGTTACCGTTTTCCCCATAATAAAGCTTTCGAAGTCTTGACGCAGTGCCTCCGGTATTTCTGAAAAGTACACTGGCTTTTTAGCTTTAGCTAAATCAGATACTTTAAGAAAAATATCATAACTAACCATGGTCATCAAAATTTAGACATCGGAATCCTTTGAACATCACTCAGAGTCCCTTCGGGAAGCTCCGATGCTTTAAGTTAAGAGGTTCATTGTCCCATTCTATTTTTACCCCAAACCCTAAGCCAGGCACCCCTAAAGGGCGTATGGATTACCATTAGCAGGCCCTTTAGGGATTAAGGGTAAAATGCTCTTAACTTAATAGCATTGCGGGAGACTCTGATGGAATTCCTTTTTGATATTAGTAAGCCCTTACTGCTACGCCCCGCATGAAGTTGATAAACGCTCGATTCACTACTCTGTTACCACCGGCCGTCGGATAGTCGCCTGTGAAATACCAGTCGCCTGAATGGCCTGGGATAGCTTTATGTAGGTTGGGCACAGTCTGGTACAGCACCTCTACTTCTGCTTTCAGCGTTTTCGGCTTCACAATCTCAGAGATCTTTTCAGAAATCTGATCGTCAGTAAACGGATCGTACAATTCTTTTACAAAGTTGGGGGCCTCTGTATCCTCTGCGTGCATCACGCATTTTTCATACACTTCATCCAGCAAGTGCTCCTTGCCATGGTCTTCCAATAGCTTCAACACTGCCCTGAAAGCAATGAAGTCCTTCATCTTGCTCATGTCGATGCCATAACAATCGGGGAAGCGGATTTGAGGAGCAGAAGACACCACCACAATTTTCTTTGGCTCCAATCTGTCTAGCAAAGTCAAAATGCTCTTTTCAAGTGTGGTACCTCTCACAATACTATCGTCGATCACCACGAGTGTATCAACCTTTTTCTTTACTACCTCATAGGTAGTGTCATACACGTTGGCCACCAGGTCGTCACGGTGCTGGTCGTCGGTAATGAAAGTACGTAGCTTCGCATCTTTGATCACCAGCTTTTCCACTCTGGGCCTGAACGACAGAATCTCTTCCAGCTTCCTGGGATCAGTGATCTTTTCTTTCAAAATCACTTTCTTGCGTTGCTTGATCAGGTATTTTTCCATGCCCGCCATCAGCCCAAGGAACGCCGTTTCAGCCGTGTTGGGGATATAACTGAACACTGTGTTTTGCAAATCGTGGTCGATGGCCTTTAGTACCTGAGGCACCAGCAGCTCACCCAGCATTTTTCGTTCCTGATAGATGTCCGGATCGGAACCACGGCTAAAGTAGATGCGCTCAAAAGAGCACGACTTCTTTGGTATTTTCTTAATAAACTTTTCTTCTCTGAAGCTGCCGTCCTTTTCTATGATCAATGCGCTGCCAGGTTCTATCTCCTTGATATCCGAATAGTTGATACCAAAAGCAGTTTTGATGGCCGGCTTTTCTGACGCCACTACCACCACCTCTTCGTCGGCATAGTAATAGGCGGGCCTGATGCCGGCAGGGTCACGGGCAACAAAAGCCGATCCATGTCCAATGAGGCCAGCCATGGCATAGCCACCGTCAAAGTCTTTGCATGAGCGCTTCAAAACCCTTTTCAAATCGAGCTTCTCTTCTATGATATCAGTAATTTCCTGATTGCTGAAATCGTCTTTGTACTTATCAAAAAGCAACTGATTTTCTTCATCAAGGAAATGGCCGATTTTCTCCATCACAGTAACCGTGTCGGTCTTCTCCTTGGGGTGCTGGCCAAGCTCGATCAGCTTCTTGAAAAGCTCATCCACGTTGGTCATGTTGAAATTGCCGGCTACCACCAGGTTACGGCTTCTCCAGTTGTTCTGGCGCAAAAATGGGTGGCATTTTTCTATGCTATTGACGCCGTGCGTACCATACCTCAGGTGCCCCAGCCAAAGCTCGCCGGTAAATCCATAGTTCTTTTTCAGCCATTCAGCATCGAAGTATTTCTCTCCTCCCTCTCTCTCCGCCTTCTTGTACTTCTTCATCACCTTATCGAAAATCAAAGAAACAGCTTGATTTTCGATAGACCGGTATCGGCTGATATACCTGTAGCCGGGCTCAATATTTATTTTGATATTGGCTACTCCGGCTCCATCCTGCCCTCTGTTGTGCTGCTTTTCCATCAGCAGGTAGAGTTTGCTGGCTCCATAGGCAGGCGACTGATACTTATCAATATAATATTGAAGGGGTTTTCTGAGCCTGATGAGCGCTATGCCGCACTCGTGTTTAATTTGATCACTCATAATTGGGTTACCGGGAAGGGTATTTGCTGAATTATTTGGATTAAACTGTCAGGCTTTAAAAAAAAGAACACCAGCATAAAAACAAGAAGGCAAGCCGTCATGATCTGGCCTGCCGTAAGTGTTTCCATCCCGGAAGTGTCTTTTTCCTCCACCTTCAAAAACATGAAGTAGGGTATCTTTAAGTAATAAAATAGTGCAACCACAGTGTTTCCTGCTGCTATCAGGAGAACAAACAACAACAAACTCCCCGAAGAAGTTTGCCATTCGTTCCAAAGTGACGAAAAAATGTAAAGCTTCCCGGTGAACCCAGCTAGCGGAGGAAATCCCACCAGCGACATCATGGCGACCAGAAACGCAACAGCAAGGAAAGCATGTTTCTTACCAAGGCCCTTGTAGTCATTGAAAGAGAACTTTTGCTCCCGTTCCATATGATCTACCAGATAAAAGGCCAAGTAATTCATAAAGAGATAAATGAAGATGTAAAAGTAAAAACTTGTTACCGCAAATCCATCATTTATCGCAATTGGTAATACTAAAAATCCTGCCTGGGCTATTGATGAATAGGCTAGCATCCGTCGCACGTTGCTCTGATTCAATGCTGCCATATTGCCAAAAACGATAGAAACAGAGGCCATGAAAATCAAAAACTGACTGTAACTGCTAACTACCGAAAAGCCTTCTGTGAGCCTTAAAAGCACGATCAGGCCGCCAATTTTAGGCACGACGGAAAAAATGGCCGCAACCGGCACAGGAGCCGTTTGGTAAATATCGGGTGTCCACAGGTGCATGGGGAACAAAGCGATCTTAAAGAAAATGCCCATCAGCACGAGTACCATCGCAAATAAGGCCAGGGGTTCGTTGGCTTGTTGTAACTGTGTGATAAAAGCTTCGGTGGTAAATGCCAACGATCCGGTAAGCCCATAAAGCAGGGAAATCCCATACAGCATCAGGCCGCTGGCAAAAGCGCCAAACAGCAAGTACTTGATGCCGGCTTCAAAATTCAGCTTTTTTAACCCAAATACTGTAAGTATATAACCGCTGATAGAAGTAAGCTCCAGCCCCAGATATACTGAAAGCAGCGTGGTGCTGCTCACCATCAGCATGCCGCCCAATGCAAGCGAAAGGAGGATATAGTAGTATTCTGTCCGAAGCTGCAAGCCAGTTCCGAAAAGAAGAGTGAGCGCCAGGGCCAGGAGAATAATGGCTTTGGCGAACAACCCATGCCTGTCGGCTATCAGCTGACCGGAAAACAAAAGCCCTCCCTCCGGCATTTGCACCCACAAAGGCAAAATGAGCCACAGCGCTACGAATGCAAAAAGCATCGAAAGCACCAGCAACAATAACGGCCGCTTGCCCGATGTGACCAGGTCAATTATAAGAAGTAATATTATTCCAGCACCGATTGCTAACTCAGGCCCCACCTGATTGAGGCTTCCCAGGGCTTCCAGCAACTGAAACGATAGGCCTTCTTTGTGCATATTTAGCTGCCTCCTGAATTAAGTGACTGGATGATGGTATTTCCGTTTTCGAAAACCAGCTCTTTCAGCTGATTGATACTTCCGTTCATTAGGTCGAGAAGGAAATGAGGAAAAATACCAAGCAAAAGCACAATGAAAATCAATGGGATGAACATCAGCCACTCCCGGTTGGTCAGCTCGGTCAGCATATCCTTCCAAGCCACCTCCCTGAGCGCCAACCTGCCGTAGAACATGCGCTGCAAGGTCCAGAGGTAATACGCAGCTGAAAGCACCAGACCAAAGGTAGCCAGCACCGCCATCCATTGCGGCACCTGCCCATTGATTGATGAAGACTGAAAAGCCCCAAGGAAAACCAATAGCTCACCAATGAAACCTGAAAGGCCAGGTAGCCCCAGAGAAGCAAAGAAGAAAAAGACCGTAACGGCTGTAAAATAAGGCATCTTTTCTGCCAGGCCGCTGTAGTTCTCTATCATTCTGTCGTGCGTACGGTCGTAGAGCACTCCTGCTATCAGGAAGAGTGCTGCCGAGATAAACCCGTGGCTCACCATCTGAAACACTGCACCGGAGTACCCTTCGGTGGTGCCAGCGGCAATACCGAGCAGCACAAAGCCCATGTGGGAAACGGATGAGTAGGCGATCAGCTTCTTCAAATCGGACTGTGCCATGGCATTGAATCCGCCATAGATAATGGCTATCACCCCTAAAAAGCCTACCCACCACGAGTAGTCGAGCGCAGCCTCCGGAAAAATAGGATAGGCAATTCGCAACAAGCCATAGCCGCCAATCTTCAGCAAGATACCAGCCAACACCACAGACACAGGTGTGGGTGCTTCCACGTGGGCATCGGGGAGCCAGGTATGAAAAGGAACGGCAGGTAGCTTGATGATGAAGCCTACAAAAAGGAATAAGAATGCCAGGGATCGAATAGAAACGCCTCCCCATTCTTTTAGGTAGGTGGGATCCAAAATGCTTCCTGCAATAAAGTTGGCTGGGTCGCTCATGTGCAGGAGATTGAAAGTCCTGACCAGCCTCCCATCAGCTAATATTTCAGTGGGATCCGACACCGAGATATAGAGGCCGATCATCGCCACGAGGATCAGCACTGAGCCAACCAGCGTATATAAAAAGAACTTTATCGATGCATATTCTCTTCTGATACCTCCCCAAATACCGATTAGGAAGTACATGGGCAAGAGCATGAATTCAAAGAAAATGTAGAAGAGGAAAAAGTCGAGGGCCACAAAGCAACCAATAATAGAGCTGCTCAACAGCAGGTACAACGCAAAATAGCCTTTCACCTGTTTGGTGATCGACCATGAGCTGATCATGCCGATTACCAAAATAAGTGTAGACATCCACAGCAGCGGCACACTCAATCCGTCAACACCCAGCAGGTAGTCGATAGACAACACCCCCCAGCCCCCGAGGTCCATGGTGATCCAGTCCGCTTTTTCCACAAAGTGAAAGCTTTCAATGGAATAACTTCCGCCGCTTTCCGGAAACTGATAAAACTGAAACAGGAGGATACTGCTGCCTGCAAGTTGTAGTAACACCGCTGCCAACGATATCCAGCGGATGGCAGTGGCTTGCCTGTCTTTCATCAGCAACACTATCAGCGCTCCTACAACAGGTGTCCATATAATCAGCGATAACAGATAGTTCATCATTGGCTTACTTAATCAATATCCAGGTAACTACCAGTAAGGTAAAAAATAACGACCACGCAATATATTTCTGCACCGCACCGCCCTGGAAGGATCGTGCAATGTTACCAAAAAATTCAGTGATTCGAACCGTGAGCACTACCAGGCCATCCACCACCTTCTTATCAAACCACCCTACGACCATTGAGGCTACCACCATCAAAACTCCCGTTAAATTGACCACAGGATCAATCACACGCCTATCAGCCCAGGATGACGCTCTTGTCAGTTGGTTGAAAGAATACACCACCGTTTGGTCATAAAGCTCATTCAGGTACCAGTTGTTAAAAGACAATTCACCCCAAAAGCCAGGCTTCGAAGTCTTTTCTTCCAGTTCTGCAATAGCCTGATGCTCATCTTCGTCATACATCACATACCCCAGACCGACACCTGTGAGAGAAACCAATATGGAAATAGTAGCTATTGTCTTATGTGGAATCTCGTTGGTCGTCTCCAGATAAAGGCCAGAAATGGTGGATCGGCCGGTGGCTACCAGGTCCATCAGCCAGCTGCCTTGCCCGAAGGGGTTCCAGTTGAACCAAATCCAAAGGCTGCCTCCCGCCAAAACCAGAAGAGGAATGGTGATTAGTTTGCCATTTTCTGTCAGGCCGCCCTTATTGCCTAATCCTGGTGTTTTATTGCTCCCGAAAAAAACCAACATGACCAGCCTGCTCATGTAAAAAGCAGTAAGAAAAGCGCTAAACAAGGCCAGCATAGGCACGACCCACCTCACGCCCCCCTCAGCTGACGCCCAGGAAAAGGCTTTTGTGACAATTGCATCTTTTGACAGAAAGCCTGAGAACATGGGAATGCCCGAAATAGCCAGTGCCAGCAAAAGGAAAACCAGAAAGGTAGTAGGCATATAATTTCTGACACCCCCCATCAGGCGCATGTCCTGAGCATCGAAGTGAGCATGGGTTTCATGAGCAAACCGGTGCAAGGCATGGATGATACTACCAGCTGCGAGAAAAAGGCCCGCTTTGAAAGCGGCGTGAGTGGCCAAATGAAACAGGCCTTCCTCTCTGCCGCCAACCCCCAGCGCCAGCACCATGAATCCGAGTTGTGAGATGGTAGAGAAAGCCAATACCTTCTTGATGTCATATTGAGAAATGGCAGCTACGGCACCCATCACAGCAGTGATGGCACCAATAAAAGCCACCATAAACAGAGCGGGTGGTGTAAATAGAAAAAAAACCCGGGCAATGAAGTAAATCCCAGCCGCCACCATCGTAGCAGCGTGAATGAGAGCAGATACTGGTGTAGGGCCTTCCATGGCGTCTGGCAGCCATACCTGCAAGGGAAACTGTGCTGACTTGCCTACCGCTCCGCCTAAGAGGCAAATGGAAATCACCGTGAACATAAACGGTGAAGAGGTAATCAACTCACCATTTCTTTCAAAATTAAAGACCTCTCCTTTCCATTGAATCGCATCTACCATCCCCTGCAGCTCACTGATGCTGAGGGTTTTAAAAATGGCATAGATCAAACAAATACCGATCAGAAAACCAAGATCACCCACCCGGTTGACAAGAAAAGCCTTGAAGGAAGCCAGGGCCGCCGACTCCTTTTTGTACCAAAACCCAATGAGGAAATAGGAAGAAGTGCCCACCAGCTCCCAAAAACAAAAAATCAACAACAAGCTATCAGCCAGCACTATGCCCAGCATGGAGAAGGTGAACAAACCAAGACAGGCGAAATAGCGGTTTTTACCAGGATCATCCTTCATGTACTCCAGCGAATACACATGCACCAGCAAAGACACAGTATTTACGATCACCAACAAAAGCTGAGTGATGCCGGACAACGCCAGCGAAAACGAAAACTCGGTGTCTCCTACACTCCACCAGGAAAGTGAGAGCAACGACTCTGGTACACCAAAGTTGACTCCGAAAATAATCCACGACAAAAGGGTGCTAGCCGCCAGGAGCAACGTGGAAAATTTTCCGAGGCCGTCCTTTCTTTTTCGCCATAGCACCAGTCCTATTACAAATGACAGCAAAGGCAGTAGCCATAAAACGGCTATGGCACTCCAAATCCATATGTTGGTAGGTTGCTCTTCCATCTACTCTTCCACCAGATTGCTTATTTCGTCAAGATTGGTAGTATGATATGTTCTGTAAAGCTTCACTATGATAGCCAATGCCAATGCCGTTTCGGCAGCGGCGATAGTAATCACCACAAGGGAAAAAAACTGGCCATCGAGCCTTTCCGGGTATAAGGCGTTGAAATAGACAAAGTTGATATTGGCTGCATTGAACACAAGCTCTACTCCTATCAGCACGGCAATCACATTCTGTCGGGTGAGCACCAGCGCCACACCTGCCGAGAAAACGAAGGCGGATAGTAAAAGGTAGATAGAATTACCCATGCCCCTCCCCTTTGAACCGAGCGATAGTGGCAGCACCCACCAGCGCCACAAGCAGTAATACACCTATAATTTCAAACAGAATAAAATAGTCGGTGAGGATGGCCATTCCCAGCCGTTGTATGGCATGAGGCGCCACAACGATTTCCGTAGTATGAAACCCTTGCGAAAGGTACACGATGCTAGCGAAAAGTGCGACAGAGAATAGTACTCCCAATACTGTTCGGTTAAGCTGGGTTAGAATGGGTTGACCAGCGACCCTATTGGTAAGCATAATGCCGAAAACCAGTAGAATCAACACGCCCCCGATATAAATCATTAGCTGCGTGACCGCCACAAAATCGGCCTGCGCCAAAACAAACAATCCTGCCACGCCCAAAAAGGTCAGCACCAGAAGAAAGGCCGCATACAACAGGTTTCTTGTGACAAGAATCCCCAGCACAGAGAGCACTACAAGTGCCGCAAAAATATAGTGAATAACACCTGCGTCCATCAGTCGTCTTTTTTCGGTTTCATGATGGGCTTGGGCCTGAACACAGGCTTTTTAGTTTCCTCCGGTTTTTTCTCTTCCTCGCCCTCCTGAGGTTCGGGCTTCTTCATCACAGGTTTCATGACAGGCATTTTAGGCTTCATGACCGGTTTCTTGGCTGTATTCGGCGAAGCTTCCCCACTGGTGTCGGCCTTCGGCGTCGGCGTTTGTTCCTCCTCAGCACTCTTTGGTGTTGCGGGCTTCATCACCGGCATTTTCGGTCTGAAAACAGGTTTCTTTGGAGCTTCTGAAGCAGCTTGTGGAACCTCTTCGCTGGTGTCGGGGGCTTTTTTGGACATTTGCGGCTTTATCGCAGGCATTTTGGGCCTGAAAACCGGCTTGGCTGAAGCGGCTGCTCCTGATGTTTCGGCGGTGCTGGCTTCTTTCGGCTGTCCTTGCTGCTTGGCCAGTTGCATTTCCTCAAAGGCCTTTTTCTTCTCGAGGATCTCCAGCGGCGTCATCTCTGCAAAAGCAAAATTATGTTCCTTCACTGAAAAGGTACTGAAATCATACTCGCTGGTCATGGTCAGGCACTCAGTCGGGCATACTGTGGTGCAGAGTCCGCAGAAGCAACACTTGGCCATATCGATATCGAACTTAGCCGCATAAATGCGCTTGGAGGTTCCATCTGAAGTCTTTCCTATTTCCTCCACCGCCCGCACTGGTTCAATGTCTATGCAGTTAACCGGACAAATCTTGGCACACTTGTCACACACAATGCAGTCGTCGATCTCATTGTGGAGCTTGTATCTTCCATTGTCGGGCACGGGCAGCTTTTCCTTTGGGTACTGCAAGGTCACCAGCCCTTCTCCTTCCCTGAAGTAATTGTCTTTAGCCACAGAACCCAACGCCCACTTTCCAGTCGACTTTTTGAGGTGCCTGATAGATAGCTGCAGCCCTTCCAGCAAGGTCTGGGTGCTGGTTTTTATATCTGACCAATACGTAGTTTTTTCGTCTCTCATGCGATCATCCATAATCTCCAGATTCCACATAACAAAAGCAAGAGGATAGACGCCGGAGTGAGGTATTTCCAACTCAGGTTCATGAGTTGGTCAATGCGCAAACGGGGGTAGGTCCACCTGATCCACATGTGCATAAACATACCAACGAGAGCTTTCGACAATAGCCAAAACACTCCCCAAATATAGCTCATGAACGAACCGGGAGTTCCTGTTGTCCAATCTGCCAGCTTCACCACGCCCATATTGGGTAGCGGCGTATTCCATGCACCAAAGAACAAAATAGCTGCCAGCATACTCACCAGCATCATCATTCCATATTCTGCCAGCATAAAGAAGGCCCACCTGAATCCTGAATATTCAGTATGATAACCAGCGATCAATTCAGACTCTGCTTCCGGCAAGTCAAAAGGTGCCCGGTTGCATTCTGCCAGCGAGGCGATAAAGAAGATGACAAATACCGGTATGAGCAACGGCGCCTGCACAATATTCCAGGCAAAGACACCTCCCCATTGGCTCACATCCATCGACTTTACCACGCCAAACAAATAAACCGCATTGGGCGACTGAAGCCCCTGTGATAACGAAATCTCCTGCAGATCGAGGGACTGTGTGATCATGACAACACATAAAACTGAGAGGCCCAGCGGCACCTCATAGGAAATGATTTGAGCGACTGACCGAAGTGCTCCAAATAAAGAAAACTTGCTGTTTGAGCCCCAGCCTGCCATCAAAATGCCAAGAACGTCGAGTGATATGATGGCCAGCAGGTAGAAAACGCCAATTTCAAGGCCTGCTCCATCCCAGGCTCCACTGAGGGGTATGACGGCAAACCCGGAAAAAACTGCAGTAAATATGATGACCGGCGCCAGCTTGAAGAGCTTCCAGTCGGCGGCAGCGGGTACTATATCCTCCTTTTGAATGAGCTTAACGATATCGGCCGTAGTCTGCAGAATGCCGAACTTCCCGGTTTCCATGGGCCCCATTCTGTCCTGAATAAAGGCAGAGATCTTCCGTTCCGCATAAATGCCAAGCACAGCGTTGGTGAGAATGAGCGGTAAAAAGAAGAGAAAGGTGGTCATAGGGTGCTGGTTTCTCCGATTATGCGAATATAAGAGGAAGAGATGAGTAATCCTTATGAAAGAAAGGTGGGTTAAGTAAATCCCTAAATCCTTTTGGCGCCTCTAGAAGAGGACGCTGAAAGGGTTGATCGTGAATGGACACCCTCAGGGTTTATGGCGGAGACCCCAAGGGGATTCTCTTATATACAAGCTTATCCCGAAAACCATATCCTTTTGGTGTCTCTCGAAGAGGATGCTGAAAGGGTTGGCTAATGCTGATGCTCTTTTTCAGATACATGGAGCAGACTTCTGTTAACTTCTCAAGCTTGAGAATGAAAAGTGGTATAGCTAACTCCCTCAGGGTCTCTGGCGGAACCCCAAGGGGATTATCTTCTATCCAAGCTTATTGTGAAAACGACATCCTTTTGGTGTCTCTCGAAGAGGACACTGAAAGGGTTGGCTAGCGCTAATGCTCTTTGTCAGATACATGGAGCAGACTTCCTTAACCTTCTCAATCTTGAGAATGAAAAGTGGTGTAGCTAACTCCCTCAGGGTCTTTAGCGGAGACACCAAGGGGATTCTCTTTTACAAAAGCTTATTGTGAAAACGAGATCCTTTTGATGTCTCTCAAACAGGACACTGAAAGGGTTGGCCAGCTCTAATGCTCTTTGTCAGATACATAGAGCAGACTTCTGTGGCCCTCTCAGGAATGAGAATAAAAAGTGCGTCGCTAACTCCCTCAGGATCCCTGCCGGAGACCCCAAGGGGATGGTTAAGGGGATTATCTTCTATCCAAGCTTATTGTGAAAACGACATCCTTTTGGTGTCTCTCGAAGAGGACACTGAAAGGGTTCGTCGACGAAATCCTGTTTTAGAGAGAATATCCATCTGGATCCCTAATAATCCCCGGCAAAGACGCCGAGGGGTTAAGGCACCCTGAAGAGTTGTAACAAAATCGCAAAAGGGAGCTTAAATGAATTCTCGGTAGTGCCGTAGGTAAGAATTGCTTTCACCCAGTTCGTAAAAACCTGCGCTTGAATACGGGTAATAAACCCAGTCATCCACCAGCCTCCACTTTCCCTTGACAGGATTCTTATGAATATAATTTAACTTAGTTTCGACCATTTCTCTATCGAAACAAAGCTTCCCATCAAACGACGATATGAAAACCGCATGTTTACTGCCTCGCTCGACCTGCCTCCTGGAAAGGCCACTTTCCAACTTTGTCAAGATATTATGGTGAGTTTGCTCTTTCAACTTCCTGATAATTTCATAAGCGATAAACCTTTTCCCATTTGCAACAAACTGATTAATCGTTTTATCGGAATTCTGATCAACGTATATCAATCCATGAAAGTGATTTGGCATGATAACGTATCCTAATACATAAGCCTTTTGAGTCGTCAAATATTCAAACCACTTATTGAAGTATTGATAGCAGGAAGTCTCATCGATCAATGGCAACCATTGAAAACATGTAAAAGTGACAAAATATATCGCATTCTTCTCCGAATGTGTTTGATGGATAGACATTATTTCAAAATAGGTATTTTTAAAATAATATACAATCTGAATAAAAAATAGGGCGTAAAAACCCCTCAGGGTTCCTAGTGGAGACCCCAAGGGGATGGTTATCCGAACAAGCTTATTGTGAAAACGATATCCTTTTGATGTCTCTCAAACAGGGCACTGAAAGGGTTGGCCAGCTCTAATACTCGTTGTCAGATACATGGTGTAGACTTCTGTTAACTTCTCAAGCTTGAGAATGAAAAGTGGTGTGGCTAACTCCCTCAGGGTCCCTGGCGGAGACCCCAAGGGGATTTTTCTCCAAACAACCTTATCCCGAAAGCGATATCCTTTTGGTGTCTCTCGAAGAGGATGCTGAAAGGGTTGGCTAATGCTGATGCTCTTTTTCAGATACAAGGAGCAGACTTCTGTTAACTTCTCAAGCTTGAGAATGAAAAGTGGTGTATCTAACTCCCTCAGGGTCTCTAGCGGAGACTCCAAGGAGATTGCGTTACTCCCAGAGATCAAACTTCTCCAAACTAACTGACTCACCGAAAAAAAGCCTGGTAGTGCCCTCAAATGAAGCGGTGTAATCAGAGACAAAGAACTGATTTTCATGCGACCGGCTGGCAGCCTTCAGATTATGAAGCTCCAAAAATCCTTTCAGTGCCCTGGCAACTGTCACCGAAGAGTCGATTACCTGCACTTTACCATTATAGTAGGCTTCCACCTCCTTTTTTATCAATGGATAGTGTGTGCAACCTAAAATCAACGCCGATATATCGGACAGCGCCGACGACGACAAATACTGCTCAATGATATCGTGACTGATACGGTTGTGCAGAAAGCCTTCTTCTATCATAGGAACGAGCAATGGCGTTGCCTGCGCCTTGCACTGATTTTTATTGTCCATGCTTTCAATCTTTTGCTGGTACACCCCACTTTGCACGGTAGCTTTGGTTCCTATCAGCCCTATGGATGCATCAGCATAGGTCTCCCGCACATAGTCTACCACCGGGTCGATCACGTTGAATACCTGGGCTTTTTTGCCAGCATACTCTTTTACCAGGTCGTAGGCAGCCGCACTGGCCGAGTTGCAGGCAATCAGGATCAGCTTACATCCCCGCTGAATGAGGAAGTCGGCAATACGAACACTGTAGGCCTGAATAGCAGCCACGGACTTCTCGCCATACGGAAGGTGAGCGGTGTCTCCAAAGTAGATGAGCTGCTCGTCGGGTAGCAAGTCTTTGACGGCCCTGGCTACGGTGAGTCCTCCTATGCCGCTGTCGAATATGCCTATGGGTGAAGATGAACGCATGGTGCAATTTTGACGCAATATGGGTTTTCTTGGGGTGACTTCATTGAAGAATAGATAAGAATTTAAAGGAGTTGATAGCTTGAAGGATTTATTCTGAGAGGATGTCACCATAGAGCTAACACAAAACTTTACGGCCTGCCCAGGCAGGCTTGCGAGAAACAAAATAAAGGAATATATGACCGCAGAGTTCGGGAGCGCCGCAGAGGTAAAGTCCCACAGAGAAGGAACATGGGTCACACTACTGGTGACACTCTGCAACAATCGTGGAAGCGCCGCAGCGACCAGCAATACAGCCACGAAGACACTAAGGCACGGTGAAACAAAGGGAAAGCTGATATCATAAAGAGACTGCAACCGCAGAAAAAGGGAGGGCCGCAGAGAAAAAGTCCCGTAGGGACGGAACATGGGTAACGCCACCGGTGGCACTCCAAGCAGGCCTGCAAGTGCCGTAGGTACGACATATAAAAACAGCGAAGCGTTCATAAAACACTAAAAATCAAAAGGAAAGCTGTAGTGTTTCAAGGTGTTTGAAGACACGACACCTTAACCTCAAGGTGCGTGAAGATACAGCACCTTAACCTTTGGGTCTGTGACGACAACACACGCTAACCTACAGCCAAAAAAAATCCCGACAGGTGTTGACCCATCGGGATTGCAAGTAAAGAGGTGAGTAATTTAGATTGAAGTATCAAGGTAAACAGACAACCGCACACTTCAAAGACAATTATCGGTGACTTAGCGTGTCAGTGCCATCAAAAGGTCATGCTCAGTGATGATGTGCACCTTGTTCGTCTCATCTCTCACCAACAGCGCCTTATTGTCTTTGTTGATCAGGGAAGAAAGCACATCGACGGTGTTGTCCATGCCTACAAACTGAAAGGAAGGGTCCATTACCTCACTTACGGGCTTGTCCTTGATGCTTGGATCCTGGATCAGGCTATTCAGCAGCTTGGTCTCGTGTACACTGCCTACAAAATGATCTTTGTCTGCCACTGGCAGCTGTGAAATGCCGTCGATATTGAAGACGCCAATCACATCACCCACTTTCATATTCTTATTGACAGTTGTGAGTTTGGTATAGCCATTGCGGCGTTTGATGATGTCTCTGGCGGTGGCAAAAGTTCTTTCCTCCAGGAATCCATGGTTGCGCATCCATGCGTCGTTATACACTTTACCCAGATAGCGTGTGCCGTGGTCTGGCAAAATGATCACCATCACATCGCCGTCTGTGAGATGTTCTTTTGCGTATTCAAGTGCTCCATATGCCGCCGAGCCACACGACCAGCCCACAAATAGCCCTTCTTCTCTGGCCAGTCGCCGGGTCATGATCGCCGCATCCTTGTCTGTTACTTTCACGAAATGATCAATTGTTGAGAAATCCACATTCTTAGGCAGGATGTCCTCACCAATACCTTCTGTGAGGTAAGGATACACTTCGTTGGGGTCAAAAATGCCCGTCTCTTTGTACTTTTTGAACACAGACCCGTAAGTATCGATACCTACCGTGACAATGTCAGCCTTCTGCTCTTTCAGGTATTTGCTCGTTCCGCTGATGGTGCCGCCTGTGCCGACGCCAGCTGCGTAATGCGTTATTTTACCGGCTGTGTCTTTCCAAATCTCCGGTCCAGTTGACTCGTAGTGAGCCTTGTAGTTGGACAGATTGTCATACTGATTGGGATAAAGCGAGTTGGGAATCTCTTTGTTCAACTTTTTTGCCACAGAATAGTACGACCTTGGATCGTCGGGCTCTACGTTGGTGGGGCAAACGACCACTTCGGCCCCTACGGCTCTCAGAATGTCTATTTTTTCCTGCGACTGCTTATCGGCCATAGTGAAAATACAGCGGTAGCCTTTGGCAATGGCAACCAGCGCAAGGCCCATGCCCGTGTTTCCGCTCGTACCCTCTATAATGGTGCCTCCGGGCTTAAGAAGCCCTTCCTTTTCCGCATCTTCAATCATTTTCAATGCAATCCTGTCCTTCACAGAGTTACCAGGATTCATGTACTCGACCTTCACCAGAATGGTGCCTTTTATGCCTGCCGACACCTTGTTCAGCTTCACCAGAGGGGTGTTTCCTATGGTCTCAACGATATGATTATAGTAGTTCATCAATTTTGGATTTGTTGAACAAAGTTAGGCAAAACTCATCGGGTTGCGAAAAAGAAATCGGTAACAAATGGTTAAATTGGATAAGGGCACGTGCTTTCTGCTCATTCTTTATATTTGTACACAGAAGCGACAAACATGCGACAAACTTTGACTATCGCCGTAGACTTTGACGGTACTATTGTAGAACACGCTTACCCGAAAATTGGGAAGCCCATCCTGTTTGCTGTCGACACGCTCAAAGCACTGCAAAAACGCAATCACCGGCTAGTACTCTGGACAATTCGGGAAGGCAGGTATTTGGAGGAAGCCATCGCCTACTGTGAAAAGCAAGGGCTCACCTTTTATGCTGTCAACGAAGCCTTTCCCGGCGAGGGGTTTGAGGAAGGACAAAGTAGAAAAGTGAATGTGGATCTCTTTATTGACGACCGGAATGTTGGCGGACTGCCCCCCTGGGGTGAAATATGGAAGATGATTGAGGGGGATGAGATGGAAATGGCAAAGGAAGCTTCAAAGAAAGGGTTTTTGCAACGGATTTTTGGTGGCTAAACGGTGAAGCAGGAGAACTTTCAAACTCCCTCAGAATCCCTGGCGGAGACCCAGGGGAAGTTTTGTGAAGGCTCTCTGATCACAAGAGTACAAAAGTATCTTGCCATTAAATAAAGAAGCAAAAGGTCCAAGCGAGACGCATTGAACCTGTTTTGCTTCTTTAATGCTTATCGTTCGCCAAATGGTATAACGTGATTTTATCGTCTTGCTCCCCAGATTTTCCGCTTGATCCAAGTTTTGTGA
This sequence comes from Imperialibacter sp., assembly GCF_048007035.1. Taxonomy (NCBI): domain Bacteria; kingdom Pseudomonadati; phylum Bacteroidota; class Cytophagia; order Cytophagales; family Flammeovirgaceae; genus Imperialibacter; species Imperialibacter sp. The sequence continues at coordinate 1,318,653 of NZ_CP180355.1, forward strand.
AAGCATTAGGTGAAATGGGAGCAAAGAGGATTAAGAATGGCCGTTACCAGACAAAAAAAGGGTCAGCGTTGGCTGACCCTTCATTCCAGTGTTTTTTGCAGATATCCGGATTTTATCTCCTGCGGCCCACTTTGTAATTACCTCTATATCTTGAAGAAGCGCTTCTTCTGTGGCCTCTTGGCTCAAAGCGGAGGTTCGCCTTCAATGACACAATCGGGCCTGTGATAGACACAGTTTCCACGGTAAAACTATTGGGATCTTCTGTAACTGTCGAAAAGGCCTGCTTATAGCTCCCTATCGGAAATCTGCCCTCAAGTCCAACATCTATATAGTTGGTTACATTGTAGGATACCCCAACCAATGGGTAAAACGAATTGGCCCTCCCTGTATCAGAGCCCTCTTCGTCAAGGCCTGTATTGGCACTTCTTTTATAGGTTCTTTGGATAAAGTTGATCGAGGCTCCAGCACCCACGTATGGGAAAATTTTGTCTTTGGCGAGTGTCTGGAATTCATACAAAAAGTCCAGTGATACCGGCATGATCTTGATCTTCAGGTATTCCTCCCTTGTGAGCCCTCCAAGGTTGATGGGCTCAGATTTGTCGCTGGTAGAGAATTGACCTACCGAAAGCCTGCCAAAATAACTATCGTACACACGGAAACCCACACCTCCACCATAGTACAAACCCCCACCCAGCTTCATATCGAAGCCAGTTAGATAGGAGTCATTGTTCCAATAGCCCAGGGAAGGCTTATAGTATCCTCCTTCTACATTGAGGTAGGTAAGAGAGGCCTGTCCAAAGGCAGCCTGCCCCGCAAAAATAAAAAGTACTAGTAAGGCTGGTATAAATCCACGCATACATTTAAAAGTAAGTGGTTTCAATATCTTCTTATCAATTTCAAATCTAACATCAATCGCCGCCTGAAGCACCACCCTGATTGTGACAGGTATTTAAGCCGTCGTTCAGCCTATCTGTAGCTTGCTTGATAGCAGCATTTTTTTTAGTGTTGGCTTCATTGGTCATCCTGGTTTTGGCCGCCGCTGCTTTTGCAAGATTAGCCGCCAACTGGTTGGAAATCGCAGTCAATTCGAGGTTGAGTAGCAATGTGCTATTGTATAAATCGATGGCATAAAGCAACGTATTCAGAATATTCAACAGTTCAATCTCGGCTGGTGTAAATACAGTAGCACTAGCTATACTAGCTGCGAAAGCATCATATTGTGATCTAAACACCAGGTTTCTCTCGGTGTAGCGGGTGTTTGCTGCTGCAATGCTCGTTGTGCGTAGAGCAATGGCTGCTTGAATATTTTCCGAATCTTTGTTACTGACCAACACTAGCTGAGCATTGTAGGCTGAATCGATTTCAGCTACAGTAGTATTATACGCCCGTCGTGCTGCTGCTTCGCAATCAAGCTCTAAAGCATTCACTGCAAATACTTTCGTTTCGATCAACGGGACTGTGACTTCTAATGCCCTGCCCCTATCATTCAATATCCGCCCGCCAGTAGGCAACGTCATGTTAGGCACAAGAGGAGCCAGCTGAGGATAGTCTTTCAAAAGGCCTTGTATCGTTGCGATCAATGATATCAGGTTACTGTTGGGGTCGCTTACGCCATTTTTTACCTGTGTAGGCAGTGAGTTGACATTCAAACCTTTGATAGCATTCTTCTGGGAGGTTGACAGCGCCTGGGTCAACGCTGTGAGCTGATCACGCACTGCGGCCAAAGCTGCTGCGTTCGTATTGACGTTTGCCAGGTTGTTGCCGAAAGCTGTTTGGCCATCTGTATTCATACTCCCGGGCGTGATATCATCGGGCGTTACATCCTCCAGCGTCACGTCACCCAAATCAATCCCTCCTGATGGGAACTCATAATCAAAATTGGGCACAGGGCCTACGATCTGCTGCTCGCAATCCGAAAAAATGAGCAGCATCGCCACCAATATCGACCCCTTTAAAAGTATTCGTTTCATTGACTTTGAATTTTGACCCAAACTGACACCCCCTACCGAAGAACAATTGGCTGAGCCAGTTGATAATAACAACTTTCAAAGCGCAATTTACTAGTAATTTGCTTCTTAAGTTGCAATCTTATCGGATAAATTATAATATTTTAAGTAATGATAATAAATGATTTTTAATAAAAGAAGGATGCAAAGCCCTAAGTGACCTGTCTGTTTGTCGGTACTTCATCAGGCTTTCACCATCGTTTTGGTTGCGAAGGTATTCGTAGGTGAATAGAAATTGGTTAGCCGGGCGCACTTGAAGGTATTTGTTTTTATAAAATACCTTTGGAAAAAGTGGCATTGCCCATTGTACACCCCCGTTGAAGCCCCTGACAGAGGCCGTCATGTATAAACCCATTTCATTGTTACCAAACTGACGAAACAGTTCAATTCTGGATCCATAATCTTCATAGAGAAACCGTTCGAAGGAAACCTTCGTCCAAAGGTCGTGCTGCGGAAAGGAATGCATCCACCAAACTCCTCCGCTTACGTACTCCAATGCTTCCCTGTACAGCACCCGATCCTCGTAGGCATAGGTAGCAGATAAATTGGCTGCAACTCCAAAATAATTCCTTCCTGCCCTGACGACATAGTCGACGCTGGCCCCATACTGCCTGTTGAGGAAGGTACCGGCGGAGGCGACGAAAATGTGGTTAGGGATAAAAGATTTGGTATAACTCAGGCTGATCTGGCCAGGCCTGCTGCTGAAGCCGAAGCGGCTTTCAAAGTCGTTTTGAATGGGGAATATCCACTGCAAGTCGGCACTCAGCCCAAAAGGTAACTGATAGTTGATTTTGGGGGCCAGCGCAAATTGCGTACGAAATATATCGAACTCGTCGCCAAATTCAGCAAATACCACTGGGGCTATAGAGACATCCAGCTTATAAGGCCGCCCCCCAGCAAACGACGTGTTTGCTCTTCTCAAGGGCTTATCATCTTTTGCACCAGCCGTCACATTGCCTCCGCTCAGTGTGGTCCATGGGCTGCCGTACCACATCAGGGTGACGGCTACGGTGTCTGATTTTACAGCCCAATCGGGCAGTTCGTTGAGCAATACCACCGGATTGCGGTGCAGTCGGTACTCTAACGTATAATGTCCTCTTCCCTGCTCGTCTTTGAAATATTGAATGTTCTCTGCACCTTTGGTTTGCAACAGCTCTCTGAGTGAATCAGCAGGCTGAGCAAGCGCCTCCGAAAAGGCAAAGAGCATAACCAACGCTATTGTGACAAATATATTGCTTCCGAAAAGGCGCATGAAAATTGGATTTCTACTCACAAGTATACTGCTTTTTGCAGGAACCCTGCGCCCCAGCCTGGCACAATTTACCCTTACCGGGCAGTCGGGCAACTTCCTCGTGCCGGAAGCCAGAGTGATTGGAGATAAAAAAATTGCCTTTGGCAGTAGCTTCAACCCACAAAAAGAGGCGCTCATTCTCTATCCCAGCAGACGAGGGACACACGAAATTCACAACTTTGTTACGCTTGGTTTCCTCCCATTTATGGAGCTTACGTTCAACCTCACTCCTATCATTGACGCTCCCTTAGACTATGGCATAGGTGATCGATCCGGGAGCATGAGGTTCCTACTCAAAAAAGAGACCGATAAGTTTCCAGCTTTGCTTTTTGGAATGTATATCCCGCTGGGCACGAGCAATTTTGTGGATTCCAACTTTATTACCGGCACCAAGCATTTCAATTTAGGTGGCAAGGAGCTCACCTTGTCAGCAGGGGTTGGTATTCCCTGGGTAGTAAGAACGCTGATATTCACTGGATTTGATTCGATCGATATTGTAAAAAAAGAGAATGACTACCAGGTAGGCGTGTTTGGTTCAGCCAGGGTGCCATTATCAAGCTTTTTGTTAGTCTCGGCAGAGTACGAATCCCGCAATGTGAATGTGGGTATGATAGGGAAGCTTTTTAACGACAAGTGTTTCGCCAAATTGTATACCCTTAACTTCAAAACTGTTGGTTTTGGGGTGAGTTATAGTGGGACGGTGAAGTAACTCTCCTGCGTCTGAGGCTTCGGCGGGCGTGTAAGATGGGAGTTGGGAGATAGTCGGATACTCAGACGCTCAGATATTCGGACAGGAAGCGGGAGACCGAAGGTGAAACACCGAGGTCAGGGACGGACGGGCGGATCGGGGGCGGAAGGTGCGAGAACCTTGTTTTGGGGTAGAAAAATGGCATAAGCGTTGGGGCGGGCGACAACAGGGAGTTAGCTATTGCCCGGTCGCTGCAACACGCCATAAATGGCGCCTATCACTTTTTGCTTTTGCTGTAATGTAAGATTGGAGCCAGAAGGAAGACAAAGCCCCTCTCTGAATACCTGCTCCGAAACGCCATTTAAGTATTTCGGTGCCTCATCGTATACAGGCTGCATGTGCATCGGCTTCCAGGTTGGCCTACATTCGATATTTTCTTTTTCAAGCGCCAGTCTGATATCCTCCCTGCTCACATTACCTGCTTTTTCCGGATTTACGACAATCGTTGTCAACCACCTGTTTGAAAAATGCCCCGGCAGCTCAGAAAGAAATGAAATACCGCTGTACCCCGACAGTTTTTCTTTGTAAAACTCGAAATTAGCCCTCCTTTGCTGAACCCTTTCTTCTAAGACCTCCAACTGGCCTCGTCCTATACTAGCGCATATGTTGCTCATGCGATAATTGTAGCCTACCTCTGTGTGCTCATAATGGGCGGCTGGCTGTCGTGCCTGAGTTGCCAGATAGGTTGCTTTCTCCACCCACTTCTTTTGAGGCGACAGCAACGCTCCACCACCGGATGTAGTGATGATTTTGTTTCCATTGAAGGACAATATGCTGATGTCGCCCAGGCTACCAGCAGGTCGGCCTTTGTAGGTTGCACCCAGCGCCTCGGCTGCATCTTCTATAAGGAAAATACCATATTTGTCTGCTATGTGCCTGATCTCATCCCCCTTGGCCGGCATTCCATACAAGTGCACATAAATGATGGCTTTTGGTTTCTTCCCTTTCTTAAGCCTGTCTATTATCGCTTCCTCTAATAACGCAGGATCCATGTTCCAGGTATCTAACTCACTGTCAACAAAAACAGGCATCGCACCCTGATAAAGAATGGGGTTTGAAGTGCCACAAAAAGTAAAAGACTGGCAAATCACTTCGTCACCACGTTCCACACCAGCAATAATTAGTGCCAGATGGATACCAGCCGTGCCTGAGCTAATGGCCGTTGCAGGCACTCCCACTAACCGTTGCAATGCTCCCTCAAAGGCATTTACACAGGGGCCTACGGGCGCAATCCAGTTAGAATCAAAAGCTTCCTTGATATAGTCCAATTCGTTGGCTCCCATATGAGGTGAGGATAACCAGATTTTTTCAGAGGGATTCGACATGCGGGTTGGAAAACGGATTATTTCAAAAAATAAATCAAAGTTAGTAATTGTTTCGAAAGGAGGAAGAAAGAAAACAGGATACATAAGTCAAAAAGTAGAAGAAAAAGCATGAAAGTGGTCACCCAATGGCATTCTTTGGGATTTAATTACCTCCACACCTCACAACCAGTATCAGCGTGCTACCTCTCCTCCGGGGGGTAATTGCGAAGGAAGTCAACGGAATGCCCAGGCATGCTATCGCAGAAATTCTTGTTGTGTTCATAGAAAGTTTATAAAAAAACAGGAAGTAAGAACATCGCCCCTTAGTCGGGCACCCCTAAGCCGGGCATCTGTGTCAAGTTAATGAGCTCATCATCTTACAACCATTTTGGCCTCTCACCTCCTATGCCATGAAGTTGTGGCTTGGCCGCAGTTGGACTTAAGAAAGGGCGCTATAGGGCGTGGTGTACACAGCGGTAGCTGGTGGCACCACCTCGGTGTGATGGGAAGTTTGACGACCGAGAAGAAACATCTCGCCCCAGCCCTCTGACTCCGCCCGGCCTGCCAGAAGAAAGGGCAAATGCGAAGGAGCACAAAGAGGGCAGGCCAAAACCTTTGTGGCCTGATCCTTTGGGCTTGCTACTTTGTGTCAGATGAATAAATAAAAATCAAATGAGGCCAAAAACAGGTGGATTGAAAAATTTAGCTATGATTTCGGAAGGAGGTGAAAACGTCGGAAAAGAAGGCTTAAATAGACAACCCTCCTACTCTAAAGCTTCGGTGGGCAAACGCTCTGACGCCAAGGGTTCGGCGGTTAGACCGGAGATAGGTCGGATTTTCAACCTACGCTAAAACTTCGGCTGACAAGTCGGATGGAGCGGACGAGTCCGAAAGTCGGAATATCTGAGTGTCGAACTGTCCGAGAGTCTGAAAGTCGGACCATAGCGTGTTACAGCAGGACCCACTTCGCCCAGAGGATACCGAGGTGCTCGTGCATGACAAGTTCGGTCTTTCTGAGACTAGAGGTGGAAGGCAAAAAATCAAATAGATTGAGGTGAATTTCTGTTTTTATGAGATGGTTGGTGGGGGCGGCGGTGGGTTGTAACCCCCTGGCCTTAAACAGCATCATTGCCCTGCGCATGTGAATGGCGTCTGTGGCTATCACTACCCTGCTGCCTTTGCCAAAGCGAGCTACAAATTTGCCAGCTTCTTCCCAGGTATTCAGTGCTCCCCTGAGCTGCAAAGTATCCGACGGCAGCACACCGAGAGCGAGAGCCCCCTCCGCTATCGCTTGTGCCTGGTTGATCGATTGATGAATCAAACCAGCGGAACCAGCTACTTTGGCACCAGGCAAAGCTTGGTAAACACGAACGGCCTCAACAAGTCTGCCCAAAGTGGTTGTGCTCAATCGGCTCAATGGAGGTAGCTTTTCGTTGTAACCATACCCCGCCCCCAGCACAATAATAGGCATCGGTTCATCAGAAAACGTGAGCTGACCCGGCTCAAATACCGGGTAACTGCTTTCAAGCTGACGGATCAGGTGGTTGGGAACGAGAGATGTAGAAGCTCCAAAAAAAAGACTCGCTGACAGAAAAAAGCTTACCCGGGCACTCTTCTTCCTACCATTAGAACGAAAAAAAACTCCGAGAAGCAGGAGTAGAATAGAGATGAAGACGGGATGGATGAAATAGGTAAGAAGGGACGTCATTTATCAGAAGAATTTTTTGGTATCGCAATCACACGCTCCTTCTGACGAAAGAATACCACTGTATCGTCGTCTACGTCTTTATCAATAACCATCCCGGCAGCGATTTTGTTTCTGTCTCCTATTGTTATGCCTGGAATGGTTGCGCTATTGATACCGAAAAGGTTTTCATTGCCTACTTTGGTGAAGCCAGACAATGAGACATTAGGGCAAATAAAATTATAACGCCCCAGCTCAGAATCGTGGCCAATGCTGCAACGTGCATTGAGCAGGGTAAAGTCTCCGATCTTTACATTAGGCCCAATGTTGACATTTGGTGCAACCACAACTCCCTGTCCGATTATGGCACTTTTTGAGACATAAGTACCTGGGTGAATCACCGTAGCAAACCTGGCGCCAACAGCAACAAATTTCTCGATTATAGGGCGCCGGTAGGTCAGGTTGGCGATTCCCATTATGTACGAAGTTTCATCTAGTATCTTGTGGTTGCTAATAGCACCCAAGAACGGAGCTGAAAAGGAATACCTGGCGTAACTATCCGGGTTGTCATCCAGAAAACCAACAATCTCCCATTCAGTGGATGTTAGGGCCTGATTAGCATACTGAATATACTCATCTATCTCGGCCGCATGACCACCTGCTCCGATCACGATTATTCTAGTTTGTTTGTGTGACATAAACTTTGCATTTCAGCAAACCATTCAAACACAAGGGATTTATGACAGCCTGCACTTTTTTTACTTGCCTGATAATTGCAGTTGAATTGATATTCGTCGGGTATTGGTTACTTTGCAGTATACCCCCCATCGACCACGAGGTTTGTCCCTGTTATCCATCTGGCACTGTCAGACAAAAGGAAAACGCACGAATAAGCCACATCTTCGGGTTTTCCCAGCCCAAGCGGAAAGTTCTGCTTTCGCTTTTCCTGTTCTTCAGGGCCTAAGCTTTGAAGGTACTTCAAGATCATTGGCGTCAACACTGTACCAGGAGAAATACAGTTAACATTGATATTTTTATTGGCTAGTTCGATCGCCATTGATTTTACAGCAGAAATAAGAGCTCCTTTTGATGCGGAGTATCCTACAAGACCTGCTCTTCCAATCATAGATGTAATGGAAGAAACGAAAACAAAGCTTGCATGATTTGAAACATACTTCTTTTTCGAGAATATTCCTGCGAGCTCCAATCCACCAACCACGTTCAACTTATATAATTCAATGAAATCAGCAGATTTCATTGAGACAAGAGGAATTGTTTTTTCCATGCCAGCTGCGTGGACAAAACCATCAATACGAGTTTTGTTCCCAATGTATCGGTCGATGACTCCTCTGAATTCTTTCAAATCGCCCGACAGATCAAGGATGCAATAACTGTGTAGACTATCGGGATTTTGCTTGCTAATTTCTTTCAATTCTTCCATTAGCAATTCTAATTTTTGCTTATTTCTTCCTAAAGCAATAATCTGCGCCCCTTGTTTTGCACATTCAAAAGCACAAGCTCGCCCAATGCCCGATGAGGCCCCCGTTACGACAATGGTCTTATTTGTTAGCAGAAATGGATGCATTGCCATCAAACTGCAGAATATCCTCCATCAATTATCAAATTAGAGCCCGTTATCCATCGACTTGCATCAGACAGGAGGAAGGCACAAGAATTAGCAACATCTTCAGGAGCCCCTAAGCCGAGTGGATGAGCATTCTTTATTTTTTCAAATGCCATTTGATCCTTGCTATAAGATGCATTACTTAACATAGGCGTTACGACGACCCCTGGCGAAACAGCATTGACTCTAATATTTCGAGCCGCCAATTCAATAGAAAGTGACCTCACCCCCGATATCAGGGCACCTTTTGTCATTCCGTACAACGACTTTCCGGAGTCACCCACCACACCAATGATAGAAGCTATAAAAATGATACTGCCCTTGTTTGGTGACATGAAATATCTCTTCGTAACAATTCTGGTTAGATTTATGGCCCCAAAGACATTAACCGAAAAAAAATCTTCCATTTTAGCATTCGTGACTGATCTTAGCGGTATAGTAGTTGCTATGCCGGCCGAATTAACAAGGCCATGCACTTTACCTAGTTTCTTAACTGATAATTCGACTACTGTCTCCATTTCTTCACTCTTTAGCAAGTCCAAACAAAAAAATTGATGCTCCTTTTTTCGCTCCAATTGCGAAAGCGTGTCATTCAAGCGCTCCTCACTTTTGCCTAATAACGTGAGATTCGCACCGAGCCTGCTGAATGCAATCGCACATTGACGCCCGATACCTGATGAAGCGCCTGTTACAATTATATGTTCGTTTGTTAAAAGAAACGGAGAATCCATGGTAGCCTGGGTTCAAATATATTTTGGCATTGAAGAATAAGCGAGCATCTCTTGAAGTTACCGATTAAGAAACAGCCCATCATCAAGATTGCGGACTGAATCTAGGTGTGAACACAAGATTACTTTAATTATGATGTTAAATGTCTATAGTTCTACCATGTCACTTATTTGACAATCCCTCATTTCGAGAATAGCAGAAGCCCAGGACATACCGACACCGAATCCACATAAAAGCACATTATTCGACTCTTTTAGTTGCAATTTCAGTTTATCAACTATAGTCAACGGAATAGACACAGATGAAGTATTCCCGAACCGCTCCAAAGAGGTAGGAACTTTGTGCACAGGAATTTTTAGTTTTTTTACCAGATAGTTGTTCATATAACTATTAGCCTGGTGAAAAATATAATAATCCAGCGAATGTAAATCTGTTTCAGCATATTCCGACAATCTCCGAAGATCTTTCGGGATTTCATCAATTACAAAATTGAATACATCCGCACCATTCATGTAACCATGCTCCTCGCTTCTTACGTTTCCGAAATCATCCACCATGCGGCTAGCCACTGTGTCTACCGAGCTTGGTTTGCGATAGCCTCCGGCGTCTATTTTTATCAAATTCTCTCGACTCCCATCTGAATTTAGAGAAAAATAACTGTCTCCAAATTTTTTATTTCGTTCAAGAACAGCCGCAACACCGCCGTCTCCAAATAAATACGCAACTTTTCTGTCGTTTTCAGAATACACCCTTGACCGGGTTTCACCATCCAACAGCAACACCTTGCGAAAACCACCTTGCTGAAGAAAAGAAAAAGCTATTGACAGACCATATACAAATGCTGAACATCCTAAGTTGACGTCAAATGCAGCAGTTTGCTTTGAAAGCCCTAACCTGTTTTGCAAAAGAACTGACGTTGCGGGCATTCTATAGTCGGGGGTCTGAGAAATAAATAAGACAAGATCTATTTCAGACCGGTCAATAGATAAATCTGCCAGTAGTTTTTCTGCGGCTGCGAAGCAAAGGTCAGAGGCACACATTCCCGGGGGTGCAAAACGCCTCTCAAATATCCCTGTTTTGCTGACAATATCATGTGCCGCCTCCTTCCCAAAGAGGCCATTTTGGTAGCCCAGGTTATCAATTGTATTTGCTGGTACTGCTGCAGACAACCCTGAAATACCTATCCCATTAAAACTTAGTAGTGACATAGTAAAAGCATCTTTTAAATATTCGACGGCGCATAATTGTCAGACTATTACAATAATTAACTTGTCACAATTCAATACTTGGGAGGTTAAACCATTCTCTTTTTAACTTCAACCATTAGTTCTCCAACTGTGTTTAGTTTATTAAACTCGGCTTGTTCAATGACAACACCGAATTCCTCATCAAGAATTGCTATTAGTGATAGATGACCTAACGAATCCCATTCTTCATAGTCTCGAAAAGTATCTGTGAGGTCGATTGTCCTATCTTCCAATTCTAACGCCTCTTTGAAAGCTTTGATAAATTTTTCTTCCATTTTTCTTCTTTTAAATGTGTTTTAATTCATATTTCAATAACCAGAGGACACACAATTTTATTTGTTTCCAAAATCACAGAAGCCCATGACAATCCTACCCCAAATCCGCATGCAACAATGACGTTGTGTCGGAGTCTGAGAGGATCGCATAGTTGCGAAACCATCGTTAAAGGAATAGATGACGATGAAGTATTTCCATACTCTGGAAGTGAATACGGCACCTTTTCCGGCTCAATTTTAAGCTTCTTTCTAATTTTTTCGTTCATCATTTTATTAGCCTGATGCAAAACGAGATAGTCGACGGCGTCAATCTTGATGTTAAAATACTCTAATACGCTGGAAATACTTTTTGGCGCTTTAGTTATTCCAAACGTAAAAACGCCCGGCCCATCCAGAATGCTTTGAAGGCTATTTCTGACAATACCGGGCTCAATCTCGTGTTCAACCAAAGAGTCGCCGGAGAAAAAATTCCTGAAGCCACCATCAGGAATCATTATAGCTTTGTGACTACTTCCATCGGTGGCAGCATGAATCTTCAACCCGATGCTCCCCTCTTCATACTGAACGGCAGTTGCCGTGCCGGCATCGCCGAAAAGTGGGTATGTACTTTTGTCCTTTGGAGATTTGGTTATGGTTGTGGTATCGCCAACTAACAGTAGACCCTTTTTCATGTTGACACTGGAAGAGAGCAGTGATGCAATCGTAGTTAATCCATATACCCAACCAGAGCAGCCAAGGGATATGTCCATTGCGTAACACTCCTGGCTAAGCCCCAGCCTATTTTGAAGAATGCAGGCAGTGGCTGGAAAAATGTAGTCTGGGGTTTGTGATACAAATATCAGATAACCTATCTCACTCCTTTCCCACCCAATTTCAGCCAGGAGAGTCTCTGCCGCTTGAAAACAAAGGTCTGAAGCGCATAAACCGCTTCCTTTAACTGTGTGCCGTTTCAATATGCCTGTCGCCTGAATGAACTTGTTCCTATCATCTTCTGTCTCAAACAAAGAGAGCTCTCGGTTATCTTCGACTTTTTTTGGAACGCAAGCAGCCATTCCTTTGACGGCAATGTTAGGAATATATTGAAAAGCCATATTCGATACTTAATGATATTTACTAAAATACAATCCGTTTCGCCGGGTTCCCTAAATACAATGCATCATTCTTTGTGTTCCGCATGATAACGCTTCCGGCACCTACTCTAGTTCTGTTTCCTATTTTCAATCCCTGAAGAACGGTAGATTGAACGCCGAAAAAGTTAGCATTGCCAATGGTAGTTTCGCCTGAAATGCGGGAAGAAGGGCCAATAACGTTGTAGTCTCCCGTCACTACGTCGTGACCCAACGAAACCATACTGTTTAGTAAATTAAAGTTGCCAATTGTGACATCGCAGCTTATTCGGCAACTGAAGAAGACAACATTGCCCTTCCCAATCTTCATCGACGCTTTGTCAAGAAATAGAACATTAGGTGCAATTAGGTTTGGAAAATAAACAAGCTGATTGTCAATTTTCCCGGACAAATCTTCTATTACCGTAGGGCTCGCCACTGAAATGACAATTGCCAGTTCTTCTGAGTAACTATTTAAGTCTTGAATTCCTCCCAATACTGTCCCAAATTTGTTCTTGTAACCCTTTGGAAGTCCATCATCAAAAAATCCGATGAAATCCCAAGTTAGAAACTCACTGTTGATATGATTGATCAAACATGCAATTTCTTTTCCGAACCCGCCTGCGCCGTAGATTGCTATCTTCTTCAATTTGTTATTCTATTTTGCCCTATTTCCCTTAAATGCTTCCATTGTAACATCCTTTGCTGAGTTGATCCCTTCCTTCATGAAGACCTTTTTGATAGTAAGAAAAAGAATTTTCATATCAAGGCTCAGGGAAACATTATCTACATAATGCAAATCAAATGCGAATCGCTGTTCCCAAGAAATAGAATTCCTTCCATTTACCTGCGCCAATCCAGTGATTCCAGGCCTAACTTCATGGCGACGTGCCTGCTGGTCATCATAAAGAGGCAAGTATTGGATCAAAAGAGGCCTTGGCCCGACAAGACTCATCTCACCTTTCAAAACATTAAATAATTGAGGGATTTCATCCAAAGACGTCGACCGTACAAACCTCCCCACTCTGGTTATTCTTTCACTATCTTTAAGCAGATTACCCATGGAATCACGCTTGTCGTTCATGGTCTTAAACTTAATCACTCGGAAAAGCACCCCATTTTTTCCAGGCCTATTCTGAAAAAAAAAGGGCTTGCCTCTATTCGAAATTACAAGTATCACCGAAAGTGAGACGAGCACTGGCGACACTAACACAAGTAAGGTAGTGGCCACACTAATATCTAATAGCCTCTTAAACAAAAAAACGTACATAACGACTTTTAAACTGAGGTCTTTTTACTGATTATGAGCGTCAGTGGATAGCCACTTTTCAGTTTCCGCAGGGTGATCCAGGGCTTAAGCGAAAATCTAAGCTGAATACCATGCGGCAATTTCTGACGCATTATTTGGAGTGTACTTTTTCGAGGCATCTAATGCATTCTTTGAAAGCTGGTCTTTCAACACGTTATCCTGCATCAATTTTCTTATAAATGAAACCATTTGATCCAATTGAGACGGCGAAAAAGATTCGCCGACCAAATGTTCTTTAACCAAACAAGCGAGTTCAGAACTCGGGTCGGCAATACATAATAGGGGCCGCCCGGCAGACAACAAACTAAATGTCTTGCTGGGCACGCTTAGCAAAGATGCCTCTCTCCCCAAACTCACCACCCCCAAGTCAGCAGCCGACATACTGTAAGGTAACATGTGGACCGGCAATAGAGACAATAATCTGCAGTTTTTCAATTTCAATTTTTCAATTTTCTTATCGATCATGTCACGTTTCTCACCGCCACCAATAATAAGCACGAAGGCATCGGTGTCCTGTAGTTTCTCGGCAATATCGACCAGGATATCTACATCGTGCGTGCGTCCAAGATTCCCAGAATACATGATAACAAATTTGTCGGCAAGGCTTTGGTCAGTAATGAAAGGGTTTTTCTCCTTTGGTATTTGCTTAAAGAAAAGTCCGTCGGCCCACACATTAACAGTGTCTATGGGCACGCTAGGGTAATATTGAAGTAAATTCTCCCTCATTCCTGAACTTATGGTTATTACCCTTGTAGCTCTTTTGAAAACAATTTCGTGGTATTTTCTCCATTTGCGAACAATGAATGACTCTTCCTTCAACACCTTGTACTCAATGAGAGCGTCTGGATAGATGTCAAAAATCAAAAAACTGAACGAGTTTCGACAAAAGAAAGGAAGCAAGGTGGAAAACGGAGGATTCGTCACCAAAAAAAGATGAGCGTTCCGGTATTTCCACCGAATTAACCAAACAATCTGAATAAAGCCCCAAACCCACGTAAAAATCCTTCTAAATTTTGTGCTGCGATCGTAGGGAATTATTCTTTCTTGTTTTACCTCCTTCTGAAGCGCAATGTTTCGCTCCACCACAATTCCGGAAATAATTGTTCTTTCGTCATAAACCCCCTCAAATGCGTTGACAATGTCGATCATGAGGTACCCAGAGCTTTGATTGATGAAGACTATCTGACTCTTCATTATTGGATCGGCATATAATAAGGTTTATGGAATAGAACCCTGGCAAATAAATTCCACAAATTCGAAAAGTGAACAAGCAATTGTAAAAAAATAATCAACATATACTCAACTAAAAATAGAAATAAAGCTTCGTGCTGCCTTTCTAACTCTTTCATCGTAAGGCTCAAAGATCATCCTGTTGAAATCCGTCCTCTCAGGAAACTCTTTAATCGCTGACGCTAGCTGATTTGGGTTATGTGGGTCAAAAAATACGCCCCAACTGCCAAGTTGTTCTATGTTCACTTCGATATCTGAAGCAATAACGGGGGTTTGCAAGGATATGGCATCTTCAATCACCGTGCTCCATCCTTCAAAAAGACTAGGCTGGATGACAGCCTGTGCATACTTCATGAGGCAAAGCTGCTCTTCTCTCGCAAGAAGCCCCAGAAGAAATACTTGTCCTTGCAACTCGTGGTCAGCGATCAGAGCTTTCAATTCGGCAATGTGCGGCATGCTGGTATCGTCAGGGATTTTTCCCGTCATAACCACAACTGGTTTGCAACCTTCATTTTTCAGCCTGATGAGTGCCTCTAACACAATTTTATGGTTTTTGTGCTTGTGAAATTGGTTGGAGACTAAAAAATAGCTAGCTGGCAACTTGAACTTGTCGGTAACAATGTCCCGACCAGGAAAACTAAAACTATCGATCACTGAAGCAAAGTGGAATACATGGAGGTTACTGGCTTTTGAGGCACGGTAAAACCGGTTAAAATCGTCCCGGACGGCCTCGCTTGAGACCACCAGGTCTTTGTTATTCCAAAGAATTAATCTGGTTCTCAGTTCGCTCTCCCATAAATATTTCTTCTTGAAAAAATGCGGATAGTGTTTGTGCTGCAAGTCTGCATACCAGCCCACAAGCTTCACCTTACCTCTGCTTCGCACCGGATAGTCTCTTAGGGGAAATAGGGCGTCAAGAGGATATTTTCTTATTATTGTCTCGACGAACTGATTTTTTAGTGTCAACCAAGAATTAATATAACCTTTGTAAAAGGAAGGAAACTCCCATTCCACAGCTTCCAGGTAAGGATAGTCAATTTCATCGACAAACCTTTTTAGGTCCTTTCGGTAAAAGAGAATAATCCTGGGCTTTTCCTCATCATCCAGCCAATTCAATATTTTGACTGCATTCAGGATATAGATCAGCCCACCCATCCAGGTACTTCTGAAATTGTAGATGATTCCTATTGTTTTTCTTTCTGTTGCACCCATTGGTAGTAGCGCCGGAGGCCTTCCTCTAAGGTAAATTCGGGACTGTAGTTATAGTTCTCTTTTATTTTTGAAATGTCCGCCACCCAGCGTGATGGGTCGCCCTGTCGTTCAGTCTGCGTAAATTTAATTTGAGGCGGATCAGGGTAATAGGAAAAGAATGTCTCGGCTGCAGACCTGATTGAAGTTTCTATACCGCTAGCCGCATTGACCGCCTCCCCATGAAACTTACCGTGTGTGGCTATCAACTCAATAAGTCTCACCAAATCAAGCACATAAATGAAGTCTCTGGTTTCGTTACCCGAGCCAAATAGTTCTACTTTTCGTTTGGCTTTTGACTTTTGATAAAGATCCCAGAAAATTTGTTTTGTGAGCCCCTCTCCATACGCTGAAAAAACTCGCAAGCTACAAGTGGCCAAACCGAATTGTTCATAGAACTCTTTGCATATCGTTTCACTCATGTACTTGTGATACCCATACGGGGACAAGGGTCTGGGGATCGCCTCTTCAGCCACGGGCAGGCTTGTTGGGTTGCCGTAGACCGCAGCACTCGACAAATTGATGAAACGACAATTGGGTTGTCTGTCTCTTATCGCATTCAACAAACTAAAGACATTACTGGTATTCAGATAATAATCCCGGCGGGGATTTCTAATTGAGTCGGGCACACTTGCTGCGCCGGAACAATTAACACATAAATCAAACGCTTGCTCTCTGAACACATTCTCAAAACCACCATTGGTGGCATCTATGAGAAAGTAGTTTTTAGCGACGTAGTCCACTACCACATCGGCACCATAGACATGATACCCTTTATTCTCCAAATAGGTCTTTAAGTGCGAGCCAATAAACCCCCGCACGCCTATTATTATCACATTTTTTATAGTTACACTATCTTTCACTCCCGGGGAACAATAAAATCATAAAATCTTCTTCCAATTACCAAAGGATCAAATTTGTCAACGCTTTTAATTGCTCTGTCACTCATATCCTTTTGCAAACCAGGGTTGTCTATTAGTTGCTGAAGGCGCTTCCCAAATAATTTCTGATCAAAAAGTGGAATCAAATATCCATTTTGCCCATTGGTTATCATTTCAGCCCAGCCACACAATCATAGCTCACCACGGGCAAGCCAGCTGCCAGGGCCTCACCAATTACATTTGGGAAACCCTCTGAGGAAGAGGTGAATGCGAATAGAGACGCCCTATTGTAATACAATTCCACATCGAGGCGCTTACCGGCAAACTCTACCCTGTCAGCGACCCCCAAACTAACCGCCAATCGCTTCAACCTTTCAAGGTGGTGCTGTTTCAGGTGATCCTCCCCCACTATGACCAATCGCCATTCCGGAGCATTCAATTTCGCAAAAATAGTAATGAGCTGATCCTGGTGTTTTGTCTCAATGAGCCTTCCCACCATCAGAATTTCCTTTTCCCTTGGTCTGTCTGTAGTCGCAATTTTTCTGATTGGATTCCCAATTACCTCCATCCGTTTAGGTTTGTATATATTGCGATAAATGGAGGCAGCAGTCTCTGTTTGTGCAATCACGCCTGCTGCTGTGGGATAAAGCCATCTTCTGAGTTGGTGTTGCATCCTGCCCAACGGCTTGTCGGGTTGGCTTCTGTCCGACACAAACACCTGCAAACCTGTTCCAAGCGTTGCCAGCAAAACAAAGGAGTTCCAATATTCGCCAAAGCTCAGGGCCGAAGCCGGCTTCAGCTCTTTCAGTATTTTTCTTAAAAAAAACAATGTTCGGACGGTAGAAAAAAAACGGGTACTGTTTTTGAAGTCAAAGGGAGGTAGATGCAATATTACATTTTTAGGTACGGGGTAAAAAATTTCTCTATTGAAACCATAAAGCACCAAATGAATTTCCATCTCTTCTCTGGCGGCAAAATACGCTACCACCTCCAGCATTACACGCTCCATCCCTCCGGCCTGCAAGCAGTGCGTCACAAAACATACTCTTTTCATTGAAAGTTACCTGATTCTTCTTCCATTATTGCCCCTTTGATCGCTTCAAAAAGCTTAACTGAACCCGAATAGTTCAAATGATTCTCGCTCAACCAATCTGCCCGGGAGTTGAGCAATGGCCCTGCAATGTCACGCCGATTTAGGTTAACAACCTTAAACTTAACACCGGAGTCAAATCCAACATATACATCATCGCAATTATTCTGCTTCCAACTCCAGCAAGGCATTTCAAAAGCAAGAAATTTGATACCACGGTCGGCACATTGTTGGGCTATTGGCTTCAAAAAAGCGTAACCTTTGCTCTGATAGTCTGTTGCGCAGTTGGGGTTGGAGGAATTTTCGAACACAGTTCCGTCAGCAACAGTGCGCTCTAGTATGAGCTGCCCGGCTACGACTGAAGAGTTTCGGTGATCCGAAGACAAGAGTTTCTTAAAATTCTCTATAAAAAGCCACCGAAATTTAAACAGGGGGAGCTCCGCCAATTTGAAACGCCACAAACCATAGTAATTCTCAATTATTGGATTGACTACGTACTCCCTGTTGTAGTTAATATGACAACTGCTCAAAAAGAACAGTACAAACTCCGGCCGATTATTCCTTGCGAGGTAGTGCTCTAACTGAATGTAATTAGACTCGATAGATGACCCTGCCAGGGAGAAGTTATATGCAGCGCCTAAAGAGTCGGACAGCATTTGCGTATTTACCCCATCGAGTGCTGTGCTATTACCCAAAACAAGGATTTCAAATGATTCGTCAGTAAAATTAACTGACTCGTCCGTCTTCCGAAATTCAGCATCTACCTTGCTAAGGGCAAACAAGTACAGCGCATTTACAGCCAAAAAGGCGATCAGAAGGAAAGCTAGAAAGACTCCAAATTTTCTCATCAGAATTGGAAGTAGATAAAGCTCTGTTTCGAAAACTCGCCAAACAGGCAAATCAGTATCAAAAGAGCAAGGGAAGTCAGAAAAGCGGCTCTTTCGCCAGACTTGATCACCTCATTTTTTCTATAGAGGTAAATCCAGCTAAAGAAGAAGAAAGCTGAAAATGAAAAGACTAGTGTGATGATCTGATTGTTCGGAATTACAAGAAGGCGCCCACCGGTCGATGAAAAGACTCCTTTAATATAGCCCACCGCACCGAGAACCGATTCTGACCTAAAAAACACCCAGGCTAATGTCACCACTGAAAATGTCAAGGCCACTTTTAGCGTATCGATAACTCCAGGCAAAATCTTCGTTCCGGAGACAAGATCGGTTTTGTATTTTGAATTAAGCACAAACGAGGGGATAAATAATAATGCGTGAATTCCTCCCCATGCCAGAAATGTCCAGTTCGCTCCGTGCCAAAGCCCGCTGGTCAAAAACACGACGAAAACATTCCTGATGGCCACCGAACTTCTTACTCTCGATCCCCCCAACGGATAGTAAACATAGTCCCGGAACCATGTAGATAGTGAAATATGCCATCTTCGCCAAAACTCTCCTATGTTCCTTGACAAGTAAGGGAAATTAAAATTACTCATCAGGTCGATGCCAAACAGCTTTGCGGTGCCGATTGCAATGTCGGAATAACCGCTGAAGTCACCATATATTTGGAATGAAAAAGCTATGGCGGCAACAATCAGCGAAAGCGAGTTGTACTCCTCATGCGATCCATACACTTCACTTACCATACCTGCCAGCGCATCAGCAATCACCACTTTTTTAAAGAAGCCCCATAGTATTTGCTCAATCCCCTCAATAGCCTTTGCTGAACTAAAGGTTCTTCTTTTCTCAATTTGTGGAAGGAGATTCGACGCCCTCTCTATAGGGCCAGCCACCAGCTGCGGGAAGAACGATACAAAGGCGGCAAAGTTGACAAAATTCGTTGTTGGCTTTAGTCGTTCGTAATAAATGTCCAATGAGTAGGACATGGTTTGAAAGGTGTAAAAGGAAATGCCAACTGGCAGCACAATATTCATTGTCCAGGGGTCCATATAGATGCCCATCTGGCTAAATAGTTCAATCCATGAGCCGACAAAAAAATTGTAGTACTTAAAAAAGCCCAGTAAACCAAGATTGAATACCATGCTGAAAGTGAGCCAGATCTTTTTGGTTTTCTGTAGTGGGGCAGCATCGATCCGAATCCCCGAGATGAAGTCAACAACTGTGCTCAGAAATATGAGCGAAAGGAATCTCCAGTCCCACCAGCCATAAAAAACATAGCTGGTCACCAGCAACAGCACGTTCTGAATTCGCAGACTTTTTCCACATACGAACCAGTAAAGAAGAAAAACCACTGGAAGGAACAGAAGAAACTCTACTGAATTAAATAGCATATCACTTTTACTGCCCTGTCAAGACCTTTGTTTTGACTGTCTGAAGATGTATTCTGAACAACATTCTATAGAAGCTCACGACACAGTTAAACAATACTTGAAAATCCAATAATCAAAATATTAGTCGATTAACGTGATTAACCTTATTAAAACCAAACTATTCTGGAACCTCGCCCATAACGGCGTTTAAATATTCAGTCAGCTTCACTGCTCCTCTACCATTTACATGCGAATTGTCATGAAAATCGTCATACTCAAAAGAAACCATTGTTAAGTCGATGACGTTTCTCTCACCGAATATTTTTACGTAGTCGCTTAAACACCCGCTTTTCGGATATGGAGGAATCAGAACAATTATTCTGCAGTTAGCCCGGGCTTCGAGTTTGCGAAATAGCGTGTTGATTCTTAACAACGAATTTCGATAGGATACAGGAAGCGGAACAAGGCAGTTATCGAACTTGTTCTTAAACGCTTCCAATGAATCTTTATCTGCCTTGGCGTTCACATGGCTGATAGACTTTTCCAATGGTTTCCATCCGAACTTCTGCGTGGCGTTTGGCCCAAAATGGGTAATATCACGGACAACCCTTGCGGCAATAGCTGGCCAGCGCTCAAGCGGGTAGTCAGAAAGATTTGCGTAGCGGTATCTGATTAATGTTTCTGAAAAATACCACCATTGCCCATATCCGCTGCTGATCTCGTTCGCCTCCTGAAGATCCAAATATATAGTCCGTCTATCCAGCAAATGATGCTCGTTAAGCTTCATGAGGACGCCGACCGATGCAAAAGCAAATTGCCCCCCTTCAGCCAATATGGTTGATTCCTCGCTTAACAGGGAGTCGATGATGCTCCATTTCAGCTTAGAGCTGCCAATGAAAATGTTCTCTTTTACTTCTCCACTCTCTAAAGCTTGCACCAGATAGTTATTGCTTATTCTGTCGTATCCATAGAAATCGATGAGCAACAGGACTGTGGCGAAAAGGAAAAAAAACATCCCGAACTTTAATATTTCCCTCAGGAGAACGCTCAAATTATTTAAAATTGAAAATAGATGAAATCAGATCCGGATCTGGTAGAATGTGAAATAATGGAAAAGACCAAAACAGCGTACGAAAAGTATCTTAACGCTCTATAGCCTATCATATCATAATCTATCCTCTTAAAAAAGAAAACCAGCAACTCAATCATTAAAAAGAAGGCGACGTACTTGAATGAGGAGAGGTAGTCGGCCGTAAAATGGAGGGACAGATGTCTTACATAATCAAATGCTTTCGCCAAACTCTCCGATCTAAAAAAAATCCAGGCAAAGCAAACGATGAGGAAAGTCCATGCTGTTTTTAATCGCATCAGAAAATATGAGTTTTTACCCCTTATTAGCCCTACTTTCTTCTGCTTTAAGTAGAAGGATGGGATGAAGTATAGGGCATGTAAAGCCCCCCATACCACAAAAGTCCAGTTGGCGCCATGCCAAAGTCCACTGACCAGAAACACAACAAAAACATTTCTTACGGCCATTTTTGTCGCCACCCTTGACCCTCCCAACGGGTAATAAACATAGTCCCTGAACCAGGTAGAAAGTGAAATATGCCACTTTCTCCAAAATTCAGCTATCGAAGACGAAAAATAAGGGAAGTTAAAGTTCACCATTAGCTTTATACCAAACAGCTTTGCCACACCAATGGCTATGTCGGAATAACCACTAAAGTCGCAGTAAATCTGAAGTGCAAAGAACAACGCACCCAAAACAAGCGTTCCCCCAGCAAAAGCTGGGTAGTTAGCGAATATTTCATTTACAGGGCCTGACAATGAATCGGCAATCACCACTTTCTTAAACAGCCCGAAAAGAATTTGCCTCAATCCCTCCACCCCACTTCGATGGTCCCACTTCCTTGCGTTCTCAATTTGGGGCAAAAGATTGGAGGCTCTCTCAATGGGGCCAGCCACCAGCTGCGGGAAGAACGATACAAAGGCGGCAAAATTGATAAAATTCGTTGTAGGTTTTAGTCGTTCGTAATAAATGTCCAATGAGTAGGACATGGTTTGAAAGGTGTAAAATGAAATACCAACTGGCAGCACAATATTCATTGTCCAGGGGTCCATGTAGATGCCCATCTGGCTAAATAGTTCAATCCACGAACCGACAAAAAAGTTGTAGTACTTAAAAAAGCCCAGCAGTCCCAGGTTGAATACCATGCTGACAGTGAGCCAAATCTTCCTTGTATGTCGTTGCTGCGATGCGTCAATCCTCAGCCCTGTGATGAAGTCGACGACGGTACTTAAAAAAATCAACGAAAGGAATCTCCAGTCCCACCAGCCGTAAAAAACATAGCTGGCCAACAGCAACAGCATGTTCTGAAGCCTAAGGCTTTTGCCAAACACAAACCAGTACAGCGCAAAAACGACTGGAAGGAATAGAAGAAATTCTATTGAGTTAAATAGCATAAAACGTGGCTATGGCCACATCAGTTTCTTTTCCCTTTTAATACTAACTCAACCATCCATCCGTAGGGATTGAAAGCTCCCTGATGCCATTTTAATTCATGGTCCCAGTAGCCAGGACAGGCATCATAGCCCGAAGGAGCAAAACCATAGTTGATTTCTATCAGCACCGGGTCATTTTTTTGACTAAAAACAAAATCGTAAGCCACACATTGTGCCTTCAATTTGTTGGTATAGGCAAATGCAAGCCTGATGCAGCGTTCATCAAATTCCTCCTTTTCATATTTAAAAAAGCCGCTGCCCGATGC
This sequence comes from Imperialibacter sp., assembly GCF_048007035.1. Lineage (NCBI taxonomy): Bacteria > Pseudomonadati > Bacteroidota > Cytophagia > Cytophagales > Flammeovirgaceae > Imperialibacter > Imperialibacter sp. The sequence continues at coordinate 1,341,453 of NZ_CP180355.1, forward strand.
CCTGAAGTCATTCTTCCTCACAAACCGCTTGAGGGCAAATGCTTTCTGATCGATCACGATGATTCGAATATCAAAATCATTGGCCGGAAAAAACTCCTGAAAATAAATGTAGCCCCGTTCTTTGCCCATTACCCTGGCGTAAGGGGGCGAAACAAAAAGCCGTGCGAAGCCTTTTGCAACCTCAAACAGGCTGACCTTGCCCATCCGATACTTACGGTACCGCTCCTTTAAACTTCCCCATGCATCATAGGGACTGAACCCCTTGCCAAATGCCGTATGAATGAGTTTTCTGCATTCCGCATGACTTTTGACCAGGCTTACGTTCTGCGATCCTGCTCCTCCCCTAAGCTTAAATACCTTCGGAAACGTGGTGCTGTCCGCCCATTCAAGCGCTTTTGCTTTCTCATAGAAAACCCAGGTAGGGGCAAATTCTGGAATCCCGAGCGCTTCCAGCAGGTATTTCTGCCCTACTTTATCGTCGAAATGCCAATTGGTATTGAAATCAGGAAAAACAGTTTTTCCACTTTGCTCAAGAGCGAACAAAAGTTGTTTGGCAAAGAGAATGTCCCGGGGGCTGCCCTGTTGGTGGTGCCATAGCAAGGCTTCACAGTCGCTTACCTGCTCCACAATATCGCTGGCATAACAGTCGACCGTTTTGTACTCGATACTATTTGCCTGGCAGTAGGCCATCCAGCGCTGGCTGAATGAATCGTTGGTTTGATGTATGGCTAGCTTCATCACATGCTGTATTCGAGTGCCCAGGCTTCGAAGGCTACCATTACCCATAGTGCCTCCACCTCTTGCGGAGAGATGCCCCCGGGGGCAGATACCCAATGGTTAATTACCTTAGCATTAAAAATGCCCCTTTGCTTAATGGACGGCATAATTTTATCATTGAGATACTCCTTGAAGCGTGGATCTGAGAAAAAATCTTTTAGAGGAATTCCAAATCCGCCCTTGGGCCGATAAGAAAAGTTTTCGCCGAAAACTTTTCCGGATAGCTCTTTCAAAGCAAACTTGGTTTGCTCTCCTTTTGCCGTTTTTCGTACCAATTGATCCTGGGGTATCTTAAAGCTATCCGCTACCAGGTCATTGTCCAGAAAGGGTACCCGGTTCTCGATGCTGTGCGCCATCGACATTTTGTCCTGCCTCATCAGCAAATCAGGCAAATAAGTTGATATTTCATATTTGACTTGTTTATCGAAAGCAGAACCGCTTAAGGCAGCATAGGTTGTTCTTCTGGCAGAAAGCGCTGACTCAAGGTCAAACCCTGGCTTTAATACAGCAGCCTGTTCTAAAGCCATGAAAGAGGATCCCATGATAGCCCTGTAGTCGCCTCCCGGGTATGCCAAAAGATGTTTCCATAAACTTCCTTTGTTTTTCCGAAGGCTCCGAAACAAGGTTTCGGGCTGATAGGGGTGTGTGACAGCTGCGAACCGATCATACCCACCGAAAACCTCATCAGCCCCCTCACCGCTGAGCAGCACCGTTACATACTTCTTTGCCTCCTGCGAAAGCAAGTAAATACCGATCGTGTTTGGGTGGTTGAGCGGTGCTTCGAAATGCCGGGTAGCATGCTCAAAATGCTGCAGGTAGTACGATGGATCCAGCTTAAATTTGTGAGCCTTCAGCCCCAGAAGGTTCACTACCTGATCGACATACGGTTCCTCATTGAAATGGACATTGTCGAAAGTGATAGATATAGTCTCCAGAAGGTCGTCTTGCTTGATCTCTCTGGTAAAATAGGTAACCAATGATGAATCGATTCCTCCAGACAATTGGCAGCCCAGTTTAACGTCACTTACCAGCTGTCGTTGCACGCTGCCCAACAAGGAAGATCGTAAGTCTTCCATCACTAGAGCAGAGTCGGTGGAAGGGCTCCTATGGTATTCGTTGATGGAGAAAAACTTTTTGACATAACTTTCCGTGGGCGTATACAACAGGTAAGTTCCCGGCTCCACGCCCTGCACACCCTCGTATAATGTTCTGTTGATCGAGTTTCTGAACAATAAATATTCATCGACCAGTGTGCTGTTCAGCCTCGCTTTGAATTCGGGTAATGCCAGGAAGCTCTTAATTTCAGAAGAAAAAGCAACAAGACCACCCGCCTCAAAAATATACATGGGCTTGATGCCAAATCTGTCCCGGGCAATATATAGCTCCTGCTTTCGAAGGTCGATCAACACGATAGCGAACATGCCATTGAGCTTTTTGACCATCTCGTCGAAGCCGTCCCGGAGGTACAGATTTAGAACCACCTCTGTATCCGACATACTTTTGAATGTGAAACCGTCTTTTTGCAGACCGCTTTTAAAATCGAAAGCATTGTAAATTTCGCCGTTGAATGCCAAAATGACCTGGCCGTCGGCACTGCACATAGGCTGATGCCCATTGGCCGAAAGGTCAAGGATACTAAGCCTGTTAAATCCCACGATGCCTTCATAGCTTTCCTCCACCTGCTCCGTTTTTTCATTAGAAAACTCCCGGGAAGTCTTGGAGCGGATAGAAAAAGTGCGAACCCCGCTATCGTCAGGCCCTCTGTGCTTTTGCTTTTGCAGCATACTCAATACCGTAGAGGTATCACTTATGTGCTTTCCTGATCTATTAAAATACCCTGCTATACCACACATGCCTGTCTATCTCCTATGAAAGTCGCCGACCATTAAGCTATTTTTTATTCAATGCATTCAATAATACTTCCCTGTGCGACTCACACCTGATCAAATTGGTCATCAACCTTTTCTTTCTGGACGAGTTGAGCGAGGGTATCCAGCCTTTGAACCGCAGGCCCGGCAGTATACGTCCCTCATAGGGCTCAAGCCACGTGAGCATGAGGTTGGCCAGCGTGTCGGCATGCTGCGCAAATGCATTTTCCAAATATTCATCGTCCTGAATAAAGGTGTTCAATTTTTCTACGCCGTCCTTTAGTTCCGACAGTCGGTCTCCGGCCAATGGGTACACTCCGGGCTCGGTTGAGTTTTGCTCCACATAGGCCGTTTCATAGCCGACGGGTTTCCCCTTCTCAAAAAGCAATTGAGGAACCATGCCCAAATTCCACGGCGAGTTAGCTTTGCCAGGCCAATCGAAACAAAAATTGCCCAGGCTATAAAAGATGGGCGCTTCCTTATATACCTCGAAGCCCGAAATAATATGTGTGTGGTGGTTGATCACAGCGCTGGCTCCTGCGTCTACCAAAAACCTGAAAAGCTTTTTCATTCTGGGGCTAGGCAAAGGATAGTGTTCGTGCCCGCCATGAGAGATCACAATGACAAAGTCCGACTTCTCTTTTGCGTACCGAATTTGATTATAAATAGCAATCTCATCCAGGGGATTCACCCCTGCTCCGGCTCCATGTGTGGTCGACCATTCATTCTCAGCAAAGTTGATAATGCCGAAGGTAAGCCCCTTTATTTCCACAAAATGCGGGGTGGATGCTTCCTTCAAGTTACAGCCAGCACCCAACCACTGAATATTCCGTGCTTTCAGTGCGCTGAATGTATTTGTCATTCCTTTCTCTCCATAGTCGAGAAAGTGGTTGTTGGCTGTGACAACCAGCCTTATACCGAGAAAAGTAAGGATATCAGCAGTATCCGGATGGCATTTCAGGTGCGGCCCTGTCTTTACTATTCCCTGAGATGATGTGGTCAACGGGCATTCAAGGTCAGCGATGGTCAGGTCGTTTTTGCTCAATTCGACACGAATCTCTTCGAAATATAGCTGCCATTCACCCTGATGGTAAGCTTTTTCTATTCTTTCCTGCGGGCAAAAATCACCAGTGAAACCTATTTTAACCATCGTTTTTTGCCATTTGATCAGCCAGCTGATCGGTGAACATAAATTTTACTTCCGGCCATTTTTTCACCACCGCCTCCATCAACCTGTTGAGCTCCCTCAACCCTCTGTCCCGGTTCTTTTCGTCAATAAACCCAATATAGTTGACCCTGTGAGAGCAGATGACGGCAGGCTTGTGAAAAGCAAAAGCAGTACTGATCTCGGCCAGACAGCTATCTACCCAGTCTTTAGCCGGATGCATTGTTGGTTCAAAAAAACAGTTGCGTACGTTGTAGCGGGGGCACCCACTTTGGCGCTCACCAAAAAAATGAATCTTGTCCGTATACTGATCAAATAGCCCTGTTGGTACAAGCTGCCTTCTCGTACTCTGCAGCATGTCAATACCCATTTTTGAAAATTCAGCGTCAAGCGCAGGGTCCCAATTGTAGCAGGGAGCGATGAAAGACTTTGAACGAAAGCCAAATGTTTTCTCAAACATGTCAAGCCCGTCGGAGATGATTTCCCGATGCGTAGCAATGTCATCCCGGTGATCCCAATCGAAAGCTTCCATGAAGCTATAGTCCCCTACGCCCGAAAATGTGGTACGCTGATCGAAGCAAAAGCGCACCTTTTCGTCGCCGGACTGCAGCCTCTTCATCCACCGCTTGATATTAAGATGTTCCCTGCCGTGAAATTGGGGTCGGAAAATGTCAGATGTCATCGCTTGTTGCCATTTGGCAAAAGACTTACCGTGCTGAGGGTATTTCTCAAGTGTCGTGGTGAAGGGCTCGAAGTGATATCGTTCGAAATTGTCCTGCCTTATTCTATCAAAATCAGGGTTGGCCATGATGGAATTGCCAGTTACCTTCACTGCCTCTCCATCGCTGTTTCTCACATCCTGCAGCACATTAAAAAGGAGGTCCAGGTCCTGCTCGCTGGCCAGGGCATCGTGCCGGTAAATGCTCGATGATAAGTCCATGCCGGCAGCCTCAAACTTTCTCAATACCTCCATCGATGGCGTCCGGATGGCTCCCCAATCGTCTGACTCAATGACTAAAATCTTGTCTTTCAAACGAACGCCGGCGGCGTTTACCCGGGTAGCGTTTATTCTCGATTTCCATCTTTTCAGTAAAGTGGTGGGATAGCCTGCCATTGCCTTCAAATTATTTTGTTACCCCGTCGCCATCCATCAGCTGCCCCAGCTCTGTGGAGGTCATAAATTCAACCTCGGGCCAAACTGAAATTATCTGCCTTGCAAGCTTGCGAAACGCCGCCAGGCCATTTTTTCGATTTGATTCATTTAACCCTCCTGTAAAGTTCACTCTGTGGGTGCTTATGACAGCGGGTTTTTGCCAGCGAAATGCAATTGATATATCATTCAGGCAGGATCCAACCCAATCGATACCGGGAATGCTCGGTTCAAAAAAGCAATTGCGGGTGATGTATGATTGCCCCCATTTGTTTTTCCTGCCTAACCACCGGAAGTTTCGCTTCGTGAGTCCACCACCCAATGGTTCAATTTGAATTTTTGGTGACGAAATGTATTGAATCCCTTCGCTTGCTATAATTTTCTCAAGCGAATTGTTCAATGGGCCATTTGGGGGAACAAAATAGCTTGCCTTATAGCCCCACTGCCGCTGGAACAAATCCAGTCCACTCCGCAAAATCTCACTTTGGCCTTCAAGGTCACTTGCCAACTCAAGATCAAACGCAGCCTGATACATCACGTTAAACCGATTTTTGTTGGTATAGCCCCAGACGCCGAGGTCAAATGCCTGCCTTGTCTCCCGGTCGTTTTCCTGCAAGGCCCTCATCCATGCGGCAACATTCAGGTGTTCCCTTCCATGAAACTGAGGAACAAATATTCCCTTGTTAATTCCCTCCTTCCACAAATCCAGTGCGCCACTTAATCCAAAGCGGCTGAACGTAACAGGTAGCGTCTCAAAAAAATACTGGCTGAAACCAGACTCCCGGATTTTTCCAAAATCAGGATTGGCTGTGAGGCTCACCGGCGTGAATACCATTGGCCTTCCATTGCTGTCATTAACACTCAAAAGAACCTCAAAAAGTTCGGATAAATCCGCTGCCGAAGCCAGCGTGTCATTCTGATTATACCTGGCAGAATCGCCTGATTCCATGTCAAGTCCGCCAGCCTTGAGCTTTTCAAGAATATCGAGAGACGGCATCCTAACACTTCCCCAGTCGTCGGACTCGATAATTACGATCTTCCGGCCGGTACGCCAGCCTGGCAGATTCGATAAGTTTCTCAGAAGTTTCCCTATCAACTTAATTGAACAATGAAATGATGGATATGTGAACGTCTATCAGCAAGGCAAAAATCGGGTTCCCCAAGACGCTCATCACGGTGATCGTTTCCAGCGAAATCCGGAGACTTACTATCAGGAACAGAAAAAGCATGGGATAGCTCGCATATCTAAACCAGTACCGAAACTTGTCGGGATCAGCCGTCTTCAAATAGAGAAACATGAAAGCAAAGGCAAATATCTGCCCTATACTAAGGAATCTGCCACCTGAAGGCACTAGCGATGCGATATTACCAAACGTCAAAATAATCAGCGAAATGGCAAACAAGTCTTTAAGGTAGGGATAGGTGACCAGGTTCTTAACCCTTCTGAAAAAAATGAAAGAGAAAAAAACGACGACTGTCCAAACAATTACTTTCCGATAGTAGATGATATGAAAACTTGCGCCTTGCATTGTTTCATTTACTTTGTCGATGTATACCTCCCCGGTATAACTTTGAACCCTGGGAATTAAAAATTCGGGCGAATAGGCCATGAGCACATTGCGCAGCGACCCAATGTTTAATTCTGAAATGGCAAATGAAAATATGTAAGCATAGTAGAGCAGCGGCCAACCCAGGCGCAAAAACCGGAAACAAAAAAACAAAACTACCGGGCCAACAAACGAGAAATGAATAAGTACTGATATCAATATGAAAATGTAGGCACTTCGCTTTTGGTACAGAATATAGTTAAGCACGCCAAAGGTAAAAACATGGGCTGCCGTCCACATTCTTACGCCATTCAAGTCCCAGAAAGGAACAATAAAAGCAAACGACAGGTAAATTATCCAGAGAAAGGAAGTCATGTATCCGGGTACGAAACGGAGCACCATCCAAAGATTTCTTGAATAAAAAAAACCAAACACTACACCGAAAGCCGCAAATAGCAAATCACCATTTTCCGTGAAGCGAGACATCAGAAAGATCATCGTAGGCTCATATAAATCCACCTGCGCACCTTCGGCTGAATAAAACCCGCTGGCAAAACTTTCCCAGCTGCTGGAATAATAATTGTTCTTAAGCCGTTGAACATATCGGCTCGAATCCATGCCCTCCGGCTTGGCCATAGTGAAGCCGTAAAAAATAACGAAAAGCCAAACCGCATTCACCGACCATCTTTCGTGGTTGTATTTGAATGCGTGCAAAAAACCTAAAAATGGATTCAGCAAAAAAAACAGAAAGGTGTTATCTTTCTCCCGTCTCATCGATAAGGTTTAAAAAAAGCTGCGCTACATTTTCAATTCGGTACTGTTCTCGGTCGGCTACTACATATGAGTTGCTGAAGTCCCGATCAAGAAATGACAAGACATCGGCGGGCCTGAGCTGTCCAGTCACCACATTTAGGATAGGCTTGCCTAAAATAGCATAATCAATGAGTTTGCTAGGCGTTTGCGATGTTCCTATGTTGGTAAAATTAACAACAAAGTCCATTTTTGAAAACTCATGCATCAGTTCGGTTCGGCCCACTACCTGGTGTATCAAAATACTTTTTGAGTTGGCAGTATAGGGCAACACCCATTGAGGTGTGCTGGTGTAAATGTGGAATTCAAACTGATACCTCTCCTCGATAGACAGTAGAAATTCAATCAATTCTTTAGGGTCTCTTTTTCCAGGAATAAACATACCTCCATAGCCAAAAATTACTTTTTCGGATGGCTTGAAATCAGCCATTTGATAGTCTTCAAAACGGAAACCCTGAGGAATAACCCTGATTTTGTGACGAAACTCCGGGTAGTATCCGCCGATGGACCCCTGAGTGGGCACGCTCAGGTAATCTGCTTTTCGGCAAAACCATTTCTCGACCCACCCAAAGTAAAAGGGCGCTTGGAAAGTGTCGTTCTCCTGCCCCATATAGGGGTCGCCACAGTCAGCAACCCAGGTAGCTGCTACGGGATGCTTACTACTTCTGAACCAGGCCACCCCCCAGTGGATCGGATAAGGCACAGCCACAGAAATCAAGAGATCAAAACCTGACTGGCTGGCAAGTGCCTTCCTTACAAGGAAAAGGAGTTGAATATTTGGGTATTCCAATAGCAACGTTGTGAGGCGAACCACCACCCTCGAAACAAGCCTTTTTAATCCCGTTCCTGACACCACAGGTTTGGGCCACGACATTGGCCCCATGTCATGAAAGCTAAAACCATGCCTCGTGGAAAATTGCTTTACATCGCCCCGGTCATGTGAAATAACTTTTACATCATGGCCTTGTCTGGCAAACTCTTTGGCAAGCTCAGTGGCCCTGAACGACCGGGGTGAAATTTCCGGGTAAAACCCATTGGAAACAATCAGTATCTTCTGCTTATGCATGCAACCTGATCAGCTGCTCCACAATTCGCCCGGCTGCCTTCCCATCCCACAACTCAGGAATGCCCCCCTTTTTCCAGTTGCCAGCAAACAAACGACCGAGCGCCTCAGCAATGGCTTTTGGCCCGGTCCCTAACAATTCATTGGTGCCTATGGTCACCGTTTCGGGTCGCTCGGTGCTGTCTCTCAGGGTGAGGCAGGGCACCCCCATGACGGTTGTTTCCTCTGTTATGCCTCCAGAGTCGGTAATCACCGCTTTGCTGTGCTGCACCAGGTAGTTGAATTCCAGATAACCCAGCGGGTCAATGATGTGCAGGTTTTCAGGCAGGGCACCCAATGACTGAAAAATGGATTTCGTGCGTGGATGGATGGGAAAAATGATCGGTAATCCCCGGGTGTTGGCAGTAATGGTGTTGATCAGCTGCATCAGGTTCTGCCCCTCATCCACATTAGAGGGCCTATGCAGCGTGAGCACCAGGTAATGCTGTTTTTGCAGACCAACCTCCTCCCATACAGGCGGTTGCCTGAATCTTTGTTTGTTGGCCAGCAGCGTGTCGATCATCACATTGCCTACAAAAAAGATATTGCGTTCGGCAACCCCTGCTTTCAGCAGGTTGCTATTGGCCGTTGTGCTTGTGGTAAAAAAATAATCGGTAATGCTGTCGGTCACCATGCGGTTGATTTCTTCTGGCATGGTAAGGTCAAAAGACCTGATGCCTGCCTCCACATGGGCCACCCGGGTATGGCATTTCTTTGCCACTATTGCGCAAGCCATGGTAGAAGTAACGTCTCCCACCACCAGCACCAGGTCAGTGGGGTGAGCCAAAAGGTGTTTCTCAAAGGCAATCATAAGGCCGGCTGTTTGTTCAGCCTGTGTGCCACCGCCGACTCCTAAATTCACGTGGGGTTCCGGGATACTGAGTTCCTCAAAAAAAGTCTGGCTCATTTGGCGATCGAAGTGTTGGCCAGTATGGACGAGGCTAAAAGACAATGCTAGTCCCTTTTTCTCTCTTTCCATTAGTGCATGAATGATTGGTGCAACCTTCATGAAATTTGGCCTTGCTCCGGCAACAATTGTGATTCTCATGTTTAGCTTTTACCGATAATTTTAGCAGGATTGCCTGCCACAACTAAATTGCTTTCGAAAGACTTGGTGACAACGCTTCCCGCCCCTACAATCACATTGTCGCCCAAGTGAACTCCTGGTAGGATCACCGCATTCGCACCAATCCAACAACTTTTTCCAATTATAATGGGCCCTAAACTTTTATCGTGCTTAGTAAAATCTGTTTTGGAGTGATTTGCCGATATAATCTTAACGCCAGGGGCAAAAATTGAATTATCGCCAATAACGATGCCATTTATTCCCTGGATGTAACAGTGTCCAGAATTGGCAAAATAAGGAGCTACATTCTTCCCCAGCTTAACTGTTTGGCTTACGATTGAGGTGTAATGTACCATGAAAGGAACCTCCGAGTTGATTCTAAGTACCTTCTGATAGAAAAAATTAACAATTCTTAACCCGTTTGAGCAAGGAGAAAGTAAATACTCCAAAATGTTAGTCGGCTCATTCTGTTTCCATTTTTTGTATTTGAACCTACTTAGAATATGCATCATTAAATTACTTTATTCACTATGGATTGATCAACTTTAAAATTGGTGATTTCAAAGCACGGTGTAGAAAGAATAAATAAGGTGATTGGTTGAATAGGAAACCCTCCACTTTATAATAGTTGTTGCAACCCTCTAATTCACATTTATCCAATCCCATAGCGTAAAGTTTTCCTTTTCTTCTTTTGAATTCCTTCAATTGGCGGAAGGAACAAAAAGGCACTAGCACCAACAGCACGAATTTGCATATGGGTTGGTTTAAGAATGTTCTTTGATCTTTATCTAAAAATTCACCTCGACTAAATTCTAAAAGGTTTTTGGCTGCAAGAATAAAACCCTCCAACGATTTATCTGAGTAAAATAAAGAAGAGTGAGTTGCGGACCCCGGTCTTGTAGTCCTTTGGTAAAAAGGGTAAGAATGAAAGCTGCATTTTTCTGCCAGGCACAGTGCCCGGGCTAAAAATTCTCCGTCTTCCAAATAGGGCACATTCGCCAGATAGCGAATATTGAACTTGTTGATAAACGCTCTCTCAAAAAGTATTCCCCAGCTTCGGTCAGGGTCAGTTTTTCCGTCTCCCCGGGATAAAACGTAGGCCTCTATCCCTCTAAAGACTTTTCCGTCTTTGTCCTGATGCAAAATTTCCTTCCTTATTGACTCATCAACGTTTAGAAATCGGTATCCAAGAAAAACTATTTGGGGTTTGTGTCTATCGACGGCAGTAAGAATTGAGGAAAATGAATTCGGGGCCACATAATCGTCGGGATCCACAAAAACGAGGTACTCTCCACCTGCCCGGTCGATACCGGCATTCCTTGCCATAGAAACTCCCTGGTTCTCCTGGTTGATTAATATGATATTGGAGAGCTCACGCTGAAGTCGTTCCACCACCTCTTTAGAGTTGTCAGGCGAACCGTCATTCACAACTATGATCTCGTAGTCGCTCCGGGGAATGCCCTGGTCTTCCAGGCTTCGGATACAACGCTCCAGGTATGCCTCTACATTGTAAACGGGAAGAATAATACTCAGCTTCATTGATAGAATATGTTCCCTTTGTTGGCAGGAAGTCGCTTTTTGACTGCATATGCATACTGCCAGGGGTTCAGATAAACTGACAGCAAACGGAAAAACGTGCGGGCAATGGCGGTGTTCCTGTTGGCACCGATCGCCAAAAAGAATTTCTTCACACCCTGCTCCCACTGTTCTTTGCCAACAATATCAGTTGGTAAATGAGGGTGCGCCATTTGCTGTCGGATAGCAAATGCTTTCACCGACAGTGGTTTGAACAATCCAGCATCGCCAATATTATTGAGGGCCTTTGCATGCATGCGATAACCAACCGTGGGCGTGTGGAAGTAATGCAACCGTTCGCCAGCCCCGGTCAATTTAAGCCACATGGGGTAGTCTTCCACCAGCCGGTTGCTTTCATCATAGTTTCCTACTTGAGCCAGGGCCGTCCGGTTGAAAAAATAGGAGGGTGTGTAATGCATACGATCCGATACCAGCAGCCTCTTCCATTGGTCATTGGCGGATAATTCCGGATGCATCAGGTTGTCGGGAAACTGAGCCGGTATCACTCTCAGGAAGTTCTCCTTTTGAAAATTGTCGACATACACTTCGACCTGGGAGAAAATAACCCGGGCGTCGGGGTTCTTATTGGCGAACCGCATATTGTCTTCGATGCAATTGGGCATTAAAATGTCATCACCGGCAATGAATTTGATCCAATCGGACTGCGCCGCTGCTATACATCGGTTACAATTGGCAGATACACCGGTGTTGTGCGGAACTGTTATTATTTTGTTATCAACAAAGCGTCGGCTATTGTCGGGGCTTTCAAGCCATTTTTTTGCCAGCTCCACGCTATTATCAGAAGAAGCATCGTCAGAAATAATCAGCTCCAATCTTTGGTAAGTTTGCTCTTTCACACTTTCAAGTGTGTCGACAATTGTTTTTGCCGAATTAAAAGCAGTAACAGCCACAGTGACTAGCTCAGGTTTCGACATTTCTAACGTTTTCTAAATCTAGCTGTCAAGTCTCTTATTGCAGCCACTACGTCCATGAGTTGGTTGAGCTTTCTTAAGGAAAATACGCTGACTATAAAAAAGAAGAAAGCCCCACTTAAATAGGCCCAAGGATATGCGAGATATTTAGCAAAAAGTGTCGTTCCTAATATTAGGATGAATAATTGAAATATTAATTTCCACTGACTACTGGAGAAGTAAAAACCATAAACCCGATTAATAACGGCCAAGAGTACACAAAAACTTATCAGGTACGACACTCCCAATGCGATCCCAAGCCCCTCAATGCCAAAGTAATTGAATAAAGCTAAGTTTAAGCCAAGCCGTATCAGAACTGCGGACACTTCCGTCAAAAGAAACAAACGATTGTTGCCAGAAGCAATAAATATATACCCAATCGCCCACACGGGCGCTTTGAGGAACACCCCCAATACGGCCCACAATAAATAAGGAATCACTGATAAGAATTGGGCACTTAACAGTATCTCGATAAAAATCGGCGCCGTCGTAATCATCAGTACGAGCAACGGCGCCAATATCAAAAGCATAAGCTCCAGTTGCTGATGAACGATCTGCTTCCATTCGGAAGTCTTAAGATTGATTTTTTCCGCCAAACGTGGAAAATAGTCGGTGGCCAGTGCCGTAAACACCAGGCCAACATAGGTATTAGTGATGGTGAGGCCGGCATTGTACAAACCAACCTCGGCCTCCGATCCCTGCCGATTGATAAACGTTAAGATCACAAAAGACACTCCTGACGCCATAAGCATGCTAGCAGATAAGCTGACGCCTAATTTGGCCATGTCGATTCCCCGAACAAAGGTCTGCCGATAGCTAATGTCAACCCTCCCAATTTTCACCTCTCGTCTTCTAAAAAAGATTGCTATCGCAAAATTGGCCAGGGCAGTGGCTAAGATGGCAGGAACAATCCCCTGCACTCCAAAAAAGTAAAAAAGAGGTACCGCCGCCAGTAGCCCGGCGAGGCTACCTAAAATATTGGCGCTGGCTAGAGCTTTCAGGCGCCTTAGGCCTCGCAAAAGGGTGTAAATTCCGCCACTAAGAGCTGCGAAAATAAAAGTCACAGAAAGAAGCCTGAAAGCCCAGGTGTAACTGTCGTTTTGAAAGACATATTCGCTCAGGAATGAAGCGCCAAAAAAAGTAATGCCCCCACCGAGTAGCGCAGTGAACCAAATCCATCTTTTAAAGACTGTATAGGTCACAGCAATTTTTTCTGGGTCATTGCTCGAGGAAGCAATATCACGCACCGCTGACTGCGGCAAACCAAGATTGGTGATGTTCTGCAGCATTTGAAGGGTGGTCATAAAGAGCCCGTTAATACCCATTCCGGCCGGTCCAAGCAGCACGGCTACAAATTTTCCTCTGATGATGGTAATAATGATGTTAAATACCTGAACGCCTCCAAACAGCGAGGTTGATTTAAAAATAGACCGATAAGAGGATTTATTTGGCATTCAAAGGTATTCAAGCTCAAGTTGCCATGCTCGCTGGATTAACAAGCTACCAACTTCATCTAACATGCTTTAGAAATTAATAGCAACAGGCAATCGGTGACTCATTTCTAGCTCGTAATGATAAACACTATTATTCTCGTTATCTATTCTCAATATATTTCTTTGAGTGAGCCCAATCCTCGGAATAGACCCCGTTTAAGAAACGTAGCGAATCTTCATCGAGAGGAGTATCAATTTTCAACAGGTTTTCATTTACCTTAGGTAAGTCAGTTCCAACGCCATTTTTGTAAATCCCCAAATAGTCTAATATTTCCTTGGTACCTCCTTTTTTTACAACCTCGTCAAAATCGAACACTTTGTACTGTATCCCTTGGTGCGAAAAGTCTTTTAATATCTTATGATATAAGCCGGATTTGATTAGCGGGAAACCCGAAGGTCCGGAGAATTTTATCATAGACTCGTAGTCCATCTTTTTTAGATAAAATATTAATGTGTTAATGTCATTGAACATTTTATTTTCGGCCACACCTTCTCTTCCAAGTAAAAAATATTCCCATTTGTAATGGCTAATGAACCTAGATATAGGGTCTCTTAAAATGAATATTACTTTACCTTTAGAATAGTGCTTTTTGATCACATCGATGGCGTCGAACCGATCATCAGACCTTGCAATCATAAATGGCGCCACGTAGATATTTATGTTATTTTTTCTTATCGGAAAATACAATCTGTCATTTTTGGGACTAGACAATTCAAATTCCTTTACGACCGAGGTATTAACATATTTTGAATTGGCGAAAAAAAGACCAATCGAGCTACTTCCCGCTTTTATGGGAGATAGAATAAACGTATTTGGTTTAGGTCTAAGAGCTGACGTTAAAACTCTATAATAGCGTCTAAAATTAGGCAAACTGTCATCAAAAAAATATGGACAGAGAATAAGGCCAATTCTTCCTAATATTTTTCTTTTCAGTGACCAGGAATTGTCATTCCACTTAATGTCATATCTCCTACTTGCCAAGTAGTTAAAATGAAAATCATTCGACAAAAACCTCCCCATCTTCTCAAAAACAGTTTACGCCATCAATAATTGCATTAACCATATTTTCATTCATCACTTGGCTAATAGGGAGACTGAGAACTACTTGGGAAACTTCTTCACTAATTGGCAATATCGTATCATTGTATTCCAAATACGCCTTTTGTTTGTGAGGAGGTGTTGGGTAATGAATAAGGGTTTGGATACCCCTGGCAGTGAGGTGATTTTGCAAGGCTTCCCGTTGCTTTGTTTTGATGACAAAAAGGTGCCATACGTGTCCATTTCTATCGGCGCTTCCCTCCTGCGTCTGCGGGTACGAGGGCAGTTCAATAAGCGGGTTCGTGATGCCAGCCAGGTAGCGATCGGCCACTTCCCGCCTTCGCTCATTCCCGGCGTCGAGCGCTTTCAGTTTCACTGATAAAAAGGCGGCTTGTATTTCGTCGAGGCGGCTGTTGATGCCCTTGTACAAGTGTTCGTATTTTCTTCCGCTGCCGTAGTTGGCAATGGCTTTTACCTTTTGTGCCAGGTCTGCGTCGGCTGTAGCTACCGCTCCTCCGTCGCCCAAAGCACCAAGGTTTTTTCCCGGGTAAAAGCTGAAAGCAGCAGCATGCCCGAGTGACCCGGTCTTTCTGCCTTTCCACTCGGCCCCCACGGCCTGTGCATTGTCTTCAATAATTTTTAGCTGATACTTTTCAGCCAGGCGTTCCAGCTCCTCCGACCAGCACACCCTGCCATAAAGATGAACCACCAAAATAGCTTTGGTTTTGGGTGTGATCCGCCGCTCAATCAAGCCAATGTCCATATTGAAACTGGCCGGATCCGGCTCCACAAATATAGGAACCAGCTTATTGTCGGTCACTGCCAGTGTGGAAGCGATAAAGGTATGAGCAGGTACAATGACCTCGTCGCCATCGTTTAAAACTCCCTGCTCTTTATAAGATTGAAAGATGAGTTTGAGGGCATCCAGCCCGTTGGCTACGCCAATTACATGCTTCACACCGGTGTAGGTCGCAAATTCCTTCTCAAATTTTGTCAGGAAGTCCCCATTTAGAAACCAGCCTGAATCAATCACTTCCGTGACCGCCTGAATCAATTCAGCTCTATGCTCCTGATTGATTTTTAGTAAATCGAGAAACTTAATTTCACTCATGCAGCTTGCCTATTTCCTTATCAGTCAGCGCCCTTATCAGCTTTGCCGGGCTTCCCCCAATAATGGAATAGTCGGGAAAGCTCTTTGTCACAAAACTGTTTACGCCTACAATACAAAACTTGCCTAATTCAACACCAGGCATGATAACCGAGGATGCACCAATCCAACAATCATTGCCAATTATGACAGGAATTCGTTCGATTGGGAATATCCTTTGAAAGGCCTTCGACGCATTTGGCCCGGAAGCCGACATGATGTGCACATTCTGTGCAATGCTAACATTCGCTCCAATCGTCACTTTCTCCAAGTAACCATCGATGGTGGTGTTCATTCCAACGTAACACTCTTTCCCTATCTCGAGAATGAACTCAGGGCTACCAAATATGCTACATCGTTTAGCTATACGGGTGTTGTCCCCAATATCTACATTATTAAAATTGGAAGAAGGATCAATTTCAACGTCTTTTCCCAGAATGATGTTGGAAAATTTCATTTCAGGTTGATTTTTATGTTGTTTAAAAAATAGGTCAAATCAGGCTTTTTTAATGCCTGATGCACCGGAATAAAGAATGTATCCTCGCCGTAAAAGATGCTGCATTGAATCCCTTTTTCCCATAATGCTTCCTTAAGTTCGGGCAGGTTAAGCAGACCGTTAACGCTAAAGAGACAAGCTCCTGGCACTATTCCGTCACTGAGAGGAATGCGTTCACTGAATCCCATGCTGGTGAGCCCGTTAATGAGAAAATGATAGTTCTCAATTCGTTGGCTTGCAATGTCAGCGGTTTTTCGCAAGAAGTGGGAAGCCACCTTTTGTATGTAGTTGTGCTCTTGGTTCGGCAGAAGTTGCTGAGAAAACTTCTCATCATCCAGGCCGTCCTTCATTGTCAGGAGCCCCCCTATTTGAACGGGGAATATCTTGGGAAAACTGTAAATGGTAAAGTCTCCCAGGTGTCCCGTGTTTCCAGCTGTATTGTGAGACAAAAAGGAATAGGCACAATCCTCAATAATTGGCAAGCCATGCTCTTGCAGGGCAGTTACGTCCTCCAAAGGGTAGCCAAACTCATGATTGACAAAAAGCACTTTTGTAGCCTGCTCAATTTTTCTTGACCATTTACAAAACCGCTCGATCTCATTTGTCACGCAACTGCTGATATATAAATTATTGGTGGTTGTAATAATGGTGACCACATCCTCTGGTTGCAAATGATAATGAGAAAGCGCCTGGTGAATAGCTTCTCTGCCTGACATGCAATACTTGTAACGACGAGAGGCGAGCCGTTCTCCGAAATACGTTTCAGCATAGTCGTCGGCTGGTAATTCATGATTGAGCGCCACATCAGCTGTGCTAAATGGACTTAGCCGGTAAGCTGGAAGAAGGTATTTGTCGGGGTTAGCTATGACCATTCTTTCAAACTGACCAAATATAAGAAGGCTTAATACTCACCTCACAACCAATACTCTCTTTGAAATCACACAAACCGTAGTTGGGCAGAGAGTCTTCAGTCGATGGGCCAATGTCCAATACCTTTTTTCCAGCGTTTCGATAATGCTCAAAAAGCTGACAGGCCAGGAAATTAACGGGTCGCAAGTGAGAGTACTCTACCATATCACCCCAGTAGATCACCTGCATGATGTTGTCCGTTACGGCGAAAACAATGGCAGCAGCAACGGCTGCGTCATCTTTTGTCACCAGAAAAAAATCAGCTTCAATAATTTTGGTGGTGCTGAGCATCTGCTGCCAGGTCATTCGCAAAGGATAGCCTTTGGCTGCCCTGTTGGCCGCTATCACCCTGTAGGCTGCCTCTTGCTCCTCCGGTGTAGTGCACACCCTGAGCGCCAGTTTGTTGGCCAGGGCGTTGTTCAGGTTTTTTCTGGCGTTTTTTCGCAATAGACTGGCATAGGGCAGCTCCGTTTCCAGGTCGAGAGCGTAATTGAGATCCATATTTTTCTGAACAAACCCTTTTCTGTAAAGCACATTGGTCATTTTCGATAGCACCGAAGGGTCGTAAAGCAGTGGCGGTGGAGTGATAACCAGCTCCGTAAGGAGGTTGCCGGTTATCCAGCTTTTCAAAGCATCGACGGCTTCGTCGAGTTGCTCCAGCGACGGACAACCCGCCAAAGAAAACCCTCCAAATGGAGCCGAAAAAGGAGATTTTGCTGTCGCTCCTTTGATACCGAGTATCAACCCCATGCGTACTTTAGAATCCCTGAAGATCAAGAATTTTACGTTGTCTGCCTTGTCTGCGTTCAGGCTATTAAAACCGGAGGTGTTA
Source organism: Imperialibacter sp. (assembly GCF_048007035.1). Taxonomy (NCBI): domain Bacteria; kingdom Pseudomonadati; phylum Bacteroidota; class Cytophagia; order Cytophagales; family Flammeovirgaceae; genus Imperialibacter; species Imperialibacter sp. The sequence goes on from NZ_CP180355.1 coordinate 1,359,400, forward strand.
AACACATGAGCTGGGCTGAGCAGCGTGTTGTATTCCTGTTCCGATACCTCAACTATTTTCATGTGATTGAAAGCTTTGGCGCTACAATGATTTATACGCCAGAAACTGATCGTATTCTCTTATATAGTCCTCTTCGGTGTATAATTCCGAGGCAAGTACCAAACAGATGGCGCCGTTTGAAAAATTGGAAAGCTCCCTCCACAAACCAGGTGGCAAATAAAGACCAATATTGGGTTGATTCAACTGGACAGTCCTTTTCATTCTTCCGTCCTGCAACATCACATCGAAGCTGCCACTTGCAGCAATGATGAGTTGGTGAAGGTCCTTGTGAGCATGCCCCCCTCTGGAAGAAGCACTTGGTAAGTCATACAAGTAGTATGTTCTTTTAATTCCGAAGGGAATTTCTTTAAAATTATTGATGGAGGTAATACTCCCCGATGCCGCCTTTATCTTCGGGAGCTCCAGCAAACTACAATCAAAAACAGTTGACTTGTTCACTTTGTCAGTTTTAGAAAGGAGGTGAAGTCTCTCACATAATCACTTTCCTGATACTCGTGGCTGGAGATGTGGAAGCTCAACGCATTAGTGCTGAAATTTTCCATATGCCTCCAGGTCATCGGGGGCAAATACAAGCCATAATAAGACCGATTTAGCTGGATTTTTTCCTTTTGCCCATCAGCACTTGTAACTACCACATCAAAAGACCCCGACAGGGCAATAATCACCTCATGCTGCTCTTTGTAAGCATGTGCGCCCCTGGTCTCTCCCCCAGGCACATCATAGGTCCAAAATACTCTTTTAATATCAAAAGGGATGTAGTGCCCATTTTCCATGAAGGTCAGATTCCCCCGTTCATCGAGAATTTTGGGGAACTCAATGATTTTGTGATTTGACGCTTCGGAAACATTCATATCCAAAAGTAGTTTGTTTTCAATGCTGGTATCCTGTGAATCAAATTACACACTGCTTCACAATTTTTGCAAGCGACGTTTTGCTCTTACACCCTACCACCCCATTAAGCACCTTTGTGCAGGCCCAGGTTTTTTCTCGTCATCCGGCTGCATGGCCATCATGTTCAAAATTGCCTTTTCCTTCCCGGCAAGCAACGAAGGCTATCAATTTCACGGAGTTGCCACTGCTTGTCTTATCGATGGCATATGAGAGACCTATGTTGATTTTATCAGGCATCCTACTTTTCTTCCTCCGTGGAGGTAAGGAGCCGAACTCCCTCCTTTAAGTCAATCGTTGATTGAAAGCCCAATTCCGTTTTAAGCTTTCCCACATTGGCCCGGCTATGGCGAATATCGCCCTCCCTTGCTGGTTGATATTGAAGTGCCAGTTCTCTGCCAAAAACAGAAGAGAATATTTCGGCTAAATGGGTCAGGTCACACGGCTCCCCGGTTCCAACATTAAAGACATTCAACGATGCAGGAGACAACATAGCCAATTCAATAGCTTTTGCCACCTCTGTCACATACACAAAGTCTCTCGTCTGCTTTCCGTCTCCAAAAATGGTCACAGGTTGCTCATTTTGGATCAGGTGTTTGAATTTGGCAATTACACCAGAGTAAGGTGAATCGTTGAGTTGCCTGGGGCCATACACATTAAAAAACCGCAATCCGATGGCCGACACTCCAAACCACTCGTGATACTTACCGGCATACCATTCGTTTAGCAACTTACTGGCTCCATACGGCGATAAAGGGTTTGGTGCGTCGCTCTCATTGATTCTTCTTTCTCCCTGGTCGCCATATATGGCCGAGCTCGAGGCGTACACTACTTTCTTCACCTTGTTCACCCGGGCAAAATCCAGCATGTTGAGGAACCCGCTAACATTAACACGATGGCAGTAGGCCGGGTCTCCAAAAGAAGCGGGCACGCTTACCTGAGCGGCCAGGTGGATTATATAGTCTGGTGTAAAGTTTAGCGTTTGCCATGAAGACGAGTCGGAAATGTCGGCGTTGATGAGAATAACGGCCTCACCATGATGCGTGAGGTTGTTGAGCCGGCCAGTGACGAGATTGTCCATCACCATCACTTCGTAGTTGCCTTCGCTCATGAGTTGATCCACCACATGAGAGCCGATAAAACCTGCTCCGCCTGTGACTAATACCTTTGATTTAGTTGACATGAAGTGTTTTTGGATGTTCAGCCTGCGCTGAAGCTTCGGTCGACAAGTTGGATACTCGGACGATTCAAATGTTAAGACGGGTCGGATATTCAGACTGTCCGATAGTCGGACAGTCTGAACGTCCATCTGTCACTTTGAAGTTTGATATTTAGACTGATACCATTCGTAGACTATTTCAAGTCCTTCCCGGAAGCGGACAGTGGGCTGATAGCCCAATAGCTTAGTAATTTTGTCGATGCTGGCTTTGGAATGCTTTACGTCGCCGGGGCGCTCAGGGCCATATACCGGCTTGATGTCTTTCCCAGTCATTTCCTGCAGCATCGTGATCATTTCATTGAGGCTGATCTGATCGCCGCAGGCTGTGTTCATTACCTCATGTTGCCTTAGTTCTGCTAACAACATGGCCCTGATATTGGCCTGCACAGCGTTCGCTACAAAAGTAAAGTCCCGGGTGGTTTTGCCATCCCCATTAATCGTGGGCTGCTTGTTTTCGATAAACGCCTGGCAAAAGATGGGAATCACCGCAGCATAAGGGTTGTTGGGGTTTTGATTAGGACCAAATATGTTGAAATAGCGAAGCCCAATGGTGTGAAGGCCATAGGTTTTACTGAACACGTCGCTGTACATTTCGTTGACTGCCTTGGTTACCGCATAGGGCGACAAGGATTTCCCCTCTCTGCCCTCAACTTTGGGGAGGTCGGGGCTGTCTCCATAGGTAGAAGAAGAGGCGGCATACACCATTCTTCTTACGGCCTTGTTCTCTTTTACTGCCACCAGCATGTTCAGGTGGCCAGCTATGTTTACTTCATTCGAAGTAACAGGGTCTTTTATCGAGCGGGGCACTGAGCCCAGGGCTGCCTGGTGGGTGACGTAGTCCATTCCCTCGACTGCTTTTTGGCAGGTAGTAAGGTCACGGATGTCGCCTTCTATGAATTCGAAATTCGGAAGCGGCATGAACTCTTCGATGTTTTCGAAGGAGCCATTGCTCAGGTTGTCGAGCACCCGGACTTGACCTGCTCCGAAGCGAAGGAGGTATTCCACAATATTGGAGCCGATGAATCCCGCACCACCGGTAATGAGGAATTTCTTGTCGGAGAGAGAGCCGATATGGAAAGGGGTGTTGTATAATTTGGTGTTCAAGAGATATGGATTAAAGGACGGTTCGGACAATTCAGACATTCGGATGTTCGGACGATTCAGATGTTCGGATGGTTCGGACTTTCGGTCCCGTCTGAGTGTCTGAATATCGGACTGTCTGAGTGTCGGACTGTCTGAGTGTCTGAGAGTCCGACTGTCTGAATGTCTATACACTCAACTTATTTTTGAACGAATAAATCTGCGAGGACAACTTCCTATAGCGATCGACCAGGTTATCTGCTTTGCTTTCATCGATTTGATTGATCCTTTTTGCGATGATCAATTGCGTCCGAACTTCGCCAGAACTGCCTCCCGAAATATTCAGGAAACGACTCAGTTCTTTCGCTGTCTGTCGTTCACACCCTTCTGCAATATTACTGGGCACTGAAATCGAAGACCTTGTTAACTGGTCTTTAAGTGCAAAATTTCTGGAATTATCTACTTCTAAACATACTTCAACCGCCAAATCCACAGCATCCTGCCAGATAGTGAGTTTTTCAAAGTTGTGTTTCATTTAAATAAATTTAGATTTTCGGATGGTTCGGACAATTCAGATGTTCGGACAGTTCGGATGATTCAGACGGTTCGGACAATTCAGATAGTTCAGACGGTTCGGACAATTCAGATAGTTCAGACTGTTCGGTCAATTCAGATAGTTCAGACCGTTCGGATGGTCAACCTACGCTGACGCTTCGGTCGACAGGTCGGATTGTCTGAGCGTCTGAGTGTCAGAATATCCGACCGTCCTCTTCTTGTTCACAATCTACCATCAACAATTGCTTTCGGTAAAATTCCTTTTACATCGTACACCACCCCATTGTCGGAGACCAGGGAGCGGATGTCCAGCTGTGTAAATTCTTTGTGAGCTACAGCCAATATAACTGCATCAAATTTTCCTTCTGGAAGCTTGTTCCAGATGTCTATGCCATACTCCGCTTTTACCTCCGCAATGTTGGCTTGCGGGTCGAAGATGATGGGCTCGGTGTGAAAAGACTTTAGTTCGTCGATAATATCGATGACCCGGGTGTTGCGTACATCGGGGCAGTTCTCCTTGAATGTAAAGCCCAATACCAAACAACGGGCATTGAGTACAGACCTTCCTTTGCGTACCATGAGCTTCACCACTTCCTCAGCCACATAGCCGCCCATGCTATCATTGAGCCGGCGTCCCGCCAGAATGATCTCCGGATGATAGCCTACTTCCTGTGCTTTTTGTGCCAGGTAGTAAGGGTCTACGCCAATACAATGGCCCCCCACCAGCCCCGGTTTGAAGGGAAGGAAATTCCATTTGGTACCTGCTGCCTGCAATACCTCATGTGTGTCGATCCCCAGCTTGTTAAAAATCTTGGACAGCTCATTCACAAAAGCGATATTAATGTCTCGCTGAGAGTTTTCGATCACCTTGGCTGCCTCCGCTACTTTCATCGAAGATGCCTTATAAGTGCCGGCGGTAATAACCTTGCCGTACAATCCATCAATGAATTCAGCTGCCTCCGGCGTGCTTCCAGAGGTTACCTTAAGAATTTTCGCCACTGTATGCTCCTTGTCTCCGGGATTTATCCGCTCAGGGCTGTAGCCTGCGAAAAAGTCTTTATTGAATGACAGTCCAGATGCCTTTTCCAGCACAGGCACACACTCGTCTTCGGTGACACCAGGATATACAGTGGACTCATATACTACCACCGCACCAGGTTTCATCACACTTCCCACCGTTTCGCTGGCTTTGATGAGCGGTGTAAGCACTGGCCTGTTGTGCCTGTCAGTGGGAGTAGGTACCGTGATAATGAACACATTGCAACTAGTCAGGTCTTCCTTGGAAGCGCTGACTAAAAGGCCTTTGCCTGCAGAAAGCTCCTTCGACACAACCTTTTGAAGATCAGTATCGCTTACCTCCAGCGTATGGTCGTGGCCCTGATTAAGTTCTTTTACCCGAGCCAGGTTGATATCAAAACCAACGGTAGGAAATTGTTTGGCAAATTCGACGGCTAACGGAAGGCCTACATAGCCCAGGCCGATGAGGCCTACTTTAGGGTTGGAGGGGAAGTTGGTCATTGGATTAACGATGGCGGATATTGGAATACATATTTAAGATTGTGGCTCTGTATTTTGAAGGTGTGTGAAGACACAGCACCTTTACGGCATTGCTTTTAGGGCGTGTGAAGACACACCGCCCAAACAGTAGTATGTCAAAAGTGTGTGAAGACAAGCTGCTCTAACAGTATTACGTCTAAGGTGTGTGAAGACATAGCACCTTAACGGCTTTCTTTTTGTAACACCTATTTTGATCGACAGGCGACTCGTGTAACCAGTGCCTGACGGTTCATTGGCCGTGCCGACACGTACCCCTCCTTTCAGTGTCCTCTGCGAGAGACACCAAAAGGAGGGGTTACTCAATGCCGGCACCTAGTCATCAGCGGACCAAAGGAGTAGCAAAGGCTTGCGGTCAAGTTCGGATTTTACGTTATCCATTTCTAATAAGCTGAATATGCTATAGCTGATCTTTCTGTGAATAAGCTCTTCTGCTTTGGTCACCAAAAGGGATAAGTACTGCGTGTCGATAGCATCACCTACGATCACCATGTCAATATTGGACGTATTTTTTCCTTCTGCCAGCTCGTTGATCAGGTAGACACTGTGGAGGTTACCTAGTTTATCCACCACCTTCTCCACAAGGACATCGAGCCCCAGGTAGTTGCGCACCAGCTTATTGATCTCGCCGAAAAGCGGGTGCTGATCGTTGGCACTGTATACCTTCTTATTGCCTTCCAGTTCTGCTCTCAACAAGTTGGCCCCCTCAAGCCTGTTGAGTTCCAGTCGAATGGAGTTAGTGCTCTCGCCAAACTCTGACTCCAGCGACCGCAAATACGATCTGCTACCCGGGCTCAGGAAAAACCTGACCAGGAGTTTGATGCGTGTTTTGGAAGTGATGAGTGTATCTAGCAAGGGGGATATTTGGATGTTCGGACGGGTCGGATGTTCAGATATTCGGACGGGTCGGACGAGTCAGATGGTTCGGACTGTCTGAGTGTCGGATAGTCTGAGTGTCCATTCTCCGGCACAGCTTCGCCTCCTCAGTCACATGGCGGCGACTTCAAAAAATTAAACTATACAGGCCCGGAGGTTTATTGACGGGCACAAAAATATCCTAACGCAGCTTTTGTAAATGCACGGCGGGTATTTCAGCCCGGATCACCTGACCCAGAGACTCTATATGTAATATGATCTTGTTACCTTGCCTCGCAATGCATTCGCCTTCCATTCCCTTAAAAGCACCCCAATCCACTTTCACTTTTGCCCCGTCTTCAAAGGTGAAATTCAGTTCTGATACCTCGTGATTGCTCACTTCCTGCGTGAAAATTCCAATCGCCTCGATTTCGTTCTGTTTGACTATAGCGGGCTTGCCCAACCAATACACAAAATTAATCACACCGGGCGTCTGAAGGATGAGCACCCTTTCCTCTTCAGTGGCCTGAATAAAAACATAGGATCTGAACAAGGGTTCTTGTACTTTCTTTTTCCGATCGCTCCACTGCTTGAGGGTGGTGACGGTGGGGCAATAGCTTCGGAAGCCATGCTTCTTAAGTGATTCCGCCACTTTCTTCTCAGCCCTCGAACGGGTATATAATACGTACCAATGACTGGTTGCCGGCATAATGAGTAGAAATACTACTCAAAGGTAGGAAGCTGGATGGACATGTCATATTTTTTTTAGCACAATTCGAAGGGGAATAGCAATTTGAGGTTGCTTGTTTGGAATCGGAGAGGTTAGAGGAGTGGGGAGAGGTTAGAGTAGTGGCCATGGCTGCACCGACATCTGCATGCAGGCTCCAAGCCGGGCACCCCTCAGCCGGGCACCCCTCAGCCGGGCACCCCCGATGGAATCCCGACTGAGTGGCATAACATGAGTGGTATAACAATGGAATGGCGTCGAAATGACCCTATTAAAATAGCGGGGTTGCGATCGCTATACGCTTCTAAGAAAGTCATTTTCCACTTCGGTGTCTGGCGGCTCTTTCTGCTATGGTGTAGGTCTTGCCAACACGATTAATCTATGTAATATCCGCTACCTGAAGCTTTTTTGCCTCCATAATAATTACCGTAGCCATATCCATATCCATAAATTGAATGCCATTTTGGTTTCTTAAAATCAACACCGTTCAGAACAATTCCAATATTATTGATTAGACCTTTGTTATGGATGTCATTAATATAATCAATGGCGTGGCGGGGAGTGACATCCTGTCTTATGATAAATAATGCCACATCGGCATGTCGACTTATCTCGATAGGATCCGACACGAGACCTACTGGCGGGGTATCTATCACAATATAGTCATAGTGCTCCCTGAACCATCTCATTGCATCATCGAACTCGTGTCCCATCAGCAGTTCATTCGGGTTGGGGGGAATTGGTCCTGCCGCAATCAAATCCAAGCCCTTTATACCCGTTGATTGAATTACGTCTTTATATTTTTTGTCACCGATGAGGAGCTGGCTCATCCCCTGGTCATTTGAAATTCCAAAAGAGTCAAAAATTTTCGGCTTACGAAGATCTAAGCCTAATAATAGAACTTTTTGTCCCATTTTGGCAAGCATTATGGCAGTGTTCATAGTTAGAAAGGATTTACCCTCTCCTGACAGAAACGAAGTAACCATCACCACCTTATGATCCTTTCGCTCTAAAAATTTCATCGAAGCTCGCATTTTCCTAAAGCTTTCGGCCACCTGTGATCGGGGATACTTTTCCATCACCAACTCCGTTTCATACCTGCTCAGAGCAATTGAGGCCAGAACTGGCAATTTTGTACTCTTCGTGATTTCATGAACAGACTGAATGCTAATCGAAAAGAAATCCTTGATAACGATCAATATGATTGGTAAAAGCAAACCTAAACTAAATCCAATTGCATAATTCCTTAAGGGAGTTGGAAACGTCTGTCCTCTCAACATTGGCGGATCTACGACTTTGGCATTTGGTACATTAGAAGCCTTCGCTATGCCTGCCTCCGCTTTTTTTTCCTGGAGGTAAATAAACAAATTCTCACTCAACGAGAACCTTCGTTGAATGTTCACAAGTGTTCTTTCGGTAAGTGGTAATTTATTGACCAACCTCTCTGATTCTTTAATCCTCGAAGTAAGATCAGCAACAAGAATTTCGCTACTTCCTTTTAGGTTCTGTACGTTCTCAATTATCGATAAAATTACTTTTCGGGTCTGATTCTTTAAAGACAACACTTGAGGGTTGGCATCGGTTGCTCCCATTTCAACCTGAAGTAATTGTGAACTCAATTCAGCCAGGTTTTGTGTCAACGCTTCCAATAGCGGCGAATCTATCCCCGCAGTAGATGGGCTAATAATACCGTGGGGCTGCGTTTCTTGCTTAAGGTAAGCTACTATATAGTTATAATACTCAATCCGAAATCTCTCTTCAGCCCTTTTATTTTCAAGCTCTTCAAGTTTTTGTAATGCGGCAAGTCCTTCCTGGCTAATGTCAACTACTCGATTGTCTGTTCTAAATGTTTGTAACCGGCGCTCTATCAATAGTAAAGAATCTTCTATACTTGCCAACTGTCCGTCTATAAATTCGACGGTTCGAGTTGCCGTCTCATTTTTTTCCTCCAGCTCACGTTGAATGTATATATTTATTAAACTATTGATAAATTGAACCCCTTTTGACGGCAACTCCGTTTGCATGCTAATTGCCAAAATGCTTGCCTCTTTGTTAACATCAGAGATTCGAATCCTACCTCGGTAAGACCTTGCCAACCCCCAACTATTAAAAAGTACAAATTGGTAAGAATCAACCCCAGCTAAATCTATTTGCCTCTCTTCCACCCTGAAAGAGAGTCCATTGAATTCGATTACCGCAGGAAACTGATATCTTTGACGAGCGAGTCCAAGTTCTTCAGAAAACAACACAAAGCCTCCATCTTTTTGCATCTCAACACTGAAAACCAAATTTCGCTCAGGTCTTGCTTCACCTATAAAACTTACTTTAAACGGCATTTTTTCAGGTTCAATTTCTCTTTGTTTTATCCTGCCAATACCGTAATACGCTATATCGAAATTGAGCGATTCGATTGCTCGTTTGAGAAGTGAATAAGAACCTAATAACTCAATTTCATTTTGCTTTGTGGAATTCCCCTGAAAAAATTGAAGCTCCTGTAAAAGTTCTGGGTTAATAGACTTTTTATCTTCCTTTATCAAGATTGTTCCTGCGACCTCAAACCTGGGAGTTGAATACCTGTGAAAAAGAAATACTACCCCAACGCAAATTATTACAGACAGAAAAATTAATTGCCAATAATCCAGGATTTTGTACACCCAATCTTTCACGTCTAAATTTTCCTCTTCAACATAAGCCGGAACTGCGGGCATCTTATTAACTCCCTGTGCGTCCATGAATGATTATTTGGTAAAAAAGTTAAGGATCAAAAAAACGGCGGTAATAGTGGCAGCCACAGCACTGATGGTTTGGAAAGTAGTAATGCCTGTTCCGAGCTCTCGTACCTTTAGGGGCGCCACATACAATTGGTCGCCAGGCTGGATATAATAAAACTCAGAGTTAATCAGGTCACGATTCGTCAAGTCTATTTTGTGGATGCGCTGCCCTTCAGGGTACTGGCGGATAAGCAACGCTTCTTTTCTGTTGGCCTCTATCTGCAGGTCACCAGCTGAGGCAATGGCTTCATAAATGGTCAGCCTGTTTTGAAGCACACCGTACCTCCCCGGTGCCCTGAACTCACCCAGCGCAGTGAACCTTATGCCACCAAGCTTCACCGATATGTAAGGATCTTTGATGTATACCTGAGCCGATTCTTCCACCACTCTTCTTACCTCTGCCAGGGTTTTCCCAGCGACTGAAATTCTTCCGATCACAGGTACCTCAATCATCCCATTGGCATCAACATTAAAGCCCGTGAGGTAGAAAATGTCAGAAGCGTTGCTTATGAGCTGACCAGCGGCTTGCGTAGCCATGCCACCTATGTTGAACATATCATCAGTTGTTCCATCCAGGCTTTTGATTTTTATGTCCAGGTTATCACCTGGCTGCACGACATAGGTTTTATAGGGAAAGCTCAGCAAGCTGTCGTTAGGAACCGCAGGAGACTCCTCATTGGATTCCTGCATGTACACTACCTTCTTATTGGAGATGCATGCGCTAAGGGCTGCGCCGAGTAAAAAAAATAGAATTGTATTAAAAACCAGCCCAGACCAGGACCTCCTGACACCAAATGTTAGCATTATACCGGAATGAATTACATGTTTTTACCGTCTGCAACCAAAAATGAGCTGTCGTTGATCCTTTTGCACCAGTGGCGTATAATAAAGGAAGGCCCGTTTCACTCCCAGGTTCGAAGCTGCAAACTTACAATTAAAATCAAAATTTACCCACTTGACGGCGTCATTAGGGGAGTCTACACAAATGCTCACAAAGGTATAGTTGGCAATATGCATCAAATTTCGGCTTAGACGCAACAATGAAAGACAAAAAAGTACAAGTTGGTTTGAGAAAAATGCAAAAAAGAGCAACGGATTTGAGTGACCGGAGAGGCTTGAAGACGGCCCTCCTGCGCCAGAGGCTTCGGCGGGTGAGTAAGACGGGAGGTAGTCAGACATTCGGATGTTCAGACGCTCGGATGTTCGGATATTCAGAGTGGAGCCGGGAGATCGAAGTCGGGAGACGGAAGTGAGCAGTGAGCAATGAGCAATGAACAGTTGAAGAACGAAGGTTGGGGGTGAAGGTTGGGAGACGGCCTCCTACGCCAGAGGCTTCGGCGGGTGAAGAAGACGGGAGGCCGGATCTGATATTCAGACGGGAAACGACAGTTAGCGGTTAGCCTCCGGAAAGCTGAGAACAGGAAACGAGACCAGTGCATAGGGCTTTACCAAATGCACAGATATTCCACTCCGTTCGGGCCCTTTCAGGGCTTGCCATTGTGTGAGTCCTGAAAGGGTGATATAACAAAAAGATGGCGGTGAAGCCCTATCCGTAAGGAAAAGTTGGAAACTGGCTAAAGGCTTAAAGTCTTTTGGTTGTGAAGAGTAAGCGATCAACAGTCAGCCCTCCTTTCAGGGCCCTCTGCGAGAGAGCCCCATCCGGACAAGGTGCGTGAAGACACGGCACCTTAACAATCATTTCGGTGGCCACGAAGGCCCAAAGGTTGTGATGCCACATCTGTCCAGCATGTAATTATTGCCCGGGGACATCAATTCGAAACTCCGTTTAGGCACGGTAAACCCGGTGTCTGACGGCTCTTGCGGGGTTGGCTAGGGCCGTGCCGACACCTAATTCGGTAGGGCATGGGTGGATGGATAAGATATCTCCACTGCGTTGCGATATGGCCGACCATTTGTGTAAAGTGGATGATCCGGCTTTGAACCAAAAGGCTAAATTCAGGGTATCTGGGAGTATTTGATGGCGTGGCTTGGGTTGTGCCTACACCTCCTTCACGCCGGCCAGCAGGTAGAGCACTGCCATGCGGATGGCAACACCATTTTCCACCTGACCCAGTATAATAGAATGGTCGGAGTCGGCTACGTCGCTGTTGAGTTCTACTCCCCTGTTGATGGGCCCGGGGTGCATGATCACAATCTCTTTGTTCAGAGTGTCGAGCAGCTGCTTGTTGATACCAAAATATATCGAGTACTCCCGCAACGATGGGAAGTATTTGATTTGCTGCCTTTCTAATTGAATGCGTAGCACGTTGGCGACATCGCACCATTCCAGGGCCTTTTTGACATCATACTCTACCTTCACGCCCAGCTCGCCGATGAATTTGGGTATCAGCGTGATGGGGCCACACACCATCACCTCAGCACCAAGCTTTTTAAGACAGAAGATATTGGAAAGCGCTACTCTTGAATGCAGGATGTCGCCCATGATGGCCACTCTTTTTCCAGCCACATCACCCAGTTTTTCCCGGATCGAGAATGCATCGAGCAATGCCTGCGTAGGGTGCTCGTGGGTGCCGTCGCCGGCATTGATGATGTTGGCCTTTACGTGCTTTGATAAGAAGTGGGGAGCCCCGGGGCTGGCGTGGCGCATCACCACCATGTCCACTTTCATGGCCAGGATATTGTTGACGGTGTCGAGCAGGGTTTCCCCTTTTTTGACGGAGCTGGATGAGGAGGAGAAATTAACAACGTCGGCAGAAAGTCTTTTTTCCGCCAACTCAAAAGAAAGCCTTGTACGGGTGGAGTTTTCGAAGAAGACGTTGGCGACGGTAATGTCACGCAAAGAGGGAACCTTCTTGATGGGCCGGTTAAGCACGTCTTTGAAGTTGTCGGCCGTTTGGAAAATGAGCTGAATATCCTCTTCCGTGATATCTTTGATGCCCAACAAATGGCGGGTACTCAGCTTGCTCATGCCTCGTCCTCCTTTTCCATGATCCAGATATTGTCTTCAGGCATGCCCTGTTCTTTTAGTTCTACTAATATTCGCTGGCTTCTCACTGTATTCACCCTTCTGCCGACATAAGTAGCTTCCACCGGAATGTCCCGGCTGTACATGCGGTCGATCAACGTCAGCAGCTCCACTTTCTCCGGCCTTCCAAAGCTTACCATGGCATCGAGGGCTGCCCGCACCGATCTGCCAGTGAACAGCACATCGTCGATCAGGATGACTTTTTTGCCTTCAATGACAAAACTGACTTTGGTTTCATGAGGAGCGATAGGTGCATCTCTGCGCCGGAAGTCGTCCCTGTGGAAGGTAGTATCCAAATAGCCAAGAAGGATTTTTTTATTCAGAAGGCTCTCAAGGCTGGTCCGGATTCTTTCGGCCAAAAAGATGCCCCTGGGCTGCAAGCCCATTAAAACGGAGTTGGCAAAGTCGCCATGATTTTCAATAAGTTGCTGACAAAGCCTGTTGATGGTGAACTGTAAAAGACGTCCGTCGAAGAGCAACCGTTTTTGCATGGGGCGAAGTTATGAAAAAATGATTTGATTACGGATGGCGGATTTGGGATTTATGGAGAAAGTCGGAAGAAGGGAGACCGGAGACGGAAGGTGGCAAGGTGCGTGAAGACACTGCACCTTAACAATCATTTGTAAGTCAGACCGTCGGATGTTCGGATGGTTCGGACTTTTGGATGTTCAGAGTGTCGGACTGTCCGATTGTCTGACCGTCCGACTGTCCGACTGTCGGAGTGTCTGAGTATCCTACCTATAAACCACCTTATTGATAAAAAACACGTTGCGGTTGAGGTTCACCCGGTTGTCCTTCAGGTTTTTGATGTCCTGAATGCCGTAGGTATAAAAGGTTTTTCCGTACCACACCGACAAGCCTCCCACCTCGTTGTCGCTCACCCTGACTTCATCATCTTCAAATGTAAGCTCGATGTCATTGAACGTTTTGCCTTCGATGATCTCATCCGATTTTATGATCTTGGATCGGATCACATTCTCAAACATGTAAAGCAAAGCCACCTCATCGCCGGATGTACTCACATGCACAAACTGCTGCAGATCGTAGCTGGTAACGTCGTTGATTTCAAAGGAATTGTCCCAAAGCAGCGTGCCCGACTTATCGAACGTCATCACAACGGCATGCGTGTACTTGTATCCCAGGAAATTGGGGTTGAAATAGGTATTGCTCCGGCCATAGGTGTAGCCGCCAAACCGGTCGTAGCCGCTGTAATTAGAATACCTGGGGTAGTAGGCCTCACCATACAAAGTGTATTTGTCGCCGTCCTGGATAATATCGTGCACCAGCAACCGATAGTTGAACTTTACCCGCTTGCCCTGCACCTTCCTTCGGCTGATCTTCTCTTTAATTCTCTGCTCACGCTTGGCTCGCATGTACGAAAAGAAATTTTCCAGGTCGGCATAGTTGTAATAGTCTATCTTTTGCTGCCCGTCGTTGCCCACGGTGGCGATATAAAGCCCCCTGGAGTAGGTCGATCGTTTGTGTCCGTAAGTGCCGGCAATAAACTGCCTATCCATTTCGAGGTGGGCGGGTGCTCCATTGATTAGGCTCTTCGATTCATCAGGCTGCAGCAAAATGTTCCTGATCATGTCCCCACTTTCTGAAAATGACCTCACCGAAATGGTGGTGCGCTTGTCTGTCGTCTTTTCACTCATCGTCACCGTGAAAGTCCTGAGGCGGTCGTCGGTTTCCAGTCGCAGTATCTCGGCATAGTCGGCATAAAACCCAGGAACCACCTGCGGTCGTTGGTCAAAAAGGTTGTATCGGATGATCACTGGCCGGTAGTTGGTGTAGCCACCCATCAAAATGGTGCTTCCCACTACTTCAAATTGTGTCAGGTTAACAGGGAACACCGTGTTGATGTTGAACTTGGTAGTGTCGCCTTTTTCCAGGTCCATCCTCATCACCAGCAGTTCCTCCTGCTTGTATTGCTTTTCCCGAATGAGGTAATACATAAAGCCCGGCGAATAATCGTAGCCAATGATGCGGGACGCAAAAGGAAGATACAGCTCCCTTCTCCATGTCATGTCAAGGGCGGTGTCGAGTTTAAAGAACTCCCACAGGTAGCCATCCTTATTTTTGTGCTCGGTTTGGTGATAAATGGACAATCCCTCCTCCTCGCAGCTATAAACGACGTAGTCCTCGTAATTCGAGTTTTTTATCTCAAACTCCACTCTTTTGGGTTGCTCAATAAGCTCACTGGCCTTCTGGTCTTTTTTCCGGTCCTGGCCCAGTACGCCCGTGCCCGTAAGACAGCAAAAAGCCAGCAACACCGTTAATTGTTTGAGTCGCATATTGACAATGGTCACGTCATCAAAACACTTCATAAAAGCTTGTCCCCAAAAAAAGATTTATACCCGCCCAACGCTATTCTTCGGATTTTTGAATAATTATATCAAACTCTTCCTTCTTGACAGGCTGCACAGACAGTCTCGAAAGCTTAATAAGTGCCATTTCGGACAGCCGCTCATCCTGCTTGATCTCTCCGAGACTCACCGGCCTTTTGAGTTTTTGCACCGGCACAAAATCCACTACCACCCAGGTGTCTTTTTCTTCTGGCTTGGCTGTCGGATCCGGGTAATACTCTTTCGCTACCCTGGCCAGCCCCACACACGACTTTTCTTTGACACTGTGATAAAAAAGAGCCAGGTCCCCTACCTTCATGTCTTTCATGAAGTTGCGGGCAGCGTAGTTTCTCACGCCATCCCACATGTCGCCACCCATGCTCACGAATTTGTCCCAGGAAAAAGTTTCTGGTTCAGATTTTATCAGCCAATAGTTCATTTCTTCGTTCCTTTTTGGTTTCACTAGTCAAATGTAACAGACAAAAGTCTCTTCGGTAAATAAGGCGTTTGGTATTGCGTAACAAATTCCCTCTGCACGATGTTTTCGTACGCACGTAGTTTCTTGTTTTTGTTTAGAGTAATCTAAGGAATTTTGCCTTAGGAAAATTACTTTTACAATGCCAGTTAACCAAAAACACCTCTTATTTTGGACAACAAAGAAATAATCTCACAATTCCGGCTCATGGCTTCTCTTATGGAGCTTCATGAAGAAAACCAGTTTAAAATTCGTGGCTACACCGGTGCGGTTTTCAACCTTGAAAAGGTGGACAAGCCCATCGCTACCATGACTGCAGAGGAAATCGGAGCCCTGGAAGGAATCGGGAAATCGATGGCCGCCAACATCCATCAGTTGCTCGAAAAGGGCACCTTTGATGCGCTGGAGGAGCTCAGGGCATCAACGCCTGCCGGGGTGGTAGAAATGCTTTCCATCAAAGGCATTGGCCCCAAGAAAATCAAGTTGATCTGGAAAGAGCTGGAAATTGAAAGTTTGGATGCTTTGCAAAAAGCCTGCGAGGAAGGCCGGGTGGCTGGCGTGAAGGGCTTTGGCGAGAAGACCCAGCAAACCATTCTTGATGGCTTAAAATACAGAAAGGCCAACGTAGGTAAGCTTCATTTTTCAGAAGCAGAGATGGCCGCCAACCAGCTGATTGAAGCCCTCAAAAAAGAGTTGGGAGAGAAAGTGCCCACAAGTTTTGTTGGCCCGCTGAGGCGTTTGCTGGAGGTGATCGACACGCTGGAATTGCTTGTTGGGTCGCTAAATAGTGAGTCGATCATAAAGGCGATTGAGAAAAGTGGTTTGGGAGAAGTCAGCCTTCAGCAATCGGGACCCTATTCCATCAGGGGGCATATCAACGAACCTTATATCACTTTCCATATCAGGCTATGCGACGAAAAGCAATTCACAGAGAAGCTTTTGTTGTACACAGCCGCACCGCTGCACCTTAACCAAACACTTGCCGAAGGTGCTGTACTGCGTGATAAGCTCACCGAAAGGGCTTTTGCTACTGAAGAGGAAGCGTATAAGCACGCTGGCCTGGCCTATATAGCGCCGGAATTGCGGGAAGGGTCTTTCGAAATAGCGTTAGCGCAGGAAAATAAGCTGCCCAAGTTGGTAGAAATGAGCGACCTCAAAGGAATTCTTCATAATCACTCTACTTACAGCGACGGGAAGAATACCTTAAAAGAAATGGCAACCTACTGCAAAGACCTTGGCTATGAGTACCTGGGTATCAGCGACCACAGTCGCTCTGCGTTTTATGCCAGCGGCCTCGAAGCCAACAGAGTAAAAGATCAGCAGGTGGAGATTGATGCGCTCAATAAAGAGATGGCGCCATTCCGCATCTTCAAAGGCATAGAATCTGACATTCTACCCGACGGCTCCCTTGACTATGAAACCGAGGTGCTGGCATCATTCGACTTTATCGTTGCCTCGGTGCACTCGGTGCTCAACATGGATTTGCAGAAAGCCACCACTCGCTTGCTAAAAGCCATCAAAAACCCTTTTACCACTATGCTTGGCCACCCCACCGGCCGACTGTTGCTGGAACGAAAGGGCTACCCCATCGACCACAAAACAGTGATTGATGCCTGCGCTGAAGAGGGTGTGATCATCGAAATCAATGCCCACCCCTGGCGGCTCGACCTCGACTGGCGCTGGGTACACTATGCCATCGAGAAAGGCGTGATGCTTAGCATAAACCCCGACGCCCATGAAACCGAAGGCTACCATGATATGCGCTACGGGCTTTTGGTGGGCAGAAAAGGCGGCCTCACTAAAGAAATGACCTTCAATGCGCTGTCGACAGCGGAGGTGGCTGCCCATTTTGAGAAAAGAAAGAAGCGAGCGGCTGATATGGTGAAGGCATAATGCTTCACAAACACACAAAGAACTAGTGAATGTCCTCCATATGTTGAAAGTATCTCAGGTCGTTTTCGCCAAATCAGCTAAATGAAAGTACTGATCCTACGGTTTTCGTCTATTGGAGACATTGTACTCACCAGTCCGGTGCCAAGGGTGTTAAAAACCCAACTCGACGATGTGGAAGTGCACTATGCCACCATGGCCCGGTTCAGATTTCTTCTGGAAGAGAACCCATATATTGATAAAATCCACGTTCTGGAGAAGGGAGACAAGCAGCTGATTGAAACACTTAAGACAGAAAACTTCGACTACGTCATTGACCTCCACCACAACCTAAGGACGCTGAGGATCAAGTGGGCGCTGAAGGCAAAGGCCTTTGCTGTGGACAAGCTCAACTGGCAAAAGTACCTGATGGTCAATTTCAAAGTAAATAAATTGCCCAACCGCCATATTGTTGACCGCTACCTCGACACCCTACAGCCATTGGGTGGCAAACCTGACCAGCTGGGCCTCGACTATTTTATTCCGGACAAAGACGAGGTGGATATCACCTGGCTGCCAGAAAGCCACCGCAACGGATTTATTACCTACGCTATCGGTGGCCAGCATGGCACCAAAAAGCTACCGGTAAAGCGCATGATTGAGCTTTGCGACCGGATCAACAAGCCTGTCATCCTGCTGGGAGGAAAGGAAGATGCTGAGGCTGGCGAGGAAATAGCACGGTTCTTCGAACGAACAAAAAACTCAAGTGGCTATGAGGAGTCGTTGAAAGAGCTGGGTAAAAAAACAGAAATCTTCAATGGCTGTGGTAAATTCAACTTTAACCAGTCAGCTTCATTGGTCAAGCAATCCAGCGTTGTTTTCTCGCACGACACCGGTCTTATGCACGTGGCGGCTGCCTTCGGGAAAACAGTCTTCAGCATTTGGGGCAACACCATCCCTTCTTTTGGCATGTACCCCTACAGAACAAAATTTATCGTGTTTGAAAACAATAAGATCAAGTGCAGGCCCTGCTCAAAGATAGGTTTCGATAAATGTCCAAAGGGCCATTTTAAGTGTATGAACGACCTCGTTTTTGATTTCTATATTCCTTAGTTTGACTCCGGTTTATGAAGACAATCTATCTGGTACGGCACGCAAAATCGAGCTGGGACTTCCCTGAGCTGGACGACTTCCAAAGGCCACTAAGTAGCCGGGGCAAATCAGATGCTCCGAGGATGGGCAAGTTCCTTAATGATCAACAAATTCACCCTGACCTTGTAGTCAGCAGCCCGGCGGAGCGAGCCATCAAGACTGCTAAAAAGGTGGCTGCGGAGCTTGGCATTGATAAAAGAGAAATTATTACCGACAAATCTGTTTACCATGCCTGGCCAGACAGGTTGCTGAAGGTGGTGGTTGAACTGGACGACCAGCACACGTCGGTGATGCTTTTTGGCCACAACCCTGGCCTGACGGAGTTTGCCAACCAACTGGCAGGGGCATCCATCGAGAATATTCCAACCACCGGAGCCGTCGGCATTTCTTTCGAAGTCAACTACTGGCGGGACATTGGCTACGAGGCGGGCAAGCTGCTTTTCTTTCACTACCCGAAAGGATTGCCAGAGGGGTATTGATAGTTACTTTCTTTCGACTCCGACTTGGAGGGGTTGCAGATGACGTTTTCTTTCGGGAAGTAAAGAGGGCGCTCTTGTGTTGGGGGAGAGAGCGACCTCTTTACCAGGGCTATCGTTGGCAATTTCCTGGTGTCTTTCCTTATTTAAGTGTCATATTCCTCTTGCTCGTCATCTCGCAATTCCGGTCGTCGGGGGACACGGATCAAGCAGAAAATTTGGGGATTACCCTTTAAACCCAATGCCCCAAGTGGTCATAAAAAAGCAAAGGTCCAAGCGGGACGCATTGAACCAGTTTTACTTTTTTATTTAACCACAAACGAAACATTCAATCGCCAGAAATACAGATTGATCCGGGGACACAACCTGGGAGGGATATTGACATTCCAGAAGCCCTCAAGCCAAAAAGGGCATTTTCAAAAGCATGACTATCCGTACATGTCAATTTGATGACGTTTTCTTGCGTGGAGTAAAGAGGGCGCTGTTGCGCTGGCGGAGAGAGCGACCTCTTTACCCGGGCTGCGGAAGAAGATTGTTTACTAAAGGATATACCTACTCAAATCCTTGTTCTTCACCAGTCCTGAGAGCTTCTCATTCACCATCTCTTTGGTAATGACCAGCTTGGAATTGGGGCCGATTTTGTCTGGAATATCAAACAAGAACTCATTCAACAGTCGGCTCATCACTGTGTGCAGTCTCCTTGCGCCTATGTTCTCCACTTCGGAGTTGATGGTAAAGGCTGTGTCGGCCAGCTCCTCCAGTGCCTCATCGCTGAAGGTAAGCTCCACGTCTTCCGACTTCAGCAGCGCTTCATATTGCTTGGTGAGGGCGTTTTTTGGTTCTCTCAAGATGCGGAGAAAGTCGCCCTTGGTGAGGTTTTCCAGCTCTACCCTGATGGGGAAACGCCCCTGAAGCTCAGGAATAAGGTCTGAGGGCTTTGACACGTGAAAAGCTCCTGCAGCCATGAAAAGGATGTGCTCAGTGTTAATGACGCCATACTTTGTATTCACAGCACTTCCCTCCACAATCGGCAGGAGGTCTCGCTGCACGCCTTCCCGGCTCACATCCGCACCGCCGCCCTTGCCCGCACTGCTGGCGATCTTGTCAATCTCATCAATGAAGATAATACCGGAGTTCTGCGCCTTTTCGATGGCTTCTTCCTTCACCTCGTCCATGTCGATCAGCTTGTGCACCTCTTCCTCCAACAGTAGCTTCTTGGCTTCTGCTATTGTCACTTTCCTCTTCTTATTCTTTTTCGGCAGCATATTGCCCAGCATCTCCTGCAGGTTCATCATGCTCACCTCATCCATCATGCCACCGCCAATCATGCCCACATTCCCCTGACCAGGCGCCTTAACATTGATTTCTATTTTGCGGTCGTCGAGCTCACCGTTTCTGATCTTTTCACGGAATCTCTCACGTGTTCTCTCGTTGAGCTCTTCATCATTCTCTGGTGTAATGTCAATTGCATTGTCTGCGCCCGGAGCGCCCGCCGGCTGCCTCGATGGCGCCGACTTCATCGGAGGTATCAAAGCATCGAGAATAATGCCTTCAACAGCAAGCTCAGCTTTCCCTTTCACCTCTTCTTTTTTGCTCTGCTTCACCATGTTAACGGCCTGCTCTACCAGGTCACGCACCATGCTTTCCACGTCACGGCCTACATAACCAACTTCGGTAAACTTGGATGCCTCCACCTTAGTAAAAGGCGCATCGGCAAGCTTGGCCAGGCGGCGGGCAATTTCTGTTTTGCCAACGCCCGTAGCACCAATCATCAGGATATTGTTGGGCACAATCTCTCCTTTGATGTCTTCATGGCTGTGCATGCGGCGCCATCTGTTTCTGAGCGCAATGGCCACATTTCTCTTGGCGTCGTCCTGACCAATGATGTATTTATCGAGTTCGGCAACAATTTGCCTCGGGGTCAAATATTTGTTCTGATCTATCATGATGCTGATTTTCGTTTATGAAATAACCGGTTCACATTGTGGCTGACAGTAAAATGGGTATTGCCACCCACCACGTGGTAGTGCGACCGGGCTATTGTTAATTCAAATGATTTAATTTTTATCCAAACGCCAACTGAAAAGCCTGCACTTCCACCGGCCTGCTCCAGTCTTAGCTCTCGTCTTATTCTGTGGTTGTATCCAGCCAATACATGGAAATTAGGCCCAAACAAAAATTCGGTGCCAATGTTCACTCTGCTGAATATTTTGGTAAACGTGCCCGGCACAGCTTCGTTGAAGTTTACCCTGCTGTCGGGCTCAAAATACACCAGGTTTTGATTTGGGAGATTGGTGCCAGTGAATGAGAAAATCACCGGCATTTGCTCAGGTTTGAAGCTCATTCCCAGCTGAACGTCGAAGGGAAGCCTGGTTTTCTCCTCTGCATACCTTCCAAGTCCGAAGCCAGCATTTTTCATCACCAACCCAACACTTAACTGTTTGCGGGGGTGCTGAAATACGCCACCAATATCTGCCATGAGTGCTGAAGAGCGGAAGCCAGCAATGCTCGATACAGCCAGTTGCGGAGCCACCCCCATCAGAAACGGGCCCATTCTGTGGCTCAGCGATACCCTCACGGCATATTCGCTGGCATTGAAAGTGCCCAGGTAGTTGCCAGCCTCGTCGTAGCTATCGAAGTTTCCATGGCTGAGGTGAGTGAGGCCAACTGCCGCTTTCCCAACCGCCTTGGTATCAAAAGCATAGGCCACCTGACTATATTTGCTGCCGCCGTAAAAGTTGACGTAGGAAATAGAAATATCACCGGCTGCTACGGAGTCGAGCAGTCCCGGGTTATAAAAAACCCAGTTCAGGTCGCCCCTATTTTGGGATACATTGTAGCCCCCAAGCGCAGCTACTCTCGCATTAACAGGCGTATTGAGAAATTGAAAGGAGTCTTGACCACCAATTTGCGCATACCCCACATCTGTTATTACTAGCAAAAGCAACAAAATGATACCCAGGGTATTTAGGTGGCTCCCTCTCATAAATCCTCAACGGTGGCCATTTCTTTGGCCAATCCTTTAATAGGCCAAAGATGTGTAGCCCCTTCCACCTTCGATTTGAGTAGCGCCAGCTTCAACACTTCGTCTACATTGTCGACGTAGTTAATCTTAAGGTTCTCAATATAATTAGGTTCAATTTCTTCAATGTCTTTGCGGTTGCGGCTGCTCAGGATGATCTCTTCTATCCCGGCACGCTTGGCTGCAAGTATTTTCTCCTTGATGCCTCCCACGGGAAGCACCTTTCCTCTGAGGGTGATTTCTCCTGTCATGGCCAGCTTGTCTTTCACCCTGCGCTGCGTATAAATTGACGCCAGCGATGTGAGCATGGTAATCCCCGCCGACGGCCCGTCCTTTGGCACTGCACCAGCTGGCACGTGTACATGCAGGTCGTAATGGTCAAAAACCTGGTGGTCGATGTCGAGCTTATGAGCGTTCGACTTCAGGTATGATAGCGCAGCCACGGCTGACTCCTTCATCACGTCGCCTAGTTGGCCAGACAGTGTCAATTTGCCTTTGCCCCTACTCAGCGACGATTCGATAAACAAAATCTCCCCTCCTACCTGTGTCCAGGCCAGCCCTGTGACTACACCCGGGTGGGTGTTATCCGAATAGACCTCTTTATCAAAGATTTCGGCGCCCAAAATTTTGCGCACTTCCTTTCCTTTGATGGTCTTGGTGTAGGCCTCCTCCATGGCAATGGACTTGGCAGCATTTCTGATTACCGTGGCAATTCTCCGTTCAAGCGTTCGTACACCAGATTCTCTGGTATAGTCATCTATAATTTTTCCAATAGCCTCGTCGGTGAATTTAATCTGAGATGCCTTTACCCCATGCTCTTTCCGCTGCTTGGGTATCAGGTGTTGCTTGGCTATTTCTATCTTCTCTTCCAGGGTGTAGCCAGTAATCTCTATGATCTCCATCCTGTCTCTCAAAGCAGGCTGGATGGTCTCAAGTGTGTTGGCCGTAGCGATAAACAGCACTTTCGACAGATCGTAGCCCACCTCCAGGTAGTTGTCAGTGAAGCTATTGTTTTGCTCAGGGTCAAGCACCTCCAAAAGTGCGGACGATGGATCTCCTCTGAAGTTAGAGCTTACTTTGTCGATTTCGTCGAGGATAAAAACGGGGTTTGACGACTTGGCTTTCGATATGTTACCAACGATCTTTCCCGGCATGGCACCGATATATGTTTTTCTGTGGCCTCTCACTTCCGCCTCGTCATGCACACCACCCAGCGACATCCTGACATAATGTCTGTCGAGCGAACGGGCAATCGATCTTCCCAGGGATGTTTTCCCGACACCCGGAGGGCCATAAAGACAAAGAATGGGGCTTTTCATGTCGCCCTTGAGCTTTAACACGGCCAGGTATTCAAGGATTCTCTCCTTGACCTTTTTCATGCCATAGTGATCTTCGTCGAGAATCTTCCGGGCTCTTTTCAGGTCAAAATTGTCCTGCGTATACTCATTCCAGGGCAGGTGAACCATAAAATCGACATAGTTCATCGCCACCGGAAACTCAGCGGCGGCAGGGTTCATCCGGGAAATTTTGTCAAGCTCTTTGAAGAAGTGCTGCTTCACCTCCTCGTCCCATTTTTTCTCTGCACCCAGCTTTCTCAGCTCCTGGATATCTTTTTCCGGGCCGTCGTACCCCAATTCATTCTGAAGTACTTTGATTTGCTGCCGGAGGTAGTAGTCCCGCTGCTGCTGATCGATGTCAGAATGCACCTTATTTTGAATCTCCTGCTTGATTTCAAGCATTTGAATGTCTTTCAACATGTACTCCAGCAGCAACTCAGCCCTCTTTACGCCATCGTGGGTTTCCAGCAGCTTTTGCTTATCGGCCACATCGGCATTGACATTGGATGAAAGAAAATGAGTAAGGAAGCTGCTATTATCTATGTTGCCAAGGGCTGCATGGGCTTCTTTGGGTATCTCCGGATTCAGCTTCATTACCTTGTAAGCGGCATCCTTTAGTGACTGAATAAGCGCCTTGGTTTCTTTACTTGACTTGGCGGGAAACTTCTCGGTGAGGAGCTTTACTCTGGCGCTGATAAACGGGTCTTCCTGGATGATGCTTTCTACCTCAAACCGGCTCTTCCCCTGAATAATGATCGTTGTGTTGCCGTCTGGCATCACGAGCATTTTCAATATGCGGGCAATGGTGCCCACAGTATAGAGATCATCAGATTTCGGCTCCTCAGCCTTTCTGTTCTTCTGAGCCAGCACGCCAATAATTTTGCTGCCTTTATAGGCTTTTTTCACGAGCCGGATTGACTTCTGTCGGCTCACCGTGATGGGGATCACTACCCCCGGATACAACACGGTGTTCTTTATCGGCAGAATGGGCACCTCATCAGGCACATCCTCCGGCTTCAAATCCTCCTCCAGGTCAGCTGATACTAGCTGTATAATATCTCCTGATTCGTCTTCTTGTATTTCCGACAAAAAAGCTACTGCTAGTTCTTTCTCTTTATTGTTATTCATAATTATCTAACGCTGTCGATATGCCAATCTGACATTAAATGACCCAGATAGGTGTAAAATTCACTCGGCCCATATAAATTGCAAGAGATATGCCAAAAAATAGTAGGCAGCCTCTGGCGACCCTTTCTATTTCTCATCAACCCATGTACTTGACAAAACCATCCAATAGATTCAATACTTTCTACGACTATTTCCAGCCTTCTGCGAAATGGTGGCTTACTGCGCTGTTGGCCATTTCTCTGCTGGGTTCTGTCGTTTTCCCGGCACTTGCCCAAAGGAACAAGAGGAAGAAAGCCGCCCCTTCAAACGTTGAAACCAGCCTTGATTCACTTGCTGCGCCTTCTGAGATAAATGTTTTTGAGTTTCCGAACATTAACAAGGTGGCTGATTATGTAGACAAAAGCAAGCTGGAACGCATCCAGAAGCTTGAAGCCAATAAAGAGTGGGAGGCGTTGTATCCGGCACTGAAATCTTATGTCAGAAACTTTGGTGTACAGAATTTCTACAAAGACACCTACCTGATTTGGCGACTGGCCAAATTGACAGAACTATTTGACGGGCTGGAGGAAGCGAAGCCGCTATACAAGATGGTGTTGCGCCACCACCACAAAGACATTAACCTGCGGGAAATTGAGCTTTATTATGACTCGCTCAACAAGCAGGAGGTCGACTTATATGTTCCGCTCGACTATTACTACGAGTTGGTAGAACACAGAAAGGCCATTGATACGCTCCGGCCTCCACGAGGAGTTTTGCTCAATATGGGCGGCAACGTCAACAGCCGCAATGCTGACTACGGCCCCACTTTGAACATCAATGGAGACATCCTGCTTTTTACCTCTCAAAGAAATGAAATCAGAAGGAGCCTGAATACGCAAAACAATGAGGATCTCTTTATTGCCAGAAAGGAAGGGCAGTATTGGCAGGAGGCAGTTGCCCTTCGGGAAATCAATACAAAATACAATGAGGGGTCGGCAACCCTGAGTCGTGATGGCAAAACCCTTTATTTTGCCAGATGTGATGCCCCGGAATGTATCGGCAGTTGCGATATTTTCGTTGCAAAGCTTCAAGCTGACAGCACCTGGGGCAATATTCAAAACCTTGGAGCCAAAGTGAATAGCCTAAGCTGGGACAGTCACCCCGCCCTGTCGCACACCGAGGACACGCTCTTTTTTGCCTCAGACAGGATAGGTGGCTTCGGACTGTCTGATATCTATTTTTCCTACAAGCTTAAAGGTGGTGGCTGGGCTCCTGCCCAAAACCTGGGGCCTATTGTAAACACCCGAAGCAATGAGGTCAGCCCCTTTTTCCATCCCCGGTACAATATTCTCTACTTCAGCTCCAATGGTCAGCTCTACAACTTCGGTGAGTTCGACATTTATAAATCTTACAAAATGGGGCACATCTGGGGCGAGCCTGTCAATATAGGGCCGCTGGTGAATGGAAGAGGAAGCGAGTTCTATTTTACTATCGACGCCGAGTCAAAAGATTTGTTCTACGCACGGTCGGCCAACAGAGATTTAAACATGCAGGATCTCTACTCCTTTCCCCTGCCCATGGAAGCACAGCCTGGCTCAATAACGAAGGTGAAGGGTTCATTGACCGACAGTTTGACAGGAAAACCTTTCAACGGGATTGTTTCTATCATCGACCTCGACGATGGGATTGAAGTGGCGCCCAGGTTTCTGAAACCCGACGGCAGCTTTGAGTTCGATCTTATCAATAACAACAACTACCTGCTGGTGATTCAGGGCGACGACTTTTTCAGGATAGAAGAGATGTTTTACCTCAACGGGCCAATGGAGCTGAACAGAACCACTGACCCGATTGCCAGCAAGGTCAAATTCGAGTCCATTGAGTTCGAAAATGGCAAATCCGATCTCCGAACGGAAATGTATGGCGACCTTAATAAAATTGTGAACTTTCTGTACGACAATCCAGACTTCAAGCTGAGGATCTCCGGACATACTGATTCGGATGGCTCACCAGCATTTAATCTTGCCCTGTCTAAGTCGAGGGCTCAGAACATCAGAGACTACATGGTCATATTTGGGGGCGTCGACGAGCGAAGAGTGGAGTTTGAAGGCTACGGAAGCAGCCAACCGATTGTGGAGGAAAAAACAGAGCAGGACAAGACCCTGAACAGAAGGGTGGAATTCGAAATATTCAGGCCCGGTGTAAAAAAAGAAGGTGATCAGGGGTCTGGAAACTGAGCCGCCTAATCACCTTCATATCAACTTACTTTCTCTAAGATTTAGATTTTCAGGATATCGTTGAAGATGGCAAAAACCATTATCGACAGCAATAACACCATGCCGACCTTCTGCGCATTTTCCAGAAATTTATCTGATGGCTTACGGCCAGAAACAATTTCGTAGGTCAGGAACATCACATGCCCACCATCGAGTGCGGGAATAGGCAAAAAGTTCATAAAGGCAAGCACCATTGAAAGGAAGCCTAGCTTTTGCCAGAAATTCGTCCAGTTCCAGGTGCCACCAAATATCTTGGCAATACCAATAGGTCCGCTTACAGCCTTCGACGCTGACACCTCGCCACTGAATATCTTACCAAAGCCTCTGATGTTCAGCCACACCCAGCCAAAAGCCTCGTTGGTTCCAGCCACCAAACTTTCCCCAAACGTAAAATCACGGTGAGCAACGTCCACCAACAGGGTACGAACAAAGCCAACTGTGCCATCTGTATCAATAGGGATATGAAGCTCAGTTGTTGTAAACATTCCTTCTTTTTCGACGGTTGCTTCTCCTACTGGCCGCTCCACAACAGCCAGCACTGTGTCGCCCGCATTCTCTGTAGCAATCTCCTTAAAGTCAGCAAAATACCTTGCCGGCCTGCCGTTGATTGTGACAAACCTGTCGCCTTCCTTCAACCCTGCCACATCTCCACCTGAGCCACTGGCAACTTCACCAACTGCAAACGGAAGTCTGTAGTCAATGAATCGGGTGACGGCATCCTTTTCAGATAGTTTGTCCAGAAAGCCTGATGGGATTTTCACTGTAACAATCTGCCCGTCACGGTCAACTGTGTAGGTGCTTCCTGCTTCCATGATCACATCAGGGTTCATCACCTCATTGAAGTCTTCAAAATCATTTCCGTTGATTTTAAGGATTTTGTCTCCAGTTTTAAACCCTATCTCCTGCCCCAGCTCATAAGCCACAATACCATATTTATTGGCCTCGTCCCTTGAAATGTAGGTATCACCATTGAAAAAGGTCAGCAACACGAAAATCACGATACCTGTGATCACGTTCACTATGATTCCACCCATCATCACGATCAGTCGCTGCCAGGCTGGCTTTGCTCTGAACTCGTAGGGCTCCGGCTCCTGGCTTAAGTGCTCAGTATCCATCGACTCGTCAATCATTCCTGATATTTTCACAAAACCTCCGAGCGGAATTGCCCCGATGGAGTATTCCGTCCCACGGTAGTCAAACCCAAAAATTTTAGGCGGAAATCCTATGGAATATTTTTCGACCCGCATGCCAAAAAACTTGGCTGTGAGCAAGTGGCCGAATTCATGTAATCCGACTAAAATAGAAAGTCCCAGCAAAAGCTGGGCGGTCATAATAAGTGCCTCCATTAAGCTATTAAATCTAAAGCGATGTTTCTTGTTTCTGTATCTGTATCAACATAGTCCTGATAATCAGGGCTTGAAATATAGGGTATTTTAACCAAACACTTCTCCACTATATCCGACATTTCCATAAAACCAATCTTGTCTTTAAGGAAATACTCCACTGCCACTTCATTGGCGGCATTCAGCACGCATGGCTTATTGCCACCCTCCTTTAAAGCGTCAAAGGACAGCTGAAGGTTCCTGAAGGTTTCTAAATCTGGTTTTTCGAAAGTCAGGGAGGGGTATTCTGCAAAGTTAAACCTTGGGAAGTCGGATTTCAACCTTTCCGGGTAAGCCAAAGCAAACTGGATGGGTATACGCATGTCGGGCAACCCGAGTTGTGCTTTTATGGAGCCATCTTCAAATTGCACCATCGAGTGAACGATCGATTGAGGATGAACTACCACATCAATTTTATCGGCTGGAATGCCAAATAGCCACCGTGCTTCTATCACCTCAAGTCCCTTGTTCATCAAGGAGGCTGAGTCGATGGTGATTTTGGCTCCCATGTCCCAATTGGGGTGCTTCAGCGCCATTTCTTTGGTCACCTTCAGCAGCTCACTTCTTGTTTTTCCACGGAAAGGCCCGCCTGAAGCTGTCAGGATAATCTTTTCTATCGGGTTGTGGAACTCCCCCACGATGCACTGGAAAATAGCCGAATGCTCGGAGTCGATCGGAAAGATATTCACCGCTCTTTCCTGCGCCATTTTAGTAATGAGCTCACCAGCCACCACCATGGTCTCTTTGTTAGCAAGAGCTATTGGCTTACCAGCTGCAATGGCGTTCATGGTAGGCTTCAGTCCAGAATAGCCGACAAGCGCCGTCAGCACCATGTCAATGGTGTCCATCTGCACGATCTGAGAAAGCGCATCGAGCCCGGCAAAAACTTTGATATCTTTTGGTAATAATGCATCGGCTACTTGCTGATACAAGGTTTCGTTGCCGATCACTACTGCATTGGGAACAAACTCCAAAGCCTGGCGAATCAGCAAGTCAGCATTATTTTGAGCAGTAAGCACTTCTACTTCAAAGGCTTCAGGATGCCTTTTTATCACATCAAGCGACTGAACGCCAATGGATCCCGTGCTACCAAGGATAGCAATCCTTTTTTTCGGTCTTTCTTGTGTCAAGGTGTTGTGTTTATTCTTTGTACTTCAGCAGTTCTTCCGCCATCTTTCTGTCGTTTGAAAGCCTTGGTAACTTGTTTTGCCCACCGAGTTTCCCAATTGAGCGCATATAATCAATAAAGGCATTCTTTTTAACTGGTATGATATGAAGTTGTTCGAGAATATTGCCCGAAATAAGATCGAAATAATAGCTGTTCAGCTTTTGGAGCGAATTGTCGAGTGATGACTTAAAAGCCGCCATGTCGGCTGGCATTTTGCTGAACTCGATAAACCATTCATGCCTTGGAAGTCCCTTTTCAGGTGTCACGTTGGGCGCCACGGTAAATTCCACGATATCTGCCTCAGGAAAACTCTCCAAAGTCTTCTTCATCGCATTTTCTACTTCCTCACCGATGACGTGCTCCCCAAACGCTGAGATAAAATGCTTGATCCTTCCGGTAACCAATAATTTGTAAGGATCTTTCGAAATAAACTTCACGGTGTCGCCAATAGAATAGCCCCATAAGCCTGCGTTACTATTGATAATCAGGGCATAATTGGTGTTGAGTTCCACCTGATCAAGGCTTAGCCGAGTGGGTGACTCATTGAAATACTCATCAGCCGGAATGAATTCGAAGAAAATACCGCTATTGGCCAAAAGCAGCAGCCCGGGATCATCCTGCTTGTCCTGAAAGGCGATGAAGCCCTCAGAGGCGGGGTAAGTTTCCACCGAATCGACCTTTTTTCCAATGGTATCAAAAAGCTTTTGTCTGTAGGGCTCAAAGTTGACCCCACCGTATATAAACAGCGAGAAGTTCTTGAAAACATCCTTCACTGGTAGCTGCCTCTTCTCCACAATCCTGTCGAAATACATTTGCACCCACGGCGGAATACCTGAGATCAGTGTCATGTCCTGATCAATGGTCTCCTCTACTATCTTATCTACCTTGGCTTCCCAATCCTCCATACAATTGGTGGCATAGGAGGGCAATTGATTGGTGCGCAGATAGCCCGGCACATGGTGGTTCACAATGCCCGACAGGCGGCCAGTGTTGATACCCGCCTTCTGATCAAGCACGGGGCTACCGGAAAGAAAAATGAGCTTGCCATCCAGGAACTTAGCATTGCCTGTTTCGTGCACATAATTCAAAATCGCATTGCGGGCACTATTGATATGATTAGGAATCGACTCTTTGGTGATGGGAATATATTTGGTGCCAGAGGTAGTGCCCGAAGTTTTTGCAAAATAGGCAGGCTTTCCCGGCCAAAGTACGTCATTTTGTCCGGTTAGCATTTTTTCCACGTAAGGCTTCAATGCTTCATAGTCCCGGACAGGCACCTGCTTTTTGAAGTCATCGTAAGTGCGGATATCCTTAAAGCCATGGTCACTTCCAAAAACCGTGTTGCTGGCTTTGCTGACAAGGTTTTTAAGTGTTTTATGCTGATAATCAGGGGCTTTTTGCTCCCATTCTCTTTGCTCCCGCACAACGAAGGCGGCGAATGGCTTGCTAAGAACTGATCTGATTCCCATAATTAATTATAAAGGCGCAAAATAAGTAAATGAGGTTTCTAAAACCTAAGCAAGCCTCTTTCGTTTTTATTTTGCACAGTTTTTGACGATACCCAATGCACTGACGTTTAGGTAACAGCACAACGATGTTGACTTCTTAATTCTTAAAACCTGATGCTATGAAAAAATTTATTGGAATTGCAGTCTTGAGTTTTCTGGGTGGCATTGGTGGAGCCTTTGTATATGAGACGCAACTGTCGACCAAAATTGCGTCTGATGACTTACAGGATTCAGACTTCTATTTCTCAAAAAATGTTAGCCACGACGGAACCAACAATTTTTCACCGGCGGCCTCTGAGCCCTTCCGTAGTGACGCAGCCGCAATAAACGATTTGCCAGACCTGGTGAATGCGTCGGCACGCAGCACCAAGAGCGTGGTGTTTGTGAAAACCGTGAGCGAAACCGACTACCGCACTGGTAGCTGGATGGATTGGTTTTTTGGAGGGCCGAGCCAGTCGGTTAGCTCAGGGTCGGGCGTGGTCTATTCCAGGGATGGCTATATCGTGACTAATAATCACGTCATCAACGATGCTGATATTATTCAGGTGATTCTCGACAAAAGAACCTACGACGCCACGCTGATTGGCACTGACCCGTCTACCGATCTGGCTGTGATTAAAATTGAGGGCAATAATCTCCCGGCCATTGAGGTATCTACTTCAGCCAACGTCAGGGTGGGCGACTGGGTATTGGCCGTCGGCAACCCGTTCAACCTTACCTCCACTGTCACCGCTGGTATTGTAAGTGCCAAGGGCCGCAGCATCAATATACTGAAAGACCGATTCCCTATTGAATCTTTCATTCAAACCGATGCTGCCATTAACCCCGGAAACAGCGGCGGAGCCCTGGTCAACACTTCCGGGCAGTTGATAGGTATTAACACGGCCATATTGTCTCAAACGGGTACTTACTCAGGCTATGGTTTTGCTGTGCCTGTCGACATTGTAAAAAAAGTGGTGAACGACATTATCAACTATGGGCAGGTGCAAAAGGCCTTTATTGGGGCAGAGTTCATTGACATAGACAGCGACATTGCCGGCAAACTCAGCCTGAGCAACCTGGATGGTGTGATCACTTCTTATGTACAAAGGGGAAGCGCCGCCGACAAGGCCGGACTGGAAAAAGGTGATGTAATCATTCGGGTGAACGACAAGTCGCTCAACAACAAAACTGAGCTTGAGGAGCTGATGGGCTACCATTACCCTGGTGACAAGTTCGTTCTGGACATCAAGCGAGGCGACAATGTAGTCAGGAAACAAGTAACGCTGCTGAATGGCGAGGGAAACACCGAGATTTTGAGAAGCAGTGTTTACTTTTCAGAAAAACTGGGCGTGGAGTTTGAGAAGGTGTCGAAAGTCGAAAGAGACCTTTTAAAAATTGACAATGGCGTTCGGGTGAAAAAAATAAGGAATGGTTTTTTCAGGCAGCTGGATATACCGGAAGGCTTCATCATTACCAACATCAACAACCGGCCGGTTGAAACGCCGGAGGAGCTGGCCAATATCCTGGAGAAAATCAAGGGAAAGGTTGTTATCGACGGCATTACCTCCAAGGGTCGGAGGGTGTACATACCCTACAGGTTCGATTAATAAAGCATAAAAAAGGGCGGGGTCTCACATATGGTGATCCCGCCCTTTTTTTATCAACTGCCAGGCGAAGCTAGACAGTCCTCATTTTAAGTCTTTTCTTTAGCTCATCAACAGAATACCTGAACTTGGCGTCGGTATCGATCATGTCATTGACTGCCTGCACGGCGTGAATCACAGTGGAATGGTCACGACCACCAAAGTGGTAACCGATAGATTTAAGCGAATGGTTGGTATAGTCTTTTGAGAAATACATGGCCACCTGGCGGGCAATAACGATTTCCTTTTTACGGGTTTTGGCTTTCAAATCTTCCAGAGCCACATTGAAATAGTCGGACACTGCCTTTTGGATATAGTCAATACCCACCTCAGTATCGTAGTCGTTAACAATATTTTTTATGATCTGCTTAGCCAACTCAAGGTCAATCTCTCTTTTTACCAACGACGAATGGGCAATAAGTGAAATCATCACTCCTTCCAACTCTCTGATATTGCTGTCGATGGTGTAAGCCAGGTACTCAAGCACATCCTCAGGAATAACAATTCCCTCCGCCTGAGTCTTCTTTTGAATAATGGCCACCCTTGTCTCAAAGTCTGGCGTTTGTATGTCTGCGGTAAGGCCCCACTTAAATCTTGACACCAGTCTTTCCTGAAGGCCTTTTAGCTCTCTTGGCGGGCAGTCGGAAGTCATAATGATTTGCTTGCCACTCTGGTGAAGGTGATTAAAGATGTGGAAAAATATCTCCTGCGTTCTCTCCTTGTCACGAAGAAACTGTACATCGTCAATAATCAATACATCTACTTTCTGGTAGAAATTGATGAAGTCCTGAACAGCATTGTTTCTCAAAGACTCGATGAACTGATTGGTAAACTTCTCCGACGCCACGTAAAGCACCTTTGCGTCCGGATTGCTTTCCATGATCTGGTTACCAACCGCCTGAACAAGGTGTGTTTTGCCAAGACCAACACCGCCGTAGATCATCAACGGGTTGAAGGAGGTAACACCCGGCCTTTGAGCCACAGCATAACCAGCTGAGCGGGCCAATCTATTGCAGTCACCTTCTATATAGGAATCGAAAACATAGATAGGGTTCAATTTGCCTGTCAATGTTAAGAATTCTGGTGTCACTGCCGGGCTTTGTTGCACATTTTGTCCATTTCCAACATGATTTTGTCCAAAACGGCCAGGAGCCTTGTTTACCGGATAATTAACAGTCAATGGCTTCGCCTGCTCGTTTCCTCTATCTATCACCACGGAATATTCCAATCTTCCGTTGGGCCCTAATTCCTGAAGTATTGCCTTCCTTAAAATATGAACATAATTGTCTTCCAGCCATTCGTAGAAAAACTGACTGGGGACCTGAATGGTCAAAACACTTTTATCTAATTTTATGGGTGTAATGGGCAGAAACCACGTTTTGAAGCTTTGTTCCTGTATCTCATGCTTAACTAAATTCAGACAGTTTTCCCAGATTTGTTGATGCATGGTGGATTAAAAAAATGTTGTTATTGTTGCAGTGATTCTCCTTTCTGAACAGGAGGTAACATCAAAGGTGTCAAAAAAAAAAGTAATAAAAAAACACTGCAACGCTTGACTTTTTGGATTGTCGAATTGTCAAATAAAAACAGCGTTTATAGGTAAAAATTCTTTGAAAAATACAATTATTACCTAAATGTTATGAAACAAACTTAAATCTCTTTCCTGGTAATTCAAAGGGCCCGTCTGTCTATATAAATTTAATGTTCGTCCCACTCAAAATACTTTATCTTTGTTAACACTTGACTCAAAAATTAGAATAGCTTATGAGTAAATGGGACATGTCCAATTTCCCTCCATCCAATCATTCTCTTTGGAGAGAAAATGCGTTGAAAGAATTGAAGACAAAGCAACTAGATTCTTTGCAATGGCACTACGATCCCGATGTTATTATTCAACCTTATTATGAAGAAACTGACGCTCCTCTCTCCTTTGCGGGGGATGCCAATGCCGAGTTACTGCCTGGCCAACAGATAGGAAGGCTTTGGCACTACCTCGACTCAGTAACTGTAGACGCTCAAATTGCTGATAATAAGAACGCTAACGAAATGGCCCTGGAATCTTTGAGCCAGGGGGCCGATGGCATCTTGTGGAAACTAAAAGAAGTTGATCAGCAGGCCCATGTTACTTTATTTAAAGATATAGGCTTCGAATATTGTCAGAACGCCTTTCAGGTGGCTCAGTGGGGTGCGGCTGAGAAGGCATTTTTCCAGCGTCTTTTTTCGGGTTCCTTCCTGAAAAAAGACATCCTGCCAGGCTTTTTGTTTTATGACCCCACGTCTGATTCAGACCAAGTGCTGCGAATTGAGGCTCTTTTTCCTCAAGGGAAATCGTTTCGTCCCCATTGCTTTGACGCCACATCGAAAATAGCCAGTTCACTTTCACCGACTGGTCAGATCGCTTACTTGCTGTCGGCATTCGTTGAAAGGTGCAAAAAGCTGACCGACGCAGGTGTCTCTATTGATACCATAGTAGACAGAATGATTGTTTGTGTAAGCATAGGTAGAGACTTCTTTCATGAAATGGCCAAAATCAAAGCCATCAAAGTTGTTCTCTCTCAGGCTGCCAATCATTTCGAAGGGGGCAAAGCGTCTCCCGCCGACATTAAAATATATAGCCAGGCCAATGTCAATACACACTCAGTTGTTGATCCCTATGTCAACCTTATTCGTATGACATCTGCTGCAATGGCTGGCGTAAATGGAGGAGCCAGCTATCTTTCAATGCCTGGCTTCGATAGCAGAAATCCCTTCTCGCCGGGTCAGTTTTCTCAGAGAATTTCAAGGAACATCTCGAACCTTCTCCGGGACGAAAGCTATTTTGACAAAAACTGCGACCCCATGGCCGGGTCTTACTTCCTGGAAAAACTTAGCGCCGATTTGGCCAGTGAAGGCTGGAGAAAGATGCAAAAAGTGGAGTCTTCAGGTGGGTTTTCGAGCTCGCTTTCTGGCAGCTATTGGCAGGACGAAGCAAATAACTTTGAAGAGAAAGAGAGAGCTCTTATATCCAGTCGAAAGCTGAACGTTGTAGGTGTAAATAATTTCTGCGACCTCAGCATTTTTGAGTCGTTTCCCACCCTCAAAAGCTACAACAACGAGGGCTCGCTGCTCTCCTCATTTGAACACCTCCGGATTAAAATGGAGGACTACCTGGCAAAGCAGCCCGGGCAGTCCAGACCAGCTGCTATGGCCATCTTCTTCGGTGACAAGCAGGCGTCACTGGCGAGGTATAATTTTGTAAAAGGAGTATTGCCCGCCGCTGGCATCAACGTGGCCGAATGGGTACCATGGTCACCACAACATGCGGCGCCTTTTTCTGCCGATACCCAACTGATCATCGTGTGCAGCTCCGATCAAGATTATATTGAATCAGGCCCAGCCGTGTTTCAAGCCTTGAAAGAACAGTGCCCAAAAGCCCACCTGGTGCTGGCGGGGAACCCTGGCAGTAACGAAGAGCAGCTGACCAAAGCAGGCATTGACAGCTTCATCCATCTTAAATCTGATTTTGTTAAAACGCTCTCCTCTTACCAAAAGCTATTTGGCATATGACTACACCTGATTTCACAAAAATTCCATTTAGCCCCAAGGCAGGTTCGGAGAAACAATTTTCTGCAGGGGTAGCCACATGGAAAAGTGCAGAAGGTATTGATGTGCCTTCCATGTTCAACAAAGAGCATCAGGAAAAAATCACCCAGGGCGCTTTTGCGGCCGGGCTCCCCCCTTTCCTGAGAGGCCCCTACAGCACGATGTACACCAGCAGGCCCTGGACGATCAGGCAATATGCCGGGTTCTCAACAGCCGAAGATTCCAATGCCTTTTACAGGAAGAACCTTGCCATGGGACAAAAAGGGCTTTCGGTAGCGTTCGACCTGGCCACCCATCGAGGCTACGACTCCGATCACCCCCGGGTAGAGGGGGATGTGGGTAAAGCTGGCGTAGCCATTGACTCTGTGGAAGACATGAAGATCCTCTTCGATCAAATTCCCCTGGATAAGATTTCAGTATCGATGACGATGAACGGAGCTGTTCTCCCGATTATGGCCTTCTATATGGTAGCGGCAGAAGAACAGGGGGTGAGCCCCAACCTACTAAGTGGCACCATTCAGAATGACATCCTCAAGGAGTTTATGGTGAGAAATACCTACATCTATCCTCCTGTGCCGTCCATGCGCATTGTCGGAGACATTTTTGAATACACTGCCAGACACATGCCTCGTTTCAACAGCATTTCGATCAGTGGCTACCATATGCACGAGGCAGGCGCTCCTGCTGATCTGGAGCTGGCATACACGCTGGCCGATGGGCTGGAATACATAAGAACCGGGCTGGCGGCAGGGCTCAAAATTGATGAGTTTGCCCCACGGCTCTCTTTTTTTTGGGGCATAGGCATGAACCACTTCATGGAAATCGCCAAACTAAGAGCGGCCAGGGTGCTATGGGCACAGCTTGTAAGTCAATTCAATCCTGAGAACAGTAAGTCGCTTTCGCTGCGAACGCATTGCCAAACCTCCGGGTGGAGCCTTACCGAACAAGATCCGTTCAATAACGTCGCCCGGACAACCATTGAGGCAATGGCTGCGGTATTTGGTGGCACACAGTCGCTGCATACCAACGCCCTCGACGAAGCTATTGCTCTGCCGACAGACTTCTCAGCCCGAATAGCGAGAAACACCCAGCTGTATTTGCAGGAAGAAACCAACGTCACCAAAGTAGTTGATCCGTGGGGAGGCTCTCACTATGTAGAATACTTAACCAACGAGTTAATCGAAAAAAGCTGGGCGCTGATAGAAGAGGTGGAAGCACTTGGCGGCATGACCAAAGCCATTGAAAGTGGTCTGCCTAAAATGAAAATCGAAGAAGCTGCGGCAAAAAAACAAGCAAGGATTGACTCGCAGCAAGATATAATTGTAGGAATTAATAGGTATATTACGAAAGAAAAAACTGATATAGAGCTACTTGAGGTTGACAATGCGGCGGTAAGAGCGAAGCAAATCCAAAGACTTGCCAGACTCAAATCGAGCAGAAATGAGTCCGAGGTTGTTGCAGGTTTAGAAGATTTGACAAAATGTGCTCAGACTGGCAAAGGCAATCTTCTGGAAAAAGCAGTAAAGGCTGCCCGGTTGAGAGCTACCCTCGGTGAAATCTCCTCGGCTATGGAAGAAGCTTTTGGCAGACATAAGGCGGTCATCAA
Organism: Imperialibacter sp.; assembly: GCF_048007035.1. Classification (NCBI taxonomy): domain Bacteria; kingdom Pseudomonadati; phylum Bacteroidota; class Cytophagia; order Cytophagales; family Flammeovirgaceae; genus Imperialibacter; species Imperialibacter sp. Next base: position 1,397,022 of record NZ_CP180355.1, read on the forward strand.
ATCGATAGCTGGCGTTTATGCAAGCGAATCGGGTTCCAGCGATGATATAACCACGGCAAGGAGGCTAACCGATCAGTTTGAAGAACTGGATGGGAGAAGACCCCGGATTCTGGTGGCAAAAATGGGACAAGATGGCCATGACCGGGGTGCCAAAGTGATTGCCACAAGCTTTGCTGATCTAGGGTTCGATGTAGATATTGGCCCTCTGTTCCAAACACCCGAGGAAGTAGCCATGCAGGCGGCAGAAAACGACGTCCATGTCATTGGCGTTTCGACCCTGGCAGGTGGACACAAAACGCTCGTTCCGAAGTTGATTCACCAACTAAAGGCAATTGGAAGGAGCGATATCAAAGTAGTGGCCGGGGGTGTAATCCCGGAGAAAGATTTTGATTTTTTATATCGTGAAGGCGTTATCGACATATTTGGCCCCGGGACAGTGATCCCCAAAGCGGCCATCTCTATTCTCAGGAAATTAGTGAGCATTTGACTTTACACATCATCAACTTTTTGAAGCATGAAAAATTCATTCAAGCATTTACTTTCCCTTATTGTCTTTTTGATTTGTGCCGGGCCAAATAGTGAGGTTTTTGCCCAGAACTGGCCCAAACTATTTAAGAAAGCCAATGACTCCTACGCCGTTGGCGACTACCCCAAGGCCAAAAAGTCGGCCGGTAAAATTGTTAAGAAAACTACCAAAAAATTGGGAGCAGAGAACAAGTACCTGGCAAGTGCCCTGGTGCTTGAGGCTCAAATAGACTGGGCTGCCGGGCTGCACAAAGACATGGCAGATAAAATAAGCCGGGGTGTGGCAATGAGCGCCAAGGTAAATGGTGAAACGTCGGTGGATCATGGCCTTCTTCTCTATGAAGCTGCCCATGTTTGGGCAGACTATGGGCACTTCGTCAACGCACAGGACCTTCTTACTAAAGCGAAGGCTGTATTGGAGGCAAGCGGTGCCTCCAATGAGGAAATGAAAATAAGGCTGGCTTTGCTGCAAACAAGAATACTGAAAGGCAAAGGCTTCTATGCCGATGTAGTCAAGTATATCAACAGCAACCTTGCAAGTACACAAGCTGCTTACCAATCAGCTAGTGGCAAAGACCTCATTGCAAGCCTTAAGGGTGTCTATGGGGAGTTATTGATGCACAAAGCCGATGCGTTCCGACTCATGGGAGACTATATCAGATCAGATTCGGCATTTATTTTTACTCAGCAATGGATTGGAAAAGAGCTTGGCAAAAACCCGCTTATTTACAGCCAAACGCTTTACCTCAATGCCAAGCTGCTGGAGGAAAATGGAATCGATCCCTCTGCATTGCCCAACCTGTATGAGGATGCCCTTAAAAATACAATGCGAATTCATTCAGCATCCCACATCGCCAGGCTGGACATGATGGAAAGCCTGATCCGCTCTTACTGGAGAATTGATAACTACTCTAAGACCAGCAATAACACCAACCAGTTCAGGGCCATACTTAATAAGAGCTTTGAAAAGGGAAGCCTCAATCGGGCACGGCTTGAAACCCTGCCGATGGACATCAACGCACCCAGCACGAAGGTATTCGGCCAGGAAAAAGATGCTGCCTCTAAGGCTTACGGTAATCTTTACCCAGAAATTCACCCTGAAAGACGAAGGATACTTGAATTTGCCTACCGTGCTGCCCAACTGAACAATAATGCGGAAAATGCGGAAAAGTACCTTCTGGACATTCTTAAAATAGAAAAAGACATGCTCGGTGCGGATGCACCTGAGTACCACCTTTCCAGGGTAATGCAAGCCAACTACCTCGTTGAATACTCCGACAAGTTTGCCGAAGCAAAGAAAATATATGATGAGAGCTTCCATGGGGTGATCGAAAAGGAATTTTCTCAAGGTCATGTTGAGTACGTGAATATCCTCAACCATTTGGCGCAGTTTTATGAGGAAAATGACGATTTCAGCAATGCATCAAAAACACTTGACAAAGCACTGAATGTGTCTCGTGTGAAATACGACAACAAGGATGTAAACTATGGCGTTGAGTTGAATAAGATTGCGTCTCTGCAAATGAATATTGGAGAATATGAGAAAGCAGAAAAAAACATTCAGGAAGCAACAAATATTCTCGCCAAACCTTCCTCTCTTGAGGAAACACTTCATTATACCAACCTATTGACTACCAAAGCGAGATTAATGGTTATTCAAGGCCTTTACGACGAGGCGGAAGACCTTCTTTTCGAGTCAGAACGAATCAAAGTTAAGAGTGGATTGAACCGATTGGGCTCTGCCGGACAAAACACGGAAGACCTTGCTGAACTGTACTATCATTTAGGTAGATATAGTGATGCAACGGATTTGGTTGATAAATACCTGAAGAATACGGAAAAACAGTTTGGCACCACAAGCAGGCACCTTTTGCGTCCGTTGGTTTTGAAGGCGCAATTGAAATTGGCTGCCGGTGAGTATACTGATGCCGAGTCGTTCGCAAGAAGATCTCTTAATATAGCAACGGCTGTGTTTCCAGCCTCCTCCTCCAAGCTGGCCAGCAGCCTGATAACCTTATCCCGGCTCTACACAACAATTGGAGACTACGAAAAAGCGGAGCAATTTATCTCCCAAGCCATTGCTAACCAGGAAAAGCAGTTCGGAAGGGGACATGTCGATGTTGGCCGCTCGCTGGCACAGCTGGGAATGATTAAATTTTACGACGGCGCCAGTTTCAAGCAGCAACAAGACTTACTCGTTGAGGCAGAAAAAATCGTTGGAGCCAAGCTGGGAAGTAAAAACCCGCTCTATGCTGAAGTATTGAAAGATTTGGCCACCGTGAGTATTTATGCTGGCGAATATGACATTTCCCTCCAGTACCTTGAAGAAGCGTGGACGATCTGGAAAGACCGAATAGGAAAGCGGAATAACGTTAATGCTGCTGTAGTCAACACGCTGAAAGGTGACATCCAGTACCAAAAGAGGCAATACGACAGGGCAGACAATTTTTACCAGGATGCCCTGAAGACGTACGCCAAATTTTTCTCCACCTCTCACCCTGAATATGTGAAAGTTTTGTCGAAGCTGGCAAAAACTTACTACATGAATGGGGACATTAGAAAGGCGCAGAATACTATTGAAGAGACTCTGGGCAACTACCAGGAGTTTATAAAGACCTACTTCCCAGCCCTAAGCGAAAGAGAAAAAGCCAAGTTTTGGAACACCATCAAGTCCGACTATGAGTTCTACAACACTTTGGCGTTAACGAGGATCGACAAGAAAGAGGACCTGATAGGCGACATTTACAATAACGCTTTACTCACCAAAGCACTTCTGCTGAACACATCAATAAAAATCAGAACCCGTATTCTTTCCAGCGGCGACAGCACGTTGATAAATATGTACAGCAGCTGGATAGCCAAAAAAGCCCAGCTGACCAATGCGCTGTCAATGTCGAACGACCAGCTATTGGAAAACAATGTGAACCCGGCTCAACTTGTACAAGAGATGGAAGCACTGGAGAAACAGCTCAGCTTGAAGTCGGAAGTATTCGGTGAAGGCGTTGAAAACAAGGTTATCACCTGGCAGGATGTAAAAGCAGTCTTAGGCGAGAATGAAAAGGGGGTCGAAATTGTGAGATTCCGTTATTTCGACCATGATTTTACTGACTCAGTCATGTACGCTGTCATCTATGTCGACAATGAAAAGCGCAGCAAGCCGAAACTGGTGTTACTTAGGAACGGTGCTGATCTGGAAGGCAGGTATATGAAGCTGTATCGGAACAGTATTAAGTTCAAAATCGAAGATGATTATTCATATGATCAGTTCTGGAAACCCATCGTTGAAGCTGTAGGGCAAACATCTACAATCTACCTTTCTGCCGACGGTGTTTATAACCAAATCAATTTGGAGGCGATACCGACCGGTGATGGTAAATATGTCCTCGACAATTCCAACATCATCCTTGTGAGTAATACGAGGGACCTTGTAAACAGGAGCAAGAAAAAGAAAGCACAGGCACCCGCTGAAAACCTGGCATTGATGTTTGGGGATCCAATTTATTATGTAAAGTCAGAGGGCGCAACTCCAGGAAACGAGAACTTAGCAAAAAGCATTGGCATGAGTGAAGTACAGCGACTTCCCGGCACACATGAAGAAGTGGTTGAACTCAAAAAACTGCTTAACGATAATGGCTGGAAAACGCAGGACTATCTCGAACTCAAGGCGGGTGAAGATCAGGTGAAATCAATGAAAAGCCCAAAAGTATTCCATATTGCCACACACGGGTTCTTCCAGCCGGCGATTGAAGAAAATAACATATTTGCCGGACTCAACGAGTCGAAAGCTTACGACAACCCTTTGCTTCGATCTGGGCTGCTGATGGCCGGAGCTGGCGACATATTGAACGAAAGCGCCTACAACTACAACAGCCAAAGTGGCATCCTAACCGCCTATGAGGCCATGAACCTCAACCTGGATCAAACTGATTTGGTTGTGCTGAGTGCCTGCGAAACAGGGCTTGGTGAAATGGAAGCTGGAGAAGGTGTATATGGACTGCAACGAGCCTTTCTGGTTGCCGGAGCCAAAACAATCATCATGAGCTTATTCAAAGTATCTGATGAGGCCACACAGCAGCTGATGGTGAAGTTTTACCAGAAGTGGATCACCACCGGAGATAAACGCAGGGCTTTCATTGATGCTAAGAAAGAGATAAGGAATGAGTATCGTGACCCGATCTACTGGGGGCCTTTTGTAATGATAGGTTTAGATTAATCCTATTACACGCAGCTGACTTGAAGGAGACTGTCGAAAGGCAGTCTCTTTTTTTTATTGTTAACCGAGTCTTCGGTTAGAGGTTAGCATTCCCATCGCTTAAGAGTGGGGAAAGCATTGGTCAGATGAGCAGCTGCATCTGGATTGTGTCCTGCTCGCTGAAACGTACGGTCGAATAGGTGGCGTCGCATTGCCATCGGATCGCTCATCTGGAATCAGTTTAGAATGTCAAGGCCTGGTCTCATGGCATAACCACAGTCATGATAATCTCCGCTCTAGCGTTCACCTCTCTCACCTAAACCTAACCGCTTCCCTTTTGTCAATATACGGGCATAAAAAAAGGGGCTTGTGCCCCTTTTTTTCTTTCTTACCTTCCTTTTAGTTAGCAGTGGCAACAAGGCCATTCTTTACAAGGAAGCTCTGGTACATGTCCTGGAAGTCCTGCACTTCAGGAGACATCTCGATAGCCTCTTCATACTTGGTAAGTGCATCAAGCACAAGGTTGTTTTCTTCGAAGAAAGAAGCATAAATAATCTTATTCAGCGGTGTTTCTTCGTTCACTTCACTCTTCAGTCCTTTGATGTTTTCGTTCACCTTGGCCGACTCAGTATTTGAAAGACGCTTGATACCGTAATCAGACGACTTCATATCTTCGTCACCTTTAACCTTAACATTAAGTATCACAAGTCTTTCCTGCGCAAGCTTAGGGTTAGTGAAGTCAAGTTCATAAGCTGTCTGATCAGTTTCGATTTTAGCTACTTCCTCATCAAAGATGTTCTTCACAGTTACTATGTACGTTGCGTTACCTTCACCTACAGCTTTCCAGCGAACAATAGCATTGTCACCATAAAAGTCAACAGAATTAGGAAGCATTACGTTGATAGCAGACGTTAAAGCTCTTTCAACAGCACCAGTCGCTTTCATGTTTGACCGGTAGTTTCCGCCACCGTCACTTTCGTTCATTTTAGCAGCTATGTAGTTAGCATAACGGCTGGCAGTTGTAGAACTAGTGGCAGAAATTTTCGCCGACAAATCGTCGATCTTTACAGTGCCAGGAGTTCTTATCTCGGTGGTTTTACCGCTGCTGTGCACCAGTCCGATGTAAGCGCCATTTGCAGCAATGATTTGATCACCTTTTGCAAGCGTTGCGCCAGTTTTCAGGGTTTCTGCCTGACTTGCACCAGCTTTTTTCACTTGGTTTTCACCTTTATTAGCCAATACCCGAAACTCATAACCCTGAGCCAATACACTGCTGCTCAAAAAGGTCAGCAATACCAAGAACGTCAAAAGAATTGTTCTCATTTTCATAGGTCTAATTTTTAATGTTTTACAATTTAATTTTTCTTTTTCTACTTTTAAAAAGCCCGGTGACTGAATTCTTCACCACGCTGTAATATACTTCCAGAGAATCACCGGCAAGGGCTATAGCCACCATGCCGAGCGTTAACTCAGGCTTATAATTGAATTTATCCAACACCCAAACATTCATAAAACTGATGCCCAAAACTTCCACCAGCTGTATCAATTTAGTGGCACCGTCGTACCACTTGGAATACACTCTGTATATGTAAGAGAAAGCCGCTACATTGATCAAACACAACAGCACACCAATTATAGCACCAGTTGTATCATCCATGGCATCAATATAATCCTCATTGAGAATCATGGCCACAATGTTGGCATGTACAACCCCTCCAAACATATCCGGATAGGATCTTCCCGCAAACTGCGAGTTAATCGGCGAATAGTACTTGTCTTCTATTGTCAGTCTATCACCAAGGTACTCTCCTAAAAAGCAGAAGATCACAATCTTATCCTTAATCAGAGACGGGTCAAAATTCTGGTTAAAAACGTCATTAATATCAAGGGCAAAAAACATTGTGCCATACACCGAGGCACCGTAGTCCATCACATTACCTCTATAATTAATCGTTTCCCGCTCATTGTCTCTTTTCAACAACCTGTTTACCTTTTCAGGTTCCAAATACTGAGCCAGCTTTACAGCAAATGCCAGTTCTTGTTGCCCTGCTACCATCTCCTTGGGAGTGAACTCCCGGGTCATTTTCAATTCTTCCTGAGTTTGGGCATCTGTTATAAAATTAACAAACCCCGTCTCAGCGTACTGAGTGAACCTTGGGAGAGATTTCCCCAGAGAATCAAATTCATTTTTATCCTCGTCGAATGTTTCAAGCTTGCTGCCCATCACCAGATTTCCTACTCTGGACAGCGCATCTTGCAATGTGGCATCTACAGCAGAATCCTTGTGTGTTCTGAAGTAAGTATCCAGGCCAATTACTTTTGGTTCGTACTGATTGATAATGTCAACCATGTAACCAATATCAGCCCTGTTTACCCTGCCCAGGTTGACCAGCACAATCCTGTCATCAGGAATGGCCGGCTCCCTTAGTTGGGAGAATACCACATCAGTGAGCTCTACATCTCCAAGAGCGTCTCCAATCGGATCAAATAAGTCAAAGACCTTAAATGCGGTTACGGAATAAAATACCCACATCAGTAAGAATATGAAGGCTGTTCCAAAAATCGAGTCCAGCCAAAATTCTCTTCTGTTTGCTTTCATAGTAGATTAGTTGCTTTGCCAACTGGTAAGTAACTAAATATTCACGAACCAACGATACAAACATAAGTAAAAGCCAAATTAAACTTAAAATAGAACAATTTTTTTTTCGGTTCTTTCGACGAAAGGAATTATTTGAAGGACGAATGTATATTGTGATCGGTTTAAACCTGTATGACTTTTTCTTGGATGTCAACGAATATACCAAAAAGGCCAACATTAGAGGAGTTGATTAGCGGAATAATCAGGGGCGACAGGGTGGCTCTGGCCAGGGGTATTACCCTGGTGGAAAGCAAACTACCGTCTGACAGAGTGCTTGCTGAGCAACTGATTGACAGATTGTTAAGCAAAACAGGCAAGGCGACAAGAATTGGCGTGTCGGGCATACCAGGCGTTGGGAAGAGCACCTTCATAGAAGGCTTTGGTGAGCACCTCACCGGCTTAGGTAAAAGGGTGGCAGTATTGGCGGTTGACCCATCGAGCAAGCAGACCAAGGGCAGTATACTCGGCGACAAAACCAGAATGAATAAGCTCGCCGTCAACCCAAATGCCTACATACGACCCACTCCTACGGGTTCTACCCTGGGGGGCGTTGCAGATCAGTCACGTGAGGCCATGTTACTGTGCGAAGCGGCCGGGTTCGATGTCATTTTGATAGAGACTGTGGGAGTAGGTCAATCGGAGACCCTGGTAAGAGACATGTGTGATTTCTTTCTGCTGCTGACAATGGCCGGAGCAGGCGATGACCTGCAGGGCATAAAGAAGGGCATTATGGAGATGGCCGACGCCATTGTGATTAACAAGGCTGATGGCGACAATATTCCAGCGGTCAGGAAGACCCTCCAGGAGCTTAAACAAGTGGTTCACTACTTCCCGCTGCCCCCTTCCGGCTGGGTTACTCAGGTGACAACATGCTCCGCTCTTCTCGGCGAGGGAATAGGTGAGTTATGGACTTTGATTGAGTCGTTCAACGAAAAGATGACTGCCAATGGCTACCTGGCACACCAACGATCCCAGCAAAACCTGCAATGGATGCATCAGAAGCTTGATGGGCTTTTGAAACAGGAATTCAATAGTCTGGTAAAAGAGGAAGTCAAAGACCTCGCCGCAAAAGTGGAAAATAAAGAGCTAAACCCCGTAACTGCAGCCCACCAGCTGTTTGACCTCTACAAAAAAAAGAAGGGGTGAAATCACCCCTCCATTGTTAGTTCATTCTTTTGACGGAGCCTGCTCCATTCGAGTCAGCGTACACTTTCTCAGGATCGCCCTTGTAGCGAACCGAGCCCGCTCCACTGCATTCTGCCCTAAGCTCCTTATTAGCTACCACCCGAGCCGTTCCCGCCCCTGAAGATTCCACCTCGGTGTAGTCACAATCGAAGTCCTCCGCATTGTAGCTGCCGGCACCGGTAATGTCAATGATTTGTTCTTTGGCCTTTCCCCGCAGAGTAAGCGTGCCAGCACCGGTCATATCAGCTCTTAACCTGTCCGTCTCAATGATCAGCCGGGTAGAACCGGCTCCACTTACGTCCAAATCGAACGTCGAAGCCGTGATGACATCATCGCATACAACTGTCGAAGCCCCGCTTAAATCCATGCCGTTGATGTTCGAAAACTCAATAGTCAGATTCATGGGCCCATTCGACCTGAAATTATTGTCTTTGATATAGACTTTCAAAGTGCTGCCAACAACCTCGGTTCGGATTCTGTCTATCACGTTGTCATCTGCATCAATGAATACCCTGTGCTTGCCGGTTTTCTTCAGTGTCACTTTAAAAGCACCACCGATATCGAGGCTGCTGAACGAAGACAACTCTCTTGTTTCTTCTCCTGCCCAAGCCTGGCTGGCAATTAGTAATCCAAGTATAAGTACTCCTATCTTTCTCATAATCGTTAGTTCATTTTGAGTAAAAGACGGCAGCTATCTTCAAGGGTTGCAGCACGGCTCTTTATTTGAAAACAAAGCCATTTGGCGCTACCCCTGCTTCAAATGTCGATAGTGCTTCTCCATCGGCGGAATATCTGTACACGGTACCCTTGCCCTGAAAGCCTTTGGCGTCTGCTATGTAGATGACATCCTCGGCCTCATTATAACCTAGTCCATAAAAACCAACTGCCTCATCAATTGTAATAAACGCCTTTTCAAGTACCTTTTGTGCAGTTTCATAGCTCCCAACGGACGTTCCTGCTATATAATACAATACGCCCTGCTCTTTATCAATGGATAGTCGTGCCGAAGGATTAACCTCCAGGTCGACCTCTTTGGTAGCTGCGGATGTGCCAAGTTTATAGATGGCTCCGTCGTTTCCCTGATAGCTTCCACTGCAGATCAGCCAAACGGCACCGGCTTCATCTACCACCATTTCTCCCGGCGAATAACCCACTTCGAGGGTTGTCTCAAGTTTTCCCGTACTGGTTTTGATTACCGACACGGTGTTCCCGAAACTATTGGATGCATAGACGTAACCATCAGCATAAACCAGGTTTTCGGTGCCATCCTCGGTGTTTACTGCTCCCTCCTTTTCAAAAGTGGCAGCATCAAGAATAAGCACGTACGACTGATCAAGCGCATAGTTCTCATCGAAAGTGCCCCAGTTGCTAACAAAAAGCTGATCGTTGTTTCTGATCAGATACCTTGGGTTAGCCAGGTTGTCGTCAATAGTGGCCGTTGAAACAAAGTCAGCATTCACCACTTCAATCTTTTTGCTGTTGTTCACTACTACGTAGCCCACCTCATCGGCATCGATAAACAGGGATTGCACCACGTCGCCCAGCGGCCGACTGTTGGCCGTTTGGAAAACGAAGGCAGAAACCTCCCCGCTTTCCGGGTCATAGGAGGTGATACTTCCGTTCGTTTGGTTAAAATTTCCTTCATTGACTACATACACGGGTCCCACACCTTTATTCGGTTCACCTTCGTCGTCACCACCACAGCTGGTTAGAAAAACTGCGGCCATTAAACTCCATAATGCTAGCTTTTTCATTTTTTATCTTGTTTTAAAGTGTAATTCAATTGAAAAGAGAAAGACCGACCCGGCATGGGCCTGTATTGCAGGTTCTCATACCTTTTGCCCAGCACGTTGTCGACTTTGACTGAAAGCGAAAAAAGTGACTTTCCAGCCCGGATTTGCCTGCCAGCCTCCAGGTTCCACAGCGTATAGGCGTCGAGGTTGATATCGTTATCAACGAGCGTATACCTGCTGCCATAGAATGAAACCTGGAAATGAAAATGCCACAGACTGGCTTTCAACCCAAAGCTCCAGTTTCCCTGGTGCAGCGGCACATAAGGCAGTTGATTACCGATGTTGCTGTCGTCTCCTAAGTAACCTGCCCGGATCTGTGATACAGTCAGTTTGTAATTAATGTCGTTGGTTAACAACCTCTTTCCCACGCTCCACTCATGACCAGCCGATAGCTCACCGCCACGGGAAAACACATTCCTCACATTCACTGGCGACCAGTAGCCCTCCGCTTGCGGTAGCCAAAGAATCCAATCTTGTATCCAGTGAGCGAAGCCAGTGGCAGATGCCTTTAGCGCATGTTTTCCCAGTTTGATGGAATAATCGAGTCCAGACTCTGCATTCCAACCTTGTTCGGGCTTCAGGTTTAAGTTGCCACCAGGGCTCCAGTAGCGGTCGTTAAGCGTGGGCACCCGATAGCTTCTGGAAATCTGCGAGCGCCAATTGAGGGAAACTTCGTCTGATTTTAAAATCAAAACGTCAGCGCCCAGCGACGGAGCGACTGGATTCCACGTGCCGGCAACAATTCCCTGACGAACTTTTGCATTCAATGTCCATCGGACTGAAGGAAACCAGTTGACCATTAAAAAGGCACTGGATCGGTTTTCGGTCAAGCCGCCACCGTACTCTGGCACATCGGCTACAATGTGGTTGATCAATCCTCCAGCTCGCAGCTGAACTTTAGCAATTGGCATCCATTCAATGCTATTATTCCACATATACTGGGTGGTGGCGGATGCCAGGCCGTTGAATTTGATAAAGTCGTAGATTCTTCCAATCCGTGATTCCCATTTCAGCAAAGGCTGGATGCGGTGCACATAACCCAGCGACAGTCGCAGCGACCGATCGACCTGAGTGTCGCCGGCTGAAGCGACAGTGTAAGGCGGGATAATATCTCTATTATAATGCGTCAGCCAGCCTTCGATATCAAAAACGCCTTTTGACCATGGACTCCAGAAGGCAGCCGCCTTCAGGCCTTTGCCATTGTAAGCGCCATGTGATTGTTTTTCAATCGGCTGCCCGGCTTTGGCCAGGTTCCGGTAGGTGTAGTCATTATCGGATTCCTTATAAAAGCCAGCGAGAGAAATGCCAGCTCTCTCACCCGAAGCTTTGACTTTAAGTCCTGAAAAGCTGGAGCCAAAGCTCCCAACTTCCTGGGTTAACCCTATGCTTCGGAGGTTTTTGTCAACCTTATCGCTGACAGCCACGGCGCCACCAATAGCGCCAGACCCGGCCAGAGAACTTACTCCTCCATAGAAAACCTCGGCTTGATCGATAAAGAAATTAGGGATTAGCGAGAAATCGGCCTGGCCTAGTGATGGAAAATTGATGGGAAGGCCATTCCAAAGCAAAGAAGTTTGGCTGGCGGACGTGCCTCTGAGGCTAATGGAGTTCAGCATACCGGGGCCGTACTCTTTAAGGTAAATGCCTTGCTGCGCCTGAAGTAACTTGCCTAACGATGTAGCCGCTTGCGTTTGAATAGCCATCGAGTCGAGTAGCTCTGAATGGCCTCCCACTGCATAGCTGTGAAGCCACGTGTCGCTGACCTCCACTGGCGCCAGGATTTTACCCATGCGGATAGAATCAGCAGCAACCTCCTGACCTTTTGCACCAAACAAAAAAAGGATGACACAGGCTACCAGCCCGACCACCCTTATACCAACTGCATACATCTCTTTGAATTAAATTAACGGGCAAGCCCAGTTTGTTAACTTAATTCAAAGCAGTAGAGGGAATAAGGTGGAATGAAATGTGAAGCCGGAACACGGCCTTTTCAGATCATCCGCCGCTTTTCACCCGAAAGCTTTGAATTGCTTGACTATGGCAGGTCTCCTGGCTCGCCTGGCCCGTCTATCGCCTTCCCACCCCGGTTTATCGGAACAGTGACTTTTTGATAGAGGCCTTTGTAGGCTTACAGTTGCGGGGACAGCCCCCGATTTTAACGGGGTTCCCTTTTAATTCTGCTACTACTGCTGATGAGTTGAGGCAGAAACCAACGGTCGCTGCGAAATACGCAATAATTGCAATGATGTTAAAACGATTCTGTAAAAATTCTCCGATTTAACACTTTTTAATACCGTTTCAAGTAACCTTTAGGTCAGTTGAGGGTATATTTGGAAGAAATTTGAGTGGTGCACGCAACCTCAACCCCTGTTAAAGCGTCATTACATTGGTTTAGGTCGAAAACTAGAATTATAAAATACTACGATGTCGTTTATTGGAAAGCTATTTGGTAAAAAGGAAAAAACTCCTGTTTCACAGTGCAAAATTTGCAAAACCCTTTTGGAGTACAACGAAGGATATGCACTTACTACCTCTGAGGTAGTTAGCTCAAAGGAATATTGGGATCACAAGATGGTTGAGCCCGAAACGCTTGGGTATACTACTGCTCACTTTAAGCAGAAAGATGCTAATGCCACAAAAATGAGGGGGATCATTTTTGAAAAAACAGCTGAAAAAGACCAGACCTGGCTCGTATGCGACACTTGCATAAAGCAGTTCGAGGTCGATACCAACGAAGCCAAGAAGCATGCGCTACAGTGGTGGGAATCCAAAGGTGATTACAATCCTCCAAAATCAGGCGACGCCAAGGCGGTACTTGAAAAAGATACTTACGAAGAAATAAAAGAATACGCCACTATGCTGGCCGGAGCCAATAAGATCAGATAAAAGCTCAGCTGCCCGACGGGCAAAGCAAATATTCGAAATGAAATTGCAATCCGTTCCCAAAAGGGGCGGATTGTTTTATTTTTGCCGCACTATGTTCAACAAAACACTTCTTTTCATCTCCCTTTTAGCTGGACTCACTCTCTCCTGCCAGCAAAAAAAGGCAGAAACGGTAGTCGACAACCCAACCCAATCTTCTTACATAAAGTATGCAAGTGGGTTTGTCATTACGCAACACTCTGATTGGACAGAAGTGGTGGTGAAACAACCATGGAAAGGAGCCGGTAAGGCGATAAAGTATGCTTTGGTTGACAAGAAAAAGGATGCAGACGCCGCCTTTGACGGCTACACAATTATGAAAATACCGCTTAGCAAGGTGGCTGCTACCAGCACTACCCACCTTCCTCATTTTTCAGCCATTGGAGAAGTGTCCAGTCTGAAGGGCTTTGCCAACTCCGACTATGTGTACTCACAGGCCTTCAGGGAAAGGCTCGAAAATGGTGAGCTGGTGGAAATTGGGGACGGTGCGGGCGTCAACTTTGAATCGTGCCTCAACTTGAAGCCCGAAGCCCTATTTACCTTTTCCATGGGGAACGACCGATCTACTGACGAAAGGCTGGCGCTGGCTGGCATCGACATGCTCTACAACGCCGACTACCTTGAAACGACCCCTCTTGGCCGGGCTGAATGGATCAAGTTCACGGCTGCTTTCTTCAATAAGCTTGACGAGGCCGATTCTATTTTCAACGTGATAGAACAAAACTACCTGGAGCTAAAGGATAAAGCTCAGACCGCCAAGACAACGCCAACCGTGCTGACAGGAGTGGTCTACGGCGACACCTGGTTTCTGCCAGGTGGCAAAAACTACGGAGCTGCTTTTTTTGAAGATGCCGGCGGTCACTACCTCTGGAAAGAAACAGATGAAAACGGATGGCTGGAGCTAAGTTTTGAATCTGTATTTGAAAAGGGCCTGAAAGCCGACTTCTGGATTGGAGTGGCGTCTTTTGGCACACTACAGGAAATGACGGCGCAGGAAAGCAGGTATGGTTTGTTTAGCGCCTGGAAGAATAGTGCCGTTTACAACTACGATAATCAGTTGAACGAAAAGGGTGGTAATAACTATCTGGAGGAAGGCTACGGCAGGCCCGATATTGTTCTGGCCGACCTGATTCATATTATGCATCCTGACCTCCTCCCGGACCACAAACTTTATTTTTACAGAAAATTACCCTAATCTGTGCCATGCTTAGGGATTTCATCCAACAGTCGTGGAAGCAATGGTGGAAGTACTTCGTGCTTCTCACGCTCCTGATTTTCGTGCTTTTCCTTCTCAGTCTGGCCCTGGGGTCAGTGGTGATCCCGGCATTTGAGGCATTAAAAATTGTGTCAGGCTTTGCCAGCCAAAACGAAGCCTGGCAGGAAATCATTCTCAACTTTCGGCTTCCTAAAGCATTGACAGCCATACTGGTTGGCGCCGCTTTGGGCATCAGCGGGCTACAAATGCAGACCTTCTTCCGGAATCCTTTGGCCGGGCCATTTGTGCTTGGCATCAGCTCCGGCGCCAGCCTTGGTGCCGCCTTGCTGATTCTGGGCGGAGCTTCGTTGGGGCTTCATCAGCTGGGCGGGCAGCTTTTCGCCAGTGCTCAGGTGATTGCAGCCGCTCTTGGTGCCATACTTGTGATGATCGCCGTTATCTCCGTGGCCCGCTCACTGCGTGACGCCATGAGCCTCCTCATCGTAGGACTGATGTTTAGCAGCACCACAGGAGCGCTCGTCAGCATCATGCAATACTTCAGCCAAGCCGAAGACATTCAAGCCTATATGCTTTGGTCATTCGGTAGCCTTGGCGGGCTTAGCTGGGAGGAAATGCAAATCTTTGCGCCGATCATTGTGATTGGTCTGCTGCTGTCCTTTGCTTCGGCCAAACAGCTAAACATGCTCTTGCTTGGTGAGCAGTACGCCCGAAGCATGGGGCTCAACATCAAGCGGGCCAGGCTTACCATCATCATCAGCACCTGCCTGCTGGCCGGAAGCGTCACCGCTTTCTGCGGGCCCATTGCCTTCATTGGCATTGCCGTTCCGCACATGGTTCGCATGCTTTTCCCGACTTCAAATCATTTGTTGCTTATTCCGCTGGTATGCCTGATGGGCGCAGGCACTATGCTTTTTTGTGACTTAATTGCTCAGCTTCCAGGCACATCGCAGCTGCTGCCCATCAACGCCGTCACTTCCCTGATCGGCGGCCCCATCGTTATCTGGATCATTGTGAGTAAACGAAACCTGAGGTACTCGCTATGATCGTTAACAACAGAGCGGTGGTGTCATTACGGAATTTCAGTGTCGGCTATCATGTGAAAGGCCACCCTACCCCGCTTTTGAAAGACATCAACCTGGATGTCAATCCCGGGGAGGTGGTTTGCTTGCTGGGGCAAAATGGCGTTGGCAAGTCAACTTTGCTACGTACAATAGCCGGGCTGCAGCCTCCCCTGGCTGGTGAGGTTCTTCTTGCCCATCGGCCAGTTCAAGCATACAGCATTCAGGAGCTGGCCACAAAGATTAGTTTGGTGCTCACTGAAAAGGTGAGCGGCGGCAACCTTTCTGTCGAAGAGTTGGTGGCACTGGGCCGCCATCCCTATACCAACTGGCTCGGCTTACTCTCGAAAGAAGACAAAAGTGCGGTGAACGAAGCAGTGGCTCTCACCAAAATCAACTACCTGCTGAATAAAAAAGTAGGCGAGCTAAGCGACGGCCAGTACCAGAAAGCGATGATAGCCAGAGCGGTGGCGCAAGACGGCGATTTGATGATCCTCGATGAGCCCACGGCGTTTCTGGATCTGAACAATAGCGTCGAAATATTTATGCTGCTCAGACAACTTGCGCTTGAAAAAGAAAAAGCTGTCGTAGTATCCACGCATGACTTCCATTTGGCCATGGAGTTTGCCGACAGGCTTTGGCTGACTAATTTCAACAGCCCCCTGGTTCAGGGACTGCCCGAGGATTTGGCGCTAAATGGTCAGCTCGAAGAAAGCCTGTACCACGAAGGTTTTGGGTTTGACTTGTTAAACGGCAGAGTGCTGCTGCCAACAAAAGAAGGCACAACATTTTCGTTGGCAGGAGATTCACCGGCCCACAACTGGACAAAACGTGCGCTGGAAAGGCATGGCTATTTGCCTGGTGATGCAAATGCCACGATCAGGCTTATTATTGAAACCGAGGGAAATGCCACCAGATGGGTGGTAGGCGACCAAAGCTTCAGCTCTCTTGAAAACCTGCTCAACTTTTTATCAAGGCACAGGAACAAATAGGGCATATTGTTTTTTTCCACTGTAATTCTTCCCGCCGCCGGTCGTCCTTTATCTGAAGGTTAAACAGGTAAAGGATAAAACTTTGAATAGGGTAATTTTTTTGCTGCTCACTATTTGTGCAGTCTACGGTGATCTGCTTAGTCAACCCGCCAAAAGCAGGTACAAGGAAAGAACATTTCAGCTGTCCTTTTTTCCAGGCATAGGCACTAACGGACTGGAAAGTGGCTTCTATTTCAACAGGTTCTCCCTTAATATTTTCGGAGGTATGTCGGCCGGCAGCCACCACTTTGAGCTGGGTGGCATTTCAAACATCAACACCAACTCGAGCACTGGCATCCAGATAGCGGGGCTGGCCAACATCATCGGAAGCCAGGCCTACTTTAACCTGACCGATGGCGAAGAGCTCTCCATTGTCAACGAAGGTTTTTCCTGCAATTTAAAGGGTATCCAGTTTTCCGGGCTCTTAAATTTTGTCAGAAACAATGTCGAAGGCATCCAGCTAACCGGTGGGTTCAACTTCAACAATGGTTACGTGCACGGCTTTCAGCTGGCTGGGCTGGGGAACATGGCTGGCAAACAAGTTTTCGGCGTGCAAATGGCCGGGCTCTATAACATCGCCATTCGTGGCATGACCGGCAGCCAGGCTTCGCTTTTGTTCAACTACACCTACGGCGAACTCAGTGGCTTGCAGCTAGGCCTGATCAACCGGGCAGTGCAAATGGAAGGCAAAAACTCGTCACCGCCGGGACCCGACCGGGGCTTTCAATTCGGCCTGGTGAATGTTTCAAGCGAAATGGACGGAACGCAGTTTGGCCTCATCAACATAGCCCGAAAAGTGCACGGCACGCAAATAGGTCTGATCAACATCTTCAAACCAGGTCCTTACCAGGGCTCTTCCGTGCCCACGTACGGCACGCAGGTAGGCCCTCTTAACTTTGGCTCCAGCGGCGTACACACCCGGCTGTTTACCGACGAGCTGTTTGCAGCTGTGCTAGAACGAACCACGGGCAATTGTCAAAACTGCACCTACACCCCTTCTCAAATGCCTTTTACGGGACGTTTCAAGGTAGTCAATCAAAACGCACTCATTTTCGCATACAATCCTTTCGACGGCTTCAGAAACCAGGTGAAGTGGGGGTTAGGTTATGGCTTCATGAAGGTGTTTTACAACAAGCATTCTATGATAGGGGCCGACACTTTGAACGCCCGCTGGTTTTTAAGTGCAGGTATCAGGACAATGTACCTCAACCGAACCAAAAATTTTGATCCCAAACTTAGCATGCTACACAAAATACATGCAGAAATAGGCCTGCGCAGAAAGAAAAAAGGGCCTCATCTGTTTGTTGGTCTTTCATTCAACGCCTATTTCCACGAAGGGCAGGACCTGAACATTGGCCAGGAGGTGTTCAAAACAAGGGAAGAAAGCCTGAACGTACAATACTGGCCGGGTTATAGCTTTGGTTTGCACTTCTAAAGTTACTCCATCCAAATAAACAATTGATCAAGTTAAGAGCATCGAACGTTACAACTAATCGTTGCTTTTGTATCTTCACTGCATGGTTCGGTCGCTGCTAAGACAAAGCAATTGCGGCTGGTTGGCTAAGTTTGAAGCATACTTATGGCACACATCGTCATCATTGGAAACGGCATAGCCGGCATCACTTGCGCCAGGCATGTGAGAAAGCAGGGAGATGATCAGATCACTGTGATCTCTAGTGAAACCGAGCATTTTTTTAGCAGAACAGCCCTCATGTATATCTACATGGGACACATGAAGTATGAACACACCAAACCCTACGAAGACTGGTTTTGGGAGAAAAACAGAATTGACCTGGTGTTTGATTTTGTTACTGGTGTAGAGGCAAAGGAGAAATCTATCCAGCTTAAATCCGGAAAGAAAATCAAATATGACAAGTTGGTGCTGGCAACAGGCTCACAACCCAACAAGTTTGGCTGGACTGGCCAGGATCTGCCCGGGGTGCAGGGGCTCTACTCCTATCAGGATTTGGAAACACTGGAGAAGAACACCGGGGCTTGCCAAAGAGCAGTGATCGTTGGAGGTGGGCTCATTGGCATTGAGTTGGCAGAAATGCTGGCGTCGAGAAAGATTTCTGTGACCTTTCTGGTACGGGAAAAAAGCTTTTGGGACTTGGTTTTGCCAGCGGAAGAGTCGGCCATGATCAATAGGCACATTGTTGAACATCATATTGACCTTCGACTGAACACAGAATTAAAGGAGATTAAAGCTGGACCGGATGGAAAGGCTTCTGCTGTCATTACCAGTGCCGGTGAGGAAATATCTTGCCAGGTAGTAGGACTGACTGCCGGAGTGCACGCCAATGTTGGCCTGGCTAAGTCTTTCGGCGTCGAAACCAACAGGGGCATCCTGGTCGATGACCTTTTGCAGACCAATTTACCCGATGTTTATGCCATTGGCGACTGTGCCGAACTGCGAAACCCACTACCTCACCGGAAAGCCACAGAGCAAGTGTGGTACACCGGCCGCATGATGGGAGAAACACTGGCGCTGACCCTAAGTGGTAAGCCAACCAGGTATGTTCCTGGCATCTGGTTCAATTCTGCCAAGTTCCTTGATATCGAGTATCAGACCTATGGTTCAGTGCCCGCCATTGCCTCTGACGGAGTAGATTCGTTCTGGTGGGAGCATCCTGCCGGAAAAAAGGGCATCAGAATCAATTTTGATCAGGCAACCGGCACCGTGCTCGGCATGAATGCCATGGGCATCAGGCAGCGACACGAAGTTTGGGACAGCTGGATCAGGCAGAAAACAAAAGTGGATAGGGTGATAAACGAACTGGAGAAGGCCAATTTTGATCCAGAGTTTTTTGATACCTGCGAGCAGGAGATCAGAGCGGCATTTTCAACGCAGTTCCCTTATTTTGAAATCGAAAAGAAAAGAAAGAAAAAGCTGTTTGGAATTTTCTAAAGCAAGAGGAAGAAAGAGATGAGAGCAATACAACTGACCGGGCTGGCACTTTTTATACTTGGCTTTGGCCTTTTTCTGGCCAGCTTCTTCATGGCCGACTACAAAATTTCAAGGAGTGACTTTGACAAAATTGTTGGTCACGAAGGAAAAGTTGAAGGTATCCTCACTTTCACGCCGGAGATAGTCGACACGGAATACAGCACGAATTTTGGGTTTGTCGGCACCATCCAAAAAGGCATCAACACCTACAACAGGCAGCAAATGATGCTCTTTGCCCTCAAGGAATCAGAGATAAATCTATTAATTAGTGAGCTGGGCCCTCCTCCCTACACTTTCTCCCTTGAAATGCTGAACTACATCTACCCGAAGATCAACACCAGCACTATATTCAAGAGACGAAAAATGGAGGAGTACGGCAGCTGGCTGGAAGGGAGAAAATATGACTCCAGAGAAGGGCTGAAGAAAGACCTGATGTCAGTGGCCAACACGATCAACGATTATGGAATCATCAGCGAGGTAGGTATCGACCGTTACAAAGCCAGAGACATCCGATATGAAGCGACCAAACTGGCTTCCCACGGCCCCATCAAGTCCAGCCCCGGCCTCTTTCTGGCTCTTTGCTACCTGCTTCCTATTATCGGAGCTATGATGTATCTGCTCCCTAAAACCAAACTTGATGGCCCGGCTGGTATTAAGAACAATGGCATTTTCCAAAGCGTTTTGAAAAACAAGGGCTGGCTTGGCATCATGCTTGGCAGCTTTCTTATTGTCTTCTATATCATTTTGTATTTCTTCCCCGAGTACATGACTGAATGGATCATCATGGTTGATCCTGTGAGTCAGCTACTGAAGAACAGTGATGCCAGCCGTTTTTTCCTTTATGGCTTCATTTACACGCTTTGCATCCTTGTAATGGGGGTGCGAATGTTCATTAAATACCGCCACAGCAAGTATCAGATCATGCGGACGATTTCCGTGATGTTCTTTCAAACGGCTTTCGCTTTCCTTATTCCCGAAATCCTCCTCAGGCTTAACCAACCCTATTTCGACTTTAAAAACATCTGGCCGCTCGACTACGATTTCTTCTTCGACAATGAGCTAAACCAGCTTATATCTTCAGGCAGCCTGGGCATCTTTATGCTGGGTTGGGGCATTGCATTGATCATCATTGCAGTGCCAGTGTTTGTCTACTTCTTTGGCAAAAGATGGTACTGTTCCTGGGTGTGCGGCTGTGGTGGATTGGCAGAAACGCTGGGCGACCCCTTCCGTCAGCTTTCCGATAAGTCGCTGAAGGCCTGGAAAATTGAGCGGTGGATGATCCATGCAGTGCTGGCCTTTTCTGTTGTGATGACTGGCGGCGTGCTGTACACCTATTGGTCGGGCAACTCCTGGCTGGGTGTGATCGACAGCTATACACTCAGAGAAGTGTATGGCGCTTACATCGGTGCAGGCTTCGCTGGCGTGGTGGGCACTGGCTTTTATCCTTTGATGGGCAATAGGGTCTGGTGCCGGTTCGGCTGTCCGTTGGCAGCTTACCTGGGCATTGTGCAGCGCTTCAAAAGCCGCTTCCGCATTACTACTAACGGTGGTCAGTGCATCAGCTGTGGCAACTGTTCCACCTATTGCGAAATGGGAATAGATGTACGCTGGTATGCCCAGAGAGGCCAAAACATCGTTCGCTCATCGTGCGTAGGCTGCGGCGTTTGCTCATCAGTATGCCCACGTGGCGTACTCAACCTGGAGAACAGAGACGAAGAAGGCAGGTTTGGCCAGCCCATATTGATTGGCAACGACAGCATTAAAGTGGAAGCATAAATCTTGCTTCCAATACTTTCTTTATTCTCTTTTCATAATAGGAAATTTCTCAACACTTCGTATTTTACTGAACCTTTCAACCCTAAGGTTCAAAAAGAATGATTGAGCAATACACCAATTGGTGGGAAACCCTTACTCTGCTTCAGAAAATATACTGGTCGCTGGCAGTTCCATTCACTCTTTTTTTCCTGTTGCAGATGCTGATGACCCTCATCGGCGGTGGCGATATGGGCGACGATTTGTCTACCGATGCAGAGATAGACGGCGACACCGGCATTCCTTTTCAGTTCCTTACGTTGAAAAACCTTGTGGCCTTCTTCTCCATTTTTTCCTGGACGGGTATAGCCTGCCTGGATAGCGGCATGTCGGATGGCTGGTCATTGGTAGCTTCCTCGGTCGCCGGGCTGGCTATGATGTTAATTATGGCCAGCATCTTTTACTTTCTTTCGAAGGCCGACGAAAGCGGCAACCTGAAAATGAGCAATGCGAAAGGAAAATTGGGTGAGGTTTACCTTACTATTGCCTCAAAGCGAAACAGCATAGGCCAAATCCAGATAAAAGTACAGGGTTCGCTGAGAACCCTGGAGGCCATCACCGACGATGAGACCGATATTAAAACGGGCAAAGTGGTGAAAGTCAGTGATGTTATAGACAATAATCTACTCTTAGTTACCGCAAACTTTAGCTGAATATGAGCGTATTCGCATTACCCGTAGTGGCCATTGTGGCCCTCTTTATTTTTATCATCCTCATCACATTTTTTAGTCGCTACAAGCGATGCCCCTCTGACAGGGTAATGGTTGTCTACGGAAAAGTGGGCGGCGGTACCGACGGCCATAGCTCCTCCAAGTGTATTCACGGTGGCGCTGCGTTTGTGTGGCCGGTGTTTCAGGACTACGCTTTTCTCGACCTCACTCCTAATTCGATAGAGGTGAACCTTACCAATGCTCTCAGCAAGCAAAACATCAGGGTTGACGTGCCTTCCCGCTTTACTGTGGGTATCTCCACAGAAACAGGCGTGATGGAAAATGCAGCTGAAAGACTGCTCGGGTTAACCAAAGACCATATCCATGACCTCGCCAAAGACATCATTTTTGGTCAGCTGAGGCTGGTGGTGGCTATGATGGACATTGAAGAAATCAACAGCAACCGTGACAAGTTTCTGGCGAATGTGGCCAGCAATGTGGAAGCAGAACTAAAGAAAATTGGCCTTAAGCTCATCAACGTAAACGTAACCGACATCAAAGATGAGTCGGGCTACATAGAGGCGCTTGGAAAAGAAGCAGCCGCCAAGGCTATTAACGACGCCCGCAAGAGTGTGGCTGAAAAAACCAGAGACGGATCTATCGGCGAGGCGATGGCGCACCAGGACCAGCGGGTGCAGGTGGCTGATGCCAACGCCCTTGCAAAAATTGGTGAGGCCAATGCAGCACAAAAAGAACGGATCCAAATTGCCAATGCCGACTCCAGCGCTAAAGTGGGCGAGTCAGAAGCTTTGGCGAAAGCCAATATTGGTGAGGCCGAAGCGCAAAAGACCGAAAGAATTCAAACCTCCGAGGCCAACGCCAGGGCGGTTGAAGGCGAAAACAAGGCCAAAATTGATATAGCCAATTCTGAAGCTGACAGACGGGAAAAAGAAGCTGAGGCCCTTAGAAAAGCCATGGCGGCCGAAAAGGTGAAGCAAGCCAAAGCGCTGGAGGAGTCGTATGCAGCCGAGCAAGCAGCGGAAAACGCCAGAGCCCAAAGAGACAAAGCCAGCCAAACGGCCAACATTGTGGTGCCTGCAGAAATCGACAAGCTCAAGGTAGAGATTGCCGCCGAGGCTGAAGCCGAAATGATTAGACGACGTGCCAAAGGTGAGGCCGATTCAATAATAATGAGGAGAGAAGCGGAAGCCAAAGGTATTTATGAAGTGCTGACCAAGCAGGCAGAAGGTTTGAAACAAATAGTGAACGCAGCCGGCAACAGCTCGAAAGATGCAGCGATGCTTATCATTGCTGAAAAACTACCCGAGCTGGTAAGGCTACAGTCAGAAGCCATCAAGAATATCCAAATAGAGAAAATCACCGTTTGGGATTCGGGCACTGGCAAAGACGGCAAGACGTCGACAGCCAACTTCCTTTCCGGCATGTACCAGTCGGTACCCCCACTGAAAGAAATCTTTGAGATGGCCGGCCTTGAGCTACCAGCCTATTTGGGCGAAGCAGCGAAAAAGGTAGCCGCAACGGAAATAAAGGAAACGACCTCAGAGAAGAAGGAAGAAAAACCTGCTGAAACAAAGCCTTCGCAACCAGCAAAGGTGAAAGATGATCCGAAGAAAGGATTAGGCCCTGCGCCTAAGAAGTAAAACTATAGCGATCCGGGAAGTCTGGTAATCAGCACTTCCCGGATCGCTTTTTCGTTTTAGAATATCCCCATCATATTGATCAGCACTAGCCCGATAACCGCCGGGCACACAATGCGAATAAAGAATCGCCAAATGGCTGCCGGAGTGATACCCGCCACAAGCTCTTTCTTGAAAAATGGAGCTCCCTCAGCTATTTCATCCGAAATCTTGGTGATGTCCATAACCCAACCAGTGTAAAGACAGGTCATCAACGCCACAATGACAATGAAGAAGGTGCCAAAGAAGAAGTCCATGATGTCCATCACACCCCCATAGGTATTGCCAAATACTGTGATAGAAACATTGGTAAATATGTCGGCTCCGCCACTGGAGAGTGCAGATGGCAGTCCTACTACTGTGGCGGCAATCCCTACCACCCAGGCAGCCTTTTTTCGGCTCCAGTTTTTGTTGTCGATGAAAAAGGATGCAGGCACTTCAATCATTGCAATGGAAGACGTAAGAGCAGCCAGGCAAAGCAGGAGAAAGAAAAAAGCCCCTATGATATTGCCGCCGGCAGGTAACGATTCAAAAATGACTGGTAGTATCTTAAAAACCAAAGTGGGACCCTGGTCCGGCTGCATGCCGAAAGCAAACACGGCAGGGAAAATCATTAAGCCACCCAGCAGTGCCACACCAGTATCCATAATACCTACCCAAAGACCTGAGCTTACGATGTTACTGTCCTTTGGCAGATAAGAGCCATAGGTGATCATCATTCCCCAGCCGATACTCATAGAGAAAAAGGCCTGACCGAGAGCGGCTAGAATAGTCCCTCCTCCGATTTTGCTAAAGTCCGGAACAAGGTAGTACTCAATACCCGCCATTGCTCCAGGAAGCGTTACGCTCCTGATAATTACAACTATCAACAAAACAAACAACACAGGCATCATGATTTTGGCTGCCTTTTCGATGCCTCCACTTATGCCTCCCAAAACGATAAGTGTGGAAGCCGCCATGAATATGCCGAAGAGTGGTAAAATTGCGACCGGATTAGCCCGGAAAACATCAAAATCCAGAGGTATGTCGAACAGGGCGGTATACATATATCCGATTGTCCAGCCCGCAATAACGCCGTAATAAGAGAGCACAAAGAAGCTTACGCAAAGCGATAATATACCTCCGCCAAAAACCCAAAACTTACTTCCTCCTGTATCCTTAAATGCACCCACAGGGTTTTTTCGGGAAAAACGTCCAAGCCCCATTTCATTAAAAAGTAAGGGAGCTCCTACCAGAAGGATGCAGATAAAGTAAACAAATACAAAAGCACCTCCACCATTCTCCCCGGTCAGGTAAGGGAACCTCCAAATGTTACCCAAACCCACAGCGGAGCCTGCAGCGGCCATTACAAAACCAAACTTACTTCCCCAGTTATCTCTAGCCATAGTTGTTTATTTGACCTTCGAAAATAAAGGGAAAATCGTAGGCCTCCATATAAGGCATCTCATATTCCACTAGCGGCGGTGAAAAAAGTTGACTTGGCTACGTAACCTCCAGTTGTAAAGTGAAGTCAAAGCGCTAACAAAGAAATGGTGTTAAATGTCTATACAGCTAAATTTTTAGCATCCTTTTCGCAAAAACCACGTAATTAGCATTATGATTACTCTACTACTACTTTTTCTATTTAGCGTTATCCTTGGCTGGCTCGGTACTTTTTTCAACGTTTTCTAAGACAAACCGATTTACCGCCAAGGTGGTTTCTGGTAAAAAGTTACATACGTACGGCCGTTAAGCACAATCATTGGATCACCGTTTTTGGGATGGTTCCGTTTTTCAAATGTAAATGACTGCGTGCCACCCGATCTGGAACTAGCCACCAACATACTTCCCTGCAAGCTCCATGTGCCTGCATCGGAGGTCTGCGAACTTGTGCCGCCTGTTGCTATCTGCGTTCCATATTGATTGGTTACTGTTGCACTGCCCGAATTTTCACTATAGTATTCGTAGGTGCCGTTTCCGTTGAGAATGATACACTCGTCGGTCGTCCAGCCGCCTGACCCTGTGCTGGTTACATTCACGTAGCACCATTTCCCTGAGAGTTCGGCAGGAGCGAAACCCGAGCTTGTGGAGACTCCAGCCTGTCCGGCAGGCGGCATATTCCCATCAAATTTGTTGTAGACAAGGCTTCCTCCAGGGCCAGTCAATGTCAAAGTATTTCCTCCTAGCTGGTACTGAAACTGCACTGCACCCTGTGGAGTGGAAAGTATCACATTGGTGCCCTGTGTTTGGTAGTTGAAGGAATTACCGTCGATCGCTACCTTGCCGTTGGCCATGAAGTCGAGCACCTGCCCCTGGCTTTCCCACTTGCCAATGATTGAGCCCGCTGGAGGGTCAGCAGCCTGGGTCGGCAGTGTATTGGCAGTGGCCTGCCTTTCCGCCCCGCTTTTCCCGAATGTGATGGCCGCATCCAAATCGCCTCCGGAAAGCGTCAACTTGTCACCCACCAGATTATACTGATAGGTCACGACTTCAGTAGCAAATTTGATCGCTAAACTGTTTTCACCTACAGTATAGGTAATAGATTCACCATCAAACTCTCCAGAACCATTGCTGAGCAGTCGCAAAGTCATGGTGTAACCAAATTCGGTATTGACCCACGTGCCCGGCAGCCCCTGACTTGTCTGTTCTTTTACTTTCGAACCAATTTGCGCTATTGCGGCCTGGTAAAAAATCAAGCCGACGATAAAAATTGCCCTTTTCGTTTTCATAGGACTCGCTTTTCCATGAAAATAGTCAAAAGCGGTTGAAAATCAATGCATAGCAGGATGATAAATTCCTGAAAGTCAAGCCATAAGAAGTTGCGACTAGAGCGGCCGGATAACCAAATTGAAGTCGATGGTAAGCTCATCAGCTACCTTTACAAGGCCCATCATCTTTGACGGCGGCACCATCTCAAAGTCAGTAAAACGCAGAGTTTTTGACCCTACCAGATTATAGAGACTGTAGCTTTTCTCCCAAAAATCGAAATGAACACTCACCTCTCTTTTTCTTCCAGAGAGCTCTATGAGCATCACGGCGTCGTAGCTCGTGACGCCCGGGATAGTGGATGAAACGGCGTTCAATGACAAAAAGCTCACTCCGATTTCAGGATATATGTCAGCCTGGAGGGTTTCCTGGAAGTCGCTGGTAATCATTTTGTGCGCACAATCAAAATCGACAACAGGGAGCGATAGTTTGTTTGGCGAAAATTTGATGTAAGAAGCCGTCCGTTCGGAAAGCTCCAGCGTGTCGGTATACTGGTACGACGACATCCCACAAGTAAATTGATTGACATTGGAAGCCCCATTAATAACCAGGGTACTGGAAGGCTCAATTACCCAGGCAACCATTCTTTTTTCATCTCCATTACTGAAGATGAGAGAGTAAAAGCCAATTACTATGAGGAGGAGCTTCATATCAAAAAGAGAAAGGAATGCCCGCTTGGCGGGCATTCCGTAACTAACTCACCAAAAACCAACTAGAAACTAATGGCAGCTTCAATCATGATACCTTTGAACTCGGCATCGTTGTATTTGCCAGTCCAGCCTTCAGTATACTGCTGATTAACATATTCTAGCTTGGCAACCACATTGTCGGTCATAAACCAACCACCACCCAGGTTGATCCGGTTAATTTTCTGAGTAGCAGTGGCTGCATCCGTCGCTTTTCCACTTACGGCATTGTATCTACCTCCAAGGAACACTTTCTCAGCAGCGCCAATTCTGTAAATCGCTTCAATTGCTGTTTGAGTATATTGTCCGCTGCCCTGATCTTCGCTGTTGGACACTATTTCATAGATACCGAACAACTCAAGTCCCTGATACTTAATGAATGGATTGATCTGGATAGCAGTCATTTGTCTGAATCTTGGGTTGAAGCGAGCATTGGCGTACGCACTGGTTGCATTCACTCCGCTAGCTGCCTCGGCAAGTGAGATCAACGTATTGTAGTACCTGTCTCCTGCTCTATCACCACCGTAGAGGTAAAAGCCTGTAGATAAACCACTGTTCATGTACCAGCTACCAGTAAGTCTAAATCTAAGGTCATCGTTGAACTGCTTGTCGTAACCCACTTTTCCGTAGAAGGAAATTTTATTGTCGGTGGTAGGCGTAATTACCACACTCTGGTTCAACTTACCATTAGAAATACCCAGCACGCCTATGAAGCCATTGCTTTGAGCATTTGCCTCAATAAAAGCTTCCGTGGTGAAAGAGTCCATGATATAGTTGCCAACAAAAGGGTTAAATATGGCCCTGGCATTGTCAGTTCTTCTGAAATGTGCATCACCAAAGTTGATCTCGTCCAAACCTACTCTGAAGGTAACTACTTTCATTAGATCAGATGCAAAACCTGGTTTGATAAAGTCAAGCTTGTCGATTTGGATGTAACCACCCTTTACCCAGGATTCGTTGTGGTGTCTGGCAGAAAGGTAGGTTCTCAAGTGCATTCTCATACCGTCAGATAACTGCACGTCAAGGTTAAGGTTGGCTGTTGGGAGGTTTAAGTTAGTACCCAGCTCCAAAAGGCTGTCCAGGGAGTTTGTTTGGTTAATTCCCTGAAATTCGATGGCAAAGTCACCACCCACTCTCACTTTTAAGCCGTCGAAAGGTATAGTATCTGCTTTTGTAGTTTCAAAAACATTGCGGCCTTTTACGTCATTTGTTCTGTAAAACTGAAGGTCAGGTTGCTGAGCCATCAGTGTGCTGGTTGCGGAAAGTCCTAAGACAATCAGTATCCCAAAAAATTTATTTAGCGTTTTCATGATACGGGACATTTATTGGTTTTTTGATTTATTTAGAAAGAATAATTTCATAGGAGATTGTTACCTCTTTTCCTGTGTTGACGGTGCCAAACATAAAAGAGGGTGGTTCTACTTTGTAAGCCTCCATATCGAGGGTATAGGAACCTGTGATTTTGTATTTGCCGTTGGCAAGGGCCTCCAGTTTTCCGTCAAGACTGATGTCTTTGGTTACTCCGGCAATGGTCAATTGACCTGATCCTTGCAAAAGCGATGCGCCTTTAGATTGAGATGTCTTCAGATTGAATATGATCTGCGGATTTTTGTCAGACTTCAGTGCCTTGTAGGCATTGTCATCCATGCCACTCTTGTGACTCTTGAGGGTCGTGACCGGCACGACAAGTTTCAGACCGTCGATGGTTGCTCCTCCCTCAGCTATGCTTGCGTCAACCTGGATTTCTTCCGAAACCATTGTCCAGTCGTGCATAGTTGATGTACCTGCAACTGTGATTTTCGATCCCTTTTCTGCCTTAAATGGCTGCCCGGCTGTAGCAGCTACAGTCAGAAATACGAGGGCGGTAATTGTTAGCAACGTTTTCATGTTTCTAATTGGTTTTGGTGAAACATTTTGATGATGCTAAGGTATAAGCGGGAGTTAGCGTAGGGTATGATGCCACGAACCGAAAAGAGTGACTTTTGTCACTTTCAACAATGCCTTACCAAAAAATTTAATGGAGGTATTCGATGTAAAATCGATCAAATGTGATAAAAAATTCTAAATTAGGATCACTATTTAAAATAATATTTGGCATTAGAGTTATTCTAGCTTAGGATGTTTCTTGTGCCAGTCTGTAGCATTCTGGTATGCTTTTGCCACCGCCAGCACTGTTCCTTCATCAAATAACCGGCCTGTGAAGGTAATGCTGGTGGGAGTGCCATCATCAGAAAAGCCGTTGGGCAGCACCACCGATGGGTGGCCGCTAAGATTGGTGACCCGCAGGTTCTTGCCTTCTCTGGAAGGAGCCAGGTACACATCCACTTTATCAAAAACACTGGTCATGTCCTGGATAAGTTGGGTTCTCAGTCTGTTTGCCTGGATATATTCGACGGCAGGAATTAACCGGGACTCCCTGAAGCTATTGGGCCAGCCCCACTTTAACTGGTTCACCAGCTGGTCGTCCCGCCCACTTAAAGTCAATTCCTCAAAAGCCGCTGCAGCCTCTGCCGAAAGGATGATGGTCATATCCCCAACTGGCTGGTTGGGCAATTCAATTGGTATAAGTTCTGTTCCGAGTTCTTTCAAGACCTGTAGGGCCACGCTATCCTGACCATAAAAAGCATACTCCCCGTCAAAATCCTCCTTGACGTAGCCAATCCTCAATGCTTTCAAATCAATCGTGGGTTCATAGTAAAAAGGAAAATCCAGCACCATAGCGTCTTTTCCGTCAGGTCCGCCAATCGCAGCCAAAACAATGGCACAGTCTTCCACATTGCGGCACAATGGGCCTAGCTTGTCCATGCTCCAGCTAAGGGCCATGGCGCCGTAGCGGCTTACTCTGCCATAAGTGGGCCTCAGGCCAGTTACACCACACACAGTGGATGGTGACACAATCGACCCCAACGTTTCCGAACCAATAGCAAAAGGCAACATGCCTGCTGACACAGTGGATGCCGAACCCGCCGATGAACCGCTACTACCCTTCTCGGTATTCCAGGGGTTCCGTGTTTTACCCCCAAACCAAATATCGCCCATGGCAAGAGCGCCAAGTGTGGTTTTTGCCACCAAAATTGCCCCAGCGTTTTCCAGCCGCTCGACAACAGTCGCATCAACCTCAAACTCCTGGTCTTTGTAGGGCATGGCCCCCCAGGTTGTTTTGAAGCCCTTCTTGGACAGCAAGTCTTTGGCACCAAAAGGAATGCCATGCAAAAGACCTTTGTAGTTACCCTGTGAAATTTCCTTGTCAGCATTTGCAGCTTTTTCAAGTGCATAATCCTCTATGAGGGTCACGATGGCGTGCAGCTGTGGATCAAGCTTCTTAATTCTGTCTATATAAAACTGGGTAAGCTCAAGTGAGGAAATTTGTTTGGTTCGGATGAGCTCCGCCAACTCTCCGATACTCATAAAAGCCAGCTCCTCATCAGTGGCAGGTCGCAAGGTTCCAGTGTAATCGCCAAATTTCAACCCTTTAAAATGGCTTTGGTGGCGAAAGCCCAAGGGGAGCGGATTAAACTGCATGGCTGGCACCACGTCGTTAGCCAATGGGCTCCTGCGCATAGAAAGAAAGCTCTCCCTTTGCGAAGCAATACCCTCAAGCATGGAGTCTGCTTCGGCACGGGTAAGCGGCACTCCTATCAGTTCACCTGCTTTGATAATATTGTCGCAGCTAATCGTTTCCTCATTTGTTAGCGACACGTACTGGCCCAGACAAAAGAAGACAACTGCCACAAGAGTAAATAGAGCGACCTTACCAAATACTGCTTT
The DNA here is from genome assembly GCF_048007035.1 of Imperialibacter sp. NCBI lineage: Bacteria > Pseudomonadati > Bacteroidota > Cytophagia > Cytophagales > Flammeovirgaceae > Imperialibacter > Imperialibacter sp. The sequence continues at coordinate 1,427,887 of NZ_CP180355.1, forward strand.
CATACCTAGGGATTATATCACAGTTTAATGAATAAAATAGAATTCAGCATGGCAAATATTAGCAAGAAGCCATTTATAAATGTGGATGGTTTTCTATTTTTAGCCATGAGGAAAGAATATTGCCCAATTTTTAGTACCAGCTCTCTGGTCGCCCTGTTTTTTTGTCAAGTTTTGGTGGGATGCTCACAAAAGAAAGAGGAGCCTCAAAAACCCAACATTGTTTTCATTTTCACTGATGACCAGCGAGCAGATGCACTGGGAGCAGCGGGTAACGAAATTATTAAAACACCCAACCTCGATGCACTTGCAGAAAATGGTGTGCGCTTCACTAACAACTACTGCATGGGCTCTATTCATGGAGCAGTTTGCGCCCCGAGTCGAGCCATGCTCATGAGTGGCAAAAGCCTTTACCATGTATACGACAAGCTGGACACAGTCACCACCATGCCGCAGGTATTGGCCGCCAATGGTTACACCACTTTTGGCACTGGCAAATGGCACAATGGTGGCGACAGCTTTCTGGCTTCGTTTCAGCAGGGAAAGAACGTATTTCTGGGGGGAATGGATGATCACTTCAATACCGCTGTCCGTGACAAAGTGAATGACTCCACTTTTACCGAACCTGTAGAAAAAGGCTTCTCTACTGATCTTTTTGCTGATGCGATGATAGACTTCATTACCTCACAAAAAGGAGCCGAAAAGCCCTTCTTTGCTTACATTGCCTTCACAGCCCCCCACGACCCGAGAAGTCCATTGCCACAATACCTGGAGCAGTATGCGGGAGACACCGTTCCTTTGCCAGCCAACTTTAAGCCCTGGCACCCATTCAATTTTGGGGAAATAAATGAAATGCAGGTAAGAGATGAGCACCTGGCGCCCTGGCCGAGAGACCCAGGGATGATTCAAGACCAGCTCAGGGAATACTACGCCATGATTACCCATGCCGACAAAAGAATAGGCGACATCATCGCTTCGATTGAAGCCAGCGGCTTTGCCGACAACACAATAATTGTCTACGCCGCCGACCATGGGCTTGCACTGGGAAGCCACGGGCTGGTGGGAAAACAAAGCCTGTATGAGCACAGCATGAAGGCACCACTGGTTTTCGCAGGCCCTGGCTTGCCAGCCAATGAAACCAGAGATGCACTGGTTTACCTCTACGACATTTTCCCTACACTTTGCAACCTCACAGGTATAGAACCACCTGAGGGTGTGGATGGGAAAGACATTTCGAAGGTAATTATGGGCAAAGAAGGAGGTGTAAGAACCTCGCTATTCACCACCTACAGAGGCACGCACCGGGCAGTGCGGGACAAAAAATGGAAATTGATAAGGTACCCGATGATAGACCACACACAGCTCTTCGACCTTGAAAATGATCCTGATGAACTAGTCAATTTGGCTGGAAAAAAGGAACATGAGGTAAAAGTGAGGGAAATGATGGGCTTGTTAAGCAGCTGGCAAAGGAAAACCGACGACACGCTGAAGCTTACCGCCAAAACCATTGTGCCAATGGAGTACGACCCAACTACCTTCGAAAGGAAGCCGGACGTGCACCAACCTCCTTTTGTACTTGAAAAATACTTCAAAGAATACAAAGCGCAACCATGATAAATAGCTCCTCAATAAAGGCACTTTCGCTTGTGACTTTGGTGGCAGCACTTGGCTGCAAAACGGAACCAGCTGAGGAAAGTACGCCTAAACCCAACATCATCGTTATCCTGGCTGACGACCTGGGCTATGGCGATGTGAGCGCTTATGGCTCCAACACCATAAGCACTCCCAATATTGACCAACTTGCTGAAACAGGCCTCCGCTTTACGCAAGGCTATTGTACTTCAGCCACTTGCACACCCTCGAGGTATGGGTTGCTGACAGGTGTTTATCCATGGCGAAATAAGGATGCAAGGGTATTGCCTGGCGATGCACCTGCACTGATACGGCCTGGGATGGCAACTCTCCCCTCCCTTTTAAAGAAAGCTGGCTACAAAACAGCGGTCGTTGGCAAATGGCACCTTGGTCTTGGCGACGGCAATGTAAACTGGAACGAGCGCATTAGCCCAGGCCCAAACGATATCGGCTTTGACTACAGCTACATGATGGCTGCCACTAACGACAGGGTGCCAACAGTTTTTGTAGAAAACCAAAAAGTGGTTGGGCTTGAAGCACACGACCCATTGATGATCAACTATAAGGAGAATTTTCCGGGGGAGCCTACCGGCAAAGACAACCCTGAGTTGCTAAAAATGCACCCTAGTCATGGTCATGACATGAGCATTCACAACGGCATCTCCAGAATAGGCTTTATGAAAGGTGGAAAAGCTGCCCTGTGGCGGGATGAAGACATGGCTGATGTATTTATCGATAAGGCCAGGGAATTTATCACAGAGCAAAAGGATGGTCCTTTCTTCCTGTACTTTGCATTGCACCAGCCCCATGTTCCCCGCACGCCTAACGAAAGATTTGTTGGCCAATCGGGCATGGGGCCACGTGGTGATGCCATTGTGGAAGCCGACTGGTGTGTAGGCGAAATCACAAAACACCTCGAAAGCCTGGGGTTGTCAAAAAATACTTTGATCGTCTTTTCGAGCGATAATGGGCCTGTAATAGACGACGGATATGAGGATCAGGCTGTAGAACTTCTCGGCGATCACCAGCCATTGGGCCTGCTTAGAGGCGGAAAATACAGCCTGTTCGATGGTGGTACGAGGGTTCCATTTATTGTCAGCTGGCCGGGGACAGTTAAGGCTGGCGTTTCGGATGCTTTGGTTTGCCAGGTCGACCTGCCAGCCTCCCTTTCATCGTTGGTAGGTGTAACGGCGGATTCCGGCACCATTGCCGACAGTAAAAACGTGATGGATGCGTTGCTTGGGAAATCTGATATGGGCCGAAGCTCTCTGGTTCTGCATGCATCGGGCACGCAAGCAATTCGTAACCTGAAGTGGTACCTCATTCCTCCACATGATGGCCCGGCAATTTACCAGCACACCAACACAGAGTCAGGGCGTGACACAGCTATGCAACTCTATCAGATATCAGACCCCGGCCAAAAGATAAATGTAGCTGTCGAAAATCCTGAGGCCGTGGCAGAATTGGAGGCACTGCTGCTGGCGGAAAAGAACAAATAAAAAAAGCCCGGCGCTCTAAAAGATCACCGGGCTACCAAACCTAATCAACCGTGCAACGTTAAACGTTGCTGCCCCCGAAAGGGCATTACCAAACTTGGCTTGCAAAGTAGTTAATAGCAAAAATGTGTCTGCTATACACATTGTAAAAAATTGTCATAGAACCGTCTCCCGGGGTCACAATTAGGTCTGTCGCTTATGACACATTTAAAAAACTGCCAGATACCAGAGCAACTCCGTCCCTTTGTTAAGGCGATTTACCTGATGCAGGCGCCTGGCACGTGGGAGCCCCCTCCCCATTCACGAGTACTTCCCGACGGATGTGTTGAACTGTTCGTCAATATTGGCGACACCGCCGATTCATTTGAGGTGAATGGACGAAAAATAAATGGCAGTAGCTTCATCACGTCCCGAATGAACTGCTTTATGGATATTTCCAGCCCGAAACAGGTTCACTTTATTACCGTATGGTTTTATCCGGGTCGATCCTGGCCTTTTTTCGATGTTCCAATGTCAATTGTAGCCAACCAAACAGTGTGTTTGAGCGATATTGGTAAATCGCAGGCTGAAGCGGCGAAAGAGATGGAACAAAGAGTCGAGGCTACTTTGTCCGACGAGGAGAAGGTGCAAGTCGTTCAGGAGTTTCTTATTGAGAAATTGAGTCGAAACTATAGAGCTGAAGAGTCATTTCAATCCACTCTGACACTCATTGAAAAATCGCTGGCCCAGGTCAGCGTCGACTCGATAGCCAGGGCGGTAGGGCTCAGCCATCGGCAATTACTTAGAAAGTATGACCAGTGTTTGGGCTTGGGGCCAAAAGAATACATTAAAATGAGAAGATTTCTCTCAGCTTCTGAGTTGTTGAAAGTGGCCAAATGGAGTCTCACAGACGTCGCCTACGAAACCGGGTATTTCGACCAGGCGCATTTTATCCACGACGCAAAACAGTTTTCCGGGATGACGCCAGGCGAATTGCGCCAGGCAAAAAATGTACTTTTCTGATGTCCGATTTTTACAATTCAAGTAACAACAGCTTACCGACCTTTGTCAAAAAACTTAAATTATGCGCAAAGTAAATCTCTACATCGCTATGAGTCTCGATGGCTACATCGCCAAAGAAGACGACAATATTGATTTTCTGTCACAAGTACAGGTGCCTGGTGAGGACTATGGCTATGCGGAATTCACCGCTGGCATCGACACGGTCATTTGGGGCAGGAAGACATACGACAAAGTATTATCATTTGGAGGAGACTTTCATCACAAGGACAAAAAGGTGTGGGTGCTATCCAATAGCAGAACCGGCAAGGATGAAAACGTTGAGTACTTTAATGACTTGGCGGCTCTCATTAAAAAACTCAAAAAGGAAAAGGGCAAGGACATCTACTGCGACGGTGGTGGCGACCTGGTGTTTGAACTGCTCAAGCACTCTTTCATTGACAGGGTAATCGTTTCGGTCATTCCGCATTTGCTGGGTAACGGCATTAGATTGTTTAAAGACGGCCGCCCGGAGCAAAACCTGACTTTCAAAAAAAGTCTGACTTTCCCCTCGGGGCTGGTGCAGCTATGGTACGATAAAAAGGAAAACAAAAAGGTGTAATGCTTTGGGCTGCAGTCCCTTGCATTTAAAGTAGATTTTTCTTAGTTCCCCAATCAAAATACATCACTATGGCCTACGAATTAAAAACAAAAGTCAACGATGTAAGCGTGGAAGGCTTTCTCGACAAAGTGGAAGATGAGAAAAAACGAAATGATGCCTTTGAGGTGCTGAAGCTGATGAAGGAGGTGACTGGCGAAAAACCAAAGATGTGGGGGTCATCTATAGTTGGTTTTGGCACCTATCGCTACAAATATGCCAGTGGACAGGAAGGTGATTGGATGATAACAGGCTTCTCGCCAAGAAAAACGAGCCTTACGCTCTATATCATGCCAGGCTTTGGGCGGTACGAAGAGCTGATGCAGAAGCTCGGAAAGTACAAAACCGGGAAGTCTTGTCTCTATATCAATAAGTTGACTGATGTAGATGTTGACGTTCTAAAGACGCTGGTCAAAGAGTCGGTGGATTATATGAATAAGAAGTATAACTCTGCCTAATATTCTCTTCGATCGAACGAAAGAAAAATAAAACGAAAAGAAGATTGATAAACATCAAATCTACAACTACTTTTCCGTCAATTTTTCTAGCCCTGTCATCATGATTAATAAACGAGTTCTTGTTTGGCACTGTGTGTCTATTCTATTCCTTGCAAGTATATTCTTTATTGTTTCATGCGGTCAAGAAGACCCAGAGCCCGTTCCGGTAATCTCTAGCTTCAGCCCAGACAACGGGATTGCGGGAGACACTGTGACCATTTTGGGTGAAAACTTTAGCAATTTAGCAGAAGAAAATATTGTAAAGCTCAATGAAACTACAGCAACTGTAATTTCGGCAACCCCCACGGGCTTAGTAGTTAGGGTGCCTGCCACTGCTTCTACCGGGAAAATATCTGTCACCGTAAATGGTCAGACTGGCATTTCTGATATTGCCTTCACAGTGTTCCAGTCTCCAGAAATAGCCAGCTTTTCGCCATCATTTGGGCCGAGTGGGTCAGAAGTAACAATCACTGGAAAAAACTTCAGTTCAGCCCCAGAAGAAAATTTGGTTACACTTGGTGGCATTCCGGTTACGATAGTATCTTCAACCGAAACTACCTTAAATATTATAGTGCCTGAGGAAGCAATAACTGGAAAGTTCGAACTAACTGTACATGAACTTTCTACAAATTCAGTGGAAGAATTCATCGTCCCACCAATAGTTGAAAGCTTTACTCCAAAAAATGGAACCATAGGGTCCACCATTGAAATAACTGGGTCAGGTTTCAGTCCTGAGCCATCCAAAAACATTGTAATGTTCAATGGGGTAGCTGCAACTGTCTCGTCCTCAACTGCTAAGTCAATACTTGTGGTGGTGCCCGAACTGGCAGCGACTGGAAAAATCACTGTCACGGTTAGCAGTCATACTGTTATTTCTCCCGAAGATTTTGCTGTACTACCAATGATAAGCACATTCTCACCTTCGGTTGGTGCAGTCGGGGCAACTGTGACAATTACTGGGTCAGGGTTTAGCATTTCGCCCACCGGAAACTCGGTGAATATCAATGGAGTGCCTGCGATTGTCAGCCAAGTGAGTGCGACAACGATAACTTTCAAAATTCCTGAGACAGCCACTTCCGGACAAATTACAGTGACAACAGAAAGTAATTCGACAACAAGTACGGCGACATTTGAAGTAGTCATTGAAGCCGCCGCCGGTGGTGGCGATTATGATATGGGCAACAGTATTGGAGTTGATAGTTTCGGTAATACGTATATAGTTGGCTCATTCAGAGGATCCGCAGGTTTTGCAGGAACCTTGTTAAGCTCTTTTGGGTCGGACGACATCTTTGTCGCAAAATACAATTCCAATTGTGACCTGACTTGGGTAAAGCAAATAGGAGGCGCAGATTCCGATATCCCGGCAACAATTGTTGTTGACCTGTTGGGCAATTTATATGTGGCAGGAAGAATTTTTAACCAAGCGTCGTTTGGGGGAATTGTGAAAGGGGAATCGGGCAGCAATCTGTTTGTGACAAAATTAAATACATCAGGAGATGTAGCGTGGGTCAAAACCTTTGTCTCCAATAGTTCACAGGTTCCTTCTTTTAGTTCAATGGTATCAGATCTAGCTGGAAATCTATATTTAGCCGGGTTCTTCGCAGAGTCAATTTCAGTTGGATCATCCAGTTTGATTTCTAACGGCGGCACCGACCTATTGATTATGAAGTTGAATTCTGCGTCTGGAGATTTATTGTGGGCAAAAAATATGGGGGGAGATTCTGACGACTTTGGAAGTGCTATTGAAATTAATGCCAACGATGAGTTATTCCTGGCTGGTGCGTTTTTTGAAACTACTCATTTAGGGGACAAATCTCTTACGTCACTCGGTTCTTTGGATGCATTTGTTGCAAAGCTCGATGCAGAGGGGAATCCGATTTGGGTAAAACAACTTGGGGGTGGTAACTATGATAATATTTACTCTTTAGCGGCTGATAGTCAGGGGAACCTTTACGGGGTAGGATACTTTACGGGATCAGCCACAATTGCTTCAGCCCCTATTGTTGCTCAAGGAAACGAAGATATCCTCATTGCTAAATTTGCGACTTCTTCGGGCGATCTAGTTTGGGTGAAAACTGAAGGAGGGTATAATTACGACAACGCTCGATCCGTTGACCTCGATAATAACGGGAATATTTATGTAACTGGATACTTCTCAACCAGCGCCTTTGACGATTTTGGTCTCACTACAGAAATGAACAGTCGTGATGCCTTTGTAGCCAAATACAATCCGAGTGGGGAAATTCTATGGGCTCAAAAAGCTGGCGGACCGGAAGATGACTATGGTCAGGCTTTGGCTGTTGGAGCTAACGGTATTGTCCACATTACCGGAAGCTTTACTGAAACAGTTACATTTGGATCTACTGCATTAACAAGTTTTGGAGGAAGCGATATCTTTCTTTGGAAAATATGGCAAGGAGAATAACTCAATTTTCGAAGAGCCCATTACTCAAGGTCAATAACACCACTTCACCACCCTTACCTCCTCAGCAGGCATTGCTCCTGCTTCTTTTGAGCCTCTTTGCCAGCACCACATCGCCAGTTGAATCATGGTAAGCCGCAAGCTGCCGATCCTTGTCACTGCCAATGGAGTTGGTGCGAAAGGTACCGGCGTTGACAGAGGTACTTGCCCATCCGGGGCCAAGAACGGTTTCGGCGATGTGGGCCTGGCAAGCAACTATCAATAGAGTTATTTCTACTCTTGGAGATACTCTCGGCATATCGGGAGTCGTTACTGGACTAAATTATGAGAGAAAAATATTTGTTATATTTACATGCGACGGATGAAAATCATCAAGGATCATATTGACGAAATATCCACCCTATGCAAAAAGCACAAGGTAATTGAGCTGTTCGCCTTTGGTTCCATACTATCAGACTCTTTTGATGCTGACAGTGATGTCGATTTTCTGGTGAAGTTTGGTGATGTGAATTTGGCCGACTATTTCGACAACTATATGAACCTGAAAGAATCTTTGGAATCTCTACTCGGCAGAAAAGTGGATCTTTTAGAAGTCCAAACCCTTCGGAATCCTATTCTAATTAAATCTATCAATAGAACCAAGGCGCTGGTTTATGGACGAAAAGGTACTGAAGTGGCTATATGACATTGATGGCTCCATCAATGAAATTGAAAGCTATTTCGACGGGCAAGCACACGACTTTATCAGCTACCAAAGAAATCTTCTTTTGAAGAGAGGTGTCGAGAGAAATCTGGAAATTATTGGCGAAGCCGTTCGAAGGGTTCTTGACAAGGAGCCCGAATTCCCAATCACAAATGCTATCAGAATCGTTGGGTTGAGAAATCAAATCATTCATTCCTACGATAATATCTCCGATGAAAACATTTGGGCTATTTTGACAAAACACCTCCCCTTGCTAAAGTCCGAAATCAAACGCCTGATAAAAGATGCGGATATGGACTAATGCCAACCTTTTGTCCCAACCCCGACCTCCCAATCCAATCCATTCCCTATTTTTGCATGTAAATCAACCGTAAGTGCGCCAACCCAATATCAAAGTCATCATTCCTGCCTTCAATGAGCAGAACGCCGTAGGTATGGTGATTGACGAGATCCCTAAAGCCCTGGTATCCGAAATCATCGTAGTCGACAATGGCTCAACGGACGACACCTTTGGCCAGGCGCAGTCAAGGGGTGCAACAGCCCTGAGAGAAGAAAAAAGAGGCTACGGCAACGCTTGTCTTTGCGGCTTGCAGCACATCGGAAACCAGGTCAACGACCTGCCGGATATAGTGGTGTTTCTTGATGGTGACCACTCCGACTATCCTGAAGAAATGTACCAACTGGTGCAGCCGATTATAGATGGCAAGGCTGACCTCGTGATCGGCTCCAGAGCGCTTGGCAAAAAAGAAAAGGGATCCATGACACCCCAGCAGGTGTTTGGCAACTGGCTGGCCACCACCCTCCTCCGCTGGTTTTACGGGGTGCAGTTTACTGACCTTGGACCTTTCCGAGCTGTGAAATATGAAAGCCTGCTGCGCATTAACATGCAGGACAAAACGTATGGCTGGACTGTAGAAATGCAGCTAAAAGCGGCTAAATTGGGGATGCCAACCACCGAGGTACCGGTAAACTATCGGCAGCGCATTGGTGTTTCCAAAGTGTCGGGCACGGTAAAAGGCACGTTCGGCGCAGGCTACAAAATACTTTGGACAATCTTCAGGTACTTATGATCGACTGGCTGGTAATAATTGGGTACGGACTCTCCTTGTCGCTGATCTTTCTGTTCAGCCTGGGACAGCTACACCTGGCCATTCGCTACCGCAAAAGCAAGAAGTTAACGCCAGCGAAAATTGCTCCACTGACAGAGTTCCCGCTGGTGACCGTACAGCTGCCTATTTATAACGAGCTCTACGTCGTGGAAAGGCTGATCAGGCAAGTATGCCTGCTCGACTACCCGAAAGATAAACTGGAAATTCAGGTGCTCGATGACAGCGACGATGAGACTTGCGTTGTTGTAGACAACCTGGTTGAAGAATACAAAAAGAAGGGCTTCGACATTAAAGTGCTGCAACGACAAGAAAGAACAGGCTTCAAAGCAGGAGCCTTGCAGAACGGGCTTGAACAGGCCCGTGCTGAGTTTATTGCTATTTTCGATGCCGACTTCCTGCCAGACCCTCAATTCCTGAAGGAAACATTACCCCACTTTACCACCCCAAAAGTGGGCATGGTGCAAACCCGCTGGGGTCACCTCAATCGCAACTACTCTTGGCTGACCAAACTGCAGGCCTTTGGCCTCGACGCCCACTTTTCGGTAGAGCAAACAGGCCGTAGCGCATCTGGCAGCTTCATCAACTTCAATGGCACTGGAGGCATCTGGCGAAAGGAGTGCATAGTAGATGGTGGCGGCTGGACCGCAGATACTCTCACCGAAGACCTCGACCTTAGCTACAGAGCTCAACTGAAAGGCTGGCATTTCACGTTCCTTGAAAATATTGAGTCTCCTGCTGAGCTGCCCATCCTTATGCCGGCAGTAAAGTCACAACAGTACCGCTGGAACAAAGGCGCCGCCGAAACAGCCAGAAAAAACCTGGGTGCTGTGCTCACATCGGCCCTGCCGCTGAAAAACAAGCTTCATGCCGTACAGCATTTGCTCAACAGCTCCCTTTTCTTCTTCCTTTTCACTGCTTCATTGCTAAGCCTACCCCTGCTCTACACAATGAATCATTTGCCCACATTTAGCACGCTATTCAATGCGGCGAGTGTATTTGTATTAGGCTTTCTCTTTGTTAGCTATTTCTACTGGGTTGCCAGCGGCTCCTCATTTCCCAAAAAGACACTGAAATATTTCCTCGTTCATTTCCCCATGTTCATCACCTTCTCTATGGGCATGTCACTTCACAATGCCATTGCGGTGCTTGAAGGTTGGCTCGGCATTAAGACGCCATTTTTGCGCACGCCCAAATTCAATGTGCTAAAGGATCAAATTTCCTGGAAAACCAATAAGTACGTCAATTGGAAGCTGACGCCCGCCATCATCGTAGAGGGGCTCCTGGCCGTTTACTTTGCCTTTGGCTTATGGTCGGCCTTCTACCTGTCCGACTTTGGACTGATATTTTTTCACCTGATGCTTACCATAGGCTTCGGGGGTATCTTCTTACTCTCAATTAAACCTTATGGGTTTGCTGCCTCAAAGGGTTAAATGGGCTATCGCCGGAGGACTCTCCTGCATGACCTATTTTTTGCTGGCCTACAAGCTTCAAAGAACAGACGCCTGGATCCTTCAGGGCTCATTCGCTTTACTTTTTCTCGCCTTCCTGGCTTTACAAAAAGCTGAATTGAAATGGATTCTTGGCCTTGCCATCCTGTTCCGCCTGATTTTCCTATTCGCCCTCCCGGCGCTTTCTGATGACTTCTACCGATTCATATGGGATGGCTTGCTGTGGCATCAGGGCATCCATCCATTCAGCCACCCGCCATCATTTTACATGGAAGAGGGTAATGCTATCCCCACACTGACAACGGAGCTCTACGATGGGCTCAATTCAAAAGAATACTTCACAGTGTACCCGCCTTTTCATCAACTGGTATTTTGGCTGAGCACCGCTACCTACGACGGATCATTGATTAGCGCTGTTTTGCCAATGCGCCTGATGCTCATAGGCACAGAAGTAGCCTTTCTGTATGTTATCGCCAGCTACCTGAAAAAAACTGGCAGACCCTCGTCACTGCTGGCCATCTATGCCCTCAATCCACTGGTCATCATAGAAGTGTCTGACAATCTGCACTTTGAAGGCATGATGGCTTTGTTTCTCATTCTTTCGATCCTTTTAATCGCCGACAAGAAATTGTTTGCCGGGCCGCTGGCGCTGGCAGCAGCTATTGCCACCAAACTTACACCCGTCATTGCCGGGCCGGTGCTGATGTTTGCCGGTGGTAAAAAGAATTGGTGGAAAGTAGTGCTTGTTACCGTACTGGGATCACTGCTCTTCTTTCTGCCACTGATCGACCTCACCTGGCTAACCGGGCAGGGAGAAAGCCTCGATCTCTATTTTCGAAAGTTCGAGTTCAATGCCTCGTTCTACTACCTGTTCCGGGAAATAGGCTTTTGGTGGAAAGGCTACAACATTATTGCCACACTTGGGCCACGATTAGCACTCTCAGGTGGGCTTCTTATTCTGATGGTGAGTTGGACAAACTGGCCAAAAGACAGAAGTCTTTTCCAGGTGCTAAGTATCGTTTTTTTCATCTACTACCTGGCGGCTACGACCGTCCACCCATGGTATGTGGTGCCATTGGTAGCCCTGTCCGTGTTCTCGGGCTATAAATTCCCCATTGTGTGGTCTTATGCCATTCTATGGACATATATTGGCTACACAGCGACTGGCTACGAAATTCCCTGGTGGGCCATCATCACAGAATATTTGTTGGTTATTGGAGTTTTTATGTGGGAAGTGGTGTTACCCCAGAGAACAAAACAGGGAGCAATAAGCTTATTAAAGAGATGACAACACCAGGAAGATTACTCTTGCTCGTTTTCGCCATTGCCTTGCCACAGTTTACGCAAGCGCAAAGTGCTTACGACTTGCTCCTTTCTACGCTTTACAGCAGGTCGGTGCCTACCATCTCGGCCGATTCGCTGGCAAGTATCCATCAGGCAAAAAAGCCAATCTTACTTGACACAAGAGCAAAAGCTGAGTTTGATGTTAGCCATCTTTCGGGCGCCAAATGGGTAGACTACGAAACGTTCAAGCCTGAAATGGTCAAAGACATTGCCAAAGATCAGCCGGTTGTGGTGTATTGCTCCGTCGGCTATCGAAGCGAAAAAATTGGAGAAAAGCTGAAAGCCCTGGGCTATACTGATGTGGAAAACCTGTACGGCGGGATTTTTGAGTGGAAAAACGAAGGGCACACAGTGGTAAATTCGAAAAACCAGGTAACCGACAGTGTGCATTGCTACAACAAGCTTTGGTCAGTGTGGCTGAAGGAAGGGATAAAAGTATATGACTAAAGAAGCTCTCATTATTTTTGTGAAAAATGCCGAGATGGGCAAGGTGAAAACCCGCCTCGCAAAAGACATTGGTAAAGAAAAGGCGCTTGAGGTTTATCTTGAGCTTTTGCAGCACACTAAAGACATCACCGCTGATCTCGTGCAGGACAAATACGTTTTCTACTCCAGCTTCATTCCCGAAAACGATATTTTCTCTAACGCCGGATACATATTGAAACAGCAAAAGGGCGATGACCTTGGCGAGCGCATGTCCAATGCGTTCGAAGAAGTGCTCGGGCTTGGCTATGAAAGGGCAGCAATCATTGGCAGCGATTGTCTGGAACTGGAAACCCTCTATATCGAAAAGGCTTTTGAGTGTCTTGCTTTTCGTGATTTCATTATTGGCCCAGCTCGTGATGGAGGTTACTATTTGCTGGGAATGAAAACTTTTGACAGCGGTATCTTCAAGGGCATTGAGTGGAGCACCAGCTCGGTGTACAAAAGGACAACTGACTATATAGAAAGACAAAACAAAGACTTCCACAAGCTCCCGCCTCTGAGCGATGTGGACACCATCGATGATTTGGGGAGGCTCAAAACACTAATATAGAATGAAGACCTACAGCCCATTCCTTTTTGCTTTAGTCGTTCTGCTATTGGCAACGGCCTGCGATCAAGTATTTGACTCATCTGATGAACGGGGGCTCAATGAATATTTCGACACAAGTTGGGCCAAAAATGAACTATGGGACGACGGACAGGCTGAGGTGGCCATTTACAATGCCGCACGAACCATCTACAACAAACCCCGCTATTTTGATTACGTCCATATCCTGGTAAAGGAGGATTTCAATATTGAGTTCGGTGTAAAAACGGATAACTACGAAAGAACCGACCTCTATGAAGTAATGAAGGTGAACCAGTTTGCTGATATCCCAACTGACAATTACCCCTACCACTTTCTTACAAGCATCTTCTTTCACAGAAACAACCCGGTGCAAATCCACAAATTCACCAACTCCAGCCAGGAGTGGTGCGGCAACACTTTCAAAATGCTGAAGGAAAAAGGCAGTCAGCTGGAGTACACCTACCACAGCTACTGGGACGGACAGGGCGACGATACCAAAATGCTGGATGCTACCCCGCTTTGGGAAGATCAGCTGCCTTACACACTGCGAACCCTGAAATTCAAAGACAAACTGTGGTTCCGCATGCCGGTGTATGCTACACAAATCAATAGCCGGGCCGACATGCCCCGGGTCTACGATGCCGAGTTTAGCGTGGCGCCACTTGAAGCCATCGACTCACTACCCGGTGGATTGCCGCAGCAAGATACCTGGCGAGTGACGGTACAGCTGGACGAAGAAAAAATCAACCAGTACATCTTCACGCAAGCCTATCCAAATATCCTCGTGGAAATGGTCGCCTGGGATGGTAGAAAGCTTCGGCTAAAGGACTACAAGAGGAGCAAATACTGGGAGAGGTAAACATGGGTCGGCTTTCCTGAGCGAGCCACTCATTCGAGCCCTTGAGCGGGTACACCACCTTTCTTTTTATCAGAATGGCAATTGGAAAACCTGCGTCCATTTTCCTATTTTTAATCAATGGACCTGCTCATCAATCTTATCATAGGCGGCTTTTTAATTGGGATTGGCTTTCTGGTAAAAGCAAACCCGATGGCTATTGCTGGCTACAATACGATGTCGGAGGAAAAACGAAAAAATGTAGACATCGAAGGCTTGTCGTCGATGATGAGAAACTACCTGATTGCCATGGGCTTGATGGTAATTGTCGGGGGTTTGATCTTGGATTGGATGGGTTGGCAAAACATGGCAGGTGTTTGGCTGATCGTTGCTGTCATGGTTCCAATTCCTTTCATGCTTATTCAGGCTCAAAAATATGATCACAACAAGAGGTCTCCGGGCAAGTTCGCTGTAGTCATCGCCTTTGTTATCATACTCTTTGTCGGAACAGGCGGTTTTCTATACTATTCCAGCCAACCTGCACAAATCACTGTCGACGGAAGAACGATTACCATATCCGGCTTCTTTGGAACAAAAGCGGAAATCGAAAGCGCCAGACTGGTGAACGAAATCGGCAAGATTGGTTTGAAAACAAACGGCTTTCATATGGGCGATGTTTATAAGGGGCATTTTATGGTTGAACAACTCGGAGAATGCCTGCTCTTTCTTCAATCTACCAAAGGCCCATTTATAGAAATCGTCACTACAGATGGAAAAAAAATTATGGTGAATGGAGTCGATGACTCGACAGCAAAAGTGATTTTGGAATAATAAACCCTACTCCGTCACAAGCTGTGAGTTCGTCAACTACTTCAGCTTTTCCATATCCCTCACCAATATCCTCCTGCGGTCAAAATTGATTACATTTTGAGATTTCAGCTCGTTGAGGATGGTGGTTACGGTTTGGCGGCTGGTGCCTGTGAGACTGGCGATGTCCTTGTGGGTAAATTTTGTCTTGATCAGCATTTCATAGCCTACCTTTTGCCCTCGCTCTTCTGCCATTTCTCTGATGAAATCAATCACCCTGCTGCGGGCGTCTTTAAATACCAGCGATTCCAGTTTGCGCTCCACCCTCTTGAGGCGAAGGCCCATCAACTTAAAAATCCGCAAACTTAAGGCCTGGTTCTCCTTCATCAACTCCTGCATATCGTCGATGGTCATAGGGCAAACCGTCGTGTTGGGATCCAGCGCCTGCGCAAAGTCTGTCCGCCGCTCTTCGCCTGCAATCGATAGCTCACCAAAAATTTCCCCGGCACCAAGAATGGCCTTCAGGATTTCTTTGCCGTCCTCGGTATAGGAACCTATTTTAACACGCCCTTCAGCAATAAGGTAAATATGACTCGATGGTTCGTTGGGAAAATAAATGAACTGATCCTTCTGGAAATGATTAAACGTGTGCCTCTCTTTCATGTCCGGTACTTTGTGAGGGCAGAGCACGTGATAAAGATCTACCTCCTCAAAATACCATAAACTGGTGCGTTCACTCATAATTGGCAGGAAATCAAGGTTGAAACAAAAGCAATTTCAGCAAAAGGAACCATATTTACCATCTAAAAAGTTCATTGCCCATGGCGTTGCAGATTAGCGAATTGAATATTTACCCTGTGAAGGGATTGAAGGGGATAAGCGTGAAAGAGGCGGAGGCGCTTGAAAAAGGCTTCCGGTACGACAGGCGTTGGATGCTAACCGACACGACAGGCAAATTCATTTCGCAAAGGGAAACGCCTATGCTGGCTCTGATCCACACGGCGATCATTGGAGAATCGCTGGTCATCACCTACGAGGACAGCTCCATTATGGTGCCGTTGAACAGCCAACACTATTCTGGCAGCAAAGAAAATGTAACTATTTGGGACGATGAAGTGGAAGCACGGATCGTTGGAAAAAACTTCAACGACTGGTTTTCCGATGTCCTCGGCGAAAAAGTATGGTTCTGCTTTCAGCACGAAAGCAAGAAAAGAGAAGTGGAAAAAAAATACGGAGCCAATTCCATGGTGAGCTTTGCCGATGGCTATCCCTATCTTTTCATATCCGATGCCTCGTTGAAAGACCTGAATGACAAGCTCGAACAGCCCATTCCTATGAACAGGTTTCGTCCCAATATTGTAGTGGCAAATTCAAAACCGTTTGAAGAAGACACCTGGGGGAAACTCTCCGCCGGAGATGCCATTTTCCACTGCCTGAAGCCCTGCGCCAGGTGTCAGGTGCCCACTATCGATCAGGAAACCGGCAAAATGGGCAAAGAGCCCACAAAAACGCTGGCAACATTCAGAAAACACGAGCACAAGGTGCTTTTTGGCATGAATGCCGTTGTAGAAAAACAAGGACTAGTGAAAGTGGGGGACGTAGTAACCCTTTTGTAAACACTTGCCACACCGGCACCTGAATATGGCCTTTTCTTTTGGTTTCTTCACCGTAAGAAATACACGCTTTTATTCTGGCCAAAGCAAGGACATTCGCCTTTCAGCCACTATTTTTGAGGCAAAAGGACAAGCATGTCTTATCTGTATCTCAAGGCGCTTCATATCATCTTTATTGTCACCTGGTTTGCAGGCCTGTTTTATATGGTTCGCTTGTTTATCTATCAAACAGAAACCCAGGAAAAGCCGGAGCCTGAGCGCAGCATTCTCACCAAAGAATACAAGCGTATTTCGAAGCTGCTTTGGTTTGGCATTACCTGGCCATCAGCCATTTTAACGCTGGTATTCGGCCCGCTTGTGCTCAACTCCCTGGGGTGGGCACTGGCCACCCAGCCATGGATGATCGCCAAGCTGGTTTTCGTGTTCTTCCTCTATGTTTATCAGTGGGTTTGTCATGTAAAATTCAGGAACCTGCAGAAGGATGTCTATAAAGACTCCGGCTACTACCTGCGCATTTTCAATGAAATAGCCACCGTTCTTCTTGTAGCCACCGTTTTCCTTGTGGTGCTCAAAAACATTGTAAGCCTGGCATGGGGCATGGGAGGACTGATAGCTTTTACCGGGGCACTCATGTTCGCCATAAGGAGTTATAAGAAGTGGAGAGAGAAAACTAATTCAAAGGATTGAAAATGAAAAAACTAATATTCTCGATAATGGCGGTCGTAAGCCTTAGTGCCTGCACCAATTTCGGAGGCGAAAAAAAACTACCCATCCTTGGCAGAAGGGAAGTGACGACGGTAGAAATTGATGGCGTAACAACAGCCGACACTATCTACCACACCATTGCCGACTTCAGGTTTCTCGATCAGGACAGTGCCTGGGTGACCAACGAAACGTACGATGGCAAAATCTATGTGGCCGACTTTTTCTTCACAAGCTGCCCCACCATTTGCCCGATCATGAAAACGCAAATGATACGTATATACGAAGCATTTGAGGACAATCCAGAAGTAGGCCTGCTAAGCTATTCTATTGACCCGCAGCATGACACCGTAGCGGTGTTGCACGATTTTGCAGAACGGCTGGGTGTAAAAAGTGACCGCTGGCACTTCGTCACCGGCGACAAAGATGCTATTTACGACCTGGGAGAAACCAGCTACATGGTTGTAGCCGGTGAGGATCCCGATGCTCCTGGTGGTTACATTCATAGCGGCGCCTTTCTTTTGGTGGACAAAGATCGCCGGATCAGAGGGGTTTACGATGGCACGGTAGAGGAAGCGGTAAATGAACTGATGGAAGACATGAAAATTTTACTTAAAGAATACAACAAAGAAAAATCATGAGTAGAAAGAGAATTTTAGCATTGGCACTGGTTTCGTTCATGGCTGCCAGCATTTCAATGACAAGCTGTTCTTCAGGCGACAAAAAGCAAGAAGCAAAATCCGACGACATTTACGACGGGCTCGATGAGAGAACGAGCATCAGACTACGCCAGTACATGAGCGAGGGGGCACAACTATATAAGCAAAACTGTTCTGCTTGCCACCAGATGGAGGGCCAGGGGCTGGCAGCGCTTATCCCACCCCTTGCCGGGTCCGACTTTTTGATGGCCGATGCCAAAAAAGCCGCCTGCATCATTAAAAATGGCCAAAGTGGTAAAATTACGGTAAACGGCGTCGAATACGACGGTGTCATGCCCATGCTCAACTTGAAAGACCTGGAAATAGCAGAAATTCTCACCTACATTTCCAATTCGTGGGGCAACAAAAAAGGGTTAATTGATGTGAATGACGTAGCGGCGTTTTTAAAAGATTGCGAGACCAAATAAACAGAAGAGGCTGCCGATGGCAGCCTCTATTTTTTTACCTGCTTGTTGGTGGATAGACGGGCTAATCAATTGCGTTCGTCGCAAGTCTCACAGCAAAGGCTGGCTACTCCAAACTACCGCAGCGCCTTCCCCTCTTCCAGCGACTTCAGCATTTCGTCTTTCACCTTGTCTATTTTTTCCTTTTGATCCTTCAGGTAGACCAAGACCTCCGCAATCGGCGCCTCATTGTCAGGCATTTCAAACTGCCTCATCCATTCCATCATGCGTTCATTGGCATCTTCAATTCTTTCGGCCGTCTGCCTCAAAGTGCTTATTTCAGCAGCAAAATCCTGATCAGTCAAAGTACTCAACGAGTCTGCCTTTGCTTGTAAATCCTTCGCCGTTTTTCTCAGCTCTCCCATTTTAGGCATTACCTCATCGTGTGCCGCCATCACTTCAGCCATCAAGGCATCCTTCTGCTCCTTTTGTTCACTGGAGCACGCAGTGGCCGTTGCCACCATGAAAAGAAGAAATATCACCTTTTTCATTTTCTTAGCCATTGGTTATTTAACTCTCTTCGTTTGCATCAGTTCGCCGGCCCTACCATCACAGCATCCTTCAGAATATACATCAGCTGGTTGTAATCCGTTTCATTCAGCTCAAGTTTACCTCTCACCTTTATTCCGTTGGCTGTATACTTAATTGGCTCCTTAAGATAAATTTCAATCACCGATTCAGGGCCACCGCTGCCGCAGAAAAAGCACGCAGCAACAGGCAGCGACGACAGAATGATATGATCCGGCTTAAACATCCCATCGAAAGGTATGATATAACCCGGAAGCTCAATTTCCTTGCCTGCAAGTTTTTGAATCTCATCACCAAACACCGGAATGCTCAGCTCTCCATATTCGTCTTTACCTACCTTGTAAGTTACCTTAGCCAGGGTAGCCCAGTTGGCTGTAGCCAGCGATTTATTGTTGTCCTGCGCATGCGACAAATACGACATGCCAACGATAAGAAAAGCCACTGCGATCAATATTCTCTTCATAATTTATGCTCCTTTAGCAAGTACCTCAGAAATGTCAGTCTTATAGGCATTGATAGCCGGAATAAGAGAAGCTATCACTCCCAGAAGTAAACTTATATATAATATGTAAAGTTCGGAAGGCAAAAATACAAGGCCGGTGATGCCAGCAGACGATCCTTTTAAAATGTACTGCGCAAGTATTTCTACTACCCCATGACCCAGCACAAAGCCAACCCCGGCTCCCAGCAACGTAATGATAACGCCCTCCATGACAATGTGAATGAATAGCCTGAGCCTCGATGCGCCCAACGACCGCATGATGGCCAGATCATACTGCCTTTCCTTCAACGAGTTGTACAGTGCTATAAAAATGCTTAACCCAGCCATTGCTATGATCAGGTAGGCAAAGCCCTGCACCACATCGACCCCTATGCCAATCAATGAGAAAAGCCTGGCAGTTTCGAAGGCCGGTGAAGCAGCCTGCATGCTGCTTTGGGTATTCACCATGCGGGGAAGCTGAACGGCCGCCATCGGGCCCCTATACTGCACCAGCAATGAGGTCACCTCTTTTTCTTCGAGCTGCTCCGATGTGACTGGTATTCCCAAAACTTCCATTGCCGCCGTATCCGGCAAGTTCTCATGCCCGTCCTCTGCTTCATCATGGCCATGCATCAGCCATACACTTGGAATACTTGTTAAAATAAGGTTGTCCACCACCTTACCCGTGGGCTGTAGTATTCCCACTACCTTATAGGCATGAGCGTCATGCGCCTCTCCCCCATCAGCCATGCCGTGTTCTCCAAAAAAGGTATCGCCAACTGCCAGGCTCAACGTTTGTGCGGCAGCTGCCCCGAGTGTTACTTCGTAGTCGCCCGCCCAGAGTGCTCCATCATCAAGGGCCAAGCCGTACAGCTCAGCAAATCCCGTGGTCGAGCCCACAATTCTTAAAGATTTGTAGCTATCCCCCAGCGCCAGTGGAATCACGTTTTTTACCAGCCTGTTCCTGGCGAGTTTTGCAGCTTCATTAAGAGGTATGTTCCCCGTTGGGTAGTCGATATGGTAGATGCTTCCGAGTATTATTTGAAGAGGGCTGCCTTTGGCCCCCACCACAAGATCAATTCCGCTGGCATTTTCCGAGAGCTTTTCCTGCACCTGCTGACTTACAAGGAGCAAAACGACAATAATGCCTATTCCGAACGACAGCAATAGCACGTTGAGCGCTGTACTCAGCGGCTTGCCTTTTATGTACTTCCAGCTTAAAACAAAAAGGTTCATATCTCTATTTAAAGCTTGAGTTGGTGCGGGAATCGACTCTTCACCCTTTGGTCGTGTGTAGCAATAACGAGCGTAGCATTATACACATTTGCCTGTTCTTCAAGGATATTCAAAACCTTTTCGCTGTTATCGTCATCCAAACTGGCAGTCGGTTCATCCGCCAGAATCACTTGTGGTTTGTTTAATACAGCCCTTGCTATCGCTATTCGCTGGGCTTCTCCCTGACTTAGCTCATAAACCTTCGCATTTCTTCTATCCGACAGGTTAAGAACATCAAGCACATCCCGTATCCTTTTTTTGTCCTGAGGGAGCTCAGCCATATACTGAGCAAGCAGCAAATTGTCCTCAACTGTTAATACACTCAGCAGGTGAGGCTTTTGGAAAATAAGCCCAATATGCTTACCTCTGAACACATCCATTCTATGACCTCCGAATTCAGAAAGTACCTGATCTGCTGCCTTCACAATACCGCCTGTTGGCGTTCGAAGCCCGGCCAGCAAATGAAGCAAAGTCGTTTTGCCACACCCCGACCCGCCCAGAATCAGGCTATGCTTCCCCTGCTCAACTTCCCAGTCAGGAAATGCGAGGCGCTTGTCTGGCCCATAGGTGTAAATAACGCTTTGTACGCTTATCATAAAACTAAGTCGAGTCAAAAATAGAGGTTAATATGTTAGCCCGAAACGATGCTTTACGAAGTTCGCAGAGAATGTGCTGAGTGGTCGTTGAAGTAGCTTTTACCTGCAATTTGAAACTTTCTCACACCTTTCCGGCAAAACTTTCACTCTTCGCTCTCAACAAAAAGCTGGTTTTTAAGGCTTTCATTAAAGAAATGACCGAATAGCTAATTAGTCAAGATGTTGTCAGCCGTGTAAGTAATGAAGAAATTATTCACAGTTCAATCACCCTTCTCACAATACCTTTGAACCTGAAAGTTATGGAAATGAACACGAATAATTTTAGTCAGGTACTGGAGCTTGGAAAAGATGATGAATCATTCATCAACACATTTATTGATCAAAGCACGCAAGAATTGGCAAACTATTTGTCTTGCATCAGAGAGGGAGTAGAAACAAAAAATATGTATTGGCTGAACTTCATCAAACACAAATCAAAAACTCTGCTTGAACTACTAAGCGATGAAGCGGCTTCAAAGAAAATATCGACAATCTCAGAGCTTGCCAGCCAGGGTCAGTGGGAGCTGGATCATCAACTTAGCTCCCTTGAAACCGAAATATATCAGCTCATAGAAAGTATCAACACACAACTTAAAACTCAGGAGGTATAAAATGACAATCTTATTCGCATTCATAGGAATGGTTTTACCAATGATCGGCTTTTTTCTCAACGACTTTTTATCTGAAAGAAAATCAGCTCGTTAATCGTTTTATTTGACGTGCGTGGTGGTCGAAATGACTGATCATAAATTTGATCGTCTGCTGCATATCGAGCCGCCCAATAATGGGATGCTTGAAAAGCTGCCAGCCAAACTGATGTTCGTCGAGGCGATCAATAAGCTTCAAGAAGCCCTCATCAGACCGATCCCAGTCTTCTTTGATTTCTTCCAGCGCCAACTTCTCAGGAAACACATCTAGTCCTTTAGGGGCTTTGAACTTTAGGGGTGACCTCAAAGTAATTTCGAGCAACAACAACTTTGCACCTGAGAGAAAAGGGGAGTTTGCAAGCCCATCCGGCGAAAACGATAATTTTTTTTCAATGTAGCGCAGCGTTCCAGCCTCAGACGCCCTCACATGATAAAGAATTTGCAGTATGCTCCACTTTCCTTCCGCAGGTGATCGGTTCAACAAGCCCGCATCTGCCGACGCAACTATTTCAATTAGCTGCTTCCTTTTCTGTTGCAATACCTCAAATTGCTTCTTTAGCTTTTCTTTCTTCATAAAAAACGGGTGGTCATTCGCTGCTGAGTTCGGGATAGTCCCTTTTTGACGCAATTTAAATCCGGAACCCAAAAGACTGCATTCGTAGGAGTTTTGAGTAACCGTAAAAAAAAACGGGTCATTTACTCATAATACACTAAATTTGGGCAAATTTTATCTAAATCACCTGCATAGTTATTATAACAAAAAAATTACCCGGCATTGAAGGCCTTCTATGCATATACTTGATATAATCGCAATTTTTGTCTGCCTGGCAGGCATCTTTATATACGTAAACACATACTTCATCAAATTGCCCTCTTCCATTGGGCTGATGTTAATGGCGCTTTGCCTGTCCTTTTGCATTTTAGTGGCTGGCTGGCTGTTCCCCGATTTCATCATAGGCACCGAGCGTGTCATGGAAAATTACGACTATTCCGATGTCCTCTATCAGGTAGTTCTCATTTTCATGCTCTTTGCCGGAGCGCTCCAAATCGATTTCAAAAAGCTGGCTCAGGAAAAATGGCCCGTTCTAATTTTAGCCACGGCAAGCATTTTTATTTCAACAGTTATCGTCGGCATTGGCATTTTCTATATTCTTAAATTCGCAGGCATCCATCTTGACCTGATCTATTGCCTGGTCTTTGGTGCCCTGATATCACCCACCGACCCTATTGCGCTCACATCAACTATAAAGAAGTATAACTTGTCCAACAGACTTGCGATACAAGTATCGGGCGAGTCACTTTTTAATGACGGAGTGGCCGTTGTATTGGCGCTAACGCTACTTGACCTGGCCCACACTGGCGAAGACCACAGAATCAGCTTCTGGGATGTCGGCTTTGTATTTTCGCTTGATGTTGGGGGTGGAATCATACTTGGGCTTATCCTTGGCTTTGTCGGCTACAGGCTACTTAAATACATCGACAACGACCAATCGGAACTGGAGATCCTGGTCACACTGGCGCTGGTGCTAACGGGAGCGCAAATTGCTACAATGCTCCACATCTCCGCCAAACAGGCTGCAGTGGTAGCCGGGCTAATTATAGGAAACGAGGGGCGTGGAAACTATATCACCAGCGTCACCAGCGACTACGTGTTTAAGTTTTGGAGTTTGATGGAGGAGTCTCTAAATGCCATGCTTTTTGTGTTAATCGGGCTCGAAATGTTGGTCATCACCATTCGTCTCGACTATTTCGCAGCTGGCTTTTTTGCTTTTACATTGATATTGGTAGCACGGTTTATCAGCGTGGGAATCCCCATCAAGCTCATGTCAACTTTCGACCAACACCATTTCGAAAAACACTCCGTGACAATCATGACCTGGGGCGGGCTCCGGGGGGGCATACCTATTGCACTGTCGCTGTCTCTCCCTGAGTTTGAGGGAAAGGACATCATTGTCACAATGACTTATACGGTGGTTGTGTTGTCTATCCTGTTTCAGGGGCTCACAGTACGCAAACTGCTGGAGTATTCCTTTGGCGTGAAGCTGGAGAAGCCGGTGAATGCCGGGCATCACTAAGCGGAGGTCTTTTCCTTTTTCAACGGTTTTTCGGCCTCAGCAGCTGCCGCTTTATTTGCTTCAGAAAGCAGCTCCTCGTCTTCATTCTCTGACAGGTAGTCGTTGATTTTCTTCCGGATGTCTTGAGGTGCCAGGTTGTAAAACACTCGTCCGTTCCTCACCACCGAAAGCTGCCCTGTTTCTTCCGAAACCACCAGAATCAAAGTGTCCGTTTGCTCCGACATTCCAATTGCCGCCCGGTGCCTCAACCCAAATTGGGCCGGTAAATTATCTCTTTCGGTCACAGGCAAAATACACCTGGCAGCCACTATCTTCCCCTCGTAAACTATTACAGCGCCATCGTGCAGCGGACTATATTTGTTGAATATAGAGAGAAGCAGCCTTTTGGAGAGAATAGCGTCCATTCTGTCGCCAGATTCTGCGTAAAACTTGAGTTCGGTGTTCTTAGAAACCACCATAAGGGCTCCGGTGTTTGATCCGCCAAGGCTTTTCATTCCCTCTACTAAAGGAGTCACATCAAATTTATTACTGGCAGATGAACTACGCCAAAAGACACCAAACGATTTGAAAAAACTTTCCTTGTCAAATGCGGTGGTTCGCCCGATAATGAGCAGGAACTTCCTGATTTCCTGCTGAAACAAGATAATGACCGCCAGCACACCCACTCCCATGAACTGTCCGAGAATAATCGACAAAAGTTCCATCTCGGCGGCCCTCACCACCAGATAAACCAGGTAGAGAAACAGGAAGCCTAGAAACACCCGAATGGCTACGCTCCCCCTCATGAGCTTGTACACATGGTACAGGAGCACGCTCACAAAGCCTATGTCGATGACATCAACCCATCCAATTTCTAAAAACCCAATTTTGAACGCTAGTATCAAGTATATACCCTCCTGTATAATTCTATGGCCTCAATAGCCTCTTTTGTATCATGTACCCTCAGAATATTCGCCCCATTCTCTAACGCAATCATATGCAAAGCTGTTGTGCCATTAAGCGCTTCTTCCGCATTTATTTCAAGTGTTTTATAAATCATCGACTTCCTCGATAACCCCACCATAACCGGAGCACCCAATGCTTTAAGAAATGACATCTTTGCTAGTAACTCAAAACCTACCGTAGGCCCTTTTGCAAACCCAAAACCAGGGTCAATGATAATGTCCTTCACCCCATTCGAACGCAAAGAGTTAAGCTTGCTACTAAAGTAGTCACAAACTTCCTGTAAAACATCCTCATAATCCGACATCTGCTTCATCGTCTGCGGTATACCCTTCATGTGCATGAGAATGTAAGGAACATTCCGCTCCGCTACTAATGAAAACATTTCAGCATCCAGTTCTCCTCCTGAAATATCATTAATCATTTGAGCACCGGCATCAAGAGCCGCTTTGGCAACTGCCGCCCTGAAGGTATCCACTGATAGAATAGCTTGAGGAAACTGTCGGATGACTGTGGCAACTACATGGCCAACCCGCCGCTGCTCCTCTTCTTCACTAATATGATCAGCGTCAGGGCGGGAGGAATAACCGCCTATATCAAGAAAAGTCGCTCCATTGGTTAAATGCCTTTCGGCAAGCGCCAGTATGTCACTGTCGCTCTTCAATCGCCCTCCATCATAAAACGAGTCGGGAGTGAAGTTAACAATGCCCATCACACATGGAGATTCCAGCGATATGATTTGTCCCCGAACTTCGATACTCCTTTTAGCATCAAAGGGTTTATGAATTGAAAGCAATTTCGTTATTTTTAGCGCCCTGTTGGAACAATTAAGATATACTCCTTTGGAAGAAAAAACTGTAGGCGAATATACTCAAGTAATAAAGGCTTGTAAAGAATTATTTGAAAAGAAGACCCGTGATTATGGCACCGCCTGGCGCATTTTGCGGCTTTCTTCCCTCACCGATCAAATATTCATCAAAGCGCAAAGAATCCGCTCTATTCAGGAAAAGGGAACGCAAAAAGTGGAAGATAATATCAGTGGAGAGTTTATTGGCATCATCAACTATTGCATCATCGCTATGATTCAAATGGAGCTGGCCGAAAACCCAGCGCTCGAACTACCGTATGAAGCGTTGGAACCTCACTATGATAAAATTGCCAGGGAGACAATGGAATTGCTCCTTAACAAAAATCATGATTATGGTGAGGCCTGGCGGGAAATGAGGGTAAGCTCAATGACTGACATTATTTTAATGAAGTTATTGAGAGTAAAACAAATAGAAGACAACAAAGGAAAAACACTGGTGTCAGAAGGTATAAAAGCCAACTATCAGGACATGATCAATTACGCAGTGTTTTGTTTGATAAAACTAAACTATCTCAGCAAATGAAGTGGCTATTACAAGTATCAAGATTTTTCGTCGGTGGTCTCTTTATTTTTTCTGGTGCCATCAAAATCAACGACCCTGTAGGTACTGCCATCAAGCTTGAGGAGTACTTCGAGGTTTTCGCTTCCGACATTGCCTCATTCTTCGAAATATTCGTTCCTCTTGCTTTACCATTGGCGGTGTTTCTTTGTGTGCTGGAAGTGGTACTGGGAATCGCCGTCCTTCTTAATTACCGGGTAAAAATCACCTACTGGCTGCTGCTTATCATCATTGTGTTCTTTACATTTCTCACCTTCTACTCAGCTTATTTTGACAAAGTGACTGACTGTGGCTGCTTTGGCGACGCCATCAAACTTACTCCGTGGGAGTCATTCATAAAAGATATCATACTCACCATTTTCATAGCTTTCTTATTCCTCAAAAGAGGCCTTGTAGCCAGCGAGTCTGAGGAAAGTCGCACCAAAGATATTATCATTGGAGGCGCAACAGCTCTATCGCTTTTCATTGGCATATACGCCATCCGTCACCTTCCTTTCATCGATTTCAGAGCATACAAAGTAGGTAACAACCTGCCCGAGCTTATGGAGCCGTCAGGCGAACTGAAGTATGAATACGTGATGGAAAAGGATGGCAAAGAGTACCGGATGGAGCAGTACCCCACCGATAAGTCGTACACCTTCAAGGAAATGGTCATCCTTAACCCCGAAGTGCAACCGAAAATCACAGACTATGCAGTGTGGAACGATGAAGGCGACTTTACGCAGGAAACATTTACTGGGAATAAGCTGTTTGTGATCACCTACAACGTGGAAAAGGTCAATAAAGAACACTTTTCTGAGATCAACACACTTATCAGTCAGCTCAGTGGACAAGTAGACACCTGGGCACTGACAGCGTCAGATCCCACAAGCTTCGAAGCCTTTAGGCACGAAGTGCAACTGGCAGTTCCTTACTACTATTCCGACGCCACAGTTCTGAAAACAATCATCAGGTCTAATCCAGGGCTTCTGCTCGTAAAAGACGGCTTGGTGAAGGGCAAGTGGCATTTCAACGATGTGCCAACTGCATACGATGTCCAAAGTCTTCTTCGATAAATGTTGGCTGACGGAAAACCTATTTTCTTGATTGGTTTGCCTGGGTCAGGAAAAACCACTGTCGGGAAACTTTTGAGCACTCAACTCGGCATTCCATTCATCGACCTCGATGACATAATAGTTCAAAGGGAGGGCAGAGCCATCAGCGAAGTATTTGAAAAAGAAGGCGAAGACTATTTCAGAAAAGTGGAGGCTGCTTGCCTTGCCTCTCTTATTGAATCAAAGGATATTAAGGTTGTAGCCACTGGTGGAGGCACTCCCTGTTTTTTCGATAATCTCGAAAAAATGAACAGAGATGGAGTCACGTGTTATCTGGAAACATCCTGGAAGGAACTCGCTGCCAGGGTAGCTCCCGGGGAAAGCATAAGGCCATTGTTCAAAGGATTGGCCGGGTCTGAAGTAATGACCCAGCTTCAGGAGCGCTTTTCATGGCGACTTCCGTTCTATCAAAAAGCCCAAATCATCATCTCAACCGAGAACAAATTAGCATCAGATGTAGCTACAGAGCTCCTTGCCCGGCTTTAGAATGTAAAACCAAAAGTAATCAGACCTGAGGTCGTTCTGTTTTTGATGCTAACCTCCGGGCTTACATTGTTAGCCAATATATATGGTGAGTAATTCTGATTCGAAAAAGTATTGATGATGCCAAGGTCAACATAGAAGTTGCTTAATCTGATACCGGCGCCAGCCGTAACTGACTGCTTGTTCCCGGTAGAAGAATCAGAACTGGCGTAAGGATTGCCATACAGCACATAACCGGCTCTCAATCTGAATATATCCAACCTTGCCTCAGCCCCAATACGGTAGTTCAGAGTCGACTTATAAAGATTCTCTATCGTTCTATTGTCAGCATTAGCCGAAAAATCACTCGACCTTAGCCTGGCTCCGGAGTAATTAACCAGCTCCACATCGGCAGAAACAAACCCATTCTTTCCAGCAAATACTGAAACACCAGCTGATAGCCGACCTGGCGTAGTCATTTGGTAGCTCGACTCCAACAGGTCTCCATCGGAGGTCAATACATTAAGAACCGTATCTTCCGGCTCATAATAGAAATTGTTGTAGTTGGTAGTGAGCGAATACGTGCTTATCTCGTTCAAATCATAGATCGTCGGGGTAGTATACGAAACCCCAAACCTGACCAGGTCCAGTGGCCGGTAGATGAAACCAAAAGTCGCATTCACACCAGTTCCTGTTATCTCAAGACTTTCGTCAGCCGAAATGCTGTTGATGGTCGGGTCATCCGCATCATTAGCGAAGTCGTAGAAACTATTCTCTGTATAACGTTTAGTATTCTTATACCTTAACCCCACAATCCCTAAACCAGCTCCAAAGTAAATTTTGTCGTCGTAGTTACCACCGTAAGAAAAGCTCCACTGGTTTTGGCCGCCTACGGTTTTAACGGTTTCGCTCTGACGAGGGTATCCTAACACAAACGAATCATAAGTTCCTTCCTGGCCTGCCACAGGATTGATCAGATAATTGTAGTAAGCAAGGCTTAGCAACCCTCTGTTGTCGATGCTGTTTAAAGGTATGCCGTTCGATTGCTCAAGAAAATAGTCAATTATCGAGCTATTATCGTTGTAGCCCTCATATGTGAATTCATTGTAAAAATCATTCACTCGCTGATAGTTAATAGCAAACGTTCCTCCCTTGAACTTGTCCTGAACAACGTCCCCTTTCGAGAAATTAAAGGCTACACCTAACGTGCTCAAATTGAACTTATTGAGATATCCGCTATTTTTTTCGTCAGCAAACGTGGCGTCCGAAGTATTAAAATTTAATGAGGGTGTAACAGCAAACACAGACCTGTTAAAGTATCCAAGACCTGCCGGGTTACTTGCAGCAGTCGTGATATCTCCCCCAAGAGAAGTATTGGCTCCCCCTAATCCCTGCATCCTGGCCGAACCGGTTGTAGATGAAATACTGCTGAATCTTAACGCATCAGTGTAATAACCAAACGACCCACTTTCAACCTGCGCACTTAGTTTTCCAACAGAGCATACCATTAGCATGCCTACGACGGTAAGCTTAGTCAACTTCTTCATTTTAGTCTGGTATTTATGAATAAAACTTAATTACCACGGCCACTTCTCGTTCCCCCCGAGGAGGATCCTGATGACCTGCTTCCACCGGAGCTGCTTCCAGAAGATCGGCTAGGTGCCGAAAACCCACCGCTGCTACCAGAACTTCTGCTAGGAGCAGAAAAGGTGTTAGACCCACCACTACTTCTGCTGGGAGCCGGAGCAGACCAGCCAGAATTACTTCTGCTGCCACCGCTCGAGCCGCTGCTTCTGTTATAAGAAGGGCTTGAGTAAGAGTTATTGCTTCGCCCACTATTAGAGGGTGCGGAATATGATGGACTGGAATAGCCACTGCTATTGGATCTTGTTCTGTACGAATTGTTATTAGGAACTACCTGTCTGTTCATCTGCCCAGATGACGACCTGGAGTTGCTGGGCACCACTCCCCTGAATTCGTTGGTCGAACTATTGTTCGTCCTTCCAGAAGATGCTGGGGCCAAACTTCTTGAACTATTGGAGTTAGTAGTCGTTCCTGTAGCAGAAGAACCTCTGCTTGCGTTGGCATTTTGAGAAGTCCTGTCAGCTGCCGTATAAGAACTCCTTGATCTTACGCCCGACTCATATGTGGTTCTGCCTGAATTCCTGTTGGTCACAGCAGAGGTGTTCCTGTCGCTAGTGCCTACTCCTGAGGTGTAGCCAGCCCTGGATCTTTGAAAATATTCGTTTTGAGTGCCTGAGTAGTCTCTTGAGCTTGTCGAACTCGAGACAGTTCTTCCTCTCGATGCCGTGGAACCGCTTCTGTCAGTCGACCCAGTCACATTTTGCACATTGGCATTTCTGTATCTGCTAGACCCGGCCGTGTTTGCATAACTGCCACCACCAACGGCACTTCTATTCACTCTTCCACCCCTTACTACATTTTTCGCATATACTCCTTTGCCACCGCCTGAATAGTAGCCATCGTAGAATCCGTGATAATAGCCGTTTCCATATCCGTAGTAGCTATAAGGTCTGTTCCAACCCCAGCCACCGTATCTACCCCAGCCACCGCCGTAGTATCCACCCCAGCTATAGCCCCATGGGTCATAAAATCCGTAAGGGTAGCCATAACCATAACCCATTCCGCCCCAACCCCAGCTATAACCTATTGAAAAGCCGATGTAGGGATTCCAGTAAGGGCTGTTCCACGAGCTAAAATAGTAATTATTGTATGGCATCCAGGAGTTCCAATTGTTGCCGTAACCACCAGTATATATATTAACTGTGCTGGCTCCGGATGTGGTGTAGCCATTGGAGTTATAACCATCCACATAGTAGTCTTCGCTGCTATAATTCTGATTCTCCTGATTATCGAGAGCAGCCTGCTCATCAAGCTGAGCCTGCACGTTTTCCTGCGAAGCACTCTTATACTTAGCTATGTACTCAGGGTTGACTGTCTTTGCAGAATAAGTTGGGTTGTAAGTGTTGTTGCTATACGACTCATAAGTTGCCTGAGACTCGGTCACTGGTTGCCCTTCGTCGTTGGTGGCATACTTGATTTTTACCCTGTCATTTTTTGAAAAGTAGAGATCGTCCACTTCTTTAGTTGACTGAGATATAGCCGCAAAAGGCACCAATGCAATCAATGCCCCTAAGCTTAGAGCTGTCTTTAACGCTGCGAACTTCGTGTACCTTTTCATAGCTTTATATTTTTTTGACTCCCTATAATTTAATGACAACAAAACAACGTAAAGAGTTTCCCTTCCCGTTTCCTTTCATTCACGTATATTTGCCGTCAATGGTATTTACAATTTAAGCAATATCTGTACCAAAATTTAATTTTTCGATGAGTAAAGGATTACCTAAAAGGAGCGAGGACTATTCACTGTGGTATAACGAGCTGGTAAAGAAGGCTGATTTGGCCGAAAATTCGCCAGTTAGGGGATGTATGGTAATTAAACCCTATGGCTACGCTATCTGGGAAAAAATGCAACAGGAGCTTGATCGCATGTTCAAGGAAACGGGGCATTCTAACGCCTACTTCCCACTTTTCATACCAAAATCATATTTAAGTAAAGAGGCAGCACACGTAGAAGGATTCGCAAAAGAGTGCGCCGTGGTTACTCATTACCGACTCAAGAACGATGAAAACGGAGGTGGTATTATTGTAGACCCAGAGGCTAAGTTAGAAGAAGAATTAATTGTGAGGCCAACATCCGAAACGGTGATTTGGAGCACTTACAAAAACTGGATACAATCCTATAGAGACCTTCCTTTACTCATCAATCAATGGGCCAATGTGGTGCGCTGGGAAATGCGCACGAGGCTATTTCTTCGCACGGCCGAGTTTCTCTGGCAGGAAGGTCACACTGCCCATGCCACCAAAACAGAAGCCGTAGAAGAAACAGTGCGTATGCTCGATGTATATGCAGAGTTTGCAGAAACGTTCATGGCGCTGCCCGTAATAAAAGGCGTAAAGACTGAAAACGAAAGATTTGCCGGAGCTGAAGACACCTATTGCATTGAAGCGCTCATGCAAGATGGGAAAGCGCTTCAGGCAGGCACTTCACATTTTCTTGGGCAGAACTTTGCCAAGGCATTCGACGTCAAGTTTCAGTCGAAGGAAGGTGGCCTTGAGTATGTCTGGGGCACCAGTTGGGGCGTAAGTACCAGACTAATGGGAGCTCTCATCATGGCTCACTCCGACGACAACGGCTTGGTACTTCCGCCAAATCTTGCTCCGAACAAGGTCGTTATCGTTCCTATTTACCGCTCAGATGACGAGAAGGAAAAGATCAATGAGGTAACTAAGGAAATGATCACTAAACTTCGCAAAGCGGGTATTTCCGTAAAATACGACGATCGTGATACGCACAAACCAGGCTGGAAATTTGCTGAGTATGAGCTAAAAGGCGTGCCGGTTCGCATCGCTATCGGCCCCAAAGACCTGGAAAACGGAACGGTTGAGGTAGCAAGAAGAGACACCCTGGAGAAGTCAGTCATTCCGTTGAATGACGAGTTTACAGCTACGATAAGTCAGCTGCTTGACGATATGCAGGTCAATATCTATAAGAAGGCCCATGACTTCAGAGCAGGAATGATTACGAAAGTAGAATCCTACGAAGAGTTTAAAAGCGTTCTGGACGAAAAGGGGGGATTTGTATTAGCCCACTGGGATGGCACCCCGGAAACGGAAGAAAAAGTGAAGGACGAGACAAAAGCCACTATTAGATGTATTCCTCTTGATGGAGAAGAAGAGGTGGGAAAATGTATGGTAACAGGAAAGCCATCAAAGCAAAGAGTAATTTTCGCCAGAGCTTACTAAGCGAACATTTCTCAAGGTAAGCTCGAAGTTAATTTCTAAATTTCAGGAACTTAAACAATTATGGCAGAGTGGTTCATTGTTATCGGGCTTGTGGTTTTCGGGCTGGCACTCATCGTCATCGAAGTGGTGTTTATTCCGGGAACCACTATTGTTGGCATACTTGGATGTATATTTGGTATTGCCGCTCTCTACCTCAGTTTCGAGTACTTCGGAAATACCATTGGTGCAATTACATCCATCGTCTCATTGATTGCTGGGATATCAGTGGTAGTGATTAGCTTAAAGAGTGGAGTTTGGGAGAAATTTTCACTCAAATCAACCATGGAGGGGAAAGTAAACGGAGAAATCGTCATAACGGCAAAAGTTGGCGATGTTGGCAAAGCCATCTCGACCCTAAAGCCAATTGGTAATGGCCTGTTTGATGAGAAAATATTGGAAGTTCGAAGCAGCGGCGACTATATACCAGCCGATGCCAAAATACAGATTTCGAAAATTGTCGATAGTAAAATATTCGTTGAATCAATCTTAAATTAATCAATAATGGGTAATCTTTCTTTTCTATTTTTAGTTTTCGCCGCCATTATAGGATTCTTCATTTTCCTATACTTTGTGCCTGTGAACCTTTGGATCACAGCAATCTTTTCCGGCGTAAAGGTTGGGCTACTTGAACTTGTTTTTATGCGCATCAGAAAGGTGCCTCCAAGTGTTGTGGTAAACTCATTAATTACGGCCACCAAAGCAGGGATCGCTATTTCTGATGAACACACTGGGGAAAAACGCCAATTGAAAACCTCTGACTTGGAGACGCACTACCTGGCTGGCGGTAATGTGCCACAGGTGATCAGGGCACTTATTTCAGCTGACAAAGCCAACATCAACTTGTCATTCAAGCAAGCAACTGCGATTGACCTTGCGGGCAGAGATGTGTTTGAGGCAGTTCAAATCTCAGTTAATCCGAAAGTAATCAATACCCCTTCTGTAGCTGCAGTAGCTGCAGACGGTATCCAATTAGTAGCGAAAGCCAGAGTGACCGTCCGTGCCAATATCCAGCAACTTGTAGGTGGAGCTGGCGAAGACACCATTCTTGCAAGGGTTGGGGAAGGCATTGTAACTTCAATTGGTTCTGCCGCTACACACAAAGCTGTTTTAGAAAACCCAGACAAAATATCCAAACTCGTACTGGCCCGTGGCCTTGATGCTGGAACAGCTTTCGAAATTCTTTCTATTGACATTGCAGATGTAGACGTTGGAGCTAACATCGGTGCGAAACTCCAAACTGACCAGGCATCGGCCGACTTGAAAGTAGCGGAAGCTAAGGCGGAAGAGAGAAGAGCCATGGCTGTAGCCCTGGAGCAAGAAATGAAAGCAAAAGCCCAGGAAGCCCGGGCCAAGGTAATCGAAGCGGAAGCTGAAGTACCCAAAGCGATGGCAGAAGCCTTCCGCTCAGGCAACATGGGTATCATGGACTACTACAAAATGCAAAATGTAAAGGCTGACACTGAAATGAGGGAGTCGATTTCAGGTTCAGGTTCTTCCAAATCAAAGTCCAAGAATAAGGAATAGGAATCCACCGAAAAGGATAAGAAGCCTCAATACAAATAGTGTTGAGGCTTTTTTTTGCAGCCAATTGTAGGCATGCTTCGACCTGCCCGCATATTAGCTTCCCTAAAAGTCTAGGCTCTGCCCTCCAGGGCACTCTGCCTGAACAGGATGAACACTCTGTCCAGCGTCCTTGCCAAACCCCAGCAGCCATTTAGCTTTTGCTGAACGTACAAGATGCATTGGGGGAGAACTCTGGCTTGAAATCTTCAACCCCTTAGCCGAAAGTATCTACATTTGGTACTCAAAACCTCTTTGAGCGGTCAAGCAAAGAAGTACCTTGTCGCAGTCCGATTTGCCGTCACAAACCTTTCAATATCAAGATCCAAGCCCTTAGAAGCCAGTTTAGGAGAGTGAGGAACGCCAGCTTCTCTCTATACAGACTTTGGATCAAGCAGAAAATCTGGGGGATAAAACTCAAAAGGAGTGTTATTCGATTCAGCAAATAGGCGGCAATAAAAAAGCAAAACTGGTTCAATGCGTCTCGCTTGGACCTTTTGCTATTTTATGCAAGCAGAAAATACCCATGCCAAAAATCAATCCCCCCAGAAATACAGATTGATCCCAGATTTTCCGCTTGACTCTAAATCATCTTAAACGCAAAAAAGCCTCTAAGATTACTCTTAGAGGCTTGTAACAACCTTACGGGTTGTTTGATAAAATCAGGCAACGACCTACTCTCCCACCTTGCACAGCAGTACCATCGGCGCAGACAGGCTTAACTTCTCTGTTCGGAATGGGAAGAGGTGGACCCCGTCGCTATAGTCACCTAAAGCTCGTAGTAAGTGCACTAACGCTACAACTTCAACTTCTCGACTACCCGTCTGGGTTCGGAAGGGGAAGAGGGGGGACGCCTAGTCTGGACCCCGTCGCTATAGTCACCTAAAAACCTTCGTGATCTTTTCAACTTGCTCCTTCTGCTCAGAGCCCGTCGTCCGCCAACTGGCGGATCACCTAGCTTATTGTTCACTTACTCATCTTTTGATGAGCAGTTAAACGTCGTTGAGCTTCTCTCAACAACAAATATCTTATGACATACCAAGAGAAAATACATTCAAGCTGTTCCAGGCCCCGGAACAAGTCCGGGGCACTCTCTTCAATAAAAAAGCGTTCGGGTAATTAGTACTGCTCAGCTTTGACATCTCTGCCTTTACACCTGCAGCCTATCAACGTCGTCATCTACAACGTCCCTTTATAGAAGCCTCATCTTGAGGTGAGTTTCGCACTTAGATGCTTTCAGCGCTTATCTCATCCCGACGTAGCTACCCAGCAGTGCATCTGGCGATACAACTGGTACACCAGCGGTCAGTCCAACCCGGTCCTCTCGTACTAAGGTCAGGTCCTCTCAAGCTTCTTACGCCCACAACAGATAGGGACCGAACTGTCTCACGACGTTCTGAACCCAGCTCGCGTGCCACTTTAATGGGCGAACAGCCCAACCCTTGGGACCTTCTTCAGCCCCAGGATGTGACGAGCCGACATCGAGGTGCCAAACCTCCCCGTCGATGTGAGCTCTTGGGGGAGATCAGCCTGTTATCCCCAGAGTACCTTTTATCCTTTGAGCGATGGCCCTTCCATTCAGTACCACCGGATCACTATACCCGACTTTCGTCCCTGATCGACTTGTCTGTCTCACAGTCAAGCTCGCTTATGCTATTGCACTCTGCGCACGGTTACCAAGCGTGCTGAGCGAACCTTTGGAAGCCTCCGTTACTCTTTTGGAGGCGACCACCCCAGTCAAACTACCCACCATGCAATGTCCCCGCCAGTCGGCGGGTTAGGCAACAAGTAAAAGAAGGGTGGTATTTCAACAGTGGCTCCACAATGCCTGGCGACACCGCTTCATAGCCTCCCACCTATCCTACACATCTTTTACCCATTGTCAATGCAAAGCTATAGTAAAGGTTCATGGGGTCTTTCCGTCCCGTTGCGGGTAAGCGGCATCTTCACCGCTACTACAATTTCACCGAGCTCATGGCCGAGACAGTATCCAGATCGTTACACCATTCGTGCAGGTCGGAACTTACCCGACAAGGAATTTCGCTACCTTAGGACCGTTATAGTTACGGCCGCCGTTTACTGGGGCTTCAGTTCAAACCTTCGCAGATTGCTCCACTAAGTTCCCCCCTTAACCTTCCAGCACCGGGCAGGTGTCAGGCCTTATACTTCATCTTTCGATTTCGCAAAGCCATGTGTTTTTGTTAAACAGTCGCCTGGATCTTTTCACTGCGGCTTCCTTACATTGCTGCAAGGGAAGCGTCCCTTCTCCCGAAGTTACAGGACAATTTTGCCTAGTTCCTTAGCCATGAATCACTCGAGCACCTTAGGATTCTCTCCTCAACTACCTGTGTCGGTTTACGGTACGGGTACCTTATACATTACTAGAGGTTTTTCTTGGAAGTCTGATTAGGGTCACTATCTACGCTCCCGTAGGATTGTAGTACTATCAGGTTCGACAAAACTTGCGGATTTGCCTGCAAGTCCTATATCTACACCCTTTAACCCGGTATTCCGTCTCCGGGCGGACCTTTCACTACTCCGTCACCCCGTCGCTATATAAGGTAGTATCAGAATATTAACTGATTGTCCATCGACTACGCCCTCCGGCTTCGCCTTAGGTCCCGACTAACCCGCGGCTGATTAGCATTGCCGCGGAAACCTTAGT
>NZ_CP180355.1:1470000-3417500 GCF_048007035.1 Imperialibacter sp.
AATAGGGTCAAGCACCACACCATTGCCTATGATATTGATTATGGAGCTATGGAAGATTCCGGATGGAATTTGATGGAGTACGTGTTTGATGCCATCGAATTCCAAAGTATGGCCTGCGTTTGGTCCACCCTGAAATCTGGCGATTACATCGTATTTGGGCGCCAAAACGTCCACAATCTTTCCCTTACCTTCGTCTCCCCACTGAAGGCCCAAAAGTACATCTACCGCCATTTGTTTAAGATTTTTTAAGTTTTTCTATTGCCTCCGTTTTGCTGTCTACTATAGAAAAAATAGCATTGAGCTTTGTGATCACCAGTAGCTTTTTGACATGATCAGAAGGATTAACAAGCACTACCTCTCCACCCTTGTTTCTGAATTTTGTAAGTATCGTTATCAAAACGCCTATGCCGCTACTGTTGATATACCTGACATCTTCTATGTAAAGCGCACAAAGGCTGACCTGTTTATCGATAGCGTCTTTGACTATCTCTACCAACTCGGCTCCGTTGTTTTCGCCGATCAAGTCGCCTTCAAAATGGAGATGAAGTATTTTATCGCTTATGTTATGTGTGTATTTCATTCAGGCGCAATTATATAAGGAGAAAGCTCAGTTTAAAAATTAGAAAGTGAATTTTACGTTTTTTATGTTTTGGCCAGCTCTTCTCTGTTGCCGCAAGAGGCATTCGTACAGTTGCCATAGAGGATGAGAGAATGATGCATGACATCGAAGTGCAACAGATCGCCGACGGTATTCTGAATATTCTGGATTCTTGGATCGCAAAACTCCATTACCTTATGACATTCGGTGCAAATCAAATGATCGTGTTGTTTGTAGCCATATGATTTTTCGTATTGGGCCATGTTTTGCCCAAACTGATGTTTTGAGACCAAGTCGCATTCAACAAGCAAGTCAAGTGAATTGTATACCGTGGCTCTGCTCACTCTGTAGTTTTTGTTCTTCATACTTATGTATAAAGATTCAACATCAAAGTGGCCACCCCTGGAGTAGATCTCTTCCAGGATAGCAAAACGTTCGGGAGTCTTCCTCAGCTCCTTTTTTTCGAGGTAAGCTGTAAATATCTTTTTTACCTCTGAGAATATTTTTTCGTTGAGTACCATACTTTCAAAGTCACAAATATAGTAAAAGCTGGCTTAGTCAAGCTGCTCTAAGTCATCGTATCTGGAGACGCTGTAAACATCACTAATTTCCTCGAGTTTCCGAATCAGGGTGTCAAGATGTTTCGTGTCCTGGATATATAACTTAATTCCACCCTGAAAAATCCCATTGTCGGTGTCAATAGTTATCGACCTCATGTTCACCTTGAGTTCGTCGGATATTACTTTGGTGATATCGTTGATCATTCCCATTCTGTCGGTGCCGGTAATTTTCAGCCCCGTAAGGAAAGCAATCGCCTGCTGAGACGCCCATTTTGCCTTCACTACCCGGTAACCGTGGTTGGACAAAAGCTCAGGTGCATTTGGGCAGGAAGTGCGGTGGATTTTGATACCTTCATTGACTGTGACAAAGCCAAAAACCTCATCACCCGGGATGGGATTACAGCATTTGGAGAATTTGTAGTCAATCACATCCATGTCCTCGCCGATCAGCAGCAGGTCGTGGTCTTTGCCCTTTACTTCAGTGATCTGCTTTTCAAAGGCACGGGCGTCCTGAATTTTGTGGCCATTCTTTTGGACATTCCCTTCCTTGAAGTCTTTGAACTTCTTGATGTCCTTTGAGTCGATCTTGCCTTTGCCCACCTCAAAGAAAAATTCCAAAGGCGTTTTTGCGCCAAAGTATGCAACCAACTGGTCCAGGATTTCGCTGGAAAGGGTCAACTTCATTTGCTTCAGTTTACGAAGCACTATTTCTTTTCCTTCGGCGGCGGCGGCCTTCCTCTCTTCTTTTAGAAGATCCTTGATTTTTGACTTGGCTTTCGAGCTAACCACGAGCCGGAGCCAGCCTTCATTTGGTTTCTGCTTGCTGGAAGTCAGGATTTCAACCTGGTCTCCATTTTTTAGAACATGGTTTAAGGGTACAAGCTTTTGATTCACCTTTGCCCCGATACAGCGTGCACCAATTTGGGTGTGTATATCGAAGGCGAAGTCGAGCGCAGTGGCTCCATGTGGTAATGTTCTCAAATCGCCCTTCGGGGTGAAGGCGAAAACTTCTTCCTGAAAGAGGTTGGACCTGAAATCATCGACAAACTCAATAGCCGAGGAATCGTTTTGCTCCAGCATGTCCCTCACACGGGTGATCCACTGCTCCAACCCCGATTCTTGGGGGTTTGATTTGTTCTCTTTGTATTTCCAATGGGCCGCATATCCTTTTTCGGCAATGTCGTCCATTCTGCGAGACCTGATTTGCACCTCCACCCAGTTGCCATGGTGTGACATGACTGTTGTATGCAAAGACTCATAGCCGTTTGCTTTCGATGTGGAAATCCAATCACGAAGCCTGTCGGGGTTGGGTTGGTAGTAGTCGGTGACAATAGAGTAGACCTGCCAGCAGGCGGCTTTTTCGTTCTCGTATTCGGTGTCAATAATAATTCGGATGGCAAACAGGTCATACACTTCCTCGAAAGGAATGTTTTGTTTGCGCATTTTATTATATATAGAGTATATCGATTTGGGGCGGCCTTTGATTTCCACTGTCAAGCCAGATTTTTCAATGGCTGATTGAATTGGCCTCACAAAAGATCTGATGTACTTGTTTCTGGACGCTCTGGTTTGACTGATACTATTGGCAATAGACTTATAAGTATCGGGCTCGGTAAATTTGAGGTTTAAGTCTTCAAGTTCGGATTTTATTGTGTAGAGCCCCAGTCGGTGAGCCAGTGGGGCATACAGATAAATTGTCTCAGATGCTATTTTCAGTTGCTTATTGCGAGGCATGCTGCCAAGCGTTCGCATGTTGTGAAGCCTGTCGGCCAGCTTCACGAGAATCACTCTCACATCTTCGGAAAGGGTGAGCAACATCTTTCGGAAGTTTTCGGCCTGCTGAGAGCTACCATATTCGAAAACACCTGATATTTTAGTGAGGCCATCAATGATTTTGGCAATCTTCGGCCCAAACTCCCGCTCAATATCAGCAATACTAGTGTCGGTGTCCTCCACTACGTCGTGCAGCAAGGCTGCCACAATAGACGTGGTACCCAAACCAATTTCTTCCACGCAAATTTGCGCCACGGACAGTGGATGAAAAATATACGGCTCACCACTCTTCCGCCTCATTTCCCTATGGGCTTCCATAGAGGTATTAAATGCCTTCTTGATTAGCTTGGCATCTCCATCTTTCAGAAGTGGCTTTGCCAGTCGCAGCAAGCGCCTGTACCTCCTAATTATTTCCCGCTTCTCTTCCTCAATATCTACCGCCTGCATGTTCCTTTATTAACGAATACCTATTTAAACAAATTTTTGTTACTACACGTTGACAAAACAAAATATTTCTCTACATTTGCATTCCGTTTTCAAAAGCGGGTGTGGCGAAATTGGTAGACGCACTAGACTTAGGATCTAGCGCCGCAAGGCATGGGGGTTCGAGTCCCTCCACCCGCACTAAAAAACAAACCCTCCTACGCAATTGCTGAGAGGGTTTTTTTATATTGGATTGACTCAACAAAATTCTACAACATTGGATATTCAACTCGACAAGATTACTAAGACAGAAGCCCTAATTAAAATTAAGGTTTCAGAAACTGATTATCAACCCAAAGTTGAAGAAAAAATAAGGGAGTATAGTCGCAAGGCCTCCATTAAAGGCTTCCGCCCAGGGAAGGTGCCTCAGGGCATGATTCGCAAAATGTATGGCAAGTCGATTCTTGTAGATGAGGTGAACCATATGCTTTCTCACAAAGTGTCAGATTACATCAAGGACAACAAACTGGAGATCATTGGCGAGCCTCTTCCTAATGTTGAAAAGGCGCAAGACATTGACTGGGATGTGCAAAAGGATTTTGAGTTTGAATACAATGTCGGGCTGGTTGATGAGTTCTCAATTGACCTGTCCAAAAAAGTCAGCGTGACTTCGTACTCGATCAAAGTTGATAAGAAGCTAATTGCGGAAACAGTTGAGAACCTAAAGAACCAGTTCGGCGATACCACCGATCAGGAAATTGCAGCCGAGGGAGACAACCTTTTCGGTGTTCTGAAAGCTGAAGATGACGCTAAAGAGGAAAGCATTGTGCTTTATGCCGACAAACTTTCGCCAAAAGAGGCGAAAAAACTAGTTGGCTTAGCTAAAGGAGCTATTGTCGACGTGGATATCAAAAAGCTTTTCAAAGAAGAATCAGATTTGGCCATCGCTCTGGGCATTACCAAAGATGAGGCCAAGAAGCTGAAGGGCAAATATACTTTTGAAGTAAAAAATATCAGCCGGGTGGCTAAAGCCGAGGTCAATCAGGAATTGTTCGACAAGACGTTTGGCAAAGACGCCGTTAAGTCAAACGAAGAGTTTGAACAAAAAATAAAAGAAACCATTTCTGAAAACTACCAGCAAGAAACAGACATGTTCCTTGACAGGTCAATCAGAAATGAGCTGATCAAAAACACGAAACTTGAGCTTCCTGACAGCTTTTTGAAAAGCTGGCTACTGAGAACGAATGAAGGGCAATTGACCCCGGAAGATATCGAGAAAGAGTTTGATGCTTACACCAAAGAATTGAAGTGGTCTCTTATCAGAAACAAAATCAGCAAGGATCAGGATTTGAAAATAGAGCACGAGGATGTGATGGAAGAGGCCAGAAAGTTGATCAGAAGGCAGCTGGCTGGCAGTGGTATGGGGTCTCAGTTTGAATCGAGCATCGATATGTTTGTTAACAACTACCTTCAGGGGGAGAATGGTGACAACTACATGAAAGTTCACAATCAGGTTCAAACGCTGAAAGTAATGGAGTACATCAAGTCACAGGTGACGATTAAGTCGAAGGAAGTTAGTCTTGATGATTTCCGTGACCTGCCTATGAACTAAGAACCAACTTTTTGGGTTAAATTGAAGTCCTTTCACAGAAGGGCTTTTTTTTTATTTTTGTGTCAACCCATTAACAATACGTCAAATGTATAAAGAGCTTTCAAAAGAAGAGTTTAGGAAATACGCAGTGAAAGGCCAGGGGATTTCGGGCTCTGTTTTCGATCAATATGCAAGCAGAGTAGAGAATATGACCCGGTCGGTTATCGAAGAAAGACCAACAAGATTTGCGGAAATAGATGTTTTTTCCCGCCTGATCATGGACAGGATCATTTTCCTCGGCATGCAGGTAGAAGAAAATATAGGTAATATTATCACAGCCCAGTTGTTGTTTCTGGAGTCTGTAGATGCAAAGAAAGATATTCTGCTATATGTGAACAGCCCTGGAGGTTCGGTTTATGCGGGCCTGGGGATATATGACACTATGCAATATGTGACCCCTGATGTAGCAACTATTTGCACAGGCATGGCTGCCTCAATGGGTGCGGTATTGTTGGCCGGCGGTGCTAAAAACAAGCGTTCTGCATTGCCTCATGCAAGGATCATGATCCACCAGCCGAGCGGCGGCATGCAAGGGCAGGCAAGGGACATGGAGATTACCCTGAGACAAATGCAGGAGTTGCGGAAGGATTTGTACACCATTCTTTCGAACCATACTGGCAAACCATACGAACAAGTGGAGAAGGATTCTGACAGGGATAACTGGATGAGACCAACCGAAGCAAAGGAGTACGGTTTAATTGACGAAGTTTTACAGAGAAAATCATCTAAATAAAGTACTTTTGGAAGATAAGATGGCCCAAGTAACTTGCTCATTTTGTGGGAGAAACAAAAAGGATGTCGACCTGATGATCTCAGGTATACATGCTCATATCTGCGATAAATGCATTTCGCAGGCTCAGCAAATTTTGCAAGAAGAAACAAAAACAAGAACGAGCACAGCGAAGCCAAAGTTCAACCTCATCAAGCCTATTGAGATCAAGAATCACCTTGATGAGTTTGTTGTGGGCCAGGATGAAGCCAAAAAGGTTATTTCCGTGGCAGTGTACAATCATTACAAGCGATTGACGCAGGAAAAGACGGATGATGATATTGTTATAGAAAAGTCTAATATCATAATGGTGGGAGAAACTGGGACAGGTAAAACCTACCTGGCCCGTTCTCTGGCCAAAATTTTGCAGGTGCCTTTTTGTATCGCTGACGCTACGGTATTGACAGAAGCTGGCTATGTTGGAGAAGATGTTGAAAGTATCCTGACGAGGTTGCTGCAAGCTGCCAACTACGACGTGGAAGCGGCCGAAAGAGGGATCGTTTACATAGACGAGATTGACAAGATTGCGAGAAAATCGGACAACCCATCTATTACCCGTGACGTGAGCGGAGAGGGTGTTCAGCAAGCGCTTCTAAAGTTGCTTGAAGGTACTCAGGTGAATGTGCCGCCTCAGGGCGGCAGGAAGCATCCCGACCAAAAAATGATCACAGTGAACACAGAAAACATCTTGTTCATTTGTGGCGGTGCTTTTGATGGCATTCACAGGATGATTTCGTCCAGAATGACGACGAGACCGGTTGGTTTTGCTGCTGGCGCTGACAAGGAAGACGACGTGTTTATTGACAAGGATAACCTTCTGCAATACATCACGGCGCAGGATTTGAAGTCTTACGGTTTGATTCCGGAGCTTATCGGTCGTATGCCGGTACTCACCTACCTGGATCCTTTAAATAAGGAGACACTTAAAAAAATACTTACCTCTCCTAAGAATGCACTGACCAAACAATACAAGAAACTGTTTGCGATGGAAGGCGTGGAGCTGGAATTTGACGATGAAGTATTGAACTTTATCGTTGACAAAGCCGTGGCATTTAAGCTGGGAGCCAGGGGGCTAAGATCTATCTGCGAGGTAATCGTTAACGATGCGATGTTTGAAATTCCCTCATCGAAGGATATCGACAAGCTGGTTATCAGCAAGGATTACGCCGAAGAGAAAATGAACAAATCGAAGTTCAAAAGACTAAAGGCCGCTTAGGCCTTTTTTTGTTTCAAGAAAGATACCATTTCCCGGGCGGCCTGCTCCGGAGCGTTCTGATCTCCAATAATCGAGTCTACTAAATCGTAGCCTTGCAACATGGCCTTTCTATATCCGCTGCTATCGGAGACGATGGCATTGAGCTCTTTTAGCACATTATCTGGTGACATTTCGTCCTGAATTAGCTCCCTTACCA
The DNA here is from genome assembly GCF_048007035.1 of Imperialibacter sp. NCBI lineage: Bacteria > Pseudomonadati > Bacteroidota > Cytophagia > Cytophagales > Flammeovirgaceae > Imperialibacter > Imperialibacter sp. The sequence goes on from NZ_CP180355.1 coordinate 1,477,187, forward strand.
CCTCCTTGTTTGCTATCAGGTTGACCAAAGAAATGAAAGGCACCTTGATAAGCCTTTTGGCCAGGGCGTAGGAAATACCACTGGTTCGATAAATAACGACTTGTGGTGCTTTTAGCAAGGCTGCTTCGAGGGTGGCAGTGCCAGAAGTTACTATAGCGGCCTCAGCCAGTTTGAGGATTTCATAAGTCTTGTTGTAAACCAGCTCTACGTTTCCCCCGCTATGTTTTAGTGCTTCGTAGGCACTATCAGGAAGGTTGTCAACTGCTGCCACCAGAAAATGAAAGTCTGGCTTTGCCGGGACTATCTGCTTGAGCATTTCCACCACATTGGCTACCTCCTGCGCCCGACTTCCCGGCAGCACGGCGATCACTTTTTTGCCCGCCCAGGCACCTAAAAACTGCTCGTCGAAATCATATGACCTAATAGCCTCCTTCAGAGGATTTCCCACGTAGGAGACCTCAAACCCATATTTCTTGAAAAACTCCACTTCGAACGGAAGAATGCAAAAAAGCCTATCGATCAGCCGCTTCAGCTTATACGCCCGCTTTTGGTTCCACGCCCATACTTTTGGGGAGATGTAGTAGAAGTTCGTAAAACCCTTTGCTCTGGTAAAGGCAGCAATTCTTAGGTTGAACCCCGGGTAATCGATAAAAACCACCGCATCCGGATTGAACTCCAAAATGCTGTTTTTGCATTCTTTTTGAAGCCTGGCCAAGGTTCTCAGGTTTTTGATCACCTCCCAAAACCCCATGATGGCCAGCTCCCGATAGTGCTTGAGGATAGTGCCGCCCGCCTTTTTCATGTAGTCGCCACCCCACCCGACTATTTCGGCTTCAGGATCGAGTTTCTTTAAGTAATTGATTAGGAAAGACCCGTGCAAATCGCCCGATCTCTCTCCTGCAATCAAAAAATACTTCATTCGGTCGGGGTTTGGGTGGTTAGTGAGTGTATGGCAGGCAATGGATGCTATTCTCCAAAATACTCTACATAATTACGGGGCGTCTCGTAAAGCTTAATGGCATGCAAAGTTGCGTTTGGCGCAATTTCTTTGACTCCCGGAAAGAGTATCTTCCAGAATTCAAATACTATGTTCTCGCAGCTTGCCATTTTCCCCTCAAGAAAATCGACATCCAGGTTAAGGTTCTTGTGATCCACTTTTTCAATCACCCTTGTGCGAATAAGCGTACTTAACTTCTTAAGATCAATGACAAACCCTGTTTCCGGATCGGGCATGCCTTTGACTGTTATGATCAAGCCAAAATTATGCCCGTGCCAATTTTCGTTGGCACAGGGGCCAAAAACTGCTTCGTTTTTCTCCTTTGACCACGCCGGATTGTATAGCTTATGAGCTGCGTTAAAATGTTCCTTTCTGCTTACGTAAATCATTCCCCAACAAATTTTCGCAAATATAAGAAGAATGTGTGCGTGTTACGCAGGCTTTCAGTCTTTAGGCTTTATTGGCCTGCTATTTAGCCCTATATTTGGGCAAAATAACTCTGAATGATCGTAGTAACTGGTGCTGCTGGCTTTATTGGAAGCTGCCTTATTTCAAGCCTGAACAAGAAGGGCTTCCGGGCCATTGTGGCTGTTGATGATTTCTCCAACGAAGAGAAGAACAAAAACCTCGAAGAGAAGCAAATAATAGAACGTGTGGACAGGGATGACTTCTTCGGCTGGATCGAGAATAATCAAAAACAGATAGAATTCATCTTTCATCTGGGAGCACGCACAGACACTACCGAGTTTGATAGAGAGCTTCTTTGGAAGCTGAATACCAACTACTCGAAAAAGGTTTTTGAGTTGTGTGCGCTCTATCAAATTCCGCTGGTGTATGCGTCGTCGGCCGCTACTTATGGCCTGGGGGAAATTGGCTACGACGACGATGAATCGAGGCTTTCTGAGCTCAAACCATTGAACCCATACGGTGAGTCGAAGAATGAATTTGATATCTGGGTATTGCAACAGGAGAAGAAACCGTTCTTTTGGGCTGGCCTGAAGTTCTTCAACGTATACGGCCCCAATGAATATCACAAGGGAAGAATGGCCTCAGTGATCCTTCATGCCTACCATCAAATAGAGAAAACAGGCAAAATGAAGCTTTTCCAGTCGCACAATCCAGCCTACAAAGACGGTGAGCAAATGCGTGATTTTGTATATGTGATGGATGTGTGCAGCATTTGCCTGTTTCTGATGCACCACAGGAAGGACAGTGGCATTTACAACCTTGGATCAGGCCGTGCGAGAACATTTAAAGGCCTGGTGCTGGCAGTGTTCAACGCACTGGAAAAAACGCCTGAGATTGAGTTCATACCTACGCCTGAGGACATCAGGGACAAGTATCAGTACTTTACTGAGGCCAATATGGCTAAGCTAAGGTCTATAGGGTATGATCAGCCTTTTACAGAGCTGGAAAGTGGGGTTACGGATTATGTTCAGCTATATTTATCCAAAAAAACCTATTTTTAAACAGCCTTGGGCTGTTTCAATTGCAAAAGGAATTCATCTTGTCCTTTTCTAAGATTAAGGTCGTGTAACGGAGTTCTCGATTTTGCTTCTTTTTTTAGGCTAGCCTCTTTCGCTGCCATCATATCTAAATCTTGTTCCGAAAATGATAAAGTTTGATTGGGCCAATAGTAAACGGGATAGCCCAAAGCATGCAGTGCAGCGCCGGCTACGGATTCATATATCTGCTGATCTCTCTGATTCATCTCGTCAATATATTTAAGCTTATTGTCCGGTATTACGGGCCGAACCACATTCTTCCACATTTCTCCAGCTTCGGCGGTAACTCTTGATTCCACCGAAGATGGAAAGCCAAAAATATCTTCTGGCATGTCTAGTCCAATGGCGTCGAATAGCCGCTTGACTTCGACTTCTGGATTTTCAATTAGTTGCTCATAGCTCAGCGCAACCACCTTTTCTCCAAGTCTTTCTTGCAATTCAATGGAAGCTATTTGATCATTATTCCATTGCGCAGCACAATAATAGGCCGACTTTGGGCCAACAATGGCCTTGGAAAAAGACAACGCAACATCTCGCCCATCCCGATAAAGAAAAATGTAATGGTCGAATATGTTCTCCTTTTCAAAATCATCAGCGAACTCATAGTTTGTCATGCTCTTGCATACCCATACACTTTTTCCGCTTAAGCTTGTTTCCCAATCATAAATAGACTTAAAAGCTTGAAAAACCGTAGGCGACGTGCATCTGTCAATAATTTGATTTGGCGACGGGTTGAAACCCTGCCAGGCTACTGGATTTAACTTCACCCAGGTGATCATATCTTCAACCAGGCTGATGAAATTATCTTTAAACTGCAGGTCACCATACCTCGGCAGTAAAGGGTAAAACGTTTTCAAGAGATGGGGTGGGTGTGGTGCACAAACATTGTGGTGCTGGTTCAACATCACCCTGAGCAAATTGGAACCAGAGCGTTGCGTTCCTATTATTTGTATTCTCTTCATCCTTGTCGACTACTTCTCTTCTACTTCAAACGACGCAATCTAGCTAAACATCGCCTTAAAGAGAAAGTCAGAAATTTTAATGGTAATTTTTTGTTAGGTTGGGACAAAATCTGCGTTTGGCTTACATGAAATCAGTATTGCTTTTCATAAAATCTATTTTACTCACGCTATTTCTGTGGTGTAGCAGCCTTTGTTCGCTGGCCCAGAAACAACCAGCGCTAACTTTCTATAAGGACATTCAGCCGATTGTACATCAGAATTGTGCCCCCTGCCACCAACCTGGTAAGGCCGGTCCATTCAGCCTTATCACCTATGAAGATGTGAAAAACAAAGCAGACTTCATCGTATATGTGACCAGCACCCGCTACATGCCCCCCTGGCAGGCCGACCACACCTACCAAACATACCTGAATGAACGCAGGCTTACGGATGAGGAAATTGCCAAGATCCAGCAATGGGTTTCCCAAGGCGCCCCACCTGGTGTTAAAAATAGCGCTAACGAGGTAGAAATACCGGAGGGCCCTTATCCAAGACGTGAGCCTGACTTCTCATTCCCGATGAGGCAACCATTTACTGTTAGCGATGCTGGAGTTGACGACTATCGTTTTTTTAACATACCAACCAATCTACCTGAAGATACATATTTGGAAGCCATAGAGTTTGTGCCAGGAAATAAAAGACTGGTTCATCATAGCAGGATCATGACCGACACCAGTCACATGGTGAGAAACATTGAAGGTTTGTCGGCCAATGACTCCACCATCTGGCAGTTCAACAAATACCCACCTTTGGACCGTTTTCTCTATGGCTGGGTGCCAGGAAACTTTCCTGTTTTCTTTCCGAAAGGAACAGGAAAAAAAATCAACAAGGATGTTGACCTGATACTCAACATCCATTACGCACCGTCGTCGGTAAGAGAAAAGGATCTTTCAACGATCAACCTATATTTGGCTCGGGGAAAAATAGAAAGAGAGGTCAAGACAATCACCGTAACCGAGGAGTATATTGTCAACAGGCAGTTTTTCATCCCTAAAAACACAAAGCCACACTTTGAAGCAGTTTATGCGATTGAAAGCGACATTGAGGTCATAGCCGTAAACCCTCATATGCACTATATAGGTGCGAATTTTAAAGCGTTCGCTCTTACACCCGACAAAAAAGAGATCCCGCTAATCAAAATTGACAAGTGGGATTTCAACTGGCAAACTACCTATCAGTTTAAGGAATTAGTGGAGATCCCAAAAGGCTCCCTTTTAACAGTACAGGCAACATTTGACAATACTGCCGGAAATCCTGCTAACCCTTCCTTTCCACCAAAAGATGTTACGTATGGGTGGAACACCACAAGTGAAATGTTGAACCTGATTCTCTACTACCTGGAGAAATAAGCTGGTCCCTGTAATCGTTCGCTTGTGATCTGATTCTATTTAGCGGTCGTTATGCTAAAACTTCTCATCGGCCTTTCCAGTTAGAAAAGATAAAGCCTTATCGTTTTGATAGAAAAGATATCCCCGCCAAAATGTGGCGCTGCTATCGTTGTACTTCCATGCAACTTCACCGTCTACAGTTACTTCCCAAAAACCATAGTCTCCCTCGCAAATCAAGGTATTTCCGTTACTTGCCCTAACAGCCCCGGAAATTCTTCCATATGACAAAAGACTATCGGTAAAACTCCACACAACTTTGGGCTCATTATCGTGGTCAGGCAAAAGCCCTAGCTTTTCAGGCATTTCAAACTCATACACCGTCGATTGCTTGGCGGTAAGTCCATTTTCGTAAATTAACACATTGGGCGTCTGTCGCCCTTCCTTTTTTAACAAGTTGGGGAAGTGTATTCTATCAAACAATCTGGTGCCATTCACGTTGTCGTATGCTTCAGGGTTTCCGAACCGATATATCAGGTTACCTCCCTTGTCAAATTTGCCACCACTATCACCCCTGGCCTCTGCGGTACTAGTACTGTGATCGACGACCCACACTTCACTAAAGTAATTTACACTAATGAAAATCAAATCGTTATCCGGGTCGTAGCCCAAACCATTAGCATGCATTATATCACCATCCGGGCGTAGAAGATAATTAATATTTATCTTTTCTGGGTTCTCTGCAACCACTCCATAGGTAGGCTGTCCCGCTATCGCATCCTGAACAATGTGATCCCAGCTGCGCCAATGCCAAACCACCTCTTTCGTAGCCGTGTCAATTTCCACTACCATTTCCGGGAAAATATCATAGCTCACACTTGCCCCGGCCTTCTTTGCTGTGACCGAATCGATTCTCTCCCAGGCTAGAAAGAGAATGTTGCCGTTTGGCAAAAGTTCCAAGTCGTGGTGGGCCAGGAGATCATCAGTGACATACTGGAATTCCCAATCGATGGAGCTATCGGGGTTGATGATCTGAATTACCCCCCCATATCCACCGCCAAAACTAAAGCCAGGATTTGGTGCCTTAAACATCCCCAGAAGTTTGCCATTAGGAAGGAGCTCGAGATCAGCTCCCAGAGATAGATTAAATGTCCAGGTATAGAGCCTTTTACCTGCCTTATTTATTAAATATGCCGAAGTTCCTCCGCTTTCCACCACAAAAACCGAACTACTGTCTATTAGATGAGGGGTATAGGCTTTAACTGTACTGGCCAAAGGTGGGATGACATTGATAGCATCTCTACTAGTGTCAGAAGAGCCCTGGCAACCACATATCACTGCGATAAGGCTGAAAACAGCCAAAATATCCAATCTTTTCATATCCTTGAAATTATGCTAACAAATAGCCCCAAAACAAGCTGCTCCTGCCTACAAAACAGGAGGCATCGTTATCAACTAACATCGCACTCAACTTTGCAGGCGCAAGCGACTGCTTCTTTATTCCGTAAGAAATTTTTGGTCTAACTTTTTTACAAGCTCAGCGACTGAGGCAAAAAAAAGCCATCTAACAAGTTAGATGGCTTTTCACTATCAAAAACAAAATGTTATTCGTTACAAAGATCAAGCTTAACGGCACCGATCGGAGGAGATGGGCCCCATGCAGCAATCACGTTACCAGAAGGCGACTTGATTGTAAATGAAGCTTCAGAATCCCAGTCTCCCTTAGTATACTCAAACGTCAAGCTGGTTGTGCCAGCTGGAACGCTTACAGTATAAGTAGCACCAGCTCCTTGAGCAGAGCTCACAGTATAAACTGTTGGCGTACCATCAATGTAAACTACAAGTGTGGCACCATTCCAACCATCTCCGTATGAGTCAACCAATGTCAAGACATAATCTCCCTGAGGGTTCACAATAGTCGGTGCACAAACGATCGACCAAGCATATGAGCAGTTAGATCCAGGAAACTCAGTACAAACTGAAGGAGACCATGAATCAAACAACCTACCATCAGCGGTGGTCAACTCCCAACGAATTGAGAAAGAGTCCCCCGGTACAAACTTAAAGTTTGTGCTGCTGGCTCTTCTATTAGGTTTGTCAGGGTTACCCCAAACTGGAGTAGCTGTGCCGTCCTTATCGTAATCAAAGGAAGAGTCCTTAAACATCTCATACATATCATCCTGAGAGATAGAGAATGATGTTGTCACCTTGTTAGCAGGCACTGCAGCTCCTTCTATAGTCAAGAACGACACACCATCCGCACCACCATAGTTAGCTACAGCAGGGTTTCCATCTGGATCAGTGTAAGCTTCGCTGAAATATGCAAAAATCTCTATTTTAGTTACTGTGTTTTTACCGTCAATAGAGTTCCACAGCATATCAAAAGTAATATCCTGCGCAGCGTTTCCACTTAGAAAGTCACCTTTTGAGCCTTCAGCTACAACTGTGTACGCATTGACAGCTGATTCCCATTCGGGCAGTATCACCAAATCCTCGTCCTTACAGGCAGGTATAACAACCACCATCGCCAGTAGCACCAGGATATATTTATTTAGTTTTTTCATAATTGTCTAATTAACTAATTAAAACTGAAACTTAAGTGTATCCCAGAACACTGCAGCCGAAGGATTGTCATAAATGATAACCGGAGTTTTGCTATTCAGGTTAAGTTCATCCTGCGCATACGGGAAACGTAGCGCAAACTGACGTGGCAACTGAAGCGGTGTCTGAATATCAGCTGGAAGCCCTGTTCTACGGAAGGCATTATACTGCTCAATACCATTCCCGAAGTTAGCAAACCATGCTTGTTTCAGCACATAGGCAAGTCTGGCGTTAGGAGTTCCGCCTGTAGGGTAAGCGGCGATCACCTCAGCCCTAAGAGCCGCTCTGGTCTTGAAAGTAACTGGCCAACTATAAACAGTGCCCCATGTAGACTCATCAGCAGCTACACTTTGACCACGAGAGCCAAAATCCCAAACCTTGTTCATCTGATCGGTCAACGCCGAGTTAAGAAGCGCTGTCTCGCTTGCAGCAACCTTAGATATGTCGGTTCCCAACGTGATAGACGCCTCCAAAAGATAGAACTTCGTCATCCAGCTTGTGAGCATAGGAAAGAAACCTACACTTGACCCTCTATTGCCCCCACCTGAACCAGCTGTAGCATCAAACACACCACCGGATGGATAAGAACCGGGAATAGTCCTGATAGGGTTGTCGTTAGGAATTCCAGATGGATCAGCTCTGTCCCTCCCGAATATACCTGCCAAATAGGCCTCTTCAGATGAAGAAAGACCATCGGGGTCTGACCCAAACAAGGCATTGGTAATGTTAGGATTCAACACAAAGTATCCATAAGTACAATCCGTTCTCTGCGAGCAAGGAATCGTCTGCTTGTCAGTCGGATCGTCAGGATTTAGCACATTTGTAGTCTGACGATGAAAGTAGAAAGGGAACCTGGGGTCACCATTCAACAACATCTCGTACATGAACTGGTGTCCAAAGTAGCTAAACCCAGCCTCTCCACCAGCGTATGCAGCCTGGTACCATGGATGCCTAAAATCGGGCGTAATAGCAGTTGGAAACTCATACTGAAAATCATCAGCTGAACTGGTAATCAAGTCACCCTCTGTAACAAGTGCCTGGATCTGGCCAGCAACATCGCTAACGTTCCTTGTTTGAAGTAGCAGCCTCAACTTCATGGTTTTAGCTAGTTTCCTCCAACGAGTCATGTTGCCATTGTAGATGAGGTCGCCTTTTACCGCAACCGTGCTTGTTAATGCAAAGTTGGCAATGGCCTTGTCCAGCAGACTTAAACAGTCGGCATAAATGGCAGCATCGTCATCATAAGCTGGCTCTTTGATTGGACTATCAGCATCACCCTGAAACGCTTCGGTGTAAGGCACATCTCCAAAGAAATCTACCATAGTGCTGAAGTAATATGCCTTCAGTACCTGACCAATCCCAAGGTAACGAGGATTGTTTCCTTGTGCTTCTGCAGCTAACACCAGCTCATTCAAATCCTTGAGAGGTCCGCTGTAGAGAAAATTCCAAGTACCATTCCATGACGCATTGCTGAAATTGAAATCGTCGCTTGCAGTCGTTTGCGCCATAAAACCCGTAGATGTTCCGTTGAATCCACCTGCCAGTGAGGAAGACATGTCCGAGAGCACATTGGCCAACAGAAGATCAACTGCCGCCTCTGACGGGTTGTTCGGATCCGTATTGACATCTAAATCGAAAATGTCGCAGGAAGAAACAGAGAACAAAAGTGTTAGCGACAAGAATGCAGCTAATCCTTTTCTATATAGTTTTTTCATATGTTCTTTCATTTTAAAAGCCCTACTATTAGAAGCTAAGTGAAACGTTGAAACCATAACGACGTGTAGTAGGTGTCGATCCATACTCAAAACCTTGCTGGTTTGAATCAGCAGTAGTAGTCAACTGCTCTGGGTCAAGGTTTAGGCCTTCCAAAACGTTAGGTGCGTTAAACCAAAGGTTACGACCTGTTAAAGAAATAGAGGCTCTGCCAAAAGGAGTATTCTCCAAAATAGATTTGGGTAATGAATAACCAAGGCTTAATTCACGCAGACGAATTACAGTACCATCATACACGTTAACTTCATCCTGTCCGTAAGCACCCCATCCGTTAGAGAAATGAGAGTCAAACGCAGTAATTGGTGTAGTGTTTCTGATTTTGTTGCCGTTTTCATCCAGTACAGCCTCATAAGTCTGGTTGCTACCGTAAACACCAGGAACCACTCTCAAACCTTCACGATCAACAGAATTCTGAAGCTGACCACGTAGCATCAAAGATGCCGCTGTGAAAGAATAGAAGTCTCCACCTTGTTTCCAGTCAATCAACGCCTTCAGTGTGACACCTTTGAATGAGAAGGTGTTTGTCCAACCAAGTGTGAAATCAGGGTTAGGATCACCGATGATTCCTGAAGTCTGCGTTGGGAAAGGAAGACCAGTATTTTTGTCAATCAGAAGAGTGCCCTCATCATCCCTTGCATTGCTCGTTCCAAAAATCTGCCCGTAAGGAGCACCATTTCTATGGATAGTTCCAAAAGTAGAACCTGCACCACCGATGAAGATTTCACCCGTAGGACCAGCGTCAACTATTTCAGACTTGATTTTAGTGAAAGCAAAGTAAGAATTCCAGGTAAAGCTATTCGACAGCTTAACAGGAGTCACGTCAAGGCCGATTTCCCAACCTTTATTAGTCAACTCTCCGATGTTTACAATCTCCTGAGTAAAACCAGTTGAACGAGCAACGGCCGCACTGGCTATCTGGTCAGTTGAACTTCTTGAGAAGTACGTCACGTCCAAACCAATGATGTTGTTCAAAACCCTGGCTTCAGCACCTACCTCAAACTCGTCAGTAAATTCTGGCTTAAGCGCTGCGTTTCCAAGTGTGTTTCCCAAAGATGCGGTATTGAATGTACCAGAATACCTTGGAGAGGCAATAGGCAGACCTAACCCATAAACTGTTCTCACCTGATAAGGATCAGCATCTCTACCCACTTTTGTTTGTGCTACACGCAACTTTGCAAAGTTGATAAATGACGGCATAGTTACCGCATCACTCAACACAAATGAAAGGCTTGCACCAGGATAGAAATAGTTGTTTGCTCCCTGAGGAAGTGTAGACGACCAGTCATTACGGCCTACCACGTTAAGGAACAGAAAATCCTTGTAAGACAAAGAAATATCAGAATAAACACCAATTAATCTTCTCAATCGATCATAGTCTCTGGCGACAATCTGGGTTGAAGTAGCATTTGTTTTCAACAAGCTCGCAGTAATAACGTTAGCGCCACCAATCGTTCTTCTGCTATACTGCCTTTGGTTGGCATTCATACCCACCAGAGCACGGAAGCTAAGGTCCTCGTTGATGTCCTTGCTGAAAGTCATGATCAAGTTATAATCCTGCTCTGTATTCTCAATATCATCAGTTGTTACGCCACCCGTTGGAAAGAAAATTCCACCCGGTCTGATCACATCTCTACGGAATTCGTGGTAGGTGTTAACTCCACCTTTGAATGTTACATTGAACCACTCAGTAACATCGTAACCGGCAGTAATGTTTCCATAAACACGGTTTACATTACTTTCATAAAGGTTGTTCTTGGCAATCCAACGTGGGTTGTCAAGTGCTCTATAAAATATGTTAGAACCATCAACAGGGTGTTCAAATGGCAACCCGTTCAAGTCGAAGTTTCTTGGGAGGTAAAACAAACGAGCGAAAATAGAACCCCCGCCGCCACCGTAGTAGTCGTTGAACGCACTGGCACCTGATTGAGGAGACACCTGATTAGTGTTCACGTAGTTCACTGTACCAGAAACAAACACACCGTTGTCCAGTTGTCCGTTACCACCAAAGAACAAGGTGGTTCTGTCTACAGTTTGGTTTGGTATAATACCTTCCTGATTCATTCTTGAGAAACCAGTGTTGATACTTGCCTTTTCGCTGCCAGAAGAAAGAGTTACACCGTTCTCAACAACACGACCTCTCTCGAAAAAACCGCCGATGATATCATGTGGCTGTATTTGGTAAGGAGCTGACACGTTTCTTGTTGAGCCGTCCTCCATTGTATATTCCTGAACAAATTCAGGAAACAAGCCAGGATAACGGTTATTGATCGGGTTCGGGGCAGTTCCATTAGGGTATGGGTGAGAGTCAGTATCGGTTACTGGGTCATATACGTTATCTGGGTACACGCCATAATACTTCTTGTAATTAGTACCATACTGAGCGTTGATCTTATCAACGTAGTCAGGCATAGGAGCGCCCCAGTTACCGATGAAACCACCGTTGTACACCTGGTTAGATCCCTGAGTGTACACATCCTGATAGTCAGGAATACCGGAAATTTCCTGCCAGTTAACAGAGCCATTGTAGCTGATCTCCATTCCCTTTTTGGTGTTCTTCTTGCTGGCTTTGGTTGTGATCACAACCACACCGTTAGTCGCCCTGGAACCATAAAGCGCTGACGCTGCAGCACCCTTAAGGATAGAGATACTTTCGATGTTGTTTGGATCAATATCAAATGCACGGTTAGAAGTAACTGTGTTTCTTCCTGGTTGATCATCGCCATTTACACTGTTGTCGAAAGGAATACCGTCAACGATGAAAAGAGGCTGAGAGTTACCAGTCATAGAAGAAATACCACGAATGTTAATTTTGGTAGAAGAACCGGGAGCTCCGTTACCACCTGTAATGTTAACACCTGGCATTTTTCCCTGCATAGCACGCAGAGGATCTGGCTCAGCACGCTGAGATACCTGGTCAGATGAAAGATTGGCTACGGAATAACCGAGTGCCTTTTTCTCTCTCTCAATACCCACAGCTGTTACAACTACTTCGGTCAATTGCTTAACGTCAGATGCCATTGCAACATCAATAACTGATCTTGCACCAATTTCAGATTCCTGAGTGGTGAGACCAATAAATGAAAATACGAGCGTTCCGCCTGCTGCAGGAACACTGATTTTGTAGTTACCATCAATGTCAGTGATGGTACCTACGGTTGTACCTTTAAGTACAACGTTCACACCGGGTAGAGAAGAACCATCATCCGAAGATGTGATTGTTCCTGACACCACCCTGTCTTGGGCCCAGACTTCGGATACGAAGACCGAGACCAGCATGAAACATAGTAGTAGAATCCTCTTCATACTGTTTTGTTTAAAGTTGGAAATAGGTAATAGTTTTCGATTGTAAGTAAACTCAAACTTAAAGTTTTTCGCTGAAATCTCAAAAAAATCTAAGATTCTTTCGTGGCGTCACATTATATCAAATCAAGCGTTGTGAAATTTTCAAAACCCACATAAAATGCTGTTTTGCTTAATTTAATTTTTCGAGATCACGCAAATTGGGGGAGGTCGCCGAACAATATTTTGAGAATGTTAAGAAAAGTAAACTTGGAATAATCAATTTTTATTCCTTCAGGAATCGGAATTTTTTTTCGCCGTTGGGGAAATTGGCAATCAACACGTAAATGCCCGGTTCTAAAGTGGTAAGGTTGACTTCCGTACTCTTTGAAATAACACTCATTTCCTTTTGAAGCATTTTTTGTCCACCCATATTAAAGATAGTTATACCAAGTAGTCCCCTGTCGCTGTCAGGATGCCCCAGAGTGACGAAATTACCAGCCGGGTTGGGGTATAAGCTCCATTCGTCAAGGCTGTTTCCCGCAGAAGTCAGGGTGTTGTCGCTTTCTGTCTGAATCTTTAGGTCGTCGATGGACCAGCCCCAGGCGTTACTAAGCTGGTCTGAAAAAAGTCTGAATCTAAAGATGACGGTGTCACCAGCATTAAAGGTGTCGAGTAAATTAGCGGTATGTTGCACGTACAGCCCTTCATTGCCCGTGCCTTCGCCGTCGTAAGTAGTTAGCCATGCAGCATTGTAGCTTGCATCGTAGCCATCTTCAATGGGCTTCCAATCCGTCCCGTCTACCGAACCCTCGACTACCACATAATCGTAGAATTCATCATCACCAAAAACGGTTCCGGCTTCACCTGTTTCAATTATGGCGATATCACGGTACTTGAAAGTGGGGTTTTCAGCGCTAACGATGATAGGAGTTCGCAATTTGTAGATGTACGTAGTGTCTTCGTCATAAGAATGCGTTGAATGAATAGCCGACGAAAGAAACCCGATCGGCTTGCTCAAAGAAAAACCGTTTCCGGTAAAATCACCCGAAGCAACTGGATCATCGAAATTGCTGGCATAGGTCAATGAAGGAGTTCTTAGATCCGACACTGCAGATTTTGAAATAGAAACATACTCTTTGCCTGACTTAAATGAGCGAAGGGCCACCTCAATCTCAGTTGCCCCATCAATAAAAAAATCAACACTTGTGGCTCCGGCAGTATTGGGGCCAAGCGTTTTGATTGCCTGGCTATTTACGAGCACCTGTGTGCTGTCGTAAGGCGACCGCAGCTGGGCTTCCAGGTTCACTAGGCCGGACGGCTTCACGCCAAGTGATTGGATGAAGGGAGCCATTGTTACTTCCGGAACATTGGAAAGCTGTGCTGTGTAAATACCCCTTCCGTGGGTGGCTATCACCACTTGGTCGTCCACCACTTTCATTTCCCAAACTGAAACGGCTGGTAAACCAGCCAGACGTGTCCATGATTGGCCATCGTCAGCACTTTCGAAAATGCCAATTTCTGTCCCCGCCCAAATCACCGATGGGTCGTTTGGCAGCACCAAAAGGGAATACACCGCTACGTCGGGAACGCCCGCTACCCCGCTGGTGCTACTTTCGAATCCTGAAAGATCCTTCCATGTTTGGCCCAAATCATCGGTTACTACCACTTTTGGCAAACCAGCAAATGAAAAAAGCACATAGGCTGTACTGTCTTCCACAGGGTGAGTAGCTATCCCGGTGATCACTCCTTTGAGCTGCACATTGCCTGTGTAGTTGTTCACTTTTTTGAAAGTTTTTCCCCTGTCGGTGGATACTTGCAAGGTTTGACTGGAGGACATGGCACCTCCAGCCCAAACGATCATTGAGTTGGCCTGAGAAACTTCGACATTGGTGAACGATCCTCTGTATGACCAATCGGCGTCCATTTGGCTAGGAACCCATTTATCGCCAAAGTCGGTTGACCTGTACACGCCATTTATGCCAACACAGAAAAGCACTTCAGGAACAGATTTTGCATTGCCCAGCCTTGAGAAAAAGGGGAAGTCAGTCTCTGTGTCGTCCTGAGGCAAGCCAGAAACGGCGGGTGTCCAGCTGCCAGGGGCGCCAAAGTTGGAAGACTTAAAAAATGTATTGAACTGAGCGGATCCAATTACCTGCGCAGCATTTCCATAGTTCCAAACTGCATCGAAGCCGTCGCCACCAATCACCCGTGTGTAGCTCGCATTGCCGCCAGGTGAAGTACCCTCCTGCGAAATGTTGGTCGAGTTATCCTGAAGGCCTCCGATATACTGATCCACCCCTGGTCGCTTATCTACCCCATAAAACTGACCTGTGACCATGCCCGCTCCTGAAAATATCCAATCTCCATTGGCTGTGCCAGGGTCTTTGCCTGTGGCTGAATGATAAACGCCACCATCGTTACTCGAAATTATTCTGAATGTGGAGTCGGAGGTGGAAATTGATCCTGCTGTCAATGAATGGTGGTCGACATGGATGGAGGAAGTAGGATTAACGACACTCCCCCCAGAAAATTCGGTGTGTTCCCCATAGCCATCAGCTACAATAGTGACTTGTTTTTTAAGCTTGCTGATACTTGAAAATGTGATATTCAGCTTTGAATCCGGAAGGGTCTTGGGGCTCCAGGCACCTCCACTCGCCAGCACCGGCCAAAGGTTGAGTTCCATCTGGTACTCATGACCACCATTTTTTGCAATCTCAGCATCTACTGTCGTTGAATAATCGACAAGATGAACAAAGAGGTACTCTCTGCTGTGCGTGCTACCGTCTCCTTCGGTGTTGGATCCAATCAGTGTGAATTCTCCATCTTCCTGCTGATCCCTAAATGACACCATCAATTGCCTGTTATTGGTAACGTCCCATGCCTGAAACGGGACTTCCACATAGTCTTTGTACAGATACTGGGCTGAAGGCACTCCTGCACCCTGCTTGTTTACGGTGAACCTGGCAGCAAGCTGGTTGATGCCGGGCCCGAATCTTATTTCCACATCCACCAGCTCCTCAGCGGCAATGTCTCCAATTTCCAGCCCGGGCAAGTTGTTACCATTGAACGGTGTGAAATCGATAAACGATGAAGTACCCGTTTTTTCGAACTTCTCAACAGACTTGATGAGAGAAGGAGCAGAAGAGTCGATAGTGAATTTGAAGATGTTGACACCTGCCACGTAAACGACATTGTCGAGAAAAGGATGGAACATGATAGCGTTATCGTAGTCGCCCTGTTCCAGAAAGTCAAAGTTGTTGTCGTCCTTTTCGGAAACATAAGCCCAGCTTGTCCCGCCATCTTCACTAATGAATAGATCGGCACCTGCCTCTCCGCTCAGGCTTCCTTCGGCTGAGGCTGCTACTTTCAGCGGACTCTTTGCTGACACGGCCAATTCAATTCTTCCTGCAGACTTAAGGTTGGATGATGTGGCTGACCAGGTAGCACCTGCATCCGTAGATCTTAAAACACCTACCGCCCGCACGGCAGCATACTGCACCGAAAAATCGCCAGGCGCCGCAACTACCTGCTGAACAGGCTCGTTGGAGGTGTACACCTTCGTCCATGTTGCTCCGCCGTCGGTACTCCTGAAGATTCCCGAGGTGGCCGTGTTGAACGTGTTGGTTGATGTATTTGCACAGACTACTACCAGGTTCGGGTTGTTGGGATCTACAATGATCCTGTTGACTACCCGGAACGAATTGTCGGCAACTGTTGACGCTAACTGCAACCAGCTGGCACCACCGTCGGTCGACTTAAAAATGCCGGCGCCACCGATACCGTCCAGGTTTCCAAAACCTTCGCCAGTACCGGCATAAATAATTGCCGGACTGGTGGCGCAAACCGCCAGCGTAGCCACTGCCAGATTAGGTAAATCGGGCGTCATATTTGTCCAACTGGCGCCGCTGTCAGTAGTTTTCCAGACACCCCCACCGGCCGAGCCAGCCAGCCATGTATTGCCGGTAGCATCGTTGGGCATAATGACAAGTGCCCTTGTTCTCCCAGGTATGTTGCCAGGCCCTCTGGACTTCCAGTCCAGCACCGTTCCCAGTGTTCTGAAATTGGCCAATCTCGCTGTGGACTTTTCCAGCTCCTTTAGCTTATAATTAAAATCATATTCGGGGCCCGCCTTGCTGTCGGGCGTTCGCAGCAATTGGTGGAATTCGGCAAATCTGGAATATCCGTCCTGCTTTTCTTCACCCTCCCCTTCTTCGCTGATTTTCTCCAGCAGCCTTTGGTGTTCGATACTAAGTTTGGGCTGAATATTATTTGAAACTGGCTCCTGCTGCTTTAAAAAGACGGCCAATGTGGCGACAAGGCAAAGGCCTGCGGTTAAAACTCTCTTCATTTTGGTACCCATCTGCTGGTTAATGTGCTAAAGTATTCTAAACTCGATTCTTCGGTTAAGCTGCTTCCCCTCTTCCGTACTATTATCAACTTTCGGTTTGGTTGATCCGTACCCTTTATATTGAAGTCTTTCCTTTGGGATTCCTGCCTTGATTAAAAAATCATAAACTGATTTTGCTCTATTTGTCGACAGTTCCAAATTATGAGAAGTGCTTCCCGTATTGTCGGTATGCCCTTCTATTTCCATTCTTATTTGCTCGTTGTCTTTCAGAAACTTTATGACCTCATCCAATTCTGTTTTGGACTTCTCTTTCAAGACATATTGGTCAACATCGAAAAATATGTTCTTAAGCACCGACGTGGCTCCCGCTTTAATGGGCGTCAAATAGATATCAAGGACTTCAGGCTCCCTCGATTTTTTTTCAAGATAATTAAAGGTAAGATTCTCAAACAGATAGCCTTTGCGGGTGACGTAAATAGAATATTCCTTTCCTTCGGTAAGCACAACAAAATACTTCCCATCCACCTTGTCGGAGGTCACTTTGTAGTTGAGCGACGCATCGTTGATGTCGAACATCTCAATGGACGCCCCTAGCGGCTTTTTGGTCTCAATGTCCATTACTCTACCTGTGAGAAAGTTACTTTTGTTTTGTACCCGAATTTCTTCCGGCACGTCAAAGGTGTACAGTGAGCTTTGAAAATCCCGGTTGTTTCCGATAACCTCGTGGGAATAGTAGGCCTTGGAGCCATCAGAAGTGATGACCAGCGATACCTGATCGTCTTTGGTATTGATCGGGTAGCCAAGGTTCTTTGGCTGGGACCATTCAAGCCCGTTTTTTTCACTCAGAAACAAGTCGTACTTACCAAGCCCCATGTGCCCGGAGGATGAGAAATACAAAGACTGGCCGTTGACGTGAATAAAAGGAGACAGGTCGTCGCCTTCGGTGTTGATAACAGGGCCGAGGTTCACAGGCTCCATCCAATTGTCACGGGCCGACAGTGTGCTTACCCAAATATCTCTTTTCCCCTGCCCTCCTTTTCGGTCGCTGACAAAATAGAGTGTGCGACCGTCGGCCGACAACGATGGTTGCGACTCCCAGCCCGAAGAGTTGATTGGTTGGCCAATGTTCTGAGGCTTGCCCCATGTATCTCCTTCTTTCTGAACAAAGTAAAGGTCGCAGCTCCCAAATCCTCCAGGTGCCTGGCAGGAGGTGAAAATCAGCATTCGGCCATCAGCAGAAACAGAACTGGTTCCTTCGTTCCTGTGTGAGTTAATCAGATCGGAAATAGGCTCTGGCTCTGACCAGGCACCGTCGTCATTTTGCCTGGTTACATAAATATCCTCATCGTCGTTGGCTGTGTTGCCTTTTCGCACTGTGAAGAAAAGCTGCTTCCCATCAGCCGTAACAGCCGGAAAGTACTGCATCACATACTTGTTGAGTGGAGCAGGCAGCGGCTCGGGGTTGAACGGCAACGGCTTGCTCATCAGGTCAAGCGCAAAATCAATATTCTTGATCAAGTCCGCCGCCAAACCCTCCCTTCCAGCATTGGCTGGGTTGGTTTGTATATACCTTGAAAGGTATTTCCTTGCCTCCTTGTACTCGCCTTTGTCGTAAATCATCAGGCCAAGAGCAAAGTAAGTGTCAAAGTTCAACTTGCTGAGCGAGTCCACCGCCAGCGCTTCCCTGTATTGCGTCTCAGCGAGATCGTATCTCAAAAGCACTTTGTAGGCTGAAGCAAGGCGCAGGTGAGCCTCTATAAAAGCAGGGTCACGCAACAGGGCTTTCTCCAATAACTCGATGCCTCCATTGAAATCCCGGCCTCTGATCTGCAATGCCGATTGTTCGTAATATTTTATAGCTTTTTTATCTTCGGTGGTATAGGACGACTGAGCAGCCAGGTCGGCTACGCAGAACAGAAGTATTGCTACCAAAATTGAAACAAATCGTATCATCACACTAAATTAGCTATTATCCTATTATAAAAAATTGAATACATAACGGCAGATGCCATAGATTTGTCTTTTGACACCTATTAAAGTATCATGATCAAAAGCTTTATCATTCTCCTGGTTGTTGTTCTTGGCGATCAGGCTATTTCGCCTGTAAAAGATTGCGAAGTACTTCTGGAAACTATTTCGGGCACTTACGACGGTGACTGTAAAAAAGGGCTGGCTGAAGGAACGGGTACAGCCAAAGGCGTCGACACCTATATCGGTGAGTTTAAAAAAGGGCTCCCCGATGGGCAGGGGCGATACATTTGGAAGAATGGGGACTATTTCTCGGGCGACTTCGTGAAAGGCATGAAAGAAGGCTATGGGGAAATGAAGGTGAAAAGAGAAGGTCAAAAGGACAGCCTCCTTGCGGGATATTGGATCAAAGATATTTTTGTAGGTGCTTCAAATTTGCCTTACAGGGAATCGCATTCCAGCAATATCAAAAGTGTAATGATTGAAGAAATCACTGAAAACGGCTCTGAAATAATGATCGTTTATGCCAGAAATAAGCAGTCCATAGTAGCCGACGGGCTGAGGCTGGTGAGCGATCAGGAGGTTAAGCCGTTGTCGGAATTTGAATACACGGTGCTGCGCAAACTGGACTTCCCATTTACGGGAGCGAAAATGGACTTCCGCAGCCAGGCACCCGTGGGTTCAACCATTTTAGAATACCATGTTGAATTCGATATATTCAAAAAAGCAAGGTGGCTGATCACAATCGAGGTTTATTGAGGCAATACCGAGCTTCCCCAAGCTCTTTTAGCGAGTAGCTGAGCAAAAAAACTAGAATCCTTTTCCTCCGGGTCAGCTTTTCATCTCGATTTACTCCCCCTGTTTGGGTTATATTGTATCTTCCGGTAAGTGCTTTTCAAAAGCAACATGTTGTAGACTAAAACCTAAACTCAATATGAACACATTTTTTACACTACTTTTTACTGGGCTGCTTCTTTTTTTAAGGCCTGACCCGGTCGTTCAAAAAGACTGCGAAGTGCTGATGGAAACACTGGCCCTTGAGTACGATGGCGAATGCAAAAAAGGGCTTGCTCATGGCATTGGCAAGGCGCTTGGTTCTCACACCTATGAGGGGAGCTTCAAAAAAGGCTACCCGGACGGCGTAGGCACTTACACCTGGTCGAATGGAAATCTTTATAAAGGAGAGTTTAAAAATGGCCTCAAAGATGGCAAAGGCGAGCTTTATATCAGAAAACTTGGTGTGCCTGACAGCATCGTAACCGGCTACTGGGACAAAGACAAGTATGTCGGTGAATACGTTTCTTCTTACACTGTGGGGCAAAAGCGGAATATTCTCCGAACAAGGTTTGTGCATATGGCTGACACCCCCAACCAGGTCGAAATACTGATTCAACGAAACGGGCTTCCGATTGGGGTTAGTCAGCTGCAAGCTTCGGCCGACAAGTCACCTATGTTTGAAAGTAGCCAGACTATCGTGGCTTTCACCAAGGTGGTGTATCCGCTGACCAATGCCACTATTAATTTCTATGCGCCCAGCGCTTTCAACTCGTACCAGCTCGACTGCGAGCTGAACTTTGAAATTTACCGGGAAGGGCACTGGAGGATTTTTATACAGATTTAGAAACCCCTGAATTAAGGAATATTCAGGTACTTGTGCACCTGCAGCGAAACCTGCCACTGCGGGTTGGCTTTGATGTAGTCGATGATAAGGGGCGTCACCTTTTCCTGCTGTGACCACTCGGGCTGGAGGAATAGCCGGCAGTTTTTGTCCACGAGGGCTTCGTACTTCTCGGCCCATTTAAAGTCCGACTTATTGTAGACTATCACCTTTAGCTCATCGGCCGCCTTAGCCACCTCCGGAAGCGGCTCCCTGAACTTTTTTGGGGAAAAACACACCCAGTCCCAGTGCCCGGAGAGCGGATAGGCGCCAGAGGTTTCAATATGTGTCCGGAATCCTTTGTCTTTCAGCTGCCGGGTCAGTTCTCCGAGGTCATACATCAGAGGCTCCCCACCAGTAACAACAGCCACTCTTGCTGGAAAATGCGAGGCATCCTTCACTATCCTGGCCACTTCTGTGTCTGGATGCGCCGACGCTTCCCAGCTCTCTTTTACGTCGCACCACATGCAGCCAACATCGCAACCACCAAGGCGGATGAAATAGGCAGCATGCCCCTGGAAAGCTCCTTCACCCTGTATGGTGTAGAAAGCTTCCATTAACGGAAGAGCTGTTTTTATTGAAGGCAATATGGTATCAGGCTGTTTCAAGAAGCATTTCGTAGGCACGAAGCGTGTTCATCAACAATGACGCAATAGTCATTGGCCCCACCCCTCCTGGCACTGGCGTAATGTAAGACGTTTTTGGCGCTACGTTTTCATAGTCCACATCCCCCACCAGCCTGAAGCCAGATTTCCTGGTAGGATCATCAATTCTCGTAGTCCCAACGTCTACAACCACCGCACCATCCTTCACCATGTCGGCAGTGACAAGGTGTGGTTTGCCTACGGCCACCAGCAGAATATCGGCATTTTTGGTGTATTGAGAAATGTTTTCGGTGTATTTGTGGCAAAGTGTTACTGTGGCTTGTCCCTGCTGGGTCATGAGTATGCCCAGCGGTGCCCCCACAAGTCTGCTTGCACCTACCACCACACAATACTTTCCTTTGGTTTCAATTTTGTAGCGATTCAGCAGCTCCATCACCCCAAAAGGCGTAGCAGGCATTAGCAAAGGGGTTTGCGAGCCTATACTTCCAAAGTTTTGATTGGTAAACCCATCGACATCTTTCTCGGCCGAAATACTTTCAGTCACTTTTTCTACTGAAATATGCTCCGGCAAAGGCAACTGCACGATAAAACCATCGATATCCGTATCAGCGTTAAATTGCTCTATATGCTTGATGAGCTTTTCCTCAGAGATGGTCTTGGCAAAGTGCATAAGCGTGAAGTCGAACCCAACTTCCTTACAAGCCTTGATCTTACCATTCACGTAGGTGTGGCTTGCCCCGTCATCACCAACAATAATGATGGCCAAATGCGGTGCTCTCTTACCCTGAGCCACCAATTCGTTTACTTTGGCTGCAATCTCCTGCTTAATCTCTGCAGCTACCTTTTTACCATCAAGTATCTGAGGCATCTCTTATGGTTTAGTCTATTTTCAATACCGCCATAAAGGCTTCCTGTGGAATTTCCACATTGCCTACCTGGCGCATCCGTTTCTTACCTTTTTTCTGCTTTTCGAGCAGCTTACGCTTACGACTAATATCACCACCGTAGCACTTAGCCAATACGTTTTTACGCATCGCCTTCACAGTCTCCCTGGAGATAATTTTAGCCCCAATGGCTGCCTGAATCGCTATTTCAAACATTTGTCGTGGCAACAACTCACGCAATTTTTCGCAGAGCTTCTTGCCCCAATCGTAGGCCTTGTCCCGGTGCACAATGGCCGAAAGGGCATCGACCCGCTCACCATTAAGCATAATATCCAGCTTCACCATGTTCGACTGACGATAACCTATCAGCTCATAGTCGAGAGAAGCATAACCCCTGGAAATTGTTTTCAGCTTGTCAAAAAAGTCAAATACGATTTCTGACAGCGGCAGTTCGAAAGTCAGCTCTACCCTATCGGAGGTAAGGTATACCTGGTTTTTTATTTCGCCCCGCTTGTCGATACATAGAGAGATGATGGGGCCGATGTATTCTGATTTACTTATTATCTGAGCCCTGATAAAAGGCTCTTCGATGAAATCCAAAGCAATGGGATCAGGCATTTCCGACGGTGCACTTACTTTCAGCATTTCCCCGCCCTTGAGCGTGGCATGAAACCGCACCGAAGGCACCGTGGTGATCACGGTCATGTCAAATTCACGCTCCAGGCGCTCCTGGATAATTTCCATGTGAAGCATGCCGAGGAATCCGCACCTGAAGCCAAAGCCAAGAGCGGCTGATGTCTCCGGCTCCCACACAAGCGAGGCGTCGTTGAGCTGCAGCTTTTCCATTGATGCCCTAAGCTCTTCGTATTCCGAAGTCTCTACCGGGTAGATACCCGCAAAAACCATCGGCTTCACATCTTCAAAACCCTTGATGGCGACCGCTGCCGGCCTGTCCACATGGGTGATGGTGTCCCCTACTTTTACCTCCTTGGCCACTTTGATGCCAGAGATCAGGTACCCGACATTACCAGCACTGATTTCTGCTTTCGGTGATTGCTTAAGCTTCAGCACGCCTATTTCATCCACATCGTAAATACTCCCGATGTTCATGAATTTTACCTTCTCCCCTTTTTTCATGGTGCCGTTGAACACCCTGAAAATAACCTCAACACCTCTGAAGGAGTTGAACACAGAGTCGAATATCATCGCCTGCAAAGGGCCGTTAGGGTCTCCTTTCGGTGGTTTGATCCTGTGAACGATCGCCTCCAGTATATCGTCGATGCCAATGCCTTCTTTTCCGCTGGCCAGTAGTATCTCCTCCCGGGTACAACCCAGCAACTCTACCACCTGGTCTTTCACCTCCTCCACCATTGCCCCGGGCAAGTCAATTTTGTTGAGCACCGGGATGATTTCCAGGTCGTGGTTTAAAGCCAGGTACAGATTGGAAATAGTTTGTGCTTCAATACCTTGTGATGCATCAACAATCAAGAGTGCTCCCTCGCAGGCGGCGATGGAGCGTGATACCTCGTAAGAAAAGTCAACGTGGCCGGGTGTGTCGATCAGGTTAAGTACGTAGTCTTTGCCACCGCTCTTGTAGTTCATTTGAATGGCATGGCTCTTAATGGTGATGCCACGCTCCCGCTCCAAATCCATGTTGTCAAGAAGCTGGTTCTGCTTTTCCCGATCGGTGATGGTGTGGGTGGCCTCAAGGAGCCTGTCGGCCAGGGTACTTTTACCGTGATCTATGTGTGCTATTATGCAGAAATTGCGGATGTGATCCATACGTTCCTTTAAAAGTCTGCAAAATTAGGTAATAATTTATGATTTGAAGAGCCTGCGCAAACAAAGTTTGGGATTGGAGAACATCAACTAGACTGTATTTCAGCTATCTGCAATTTCCTGATAGGTAAAACCGACATTTTTTTGTGAAATGCAAATTTGCGGTGCGGCATTCCAACCATTTGTTGCCAAATTTGTCTCTTAATACCAAAAAAATTAGTGTATGAAGAAGATTGCAATCATTGCAGTGGTGGGGTTAGGGTTTTTATTCTCGTGCAGCCTGGATAGCGACGAATTTCAGGGCCCTATCACGAGCAAAATTAATGTTACAATGCTTGAGGACGTAAGCGCAAAAGATCCTTTCTTTCAAATCTTATTTGAGTCGACCAATCTGTACGAATGCTCCAATTACAACATCTTAATGACAGTAGATGCGGAGGAAAACAAACTTGATATCGTATTCAATGAGATTTACAAAAACAGTACTTGCCGCTCCGAAACCGGCCCTGCCTACAATGTTTATTCCTTTTCAAAAATTGTAAATGGAACCTACAACTTAAGCCTGAAAGTGAAAGACAAGCCAGCCTCTACAGGTACACTTGTGATTTCCGACACTGGCTATACGCTGGACATGACCGAAAGCGATGACTTTGCGTTTGTGAACCCCCAGGTTTACCGAATGCCCGAAGGCATACTTTGGGGTAGCATCCAGAAATATTCCGAATCGCAGCAGTCAAACACTCTTGTTGATAACTTTTTTGACCTCCTTAGTGACAACGGGCTTGCCGACACCGCCCTGGTGAAAGGTGACTATACTTATTTTCTCATCGATGAAGAAAGCAAAGTATCCCTCAGGCGGGCAAGCGCCACTCCAGCTGGCACGTCTGCTTTCGTTTTTTATCTCGACGAAGATTCAGTAAGCAGGAACAACCTGAAAATTGCCATATCAGACTTCAGAGGCAAATACTCGCAGTATGTGAAGGTGGACGTATTTGACTGGATCGGAACCATTTATTGAAACGAATATACAGGCCAAAACATTTTGGGTAGCTAGTCCGTCTACAGTGATATCCTTTAACTAAATCACACACCATGAAAACTAGCTACAAAATTTTTGCGCTTTGTATGGGAATGCTCACCATTGCTTTTGGCGACCTAGTCGCCCAGGACAAACCAAGCCCAGCTGCATCGGTATCAGAAAAGATAAAGAGTGGAGCCACCGTATCAATCAACTATAGCTCGCCTGCTTTGAAGGGTAGAACAATGGGGAAAGACGTGGAACCAATGGAAGGCAAGGTATGGAGAGCTGGGGCCAACAACGCCACTGTATTCGAAGTCGACAAAGAAGTGAAAATAGAAGGCAAGGCACTCCCAGCTGGAAAGTATGCGTTTTTTACATTGAAAAACGGCGACGACTGGACACTGATCTTCAACAAAACCTGGGATACCTGGGGTGCATTTGACTATGAGAAAAATAAAGGAGAAGATGCTCTGCAAGTAAAAGTAAAGTCGAAAAAAGCCGCTACCGCCTCCGAAAGGTTAACTTATGCCATAGATAAGTCGGGCAAGGTAAGCTTGCTATGGGGCGACCTGGACGTGTCGTTCAACGTAAAGTAATCAGACTGAAATCAAAAATAAAAAGCGGGCACAGCTCGCTTTTTTTTGTTTTGCCAGGTAAGGATGCAGAGGACTATAACTGTTTATTTCTTAAATTGATGGAGGTAGCATGTCTGGCCTTCCGTCGTATTGCATTTACTCTAAGCTTATCCTATGACAAAAGCGCTATTTTTTCTGACATTTTTGGTGCTTTTGGCCGGATGCTCCAAAGTTGACCCGATTGAAGAAGCCATCAATAAAAAGAATGCTGAGGTGAGTGGTGTTTGGATTTGGGTGAACACCAAGTACCCCACTCCATTTGGTGCCATCACTGTCAGCACGCTAAAAACAGGTATTCTCTACAAGGTACTTATCTCCGGTAAAAACGCCGAGGTTTTTCGTGAAGACCGACTGGTGCAAAAGTTTAGTTTCGAGATAAGACGTGCCAACGAAGATTTCTACCTTGACATTTTAACCAAGCAGGAAATAGAATATTCGGCTATCGATATGCTGGGTGGCAAGATTTCGCTCGATAAAAAAGACCTCACCTTGTCATTTCAAAACAACACCTTTGAATCAGACATGCTGCTCAGCAGAGTAGAGATTTTCTAGCCCATGCTTTCAGTTGTTTGTGCTATTATTATGCGCGGGTCAAAAATTTTAGTAACAAAACGCCCTGCTCACAAAAAAGAGGGCCTCAAATGGGAGTTCCCGGGGGGCAAAGTTGAATCAGGAGAAACGGAGCAAGCCGCCCTTACCCGGGAAATCAGAGAAGAATTATCCATCGAAGTGGGCCCTATTGAGAAAATCGGTGCTGTAGCAATAAAGGTGCCCCGCATCAACCTGACGGCCTGGAATTGCCAGTGGCTAAGTGGAGAAATTCACCTTACCGAACACCTGGCTTTCGACTGGGTAGAAGTGCAAGACCTGACCGCAATAGACTTGAGCGGCGCCGATATACTACTTATCCCTCAAATAAAATCTTATATCGAAAATTCTCCTATTTAAGCATATTGTACTGTAAATGACGGTCAGTCAAAATAATCTACTGATTTTACAGAAAACATCGAGCGTCTAGTTTGATTCCTCCCGATAGTTCCGTAACTTATACTTCCTGGTTTATTCAGGTGTAGTTAATAACCTGTCACATCACTTAAACAACTGACTATGAATTTTACTCCTCCAAAAGAAACTGGTACTACCAGGACTGTCGAACCCATTAAATACGCCCCCGTTACCGACTACATGGTCAAGGATGTCTTCACTTTTCATCCGGACCAAAATATTCAGGAAGCAATCGACCTTATGTTGGACAAGCGGATATCAGGTGGCCC
Organism: Imperialibacter sp.; assembly: GCF_048007035.1. Taxonomy (NCBI): domain Bacteria; kingdom Pseudomonadati; phylum Bacteroidota; class Cytophagia; order Cytophagales; family Flammeovirgaceae; genus Imperialibacter; species Imperialibacter sp. Next base: position 1,503,842 of record NZ_CP180355.1, read on the forward strand.
GGTGCTGAACGACGCTGGCGAATTGGTAGGAATGCTTTCTGAAAAAGACTGTCTGAGAATTATTATTGATTCAGCCTACCACAATCATCCAAATCACGAGGGGAAGGTGAAAAATTACATGTCGAGAAAGGTGAAAACCATGGATGTAGACAAAGATATTTTTGACGTGGCGAATGAATTTCTTACCACTCATTTCCGCAGGTTTCCTGTAATTGACAGCAAAGGTGTGCTGAAAGGCCAGATAAGCAGGCGAGACATTATGAAGGCGGCCAGGGATTTAAAAGGTACCACCTGGTGAAACTTGATTGGTCTTAAATATGTATTAACTAACCCCTTTATGGGGTTTATTTTTTTGAATGGGTGGTATGAATTGACGAAGTGTTGTAAATTGGAGTGATATTATGAAAGAGGCAAAAAGCATCATTGAAGCCTATAGAAAGGTTAATTTTTCTACTCAAAAAGCAGCGCTGGCCACTGTTATGCGGGTGCACGGCTCATCTTACCGAAGGCCGGGTGCCAGAATGCTGATGACAGACGACGGACGCTGGACGGGTGCCATCAGTGGTGGCTGTCTGGAAGGTGATGCCCTTCGCAAAGCTCGTCAGGCAATTCTCAACAATCGTCCTTCGCTTGTTACTTACGACACCATGGACGACAATAGTGCCACCAGTTTGGGCGTAGGCCTCGGCTGCAATGGCATCATTGACGTGCTGATTGAGCCTATCAATGAGCTGGATATTTTCAACTCTATTCATCTCCTTGAAAAGTTCGTGGAGAAAGGTGAGCTGGCTGTAATGGCCACTGTATTCGACTCTTCTATAGCTGAAAATCCATATCAGGGCCAGAGGTTTTTACTCAATGGTTTGGGTGAAAAATACAGCACTATCGGCCATGCAAACCTAGAAGCGCTCATCGCTGCCGATGCTCAAAAAGCCTTTGTGGCCAACCGCCCGGCCATTTGCCAATACACAGTGGATGATGCCATGGTAGAAGTGCTGGTAGAAACGCTGCACCCTGGCATACAATTGGTAATTTTTGGCGGCGGTTTCGATGCGGCGCCTGTGACATCGATGGCGAAAAATCTGGGCTGGGCAGTGACAGTTACCGACGATTGCATTGCTCACCTCGGCGCTAAGCGTTTTCCTGATGCTGAAAATGTGACGCTCTGCCAGCGAGACCACGTGTCTACCGACATCGTGTTCAAAAGATTCAGTGCCGCCATTCTCATGTCGCACAACTATAAGTACGACTACGCCGTGCTCAAAGAGCTGATCAAAAACCCACCGGCGTACCTGGGCATTATGGGCCCTAAGAAGCGCTTCGATAAAATGGTTGACCAGCTGAAGGAAGAGGGTATTTACCCGGGGGATGCCTGGGCAGCAACCGTTCACTCACCCATAGGTCTTGATCTGGGTGCAGAAACACCCGATGAAATTGCTTTGTCGGTCATTGCCGAGATTCAGGCGTTTTTCAACAACTCCAAAGGCGGCTACCTGAAACACCTTGACGGCCCCATACACGACCGCAGTGCCTACGACGACCGACTGCTAAACAACATTTATGAGCAGCTCAATGCCACAGGTTCCAAAAAAGGCAAAGCTTAGCATCGTTCTGCTGGCGGCAGGCTCGTCTTCCCGGCTAGGGCAGGCCAAGCAGCTGCTACCATTCAAAGACACCACCCTGGTGCGCCATCGTGTTGCTACAATTACACGGGCGCTGGGAAACGAACACAACGTTTTTGTGGTTACCGGCGCCAAACGGGAAGAAGTGCGCACTGAGCTTGCCGGGCTTTCGTACACCGAAGTTTACAATGACCAATTCTCCGAGGGCATGAGTACCTCGATAAAAGCCGGACTGGCGTGCCTTCCTACAGATGCTGAAGCTGTCATGTTTTTGCTTGTTGACCAGCCATTTGTTTCGGAAAAGCACCTTTCAGAAATGGTCAGTAAATGGCTCAACGATAAAAGTAAAGTCCTAGGTGCGGCCTATTCCGGAGTCATTGGTGTTCCGGCCATTTTCCCCCGCAGCTATTTCGAACAACTATTGCTACTGAAAGGAGACCAGGGTGCGAGAAAAATTCTAAAGAATCTATCAGACGCCGAAGTCCTCAGCTATCCCCTGCCCGAAGCGAGCGTTGACCTTGACACTTTGGAGGATTTGAAGGCTATTGGGCTTTGACTCAGCGATAGCTTCAACCTATTCCTGACTTAAGCCGTCTTTTTATAGTTCAAAATCGCTAGTCCGTTGAGCAACACAGCGTAACCAAAAATCACTGCGAAAAAGAACCTGGTCTCCTGCCAGCCAGCGCCTTTGAGCATCACAAGCCGCACAAACTCGATAAAGTAACGGATCGGGTTGAACAAAGTGATGGTTTGCGCCCAGCCAGGCATGTTTTCGATGGCGGTGAAGAGTCCTCCCATCAGGATGAAAACGACCAGAAAGAACCAGGCAAGGAACATGGCCTGCTGCTGCGTGTCGGTAAGCGTAGAAATCAACAGGCCAAAACCAAGAATCAAAAGCAGGTAGACGGCGGAAAATGCATAGATAAGCCCTACGCTACCTACAAACGGGATATTGAACACCACCTTCGCAACGATAAGCCCAATTGATAACACCATGAGGCCAAGCAGCCAGAAAGGCAAGAGCTTGCCAATCACAAACTGGTATTTCTGGATGGGCGTCACATTGATCTGCTCGATGGTGCCGATCTCTTTCTCCCTCACGATGTTCATTGAGCTCAAAAATGCTCCAATCATCGTGACCAAAAGCACCAAAATGCCGGGCACCATAAAGGTCTTGTAATTGAGCTCTGGATTGAACCAGAAAGACGACTCGACATTAATCACTTGCCGGGCAATCGGCTGCCCACTGGCCACCACCCTCATTTGCAGCGCTGCCACCTCCCGCTGATTATAGTCGCCAAGGATTCTGCCAAAGTAATAGTTGGCCAGACCAGCTTTAGTGCCGTCAATAGCATTCACTATCACCTGCAGCTGCTGTGGTTCCTTCCGAACCAGCTTCTTTTCCATGCCCGCCGGTATTTCCACTACCAGATCGGCCTCGTTTTTGTCAAGAGCTGCTGCCCCTTCCGCATGGTCGAAACCAGTTCCAGCTATGGTAAAATAGCCCGAGGCTGTCAAATCACGGTAGAGTTGTCGGCTTGCGCTGCTCTGGTCGTTGTCCATCCAGTATACCTTCAGGTTTTTGATTTCAAAGTCGGCAGCGTAGCTCAACACAATCAGCTGCAGCACCGGCATTACGAACAAAATGGGCAGGTTGGTCTTGTTGCGGAAAATCTGCAAAAACTCTTTCTGTACGAGGTAAAGAATTATTCTCATGGCGTTTTCAGTTTAACCAAGTCTGACATTGAACTTCTTGATACTCATCCCAATAAAAAACAGGGTAAACCCAATCAAAATAAGTGTTTCCTTCCAGAAATAGGCGATACCGACACCCTTGAGCATAATGGCCTTTTCGATAACAATGAACCACCTGGCCGGGATAATGTGCGAGATGATTTGCAGCGGTAAGGGCATATTCTCAATAGGAAAAATGAAACCTGAAAGCAGGATCGTCGGCAGCATCAGTCCCATCAGCGAAAGCAACAGCGCCGTTTGCTGAGTTTGGGCTACTGTGGAAATAAGAATGCCCAGCGACAGCGCCATAATGATGAAGAGCATGATCTCTGCCAGCAAAAGTGGCACACTTCCCATAATAGGCACGCCAAAGACATACCTGCCGAGCAGCAGCACCACCACAGCATCAAGAAATGCCAGGCTGAAATAAGGCACCACCTTGGCAATAATCACCTGACCGGGGTTCATTGGCGACGCCAGCAATACCTCCATTGTGCCCGTTTCCTTTTCTCTGGCTATCGAAATGGATGTCATCATGGCCGATACCAGCATCAGCAGTATGGTGATGAGCCCCGGAACAAAGAGAAACACACCTTTCAGGCTGGGGTTGTATTGCAGCCGCACCTCAGCCCCCACAAGAATGGGGGGTTGTCCGGGTTGGTTCAGTTCCAGTTGAAAATTCTGGATGATGGCAGTAGCGTAATTAACCAACGTATTGGCCATGTTCGGGTCGGTGGCGTCGGCCAGCAGCTGCACCGATGCTTTTCCTTCATGCTGGAGCTTGTCTGCAAAATCAGGCTCAACTACCACAGCCATCTTTATCCTGCCCTCTCTGAACAGCTGCTCAACGTCGTCTATACTTTCAGCCTGCCCGTCGGGGAGGAAGTATCCGGAGGCAACCAGCTTATCAGCTAACCTGCGTGACACCTCGTCGTTCGACTGATCGAGGATGGCAATGTGAGCATCTTTGATCTCATTGGTAATGGCGTAGCCAAAAAGCAGGATTTGCACCACAGGCATTCCAAAGAGAATCAGCAATGTTCGCTTGTCTCTGAAGATGTGGTAAAACTCCTTTCGTATAAGTGAAGTCAGTCTTTTCATAGTGAAATGCTATCTTCTTTGGCCGCCCTAAGGCCGGGCCACCTTGATAAATACTTCGTTCATGGTTTTCACACCATATTGCTTTTTCAAACCTTCTGGTGTATCGTAGGCCTCCACCCTGCCATCCACCATCATCGAAATCCTGTCGCAGTATTCTGCTTCGTCCATGTAGTGTGTGGTTACAAACACGGTGATGCCATCGTGGGCTGCTTCGTAAATCATTTCCCAAAACTGTCGTCTGGTAATGGGGTCTACTCCGCCTGTGGGCTCATCAAGAAAAACAATCTTGGGATCGTGAAGAATGGCTATGGAAAAAGCCAACTTTTGTTTCCAACCCAAAGGCAAGTCCTTCAGAAGCTTGCCTTCCACTTCGTCGAGGCCCAGTCTTTTGATAAGGCTCTCTCCCTTTTCCTTCCACTGCTTTCTCTTCAGCCCATAAATACCGCCATAAAACCGGATATTCTCTTTGATGGTCAGGTCGTCGTAGAGCGAAAACCGTTGACTCATGTATCCTATGGATTTTTTGATCTGGTTTTGTTGCTTAAACACGTCGAAACCAGCTACCATTGCCTTGCCGGAAGTGGGGCTGAGCAAGCCTGAGAGCATCTTCATGGCGGTGGTTTTGCCCGCACCATTGGCTCCCAGAAACCCGAAGATTTCTCCCTGCTTCACTTCGAGCGAAATGGAGTCGACGGCCTTGAAGGTGCCGAATCTCTTGGTGAGATTTTCTACTTCTATGATAGAACTACTCATGCCGCTACATGTTGATTCATCAACGCAATAAAGCAGTCCTCTATATCTGGTGCTACCTCCACTATCTCCCAGTTCTCCATCCCCTGAGCGCTGAGGTATTTGGTTAGCTCTTTACTCGTCAGCTTGCCTTTGTCGGACACCACGTGAATGTTTTCGCCAAAAGGATACACCAGCGTGGCCTGCTCCAGCATTCGAAGCGACGAAAGCATGTTGTACTTTTCGTTTGTTTTGATGGCCAACAAGGAATAGGCATAGGCATCAGTAATTTTTACCGGTGTATCTACCGAAAGAATGCGGCCGTCTTGCATAAGCGCCACCCGGTCGCAAAGGCTGGCTTCGTCCATGTAAGGAGTGGATACCAAAATGGTCATCCCACGTTTTTTCAGCATTTGAAGAATTTCCCAAAACTCGCTTCTCGAAACAGCGTCCACGCCAGTGGTGGGCTCATCGAGAAACAGGATTTCGGGACTATGCACTAGCGCACAGCAAAGGGCCAGCTTTTGCTTCATCCCACCCGAAAGTGCTCCGGCTCTGCGTTTTCTAAAAGGCTCTATTTGAGAATAGATATACCTGATATTGTCATAGTTCTCCTCCAGTGTGGTGTCATATATGGAGGCAAAAAGATTGATATTTTCTTCAATGCTCAGGTCCTGATAAAGAGAAAACCGACCAGGCATATAGCCCATTTTTTTGCGAATTGAAGCATAGTCTCTGGTGACATCAATGCCCAGCACATTTACTTCGCCACTATCGGGCAGCAACAGCGAAGACATGATCCTGAAAAGTGAAGTTTTGCCGGCACCATCGGGGCCAATTACCCCGAACAGCTCTCCTTTCTTAACATTCAGAGAAATTTCCTTTAATGCCTCCACATGGGCATAGGTTTTCACCAGGTTCTTTACAATAACTGCGTTTTGCTTTTCCATGACCTTAGAATTTAACCTCACCCGGCATTCCTATTTTCAATGCCCCATCGTTGGGCACCACTACTTTGATGGCATATACCAAATTGACCCTCTCTTCCCTTGTTTGGATGATTTTCGGCGTAAACTCGGCTGATGACGAGATCCATGACACCGTTCCTTCATTCTCTTTCAAATTGCCGTCGCTGCCGTCAGTGAGCACTCTTACCTTCTGGCCAATTTTGATGGAGGCCAACTGCGGTGCATCTACGTAGGCCCTCAGTGTCAATTCCTTCAGGTCGGCTACCTTAAAAAGCGGCTTGCCAAAAGTGACGATCTCACCTGCTTCAGCATATTTTGACAGCACCGTTCCTCCTAGCGGGCTTGCCAGCACACTGCGTTGAATCTGGTCTTCTATCTGTTCCATTTGCACCTCAAGCGGAGCCAACTCCGACAATAAGCCTCTGTTGGCTGTGCTTAGCTGGCTTTTGGTGGCGTCGATCCTGTTATTGAGCACCTTCAGTTCTCCATGAATGTCGTCCCGCTGCTTTGCAGTCGCTGCCCCTTCGGCGAACAGCTTGTCCACCCGTTTGATCTCCCTTTCGAGGTTCTCCTTCTGCTCAAGCAGCACGTCGATCTGTACTTTTTCGTTTTGAAGCTTACTTCTGATCGCTTGCTTGGAGGCTATGAGTTGCTTTTTCTTCAAATGGAGGCCAAGGGTATCCACCAGTCCAATGGCAGCACCCGCCTTCACCTGGCTGCCCTCCTCCACCTTTAGCTGCAGGAGCTTGCCGGTAGCTTCCGAAGAAACCAGCACTTCGGTCGCCTCAAAATTGCCATAAGCATCCGACCTGTCTTCATTTTTGTTGCATCCTGCCAACCCGATCAGCAGCAATGCACTTGCTGTGTATGTGAAAATTTTCATTGCTATAGTTCCTTAAAGATTTCCTGTAAGTGTAAAGTATTGTACCTGATACCACGCCTTGTCGATCTCGTGCATGCGGGCCGTAATTTTTGCCCTTGTAAGTTGATCCAGCGCAGTGATATAGTCGGAAGAGGTGACAGTTCCGCCTTCGAGCCTGGCAGCGTATTCCCTGACAATTGACTCCTGCAACCTGACGATCTCAGCGTCTCTTTTCATTACCTCGTCAGATGCCAACCATTTCTTTCTCCATTGCAGGGTGCCATTTTCGAATTGGCTCATGGCATCGCTGCGGCTATTTTCGAGCAACTGCTCCTGAATTTGCAGCTCTTGCCGCTCCTGCTTGCTGGCTCCCCAGTCGAATAGTGGCCAGTAAAGCCTTACTCCCGCCATATAGAACCCGCTAAGGTCGGTTTTAAAGAAATTGTAAGGATTGGGACTGCCAAAGCCACCTCTGGCAAAAGCACTTACCTTCGGCTTAGTTCTCGCAGCAATGAGCTCCCCTGCCTGAGAAAGCACAGTTTTCTGCTCACTCAAATAGCTGAGTTCCGGCCGGTTGATCGTTGCTTCACCCTCCAGTGGAATGGTGCCGCCGGGAAGGGTCAATACTGCATCTACCGAAAGCTGCTGCCCAAGTTTGTCGGCCAGCATGGCTACAAGCCCTTCTTTTTCGGCCTCCGCCGCTACAAGCTGTTGTTCGATGGAGAGGATTTCCTTTTCGAAGGCGGACTTGTCGCTCTGCAAAAGTACTCCGGTAGAAAACCCGGCGTCAATTACCTTCTTTCTCTCCAGCAAAGTATTCCTTGCAGCTTCAAGGTTTTTTTCAGCTTCCTGAATCCTGAGGATACCAAAATACAAGCTGTTCAGAGACTCCTTTACCTTGTACAGGTCAACCTCCACTTTCTGCTGATTGGCCGCCAGTTCTCTTTTGGAAGCTTCTCTCGACTGCCTGACCATGCCGCCGTCGTAAATACTCTGTTCGATGCCCACCGTAGCCTGGTACTGGCTTTTTGGAATTTCCGGCGTTTCAGCGCCTGGAATACTGAATGGCAATGAAAACACGTCGCTCTGATAGCTCCACTGCCCATTCAGACTCACTTGCGGACGATACGCCAGGCCCAGCCGTTCCCCTTTAGAAGCTGCCAACTCTCCATAAAGAGCTGCCTGCCCCGAAAGCGGTGTGTGCTGAAGTGCCAGCTCGTAACAGCCCTGCAGGCTGATGGTTTCCTGGGCGTACACCCCGGCCACCATCGCCATTGCACTCATTGTTAATACAAACCTCTTCATATTATTCGTTTGTTGATTTGTCAGTTAAATAGTTCCAAATGATCACCGGAACTTCCTTTTTTCTTCTCTCAAGAAATTTGTTATAGTCTTCTTCACTAAGTCCGAAGACCGGCCTGAGAATAGGTTTTGCAATGACAGGAAAAACGCACAGCCCCATGATAGAGCTGATGAGATCCACTGGTTCTATAGGTCTTATGGTACCTTTAGCCGCTTCAGCCTTCAATTGCAAACCCAGCCCCATCGCCACCTGCGAAACTTGCGAACCAATTTTGCCAAACAGCTTCTCGGGGTTCCTTGAAATTTCGTTAATGACGAAAAGAGGCATGAAGGGATTGTTCTTCATCAGCTCCACATAATGCTCGACAAACTGCATCAACTTTTCTTTTAGGGGCATTTCCTTCCCAAGAATACCAAACAGGGCCGGGCCATTTGACTGGAGTGTCTCCATGAAAACCCTTTCGAAAAGCAAGTCTTTGGATCTGAAATAGTAGTGCAGCAATGCTTTGTTGATGCCGGCCTTGTCAGCAATTTCCTGCATTCTCGCTCCCACCATTCCCTGCTGAATGAATACTTCCCTGGCGGCTTCCAGTATCTTTCTTTCTGTGCTTACATCCTTCGTCATGATGCAAATATACGAAGCCTTAACCGAAAGGTTTAACCAATTGGTTAAATTTTTTGGTTAACAAATGAGACTTAATCGTATGTCATTGTCTAACAGCACTTTAAATAAAGTTTCGATTTTCTGGCAAAAATAGATTAGATTAATCCTTTAATGATTTATGATGTCAGACAAAATACTCACCAGGCCGTGGACGGAATTTGAGCTCAAGCAAAAGCTCGCCAAAATGCCTGTGCTCCCCGAGTACAAACTGCTTATTCAGGTGAGGGAAATTCTTCTCGACAGCCGACTGGCCAATGAAAGACTCGACTCACTCATTGAGCTGATCGAAAAAATACCACTTCACAGATCTCAGGAAGAAAGAGATATTTTTATTGAGCATCTGCAGGAGGTGCTGGTGGATGTGCGGCTTTCATCGGAACTAACAGGAAATGTTGTGAAACTGCTTAGGTCAATAGAAAAGCAATCCTGACCTATTTACGGTTGCCACTAAAATATTTCGATTTTCACAGTGCTCTTTTTGGCTCATCTAAAAGACCTGTTTCCATGGTTTTTTCTCAATGTTTTCGTATTTTACTAGTGAAAAAAAACAACAGGGTTGAGAAGATATTTTGAAAGCTTTTCTAATTTTCCCACCTGAAAAATTAAAGTAATACCAAACCAACACAAAACACTCCAGCCCGTCTGGAATGAAAAATGGAAACTCGTGACATACACCACAAGGTGATCCTGAAAACAGGACCCAATCAGGCTTATGAAGCCATTCTTGACCCCAAAAAACATAGTGACTTTACTGATAGTCCCGCAGAAAACGACGGCAAAGTAGGCGGAGAACACAGCGCTTTCGACGGCTACTGTTTTGGTGAAAACGTGGAGCTCTCTTATGGAAAGCGCATTGTGCAAACCTGGCAAGCCGATGAAGATGGCTGGCCGGAAGATCACTTCTCCAGGGTCATCTACGAGTTTACGGCAGTTCCTGGCGGCACGCTTCTTACTTTCAAACAGCTCGGCGTGCCCGAAGAAGTGGCCGACAGCATTGACCAGGGTTGGATCGACTATTACTGGGAGCCTCTGAAGGCGTATTTTGAGGACTAGGTAACCCTGGCAGTCTCGCCTCTTTCAGCTTTATTCTGTTCTTGTCCTTAGTTATGGCCATAATTCCGTAATTTTGCGGCTTGCTTTTGGCAGCTAACTCATTTCGCATGGATTTAACACATTTAACGGCCATATCGCCGGTCGACGGTCGCTATAGAAAACAAACCGCTTTATTGGCTCCCTATTTCTCTGAGTGGGGACTGATTCGTTACAGACTTCAGGTAGAAGTCGAATACTTCATAGCGCTTTGTGATATCCCACTGCCTGCCCTTGGCACTTTCCCAAAAGCCCGGTACGCCGAGCTGAGAGCCATCTATAAAGATTTTTCAGAGAAAGATGCGCTGGCCATCAAGGAAATAGAGAAAACGACCAACCATGACGTGAAGGCGGTGGAATACTTCATCAAACAGAAGATGGATGCTGCCGGCCTTTCAGCCTATAAAGAATATATCCATTTTGGTCTCACCTCGCAGGACATCAACAATACCGCCATTCCTCTAAGCCTGAAAGAGGCTTTGCAGGAGGTTTACCTGCCCAAATTGAATGAAATAATTGCCTTGCTGGCAGCTATGGCCGCAGATTGGGAGAAAATACCTATGCTGGCAAAAACTCACGGGCAGCCCGCTTCGCCTACCCGTCTTGGCAAAGAAATCAGGGTGTTTCAGGTACGGCTGGAGGAGCAGATAAAAGGATTGAAAAACATACCGTTTGCGGCCAAATTTGGTGGCGCCACCGGCAACCTCAATGCCCATCACGTGGCCTTCCCCACCTACGACTGGGCTGAGTTTGCCAACGGTTTTGTAAGCAATAGTCTTGGACTGAAAAGGAGCTCTCCCACCACCCAAATTGAGCACTACGACCACATGGCGGCTCTTTTTGACGGGTTGAAGCGCATCAACACCATCCTGATCGACTTTTCGAGGGACGTGTGGCAGTACATTTCCATGAACTACTTCAAGCAGCGCATCAAAGCCGGCGAGATTGGTTCATCGGCCATGCCCCACAAAGTGAATCCAATCGACTTTGAAAATGCCGAAGGCAACCTTGGCATGGCCAATGCCATTTACGAGCACCTTTCAGCGAAACTGCCCATTTCAAGGCTACAAAGGGATCTTACGGATTCAACGGTATTAAGAAATATTGGTGTGCCTATTGCGCACAGCTATATTTCTCTGCTCTCACTGGCAAAAGGCATTGGCAAGCTGGAGCTCAATCAGGCAGCCATTGATGCCGATCTGGAGGACAACTGGGCAGTGGTGGCTGAAGCTATTCAAACGGTGCTTCGCAGAGAAGGCTTTGCCAATCCATACGAAACACTGAAAGCGCTCACCCGCACCAATACCAAAATCACCAGAGAAAGCATCAGCACTTTTATTGATGAGCTGAAGGTAAGCGAAGACATAAAAAAAGAGCTGAGATTAATCAGCCCTTTCAGTTTCACGGGAATCTAAAAAACGTGAGTTCGATATAACAATGCCGTCATTCCGGAAAATATTGGCCTAAAATTCAAATGGGCCAATATTTATCCGGAATCTCAAATGTCTTGTGGCGGAGATTGCGGATAATTTTCTTCAGATGAGAAAAATATCTGAAGAAAATTTCCGCAATGACGCCCCTCGGTGATGTTTTTGTTACATTTTTATATCGAACTCACGTCAAAAAGATATTGACCCTTGGCTTTTTGCCAGCGGTCAACAACTTTCTACAATTCCCTGATTCTGATATTACGGAACCACACTTTGTTGCCGTGATCCTGTAAGGCAATCTTGCCTGTTGATGACTTTCCGAAAGCTTCCCACTTGGCGAACTTGCTTTCGCTGACCATTTTGTCCCAAACAGGGCCGCTGGTAGGGTATTCAACTACCTTCTTGCCATTCATGTAGTGAGTGGCTTTGCCGTCTTTAATCACCAACTTCACTTTATTCCACTCCATCGCTGGCTTGTAAGCTGAGGGGTCGCTTGGAGGGATCATGTCGTACAGAGACGAGGCGAGACGGTTACCATTTTTGCCTTGCTTGGCGTCCGGGTGGCGCTCATTGTCAAGCACCTGCATTTCGGGGCCTGTGTAGTAAGGAGCATTGTATTTTGCATCTTCTATACAGTGGAACATAATGCCGCTGTTGCCTCCCTCAGAAATTTTCCACTCAAGCTCTAATTCAAAATCGCCGTAGTCCTTGTTAGTAACCAGGTCGCCAGCGCCGCCGGCAGTCAGCACAATGGCGCCATCTTCCACCTGCCATTTTGGGTCAACTCCTGATTTGTTGTAAATATGCCACTGATCGATGGTTTTCCCGTCAAACAGAGAAACCCACTTTCCTTTTTGCGCATTGGCAGCAAAGGAAAAAGAAAGCATCACCATAGCCATGACGCTTAAGCTTTTCATTACTTTATTCATATTGATGTGTTTTGTGCCCAAAAGGCGTTGTTCAACTTCAAAACCCTAAGTAGAAATGATTTTATTTTTTTACCTAGTGAATCTACCTAAATGTACCGAATGAATGGCACATGGTCAATTTTGGTTGTGAAGCGGGCAAGGTCAAAAAGAGATGGCCGCTATATAGTGGGGTTCAGTAGTGGAAGCGTCTCCAATAAAGTCGCCTGTATTGACACGGCAGTCTTCGATCCTGTGCTTCAGTATGAGTTTCCAAAAGGGAGATTTTCGAAAAACCAGCCCCGTTTTTACAAAAAAGTTGTTGGTCATCTTCTTCCACATGGTCTCGTAGCCCGGCTGTCCTTCCTTTAGCAACACGTACTCAAAGCCCATCTTGTGCGTTTCCTGGAGGGCGCAAGGGTTTCCGTAAAGCACCCCTTTTGTTTCTGTGATGATAATATAGCGAGGGTACTCTTGCTTTGGAAAGTCTTTCTTAGCGTCATTCTTCTTCTTTTGCTTCAGCACCCACGATGGGGAATCCTTGTTAATAGGCCTCTCTTTCGACTGGGCTGCTGCTGTGCACAAGCTCCCCAGATAGAAAGCTGTGGTCAGCATTATTAAAAAAATAGGAAGCCTAAGACGCATGGTTTCGAATATACTGGTTATTCTCCTCAATCAATATTTCCTTATTTCGATTCCAAGCTGGTTTGGGTTTCGAATCTACTATATTTGCAGGCATTTCGGAACCAGATCGCTATAGTTTTGAAGCACATCATTAGTTTTTTGCTACGCACCGTACCCAGAAAATACCTGCAGCTTTTCAGCCATTGGGTGCTCAAGGTGGTCTCCATCTTTTATACTGGCAACAAAGTGGAATGCCCTGTATGCAACGCCCACTTCCGAAAGTTCTTGCCCTACGGCAGGCAGTCCCGTGAAAATGCGCTCTGCCCCAACTGCCTGGCACTGGAGCGACACAGGCTGATGTACCTGTTTCTCAAGAACAAGACCAACTTTTTTACCGATAAGTTGAAAGTGCTTCACGTAGCGCCGGAAATCTGCTTTATTGAGGCATTTGAAAAACTTCATAAAGACGACTACATCACAGCCGACATAGAATCGCCTTTGGCAAAAGTGAAGATGGATATCCATCAGGTGCCGTTTGACGACAACACCTTCGACGTGGCCTTTTGCAACCATGTAATGGAACATGTAGACAGCGACCTGAAAGCTATGAGCGAGTTGCACAGAGTGCTGAAGCCGGGTGGGTGGGCCATTATCCAGGTGCCGTTCTTTTACCCGCTCGAAGAAAAAACGGTTGAAGACATCACCATCACCGACCCAAAGGAACGCTACCGCAGGTTTGGGCAGGACGACCACGTGAGAAAGTACGGAAAGGACTATGCAGAAAGGCTGGCCAGCGCCGGGTTTACTGTTGATGCCAATGACTACGTGAAGGAATTACCGGGCGACGTAGTTACCAGGTATGCGCTGCCAAAAGACGAGACTATTTTCTTTTGTAAAAAGGCATAAGCTACTTGTAGAAGGTTTCAGCAAACCCAAACTTAGGCTTTCTTCTGAGTGCATACACCTCAAATCCTGCCTTTAAGAACCCCAGGCCATACCCCACCAGCTGCACAAAAGCAGCAGGCACTGACAAGATGCCGGCGGGCAACCCATTTTTTATTGTTGAATCAACCAGAATGAAGGTGGAATAGATCAGAAGAGGAAGGAGTCGGTTGGCATTGAACAGCAGGGCCCACACTGCCAGAAAAATGACTGCGACCGCAAACAAGGCCGGAAAAGTATGCACGGCTTTTGTAGAGCCGGGGTGCAGCAAGTGAAGATGAATGCGTGCCACCCCCGAGTTGAACACCTGCTTGTAAAACTGCCGGAAATTGCTTCTGCGTTTGTGATACACCCATGCCTCTTCCACCAACACACCCTTCGTTCCCGCTTTTTCTGCTCTCAAACTCAGGTCAATGTCCTCGCCAAATCGCATCGCCCTGAAGCCTTCAATCTTATGAAAAAGTGTGGCTTCGATGCCCATATTAAAGCTACGTGGTTTATACGCTTCCATCGCCTTCTTTTTTCCACGAATGCCACCCGTGGTTAGAAAAGAGGTCATTGAGTAGTTGATGGCCTTTTGCGTGGCAGAAAAATCGGAGGCAGCCTTATCGGGTCCGCCAAACAACGATGGCAGCTTTACCATTGCATCGAGCGCCGCTATATAGCCCGGCGGCACTATCACATCCGAATCCAGGAAGATCAGCCACTGGCCCTTGGCCTGCGAAGCCCCATTGTTTCGGGCAGCTCCAGGCCCGGAATTGGGTTGAAAAAGGTAGGTGAGGTCAAGCCTGCCGGCAAAGGCCTCAACCACTTTGTCAGCCTTTTGCTCCGAGCCGTCCTCAACAACGATCACCTCAAAGTGAGTTGCCTGCTGGTCGCATAAACTGGAAAGAAGCTCCCTGAGTTCGTCCGGCCGATTGTAAACCGGTACTATGAATGAGTATTTGGGCTTAGCCATGGGCCAAAGCTATAAACCTGACCTCTCAATGACCAGATAATCTTCATTCTTATTGCTCGTGATTGTCATCATTTCGGCTAAGAAGCCAGCCAGAAAAAGCTGAACGCCCACCACTACGGCCAGCAGAGCGATGTAAAACAATGGCTGATCGACAATTTCCCTGACCGGAAGTTTGAGCCGGAGGTTGTTCCACTTTTCAAGTGCCATAAACCCGGTAACACCGGCTCCAAACACAAAAGTGAGTGTGCCCAAAGTACCGAAGAAGTGCATTGGACGCCTTTTGAACCTGGTAACAAATGAAATAGAAAGCAGGTCGAGAAAGCCGAAGATGAAGCGTTCCAGCCCAAACTTTGTGCTGCCGTATTTTCGGGCGTGGTGCAGCACCTCTTTTTCACCTATGCGAGAAAACCCGTTCCATTTGGCAATGAGCGGGATGTATCGGTGCATTTCGCCGTACACCTTGATGTTTTTTATCACCACAGACCTGTAGGCTTTCAGGCCGCAGTTAAAATCGTGCAGCGGAATGCCCGACATGATGCGGGTAACACCATTAAAAAATTTGGATGGAATGGTCTTGCCAATGGGGTCGTGCCGCTTCTTTTTCCAGCCCGACACCAGGTCGTAGCCATCTTCCGTGATCATGCGGTAGAGCTCGGGAATTTCATCGGGGCTGTCCTGAAGATCGGCGTCCATGGTGATGACCACTTTGCCCTCCGCTGCTGCAAAGCCTTCGTGCAGGGCAGCGGATTTCCCGTAATTTCTATTAAACCGTAAGCCTTTGATACAACTATTGCCTATGCCTAGCTCCTGGATAGTTACCCAGCTGGCATCGGTGCTCCCGTCATCTACCAGTATCACCTCGTAGGTAAACTGGTTTTCCTGCATCACTTTTTGTATCCATTCACACAATTCCTGCAATGATTCCTCTTCATTTTTGAGAGGAACCACTACAGAAATATCTGGCTTATTTTCGGTCATTAAACTTCAAGTTGTGGATCGGTCTTTTTTGTAATGGCAGACACAATCAGGCTCAATATAAAGCCGAAAAACAAAACGCCCACTATACCAAAGACAAACATCATTCCCGGATTCATGAATTTTTCCGTAATGGCCATCGCCTGATCAATCTGTGCATCTGGCGTGCCTTGCTCTTCCATATTGTACCTTGCCTTTTCCATCATAGTTTCCACAAACGTTGGATCAACAAAGGTTATGTATATAAAGCTGAAAACGGAGCTAATCACCCCGCCAACCAGTGATATCCAAAACCCGATTCCGAGGCCCTGGCCAAATGAAAGGAATCCGTCTCCGTCCTCTTTGTATTTCTTATGAGCAAGAAAGATGACAACTGCTAAAAAAATGTAGTTGATCCATGATGCCCATGATTCAAATACCAGCCCCGTCAATTGAAGGACAAGGCCATAAATAATCATTACCACACCAGCAATAACGCCGTATTGCAAACCTACTCCTCTTGTTGTTACTTGTTGTTCCATGGTTTTAGTTTTTAGGTTTCGTTCTTAATATCATAGATAACATGATAGTAAACAAAAGGCCAAGGATGCATTTCTTCAATAGATTGTCTAAGGAGACAATAAAGGCAGTGGTAGCTTCTACGTCTGTTACTGTTTTGTCGTAGGTAGCCTGCCCCATTTCTTCAATTACCCTTGCTTTGCCGCTTTCAAGTATCTCTACCTTATTGGTAATGAATTCTGCCAAAAGATTACAGTCACAAAACTCGAGAAACAAAATGATAAAGACACTGGACACCAGCGCAATGATTATATAGCAGAAAAAACCAACTGTCATTCCCTGCCAAAAAAACATCAAACGGCCATTGTGCACATCTCTGAATTCACGGATGCTCACAAACAGAAACAATGGCAACAGCATAAAATCGAAGGGCTGCAGCATTAAAAGAGGGTTTTCGCCCAGCAGGAAAAGCACCACAAAAACCAGCACCACCAGCAAGCCTCCAGCTATCCCGTACTTCAGGGGTACCTTGATCAACGGATTCTTCATGCCTGCTTAGTTGATGATTTGAACAAGGCCATTATTGGCTACCGCTGCCACCATGCCAGTCAGTTCTTTTCCAAAAAATGGATTGTTGACAGATTTGCTAAGGTTGGTTTTTTTATCGAGTATCCACCTGGTGGACGTGCTGGCCACTGTCAGGCAGGCGTCAGCGCCCACGTTCAGAGCAATAGCTGGCAAGCCCAGCACCTTTCTCGGCCCGTCGAAAACAGCCGGCAGCGACTGCTCCAGCGAAAGCTCGCCTTTGAGGTCCAGTTGGTTGAGCACAGGCCAGAGTGTTTGAAGCCCTGTGATGCCGAATTCGGCCAGGTCAAACTCCAGCTTTTTGCTTTCCTCATCCTGCGGCTCATGCGCCGACACAATGGTATCGATGGTGCCATCCTTCACGCCGGCAATCAGCGCCTTTCTGTCCTTTTCGGTGCGGAAGGGAGGTGACACTTTGTAGTTGGTATCGAAAGTGCTGAGGTAGGTGTCGTTGAAACAAAGGTGGTGTACCGACACATCGCAAGTTACTGCCAGGCCACGTTTTTTGGCTTTTTTGATCATGTCGACAGCCTCAGCGGATGACACCTGCGAAAAATGGATCTTTCCACCAGCGTACTCCAGTATTCTCAGGTCCCGCTCCACCATGATGGTTTCGCCAGCCACCGGCACTCCTCTCATGCCCAATCTGGTGCTTTGCACTCCTTCATGCATCACACCAAATTTTGCGAGCCACTTGTCTTCCGGCCTGTTCATCAGCAAACCATTGAGCGGCTGTAGATATTGCAGGGTTTTCAACAGAATATCCGTGTTCCAGATGGGGTCGTGGCCATCGGTAAAAGCGACAGCACCCGCATGGTGCAGATCGATCATTTCACTCAGCTCCTCCCCTTTGCGCCCAAGTGTAACGGCAGCCATGGGATGAACCGTGGTCACTTTGCCTCGTCCCTTTGACTTTAGGTACTCGATATCGTTCTTCGACTGTATGGTGGGGTGTGTATCCGGCAGCAGGCATACATCGGAGAAACCTCCTGCAGCGGCAGCTTTCAATCCGGAGTTGAGGTCTTCTTTGTGCTCCATGCCCGGGTCGCAAAAATTAGCCCGCAGATCGAACCAGCCTGGCGTTACGATCAGGTCTTTGCCTTCTACAACCTTTCCCGCAGCAGTGGTTTCCTTCAAGCCCAGGTAGTCGATTTTTCCATTCTTTATGGAAAGGTGGACTTTTTTCAGATGGAATTCCGAGGAGGGGTTGATCAGTTTTACACCTTTCAGGTATAGGCTACTCATAGGAAACGAAGTAATAAGACCTCAATAAGTAAAAATGCTAACGCCAAAATTAAGGCATATTTCCACAATTCCTTTCCATTGAAGCGTTCGTTCAAATTCTTTTCGAGATCTTCCGGTGAGAGCACATTGATAATCTCTTTTTTCTCCACCGTGTTGAACAACTCCAACACCGACTCTTCCGGCAAAGGTTTGAGTTGCGATTCGCCTTTCTCCAGATTGAACGCCAGGGCATCCACCAGTTCGTCTCTGAACTTCACGTCGTAGTAGCCAGCCTGCATCATAAACCTGGGCAGTTCCAGCCTTACATTGGCCCCCACCGACTGCTGACCCGGCACAATTTCCTGCCCATTGCCGCTGAGCTTGTACAGGTCGGTATCAGTTACTTCCGACCCATTGACGGTGAGCAGTATTTCGTCAAGCGTATAGTAAAGCCGGCCCTTTGTGCTTCGGGCACCGATAGCCATTTTGTACATGATGGGCACAAACAAAGCGTTGTTGGAGAACGTGCTGCTGGTGGGCGCCAGAGAAGAAGCCAGCAGGTACAAAACCCCCGAAGAGGCATTTGCTCGGGTCAAATAGGGGGCTCCTGACCTGTATTTCAGCAAATGATCGCCATTGTTGCCCCAGCTCATTTGCATGGCAGCGGCCGGCATTTCCATTTTTTCGGAAGAGGCCTCAAAAATGTTTTTAAAGAATGGGTTATTGAGATCGGGTTGAGCAATCTCCTGCAGGTTGGTTTGCACACTTTGCCTGAGCCCACTGTAGATATTCGCCCACCCGCTATCAAAACTTTGGGATGATGGAATGATCAAGACCGTTCTCCCATTATCGAGCGAGCTCTTGATAAAAGCTTCCAGGCCGCTGTTTAGCTGATCCACCTCGTTGATCACCAGCAGCTCGGCATCCTCAAAGCTCCCGTAGTCAATATTGCCAGCGTCGAAGGACTGCAAATCGAACAAAAGCTCGTTGGCAAACACCCTGCCAATGGCAGAAGAAGCTGTCCTGCCCCGAATCTCCATGATGCGCACCCTGGGCGACTGGTTCAGCGTCAGGTAGAACTCATTGTCGAAAAGAATAGGAAAATCGTCGATACTGAGATGACACCGGTTGAAGTCCTCAAGCGCCATGTTGAGTTCAAATGAAAGGGTGGTTTGCCCATTGGGTACCAGGTCGGTGGTGAGCGCCCCCACCTGAATATCGTTGACGAAAAACTTCACCGGCATATCGGTTTTTATTTCCTCACCCGTATTGCGCAGCGAAACGAAAAGGGTGTTGGTTTGACCCTCGATCAGGAAAGGGCTTTCGAGGTACACCGTGTCGATGAAAATATTGGCGGAAACAGGAAAGGCAATTGGCAGCAGCTTAAAATTATTGACAGAGTCGCCATCCGATACCGGCTGCTCAGGACTGTAGGCAAAGTCGCTGATCCAGTAAATGTCTTTTTCAGTGGCGCCCAGCTCCATTCGGCCAATGATCTCATCGGGCGATCGCACGATAGATGAGTAGCTCAGCTCGGTAAGCAACTCCTCCACATCCACCTTGCTTTTGGCATGATTGGAAAACGGTGCAAAATCGTTGGTGATAAGCTGAAAGCGTGTTTCTCTTGGGTAAGCCTTGAGCACTTCACTGATCATGCCAATGCTTATGTCCAGCCCGGGCGCTTCGGTGCCCGTAAGGTTGCTCATGCTCTGCGAGTTGTCGAGGTACAGCACCACGTCGCCGCTCAGCTGCTTGCCGTCGTTGGAAGGCAGGAAAGGCTGCGCAAAGGCCATGACAAGGAAAAACACGGCCGCCAGTCTCGAAAACAGCACCAGCCAATGTTTCAGCTTTAGCTTGGAGCTGCTCGTTTGCTTCACATGCCTGAGCATGTTCACATTGGAGAAATATATTTTTTTCGCCCTGCGAAAATTAAACAGGTGGATGAGGATCGGAATAGAAAGTGCAAGAAGAGCCCAAAGGAATTGAGGAAATAGAAAATTCATGAAATGACTGTCTTCTTCTTTTTGTTAATCTCTAAACGGAATCCAAAGTAGAAGGATTGCCGATGATTTGGAAAGATAATGGAAAGCTTTGTCATATTTTTTCTATCAAGGGTATTAAGCCCTAACTTTAAGGTATGAACAATCGGCGGTACGTAAGCTTCTTAACCCTCATTTGGCTGATTACTAGTCAGCTAGTAGGCATTGGTGTGCTGGCGCAAACTATTCCCACCGACCTTGGCAATTTCAGTGAGTCGCTCAGGAAAATTGAATTGGAAAACTACGACGGCCAGCCCTATTCCCTTTCAACATTTGAGCACCAGAAGCTCACTCTTTTGATCCTTATGGCACACGACTGCCCCATCTGCCAGCAGTACACCGGCAAGTTCAGGGAGCTGGCGCAAGTAGAGGGGCTTAGCGTGATAGGCATTGCTCCCAGCGAAGGAGAAACCAAAGAAACCGCTGCGGCTTTTGCTGCCAAATACAAATTCGACTTCCCCATTCTGCTCGACAGCCACCAGGTGGTCACTCATATTCTGAAAGCCAAAGTAACTCCTGAAGTTTTTCTTTTCAATCAAACGGGCGACCTGCTCTACAGGGGCAAAATAGACAATTGGTTTTATGAGCTGGGCAAGTACCGAAACGTCGTCACCGAGCACTACCTTGATGATGCCATTGCCGCCGCTTTTGCCGGCAAAGCCATCAACCCAAACAAAACGGAGCCAATTGGCTGCATGCTCAACATGAGTATGAAACATCACTAATCGGCTGGGAAATAGCCCCTAATTTCCCCGCTACCCTTTGCACAAACCAGTTCGGCGAAATCGGCAGTTTCATTCTTGCCGTCCTAAATTTGTTTTGCCTATTTTCGCTCACCAAAACAAGTACAATCAATTATGAGTCAATATAGTAAGTGGTTTCACCCCTATAAATACGATGCTAAATACAAGAAAAAGGTAGCCTACTTTAGCATGGAATTTGCCATTGACCAGGCACTGAAAATTTACTCCGGAGGCCTTGGGTTTCTGGCAGGTTCGCATATGCGCAGTGCTTATGAGCTCAAGCAAAATCTGGTCGGAGTCGGCATACTGTGGCAATACGGCTACTACGACCAAACCCGCAACATGGATCAGTCGCTGGGCGCTGTTTGGACAGAGAAAAACTACAGCTTTCTGGAAGACACGGGAATCATTGTCGATGTTCCCATTTTCGACAATGGCAGTGTAAAGGCCAAGGCGTATGCCCTCAAGGCTGACACCTTTGGCAGTGCGCCCATCTATCTGCTGAGCACCGATATTCCAGAGAATGACTACCTGTCACGCACGATTACCCACAGGCTTTACGAAGACAACGAGCTGACAAGGGTTGCGCAAAGCATGGTGTTGGGCGTGGGTGGCTACAAGGTGATTGAAGCCCTGGGCGGTGCCGACATTTACCACCTCAACGAAGGCCACGGATTGCCGGCCTTCACTCACATGTATGCGCAGGCAGCCGATAAAAAGAAGCTGAAGAGCAAATGCGTATTCACTACGCATACACCGGAAAAAGCCGGCAATGAAGAACATTCCCTTGAGCTGCTGAACAAAATTGGCTTTTTCCCTACTGGCTGGAAGCAGGAAGAAGTAGATTGGATCACGGACAAATCGGGCAAAGTGAGCTACACAGTGGCTGCGTTGCGGCTGGCAAAAAAAGCCAATGCGGTGTCAAAAATCCACGCCAAGGTGTCGAAAGAAATGTGGGGCACATTTAAAGATACGTGTGAAATCATCCCCATTACCAACTCTCAAAATGTGAGCTACTGGGCCGACAAAGAGCTGAACGTCGCCCTGGAGAAGAATAATGACAAGGCTTTGATGGCCAGAAAGAAGGAGATGAAAAGCGAGCTTTTCAAAATCGTGGCCGACCAATCGGGCAAGCTGTTTGACCCCGAAGTGCTCACCATCGTGTGGGCCAGAAGGTTTGCTGCCTACAAAAGGCCCGACCTGCTGCTCAAAGACTTCGACAGGTTCCGAAAGCTGGTCACCAACACCAAACGACCCGTGCAAATCATTTGGGCAGGCAAGCCCTACCCCAAAGACTACGGCGCCATCGACATCTTTAACCACCTCGTGAGGGTGTCCAAAGAGTTTGCTAACTGCACGGTGCTAACTGGATATGAGCTGGCACTGAGCCGCTCCCTGAAAAACGGCAGCGACATTTGGCTGAACACGCCCAGAAAGCCCAGAGAAGCTTCGGGCACCAGCGGCATGACAGCCAGCATGAATGGCAGCGTGAATTTATCGATTCAGGATGGCTGGATTCCGGAGTTCGGCAAACATGGCGTAAACAGCTACCTGATTCCTGATGGCACC
This sequence comes from Imperialibacter sp., assembly GCF_048007035.1. Lineage (NCBI taxonomy): Bacteria > Pseudomonadati > Bacteroidota > Cytophagia > Cytophagales > Flammeovirgaceae > Imperialibacter > Imperialibacter sp. Next base: position 1,526,405 of record NZ_CP180355.1, read on the forward strand.
GACTTCAACGACCATCCAAAGCTGGACCAGGAGGACTTTGAGGGGATGTACAAAATCCTTGAAAAGGAGATTCTTCCTACTTACTACGACAAGCCCGAAAAGTGGCTGGAAGTGATGAAAAACAGTATGAGGGATGTGGTGCCGTATTTCAGCAGCCACAGAATGGCCGACGAGTACTACGAAAAGCTTTACTCATAAAGCAATTGGGGCAGTTGATTGGATCAACTGCCTTTATTTTTTTCAACTGAACTTAAAAAGGCTTTAGGGCACAAATACAGCCTCCAGCACGGGTGAGGCGTCCTTTTTGCCAAGGGCCTTCAGTACTTTGAAATGGCTCGCCACTGCGTCCCGAAGCCTGCGCTTCGACTTATACGGATGCCCAAACTCCTCCGAAGTCTCTTTCACAATCTCGGAAAGTTTGTGGTAGTGCACATGACAGATATTGGAGAACAGGTGGTGTTCCACCTGATAGTTCAACCCTCCTACATACCAGGAGAGTAACTTGTTGTGCTGAGCAAAATTGGCCGTGGTGTGCAGCTGGTGGACCGCCCAGGTATTGTAGATATTGCCGGTTTCGTCAGGCACAGGATATTCGGTGCCCTCCACCACATGCGCCAGCTGAAAAACTACCGCCAAAATGAAGCCGGCGATGTAGTGCATCACAAAGAAGCCTATCAGCACATGCCACCAGGCGAAGGGCAATACCAACATGGGTATTACGATGATGTAGGCGTAGTAGGCAATTTTGGTAAATATCAATACTGACCATTCCTTCAGCTCAGTCGTCTTTTGTTTTTTTATCTGGCAGGCTCTTTTGTACCTGGTCAGGCGCTCAAAGTCTTTGAACACAATCCAGATAAACGACAGAAGACCATAGAAAAACCATGCATAGATAAACTGGAACTTGTGGAAGGGCTTCCAGTCGGTGTGGGGACAAAAACGAAGCACACCCCGTGGTTCAATGTCTTCGTCGGTTCCGTCCACGTTAGTGAACGTGTGGTGGAGCACATTGTGCTGCACCTTCCAGTTGAATGCATTTCCGCCTACCATGTTCAGGGAGTAGCCGAGCAGCGTATTTACCCATTTCTTTTTTGAATAGGCACTATGGTTGGCGTCGTGCATCACCGACATGCCAATGCCCGCAAGGCCAAACCCCATAATGGCACTCAAGGCATAAAACACGTAGAGGCTTGAAAAAGAGCCTGCTACAATGAGTGCGTAGGGGCCGAAATACAGCGTAAACATGGCAATAGTCTTGAAGACCATGGCAGAGTTGGCATTGCGGCTAATGTTTTTCGTTTTGAAGTACTGGTTGACTCGGTGATTCAGAGTAGTGAAAAAGTCGTACTCCTTCGACACAAATTTAATGGATTGGCTCATGTAGCTTTTATTGGTGTTTAAGTGACCTTCGCTAGAATGAGTGATCCAATGAAGAGCAGCGATGTTAGACTAGATAAATGGAAAATTGCTGGTAAGAATGAAAATAATGCGGGACGGCATCTGCAATATAGCCCTTATAACCCTGCATAGCTACACAAATCTGATATATCTGGCAGGCGGAAAATTACTTAAAGAATTAAAAATGCCGTCGGTGTTACCTTATGCTGAACTTCCGACAGATGTGGCAGGGGTGCAACATGCTCCAATTTTCGATTTCAATAGCGCCAACTTTGCCCGAACATGTTGGGCAATCATGCATTTCTCATTTCTTTCTCACAATATACATACAATACTTAGTGGTTGACTTATGGCCTGATTCGTCATCTTCGTACCTGTAAACCAGGGATGAATCATTTACCGTCTCAAAATCTGGTTTTGAATTGCTTATTGCTCCCTTTAAAATCCTGACTTTGGAACCGGTATCCTGTACACATACGCAAATCAAGCCATTGGTCTTTAGGTCGTTGGCAATTTTATTGATCAGAGAAATTTCTTTTTGCCTGTCTCGTTGTTCAAAATGAAACATGGAGTCGAGCAATACAATGTCAAAATCCCCGTAGTTATCAAAATCATATATATCACTGACCAACCCAGTGGTTTTCAGGTTTTCTGCGTTGGATATGCCAATCATCTGGTCAATGCCGACTTTTGAATTATCGACTCCGGTTACCTCATATCCGAGTCTTGCCAGGGCTATGGCATCCCGGCCTTGTCCACAACCTAAGTCGAGTAGGTTTCCTTTGGGTTCGTGGTTTTTGAAAAACTCAACCAACTCGGTATATGGTCCTCCAAATAGATTTTCAGTCTCGTTGTATTTGTCGTTGTCAGCCATTTATTGATTTCCTGATTTGGACTGGCGTTCAGCGCTCGACAGGTCATGCAGCATCGGGATTGATAAGAACTACCGCCTTTCTCCACAATAGCCAAGCTTTGCGAACCGTAGCTTTTGCGAAGGCTGACCAATGATAAAATTAACCGATGTGGCGGACAATCCAAGCGAGTTGCCCCTCATAGCAAGCGAAGCCGACTTTCATAGCACCGAAGTGTTAACGGCCGTCTTGTAGGAGTGCGGCCGTTTTGGGAAGCCCTGCTTTTGTCAAAATCCTCAGTAATTCGTCCGATTCGATAGGTGGGTTTTTCAATCTCTTCAATTGTTTTATATAAGCTTGATATCCCCTGCGTCTGTCAAGTTTATATAACTCCACAAGAAAGTCATCCGGATGCTGAGCTTCTACTCCAAATGCCTTTAGCCTTCCCGGAGGGAAATCCTTTAGATTAAATGTGATGATCAGTTCCGATTCTGACACCAATGAAGCCGCAACCACATGCCGGTCGTCCTCATCTGGAAGTTCAATTACCGCTATCCGATCTTCATATCCACGAACATCTGCATCGGGGAAAGCCGCATTCATCGTTCGAACCAACCCCTCGAGTTGAATGCGGGTCAGGTCGGGTCTGTTGATCAGCAGGTTACGTATCCACTCCTCCTGAATTTGTCCTGTCCATTTTGGTTGGTATAATCCTTCCCCAGCAAATGACAATAGGATGTCTCTTACGGGTGCCGGATACAAGACGCAAGCATCCAATATTGCTTTGACAATTCTCTGTTTGGCCATCAATAACCTAATCCCAGGATTTGAGAATCCTTCACAAGTTTTCCAAGCTGTGATTCCCTAACCTTATTCTGCTGTTCCTTTACACGTAAAACATCGTGAAGCAGTATCCGTCGATGTTTGCCCACTTTTTTGAAAGGAATCCGTCCTTGTTCCAATAACTTGATGATGAAAGGCCTGGAAACATTCAGTATGTCAGCTGCCCTTTGGGTAGACAATTCAGCATCCTCCGCTACTATATCTACCGATTTGCCATCCGACATATTAGAAAGCACTTCTATAAGATGGATTAATGCCTTTTCTGGGATCATTATATCCTCTCCCTGAAGGGTTATCCTTACCTCATTCGACTTAGAAGATTTTCTCCTCCCTGCAAATTGAGAAAGCCTTGCAACCGACTCCGAAGCCATCTGTTGCTCCTTTTTAGTAATCTGTTTTTTAACCGTGCTCATGCCTAACAGTTTGCTACAAATATACAAACGAAATATTCGAAACAAATGTTTTATACGAAACAGTATGGCGATTGCTGCTAACCATTGGCGATTAGAGTTGTTTAATAGACTTCGCTAGCCAACTAGCCACGCATTATTAACCGCAGCTTTAGCGGAGACTGGCCGATATTAAATTAACTTTTGTGGCGGAGATTCCGGCGAGCTTCTGATTGCATCAAGCCTGGCCCCCTGCGTGGAAGGTTGTGTTGAGCGCATTTATTCGTACTTGGAAAGGTCAACTTCGGCCATTCCTGCAGACTTCCGAAGCTCGTTGTACTTTGTCTTGTAGACATCGGCCTCGTCGTCTGTCATATTAAATACCACGTTCACTAGCCCCCACTCAAGTTGATCCATTAGAGTTAAATGTTGTCGGATTTGTTCGAATGTCCACTCGGGACGACAAATAAATAGTCTACCCAGAGCAAATGTAGGTGCTTCGTCTGCAGATCCGTCCTCTACTTCCATGATGTTCAGGAATTTATTGGTAAGAGATACATCTTGCGATCCGCAGACATAGTTTGTGAATTGCCCGAGAGATAAATCAAACTGTTCTTCATGAAATACTGTCCATTTCCTATTCAGTCGTTTGAATTCTTCTGAAGTTCGATCCACCACCTTCAGCATTTGGTTGTATAAATCAAGCTCGGTTCGAAATATCCCGTCTAACAAGTTTGTCATCTCTTGGTTGCCAAGGTTATTCACATCTCGAATTCTAATCTTATGGACGAACCCTGTAATCTGCCTACTCTCGTGCTGGGAGGTCTCACAATTACACTTTGTCATCTTAATCATCAGCCATTGCTCAGCTGTTGAATCCGCAAAACGAAAGAGTTCGTTGGCAAGAAGCTTACCGATAACTTCAGACTTGGTTGTCTTGCCAGCTCGAATGTTGGTATATCCGTCCGGGTCGTTGATGACTCCGATTTTCCACTCCTGAGAATAAAGACTGGAAAAAGTACACGTCGCTAGAAATATCAGCCAAAGTTTTCTCATGCAGTGCAATTGCGCTCAACGACTGGCTATGATGCGTGGGGATTGCAATGCGCAATCGTCTCCTCGCAAAGTAGCCACACCGATGATAAAGATAACTCTTGTGGCGGGGATTGCAACCCCACGATCATACCGTATAACAGCTGACACCCCATGCATTCGTAGGCCTGTGTTGTGTGTTTTTCAATTTCGTCTGAAAAGTCTACCAAACATTGACGGTCGTTGTTTACTAAGCAGTTCGTCTAAGTCAAGGATTTCGTTCAAGTACTCAAAAGTTGCATATCTGTTATAAATGTAGCGTCCAAAATTAGGATTCGAAAGCATCAAAAAAGGACAATTTGAACCCCTCGTATCTATTACGGAACATCGGGCCGGTACTGTTGGTATTTGAGTCCAACCGGCAGTTCTATTGCTGTTTATTGATGACGCCTTCTGTATATATGAGTTTTTATAAAAGGGATTCGACAGATACTCATAACCTTCCATTTCTCCAGACACATAAAATTCTTTCTTGTACGGCTGGAGTAGTTGAATGCCGCCATCTGCGTGAGAATTGCCTAATACGAGTGCCCCGCTATCAACATAAAACAAAGCTTTAAGACCATGAAGGCGATTAATTTCATCCTTGGAAAAATACGTAGTATAAAATTTGCCATCTGGATCAAGCTTCACAACTCCAATTTTATGAATAGCACAAAAAGATTTAAGATTCATGGGGCATTTACGATGGTGAAAAAAATCCACACATAACTAAAAGAGGACCAATAGGTGATTACGATAGTTCTTCACACATCGTCGTGTTGTGTGTGGTGCTTTTAATCTACTTTACTATGGAGTTCTGCAATTCTCTCAAACTTTTCGGTCCTATGTTTATTCTTGGGGTAATTGTAGGATTTTCATAAAGTCGTGACCTTGAAATCTTTCCATGATAATACTTTGCTAGCCCAGCCCGCAATTCCTCAAAGGAATCTGCATCTAGTCGAGGATCTAGTTCAAAGGCTTCAAAAATGTCGGCTGGGTCAAAATTAAATTCATAGTAACTAGGATATTTTCCAATTTCATGTCGTTGATGTTCGAAATAAATCAGCCTGACTTCCTCCTCGTGGTCGAATTCTTTTCGCTTAATTAAAAGTGTTTTTGCTCCCTCTAGGTTTGTACTGTCAAATTGAATGTTATGAACATATTTTTCGTCCTCAAGCTTCTCTTTTATTTGATCGATTGTTAAATACTGGATACGGCCGATAAAAAATCTCTTGTCTTGATATTCAATCAAGCTATTGTAAAAGCAACTGAATAGTTTTCGAACAGTAGTCTGAACTTTTATTCCATCTAATAAATCTTTGTCAGAATATATTCGCCAAAGAGCGTCTGATTCGTACCTAAGTGTCCAACATTGTCCGTATAGTCTGTCTCTTTCATAAATTTGGCTTATAACCTCTCCATGATTATTTACCAGGTTGGATTTATAAAAAATATCCTCAAATGGGTCATCCCATTCTTTCGGTCTTACAAGGCGCAGCTTTTTGTTGGTCAGAATTTTTATAAACGTCTCTAACTTAAAGATTCTATAGATCTTTTGATCTAAGTCGGGTAAGTCTACGATGTTCTTTTCCATTTGCTAGAGTCTCAAATGCGACATTACACACAACAATTCCGTATGCCCAATAGCCATATACCAATTATAACAATTTTTCCGCTTCAATGATCAAAATAGCTGAATAACCCAAGCGAAGCCAGCATACCCGCTTACATCTGCATACTATGAATCTTATATACCACTGACCCTTCCTGCTCTGCCTGGTATACGAAAGCTCAGTTCCCATTGAAAGCGGCCCTATGTCAAAACATCGCTATGTTTGACCGAAAAGATAGCTGTGTTTCTCAGGTCTGCTACACAGCAAATGGGGTGGTTGCTACGAAGCAAACGAGTTGGCGCTGGGCTGCTGGAAAAAAGGGCATTTGAACAACCGAAGCGGCCTGCGTTAATTAATCGCACAAAAACAACGGCAAAAAGACCAGTATTCCTGGGTACTCAATATACATATACCATCATAACCAAAAATTGAAGACCTTTGCAGTCTTAATACCATGAGGCGCCCTCACCCGGGGGCAGCGCTCTATTCACCGAACAATTAGTAACCTTTGGAAAACTTCTTCCCCGATCAACGATGGACAAGTGCAGGCGAGCCCGAATTGGGCGTGGGCATCGTGACTGAGACCAGTAAAGGCCGTGTAAAGCTACACTTTCCCCTCGCTGACGAAGTAAGGCAATACACCGTGGAGAATGCTCCTCTGCGCAGGGTGGTTTTCAAACCCGGCGATGCCATTGCCGACAAGGACAAGCGTCCATTGGTGGTGGAGCGTGTGGAAGCGGACGGGCACCTATTTATCTATATCGGTCAGGGCAGGCAGCTGTCGGAGGCTGACCTTGGTGATGTAACAGTAAAGCACGGTGTGGACGACCGGCTTTTTATGGGGGATGTCGATACACCCGAACTATTTGCCTTGCGCAGGAAGACGCTTTACTATGACCACAATAGAAGAATTTCGCCCATCAATGGGTTTGTCGGGGGCCGGATTGACCTGATACCTCATCAATTGTACATCGCCCATGAGGTGAGCGCACGGCACGCCCCCCGGGTGCTGCTGTCGGACCAGGTAGGGCTCGGGAAAACCATCGAAGCCTGTTTGATCTTGCACCGGCTGCTGTTGACCGGGCGTATTTCAAGGGTGCTGATTCTCGTGCCTGATTCACTGGTTCACCAGTGGTTTGTGGAAATGCTCAGGCGGTTTAATCTATGGTTCCATATTTACGACGAGGTGCGCTGTGCTTCACTCGATGGCGGTGCCCCCGATGGCAACCCGTTTCTCGACGACCAGCTGATTATTTGCAGCACTTCTTTCTTAGCTGGTTCGCAAGTGCGGGCCAGTCAGGCGCTTTCTGCCGGTTGGGACATGCTGGTGGTAGATGAAGCCCACCATTTGGAATGGTCGGTGGACAAAGTCAGCCCTGAATATGGCATTGTGGAGCTTTTGAGCCGGGTAGCAAAAGGACTACTGCTTTTGACGGCCACCCCGGAGCAACTGGGCGTAGAAAGCCATTTTGCCAGGCTTCGGCTGCTGGATCCGGATAGGTACGCCGACTATGACACCTTCAAAAATGAATCGCAGGACTATAAAGCGATTGCCAATGTGGTGGAAGCACTCTCTTCAGGAAAACCCTTGCAGGCGGCCAATACCCAGTTGCTGGAATCGATGTTTGGCAAGGAAAGGATAGCAGCACTTGCCAAAGGCGGAGAGGTGGCAAAGAACAACCTTATCGAAGATTTGCTCGATCAGCATGGCCCGGGCCGGGTGGTCTTTAGAAATACCCGGTCGGCAATGACTGGGTTCCCAAAGAGAATAGCCCATCTTGTGCCTATCAAGGCGGCTGAGCAGCCTGACTTGTGGGCACAGCGGTTGTCGCAGGAGTATGCCCTCGACTCAGAGAAATCAGCGACTGATGGCCCATTGCAAAAGTTTTGGTTTGAAGAAGACCCAAGGGTGAGCTGGCTGGTGAAGCTGATGAAGAAGCTGAAGCCAGCAAAAGCAGTGCTGATTTGCCGGAGCAAAGAAAAAGTACTGGCCCTGGAGGAAGCTATTGGGAAGCTCAGCGGCATCAAAGTGGGCGTTTTCCACGAAGACCTCACCATTGTGCAGCGAGACAGGAATGCGGCCTGGTTTGCCGAACCAGATGGTGCCCGCTTGCTCCTTTGCTCGGAAATAGGCAGCGAGGGCAGGAATTTTCAATTTGCCCACCACCTCATTTTGTTCGATTTACCAGCGCACCCAGAATTGTTGGAACAAAGGATCGGGCGATTGGATCGGATAGGGCAAACGGAAGACATCCAGATTCATGTGCCTTACCTAACGGGAAGCCCTCAGGAAGTGCTTGTCAGGTGGTTTCATGAAGGCCTCAATGCTTTTGAAGAAAACCTGGAAGGTGGCAACCAGCTGGCGCAGTTGTTTGGCGAGCGGTTGAAGGAGGCCACACAGTCGGTTGGGTCACCCGAGGCGGACAGGCACCTGGCGTCGCTCATTGCTGACACGGCTGCTTTTCAGCAAGACCTCAAAAAGATGCTCGCCAATGGCCGGGATCGATTGCTCGAAATGAACTCATTTCGGCCGGCCGTGGCGAAAAAACTGGTGGAGCAAATCGGTGAGGCAGACCTCGATACAAGTCTGGAGAAGTACATGGTGCAGGTTTTTCATCATTTTTCTATCGACATGGAAGACCTCGGCCCCCGCACCTATTTGCTGCACCCTACCCAGGCCAACAAATACAAGTTCCCATCGCTACCCGATGAGGGCATCTCCGTTACGTTCGACCGGAAACGGGCACTGGCCAGGGAAGACATGAGCTTCATTAGCTGGGACCATCCCATGGCCACAGGCGCCATGGACCTGGTGCTCAGCGATGGTGCAGGAGCGGCCAGCTACGGCGTGCTTCGGGGAACCGGAGAGTCAGCCATTCTTTTGGAAGTGCTCTTTGTGCTGGAAACGTCGGGTGGAAAAAGCATCCATGTCGACCGTTTTCTTCCTGCCACTCCGCTGAGGGTAGTGGTTGACCATAGTGGTGAGGATGTAACGGATGACTACCCTACTGAACTGTTCGATCAGCAGCTGAGGCCCGGCCAAATTGACGACATGCTGGAAAATGACACGTTGGTGGATGTCATTCTCCCGAACATGATCAAGGCCGCAACAGCCCTGGCAGAAGAGCTCAGAGCCGACGAAATCTTAAACGGCCTGCAGCAAATGAGGCTGACCATGGACCATGAAATCGGGCGACTGACGGCACTTCATGCCAAAAACGAGAATGTCAGGCCCGAAGAAATTGAGCTGGCCCTCGAAGAACGGGCCAAACTTTCGTCGCTCATCAAAGATGCCCGCATCAGAATGGATGCCGTGCAGCTTGTGAGAGAGGGCGATTGATTTTGCTCAGAATCGGTCAATAGTTCAAGCGCCAGTCGCTCCCAGTATCCAGGGGTCTCCATTTTTTCTCAATTAATAATAGAAATATCTATACCCTTCAATAGGGAAATAATCCGGTATAAAAAGCTGTAATGTTTCTATTTCTGGTTGATATTCCCATTTTCTAAATAGGTGAATTAATCCTGTTTTAGCCTTTTCTAATTTGTCATTTGAGTCTTCATAACAGGCCAGGATTATTTTGTCAGGGTAAATTTCTTTTGCAATTTCAACTAAGCCTTCCAATGCCTTGTTTTTGTCTTCCGAAAACCCCTTACTGTTGTGTTTTACCTCTCCGATTATAAAATTCCCGTCAGAAAGTGCCAACAAATCAATTTCAGAACAAGGCTTATTTGAATTATAATCACTATATAAATTCAGCTGAGGATTATATTCGAAACTACTGTGACTTCTTATTCGAATACTGACTAAGGATCTAATAACTGCCAAATTCCCATCTCTTTGCGTTGGCGATTGGAAAATATTGTTCTTAATCAAATCGTTCAGCCTGTAGGAAAACTCAGGTTCGACCGGAAAGTCAAAACTTTCTAAACACCCTTTGCAATTAATAGCATGATCAATCTCCGTCAACGGATACCAGAAATGAGAGGAACAGTTGGTACACTTAATGGTGAACCCTTTCAGAAAGACTTTGTAGTTACACAATTCGCTAAGGGTTATTTTCAAACCAATTTCAAGGTTCTCTATATTTTGAAAGGTCTTTTCTCTTTCACCAAGCGTTACTCCATTCTCTTTCAGTATTTCTTCGCATCTGGATACCAACTTTTTAAAAGTTATTGTTGGGCCTGCTGGGCTTTTTGTAACGCATAAATCTTCGATTAAATCAACCCAAAATTTATCAGTAAAAAAGTCATCAATGGTATCGAATCTACTATTGAAAGTTTTGATAAACGCTGCAAGTCTATTGCTGTCATCATGTGAACCAACGGTAAGAAATTTCGAATTCCTAGGTTCTCCATGAATAACTGGTCTTTGTATTAGTTGCCTTATAAGGTCAGGGAATTTCGGAACAATAATTTCTAATGTGCTTTCGATATTTGTTTGGTCATGGATAAAGACAGAAATGTTTCTCCTTAGGTTCACTCGCCCCACTACACCTTTTATGATGTTATGGGTCTGCGTTGTCAATGGAAACTGCTTATACGCAAGATGATTCGTAGACCCTTTTTTTATTATCACATCTAATGCCCATTTTTGAGGGAAGAACCCGATCTTATCTGTGAAGCTCAACTTGGGGAGTTGAATAAGCCCTTCGTCAGAAACCAAGGTTTGTGTAGATGTTGATTCACCATAATTTCTCTCGAAAAGCCCATTTGCATCTAAGACTTCAAATGGAAATGATTCTATTGGCTTGTGAATGAACCTTGTATTAAAAGCAATTGGTTTGAATTTGGTTTCTATTAGAGATTTTAGTTCATCCTCTGTTAGTGAAAAGGAAATAATTTCAATTGTATTCTTAGTGCTTTGATCGTATAGCACTCCACCGAAGAACTTATCATTACATAGTTCTTCAAGTTCATCCAAAGTTACATATAGAATGTTTGAGCATTCGAACAGATGCCGATTCCAGAAATATAGTAAGTCTTGATTTGAGGATTTGTCTTTGGATACAACGATTTCGACCGAGTCGTAAGATGCTTCTTCAAGATTTCTGACAATCCGGGTGTTGAGGTTCTTTTTTGACAGACTGGCTTGATTGATCGGTTTATCATGGTGAATAATTTTGTTTAATTCACCAACGTTCTTTGAGTCAATTATTGTCTGCGGGTAATGCTTGGCTAACTCAAATTCAAAGCGATACCCATTCTTACTTAGTCCGAAATTAGTTTCGTAAAAAGAAAGAAGCTGACTTCTGCTTCTCCACAAGTCCCCGACCAATATTATTTTGGTATTGGGGTCAAAGCTTGAGATGAAGTAAATTGAACTTACTCCCGAAATATCTTCCTTTCTTGGCTTATCATCTAGGCAATAGTAACCCGCTGGATTAAATAGTCGCAATTCACGAATAGTTTTGGGATCAACGCCTTTCGAATAGAAAATGTAATCAGGATCGTAGTGCTTAATTAATTGTTGATATTCTGTAGAAATCTTGTTTTTCTGTACAGGAACAATAGGATTATACCTACCACCCCAAATGGACTGGTTTACATGTATAAGTTTTAATAGTTCCTCATAATCATATTCTTCATCTACGAAATACATGTATCGTAAATGTCTTGGTTGACAAGAAATTTGATATAGTGTAGGGTTCATTCTAATCTGTTTCTATTTGCAGTGCTATACAATAACCCCAACCAATTGGAATTACCCCCCCTAATCTAACAATTTTCGTCCGTCTAATCTTTGTCTTTTTACCCTATGAAGCAGGGCCTTTCCAGTTAAGCGCTTAACTGGGTACCTGTTAAACCTTTAACCGGGCGCCAGTTAAGGGCACAACCGGGTGATCAAACGCAAACTGCTTACCTGTAACTAACCAGTATATCGGCAGCTTTTTGCAAATCAGGAGCCACTATTTCAGAAACCGGCGCAAGCGGGAATGGCTGCTGCCCGGGTCTGCCAATAAAAGCTGCCCGCCAACCGGCCCAAAGTGCCCCAGCCATGCGCTGCAATGCGCTGCAATGAGCATACTGTCGGCAGGAGCTACTCCCATTTTTCTTGCAGCCCAGTCATACGTATCTGCAAAAGGCTTGAATTTCCCAATATCTTCCACACTTAGCCGGTCTTCGAAGAAGTCGAGCAAGCCTGCAAACTCAAATTGTTTTTTTACTCCAGCATTTGATGAATTAGTAAATGACACCAATTTGTACCCATCTCCTTTTAATTGAGATAATGCGGCCTTTACTTCCGGATGAGCAGGCAATGCGCTCATCGATTCGGCAATAGTCTCCCTGGCGGATTTTTGCGATATTGAAATGCCATTGTTAGCAGCCACCATTTGCAATGCTGCCGCACCAATGAAACCAAAATGTTCATATTGTCTGCCAGCTGTTGTCACCAACGAGTATTGTAGCATCGTCGTAAACCAAAGCGGAAGTAAATCTTCTCTCCCGTCTAATACATCGCCTACGTGCTTTTTCATGGCTGTGAGATCGAGTAATGTTTCGTTTACATCAAAGAACAGTACTTTGGGCCTTGCAAGGGATATCATCACCGGGTTTGCTTCTTCCGGCCTTGTGTTTGAACTTGCCGTCGCCTTTGCAGCTGTCAATCCGGCTATTCCAGCCATAGCGGCCTTTTTCATAAACATTCTTCTATTATTCGTCATCTATTTATTTCTTAAAAAGTAAATATTCAGGCTGACCATAGCCATCATACTATAGCCATGAGGGGAGCCCGTAATTCAAAGGGTAAAATTTCTGCTGGCATGGCAAAGGGAAGAAATCAGACCTACCGAGCAATACGCCAATCAAATACTACCTTTTTGGCTACATCGTCTTACTCACCGCATTTATCCTCCACGTACTGTGTATGCCGCCTGATTAGTTGGTTTGGGCTGTTGCAGCATCCCACTTGTATTTTTCGAACACAGTGTCAACAGGGGTTCCGGCAATATGATTTACATAGTTGCTGATCACTTTTTGAGACAACCCCAGAATTATTTCCAGCAACTGACGTTCTTCATATCCGTTGGCATAAAATGCTTCCAGTTCCATGTCAGACACATGACCCCGGTTGCGGACAATTGAGAGTGTCAGTGCGTGCAGAGCTTGTAGTTTTTCGGTTGGCATTGGTTGGCCGTTCCTCAAGGCCTCAGTTATCGTCGGGTCAACTTTCATCATGTTGGCGATACCAGTATGGGCTGGCACACAATAATGACATTCGTGTTCCACATTAATGGTTTGCCACACCACTGTGAGCTCTTCCTTGTTAAATGACGATGATGTGAAAAGCCTGTGTAGTGTCTGATAAGCCTCAAGCAGGCCGGGGGCACCAGCTAATACACCATGTAGGCCAGGTATTCTTCCATTGGCTTTTAGCGAACGCTCTAAAAAAGGGACGCTCTCTTCCGGTGCCGTTTCTAAGTTGTGAATTTTCAGTGTACTCATTATTTTCTGTTTATTTGAGTTATTTCTAAACGATTGTTTAGAAATTGGTTAAAAAAATTAAAGATTCTTAAACGTGTTTTCTATGTAGTTTCTCAATTGTGGTTTGTCGAATAACCTTGAGGCAGAGGACAGTCCAACCATGGCAATAATCAAATAGTCTCCTTGCTCATTCACGGTTGCTGCGTCTTTTGTGAGGTCTTGCGCCAGGTTATTAATGAACAGTTGCCGTATTTCCTCAGTAAATTTTGACACTTCCTTTCGGATTTTGGGGTCAGCATCCTGGCTTAATTCATTTGCTGTGTTAGTAATGAGGCAACCCCTGCCGACCGTCGTTTCTCTGGAAAAATCGATAAAATCGTAGAAGTATTGCTTTAATCCTTCAATACCATTGGAGGAGGCCTTCAGTTTGCTCGTAATTTGCCCCAGCCGCTCCCTATAGCACTTTATACTTTCAAGGAATACGCCATTCTTGCTTCCAAAGCTCGCATAAATTGAAAATTTGTTAATTCCCATTTCTTTTTCCAGCATTTGCATGGATGTCGTTTCATACCCATTGCGCCAAAATAGGTTCATCGCCTTTTCAATAACTTCTTCTTCTGTATATGCCTTTTTCCTTGCCATATTTTAGGGTGTATACGACAAAACTAAACAATCGTTTAGAAATAAATGGATTATCTGTAATTTATTCTCGGGTCACCAAAAATGCGGCGCCCGATGTGCTGCTTATTTTAGCCCCCACTTCTCTTTTTTACCTGTTGGTATCGCCTTGATGGTTGCGAAAAGACTTTGTCTTCCCGTTCATTATGGCGGCGCTCTGCCTCCATAAGCTCGTCGATGTCTCGTTCAAAAATCGTGGCGCTTGTTTCTCCGGCTTTCTCAACAATATTCTGATCACGAAAACTGAAGATTGCATTCGATGAGGAGCGTTGCTGCACAATGTCGTTTGACAAAAAATACCAAACCTAAGATGAAATATGTGATACTGAGATCAGAATCGGGGTTAGTGTTGAATGAGCGATTTTTAAATTTTGGAACTATCACATTATATTTGCCATGGCTTCGGTGCAAACTGAGGGACTTTCAAACATGATCAGATAATTTTTTCACATCTTCCCGTGGCACACATTGCTTCCTGAATTTGCTCAGAAAGCACATTCCCGCCACTCCCATTACATCAGGTTTCCGATCGGGGTTGTTCCTATTACGACGAAATATATCCACTTTGCTTCAGCGTGTAGCATAGTCATTTACAGGGCATAGGGCAACCCGGAAACTATTAAAATCTGATGCGCCAGTTTCAATATCGGCAGCTCAACTATTTTTTCATTCAAACTGACATTCCATGCGAAGAATAATATACCACGTAGCCTCAACGCTCGATGGCTACATTGCCCACAAAGACGGCACCACTCAGGGTTTCCTTGAAGAAGGAGAACATGTTTCCGACTATCTGGAAAGCCTGAAGGAGTACGACACTGTCATCATGGGCAGGCACACTTACGAATATGGCTACAACTACGGCCTGAACCCCGGGCAACCAGCCTACCCTCATATGATGCACTACATTTTCTCCAGTTCGCTGCATTTTGAGCAGGCCCACGATCAAGTGAAAGTAATAAGCGATAACCCAATCGACTTTCTGCAGGAACTTAAGGAGACAGTCGGGTCGCCGATTTACCTCTGTGGCGGTGGGCAGTTTGCTGGTTTTCTGCTCGGCCACAAGCTCATAGATGAGGTTAAGGTCAAGCTGAATCCGGTGCTTTTTGGGGAGGGCATCAAGCTATTCGAAGGCTGTGAGGAAACATATCGCTTGCGTGAGCTTAATTCAATTGCCTATGAGGGCGGGGTTTTTCTTTTGAACTATGAAATAGACTACCTGTAAGCAATTGTTAAACACCACCGAAGTCAGCACCACGGCAGCATTTTAACCTGTTTATGCCGTGGTGTTTCTTTTTGCTAAAAACCAGGCATGCTTCACCTACCTATTCCACTCCTCCAATCTCCTCATACAGCTTGCCTGTCGCCCACTTGAGCTCTCCCAGGGAGCGGTTGTATTTCGCCTCCAGCTCGATCAGCTTGATCTGGCCCTGTAGCTTTTTGTTTTCCCGACTGTTGACAAGAAAAATGGAGCTCTCCCCATTCTCGAATTTGGTGAGCTCGGCCTGCAGCATGCGCTCGTAGTTAACCTGGATCTGCCGCTGTTGATCAATCATGTCGTCCAGCGTATATACCTTGTTGTAGCTCTGCTGAATCTTGTTGATGACTTCCCTATTTTTTTGTGTGATCTTCAGGTCATACTCCTGCTGCTTGATCTTGACTATTTTCAGCTTTGCCCTTTCCTTTCTTAAAAGCAGCGGAAAGACAAAATCTACCCCTAGCTTGTAGTTGTTGTCGTAGTTGGCAATTTCCAAATCGTTCTGGCCGGCAAACAACATATTGTAATTGACATCAATCACAGGCTTCAGCTGGTCGCTGCTCAATTTCCTGTCCAGCTCAAGCACGCTGCTTTCTATGTTCAGCTTCTTGAGGTCAGGGTGGTTGGCCAAAGCCCAGTCGAGGTAGCTGTCGAGGTCCGGAGCAGTGGTGCTATCCTCATGAAAAGGGCGCAGTGCCACCACGTCGAGGCTATCGGCCCAAACAAAGTTTTGCATGAGCAGGGTGCTGTTTTGCAGGTTAAGCTCCGCCTCCCGGAGTTCGTTGGTCCATTGCTGCACTTGTATCAGCATTTCCACACTATCGATCGTGGCATTTTCTCCACTGATTGCTCCCTGCCTGATCCCCTCAAACCTCTGCCTGATCAGCCTCAGGTTGGTTTGCATGGCCTCCCTCTTTTTGTGGTTTTCGTACCACCACCAGTAGGCATAGTTGGCATCCAGAAAAAGATTATTGAGCACATTGTTCGCCTCGTTCTCAAACGCCAGCGCTTCATACTTGCCTCTCTGTAGCCCAATGGTTCGCTCGTTTCGGATCAGCCCCTGCCCCACAGGCACCGAAACGCCCGCATAGTAGAGCCCGTCCGTGGGCACAGTGTTTTCGGGACTGAGGTACAAGCCCTTGTTTCGTTCGTAACCCGCCTTGAGGTCTACGTTGAGCAAGGTGGGCACCTGCACGTAGGTGTTCCAAATGTCGTAGTAGTTTTTCCCGTCAAAGTTTTTTCGGCTAAAGTCGGACACAAGCTTCGGATCGAAAGCTCCCCTGGCCTGATTGACGGCCAGGCTTCCCCGTGTGTTGAGCAGTGTGGCCTGCCTGGCAATGGGATGGTACTTATTCACCAGGTCATAAAACTCCTCCAGGCTCAGCCAGCCTCCATCCGCAGGCTGAGACCACACCAGGTGTGCAACAGACAAAAGCGCTAATATGATAAATAACCTCAGTTGTCTCATTTTGATTTTTTGTCGGGATTGTAGGCTTCTTCCTCTTTGTAGAAATCGGGAGGGAACCCATTCAAATTCCTCCATAGCTCGTACCAAACCGGCACTTTTTTAAGCAGGGCTATGCCATAGGTGCCAGAACCAAGCCTCAGCAACTGCGGCCACTCTGCGGTATTGGGATCGGGAGCAACAAGCACCCGAAACTGCCCGTTGGGGCTGGCGGCCCTGTCGTAAGCCACAATGCGGCCAGAATAGGTACCAAAAGACATACCTGGCCACCCGTTGAAAACAAGGGCCGGCCATCCGTCGAACTGCAGCTGCACCTTACGCCCCTCTTCAATCAATGGCAGGTCAATTGGCCGCACATACATTTCTACTGCGAGGTCGTAGTTGACGGGAATGAAACTAAAAACAGCCTCTCCTTCTTTCACTGTTTCCCCAATACCGGTAATCCTTGCCTTCGTTACATAACCATCCTGAGGAGCGGTGATGTAATAAAAACCGGACCTCTTTGTGTAACTGGACTGCTGTATCGAGAGCTTATTGAAGTCGCCTTCAGCTTGCAAAGCGTCGGAGAGCGCCGACATGCGGTCGGATTTTGCTTTCGCAATTTTCTCCGAAAACTCATTTCGCACTACACTTAAATTAAGCTTTGCGTTGATGAACTCATTCTTGCTGGCCAGCCACTTGTTCTCTATCGAAATCTTTTTGTACAAAGCCTCCTGGAGCTTCTGCTTTCTCTGTTCCAGCTCCGTCAAAGACTTCAGGCCCTGGTCGTATAGCGTCTGCTGACGGTCGAACTGCCTTTGCGCTATTTCATAATTTACCAGTGCCGTTTCAAAATCGATGCTGTCCGATAGCACTTTCAGTCTCGACTGATTGAAGTAGTTTTCTGCCTGCTCTGTTTTCAATATTTGGTTTTTCTCCAGGGCCGCAATTTGCTCAGCCAGCGCCTGGGCTTTGCTCACATAAGTATCGATAGACGCCTTTTTCGCATCCGTTTGATTAGTCGATCGCTCAATAAGCATGGGATCCAAATATTCTGATTTCACTTCCGAAATAAATACGATGGTGTCCCCTTTGGTCACGAGTTGCCCCTCACGAACAAACCAGTTTTCTATTCGTCCGGTAATCATCGAATGGATGTTTTGTTCCCTGTTTTCGGGGCGCAGCGTAGTGAGTTTGCCCCGGGCCCTGATGTTTTGTGTCCAGGGGAAAAACAATATCACCAGAAAAATAAAGAGAAGCGCCGACAACAGGTAGACCAACCTCCGGGAAGCAGATGTTTCCATCACATCCTGATAGGCCGATTGGTCCTTAAGCACCTCATCACGGTTGATCGAATTATTTGAAATGTTTAACATTGGTCTACTTCTTTTTAGGCTTCGTCGCTTTAGCCCTGGTTTCTATGTCCACTATTTTCCCGTACTCCATGGTAACTACTTTATCACATTTTGAGAGCATGAGTGGGTCACTGGTAACTGCCAATAATGTCCATTTAGCCTCCGGATCCGTCAGTATTGAACTAATGTGCTTTCGGTCTTCAAAGTCCAGTCCATGCATTGTGTGATCCATCACAATCAGCTTAGGTTTCTCTGAAATGGTCCGAGCCAAGATGATTTTCTGTCGGGTGCTCGTCGACAGCCCCTGGCCTTCGGGTTGAATCATGGTATTGAGCCCTTTGGGAAGTGACCTGAAATACTCCCCGAGGCCAACCTCTTCTATGGCCCAAAGCATATCGTCAAGGTTGATGCCTTCCTTTCCAACAGTAATATTTTCCTCCAATGTGCCGTAGAAAAGATCCTGCATACCCAGGTTGTCGCCAATAAAAGAACGAAAACTCATAATGTTGATGTCGCCCAGTGGTATGCCGTTGAAGTGGATCGAACCGCTATAGTCATTGTACAAACCTGAGAGCAACGCCAGTAATGTGGACTTACCCGATTGATTGACTCCTGTAATGCACACTTTTTCGCCCACGCCGACCTTTAGGTCTACGCCATTCACAGCAGGTCTGTCAGTACCCGGAAATTGGTAAGTAAGCCCAGTCACTTCCAGAGAAATACCTTTCCCTTTGGCGATTTCATTTAAATCAATGCCCTCGTCACTCTCCAATTCGATATCAGTTACCTGCCCTAGCTTTTCCAATCCCGTAAGCACGTCATACACCGTTTCCATACTGAGAATCAGCTTCTCAGATGAGTTAAGCACCAAAAGAATGATGATCTCAGAAGCAACAAATTGCCCCAGGTTGATCTCCTGATTGATGACGAGAATACTGCCCAGAATTAGAATGCCGCAAGTAACAATCGTTTTGAAGGCTACAATATTCGAAAACTGCAGGATGAGGATGTTGAAATGCTGCTTTCTGAACTTGAGGTAGTTGCTCACATAGTAGTTCATTTTATCGATGGGCAGGCTCGTCTTTCCGGCCAGCTTGAAAGTGCCCATCACCCTGGCCAACTCTTCAAGCCAATGGGCCACCTGGTACTTGTACTTCGATTCCATAATGCTGGTCTTTAGCCCTCTGGATCCTGTGACAAGAAAAATGAGGGACATCAGGCCAATGAGTACAATACCAAAGAAAACGAAGAAAGGGTGGTAAAAAGACAAGAGAATCAACCCGAAGAAAATCTGTAGTACCGACGTGGATGCGTCTATCAGGATCTTGGGAAGTCCCTTTTGAACGTTCAGTGTATCAAAAAAACGGTTCATCAGTTCCGGTGGGTAAAAGCCGGAGATGGCTTCCATTTTGAACCTGGGAATCCGGTAAGCAAACTCGAAAGACGCCCGTGTGAAAATGCGGCGCTGAAGCAATTCAGTAAGCGACAATTGAAGAATCTGTATGATGCCGGCGGTAGCCACGCCCAGCACAACGATAAATATCAGCAGCCCCCAGGACGATGAAAATTCAGCACTGGTGACAAAACCGATGATCGCCTGAACGCCAAGGGGCAGAGAAAGGTTGATCAGGCCATAGAAAATCGCATACGCATAAATAACGAAAATCTCCCGCTTGTCGAGCGACAGCATTCTGAACAAACGCTTGACAGGTGATAATTTTGATTCATCACCTATACTCTTATTTTCTATCTTGAGGCCGTCACCTTTCATTTTGGAAATTTTTTACTTCAGCAATTTAGAAATCAATACATCAATAAAGCGGTACACCTGATTTTCCACACTTTCTTCGCCGTCTCTCCTTATCTCGGTGAGAGAAGGCAAATGCAACGCAAAAAAAGCTTGCTGATGTGACGCTTCGAGAATTGTGGTGGCAACAGCATGGGGATACTCGAATGACGGGCTAATGGCCGAAATAGTCAAGGCAATTTTGTGGCAGAGCGATTTGAATCCCATGAAGAGCCCCTGGTTGTTGATCTCATCCACTTTTTTAGTGAGGTAGGTTTTGTCTGCCTCGCTCACCACCACATGCCGCAGGCTAACTGTGTTTACGCCTGGCAAATCCATGCTCAGGTTACTCTGGTCGGCATGGCAAAGAATTTTGATGATTTCTTTGAGCTTGAGTGCTTTGTCCTGAATATGATGGGTTTTGTAGTCGATCATATATTCCAGCCAAGCCCAATACCAGGAAGTGAGGTATACCAACAGCTTCAATTTGTTTTCAAAATACCGGTAAATCGATGCTTCGGTCGACCCAATGCTTTCTGCCAGCTTTTTGAAGGTAAACTCTTCAAATCCCAACTGGTCAAGCAATTCGATGCTCGCTGAAATGATTTTTCTCCCGAGCTCAGTAGACTGGGGATCTTTACTGTAATACCTCTCTCCAATTTGGATAGTAATCACTGACATGTGCAAAAGTAAGAGTATCCGTAACGATAGTATTACTATTACGTATAAAACTCCGAATTGTTTAATTATTTGCGAAAAAAATCTTTGGCACTTTTTCGGTAAAATGTCGTGACGCTTCTATTTCGCAGGAACCATAGCTGATTAAAATGGTTTTACTTTAAAGCAATACCAAAATTCATCTATGGAACTGATAGAAAGCCCATCCATTCAACTAATAGATTCATTTCAGCAGGTAAGAACACAGTCGGAAAAACTTTGCGAGCCACTCCAAACGGAAGACTTTGTCGTTCAGCCGGTTGTGGACGTGAGCCCACCCAAATGGCACCTGGGTCACACCACCTGGTTTTTCGAAACCTTTATCTTGCAACCCTATGTAAAAGGCTACCAGCTCTTCAACGATAGCTATAATTTTGTTTTCAATAGCTACTATGAGTCCGTTGGGAAGCGGGTGGTGCGAACCGACAGAGGGAATCTCTCAAGGCCAACGGTGGCCGACGTATTCGCCTACAGAAAACATGTGGATGCGCACATGCTGGCCTGGCTGGAAAACAGCGAAAGCATACCGGAGCGGGCTGCCACCCTTCTGGCGCTTGGCCTCAATCATGAGCAGCAGCACCAGGAGCTGCTCTTAACGGATATTAAGTACATTCTGGGTAACAATCCACTGCAACCACTCTACAGGCCATCGGTGGCTGAAAAATCGACTGCTGCCAATGACGTCTCTTTTTCTGAGGTACAGGAGGGCATGCACACCATTGGCTACCAGGGAGAGGGCTTCCACTTCGACAATGAAAAAGGCGTGCACAAGGTTTTCCTTCACCCCTTTGCCATTCGCAACAGCCTTGTTACCTGCGGCGAATACCTGGAGTTCATCAGAGCAGGCGGCTATCAGGACTTCCGGTTCTGGCTGTCGGACGGATGGGCCTGGGTGAATACTGAAAAGGCAGAGGCGCCTATGTACTGGCACAAAATCGATGGCGTTTGGCACCAATACACACTCGGCGGCCTTCAGCCAATCGACCCCTCCCTTCCTGTCACGCACATAAATTATTATGAAGCAGAAGCTTTTGCCCGCTGGGCTGGACTAAGGCTACCTACTGAGTTTGAGTGGGAGGCCGCATCTCGTCAGCTAAGTCCTTCGGCTCCCTCCACTTCCAATTTTGTGGAAAGCGAGCGCTACCACCCGGTAGCCCAAAAGCCGGGCAACTTACAACTCTTTGGGGATGCCTGGGAGTGGACTCAAAGTGCCTACCTGCCCTACCCGTATTTTAAAACTGAAGAAGGCGCTGTGGGGGAATACAACGGGAAATTTATGGTCAACCAAATGGTGCTGCGGGGTGGGTCATGCGCCACACCTGCCAACCACATCAGAGCCACCTATCGTAATTTCTTTCAGCCCAATTTGCGCTGGCAGTTCACTGGCATCAGGCTCGCCAAACACATCTAAACCATCTATGGAAAAAGAACTTAATGAGGAAGTATTGCTTCCAACCGACACCTTTGCGTCCGAAATAGATTCGGGCCTTTCAGCAAGCCCCAAAGCCATTTCTTCCCGGTATTTCTACGATGCAGAAGGAGACAGGCTGTTTCAAAAAATCATGCAACTGGATGAGTATTATCTCTCCAGGGCTGAGTATGCCATATTTGAAGAACACAAGGAGCTGCTTCTTCAATATTTTGCCGACCAGGGAACTGCCTTTCATTTAATGGAATTTGGTGCTGGGGATGGTTGGAAAACCAAGGTGCTGCTGCGTCACTTCACAGAGCAACACGCAAAATTCGACTACCGGCCCATCGACATATCAGGCAATGTGCTTCAGGAATTGGAAAGCTCTCTCCAAACAGAGCTCCCGGCTTTGCAGGTACAAGGCATGGAAGGCGAATATTTCGAAGTGCTGAACCAAATGCAAAAGACCGACGGGCAGCGAAAGGTGGTGCTGTTTCTGGGGTCAAATATTGGCAACTTCAGGCAGCACCAAGCCATCAGTTTCCTCTCCTCACTCAGGGCAAGCCTGAACGAAGGCGACATGGTACTTATCGGCTTCGATATGAAAAAGGATCCGCATGTAATCAGGGACGCATACGACGACCCCTGGGGTGTGACGAGAGATTTCAATATGAACCTGCTAAATCGGCTCAACAAAGAGCTGGGTGCCAATTTTGATTTGACAAAATTCAAGCACTATCAGTCGTACGACCCGCAGTCAGGTGAGTGCAAGAGCTATTTAATTAGCCTTGCCGAACAAGAAGTGACCGTTCAGGCGACAGAGGCCACTTATTACTTCAAAAAATGGGAGCCCATTCATGTGGAGATCTCCAGGAAGTTTGATTTCGAAACAATCGATGAATTGGCTGCCAGCAGTGGGTTTGGTGTTGTAAAAAACCTCCGGGACACGGATGAATATTTCACTGATTCCCTGTGGGTGGCTACCTGATAGTTTACCGGAGAAAATCCTTTGTGATTAATTAACGCTCGTCTATCTTTGCACTCCCAATTGAAGTTTTAATGCGCAAGTGGTGAAATTGGTATACACGCTACTTTGAGGGGGTAGTGGGCGTTAGCCCGTGGGGGTTCGAATCCCCCTTTGCGCACTTCTTTTCTATCTTCCCAAAACTTTTATTATTCACTATTTTCACGCATATTTGTGCGATAAATAACACGCAGATTCTTTGTGAAATGAGCATAGATATTCCCCTTCTAAAAAAAATATGTGAAACTCCCGGTGCTCCAGGATACGAAAAAAGGATCAGAGACTTGGTTATCAAAGAGGTCACTCCTTTGGTGGACACGGTGGAGGTTGACAACATCGGCAATATCGTCTGTGTAAAAAAGGCTAAAAATAACAAGGATAATAAAAAGGTAATGGTTGCCGCACACATGGACGAAATAGGCTTCATTGTGAAGCATATTGACGATGCCGGCTTCCTTCGTTTTCATACGCTCGGCGGCTTCGATCCAAAGACACTGACTGCCCAAAGAGTCATCGTTCACGGCAAGAAAGACCTGATTGGAGTAATGGGCACCAAGCCGGTGCACGTAATGAGCGCTGAAGAAAAAAAGAAGCTCCCGGAGACCACCGATTTCTTCATCGACATGGGAATGGACAAAGACGAAGTGGTAAAATATATCAGCATTGGCGACTCCGTTACCCGGGAGAGGGAATTGATTGAAATGGGAAACTGCGTCAACTGTAAGTCGATTGACAACCGAATTTCCGTCTTCATTTTGATTGAGACACTCCGAAACATCAAAAATTTTCCTCACGACATTTATGGGGTGTTTACAGTTCAGGAGGAAGTTGGCCTCAGAGGTGCCCAGATAGCGGCGCACTCCATCAATCCCGATTTTGGCCTGGCGCTCGACACCACCATTGCCTTCGATGTGCCAGGAGCGCAAGCCCATGAAAAGGTGACGGAACTTTCGAAAGGTGCCGCCATCAAAATCATGGATTCATCAGCTATCTGCGACTACCGAATGGTGGACTACCTGAAAAAGACAGCTGATAAAAATAAAATAAAATGGCAGCCTGAAATTCTTACCGCAGGCGGCACCGATACGGCCTACGTGCAGAGAATGGGTAAAAACGGCGCTATTTCAGGTGCTATTTCCATCCCTACCCGCCATTTGCATCAAGTAATTGAAATGGCCCACAAAGAAGACGTACAATCGTGCATTAATTTGCTCTCTTCTGCGTTATCAGAGTTAGACCAGTACAACTGGAGCCACTAACTATGAAAAGACTATTTCTCTTGCTGTTTTTAGTAAGCAGCGCTATGTCTGGCGGCTTTGCCCAGCAGCCCGCCACCGTGCAAATTACCGGTAGCCTGCTCGATAAAGAAAGCCTGGAGCCGCTTCCTTTTGCGACAGTGCTGGTGAAAGGCTCTTTCCACGGCACTATCACCAGTTCTCAGGGCCTCTTTACCTTGCTCGTCCACCCCACCGACACGGTGCAGTTTTCGATGGTAGGTTACAAAACCTCGGAGCTTGTCATTCCCGCAGGCATGACCGAAAGCCGCTATGCCATGCTGGAGTTAATGGAAAAGTCGACTGTAGTGCTCAAAGAGCTTAAAGTGTATCCGTGGCCCTCTGCATCACAATTCCATTCCGCCTTCCTTGGTGTTACCCTCCCACCAACCGAGCAGGACAAAACCAATAAGATGCAGAAAGAGCTCGAGGCCACGATGAGAAACTCCTATGAGTCGGAAAAATACTACGACGAGCAGCTTAGGAACCGGCAAATCTATCAGCTGACAGGCCAAATCCCCCCTAATCATTTTCTTGACCCGGTAAGATGGCTGGACTTTATAGAGGAGCTGCGAGCGAAAAATAGAAAATAATTGAAGCGCAGATAGGCGAAACACCGACGGTAAATCTGGATTCATTCGCCAAATGCTGGTACATTGTGCGTAAAAAATGGCTTTGCTGTGAATACTACACAATCCTCCATTCAGTTCCGGCTAGTTAAACCAAGTGAGCTGGCAGTAGCCACAGCGCTACTGGAACAGGCCTCACTTATTGTTTCCGACATTTCGGAAAAAGTGAAGCTATTTGGCCTTTTTAGTGACAATAACCTACTGGCACTGGCAGGTCTTGAGGTATTTGAGAACGAGGCACTGCTGCGCTCAGTTTGTGTGTCTGCAAAAGAAAAAGGGAAAGGCTATGGACGGCAGATAATAAAGGCCCTCGAAAATGATGCAGGCGGGAACGGAATCACTGAGCTGTACTTGCTTACCACCACAGCCAGCAAATTTTTTGAGAGAATAGGATATAAAGTGGCCGATAGGAATACTGCATCCGATGCTATAAAAAATACTTCAGAATTTTCAGGTTTATGCCCCTCCTCAGCTGTTTTTATGCATAAAACACTTCGTTTGTAGTCTGAAGACGATAACTAATCGTATTTCTCATGGGGAATCCGCCGAAATTAGCTAAATAAGCATATTGATTTCCCATTCTTTCTATGTTGAGCCAATTGCCCAAAAGCCTACTCATCTTTCTTCTCATATTTGCTTGCGGTTGCAAAAGCCTTCGCTTACCATCTTCCGTTAAAATTCTGAGAGGCCCGAGCATGCCAACGGGCATATTTGAGATGGGCTATGCCACCGATGGAAAAATTATCTTTTCTATTGGGGGAACCACTTTTTTAGGCAGAGGAAGGCAATCGGTCGGGGAAGTCTATTTGTTTTCACCATTTGCAGGAGGGTGGGAAAAGGCTCATTTCAACGACAAACCGCTGGTAAAAGGGCATACCAACAGCGTGTACCTGCCAGATTTCAATATTATAGTTTCTACCGGCTTCACTGACATTCAGAAAGGTGATTTTTACACTTTTCCCCTGGAAATCCTTGACCTTAGAGACTATCATATCGACTACCTGCGAAGCAACCCCCACTGGGCTCAGGGAAGCCAGATAGTTCACTGGAATAGGAAAGCCTATGTTTTTGGAGGAATAGCCTTCGAGGAAGACGGATCCACCCATTTCTCAAATCGCATGCTAAGCTACAATCCCGCATCCGGTGAATGGGAAGACCTGGCACCGATGCCTTCCACACGAGTCACCTACGGAGCCGTCGTTGGCAATAGCCTGTATACTTTCGGTGGTTTTGATAACGAACACACATACGCAGACATATGGCGCTACGATTTTGAAGGAGACTTTTGGGAAACCGTGGGATACTTGCCTTATGCTGCCAGCCATTTCTCCGTCGCTGCAAAGTACCCATACATATTCCTTTCTAACGTAGGCCAAGAAAACAACATTATCGGCCGGGTAGACATCAGAGATGGCTCGTTCAAAGAGTTTGAAACCTGGATGACAATCGTCTCGCCAGGATCAGCAGTAGTAGGTGATTATTTATACATCTTCGGAGGAAGCTGGGACGACGGACGAACTGCCAGCAACAAAACCTTCAAAATACCTTTGACGGAGCTGATGGTGGAGGAGTAATTGTAAACAACTACCCTAGTCTATAAAACAATTCTGTCCTCTATGCTCTCTCAGCGCAAATAAGCTTACCTTCTGCGTAAAAATTAAGGAACCCTGTAATTATAGCTCAAGAGCCAATACCTATTACCCAAACCAAATCAACCTAATGCCCCACCTTCAGTCGGATCTTCAGGCGCAATATATGTCGCTGGTAAAAGAGAATGCCGGCATTATCTATAAGGTCATACGACTTTATATTGATAATACTGAAGACCAAAAGGACCTGTACCAGGAGATCGTTCTCCAGGCATGGCATTCCTTTACGAGGTTCGACGGGCGTTCAAAATTTTCTACCTGGCTGTACAAGGTGAGCCTCAATACAGTGCTCACATTCAGGAGAAAAAACAGCAGAATACCTACTGATGATTTAGAAAAGGCGTCAGGCTACGCATTGCCTGGTGACAAAAATGATGATACAGAAATGCTCATGATGGCCATCAAATCGCTTGGAGAAACGGATCGGGCAATCGTTTCTCTCCATCTGGATGGTTATGAAAATGAGGAAATAGCCGAGATCACCGGTTTGACTAAGAATCATGTGGCGGTCAAACTCCACAGGATCAAGCAGCAATTGACCAAAAAATTAAACGGCTAAGGGTATGGACTTGAAAAAAACATGGGATAAAATGCAAATGGATCAGTTCTCCATGGGGATACTGGACGACAAGGATATTCTGGAAGCCATGCACAAAAAATCGCACGGCCCTGTCCAGAAAATACAAACCGGATTTACGATCAAACTGGCCTTTATTGTTGTATTTACATTTATTTTCCTTTACATCGGCATCAAAATAAAAGAGCCTCTGGTGAGTGGCCTGCAGTTTTTTATGGCGGGCGTTTATTTCACTGCCTTCTTCCTATTCTTAAGCCAGAACAAACGAATTAAGGCGGGCATTCCCATGGACGAAGGTCTGCTGACCAACCTGAAAAACTACCATGCATTTGTGAGTAAAGTGCTGCGACAGGAGGAACGGATTGCACTCTTTATCTATCCCGTCGCTCTTACAGCAGGCTTTCTTCTGGGCTTTACGACTCAGGCAACGCTTGATGAGTTTTTCGAAAGTCGCACGGCTATTATTCTGCTTATCGCTTGCTGGATCGTGCTCACCCCACTCAGCCACCTGCTGGCCCGGTGGATGAACAAGGTATCATTCGGTAAATACCTGAATGAGCTGGAGTCACATATTGCCGAGCTCGAAAAAGAGTAGCACTCCTCATCGCACACTAGATCTCCTCCAGGTACCTGTGCACAAAGCTGATGGCCATAGCCCCCTCTCCTACGGCTGACGCCACCCTGTTCATCGCATTCATCCGCACATCGCCGGCAGCAAAAATGCCCGGTTGGCAAGTTTCCAGCGCAAATGGCTCTCTTGATTGTTTCCACTTCTTTTTAAAATCAGGAAACTGCACCAAATCACGACCTGTGGCAATAAATCCCTTGTCATTTTTGATGATAAGATCGCCCAACCATTCTGTGTAAGGCTTGGCACCGATGAAAATAAAGATCGCCCTTGCTTCGACTTTGTTTTTCTGGCCATTCGAAATATTGGATAGCTCAAGGTGGGTAAGCCGCTCATTCTCACCGAAAGCTTCTGTAACCTCAGTGCATGGCACCAACTCGATGTTTGGTGTTGCGTTGATCTGATCGATGAGGTAAGATGACATGGTGGAAGTAAGGTCTTCCTTCCGAACAACAATGAATACTTTTCTTGCGAACCTTGAAAGATACATGGCGCCCTGCCCGGCAGAGTTGCCTCCGCCTACCACAAACACATCGCCGTCTTTGCAGGCCGCAGCTTCGGTGGTGGCAGCTCCGTAATAGACCCCCGCTCCGGTGAATTGCTCCAGCCCTTTGGTATCCAGCTTACGGTAGTCTACACCGGTAGTAATCACTATGCTCTTCGCATGGATGACGCTTCCATTGGCCAGCGTGATAATTTTGTAGGGATCTTTCACCTCCACCTTATTCACTGCCTGGGGTGATAAAAATTCCACCCCAAACCGGGTGGCCTGTGTGATTGCTCGCCTCGACAGGTCAGCTCCGCTCAGCCCGCTTGGGAAGCCGAGATAGTTCTCTATTCTCGAGCTGGTACCCGCCTGTCCGCCCGGGGCACGTCTCTCCACCAGCAGGGTTTTCAAGCCCTCCGAGCCTCCGTAAACCCCGGCTGCGAGGCCAGCCGGTCCGGCACCGATGATCACCACATCGTACAGCTCTTCCTTAGCCCGGGGATTCAGGCCTATACTTTCAGCCAAAGTTTCGGCTGTTACTCCCTTCAGCACCGTGCCATTGTCCAAAACCACAGCGGGGAAATCCTGCGCCACCAAAGCATGCAGGGCAATAAGCTCTTTGGCTTTCTCATTGGTTTCCACATCCAGCCATTGGAAGGGAAACAGGTTGCCGGAAAGAAAATCCTTCAGTGAGTGGGTTTTAGGGCTGAATTGGTAACCAAGGATCCTCAATCCGTCAAAATCCGGGATATAGCCCGCTTGCCACTCGTCCAGAAGGTCGTTGAGGATCGGAAAAAGCTTTTCTTCAGGTGGATCCCAGGGCTTCATCAGGTAGTAGTCGAGCTGCACATCATTGATGGCCTTGATGGCGGCGTCGGTGTCAGAATAGGCGGTTAACAACACCCGTTTTGCTTCAGGAAAAATTACCCTGGCCTTTTCAAGAAAAGCTACACCCTCCATTTCGGGCATGCGCTGGTCGGAAATAAACAGGGCCACCTCCTCCCCTGCCTTTTTTATATCCAGCAGTACTTCCAGCCCTTCATTGGCCGACTCGGTATTCATAATCCTGTAGTCGTCACGAAACTCGTTGCGCAAATCTCTGCGTATCGCTTTTAGCACTTGTGGGTCGTCATCAACTGAAAAAATAACTGGCTTCTTCATTGGTTACTTGTCTTTCAATGGGATACATACGGTAAAAATAGTTTCACCCGGACGGGAGGTGGCCTTTAGTGTGCCATTGTGTTGTTCTACAATATTTTTGGCTATTTCAAGCCCGAGTCCTGAGCCCTTTCCCACCTCTTTGGTCGTGAAAAATGGGTCGAAAATTTTACCTAGCAGATCAACAGGGATACCAGGGCCGTTATCGATGATATGCACCTTCACAAATTCTCCATCCTTTACTGACTTCACTGTTAGCATCGGCGAAGGCACTCCCTCCAGCGCATCAATGGCGTTGTCGATAATATTTGTCCACACCTGATTCATTTCTCCAGCCAGCAGATTAATGGGAGGAATTCCTGAAGCCACGTCGATGGCCAACGAAATATTGGCTTTCCTGATTTTGTGGTCAAGCATCGTGAGCGTATCCTTGATGCCAATGTGGATATTGGTTGGCGCTTTGTCGTGCCCTCTATCCATGTGAGAGTACGATTTCACCGACTGTACCAGTTTGGAAATGCGGGTGGAGGCCTCGTTGATATCGCCAACCATGCGTTCGGTAGTCAATACATTGTCGAGCCAGAACAGCACAGGCAGAAGCTCTTTTTCCGGAATATACTCCCGAACCATATCCAGTTCTTTAGGCCCTATTCCATATTCGATAAAGTTTTCTGCAAGGTCGTCTCCCCCTTCCAGGTCATTGTCGTCGAACCAGTCCAGAATGTCTTCTTCTTGTTTATTTCTCTCTCTCAAGCCCAGGTTTTGACGCCCCGCTTTGGCTTTTTCATAAAGAATAGCATTCACGGCATCTACTTGCTCCTCTTCAAGCTTCATCGATATCACCTGTTTGAACCTTTCCGGGGTGTAGGCCAGGTGCTTTTTGAGTTCATCGGAACTTCTGACAATTGCTGCGGCAGGGTTGTTCAGCTCGTGGGCGAGGCCCGCAGAAAGCTTACCAAGGGCCATCATCTTTTCATTTTGCCGCTGCATAGAAGTAAACTCACGTACCCTGGAGGTCATTTGCTGCACGAGCTTCTCGGTCAAATCATAGTGTGTACAAACAAGCTCTTTCAACTTTTCTCTGGAAGTAAAAAGCACAGTGGTTGGCTGCATCACCTCTGCCGAACCAATAGCAGTCTTTAGCCTTGAGAATGGTAGAAGACCACTGATATCTGGTGGCTCAAGCTCAAAAAGCTCCCGCTTCTGGTTATTTTGTGTAGAATAAGCCCTTGCCTTTCCAGAAAGGACAATCATCATATGATCTGTAGGTTCTCCCTTTTTGAACAAAAACTCGCCTTCCCGAAAATCCCTGCGTTCAGAATTGTCGATCAGCCACTGCAACTGGTCATCCGACACCCCCTGGAGGCTGGGGTTCTCCTGTAGTGCTTTTAATAAATCCATATTGATAAATGATGGTTCGAAAGACACCTTTGGCATTGAACAAGGTTTGCGGCTTCTTTCAATTTGGTATCTTTCACAAAAGATATCACCAAAATGCTAAAAAGAGATTCTTTAGTTCCATTTCTTATATTTTCTGTCTGTTTCCTCCACAGCTGCGAAACCCCAAAGCCTGTCAGCGAAAACATACCCGGAATTAATGCAGATGCCTCCTCACCAATCTACACCACCTACGCTGCCGCCAGAGATCGCTCCGCCTTTGTCCTCGATGAAGGCTATGAGTTCGTTTTTAATGATGACGAAACATCCCCTGTTTTTACTTCAGACACAGGTGGAGAAATTGGGTTTTCTTTCGCAACAAAGGACAGTTGGATTTATAAAACGGGTGACTACGCACAAAAACCAGTCATCGATTCGTCGTTTCCTGATGAAGTGAACTTTTCATTTTCGCCTGTTAATGGAATTCAAGTAAAGAGTAAGTTTCTAGTGTACAGCTCTGCGTCTGCTGTACTGGAAAGCACATTTACCAACAATACCGATTCTACCATTTCTTTTGACTACATCCCTTTTGTTCAGGGAAATAGCAGACTTTTCAATGGCTATAGGGTCGTGGACGGAGCACTACACTTTAACCACGAGGAATTCCCAGACACCTGGACGGTTGGTCATAAAGTACCATTTACCGATTCGCTGCAAAATTTTTTCAAAATGTCGGCAGGGCCTGATCAGCTTGGTGCTTTCAGCTCTTTTTCAGGGGAAGCCAGCTATTTACCCTGGAAAGTTTTACCGGGCAAAAAGCCCGTGACAGAAGTAAACGGCAGGCTGTACAACGAGGGTGGCCAACGGGTAATGACGCAACTTCCTGAGGTGAGACTCCAGGCGTATGTTGACAATGACACAAAACATCTTTTGACGGAAAGCAGCCCCGTCTTTGGGAGCCTGCAGGGCGCACTGAATTCAGACGGCTATTTTCGCATGGAGCTCAGTCAACTACCGGGCGCTGGCGGGGCTTCACAATACACACTTACCGCTGTCGACGAAACATTGGGCATCGTTGCGCAGCGAACCGACTCCATCCCGTCGGCACGTACCCAGTTTTCAAGTAGTCTGCGTCCTACTAATATCAAACTACCGGCTTCGCCTCAAAGATTCGATGTGGTCATGCCGGAAAAAAACAGAGCGGCGCTCAGCTGGACCAAACCATCGGATGGCAGCCAGGTTATCATCTATAGGAAAAAGGAAAACGACAGCTACTACACGCAATTTACCAGGCCGCTATCTACCACCAACCTGATGGTGCAGCTGCCTACCGATGATATCTATTGCTTCGTGGCGGTGGGTGCTGGCACAGGTGGAGAAATTGGGATGCACACCCTGGAACGGAATACCCTGTCTGGCCATTCGCTCAAACAGGCAATTGTGGCCAATGACTGGAAAGATGACAGCCTGAAATACTTCAAAATAGCGGCGTACAGCAAAAGCATTACACTAAATCCCGGCGAATCGACCAGCATTCGGGTAGCAAGGTCAGTGGCGCCTTTGAAGGAAAAAACGGCCTGGAAAGAGGCCGAAATGCTCCTGAACAAAGACTTCACCCTAGCCATGGGAGGCAGGCTGGCCTACCTGGAAAGCATGCCGGAGTTGCCAGGCCTTTCAGCCGACCAACAGTTGCTATACCTGTCGGGCTGGAACATGATGCAGCAGGTGTTTTATCCGGCGGAGGGAAAAAGCAGTTATCCGTACTACGTCTTCAGCCGGGAGCCCGTGTGGGGCTGGGGCCATGGAGGGCAGGTGTTTCACGAAAGCCTGACCATGCTGGCGCTGGCACTACAGGATCCGGAACTGGCCATGAATTCCCAAAGGGTGTTTAAAGAACGGCAGTATGAGAACGGTTATATCAACTACCGGACGGGTGGCTATCTGGATGAAATCATCGAGCACGAGGGTGAGCTCACCTCCTCGGCGCCGTGGTATGCCTGGATCAACTGGGAAGTATATAAAATCACGCAGGACAAAGCATTTTTGGCGGAAATGTATGAGTCGAGCAAAAGGTTTTACGAGTTCTATGTTTCCAACCGTGACAAAGACCGCGATGGGCTTTGCGAGTGGGGCGGGCACGCCATATTGGAGTCGGTGCGGGATGCCGATGTGGCCGTATGGGACGAAGTGGGCTGGCCTGCGAACTTCGAAGCCGTTGACCTCAACTCCATGCTTGTGATGGAAGCGAAGTCGCTGGAGCAAATGGCAGCCGCTTTGGGAAAAACAGACGAGGCAGCCCGATGGAAAGCTGACCACGAACAAAGAACCGTACTCATCAATGCTACTTTCTGGGATGAGACCACTGGCTTTTACTACAATGCCGACAAAGTGGATAAGGACTTTACTTTTGAAAAAACCGACGACCTGAAGCGCATGGAAATTATTGGCTTTTTGCCAATGTGGGCTGGCATTGCTTCAAAAGAACAGGCTGCCCGACTCCTCGAACATCTGACCAATCCAGAAAAGTTCTGGCGGCCTTATGGCGTGCCGAGCCTTGCGGCAGATGACCCTTTTTACAACGACAAAGGTTACTGGAACGGGCCAGTGTGGGTAGAGTGGGACTATCTGATCCAGCGTGGATTGCAGAACTACGGGTATGACGCTGAAGCAAGGGAATTAGTAGATAGGGTTTCGGCGAGTATGATCTATCAGCTAAAGGAGAACCACAACCTGTGGGAGTTTTACAGCCCAGACGAGCCCTGGGCAGGTTATCACCGCACTTATATTTGGGCGGGCATTGTGAACCGAATGATGTGGGATGTGCACAAGTGAAGAGTAAGCCCAGCCCCGAACATCACGACCCCAAGCTTGATAGGAACTATCAGTGAACAGCGCTCATATTAAAAAGCCATTAAATCGGTGTCGTGCTATTCCAAGTCTGGTTAATTACTTCTAACTAGTAGTAATTAACCAGATCCCATGATCTTAGCGGAGTTATTGCCCTCAGGCTACAATCCAGTGCTGGTCTTTACCATTGTGCTGCTGATTATTCTCCTTGCACCAATGGTCATGGAAAAGCTTCGCATGCCCGGAATCGTCGGGATGATACTTGCCGGAGTGATATTTGGCCCTTATGGGCTCAATGTGCTTGAGAACAATGCGGCCTTTCGGCTTTTTGGCACAGTCGGCCTTCTCTATTTAATGTTCGTGGCTGGGCTGGAGATGGACATGAACCAATTCAGACAAAGCAGGATGAAGAGCCTCACATTTGGTCTGCTCACGTTCACCATTCCGTTGGCCATTGGCTTCCCGGTTTGCTACTACCTCCTGGAATACAATTTTCTTGGCTCTTTGCTCATCGCTAGTATGTTCTCCACCCACACGCTGATCTCCTACCCGATCGTTCAGAAATTGGGCATCACTAAAAATGAAGCGGTGATCATTGCCATCGGAGGCACCATCATCACCGACGTTATGGTGCTCGTTCTGCTGGCGGTAATCTCCGCCACTGCCAGTGGTGAATCAGACGTCATGGCCTGGGTAAAGTTCGGCGGGCTTTTCATTGCGTCGTCTCTTATCGTTTTGATGGGCTTTCCTGCGTTGGCCAGGTGGTTTTTTCATCGAATAGAAGGAGAGAAAGTCTCACACTATATTTTTGTGCTTACCCTGGTTTTTATCGCCGCTTTGCTCTTTGAGTTGTCTGGCGTAGAACCCATCATAGGCGCCTTTCTGGCTGGCCTTTCCCTCAATCGGCTAATTCCCAAAAGCTCACCTTTAATGAGCCGGATTGATTTTATGGGAAATGCACTCTTTATTCCCTTTTTCCTGATCAGCGTAGGCCTGCTGATCAATATACCCGCCATTACCTCGAGCATGGAGACTGTTACCATCGCTGTCACGCTGACATTGGTGGCGCTACTCGGCAAGTGGATAGCCTCTTTGTTTACACAAAAAATACTCGACCTGCAAAAAGACCAACGAAACCTGGTTTTTGGGCTAAGCAGCTCCCACGCCGCAGCTACTATTGCTGTGATTTTAGTTGGGTTTCGCCTTGGTATCATTGGTGAAAATGTATTGGACGCAACCATACTCCTCATTTTTATCACCTGCCTTTTGGCATCATTGGTTACTGCCCGAGCAGGAAAAAAAATTGCCATCAAAAATTTACCCAGCGCTACATCCACAGCGCCCTTGACGGAGCGAATACTAGTACCAATTTCAAATCCCGCTACCATTGAATACCTGATAGATTTCGCCTTGATGGTCAAAACTCCGACTTCGATAGAGCCGGTAGTGCCCTTTGCAGTTGTGCATGATAATGACGAGGCCCACACTAATCTGGAAAACAGCCGAAAAATACTTGACAGGGCAGCGAAACACGCAATGGCCAGCAACAGCCTGGTGAATTTGGTCACCAGAATCGACGTCAACGCATCAAGTGCCATCAGCAGGGCCTCCAGGGAGCTTGGCATCACCGACATTGTGATCGGCTGGCATTCGAAGCAAAGAACAGCGGACAAAATATTTGGAACCACGCTTGACCGCCTGCTGAAACAAACCGGTCAGACGCTCTTCGTCTGCCGATTGGTGGCGCCGCTCAATGTTTTTAAACGGCTAAAGCTCTTTATACCGGAAAATGCTGAGCTTGAGAAAGGGTTTGAAGATATCATGCTAAAAATCATTCGTATGGCGAAGCATACCGAAGCGAGTTTGCTTATCTCAGGCAGCCACGCCTGCAAAGCCTCCATTGAGTCACTGTTGCAAAAAAACAAAACCAAGGTTTCGATAAACTGGAGTGTCCCCGAAGGTCGCCTTGATACGCAGTCTTTTTTTCAGCTAATTACTCCACAGGACATGGTCGTTTTGATAGGCGCCAGAGAAGGCTCAATCTCTTACGAGAAAGAATTTGATTCGCTGCCAGAGATGATCACCACGCAGTTTTCATCAACCAATATTATTATCGTTTATCCCGCACAGTAATTCCACAAAAGTTATCGCTAAAAATGACTTTAGCTAACCCTTTGAAAACCTGTTTAGCAAGGTATTCGACGCCCACCTTCATCACTTTCAGCTAACGGTTTATTTCAGAATTCCTTATATTCCCAAAAAACTACTTAAACATCGATTTTAAAAGATAGACACATGAAAAAGATACTTTTCAGCGCCCTTGCTGCCTTCGTTGCCATGTCGGCTTACGCCCAACAAAAAGGTGATCCAAAGCTCACAGAATTTTATGAGCCAGTGCCACCGGTGGTCACTCCTGGCGATGCTCCATCCGATGCTCCGTCTGATGCCATAGTTCTTTATAACGGGAGCGACTTGAGCGAATGGGTAAGCACCAATGACCCTTCGAAGCCCGCTGGCTGGGCGAGCTTAGGTGGTGTAATCACTGTGGACAAAAGCCAGGGCAATATCCAGACCAAGAGAAGCTTTATGGATTACCAATTGCACCTGGAATGGTATCAGCCAGTGGGCATCACCGAAACCGGACAAGCCAGAGGCAATAGTGGTCTTTTCCTGGCCAGCACCGGCCCTGGCGACGATGGCTACGAAATCCAAATTCTTGACTGCTACAATAATGCGACTTACGTAAATGGCCAAACTGCCAGTATTTACAAACAGGGCGTGCCACTTGCCAATGCGTGTAAGAAGCCCGGGGAGTGGCAGGTTTATGACGTGGTATGGACGGCTCCCCGCTTTAATAGTGACGGTTCACTGAAAAGCCCTGCAAGAGTGACTGCTTTTCACAACGGTGTGTTAGTTCAAAATAATTTTGAGCTAAAAGGTGGTACTGTTTACATCGGACAGCCTTCTTACAAAAAGCATGGTGCTTCGCCTATCAAACTTCAGGCCCATGGCGACCCAAGCAAGCCGATCAGTTTCAGAAACATTTGGATAAGAGAGTTGTAAAAAGCACAGAAGACCGGAGGCGGAAGGTTGAAATGGTGCCCATAGCACTAGTTGGCGGCACCACTGAATTTTGCAAGACGCCACGCAGCGCAATTTTTGATCAACACAAAAAATATTTTAACTATGAAAAACATATTAGTCAGCGCTTTAGCCTTTCTGGTAGCCTTTGGGGCTTGCGCACAGGTGAAAGAGGGTGAAGACCCAAAAACAACAGAAGTTTGGGAGCCAGCCGTGAAGAAAATAACTCCCGGCAAAGAGTACGGTGCCCCGCCGTCAGATGCCATCGTCCTTTTTGATGGGAAAAGCCTCGATAAATGGGAATCTGGAAAAGGCGGCCCGGCAGAGTGGACGGTAGCCGACGGCGCTGTGACCGTAGCGGCCGGCAAAGGAGTAATCCAAACTAAACAGAAATTTGACAACTATCAGCTTCACATTGAGTGGCGTGCTCCCTCCGAAATAAAAGGCGAAGGCCAGGGCCGGGGCAATAGCGGTGTGTTCATGCAGGGCATTTACGAAGTGCAGGTGCTCGATAGCTACGAAAGCCGCACCTATTCAAATGGTCAGGCGAGCAGT
This sequence comes from Imperialibacter sp., assembly GCF_048007035.1. NCBI lineage: Bacteria > Pseudomonadati > Bacteroidota > Cytophagia > Cytophagales > Flammeovirgaceae > Imperialibacter > Imperialibacter sp. The sequence continues at coordinate 1,563,930 of NZ_CP180355.1, forward strand.
ATTTACAAGCAATCGCCTCCGCTCGTAAACGCCACAAAGGCGCCAGGCGAATGGCAAACCTATGATATCATCTACACTGCTCCTGTTTTCAACGACAAGGGGGAAGTAGTGCACGAAGCAACTGTAACGGTGCTGCACAACGGCGTGGTCACTCAAAACCATACCCGCATCTGGGGAAACACGGCCTATATCGGGTCGCCAACCTACAAAGCCCATGGCAAAGGCCCGATCATGCTGCAGGATCATGGCAATCCGGTGAGCTTCAGGAATATCTGGATTCGGGAGATGTAGTTAAAAACGTCACCCCGATCCGCAGCGCAAGCGAAGTGACGATCTCCCAAACTGGACTCAGTCTATGTTTGGGAGAACCATTCCTTCTACGTGAATCGAGGTGACGTTCATTTTTAATGGCTCGTCGGCCGAGCCACCGCAAACCATTTCTTCAGCCCTTAGTATGTTTTTTTCTTACCTACCTATCTGACCAAGCAAACTCCACAATGGCAGTTAACATGTGAGTTTTTGTCCTTCTAGCCAGGGCCGCAGCGTCGGCCAGTAGCGAGCACACAAAGGCTTATCTCGCCGCAGCCCCCCGGCCCAGGGCTTTTTGAGCCCAAGGCTTGACTGCATCAAAGAAGTACTGATTCAATTTACTTTACTTAAGTTAAACCATGCCTTAATGGGCAGAACAATAACTAAAAATCGTTACTTTGTAGTTTGATTTAAATGTCATTTAGAATGAAATCTTCGACAGTACGCAAGGAAATCCACGAGTATGTAGATCGTGCAGACGAAAGGTTTTTGGCTTTAGTACACAGCATGGTTCAGGCAGAGAAAAAAAACAGAAGCCAATCGGAGAATTTACAGAAGCTCGAGATGAACAGAAGGGCAGAGCAATCTGAGAAAGAAATCGCCGAAGGAAAAACGATTAGTGCCGAACAATTTAATACAGACTTTCAGCAGTGGAAAAAAGAGAAACGTCTGAGTACCAAGTAGAATTTACGCTCACATCACAGTCTCATTTTTACGAAGTTCTGGAATACTTATACGAACACTACTCACTGGAACGAGCAGAGCAATTAGCAGATGAACTAGAGAGAATGGCCCAGAGTTTAGCCTATTATCCACATCGTGGAGCTAAAGAAATGTGGCTGGCTGGCCTGAAACACGAATATCGATTCCTTCTTTTCAATCGAACAAAAAGAACAGACATCAAGATTATCTATTACATCCAGGAAAATGAGACGAAAGTGTACGTTACTGATTTTTTTCCGACGGAGAAAGATGTTAAAACGATGGCTGCCAGAAGCACATAGTAAATCCACTTCTCAGATGTTAACCCATAGGTCAATCTGTTGTGCTTGACAATGGCAAAAAGCGCTCGTGCGAACCCTTCGATTCTCTATTAAGACATTCCTTTTTCGCACGACAGAGTAGCTTACTGTTGCATTGTACTGAAAACAACCCTTTCACGTTCTTCGATCTACCTATAAGAAGACGGCAAACCACTTCTTCAGCCCTCTGTATAAATTTTTTCCTTCCAGATTCTATTTCGAAGTATCTTAACGCTTCATCTAACCCAACCATCCATGAATAGACGTAAATTCTTCGACCAATCCATTAAAGCAACTGGTGCCGTAGCCGCCGTTGGCCTCACTGCCTGCGCAACTGAAGACAAGCCCAAAGAAACAGCATCAGAAGCAGGGCCGTTTGACTACCTGAAGTCGATGGTGGACGACATGAAGCCGATCAGCAATGAAGAAAGGAAGCAGCGAATAGAAAAAGCGCAGCGGCTGATGGTGGAGAATAAAATCGACGCTCTATACCTGGAGTCAGGCTCTACGATGGTGTACTTCACAGGCATTAAGTGGGGACGTAGCGAACGGATGATGGCCGCCATTATCCCTGCCAAGGGAGAACTGGCCTATGTGTGTCCAGCGTTTGAAGAGGAGAGACTGAAAGAAAGAATTCTGTTTGGCAACGACCTGAGGGTATGGCAGGAGCACGAAAGCCCTTACAAACTTGTAGGCAGCATTCTAAAAGACAATGGCATTAGTACTGGCAAAATTGGTGTTGAAGAATCTGTGCGGTTTTTCCTTTTCGACGGATTAAGAAAAGAGCTGCCGCAGATTCAGTTTGTAGATGCCTTTCCGGTAGCAGCTGGCTGCCGCATGATTAAATCTCCGACTGAGTTGGCGTTGATGAAAAGAGCCAATGAAATCACTATTGAAGCCTATAGAGCTGCGATTGCTGTCATGAAAGATGGCATGTCACAATACGAGTTCAGCGGAAACATCTCTGCGGCATTCAAAAAGCTGGGAGTGTCCGGCGGTGCCAGCGTGATGTTTGGAGAGTGGGCGGCCTACCCCCATGGCAGCCAAACGGCTCAAAGCATGAAAGAAGGCGACATCGTATTAATGGACGGGGGCTGCAATCTGCACGACTACTCATCGGACATTACCCGAACCACGATCTTCGGCAAGCCCACACAGCGGCAAACTGACATCTGGAACAAAGTAAAAGAATCACAAACAGCCGCCATGGCAGCTGTGAAGCCTGGTGCTACTTGTGGTTCCATCGACGATGTAGGCCGCAAAGTAATTGAGGATGCCGGCTTCGGGCCAGGCTACAAAAACTTCTTCCACCGCCTGGGCCACGGCATTGGCATGGATGGACACGAATGGCCTTACCTTGTGAAAGGCAACGAATTGAAACTGCAACCCGGCATGTGCTTTAGCGACGAGCCCGGCATCTACATCTACGGAGAGATTGGTGTGCGCCTGGAAGACTGCTTCTATGTGACCGAAGACGGAGGCCAGCTGTTCACGCCGCAAAGTATTAGTATTGAAGAGCCGTTTGGGGTTTAATTGGATGGGTTTGAAGACATACACTGCAACACCCAAGAGTTGAGGATACGCAAAGACACACCTCCAATTTATCCTACACCAGTATGAGCGAATTTCTGCCCTTTCGGAAAAGCCTTACAAAAGAGCAAGCCGAGTCTCTGACTGAACTACTCGGTGTCTATAATATTGAGTATGAGCTGATAAAATTCAAAAGCTCGCTTGATACAAATTTTGGTGGAGGGGAGGTGTTCCCAAAATATGAGATTCATTTGCAAAGCAAAGACTTCGAAAAGGTAGCTTCCTTAATTACGGCTTCTGTTCAAGACAATTTGGAAAGCATCCCGAAGGATCATTACCTGTTCGATTTTACTAACCACGAACTCTACGATATTCTGCTAAAACCAGATGAATGGGGAGAGTTCGATTATTTACTAACCCAAAAAATTCTAAAAGATCGAGGAGAGACCATTAACCTTGAACTCATCAACAGTCTGCGGAGACAGCGGATTGACGACCTCAGCAAACCTGAACAGAGCCAGAAGATATGGATTTACACAGGGTACTTTACCTCAGTCTTTGGTGGCCTTTTAGGCGTTTTTATAGGTTGGTATATGTGGAAAGCTACCAAGGTGTTGCCTAATGGAGAGAAGGTAAGTACCTATTCAGAAAGTGACAGAAAACATGGTCGAAACATGCTTATAATCGGTTCAATCACCTTTCCTATTGCCTTCATTCTCCGGTTTTCTCCAGAACTACTCGGCATGTAAGAAAAAAACCTCCCCATTGGGAGGTTTTTAGTCTACTTCGGCGAACCTTTCATCGCCACACATACGCACCACTTTAGGAGTAAACGACCCAACGACATCGACCAGCTCTTGCTGAAAGGCCATCACCTTGTGGATGTCTTTGTACACCATAGGTGCTTCATCCAGCCCGGAGCCAATCAGCTCAATACCAGCTTTTTTTAAGTGTTTTCTCACTTCTTGCTTCGAAAGTGTCTGCTTGGCCTTCGTCCTGGACATCAACCTGCCCGCTCCATGAGAAGCTGAGTTGATGGCAGCCATTTCTCCTTTTCCCCTCACGATAAAGCCCGGAGAGGTCATGGATCCGGGGATAATTCCAAGGACTCCTTTTCCAGCTGGTGTTGCACCTTTTCTGTGGACAATAATGTCATTTCCTGCCGCATCCTTCTCCTTCCATGCGAAATTGTGATGGTTTTCAATCATAACCAACGGTTGCTCGCCCAGGGCTTTTGCCAGCCTTTGATGAATTTGGTGATGGCATGCTGAAGCGTAGTCACCAGCCAAATTCATTGCCAACCAGTACTCCTGCCCATCCTCTGTGTCCAAATCGAGCCAGGCAAGGTGCTTGGCTTCTCCAGGAAGCTTGCACTTATCCATCGCCAATTTGGTGTAGTGGCGAGCGATATTGGCTCCCAACCCTCTCGAGCCGGAGTGCGAGAGTACTGAGAGATATTTACCAATGGGTAGGCCAAACTCATTGTTTTCATCCAGCAATTCCGCCACTCCAAACTCCACGAAATGATTACCTCCTCCCGAAGTGCCCAGTTGTTTGTGAGCACGGTCCTTCATTGCCTTCAGGATATTGATCTCGCCAAATTCCCTCCGGCTAAGCACCGCATCGTCCTCAGGCCGCTTAAAGCCGGCATTCCCAAACCTCGTGTGCTCCATCAACAACATTTTCAGCTCGTCGGCTCGGTGACTGGCATATGAAGCAGGGATATCATAAAGTGTCATACACATCCGGCAGCCAATATCGACACCCACGCCGTAGGGGATCACCGAATTGTTTGTCGCCAGAACACCACCTATTGGCAAGCCATAACCCTGATGCGCATCTGGCATTAGAGCACCCGCCACCGTCACGGGCAACTTCATGGCGATTTCCATTTGATGGATTGCGCCCTGCTCAATAGCCTCCGCACCATAAATGCTGTACTCCAGTCGCCTGGTATTTAGCTCAATGGCTTGATTGTGCTCTGTTTTGATAATCAGACTCGTTGCCACCGGCCCAAGCGTCTCGTGCTTTGCGTAGAGGCCCGGAGTTTGCAACACCCTGGCCAATAACTCAAGCTTCTGCCTTTTAGATTTCCCTTTGTAATGGGCTTCCATCACCTCCATGGCCGAACCAATTGCACGACCCTCAGGGTATCCCAGCGCTCTCAGCTCTTTTCCTGTTATTTTTGTCGTTGCCATTTTTGTCTTACAAATCTTAGTCTCTTAAATCTGCATCTTTTGATATTACTGCGCATCTCTTCAATGGCATCATTGTCCATTGAGTGGAAGATCGCAGTCTTGTAAAGCCTGATGGCCGCCGTGTATCTTCCTTTCGCTTCCTCCACCATGGCCAGCCTTTCAAAGACCAGCGCCTTGCTGATCCCTTCGATCTCTCTGGCTTTCATCATCACCTCGCCAAGTTTGTCGAAATTTTCATTACGCATATAAAGCGTCGTCAGGTGAATGTAAGGCACCTTCCAGTTGGGTTCAAACTTGACCGCCAACTTCAGGTGCTTCTCAGCTAACTCGTCGTCCTCGATATAATAAAGGTGTAACCAGCCCAATAGGTTGTGCACTTTGGCATAACCAGGCTCGTAGGTAAGCACATTTTCCAGCATGTCTTTGCCTTCAAAGTGGTCACCGTCCCATATCATATTTTCGGCTTGCGTAATTACCTTCTCCAGGTAAATGTCAATCATTTTCATGTCTGTAGTTTTTAAGAGGCTGCCACTCCCGACAGCCTCAATTTACTTCCTGGGAGAAAAAATGTCTCTCAACTGATCGACCACCAGGCTACCACCCGAAAGCGTAATACTGTTGATCTTTTCAGCAATTTTTTCGACATATTCCATCTCTTTCAGCTTAAACAACATCTCGTTGTCTTCCATCAATTTGGCAGTATTCAGCAAGCTTCTTGTGGAAGCAGTTTCTTCCCGCCTGGTAATGATATTGGCTTGCGCTTTCTTCTGTGCCACCAACACCTGGTTCATGATTTCTTTCACCTCACCAGGAAGGATGATGTCCTTTACACCGCTGTCTTTAATGGCAACACCCAACTCGGCTGCCTTGCCGGAAACAGTTGCCATCACATAGTTGGCAATCGATTCCTTTTTTTCAAGCAATTCATCCAGGGTCAGTGTACCAATGTATTCTCTCAGGGCCAACTGCAGCAATACATAGAGTTGCTTCTCATAGTCCTTGCTTTCAATCAATGCCTTGATGATATCCACTACCTTGTACTGTGCATAGAAGTTCACCCGCAGTGCTGCCTTGTCTTTTGTCAGCATTTCCTGACCGGATACTTCCAGCTGTAGTAACCTGGTATCGGCCTTAGCTACCGAAATAGCCGTTGGCGTCTTCCAGAAGTAGTACACCCCTGTGCCAAGCACCCTGGTGAATTCCCCATCGACGAAGAGGATGCCCTTTTCGTACGATTCCACGACAAATACCCTCACATACGGCAGCACGTCTCGCCTTTGGAGGGTCGTTTTATCGATTGCCTCTGTGACCTCGTACTTGCCAAGGTCTACTGTAACGAAGCTGTACACTACTAAACCCTTCCAGTAGACATACCTACCGGGAGTCAGCACGTTTTTTAGGTTACCGTTTTCGTGCTGCAACACAATCTCATTGTCTTTGACCTCCACCACACTCAGCATATTCGCCAGTTTTTCGTTTCGCAGGAGAATATTGAGCTCGACAGGAGGAAAAAATGGCTTGGCCAGGTCATACTGCATCACCGCCTCGTAAGGCATCAACCAGTAGTTACCCTCGCTGATGACGTCCTTGAAGTCACCTCTCCGAAAGACCAAACCCACTTTGCCAGTATTAATTCTAACTGTTAGCATTGGTTTAAAAATTTGTTTGTTCAACCATCATTTATCATTATCGGCCCAATAATTTCATCTAAAAAGAAGGCGGTGAGGGCGTCGCCTTCAACTCACAGCGGAAGAGATGTTGAGCGGAACAATGCCCTGCCAGTTCGTCAAAAGTGCCTGCCTGGAAGCCGGCAGCTCATTGCCTGCCATTTTTCCGACCAAGTGCTTTTAGCAAAGTAGCTGAACGTGTTCAGCGGTATCCTCTCTCTTTCAAAGCCATGCGCTGGCGCTACCACATATTCCCCGAGGGGTGATATGTGGGGCTCAGCCCCTCACTGCCTTCACAAGTGCCATTTTGGGAGTTGGCATCTCCAGGTCATGGATTTTCATTCCATACTCTACGTTAACAGCGTAGTGCTCTAACCACTGAGCTATCCGCCAATTGACGGAGCAGGATTCGAACCTGCGCATCCTTACTGTTGCTCTACCAATGAGCTAAAGCGGTAAACCGCATGAGGGAATCGAACCCCCTACCCACAGCTTGAGGGAACCCTCAATGAACAAGGCAGCATGGCGTGGCCTACCGGCTCACCACTACGGAGCTATACAGAAACTCTCGTCAGGTCCTTTATTCTTCTACCTTCCCTGCCTCAGGGCGGGATACTCCCAGCCCCGAAGATCTTTACCAGCCTTTGCTGGGTTTGTGTGCCCGAAGAGACTTGAACTCCCATTGTCCGCATTAAGAGTGCGGAGCTTTACCAGTTAAGCTACAGACACATATGTGGAAGGGGCTGGAATCGAACCAACACTGGCGGTGCTTCAAACCGCTGCTCTACCATTGGAGCTACCCTTCCTAACTGGCCACCTGCATCGGGACATCAGGCCTGAAAACCCCTACGCCAGGCGACCACTGCTGACAGAACGAAAGCTTTTTCGCACATCACAGAACAAATGGAATCCTGCTTATGGCCTTTAACCATTCTTCCGTTCGGAGGCACCCATTTTGCCCCTCCTTCAGCCTTGTGGGGATAGAAAGATTCGAACTTTCAAAGCTGTCAGCCCCGGTTTTACAGACCGGCCCAGATCTCCAACTCTGGCGTATCCCCTTTTCCTGTTTTTCTTTTTGGGCACAAAAAAACCCGGCCTTGCGGAACCGGGTTTCTCATGAAATACTCTTAACGAATAGTCACAAAAATATCCTCCCGATCCTTCGCCGATGACGTAGGTTTCCCACGAAGCTGAGATAGCTATCCCGCTCCTGTCCTGTCGGCCCCATATGTATATTCAAGCACTTTATCATATGCGTCTTTTACATTTTTTCACAACAAAAAACCCAGACTTTACGGCCTGGGTCAAAACACTGCTGGGAACTATCCAGTCAATTGTCTTTTTCAGGCCATAGCATAACATCCTCATAGAGGCAAAACCAATCGTTTTTGCTCGGTATTGAGATATGTAATATGCGTTTCTTCACTTGCTTTTAATTTTGGTTTGCAATGATCTGAATAAATTTTGTCTATACAAAATACAATACTAAAATAATTTTTGAAACGACATTATTTATTATGAGTCTAAATCACGCTCTGGTGCTGAGTGTACCCCCCTCTCCTTCATTGCAACCCCCAATGCTGCCTAAGCATATTGCTAAGACTATCAGCGATTGCCGACTGGCCTGCGGCAATGTTTTCATTTTCCTCCAGGTCGCTTCGGTGATCATACAGCATTTCGTCCTCCCATTGCAGGCTGTCGTTCACCCACTCCGTGTAAGCATAGTCTGGCGTGGTGATGGTGTAGCCGTTCGTCCATCGGGAAATGGCAAAGCCAGCGGGAGACAGCGAAGGTGCTGCCAGTTCGGCTGCCAGACTTTCCCCCTGTAACTGTGCTGGTTTTGGAAGTCCAGCGAGGTCAGCCAGGGTGGGGAAAATGTCGACGTACTCAACGATGGCATTGGAGATGCTTCCAGCCTTTGCCTTTGGCGATTTCCAAATCATGGTAGACCTGAGGGAGTTGCGGTAGTTACAATGCTTACACCACATAGTATGTTCCAGCAGGTTGTAGCCATGGTCACCAATCAGCACGATGTGTGTTTTTTCATCAAGACCCAGTGCTTTCAACTCGTCGAGCACCCTTCCTATCTGGGCATCGACGTAACTCACGCTGGCATAATAACCTTGAATCAACGTTAGCGCCAGTGAGTCGCTCACCGGACCTTCTTTTGGCACTTCAGCATAATTTCTCAGCTCACCTGAGTTGTGAACGGAGCGTGCCGGAGCACCTGTCGGCACATAGTTATTATCTGGCAGGGTTACTTTGCCATCATATAGCTGCCAATACTTCTCGGGTGCATTGAACGGCAGGTGTGGCTTAAGGAAACCAACCGCCATGAAGAAGGGATTACCGGCCGCCGCCAGTGTCCTTAGGTCGATAATGCTCTTAGCCGCAATCTTTGCATCATTGTAAACGCTGTCCGGCACATTACCCCTCTCGTAAGGCCTTCCCCTGTTGGCCAAATCTGTGCCGCTGTTCGCTTCGGTCTGATAGTCCAGCAGGTCGGTTGGCCGCCAGTTGATGTCCCAGGCAGCGGCATGGTCGTCTTCATTGTGAAACACCTTGCCATTGGACACGGTAGTGTAGCCATTGTCTTTGAAATACTGAGGCAGCGAAATTGCTCCCGGCGCATCATCCTGGGCATAGGTCAGGTAGGTGAGAAAGCGGTTTTGCATTGGCCTCAGCCCGGTAAGAAAGCTGGCCCTTGACGCACCACAAACCGGAATATTGCAAAAAGCATTCTTGAAGAGTACTCCCTCTCCTGCCAGCTGATCCATATTGGGTGACTGCACAAGGGGATGACCATAGCACCCAAGCTCCGGCCGCAAGTCGTCAACTACTATGAAAAGGACGTTGGAGGGGCCGGTTGGTGCTTCTTTTGGTGTGCAAGAAAAAACCAAAGAAGCACCCAGGAATGGAATAACGAGAGATCTGAATTGGTAAGTCATGACTAAATATATCCATCCTATTTCACTTTAGGAAGGAATAGCTTGCCCAACGGCTGCCGCAGCTCAAGCGCCTATCATAGACCCGGGTTTAATCCATGGGCTATGAAAGGGCTTCTACATTTCCAATAAAAACTATCCACAAACCAATTGAAGACGGGTTCATTCGGATTGAGTCTCAGACATTTTTTTAAAACCAATGACATAGGGTTGACACTCCCGCTCGCTACATTTAAATTCAAAAGGACAAATTGCGACAGAGAACGATGAAGCACACCACCAACTACTACAATACGTTTATAGAAATTGCCGAGGACAGCCCCAGCGAGCAAGCTGCCGTGCCGCCATTGAAAGGAGAAAAAAAGTCGGTTGCCAATATGCAATTCGACATGGTGTATGACAATCCCTACAAGTACACCTCCGACGAGGTGCTGTTTGGTGTATTTGCCCTGAGAAAGGAGTTCGAACCCAGCGAGCTGGACGAGCAACGTGAGCACTATTTTTCGAAAGGGCAGCCCTGCTTTCGGGCCTCTCCACTTACCAAACAGTATGGCTGGGGAGTGCACGCCAATGCTGAAGGAAAGATTGCCATTTACGGAGCTGAAACCGAACAGTACAAAAAATTCCTGGCAGACGATGCTATCAAAAAAGTGAAGGCCATGAGGTCAAAGAGGGCCTGAGTTTTCCAGTGACAGTCCTATTGGCAATGGTTTTCTTTTAGATTTGTAGTCGATATGACCAACAATGATATTCTCCGCCGATTGCGCTACCTCCTCGATGCCGATGACTCGCAAATGATCAATCTGTTCGCACAGGCTGGTCATCATGTAACACGGGCTGAAGTGAGCGACTACATGAAAAGAGAAGATGAGGAAACTTATCAGGAAATGCCTGACATAAAACTGGCGATTTTTCTCAACGGACTCATCAACGAGAAACGAGGCACAAGAGAGGGCGATCAACCGGCACCAGAGCAGCAGCTTAATAATAACATCATCCTAAGAAAACTCAAGATTGCCTTCAGCCTTAGCTCAGAAGACATCCAGGCTATTTTCAAGCTAAAAGGCAAAAGCATTGGCCCCCACGAGCTGAGCGCCTTTTTTCGCAACCCCAAGCAAAGCCAGTACCGGCCATGCAATGATCAATATCTGCGGTACTTTTTGAGTGGCATGCAGATAAAGTATAGGGCAGCGGAAGAAGAGTGAGAGGGCTGAATAAGCAGCTATCTGACCACAAAATTGTACACCCGAACCTTAAATAATCAATGATTGTTCTTAAATTGAGTTTCAAATAGGAAGTTGAAAGTACCAAATGAAACAAAAAGAGCGGTCGGTATTAAAAAACGTCACTAGGTATGGTGCCGTTCAACGAAAGCATCAGCATGTTCAGCCGAACAAATGGCGGGCCAGCCGCAATGACGTACAAGCCGGAATTGATCAACTCCTGGGCTATGGAGGTGTAGGCACGCTTCGGTTGCAAGGCTCATTTCTTGGTGAGGTTCCCGGCTTAACAAACCTGCCCGTGGCCAGAGTGGCAGAGCTGCTTGACATGAGCAAAACTACTTTTTACAGGGCCAAAGATGAGCCGGAACTTGACATGGGCACGGTGGATCGACTTTCAAGCTTGTTCAAAATTTACCAGCGAGGAATGGAAGCCTTTGAAGGGCTGGAGCCGTTTGAAGAGTGGCTTCAATCGAAGATAGCCAACCTGGGGGATCAGCATCCGATTGACCTTTTGATGACCGAGAGTGGTAGAACAGCTGTTTTGGAAGCTATTGACCGGGTAGAGTATGGAGTGTATGGCTAATGCTGGTTTTTAGAATAGAAAAGAAGAAATACCAGTCTACTTACCCTCCTCTTGGTTCTCGTTTTGCAAACGGCCGCTGGAGCACCAGAGATATGTGGGTGGTGTATACCTCAGAAAACATCGCCCTTGCCAAATTGGAAACACTGGCTAACAGCGGGTCGAGAATACCTCAGAACAGGTTCGTATTGACGCTTGAAATAGACGATGACACTCCACTGGCAGAAATAACCGTTAATGACCTGCCTCAAAACTGGCACGATTACCCCTACCCAAAACAACTAGCGGAGATAGTGAAAGATATAATGGATAGCCAATTGTATGTTGGTGTGGTTGTTCCATCGATCCAATCACCCAGAGAGAAAAATATCCTATTATTTCCCGAACATCCGGAGTTCGGGAGGTATGTGTCCAAATTGGATGAAACAGACGAATACTTTGATCCACGATTAAAATAGGCCTCACAGTTTGTTTCGAAATCCACATCGGTAAACAGCTTCTCAATTTTCCCAAATCTTCACGATAATAGGCCACAGCCATTCAAAACATATCTCCTTGGTTCGTGTCCCACCATAGCCGTCAACCTAAGCGAAAAAGGGCTAGGAAAAGAAACTGAACTCGATTTTGTGCCGAAAAATCAGGAATTTCTCAAAATACCTCTCAAAATTTGTTTCTGATGAGCGTATTGAGGCCATTGCAAAAGCATCGTCATTCAAAAAGCGTAAGTCGGTCATTTCGCCAAAGGCATTTCTGGACGTGGTTTTTTTTAGCAATAATGGCAAATGCCCTTCTCTATCTGAATACAGTATAGATCTTGCACATCATCATGGCGTGAGTGTTTCTAAACAAGCTCTTGATAAGCGTTTCAATAAAAACACAAAACAGATGCTTGCAGGACTTCTCCAAGAGGTATTGACACAGCAAATGGCCCATAATTCAGAAGAAAGCATTCCCTCCAGTTGGTTTACTGATATCCGTATCATGGATAGTTCAGAATTTAAAGTATCCAAAAAGGTAGCAGATACTTTTCCTGGGTATGGAGGAGAGGGAAGGGAAGCCAGTGTTCAAATCCAATTTGAGTATCAGTTGCTAGGCTCTAAGGTAACCGAGATTTCCATTGGCTCATCACGAGATTCTGATAGCATTGAGGGGATGAAGAATATTGAGAAGGTACCTCCCAAAACATTATTGCTAAGAGATTTAGGGTATTTTTCTCCTAAGGCATTTAAAGAGCTAAGCAGCAAAGACATCTACTTTATCAGCAGGGCAAAGTCACAATGGAATTTCTATATCCTCAAGGAGGGAGAATACTCATTACTTCCAACAGCCTCTATTATCAGCTTATTAAAGGAAAAGAAAGAAAGGTATCTGGACATGGATGTATATGTTGGCGAAAAAACTCGTACTAAGGTACGGCTTGTGGCTAATTTGCTCACAAAAGAACAAAAGCAGAAACGCTTAAGGAAGAAATCAGCGAATAGAAAATTAGGGACTGACGTGTTAGAGGCCATTGGCTTGAATCTATTTGTAACCAACGTGGAAAGGGAAAAATGTACCGCCTCTCAGATTTATGATCTCTACACATTGAGATGGCAGGTAGAACTTGTCTTTAAAACCTGGAAAAGTGTGATGAGATTACATAAAATACACCCAGTGAATGCGACCCGTTTAGAATGCATCATTCTCATCAAGCTGCTGTGGGTAATGTTAAACTGGACTTTTCTTAATCACTTAAAGAATTTAACCCAAAAGGATTTGAGCTTTCATAAGCTAGTCAGTACGCTACAAGGGCGATCTAAAGTGTTAACATTACCTGTGCTGCAAAACAGTCACCGACTCATCGAATGGCTGACGGATTTGTATCGAATCAGCAACGCATTTCATGAAAAAGAGTATAAAAAAGGGCAAAAAAAAGTATCAGATATTCTTACCAAAACATACTTAAATGTAGTCTTAAACCAGTAAATTAGATCAACAAAAACGGTCGGCCATTCCGATAAATGGCTTTCAAAAAACATGGAAAATAAAACTCGGCCATGCGGAATGGCCTTGCCATATCCACCAATTATTTCTTAGGTTGACGGCTATGGTGTCTTCACGAACAGGGGTTTTTAGGCTCTGGTTTTTGATTTAAATATTGCCAAAAAATACTGTTCTATAATGGGATTATATAACCTCCATCAATTTGAAGGACAACTGCCAACGACTCGTTGCGTTGCGTGCAGCTCAGATATAACTCCGCTTCTTGGAGACTCTGGCCAAGATTGCTATGATTACTTATGTAAGGGGGTTTGCAATAAGCAAATCCGTATTACGGGATCTTCCCTTAGCGATGGCAATATGGAAGCCCTTTTATCCAACCCTGCAACGCAAATCGATTTAAGAGAGGATATAATAAATTCAAAAGATGATCCTTATGTAATATATACTGACACTCTCAGTTATTTTACCGGATCAGACTATCAAAAGTCGTTTCCGACAAAAAGCTATGAAGATTGGAAAGAGGGTAAACTGCCAGGGCGGCCTAGTATGTACCTTAACCTGCCGAAAAATGACCTCGCAAAAATAGCCGAGCACCAACAACGTATATTTGAAGAGGAGTCTAAAATCAAAACCTCACTTCTTATCGAAGGACTCGAGTCTGGACTGAAAAGCTCTATTGATCCTGAAAAATTTATTGAAAGTGAATCGGTCACTATCGACAGACTGCTGGAGACAAATTCCCAACTTGCCAAACGTTACAGCATTGGCAAAATCGAATTTGATTCAGAGTTATCAAAAAACATTAGGGCATTCTATTCGCAAATGGTAAAAGGTGAATACAACTACGATGTGATAATTAATCCAAATCAAAAAAACAAAATTGGCAAGCAGATTTATCTCCATCGTGGGCTTGTCTACGCCAAAGCACTAAAGGTTTATCATGGCCACATTAAGAATCTCAGGAAGCGTGATGATCACCAAAAAGGGAGTAAGGAGGCATCATCTCAACAGGAAATCGACGAATTAGCCGAAAAGTTTGACCACATAATTTTCAAACTTGAAAGGTTAGAGTTTGGGCAAGAAATAATCTACGACGAGATTCAGCCTTTGAAGGAGTATCTGGGTACAATGCCAAAAAAAACGTTCAAAGACATGGTTGTCGGCAGGCTCATACGGCTAGGAATCGATAAACTCCTAGATCAGGAGACCGTCAAAGAGATTATAGGCGACCTTTTTGGTAAAGATTCGCAAAATTTGATACAATAAGTTAATTACCCTTCTCTGATTAGTGTTTGCGCTTACCATATTACCCTCCTCATTTCTTAAATCTTCCCGATATTACAGCATGCGAAAACTGCTCATTCTTTTTTTGTTGCTGGCTACTTTTTCTGCCAAAGGCCAGCTGTTTGAATACAACAATAATGGTATTCAACGAGTGTCTTTGTCGTCCGGCACCAAGTACCAGGTACAACATCCCTTTATCTCTTTTCGGGTCAATGGTGAGGTAATCAGCAGTGCCACACAGGAAAGCGACGACAAAAGATTTGAAACTGTTTACACGCATCCGCTGTCCAAGTCTTACCTGCCTTACAAGGTCACTTTCACCCTCAAAAACGCCACCTCGTCCGACACCCTCACCATCGAAAACGTGGTGCCTTTTGGGGAGAATCCTGACCATGTGTACATAACAGGCCTGGGCGAGCACCGGCTGTCACGCAGTGTGATTTACCGGCCGGGATTTGGCCCCATCGGCGTCATCCTGCCCGACAATGCCTGGGAATTGGGCTTTGGCATTCTGCCACTGCCAGACGGGAATGCTGTCGCTGGCCTGGCTCGCCGCAAAAGCTGGGAGAAGGCACAACGCAAACGATTCGAAACAGTTATTTACCCAGGTGGTGAGGTCACTTACGAGCTTTGGTACGAGCCTTTCACTGGCAACTGGCAGGAAGGCCTGCGCCTCATGTTACAAAAGCATTTCCTGTTTGACCTGGAGCAGTTCGACAACAGCCTCTTCGACCGCCCCGACCTGGCCTGGATCAGAAAGGCCTATGCCATCAACCTGATGATGGCCTGGGATAAGGACTTTTACAACCCACGATACGGCATTTACTACCTGCCCAAAACCATCGAAAAGGCAAAGCCTCTGCTCGGCGGCTGGGACGTCATCGGCTTCTGGCCTACCTGGCCAGCCCTGGGCCTCGACCAGCGTAACCAGTGGGACATGTTTCGCAATCTCCCGGGAGGCCTGAAAGAGCTGAAGCGAATCACCGCCGATGCGCACAAAGCCGGGACCAAAATCTTTTTGTGCTACAATCCATGGGATGAAAGTACCACAGCCACCACCTTCGCAGAGCAAATGGCCGGTATGACAGACATGCTTAAAGCCACAGACACCGACGGCGTGGTGCTCGACACCCGGGGCAGTAGCAGTGCCGAGATACAGGGGGCAGGAGATGCAGCGAAAGAAGGCGTGATCATGTACAGCGAAGGCATGGCCATTCCCAAAGACATGCCAGGCATTATATCCGGACGGGTGCACAATGCGCTGGTATACCCTCCCCTGCTCAACCTCAACAAATTCATCAAGCCCGACTTCTCCATTTTCCGAGTGGCAGAGCTGGCCTATGAGCCCATTTTGCGGGAATACAACCTCAGCCTGTTAAATGGTCACGGCGTAGAGATCAACCAGTTTCAACCTGGCCGGCCTGAATGGGTAGATGAGCAGTATAAACACCTGGGCAGGATACTGATGGTGCTCCGCAGCAACAGCAATGCTTTCAATTACAGCGCCCTCACTCCGCTAGTTCCAACTCTTCGGGACAGCGTGTATGTGAACGAGTGGAAAAGCGACACCAAAACTATTTACACTATTTACAACGCCAACCCTGAAGGCTACACGGGGCCCCTGTTTGACCTGGAACTGCCCGACACCCATCACGCTGTCAACTTGTGGACGCACCAACCGGCAATTGTGGACGGTGGAAAAGCGCTTGTTTCCATCGACGGTTTTGTCCCGGGAGACTTGGGCACCAACAACGAGGGCACTGTGAGCGTGGTAGCGGTATTTCCCAAAGTGTTGCAGATCAGCCGACGAGGCGACGAACTATCTATAGAAAGCCCGCCTGGAAAGATCACCTTGTCGATCAACGGCCCCAGCTATGACAAAAAGCCCTATGAGTTGGAAGGAGGAAAGCATAGCCTGTCACTTAGAAAGACGTTTGGCTGGCAGGAAGGTAGTGTGGTCATCCAATATCTCACCAATGGCGAGCTGATGGATGAAGTGGTATTTGAGCTAAAAGCTTCGGATCCCTGGCTGATCTCCAGCTCCACCAACACAGCGGGCAACAACGTCGATCCTACCTCGGTACGGGTGCCCGGCAGCAACTATCACTACAAAGTGGATTCCAGAGAAGGAGAATTTATCCCCTATCCCAAACAAGCTGAGAAGGACACACTGATGGCCGGTTTCTGGATGGATCGCTATCCGGTGACGAATGCGCAGTACTACGACTTCCTGGTCGCCACCTGCTACCGACCCAACGACGACACCAATTTTCTCAAACACTGGCCTGGGGGCAAGCCAAAAAAGGGAGAGGAAGACTTTCCGGTAGTCTACGTCAACATTGAAGATGCCCGGGCCTATGCAGAATGGAAAGGCTCCCGGCTTCCAACGGAGCTGGAATGGCAGTATGCCGCACAAGCCGGAGACCCTTCCAATACCTGGCCGTGGGGCGCTGACATGGACAGCACCAAAACCAGTCGTGGTGATGGCAAGCCTTATGCTGTAGGGCAATACCCGGAAGGAAAGAATACGCTGGGTCTTGAAGATTTGGTAGGCAATGTGTGGCAACTAACCAACGACGTCTACTTCAATGGTACCAGCGAATTTGTGATCCTGAAAGGCGGCAGCTATTTCAACCCCACCTCCAGCTGGTGGTACGTAAAAGGAGGCCCCCAGCCCCTTCCCTGGCGGCAAATGCTGCTACGTGTTTCGCCGGGATTTGAGAGGAGCGCTACGGTTGGTTTTAGGTGTGTGGTGGAGGAGAAAAGTCAGTAGTGATTCGCCGAAAAATCTTATTAAGAAACGTAAATATTAACGTTATGGTCATTGATTTGAGCACGAGCGAGTAACAACGACAATCCTATTGAAAACAGGAAACGAAGAATATGTCTCATACTGTCAAAAGTTGCCTAAAAACTTAGGTCTTAAACATTGGCGTAAACGCTCTGGATTGACCTTATTTAGCAATGAACAAGAAGTCGCTGGCCTCCTGGTCAGAGCCGAAAGCGCCAAATCGTGGAGTGGTTTGCAGTCGCTCCATAAAAGAATTAAGCTCTGTCAGGGTAAGGAGCCTGTCTTCGCCTCCATTGGTCTTTAGTGCTTCCAAAAAACGTGAGGCAAAGGGAGAGTGCTTCCCTGCAATGCCGTCCGAAACATATTCCTTGCCGCCGCTGGTAAGGTACTTTCTGGTGCGCACTGCCAGCTTCTTAACCATAAACTCAACGTTGTCTATTTCTGAATATACGCTGCGGGAGCTCGCAAGTACCGGGTCAAATGTCCCACCAAAACAGACGTCCATCACGAGGAATATATGATCGCATTTAATATTATCAATATTATTCCTTAGCCGGTTGTGCGAGATGTAGGTGTTTTTTCCCGGATCGTTGGCTATTGAATTTCGTGCTACGACATAGCCCTCCCCGAAAGTTTCGTCATACTGACCATGCCCGGCAAAAAAAATAAACAGCTGATCCTGTGGCTTGTAATTGCGAAGTGCATACTCCCTCAAGATGGTGAAAACGTCGTTTTGATCAATATTTTCCACAATCCTCACTTCAAATCCATATCGCTCCTCCAGTTCTTTACCAATGGCCTTTGAATCGTAGATTGGATTCACCAGATCCCCCCAGTTGTCGTATTGGTCGGTAGCAAAAAAGAGGGCATAGTCCTTTCGGTCGATGGCCACTGCATCCTTCAACGCATTCATCCCTACCACCACCGACCGGAAATCGGATACAACACCTCCATGTTCTGTTTCGGCTATAATTTCGATATAGCTTTGTCCGTCGGGTAGGTAGAGATTTTGCTGAACGGTGGTCATAAGCGGGCTCTCAAGCTCAACGTTTTTTGTCGCCGACGGCTCCCCATCGTTTGAGCTCTTCAGGGCCAGTCTCACCGACTTTAAAGGCTCGGAGCTAACTACCGTGGCCTTTACATCGACCCTGTTTTCCTGACTGTTTGTGTACTCAAGACGTGGAAGCTCCCAGACTATTCGGGGTAGCGTAGTTGGGCTCGATGATTTGGTAACATCAAAATGAACCTGATTGGTGCGGGTGGCTACCACTTGCCCATGCACCTGCGGGCTGGCAAGAAACACTAGCAGGAGGCAAATAAATTGTGTAGATGCTTTCATCGGAGTAATAGTTTCTTTTGAAGTGGCGCCATATCACTATTTTCAATCACTAGTTGATAAATGTATAAACCTTGTGGAATATCCTGTCGGGCAATCTCCCAGTCAAATTCATAAAAGCCCGGGCCAAAGGAACCTTCCACCACTCTTTTCACACGACTGCCGTTCAAATCGAAAACGTCGATATGCATATCCCGCTGCGGGCCTGTCGGCAGCAAAACGGGAATGGTGGTGCGGTAGGTTGCCGGATTTGGGTAGGCTGTTCCTAGAATCAGTTGGTTGAATGCAGGTAGGCTGCCATCGGCCTGATAGTAGACTTCGAAACTGGCAGCCCCGTCAGTTAGTTTCGCCGTAAAACCGCTGTGCTTTTTCATGTCGATCAGGCTGCCTGACGACCTATCGAGAAGATAAAGCGAGGCAGTCCGGCTTTGAATGCCAGTGTTGTCCCAGGTGAGATCCGCCACCCGAGAGTTGGTGTTAGACCTGAAATTGAACTCCCAAACGTGTGCCTGAGCGGTAGTGGCTATATCCGTGGCAAACCAGGCATAAAAGTAGTCTTCATGCCTCGTGTATAGCTCATTGTAGAAAACAAATCGGGGCAGCAGCATTTTGTCAAGCGCATCCTTTCCATGGGAAGCATCTGGGTGCATCCCAAAACCACCGATAGAATACAAACCACCCTGCAGGCTGAACGGTATAGCCCAATCGGGGCCGTCGATGTTCAGATTGGCTGTTTTGATCTCTTTCTGAGCCAACTGCCGACCGCCAGGAGGGCTGGTGAACGGCGAGACCTGAGCCACCGAGTTTTCCTCCGCCCACACAAAGCCGCCAGAGAATGGTGCCACCAAATCGCCATCGATAAAGGTCAAACTGGTGTTGTCGAACACTTTGAGTGTTTCTACCGTCCCCGACAAATTGTTGGACGCTATTGTTTCGTCCCAGGAAATGGGTACGTTGAATGGGTTGCCAATCTGATTCCAACCTTTGGTAAGACTGATTTGGAATGGAATTTCCGCATTCACCTGTCCCGAACCGATATTGATCTTAATCGGCTTTACCGCATTGAACCAGTAGCCTTTTCCCAGCTCTATTTTGTTGATACCCTCGCCTTTGTCCAAGTACTTCCCACTGCCCTTTCCGTCGCTTTCGTAGTGCAAAATCCGCCAGTCTACTTTGTATCGCAACGGGCCAGTTTCGTTGAATATGGTTTCTATAAAATTATCTTTCAGCACGTAAGGAATCGAGAACATCTGCCAGTCCGACTTTTTGCCTCCAAAAACAGAGAAAGGGATCGTATCGCTTTGTGTGTCGTCAAACTCCCAAAAAATAAAGTTTTCCCGCCTGAATATGCTTGTAGACCCGTCCGAAACCTCTATTTCAAATTCCAGTCCCAGTGCATCAAGTAGTTCGGCAGTAATGGCAAATACAAAGTCGTCATTTGAGTCACGCAACATGCTCTGCGCCTCGGACCACTGATTTTGTGCGATGCCCCTGTATGTCAGCCTCGACGTGAGCTCGCCACTACCTCCCGTGGCAGCCACCTTTACCAAAGATTGCTGCTGGCCCTTTTTATACGTAGCGCTAAACGATAGGCTATTGATAGCCACCGGCAATGGGGGCGGGCTAAGAGAAACAGTTACTACATTGGAATACGGAGAAACACCGGACTCATTGGACGAACTCACCCGGTAAGTAAGCACATTTGCTTGGCTTAAACCTATAATATCGACCGGGTTAGCATTCAGCAAACTTTGTTGGAACACGAAGGTTGCGAAGCCATCGCCGGATACCTCCAGCAGATAACCTGTAGCACCAGTCACTGGATCCCAGTTGGCCCGGAACGACGTGGGAGTAATAGACGAAGCATCTCTTGCAATCGGAGTTGGAGGTACCATCAGCACGTTTTGAATATTCGACACGGGTGACTTGCCCGACCCGTTGGCCGACCTCACCCTAGCCTGAAATACCCTGCCTGCTTCAAGCCCTGAAAGAACCAGCATTGTATCTGCTACAGGTAGTCCGTTGAATTCCGACACCAGCGTTTGAAATCCATTGTTTGACACGTCTACTTCGTACCCTTGTGCGCCTTTCACCGGCGGCCACGACAAGGTTGCTACCGACTGCCCAATATTTGCTGCGGGGCGCAGCTGGGGCGCATTGGGAATAGTGATGAACGAAGTAACTCCGAAGTCCGGCGTTGAACCTTGTCCGCTTCTGCCGCTGGTATTCACCGACTGCACTTTTACATAGTAATCCTGGCCGGGAAGCAGTTTTTCAAGCGAGTAAAAAGGGACGGCGGAGGGGAAGTCTTTTAAAACACTTCCGGAGCTTTCGAACTCCTGATTTGTGTTGAGGTCGACCAGGTAGGAAGTTGCTTCATCGGGCACCGACCAGCTTAAAATAGCCGACACCTGAGTAATGTTGCTGACCGCATTGAGTACTGGTGCCCTGGGTATCGAGCGAATGGTGATTACGTTTGAATAGGGTGAATTTCCTGATGAGTTGTACGCCCGCACCCTGGCAAAATAAGTCTTGCCGGCCTCCAAAATGGTTAGCTGATGGAACACTGTATCCTTATGAATACTTTTCAACACACCGCCCGATCCGTAACCGGCCAGAGCAAATGCAGAGTTAGTAAAATTAAAGTCAGTCGAAACCTCAAGGTGGTATCCGTTCAATACTTCCGGTACTACCGACCACTTGAGCCGGGCCGAGGTCTGCGAAATATCGGTTAGGAAATCGCTGCCCGTGAAAATTGGTGTCGCCGGCAATGTCAATATGGTGATTGTCTCGGTAGGGTTCGAGCTTCCCGACTCATTGTAGGCAAAAACCCTTGCATAGTACCGGCTGCCAGGCTGAAGCCCGGCGAGTGACTCCACCGCAGTGGTTTTTGACAACAATTTGTTATGATATCCTTCGAGAAATGCTTCTTCGCTGGCAAAGCTTCCGTCAGTAGAAACATCAAAAATGAATCCATCGAAGATTCCCTGGACAGGCTCCCACCCGATGCTGGCCGACGTCTGCAATAGCTCCGAGATACCCTTGTTATCGGCCAAACCCGGCGTATCGGGAGTGGTTACTATCCGAATTACCTCCGAAGATGGAGACTGACCCGACTCATTGAAAGTCCGCAGGCGAAGAAAATACTCGGTGCCGGATGAGAGCCCGCCAACCTCAATCGATGTCGCCTCTGCGTCAACCAGTTGGGCATTATGTCCAGGCACGAAAGCTTCCTCGCTCTCGAAGCTGCCTTCCGTGGAAACGTCGAGGTAGTAACCCTCAAAAATTCCCGGCGGCGCTATCCAGTGGGCTGTAAAAGCCGATTGAGATATGTTGCTCAACTTATCTTCCGCCTGATCCGGAAAGATCGGCGTCACCGGTAATGTAAGTACCTGCTTTGTTGCAGAATAGTCCGATTCTCCGTTGTCGCTATATGCTTTTACCCTAAAAAAGTACCTGGTGCCTGCTTCAAGTGCCGATACTTTGAGTATCCTTGCCGATTCGCTGAACGAAGCCTTCAATGGAAGAAAATCCTCGCTTTCTGATATTTCGACGTCAAACGTGAGCGCCCACGCCTCCTCATACGCAACATCAAATCCGCTTTGTTCAATCGCTGTGGCATCGTCTACTCTTGGCGTGCCTGGCACAAAACTTATTTCCCAAAGGTCGTTTTTGAACCCTTCCAGTGTTTTTCCTCCATAAACCCATAAATTTTTGTCCACGCCTTTAAAAGCGTTATGCCCGTGTCTGGCACCAATCACGTTTAGCTGATCCGGCTCTCCCTTGCTGCCGTACTCATCAGGCGCTCCGGTAAAGTCGGCGCCGCCCATCCACGCCCATCCGCCCACTTGCAGGTCGTACTTCCAGAGATCGTTGTAGGGATTAAAGCCGTCGGTGCCACCAAAAAGCCAGAAATCTCCCGCATCGTCTGTCCATGCTTCGAAATCATACCTTGCAGGTGGCACATTTGCCGGGTCGGCCACTCCAGGGGTTCCGTAATATCCATAATCATACACCCCCTCACTTCCACTCACCCACGTCCAAACGCCTGATTCAATATTATACATCCATAGATCGTTCATGGCTCCGATATTGCCTGCTATATCCCACCCAAAGCCTCCAAACACCCAAATATTGCCAGCGCTATCCATCCATGCCTTTGCGTATGCTTTAGAGCCAATGGCATTTTTGCCTGCAGGAACGCCCTTTTGGCCGAAAATTCCCGGTAGCTCCGAGCTTTTGAAGCCTGAAAACCACGTCCATTTATTGGTGGCAGGATTGTACCTCCACAGGTCATTGAACGTTTTATCCCACCAGTTGCCCCGCTCCGCTCCGCCGAATAGCCAAAACATCCCTTCGTTGTCGACCCAGGAGGCCGCTCCATACCGGGCGCCCGGCGAAGATGTGCCCTCAACACCTTTAGTGCCATAAACACCCCGCTGTCCCTCCACACTACTGCCGCCTATCCAGGTATATGTGTTTTCGTCCGGATCATATTTCCAGAGGTCGTTCCGTGCTGATGACGGCGATTTACCCCCAAAGAACCAGAGATTTCCATCGCTACCATACCATGAGGATGCATTGAGTCGTGGCGGGGGTATATTGGATGAGCTGCTGATGCCCTTGGCCCCATAGTTACCCGAGGTTTTGTCGAGCAGCAGGCTGCCTCCCAGGTATTTCCAGCTTTGGGTGGACTGGTCGTAAGTCCACAGATCATTGAAAAAACCATTTATTTTTTTGTAGGGGTCATCCGTACCGCCAAGCTTTTCATTCGGGTCGTTTGTACCACCCAGCAGCCATAAGTCCCCGTCGTTGTCAACCCATTCGATAGCGCCCATTCTACCACCAGGAGTTGGCACATGGCCATTCCCAGGCACGCCGTAGTCGCCACTTTTTTCTTTTATCGGCTTGTCATTGCCACCCCACCAGGTCCATTCCAGCGATGAGGGGTTGAGCTGGAACAGATCGTTGTAATAGCCGAGTTCGGAGCCGCCAAACAGCCAGAAGCTTCCGTCGGACGACTTGAATACGGCGGCGTCTCTTCTTGATCCCGGATTGTTGTCGATGTTGGCTTCACCGAGTGACCCATAGATGCCTGAGTTGCCACCGTAAGTAGGCCCCCCCTCCCAGGCCCACTGTCCCGTCGTGGGATTAAAGCTCCAAAGGTCGTTCATCCACCAGCGGAAATTGTAGTTGTCTTTGCCATGGCCACCAAAAAGCCATAGCTTACCGTCGTCGCCATACCATGCGGCAGCACCACTTCGTCCTCCGGGAAGGGATTCATCTGAGGGCTCACCGAGCGTGCCGTACACCGGATCTTCGCCGAGAAAGTCGTTGCCCGCTACCCAGGTCCATTCGCCCGACTCAATATTGTACCTCCAAAGGTCATTGAAGTACTGGTCATAATCTTCAGAATACCCCCCAAACAACCAAAAGTCTCCATTGCTATCAGTCCAGGTAACTGCGTTGGCTCTTGAACCAGGCATATTGCTGGTGCTGCCCTCACCCAGGGTACCATAGGTGCCGCCGACACCCTTGTAATCTTCCCCTCCCATCCACGTCCAATTCCCGGTCTGTGAATTGTACTTCCAAAGATCATTCAGGTGTCCAAGTGTGCCATAAGCATCGTAGCCATACCCTCCAAAAATCCAGATATTGTCGTCTGAGTCTATCCACCCGCTTGGGTAAGAGCGGCCTCCGGGGTAGTTGCTGACATTTGCCACTCCCATAACTCCATACACACCAGGCTCGTCAATACTCTCCAAACCGGCCACCAAAATCCACCTGTTGTTCTCTCTGTCATATTGATGAATCGCATTGAGCTGCCCGGCTGTGGCAAATTCATTGAGGCCGTAGCCCCCAAACATAAAGAAATCGCCATCTGAGTTGGTAAGTCCAAGGGCCTGAGCCCGCCCCCCGATACTTGATTTGGGCAGCACCGTATCGTCAATCCAGTTAGAATAGTCGCCGACACCAAGCCCTCCTGAAACAAGAGGGAAGTCAAAATTACTTTGCCCGATATGGGTGGCCATGCCAGATACTGGTATCGCCTGCAACTCTACCAGGTCGCTGCCAGCCAGCTCGCCATCAACGTATAAGCTTATTTGGTCGAGGGATCCGTCTGCATCATGAGCAACCGTCACGGCAACGTGGTGCCAAAAATCATCATCAAGTCGCAGAGAGTACGCTCCGACAGCTGCGTTTGAATGCTGTTCAAAAATCAACTGGCCGTCGAGGATGTAAAGCGCAATAGCGCCGGCCTCTGCTGGTTCGGAATATGTAGGGTTGGAGTACGAGAAAATAGTAGCGTCATCATCGGTTTTTACCCAGGTTTCCCACGTGAAGTCTGAGTTATACTGGTTGACGTTGGGAACGGAGACATAGTCGTCAATACCATCAAAGGATAGTATATATTCGCTGTTGGTAAAAACAGAAATATTGTCAATGGCAATCCCTGCAAGTTCTTCTGCGCAACATCCGTCCGTTAAAAAAACAAATCGGAAGTAGACCTGGGACTCATAGTTATATCTACTGAGCTCATGATAGGCGGTTCTCCAACCATTGCTATAATGCCACCCTTCCTCACCAAACAGGCCACTAACGCCGTCGTACCAATTAACCCCTGTCTCCGAGTTGCCAATCCTCTCCCAGTTAGTGCCATCCAGGCTTCCCTCCAGCCACAATACGTCGTCGTGCCCCCACAGTTCAAGATACAGGTCAAAAGAGATATAGGCATAAGCAGTCGTGCTAAAGTCGAATAGCTGAGAGGTGAGATAGAAAGTGCCGCTAAGCTCGGTGGCATCACCATCAAGATCGGTCACCCAGGAATTGTCATAATCGGCGGGAATGCCATAGGTCGGCACTCCCCACTCAAATCCGTCGGAGGGTCCGTCGGGCGTCCAGTCCCCACCTCCCAACTCAAAATCGTCAGAATAAATGATGGAAAGGTTATTTGTAAAAAAGGGAGAAATTGCGTCTTCCAGATAATTGGATGCGTCACCTATCAAATCGAAATTGTTCAGCGTACCGTGGTTGCCATTGCTTGAATGATCATTAACAGATGTATGGAAGGTATTGTCTCCCCCGGCGCTGCCGTGTCGGAAGTCGTAGTACATTAAGAGGCCTGGGTCTCCCGGATCCGCCGTGGCCATCTCGGCCTCTATAGCAGCGGCTGACTTAGCGATACTCCATATTTTCGAAAAGGTGACCTCACCGTCGAGATTGGGATACTTGATGAACTCGTCGAGCGTACCATTGTTCCCATTGGGTGTCTGGTCAAATACGTCGACTTCAGTCTGGTTGTCGCCGTTGGCAATCCCCTGATCAAATGCGTAGTAAACAATCAGATCATCTTCGCTACCTGATAACCTCTCCACAAGGTTGATGCGTATTTCCTCTGATGTTCTCGCCGACTTCCACACCCTGAAATTATCAAAAGCGGCATTAAGCGGGCCATTGAAACCGTTGCCCAGCTTGGTAACATAGGCACTGCCGACACCATGTGGAATCACCTGGTCAAAATTCTTCAGAAAGGACGCTTCTTCTGTTCCATCAACGAAAAGCGTAACCAGCTCCTGATTGCCCGACTGGTTGGCCTTAAAGGTAAGCGCAAGATGATGCCATTGCCCATCGTTAATCCTTGTGAACGACTGGGCGTAGGTGTCGCTAACGACCTCAGTAAAAGCCTTTGCATATCCGTCGTTGATCGCAAGTGAAATATTACCTACCCCAGAGCAACATTCTCCCGTTTTAGTCGATTCCGCATATTCCAGCACCGTGCCTTCTTCCGCTTCTGTTTTTATCCATATTTCCCAGGTAAAGTCCATATGGTAATCCTTGAACCCAACCATTTCAACTACATCGTCCAGACCATCAAAACGAAGCGAAAGATCAGCTTCGTAGTCAGCAATAGCGCCCGCATAGTTGGCGCCATGCATCCAGGTCCACTCTTTGTCCCTGATAGAATACCGCCACATGTCGTTGAAGTAACCTTCGTCTCCATTTTTATCGTACCCGTAGCCACCGAAAATCCAAAGGTTACCCTCCTCATCGACCCACGAGGTGCCGTTTTCCCGGGCGCCAATTCCGGTTGTTTGTACCACTGACCCCCTGGAGGGTTGCGAATCTCCACTCGCCCACTTGTACAGGGCATTTTGGGCCGCCAAAGCATGGCCAAGAGCGAAGCTAATAAGGCATAATGCTGTCTTCTTCATGGCGCTAGCGGGTGGGGAGACCAGGGGCAGGGATAATGGGATCTTCCTGAGTCAGCTGGTTAATTAACAGCCCTGTGGCTACGCCAACCGTGAAAAATGCGCCAAGCTTAAGGGCCAGCGGAATCTTCCTCCTTACGGTGAATTCACTGGTGAAAACCACCTCGTCCCGGTTTCGCTTGTCGCTGATCTTCAGGCGGTAGTCTTTGCCGGGCTTCACTTTTACGGGCAACGTCAGCTTGGTATTGCCTACGTTAGGACGCTCTTCGAAAACCGCTATTTTGTTTTCTCCTTTGTACAACTCAAAGTTGAGCACGTTATCGCCCCGCCCCCCAGACCATACTAGGTCGTAAGGCTTTCCTCTCTTCAGCTCCTTGTAATCTTCAAACCCATCGAGAAAAATGAATGGCACATATACACTTCCCTTTAACTCAAATGAAAGGTTTCCGATAAAGTCATCACCAAACTCCTCCTTTGGCCTCCAGACAATCTTTTTGTTGCCGCCGACCGACAGGTTCACCCCAACATCACCCGACACCTTTTCCAGCGGCTGAATGAAGTTATCATGAGAGGAGTAAAGAAAAAGTGCATATCTTCTTTCAAGAATGTCGTCCTTCAAATCATAGCTGATAATCGCCTCATGATCTTTTAGCTGAATTTTGGTGATTACTACCTCCTGAGCGCTCAAATAATCAGTGGTAGCGCACTGTAGCATGACGAATCCCACAAAACTGCGAAACACTTTAGCCATACGTTTATCCAAAAGAAAGTCAAATGATCCTCCTGTCCCGTCTGTTTTGCAAAAAAATAGTGCAACAAAAAATGAACAACAGCTGACGAAACGGCGTGACTGAAATTGACGAAAATTCGCCATAAGTAACTCAAAAAGCAATACTTACCAGCAGGTATATTTTTGAAGGGGATAGCCCAGTTTGCCTGGCAGTGCATTTGATCGTAGGGAGACTGCAGGGCGGTAAAAGATGACCTTGCCTGACAGGCTTGACCCGTATAACCAGAGCTAAGCTACATGCATGCGACCTTTGCAAGGTGCTCCCCGGCACAATAATGCTCAATCTGTTCTACAATTGACACTTTATTGTGTTCAAAATGAAACCGGGGTTTTGTAGTTATATTTCATAGCCGGGGCATCGGGTTCATGAAGGTATCATAGCTTTTGCAATCATCTCCCGGCACAGCCAGGCAATAACCAGCAACAGGAGCACAATTACCCTTTTGAAATCCATCACTTAGTGATCATTGAGCCAACAACTGCTCCTGGCTCAGGAGTATTAACATATTTAAGCCCCAGTAAGGTAGCTGCAGTGGCTGCTACCTGATTCTGGTACAGCTGCCCATCCTGCTTCACCTCGCCCAATGCTGGCGTATCCGGACCAATCGCCATCATCCAAATTTCTCCGCCACCTTCGACCTGGCTACCATGACTTCTCCATGTGTCTTTCGGCACTGTGCCTCTTCCGTGATCGGTTGTGATCAGCAGGGTGGTTTTGTCTGTGTATTTGGGGCTGGATTGGATGTACTGCCAAAGCTCTTTAATAAACTGGTCGGTGCGGCGGGCTGAATGTAGATATTCATCATACTCGCCATCATGGGCCCAGTCGTCAGTCTCACCATAGCTGATGTACACAAGTCTTGGGTTGTTCTTTTTTACATATTCCATCATAAAATGATGGGTAAAGGCGTCAAGCCTCACTCCTCCCCAGGGGCCGGGGATTTCGTCCTGTAGTTGGTTCAAAAACTTTTCTCTGTCTGTCAGGGTGCTTCCGGTTGCTTTCATAAATCCTGCATTCACTGGAATACCGCTTCTCTCAGCATTGATGATGTAGGGAAAAACATCCCATGATCCGAAGCCAGCAACTTTGCCCTTGTATTGAGGCTGGTTGTTGACGAACTCCAGCACAGTTTTGTTAGGGTTGGGAATCTTGTCGTTGCTGCTAATCCTATTGTCATCAGCAAATCCGGATAAAATTTCGTTGTAGCCGGGATAAGAGAACCACATGCCATTAGCGCAGTTTACTTTGCTTCCCTCATTGCGGTTGCCATACATCTGCCCCTTTGTGGCAATCTCAGACCAGAAAAAAGGGAATAACTTTTCTCTTCGTGTCTTCGCATCTTCTGCCCAAAATTCTTTCTTCAGACCTTCTACATTCTCCACATAGTCTTTATCGCCAATCAGTTCTGCGTCGGCTCCTCCATAGAGCTCCTGCCAGCGAAGGCCATCAAAGGTAATAATGAAGACATTCTCTGTTTTCAGGTCTTTCTTTTGAGCAAAAGTGCCCAGGGAAGCCGCTAAACCGGCAATAAGAAGTAAGGTGTTTTTCATTGTCAATCGGGTTGCTCCAAAAGTTGAGGGGGACAAACGTCCCCCTGACTTCCAGATAGGTTTGAGGCAAAAATTACTTCTTATTTAGTTTACATCCCACCAAACACGGGTGGTAATTGCATCAACGCCCTGGCGGGCAACAGCGGCCTTGTAATTGTCGGCATTCAGTGCCTGGGCGTCGCCTGGGTACATAAAGCGAACCGGTACAGTTGGCTGCACAGCACCAGGGCCAGGTGTAATTGTTGGTATGCCTGTCCTTCTCCAGTCAAACCAGGCCTCCATGCCATTGAAGAAAAGAGCGACCCATTTTTGCGTGCCAATCTTCTGCAATTTTTCAGCTGTCGTGCCAGTGTAAGCAACTTCAGCCTGAGCGAAATAAGCCGCATCAGGTGAAGCCACGTCAATAATTTCAGGATAGCTACCTACTGCAAGCCTCTCGAGGTAGTAGTCAAAAGAGGCATTTATGCCGTTGAGGTAGTAGGTTTCAGCAGTACCTGTTGAGATAAAGCCCCGTTCCCTGGCTTCCGCTAAAATGAACTGAAGCTCAGAATAGCTCATTAGTATCGCTTCAGCGGCCGTTGGCGATGCTCTGTCAGGGTTACAGGCCCGACATGCGAACATTAAACCAATTCTTGAAATAAAATTGGAACCAACTTTTTCAGGGTCACCACTTGGTGAATAGGCCAAAGCCTGGGCATCAGCTAAGCCGTTAGGCACGCCTGCATAGTCAGCATGGCTGCCCACAACACCTGCACCTGAGTCGTTGGTAGGCTGAGCATACACAAATAATCTTGGATCATTCAAGTCTTTCAGAATGGTCTCCATGTTAACACTTAGTCTGTACTCATCAAAAGAGCCTGAACGATTGGTATACTGCGGCTGCTGATTAGGCGCATCTGACAGGTACTCCAACGCTACGTTGTCGTCGTTGCCTTCAAGAATCGGGTTGGCATCAAGGTTACTAAGGATAGCCTGCATGCCTGACGATGGATCCGTTCTATCAGACAAACGCATGTAGATTCTGAGGCGCAGTGAATTGGCAAATTTTCTCCACTTCATCAAGTCACCACCAAAAAGGATGTCGCCACTTACCGAACCAGTAGCACTGGCCAGAATGGTATTGGCTTCCGCCAGCTCAGCCAGCACTCCCTGATAAACAGACTCCTGTGTATCAAATACTGGAAGGTTGGTACCTTCTTTTGCGCTTGTTGCTTCAAAATAAGGAATATCGCCGTAAGCATCTGTCATGAAAGAATACATCCATGATCTCATGATTTTGGCGATGCCAATGTATTGCGGCTGCCCGGCTTCTTCTGACAGAATGATGATGTTATTCACATCACGCATGGCATTATAGAAGCTGTTGTAAGGGTCACCTTCGGGACCCCACAGATATCTGTCCTCGCTGGTGAACTGAATTTTTGCCGAATACTGCATCACCACGTTACCATATCCCCACGCCAGTCCGGCTACTTCGTTCACCGGGTTTCTGATGATGGTAGGCAGAAGGAGTGCTGTTGGCACTGACTCAGGGTCATTCGGGTTGGTGTTCACCTCCTGGAAGTCCTTGTCGCATGATGTAGCCACAAAAAGACCTGTCAGCAGTGCTATTGATTTTATAGAATTGCTATTGATTTTCATTTCTGTTTTCCTTTGAAGTTTTAAAAGATGAACCATCTTAAAGTTTGAAGCTCAGGTTAAAGCCAAAGCTTCTGGCCGAAGGATAAGCCATGTTTTCAACACCTGGCTGAAGTGTACCACCTGACATGGAAAGTGTTTCCGGGTCGAAGTGAGGGTTTTCAGTCCAAAGCATCAGGTTTCTGCCTACCACAGAGAAGCGAACATCTCTGAAAGGAAGACGACCCATCATAGTGTTAGGGAAGCTGTATCCCACTCTCACTTCACGAAGCTTCACAAAAGACGCATCGTACTTGGCAGCTTCAACGTTGTTACGCTCGTAGTAACGGTTATGCCAGTCACGGCTTGGTATTTTGATCTTATTAGGGATGTAGTTTCCATCTCCAGTATCAATCACACCCGGGCTAACAATGCCGTTGCCTTCCAAAGAAAGGTCATAACCATTGGCACGTCCGTACAGTGTTTCCTCCAGCTGGCCTGAAGTACTACCAATTGTTTTGGTTCTTGACACCACAATGCCACCCCGACGGATATCGAACAGGAAGCCAGCGTAAATGCCTTTGTAAGAGAAATTGTTGTTGATACCCACCATAAAGTCTGGGTTGTAATTGCCTTGTAGCTTCAATTCCGGATCTCTCAAAGGAGTACCTTCAGCCGAGTGGATGATCTGGCCATAATAGGGGCTGTTTTTGTCTTCTACCCTGGCAAAGCCAACACCGTAAATGTTGCCCATTCTTTCTCCTTCACGAGCCTGGATATAAGCACCATTTCTCTCTGTTAAAGTATAAGCCTCGATACCCTCAGCCAGCTTGATCACTTTGCTGCGGTTGCTGGTAAAGTTTACACTTACGTCCCATTTGAAGCCATTATCCTTCTTAATAGGTGTTCCCATCAACATCAATTCCTGTCCGTAATTTTGGATTTCACCGGCGTTGATAATCCTGCTGGAATACCCAGTGGCAATGTCCAAAGTAATCGGGATAATCTGGTCTCTCGTTTTGTTGTCGTAATGAGTGAAATCGACTCCTAAGCGTCCTTCAAAGAACCGTAAGTCAACACCCACTTCGTAAGACGAAGTCCTTTCAGGCTTCAGCTCAGCATTTCTCAGCACAGAAGATTCTGACTTGGTTTGCACCGATCCCCAGGCAGTTCCAGAGCCATATACATTAGAAAGGCTATATGGGTCGGTGTCGTTACCCACCTCAGCATAAGCCGCTCTTACTTTGGCAAAAGAAAGGAAATTGGGCATAGTGAACATATCACTTACTACCCCACTCAATGTTACTGAAGGATAGAAATAGCTGTTGTTGTCAACAGGCAGCGTACTGGACCAGTCGTTACGGCCGGTAACGTCCAGGAAGATCATGTTTTTGAAGGCCACCTGACCGTAGCCGTAGAGGCTGTTGATTCTCTTCTCCGACCTGCTTTGACTTACCTGAAGCTGCACGGCGGAGTTAGAGAAGTTGTAGATGCCAGGGATCAGTAGCTGAGGTGCCACTGTTGACTGAAACCTGTTGTTCTGACGCATTTGGTTACCACCCACTGACACGGTAAAGGCCCAGTCGTCATTCACATTTTTGTTGTAAGACAAAAGGAAGTCAGTATTTCTTTCCTGAAAATACACCGCATCTTCTCTGTACATCCCCAATGGGAATCTCTGAGTAGAGAATGCCCTGCGGCGATCTCTCAGGTCGTTATACAGGTCGTTACCGGTACGTACCAACAGGCTCAACTCCTTCGTAAACTTATAGGTAGCAGAGAGGTTGCCAAAAATCCTGTCCTTGTCCTGTCCGTTGGTGTTCTCGTAAGTCGTGAAATAAGGGTTATCGTGGTAGTTGTAGTTGTAGTTGAACTGCTGAATTCCCTCAAGCCCTGGCATCCAGTAGTTAGCGAGGTTTTTGGTATCAATTCCACGACCATACCAAATCCACAGGTACATTAAGCTTTCAGTTCCGTAGCTGATCGCTGGTCTGTTGTCGCTCTGGCTTTTGATATAGTTAATTGTGGAATTGATGGAAAGTTTGTCTGTCAGGTTCAGTCCGCCTTTTAGCGATACAGAGTT
This sequence comes from Imperialibacter sp., assembly GCF_048007035.1. NCBI lineage: Bacteria > Pseudomonadati > Bacteroidota > Cytophagia > Cytophagales > Flammeovirgaceae > Imperialibacter > Imperialibacter sp. Next base: position 1,597,049 of record NZ_CP180355.1, read on the forward strand.
TCTTGTCAGGTCGGTATTAGGCACCATACCCTTCTGATCCAGATTGGTGTACGACAAACGAACATTGCCCCAGTCATTGGAAGTACTGAATTCAATATTGTTTGTACGAGTTACACCAGTTTCGAAGAAATCATTGATGTTGTCAGGATGTGGTGACCAGGCAGTGGGTGTAATAGTGCTTCCCGCAGGAGCATTGAGATCACCACCACGAAAGCCGGGAACATTTCTTGGGGAATCGAACTGAGGAATAAGCTGGCCATTCAATTCGGGACCCCAGCTCTCATCCACACCGTCGGCAATGCCCGCACCAGCTCCATCAACAAATGAAAACTGACCGTTGTTACCCTGGCCATATTTGTCTTGCCAGTCGGGCATTACAAGCGGGTTTTCGAAAGTTAAATTGCTGTTAACCGCTATTCCGATTCCTTTTTGGCTTTTACCTGATTTAGTAGTGATCAGGATAGCTCCGTTAGCGGCTCTAGAGCCATAAAGCGCCGCTGCTGCAGGCCCTTTCAATACGGTCATTGAAGCAATGTCGTCGGGGTTGATTTCGCCGGCTGCATTACCATAATCGACTTCGAGGTTACCTGAACCTGAAGCGCCATTCACCTGGTTGGAGATTGGAATACCATCGACCACGAACAAAGGCTGGTTGGCATTGATATTCAAAGAAGACTCGCCACGGATAGTGATCCTGGCGGAACCACCCACACCAGCAGCAGCGTTAGACACCTGCACACCGGCTACTTTGCCTGAGAGAGAATTAACCACGTTAGTCTCACGAGCTTCGGTAATGTCCTCGCCGTTTACCTGCTGCACCGAGTAGCCAAGCGCCTTGGTCTCTCTTTCGACGCCAAGTGCGGTTACAACAACCTCTGACAAGCTTTTTACATCGAGTTGCATGGCTACGTCGATCACCGACCGGCTGCCAATGGCAACTTCTTGTGAGGTGTAACCTACAAATGAAAAAACTAAGGTTGGCTCCTGAGTAATCAGGTCGAGGCGATAGTCGCCAGTTACCCCTGTAATGGTTCCGTTGGAGGTACCCTTTTCTAATACGGTGAGCCCAATAAGCGGCTCTCCAGCTTCATCTTTCACAACACCGCTTACAGTACGTGACTGTGCCAGTGCATTGAAAGAAAAAGCCATCAACAAAAGCAGGGAAAGAAAAGCGCTCCCTAAAGCTTTTTGATTAGGTCTTTTTTCTGGTAATGGTTTTTTCATAGTTTTAAATGGTTAAGACGATTTTCGTTTTAGCACAATGCCTCAACTCCCTTCCCTTTCGGGAAAGTCTTTGCGGACGTTAGGAAGAGGTTATTGGCCGGGAATGTTGGCGCATTTCCGGCTTACTTTTTTTATCGGCCTCAGGCAATCGAATTGCCTTTTTCGATCCTTCAAAGGTAGGTGGGCGATATTTACCTATATTAAACTAATATTTAATTCATTGTTAAATATTAGCATCTATTACCAAGTAGTTTACACATAGTAAACAAATAGCAAAATTGCTGGCTGAATAGATCGGGGAGTGGAATTGTTGGACTAAATTTCAGAAATGCAGCACAAAGTGCAATTCTTGCTGGTTATCAAATGTTAACCTCATCGTTATCTTTCCTTCATCCCCCACCGATTTATTGCTTTTAAAAACGGTGCATGTTTTTTTGACCCTTCAACCGCTTGAATCATGACAGATAACATTATTGGGCGGCTCGGACGCAAGCTGAAGCAGACCCGCCTATCAAAAGCACTGAAGCTTTACGAGGTAGCGGCCGAAGCCCATGTGAGCAAGGGTTTGCTATCGAGGATTGAAAACGGACGTACCATCCCATCGCTGCCTGTCCTTATCTCAATAGTTCATGCCCTTAAGGAAGAAGTGGGCACATTCTTTCACGACATCTACAGAATGCAGGAAAAGCCTTACCTACTGCTCAAAAAAGATGAGTACAATGAATTTGAAAAAGAAGGCACCAAGGGCTTCAAGTACCACCATATTCTAACACGCACCATCCCCGCTATCACGGTCGAGACCGTCCTACTCACCCTGGAGCCTGGGGCCGAAAGAGAAATGATCACTACCGATGCTTTTGAATTTAAATACATGATCAGTGGGTCTGCTCTTTATCATATTGGGAATGAGGCTGTGGTGCTGGAAGAAGGCAATAGTCTTTACTTCAACGGGAAGACTCCACATGCTCCATCCAATCCCTCAGACTTGCCATGCACAATGCTGGTGGTCTACTTTTTCTTTAATGATGAGCTAACATCATAGGGCACTTCGTAATAAACAGATAAAGGCAGCTTCATCATGTCTTCACTGCTGACTTTCATTTTAGAAGTTCTAACGAACTCAGAGAATGAAGGAGAAAAGTGCGGACGTAATTGTGGTGGGCGCTGGCATTGTAGGCCTGGCGATGGCCTTTCACTCAGCCAAAAAAGGGAAGAAAGTTGTCGTTATTGAACGGTCGCAACAGGCCCAGGGAGCCAGCATCAGAAACTTCGGTCTGATCTGGCCAATTGGTCAGCCGAGCGGACAACTGCTCGACCGGGCTTTGCGAAGCCGAAGCACCTGGCTGGAAGTAGCCGGGGAAGCAGGGATATGGCTCCATCAAAATGGCTCCCTCCAGCTGGCCCATCATCAGGACGAATGGGATGTCATCAACGAATTTTACAGCACAAATTCCAACGAAGGTTTCCAGATAGAGGTAGTTGCCGCTGACAAAGCAAAGCAGCTAAGCCCGGGGACTAAGACTGCGGGGCTAAAAGGCGGGTTGCTCAGTTCCACTGAGTGCACAGTTGACCCAAGAGAAGCAATCAGCAAATTGCCCGGCTACCTTGAGAAGAAATACGGAATTGAAATGGTGTTCGGCACCGCCGTGACACAGATAGAAAAAGACCGGGTTGCGACGGCTGAAATTACCTGGCGGGCTGAGCAAATATTTGTATGCAGCGGCGCCGACTTTGAAACGCTCTTTCCGGAAACCTTCCAGCAAAGCGGCATCACCAAATGCAAACTGCAAATGATGCGCACAGGCTTTCAACCTCATGCCTGGAAAATAGGACCTTCGCTGTGTGCCGGGCTCACTCTTCTGCATTACGGTGCTTTCAAAGATTGCAAGAGCCTCCCTGCTTTGCAAGCCAGAGCTCAAACGGATCTGCCCGACCTGATCAAGTGGGGCATCCATGTGTTGGTGTCTCAAAACGGAAACGGGGAGCTGGTGCTGGGCGACTCCCACGAATACGGTTTATCCCTTTCTCCTTTCGACAGGGAAGAAATCAACGAGCTTATCATGTCTTACCTGAGCACATTCTTTGAAGCACCCAATATGGCTATTAACGAAAGGTGGCACGGGATTTACCCAAAACTGGCGGGCAAAACTGAATTCGTTGCCACGGTGAGCGACCACACCACCATAGTTAACGGGCTGAGTGGAGCCGGAATGACATTGTCGTTTGGTCTTGCAGAGGAGCTTACAAACACCCTGTAGCCAATGACCTCCTCCACCAACAAGCATCTTGAAGCCAAAGTGACGACCTGGCTCCAGTCGACCAATAAGATTGCATTTTCTGTCTTCTGTATATTGGCGGCGTTCTGCACATACTCCTGCATGTATGCTTTCCGAAAGCCCTTTGCGGTAGCCACCTTCGAAGATGAAGCCTTCTGGGGGATTGACTATAAAATACTATTGATTACCGCACAAGTGATTGGTTATACACTATCGAAGTTCATAGGCATACGGGTAATCTCGGAGATGAAAAATAACCGAAGATCCATTTTCATTCTTCTTTTGATCGTTTCCGCTGCACTGGCTCTCCTTGGCTTTGCTCTGGCTCCTGCCCCATGGGGCATCCTCTTTCTTTTTCTCAACGGCCTGCCACTAGGCATGGTGTGGGGCCTGGTCTTCAGCTTTCTTGAGGGCAGGCAAACTACCGAGGTGCTCGGTGCGGGTCTTTCGGTAAGCTTTATCTTCTCTTCCGGTTTTGTAAAAACTGTCGGCAAGGTGGTAATGCTTAGCTGGGGCGTGAGTGAAGACTGGATGCCTTTTGTTACCGGAAGTCTGTTTCTTATCCCTTTGCTCGGATTTGTCTGGCTGCTTGATCGAATTCCCGAGCCAAGTCCCGAGGATGTGGCAATGAGAACCAAACGGGAGCCCATGAGTAAGAGTCAGCGGCGCCAGTTTTTAGTACACTTTGGCGGCGGTATGTTTCTACTCACACTGGTTTACATCCTGCTCACAGCTTTCCGTGACTTCAGAGATAACTTTTCTGCTGAAATATGGCAGGTGCTTGGCTATGGCGACAACGCAGAAATTTTTACGCTAACAGAAATTCCAGTCTCCATAGCTGTGCTTGTGCTACTTGGTCTTATGATGGGGATCAAGCAAAACTATAAGGCTTTAAATGCGAACTACCTGATCATCATCGGTGGTTTTGCGGTTAGTGGCATCAGCACGCTGCTTTTCCAAAACCATCTGATTTCCCCTCCTCTTTGGATGATTTTGGTAGGGTTCGGCCTTTACCTTGGCTATGTCCCTTTCAACAGCATCCTTTTTGACAGGCTCATCGCAGCTTTTAAGGTGACTGGAAATGTCGGGTTTCTTATTTACCTGGCCGATTCGTTCGGTTACCTGGGCAGCGTGGTTATTCTGTTCTACAAGAACTTCGGCTTTGCCAATTTGAGCTGGCTTGAGTTTTTCACACAGTCGATTTATGTAGTCTCCATTTCGGGAACCGTACTGATGGGAATTTGTATGGTCTATTTCAGAAGGAAATATGAGAGCAGGGATGGTGTTGCCGTTCTTTCAGTTAGATGAGGCCAACCGAGTCAGTTCAAGGCCTTCCTGACATCCGGTGCTTCCTGAAGAGCAATTTAGGAAGTTAATCATCATTACTATGTCGTAGCTGTCCCTCCAGCTTAGTCGGTGTGTATCTGCAAAATTGTCCAAATCTTCAAACAGACCATGCCCTTTCATGTATTTTTTGAAACTACCAAGAGGCACTATGTTATTGTTGTGACAGAAAAAGAAGTCAAAGCCTGCTACCTGCTCCTTTAGCATTCGATCGTTGATTGAACTGGCAGATGATGCTATATCATCATAAACAGGCTCAATGGATTTCTCTTTCCTCAGTAAGCCATAGTCGCCCTTGATGACAACTTCGTAGAAAACCGGCTGATTAAATCCCCTTTTATTGGCGATATAAGTGTAGAACTTTCTCCATACCTCAATATGGTCATCAAAAAAACTGAATTGAGATAGCTTGTTAGCGGGGAAAGTCTCAACTGCACCCGCCTTCTCTTCTCCCTTGAATGACACAGCATCCCACCTCGGGTGGTACTGGAGCAGTCCCACCTTCACTTCTCCTGACGTTAATACAACAACCCCCTGAGACCATTTCTGGTCTGCAAAAGAGTGTAAGCAGGAAAATACTACAATAAATACTGTTGCCAGTATTTTCATTGGGTGTTAAATAAGCGTTAACTAAGTTAACATTAATTTAACACACCATTGTCATTTCCAATGTTAAGTTTTCAGGAGGTGCCGAACCGCCATTTCCTCGAAATGGCTCAACGGAGGCATAGGCTGGTTTTCGAGTTTAGCCTCTTCGTCCCAGTGGCGGAGCGCTATGCTTGGCTCGAATAGTGGATCACTCTTAAAGGCAGCAGCCTCATCGGCGGTCATTCGACCGCCCTGGTACTCAAGTGTTTTTTTGCTGGCCTCAGAAAGTTTGTTGTAGTAAGACTCATCAGCGAAAGTGAGGTACCGCTTGGCCGCCACGTGGTTTTCTACCAGCTGGCAGATTTTTCGGGAAAAGCCTTTTCCTCTGAGGAACTTCGACCCAATCTCTTCGTGGCTTTTGACACCGTAAAGCCCCATTTTTTCGATCTGACCATCCATTTCGCATATATGTCCGATGTCGTGAAAAAATGCAGCGAGAATGACTTCTTCATCGTAGCCGGCCTTTTCTGCCAGCAAAGCAGCTTGTACCATGTGCTCAACCTGGGAAACAGGTTCTCCTATATAGTCTTCGTCTCCGTAAGTCCGGTACAAATCAAAAATCTCTTTCGCTATTTGTTGGGCACTCATTTTTCAAGAATTATTTGTAAAGCTTCAGGTAGACTGTCAGCGATATGCGTGTGTGGCTCCTTCTCCAAATCCTCTCTGCTGTAGGCGCCGGTTGTCACTCCAATTACCAGCCCGCAGCCCGCAGCGGTGCCCTCACCCAGGTCGGATGCGGTGTCTCCCACTTTTGCTACGAAAGAAGCTTCTGTCACCTTGCTTAGCTTCATGGCCTTGAAAATCATATCAGGATAGGGTCGGCCGCTCTCCACCTCATCGCTGGTCACGCTGCCATCCAACAGTTCCTTTTTCAACCATCCAAGTCGTTCAATCAACGCATTTGTCGTTTTCCGGTCAAACCCCGTGTCAACGTACACACTGATACCTGATTCCTTCAGCGCTTTAAATACATCAGAGGCTCCGGCCATCTCCCGCACCGACGGATCTTCTTCATAAAAGCTAACCATATCCGAGACGAAGGCTTCGTGGAGCTCATCAATCATGTCATCAGTTACTTTGATGCTCTCAGGCAAGTGGTACTCAAGAAGTTGTCGCAATGCCACCGGCTTTGGAATGCCCATCACCCTTGCGGCCTCCGCCATGGTAATTGAAACACCCTGGCGCTGCAACGTTTTTCTGAGCACCTTTTGTACATCCTGATTGTCCTGAACGGTGGTGCCGGCCAGGTCAAAAACTACTAGCTGAATTGATCCCATCCTTTGCATTGATTCAAGCGTCAATTTTACAACCGAACACCCGTTTCAAAGTAAGCTGGGGATTAAGATATGGTTAAGTTTTGTAATGGAGGCAGCATGGCATCTGAAGGCTATATACCTCCAGCAACCACCTGAAGCCAATCTTCTTCCTTAAAAGAATCATTGGCTACTCTCAACAGGTCTTCAGAAGTGGCAGTCCGAATGGAGGTAAGCAGCCTGTTGTAGTGCTCATAATCTAATCCGGCGAAATGAATGGACCTGAATTTGTCCATCAGGCTGAACGAGGTGCTGATACTTGACAAGAAGGTACCTATCATGTAGTTCTTCACTGTTTCAAGTTCTTCAAAGGGTATGGGCACAGTCCTGAGCAGCCTCATCTCCTTCAGAATTTCGTCGATGGAAGCAATAGCCACTTCTCGTTTCACGTCGGTTCCAACCACCCAAAAAGCAGCATTTTGGAGGTAGGAAAGCGAAGAATAAATACCGTATGTATATCCTTTGTCCTCTCTGATGTTTTTCATTAGCCGTGAACCAAAGTATCCGCCAAAAACCTCATTGAGAAGCATCAGATGGTAGTGGTCAGGATGATGTTTGTCATGAGCCATTTTTCCCAGCCGAAGCGAAGCCTGCACCGACTCATCCACCGGCAGTATCTCCCTCACCGCAGGGGCGGTAACCACCGGATAGTTTGGCAACGAAACAGCTCTTGAGGGGAAGTCTCCAAAAAAACCTTTTAGCTTCGAAAGCTCCTCACCGGAAAGCTTGCCAGACACAAACACTTCTGCCCGGCTCAACAACCTGTTCTTGTGGTATTCCTTCAAATCAGCGGAGGTCACTTTGCCAACCTCTTCCTCCGAAAGCTCCTTACCATAAGGATGGTTCCGACCGAAAAGAAGGTGCCTTAACCCTGACGATGCAAGCGCAGATGTTTTTTGCTTGTTTACCCTTATCTGTTGTATTCGCACCTTTTTAAGGGTCTCAAGTTCCTTCTCCGGAAACGAGGCATCAACAACGACGCTCAAAAAGAAGGGAACCACCTCCTGGAGGTACTTGGTTAGGGAATAAACTGTAAGGGTCACAAAGTCCATTCCCGAGGTTACTTCCCAATACGCTCCGTAGTAGTCAAGCCTGTCCGCAATTTGCCGACCTGAGAGCTTCTCTGTTCCCTCAAGCAGCATTTTGGTTGTGAAATAGGAAACACCCTCCTTTTCCTCCAACCAGCTGCCCGACTGGAGGACTAGCTCTATTCTGCAAACTTCCTGGTCTCCCAGAACCAGATCGTGGAACTGAATACCGTTACGAAGCGTACTGCTTGTAACATGCTTTAAATCGGTGCGGGTAGGAATATGAAATTCGGGCGCTGCGGTTCTGTCTAACATCAAAAACTTGGAGAATCAGGAGTCAGGAGTGGTGGAAGTGGGTGCTGCTTTGTCGAAATTAAACAGCAAGCTAAACCTAAGAGTTTCAGCCAACGGGTGATTTTGCACCTGGGGCACCAGATAGGCAAAGTCGATTCCGAACACCTGATAGCGGAAGCCAATACCCATTGTGAAATACTTCCTGTCGCCTTTTTGCGGGGTTTCGTAGTGGTAACCTGCCCTTGCGGCAAACACATCCTTGTACCAGTATTCCACTCCTATTGAAGAGATAATCTCATTTACTTCCTCTGAGAAACCATCAGGGGCGTCGCTAAACGACCCAAACATGCCGCTCAACAGGGGGCGGTAGGGGTCTTTACCACTTTTGATCTTGTACTTACTAGGGTCATTGGGATCGGCAATGAAGTTGCCATCGCCATCGGTTTCATAAATCGGCGGAGAAGGAACCATCAGTTTGTTGAAATCCAAAGCAATGGTAATCGTATTAAAGGCATCCAAATCGGTTTTAAAGGCCGCACCCAAACGGAAATTGATAGGAATGAAATCTTCGTTGTCGACACTGCTGTAGGTCAGCTTCTGTCCGATATTCGAGATGTGAGCACCTGCCGATATGTTGGAGTTACGGCCGCTTAGCACCAGATCCTTTGTATAATAGGAACCTACATCCACAGCCACACTGGTACCTGCTTTGGCATCTTGTGACGAAGAAAAGCTTCCTGATAGATTAGAGTGAATAAAACGGCCTGTGACACCCAGCCCCAGCTCTTCACTCAGCTTCCTTGAATAGGTGGCATCTACTGCAAACTCTCTCGGATTGAAGGTATTAAGAGGGGCGCCTGTATTGTCAGTCAACTGTATCTCCCCAAGATCAAAATACCGCATGCTTACCGCCACAGTCTGCACCCGGTCTATTTTTTTATAACCCGACAGGTACGACAGCGACATATCGTTCACAATTTTGGCCAACCAGGGAGTGTAAGAAATGGCAAAACCCATGTCCTGCTCAATGAAGGCAAGCTTACCGTTGTTCCAGTGTACTGAGTTGGCGTCTGCGGAAGTGGCTACCCCAACATCACCCATGGCAGCTCCTCTTGCATCAGGCGCAAACCCAAGAAAGGGTACGGCCGTAGAAATGACACGACGGCTGGTATCCTGCCCAGAAATGACTGCACCAGGCTGTGCATAGCTATAAAAACTCAAAAACATTAAGCCAAAAGCAACAAATACACCTGCATTCACGTGCCTGGAAGAATTCAGGGAAGGCTTTTTTATTGTATGTATCTTCAATGTATAAAAATCAATTGGTGAGTATTAGTTTGCCAAAAGCAATATTTTGATTTAAATCTTCCTCGTCAACCACAATCAGTCGGTAAATATAAATACCATTTTCGATTCTTCGGCCATTATAGTTCCTGTTCCACTCCGGGCTTTCGACAAAACCCCCTGAATTGTTGGCCTGCCACTCCATTTTGTCGACTACCGCACCACGTTGATCCACCAACTCCATGCTTATGCTCAACAAATGATCGCCCCGGTCATGTTCCAGCCTAAAGGTAATGGATTCTGTGGCCGGATTAGGAAAACTCAGAACGTTCTTTATCCTCACTTTAGTGTCCTCCGAAACTACAAAATCTATGATATTTTCAGCAACATTGGAAAAAGTATCAAAAGCTCTCACCTTGAGGCGATGCTTTCCTTTGGTTAGTGTTCCAAGAGGATAGAGGACTGTTCCACTGGTGAAATCATCCAGATTTGAAACATAATAGTCGTTCAGGATAACTGGCTCCTGTTCGTCTATTTGATAAGTGATGTTCTGCCCTATGGCCTTCCCTGAAATATTAATTCCGCTCTCATCTGCCAATTTTACCATCAGCAACGGATTAGCATTTACCCTGTCGCCGGACCGAAACGAATCGTCATTGATAAAAGCCTGTATTACCGGACTTTTAGTGTCGGCAAAAGCTGGGGGCTTCGACCCTCCAAGGTAAAAGTCAATTGTAGCACCGTTCGCATCCAAAAGGCCGCTTTCGGGTTGGGCATACATAGTAATTTTTCCCCTTGTCTGCTGGTATGAAATATTTTTAGGTACAACAAATTCGTATGAAAACTCCCCCTGCGTGACTGACACCTTTCCTCTGTACACTACATTGTTCCATAGCTCATAATTCGTCGGCTGGCTTTCGTCGCCCAGGGTGGCAAACGTGGTCGGCTTGTCGTACATATTGACCGTCAGCTTCCCATTAAAATCGGTTACCTTCTGATCAAATCCATCCTCCACAATTCCTTTTACCACTACTTTGTTCATTGCCGACACAGTATCGGGCACGCCATCTATTGGCACACCGTTCAGTTCGGTTATTTTTAGGTTATAGGCCGGATAGTTGAGCCTCATAGACGGGTCACCCAAGAGCGCAAAGTTGCGATTGACCGGCCCCCGGAGACTGTTATTCTTGGTCTCCCTGATAACGTCGCCCAGGCGTGGATACTCTCCATTTATTTTTGAGAATATGGAAAGGTAAAAAGCCTGGTTCAGCACATAGTTGGTGTGAGCATACACTGGCCGGGTGGTAGTAAGCAAAGCAATCGCTCCTCCCTGCGGATTGAGTAGCAACTCCTCAGCCCCGCTGGCAACTGTTGGGTCGTCGTACCTGCCAAACTCACAGGTGGCGGTCACGAACAAAGCTAATCTTGAGCCGTTCTTCCATTTGACCAGCGAATCGTAGACAACTATTCTCTCATCTGTCAGCACCGTTGCATTGCCATGGCCACTGTAGTTGATGATAAAAGCCCCGTTGTCCACGGCCTGTCTGATAGCCTCGTAAGTCTCCGGGGAGCGGGGTTTGCTTTCTATCAATACCTGCTTAAAGGCATCCAGGTAAATCTTTTTTATGTTGAACTGAACATAGGCAGTGTCCACATAGTCCGCCAACCTGTCTGCATCCCGAAGATGGATATTGAAGTCGCCATCGTCTGCCACAAAGTAGAGGTCATTCCGCCAGCTGCCTACCCCGGCGGGATCGGTGCTGTAGCCAATAATTTTATCAACCACCTCCGCAGCCTGCTTCGCCGTCCACACTGGCAGCCTCCCCACGCCTATATCGGCTATATGGTCTCCGCTGGTTTGCTCAACCCATTCACCCTCATGGTCGTCCAGAAATGCAAAGTAGTCGTCAGAAGAAAAGCTCAGAATCTGATCCAGCGATTCCCTGGATTCGTACACAGGCACAAAGTTGTGATTTTCGGTTCTTGCTTTGTAATCAAAAGAAGCGTCTCCAAAAAGCAATAGATACTTCAGCTTTCCCGGCACCGCATCATACAAGTACTTCATATAGTCCCTGATGGCTGAAATATCCTGCATACCCGATGAAAACTCATTGTAGACTTGCTGGACAGTAACAACCCTCACATCCAAACCATCATTCGACCGCCGGAAGTTGGCCAGCCGGTTCGCCTCCGACAAAAAGTTCTTGTGTGCGACAATTACCAGATCCGGAACCTGCCCGTTTTTCAGCTCCTGATTCAATAGTTTTTTGGCAGAGGCAGGTGATTTCAGCGAGGCCGGATCAACTGCTATGAACTCAAGCGGTTTAGTTTGATCAACTGTAAAGCTGGCCACGCCATTCTCCTTGCTGAACTGCTGATTGATTGGCTGCGTAGGATCGGTCACATCCCAAATTCTGTCCACCGCCGCAGCATTGCCAAGGTTGTAAGAAGCAGTGCTCTGAGAGTCTTTATTTCTGAATACCAGCCCACCCTGACGGTAATTGAGCTTCTTTTTCCCCTGCAAAAAGAAGTAGTCGAGGTATCCCAGCGACGTCTTACCAAAAAAACGATTGTAAGTATATTCAACTGAGGTATTCTCCGCCAAACCAATAGCAGAAACAGGCAGCCGGATTGTATCAACCCTCTGAACCCCCAATGGGTCATAGTCGCCTTCTCCCCTGGCGCCAACAGCCTGATTGAAAATGGCATTTCCGTTTACCCTGATATCGAAAGAGCTGGCTCCAAAACTTTGCGTGACAACTGAGGAAATCATCGTTACCTCAGTGCCTGGCAGGTAAGCGCCCTTTCCTCCCTCAAAGGTTAAGGTGGCGTTGCCCGATGAGCTAAAAATTTCACCCTGCCAATGCCTGCCCGACTTCCCAAGTTTATTGATGTCAACCTCATGCGCAAACAGGTCGTCGTAGGCATCAACTTTCACTCCAGGAGATTCGAGCGACTCCCGGGTGAGCATTCGTTTTCCTACAGCGCCATCAATCCTGAGAAAGTAGTAGGTGGTGTCTGAATATAGATTTCTTTCATATTGAAAACAGGCACATCCAGTTTCAAAAGAATATTCGTGGGGAGAGTTGCCATAAAACAGCAGGTAGTCAGAGGCATCGAAACGCCCGTCCCCCTCGCCTATCACCTGAATACCGTTTTCGATCAAATCGAAAGGTCGGGGAGTAGCATTCCTTTGGGGCAACATACCCCCGCCTCCATTGCCGTACATCGCAAGTTTCCTCGGGTCAATCGCCGACACATCAACACCTGCCTTTTGAAGGAAGTCACGGTCGAACTTATAGACCCCTTTCTCCGTCACACCAATTTTTAGCCACTGCCCCTCGCTGAGCACACTTTGCCCAAAGCCTACATGGCAGGCAAGGATAGTAATCAGTGAGGCAATAAGGATGATCGGTTTTTTCATTGGGCGTTTAGGCCATGGAGAAACGCTGGCTCAGCGAAATTATTCTCCAAAAATAAAAGCATTCAGCTAAGAAATTAGCCTGCAGGCGACTTAGTTTGAAATAAATGGCTCAGGATGGATGTTAGAACATACAGCAAAATGGCCAGCGGAAGTAGCGTATAGCCACCAATAACAATCACCAGCATGGCCATTAGAATGACAAGGTATTTCGGTTGATTGCCAGCCCAGCCAAAGCTTTTGAACTTGAGTGCTATCATCTCAAAAGGTGATACCAGCAACCAGGAAAAAAGCAGTGTCAGCCCAACGAGCACATATGTATTAACAACGATTGGGAAGGCACTAGCCGTCCAAACCAGGCAAGTGAAAAAAAGCGCATTTGCCGGCGTGGGCACACCAATGAACTTGTCCGACTGCCGGGTGTCAATGTTAAATTGAGCCAGCCTAAAGGCCGAAAAAACGGCAATTAAGAATGCGATGTAGGGGAGAAACTCGTTGGTCTGACTTGTTTTAAGCAGTTGGTAAACAGTGACGGCGGGCAATACACCAAAACTTACCATATCCGCCAGAGAATCCAGCTCCTTGCCAATGGCACTCGACACTTTTAGTGCTCTTGCAGCAAAGCCGTCGAAAAAATCAAATACCGCAGCCAGCACCACGGCAACGGGTGCCATTTCCACTTTACCTGACAGCACCATCACAATGCCTATACAGCCGCAAACCAGGTTGCCGGCGGTGAGAATATTAGGTACCTGGGCTTTTATCTTCATCTTTTCAAGCCACAAAAAGGGTTATAAACTTTCTCATATCCGATAGTGGTCGTTTCGCCGTGGCCGGGAAAAACCTCCACATCGTCACTCAAGGTAAATAACTTTTCATGAATGCTTTTGATGAGCGTATTATGGTCGCCTCCGGGAAGATCGGTTCTTCCTATGCTCTGACGAAAAAGTACATCCCCTCCCATGAGCTGCTTGGTATCGGCGTGGTAAAATGCCACATGGCCAGGTGCATGGCCAGGCACAAAAAGAACATCCAGGCTAGTCGAGCCAAATTCCACAACATCGCCTTCATCAATATAGTGGTCGATCTCACTTTCCTCGTAGCCAGCAAACCCATAATTGGAGGCATATGCCTTTACGGCCCTGAGCACAGGCTCGTCCTTTTTGTGGGCATACAGCTCAATGCCAAAATTTCTTTTACAATAAGCATTACCCAACACGTGGTCAATATGGCAATGGGTATTGAGTAGCTTAACTGGTCTTAGTCCATTAGAAGCAATAAAATCGGTCAGCTCGAGTTTTTCGGATGTGTCGAAGCAGCCCGGATCGATGATTACACATTCCTTTGTCTCGTCGTGTAACACATAAGTGTTTTCCTGAAACGGGTTGAAGGCAAAGGCTTTTATTTTGAGCATGCGAGGTTTGCTTTAGGTGGCAAATTTGTAGGTTTGAGGCTCAAAATACAAAATTGATGGAAGTTGATTTTCTTATTATTGGCCAGGGGCTGGCGGGCACTACGCTGGCATTTGAACTGCTGGGCAAAGGTAAGAAAGTAATGGTGATGGCAGACTCAAAGCAGCCATGTGCTTCCAAAGTTGCAGCGGGACTTTACAATCCCATAACAGGCAACAGGCTGGTAAAAACCTGGAAGGCAGATTCACTTTTTGACATTGTTGAGTCCTACTATCAAAGCCTGGAGTCCATGCTCGACGTAAAGTTTGTTCACCCAATCGGCATCTACCGGCCTTTTACCTCCATCGATGAGCAAAATGACTGGATGGCCAAGTCAGCCGATCCACAGTTCTCAGCCTACGTTGTCAAAGTGACCAGCCAACCTCACGACTCTCAGCTGTTTCACGATCCATACGGCGGGGTTCATCTCAGGAAGGCTGGATTTATCGATACCACAATATTTTTGGAAGCTTCAAAAAAATACCTGCAAGCTAAAGGGTGTTTCACAGAAGAAATGTTTCATGAAGACAACCTTTCTATCACAAACACAGGTATAAGTTATAAAGACCTGAAGGCGGGCAATTTGGTTTTGGCGCAGGGAGTTGGGGCGCAACGTGGAAATTTGTTCTCATGGTTGCCACTACATGAGCTAAAGGGGGAAATTCTCGAAGTCAGCACCTCCCTTGGCAGCAACACCATTTTTAACCGGGGTTGTTTCATGCTACCAGCAGGTAATGAACGTTGGAGAGTGGGGTCGACTTACAATTGGCGGCAACCGGATTATTTGCCAACTGAACAAGGAAAAAAGGAGATATTGGAAAAGTTGAACCACTTATACAAAGGGAATGTTGAGTTAACCAACCACATGGTAGGGATAAGGCCCTCTACCAAAGACAGGCGTCCTTTTTTAGGGAAACATCCTGCTCATGAAAACATTCATATTTTCAATGGGTTAGGAACAAAAGGCGTATCTTTAAGTCCCTTTTTTGCCAGGGAAATGGCAGACTACCTTGTCGGCCAAAAACCATTGAGCAGGGAAGTCAGTATTGAAAGATATTTTTCTTTATATTTTGAGAGAAATGTAGGATGATGAACAGGCAACTGGAGCGCTATTGGAAAATTGGCTTATTAATTGGCTTTATTCTTTTTTGTTCTGATCTCTCAGCCCAGAATATTTCGGGTGGATTCGGGAAAAACAGGGTTCAGTACAAAAATTTCGAGTGGTTTTTTTACAGCGCCGAAAATTTTGATATTTATTTCTACCAGGGTGGTGAAGACTACGCCAAAGCAGCTGCGGAGTTTCTCGAAGTTGAGTTCGACAAGCTTACCGACATTCTGGGCTATGCGCCTTATGCCAAAACAAAAATTTTCCTTTACAACTCAGTAGCCGACCTTCAGCAAAGCAATATTGGCGTCAATGACGAGACCTTTGCAGTCGGCGGCAAAACCAATTTCATCAAGCTACAGGTGGAGGTCGCTTACCCCGGCACCATGCTGGGCTTTAAAGAAGAGCTGCTGCATCAAATTTCCCGCATGCTCATCAAAGACATGATGTTTGGCGGGAGCCTTACCGACATGTTCCAAAACACCTATCTGCTCAGCTTGCCCGAGTGGTTTATCGAAGGTGCCGCCATGTATGTGACCAATGGCTGGTCCATCGAAATGGACGACTTCATGCGTGACTTCCAGCAGAAAAACGGACGATTCAAAAAGCTGAACAAGTACTCTTACGACCAGGCGGGCCTCATTGGGCAGTCGATTTGGAACTACATAGTAGTAAAATACGGCCGAAGCAATATCTCCAACATCCTGAACCTCACCAGAATCATTCGGAATGAGGAAAACAGTATTGCCAGCACATTAGGCGTGCCTTTCAAAACCTTTCTCTCCGACTGGCAGAATTATTACCTGAATGCTAACACCACCATTGAGGGTGAGTACCGGTCGCCCGAGGAAGACAGTTTTATCACTCACCGCAAAAAAGACAAAGACTTTACCACCGTTTCAATCAGCCCCGACGGCAAGCACCTGTCTTATGTGATTAATGACAATGGCAAGTATCGGGTTTTTGTCAAAAATTTGGAGACTGGAAAATCCACAAGAGTAATGACCGGTGGCTACAGAATGATCAATCAGGATGTGGACCTGAAAGTGCCGATGCTCAACTGGGTGGACAATGTGACGCTGGGAATTGTGGATGTCAAGTTTGGCCTTTATGAGTACGTGCAGTACGATATCCTCGGCAAGTCATTGATCAGAAGACCGCTGGAGAGGTTCTCGCAGGTTCACAATATTGCCTTCAACAGCAACGGCAAGCTGGCTGTCATCAGCGGCGACATTAACGGACAAAACGACCTCTACCTGGTGTCGCTCACCAGAAACGCCCTAAGGCGCCTTACCAACGACGTGTGGGACGACATAACGCCGAGCTTTCTGCCTGGCACGGATGCCATTGTGTTCAGCAGCAACCGACCAACAGATTCTCTGAAGTCGGCATCTAAAACTTTAAAAGACCTTCCAAGCCACTACAACCTGTTCCTGTACGACCTTGACACTACCAAAAATGTGGTGGTGAGGCTGACAAACAACATTAGCAGCAACTACCTTCCCAAGCCGCTTGATACTTACAACATCCTGTACCTAAGTGATCAAAAAGGGATAGTTAACCTTTACAGATACAACAGGGAGGACAGTATTTATAGCCAGGTGTCAAATTTCAACACAAGCATTAAGTCGTACGACGTTGATCCAGCAAGCAAAACTTTGACGGCCATCATGCTGAATGATGGTGTAGACAAAATTTATAAGGCTGAAGGCTTCGACTACCGAACCCCAACCTTTACCAGGCAAACACTGCGGCAAGATGTTCAGCAGGCTCGCTTTTTAACGCAACGACTGGGCGAACGAAGGGCAGCTCAGCAACAAATAGTGGATAGCGTCAAGACTGAAAAAGCAGAACAAATCCAAAAAGAGGCTGAGAAAAAAAGCGTTTTGAATGACCCAGCCCTGGCCGGAAGGTCAGACCTCATAGATACTGAAAATTACCAATTCGACAACGATGTGATTAAGCAAAGGAGTGAGTCGAGCTCCTTCCTTTCCAACTTCAGGGGAGTCGAACGAAAAAGTAAGATTCTGGGGCCAGTTCCATACGAGCCACGTTTCAGCGCCAACAACGTGACAACTTCGTTTGTCATTGATCCATTGAGAAAGTTTGGCATGCTGCTCGAAACCCGCATGAATGACATGACCGAGGATCATCATTTCTATGGCGGTGCACTGGCCATTGCCAACCTGAGGCAAGGCGACATTTTTGGCGAGTACCAGTTCCTGAAATACAGAGTCGACTTTAAGATGCGCTATGACAGAAAAGTCATTCGCAGAGAATCCAATGGAAATAATCAGCTGGAAGCCGCCAACCAAAAATATGTACTTAACACATACACGGTTGGTGCAAGTCTGCCGCTGAGTGTATATACACGGATAGCGTTTCAACCCTTCTTTTCTACCACAAGATTTCTGGAGCTGGACTACCGGACGCTCAGCACCTCTCCACCTAGCTTCCCCACCGACATAAGCACATCCTATGCCGGCTTCAAGTCGGAAATAGTGTTTGATAACACGATTTCGCATGGCACAAATATCATTGAGGGGACAAGAGCAAAAGTTGCATTTAACCTCTCGCAAAACCTGGGCTCTACGGCGCAAAGTTTCAACAACATTGAGGTAGATGTAAGGCACTACCAGAAGATTTACCGGGAGCTGATCTTTGCTACCCGTTTCATGTATGGAAGATTTTTTGGCAACGATGCCAAAACATACGTTTTGGGCGGTATGGACAACTGGCTGTTCAACAGAACCGATACCACCGGTCAGCGTGACCCTATACTACCCATGTACGGAGTAGACAATAGCGATATTCTCTTTTTGCGCTACGTCACTAACTTGAGAGGTTTTAATTACAACAAGCTAAATGGGAACAATGTATTGCTGTTCAACGCAGAGCTTAGATTCCCCGTCGTCCGTTTTTTTCACCGGGGACCGATTTCATCTAACTTTCTCAGAAACCTCCAATTTACTTCTTTCTACGACCTTGGCTCGGCCTGGACTGGCGCTTCTCCTTTTAACGAAAACAATAACGTAAACACCATTACGTACAAGGTTCCCGGATCTCCGTTCCAGGCTGTAATCCGCAATTCGAAATCGGCATGGCTGGCCAGCTACGGATTTGGTGTGAGAACCTACCTGCTGGGATACTACATTAAACTTGACATGGCTTACCCTATTGAAGACTACGAGGTTCAGAAAAAGAGATTTTACCTGACACTCGGATTCGACTTTTAAGAAGTTAAAAGCTTATCATTTTAGATAATTGTCATAAATTTCGGGATGATAAAATCCATGACCGGGTACGGAAGTGCCTCCTTTGAAAACAGTGAGTGTAAGCTATCCATCGAAGTAAAAACCCTTAATTCTAAATTTCTGGATTTATCGCTGAAGCTTCCAAAGGCCATTCAGGAGTACGAGATGGAGGTGAAGACCTTGATTTCAGAAATCCTCATCAGAGGGAAAGTCAACATCAACTTTGAGTACGAAGAGAATAAAAAGGAAGAGGTTCGGTACACGGTCAACAGCGTTTTCTTCGAACAATACTTCCAGCAGTTAAAGAGCATTTCAGCAAATCTGGCTGTTTCTGATGAGTCACTTTTCAGACAAACTATGCAGATGCCCGAGGTGCTGCAGCAAAAGGAAGACACAGAAGATGCGAGAATTTCACTGGAAGAAGTTCTTCAAACGATGAGAAAGGCGCTTGAGGCTTGCGATAAATTCAGAGACAAGGAGGGTGAGGTACTTTATGGCAACTTCGAATCCTACATCGGCATCATCCGTCACAACCTTGCCGAAGTAGCTAAAAGAGACCCTGAACGAATCAAGGGGATCAAGGAAAGAATTGAAAAGAACCTCACTGATGTGGTGGGCAAGGAAAAGGTGGATCAAAATCGTTTCGAGCAGGAATTGATCTACTACATAGAAAAGCTCGATATAGCCGAGGAAAAAGTCAGGCTGGAGAGTCACCTCAACTTTTTTATTGAAGCACTCGGTAGTCCCGATTCGAACGGCAAAAAGCTGGCTTTCATTTCACAGGAGATCGGCAGAGAGATAAATACTATCGGTTCCAAAGCCAACGATGCCATCGTGCAACGGCTTGTAATAGAAATGAAGGAAGAGCTGGAGAAAATCAAAGAACAACTCCTTAACATTCTCTAGCTCCTTTTAGGTTTACTATTCCTCTCCAAGGCTAAAAAAGATGGGTATAGTCATCCTTACCTTCACCGGCAAGCCTCGCTGCTTTCCAGGATTCCATGATGGCGCTCCTGACAATACCCTAACAGCCTCTTCATCGCAACCGCCGCCAATCCCCTTAGCCACCTCAATATTGCTGATCGAGCCGTCCTTTTCCACAATAAATTGGAGATAAACTCTCCCTGAAATGTTCATTTTCCTGGCATTTTGGGGATAAACCAGATTTTCCCCCAAATACTTATAAAACGCCTGCATGCCACCCTTTGGCTCAGGCTTGTTTTCCACAATGACAAATATTTCTTCAGCCTCCTCTTCGGGCAGCTCGTCCATCACTGTAGGCAGAGGGTCACTAATCCGCATATCCTGGGTGATCTCCACATCCAGGTCGAGATCAATATCCTCAAGCTCAATTTCATCGCTGATCTCTGTGATAACTACCGGCTGGTTTTGTAGCGGGGGAGGTGGAGGAGGTTGGTCAGTTGGTGGAATTTCTATCAAATCCTCAAATTCATCTCCCGTAAGACCTGTCAACTCAATTTGATCGCCTGAGTCGTAGAATTTCCATTCAAATGCTACTATAACAAGCAATAGCGAAATAGCGAGCCCCAGCACAAAGAAAAGATTGCTCAAATCGTGGTCTCTTAATGCTTTACTCCTTTTGTGGTCCAATAGCTCACCGATCAGATTTGCCTGCCTCTGCTTCCTGACAAGGGCATCTGCCTTTGGTGACTTGAGGAAATAGTTTTCGGGGGTATCTACCGTGCCTCGAATGTTGCTGCTTGAATCACGGCTTTCTGCGGGTATGGGTTGTGAAATTTTCATGGCTTTGGGTATTAAATTGATTGGCCATCCGCCAAACTTCAATACCAAAGTCCTCCATTTTCAGCTAAATAGATATGATCTATAAGAGCCCCGTCCTCTGATTTTAGTCATAAAAAAAGCCCCAATATTGGGGCTTTTCTTCTATAGCTTATGTCCTCAATTATCCAAGCTTGAAGGTAATAGGAAGAATCATTCTTACTTTCACGGGGCGTCCACGCTGCTTACCAGGTTTCCACTTAGCCGCTTCCTGAATCACCCTTACGGCTTCTTCATCGCAACCAGCTCCAATACCTTTTATCGCCTGAACTTCAGTGATTGATCCATCTTTGTCAACAACAAACTGAACAAACACTTTACCCTCAACACCCATTCTTCTTGCCTGGTTGGGGTATTTCATGTTCTTTCCAACGTAGGCGTAGAATGCTGCCATACCGCCGTTAGGCTCTGGCTGGTCTTCCACAATCGTGAATATTTCGTCAGCAACCTCTTCTTCAGGTGCTTCTTCGAACACCACGTCTTCTATCACTGTGTTTTCAGTGATTTCAACGTCAAGGTTTACCTCAATTTCCTCTTCGATTTCCTCCTCGTCAGGCACCTCAATAATCTCAGGCTGCTGAATCACCGGTGGTGGTGGTGGTGGCTGCTCGGTTGGAGGTATCTCCATTAAGTCTTCAAAGTTATCATCCACCTGACCAAGGTCAACCAAGTTACCATCGTCATAAAACTTCCACTCGAAAGCGGTAATGACAAGAAGTAAACTCACAGCCAGGCCTATGTTGAAAAACAGTCCGGTCTTTCTCTCAAGATCTGCTTTCTCGCTCTTTTTGGCCTCCATTGAAAATCAATTTAGTAGTTAGTTAATCTATTCGTAGTAATTTCAAATGTAGCGATTAAGAAATTTAATTCAAATTAGATTTCTTTCGCCGCACAAAATTTACTGCCAACAAAGCAGTCGCCGAGCCCAAAACATCCGCAAGCAAGTCAAGCCATTCTGAACTCCTGTATGGGATGAAGCTTTGAGCAATCTCAATCAGTATTCCTAAAACTAAGGAATTAGTTGCAACAATCCAAAATCTTACTGGCTTTTCATTTATCAACAATGTCTCCGGCACAACAAGTTCCGGGAAATAAAGCAGGGCCCAAACAAAGAACAGACCAAAATGGCCAATCTTATCAACCCCTGGGTATTTAAGAAACTCAAACCACCCACTGCCGCCGCCCTGGCTTAAGGTCAGGTAGAGGATCAAAGCCACCCATATATACTTAAGGCTTTGAAAAAGTCTTAACACCTTACTGCCCGATAAGCTCCTTATAAGCAGCCGCTGACAAAAGCTCTTCTTTCTCCGAAATATTCGACACTTTTACTTTGATCATCCAGCCCTCGCCATACGGATCGCTGTTTACAAGCTCTGGCTGCGCTTCCAATGCCGCATTTACTTCGGTCACTTCTCCACTCAATGGCATAAACAGGTCAGAAACAGTTTTTACAGCCTCAACGGTGCCAAATACTTCAGAAATGGCTACCTCTTCTCCTTCTTTTTCTATTTCGACGTACACGATATCACCAAGTTCGCTTTGAGCAAAATCAGTGACGCCAACAGTGGCTATATCTCCGTCAACTTTAACCCACTCGTGGTCTTTGGTGTAAAGTAAATTCTCGGGAATGTTCATGGATATCTCTTTTATTTTAAAGTGAGCAAAAGTACACTCTTCTGTTTTAAGTGAAAAATTATTGCGCCAAACTAAATCTGAGCTGCACCCCGAAGGCAGTTGTCACCCTCTTAAAGGAGCTCGAAATCCTGGGCTGGTTAAGATTTCGTTCAAAATAGAACTGAAGATTGAGTTGGTCATTGAGCATATAACTCACGGTTGGTCGTACCTGATAGTTGATATTTCCCGCCGTTATGGTCGGCTCATCGTCAATTTTTCTTTGTAATGTCTTCGTATCTCTGACGGTCACTGCCACCCTGAAAGTAATATCGTTTTTAAGGGTCACTGTCCTTCCCTGTACCTTAAACGGCAATTCGTAGTCCGACTTCGTGACTCCATAATCCAGTGTTACGTCGTTGCTTTTGAGCTCCGTTACCTGGCTGTTGGAGAGGTTGAGTGCGAGGTTCCGCTCTTTCTTGTACTCTATCCTGGCCGTTACCCTCGATTTAGTTCTTAAGTTAATCCCCAAAAAGGGGGCAAACCGCTCGGACACCAACACCTGGCCAAGCACATATATAGGGATCAGCCCATTCTCTCCGTTCAGAGAGGCCATCGGATAATTCTCTATCTGATTAGTAAGGTCAAAATTATCTGCATTAAGTGGCGATAGCGAATCAGTGTAAGCCAGTGTGTTGCTGAAGTTGTTGATACTCAAACTTGAGGTGTAGGCATGGGTAAGGTTAATGGATGAAAATACCTGCGCAAGTTTCGGTATTCGTGACAGGCCGGCATAATCCACCCGCCAGTTAGGTATTGGAATCCTCGGGAAAGGTGACAGCGAGGCATCGTTGGCGGAATGACCCGTATAGGCAGCTAAAAACGCAGGAATCAATACATCCTGGGAATTGAGGGCATACTCTCCTGCACTGTTTGAAGCGTCGAGTCTGCTTTTTATAATGCCCCTATTGTTTTCGAACTGCTTGAAAACAGACGAAATATTGGCGGTGTCGTCTTTTATAAAGGCAGTGTTGATAGTTAAAATAGAAATATTGTAACTACCCGATCGGGATGGTGTCAGCGAACGGAAGCTCTCCAATTCATCGTCGTATCGGTATATTTCCTGAAAATTACCCGTGACAGTCTTCTTTGCGTCAAGCTGAATTTTGAGGTCCGTGAATGGCTCAATATTAGCTCTTAGCTGCAAATCTGTGGTGTTGTTCTGAGTAAAAGGCGCCGAAAGCGATGTGCTCTTGGCGATCCAGCCGTTTTCCGCTGCTCTGTATCTGATGGAGGGATCCTGGCTACCGAAAATGAAGTCGGTACCAGGCGCATTAAAGCCGCTGTCCAGGCCAAATAAATATGCCCTTGGCCTGAAGCCCGGCAGCATGGTACCCTCCCTAATGCTGTAGGTACCATTGATTGACCTGACCGACATCAAGAGCCTCAAAAGCCCCTTAAAAGCTTTATTTTCAGATTTCTTTGCCTCAGTAGTGTCAACTTTTGTCCTTGGTCCTTTGGGAGCAGGACCTGTCGGTCGTCGTCTTGGTGGAGCATTTATCGTCTTGAAATACGGTACTTTATTATACAAGCCTACCAGGTCAACCTTTCCATTCAGAGCCCTTTCCCTTGTATTTTGGATGAGGTTACCCAGCGTATCGGCTTGCGTGACAGAACCGGCCGTCCATGTGTAGCCAACAGCATAACGCAAATCGGCACTTACCCAGTCGGTGACAGGAAACTTGTCGAAGGGCAGCCTGTAGTTGGCACTGGCATTCTGGTCAAAATTCTTCATCCGGCCAAGGTTCTTCAAATTGGTCCAAATGGAATCCTTCGCAGCCTGTGTGCTTATATCACCCTCGGGCTCATCAATAATGGCCCTTGCTCTGGCATTATAGTCGAGCGTAAGACTTTTGAAAACACTCCATCGAACACTATATGATCTGTTGAAGGTGAAGTATTTTTCATAAAATGGATCGAGGCCTACCGTGGTTAGGTTGGCATTTCTTAGCTGCGTTCTGGCAAACCGTCTGTCTAAATCACCCCTGATGGAAATATTGTTAGGCAGCGGAGATACGTTAATGTCTTTTATGAATTTCAGGTAAGGGCTTTTTAAAGCCTCCGAGTCCTTGAACGGCTCCAGCACCAGCCCCTGCGTCGAGTAGTTATACCCAACGCCTCCCCTATAGTTCTTCAATAAATAACTCTCCGTATTCACGTTACTGCTCGTCACGTCGCTATAGGAGTAGTTAACGGAGAAATTTTCTATGTCGTAAAAGTCCTGCCTGGCGTCAGGGTTTACCCTCTCCTTTCTCACATTTGTAAAATTCAAGCTTCGTCGTGTAGCTTGCTCCACCACTATTTGCCTGTAATTGTCCTGCCCTTCCTGGGTGTCAATGCTAAGAAGTGAGGCTTCCAGAGGAATGTCCGGATCGAGCGGATCCCATTTGGGTGTGGCCACGGTGTTTTCGTAACTGGCAAACATAGGAATTTTGATGCCTGTGTTGCCCGGCAGCAACTTATCCACATTCACATTGGCTGAAACATCATAGCTGATTGTTTCTTCCCTTGTTCTTTCCGAAATCCGCTGCTGAATCCCTCCAAAGCCTACCGTCGTGATTCTGGCTGAACCTGAGACGGTGGCAAAATCAGCGAGCTGGGCATTCAACCTGGTGTTGGCTGCCCACCCCTTGGTATTATCAAAGTCGGTTACCCGCAGCTCGTTGGCCCATATACAGACCGATTTAGGCTGCTGGTCGGGCGACTCCGGGTTTTTCACACCAATCATCATGGTAAGCACAGAACTCATATCCGGTCTTCCTACAATGGTCACTTTGTAGTTCCCAACCTGCTCGGTATAGGGCAGTTCCACGTTGAACTTCGAACGGTTTCTGGCCGACTTGACAGCATAAAGCTGATTAAATTCAATATCTATTTCATTTTCGGCTGGCCAAACAAGTCGTTGTAGTGCTTCGCCGGAAGAGCCCTCCACATTTGAAGGTGTTACCTTCAAGGGCACCTCAATCTCATAGTAATTCTGGTCAAAATCCGTTCCGAACCTAATGAAGCCGGAAACATCATCATCGTTCAGCCCATCTCCTTCTGCGTGCAGGAACATTTTGATTTTACCGTAGTTGATCAGGTCAAAATTGACGTTCTTGAATATAGCCCTGGCGTCCCTGTCCTCAAGGTTATCCACGCAAACCTGAATTGACTGCTCATTATTTTGGCGCTGAATAACAGTGGTGTTGTCTCGGTCACGATTGATTCCGGGAGGCAAAGTGTAAGGCGACTTGCCCTCGCTGGCTTTGCTGTTTTCCTCGATGCTCACCACTGAAATGGTAAAATCCGAAGTGTACTGCTCGGGAACTTCGTTGTAGCTTCTGTCATAAAGGCTCTCAGTAAACTTCCGCCACTGGCTTCCCACCAGTTGAAATTTGGACATCCTCAATACGACTGGTTGCCTCCAGCCCGTCAAATACATCCTCATGTATTTAATACTTTTAAACCCTGAGATATCGCCCTGAATTCTACTGGGGTTTCGAACAGGGATTCTGAAAAGATACCAGGTACGTTCGCCACCTTCACCACCCACTACCCGGTCAACTATATATCCTTTACCTACTTCAAGCTGTCCTTTTTTTAGTGGGATTTTGTATTCGTAATACTCCTCCAACTCGTTGATAGTGTTGTCTTTGTTCAAGTCCTCGTTCTCAGGCAGGGCGCTGCCCAATGGTGTAAAGTTCTCTCCGCTGGCAGTTTGGACGGGGGTGTTGCCATCCATGCCATTGTAGTTTTTGTAGCGTTCCAGGATCTTTGCGTCCCGGGCGTCCTGCTCGGCACCTAAGTAATACTGAAAATTGTCACCCGAGGGGTCTTCAAGGATCTTGTTTCTTGCGGTGCCCGAAACTTGTAGTTTACTTATAAAACGGTCGTTAAAAAAACTGGCTTCTTCACTATTTTTAAGACCATCGAGACCAACATCCTGATTGGGTCTTGCCGAAGCACGATTGTCAAAATAGTCAGTGAGGTATTGCTGCTGCGTTACTCTTCCCCACTCAGTTGTTGTCAATTTTTCCGTTCCGCCATCGGCAGGCATTCCATTTTCAAACCCATGGAGTCCATCTTTGATTATATCTTCTGAGATGCTACCCAGGTTGAAGATCAGTTCGCCACCGGTAGTATTAGGCTGGTTAAACAACCCGTCGAGTACCCTGCCTCTTCCGTCATTGTCGTCGATAAATGGATCCAGCATCCAGAATTCAATGTATTCGACGTTTGTCTTGTCAAAGTCCACATCAGAGGTAATTGCCCTGGTAATACCTCCCCAGTTTGATTCCGGGTTTTTGAGCAAGCCATCGGTGTCCAGGTCGGGGTTGTAATTGTATTGTCCTCTTTCTGAAGGGAAATAGGCGATGTCAAATATCGGTTCATTGGTGTTAACTATATTCCGGCTTCTCTGCGAGTAGATTTCCTGAGGGATAATGCCAGCGACGTAGTGGTTGTCCTTGTCATTCTCTGTAATGTTAGGGGGAGAGTTCGGCCCTCCGTTCCGATAAAAAACGTTATCGATGATATACCAGGCAATTTTTGCTCTTTTGAAAGCGGAGCCAAGCTTGTCACCAGTTTGGTTGCTTAGGTCAAACCGGTTCCCGGGTGTTTGCGGAGTGGCCCCAAGCTTCCAGGCCTGGAAATTACCCATGTTGTAGGGTGTTACCGCCGACTCAAAGTCGTCGATGTAGGATGTGCCTTCGCCCCCTACCTCATTGGAAGTGCCGGGGTTGATTTGGGCCACCTCGCCAGTGAAGGTAATTCGGGAAGGTTCCTTTGTATCTACGAACGGGAGTGCGTCGACCATTTTGGTCAGGAACCTCGACTCCTTGCTCCAGTTTAAATCGAAGCCGTACAGCGAGTTTTTTGTCGGCTCGTTGCCGACGCTATACCTGGTAATGCCGCCAGGACGTTCGTTCAGGTGGAGCCATGTAGCCCCCAGGTTTAAGTTTTCAGTGAGCTTATAGTCAAACCGTGTTCCGGTAAGCCACCTGGTTTGAAAGTTGAAAACATCAGCTTTTTCGTATGAAATATTGATCTGCTTCCCGGAGTTAAGTATGCCTTCGTTAATGATCCTCACCCTTCCCAGGTTATAGTCGACCGTATAATCCAAACCTTCGGTCAGCAGTGTGTTGCCAGCAGTGACTACAACAGAATTGGGTGAAATGCTAATGCCCGGCAACACGATTTCGTTGGATGCTCCCGCCTGAAACTTACCCAAAATGAAAAATTTGTTTTTGGACGATACCTGCTCAGCATCAGCTTTTGTTGTTCGGTAAAGGGTGTCGTAAGCATACTTCTGGATAAGGTTTTGCTCGTTGTCCTTGTCGAAGTATGTTTTTAGGGTTTTTCCAAATGGCTCAAGCACAGGAAAGATAATGGTTCCGTTCCTCGAGTCGATGGTAACTCCTTCGATATAGTCGAAGTTGCCGTCTCTCTGCGGGTCGTTGTTGGGGTTGAGCTGGTCAAGCTTGAGAAGGTGGATAAGCGGCTGGTCCTTCGTAAGGGCCCCCTCATGCAAACTTGGATTGTCGATACCCGTCAAGTCATCACGATAATGGATTCTCAGTGTAAACCCCTCCCTATCCACCTGGCTGGCGTTCAGGTTGTAGATGTTTTTCATCATCAAGTCCCAGGTTGGAGTTGATGTGTTGATCTTATTAGGGCGGAGCATTTTCAGTAGCAACAGCTCATTTTCCGACAAATTCTGGTAGTCTTCCATCAATTCACCTACCTTAAAGGTTCGGCCGTTGTAGGTGTATTCGTAGGCTACTGCCAGCACTTCGTCATTTGTCAGCTTTCTAAGAAGGGAGATATAACCAAGCTGTTTGTTCAGCACAAATTCCTTTTCATCAAGTCTTCTGGCAGAGGTGATTTTTACATAGTCGACAGAGTTCATAAAGTTGTAACTCGACTCCAGAATGCCATCGACCTGATTGGCGTCCCTTATTGCGCTGTTCGCCTTCAGGGACTTGAATAAGCCGTTGGCATCGTTGCTCGCCGGATAACTGGTTTGAACGGGACTCAAATTAGGATTGTCTTTGCGGAAGGCTTTATCGCTTTCTCCAAGATCCTGAAAGGCTAGCAAACTCCTCAATGTTTGGGTATCTCCGTTTCTTTTCAGCACATAAATCTCGACCCTGGTTACATTCACGCCCGATATTACCTGAGGCAAGCTGCCCAGCCACTTTTCATAATTGTCTCTAAAAAAATGCCCTAGAAAAAAGTGCCTGTTGTCATCATAGTCGGAGCCTCGTACTTCAAATTCCCGTCCCTGAAACCCGCTTTCCAGGGTAATGACATCATTTCGTCCTTGCTGGCGGGAAACAACACTTGTTACGAACAGCTTCCCAAACTGCAACTGCGTCTTCACACCGAATAAGCTTTGCCCGCCGGAAATAAGACTGTTGCTGATGGGCATGCTCACGTTACCCACCTCGATCTTCTTGATGATATCTTCCTCATAACCAGTGTACTCCATCTTTAGGTTATTCTGGAAATCAAAAGAGTTGTTGTTGTCGAAGTTGGCTGTGATAGCGAGCTTGTCGCCAACCTTGCCGACCAGGTTAAGGCTTATCTGCTGATTGAATTCAAACCCGCCGTTTCGTTGCTGTCTGATTGGTATTTGCGGATTGTCGATCCTCTGCCACCTGCCACCAAAATCCAGCGTTACGAAACCATTGGGCTGAATATCGACGTAGCTCCCACCAAAAATCCGGTCAATCAGAGGGCTGGTATACAGCTTAGGTATAAGCCTCCTGCCACTCACTGCACTTTCTCCATCGAGGCCCCTTGACCGGCTTCTCCAATACTCCCGCAGCATTTCTTCTTCCTTCCACTTGCTGAATTCCTCGAACGTCATGGTGGTGGTTGGCCGATAATTCACATCCCCTATCCTTTCATAGATGGTGTAATTCATCGACGTGTCAATTTCTGCATCGAGTGTGAGGCTTGCGGGGTTTTTTAACTGAAGGGGGGAAGGGCTTATTTTGTTAGAAAAAGGGTCACCAAATCGGTCAATAGGTTCGAATGTAGGCGTCTTTGATGGTTGGTAGGGCCCTTTGAGTGAGTCTGGTATGGTGTCCTGCTTGAAGAGAAAATACTTGTCGGCGTCCTCCAATAAAAAAAAGAGCGCTCAGCATTAGCAAGTAAAGCGCTGAGCACAAGCGAAATACACAAGAGTACTAGAGTAGTATTTAAAAATCTCCTCCTCAAACGGTAAAATGGTAAAACCTATCTGGAATTTTTTAAGGCCAATCTGATCAACTCCTCTAAAGTAACTCCTCCTCCCTTTTCTTTGATGATCAGATCGATATTTTTCTCTGCCTGTGCTTTAGGAAAACCTAAAACCAGCAAAGCTGATAACGCTTCATTTCGCAAACTATTGCTTCGCACACCCATGCCGGAAGGAGATTTTTCAAAGACGTCCTCCTTCTTGAGTTTATCTTTAAGTTCCAGGATGATACGTTGTGCAGTTTTGGCCCCAACACCCTTCACTCTCTGGATCAAATTCACGTCCTCACTCACAATCGCCTCGTGAATTTCGGACGGCGTAAGGGAAGACAGAATCATTAATGCCGTGCCAGGCCCCACGCCGTTGATAGAGATCAAATCCAGAAACCGTTGCTTTTCCTGCATTTCGGCAAACCCAAAGAGAATGTGGGCGTCTTCCTTCACCTGGAGATGGGTTTGTAAGATGCCGCTGTCCAGGTTCTTGATCTGGCTGAAGGTGTTCAATGAGATTCTTACTTCATAACCAATGCCGTTCACCTCCATCACAGTGTGATTCGGCTCCTTTTCGATGTACTTGCCTTTAAGGTATGTAATCATCCTATTGTTGGGCTTTTGCGCTTTGCGACTGGGCATCTATGACGGCAATAGCCACCATATTAAATATCTCTCTGATAGAGCTACCCACCTGCAATACATGGACGGCTTTGTTCATACCTACCAGAATCGGCCCTATCGCCTCTGCTCCACCCAATTCCATCAACAGTTTATAGGCAATATTACCTGATGCCAGGTCGGGGAAAATAAGTGTGTTTGCCGAGTGCCCATTCAGAGAAGAGAATGGATACACCTCGCTAAGCAGCTCTGCATTCAACGCCACATTGGCCTGAAGCTCCCCATCGATGATAAGGTCCGGGTATTTTTTCTTCGCCAACTCAACTGCCTTCCTGGTTTTTTCAGGCACACCACCTCTCGACGATCCAAAATTAGAATATGATAATACGGCCACTTTGGGCTCGTAGTCAAAATACTTCACAGCCCTCGCTGCCAGACCAACGATTTCAACCAATTCCTCAGCCGTAGGGTTAAGATTCACTGTGGTGTCAGCAAAGAAATAGGTGCCTTTGGCATTGCTGATAATGTACATGCCCGCCACCCGGTTAATACCCTCCTCAACGCCCAGGATGTGAAGTGCCGGAAGAATGGTCTTCGGATAATCGTTCGTTAGGCCAGAGATAAGCGCATCCGCAGCCCCGGTTTCAACCATCATAGCGCCGTAATAGTTGCGGTCGTACATCAGCTGCCTGGCATTGACCATGGTGATGCCTTTTCGCTTTCTTTTCTCAAAAAGCATGGCCGCATATTCGTGCCTTGTATCGGCTTCATGATAAGGATCAATGATTGGCGTGTCACGAAGGTCAAGTTTGTTCTCTAGCACCAAAGCTTCTATTCTGGCTTTGTTACCCAGCAAAATTGGGTAGCCTATTCCTTCGTCAATCACCATTTGAGCAGCTTTCAATATCTTGGGATGGTCGGCCTCTGCAAACACAACCCGCTTGGGAGCTCTCCTAGCCCTGGCGATCACTCTCGCCATTAAACGATTGTCAATACCTATGCGGCTCTGAAGCTCCACCTTATAAGCTTCCCAGTCGTCAATCTTCACTCTCGCTACGCCTGAGTCCATGGCGGCCTTTGCCACAGCCGGAGAAATCGTAGTGATGAGCCTTGGATCCAACGGTTTCGGAATCAGGTAGTCGCTGCCAAAGGTGATTGGCTTATTGCCATAAGCTTTGATGACCATTTCAGGCACGGCTTCTTTGGTCAGCTCCGCCAGCGCCTTCACGGCTGCCAGTTTCATTTCCTCATTAATGGCCGTAGCCCTTACATCAAGTGCTCCTCTAAAAATATAGGGGAAGCCCAACACATTGTTTACCTGGTTAGGGTGGTCGGAACGACCTGTAGCCATCACAACATCATCTCTGGTGTCCATGGCCAGTTGGTAGGGAATCTCCGGATCGGGATTAGCCAAAGCGAAAACAATAGGCTTATTGGCCATTTTCTTCAGCATGTCTGGCGTGAACACGTCGGCGGTGGAAAGACCCAAAAACATGTCCGCCCCAACAATCGCCTCATCCAGGGTGTCAATTTTCTTGTCAGTAGCGTACCTGGCTTTCATTGACTCAGGGTCGATTTTGTCCTTCCTGAGAACGCCCTTACTGTCGAGCATCACGATGTTTTCCTTGCGAGCACCTAGCCCCACGTACAAATCGGTACATGCCATTGCAGCTCCACCTGCTCCGTTGACTACTATTTTTAGCTCTTCAATCTTTTTGCCTACAACAATCAGCGCATTGAGCAAGGCTGCACTTGAGATAATGGCTGTGCCATGCTGATCGTCGTGCATGACAGGAATCTTCATTTGTTCCCTCAGCACTCTTTCTATTTTGAAGCTTTCGGGTGCCTTTATATCTTCCAGGTTGATGCCACCAAAGGTCGGTTCCAGTGCCTTCACAATTTGAATAAACTTGTCGGGGTCTTCTTCGTCCACTTCAATATCAAAGACATCAATGCCGGCAAATTTCTTGAACAGAACCCCCTTGCCCTCCATCACGGGCTTTGAAGCCTCCGGGCCAATATTGCCGAGTCCAAGCACAGCCGTTCCGTTGGAAATAACCCCTACAAGGTTGCCTTTGGCGGTGTACTTATAAACATCCTCTTTATTTTTTGCTATTTCTTTGCACGGCTCTGCTACGCCGGGCGAATAAGCCAAAGCCAGGTCAACCTGGCTGCTCATCATCTTTGTTGGACGTATTTCAATTTTTCCGGCGGGGCTGGAAGAATGGTATTCAAGGGCGTCTTCCTTGCGAATTTTAATGGCCATAAAAGTTAGGTGTCAGGTTAATGGGTAAAAAACAAAGCTAATAGGGGCTATCTACATAAACAATTAACGACCAGCAGCAGGTGCCGCTGATTGGGCGGGTTGAAAAGACTGCAATATCGCCTGAAATTCATTGATATAGTCCCTTTTTCTGTCCTTGGAAGGTGCATACACATACCCTTCGATATAATAGAGCCTATTCAGTACCTCGTCCACGAACGTATAGCTGATAAAAGGCCCCCCATTGGTCGAATCGCTCGTCTTCCACAGGCCCCTGGTCTCCACGGCGTAGCTCCCTTTAAAATTGATGTCCTTGGTAATAAATGGGAGTACATCCTGGTAGGTAATGTAGATATTGTCTTTCTCAATGTCACGCAAATACTTCTCTGTAATTCTCGATCTCAACGCAGTGATATCTTTAAACACTTCCTGATTAGTGTAAGGCTCATAGTAAACGAAGATCGTCTTGTCCACTTCTAAATCCAGCGCCCTCAGCCAAACGAAGTTTCCTTTATCTTGTGCTAACTCGTAACCATAAGGGATTTTGAGCTTAAAATTATGGCGATCATAAAGCACATCCGCCAGATCCCTCTCCTGAATCTTGAAAAGATTGGCTTGCAGCCTTTTGTTCTCTACGTCCTCAAAGTACTGCCTCAAAATGTCGCCATTTTCCCTGAGCTTACGGATCAGTGATTCATCGTCTTTGCCGAACAAGTAGAGTATTTCCTGGCCCCGGGCGTAATTGTCTTTCCTCGTAAAATAGAACAGGTTCGGATCCTCATTTATTTTCGACAGCGACTCTGCTGTGTAATAACCTTTCATGATCTTTCCTGCCCTTGTATTATTATTGAGCGTGGTGACAAAAATCATGTTCTTAGCACTCTTTAGTACCCCATTGAGCGATTTTGGCGCTACCTGCTTTAGATCAAAAAGTGGTTCCGCTCTATTCAACCCCGGAATAATCAATTCAAAGGTTCGCCTCATCTCCGATCCCAGCGGCCCGTTCCACTGAGCACTATCCATCACGAGAATGATTTCTGCTGCATCGCCACGAGCTACCGGAAGAAGAGAGTTGCCGTTATCAGACTTGTCTTTTGAACCACAGGAAGACAACAGGACTGAAAACAGAAAACAAGTGAATATAAATGGAACTGTACGAGTCATGAGATATTCTATTAAAATTCGTAAGGGCCTTGCGGCCCTCTAAATTAACAATTATAAACTTTTCGTCGCTACCCAGGACTACTCAATCAATAGTTTTTGTCCAACATGTATTTTACTTGAACTCAAATTGTTGAGTTGCTTAATTTTTTCAATGGACACATTCCCATACTTCTTTGAGATGTCCCACAAAGTATCACCCGATTGCACCATGTGGTACTTTGACCCGTCGGCGCCCACCGATGCCGATATAACTGTGGACTGCGTAGGTACTTTGGCGATTGTGGAAGATGGCGTATAAAGGTTGGGCTTCGATTGATAGTTGGGCAGCACCCAAATGTTGAGGGTTTGTCCCACCCTGATCATATTCCCTGAAATCCTGTTCCACTCCCTCAAGTCAGAAACTCTAACGTGATATCGTTGTGCAATAGTGCCCAATACGTCACCAGATTGCACCCGGTACCGGACATTTTCTCTTCCATAGGTGCTGCCGGGCATATTCTGCGCCAGTTTTTCTAAGTGTTCTTTTCCAACTTTACCGGCCGAATCAAGCAGGAAGTCCATGTTTTCATAGACAAATTCCATTTTATCGGATGGGATTCTCAACGGATAGTTGCTGACTGTCTCAGGAATAACACCCCTGATCAAATGTGGATTCAGCTTAAGAATATCGTCGGCGCACAAACCTGTGAGGTTGGCAAAAGTTTCAATGTGCAAATACTGATCGATCATGACAGTGTCATAAGCCATCATATATTCCTTTTCTTCAGGATACAGGTTATGAAACTCATTGAAGTTCATTGTGTAGAGAATGGCTACGAACTGAGGCACATAAGAACGTGTTTCTCTTGGCAGATAGCGGTACACTTCCCAAAACGTCTTCTTGTAGCCCGATCTTCTGATGGCCTTTCTTACGTTTCCGGGACCCGAATTGTAGGCAGCAAGTGCCAAATCCCAATCCCCAAACATCCCATACAACTGCTTCAAGTACTTACAAGCCGCCTCTGTGGCCTTCTCGGGATCCATTCTCTCGTCAATGTACCAGTCTTGATGCAGCTTGTAAAAACGACCTGTGGCGGGCATAAACTGCCACAAACCGCCTGCACCAACCCTTGAGATGGCGTTGGTCCTCAATCCCGATTCTACAATGGAAAGATATTTAAGCTCTTCAGGGAGGTCGTATTCTTTGAGGTATTTTTCAAAAATAGGGAAATAAACCTCTGCTCTTTGCTGTACCGATCTGATGTAGTCCCGGTTGCGAACAGTGAAATAATCGATAAAAGAAAAGACCCTTTCATTCAACTGAATTGGCACTCCTGAATTCAGACCGGCAAGTCTTTCTTCCACCATTTCGTAGGTGAAATCAGGAGAGTAATCGTAGGGGAGAATAGTTCTTGTGTCGACCACATCCAAAGACAGGGTATCAGCCTCAACTACTCCAAATTCAACATCACCCTGCCGGGCGTAGCCCAACAGACTGATAGAAAGTCCACAAACAATGGTCAATAGCTTTTTCATACAAATTTTTTTATCCCTTGTTCCTGGCATCAAGAATGTGCCGGGAAAACGCCAAAAGCTTTTCTTCTTGAAAAGCGTCAGCGATTAGTTGCAAGCCAATGGGCATTCCCTCATCGTCGTCGCCATACGGAATCGAAATAGCTGGCACTCCAGCTACCGATGCCTGCACGGTGAAGAGGTCGGCAAGGTACATTTCCAACGGATTTTTTGTATGCTCACCCAATTTGAATGCAACGGTCGGGGATGTAGGTAAAATAATAAAATCGTACTCCTTAAGTATATCTCTAGTTGCTTGTTGAATCAATTTTCGTGCCTTCAATGCTTTTGTATAAAAGGCATCGTAGTAACTGGCGCTTAGCACAAAGGTACCTAATAAAATTCTTCGCTGCACTTCTTTGCCAAAAGCCTCTGACCTCGATTTCTTGTACATCGTCTCGAGGTTCACATGCGATTTGCTCCGGTAGCCATATTTTACACCGTCGTACCTGGATAGGTTAGAGCTTGCTTCGGCCGTGGTAAGGATGTAATAGGTGGGCAACACATAGTCGAGGTAATTGAACTCGACAGGCTCCACTGTGTGACCATCCTTCTTCAGCCAGGTAATAGCGTCCTCCACAGCACCTTTTACCGGTGCACTTATTTCCGGCGAAGCCAACGGCTCCTTTAAATAGGCTATTTTGTATTTTTTATTGTTGGAAAGCAGTGTGGAATAGGGCAGCACCGGTTCATGCGACACTGTGCTGTCATAGTCATCGTGGCCAGCCATTATTTCCAACACAAGTGCTGTATCTTCAATGGTGTGGGCGAAGGTACCGATGGTATCAAAGGAACTGGCATATGCCAAAAGCCCATACCGGGAAATTCTGGAATAGGTGGGCTTATAGCCTACAATGCCGCAAAAAGACGCCGGCTGCCTCACCGAGCCGCCTGTATCAGTGCCAAGTGACAGCAGGCACATGTCGGACTGCACAGAAACGGCCGAACCTCCGGAAGAACCTCCTGGCACCCGCTTTTCGCCGGCAGCATTCACAACCGGGCCATATGCGGAGTTTTCCGAGGAAGAACCCATAGCAAACTCGTCACAGTTGGTTCTGCCAATGATAATTGCATCTTCATCGAGCAACCTCTGCACGGCAGTGCCGGTAAACTGAGAAACAAACCCTTCAAGGATACGGCTACCTGCCTGGAGCTTATGCCCCTTATAGCACAGCACGTCCTTTAGGCTGATAACCATACCTGCCAGGCGACCCTGCCTTCCGGCACGGATTTTTTCATCGACGACATCTGCTTTGGCTAGTGCTTCTTCAGCAAAAACTTCAAGAAAGACGTTGAGGTGACTTTTTTCGTTGATTACCTGCAAGTACTGTTCTACCAGCTGCTTGCAGGTGATGTTTCCAGATGCTATCGCCTTCTGAATCTCGGCTAGCGATCTATATGT
The DNA here is from genome assembly GCF_048007035.1 of Imperialibacter sp. Taxonomy (NCBI): domain Bacteria; kingdom Pseudomonadati; phylum Bacteroidota; class Cytophagia; order Cytophagales; family Flammeovirgaceae; genus Imperialibacter; species Imperialibacter sp. The sequence goes on from NZ_CP180355.1 coordinate 1,633,378, forward strand.
TTTCAAGACTTAGGCTTATCTTCCTTTACTTCTTTTACTCCTTCTTGAATCTCATCTTTGATCTCCTTTGTCGCATCTTTAAATTCACGAATTCCCTTTCCAAGGCCTCTCGCAAGTTCAGGAATCTTCTTAGCTCCGAAGAAAATCAGGACGATGAACACTATAACTATCAACTCCCAGCCACCAGGCATCCCAAAGGCAAAAATTGTGTTCATAATATTATTTTTTAGTGTATTGTAATAACGTAAAGTTAAAGAGAATAATTTGGGATCAAGGGTTCATACTAGAAATATTTAAAGAACCGCACCCCTCACTTTTTGGTCATGAGCCATTTTTCAGGGTCTAGCTTCTGGTTGTTCTTCCAAACCTGAAATTGTATCTCGGAGATCCCATCGGTATCGGTGAACACCTCCCCGACTATGTCACCAATTTTGACTTCTTGTCCCTTTTTGACATTTACTTTTTTCAGCCGGGCATACAAGGTATAGTAATCTCCATGCTTAATGATCACCACACTGTTCATTCCTGGAACAAAAGCAACGGTGGCTACAGTTCCATCAAAAACCGATTTTACGATTTCGTTTTGGCCGGTTTGGATGTCAATGCCCTGATTGTCAACCTCCACGCCTTTCAGCACGGGATGTGGGTGCCTGCCAAACCGTGAGGAAACGAACCCCGACGAGACAGGCCATGGCAATTTGGTTTTGCTGCCCTCAAAATTTGAGGAAATCAGCGGGGAAGTAACCGGGCTTTTGGCTGCCCTCTCCTTCTCCAGCTCTGCTTTGATCAGCTCCGCAATAAGGTTATCCAGTTTGTCGATGGCCTGCTTCCTCTGCGCCAGCTCGTTTTTTAGCTGCTTTTCCCGGCTACTCAAGTCCTTTATTACCGAGCTCTGCTTGTCTTTTAAGGCAAGTAAGCTCTTGTTTTCAGCCACCTGACTGGCCAGCAATTTCTGTTGTTCGGTTCGCTTAGCTTCAAACTCTCTTTTCTGGCCATTTAGTGCCTCGGTCACCCTTTTTATCTGAACCGCCTGTGTTTTTCGTGCCTCGGCATACTGAGAAAGGTAGCTAAGCCGACGTAAAAACTGACTAAAGGTTTGGGCGGAAAACAGGAAAGTGATCCGGTCGAACCCATGCCGTGATTTGGAGGCGGCATAGATCATGGAAGCATACTCTTGTTTAAGTGCTTTGAGGTCAGCGTCCAGTGATTTGACAACCTGATTCAATTCGTCTATGTCAGAGCCCAGCAGGTTAACCTCCTCCGATATCGAGCCAATCAGCATTTCCCTGGCTTCTATTTGCCTTGAAATAGCGCTCAACTGGCCAAATGTGCTCTTTTTCTGCGTTTCTGTTTCCTGTAGAATAGAGTGAGCTTCTTCGATTCGCTTGAGGTTTTCCTGCTTCTCTTTTTCTAACTGGCTCTTCGATTTTTGAGAAAATGAGACCTGCACTGAGAAAATCAGCGCCAGGAGCAACAGGATTGACAAGCGACTACTTCCGCTCATACTTTTGGGGAATATTAAACGGGAACTTCATTTTTTTACCGTCTTCAACGTCCGCTTTATTGTGCTCAATTTCTATTTGTGTATTGAAAGCCTCCGACGTGCCTGGCTTATTGTACACCAATGAAATCAACGATTGGAACGGAAAAATATGAAATTCACCAACTACTTGAAAATCAGAGTAAGTAATATTCAACGTGTTGGTGGTAGGCAGGTCAACAATAGACAGCTTCTCCAGCTTGGAGGTTTTGGTAGAAATGTAGTTGTTAAACGTAACCTCTCCCTCCTTTTGCTCCACCATGGCATAATCGGTCTCTCTCACCACCCTTTCATTTTCCTTGATATTTCTGGGTGGATTACCCAAAAAAATCGACTCCAGCAACTCGTAGTCAATATTGAAATTATATTTCTCACTGAGTGCTGCATAGGTGTACACAAAATACACCTTATTGAGCCTGTCCACCACCACAAGTGAATCTTTGGTGATAATGCCCCGGGCAGCTTCTATCCCCAATGCAGGAGTAAGCGAAAACCAAATAATGCTGTCTTTTCTTATCCTGATATTGGCGCTGGCGTTGATTTTATTGTCACCCTCTGTGTAGTTGATCTTAGTTTTAGTGGAGAAGTAATCAAAGTTTATTTCCTGGACGTCCAGCTTGTTCCTCTCCAAAAAGTCAAAGTAGGCCAGCTTTTTATTGCAGGAAACGAAAAGGATCAGGGCAATTAAACCTGCTTGGGGCAGCAGTCTATTCTTCATATAGTTTCCGGTCGGCAATTTTCTTATCAATTAGTTTGGTGGTGTCCTTCATTGATTTTGCTTTTTTCCATTGCTCCACCGCATCATCAATCTTACCCAATCGAAAAAGTACATCACCATAGTGTTCAACGATTGTGCCACTAACATTCTCACTGTCAGCCAGGGCCTTTTCAAGGTAAAATTTCGATTCCTTGTAATCACCTCTCACGTACAGTACCCAGGCATGAGTGTCAAGATAAGTCCCATTATCAGGATTCTTCTCTACCAAACGCTTCGATAGTTCAAGAGCCCTGTCCAGTTTTTCTTTTCTCAAAGAAAGATAGTAGCTGTAGTTATTGAGAACATAGTCGTTGTCAGAATTGATTTTCAATGCTTCTTCATAGGCTGCGTCAGACTTAGGATAATCCTCCAGGCCATTGTAAGCATCGCCAAGCTGGCCGATAATGAAGCCTGAAAGGTCGGGGTCGGACATTGCCAACTTTTTTCCTGCTTCAAGGTTATTAACAGCCTTTCTATAGTCCTTTTTCACAAGGTAGGCTGTGCCCCCAAAATAATAAAGCAGCGCCTGATTGGGGAAGATCTCGATAGCCTGCTCAGCATGCTGTGCAGCACCCAGATAGTCCTCCAGTTCCATTTCAATGGAAATCACATTTTGCCAAAGGTTGTAATTGGTGTTGTCGAGCTCGAGGGCTTTCAGGTAGAAACCTCTGGCTTTCTCCTTATTTCCCAGCCTGAACTCCAGGTCACCCGAAATGGCCTGCGCATCTACATTGTCGGGATGGGCCTCAATTAAATCTACAGCCAGCTCCTTGGCAGCGGTTTCAAGTTCGGGATTAGGAAGCTGAGCGATGTAACCAGCCAACAGCTGTACCTTGGCATTTACATTAAGCGACGGGTTAGAAAACGCATTGTGCAGCGACTCCATGGCCTTCTCCGTCTGCCCGCTCTTTCTGTAAATTTCGGATAACCGGACACTTGCCTGCGCATTGGACGGGTTGTCTCTCAGCACTGCTTCCAGATACGGGATTGCCTCCTTTTCTTTTTGATTTGAAATAAGCACTTCAGCGAGCGTAAGCTTATAGTCCGACTCGTCGGGGTAGGTTTCGATCAGCTTTTGACCTTCTGCGATGGCCAAATCTATCTTCCCCTGCTGAATAAAAATCTGCTGCTTTTGATAGGTAATTTCCTCTAGTACACCAAAGAAATCTTCGGCCCTGTTGTATACATCGAGGGCCTTATCAAGTTTATCCTGATAGATATACAATGCCGCCAAATCGAAAAGATACGACTCGTTGTTAGGCAGCGTGCTTATCATTCTTTCGTAAAGGCTGGCTGCCTCCTGAAAGTTGGACATGTTGGTGTAAATCTCGGCTGCTAAAAGGAAGTAGTATTTGTTATCACCGTCGAGCTTAATGGCCTCATTGGCATGGGTAAGCGCTTTTTCAAAGTCGCCGGACTCGGCCAGAATTTGTGCCATCTTGTAGTGAACACCGGAGCTTTTCGGGTCAATGTCGTTGGAGAGACTGAACAGCTCATAGGCTTTGGCGTAGTCCTCCAGCATAAAAAATTTTTCCCCTTCTACGAAGTAATACTCTGCCTGAAACCTGTCGTTTTCAGAAATCTCATTGGGCACACCGTCTCTCGACTTTTTCTTTTTTCCCTGAGCTTGCAAATCAAAGGAAAGCGATGCCAAAAGAAGCGCAAGGGCCCCTGTGGCGATAACTCTTTTAACTATGTGATCTGCATTTACCATATTCTTTGCTTCAAAACGGACGCCGGGAATCTGTAATACGTCGAAATTTGATCTTTGGGTATCTTGATCTTTATATTTTTCGCAGGCATCTATTACTTTTTACCTGTACTTCCGTATCCGCCCTCACCCCTTTTTGTCTCAGTTAAGGCCTCGCTTTCAACCCATTCTATTTTTTCGTGCTTTGCTATAACCATTTGAGCCACACGGTCTCCATGCTCAACGACAACCTCCTGATTCGACAAATTTACCAAAAGCACCTTTAACTCCCCTCTGTAATCTGCATCTATGGTACCAGGCGAGTTGAGAACGGTAATTCCCTGCTTAAATGCCATGCCGCTTCGGGGGCGAATCTGCGCCTCAAACCCAGCAGGCAACTCTATATAAAGACCGGTTGCCACCAATTTTCGTTCCAAAGGAGCAAGCCTGACACCGTCTTCTAAAACAGCTCTCAAGTCGAGCCCAGCCGATAACTCAGTCTGATATTCAGGAAGTGAAAATGGCGATTTGTTAACTATTTTTACCTTCATAAGTAAAACAAGGCTGCAAAATTAAGAAATAAAACGCTTAGGTCGAGGCAAATCCGCTCTTTCCTTGATTACAACGACAACAATAAAGCACAGCACAGCCAGATTGTTGGCAAGCACCTGGAGCAAAAATGAGCCTAAGTGCAGTTGGCTTACACCCAAAACCAGGCCAGATGAAAGAATCAGATAGAAAAATGCGTTGGATACTTTATAGGGAACAGGGTAGTATTTTTCCCCCAAATAGAAACTAACTACCGCCATTACCAGAAACGTGAGGGTGGTAACGACTGCACTGCCCAAATACCCAATAACAGGGATCAATAATACATTTCCGACGACAGTAATTAAAGCCCCAAGCAACGCAATATAGGCACCATAGTATGTCTGGTCGGTGAGTTTATACCACACAGAAAGATTATAATAAATACCCAGAAACAGGTAACCCATAAGCAAAAAGGGCACAATAAATAGCGCTTCACGATACTCCGACTGGCGAAGAAGAAGCCCCAGCCAATTTAAATTGACGGAAATGCCCAAAAACACCAACGCCCCGAAAATGACAAACCACTTCATCACTTTGCTGAACAGCTCAGGAGAGTTTTTATCGGCGGCACTTGAAAAGAAGAAGGGTTCGGCGGCGTACCGAAAGGCCTGGATACCCAGGTTCATAAACACACTCAACTTAAAGCAGGCGCCATAAACCCCTGTGGCATAATCAGCGCCGCCGCTACCGTAGAAACCATCTGGTAACAGGTATTTGATCATCAACCGGCCAAAGGTTTCGTTGACCGTGCCCGCCAAGCCCATTACTCCCACTGGCAGGCTGTACGCCAATATTTGTCTGATCAATTTACGGTTCCAGTTGAACCTGGCAACCATAAGCTCCTTTGCCAGCAACGGCACCAGTAAGAACGTACCCAGGAAGTTGGCAATAAAAATGTATTCGATGCCAAGAGAGGAATCGTACCATGGCGTTACTAGGGGTTTCATGAAAACGAAAGACTCACCCGAAATGACTGCCGGAGCGACCACAAGCAAAAAGATATTTAGCAGGATAGTGACCAGGATGACGAGAATCTTAATACTGGCAAACTTGATTGGCCGGTTCTCCAGCCGAAGCTTGGCAAAGGGAATGGACATAACAGCTTCTACCGCCAGTATCGCAGCAAACCACCTTATCCATGACGAATGATTCGGGTATTCAATAAATGAAGCTATTGGCTGAGCAAAGGCCCAAAGCGCAATTGTGAAAATCAAGGTAGTCAGCACTATCATGGTCATTACCTGACCATATGTGTTCTGCCCGTTAGTAATGTCTCTCGTGGAAAACCTAAAGAAGGTTGTTTCCAGACCATAAGTATAAATAACAAGCAGGAATGCAGAGTAACCGTAGAGTATGGTCATTTGCCCATACTCGCCTGGTTCAAAAATACCTGTGTAAAATGGCGTCAGCAGCCAGTTAAGCAGGCGGCCTACAATACTACTGACTCCGTATATCGCAGTTTGGCCTGCAAGTTTTTTCAATTGGCCCATATAAAGCCCGAAGTTACCTTATTCGCCTTTAAAAGCAGGCTTGCGCTTTTCAAGAAAGGCAGTTGTCCCTTCAACGAAGTCCTCAGTGCCGCAGCACCTGGCAAAAGAATTAGCCTCTGTCTGATAGCCATCCTCATCAGCATTGTAAACGGCATTAACGCAGTCGATAACCATTCCGACTGCCAAAGGCGCCTTTTCAAGAATTTTCGCCATCAGGCTGTTGGTCTTTTCCATCACCTTATCGGCAGGAACCACATAATTTACAAGACCCAAAGTGAGCGCCTCAGCTGCAGAGATCATATCGCCGGTTAGCATGAGTTCGACTGCTTTTGCTTTGCCAATGAGTTGGGTCAGCCGTTGGGTGCCGCCGTAGCCCGGTATGATGCCAAGGTTGATTTCCGGCTGTCCAAACCTGGCGTTTTCTGAAGCGACTCGCATATGGCATGCCATGGCCAGTTCGCAGCCACCCCCAAGGGCAAAACCATTAACGGCTGCAATGACCGGAATATGGCAATTCTGTATGAGGTCGAAGGTTTCCTGACCATTTTCAGCGAATTTACGGGCATTAAGTTCGTTTATTTCCGAAAACTCTTTGATGTCGGCACCCGCCACAAATGCCTTCTCTCCCGCACCTGTGACAATAACACCTCTCAAATCTTTGGCATCATTAATCTCCTGAAAAGCTTGTTTCAGCTCCTCCATGGTTTGCTGATTAAGTGCATTCAGTTTGTCGGGCCTGTTAATAGTGATGGTCTTTACTGATCCGCTCTGCTCAACTAGTATATTTTTATAACTACTCATAGGTTTCCATTTTAGGCTTCAAATTCCGAAGCATTTCCGGCTGTATCGGACATCAAATAATTTACTTTTTTGCCAAAGTTCAAAATCTGCACTGCTAAGCGACACTCCCACAGGCTCATTGGGTACTGCAAAAACACCGTGTACCAAACAGTTGCGCCACCCAAACAAAAAGTTGGTTTTTATTCAATTTCTCCATAAATCTTACATCAGGCAAAGGGCAGCTAAATCCGGCCAAACACCTTTCTGCGTATGTTAAAATGAGGTTCAGAAAATAGGCCTTTCTATGAATGCTCCCAAAAAGTCGATAAACGCCTTTATACCTCACACAAGAAATTTTGTGATCTGAAAGCAATGATTGACCTTTGTATTGTCCGAAAGGAAGAAGAATTAACAGCTATGAAAAACACACTAAAAATCGTTTTATCTCTGATCATCATAACCACGAGTTGTTCGTTGGCCACCGCTCAAAAAGTAACGAGAGCTCAAACTAAAACCAATGGCTTCTACCTTTGGACAACCAATGCCAACTGGACAGACAATGTGGCCGTTCCTGTTTCCAATATTGGAAATACATATAATTCAGGGGGCGATGAGCAAATAAGAATTGAAAAATATATTACAAGAAATGGATCTCTTTCTTTCCGCAATATCGGAAATAACAGCAAGGAAATAGTTATCAAGGACACGCTGGTGGTTTATGGCAATATGACTTTTGACACAAACAGCTATAGTCTAAAACTTCTATCAGGAGCAGTACTGATCGTTTTTGGAGATTTTTCGGCAGCCAACAAAGTTACACTGGACAACGGAGGACTTTTGATCATTGACGGCAACATGACACTGACTGGCGGAAATCAGGAATATACTGACAACAACGGTGGAGTTGGCAATCTGGTAGTAACCGGCACAATCAGCGGAAATGGAGATACTGCGGCTGCTTCAGCAGATAATTCTTCGCTAAGTTCTAAGCCCCAATCAATCCAAAATTTCGTTAATGGCGGTGGCTCTACTCCCCTACCTATCGTACTTAGCTACTTCAAAGGTGTAAACCTGAAAAATGCGGTTAAGCTTTCGTGGGAAACGCTGTCAGAAGAAAACTTCGACCACTTCGAAATACAAAGATCATTTGACGGAAAAGAGTTTGAAGTAATTGCTACTGAAAAAGGAAATGGTTTTACTTCTGAAAAACACCAATATTCATTTACTGACAATGATCCTGAGATGGGCATCAACTATTATCGTTTGAATGCCATTGACTTTGATGGTTCTTCAGAAATATTTGAAACAATCGCTGTAGAGGTTGCTCCTGACTTCAGCGCTGTGACCATGTACCCCAATCCTAACAACGGAACCGAATTGCAGCTCAACATCCCTGAGGAGCTTCTTTACACAGCTTATAGTGTGACAATGACTGTATCAGATCTTCAGGGCAGGGTAGTAACAGCCAGCGAAATCACTTCGGCTCATGTTTCTACCACCTTTGACCAAGCCTTGTCCACGGGAATCTATTTGGTAACCATCCAGGCCGGCAAATACTCGTCTTCATACAGACTGTTGGTTAATTAATCTGTGTTCGATTTAAGATTATCGTTAGCCCGAAAATATTCCCCTGCAATTAAGGTAGGGGAATTGACTATTTCTGGCGGACTACCTGCTGCGACGCCAGGCCTATTTGCTTCTTTCCTTATACAACTCACACTTGTATGAAGTCAACCGCCTGTTCCAAGTCGTCATTCTTTTCATGCCTCCTTTTTGTGTCCGACTCCTATTTACCCTCGTACTATTTATCATTGGCACCATTAGGCTGTAAGACTGCAACTTTCCGCCAGGCTATGGCAGCGGAGATTTTCAAAAGAATTAATCAAAACTCTGACGCCCATCGGAGTTTTCACGACAGGGGAACGAAATAAGACAATAGATGTGTCTCGCATAAAGCCCCCGGCTCCAAGCTATCAAAGAGCTAACCTATTCGTTCTCCCAACTGAAAAATGACAAGGTATCGACTCGGCCAATCACTATCAAACTCAAGTGAAAGCTGGCGTTGTATAACACATATGTGGTAACCTGCTATGGTGCTATAGCGAAATAATTGGCTTAGTCGATGATTACTTTCAGGGTTTGGTGAACATTACCCGCAACAATTTTTACGAAGTAGCTTCCCGGCTGAAGTGACCTGCAGGAAACAATTATTTCATTTCCCTCCACCCTAAATTCGGCACTGACCGCCCGTCCTGTAATGTCCAGCATTGTAAGATTTAGGCTTCCCCAATCCTGATTGGGTAGCTTCACTCTAAATCGTCCTCTATTGGGATTGGGGTAGGCTACCAAATCCCCTCCAAAAGATTCCATTTCCACCGCAATGATGTCGAACACCTCTTTAGTTCCGTCATAGTCGGTTTGAGATAGTCGGTAGTAGTTGACTGCAGGCAGGGGTTGCCTGTCATCCATGTCATAGTACTTTTTGCTGTTGGTAGTGCCGGCTCCTTTTACTGTTGCCAGCAGTTGCCAGTTGTCAGCATCGCTGGAACGCTCAATAGTAAAATAGTCGTTATTCAATTCTTTGCCCGTCGCCCAGCTTAATACAACCTTGCTTCCTTCAGCTTTAGCATTCCAGTATAAAAGCGAAACCGGCAAAACGCCTGGCGAAGACTCAAAAACGCCGTTTGCTGGTGCACTGGGGTTCTCGGGAGTTGTTGATCCCTCCGAGGCACTCCCGCTGGCACCGTTATTATTAGTACCTTGAGCTCCCTGGCTAGTATCTATGGTAATGCCCGGCACTGCGGAGGAAAAGATAACCACTCCCCGACCACCGCCACCAGCCATGCCGCTGGGGTTGTTCAAATAGGTTACGTCGCCTCCGTCGCCCCCACTTGCTGAAACCACCATGCAGGTTTCTGTCGTCCAGTTATCGACCTGAAACACTACCGAACCGCCGGCTCCGGCGCCGGATCCTGAGTCCCTTAAAACCCCGGCAGCGGAATAGCCTGGCTCTCCGTCGGCAGAGATCGTATAGCTGCCACAAACATAGTCGATCATGGAAGCTCTGATCAAAACGATGCCTCCACCATTTCCTCCTCCTCCGTTGTCCTGATCATCACCACTGGCACCACCTCCGCCCCCCATGAACACTCTCGAGGGACTTATATAGTTACTAAGGTCGGCTCCTCCACGAGGGGCATTGTCTTCAAGGATAACCTCACCCACTCTTATATTGTCAAAAAGCCAGTTGTCGTTTGCGTTGGCAACAGTAACGGTCACCCTTATTTGCACGTTTGTTCCGCTGAGGCCAAACTGTTCTGCCGTGCCTGATCCGTCAATTTCAAAAAGACCATCGTCGCTCAGACTCCCGTAGTTGGCAAAGCTTACCCATCCCGCAGCGTCCAGGTTATACTCAAAATCCATTACATCGGCTCCATCGAGATTTCCATTGTTGTCAAAATCAATCAAAAGTGCTACGTCGGTATAACCGGAAATATTGATCAATTCAGAAGTCCAGGTACTACCCGTTGTCTGGTCGGAATAGAAGTAGTAGCCGGACACGTTTCCATTGTCTGCGATAGCAGCATTCTGAACCTGAAAGGTGCCGCCGCCAATCGACGTCGTCCAATCGTTTGCACCATTCGCCGTGTTGTTATTAGCCCCTGAGGTTTCTCCACCTCCGTAACCTGTTTCGAAATCCTCCTGCCAAATCACGTTGATGTCGTAGCACTCACCGATGCTACCATACCCACCAGCGGTGAAGTTGCCTCCACCGGCCCCTCCCTCTTTGTAAGTATTTGGGGCTCCGCCTCCATTGGCTACATGGCCTTTACCCCGTTCATAGTTTGAGTCAGTTATCTTATAGGTGCCCTCACCCTTAAGTGCAAAATTGGTATTGTTGGTACGGTACACAGCGTTATTACAAGTATTGTAGTTGTTGCCTTCGGGAATGTCGTTAATCCCCCCTCTAAAGCCTGTCCCATCTACAGTGATGTCATTTTGTAGCGTAAGGGTATTGGTCACATCGATGGCAAAAACGCCCCCCACATTTCCGTCCCAGGGTAGAGCTGTCAAGTCGGAGGCAGTGGTGTAATTGGCGAACTCAGGGAATGAAATAATTTGCAGGCTTGCATTGGATCCGGTGCTATAGCTATTTTCCAAAGGTTCGGTCAGGGTAATTGAGATAGGCAGGGGCGTGTCACCACTCACTTTTACATTATCAAACAACCCTGTATCTCCAAATTGATTGCTATTGATGACCACCCTTACCTCAATGGAGGTGCCAGACAGGCTACTAACCGAAAGCGTCGTTGATGCGAAAGCGCCTGACTGCATGGAACCCACAGTGGTAAATCCACCAACCCCGTCGAGTCTGTAACTTACTGTGATGTTGTCGTTTCCATCATCAAACCCGCTTTGAGCCACGTCGACCGACAGGCTTACATTCGTGTACCCCGATATTGAAATTGGGTCAGATGTCCAGGTACCTCCGGAAGTCATTTGACGCCCCCCAAACAAATAGCCACCGCCCAGCGTGGCATCCTGGCGTACCTGAAAGTACCTGAATCCACCGCAGTTTCCACAGGAAGCGCTCCAGGCTGTCAACCCAGCGTCGTCAGCATCTCCCTCGCTCAGATCCTCGAAGGTCTCGCACCAAATGTCGACTGTCTGGGAGGCTTCGCTTACACTTTGGATGGTCGCTGGCTCAAAAAGACCAGCACTACCTATATCGCCTATGTCTCCAAATGACTCATCATCAGCAGTGTTGGCCCCCAACACATCGTCCTGCATCTGCATAATGATGACGTTCTCACCGGCCTCAAATTTATCGTAAATTTCGTTGACATTCGAAAGAGTGAGTGTACTGCCTCCTGAAACACTAGTTACCTTTCCGTAGGCGTTGATGGCAGTTTGAGCGTATGTAGCCGACGTGAAAAAGATTCCCAAAAGGCTGAAGCAGGTCAAAATCCTCATTGTTAAGCGCTTTTTTGAAAAGTTAACAATTTGGAAGATAGCACACATGAAGAAGAAATCATGTGAATTTTGGCAAAAAACGCCACTTCTTTCTACGAAGCACACAATTCCTTCGATGAAAAGTCCTATTATTAACTAATTCTGGAGATTTCGCACAAAATCTCTCCACAAGGATGTCATGGGCATCAAAAGCTGACCCCCAATCCTCGCACCTCTCTGTCAAACGTAATAACTAATACAAAACGAGGTTAGCAAGAATCTCTTTGGTCATTCGCTGCAGATCATATTTCGGCTCCCATCCCCAGTCAGCCCTTGCATGACTATCATCAATGCTGTTGGGCCAGGAGTCAGCAATTTTCTGCCTGAAATCAGGTTCGTACGAAATGCTGAACCCAGGCACTTCTGATTTTATAGCTTCGTAGATGTCTTTTGGGGCGAAGCTCATGGCATGCAGGTTGTAGCTGGACCTGATTTTGATCTTTGAAGACTCCTCCTCCATTAGCTGAATGGTGCCATCCACAGCGTCCGTCATGTACATCATAGGCAGCAACGTGTCCTCCCTCAAAAAGCAATTGAAGTCTTTGCCTTCCTTGGCCTTGTAGTAAATGTCAACTGCATAGTCGGTGGTGCCACCGCCTGGCTTGGCCTTGTAGCCGATAAGACCCGGGTAACGGATACTTCTAACATCGACCCCGTATTTTAAAAAGTAGTACTCGCACCACCTTTCGCCCGCCAGCTTGCTGATCCCATAAACCGTATTCGGGTTCATGATGGTGTTTTGGGGTGTATGATTAATGGGAGAATTGGGGCCAAAAACGGCAATTGAACTTGGCCAATATATCCGCTCCAGCTTTCGTTCTTTCGCTATTTCCAACACTGTGAGCAGGCTGGTCATATTAAGGTTCCAGGCAAACATGGGATCGGCTTCACCTTTTGCCGACAACACTGCCGCCAGGTGATAAATCTGGTCGACCCTGTATTTCGCTATCAGCTCCTCAAGCCTTTTGCCGTCCATGGCATCCAGGTGTTCAAAAGGCCCCGATAGCAGGCTTTCCTTTGGTGCCGAAACATCGGTTGCGATAACCTTGTCGTTTCCATGCCTGGCTCTCAGCGATTCCGTCAGCTCCGTGCCAAGCTGGCCGCAGGCACCTATAATAAGGATCGTACTCATTCGTAGATTTTGAAGGGTTAATGTTCTGTCGGCAAAATTAGTAATATTGAGTACAAGCAAAAGCGCTTTCAACAAACACATTTAACCATTGTCAATTACCTGCCGCCTTTGCTGAAAAGTTTCCTGTAGCCACCGAAAGCACTTATATTTGCCCAAAGGAAAAACCATGACTTTCAAAGAGTACCTGACTTCAAAAAAAATAGACGCCAAAGGATTCGCTCTGGGCGAATCGGAGCGTTTCATGGAACTCAAAAATATCTTTGATCAGGTTCATCCGGATAGCTTTACTGCACAAAAAATATTTCTTATCAATGGAATAAGAAGAAAATATCCCATTGTGGAAACGGCTGAGGAAGCAAAGAAAGAAGTGCCCAAAGCAAAAATGATGAAGCCCAAACTTAGCATTACCCCAAAAAATAAGGAATAAGAAACTATGTACGATTCATTGAAAGAAAAACTGACTGCCGAACTTGAAGAGATCAAAAAGGCTGGTCTTTACAAAACAGAAAGAATCATCACCACTCCTCAGGGAGCCGATATCAAAACACAAGACGGCCGGGAGGTGATCAACTTTTGCGCCAACAACTACCTGGGGCTGTCAGCGCACCCAAAAGTACTGGAAGCGGCCAAAAAAAGCATCGACTCGCATGGCTTTGGCATGTCTTCAGTCAGATTTATCTGCGGCACACAAGACATCCATAAAACGCTGGAGAAAAAGATATCGGAATTCCTGGGCACTGAAGACACTATTCTCTATGCCGCTGCTTTCGATGCCAACGGTGGTGTTTTTGAGCCCTTGTTTGGGCCGGAAGATGCCATTATATCGGATGAACTCAATCATGCCTCTATTATTGACGGAGTGAGACTGTGCAAAGCGCAAAGGTTTCGCTACAAGAACAACGACATGGCCGATCTCGAGGAGCAACTGAAAGCGGCAGCGGAATGCAAAAACAAAATTATTGTGACCGATGGTGTTTTCTCAATGGATGGCACCATTGCCAAATTGGATGAAATTTGCGACCTGGCCGACAAGTACGGGGCAACCACGATGATCGACGAATGCCACTCAACCGGCTTTATGGGAAAAACAGGGCGTGGCACACATGAATTCAGAGGAGTGATGGGCCGCATCGAAATTATTACCGGCACCTTAGGCAAAGCTCTTGGCGGAGCATCGGGCGGCTTCACCAGTGGGAAAAAAGAGATTATTGAGCTACTGAAGCAACGCTCCAGGCCCTACTTGTTCTCTAACACGCTGGCGCCAAGCATTACCGGTGCCTCCATCGCAGTTATCGACTTGCTTTCTGAAACCACTCAGCTGAGAGACAAGCTGGAGGCCAACACCAAATATTTCCGTGAGAAAATGACCGCCGTCGGTTTTGACATCAAGCCTGGCGAGCACCCCATTGTGCCCATTATGCTTTATGATGCTGTGCTTTCACAACAATTTGCCCAAAAGCTGCTCGAAAAAGGCATCTATGTTATTGGGTTCTATTTTCCCGTGGTGCCCAAAGGAAAGGCAAGAATACGGGTGCAAATTTCTGCCGTTCACGAAAAACATCACCTCGACAAAGCCATTGCCGCTTTCACCGAAGTTGGAAAAGAATTGGGTGTTTTGAAGTAAGGCCTTTTTCGAAAACTTCATAACTGAGAAAGCCGATCGTTGGAACGGTCGGCTTTCTTGGTTTTACACTAGCCTTGGCTATTTTTTCTTTATAGCCTTTGTCCATACAGGAATCTGCGTATGGTTGATTACATTTTTGGAGATCATTCCTCCAAGTAGCACCCCAAGCCCTTTGCGGGGGTGAGTGGACATGGCAATCAAATCGGCATTGTTTTGACCAGCAAATAACAGAATACCCTCCGCTTCGTCGGGATCATGAAACGTATTAACTGTGTAATTTTCAAGTTGAAAGTGATCGGCAAACTTCTGAATTCGTTCTTTCACCTCTTGGTCGTTGACCCAAACAGGCTCAAACACCTTTAATATATGAAGTTTTGCTCCGTACAACTTCTGTAGTGCTTTCAGGTCATTCATGATAACGCCCTGCTCTTCCCGCAAATCGGATGCATAAACAATATTCTTGATATTTACCAAATCACGCCTGGCCTTCACGGTTATCACCGGCACACTGGAAAACCGGCTTAGCTTCTCTGCATTAGAGCCCACAAAAACCTCGTCGAGGCCGGAGGCACCTGAGGAGCCCATCACTACCAAATCAGGCTTCAGGCGCTCAATCACCTCAAAAATCTTGTCAAAAGTCTTCCCAATTTTAACCTCGAAGCTCATAGAAACCCCGGCGTAGGCAGGGTCGGCCACCAATGCCTTCAAACGTTCCTCGGTTTTTCTTATCAGCTGAACAATATAGATGTTCTCCTCAGGGGAGTACCCGGCAATACCCATTGTGTTAAAACTATAGTCGTGCGGATCTTCTATTACATTGACAAGGACTATCTCAGCGCCTTTTTTTTGTGCCAAGGGATAGGCCGACTCTAAGGCAAAGGTTGCTTCTTTAGAAAAATCAGTTGGGATGAGTATCTTTTTCATGATAGTGTCAATTATTGCAAAGCATAAAGCTAAATAACGTAATATTTCGCATTTATGACATTCACCCGGCTGACCTCCTGAACTTTATCATTTAATCGGGGTTGAAAATATCTTAAGATAGTTATTTTTGGCAAATGAAGAATTTTGTAAAAAGCTATTACCTGGAATCTTTTGTTTGCTTTTTAATTGCCAATCTACTGTCTATTGCTGCTTTTGCTCAAGAAGCGCACTATCCCATTGTGAAAGGTCACGGCGGAATCTTTGACATTCAGGAAGCAACAGAGTTTCCTGACCCTACTCTACAGTACAAAATTGTCGTAGATATCAAAGAGGGAGCCGGTGGCCACAAATCGATCAACGCATCGCTGAACAACCTGGCCAGAATTGCCAACCTGCACGGAATGGGGGGAGTGCCGAAAGAGAATATTGATATTGTGGCAGTTATACACGGAGAGGCGACCATATCTATTCTGTCTGATATTTCTCACGAAAACAGATACGGAACGCCCAATCCAAACACCGACCTTATTCGTTCTCTTTTAGAAGGCGGAGTTAAGCTATTTGTGTGCGGGCAATCGCTGAAAGCAAGGAAAATTGATGCCAGAGAGCTAACTCCAGGCATAGCCGTCAGCCTTTCTGCCGTAACTTTGGTGACGACCTATCAGCTGAAAGGCTATGCTGTGCTTAGTTACTAGCCTATGCGGAAGTTTTTTTTAACCACTACGCTCATTCCGGCACTGGTAGCAATGCTGGGCTCATGTGGCCCTAATAAATCCAGCGAGGAATCAGCTAGCCAACCAGTCGCCGCCAAACCAACCCCACTCACGTCTATCTCTACTTCACAGGGGCCATTAACACCCCAAAGCACCCTTGAAGTCTCCGTGTCAATCACGGGTGACTCGGTACAACTTGATTCCGTCGTCATTTTTTTTGAATCTGTCCGTCTTGCTTCTTCGCAAGCAACGAGCCTTTCTGCGCCGTTGGCACCGCTTCCTTTGGGTAAACAAACACTAACAGCGAAGCTATTTCTGAACAATGGCGGAACGGAGCAGCACGCCCTTCCCCTGACCTTGCTTGCAGAAACGCCACCGGAAAAATTTGATTTCAGAAAGCTGGAAACATACACACACGACCCCGATGCTTACACACAAGGTCTCCTTTATCATGGAGGCTTTCTTTATGAAAGCACAGGGACAAGGGGTGAGAGCACGCTTCGAAAAGTCGACATTTTAACAGGGAAAGTGCTGCAGCAAACACCGCTGGATAGCAGATACTTTGGCGAAGGGCTTGCTTTTTGGGACAACAGCCTGATCCAGCTTACCTGGACATCAAACATCGGTTTTGTGTACGACATAGAAACCTTCGAACAAAAGAGAACCTTCAACTACCCTACTGAAGGCTGGGGGCTCGCATCGACCGACACCGAGCTCGTGATGAGCGATGGCACGGAGTACCTCTATTTTCTTGATCCGGTAACGCTGGCAGAAACAAGGCGGATTCAGGTATACAATCACCAGGAAAAGATATTGTACCTGAATGAACTTGAGGTAGTGGGAGGCTTAATTTACGCCAATGTGTACCAAACAGATGTGATCGTGATGATTGATCCGGCCAGCGGTGCGGTGGTAGGCGACGTTTCCCTCGAAGGAATCTTCAACAAGCAAGGGTACAGCAGAAGGCTCGACGTGCTGAACGGAATTGCCTGGGATGAAAAAGAGAAAAGACTCTTTGTTACCGGCAAATGGTGGCCCAAATTGTATCAAATTGAACTGTTCAAAATTCAATCATAAATTAACTAAATTATGAGTCTAGACACAGCAACTGCCAGGGTAGTGGAAATGGCAAAAGAAAATGGGGGAGCCATTGGTAATTCAGTAAAATTTGTTTTTCAAGAAGGAGTCATTCTTTTGGATGATACTGTGAGCCCAACAAAAGTTTCAAATGACGACACTGATGCGCAGTGTACCATTAAAATGGAACTTAAAGACTTTGTGAAGCTACTTGACGGAGACCTGGATCCGATGGGTGCATTTATGGGAGGTATGATGAAAATTGAAGGCGATATGACCATTGCCATGAAATTGACCTCACTTTTTTAAGAATTGGCCGAAAAGTTTGCTTGAAAGCTTTCGGCACAAAGTGGACGGGGCGTTGTATTTTGAAGAATAACCAACCCAATAGTTAAATGAGACAATTAGTCAAGAAAAAAGGAGAACCGATGTACGGTATTTTCACGGCAAGAGGTCGTGATGCCTCCCGGCTGGAGCAGCTAAGCGACTGCGTGTTTGCCCTGGCTATTACTATGTCTCTTTTGTCTACCCAGGCGCCCCGAAACTTCGACGAGTTGACGCTGTTTATTTCAGACGTAGTTCCGTTTACGTTGAGTATGGTAGCGGTCATGTGGATTTGGCATGGCCATTACCAGTTCTTTATGCGTTATGGGCTAAGAGACATGAGAATCATTGTACTGAACACCTTTATGATGCTCATTGTACTGTTCTTTATATATCCCCTCAAATTCCTCAGCACCTGGCTGGTTTCCTACTTCACCTTTCTTGTCAAAGCGTTGCTGATAAGCAATGAATACTTCAGAGAGCTGAACCAAATGGGGACACAGATGATCCCCTGGAGTGATATGCCCGAGCTGATGATTATCTATGACTGCGGCTTTCTGTCGATATACATAACCTTCGTTCTAATGTATCGGCATGCTATCAAAAATAGCCATCCGCTGAACTTGAATGAAGCGGAGGTGCATGCCACTAAATCCATTATCGCTCATTACACCGGTATAGTCGCTATCGGCCTCATTTCATTGTTCATTGCCTTACTCGGCTTCCTGATCGACTGGAAGTTCTCCGGGCTCTTTGCCGGGGTTATCTACGCTTTGATTGGGCCCGTCTCCTATTTCATAGGACGTAAATATGATAAGCCTCCTTCAGGCACCACAAGTAATTAGGTGGGTACCTCTCACTATGTCTATTGTCCCCGCCACATTTGATCAAAGGCTGCTTGCTCAGTCCATCGATATCACCTTCCTGCTCCCTTTTCTATTCATACTCGACGGGCTTTGGGAGACGGACTCTAACTGGTTTTGGGCAGTTTGCATTTTATTGTACCATGGCTATGCCGTGGGAATGGAGGCATCGGCGCTCAAGGCCACAGTAGGCAAAAAAATGGCGGGATTGAGCGTACGAATGGACGACGAAAGACCTGTTGGCCTTAAAAATGCAGTTGTGAGAAATTTGTGCAAATGGATTTCGCTGTTGCCTATTTCAGCTGGCTTTTTTATGATCTACCTACGGCGTGATGCCAGGTCATTTCACGACATCATCTCCAAAAGCAAAGTGGTGTCTGGTTCCAATTAACCGCCCAAACAGCCAAATCAAAAAGTAAAATAATTAGTTGGATAAATTTAATAAAACAACGTAGTTTCGGTGTGGTTTAAACGACCCACCTATATAAGGAATAAATCTATTCACCATGGCGAGATCAGGCGTTAAGCAATTTGAAGAGTTTTTTGAAAAGATCATTTTCTGGGGGCGCTGGGTACAGGCACCTATGTATTTGGGGCTTATCTTCGGTTCTTTCATGTACCTTTATAAGTTCTTCGAAGAACTCTATCACCTTTACGACGGGGTGGTTAGCTATACAGAGGCTCAGGTGATGCTTGGCATCTTGGGTTTGGTTGACATTAGCATGGTAATGAACCTAATTGTGATGGTCATTGTCGGTGGCTACTCCATTTTTACCAGTAAAATTGACGTTGATCACCACGAAGATAAGCCTCAGTGGCTTGAAGACCTTGATGCTGGCAAGTTGAAAATTAAGCTGGCTTCTTCGCTGGCATCCATTTCGGGTGTTCACCTGCTCAAAACTTTTATTGATGTGAGAGGTGCGAGAGACATGGAAGGCAATGAAGGTATCATAGTCGAAATCGCTATCCACCTAACTTTCATCGTTTCCGCTTTGCTTTTAGCCTACACTGAGAAAATCCAGCACTCATACCACGGTCATGGCGCTGCTGAGGGTGGTGACAGCCACCAATAAGAACTCATTGTAAAATATTTGTCAGTGCGCTGAATTCTTCAGCGCCCTTTCTTTTTCACAAAAAAAGCCACCTTTCGGTGGCTCTCATTTAGATTAGGTTGGTTAAATACCTATTCAATTTAGGTAAATTATTGAATATCCGAAATAACCCAACTCGTTTTCCTCTCGGGTTATTACTCAACCAGGAGGCTGTATCCTCATTCTATCAGCTGAATCTGTGCCTCTTTTACTTTTTCTTTATAGGTGCTCCAATCAGTCTGCACAAACTTACCAATGTTGGCTATCGGCGCTTTCACGGCCTCTTCGGCCTGGCTCAAAATCGTCTCCTGCGTCGGGGTGGCAATCATATAGGTGTCTCCAAGGTGGTTGGCCGCCAGGTTGATGATCGCCTCCACAGTTGTGGGATCTCTATAGATTCCCTGCATGTCCTCTTTACCAAAAATAGACTCCCTTAATGCTTTCACCTTTGCTTTGATGTCTTTCCCGGCACTTTTAAGCGCTTTAGACGCATCATCTTCTCTATCCGCCAGTAGCTTATCAACTCTTTCAACGGCAGCCAACGCCTCCCTGAGGTTATCCACGGCA
The DNA here is from genome assembly GCF_048007035.1 of Imperialibacter sp. Classification (NCBI taxonomy): domain Bacteria; kingdom Pseudomonadati; phylum Bacteroidota; class Cytophagia; order Cytophagales; family Flammeovirgaceae; genus Imperialibacter; species Imperialibacter sp. The sequence goes on from NZ_CP180355.1 coordinate 1,653,554, forward strand.
ATTGTTAGCTGGGTCACGGAAGCCTCCCACCGCTTGATCATAGCCAGCTTTCTCTCCCGTTCCTGAGGATTTATTGGTGTTACTCTTGGGTCGCTAAGAACTTTTACCTCTGTTGTCGCTATGTCTTCACCATGAACAACTTTTACAGTATAAGTGCCGGGCACAGCGGTAAAGCCACCACCATCGGCAGCTCCCGGCTTTGGCTTTGATGAGTCTGGTTCCCTTACCTCTTTGTACCGAAGATCCCACGAGGTTCGGTTGAATCCTTTTTTGGCATCGGCATACAGCGTACGAACAACCTGCCCCTCCTGGAGTATTTCTATCCTAACACTATCTTTTTTTCCGGCCGCCTCTTTCACATAAAAGGAAATCAGGGCTCCGTAAGGTCTGTTCTCACCAGCAAAAAGCCCGTCACCAGTGGCGCTGTATCCCTTAGCCCCTCTCGTGGTGCTTGCTGCATAGGCATCGGGCACATCAAATAACGCTAACGGCTTGTCGAGCAGTTGCTTTCCCTGCGTGGCCAGCGCTCTCATCGGACGAATATCGTCGAGCACATATACTGAACGCCCGTACGTGCCAATCACCAGGTCATGATCCCTCGGATGAATGACCAAATCCATTGTCGATGCCGTTGGGTAGCCATTTTTCCACTCAACCCAATTGGCGGCGCCATCAACCGTCATATACAGCCCAAATTCAGTTCCGACGAACATAAGCCTGGGCTCAATCGGATCCTGTACAAAGGAATGAACAAACCCTCTTACGGAGTTTTCATTTACCAGGCGCTTCCAGGTCTTTCCAAAGTCTTTCGTTTGAAACACCCATGGCGTCCAATCGTTTCTCCGGTAGTTGTTAATCACCACGAAAGCTTCCCCTTCATTGTAGCTGGATGCGTGCACCTGATTGACCCAGGAACCAGCAGGAACTCCTTTAATGTTCGTCGCAACGTTAGTCCAGGTTTTTCCCTTGTCTCTCGTTAGCTGAACATTGCCGTCGTCGGTTCCCACCCATATTATGTCCTTGCTGAGGCTACTTGGCGACACCGCCAAAATCGTTGTGTGGTTTTCTGCGCCTGTCACGTCATAGGTGATGCCCCCACTTTCGAGTTGCTTTTGCTTTGCAGGATCATTGGTGGTGAGGTCGGGCGAGATAATCTCCCAGGTCTTCCCCTTATCTGCCGAATAATGCAGAAACTGACTTCCCATATAAACGCCGTTGGCGTTGTGCGGATCCCTTGCTACACCGGCATTCCAGTTAAATCTGAGAAAGGTGCCTTCAGGATGCACAGGCTGCCTAAACTCAGAGTCGCCTGTTACCTTGTCATATAGCTGAATATTTCCTTTTTGCGATTGAGCAAATCCGTACCGTGAGTTTTCCAGGTCCGGAATCACATCAAAACCGTCGCCTCCGCCGATGCGGGTCCACTCAGAGTTATATATGAGGTTATTATTGTCACCCCTCCCTCTGACATACACACTGCTCGGCCCCGTCCACGATCCATTGTCCTGCAAACCACCATATATATTGAACGGAATGTCGTTATCCACGCTGATGTGATAAAACTGTCCTAAAGGCAGATTCTCAGGATAATACCAGGTAACACCTTTGTCTCTGGTCACACCCATTCCACCGTCATTTCCGATAAGCATGAAGCTTGGGTCGTCGGGGTGAATCCAAAAGGCGTGATTGTCGCCATGGAGCCGACCAACATTTGTGAAGGTCTTGAAAGTCTTTCCGCCATCCTCGCTTACTGTCGTGCCACTAAAAATATTGTATATCCTGTTCTCATTTGATGGATCCACATAAATCTCCGCATAATAAAACGGCCTGTCTCCGATATTTTTGGTGGTTACCAGCTTCCAGGTAAACCCACCATCCTCCGACTTGTAGAACCCGTTCTTTTTTGCCTCAACAATTGCGTAAACAACCTGCGGCTTTCCCGGTGCTATTGCCAATCCCATTTTGCCCAGCTCGCCTTCAGGCAGTCCATCCTCACTGGTAATCTTTTTCCAAGTTGTTCCTGCATCCATCGTTACATACATTCCTGAGCCGGCACCGCCAGACTTAAAGAACCAGGGCCACCTGCGAAACTCCCACATATTGGCAATGAATTTATTGGGATTGGTTGGATCACGTACCATCTCACCTATTCCCACTCTTTCATTTACGTACAAAATTTTACTCCAAGTCTTGCCCCCATCCGTCGTCTTGTACACACCTCGGTCGGGTGTGTCTTGCCAGGCAGACCCCTGCACACCGACGATCACCACGTCGGGGTTGAAAGGATCAACAAAAATCCGGTGAATATTGCGGGTGTTTTCCAACCCCATGTGCTTCCAGGTGGTGCCACCGTCATTCGACATGTATACCCCATTTCCCGAGTTATGGCTGTTTCTGGGATTCCCCTCTCCCGTGCCAACCCAAATAATATTTGGATTTCGCTGGTAGATGCTAATTGCACCGATGCTGGTTACCGGCTGACCATCAAAGATCGGTGTCCATTTATAGCCTCCGTTCTCTGATTTCCACAGACCACCAGAGGCCGACCCAACATAGATAATGTCTGGATTGGATAAGTCCACATCGAAGGCCGTTACTCTCCCACTCATTCCAGAAGGGCCGATGCTTCGTGCCGACAAATCCTGGAACAACTCACTATTGATAGCCTGCGCACTAATTAGCCCTGGCAAAAAAAGTAGCATCAGGCTTAACCTAAAGAAAATTCTATCCCGCATAATATTGATTGAGTTAGTTGATATACGGCCAAGTAAATACCAATCCCCTGCCTATAAAAAAAGTATTTATACGAGTGGTGCGTCGGACATGCTACCGCTGCACACTGTATTTTTCTGTTCGCCAGTTACTTACGGCGGGGAGTGCTAATTGAAAATTTAAACATTCGAAGAAGGAAGCTCAAAGCCAGTGCTCAGGAAGTTGCCTAATCACGAAGAATATAATTTTGCAGCGTTGTTAAGAATGCCTGTATTCTACTATCCAGGCAAGGAAATGCCAACAAAACGCAGAAACATATTCTGAATCAGGTCACAGTGAGGAAGAAGCCCTCTACAACAAGCGGGAATGGTTACAGGGTAAAAAATTGTATTTTTCATATTATATCGTTCAACAAACGGAAGATGGGAATTTGCTTTCATCGTCAACAAACCAGAGTACTCATTGTTGCCAGTTTTAATTAATTATCTGGATTAGTATCAAAAAATCAATAGAACGTCAGGAATATTAGACAATATATAAAACAGGCTTCACAACAAACGTTTTCGTTTTGAAGTCTTCAAAAATGACTGAAATAATACTTTTCTTATATGCAATTTACTGCCAATATTTTTTATTTAAGATTTGGTTAACGATATTTGTAAAAGACTTCAGGCGAAAATCATATTTAGCCGGTTGTTATTGATGTTAAACCGTAAACTAAAAACTTTATGAAAAGAGGACTACTTCTCGCCACGATGTTCATCGGAATGTCTTTTTCCGGGTATTCACAGGAATCGGATGTATTTTCCTTTAATTTTGTGGAGGACAAACTTGACGACAGCAGTGTAAATATGGCAGCAGTTGGCAGCCACTATATGGGATCTGACATCGCAGTTAAGTTAGAGCTTCTGAAAGATTCATATACATGGAAAGAAGAAGGCACTCCAAATAGCCCAACCACAAAAACTGTTGTTGAAAAACCAGCGATATATTACTCTCTTAAAAAGCTGGATAAGTACTACAAAAAGGCGATTAAGAAGGGTAATGTAACAGAGGAAGCCGCTAGAGAAGAATTTGTGAAGGCACTTGATATTGCACTGTTTATCAGATATCAGGAAACTGCTGCTTTCGAAGACAAGCTTAGAGAACTAAAAGAAGAATCAGAGATTGCTTTACTTTACACCAAGAAGGTTAAATTAGAGTTCTAAGACATTCAAGATAACCTGTAAGAGGGTTTTACTACTATCGATCAATCGTAGACAAAGGGGTGAATGCCCCTTTGTTCATTTACAGCCGTTTTGCGTCTGTGAGGATGAAGGTAAGCTGGTACACATCATCGTCGTTTAGCTCAAGTGTGCCCTCAAAAGTAAGTTCATCATCCATTTTTATTCCCTCCAACTTCTTCGCTGGGAATACCATCATCACCGACTCAGGCCCTGCTTCGCCACAAAAATAACAGGTTGCCATAGGATACCTGGACAACACAATCCCTTCAGACGACAGATCGATTGGAAGGTAAAAGCCTTTGATAACATACTTCTGCCCCTCCATTCTAAGTAGCTCGTCACCAAATTGAGGCACATAGAACACCGCTTTCTCTTCATCAATATACTTACTCTCAAATCTCACCCCTTCGAAGACTTTCCAGAGGTTTGGGTTCTGAAGCGGCGATACAAAAAGAGCAACACCCAAAAATAGCTGCAACATACGAGTAATATAGTTCCTCCGACAAAGATAGGCATCAACTACGTGGTGCTTGCCCCACTAAAATAAAAAGGCAGGAAGGTAAAAACCATCCTGCCTAGTTCGTATTAGTCCTTTAACTTTGATTTATACCATTGCCTTGTCCTTGGCATTGATGTTTTCAGAAACGATCTGACCATCGAACAAGTGAATGATTCTGTGAGCATATTCTGCGTCTATAGGAGAGTGAGTCACCATAATTACTGTAGTTCCTCCCTCGTTCAAATCGCTCAGCAAGTTCATAACTTCCTGGCCATTGGCAGAGTCAAGGTTTCCAGTGGGCTCATCCGCAAGAATCAGCTTAGGCTTTGCCACCACCGCTCTCGAAATCGCCACACGCTGCTGCTGACCACCAGAAAGCTGCTGAGGGAAGTGGTTCTTTCTGTGCATGATCTTCATCGACTCCATTACTTCCTCTACTCTCTTCTTGCGCTCAGCTGCAGAATATTTCAGGTAGATAAGCGGAAGTTCGATGTTTTCATACACTGTGAGTTCGTCGATCAGGTTGAAGCTTTGGAACACAAATCCAATATTAGCTTTTCTCAAATCCGCTCTCTGGCGTTCCGAGTGTTTCGAAATCTCCTGACCCATGAAGTGGAAATCGCCTTCAGACGGGTTGTCAAGCAGGCCAATGATGTTAAGCAAAGTTGACTTACCGCAACCAGACGGGCCCATGATAGCTACAAATTCGCTCTCACGTACTTCAAGATTAACTCCAGCTAAGGCAGTTGTTTCAATCTCATCTGTGTAGTAGAACTTTTTCAGTCCTACTGTTTTAATGACAGTTTTAGCATTTTCCATATGTATATGGTTAGAATATTGGTTTATTTATTTAAAAACTAATCGATCCTTATCCTGATAACCCTCGTAGGAAGAGACAACAACTTTCTCTCTGGTTGCAACCCTTCTAACACCTCGTAAAACCGTGGGTTCTGACGTCCCAATCTAATGTTCCTGCGTGTCGCAAAATCGCCGCTCGCATCCACTACAAATATCCAATTGCCACCTGTGGTCTGATAAAAACTTCCTCTTGGAATCTGTATCGCCTGAATGTTCTCGCTCAACTGCAAGCGAATCTGAAGGGTTTGCCCTCTTCTAATGCCGTCTGGCACGTCTCCTTCAAAATACATATCCACCTCAAACAGGCCATTTCTTACTTCGCCGTAGTTCTTCATGATTGTGAGCTCATAAGTCCCTCCCGCAAAGTCGAATGTGCCTTTCAACCCTTCGTATATTCTGGCCAGGTAGTGCTCATCAATTTGCGCCCTTACCTTAAACCCATTCGTGTCATCAATCTGGCCAATGTTTTGGCCAGGAGAAATTGACTCACCCACTTCACCATTTACTGTTGACAAACGTCCCGAAATAGGGGCCCTTATGTACAAATTCTCCAGGTTCTGGCGAATCATGTTAAGGTTGTTGTTTGTTCTCTGCAACAATGCCTGGGAGTTGTTGATAGTGTTTTCAGCGTTCAAAGAGTCTACCTTTTGAGACTTAACTTCAACAACCCTTGTTTTAATCAGCCTTTCATAGTCAAGCTTAGCCCTCAAAAACTCTTGTTCTGAAATTACCTTCTCCTTGAAAAGCTGCTCGCTTCTCTCATATAGATCCTTCGCCTGAGCAATCTGGTAGTCGAGCGTAATCAGTGTGCGCTGTAGCTGGAACAAACTCTGCTGCATCTGCAACCTTGTGTTTTGAAGCTGGTTCATCAATATGAACGCCTGAGTTTCCTCCCTTATGAAGCTTTGCAACAAATTATTGTTGGTCAGCTTTAAAATAGTATCACCCTTGTCTACCTGAATACCACCTTCGTAGTATTTCTTCTCAATAATACCACCCTCTATCGCATCCAATCGGATAGTCTTGATAGGCATGACCTGCCCATCGACAGGAATAAACTCCCTGAATTCTCCGTTCTGTACTTCAGCTACGTTTATTTTATCAACAGACACATTGAGCTTGGAGCTCCGGTCGGCAAAAACAAAACTGTAAATAACGAAAAGTACAAATGCGCCACTAAGCCCATAAATGGCGACTTTCTTAAGAGTAAACGTTTTCTTTTTAATTACACGATCCATTTGCTAAGATATTTCAAGTCCGTGCCAGTATCTCCAACAAAAATGCCACAAATTATAAAATACTGATTATCAATAAATTACGATTTGATTGGTTTTACGAAATAGTTCGATTATGTACACTTAGGGGCAGTGGGTGTTCGCTATTGAGCAAAAGGTGAGGATTAAAGAACAGGCAAAAAAAAAGATTCAGGCATTCGCCTGAATCTCAAGGTCAAAAACTCAAAATAAAAAGGACTAATCAAATCTTAATCCACAACAACACACGAATATAAAACAATCGGCTCTAAAATAAAATTCCTTCCCCCTAAATTTTGAATTTTTAGTCGTGTGGCTTTGGTCATTTGCCAAATAGTCTTTGTCGCCCAAATACCCCTAAGGCCTGACTCAGTATTGAAAAGTGGCCTGCTGCCGAAATGTACATCTCCAGACATCCTCTCAAAAAAGCTCCATTAGACTCTCTGAGGCTGTGATGCTAAAAAAGGTACAGAAACTGAAGGTTGTTGACGATACTGGCAGTATTTTTGCAACTGTACTGCGAAAGCACACTACTTATATGAAGCTACGGATATCAAAACGATTCATTTTACTACTGGGATTTGTCCTGGCACTGCTGGCCATTTATTCAGGTGGCCTGGTGACGGCACAACCAATGCAGGACCAAAATGGTGCAGCCAGTTTAGATTCCGGTCGGGTTTCTAACAAAGTTCGTTCGCAAATTGTGGAGCAGGCCGTCAGCCATAAGGGGCTGATTACTGATTCAAGGCTTGACTTTTCGCTTACCCCTACCGGCAGAAGTGAATTCGAATTGGCATTCGAAAACCCCTACAAATACCCTGTGAAGATCAAGATTTACAATATCATAGGCAATCTCATAGCCGAAGAAGAAGCAAAACCAGGGGCTTCGTTTACCAAAAAGTATAATTTTTCTGACGAGAAAATGAGGCTGTTTGTTGTTGAGGTGGGCAACCAGAAGCACAACCTTACCAAGAAGGTAACCACCATATAAAAAGTAAGCCCCGTATTTCTACAGGGCTTTTATTCGTATTAATGATTCAAGTTAAACAGGCCACTCAGCCTATCTCGACCAATTCTATCTGAAAAGTAAGGTCTTTGCCAGCCAGAGGGTGGTTAGCATCCAACACTATCTTATCTGGCTCAACAGCGGTAACAACCACAGGCCGTGATTTATCTCCATCGTTGATAGCGAGTTGCATTCCAATTTCCGGCTTTATGTCAGCAGGCACCTGGGCTATTGGAACTTCCACCAAAAGCTCGTCACTCCTTTCACCATAGGCCTCTTTGCTGGGGATGTTTGCTTCCCTTACTTCGCCCAAAGCCATTCCGAGCACGGCTTGTTCAAAACCTGGGATCATTTGCCCCTGCCCTAAAGTAAAGGCAAGAGGATCACGACCTTCCGAAGAGTCGAACACCGACCCGTCTTCCAACTTTCCTGTATAATGTACTTTTACCGGATGTCCATTTTTTGCTACTGACATGTCTTCCTTTTTTCTGTTTGCTAATTCTTTATGATTTAATTCAAAGGTATGGAAATATGGTTTTGATGAAAATCTATGCCGGGTAATGTTATGATTATGGACAGAAAATGTTCATATTCGTACATAAAAACCCCTTTAAAACTTCCTAACATTTTAATAATCAGCACTTTTACCTTTGGCACAGTACTGGTTATGTATTTAACAGAGCGGATAACTACAACTTATGGAATCAGATAAAGAACTTGGAAAGATATTAATCATTGATGACGACGAAGATGTGCTGCTTGCGGCCAAAATGCTGCTCAGGAAGCATGCGGAAAACGTGATCATAGAAAAAAACCCAAAGAAAATACCGTTTCTGCTCAACAACGACACCTACGACGTGATCCTTCTGGACATGAATTTCAGCAAGGACATAACCAGTGGAAAAGAAGGCTTTTATTGGCTGGAACAAATACTTGAACGGGAGCCAACGGCGGTGGTTATTCTTATCACTGCTTTTGGCGATGTAGAAATGGCTGTGAAGGCACTTAAGGAAGGGGCCACTGATTTTGTGTTGAAGCCATGGCAAAATGAGAAGCTGATTGCTACACTTTCTTCGGCAGCAAAGCTGAAGAAATCAAGAAATGAGGTTACGCAGCTAAAACAGGCAAAGCAGGCGCTAGAAGAAGGAATCAATCAGCCTTTTAAGGACATAATCGGGGAAAGCGATGCAATTAAGCAGGTATTTAACATCATTGACAAAGTGGCCCAAACGGATGCCAATGTCCTTATCCTCGGCGAGAACGGAACCGGGAAAGAGCTTATAGCCCGGGCACTCCACCAAAAGTCGCTGAGAAAAGACAAGGTGTTTATCGGGGTTGACATGGGCGCTATTACGGAAACACTGTTTGAGAGCGAGCTTTTTGGTCACAAAAAAGGTGCTTTCACTGATGCCAAAGACGACAGGGCTGGGAGGTTTGAGGCTGCGAACGGAGGCTCGTTGTTCCTGGATGAAATTGGAAACCTGAGTATGCAGCTTCAGAGCAAGCTGCTGACTGTGTTGCAAAAAAGAGAGGTAGTTCGGCTTGGCACCAACAAGTCCATTCCTGTGGACATCCGCCTGATCAGTGCCACGAATATGCCTATTTACGAAATGGTGGAAGAGAGCACATTTCGTCAAGATCTGCTTTATCGGATCAATACTGTTGAAATACACCTGCCGTCGCTGAGAGAAAGAATGGACGATATTCCGCTGCTTTGCGACCACTTTATTAAGATGTATTGCGGCAAGTACAGAAAGCCAATCAAAAAAATGTCGCCGATCGCTCTCAAGAAGCTGCAAAAATACCAGTGGCCAGGTAATATCAGGGAGCTGCAACATGCGCTGGAAAGAGCCATTATCATGAGCGACTCCAATATGTTGTCGCCTGACGATTTTTTCTTTTTGAATCAGAAAGCCGAGAGCAAAGCAGAAAGTGAGCCCGAAACGTTCAATTTGGACGATGTAGAAAAGTCGGTGATTCAAAAGGCCATCAACCGGCACGGAGGCAATATTTCAAAGGCAGCCAAGGAACTTGGATTAACAAGGGCTTCCCTTTACAGAAGAATGGAGAAGCATGGCCTTTAAAAGCTTCAAAGCTGCTTTGATTATTAGGGTTGTGCTGCTGATTGGCTCAATCTTCCTGCTTACACACTTGTATTACAACGATTCCTACGACCTGACCAAAGCGTTGGTTATCGGAATGATTGGCTATCAGGTATATGCTCTTTTCCACTATCTGGATAAGTCAAACAGGGAGATTGCCAACTTTCTCAGTTCCATCCAATACGACGACTTCTCCAACACCTATACATACAGAAATACCGGTGGCTCAATTGACTTGCTTTATGAGCAATTCAATAATGTAATGAAGAAGTTCAGGGACATCAGAGCCGAAAAGGAAGCGCAGTATACCTATTATAAAACCATCGTTCAGCACGTGGGCATTGGCATCATCACGTTTGACAAACATGGCGAAATTCAAATGCTCAATACCGCCGCCAAAAACCTGCTCCAGATTGGGCAAATAAAAAATATTTCGAACCTGAAAAGTATTAGCCAGGTACTTGTTGACGGGTTTTTTATGTTAAAAACAGGTGGCAGAGATCTGATAAAAATCGAGCGCAATGGAGAGGAAGTGCAGTTGGCTATTTATGCCATAGAGCTGACCATGCGGGGAGAGGAGTTCAAGCTTATTTCGCTTCAGAACATCAAAAGTGAGTTGGAAGAAAAGGAAATGGAGGCCTGGCAGAACCTGATCAGGGTGCTGACGCACGAAATAATGAACAGCGTGACACCTATTTCCTCGCTTGCAGGCACTGTCGAGTCGGAGCTTGGCCACCAGCTGAAAAATGGTGATGACGTGAACAGGATCACCAATGAAGAAATTCAGGACTTGTACCTGGCTGTGCAAACTATTCACCGGAGAAGTGACAGCTTGATTAAGTTCGTTTCTGATTTCCGAAACCTGACGAGGCTCACCATGCCCAAGCTGGCCCAAACCAAGGTGCGTGACCTGCTCGACCATGTACTCATGCTTTTAAAATATGAAATAGAACGGGGAGAAATAAAACTCACTTACAAGGTAGAACCCAAGAACCTTGAAGTGCTGGTGGACAAAGAGCAAATTGAGCAGGTATTGATCAACCTGGTGAAAAATGCTATTCAAGCGCTTGAGGAAAACGATGAAATGGACAAGGAAAAACTTTTGATCATTTCGGCCAACGGACTTGAAAACAACAGCGTGTCAATTTCCATTACCGACAATGGCCCCGGCATTGAAGAAGATGCGCTCAAAAAGATTTTTATCCCCTTCTTTACCACCAAGAAAAGTGGCTCCGGCATTGGTTTAAGCTTGTCAAAACAGATCATGAGGCAGCACAAGGGGTCGATCTCAGTGAAGTCCGTCATCAACCAGGGCACTGAGTTTGTGCTGAGGTTTAGCTAATCCAAAAATCTCATTTTCAGTTTCGTTTTTGCTCCATAATGGATAGATTTACTATTCACCCTAATTGAAATGGGAAGCACTCTGGAGACCGTACGTTCTATTTTAGCTGACAAGCTGGCCTGCCCGTTGTCGAAAGTAACGCCTGATGCGTCTTTCTATAAAGACCTTGGGATAGACTCGCTGGACTATGCGGAGCTGGTAATGGAGCTGGAAAGAGAGTTTGATATTACCATTCCCAGTTCAGAAGCCTCAAGAATTACCACAGTTAGCCAGGTAATTGACTACATCAACCGCCGGATCAAGGCCTGCAAAGGGCTCTCAAATTATTGATTTGATAAAGTGCACATAAAGGTGCAGTAATTGCCCAATCCTACCTTTGAGGAAAGGTGGGAGTGTGAAGGATTATTATAAAACCATTGTTCTTTCTGATATTCACCTGGGGCGCAGAGGTTCCAGACACAAAGATGTGATCAGTTTTTTGAAACAGAGCATTTGTGAGAACCTGATTTTAAACGGCGACATTGTAGACCGCTTCAGCTATAATAAACCAGAGCTTTGGAAAAAAAGACACTGGAGGTTTATAAAAGCGCTTTCTCAAAAGGTAGCCGAGCATAACACCGCCATCACATTTGTTAAAGGCAATAGCGACGAGTTGCCGAACGACCTGCTTCCACTCGAAATGGGAGCTTTGAAACTGGTCGATAGATTGGAGTACGAGTCAAATGGCAAGAAATTTCTTGTCGTTCACGGCGACATTTTCGACACCTATAAGGGGCAATTCAGGTGGCTTGCCAGCCTTGGCAAAAAAGCCCATGGCATGCTCTTTTGGTTTCACCATCAGGTGCACAAGCTAAAAGCTGCGATTGGTATGAGAAACATGCCCTTCTCCGAAAAGGTGAATAGCAGATTGCCAATAGCGAGCAGGTTTATTGAAATTTACGAGCAATCGCTTTGTCAGCTCGCAAAAAACGGCGGCTACGACGGTATTATTTGTGGGCATTTGCATATACCCGCTATCAAGACGATAGATGGGATGGTTTACATGAATTCAGGCGACTGGCTTTCATCTGGATCTGCGCTGGTTGAATATCCCAACGGTGAATGGAAACATGTGTTCTACACCGAATCTCAAAGAGCCTTGTATGAAGAACTGGAAAATGAAGAAAAAGGCTTGAAATACTTAAACATTTATCCTTCTTTGAGGAGTGGATTTCTGAATCTGTAATTTTAGATCACTTCCTGAATGCCAACCAGTCCGAAAAGGTTTCTTTTTATTGTCCAGGGTGAAGGGCGTGGTCATATGACGCAGGCCATTTCATTGTTTGAAATGCTAACCGCCGCTGGCCAAGAAGTTGTGCATGTAGTAGTTGGGAGAAGCTCCCGGCGAGAAATGCCCTCATTTTTTCAAAACAGAATTACCTGCCCGCTCACCGGTATCTCCAGCCCAAATTTTGTAGCAGACAAAAACAACAAATCGGTAAAAATAGGCCCAACCATTACTCACAACCTCGTTCATTTTTCCAACTATGTGCAGAGCCTAAAAATGCTCAACAACATAGTTAAAGAGACAAAGCCAGACGTAATTATAAACTTTTACGATTTCCTTGGTGGCCTGTATAATGGACTCTACAAGCCAAAGGCCGAATACATATGCATTGGCCATCAGTATCTGGCCTACCATAATCACTTTCCGTTTCCAAATAAACAGGGCTTCAACAAAAACTTGTTGCTTAACAACAACAAGCTGACCGCCTGGGGAGCTAAAAAGCTGCTGGCTTTGTCATTTGCCGCCTACCCGGAAGACAAAAAAAGTGGTGTGGTGGTGGTTCCGCCGTTGCTCAGGAAAGAGGTAATGAAGCTTGAACCAACTGAAGGCGATTTCATTCTCACCTATATGGTAAATGATGGCTATAGCAAAGAAATAGAGTCATGGCATGCCAGCAACCCGTCGGTAAAGGTTCAGTCGTTTTGGGACAAAAAAGGAATGCCAAATCCTCATCGTGTAGACGACACGCTCACTTTCCATCAATTGAGCGATACCATGTTTCTCCAGCTTATGAGCCAGTGCAAAGCATATGTCAGCACGGCAGGTTTCGAGTCTATTTGCGAGGCCATGTACCTTGGCAAGCCCGTAATGATGGTGCCTGTGCAGGGCCATTATGAGCAAGCCTGCAATGCGCTGGATGCCGTTCAGGCAGGAGCTGGCGTAAGTTCGGAGTCGTTTAACCTGACCAAGGTCATCGACTATCTACCTAATCATCAACCGATAGTGGGCAAGTTCAGAGAGTGGACGGATCGTTGTGAAGAGCTTATTTTACAGGAGCTCCTGGGCTAGATTTTTTTGATTCCCGCTGTCTTTGGTAGCCGCTGGGCAAAAATTTTAGTAAAGATAAACACCCATCCCTTTGCCCAGCACCACCTCTACATGTTCGTCTATTGTGGTGGAGAGTTCGAAGCCCTTGTAATTGGCACTAATGGGAAATCTTTTGTGGCTACGATCAACTAACGTGGCAGTTTCAAGCCTTTTGATTTCAGCATTTAGTAAAACACTCATTCCGTAGGCCATGGTGCGCCCGCTGTTAAGCACATCATCCACCAGCACCACGCACTTGTTTTTGAGGCTCTCTGGCGTACAGTTGAGTTTTATCTCACCTGCGGAAGGATCGTCCTTATTTATGTCGAGCCTGACCAGGCTTAACTTCATTTTTGCTATGCCTTCCATTTCCTCAAGCAGCTTTTTGGCAATCTCAAACCCCTTGTCATATATGCCAACAAGCACTATTTCTTTTTCGTCAAGATTGAACTCAACAATCTCAAAAGCCATTCTTCGAAGCTTTTGAAGCACTTGTGGCTTGTCCAATATCATGTTACGGCGGGTAGCCGTCTGCTGAATCTTAGGCATTCTTACTGAGGAATTGGTAGAACTTTACTGTCCTTAAAGGTAGCAAGAATTACCATGGATTGGAGGCTGTCGACTACTTCAATTTCGCTCACCTTCTCCAGCATGAGCTTTTGATAGGAGGCAATGTCTTTGGCGATTACTTTCAAAATAAAGTCGCCGCTTCCAGTAATGTGATGGCACTCAATCACATCTTCAATCCTGTTTATTTCGTCGAGAAATTTATCTATATTTCTCTTGTTGTGGCCTTTTAAAGTTACTTGCACAAAAGTGCTAACCCCTAAACCAATTTTTTCTGTATCAAGCTTTGCGTGATAGCTTTTGATAAGCCCGGAAGTTTCGAGCTTCTTTACTCTTTCAAGTGTCGGAGCGGGAGAAAGTCCAATTTCCTTGGAGAGTTGGGCGTTAGTAATTTTGGCATTAGACTGAAGAATTTCCAAAATCTTTCGATCAGTCTTATCCAGTTTAACATTCAGGTTACTCATCATATGGGTTGCCAAATAAAATTTGCTACAAAGCTAAGTATAATATACTTTATTCTAAAATTTTCTTGTTATCTGTCATTTACCAGTAATTTATTAAAGGAATTTGGCATTGCGTATAAAATTTTGCAATAAATTGTCACCAAAAGGAACTTCTGTCAATTTGACCTATTCCAAATAATATTCCTTAAACTACTGAAAGGTTGAATACCACTATGGATGGAAAGGCAATCTGCACTTTACCTTTTTACGACTCTCCTAACTGCTTCATTTCCCTTGCTTTGCACTCTAAGCAGGTAGATACCTTTCGTGTAGTGAGCCATTTGAAGTGACACAGCCGTTAAGCCGGCCTTTAGCGTATAGTATTTTTCGGAAAACATCGGCTGGCCCGTCATGCTTAACACCGTAATTTCGGCATCCCCAGCTTCCGGGAGAATCAGCTCAAATGTAAGACGGTCATCGACTGGGTTAGGGTATGGGTTGTTAACGAGAAACCCTTCAGTAAATGAAAGGCAATTTGTGTTGTCATGAGGTGAAAACTCAAACTCGGTGTCCTTCAGGATGGGTACAAGTTTGATGCATACCTTTTCCACGGGATTGTTGGTTGTTACCAACTCAAACTGCAAAGAATGAGAAACCGACTTACCTGGCGCTACTGTTCCGCTGTATTTTTCTGAAATGGTGACCCGGTCATCAACTACAATTTCGATGGGGAAGTTCGTCTGCGCAATACTACCCCGATTGGCGATATTCAAAATAAACTTCAGTTTCCCTTCTGTGTCGGTGTAGTTAACCGACCGAAGTTGCAGGTCTACTTTTGGAAGAGCAACAGTGACAACCGTGCTGGTTGTGTCGGAGCAACCAAACTCATTATAGGCGACCAGGCTTACTAAATAGTCGCCCTCCTTATCAAACACCTGACTGATATCCTGCTCGTTGCTTACAGAAGCGACACCGTCACCGACGAACCAGGAATAAGCCGTCGCTCCATTTGATTCATTCGTGAAATTAACTTTCACCGGCAGTTGACCTACAGACAATGAATGACTGAAGGCCGCCACTGGTGAGTTATTAATCGTCACATTCTTGCTGATGGATATTTCACATCCTTTCTCAGTCTTGAGAAACAAGCTTACGTTATAGTTTCCTGCTTGCTTAAACTGGTAGTAGGCCTTGGGGCCGTTTGCAGAGGCCTGTCCGGCAAAATCCCATTTCCTGCTGATAATAGGATCATCTGGACTGGTGCTTAAATCGCTGAATTCTGTTAATTCGTTGACACAAGCAGAAATGAATCCGAAGTCAACTGATGGCAATTCATTGACCTGCAAAGTTTTTGTCAATGAAATGGTGCAGAGATTTTTCGTAGTTATCTGCAGCGTAACGTCGTAGCTCCCCGGATTTTTGAAAACCTCATTGACGGTTGGGGCGCTATAGAACTGATTATTGATACTCCACAAGCGGTCAACAATTGGATTGTTGGCGCTGCCGGCAGACTGATCAACAAATGTTGTGGCCTGTCCCTCGCAACCAGTGTTGATTAAAAATGCGACAGTTGGTGATGGCAGCACATCTATTTCTCTGGTAAGTATTTTGGAACAGCCGTAATTCGAGCTAGCAGACAGTTTAATAGTATATTTTCCCGCAGTTGGGAATTCAAATATCGGATTTCGCTCATTGGACGTACCAAGACCTGCAAAATCCCAGCTCCACTCTGTGATGTTGGCATTCTCGGCAGTGCTTTGATCAGTGAACTGCACCGCTGCACCGCTGCAAGCAAGATCATGTTTGAAGTCAGGTTTGGGTATTGCACTTATCGCCACTTTCTTGGTAAGGGTAGTTTCGCAGCCTAAATCATTGCGTACCGTGAGACTTACCTGGTAGTCACCGATAGTTTTAAAGAATGTTTCAGGGCTCTTTGTTGAGCTTGTGTAGCCATTCCCGAAATCCCAAGTGTAGCCGGTTATTCCGTCACCGGTGGTTGTGTTATTGAACTGCGTTGTGGGGCTAATGCAGTTGCTGCCCACGGTAAATCCTACTGTCGGTCCCTCTAATAGGTTTATTGTCTTGCTCACCGACGCTTCGCAGCCCGGTATGCCAACGGTTAGCGTAATGATTTTTTCTCCAGCTGTAGCAAACGCATAGGTGGTGTCTTTTCCCAGGATGGTGGCCTCACCATTAAAGTCCCACGTCCAGGTGACGAGGCTGTCGGGCGGGAGATCGGGAGTTCCGTCTTTCAAGGAAAGTGTGTTGTTGCTGCAAAGGCCTCCATTGTAGGTGAGGCTAAAATCAGGTTCGCTGATGTCGTAAATGCCTATGGTTTGCCTGGCCGTGTTGGAGCACCCACCGTCATTTTGTACGGTGAGAATTACTTCATATTCTCCGGCTGATGAGAATTGGTAAGTCGGATTAGGATCGGTGGAATCTTCTATCCCATCGCCGTCGAAGTCCCAGGAGTAGGTGGTGATGTCGCCGGATAGGTTTGTGGAGGTGAAGGTGGTGGGGGCTGAGAGACAAATGTTGTCATAACTAAAATCAATATCAGGAGAAACTCCACTACCCACCTCCAAACTCTTCACAATGGACGCTTTACTACCGCCGCTATGCGTACCTGTAAGTCTGATATACTTCGTTCCTGAGCTGGTATAACTGACACCTGCAGGCTCTGAAGCTGTTACATCAACACTCCCCAAGCTCCCTTCACAAATCCTGGGAAAACTTATGCGATAAAAATCCTTGCTCGAGTAGTTGGCACCAATCCCCACCCAGTCTGTCCCCTGAAACGAAAAATCTATCCCATAAACATTGGTATACCCTAACGGCAGACCTCCTACCAGGCTGGCTGTCGGATCACCCGATAGCCCACTTGCGAAGCTCAACTTGCGAAGCCCGTTCACTCCATCCTGCTGCAGAAAAGCTATCCCCTCCGATCCAAGTATTTCTACGTCCGTGGGAAGTGATAAACCAGGAACATGAGCACTCAGGTCGGTGACATTATCTGATGTCACTGCATCATTCAACACATTCCCAAAGTCTACCCTGAACAACTTCGAATTGGAAAACGACGATACAAGGCCATACCAGGTCGATCCTTCTTTCTCTATACTTAATCCCAAAAGCCCTGAACCTCCTGTAATCAAAACATCAAGCACTGTAGGACTAACCGAGCTCAGGTCACTACCCAAATTAATGATCGTCAGCTTAGAGTCGCCAAAATTACTCACCACACCATAGAAGCTCCCTCCTTCCTGCATGACCTCTATGCTTCTCGGCGTCGATAGCCCCAAATCACTAAAGCTGGTGCCTATCACAGAGGTATTGCCCAAATCGCTCCCAAAGTCAAGCTTTACCAAACTGCCTGAACCATTGATTACAAATCCATAGTAATTGCCTCCCTGCTCCACCACAGACATGTCGTAAGGACTTGAAAAACTCGCTCCACCCACCACTAATTCAACTGCTGCCGTCGGCTCAAACAAAAGGCTCCCTCCATACGAAAATTGATATACATTATTATTATCTCGGCTCACTCCAAAGCCATACCATAACCCATCTGTACTGCTAGCAGTTGTCATACCGATCAAGGTGACAGACGACGCCATAGATCCTAAAATCGCCACTTCAGGGCTTGACGCTAAGTCCGAACTACAAAAATCCCAGGTGTAGCTGACTGCATTGACTGAGTTGTTCTCAATAAGCAAGCCCTCCCCGATACAAATCTCGGCAGGAACAGTAATATTCAGCTCTGCCTTGGTGGATGCCCCTATCTCAACGTCTTTGTGCAGGGTATAACCACAACCATTCGCTGTAGACACTGTCAATGCTACATCATAGGTAGAGGGAGAAGAAAATGCAAAAGCAGGTGATTGATCTGTCGAAGAACCCTGACCTCCAAAATCCCAGGCCCAACTACTTATCGCATCACCCTCACCTGTTTGGTCAACTCCAATAAATTGTACTGCTATATTTTCGACCCCTGTTGTGGGTGTAAAATCGGCCAATGGTTGGTCTGTAATCGTGACAGTTTGCCCTGTAGTAGTGATGATACAACCACTTACATTATCTGTGACTTCGAGGAATACTTCATAATCACCAGCCAATGTATATGTGTGCTCGGGGCTAGCTAATCCAGAGCTTTGACCGTCCCCAAAATCCCAATCATACACTACATCTGCTGAACTGACTGCGCTACTGAATTGAACAAGTGCTTGACTGGTGGCTGTATCCCAACAGCCCCCATTGTAACTAAACGAAACTGTTGGCCCTTCAGCAATACTAAATAATTCGCTATACTCAGACTGACAACCAGGAATTATTCGTTCTACTTTTACTGTATAATCACCTGCCGATGAAAAAGTTAGCATGGGAGAAGCCTCTATTGAAACCTGCTCATCGTTCACATACCATTTATAGCTCACTACTCCGGCAGGATAACCACTATCATCACTTGTGTTGGTAAAGTTGATTTGATTATTGGTACATAAACTTCCTGACGAGGTAAACGAGGGAGCAGTAACCGCTGGATAAATAGTAATCTCTTTCTCTAATTCATTGGTACACGAACCATTGCTCACCTCCAACCGAATGGTGTGAACCCCAGTAGACGAAAAACTCGTGCTGGCGTCTTGCGTCGAGGGGCCTGCTACTCCATCAAAAAACCAGTCATAGGACACGATATCATCTGACTCGTTGATCGAAATAAAATTTACAGGATTATCAACGCATATGTTGTCATAACTAAAATCAATATCAGGAGAAACTCCACTGCCCACCTCCAAACTCTTCACAATCGATGATTTACTCCCACCGCTATGCTCACCAGTAAGCCTGATATACTTCGTTCCTGAACTCGTGTAACTAACCCCAGTCGGCTCGGAGGCTGTTACATCAACACTCCCCAAGCTACCTTCACAAATCCTGGGAAAACTTATGCGATAAAAATCCTTGCTCGAATAGTTGGCTCCAATCCCCACCCAGTCTGTCCCCTGAAACGAAAAATCAATCCCATAAACATTGGTATACCCTAACGGCAGACCTCCTACCAGGCTGGCTGTCGGATCACCCGATAGCCCACTAGCGAAGCTCAACTTGCGAAGCCCGTTCACTCCATCCTGCTGCAGAAAAGCTATCCCCTCCGATCCAAGTATTTCTACGTCCGTTGGCTGTGACAAACCAGGAACATGAGCACTCAGATCGGTGACATTATCTGATGTCACTGCATCATTCAACACATTCCCAAAGTCTACCCTGAACAACTTCGAATTGGAAAACGACGATACAAGGCCATACCAGGTCGATCCTTCTTTCTCTATACTTAATCCCAAAAGCCCTGAACCTCCTGTAATCAAAACATCAAGCACTGTAGGACTAACCGAGCTCAGGTCACTACCCAAATTAATGATCGTCAGCTTAGAGTCGCCAAAATTACTCACCACACCATAGAAGCTCCCTCCTTCCTGCATGACCTCTATGCTTCTCGGCGTCGATAGCCCCAAATCACTAAAGCTGGTGCCTATCACAGAGGTATTGCCCAAATCGCTCCCAAAGTCAAGCTTTACCAAACTGCCTGAACCATTGATTACAAATCCATAGTAATTGCCTCCCTGCTCCACCACAGACATGTCGTAAGGACTTGAAAAACTCGCTCCACCCACCACTAATTCAACTGCTGCCGTCGGCTCAAACAAAAGGCTCCCTCCATACGAAAATTGATATACATTATTATTATCTCGGCTCACTCCAAAGCCATACCATAACCCATCTGTACTGCTAGCAGTTGTCATACCGATCAAGGTGACAGACGACGCCATAGATCCTAAAATCGCCACTTCAGGGCTTGACGCTAAGTCCGAACTACAAAAATCCCAGGTGTAGCTGACTGCATTGACTGAGTTGTTCTCAATAAGCAAGCCCTCCCCGATACAAATCTCGGCAGGAACAGTAATATTCAGCTCTGCCTTGGTGGATGCCCCTATCTCAACGTCTTTGTGCAGGGTATAACCACAACCATTCGCTGTAGACACTGTCAATGCTACATCATAGGTAGAGGGAGAAGAAAATGCAAAAGCAGGTGATTGATCTGTCGAAGAACCCTGACCTCCAAAATCCCAGGCCCAACTACTTATCGCATCACCCTCACCTGTTTGGTCAACTCCAATAAATTGTACTGCTATATTTTCGACCCCTGTTGTGGGTGTAAAATCGGCCAATGGTTGGTCTGTAATCGTGACAGTTTGCCCTGTAGTAGTGATGATACAACCACTTACATTATCTGTGACTTCGAGGAATACTTCATAATCACCAGCCAATGTATATGTGTGCTCGGGGCTAGCTAATCCAGAGCTTTGACCGTCCCCAAAATCCCAATCATACACTACATCTGCTGAACTGACTGCGCTACTGAATTGAACAAGTGCTTGACTGGTGGCTGTATCCCAACAGCCCCCATTGTAACTAAACGAAACTGTTGGCCCTTCAGCAATACTAAATAATTCGCTATACTCAGACTGACAACCAGGAATTATTCGTTCTACTTTTACTGTATAATCACCTGCCGATGAAAAAGTTAGCATGGGAGAAGCCTCTATTGAAACCTGCTCATCGTTCACATACCATTTATAGCTCACTACTCCGGCAGGATAACCACTATCATCACTTGTGTTGGTAAAGTTGATTTGATTATTGGTACATAAACTTCCTGACGAGGTAAACGAGGGAGCAGTAACCGCTGGATAAATAGTAATCTCTTTCTCTAATTCATTGGTACACGAACCATTGCTCACCTCCAACCGAATGGTGTGAACCCCAGTAGACGAAAAACTCGTGCTGGCGTCTTGCGTCGAGGGGCCTGCTACTCCATCAAAAAACCAGTCATAGGACACGATATCATCTGACTCGTTGATCGAAATAAAATTTACAGGATTATCAACGCATATGTTGTCATAACTAAAATCAATATCAGGAGAAACTCCACTGCCCACCTCCAAACTCTTCACAATCGATGATTTACTCCCACCGCTATGCTCACCAGTAAGCCTGATATACTTCGTTCCTGAACTCGTGTAACTAACCCCAGTCGGCTCGGAGGCTGTTACATCAACACTCCCCAAGCTACCTTCACAAATCCTGGGAAAACTTATGCGATAAAAATCCTTGCTCGAATAGTTGGCTCCAATCCCCACCCAGTCTGTCCCCTGAAACGAAAAATCAATCCCATAAACATTGGTATACCCTAACGGCAGACCTCCTACCAGGCTGGCTGTCGGATCACCCGATAGCCCACTAGCGAAGCTCAACTTGCGAAGCCCGTTCACTCCATCCTGCTGCAGAAAAGCTATCCCCTCCGATCCAAGTATTTCTACGTCCGTTGGCTGTGACAAACCAGGAACATGAGCACTCAGATCGGTGACATTATCTGATGTCACTGCATCATTCAACACATTCCCAAAGTCTACCCTGAATAACTTCGAATTGGAAAACGACGATACAAGGCCATACCAGGTAGATCCTTCTTTCTCTATACTTAATCCCAAAAGCCCTGAACCTCCTGTAATCACAATATCAAGCACCGTAGGACTAACCGAGCTCAGGTCACTACCCAAATTAATGATCGTCAGCTTAGAGTCACCAAAATTACTCACCACACCATAGAAACTCCCTCCTTCCTGCCTCACTTCGATGCTTCTCGGCGTCGATAGCCCCAAACCACTAAAGCTGGTGCCAGTAACGGCGGTATTGCCCAAATCGCTCCCAAAGTCAAGCTTTACCAAACTGCCAGAACCATTGATTACAAATCCATAGTAATTGCCTCCCTGCTCCACCACAGACATGTCGTAAGGACTTGAAAAACTCGCTCCACCCACCACTAATTCAACTGCTGCCGTCGGCTCAAACAAAAGGCTCCCTCCATACGAAAATTGATATACATTATTATTATCTCGGCTCACTCCAAAGCCATACCATAACCCATCTGTAGTGCTAACCATCGTCATGCTGATCAACGTAACAGAAGACACTATCGACCCCACAGTCGTCGCCTCCGGGCTTGACGTTAAGTCCGAACTACAAAAGTCCCAGGTGTAGGAGTCAATTCCCACAGAATTATTAACCGGATAAATACTTTGGTCTATGCATGGATCCGAGGGGACTGAAAAGGATACGGTTTGGGATACACCATCTATTGACCCTAATAGAAAAGGCATTATCACCAACGGAAAAAGTTTAAGCTTTAACAATCTCATAAAGTTATTGTAGCTATACCTTTATTATAGTTTTATAGAGGTTGGTAACCTCCTCGGAGATTTTCTTTTCAGAAAACAGGGTTTGCGCCGTTTTCGCAATCAATTCCCTGTTGGGCAAATATTTACCTTCTAAAAAACTTGCTAACGCTGATAAAAAGCCTTCACTTGAAACTTGATTGGCAAGAAGACCATTCACGCCAGGAGTTATTACGTCTATAATTCCACCAACTTTGAAACCAATTACCGGGCACCCCACGCACTGTGCTTCAAGCATAACATTTGGTAAATTATCTTCTTCACTGGGTAATAATAGCACATCAGCGGCCGCATAGTATGCTCGCAATAACTCTGGTTCGCTTACAACACCAATAAAATCAATATTCTTACGATTGAATTCGGTAGCAGATTTACCAACTACTAAGAAAGTAACCCCCTGATTTTCCTCAAACTCATCCGCTAAATACAAAATATGCCTAAATCCTTTCCTTTCAACATTGATATCCGAAGCAACGCAAAGAAAAAGGTGCTTGTCCTGCGGCAGACCAAGATTTATTCTGGCTTCGGTTTTTGACAGGAACCTGAAAATTGAAGTATTCACACAATAGTTGATTTTGCGAACACTGGCAAACTGAATCCCAGACTCAACAGCCATTCGCTTCATCCATTCGCACGGGGCAATCACATGGACGGAACGATTATTTAGGTATTCACTTTTAACTAATGAGTACTGATGTTCCATTTCACTCAAGTGAGTATCAGCATTATTCTTGTCAATAAGGTAGTGAAAACCTCCTAATATTGGGTTCAAATCGTGAAAAGTCCATACAATTGGTTTATTAACCTGCGGAAAAAAGGTTGAAAAATCGACAAAATTTGCGATCCAATGCAGGTGTATGATGTCAGCCTGCTGATATTCGGTAGACTTTCTAACATCGTAAATAGTATTGGGTGAGGAAAATATCTCAAAACCTGATAGGTCTTGTTTTTTTTTACCAAATAGCCTAAAAACCTTGGCTTTCACCTTCCTAAAAAAAAAGCCAAATCTTGAGGGCTTGAATTCAATTGAATCATTGGTAAAATCACTCCTATACAAAACCAAAAATTTGGAGGTAACACCGTTTTGCTTTAGCGCTTCATGAAGACGAAGGGCAGCAACGGCAGCACCGCCCTGATCGTGTGTACATACGTGTAAAACCTTCATAATTTCCTGTAAACAGCAAAAATAGAGTGCCCATCGATTTTGTCCATTCTTTGTCGAACAACCCGTTTCACCAAATAATGGAGCCTCAATGGAGCTATTAGGCTCCAAAATATCCGCCCCCCAAATAATTTAATTAGCCAAACCCTGACGAACCAATCAAGATGATATTCTTGCAGCGGTTCTTTTTTTAGCTGAATCAATTGTAGGTTAAAAACCTTCTCCAAACTCTTTAAAGCCTTTTCATTCCATAAACCCATGTGGTGGGGAGGCATATTGAGAAGGTAGTCACGGTCGAATTTTATAAATGAATCATTATTTGGCACGCACAAAATCAGGCTACCGTCTGTCCTAAGGCACCGAAGAGATGAGCTGATGAATCTATTGACATCAGAGATGTGCTCAAGTACCTGGAAAAAACATACATAGTCAAATCGTTCGCCCTTCAACGCAAAGTCTTCAATGGTTGATTTGTAAGCTAATATTCCTCTACTATTTGCAGTTTCGACTGCTTTTGAATTGATCTCCAAGCCCAAACTTTGCACGCTTTGGTCAAGGTGGAACAAAAAGTCTCCTTCTCCACACCCAATCTCCAAAACGGAGGTTCCCTTTTCGATAATTTCCAACGCCACTACATACTCCCACTTCCAGGAAAGGTAGTACCAATCAATTTTACTTAGCTGATAATAAAAATCAGCGTCGCCAGCCACCTGAAAAGGATGAAAGAACTTATATCCTGTATCAATAGATTCGTAAAGAGAAATAAATTCTTGTTGAAGTAACTTTCTATCGAGATTTATGTCAAGGAGAGCCTGGTACTGGGAATAAATTGTACTTGTAGAAATGGTTTTGATCAACCTGGTCTTGCTTTTCCCATCCAAAGGACATTTTATCTCTTGCATTTATTATCGTTTTATGAGGTAAAACACTCCCTTATAGACATTAATTCGAGCATTTGACTTAGTTTCCGACAAATAGTCATGGACTGCTTTTGAACAGCCATCCCAGGTATTGTAATCATCAATTATTACTATTCCTCCTGGGTTTACCTTTGGGAAAAATGCACGAAGACATGTAATCGTTGAATCATACCAGTCACCATCAAGTCTTAGAATTGCTATGCTTTGAGTTGCCGGAAAGTTACTTAATGTATCATTAAACCAACCTTTGTAAATTGTATAGTTGGTTAAACTTGCCTTATTCATTGCCATTTCGGCATCTTCCCTTTTTGCGTAGCAATTGTCAAAATATGTATCTCCGTCTGTGTCCTTCTGCCATTTTAAGGCGCTTTCACCATCAATACTCTTGGCATTTGGGAGACCTTCAAAGCTATCAAATAGGTGATATTTTCGACTATTGCCCAATACTTTGCCAATACCTGCAATCATCCCACCCTTCCAGGTACCACACTCAACGACATCTCCCTTGGTGCTGCCGACAGAGTAACAAAGTTCCAAGTTTGCCAAATAAAATTCCTTTGGAATCATGCTAAACTCTTTAAACTGGCCAAAATACCTTATGAAAACGGATTTTCGGTAAAGACGTTTTACCCAGCCAAGATAGGGAAACAAAGTTTGTTTTAGCTGTTTCGTCATATTAGGGCTTTGATGGAAATGGTTGGAAAATGTAAACTCATCAGCTTGTGTGTTGATATCCTTCTCGCCTGATAAAAATATCATTTGATCAATGCTCCTGCTCTCATTAAGATCTCCAAGACCTCCAACTTGTTTTGTGTGAGTTGCGTCTCTCCCAAACCCAATGTTATTAACCAAGTTTGTGTTGGGTAAAATACAAACTCCGAGGTTCTTCCAAATTGAAAACATCCATTGATAGTCCCATGCGTCATATCGTTTTGTTAATAATCCTTCAGCAACTTGATTCCAGTATTTACGTTCATCTCGTGAAAAATGTCCCTGTAAGTGCTTTTTCAGCCAAGCCAAATCAATCTCCTTTTCAAAATTTCTCCAAGCGTTCGACCAAGTGGCCCATCCCCATGAATGGGAATACTTGCTAAAATAGTATGAACCATCACCTCTTTGATGCCCATTTTGAAAATTGTTACCACTGATGTGCATCACTGAATCATCATCTTTGAAATGCAGCAATAATTCTTCGCAGAAAGTAAAAAAACTCTTATGCGGTACACAATCGTCTTCCAAAACTATCCCCATTTCTACTTGATCAAAGAACCATGTAATGGCCTCACTCACAGCCTTTCCACATCCTAAGTTCGAGTCTCTGAACAGCGTGTGAATCTCACATTCCCAATCAACCAAACTCAATACCAGCTCCCTGCATTCCTCACATTTTCTATTGTCGTCCGGATGCGTTATTCTGGGCCCATCAGCGCCAACAAATAACTGCCTGGGCTTAACCTCTCTGATTTTTTCAAAGGTAACTCTCACCAAATCCGGCCGATTAAAAATGAGATATAGTACTGGAGTGTTAAACATGCGCTGGTTTGGTACTGGCTTATGAAAATTCATCTCAAAGATAACCCTCGGAGCGTTAGCAGTTCGAATTTTTCGATAGTAATGGCAAAAAGCTAGACTAACATATTCGGCTATCTCTTAAGCTCACAAGGTTTTAAATTTGGCCAATACCTCAAAAAAAATTCATTTAAACAAAATACTGTGCACCGAACAGGCATTGGTTACGCATTTTCGATGCTGGCTTTTTTTCCCGAAACGATGACAGTACGAATACTTCGGCTCTTAATCCTGCAAAAAGTCCGGTGAGAAAAACTTGTTACCCACGCCCAACCTCACTTAAGTGTTCATTGTTTTGGGATTTCTCGCAGATGGGCAAAAACCATATATTTACAAAAAACGAGTAAGTCAGACTCGATAATAGTTTTTACCTATTTCTTGTGATACTAAAAATGGCGCATCAAAATGTCGTGATTAATAATGAACATTATTCATAACCTAAAAAAAATAGTTGAATCTATCACAGGATATTGGATATACAAAAGGAGGCATCTTCCAAATGGGATTGACCTAATTATCGACCTTGAAAAAATGGATTTCAAGATTGATGTGATTTTTGACGTAGGGGCAAATGAGGGGCAGTCTTTAAAGTATTTCAAAAAACATTTTCCAACTGCAACAGTTTACTCCTTCGAACCGGTAAAATCCACATTCGATCTGTTATATCGGATGAATCAAAATTTCAAAAACGTTTTTTTTGAGAATATCGGATTTGGCAGCAAAAAAGAAACTGCACAAATTTTTATTGAAGACCATAGCACATGGAATTCAATAATTCCGACCGAGAACTCCACCAAAACAGAGACGATCGAATTAAGTACCATTGACAGCTACGTTTTCGAGAAAGACATACGCTCAATTAGCATCTTAAAAACCGACACTGAGGGGTTTGATCTGGCAGTATTGAAAGGAGCGCAAAGGACTTTGAGTGAAAATAGAATAAGTCTTATTTATGTCGAAATCGGATTGTATGCCGAAGACAAAAGGCATTCCCACCTTTTTGACATTGTTAAATATTTAGAAAAGTTCGGATACTTTTTTCACGCACTTTATGACTACAGGGGCTACGGAATCGGAAATTACGGAAACGCTCTGTTTGTGAATAAAAATCTGACTTCTCAACAAAAAGTAATCTAAGGAATGTCTTTATTTTGTTCGCTTTTTAATGCTTCAAAATCGGTAATTGGAATTAATTTGGAGCTATTTTCGGCTAGAACAATTGTCGTGGATCGCCTGTTTTTCGCTCTGGAAACTCTCAGTACAATGTTCTTTTAATACTCTTTACAAAACAGCATTTAGATATGGCTTTTCATAATTCCAGTTACCGAAAGCACGCTCAAAAAATCCCCGACAAAAACAAACTTGGCACTTGGAAAGAAAACGGTACTGTCGATTATTGGAGACATTCTAGAATATATGATAATATCCAACCTTTAATTCGTCGACATCCCCGCTCAAAATGGGTCACCATCGGAGACGGGAGATACGGAACTGATGCGCACTACCTTAAAACATACGGGATTGATGCGCTGGCTACGGATATTTCTGAAAATACTCTAAAAGCTGCTCTGGAAGACGGGTATATTGACAAATACAGCGTTGAAAACGCAGAATGCCTAAGTTTTGGAGACCAAGCGTTCGATTTTGTTTTGTGTAAAGAAGCTTATCATCACTTTCCACGTCCTGGCATCGCTATGTATGAGATGTTAAGAATAGCAAAAAAAGGATTGATTCTAATTGAGCCCAACGACAATGCCATTCGCAACACGAAGCATAGATTAATCTCTTCGATGGTTAATCTTTGGCAAGCACTCAAAAATGAATTTAAGTTAGCTACAGGTCGCCACATTTACTATGAGTATGGTAACTACGAGCCGGATGGCAACTACGTATATTCTATTTCCGAAAGGGAGGTCGAAAAAATTGCGTTGGGTATCAATTTACCGGCCGTGGCCTTTAAGGGCATGGATGACCATTATCTCGAAGGGGTTGAATATGAGAAAGTGGCGGACAATGGCCCTCTATTCAAAAAAGTAAAAAATAGCATCTCTAAGGCCGAGTCTTTATCCAAAAGGGGGGTGAAAAATTACGGGTTGTTGATTGCCATTATATTCAAAGTAGAAATCGATACAGAAACAAAAAAAGCCTTAGAGGCTTATGGCTTTAGGGTAGATTCTCTGCCACGAAACCCATTTGTATGACCTTGCCAGCAATCGCTTAAAGGGAATTTACCACTCCAGCATAAATTTTCACCCCACTGGCCAGAGAGAAATTTCTCTCAGCAACGGAGCGAATACCTTCCTTTGCTAGTTTATCCAAATTAGAGGTTGAAAAGGATGCTGGATCAACAACACCGGAATAAGCATCATGCATCAAAAGATCGACATCCCCTACGCCACTATTGCACACGGTTGCCAGTCCCATCGACATATATTCCGCTAGTTTGGTAGGCGACGATGCTTGCTTGCTAAAAACCGGCTGGATAAACGAAATGGCCATATTTGCAATCGATAAATAAACAGGCATCTCACTTCTGCTACAGGATTTGATAAGTACGTCGCTTTCGGTAAGCCCTGTCAGCCTGGCATCTTGCAGCAACGACACGGGGCTATCTTTGGTCAGAAACAAAAATTTCCATCCTTGTTTCGTTTTTTTTAGCTCCCCAAAGTATTGCAACATTTCTCGCATCATATACCAAGTACCCAAGGAACCTGCATAGACCAAGACATTGTCTGACGGCATTACCCCTAGTTCGTGCCTTGCCTTGTTTTTTTGGGCTATAGTTACTTTCGCAGGATCAAACAAATTCATGTCTACACAGCAGGGTATTATAGAAATGTGTTTTGGGATTGGATTATTATGCAGCGATCTGGCTTTTAAAAGCTCCTTGGCCTTGTTCGTCAACACCACGACGTGATCTGCTTCCGCTAAAAGTTGCCTTTCTTTATTTTTAAAGTAGTTATATACTACCCGAAACACCGGGTTAGCTTGCGGCCACGACCCTCCTTCTACCCTTTCGTCTGGCCAAAAACCTCGCATATCAAAAATAAAAGAAAGGTTAGATTTCCTTTTCAACGCCAAGCCAACCAGCGCAGGAATATAACTTCGGCACCAGGTTCCGTCGAAAACATGCCTCCGGTGCAAAGTCCTAGCCTGGTACGTCATCCACCATAAATCAAACATAGTCGAAATTATTGGAGGATGCCGATGGTAGACCTGTGGATGCCAAACAATAGGACTATCCTTAATGGCAGACGTTATTAAAACCTTTTGGCTTTTGTAATGCTCCTTCTTTTCGAAACTCAGAATATGAAATTCGGTTCCACTTCTTGACAAAGCCAACAGATACGGCAACACCTGGCTCTGGCCAAGGGGATCTGTTAACCCATCGTATGTGACATATAGTATCTTTTTCGCCATTTATTGGTTTTCCTTCATCCAACGATGCACTACAATCAACGCCCAAAGACGCTGGTACAAATAATCCTCTCCTTTAAGGAATCTCTTAATCAAGTCATTAACAACTTGTTTATTCACCACGCTAATAGCATCAACAAGGTCGTCATCCAGATAAGTTTCTATAAGGAAAAACATCTCTCCCCTGAGCCAGCTGGCCAACGGCACTGAAAACCCCCACTTGGGGCGGTAAACAAGCTCCTTTGGAAGGTAATCTTCCAATATTTTTTTTAGTATCCATTTTCTCTCACCATTTCGTCTTTTTAAAGAAACTGGCATATTCAGCGCCGTCTCCACGAGCCTGTAGTCCAGCAAGGGCACACGGCACTCGAGGCCGTATTTCATAGAGCTTCTATCTACTTTCGTTAAAAGATCATCTTTGAGGTATACCTTTAAGTCAAACAGCGCCTGTTTTTCAGCTGCCGTCAGCTGCCTCGCCAGGTCCACTGGGTCGCTGTACGAATAAGGCTCTGTTTGGTAAGCGTCTTTGAGCAATCTGGCCAACTCTGCGTTCGAAAAGAAATATTGCTCCTGGGAGAAGATATGGTCTCTTATGGACTCAAAACCGGCTCCTTCGAACAGATGTCCTATTCTTTTGAACCGAGAGTTTCCGTGAGCCAGTAACTTACTCACAGGAGTGGCGACTGGCCTGGCCAGGCTTGCACTTAGCCGTTTCGCCCAATCATGTGCTCCGTAGCCCAAAAACAGCTCGTCACCACCGTCGCCTGTCAAAATAACGGTAACTTTTTCCCGGGCCAGCTGTGACACAAGCATCGTGGGAATGGCAGAGGTATCGGCAAAAGGTTCATCAAAAGTAGCCATCATTTCTAAAAGCAAGGGCATAGCATCTTTCTCCTCCAGCATAACGGAAGTATGATCTGTTCCTAAGCAACTGGCTACTTTTGCTGCAAATTGACTCTCATCAAACTTAGCTTCCTTGAATCCAATCGAAAATGTCTTTAATTGTTGAGAAGATAAATCTGAGGCAATCGCCGTAACCAGTGAAGAGTCTGTTCCACCACTAAGAAACGTACCAAAAGGCACATCGGCTATCATTCTGTACCTTACTGAAGAATATAGTCCTTCCTGAAAGGATTGGATAGCTTCCTCCTCACTAGCACTGGATAGTTCTTGGATAAGGCGATCCGGATGCCAATAAGCAGTCAGCTCCAAATGTCCGTTCTTGTATCGGCCGTAGTGTCCTGAGGGAAACTTGCTTATCTCCTCAAAAATTGTTCCCGGCTCAGGTATAAATCCTAAATGAAGAAACGTTTTTACGGCATGTTTTGACACTGTAGGCTTCCGGGATAACAAAGGAAGAACTCCCTTCAGCTCGGAAGCAAATGCCAGCCCATTAGTTATCGAATAAAACAACGGCTTGATACCCAAACGATCCCGACAAAGCCAAAGTTCTTCTTCCTGCTGGTCCCAAATGGAAAAGGCAAACATGCCATTGAATCGATTGACGGCTTGTGGTCCCCAC
Source organism: Imperialibacter sp. (assembly GCF_048007035.1). Classification (NCBI taxonomy): domain Bacteria; kingdom Pseudomonadati; phylum Bacteroidota; class Cytophagia; order Cytophagales; family Flammeovirgaceae; genus Imperialibacter; species Imperialibacter sp. The sequence continues at coordinate 1,684,796 of NZ_CP180355.1, forward strand.
TGCCTCCAGGCCAGAAGAATTACCTCAGTGTCAGAATCCGTCAGGAAAGGCCCAGCTCCTTCGAGTGCGAGTTCTTGCCTAACTTCCCTGTAGTTGTATACTTCGCCGTTGTAAACAATGGTCCACCTTCCATCAGGAGTCGACATGGGTTGGTTGGCAATGTCCCTCAAGTCAATCACGCTAAGTCTCCTGTGCCCCAGCCCCAGATTACCGTCGGGGGAGAAAAATAAGCCTTCGGCATCAGGCCCACGGTGCGCCAAAACACCTGACACAGTTTGAAATAACACCCGATCAAGTGGCCTTCCGTCTACCGCTGCACCAAAAATGCCACACATATCAGATTGTTTTAAGCATCAACTTAACGACCTGCCAAAAATAAACTACCAGCAATTATCATTTTTTTATGGCCCGAACCACTGCCGCACTACCCTTTTCGAGTGGCACATACCCACAAAAACTAGCCTCAAGACCAGACTCTTCAGCCCACTTTCTAACTACTTCGGGTTTCTGAGGTTGGTCATATCTTGGCGAAAACATATCGAAAGTATCCAGCACAACCCATTCCTTGAGTTCTTCAGAAGAAAGACCTTCGGGTAAAGTATTCTTGATATCACATATTGGCAAGAACCTATTCAAAATTCGACCGAGACCTATTCTTTCGAAAAAAAAGTAGGTCTTAATAAGCCAACCAGCATTTGCTTCAATTATGGCCAGAAGTCGAGCATGTGGCATACGCCTCGTAATTGGTCGCAGTATATACTTGGCATGGATCTTTGTCCACCAGCCAGTGACTGGATAGAAGTCAATAACAAGCTCACCATTCTTTTTCAGCATTGCAGCCAGGCAGGCAACAGACTTCTTGAAATCAGGAGTATGTTGCAGCACGCCAATGCATATTACTTTGTCGAATTGTTCCGGAGCAAATGGGAGGTCGTAGATACTTGCCTGAAAGATTTTTAAGCGACTCCCGAAGCGGGAGTTATTGGCCAGATTGGCATCCACTGCCGTCGAATAATCGACGCTATAAACGTTTGACTCTGTACTTTCGAGCAGCGCTCTGGTAAACCTTCCGGCTCCGCTGCCTACTTCAAGGATGTTCAAATTCGCTAATTCGGAAGGTTTCCAGGCAGTTTCAGCAAACAATCTCAGCCGACTTTGAACCAGCCCCTTTTCAAACTGATCAATTTGTGTGCGTTGAAATTTATTCCATTGAAAGCCAAATGACTCTGAGTAGTTCGCATCATCAGCATACCTGTAAATTCCGTTAACAAAATTTTCTTTCTGCCCCTTTGGTAATTTGATGTCAACACTCATTGAATCACTAGCGTTAAAACAGTTTTGCAAATATAACAAGTACCTTGGTTGTGAATAAGGATGGCCAGTGCTTTTGCGTAGCTTTCCAAACATAACGCAAGCCAGTCTTTCTACTCCCGGCAAGAACTCCGTGAAGCGCCACATACAAGTACAGATGGGCCCAAATGACACCTTCCTTTCCAGAAAACTTCTGTGTTACAAAACTATCTTTCATCACTAACTCGCCGGCAAGTCGAATTCTTTTCTCAAGTGCTTCCACATCGGTCTGCATGACGCTTCTTTGGTCATGTTGTATCAGGTACGCTGAAATAGTCGGGATATGAGGAAAGGCAAAGCGGGAAGCCAGCTTGAGCCAAAGCACCCAGTCTTCTGACCCAGCCAATTGCCTTTGCTCAGAAAAAGGGTTGTCCACTGCAACGTCTCTGCGAAGTAAAATACCTATACAGCTTAACGGGTTGCCTTCAACCAAAAGGTGATTGACAGTTCTCGGCAATATAACCTTTGACAGAACCTTACCATTCGAATCCCTGACCTCGTATGCAATATGAAAAATAGGGATTTCCTCGTTTTCGCAGATGAAATCATAAGCAGTCTGCAAGAAATGTGGTAGAAGCTCATCATCAGAATCCAGAAAAGTGATATAGTTGCCTCTGGATAGATTAACCCCCTTGTTCCTGGCGGCCCCTCTCTCGCCATTTTTGATATACGTGTAAACGATTCGACTGTCCTCTATCTTTTCAACGATAGATTTTGTGTCATCAGCCGAACCATCATCAACGATCACAATTTCAAAGTCGGGAAACTTCTGCTTTTGAAGCTTTCTGATCGTACTTTCTATGAAGGCTGCCCTGTTGTAGGTGGGGATGATAATAGAGAAAAAGGGGGTATGATTCATTTAATTCAATTCGGCCAACACATTGTACTGAAATAAGGTATTTAGTCGATCATGATTGTCCTTCCCAATTGGCTCAAAATGTCGGTCAGCGTCCAAAAACACGTCATAACCCAGCTCCCAAAAATAGTTCAAAATTTTGAGGCTAGAGCTGCCTTTTTCCCTAAACCACTGATCAGTCATTTCGATATAAATTCCTGGCTTGAACTTAGAAATGGTCTGCTGCGCACCCATCAGCACATCTGGCTCAAAGCCTTCTACATCAATTTTTAGAAAAAACACCACCCCAGATTTGATATCTGAAACTACATCATCCATCCTACGTATCATTAACTCGCCCAGCACCGCTTTTCCAAAGCCGCTGAATGTACCTGCTCCTGAGTTTTCTTCATTACTGTGAAAAGGAATCATTTCATTTGCTGCCCCCAATCCAAATGGATGAATCTGTATTATACTCTTTAGGGTAGGATTTAGCTCAATGTTTTCAGTCAAAACTTGTACCACATTTGGGTTAGGTTCAAATGCGTGGATAGTTACATGACTCAGTCCCTTTTTATAACACCAAGCGGCGAGCTTCAACGTAAACGCTCCGCAGTTCGCCCCAACATCAAAAACATGAAGGTGGTTTTGAGCGTTCGACTTTTGAAGGCGTGCAGTGGCAGGCTTCCACGAATTATCTGGTAAACCAGTAAATATATGCCATTGCATATAGTCGGCTCGATTTATAAGGAAACGAGCCCCGTTCCTCGAGATCAAATGCTTTTTTTTTCCCCGATAAAATGAAGGCGGTGGAATAAATTTCCAAAAAATTGCCCTAGTCCCACCCATATGATAAATTAAATTCTCAAGGGAAAGCCTGTGAACTATTTGATGTATTAAAGTGATTAATACTTTTTTCAATCCTGTCCGCCCTTCGGCGTATTGCTATATAAACTTATTAACTTAGCCCGCATTCTACTCATTGAAAAAATGTCGTCAATTGTATTTGCTGCGTTAAATGTTAACCCATTGGTGTCTTTCAGGTTACTCAACAGAAAATCAATAGATCTCGCTATTCCTTCAGCATCTTTGTAGTCAACTACCATGGTATTATATCGATCCCTGGCAATCTCATTCGCCACCCCCGACATCGTAAATACTGTTGGAACCCCAGCTGCCATAGCCTCAACATAAATTTGGCCAAAAGCCTCATCTTCCGGACCCGTGGGCGCATGTACAAAAATATTGAAAGACTTATAAAGAGCAGGCATATCTTCTTCGAAAGGAATTTCCAAAAAAGAGTGTGAAGGGAGCTTGGCAAGCAGCTCCTTTATTGTAGCCCTATAATCACCCTGAGCATTACATAGCACAAGCAGTGCATTAGGATACTTTTGTAAAATTTTCTGAAACGCCTTAACGATAAATTGGACTCCTTTCCATTCCGTATATCTGGCAACACAGCCGATTACTGGCCCCTTTTCTTCGAATATACCATATTTCTCCCTAACAGTGCTTATTCGAGTATCTGCTACATCTCTGAAAGAGCTCAGATCAAACCCATGATGGATAAGGAAGATTTTTTTGTCATCTACTCTCTCTCTAATTTTCAATACGTTGGCGATCGTCTCCGACGGTGCGACAATATGAGTTGAAAGCCAGTTGCAAAATCTGTCCCACTTGACTGCTTCAGGGAATAACTGATGGTGAATGATGGAGTGATGACGGGTATAAACTCTCATGGGGACACATGTGAGCCAGGCAGCGGCAAGACCTGCCAAATTGGCCTCCATCAAGTGGGTGTGCACGATTCTGGGCCTTCTTGTGAGAAAAATACCTAACAAGGAAACAAAACTAAGTAATAGAGACAGCTTACCGGTAAGGTAAAGTCTTACAACACTAAATTTTTTGCTTTTAAGAAATCCCTCAATAGGGCTTTTTCTGCTATTTAGGAGAATAAATTCAATCTCTAGTCCATCAGCCCTAAGGCCTTCCGCCACCAACTCGAATTGTTTAGCTGAGTCAATTTTAGACAAAATATAGATGATGCGATACCTTTTCACAATGGTAACCTCATGTGGTAAATGCCATAGGCCGTCGTAACCCAATCAAAAAATTTATGCCGTATAGATTCCGGCAGAACTCCCATCAGCCTGTCGTTCTCTGATAACCGCAAAAAAATAGCCTGCCCAAAAAAACGATAAACTATTTTTCTCAAGAGACTGACCGGCTGTGAAAATGGGACTGCTCTGGCGAGATAGTTCTCATTTTTTCCATCAAGCCGAGTCAACAATTCCAGGTGGGCTTCCCGGTACTGGCGCAGCCTTTTTATATAGTTTGTGATAGAAAGTTCGTCGACGTGATATGCCACCGCTTTGGAAAGGTAATATATCGGTACGCCTGACTGGTCGGCCCTAATGGCCATTTCCTGGTCTTCAGCATCGGTCAACGACTCATTGAACCCCCCGAGTTGTTCGAAAAGTAGCCGAGGAATGGAAAAATTAGCCGCAGTAAAAAAAGGCTGCAACTTATTCACAGGCCCAACAGCTTCAAGCAAAGGCTTCTCCCACTTGCTCGACAAATCGGAGCGGTACTTATGGAAATAACTACTCTCGGGTTCTGATACCATCACTGGCCTCCCTCCACCTATCGATTCGGGAGAACTTTTATGATGGCCTAGGTGCTCTTCCATACAATTGGGCTCCAAAATCAGATCATCATCAAAAAAAATCAGGAGGTCACCATTTGCCATTTTTGCCCCAGCGTTTCTTGCTCCTGCCCGGCCTTTATTTACTTGCTCAATTACCTTTAAGTCTTTTAACAAGGACATACGCTCTTGTAGAAATGCCGCCGTACCATCTGATGAGCCGTCTACAACGACGACAAGTTCAAAATCCTTCACGCTTTGGCTTTCAAGCGATGAAAGAATATTTTCAATTTTATGTCGGCCGTTGTACGTGGCAATTATTACAGACATGGTCATTTCAAGGTGCGATAAATTTTTCTCAGAAATGGAGGAAGAAATCTTGTCCTGACCTTGAGCCTTCGAAAGAGCAACGTATCTTCAGTTTCAAGGTGCTTTTCGATCACACCCTGCAAGAAAAGCTTAGCCCGGGAGTTGTCCATTTTCTGATAGTAATAGTAATCAGATAATAAAAGTAGCATATAAGAAACGGAAGCCTCTAGCAATTTTTGATCGACTGTTTTGAATGAGTAATTTATCGATGGTTTTTGATCTTCAAAAAACTTAAAGGTATTCGGATAATTGCAAGAGTTGGCAAACGAACTGATAACAAGTAGCACCTCCTCTTCAAAACCGTTTTGTTGACTAACTGTTTTTGATAGTGAATGGTGTCTGAAATTAACAAGCGTGTCAGGAATTGAAACGATGCCGTCAAGCCCAAATTCGCAAAGGTACCGCATCCACCATTCCTTGTCCATAAGGTAGTGTAGAGACTCGTTCAATGGGCCAACTGTCCTGTAGCTTTGGAGTCTAAAAAATGTTTCGGGTTGGTCAATTCTTGCCCAACCGATTGTTTTTGCAAGATTGTTCAGATACACATCGGTACCAGAAGAATACTTTATTGTCTGGTCTGAGTCACGAAAAATACGAGAGCGGCCACAAACGACTTTGGTCGCAGGATTTTCGAAGCACCTTTCAATTGACTTTAATGCACCAGGCTCCAAATGGTCATCTGAATTAAGCCAGTTGAAGACCTCGCCGGTGGCACGGCTCAGGCCTTTGTTGATAGCATGACTTTGTCCCCGATCTGGCGAACTTTCCCAATAGCTCAAATACTTCTGATATTTTTTAATTATAGCTACCGAACCGTCAGTGCTACCGCCATCGAAAATCATGTATTCCAGTTGTGGATAATTTTGATCGAGCACAGAGCAAATAGTTTGCTCGAGGTATTGGCCCTGGTTGAAAGAAGGAGTAACAATAGAAATTCTGGCTTTCGATCCTTTCATACTTATCATTCTCCACCCTTCACAAAGGTATCGAGACAAACCTCAAACGCACTTAAGTCAACTACCAAGTCTCCGTCGCCTCCTTCGTCAGCCTCTTTGGCCAAGTAGTAGTAATAGTCTACCGATGACACAGATGCCAGGGAGAAATAACAATTCCGAATTGCATCACTGGCACATCGAATTTCCAGTACTCTTGATGTTGAATGCATAAACATCAAATGAGAAAGTGCCGCTCCATGAACTGAAATAACCATTCTGGCCATGGAAATAAATTTAATTTGTTCTTCGAGGCTGTAGTCCTCTAGGCATATAACCTCAAAATTTTTATTGGCCAAGCAGTTGATAACCTCGTTTTCATTCACAATTCTTCGGCGAGACGCCTTTTTTCTACTGACATATAAGAACCTTTCGGGCTTAAAATTCAGTATCTCATTGAAAAAGCCCCGAGAAATTTCAATCATTTTCGGGTGAAAATTCCCGGTATACGCAACTGGAGAAATTACCTCCAATTGGTCAAAATAATAGATACGGCCTTTTTTTAGTATGCATAAATTCATTATCCCCATGAGATGCATAGACTCTTTCACATATGCAAGACGGTAGGTGTCTTCAGAGACCACAAACACAGATTCCGGATGCATCTTGTAAAGTGATGCAATCTTGGGGATCACATCAAGCATCCAATGGAAAAAGCCTGCACTCCAGTTATCAGTGACTACGAAGGCTCGACCGCCAACATGGATCGCTTTCTTAAACAAAAATGATCTTACCAAGAAGCTGACGCAGCCCAATAGGCTCAATTTATTCATCCGATTCAATTCTAGCGATATATGATGAATTTTGAGTCTTTCAAAAATGAAAAGACTTTCGTCAATATAGCACGCACCCAAAGAATCAATTGTAAAGGCAGGAATGTCCCTGGTGTACTCCCCCTGAAACAGGTGTTCGTCCTCGGGAACAATATTGACAGGGGGCTTTCTTGCAAGCTTAATGCTATTTGCCAGTGCCCTATCGCCATTTCGTTCCAAAGAATTCATCTTGTAGTACTCAATGTAAGTTGTTCCACAAATCGTCGGTAGCTGTTTAAAGCTAGGTATCCCTCATAATCTGCTTCACGCTCCAAAAGTTGATCTTTGCTCAGTAGTGTTAGCGCAGCAACTGCATTTTCCAGATTTTGATCATCCAGAGTTATCCCGAGGCCAAATTTTTCAACCAACTCACCAAGAATAAACCCACCACTTGCAAGTACGGGTTTCCGAAAGTAGGCAGCTTTAGTGAGCCGATTACTTGTGCTCGTGAAATTGGGATAGACCAGCCATATGATATCCATGGCATTAAACACGGCGTTATACTCAGGGCCTTCCTGAAGTGCACGCAGGTGGAAAAAACAATTTTCTCTATCGCTGTAACGCACCTTGAGCCAATCGGACTTTTCAGCACCAAGTGTGTCAGTTGGATCACTGCCAATAAATGCGAAGAAAAATTCATCACTTGGGCATGCAACAGCCAAATTACAGAAAAGCTGAAGTCCTTGATGCGGCGCCAGGCCTATCATACCTACCACCGTCCTACCCCCCGCCCTTTTCCCAATATCAACAGCAACTGGATGGTTTTCAGTTGGTTTTGAATTGTCTGATAGTTCCGGAAGGTCATACACTGCCTTTCCTCCAAGTCGTATTTTGTAGTTGTCGCAAATGGCTGGGTCGTGTACTGCCACATTTACGCAGTTTCGAGCCAGCAAAACACCGTCGACTGATGAAAAGCTGGCCTTTTGCGGTTGCACTTCAAGTCGCATATGTCTAGGGTGGAAATATAGCCCTGACCAACGATAACTGAAGAAAGCATCAACAAAAAACCCGGGCAAATAATTATTCAGGTATGAGTCCAACCATGCAAAATAAACCAGACCCACTTTTGTGTTTGAAGTCGCTTCCATTGCCTTTATCGAACGATTCAAGTGTCGCCATTTTTGAAGTGTGTCCAAAGCTCTGCTTGCCCTGCCAAAGCTTTTTGTCGTTTTCAAATTGTCTTCGTAGAATTCAAACTTAATTAGCCCATTCGCATGCGATGCTTTCAATCGCTCATTTTTCAACAAAGATCCGGTATTCATAGGTGAAAAAACCCAAACCTCAAAGCCCATTTCCAGGAAAGCCTTGCAAAAGAGTTCAAGGAAAGCCTCATGATGCCCACCCTTCAAAGGATCTACAACAGCAATTATCCTGTTATGCAAAGCTGTTTCTGGTTGAAAACTGTTGGAAAATTTGCGTCAGAATGTCCGGCACGTCGTAGTTCCAGTCCCAATCGGGATAATGGCTTTTGAATTTTGACACATCGCTAATGTACCAAATGTGATCTCCTACCCGATTTTTATCTGAGTAGGAGATATTCATTTTCTTACCTGTGATATTTTCACACAGTGCGACGGCTTCCTTCATAGAGCAATTGGAATGGCGCCCACCGCCGGCGTTATAAACCTCTCCGTGCTTCGGGTTTTGGTAGAAATGCCAGAACATATTGATCAAATCAAAACTATGAATATTGTCCCGGACTTGCTTTCCATTATACCCAAAAACAGTGTAGTGTTCGCCACTAATTGCACACTTCATCAAGTACGATAAAAACCCATGAAACTGGGTGCCGGAGTGATTGGGCCCGGTAAGGCACCCACCTCGAAACACACCAACCTTGAGCCCAAAATACCTTCCATACTCCTGGCAAAGCACATCAGCAGCTACTTTGGATGCTCCAAACAAAGAATGTGTCGATTGATCAATGCTCATCATTTCGTCAATGCCCTTTTCGAAGTAAAGATGGTCTTCTTTCACTTCCCAACGTTCTTCCAACTCCACAAGTGGCAAATGATTTGGCCTGTCCCCATAAACCTTGTTCGTGGACGTAAAGATAAAAACAGCCTCAGGGCAATTCAAACGGCACAACTCAAGCAAGTTTAGCGTGCCCGTTGCATTGATCGAAAAGTCAGTGAAGGGATCCTTCGCAGCCCAGTCGTGGCTTGGCTGAGCTGCTGCATGTATAATTAAGTGAATATCTGACCGGTATTTATCAAAAAGCCTTTCCAAAGCGGGCCTATCTCTAATATCAATGGAATAGTGTATATAATTCGCATAGTTGTTCTTTAGCCTTGCCATATTCCAGGAAACCGAAGCGTCCTTACCAAAAAGTACTTCTCGGTAATTATTATCAATTCCTATTACCTTATCGAATTTGTCTGCCAGAAATCCTATAGCTTCGCTTCCTACCAATCCTGCCGAGCCCGTTACAATTGCTATTTTCATTTGCTTAAAATACTATTGCCCTAGAATAGGTTTAAGAGTCGATTCGTTCGCTGCTAACCAAGAGAATATGTCTTCGACGGTGGCCTGCACAGACTTGGCGGGATTCCAGTCAAGTCGATCTGAAATTCTACTATTGTCAGTAATATACGTTCTGATGTCCGCTTCTCTGTTTTCCTCAATCTTTGCAATGACTGTTTTATTGCCTGTGACCGATTGGCAAATAGATGTTAACTCGGCAAGTGATATAGAATTTTCCTTACCTCCCCCGATATTAAAAAGTTGGCCGCTGCATTTTTCAAAATTGACAATTTGCCGTAAGATCAATTCTTTCAAATCATCAATATGAAGAATATCTCGCACCTGTTTACCAGACCCAGAGAAGCCGATATACGACAATTCCTTTTTCCAGAAGTGTCTCGCCACCCAAAGAGTCAATACTCCCTGGTCAACTTTACCCATTTGGCCTGGCCCCGCTATTACTCCACAGCGGTTGACAATTGCCTTCAAACCGCCATAAGCTGTATATTCTTCAATAAAAAGTTCGGAAGCAAGTTTACTGGATCCGTAAAAAGAACGACTACCCTTCAGTGGGAACTCCTCACTTATGCCTTTTGCAGATACCCCTCCAATTGACTGCTTTTCTTCGATACTAAACCGGGTAGATTCTTCCTTCCAATTAATATTGTTGAGGGCTTGAACAGGGTAAACCCGGCTAGTAGAAAGAAAAATAAATCTTGAATTCAGCTTTTTGGCTAACTCCAGTAAATGAATCGTGCCGTTAAAGTTGGTATTTATCAATGGATAGACAGGTGATTGTATGCCTGCAAGTACCGACGCCTCTGCCGACGCATCAATGATAAAATCAGCAGACTCAATAGTCGATAAATCCTCTGGATTTCTTATATCTCCGTGAATAAACTCTATGCCACTACTTTTCAAGACAGGAATGTTTAACTCACTACCTCTTCTTTTCAGGTTGTCCATACAAACAATCTCGCAATTTGAGATTTTCTCATTTAAAAAAATGGCGAGATTTGACCCAACAAACCCCGCACCTCCTGTCACTACTATCTTCATATCACTTGTACTTACCCAAAAGTAGTTTGGCTATCGCTTTTATCGAATTTTTCCTTTTCTCTTTTATAAAAAGTGCCTCATTATACTTCATCAAATAGTGGTCATGTAATACCTTATACTTTTTGTTTGCCTGGTATAACTCCCTGGTTTTGCTCCCTTCATAGTCATCGTTAATCAATTTCGAGGATTTTTCTAGAACAAGTCCAAAAACGTCCATGGTAGCATCACCATATTTTACAAATCTTTGTTCCGGCCATCGGTAGTCTATCAAGCCAAGAGGAGATAATCCAGAGTACCGCACCATATCCAGCGGATGAGTAAGGATCGTGTCAATTCCCACGTCCATTGTCAATATTAGCCTTCCCCCAGGTTTGAGCACCCTTACCATCTCATTCAATCCCCTAACCTGAGTTTCAAAGTCGTCAATGTGCTCCAAAACACTTATGCAAAATACCCTGTCAAAATAATCATTAGGGGCTGATAAATTTAATAAGTCATCCTGAGCGAAGTTAATTCCAATTTTATCTAAAAACTGCCTTCTGACGCCAAAGGCTGAATGTCTTTCATCACTACTACTTTCTACAAGATCGGGGTCATATCCTGTCACGTTTTTGGCCCCCACCTTGTCGGCCAAAAACGCAGTAAAAGGTGTAGTACCGCAACCAACATCTGCACACTTTAGCCCTTGCTCCAAGTCGGCAGCAATTAGCGCAAAGGGATATTCCCAAAACCGTGCTCCATAGTAGCTTGGTGCGATGCCAGCATCCTTCCACCAACCGAATCTTGCCAAGTTGATTTCATGATGATCAGGCAGCAAATATTTTTCATTGATTGTCAAAAGCTCCTGGTTAATCTTCCAGAAATCTTCTTCAAATATCTCCTCCTTAGTTGCAAATCTTGAAACCATAGTTACTCTAACAATTTCCAATGAGATGAAGTGATTAAAACACCCGCTGACGAGTTGCTCCATTCGGCAGTTTCAGTCGGCTGATTTGGAACAATATTTAGCACTGTCACAGAAGGAATGTATTCAAGGTGCCCCTTTAAGCTTCTGGCACCCAAGTTTAGCATGTAAGATCCAGCTTTGAGCGAAAGTTTGGACGTTACCCTGACACTAAATTGCCCGGTGTTCAAAGATAAGTTAGGAAAAGAAGCCGTAGACCTGCATTCTACCAAGTCGCCATTTGTAGAGGTAGATAAAGAAAAACCAATAATCAAATTTTCTATCGGTTCCAGCAACTCAAATTTAATCAAAAGGGTTACAGTCTCCCCTTCGTTAAAGGTGCCATCTGCATTACCATCCTGTAACGATACGGATTTGATTGTCATCGCATGATGTTTTGTTCCCGCTCGTGCCATAGTAGTCACGTCAATGTCGTCCCCGGTTTTGCCTAAACCTTTCAAGTAATAATTAACAGCTGCGTTGGCGGTTCCTTCAAAAGAAATTTCACCGTTGTCAAGTAGTATCCCTTTTTGGCAGAGTGCCTGCACCTGAAGCATGTTGTGACTAACAAACAACACGGTTCTCCCCTGCCCTGCCACCTCCTCCATTTTACCCAAACACTTCTTTTGAAACTCGGCATCGCCAACTGCCAACACCTCATCAATAATCAATATCTCCGGCTCCAGGTGAGCAGCCACAGCAAATGCAAGCCTAACCTTCATGCCGCTGCTGTAGTGCTTGATAGGAGTGTCAATGAATTTACTTACGCCACTAAATTCAACAATCTCTTCGAACTTGGCTTTCACTTCTGAGCGACGCATCCCCAGGATGGTGCCATTAAGGTAGATGTTCTCCCTCCCCGACAGCTCTGGATGAAATCCGGTACCAACTTCCAATAGAGATGATACCCGACCGAATACTTTGATATTTCCACTAGTAGGATACGTGATGCGGCTGAGTATCTTAAGCAGAGTACTTTTTCCAGCACCATTTCTACCAATTATGCCTACTGCCTCTCCTTCATTTACCTGAAAACTCACCTCCTTAAGGGCCCAAAACTCACGCTGCACCTTCAAACTACTCCTCTTAAACTTACTTTTGAGACTTTCGCTGAGCGAACCGGCTTTTTGATGACCAAGCTCGTATCTTTTTGAAATTCCCTCGACTTCGATAGCTCTGCTCATATCTCTTTAGACGATGTCGGCAATAATTCTTTCAGTCCGATGAAAATAAAATACCCCGGTAAGAAACAGGACAAAGGTTACAATGAAAGAAAGGAAGGTGTACTCATTCAGCTCTCCAGCTCCCAGCAAACTCCACCTCATTCCTTCTACAATTCCCGCCATCGGGTTCAAATGATATAATAGCTGCCATTTGTCCGGAATCATAGATGAGGGGTAGGCAATAGGAGTGGCATACAATCCAATCTGCACCATAAATGGAACCACATGCTGAAAATCACGAAATCTGATGGTAAGTGCACTCAACCAGATGCCGACAGCGAGTGAGCAAAACAAGTTGAGGAGAATAAATACAAACACATAACCGAAGTTGTCACCCATCGGTTGCCGATAATAAACCATCAAAACGGCAAGCAAAACCAGCGCAACTACAAAATCTACAAGACCAACCAACGCCTTACTTAGTGGGAGCACAAGCCTGGGGAAGTAAATTTTCTTTACCATGTCCTGAGCTCCGATAATGGAACCGCCACTCTGTGACATCACAAAAGCGAAGTAATTCCAGGCGCTCATGCCCGCCAAAGCAAAAATCGGGTAAGGCACTCCTCCAGTATCCACCTGTATGGCTTTCCCAAAGATAAGAGTGAAAATTATGAGTGTTACTACTGGCTGCACAATAACCCAGGCAAGTCCAAGGAAAGTTTGTGCATAACGCACTCTGATATCTTTGTATGTCAACACAAGGAAAAGATCTCGATAATCGAGCAATTCTTTCAGGTCAATCCTCCACCAGGGCCTGCTACTTGAGATTAAAGTAAAATGCTTTTTATTCATCAGCGTTTCAGTTCCCTTCGTTTGAAATGAATAAAAAAGAGGCTGTAAGCGAACAACGGGATCACCGGTATCCGGTACCTGGCTAAAGAACCAAAATTAAATGTCGACACGCCGATTGCAAAGCAAAAAACGACGGTGAAAATAATGAAGAAAGAAATCAGAGGATCTTTCAATAGCCCTTGTAAAAACTGAAGTGCACCAACCCTCAAAACAACATAGCTAAACAGTCCAAACAATGCGATACTTTCGAGCGAAGTCAAAAGCATTACAGGATTTCGCACTTCCCATATATAAGGACGAAAAAGAGACACCCAAACACCCGGAACAAATTTCCTTACGAGGCCCGGAGGACTAAAGTCGTCGTCACCCAGGCTATACCCTGACCCACCTTCGACACGGCTCACATGGTAAAGCCACTCTGCCGACACCCTGGCGGTTTCAATCATTGAATCGAGAGAATATTTCCTATTATCTTCACCAAGTTTCAGCGCGGCAAAATACATACTGTAAAGCACCCCCACCAGAAGAATTGGGGTCAAAAGAATTTTCAAAACCGTGTTTTTCACAGCTCGTGAAAAATAAAAAATGTACATAAATAGCACGGCTCCTGGGATGAGACTTAATGCAATATAAATCTTGATATGGTAGAGTAAGTAAGATGAAATAAATAAAATGAAAAAATTTAGCGGGATTACTCTTCTCCATCTCACTATTTCGAGCAACGAGAAAATGAAAAAACCCAAAGCCGAAAATGTAATTGTATCCTTGAGAATGCCAGATCCCCAGAAAAATACTGATGGAATAAATAGTACGGCAAGGGCTGTCCTGTGAACAATAGGTGAGCAATATTTATAGAGTGCAAAAAAAAGTGCCCATGTGCCAGAAAAGCTGATAGCCGCAAAACACACTGAAATCGCATAATAGGAGTTAAGCGTAAAAATGGCCAGCAAACCGGCCACTCTTACAATGCTGTATGACGGCAAATCACCAAAAAAGATAATCCTTGATGCATATTGAAAAGCGTCCGCCGGGTACTCTGCACCTGCAGTTATCAAGCTAATCGCTTTTGTCGGCGAATCGAGAAATGCCTCCCAAACAATTTTGGCACCCCAGTTATAATAATTCAGGGTATCTCCTCCACCGTAATAAAATTGATAAATCAGTCCCAGCGAAATAGCTCCGACGAACTTCACAGTCAACCCGGGAATGAAATACTTGCGGGTGTCTCGATTGGTCACTTTGGGCCTGATCCAGTAGGCCAGAGCATACAAGAGGAGGAGGTAAATAGGTGTGACTATAAGGTCTTGGAGGCCCATAAAGGTTAAATACAGGTCGCAAATTACTAATTATATCGGAACACCTGCGCTTCGTACCCTCCTCTTAAGTCAGCATTTCGACGAATAACCATCAATTGGGGATAAGCGAGGTTTTATCATAAGGCAATCTTGCACTAATTTCACCGGGTGAAAATTCTTTTCCTCTTTCCCTACCCTTTAGAGCAAGCACCGTCGCAACGCTTTCGGTTCGAACAGTACTTTGCTGCACTGCTCAAACAGGGATATTCTATAGACAGCCAATCGTTTTGGGGGGAATACTACTGGAAGGTGCTCTACAAAAAAGGCAATACACTGCAAAAAGCATGGGGGCTACTCAATGGGTTTGCCCGACGGTTCAAAGTGCTTGGCAGAGTGTCTTCCGCCGATTTCGTTTTTATCCACCGGGAACTTACGCCGCTAGGCCCTCCCATCTTTGAATGGCTAATAACCAAAGTTTTCAGTAAGAAGGTCATTTTTGACTTCGATGATGCCATTTGGCTGCCCAATACGAGCGAAAGCAACAAAATCGCTGGATGGCTAAAATGGCATTCAAAAACAGAGAGCATATGCCGATGGTCGTGGAAAGTTTCTGCAGGAAACTCTTACCTGGCCCACTATGCGAAGCAGTTCAATGACAACGTCGTGATCAACCCTACTACCATCGACACAGAGCATCACCACCAGGTTAACAAAAAAACAAAGCCCAACAACGATCCTATCCTTATTGGCTGGACGGGCAGCCACTCCACTCTCCCTTACCTCGATATGCTTTGGCCAGTGCTTGAGCAGCTTGCCAAAGATGAAAAATTCTCTTTCAGGGTAATCTCCAACCAGCCACCGTTGGCTAACTACCCGTGGCTGGAGTTTTTAGCCTGGAACAAAAAAACAGAAATAGACGATCTGGCTGCCATGGACATTGGAGTGATGCCACTTACAGACGACAAATGGAGCAAGGGTAAGTGCGGTTTCAAGGCTTTGCAATACATGGCATTGGAAATCTCCACCGTCGCTTCGCCTGTTGGGGTGAATACGGATATCATAAAGGACGGAATCAATGGACTGATGGCTACCAATACAGAAGAATGGGTGTTTGCACTAAAAAAACTGATCAAAAGCACCGCACTAAGAACACAACTGAGTGAGGAAGGGAGACGAACGGTTGAAAACACCTACTCGGTAAAGGCAAACACTAAGAATTTTCTTGAACTATTCGGCAAATAGTTCTTCCAGCGGAATCGTTAAACCTGAGAACAACTTACTTTTCAAAGTTTCCTCCTTCTTAAGGATGGTCAACAGGTAAAATCTCCCATTTTTGTCCAGCACAAACACACGAACATCCTCACCTTCAGGATCAACTACCCAATACTCCTTCACTTCAAATTTCTGATAAAGGAGTAATTTTTCTGACATGTCCTTTTTTGAAGTGGAAGGAGAAAGAATCTCCACCACCAGATCAGGTGCTCCAATAGCGCCCTTCTCATCAAGCTTGTTTTTGTCGCAAAAAACAGACAGGTCGGGTTGAACAACATTTTCAACCAGCTCTTCTTGAGAATAGTCGTCGGACAGGCGAACATCGAATGGAGCAAAATACACTTTGCACTCTTTCCCTTTAAAAAAACTAACAAAGTGGCCGGCAAGGGCAGTTAGAAAATCCTGATGCCTTCTGCTCGGAGCAGGGCTCATATTATAAGGCAAACCATAAATAATCTCCCACCTTTCACTGTCGGGCCAGGTGAGGTAATCAGCATAAGTGACTTTTTTATTCTTATTGATGGAGACGGCCATGACTTAATCTACCTCATTTTGTTAGCTAATCCATCTCCTTCAAATTCTTTTTGGCCACTTCCCATGCACGGTCTTTTCTGCCCGCAAGGCGTTTGACTTCTTTGTAGTATTCCTTCGCCTCTTTTTGATTGTTTTCTTTTTCGGCTATCTCTCCTAGGGCCAACAGTGAATACAGGTTATAACCCATTTGCTGGGTTTCATTCTTGGAACTAAACCTTACCGCTTCTTTGTAGAACTTTTTGGCATTCGTATAGTCTTTTCTCGTTTGATATATCTGACCGAGAAAGAAAGCTGCATACCGGCCACTGTTTTCCTCGTAGCCATCATATCTCTGATAATACTTATCGATGATCTCCAGTGAGGTTTTCTCGCAAAGCTGATAGTCGCCAGTGCCATACAAGAGCCGTGAATAGTAGCGATGGAAATAGGGGTTGTCAGGAAACGTCTGATGCAAGTATTCAGCCACCTGCAAAGCTTCGTACATGTTTTTTCCTTCGCTGGATAAAATCCGCATAAGGAAATACTGGGCCTCAGTTCTGGTATAAAAAGCGTTCCTCGCCACTTCTTTCAGCTGTTTAATCCCGTCATCTTTATCTCCCTTATCGAAAAACAACATGATGGGCTTCAGCAAAGGATAGTTCTCGGGCACCCAAACAGAGTAATAGTTATACAAGGCGTCACCAAAAAGTATTTCGGGGCTTAAATCCTCCTGCCCACGACATTCCTCCAGATAAGCCAACGCATTCTTACCTGCTACAGCGGCCTTAGTCCATTTTTTTCTCTCGGAAAGCAATCGGCCCTGAAACGAATAAGTAGCAGACAGAAAAAAAGCGCCTTCGACCTTATTCACTTCCTTATAAAGCCGTTCGGAGAGGACCAGAGCGGTATCCATATAAGCATAAAACTTTTTATCGTATTGCTCATTTTCAATATTGGGCACAATTTTCCACCATTCGGACAGCCCCATCAAAAAATAAGGCAGCGGATGCCAACCATATTTTTGCTTCAGCCACCTGAATTGCTTTTCGGCTGTAGCAAAATGAAAGTTGTACATATTGTTGAGGGCTTCGGTGGCGTCAAGCTGCACCTTGATGTCGTTAATCAGCAGTTTACTGGCCACGTCCACAGTATCCGCCTTCACTTCTCCCACATTTATGCTCTGAGAAAATGAAAAGTCAGCAATGCCAACTAACAACAATAAAGTGATAATGATAAACCTCATAGTTTGGTGGAGTGCCAAAAGTCTGCCAATTTTCAAATTGAATATTTAAGATAACAACGAATCAACGGCAAACCCGTTCTGTGAATTGTAAATTTTTCCATTGATATGCAACTTTCCAAAGAAAGACGACAAGAACTTCTCGACGAATGGTTTTCATTTGGCACGGGACAACTATTTGCTGTCATCTGTGTTGTCACGTTGATACTGCTTTTTATCAAAAAAAGTTTCATCGAGGGAGAGTTAGCTGCATTCGAGATTTTGCAAGAACGTGGTGAAATGGGCTTTTTCCACGCCTTAAGTGCAGTGCAGTACCTCACCGTTCCGATCGTTTATGCCTGGAAGTTTACCGTCACTGCATTTATCCTCTATGTGGGCGGCTTTATGTTTGGCTACAAGCTTACTTTCAAAGACATGTGGCGGCTGGCTTTAGCGGCAGAACTTGTCTTTTTTATTCCAGAGCTTATCAAAATCGCCTGGTTTCTGGTAGTAAACACCGATCCTACCTATCAGGAAATTGGCGCCTTCTATCCGCTCTCCATGATGAACCTGTTCGACTTCGAGTCGTTGGCGCCCCGCTGGCATTATCCTCTCAAGGCACTCAATCTGTTTGAAGTTTTCTATTGGATTGCGTTGGCCGCCGGTGTTTATCTCATCTCTGGGAAGCAGAGAAAAAACAGTATCATCATAGTGGCAACATCGTATGTGCTTTGGTTTTTTCTTTGGATTGGCTTCTACCTGATTATCTATAAGTAGTCGGAACTATTTTTTACCTATCCACCCAAGATGGGTATGTTTGAAATCGTCAGCATACTTTAGGCCATAGCCAAAAACCCTGTCCATGGCGCTGTGGCCAAATAAAAGAAGCCCGGCGAACATCCATTCTGGCGATGAAATGACAAAGCCTGCTACAAAACAAGCCACCGCTACCCCTTTATGATGTGCTAAGTTGTAAAACACTGCACCAATTTTAGTGTTGAACAAATAGCCTATCATACTAACATCTGGCGCCAGCAGCCAGGCAAAGAATAGCCACCAGGCGTAGTCCAGATAAATTGTGCCGAAAAAAGCAGCAATAAACATCGCAGCTTCCTCAAGGTTAAGTAGTGATTTCATGCTTCACAGTTGTTTAAATCTAATACCGGTTACTTTACGCCACATACGCATTAGTAAAGAGCAGGGTTTTTGGTACAAAAATTATATAAAACGCAAAAGACAGTTCGTTACGGGAAACATTTTGTCAAGGGTTGAAATAATATGAAAAGATACAAATTAGAGACAACCCTGCGTTCATAAACAGAGTCTTAAGCTTATATGTAAAACCAGCTTTTTGAGCATGAAGAACTTTAAACTGATCAACAACCTGACCGGTTGGGCGGTATTTTTTGTTGCGCTCACAGTTTATGCCCTCACATTAGAACCGACGGCCAGTTTCTGGGACTGTGGGGAATTTATAGCTGCCAGCTACAAGTTGCAGATTCCACACCCTCCGGGGCCACCCTTTTTTCTGCTGCTTGGCCGCTTTTTTACTTTTTTGGCGTTAGGCAACACAGAACAGATCGCATTCTGGGTGAACATGATGAGCGCAGTGAGCAGCGCTCTGGCAGTAATGTTTCTTTACTGGAGCATCGTGCTCCTTGCCTCCAAGATCCTCAAGGCTGAGCATATTGACCTTCAGGCTAAAGATGCACTTGTGTTAATGGGCTCAGGGGTAACCGGGTCGCTCGCTTTCGCCTTCTCCGACACCTTTTGGTTTTCGGCAGTGGAAGCGGAGGTGTACGCCATGTCTATGTTCTTTACAGCAGTAGCGTTCTGGGCTATTCTCAGGTGGGACGCACTGGAAAACGCATCGCTTTCCAACAAGTGGCTACTATTCATTGCCTACCTGATGGGCCTTTCCATTGGGGTGCACCCAATGAACCTGCTCACGATTCCATCTTTGGCACTCATCTACTACTTTAAGAATTACACTTTCTCCTGGAAAGGGCTTGCCGTTACAATTGTTTCGAGCGGGGTAGGGATTCTGTTCGTCATGTTTGGATTCCGGGTCAGCGTGATGAGCCTCCTCACCAAATTCGAAATATTCTTCGTCAATTCCCTCAAACTTGGCTTTGGCAGTGGCGCCGCCTTCGGCATGGTCATTATTACAGCGAGCATTCTGCTGGCAGTTTATTTTACACAAAAAAAGGGACTGGTGGGGCTCAACACACTTGCACTTTGCATTAGCTTTCTCATTATCGGCTATTCTTCTTTTGGGATACTTACTATTCGTTCGTCAAAAAACCCACTGATCGACATGTGGAACCCCGAGAACCTGCCCAATTTTGTGGGTTACTTGGACATGAAGCAGTACGGAACCAGGCCTTTATTGTACGGCAACTACTATGACGCAAACCTGATTGATCAGCAACCTGGCGATCCGGTTTATCAAAAAGGGGCAACGTCGTACGAAATCGAAGGTTTTGACTATGAGTTGACCTACGACCCTGCAAGAACGACAGTTCTACCGAGGCTTTGGAGCCAAAGAGATCGTCACCCCGAGGCCTATCAACGAATTTTAGGCCTACAGCCGGGGCAAAAACCCAATTTCGCAGACAACCTCAAGTACCTGTTTACTTACCAGCTGGGCCACATGTACATGAGGTACTTTATGTGGAATTTTGCCGGCAGAGAAAGTGATCAGCAAGATGCTGGCTTCGTTGCTCTGACATCTTCTGTGGCTCCTTCAATGGAAGGGAACCATGCCAGAAACAGCTTTTTAATGCTGCCACTGGTACTCGGCTTAGTCGGTCTTTTTTTCAACTACAAAAAAAACCTGCAGTCTTTTTCAGTAATAGGTGTTCTTTTCTTCATTACAGGAGCAGGCTTGGTGCTCTATCTCAACTCACCACCCGACGAGCCAAGAGAGAGGGACTACATCTACGTAGCATCATTCTTTGCCTTCTGCATTTGGATTGGTCTTGGGGCATTCGCATTTCTCCGCCAGTCGCAACAGTTTTTTGCCGAACGCAAACTGGCTCTTGCCATGGCCTGGTTTGCTACACTCATGGTGCCCGGCATCATGGTTATGCAGGGCTGGGATGACCACGATCGGTCCGCCAGGTACTACTCTGTTGACATGGCAAAAAATTACCTGACTGGGTGTGAGTCAAATGGCATCCTTTTTACCGGAGGCGACAACGATACTTACCCACTGTGGTATGCCCAGGAGGTGGAAGGCGTAAGAACCGATATGCGGGTAATTGTTGGCACGCTCTTTAGTGCCGACTGGAACATTGACATGATGAAAAGGAAAGCCTACGAATCAGAGCCCCTCCCTTTTTCTATTGATAAAACCCTTTATAAGCAGGGTGGCCCAATCGACTACGTGCCTGTAGTGGAAAACCCTAACCTGAAGGGCGAAGCCATTAACCTTACTCAATACCTCAATCTGCTGAAGAAAAAGCACCCGGCGATTATGGTGGAAACAAGGACGGGGTCAAGCCTCGCCTCCTTACCCTCAAAGGTGATACGGCTGCCTGTTAATAAAGAAGACGTGATGGCCAGGCACCTGGTGCCCGACACGATGACCCAGTATATTCCTGATTTTATCACTTTTGAAGTTACTGGGAATGGCCTTCAAAAAAGTGAAATCATGCTGCTCGACCTGATCGCATCCAACAACTGGGAGCGGCCCATTTACTTCACTCATACCGCCCTGAGTTTGCTGCCATTTGATCTCAATAAATACGTTGTGCAAGAAGGGATGACCTACAAATTGCTCCCGGTCGAAAACCCTGAGATCGATAGCCATTTGGTCAATAGCCGGGTAATGTTTGCGAACATGACGGAGAATTACTCCTGGAGAAACCTCAACAATCCTGATGTCAATTATTCGTCGTACTACGAAAAGCAGCTAATGAACCCCCGCCTGGGCTTCAACTCACTGGCCGAAGCGCTCATGCTGGAAGGCAAAAATGACCAGGCGCTTGAAGCACTTCATAAGAGCCTTAGCGCCATTCCTGACGACACCATTCCTTACGATATTTCAGCCTTAGAAACAACCGGTCTGCTCCTGGCACTCAACGATAGTGACACTGCGATAGCCATTGGGAAAGCACTGATCGAAAGAGCGGACAAAGAGCTCAGCTATTATTCTTCCGCCGTGAAGCAAGATGCTTTTGAGGTCAGAAAGAACCTGTTTGTGCTCGACAGGCTCCAGCGGATACTTAAAGCCTATGGTTTTAATGAAGATGCATTAAAAACCGAAGGCATTTTCAGAAAGCATTACTCGCATTTCGAGGGATAACAATCTCCCAATTTGATTTAGAGGCTTGCTCCCCTTTTTGTTTGGGTGGCAAGCCTTTTCTTCTCCCCCTCAATATTATAGGTATCCGTAAGGCAGATAGCTTATTAATTACTATTTTCGCCCGAATAAAAAATTAATAGAATGAATTATATAAAGGTGAATAACCTTACCGGTTGGTTCGTTTTTGCCATTGCCACCCTCGTTTATTGGCTAACTGTTGAGCCCACCGCCAGCTTCTGGGACTGTGGAGAATTTATAGCAGTTTCATATAAACTCGAAGTGCCTCATCCCCCGGGAGCGCCTCTCTTCTTGTTGATCGGACGGTTCTTTAGTCTGTTTGCTCTCGGCGATGTAGAAAGAGTGGCCTATTGGATCAATATCTCAAGTGTACTGAGTAGCGGGTTTTCCATTTTGTTTCTTTTTTGGACTATCACAGCCCTCGCCAACAAGCTAATGGGATTGAAGCCTGGCCAGGGCTCCGACGATCAAAACTGGTCGATAATTGCAGCCGGACTTGTAGGCAGTCTTGCGTACACCTTTTCGGACTCCTTCTGGTTTTCGGCTGTTGAAGCCGAGGTTTATGCCATTTCATCCTTCTTTACCGCCTTTGTTGTGTGGGCCATACTGAAGTGGGAGCAAATTGATGACGACAGGCACAGAAATCGTTGGTTCCTGCTACTTGCTTACACCGTTGGTCTATCTATCGGCATTCACCTTCTCAACCTTGTGGCCATTCCAGCCCTTGGCCTTATCGTGTACTTCAAGTATTACAAGGAGGTGACAACAAAGGGTGTATTGACAACCCTGGCAGTTAGTGGTGCGATTATCCTTATCATCATGGCGGGCGTTATCCCAGGCTTGCCAAGCCTCGCCTTCTCTTTCGAGCTTTTCTTTGTGAACTCGCTTGGCTTGCCATTTAAGTCTGGCATCATCGTTTTCGTCCTTCTTTTCCTCGGTGCCCTTATTTACGGCATCATTTATTCCGAGAAAAAAGAGAAGGTCATTCTGAACACCTCGCTGCTGGCTTTTGCTTTCATTCTGATTGGCTATTCTTCCTACACGGTCGTTCTTATCAGGTCGAATTACAATCCTCCTATCGACGAGAACAACCCTGAAAACGTAAACACCTTTGTTTCCTACCTCAAAAGAGAGCAATATGGTGATCGCCCGCTTTTTTATGGGCAGTACTTTACCACCGAGCTTCAGGAGCAGAAGAAAGGAGCGCCTGTGTACGCTAAAGGCGAAACGGAATACGATATTATTGACTACAAAGTAGAGGCTATTTATGACAAGAGTGGCATGACCATTCTGCCAAGGATGTACAGTTCCACAGCAGAACATGCCAAACGCTACAGAGAAATTACCGGTCTCAGGGCAGGACAAAAACCCAACTTTGGCCACAATCTGTTATTTATGGTTAGACACCAGCTTGGTCACATGTACATGAGGTATTTCATGTGGAATTTTGCCGGCCGTGAAAGCGATATACAAGATGCTGACTGGTCTTGGCCTTGGGAAGCCTTTGAAAAAGTTCCCTGGGAGCTTGAAAACAATAAGGGGCGGAATAACTATCTATTTATCCCTATTATTCTTGGGTTGATAGGACTGTTCTTTCAATTAAATAGGGATCCAAAGAACTTTAGCGTGATGCTTTTGCTGTTCTTCTTAACAGGAGCGGCCCTGGTGCTTTACCTCAACTCTCCACCCTCGGAGCCAAGAGAACGGGACTATATCTACGTCGGGTCGTTCTATGTGTTCTCGATCTGGATAGGCTTTGCCGTATTGGCCATGTACGATTTGTTCCAAAGGTTCATTGCCAATAAAAAAGCAGCCATTTCCACGTCTCTGATCATCTGCCTAAGTTGTCCGGCCATAATGGCCAGCGAAAACTGGGATGATCATGACAGGTCGGATCGCTATTTCTCTGTTGACACCGCCAGAAACTTCCTGGCGAGCTGCGCCCCCAATGCCATCCTCTTCACAGGTGGCGATAACGACACCTTCCCGCTTTGGTATGTGCAGGAGGTGGAAGGGTTCCGTACCGACGTGCGGGTGGTGGTGTTGAGCTATTTCAACACCGACTGGTACATCGATCAAATGATGCGACAGGCGTATGAATCTGAGCCATTCCCATTCTCACTGACCAGCAAAGACTACCGCCAGGGCGGGTTGAATGACTTCGTGGTGGTAATGGAAAGAGAGAATATCAAAGGCGCTATTAGCCTTGAGCAGTACATGAAGCTGGTGCGTGAAGGCAATCCTGCTCTCAGAGTGGCGACTTCGATAAGTGCCTACAACTCTATCCCTTCCAAGAGCGTCTACCTGAATGTTGACACCACTAGCGTGCTTTCAAAAGGAATCATACCTTCCACACTAGAAGATTATATGGTGCCCAGGATGGTGTTCAACATCAAAGACAGGGTACTGGAAAAGAAAGACCTGGCTATTCTGGATATCATTTTGACCAATAAATGGGAGCGCCCTATTTATTTCAATAACACGTCATTGGCCAGTGTCAATATCGACATCAGGCGTTATGCAGTTCAAGAGGGTAACGCTTACCGATTGCTCCCTGTGGAAAACCCTGACAACCAGGAAACTTTCGTAGATGTAGACATCATGTACGACAACATGATGAACAACTTCTACTGGAGAGGCTTGCAGGATCCGAGCATTTACTACACTGAAGATTACAGGAATTTTGTTCTTAACCACAGAGCAAGCTTCAACACACTGGCTGAATCTCTCCTGATGGCTGATGACACTGAAAGAGCAAAAAATGCGCTTCTCAAATCTCTTGAGGTAATGCCTGACTCGGTGGTTCCCTATGATCACTTTACTGTGAGAATGGTGAGCCTGTTGATGGAAGTAGGCGAGGAAGAAAAAGCCAAAGAGATAGCGGCTACAATGAGTGTAAGAGCCGATGAAATGCTCACTTACATGTTCGATAATTTGATCGCCGATTCCTTTACGGTGCAAAAGAACCTGATCGTACTCAATGAGCTAGCCAGGGTGTTCCGGGCCTATGAAGATCCGGAGCTGGGAAAAACCTACGAGGAGCTCTTCCGAAAACACTACGGAATGATGAATAACTAATGAAAAGCCCCGGAATATGGGGCTTTTTTTATTTCCTCAAAATCAGGAATAAATCAAGGGACGTATCGGCGTCATCCGAAACCAGGTAGTCATCGTGAGAAATTGACGACACAAGACTGTCGGATGCCTTTTGCAGGTTATTCCGGTTAAGCCTGTTCAGCAGATCATAGGGAATCCGAAGCATCCAGGCAGGCAATCGATACTGTAAATTGAGCACATCAAACCTTGTGATCCTTTTCACGGAAGCTCTGTTTTTCTCGTGATAGTCCATCACTTTTTCGCTTCCGGCAATTCCTTTCATTTCCACATCAGGAAAGTATTTTTTTGCTTTATCGGTTAATTCCTGTGCTGTGTACTCCCGAATATGCCATGGATTTCTGGTCAGTGTCAGCTTGATGTTGGGCGTAGTGAGCAACGCAACGCCCCCGGGCTTTAGCACCCTGGCCATTTCTTTCAGAAACAGCTCGTCATCCTTAATATGTTCTATTACCTGAAAGGTAACGATGCTGTCGAATGCATTGTCTTCAAGGCCGCTAAATGGAGGAAATACAGCTTGCCTGAAATCACCCTTGGGGTTCTCTTTTTGAAGTTTTTCTACAATCTCCCCGATTTTGTCGAGGGCAGTATATTTCTCAACAAGGGGCATGAGCTCTTTCACCCCACGTCCTTCGCCGCACCCGAGCTCCAGCATATTCCCCTTCACATAGTCTTTCGCCACTATGTAGGGTTTCAAAAGTCGCTGGTGTATCGGATTGTCTGAAAGTATCTCTGCTGAGGTAATTTCCGTAGTATAAACTGCCATGAAGATTCAGTTCGGATTGCTTTTAGGCTTCAAAGTAAGATAAAATTATACTTTCGGTTCAAGTTTTTTAGTTACTTGGTTGTTATATGCTAAACATTCCCATGCATTTCAGTATGAACAAGGTTCAAAGTGCCCTATTCTGTTTATTTTTCATCGCCTTTTCGTTCGCAGGGACTGATGTACGCAGTCAGTCAATCAATAGTTTTAACCTTTCTTATACCTACAACCCTTCCGGGCCAATTCAATTCAAATATCGTTTGGTTAAGTCCGACCCGGGCTACAAAGTTTACTTTCAACTGAATCTTCCTGCCTACGACACCATTGGCAATTACGAGTTGAACACTTTTTACCGAAGCTCATATTCGGACTCCTCTGCTTTCAATGAGACAACCCACGATTGGGCTGATCTCACCGACGTTTCAGCCTATCCACAGCTTGCAGGAAAGCTGGCTTTCATGCCCTCAGAAGGTCAAAATATTATTGTCTTTCACGTCAAAAGACCGAGCACGCAAAAATCTTTCTTTTTCGATGTAGCGCTGGAGGGCGACAACATGTTTACTCCCGATGGGATAACCCCTGTTGATAAAAATGGTACTCCCATCTTGAGGTCTTTTTTCAGCCCAAGAGATTCGATCTCTTTGACAGCCGACGATACGGCTCAGCTTTACGGATTTTACTACAATATGGATTTTGAAGAAGCCAGGCCACCCATGGTTATCGACACTATTTCCGGAGGCAAAACAATGGAAATTGATAGCTCATTCATGAAGAGAGCGGGTTACTTCTCTGCAACCAAGCCGGGTCTCTACCTGTTTCAAACGGATTCAAGTTCGGGCTCAGCGCTTGCCATGCGCCTGGCGCCTTTTTACTATCCCAAGTTCGTTTCAGTAGACGAAATCATTGGCACCCTTCGCTACATCAGTTCCAAAGAAGAGTATAATAAGCTGGTGTCGTCCAAAACCAGAAAGAAAGCGCTGGACAATTTCCTGCTGGACATTTCGGGCAGCCAGGACCGGGCAAAACGGATCATGCAGAACTATTTCACCCGAGTGGCTGAGGCGAACTTGTTGTTTACCGGGTTCAAAGAAGGCTGGAAAACTGATGCGGGTATGATCTACATCATTTTTGGCCATCCGGATGTGGTCGAAAGAAACGATGTGGGAGAAGTTTGGACCTACCTCAAAATGGAGGACAAATCTGACCTTAAATTTGAGTTTATGAGGGTCAAAAATATTTTCACCCCTGGCTACCTTACGCTAATTCGTAAGGACGATTATGACAGATATTGGTTTCGCTTCGTAGATTTGTGGCGCAAAGGAAGAATTTAAACTGTTCTTCGGCCTGCCGGGTCGCAGAACCAACAAGCATCAGGTGATAAGAAAATACCCTCAACAGCGAAGGCCGAACCCTTCCGATATGATTTATGGCACCAGGGCGGTGATAGAAGCCATCAAGGCCGACAAACAAATAGACAAAATTTTCATCCAGAAAAATGTTAAAAATGAGCTCACCAATGAGCTCATCAAGCTACTGATTGAAAATGGCATCGTTTTCCAGAACGTGCCAGGAGAAAAGCTTGACCGCCTAACTGGCAAAAACCACCAGGGAGTCATCGCCTTTGTCTCCCCCATTGAGTTTGCCGACCTGCACAGGGTTGTATCCTTCATCTTCGACCAGGGCAAGGACGGCCTCATAGTGCTGATTGACCGGGTAACAGACGTAAGAAACTTTGGTGCCATTGTGCGAACCGCCGAATCGGCCGGGGCCGACACGATCGTTATCCCATCCAAAGGCAGCGCTCAAATTGGCAGCGATGCTGTGAAAACATCGGCCGGGGCTCTTAACCATCTTCCCATTTGCAAAGTGAATGACTTCGAAGAGTCGGTCAAGTACCTCAAAGAGTCAGGCTTCCACGTGGTGGCCTGCACCGAGAAGACAGACCAGCTGTATTCAGATGCTGACCTTACCGGGCCTGTGGCGCTCATTATGGGTTCTGAAGAAGATGGCATTTCTGACAGCGTGCTTGAAATGGCTGATACGAAGGTGAAAATCCCTATGCAGGGCAAAATTGAATCGCTGAATGTTTCCGTGGCAGCCGGTATTTTTCTTTTCGAGGTGGTAAGACAAAGAATGGCAGCCTTGAAGTAGACTGCCATTCCAAAAAGTTTACAAAAAACTGCGTTGGCTGAGCGCTCAGAGGAGCTCCTCACCCTTCTTGTTTTTCACGTCGTTCACAAACTCCCTGAACTTCGCTTCCTGGTCTTTTTTTACTATCATTAATACATCCTCAAAATCTGCAACGAGGTAGCCTTCGAGGTCTTGTAGAATAACCAGCTTGTCCTTATCTGTTTTGATAATGTTGCTGTGACTATCGTAAGGAAGTAACTCTGCACCCATAACGATGTTCTCGTTTTCCTCCTTTTTCAGGTTATCGTAGAGTGAGCCCCACGAGCCCAAATCCGACCAGGCAAAATCGCCCAGCACGACATAAACATCGTTTGCCTTTTCCATAATACCGTAGTCAATAGATATATTTCTACACTGCGTATAGGCCTTGTCAATATACTGCTGCTCGGTGTCAGTGTAATAATGCTCCATTCCATCATCGAAGGCCTCAGCCATTTCGGGCAGGCTATTTTCATATTCCTTGATGATCGTAGAAGTCTTCCAAATAAAGATCCCCGCATTCCAGACAAAATCCCCACTTTCCAGAAACTTCTTGGCCCATTCCAGCTCAGGTTTTTCCGTGAATGTTTTAACCTTCCTGGCTGCGCCAAACTTTTCTTCAGAATACTGAATATAGCCATAGCCGGTTTCTGGCTTTGTTGGCTTAATGCCTATCGTAACCAGGTTGCCTTCCTTCTGCGCTGCGAATATGCCCTCCTCAACCGTAGCAATGAATTTGTCCTCATTAAAAATGGCATGATCTGCCGGGGTGATTACCACCGTGGCGTCAGGGTTCTTTTTGTGAATTTTGTAGCACGCATAGGCCACGCACGGAGCGGTATTTCTCCGGGCTGGCTCAAGCAGTATTTGATCCTGCTGAAGGTCAGGTAATTGTTCCTTTACTAATTCAGCGTATTGTTGATTAGTGACGATCAATATGTTATCTTTGCCCGCCGTTTGCAGGAACCGGTTGTAGGTCATTTGTAAAAGTGACTGACCAGTACCAAATATGTCAAGAAATTGTTTTGGGCGCTTGTTTCTGCTATAGGGCCAAAACCTACTCCCTACACCACCGGCCATAATTATTACAAAAGTTTGACTGCTTTTTCTGTCCATTGCTTAGCTAAAACGTATTTCGTTGCAAATATAGGCTTTAAATACGGTCAGCAAAGGTCGTGGAATCATTAAAGAGCATGATGACGCTGTTATAAAACGACTATGAATGACGTCCATCACTCCTTATCACTGATATTTGAAAAGTGAGCGTGTCATTTGAATTAAAATTAGTATATTCAATTGCTCAGCTAACTGTGTGTAAAAGCTGAAAAAGAAATTGCAGAGCCATATGATTGCGAGCCTGGAGGAACAATTAAAAGATAAGTTAAAAGAAGTTTTTGGGTACAGCAGCTTTCGAGGCACCCAGGAAGCGATCATCAAAAATATACTTGACGGACGGAACACCTTCGTCATCATGCCAACCGGTGCGGGCAAGTCGCTTTGTTACCAGCTGCCAGCCCTGATACTTGATGGTGCGGCCATTGTTATCTCACCTCTTATTGCCCTGATGAAAAATCAGGTCGATCAGTTGAATGCGGTGGGTGTCAATGCCCAGTTCCTCAACTCTACGTTGACCAAGACGGAAATGAACAGGGTAAAGAGAGAGACCCTGAGCGGAGAGGTGCAACTACTTTATGTGGCACCTGAATCTCTTACCAAAGAAGAAAATATTGAGTTCCTCAAAAAAGCAAACATTTCTTTTGCCGCAATTGACGAGGCTCATTGTATCTCGGAGTGGGGCCATGACTTCAGGCCTGAGTACCGGAGAATCAAGCAGATTCTGGCTCAAATCAGCAACATGCCCGTAATTGCGCTGACTGCCACTGCTACTCCGAAGGTGCAAATTGATATTCAGAAGAACCTGCAAATGGAAGAGGCCGACATTTTTAAGTCTTCTTTCAACAGAGAAAATCTATACTACGAGGTTCGCCCCAAGCAGCACACCAAAAAGCAACTGGTAAAGTTTGTAAAGTCGCAGAAAGGCAAATCTGGAATCGTGTACTGCCTGAGCCGAAAGAAAGTTGAGGAAATAGCCAACTTGCTGCAAGTAAATGATGTGAAAGCTGCTCCCTATCACGCCGGCCTTGATGCTGCGGTACGAATAAAGAATCAGGACGACTTCCTGAACGAAGAAGTGGATGTCATTGTGGCAACCATTGCTTTCGGTATGGGCATCGATAAGCCAGATGTTCGCTTTGTTGTGCATTACGACACTCCAAAATCATTGGAAGGATACTATCAGGAAACTGGTCGTGCCGGAAGAGATGGTCTGGAGGGTAACTGCATCATGTTCTACAGTTACAACGACATCATCAAGCTTGAAAAATTCAATAAGGACAAAACTGTTACTGAGAGAGACAACGCCAGAGTGCTGCTTGATGAAATGGTGTCCTATGCTGAGTCATCACTTTGTAGAAGAAAGCAACTGCTTCACTACTTTGGCGAAAGCTATGATCATGATTGCAACTTCTGTGACAACTGCCTGAAGCCAAGGGAAAAGTTCGAAGGCGAGGAGTACGTTCAATGGGTGCTTAGAGCTGCAATGGAAACGGGCGAAAGGTTTAACCTGGCACACCTCGTAGATGTGGTGAAAGGCACACCCTCGCAATATGTAAAAAGTTATGGGCATGATGCTTTGTCGATTTTTGGCAAAGGAAAAGAGCTGGAAGAAAGTCTCATCAAGTCGGTAGTTCGGCAGTCTCTGTTGCTGGAGTTTCTTGAGAAAGACATTGAAAATATTGGCGTGTTGAAAGTAACCGCTAAAGGCAAGGACTTTATTGTGGATCCTTTTGCTATCAAGCTCTCAAAAGACCACGAATATGACGTGGAAGTAACCGAGGAAGAAGAGGACGCAGAAAAAGTACCTACCACGACCAAGGCCTACGACGAGGCGCTCTTCGAAATGCTTAGAAATCTTCGGAAGAAGGTTGCGAAGCAAATGGACCTGCCACCATATGTCGTTTTTCAGGATCCTTCCCTTGAGGAAATGGCCACCATCTACCCCACCACCAAAGACGAGCTTGCCCAGATCAACGGCGTCGGCATGGGCAAGGTGGCAAAATTTGGCAAGCCTTTTCTCGAGACTATTGCCAAATACGTTGAGGAAAATGACATTGAAACTGCCTCTGATGTAGTGGTTAAGTCGGCTGGACAGAAGTCGAAAATCAAGATCTTCATCATACAGCAAATTGACCGCAAGGTGGATTTGGAGGAGATTGCCGAAGCCAAAAGCATGGCCATGGAGGAGATCATTAACGAAATTGAACACATCTGCTACTCAGGTACCAAGCTCAACCTTGAATACTATATTGATCAGGTGCTGGACGAAGACAGGCAAGATGAAATCATCGACTATTTCATGAATGCTGAAACAGACAGCATTGCAGTTGCACTGGAAGAGCTGGGTGACGACTATTCGGAGGAAGAGCTAAGACTTGTCCGTATAAAATTCCTGTCAGAATACGCCAATTAATTGGTGCATAGCCTCCTCCTTCTTAAGTTTGTCGGCTAAACAATTCATCACTATGAATATAGCCGTCATTGGTTCAGGAGGAAGAGAACACGCACTTTCATGGAAAATTTCTCAAAGTCCGAAGTGTGATAATCTCTTTATCGTACCAGGCAACGCCGGCACTTCATCGGTTGGCACCAATGTCTCGCTTTCCACTACCGACTTTCCAACGATAGCCGAATGGGCCCTGAAGGAAAAAATAGCACTGATCATTGTTGGGCCTGAAGAACCTCTCGTAAAAGGCTTCCGGGATTACTTCGAAACAAGAAAAGACCTCGCTCACATAGCCATTGTAGGGCCCGGAGCCGCCGGTGCAGCACTTGAAGGCAGCAAGGACGTCTCCAAGCAGTTTATGCTGAAACACGGCATTCCCACCGCCAGAGCGAAAACCATCATTGCCGGCAACCTTTCCGAGGGCTTTCAATTTCTCGACTCTCTTCAACCTCCCTACGTGCTAAAAGCAGACGGACTGGCCGCCGGCAAAGGTGTAATCATCACAGGCAATCTTGCGGAGGCTAAAGACAGGCTCAGGTTCATGATTGAAGAGGCCGAATTTGGGGAAGCTAGCAGAAAAGTGCTCATAGAAGAGTTTCTGGATGGCATCGAGCTTTCCGTTTTCGTGCTAACTGACGGGAAAGACTATATCATTCTGCCTGAGGCTAAGGACTATAAAAGAATCGGCGATGACGATACCGGACCAAACACAGGTGGCATGGGAGCTGTCTCGCCAGTGCCGTTTGCTCCGGGCGAATTTCTGAAGAAGGTAGAGGAAAAAGTCGTAAAGCCAACAGTTGACGGGCTGAAGAAAGACAATATTGACTACAAAGGCTTTATTTTCATTGGTTTGATGAACGTAGGCGGTGAACCCTATGTGATCGAATACAATGTGAGGATGGGTGATCCGGAGACGCAGGTTGTTATTCCCCGGATCAAATCAGACCTTGTTAACTTGCTCCTGGCCACAGCACAGGGCAAGCTAAAAGGTCAGTCGTTTGAAGTAAGGCCTGATTTTGCAACGACCGTGGTGATGGTGGCAGGAGGTTATCCTTCAGGCTATGAGAAAGGAAAGCCGATAACCGGTCTGGGCGGCAAATACGATTCAGAGGTGTTCCACGCAGGCACAAAAGTCTCCGGCGACGACGTTGTCACCAATGGCGGCAGGGTGTTGGCCATTACCAGCTTTGGGAGCTCGATTCAGGAAGCCGTCAGCAAGAGTTATAAAACAATAGATAGTATTACGTGGGATCAGGCCAATTTCAGAAAGGACATCGGCCAGGATCTGGTAAAGTACAATGGATAGCAGGCATTGTTAGCACCTGATGGTTTTGAAATTATTTTTATATTTGAGAAGAGCTAACATAAAATTGCTTAGAGATGGGATGTAGCACATGCAGTAGTGTAACTACCGCAGATGGTAAAGTGGCTGGTTGCAAAAGCAATGGTGGCTGCTCGACAGGTGGTTGCAATAAAATGAACGTTTTTGACTGGCTTTCCAACATGGACATGCCAGCTGTAGATAAATTTGATGTAGTTGAAGTAAGGTTTAAGAACGGCCGAAAGGACTTTTTTCGCAATAGCGAACACCTGCCTATCGTCACCGGCGATGCCGTTGTAGTAGATGTTCCGAACGGCCACCATATTGGCTACGTGTCTCTTCAGGGAGAGCTTGTTCGGCTTCAAATGCAGAAGAAAAAAGTGGCTAATGACAGTGAGGTCAAGAATATCTACAGAATAGCCACCCAAAAAGACCTGGAAAAATTTGAACAGGTTCAGGCAAGAGATCTCCCAACCCTCTTTCGCACAAGAGAGATCATCAGAGAGCTCAAACTGGACATGAAGCTGACCGACATCGAATTTCAAGCCGATAACACCAAAGCCACATTCTATTACTCTGCTGACGACAGAGTTGACTTTCGTGAGTTGATAAAGCTACTGGCTGCAGAGTTTAAAATTCGGGTAGAAATGCGCCAGATTAGCTTGAGGCAGGAAGCAGGCCGACTCGGTGGAATAGGCGTATGCGGCAGAGAATTGTGCTGCTCCACCTGGCTCTCTGAATTCAAGAGCGTGTCCACTTCCGCAGCCAGGTACCAAAACCTGTCGCTGAATCCAAGTAAGCTTTCCGGGCAATGCGGCAGACTCAAGTGCTGCCTTAATTACGAACTCGACACTTACATGGATGCACTGGAGGGAATTCCCGAGCTGGAAGCTCCTCTGCTCACGGCACGTGGTGAGGCGTCGCTGCAAAAGACTGACATCTTCCGAAAAACCATGTGGTTCGGCTACAGGGACGAAAATACCTGGTATCCATTGGACGTTGAGCGGGTAAAAGTCATTCTTGAAATGAACAAGAAAGGCCAAAAACCTGATACCCTGGCTATAGACAAAGAAGATAACGGAAGAGATGCCAACCAGGCTCTCAACAGTGACCTGGTGAACCTGGACAAGAAATTTGGCGGACAGGGCAGCGGCAAAAAGAAGAAAAAGAACAAAAAACGATTCAAGAATCGTAACCGGGGTCAAAACAATCAACCAAAGCAATAGATGAGGACACCATTATTGGGAAGCAAGCTTGGCGGCCTCATTTGTTTGTCAGCAGGTTTGGTATTTCTCTTATCATCATGCAGTGATTCAAGGATTTATGATGAATACCACGACTTTGATGAAAACGTGTGGCACATGGATTCTACGGAGAAATTCACTTTTACTGTCGATACGACGGAAGACCCGTTTCGGCTTTCTTATCTGGTAAGAAACACTGCAGACTACTCATACTACAACCTCTATCTCAAGTTCACTCTTGAAGACTCCCTTCATCAAGGGATCGAAAGCCAGATGCAGGAGGTAATTCTGTTCGACCCTAAAACCGGGAAGCCCTATGGCAGTGGGCTTGGAGGTTTGTTTTCTCATGAGTTTCCTGCCATCGATAACTTCACATTTCCTTACCCAGGGAAGTTCACCTTTTCAGTTCGGCAATACATGAGAGTGGAAAGCCTGGCAGGCATTCAGTCGCTTGGATTGAAAGTTGAAAGAGTCGGGCAAGAATAGCTATTTACTCGATTTGTCCGATAAACTTGTAGAGTCGCTCTTCGGCACCTTCGGGATCAATCCAAAACTCTCTGGAATAAAACTGAGTAGACCTCCATTTTTTATCCATCAGCAAGGTGTATCGGTAAACATAGGCGTCCTTTGCTGAAATGCTGTTGAAATACGTGTCGTCATCAGTAAAAACAAGACCCAGAAATTCTTCCCTTTTCTTGACTGTGAGGTCAGCAAAATTCAGGTCCTCTGTCATGGAAATACTTCGCATTTGAGGCACTGTCTCCAACCACTTTGTCATTCTTGATTTGAGGTACCAATGCTGCGAGAAGGTAGGCTCTTTAGGCGCATAAGGCCTGAACTCCCCGTTCGAAACAGTAAAAGCGTACTCCAGGTACTTTCTCAGCATCTTCGGCCCCTCATTCCTCAAACCATCAACGTTTAGCTGATGAGGCAAAATGCTGCTAACCACAAAAATCTGTTCCTTGGCCCTGGTCACGGCCACATTCAGGCGGTTTTCGCCACCCTCAAGGTTGAGCGAGCCAAACTTCATCTGAAGTTTCCCCTTGGCATCGGGCGCATAGCCAATAGTGAAAATAATAATGTCTCTTTCGTCGCCTTGCACATTTTCAATATTCTTTACAAACAGCGAATCAGGCAGCAGCTTTTTATGATCCGCCTGATACGTATCCAGCAAGTCTAAAATATGCGACTGTTGAGCGGCGTTGAAAGTAACCACGCCAATACTTTTGTCCGGCGACTTTTTAAGACAACTAACAATCAAATCCACAACCCTGGCAGCCTCTTCGTCGTTTCGGCTGCTTTCCCATATGCCATCTACCTTTTCGTAGGAAATAGCAGGTTTTGCCTCGTTGATTACTTCGAAGTGAGGCACCAGCTGCAGCTTGCCTTTGTAAAAATAGTGGTTGCTGAAGTCGATCAGGTCGAGCGAACGGCTTCGATAGTGCCCCTGCAAAGAAACCTGACTCAGGTGCTGCCTTGCCAGTGTCAGCAGGGAGTCAGCCTCCAGCGCCATCTCTTCCTCCTCTTCACTTTGCTCCCACCGGATTTTATACAGATCATTGGGCTGCAACTGCTTGTCATCGCCTGACACTACCACCTGCTTGCCCCTGTACATGGCAGCCAGACCATTTTCCACAAAACACTGGGAAGCTTCATCAAAAATGACAAGGTCAAATATCTCATCCAGCTGAAAAATAGCAGAAGCTGCCTCGGGAGAGGTAAGCCAGCAGGGCACCAATCTGAACGCCTCGGCAGACATGTGAGCCAAAAGTCTCCTGATAGGCCAAACTCTCTTCTTTTTGGTGACCTGGTGCTGCAGGTCACGGTAGGTAATCGGGTTGTTGAGCCGATTATACTCCACTTCACTGTATGTCTTTTCCCTAATTCTCAATAAAAGTATATCGCCACTCAGCTGGTTCTTCTTCAGCACCGCCTCCTGAAGCTCCTTTGTCAAAGTATCCAATTTCAGAGAAGACACCGCTCTCAAAATGGGGTATTTTGTTTCAATATGGTCGATCCATTGAAGATTTAGGCTATTCTCAAAAATCTCATTCCACTCCTTTTCATCCCAGTCGGGCGAAATTTCCTCAAGCTTCTCAAAAATCTGGTTTTCGTAGGGTAGCACGCTATCCAGCAGTTTATCGTATTCAACAAGGCTGTCGAAGTCCTTGTCCAGCCGCTTGAGCAACTCCTCTGCGTACCCTTTCTTTCCAATGATCATTTTGATCTGCTTGGGCGTGAAGTACCCCTGCCACTGCTCCCATTTCAAGGGAATCTCCTCCAGGGCTTCAAATGATCGGTCAGTAAGCTCTTTTAACTCTTCAAAAGAATAGTTTTTTGGGTTGACCACCTTTGCTACGGGTCTCAGCGAACTGAAGATCATCTTTGCGTTGATCGCCCTTCTCACAAAGAAAAACCAGTTTTGCAGGTCAATCTTCGACATGGCATTCGGAGGATTCAGTATCCACTCGCTGGTTCTTAGCTTGGTGAGGTTGTGTTCCAGGTTCAGGCGGCTGTCCACCATGATCATCAACTCCTCAAACCCCTTTTTATTGCTCTCCAAATTATTGGCCACCAGCACCCGTGAAATAAACACTTTGTCTTTGGAAAAGAACTTCCACCTGAACCAGCTAAAAAGCCCCTTTCTTGCCTTACGCCCTCTTTCCAGAACCTCCTGCAACCTTCCTAATTCATTGCCTGGAGTTGACAACTCAGGGCCCAGCCCCTTGTAGCACTCCATCAATATCCGCTCATTATTGGCCAGCCAAAGAGCATCTGTTTCGCTATCGGGGTAAGCCGACATGTGCACAAAAGTTTCGTACACAGTCTTGTCGTTGATGAGAGAAAACATCTCTTTTACCTGCCCCCGGCGCTCCAGCATGTCCTGGCACTCATCGAAGCTCAATGCCTCACCCAGGGCCTCTTTAGACCTTGTTGCCAAGGCTTGATTGAACTTCAGAATTTCTGCCACCAGCTCCTTCACCCTCCCGAGCTCTGCCACACCAAAGTGACTAAATGAAACCCGGTCTACCCAGGGGTGCTCCTCCGTACGGAAGACTGAAGAATACTTAACATAATAACTAATCTTGCGCTGGAAGGCCTCCAGTTTCTCGTAAGTGAAATATTTGTATTCCTGCTTGAGGGTAATGGTTCTCCCTTTGAGATCAGATGAGAGATAAAGTTCTTTCACAGACTTGCCTGACTCTTTATCGTCAAACAGCGCCTGCTTAAACTCGTTGAGCTCTTCCGAAATCTGATCTATTTTTCTGCTAACCTGGGTAAACTCTCTTTCCAGCTGGATAGCATCCAGAGAGTTGTTTTTCACCTTATACTCATCAAGTCGGTCGATCTGGGAGGCTAGCTGCTCGTAAATTTCCTTTCGGTCATTTTTGAAGTCGTGCACCAGCGCTACAAACGCCCCAAGTTCTTTCTCGCTCAACCGCTGGTGCACCACGTCAAGCGCCGCCCTCTTTTGGCAAACCACCAGCACCTTTTTGCCCCGGGCAATAAAGTCCGAAACGAGGTTACAGATAAGCTGCGACTTGCCTGTGCCAGGAGGCCCCTGGATCACAAGTGAATGGCCATTCTTTACCGTTTTTAAAGCATTTTCCTGGAAAGCATCGATGGCAAATGGCGTAAAAGTCTGTTCTTCTTTTATCTTGCTGACATAGGAGTACTCTACTTTGTCCACCACATCTTCCAGGTTGGTTTTACCAACGAAGAAGTCTTCCAGGCTTTCCAGCGTGTTTTCCTCAATGAGTTTAAGATAGTCAGGCACCATGTAGGATCCATTTTGAGGGAAGATGCCCAGCACTGCTTCAGTCATCAGCTTCAGCTTCCCTGTGTCGTGCCCGAGCTCAAACTTGTCTTTGAGAAAAGGGGTGAAACCAGTCAGCTGATCAGTAAAATTTTCGGGATTGAAATTGACTTCTACTTTGCTATCCCTAAGAAGCTCGTAAAGTGCTGTGCGAAAGACCCGACTGTCCTTGTCAAAATCGTCGAAAACCCGCTCTATCAAGTCCTCGTCGAGCGAAATCTTGTTATAGTAAGCGTACCCCAGCAGAAATGTCTTATTCAGGGTAACGTTGACATCCTTTCGGGGCACCATCACCCAGTTTTTCTGATCCATTTCGAGAGACACTGGAAAAAAAAGCAGAGGACACCGCACCAGCGTGCCATCACTAAATTTGCCATGTACAAACGGCCAGCCCACATACAAATCCCTACCGCCCCTCTCCTGAAAAACAAACTGATCAAGCCTGTGCAGTTTTTTCAGGCCAACGCTTAGGTTGTTGTTATTATAGTCCCTGCTGTCCATGATCTGGCACAGTGGAATCTTAGTCTTTTGCGCTATCAGGTCGTTGATGACATGAAACGAGGGCTGCCCAAGAGTGAAGTCAAAATCATGCAAATCGAGAAACTGATCGGAAGCCAGGCGCAACAAAAGCAGCGACCTATTATTGGCAGTGAGATTGGTAAGCTTACGAAGGTAGGATTGCAGAATTTTTCGCATAAGACGGCTTGCGGCCTTTCGATAACTATCAGGTAAACGATAAACCTAATTGTTCATTATTCACTAGAATTCAAAATACGGCTTTAACTTTTGGATGGTTGAATCTGGAATGATTTTTATTTCTGCCACGTCGTTCCAGCTGGCAAATCTGCCATGCTGATCCCGGTAGGCGACCAAAGCTCTTGCCTGGTTGTAGTTAATATAGGGTTGCCTTTTTAACGAATCCAAATGGATGGTGTTGACCGACAGCTTTACACAGCAATTAGCAGGATTGAGATCAAACTTCTCCCACAAGGCGGATACCGTTTCTTGTTTGAGGCCATATACTTCCGCCAGCTGCCCACGGTCGTGAAACCCACCAAGCGCATTCCGGTATTTGATGATCCTGGCAGCATAAGCCGGGCCTATGCCTCGTACCGCTTGCAACTCCTCTGCTGTTGCCATATTAATATCGATTAACCTGGCTGTTTCCTTGACGACCGTTGACTTTCCTTCAGCTATTTGCCTGGCATTGTCGGAATTGGACTTTGTTTTCGCTATTGATAAATATGGAGCGAGCTGTTCAAAAATAGAGGAATCCATTCCATAGAGTTTAAGCAAGTCTTTGCTATCATAAAACCTACCTCCCCGGCTCGTATACTTACTCCAATTGGATGCCAGGTAGGGTGGTATATTCATTTGTCGCAGTTGCGCCTCCGAAACCTGGTTGGGATCAAATCTCTCCAAATTGCTAAGGGCTAACATTTGCCGGGGGTTTTCCTTATCCTCTTCGATGTCTTCAGCCCATTGAAGCTCCGCTGCCCATTTGTCTAAAAGTTCCAAATCTTTTTCAGACGAATACTCGTTACTAGCATACCTGTAGTAGTCAAGTGCATAGACTCCAAGGAATAGTACACTAATGATAAAGAGAAGAATGATGCTACCATTAATTTCTTTTTTACTGTAGCCAAAATTCTCTCTTAGCCATTTGTTTAGTTGGCTCATAGACCGTAAGAAGCATTTGTTGAATATTAAGTTAGATATTTTTGGCTTCCAGTAAACAATTTCAAGGCAAAAAACTGTTCATCTACCAGTACCGGGCATTTGTCTGTAATTTAAACTCATTCTAAATTGAGTTATCTGACAAATGTCATTTCCTTTAAAATCAATACGGAGCTATTTTTGAACCCGAATTAAAGTGGAAAATGCATAAGTTTTTCAAAGCAGTAAGTCTATCATACAAAAGCGCCCCGCTCAATATCAGAGAGCTTGTATCCTTCGATGAGGAGGCCTGCAAGCGTTTGCTCAAGTATTTCAAAGAATTTACGCCCATCAATGAGGCACTAGTGCTTTCCACTTGCAACAGGACTGAGGTCTATTATTCGTCAGAAACAGACCTTTCCGAAGACATCATCAAACTGATTGCCCTCGAAAGGTCAATCAGTGATATTGGCGACTACAAAGATTTCTTCGTGGTGATTAACGACCACAAAGACGCCCTTCAGCACCTTTTCGATGTGAGCATGGGATTGGAGGCGCAGGTAGTTGGTGATTTGCAAATAGCCAATCAGGTCAAGCGGTCGTACCAGTGGTCGGCTGATGAGGACATGGCGGGCCCATTTTTGCACCGACTGATGCACACGATTTTCTTCACCAATAAAAAGGTAGTTCAGGAAACCTCTTTCAGAGACGGCGCAGCCTCTGTGAGCTATGCGGCCGTTGAGTTGATTGGCGAGCTTACTGCCGCCATCCCCACACCAAAAATTTTGATCGTTGGGCTGGGTGAAATAGGAGAAGATGTTTGTCGCAATCTTGAGTACATCAAAAGCAAAGAGGTTTTCATTGCCAACAGAACGTTTGAGAAAGCTGAGACAATAGCTCTTGAGTGTGGTTTTCAGGCCATACCGTTCGACACAGTTTATGCAGCCATGAAGGAGGCTGATGTTGTTATTTCGTCTGTCGCCAATAAAGAGCCTCTGATCAGAAAAGAGCACCTTCAAAACGGTGAATCGCTTTCCTTCAAATACATGCTTGACCTTTCGGTACCAAGAAGTATTGAAAAAGAAGTAGAAGAAGTGCACGGAACCCTGCTTTACAACATTGACGACATCCATAGCAAAACAAGTGAGGCACTGGAAAAAAGGCTGGCTGCAATACCACAGGTAAAGGCCATCATTTCCGGATCAATGGCTGAACTGCTCGACTGGTCGAAGGAAATGGAAGTTTCGCCCACCATCAACAAGCTGAAGAACGCCCTTGAGCAGATCAGGCAGGAGGAAGTTGCCAGGTATCTCAAGGGAGCTAGCATGGATGATAGCAAATTAGTGGAGAAGGTAACGAGGAGCATGATGCAGAAAATCATTAAGCTGCCTGTGCTTCAGCTGAAGGCCGCCTGCAAAAGAGGTGAGGCTGAAACGCTTATCGACGTGTTGAACGACCTGTTTGACCTCGAAAAGCAGTCGGAAACGACCAATTCATAAGCATACAATCCCCGATCATTTAATTTATTGCCGCTTTTCCTAACTGTTTGCTTAATTTAGCGGCGTATGAAGCTTTCTGTAGTTAGGTTCCTGTTCTCATTGGTGCTTGTTTTAGCGCCAATTCTCTCGTATGGCAAAAAAGCCAGTGAACGGGTATTAGAAGTTTTCGAGCTAAATAACCGAAAGGGACTGAAGGATGACCAGGGCAAAATCCTTATCCCGGCCAAATATGAGGACATCGGATGGAGCAATGGGAGTGTCGACCCACTGTCGTCCACTATCGGCTATAAATCGAATGGGTTTTGGGGTTTGAGCTCGCTAAATGATCAGCAGATTACCAAAGCTGTTTACCGTGACCTCTCCCCCATGAGTAACGGCTTCCTAAAGGCGTCCCGAACCGACAGCTTCGAACATTTTCTTTACTTCGGCGTGCTTGACACTAAAGGCATGGCCCTGGTAGGCTTCCAGTACTACGACATTATCCCATCTGGAGACAACTACATAGCGTCCCGTTATGAAACCCAAAAGATTTCCTACGGCCTTATTTCAGGTCTTGAGGCTACCCTAATCCCCTTCCAATACAAAGCTATCAAGTATGCTGGCAACGGTATCTACCAGGCTGTTGATGCAAGAGACAAGCTATCGGTGTGGACCGTGGGCGGGTTGAAATTGCCGGTGGAAAATCTCGATAGCATGTTCCGTGTCAACTCCAACCTCCTCATCATTTCTAAGGAGGGCAAGCTGGGTGCCATGCGCAATGATGGCAGTATGATACTGGAGCCGTTTTACAAAGAAATTGTCCCTGAAAACGACTCGGTGCTGCGCCTGACCACCTATCCGTCGTGGCACCTGACTGATGGAAAGAACAAAAGGCTGAAAACATTCTCGTTCGACGACATCGAAACTATCGGGCCAAGTTTGTACAGGGTTCAGACTTATCAGGGCGAAGCCATCATCAATATTTCCGGAGAACAACTTAGCAACAAAAGTAATTGGAGTGTTGTGCGCACTGACGAGAATTTTGTTGTGAGCAAGGAGCAAAACAAATTCAGGGTGTACAACAAGTCGGGTGAACCCTTTCTTGAGCAATACTACGATTCGCTCTATTTTGATGGAAAGTATTTTTACACGCAGATAGTAAAAAACAACAAAGAGCTGTGGGATGTATATAACACTTACGGCCGGAGAGTTACAAGGCATTCTTACGACCAGATAAAGCCCGAAGGATCCAAATTGATCATGGCCAGGCGGGATGCCTACTGGGGGTTCCTTGACTTCAACGGCGGAATGGTCATCGACCACAAATTTGAACGGGCTCACAGCTTTGTTGAAGGCATGTCGGCAGTTGAGTATGTAGGAAAATGGGGCGTTATAGACATCAACGGCAATTGGGTGCTCGAACCCAAGCACGACTATTGTGAGGTGATTAATGAAGCCGTGATTCTGATCAAAAATGGTGAGTCGACAGACCTTGTGACGCCTGGTCGTGGATGGCTACACACGAGCAATCATTCGATATACGCTGAAAAATCGTGGCTGATCGAAGAAACTGAATCCGGAAGCTTTGGTTTGCTGACCTCGAAAGGGCAAAAAGTGACAGCGCCTGAGTTTGACGAAGTGATGATTCCCGATATGGATTCGGTCGTATTTCTGAGGCAGGGAGATTACTGGTGGTCTTATGGCAAAGACGGTAATAAGATTAGTGACGGTACAAGTAAATATCAGGGAGTATCCGGACTGAGCGAAGCATTTTTTGGTATCGTGAAAGACGACAAATTCGGCTTCGTTGACCTGGACAATAAACTGCGAATTGCGAACAGATACGACAGTGCGGCTTTTTTCCAGGAAGGAATGGCGGCGATAAAACTCCGGGGACACTGGGGGTTTATTGACAAAATAGAACGGCTGGTTGTTCAGCCCATTTACGACTCAGTTACTCCTTTTTCCAATGGTATCTCGGTTGTTTCTAGAAATGGTAAGTCTGGTATCATTGACAGGAGTGGCAATGAAGTGGTTGGGCTGGACTTTGACGAGATCAAGTCTGTTGATAAGAACACCTATATTTTAAGGCAGGGAAATCAATATGGCTTTTACCACCGAAAGTCAGCCTACGTCATGCTTCCTCGTTTCAACCAGCTTGAACTACTGCCCAACGGGCTCTTTGTGGTCGAAAAAAGAGGGCAGAAAGGCCTGATCAATGAAAAGGGGGTTGATGTGATCCC
This sequence comes from Imperialibacter sp., assembly GCF_048007035.1. Lineage (NCBI taxonomy): Bacteria > Pseudomonadati > Bacteroidota > Cytophagia > Cytophagales > Flammeovirgaceae > Imperialibacter > Imperialibacter sp. The sequence continues at coordinate 1,728,271 of NZ_CP180355.1, forward strand.
TTCCGTCTACGACGACATTCACTATGACCTCTACAACGCCTTTTACCTCTGCAAAGAAGACGGGAAAACGGAGACATTTTTGATCCGTTAAGGGTTCCTTGCTGACTCCAAAAAATGGTGGTGATAAATTAATTACCTAAATACCAACTTCTTAAGTTATGGAATTCCTAATTTTATGGTTTACCAAACTTATCATCCTATGAAAGCACTTAAGATTATCCTTTACATTGTCCTTGCCCTTGTGTTGGTTGTGGCGGCGGCGATATTTATGATTCCTACGGAGTATAATGTGGAGCGAAGCACCACTGTCAACGCTCCGAAGAAGCTGGTAATGCAACAGGTCGGCAGGTTCGAAAACTTCGCCAAATGGAATCCATGGGGAAAGCTTGATCCAAATATGACCAAAACCATCACAGGAACTGATGGAGAGGTGGGCGCTAAGTATTCCTGGGAAGGAAATGACGACGTGGGGAAAGGCTCAATGGAAATTACGGCCATAACAGACTCTCGTGTTGACGAAAAACTAGTCTTTCTGGCGCCTTATGAGTCAGAGGCCTCTACTTACATCACTTTGGAAGAGGTTGACGGCGGAACAAAAGTTACGTGGGGCATGCAGGGAAGTAACCCAAGACCCATGAACCTGATGGTACCAATGATGGACGGCTTTATTGGCAAAGACTATGAAGCTGGCCTCGCAGAGCTTAAAAAAATGACTGAGGCAATTGCCAGCAACGACACTTTCAGAGGCCTAAAAGTGGAAAAGATGGAGCTTTCTCCACGAACATATATTGGCAGAAAAGATACTGTGAAATGGGCCGACATGCAGGGATTTATGGCCAGCAGTTTTGGTGCTGCCTACGGCGAGTTGACGAAGAAAAAAGCCCCGATGGCAGGAGCTCCCAGCAGCATCTACTTTGTTTGGGATGAAGCCAACGAACAGACCGTTATGGCAGCAGCCATTCCTGTCGAGGGCGAGTACACTCTCAAGGGGTTTGAGGCATTCCCAGCAGGCGGCAGTGGCTACAAAATTGCCTACTACGGTGCTTATGAGGGCAGCGGCGAGGCACATTACGCCATGGACGACTACTTCACAGCGAAGGGGCTTGAAATGACCGAGGACATCATGGTGATTGAAGAGTATGTAACTGATCCAACTACCGAGGCAGACACCAGTAAATGGCTGACTAATGTGTACTATATATTAAAGTAGTGCTGCCCACTGAAAAGTATGGAAGAAAAAAGGGGGCCAAATGGCCCCTTTTTTAGTAATACACACGCTTCAGTCGCAAATCAAAATGCAAAACACCATTTCAATTGTCTTTGGCACCGTCGTCGACCCAGCAAGCTATCGTTTGAATTTCCAAATCAGTTAATGAACCCACCTTTGGCATCGTTTTGTTACCTGTTGTCACCTTGATAGTGGCAGCATTTTCCTGAATAGCTCCGAACGAAGTGAAGTTCGGTATGCCGGCGGTTCCGTTGTGGCAGGTTGCCACGGCGCAATTGTTGGTGATAATTGAAGAGACCTGATCTTTGAAACTCACGCCTGACAATACCAAAACCTCTTTGTCTTCTTCACAACCAATCTCATCCTTAACTGTGACAATGTGAAGTCCGCTTGAAACCCCGGTGAACTCACTTGCACTGCCGAAGGCACCATCATCCAGCCTGTATTGGAAATTGCCACCATCACCCGTGGTTTCAACAGCAATTGCACCAGTCGACGCCCCACAGGTCGAGGAAGTGGAAGTAGCTTCGATGGTAAGGCCGTCTTCGTCAGAAAGACTTGCAGCCACAGTTTTCATGCAGTCATTGGCGTCCCTCACGGTTACTGTATAGGTGCCTGCCTCTAAGCCCGTGAAAAGTCCATTGCTTTGAAATGATTGCCCGTCGATAGAAAACTCATAGCTCCCGGCTCCATCAGTTGCCGTTGCTTCTATTTCCCCTATTCCTTGCCCGCAAACATCGTTCGACGATTCTGCAATGGATACAACAAGGTCGCTGACAGTGCAGTCCGGTGTGGCATCTTCGTCGTCTCCCCCGCAAGAGGAAAGAAATACGGCGAGTCCTGTTAGTAAAAGTAAATTTCTTCTCATAGTCTTAGTTTATGGTTTTTTCAAAAAATGATATTTGGCTGTGACCAGGGTTCCTGTGGTAAACAAACGCACATCACCATAGCCAACTCCTCCCAGCGGCGCTTTCACAAAAGGCTCTAGCTGAACTGAAAAATGTCTTGATAAGTAGGTTTCAACACTGAACGAAGCCGAAACCACACTGAGTGGATGGTTACTCCAATTTTGCCCGGACCAACCTTTGTACCGCCCCTCCACACCTTCTTCGTAGACGTAGCTATAGTTTTCTGATAGCATCCAGTAAGATGACATGCCTGCGCTAACCCAAATCCGGGTTCTGCCAATATTAACCACTTGCAAGCTGACAGTAATAGGTACATCCAGCACACTACACGAAGCGTCTGTGCGGATCGGTTCTATCCCACCAGGCCAGCCAGACCCAAACGGCGGGTTGTAGTCGCCTGCACCGGCAGCATATACCTTGTCGAACTTATACACACCACCTGACAGCTTCCAGCGCCTGCCAGGACTGAACTCAGCTAAAAACCCAAACCCCTTGCCTATTTCTTTCAAACTAGGGTGAAAGCCGATACTGCTTACATCCGGAGAGGCGGCCAGTCCAACCGCAAACCGGTAAAAACCTTCGTCAGGAATTGCCTCTGGTGGATTGGCCGTATACGGCGGTGCCAGGTTAAGGGCTGCCTTGTAACCGATCAGCGGGGAATGTGGCAATTGTTTGTTGCTCAGATGTGTGATTACCTCTGGACGCCCTTCATCTTCGAAACCTGCTTCTGAAAAGTCATTTACGGGTTCCACACCCAGGTGACCAGCTGATTGCTGTGTTTGGGGCACCTCTTTGTTTCCAATTGATGCTTTTGATTCGTCGGCATCAAAGCTGGCTTTGGCTGCCGCATTTGCCCTTCCTTGCTGCGACGAGGGCTCTCTTTGCTCCGCCCCACCTTCCCCACCAATGCCCGCTGTGTTTGATGTTGAAGGTTCTCCGTTTCTATCTGACAGGCCCTCTCTGCCAGGCAATTTGTCGCTGCTTTCCGCTGATTGAGTCTGGCTTTGAATTTTCGGCTTGCTTTCGCTTTCCTCTGTTGCATGGCTGTCCATTTGAAGAGTTGATGGGTCACTATCTTTGGGTCGGGTAACTGTTACGACCTCCCCATTTTTGTCCACTTGGTTATCAAAATGCTCGTTAAGAAACCACCCTGACAAGAAAGCAACAATGGTAAGCACTGTTACGACCGCAACAGCCTTCAGCCCTACAAAAGAGCTCCCTCTACGTCCGGTAGAAACAACAGATGCATCAAGTCGAGCCTCCATTAGCAACCAGTCTTCTTCCCTGAAAGGAAAGTCCTTTTGGCCAAGTCTCTTCTTGAAAAAGTTTTCGATATTTTGCTCTTTGTCAGACATTTTCCGATTCAAAGAAGTTTTTCAATTGCTCCTGAAGTCTTTTTCTGGCTTTAGCATAGTTAGATTTTGAGGTACCAACGGATATCCCCAGCTGCCTGGCTATTTCCTCATGCTTGTAGCCCTCAATGGCATATAAATTAAACACCGTCCGATACGCTGGTGAGAGGTTTTTCAATATCCCAAGTATCTCTTCGTGCGAAATACCTGATATTACCGTGTCGGCGCTTTCCGCCGACTCTGCTTCTTCGAGGTCCTTCATCTCATTAAATCGAAGATCCTTCCGTGTGCGGTCGATGGCTGCATTGATCATGATCCTCCGCAGCCAGGGGACGAACGGCCTGGAAAGGTCGAACTTGCCGATGTACTTAAATATTTTCATAAAGCCGTCGTTCATAATCTCCACCGCATCTTCCCTGCTTTCTGCGTAGAGCACACAAATATTCATAGCATAGCTGTAGAATGACTGATAGAGCTCTTTTTGCTGAGCCCTTCTTCCATTCATGCAGCCTTTAATAATTCGCTTCAGCTCGCTATGATCAGAATCTTTCAATGACGGTGGTTGAGGTCTTTACAAACAATACATGATAAGTAGTTGAAAAGGTTGCCTGCTAAAAAAACTATACTTCTTGAAATCAAAACAACAGAAGTGTTGCCTCACCGGAGAATTTCATACAATACCGGGAGAAAAATTGTCACCTCTTCTCTAATTTAATGAGAGTCGACTTTTAGAATGTACGGGTGTTTTACTAATATTGCAATCCCTTTTGGGGAATCGAGGTGTAGCGCAGCCCGGTTAGCGCATCCCGACGAGTCGGGAGGGTCTGGCAATTGCCTCCAAAAAAAAAAAATTGATGTGTATAGTGTCTACATCATTGAATCGAAAAGTGGTCGTTGGTATTACGGCTCCTCTGATGATGTAGTACAACGACTGAAAGAACATAACAGTAATCGGTCACTCTACACTCGCTTCAAAGGCCCCTGGGAGCTCATATTCCAAAGGGATTTTGAAACGAAGACAGAAGGTCTTAGGTTTGAAAAGTTGTTGAAAAAAACTCGGAACAAAGAGTTTATCCAAAGAGAGTATAAAGAGTTCTTTCTTCGATAGTGATTTTCGAGGTGTAGCGCAGCCCGGTTAGCGCACCACGTTAGGGACGTGGGGGTCGGAAGTTCGAATCTTCTCACCTCGACAAAAGGCCAGCAGAAATGTTGGCTTTTTTTATTCGATTGTAGCCACACACTTTAGTTCAATGGCAATGGGCGTGGGCAAAGCAGTTACTTCCACCGTCGTCCGGCAGGGCTGGTTGTCTTTGAAATACTCTGCATAAAGACGGTTATAGGCAGCAAAGTCGTCTTTCATGTTGGTGAGAAACACGGTCACATCCACCAGGTTTTCCCACTTGCTACCCGATGCCTCAAGAATCAGTTTTACATTGTTGAAAACGGAACGGCTCTGCGCTTCTATGTCGTAGGAAACTATATGTCCGGCCTCGTCCAATTCAACACCCGGAATTTCCTTCGTTCCCTTTTTCCTGGGCCCCACACCAGAGAGAAAAAGTAAGTTTCCTACCTTGCGGGCATGCGGATAAAGCCCTACCGGCTCGGGAGCTCCTTCTGCGTTGAAAGCATTTTTCACGACCTGTTCATCAAATCCTCGATTTCCTCAGCATGGCAGGGAGCACCCGCCAGCAGGTTGACATGGCCCTCTTTGGTGATCACAATATTGTCTTCAATTCTGATTCCAAGCCCTTCCTCACGGATATAAATTCCCGGCTCAACTGTGAAAACCATTCCCGGTTCAAATACCTTATAAATACTGGCTACGTCGTGTACATCAATACCCAGGTGGTGGCTTGTCCCATGCATAAAGTATTTCTTATAGGCAGGCCACTCAGGGTTCTGCTTCTTAATATCAGTCTTGTCGAGCAAACCAAGCCCCAAAAGTTCGCTTTCCATGATTTTCCCAACCTCCTTATGGTACTCAGGTATCACACCACCGGGCGTCAGCATGTCAATGGCATCGTTCTTGACACGCAGCACCGCATCATACACCGCCCTTTGTCGTTTAGTAAATTTACCATTTACAGGCACAGTGCGGGTAAGATCGGCGTTGTAGTTGCCGTACTCAGCGCCAACGTCCATCAGCAGCACATCACCGGATTTAAGTTGCTGGTTGTTCTCGATGTAGTGCAGCACACATGAATTGGCGCCCCCACCTATAATAGGTGTATAGGCAAAGCCTCTGGAGCGATGCAGAATAAACTCATATATATATTCCGCCTCCACTTCGTACTCCCAAACACCAGGCTTGATCAGCCCCAGCATCTTTCGAAAAGTGTTGGCCGTGATGTCACAGGCATGCTTGATGATTTCAATCTCTTTCTCTGATTTTATGCATCGCAGGTCATACAGTATCGGAGCAAGCCGCTCGTAGTTGTACAAGGGATAATGCTCCATGCACCATTTTACAAAGCGCTGATTGCTGGTGGTCACATCTGAAGCTGCTCTTATATGCTCATTCGATTCCAGGTAGATGTTGGTGCTCTCCGCCAGAATGGTGTACAACACTTTGTGAAATTCATGCGACCATTTCACCGTTGTGATACCGCTAATCTCACGGCCTTCCTCTTTTGTAAACTTGTGCCCTTCCCAAATGGCTATCTCTTCACTTGTCTCCCTTAGAAAAAGAACTTCTCGCAGACTTTCATCAGGGAAATCAGGCGCAAGCAGCACGATGGTGTCCTCCTGATCGATTCCGGTAAGATAGAAGAGATCAGCATTTTGTCTGAAGCCCATGGTACCATCAGCATTGGTTGGCATAATATCGTTGGCTCTCACAATGGCCACACTATTGGGCTTCAATCTTTTCTGCAGCTTTTCTCTGTTGTGAGTAAAAAGCTCCTTTCCTGCCGGGCGATATCTCATTCTATTAGTTAGATTTAATTCATAATTGGACAATGTCTGACTCAAAGATAGCACATCGGAAACATTTCAGAAGTAGGTACGGTCTGTTAAAAGTCTCGTTTATCTGCCTATTGTCGCTCCAATTCCTGTCTGCTCGTGCACAGGACAAGTATTGGTATTTCTTTAGCGAAGGTATTTCTAAAACAGAAAGCCAAAAAATACTTGAGAGCAGACAACTGGAACCCGTGACCTGGAGCAAATGGTTTCATGCCTGGTCGGCCCACGGAAACCTTGACAACGAGATCGATGGCATAGACAGCGCCAGGAAGGTGACTCCCCTGAAACTTCAGCGCACCTTATTTAAAGAGTCCACATTGGGCTTTGCCCTGGAGCAGATGGATGCCAAAATCCTTACTAATGAGGGGCTTACCGGGAAAGGAGTGAAAATAGGCATCATCGATGGTGGTTTTTTGGGTGCCGACCAGACAGCGTCGCTGGCACCGATTATTGCAGACGACCGGCTCGTAGCATTTCGCAACTTTCTACAGCCGTCAGACACTGATCCGTTCGGTGGCTTCCGAAATTTGGACGATCAGCATGGCACTGAAGTGTGGGAGCTAACTGGCGGATACAATGCTCAAAAACGAATTCAATTTGGTCTGGCCACCGGTGCCGACTACTACCTGGCCCGAACAGACCACGGAGCCAGGGAGCAGCGGCAGGAAGAAGATTTTCTCATCGCAGCCCTGGAGTGGATGGACAGCCTGGAAGTAAAGCTGGTTAATATTTCGCTGGGCTATAACACCGACTACGACAACCCGGCAGAAAACTACACGCCTGCAATGATGGACGGAAAAACCGCATTGGCTAGCCTTGCCTGCCAAAAGGCCACCGAAGAAAAAGGGATGCTCATTGTTGTGGCAGCGGGAAACGACGGCGACAACGACTGGAAGGTAATTGACGTTCCGGCTGACGCCCCCGGCGTGCTGACCGTGGGCTCAACTGATTTAAAGTTTTGGAGAAAAATGCCCTTCAGCTCAACGGGCACCGGCTTTACCCCGTTTTTAAAGCCCGACATTAGCTGCTTTGCCTCATCTGGCACTTCGTTTTCTGCTCCGGTAATAACCGGACTTGCGGCCTGCCTTTGGGAAAAATCTCCGGCACTCTCAAACACCGACCTGAAAGCACTCATCTTGCAGTCTGGTCACCTGGCAGGGGCACCAAACAATTATATGGGTCACGGTGTGCCAAGCGCAAAATGGCTGCTCTCCAGAATCACGCAAGACCTGGTGGAGATTCCTGTGCCGACGTCCGTAGCTCCGCAATCAGCCAATAAGAAGAAGTCTATCACGCTTGAGGGTGAGGGCAAAAAGAACGTCGTCCTTTTTCATAAAAAAGATAGGTTCAGTGTGATAAAACAGGAGTTTTTCAGCAGCGAGACAAACAGCCTGCAGGTGAAGCAGTTTGAAAACGCAAAGTTCACCACAGTAGTGGTTGATCACGAATTAGTAATGGAGGTGGAGTGGGACTGAGTTATAGTGTCTGAACAAACTCATTGAGATAGGCAGCATTCTTCAAGTTCAAGAAACGTTTTCTATCTGCTTTCAGGTCAGCGTAGGTCAGGTTGTCGATCTCTTCCAGGGTATAAGACAACATATCGTGGGGCTTTCCTCGTCGAACCACCCCGATCCCATAATCGCAGTCAAGGGTGAAAACCTCAAGTTCCGGATGGAGTGATCTCAATCTCACTATTGATTTCCAAACATCTCCGTTCCACTCATATGTTTCCTTTTTTGGAAATTTCTCTTTCATATCCTGAGGTGAAAAAGCGGGGGCAGCGGCCTCAAAGCTGTCTGGATTACAGTCGTGGAACATGATTATCCCATTCTTAGAAAGATGCCTGAAGCAGTTCTCAAAATCTCTGAACGACTGCTCATATGTATGCAATCCATCTATAAATGCGACGTCTAGCGGGTGTTCCTTAAAAATAGTTGGAGCATGATTCGTGAAAAAATCGTCACTCGTCATTTCAAAAAATCTGGATTTAATATAGCTTAAAAAATACCAAATTTTGCGCTTCAGTTTTATCTTGAATTCTGGATCTACCGCTATTTTTTTGGGAGCAGACACCTTCAGAAAGTTTTTTCCGGTTTGCACGCCAATTTCCAGGTAGGTTTCAACTCCCCATGCACTATTAATACGATTGATTATTTCCTTTCTATTCATCCTTGAAGTCTCTAATTATCACTGTAAAGCTAGCGAGTATTCTCTAAATTCTTTCGGATAAGATAGGACTACATTATCGTTTGGGTTTTCTTGCCGTTATTAAGAAACGAATCTAAAATCGTCCCCTGCATTTAAATCAATAACAGTTAGCTATTCCATCTTTTCAAGCCCATTTCGACAAACAAATTGCTTTTGCTGTTGCTTTATTTTCATCAGTCCTTCATTTTCCGACTGATCCGTCCAGTTCTCCTTATGATACAAATGATACTGCACGGCCAGGTTTCGCAACGAATACAGTTTGAACCCCATTCCCAAAAACCGCCACGTCAAATCAATATCCTCACCAATGGCAGGCAAAATATAGTCTTCGTCAAAACCGTTGATCTTCTCTATCTCTTCTTTAAAAAAAGACATGTTGCACCCCTTAAGTTGGTGCATCTTTCGAATTTTCGGCACGAAACCCAACAGGCCATCCGGGTTGATATAATAAGCCTCCTCGGTAAACTTTGCTCCATCCTTTTTCGCCTTCGAAAGTTCGCCCTGCACTTGCTTTTCGAAGCCTGGCAGATGAGCGGTGTTCTGACGCAGAATAGCTGAATACCCTGGCCCCAACTTCACCCGTTTACCGGCAAGGATCCTTTCTTTCGATGCATACCTGTGGTGATTCTCAATAAACTTATGGTGGAGCACACAGTCGCCGTCAATAAATATCAGGTAGTCAGATTTGGCCTTCCTAACTGCATTATTCAATGCCTGGTTTTTTCTCCATCCAACATCTGGCTGCGTCAAATGCTGATAGTCATTTTTAAAAGGATAGCTGGCCACAAATTCACTCATTTCCGGGCACTCTCCATCCTCAGAAACAATTATTTCAAAACCCTGATCAGTTTGAAAAGAAAGACCATCGAGCACCACTTTTAGGTCCGCAGTATTTTTATATACCGAAATAATCAAGGACGATTTCATGCCAACTGATTGTTTTTTTCTACTTCAAACTCAGCCCACCTCTTGCCAAAGTCTCTGGTATTCTTTCGTATGGCCCTGTTTTTCAACTCCTGGGTTCTGTAGCCTCTTTTAGGATCAGGGTAAAGCACAGTCGCACGGAACCTTGCCTGAATGCCACTTATCCCCATGTTCACAAGCCTTTCTCCAAGCTCCGGGCCCTGACCACCGTACTGTGTCCTTTTGTCAAATCCATCGGCTTCCAAATTATTATTCTTCCAGTCCGACGAATTATGACCATTCCACATAGATTTAGTCATTGTTAGCCCGTTTAGCTGGTATAGAAAAACTCCCTTTGCCGATAGCTTCAGCGTTTTGATGCCCCCCTTCAGGTCATGTGCCTTATGCCAATATCCTTTGAAACATTTCTGAATCAAAATAGCCTTGTTGAGGATTCTTGACTTCTGAAAGCCATCGCCTGCAATGACTATTTCGAAGTCTTTCGTCGTTTGCACGCTAAAACCCAATGGTGCCTTTTTAAGCCAGGACGTTGAGTCGTATGTGCTGAAGATGACTGAAGCCTTCATGCTTTCCCTTTTGTTGGCAAAATGTAACAAAGGCCTCAAATTTACCAACCTCGCACTACTAACTCCTTACATTACCCGGACTTTCCCCAAAATATTTCCTGAAGGCGGTGGAAAAAGAGTAGACGTAAACCTAATTGGATTTTCCTGCCACAGTCTGCAGGAGATGAAAAAGCTTATCAGCCTGAGTATGAATATTGTACTCCCGTTCTATCCGCAGACGGGCTTTTCTCCCCATCTCAACTGCCAGCCCTGAGTCTTGTGCGAGCCGCAACATTTGCCTGGCCATTCCCTCAATATCATGCTCTGCCACCAGATAGCCTGTCTCACCTTCAACTATTGCGTCCTTAATCCCCCCATGCAAAGTGCTAACCACCGGAAGTCCACAGGCTCCGGCCTCAAGAATACTGTTTGGTGTACCTTCCATGTCTCCATCTCGGGATCGGACGGAATGTTGGACAAACACCGTTGCTCTGTTCATGAAATCGATGATTTCGGCGTGAGGCAAGCCCCCGGCAAATTCTACTGATTGCTGAATGCCGAGCTCATTAACCAGCTGAACGCATTGGTCAAATTCTCCCGATTTATCTCCCACCATTATCAATCGACACGCTGGCACTGATCTAAGTACGATGGCAAAGGCTTTGATTGTGGACTGGGGGGATTTTTTTTCAACAAACCTCCCAACAGTTAAGAATACAGGCTGATCAGTTTTGGGTATGTCCGATGGTTTGAAAATTGACAAATCAACGCCATAGGGTATGATGTGAATTTTATCAGCACTGGCCCCCACCTCTATCAACTTGTTCTTCATCTCGCTGGAGACAGCGACAATAGCGGCGGCATATTTGAATAGCTCCTGATATCCATGGATATAGCGCTTGAACACATTGCTTTTTGAGGCGTCTCTCCCGTGAAAGTGGGCGACCAAAGGAACGTTTGCCTGATTACATATTGGAACAAAGTATGAAGCCGTTGTCCCAAAATTGACCAGCAGCACTTCAACTTTATTATTTTTGAGAAATCTCAAAATACCGTAGTTTCCAAAGTAATTGTTTTGACGCCCTGTTATCCATTTGTAGATCTGATGAATGAGCCAAAATGGATATGGCGACAGTAGCTTTCCATCGTCGGAACGCTGCGGAAGTCTGCCCGAATAAATAGGAAATACTTCAGCTCGCTCTGACAGTCCCTTGATCTGATTTCTAATGAAAGTCTGGGTTAAGACATCCTTATGAGAGCGAGCAATACAAATTCTCATTTTCTTAATTAAAGCGGAAGGTTTTGTTTCAGTCGCTATCAATTTAACAGGTTTTGTCAAACATTTTCTCTGACAATCCCAAACTCAGTCCTCTTCTTACCAGAGTCCCTGGTATTCTTTCGTATGGCTCTGTTTTTCAACACCGACTCCTGGGTTCTATAGCCTCTTTTATGATCAAGGTGGACAACAATCGCACTGTATCTTATCTGAATACCACTTATCCCCATGTTTACAAGCCTTTCTCCAAGCTCCCGGTCCTGGCCGCCATACTGCATCCTTTCGTCGAACCCATTGGCTTCCAGAATGTTACTCTTCCAGCCCGACGAATTATGACCATTCCAGGTAGGTTTGGTTCTCGTCAACCCGTTTAGCAGGTATCTAAAAAGTCCCTTTGCCGATAGCTTCAGCGTTTTTATGCTTCCCTTCAGGCCATGCGCCTTAAGCCAACGTACTTTAAAGCACCTTTGAGTCAAAATATCTTCCTTCGCAATCGCTATGCTCGTTTCCATGGGAAGCAAAAAATACCCCCCACTCAAAAAATGACCCTGCTTTCTCCTTTTTAAATGAACCTCAACAAAATCTTTTCTGGGAATGCAATCACCATCTGTGAAAATCAAATAGTCGGCTTCAGCCGCCACAATGGCCTTGTTGAGAATCCGTGACTTCTGAAAGCCATCGTCTTCCTGCCAAATATGTTTGACAGGCACTCCCATTTCCGGGCGCAGCCTTTCAATCAACTCTTTGGTTTCCTGCTCCGAACCATCGTCGGCAATCACTATTTCGAAGTCTTTTGTCGTTTGCACGCTAAAACCCCATAGCACCTTTTCAAGCCAGGCGGGTGAGTTGTATGTACTGAAGATGACCGAAGCCTTCATGCTTTCACTTTTGATGGCAAAATGTAACAAAGGCCTCAAATTTACCAACGTCACATTACTAACTCCTCACATTACCCGGACTTTCGCCAAAATATTTCTTAAAGGCCGTGGAGAAGTGATTGGCGTTTCGGTAGCCCAGCTTGTCCGCTACGAGCCCGACAGAGATCCTTTTTTGAAACAACAGTTGCCTGGCGAATTCCATTCTGAGTTCCTGAATATATCCGAAGACAGTCTTTCCAAACATTGCTTTAAAACCGCCTTTCAGCTTACATTCATTGATCCCAAATTCTTTGCAAATAGCTGTCAGGCTCAGATCGTCTTGAAAATGGAGCTGCAGGTATTCCCTTACTGCATGCATCAGCTCCGCATCTTTTCTCATTGGCTCGAAAAAGGTCCGAGGATCATATTCCTTTTGCCAAACTTCTACCTGTAGCGCCAATAGCTCATAGACCTTTGACTCAATAAACAGTCTTCTAGCAGCCCCTTTCAATGGGCAAAACCTGATCGACTGTATGATCCATTTTACCTGGGCAGTCAGCGGAAGGTTGGCCTTAAAACCCGGAATACCGGTTTGCCTGGAAATGTGGTGGGAAAACTTTTCATAGAGGAGGTCATCCTGGCCTATAAGAGCAAGGAGGGTGTCTGCCTCCACGGTCATATGAAAGATGTCGTAGGAATATTCCTTGTTAAAATAATGAGCTTTAGAGGGGTCGGGGTCATAAAAAAAGTTATAAAAACCCTTGCTCAGCTCATTGTATTTCCCGCAGTGCAGCGAAGCCACCGACCCGTCAAAGTTGAAACAGAAGCTAAAGGTCTGTCTGGGTTCTTCGTAGGTAATCTCCAGAGAGCTTGCAAATTCGGCTGTCATAAAACACACCTGAATCCCTTGAAAATAGTGATTGATGCAAGAATGTCTCCCAAGGTTTGTAGCCAACTTAAACTCTACATCAAGGCTTGGTTGTGCTTTGGGGTCAGCACCTGGGGCAAACGGAAACACATCCGCATAAGCCAATTTCAAAAAATCATTGGACGGCATAAAAATTACTTTTTGCGTAGCAAACCCTCCGTTTTACGTAGCACTATGGCAAAGGTTTGCCCGTTAAGCGGCTAGTCACAACAAATTTTTTATGCTAAAGAAAACATTCAAATGGGTCGGCATTGTTCTGGCCTGTATTTTTTCGCTGTTGATTATCGCTTACGCTTATATCTATCTGAGCACTGAGGCGAGGTTCAATAAAAAGTATTCGTTCCGGGAAGATCCTGTAACATTGTCTGCAGACACCGCTGTACTTACCAGAGGAGCCCACCTGGTGGCGATCAAAGCATGCGACGATTGCCATGGGCCCGATTTGGCTGGCAAGGTGTTCATTGACGATCCGTTACTTGGGAGAATCGTTTCCTCGAACCTCACATCCGGTAAAGGCGGTCGCCCGTCGGACTACGGCGTAGTTGATTGGCTCAAAGCGCTTAGGCACGCAGTAAACAAGGAGGGCAAACCTTTATTGTTTATGCCATCGCACGAAATCGTTCAGCTTAGCAAAGCGGACATAGTCGCTATTTTGTCGTACCTCCAGACAATTCCACCTGTGGATAGCGACCTGCCGACACACGACATCCGCTTTCTCGGAAGAATACTCACCCACTTTGATAAGGTTCCGTTGCTGCCCGTCGACATGATCGATCATAACATGGGCTGGCCCAAAGAGGTAGAGGAAAATGTATCAGCTGCTTTTGGCAAGTATCTGGTAGCTGTATGCACCGGATGCCACAGAGAGAACCTCAAGGGCGGAGGGCCAATCGCTCCCGGATTGCCCCCGGTTGCTGATATCACTTCCACAGGTAGGGTTGGTCAAATGACAGAAGAGCAGTTCATGAATACTTTGAGAACCGGAGTTACGCCGGAAGGAAGAAGCCTGAATCCAAAAGAAATGCCCTGGCCCACTACCTCAAAGTATACTGAGACAGAACTTAAAGCGATTTATGCTTACTTGAAATCACTGTAAACCTGAGTTCGATATAAGAATATCGTCAGCTTATGTTTATTGCTTCGAGTTTAGCATACGCTAACTCAAAATAGGTCGTCATTGCGAAGCTGCCTTAGTGATCGTCTATTGTGTTGGCAATTTCGTTGGCAGCTGCGGCAATCTTTTCACTACGGAGCGTAGTCCTAATACACAGATTGCTTCAGTCGCAAAGTAACCGTTCACATAGATCGCCGTTGGTCGGCTTCATCGCAATGACGGTCATGTGGTGTTTATTGCTTCGAGTTTAATTTACCGTTAACCCAAAGATGACCGTCATTGTTGCTATATAACCTTCTTATATCGAACTCAGGTTGTAAGATACTTTTTGCGAACTATCGGGCTATTTTGAGGTTGGTTAAAATAAACAAACCCGATAGATTTTTTTTTGGCCGGCAGGATACTGACCGGCCATTCGCTTTTTCGGTGGCTTCAAATCAAACGGAACCATTCAGCAGGAAGGTAATGTTTTGGCCATTGGTGGCTTAACCACTTAAAAATATTAGTTTTGCAGGCTGACAAATGTAAATGGCTGAATTCGACCTTATTACTTTACCTAACGGTATTAGATTAGTCCACAAGCAGGTAGCTTCCACAAAAATTGCTCACGTTGGCATCATGCTGGACGTTGGGAGCAGAGATGAGTCGCCCGACCAACTAGGGATTGCTCACTTTTGGGAGCACATGGCTTTTAAGGGCACAAAAAAAAGGAAGTCTTTCCACATCCTTAACAGGCTTGATTCCCTGGGCGGAGAACTAAACGCCTACACCACCAAAGAAAAGATTTGCTTTTATGCCAGCGTCCTCGACCTTCATCTCGAAAAGGCACTGGAGCTCCTTACGGATATCACTTTCAATTCCACCTTTCCGGAAAAACAGATCGAAAAAGAACGCAATGTGATCCTGGAGGAAATGTCGATGTATAAGGACAACCCGGAAGACGCCATCATGGATGATTTTGATGAGGTAGTTTTTACAAAGCATCCATTGGGGCATAATATATTGGGCACGCAAGAAACTGTCGGGGGCTTCAGCCAAAGTGATTTCAAAAGGTTTTTAGAGGAAAACCTCGATTCTGAAAGAATGGTGGTTTCCACGGTAGGCAATTTTTCGCTACAAAAAATAGAGCGGTTGGTGCGAAAACACCTCAACGACTCGCCAACCTTCAGCTCTTCAAAGCAGCGAAAGTTGTTTGGCCCTTATCGCCCATCGTCTCTATCAGAAGTGAAGCCCATCACACAGGCTCAATGTGCCATAGGCCGGCCTGCCTACAAAATAGCGGACGAACGAAGGATTCCGTTTTTTATGCTGGCCAATATTCTGGGAGGACCCGGGATGAATTCCAGACTGAATATGTCTCTCCGGGAAAAGTTTGGCTACGTGTATTCAATTGACGCCAACTATAACCCTTATGTGGACACAGGGTTGTTCTCAGTATTCTTTGGCACAGACCCCAGGCATATTTCCAGAAGCTTCCAGCTAATCAGGAAAGAGTTTGCCATGCTGAGAGAACGAAAGCTTGGAGAGGTGCAGTTTCACAAAGCCAGGGAGCAGCTCATGGGTCAGCTGGCCATGAGCGAGGAGAACAATGGCAGCATGATGCTGATGATGGCTAAAAGTCTGCTGGATATGGGCTCTGTTCCAAGTCTGGAAAATGTGTTTCGGGACATTCGAAAGATCACCAGGGAGCATATCATAGAACTTGCCAATGAAATGCTGGTTGACGATGACATGAGCACACTGGTGTTTGTGCCTGAAAATGGTAAAGTCAACCACTAGCAACAACTATCCTACTCTTTGAGAAATTGATACCTCATTCCCCAGCTCACGGCTGGTATCACATAGTACCACTCCCCATCAGGCACAATTTTTGGCGAAAATTCCCCAAGCAGGTAAAAATTAGGAGCATTCTTAAATGGCGCCGTTCGTATGCCTAAAGGAATAGTAACGAATCCAAGCCCGCCTTCGCCGCCTTCCCAGGGACTGTAGCCAAGTCCGAGCCCCAACGACATGGCTACCTGGTCGTTGTGCATGATGTTAGCATTTCCTATCAGCTGTGGTATTCCCTTATACTCGGCCACCCGTGGATCCTCAAAAAGCGTGTAGTAGGGCTTGGTGCTTAACCGAAACTCGCCCCAAACGCTCCTCTCGAAATTGGTGCTTACGGCTATCTCTCTTCCGCTGGAAAAAAAGGCCAGTCCGCCCTGAGCGTGAGCTGAAATAGCAAATGAAACAAGAAGCAGCGTAGTTGTTATAGTTTTCATAATAATTGCATCGAATTGGATTGCCAATTCGATGCAATTATTATGCCCATTGAGCGGCATTTATTGATTAGGTGATGAAATAACCCTGGAATCGCCGTTGAAATCAAATATTTCAACTTGCGTTACTCCCTCAGGTACCCTGATAGTCCGTGAAGACTGGGACAGAAACCCTGACCCATAAGTCAATTCGACCCTCTCAGTTTGTCCACCACTGTGCTTCAGCAAAGCATAAAAGTCAGTTGGGTTCGTTTTTACAACTGTACCTTTGAATGCGTCATTCGGCAGGCCAAATACCTTCAGGTCGCCCCGGTTTTGACTGGCAACAAACATATCATTGCCTGCAACAGAGCTCAGTCGTACCAACGCTTTTGCATCGCCTTCTACCAGGAAACCACTCTTTGCAGAGAGCACAGGTGAGAAATTGCCTTTACCATCTCCATAAAGCAGCAAGCCTGTTAGTGCATCGTAGCGGCCGGGAAACACCTCGTTGCCATAGTCATTGCCAACCATCAGTACATCCAGATGACCATCGCTATTGACATCGGTTGCTACCATACCATTGATAGGGGCTATCTGAGCCCTGATAGGTAGCGCCGTCATTTTGAATGCGCCATTGCCCAGGTTTTCAATATAGCTTGATTTCATGTAGTTCGCCTCCAATATCAGGGCTCCTTCCAATTGCTGCTTAGTAAACAGCTCAGCCATGGTGATCTTACCAAATTGCTTGTACCGGGAGAACATTTTGCGGAACATGGGGCTCTGCGAGTTCATTTCATCCCAGAAATGGAGAGGAAACTCTTTCATATCCCCATTATCGGTTTTGAAATAGCAACTCATGATCAAGTCAACACTGGCGTTGCCATCAAAGTCTTTCGCATAGGCCCTCAATGGCTGCTCCATAGTTGCCCGGTAGTAGTTGTTCTCCCCAAGGTTGCCCGCCACATAGTCGGTATCACCGTCTTTGTCAAAGTCGCCAGACACAATACTGTTCCACCAACCCTTTTTCTCAAGAAGCCCGGTGCCCCGATCAACTTTGTAGGCACCACCCTCGTTTTTCACAAAAGTGATTGGCATAAACTCACCAACCAACACCATATCCACCAGGCCGTCTGCATTGTAGTCGGTCCAGAGCATGTCTGTTATCATACCTGCGTCAGCAAGAAAAGGCACCTTCGATGCCGTAACATCAACAAGTCGTCCGCCCTGATTCTCCAAAAGCACACTTTGAGAAGGATAAGGATACGATGCCGGCACTACCCGGCCACCAACAAAAACATCCAGATCACCGTCTTTGTCAAAGTCGGCTGCCCGGGCAACCGACCCGCTGAACTGAAGTTCCGACGAAACTCCGTCTACTTGCAGCTTGAAATTGCCTCTTCCGTCGTTCAAGTAGAGGTGATCGGCATACTTGTCAGACGGGAAAACGTACTCACCGCCACCGGAAACAGCATACAAATCGAGGTCACCATCAGTATCGATGTCGAATAGCAGAAGACCCATGTACTCATTTCGCTTCACATCTTTCTTCTCAATACCCACTTTGTCCTGGAAGGTTCCGTCGTTCTGCTGAAGAAAGAATTGTATGCCCTCGTCAGCGGTTCCGCCAGCAATAAAGTCCTCAAGGCCGTCCCCGTTGATGTCGCCTACAGCAATCGCTGGCCCGTATTGAGTAAACTTGTGAGGCAGAGTTCTTTGAAGGTTAAAATCTATTTTATCTTCTTCTTTATGGGTAAAAGCCACCTGTAGCGATTTTGTCACGTCGGCAAGTACCGTTGGTTTACCGCCTAAGGCCGGCATCTCCCTGGCAAGATTGTCTCCTGCAGAAGCTGATGAGTAATCTACCGTCAGCACCTGGTCGACCGCCACGTTAGTGAGGACGCTGGACTTGCCATCGTACCAATCGACGACAACCGAGTCGATCGACGTGGTTTTCCCCATCCCAAAATGAGCGATATCTTCTACAGAAGACAGAAAGCCTCTATAGACCGAATGGTCATGGTATTGCATTTGTCCATTGCCATACTTTAAACTAATCTTACTGCCAAACCCGGCTCGATTCTCTCCACTCCCCTTAAGTCTGATCCGCAGAAAATGAATCGAATCCTGTTTCGTGTTGGCTTTGCTGTTCAGTGTATTTTCGTACACAAGGGCCACATCATCAATGGTGTTGACAACGTAATCAAGGTCTCCGTCATTGTCGAGATCGGCAAACGCTGCACCATTGGAGAAAGTGGGTTTATAAAGCCCCCATTTTCTCGTTGCATCGGAGAAGGTCAGGTCCCCATTGTTCTCAAAAGCAAAGTTTGAAATTTTTACAACCGGGATGGAATCGACCAACATATCTGGCCCGGCTACATTGCCCACATCAGCCCGGTAGCTGGCAAAATCTTTGTCAGTAATGTCTTTGGGAAAGCCGTTGGTAATCAAGAGGTCTCTGTCGCCATCGTTGTCCACATCAGCCAGCAGCGGCGACCAGCTCCAGTCGGTTTCAAATATCTCGGACATGAATCCTATCTCACTGAAAGGAATGCCCGCACCATTATTAAGTTGCAGCATATTGCGCACATGCTGATATTCATAGTCAAACTTTTCGTTATTAATGTAAACCTGATAGACGTTCTTTCCAATAGTCGTCTTCTTACGAAAGTTGGTCTCCGGCAGCATATCGAGCGTCACTATGTCGACCCAACCATCGTTGTTGATATCGGCTATGTCATTGCCCATGGAGAACTGGCTTGAATGCCTGACATATTCACCCAGCTTATTGGTAAAAGTGCCATCGCCATTGTTGATGTAGAGCAGGTCGTTGCTCAAAAAGTCGTTCGACACATAGATGTCAGGCCATGAGTCATTGTTTACGTCGGCAATAGCAATACCGAGGCCAAATCCTTCGTAAAGGATGCCCGCTTCCCTGTTGGCTATGGAAAAGGTGCCATCGCCGTTGTTCTTGTAGAACCTGTCAGTGTTCGGTGCTGTTCCGTCCACTATTTTGGGCCTGTAGTTGGTTGGAATTCGCCCGCTTTGCACATTGGTAAGCACGTATAGGTCAAGGTCTCCGTCTTTGTCATAGTCCAAAAAAGCAGCGTTTGTGCTCCAGCCATTGTCGTTAACACCATATTGTCTGGCCATTTCTTTAAACGTAGGAACACCTCCGGGTGAGCCTCCCTGGTTCACAAACAGCATGTTCTCCCGCTTCAAAGAATCGCTATACATGGTGGCACACACGTAGATATCCAGCCAGCCATCGCCATTTATATCCACTAAAGCGATGCCCTGACTCCATTTGTCTGGTGCTTCAATTCCGGCTTCGGCAGAAACATCATTGAACTCGAGCCCACCCTTATTAATAAACAGCTTGTTACTGGTTTGGTTACCCGTAAAGAAAAGGTCTGTCAGGCCGTCGTTATTAAAATCACCAGCCCCCACTCCGCCTCCGTTGTAGATGTACTCGTTGGTCAGGATATTAAAGGTGTCCGATTCAATGATTGTATTTGAAAAGTCAATACCAGTATCGGATGCTGGCAGCTCTCTAAAGAGCGTGCTTTGCCTGTCTCCACACGAGGCCAAAAAAATGGCTATCAGGCCTGCCACTACTAATGCTCTAAACATATCAGTTAACTTTTTGCTTGACCACAAATTTAGGGCTAAATGTCATTTTGAGTAATTTTTCCAAGGTTACTTAGGTGTGAGACGAGCACAAAAAATATCCTGAAAAATTTAGAAATGCTACATAAAAAAAGAGGTGACGATAACCGCCACCTCTTTTCATCTATTCAAATTATTTAATTCGTGTCAATTAATATCCTGGATTCTGCGTTAACACATCACCCATTAAATCAATCTGATTCTGGGGGATAGGAAGCAAAACGTCTTTAGGATCAAACGAAGCACCACCCATGGCGTTGATAAGGATTTTGCTTTCGTAGGCAATGTAAGCGTTAAGGTCTTCAGCAGCTATACCCCAGCGAACCAGGTCATAGAACCTTTGTCCTTCGCCGGCAAGTTCCAGCTTGCGCTCCATTCTCACAGCCTTCTGTGCAGTAGTCTTATCGGTCCATGGTGTATCATATGTGCCGATGACGTAGTTGGCAGCAAAACCGGAATCATCATATTCTCTAACCCAAGAAGCTTGATTCGCTGCTCTTTCTCTCACCATGTTCACATATTCTCTGGCTTTCTCCATGCTACCTACCTCAATTTCGCACTCAGCAGCCATCAGCAACACATCGGCGAAGCGGATGATGTTTACGTTCATAGCAGCATAACCTGGCGTCCATGAGCTGTTGTCCTGAAAAGAACCAACATCAGTTTTGTAGTAGACATACTTCTTAGGCGAATAAGGACCAGCGTTGGCCTGGTTACGAATCCAGTCAAAACCTGGGTGTTCCTTCCAGTCAAGATAAGGAATACCACGGCGACCAATCGTGAAGTCAATTCTTGGGTCAAGGTTACCGGCATCTTCTGTGAATGGCTCAGACGACTGAAGATCCTGATCAGTCACCACCTCGTTGGCAGGAAGATTAAAGGCTCTGTCGAACAAAGGAAGACCGCTCGCATTCGTTCTGTAGTGATTGGCTAACTCAAAAGTTGGGGCAAAGAACCCGCAACAGTTTCCTGGGCCATCAGCACCTGTGTTGTACGGCCAGTTAAGGTCAAACTCAGGGTTAGCATTGTTTACACTACCCGTGTTGGCTGCCGACTGATAAGCCCAAATTGACTCTTCGTGATTATCGTTAGAAGCCTTGAAAATATCAGGGAACGACGGAACAAGTCCAACCGCCTTGCCATTGCTAGTCTGCCCGCTAGATATTACCTCATTAAAGAGAGTCAAAGCCTGGGCATGCTTGTTTTGGTAAATGTAAACTTTACCCAGCAAAGCTTTGGCTGCCGTTTTGTTTACACGCCCCACCTGACCCTGCGTCTCAGGAAGGTTAGCCATTGCAAACTGAAGATCGGCCTCAATGAAAGGATAGAGGTCCTTGTCGTTTCCTACTTCAGAAACTTTTACTTCAGTACTGTAGTCAATCGTTTCATCGATGTAAGGTGTGTTGCCAAAGTTCTTTTTCAGCTCAAAATAATAATGGCCTCTTAAAAACTTGGCTTGTGCCTCAATTGCTGTTTTAGTTTCTTCAGAAACATCAGCATCGGCATCGGAGAGAAGTGCTAAAACGTTGTTGCACCTGGCTACTCCTTCATACCAACCACTGTACGCACCATTGATGACTCCCTGCGTTGGGAGATATTCGTAACGCTGAATTGGATTGATGTCGGAAAAGTCACCAGGGTCAGTACCTTTGTTGTGTTCTCCACCTCTTATACTACCCCACACCCAGTTTGAAGGTGACGACATTCTGCCGCCTCTTCCGTTCACTTGCGAATATGCTGCAATAAGAGCAGCGTTCAGGCCCTTCGCAGATGTAAGCTGAGCCCTTGCCAATGTGCCTGTTGGGGCAATTTCAAGAAACTCGTCCTTACAACCGATCACCAGAACCGTTAAGGCTACAAACAGGCCTGCGGCTCCTTTTAATATATTTTTTTTCATGGTCATAATTCTTTTATATTTTTCAAAAACATCAATAATTAAATTGATCGTTTAATCAAATTGTTTTTAGAAACCGATCTGTAAACCACCAGTAAATGATCTTGTGATCGGATAGTTTCCAACATCAACACCAAAGTTGATGTCAGCGTTACCACCTACTGAAGGATCAAGTCCCTCATAACCTGTGATGGTCAGCAAGTTGTTAGCAGAAACGAATACTCTCAAGTTGGTCATCTTTAACCTTGACAAAAGATCAGCAGGCATCTTGTAACCCAACGTAATATTCTGCATTCTCAGGTAAGACCCGTTCTCAACGTAGTAAGAGTTAGCCTGCGTGTTGGTGCTAAAGTTAGACGACTTATCAAATACAGGGTGGTCAGTATTTGTGTTGGATGGTGTCCAGCTATTCTTCACACGCTCAGCGATAGAAGCACCTGCAAATGAAGGATAGAAGTCAGTGAACCATCTTGACTGATTCCAGATTTCATTACCAATAGACGTATAGAAATAAGTAGCCAGGTCGAAGTTCTTATACCCAAGTGAGAAGGTTAAACCACCTGTAAACGGAGCTACCGGGCTTCCAAGGAATACCCTGTCATCTTCTGTGATTTCGCCATCTCCGTCAACATCTCTGTAACGGAAGTGACCAGGAGCTGCACCCGCCTGAGTAGCAGCAGATGCAACTTCTGCATCGTTCTGGAACAATCCCTGCACGTCGTATCCGAAGAAAGATGACAGAGAGTAGCCACGCTGGTTACGGATTGGAGCGATGCCCCTGTAAGTTTGAGTACCTGAAGTAAAGAATTCAAGATCACCAGCAAGGGTAACGATTTCGTTCTTCAAAAGCGATCCAGTCACATTCACTTCATAAGTTAGTTCAGACGTAAGGTTGCCTCTGTTGATCAACTGCACGTCGATACCCTGGTTCCTCATTTCACCAATGTTCACAGAAGGCGCTGACGCATTTGGCCCGAGTGGTGTTGGCACTGGCACCGAGAACAATAAGTCTTTAGTATCTTTTCTCCAGAAGTCAACAATCACGTCGAACTTGCCATCGAACAAGGTACCGTCGATACCGATATTCTGAGTAACCGAAGTTTCCCATTTGGCACCTGAGTTACCAATACGTGTTCTGTAGAAACCATCTACTGCGCCACTGTTCGATCCATTGATATCGTAAGACGATGCGCCAATGCTGCCGCCGTACAAGCTGAACTGGTTATTAGGGTCTACGTTGTTAGAGTTACCCATAGTACCATATCCACCTCTGATCTTCAAATCGTCGATGAACGTAAGTGATGACATAAAGCTTTCAGATGAAAGTCTCCAGGCAGCTGAAAAGGCAGGGAATACACCATATCTGTTTTCAGCACCGAAACGAGAAGAACCATCACGACGAACAACTGCACTTAAGATATACTTATCGTTCAGGATATAATTCGCTCTACCAAAATAGGAAGAGAAGTTAACACCTTTGTAATAGAAACTGTTGGGTGGGTTTCTTGAACCCAGCGTAGAAATGGTTACGAAGTCCGGATCCTGAGAAAATGGGTTCAATCCGTTTGCGCTCATACCACGGCCTTTTCCAGTATTCAAAGCTTCCTGTCCCACCAAAAGGTCTATGTTGTGGATGCCGAAAGTCTTCTTATAGTTAGCGGTATTCGTAAAGTTCCACTGGAAATTCCAACCTGAACCTTCGCTGTAGCTGAATGCAGAGTTGTTCTCTGAGTTTTCATACTGACGACGGCCATAGCCCCAGCTATAGTTACTTCCATAAGCACCACCAACGTTGGTTCTCAAAGTCAAACCAGGGATTGGGTCATATTCCAAATAGATATTACCGAAACCACTTCCTTCAAAACCCCTGTTGTTCTTTTGACCATCACGGGATGCAACTGGGTTACGTGGATTGTTGAAACCTTTCGAAGCGGTACCAGCATAGCCACCAAACTCGTCATACACAGGGATGATGGTAGGCATACGGAATGCAGACAAGATATCGTTCTCGTCATCAGCAACACCTTGTCCACCTTCGTTACCTTGCTGACCAAGTACTGAACGGTAAGTGAATTGCATGTTCTCACCAAAACGCAAATTAGGAAGAAGATCAAATTCAGAGTTCGCTCTGAAAGAGTATCTCTTGAAAGTATTATATAATACTATACCAGCCTGATCCTGAATACTTGTTGAGAAGTAAAAACGGCTTCTGTCTGTTCCGCCGTGTAAGCCAAGGGTCTGTCTCTGAAGTGACCCAACATTTGTAATAGCATCATACCAATCGGTTCCGGCGCCTGTAGCCGCTCTGGTGATTTGGTATACAGATCCAGCAGCAGGGTCAACATTGTATAGAGCAGCTTCGGCCGCAGTATAGGTACCAACACGTCCGGATTCACCGCCAACACTAAGGAAATCGGGTAACCGAGGTGTAGTGCCAGTGCCAAATTGAGGATGGCTGAATACAGGCTCACGGTTTTCGATGCGTGCCTGGTTGCGCTCAGCATTCCATGTCCACTCAGCAAAGTCAGCAGGATTCATCATTTCAATACCCTTTCCAGGTGTTGTAAATCCAAACATACTGTTATAATCGATGCTGATCTTCTTGGCTTGCTTAGAGCCCTTTTTGGTAGTGTAAACGATTACACCGTTAGCCGCTCTTGCTCCATATATAGAGGCAGCAGCCGCATCTTTCAGTACAGTTGTAGACTCAATGTCGTCTGGGCTAAGGAAGTTAGTGTCCTGAACTGGCACACCGTCAACCACGTAAAGAGGAGCATTACCACCGAATGCGCCAAAACCCCTTACCCTGATCTGGCTGGTTGAACCAGGCTGACCGTTGGTAATTACGTTTACACCGGCAATACGACCAGCCAAAGACTGCTCTACGTTACCCGTTGGGATAACAGCGATGTCTTTTGGCTTCACGGTTGATATAGAGCCGGAAGTTTCACGTCGATTATCAACTGTGTAACCAGTGATAACCAATTCCTGAAGCTGCTTTACGTCAAGTGCTAAAGGAATATCAATCACACTTCTTGATCCTACTTCCACTTCCTGGGTCACATACCCAATGAAAGAGAAAGAAAGTCTTGCACCAGAGCCAACCGAAAGGGAGTAATTTCCGTTAAGGTCAGTCACTGTACCATTGGAAGTTCCTACTTCCAATACGCTAACACCAGGAAAACCTTCCCCGGTTTCGGAATCTGTTATCTTTCCTGACACTTGCCTGTTCTGTGCAGCGGCATCGGTAGCCGCTGCTAGCAGCGCCAGGCAGATCAAAGGAAAAATGTACTTCAGTAATCCTTTTTTCATAAAAATGTAGTTTAAGTGAAGTTGTATATAATTGTTTGAAAAAGGCTTCGTTGAATTCAGGCAAACCATTTCGGGCCAGACACTCATGCGGTGTCTGACACAGAATAATAATCAGTTACGAATAAAGAGGAACTGAAAATGAAATGGAAAAGCTTGACGCCGGAACTATAGCAGGAGGTGCACTCGGAAATGGTGCACAGCGTTTGGGGCACTTGTAATTAAGAACCATAAAACAAATAATTTAAGTAGGTATTGTTCTGAGCAATTGTCGAATTTAAGAAATTATTTGTTAACGTGTCAAGTTTCCCCAAGAAAATTTGTTTGCAATCGATTGCGGGAAATCCGTTTAAATCGTTTGCGTAACCGTTTTCTAGTAATTATTCTTTAAATCCACTCCCAGATTTATTTCGGGGATCAATATAAAACAGATTTTATACTTTTCCGATATTCCCAAAAAAATCTCACATAACTACTTGGCAACCAAAATGTGAATTATTCAAGGCTTGAGTTTCATTGTTAAAAAGAAGAACCAACTCTTTCGTTATTATTGAAAAAATCATGCAAAACGATCTCTCAAGCCTATTTTTGATTTTCTTTTCACACGAGTAAATATTTTACAACCTTATCATGGATTTCATAGATGCCGACCTTTTTCGCTATATAGAAGCGCATACTGAACCCGAGCCAGAGCTGCTTGGCAGACTGAACAGGCATACACATCTTAATGTGCTCAGGCCTCGAATGCTTTCGGGGCACTTTCAGGGACGAGTGCTGTCAATGTTCTCGCATATGATCAAACCAACATCCATTCTTGAGATTGGCACTTACACCGGCTATTCGGCCATTTGCCTTGCCGAGGGGCTACAGCAAAATGGAAAGCTGACCACCATAGATATTAATGGAGAGCTTGAAAGCATTGTAAGGAGATTCATAGGCGATTCGCCCTACCGGGAGCAAATCAAGTATGTTATTGGTGATGCCATGGTAGAGGTTCCAAAACTGGATGCGACTTTTGACCTTGTATTCATTGATGCTGACAAAGCAAACTATACTAACTACTTTGACCTGGTGATTGATAAAGTGAGGCCGGGCGGATATATTATGGCCGACAACGTGCTCTGGAGCGGCAAAGTACTGGAGAAGAACAGAAAAAAGGATGACCCCGATACGCTCACTATTCTGGCATTTAACAAAAAAGTGGCCGACGATCCCCGGGTGCAAAATGTATTGCTTCCAATCAGAGATGGCCTCATGATGCTCAGGAAGATATAGTTGCTTTAACTATTACTTTGCTGTGGACAATGTAATAAGTTGGAGTCCAGCAAGATATACTTCGTAATTTGACGATAACTGCCTGAATACTAGTAGCTTACTTTGCAATTGGCTATTCATTTGTAACTTTGTTTCGAATATTTCCCAACTGGTGTATGCTGGCAAAGTGCCATTTTCGATTCCTTCTCCTAATTATTATCTTCTTCCAGGCAATTGATGGGCTGGCCGATACCGCCGCACCAAGGGTTCCATCTCAAATGGACTTTGCTGGCATGAAGCTCAAAATTACCGATGCAGCACGGTCTGATATCCAGCAGCAAGTAGACGCCCTGAGGGCTTCCGACAGATACTTCCGCTTAAGGCTCGATTTGGTGTTGCTGTACTTCCCCATTATTGAAAGAGTAATGAAGGAAGAGAACCTGCCCGACGACATCAAATACCTGGTGATACAGGAGAGCGGCCTGGTTTCTGATGCGGTTTCTTCGTCCAATGCGGTTGGGTTCTGGATGTTCAAAGAGCCGGCCGGGAGGTGGGCCTACGCATTGACAAATATGTGGACGAACGGCTCAATATTGTCTCCTCCACCCGGGGGGCCTGCAAATATATTAAGCGCCATAACTTCTTTTTTAATAACTGGGTTTACTCCGTAATAGCGCACAATACAGGGAAGACTGGCGCTGAGAAGCATGTAGATAAATCTAACTTCGGTGCGAGTAAAATGACCATTGACAAGGACACGCACTGGTATTTCAAGACTTTTCTGGCGCATATGATCGCCTTTCAGGATGAGTTGGGCGGGCGCCCCTCGTCTGGTCTGGAGCTGAGAGAGTATACAAAGGGGGCCGACAAACCCCTCGACAAGATATCGAAAGAGCTGAACGCCGACGAGGCACTCGTGTTTCAGTACAACAAATGGCTAAAGAGAGGTCCCGTGCCAAGTGAAAAGGAGTACTCGGTGATCATTCCTGTACAAAAAGGCGATAAAGTGGACCTTATTGCCAAAAATGAGCAAAAACATACCCCGTCATCCTCACCTTCTGCCGATAGCGAGGAAATAGTGGTACCGGACGAAAATGCCGTCTTGATTCAGGAAAAGTACCCCGATCTGAAAAAAACCATCGACAGCCGTATTGCTTCATTCATAGTGGAAATAAATGGGATTCCGGCTATTATCGCTACAAAATCCGATGACCTGAAGACGCTAGCCGCCAAATCGGGGGTGGACGTGGAAAGGCTTGAGAAATTCAATGACTTGCGACCAAACCAGGCCCTTGAAGAGGGGCAGGTCTATTACCTGAAAAACAAACATTGGAGGTCGAACATTTATTATCATACCGTTAAGCAAGGAGAAACGCTCTGGGACGTAGCGCAGGAGTATGGCATTAAGCTCAATCAACTGGCAAGGAAAAACAGAATGTTCACCATCGATAAACCTGAGGTGGGCCGGGTGCTTTGGCTTAGGCAGAGGCGACCCTCGTCGGTGGATATAGAGATAAAAGATACCAGTGAAGACTATTTACCGGCAATAGTCAAAACTGAGCCTGCAGCACCCCCACGAAGGGAGCCGGCAGTAGTGGTGCGGGAGGAAGAAATACAAGTTGCAGAGGTAGTAAAACCTTTCGATGAAGAGCCTGCTTTGGCCACCGAAGAGCTCATTTTCGAAGAGCAAAAAGCGCCTGAACCTATCGTCAATACTTCAACTGCTGAGCAAGCAAAGCAAGAGGAGCCGGCTTTGACTCCGAACAGGGAGGCTGCCCGGGATATTCATGTTGTCAACAAGGGAGAAACCCTGTACGGCATTGCACGACGCTATGGCGTTACCAAAGCCGAGCTGCAGCAGTGGAATGACCTTTCCGACAACAGCATACTTTCGATCGGACAAGAGCTACTGCTGATCAAGCGAGACACCAGTGATGTAAAGGAGGTTTTAAATCCGTCGGTGCTGCCAGCCAACAGAGTGACGGTGCATGTGGTGCAACCCGGCGAAACAATGTATTCCATTGCCAGAAAATACGATATCGCTATAGAAAAACTGATGAAAATGAACGATAAATCAAATTTTGTCCTTTCGATTGGTGAAAACCTAAAAGTTACTGATTGATTTTTTTTCTTCCCTTAACAGCGTAAATTTAAAGTTAAAATCTCAGTCAGTCAGCTTTTTCATTTTGTTACCCGTTTCTTTTTATCATTCAACCTGACAGTTTAGCCTAGAGCTTTTATTAAGTGGAAGAATTTCAACTAAATAGTACCCCGAAAGTGAGCCTTGTCATGCTTGTGGATGACAATGATACCGACAATTTTCTTAGTAAGAAGATAATGGAGCATGTCAATTTTTCCGAAAGCATCCTGATAAAGAATACGGGAAAAAGTGCGCTTGAATACTTACATCAAAACCAAAACGACCTCGATAAGATCCCCGATATTATTTTCCTGGACATTAACATGCCTATTGTGGATGGCTTTGTGTTCCTCTACGAATATGAAAACTTTCCGCCCCAGTTGCACGAAAAAATCAAAGTGGTCGTATTGTCAAGTTCCAACAACAAGAGGGACATCAACCAGTTTTTGAACAACAGGTTTGTTCACCAGTTTATTTCCAAGCCATTGAGTGAAAAAGCCCTGATGGAGCTTGCCGCCACGGAGGCCTAAAAATCGGTATCTAAATAAAGCTTTTCTTTCAGTTTAAGCAGCAAGGGCTGCTTCTCGGCCAGGTAGTTGAACTTCTCCTTGTCGGTATAGAGTCTCTGCTTCAATTCTGCCTCTTTGATAGATATCCGCAGTGTCACGGTTGGGTTCGAAAGCTCCCTTCTCAAAAACTGAACTAGCTCAGTTTCCTCTACTTTCAAAAATTTACGTTCTATGTCTGTAGACAACTCTATTTCAACCACCGACTCCTCTCTCTTCAGCAATGGCTTCTTGAAAATCATCTTCAGTGAGTCGGAAATTTTGCCCGCTGATTTCTGCTCCGCAAATTTCTGCCAGGCTTCGGTGAGCTGATCTTGTGTGTAGTCTGACGAAGGAAGCTGACTAACGGCCACAGCCTCCTGGGTGTCATCCGGCTTCGCTTCCAGCACTACCTCCTTCTTTTCCGCCTTGACGGGAAAAATACTCGGGGTTTCTTTTTTCTCTGTGCCGCTCTTGTAGCTGGTTACAACCGGACGAGGTGAAGTTGTTCCTATTGCACCATTGGTTTCACTGGGCTTTTCAGCTGTTAGCTC
The DNA here is from genome assembly GCF_048007035.1 of Imperialibacter sp. Taxonomy (NCBI): domain Bacteria; kingdom Pseudomonadati; phylum Bacteroidota; class Cytophagia; order Cytophagales; family Flammeovirgaceae; genus Imperialibacter; species Imperialibacter sp. The sequence goes on from NZ_CP180355.1 coordinate 1,758,177, forward strand.
ACTTTTTTTTTTGCCCCATTTTCAGGGGCGGGCAAGCTGGCGAGAGAAAAGGCCGCATTCAAATGTGTCAGCTTCATAAGCGCCAGCTCCACATGAAGTCGCTGGTTTTTGCTGGCCTTATATTGTATGTCGCACTGGCTCAAAATGTTCAGCCCCGAGAGAAGAAAAGAAAGAGAGGCTTTCGAAGATTGGTCGCTATATTTTGTTTTGATGCTCTGCGCCACCTGCAAGAGAGAAATCGTTTCCTTGTCTTTGCAAACCATCAAATTGCGAAGGTGTTCGCTGAGTCCGTTGATAAAGTTGTGCCCATCGAAGCCGCTTCTGATGATTTCATCAAAAATGAGCAGCACGCCTGACAGGTTTTCTTCCAAAAAGAAATCTACCACTTTAAAATAATAGTCGTAGTCAAGAATATGGAGGTTCTTGATGGTGTCCTGATAGGTGATTTTGTTGCCAGACGAAAAGGTAACAATCAGGTCGAAAATAGAAAGCGCATCTCTTAGCGCCCCGTCGGCCTTCTGCGAAATAAGGTGCAAGGCCTCCTCTTCAGCTTCAATGCCTTCGTTCGTCGCAATTTTCTGCAGTTGAGTGGTGATGTCCGAAATCTCGATCCGGTTAAAATCGTAAATCTGACAACGAGACAGGATCGTTGGAATCACTTTATGCTTTTCCGTTGTCGCCAAAATGAAAATGGCATAGGAAGGCGGCTCCTCCAGGGTCTTCAAAAACGCATTGAAGGCCTGGGTGGAGAGCATGTGCACCTCATCAATGATATATACCTTATAGTTGCCTTGCTGGGGTGGATACCGTACCTGATCGATCAGGTTCCTGATGTCGTCTACCGAGTTGTTGGACGCAGCATCCAGCTCATAAATGTTCAGGTTGTTGCCGGTGGCCAACGGGTTGGCATTATCGAATCCGTTGATCATCCGGGCTACTATTCGTGCACAGGTAGTCTTGCCTACTCCCCTCGGCCCGCAAAACAGCAAAGCCTGGGCCAGATGGTTCTGGTCAATGGCATTTTTGAGGGTAGTGGTGATATGTTCCTGACCAACTACCTCGTCAAAGCCAAGTGGACGATATTTTCTTGCTGATACTACGAAGCTTTCCATCGGACGCTCAATCGAGCAGGCAATTTATCCTGAATCGGAAATTAAATGAAATGAAAGGGGAGTTAATATGAGGGAGGAGGAGAAAAGTTATCCACAGCGGCGGGATGATTGAGATACTATCGCATCTTGTAGCCGCTCAACCCTTCCCCATTTGTGTCATGAGTCTACTTTCGGCCAGCTCTACAATCCGACGATTGCTGGATATAGCCAAGACTTTAACTACCTACTCCCGGTGCCGATATAAAAAGGGGCTTCGATGGGCAACACCTTTTTTCTTCTCGAGCCGTTCAAAAACCCCGTAGCTCAACATTTTTTTTTGGAACCTGCTGCGATCCAGGCTTTTTCGGTAGACGGTTTCGAACAATCCGTGTAACTCAGGCATCGTGAACATGCTGGGTAGCAGGTGAAATCCCAGTGGATAATTCTGTAAATCGTTTTGAAATCCATGCAGCGCCTTTTCGATTATTTCTTTATGATCCAACAACAGTGCCGGAAGGGCTTCTACAGGGTGCCAACTACAACTTTTCGAGAATATATTGGGCCGGGGCGCAGCTCTAGCGATATCAACTAACGCATAGTATCCGACAGATATAAATCGCTGATTGATCCAGAGGTTCTGAGTCCATGGCGCCCCAAGCTTTCCGAAAAGCGCTGCAATCTCTGACGAAAAAGAACGATCAGGCTCCCCAAAAACATGGAATTGTTTTAGAAAAATATCCCGCAAAGCAATGCGTTCTTCCAAAATCCTGCTGGCTGCCTCATCCAGCGATTCATTTTTGAAAACATAACCACCGGGAAGCATCCAGCCTCCTTCGGTTACTCGCAACAGCAACACTTTGAGGCTATTCTCTTCATATCCCAAAATCACTGTGTCAATCGATATGTTGGATAAAAAGTGTTTCTCGCCCTCACCAAGCAGGGCGCTGATGTACTGCTCGTTTTTCGACATTCGGCGCAATGTTAAACCCAGGACTTCTGATTTTTTGTAAAGATATAAAATATATCTTACATTGTGGCAAAATGTCACAATGATAAATATCCAGCGACATGAAAAGATCTTCCCTTATCAAGGCCATTGCAGCATTTTTTCTGTCAGGGGGAATCATGGCTTATTGTAGCATGGCACCACTACCTCCTATTCCTGCTGGAGCCTTCAATGAAGAAAACTATTCTATGGAGACAGAAAACGTTATTACGCTGCCCGATGGGAGAACACTTGGGTATGCCGACTATGGTGATGCTAATGGCTTCCCTGTTTTCTATTTTCATGGCGGCCAGGAAAGTCGCCTGTCCAGCAGATTTATGGACAGTACAGCTACTAAGCTCCACGTTCGAATAATAGCTCCTGATCGACCGGGAATAGGGCTTTCGACCTTTCACGAGAACAGAAAATTCCTCGATTGGGCCAACGATGTTAAGGCGTTGGCTGACCATTTGGGATTTAACAACTTTTCCATATTTGGGCTGTCAGGCGGGGCACCACACGTTTTGGCCTGTGCTTATGTTCTTCGGAACAGAGTGGTAAACGTAGGCATTGTTTCAGGAACTGGGCCTTACAACTATAAAGGCAAACTCAAAGGCATGTGGTTTCCAGTGCGGCTTGCCCATTGGTTTGCCGCAGCCAAATCGGACAAAAATTTAAGAGCCTTCATCTCCACTGAACACGAAACCCTTCTGGAAAATCCCGAAAAGAGGCTCCGCCAATTGCAACGATTCCTGCCCAAGCCGGATCGAAAGCTCTTGCTGGGTACACCTGCTTATGGTGTCGAATTTATTCAGGGTAGCAGAGAGGCCTTTAGGCAAGGCACTGAAGCCGTCGTACAGGAATGGAAGCTATATGTGGCGGACTGGGGCTTTCCATTGGAGGAAGTTGCCAACAATATAAATCTCTGGTATGGCACAGATGATAAAATGACCCCTAAGCACAGAGGAATTTACTATCACGAGACGCTGCAAGATTCCGAGCTGCACATCCTCGAGAAAGAGGGACACTTTTCACTTATTAGAAATCATCTGGAAGCAATTTTGGCTGATTTAGCACCTCAGACCGTGCCATAAGAAGCTGCTAACCTTTTCATTCCCACACTTGCTTCTCAGCAAGAGATTTATTTAGCTCCCTACCTGTCAAACACGTGCGACGCAGGAGAGAGTTTATTGCACAAAAACTCCAGTGAAGCAGTTTAGCGAGGGGCCAGCCTGGGATCAATATGTATTTCTGGGGGATCGAATGTTTCGTTTGTGGCTAAATAAAAAAGCAAAGCTGGTTCAATGCGTCTCGCTTGGACCTTTTGCTTTTTTATGACCACTTGGGATATTGGGTTTAAAGGGCAATCCCCCAGATTTTCCGCTTGATCCCCAGCTTGCATGGGAGCCCCTCCGGCTCCACAAAAAAACCCGCCTAAAGCGGGTTGTTTGTGGAGCCGGAGGGAGTCGAACCCTCGTCCAGATAAGGGAAAAATGTACCGTCTACATGCATAGTTACCGATTGAATTTTCGACTGCTTGCCGGTAGGCAACATACCAACGCACAGCTTAGCCACTTAATTTCGCAGGTGCTTAGTAGCCTCGCACCCACTAGTTCAACCATGTCGACACCCAAAATCAGCACCGGAAGAACGAGGCACTGGTGGATGTGGCTGGGGAATCCGCCAGCTGGCGGACTCAACCCTTTAAGCCTTTACCTCAACGTTAAGTTAAGATTAAGCAGCCATGGCGTAATTAGATTCGCCAATTGTTGTTTGAGTGAATTGCTCACGGATGTACACTCATCACCCGGCACGCAAGCACAAAATCCGTCCTTACTGTCAAAACCAGTCGGCCCCGGAAATCATATTTTGCAAATAAGGGTACAAATATAGCGCATTAAAAGTTCGCAAAGCTGAACAGGTTGGGAATTGTTTAGGCCATAAATCGACCGCTGCCAACTGTGCGCAGACTAAGCATCAAGCAAATTTTCACACAAAAAAGGTGCTGGTAACTTCCAATTTAAGCGTATATTGATCACTTATTGTTTAAAATTTATACCTACTTAAAAACACACTGATTGAGACATTTTAGTCACCCTCTTTTAATCCTGTTGCTTCTGTTTGGCTTTTTTGTTTCAAAAGGCCAGGCAATTAATGGTCTTGTTACTGACAATACTACAGGCGAGCCCCTCCCCTTTGCGAATGTATTTGTCGACAACACTACTATTGGTACAGTGACCGACGCCGACGGCAAGTACGTCTTGAAAGGAGTCAGCCCGGGCAAAATGACTTTAGCTGCTTCCTTCGTTGGCTATATTACCAAGTCGGTATCGATTGACCTCAAAGAAGGAGAGCCACTACAGAAAGACTTCTCCCTGGCTCCTCAGGAAAAACAGCTCGACGAGGTAGAACTTACCTCAAGAAGGGACAGAAAGTGGGAAAAACAACTGGAAAGGTTTGAAGAAGTTTTTATCGGCAGCAGATACGACCCACTGGTAAATAAAACCAAAATTCTCAATCCATGGGCCATTGACTTCGAAGAAGGAAAGTCCAGCGATGGGATGCGCTATTTTTCCGCCACCTTCAACCAGCCTTTGGAAATTGAAAACATGGCGCTGGGTTACAAGCTGATTTATCATTTGAACGTATTCAACCAAACCCGAAACGGTACCTTGTATCAAGGCCCGGTACAGTTTGTTGAAATGGACACCCTCTTTGAAGACCTGTCAAAAAAATGGGTGGACAACAGGCAAAAAGCCTATCAGTCTTCATTGCGGCATCTCTTCAAGTCGATGATAAGAAACGACCTCAGCGCACAACATTTTGATATTTATCAATCAAAAAGTTTCGGGCTGACACATATCCGAACCAATAGTTTCGACTACGAAAGAGGCAACTCCATTGAGGCTTTCTCTTTGGACAGGGCCATCAGGCCAGGACAGCAAATCGGCGAGTTCAAGATCGTTTCTTCCAAACGTTTGGAGGTGCACTACACTGGCATGTCGTGGCCAAACACCTATTATCACGACGTTTACCATCCCATTAGCTGGATTACCCTTAAGGGGGGCTCCACGGAAGTGACGAGCAAAGGCGTGCCTCTCGATCCCTCAGATATTGTCATCTCGGGACACATGGCCAGGGCCAGGGTAGCTCATTTGCTCCCTCACAATTACACCCCGGGCGACACAGTGTCGGCATTTAGTTCGACGGAGGAAATCATGATCGCCCAGCAGCAATACAAGCAGAATAGCCTTCGTGAGAAACCCCATCTGATTACGGACAAGCCGTACTATTACCCTGGCGAGACCATTTGGTTCAGTGGCCAAATGCTGTACCAGAACGCCCTGATGGCCGACACCCTGAGCCGGGTGCTTTATGTTGATGTGATCAACCCATTCCGCCAGATTGTAAAAACGGAGGTATTTCCGATTGAGAATGGTAAAGTCACCGGACAACTAACTCTTCCGTCATATATACAAGCCGGCGATTACAACCTAAGGGCCTACACACGATGGATGCAGAACTTCCCTTCGAGCGACATCACTTACCAGCCCCTGCCAATAATTAATCTTTACGAGACGGTAGTAAATACAACGGTGCTCGGCGCTAACATGACCGATCCTGATTTACTGATCTCGATCAGCACTGACAAAGACCGTTACCGACCCCGCGACAAAGTGCAAGTGTCTCTGAGCGTAATGGACACTGACGGAGGGGCTATCTCCTCCAATCTGACTGTGTCGATTACTGACACACTTCGGGTAGCCTCGGTTCCAACAAGCCCAACACTACAGCAAGCCTATAACTGGGTGCTCAACGGAAAGCCTACCCCCTACTTTACCCAACCGCAACATCAAATCGAATATGGCATCAGCGTGAGTGGGCAGTTTCTCAACAAAAAAGGAGAACCCGAAGCCGCCAATATTACTGTAGTGCAAGGCGAATACGAAGACTATGGGGTGGTAGCAGCCGACTCGACCGGCAAGTTTTGGGCAAGTGGTTTACAGTTCAACGATAGCTCAGCCATTGCGATGGCTGCGATCAATGAAAAAGGCAGACCATACGGATCGGTGAAGCTGGCAAAGCAAACTGTACCAGAAATAAAAGTAAAGCTTACCAACCTCAACCTGACTGTTAAAGAACAGGAGTTGCCGCAGCCCATCTTTTCTCTCCCGACCGATGTCGACTATACATTGCTCAATGAAGTGGTGGTGGAAAGCTCCAAGATTGAACCTCTGGCAGAAAGGAACTATGGCTTTGGCCCTGGCGATAAAACTTTTACCCAGGAGGATATTCAGAGATCTTCCGGGCAGGGAGTGATGTCTATTATTGAAAGAGGCATGCCTGGTTTTAATAGAAATGGCATGTATCGGAAAAACTATGGAACAGCCAGAGGAAACTATTATCCTACACCGTTGGTCATTATCGATGGTCAGCGATTTCAGGAACAGGCACCTCCGGAGCCAGGCAATACAGGAGTTGATTATTTAGACCGGCTCAATCCTGCTGATATTAAAAGCATCACAGTCTACACCTACAACGCCGGAGTCTTTGGTATGGCTGGGTTTGACGGAGTTATTATGGTAGAAACTAACCTTGGAGGAGAAAGAAAACAGAATGAAAAACCCACCATTTTCAATAAAGACGGCTTCAGTCTTTACACGATAAAAGGTTACACTCCAGCACAGGAATTCAGAGCACCCAATTATTCTCAGCGAAAGGAAAGCCATAGCGAGCCTGACACCCGCACCACCATTTATTGGAATCCTTCACTCATCACAGACAGTGAAACAGGTAAAGCCGGGTTTTCTTTTTATGCCGCCGACTCTCCAACAGTTTACAGGATAGTGGTGGAAGGCATGACGGAAGACAATACGCCGGTGAGGGAGGTGAGGTACTTACAAGTCAGCAACTAATGGCATAAAATATGCTTCGAAGCAGTAATTAATGGTACCCTCATCACTTTTGAAAACCCTATCAAAATTAGCTCCGTTTCTGCTTTTCGGGCTTGCTCTGGCATTAAATTCTGTAGCCCAGAGCTTCGTCATATACGGAACAGTCTATGACAAATCCACCAATAAACCCCTTCCTTTTGCCAACGTGTTTATCAACAACACCACAAACGGTGCCGTCAGTAATGGTGAGGGAGAGTTTAGCATCCCCATTCCTGGCCCGGGATACATTGAAGTAGTTGCTTCCTTTGTCGGCTATGTCACCAGTTACGAGAAGGTAATGGTTAGCGGCAATCAGCATGTAAAAATATCCTTTGCACTCGAACCTCTTGAAAAACAACTCAATGAAGTAGAACTCAAGTCAAAAAGAGACAAGAAGTGGGAGAGGCAGTTGAAAAGGTTCGAAGAGGTCTTTATTGGCTCCTACAACGACCCTTTGTCTTCGCAAACAAAAATACTAAATCCATGGGTGCTGGATTTTGATGAGGGTAAACTGAAAGCCGGGCAAAGATACCTCGCTGCTACCTGTTATCTACCCCTCGAAATTGAAAACACAGGCCTGGGTTACAAAATCATCTATCACCTGGAGGGTTTTCAGCAAACGAGAAGTGGTTTTAACTATGAGGGGCCCATACAATTTATAGAAATGGATTCCACCGACGCTATGTCAAAGACATGGGATACTAACAGGCAAGAGGTATACCTCGGCTCGGTGAGGCATATGTTCAAAGCACTTATAAACGACCGGTTAAAGCATGAAGGATTCGAGGTTTACACTGTGAAACCAGAGGGCAAGCATCATGTAAGAACAAAGCGGCTGGAAGTTGATAAGGAGTTTATGCTCGACACCATTTCGAGGTCCAAAATGCTTAAGCCCGGAGACCGAATAGGAGACTATAAGGTTCGGTCACAAGCCCCTCTGGAAGTTCATTATTTCAAAAAAATATGGCCCAACTTTGTCTATGCCGATGCCTACTATCCTGTAAGCTGGCTCACTTTCAAAGACTCGACGGTTGCAGTAAGCATCAAAGGTGTGCCGTATGACCCAAGTGAGTTGATAATTGCGGGCTATATGGCCAGAGACCGGGTGGCCCGAATGTTACCTTACAATTTCACCCCCGATAAAAGTTATACGTCATTCGACCCCGAGCCTTCTGAGATTGCCGTCAGGGGCATTAAATACAATGCCCTGCGGGAACGCCCATATGTTCAAACCGATAAACCTTACTACTATCCGGGGGAAACCATCTGGTTCAAAACCCAGATGCTTTTTCAAAACCCCCTTATGACCGACACTTTGAGCAGAGTCGTTTACGTCGACCTGTTGAACTCAGACAAAGCCATCATTCAAAGCAGTGCCTTGCCGATCAAGGATGGGGTTAGTCATGGACAACTACAACTCCCCGGTAATCTAACTCCAGGCCAGTACACCCTTCGATCCTATACGAACTGGATGCGGAATTTTGATGATAAGGACATTTTTTATCGATCGATCCATGTGCTCAACCTTTACGAACAGGTGCAAAACACTGAAGCAAGACCTTCAAAAATAAAGAACCCTGATCTAATGATCTCTTTAAGCACAGAGAAGGAGGTTTACAAACCGAGAGAAAAAATTGCTGTGCAAGTTGTTGTCGCCGACTCTGATGGAGTCCCAATGATGGCGAATTTGTCGGTTGCCGTAACTGACACCTTGCACGTGGCTTCAGTGCCGTCCTCCACTACCCTGGAGGATGCATATGAATGGACCTATCAGGCCTCCAGTGCTCAGCCCAAAAGCCCACCCGACCATAATATTGAATATGGCATAAGTGTGAGCGGAGAATTCAGAAACAAAAAGAAACTACCGGAGCAGGCATCGGTTACCATTGTGCAGGGAGAGTATGAGGACTATGGCCTTGTTGAAACAGACAGCGCCGGAAGGTTTTGGGCCAGCGGGCTGCAGTTTGAAGATAGCGCTCAGGTGGCCTTCGGGGTAATAGATGCTAAGGGACGTCCTTTCGGCTCGGTAACAATCGATGAAAAAGTCCCGCTTAGGGCACCAGACTCTCTGCCTGTGCTACACCTGAACATAAAAGAAACTGCGATACCTCAACGCATTTTCGTTTTGCCAGATGAAGATGAGTACACGCTGTTGCAGGAGATAGTGGTAGAGGACACACCTATTGAACCGATGTCGGAAAGTCAATACGGCTACGGCGCTGGCGACAAGACTTTTACGGAAAAAGATTTTGAAAAAAACTCCCAACTCACCGTATTTGAATTCCTTGGAAGAAATGGCACTGGACGAACTAGCTTCCAACGGCACAATTGGGGCATCAAGGCAGCACCGCCTCTTGTTATCATTGATGGATCGAGATATGGTGGAATCTACGGAGAAACGCCATGGCAATACCTGGAGTCGCTAACAGTTGACATGATCAAAAGCATCAATGTGTACACTTACGGCGCAACCATTTTTGGCATGACAGGATCGGGCGGCGTGATCATGATTGAAACAAAACGAACAGAAAGACAAGCAGACGAAAAACCCGCCGTCTTCAACAAAGACGGCTTCAGCCTGTACACAATAAAAGGCTACGCCCCAGCCCGGGAATTCAAAGCACCCGACTATTCTCAACCAAAGGAAAGTCACAACGAGCCTGACACCCGCACGACCATTTACTGGAACCCTGCACTCACCACCGATAGCGAAACAGGTAAAGCCGGGTTTTCTTTCTATGCCGCAGACTCTCCAACGGTTTACAGGATAGTGGTGGAAGGCATGACGGAGGACAATACGCCGGTGAGGGAAGTGAGGTATATTGAAGTGAGGAAATAGCCAGAAATAGAAAGCCCTTCATCCGATACGGCATGAAGGGCTTTCTATCTTGTTCAAGTCCTTTTACAGGTTCTCTACTTCTTCCTGCAAGTTGTTCCGCACAAGTAGTCCGGTTGCCAGGCTCGATAACAATAGCCTGTCTCTTTCACTTAACGACGTGTCGAACCACACCCTTCCTTTGTTGAGGGTTTCGACGGCCCCTACCACTTTGTCGCCCTGGAGGAATTCATAGCCAAACACCTGTGTTTGAGGGATTTTTGACCCTTGCAGTTTGGTTATTCCTTTTATGGTAAAGTAGTCATCGCCTTTTTCATCCAAAACTACTCCCTGACACTTGGCGGTCGGTTGCTGGTTGTTTGGGTTGAGCAAAAGAAAGTCGAAGCGCTGAAGCTCTGGCTGCGAAAAATAGATGGCGCCTGCAAAGACATCCTTTTGTTTGAGCGGAATCTGAAAATACCCTTTGGCCAGGGAAAGGTGGTTATCTTTCAGGCGGCTGTCTCCCAGAAAGTTTACCCCAGCGCCAGCCTCTTTGTTTACTATGTTAAAAGCAAGGCTTTCCTTTCCGCCGGAAAAGTCAACAAGGAAGGGAACATGATAACTGAAGGTCATGCTGCGGTCAATCTTGCTCGTTTCGTAAGGGCCAAATTTAATGACCTGGTTGACCTGCCAGCCATTTTTGCCCTGAACCTCGTACGACTCTGCCCTGGCGGCGAAGTCTTGCTGAAGTGATACCTGAGCAGTTTTGCATGAAACTGCTGCTAAAAAAATAAACGCTAGTCTTTTCATATTGAGTTTTAAAATGAAAAAGACATAGCAACTCCAATGCCAGATTTATCGTTTCCGACCGGGTGAAACAAAAAAAGGCCGCACTGGGCGACCTTTTTTTTGTTTGAATAGGGCAGGTTATTCCTTCAGAAACTTCCCGGTACTAATTCCATCCTGAAACGTGAGTCGCAAGAAATAAACGCCGGGTTCCAATGTTTTAACATCTAAGTAAAGGCTGGCCTGCCCTTTCTCGACTGACAGGTTCCTCAAAAATTGGCCATCCATCGAATACAGTCGTATGCTCTCAAGTGCCTTTAGCTCGTCGAAGCTCAGCGAAACTACCAATTGGTCACTCGCCGGATTAGGATAAAGTTGCAATGAGCCCGACGGTTTTTCCAGTCCTTGCACCACTTCTTCCTTTGCCACCATCGTCATACTCAGGGCTGTATTCTCAACAATGGAAATGAGTTCGGCTTCTTCAAAACTGACCGCCGATGGGTAATAGGTTGTATTGACCAATTCAGATTCCTCTTCTCCCGGTTTAATTTGTAAGATGTAGTTTCCTGCTTTCAATCCATCCATTTGCAAACTGCCATCACCTACTGTAGCTTCTTTAATTATGCTGCCCTCACTGCTCAATAGGGTGGCCGTTCCAGCGCCAAGAACCACAGCTTCAGATGTATTGACCGTCACAGCCAGGCTAAGAAAGGATTTTACTACCAATGTCCGGGTAACATTTGCTGCGGGAAGAAAGTCGTCATTTCCGGCTTGAGTAGCCATTACAACTACCTCTCCGGAGCCTGTCAGTGTCAATTGATTCCCATCCAACGTTGCCGGGCCACTGACAAGCACAAAGCTGACCGGTAGCTCTGAGGTTGAACTCGCAGAAAGCGCAACTGGTGATTCATCAGGATATAGATTTGCTGGAAGCTCAAAGGTAATCACCTGCTCGGCCTTTAGATTGGCTGTGGAAATAGAAAACGCTTTACTAAATACCCCTTCTGAGGCATCCATTGATTGAATTCTGACTGAGTAGGCTTCCTTTTTGTTGTTGACTATTGCATCATTCGTTAGAAGTTTGTTATCAGTAATGCTAAATAGGGTATTGTCGGTACTACCGTCGCCAGCGACCAATTCATACGTGTGTGTGTCACTGGCATCCTGATCTGTAGTGCTGAGCACTCCAACCTCAATACCCCCAACTATCTGTTGGGTAATTACACTGGATGAAAGAAGGATGTCCGATGGGAGGTCATTGGCATTGATAATAGTCAGTGCAAAAGCCTGGCTGAACACCTCTCCGCCGCTATCCTCTGTTTGGATTCGAATGGTGTAGGCTGCCTTCGTTTCAAAATCAAATATTGTATTGGCCAGTAGTTTGTTGCCACTGATGGTAAAGCTTGCGTTGTCGGTGTCACCTTCGCCGGTAACCAGCGTGTAGGTATGGCTGTCGTTTTCATCCTGATCGGTTGCGGTCAAGGAAGCCAGTTCGCTGCCGATAGGGAGGTTCTCGGTAAATTCGCTGGCGCTCAGTGATATGGCCGTAGGTGCGTCATTGGCATCGGTAATTGTGATGACGAAAGCTGCGCTGAATACTGCACCTACCGCATCTTTTGTCTGAATTCTCACATTGAGGCTGGCTTTGGCTTCGAAGTCAAGTGCCAATGCAGTTTGCAACTCATTCCCTTCAATAACGAAGCTGGCGTTGTCTTCGCTCCCCTCTCCTGCTACCAGCGAGTAGGTAAAAGTGTCTCCTTCATCCGAATCTGTTGACGAAAGGAGGCCTATCTTGGTGTTTTCTGGCATGTTCTCTGCGATTTCGGCACCATCAAGCGCCAACGCCGTAGGTGCACTATTCACCCTGTTAATTGTGAAGGCCTTGGCAAAGGTATTACCAAACTCATCTGATGCCTGAATTCTCACAGAATAAACAGCTTTGGCCTGCAAATCAAGGGTTGCTGCAGTTACCAGAGCACCTCCCTGAATTGTAAAGCTGGCATTGTCAGTATCTCCAGCTCCGCTGACCATTCCCAAACTCGGCGCATAACCATCGCTGCCGTTGATAATGGAAAAAGCGCCAACTTCAGTGGCTACTTCGCCTGTCGAAAGTTCGCTGTTTGACAGGAGAATGTCCATGGTCGTCTTCGCAAGTTGGGGAGATTCTTTCCATGCGTTACCGTCACCAAGTCTACCTTGTGAATTGTAACCCCAAGTCCACAATGTACCATTGTCCTTTAATGCAACGGAATGTACTCCGCCTGCACTGACCTGGATCCAATCAACATCCGTCCCTACTCGCACTGGTGCAGTTCGACTTTCGTACATTCCGATACCTAGTTGCCCAAATGAATTGTCTCCCCAAGCCCACAGAGAACCATCTGACTTCATTGCCAACGTCTGAGACCATTGAGGGCTGACATTCAACCAATTATCATCAGTACCTATTTGAACGGGTGACAATATGTTAGTGTTAGATCCATCGCCAAGGTAACCATTCCCATTCTCTCCCCACCCCCAAAGGGTACCGTCCGTTTTGATGGCAAAAGATCTGTACGTGGTAGCGGCCACGAAGTCCCAGTCGGTATCAGTCCCAATTTGCATCGGAGTATTTTGATTTTGAGTCGATCCATTTCCTACCTGCCCATATGAGTTTCCACCCCAAGCCCACAATGTACCGTCATCCTTAAGTGCTACAACGAAAGCCGAACCGGCCCCAACAAGCTTCCAATTGGTATCTGTTCCAACCTGCTTTGGAGCAGGTTGTGAGATGTTTGTAGCATCTCCTAACTGACCGGAACCATTGTGCCCCCAGGCCCAAAGCGTACCATCCAACTTTATTGCATATGAATTGCTCATCGCTGCTAAAGCCAGTTTCCAATCCGTATCTGAGCCAATCTGCACAGGGTTAGGTTCTGAAGTATTATGAGCATTGGTCAACTCTCCGAAAGCATTTGAGCCCCAACCCCACAAGGTTCCATCTGTTTTAATTGCTAGATTGTGATCCCTTGTTGTGGATACCACCTCCCAGTCCGTTGCCGATCCCACTTGAACGGGGATTGATTTGTTTTGAGAATCGCCATGTCCAAGCTTGCCCCGAAAATTGCTTCCCCAAGCCCAAAGCGAACCGTCTTCGAGTAGTCCAACCGAGTGCGTATTTGATGCAATAATCGACCGCCAATCTTCGCTCGGCCCTATTTGCATGGGGATGTTTGCTTTCCAATTCTCCCCGTTTCCCAAAACATTATAATTATTGCTCCCCCACGTCCAAAGTGTCCCGTTAGTTTGTACCGCAATAGTATAAGTCCAGCCTGAAGAGGCTCCCATCCATGGGCCTGCCTCCGTGACCTGGCTGAACACGGGCTTATCCTGCACAGTGCCGTCTCCTAAAGCTCCATCAACGTTGTATCCGCAGCCCCACAGGCTCCCGTCAGTCTTTATTGCAAGAGAATGAAGCCCGCCCGCCGAGGCATCACGCCAGTCGGTCGAGCTGCCAACCTTTGTTGGGATTATAATATCATCTGTTGTGCCATTGCCAAGTTGTCCATAGGGATTGGCTCCCCATGCCCACAAAGTCCCGTCTGATTTAGTCGCAAGCGTATTTGAATTCCCTGCGCTTACCACAGACCAGTCGATATCCTGGTTGAGCCTTACCGGAGTGGTTTTCTTGTCGACCTTTCCTTCATCACACAAATAAAGAGTAATTGGCCCGGCCAAAGGGTTCGGCCCTTCTGATATAATTGTCTTGCCGCTTGGATCCGCAATCGTAAACGTCACTTCTGAATCCCATTCTCCCGATACAAATGCAAATGAAAGAGTGGCCGCTCCGTTGGGTACTGAGATTGTTTCTGAACCGGAAGATCCGGCTTCTAGCGTGTAGTCGGTTTCGTCGCCGTCAATAATAACAGTAATAGCCGCATTGTTCCAGCCATCACCGTAAGAGTCGAAGAAGTTGATCACATAATCACCTGATGGGCTGGCAAGTGACTGTGTAGTGCAATTCACGGTAGCTTCATCCCCCAGATAATTGTACCGATTGTCTCCCCATACCCAAAGTGTTCTGTCACTTTTTAATGCTGCTGAGTGATAGTACCCAGCACTCACTTCCGCCCAGTCTGTATCCGTTCCTACTTGAACCGGCACCGTTCTGTCTTCTGTTGTACCATCGCCGAGCTGGCCAAATTCATTTCTACCCCATGCCCACAAAGTGCCATCGGTTTTGATGGCAAGAGAATGTTCTTTGCCGGCACTTATCGTCTTCCAATTTGTATCTGTCCCAATTTGAGTTGGGGTCAGCTTATCGTCTGTGGTTCCATCCCCCAGTCGGCCAAATTCGTTCTTACCCCAAGCCCACATTGTGCCGTTCGTTTTGATAGCCAGGGAATGTGATTCGCCTGCTTCAATCTCGAACCAGTTGTTATCACTTCCAATTCTTCTTGGGGTGGATTCATCGTCCTTCGAGTCAGTTCCAACTTGACCATTGGCATTGCTGCCCCAGGCCCAAAGGCTTCCGTCTTTCTTTATCAACAAGGCATGGCTAAAGCCCGCTGAAACCTTCTGAGCGTATGTGTCAGTCGTCCAAATCAAAGACAGGCAAAAACCCATTGCCAGACAACACAGTATTTTTCTTTTATGCATCGCAATTATTTTATCTACATGTAAGCGTTTTGAGTTATCAGTGCCATCCATTTCTTGCTACAGTCGATAGATTGTGATAATTCCGGATGCTGATACGATATGAAAAATAGGACTGGCAATCGGATAAAAAAATATTCGATCGTGAAAAAAAACAGGAATTTATCATTTTGACTCCAAATAACTGCTACCAAAGGAATACGGCTTAAAAGGCTGTAGGTATGCTATGAAACAAAAAAAGGCCGCACAAGGCGACCTTTTATATTGCAAATCGGTTTTAGTCGATTACCTCGTCACCACCCCACCCTTTTCGCTATCCACTTTCACGGTGTACTTGCCGGAGCCGCTCACTATCCAGCGAACGGTTACCGCTTCCATGCCCGGTATGTTTTCTAAAGCAATTTTGGCAGGAGCTACCTTCTGCTCGGTGGTCTTGTTCATATCCACGTCGGTCACGACCATGCCAGCCACCACATTGGCTCCTTCGAGGGAAACGTAGTCGGGGCGAATGATTTTGTTCTTGGTATCGTGACTGGAGTGCGTCGGGATCAGCCTTTTGTTGGCAATGGTCGCTGTTACCTGCTTCAATCCGCCGCCAAGGTCTTTTTCTTCTACTTTTTCTATCACCAACTTGGGCGTGTGGTAAGCATGAAAGATCAGGAACGCCATGTTGCGATGGGCGTCGTTTTCCAGCAGGAAGCCCGGGTTGTCTCTACCAAAATTCTTTCTAAAGCCCCCTATCTCGATCTTGCCAAGCTCGGGATGGTCAAATTCCTTCCAATCCACAAAGGCATCAGTCATCAACAAGTTCTTCTCAAACTTGTACATATCCTTCTGCACTTCGTCGCCACGTCTGCCACCTTTGTAGTCTTTGCCAAACATAAAGTAAGGATGGTACAGCTCATTGGTGAAAGTGAAAATGCCACGGCATCCATGGAACCAGTCGAGCTCACCACCGAACGCTGTGTACAAGTCCCTCCAAACGACCATGTAAGTATAGCCAGGCATGATGCTTTCTCCCAGCTCGCCAATAGCGTCGTACACCTTGTCGTCGGTAGAGTTGTAAGTTCCTCTGTCCTCTTCAGCCCCAGGACCTCTGAGAATCATACCGCCTGAGTTGTGGAAACTTTGGGCGCCGCCAATATTGGGGTGCTTCATCACAAACTCCATCACGTTCCTGTTTTCGGGCACAGAAAACGGATACTTATGTGCCCCTCTTTGGATGTACTCCGGCTGCCAGTTCCAGCCCCAGTCACGGTTGGGATCGTAGTAGCCACCCACCCTGTCTTCATTCACTTCACCGTCGCCGTCGTTGTCTTTACCTTCATAGCCCAGCATTTCGTATTCACCGGGCTCCCCTGCTTCAACCTCTATCATTTGCCGTGGATCAGTGGGGTCGATGATGTAGCGTCCGTTGGGGTTTTTGCGGCGCATCATCGTTACTTCGCCGTCGCCGTTCAGGTCGTCGTAGCCATCTTCGTCAACCAACCCGTCCCTGTCGTCATCGATCGGCATCATGCCTGAGCGGGGCGTATTGGCAGTGTTAACGCCTTTCATATAGTCGTTCCTGGCGTCAGGGTTAATAGTAGGCACAATGTAGAACACCTTGTCAGCCAGTAGGTCCTTGATGAAATCATTGTAGTACCAGCTTTCTGCCAGATACCAGGCTGTATACATGGCAAATTCACCACCCTGGATTTCATTGGAATGGATGTTTCCATCTACATACATCCCTGGCTTGCGATCTACATTGCCTTTGGAAAAATCTGTGATGGTCAGGGCAATCATGTCACGCCCCTCATAGGTTTTGCCGATAGTCTCCACCTTCACAAGATTAGGATGTGCTTCGGCCAGTTTTTTGGCAATAGCCCACAGCCCTTCGGAGGTGTAGTACCTGTTCCAGCTTACCTGCACCTTTGGGTTTGGCGGGCTGCCCGCTGCTTTAAATATCTGATCTGGCGTTTGGGCCGAAACACTCAACCCCGCCAAAAGAATGATGAAAGTGTATATAATTCTCTTCATGACTGTTCTTATTTAAGGGTGATGGTTTTGGTATCGATGCCCGTCTGTGCCGAGCCGGCAGAAAGCTTCACGCTGCCTGAGCCTTTCACAAGCCACGACATCGTCACTTTGTCTCCCCCGTCAATAGAGGAAATAAGCTTCACTTTGTCACCGGAAACGATCTGCTGACTTCCCGTCAATGTCATTTCCACCTTGGTCATTCGTACCCAGCGTGTCTTCTGCGCTAATTCTGTCATGGTGGCCAGCGTGCCTGCGTTAAAAATATCAGCCGTAATACGTGTCATCCCCTTACCAACTGATTCCACAACGAGGTTTTCTATTTTCACCTGAGGCTTCATAGAGGCCAGCTTCAGAATAAACTTATTCTGTTTGTCGGAGATGTCCGCCACCAAACTGAAAGGCGGATTGTAGGGAGCAAAAGGCTTCCAGCTGCCTACCTCCACTTTTTTGCCTGGAAAGTCCGGATGGTTTACCGGCTTCCACTCCACAAACAAATCGTGGCTATTGGCTTCAGCCCAACGTAGGTAATCCACTTCTTTGTTTTTGTCTTTGTTGGGCTTGTATTTTGCCTTGGCAGCACTATCCTCCGGCATTTTGAACTCCGGCCAGCTCCAGGCTGGTGTACCAAACGAATAGCGGGCATAGTGGAAATAACCCCATTCCATGAAACCACCTCCCTGCACTACGGGCTGCGCTCCTTCTTTTTTGCCAACGATGTCTGCGTAGCTTTTAGATACCAATGCATTAGCGTCAGCGTCCGACTTCAGCACACCTTTCAGCACTCTTTTCGACGCCTCGCCTGCATTATATTTTATCGGAGCATTCAGGTTATCGGACGAACCAAAAGTAACCAGAGCGAAAACATTCCAGCGCTCAAAAAGGAAATCGAGCACTGCACGGTTTTCCTTGTCGGCCACAGGGAAATCGCCAGCACCAGGCTGAAAATAGGGGAAGTCCCAGGTGAGTGAATTGTTGAAGTTGATGCCACCAGCACCGTCTTCATTGAATGCACCATCTTTATCGTTGTCGGTACCTTCTGTGAGATAGAGGTAACCACCTGTTTCGCCGTCAGCAGCCTTTACCATAATGCGGTCGTCGGCTTCGCTTTTCTTCCATTCGCCAGTAGCATCTTCCACCCGAATCATCGTCACAAGCCCGTCTCCATTGAGGTCTTCATAACCGTCCTCGCCATTTTGGCCGTCACGGTCATCGTCGGTGGCCCGGCCGTTGCCAGTTCTGGCGTACCTGAGTGAGGCAAAAAACTGATCCGTTGCTTCCGGATTTACATTGGGCAGCACGTAGAAAGTAGTTGTGGCCAGGAGATTCTTCACCGAGTCGGTCTGCGACGAACCCAGCAGCTGCTCGGCAAACTTGAGTGCCAGCTCCGTGCTTACAACATATCGCCCGTCAACCCCACCAGCCACCACAACGGCCGGATGATTGTCGATGTCTCCCGAGCCGAGTGTCAGCACCCAAATGTCTTTGCCTCCGTCACTCTTCCCAATGGACTGCAGCTTTGCAAGTGAGGAATACTGCCGTGAAAGTGATTGTAGCTGCGTTGTTATCTGCTGACCCGACCGGTAGTCAGCCTGGGCCTGCGAAAACCCATAGGTCAGCGTTACCAAAAGTGTTGTTATTAGGAGCCTCGCCCCTGCTTTTTTAGACATAATCGATTGATTTGATCAGGAGTAAAGTAAAGCAGAGCGACTGAGTCGGCACATAACATTTTTATAAGATGCACTCAGGGCATTTGGGAGGCCGTTGCGTTATGTATGGCTAATCCGATGATGGTTCCGTGTTGATGTCTTTTGCCATTTCGAAAGCAACTTTGGTACCCTTACCCACTTCACTTTCAATGATAAGGCGGCCATTGTACTGGCTGGCGAACTGCCTGACAATGAGCAAACCCAGGCCAGACCCCTTTTCTCCTGAGGTTCCTGCGGTGGTGCGCCTGTCGTTCCAGTTAAAAAGGGCTTTAATGGCCTCGTGCGACATTCCCTTGCCAGTGTCCGCCACAACAATTCTATTCAGGCCTACACTCTCCTCCAGGGTTACTGAAATAGCGCCTTCGGAGGTAAACTTGTTCGCATTGGTGACCAGGTTTCTTATCACAAACCTGATGATGTCCCTATCAGCGGTTATTACGGAACCTTTCTTTACTTTATTCAGTAAGCTATTTCCTTTCGCAACAGCACTGCACTTAATCCTGTGGAGCTGCTCCTCGGCAATATCGTGCAAGTCAACCTTATCCGAATGTAAAGATGCATCGTTGAGCTGGCTGGTCGCCCAGCTAAGCAGATTGCCGAGCAAATCGGAGGTGCTTTCGAGGCGCTCATTCAAATCGGCTGCCAGGCTATCTATTTCTTCTTTAGAAAGTTTCCCACTCACAAAAAGACTGAAGAGCTGTTTCAAGTTCTCAACAGGCCCCTTCAAATCGTGGCCAATGATCGACAACAGCCTGGTAAGTGTCTTATTGTGGGAGGAAAGCTCTTCTTTTTGTTTATCAACGGTTTTGAGTACTTCGGTCAGGTGACGGTTATTCTTCCGAAGCTCAAAATAGGTCACCACCTGCTTAGCCAATATCTTTAGCGCCCGTTGTTGCACCTCGCTGAGTGTGGTCGGTTCCGTTCCAATAACGCACAAAGTTCCGAGGTTGTATCCCTTTGCCGACCTGAGAGGAACACCAGCGTAGAACCTTATGTAAGGAGCTCCTTCCACGAGCGGGTTGTCGTGAAATCGTTCGTCTTTTTCGGCATCTGGCACCATCATCAGATCGTCGCCATGGATGGCATGGGCGCAGAAAGCGAAATCCCGCTCTCCTTCCCTGCCTTCAATTCCCTTTCTGGCCTTATGCCATTGCCTCTTCTCGTCAATCAAGGTAATTGTTGAGATGGGTTTATTGCAGATTTCTGAAGCTAGCTGAACAATTTCATTCAGCTCTTCCTCTTCAGGTGTGTCTAAAATGTTGTAGGAAAGTAAATCGGCCAAACGAGCCTTTTCATCCTTCGAAATTGGAGGTGTTACCATTTTTTATTTATTACTCGATAAATACTTAACAGGTTGATGGCGGTAACGTGTCACTACAACATACGAAAGCCGGGTATAGTTTGGATTTAAAATACACAATAAGAAGCGAACAGCAAGATGCAACGTCGGCTCTTTGTAATTGCCACAAAACAAAAAAAGGAGCCAACCGGCCCCTTTTCATTCAATTTTGAGAAAGCTTATTCCTGCTTCAGCGCATTTACCGGGTTGCCAGTAGCAGTTTTCAACGACTGGTAAATTACCGTTAGCCAGGCCAACAGCGTCACGGCCAAAACAGGCATAAGAAACACTACAATGCCCAATTCCATTCTGTAAGCAAACTCTTGCAGCCATTGGTCCATCACATAGAACGCAAGGGGAACAGCTATGATTGAGCCGAAGAGAATCAGCTTCGTAAAGTCAGACAGCACCAAAGTGGTAATCGAAAATACGCTGGCCCCCAACACTTTTCTGATTGCAATCTCCTTAAACCTTTTCTCAAGCGTGTAAGCCGCCATGGCAAACAGCCCCAGGCAGGCAATAAGAATGGCTAGCGCTGAAAAAACGGTAAATATCTTTCCGAACTTTGCCTCCGACTCATAGAGCTTTGCAAATGCCTGATCAACAAAGTCATAGTCGAACGGCTCCTCGGGAGCAGTGGTGCCCCAAAGCTCATTCACGTAGTTGACAGTTTCCTGGTAGTTACCATTAACCCTCGCCAGGTAATAGGCAGAGCCCCACTTGGTCTTGTGAATTTCAGGGTCATACCTGATAGCCAGGCTCCCTATTTTTCTTTTAAGAGAGGAGAAATTAAAGTCCTTCACTACACCAATCACCGTCAATACCCCTTCCGATCTTTCCAGCCGCTGACCGATCGGGTCGTCCCAGCCCAGCTCTCTTACAGCAGCCTCATTCAGCACAATGGAGGCAGTGTCACTAGCCAGCTCTCTTGAGAAGAACCTACCCTGAGCCAGCTCCACTCCCATGGTTTCTAAATAATAACTATCGGCGAACATCGTGTAAAGACTATAGTTGTCCTTCACGTCGCCCACAGTACTATAACCCCAGTCCCCCACAAATTGTGAGGGGTAGGTAGTGCTTGCCGCCACGCTCCCGATATTTGGGTTTTCAAGTAGCTTTGATCTGAAAAACGGGCCGCTGTCTTTTAATGCTGACCCAGCCTTGATCACCATGGTGTTGCTCGAATTGAAGCCCAGCTTCTGATTGGTCATGTGGTTGATCTGCTGGTACACAATCACGGTGGCAATCACAAGGAAAATGGATATCGCAAACTGGAAGCTCACTAAAGCCTTTCTCAAAAATGACCCGGATTTACCTGACTTGAGCTCCCCTTTCAAAGCAGCCACAGGCTTAAATGAAGAAAGATACAACGCAGGATAGCTGCCCGCAATGATACCCACGGCTGTAAGCAGCATTGTTAACCAAAGCATATTATCCACGGTGATGAGATCTGTTGACTGGAACTGCTTGCCGGAAAGGTCGTTGAAATACGGCAGCACTACGAGCGATAGTAAAATAGCCAAACTGAGCGAAAAAATGCTGATGAGAAATGACTCCACCATGAACTGTCTGATCAACTCACCTCTGACCGACCCAAGCACCTTCCGTATCCCCACTTCCTTCGACCGGCTGCCCGATCGGGCCGTACTCAGGTTGATAAAAT
Organism: Imperialibacter sp.; assembly: GCF_048007035.1. NCBI lineage: Bacteria > Pseudomonadati > Bacteroidota > Cytophagia > Cytophagales > Flammeovirgaceae > Imperialibacter > Imperialibacter sp. The sequence continues at coordinate 1,780,153 of NZ_CP180355.1, forward strand.
TGATGCAGGCGATAAGCAAAATAAAGAAGGCAACGGCCGAAAATATATAAATGTTGTCCATGTCGCCAGCGCTTTCGGCCAGCGTTAACCTGGGATAATTGAGGTGGATTTCCTGAATTGGCACCAATGTAAATCTGTATGAATCATCCGATGCGAGATAGTCATCAAAGTTGTCATAGTGGTAGGTTTCCATCAGGTCTTTGGCCATATGCTTGCGCATAAAATCGAGTATTTTAGCCTCAAAGGCCTCTTCCGAAGCACCTTCCGCAAGCTTCACATATGTGAAAAAGTTGTTACCTGTCCACCAACCGGTGGTGGCCCAATACTCGTGGGGCATGGCCACCAGGTATTTGAACGGCATGTGGCTATTGGCCGGCGGATCCTCCACCACCGCCGTAATTTTCACTGCGTCACCTGAAGATTTGATGATTTTGCCAACAGCAGTTTCATGAGGAAAATACTTGTCAGCTACACTTTTCGTCAAAACAACTGTGTTGGGTTCGGAGAGTGCTCCTTGCGGTGTTCCCTCAATAAACTTGACGTCGAACACCTCAAATACTGTGGAGTCCGCCAAACTACCTCCGGGCTCTGAGAAGACGTTATCGCCAATGGCAAAAGAAAAATCATAAAGCCCATTCAGCCTTGTGTACGACTCCACCTCTGGATAATCACTCTTTAGAAATGAGCCAAGCCTGGTGGGGGTATATGGCCCACGATCATTGATGGCAATCCTGTAAATCCGGTCACCATCTTTCCAAAACCTATCATAACTCAGCTCGTGCTTGATGTAAATAATGATCAGCAAACAACATGCTATGCCGACAGAAAGACCCGTTATATTGATGGCGGAGTAAAACTTTTGCCTCCAGAGGCTTCGCAGTGAGATTTTAAAGTAGTTTTTCCACATGTCGAATTGATTTAGTCGTTTTGAGTTTTCTAGTCCTTTTATGTACTTCCACCTGAAAAACCTGACCACATCCCAGACAAACCCTCTTCTTGCAACCTTTTCGCCTGCACTTTGGCAACGCAGGTCAAAAAGCTCATAGAGGTCACCTTCGATAGCTTCCAGATACCTCGGTTTGCAATACCAATGCAATAACTTTAAGGCCCAGCCAGGTGGCTCCGGTAAGTGCTGTTCGGTCATACAAAATTTAACTTCAGCGTTACCTTCGGAATTTGATCATACAGGGTGTTGCGCATTTCCTTCACGTCCGAAAGCGCTTTTGCTCCACTCGCTGTAACAGAAAACAGCCTTTTTCTTCTGCCGCCTCTCTCATTCGTAGCACCACCCAGGTATGATTTCAGGTATCCCTTTTGCTCGAGCCTGTCGAGCGCCGAATGCACGGCGCTGATATTGATCTGCCGTCCGGTTTGAGCTTCTATTTCCTGTAGTACGCTGATTCCATAAGCGTTTTCATGCAGCACTGCCGTTATGAGCAATACCAGCTCTTCAAATTCGCCAAGGTTGATTCTTTGCATACAAATTGAGGTTCAGGGTTGTTCACAAAATTATTTGATCTACTAACGTGAAACTAATAGCTATGTTTCACAATTGTAAATTAAATAGACTGATTTAAAACGAATGGGTTGCACTGTGCCGTTGGCCACGGTGTAAGGTAACTGGAGTTCGGTCTTACACCTTGGAAACAGAAAGAAAGTCATCAAATCAATTTAAGTAGCCGAGAGTGTGGATTATTATTAACGGCAAAAATTTGACGTCTACGGTCAAAAAGGTTACTTTCAAAGTTAGAACTGTATTCAATTGTGAATAGTTTGTCGAAAAATGCCAGCAATGATGTTGTTTCAGTTTTTGGTACATCACCTAATTTATACATCGAGTGTCTTATATCTGTAGAGCTTTTTTTATCGTTTTTATACTTGCGTTTTCAACAGAAGTTTTTTCCCAAACCGAGGGGTATGGCTACGGCAAGCGAATTACTATCGATGCATCTGAAGTAATGGGTGCAAGTCCACTAACTGATTTCCCTGTCATGATCAGGTTCATGGGTGCCACCGCCGATTTGGATTTAAGATCCGTAGGTAATGGGGGACACGTTGAAGATGCTACCGGGTACGACATCATTTTTGGTGCCGACCAGGCAGGTGTAACCCTTCTGGATCATCAAATTGAGTCGTATGATCCCACAACAGGCGAGTATGTGGCCTGGGTCAGAATTCCTACGTTGAGCAATTCTACTGATACGGATATTTACATTTTCTATGGAAATTGTTCAGTGTCAGCAGACCCCTCCGTTACCAGCGTGTGGAACTCAGATTTTGACGCCGTGTATTTCCTCAACGACGACTTCAACGACGCCACTGGTGGCACTGCGGGAACAAATACCGGAAGCACCGACACATCGCCAGCTTTAATTGCTGATGGGCAAAATTTTGGTGTAAATGACTATGTTCAAATCCCCTCATCTTCAATTGCTACCGGGCAGGGCACGGTTTCAATTTGGGCCTATACATCGACTTTCACAGGAACAGAACAGTATATGTATGGCCATACGTCAAACCCCTCAGGCTTTGCCGACAGGATCCAGTTGTATACCGACGATGGAGCGGGCGGGCTAGATTTGGGTTTTGGTAACAATCACAATCTGGAGCAGGGAATTATAAATTTAGCTCCCAATGTATGGAACTATATCGCTCTCACCTGGAATGGCACGACGTGTTCAGTGTACGTAAATGGTCAATTGGAGCACACGGAGGCTTATAATGGGTTGGGCACGCTGGAAAGCTATCTCGACATTGGTAACGATGGTCGGGCAAATGCGGCCCGCAATGAAGGTTGGAATGGCGACCTTGATCATGCCCGGCTTTCAAATGAAATTTTTAGCGCCAGCTGGATCGAAACTGAGTACAACAATCAACGTGAAGACGCAACATTTTACACCACTAGTGGGGAGTTCAATGCTTCTCGCACATTCTATTCTTTTGCTTCCGGAGCGTGGGAGTCCAATTCCAGCTGGTCTTTTACTCCTGACGGTTCCAGCGGCCCTGTGGGCGCTGGCGTCTTTCCGAAAAGAACCGACAATGTCGTTATACAAAATGGACACTCTATCACTATCGATAATGTAGATGACAATGGCGGGTGTTCTCAATCGCCGGCGGGTCTGGCGAGAGCCAATGTGGGCGCTTTTACCGGCTCTACAGATCAAATGTTTTATCATACGGGAGATATTGTCGTTGCCAACGGAGGAACGCTCACCTCAAGTGAAGAGGTAATGATAGAAGGCTATACGCTGGTGGAAAATGGAGGCACTTTCACGGTGACAGAAGATATCGTTAATCTTGGCTACTTCGAACTTGCATCAACGGCTAATTTCACCAACACTGACGACTTGATCCTGTCGGGAAACAGCGTTGCTATCATCGACAATACATCTTTTGGTGCAGATGATATTTACATCGATTGGACAGATGCTACACTTTGTGGCAGCGGCATCGTAAACCTTGGCAACGGGGGTGCAGACCCTACCATCCAATTCTTTAATGGTGGGAGCCTCGATCAGGTATGTGCCGATTTTAGTCTCACATGCTCCAGTAATTGTGGCGCTTTTCCAATCACGCCCACTGGGAATTTTATCACAGGAAATGCCGGGCCAGGCGGAGTTGGCGACCAAAACAACAACCAGTTGTGGCTTAGGGCAAATGATTTGAGCCTGTCTGACGGCGTTGCTGTTACAGCCTGGCCAGATGCATCAGGAAACGGGTTGACTGCTGCGTCAAGTGGCGTTTCAGCTGAGGAGCCAACATTCAATGCCAACGCCGTAAATACTTCGCTCCCATCGGTAAGTTTCGACGGAGGAGACTTTTTAAACCTTGGCACCCCCGCCGGCCTCAACTTAATTCCCGGCACAGATAGTTGGTCCTTCTTTGCAGTTTACAATGTCCCCTCGGGCAATAACGGTACTATTTTTTCTAAGGCAACAGCCACTTCCGGCACCAGGCAGTATCAATATACTATGGATGCCAACACCTTTACCTCTTTCATCGGTGGCAACTATGGGCTCGGCACAATCAATACCGCCGATTCCTGGGCTATCGGAGCTCACATCAACAATACGACAGCAAAAAACTCCTGGTCTGATGAAGCTGTCAACGTATCAGGAGGCGGAGTAGGCACAGGAACCGTGACCACCACTGACGTGCTGGTGGGCGCCCGACGTGGAACGGCCACAACAACTGGATTTCTCCTAACCGGAGAGATTGCTGAAATAGCGATGTACGATGGCGAGGTAAATACTGCCCAAAGAATCATCATCGACAATTACTTGTCCGCAAAATACGATATCGATATTTCCGCCTCCGGAAACGATGTATACACAATGGATGATCCGGGAAATGGAGACTATGACTTTGAAGTAGCTGGCATTGGAAGGGCTGCCGACGGTTCAGTACACGCAGATGCCCGTGGGTCGGGTATACTCCGTGTATGGAACCCCAGTGATCTGGACGATGGAGAATTCATGTTTTGGGGACATGACAATGCAGCTATTAATTCAACAACCAAAGCAGTTGGTACCGATGTTGACGGAACCGAGATAGAAGAAAAGCTCTCAAGAAACTGGATCGTCACTAAAGCAGGTGACGTAGGTACCGTTTCCATCTCTTTTGACTTCAGTGGAGTGGGCGGAAGTCCGCTTGGCTCCAATTTGAGACTGCTTGTTGACCGGGATGGCGATTTTTCTACAAATGACGTGACTCCACTAGCAGGAACCGTATCAAATAAAATCGCCGTATTTTCCGGAGTGTCTTTTCAGGATGGGGACAGGTTCAGTTTGGGTAATACCGATGTATCAGTGCCACTGCCAGTTGAATTATTGAGCTTCTCGGCAAAGCCAACCAACACCATGGTGACTATCGAGTGGGTGACAGGATCAGAGCTGAACAATGACTTCTTTGTTGTTGAAAGCTCACTTGATGCCCAAAATTGGCAAGAGATTCTTCAGGTGAAGGGAGCTGGCACTACGTCTGACAAGCGAACCTATCGTGCTGCTGATCATCAACCCTACCCGGGAAAATCGTTCTACAGACTCAAGCAAACGGACTTTGACGGCACAATTTCATATTCCCACATTGAAAAGGTTGACTTTACGCTATCAAGCAACCTGACAATCTACCCCAATCCATCAGGCAACAGGTTCAAGTTAAAAGGCTCGCACAATTTCAATCCTTCGCACGTGAAAATTTACAACACCGCTGGCCAACATATAAAACCAAAGGTAACTGTTGCTTCGGGCGAACTCATGATTGACTTGGTTTCGTATCCTTCAGGGGTATATATTCTACATTTCCCTACAAATGGCTCTCTACAGTCCTTTAGACTAGTCAAGTTATAAATACCCGCCGAAAAGGAATAAATGTAGCTCATCGACCAGTCTACCGTCTAACGCCCTGCTTTAGCGAATACGTATTGCTCGCAGCATGATTATACACTCTCACGATACTCCCCGGATCTCCACTTGATCCGAAGCCCCAACCACAGCAAGCAATTTTTATAGGATTTCGAAGAATAGTTATATAACTAACTTTTCAAACGATTGCTTTGATAAAATTTCAGAAAAAGAGTTGTGAAAATGAAAAAATCTCAGTTACATTGGAGCAAATAAAAAGCACCTTGGGCCAAAAGCCGAAGGTGCTCAGAACACATACCTACTTAAACTACACTCTTTATTAATGAGAGGATTCTACTATCAGGGGCAAAGTTAGCCCCTTTTTTTATGCGCAGAATCAAGAACTCATTAGCATATTGTTAATTTCTTGATTTCTCCTGTTTCAATACAGACGTAAATTTATTGAAAAAAGTTTAACGGAACGCCTGATTTGTTGAAAAAAATTACCGCAAACCTTTGCGATACTTAAAAACCCATATCAAATAGCCCAATGCTGGTAATATTAGCACAACACCAACAGCCAACATCGTGCCTAAAATTGATATCACCAGCTCCGGGGCTGCAGCTTCTTCAAGTGTTATCACCGTCCCGTCAACGAAGACAATCAGATTAGGGTACTGAAGTGCCAGCCAGCCCAGCACAATCAAACTTCCCTGCAGCCCTGCCAGCAGTCTCGAAAGCTGGTCCCATTTCTTCCTCAGCGTAACAGCCAGCACCAAAAGGCCTACCGTGGCAAGAATGACACTAACAAGGCCGAAAGGGTGGGAAAAGAACAACCTGGGAAAGTCAATTTTTTCAACCAGGCCTGCCACAAACACTAATCCACCCGTTACTACCACCAATATATTCGTCAGCAACGCATTCTTGCGAAAAAGCTCTTTGGTGCCCCGATCCTCAATTTCAGGTATGAGAAACGTAGCTGCCAAAAAAGCAAAGAGTGATGATGTGAAAATACCTACCGCCACAGTGAACCAGTTGAGCCATGGTGCCACGAACGCCTGATGGAAGTTTTCAACGTCAACGGGCATTCTACCCAGCACTATGGCACCTGCAATCACTCCCAGAAAAAAGGGTGTAACCAGGCTTGACCAGGCAAACATCCTGGAATACACCTTTTGAGACCTACCCTGAACAGCATCATAATGCCGGAACACAAAAGCCGTTCCCCTGACAATAATGCCAACAAGCATCAACAAAAGCGGAATATGCAGGTAAATGGAGATTACTTTGAAGGCTGCCGGAAAGCCATTGAATAAAATAACAATAATAATAATGAGCCACACGTGATTAGCCTCCCATACCGGCCCAATGGCCTGGTAAGTAGTGGCTTTCAGTTCATCAAACTTTTCTTTCGGCGAGAACAGCTCCAGAATGCCTGCACCAAAGTCGGCACCGCCCAGCAGAACATAGAGTAAAAGCGAAATAAGCAGCACCAGCACAACCCACTCAAACATGAGCTACCTCCTTTTCCTCATTGAACACGGTGATTTGCCGCCCCATCAACCAAAAGACTAAAATGGCCAGTACCAAATAAATACCTGTGGTTACATAAAATGAATACGCTATGCCAGGCATGGGCGTTACGGCGTCGGCTGTTTTCATGATCCCATAAATAATCCACGGCTGCCTTCCCACCTCTGTCACCACCCAGCCAGCCTCCACAGCCAAAAAGCCTAATGGAGTGGCGAATGCCAGTAGTTTGAGAAACCACGTGCTTTGAACCAGCAGCGGCCTCTTCCATTGGCCGAAGAGAAAAATCACACCGATAAGCATAAGCAGCACCCCTATCGCTATCATAGTCTGAAAAGCAAAATGTACTATGGCTACAGGCGGCCACTCGTCTCTTGGAAACGCATCAAGCCCTTTCACTTCAGCCATCGGATCAGTGAATGCCAGTATGCTCAGCAGGTAAGGAATCTTGATAGCATAGTTCACTTCTCCCTTTTCTTCATCGGGAACCCCGCCAATAACGAATGAAGCACCTTTTTCCGTCTCAAAATGACTCTCCATTGCTGCCAGCTTCACCGGCTGCCTGTGTGCCACATCATCCGCCGAAAGGTGACCGCTGAACGGCTGTAAAAAAGCAGCCACTGCCCCGAATACAAGAGCTATTTTGAGTGCCCGAAGATGGAGCAATTTGCTTCTGTCTTTTAAATATTGCCAGGCATGCACCCCAGCCACGCCAAATCCAGTGGCGACAAAGGCGGCCAGCGTCATATGCAAAGCCTGAGTGAACCAGGCCTCGTTTAGCATAGCAGCTATAGGATCCACGTTCAACGCCTGCCCGTTTACCCAGTCGAAACCTGACGGGCTATTCATCCAGCCATTGGCCGCTACCACCAGAATGCCAGATGCCACCCCGGAAATGCCAACGAAAACTCCCGACGTAAAATGCACCCAGGGCTTCAACACCTTTTCACCATATAGAAATAAGCCAAGTGCTACTGCCTCCAGAAAGAACGCTGCTCCTTCAAGCGAAAAAGGCATACCAATGATAGGCCCGGCGTGTTCCATAAAGCCCGGCCAAAGCAACCCCAGCTCGAAACTGAGCACAGTGCCCGACACTGCGCCTACAGCAAAAAAAATAGCCACACCTCTGGCCCAGGCCTTCATTAAACGGTGGTAGTCCTCCTGGCCGGTCTTGAGCCATTTGTAGTTGGCAAAAGCCATGAGAAATGGCATGACCATCCCGATGCAGGAGAATATGATGTGAAAACCCAGGGACACTGCCATTTGTGAGCGGGCAGCCAGAAGATCGGTCATAAATACAAGAATTAGCTATTTCGAAGAACGTAATTGCTGAGCAAGGGATTCCGCTAATTTTCTATTTTTTTGGAATTTTTATCCCCTCCAAAACTGCCCTGGCTAAATGAACCTCTTCATTACCAGCCGCTTTTCGGCATCTCCTACACCCTCCCTTCATCATCCTGGCAAGTCACATTTCATATCTTATGTTTCATTGTGGCATGGGGCGGATCTTTTTCTTTTTCCTCCGAAATAAGTAGCGTTAAACAGCAACCAGCCTCTTGTCTGTATCTGAAAAGTGCAATTAATAGTTTAATTTACAGTCTAAATTCTCCATCTATGAAAAGGCTGCTGCTTATCTCTCTGGTATTTTTCACGTTTTTTGCTCCCACATTTGCTCAAAATAGTCCTTTACTAACCTTTGAAGAGCTTTTGGAAACCTTTAAGAGAGGATATGACGTGAAAGGCACTTTCTACTATGCCAAATGCGATTTTTATGTGGATGAAAAGAAAGTCGAAAGTGCACCCGACATAGTGGGAGGAATGAACATTGACTTTTTTGAGTACTTCGGCAGGAATGCTGTAAAGAACGGCAAGGCGTTCATCACTTTTTCTGAGAGTAAAATGATTGAGAACCCAGTTGGTAGCGGTTATGTGTATAACTACTTGAAAGTCAGGGTTTATGAAGATGGAAATGTTTCCATCAATGTCAGGCATGTAGATCCACGAACGCTCGAAAACAAAAAACAGGAACGGTTTGAGACGAAGCTATACGACGGAAATTTAAAAACAGCCGGCGCCTATTTTTTTGTCTCTCATTAAAATGGCACATCGAGCAACTGATCACGCAGCCAACCGGTCAGGCTTTTCCTCTCTCTTGCTGTTGGCAGTACTTCGTGCTCCAGCAAATCGCTTCTGAAGCAGATCAATCTTCCTGCCACTGGCAACACGTCCACTATCTGCTCGTCAGCGCCAACAGGTTTGTACATCCGCAACTGTCCGCCGTCCCCCTCACTCCAATCGAAGTTTAGATAACAAATGACACTCAGCTTCCGGTGGTCGTCCTGCTTGAACTGATCCAAATGCCGTTTGTAAAAAGTGCCAACCGGGTAAAGCGTGTAATGAAACTCAAAGTCTTTCAGACTTAGAAAGCACGTTCTATTGATAAACTGCATCAGCTCCCGCATCCTATCCAAATACACCTGGGTGGGATCCTTCGCTTTCTCAGGCTCTATCCACCTGATCAAGTCTCCCCGCTGCGACCTATCAACCTGATGGTTTTCAGCCTGCCCTATGCCGGCTCTCTTTAAGTCGCCAGCTTCCTGATAGTCATCCAAAACGCTCAAGATGTCCTTTACCTCCTCATCGCTGAGAAAAGACTCGATGATGCCGTATCCATTTTCAGAAAGATCATCGGCAAGTTGATTGAAGCGGGCCTCGATGGTTTGTGTAGTCATGTTGAAATCAGGTGCGCAAAAGTAACTCAATAAGCAATAATTCCGCAATCCGGCCCTTTACGGCTTACGTATTATTTGAAAGTTTCTGGTTCAGGTAATAAATGGTTGAAATAAATGAGCAAAAACAAGCTATACCCCTCATTTGAAGTAGCTGAAGCGGTTTTATGTGCTCCATGGGGTCACAAATGATGTAATGTTTTCAGTGTAAAGTTGTCGTTTTAGTAAAATCCTGAATACTGGTTTTCAATGCCACATGCATTTTTATGCTTCGAAATGAGCGGATTTTAAAAATGGAAATCCACCTGGTACATTTGATCATGGTTAACGAAAAAAACTATCTGGTCATCAACGAATCGCAGCCCAAAAATGGCTCGCTGGTGATGGCACTGTTTAAGAGCTTCCTACACCATTGCATTTTCACGACTACAATAAATAACATTATAACACAACCGCTATGAAAAAAGTACTGATAATCATTTGCCTTGTTGCCTTCAATGGCATTCTTATGGCCCAAAGCACTGTAAGTGACCACTCAAAGGTTGATGCTCTTTTCGAAAAAAGAACTGCCCTTTTGGAAAACGGCGAAAGCACAAGAGTGATAGACCATGAACTAGCCAAGCTTGGTGTACGTTTCCCCGCCAAATTGAATGTAAGCTATTCTGGCGACAAAATTAACATCGCCTTCCCTTTGCTTGAAAACTCCAATGCTGCCTACATGGAGCAAAAGATTGTGCGGATAAAAGCAAAAATGCCAGAACTGGAAGTACTGGGGATAGAGGCTTCCTACTGTTTTGCCACATTCAAGAAAAATGCCTCAGAAAAACAACTAACAGAGCTTTTGTCTGAATTTCTTTACGACGGATACTATGTAAGCGCCCACTCAAGAGTTCAGGTTGGCGCTTTGATGGACTAATTGACAATTATAATATAACTACCAGCTATGGAAACCGGGGTTTACACTCCGGTTTTTTTGTTTTTACCCCACTTCTTTGCCTCCTGTTCTCTGGTAAAATCCTCATGAGTCAGAATATTAATCGCTGTGTTTTTAATACATTTCCGCATGTGCTACTTTTGCAGTTCAAGCAATTAACCTGTAATAAGATATAAGATGGGAAAAGTACTCATTATTGGTGCCGGCGGAGTCGGTCGTGTGGTGGCTTACAAATGCGCCAAAAATTCAAGTGTGTTTACTGAAATCATGCTCGCCAGCAGAACCAAATCCAAGTGCGATGACATTGCCGCTGACATAAAAAAAGACGTGGGTGTAAGCATACAAACAGCTAAAGTAGATGCCGATGTAGTGCCTGAGCTGGTCAAGTTAATTAACAGTTTCCGCCCTGACATTGTCATCAATGTGGCACTTCCTTATCAGGATCTTACTATCATGGATGCTTGTTTGGAAACCAAAGTAAACTACCTCGACACAGCGAACTACGAGCCCAAAGAAGAAGCCAAGTTTGAGTACAGCTGGCAGTGGGCATATCAGGAAAAATTCAAAGCTGCAGGCCTGACAGCCGTGTTAGGTTGCGGTTTCGACCCAGGCGCTACAGGTGTTTTCACTTCCTACGCCGCCAAGCATTATTTTGATGAAATTCACTACCTCGATATTGTTGATTGTAACGCCGGAGACCATGGAAAGGCTTTTGCTACCAACTTCAATCCTGAAATAAACATTCGTGAAGTAACGCAGGAAGGGAAATTCTTTGAGGATGGTAAGTGGAAAATAACAAAACCACATGAAATAGGTAAGGATATCAACTATCCGAACATCGGGCCCATGAAATCTTATCTGATCTACCATGAAGAACTCGAGTCGCTGGTGAAAAACTTCCCCACGATGAAAAGGGCCCGCTTCTGGATGACCTTCAGCGACAATTACCTGACTCACCTCAGAGTGATTCTGAACATAGGCATGGGCAGCATTGAGCCAATCAACTACAACGGAATGGAAATTGTGCCGCTTCAGTTTTTAAAAGCCGTATTGCCTGACCCGGGAGATCTCGGAGAAAACTACAAAGGTGAAACCTCGATTGGTTGCAGGGTGCGTGGGCTAAAAAATGGTGCGGAAAAGACCTATTACGTTTACAATAACTGCAAGCACCCTGATGCATACCGTGAAACCAAAGCTCAGGGCGTTTCCTACACCACTGGTGTGCCTGCTATGATTGGCGCTAAACTTGTGCTTGAAGGCAAGTGGGGCGGCGCTGGTGTGTTCAACGTCGAGCAGTTCAACCCTGATCCCTTCATGGAAGAAATGAACAAGCAGGGCTTACCATGGCATGAGCTGCACGATGTAGATCTTGAAATGGACTAAGCTTTAGCTTTATTAAAAGATAAAAGGGGCAAGGCACAAGGCTTGCCCTTTACTGTTTTACACGACCAAGTGACCATGATTGACTACTCAAAAATACCTTCGCCCTGCTACTTGCTGGAAGAGTCGCTGCTCCGCAGAAATCTTGAGCTAATGAACGACGTGCAGGAGCGGGCCGGTATCAGCATCATTCTTGCATTCAAAGGATTTGCCATGTGGAGCGCCTTTCCTTTGGTGAGGCAGTACCTGAAAGGAGCCACAGCAAGTTCACTCTCTGAAGCCAGGCTTTGCTTTGAGGAGATGAAAACAAAGTCGCACACGTATGCTGTAGCCTATCGTGATCAGGAGTTTGATGAGATCATGGCCTTAAGTAGTCACATCACTTTTAATTCGCTGAGCCAGTATGAGCGATTCAAAGACAAGGTTGTAGCCTACCCTGAAAAAATCTCATGTGGGATTCGGGTCAACCCCGAGTACTCAGAGGTAACAACAGACTTGTACAACCCGTCGTCGCCTACTTCCCGCCTGGGCATGACAGCTGCGCACTTTGGTGACAAGCTGCCAGAGGGCATTGAGGGGCTGCATTTCCATGTATTGTGTGAATCCACCTCGTTCACGCTTGAAAATACGTTGAAAGCATTCGAAGAGAAGTTTGGGCACCTGATCCCACAGGTAAAGTGGGTGAATATGGGGGGCGGGCACCTGATGACCAAAAAGGGATATGATACTGCCCACCTCGTTTCTATTCTGAAAGCCTTCAGAGAAAAATGGGGTGTAGAAGTCATCCTGGAGCCTGGAAGTGCCGTGGCCTGGGAAACCGGCGACCTGGTGTCCACTGTTCTCGATGTAGTAGAAAACTCCGGTGTAAAAACTGCCATTCTGGACGCTTCTTTTACCTGCCACATGCCCGATTGCCTGGAAATGCCCTACAAGCCAAGAATTAGAGGGGCCAAAATGGAGCCGGAAAAAGGCAAACCTACCTACCGCATGGGAGGCATGAGCTGCCTGGCCGGAGACTATATGAGCGAATACTCATTCGATAGGGAGCTACAGCCTGGGGACCTGATTGTGTTTGAAGACATGATCCACTACACAATGGTGAAAACCACGACCTTCAACGGCGTACCCCACCCATCTATTGGTATTTGGAAAGAAGACAACTCATTCCAACTCGTAAGAGAGTTTGGCTATGAGGACTACAAGAATCGTCTATCTTGATTCAATCCTCATTTCGTCATCAATACCCACTTCAGCCAACACAATCAGCAGGGCTCTCTTGATTCCCAGCACACCGTCCTTGTTGATGAAATATTCATCAAGAGAGTGAGCATTTCTACCCATGCCACCGCCGCCAATCGTGATGGCAGGTATTCCTTTTGAAATCGGGATATTGGAATCGGTGCTGCCTCTTCTTAAAGTTGGGCGTCCGCCAACAAACTGCGTTGCAGCTATCCCTCTTTGGACAATGGCCATGCTTTCCGGGTGTTCGCCAGAAGGGCGGTCGCCGATCATCTCGATTTTGACAGTCAAATCGGGGCCATGTCTTTTGAGCTTATTCTGATCGGCCAGTGCCTTGCGAACCGCCTGCTGAAGAATAGTATCTACCTTAACAAGGCTTTCAGGGCTTTCGGAACGCATGTCCACCTCCATGATGGATTCAAATGGGATAGAATTGACCGACGTGCCACCCGAAATGACGCCTACGTTATAGTTTGTCTTTGGCCCGCTGCGAGTAAACTTGTCAGCTTCATCCGTAAAATAGGTAATGGCTCTACCCAGTGCATGGTGAGGGTTGCCCAAACCAAAGGCTCCCCACGAATGCCCTCCGGGGCCCTGAAAAGTAATCCGGTACCGGTGCGACCCAAGTGCCTGGTTGGTAACCGACTCATGTCCACTGCCATCCACTGAGATAAAGGCGTCAATCTTAGGCCCATTAGGCCCAAAAAGAAACTTAGCTCCACGCAAATCGCCCTGCCCCTCTTCTCCTACATTACCAATAAACAAAATATCATTTTCGGGCTGAATGCCAGCTTTTCGAATGGCCTTCATAATGGTGATAAGGATGGCTAACCCCCTGGTGTCATCCGAAATACCCGGAGCCTTTAGTGTATCGCCCGATTGCTGCACCCGGGTATCGGTGCCTTCCGGGAAAACCGTGTCGAGGTGAGCACAAAACGCCAGCACCTTACCTCTTTTTGTTCCTTTAACCAAGCCGATTGCATTCCACACTTCATCCTGCCAAACTGAATCGGCACCCGCTTCTTTCAGCAGCGACAAATATTTATCACTGCGGTTCTTTTCTTTGTATGGAGGCGCTTCAATCTCGGTAAGAGTGATAAGTGTTTTGATAGTTTGCTCGTCATAGTCTTCAATGAACTGGAAGGCCTCTTTTACCTGCGGGTGGGCCGACAGTGCATCGATTTCGGCTTTGAAGGTATCTTCAAGTTTCGGAGCCGTCATGGCTACTGGTGCTCTGCCAGCGACTGTGCTGTCTTGCTTATTTTCGCTAGTATCCGTTGTTTTGTCGCCGCAACCGGCCAGCAAGGCAAGTGAAAAAGCAGAAAATATAAGTCTGGAGGGAAATTTTATAGTCATATTCACGGTTGAGTGTATGGGCTAATGACGGAGAATTTGGAAATAGAGCCAATACAAATGTGATTGAAGGCGATTTTATTTGATCAATGATGGAGAACAACACCGATACTAATAACCATAACGAAAAGAAGTTTTTAGAGGGGCCCGGTACCCGATGGCGGGAATTTAAGTATATCGTAAAAGTGGCACTTGAGTTTATTCGTGGATTCAGGGCGTTGCACTTTACGGGGCCATGCATCACAGTTTTTGGCTCTGCCAGGTTTGAGGAGGATCACCCCGCCTACAAAGCCGCACAGGAGCTCGGCCAGCAATTGGCGCTGGCAGGATTCACGGTAATGACGGGCGGTGGCCCGGGCATCATGGAGGCCGCACCAAGGGGAGCTAAAGAAGTTGGTGGTAAAACGATTGGCTGCAATATTGTGCTTCCACACGAGCAGCACGCCAATCCCTATCTCGACATTGTAGTCAACTTCAACTACTTCTTTGTGAGAAAGGTGCTTTTGCTAAAGTATTCCTATGGTTTTGTGGTGATGCCGGGCGGTGCAGGCACAATGGATGAGCTTTTTGAAACGTTGACGCTGATACAAACGGGGAAAATTAAGGGATTTCCGCTCGTGTTGTTTGGCAAAGACTATTGGAGCCACCTGGTTAGCCAGTTGGATCACATGGTGAAGGAAAAGACCGTATCACCCGAAGACCTGGATCTGTTTCTGGTGACTGATTCAGTGGAGGAAGCCGTTGAATATATCGAAAAAGTGTCGATCAAGAAGTTTGGATTAAAGCGGATCATGCTTAAGCCAAGCTGGGTTTTTGGAGAGAAGGTGAGTTCTTAGCAAGATTACTCTACTACGTATTTTTCAATGTAGTCGGAGTTGAGCACGCCCAACACACCCATGTACTTCATCTGAAAGGTCACTATGTCACCCACCTGATAGTTCCTGTCGGAGTTGCCCAAATCAAGCACCAGCATGTCCGAACTTGCTCCTATCACCGTAACTCCCTTTTCTTCCGGAATAAGAAAATCAGGTGCAATCTCCAGCAGGCCAATATCAACTATGGCCCTGTAAGAGGTCTTGCCTATGTCTTCCTGCTTAATTTCAAAGACTTCGCCCGATGGATTCTCCGCCAGCTCACCTTCGGGGGTTTTTGGCTTTTGTGTGAGTTCTATGATTTGTGTGTAAAGCTTGAAAACGTCCGTTTGCATGCCCTCCACTGTTCCGCCTGTGAATAAATCGGCTCCAAAATACAGCGTTTCACCAATTCTGAAGTGGTTAACGCCTTTCGGCAGCAGGTTTCGTTGTAGCAAAGGAAAAGTGACGGAGGTGCCTCCTGATACCCAGGGAATCTTCTTATTAAACTTGGTTTCCACCAACTCCTTGTACAAGCTTAGCTGAACCAGCTTATCGGGAGACGGCATTACGCCATTCAGGCAGTTAAGGTTCGTGCCCAATCCTACAATCTCAAGGTTAGGCAGCTCAAATACCTGCTCATAAAATTCCAGCAGGTGATCGCCCACAACGCCCTCTCTCAGGTCGCCCATCTCAATCATGATAATCACCTTATGCACTTTACCCTGCCGCATTGCCTCTTTGGACAGCAGCTGCATGGTAGTGTACTCAGTATTGAAGCTAACGTCGGCATATTTGACAATCTTCAATATGTTTTTTTTCGCAGGCGGTTTTATATAAACAGTTTGTACATCAGGATTAATGGACTTCACCACTTTCAGGTTACCTATTCTGGAATCATGGATTTCCCGTGTGCCCAGCTTAATCAGCTCTTCGATGAATGTTCGGTTGCCGCAGAGCAACTTGGATACAACTCCCCACTCAATATTATTCTGTTCAAACTTCGCATTGAGGAAGTCGTAGTTGTGTTTGAGCTTGGTTCTGTTGAGCGTAATATAAGCCATCTTAAAATGATAAATCCACTGAGGACAACTCAGCAGACGGGTTGATGTTGGTCAAATTTACTTAAAAAAGAGGAGGTCAGTTTTTCACCAGCCTCATTTCCAGGTATTTATTGGTAAAGCCGAGCTTCTTGTACAAGTGTACGGCTGGATTTTCGGGCTCCACATGCAAGGCAATGTTACCGTCGGCGGAATCAATGGCTTTCTGCATAAGCTGCTTGCCTATACCCTGCCCACGGTAATCCTTGTGCATGGCGATGTATACAAGGATGTTCTCAGGTATGTAACCTTCCATGCCAGTTCGGTTTACCACCACAGCCCCCACTATCCTATCTTTCTCCTTATCATGCGCCACCAGCACAAATCCGCCTGGCTTCAGGTTATCGTCAAGGGCGTAGTCAATGCATTTTAGAATATCTTCCTTTTCATCGCCAAATTCGTCCAGGTGCTTGTGCAGAAATGCCGCAATTAACATGCGCTGGTTCATGCCAACAGTGAGGCCAGGTGTGAGAAGTTCATAGCTTATCATGAGCGTAGGTTTTTTTAGTAGTAACTGAATTTAATATAACAAAAATGGCTGCTGACGCCGAAATACCGAACACATTCGGATCCAGCTGAAGGGGCAGGTCAATAGGTGCAATGCTCAAACCAACCGTGGTAGCGCCGCCGACCAGCATCGACCAAAAGGCTGCTGTGCTGGATACCCTGGCACCGAACAGCGCTGCCACAAGCGGAACCAGTAACCCTGACACTAAAAACGCATAAGAGTACAACATAAGTTCAAGTACGTTTTCCATAGTACTGGCAAGGATAAGCGCTGCAACACCCACGCCCAGCGTTATCAGCTGCGACATCCGCAGCGTTGACTTCGAAGTAGCCTCTGAGGTCGATTTAACCCCAAGGATGTCGGTAACAATATTTCCAGAGGCAGCCATCAGGCAGCTGTCAGCGGTTGACAGAATCGCCGAAAAATAAGCTGACATCATCAAGCCAAGCAGACCCACCGGCAAAATATCTCGCAGGAGTAATGGCAACCCAATTTCTTCGTCCATGGTTCCCACCCCGGCATAGCCCACAGCATCAAACATACCTTGCTCCGCCGCTACTCTGGCAAAAAGGCCCAAAACAACGCCCATGATTGCCATAATTGGCCACTCGAAAAGGCCCGCAATAAACCAGGCCTTTTGGGCTTCCTTCGGCCCTTTGCAAGCATAGATTCTCTGGTACAAAGTCATTCCAACAAACCAAATGGGAATGATGGTCACAGCCCAGTTCACCAGCATTTGCCAGGTAAGGTTATCCCAGCGCAGGAACTCGGGTGGAAGTGTTTGAACAATAGCGTCATACCCTCCAATGGCGTGATAACCCATCGGAATCCCGATGAAGATCAAACCGGCCATGAGAATAATCCATTGAACAGTATCGGTATAGATGACTGCTTTCAAACCGCCCATGACAGTGTATACCACTGCTATCACCCCCATAACGAACAGTGCCGTCATGAGATCCAGGTCAACAAAAGTGGCCGAGGCGAGTTTGGCACCAGCCAGCATCTGGGAACTCGTAAAACCTAGATAACCTATGGCAGAAATGATTCCTGCCAGCAAAGCCACCTTTTTGTTGTAGAAAAGCCCGAAAATCTGGGGAAACGTATAAAGCCCCTCAAGCTTCGACATCTTGCTTACCTTGGGAATAAGCACCACGGCCGAAAGCCAGGCACCAATCAGGCCCGTGAACAACATCCACGACCCTGAAATCCCCATTGTGAAGCCAAGACCGCCCAGGCCAATAGAAAAGCCACCGCCAACGTCGGTGGCCACCACACTAAGGCCCACGTGCATGCTACCCATGGATCGCCCTCCTACGTAATAGTCGTCGTCACTTTTGTTTTGCCTGAGGAAGAAGAAACCTATCCCCAGCATGATCACCATGTAAATAAAGAAAATGAGTATGTCCAGCCAATGCATTAAGTAGAATCCCTCGCTTTGTTTAGTTCATAGATACATTAACAGCCAACACGGCTGGCGACGGCGCTTTCACAACATCTTCTGTGATGCTGCCAAATAAAAAGCGTTCAAGGCCGGTCTTATCGTAGGTCTTCATCATGATGAGGTCAGCATCAACCTGCTCGCTGAATTCAACTATGGCTTCGACCTCCTTATCATGGTGTGTGGCATTGACAAAGAACTTCTCAAAGCCCAGTTCAAGTGCTACCTTTTGCATTTTTGACTTTATTTCCTCGTCGTCTATCAAATCAGTGTGCACTACGTTGAGCAGGTGCACAGTTGAGTTAAATGAGTCAACCCAGTGACTGATGAAATCGGCCTCAGTGGGAAGAAACCTGCTGACGTCGGTAGGCAGCACAATATTTTTGAATGATTCAGGCAGTACCGAACCCTCCAATGCCAGCACTGGCATATCTGTATGCCTGATAATTCGCTGAACAACTGAGCCGGTCAAAGGATTGCTTCCCTTGAAAGCCTCTTTATGTATCACCAGCAACGATGGATCGTTTTCATGCATAAATTCCTTGATCCCTGCCTCAGGCGACTCCTCAATCTGATGAAAATGAATATCTCTGTGCAAGGCATTCATCTCTTCCAACACCCTCAGAAACTCATCCATTCCCTCAAATTTCTGCTCAGTTTTCACCAGCTGGGGAATTGCAGCCCCATTGCCTCCCATCAAGCCAACGTTCGGCAAAAAAGCAGCATTTTCAATCGGTTTGAATTGTATTACTTCTATTCGCATCCCCAATGTTTTGCCAATCTTGAGGGCGGCTTTCAATGCCATTTTTGATTCCGGCTGAAAATCAAACGGCACCATTATATAATTTTCCTTTCTTTTCATGGATCGTTTTTTACGTTACAGAATGGTTCTTTGCTGACGGTGAAAATAGCTGATCAATCGCCTCCAGGTCGCCATAGTCTTCGATATATTTGACACATTCAGAAGTCACCACAATCGGCGTCTTGAGTAATTCCGGATTCTTGTTGATCAACTTTAATGTACCCTCCGTGTCAGAAATTTTGTACCCCTCAATAATCCTCGGGTCGATAAGGTCGCTAACATCCACCGTCATATCAGAGGCAAGGCTTGCAAAATGAGTCGACGTGAGTTTTTCCGCATCAATGTCTATTTTTTTTAGCTTGACATTAAGCGCTTCTGCCCTTGCCAGTAGTTTCCGGTCTCGCACCTTTGCACGGCTATAGATGAAAATGGCCACTCTTGAGTGCGTTTGCAAGCTACTCATTTAACCTCCCATTTTTCGCTCAACCATGCACTAAGCATCCAATGGTGTTTTTCCAGCCCCTGAATATAGCTAGTGAGCATATCTTCCGTTCCGGTGTCATCACTTTCCTGAGCCGTGTGCACCACACTGTGCATGTCGGAAAGCAGGATTCTGATGTCGAGCAAAACTTCCACTACCATTTCCCTGGCTGGAAGCTCCTTTCTAATTTCTTTGATTTCGGCATTTTCGATATACTCCCCCATCGTACTCATGGGCATTTGACCAAAAACCCGTATCCGCTCGGCGATGTCGTCAATGTGCCCTCTGGCCTCATCGTACAACTCTTCAAACTTCTCATGCAGCCTGAAAAAATCGTTACCTTTCACATTCCAATGAAAGTTCCTGAGCTTCTGATAATGCACTGAGTAATTAGCCAATAGCTGGTTAAGACCTTGGGTGATCTCTATGGTGTCGAGGGCAGAAAACCCTAGCTTCTTAAAGTCTTTCTTTTTCGAATTAGTATTCCTGGTTTTCTCTGCGGTAATCATGTCGTCTTCTTTTAAGTCAGAAAATTATTTTAATCATTTTGCCGGTTGATCCATATCGAATGCCCGACACGGTGCTCCTGGCTGACTATGCCGCTAAGGAAAAAATTGACTAGAAGAAGTGTTAATAGGATTGATATATCTGTTAATTTGATGTTTTGTAAAATTCATAACACTAATATTAACGAGGGTTAATAGAAAATGTTTAATTTTTTTACATAAATTTACCCAAAAGTACACAATTGTTGTGAAAAACAACCGAGCAGCAAGTCAAAATGTAAATATTTTTTACAGAAATGAAGTTTTTCGCTGATAACCTGAAATTTTTACGAAAGAAAGCTGGTCTGAGCCAGGAGCAGCTCGGCGAAAGGATTGCCCTCAATAGGGGTAATATTGCCAGTTACGAGAAAGGAACAGCAGAGCCCCGACTTGAGAACGTTCTCAAAATTGTAAAATTATTTAACATTGAGCTGTCTGATCTCCTTGAAAAAGACTTGTCGAACTCGGCGGCTATACAGGAAGAACTAGAAAAAATGGGCTTACCGAACGAAGCTGCCCCCATTCCGGCCGAGGAAGCAACAGCTCACCTGAAAGCAGAACTCATCGACAACAGGGCAAGGCTGGAGCGTTTTATGAGCCAATCGGACGACATGCAGAAAATACTTGAGGGATTCAGACAGTTTCACAAGTTCAAAATGTCGAAATCAAGCGACATTTCCCGTGACGTTAAAAACATTGCCGACGACTATGAAAACTTGCTGGAGGTGATGGACGCCCTGCTGCTATCACATAAAGAGCTAATCAAATTCCTTGACGAGTCAAAATAATGTACGGGCTGTTCCATTTTGAAACAGAGCAACACACCCTCCTTGGAATTAATTAATTGATTAGCAGCTACTTATAAAAATGGCATTTCCTTGGCCCTGGATTTTAGTAAAAAAAGTAGCTATGATCAGGAACTACCTTTTGATTGCTTACCGCAACCTTGTAAGAAATAAAACTTTCTCACTGCTAAACATTATTGGACTGGCTGTTGGCATCACAGCCGCCATCACCATTGGGGCATTTATTATTGGTGAGCTCAAAGTTGATGCGTTTCAGCAGGAGGCCAGCAATACCTATTTGCTGCATTGGAAGGAAGACTTAAAGGGTGAGGGAAGCCGAAACGTGGGCCTGACCACCAAACAAGACGCTGAATTACTCAAAGGCCAGCTTGCTTCGGTCAGCGATGTCATCAATGTGCGCAACATTCGGTCTTCGGTGCAAGTGGGCGACCAAAAGTATTCCAGCGATGTGCTTATGGCAGAGAAGCACTTCTTTCAGTTTTTTGATTTCGAGCTCCTCAAAGGCGACCCCGCCACAGCCCTCAACGATCCATCGTCCGTCATTCTAACAGAGACGCTTGCCAGCAAGTATTTTGGAAGCACGGATCCCATTGGCCAAACGCTCCGCCTGACAGGTGATTTTGACGTGCCATTGAAAGTCACTGGCATCATCAGGAATTACCCCGACAGCCACATGAAAATCAGTGCGATAGTGCCCTGGGAAATCAAAACCACCGACGGTCAACTCATTTCACAATGGTACAAGCTCTCAGTGTATACCTATATCAAAAGTGTCTTACCTGTCGACACAAGAACGCTGGAAAAGCAAATTGAAGCTGTATATGCCAAGGCCGACTATGAGCTTGTGAAGGATCACCCAAAGCTAATCTCCGTAGCTGACATTTATCTCCAGGCAGGCAATTTCGATTTCATGGATGGCTTCCAGTTTGGCAGCCCATCGACCATAAAAACACTGGGGGTAATTGGCCTGTTGACCCTTCTGATGGCCTGCATCAATTTTATCAACGCCTCCACAGCACAATCGATGAAAAGAGCCAAAGAAGTGGGCGTCAGAAAAAGCATGGGTGCTTCATCGGCCCAGCTAAGGTGGCAGTTCTTGTTTGAGGCAGTCATTATCGTCGCACTGGCGTGGGGCATGGGCGCCACCCTTTCCGACATTGGCAAGCCTCTTTTTGCGGAGCTAACGGGTAGAAGCATCTACATCAGCATTTGGCAGGAACAAAGTGGCATTATCCTGCTAGTCTCAGTGTTTGTCTTTACAGCCCTGTTCTCGGGCTTGTACCCGTCGCTGGTGATGTCGTCGTGGAGTCCGGTGGAGTCGCTAAAAGGCAAGTTATTAAAGGGCAAAGGAAGCCGAACTTTCAGGGAGCTGCTTATTTCTTTCCAGTTTGTAGTAACGGTGTGTCTCATTGCAGGCTCACTCCTCATTTACCGACAAAATCAGTTCATGCTGAGCAAAGACCTTGGCTTTGACAAAGAGCAGGTGGTGGTAATGCGGGTGAGTCAAAACTCAGCGATTTTCAAACAACAGCAAGCATTTCTGCAGGAGCTGGCCACCGTGCCCAATGTAGTAACAGCCTCCGCCGGCATGGACGCCCTTGGCGATGGCTACACCAACAACTCCTACTACGCCGTGCCCGAGGGTGGCAGTGTTAATGAGAGCGGTGTGATGTCCACCTACTTTACAGTCGACGACAAATTCAGCGAGGTATACAATATCGACGTGACCTCGGGAAGGTTTCTTGATACCAAATTTGCGTCCGACAGCACTGGTGTGGTGATCAACGAAACCCTCGCAGAAGGCCTCGGCTACGACGACCCCGTGGGCCGTACCGTTAAGATATGGGGAGACGACAGCCAGCCACTTCATATTGTTGGTGTACTAAAAGACTTTCATTTTCAATCGCTTCACAAACAAGTGCAACCCGCCCTCTGTATTCTCAACCGCATGAACGGCTGGAACATTGCCGCACGGCTCAGCGGAAACGACTACCCGGCTACGCTTGACGCCATCAGGGAAAAGTGGGAAAGAATGGAATCAGAGGCAGCGTTTAATTACACCTTTCTCGATGAAGATTTTGCCCGCTTTTACAACGACGAGCAACGACTTCTCAGTGCTATCAATTTCTTTTCGATACTGAGCATTCTGGTGGCCTGCATTGGCCTGTATGGACTTACCAGCTTTATGGTTCAACAACGCACCAAAGAAATTGGCATCCGTAAGGTGCTTGGTGCTTCCATTTCCGGCATCCTTGTTTTGCTTAATAGAAGGCTGTTGGTGATACTTGGGTTGTCGGTTCTTGTTGCCACACCTATCACTTTTGCTGCCATCGATGCCTGGCTATCGGCATTCGCTTACAAGGCGGGGATTAGTTGGTGGTCGTTTGGGGCAGCCGGGCTTCTGGTTGCAAGTGTCATTGTGCTGACCGTTTCTGTAATAAGCTTGAACGCAGCGAGGCGAAATCCCGTTAGAGTGCTTAGGTACGAGTAGCACATCCTGGCACCGTTGTGTACTATCTTGACGTTAGGCATATCCAAAAGCCAAAGAAACTTTTGAAAAAGTGCCTGAAAAGTGCCTGATTATTTGGATTGGGTAAAATTTATGACGCAATCTTTGGATTTATAAAATCCCAACTTTAGCATTGTATAAAATTACAAAGTAAGTGATTACGACTGCTACCCAATTTTTGATTAATGAAAAGGAGTTCGCCTCAAACAGGTGTGCTTGCTGGTTCTGGTGTTGTCCGGAAGCGGAAAGGCATTTAATTAGTGTGGTAGCAAATCGAAACAACGAGTAATAGCGCCATCCAAAACATAAATGAAAGCCTTTCCAGCTACCAAAGCGGAAAGGCTTTTTTGTTTTTTATCCCAAGAAAATTCAGCCATGCAAAGTTTCAGAAGTGAGTTAGAAGACATCAACAATCCGGTCATTGAGAAAGACATCATTGACCTGGCAGACAAAATTTCAAAATTCAGGAACCTGCAAATCGATGACGACAAGTTCCGTAGTGTGCGCCTTGCAAGGGGAGTGTACGGTCAACGACAGCCTGGCGTGCAAATGATCAGGATCAAGCTGCCCTATGGTAAAGTAACTACCCGGCAGCTGGTGCATATAGCCAATTTGTCGGATGAGTTCGCCAGCAGTACCCTGCACGCCACTACACGGCAGGACATTCAGATTCACTACGTGAGCCTCGACAGAACACCCGAACTTTGGGCAAAGCTTGAAAAAGAAAAAATCACACTTAGGGAGGCCTGCGGTAACACAGTAAGAAATGTAACCGGATCTGCCAAAGCGGGCATTGACCCCAACGAGCCATTTGATATCACACCTTACGCACAGGCAACATTTGAGTACTTTCTGCGCAACCCTATTTGCCAGGAAATGGGCAGAAAGTTTAAGATTTCTTTCTCCTCTTCAGATGAGGATTCCGCCTTCTCTTTCATACACGATATTGGGTTCATTGCCAAAGTGAAGCAGGTTAACGGAAAAGAGGTTAGAGGTTTTAAGGTGGTTGTGGGAGGCGGCCTTGGTGCACAACCGATGCTCGCCCAGGTAGCCTATGAGTTCATGGAGGAAGATCAAATCATTCCGTTTACCGAGTCGCTCTTGCGGGTTTTCGATAGATATGGTGAAAGGGCTCGTCGTCAAAAAGCACGCATGAAGTTTTTGATGGCTGAAATAGGGTTGCAGGGCTTACTTGATCTGGCTAAAGCTGAATATCCGGCGCTCAAACACAAGACGTTTCGTATTGATACCACATCAGTGCAGCAGCCTGAACCGCAGCCAGCGGGAAAGGTATATCCAGAAGTAAGCATCGACAATGAAGCTCGGTATCAGCTATGGCTGCAAACCAACGTTTTTCCTCAAAAGCAAAAAGGCTTCTTCGCTATTGGGCTTAAAACCCAACTTGGCAACCTGAGTTCCGACAAAGCAAGGGCGCTGGCAGAGGTTGTAAGGGAATTTGCAGCGGATGAACTTAGAATTACTGTTACTCAAGGCTATATGCTCAAGTTTGTGAGGGAAGAAGCGCTTCGGGGTCTTTACGTGGCATTGGACAAGCTGGGGCTGGCCAATCCCGGTTTCGAATCGACTGCTGACGTAGCTGCCTGCCCAGGTACCGACACTTGTAACCTGGGAATTTCCAGCAGCTATGGTATCGCTGTGGAGTTGGAAAGAGTGATGACGGAAGAATTTCCCGACCTGGTTAAAAACAGCGACATCAGCATTAAAATCAGCGGCTGCCCCAACTCTTGCGGGCAACATGGCATTGCTGGCATAGGCTTCCACGGCAGCTCTCAGAAAAAAGACGGGCTGGTTCTCCCTGCCCTGCAAGTGCTTCTTGGTGGCGGAGTTGACGCCGACGGCAATGGCCGTATTGCTAACAAAGTGATCAAAATCCCCAGCAAAAGAGGTCCCGAAGCGTTGAGAGTCTTGCTTGCCGACTATGACGAAAATGGTAACGAAGGTGAGTACTACAAAGATTATTTCGCCCGACAAGGCGACAGGTACTTCTATACTTTGCTGAAGCCACTGACTTCACTGGACGATCTCTCAGATTCTGATTTTGTGGACTGGGGCGAAGAACAAAATTTCAAAGTGGAAACAGCTGTTGGAGAGTGCGCCGGGGTGATCATTGACCTGGTGGCTACGCTGTTCTACGACTCGGAAGAAAAGCTGGACTGGGCGAAGGAAGCCTTTGCCGAAGGCCGCTGGGCAGACTCGCTTTATCATAGCTACAATGTGTTTGTGACTTCGGCCAAGGCGTTGTTGCTTTCTGAAGATGTTAAAAACAATACGCAGATAGCCATCATCAGAGATTTTGACAGGATTTTTGTTGAAAAAGGTGAGTTCTCCTTCCCGGAAGGCAGCTTCGAAGCCCACATCACCAAAATAAGCAGTAACGAACCGACGGAAGCGTTCGCCAGCACATTTAAGGAGGAAGCAGCAGCATTTATTGAGAAAGTAAAAGCTACCCGTACCAAGCAGCTCATTGCATCCAATTAATCTTTCAACCAGCAACTGACAATGAATATTCAGGCAAAAAAACTTCCAAAAGTTTCCCTGGTTGGCGCCGGCCCGGGTGACCCTGAGCTAATTACGCTGAAAGCAGTGAAGGCCTTGCAGTCGGCTGATGCAGTGCTTTACGACGCCCTGGTTAACGAGGAACTGCTCGACTATGCCCCTGCGTCGGCCGTCAGGCTTTTTGTAGGCAAAAGAGCCGGTAGACATAGCTACAGGCAGGAGGAAATCAATAAGCTGATTGTGGAGCATGCCTATCACTACGGGCATGTGGTACGCCTGAAAGGCGGCGATCCTTTCATTTTCGGTCGTGGACAGGAAGAAATGGATTACGTGAAAAGCTTTGGGATTGACGTGGAAGTAATTCCTGGCATCAGCAGCTCCCATGCTGTTCCAGCCATTAACAATATACCATTGACCGCCCGGGGCATGAGCGACAGCTTTTGGGTGATTACCGGCACCACCAGCGGCGGCAAAGTATCGAACGATCTCTACTATGCTGCCCAATCGAATGCCACTGTTATCATACTGATGGGCATGAACAAGCTGAAGGAAATTATGGGAATCTTTTCCAGGTTTCAAAAAGACGAAACGCCTGTCGCCATCATCCAAAACGGCAGCCTTCCCAATCAAAAAATGGGTATTGGCACTGTGTCGAGCATTACCTCTATTGCCCGGGAGAAAAGACTCGGCAGCCCTGCCATTATCGTTATTGGCGAAGTGGTAAAAGTTGCGCAGAAAGAAGAATTCATGGCAACGATACTTGAACAACTGGAAAAGAAGGCATGAGCCAAAATACGCTCTTTCCGGTTTTCCTGAAGCTTGAGAACTTTAACACGCTGCTTGTGGGAGGTGGCAATGTGGGGCTCGAAAAGCTTACTGCATTGCTGGTCAACAACCCATTGGCCAATGTAACGGTTGTTGCTGATCGCTATCTGGAGGAAACGGAAAAACTGGCGAAAAGCTCCCCCAATGTGGTGCTGACCTACAGGAAATTTGAATTTGACGACCTGAACAACAAGCAGCTGGTGATACTAGCGACAGATAATTTTGAACTACACAAAGAAATCAAACTAAAGACAGCTGAGCTGGGCATTTTGACCAATGTGGCAGATACTCCGGCGCTGTGTGATTTTTACCTTGGCTCTATTGTTCGCAAAGGAGACCTGAAAATTGCCATCTCTACGAACGGCAAGTCCCCTACCCTGGCAAAACGGATGCGCCAGTACCTGGAGGAGGCCATCCCCGACAGCATGCAGTCGTTGCTGGACAACATGAAAACCTTTCGGGACAAACTGAAAGGCGACTTCTCAACAAAATTGGAGGTGCTGAACGACCTCACCTCCTCTATGATCGAAAAAGAGAAAAAAGACAATTAAGAACCCTTCACGCTTAACACACCTCTTCAAAGTTGGAAGGGAGGAATAGGTAAAGAAAAAGGACTCGCCTGCTGTGAGTCCTTTTCTTTTTTATGGTATTTCTGAAAAGTAGAAAGGAGATAGTCACGCAAAGGCGCAAGTCTGATAAATCAGACCGCAAAGGTCTAGTAAATCATTCGGCTATGGCTTCACCAGTGACATTTTATGTACTATATTTTGAGAAAAATTTTTCCAACTATTAACTAAGAAAGCTATGTCGGAAAACGATCTATCAAAAATCATTGTTAATACCTGCTTTACAGTTCACCGTGGGATGGGCCCGGGGCTTTTTGAGTCTGTTTACGAAGAGATCCTTTGTTATGAGCTAAAAAAAGCCGGATTGAGCATCGAAAGACAAAAAGGCATTCCAGTTTATTGGGATAGTCTGAAAATGGATATCGGCTTCAAAGCTGATATCATCGTCGAGAGAAAAGTAATTCTGGAGCTTAAGTCAGTAGAGGAAATAAGCAGAGTTCACCAAAAACAACTACTGACTTACTTGAGACTTACAAACATGAAGTTGGGTTTGCTTGTCAATTTCAATGAAGAACTTATCAAAAATGGGATTCAGAGAATTGTTAATGGGCTGTAGTTTTTATCGCAAGAGGCTGGCTAATTTGATTAATCACATAGAGGCACTTCGAAGCATTCCGAACAAAAATTAAAGTTCATCTTTGCGCCTTGGCGTCTTTGCGTGATTTCACAAAGAAAAGTGATCACGCAAAGGCGCAGGCCTAAGAGGTTCGGCTACAAAGAATTCTCTCTTCTCCAAACGTCTCTGCGTGATATCCTTTCTTTAAATCATTCGGCAATCTCTTACTCAGTTCGCAGTGACCCAGCCGGGTTTCTTATAGCTGCCTTGATCGACTGATAGCTGACCGTCAGCACTGAAATGAGCACTGCAGCTCCCGTTGCAGCGATGAAGAACCACCATTTTAACTCGATCCTATAAGCAAAGCCGTCTAGCCAGCCGTCCATGGAGTACCAGGCAATGGGCACGGCAATCAGGCAGGCAACCACCACCAACTTTAAAAACTCCTGCGACAGCAAAAACACAATACCCTGCACCGAGGCACCCAACACTTTGCGGATACCTATCTCCTTCACTTTTTGCTCTGCGGTAAAAGTGGACAGCCCAAAAAGCCCAAGGCAGGCAATAAAGATGGACAGCCAGGTAAAGTTCTGAATTAACCCTGCAAACTCTTCGTCACTTTCGTACTGGCGACCAAATTCTTCGTCGAAAAACGTATACTCATACGGGTGGGCTGGCAACATCGTTTTCCATGTGTTTTCCATAGCCGCCAGCACTTCTTTGGTCTGAGTGGCATTAATTTTCACAGAAAGCGTTGAGGTCGCATTGGGGTTGTAGGCAATGATGATGGGCTCAATCTTGTGACGCATACTGGCAAAGTGAAAGTTTTTCACCACACCCACGACAGTTCTCTCAGCTGGCCCATACCCAATCTTTTTTCCAACCGGCTCGTCCCAGCCCAAAGCTGCCGCTGCTGCTTCGTTGATAATCAGGCTCTGCTGCTCGTCGGCAGGAAAGTCCTTTGAGTAATTTCTCCCTTTTACTATTTCCATGCCCATAAGCGGAAAGTAGTCCTCATTGACTGACATCACGCTCACGATCCACACGTCATCCGGGTCGCTTCCCTCCGGCCGGATACCTCTGCGTCCAAAGCCTCGCCCGGGCATACTGGAAGAGTATGCTGCCGACAAAACGCCCCTCTGCTGTAGCAACTCATTTTTCATCGCCTCAGCCTTTTGCTGAACGGTCTGGTCGCTCAGGCTTAATGTAATAATCTGCTCCTCCGAAAAGCCCTTGTCGATACTTTTGATATAGTTGAGCTGTCTGCCGACCACCACCGTTCCGATGATCATAGTGACCGAAGCTGTGAACTGGATAATCACCAACGATCTTCTCAGCCAAACGCCACTTTTTCCCGTTTTAAAGTTGCCACGAAGCACCTTGAGAGCCTGGAAGCCAGACAAGAAAAAGGCTGGGTAAAAGCCAGCCAGCACCCCGATGCCCAGTGTAATACCTACAATGCCAACTATTGTGGTAGCATCAGAAAGGAGGTAAACCAGCAGATTATCGGGGATACCAAAATTGAGGTAGCTAGACAAGAGACCAACTGCCAGCAGAGAAACGAGCATGGCGATTGTGCACAGCAGGATGGCTTCACTTAAAAACTGAACCACTAACTGCGGTTTGTAGGCGCCCAATACTTTGCGCATACCCACCTCCTTGGCTCGATTGGCCGAGCGGGCTGTGCTGAGGTTCATAAAGTTGAAAGTGGCGATCAGAATGACAAACAAGCCCACCATCAGCAGGGTGTACACATAGTTAAGATCGGTTTTTTCAAAGTTGAAATTGTCAAACAGTATTCCTGTTGAGCTCAGATGCACGTCGCTGAGGGGTTGCAACGTGACCGAAAAGTTCTCACCCACATCATTCTTTCGAATCAGCGCTTCCATATCTGCTTCCGTAGCTTCCTCGCTGGCACCAGGCTCAAGTACCGCATAAGTGGTAATAGCAATCGACCGCCAGGTACTCAGAAACTGCCTGGTAGAGCTGTCCGCCTCAGTAGGCACCAGCGATGCCAACACATCGAACCTCAGGTGTGTGTTTCTTGGCAGGTCTTTTACAATGCCCACCACCTGCATATTAGTTGAATTGTCGATCTCGAAGGTCTTTCCCATGGGATCTTCTACCCCAAACACCTTTTTGGCAAAGCTTTCTGTCAAAACCGCTGTGTTAGGATTGAGTAGCACCGTTTCTTTGTTACCCGCCAGCAGCTCCAGGTCAAACACATTGAAAATAGAGTTTTCGACATAGGCGCAGTTCTCCGTGTAAAGCGGCACATCGTTGTACTCTACCAGGTTGCGACCACTGTAGCTAATGCGGGTAGTTTCTTTCACCTGACTGAGCTCGGTCTTCATGGCTGGGCCAATAGCAGGCATGGTAATCCCTACCAGGTTGCTGCTGACGCCCAGCGCTTCATCGATGGTCAGCATACGGTAGATGTTGTCCTTTTGGGTGTTCCAGTCGTCGAAGCTGAGCTGGTTTTTTGCAAAAAGAAAAATGAGCAATGCACAGGTGAAACCCACTATGAGGCCTCCCAGGTTAATGACAGAGGTTTCCCTGCTTTTCAGGAGATGCCTGAAAGCAAGTTTGAGGTAGTTTCCAATAAGCATAATTAGTCCTTTTTTGAGTTGTCCTTTTGTAATCTACTGAATTTTAGAAGGTTCAGTCTTTCAATATAACAGTATTGGTTGTTGCAGTAAGGAATTTAACGATTTTTAACGCATGGGTTGCTAAAAGTTGTGGATCGGTAAATCACGGAATGGTTACGGAGAATTCGGCTGTTGGTTGGGGTGAAAAAAGTCGGGATTTTTGCTTCAAGCATGCTAGGGGAGTTGACAGAATGCATCATGCGAGCATGGCAGTCTGCCAGAAAACGAGTTGAATGCCGATAAACAGATTGCTTAGTCGCATTGAAATTAGTGGCATGGATGATCAGTAGTTTACTCCTACCGATGACGTGTTACTAAGCTTTCCAAAGAATGGGTGGATTTCGACAGGCTCAATCTGACACATTCTTTTAACATTTCGAATCACGTCATCTCAATTTGTGCGGTTGCCAAAATGTTAGGTCTCGCAAAGACGGTCAGGTAAAGGTTTCGTTGCTAAAAGGCAGCTTCCTGTGAGAAAATTGCTTCAGCATCTCCTCCAAACTCCCGCACACTTCCGGTGGCAATCCCAACCAGCCCCCAAGCTTTCTAAGCAGGTGTGGTTTGTCCTGCGAAAACTCATCCAACACTGCCGACGACCGCTGAGACTTGGAAAGCTTCACTCCCCCGTCCAGGATCAGAGGGTGGTGAAAAAATTCAGCCTGAGAAAAAGCGCTCAGCCCCAGCTTTTCAGCCAAATACAGTTGCGCTACAGAGCTCTCAAAAAGGTCTTCTCCTCTCACAATAGTATCCACCCCAAAGTGTGCATCGTCAATCACAGAAGCCAGGTGATAGGCCGGGATGCCGTCCCTCCTTCTCACTACAAAGTGAGACTGTGAGTAGGGCAATTGCTCCGCAGTCAATGATTTCCTATAATGCTTCATCTTTACCTCATCCATGCCGTCGGTCTTTAATCGCCAACTAATGTTATGGGCATGTAGGTTAATGCCCTTATGCTGGCATATTCCCTCGTAGTTATGCTCTTCAATGAGTTTTTTCACCAGCTTTCGGGAGCAGTCGCAACCAAAAACAGCCCCCGCCTCCTCCAGCTTTTGCAAAGCGGCCTCATACACCTCCATCCGCCGCAGCTGCGAGTATTCTTTCTCAAACTGCTCAACAGAAAAAGGCCCTAAATCCCAATCCAGCCCCAGCCATTCCAGCGTGCGAAAAATGTTCTCCACATACTCCGGCCTCACCCTTTCCTGATCCAGGTCGTCGATCCGGAGTAAAATTTGTCCATTGTTTTTTCGAGCCAATAACCAGGTGATCAGAAAGGAATAGACATTGCCGACGTGTAAAAAACCACTGGGAGTGGGTGCAAATCGGGTAATGGGCGCTGGTAGCTGTAACTTTTGCAAACGGTTCACAAACGTTGTTTTTTCCGTTCGTCTAAGTTCGGCTGGTAAAAACGAAAAAGCCAGATTACTTCAATGAATATTTGACAATCAAAATCTAATAAATGAACGTCACTTCGAACCGCCACCAGGCGGGAGAAGTCTCCTCAAGGTGACTCTGATCTCCACGGGTAGACTTCCCTCCTAGGACTTCTCACACTAAACCGTTTACTATGAAAAGGATTCTTACTGTTTGTTTTATGCTGGCGTGTGCCCCCGCACTGTTGATGGGCCAGGCCAAAAAGTACAGTGCCAAACAAATTGAAGCACTGAAAAAAGAGGCGGCCGCCAAGGTAGAGGCCAACGCCAAACTGGCCCAGGTAATGGTCGACAAAGTGTTCAGCTTTTCGGAGCTCGGCTTCCAGGAAGTGGAAACGTCGAAATACCTCACCGGTATTCTTGAGGAAAATGGGTTCACCATCGAGCAAGGCATTTCAGGCATTCCTACAGCGTGGTTTGCCAAATGGGGCAATGGCAAGCCAGTCATTGCTATCGGCTCCGACCTTGACTGTATCCCAAAGGCATCGCAAAAACCCGGCGTAGCCTACCACGACCCGATTGTGGAAGGTGCTCCCGGCCACGGTGAAGGGCATAACTCAGGCACACCGCTCAACATTGCTGCCGTGTTGGCAGTGAAGGAAATCATGGAGCGGGAAAAGATGTCGGGCACGCTGATCGTTTGGCCTGGTGTGGCTGAAGAGCTGGTAGGCACCAAAGCGTTCTACACCCGTGATGGCTATTTTGACGATGTCGACATTTCGATCTTTACTCATGTGGGCAACAACTTTGGCGTCTCCTACGGACAGGCTTCAGGCACCGGCCTGATCTCGGTAGAATACTCTTTTGAGGGAGAGGCCGCCCATGCAGCCGGAGCCCCCTGGAGAGGCAAAAGTGCCTTGGATGCCGTAGAGCTTACTTCCATCGGCTGGCAGTACCAGCGGGAGCACCTCGATCCGCTACAGCGTTCTCACCACGTAATCAAAGACGGAGGTGACCAGCCCAATGTGGTGCCTTCCAAGGCTTCCATCTGGTTTTACTACCGCAACGTGACCTACCCCAAAATCATGGAGATGTATGAAAAGGGCAACCGTATTGCCGATGGCGCCGCTATGATGACAGGCACCACAGTCACCCGCAGGGTGCTGGGCAGTGCCTGGCCCCGCCATTTCAACAAAGTGATCGCAGAAACCATGTACGAAAACATCAAAAAGGTTGGTCTGCCTACCTGGAGTGATGACGACCAGACTTTGGCTAAGGCACTGCAAAAGGAGCTCGGCAATCCCAAGCAAGAGGGGCTACCAACGGCACTTGACACGTTGAAACCACCGACACGTAATTTCGTGAGCGGTGGCTCTGATGATATTGGCGACATCAGCTGGAAGTTGCCAACAGTTACTATGCGCTTTCCTTCCAACATCCCCGGGCTGCCCGGTCACCATTGGGCCAATGCCGTAGCCATGGCGACGCCGATCGCCCACAAAGGAGTAGTGGCGGGTGCCAAAGCCGAAGCCATGACGTTAGTGGATTTTCTGCTGAAGCCAGAGCTGGTAACACAGGCGTGGGACTACTACCGCAATGTGCAAATGATGGACACCGAGTACAAGCCCATGATTGCTGACGATGAGAAGCCGGCCACTCATTTGAATACCGAAATTCAGGATGAGTTCCGCCCTCAGCTAAAGCCGTTTTACTACGACGAAAGCAAGTATGGCACCTACCTGGAGCAATTGGGCATCAAATACCCGACTGTGAAGGGTGAGCAGTAAGAACTAACAACTATAAAATGAAAAAGGGCTGCTGAGAAGTGGCCTTTTTTTTGCTTTAAGAGTAAAATCCCTTTCTCCTGGCCCACCACCCTCACTAAAAAACACATTATTCGTTATATTTGAGAAAACCATGGTGTATGAAGGCATTTGAATTCACAACCAAGATTAAAAAGAATAAGATCGATATTCCCTCGAAGCTTCAAGAAGAAATTGCTCAGTCCGAAGATGGAGCTGCGAGAGTAATTATCTTACTGGAAGAGTCGCCCATTCGTGATGAAGGTGTGTTAGGGCAAATTGTGGTTGAAAAGTTTCTTCAGGGTTACGATGAGGCTGATGCCATTTACGATACCTACAAAATAGATGAGTAGGCTAAGTTTTGGTGACGTTGTCCTCCTGAAATTTCCCTTCACCGATAATTCTGCATCAAAAAGAAGGCCTGCGCTAGTCATCAACGATTTTGAAGACGGCGACATTATCGTTTGCCGAATCACCAGCAGGTTATACCAAAGCTCTTTCGATATTGTCTTAACCAACTGGGAAAATGCAGGTCTAAAACTCCCGTCTATAGCACGGATCCATAAAATAGCTACGCTGACCAAAGACATGGTCGAATTGAAAATGGGGGAAATTCATAGGAGGGACAAAGACAAGGCAAGAGAGCTAATCGGTAAGTTGTCGGAGAGTAACGGTCACTAGAAAAGTGATCACTTGGGCAGGTCATGGAAAAGCACTTGTTCAAATTCCACAGGCTGGTTACATTGTCTTTTATGCCAAACCAAAACCAACCTATGAAAAAACTAATCCTCCTCAGCCTCGTCATTCTATCTGCAACAGGCATCTCTCTTGCCCAAGACCAGTACATCTTCCCATTTGGCGGAGGCCAAAACAAATTGTTCATCAAAGAAATTATCAAGCTCACCGGCAAGGAGCGCCCGAAGATTTGCTACCTGCCTACTGCCTCTGGCGATAGCGAACAAGGAATTATCCGCTTTTACGAGTTGGTGCATGACCTGTCGGTAGCGCCGTCCGTGCAAAAGGTGTGGATCAGCTCTTACAACCAGAAGCAGACTTTTGAAGAGGTGCTGCTCAATGTAGATGCCATCTATGTTGGCGGCGGGAATACCCTCAACATGATGGCTATCTGGAAGGCACAAGGCATCGACGTTGTCCTCAAAAAGGCGCTGGAGAAAGGCATTATCCTGGCTGGCGGCAGTGCTGGCTCCCTCTGCTGGTTCGACAATGGCACCACCGACTCCCGCCCCATCGAGCTGACGGTTGTGGAAGGTCTTGGATTCCTTCCTTATAGCCATAGCCCGCATTATGACGCCGAAGAATTTCGCCGCCCGCTGTACATGAAAAATATCGAAGATGGCATCTTCAAAGCTGGCTATGCCATGGACAACTACTCAGGCATTATTTTCAAAAACGGTAAACCATTCAAAGTGGTGGCCACGAAACCCGAAGCCAATTGCTACTTCGTGTCGATGAAAGATGGCAAAGTAGTGGAGGAAAAGCTGGAAAAGGTGATTTTGGAGTGAGCCAGTCATATCTCGCTCCAAAAAATCTCGTGGTTAGTCAAGCTATTCCCACGCTTAGTACTTTGATATAACCAGGCGCAATCTTTTTGTCAGGTTATTAGCTGACAATTTTTTTGATTTTGTAAAAGTATAGCCTTACTTTTACATTATAAAAGTCAGTCTATACCCTTACACAATGAGAGCTAGAAGTCTACAGTTAGATCAACTTGAAAGAAAACTAAAGGTATATTCGAGCATCAAAAGCACACCTATTCCCCCAACAGGTTGGATAAAAGCGGTTCGACTAGCCTTAGGTATTTCGCTACAGCAATTGGCTACCAAACTCTCCATAACCAGGCAGAGCGTCCTTGAAATAGAGAATAGGGAGAAAAACGGGAGCATCACCATCAAGTCATTGCGTGAAGCGGCTAATGCCCTGGATATGGACTTGGTTTATGGTTTTGTGCCAAAGGATGGCTCACTGGATGCGCTGGTTGAAAGAAAGGCCAGAGAACTCGCTACGAAAATTGTGCGCCGAACTTCCAATACCATGAAACTGGAAGCTCAGGAAAATTCAGAGTCAAGGTTAAGGACGGCCATATCGGAAAGGACATCTGCGCTGAAAAGTGAAATGCCAAAAATGTTATGGGATTAGACTTTGAGTATATCAATGGTCAGACTCCACTGGATGAGGAGGAGAGGGAGGGGCTTTTGATAGAAACGATAACAACACGGGATGAATTGGATGAATTCGAGCAGCAAAACATTGAAGACGCCATTCAGTGGACGCTGGGGCGTTCTTTCAAGCCTGAAACAATTTTAACTGAGTCGTTTATACGAGGCCTGCACCGGCGGATGTATAAAAATGTATGGAGCTGGGCAGGTGAATTTAGAAGGACAGATAAAAATATTGGAATAGACAAATGGCAAATTCCCACTGCTCTAAAGGCACTTTGTGATGATGCAGCCTATTGGATTAAAAACGAAACCTATTCGCCGGATGAGACGGCCATACGGTTTAAACATCGACTTGTCAGCATCCATTGTTTTCCAAATGGTAATGGTCGAC
Organism: Imperialibacter sp.; assembly: GCF_048007035.1. Classification (NCBI taxonomy): domain Bacteria; kingdom Pseudomonadati; phylum Bacteroidota; class Cytophagia; order Cytophagales; family Flammeovirgaceae; genus Imperialibacter; species Imperialibacter sp. The sequence continues at coordinate 1,816,618 of NZ_CP180355.1, forward strand.
ACAGTCGATTAATGGCAGACGTAATTATTGACAAAATATATAAGCAACCCGTATTTACCTGGGGAGCTGGTGATCTTGCCAAGCTAAGCGACACCAGGAAAGAATATTTGCTTGCATTAAAAGAGGCTGACAAAGGTCGGCTCGATGAACTCTTAAGGTTTGTCCGGTCATAAGAACCAAAGCGGCAGAAGGTGATTTTGGAGTAATTGTCATTATAGCCCGAAGTGCTATATTCGGTCTCTTCTAAATGAGTCGGTATGAAATTTACACTTATCGGGGTTATTTTTTGCTCCTCGTTGCTTTCGTGCGCTGCCAACGACGAACGCTACCTGTTTTTTCTGCACAACAAGTGGATAGAAGATCATGAGCTTAATGAAGGTCATCCCAAATACGGCAGGGCCGAGTACCGGGAGATTGTGAACGCTTTCAAAAAGGAAGGGTTTACGGTGATCAGCGAAAAAAGGAAAGCCAATACCGACGAGAAGACTTATGCCCGCAAAGTGAAGTCACAGATCGACAGTTTGCTTCAAATGGGTGTCGAGCCAGGCAAAATCACTGTCGTTGGAACATCCAAAGGCGGAATTATTGCGCAGTATGTTTCGACCTACGCACGAAACGAGCAGCTGAATTTTGTTTTCATCGGCAGCTCTTTTGAGGGGCTGGTGGAGCAAATTCCTGACATTGACTTGTGTGGCAATATCCTGGCGATCAACGAAAAATCCGACCGTGGGTCAGTGTCTCTTGCTGGCAGAATAGAGAAATCCACCTGCCAGATTGTGCACTTCAAAAACATCGAACTCAACACCGGCAAAGAGCACGGCTTTCTCTTCCCGCTGATGAAGGAGTGGTTTGAGCCTGCGGTGAAATGGGCCAGAGAAGATTACCAATAGTATAACCGACGATGCGCTGGTGGGTGAAGACACCCCACCAGAACGGCGATATCACCCTGCCTCACTTCAAATACTTATCCGTAAACAGGACAAACTGTGCCCAATCGTAAAAAGTAAGGTCATGAATGCCTGTGCGGTTGTGGTACGACAACGGCCAGGCAATGATGGGGCTGTCCGGCTTTGGTGGTGTACCAGGCAGGTTCGACTGGGGACTGTACAGATTGAACACCGGCTCTGCGCTTCGCATTGCGAGGTAGGTGCCCGTGGGATCGGCCCAGAGGTCTTCCGTGGCATTGGTGGCATACACGGGCCGTGGCGCAGCCAGTGCAATCAGCATGTGCTGATCGACAGAAAGCGCCGCTTCATTGCCATTGTACTTTTTATAGTTGGTGTTGAACCAATGCGGAAATGCGGTATTGATGACCTCCACAGTTTCCCCAAAATTCCGTTTTGACAAGGCCGCCCCTGTGTTGCCTGAGCAGTTGGTAACGCACATGGCAAAGCGCTGGTCCTGTGCGGCTGCCCAAAGCGAGGCTTTTCCTCCACGGGAATGGCCCACCACAATCACCTTTTTGTGGTCTACCAACTCTTCTTTTTCGAAATAATCCAGCACCCGACTGGCACCAAACGCCCAGGCGCCTATGGTTTTCATGCCGTTGTCTCTGGTGAGCTCGTCAGGAAAAAGCCGCAGCAAGCCATCCTGGTAAGTGTCTTTGTCATCCGGTGCTGCATCGCTAACATGGAAAGCGGCAATGCCATAACCCGCCGCAATCACCTGCTCAGCAGGCCAGAAACCCATGATGGTATCTCGTGAGGCTAAAGTGTTTTTCGGACTTCGGTTATTGATGAGCAGAAAAGTAGCTACTGCCTTTTTCGCCTGCTGGGGCGTAAACAGCACCACATGGATGGTGGCCTGCTGTCCGTTGTTGTAAATGGTCACATCGGTTTGCTTCAGGTGCGCCGTCCCTTGCATCACACCGGGCTGATCGTTCACAACCTTGAAAGAAACACTGTCGAATACTTTCGGCATCGTGCCGTACACATTGTCCTCAAATAATTGGAGTACCTCTGCCCTTCTCGACGCTTCCCATTGGCTTCTGTTCTTTACTGGTTTGCCGTTGCTGTCGACGAGCAGCGGAGGGAGGGTGTAGGTACCTGCTTTTGACTCGTCGTAGTTTTGGGCCAAGGTGGGTTGACACAAAAGCAGTCCCAATACATATAAAACAATTATCTCTCTCATTGAACAGAGTAGGAATGATAGTGAAATATACGAACAAAGTAGGTGGATTACCGTGACTTATCATTCTGATAACGATGTGAACTATTGAAGAGATGCGGTGTCAATTCTTAAGTCCTCAAACAAATTTTCAGCATTTAATATGCACTTGTTAGATATTCGAACTTCATGAAAAGCAACTTGGCTCCTCAATTTGATTATATTACATGCTGTACTAACTCTTCTAAAGATCATTTACCCCTTTCAAGAAAAAAATAAACAATGCAAATATGCGATATTCTAAAGGCAACAATTTTGTGAAATGAGCATACTACATTTAAATCATATCAGAGGTGAGCTGGAGAAAAATGTATTTCAGCACATAGATTCTTCGGACTTGACAAAATTTAAAGAAGACATAAAGGATAATATTCGATTGTCTCGTTCATTGACATTATTCACCCTAAAATCGTTGACGGGCCTTACTTATGAAAAATTAAATGATTCAGTAACCGATGCATTCGGTGACAACGGCATTGATGGTATCTACTCCGATTCCGAAAACAACACCTTCTACATAGTTCAATCAAAATGGATAAAATCTGCGACTGGTGGGCCGGACAAAGGTGATATACTAAAGCTTTTGCAAGGAATAAAGGATATTTTGTCCTTCAACTTTGACGCCTTCAATGGGAAAATAAAGGCAAAAAAAGACACTATTGTGAAAGCCTTTTTGAACAGCTCTGTCAAGATCAAGGTCTTGTTATCCTTCACTGGCACTAAGATATCTGACGAATGTCAAAAAATGATAAACGAGTACTTTGAAGAGCTGAACGACGCAAACGATGTGATATTTTTTGAGCCATTTAATATCAGAGATTGTCACAGAGCTCTGACCCTTGGAATCGAGGGAAGTCCCATAAATCTAGATTTTGACCTCTATCAATGGGGTAAGCAAGATGAGCCGGTCAAATCAATATATGGACAGGTAAATTGTACGTTTTTAGCTGAAGTATTTGATCAAAATAAAACTCGCCTATTTTCTCAAAATATCAGAGGTTTCATGGGAGAAAGTGAAATAAACATCCAAATAGTAAACTCTATCACTAAGGATCCAGAAAACTTCTTTTACCTCAACAATGGAATTACGATCCTGGCAAAAAGAATTGTGAAAACTCCTTTTGGTGGAGCCGATAGGGTGGCCGGGCATTTCTCTTGCGAAGACATAACTATAGTAAACGGTGCTCAAACTGTTGGAAGCATATACGAGGCTTACAGGAGAAATAAAGATCAGGTAGGGAAGGCTAGTGTATTTGTCAGGATAATTTCCCTAGAAAACTGCCCAGAGGATTTTGATAAAAAGGTAACTGTTGCAACCAATACTCAGAATAAAATCGAGAAAAAGGATTTCGTTTCTCTAGATCCAAATCAACAGAGATTGAAAACAGAGTGTCTCCTCGATGGAATCAACTATCATTATAAAAGGGATGACAATACACCAAATCCAAACGATAAAAACTTCTATCTTGAAGAAGCTACAATCTCGCTCGCTTGTTTCTACCATGATATTGACCTTGCAACTTTGGCAAAGAGAGAAATAAGCACTCTGTGGACTGAAACTAAAAATCCTCCATATAAATACCTTTTTTATGATGGGCTAACCGCTCAAAAACTCATTAAGGTTGTCAAACTTTTCAGAATTATAGAGAAGGAACTAAAAGAGGGAATGTGGGGCTTTAGTGAATTTGATACACTAATTCAGATTCATGGAAATTATGTGATCGCCCATTTTATCCTCCAGGAGATCGACAAAAAATTGATTAATAACCCAAACGAAAAAGTTGATGAGTCAGTCGAAGAAATAATAAAAATGCTCACAACCAAGTACAGAGGAAAAGTAATCGAGAAATTTCATCAAATGTTCAAGTTCAAATTTCCACCTACCTTGTTTAAAAACGCTCAGATGGTGAACTCCTTAAGAGACAAGATATTTGAAGAGGAGGGTATATTGCTTCCTGGGAAGACTTTGCCTCTATTCGGCAAAAGTTAGCATTAGGCATAGTGCCTCCTCTGAAGCTGTCAATCTGATCGGCAGCAGCAATTATTGTCCACAAATTGAGAATCCAAAGGAAACATTATTTATCATTCATCCTGCTTTGCATCTCCTCTGTGGTGACTGGGCAAATCCACCTTTTCACTCCCAACAAAGAGTATCCAATTGATTGGAAAGTCATAGAAGTTCCCCAAAACTATTCAGTGATCTCGATTCTCTTAAATAACAATGAAGCATTAAGCCGACACTACGAAAACTTCCCGGAGTATTTCCACTTTGTTAGTCTCAACAACGACTCACTGCCTGATCTGATATTCTACTGGCCTGAAACAAGCAATGAACCCATTTTTGAGGTGTATACCAATCAAGCAAATTCCCTCAATCTAGTTTATAAGCAGAATGGCAGAATTACTTTTATGGAGTACGACTCTCTGACGCAAAACATAAAATTCAAATTAGATGAAGTAGGGTATTCCGAGCCACCATTCCTCAACAGGCAGCATTTTGTAAGCATCGAACCCTCAAAAGGCGATTCCTCCTTCGAGGCTGAGACAGTCCTACATTTTGGAGGCACTACATTTCCTTCCGAATTCACCAAACATCAACTTGTTGAAGTTATCCAGCCTACCTACAAACTAAGAATGCAGCCTGAAATAGCCGACAATGTCATTTGCGACCTTACAACCGGGGACAAAGCAATTACTCTTGCAGAAAAAGCAGACTCGACTGGCAGGGTTTGGTATTTTGTAAAAGCATTGAACAATATTAAAAAGTCAGTGACGGATCACTACTATATCGACTCTGGTAGCCCAGAAGGCTATGAGCAAGCCATTTACGGTTGGTTAAGCAGCCGGTATGTGAAAGAGTTGCAAGAGTGACGTTAGACTCTCCAAAACCTTCCTCCATATCCCTTGTTTTCCCTATATTGAAACACTACTTACTTCAACTACATATGATACGTCGCCCTACCCTCTTTATCTTTCTGCTTCTTGCAGTTTCCAGCATTTGCCCACCGGCTTTTAGCCAAAGCACTCAGAAAACCTTTGTTTATGGTGACGCTCTGCCCGATGCCCCGGAGCTATCGGCGAGAGGCAGTTATGCCATAGGTGTGCAAACCATTGAGGTAGTCAACAAAAACCAGGTGGATGTGCTGAACTATGCCAAAGACAGCCTGGCCCGCTACGACCGAAAGCTCACGCTGGAGGTGTGGTACCCCACCAGTGCTCCGGCTGCCGTGATTAGCTACGATGAAGTGATGGGGCAAAATGGCAATCCTAACCGCCCCATCATCCCTTTTACCTTTTCGGGCAGAGCTACCCGAAAAGCGGCGCCGTTGCTCAAAGATGGCCCCTATCCGCTAATCATTGTGTCGCATGGCTACACGGGTTCCCGCTACCTGATGACCTACCTCACGGAAAACCTGGCATCCAAGGGCTATGTGGTGGTCTCCATCGATCACATGGAGTCTACGTTCAGAGATGCCGCTGGCTTCCCTAGCACCCTGCTCAATCGCTCGCTGGATGATCTTTTTGTGCTGAACGAAATGGCCAGGCTTAGCAAAGACAAAAGCTCCTTTCTGGCAGGCCTGGTGAATACCGATAACACAGCGCTCGTCGGCTACTCCATGGGTGGGTATGGCGCTGTGAATGTGGCCGGGGGTGGCTACAGTCCACAAGCCGTGGGGCTATTTGGCGGCATGACGGGTGGCAGCAAGGCTTTGAGCGTTCGAATGAGAGGCAATGCAGCCTTTGAAGCTTCCATCGATCCGAGGATCAAAGTGATTGTGGCCTTTGCTCCCTGGGGCATGGAAAGAGGGCTCTGGGATGCTGAAGGACTGGCTGGCATCAAGATTCCGTCGCTGTTTGTGGCCGGGAGCATGGATGACGTGTCTGGCTACGAAAAAGGCATCAAAGCTATTTATGAGGGAGCCGTCAATTCAGATCGCTACCTGCTCACCTATATTGATGCACGCCACAATGTGGCACCCAATCCTCCGCCGGTGGAGGCCATGCAGCCCGGGTTGAATATCGACGAGTACCTGCGCTACGCCGACTCCGTTTGGGACATGCGCCGAATCAATAATATTAACCAGCACTTTGTCACAGCCTTTCTTGGCATGCATTTGAAGGGGATGTCCGACTACAAGAAATACCTGGATGTGCCAGTCGAATCCAGCGCAGAGGTGTGGACTGGCTTCAAGCCGAGGACTTCCATTGGTTTGCAGCTGATGCATGATGCCCCGGAGAAGTAAGTGGTGCCCACAGCCTTAGCTGGTGGCAACACATTGCAGGCTTGGAGGAGTGGACTTTCAAGGTGTAGAAGATCCCTGCGGGATGGCTGGCGAGGGGAGGGTGGCTGGTGGTAACACTTTCTAGATAGTCTGACCGATAAGGACGGGGTACCCGTGGTGCCCACAGCCTTAGCTGGTGGCAACACATTGCAGGACTTGAGGCATTGACCTTCTTGACGTAGAAGATCCCTGCAGGATGGCTGGAGTGTAGACGGTGGCTGTGTCGCAACTTTTTTGGAAAAATCAAGGTGCGTCTATTCATGCTCTTTTTTCAAATAGCAACTCCAAATAGTTTTTGTAGTGCTTCAACTGATGGGCCGTAAGTTGAGGCTCGTTCAATGCCTTAGAAACGACGAAAGCTCCCTCAAGTATTACCGTAAACTGATCAGCAAGGGATTCCTTATCTGTCGGAATTTTCATTCGGTGAGTTTTCTGTGTTTCATCCAGCATGACTGCCAGCTCCTTTCGCCACGTGAGTATAGAAGAGGATATTTTCTCCTTTATATCATCGCTAAACTGGCTGGGCTCATAAATATAGGAGGCATACAGACAGCCGGGATAAGGACTTTCCAATGTGGCCATCATGTCAATATAGCGCTGGGTAAACTTTAGAAGCCGCTGCAATGGATCGCCATTCAACGCTTCTGTTTCTTTAAGCGCATTATCCAGGTCGGCCAAGTCCTCACTTGAGAAGTCTTCAATCAGCGTTCTGGCCAGGTCTGCCTTTGACTTAAAATGATAAAAAAACGCTCCCTTTGTGATTTTTGACCGCTCAAGGATTTGATCCACCGATGTGCCTGCAAAACCATTTTCAAGTACGAGCGTTTTAGACTCTGCCAATATTTTATCCCTCGTGGGCTTTCCGTTTCTAGCCATAGATTCAAATATAAAAAAATAAACAGACTAGTTGGTATAAAAATAAGTTTATCTATATTTGCACCAACTAGTCTGTTTAGTTAAGTCTATTTTTTCATTTAAACTATTTTTTTATGCCGACTCCGTTAGAAATTCTCCTTGACCCTGTTTCGCTCGTCGTTATTGCGATGTTTACTTTGCTCCATGTGTGGGAGCAACTTTTTCCCAGGAACAAAAACATGCCTAAAATCAAATATGCAACGCTGAGAGGTTTGCTCGCTTTCGTTGTGTTTTTTTTCCTGGGCTCTTACTTGCCGTATTTTACCGATGAATTTCTGGCAAGCTATCAGTTGCTCAACCTGACCTGGATGCCTACGACTGTTCAGGTAGCCGTCGGTTTGTTATTTTACCAGTTCCTGCTCTACTTCTATCATCAAGCACTGCACAAATCTGATTTTCTATGGCGGGTAGGGCATCAGATGCATCACAGCGCCGAGCGAATTGATATTCCGAGCACCTACTACTTTAGCATCATGGACATGGTTGGCTTTACATTGCTGGGAAGTTTTTGTTTTGCATTTTTTATGGGCTTTTCGGCCCCGGCTATCAGCATTATTATCTTTTCGCTGAATTTTTTAAGCCAATTCCAGCATGCCAATATCAAAACACCCGTGTGGCTGGGTTATTTCATTCAAAGGCCAGAGCAGCATGCAGTACACCATGCACGTGGAGTGCATAAGTACAACTACTCCGATTTCCCCATTTTTGACTACATTTTCGGAACCTTCAAAAATCCGAAAGATTTCCAGGGAGAAAATGGTTTTTACGATGGTGCTTCGGCAAGAATTGGGGACATGCTTCTTTTTAAAGATGTTTCCAGCAATCCGAATGCCTCAAGATAAAGAAATCTGGCACTGATAGCACATGAGATAAGCATTCTGTGCATCTGAAATGTTTGGTCTAATGCCCTTGTATTGCTGCGAGGGCATTATTCCTATTTTTAGCCGTTAGCTCAATTTACTTATAATGAAAAAAGTTTTCTCGTCAACTATATCAATTACCGTTCTTCTGGTTTTTGGCTCGTTCGGGTGCAGCGAGCCACAGCGGTCAATCAAGCTGGCTACATACACTTATGCCACCGACAACCGCCTGGATAAAATTGAACCCCTGGCAGTGAACCTGAGGGCAGCTCTTGGCAGGCCAGTGGAAACAACCAGCTATCCGGACGTAGCTTCCTTTGTGGCAGCTATCAAAGCAGATGAGGTAGATATTGCGCTGATCAACACGCTTGGCTACCTCGTGTTGGCGCTAGACAACAAGCACATGACTCCCGTAGCAACCCTGAAGGTGAAAAAGGGAGCAGAAGACAATTATAAAACGGCTGTACTGACCAACAACGACAAGATCAAAAGCCTTGACCTCCTGCAAGCTAATGCAAAGTCGCTGACTATGATGTTTGTGGCCGAGGGCTCAACTTCTGGGAACCTGGTGCCGAGGCTCATGCTTAGCAGCTTAGGCCTAAAATCTCCGGAGAGTGACTTCGGGCAGGTGACGTTCGGTGGTAACCATACGTCTACTTTTCAAAAACTGGAGGCTGGTGAGGCCGACCTTTGTGCGATTGGCAGCAACGAGTACTTCAAGCAGCTGGAAAAGGATTCAACCACTGCGAACAGATTGTTGTGGATGTCGGAAGAGATTCCTCTTGGGCCAGTATTGATAAACAAGCGGATGACAAAAGCAGAGCGGCAGACAATATCCAATCTGTTGTTCGCACTGCACGAAGAAGATTCGCTGGCGCTGGACGCATTAAAGTCGGGGTGGTCGGAAGCACAGCAGGCAGAGAAATTTTATCCGATTGATGACGCTTACTACAACAGCTTTCGACAGATGAATGGCAACGCCACCGACCTCGCTACCATTCTTCAACAGTTCAACTACTAAGTACCTTCATTTAAATTGCACGTCGGGGGATGCTCCCGGTCAATGGTGACTATCGAGGATCTGTACCTGAAACAGGCACTGATTTTTTTGTCACACTATTGCGCAAGTAGATACTTGCGCATATATTTGCAAGCAAACACTTGCATATTATGGAGGCCAGACGAGACGTATTTCAGGCGATAGCAGACCCCACCCGGCGGGAAATCATTGGCATGGTGGCTCACCAGTCGCTCAATGTGAATGCCCTGGCTGAAAAATTTGATGTGAGTAGGCAGGCGGTGTCGCTGCATGTGAAGATCTTGCAGGAGTGCGGTCTTATTTCCATCCGTCAGCAAGGGCGGGAGCGCTACTGCGAAGCCAGGCTGGAAGGCCTTGCCGAAGCGTCGGCTTGGATAGAGCAATACAAGCAGTTTTGGATGAGCAAGTTCGATTCTTTGGATAAATACCTGACCAAAATTCAATCAGAAAAAAAGACCGACAAATGAATGCACCAACAATTTCAGACAAAGACAAGCTGAGGCTTTCTTACGAGTTCAATGCTCCAAAGGAGCTGGTGTTCAATGCCTTTAGCACAGCCGAAGCACTGAACGAATGGTGGGGGCCTGTGGAAACGAAGAACAGCGCCATTAGTCTCGATTTTAGGCCAGGTGGCGTGTTCCATTTCAGTATGAAGTTTGGCGAACACGTGAACTATGGAAGATTTCTCTTCAAGACGGTTAATGCCCACGACTTGTTAGAGTTTACCAATGCCTTTGCCGATGAAGAGGGCAATCCTATTCCGGCTCCTTTCGATGTAAAGCTGCCAGTAGAAATTTTTTACAGCCTTCGGTTTACCGAAACAGGCGGCAAAACAACTATCGAACTAACAGGAGAACCGTTCGATGCCACACAAGAGGAAATTGACGGTTTTAATTCCATCGCCGAAGATATGCAGCGAGGCTTTGGTGCGACTTTTTCCAAATTGACTGACTTTCTTAAAAAATAACACCATGGCAAAAGATCATTTAGACACTTCGGACAGGGAGCTGCAAATCTCCCGGCTCTTCAACGCCCCTATCGAGCTGGTGTGGGAAGTGTGGACTGACCCCAATCACCTGAAAAACTGGTGGGGGCCCAACGGCTTCACAACCGACATCAGCCAAATGGACGTGCACCCCGGTGGGCAATGGTCGCTGGTGATGCATGGGCCAGACGGCACCGACTACCCCAACGAAAGTGTTTTCAAAGAAGTAGTCAAGCACAAAAAGATCGTGTATCAGCACGTCTCTTCTCCATCTTTTCTAACAACCGTGGAGTTTGAAAGTCAGGGCAAAAAAACGCTGATGCACTGGCACATGCTGTTCGAAAGCAGGGAGCAATTCATTGAAGTAGTGAAAAAGTACGGCGCCGACGAAGGCCTGAAACAGAACATCGAAAAACTTGCCCAATACCTGACAAAGTTTGTCGCCAAAAAATGACAATGATGAAAAATTTATCTCAATCAATAATGCTGACCCTTGGCGTAGCTGTTGCGCTACTCGCCTCCTGCAGCACAAATAATAACGAGTCTATGGAATCAAAAACGGAACTCCCAGAAAAAGTGACCTCCTTCGAGAGCGGCTACTCCGATGTCAACGGCCTGAAAATGTACTACGAGATTCACGGTGAAGGAGACCCACTTGTACTCATTCATGGAGGCGGTTCAACTATACAAACCACGTTTGGCAATATTATCCCCGACCTGGCGAAAAACCAAAAGCTCATTGCCGTTGAGCTACAGGCTCATGGCCACACCAGCGACAGGGATTCACCAGAAACATTTGAGCAGGACGCAGACGACGTGGTTACACTTCTGCAAAACCTGGGCATTGCCAAAGCCTCTTTTTTCGGCTTCAGCAATGGAGGAAATACCACAATGCAAATAGGTATTCGGCACCCGGAGAGGGTCAACAAGCTGATCATCGCTTCGGCTTTTTTCAAAAGAGAAGGCATGTTTCCAGGGTTTTTTGATGGCATGGAGCATGCCAGCCTCGATAATATGCCGGCCGACCTGAAAGAAGCGTTTTGGGCAATCAATCCTGACTCTACTAAGCTCCTTGCCATGTTCAATCATGACAAAAATCGGATGCTCGGCTTTCAGGATTGGGATGAGGCTTTGCTGCAGTCTATTCAGGCGCCATCGCTCATTATCAATGGCGACCAGGATGTGGTGCAGAACACACATGCCGCACTGATGGCTGCCACCATACCCAATGCCAGGCTAATGATACTACCCGGCAACCACGGCTCGTACATGGGGCAGGTGGAAGGGCCTTATCAGGGAAGCAACACGACCGAGTTGACGTTGTCAGTGATAGATGAATTTTTGAAGAGTGAGTAGCCCGGATCGGTGGTTTCCTCAGCCCCAGCACGTGGGACCACACCAGAAGAAAGGCTTTTCATGGTGTAGAAGATCCCTGCGGGATAGCTGTGAGAGAGGCCGCAGTTGTTATTGATGCTCCCGACGAACAGAAGCCACACGGCAAAAGATCTCCTCCAGCTTCTCCCTTACTCGTATCTTTGAAAAATACCCCTCTGGTCTTATCATAGACCAAAGGGGTTTCTTGCATTCCTCCTGGGAAGACTTCTACTAAAATCTATAGCCGGCTGAAAGGCCAAAGCCAGTATTTTTCACATTGGTTTTGTCGTTGGCGGTTCTATTGTCGTCGGGGTTGATTTTCACCATACCAAGTTGCGAGTTGAGCTGAAAAAACAAACCACCAGCCATCTCATACCCAAACAGAATATTTCCCCCAAAATCGAGTGGCTTAAAATAGGGTGTTAGCAATGCATCGCCGTCATTCACTTCATTGGTGAACTCAATGTCATTGTTGACTTCTACAGAACCAGACACATAGGTAGCCTTGCCACTAACAGCATACCCCACGTAAGGCCCAAAGCCTAACATAATATAGCCATTGCCCACCTGGCTCTTGTACACCAGATTCAAAGGCAGTTCCAAATACGAGAGCCTATAAGTACTCGTCACTTGTCCTGTTGTATTTTTGGCTCCCTTGGTGCTGAACATCAGCCCGGGTTGAAAATAAAACTCCGGAGCAATGGGTATTTGAGCGTTGAGTCCGGCATGAAAGCCTGCTATCAGGTCATTCTCAAGTTTGTCTCCGTTGAAATCTTTCCCATTGAAGTTCTGTAAATTAACCCCACCAAGAATGGCCAAGCCGACTTTTTTTGATGCAGTGCTTTGAGCCATGGTCGCTGACGTGGCGAAGACCAGGGCAAGGAAGATATATAATTGTCTTGCTTTCATTTTAGTTTTCTTTGATTGTGTGAATTAATTAGAGGCTTCTTTGGCAGCTTCCGTCTTCATTTTTTCGTTTGCAGTGATCAGGAATTCAACCCTGCGATTTTGAGCTTGTCCGCTAGACGTACCATTGTTGTATTTCGGTACCGATTCGCCAAACCCTTTGATTCGTACCCGGTTGTAGCTGATTCCCTGGCTCCTTATATAATTTGAAGACGTGCTTGCCCTTCTTTCCGACAAGCCCTGATTATAAGACTCAGACCCTTTACTGTCAGTATGCCCCTGCACTTCAATGTCAGTGTCGGGATAGGCGTTGAGCACTTTAACCAGCTTATCCAGCGAAGTCTTTGATTCTGACGAAAGATCAGATTTATCAAACCCGAAGAGCACGTCGCTGCTAAATTCAACCACGATGCCCTCTCCTACTCTTTCCACCTTAGCATCGGGCACAGTTTTTTCCAGTTCAGCCGCTTGTTTGTCCATTTTGTTGCCAATCAAAGCGCCTGCAGTACCCCCGACTGCTGCCCCGATAATGGCACCCAACGCAGTGTTTCCTGATGCCCTGCCAATAACGGCACCCATGGCACCTCCACCAACTACGCCAACAGCTGCCCCTTTTTTGGTTTTACTCGCAGAACAACCCGAGAACAGAAAAGCCACACACAAAAAGAAGATTACACTCTTACTTAAATTTTTCATACTTAGATACTTAATGATTGATGCGGTAGGGGATCACCTCGAAGTCTTCAGATTGGGTGAGGCCCCACCTTTGGAGAGAAGGAATTTTTTATCAAAGGTAGGGTCCATGAAGCCGCTGCGAGTTACACATATGTCTATATGAGTTGCATAAATCACGCATTGAGTGACCAAGGGGGAGTCAAACAGCAAGCTATGATGTCGGGCTCATAGCTTGCCTTGGCTCATTACTTTCAGTGAAGGAAAAAGTTCGTAATTTATTCGCCCAAACCAACCTAAAATCTGATGCCAGGCGCCAGGCAATTCTTTCACTATGTAAGCTACTTTCAGTATCCGCTAATGCTGCTTGCCCTATTCTTTTCGTTTAAGCCCATCATTTTTGGCTTTGACACCATCTGGGCCGACTACAACAAGCTTTTGGTTTTTATGGGCCTGGGCATCAGCTTTTCCACCTTGCAGGACACCCAAAAAACCCAGAACAAACTTTCGAAGAGGGTTTGGGAGAACCCCAGGTGGGGCAAAATTGCGTTGTTGGTCATGTCGTTGACCACGTTTTGGGTACTTGCCTTTGGAATGTTTGGCTACTTCGCTTCTGAGAACGATATTATAAGAGAGCTCGCTTTTGGAGTCATTGTGTTGGGCATCGGCTTAATTGGCATGCTGAAGGCCGCTATTGAAATGTTTGAAAACCATAGAAAGGACAAACAACAAAGCCCAATGAATGAGTAGCCCCTTTGGAAACTTACTTTGAAAAGCTTGGCCTAAAACCTATAGCCTACAGAAAAACCAGTTCCGGTATTTTTTATGCTGGATCTGTCACCGGGATACTGATTGTGTGTTGGGTTAATTTTGGTAATCCCCTGATGTGTGCTCACTTGAAAGAATAATCCGCTGGGCATCATATATCCGACGAAAATATTGCCCCCAACATCCATCCGTTCAAAGTATGGAGTCCAGGACAGGCCATCGTCTTTCGCCGGATCTGTAAACTTAACATCACGTGAGAATTCGACTGCACCACTGCCAGTGGTAACATGGCCTCCGAAACCACGAGAAACATATGGACCAAAGCCAAGCATTAAGTATCCGCTGCCCCACGGTTTTTTGTACACCAGATTCAAGGGCATTTCGAGATACGACAGCCGGGTAGTGGTTTTTGTTTCTCCAACACCTTTGGATCCCTTGTTGATAACGAGAAACCCCGTTTGAAAATGGAAGTCGGAGCTCACAGGTATGTTGATATCTATACCAAAATGAGCACCTGGGAGTAAGTGATTTTTTTGAATGCGCCCATCGAAATCTCTCTCATCAAATTTCTGAAGATTGGCTCCGCTTCTTACAGCAATTGATACCCTTTCTGAGTCAACACGTTGAGACCTAGCAAGTGAGGCTGTGAATACCAGAGCAAGTGTAAGAGTGAATATTCTTTCTCTCATCTTCGTGTTTTTGGAACTATCGACTTCGTCAGGCAGCAACTATATGAACATCAACTCAACGACGCTATTTCTACCAATGTAACTAGTATTTATAATTATGAGAAATAATGAAGATAACTTATTTGAAAAGAGATTACCAATGTGCAAAAAATACTCCCTCTGACCACTTGACTACGTTCGTGCAATGGTCAATTCCAAATGCTATCTGTTTTGGAGACCAACTGGCTTATCGGGCACAATAGCAGCGTCATACTTTTCCCCTGCAGCCACCTGCACCATGGTGATCCGCACTTTGGTTGGGAAAAAGTGCTCAGGATCGGCTCGCCTGTGGGCGTGGCCTTGCCCCCCACTATCGTCTTTGATCACCAAATCCATTTGTTTGATGCCTTCACTCCAGATAATGGATTCATTTTCCCAAAAGGAAGTCATAGGAACGTCGACTTCATATAGCCCCTCCTTTGTGTAAAGGCCGGTATTGGTGCAGCCATAGCCGTTTCCCTGGCCTTTGTTGGGGATGTAACACAACGTCCACTGTGTAGGATATCCTCCGGCGGGCTTTTCCATCACCTCCAGGCGTATGTGAACCGATCCATTGCGGTAGTCAACAGGCGAAGTCCAATCGGTAGGCCGCTGGGTATTCAGCATATCGCCTTTTACGTAGTAGTGTGATTTGCTGGGGGTGGAATTGTCGGCGTTCTCTTTGGTGTAAGTGAATTGGGTATCGAAGAGAAGAAACTGCTTGGGCTGCTGTGCCAGGAGCAACGTGGGGAGGAGCAGAATGACTAGAAGTGAAAGTTTTTTCATAGGACGCTTGAAGAGATAATGGGCAAGAAAGATACTCAACAGAATTGATATAAGGGTTAAAAGTGCATTGATGAATGATGTCTTCTAACCTTTCGTTTGCAGATAGGCCAATCCAAAGCGGAGCAAGCATCTTGCAGGAATCGCAGCTCTTTTATACCCGCACAGGTACAATTTAAGATCTACAACTTGCTATTATACCCGATTGGGTATAATTTGATTCAATACAGTATATTTTATACCCTTTAAGGTATAATCAATAAATTATTGCTTTCTTTTATACCCGAAAAGGTATGTTTTTAAGGTATGGACTTAAGCCAATTCGTTAAAGAGAAAAGAAAATCATTGGGACTGACTCAAGAGGAGCTATCACTAAAGGCTGGCGTGGGGCTGAGGTTTGTGCGTGAAATGGAACAAGGGAAGCAATCTTTACAAATGGACAAAGTCAACCAGGTGTTGAAACTCTTCGGGTATGAACTTGGCCCAAAAGCTATCAACAGAAGCAAGCTGTTCGATGAAAAAAGCTAAAATATATATGCATGACGAGTGGGCTGGGGTGCTTACTGAGGACAGTGAAGGTTACCATTTTGCCTACCAAAAGGAGTATGTGAGCGAAGGAGGAGAGCCAATTAGCCTGACCATGCCACTTACAGACAAGGTTTATCACAGTGCCATGCTGTTCCCCTTTTTTGATGGCTTGATCCCTGAAGGGTGGCTACTGGAAATAGCTGAGAAGAGCTGGAAGATCAATGTCCGAGACAGAATGAGCTTGCTATTGGCCACCTGCAGAGACTGTATCGGGGCTGTTTCTGTTGAACCAGTAGACGCTGAAGAGAATGAATAGAAAATCATGCCTCTATTGCTATCAGCCTCTCAATGGAGAAGACCTGGCGTCTCAAGCAGGGGATGCTGGTTTCCATCCATCGTGTAGTAAGAAGTTTTTTGGGACGGCTGCCCCTCCTGAACTACCCTTCACAGAGAACGATATGTTACAACTTGCTGAGCAGGTTATCAAAAGCCACAAAACAGTGACCGGCGTTCAGCCGAAGCTATCTCTGAGCATTGAAAAAATAAAAAATAGTCAGGTTCCAGAAAGGTTTACCATAGTCGGTTTATGGGGAGAGTATATTTTGAAACCACAGACAGAAGCGTTTAAACACCTGCCGGAGAACGAAGACCTAACGATGCATTTGGCAACCCTATGTGGAATAAACACCGTGGAGCACTCGCTAATAAGTCTCAAATCAGGGCAGTTAGCCTACATCACCAAACGCATAGATAGAAAAACCGTATCAAGAAAAGCCAGTGCAGCCAGGAAACTGCATATGGAGGATATGTGCCAACTGACTGAAAGGCTGACCGAGCACAAATACAAGGGCTCTTACGAACAGATTGCAAAAACTATTATCCGGTACTCGGAGAATCCCGGCCTTGATGCGATCAATTTTTATGAGCAGGTCATCTTCTGCTTTCTAACAGGCAACAATGATATGCATCTCAAGAATTTTTCATTGTTGAAAAACGACGGACTCAATTATACTCTTTGCCCCGCCTATGATCTTGTGGCGTCGGCTCTGGTATTGCCCGAGGATGATGAAGAGCTTGCGTTGACTTTAAACGGCAAAAAGAAAAAACTGAAAAAAGCTGATTTCGACACTGCCATGTTATCTGTCGGAATCGAACAAAAAGCCATAGACAATATTTACAGGAGATTTTCCAACTCCCAGGCCAGGTGGAAGGATTTCATTGACATCAGTTTTTTGCCCGAAGACATGAAGGTGAATTTTCAAGAGTTGATCAACTCGAGATTTGATACGCTCGGACTGTGATCCGGAAAGCTGCTATGCTACCACCCCATCCTCTTCTTCAACTCCGTGATATGTGCCAGGTGGTGCCTGCCATGCCACGAGTACATAGCCAACACGGTAGCCAGTTTGGAGGTTTTTCCGGACGCAGGGTGCACAAAAGTTCTTTTGTAGTCTTCTTCAGACATCGCTTTTAATAGCACCACCCATCGCTTGTGGAGCATTTCCAATAAATCGAGAGAAAGATCAATTTCTCCATGGGCTGCATCGGGTAGCTCTGCCCATAGCTGCTCTTCGTAGGGCCTGATGGTCGGGTTGTCCTCTGTGAGTGCCAACCTGAAACGCATATATGAGTTCATGTGGCTATCAGGGATGTGGTGCACCACCTGCCGCACTGTCCAACCGCCGGGGCGGTAGGGGGTTTCCAACTGTTCCTCAGAAAGGCCCACGACTGCCGTCCTCAATTGCGATGGCAAATGAGCAATGTCTTCTATCCAATGGCTACGCATCGCCAGAGACGTATCTTTTGGTGGAATAAAATCACCTATAGGGTATTTGAGCGCTTCGAGGTTTTCCATGGATTTGTGTTGAAAAAATTGAAAGATGAATTTAAAAAGAAAGCAACAAGCTTAGCAAAATATTTTATTAACCCTCCAAGGATTCAAACCCATTGGAGACCTCAAAATTCAAACCACCTGCTTCTTCGCAATCCCCTCCATAATCACCTCAGCATGCACCCTTGAGTTTTCGATAAACCATTTGTTGGTTTTCAGGCCTCCACAGATGACCCCTGCCAGGTAAATGCCCGGCACGTTGGTTTCCATGGTCTCGGGATTGTGAACAGGTGTTAGAAAATCATCGGTGCCAACTTCGATGTTCATGCTCTTGAGGAAGGTAAAGCTGGGCTGGTAGCCCGTCATGGCCAGCACAAAGTCATTTTCGAGGGTCTTCATGCCCTCCGGCGTAATGATGTCAACTTCCTTTTCTCTGATGGCCACTACCTGCGACTTGAAATAGGCCTTGATGGAGCCTTCCTTGATCCGGTTTTCAATGTCCGGCTTCACCCAGTATTTTACACGGTCACCAATTACTTCATCCCGGATCACCATTGTTACTTCTTTCGCTCCTTTTCGGTAGGTTTCCAGAGCCACATCAACCCCCGAATTGGCCGCCCCAATCACCAACACTTTCATGCCAAAATAGGGATGCGCTTCTTTGTAATAATGACGCACTTTGGGTAGCTCTTCACCAGGCACGTTCAACAGGTAGGGCAAGTCGTAAAACCCCGTGGCCAGGATCACATTGCGGGCTTCAAAAGTGGCTTTGGAGGTGGAAATGACAAAAAAATCACCCTTCTTCTCCACACTATTGACAGGCTCGTACAGTCGCACATTCAATTTCCAGGAGCTTGTCACCCGACGGTAATACTCCAGCGCCTCCGGTCGGGTAGGTTTGGGATTGTGAGAAATAAAAGGCACCTCACCTATTTCCAATTTATCAGAAGTGGAAAAAAAAGTCATATTGGCCGGATAGTTATAAATAGAATTGACCAGGCAACCCTTGTCCACGATCACGTAACTCAAGTCTCTCTTCTGAGCCTCTATTCCACAAGCCAGACCAATGGGGCCGGCACCTATCACAAATACGTCTAACATCGGTAAAATTTAAAGCTTAACCTTATGCCAACCCCAAAATCCGCCGACTGGTTTCATCTACAGCATTCAAATTAGCTATCACCGTAAATCTTATAAACTCCCTGCCTCAAAGCATTTCCTTCCTCCGAACAAATGAAGCCAATGGTTTTGGCAATTTTTTCTGTTTTCACCCACTTGTTGAAGTCGGCATCGGGCATGTTCTTCCTGTTGGGAGGCGTATCGATAATACTGGGCACCACAATGCTTGAAGTAATGTGCTTCCCTTTGCCCGATTCGTTCAATATGTCGGACAGGTTAAACAGTAATGACTTTGAAAGCGCATAAGGCAGGGTGTCCTTTCCAGCAGAAGCCTGAAGGGCTGGCCTGGCACCGACAAACACCAACCTGCCTCCGCCTGCTTTTGCCATTGCCTGAAACGCTGGTCTGGCAGTGAAATAGGCCGTGTAAAAATTTAAATGGAGCATTTTGTCGAGTTCGGCACCACCCGTATCCTCAATATTTCCCATGGCAAAGCCACCAACCAACATAATCACTGCATCAAGGCGACCATGTTTGGCAACCATCTTGTCAATGGCATCTGAGGCGGCTTTCTCATTGGTCAAATCAGCCTCTATAAATTCAGCCCTGGTCGCTCCCTTTGGCAAGTGACCCGGCACCGCCGTACCTACAACCTTATAGCCTAAGCTTGAAAACTCGTCTACAACAGCTTCGCCAAGATTTCCTCCGGCTCCTGTAATCAGCACAACTTTCTGCATAACATTTTCTGTTTTGCCTGGTCAAAATAAGATATTGCAAGATGTAATATTTGAGCCTCCTATGCCAGCAGACAAGACGTCGTTTTTCCAGGATGTGTACGAAGTGGCACGGCTGATCCCCAAAGGCCGTGTGACAAGCTACGGTGCTATTGCTAACTATCTTGGCACCAAGGGCAGTTCCCGCATGGTTGGCTGGGCGGTGAACAGCGCTGGCATGCCCGACGACGTGCCGGCGCACCGGGTGGTGAACCGGGTGGGAGTGCTTTCTGGCAAACAGCACTTTGGCGGCTCGAGAATGGAGGAGTTACTGAAAGCAGAAGGCGTTGAGGTGAAAAATGACAAGATCGTGGGGTTTGACAGGCTATTCTGGGATCCAATGAAAGAACTAGAGTGAAGGGGGAAGCTCCAAATGGCAAAAGACAAATAGCAAGTAAGCTCCAACTACTAATTGCTGAATTTCAAAACACCAACGCCTCCCTTCGTATCTATGCGTCCACTTTTTCTAAGCACAAGTTGGCAAAAGATAAATAACAAATAAGCTCCAGGTACCAACCCCTGAAATTCAAAACCATCACTCCTTCCTTTCTTGCCACCTGATGCGGCTTTGAGCAGCCTTAGCCGAATACTAATTTTTGTAGTAATTTATTCCAACATTTTTTGCATAGTGTTTTAGTATTGCTAAATTTGATAGTAAATACTACCGCTATGAAAATGTTCTATAAAGTCCAGCTTCCTGCATCACAGCCAGTGGCTTCCTATGTGCACCAGTGCAAACTGTATATACAGCAGAGAGCCGGGAAGTTCAAGTTCATGACCTCAGAGGCGTTCATTTCACTTTTTTCCTTTGAGGCTGAAGTGGCCGACGAGCAGCAATTGATCAAGGCACTGAGAAAGGCGGCCGCTTATCTGGATACTTTCGATGTGTCGCTTAATGGCTTTTCGCACTTTCCACAAAGCCGCACCCTCTTCATAAAAGTGGAGAATGCAAGGACGCTGAAGGAGCGAAATAGACTTTTTCATGATGCCTTTCTTTCTATCACAAAAGACATGGGCATCGACATCAGCAATATGACGTTTACCGATCATCCTCATATGACAATCGGCGCCGATTTTGAAAGCAAAATCTACGGCTCTTTATACAATGCGTTTGTTCAGCATCGTTATCACCAGGACTTCAGAGCCGAAAGCGCATTACTTGTAAAGTATGTCGGTAGAGGAAAAAATAAAGTGCTTTCTAAAGCGCCCTTTCAAAAAGTTTCCAGGCATCGGCCTCCTTTTATTGAGGCACCAACCGCCTCAAATGAAAAAGGTCAAATGACATTGGAATTCAATTAGCTGTGTTAGTACCAGTGTGGGGAAACTCACACTGGAACGTCTATTTTTTCAACATTCATTGCGGGTATGAAGACACACCCCCCAACGAATTAAACTACAGGCACTGTCCTCCCGGCTACATTCGCCACAAATAATTCCTATTTTGATGTCTTTCGTTTTAGGGTGTGTCTTCACACCCATTCAAAGAATGGAACTTGATAACATCTACTTCTACACTGCCACCATCAAGGATTGGAAACCCCTCCTTTCCAAAGACTCGTACAAAGAAGTGCTCATTGAAAGCCTGAGGTTTTTGACACAAAGTGGGAAGTTGATAGTGTACGGCTTCGTTATCATGCCTAACCACTTCCATATCATCTGGGAGATGCTGACATTGAATGGTAAAGAACTCCCCCACACTAGTTTTATGAAATTCACAAGCCATGTGATTTTCAAAGATATAAAGGCCAGCAACCCTGGGCTACTTTCTGATTTCAAAGTTCTCTCGGTCAGCCGCTCTCACAATATCTGGATGAGGCATTCGCTTCCGATCCATTTATACTCCGATAAATTTATCCTCCAAAAGCTCACCTATATCCATAATAACCCTTTGCAGGAACATTGGCGGTTGGCAGAAAGGCCAGAAGACTATAAGTACTCTTCTGCAAGGTTCTATGAAACCGGAATTGACGAGTTTGGTATACTGACCCACATTGGCGAAAGAATATGAACGATATGATCCAATAAATCGCTGAACAGGTAGAAGTGCCAACCGGAACGGGTGTGAAGACACACCAGGGAACGGCAGGATTGGCGTGAAGACGCACCCGAAAACATCTTGTCACACTGAAACGTCTATTTTTCTCTTGCTGCTAATCGCCCAAAGTCCAAGAAAGGTGAGCAGCCCATTCAGAAGCAAAATCTCAAATCCGAACTTATATCCCCATAAAAGACTTTCGGAGCTGATGTTGATGAGGTACGACAACAATGGCGATAGCACGCAAACTACCGGCACATACTTGTCTGTTAACGGGCGTTTAGTGAAAAGCCCAAAGGAGAAGAGCCCGAGCAAGGGTCCATAAGTGTAGCCGGCCGCTGTAAACACCGAATTAATTACGCTCGAATCGTTGATGGCGTTGAAAATAAGGATGACGAAAAAGAGCAGGAATGAAAAGCCCAGATGAACGAGCATCCTTACCTTATCGTTGTTTTTTACCTCTTTTTTCTCAAAACCCAAGAAGTCGACGCAGAAGGACGTGGTCATTGCTGTTAGAGCTGAGTCGGCGCTACTATAAGCAGCAGCTACAATGCCCAGGAGAAAGAGCACCCCTGCGAAAGTATTAAAATGACCGAGCGCCAACATAGGGTAAAGATTGTCGGTACGGTCAGGAATAGGAATGCCCGTGGTTTCGGCATACATAAACAACAGCGCTCCCAGGCTCAAAAACAAAAAATTAACGATGACCAACACCACGCAAAACCAAAACATGTTCTTCTGCGCATCGCCAATATTCCGGCAGGTGAGGTTCTTTTGCATCATGTCCTGATCGAGGCCTGTCATCACTATCGCAATGAAAGCCCCGGCAAAAAATTGTTTGAAAAAGTTTCTGCCACTCTGCCAATCCCATTCAAACACCCGGAAGTACTCACTTTTCACAACGGTAGATCCTATGTCTGCAATTCCAATGTTCAACTCGGTACTGATGAGATATATACTAATAACAACCGCCAGGATCATAAAGCCGGTCTGCAGGGTATCGGTCCACACTACGGTTTTTATACCCCCTTTAAAAGTATACAACCATATCAGCCCGATGGTAATGAGCACGCAAGCCCAAAAGGGGATACCAAAAGAATCAAAAATTGCCAACTGCAATACACCAGCCACCAGAAACAGCCTGAAAGACGACCCAACCACCCTGCTGAGGAGAAAGAAAAAAGATCCTGTTTTGTAAGAAGCCACACCGAACCGCTGTTCGAGATAGGTATATATCGTAACAAGATTGAGTTTGTAGTAAAGAGGCATCAACACTGTGGCAATGATCAGGTAACCAGGCAAATACCCCAACACGACCTGAAAATAGGTAAAACCGCTATTGCCGACTTCGCCAGGAACGCTGATGAACGTAACGCCACTCAATGAGGCACCGATCATCCCAAAAGCCACCAAATACCAGGGAGATTCCCGGTTTCCCGTAAAAAATGTCGACGAAGTAGCACCTCTGGAGGTAAAATAGGAGATGACGAAGAGCAGTAAAAAGTAACTTCCAATGACGGCGAGAACAAGAGTAGGTGTCATATCTATCGGGATGTCAGTTTATTTTCTTAATTTTGCGGGATATTCAAACCAAATTAACGAACAGAACATCACTCTGGCAAAGTAATTCATCTGGAATAAAATAAACGGAATACTAAAATGGACTGCCTTCCAGAAGCATCCAAAGATGGCAACTGAGACTGGAAGAACCACAATTCATTTAAATCACAAAAAGACTATGAGTTATCAACCGCAAAAAGAAGATCTGGTTGAGGTATTGGAAGACCTTGAGTCAACCGATTTACAGGACTTAATTGTCTACAACGACGACTATAACACGTTCGATCATGTGACCAACACACTGATCAAGGTTTGCAAGCACGATAAACTTCAAGCGGAGCAGTGCACGTGGATCATCCACTACAAAGGCAAATGTGGAGTGAAAAAGGGCTCTCTGCCTGAGCTGAAGCCTATGAAAGAAGCTATTTTAGAGGCTGGCATCAACGCTGAAATTCTTTAACAGCCTGCATGGAATTTCCTTCTAAACTCATTGAAGAGGCCGTAGAACAATTTTCTCAATTTCCTGGTATTGGCAAAAAGACAGCATTACGATTGGTGCTCTACCTTTTGAAGCAGGAAAAAGATCAGACAACCCGCTTCACAGAGGCACTTGACAATCTCCGCCAAAAGATTCGCTACTGTGTCGAATGTCACAATATTTCAGACACCGAGGTTTGCAGCATTTGCACCAGCCACCGCCGTGACCGCTCGCTTATTTGTGTGGTAGAAGACATCCACGATGTGCTCGCCATAGAAAACACATCCCAATATAACGGGCTTTACCACGTCCTCGGTGGCATCATCTCACCCATGAACGGTGTGGGGCCTGATGAATTAAACATCCAAACTCTGGTAGACAGAATTGCCGGAAAAGACGGTGAAGTGCAGGAGGTAATTCTGGCCCTGAGCGCCACCATGGAGGGAGACACAACGTCGTTTTACATTACCAGAAAGGTGGGGGATAAAGGAGTGAAAGTATCCACGATTGCCCGTGGCATTCCCTTTGGCGGCGAGCTGGAATACACCGACGAAATCACCCTTGGCAGAAGCATATTGACCAGGGTCAATTATGATTTACCTACTTCGTAAATCTCATTGCCAGACTGCCGACCAGCAAAAAGAAGTCGTCGTGAGTCGTTGCATCCTGAGAGAGAAAAATAGCGTTAGCATCGCTTCCATACTTTGCCTCCACTCTGAGTTTGGCATTATCGGCCACGTTCAGCGTACCGGTCATTGAATACGTACTTAAGTTGAAACCGCCTCCGGACGTATTGACCAATATCTCGTCGTCGTCACGCATGTTTTCCACCCGTCCGGCTATTGCAAGCTTGTCACTAATCTTATACTCTGCAATCAGCATCGCTATCACAAAATTGCCGCTATCATCAGACCCCACGAGCTCCTGCGCTCCATAGTCGAAGGACGCCACTGCATGAAATTTTGCGTTGAATGCATACTTTATCCAGGCGTTGTGGTAATTTCTAACTTTCCTTCTCCCCACAAACCCCGGCTGTTCGTTGCCAATCAGGTTGCCATAGCTAAGGGTCAGCTCGTCGGTTGGTCGGTATTGCAAATTGACCCCCACAGATTTAGCATTGTTGGTTTCAGCAATTATCTGCCATCCGTTAACAACGACAGCTGTGAAATCCAGTTTGTCGTTCAATGCCGCAGACAGCTTCACACCAGTCAAATAATATGGCGTATATTCTGTGCCCAGGGCTCTGGTATATATTTCATTGTCCATTGAGGCAACTCCCTCGTAACCTGTATGCGGGGTAATAATGCCGGCATCTACCCAAATACCTTCTTTGATCTTTATCCCAGCATTGGCCTGGTAGATCATTCTGGTGAGATCGTTGGGTTCCGCAGCGTAATTGTATTGCACATACGTTCCAGTCTGGAGTCCAAAACTACTTCGCACTCTCTTCGCTGAGTACTCTGCCAGCAAATAGCCCCAGTTGAGATTGAATTCATTATGTCGGGCTGCCTGAGTCACATATTGCCTTGAGTTATTCAATGGCTTGTTGAAGTCGTAAGCATAGTACACATCGGCGAAGCCAGAAAACGTAAATTGCCTATCGCTATCTTGCGCATGCAGTTGCTTTGCCAACATAAGTGCAATAAACAGGATTAATGGGGTCTTCATTTTTGGAAATTTCAAAAGTCCGGCGTTGATATTGGCAAAGTTCTAAAAAAATAGGGCTTCTTGGCATAAGCGATTCATAATCTTTAATTTGCGCCGCAATTACACCCGATCAACATGAGTTTCTTATCAAAAAGAGTGAATGCCCTGGCCGAATCGGCCACACTGGCCATGGCCAAAAAGGCCAGAGAGTTAAAGTCAACCGGCGTTGACATCATCAGCTTAAGCCTCGGCGAGCCTGATTTTAAAACCCCCAAACACATACAGGAGGCTGCTAAAAAGGCCATTGACGAAGAAAAATACTTTGCCTATTCTCCTGTAGCCGGTTACCAGGATTTGCGGGAAGCCATTGCTGCCAAATTTAGAAACGAAAACGGGCTTGATTCGAAGCCGGAAAATATCGTGGTATCGACCGGCGCCAAGCAGTCGATCTACAACCTGATGTCGAGCATCCTCGACCCAGGAGATGAAGTAATCATTTTTGCCCCTTACTGGGTGAGCTACTCTGACATCATTCAGCTTTGCGAAGGCAAGTCGGTATTGGTGTCGGGCACTATAGAAAATGGATACAAGCCAACGGCCGCACAGCTGGAGGCAGCCATTACCCCAAAAACAAAAGCATTGCTTTACTCCTCCCCATGTAACCCTACGGGTTCTGTTTTCAGCAAGGAGGACTTTGAAGGTTTTGTAAAAGTGCTGGCGAAGCATCCGCAAATTCTGATCCTGGCGGATGAAATCTACGAGCACATCAACTACGTGGGCAAGCACATCAGCATCGGCACGTTCCCGGAAGTAAAAGACCGCACGGTGACCATCAATGGTATGGCCAAAGGATTTGCTATGACTGGCTGGAGAATTGGCTTCATCAACGCACCCAAAGAGGTGGCGCAGGCTTGCGAAAAAATTCAAGGCCAGGTAACAAGCGGCACCAACACGATAGCGCAAAGAGCTACCGTTTCGGCGCTTACCTCCAGCCTTGACGCCACTAAAGAAATGTCAGCGATCTACCGCAAGCGCAGAGACATGGTGTACGATCTGCTCAAAGGAATCCCCGGGTTGAAAGTAAATATGCCCGAAGGTGCTTTCTATTTCTTCCCGGATGTGAGCCACTACTTTGGCAAAAGCGATGGGGAAATGAAGGTAAAAGATGCCGATGACTTCTGCATCTATATCCTGGCCAAAGCTCATGTAGCGCTGGTAACAGGTGGCGCTTTTGGCGCACCCAATGCGGTACGACTTTCATACGCAGCCTCAGAGGCGGAATTGCAGGAGGCCCTCAAAAGAATCAAAGGGGCTCTGGCACTTTTGAAATAAAGCTCCCTTTTGAATAGAAATGTCATCTTGAGCCTGTCGAAAGAGATTATTGAAACCAAATCGCCTTCGACAGGCTCAGACTGACACACTTTTTTAAACTTTCTTTTTTTAACTCATATATTTGGGCCGTTAACCCAATCATTTGTCCATGCCCTTCTCCTCCATTCAGGAAGTTTTCAACGCTTTTGAAAATCTCAAAGTACTCGTCATCGGTGATGTGATGATCGACTCCTACATTTATGGTAACGCTGCCCGCATCTCTCCTGAGGCGCCCGTGCCGGTCGTAAACGTCAGCAAAAAAGAGAACCGCTTGGGGGGTGCCGCTAATGTGGCGCTCAATATTCAGTCGCTGGGAGCCACCCCCATTCTTTGCAGTATCATTGGCGATGAGCTGGACGGCGAAACATTTTTTGAGCTGCTTAAAGCAAGAAACATTTCTTCCCAGGGCATCATCAAAAGCCGGGAGAGGATTACGACGGTAAAAACCAGAGTGCTGGCCGGCTCGCAGCACATGCTCCGGGTCGACAGCGAAACCGACAAAGCATTGACCGCTCTTGAGCAGCGAGCACTTATGGATCATATTCGTAATCTGGCAACAGGTTGCGACGTCATCATTTTTGAGGACTACGACAAAGGTGTACTTAACCCGGCCATCATTTCACAAACCATCAATCTGGCCAACGAGCTGGGCATCCCCACAGTAGTGGATCCAAAGAAAAGAAATTTTCTGGCCTACAGCGGTGCCTCCCTATTCAAACCCAACCTTCGGGAGCTGAAAGAAGGCCTGAAGCTGGAGTTCGATCATCACGACCTGGATCAGCTGTCATCAGCAGTGAACCAGCTCAATGCGCACATGCCGGTTGAAAAGGCACTCATCACGCTATCAGACAGAGGTGTTTACCTTACCGACCATGTGCAGTCCATCCACTACCCTGCCCACATCCGCCGCATTGCCGACGTATCCGGTGCAGGCGACACTGTGGTGAGTATAGCAGCACTCTGCGAGGCACTGCATTTGTCGCTGGAAGTGCAGGCCGAGCTCAGCAACCTCGGAGGCGGACTTGTGTGCCAGCACCTGGGGGTAATGCCCATCGAAATGGAGAGCCTGCTTCAGGAGGCACTGAAAAATGAGATAATTTTGAAGCATTTGAAAGACTAGTACTGAGTTATTTTTAGTTCTAATCTCCGCACTGCAGTCAGCCCGGTTCACGGCATCCTGCTTCAAAAGAAATCCTTCAGTGCGCTGAAGCCAATCACTGAAATAACGCACGAGAAAACAAACGCCAGCACCAGCCCGGTGTTTAAAAACCAGCCTGCCCGATGCTCGCCCATTACCGCTTTCCGATTGATCATATAAATGATTCCACCAATGACCAGCGGCAGCACAAACACATTGGCCACCTGAGTGGCTATCTGGGCAGCGATGGGATTGGCTCCCAAAATAGGGACGGAGAGCCCGACGACGCAAGCCACGGCTGTGAGTCGCTTGAAAAGCTTCGACTTCAAATCAAGCTCGCCGTTTTTATAATCAGAAATCAATAGCGGTGCCACCATCAGAATAGGAAACACCGACGAAAGTCCTGCGCTGAGCGCTCCCGTCATAAACAGCGCCACAGCAAATTTTCCAGCCACGGGCTCCAGGGTGTACACCATATCAATCACCTTGTTGATCGTCAGCCCCTTGTAGTAAAGAGCACCCATGGCCGTAATCATGATGGCCGCACTGATGACAAACATGAGCAACGCCGACGACAGGGCGTCTCTCGACTGCAGAGAGGTGTCCTCCCTGGCCCAGCCTTTGCCCTGCATCAGCAGCGGCCGCACCACAAAGGTAGGTGCCGCCATGGTAGTGCCCACAAAGGCGGCCACAAGGAGACTTCCTCCCTCTCCCTCAGGAATGGAAGGGATAAAGCCCATCACTATTTCGCCAGGGGGAGGCAGCACAATGAACATGGAAATGAGAAATGACACGCCCATGATGGTGACGAAAAGAATAAGGATCTTTTCAAAAAACGAATACTTGCCCACTATCAGCAGAAAGTACAGGATGGCAAGAATGACCACGGCGATAGACAATACGGCCCAGTAGCTTTCCGCTGGCAGGCCGGGCAGAAACAAACGGGCGATCTCATAAAGTGCGTTGGCCGAAAGCCCCACGATGCCCGACAGCGAATTCCACTGGCCGATAACGATCCCAACGATAAGCACTACGGCCAGCACTTTGCCAAACTTCAGCTCTGTTTTGAAGCTGTTGACCGCCGTTCGGCCAGTCACCACAGCGTACCTGCCATACGCCTCCATGAGCGCCCACGAAAAAATGCAGCTAAGCGACAACACCCAAAGCAGCTGCGAGCCATACTGGCTGCCGGCTTTGGCCATGGAGGTGACACTGCCTGTGCCTACTGTGTATCCTATGCAAAAGAGCCCTGGCCCTATCGACAATAAAAAAGCGGCGATCTTCTTCATACGTTCTCTTACCAGTTGGTGAATGATCCGTCAGCTCTCCTGAAGCCGGGGTGGTTGTAGTCGCTGCCTTTGGTGATCTCGTTGATCAGCTCAACATTCGCAGGATTGAACTCCATGCCAAGGCCAGGCCTCTCCGTTGGGTAGAGCTTCCCATTTTTGAAGTTCAGATAGTCGTCGTTGAGGTAGTCAGTCTTCGTTGCGGCATTACCCAGTATCTCGGTGAGCACAAAGCCCGACGAGGCACCCAGCGTATGCACAAGAGCTGCCGTGGAAATCGGCCCGGTAAAGTGAGGAATGAGCCCCACATAGTGTGTTTCACAGATGGCAGCGATCTTCATGAATTCGGTAATGCCCCCGGTATTGGGCAGGGTTACCCTCGAAAAATCGATTAGGTGGTCTTCTACCAACTCATTGATGTCCCACCGGTCGCCAAACTGCTCGCCTACGGCGATAGGCACATTTACTTTGGTTCGCAACGTCTCGTAAATGCCTGGGTTTTCTGACCGCACCAGATCCTCCACGAAAAGTGGCCGAAGTGGCTCAATCATGTTGCACACTGTCACGGCTTCGGCTGTGTCGAACCTAGTGTGCAGGTCGATGCACCACTGGCCGTCTTCCCCCACTCCCTCCCGGATTTGCTCACAATGCCTTCGGTAGCTGTTCAGCCATTTGTGCACATCAAACACATCTCTTGAGCCAACACCTCCATCGGTGCGGAAGGCATAAAACCCAGCTTCCATGCAGGCTTTAGCCGTTTCCTTCACCGACCCCTGGCCGGGAAAGCCGGTGGAGTAGCAAGGAATATAATCACGGGTGAGGCCACCAAGCAATTCATACACCGGCACATTCAGCGCTTTACCTTTGATGTCCCACAGGGCCATGTCCAGCGCACCCATGGCGTGGAGCCGCTCACGACCCGAGGGATAGAAATAGCCCCGGTTTACTTTCTGCCACAGGTGCTCAATACGGAACGGGTCTTCACCAATCAGCATTTCGGCCACATTCTGGATCATCTCTTTAGAGCCGCCCTCTCCTATACCGGTGATGCCACCATTGGTTTCCACCACCACAATGTCCCGCATCTGAGCAAAGGCCGGTTTGGTATAATCGGGGTCACGGTAGTGCCTGATTTTTGTGATTTTGAGGTCGGACTGGGTATGGGCATTCAAAAATGGGAGCCCCATGGCGAGGCCGCTGGCCGTCAACAGGCTTTTTTTGACAAAGTCTCTTCGGGTGGTCATGAGCAGGTAGTTTTAAGTGGTAGCTATAATGGTCAACCGACAGCAGGTATATTACCAGTTGTCGGGTATCGGAAATTAGTAAAAGATGGGGACAAAGCGTGACTTGGCCTAGCTCAATTGAGATGAAAGCTTTCTGGCGCAGGCGGACGGGTGCTACTTGCTATGATCGGGCCGGAGATTTGAGCTTTCAGGTTTCTCCTGTTTATCAACCTCGTGCACATCTGCAGTAGCCTTGCTCAGATTGAGCAAACATAAAACAGCCTTGCGGCAGCTTTGCTCAACTTGAGCAAACATGTTGCAGGCTTGCGGCGGCCTTGCTCAACCTGAGCAAGTGTGACGCAGATCTGCGAGAGACTTGCTCAACCTGAGCAAGCGTGATGCAAGCTTACGGGAGCCTTGCTCAAGCCGAGCAAACGTGTTGCAGTACTGCGGCAGCTTTGCTCAAGCCGAGCGAATGTGAAGGACATCTGCGGTCTCCTTGGCAAATATAGCCCACCACTGCGGAATGTCTTTTACCTAAAGGAGGGGCTGTCTGGCTTCCTTAATCCACCTAGTATTCATGGAAGATTCGTGTAGCTTCAATCTTTTCGATTAGTTATATTTGCTTTATGAGTTCAATCGTCGTCAATCCGCAAAGTGAGGAAGAATTTCAGTTTATTTCAGAGCTACTGAAGAAGCTGGGTGTTGATTCGATGGTCTTATCCGATGAAGATGCAGAAGATTTGGGACTATCTATCCTGATGAAAGATGTCGACCGTTCTGACTTTGCATCTGAAGATGAGGTAATGGCAAAACTGAAAGGTTGATGCAGGTTGTTTATCTTAAGAGGTTCAGCAAAGACCTTAATAAAATTACCCAACCCAAAGATCGAAAAGCAATTGCTGAGGTTATTGAACAGGTCAAGCAAGCCGAGAAAATAGAGGAACTACCTGGTGTTAAAAAACTTGCTGGCTTTGATAATGCTTTCAGGCTCCGCTCAGGAAACTATCGAATTGGCGTATTCATGGAAGGTAATATTGTTCAGTTTGCCAGAGTGGCGCACCGAAAAGATATCTACAAAATGTTTCCATAGTTGCCGCTTTTATTTGATCCCTTCGGATTAAGATTGGTATTAAAAATGAGCGTAAAAGTGTTGCGAAAAACTATGGGACGCTTCAGAACCTGGCTACGACGAAGTATTCATTCCCACCTCACTCAATCTTCCTGGCTACTCCACCGCCGCCCCCTTGAAACAGCATTAAGCTCTCTACCATTCCATTATCGACAACCTGAAACGATATCTTAGCCCTCACTTCAGGCTGGAAAAAAACAGTGTCATTTTCGGCGTAAATCTCAAAGCGCTCCTCGGCTGTAGGCTGTCCATAGAGCTGCCCGCCTTCTCTCGTGATGGTGATCATGAAGCCAGGCTGTAGCTCGTACACCCCCACGTACTGCTGCAGCACCGACTCAGGCACCTCCACTGCATCACTCTTAAAGTACTGCTCTGCCAGCTCCGACCCGGAATCGAGCAGGTTGAAGCCGATATCGTCGGCACCAGTGCTGGAGTTGGTCAGCAGCACCACCCCCTTCCCAGTTTCCTTCACAAACCCGGCAAAGGTTCTGTAACCTCCGGTGCCGCCATTGTGCCAGATCACATCTCCTTCCCTGCCGTTCTTAATATGCCAGCCCATGCCCACCTGCATGCTACCGGCCTTGCTGTGCCGCATTTTGTGCGACATGTCCATGACTGCCCGCAAGGGGGTATCCATATAGCCCAGGTTGGCGGAAATGAATTTCGCCATGTCCGAAGTGGAACTCCTGATGGCTCCTGCCCCCGCCAGCGTGGGAATGTCCCAATTCTCCACCACATAGGGGCCGGTATGCCCCAGCGCCAGGCTTTGTTTCATCGTTTCGGTAAAGGCAATCCTTGTATTGCTCATTCCCAGCGGGTCTGCAATGGTTGCCACCATCAGCGCCTCATAAGTTGTGTTCTTGTTCCGGGCCAGCAGATGCCCCAATAGGCCCTGGGCCAGGTTGGAGTATTCATATTCGGAGCCAACCGTTCTACTGGGCTCATAGTTAGAAATGAATTCGTACATCTGCTGAACAGTGTAATCGGCATAGGGATTATTGGGATTGGCCGGGGCAAAATTGGTCGGCATTCTTGGGATGCCCGACGTATGGTCGGTGAGGTTGCCAAAGGTGATGGGCACATCGCCCATTACGGGGACTTGCACGGTGTCCGGGAGGTAGTCGTTAATTTCGTCCTCCAGCTTCAACTCGCCATCCAGCACCTGCTGCGCCAGCAGAATAGCCGTAAACACCTTGGAAATAGACCCTATTTCGTAAATGGTGTTTTCATCAACCGGTTTACCGTCCAGCGTCGTTTTGCCAAAATTGTAATACTTCACTCCCGACGAGTCGATAACTGCCAGGGCCATGCTGGGCATTTGTCCGTTCTGAATACGTTTTTCAATAGTGGCTACTACTTCGGGCGGCATACCAACTGTGGTGTCCTTGTTTGATTTGTCGGTGCACTGGTAGCTAACAACGCCAACAAGAAGAAGGGCGAAAACAATTCTGAGCTGCTTCATAAAGGTGGATAGGTTTAGGTAATCAAGATGAAAAAAGAAGCGCCCGGGTTGCTTGCGGGTGTTGACAAAGCAGGGCGTTAATTAAAGATAGGAGTTTTTGTGGCTTTTGGTGGCAGAGGGATAGGCTTTTTCAACGGAGAGATTAGCACAAGCGGGCGCTTAAGTTAGTGGCAGCTTTTCGATGTCGAAAACACTTGCCTTGTAGAACTCTGCCGACCTACTAGGCATTTACTTTTTTCCCATCAGTCCGTTTTGCTTTTGCTGATCTCGCTTTCTTACGATTTTCTATGACGTCGCTTATTAGTTTTTCCTCTTCTTTTGTCAAAGGCTCCAACCCTCCGATAAAATCCACATCCAATTCTTTCCTTTTTTTTGTCATGACTCAATGTCTTTAAAGTACCTGTCTATAAGTCGTAGTGCGGCACCTGTTTCAATAATCATTACACGACCGCCTGCATGAAACGCTCCCAATGATTCAGTGTAATGCCTTATTAGTTGCGTCTTCGAAATGAATGATATTGTTTGTGAAACTATCTCCAGTCATTACATTCTCTATGGAATTACTCAGCCTGTCAATTACAAAGTCAAGCCCTTTATTCGTTCCGTTTGCCACTCTACAATTTACAAAAGCTTGCCGACTTTTAATTAACTGACAAAGAAACGGATGCTTCCACTAGTGGGGCACTGGAAGCCCACATTAAAAAGTCTGCACTGAGTAAAAAAGACAGTGCAGACTTTCTGATTTAAAGCCTTGTGAAGCTGTGATGTTTACACAGCACCTGGCAACATCACTCTGTTGCGATTGAATCTCGGGTGTTTTTTTGTACCGCAATCACCCCAAAAAGTGAAAGGATAAAAGAGAACGCATAAAAGCCTTTTTCGCTGGGAAGCAAATCAGCATTCCACAAGCCGATGGTAAGAAGTACTAAGCACAAAACGGTGCAGAACCAGCAAATGGAATAATACAAATGAGTTACCGGTATGTTTTCCAGCTTGTCACGTACGGCCTTTTGCAGAGAAATCACGGCAAACAAGCCAAACATCAAAACAGTAAAATAATAACCCTTCTCGTTGAGCATCATCTCTGCTCTGAAGAGACCTACGAGGTACCCAATCATACCTGTCAACAGCGCAATCCATGACGCAGCGACAAATGCATTTGATGGTTTTTGATTCATAGTTTTGTGGTTTTTGCTTTGAATAAAATTCAACCTGATGCTTTCAACGAGGTAATTTGCCTACTTTGTTTGTACAATAGTGTACAGAGATTTTTTTATGCTGGCTGTCTGACATGGAGAAAACAACTGAAAACAGGCTGAAATGGATAGAATGTGGGTATTCGCTGTTTGCATCGATAGGCCCGGAAGCGCTCAATGTCGAGCGGCTGTCAGGCCTGGTGTCGCTGGCCCGGTCGAGTTTCTACTATTACTTTGGTGACCTTGTCAGTTTTGAGGCAGAGCTGCTGAAAACCCACATCAAACACTATGAAAAGTTTGGCGAGCTCATGCGTGATTATGTTGAGTTCGAACAATTGTTCTCTGACGAAATCATGGAAAACAAAGTCGCCCTTGCCTTTCAGCGCCAGCTACTCATCAATAAGTCAGTAAAGCGATACCAGGAGTGCTCGTACAAGGCCCGGGAGTTTACCGAACGGAAGACCTACGAACTTTGGACCAAAGCCAAAAACGTGGACAGCAACTCGGAAGCCGAATGGGTGCTGTTTCGTGCCATCAGAGACTATTATTTTGTGCAGTTTGGGCAGGCAGGCCAGGACCCGCAGGATGTGCTGGTGTTACTTTATTCTTATTTGGGGAAGTTGAAGGAATAGAGGATGTTGATTTGAGCAAGCCGGAAGCTTGAATAGAAATATCCACAAGTTTACCCGGCCCGATTCGTTGATCGCTAAATCTAAATCTTCGGGAGGAGGAACATGTCTTAGGTTTGAGTTGAGATTCCTTTTTCCTTCTGGTACTCGTCAAAAGTCGGCAGGTATTTCTTCCAGGTCCATTCAACAAAAAAAACTCCATAAATCAAGTGTATCACCCCAACCATCCAACTCAAGTCGCTTGGTAGCAGCTCTAGAGCTATCACTAACAAGGGCAAGTAGAGTACAGTAAGGCCTAGCACTGTCCAAATTCCTTTTCTGTTACCAAGCTCCCATATATTGAACGCCATGAAAGGTCCGATAACCAGGGGAGTCACCAGGAAAGCCAAAAAGTAAATGGTGTTCTTCGAAGTTAGTTTTTTCTCAAATTCTTTGACTTGTTGCTCCGCTTCAAGTTTGTCGGTCAGTTTGGCTATGAGTCGATCAACTGCGTCTGACGTAGTTCCTCGGCTTTTGAGCTCAAAAGCAGCCGCCAATTGAGCTTCTTCTGCATAAGTCGCTGGAGTGTTAATTACCTTAACAAGCTCTGCATCAGATTTGTTGGCCATGACCGTCGAGAAATGGTTTATTCGCATCTGTTTTCAATTATCACTAATGGGTCGCTACAACAAGCTCGTGGGATTTTCAATACAATTCAAATACCCCTTGCGCTTAGCCATGCCATGTTAAAATTATGCTTTGTTGCGGAGAATCCAAGCGAGCTGCTGCCAGCTTACAGCCGAGCCTCTCAAGCGTGATAGTAGCCATGTGTTGTGGAGCTATTAACTGGCCCAGTTTTCCAGCTTTATCCCTTTCAAACGCTCGAAGTGCTTTTCGTTGTTCGTCACCAACGTTAAGTCATTTGCTATTGCAGATGCTCCTATTAGTAAATCGAAGTCGTCAACTATACGCCCCTCTTTCCTAAGGCGTGCTTTTTCAGATGCAAAAGTGTCCAAGGCATCAAAAATTGGGAGGATTTGAATGCCAGAAAGGAAGTTGTCAAGTGCTTTTGAATTGCGAGACGGCTTTGCGCTTTTGGCCACTCCAAATTTGAGTTCGGCCAATGTAATTTCAGATATAAACAGCGAGTCTACGTCCAGTGAGTCGAATTTTGCGTCTAGCCCAAATCTACCCTTCATGTAGTAGATGCAAATATTAGTGTCCAGCAAGTATTTCAAAGCTCTTCAATCTGGCGGTTAGTGTGCCTGCTGATTCTGAGTTCATCGATAAGTTCGTCTGCAGATTGTTCAGAGTCCCAAGCTCCAAATGAAGAACGAATCTTAGATTTAGAAGAAGTCCGGGAATTTATAGAGGCTGTGAGTCGCTCAATAAGGTTAACCTTCATAGAGGGGTTCATCCGCTCCAGAAGGCCAAAGTAGTTGTTCAATATTTTCTTCTCAGCTGCGTCCATAAGGTAAAGTTACGAAATTATGCAATTAGAAGATATATGAGCCACAATGCCTCGTTGGAATGAGTGGTGGAATGCTACGCACTTCCCTGGCCACAGCGGCTAGCCACCTGGATGTTAAAATTATACTTTGTGGTGGAGAATTCAAGCCAACTGACCATTGATAGCCCGGTGAAGCCCACATTCATATTTACCGCTGTGTTATATGCTTTTCTTCCCAGTGACCCGGTCTCGAAATTCCATCCAGGCCTGCATTTTCTCAGTCGCTGTCTCATTGTCGAAAAATTCGCCGTTGGAGCCATCTGCCGCTCTTAGCCCTAGGTGTTTCAAGATATTTCCAATGCAGGGAATGGCAAGTTCGTCGCCCCTAACATGAAGTACGAAAGAGCCTAGCTCTTCCTCTTTCCCCATGTTAAACTCAATCGAGAACTGATCGTTTTCAATAGTTCCCCAAGAGGGGTCATCAAAATTTGCCGCTGGCTCAAAGGTTTGAATTTGCCTGATGATAGACGAACGCAATCCAATCGGCTGTGGTTGAAAATCGTCTGGGATCTCTTCTAATGTCTTAGCAGTCCCCCAATCCTGTACAAATAAGTCCCAGCTCATTAAAATACAATTTTAGCGTAAGGTTTGTTGTATGGAATGTCCTCTCCGTTTGCTGAAAAGGCACCAATCACCGTCGACGAAACTATTCTAGTGCCTTCTGTTAGTTCTTTGTTTTTCGACGATGGGAAACAGGGACAAGTTGTGGAAATAAATGCACGTTGTCCGTTTCTGGAAACTGTCGCAATTCGTACACATTCTGCATGGAAAGTGCCAAATGACGAGTCTATAAAAGTTTGGAAGATGATCTCATCTTCATCTGATATGGCGCCGTTATTCAGTTGAAAGTGGCAGGAGAATGGCATCTTGCAGTATCTATTTGTTCGTCTCTATCATTGCATATAACACATCGGTATGGCCCTGGCTCATACCTCCCTAGTATTTTCAATCAAGATAATTCCTTTTTCGATGTCATCATATACAATTTGGCCGCTCCCAAAACAAGCAGCTATGCCTTCTACCCAATTTATCGTAAGTTCAACCCATTAAACATACCTAATGCCTACTATGCACAAACTTTCCGCTTCTATGCTATCAGCAGCCCTGTTTTTAGCGCTGCTTACCAATTGCACTCAAAAAGAACCCCTGCAAGCCACTAAATGGGACAAAGTCACCCTCAGTTTCGCAGGGCCCGAAACGGCCGAAGACGCTGCTGACAATCCTTTCACCGACTACCGGCTGAACGTGGTCTTTTCCAAAGGGCTGAAGAAAATGCTGGTGCCGGGCTACTATGCGGCCGATGGCAATGCTGGTGAAAGCAGTGCCACTGCTGGCAATGTGTGGAAGGTGCATTTCCGTCCCGATGAAGAAGGCGAATGGACCTACCAGGTTTCGTTTCGTAAGGGTGCCAATATAGCCGTAGATGATGATCCACAGACAGGAGAACCCGTCGCCTTTGATGGTGAGGAAGGCAAACTCATAGTGGCAGCGGGCAACTACCAACTGCCTGACCTTCGGGCAAAAGGCCGACTTGCCTACGTGCGGGAGCGCTACCTCCAGTTTCAGGAAACCGGAGAGTACTTTCTGAAAGGCGGAGCCGACAGTCCGGAAGATTTGCTTGGCTACAGCGACTTTGACGGCACGCACAAAGAAACCGAAGGCGAAAACAGATCGGGCGAAGCAGAGAACAAAGCCACTTTGCACAATTATACCCCTCATGCTGCCGACTGGCAGCAAGGCGACCCAACCTGGCAGGGCGGCAAAGGTAAAAACCTGATCGGCGGCATCAACTACCTGGCCAGCAAGGGCATGAATTCCATCTACTTCCTTACCATGAACATTGGCGGCGATGGCAAAGATGTGTGGCCTTACACCGGCTACGACGAGCGCAGCCGCTTCGATTGTAGCAAGCTCGACCAGTGGGAGGTGGTGTTCGACCACATGGAGCGCAAGGGCATCATGCTTCACATAGTGACCCAGGAAACAGAAAACGAAAAGCTGCTCGACGATGGCGACACCGGCCCGCAGCGGAAGCTTTACTACCGGGAGCTGATCGCCCGCTTTGGCCACCACCTGGCCGTGACCTGGAACATGGGCGAAGAAAACGGCCCAGCCAGCTTCAGCCCCAACGGGCAAACCACCGAGCAGCAGAAGGCCATGACCGACTATTTCAAAACCCACGACCCCTATCAAAACTACGTGGTAATTCACACCCACTCTCACAAGGAGCTGCGTCACGAAATGTTCGACAGGCTGCTGGGTCACCCAAGCCTCGACGGTCCATCGATCCAGATCGGATACATCGGCGATGCTCATGAGGACACAAAACGATGGGTAGAAAAGTCAGCTGAGGCTGATCACCCCTGGATAGTGAATATCGACGAAATTGGGCCCGCTAATCGTGGGCTGGATCCCGACGACCGGGAAGACAATAACCAGGACACTGTGAGGGTGTCGGTGCTTTGGGGCAACCTGATGGCTGGCGGCGGCGGCGTGGAGTGGTACTTCGGCTATCTCAACCACGACAACGACCTGGGTTGCGAAGACTGGCGCTCCAGAGACCGCATGTGGGACTATACCAAAGTCGGCCTCGACTTTTTCCAGACACACCTGCCTTTTGTCGAAATGGAAAGCCACGATGAACTATCGGGAGAGAACACGTATTGTCTGGCCAAGCCGGGAGAAGTATATGCGGTGTTCCTTCCATTGGGGGGAGAAGCCTCTATCGACCTGACCGGCGCTGAAGGAAGCTATTCCGTAAGCTGGTACAACCCAAGAACTGGGGGCGAGCTACAGCAAACCGATATCAAGACAGTAGAAGGAGGCGAGGTGCGTTCGCTTGGAAACCCGCCTTCAGAGCCAGAAAAGGATTGGGCGGTGTTGGTAAAAGCCGACGGGTGAGGATACCCTGCCGGAACGGTTCGGGCTGGCGTGTGAGACACACGCCAGAACGGTAGCGGGTGAGGACTCCCTGCTGAACGGGCTGGCAGGTGAAGACACCTGCCAGAACAGCCATCCCGCTAACCCCGTTCTATCGGAAAAGTGAGGCAATGCGGGCCCCCGCTGCCACGGCTTAGCTCTCCGGCAGGAATAGTGATGATGGTGTTTTGAATCTTCTCTTTGTTAATTTTGCCTTCGGTGGCCTGCTGTAGAAATTGCTCCGCAGGGATAACAGTATATCCAAGGTGCTGAAAGCCCTCGATGGTTTTGGTATTCCGGCGGTAAGTAACTGCCACACCAGGCCTTACAGCCACAAAATTGCAGGCGCTGCTCCATTGCTCCCGCTGATCGAAGGGATGCTCCCCATTGCCGCACGACACAAACCTGGCCTCGGCATCTTCGGCCAGTATCAAATCCTTTATAGTGTCAAACCGTTGCGAAGTGTTCCCCTGCAAATCGAAGCTTTCTATGCTGATCTGGGTGGGATCCTGTAGCACATGCTCATACAACACATAGTCATGAGTATTCACCTTGGAGAAAATAGTGTCGATATGCATGCAATATTCTTCCTTGGGAATATCTACAATGGTGAACTTCTCCACCACCTTGTGCTCACGCAGCTGCTCCCTGATTCTCCAGAGCGCCACCATGTTTGTTCTTTCGCTGCACCCTATAAGCAAGTGTGATGGGCTTAAATGAATAATATCACCCCCTTCAATCGTCTCCGCCCTGTTGGAAAGTGTTGTAGCCAGGTGGTCCGACGAAGTGCACAAGTCGAGGTATTTGTAACCCACTTTTACAAACACCGGATGATGATGGGTGATGAACCAGGTAAGAATGTTCTCTCTTTTGCGGGGCATTTTTTCAGCCTGGCAGGTGATTACATAATTGTTCACCACAGCGCCAATGTCCCGGGTGAAAATAAGGTTGGGCACGGGGTTGAGCAGAACATTTCCGCCTGCCTTATAGCCACTAATCAGGGCTTTGGCGAGGTTTTCTGGTGAGAGCTGCTGCATTGCCAGCTGTGTGTCGGGCGGCAGGCTTTCCAGCTTAAATACTTCATCGAGCAGCTGTGACCTTAGCTTTGCATCGGTCAAAATATCTGT
This sequence comes from Imperialibacter sp., assembly GCF_048007035.1. Lineage (NCBI taxonomy): Bacteria > Pseudomonadati > Bacteroidota > Cytophagia > Cytophagales > Flammeovirgaceae > Imperialibacter > Imperialibacter sp. Next base: position 1,857,019 of record NZ_CP180355.1, read on the forward strand.
AAGAAGATCGGTAAACTCCAGCACATTTTCCTCCCCGGTAAAAAAAGAAAGCACTCCGGTAAGCAGGCTGTGCTCCTCCTGCATTTTGGGTAAAAAAACAATGTCATCGTACAAGAGCTCGGCCTTGTTGAAGGGAGTTACCCATTCTATTCCCTGATCAGGGAGATGAACTATTACCTTTCTTAGTATGTCGATATCTGAAGTAACCATGGGTTAGTCTGCCGTTAAGTATTCGTCGAAAACAATTATATTCGAAACTTATTCAACCAGCTCGCACGGCCATTTGTTGAACTATTAAGCCTATATTGAATCCCTTTAAGGGGCTAAGATGTCGAGATTTTTATTTTTTGTTGGAGTCCTCACCACTTTTATTTCATTTTCCCTGCACGCAGATGCTGAAAAACCAACAGCAACGAAGGGGACATTGGACTTGAGGGGCTGGGATTTTTTGCGGGATGGCCCAATAAAGCTGGATGGAGAATGGGGCTTTTACTGGGAAGAATTGCTCGTACCAGAAGGTGCTGAATTAGCCAAAAAACCTCCTCACTACTTTCAGTTTCCCAGGATTTGGAACAATGCGGAGGTAGACGGTATCGAATTAAGCAGAGCAGGTTACGCCACCTACTCTCTTACTGTTCTTTTGCCCAAAGACCATCCACCCTTGCTCATGTGGGTAGAAGACTTTTTCACCAGCTACCAGCTATTCATCAACGGCGAGGTGTTTTCAAAAAACGGCATTGTTGGAAAAACCAAAGAAGAATCGCAACCTCAGGCTTACCCAAAAACAAAGCCGCTGAGAGAAAAGGCAGATACACTTCACCTGGTGCTTCAAGTCTCCAATTTTGTTCATCGAAAAGGCGGAAGCTCTCAAAGCATTACCCTTGGGGAGGAAATGCAATTGGCCCGAGCCAAAGAAGTCGAGCTGGCTTACGACTGGATTCTGGCAGGTGCCATGTTTATGGGGGGCTTTTTCTTCTTTGGTCTATACCTGTTTGGGCGGCACGACAAGCCCATGCTTTACTTTGCCCTGTTTTGCCTGGTATACGCCTACAGAAATATCGGCTCGGATATTTATGCTATCAACTCAGTATGGGAGATGCCGTTTTCGCTATTGCTAAGGCTCGAACACCTCAGTGTATTTATGGGTCTTTATTTCTTTACCCGTTACATCGTCAGCCTGTATCCCGAAGAAATATACAAGCCCATTTTTTCAGTCTTTTTTTGGGTCACTTTGGGGATCAGCTTCCTGACTGCCGTGGGGCCGATATTACTGTTTACTTCTATCCTTCCCTACTATCTCTATGTTCTTCTGCTGGCTATTTGCTACGGAGTATACATAGTGGTGATGGCTGTCATACACAAGAGGCCGGCGGCTGTGTATGCACTTGTGGCAAAACTGATCGTTTTTGCAATTGTGGGCTATAATGTACTGGTGTATTTTGACCTGACACCGAGAATTGTCCTGTTTAATTTCATAGCCCACATCCTCTTCTTCTTTTGTCAGGGCCTTATACTGTCATTTCGGTTTGCCCAAAATCTTAAGGAAGCCAAAGAGCAAGCGGAAAAGGCCTCCAGAGCCCGCACAGAGTTCCTTTCGACCATGTCTCACGAAATGAGAACGCCATTGAACGCTGTGTTGGGCATGACCAACTTTTTGATCGGGGACAAGCCGAAGCAGACACAAAAGGAAAGCCTGAATACACTTAAGTTTTCAGCGGAGCGACTCATGAACCTGATCACCGAGCTGCTTGATTTTAGCAAAATCGATTCTGGCCAAATCGACTTTTCTACGGAAAAAATATCTCTTAAAGAATTCCTTCAATCGGTTTACACCTCCTTTGAAAAAACTGCTAAACAGAAGCGGCTCGACTTTCAACTTCAAATAGCGGAGGATATCCCCGACCACATTCTATGCGACAAAGCCCGGCTGTCGCAGGTGTTGGTCAACCTTTTAGACAATGCGTTTAAGTTTACCCCGTCGGGCTTTGTCCATCTTAAGGTTTCGCTGGAGGAAAAAGAAAGCGACAGCGTCAAGTTGCTATTTGAGGTGATTGATAGTGGCATTGGCATAAAAGAGAGTCAGAGTGAAATGATTTTTGAAAGCTTTTCGCAGGGCAACGCTTCCACCACCCGGGAGTACGGAGGAACAGGGCTTGGCCTCAGCATCATCAGGCGGCTGCTGAGGCTGCAAGGCTCCGATATTCAGTTTGTCAGCACACCTGGCGAAGGCTCCCGCTTCTACTTCAGCCAATGGTTTGGCCTGGTGAAAACGGCAGAGAAATCCCCCGCCCCCGTGGCTCCAAAGGTGATCGACAGAAACATTGTGGAGAGCAAAAAAATATTAGTGGTGGAAGACAACAAGGTGAATGTGCTGGTCATCAAAAAATTTCTGCAAAAGTGGGGAGCCAATATAGAAATTGCTGGCAATGGCCAGATAGCCGTTGAAAAACACGCAGCCACGCCTTTTGATATTATCCTGATGGATCTTCAGATGCCAGTTATGGATGGTTACAAGGCCACCGAAAAAATCAGGGAAACAGATGCGAAAACGCCCATCATCGCCATTACGGCCGCCATCCCCTCAGACATCCGGGATCAGATTTTCACTGTTGGCATGAACGACATTGTTACCAAGCCCTTTGTGCCCGAGGACCTCCACGAAAAACTGATCAAATACCTTTCGCTGGCAAGTTAGCCGTGGCTGTAGTCCTTCACTGTTTCGATAAAGCACTTCACCTTCTCAGGGTCGGTATCGGGATAAACGCCGTGACCCAGGTTGGCGATATGACGCTGAGGCCCAAAGGCCTTTAACATGTCTTTTGTCGCCTTCTCTATCTCTGCAAAGCTTCCATAGAGGGCACAGGGGTCGAGGTTGCCTTGCAGTGTTTTGCTGGCTCCCACTTTTGCCCTCGACTCGGCCACGTCCATGTTCCAGTCGAGGCCGACGGTAGCGCAAGGCAGCTGGCCAATCTCTTCAAGCGCAAAAAAGGCTCCCTTGGCAAAAACTGTGACAGGCACCTCCGGAATTGCCTCGCAAATTTTTCTGATGTAAGCAAGAGAGAATTCCCGATAGTGGTGAGGCGGCAATACACCCGCCCACGAGTCGAAAATCTGCAACATGTGGGCACCTGCTTTTACCTGCGCCTTCAGGTAGCTGATGGTGCTTTGCGTGATTTTTTCCAACGCCTTGTGCGCCAGGACAGGTTCGGTGTACAAAAAGCCCCTGGCTTTTGAGAACGTTTTGCTGCCAGACCCTTCCACCATATAAGAAAAAAGTGTCCATGGGGCTCCGGCGAACCCTATCAGGGGCACTCTGCCTGCCAGCTCTTTATTGGTAAGCTTGATGGCCTCTATCACATAGCCCAAATCGAATTCTCCGTCGGCAATGCGCAACTCGTCTATATCCTTCTCAGTCTTTATTGTTTTGGGAAATGTTGGCCCCCTCTTCTCCACCATTTCGTAAGGGCAACCCATGGCCTCGGGTATCACCAAAATGTCGGAAAAGATAATGGCAGCGTCCACTCCCAGAATGTCTACCGGTTGCACAGTCACTTCTGCAGCAAACTGCGGTGTTTTTACTAATTCGATGAATCCGCTCAGGCTGTTTCGCACGGCCCTGTATTCAGGCAAAATTCTTCCTGCCTGTCGCATCATCCATACCGGGGTTCTCTCCGTTTTCTCTCCTCTGGCAGCCCGGAGGATCAGGTCGTTCTTCAATTGCATGGGGCAAAGTTAGTCAGCCTTTGCATATTTCCATTCAGATTTCACCAAGACAAATAGACACCTGGGGGCAAAACGTTTCCGGGTTCCTTTTTCGTTATCTTTGTTGAACAACAAATGACCCATTATGAGTATCTTATTTGAAAGCTTCGTCAGCTGGAAGAAGGATTGCCAGGACAGAAGCATAAAGCTCTATGAGCCTGTCATCGAATACGAAATCCAGCAAAAGAATAAAACGGAAGAGGAAATATGGGTTGGCCTGCAAAAAGCCTATGAGGTGATGAAGGAGGCCGTTCAAACGGGGCTCACTGAGAATATGACCTCCCGCTCGGGAATGATCAACAACGGAGCAAAAAAAGTTTACAACAACCCCATCACCGTCCTGTCGAAGGAATTTCAAGTGCTGATTTCACGAGCCCTGGCCGCCAAAGAGGTCAATTCTTGCATGGGCCGGGTGGTGGCGGCACCTACAGCCGGTGCTTCGGGCATCCTGCCCGGAACGCTTGTCACTCTACAGGAGCTTCATCAGCTGGACGATCGGAAAATCTTAGAAGGCTTACTCGTTGGCGCCGGCATTGCACTGATCATGGAGCAAAAAGCCTCCATTTCTGGCGCCGTAGGTGGCTGCCAGGCAGAAACGGGCAGCGCCGGAGCCATGGCTGCCGGAGCCATCGTTTATTGCCTTGGAGGTAGCATTGACCAGGTCTTTAACGCTGTGGCCATCACTGTTCAGTGTATGCTCGGCCTCGTGTGCGACCCCGTGGCCGGGCTGGTAGAAGTGCCCTGCGTAGTGCGCAACGCCAGTGCAGCAGCCATCGCCAACTCCTCGGCGCAAATCGCTATTTCCGACGTAAGCAGTGTCATCCCTGTCGATGAATGCGTAGAGGCCATGGGTGAAATAGGCCAGGCGATGGAAAGCCGCTACAAGGAAACAGCAGAAGGTGGGCTTGCTACCACACCTACCGGACGATCAATAGCCAAAAAGGTTCTCATCCATGATATTGAAATCCTGGATGACGATGCTGACAGTTGAGATCAGGAATTTCTTTTGTTGAACGACGGGATTGCGAGAAAAACAGCCACGACCGTGATAACCGCCGCAGCCAGAAAGGCTGCACCCGGAAAATAAACGATCGGATTCTCGCCGGTGAAGTAGGCAAAGAGATTTGTCATCAGGGGCGGCCCAATGATAGACGTCACGCTGGTCATGCTGGTCAGCGCTCCCTGAAGCTCCCCTTGTTCGTTGGATGGCACCTGCGCAGATATAAGGCTTTGCAACGACGGTCCGGCGAAACCACCTAAGGCAAAGGGCACCATAATGGCGAACATCATCCAGCCTTGCGATGCAAATGCAAAAAGAACAAAGCCGAAAATATAAAACAACATGCCGACGAATACGGCATTCCACTGCCCGATTTTCGGCACCACAATGCGGATAAGTCCTCCCTGGACTATAGCGACAGTTAACCCCACAAAGCCGAGCGAGTAACCTACCCAGGCCTCATTCCAGCCAAACTTCAGCATAGTGAAGTAGGCCCAGGTGCTTTGGTTCACATGGCCCCCCAGGTAAATGAAAAAGAAAGCGCCCACCAGGCCAAGTACCTTAGGGTATTTTTGCAAGGCTTTGAGCGACCCCAGCGGATTGGCCCGACGGATACTGAAAGCCCGCCTTTTATCGGCTGGCAATGACTCAGGAAGCACAAAGTAGCCATACAACCAGTTGAGCAACGCCAATGCGGCAGCGGCAAAGAAGGGCACCCTTGAGCCATACTGACCTAGTAAGCCGCCAATCACGGGTCCAATAATAAAACCAAGGCCAAAGGCGGCCCCAATGATTCCGAAGTTTTGCGCTCTTTTTTCAGGCGTGCTTATGTCGGCGATATAAGCCGATGCAGTAGTGAAGCTGGCGCCGGTTACTCCCGCCAGCAGACGGCCAACAAATAGCCACCAAATATTCGGTGCAAAAGCCAGCAACAAGTAATCGAGTCCAAACCCAAACAGGGAAGCCAGCAACACCGGGCGGCGGCCAAACCGGTCGCTCAGCCCGCCCAGCACAGGCGCAAACAAAAACTGCATGCCGGCATAAGCAAACAACAACCAGCCACCATACTGAGCTGCCTGACTGAGGTCGCCATTGATAAGCTCTTTGATAAGGCTCGGCAGCACTGGTATAATGATGCCCAGCCCGGTAACGTCTATAAGAAGTGTGATGAAAATGAAGCCGAGGGCGGCCGGGCGTTTTTCGGACATGAGGAAAAAATTACAAGGCGGAAAGGTACGAAATAAGCGGATAGTCCAAACCGCTTTTTTGGTGAAGCACTATACAAAGGGCCAGCAAGGTTCTTTGGCCACTAAATCGTATTTTAGAGGAAATATTGGTGCCAATGGATCAAAGGTTATATATCCTTCTTTTCATCATTTTTCTGCGATATGCTCTGATCGCCGGTTTTGCCTTTTTTGTTTTTTACAGGCTTCTGAAGACTAAATGGGCAAAAAGAAAAATTCAGCAGGTCTTTCCGAAAAGAAATGACTACCTGCGTGAGATAGGCTATAGTCTGCTAACAGTCTTTATTTTCTGGATCGTAGCCTTGAGCACATTTACGCCCTTCATAAAACCTTACACTAAACAATACACCGAGGTTGCAGATTATGGCTGGGGGTATTTTGCCTTCAGCATCGTGCTGATGCTCCTCATTCATGATGCCTATTTTTACCTGATTCATCGGGTAATGCACCACCCTAAGCTATTCAATGCATTGCACAAGGTTCATCACCTTTCAACCAATCCCTCGCCATGGGCTGCGCTAGCCTTCCAGCCAGCAGAAGCAGTTATAGAAGCATGTGTTATATATGTCATCGTTTTCTCCATACCTACACACAGGTCAGCAGTCCTGATTTGGCTGGCACTGATGATGCTCTATAACGTTTATGGGCATCTTGGCTATGAACTCTACCCAAAAAACTTCCAACGAACGTGTTTGGGCAAGTGGTTCAACACGTCAGTGAACCACAATCAACACCACAAATACTTTAAAGGTAACTATGGCCTGTACTTCCTGTGGTGGGACAGGCTTTTCGGCACCCTTCGCAAAGACTATGATGAAGAATTTGATCGGGTAAAATCTTTGGCCAAATAGATTTCCAATGGAACATTTCTATGAGGGAAAGTAGAGGAATATCAGTGTTACCTTATTTTTTGCTACATTTGACCATATCAGACTGCTATCCGCCCCTGGAACTTCGTTGGCACAGTTAAATAACTCCCTGATTTAAAAATATTTAAGGGCCAACTTCATTAGCGAATTTATCTTTTACATACTTTTGCCTCGCAATTTTAAAAATGCACCAAACTATTATGAAAAATCAATTGGCAGTGTTGGTTATTGTTACCTCACTCATGGCTTCTTGTGGCCTTAAACAGGAAAATGAAACACTTGTGGCAAAGATTGACTCCCTTAACACGGAGCTTGCTTTCCAGCGTCAAATGTCGGCGGTTCTTGAAAACGTCGGCGTGTTACTCGATTCGATCGATCAAAACAGGAATGCGCTTAAGGTGAACATGGAAATGGGCACTACTTACGATGACTTCAACACTCGTTTGAGTGAATTGAATCAGTACGTAAAGGACTCTGAAAAGAAAATCGACGAAATGGAGAAGAGTCTTGCGAAGTCAAATTCTTCAAACAAAACATACGCAAACTCTATCGCAAGGTTGAAGAAGCAGTTGGAAGACAAAACGGCTCAAATAGCTCAGTTGGAAGCAACAGTAGCGGAATACAAAGAGAAGAATGAGCAGTTGGGCACTTTGGTTGAGCTTCAAAACACTGAGTTGGAAGACAAAGCGCTGCAAATTGAAGCTAAGCGTCAGGAGTTGACCATGCTGGAAACCAGAATCACTGAACTGCTCACTCAGTCTAAAGTTTCGCAGGCCGACTCTTACTTTATGAGAGCTCAGGCAGCGGAAGAGGCTGCCCGTCGTACGCAGCTTGCTCCTAAGAAAAAGAAGGAGTCTTACAAAGAGGCGCTCGACTTGTACCAGAAAGCGTTCGACCTTGGCCGTGAAGACGCCAAGCCAAAAATTGAAGAAATAAGCAAAAGACTTAAGTAATTATTAAGAGGCCTTCAAATTTGAAGGCCTCTCTTTTTTGTTTCCCCTATCCTGCCTTCCTTGTTGCTACTACTATCCCTGTTGACCAGGTCTGTTTTGTCAGCAGCAAACTTTCATTTTTTTCCAGCTCTTCCACCAGTCGAAGCGCTTTCTCATAGTGACCTTCAGGCCAGTTAGGCTGAGGCAGCATGTCGTCGATGATGTAGAGCCCTCCTGGTTTGAGCATCGCCAACACATCTTCGAGCATTAAATATTTCCCATGCCACGTATCAGCAAAGATATAGTCGAATCGCAGGCTACTGTTGGCTAACAACCACTCCTCGCCATCGGCGCACACAAGCTGTAGCCGGGGATCGTGATCCAAAAAATCGGCGGCGATACCCAGAAATGTCTCGTTATTGTCGACCGAAATCAGGGACGACTTTTGATCCATGCCGCTCAATATCCACGAGGTGGAAAGCCCTGTGCCAGTACCCAGCTCCAAAAAGCTGCCCTGCGGTTTTGAGGCAGCAAGTGTTCGTAGCAGGGAACCTGTCAAAGGGTCGGAAGCCATTGTGAAGCCAGCTTTCTCAGTGGCCACAGCAATTCCACGATACGCAGCCGGTACCGCTTGTTTGATCTCATCGGTCATAGGGGTAACGTTTACAGAAATCTCCTGTATTAAAAATTTGTCCGTATTGACTTAAGAATTCTGAAGGTTTCGGAAAATCAGCCTCCGATGCTTCAAAGGCTCCCGCCTGGTTTATAGCACGTCCTTGCTTTTTCCAGTTTTGGTGCTCAACAAAGCTTCCACCTCGTCAATCTTCACCAATTCAAACAAATCTTCGTCTTCGATTTGCTTTTTGCGGTCGGCCATTTCAAGGAAGTGCATGTAAATTACTTCCATTTCGTCTTTGTCGAACTTGTAGCCAAGCACCTGAAGGCGGTGCGTAAGCGCAGCCCTGCCGCTGCGGGCAGTAAGAAGGATCAATGACGAAGGAACGCCTACATCCTCCGGATCGATGATTTCGTAGTTCTCTCTGTGCTTGAGGAAGCCGTCCTGATGAATACCCGAAGAGTGAGAAAAAGCATTTTTGCCCACAATCGCCTTGTTAGGCTGCACAGGCATGTTCATCATGTGCGACACCATTTTGCTCATCGCATAAATGCCCTTGGTGTTGATATTGGTTTCCAGGTTCAGGTATGGGTGCGACTTCAATGTCATCACCACCTCTTCCAAAGAAGTGTTTCCAGCTCTTTCTCCAATACCGTTGATAGTGACTTCCACCTGACGGGCACCATTGGCCAAACCAGAAATTGAGTTGGCAGTCGCCATACCAAGGTCGTTGTGGCAGTGCACCGAGATAATGGCCTTATCGATATTAGGCACATTGTCGTACAAATACTTGATGCGCTCGCCAAACTGCCATGGCAATGTGTATCCGGTTGTGTCGGGAATATTGACCACGGTGGCACCGGCTGCAATCACGCCTTCTACCATCAATGCAAGAAACTCAAGGTCGGCACGGCCTGCATCTTCGCAGAAAAATTCCACGTCGTCGACAAAGCGGCGGGCGTATTTTACAGCAGAAATGCCCTGCTCAAGTACCTTCTCACGGGTCGACTTAAGCTTATGTTGAATGTGGATATCGGAAGATCCGATGCCAGTATGGATTCTCTTTCTTTTGGCTAAATGGAGGGCCTGAGCCGCACAATCAATGTCAACCACTTTGGCCCTGGTAAGGGCACAAACCACCGGCTCAGTCACATTCCTGGAGATTTCTACTACAGAGTTAAAATCGCCAGGGCTTGACACCGGAAAACCAGCCTCAATTACGTCAACGCCGAGGGCTTCGAGTTGCTTGGCAACAATTACTTTTTCTTCAGTATTCAATTGACAGCCCGGAACCTGTTCGCCGTCTCTAAGGGTAGTGTCGAAAATGTAGACTCGATCTTTGCTCATACTAAGGTGTGTGTTTTCTTAACAAGAATCCCATTTCTGGTATTCGATAATTGATTCTATGCAACAAATCTACTTTAACTGAAGGTCTGCCAAAGCCTAAAATTCAAAATCACTACGACAGCCAAAAGCATCTATTTGACAATAAAAAGCCTCAAATTGCAAATTAACGGCTATATTGCCATGCAGACAATACAATGGCCAAACAAGAAACAGACCCCTTATTCCAGCTGATTAAGTCGCTCACCAAGGCTGAGAAGCGCAATTTCAAGCTGTATGCCAGGCGCATCAACGGCAAGGAGGACAGTAAGTTCATCACTCTTTTCGACGTGATGGACGATGTTGATGTTTATGACGAAAAGGTGATCCTTAAAAAGGCTCCGTCATTGATTCCTCAGCAACTTTCCAACCTGAAAAGTCATTTGTACGGGCAAGTGCTGAAAAGCCTCCGGCTTATCCATATCAACTACGACTACCCTATTGAAGTACGGGAGCAAATTGACTATGCAAGGGTGCTTTATAACAAAGGGCTCTATAAGCAAAGCCTCCGGATTCTCGACAAGCTGAAACAGAAGGCCGCTGAAAACAATGAAGAGATTCTGCAGCTGGAGATTATCGACTTCGAAAAGCTGATTGAAGGGCAGTACATCACCCGAAGCATTGGCAACAGAGCAGAGGAGCTGGTGAATGAGTCGAGGCATGTAACCAAAATAATTGCCAAAACACAAGAGCTGTCGAACCTGTCCATTTCCCTTTACAGCCTTTACATCAAGCTGGGCTATGTGCGAAATGAAGAAGACTACAGGGTTGTGCAGCATTATTTTAAAAGGAACCTTCCCGACTACGAGTATGACAGCCTCAGCTTCAACGAGAAGGTGTACCTCTGCCAATCGATGGTTTGGTACTACTACATCGTGCAGGATTTTGTGAAGTGCTACCGCTATGCCGACCGCTGGGTGGAGCTTTTCAAAAGCCATCCGGCGATGATCAAAAGGAAGCCCGACCTGTACATCAAAGGACTACACAATCTCCTGGCGGCACTCTTCAATATTCAGCATTATCCCAAGTTTGCAGAAAACCTTCTGGTGCTGGAAGAACTAAAGAATTCGACTCTTTTCTCTCAGAATGAGAACATTCAAAGTTTGCTTTCCTTCTACTACTACAACGACAAGATCAACCTGTTTTTTATGGAGGGGCGGTTTACCGAAGGCCTAGTCATTGTTCCTGATGTGTTGGAAATCATTGATAAGTTTGACAACAAAATCGACTCTCACCGGGTACTGCTTTTTTACTACAAAATCGCCTGCCTCTATTTTGGCAGCGACGACAATAAAAACGCAGTCAAATACCTCAACAAAATCATCAATCTCAAAGATGTTAGTCTTAGAGAAGACATTCATTGCTTCGCACGTATACTGAACCTGATTGCCCATTACGAAATGGGCAATAGCGACTTGCTGGAGTACCAAATCAAGTCGGTGTATCGGTTTTTAGTGAAAATGGATAACCTCCAGGGGGTGCAAAAGGAGATCATCAAATGGCTGCGAAAAGTACCGGGCATGCTGCCTGAAAACATAAAAAAGGAGTTCCAGGCACTGAAGGAAAGGCTGGAGGAAACACTGAAACAGCCCTTTGAACTCCGAGCCTTCCTTTATCTCGACATTATTTCGTGGCTGGAGAGTAAGATCGACGGCGTGCCGGTTCAGCTGGTGATCAGGAGGAAGTTTGAGGAGAGAAATGGTTAGCTCTCAGGCAGCTTTTCCTTTTTCCGAAGTCCGAACACATAGCCCACGTTGATTTGAACAACGGGATACCTGCCCTTTCTGAAATTTTCAACATACTCTCTGTTCTCTTCCCAGTTCTGATGGTTATTATCCCAATCATTGTATCGCCAGTAGGCAGGGTTGCTGGTGATTTTATTTGTATTGAATGTGTTGAAATAGTGCCGATAGCCCACAAGGGTGGTCAATGTTACCCGTTTAAAGACTGTGATTTTGGCTCCGAAGTTTACTTCGGGCCCTATCATCACGCCTTTCATTTGCAGAGAGTCGGTGGGCACGAACGCACCTTGCCGAATAGCTAGCTTTCCAGCTTCAAGGTTTAAGTTGGCTGTTGCAAAAGCCTGCATCCAACGAACCTCCGTAGGCATGTAGAATCTGTGGCCAAGGTCAAGCCGGTAGCCTTTATAATTTCCATTTCTAAAAAAGAGCTGCCATAACTCCCCGCCTTTGTAACCAGCGGTTGCTATCCAGCTTCTTTTTGGCGTTACGTACAGCTCCGACTGCAGGTAGTAATTTTCGAACGTTCTGATGAATGGGTGCAAAGGAGCTGCCACCTCTATTCTTTGGTATGCTTCCTGCCCGTTTGCGAAAAAACCCATGCAAACAAAAAAAGAAGTCACCAGCGAAAAAATCTTACTTGCTCTCATCTGAAAAAATATGAATCAATGACTAAAGTAAGTGAAAAATGCCTTCTTTTCGAGAATCGTGTAAAAATAAAACACAAAAAAGCCCCTCAGTTTCCTGAGAGGCTTCGTGATCTATGATGTAGGGCAAACGACTACTTTTTCGTATCGTCTACCTCTTCGTATTCTACGTCAGACACATCACTGTCTGCTTTCGCTTCGCCTCCGGCGGCACCGTTAGCTTGCTGTCCCGGATCTGCACCTGGCTGCCCACCTTCAGTAGAAGCATACATTTCCTGAGAGGCTGCTGCCCATGCCTGGTTCAAAGCCTCAGTGGCAGTGTCTATACCTGCGATATCCTGAGCCTTGTGAGCAGTCTTCAGATTTTCAAGGGCCGCTTCAATAGCAGTCTTGTTACCTTCAGAAAGCTTCTCACCATACTCCTTCAGCTGCTTCTCGGTCTGGAAGATCATAGAGTCAGCGCCATTCAGCTTATCTATTTTCTCTCTTTCAGCCTGATCAGAATCTGCGTTGGCTTTTGCTTCGGCTTTCATCTTTTCGATTTCAGCATCGGTCAATCCAGAAGAAGCTTCAATCCTGATCTTCTGCTCCTTACCGGTTCCTTTGTCTTTTGCAGACACGTTAAGAATACCGTTGGCATCTATGTCGAATGTTACTTCGATCTGTGGCACACCACGTGGTGCTGGTGGTATACTATCAAGGTGGAAACGACCGATGGTGCGGTTGTCTCTCGCCATTGAGCGCTCACCCTGCAAAATGTGTATCTCCACAGATGGCTGGTTATCAGACGCCGTTGAGAACACCTCAGACTTCCTTGAAGGGATAGTTGTGTTCGACTCAATCAGCTTGGTCATCACGCCACCCATTGTTTCAATACCCAATGAAAGTGGGGTTACATCAAGCAGAAGTACGTCTTTTACTTCTCCAGTCAACACACCACCCTGAATAGCTGCTCCTACGGCCACTACTTCGTCAGGGTTAACACCCTTAGAAGGCTTTTTGCCAAAGAACTTCTCTACCTCTTCCTGAATTCTTGGAATACGGGTAGAACCACCTACCAGAATTACCTCATCAATATCTGTAGGATTCAGGCCGGCATCTTTCAATGCTTTGCGGCAAGGCTCCAGCGTACGCTGTACCAGGCTGTCGGTCAATTGTTCAAACTTAGAGCGAGAAAGAGTTCTCACAAGGTGCTTGGGTATACCGTCAACTGGCATGATATAGGGCAAGTTGATTTCGGTGCTGGCAGAGCTTGAAAGCTCAATTTTAGCTTTTTCAGCTGCTTCTTTCAAACGCTGTAGCGCCATTGGATCCTTGCGGAGGTCGATGTTCTCGTCCTTCTTAAACTCTTCAGCCAGCCAGTCGATGATCAATGAGTCAAAGTCGTCGCCACCCAGGTGAACATCACCATTGGTAGATTTCACTTCGAACACACCATCGCCAAGTTCAAGCACAGAAATATCGAATGTACCACCACCAAGGTCATACACCGCAATGGTCATGTCCTTGTTTTTCTTATCAAGACCATAAGCCAGCGCAGCGGCAGTAGGCTCGTTGATAATTCTTTTCACATCAAGGCCTGCGATCTGTCCGGCTTCTTTGGTAGCCTGACGCTCCGCATCGTTGAAGTAGGCCGGCACGGTAATTACCGCTTCTTTCACTTCAGTACCCAGGTAATCCTCAGCTGTAGACTTCATTTTCTGAAGAATCATTGCTGAAAGCTCTTGCGGAGTATAGTTACGATCACCAATTTTCACCCTTACAGTGTCATTGCTGCCTGATTCAAGACCGTATGATACATTTTTACGCTCGGCAGTTACTTCAGAGTATTTCTTACCCATGAAGCGCTTAACAGAGCTAACTGTATTTTGTGGGTTGGTGATGGCCTGACGTTTAGCAGGATCGCCAACTTTGCGCTCGCCCTTGCCGTTGTCCAGGAAGGCTACAATTGAAGGGGTTGTCCTTCTTCCTTCGCTGTTAGGAATCACCACCGGCTCATTCCCTTCCATTACAGCGACGCAGGAGTTAGTCGTTCCTAAGTCAATTCCAATAATTTTTCCCATGATTATGTATTTTATTCCTTTAAATTTTCAATCCGTACTCACTTAGCTAAACAAGGGTTGTGCCAAGTGGTTTTTAAGGGAATAGTTGTGACAAGATGTCAGAATTACCTAAAACTGCAGATTAACAATGGCAGCCCCATCTGCAGGAATTTCGATCATTTCGGGCTGGCCTTCAGACAGCACAAGGGGGTTTCCGTTGGTGCCAAGGTTCCATAGCTGGCCTCTCAGAAAAATGTTGAGCCCCGTTTGGATACCAAATTCCGGTGCCCGACCGAGCATGCCATATTTCTGCCAGGCTTGACCTTCTGTCAGTGTGCCGATGTCATCGGGACTGACATTGGCAGGAGGCTGGCCTCCATTGTATCCCTTCCATGGTTGGTTCCACACATTTTCCCCAGCCAAAAAAGAGGGCACCACCACAAAATCGACTTCCTTGTCGGCGATGACCCTATATGCATCAGCATACCATGAATCCGCACAGATCAACGTCGCTACCTTCCCGGCCGACGTACCAACTACAGGCAGTTGGCTACTATTTCCGGCCACGATAAAAGCCGTTTCCTCGGATGTCAAAAAATTCTTCACTGTCAGTGGAGCCATCAACTTACCCGTTGCATCAAAGGTGGCCGACACGTTAAGCAAGGGTCCTTTACCCACCCGCAACACGCCAGCTTCTATCGACGGCGAAGGTAAAACAACGGATCCTGCCACCACCGTTGCCTGGTATTCAGCCGCCAGCCTGCCGAACACCTGCTGATACGCCTCTGCCATTTCAACCGCCTTCAAAGAAAAAAGTGCAGCGGTAGCCCGATCGCTGGCATCCGACGCAAAATAGTTGGTAAGGAAAGAAATCGGATGAGAGCACACCGCTGTACTTAGTGCGTCTTTAGTCTTCTCTGCTGTATACACTGAGGCCTTTTCATCGATGGCCACCAGCCAGGTGCCTATGTATTCCGGAAAGACTACCACCGTGGCCGACGTGAAGCAGCCATTTTTCTTTGCAATCGAAAGATAGCGGTTTAACTTGGCATAGAGTGCATCGGCCGATCGGTAGTCTGCCGGCACCATATAGGGCTGAATGCCAACGATATTGCCTTTGGTGTAGGTGCCCGCTTTGACAAAAACAGAGCGCTCAGATGTCATTTCAAAGTCGGCGTACGACCTATCGGACTGAATCCACAAATAGTAGCATCCACAAAGAACTGAAAAAACCAGCCCGGCACTGAGTAATAAATTTCTACCTTTGAGCATTATAAAAAACTTGTGGATTTTAGAAAACTAATTCTGTTCGAAGATAACCACTTGCTCATCGTGAACAAACCCGGGGGCATGTTGGTGCAGGGAGATGATACCGGCGACGATTCACTTGTGGATTATGCAAAAGCCTATGTTAAGGAAAAGTATAACAAACCGGGCCTTGTTTTTATGGGGCTGGTGCATAGGATAGACCGGCCGGTAAGCGGCGTGGTGATGCTGGCCAAAACCTCAAAGGCTTTGGAGCGGATGACCAAGGCTTTCAGAGAAAGAACCATCGAGAAAATATACTGGGCCGTGGTTACCAGAAGACCTCCCAAAGAGGAAGCCACGCTGGTTCACTGGCTCGAGAAAGACTCAAAAAAAAATACCGTAACAGCTTACAACAAGGAAAAAGGCAGTGCGCAGCGCTCCGAGTTGTCGTTCAAAGTTCTGAAGGTATTCCACGACTATTGTCTTCTTGAAGTAAGGCCGGTGACCGGCAGGCCGCACCAGATAAGGGCTCAGCTGGGCAAGATGGGTTGCCCCATTAAAGGTGATCGAAAATATGGTCAGCAGTTTCCGAACGAGGATTCCTGTATCAACTTACACGCAAAAACGTTGATATTTGCTCACCCGGTCACAAAAGAAACAATGACAGTGGACGCTCCGTTACCTATCAAAAGTTATTGGCAGGCAGTTTCATGAGTAAAGAAAAAGAAAGCTGGTTAACCCGACTAAAGGACAGATGGAACCTGAAAAGCGGCTGGCAGGTAGCAATCGTGCTGATCGTATTTGCCTGCACTGGCTTTACAGTGCTTTTTTTGAAAAAGCCTCTCTTCCGCCTTATCCACGCCTCAGAGGAATACTACACCCTGCTGACAATTCTTTACTACATCCTGATACTGCCCATCTACAACCTCATTCTACTTTTTTACGGCTTCATTTTTGGGCAGTTCAATTTCTTTTGGGAGTTCGAAAAAAGAATGTTTAGAAGAATTAGTGGGAAAAGGCCTGAGTAAAAGTCATTCGCCCTTGCAACCACGAACGCCTTTACCTCACCCGTCTATTTCGCTATTCCCTGAGACTTAAGGTATTCGACCACTTTTAATGCCGCCTCTCCTCCCATCTCAGCATGTTTCATCAGAGTGATGCCATGAGGCCCGGCGCTGGTGAGTGAGGCTGGATAGGTTGCCACAATCACTTTCACCAAATCGAGCTTTCCCATCATGGCCGCCGTGAAGATGTCCAGCCTTGCTCCTTTGTCTATCAAATACTGAGCAATATCGGGCCTTCCCATGTGCGAAGCCCCGCCCAGGGCGGTCTCATAGTCACCATTTCCCCAATCCCAGGTTGCGTTAAGTATCGTCGGCATTTCTGCCAACATCTGTTTGGTTCCTTCCAGGTCGGTATGGCCTTTGGAAACGAAATCTTTTACCAGCGCACTATCGATGGGTGTTGGCCTGTTCTGCGTCGTGCCGCCAATGGCCGATATTCCCGGAATTAGTAGTGCTGAACTTGCAACAGCCCTTTTAATAAAGTTCTTTCTTGTTAGCATAAGTAATTGAGATTAGTCCTGGTACCTATACGGCATTGACTACTAGCCAGTTAACGCAATTACAGGAAAGGCATATATCACGATGAAAGTGACAGTATGGTGGTGCTGATCAGGCAGCGACCCCATTGAATGGATTGAAACTCCGCCTCGATACACCCATGCCTACGGCACGAACAACGGCCTTATCCCCATGTTTTTGACGAAGCTTGTCCATGGCCTGGTAGAGCTTGATACCCTCTTCGGTGTCTTCAAAAAGGTTGATCTGGTAGTTGCCATGCACCAGGCTGCTGAACCGAACGCCAATTAAGCGAATGAGCATCCTTCGGCTATAAGCTTTTTTGAAAAGCTCTTTCACCATCGGTATCAGTACGTGATCTGCCGAGGTGTACGGCATTTTCCGCTGTAGGGTATGGGTATCGAAATCGGAGTAGCGAATTTTTACGGTAACGCAAGAGGTCAGCTGCTGCTCCTTGCGAAGCTTGAACGCCAACTGCTCGGTCATTGCCACAAGTATAGACTCCAGCTTCTTCACATCGATGGTGTCGTGCTCAAAGGTGCTTTCCGTAGAAATAGATTTTCTCTCCGAGTAGGGAACAATCGGGGTACGATCTATGCCATTTGCCTTTTCCGAAATCACAATGCCCATCTTCCCAAAAACAGCTGCCAGCATCTCTACGGGCACCTGCTGCAGTGTGTGGATTTTTTGTACACCCATTTTTCGCAATGTGTAGGCCGTCTTCTCCCCTACCATCGGAATTTTGTCAATCGTCAGAGGTGAAAGAAAGCCCTTCTCTGTCCCATAAGCCACCTGACGCTGTCCGTCGGGTTTTGACTCATTGGTGGCCACTTTGGAGACGGTTTTGTTCTCCGAAAGTCCAAAGGAAATAGGTAGGCCAGTCTCTTTTCTGATCCGTGCCTTTAGTTCCGTGGCGAGCTTCATGCAGCCAAAGAATTTTTCCATGCCAGTTAAATCGACATAAAACTCGTCGATAGATGACTTCTCATAGGAAGGAACTGCTTCATGCACTATCTCGGTGACCATCCGGGAGTACTGGGAATACCTTTCCATGTCGCCACGAACCACGATTGCTTCCGGGCACAACTGTTTCGCCATGCGCATGGGCATGGCCGAGTGTACGCCAAATGCTCTGGCTTCGTAGCTACAAGAAGCCACCACCCCCCGGTCGCTACCGCCACCAATGAGAAGTGGCTTCCCAACGAAATAGTCGTTTTGCAGCCGCTCCACGGATACGAAGAAGCTGTCCAAATCCATATGGATAATAGAGCGATGATCAGTTGCAGGTGACCACATAGTTGCCATACAGTTAATGATTAAAAGCCTCTTGAAAAGAGCCGATTAAAAAATAGGTGTGCTTGTTAGGCTACATGAGAAAACAAAGACATCTGGGGCTCATTTACCATCCAAACTTTTTCCTCAGGCCATTTTAAACTGACAGCAACTTTCTCCGTCAAAGAGATGGTTTCTACGAAGTCATTCTTGCCATTGCCTATGTCTCTCAGCAAACGCACCTGATCAACTGCAAAGGTCTCTCTATATTTTTGGTCGATGAATGTCTGGTGTACTTTCAAGAAGGCCTTCTGCTCAAACTCACTTCCAATAATCATGTGCGGATATTTAGCAAACACAGGATCTACCATCCTTATGCCAAAGCTTTTGGCAGACTCTCTAAATTTCTGATAAAATAGCTGGTTGATCCGGGCCACCTGAGACCCATTTCCGATCTTGAGGTAAATAGCTCTGTTGCTCTTCAGGTAGGCAAATCCATTAAGCGAGATGTCGAACGAGTCGACAAAAACAGACGCTTCCTTTAATGCCTTCGTGATAAGATGTTCGTGAGAGATGTCTGCCTGAAAAGAAAACAAACTAACGTGAGGATGGGAATTGTAGAACTTGTACTGCCCAAACTCGTCAAGTATTTGTGCTTTACGATCCCTCACATAGTCCGTTATGGACTGGGAAGGATATATCTGAATTTTGTATGTCACCATAATTACCTCCTTTTATGCTATCAAATATAGCATCAGAGAATTATAATGTCAATATATTTAGCGTAAATTAGTAAAATATTTAGCAAAACCGAGTTTGCGGCAATTCCGGATAGTAAATGGCACAGAAAGTCACCTGTCCACCTCGCCCAGCACAAAATCTACTGAGCCCACAATAGCGATGAAGTCAGCGATAAGCACGCCCCTCGATATTTCAGGAACGACCGACAAGTTGGAGAAGCAGCACGAGCGGGCCTTGCAGCGAACCGGCACATCATTCCGGCCATCGGTGCGGAAATAAAAGCCAAGCTCTCCCTTTGGGTTTTCTGCACGCACATAAAAATCCTGCGCCTGAGGTCTGATCTTTTTCGGAACCATGGCTCGTGGATCATAATCACGGGTTCGCTTGTGCTCTTTGGTCAGCATTTCCAGGCACTGCTCAATGATCTTAACAGATTCCTCACACTCCCTGTAGCGCACCCACGTCCTGTCCCAGCAGTCGCCTACCGTTCCGACGGTGCCTTCCCCAACGGGAATTTCAAAATCAAGCTCCGGATATACACTGTAGCCGTCAATCCGGCGCAGGTCGAAGCGCAAACCCGACGCACGGAGCATGGGACCAGTCACTCCGTAGTTGATAGCCAGGTCACGGGACAGCACCCCTACATTGGCGGTACGCTCTACGTAGATTTTATTGTTCAGCAACAGGTCTCTCGTTTCCACCAACTTCGGTTTGAGGTAGGTGACAAATTCCTTGCAACGCTCTTCGAAGCCTACTGGCAGGTCGTAGAAGAGGCCGCCAACCCACATGTAGTTATAGAGCATGCGGGCGCCACTGACCCATTCCAGCATGCGCAGGATATGTTCCCGGTCACGCATCATCCAGAGGAAGGGAGTTACGGCGCCAATATCAAGCCCGTAGGTGCCAATGGCCACAAAGTGAGAGGCCAAGCGGTTGAGCTCGGCAACAAGCACTCTTATATACTCAGTTCTTTTCGGAATGTCATTTTCAATACCCAGCATGCGCTCCACGCCCATTACATAGGCGTGCTCATTGTTCATGGCGCCTACATAGTCAAGCCTGTCGACATAGGGAATGACCTGATTGAAAGGCATGCTCTCAGCGTGCTTTTCGAAGCAGCGGTGCAAATAACCCAGGTGGGGCACCACATCGACCACTACCTCGCCATCAGTAATCACTTCAAACCGCAAAACCCCATGCGTAGATGGATGCTGCGGGCCGATATTGATCAACATTTGCTCCTCCGTTAGGTCCTCAGGCTTATACTTCGTGGGCTCTGAGGCTTCGAGGTGCCTGGGGTCGTATGTGTATTGAACGGTGCTCAAGTGGTTACTTGCTATTGGTTAGTCGTGTTCTGATTATCGTTAGTAGTCAACTTTCATTCCGTGGTAATATTCCTGGGTCGAATAATCCTTTCGCAGCGGATGGCCCTGCCAGTCGGTTGGCAAAAGAATGCGACGTAAATCGGGATGGCCGTCGAACTTGATTCCCACTAAATCAAAAGCTTCCCGCTCATGCCACTCTGCTGTTTTCCAAACATCGCTGACAGTAGGGATCATTGGCAGCTCTGCTCCTTCCTCGTTTCTGGCAACAATTACCCTCAGGAGTAATTGAGAGTTGTAAGGGATAGAATACAGGTTATAATTCACCTCGATTGTATTGGCCTCCACGCCATTATCAATGGCAGTGAGGCAGGAGAGTGAATCAAAAAAGGTTCGCTCGTTGTCCCGTAGAAATAGACATACATCCTGAAGTTTTTCGACGGATACAACAAGGCCTTTTGGGGTGGCATTTTCGATGGTTTCCGGCACGCATGAGGCACCAAATTCAGATTGCAGAAGGGATTGGATGTCGGTGTGGGTCATTTCTGTTCTTGATATAGGACTCATTGCCTCGTTTAAGCCTGCGTTGCTTTCTCAGCTTTTTTCGCCATCAGTCTTTCAAGTGCCGCAGGAGCCATCAGGCTTTCGCCTCTTATCTTCTCCTGAAGTTTCAATATGCCACCAATCAATGCTTCTGGTCTTGGGGGGCACCCGGGCACGTAAACGTCCACTGGAATGATGCGATCGACCCCTTTTACTACATGGTAGCCATGCTCCCAGTAGGGCCCGCCGCAGTTGGAGCATGAGCCCATGGAGATTACATAGCGTGGCTCAGCCATTTGCTCGTACAAGCGTCGCACTCTGTCGGCCATTTTAAAGGTAACAGTGCCCGCCACTATCATCACATCGGATTGCCGTGGGGAAGGTCTTGGAAAAACTCCGAGTCTGTCGAGGTCATAGTTGGAGGCCATGGAGCCCATCATTTCGATGGCACAGCATGCCAGGCCAAACCCCATAGGCCAAATGGATGAAAGCCTGGCCCAGTTGATCAGGTCATCCACTCTGGTGATAATCACTCCGCCTTGCCCTAACTGTTGGTCTAGTAGTCCCATTACACTGTCTCCTCCTTTATCACCCGAATCACCGACCGGGCTTCTTTGACTTTTTTGCTCACTGCATCATATAGTTCGTCCGGCACTTTTGAATCCATCCGGGTGGCTGCAACAACTGGCCTCTCCCACTCCAGATATCCCTTAGCCCAGGCGAAAACAAGCCCAAGCGCCAGTATCAATACAAAGACCGTCATTTCTCCAAGTGCGAACCAGCCCCATAGTCCACCGGTAGCGTCTACTAGTTCTTTTTGCCCAAAGACGGTTGCCCATGGGAAAAGAAAGACAAGCTCCACTTCAAACAAAAGAAAAATAAGTGCAACGATATAGAATCGGACGTTGAATTTGCCCCAGGCACTGGTGGATGGATCCTCACCACATTCGTAGGTGGTCAGCTTTTCCACATTGGGCCTGTTGGGCCTGACCAGCATAGCAAAGCCTACGGAAAGCAGCACGAAGACAAAGCCTCCGATAATAAATAAAAGTATGGTGCCAAATCCTGAAAGCTCGGGCATAGAGGTCTTTTTATGCTAAAGTAACTGATGCAGACCAATGATGCACTAAAATAATGGATTGAACTGGTTGGAACATCGTCGTTGGAAAGATGAATCATTCACGCTGATGTGTTGTAGGCAATTAACAGAGATGGCTGCTTTCGCAGGCATGACGTTTCTTATACTGATATTCTTTGAATGAAGAACCACTTAAAAATCAAGCGCATCCAGGTGTTTGAAATGACCGTTCTGGCGAATGCGGTCTTTGGCCTGCTCCATTTGCTTAACAATGGGGATTGTTAACTTCAGGTAGTTAATGAGGAACTCCTGCCTCTTCCTTTCAGACGTCGTCTTTAGCAGCTCGTATTCCTGTTCTTTGCTCAGGCCTATCTTGTGAGCAATGGCGTAGGTCAGCATTTTTTGGTCAAATTTCACAAGCCCTTCCATGCCCAGCCATTCGAACAGGTCGTTGGCCAGCTTAAACAGTTCTTCCTGTAAAACGACGTCGCCGTCGTGGTCAGCTTTTATCATTTCCACTGTGCCCCCGGCATACAATTTACCTGGCCACGGGCTTACAAAGTCGAGTACTTTGAAAATACCCATGCCAACGGTTCGCACATCCATCCTCCCATCATCGTACGTTTTCTCAAGCTTCACAATTTTTACCTCAGTACCATATTCGATTTTGCTGAGCACATAAGAGGGAACACCAAAAGTAGTGTTGGTATTGACACACTCCGTGATCAGCTGCCTGTACCTCGGTTCAAAAATATGCAGGTTCAGCTCCTCGCCGGGATAGGCAACCAGGTTGAGTGGAAATAATGGAAGTTCCTTTTCGATCATCTCAGTTGGTAGAATGCGTCAACATACAAAAGGGTTCACAAAATAAAAAACTCAGTAACATTCACCGGTTTTTATATAACCGTTAGAAAAGCATTCTGTTATCTCAACACAGATCTTCGTTGCCAGTTAAAACAAAAAAGTCAGGATCATCAACCTTAGACAATCCTGACATCTTTATGAATTTTGTTACCAGCTAACCAGCAACCCAATATTCAATCACTTCTTCAAACCATCCACAACGGCATTCAGCGTAGCACTTGGGCGCATGGCTGCAAATGTCAAAGCCTCATCAGGCTTGTAATAGCCGCCAATGTCAACAGGCGAACCTTGTGCTGCCAACAACTCTTTGTTGATCTTAGCTTCATTTTCGCTGAGGCTCTTATAAACCCCGGTAAAAATGGATTTCAGTTCTGCGTCCTTGTCCTGAGCGGCCACAGCTTCTGCCCAGTACATGGCCAGGTAGAAATGGCTGCCACGGTTGTCAATCTCATTCACATCACGAGAGGGTGATTTGTTTTCCTGCAAAAACTTGGAGGTAGCGGCGTCTAAAGTATCTGCCAAAACCTGTGCACGAGGGTTACTTGTGGCAATACTCAAGTGCTCCAATGAAGCCGCCAAAGCAAGGAATTCACCCAGAGAGTCCCAGCGCAGGTGACCTTCTTCGTTGAACTGCTGCACGTGCTTGGGCGCTGAACCGCCAGCTCCTGTTTCGAACAGCCCTCCTCCAGCCATCAATGGCACGATAGAAAGCATCTTCGCACTGGTACCAACCTCTAAAATCGGGAACAAGTCGGTGAGGTAATCACGCAGTACGTTGCCGGTCACAGAGATAGTGTCCAGACCTTTTCTGATGCGTTCCACCGAGAACTTCGTAGCCTCTACAGGTGACATAATTTTAATCTCCAAGCCTTTGGTGTCGTGATCTTTGAGGTAGGTGTTTACTTTCTTGATCAACTCAGCGTCGTGCGCACGGTTTTTATCCAGCCAGAATACTGCCGGAGTATTGGACAGCCTAGACCGGGTTACGGCCAGTTTCACCCAATCCTGAATCGGAGCATCTTTTGCCTGGCACATTCTCCAGATATCGCCAACCTCCACTGCGTGCTCAATCAGGGTGCTGCCATCAGCAGCAGCTACCCTCACTTTTCCAGCAGCAGGAATCAGAAAAGTTTTGTCGTGGGAGCCATACTCTTCGGCCTTTTGAGCCATCAAGCCTACGTTTGGCACACTACCCATAGTAGTTGGGTTGTAAGCTCCATTGGCCTTGCAATCTTCTATTACTGCTTCATAAACACCGGCATAAGCCCTGTCGGGAATCACAAATTTTGTGTCTTTTGACTTTCCATCAGGCCCCCACATACGGCCAGAAGTACGGATGGCGGCTGGCATCGAAGCATCAATAATCACGTCGCTTGGTACGTGCAGGTTGGTAATCCCTTTGTCAGAATTCACCATTGCCAAGGGAGGCTGCTTGTCGTAGCAAGCTTTAATATCCGCATCAATTTCAGCCTTTTTATCGGCTGAAAGTGTCGCCAGTTTCGCCAGCAAGTCGCCCATTCCATTGTTAGGATCTACCCCTAGTTCTTTAAAAATAGCGGCATGCTTTTCAAACACCGGCTTGAAGTAGGCAAACACTGCATGACCGAAAATAATCGGGTCAGACACTTTCATCATGGTTGCTTTCAGGTGAACTGAGAACAACACATCGTCACTTTTAGCTTTGGCAATCTCTTTTTCCAGGAACGCACTTAATTTGCTTGCACTCATCACCGAAGCGTCGATCACTTCGCCTTCCTGCAGAGCCAATTTCTCCTTCAATACAGTTAGGGCGCCATTAGCTGCCACATGTTCTATTTTCACGACGCCGGCTTTGTTCATGGTGACTGATTTCTCATTTCCATAGAAATCGCCGTCTGTCATGGAAGCTACATGGGACTTCGAAGTTGACTCCCACTTGCCCATTGAATGAGGATTGTTTCTGGCGTATTCTTTCACTGCCCGTGGCGCCCTTCGGTCGGAGTTTCCTTCACGAAGCACAGGATTTACCGCACTCCCCATTACTTTACCGTACCGAACTTTTATGTCCTTTTCTTCATCACTTTTTGGCTCTGTAGGGTAGTCCGGCAAATTGTACCCTTTCGACTGAAGCTCCTTTATCGCCGCCACCAGCTGTGGCATAGAGGCGCTGACATTTGGTAATTTAATGATGTTGGCTTCTGGTGTTTTGGCAAGTTCACCCAGCTCCGCCAGGTCGTCATTGATGCGCTGTCCTTCTTTCAACCTTTCCGGAAAGCTTGCAATAATTCTTCCTGAAAGAGATATATCTCTCGTCTCCACTGCAACACCCGCTGGCGACGTGAATCCCTCAATGATTGGTAACAATGAATGTGTAGCCAATGCAGGCGCCTCGTCTGTAATGGTGTAAATGATCTTGCCTTGTTTTGCCATTTGTTTCCTGAGTTTCAAAAGACCAGTTAGGTCTGCGATTTATGTAAATGATTGCTAGTTTTCTTGTTTATTGAAAAATCGGCCAAGTGAACATCGCCGGAACCCGAAGTATCCCGTTTTTCCCATAACTTTCTGTTCACTCACCATTTGAAAATTATTCCATTGAAAGCAAGAAGAAATCACCCTCCCTCCGGCGCCGCCAAATTACAGTAATTTTGCTATTTCTCACAGCCAAAGGGCGATAGTGTACCCAGCTCAATTACGAAAGGTATTTGATTTAACCACGCTGTGCTGATTGACACCGACTTTACCAGCCACCGCCGCCACCGCCACCGCCGCCGCCGCCCGACGAGCCGCCTCCCCCACTGCCTGAACTACTACCGGGTGCAGTGGATGAGCTACTAATGTTGGAGGTCAAACTCGAGCTAATGCTGCTACTAAATGTGCTGCTGCTGAAGTGTCTCATTGAGGCATTGTGATACCAAATCGGATGATAATCCATGCCATCGTTCGACGTGGCTTTCAGGTAAGACTCAAAATGCTCGCCCCACTCGTTTTCCACACCAAGAGCAATGGAAAAAGGAAGTAGTTTTTCGAAAAACTCCAACGCTGACCCTTTGCTTTGGAGCCGATTGAACCTGTCCTCTTCCGCTGTTTTCATAAACAATCGTAACCCCTCCAGCTGATCCATCACCTTTCGGCCTTCCACAGTGGGAGCTTTAATGAGGTAAATAAACATGCCGTTGGCAAGGATAAATCCAAACACAATGGCTACGACGGATAAGTCCATGAGAGAAGCGTACACCAGGTACATGTAACCTCCAAGCAGGGGCAGTGTGAAAATGAGCAGCGCAATAAAGACACCAAGGCCGTATTTCCTTTCAAAATAAGTCATTAACGAACTGATGGTGCCTGCAACGAGGCCAATAATTGGGAGGTTGAGAATCGGCAATATAAAAATGAGAAATCCGGTTTCGTACTTCCCCCACGGAACAAGTGCCAGCATGCCAACAATGGTAATCAGGAATGCCATAAACATGTAGCTCCTGTTCATTTTGAAGTAGATTCCATCGAGCTCTTTGCGTAGAGCCTTTTCGTGGGCACTCACTGCACTCCCTATGGCACTATGGTTTGCCTGCTCGAGCACAACTTCAGTCCGATAGCTGGAAAAAAGCTTATCAAAGAGCTTTCTTTGTGCCTCCGAAACCGACTTCAAGTCGGGATTCATTGTTTTCTTCAGCGTGAATTTTTTGCCGCTATAGTCGATGGTAAGGAGCCCTTTCACTCCCATGTCGACTATGTCCGCTGCGAGCGCCTTCTGCCCGTACTGCTCATGATAAACAAAATAGCAATCGGCTGGAGAGAAGTGCTTTGGTGGGTCAAAAAGCGGAATGATAGCGCCTTTTGGTGGATCGATACCTACCTTGCGCCAGGCCCTGAACCAGTAGAGTAGCAGCAAAAGTAGCACACAGCCACTAATAGTAGTTGACCACTCCTCCATCCACAGGTAAAATGCTTTGAGTGGGCGGGCGGGCTCCGTCACTATTCCTTTCGGCCAGGCGACGGCTATGGTTAAGTTCTCGTAGGCCTGAAACGGGCGGGTCGTGGTAAAGGTGATTTGATTGCCCTCCTCTGTCACCTCGAAGTCCTTCCCGTCAGCACCCTCCGTGCCGGTGTAACCATTATACTGGACTATATCAGCACCTTCAGGCAAGTGGATAGTAGCTGTAACTTTTTCTATTGGAAAAATCCAGCCCGTACCGTTTATATTATAATAAAGTTCGTCGTAGTCGTCGAAAAAGCCCAGCTGCTTTGCGGACCCGTATTTAATCGTGTAGGTGTATTCTCCAGGTTCAAGAAATACGTTTTCCTGACCTATATAAACAACTTCCCCATTTCTGTCCCTTTCAGTATGGTAAGGCTCTCTCACCCCGTCCTTCAGCACTTCCATTACTTCAAAGTCAATAGAAACAGAAAATCCATCCTTGTCCGTGTATTCTGTCGGGTATGCCCGATAAATCCCTCTCCTTATATCATTGCCTTTGGCATAAACCCTGATCGTTTCCACCACATCGATGGAAGCATCCACGTTAATAGTAATATCGCTTTCATAGGATATGACACGCTCTTGATTAGCAAAAATAGGGCTTTCCTGTGCGGCAAGAGCAAGCGAAATCACGCTCGCACAAAAAAATACAACTAGGTTTTTCATGGTTCAGAATTTTACTTCAGGGGCTTCCCGCTGGGCTTTGTCCAGTTCAAAGTAATCCCGCTTGCTAAAAGCAAAAGAGGATGCCACCAGGTTGCTTGGAAAAGATTCGATGGTGATATTGAAGTCACGCACTACGCCGTTGTAGTAGCGGCGGGAAAGCTGAATAGCGTTTTCGATCTCGGAAAGCTGCTTTTGAAGGTCTTGAAAATTGGCGTTGGCTTTCAGGTCAGGGTAGTTTTCGGACAATGCAATCAAACGCCCCAGCACGGCACTCAAGCCTATTTCTGCATTTTCCTGATCCTTTACCGTATTAGCCGACACTCCCATGTTGCGCCATTTAATAACGTTTTCGAGCGTCTCCTTTTCATGGCTGGCATAGCCCTTCACGGTATTTACGAGTGCAGGAATCAGGTCGTACCGCTTTTTGAGCTGCACGTCGATGCCACTCCAGGCCTCCTCAGCCATGTTTTTGTTCTTAACAAG
Organism: Imperialibacter sp.; assembly: GCF_048007035.1. Taxonomy (NCBI): domain Bacteria; kingdom Pseudomonadati; phylum Bacteroidota; class Cytophagia; order Cytophagales; family Flammeovirgaceae; genus Imperialibacter; species Imperialibacter sp. The sequence continues at coordinate 1,885,005 of NZ_CP180355.1, forward strand.
CCGGTTGTAAACACTGATAGTGTAGAGAAAGAGGACGACAGCCGCCCCCATGATGATGTAAAAAATCATAGATCAGGATTGGTTTTTGATTCAATATACATCAAAGGGGAAAGAGAAAAAAGGCAGGAGTATCATCTATGATCAATGTCATGGGTGAAGGCCTCAGATTAATGATATTTGCTACTTTCAACAAGGCAAGAACTTTCAAGTCACCTAGTTTCAAATGCTTGGCCTAATCGATTAATAACTCTCCTCCTGCGTTGGGAAGTCGTTCTTTTTCACATCGTCGATGTAGTTTTCTACAGCAGAAGTCATCACGCTGTCGAGGTCGGCATAGCGGCGCAAGAACCTCGGCTGAAATTCCTTGGTGATGCCCAGCATATCGTGCACGACAAGCACCTGACCGTCCACATCGGGCCCGGCACCAATGCCAATAATCGGGATGCTGACGGCCTCAGCTACTTTTTTGGCCAGTTTGGCCGGTATTTTTTCCAGAACGATGGCAAAGCAGCCTGTTTCTTCCAGCAGCTTGGCGTCTTCAATGAGCTTTTGTGCTTCGGCTTCTTCCCTCGCCCGGACGGTGTAGGTGCCAAATTTGAAAATAGACTGAGGCGTTAACCCCAGGTGGCCCATCACAGGCACCCCTGCACTCAGCACCCTCACAATACTTTCCTTGATCTCACTGCCGCCTTCCATCTTCACGCCGTGGCCCCCCGACTCCTTCATGATCCTGATCGCCGATCGCAGCGCTTCAGTAGAGTTACCCTGATAGGAACCAAACGGAATGTCGACAATGACCAGAGCCCGAACCACCGCCCGAACCACACTTGTGGCGTGGTAAATCATTTGATCCAGTGTAATCGGCAAGGTGGTGTCGTTGCCCGCCATAACATTGGAAGCAGAATCTCCAACAAGAATGACGTCTATGCCTGAGCCATCTAATATTTTGGCCATGGAATAGTCATAGGCGGTAAGCATGGCTATTTTCTCCCCTCTGTTCTTCATTTCCTGAAGCTGGTGGGTAGTTATCTTCTTGAGATTCGTGGAACGGGCTGATGGCATCTTGCTGATTTTGGGTGAAAATTAAAGAAAAGCCTTATCGATAAGAAATTTGATTTCCTCTTAACAAAAGATAGCACAGAAATAGTTTAAAAAAACAAAAACCCCAACCAACCTGATAGTGCTCAGAAGGAAGGGGCTGTTGCCGAAAACTGTTGTTGTGAACTATTTGGCAATCATAACTTTTATCTGGTAAGGTAAGATCTCATTCGTTTCGGCTCTTACGAGCTTACCCATGTACATGCCATTTTTCAGATGGGAGACATCGAAAATCCACTGGTGGTCTCCTTTGTCAGCTTTCAAAAGTTGAGACTCAAAAACTTGCAAGCCCGCCAGGTTAAAGATGACGAATTTCAAATCTCCTGCCTTTTTGTTTGAAACTTCAAGGGTCAGCTCATTTTGCACAGGCATTGGGTAGGCTACCAGCTTTTCGACAACCAGCGGATCGTTTATCCCGGCAACTACTTCATCAATCCGCACCAGCACCGTCCCGTCTTCTGTGACAATGGCAGTCAACGCCACCTGGTCAGTTTCATTAACAAGGTCAATGACTGCCGAGCCAAAATCCATCGGCACGCCTGCCAATTCCACGCTTAGCCTGTACTGACCAACCACCAAGCCTGTCATCGTGAAGAGGCCATTTTCGTCGGTTTCTGCATCTGCCACGTAGGCGCCCGTTGCGGCATTGAGCAGATTGACCGTCACGCCCGCAAGTGGGTCTCCGTCATCCAGAATCCTGCCAATCTCCAGGCCACTTACCCGACTGTTGCCGCTGGTGTTGACCAGCCTGCCTTTCACAACGCCACGTCCTGTGGGTGCAGGCGCCACCTCCACTACTTCTATGTCAACATCACTCCGGCTGGCCGAAAGCGAAAGGGTGACGGCCTCCCTCACAAGGAGTGTATTACCAAACCAGGTATTTCTCAGGTTAGGGAATCTTGCCCGGTCAGGCTTAGCAAATATCAGGTAATCGGCCGCCTCAAGATTGACAAAACTGAATGTGTTCCTGTTTTCTGCCAGTAGCAACGCATCAGTGCTCACAATATCCCAGCCGCCAGCCGCATTGGCTTTGTAAAGAAGCACCTCAACCACATTCACTGCGGATCCACCTGGTGTCACCAGCAGCCCTGAAATACTCAGGCTGGTCACCTGGGCCTGAATAATGAAGGCTTCGTTGTTGGTATCGCTCACTGTACCGTCTGCTGTTCTCACTCTCACAAATCCATTGGCTGTGGCTGCGTTAGGCACACTCCAATCGAACGAGCCATTCAGGGCGGAGGCTGCTCCCGAGGTCAGGGATTCATATGTGGCTCCGCCATCAGCTGAGTACTCCACCACAAGCTCGGCATCCGGGTCAACAGAGGTAGTCGTCCAAGTAATTTGCTTCTCCACTCCACCCGCAAGTATCTCACCGCTTTCGGGAGCAGTGACGACGATGGATGGAGCTGGCACGATGCTGAACGTCGCTGAAATTACCGAAACGTCATTACCAGCATTCACCAGCTTGAATTGCGCTTCCTGAGAGACGGGAGCTTCTATTGTTACGGTCATTTTACCGGCGAGCTCCGAAGCAAGCCCGCTTCCTTTTGAGCTAAACGTTGTGCCGTTATCAGCCGAGTAAAGTAGCTCCAGCTCATCCGAATCGAGCAAGTACTGTGCGGTCCAGGTCACATCATGTGATGCGCCAATAAACAAGGTCTCGCCTTCAGTCGGACTTGTGATAGCCAGTACAGGTCTCGGCAAACTTGTGAAAACTTCGTCAGATACATCGCTTACAGACTCCCCAGTCTCCGTGCTGATCCTGACAAGTGCCTCATCGCTGTATGCCTCTTCCATCACCAGATCGTAAACGCCCGCCAGCTCTTCGATCGTACCGGAACCCAGCTGCTGGTAGGTCGCTCCATTATCAAGAGAATATTCAAACAGCAAAGACGTAGCAGGATCAAGCCCTTCTGTCGTAAATTCGATTTGAGCTGGCTTCCCAAAGCGAACCGTTTCTCCTCCGTTAGGGTAAACCACAGTAAGCAATGGCTTGATTCTTACCGTGAAGTCATCATCACTTTCATCCAACGCCTTATCGCCATCAACTGAGACTTTTATTCTGGCGGCAGTAGTTGGGTCACCTTCGGGGGTCCAATCGAATGTCCCATAGAAGTCACCCACAACACCTGCAACAATTTCTGTGTAGCTGACCCCGCCGTCAGCCGAGTAACTGATGGTCAAAGGCGAGTCAGTATCCAGTCCCTCCTCAGTCCACGTAATAGCATAAGGATCTCCCAGATTAAAGGTTTCTCCTCCATTTGGCGCCGTTACCACCACCGATTTGCGGGTAAATGTCTGCGCACTTGCGGCACTTGCTTCTCCTGATGTAGTTACTGTTAAAGCGCCAGTGGTAAAGCCAGCTGGCACTGTCACTCCCAAAGATGTGGTTGTGGCGGAGAAGGGCACCGAAGAAACTCCTCCTCCAAAGTTGACTGTGTTGTTGGCTGCGATTGAGCTAAAGCCCTTGCCGGTGATCGTCAAACTTTCTCCACCATAACCGGACGTAATCAAAAGGCCGGCTGCATCAATTTGCGGTACTATAACAAAGCTCGCCGCTGAAAATGGCCCGGTGGTGGTACCATTGACTGTTATGTTAAGGGCCCCTGTAATGGCACCCTCAGGCACCTGCACAGTCAGACTGGAGGCTGTGGAAGCACTCGCCGTAGCAGTTACGCCCCCATTGAAATTCACCACATTTTGGGAAGCATTTGCGGCTATAAAGCCCGTGCCGGCAATCGTCAAGGTAGAACCTATCGCTCCTTTGGCTGGCGAGAACCCTCCCGAGGAAATGGAGGGGAGCACTACAAAACTATTGGCCGTCGCTGCCGAAGTGCCCGAAGGGGTAGTAACCGTAAGTGAACCAGTAGCGGCACCAGCAGGCACAGTTACCGATAGAGAATTAGCAGAAACTGAGAATGGCACGGCCGTAGCTCCGGCGAAAGCAACCTGAGTAGCTCCGCTGAAATTAGTGCCGTTGATCTGAATGGTGGCACCTGTGATTGCCGCAGCTGTGAAGGTGGTAATCTTGGGCACAATCCCAAAATTAGTCGCCGACTGTATGGTAATGCCTCCCAATCCCAGCGATATTTTTCCGGTCGAAGCTCCCGAAGGCACTATGGCACTGAGCTCGTTATCGCTGGAGACTGTGAAGGAGGCATTAGTATTGTTGAATTTCACGAAAGTCACTGTTGACAGATTAGCACCCGAAATGGTCACCACATCGCCTGAGCCACCCGAAGCAGGGCTAAAGCTCGCAATCGAAGGCTGGCCTTTTATTTCAATGGTGCTGCTGCTCGTTCCTGAGCCCGAAGGTGTCGTTACAACTATGTTGCCAATGCCTACATTTCCCGCAACCGTCGTTATTTTGACAAAGTCAGAAGAAACCTGATCAATCGTTGCAGCTGTGCTATTGATTGTTACACTTGTCGCTCCGGTAAATGTTTTTCCATTGATGGTGATCTGGCTGCCTACCACAGCCAATGCAGGGAAGCTGATCACTTTTGGTGTCACGTTAAATGTGCCTGCCGTAAACGACTGCCCAGCCTTTTTGATGACCACATCTCCGGATGTTGCTGATGAAGGTACCGTTACCACAATGCTTGTGCCGTCAGGATCGACAGTGAAAGAATTGGCAAATACACCATTTACTTTCACCTCATTGGCACCATTCATATTGACGCCGCTGATAGTAAACTGAGAGGCAACCGGCCCACTGGCCGGATTGATGCTGAAGCTGCCGGGAGAAGGCAACAAGTTGAAGTTAGCGCTGCTCACCACCTGTTGAGAAGAGGTTGTGTTGATAACTTTTATCGGGCCGGTGATTGTGCCAACGGGCACCATCGCTGTAAGACTATTGCTGTTGGCACCGGAAACAGTTGCCTGAACAAAGTCAGACGCTCCTGTGAAGTAAACTTCGTTGGCGCCGATGGTTGAGCCGAAATGGGAGCCATTGATTGTCACTGTGCTCCCTTCAAGGCCAGTATTGGTGAAGCTGAAGATCTTCGGCACTACGTTGAAAGCAACTGCATTGGACGTCACGCCGCCCCTTGTCACCGTCACATTTCCAGTCGCAGCAGCATTAGAAGGCACTGTTGCTTTGATATTGTCATCGTTGAGAATGTCAAAAGTGGCAACAGCTCCGTTGACTGTCACCGTGGTTACGTCTGGCAGGCTAAAGTGGTCTCCGCTGATAGTGATCGTGCCACCGGCGATTCTGGCAGCCGGATCGACTGCATTGATACTCGCAGCGGGAGAAACGATCAAGGCCTGCGCACTTTCGGCCAAAATGCCTCTGCGGGTAACGGCCACTTTTCCGACGCCCTGCGAACCGGACGGCACGGTGATCTGAAGCCTGTTGCCATTCACAAACACCGGTGTAACCGCCACGTCGTTCACCGTCACGCTGCTGATACTGGCCAGGCTTTCAAAATGATTGCCCTCTATGTAGATAGTCTGCCCTTCCACCACTCGTTCGGTGGCTGGATTAATGTTGCTAAAGTCCGATTTCAGGAATCCCGTGATCTGCTGCTCTACAATGAATTCATCTGTGGCGAAAATGGTGAGACCGCCTCTGACGAGTTCGATATTGTTAGCCGTGCCATCAGCGTAAGCCGCCGCCGCCATAGGCACTTTGGCCGTGATGGTATTGTCATCGTCGACAGTGAAGTTCCCAACGCCTACTAGGGCTCCGTTTATTTTAACAGAAGTAACATTGGGAGTGGTAAAGCCAGACCCTGTGATAGTGACAAAAGTGCCAGCCAGAGCACTTGCCTCGGCAATCTCAGTAATAGTCCCCTGGTCATCGAGTGTCAGCTGACTGGCGAGTGTCACCTCAATATTACCTTCGGCGCTTGTTACCGTCTTCACCAGCTTCACATCGTAGCTGGTAGCTGTCAGGGCCGGGCCGCTTTGGGCCGTCAACACCAGCTGCAGGGCGTTTTCACTCAGCACGGTGCTTTGGACGGTGGTTTCATTTCCCCCATCGATGAGCACTACCGAATTGACACCAGGAGAAGAGAAGTTGCTACCGCTGAGCGTCAAAGTTTGACCGATAACGTAGGTGGAAGCTGCAACATCTGTAGTTACCGACGGCTTCATATAGAACTGAGCTGTGCCCGAGAAATCTACATCCGATCCATCAAACGATGATACGGTCAGCCCTCCTCTCAGAATTTTAAGTGCAACAGTACCCCCGGTGATGTTGGACGGAACGGTAAGACTAATTTCACTGCTGCTGTTAACCGTTGAGCTTACCAACACATCGTTGAGATAAACCTGAGGCGTGTTATCGAAATTGCTACCTGTGATAGTCAGGGTCTCAGTTTTTCCCTTTCTGTCACTGTCAAGTGAGGCGATGGTGTGTGGCGCCAGCACAGTGATATTGCCAGCAGACACTTGTTCACCCAACCTGGTAAGGACTATTTCGTGGCTGCCTGGCGTGGTATTTGTCGGCACGGTAAAAGTAAGACTATTGGCGTTGATGGACGACACAGACACACTTGTGCCCCCAAGAGTCACGGTAGCGGATGGTGTGGTAAAAAACGTGCCGTTAACTGTCACTGAAGCCCCTGCAGTGACTGTTGACGCCGACAAGCTGCCAAAAGTATGCTTCACAGTAAATGTGCCCAGCGACTGAGGGAGGCCTGCTCTGGTAATCTGTACATTACCCTGCGTATTGAAATTGGAAATATTGGGCACGGTGGCCGTTATTTCTGTGGCGCTATTGACTGTGAAAGAGCTGACTGACGTGTTGTTGATGATGACGGAAGAGACCGCCGGGCTAGTGAAGTTCTGGCCGGACAGTGTCACTGTTCCGCCGATTGCCTGAATTGTCGGGCTGAAGGAACTCAGTACCGCTCTCGGCACTATTGTAATATCGGTTGTGCTTTCCACCGTGCCCACAGGACTCGGCTTGATCACTTCTACCTTTCCCGTGCCCACGGCGTTGGGAATGGTCACGCTCAGTGAACCATCGCCTGCAATTGAGAAGGTCGCATTCACGCCATTCACCTTGACCTGACTGACTGAAGGGTAGTAGAAGTTGTTCCCTGAAACGGTAATCTGCTGATCCACCACATAATTCTGGGTATTGAATGTAGTAGAAATACCATGCCGGACGTAGAAATCGGAAGTGCTCTGGATGGTCAGTCCGGCACGGGTGATGGCTACCTTGCCTTGACCTGCGAAGTTCATGCTGTTGGGCACTTTCACGACAAGCTGCGTGGCTGTCGCCGACTGGATAGCAGCAGACACGCCGTTGAGCGTGACAGATGTAACTGCGGGCGAGGTAAAGTTAGTGCCAGTGATCGTCACATCCTGTCCTAAACCAGCCACTTGGGTGAAGTTGGTGATCGTGTGCGGCGCAACGACTGTTAGCTCTGCATCGCTCTCATCGCTCAGACCATTTTTCGTCACTGTTACCTTGTAGGTTCCGGGTGCCATCGTTGGCACTGTGATAGAAACACCGTAGTAATTGCTGTTGCTTGTGATGGTGGCAACATTGCTGCCGACCTTTACCTGCGAAACAGCATTGAGGAAAGTACCCCCGATGTTGAGCGTGGAGCCCGATGCAAGCGTCGAAGCGGAAAGGCTGGTGATGTCCGGGGCAATTTCAAAATTATTAGCCGACTGAACTGTTTCACCTGCCCTCGTAATGCTAATGACCCCATTGTTGAAGATGGAAGGTACCGTGGCCTTGATCTCCGTGTCTGAGACCACATTGAAACTAGCGTTGGTACCGCTGAATCTGACAGCGGAAACAGCCGGACTACTGAAGTGCTCGCCGGTAATGGTTACTTCGGTTTTCGTTACCTGGCCACTTGCCGGAGCAAATGATGAAATAATGGCATGAGGTACAACAATAAAGTCGCTGGCACTCTCCGCCGTCTCCAGGATGGACTGGTTAGTCACCCTAAGTTTTCCAGTTACCGTACCCGAAGGAACAGTCACATTCAGGAAAGTGCTATTGCCACTTGAAATGGTAGCTGGATTGTTGTTGTAGAAAGTAACAAGGTTGTTGGAAGCGGTCGGATTAAAGCCTGTGCCGGAAATGGATACACTTGCTCCTTCCACCGCTCCGGTGGCCAGGGTAAATGAGGTGATCTTTGGCAAAACAGTAAACTGCTGCGGCCCTTCCACCGTTACTCCGCCTTTTGTTATTTCAATTTTCCCGGCTCCATACATCCAGGTTGGGACTGTAAACTGCATGGTGTTGTTGTCAACTACACTGAACGTGACGCTGTTCCCATTAACCACCAAATTGCTCGGCGCCGGGCTCTGGAAGTTCTGCCCTGTGATGGTGACCACCTGTCCGGAAGTGGCTTTCAAAGGCGAGAAACCCGTAAACACCGGCGCTGCCACTACATCGAAGCTAGCAGAAGACACACCTTGCTGGGAAACGTCATTGTTGACCACAGTTACCGAACCGTCGATGGCACCCTGCGGCACGATGATGGTAATAGCCGATGCGTTCTGAGAAACAATAGCGGCGGGCTTGTTCTGGTTAAAGTACACCGTGTTATCAACGCTGCTGAAGTAAGAACCATAGATTGTGACCTGTGCACCCGGCGCAGCCTGAAGTGTGCTGAGCGAGGTAATGGCTGGAATGACTGTCAGGTCTTCAGCACTTTCTACCTCCACACCACCTTTGGTTACGCTCACTTTTCCTGTACCCGCAATGGAAGATGGCGAAATGTGCACAGTGATCTGCTGATCAGAGTCAATAGTGAAATATGGATTTCCGAAGTAATAATATTGACAGGTGATAGTTTGTCCGTTAACTTTTACCGAACTGGCCCCTGTGAAATTATCGCCGGTGATGACCAGCGACTGGCCTTTGGTAATTTTAGTGGCAGACAAGGACGTGATCTTGTGTTGCTCAACCGTCAGGTCATCTAACGCCTCGAAGAATCCATTGTTAGTACTCACAGTAACCTTGCCAGTGCTGGCTCCCTGAGGTACTGTTACATTGATTTGAGAGTTTGACACTACGGAAGCGGTAGCAGCCAGGCCGTTGATAAACACCTGCGTATTGTTGTTAAGAAATGACGTATTCACACCTGAAATGGTGACAGTTTCAAAGATTCCCGCCGTTTTTGGTGTGAAATCAACCGACTGAATTTTAAATGCCTGTGCGGAAGTATAAACAGTTCCGTCAACATCCACCTCCACTGCACCGGTTGCTTCCACGCCTGTTGGAACCACTACTGAAAGCAAATCGGCACTTTCCACTACCACCGAGGTTGCTGCCACAGATCCTAAAATGCCATTAGTAAAAGTTACAGAAACAGATGTAGCCGCATCGAAATCAATGCCACTGCCGTTGATAAAGATAGTGTTGCCCACCTGGCCCTGGACAGGAGTTAGCGTAATTCCCGAAAGCATCAGCTGATTGGGAGAAATGGCCGTTCCCTTACCAGAAACGTTTACTTTGATGAAGCCAGAAACCGCTCCCTGTGGCACTTCCACCACCAATTGGGTGGCCGAAGCCGATGTTGGGTAGGTTGTTATATCCGGGAAACCGGGGAAGATAATCTGATTGTGATTGGCAATAGATGAAAAGCCGCTTCCGTCTATTTGAAGATCGGCACCACTGTTGATCAGCGTGAGCGAACTGATGGAAGGAGCAGGAAGTATTGATACCTCAGCACTAGCGATGGTCGCAACGCCTGACTGATCCACAAGGCGGATGATAGCATCGGTTTGGGAGGCAACTTCGGGAACCAACCAATCAAACTCTGTGAAGGATGCAGACAGGTCGTCTTCTATCAGGAACCAGTTGGCTCCAGCGTCAAGCGAATACTCAACACTGAGCAGATCAACCAGCGTACTGCCCCACCTAATGGTAGTGACGCTGTTTGAGATCAGCTCTGCAGCATTTGCCGGAGCAAAAAGTACCAAGGAAGGGCCAGAGGTTGCTGCTCTGCCCTGCACGTTTACTTCAACATCGATGTTCGATAGATTGGAATCAATAAATCGGTTTGTTAAGACACCCTGCGAAAGCGCTCCATTATTGGCAGCAGGCGCAAACTTCACATACACAGGAATGCTCCGGATACCGGCTTGTGGTGCTATCACCAAACTGCTCGTAAAGCCGGATTCGTCACTCAGCGAAATCTCAAAATCATCAGGATTGGTCGAGGTTACGGTTACACCAACGTTGGTCACATTTAACAGATAAGACAGTACCGTTGTGCTACCAGCCTGCCTGATCCCGAAGTCAACAAGGCTGACAGGGTCGTATCCCTCATCTGTTGCCACTACGGGGTAAACCACATCAAATGTTTCTGTTTCGATGGTTTGGCCTCCGCCAACGATCCTGAATTTGGCATTCTCACCTACAAAATCGGGGGTGTAGCTATAGGTGACGTCAAAGTCAGCAGAAATGTCGATAGCGTCTTCGATGAGTACCTGCGACTGGCCGGGCACCACATAGTAGAGATCGAAAGTGCTGAGGCCATCATTGGTAAAAGTGATATCAACCGGCAGGTCGTACACAAGCACATTCTCCCCTTCCTGGGGGTAGCTGACCACCAGGTTGTAGATAGCAGGACTGGCTATGAAAAATACATCTGAAGTTCCCAACACAGTGGACTCATATTTTGCCCTGATCATGCAGGACTCAGAAACAAATGATGGGTTGGACGGCACAAAATCGAAGAAATATGACCCGGCAATATTGTCCAGGGTATTTAGTGCGGCCGTTTGGATTGTATAAGGGAAACTTGCACCGCCATTGGTCGAGAGCTCAAAAGTAAGCACATCACTTCCAGCTATTTCCGAAGGCAGAAACTCGACGGCCACCGACCCACCAAGGTATACCACATCACCTGACGGACTGGAAAACTCGACTGAACGAACCGGTATGGGCACGATACTGAAAAAGCTGTCACTTTCGTCGGAATCTGTTGTAGTAGTGTTGGTAATCTTCACCTTTACTTCTGAACTCACATCGTCGGGTACTGTCCACACATATGAATCACCGGGAACCGCCGAGTACAACCCCGAAAAAAAAATGGTTTGATCGCCATCGCCTGCATTGTAGCTCAGCACAATATTGTCGGAGCCAGTCCAGGCGTCAGAAAGCGCCCAGGTAATGCTTATCTCATCGCCGACGAAAAAGCTTTCCCCTCCGTTCGGATACGAAAGTGCCACCGGCTCGCAGTTAGTACAAACAACGAACGAGCTGCTGATGTCTTCTTTATTGCGGGAGTTGTTCCAAACTCTCACTTGAACATTAGCGTCTACTCCAGTGCCAGGATTTGGAATGGTCCATGCCCGTGTCATGACGTTGCCAACGGGGTTGAATGAAGTCCCTGATCCTTGAGCAACAGATAACCAACTCCCTCCATTGATTCTGTAGTAGATATAGAAATAGTCAGAAGTTTTGTGATCCCCATTTTCCCAGACAATACTGAAGGGGCTCCCGACAGCTTTGTACTCCCCGCCTTGAGGGGAAGTAATACTTACAGAAGATTCGTAATACAACCTGAAGGGGCTGCTGATATCCTCAACATTGCGGGAGTTGTTCCACACCCTCACTTCTATGTCGCTGTCCAGATTGCTCCCCAAATCGGGCAAAGTCCAATTGTAGCTCATTTGATTGCCCACAGGGCTGAAGGACGTGCCACTGCCTTGTGTGATGGCATACCAGCTGCCTCCATTTACCCGGTACTGCAGGTAGAAGTAGTCACTGGTTTTATGGTCGCCGTTCGTCCACTCCACCAGTTGGGATTGCCCAAATTTCTTTTCTTCAGTGCCGGTTGGTGTATCGATAGCCAACGAAGATTCGAAGTAGAGCCTGAATGAATTGCTGATATCCTCGACATTGCGGGAGTTGTTCCATACCCTCACCTCTATGTCGCTGTCCAGATTGCTCCCCAAATCGGGCAATGTCCAATTGTAGCTCATTTGGTTACCCACAGGGCTGAAGGACGTGCCACTGCCTTGTGTGATGGCATACCAGCTGCCTCCGTCTACCCGGTACTGTAAGTAGAAGTAATCACTTGTTTTATGGTCGCCGTTCGTCCACTCTACCAGCTGGGTTTGCCCAAATTTCTTTTCTTCAGCGCCGGTTGGCGTATCAATAGCTAACGAAGATTCGAAATAGAGCCTGAACGGGTTACTGATGTCCTCAACATTGCGGGAGTTGTTCCACACCCTCACTTCTATGTCGCTGTCCAGATTGGTTCCCAAATCGGGCAATGTCCAATTGTAGCTCATTTGGTTACCCACAGGGCTGAAGGACGTGCCGCTGCCTTGTGTAATGGCATACCAGCTGCCTCCGTTTACTCTGTACTGTAAGTAGAAGTAATTACTTGTTTTATGATCACCATTCGTCCACTCCACTAGTTGGGTTTGCCCAAATTTCTTTTCTTCAGCACCGGTTGGAGCATCGATCGCCAACGAAGATTCGAAGTAAAGCCGAAAAGCCGGGCCGTAACCATAGTATCCCTGATTGTTGTTCCACACCCTCACTTCTATGTCGCTGTCCAAATTGGTTCCCAAATCAGGCAGCGTCCAATTGTAGCTCATCTGATTACCCGAAGGATTGAATGAGGTGCCACTTCCTTGCGTAATAACATACCAGCTGCCGCCATCCACACGATAGTGAAGATAGAAGTAGTTGGAATTGAGATAGGTAGCGTTATTCTTCCATGAGACCGTTAGTGTTTCGCCAAACTTCTTTTCTTCTGTGCCAAGCGGGCTTAAAATGGTGATATCCCCCTGCGGTGAAATAGTAAATTCGTCGGATAGGTCGAACACGCCCGCATCCTGGTCTGCCTCCACTCTAACCTGGGCAGTTGACACTGCGGAGCCGGTCACCGTCCACTCATAACTGTTTTCTCCGTCAGGAGAATCCACGTTTTCGGCAATCACCACATCACCCGAACCGGTATTGTAGTAAAGATTAACCCCGCCCGTGCTACCCGAAGCGGCGTCGACGTTGGTACTTTCCCAGGTAATGAATTGGCTGGTGCCTATTTCCCAATTGGAGGCTGATGTGGGTGAGGTGACGACAACCTCCGGATCGGAAGAACCACCGCCATCAAAAAACCTGCTCCCATCGGGCTGATATTTGTAGTCGAATGTAAAAGAAGTGCCAAATCCGCCATCAGGAAGACCCGTGATCTCCATTACGGCATAATGGCCTTCACGTGTGTATACTCCCCACAGCTGCCCTACTGAAATGGGAGCGCCCTGTGTTCCGTCAGACCAATCCCATGACACAGTCACCCAGGGTGAAGCATCGGTTCTTTCCGCCACTTCTGTGACGGATTCGATATCTCCGGTGCCTATAAGCAAAAACCGCCTGCCAGTGGAGCTAAGAGAGGTGCTTCCTTCATTGCCCAGATTCACTCCTTCATTGCTCACAAAAACAAAGTCAACGAGGTAATCAGCATCATCCTCTTTGCCTGCATTTTCTTCCCTCGAGAAATCAAATCCGCTGTTAAAAGAACTGGTAGCTGAGCCTGTAACTATACCGCCACCTGCAGGTGCTTCGATGATGACACTGACCAGGCTAGAGGAAACAGGATTTGGCAACTCGTTCGCAGAAATTCTAAGGTAGTAAGTGCCAGCGTCAAGCGAAGCGGTAGAAAGACTCTGGCTTCCAACGCCACTATTAGTAGTACTTCCTTCAAACCAGTCACTCTGATTAAGACTGTACTCAAGCGTCAGCGGCTCATTCACCATATTACCTACCGACCAATTAACCGTGATGTCATCACCCAAAGTGAATGTCGTTGCATCGGAGGGAGCGGTGATGTCCACGGTAGCGGTTTGAAGCAACTCTGTGACGGTAACCGGTATCTCTACCGTTTCAGCGTTGGTTGTGGTATGAATGATCTTGCCATTGTACGTTCTGCCATTGTTAGCAGGCACAATGGCTCTTACAGTTACTTGCTTGCTGGTGGCTTCCGACTGCAAAATAGTGGCAGACGTAACATAAACAGAGCCGTTCAGGGAGATGTCAAAGCCTGGGTGCACTCCACCTCCGGCAATGGACACAACTTCGAGGTCAATATCGTCCTCAAGGTCTACACCTGTTACATTATATGTACTTGTGGCCGCTGTCTTGGAGCCTGCATCTACATTGTTGAAAGTAAAGCTGGTCTCAGTGGTTTGTATTTCGACAGTAGAAACCGAAGCAAAAGTTGCGGTGAAATCGTCGACAAAAAGGTCGTGGTCACTGCTGTAATCATCCACTACCACCAAAACCTTTACAGTTGACCCTGCATGGGTCAGCGTGTAGGTAAACTCCTGGAATGTGGTTCCGGTAGCGGTTCCTGTGCCTATCGAAGTATATGAGCCCCCATCAACAGATTTCAAGACTGTAAAATGAGACTCTCCTCCTGTAGCTGCATAGTAGAAGCTGATATCGCTGTCTCCCTCTATGGATGGCGATGTAAAACTTCCGCTGGAATTGTAGTCGAGCCCGAGAGAGGTCGGTGAGGAATTGGTTGTATTGTCTTCACCGTAGCCTCCCTGTATTACCCAGTCGCCGGTAGGGAGAGCAACCGTGGTATTGTAGGTGGTTAAATCAAGTGAGGAAAAGTTTTCTGTGCTTTGGGCCCTGGCCATCATTGACGAAAAAAACAGGGCAGTAACGATAAAAATCTTGATAACAGCTTTCATTTCAACAGGTCTTTCGGTCTAATTGGATTTTAACATCCTAAAATTAGACTTGGCCATTACCCATAGAAATACCGCCTTCGGGGTATATTCATCTAACCCTTTTCCGAAAAAGAAGCCCGTTCAAACGGCTCGCTACATCACAAAATATTTGATTAGTACTATTCTAAAAGGAAAAAAACCAATAAAAGCTTATCTTACCGGAGCCAACAACTTATACCGTAAATCTTCATGCGACCGAAATTGTGTCTTGCCGCATTGATGCTTTTTTTCTCCCTAAGCTCAAGCAGCCAACCCGCCTACATTGACAGTCTTGAAAATGTACTGAAAACCAATATTCCGGACACCAGCCGGATCAACATCCTCAACGAGTTGGCCGAAAAATACCGCTACTCCAACCCGGAAAAGATCTACCAGTACAGTCATTCCGCCAGGGCAAAAGCACTGACCATAGCGTTCGCTCCAGGTCTCACCAGATCCATGTATAATCTGGCTATTTATTACGAGACCTACCGAAGCGAAGACTCACTTCAATACTATTTCGCTAAATCGCTGCACCTCTCTGATTCGCTCGGCGACAAAAAATACCACACCCTCACCATGAACAGCAGGGGGCTTTATCTGGTGTCGAAAAGAAGGTTTGAGGAGGCAGTCAACATATTTTATGACGTGCTGCGAAGCCACGAAGAAGCTGGAAACCCTTATGGAGAAATGGCTGCTCTCAATAATATTGGTCTTGTATTTATGGAGCTGCGTCAGTATGCAAAGGCAATCTCCAACTTCAAGAAGGCTTTGCCAAAAATTCCTGAGCCGCATCCAGTGGTGCTAAACAACATCGGCTCTTGTTATGGTAGCCTGTCTCGTTACGACTCAGCCGAATACTTTGTCACGTGGGGTATAGAACGGGCCAGAGCAACCAACAACTTGCATGCGGAAGCAAACGGCCTGCACATTCTGGGAACGGTTTATGAGTCAGCGGATGACTATTACAGGGCGCTGGAGACGTTCTTGACAGCAGAAAAAATACGTGAGAAAGTGCCCGGCACTGCCATGCAAATAGCCGACCTGACCAACATTTCCAACATTTACGCCAAGCTCAAAAACCCGTCGAAAGGTATTGAGTATGGCAATAGAGCGTTAAAACTGGCTGAGGACGATCAGGTAGACTACAAGATTGAAAACATATATGAGGCACTCGCCTTGAACTATGTGGCGGCCGGAAACTTTCAGCGAGCTACAGAATTATACAGGAAGTGGGGCGTTGAAAAAGACTCTTCCTATGCGAAAGCGCAGTCGGAGGCGCTAGCCGAAATGCAAACAAAATATGAAACTGAAAAGAAGGAGCAGCAGATACAAATCAGGGACCTGCAATTGGCCGAGCAGGCTTTGCTTATCCAACAAAAGAATCTCCAGCTTTACGCATTCATTGGTGGAGTGGTCGTTTTGCTTATCCTGCTATACCTGGGCTACAATAGGCTGAAGCTCCAGCGAAGAGTACAGCAACTAGAACTGGTTCAAAAAATTCAGTCGGAACGAGAACGCATTTCAAGCGACCTCCACGACCATGTAGGCGCTCAGCTGACAAGTATTCTCTCTGGCCTGCAGATTACGGATCAAATTGAGGGATTCAGGAAAGATGAAGAAGTGCAAAAAATCGTGAGCAGTCTGAAAGCAGATGCGCAGGACACGCTCACAAGCCTTCGTGACAGCATCTGGAGCCTGCATCAGAGCGAAATAACCCTGGCAGATTTCGTCGACCACATAGAGAGGTATCTTTCCAGCACCCTTAAGTACAGGCCGAATCTTTCCTTTCAAATTATCAACCACATCGCCTACCCCTACAAGCTCGCCCCACGGGAGGCGCTCAACATTACCCGGGTAATGCAGGAGAGTATTCAAAACATTGCCAAACATGCTGGGGCTCGTCGCATCATCGTAGACTTGTCGTTGAAGGATTCCCTGGTGATAAAGATTTCCGACGATGGTGTGGGATTCGATACCGAAGCCATGGCTGAAGGTGAGCATTATGGCATTGAAAATATGAAACGACGTATGGAGGAAATTGGAGGTGGCTTTAGTATCTCATCCGTAAAAGATCAGGGGTCTACCATTAGCCTCACTATTTGATTTACCCCAAATTGGGTATTGGGCCAATTAGTTCTTTACCCCACCTTTGACACTGAACAAAAAAGCTATGGCTATTCGTATTGCATTGGTTGAGGATAATCCGTCGCTGAGAAAGCGATTCATCGACAACTTTAAATACTTCCAAAGTATTGACCTGGTACTAGTCAGTCCAACCGGGGAGGATTTTCTCAACAAAATGGAACAGGCCACTGCACAAGAGCTACCTCAGGTAGTTCTCATGGACATTGAATTGCCTGGCATCGACGGAATAGAAACGACCAGCCGCCTTAAACAGTCGCTGCCTGACATTGAGGTGATGATGCTCACCGTGTTTGAGCAGCCCGACAAAATATTCAGCTCGCTAAAAGCCGGGGCTGTGGGTTACATGCTGAAAGACGAAAGCCCGTCCAATATTGTAAAAGCCGTTGAAGAACTGGTGGAAGGTGGTGCACCAATGTCGAGAACCATCGCCCGCAAAATGATTGGTTTGATTAGTTCAGATCCAAATCTGGGCGAGGACTCGAAATTGAAAGACCAGGCTATTCAGGAATATGGGCTCTCCGAGCAGGAAGTAAAAATAATCCAACGGCTTGTCGATGGGAACAACTACCTCGAAATAGCTGAAGGGCTATTCATCAGCCCACACACGGTAAAAACGCACATCAAGAACATCTACAAGAAACTTCATGTGCACAGTCGGGCCTCGGCCGTGAAGCTGGCCATTGACAAGAAAATAGTGGGAATGGTGTCACTGGTTTTGGCAGCAGCCGTCAAACTGCTGTCGGTCTCCTGAGTTTGACACGCTGAAATTGAAAAAGTGCCATTGCGCTGTGTATGGGCACTTTTTAGACTACTTTTCAGAAATTTGTATATCGAAAACTCGCTTGATTTTCTTTCAGATAGTGGCTTGATTTGCCTCAAACAGATTTTGAGTGCCTAGTATCATTATCGACAAGAAGCCATCAGGTGATTATATCCGCATCGTTGAGTCTTATCGTGACCAGGATGGCAAGCCACGCACCAAAACGCTTTACAGCCTGGGGCGGGTAGACAGTTTTTCGCCCGAGTCTCTGAAACGAATGGGCCAGCGGCTCTATGAATTAGGTGGTGGAAATCTGAAGGATTTACTCGGTGAGCAAGTCAGCGAAGAAGGTAGATATAACTACGGCTTTCTGTTGGTTTACCGTAAAATACTCCACTATTACGGCCTTGATCGCATATTTCAGCGGATCACCAAAAAGAAAAAGCTGACCTTCTCTCTTACTGAAGTGGTTTTACTACTGCTCATTGAGCGCCTCAATGATCCTTGTAGCAAGCGGGGTAGCTTTTTCCACCAGGAAGAATACCTGGGACTGGCTCAGGTGTCCTTGCAACACCTCTACAGGAGTCTGGACTACCTGGCTGACCATAGCCAACTGATCCAGCAAACCATTTTCCAAACTGGTAGAGACCTGTTCAACCAGAAATTAGATGTGGTGTTCTATGACGTGACCACCTTCTATTTTGAATCAGAAATAGAACAGGAAGGAGCATTGCGTCAGAAAGGCTTTAGCAAAGATGGCAAAATAGGAAGCACACAAGTGGTTTTTGCCATGCTCATTGACAGATACAAGCAACCCATCGGTTACAAACTCTATAGCGGAGACCTGTGGGAAGGATACACCTACACAGAAATGGTGGAAAGCCTCAAGAAAGAATACCAGATCGAAAACATCGTCTTGGTCGCCGACCGAGGCATGCTCAATACTGACAACCTGCAAGTCACTGTTGACAAAGGCTATGAGTTCATCATGGGAGAGCGGCTCAAGGTACTCCCCAAACCCATCCAGGCCCGGTTGATCGATCTGGATAACTATCACCATCAATGGATGAGTTCTTCAGTAGGTTCGGAGCGTGAGCCGATCAAAGTGCGCTACACTGTCCTGGAATACAATGAGCGAAAGATCATAGCTACCTACAGCGAAAAGCGAGCTGAAAAAGATCGACAAGAAAGAGAAGAAAAGCTTCGTAAGGCTGAATTGTTACTCAAAAACCCAACGCAACTCAAAAAGAAGGCCCATCACTACTACCTCAAAAATACCGAAGGGGAAAAGTATGTGGTTGATACTGAAAAAATCAAACGAAGCGAAAAGTATGACGGCTTCCTTGCCATCGCCTACCACGCCAAAGGACTCTCCCATGAACAGGTGCTGGATCACTACCACCATCTATACCAGATAGAGCATAGCTTCCGTACCTTCAAAGGCTATCTGGAAACCCGCCCGATGTTCCACTGGACCAATAAGCGTATCCAGGGTCACATTTGTCTGTGCTATATCGCCTATAGCATGCTAAACCATTTACAACTTCGGCTAACCAAACAAGGCACCCCACTTACAGAGCAAACCATCCGAACCCACTTGTCCAAAATGCAAGTCAGTCTTGTCAAACAAGCCGATCAATACTTCTACCTGCGCTCCAAGACCTCTGAAATCTCACAGCAATTACTACAAGCAGTGGCTGAAAAGAACCTCCCAGACCTTTTTCATAAGGATCAGATAATCAAATACTTATAAAATCTTGTATATCGAAAGCAATTTTTTAATTACTTATATATCAGATACTTAACTCAAAATCGTGTCAAACTCAGGAAGAACATCTACAAGAAACTTCATGTGCACAGTCGGGCCTCGGCCGTGAAGCTGGCCATTGACAAGAAAATAGTGGGAATGGTGTCACTGGTTTTGGCAGCAGCCGTCAAACTGCTGTCGGTCTAACTCTTCCACTTGATATTGCAACCCAGCGACGGCATCTGCTCCTCCTCCTTCACGGTGGTGCCAAGCAAAACTGCATCCAGTGCATTTCGCAAATCTTTCCCAGTCAGCGGCTGCCCGTTTCTTGGTGTACTTGCGTCAAGCCGTCCCCTGTAAACACACTTCAAGTCGTCATCGAACACATAAAAATCAGGCGTGCATGCTGCCTGATAGGCTTTGGCAACCTCCTGAGTTTCATCGTACAAATAAGGAAAAGGGAAAGCCTTCTCTCTGGCCATGATCTTCATTTGCTCCGGGCCATCCTCGGGATAGTTCACCACATCGTTTGAGCTGATAGCCACAAAACCGACACCCTTTAGCTGGTATTCGCTGGCAATCGCCAACACCTCGTCCAATACGTGAATGACATAGGGACAATGATTACAAATAAACATCACCACGGTGCCTTTCTCAGCTTTGACATCACTTATGGAAAGGTGCTCATCAGAAACGGTATCTAAAAGTTTAAATCCCGGAGCATTGGTGCCCAAGGGGAGCATGGTAGAATAAGTACTGGCCATCTTTTTACCTTTATTTACTTAAAGGCCTAAACAAGTAAAAAGTTCTGAAAACTAAGAAATACTATAAAATTACCTTCTGTAAAAACGCCCGTTGGGCGGGTCAACACTTATCTCTATCTTGATGAACATCTTCGAAAACCTAGCATACCCCAACCATGAGGCGACTTAACAAACAGACTATATTATTTGCGGCTTTAGCGCTTTTTCAAATATTTTCCATTGGTGTTTCTGCCCAAAGGAGAAGTATTACCCCATCACCCGCCAGGGCTGAAGGTGACGGCCCCTACACGCAGCTTATCATTCGAGGTGCCATCATGATCAACGGCACCGGGGCGCCGCCAATCGGGCCAGTTGATATCGTTATAGAACAAAACAAAATCAAAAGTATTCAAACCGTCGGCTATCCTGGTGTCGAGATCAATGCCGAAAGACGCCCAAAACTCAAAGAGGGCGGGAAGGAAATCGATGCAGCGGGCATGTATGTGCTTCCCGGCTTTATCGATATGCATGGACACATCGGCGGCGTGACGCAGGGAACTCCTGCTGAGTATGTCTTCAAACTCTGGATGGCGCATGGCATCACTACGATTCGTGAACCTTCCGCTGGCAATGGCCTCGACTGGACACTTGAACACAAGAAAAAGAGCCTGAAAAACGAAATTACCGCTCCCCGCATCCTGGCTTACACCGCCTTTGGCATGGGCAAAGAAGGGGGCATTAACAGCCCCGAAGAAGCTCGCCTTTGGGTGCAGGAAAATGCTAAAAAAGGAGCAGACGGCATCAAATTCTTTGGTGCCAGCCCCGACATTATGGAAGCTGCGCTGCGAGAGAATAAGCGGCTGGGTCTGAGAGCTGCCTGCCACCATGCACAAATGGACGTGGCCCGGGCCAATGTGCTCAACACCGCCAGCTGGGGACTCACCAGCATGGAGCACTGGTATGGCCTGCCCGAGGCTATGTTCGACAACCGTACAATCCAGGACTTCCGGCACGACTACAACTACCAGAATGAACAGCACCGCTTCGGCGAGGCAGGCAAACTATGGAAGCAGGCAGCAGCCCCGTATTCTGAAAAATGGAATACTGTGATGGACTCGCTGCTGGCGCTCGACTTCACTTTAGACCCAACTTTCAATATCTACGAAGCCAACCGTGATTTGATGAGGGCCCGCACTGCAGAATGGCATCAGGACTACACACTTCCCTCCCTGTGGGATTTCTACCAGCCCAGCAAACAATCACATGGCTCATATTGGCACTACTGGGGAACCGAAGAAGAAATCCAGTGGAAAGAGAATTACCGTCTATGGATGACTTTTGTAAATGAATACAAGAACAGAGGTGGCAGAGTAACTACCGGCTCGGACTCAGGATTCATATTCCAATTGTACGGCTTTGCCTATATCAGAGAAATGGAACTGCTGAGAGAAGCGGGCTTCCATCCTCTGGAGGTAATCCGCTCGGCCACTTTGTATGGAGCGCAGGCCCTTGGCATGGAAAAGGAGATTGGCAGCATCGAAGTGGGGAAGCTGGCCGACCTTGTGATAGTGGAAGAGAATCCGCTGCAAAACCTTCAGGTACTTTACGGAACAGGTGCCATCAAATTGACGGAAGACAATGAAGTTGTAAGAGTTGGCGGCGTGAAGTATACGATCAAAGACGGGATTGTTTACGATGCCAGAAAACTACTGGAGGACGTGAAAACGATGGTGACGGACTCCAAAGAGGCAACTGGAAAGACTATCAAACAGCCCGGTGTTAACTAAAATTTTAGCGCAAGGGAGTTTAATAACCGCATAGAAACGAAGTAAGCCCTTTGAAATTATCTTTTTTCAAGATTTTTTAGTATTATGAAGATTATTTGAAGCATCGCCTATATTATAGTATTATTAAATGAGTATCCCTGATCAACCCTTTTTACTAAAACCTGTTTTTGAAAAATTTCCTCTTTCAGCGATAGTCGCTTTAGCAGTCCTGCAGATTCTTTTATTCGGTTGTATCCCCACTGAACCGAGCAGTGACGGGAAAAAAGAAGGGACGGCAGAGACAGCTCAAGCTTCAGTAGAACCTGATGCAGAACCCTATGAGGCGCTTTCTCTTCTGGGCAAAAAACTAAAAAGACCTGAGCTTTCTGACAAACAACGAGCAGCACTCGAAGAAAACCTGGCTAAGGCTAAGGCAAATTTCGATGCGTATCCTGACAGTCTGGACTTCATCATTTGGTATGGAAGAAGGCTTGCCTACATGTCGATGTACAAAGAGGCCATACAGGTGTACACTGACGGACTGAGAGAATTTCCTGATTCGTACAGGATCTACCGCCACAGGGGCCACCGGTATATTTCCATCAGGCAGTTTGACGACGCCATCAGGGATTTGGAGAAGGCAGCTTTTTATATGCGTGGGGAAGAAACCATGATCGAAAAAGATGGGATACCGAATAAGCTTAACATACCGCTGTCAAGTACTCAGTTCAATGTTTGGTATCATCTTGGACTTGCCTACTATTTGAAAGGCAACTACGATAAGGCTATTTCCGCTTACAAAAAATGTATGGAGTTCTCCACCAACGATGACCTGCTGGTCGCAACCTCCGACTGGATGTACATTACCTACAGGAAGCTGGGGAATCTGCAAGCCGCTGACAAAGTGCTTGAGGCGATCAAACCAAAAATGAAGATCGTAGAGAACGACTCCTACCACAAGCGCCTTCTCATGTACAAAGGCCTCCTACAGCCAGAAGATGTTCTTAGCGCTGACGAGGAGGATGGCGTTCAACTTGCCACACAGGGCTATGGGGTAGCCAACTGGTACCTGTTGAACGGTGACATTGAAAAAGGCAGGGACATTCTGGAAAAGGTGGTTGCCGGAGAAAGCTGGTCGGCCTTCGGATATATCGCCTCAGAGGTGGAGCTAACCAACCTGCAGGCGCTACTTTAATTTGTTTCTCAAGGCCAACGCAACATCAGGGTAGTTCGTAATCACCCCGTCTACGCCCATGCCAAGTACCTTCATCATTTCATCGGTCGTATTAACTGTGTAAGGAATAACGGTCAAGCCATCGTCGTGATGTCGTTGAACAAGGGACACATTAATCATTTTGTGGTAGTAGTTTATTCCTGAGTTTGACACGCTGAAATTGAAAAAGTGCCATTGCGCTGTGTATGGGCACTTTTTAGACTACTTTTCAGGAATTTGTATATCGAAAACTCGCTTGATTTTCTTTCAGATAGTGGCTTGATTTGCCTCAAACAGATTTTGAGTGCCTAGTATCATTATCGACAAGAAGCCATCTGGTGATTATATCCGCATCGTTGAGTCTTATCGTGACCAGGATGGCAAGCCACGCACCAAAACGCTTTACAGCCTGGGGCGGGTAGACAGTTTTTCGCCCGAGTCTCTGAAACGAATGGGCCAGCGGCTCTATGAATTAGGTGGTGGAAATCTGAAGGATTTACTCGGTGAGCAGGTCAGCGAAGAAGGTAGATATAACTACGGCTTTCTGTTGGTTTACCGTAAAATACTCCACTATTACGGCCTTGATCGCATATTTCAGCGGATCACCAAAAAGAAAAAGCTGACCTTCTCTCTTACTGAAGTGGTTTTACTACTGCTCATTGAGCGCCTCAATGATCCTTGTAGCAAGCTGGGTAGCTTTTTCCACCAGGAAGAATACCTGGGGCTGGCTCAGGTGTCCTTGCAACACCTCTACAGGAGTCTGGACTACCTGGCTGACCATAGCCAACTGATCCAGCAAACCATTTTCCAAACTGGTAGAGACCTGTTCAACCAGAAATTAGATGTGGTGTTCTATGACGTGACCACCTTCTATTTTGAATCAGAAATAGAACAGGAAGGAGCATTGCGTCAGAAAGGCTTTAGCAAAGATGGCAAAATAGGAAGCACACAAGTGGTTTTTGCCATGCTCATTGACAGATACAAGCAACCCATCGGTTACAAACTCTATAGCGGAGACCTGTGGGAAGGATACACCTACACAGAAATGGTGGAAAGCCTCAAGAAAGAATACCAGATCGAAAACATCGTCTTGGTAGCCGACCGAGGCATGCTCAATACTGACAACCTGCAAGTCACTGTTGACAAAGGCTATGAGTTCATCATGGGAGAGCGGCTCAAGGTACTCCCCAAACCCATCCAGGCCCGGTTGATCGATCTGGATAACTATCACCATCAATGGATGAGTTCTTCAGTAGGTTCGGAGCGTGAGCCGATCAAAGTGCGCTACACTGTCCTGGAATACAATGAGCGAAAGATCATAGCTACCTACAGCGAAAAGCGAGCTGAAAAAGATCGACAAGAAAGAGAAGAAAAGCTTCGTAAGGCTGAATTGTTGCTCAAAAACCCAACGCAACTCAAAAAGAAGGCCCATCACTACTACCTCAAAAATACCGAAGGGGAAAAGTATGTGGTTGATACTGAAAAAATCAAACGAAGCGAAAAGTATGACGGCTTCCTTGCCATCGCCTACCACGCCAAAGGACTCTCCCATGAACAGGTGCTGGATCACTACCACCATCTATACCAGATAGAGCATAGCTTCCGTACCTTCAAAGGCTATCTGGAAACCCGCCCGATGTTCCACTGGACCAATAAGCGTATCCAGGGTCACATTTGTCTGTGCTATATCGCCTATAGCATGCTAAACCATTTACAACTTCGGCTAACCAAACAAGGCACCCCACTTACAGAGCAAACCATCCGAACCCACTTGTCCAAAATGCAAGTCAGCCTTGTCAAACAAGCCGATCAATACTTCTACCTGCGCTCCAAGACCTCTGAAATCTCACAGCAATTACTACAAGCAGTGGCTGAAAAGAACCTCCCAGACCTTTTTTCTAAGGAGCAGATAATCAAATACTTATAAAATCCTGTATATCGAAAGCAATTTTTTAATCGCTTATATATCAGTTACTTAACTCAAAATCGTGTCAAACTCAGGAGGATGGCGTTCAACTTGCCACACAGGGCTATGGGGTAGCCAACTGGTACCTGTTGAACGGTGACATTGAAAAAGGCAGGGACATTCTGGAAAAGGTGGTTGCCGGAGAAAGCTGGTCGGCCTTCGGATATATCGCCTCAGAGGTGGAGCTAACCAACCTGCAGGCGCTACTTTAATTTGTTTCTCAAGGCCAACGCAACATCAGGGTAGTTCGTAATCACCCCGTCTACGCCCATGCCAAGTACCTTCATCATTTCATCGGTCGTATTAACTGTGTAAGGAATAACGGTCAAGCCATCGTCGTGATGTCGTTGAACAAGGGACACATTAATCATTTTGTGGTAGTAGTTTATTGACTCCACGTGGGTCGTAGACGCCCGTCCTAGCCGGAACCTGTTATCCTGATAAAACGGAACAAAGAAGAGTGAGGTCTGGCTGACCAGCAGCTTTTGCAAGGGTATGTTGTAGCCACTGGCATGTGCCTCCTCCAAATATTTTGAGTCAAACGACTGAATGATGCACCACTCTTCGGCTCCATACTTGTGCACCTCCTCGGCCACCTGCTTTCCAAGCCCATCGTAAAGCCCCTCTTTTGGCCATTTGATTTCGATCAAAACCTTCACTTCACCGTTGATTCCTACAATGACTTCCGCCAGTGAGGGTACCAACTCACCCTTGAATGCTTCGCCAAACCAGCTTCCTGCGTCCAACGACCTAATCTCATCAAAAGTCATGGCTGAAATAGCGCCTGAGCCATTGGTGGTTCTGTCCACTGTGGCGTCGTGCATGACTATGAGATGCCCGTCTTTGCTCCTGTGAACGTCCAGCTCAATCACATCAGCACCCAGCTCAATGGCTTTGCGAAACGATGCCATCGTGTTTTCAGGAGCATGGCCAGCTGCGCCACGATGCCCCACGATAATGAAGCCTTTCTCCTTGATGTCGTTAATTGTGTAAGATTCCATGTTGTTTGCCATCACTGGCCAGAAGAACCAAGCTAACCCGACAGCGATCAGGCCGAGCCCACCTAGGATATACTTTAGCATAACAGAGATTTTGAGGATAATTTAAGCAATTAGACGGTCAAAATGCCTCGGCAACGTTGAGATAAACAGCATAGAAACCATCAGTTGCCACGCCGAAATCGAGTCGGAGGTTGAGCTTTTGATCCTTTATCGGTCTGAATCGCCCGCCAGCGCCAACCACAGCCTTCACCGGGGTTTGAAAAGCCGAAGCTATGTCCGAGGAAACATTTCCAACACCTGCAAAAAGCACACCTCCCAGCCTCCAAAAAAGCGTTCTTCGCCCCTCCACCTGAAAATACCACGAGACTTTGTCACGGTACAGGTTTTCATTCTTGATTCCCCTCAGCCTGTCGTTTCCGCCTAGCTGCGGAAGCCTGTAAAACGGGATATTATTACCGGCCACGGAGTTAATCACAAGCTGAAGCCCCAAAACGTGTTTTGGCGAGATCACTTCCCGAAAGTACCTTGAATCAAGGTTCAACTGTGCAAAGGAATAGTTGCTACCCACTACTTTACTAAAGTAATGTAGGTTGCTGGTCACGTACCAACCTTTTGAAGGGTAGAGGACGTTGTCTCTTGTGTCGTATATAAATATTGGCCCTAGCCCGTTAGTCCAACCACCCTTGGTGCCCGACACCTCTCCGGCGTCCAGCACTGCCCCATCTTTGAAGTCACTAAGTTTGTCATACCTGAAGTCGTACGACAATCCAAAAAAGTATTTTTCGTCCCTGATCTTCATCCACCGACCGTTCAGCTGGCCAAATTGATCCAGAAACATTTCCAGGTCATCCGGGTGCGTATCATTTCCGATGCCGAAAAAAAAGTCCGGGTAGTTACGCACCCTCAGGGTATTACTCAGGTAGGTAGCATTCTTAAAGTATTGCTCCGACCGCAGCGAGCTGATCACTTGCTTGTTGGCCGTGTAAATGAATATCGGAGCCAGTGTGCTGGGTCTATTGAAGCTGCTTGTGTCTACCCCCTTTTTGGGCAAAATCCACATGCCCATAAATCCGCCGAAGAACCTTGACTCGGGCGAGTAGCCCAAAATGGGGGCCGCAATGACCTTCCCTTTTTTTCCGGCAATCGAATCTACCTTTTCCACGGTCTGACTTAGCCCAGCCCATGGTGCCAACAGAACCAGTAGAAAAAGAAGGTAAGAACCCTTCATCTTACGCCTTACCAACAGAAATATTCAGCTCCTTCAGCTGCTCAGCAGAGATGGTAGAAGGCGAATCAATCATTACGTCCCTGCCAGAGTTGTTTTTTGGGAATGCAATAAAATCCCGGATGGAATCCACCCCACCAAACAAGGAGCAAAGCCTGTCGAAGCCGAAGGCAATACCACCATGCGGAGGCGCACCATATTCAAAAGCTTCCATCAGGAACCCGAACTGCTTCTTAGCTTCTTCGTCTGTAAAGCCAAGTGTCTTAAACATTAGCTGCTGCGTGGGCCTGTCGTGGATACGGATAGAGCCACCGCCGACTTCCACACCATTGATCACCATGTCGTAGGCATTGGCCCTGATGGCACCGGGGTCTGTCGCCAGCAGCTTCATGTCTTCTTTCTTCGGTGCGGTGAAAGGGTGGTGCATCGCATGGAAGCGCTTTGTTTCCTCATCCCACTCAAGCAATGGAAAGTCAAGCACCCAAAGAGGTTTGAAATCGTCTCTTTTTCTCAGGCCGAGCTTGTTGCCCATCTCCAGCCTTAGCTCATTCATGGCTTTGCGGGTCTGGTTCTTGTCACCGGCCAATACTAATATCAGGTCACCAGCTTCGGCACCGCACGCTGCGGCCCATTCCTTCAGCTGATCCTCGGAGTAAAACTTATCTACCGAAGACTTGAAAGTGCCATCGGTATTGCATTTGAGGTAAACCATGCCTTTAGCCCCAATTTGTGGTCGTCTGACAAAATCTGTCAATCCGTCGAGCTCCTTGCGGGTGTACTCGGCACAACCTTTGGCACAAATCCCCACCACCAACTCAGCGGCATCGAACACCTGGAAGCCTTTGCCCTGGGTAAGCGCATTCAGCTCCACGAACTCCATGCCGAAGCGAATATCTGGCTTATCGCTGCCATACTTAGCCATCGCCTCATCGTAAGTCATTCGAGGGAAAGCGCCAAATTCCAGTCCTTTTTCGTCTTTGAAAAGCGACTTTACCAACCCCTCGAATATGTTGAGGATGTCTTCCTGGCCAACAAACGACATCTCGCAGTCGATCTGGGTAAACTCGGGCTGGCGGTCGGCTCTTAAGTCTTCGTCACGGAAACACTTCACAATCTGGAAGTAGCGGTCGAAACCAGAAACCATCAGCAGCTGCTTGAAAGTCTGAGGGCTCTGTGGCAAGGCGTAAAACTCCCCCGGGTTCATACGGGAGGGCACCACAAAGTCACGGGCACCTTCCGGGGTCGACTTGATGAGTACTGGCGTTTCCACTTCGATAAACTTGTTGCCATCAAGGTATCGGCGGGTGTACTGCATCATCCGGTGGCGGAGTTCAAGGTTGCTTCTTACTGAGTTTCTGCGCAGGTCCAGGTAACGGTACTTCATGCGAAGTTCATCGCCTCCATCAGTTTCGTCCTCTATAATAAACGGAGGTACTTTGGCGGGATTCAACACCTCCATCGCCGTCACTCTGATTTCTATGTCGCCAGTCGGCATTTTGGGGTTTTTCGACACCCTTTCGATCACTTCGCCAGTAGCTTTCAGTACAAACTCACGACCCACACCCTGTGCCATTTTCTGAATTTCGGCAGCAGTTGATCCTTCATCAAACATGAGCTGTGTCAGGCCATAGCGATCCCTCAGGTCGATCCAGGCCATGCCGCCTTTGTCCCGGAGGCGTTGCACCCAGCCACAAAGTGTTACGGTAGTTCCTACATGTTCAAGTCTTAATTCGCCACAAGTGTGAGTTCGAAGCATTGCTAGTCGTTTTGAATT
Organism: Imperialibacter sp.; assembly: GCF_048007035.1. Lineage (NCBI taxonomy): Bacteria > Pseudomonadati > Bacteroidota > Cytophagia > Cytophagales > Flammeovirgaceae > Imperialibacter > Imperialibacter sp. The sequence continues at coordinate 1,914,102 of NZ_CP180355.1, forward strand.
TTGGGAGGCAAAGTTAGCAATACTTTGGTCAAATGAATTTCAATTCTGTACCTATTTCAAATCCATATATCCTTCAAAGCTGTTATCTTTAATCAAACATTTATTATGAGTGCCGAAAACATAAAGGATGAGCTTCATCAGTTGATAGAGAATGCCGATGAGCAGTCTCTAAGAATTGCACTAAGTGTGCTAAAATCTGAAGAAACAGAAGCTGACTATGCGCTATCTAGCGAGCACAAAGAACTCCTTGACAAAAGGCTCGATGAACATGAGAAAAACCCAACGTCCGGCTCTTCCTGGCAAGAAGTCAGAAAAAGAATAGAAAAGAGGATATGACCTTTGAGGTGGTTATCAAGCCGGACGCCGAAAGGGATATTACTGAAAGTGCTATCTGGTATGAAAAGAAAGTAACTGGACTGGGGAGAGATTTTTTGGATGCCCTGGAAACTATGTTTTTGAGATTGGAGACTAGTCCTCTCATTTACCAACCCCGATATAAGTTGGTTCGAATGGCAAAATTAAAACGATTTCCATTCTGCGTTCACTTCACAATTGAAAAGGAAAAAATTATCGTCCACGCTGTGTTACACACAAAGAAAAGTCCTCGTATATGGCTGAAAAGACAGAAATAAAATCGTCTTTTCGAATAGAATGACAAGAGCCTGATATTTTCCCTAGTTTTGTATGAACCAGAACGCTATTTAAGCCCATGAGATCATCATATTGCCTATTCCTTTTTTTGGTCACCTTTACCGTTAAAGCCCAGCTAAGCCCCACCAAAGTAACTGACTACATCACCGTGAGCCTTCCTTCCGACTTTCGTCCGATGAACGAGCAGGAGATTAATAGTAAGTATATTTACACTAGGCGCCCCATGGCGCTTTACACTGACTACGGTGTCACTGTCGATTTTGGGATCAACAGAGGAAACAACCAGTGGGCGCAGGGGGACTTAAACATTCTGAAGGATTTTTATAAAGCCAACATTTCTTCTCTTTACGATGAAGTGAGTTTCACCAAAGACGCCATCGAAACTATCAACGGCCGGGAGTTTGCTGTATTTGAGTTTGTTGCAATAGTTAAACCTGAGGAAGACGCCATTACCAACGAATCAGCCCTCCGTACATACAGCTATATACAGTACACCATTGTCAACAACCAAACGCTTGTGTTCACGCTTTCATCGCCTTACCAACACATGAGAAAGTGGAAAGACCTTGCTCCTCAGATCATGCAAAGCGTGTCCATTAAAAAGAACTTTAAGTGAGCGGGCTCACAGTTTTCAGTGACGATCATTTCATGAAAGTCGCTTTGCGTGAAGCTGAAAGAGCGCTGGAAGAAGATGAAATTCCTGTGGGAGCTATCATTGTTTGCCAGAACAAAGTCATTGCCAAAGGCTACAACCACACAGAAAAGCTTACTGACGTAACCGCCCATGCAGAAATGCTGGCGATTACGGCTGCAGAAAACTACCTCAGCTCCAAATACCTGAACGATTGCACACTGTACGTTACGCTGGAACCTTGTGTGATGTGTGCGGGTGCCCTCCATTGGACGCAGATAGGTAGAATCGTTTACGGAGCCTCTGATTTACAAAGAGGCTATTCGCTGCTGACTGAAAATGTGCTACACCCTAAAACAAAGGTGTCATCGGGGGTGATGGAACTGGAATGCCGACTGCTAATCAATACCTTTTTCAAAAAGCTAAGGGGGAAGGAGTGACCCCACCTATAACCTCATCAACAATATCTATCCCATCAATGAACTATACCCACTCAATGGGGTTATTTAATTGAGCAGTTCTTAGTAGATTTACTGTTCAGTAACATAAATGTTCAACCATAAAACAAATCAATAATTATGGCATTCGAATTACCAGCATTACCATATGCAACCAATGCGCTGGAGCCGCATATCGACGCCCGCACCATGGAAATACACCACGGCAAGCACCACAATGCCTACGTGACGAACTTAAATAAAGCCATCGAAGGCACTGAAATGGCAGGCAAGTCGCTCGAAGAATTGCTGAAAAGCCACTCTAACGTGCCAGCCGTGCGCAACAACGGCGGTGGTCACTGGAACCACTCTTTATTCTGGACAGTTATGGGCCCTGGCAAAGGCGGCCAGCCTTCAGGTGCTTTGGCTGATGCTATCAACGCTGCCTTCGGTTCATTCGACGGCTTCAAAGAAAAATTCTCTGCAGCTGCAGCTACCAGATTCGGCTCAGGCTGGGCATGGCTTTGCGTGAAAGGCGGCAAGCTTGAAATATGCTCGACTGCCAACCAGGACAATCCGTTGATGCCTGACGCAGGATGCAGCGGCACACCTATTCTTGGTCTTGATGTTTGGGAGCATGCGTACTACCTGAACTACCAGAACCGAAGACCTGACTACGTGGCAGCTTTCTACAATGTGGTAGACTGGGATGCAGTAGCCAAACGCTTTGCAGCGGCAAAATAATTAGCCCGTTGCTATCAAATATCAGAGCCCTTCCAGCAATGGAGGGGCTTTTTTATTGCCCATCGATCAACCCATATGCCTGACCACGCAATTAGCCCTTCCTTTTTAGGTATTGAATTAGGATATTGAGAAATAAACGATTCAAAACATACCTACTATTATGAGTTCAACATCCAGAAGAACATTTATACAAAAGACTGGCATGGCTGCTGCCGGCGGACTAGCCCTCAGCCAAATACCTTTTTCATCATTCGCCGGCCTACGGAAGCCGGTCGCAGCGGGCGACAAGCTGCGCTATGGTGTGATCGGCTGCAACGGCATGGGCTGGAGCGACATGCGCTCACACCTCAACATGGACGAGGTCGACTGCGTCGCTCTATGTGACGTTGACCAAAGCGTGCTTGACAGGCGTTCCGCTGACGTGGAGAAAATGAGGGGTAAAAAACCCACCCAGTATGGCGACTACCGCAAAATGCTGGAAAACAAAGACATCGATGTTGTTATCATCGGCACGCCAGACCACTGGCATTGCAAAACGATGGTGGATGCTGTGCAGGCTGGAAAGCATGTGTATGTGGAGAAGCCCATTGCCAATACCATGGAAGAGTGTAATCTCATGGTAGCTGCTGCGAAAAAATATGGCAAAATCGTGCAGGTTGGGCAATGGCAGCGAAGTGGTCCGCATTACGAGCAGGCGCTCGACGTGGTTCGCTCTGGGAAGCTGGGGCAAATCAGACTGGTGAAGGTATGGGCTTATCAGGGGTGGATGAAGCCAGTGCCTGTTTTGCCAGACATGGCAGTGCCAGCAGGTGTTAACTACGACATGTGGCTTGGACCCGCACCAAAACGGCCTTTTAATGAAAACCGTTTTCACTTCAACTTCCGCTGGTTTTGGGACTACGCCGGTGGTCTGATGACCGACTGGGGAGTACACGAAATTGATATTGCACTTTATGCCATGGGTGTAAAGGCACCAAAGTCTGTGATGGCCTCAGGTGGCAAGTTTGCCTACCCTGATGATGCCTCTGAAACACCCGACACATTGCAGACGGTGTTCGAATACGAAGGCTTCAATATGCTTTGGGAACACGCAACCGGGATAGACGGTGGCAACTACGGCAAAACTGAGGGTATTGCATTTATAGGAAACAACGGAACGCTGGTGGTCAACAGAGGCGGTTGGGAGATTATCCCCGAAACCCAACAGAAAGACGGAATGACTGCCTGGAAAATGGATGATGTACCTGACCAACGCCCGCAAGGCAATGCCCTTGATCTTCACACCCGGAATTTTGTTGACGCTATCAAGGCAAACGACTCGTCGAAGCTCAAGTGCGGGATCGAAACAGGCAGCATTGCGGCCATTAATGCGCAAATGGGCAATATCGCTTACAAAACGGGCAGGAAAGTTTTCTGGGATGCGGCGAACGGGCAATTCAAGAACGATGCCGAAGCCAACGCCCTGATGAAGGCCAAATACAATAATGGATGGACTTTACCGAAGGTTTAAACAAAAAAGCCCTTCTCCAAGAACCACGGAGAAGGGCTTTCTTTTTATGCCTGACCCATTGCCTTTAAATAGGCTGCATGGGAGCCCAGGGCGATCCGCATGCGTGGATATTCTATATACACGATGCCATTCTCCTCACACACCTTCTTGATGATTTTGCTTATGGCAGGATAATGAATATGAGATATTTTGGGGAACAGATGGTGCTCAATCTGGTAGTTTAAGCCACCAACCCACCATGTGATCAGCTTATTTTTAGTGGCAAAGTTTGCTGTTGTCTTTATCTGATGAATCGCCCACTCGTCTTCAAGCTTATTCAATTCGTTAGGAACGGGGAAATGAGTGTGTTCTACCGTGTGTGCTAATTGGAATACAAGCGTAAGCACCAATCCAGCGAACAAGCCCATTACCAGGAAGCCTGTTAGCCATGGCAGGAAACCTACCATATAAATTGGCAACGCCATGTACACAACCGCATGAATGGCTTTGAAACCCCAAAAGCTGATATGATCCTTAGGCTTCATCTTCATTAACGGCATAGAGCCTACTTTCTGGGTAAAGTACTTCTTGTAGTCTGTAAAGAATACCCAATACAGGTAAAGCAACGAGTAAGCGAACCAACCATAGATATGCTGATAGCGATGAATTTTTCGGTGACGCTGCGTAGAGCAAAGTCTCAGGAAAGGCCTGGCATCAATATCATCGTCAATTTCATCAATATTGGTGTAGGTGTGATGAATAACGTTGTGCTTGGTATTCCACATAAACACATTGGCTCCAAGAAAATTGAGCGATAAACCTGCTAGTTTATTCACCCACTCCTTGCGGCTAAAACTTCCATGCGAACCATCATGCATCACATTAAATCCGATGGCGGCCGTTAAACCTCCCATTATTACTGATTCTGTGAGTGCCAACCATGTGCCTGGAGTAAAAAAGACTAAATGGATATAGAAACCCACCCAGCTCAATACCAGAACAACGGCCTTGAAGTATAGCTTATAGTTACCTGTCGACGGCTTTCCTGCCTCTTGAAAGTATTCGTTTATTCTTGACCTCAGTTCGCCATAAAAGGAATTTCCCTGAGATGAAAATTTAGGTGCACTCATTAGGGTTCTTGTTATTTTACAGTACAAAAGAAACCTTTTGCACCTTGATAATTTGAGTTGACAAAGGTACGATTAAAACCGGAAATATTTTTCGCAATTTTATCGGCGGCAAGCTTCTTGAAACGACTCACGCTTAGGGATGCTTTTGGTTAACGATATTTTAGGCAGCTTAGTTCTTATCAACAGGAGCCCTTGCCTCTGCGCCGCCCCTGTCCACTATTTTTCATAAAGTTTTTTCAAGTCGCTCAATTCATCTCTCAATCTGGCTGCGTCAATAAAATCCAGCTCCTTGGCAGCTTTTTCCATGGCTTTTTGTGTTTGCTTGATCAGCTTTTCGAGCTCAGGCTTTGGCATGTATTGAACAATCGGGTCGGCGGCAATACTTGGCTCCTCATTTTCAACGTAGTACTTCCTTCCGTCCTTTTTGGAGTCAGCCACCTTAGTTTGACCCATAATTGAGCCGATATTCTTTTTAACAGATCGGGGGGTAATACCGTGTTCTTTGTTGTAAGCAATTTGTATGTCCCTCCTCCGATAAGTTTCATCAATAGCCTCCCGCATGGAGTCCGTGATTTTATCGGCGTACATAATCACCTTTCCGCTTTCATTTCTAGCCGCCCGGCCAATTGTCTGAACCAAGGATCGCTGGTTTCTAAGAAAACCCTCTTTGTCGGCATCCAAAATAGCGACCAGCGAAACTTCCGGTAAGTCGAGGCCTTCACGCAAAAGGTTGACGCCTACGAGGACATCGAAAACACCTAGCCTAAGCTCTCTGAGAATTTCTACCCTGTCAAGTGCATTCACCTCTGAGTGGATATAGCGTGACTTCACGCCAGCTCTCTCAAGATACTTCTGTAGCTCCTCAGCCATTCTTTTAGTAAGCGTTGTTACCAGTACACGTTCTTCCTTTTTCACCCGCTCATCAATCTCTTCCAACAGATCGTCTATCTGATTGATGCTCGGCCTGACGTCAATCTCCGGATCCAAAAGACCGGTTGGCCTGATGATCTGTTCCACGACCACACCCTCTGACTTTCTGAGCTCATACTCTGCCGGCGTCGCACTTACAAATATTACCTGACTTAGCATTCCCTCAAATTCATTGAATGTCAACGGCCTGTTGTCCAGCGCCGATGGAAGCCTGAAACCGTAGTCCACCAGGTTCACCTTTCTCGACCTGTCGCCTCCCCACATGGCCCTGATCTGCGGCACAGTCACGTGGCTTTCGTCAATTACCATCACAAAATCTTCAGGGAAATAGTCGAGCAGACAGAAAGGTCTTTGGCCTGATTGCCGCCTGTCGAAATAGCGGCTATAGTTCTCCACGCCCGAACAGTAGCCCAGTTCTCTTATCATTTCGAGGTCAAACTCCGTTCGTTCTTTCAACCGTTTTGCTTCGAGAAACCGCCGCTCGCTTTCAAAATAGTTGACCTGGGCCATCATGTCGTCCTGAATTTCGATGATGGCCTGCTGGATCACATCTTTTCCGGTGACAAAAAGGTTGGCAGGAAATATTGTTATGATTTTCTCGTCGCTGAGTTTTTTACCAGACTGTGGATCGATTCGCTGAATGGATTCAATTTCGTCTCCCCAGAAAATAATGCGGTAGGCAAAGTCGGCATACGCAACAAAAATATCAACCGTGTCCCCCTTCACCCTAAAGTTACCCCGCTTAAACTCTACCTCCGTTCTGCTGTACAAAATATCCACAAAGCTGAAAAGCAGTTGATTTCGGGTGATCTGCTGCCCTTCCTCTAACCGAATAACATTTTTCCCAAACTCATCCGGATTGCCTATTCCGTATATGCAGGAGACTGAGGCAACCACTATCACATCCCGCCTTCCGCTTAGCAGCGCCGAAGTGGCACTTAGCCTCAGCTTTTCAATTTCTTCGTTGATAGAAAGATCTTTCTCTATGTAAAGTCCTGTGGTTGGAATGAACGCCTCGGGCTGGTAGTAGTCGTAGTAGGAAATGAAGTACTCAACAGCATTGTTAGGAAAGAACTGCTTAAGTTCGCCGAATAGTTGTGCAGCCAATGTTTTGTTGTGGCTAAGCACCAGGGCCGGTCTGTTCACTTCCTTGATGACGTTGGCCACTGTGAAGGTTTTGCCGGAGCCTGTCACTCCCAGCAGCGTTTGGGCGGGTTCGTTTGCATTTAGGCCTTTTACAAGCTCTGCAATTGCCTTTGGCTGGTCGCCGGTGGGTTGGTATTCAGATGTTAGTTCGAAGTCCAAAGAGTAGAAATTTGTTGGTCAACGAATAAACGAAATAATCATCACTTTTGATTCCAGATTTCCCAGGCTCTCTCAGCTTGCAACACGAGCATGTCGTATCCGTTTTTTACTTTGGCTCCATGCTCCTGCCCTTTCTTCATAAAAAGTGTCTCGGCTGGATTGTAGACGAGGTCATACAATAAGTGGCCGGAACCAATTCTCCCGAAATCAACGTCCGGACATTTTCCGATATCCGGGTACGTGCCCAGTGGTGTTGTGTTGATAATCAATTTCCTCGATTCAAGAATCGTGGGATCATTTTTCAAATCTCCATAGGTAATAACTCCATTCCCGGCAGACCTTGACACCTGAAGGAATTCAATCTTCAAGTCCTCCAGAGCCACCTTTACAGCAGAAGCCGCTCCACCTGTGCCCAGCACCAGGGCTTTTGATCCAACTATTGCATCACCGGCCCAACTCTGCAACGACCGCAAAAAACCTATATAGTCTGAGTTAAACCCAGTCAGCTGTCCGTCCCGCTCTTTTCTAATCACATTAACCGCCCCAACTCTTGAAGCACTCTGATCAAGCTTGTTCAGCAAAGAAATGACTGCCTTTTTATGCGGGATGGTGACATTTATCCCTACCAGATTGGGGTTCTCGGCAAACAAAGCTGGAAAGCCGGCGGCGGCTTCCATCTCGAACAGCTCGTAGGAAGCGTCGCTGACACCCTCTTTCAGAAACTTCTCAGTGAAATATCTTTTTGAAAAAGAATGGGTCAGCGGAAACCCTATTAGTCCAAACAGCCTCGGCATTACTTGTTTTTGTACTTGACGGTCGTGTGTGCAATTTTTTCTATAATCACCACAACGCCAAAGCCAAGGGCAATAAAAAGCAGAGCAAAAAGAATTTGAGGATCTTGCCCGGTAAGCTTTTGATAATAGTGCGGCCAAACGTTGTTTTCTATAAATGGTACCTGTTCGCCGGCACTATTCAGCCTAAATTGCGCCACTCGTTTCCAGGGCCAAATCTTGTAGAGGGAACCCACCATAAAGCCAGACAGTAATCCGATGGCCATGTTGTGGTATTTTTTCAGAAACCATGAAATGGCTCGTGAAAAAGATAGAAGCCCTATGACACAGCCTGCTGCAAAAAGTGCTATAACAAGATAATTTAACTCCTTGAGCGCTCTTAAAACATATTCATATTTGCCCATGATCAGCAAAATGAAACTGCCCGAAATACCCGGAAGTATCATGGCTGTTATGGCGACCATTCCACTCAGGATAATGAACCACCAGGATGTTGGCGTTGTAGCCGGCGTGGATGAAACAATGATGTACGCAGAAACCAACCCTGCTATAAAGGCAAATATAACACCCGGGGACCACCTTTTGATTTGCCTGGCAATGGTGATGGACGAGATGATGATAAGGCCAAAGAAAAAAGACCAAACATAGATCGGATACAGTTCCAACAAGTGGGTAATCACCTGCGCAAAGATGATAATGCTCAGTCCTATGCCAGCAAGCAAGGTGACAAGAAAATTGCCATTAATGTGCTTCCAAAGCTCCTTGATTTTGAAGCCTGTAAGTAACTTCAGCGCCGTCAGGTCAAATGCTTTGATAGTGTCCAGTAGCTCTTCATAAATACCAGTGATGAAGGCAATTGTTCCACCGGAGACTCCCGGAATCACATCGGCACTTCCCATAGCCAGGCCCTTCAAAAAGAGCAAAAAATAGTCAGTTAACTTTCTCGGCATTAAAATGATGTCCAGGGTATTGAAAAAAGAGGCCATTTCTTCAAACAGAAATGACCTCCCGATAAATATAATTAGTTAGAACTGAGACAGAAAGTGGTCAAATGTATCACCTCTTAAGCCTAGTCTTATCGTTTCTAAAGGAATTACCTCTTGAGGGGCAATATTTCCCAGGTTCACGTTGGCTCCCAGCAATTTGATGAACCAAACTTGCTGCGTCTTTTGCGGTGCTTCCCAGATAATCCGCTCAAACGGAATTTTCGTCAAAATTTCCTCTACCAGTCCCTGGCGAACTTCTCCAGAATCTCTGAACAAACCTACGTTTCCTCCCTCTCTGGCCTCTCCAATCACTTTCCAGGCGCCGGCGTCCAGCTCCGTTTGCATCTGCTCAATCCATTTGTAGGGTGGTATAATCTTGGCAGCATCTTTTGATCCGACTTCTGACAATACCGTTACCTGGCCAGACAACTGCCGAATGTATTCACATTTTCTGTCATGATCGAGGGTAATGGAGCCGTCCGACACCTCCGCATACTTCAATCCATATTTGTCTAAAACCTTCCTGTAGTCATCAAACTGATCTCTGATTACAAAGGCTTCAAACAAGGTACCTCCAAGATAGACTGGGATGCCCGCCGACTGATAGAGGTCAATTTTCTCCTTCAGCTTTGGGAAAACATATGAAGTTGCCCAGCCAAGCTTAATAATATCTACATACTCACCACATGTTTCAATCAAATCCGTAGCTTCTCTAAGGCTGCTCCCCTTATCCATCACCATGGTAAAACCTGTCTGCCGTGGCTTCTTGGTTCTCTCCGGAACCTTACTTAATGCATAGTTTTCTAACATCTCAATTTCCTAAATTTCCCAACAAAAAAAGCCAGTACGCACCAGGCATGGCTTTCAAACACCCTTAAATAAAAGGCAATTCCTATTTATCTTTATTATTAGACTTATAGCGTTCAATGATTTTGTATAGTGCCTTCTGAGTCTCAAGTTTTGGAAAAAACTCAAAGAGGACGACGTGATTTTCAAAGTTCAAAGTTAAGGCATTTTCCAAAATTGCAAAGGCCTCTTTGAATCGACCAGCGGTTATTAAGTACACGGTAGCCCTGTAATATAAATCGGACTCCTCAGGGCATTCATCCATGCCGGAAGAAACAGTATCGACAGCTTTTTCATATTGGCCCTGCTCAAAATAAATGTGCGACCAGCCAAGCCAGGCCATCGGATTTTTGGGGTCTAATATGGTTGCCTCCTCAAAAGCGTCCATACTTGAAACAATGTTGCCAACTTTGTATTCAGCTTCGGCAACTGCTAGCCAGTAATCGGGATTTTCAGCATTGAGTTTAAGTGCTTTGTTGTAGAAATGAATGGATTCAAACCATCTTTCCTGGGCCTTCAAACATGAAGCAATGCCGAAGTAGGCTTCGTCATACATGTCATCAAGCTTGGCCGCTCGTCTGTAGAAAGACAGCGCTTCATCCAATTCACCCAATTTCTCATAGGCGGCTCCAATATAGCAATAGGTTTCGGAGCTCGGCCCCTCTAGCTCCTCGGTTGTTTGAAACGCCTTTAGCGCTTTGTCGTACTCCTCTATGTTAAGATAAGCATTGCCCATATTGAAGTAGGCAGAGCTAAAACTATCGTCGATGGCAGCTGCGTACTCATAGGCATCGATAGCCTCCACGTGCCTTCCAAGCTTGTTGTAAACTATGCCGAGGTTATACCAGGCATACTCCGAAAACGGATCTCTGTCAATGAATTGCTTATAATAATCAAGGCTGCTTTCAAGCTCACCTGCTACATCCAGGCAGTAAGCCAGTTCGTACAGCGCATTTTCATGATTGATGTTGAACTCTATGGCTAGCTTGTAATTGTCAGCCGCCTGCTTGTAGTCTCCTTTACCCTGAAAAGCCAGGCCAATATTATAAAAAACTTCGTCCTTATCTTCTATCCACTCCAGTGCATTGTTCAACGCATCAATGGCTTCATCATAGTTTCCATTGAGCGACAGGATGTTTCCCTTAAGAAGAATGATCTCGGAATCTCCCGGCTGCAGATTTTCAGCAGTTTCAAGCAATTTGAGCGCTTCGTCATACTCTTCAAGTGAGGTGAGTATCGTTGCCTTGCGCAACATTAATTCGACTGAAAATGGAAATTGACCAAACGCTACATTGACTGCTTTTAATGCTTTGCTGAACTTCAGTTTATCAAGGTAATAGTCGATGATATTCTCGAAGTCGTCTTCCTCAAAATAATGGCTGACTCTTCCTTTCACAAAGTCCTCAAATTTCTCTACCAGCTCTTTAAGCTCTTTCTTACGAAAATCTTCCGCCATTAAATGTGATGATTAATAGTGTGACAAAGGTAGGAACAAAAAAACTAGGGTATTGAATCCCCGAAAACAATCTTTCTAAGTGAAAAACTTCTTTGCTCATTATGTCGCAGAGGGTTTATGTAAGATAGGCAATTATTTAAATTTCTGTCAAAGAAAAATCAAAATAATTGGATGAACTCCAACAAAAAGAACTGTTTTCGAAAAAATTTGCAATGATTTTGCTTGAATGGCAAATTGAAGTGCTGACCTTTTATTTATTGATAGTCAGTCTATTGAGGAATCATTTAACTTTTTCCTTATGATCCTCGTCGTAATAGCCGTAACCGTAGCCATAGCCGTAACCGTAGCCATAACCTTTCTTATTCAGAATTTTTACTGAGTTCAGAATGGCAGAAATATTGTTGAACTTGTTCATTTTGATCAGCTTCTGGAGCGTTTTTAAGAAAATCTTCCTGGAGTAGTCAGCCCTTACAACATACAGGGTTAAATCCGCTTTCTTCATCACGATCACACCATCGGTCACCAGGCCAACAGGAGGTGTATCAAGAATTACTACGTCATACTTCTTGGATGCTTGCTTGATAAAATTATCAAACCTCTCCCCAAGCATCAGCTCAGAGGGATTTGGTGGAACGGGGCCAGCGCCCAAGTACTGAAGTCCCTCAATCTCTGTCGTCTGCACACAATCCTCAAATTTGTCCCGCCCGATAAGGACAGTAGACATCCCCTTGTCATCTTTCTCTCTACCAAACGCCAAATGTATCTTGGGCTTTCGCATATCAAGATCCACCACAAGCACCTTCTGGCCTGTTTTAGCCAAAATACCACCAAGGTTTACTGCTACAAACGTTTTGCCTTCGCCGCTAATGGTAGAAGTCACAGCAATTACCCGCTGGTCTCCGCCGTTGAGTAAAAAGTCCATGTTTGTTCTGATACTACGTAGCGACTCGCTTAGTACCGACTGAGGAATCTTATGTACCAACAGCCTTGTAGTCAACAACTTTTCTCTTTTATACACCGGAATGGAACCAAGAACTGGCACGCTAACAAGGCGCTCAAGCTCTCTTTGATGAGATATCTTATTGTCCAACAGGTATCTCAAGCCAATAAAGAGAAGGCTCAACAAAAGGCCGCTAACGGCACCAACACCATAAATGAGCAGCTGCTTCGGATGCACCGGATCCACTGGCAAAGATGCGGGCGACAGAATGTCGAAATCCTGAACCGTTCCCGCTTTGGCGATTTCCAGCTCGGCCTTGCTTTTTATTAAGGAGAAATAGAACTCCTCCTGAAGATTGTAAAACCTTCTTGTTTTGTTAAACTCGGTGCCCATCGAAGGTAATTCGACGAAGTTACGTTCGAGGTTGGCCTTTCTAACGTCCAGCTCCCTGAGCGCCTTCACAAGGTTTTCTCTGTACTCCTCTGTGATGCTCCTTACATTTTTCTTCAAAGTTGCCAGCCGCTGAGTCATACGAGACACCGCATAGGTATTCTCGTTGTAAGAACCCAGCAAAACTTCCCGCTCCCCGAACAATTTGTTATATTCTGTCAAAGAACTGGATATGAACTCTGGCAGAGACTGGGAGCTGTAGTTGGCTAGCAGCAACGGCTCATTCTTGTCCATTTGCTCCTGTGCCATTTGAATATTTGTCAGCTTGTTTTGAAGGTCGTATCGCTGCGAATCGAGCGACTGTAACAGCACAATTGTTCGGCCCAGGTCTGTCTGAATATTCGTGGTTCGGTTCTCTATGGTAAAGTTTTCAAAATAGTCCTCGTATTCCTCTATTTTCCCTTCGGTAATTCCCAGTTGTTCATTCAGGAATGAAAGCTTTTGCTCAATAGCCTGGTTTTTTTCTTCCGTTGTGTATTTGAGATAAAGGGTGTCAATAGCAGTCACAAAATCCCTCGCTTTATACTTGTTGAAGTCTCTCAAAGAGATCTTTATCGTTTTTGCACTAAAGTTGAGTGGCTGAACCGTGACGTTCGACTGAAAAAAATTTATCAGCGCCGACTCGCTATTAATCGTAAAGTAGTATTTGCCAATGCCGTTGTCATCAGCGAAATTCTCAGTCTTCTCAATCAGAAGGTTGTAGTCAGCGGTGCTGATAGTTTCGCCAAATTTATGCCGGGAGGTACCTGACTTCTCAGCTGGTGGAAAGGACAATTCAAATTCGTTTTCAGAAATAATTTCGATGTCGATAGGCTTATCGAAAAAGCCAGCGTTATGCAACTTATAACTAACCACAAATGGGCTGTTCCGGTATCGCTCCTCAGTAAGGATATTTCCATAGTAGTGGTAAGACACATTGTAATTAATCGCCTCAACAACCCGACTGAAAAACAGGTTTGATTTAAGGAGTTCGATCTCGCCTGATAGAGAGTTCACGCCAGAGTTCTCCAGGGGGTTTTGCACCCCCAAAATCACTGCTTCATTCTGAATATTGAGTTTTAGTTGCGACTCAGATTCGTATACAGGCTTGGTGTACCTGAGAAAAGCGTATGAAGCAGTTCCAGCGACAGCAAAAATGGCTACCACATACAAAATACTACTCCTTACTACCTGAAGTAGCTTTTCGACGTCAAGGTCGTTGAACGCATCTGATTCATTCACGCCAGAACCTAAACCTGATCCGCTTGTGTTGCTGCTTTCTGTCAATTGCTCACTTTAGTTAAGATTGATGCTTTTTATTACCAAAGCCAAGGTTATTACCCCAGTGATCAGACTTAAAATTGGAGATACGTCTCTTAGAGACTCTATCCACACCCGCCGCCATGGGTCAATATAGACGATGTCACCTGGCTCCAGCCTCACAATCGATGATCGCATTCCACTGACGGTTGACAAATCAATCACGTATACCTCTGGATTGTTCAGATTTCCCCTTATTAATCGCACAGTCTGACTTTTGGCTCCTTGATTAATTCCTCCCGACAAAGCAATTACCTCAATTAGTGAAGTATTTTCATTGACCAGCGGAATCACTTGTCCGCCGTTGGCGCCAAGCACAATCACCCTTCTGTTTTCATAACCCAATACAACATAAGGGTCAATATAGTGCTCACTGTAAAGTGCCTGAAGTTTTTGTTCTGCTTCGTATATAGTCATGCCCAGGATATCGACATCTCCCACCATGGGTAGCTTCACCAGGCCATCCTGCCTGACCAAATAAACAAACTGACGGGTATTTTGCATGTTCTGATTCGTCATGCCCTGGCGAAGCTCAAAATTTGGATCGACAATTCTTTCACCTCCATTGGTGAACACATCCAACCTAAGATAGTCGTCTTTCTTTATCTGATAGTTCTTCTCTGCCAAAGAAACTGCCTGCGTGAGGTCTGATTCTGTGAACTTGTCGTCCATCTTGAACATGACATCCTGCTTGTAGAGCTTGCAGGAACTCAATATAAGTAATGCAAAAAAAACAACTGTTCTTCCACAGTTCTTCATACCATGCTTCGATAAAGTAGAAAAGTTAACCCTGGAGGTCAATTAATGCGGAAAAGTAAAGATTCTCAACCAAATACTTCTTTTAATTGATGAGTTTTTGGTGTCTCAGCAGAAGTATAGTAGTCAATTTTTTCTAAGTACTCGTCAACAACGAAGCTGTCGTCAAAGTGTGTGATAACATGCTGTCTGGCGTTTTCGCCCATTGCGCTTCTTTCCTCGTCGGTAAAGAACATCATTCGCTGCATGGCATCAACAAGGCTGTTAACGTCTCGCTCTTTGCACAGCAGTCCGGTAACACCATCATGTACTACTGCGTTGCATCCGGGGACGTCTGACGCTATCAGGGGCCTGCTCATAGCGGCACCCTCCAGCAAGGTTTTGGGAAGCCCTTCTCTGTAAGATGGAAGTACGACCACATGGGCCCTGGCAATCCAGTCCTCAACCTTATCGGTAACTCCAACATATTCAATGACCTTTTCGTCATGCCACTGCTGAACCGTAGCGGCAGATATTGCTCTCAAATGCTTTTTCTCAATTTGCCCAAGCAGCAAGAACTTTACATTAAGGCCCTTTCCTTTCAAAATTCTGGCTGCTTCCACATATTCTTTCACTCCCTTCTCCACCAGAATTCTCGCCACCATGAGAAAAGTGAAATGCCCATTTGTATTGAATTTTGGAAAAAACCTGTGGTGGTCGATACCCGAACCAGGAATAACGCTCGTGGAAGGACCTTCAGGATTCACCAAGGAAATGAAGAGTTTTTTGTCGTCAGGGTTCTGAAAAAAAATGTGGTCAGCAAACTTAAACGAGTGCTTGTAAAGTTGCACCGCCACTGACAGCACCCAATTATCCTGAATAAAGACAGTTCCTAAGCCGCTCACGTTATTAATAACAGCGGCGCTGCCCGCAAATTTGGAGGCTAGAGTACCGTAAATACCTGGCTTAATAGTATAGTGAAGAAAAACATCTGCCTTCACTTTTTTGTATATTCTGATAAGTCGAAAGAGAAGCAGCAAGTCACGTATCGGATTTACTCCCGTGGTGTTCATGGGAACCGGATAAAATTCGCAGCCCATTGCCACCAATTTTTTAGAGTACTCATCCTCGGGCGCAATAGCTATCACTTCATCTCCCCTCTTCAAAAGAGCGTGAATAAGGTTCTTTCGAAAGTTGAATACGTTCCAGGACGAATTGATGACGATAGCAATTCTCATAATAAGGCGAGGTGGTTTATAAACAGTCGACGCAAGTAATTGTTTCTACTTCGTTAAAACATATTTGTAAGAAAACCGAGAAACAAAAACCAAATGCGACAGACTGAATATATTTCCAATGGTCGTGCAAATTATTATTATTCCTCTAATAAGTTAAACTTTATTTATGAAGTTTAAAATTAGATGGAGGTCTAACTCCTTCTTGTCTTATCGAAAGTATTAATTATTAAAGAAGGAAAATCAATAATCAGATGAATGGTGTGAACTTTTCGATGAACGATTGCTATTTATTGGTTTACTTGCAAGTTACTTCAACAAATGGATAAACTTATCTCTACGGCCCCTGTTCCACTCAAAGCTGTGTTGGTGGCTTTGATTAATAAAGACCAGCCGCCATCCAAGGCGGAGGAATTCCTTGATGAGCTGGAGTTCCTGGCGCAAACGCTTGGTCTGGAAATTAAGGGAAAATTTTCCCAACGGCTACCACGGCCCGACACCCGCTCCTTCGTGGGCAAGGGAAAATTAGAGGAAATAAACTCCTTTGTGAAAGCGGAAGAAATCGACGTAGTCATTTTTGACGATGACCTTACGCCCTCTCAGTTGAGAAACCTGGAAAACGAGCTAAAAGTAAAAATATACGACCGAAGCCTTCTTATCCTCGATATCTTCCTCGAGAGAGCACAAACCTCCCAGGCGAGAACCCAGGTGGAGCTGGCACGATACGAGTATTTGCTACCAAGGCTTACCAGAATGTGGACTCACCTTGAAAGGCAAAGGGGGGGAACTGGCACAAGGGGTGGTGCCGGTGAAAAAGAAATAGAAACTGACCGCCGGGCTATTCGGGACCAAATCACTGTGCTCAAAAAGCGGTTAGAAAAAATAGAAAAACAAGGGATTACACAGCGCAAAGCCAGAGGACAACTGGTAAGGGTGTCTCTAGTGGGTTATACCAACGTTGGCAAGTCCACGATTATGAACAGGCTAAGCAAATCTGATGTGCTGGCCGAAAATAAGCTGTTTGCTACCGTGGATTCCACTGTCAGGAAGGTAGTTATCAACGATATTCCTTTCTTGCTCTCAGATACAGTTGGGTTTATCAGAAAACTTCCTCATGCCCTCATCGAGTCGTTTAAGTCTACACTTGACGAAGTACGGGAGGCAGATATCCTCCTGCACGTAGTGGACATATCGCACCCGTCTTTCGAGGAACACGCAAAGGTGGTGGAGGCAACACTGAAAGAAATCGGCGCTGATGCTAAGCCTGTTATCACTGTTTTCAATAAAATAGATCTTGTACCCGAGGAGCCGCAGGAAGAAACAACGGACGAATTTGAGATCCAGGAACCGGTAATGGCCACGCCAAGAGAACGTGCCCTGGCTCTTTACACCGAGAAACCCGACACAAAACTGATCTTTATTTCAGCCACGAGTAAGGGTGACATCAGCAAACTGCGTGAAACGCTTTACAAAGAAGTATTGGAGCATCACATTAGCATTTACCCCAATTACTTGAAAAACGTCAATTATTAATTTAATTTTGCACTCCTTTTTGTTGAAAAGACATCAAGGTCTCGTAGTTCAATGGATAGAATAGAAGTTTCCTAAACTTTAGATACAGGTTCGATTCCTGTCGAGACCACTTCTTCGTGCAGCATTAAGACATTTGCTTTTCAATTCTTACCGGTCCCGTAGTAAAATGGATACCCGCCTGACCACGCAGTCGGGCAGGTTATACAAGCCTCCGGAGCTTGAGATGCAAGATTAAATAATATTGGTGCGATGTACTATGCATATGTTCTTAGGAGCCTTGATAAAAAGAATTTCTACAAAGGACATTGTGAAGACCTGGACAGAAGGCTTAAAGAACATAATCAGGGGCGAACAACATCAACTGCCAGGTATGCGCCCTGGGAAGTGGTCTACTTCGAGACTTTTGAAACCAGGGATGAGGCAATTAAGAGAGAAAAATTTTTTAAAACTGCGAGCGGTCGTAGATATTTGAAGTCGCAAATAACACAATAGCAAAAGGTCCCGTAGTAAAATGGATATTATGCAAGCCTCCGGAGCTTGAGGTGCAGGTTCGATTCCTGCCGGGACCACTTTTCATCTTTTTCGGAAAATTCTTCCTCCGGACACCAATTAAGCATTCTTTTCTTTTTTAAGCGGCGGTAATTCTGGAAATTACTACCAATGAAAATCCAAATCGTCTGGCTGTGTCTTCTATTCCTTGCACTTTGCGCACCTTCAAAAGGACAAATCAGCGACAACGCATACACCACCCAAGTCGAGCTCTTAGCCAAAAAACAGGGCAAATGGGAGAAACGGCTTCTCCGACACCGCCTTCAGTTAACAACAACACCCGATGGCAAAACGGAACTAAAGGCACACCCAGTGTCAAATATCAAAAACCTGCGCTTTGCATTTATTCTTGATAAAAATGGCGTCAAACAAAAGGTCAGTAAAAAGCAGGTTGTACAAACCATCTTAAGCCAGCAAGCCACACTGCCCATGGCAACAACGTTGTCGATGGATGAACAGACCACCGGGAAAACTCAACAAAAGTACAGCGACGACCTGCTCAATTTTACGATGGGCAAAAGGCCAAGCAGATGGGTCTACAGTCAGTGGATTACTCTGGCACAGTGGGAGGGCGCTGCCACGCCTTCGGAAATCTCGGTACTGGTAAAAAGACCTTTTAGAAAGGTGGCAAGGCTAACATTGGAAGAGTTACACACAATTAGCCTCCCTTACTTACCGACGCTTTCAAATGTAGAATGTGTGCCCATCGACCGCTTTTTTGAACTGCGAAAGCTCAAAGGCTACGGCATTGATAAAATAACCTACCAGCCCTACACCGGCCACGACCAGGACATTCTCAAAAGACGACAGAGAATCTACTTTCCAAAGAACAAATACGAACCTGAGTCCGTCTCGATTGACTCACTCAGGAAATACCTGAACGATAACGACCTCAGCATTTTGAAGGCTGACTTTTATGGATATTCTTCGCTGGAAGGCGACAGCCTCCTGAACCGCAACCTACAGGAAAAGCGGGCTTCATTTCTCTACAAAATGCTGAATGAAATGAGCAGCGACCCAGTGGAAGCAGATTCGATTGGCTTTGACGATGGCTATGAGGCGCTCGTGGCACTCGCAAAAAAGAATTCTATCAAGTGGATTCAAGCCATGCCAAAAGCCCAGTTGAAGGATACCTTGCAAAAAGACTCCCTTTTACTCGCCAGACTGGAGCCTTTGCTACAGCAATCCAGAAAAGCCGAACTGCAATTGGTTTTGGCCAAAAGGCTTAACAAAGAAGAGCGGATTGACAAGGCCTTCAGGGTGTTGAACCAGACTGCCTACAGAGTGGTAGCCACCCGATCTGGACACATAAGCACAGTCGACCAGCAACGGGTCAGCGGCATTCTTCATTACCTTTTCAGAATCTACGTGGGCGACGAAATCACAAGTGACGAGTTGGTGTATGCCGTTAACGCAGCTCCCAATGCCCCATTCGTTCGGGTGCTTTTCATGTATATGCTCATCGAGCAGTTTGAGAGGAAACGGCCGATTCAGGTAGACTCGCTGAATTGGCATAACAGGCTAGCGGAATTTGACCGGGATCGACTGTTCGAAGCAGCCAACGAGGACATCATTTCTCTGCTTTATTCGAAAACCATAGCTGCCAATACCAAGACTATGCTCAACGGGATGGCCGTCGATCTGCAATATTATACGTTCAAATACATTATGAATGGCTCGCTGAGCCCATCAGTGCTATGTCGGCTTTCTTACCCAAATACGCCTGGATTTTATGCCCTCAAACTCAATCATTATGCCTTCCTCCAGCAGTTGCCGCCAAACCTGGCCGCTGGGGTAAGCTGCTACTCTGGCAGGGCATATGAGTACTCGTACAAAGGTGCAAGCCACCGGTTCAGATCAACAGATGTGGAGGGTCTCGCTGAAAGGCTTGAGCAAAGCGCCCGCACTTATCAATCAGCTTTTGAGAATGAGAATCTGGAACCACCGTCGTTTTACAAAGGGTCTTATTCCGACTACTACTTTTTTCTTAAAGTTCTATTTATCAACGAAGACGAAACCATGTTGCGTCTGGTCAACCAGTCTGATCAGATGATAGAATTTGACCTCTATCACTTTATTGACTATCAGGTTGAAAGCTTTGACCCAGTCCGCAATTTTTGGCTGGATGTAGACATCCCCATTCAAAAGATGCAGGAACTTGTGAGAAGGTTGGCCAGGAATCCTGGCAGGTTGTGCCCTGTTTTAATTGAAAACATTTCTCTGAGCTTTTATCTGAAAACGCTTTACTATCTCAACAACTACTATGACCCAACCAATCCCAACCACATGGCGCTTGCGAGAGACGCTCTTTCGTACATCAGTAGCTACTACAGAAACAAGAAGGCCTTTATGACTCCTGAATTACAAGGCCTTATCCAGCGCCAAATCAACTTTTTCCATTTGATGCCCGGCACAAAGGACATCTCAGAGTATGTCATCGATTAGTCAGAATGCCTAGTTGTCTGCCATTTCTACGGGAAGAGTACTAAACTCCACGGTGCCTGTTTTTAAATTTCCCTCCGGGGTGATTGCGACAATGTTTACGTCGTAGTTCGACAGCACATCCGACGAAGTACATTCTATATA
Source organism: Imperialibacter sp. (assembly GCF_048007035.1). Taxonomy (NCBI): domain Bacteria; kingdom Pseudomonadati; phylum Bacteroidota; class Cytophagia; order Cytophagales; family Flammeovirgaceae; genus Imperialibacter; species Imperialibacter sp. Next base: position 1,934,825 of record NZ_CP180355.1, read on the forward strand.
GGTCGGTAGATTAGTCCCAGTGCGCCAGTAAAGCAGGTGACGCAGATCCGGCAAGTACGTTTTTTGCTGCGTCAGGCTGGCATTGGTGAATTCTTCTTCTGGCTGAAATCCCTCAAAACCGAAGCTGATATTTTCCTGGTTGGGAATTTCAAGGGCTTTGTCCTTGGTAGAAATGGATAGAATACCGTTCCGGGCCATCGCACCAAAACGCTCCTGGGCAGTGGCAGACCGATACAGTTGGATGGTTTCTATCACATCAGGGTCTAGTGTGAGCACCAGATCATAGTCAATAGTCGGAATGCCATTGATGAAAATCAGCGCCGGATCATTAAATAAAGTAGCGTTAACCGGGTCGTACATCATGATTACTCGTTTTCCGCCTCTTTCTCTCACCACTATACCACGACCGATTTCTATGAATACCTCTCTTAGGCTACTAAAGCTCAGATATTGACGTAAATCAAGCTGATAGTCTTCAGTGTTCCTTGTCAGAGGTGAAAACTCTCTGCTCACTTCTGTTTCTTTCCTCTCGGGATAGAGCCCAGGCACCAGCTTTCTGTAAGACCCTTTGAACGCCAGCTTATCTCTCTTCTGGTCAGCAAAGGCTACTCCGCTTTGAGCTAACTTTTTCATCATGTCTACTTCCAGAGCAGTGGATGGAAGGCCGCTTTCAATGTCTATTTTCATCTCTGAAAACGAAACATTGGTATTGTCGGATAGGCATACAATTTTAGTAGGCCCTGAAAAATCAAAAACAGGAAGCAAAAACCATCCATACTCATCGGTTCGGGCGGGGATGATTTCCTCATGGGCAAAGCTATAAAATGTGAAAAGCTCCTGGCCCAGCAGCAGGCTATCAGAAGTTCGTACTTGTCCGTAGGCACTGATGTACTTTTCGTAAGGCCATTTAGGATAGGTTGCCTTATACGACATTATTTCCTGCCAGGAATAAGCTGGCAGCTTTTTGGTGAGCAAAAACAAATCCCAGTTTTCAGGGGACTTAAAGCTGCTATCGAAGAACTTGATCATTTCAGCGGCATCCGGCGCAAGCGCATCAGCCATATAATAGACCTGGTTAATGGCAGGGGCGACATAGTCACCTTCGAGCAGCTTGTCGGACACGCTAACTGAGTAGGCAGCCACATTGCTGGCAGCGAAAGACGTCCTCACCTTTTCTCCTCTTTTGAAATTTCTTTGATCGAGTGTCAGCGTTAATTCATCGGAAGCTGGATATATCTGAAAAACACGCTGACCAACTTCTATCCCATCCCCATCGAGCAACGACAGTTGATAAATACCTGTTTTAAGGCCGGCCGTCGGTATGCTGAGGGCCTGAGCAGGCTGGGCACCAAAATCAACCCCCCGGTCCAGGTAAATGGTGCCTTTTGACTGGAGAATGAGCCTGAGCTTCTGTCTTTCGGCAGCCGCTAATTTACTCTGAAGCGATACCCTGACCACAGTGGGCTGGGTTGTGACAAGCATCGAGATGCCTTCTGCTTTCACTTCGGGTAAGAAATGAGTGATCGCATCACCATGCTGATCTTTTAAAATTACTTCATATTTTTCCCCAGCCTCAGGGCGCAAGATAAAAGCACCGTAGCCGTGCTTGTTGGTGGAGAAAGTAGCCAGGGACTCATGCGCCTTGTTCACTACCTCACCCTCAAGTACCGCCCCCTGCCCAAGATCGTCGAACACGCTTACGGTAAACCTTGATGTGAGCCCTGAAACGGGTTGCAAATTACCCTCTGTGGTTAGGGCAACTTCCATTTCATCAACATGCGGGGGTTCGCCACCAGCGAGAGACAGTTCGCCCGGCTGCTGGTTTACCCAAAGCCAGTCCCTGAAAAAGTGCTCCGGCCCAAAATTCCTCATCCAACCGGTGTACGCCCTCACTATATACGCCCCTTTCACAAAGTCCGCTGGCACGTCAATATACCCCTCACCAACACCTGCTTCAAGCGACACCTTTTCATCCACAACCACATCCCCCGTTTTGTTTACCACATTCAGGTAAAGCACTTTACTTCCATCCGACAACCTCTGATTGGCGTCGTCAAATACGTAAGCGCTGAACCATATTCTATCACCTGGCTGGGCATAGTGTTGGGTCATGTGCAAATACACTCTTTCCTGCGTTTTGTTGGCCGCAAAAAGCTTGAACTGGTCAATAACTTTGTCCTGTGCCGCACCAACTGAGCAGGCAAGAATAAGAAGTGAAATGAGTGTATATAGCTTCTTCATTTTTCTTTGGTTCATTTTCTTTTACTGCCAAAAAGCTGGCTGCGTTGTAGTGCTGTTTGGCAGGGTTCTACAGTCATCCGTGTACCGGTAAGTATAGACTACGTTTCTCGGAATAAAATCTTTAGTCATAAACTCTCCTTTTGTTGTAACATCTGACACGGTAAAATATCCTACTACCTGTTCGCTCCGGTCGTCAACGTTGAAAATATTACCGGGTAATCCGGACGGTGCAGGGTCAAAAAGAGTGCCTTGTCGGAATTTCAGGTCGTACAACCCTTTCCAAAACACATAAGCTTCGGCCGTGAGAGAATACTGAGTCACTTCAAAATACACTTTGTCATAAAAGTACTTCTGATCTACAGGATAGAAGGTCAACGGAATTTCAGCCTCCTCCCTTCCATCTACCAGCTGGTCACTAAAGACAACAAACTCATCAAGGGGTTTGGTAACCCAACAAATATTGCAGCAGGATTTAGGCTGAGTAACGTAGTTGCCAAGCTCCCGGTCGAAGACCTGATAAGCAGATGGCTCGGTCAGCACTTTGAATATCGTGGTCATCCTGAGCAGGTAGTAGTTTTTTTGACTGGGTAAATCATTGACGATGGCCTTAACGCTGAAGCCATCAACATCTACAAAATTCCCGAGTTCATTCTTTTCCGACTTAACAGTGTACGCTATTTCTACTTTGTCCATCTCCGAAGTGGGCAAGGCAGTTTCTTCATTCGATTCATATACCTTTCCTTCCTTCGTAACAATCCGGAGCCTGTACGCCTTTCCTCCCACGGCAGTAAAAGACGAATCGGAATAATATTGCCCAGCCCCCCGCTCGCTGAAAGCAAAGGACTGACCGTCGCTGTCGAGGACAGATACTTCTGCACCGCTCACATATAGAATGTACTGATTCCCCTTATTGTAAATGTTTCTTGTGGTCGTCAACTTAACTGCTTGCGGCCCGGGATTGCCAGAAATTAGTGCTTCTACCACCAGGTTGTTGCTCTTTTCTTCAGCGGGATAGTCATAGGGCTCAACACACCTGTTCAAAGCAAGCGCTGAAATGAATAGAATAGCGATATGAAATTTAGCTTTATTCATTCCAGTCGTGGGGCTCAATATCAGTGATTGTGGAATGATCTTCCTTGGGATACCTAAGACAAATATCTGCCCAGGGACTTCTGGTATCTACCCGCTCTGGAAAATCCTGAGCATAAATATTCCTAACGATGCTCCTTACATCTGAGGCTGAAAACTGTCCCAGTACAATTTCGTCGGCTTCATTTACATTGCGAACATTTGAAGGAATAAAGGCCGGTGTTGGGTCAAAAACCCCACCCTGGTTATAGGTTGTATTGTAAACACTGCTCCAAAACTGGTAAGAGGACAGGGTCTCGGAAGAAAAAGTCACTTTAACCTTTATCTTCTCAGCAAACATCACACCTCGCACCGGAAGGAAAAAGAGAGGATGCTGTTTGCTGTTATTGCTTCCACTAGCTTCATAAGAGAACACTCCGTACTCGACTGGCGCAACATTGACCCAGCAGGTATTCGGAGCAGCACCATTGGTGTTCACCATATAGGTATAGCGCCATTCTGCCCGGAAGTAACCACTCTGATTAGTCTGGCTTTTCACAAATGCATCAACAAAAAAGCCTGTGCTTTCCAAGGCTGAATTAAGCTTTGATACATACTTTTCTGCTCCGTACTTTATTCCAATACTATCTATGTCAGGCATCGCCAGCAGTTCGACCGAATCTGACAGGTATTCCCGGCCATCCTCCAAAACTATTTTCAGCTGATACTTTTCTCCCACTTTGCCCCTAAAATCGTCCGACGTATAGTAAACCCCTGATGTGTCTTGTTCAGCCAGCCGCTCCACCCGCCCGGAAGAGGTGGTAATTGCGACCCTGGCGTTCTGCATACGCAGCTTAAAAGCGTTCTCCTCATTCTTGATATTTCTCGTGCTTGTGAGGGTAATAACATAAGGCCCTTCATCTGTTGTTATCGCACCTTCTACTACCAGGTAATTGGTTTTCTCTACGAATGGGTAGTCATACGGATCAACACAACCCTGTAGGGTTAGTATCCCTAATGCCATAACAGATAATATGCACATACGACTACTCATTCCAGTATTCGGGCTCTTCGGCTGTTGCGTTAGGATAAAGCAGGCACGTGTCGGGGTAGCCTGTGTCAGTGTCGATACGCTCGGGAAAATCGGTCGGATGTATGGACCTCGAAATTTTTCTTACGTCAGAAGCATAAAAATAACCCAATACCAATTCTTCTTTATCCTCCACGTTGTAGACGTTGGCTTCAACAGTATTTGGCGTAGGGTCGAATAATCCTCCCTGACTATAGCGGGAATCATAAACAGAATTCCAAAAAAAGTAGGCGTCCTTTGACAACGAGCTAATTGACACTTCAAGGTGAATCTTCTCATACAGCATGATACCAACAACCGGCAAAAAGAAAAGATCGTATTGTGTGAGCGAACTGCCGTTATTAAGCCTGTCATTGGCAACGGCAAAATCCGGTGATTCTTCCTGAACCCAGCAAACTGCACAACATTCTTTGGGACTTGAAACCCAGCATTCGCAACCTTCTGCATCGTAATAATTGGCCAGTTCAGGGTGTGTAAATATTTTGTATGTGTAGTCCCAATTCACCAAATAGGCATTTTCTGTTTCAGGTGGGTCGTTAACGAAAGCTGTTATGTAAAATCCTTTTCTGTCAACTATGGCATTTGCCTGAGAAACGTATTTCTGTGAACCGTACTTGATGCCGATGCTGTCAATTGGGGGCATTGGTAGCAATTCAACCTCTTCCGATTTGTAAATCATCCCATTCTCCAGCGTAACAGTAAGCTGGTAGCTCTCACCAATCTGCCCCCGGAAACTTGCTGAGGTATAATAAACTCCCGAGGTGTCTTTCTCAACAAGCTTCTCCACTTTGCCCGATGATGTTGCAATGATCACCCTTGCATTCTGCTCACGTAGCTTGAATGCATTTTCTTCATTATTGATGTTCCGTGTGGTTGTAAGCGTTATGGCATACGGGCCCGGTTCGGTGGTAACCGCTCCTTCAACCACCAAATAGTTGTTCTGCTCTTTAAAGGGATAGTCGTAGGGATCAATACACGCTACTAACAACACCCACACCGACCACGATAGTTTTTTTGCAACCTGCATGACTAAAACTTAAAGTTGTAGGTTATCGAAGGAAACGCAGCGCCCAAAATGGCCAGCTTGTAGGCCGTTGGCCTGGCGTCGGCAGTATCCTTAAAGAAAACACTGTACGCATTTTTTCTGCCGTACACATTGTACACAGCAAATGTCCAGCTGCTCTCCCAAAGCTTCTTTATTTTCAAGCTGGTGTCAAGTGTGAAGGCCAGGTCGAGGCGGTGGTAGTCAGGAATTCGCCCGTTATTTCTCTCCGTGTAGTTGCCCACCAGCACGCCGTCGAAAAGAAACCCATTTTCAGGAACGGAAAAGGGCCTCCCTGTTGAGTAGGTAAAGTTGGAGCTGATGGTCCATCTTCTGGTTACCTTGTAGCTGCCGGAGAGTGTCAGGTCGTGGGGCTTGTCGTAGTACGAAGGAAACCAGTTGCCCTTGTTGATTGTGGATTCCCTGTCAGCGCCTTCCATTTTCCTGAGCGTTCTTGAGTAGGTATAACTTGCCCACCCGTTGAGCTTGCCTTTGCTTCTCTTCACCAGCAGCTCAAGGCCATACGCCATGCCTTTGCCCTGAATAAGCTCCGTCTCTAAGGTAGGATTGAGTACCAGATCGGCCCCATCCTTGTAGTCCACCAGATTATCTATGTCCTTAAAGTATACTTCAGCAGAGGTCTCCCACGTATTGTCTTCATAGTTTTTGAAGTAGCCGATGCTATACTGGTCAGCTATCAACGGCATTAAATAATAGTTGCTTCCCATCCAGATGTCGTACGGCGTAATGGCTGTAGTATTCGACACCAGGTGGATATACTGGTAAATCCGGTTATAGCTGGCTTTTAAAGAAGTCTCATCATCGAGGCTGTACCTAAGCGACAGCCGGGGCTCCAGTCCCGAGTAGTTTTTGATGGTTTCATTGCCTGAATACTGAAGGGTGTCCGTCAGCGTTGATGTTCTTCCGGGTCTTTCACCTGAATAAACAAAAACGTCCGCTGGCCCGTAGCTGTGGTACATGGAGTAACGCAGTCCCGCCATCACCGACCAAGTGTCATTCACGTTAATTTCGTCGTTTGCATACAAAAAGCTTTCCTGGCTTTGTTGCTCCGGCAAAGCTACAGGAGTAATCTGCGTATCAGCATTTATGCCACTTCGTTCGCCAGGTTTAAAGCCATAAAAAGTAGTGCCTCCCCCAAATTGCAGGGCATGCCTTTCGGTGTACCTGGTTACATCGGCTTTTATATCAAGCTGACCCACCCCACTCGAAACCTTATAGGGATCAGCCAGTTGAAGATCACCTAATTGATATTGGTAGTCGCTGTAGGCCACCGACAGTCCACCAAGCAAGTTTTCCGAAAATACATAACCCAACTCCGCAGAGCCCAGCCCATTTTGGTAGTCGAACGACGACTCATTAGCAATGGTGAAATTGTCTTTGCTCACATAGCCAGAGGCTGTTAATGAAAGCCGGTCTGACAGAGAAAAGTCCAGTTTGCCCGACAAATCCCAGAAGCCGGCTTTGTTTCCCACCAATTCCTCCACTTTGATGAAGGTGTCGAACAGATAGTTGACGTAAGACTTGCGGGCGGCCACGATAAAGCTACTCTTGCCCTCTTTGATTGGCCCTTCCGCCATTACCCGGCTCGCCACCAAACCAATCCCCCCTTGTGAACCAAATTTCTCCTTGCTGCCCGACTTTTGCTTTACCTCCACCACCGATGAGGCCCGGCTGCCGAGGTTGGCAGGAATACCCGCCTTGTAAATAGTCACGTCATCAGTCGCATCGGGGCTGAAAATGGAAAAGAAGCCAAAAAGGTGAGAGGTGTTATACACAGGGGCCTTGTCAAGCAAAATCAGGTTTTGATCGGCAGTACCGCCCCTCACATTGAGCCCAGTGGTGCCTTCACCAACGGTACTCACACCAGGCAGCAGTGTAAGGGATTTAATAATATCGACCTCGCCTAAAAATGCAGGCAGCTTTTTCACATCTTCCACCTGCAACTGCACAGTGCCCATCTGAATGCCCTTCACGTTAATATCCGGAGCCTGCCCCGCAATGGTAACGCCTTCGAGTTGTATCGTCTTTTCATAAAGATCCAACTGAAATTCCCCAGGCCCAAAGACAAACATCCGTTTGGCTTCCTGTTGCAGGGTTACGTGGCTCACTCTTACATGGTAGTCACCGGGAAGAAGCTGGAGGCTAAACCTGCCCGCTGCATTGGTCACTGTTCCACTGGCCAACTCATCCACATAAACACTGGCTCCGAGAAGCGGTTCGTTGGTTTGGCCATTTCGTATGGTACCTCTTACCGAAACGGCCGTGCCCGAAACAGCATTTGTAGAGTCGCCAACAATAATAACGTCGGTGTCTTTCAGGCCAGCCAGGTTCAGGGTTGAGAGCAGGTCACTCCTCAGATAGAGTACTACATTAAAGGCATCATAAAAATGATAGTTGAGTCTTGTATTCGCTGTCCAGTCCTCCAGCGCCGATCTTAACGACGTGTCAGTGTATTCCCCGGAAACACGCACATTTTCAAGCCAGGACGGGTCATAAAAAAACTTAACAGATGAGTTTGCTTCAATTTGACTGAGCACGTCAGTCAGTAATTCGCTGTCAAATTTTTTATCGATCCTTACGTCGGAAATTTGCTGTCCGAACGAATGAAAAGATAAAAAAGTGAATACGGTTAGCTTTAGTAGTAGAAATCGTAGCATCCAATTATAATTACCCTTTCTGAACAAACCTGCTCACTTAGCCCCTTACTAGACAAAAATCAATTGCCATTTCTCAGCATCCTAGGGTCTTTTACCCTTTGCGTTTTGAGAAATAGTACCAAAGTGCCAACAAGCTCTTCAAAATCATCAAATTCCCTGTTATCACCAAGGTCTATATTCCACTCATCGGCAAGAAAATCAAAAAGCCTGGCCGGTAGCCCGTCCAAATAGCCATCGACACGGCTATTAAAAAAAAGCCCGCCGACTGGTATTTTATAAATACCTGAGATGACATTAGCCAGGCTGATAAGAATGTCGTTCGGAGTAAATTTATTCCTGTAGAAGTCAATACGGCGCTCAAATTCAATGCTGCCTCTTTCGAAAATAGTGAACTGAGTAGCCAGGCCAAGCTCGTCAAAAGTATAGCGACAGTGATGCCGCTGCCCACCAAGTTTGAAGCCGTAAGACTTTGCAAACAACGATCTGCTGGTGTAGACTTTCAATATCCGAAGATCCTGATAATCGACTTCCTGCAAGCCCCTGGCGAAGAAATCCCTGTGAAAGGAGCTGTTCAATACCCTATCCGGAAGATCCGGTAATGCCATAGTATGAAATTATATTCCTATTGAAAAAAGGTACACTTATCCTTTGACAGTGCCTAATAGTTTCCCGCCGTTCCTCAGGAAAGAAAAAAATATTTTGTCGCCTTCCCCAACTCCCCCTTTCTTTTTATTCTAGATTTACAGCAGATTGAGAACCATATGAGGTCTGTTTGTTCAACAACGGCTTTACTTCTAGGTCTCCTGTGCCTGATTTTTGTGGCCAAACGGCCCATTTCTTGTGGCGAGACAGGAGAATATTCGTCTGCTTCGAAATTTGTCCAGTCAACAATGCTGGGCCAATGCCTAGACAATTCATTTTTTGTTACTCCCAATCCTAAGCTTCAAAATTTTTCTTTATTCATTTTCAACAACAGATCGTCTTGGCATTTCTCAATTTCATTTCTTGAAAGGCTTCTAGTTTTACCCGCCGAATACGCCAGCAGCAGAGCTATACTCAATCACCTGCTGAACGACTCCCTCACTAAAGCACCTTAACAGTTCAGGACACACCATTCTATAGGTACCATTTATTGCCGGTGAGGTTCAAAATAGGTGTAATAATGAAATGCCAAAAAAAAGAGTCGTTAAATAGCCCACAAAGTGGACTGCTAGTGAATAAGCGAGGTATCTTGACCGCTGCTACTGTACTGTTTTTCATAATTGTCGGGCTTTCCGGTACAGTGAGGCAAAACGCTTCGGGTCAAAACTCCTCTGCGGATTCCCAATTTGAGCCGATCTGTAAAAAGAAGAATAACAACCCTCTCAGCGGTTTACACACTGTCCTAATTGCAGGCAATCAGTCTTTTTTAGCCATAGCGAGCGTACCTGTCAGCAAGTCGCTTCCCAAAGTTAAGGCAACTAACTGGTGTGAGCGGCCATGTCACAAACGACTGCTAGTTCGAGGCCGTTCTTGTCAAGGTCTCTTGTCTGGCGTCGGACGCCCCACCTACTTCCTTCGTATTTGAAATCGAAGCTAGTCCGAGAATTACCCGAATACACATTTTTTAAAAAGTCGATTTCACTTCCAAGGCAGAATGGGAATGCCATATGCTGCGGTCAAAAAAATATTGATTAACGAATGAGCACGCAACTATTCGCCCGAAAACCACCTGAGTGGGTGGTCAGGGATATCAAAACAAACCCGCTCAAGAAAGTCCTCAGCCGATGGAACCTAACTACCATGGGCGTTGGCGCAATCATAGGTGCCGGCATATTTGTTATGACGGGGTTGGCGGCAAGAGAATATGCAGGGCCGGCACTGGCCATTTCCTTTGTCATTGCCGGTCTGGGGTGCTCCTTTGCGGCACTGTGCTATGCAGAATTTGCCTCGATCTATCCTGTAGAAGGATCGGCGTATTCGTACAGCTACGCCACAATAGGAGAACTATTTGCATGGATTATTGGCTGGGATCTGATTCTGGAGTACTCCATGGCTGCGTCTACTGTGGCTGTTGGGTGGTCAGGTTACTTTGGAAAATTATTAGGCCTTCTCCACATCCATTTGCCCCTGTGGCTGACTAACGACTTACATACAGCAAGAGCGCTTTTGACGGAAGCCTCTGCTAATGGCACTATTTCGACTCTGCAGCAGAACTATAGCTCGCTGGCTATTCCCGAAGTTTTCGGCTTGCCATTGGCTGTTAACCTCCCAGCCATTATCATTGCACTTGTCGTCACAGCCATCATCACGATTGGGGTAAAAGAAACCGCTGGAACCAATCTGTGGTTGGTAGCTATCAAGGTCAGTGTCGTACTATTTGTCATTATTGCTGGCATTTTTTTCATTGACACTGCCAACTGGAGTCCCTTTATTCCTGCAAGAGGCCTGAATGGAGATGGGGTAATGGCCTTTGGATTTGCTGGCATTGCCGCCGGGGCAGCATATATATTCTTCGCCTATATAGGTTTCGATGCTGTGGCTACTCAAGCCGCTGAGTCAGAAAATCCAACCAAAGACCTCCCATTTGCAATCATTGCCTCCCTTGTCATTTGTACGGTTCTCTATATCGCCATTTCCCTTGTAGTGACAGGCATGGTCAACTATACCCTGCTCGACAAGGCGGCACCAGTGGCGGCAGCATTCATGGGCCGGGGACTGAACTTTGCAGTATGGATCATCTCCATTGCCGCTGTGGCTGGTCTTACTTCCGTGCTGTTAGTAATGACCATGGGGCAAACACGAATTTTGATGGCCATGTCAAAAGACGGTCTTCTTCCAGCCAAAATATTTGGCTACGTTCACCCAAAATTAAAAACCCCAAGCAGAAGCTCCATCTTGATCGGCACTCTCATCGCCCTTGTAGCGGGCTTCACACCCATAGACACTATTGCAAAGCTGGTCAATATTGGTACCCTGCTTGCATTCGTCCTGGTTTGCATTTCTGTGTGGAGACTGCGGCACACTCAGCCTGACCTGCCGAGGCCATTTCGGGTCAGAGCGCTGCCCCTTGTAGCAATTTTGGGAATAGTATTCAATTTTGGAATGATGCTCAGCCTTGAATGGGAGAATTGGTTAAGATTACTGATTTGGCTATTTATCGGCCTGTTAGTCTACTTCATCTATTCACGAAAGCATAGCGTTCTTCGCAAGCACTTGGCGGACGCCAGCGAGCGCTCTTAACAGCGTTCTCTCCACAAAACCTCACACCAGCAACCAGTGGCAAAGTCCTATCCACCCTTTATCAACTTCTCAACTTAAACCTCATGAAAATCAATATCCCAAACTCGCCTCTTCCCAGAATCGTGATTATTGGAGGGGGATTTGGCGGCCTCACGTTAGCGAGAGAGCTCAAAGGAAAACCCTATCAAGTAGTCTTGCTCGATAAAAATAACTATCACGTTTTCCAGCCTCTACTTTATCAGGTAGCTACCGCTCAACTTGAGCCTTCAAATATTGCCTCACCTTTCCGAGAGCTTTTTGAGAGTAGCCCCAACCTTTTCTTCCGAATGGCTGAAGTCTTATCGGTTTCGGCCGAAGCCAAGCTTGTAGAAACCAATATCGGAAGCTTGTCTTTCGACTACCTGGTTATTGCCACCGGAGCTGTTACCAACTTTTTCGACAACGCCGAAGTTGAAAAATATTCTTTGGCAATGAAAAACCTCCCGGAGGCTCTGGATTTGCGTAGTGTATTTCTTCAAAACCTGGAAGAAGCAGTGAATATGGAAACCGGAGACGACCAGGAAAGTCTATTGGACCTAATCGTGGTGGGGGGCGGGCCGACTGGCGTGGAAACTGCAGGTGCTCTGGCTGAACTCAAGCATCATGTTTATCCAAGCGACTATACAGAACTAGACTTCCGCAGAATGGATATCTATTTGGTAGAGGCGGGGGCAAGACTTCTCCCCTCTATGTCTGAGACATCGTCCGAACGAACCAAATTGTATCTGGAAAAATTGGGAGTACAAGTACTTTTAAACACCACCGTAACCAACTACGACGGCCGCTACGCTACTTTAAAGGGAGGTAGAAAAATTTTATCGAGTTCGATGATCTGGACTGCCGGTGTCAAAGGGAACCCAGTACCGGGACTTTTGAAAAGCTCTATTACCAAAGGCAACCGACTAACTGTGGGTCAATACCTTCAGGTGATTGGCTATAAAGGGATATTTGCCATAGGGGATGTCGCTGGTGTTTCTACCTTGAAGCAACCCAACCCTCACCCGATGGTTGCGCCGGTGGCCATTCAGCAAGCAAAGTCTTTGGCTGGTAACTTCCAACGACGAAGCCTTGGGAAAAATCCCATACCTTTTAAGTATGTCGACAAAGGGTCAATGGCCACCATCGGCAAAAACAAAGCCGTTGTTGACTTCGGCAAAGTTCACTTCAAAGGAATTTTTGCTTGGTTCGTTTGGGGACTGGTGCATATCATGTCTCTGGTTGAATTCAGAAGTCGGTTTGTAGTGTTTTTTAGCTGGGCATGGTCATATCTCAGCTCCACGAAAAGCATTCGGTTGATCATAAGACCCTATAAAAAAAGACGTTTACAACATATCCACAAAGTAGCATGATCTTTGGCCTTGAAACCTGGCTGGCTGGCACTCTTCTTCTCTGTCTGCTTGCAGCTGTTGTTTTCGAATTCATCAATGGCTTTCACGATACAGCCAACGCCGTCGCAACAGTTATCTACACCAATACACTAAAACCCCGGACAGCCGTTGTCTGGTCGGGTCTATGGAATATTGCAGGAGTGCTGGCTGGTGGAATTGGCGTGGCTATGGGTATCGTTTACCTTTTACCGGTAGAATTGCTGGTGGATCAGCAAGTCAACCATGCAGTTGCCATGATTATTGCCTTGCTGGGGGCAGCTATCCTCTGGAACTTCTCTACCTGGTACCTTGGCATTCCCTGCTCCAGCTCCCACACGCTGGTAGCGGCCATTCTTGGCGTAGGCGTAGCTTATTCTCTTCTTCCAGGCTCCTCCAGCACTGCTGTGAACTGGAATAAAGCAATCGACATTGGCACCTCGTTGCTGGTTTCTCCATTTTTTGGATTTGCGCTTACAATTCTACTCATGTTCATCTTACGGTGGTTTGTAAAAGGCAAAAAGCTGTTTGAAGAACACAAAAAAAAAGAGGTACCTCCTATTTGGATCAGGGCGGTTCTAGTTTTCACTTGTACATCAGTCAGCTTTTTCCATGGCTCCAATGATGGTCAGAAGGGGGTTGGCGTTATCATGTTGATACTCATTGGTCTCCTACCAGTTCAATTTTCTCTAAATCCGCATATGGATCTAAACAAGGTCAGAAACGCCTCTGTACAATTGGCAACGGAACTGGGAACAATGTCACAGCCACAATCGTCATCGTCTCTTTCGGCAGAAGCTAAGCTGCTCAGTGCCCGATTTGAGACACTAAGCCATGCGCTTGGAGTAGGAGTCACAATTACTGAGGATCGAAAATTTGAGGTAAGGAATATGATCATAACCGAACGCCAAAACTTAGAAAGATTTGAAAAGGCTTATAAATATGACCTAACTACGCAGCAAAAGGATAATCTAGTGCACCACAAACAAGCTCTATTGGGCGCCACCGACTACGTACCGTTTTGGGTGTTGATTATGGTATCACTCTCGTTAGGCTTAGGAACTATGGTCGGCTGGAAACGCATTGTGGTTACTATAGGCGAAAAAATTGGGAAGCAACATCTTACCTACGCTCAGGGAGCGTCAGCAGAAATAGTGGCGGCAAGTACCATAGGTGTTTCGACACTTTTCGGCCTGCCGGTCAGCACAACACAAGTGTTGAGTTCGGGAATTGCAGGCAGCATGGTCGCAAACAAAGGGCTGAAGAATCTGCAAATGGGCACGATTAAAAATATGGCCATCGCCTGGCTGTTGACATTTCCTGTGGTATTTATGCTAGCGGGCACGTTGTTTTATCTCATTCGGGCATTCTGGGGTTAAATTTTGCAGAACACCGACAAACCTTCGTAAATCTCTTTTGATCGGCATCGCTGAGCCAGAAATGACCTGTTTGGCAACTGGAGCCTGGCGTATCAGTATACCCTCACAAAGCGAACATGCTATAATAGCTGATTCGCAATATTCGCCAGCTCAGATCTTTCCCCTTTTTCCAATGTCACGTGGGCATAAAGAGGATGATCCTTGATCCTGTCGATCAGATACGATAGTCCATTACTTTGAGAGTCGAGATAAGGTGTGTCTATTTGGTAAATGTCCCCCGTAAAAATGATCTTGGTGTTTTCACCTGCCCTGGTGATGATTGTTTTCACTTCATGGGGCGTTAAGTTCTGCGCCTCGTCAACAATAAAGAAAATGTTGGAGAGGCTTCGGCCCCGGATATAGGCCAGCGGCGTAATCACCAACTTCTCCTGATTCACCATATCCGTTATCCGGGAGTATTCCTTATCTGACTCGCTAAACTGGTTCTGAATAAATTTGAGGTTGTCCCACAGTGGCTCCATGTAGGGGTTCAGCTTCGATTTGATATCGCCCGGCAGGTAGCCAATGTCCTTGTTGCTCAGCGGAACGATTGGGCGGGCCAGGTAAATCTGCTTGTAGTTTCGTTTCTGCTCCAGAGCGCCTGCCAGTGCCAGCAGTGTTTTTCCGGTACCCGCCACCCCTGTGATGGACACAAGCCTCACCTCGGGGTTCATAATGGCGTGTATGGCAAAGGTCTGCTCCGCATTACGGGGCTTGATGCCATACACAGGCACTTTATCCACCTTTTCTACATTCTTAGAGTTGGGGTTGTAAGTGGAAAGAATCGAGTTCTTGTCACTCTTTAGAATGAAGTAGTTGTTGGCTGTGGGTTTAACACCCTTAAGGATTTCTTTTCTGTCGATCACATTCTCTTCATACAGCTTGCTGATGTGGTCGGGGTCTATGTTTTCGATGATCGACTTGCCTGTATATAGATCGCTTACATTCTTAATTTTGCCAGTTTCATAGTCTTCTGCCAGCAATCCCAGCGATTTGGCCTTCAGCCTCAGGTTGATATCCTTGCTGACAAGTATCACCTTCTTAGCTTTTTCTTCGCTCTTTAGCGTGAGTGCTGCATTCAAAATCTTATGGTCTGCTTTCGGCTCATCAAACACCTTCTCCGCATCCACGTCCGGATTGCTCTGCATCACCACTTTGAATTTGCCCTTTGTCTTGCCGTTCAGTGGAATCCAATCCTGCAGCATGTAATTCTCCGACAACGTATCTATCAGCCTGATGAACTCCCGGGCCTCAAAATTCTTGGTGTCGTTCCCCTTTTTGAAATTATCAAGCTCTTCCAGCACGGTGATGGGGATCGCCACGTCGTGCTCTGCAAAGTTCATGATTGAGTCGTGAGAATAAAGAATAACTGATGTGTCGAGTACAAAAACTTTCCCTTCCTTCGATGCTTTAGCCATGTGTACTTTATCAAAAAAACCAACAATACAAGTTGCTCTAAGGTTAATGATAAATGCCTAAATCTCTAAGTTAACTTTATAAAAAATTTGTCATTTTTTTGACTTCACTCAACGTTCCATACCACCTTGATTGATCACAGAAGCTCTTATCTGTCAGTGGCATAGACATGTACATTCCTCTTCTTTAGGTATTAAGTGAAGGCTCAAAAGCTCTCCTTCAGTGTGAACAAATCTCCTTTTTCGAGGGGTTGAATTGTTAACACATTGGCAAGACACAACCGCACCAATGTTCTGGAGGCAACGATGCCGGGAATTTTTGCTATGGATACAAACTCAGATAGGGTAATCGCCTTGTTGAATTTGAAATGCTCCATCAGCTTTTTTTCATTCTCGCCGTAAGTAAACTTGATGTTTTTTGTTCGCCGACTCTGTTTCAAAATTTGGCGCATCTCATCACTTGCCTGAATGCTTTTGTCGCCCACTCTGATGTAGGCCTTGCCGTAAGCTTGTGTGGCGTCGGCAAGCGCATAGTGCGGGCGTCTTTTGCTGGGCTTAATAAAATAATAGAGCACCCCAAGGTTATCATCGATAGGCACTATCTCCGACTTGTAGCTCAGGGCTGGCCTGCACAGCTCGTCAATCGCCTTCTTCAACAGATAGTCATGCTCTTCGGCATATTTTAGACCGGGAATGCCCCCCTCATCGCTAATGCCGACAAGCAAATAACCTCCATCGGCATTGGCAAAGGCCACAATCTCCCGCACAATCTTTTCCGGATGGGCTACCTTCCGCTTGAACTCTATCTGCTGACCCTCCCCCCTCCGAACAAGTTTTTTGATTTCCTGAAGTGACACCGGCATGATACAACTGAATCAATATCAGCCTTAATATTATGTATTAAAATCGTCATCCTCATCATCTTCCTCACCAGGGCCTGGCATGCTGAACATGCTGCTCAGCAAATCTTTGAATGACGTGCCTGTGGCCAGATGATGCTTGGAAAGCTGGCTGAATTCAGCCAGGCCATGGAGGGCAAACTCCATCAAAAAGTATTTCAGCTTTTCGTCGGCTTGCTTATGGTATTCTTTCACCAGCTCCTTTAGCCCGGGCACTCCCTCAAGCAACTTGCGATGCGCCTGCCCAGTCGATTCATTTAATATGTCGACCATATTGCCCTCGCCAAACCAATCAGTAATTGCTTTGTACGGGTTGGGGGCGTTTCTCTTCTTTCTTATTTCTTCCGGATTGGGAAAGTAAAGCAAAAATTGACTCCTGATCGCCTTGCCAACCAGGTTTTGCGCCACAATGCCAGGGCCTTCCTGCTCACCCTCGTAAACCAGCTCCACTTTACCAGTGATGGAGGGAAGCACACCAACAAAATCGCCTACCCTCACACTGGTCGATTTTTCTCCGTTGATAAGGGCCCTTCTTTCAGCCGAACTGTACATGTTTTCCATGGCAGAAATGGTCAATCTGGCCGACACGCCACTCTTCGCATCCACATACTCACTGGAGCGTGCTTCAAACGCAATCTGTTCAATCAGATTTTTGGCAAGCTCTCCGGCACTCACAATGTCCAGCTGCTCTTTCAAAACCCTTGCTTCCTGATCAGTTATCTTCCTTCCTATCTCAATAGATTTAGGATAGTGCGTAATAATCTGGCTGTCAATCCTGTCCTTCAGCGGCGTCACTATACTTCCCCGGTTGGTATAGTCTTCGGGGTTGGCAGTGAACACAAACTGAATATCCAAAGGTAGCCTTAGTTTAAAACCCCGAATCTGGATATCGCCCTCCTGAAGAATGTTAAAGAGCGCCACCTGTATGCGGGCCTGTAAATCGGGAAGCTCATTGATCACAAAAATCCCCCGATGCGACCTGGGCACAAGGCCATGATGAATCACTCTTTCGTCCGAATAGGGCAGCTTCAGCGAAGCGGCTTTTATCGGATCCACGTCTCCAATCAAGTCGGCAATGGTCACGTCGGGCGTTGCCAGTTTCTCCGTATATCTTTCATCCCGGTGCAGCCAGTTAACGGGCGTTTTATCTCCATGTTCGGCCACCAGGTCTTTGGCAAACCTTGAAATCGGGTTCAACGGATCGTCATTCAAATCTGCACCCTCAATCACCGGAATATATTCGTCCAGCAGCTCAATCATTTGGCGTGCCATTCTTGTCTTGGCCTGACCCCGTAGTCCCAGAAAGTTAATATTGTGCCTCGACAAAATGGCTCTTTCCACATCAGGAATCACCGTTTCTTCATAGCCCCATATCCCCTCAAAAACACTCTTTTTGGCTTTGAGCCTGGCGATCAAATTGCGCCTGAGTTCGTCTTTGATGGATTCGGGCTGGTAGCCACATGCTTTGAGCTCGCCGAGTGTATGTATTTTGCGTAGTTGTGCAGAGGAGAGATCCCTATATTTCATTTGTGCTTACTAATTTTCTGGTTGGTTAAAATCTTTTCTTTTTGTTCCGGCGGTAATCTTCAAATATGAGCTCGCCAAGTCCCTTAAGGCTGCTGTAGTAAGCGTTGCCGTTGTTGACCATGGTAAACTCCTTGACAAATTGCTTTAAATATGGGTCGGAAGCGATCATGAAGGTAGTAATAGGGATATTGAGTTTGCGGCAGGCAGCCGCCAAATCTAATGTTTTGTTCAGAATCTTTGGGTCAAGACCAAAGCTATTCTTGTAGTACTTTATGCCTTGCTTGATACAGGTGGGCTTCCCGTCCGTGATCATGAATATCTGCTTGTTCTTATTCTTTCTTCTCCGCAGCAGATCCATTGCCAACTCAAGCCCGGCAACGGTGTTGGTGTGGTAAGGCCCTACGCTAAGATACGGCAAGTCTTTAATGTCAATCTGCCAGGCATCGTTGCCAAACACGAGTATGTCCAGCGTGTCTTTTTTGTATTTGTGCATGATCAGCTCAGAAAGCGCCATGGCCACTTTTTTCGCCGGTGTAATCCTGTCCTCTCCGTATAAGATCATCGAATGGCTGATATCGAT
This sequence comes from Imperialibacter sp., assembly GCF_048007035.1. NCBI lineage: Bacteria > Pseudomonadati > Bacteroidota > Cytophagia > Cytophagales > Flammeovirgaceae > Imperialibacter > Imperialibacter sp. The sequence goes on from NZ_CP180355.1 coordinate 1,953,408, forward strand.
CATCAGCACGGTGCTGGTCTGCGTCTTGTATTCTGTTTCAACGATCTCCAGGTCGTCTTCAGTCAACCTGAAATCCGAAAACCCGTGATTGATTTGTGCATTCTTTATTGAATCGGTCAGTGAAATCTGCTCGAGGGTGTCACCAAATTGAAATTCTCTCCTGTCGGTACCTGGCTCATCTCCATGACCCGGCATAGGCGTGGCATGGTTTCCCTTGCCCGATTTTTTCAGCTTTCCGAAAATTTCCTCCAGAGAATTTTTTCGAATGGCTCTCTCCGATTTCGCCGTTATCTTAAACTCACCATCTGGCGTCTTGTCAGTAATAAACCCTTTGTTCTTGAGGTCATCTATAAAATCTCCTATGCCGTAGTCAGGGTTTGTGATGGAATATTGTTTGTCGAGGTTGGTCAACCAACTCAATGCTTCCGAAACATCCCCCGATGTAATCACCAGGAGCTGATGGAAAATGTTGAGCAAGTTCTCAAATTCGGTCTTCTCTTTGTCTTTGGAGGGTATATAGTCAGTAAAGCGGTAGCCTATCATTTGTTCCTTTTCGTTATAACCATTAACCAACAATTAAAGTTATTGATTCAGTCCTTAACACAAAATAACTTGTGCTGCTCGAATCGATGGTTATAATAATTTGTATTAATTACATATAAAATTGCACTTTAGATATTGGATCAATATTTTTCTCCTTGAATAATTTTGAATACTTAAAGTAATGCTTTAACTTATTTATCCCATTTGAGCATTATAATTATGAAAGGTAGAAGAAGATTCTTTTTTACACTCGTTAAAGACCTGTTCTACAAGTTTTTAGCGAGTTCAGATCAAAAAGGTACTGAGACTAACAAACACCACCACTATAGTACACATTGACTATTGTGTGAATGTTTAACTTCAAAGTGAAGGTCGCTTAGTGCGGCCTTCATTGACTACTTTTTTGGCAACGTTCCAAACACAAAGTCCCAAAATGGGGATGAAACGCCGAACCCACGGTCGTCGTCCTTATAATGGTGTATGCCGTGGTTGATCCACAAAACCTTCAGAAAGTTTTTCGGAGGTTGATAGGCATGTATGGCATAGTGCATAAAGGCATAGGTCACATACCCAAGTAAAAAGCCCGGAACAAACGCAAATGCGTATTGTTGCATCGGAATCCAGAAGATCACAAAAAGCACACCTCCTATCATTAATGCGCCGGTCGGCGGCATTACAACCCTTGATTTATCCTTAGGATATTCGTGATGAACGCCGTGCAAAGTGTATTGAATGGCATTCTTGATCTTGTTGGTCGGTGCCATATGAAACACAAAGCGGTGCAGCAGATACTCAGCCAGTGTCCAACTGAAGTAACCAACAGCAAACAAGCTGGCAATTTGGGTGATAGAAAACCCTATTTCCATAGCCGACCAGTACAACAAAAAAGCGGCTATTGAGCAGAGTGTCCCAAGTGTTACTGAATAGTGGGCCCTTGTCAGTCTTTCAAGAACAGGGTTTTTAAAAAGCTGCGTGGTACCACTGTTGTTCGGTTTTACCTTCGTTCTAACGCTTGCAGGCATTTTTCCTTACTTCTTATTTCCAACAAAAATTTATTTTGCGCTCGAAAATTGGCTCGATTTACAACAAAATTCCTGTCCCCTTAAATTCCACTATACCGCACTTATTTTGAAAGATTCCACGATTTTATTGTAAAACGACTCATACATCGGAAGGATATTCGAGATGTCAAATTCCTTCGCCCGTTTGAGTGCTCCCTCTTTGAAGATCGGTAGGTTTTCGTCCTTTAAAATGTGAAGCGACTTTTTTGTCATGCTTTCAATGTCACCTATGTCGCAGGTAAACCCGGAAACGCCATCAACATTGAGCTCTGTAAGGCCACCTGTATTTGACGACACCACCGGCACTTCGCATGCCATAGCCTCCAGTGCCGCCAAACCGAAGCTCTCCTTTTCCGAAGGCATCAGGAACAGATCCGCCACTGACAGTACTTCCTCCACGTGGTCAAGCTTACCCAGGAACCTGGTGTCTTCAAACGAGCAAGTTTCACGGCAAAGTGCTTCTGCCTTACTTCTTTCGGGGCCATCACCCACCATAAGAAGCTTCGCCGGCATCTCCTTCCTGATACCGATGAAGATTTTTATCACATCCTCCACCCGTTTTACTTTCCTGAAATTGGAAGTGTGCACAACCAGTTTCTCTCCATTAGGGCATATAGCTTTCTTGAAGTGATCCTTTTTCTGCTTTTTGAATCGCTCGAGGTCGATAAAATTGGGAATTACCTCAATGTCTTTGGTGATATCAAAATGCTCATAAGTCTCATCTCGCAGCGAGCTTGAAACAGCAGTTACACCATCGGACTGATTGATCGAAAACGTCACCACAGGCTCATACGACGGATCCTTACCGACCAGCGTAATATCAGTACCATGCAGCGTCGTAATCACTGGTATTTCTATCCCCTTGACCCGCAGTATCTGCTTAGCCATGTAAGCGGCCGACGCATGAGGAATTGCGTAGTGCACATGCAACAGGTCTAGCTTCTCGAACTGCACCACTTCCACCATTTTGCTAGCCAAAGCCAACTCATAGGGCGGATACTGGAACAAGGGATATGACTGAACGTCTACCTCGTGGTAAAAAAGATTCTCGTTAAAGAAATCTAGTCGTGTGGGTTGTGAATATGTAATGAAGTGAATCCTGTGCCCCTCTTTGGCCAGGGCCTTTCCAAGCTCGGTGGCCACCACTCCGCTACCACCAAAGGTGGGATAACATACTATTCCGATGTTCATATCTCTTGCTAACTATTCACCGGAAGTAAGCTGCCAACCTAGCGACTGATAGATTACGTCCTGGATTCTTGTACGTATATTCGATTCTACGAGTTTGTTATTGTGAGCGTCCGGATGAACCCTATTGGAAAGGAAGATATAAATCAGTTCCATTTCCGGATCCACCCACACCGCCGTACCAGTAAACCCAGTATGGCCATAAGTAGTTTCAGAACTCCAAAAAGAAGTATTATTTCTTGTGAAAGAGAGGTCTTTCATGTCCCAGCCTAACGCCCGTGGAGCATTGTTAGACAGGCGCTGAGTAAACAAATCAACTGTCTTATTGTCAACATATTGTCTGCCTCCGTAATAACCTTTTTGCAGGTGCATTTGAAGCAAAATTGCCAGTGAATTGGCATTTCCAAACAGGCCGGCATGCCCGGCTACTCCACCCATTATCGCTGCGTTTTCATCGTGCACCGTTCCCCACACCATGTTTTTTCTGAAATAGAAGTCGAGCTCAGTTGGTGCGATCGACTGGTAGGGATAACTACACAAAGGCTGAAAACAAAGCCGATCCATACCAAGAGGCCTGTACACCTCTCTGCTCACAAACTCGTCGAGTGGCATTCCGGCAACTTCCTCCACTAGTTTTTGGATGATCATGAACCCAAGGTCACTGTATTTGTAAGTGTAGACTGAATCTTTTGGCCCTAAGGTCATCAAATCCGTCTGCAAGGTCCATCGCCAAACAGAGTCCTTCATAGCCGGAGTTGAGTACATGCCGGGCAGAATCTCCATGGAAAATTCTTCGCCGGCGGAAGCGTTGAAGAACATAGGGTCAAGTATCTTCTTTCTCTTACTTTCGTAAGATCGCTGCCAAAAAGGAATGTAGGGCTTGAGCCCAGCCTGGTGAAGCAGCACATCCTCCACAATCAGCCTCTCTTTGTTTGTGCCTAGCGTACTTTTGATGTAGGCTCCAAGGTTGGATTTAATATCTATCTTTCCCTGATCCACCAAAATCATCAACGCCTGTAAAGTAGCACTCACCTTGGTCAACGAAGCAAGGTCGTAAAGTGTCTCGTTGGTAACAGGCATCAGGCTATCGTAGCTCAGGTAGCCAAAGGCCTTTTCGTAAAGCACCACGCCACCTTTAGCTACTAAAATCTGACAGCCGGGAGTGGCTTTGTCGGCAATAGCTTTTATAGCAATGCTGTCCACCACATTGAGACCTTTAATGGTTCTCATCCATGGCTCTCCATACTTTAGTCTGGCCAGCGACGCTGTTGAAGATGCATTAGCAAAAAGCTCTTTCGACCCATTCCATTTGCCTGAATAGCCATAGGCCCCAAAAAGAAGCTGTGGTGCCAGCCGCTCCGCCTGTTCACCGCCCGCTGGGTGGTAGCTTATGTGCTGAATGCCTGCAAACAACTCAAGGTTTTCGCTCAACCCCAAAAGCACCAGCGTAACCTTCGTCCGCTCTTTTTGCAGCTTGATCAAAAAACCCAGCAGCCTGGCTTGCTCCTCGTGACTCAGGGCATCGAACCACGCCAGGTCGATAGCGGCGATGTAATTGTCGAAATGAGCGATCTGCCAGGCTGGCATTTCTGAGCTCATCAGCCCCCTCGGAAAGGCAAATTCTGTTACGGACGCATACTTATGCATATGCTCAAGAAAATCCTTGCTCACGTTGCCAAATGAGGATGTCGCAAAAGATTGATTTTCCAGTTTTTTGAACGGAATCAAGGACTCAGTATTGGCGAGAAGCGTAGCAGACTTCAAATTCAGTTGAAAAGCAAATGACCTTTCAGCTGTGTTGCCTGCGGCTTCCGAAAAGTTCTCAGGCTGGCTTCGGAGCAGGAGTCGCTGCAACTTCCATTGCGAAATTTTCCCCGTTACCGCTTTTTGTTTTTTGTATTTAATCTTAGCGTCTGCAAGCCTTGCCGACTCGTGAATTGCCTGCCCCGGCGACACGAAAAGAAAATCAGCCACAGGGTTCTTCAGGTCTTGACTCCAGGCCTTTTCTGATGGGTAAGAGGCGAATGTGATTGGATGGTAGCTAAACTCCTTAGCCAGGAATTTAGTTGTTTCGTAGCCGTTTTCGAAAGCCACGGGCTGATTTTGGAGAGAACTAATATTGACCCCCCTAATTTCGGCCTCCTTATACAGGCTGAGCTCTTCGGTTAAAGGAAGTCTTGACTCGCCAAACGCACTGGATGAGAAATTACCCACAACATCAATCCCCCCTTCGGTAAGACCTTTCAGATAAGCTACGGCAGACTGTTTTACAGCTTCGGGCTCCTCGCCATAGCCTTGCCAAAAAGAAAGCCGAAAGAGGTCCATCATCACAAAGTCAACGCCTGCAGCACGCAAGAGCACTGCGTCACGTGAGGATGCCGTTTGTATCAAATCGTCGTCCGCCACTGCTGCCAGCACCGACGGTGGTGTGAGGCCAAGGTTCCGGTAGGTTTTTTGATCAGCGGCACTGAGATTGAGCCCGATCAAAAATTGATGTTCCGTGCCTTCTTCAACCAAGTCGATGTGAGCTGCAATTTCGGCAAGGGAGTGGTGCGGCTGGTATAAAATACCTCCAAGTTCCCTTTGATTCAGAAATTGTAAAATAGAGTCGTTTTGCGATCTTCTATCAACCTCCTCCAGCGTTAACATCCACCTCTGTGTCACTATTTCACCGAAAACTTCCCGCTCACCCGATGCATGCGCCCTGCCTCCAAAGTGCATCAGCACCAGGGAAAGTAGCGTTAATGAGGCCGGGTAAAGTTTTTGGAACATTGATCTTTTGATCTGTGTTAATCCTAAAATATAACCTAACTTTGTTTTAAAACGTAAAGATTTTATTCGCCCTTCTGCACACAGTAGCAAAAGCGGTACCAAATTTTGAAGAACGGAAGACCTGCTTATTATGAGAATTCCTTCAATTATTCGCCTGCCAAGGTATAAGAACTTTGATTATACACCAAGACACTACGATCCTGTCAAGGAAGATATCGAAGAGCGCACCAGAAAAATAAAGAATGAGATGAATGAGGATGCCGAAAGTGGCACTACCTCCAGCATTGCCGGAGCATTCAGAAGAAAAACGGGCTCGTCATTCACGGGCACCAACTACTCCACGTCGCTCCTTCAGCTCGTCATTGCTGTGATCCTGCTCGGCGGGTTTGTTGGCTATCTTTTTTACGGCAATCAGGTATTTTACTTCTTAATGCTAGGTGTTCCTGTTTACCTTTACTTTCGCTTCAGAGGTATCTTTTTCAAAAAATAGCAAATGAGTGATATCATACGTCTCCTTCCTGAGTCGCTAGCCAACCAAATAGCAGCGGGAGAAGTCGTACAGCGCCCTGCATCGGCCGTCAAAGAATTACTGGAAAACAGCGTAGATGCTGGTGCCACTTCCATTCAATTGATTGTGAAGGAGGCTGGCAAGCAGCTGATCCGGGTGATAGACAACGGAGCTGGCATGTCGGAAACTGACGCACGCATGAGTTTTGAGAGACACGCCACCTCCAAGCTAAGAACGCCCGACGATCTCTTCCGGATTCAGACAAAAGGATTCCGAGGCGAGGCCCTCGCTTCCATTGCCGCCGTGGCTCAGGTAGAGCTCAAAACAAAAAGAAAAGAGTCGGAGCTGGGCACATTCATTTGCATTGAGGGGTCGGAAATCAAAAAACAGGAACCTTGTGTGACGCCCCAGGGCAGCACCGTGTCGGTAAAAAATCTTTTTTTCAACGTGCCAGCCAGGCGTAATTTCCTCAAGAGCAACCCGGTGGAAATGCGCCATATTATTGATGAATTCCAGCGGGTGGCGCTGGCTCATCCGGGCATCGCATTTTCCCTCCATCAAAATGACCTCCCGGTATATCAGCTCGAAGAAGGAAAGCTATCGAGCCGGATCATTGGGCTCTTCAACAAAAATTACAGGGAACAATTGGTGCCGGTGGATGAAAGCACCGACCAAATAAAAATCCATGGCTACATTGGCAAGCCGGAGTTCAGCAAGAAAACCCGTGGCGAGCAGTTTTTTTTCATCAACAACCGCTACATCAAAAACAACTATTTGAACCACGCTCTCACGAGTGCCTTCGAAGGGCTTTTGTCGGCAGATACACACCCGTTTTATGTGCTTTTCATTGATATGGATCCTTCCAAAATCGATATCAATGTGCACCCGACAAAAACTGAAGTGAAGTTTGAAGATGAGCGAATGATATATGGCGTGGTAAAATCTGCCATCAGGCAGGCACTTGGCGCACATAACATAGCGCCCTCTCTGGACTTCAATTACGATGTGAACTTTGAGGCGATCACCCGCTCCAAGCTTAACTTTGATGAGATAAGCCAGGCGAAAAGACCTATGCCAGCCGGTTCGTCGTCTTTCAGCTCTCCGTTGAGTAAAAACAACGCAAAGAACTGGGAAAGACTCTACGAAGACGCCAACCTGGAAGCCCAATATTCTTTTGAAGATGTGAAGAAAGAGGGGGCTGCCGGTGCGGAACCTATTGTCAAAACTTTTGCCAGCGACGCAACGCCGGAGGAGCCCACGCAGGAGATTCAAGCGGCCACACTTGAAGCAGAAATCAATCCCCCGTTCCAGCTTCACAAAAAATACATTTGTAAGCAGGTGAAATCAGGCTTGCTGATCATCAATCAGGAGCATGCTCACGAAAGGATACTTTTCGAGAGGTTCACCCACCACCTCGAAAAAGGGCAGGCAGCTTCGCAGCAATTCCTCTTTCCGCAGCAGCTCAACCTTAATCCATCCGATTATCAATTAGTGATGGAAATGGAGGAAGAAATGAAAGCACTGGGATTTGTTTTCAGTATATTCGGCCAAAATACCCTCGTGATCAACGGCATGCCTGCCGAACTTTCCGGCTCCAACGAGAAGGAAGTGCTGGAGGGGCTGATAGAACAGTTTAAAGTTTATAAATCTGAATTGACTATAAATCGTAAAGAGAATCTGGCGAGGTCAATGGCCAAACGCACCGGGCTCAAAAATGGGAAGATGCTTAGCAACGAAGAAATGGTCTCATTGATCGATCAGCTTTTTGCCTGCACCCAACCTAACTATACGCCCGGAGGCCAGGCAACCATGTACATATTGGGCCTTGATCGGCTTGCCAGTTTCTTTAATGAATAAACGCCTATGTTCAACCTGACACCCATGGTGAAAAACCTCCTGATAGTAAATCTGGTGGTGTTTTTTTTGGAAAGTATTTTAAAAATGGATTTCGCAGTCACATTTGGGCTGCGGTATATTCTGGCCGACTCGTTTGCGCCCTACCAGTTCATCACCTACATGTTTGTGCATGGTGGCTTTATGCACCTGTTTGGTAACATGTTTGCGCTGATCATATTCGGCAACATGCTGGAGCGCTTTTGGGGGCCAAAGAGATTTCTTTTCTTTTATATGGTCACTGGCATAGGTGCTGGCCTTTTATACGCTACTATTGACTATATCGAAACTTCGGCTGTTTCAAATGATGCGATGGCCTACCTGGCCGACCCTGACCCCGAAGCTTTCAACCTTTTTGTGGTGCAGCATGCCAGCCAGTACTACGAAAGCCTGATTAGCTTTATTGATGCATATGTAGAAAACCCAAACAACCCGGAGTACATCAGTCAAAGCAGGGTATTTGTGCAGGACCTTATGGGGAGGATTGAAAACGTGCCCATGGTGGGAGCTTCTGGAGCGGTGTTTGGAATTTTGATGGCCTTTGGAATGCTCTTTCCCAATACGCAACTGTTTTTGTTGTTCCCTCCCATACCCATCAAAGCAAAATATTTGGTATTTTTCTACGGAGCTTATGAATTGTATTCAGAGCTAAACCGTTCTCAGGGGGACAATGTCGCTCACCTGGCCCACCTGGGTGGTATGCTCATCGCATTTATAGTGATTAAATACTGGCAAAAAAACTCCAGCAAATTCTATTAGAAGACTATGTACGGAAACGGCGGACTTTTCGACGATTTTAAAAACGCCTGGAGCAGGCCTAACAATGGGCTGATCCAGCTCATCATGATCAACGTGATTATTTTTGTGGCGTTGATCATTTTCAAAGTGATATTGGTCTTGTCGGGCAACCCTGATGTCTATCAGACGATCCTTCGCCAGTTCATGTTACCTGCGTCCATTGATAGCTTCATCGTCAAACCATGGACGCTGCTTACGTATTTCTTCACCCACGAGGGCTTCTTCCACATCATCTTCAATATGCTCTTTCTTTTCTGGTTTGGAAAGATCATTGTGGAGTACCTCGGCGACCAGCGGGCGATTTCCATGTATGTGATAGGTGGCATCGTTGGAGGGCTCTTCTACATACTCATTTATAACCTTATTCCTTACTTTCATGAAAGAGTCGCTGGATCGGTGATGCTGGGAGCTTCTGCAGGTGTGTACGCCATTGTGGTAGGAGCCGCCACGTTTATGCCCAACTATACCTTTTTCCTGCTCTTTCTCGGGCCTGTCAAAATCAAATATATTGCCATCTTCTACATACTGCTGTCTTTTTCACAAACCATTGGTGCCAACGCCGGCGGCGAGCTGGCTCACCTGGGAGGCGCTTTAATGGGTTTTATCTTTATTCGACAGCTCCAGCGAGGCAACGACATAGGCACACCAGTGGTAAGTGTGATGGAATGGTTCAAAGGTTTATTCAAGCCCTCACCAAAAATCAGGGTCACGCACAAAAGCACGAAATTCACCGGAACGAAGAAAGCTTCATCGTCCAATACCAAATCTGATCAGGATGAAATTGATGCTATCCTCGACAAGATTTCGCACTCCGGCTACGAGAGCCTGAGCAAAGAAGAAAAGCAGAAGCTTTTCAATGCAAGCAAGAAATAGAAAATGTAGTTGATGTCAAGAGCAGATCAGGCGGCGGGTTTGTCTTTGATGGCTAGCTGCCCGCAGGCTGCGTCGATATCTTTGCCTCTGCTGCGCCGTACATTGACCACCACTCCCCTGTCTTCCAGGTAGGCTGAGAACTTATCAAGCGCCTCGGGGTCGGCATTTTTATAAGTAGCTTCCGCAATCGGATTGTACTCTATAATGTTCACCTTGCTGGGCACAGCCTTTGTAAACTGAAAAAGCTCCTCAGCATCCTTCAATGTATCGTTGAAACTATAGAACATGATATACTCGAATGTAATCTTGTTTTTCGTTTTTTGATAGAAGTACTGCAATGCCTCTTTCAATGCCTCCAATGTATTGGATTCGTTGATAGGCATGATCTGGTTGCGCTTTTCATCGTTGGCGGCGTGGAGTGACAAAGCAAGGTTAAACTTCACCTCATCATCGCCTAGCTTTTTGATCATTTTGGCAATGCCTGCCGTAGAAACCGTGATCCGCTTGGGCGACATGCCTAACCCATCAGGAGAAGTAATATACTCCACCGACTTGAGCACGTTGGCATAGTTGAGCAGTGGCTCGCCCATGCCCATGTACACTATATTAGTAAGAGGTACATTGTTGGCCTCCCTTGCCTGCCTGTCAATCATCACCACTTGATCGTAAATTTCTGCGGGATCCAAATTCCTTTTGCGCTCCATATAGCCGGTGGCACAAAACTTACAAGTCAGCGAGCAACCCACCTGTGAAGACACGCAAGCGGTCATGCGGTCATCGGCCGGAATAAGCACGCCCTCAATCATGTGGCCATCGTGCAGCCGGAAGCCGGATTTAATTGTTCCGTCGGCCGACACCTGCTTGGTAGCAGTGGTTACCGGCAAAATACTGAAATGCTCCTTTAGCATGTCCCTTGTCTTCAGCGACAGGTTGGTCATTTCATCAAAGGATGTAGCAGACTTTTTCCATAGCCATTCGCTCACCTGCTTGGCTCTGAAAGCAGGTTCTCCCCATGTTTTAAAAACATCGACGAGCTCTGATGAAGAAATTTTTCGAATATCTTGCACTATGTGTGGGTATTAAAGCTGTAAAGTTAACGACTATTAGTTGTTAAGTGACGCCAATGGCAAGGGAATTTGGTTTTTGCCTCCTAAAGGTTTTGCGCCAGAATTTAAACTGGAAAGGATTGACCAGCCAATGCCCTATGTTTAAAACAACTCAGTCGGTTAACCTCCTGTGGCCTCATGAAGTTCCTTCCACCTGTTCGCTTGCTGTTGATGAACACGATCACAGTTAACAAGCAACCGATGGCTCTGACCATTAAAATTTTTAAATGGAAGATGAAAATTGACCGGGAAACCTTTCACACGCCAATGAGTTGGCCCGGGCACAAAAGTTTCACTATTATTACTTTTCAATAGGCTCACTACATACTAACTGTTAAAAACTAGTTGGAAGCAATCATAGTTGACGACGAGGCGCCACTAAGGGAGGCACTAAAAGCCCTTTTAAAAGTTTCACACCCTGATATCCAAATTACAGGTGAGGCAGACTCAGTTAGTACTGGATTTCAGGTGATCAGCAGTAAAAAACCTGACCTCGTTTTTTTGGATGTCGAGATCAATGAAGGAACCGGATTTGACTTACTCTCAAAGTTTGAGACGATCGACTTCAAAATCATTTTTGTGACGGCGCACAATGAGTATGCCATCCGGGCTTTCAAATTCAGTGCAGTAGATTACTTGCTAAAACCAGTTGATCCAGGTGAACTCAATTTTGCCATCTCCAAAGCCAGAGAATCTGTAAAAGCCCATTTTGATAAGCTTTCTCTTAAGTTACTTCTGGAAAGCTCTAGAGATGAGCGGCTACCCAAAAGGGTACTGCTAAAGGATCATGATAGCATTCACCTGATCGAAACGGATGAGATTGTGCGGTGTGAGGCTGAGGGGAACTATACAAAGTTCTATTTAGCCAATGGCAAGTTCTTGCTTATTTCAAAGACGCTGAAAGATTTTGATAGCCTGTTCTCTTCAAATCAGTTTTTTCGTGCACACCAGTCTCACCTCGTCAATCTTAAGTTTTTTCTTCGCCTCGACAAGGCCGATGGCGGTTCGATCGTTCTGAAGGACGGCACGACCCTTCCTGTGGCCACAAGAAAAAAAGAGCATTTGATGGGAAAATTAGCGGCATACACAAAATAGCGAATACTAATTGATAAAGTACTTTTGCTAAAACTTGACTAACAAATAAAAAATTCCCTATTTCATGTCCCGTGTTTTTTGAACTTTTGGATTAGATAATGATAAAATACCTAGAAATGGGTATTTATATCGAATTCGGTTGTGGTTACTTTTAGACTTTGGTCATCAAACAGAACTAAGTATTTAAACCATTCTTAACTATATAATATATGAGAAGTTTTGTTTCACGCTTAAGGCGTTTGCGAAGCACCCATTTAATATTTCTATTATGTGGGTTGTGGGTCCATGATGCGTCCGCACAGGATGATGGACTTAGTGCCTTTAGCCCTTTACGGTATGGGGCAAAGGTTGGTGCGAACCTAAACCAGTTCAGTCAGACAGGTATGGTCATTGATGTAAATGGTGGCGCTGTTGTTAGCTACCAGATCTCTGACCTCATCGGCATTCAAGGCGAACTGGTCTACATGGGTATTGGTGGTGGTTTGGCCGACAGAGTTATCGACTGGTCAGCATACGAGGGAAATATTCTGAGTGTCACCTATGAGAATCGATCCAGGTCGATTAAAAATGTTGAATTGCCAGTAATGGCAGCCATTAGCATTCCAACCAATGGAAGTTCCATATCTCCAAAATTTCTGATTGGAGCAAGTTATGGCTATTCAATTGCTTCCTTTGAAACGAGGGATTTGAACTTTACTATGGCTGACGGTTCATTGGCACCTCCTGTTTCAAACACTGTTGAGAACGTTAGCAGTAGCATCCAGAGCCACCAATTTGCTGTACATGGCGGATTTGCCCTGGAGTATGACTTGGGAAATGGGAGCACGTTTTATCAGGAAATTCGTTATCGCTATGGACTCGACAATATTAACATCGACTTGGGGCGTCCGGGTTTAGGTGGTGAGCTAATCCCATCAACTATTAGTCTGAATTTTGGCTATTTCTTTTAAAGATTTAAAAAAACAAACCTTCATAAAATCATGAAAACAATTAAACTCAATTTTTTACTCGTAATAATGGCGCTGGGTGTATTCACCTTCACGTCCTGCGAAGATGAATTTACAGAGGAAGACTTCTTCAACAAGCAGGCTGAATTGGCTGCCTCGCAGCAAAGCTTTGACCTTGAGAAGCTTATTCTACAATATGAGCTCATGCGTGAGAATGACTCTTTGATGGCAGTATTTTCAACACAGCTTGCTAGTATGCTGAAAGATGAAAACACAGAAGCTTTGCGTCAGGCAGGCCTTTTAGCCTCCTACACAATAACAATAGAAAATCAGGGTGGTGCACCACTTGAGGGGGCAACCGTTTCAGTGGGAGGAAGTAACCCAGCAGCCCGAGTGGATGCAGTAACTGACGCAACCGGACAGGTGATTATTCAAGATATTGTTATTGGAGCAAGTCCTGTCCAAATTACCATGCCTGGGTTCGTTGGTGTTTCTTACATACTGGATTTGGGGACAATTTCCAGCGGCGAGGAATACTTTCAAATTGGAAGCTATATTTATCCATTGGGAAGACATGAAACTTCTCGCATTGTCCTGCTTTCTGCAGATGGTGCAAGCGGAACATTTGCTACTGTGAACGGCACAGCAACTATCGAAACTGATCTTACTAACTCTACTTCTGAAGTTCCTCAAGACGTGACGATAGTAGCCTATCTGGATGGCACAGATTTCGATTACGAAAGTGCCCAAAATTTTTTCCACTCATCTGTAGATATTTATGACGTAAGGTTTAGCGGTGAGGGAATTGGCTCTGCTGTTGTGGACAATGCAACAGGTAGATTCAGCATGTTGTTGCCTGCAAATGAAAACGGAATATCGTACACGCTAATGGTACCTGACGTAACAGCCGACCAAACTATTGTTATTGACACAAGAGACGATGTCCTTCTGGCTGCACCTGAACTTGCTACAGTGCCTGCGAGATACGGACCCGTGAATGCCAGCTCGTTCTCCCCATCAATTTCAATTGCCGGTGCTAAAGCTGTATTCCCTGCACCTACTGGCGCTGGAAATGGCGCAAACTTGACGTTTACAGTGATACCTAGAGATTTGAATATCGGATTCACTATTGACGGCAACACAGGCAATACTCCTAACTCTGGAAATGTTGAATTTAACATTATCAGTGATGGTGGTACTGTTCAGATTTCACCCACAGCTGCTGTAGCAACCGCTACTACTCCTACCACGCCAATTGCGCTTCAAACTTCAATTATCGGCGATCTTGATCTTACTGTTGCTGGTGGTGTTGGCTATACAATTGGTGAAGACTATGACATTACTATTGATGTACTTTCCGGTGCTACAGTTCTTCAGACTGTTACGGTAACCGAAACTGCAGTGGATGATGGTACTGGAAACGGCGTTCTGCCAACCATCGACGAAACAGGTGGAAATATCCTTACCAACGGCAGTGATAACCTTAACGCTTTCGGTGTGACTGGCTATCAGGTTACTGTAGTAGAGGTAGCTCCTGCCGTTGCTCCGACCACAGCTGCAACAATTACAGTTACTTGCGATTGTAGAGTAGATGCTATTCAAACTACTACTACAGGAGTTGGGTATTCTGCCCCTATCACAGGGATAACTTTTGCTGGAGGTGGCACAGGAGCTGCTTTGCCAGTTGTGGATGTGGTAGCTACCGGCTTTGAATACACTATTGCGATTGACAATGCTGGCATCACCGTACCTTACACTATTCTACCAGCTGTAAACTGGTATAACACAACTGTGGGAAGCTTCCCAGATGCTAGCGCAACTGCCACTGACGCAATTTCCTACACTGAGGCCGGAACAGGCTTAGCGGGCAACCTTGACGACCTGCTTGGAATTAACGGAACCGGTGGCCTTGCATTGACCAGGACAGTAACAAACCTGAGAACGGGAATCTCCTATGCTGCTCCAGTTCTTGAAATTGTTGAGCCAATGGCCATGATGGCCTCAGCTGATGTTGATATCAATTCAGACGGAACAATTGGAGGCCTCTTCAACGAGGATGCCGGTATGGGTTATACTGGGGTATTCGGCGTGACTATCATGCCTACTCTGGCAACTTCTCCTGGTTCAGGTGCTGCCGTGCAATTGTTTGATTTCTCAACTCAGGGAACAAGAGAGGTGCAGTGGAGCACTAACTGGACAGTAACCGACAAAGGTTCTGGCTATTTGGAAGAGTTGAACAATGGTACTTTTGGAGCATACTCCGGACCTACCAGCGTTTATGCCGTTTCTGGTGAAGTTTTTGAATTGACTATTAAATATGGTTCGGGCGTGCGTTTGCAAAACGTGAATCAGTGACTGGACGATGATCTTTAAACTCTCAAACCCCGGCAGATGCCGGGGTTTTCTTTTTGTCTTGACTGGGATGAGTAGAATGAAAGCATTTCTTCCACTGATTGTTTAGGCAGTGTGCTGGGCCTCTCCCAAGATACAAATCACCCACTCCCCACCTTGCAAATCATTTACCGAGCTCTTGTGCAAATCTGACCTTGCTCTTAAAAAGGAAAACCATATCTTCATTCCACAAAAGTTGATATGCACCTACTTACCCTTATTTCAGAAAGGATTGATGCGCTGAATGAATATACCGGGCGCCTTATCTCCTGGCTTGCCGGCATTATGGTCGTTGTCTTTTGCTTCGATGTAGCAATGAGGTATATTTTTAATGTCAGCTTTGCCTCCGTGTTTGAGCTGGAATGGCATTTTTTCGCAGCCATCTTTTTAATTGGCGCAGGTTACACGTTGAAGCATGATAAACATGTGAGGGTCGATGTGTTTTATGGGGAAATGCCGCCTAAGAAACAGGCCTACGTCAACTTACTCGGAGTATTGCTCTTTCTTCTGCCAATATGTGTAGTGATCATCAAGACCTCCCTGCTTTTTGTTTACAATTCCTGGATCATCAGAGAAAATTCTCCTGACCCGGGGGGCCTTCCTGCCCGCTACATCATCAAAGCTTTTATCCCAATCGGATTCTCCCTGTTATTCCTCCAGGGAATTTCGCTGGCCCTCAAATCACTCGCAACCATTTTGAACCCTGTAAACATCACGGAGCATGAATGAGGTTTGGGCACTAGTGCTTTTTGGTCTGATATTTATTTTCATTCTCTGGGGCTTTCCTGTTGCCTTCACGCTAGGAGGCCTCTCAGTGATTTTCGGTCTTATATTCTTTGATGCCGACTTCTTTTACCTGGTTGCCCTTCGTATTTATGGCACCATGAACAACTTTGTTCTGATAGCTGTGCCCCTATTCGTTTTTATGGGAATTATGCTGGAGAAGTCCGGCCTGGCCGAGAGCCTCCTTGAGACTATGGCACTTATTTTTGGGAAGTTCAAAGGAGGACTGGCGGTAGCGGTTGTCCTGGTAGGGGCCATGCTGGCAGCGTCCACCGGGATTGTTGGGGCCACAGTTATTACGATGGGGCTAATTAGCTTACCAACTATGCTCAAGCGGGGATTTAGCCCCGAGCTGGCCACTGGCACCATTGCGTCAGCTGGCACCTTAGGACAAATCATCCCGCCATCAGTGGTTTTGGTGTTGCTGGGCAGCGTGCTCAACGTATCGGTTGGAGACCTCTTCACTGCCGCAGTTGTACCCGGAGTGGCACTGGTTTTTTGCTACCTGGCTTTTATTGTAGGATATGCCATTGTGAAACCGAACAAAGCACCTGGCATGCCCGAAGAAGAGATCAGGGCTTTCAGGGAAAAGGGAATAACCGGACAGGTTGTAAAAGCTTTCGTGCTTCCTCTCCTGCTTATTGTAGCTGTGCTGGGTTCTATTTTTGCAGGCATAGCCTCGCCAACTGAGGCGGCAGGGGTTGGTGCCCTTGGAGCAACCTTGCTCACAATTATGTCTGGCAAGTTCAACCTTGACGTGTTAAAGGGGGTGATGAGGGAAACGACACACCTCACCACAATGGTGTTTACAATTCTCATTGGGGCAACAGCTTTCTCTTTGGTTTTCAGAGCATTGGGAGGAGATCGCTTCCTTATTCAACTCATCGAGAATTCCGACTTGTCGGTGAATGCATTCCTGTTTGTAGTGATGCTTGCTGTATTTGTCGCTGGCTTCTTCATCGACTTTATTGAGATCATCTTCATCATAGTGCCGGTGGTGGCACCAATATTTGCTAAGCTGGGCGTTGACCTCGTATGGGTGGGGATATTGTTGGCGCTCAATCTGCAAACTTCTTTCCTCACACCACCTTTTGGTTTCTCACTGTTCTACCTGAAAGGGGTGGCGCCAAAACACATCACCACTCGGCAATTATATAGAGGAATTGTTCCTTTTGTATTGATACAGCTGGCATTTCTTCTGCTTGTAATTCTGTTTCCAGAGATTATCTCCTTTCTACCGAATCTGCTCAAAAAATAGTCAACAAAAAGTCTACTGGCCTAGCACATCATTATAAAAAGCCCGTTCGCTAATGTCGGACCAGGGCTTGACCTGATCTCGAAACGCAGTAAAGCTGTCGTATACTTTTTTTATGACGGGATCGCCTTGAGCCATATCGCCAAGCATCACATCACTTATTTTCTTTAGTTCCCTCAAAATCACATCAGGAAGTTTCCTGATATCCGTTTCCTCTTCCTCCCGGAGCTTTTTAAGGTACAGACTATTCTTTGCGTCAAATTCAGCAAGCATCCATTCATTTAGCTTCGATGCTCCCGCCCGCACTATCTCTTTCAGGTCTGTTGGAAGCGCTTCAAATTTATCTTTGTTCACCATTTGCTCCAGCACAGAGCCTGGCTCATGCCAGCCAGGGTAATAGTAGTGCTTAGCCACCCGTTGAAATCCCATGAGGTAGTCATGATAGGGGCCAATCCATTCGGCAGCATCGATCACTCCCCTTTCCAGGTTGGTGTAAATTTCGCCCCCCGCCTGAAGCACCGACGTGCCACCAGCCTCCGACAACACCTTTCCACCCAACCCGGGAATCCTCATTTTCAGCCCTTTCAGGTCATCCATGGTATTAAGCTCCCGGTTGAACCAGCCCGCCATTTGCACGCCGGTATTCCCCGCAATCATGGGCACCAGCCTAAATGGGTCGTAAAGTTCCTCCCACAACGCAATAGATCCGCTGCTTATGATCCATGCATTCATCTGCTGGGCGTTCATACCAAAAGGAACCGCTGCGAAAAACTGCGCAGCCGGTACCTTGCCCGCCCAGTAATAGGAAGCACCATGGCCTATCTCAACAGCGCCGCTGCTTACGGCATCAAACACCTCCAACGCCGGAACCAGCTCCCCTCCACCATACACTTTTATTTTAAGGCGCCCACCACTCATGGTTTCCACCCATTTCGACATCATCACGCAACCCTCACCTACCACCGGGAAGTTTGGCGGCCAGGTAGTGACCATTTTCCACTCAAACAACTTGTTGAAATTGATATATGGCGTTTCGATTTGCTTCTTTTCCTCACCGCAGGCAGAAAGCAATCCCACAGTTCCGCCAGCCAAACCCAGTCCCCCTTTTGCTAAAAACTTCCGCCTGTTAATTTCCATTCCTTTGGGATTTGGACAACTCCTCCAATTTTTCCGTGAGTGCATCTAGTTTTTTTTCTACTTGCATCAGCTTGTCATGCACCCGATTGACGTTCACCTGAATGTCTTCATCCTCAATAAAATAGTCGGTAATCGTTGCAATCATGGTTGCACCAATAATCATCCCGGCAAAAATCAACACAACAGAAAGTACCTTTCCTTCAGGAGTCACGGGTGGAATATCCTGCAGAAATCCAACTGTCATAGTGGTAATTGTTGTCCACCACAACGAGTCCGTGAAAGTGGAAATATGAGGGTTGGCATTTCGTTCCGCATGATAAAAACTGATCGTGAAAAGCAATACCACAACAACATTGAGAATGACCACATTCCGAAAGGTGCTAAAGGAAGTTTTTCTGTTAAAAAACTGAAAAACATACTTCGCTGACCTCAGCACTCTCAAAAGTTTGAAAATCTTAAAAATCCTTGCCGCTCGAAGGAAGCCCACAGTTGGTATGGAAGCAACGAAATCAATCCAGTTATTGGCAACAAACTTCCACTTTTTCTCTGCCTTCCAAAGCCCGTTGAAAAAATCGTACAAGAAAATCATACATATGCCGAAATCGACATAATATGTTATATCGTCCACCAGGGGAGTATACTCTGTGACTGAACTCACGTATAACTCCACCACCACATACAAAGACAGCCAAAGCAAAACTTTTTCAAATTTCGTCGCCTTTGGTGGTTGCTCTAAATTATCCTCTGCTACCGGTTCCATTCAAGATTTCTATTTCGACCTGAAAATAAGAAATAAAGAATGGAATTGGTATTACATTTTGATGAAGCTTGAATACGCCAAATTGTCTGCAAAGACTGTGAACGATCTTGTTTTTCTGTCATTTTGACCTAAAAATAATCCAATTACGCCATGGATCGGTATTTGCCCTACTGCTAGGGAGCAAAGAAAAAGGAAATGAACTTTAATAACTATACCATCAAATCGCAGGAGGCTGTGCAAAAGGCAGCCGAAGTCGCACAAAGTTATGAGCAACAGGCCATAGAGCCGGCGCATATATTCAAAGCAATCATGTCGACAGATGAGAATGTTATGCCTTTTCTTTTGAAGAAATTAGGCATCAACAAACAAAACCTGGATGACAAAATTGAAGAAACGATAAATTCCTATCCAAAAGTCTCAGGGTCACAACCCTATCTCTCTAATGAGTCAGCGGCGGCCCTACAGAAGGCTACCGGCTATCTCAAAGAGTTTGGCGACGAATTTGTGGCCGTTGAGCATATCATTCTTGGGTTGCTGAGCAGCAAGGACAAAATTGCCACAGCCATGAAGTCGGCCGGGTTTGCAGAGAACGAAATGAAGCTGGCCATTAAGGAACTCAGGGGTGGCAACTCTGTAACAGATCAAAACGCTGAGGCAAAGTATAAGTCGCTGGAGAGGTATTCCAAAAACCTCAACGAAATGGCCCGCCAGGGCAAGATCGATCCGGTTATCGGACGAGACGAAGAAATCAGAAGGGTGCTGCAAATCCTTTCCAGAAGGACTAAGAATAATCCAATACTATTGGGTGAGCCAGGTGTGGGTAAAACAGCTATTGTTGAAGGGATGGCCCAAAGAATTGTGGACGGTGACGTGCCGGAAAACCTGAAGGAGAAAGTCCTTATCTCTCTGGATATGGGCTTACTCGTGGCTGGCGCTAAATACAAGGGTGAGTTTGAAGAGCGGCTAAAAGCAGTGATCAAAGAAGTGATCGACAGCGACGGGGAAATTATCCTTTTCATAGACGAGATACATACCCTTGTTGGCGCTGGTGGTGGAGGCGAGGGGGCCATGGACGCCGCCAACCTGCTGAAGCCTGCACTGGCACGTGGAGAGCTCCATGCCATCGGAGCCACTACATTAAAAGAGTATCAAAAGTACATCGAAAAAGACAAGGCACTTGAAAGAAGGTTCCAGGCAGTGGTTGTGGATGAGCCTTCAGTAGTGGATGCCATATCGATCCTTCGGGGAATTAAGGACAAATACGAGCTGCACCACGGGGTTCGGATAAAAGACGACGCTGTGATAGCCGCCGTTGAGCTTTCAAGCAGGTATATCTCTGACAGGTTTCTGCCCGACAAGGCTATTGACCTAATGGATGAGGCAGCATCGAAACTTCGGATTGAAATTGATTCACTTCCTGAGGAACTGGATGAGTTAAACAGGCGCATTATGCAGCTGGAAATCGAAAGAGAGGCCATTCGGCGGGAAAAAGACAGGGAGAAGGAAAAAGAGCTTTCAAGGACGATTGCCGACTTAAGCGAGCAAAGAGATGCATTGAAGGCCAGGTGGCAGCATGAAAAGTCTGTGATTCAAGGCATTCAGCACGAAAAGGAAGCCATCGAAAAATACAAGCTGGAGGCAGAGCAAGCCGAAAGAAGTGGTGACTATGGGCGTGTAGCCGAGATTCGGTATGGAAAAATTGTGGAGAGTGAAGAAAAGCTCAAGAAATTCCAGGAGCAGCTAAAGGAACTTCAGGGAGGAAACTCGCTTTTGAAAGAAGAAGTGGAAGCCGAGGACATTGCTGAAATAGTGGGCAAATGGACAGGCATACCCGTGAGCAAAATGCTTCAAAGCGACCGGGAGAAACTTTTGAAGCTGGAAGAAGAGCTAGGAAAGAGAGTGGCCGGACAAACGGAGGCCATTGAGGCGGTGGCAGACGCTGTCAGGCGAAGCCGGGCTGGCCTACAGGATCCTAAGCGGCCCATAGGCTCGTTTATCTTCATGGGTACAACTGGTGTTGGTAAGACTGAACTGGCAAAGGCGCTGGCCGAATACCTGTTCAACGACGACAACGCCATGGTAAGAATAGACATGAGTGAGTACCAGGAACGCCATGCTGTGAGCAGGCTTATTGGAGCCCCTCCAGGATATGTGGGCTACGATGAGGGCGGTCAACTGACAGAAGCGGTGAGGAGAAAACCTTACTCAGTCATCCTTCTGGACGAAATAGAGAAGGCACACCCCGATGTCTTTAATATCCTGCTGCAAGTGCTTGACGATGGAAGGCTTACCGACAACAAAGGAAGAGTAGCCAATTTTAAGAACACCATCATTATCATGACCACCAATATTGGTTCTGGCATTATTCAGGATGCATTCGACACGATGGACAACTCTAACAGAGAAGCTACTTTGGCGGAAGTGAAAAAGAACGTGTTTGACCTGCTGAAGAAGTCTGTGAGACCCGAGTTCCTCAACAGGATCGACGAGACCATTCTTTTTGAGCCGCTGAATAAGAAGGATATCAGGAAAATTGTCGAAATCCAGTTTAAGCTGATTCAGAAAAGACTGGAAGAAAACGGTATAAAACTCGAAGCTTCGACAGACGTACTGGATTACCTTGGAGAAATGGGCTTTGATTCCCAGTTTGGTGCCAGGCCTTTAAAGAGAGTGATGCAAAGAATGATTCTCAATGAGCTGTCGAAGCAGATTCTGGCAGGCAAGGTACAAAAGGACTCAGTCATTGGAGTGTCGCTCAACGACAACCGGGAGATTGAGTTTATTAATTTAGACGCATTGTCGTTTAAATAATGTCAATGGCCTAATAATAAAATTATAAGGCCATTTCTGTCGTCCTGGTCTTGGGTTTGATAAGTTAATTCTTACAGTTTTAAATATGTTGGAGAGTTAACCGTCAAAAGCCTCGACAGCTTCACTAGTTCGCTTTTAAAAAAAATAGTCACTACCACGTACAGACGAAAGGCTATCCTACGAGTTTTGTTGATTTTCAGAACGTACGTCCAAATTTGCTTTGAATTCCTGGCGCACCTCGTCATTTGGCATCGATGCCATCTTACAAGTTTTCAAAAAGTCAATCGCTAGAGGTGCCAGCAATAGGTTAGGTTCAGCTATGGGTAACCTTAATCACCTAGTTGTGTTTTTAAAATTCCATCCAAATCGCCGGTAAGTTATGAAAACAAACATCGTAACTGAACACTTCTCCATTTCTATTAATATCACCTACGAGATAATCTATTACATGTGGAAGGTTTTATGCAAAACACATTCAGGCCAAAATCAAGGATTTTCTAACTCCATTTAACGGCACTCTGCTTTGAGCCCATTCGATTGGATCAGATACAAAACCATCGAAGGAGCTGCAAATTTCCATACTATGCAAGATTATGACATCGACCTTCTAAAGTATGTCAACATTACTGATAGAAAAACAGCAGATAATATGGGGCACTTTACGCCTCTCTTTTGGCTGGATATACGATCATAGCCTACAAGTGATACAAAGATTTTTCTTTCCTAATGTTTAGGGCGAGGACAAGGCCTCCTTCGTGACATGTTTTAAGAGGAAACCTTAATTCAAATCCTTAAGAACCCTTTAGCAGACACCCAGCATCACCAAAAAACAAACCCAACCCCCTAGTGTCAAAGAATCATAAAACTCTCCCTAGCCCTTAGTCAGGGTCGAATTGAGGACTACAAAAAAAATACACCATTGAGGCGATCAGCAAGTACACATCTTTGGCTGGAATTATCATAACTCAAATGATGAAATTGCCGAAAGCATTTGTCAAACAAGGCGGCAGCTTCCCAAGCTAGTGACCTATATTCGCTTCAGCTTGTCTGTCAAGTTTGATCTGTATCTATGACTGAATGTACATTCTAACGCACCCCAATACAATCCTCAAATTAATAATCACTGCATTTTCTTCCCAAAAAAAGCCTGAAACTAACAATACAAACATGCACAATAGCTGCATAAAATTCCCCATCTCCAATACATAATCATTTTACATAAAAAAATGGTTCATACTTTTAAATATTAAATATTATTTATAAATAGCTTTAAATGGCATAAAAAATAATTTAAGAGTATTCGACGAACAGTATAGTTCAATCAAGAAGCAACTTATAAATAAATATATAATTTAAGTTTAACGTATATATATGAAAAATATCATTCCAGTTAGAGCCCGCAACAGTTTTTTCATCTGCATTCTGTTAGGTAATTGGCTAACATCTTGCTCTTTTGAAGAGCAAGATGTTAGCCCATATACAGCAACACAGCCATCGTCGAAGATTCAAAGTTTCAGTTCCTTTGAAGATGTAAGGCTACTCTCGAACACATACAGTTCAAAAAGCCTAGAAGAGATCATCGCTGAAGAGGATGCAAACGGATTTGCATCGTTTGGAAGACTAAGTGATGAAAT
This sequence comes from Imperialibacter sp., assembly GCF_048007035.1. Classification (NCBI taxonomy): domain Bacteria; kingdom Pseudomonadati; phylum Bacteroidota; class Cytophagia; order Cytophagales; family Flammeovirgaceae; genus Imperialibacter; species Imperialibacter sp. Next base: position 1,976,963 of record NZ_CP180355.1, read on the forward strand.
CTACATGCAAGCAGTATCACAGAATTTTTCTTCTGTCGACGAGCTTTACGACTTCGTCAATAACAACGCCACTTTCGTTGAAATAGTAGTCGAAGAGGATGGGGAAAAATCATTCCGAAGAAAACTCCAGAATGATCCCTATCGCTATTTAATCAACCAGGACAGAATATTTATTATTAAAGACGACGCCTTCAAAATATTCGCTAGCAAAATGATCAGTCTTCCAGTTGCGCAACTTAAAAAGTTGCAACAAATGAATGAGCTAGATGTAATCAATGGGGCAATTGGTGACGCCCAGGTTGGAGCAAGCGGAAGAACTACAGATCTAGCCTATGATATTGGCAGCAACATCGTTAAGATAACCGCCAACAGCAACGAGAGGGTAGTCTTGGAGTTGAACACCCAAGTTAATTCATATAACATTTATGCGTACACTCAACCCAAATGCTATGACGTAGGAGCAACAGTATCAATTAAAGGGCAAAGAAAGTTTCTGGGTATTTGGTACGACGACAAAAGGACACTAAGCGGGGATGTAAAACTTGCGCTCGACTACCTATTTCCATCGTCCTCACTTTATTTGGAGCCGCTTTGGCTAAGGAGTCAGCTAAGGTTTACGATCATTGGATACGGCCCGTCTCGGGAATGGACCCAAACCCAGTGGGCAGTAGTACAATATAATAATCCAATAACAAATGCCGGCCCATCTATTCATTTCGGAGCAAGTGATTCTTGGGCAAAAACAGCAGCCTCACCTACATTATACTTTCAGATAAATACTTCCTTAATAAGCATTTAACAAGACAATTGCCAACCGCTAACGACATGTATATAGGCGTCAATAACATGAACTAAACCACTAAACAAATTCCAATGAAGTCAAAGCATTTAACCAGAAGAAAACAACAAATCGCACTTCTTGCTTTTTCAGTTTTCATGCATGCCTGCGCTCCACAAGAAGAGGAGATCAATCCAAATAGCAAAACAGGAAAGTCTATCGATATCCTAACATTCGCAGACTACCAAGAATTTGTTACTCAAAGTAATGAATACTTGTCTAAGACTCCAGAAGAGATCGCATCAATAGAAATGCAAAAAGGCTTTATTTCATTTGGCAGAATGGCTGACGAAGTGTACGAAAGAGCCGTCACTCGCAGCTTCAATTCAATCGAAGAAATAGAGCTTTTTGCCAAAGAAAATAGTGACTTCGTGGAAATCCTCTCTGATGAAGCTGGTGAAAAGTCGCTTGAAAGAAGGCTTTCCGACAAAAGGTATAGATATTTCATTAATACCGAAAAGCTCTTCCAAATAGGGGAAACGGTTTACAAGGTGTTCCCAAACAAGGTAGTCAACGCTCATATTTCCGACATCAAAAAATTAAAAAGTATCTCAGAGTCTGACTTAGAAGCGACCAATCTTAAGGGAATTTCGATAAGTACAGAGTTACGCCAGAAAACATCATCGGTTTCACCTTTGTACTGCTCTAATGTAACCACTTTTGTCGAGGACTCTAATGCCAGTGGATCAGAAAGGGTCAAATTAAAGCTTTATGTACAATCCTCCTCATACTCTAACAACATGTTCCCCCAACCCATATTCTATAATATTGGAAGCTATTTGGAGGCTAAGGGACAAAAGAAGACTTTGGGTATTTGGTTTGATGCCCAACGAACCATAACTGCAAGATACAATGCAATGGTTGACTATAATTTTGGATCCGGGTGGGACAGAGCATGCTTTGATCAGACTTTCCAGACTAATGGGCCTCAATGGTCGCTGGCAGCATCATGGTTTGTTATCAGCAACGTGAATACTCCAAATCCTCCGCAGTTTCATTTCAGTGGCTATAATTCATGGGCGGACACGCCCGCACCTTCTCCAGCGACTGTAACATGCAACCTGTACTCATTTTGCGGCTTTTGATACAAAAAGTGCGATACCATTCTTGAGCAATAGTCTCTTTCTTGATTAGCGATTGAAGACATCTTTAGCAAACCTAAAGCTCCAAGCTAGAATGAGTTGAGTCATTTTTGCAGGCCAATGACTCTGGGGCTGTAGAGACAAATCGTAAAGGGAAGTCAGTTAAGAGCTGCTTCCCTTTTTATATAATTCTTGTAGCTGGATCAAAAGACCTTGAAGATCTATACAAAGGTACCCAGCTCACTTTGACCTAAACGATCAACATCAGCTTACATCTTTCTCATGTAAGAAAATAAAAAAAGGAGCACATTTCTGCACTCCTTCTTTCCGTGATGGTTTACACCTTTACTTCTTTTTCTTCTCAAAGTCTAAAACAACTGGAGTTGCAATAAACAACGAAGAGTATGTTCCAATCAAAATACCAATCAATAGGGTAAAAGAGAACCCTTTGAGGACTGCTCCACCAAACAAGAAAAGAATCAACACCACAAACAGTGTGGTAGCAGAAGTGATAGTGGTTCTGCTTATTGTTTCGTTTAATGCCAGGTTAAACACTGTCTTGTTATCGCTTGAGGGTCTCAGTTGCATATTCTCCCTCACCCTGTCAAACACCACCACGGTATCGTTAATTGAATAACCGATCAGCGTCAACATGGCTGCTATAAACACCTGATCAACCTCGAAAGAAAGGCCGAACAAGTTCGCAATTGCCAAAGCTGCCAACACGAAGAGTACGTCGTGGAACAGGGCCACCAGGGCACCCAGGCCAAATTGCCATTTTCTGAATCGTATCAGTATATAAAGGAAGATTGTGATGAGCGCAAAAACCACAGACTCCGTAGACGAAGCCTTTATGTCATCTGCAATAGTTGCACCTACTTTCGAAGAGCTCGAAATTGTAAAGTGTGTATCGTCCACTTTACTGTCGTCCTCGGTGTATTGCAAACCAGTTATATTGCTCACACCGCTGATCAAAGCTTCTCTCACTTGCGAGTCGGCCTCATCCGATTCGTTGTTGATCAAAAAGCTTGTAGTAATTTTCAACACGTTGTCACCACCATACCACTTCACTTCTGTGCTCTGCCCATCAAAGGAGTCTGACAGCTTCACTTTCATTTCTGATGGCGTTTGCGGAGAAGCAAACGACACAATGTAAGAGCGCCCACCTGTGAAGTCAACACCCATGCTTAAACCTCCTTTGATGATGAAAGCGACTATGCCAATAGCGATGAACGTACCTGAAAAAATATAGGCCAACCGCCTTTTTCCTATGAAATCTATTTTTGTATCCTGTAAGAAGTTCTTCGAAAGGGCTGAATCAAAGCTAATCTTACTCTCATCGCCTTTCTTAGACCACCACTCCACAATTACTCTTGTGATGAATACAGCTGAGAAGAATGAACAAACGATACCAATCATCAGTGTGATGGCAAAGCCTTTCACAGGCCCCTGGCCCAGCGTGTAAAGGATAAGGCCTGTCAGGAAAGTGGTAGCGTTGGAGTCAATGATAGAGCTGTAAGCCTTTTCATAACCTCCAGAGATTGCCTGCTTGATTGAGGCGCCACCTCTTAGCTCCTCACGAATCCTTTCGAAGATCAACACGTTGGCGTCAATCGCCATACCAATGGTAAGCACTATACCCGCAATACCCGGCAGGGTGAGCGAGGCACTGAGCTGGGCCAAAATCCCAAGTATGAAGAATACGTTGAAGGCAAGTGCCAGGTTGGCAATGAAGCCACCCTTGGCATAATACGCCACCATAAAGATGATTACTATGGCCAAACCAGCCACAATTGATATGATTCCCTGCTTCTGAGCCTCTTTACCAAGAGTCGGCCCAATTACCACGTCTTCTACGATAGTCGTTGGTGCCGGAAGCGTACCGGCCTTCAGTACATTCGCCAAATCCTTGGCTTCCTCCAGCGTAAACGTGCCGGTAATTGAAGAGCTGCCGTTTGGTATTTCACCCTGCACCATTGGTGCTGAATAAACGTAATTGTCAAGCACAATGGCAATGCGGCGATTGATGTTTTCGCTTGTAAGCTTTCTCCAGGCTTTAGCTCCCGTAGCATTCATTTGCATGCTTACTGCCGGGCGGGCGCTTTGGTCCAGATCCTGACGGGCGTCTGTGATTACTTCGCCAGTAAGCGGGGCTCTGCCGCCTCTGCTTGTTTTAACTGCGTAAAGCTCCAGGAGTTCCTCGGTTGAAAATTCGTCGATTTTCGTAGGTTTTACTGCCCAAAGAAATTTCATCGTCGAAGGAATCATACCCTGCACATCCTTGCGCTCAAAAATACGGTTGATTTTGGCAGTATCCTTCACATCATACATCAGTCCATAACCACCTTTCATCAAGCTGAAAAGCGGTGACTGCCCGCTCGACAGGGATGATATGTCTGAAGTGTCTGACTCCAACTGTGCAGCCAAATCTGTAGAATCGTCAGCTGTTGAGTCAGAAAGTAAGTCAGCCAGGTCATTTGATGCAGTGGTTGACTCTGCGGCGCTTGAGTCCGGGTAAACAGTTACTTGGGCATTCTTTGCTTCCTCATCGTCAACAACGAGCTGATTGATAGCCGAAAGTGTGTTGAAAATATCATTCACTTCATTTACTTCCCAAAACTCAAGCTGCGCAACACCCTGCAAAAGCTTGCGTACCCTTTCAGGGTTGTCAACTCCGGGTAGTTCTATCTGAATGCGGCCAGTGCCTGGCAGTCTCTGAATATTGGGCTGAGACGTTCCAAACCTGTCGATACGTGTGCGCAGAATCTGAAAAGAACGATCAATTGCATTTTCTACCTCGAAATTGATGATTTCAAGCACCTCTTCGTCTGTAGACTGGAGGCTGATTCGACCTCTGTTAGCTGCATTGGCAAAAATATAGCTCAGCTTTTGGCCGGGAGCATTCCGCTGATAGGCAGCGTAGAACTCGGGAACAAAACTAGCCTGAGACGTCAGGGTTACTTGTCTCGCTTCATTCAGCGATGTGATGAAAGCCGGATCCTTGCTATCACCGCTTAGCCCCTTTACAATCTCAATCGGCGACACCTCAAGGGTTACATGCATCCCGCCCTGAAGGTCAAGGCCAAGGTTCAATTCAGTCTCCTTTATTTCTTTGTATGTGAATTCAATACCCAAAAAATTGTAGACCGGCTCGTTCCAGATCGAATCCAGGTATTGTTGTTTTTTGGTAAAATCTATCGTTCCCGATGCATCGGTAGCATACTGGTCAGCCTTGCGCTGTACTCCTTTTGACACGAATGTGAAGGAGAGGTAGTAGATACACAATAAGGAAACAACTACGGTAAGTAGTATTATTCCACCTTTATTTTTCATGAGTGTTATGTTTATTTTTCAGTAGTTTCTTTAATAGCTCATCAACATGCTGCACAAAATTCTTCTGCGATTTTGCGACATAGCCCTTAAGGTCATATCGTGGGCAGTACGTTTAATGAGGTCATAGGCAGGCCAGAATTGGCCTTGCAGGAAAAGTGCTCCTCTAAGGAGCGTTGGCAGCGATAATATCTGTGAAGAGTACCCTAAAATACTCCCAACCGGCTTTATACACCTGCTGCGGAATCTCCGCCTTGAATTCAGGTAAATCAATGTCGAACGACTCCCAAACAATGGGACTATAGGTCACATGCAGTTGGATTCCCTGCGAAACAGCCTGGATCTTGTATACCGTCTTTTGCGAATCGGTACTATTGTCGGCCTTACGGGGAGCCTCAAACTGCAAATTGTCGTTGTCTCCCTGGGTTTGAGCAACTTCACTTTTGTCGACATCAGTATCAATAGAAGTTAAGCTGAACTGAAAAACAGACGTGCATGCCACTACGACAGCAGCCAGTAGACCCACTGCCAGCGTGATGCTTTTCTTCTTGCTTAATATTTTCAACTGAGTTTTCATAAAGAACCGCAAAAGTAAGGCTTTCCGCCAAACTTCCCAGTAAAGTTGTCGATTTATGCCTTTCTGTCGGCCAATTCCATTTTCAGATAAGCAACCACCACCTGAAGGGCTTTCTTAAAATGATGGTTGTTGGGTATGATGATATCGGCCTCATGCTTAAGGGGCTCTATGTACTTTTCGAACGTGGGCGCAACATGTTTCTCATAGCGGTAGAGCACGTCATCCAAATCATATCCCCTTTCCACGGCATCCCTTGTTATCCGGCGCTTGAGCATGAGATAGTTCTTGGCTTCGATAAAAAGCTTGAGGTCGAAAAGGCTGGAGAGTTCTTTATCGTAGAACACAAAAATACCCTCTGCAATAATTATTGGAGAGGGCTTAAAGACCAGGTTCTTTGGAGTGACGTTCGGGTTGTTAAAGGTATACTCTTGCCTGTGTACCGTATTGCCTCTTTTGAGCTCCTCCAGGTCATGCCGAAATTCGTCGAAATCTATCGAAAGAGGGGTGTCGAAATTTTTGACGCCGTTTTCATCAACTGGTTGCGTGTCTCTTGATTTATAGTAATTGTCCTGAGAAACGAGGCAGATCTCATCTTCCTGAAAAATCTCCATGAGGCTACTCAGAAACAAAGTCTTTCCAGAGGCGCTGCCTCCAGTCATTCCTACAACGAGCGGCTCTTTCATTTTAGGCTAGCGGACATTTGCTGAAACTTCAAAAAGGCAGCAAACTTTGCCAGGGCTCTGCCCCTGTGACTTATCGCATTTTTTTCCTTGCTCCCCATTTCAGCAAAAGTAAGTGTTTTACCCTCAGGTAAAAAAACAGGGTCATACCCAAAGCCTCCCGCACCTGTGATCTTTGTAGCTATTTCTCCAAACACCTTTCCTTCGAACTGATAAATGCTGCCTGCATCAATAAAGGTCATTACTGTTTTGAAATGCGCATTTCTTTTCGGATTTCCATCGAGTTTGTTTAGCAGCAGGGCAATATTGTCATCCCCGCTTCGGTGGTCACCGGCATACCTTGCAGAAATAACGCCCGGCTCGCCGTTGAGAGAGTCGACCAGTAGTCCCGTATCATCTGCCAGGCAATTGATTTTGTAATGATCCCAAATGTATTGGGCCTTCTGTAGCGAGTTCCCTTCAATAGTTGGCTGCGTTTCCGGGATGTCGTCGGTGCAGCCGATATCAGAAAGGGAGAGCAATTGATAGCTCTCCCCTAGTATTTCTTTTATCTCCTTTAGCTTGTGTGCATTATTAGATGCAATACAAATCTCGATCATTTCTAACGTTAACGAATTTGAACCATTTTCAACTCCCACACGGATGGTGAATTAGCTGGTATTTGCCCGTAGGCAACCTGTCCAAAGGCTAATTTTGAAGGCAGGTAAAACACAAACCTGTCATTCAATTTCATTAACTGACTTCCTTCTTTAAGCCCTGCCACCTGAAAGCCTGAGAAAACAAATCCTGCACCAAAATTGAATTTGTAAGGCACGTAGGCAAACACGGTATCATAGATATTATAGCGAATTGCTACATCTTTTAAGGTGGTCTCTATTACGGCGCTATCCATTCTACTGATGGTAAAATGCACCGAAACGATGTCATTCTTATTGGGTACAGGCCCGCTGCCTTCTTCCAGCACTTTGTACCTAAGTCCGCTCTCCGTAGTCTGCACGCCCTCAATGCCGTACTTAGCCAAATATTCATCAATGGCTATGCTGTCTTTTTTGTATTGCGCCTCCACATCAAATACAGGGTCAGGCTCGTTCACGCTAAGATCGCAGCTTGCAAGTGACGCTGCCAGCGTTGCAACAAACAAAATAACCGCCGCTGTTCTTACTCTAAATACCATTACTCGACTTTATTTATCTTTTGCTGTCTAAAACCTCAATCTTAAAAATCAAAACCTGATTAGCCCCTATATCGTCCCCAAAGCCTCTCGTGCCATAGCCAAGATTTGAAGGGATCAGCAATATGGCTTCGCTGCCTACAGGCAACAACGCTACTCCCTCGTCCCATCCTTTAATTACTTTGCCAACGCCAAGCGTAAACTTATATGGCTCACCGCTATCATAAGAAGAATCAAATTTCTTGCCACTCAGCAGCTTGCCTTCGTAGTTGACTGTAACTACCTCGTTCACTCTTGGGAAGGCACCTGTGCCTTCCCGGGTGATTGTGTACCTGAGACCACTTGTGGTAGTTTGAACGTTTTTCAGGTCGTTCTTCTTTATGTACTTATCGATAGCGTCGTACTGTTCCTGTAGCGTAAGCGGATCATCATCCTTATTACATCCCAACGTCACCAGCCCAATCACCAAGAGTAAAAGAAGAGATATTCGCTTCATCATAATTTACATTTGTTCTATCCCAACCAACACTACTTCAAATTTTAAAATTTCGTTTGGCTTAATTGCAGCTCCTGCGCCTCTCGGTCCGTATGCCAGAGAAGATGGCACGTACAACGTGGCTTCAGCACCTGTGTTAAGCAGGGCAATGCCTTCGTCCCAGCCTGGAATCACTTGCCCCCTGCCAATAACAAACTGTAATGGCTCACCCCTATCGTAAGAAGCATCAAATTTCTCGCCTGCAAGGGTAGTACCCAGGTAGTGCACGTTTACCATGCTTCCAGGGGTTGGAGTGGCTCCGGTTCCCTGCTTTGTGATAACATAGCGAAGGCCAGACTCAGTGGTTTGAGCGGTGATATTATTATCAGCCAAATATTTATCTATGATTTCGCCGTCAACTATAATTTGACCTTCGGCCTCCATCTGCATTTTTTCCATTTCAGCTTGCTGCAACGCCATCTGCTCCTCCTGATATTGTTCCTCGCTCATCATATCCACCAGGCTGCAATTGAAGGTGATTTGGCTACCTCTCTTGATAGAGTCCGGTAGCTGAGTTCCAAATGTATCCTCAAATAATGCCTCAGCAGTCATTTTAAATTGCACACTGTCTCCCTTTTTCAGTTCACGGAACACTTCGTAAAGTACTCCCTGAGTTTGCCAGGCCGAATCATTGTAAAGCATAGGCAATGGTCGTCCTCCACCGGCTTCTACACTATTGAATAGCGCATTTCCATTCTCATTGAGGTAAGAAATGTGCATAGTAAGAATCTGGCCGTCGGAAGGTTTCTCTCCCTCGCCGTTGCGAATGTAAGACACCTCTGCCCCCGATTTCGTTGTAAATTTGTCAGCACCACCACAGGCAATTACCAAAGCCGCCAGTCCCAGCAACCCCGATAGGTTTTTAATTTTATTAAACATGTAAGAATGAAATGTTTTTGTTTAAATCTTCTTTATATAAAGGCAATAAATTCTTGAACTTTTCAACTGTAGCTTCCAGGCTATCAGTAGAGGCTCCTCCTGCAGCATTTTTGTGGCCCCCGCCATCAAAATGATCTCTGGCAAATTGGTTGACCGAAAAATCTCCCATCGACCTGAAAGACATTTTTACCTTCCCGTCTCTTTCGATGATTGTAGCAGCCATTACCACGCCCTTTATTGACAAGGCATAGTTCACAAGCCCCTCAGTATCGCCGTTCTTTGAGTTGAACTTCTTCAGGTCTTCCTTGCTGATCACAAAATAGGCAACACCAAACTCAGGCAGTACCTGCAACCTTTGACTAAAGGCGAAACCTAAAAACTTCAGCCTGTCAATGGAGTTATTATCGTAAATTAGTTTGCTCACTTTGGTGACATCCGCACCACTGTCTATCAGGTCAGCCACTATTCGGTGAACCCTGGATGACGTTGAAGGATGCCGAAATGAGCCTGTGTCGGTCATAATACCGGCATACAGGCACTCTGCAATATCTTTGTCTATAAGTGACTTGTCGCCCAGCTGCTCAATAAGCTGAAAAACGAGCTCAGCGGTTGCCGCAGCTTCTATCGTCCAAAGGCTATAATCGGCGAAGTCACCCGGGTTAAGGTGATGGTCTATGAGCACCTTCACTGCATTGGAGGCGGCCACCAGCTCTCCCACTTTTTCAATCCGGGACAGCGTGGAAAAATCGAGGCAGAAAATAATATCAGCTACGTCGATCAACTTCGCCGAGAGCACCTCATTTCCATCTTCGAAGTTAATTACAGCATCATTTCCCTTCATCCAGGCCAAAAACTCCGGGTAATCGGTGGGGGTAATCACATCCACATGATGCCCTTTTGCCAAAAGATAATTCGCCAAACCCAACGAAGAACCCAATGCATCGGCATCTGGCTTTATATGGGTAGTGATGATTATTCGCTTGGGTTGAAGGAGTAAATCCCTGAACTGGTCAATTTGCTGCATGTAAAATGATACCTTCCGAGGAGAATAGGTAAAATGTGAAGTGCAAAAGTGAGAAGAATATTTTAATTAGAAAAACGCATTCCCGAACGCAAATGATTAAAGGAGTGCCTATTTAGTGCCAGCGTTCGTTCAAAACAAATTAATCTGCTAACTTTGCGGGCGTTTTGAAAACCCTTTCTAATATATAATCAAAAAATGGCAGGATCAATTACCTTTTCAATGATTAAGCCTGACGCTTACAGCGCAGGAAACTCCGGCGCAATCCTAAAAATGATTGAGGAAGCTGGGTTCACTATTAAAGCAATGAAGCTGACAAAGCTGACTCCCGAGGTCGCTGGCAAGTTCTACGAAGTACACAAGGAACGTCCTTTTTACGGTGAGCTTTGCGCTTACATGTCTTCAGCACCGATAATTGCACTGGTGCTTCAAAAAGCCAATGCAGTAGAAGAGTTCCGCAAACTGATTGGTGCCACCGACCCTACCAAGGCTGCCGATGGAACCATCCGTAAGATTTTTGCTAAATCAATTGAGGCAAATGCCGTGCATGGATCAGACTCGGACGAGAATGCTGCCATCGAAGCCGGCTTCTTTTTCTCTCAGTTCGAGAGGGTTTAAGAAAGACCAGCCAAAGTAGACAACAGAGCCATGAAGCATTTCATGGCTTTTTTTATTCTTCAGGCAACACCACCACTTCTTCGCCTTCAAGCTTTTCAATCCAAAAGTTGTTGAACCCCTCTCCAATGAAAATGGTAATCATTCTCATTTGCAGCAGCTCCAGAATGGCAAGGAAATTAAATATCACGGCAATTTTCGTTGGCATATCCTCCATTACATTAGCAAACGACACCCTGCCAGCATCACCCAGTTTATTCATGATGAAGTCCCTTTGACTGGAAATGGTGAACGGGTATTGCACCACATTGTGTATCGGTTTTTTCTGCTCATACTCAAACCTCTCCAACACCCGCATATACACTTTCAGCAGTTTGTAAAGGTCAATATCCTGCAACTCGGCTTCCACATTGTTTATTTCTGACAGAGACCTTAGCTCTTTTTCGAGGTTTCCCCTCATCTCTCTGTCTAATCTGTCTGCCTCCATTTTCGAGAGCTCCTCCACCACCGACTTGTACTTCTTGTACTCCAGCAGGTGTTTAACCAGCTCTTCTCTTGGATCGATTTCATTGCCCAACTCGTCCAGCACAGGTCTTGGCAAAAGCATTTTTGCCTTTATCCTCATCAAAGTAGCAGCTACCAGAATAAACTCGCTTGCCACTTCGATGTTCATCGACTCGAGGTGCTGCAGGTAGTCAAGAAAATCGGCCGTAATTTTAGAGATCGGAATATCATGAATATCCAGTTCGTCTCTTTCAATGAAGAACAAGAGCAGGTCAAACGGCCCTTCGAACAATGGCAATTTGATTTCGAACTTTGAAGAGTCGGTTTGTGATATATCCATTTTCAGTAAGGTAGCATCAAATTTATCAACTCAATAAATAATAGTAAGCCTTTAGTCAAAAAAATGTACCTTTGCCACCTTGATTGACTCATAAAGATTCAATAGTTACGATAAACATTTAAGGAACTGGTTAGTTGATTACCTTATATCACAACCTGCGAATAGTATGCTGATACAGCCCGGCGAGCTTCTTTCCACTATCAATTACCCTTCTGACGTCAGAAAACTTGATCCATCACAGCTAGTTCAGCTGGCAGATGAATTACGTCAATTCATTGTCGACAATGTGTCAGTATATGGCGGGCATTTTGGAGCCAGCCTTGGGGTCGTAGAACTAACCGTTGCTCTTCACTACGCTTTTAATACGCCAAGCGATCAGCTGGTTTGGGACGTGGGACATCAGGCATACGGGCATAAAATTCTCACGGGAAGAAAGGACGTATTCCACACCAACCGTTTTTATGGTGGGATATCTGGCTTCCCTAAAAGAAAGGAAAGCGAATATGACGCCTTTGGGGTAGGTCACTCTTCAACATCTATTTCTGCAGCGCTTGGGATGGCAGTGGCTTCCCACTACAAAAAAGAAAACCAGAAGCAGCATATAGCAGTGATAGGCGACGGTGCTCTTACTGGTGGAATGGCCTTCGAAGCCATGAACCACGCCGGGGTAGCGAACAGCAACCTGCTGATAGTGTTGAACGACAATTGCATGTCGATAGACCCCAACGTGGGCGCACTAAAGGATTACCTGACGGACATTACAACTTCCCACACCTACAACAAGGTGAAAGATGAAGTGTGGAACATCCTCGGGAAAATCAGCAAATTTGGGCCAAACGCCCAGGAAATTGCTTCCAAAGTCGAAAACAGCGTGAAGGGCTTTTTGATAAAAAGCAGCAACCTCTTTGAATCCCTCAACTTAAGATATTTTGGCCCGGTAGACGGCCACGACGTCACTCATCTGGCTCAGATTTTCAATGACCTGAAAGACATTCCCGGGCCTAAGATTCTTCATTGCGTTACGGTGAAAGGCAAGGGTTTCGCTTTAGCGGAAAAAGACCAAACAAAATGGCATGCACCGGGTAAGTTCGATAAGCTGACAGGAGAAATCCACAAAAAGGTTTACGATGTGCCTCAGCCACCTAAGTATCAGGATGTGTTTGGGCATACACTTGTTGAGCTGGCCGAAAAGAACGAAAAGATAATGGGGATCACCCCGGCGATGCCTTCTGGCTCCTCCATGAACATCATGATGAAAGCCATGCCAGACAGGGCTTTTGATGTAGGCATTGCCGAGCAGCATGCGGTAACTTTCTCTGCCGGCCTGGCTACGCAGGGATTAACACCCTTCTGCAATATCTACAGCACATTTATGCAACGTGCTTACGACCAGGTGATCCACGACGTATGCCTTCAGAATCTGCCGGTCGTTTTTTGCCTCGACAGGGCGGGCTTTTCAGGAGCCGATGGCCCAACGCACCATGGGGCTTATGATATCGCCTTCATGCGTTGCATCCCAAATATGGTCGTTTCGTCGCCAATGAACGAAGAGGAGCTTCGAAACCTCATGTATACCGCCCAGCTGCAAAAAGAAGGCGCATTCACCATCAGGTACCCAAGAGGCAATGGCGTAATGCCCAATTGGAAAACACCTTTCAAAGAAATTCCTATTGGGCAAGGCAGAAAGCTTAGAGAAGGCGATGACCTGGCTATACTAACCCTTGGGCATATTGGGAACTATGCCGCTGAAGCATGCTATATGCTGGAAGAAGACCATGTGAATGCAGCCCATTACGATATGCGGTTTGTGAAGCCATTGGATGAAGCGATGCTGCATGAGATCTTCAAAACTCACAAATACGTAATCACTGTTGAGGATGGCTGCTTGCAAGGCGGCTTTGGAAGTGCCATCATCGAGTTTATGGCCGACAACGGCTATGCATCCAAAATTGTGCGGCTCGGAATCCCTGACGATGTGATTGAGCACGGAGAGCAGCATGAATTGCACCACGAATGCGGCTTTGATACCCAGGGAATTTATGAGGCAGCCATCAAACTGCTGGAGCCGTCCGGCGTACTAAAATAATCTTACTATATTGGCCATATGGCCCTATTTGTAAAGAAACTCCCCCACGAAGAGCTACCCTCTTCGAATGACTCTCCCGTGCTTTTGCTTCACGGTTTTTGCGAAGACCATAGCATCTGGAAAAACATGCTGTCGGCTTTTCCAGGCAGAACAATCTATCTCGTAGACCTTCCCGGGTTTGGGAAGAGCAATTTAGAGTTCCCCCACCCACTTTCTATTGATTGGGTGGCTGAGGTTATTTACCAGCAAGTGATTGAACCTGAACAGATTGACCCGATTGTTGTCGGGCATTCACTGGGAGGCTATGTGGCGCTGGCCCTGGCAGAAAAATATGAGAATAGCCTGAGTGGCCTATGCCTTTTTCACTCTACTGTCTTTGCTGATTCTCCGGAAAAGAAGGCAACAAGAAACAAGGTGATTGATTACGTCAACAAAAGTGGGGTAGAAAGCTTTACCACTGAATTTGTCCCTGGCCTTTTCCACAGCCTCTTTAGAAGAAAGAGTCCGGACATTGTGCAGCAAGTAGTTGACCTTGCGGGAAGAACCAGGCTTGATACTCTGACCGCCTACACTGCTGCCATGCGGGACAGGCCCGAAAGAAGCGAAGTACTTAAAATGTTTGGCCAGCCAAAGCTCATCATAGCCGGTGAAAAAGACGGTGCCGTGCCACTAGAACAAAGTCTGCTGATGAAGGAAATGGTAAGGTCTGATCAGTTTGTGCTTTTGGAGGAGACGGCCCACATGGGCATGTATGAGAAGCCGGAAGCGTGCAAAAAGGCGCTGAGCTCGTTGGTGTAAAAAAAGGAAGGCCATCCCGCTGGGATGGCCTTTACATTTATTTGCTTGAACGCAAATTTTTAGTCTTCAGATGGCTCTATCTTAACTGTAACAGTAATCGACCTGTTAGTTCCAGAAGTTCCATCAGTTTTCACAACCTTTACAAGACCTTTCTTTGATCCTCTTGCAGAAGCTTGAACAAACGCAAACACTTTACCAGCTTCTAGGTTATTCACTTTAGAAGCATCTGCCGCCACTTCGCCATAAGCACTGGCTAGTGCGTCCACATCTCCGATTGCGTCGAATTGTGCAGCAGTCAATGTGGTTACCTTAAACTTAGTAGCGTTTTTAGTTGGCATGATTGCAGACAGCGCATTGGTAACGTTTAGGGCAGCAGAAAATGCAGTATTTGCATCGGCATCATCCATTGCAGCAATTGCGTACTTATTAGTGTCACCATAGAAAAACAAGAAGTCGACGCTGGCTGAATGAGTATCTCTGGTTTCAGCGTACTTATAAACTTTGTTCTCCTCCGCATCATAAAAGCTTCCTAGGGTTGCATTAGACTGACCACCAATAAGTGTTTCAGTATACACAACTACTTCAACAGGAGCTGCTTCAACAGTAGCTGTAAAAGTTTTCTCTGTTGTTTGGTTGCTATCGTCAACTCCCTCGAAAGTCCATGACAAATCTTTATCAACGTCATCAACATCAAAAGTGTAGGTCAGGCCAATAACAGCCACAGTGCCTTCCTCTGATAAAGTAACATTTGACGCAGTTCTTGGATATGGCGTAGATGTACCAGCAACTCCATCAACAGAAGGAGTAACATTCAATGTGTTAAATACACCTGGTGCTGTTACTGTTACTGTAAAAGTAACCGTTTCACCCTCAACAGCAGAAATAGCTGCCCCTGTTACTTCAACACCTTCTACTTCTACTTCCATTGAAGGTGCAGTTGGTAGTGGCTCTTCTTCGTCACCACCGCAACTTGCCAAAATGGCTACAGATCCGATTGCACTAAAGAACAATAAGTTTCTAAATAGTTTTTTCATGGTTAAATAATTTGAATTGGTTTGCAAGATTATGAATTATATCGTAAAAATTAAAGTTTATACCCAGTTAATGCTATTTTTAAATTTTACCAACGTTTTTATCAGGTCAAATGAGATTTTACAAAAAAATTACACTTTGATAACAAACAGAGGCCTAATTGCCCTTAGGGTTAAAAATTTGGGTTGCTAACAACATCTATGCTCCCAATTTATATTGAGGCATTCTAATAATTATGGTTGGCTTTGGGGTAATGAAATTGAAGAGTCAATAAACTACCCAAAGGTACCAATAACCACCTGCAAATTCCATACCTAATAATAGGT
Organism: Imperialibacter sp.; assembly: GCF_048007035.1. Taxonomy (NCBI): domain Bacteria; kingdom Pseudomonadati; phylum Bacteroidota; class Cytophagia; order Cytophagales; family Flammeovirgaceae; genus Imperialibacter; species Imperialibacter sp. The sequence continues at coordinate 1,992,777 of NZ_CP180355.1, forward strand.
ATTTCTACTATTGAACCAGATTTTCATCAAAAAGTTGCGAAAGAGAGTGCTATTTTTGCCTTCCACAGGAAAGTCAAACAGGTATACCTGCCTTTTTGTTTAGCATATTACATTGAGTGGCAGCCCAAAACGACCCGTCCCGGCATTCTAATACTTTTGGTTGCCGCCATTTTTTTTTTAATTTTAGCTGTTTATAAGATTGAATAAATGCTGAATTAAATATATTTGTACATTGCAATACTGTAAATGTGCAATTCTCACAACGAAAGAGTTATTTAATTGCCACATAAACCTTACATCGAACAAAACTTACTTTTGAACCTATTAACGTCGAATCGCTATGCAAGAAATTTCACCTAGTCTGCTTGAAGCTTGGAACACCTATGGGAAATATGGGGCTTATGCTTTAGTTGCTATCGGTTTAGTTGTCCTTATTTATCATTTCCTCAGATTAGCTTCTATCGGTGATAAGAAAACTAAATATGACTATATCAACAAAAACGAGATTAACTTTTTGTGGTATGCCTTTCTTCTTATAATCATTGGTGCTGCTCTGTATTCAAATACACTGGTTGATCAAACAGGTGTTCTTTGGTTCTTCGTAAGGATATTCGTTAGTTCTATGCTTGGCATCATTGCCGGCGTGGTTGTTCAAAACGTACTTAAGTTTTACTATCCCTTCTATATTGAGAAGCGTCTTAAGAAATTGAGATACTCTCCAAGGCTGTCTCCCGATGGTCGCAAGATGAAGCTTCTGAGCGAAGAAGAGGAAGACGAATACCTTGACGAAGGTATGCAGGCTGAAGAACTTGCCTTCTCCGTGGACTATGACGTTTGGATTGATGAAGTGTCAGGTTATGTGAAGATTGAAAAGTACAATGGTCGACTTCATGCACTACAGTGCAGCGAGTGTAACTATCAAACCCTGAGGGTGATGAAAGAAGAAGTTACAAGGACGGCTACTAATGATGAAGACGGTGAAATGATGAAATACTATGAGTGCTCTTACTGCGGACATAAGGAGCGTAAGCCATTCAAAATCAACAGACTTAAGCCAGAAGGCGAAGCTGTTTAATCCCTCACTCCGACTCATAAAAAATCAAAGGCCTCAGTTGAGGCCTTTCTTTTTATAGTTTGATGCAAATGTTTTGGGCTTCGGTAAAAAACCGCAACGACTCGAAGCCACCCTCTCTACCCAAACCAGAATTCTTCATCCCGCCAAAAGGGGTGCGAAGATCCCGCAAAAGCCAGGTATTGACCCAGACAATTCCAAAATGCAGCTTGTGAGAAACATTGTGTGCCTTCTTCAGGTCAGACGTCCAAATGTTCGCCGACAGACCATATGATGACTCGTTGCCCAGGCTGACAGCCTCATCGGCCCCTTTAAACGATTGAACGGTTACTACTGGCCCAAAAATCTCCTCCTGGTTTGTCCGGCATGAGTTTGGCAAGCCGGCAATTACTGTTGGTTGCACAAAATAGCCCCTCTCACATCTGCCAGCAACCACTTCACTGCCTCCGCCACACAAAATGTGTCCACCTTCCTGCTTCGCAAGCTCCAAATACTGTAGTACTTTCTGCTGATGCTGTTGAGAGACAAGGGCGCCTACTTTTACGTCACCGTCCAATGGGTCGCCCACTTTCAAAGCCCTCACTTGTTTTACAAATTCACTCAAAAACTGCTCATAAATACCTTCCTCGACATAAATTCTCGAACCGCAAAGGCATATTTCGCCCTGGTTGGTGAAGGATGACCGAACAGCGCTCTCAACAGCCAAATCAAAATCACAATCTTCAAAAATGATGGTTGGGTTCTTTCCCCCTAGCTCAAGGGATGTCCTTTTAAATGTCTCGGCAGCGGTAAGAGCAACCTTTCTCCCTGTAGCAGTGCCTCCGGTAAACGACACGGCCTTGACCTCGCCGTGTTGGACGATGGACTGACCAACCTTGCCGCCGGTGCCATGGACAATATTCAGGACGCCGGGAGGCAGCCCGGCCTTTATACAAATTTCTGACAACAGAAAGGCCGTGTGGGGAGTGAGCTCCGACGGTTTAGCAACCACGGTGTTGCCGGCAGCTAATGCCGGCGCTACCTTCCAGGTGAAGAGGTATAGGGGCAGATTCCAGGGAGAAATGCACCCAACCACGCCAAGAGGACCACGGCGGGTATAATTCAGTGCAACACCGTCGACCAGATGCGACTCGGAAGCAAATTGGGTAATAGCGTGCCCAAAAAATCGGAAATTGGCAGCCGCCCTGGGAATATCCATGGCATTTGAAAGCCAAAGGGGCTTTCCCGTGTCGGTTGTTTCGGCAAGAGCAAGCTCTGGCTGGCACTGTTCCACGGCTTCTGCAATTTTAATAAGGTACTGAGACCGATCCTCAGGGGAGAGGCCAGACCATTTCGGAAATGCTCCTTTTGCTGCGGCTACTGCCTCCTCAACGTCGTCCTGGCAACTGTCGGGCAGCAAACTGTAGACTTCGCCTGTCGCCGGATTATAGTTGTCCAGATAATCCTTTGACTTTGAGGGTACAAGCTTTCCGTCGATATAGTTGGCAAACTTCTTCACTTCAATGACGAGTAATAACCAATCGCATTCTTATAGGCAATCCCACTTTCAAAATGCTTCGCTCCTGTCTCCCTCATTTCGGCCAGAATTTTTTGATACCAGGAGGCGTTGTCCTGTCCTTGAAAATAGATTGGGTAACGGGACGGGTCAGGATGATTCAATGCATAAAAGAAGTCGGCCCCAAATGCCAGAAGGTGCAGCGCCCCAAGCTTTATGCCATGGTCAATGTGATCATATAACACTCCGGGATCAGTGTCGTTGATATAGTTACGCAGAAAATTGATGCCGATCAGTCCATTTCGTCTTATCAGCTCCATCGCCAGCTCATCCGGAAGATTTCTGACATGACTATGAATCTTTCGAAAGTTGGAGTGGCTAGCCAACACCGGGACATTCAGGCTCCTTTTGTCGATATAATTCAGAATGCCGTAAGCCAGCTTGTCGCTCGTATGTGCCAAATCAACAGGAATCCTTTTTCCGTCCAGAAAATCAAGCAGCACCTCGCCGTCGGCCTTCAGCCCCACACCCGAATAGTTGCCGCCTCCAAAACGATTTTCATAGTGATGAGTCATAATAATGTAGGCCAGTGGGCCTGACGATGCCACCAACTGCTCTAGCCGGAGCAAGCCTGCGCTGAGGCTCTCGTCTTCTTCACAAAAGGCTGATCCATTTTCTATCGCCAACCAGGCGTAGCAGCCCGACTGGTTCTCTAATGCCTCCGGAGAAAGTGCACTGCTTGTGAAACGGCTGAAAAACCCGTTCGAGAGCATAGGGAGCTCGTCAAAAAGCTTTCGCTGTTTTTCGCCAGCCGCACTACTTCCTTCTTTGGTATCGGTGTAGATGGCCATTGCCTGTAACTTAACATTACCAGCCTTTAAGTGAGGAACAGCGGCGCCAAATTCTGCTACTTTATCGACCCCAGCACCTGGCACTGACGACAGATAAGATAGCAAATCGCAATGAAGGTCGACAATAGGTTGCTTCATATTAAATAGAGCCAGTTCTTCCTCCGTCTACAGGAATGCTTGTACCATTAATATAAGCGGCAGCAGGCGTCGCCAAAAAAGCGACAAGTGATGCAATTTCTTCCGACGTGCCAAAACGCCCGGCAGGTGCCTCCATCTTCATCGACCTGGCTACTTCTTCTTCCGACTTCCCTTCTTTTTCAGCCTTGGACCTGATAAGGGAAAAGAGTCTCTCAGTTTCAGTGAAGCCCGGCAACACATTGTTTACCGTTACCCCAAAAGGTGCCAGCTCAAGGGACAGGGTTTTTGCCCAGCTTGCTACCGCTCCTCTCACAGTATTGGACACGCCCAAACCGCTGATGGGTATTTTGACCGACGTACTTATTACATTAACAATTCTGCCAAACTTCTTTTCCTTCATTCCCTGCGATAGCTTCTGCACAAGTATATGGTTACAATGCAGGTGCGCCTCCATGGCGTCAAACACCTGCGAATAATTTGCATCGAGCAATGGCCCGCCCGGAGGCCCTCCGGTGTTATTGATCAGTATGTCATAGCGAGCTCCCCGGTTGATAGCAGCTGTGACGGCCACCTCAACGCTAGAGGGGCTACTGAAGTCTGCCGAGAGGTAATTGTGCGATTGCCCGTTTTCAGCAGCCAGGCTAGCGACAATTTTTTTCATGGCTGCCTCATTTCGGGCCAGGAGCGTAACTTCAGCGCCGAGCCTGGCCAGCTCAATGGCACTGGCGAGGCCAATTCCCTGGGTACTGCCACAAACCAACGCTTTCCTTCCTTTTAAATCTAAATCCATAGTTTAGTAACCGTTACCGTTTTCTCGTAATACTACCTTTTCCTAAATGGGTATTATTCGTTATTTTTAGAAAAATACGAAAACATTATTCGTTTAGCTATGACTATTAAAAGACCCTTCAATTTTAAAGGTTGGATAGATGAAAATCGACATTTGTTAAAGCCTCCGGTAGGAAACCAGCAAGTTTATAAAGGAAACGATGATTTTATAGTGATGGTGGTTGGCGGCCCGAACTCCCGAAAGGATTATCACTATAATGAAACCGAAGAATTTTTCTATCAGGTAGAAGGAGATATAAAACTGAAAATAATAGAAGATGGGAGACCGCTTGACCTGATCATTAAGGAAGGAGATATTTTCTTGTTGCCTGCCCGAGTACCACACTCCCCGCAAAGGCCCGCCAATACTGTGGGGCTGGTAATGGAAGTGTACCGGGGAGAAAAACACAAGGATGGCTTCATGTGGTTTTGTGAAGCCTGTGGTCACAAACTCCATGAGAAGTTTGCGGTAATTACTGACATCGTTTCGCAACTGCCTCCAATCATGGAGGAGTTTTACGAGAGTGAAGAAAAAAGAACATGTGACAACTGCGGCACTGTGATGGAGCCTCCAGCAAGAGCCTAACTTTGTGTTAAAGTGGATACTGATTTCAAAATAGACATACATACCCATATTCTACCGGAGAAATGGCCGGATTTGAAGGAAAAGTATGGCTATGGGGGGTGGATCCGCCTTGAGCACCACAAGCCTTGCTGCGCCCGTATGATGATCGACAATAAATTTTTCAGGGAGGTAGAAGACAATACATGGGATCCGGTAAGGAGAATTCATGAATGTGACCAGCATGGAGTGGGTGTGCAGGTGCTGTCGACCGTGCCAGTAATGTTTAACTACTGGGCCAAGGCAGAAGATGCCCACGATCTTTCGATGCTGCTGAACGATCACATAGCCTCCATTGTGCAAGAATACCCCGACAGATATATCGGCCTCGGCACCCTGCCGTTGCAGGACACCAGGCTCGCAGTGAAGGAACTGGAAAGGTGCGTGAAGCAACTGGGCTTGCATGGGATTGAGATAGGCACACACGTAAATAAACTCAACCTGGATGCAGAAGAGCTTTTTCCCGTTTTCCAAGCGGCAGAAGAGCTGGGTGCTTCGGTATTTGTTCATCCATGGGACATGATGGGCAAAGAGGACATGCCAAAGTATTGGCTGCCCTGGCTTGTGGGCATGCCTGCAGAAACCTCCAGGGCCATTTGCTCACTCATTTTCGGGGGAGTTTTCGAAAGGCTTCCAAACCTTAGAATAGCCTTTGCTCACGGAGGGGGCTCATTTCCCTCAACCATCGGCCGAATTGAGCACGGCTTTAACGTTCGCCCTGACCTTTGTGCCGTCGACAACCCGGTTAACCCGAGAAATTATATAGGTAAATTTTACCTCGACTCGCTGGTTTATGATCAAATGGCTTTGGACATGCTGGTAAAGCTGGTCGGCGAAGATCACATCGTTTTGGGGTCGGACTACCCTTTCCCTTTGGGTGAGCATGAGCCTGGAAAACTTATACAGTCAATGCCCTATTCGAAGAGTACCCGGCAGAAGTTACTTCACAAAAACGCCCTCAACTGGCTGGGCATCCATCAGAACAAATTGGCCAAGGCGTGAATAATAGCAGCTCCTGTCGCTCCAAGCTTCCTAATTTGCCTATTTTTGTCCCTGACAAACGATAAATGAAGGTGTGCCCCGGACCGCCCGCCATTGTTGTACGCAACCTAATCGACACATTGACTGTAGAGTTCTATCGACAACTTTAGCCAGAAAATAGATGAGTATCCCTTATAAACATTCTCTTAGCTTCGCCAGGGAGCTTGATGAACATGACCCTCTCCATTCATTCAGATCTCTATTTAAAATCCCTCAAAGAAATGGAAAGGATTGTATCTACTTCTGCGGGAATTCACTTGGCCTCCAACCAAAAGCGGCGGCAAATAGCATCGGAGAGCAAATGGACAATTGGGCACATTTTGCGGTAGAAGGCCACTTTGAAGGAGCGACACCCTGGATGACCTATCACAAACAAGCCAGGAAAACGCTGAGCCTCCTCGTTGGGGCAAAAGAGCACGAAGTAGTTGCGATGAACAGCTTAACGGTGAACTTGCACCTGCTACTCGTGACCTTTTACCAACCTAAAGGGCAGCGCAGAAAAATTCTGATGGAGAAGGGCGCCTTCCCTTCTGATCAATACGCCCTGGAAAGCCATTTGAAATGGTATGGCTACGACCCGGAAGAGTGCATCATAGAAGTAGAGCCAGATGTCGACACCAATCTTTACTCTACGAGTCATATTGTAAATGAAATCTCGAAAGCTGGAGACGAACTTGCTTTGGTGCTGTTCAGTGGGATACAGTACTACACCGGCCAGCTTTTCGACATGGCTGCCCTTACCAAAGCAGCCCATGAGGTCGGAGCGCTGGCGGGCTTCGATTTGGCCCATGCCATGGGGAATGTGCCGATGTCCTTACATGATGCTGAGGTTGACTTTGCGACCTGGTGTTCTTACAAATACCTGAATTCCAGTCCGGGAGGCATTTCTGGAATTTATATCCATGAAAAACATGCCGCTAATAAGGAGTTGAATCGCTTTGGGGGTTGGTGGGGACATAATGAACAGGAGAGATTTAAGATGAAAAAGGGTTTTGAGCCAACCCCCAATGCCGACGGGTGGCAATTAAGCAATGCCCCTGTATTACTGCTGGCGGCTCACATGGCCTCGCTGGATATTTTTGAAAAAGCTGGCATTGATAAGCTGAGAAAGAAGAGTGTGGCCCTTACCGGTTTTTTGGAGTTTTTACTCAGGGAGCTTAATGAGGACGACGAAACTGTTCAAATTATTACGCCTTCCAATCCTGGAGAAAGAGGTAGTCAGTTGAGTTTGTTCATTACCAATGGGAACAAAGAGGTTTTCAATGCCATCCAAAGGAGGGGAGTTATCGCGGACTGGCGGGAGCCGAACGTGATAAGAATAGCGCCCGCTCCATTATACAATACCTTTGAGGAGGTCTTTCAGTTTGTTGAAATTCTTAAGGAAGAACTTTTAAAGCTAGCATCAATAAAACATGGCTAAAGAAAAAATACTGATCCTGGGTGCGGGGCTTGTTGGTTCGTTGCTGTCCATTTTTTTAGCTAAGAAGGGTTTCAAAGTAGAAGTTTTTGAAAAGCGCCCTGACCCAAGAAAAAACGATGTGTTAGGGGGTAGATCCATCAATCTCGCTTTAAGTGACAGGGGCCTCCTGGCTTTGGAAAAAGCCGGGGTTACCAGGAACCTCAACAAGGTGATGCTGCCTATGCATGGTCGTATGATTCACCAGTTAGACTCTCAGGTTCATTTCCAGCCTTACGGAAAGGCCAATCAGGCTATCAACTCAGTATCGAGGGGTTTGCTGAACGAGTACCTTATTGGTGAAGCAGAAGCTGCCGGTGCTTCCTTCAGGTTCGGACACAAATGTGAGCAAGCCGACATCGACAACTCTGTGCTGTCTTTCTCAACAGATGGAAAAACTAAGGAGTATCGTGGCGACATTATTATTGGGGCTGACGGTGCCTACTCCGTTCTTCGGGCCTCTTTTTTACACTCAGACAGGTTCAACTTTTTGCAAGACTACCTGCCACATGGGTACAAAGAGTTAAACATTCCTGCGGGGAAAAACGGGGAGTTTCAGATTGACCCCAACGCCCTTCACATTTGGCCGAGGGGCAAATTCATGCTCATAGCCCTGCCCAACATTGACAAAAGCTTTACTTGTACGCTTTTTCTTCCATTTGAAGGGGATTCCTCTTTTGATGCATTAGATACACCGGAAAAAGTAGGTGCTTTCTTTTCCGAAGTTTTCCCAGATACACTACCGGTTATTCCCAATCTCACCGATCAGTTTTTCACCAATCCCACCTCCTCGCTGGTCACCATTCAGTGCTACCCGTGGAGCAAAAAAAGAAGTCTGCTGCTTGGCGATGCCTCCCATGCCATTGTTCCATTCTTTGGGCAGGGGATGAATGCAGGTTTCGAAGACTGTCGGCTACTGGATGAGATCATAGATGCCGAATACCCAAACTGGGAAACAGTATTTCAAACATTCGAAAAGTCACGCAAGCCAAATACTGACGCCATTGCCAAGCTTGCTAATGATAACTTTATCGAGATGCGTGACAAGGTTGCAGACGCTGGTTTTATCTGGCAAAAAAAATTGGAAGCGAGGATTCACGAAAAATACCCGGACAAATGGACACCACTTTACACAATGGTGACATTTTCGAACATGCCTTACAGCAAGGCACTTGAGCGGGGCAACAGGCAGGAGTCGATTATGCGTAAAATAAGGGAGGTGTACCCAATGAGCACACCTCCGGAAGCTATCGACCTGGAAAAAATCGTTGGTTGGCTGGACTAGTTATTTAAATCCAGCCTGCTTGACAATTCGTCAATCATTTTTTGCTCTGCGCCTGAAATCCCGTCCGTAGCATTGGCAAACAGGTACATTGATTCCAGTACCAAATCCTTTGCTGTTGGGTCTTCCTTAAGGAAGTCATTCAGTGCATTAATAAATTTCTTTCTCCAGCGTTCGCTATTGTCAATCAGGTAGCGAAACTCTGTTTTATACACATCGGAAAGGGATTCGACTTCGTCGGGGCTAGCTGCCAGGTTCTTGCCGAGATTTTCGGCGGCCCTTAGCACAGCATCCCATTCCTCTTTGTCCAACACCCCATCGCTCATAGAAACAAGTAGCGAAGGAAACATTTGAACCAAATAAGTAAATTGCTCAAGAGTAAGCTTGGCAGGGCGGTACCTCTGGTATTCCTGCTGTAATCGGTCGATGGCGTAAGACATGGTGTCGTTAATTGCGTTCATTTGAAGTAGTATTCTAATTGCTGGTTGTCTTTACATCATCGATTAATACGCCTTACAAAATAAAGGTAACCAATTTTTAGAAACTATCTTATAAAAAATATAATTTTTTCTAGTAAAATTTTACTGTGCTAAAAAATTGTGCTCAGGCCATAACCTACGCCCGGCTTTAATGTTACTAAGAAAATACATTTAATGGAAAAAACAGTCGGAATTATTGGAGCGGGTATAGCGGGCATGGCTACGGGTATCAGGTTGGCTAACAAAGGATATGAGGTCACAATTTTTGATGGAAACGATTATCCGGGAGGCAAATTGACTGAACTCAGGCTTGGGAAATATAGATTTGATGCAGGGCCTTCTCTATTTACCATGCCTGATTATGTCGATGAATTATTCAGAATATCAAAAAAAGATCCAAAAAATCACTTCAGCTATAAGCAACTCCCTAACACCGCTAATTACTTCTTTGATGACGGGATTTCTCTGCAGGCTTCTGCCAACCCACAACTACTGGCGGCTGAACTCGAAGCTAAGCTTGGTGAACCAACTGCAAATACACTAGCTGCTCTCAAGCACAGCTCCTTTCTATACGACCACCTGGCTGACCTCTTTATTCACAGGTCGTTGCACGATGTAAAGACGTTTTTCAATAGGCAGGCGTTTAAGGCATACAAAGTGCTTCACAAGCTTGACCTTTTCCGGACTATGCACGCTGCCAACCGACAAAGGTTCGCCAAAGACAAAACCACACAACTGTTCAACAGGTATGCGACCTACAATGGCTCCAGCCCCTACCTAACTCCGGCTACGATGAATATCATTCCCCACCTGGAGTTTGGTGTAGGTGCATTCATCCCAGAAAAAGGGATGCACCAAATCACAGAAAGCCTCTTTAAACTTGCGAAAGAGAGTGGGGCAGAATTCCGCTTCAATAGCCCGGTGGAAAAAATCAATCTGAAGAGCGGCCAGGTAACTGGACTCAGAGTCAACGACCAGGATCATCCATTTGACAACATAGTCAGCAATATGGACATGGTGGCTACCTACAAGCGCTTGCTCCCGGGCACTAAAGCACCAGCCAGGCTTTTGAACCAGCCAAAATCCAGCTCGGCGCTTATCTTTTACTGGGGAATTAAAAAGAACTTTAAGGAGCTCGATCTCCATAATATTTTCTTTAGCGGTGACTATCAAAAAGAGTTTGATCACATATTCTCCAAGGCGGACATTTATGCCGACCCTACAGTATATGTAAACATCACATCAAAGGAAGTGAGTGGCGATGCGCCAGCCGGTTGCGAAAACTGGTTTGTGATGATCAATGTTCCCCACAATTCAGGGCAAGATTGGGAGCTGCTAAAAGTTCGGGCTAAGGAACACATCCTTACAAAGCTTTCGGGAATTTTGAAAACCGACATAGCGGAACTGATTGAGGAAGAAGCGGTGCTCGACCCCATCAGCATAGAGTCAAAAACATCTTCCTCGCAGGGAGCACTTTATGGCAATAGTTCCAACAACAGATTTGCTGCTTTCCTTCGCCACCCCAACAAGAGCAGGCGGGTAAAAAATCTCTATTTCTGTGGTGGCAGTGTGCACCCGGGCGGTGGCATCCCATTGTGTCTTTCTTCCGCCAAGATTGTAGCAAGCCATTTTCCTGACCTACACTGAAATCATTTGAGAATACTGATCGAAAAGTGACAAGATGTCGGCCACGTAATTGACCGGCTCGGCTCCACGGCAATAACCGAACTCGGCTACCGGGTCGTTAAAATAGTTCGGTTCCGACTTTTTCAGAAGATACTCCGACACGTCGTTCCATTTCGCAGCGTCTCCGTGATACTTCTCAGTGAGCTTGACCGCATCAATCACATGGCCCTGGCCAACATTGTAAGAGGCCAAAACAAACTTTATCCGCTCCTTTTTGTCGGGAATCCGTTTAGTCCACAATTTGTCGAGCCAAAGCAGGTACTTAACGCCAGCATTTATATTCTGAGTGGGGTCGGTGAGGTCTTTCGCTCCATACAGTTCGCCGGTATCAGGAACCAGCTGCATAAGCCCGACAGCTCCGGCCCACGATTTTGCTTTAGGTTTGAACTGAGATTCCTTGAACACCATCGCAGCCAGCAGCTTCCAATCCCAGCCCAGTTCATGAGACGCAGCTTTGATTTGCTCGTCGTAGGGAGAAATGGTATTACTGTTCAGGTTAGAAAAGTCGCTTTGCGCCAGCAAAGTGTATGTCTTGGTGTTTTTGAAATACCGATTGTAAATAACATTGTAGTCGGCCGTCTTGCGCATGCCATCGATCCAGAGATTCAAAGACGTCTGTAGTTGGCTGGCGTTTTTTCGTAAACCCCAGGCGATTTGCTGGGGCAGACTAATAGCAGTGCTAACATCAAGAATAGGAAAATAAGTGGCGTTGAGCAGGGCGACATTTTCTTCGGCAACCGTGTACTGAATTTTTCCGGTTGCCACTTCATGAATCAGGTTCTCTGTCGTTTGCTCGGCAAAAGCCGGGACAAGCACAATGTCACCACCAATTTCGTCGCTCAGGTTCTCCAGCCTGCTTATGTATGACGAGCCTTTGCGCACAACAACCTCTTTGCCAATCAGGTCGACCGGATTCGTCAAAAGCTGGTCCTCAATCTCATGAAGCTTCATCTGATACCAATTCTCAGGTTTTCGCTGTATCAGCACCAGTCTGACAAGATTGTGGTAGTGCGTAAATGCGATCCTTTCTCTTCTTTCTTTGGTAACGGTAAGATTGTAGGCAAGAATATCTCCCTCCCCGCTGTTAAGCTTCCGGAAGCTTTCTTCCAAATCCTGAGAAATGATGAACTGTAGCCTCACCCCTATAGACCTGGCATACCTGCGCAGCAGCTCATAGTCATAGCCCATTGGCTGGCCTTTATAGATAAAGTAGCTAGTAGAACTGTTTTCGATGATGACCTTTAACAACCCTCTGGCCATGATCTTGTCAAGGTCGAAGTCTACTACCTCTTCGGCCACTCTTTTATTTTTGTCAATGGCTTTAGAATCGGAGGAAGTTCTGCCGCAGGCGGCAAAAAGGCATAGCAGAAAGCAAAGGAGTATTCTCAATAGATAGCCAAATGTGCGGTGGCACAACTGGTTTATCAGGCTACGTTTGCAAAGAAACATGACCTAAAATAGGCTTTTTTTGCTAAAAAGCTAGTTCTGACCATCAAAGACTTGGGAAGCGACGCTATCTACCCCGCTTTGCTACCTACTCAGAGAATGTCGTGATCAGGCTTCCGCTTAGCCGAAGCAGCTCAATTTCAGCCAGCTTTGTGGAGAATGCAGCATTGATAAGGCGGCTCTCAGCCTGCACAGCATTGATTTGAGCTTCTCTTAGCTCCAGTGGAGTATAATTACCTAACTGATATCTTTCTAAGGCAATACTTTCGTTTTCCCTGGCAACCTCGAGGTTCTGCCTTTCGATATTAATAAGATCAAGGCTGGTTACGTACCGATTATACATTTTGTTGATATCGGCTTCCAGGGACAGTCTTAAGTCAGCTATCGTGTATTCGGCTGTCTCCATTTGCACTTTGGCGTTTTGTACACGACGGTTAACGTTGAAGCCATTAAAGATATTGAGACTGGCTGTAACGCCATAATTAAAGCCATTTGTACGTGTCAAAGCAGCAAAGCCAACCTGCGAGCTGCTATTGCCCTTGGAATATGCTGTAGTTAGAGAGACTATTGGAAATCTATCACTTTTTAATTCCCTCATTTGCAGGTGAGCAATGTTCAACTGCCTTTGCGACTGAAGCAAAGAAGGATTCTTCATGTTTGCCGATTCAAGCAGCTCGCCCAAAACCAAATTTTCGTTGATGTCAATTGTTTGGTCAACTTCGACATCTGCCTCGACATCTCTTGCCAGCACTCTATTAAGATCTACCTTGGCCTGGTATAGCAGCTGTTCCTCATTGATCAGTAAAGTTTTGTCGGTATTGAAATCGACCTGAGCAGCGAGAAACTCAACTTTGCTGGCTTTGCCTATTTCATATTTATTCTGTGCGATTTCAAGTCGTCTCTCTGAAAGCTGCAACGAGTTGTTTAGCACCTTGATTCGCTCCACTTCGAGGGCAACAGTATAGTAAGTGGAGAGCACTTCAGCTACAGTGTTCTCCATTGTTACCTTCATCAGCAAGTTGCTGGCTTCGTTCTGCTGCCCCAGTCTGTCATAAGCATAAAACATTCCCAATCCGTCGAAAACTATCCAGTTAAATGAGGCGCCAATACTAGCCTGTTCCGACTTTGCGCCCTGGATATCAACTATTGTCCTATTCGCATCGTTTCGCTCCTGATAAGTATCATTGGATGCAAAGTTCTTAAATGCAGTGACTCCAACGGTAGGTAAAAACCCAGCATTTCCCCGTGTGACATCATTTTCAGAAATTTCTCTGGTATTGTCAGCTATTTTAATGTCGTAGTTGTTTTCAAGTGCTATCCTGACCGCCTCCGGCAGGCTCATTATGTCCTGAGAAAACAAACTCTCCGATAGCAGCAGCGCACCCAGAACGAAAAACACAATCCTCACTTTGTTCATATTATTATTTGAAAATTAAAATCTAGCCATTCTTTTTTCCTTGCCAGAGATGTAAACATACATGGCAGGTATTACATACAGGGTGAGTATTGTTGCAAATAGTAGCCCTCCAATGATGGCGATACCCATGGACACACGGCTTTCAGAGCCTGCACCAAGCGCCAATGCAATCGGCAGAATACCCAGAATGGTCGACAGACTGGTCATCAGAATAGGGCGGAAACGTTGCTGTGCCGCACCAACTATGGCTTCTTCCACGGCCATGTCATGAGCTTTGCGTTGGTTGGCAAATTCCACAATCAGGATACCATTCTTTGTTACCAAACCTATCAGCATGATAATACCTATCTGGCTGAATATGTTGAGTGTCTGGTCAAAGTACCATAGCGATAGAAATGCTCCTGCAATTGCCATGGGCACAGTAAGCATAATGATAAATGGATCTCTGAAGCTCTCAAACTGAGCCGCCAGCACCAGATAAATCAAAATAAGAGCAAATATAAAAGCGAAGTACAAGCTTGACGAGGAGTCCCTGAACTCCGCAGACGGGCCCGACAACTCGGTTTGGAAAGTGCCATCCAGCACTTTCGCTGCTATGGCATCCATGGCATCAATACCATCCTTGATGGTGTAGCCAGGCACCAACGACGCCGATACCGTTGCTGACACAAATCTGTTGTACCGATAGAGCTGCGGTGGTGTGCTTTGCTCTGTGATCTTTACAAGGTTGTCCATCTGGATAAGGTCTCCTACCTGGTTCTTCACATAAAGTGCCTTCAGGTCAAGTGGGTCGTTGCGATCTTCTCTGTCCACCTGGCCTATTATTTGGTACTGCTTTCCGTCTTTGATGAAATAACCAAATCTAGAACCACTCAGGCCAAGTTGGAGCGTTTGAGCGACATCCCGGATCGATACATTCAAACTGCGGGCCTTGTCACGATCTATTTCTATGTTGATCTCAGGCTTGGTAAACTTCAAGTCAAGGTCAACGAAATTAAAATGCTCATCGGCACTTGCCGCATCCACAAAGGCTGGCAACACTTCTTTCAATTTTTCGATGGTAGTTGCCTGTATTACGTATTGCACAGGTAGCCCTCCTCTTCTATTGCCTATCGACTGGCTTTGAGAAACAAAAGAACGGGCTTCGGTCATTCTCATCACCAAAGGACTAATGGCGTCCACGACTTCTTGCTGCGATCTGGTTCGCTCCGATGGATCAACCATCATCACCCTCACGTTTCCAGAATTCACAGAGCCCGATGATCCAAAGCTGGGGCTTGTCATACTAATGAGTGCCTCCTTTTCCGGGACCGCCTCGCTTACTAATGCAAGCATTTTATCAAGATAGGCGTCCATATACTCGAAAGTAGCGCCTTCGGGCCCGGTGCTGTTGATCCTGAACTCACCCCTGTCTTCCATGGGAGAAAGCTCGCTTTGGATGTTGTTATTGAGCAGATAGATGCCCCCAAAAGAAAGTACCAGTATGACCAAAGCAAGCCATTTACGAGCCATAAAGTTTTCAAGCGATTTGTTGTAGCCCTCGTTCATCCAATCGAAGAAAGGCTCCGTCACCCTATATAGCCACTGCTTTTTCTCTCTTTTCTTGAGAATTTTGGTAGACAGCATTGGCGTAAGCGTAAGAGCAACAAACGACGATATTATTACCGCCCCTGCCACAACGATCCCAAACTCCCTGAAAAGCCGGCCTGTGAGACCATCGAGAAACACAACAGGCATGAACACTGCTACCAACGCCACGGTGGTGGAAATAACGGCGAAGAAAATCTCCGTCGATCCCTTGAGTCCGGCCTCCAGCGGCGACATCCCATCTTCTATCTTGGTGTAAATATTCTCCAACACCACAATAGTGTCATCCACCACGAGCCCTATCGACAGCACGATGCCCAGAAGCGTCAGTACGTTGATGGTGAAGCCCGCAAGGTACATGATGAAGAAAGTACCTATCAGCGATATCGGGATAGTGGCAACAGGAATTAGCGTAGTTCGCCAGTCACGCAGGAAGGCGAAAATAATCAACACCACCAGCACAAAGGCCATGAAAATAGTCTCCTGCACCTCAGTGATAGATTTCCTCACATACTCTGTGACGTCGAAGCCTATCCCGAGTTCGATATCGGCGGGGAGGTCCTTCTTGATAAACTCCAGCCTTCTGTAGAACTCATCTACGATTTCTATGATATTAGTTCCCGGCTGCGCCTGAAGTACAACGCCAACCATGGGTACGCCATCCCTTTTGAGTATGGTTCGGTTGTTTTCTGGTCCCAGTTCAGCTCTCCCAACATCCTGAAAACGCACAACGTTGTTGTCATCCTCTTTGACGATAAGCTGGTTGAATTCTTCTGGCGTTGAAATCCTGCCCATGGTTCTCACGGTGAGTTCCATGTTCGTGCCTTCCACCAGCCCCGAAGGAAGTTCGACGTTGTCCCGTGTCACTGCATTCAAGACCTCCAATGGCGTAAGCGAGTAGGCTGCCAGTTTAGCGGGATCCATCCAAAGTCTCATGGAATAGCGACGCTCGCCCCAAATCTGGACGGCTGCCACTCCTTTTATAGTCTGAAGTCGCTCCTTAAAAATATTCTCTGCTACATCGGAAAGGCCCAAAAGGGTTCTTTTGTCACTTTTTACATTCAAAAAAACAAGGGGCATGGCATCAGCGTCCGCTTTTCTCACCGACGGCGGATCACAGTCGGGTGGGAGGTTTCTGGTGGCTCTCGACACCCGGTCTCTAACATCGTTGGCGGCTGCTTCCAGGTCAATTTCCAGGTCAAACTCAACCCTGATAGAGCTGGCTCCATCTCTACTGGTAGACGTAAGACTTTTGATGCCGGCAATTCCATTGATCGATTCCTCCAAGGGCTCGGTGATCTGCGACTCTATGATGCTCGCATTGGCGCCGGTGTAAGAGGTGCTTACCGAGATAATAGGTGGGTCAACGCTAGGATACTCTCTGATACCCAGAAAGTTGAATCCTATGATGCCGAAAATGATGATAATGATGGACATTACCACCGCCAGCACGGGTCTGTTAATACTGATGTTGGATAGACCTGCCATAGTTTTATTGTTTTAGTTAAAATCGGTGATCTCCACCACTGAATTCGGGCGGATTTGCAGCAAACCTGAAGTGATCACAGTGTCGCCTTCCTTAATGCCCTCAATTATTTCTATGCTGTTAGCAGTACGTATACCAATGGTAACGGGCTGCTCAACCACCTTTCCTCCTCTTTCAAGGAACACCTTATGCCCAGCAAGGTCATTCACGACCGCTATAGACGGCACCATTAACGCATTGTCTTTGTGGTTCAATACTACCTCCACCCTTGTAAACAACCCGGGAAACAGTTCTCCTTTGGAGTTGTCGCTGGTTGCCCTGATCCTCATGGTTCTGGTAGCCTGGTCAATTTGTGGCTCAACGGCGTAAACAGTGCCCTGATATGTCTTCTCAGAAGCGTCGGTTGTGAAGAAAATGGGGTCGCCGTCATTTATCACTGTTCCATACTTTCCGGGAATGGAGAACTCTACCTTGATAGGGTTGATGTTTATTAAACTTGCAATTCGGGAACTTGAGTTGATGAAAGCTCCATCGCTAATGTATCTCAAGCCAATAGTGCCATTGAAAGGTGCCCTGATCTTGCTTTTAGCAATTTGAGCTTCTAATACTTTGATGTCGGCGGAGGCGGTATTTAACTCAGTCAATGCCACGTCGTATTCCTCCTGACTAATTGCTTCTTTTTCAAGTAGCTGACGCTGGCGATATTCGCTGGTCTCTCTCAGCTTCTTCGAGAATTTCAACTTCTCCAGCTGGGCCTCCTGGTCTTCTGTGTTTAAGGTTAGCAGCAGGTCTCCCTTTTTTACTTTAGATCCCTCTTTGAAATAGATTTTCTGCACCACACCTGACACCTCAGAGGCAATCTCAACTGCCTCGTTAGCAATAAGCGCACCTGTAATAATTAGCTTATCGTCCAGCGGTTCAGGTTTGATAATGGTAGCAGTAACCGGCAAAGCTCCGTCAGAGGAAGCCAACGCAGGCTGAGCACTATCCGGCCCACTTGAAATAAAATGAAACTTGCGGTCGGCCAGGTAGACTAAAACAACCAATACCATTACATAAAATAGTACCCTTCTTACAGTTTTCTTCATACGTTTGGTTGATAGAATGATCCGTTTGAGCGGATTTCTATTTTTTCGGAAATGACAAAATTACACCCAAAAAACGGGGTGCATTACAATTTGTTCGTTGTTTGTGGCAAGCGGGTTGAAGGGTAAATAAATGGCTTTAAAGCGTAACTTAATTGTAACCGTTTATGGATGGTGCCTTAAAAAGAGGAAAAGTCTGTTTGCCTCTTCGGGAAACATGCAAAACTGAGTTGAGTAGAACGGTTACTTAGTACTTCAAGGAAACACCTTTTGGCAACCCCATTTTTCGACAGCCAAGAAGACAAAAAAAGAGGCTCTGACGAGCCTCTTTTTGTATCAAATTGTGAAGTAAATTATTTGAATATATATCTAACACCAATCTGCATCTGCCAGCGAGAGCTCTGGAAACCAGAGTCGTCGATTTGCCATGGCTGGTAGTCTGCACCTTTCCGGTATGTAAAGTTTGGTACAGTCTGCGCCGCATCAGCCCATCCTTCAAACCTAAGCAGCTCGGCACTTTGGAAGTTGCCTCCATCGCTCACAAAATATCTTCTACCCCAATCCTGATTGATGAGATTTGTTATGTTGAAAATGTCAAGTGATACCTGGAGGGTATTTCTTTTGCCAGAGGCTGTTTGAATATAGAAATCCTGTAAGAATCTGAAGTCAACTACTCCCTCGAAAGGTGATCTGCTCTGGTTTCTATCAGCATATTCACCTCTGTGCTCGCTGAGATACTTATCAGATTTGATGAATGCATCCAAATCGGCCCATTGCTCAGCGGGAGACACCGTGTAGCTTGAGGTAGAAACCAAGTTGATATCACTTTGATTAGCAGGGATATAAACCAAGCTTCTTTCTCTTGAATCTTCCCTGGTCAAGTTACCACTGTCGTCATATATGTAAGAATAGGTTCTGCCCGACTGTCCATTGTAGAACAGTGAGATTTGAGAAGCACCAAACCCAAGGTATTCCTTTCTATACGAAAGTTGCGCAATAACTCTTGACCCCATAGAGAAGTCAGACCTCATTGCCTCGTCAAAAATATTGCGACCGTTCACAGAGTGAAGACCTCTCCACTGCGAAGAGTTCTGTGATGAGGTGCCGTCGTACACTGAAAAGGCATCATTCCAGGTGTAAGACAAACTAGAGGTGAAGCCATTGGAGAAAGGTTTAGCCACAGTTGCTGACAGGTTATAGGTATACCCCTTATTAGTATTAGAGGCAAGATAAATGCCTGTATACGTAGGGTCGACTGGACTAGATCTGTTGTATTTATTTCGATCATCGGGGGTACCGGATAGCTGTGTAGCAGCCGGTCTGATGTTCAGGTTCTCATAGAAAATATTATTAAGAAACTTAGTATAAAGTGCTTCAAATGAACCTACCATCCCCCATGGAAGCTTTTGATCTACGGCAAGATTAGCCTTGAATACTTGTGGCAACTTAAAGTCTGACGCAAACAAATCTATCTGTCCTGAGGGAGATCCCTGACCTGGGGCTACGTTACGAGGTTGACCATCCCACTGGCTGTTGAATGGGACATTGGTTTTGAAGTCTCCACCAACGGTCAGACCATTGTTGTTGTAAGCGCCGCCTGGCCATACGAGCGGAATACGACTGTTGAAAATTCCCAGTCCACCACGCAGCTGTGTAGATCTGTCACCAGTCACATCATAGTTAAAGCCAAACCTTGGAGCGAAAAGAACGGATGAGCCAATAAACTCACCTGTTTTGGCACCTTTCAGGTCATATCCAGCGGCCTCAATTAAGCCTGCTGTTGTTGTATTGAAAGCAGTGTTTTCAAGCGTTTCATCGCCGAAGATTGGCATATCAATGCGGAGGCCCAGCGTCAATTTCAACCTATCAGTAGCTTGAAATTCGTCCTGGCCATAAACGCCAAGCTGCATGCCACCAAATTCAGCTGCACCGGCCGAACCGTCACCAACCTTTGTGTCTACCAGAGAATAGCTGACATTGTAGTTATCGGCGTTCAGGTTATTCATAAAGCCTGAAAGGCTGTCATAGTTGTATGATCCAAAAGCCTGGCGAATGAACAGGTTGTAAGACTTATAGAATTCGTTGTGTGTGCCGATGGTGAAGGTGTGCCTTCCCTTGAAAATCTGGAAGTTATCCGTCACTGTAATCACATCTTGTTTCAACTGGTTGGCAGTTGAGAATTCCTCACTACCAAAAGCAATTGAACCTGCTCCATCACTAATTCTTACAAATGGAAACGGGTCGCCCGCCTGGTCTCTGTCGTCATTAACAAAGGTAGCACCAATGGTAAGGTGGTTTGACATGTTGCTTCCAAAATTGCTTTTCAACTCAAGCGCAGAAGAGTTGGTTGTTGAAGGGAAGTAAACAGAAGCGTTCTGGAAGTTGATGGAGGTTGTTCCCGACTGGTTAGCCTGTAGGTTTTCCGCCTTTACGTAAGAGTGGCGCACAGACAACTTATGGTTCTTACTCAGGTTCCAATCAATCTTGGCAATCACCTTGTCGCTATTCAGGTAAGAGGCATTGTTGGTATATGTGCCCGGATCGTACCCATACTCACTTTTGAGCTTGGTAACCAACGCTTGAATGTCGGCTGTTGAGGCATCGCCAGTGTATGTAGCTGCGTTGAATGGCCTGGGTGTTTCGTCTCTCTGCATCTCAGCGTTAGCAAAGAAAAATACTTTGTTTTTCACAATTGGGCCGCCAATACGGAATCCCATAGTTTTGGCAGTGAATTCGTCCAGTTGCTCTCTTTCGAAATCTGGGTCGTCTGTGGGGGTCTTTCCAGAAAGTTTTTGATTTCTCAGGAAGCCGTATGCCGACCCTTCGAATTCATTCGTTCCACTTCTGGTGACTGCATTGATAGAGCCGCCAGCAAACCCCGACTGTGTTACGTCAAATGGAGCGACAGCTACTTGAAACTGCTCGATAGCGTCGATTGAGATTGGGGACACACCAGTCTGCCCGCCGTTGGTGCCGCTGGCTGCAAGGCCAAAAACATCATTATTGACCGCTCCATCAATATAAATTGCGTTGTAGCGGTTGTTCATTCCGGCAATTTCGATAGCGTCACCCTGAATGTTTACCAGGGGGTTAAGGCGAGTGAAATCAGTAAGCGACCTTGACACAGTTGGTAGCGTATTGATCGTTCCTTCGTCAATAATTGTCGACTGGCCAGTCTTGTTGCCATCGAACACATCATTGCCACTTGCAATAATTTCCACTCCTTCAAGCTGCGTGCTTTCCTCTTCAAGCACAGCCTTAATTCTAAAGGTTTGGCCAAGTGTAAGGAACACGCCAGACTGCTGGTAGGGCTTGTAGCCCACAAATGAAATGGTTACGGTGTAAGGTCCGCCTACCTGCATTCCCGAAATACGGAAGTAGCCTTCCACGTCTGAAACGTTACCATACTGCGATCCAGTAGGTGTATGCACAGCAAGAACAGTAGCACCCGGCAGAGCACTCCCATTTGCATCCACGACCTGCCCGTTAAGTGCAGAAGTGGTGGTGCCTTGCCCGAATACCGTCGAAAACGAAGCCGTAATCAACAGGGTCATAGCCAATTGTAAAATTCGCCTCATAATTTGTTTTTTTGGTTGTTAAATAAATTTTACGGTCGATAAAATATGGTGCAAAGCTAAAGGATACTTGTTTTCAGACCAGCATGAAAAGGTTAACTTTTCGATATCAATGAAATTAAATTTTAACGAAAGATTAATCCCAAAACGCCTTGTCAAACAATGCTTTAGATTCCAATTATTCTTTTGACCCGATCAGTTTCTTTAATATAAAAACCTGCTATAAAGTGGTGTTGCCAAAGATAAATTGACCCGAACCTTCTGGCCGGTCAACTTAAGTCAAGAACTTCTACATTTCCGGCACCTGGCAAGACTACTACCGCCGACTGAAAAATTAAGGGGATGTTATTTAATTGTTAAGATAAGGTGCGGAAAAACAAATAGCAAAACAGTCAGGAACCGTTTTAGTGTTGTCCATTTTTTCGTGTTCTAATTCTATTTTATTGGTGCAGTAAAAATTCAAAAGCTTATATTTGTGCCTATATGGAGTTGACAGATCACCGCTTTTTCCCCTACGACAAAAACCTTATATTAAAGCAAGCCCAGGCCCATCTGGAAGCCGATCTTCTCACGGAGCTGATATCAATTTCAAAAAGTGCCTATCAGCAGGTTTATAACCCGTTGGGACTCAACGATGACACCTCGCTGCGGATCGAAAGCTACGAGAAAAATCAGCTCATCTATCTCCATACGTTCTACACTTCACTGTGTGGAATCTACAGGTACAAATATGGCAACAACCAACTTGAGCTCATCTGGGATGGCAGCAGCCACTTCGAAAAGTATTCCAGAGAATGGACTGAGCGTTTTGTGATCTGGTGCACCGAATTTGGTCAAAACCCTCAGTTTCTTAAAGCTGTGCTCGCTGCTACTGTTTTTTGTAAGAACAGGAGACAGGGCGAACTTGCAGAAAACCGGCTGAGGGTGTTTTTAAATAGCCAATTTGAAGTGCGGGTACACAAAGTACGAGGCATCGTGCCTATGAAAGTAGCCTAGTGCCGGATCAAGAATACGTTGTGATGTTTCAAATCAACTTCGGTGCGCTCTATGCTGTCAACTTTGGCATGCAGCGGCCCCTTTTTGCACCAGGCCATTAAATCTATCAATTTGTCCTTGGTGCCCTCGGCTTCTATCAATACGCTTCCGTCCAACTCATTCTTCACCCATCCTTTCACGCCCAATTCGTCGGCCACGGTTTTTGTGCTGGCTCTGTAAAAGACACCCTGCACTTTGCCCACCACACGTATTTGATAACAGACCATCTGACAATTGCCGGTTTAGGATTGAAAAATGAAAATTCCAATTCAAAAATCAAACAGCCTTATGCAAATAAATGAGAACGAATTTCAGGAGGGGTTTGAAAGCTCGCTGACAATAGCCACCCCGGACGAAGTGCCAATCCGGTCGGCACCTGCATTGATCAGGTCCAGCGTTTGAGCCAAAGTTTTGATGCCGCCCGACGCCTTGATGCCCACATGCGATGGCAATATTTCTCTGAGTAGCTTGATATGCTCTGCCTTTGCCCCGGCACCTGCAAAGCCGCTGCTGGTTTTAACATAGTCGGCGCCGGCATCTTTGGCAATAGTTGCAGCCTTCACTATTTCCTCGTCAGTGAGGTAGGCCGTTTCAATGATCACCTTCAGTATGGCCTCTTGCTCATGAGCCAGCTTCGTCACTTTGGCCAAATCAATTTTGAACCAGGGGTGGTTCATTTTGAAAGCAGAAATGTTCATTACCATGTCTATTTCTGTGGCCCCGTCCTTCAACGCCAGCCTGGCCTCCTCGAGTTTAGTTTCAGTCATCTGGTAGCCCAGCGGAAAGCCCACAACCGTCACGAGCTGAATATTGGCAGAGCCAATTTCCCGCTGTGCTCTTTTCACCCAAAAGGGCGGCACACATACCCCACAGAATCCATAGGTTTTAGCTTCCGACACCAATTGGTCAATGTCTTTGTCGGACAGTGTCGGGCGTAAAAGTGTATGCTCAATGCACCTGGCTATGTGCTGCATGCGCTATCATCAGAACTGGAATATCTTAGAGCTATATAATTAATGGACAATGCCGCACTCCTTGCAAAATTTACGTTTGCCGAGTGGCCTTTTCTTAGGCGGTTTCTTGTGTCCGAAGTAGGACTGATCGGAATACTGAGGCTTTTCCATCTCCTTGGAAGCTTTTTTGTAGGCCTTGGCATTGTCCTTCATCCGCTGCTCGTATTCTTCGATAAGCTGGTCCTTCTTGCTCTTCTTTTTCTTCTTTACCTTCTTTATCTTTTGAGTGGAGTTGTACTGCGAACCCTGCTTTTGGGCGGTATTTACCTCCCTTGACGATTGGGCGGAGGCCCCCCAGCTGAGAAAAAACAAAAAGACGATTACACCAAAATACTTCATACACCAAAGATTATAATTATACATAACACTGCCTAATTAACGGGCTATGTTTGAATATATTACCCTCAAATCTCAGGCGGCTTTGTCATCAGAAATAGCAGTGGCATCCATGAGTGTAGCTGCTGATGCTATCTCGAAGTTATGAACTATTTTGGTCATGATACGATGCAAATGCACATAGTCTTCTTCATTCAGGCCTTCCCAACCCTGGTTTCGAAAGTCATCCACCACCGGTCTGAGTTGCGAAATAAGCGCCTCTCCTTCAACAGTTAATCCAACGCTGAATTTCCTCCTGTCGTTGGGGTCGGCTTTTCTCACCACAAGGCCCTTTTGTCCAAGCAGGTCTATGATACGGGTGACAGTCGGGGGGTCTTTGTACACCGCTTCCACAACCGCTACCTGCGACTTGGGGCCTTCCGATAGTTGATCGAGAACTACCCACTGGTCAACCGTTAAGTCTGCTCCCGAAAGCTGCAATTTTCGCTGCAACGCCTGCTTTATTTGGCGGGAGGCTACTTCAATAAGAAATCCATATTTATTCTGCATGTATCGGCAATTGTAGGGGAACTACAATGTTCCCCTTAGCTCTTGTTCTCGCTCAATCGCTTCAAATAATGCCTTGAAGTTTCCTTTTCCAAACGACCTGGCCCCTTTTCTTTGTATGATCTCAAAAAACATAGTCGGTCGAGGCTCCACAGGCTTGGTGAATATCTGCAATAAATAGCCCTCATCGTCTCTGTCGACAAGAATTCCGAGTTTCTTCAAAGGCTCCAAATCTTCGTCAATATGGCCTACCCTGTCGAGCAGGTCATCATAGTAAGTCGTAGGCACATTTAGAAACTCGACTCCTCTGTTCTGAAGCTGGGTAACGGTTGCAATGATATCATCAGTGGCTACGGCTATGTGCTGAATGCCTGACCCGTTGTAAAAATCCAGGTACTCCTCCACCTGCGATTTCTTCGCACCGTCGGCTGGCTCATTGATCGGGAACTTTACCCTTCCGTTGCCATTGCTCATCACTTTGCTCATCAGCGCAGTGTATTCTGTAGAAATGTCCTTGTCATCGAAAGACACCAGCTGAGCAAACCCCATCACGTTGGCATAAAAGTCGACCCACTGATTCATTTCCCCCCAGCCTACGTTGCCCACCATGTGGTCAACATACTTTAAGCCAATGGGTTTAGGGTTGTAGCTACTCTTCCATGGCTTGAAGCCCGGCAGAAAAACGCCAGAATAGTTTTTCCTTTCTACAAAAATGTGAACAGTGTCTCCATAAGTATAAATGCCTGAGCGAACCACCTCGCCATTTTCGTCCTTTTCAACTTGCGGCTCCATGAATGGCTTTGCTCCCCTTGCCGTTGTTTCTTCGAAAGCTTTCGCAGCGTCTTCCACCCAAAGTGCTACCACCTTCACGCCATCTCCATGCTTATCGATGTGTCTCCCGATTTCGGTGTCTGCCTTCAAGGGGGTTGTCAGCACCAGGCGTATTTTGTCCTGCACCAGCACATAGGAAGTCCTGTCCTTCACGCCTGTTTCCAGTCCGCAAAAAGCCAGTGATTGAAAGCCAAAGGCAGTTTTATAATAGTGAGCTGCCTGCAAAGCATTACCAACATAAAGCTCCAGATAGTCGGTTCCCAAGAGTGGCAAAAAGTCCTCCGGTGCCTCGATGGTGTTTTGATGAGAATGATCTAAAATGTTCATAATGGGTATATTGTTGTTATACTAACTATTAGTAATATAACAAAACTAATCTTTTGCACCGAAGTTTCAAAACGGCTAAGTTCACACCCTCTAAATACCGTTCCTATAAGCTATTATGCTTCGGCCTTTCAATCTTTCGTAATTAGTTATGCTATAAAATCTATCTCATGAAGAAACTCTTACTTACCCTTTCCTGCGGGCTCCTTATTTTTTCGCAAGCTTCCGCTCAAAAAGTGGACTCAGAAATGGTCATGGACTGGGAGAAATACGATCCCCCATCAACACTTGTAGTGCCGGAACACCCTGTGACAAAATCGAAGTATCCATTTGTTGACGTCCACAATCACCAATTCAGGATGAATCAGCAGGATCTCGCTCCGCTGGTAAAGGAAATGGATGACCTGAACATGGGGGTGATGGTCAATTTGAGTGGAAGGGGCCGGGGAAGCCGTGGCTACCTGCTGGAAGTGCTGGACAATGTAAAGAAAAACTCGCCCAGCAGGTTCATTATCTTCACCAACCTTGATTTCACGGGCATCGACGACCCGGAATGGGGTAAAAAAGCTGCGGCCTCTCTTGAAGAAGATGTGAAAGCGGGTGCCAATGGGTTGAAAATTTACAAAAGCCTGGGTTTCAGCGTGACTGATGGTTCGGGAAAAAGAGTGGCTGTGGACGACCCGAGAATCGACCCAATTTGGGCGAAGTGTGGTGAGCTGGGAATACCCGTGCTGATCCACTCTGCCGATCCAAAGTCGTTCTGGGACGATTATGATGAAAATAACGAGCGGTGGCTTGAGCTAAAAACACACCCAAACCGTAAGCGCTCGGCTACTGATCCGGTTCCCTGGGAGCAGATTATTCAGGAGCAGCACAACGTGTTTAAGAAACACAAGAAAACTACCTTCATTAATGCGCACTTCGGTTGGTACGCCAACGACCTGGCGACCCTTGGCAAGCTGCTCGATGAAATGCCTAATATGTACACCGAAATCGGTGCCATCATTGCTGAGCTAGGCAGGCAGCCAAGAGCAGCCAAAGCGTTTTTTACCAAGTATCAGGACAGAATTTTATTTGGCAAAGATGCCTACAACCCTGAAGAATACTACACTTACTTCAGAGTGCTGGAAACCGCCGATGAGTACTTTCCTTACTACAAAAGGTACCATGCTTTCTGGAGAATGTATGGGCTAGATCTGCCTGACGAGGTGCTAAAGAAAGTGTACTATAAGAACGCTCTCAAAATCATTCCTAATATTGATAAGAGTGTGTTTCCTAAGTGATCGAGACAATTATTTCCGGGTGAACATTCGCATTGGTGTTCACCCCTCTTGCTAAAAGTACGGCCCCTCTTCAAAAAGAATCTTCAATCCCGGCTTGTTCTTTCTAAGTGCTTCGACCACCTGTGGCGTGCACCTTGTGCCAAGTAAATACACTTCTTTCAGGCTTGGGAACTTCAATAGGTCCAATGCAACCTTGTCGTCAACTTTGGTGAAAGAGAGGTTGAGCGTTTCAAGGCTCGGCATTTGCATGAGGTAGATAAATCCTGACCCATCAATATTTGTTTTCTGAAGGTAGAGCTTTTTCACATTAGTCATTTGGCTGATGTGGTATAGCCCATCGTCATTTATACTGCTGGAGACGATTGAAAGTCGGCTAAAAGCGTCGTTGTAAGGCGCCAGCTCACGGAACTGATCATTATTGAAAGGCGCAGGTGGAAATTTCACCCTCAGGCTAAAAAGTGGTTCCAGGCTGTCTGGTTCTATGGCCAGGTTCAGTTTTTTGCCCATAGTTTCCAACTCATTAGTTACATCTTTCAATTTCAATTCGGCTATAGCCTGCTTACGCCGGTACCTGGCCAGCTGTGGAAGTAGTTCATTGGTTACGTCGGCGATCTCGGGCCGTGCCTGTAGCGTTGTCACTTTTTGTTCCGGAGAGGCCCCTGAAGTAATCCAGAATTTAAGCAATTCAATTTCCTGCTGGCTCATGGGTGACTGCCCTTCGGGGGGCATTACGTCATCGTGGTCAGCTGGAAGGGTCACTCTGTTGAATAGCTCGCTTCGCTCCAAATCTTCAGGCGTAATGAGTGCAAGCCCACTGTCGCCTCCTTTCGTAATACTTTGCAGGGAGCTCATAATGAGTCCCCCTTTTGATCGGGACTGATTATGGCAGCTCATGCATTTGGCCTGGAAGATTGGGCTGATCATGTCGTCGTATACCAGCATCTCTTCTACTGTCTTATTACCTGCTGGTTCATCCTGAAAAATAAGGGGAACGTACTCGGTGAGATAGTCCTTGCCATGGGTGATGGAGCCTCCGATATGCCCTGTGAAGCCTATTGATAGATTAGTAAGCACCAGAAGTCCAACATAGAAAGGGTAAACTGGTGTGAATCGATGAGACAGCAAATACAGCCCCGTTACAAAAAATACGCCTGCCCCGCTTACCGTGGCTCCCCAAAAATGCTGCTCCATGAGCTCTCCCGAATACTCTCCGCCAACAAAAAGGAAATAGCCAGCCAGAATGGCAACCAATGCCGTGAAAGCAGAGGCCGCAAGCAACGATAGCTGAAGGCCAGTGGCGTTGGGAACAAATTTGAACTTGATAGCCAGCTCCAGCATCAAAGCCAGAATAACAAGGACAATTGGAAAATGCAGCACCAGAGGATGGAACCTCCCCAGCATCAAAAAGATAACTGGCGCCTCAATTTTGCCAATAAATGGCAATCCCAAAACAAGAACTCCGATAACAAACGAACAAACAACCAGCGCCGGATGCTTAACTAATGCTTCTACTCTCAAATGCCAAACAAATTATAGGGTCTTGCTAACTATGCCAGTATGTTTGCCAATTTGCCGGTGCTGTCGGCAAAGCTGGTCTTTTCAATGTTCAGTGCCTCCAGCATGGTCACATAAAGATTGGCCAAAGGGGTTTCTTTTTCGTAGATCAGGTTTTGCCCTGGTTTAATTCTTCCCCCAGCCCTACCAGCCAAAAGCACGGGCAGGTTGCGGGGTGAGTGTCGGTTGCCGTCCCGCAGGTCGGAACTGAACATGATCATGGAGTTATCAAAAACGTTGCTCTCACCTTCCTTCATCGATTTCAGCTTTTCAATGAAGTAGGCGTACTGCTCCATATGCCACTGGGTGATCTTGACATATTGTGCCAGTTTCTTCTCGTCGTCCATGTGGTGAGAAATGGAATGGTGGCCGTCGTTTACGCCAGGGAGGAAGGAGAAATTACGGTTGCTCACCGAGTTGCCAAACAAAAAGGTGCTCACCCGGGAAGCGTCGCTCCAGAAGGCCAGCGCCATGATGTCCAGCATCATGCGGGTCTTTTCTGTCACGTCCACTCCGCTGCGCACCTCCGCATATTCTTCAATGTTCTGGTTCAGGCGAATCAGTTCCTTTTTAACGTCGCCGGTCAGGTTGGCCGCAAACTTTTCCTGATTGGCTCCGTCGGAAATTCTTTTTTCCAGGCTGTAAACGGAGTCCAGGTATTCCGTCAGTTTATCCTGGTCTGACCTGCCAAGGTTTCTCTTGAGGCTTTTGGCATCATCCAGCACGGCGTCGAGCACACTTTGCTTCCACGGATCGTTCTTGATTTTTGCCCCGGGAACATACCTCCCAAATAATCTGTCGAATGCCATCTTTGGGTCGATCTCCTTGGTTAGCGGTTGGGTTGCTGTTTTCCAGGAGATACTTGAGGCGTACAACCTTGTGAGCCCCACGTTAATGTCCACGCCGGTAGCAATGCGATCGAGGCCATATTCTAACGAGGGAAACAAGGTGTCTCCGCCCACGTGATTGGCGATGACCTGATCGATAGAAACGCCTCCGCTGTTGATATTGTCACCAGTAGTCTGCCGGATTCTGGTAGAAGTAAGAAGATTGGCAGTTTTGGTGTAGTGACCGTCGGCTGTTCTAAGCGAATTCATATTCATCAGCTCTCCCAGCACGAGAAAATCATCTTGCAGGTGCTTGAGTGGCAGCAGCTGTTGGGTAAACTCATAACCCCGGCCAACAGCAGCCGGCGTCCAGTGGTGAGGGTGCACGCCGTTTGGCATCACAATAAAGGCTGTTCTCAACGGGGACTTAGACGGAACCGGGGAGCTCATGCCAGGTAGCGCCATGGCGTCGAGAAAAGGTAAGGCCATGCAGGCACCCACCCCTTTTAGCATACGTCTTCTGGATATTTGCCACTTCTTGCTCATAATACTTCATTTATCTTGTCCCTGAAATCATTGATTTTCATTCTGAACGGATAGCTTTTCACCAATTCAACAATAAATGGGTCAGGGTTAAAATTATTTTCCAATAGAGCTGTTTCCAGCTTGCGAAGTGCTGGCTCGTCTGTAAAAATAGTACCACGACCTAAAGCATACGAAAGCACTTTTGTCGCCAGGTTTCTCGCTATTTTTTCTTTTTCGTCCATCAGCAGCACCTTTAACTCAGCAGGGCCATTGAACTCTCTGCCATCAGCCAAAGTACCTGAGGCATCAATAGCGGCCTTGCCGTAGCTGTCTCTCCACCGGCCCGTAGCATCAAAGTTCTCAAGGCCAAGGCCCAGCGGATCCATTTTCTGGTGGCAGCTAAAACATCCGGGGCTTGAACGGTGCCTCTCCAGTAGTTTTCTAAGGCCCAGTTCGCTATGTGCTCCTTCATCCTCCACCAGCTCAGCCACTTCTGGTGGCGGTGGTGGTGGGGAAATACCCATGATCTGTTCCATCACATATTTCCCTCTCAGCACGGGGCTTGTGCGCAAAGGGAGTGAGGAAACGGTCAGCACACTGCCCATGCCCATTACCCCACCTCTGTTGGCATTAGCCAAAAGCACTTTTTTGTACTCATCAGTGAAGTCGCCCTCCACACCATAGAAATCCGCAAGTTTCTGGTTCAGGAAGGTATAATTGCTGTTGACCAACTCCATCATGTTCTTGCTATCGGTGAGCACATAATAGAAATATTCCACAGTTTCTCGGTACAGGGCTTCACGCAAGGGCATATCAAAGTCAGGAAATTTCTCCGGATCTACGATAGGTTGTGTATCAAGTAGCTTGTTGATCCCCAGCCATTGTGTTGAGAAGCTTTCAGCAAACCTTTTGGCTTTTGGATCGGCCAGCATGCGTTTCACTTGCCCTTCCAATACAAGTGTGTCCTGCAGCTTGCCCATGTAGGCCAGGCTGAATAGCTCATCGTCCGGCATACTTGACCACAAGAAATAAGAAAGCCGTGATGCCATCTCAAAATCGCTCAAGTAATAAGCATTGCTGTTGGGCGGCTCTTCTTCTGTTCGGTAAAGAAAATGTGGAGACACTAACACCATCTTGTACACCTGGGCAATGCTTTGGTCAAACCTTTGCGGATTATCCAGTGTGTCCATTCCATGGTACACCTGAGAGAACAAAGTGCTCAGCCTTGCTTTCTCGTCATCCTTCAAAAACCTTCGGTACGCCTTGGTAGCAAATGGGAAGATGGTTTTTTCCGCTGCCAACTGTGCATGTCTACCGCTATTATAAGAGTCATCGAAAAGCGATTTCACCCACACGGTTAACTTGGTAAACCATGAGGGGTCATACTCCTCTGGTGCTATATTTCTCCATAATTGTTCGTTTTCCGCTACTCCCTGAAGGACAAGGTCTGCTGCGTCGTAATACCTTTCCAGTTTCAGGGGTGTGATGAAAAGCGAGCCTCCCTGATTGTCGAAGCCACCACCACCGGAACCATCGGAGGGGAAATAGCTTCTGGCATCGAAATCGTAACCCGTCAAGTCTTTGACGGTGTATTGATATTCGGTATGGCTGAGTCGGCGGATAACGATTTGGCCTGGCACATGTTCTTTGAGCGAGTTTTGGAGAATGCCGTTAATGCCATCCACAAGCAAGCGGTAATCTTCCTCCGAAAGAGGTGATTTCGACTTCGGTGGCATGGCCCGGCTCTCGATTTGCTCAAGTACCTTGAGCCAAAAGGCACCATCTTTGACTACCCTGGCTTTTTCCTTGTAGTTATCAAGGTTGACATTGGCCTTGGGCATGTTAGTATTGTGGCATTCTATACACTTCTGCACCAGCATAGGCCGAATCTCGGTATCGTAGTCAAATACCTCCTGCGCTGAGGCTTTTGTAGCAAAAGCGCTCAGCAAAATGGCCAGGCAAAAGCATATAAATTGAGGGTGCTTCATAACTGTTTTGCAGTTGTTGGCAGAAAATGTTCCCGCACAAATACTCAGTAAGCATCAATTTAGGAATTTTTGGCTCTGCAAACGAAATAGATAAGAGGGAGGGCTAAAAAATTATGTGTTTGGGCAATTTATGGGATATGCATTAACCCGTCAGCCGAATTGATCAGATAATTGTTATTCTGGTTTTCTTTGAAGAGATGGTCGCAAAAATCGTTTGCCGGAAAGGATAGTTTCCAAAAAGAAAGTGTAAAAGCCGTTTTGTAACCTGCTCTTTCTCTTCTTCACTATTATACCTGAGTAGTATAACACTACAGTCTATTATTTGGTGGGCAAAAACAAGTTCACCAAAATCCTTGTCCTCAGTTACTATTGAGGCGCTTTTCTGAGTCGCCAACCGAATTACTTCTTCGTCGGAAACACCCCTGGACTCATCAAATATCGAAAACACGCTAAAGTTTGCCTGTCTTAATTCAAGAATAATGGAAAGGCTTAAATTCTCATCTGCCAAAAGCATCTGGAAAGGTCAGTCGATAATTATCTCGTTTGAAATCACTTCAGCAGCATAATCGCACGCCGCCTCAATTTGCTCTTTTGAAAGATGAGGATAGGAGTTCAAAATATCATCAAAAGTGGATCCGCCTGCCAGTTTTTTCATGATAAGTTCAACACTGATTCGGGTCCCCTTGATAGTAGGTTTCCCGAGCAAAATTTTAGGATCCCGAACTATTATTCCCTTGTAGCTCATAATCACACATTGTTAAACCAATTTAGTTGATTAATACTAATATTCAACCACCGCCTCCACCCTTTTGGTTTCGAGGTAGTGGTAAATCAGGCGGTTCACCTCCCTATTTGGTTTTTTTGGTTGAATGCAGTCCCTGATCAGGTCAGGGCTATTGCCCAGCAGGTCTGCATCGGCGTAGCCAAAGCCCCGATAGTTGCCATTTTCTATACAAATAATCGTCTTCTCTTCCGTATGACGGCCTTTGTCAAATATAAAACAGTTGGGGTGTTTGAATTGCCAGGAGCGCATGGCCAAAGTCGCCCGTTCGTTATAAATATCGCTTTCCTCTTTGCCAACACAAGCCCCCTGACATGACTGCAAGCTATAATCAAAGCAGCCCCTCTCCGGCGTCATCTGCCTTTCCAGGCCGGCAATGTGGGCGCACAACTGAAAGCGTTTGACTAATCGCCTTAGCACCTTCAACGATTCGTCCTCAGAGGAGCAAACTACAAAGGGTTCTGCTTTGCCATCAACCTTTCCGACTTTGAAATGGATGTAGCCATCGATTTGAAGATCGGCAAAAAGGCCGTAGCGATAGGAGTTCCGCAACTGCATCCTGTTGTACATCGGCTGCACTTTTTTGATTTCCTCACTTTCAAGCAAAAGTGCCACCAGCTCATTGCCCGTCTCTTCAAAAGTGACAGACGCTGCCTTGTTTTTCAGCTCTCTGCCTTTCAAACCAGCCGGTTTCTTCAGGTGTTGAGTAACCCGGCTTCTGATATTCTTGCTTTTGCCTATGTAAATCACCTCACCGGCCTGGTTATGGAAATAGTAGACGCCTGGGTTTTCCGGCAAACAGGAAATTTCCTCCCAGGTAAGAAACTCGTTGATCTTGCCAATGCCCACACCGGCTTCCAAAAATTTGTTGAAAACTGCTCCCTTGTCTGCCTGGAGTAGAATCTCTATCAGCTTTACTGTGGCGAAGGCGTCGCCCCCAGCCCTGTGCCGGTTTTCTATTTCAATACCCAGGCTTTTGCAGAGGTTTCCCAGGCTATAGCTTGACTTTCCCGGCAATATCTTCCTGCTGAGCTTAACGGTGCAAAGCGTGTCCCGCTTGAACTCGTACCCCAGGCGCTTGAACTCGTGCCTCACAAATCCGTAATCGAAATTGACATTGTGTGCGACAAATATTTTACCCTCGGTCACCTCCACAATCTTCTTGGCCACCTCAAAAAACCTGGGCGCACCTTCCACCATTTCATTGGTAATGCCGGTGAGTTTGGTGATGAAGGGGGGGATATTACGTTCGGGGTTAATCAGCGTAGTAAATTCATCGATAACCTGCGTGCCGTCATGGACATAAATGGCAATTTCCGTGATTTTGGAAAACTGCGCATTGCCCCCCGTTGTCTCAATGTCGATGATAGCGTACATACATTCAAATATGTGAAGTTTTTTTCGCTTTCTGAAGTTGCTCAAACGCCAATAGGTAGCAAGCGACTCAGGTACTGCATCCTAACTCAAGCAAAATTTTTCAACTGAAACATCGACCCGATCTATTTAAATCGTTTGCGTAACTTTTTTCAAAAGAACTGGAAACTTTCCGAAGCCTACTTCGTTTCTTTGCATATTAGTTCGTTTGAAACCGAACCAAATAAACTAAAGTTTTAGCACCCATGAACGAAAAGGCCAGAGTTGATTATGTTGAGAAAGTCGGCGTGTTCTTTGAGCAGAACGGATACCCTCCAGTGGCGGGAAGGCTCATTGGGTATCTGATGACTTCGAATGAGAAAGGCAGGACTTTCTATGAGATTCATCAGTTCGTCAATGCCAGTAAAAGCTCAGTAAGCAACGCCCTCAACAAGCTCGTAGAAAAGGGTTTAGTTAAGTATTTGACAATCTCCGGAGATAGAAAAAGATATTTCTTTCTTGACCTTAAGCCGTGGATCGGTCAGACAAAAGAGAGAGCAGAGTTCTTTTCTTCTTTTTCATCATTGATCAATGACTGCGTGTCTATCAGGGATGACAAGCAGTCCGAATTTACTCAAGACTTGATGAAGCTGGAGGCCTTCCACAAGTACCTGGCTGCGGAGATGCCCAAGATTATTGACAAGTGGGAAAAGATGAATTCATAAAAATTTTATACAGTCAGTTCTTTTAAAAACGAACCAAACGAATCAAATGAAAGGAATAATAATGTGTGTGGGGTTGGTAGCAGCAAGTTTGATTGCCCAACCAGCGCTGGCGCAAGAAGCTGCGTCGGATGGAAATTACAGCCTGCAGGACATGCTTGGGCTGGCGTTTGAGCATCATGTAGAGATACGGAAAGCAGACCTCAGTATCCTGGAAGGCCAGCAGAAGGTGCGAGAGGTGAAGGCTCAGGCCCTACCACAACTAAACGGCAGTGCCAATCTTACTGATAACCTACTGCTACCAGTGCTAATCTTGCCTGGCGAGTTTACCGGCAACCCGGGTACTGTATCACAGGTGCGAATTGGTACGCAGTATAATTTTGCTGCTTCCGCCTCCGCTTCTCAGCAAATCTTCAATCAGTCGGTGTTCACCGGACTTCAAGCCGCCAAGGCCAGCGAGGAATTTTATGAGCTGAGCAAGTCACTTACTGAGGAGCAAGTGATTGAGCAAGTGGCCTCGCTTTACTATCAGGTGCTGATCACCCAGCATCAGTTGGAGCAGATGGAAAGCACTTTGCAAAAACTGGAAGAAAATGTTCGGCTGGTGGCGCTTCAAGTGGATGCAGGTTTTGTAAAGAAAACTGATTTGAGCCGTCTGAAAGTAAGTCAGACCAATCTGAAAACGCAGGCTGAGGGAATCAGCGATGGCTTGTCGCAACAAAAGAATTTGCTAAAGTATTACACTGGCATTCCGCTGGAGCAGGATGTTAGTTTGGAAGGATTAAACCCAGCTGAGATGCCCGGTCAGGTTCAGTTAGCTGATGATTCGGAAGTAACTAACCTGACCTCCTACCGCCTGCTCGATGCACAGCAGCACCTGTATAGTCTGGAGGAAAAAAGCTTCAAATCCGGCTACTTTCCTACCCTCGCACTAACAGCCCAGTATGCCTACAACGGTGTGGGTAACAACTTCGACTATTTTAAGTCAAAAGAAAACAGCACACTGAACTGGTACGACAATGCATCAATCGGGCTTCAACTGAGCATCCCCATTTTCGATGGGTTCAGGAAAGACGCCCAGATACAGCAGTCAAAAATTCATTTGCTCAAAGTGCAGGAAGACAAAAAGTCAACTGAGAAAATGCTAAACCTGCAAAGAGCCAATGCAATCAATACGATTAGGACAAGTCGGGAAAGCCTCCTTGCTCAGCAGGAGAATGTTGCTCTGGCACAGGAAGTTTACAATGAAGGCCAGCAAACTTACAGCGAAGGAATTACTTCATTGTCAGATTTACTGGACGCCGAAACAGCCCTGACAGATGCTCAGCTAGGCTTTGCTTCAGCGCTTTTGCAATACAGATTATCAGAACTCCAACTCCTTAAATCCGAAGGAAATATCAAATCATTAGTCAATCAGTAATACATCGTCGAAGAAAATGAAAAAGATCATCATAAATACAGTAGTAGTGCTTGCCATCATTGGCGGTATTGTGTGGGTGCTGAAAGGTAACAAAGAAGAGGCTGCTGCCCTCGCCAGCCTGGCTCAGCAATCGAACGGCTATGTGGCTGTGCGAGTGGAAAAAGCCAAAATGGAATCACTTAAGGATGGCTTTACAGCGTTTGGAAATTTCGAACCAACCAGAGAGCTCACCTTTGTTTCTGAAATTTCGGGCAGGGTCATCTCAATCAATGCCGAGAAGGGGGACAAAATTTCACGGTCTCAAACCATGGCAACGCTTGATCATGAGCTGCTTCAAAACGAGGTAGTCGCATCAGAGGCAGCGTTCAAAAAGATGAAAGCCGACCTTGAAAAGTACGAAAAACTAGCTGAGGGCGGTGCCATCACATCTCAGCAACTGGAAGATGCCAAGCTTGGCTATACCAACGCTGACATAAGGCTCAAAAACGCTAAAAGGAAGCTGCAAGACTCGAGCATCAAAGCTCCATTTGCAGGTACAGTGAATGCCCGATACATCGAAGTAGGCTCCTACCTGAATGCCGGAGCAAAAATGTTTGACCTTGTGGATGTCAGCAAGCTGAAGCTGACGGTGAAAGTGACAGAAGCTCAGGTTTTCAAAATACAAAAAGGCATGGCTGTAACTGTTTTTTCAGACATCCTGCCCAACAAAACCTTTGACGGCAAAGTAACTTTCATCGGCGTGAAAGCAGACGCAAGCCTGAACTACCCTGTGGAAATAGAAGTCAACAACTCATCAGACCAACTGAAAGCTGGCATGTATGCACAGGCGCTGTTCGGCACAGGAGATGCAACTCCTCAGCTTACTGTAACCAGAAATGCCATCATTGGCAGTCTTGACCACGCTCAGGTATATGTGAATGAGGGCAACAAGGCGGTGCTTAGGTCTGTCACTACTGGTGGCTCAGTGGGCGAAAGAGTGGCTATTGTGGCAGGTCTGAAAGAAGGCGAATCGGTTATCACCAGCGGCCAAATCAACCTGAGCAATGGTGATGTCATTGAAGTACTACAAAACTAAGCACCAGCAATCATGGAAATTACCAAAATATCTATCAAGAGGCCCTCACTAGTAGTGGTGCTGTTTACCATCCTGATCTTTCTGGGTGCTATCAGCTACTTCTCACTCAACTATGAGCTGATCCCAAAATTCAGCCCTCCTATACTAACTGTAAGCACAGTCTATCCCGGCGCTTCTCCTTATGAAGTAGAAAACTCGGTCTCGAAAGAGCTGGAGAACACCTTGTCTTCTCTGGAAAACATCGATCAGCTACGTACCACCTCCATTGAGGGTGTATCCATCATTGTGATTCAGCTAAAAGCTGACGCAGATGTTGACCTGGCTCTGCAAGAGGCTCAGCGAAAAATCAACACCATTATGGGCAACCTGCCCGAGGACGTAAGAGCGCCTGCACTCAACAAGTTCAGCTTCGATGACCTGCCTATTATGCGCATGGGAGCCACAGCCGACATGGAGGCGACCAAGTTTTACGACGTGGTGGAAAACAGGATACAGCCTGCCCTTGCACGTATCCCCGGTGTAGCTCAAATCAATATCATAGGCGGTGAAGAGCGTGAAATCAGGGTGAACATCAATCGTGAACGATTGAATGCCTACAACCTGTCCATCCTTCAGGTATCACAACTCATCCAGAATGCCAACCTTGATTTCCCCACAGGCAAAATAAAAACCAGCGAAGATCAGGTGCTTGTTCGTTTGGCAGGTAAATATGAGTCATTGGATCAGATGCGCAACCTGGTGGTGACTGTGGTGGACGGCGCTCCTGTGAGGTTGAAAGACATTGCCGAAGTACAGGACACCAAGAAGGAGGCTACCATGATCACCCGGGTTGACAGGGTCAACTCCCTGGGTATTTCCATCCTTAAGCAATCGGATGCCAACGCCGTGGAGGTAAGCCGTCTGGTGAATGCAGAAATCACAAAGCTTCAAAAAATATATGCCGGCGACAATTTGAGATTCAGCATTGCCTCCGACTCTTCGGGATACACCCTGGAAGCCGCTGATTCGGTAATACACGACTTATTTATCGCAATCATTCTCGTAGCCATCGTGATGCTACTGTTTCTTCACTCTCTGCGAAACGCCATTATCGTAATGATTGCGGTGCCGTTGTCGCTCATTTCGACATTCATTGCTATCAACTTGCTGGACTACTCACTAAACCTGATGACACTTCTGGCACTTTCACTTGTGGTGGGTATCCTGGTGGATGACGCCATTGTGGTGATTGAGAACATCTATCGCCACATGGAAATGGGGAAGAGCCGGGCAAGGGCCGCCTTTGACGGTGTAAAAGAAATCGGGTTTACAGTAGTGTCGATCACCATGGTGATTGTGGTGGTGTTCTTCCCTATCGCCCTCACTTCAGGACTTATCTCTAACCTGATGAAGCAGTTTTCGATAGTAGTTGTGATCTCCACACTGCTCAGCTTGCTGGTTTCATTTACGGTCATCCCTCTTCTTTCCTCCAGGTTTTCGAAACTCGAGCACCTTTCTAATAAAAACCTCTTTGGAAGATTTATCCTTGGCTTCGAAAAAGGAATTGATGGGTTTGCATCCTGGCTCAAGGGAATTCTTGTGTGGGCCCTTGGTCATAAGTTTGTAACCATCGCTGTCACTTTCGTTCTCTTCGTGGCAGCCGTAGCGCTGGTTCCAATGGGTTTCATTGGCGCTGAGTTTGTCACACAAGGCGACCGTGGAGAGTTCATCGTTCAGGTGGAAATGCCTAAGGATGCCACCCTCGAACAGACAAACCTTGCCACCAGAAAAATTGAAGATATTTTGGCAGAAAAGCCCGAAATCACATCGCTGTTCACCACTGTTGGTCAGCAGTCTACTGGTGGCGTGGGGGGTTCCGCACAGGGAACGGCCTACGCTGCCGAAATTACGGTAAAGGTTGTGCCTGAAGATCAAAGAGAGCACTCGAGTAATATCCTGGCTAGCTTACTTAAAAATGAGCTGGAGGCCAAAGTGCCAGAAGCCAAAATCAAGACCACGCCGATTTCCATCATGGGTACGGCCAACCAGGCACCCATCGATATCATTGTGAAAGGGCCTACTCTTGACAGTGTGATGGTGTATGCCAACAAAGTGTTGGAAGAGGTGAAGAAAGTATCCGGCACCACCGAAATGAAACTATCGGTGGAAGCAGGTAACCCGGAAATATTTGTGGCTGTTGACCGTGACAAGATGGCTTCCCTGGGCTTATCGCTCGAGATGGTCGGTGCCACGATGCAAACAGCATTTAACGGCAACAACAATGCGAAGTTCCGTCAGGGAGAGTACGACTACGATATCAATATCAAGTTCGACGACTTCGACAGGAAGAGCATAGACGATATCAAAGCGCTCAGCCTTGTGAACAACAAAGGGCAGCTTATCCGGCTGGACCAGTTCGCTGCGGTCAAGGAAAGCACCGGCCCTTCAAGGCTGGAGAGAAAGGACAGAATTACCTCTGTGTCTGTACAGTCGCAGGTGATAGGTCGTCCCTCAGGTACTGTAACTGCTGAGATCAGGGAGAGATTGGCGAAACTCGATCCTCCGACTGAGGTAAGCTATGAGTTCGGTGGGGATGCGCAGAACCAGTCAGAGGCTTTCTCAAGCCTTTTGATCGCCTTTGCATCCTCCATCCTCCTGGTGTATTTAATTCTTGTAGCCCTGTACGATAACTATGTCTATCCTTTCGTGGTGTTGTTCTCCATTCCACTGGCCATGGTTGGTTCGTTGCTGGCCCTTGCCATGACGCAGAACACACTCAGTATTTTCACCATTCTGGGTATCATTATGCTGATAGGTCTCGTGGCGAAAAACGCCATTCTGGTGGTGGACTTTACGAACCACCTGAAGGAGAAAGGTATGAAAACGAAGGATGCCCTGGTCGAAGCTACTCAGGAACGTCTCAGGCCCATTCTTATGACCACCATTGCTATGGTGATTGGAATGCTTCCGATTGCCATTGCTACCGGCCCTGGTGCTGCGTGGAAAAACGGCCTTGCGTGGGCCATCATTGGTGGCTTAATCAGCTCTATGTTCCTGACGCTGGTGGTGATACCCGTGGCCTATCAAATTGTTGACAGCGTCCTTGCCAGGTTTGGGCTTGACAAAAAAGGACACGACTATGCCAAAGAACTTGACGAAAGCGAAGGCGTGGAAGAGAAACATATCGAAGAATTAATGCACGCATAAGTTTGGTTGGTGGATGGGCGGAGTTAAAGAGTTCATGGCTCCGCTCCGCCCTTATTTCTTGAATCCATGGAAGCAAACGACACCAAAGAAAGAATCATCAGCTACCTGCTGGACAAATTCCTGACAGAGCCTACCCGGCTGGACACTGTCGACGAATGGGCCAGAGATCTGGGCATGTCCAAGAAAACGATCTACAAGCATTTTCCGGCCAAAGAGCACCTGCTTAGCGAACTATTTTCCACTATGCTGGAGAAACAGAGGCTGATGTTAACAACAATATTAGAAGGCGAGAATTCTTCCCTTCACAAACTGCTCCTCTTCATCAATCATTTCAAAATGGTTTTGGAGCGAATCCCCGGCGGGGTAATCCTGCAGATTGAGAAGCACCACCGGGAGGTATACAGCATTTGGGAGACCTACAAGCAGGAGTTCATAGATCAAATTTTCGTCCAAATGATCGAAGGCGGGAAAAAAGATGGTCACATTATCGCCGATTTAAGCCCCCTATTCCTTTCACGCTTCTGGGAAAACAATGTCCGAAACCTTATCCTCCAATTGCCCTATGCGTCGGTTATGTCTACCCGGTCGGCATTTGACGAAATCAAAAAAATCTTTCTTCGTGGCATCTCAACTGCCGAAGGCATCGCCGAGCTTGAAAGAATAGGTGCCATAAAATAACCACTCATCCCAAATACGTTGAGGCCGTTGCCAGTCATGGTAACTTTGGTATTCACCATGACAAAGACGGTTATGAAGCGTATATTTCTACTACTATTTGCTTTTGTATTCACGGGGTTAGCTCAGGCCCAAAACGAGTATTTCTTTCCAGAACACGGAAATTTCGATTCAAGCATACCGAGCCCGGAGGAGTTTCTAGGCTACCCCATCGGCGATTGGCATACCCGCCACGACAACATCGTAGCCTACATGGAAAAGTTGGCTGCCGTGTCCGACAGAGCTATTGTTCAGAATATTGGCTACACCTATGAGCACAGGGCGCAGGTAGTGCTTACCATCTCCAGTCCGGCTAATCTTGGCCGCCTCGAAGCCATCCGCACCGAGCACCTCAAGCTTACTGACCCGGCTCAACCCATGCCCGACATCAGCAAAATTCCCGCTATCATTCACCTGGGCTACAACGTGCACGGCAATGAACCAAGCTCAGCAGAAGCTGCACTACTTACTGCCTATTATCTGGTAGCTTCCAATGAGCCGGAAGCCGAACAATATCGCCAAAACGGGGTCATCTTCATCGAGCCCTCACTGAACCCGGACGGCCGTGACCGCCACGCCAACTGGGCCAATATGCACAAGGGCTTCCCTCCGGTGGCCGATGGTGTAGACAGGGAGCACAACGAGGTGTGGCCTGGCGGACGAACCAACCACTACTGGTATGACCTCAACCGTGACTGGCTGCCGCTCGCTCACATCGAAAGCCAAAACAGAATCAAGTGGCACCAGAAGTGGTACCCCAACATGGTGACCGACTTTCACGAAATGGGCACCAACAGCACCTATTTCTTCGAACCTACCAAGCCCTATGGTTCAGAAAACCCTGTAGTGGGCCGCAAGAACTACGACGTGCTGAATCCCGCAATGGCCAAATACTTCCATGAGTCGCTTGACGGGCTGGGTTCTCTTTACTTCCTCAGAGAGCAATACGACAACTCTTATCCTGGTTACGGCGCCACCTATGCCGATATTCATGGAGGGCTCGGTGTTACTTTCGAACAAGCCAGTAGCCGTGGCCACTTGCAGCATACAACTACAAAAGACATCACTTTTGCCTTCACCATTCGCAACCATGTAGCCACCAGTCTGGCGACAGTGAAAGGTGTGGTAAAGGAAAAAGAAACCTTCCAACGCCACATGAAGGAGTTCTTCGAAGAAAGCGTGAAGCAGGGCGCTGCCGACCCTATTAAAGCCTATGTGTTTGGCGATAACTTTGACAGCGGCAGAACCAATGCCTTCGTTGATCTTTTGCTTCAGCACCACGTAAAGGTGTATGAGAATCCGACAACTCAAACCTTGTCGGGGCAGCGTTTCGAAAGCGGAAAATCTTACCTCGTACCTACCAACCAGAAGCAGTACCGTATTGTGCGCTCTGTTTTTGAGAAGGTAAAACAATACGAGGACTCGGTGTTTTACGATGCCTCCACCTGGACGATGATACTGGCGTACGGACTACCACATGCCGAAATAAAAGCCAAAGCACCTGCTCTAGGTGCAGAACTCACAGCAGTTTCAGCTGCGAAGCCAACAGTGGAAAAGGCAACCTATGCCTACATTCTCGACTGGAGAGAATATGCGGCACCAAAGGCACTTTATCATTTGCTGAAAAACGGCGTTTTTGCCAAAGTAGCCTACCAGCCTTTTTCAGCCATAGTGAAGGGAGCCGAAAAAAACTACTCCTATGGCTCGATACTCGTGTCAGTGGCTGATCAGAATGTAGATGCCGAAAAACTC
Source organism: Imperialibacter sp. (assembly GCF_048007035.1). Lineage (NCBI taxonomy): Bacteria > Pseudomonadati > Bacteroidota > Cytophagia > Cytophagales > Flammeovirgaceae > Imperialibacter > Imperialibacter sp. Next base: position 2,035,588 of record NZ_CP180355.1, read on the forward strand.
TTTTCACTCGTAAAGGAGGCAAGTGAGCTCTCAGGCTTGACGTTTGATGCAACGGCCACAGGGTACACCGACAAAGGTGTCGGACTTGGTTCAAGAAGCTTCGAAACCGTTACGCTTCCCAAAGCGCTGATGGTTATCGGTGAGGGAATATTCCTTTATGAAGCTGGCGAAGTGTGGCATTTGCTCGACAGCAAAATCGGTATGCCCATCACAAAAGTGGACAAGGGCGACCTAGGACAGGTGAGGCTCTCGGACTACAACACCGTGATCCTGGTGAACGGACGATACAATGATGTGTCAGACAGTTTCATTGAAGATCTGAAAGCCTGGATTCGTGGCGGAGGAACACTTATAACGCAAAAAGGCGCTACTGAATGGGCGATCTCCAAAGGCCTGGTGAAAGAAAAACTGGCAGAAAGCAAAGACGAAAAGACGCCGGGGAGAATGGACTATGAAGATGCCCGCAACTACTATGGTGCTCAAAGTATTGGTGGAGTGATTTTCGAAGCTGACCTGGACTTAACTAACCCCATCGCTTTTGGGTACAGCTCGAAGAAGTTACCAGTATACCGGAACAGCACCATCTTTATGAAGCCTAGCGAAAGCCCTTTCCGCACGGCAGCACAGTACACTGCCCAGCCCTGGCTGGCGGGTTTCGTCACACCGTCTAATGTAGAAAAGGTGAAAGATTCTCCTTCGATTCTGCTGGATGGAAGCGGCCGGGGCAGAACTATTTTGTTTACCGACAACTGCAACTTCAGAGGCTACTGGTATGGCACTAATAAGCTGTTTTTGAATGCGCTATTTTTCGGAAGCACCATATCGGTGCCATAATTCAGACCTTGGTTGCATTTTAACATGTTTTAAAAGGGTAAGCCGAAAAGATTTTCTATATTTTGAATTGAATACAACGGATACATAATATTTAACTACACATCCTTATCTCATGAATTTGAACCTGAAAGCAAAGCAGCAAAACTCCTACGATGCGATTGTGGTGGGAACCGGAATCAGTGGTGGTTGGGCTGCCAAAGAGCTCACAGAGAAGGGACTCAAGACATTGGTGCTGGAAAGAGGCAGAATGGTGCGCCACGTTGCTGACTACCCAACGATGAACCTGAATCCCTGGGAGCTTGAAAATGGCGATAGGATTACCGCCGAAGAGCAAAAAGATTACGAGAAACAGAACCGAACGGGCTATACAGTAAAAAACTCTACCAAACACTGGTGGATCAAGGATACAGACCAGCCTTACTCAGAAGTAAAAAGATTTGACTGGATCAGAGGCTACCATGTTGGAGGGCGTTCTATCATGTGGGGCCGCCAAAGCTACCGCCTGGGAGAATTCGACTTTGAGGCCAACGCCAAAGATGGTATCGCAGTCGACTGGCCCATCAGATACGCCGACATAGCACCGTGGTACGACTACGCCGAGCAGTACATTGGGGTAAACGGCATAGCCGATGGTTGGATTGGGCTTCCCGATGGAAAATACCTTCCTCCTATGGAGATGAACTGTATCGAAAAACACGTAAAGCAGGGCATCGAATCCAATTTCAAAGACAGGATCATGACCATGGGCCGCTCGGCCAATATTACGCAGGATCACAACGGCCGCCACAAGTGCATGTACCGTAACCTGTGTATCAGAGGGTGTCCTTTTGGTGGCTACTTCAGCAGTAATGCTTCTACTCTGCCAGCGGCAGAAGCAACTGGCAACATGGAACTGCGCCCCAACTCCATCGTTCACTCCGTGATTTACGATGAAGCAAAAGGCAAGGCTACTGGTGTGAGAGTGATCGATGCGGAGACGCTTGAGACAGTTGAGTACTTTGCTAATATCATTTTCCTCAATGCCTCCACCATCAACACCACGTCTATCATGCTCAACTCCATTTCGGATCGATTCCCTAACGGACTTGGCAACGACAGTGGTGAGCTTGGGCATAATCTAATGGATCACCATTTCCGTGTAGGTGCCAGGGCTGATTTTGACGGCTTCGAAGATGAGTACTATGTCGGTCGCAGACCAAACGGCATCTATATTCCACGTTTCAGAAACATCGGAAGCGATAAGCAAGACTACATCAGAGGCTACGGTTACCAGGGTGGTGGCAGCCGTGATGGCTGGGGCAGAGGCGTTGCCGAGATGGAAGTTGGGCCACAGCTTAAAGAAATGGTGATGACCCCCGGCAAGTGGGGAATGGGTCTTACCGGTTTTGGTGAAATGCTTCCGTACCACGAGAACAAGATGGTGATGAACAACGACCTGAAAGATAAGTGGGGCATGCCAACCGTTACTTTTGATTGCGAAATCAAAGAAAACGAGTTGAAAATGCGGGTGGACATGAAAGAGCAGGCCGTGGCCATGCTTGAAGCAGCAGGTATGAAAAACGTCACGCCTTACGACGACGCAGGTGGGCCTGGATTGGGGATCCACGAAATGGGAACTGCCAGAATGGGCCGTGATCCGAAAACCTCAGTGCTGAACAAATGGAACCAGGTGCATGCCTGTAAAAATGTGTTCGTTACTGACGGCTCGGCCATGACTTCAGCTTCCTGCGTAAATCCGTCGCTTACTTACATGGCACTGACGGCCAGAGCCGCCGATTATGCTGTGAAGGAAATGAAAAAGCAAAACCTGTAAACAGAACAACCATGAACAGAAGAGAACTAATAAAAAAGACGGCCCTTTTCATGGGAGCATCTGTTTCAGCTCCTGCGATAATGGGTATTTTGAATGGATGCACAGCAGAGCCCAGCCTTTACTGGACGCCGAAGTATGTGACCAAAGAGCAGGCCGTAGAGCTGGAGGCCATTGCCGAAACCATCATCCCAGCCACTGGCACACCCGGCGCCAAAGATGCAGGAGTTCCAGCCTTCATTGAAAAAATGGTGCATGAGGTATACAAGCCTGCCGACGTGAAGAAATTCATGGATGGCCTGGCAGCTTTCAGCAAGAAGGTCGAAGACAAGGAAGGTGACCCTTTCAGTCAATTGGATGCTGCCAAGCAATTGGAAGTGATCAAAGCTGAAAACTCCGCCGCACTAAGCAGTGCAGGTGGGGGTGAAAGACCATGGTTTTTGTCTATGAAAGAGCTCACCCTGCTTGGATTCTTTACCTCAGAGATCGGTGCCACACAAGTGCTCCGCTATGAAGCGATCCCCGGCAGGTACGAAGGATGCATTCCATTTTCAGAAGTGGGAAAAACCTGGGCGACTTAGGAGTTTTGCATTACTGATTTGAGATTTGTGTTTTTTTATATGGAAAGCCCGGTGGACAGCCGGGCTTTCTGCATTTTAACCAACTCCTTATTGCAAACAAAAGGCATGTATTGAGTTGACAATTGTCATTCGGTCTCCAACAGCCTGTTGTTAAGTTTGACTCTAAATCACAGGCAATGAAAAAAGCATACTTTTGGATACTCGTTTTAAGTCTTGCATTGAACGGCTGCGCCACCAGGGTAAGCACGTCGTTTGACAGGCAGGCGGATTTTAGCAGGTATAAGACTTTTTGCTGGCTGCAAGGTTGTGAGTTCACCTTTACCGGCCCCGGGTACATGAACGACAGCACTGTTGTTAGCAACCTTAAAAGTGCCATTATCAAAGAAATGGAAGAAAAGGGCTTCATCTACGACGCCGAAAACCCTGACCTCCTTCTCGATTTTCATGTGACCGTGGAAAACAGGCAAACCAATGTGTACAGGTTTGAGGAAGACAGGTTTCTGCAACTCGACCCGGTAGATCAGTCGGACGTGTACTACTTTCTCGAAGGCACGCTCATCATGGACATTGCAGATAGGGAAACAGGCCAAATGATTTGGCGCTCCAGCGCTAGCCGCTATCTGGAACTAAATCCAGAAATGAGCGAGAAGAACCTTCGAAGGGGAATTGGCATTGTATTGAAGAAGTTTCCTCCGAAAGACAAAAGCGGCATGTAGCTTGCCGTGCTTCACAACATCACCTGAAAAACTAGCTGGCGATCTTTATTATACACATCGGGATAGTAAACTATTTTTCCGTTTTCCTCCCATGCGGTAAAGTACCTCACATAAATAGGGATGGGCTGAATAACACTGATCTCCGTACGTTTTTTAAGCCTGAAATATTGCTCCAGCAATAAAGGGTTATTGTATACCGTGTCGTTCTTCACCAGATAATAGGCAAACTCTTCCGCCTTTTCCATGCGAATACAACCGTGACTCAGCGCTCTTTCCTTTCTTGAAAAAAGCTTTGGGGCATTTGTATCGTGCAGGTACACACCGTATGGGTTATCGAACCGAAATTTCACAATCCCCAATGCATTTTCCCGCCCTTCCTTCTGCCGGAGATAGTAGGGAAAGTTATTTTCATCGTACAAAGACCAATCGATTGCCTTCGTATCGACTACGTTGCTTTTGTGATCAAGCACTTCGTAGAGATGCCGACTGAGGTAGCCAGTATCAGCTTTCATTTTTGGTAAGATTTCCCTCACCGTGATGCTCCTCGGCACTGTCCAGTAGGGGTAAATAGTGAAGCACCAGATGCTGCTTTCCAACACCGGCGTGGGAGTACTTTTAGCACCCACTATCACCTTCGACTGGAGTACAGCCTCGCCTCCTTCTATCACTGACAGCTGATAGGCCGGAATGTTTATGAACACATACCTTTCTGGCAGCGGCCCGGCTTCCCAGCGCCACCTTTCCAGGTTGACATTTAACTTCGAAATTTGGCTCTGAGCGCTGGCAGGGTCGACTTTTGGACTCAGCTGCCTCCTTAAAAGATTTTTCAGTTCTTTCTTTAGCGCAAGGTATTGCTCGCCACAAGGCTCTTGCGATTCAAGCGACGTCCTTATCTCGCCTTTCGCCAACGCCTCACTCAAAAGACTGGCATCGATGACATCCTTTTCGAGGCTACTGGCTACTGGCCTCGAAATACCGTGAGCAAGGTGCCTGGCCATAGAAATAAATGCGTCAGTAAGGAGAATATCCAGCCTGTCGGGTGTTGTAAACTGAAAAGCCAGCAATTCGTTGCGCAAAACCTCCAACTCTGCCAACTTATAGGCTTCGGGTGGCAGGCCATAGGCTTGGGCCTCCCTCACCATCTGTAGCATCGAATCGGCAACTGGCAGCAAATTGCCGTCGCTGAACCAGGCCAGAGAAGCACCGTTGTCTTTGTAGAATTCCAAAACCGACGACGTCGAACTTAAGCCGTATTCTTTGAGCAAGGTGGTATCAACTGTCGTGGCAGCCACGCCAATTTCCAGGGAATCGTCCGGGCCACCTAGCACATGGCCCGCTGTTGGTTTGCAACTGTTGAGCACTACCATAACAGCCGCCATTAAAATGGCGATAAACACTGCACTGTGGTATGTGACCCTTTTTCTCATTCCTCTTCGCTTACCACCCAAAATCCCACTATTCACTTCAGCTGAGACGCCTTCACTTCAAACAGGTGCTCCAGCCTATCCAAATACTCATGCTCAGCCTTGCTTATTCCTCTGAAAGAGACCGCAATATCAGTCGCCGTGGTTAGTATCTTGGCCTTCAATTTTTCGCTAAATACTGCCTTGTGTATTTCATAATACTCCTTAAATGTATTGAAAGCCTCCTCCGCTGTCGTGAAACTGTCGGTCAGGTAATCAAATGATATGTAAATATAATAAGCGGCATCAGTGCCGAACTCATCTGTTGAATGCTCCAAAGGCACCCACTCTTTATTCACAAGTTCTTTCAGCTTTTCCACCTCTTTGTGCTTGAGGTGATTGTCGGCCATGGCAACGGCAAAAAACAGGTTGCCCAGTTGTTCGTAAATCTTTTGATAATTGGTAGTCATGGTTGTAAATGTTTAGTTCCTATTGCTTTGCTCCAGGCGATCTATTGTTGATGACCTGATCACACATTAAAACTACCTTTTTGATGGTGGATATCGGATGATTGAGATCAGTCGGAAAAGGTGATTATGGTCAACCCCTTTTTCGCATGGCACTTAATATCGAAAAGAAAAAGGAAACAATATCCACAGATGATCTGCGTTTGAACTATGTTTAAAATATGAAATTTCTTGCCAAAATATTCTTCATACTGCTGATCACTTCTTCCTGTGATAAAAGCAATAAATATTCGGAGGGTCATTTCCCTGATGTAGTGGTCAACCTTGAGGCCATCAACTCCAGTGCGGATGACTACAACATGGATCTTCCGGTAATTCACGATGAGCACATGTTTCATTTCTCATCTAACCGGGGAAACATGAATCATTTCGACATCGTTGGGAAGAACCTCATCTTGCAATGGGATTATGCTGCAGAACATTTAATTATTGATGTAAATAAGTCCCGAGGCACCTCGCTACCCATGCGTTCCCTCTTCGATTCCGTCAACACATTCTGCAATGAACTAGGCCCCTATTCATTTACCTATGAGAGTCAGGTAGGTAACAATATGCAGTTGACCTATTTATTCCTGTATGCTAATGATTGTGCCGGCAATTTTGATATCAAGTTCACTTATATTGATCCCACCGAAAATAATCAGATAGCAGCAGCGTCGCCCACTAGCCTCGCCATGGTTAACACGGAAGCGAATGAGCTTTATCCGACATTCTTTGGCGAAGATTTTACATGGGAATCCAGATATATCACTAGTCCTGCCTCAGTGCAAAAGTTGGTCTATTGCTCTGACAAGGACGGTGTCTATGATTTCTATCAAATCGACCTGACCATTGATGACCCCATTGTTTCACTGTCATCTGCTGAGGCTATTGCACCTGAGAAACTCTCCATCAGCAGCGCTGAAGGAAACGATAAATGCGCCTTTATTAATGGCAGGCTAATGGTTTTCACCTCCGACCGGCCGGGAGGTTATGGCGGATATGACCTGTACTACAGTCTTTACGAAGGAAATGCCTGGTCGGAGCCAGTCAATTTCGGCGAGCGCATCAACACGGAATTTGATGAATACAGGCCTGTGATCCTGACCTATGACACAGGCTTTGACAATAACCTTCTCTTGTTCTCGTCGAACAGACCGGGAGGCAAAGGTGGTTTTGATTTGTACTATGTGGGGGTGGAGAAGATGATAGATTAACCTCCCTCAACCACAATCCCTTTCGGCTCTGCAAAATCCCTTATAGTCTCTTTGATTTCCTTCGAAGTTGAAGCTGAAGTATGATATTTGACCGTTTGCTGCCCTTCCGTCAATTCAAAAACGAAGGAATATGACAGCAACGTAATTGCCCTAATATCAACCCAACGCACAATCGTATTCTTCTCAAAAAAACCACGGCGGAATTCTATCTGTTCATCCGTTATTCTCACCTTCGGGGAATACTTTGACCTTTCGGAGGTTATCGTTAGGGCCATAAAAAAGTAAAATATTCCACCCAGCAAAAATAGAACAGTTAAAATCCACCACCAGCCCGGACGACTATCAGGCTTCCAAAAATGTAGCGACCCTTGAAGGAAAAAAATTGAACCCAGAAGTAGATAGAGTCCTCTCTGAGCTTTCAGAGAGAACTCTTTATTTCCAGATCCAAGAAGGATTGTCTTTTCCAAGACTTCTATGCCTGATTAAACATCACAGATATCAATCGACTGTCTCAGTGAAGCAAAAGCGTCTTCACGTTTAGGAATGAACTCCTGCGCTACATAGCCCTTGAAGCCTGTTTCTATAATGGCTTTCATAATGGCTGGGTAGTAAAGCTCCTGCGTTTCATCAATCTCATTACGGCCTGGTACCCCGCCAGTATGGTAATGCGAGATGTATGGGTGGAATTCTTTGATTGTGGCAATTACGTCACCTTCCATGATCTGCATGTGGTAGATGTCATACAGCAGCTTGAAGTTTGGTGAGCCCAGCTTATCCACCAGCTTCACGCCCCAGGGGGTCTTGTCGCACATGTAGTCAGGGTGGTTGCGCTTGCTGTTGAGCAACTCCATGCTGATGGTCACGCCGTATTTTTCGGCAACCTTCATCACAGGCTCAAGACCTTTGGCGCAGTTCTCCAGGCCTACCATGTCGTCCATGCCATTTCTGTTGCCAGAGAAGGTAATCACATTGGTAAAGCCAGCATCAGCTGCTTTTGGTATTGACGCCGTAAATTGCTTCAGCAGCTCTGCATGCAGGCTGGGGTCATTAAATCCTTTGTTGAGCCCAATGTTCGAGCCATAGGCCATAGCGCAATGCAGGTTATACTTCTTCAGCGTAGGCCAGTCTTTTTCTCCCAGCAGCTCCACCGATTTGATTCCGATATCGACGGCAGCCTCACAAAGCTCCTCTATTGTTTTCTTGCCATAGCACCACTGGCAAACCGAGTGGTTGATATTGCCTTTCCGTGCTGCTTTGCCAGTGGACGGAGCCGCCTGGCTTATGATAGATGGCACCATCGCCACTCCCAGGGAGGAGACGGCCATCTTTTTTAATGCTTCTTTTCTCGAAATGTTCATGGTAAATATATTTTAAGTAGGCTATTTCTGGTTAAAGGTTATTTCCTGTATTTGTCGCCAGGTCACCGGCTGAATGCCCTGGCTTTTAAGCACTTCCTTGAATTCATCACTCAATATATAGTCGAGGTCTCTTTGCCGCCATGCAGCCCCAAAGTCGGGGTGATTGACTGTAACTGCCTGCATTTCGTCGTCGTCATAAGCCAGGTGCACCAGCAACACATTAAGTCCGGGTTGCAGCTCCTTCATCCAGCCAGTGTAGGTGCTGCTCCACTGGGCGTCGGCCACACCCTCCCCCATCATATATAGACGGTTAACTGACACAAAAACCTCATCTATCGCCTCAAAAAGTGGTGGCGCTGCCTCCAACAATCCAGCAGGGATCATCACAGGTATGCCAAACTCTTTCCCCACCTTCTGGTATATTTTGAAAAGATCAGGAGTTTGAAACAGGCTCCCCATATGAGAATCAAGATGTGAGGGTTTTAAGCCAGCATCAATGGCCATTTGCACCTGCGCCCTTATTTCCTTCTCCACCTCTTCTGGTTTGGCTTTCTGCGCCACTTCTTCTGAAGTAGGATAGAAGAACCCATCGGCTCCGATAAGACTCGGAATTTGTGATGGCATTGAAACTCCGTCCCATTTGTAGTTTTCCCATTCGGCTGTCAGCGTAAGATGAAGGCCAAGGTCTTTGTCTGGGTGTTCTCTTCCATATTTGGCTATCTCAGGGAACCAGGGGCAGGGCACCATGATGCTGGCCGAGCTGATACCGCTTTTTTCAAAAGCCTCAATAGAGGCGGCATTTTCTGAATGTGCCACTCCCAGGTCGTCGGCATGGATGATCAAAAGTTTAGTATCAGCCGGATAACCCAGCTTTTCTGCTGTATTAGGTGGTTGACACGCAACGGTGGCTGCCAATAGACACAAAAAAATCGGTACCTTTTTCGAAATCATGAGAGCGGGCGTAATAATCAACTATCAAATTATCACCTATTCCCCTATTTCAAAAGCTTTATTCCTTTTTATCCACAGGCTCCATCAAAACCCGTGTAGTTGGCAGATAATGTGGGTAGTTGTCTTTAATAAAGGTGATAAGCATTTCCCGCACATTGCACCGCAGGTCAAAGGCATCTGACGAGTTGCGGGCAGAAACCAGGGCTCGCACCAGCATGGTAGACTCTGTGGTGTCGGTAACCTGAACAACCTGTGTCTCTTTGTCCCAGAGAGGATCCGTTTTCAGGTATTTTACCAACTGCTGACGTAGCGGCTCCAGAGGAAGCCGGAAATCTGTATAAATAAACACCGTACCAATCAGGTTGGCCTCGGTTCTTGTCCAGTTTTGGAAAGGTTGCTCTACAAAATAAGTGATGGGCACCACCAGTCTTCGCAGGTCCCATATCTTCACTACCACATAAGTGAGGTTAATTTCCTCAATCCTGCCCCACTCCTTTTCCACTATCACCACATCGTCTATTTTGATGGGCTGGGTAAAGGCAATTTGCAGCCCCGCCAGCAGATTGGAAATAGTCTTCTGAGCAGCCAAACCTACAATGATAGAGAGAATGCCGGCAGATGTAATAAGTCCGGCGCCAAATTTCCTGCCCTCCTCAAAACTTAGCAAAATGGCAGATAAAGCGATGATGCACAGCCCCACAATGACCAGCTTTTTCATAAACGTGAGCTGGGTAATGACCTTTCTTTCCTGGATATTATCATCCTTCTCTATGTCATATTGACTGAGGATAATATCCTGAAAAACCTTGGTTAGCCTGATAAGAAACCAGGTACCCGATACAATAAGCAATATCTGAAACAACAGCCGCCAGTTGTGGAAGGTGTCTTCAGGATCGTAGAAAGTGAAAGTCAGGAAGATTACTAGTATAGGTACCAAAGTGAGGCTGGCAGTTTTTACCTTTCTGAGTGATTTGATGAAGTCAGTTTGATCACTTCCTCTCAGCCCTAGTTTTATGCTTAGAACGATAAAAAACCTCAGGATCAGCCCACCAACAATCCCACTTAGAATGATGAGTAATGGCAAAGGAATTTTATTGAGAAAATCCGTCATAGTTCACTTGTATCTGGATAAAACCTGCCTCCGGCAATCGGCTTTCCTTTTTTCGTGCCAGTGAATAAATAAGTCCACGCAGTAAACATTTTGCCATCCATTCGCACGTCTACCTGCCTTCTGATATATTCATCTCCTACTAATAGCGCAGGGTCGACTCCTTCATATTCATCAAGTGTAGCCCAAAAAGTCACCCTCGACGATTCCTTGATCCTATACAATTCACCAAAGGCCACTGCTTCGGCCGACAGCACCAGGCCCGGATACCAGGAAACATGGTAAAGGTACCCACTACAGCTGGCCTCTCCCAGCAGGTCAGCGTTTTTCCTGAGAAAAACTGCATAAGGCCCTTCGAAACCCGACATGAGTGTGCCGTAGACAAAGATCAAATCACTTTTCTTCATTTGTTCCACTTTGCTGGGTGGCATTCTTCTCGTACACCTCCTCCTGCCAATGTTTGATTTTATCCTTATTGCTTCGGGCACCGATGCTGCTGATAACGCCACTTAAAAACGCCTTTGACCAATAATTGATAATACTTCTTGAAGTATCTCTTTCAAAAAAGATTCCACCCTGGCGGGTAGAGAAAAGAGTAGGGTTGTTGGAGGAAACGATAAATGCATTGGCAAAAAAACTTTCAAAGGCCTTCCCGGCTCCCTGTTTTTCCTCTTTTCTGTTTAGCACGTTTATCTTTAAATCGTTGTAAAGAAAATCCATGTTTCCAACAGCCACCGAAGTGTCGGCCTCAAAGTTGAAATATGCCTCATTGAGTTTACCGTCCCTTACCTGCACAAAGGTGATCGGCACAAGAAATGAATTTACTTTTTGAAGATCCGTTGGGCCGACGCTTCCTGTCACATAGTGGGTGCCTGCCTTACTCGTCAAGTCAAATACAAAATCGGCTTTGAGCTGCCCGGCATCCATCATAAGTGCCTGCGCATGCAAATTAGCATAGGCATTGCGAGCAATGGCCTCAGGCTTATTGGTGATATTGGTTCCCCGTGCGCTGAGTTCCGAAATCATCAGCTCGCCCGGCTCTGTGCCATCCTCAGCAAATTCCAGATAGAGAAGGGCACTATTTGTGAGTAACAATGAGTCAATTTGCAGTGGCATTTTCATTTCCAAAAGCTGAAGCTGCGGCAAGCTTCTTATCTGGTCAGCAGGAAACGGCAGCCGTTTGTCCTTAAACATCCGAACGTAAAAATTGCTTAGTTCCACCTTGCGAGCAACAATTTCATCCCCCTGAAGCAATCCAAAAAGATTGGGGTCATACAAAGCTATCTGTCGCCCCTTCGCTTGCACCCAGGGAGTTTGATGCCCTACCACATGGGCATGCTCGTACATACCGTAAAACGGCAGCACCGTGGGCCCTTCAATCACCACCTGTGGTGCCTGAGAGTTAATAGAAAGCCTGTCAATCTGAATTCTGTAGAGGCTATCAGGCAGGCGAAAAGCGATATTGTCCAACGACACCTTATAAGCTTCGCTAAACAGCAAGCGATCCTCTTTCATCTTCTGATTCTCATTCATCAGGAAGCCCCTGAGCTGTATCTCGAACGAAGGAATCTCCCACGAACGGTTCTTTGCTTCATTCTGATAGCTTAGCTTGTCGCCATCGATGTTGATATAACCCACTGCCAAATTACCGAGTGCGGCGTTCCCGTTTGCCGGCTTACTTTTGCCGCCTTTTGGGGCTCCGGTGTTTCTATCATCTATGGCTAAAAAATCCAACCTGGCCTGTATCGAGTCTGCCGAAAAATTTCCACTCAGCAGCAGCTCCTTTAAATCCAACCCCGAAATATCGAGTTGCGGAGCAAAAGCCATAGCAATAAACTTGCCTTCCTTGTCTGTTGCCACACGAAAGTCCAACAGAGAAATCTTCCTGTCGGCCGTGCTTAACAACAATCTGTTCAAGGTAAAGGTATCGAACCCATCCAGCCAGGAAAAATCCTGTTGGTTTGTCTCCATAGATATATCCCGGGCAAAACCTATGGGCGAATTGGCAACGGTAGATTGTTTGTCAAAATAAATGTCGCCAAGCTCAAAAGTGATATTGCTAATCCTTTTTGAAATGGTGTCCTGTCGGGTTGTGAGCAAGCGCAGGGGAAAGTGTATCTCATTTCCTTTCACATAGTCATAGCCGCCAAGTATCCGGGTTTTTACATTATTAATTGCGGCTTCAATTCCCTTTCCCTCCGACGATCCTCCTGCGATCGCCCATTCGATGCTTGCTCCGCCGAAAGTTGCCTGATTCCACTTAATATGATCTCCTTTTATGACCGCCAGTATATCTATTCCGCTGATGTCAATACCGGGTGTAACAAGCCTGGCAAGCCCCTTTCCCGGTGGCAACGTATAGCTAAAATCGAGGGTGGTAAAAGTGGAGTCACTAAGCGACGCTTTGATATCTTTCACATCCATATTCACCTTGCCAGGCAAAGCAATTTTGAGCCCGGCAATAGTTGTGCTTGCATCGTCTATATGCCAATTAGTAGTGCGTCCTATTTGGTACCCAACGCCGGTCATTCCAATTGAGTAGTCGGAAAGTTGCAGCGAAGAAGTGTCTCTTAGGTTCACAAAAAGATTGCCCCGATATATGTCAAGGTTCTTTACCTCCACTTTACCCAGCGACGCCTTCTTCAGGTCTTTTCTCCTCTGGTATGAGTTGATCCTGATATCGGGGTTTATCAGCATCACGCTGTCGGCCAGCCATTCACCCTCTACCAGAAACTCTTTCAGGTAAAAACCGGTCATTTTCATCTGTCTGATTTTACCCTCAGCCGACCAGCCTGATGGCGTATAGGGCGTTACCACCACGTTCTCAACGATGTAATTACCCTTGATCGGATTAAAACTGAAATCTCCAATCTCCAGAATGTGGGAGTCGTCAGGGAAAAGCAGCCGGGATTGCCCTACTTTCACAACCAGGTCATCGGCGTGAAAAAATTTTGTAGAGTCGAGCTGGGTAAGGCTATCGACCCGGAAGGAGCTTGCAAACACCTCGATTTCCGGCGAACTGAATCGCTGTTTTTCTCTATCGTAAAAGTATACTTCACTTTTGTCTACCTGAAGTTTGGCCACGGAAAGGCTTGAGAATATATGGCTGATATAGGGGTAAAAGTTGGCTATTTCTCTAAACCCAATCTTTTTCTTTGGGTCATTCAGCCTTTTCAGAAAAAACTCGGAGCTACTTATCTCGAGTTTCCCAACCACAAGTTCCTTGTTTTCCCAACCGTTCCATAGCTCCACCTGACTAAGCTCAAAAGCAGGCACGTAAAATCGCTTTTGCATGTCGGCCTTCTCAGCAAACCACCTCTGACTCAAACCCTGTATTGGTGCAATCACCAGGCTGTCGCCACGGATAATGGAATCGAGCGTCGAAAACCGGAATTTCTTAATAAACAATCGGTGAATGCTGTCTGGCAGAAAGTAAGCGTACTCGTCAACCGTAAAATCAATGTGCTCAAAAATCTTGTTGTCCCGACTGAAAATAACGGTGCTGGTGTCTATTCGAAACTTTCTGAGGCCCACACTGGCATTTTGCACGGTAAACCGATCCTGGTTCTTTCCCCCATAGAACTTGAGGTCCAGCAAGGCCCTGTCAAGGTCAAAGTTTTGAACTTCAATCACATCGAAAAGAGAGGTGAGAAGCTCTACAATGGAAGTGCTCTCCTGATTTTCCCCCCGCTTTCTGGTAACCCTGGTTACCTCATTGATATTGATGGCAGGCTCTTCAAAAAATATTTCTCCTATTTGAAGGATGTTATCGTTGTAGGCCTGAATAAAATCGACGTTTGTCAGCCTGAACTTAGGAATGAAAACCTCGTAGCTATTTACACTGTCGGGCACTGGCAGCTTTTCCACCCTTGGTTTAAGCTTCAGGTTGGTGAATACAATGTCGGAAGTCTCCGTTGACAGGGAGAGGTCGTCGAACTCTACCACATGAATGCTGTCTGCCAACTTCACGCTCTGCTTGCTTATTTGCAACAAAAGCTTTTCGGTGTTCAGAAACCTGTCTTCCTTCTTCACCGACTGCCCTATCTCGAAGTTATCAACTGACGCATTGACCGGGCCTACCAGGTAGGTCTGTTGAACATCATTCAGATTTTTGATATAAGTGAAATAGCCTTCAGTGATTTTGAAGTCGGTAATCTCAAAATGATTCAGGTAATCAGTTATCAGCTGATAAAAATCCCCCGCTTCCAGCGACAGGGTGACAGACTTCTCCTCCTTCGGATTTTTGTACCACTTAATATCTGGCTGGAGAATATCTATCGCAACTACCTGTAAATTACGGTTCAGATAAAGGTCATATAAACTCTTAATTCTCAGCGTGAGAAGCGGTATGTGGGTGATATACATGTTCTCACGGGTATCTTCCCCGGAATGGAATCGATTCTGCGATACCGAATCTACACTCAGCCGAAAGTTGCTGAAGTTGATCTGCCGCCTGAAAAGGTCAATTTCAATTTTATCGAAGCTAACGCCATAAAAACCATTGCTCTCCTCCTCCACTACCTGCACAATGATTGTTCCGGCAAGCTTCACAGCCATCTCCCTGAGGGTGCCAATCGATAAAAAGTACAGAGCAACTGCCGACAAAGAAGTGATGAGAGTAATCTTCAGCAGATAACTTGAAAGCCGTGTCTGTTTTCGGGGTGGGCGGGGAAGCTTCATAAATTACACCATAGCCATCAGGTTTTTTCTAAATACTTACTAATACTGAAATTTGCTAATCATTCAGTACAAAGAGAAGTGGTGTTGTCTGCTTAGCCACAATAAAATTAGTAATTTCGCAGTCTATAGTAATTGAGATCAGCTAAAATAAATCGGTATCGACTATTTATGAAAATGCACAAACCCTTCTTGCTAGTACTGACAGTGCTGATAAGTTTTTCGTTGCATGCCGATAAGAACAAAAAAGCTGCCAAGGCGCTAGCCAAGGGCGATGTAGACAAAGCCAGAGAAATAGTTATAGAATCGCTACAGGACGACATCGTTAACCCCGGGGGCAATTATCTCTACTCACTTATCTACACGATTGACTCACTTCCCGATTACAGTATTGACAGCGCCCAAAAATATATACTTGCAGCAAGGGTCGACTGGCCATTGCTTACTGAAAAAGAGCAGGGAAAAAGTATCAAGAATGGATTTTACCCGTCTCTTTTTGAAGTACAAAAGGAGCGGGTAGACAGCCTGGCGTTTCTGAGAGCTGTGGCTCAGGGTGATGTTGTTGCCTACGAAAGCTTCTTGAGGCAATTCGCCGATGCTGACAAGGTGCCCCTCGCCAGAACAAAAAGAGATAGTGTTGCCTTCAGCGATGCCTCCGAAGTTAATACATGGCAGGCTTATCAGCGGTTTTACGAAACCTACCCCGAGGCTGAACAGGTGCCTGAAGCCCAGGAACGCTATAAAGTGCTTATTTTCAACGACCTCACGAAAGACAGAAAGCTAAGCAGCTTCAAAGACTTCCTTCGAAATTTTCCGGCTACGCCATTTAGGAAGGAGGCCGAAGAGCAAATATTCGAAATCATGACTGCGGCCAACGAACCCGAATCCTACCTCAGGTTCATGGCAGAGTACCCCAACTCGCACATGAAGAAAAGGGCTTTCGACTTCGTCTTCGCTATTGATCAGGCGGCCTATAACTTTCAATACTACTCACGTTATACACCCACAAGAGCCATTCAGGACTCTCTTGACAACCTGCGCAAGCTCGAAAACATCTATCTGGCGCCCTTCTACGAAAACGACAAGTATGGGTTTTTGAAGCCTGATGGTGCTGTGTTGTTTGGGCCTACCTTTTCATCGATAAGTACCGACTACCTATGCGGCGACATTGTAAGTGAGTTTTTGCTGGTGGATGACAAAGTTATTAATCGTCAAGGCGGCATCATTACCGAAGGGGAGTTTGATCTCGTTGAGAGTATTGGTGCTGGGTTGATCAAGGCAGGCTCGGAAGGAAAAATGGGAGTCTGGCATAAATCTGGCTACCAGATTCTTCCCCGGCAATATGACGATATTTCGCTGCTGGACAGCAGGCTGCTTTTGATTTCAAAAGGCGAGAAGGCGGGCCTGGCTACCTACAATGGCCGGATACTTATCGCCCCGCAGTATGATGACATCACTGTGGAAGGCCAATTTTGGATTTTTATAAAAGATGACCTGCTAGCCTTCACCAACATCAAAAAAATTGCTGCCATTGCCAATCAGGAAGAGCTACGGCTTTCTTTCGTCTATGAGGAATTGGAGAAGTTGCCTAATGGTGACATGATTGGATACAATGGTGATTCAGAATGCATCATCGACAAAAACCAGGAAGTTGTTATTCCTATGGGTGTTCAAAATATCTATCCTATGGGTGACAACTGGCTCGTGAAGCAGCCTTTTGGCTATCGTATTTTCTATAACGATACCCGGAAATACTCTGACAATCTTTTTCCTGAAGTTGAATTCAATTCCCAATGGTTGGCTTGGAAAAGCGACACCGCATGGGCGCTCGTTAACAAGCAAAGCGCCAGAGGCATTATTTTCCGACTCGACTCTGCAAAACTGATCAACGAAGACGTTGCTCTCACCTTCAAGGACCTGAAAGGCACTGCACACTTTAATAACGGCTCCAGGGTCGATTTCACTAAAGGCGACAAGGTGTATGTGCTTGGCGACCCCTACCGAAAGGATAATTATGACAGCAAAAGTCAGTTTTTGGTGATAGAAAATAGTAAACTGAAAAAGGTTTACAGCATGCAGGGGAAGCTTCTGTTTGACTTAAAACAAGGCTCACTTCGTTATCTTTCTCCCAATTACCTGGTTGTTGAAAACCGAGGGAAGCAAGGCATAGTAGACACCACGGGTAAGCAAACCCTGGCCATCAAATACGACGGAATTGGGCAGGCCGATGCAGAAGGGCTGGTAACCGTGCTGCTCGACGGCAAATTTGGCAGTTATCACCTGGCCACCGGCGCTCTGGCAGCCCCTAAATATGAAACCCGTGCGAGGTACTTTAATGACCAATTGCTCACTACCACCCTCAAAGGGGCAACCGGCTTAACCAATTTTGAAGGAAAGACTGTGCTTCCTTTTGAGTATGAGAAGGTGCAGGTTTGGAACGACTCCCTGGTGATGGCGCAGAAAGAAGGCTTGTGGAACATCACGTCCCTTGATGGGAAAAAAACATATTATATGCCTTTCATCAACTTTCAGGTGGTGAGAGACGACAATGAAGAAAAGATACTGAAGATATACACCAACGATGGGTACGGGGTTTTGAGTAGCAAAAATGGCGTGGTGCTCGCTCCCACCTACAACGACCTCGTTAACCTTGGAAGCGACACTCTCCCACTTTATTTCGCCGAAAAGCATGTGCGGGAAGCCGAATTTTATGTGGTAGTTTACGCTGATGCCAAAGGCAATCCCATCAAATCGCAAGCCTTTCGGGGAGAGGAGTATGACAAAATTTTCTGCCAGTAATCGCTTTCAACAACAAAGCGAGCGAAAAGTGGTTGCTACCAAATAGCTTCTACTTTGCTGAGGGTTGCATTTTTCACTACAGCGCCTCCCTGCCAGCCCACCGTAAGCTTATCGTAAGGTTGTGTTGGAAAAACCAACTCAGTCAGTACCAGCTCACCTTCATTGATAAAAATCTCCAGCGAGGCAGTGTCGACAAATATCCGAATCGAGGCTGGGCGAGTACCACTAAGGAGCTTCCCAACGTGAGTAGCAGCAAAGCCCTTTTCAAAACCTACCAGACCAGATTTTGACCTGTCGATTGAAGCCACTGAATCTGAAAAATCAATCAGCACCACTTCACCGGCATCATTGCCCAGGCTGATTGAAAGACCATCGAAGCTGGTGCCATCCAGCGCCAAGTCAATCGTCACAAGAGCATCCGTAAGTTTGATTACCTGACCATTTTCTGGTTGGAACGACCTCCCACTACCAACAATGTTTCCCACCTCCTTTGCCGGGAAGTTGGTCAACACAAGCTCGCTTCCCACCCGCTTTAGCTTAAGTTCTCTTGGCAAAGTCATAGCACTTCTCCAGGCTTCGGTAGGCACCACTTGTGCATATTGCCAGTTACTCATCCATCCGAGGAAAAGCCTTCTCCCATCTTCAGCAGGCACATCCGACCAAGTGACGCCAGCGTAATTGTCGGTGCCCTGGTCTACCCACCTTGTAGTCGGTATTTCCTCATCGGGCACAAACTGTTTGCCATCAAAACTTCCTACAAAATACTGTGTGGCCGACCCGCCATTGGGCCCGCCGGGATTGATGCTGACCAGCAGCACCCATTTTTCTTCATTACTACCCTCTACCTTCAGTTGAAAAAGATCGGGGCATTCCCAAACACCCCCATGCGCTCCTAATTCTTTGCCGAAATCACTTTCGAAAGCCCAGTTCTTCAAGTCGGGCGAGCTGTAAAAGCTGATACGGTCAGCAACTGCCAGCGTCATGATCCATTTCCCGGCCGCAGCATTCCAGCTCACCTTGGGGTCACGAAAGTCACGAATTCCCTGGTTGGGCAGCACAGGATTTCCTTCATATTTAGTCCAGCTACGGCCTTTATCAAGACTAAAAGCTATCCCCTGATATTGAAAATCGTCTTTTCCTGCCTTTTCCATCGCAGCATCGTGGTAAGTGAAAATGGCTACCATGGCTGGGTTTTCTTCGCTGCCAAAGCCGGCGGTGTTGTTCCAGTCAACCACCGCACTGCCCGAAAAGATATAACCGAGGCTGTCGGGGTAAAGGGCGATGGGTAAGTGCTCCCACTTCACCATGTCCGGACTCACTGCATGTCCCCAGTGCATAGGCCCCCAAACGGTGCTGTCCGGGTAATACTGATAAAACAAGTGGTATTCACCCTCATAATATACCATCCCGTTAGGATCGTTCATCCAGTGGGCTTCGGGGGAGAAGTGGAACTGAGGGCGAAATTTTTCCTGATAGAGCTTTACCTGAGGTTCTTTCATTGGCTTACTTTGACACGCTGACAGGTACAGGAACACACATAACAGGGAGGTTGTTTGAATGGCTTTCATAAGTGCCAATATCCAATTTTACAAGAAGATATTGAAACGAGTAGCCATTTTCATGAAAATTTCTAAAACCGCTAAGCTAACGCTTACTCGTTTTGCAAAATCGGTATCGGAAAATCGTTACCAAATGAGAAGCTGGCGGGGTGCTGTGACTTGCCGTTTGATCATTAGAAAACATACGCAATAAAATACTAAAGGGAAGGGCAGATTTGGCGGGCTTTAAATACGACCGTCTATTTTTTGAGCTGCTCTGCCAACACGGCTATCCCCTCCTCAAAGCTGTGAGGATCGTAGCCCAGCACCTCCTTTGCCTTGTCCAGCACAAAACCAGTTTTAGGCGGGCGCTTAGCTGGCTGGCTGAATTTTGAGCCATCCGTTTCATTGATCAGGGACTTATCAAGACCAAAATAGTCGGCCGTGGCAATGGCCATTTGATAAGGGTTCATGAAGTCTTTGCCAGAAATATTAAAAATGCCCTTAGCCTTCTTCTTCGCAATAAGAAAGCAACCCATTGCCAGGTCTTCTGCCAGCGTGGGGGTTCTCCACTGGTCGTTCACCACGTTGATGGTTTTGCCCTCCTCAAGGCTTTTCTTCACCCACAAAATAATGTTACTCCGGCTCATGTCGAAAGCAATGCCATAAACCAACACGGTACGGGCCATGGCCCAATCTATCTTGCCAGCCATTACAGCCTTTTCCGCTGCCAACTTGCTATCCCCATAGTAGCTCACCGGATTAGCTTTGGCCTCCTCGTCATACGGGCCGTCCTCCCCGTCGAAAATAAAGTCCGTGGAAAGATGCAAAAGAAATGCACCGCTGGCCTCGCAGGCTTTTACTATGTTTTCCACCGCCGTTACATTTTGCAACCAGCAGCCCTCCTTGTCCGTCTCGCACTGATCCACGTTGGTCATGGCGGCGGTGTGAATGACCACTTCCGGCTTTTCGGCGGTGATGACTTTCAGTGTCTCCGCAGCGTTGGTAATATCCATTGACTGGTACCGGATACCTTCCAGTGGAATCCGGCTGCCCCCTCTGCCTGTGGCAAGAAAATCTTCGCCTTTTTCCTTCAAAACTACTACCAGCTTTTGGCCCAGCAGACCGTTAGCTCCGGTGATCAGTATAGACATAGCTTATTCTTTATATTGAATGCCGTATTTTTTGGTCAGCTCCTTTTTGGACACTTCCTCCACTTCTACTGTCATATATACTTCAACAGCAGGTACGGTCTGCACGGTTTTGACTGCGGCAATTTTATCGACAACATCTAACCCTTCCACTACCTGGCCAAAAACGGTATACTCGTCGTCCAGGTGGGGTGCCCCGCCTATCGTTGTGTATGCCTCTACTCTTTCGGGTAAGATGCTTTTTTCAATGTAAATATCGGTAGTGACTTCTTCCTTAACGAGCGGAATCAGACTCTGTACTTTGGCTGTATAGGCATCAAAATTTCCTGTCTTCCTCCCCTCCATATAAAGCTCAGTCAGTCTGTTCTTCACCTCAACCTGCGTAGAATCTTCCAGCAGTTTTCTGATGGCCATTCCGAGCTTTTCCTGATCGACCTTTAAGGCTTCCTCCGATTCATAAACCGTTCCCTGCACAATGTAAAACTGGTTGCCGCTTGAGGCCCTGTCCGGGTTAACTTCGTCGGGCTGCCGGGCCGCAGCCAATGCCCCTTTTTTATGAAAATACCTGGGTACAAACTCAGCAGGAACAGTATACTCTGGTTCTCTTTTATCCCGGGGCTTTTTGCGATTGATATCACCTCCCTGTATCATAAAATTCTCCATGACCCGGTGGAAAATTGTGCTGTCGTATTTACCACTCTCTGCCAGCTTCAAAAAGTTTGCCTTGTGCTGTGGGGTCTCGTCATACAATACAGCCTTCATGTCGCCGTACGGCGTGTGTATTGTCACAAGATAGTCCTTGTTTCCACGGCAAGATGTAATCAACACCGCCAACGACAGCCCCCAAAATAACTGCTTCACTCTCCTCATTTCTTAAGTTGCATTTTAATCTCTTTCAATATAGCATCTCCTCCCTTGTCAAGAAGTCTTTCTGCCAACTTTTTGCCGAGCGCCCGTGCGTCAGCAACTTTCCCTGTAATAGCGTCCTGCACAATGCTTTTCCCATTCAGGCTTATGATGCCCCCTTTGATCTTAAGCCTGTCCTCATGTAAAGTAGCCAGTCCAAATACCGGAATGCTGCAGCCTCCTTCCAGCGTTTCCAAAAAAGCCCGCTCGGCTATGAGCCTGGCGGCAGTATTTTGGTGGTTGACAGCATCTGTGATGGCTTTTTTGATAGCTGGATCCAGACTGGAGCTGGCCTCCACAGCCACCGAGCCCTGACCGACAGCCGGTACAAACAAATCTGTATCAAGCACCTGAGCAATTTTATCAGCAAGTCCCATGCGGTGCACACCAGCGTACGCCAGCAACAGTGCATCACAATGGCCTTCTTCCATTTTGCGAAAACGGGTTTGAAGGTTTCCCCTCACCTCCACCGTTTTTATATGTGGAAAATAGTGCTTCAGCACGGCGACTCTCCGGGTGGAAGACGTACCGACCACAATCGGCGTTTTTCTGTCTTCAAGCGAAATGCCCTTTTTATGACTTACCAGTACATCGTTGACTCTTTCCCGCTCAGTAAAGGCGATAATTTCAAAACCCCTGGGCAGCGTCGACTGCATGTCCTTGGCGCTGTGAACAGCGATGTGCACACTTCCACTAGCCAGCTGCTCCTCCAATTCCTCCGTAAAAACCCCTTTGCTACCAATTTTGGCTATAGAAACGTCGAGCACTTTATCACCCTTGGTTTCGATGGTTACCAGCTCAGTAGCGAGACCTGCTTTGTTCAAAAGCTCAGCAATGTGCTCAGCCTGCCACATGGCAAGCAAACTTCCTCTGGTTCCTATTTTTATTTTCTCCACAACAACTAGCTTTAATTTTTCTCTACTGTGCGATCTTCATTTTATAAGAAAGATTTTCTTCTCGCACATCTACCACAAACCCTTTTTTCAAAAACTTGCGCCCCAAAAGTACTGGGAATTTCATGCCTGAACGATCAGTCAGCGAGAATTCTGTTCTGAACTTTTTGCCAAACAACACCAGGCGTGTTTTGATGATCACTCTGTTTTCGATGTGCCCGGTTGAGCTTTTGATCTTCCGCTGGGTAAAATCACTTGTCTCAAATTTAGTGCTGCCCTTCCTTCCGATGGTAGCGCCCGAAATCTGAAAGCTGACTGTTGGCGTACCCTCTTTGTCAATTACCTTAATTCTGGAGCAGTGCAAAGCAGAAGTGAAAGCACCGGTATCTATTTTGGCTTTGATATTGAAAAGATCCAACTCCGGCAAGTCAATGATGTCATTTCTCCCAATGGTATAGCTGCTCTTCATTCTCATTGATATTGGAGCTCTCCGGTTCTTAAAAGCCCGGCCATTTGGAGTGACAAATCCATAAATAGAATTCGGGGATTCGCATTTCGTTCAAGGTGGTAAATAGAATCGTTCAGCAACCTGGCAGCCAACTCAATGGTTGACATAGGTATCGACTTGGCAAATTTGCTGACAAACTCTTCCTCATGAGGCATCGTTCTCTGCAGGCTTGCCTCGCCTGCTTTGACAATGAGCGACTCTCTATAAATGGTCAGGCCGTATTCCAGCAGGCTTCGCTGAGCCATTTTCGACATGCCGTTAAACTTATCAGTAAGCCCGGCCATACCCTCAAAATCCGACGACCAGCAAATCCGCATCCACTCTCTGAAAATCGTCGTCGACTCGTCTTCAACTTCGTTGAGCAGACTCAATGCAAGGTTCATGTTGCCGGCAGCCAGCCGGGCCACCGACTGCGCTTTTGCTGCATCCACTTCGGCCGTTTTTACAAGGTAGTCGGCCACTTCCTCATCAGTGAAGCCTCTGACACTTACCAGCTGCGTCCGGCTGATAATGGTGTTGATGATGGCTTCGTAGTTGTTGGAAATGAAGAAGAAAAAGGTGTTTTCCGGCGGCTCTTCTACTATCTTCAGCAAAGCATTGGCCGCCTGAATATTCATTTTTTCGGGTTGCCAAATGAGCATGGCTTTATACCTACCCTCAAAGGCTTTCAATGACAGGGCGCTGATAATTTGCCGGCTTTCTTCTCTGTAAATAATAGCCTGCTTGCTCTCCGCTCCAAAATGGCGAGTCCAGTCCAGCAGATTGCCATAGGGCTGTTCCACCAGAAAAGGCCTCCACCATTTGAGGTAGTTTTTACAAACCACCTCCTTAAAATCTTTGTTGGGAATGTCTGCAATGGGAAAGGCAAAAGTGACGTCGGGATGAACCAGCTTAGCCATTTTGCTGCATGATGGGCATGCACCACACGAATCGGTGTCACCTGGTTTGTCGCAGTTGATGTAAGTAATAAAGGCCAAGGCCAAAGAAAGGTTGGCACTACCCTCCGGCCCGTTAAAAAGCTGAGCATGCGCCATGTGGTTCTTTTGCACCGAGGCAATCAGCCTCGATTTCTCCTCTATTAGCCCTGGTATATCTCTAAATTGCATCTATTCTTCCTCCCATGACCTGAATTTAGCTGACCTTTCGAATACTTCCAGCAATATCGCTCTTTCTGTTTCATCCAATGGCATCTTTCTTCTCTCCAGCACTCTGCGGGCGGTATCAAGCGCCTGCTCAATTCTGTAGGTAGTGAAGCCTTCCGAGCCACCCCAGGCAAACGAGGGAACAAAAGACTTGGGGAAGCCACCGCCAAAAATATTGGCACTTACCCCAACTACCGTCCCTGTGTTGAACATGGTGTTAATGCCACATTTGGAGTGGTCGCCCATTAGCAAGCCGCAAAATTGCAACCCGGAATCAACGAAGGCCTCATCTGCGAAGCTCCAGACTTTCACATTGGCATAATTATTTTTGAGGTTGGAGGCATTGGTATCAGCCCCGAGGTTGCACCATTCTCCCAAAACAGCGTTGCCCAGGTAGCCGTCGTGGCCTTTGTTACTGTTGCCAAAAAACACCGCATTGGAAACTTCGCCTGCTACTTTGCAATGGGGCCCTACGGTGGTGTTTTCACGGATAGCTGCTCCCATGCCAATAATCGACTGCTCACCCATGGCAAAGGGACCTCTTATCATGGCTCCCTCCATTACCTGAGCGTTCTTGCCTATGTAAACCGGCCCGGTTTCAGCATTGATGATCGCACTTTTAATAGAAACCCCCGGCTCGATGAAAACATTTTCAGGATTATAAACCCGGGTAAATGGGTCGGTAATGTCCTCAGAAATCCGGCCCGTAGTGATTAAGTCGAAGTCGCTGCGAATTTGCGCACCATTCCACTGAAAAATCCGCCACGGACGGTCAATTAAATGAGCCTCGCCTTCAAAAACCACTTTTTTCTTCGGCGTTAAGCTGGCAAGCTCACTGTATGGTATTTGATCAGACGAATGAAAAGCAGCGAGGTAATCGCCAACCATCAGCCCTTCGTTTTCACCAAGGTTAATAATAGCTTCCACAAGCGATTCGGTGGGGCACAAGGCACCGCTTATATAGAAATTGTCAGATGCAAAGTGGGAAGGAAATTTCGCAGACAGATAATTCTCCGTGAGAAACGACACTTTGTGTCCGGTAAGCTTCTGCCACTTCTCATTCACCTTTAATATACCTATCCGTATGTCTGCCAAAGGGCGGGTATAGGTGAAGGGTAAAAGCTGGAGGCGCAGAATAGGATCGTCGAAGAGAATAATATTCATGGCGCAAAAATAAAAAAGTCTTTAGGAACTAAGCATCCTAAAGACTTTTTGCACAAACTTCTTTTCAGAAGTGTTTTGCTTATTTCTTATTTACATAGCGCTTGTTGAATTTCTCAACACGACCAGCAGTATCCACAAACAGTTTCTTACCTGTGTAAAAAGGGTGTGAAGCTGAGCTCACTTCCACTTTCACTACCGGGTATGTTTTACCATCTTCCCACTTAATGGTCTCCTCAGAGTTCATTGTCGAGCGAGTAATGAAAGAATAGTCGCTTGAAGTGTCCTGAAATACCACTTCTCTGTATTCTGGATGTATGTCTTTTCTCATTTTGAAAGTCTTTTAAGGAACTGATTCCTAAATCGGACGGCAAATATAACAAAAGCTTTTTTTTGCTCCAATTGTGAACGCCAAATATTTACCTTTGAAGTTTAATAATCAGTCATTTGAGTCTATCCACATTCATAGAATTGGTCAACAAGAAGGGGAAAGATAGGGTTCCATTCTTTTTTGTGGTCGACTTTGAGCTACACAACCCACAGGTTTGGGACATTGCCTCACTCATTGACGAAAATATCCTGTTCAACTTCGAAGGGTTTTCCAATCACCCGAAAAAAGAAGCTACCCCTGTTCACGCCGTAAAAGTATATCCGGCGTTTGAAACATATCAAAGGGCATTTGATCAGGTTTTCCAGCATTTACAAGTCGGCAACTCATTTTTAGTGAATCTTACTGCCAAAACTGAGCTCATTACATCGGCTAGCCCTTACGACATCTATCACGCCTCATCTGCCAAATACAAAATCCTCTATAAAGACGAGTGGGTGGTTTTTTCTCCGGAAACTTTCGTGAGAATTTCAGGAAACATCATCGAAACCTGCCCCATGAAGGGCACCATAGACGCCGATTTGCCTGGGGCGGCAACCACGCTGCTCAACGACCCAAAGGAGCTTGCCGAACATGTGACAGTAGTGGATTTACTGAGAAACGACTTGAGCAGGGTGAGCCACGACGTGCGGGTGGAAAAATTCAGGTATACGGAAGAAATTCGCACCAATGGCAAGCACCTGCTTCAAACCAGTTCAAAAATTGCCGGCAGATTGCCAAGTGGATATGAATCAAATCTGGGAGAAATTATAACGGAACTGTTACCTGCCGGCTCTATTTGCGGTGCTCCGAAGCCAATGACCTGCCAGATCATAAAGGAAGCTGAGGGTGAAAAAAGAGGCTACTATACTGGTGTCGCCGGATACTTTGATGGGATCAGATTGAACAGCTGCGTACTGATCCGGTACATAGAAAAGATCGGTGATCAGCTTTTTTACCGAAGCGGTGGAGGCATCACAGCGCAAAGCCAGGTGCAGCAAGAATATCAGGAACTAATCGACAAGGTGTATGTGCCTACTATTGGAGTCTATCAAAATAGCTAACGGGCAACCCCAAAACCTGCCATGGCACCAGCGGCGGCTCGATGCAAGTCGGCTGGAAGTTTTTGGTAGGCAGCTGCCACCAATCAACCTTCAGGAAATACTCAACACCTCCCAACTTGACAAAGCCACTATTTATAAGGCGAGGGTAATTTATGGTGAAGAGCTTGACAAAGTCGAAATAGAGCCCTACTCTGTCAGACCAATCCAATCGATAACGGTAGTGGAAGCAAACCGCCTCGACTACCCTCATAAGTATGCCGACCGGTCAGCTATCAATACGCTTTTTAGCCAAAGAGGCGCTGCAGATGACATACTGATCGCTCAAAATGGCTTACTCACCGACTGCAGCTACGCCAATGTTTGCTTTTGGGATGGAGGCAAATGGCACACTCCCGCAGAGCCTCTGCTGGCCGGTACCAAAAGAGCATCACTGCTTGAAAAAGGCCTTGTCTCCGAACGGAAAATAGCCGTCAGCGACATTAAATTCTTTGAATCCGTCACACTCATCAACGCCATGCTGGACCCTGGCACAATTGTGCTACCAGCGAGCCAGCTCATTTATTAACCAGATAAACCTGTTATTTTAGCGGCTGCATGCAAAAAAACTTAGCACTCGTCTTCCTTTTATTTTGCCTGGCTCTAACCGAGTCATTTGCACAAAGTGCCAACGTGCCCCTATGGGGCGACTACTACCACCTGCTTGACCGGTACGAGATTAAAAGCGGCAAGATGCACGACGGCTATTTCAGTTCTTTCAAGCCAACACTGCGCCATTCGGCAGCTGGCTTTGTCGATTCGGTGTCCAACGTTGGTGTTTTTGAGAGCTCGTCTGACAAGTTCAACGAAAAATACCTGCGGCAGGACAACTGGGAGTTCTTTACCGACAGTTTGGAAGCAGCACCCCAAAGCAAAAAACCTATTCTGAAATATTTCTACAGAACACCGTCCGACGCCTTTCACGTGCAGGAAGATGGTATTGATCTTCACGTCAGTCCTGTTTTTCAGTTTGATGTGGGGCATGACGCAAATTCTCCCTCAACGCCATTTATCAATACACGTGGTATAGTAGTTCGGGGCAGAATCGATGAAAAACTGGGCTTTTACACCTACCTCACCGAGAATCAGGCGGTGTTTCCGGCCTACACGCAGCGATGGGTCGACCGCTGGCATGTGGTGCCCAACGAAGGCTTCTGGAAGCGATTTGGAGAAGCCGGAACCGACTATATTACCGCCAATGGTTATTTAACTTTTAGTCCCACAAAACACATCCACTTGCAGGCTGGCCATGATAAGCTCTTCGTGGGCAACGGCATGCGGTCGATGTTTCTTTCCGACTTTTCGAACAACTACTTTTTCCTTCGTTTCAATGC
Source organism: Imperialibacter sp. (assembly GCF_048007035.1). Taxonomy (NCBI): domain Bacteria; kingdom Pseudomonadati; phylum Bacteroidota; class Cytophagia; order Cytophagales; family Flammeovirgaceae; genus Imperialibacter; species Imperialibacter sp. The sequence goes on from NZ_CP180355.1 coordinate 2,063,648, forward strand.
GAAGATCTGGAAGTTCAATTATACCAATGTTATCGCCCGGCTCAAGGCCGATGTTTTCTACTACAATGACGGGCTGCTGGGCACTAAGGAGTTCCCCAACAAAAACCTGGTGATGCACCAGCTCAATTGGCAAGTCACCAAAAACTTCAACGTGGGCCTTTTTGAGGCTGTGATGTTTTCACCCGAAGACTCGTTGCGTACCGGCTCGTTCGATCCCAACTATCTTAATCCCTTTATCTTCTACAGGGGGCTCGAACAGCAGCTGGGCAGCCCCGACAACGTACTTGTTGGGTTTGATGCCAAATGGAATTTTGCTCGCCACTTTTCGGCTTATGGACAATTCCTGCTGGATGAACTATCGTTAACCAACCTGAAAAACAAGACAGGCTGGTGGTCGAACAAATACGCCTATCAACTTGGTTTGAAATGGGTGGATGTGGGCAACGTCTCCAATCTCGACCTTCAGCTTGAACACAACTACGCACGGCCTTACACATACGCCCATCAGAGCAGCTACACCAGCTTTACACACTACCGGCAACCGCTGGCCAACCCGCTTGGAGCAAATTTCAAAGAATGGGTGGCTGTGCTAAGGTATCAACCAATTGGAAAGCTTCAACTCACTGCCAGGGCAATGCTTGCTTCCCAGGGAGAAGATACGCTCGCTTCGAACTGGGGCCGAAATCCGCTGCTTCCGTATGCCACCTTCGAGCAAGAATTTGGAAACTTTACAGGCCAGGGAGTGGCTACAAAAATCAACCTTGTGGGCTTACAGGCCAGCTATCAGTTGCTCCACAATCTTTTCATCGATGCCAGATTCATTTACCGCAAAGAGCAACAAGAAAGTGTTTCGCTGCGTAACAATGACCAGTTCTTTGGTTTTGGCATCCGGCTCAATACCGATACCAAACATCATTATTTCTAATTGACACCATTACACTCTACCTTTGCGCCCTCACTTCAAGTAGTTGAATGAAAACCTATTTCAGACTTCTTTCTTTTGCCCGCCCTTTCGGGAAGTTTATTCCCACTTATATATTGGTCACCATTCTCCAGGTCGTATTCAGCCTGGTGAACTTTGCTGTACTCATCCCACTGCTCGAAATACTCTTTGACCAGATAGAGCCGGAGAAGTTAGAGAACCTTAAACACCTACCCGAGTTCACGATCAGCGTCGACTATTTCAAATCGCTTTTCTATTATCATTTTTCTGGCTTTATCGACACCGCTGGAAAAACCGGCGCCTTGAAATTTGTTTGCGCAATCATCGTTATTTCAGTATTTCTCGCCAACTTATTCAGGTATCTCTCCGCAGTAATGCTGGCAAAAATACGAGCGCTGGTCATTAAGAACCTCCGCACCCTGGTGTATGAACGCATCCTTTCTTTTCCAGTCAGCTTTTTTACCGAGCGCAGAAAGGGGGATATCGTAAGCAGGGTTACCAACGATGTGCAGGAAGTAGAGCATTCAGTGGTTAGCACACTTAAGGTGCTGTTCAAAGAGCCAGCCATGATCATAGGCTACTTCGCAGTGCTGTTCAGCATGTCTGTGGAACTCACCTTATACACTATGCTTCTGCTGCCCATCTCAGGCGGGCTCATTGCAGGCATTGCCAGGCGACTCAAAAAGCGGGCACATCAAAGCCAACAGGCTTTGGGAAATATCAACAACATCCTCGACGAGAGCATCGGCGGGATTCGGATTATCAAGGCGTTCACTGCTACCAAGTTTGTGTTCCAAAAGTTCATAAAAGAGGTTCAATACTATGCCAGAAAGAATGTGTCTATAGCCAGAAGATATGAGATGGCCGGGCCGATCTCGGAATTTCTCGGCGTTTCGGTGGTCGCTGGAATCCTTCTCGTTGGCGGGAACCTCATCCTGCAGGACAACTCCACCCTTACCCCCTCAGAGTTTCTTGCATTCCTTATCATATTTTCCCAAATATTACCTCCGGCAAAGGCTATGTCGTCTTCTTTCAGCAATATCCAGCGTGGTCTGGCTGCCGGAGAAAGAATTTTCGAGGTTATCGATACGCAGTCGGCCATTACTGACGCCCGGAGTTCCACAGTACTTCCATCTTTCAGCACGTCAATCGAATTTAAAAACGTTTCGTTTGCCTACGAAAAAGAGCTGGTACTGAAAAACATTAACCTAAGTATCCCAAAGGGGAAAACAGTAGCACTTGTCGGCCCCTCCGGAGGTGGTAAATCCACCCTTTCCGACCTTATTCCAAGGTTTTACGACCCCAATAAAGGGGATGTGTGCATCGATGGAAAACCGCTCACCTCCTACACCATGGACTCCATTCGCAAGCAGATGGGCATTGTTACCCAGGAGTCCATTCTCTTTAACGACACAGTACTGAATAATATCGCCTTTGGAGTAGCTGACGCTGATGAGGAAAAAGTAATAGCTGCGGCCAAAATCGCCAATGCGCATGAGTTTATTGCTGAAATGCCCGAAGGGTATTATACAGAAATAGGAGACAGAGGCGTGAAACTCAGCGGTGGTCAGCGGCAAAGGCTGAGCATTGCACGGGCTATTTTCAAAAATCCACCAATCCTGATTCTAGACGAGGCCACTTCGGCACTTGATTCGGAGTCGGAGAAGCTGGTGCAGGAGGCCCTTACCAACCTGATGAAAAACCGCACTTCGGTAGTGATTGCCCACAGACTGAGCACGATACAAAATGCTGACCTTATTGTGGTATTGCAGAATGGACAAATCGCCGAGCAGGGAACCCACAATGAGTTGATTGCCAAAGCAGGCCTTTACTCAAGGCTGATCGAAATGCAGTCGTTCTAGAAAATCCACCCTGGTTCAAAAGAATAAAAACCCTGCTGACAGAGCCAGCAGGGTTATATTGTCATATCAACATATGACAAGCATCGACCTAATCAAAGTTTCATCTACCTGCCGAAGTCCAGCTTGACAAATGAATGCTCCATATTTTGTAGCATCATTTCCCATAGTTGTTCGTAAGGCACAATTTCTATTTCTGCAAACGCATCACCAGGCTCTGGTGTGCCTTTCAGCCTATTGAAATACTTTTCCCCCTTCTTAGCTGCTATTGTGGGGTTAAAGCTACTTTCCACCATAATGGTGATCAGCTTAAGGAACAGCTTCTCCCGCTGGCTTTCCGGGTTTTCGTTGAGGTAGCGATAAATATATTTTTCTGTGTTTGGCAGTTTGGTGAGCGCAATATCCAATTTATCTTTCTTCATTAAATCGATAAACTCCAGGATCATAATGGCCACCATGAGCCCCTGCTTATCTTGAGTATAAAAGGGCAGCTTCTGATAAATTTTGGAGAAATCGAGCACATCCTCCACGTCCCTATTTGGCATAAGGAAATATAAGTAGGCTTTGTACAGCTCCCACCTTTCTTTTGCCATCTGGGAAATTTTTTCCATGTGAGGGTTTCTCTGCACCTGACCAATAAGATCTTCCGCCAATTCATAGTTTCCACTATGCAGCGCCATTAAGTAGTAGTTCTCCATATGAGCAAACCAATTCCTGGATGAACGACCAATATGTTCTAACCCCGATTTGGCGTAGATCATGCCATTTTTGTAATCCTTCGCTCTGAGATATGCATATGTTTTGATGAAAACATTATACCTCATATCAAACCTAAGCGGATTAACAGTACCACTCTTCACCATCCGTTCTGCTTCTCCGGTAATTTCAAGAATACCCTCGAACTCGCCCAAAAGCTCATTTGACCTTATTTTCAGTCGATAGTATCTCTCAAATACATTGTATGACTTACTTTTTTCCCAAAGATTCTGCAATTGTTGCACCGACTTCAACGTCGAATCGAGGTGAGTCTTCCTGGAATGAACTGACTTTTGAAGCTGCATTTTCTTCATACAAAAGATACTTTCAGCTTCCTCCTCTATTTTAAGCAACTCTTCATACTTCTTGATCCGCCCAATCGTCTTCCTCAAATGATTGGGTCTGCACATTTGAGAGTAAATTGTCCTCAGTATTCTTAGACCTGAAAGTGTCAATTCTGTAAACTCTGCTTCCCTTGATATCGCCAGAGCCTTGTTGATATGCTTTTCAGCCAGTTCATACTCGCCTTCCTTAAACAATATTTTGGCTCTGAAAATGTAACTGTGACACTCCTGCTCGTATGGGAATCCGATGTTCACTTTTGAGTCGTTGAAATCAACAAAATAAAGCAGATTATAGAGCTTGTACCGCAGGCGTGATTTGAGCATCCGGAAACGCTGGTCGGTGGAGTCCGATTCATACATGCCCAAAGAGGCTTCATCATCTGTGTTGTACAGCCCTTTTTGAATCCCATTAAAAAGCTGCTGTTCTTTGCTAGGGTTTTCGTCATGACTAATAACATCAATCAGCGAAACGTTTTTCTTTACCCTTGTTGTTATAATCCGTACTAATTTTTTTATCTCCTCCATTTCAATACAATTACTTACTTGCTAAATACTCACTAGATTAATATATACACCATAACAACTACATTTTGTTATAGTTACGTCAAGTTACAAAGTGTCAGTTTTTTTTCCAAAGCACAGCCACATCTTCGTGCCATACAATTTTAAACAATTAAATCGCTTGACCTATGGCACAGTATGTTTTCTTTATGATTCTATCATTAGGACTTTATTTTTCCGCTCCTAAAACAACCACTTCTCACACCTCAAAAAAGGCAAAGAAATCACTTCACATCATTAAGACGGGCGGTGATGACGGTTGGGAGCCAGGTGGATTATAATCCAATATATTACTAATAATCATTTCTCAGGTTTTAAATTAGCTCCTCTTTGAGGGGCTTTTTTTATGAATCAGAAACTAAGGTTATTAGGTTATTCCCTACTCTTTCTAACTGGGTGCACTTCGCAGGTTGATTATCCTTCGCAATTAAGGATTCAAATCAATAGCTTTCCGGAAAGCTTTTCACCCATCAAAACAAACGAGTTCGATGGGATTATATTTCAATTTTTAAGCGAAAGAGATTCGACGGATAAGATAGTCTCAAATTTAGCGGAACTTTCTGAAAAAATACCTATAAATGACACAATTAGTTTATTTGGCTTTGCACTAAAGAGCTCAGCCAAATGGGTGAATGGCGTTCCTGTGACAAAAGAAGACGTGTTTTTTACCTTAAAACTCAATAAATGCAGGCTCAGAAGCGGCATTTCTTCAGGAAGCTTTCATTTAGATGCCATCAAAGCTTTTTACCCAGACTCTGCCAACTCCCGGTTTTTTCAGCTCGAAACGCATGGCAACCCGGAGTATAGCAGGTCAGTAGCCGGAGATTTCCTTGTTATGCCCGAACACATTTTTGACCCTCAAAAAGTGCTGAGAGCTTATAGTTTGGACGAGATAAGCACCTTCAATGAAGAAAACGCACCAGATGATGTAAAAAAATACTTCGAAGGTTTCAATGGCATTGCCCCATTCGATTCTGTATACTTTAAAGGTTCTGGCCCTTATCAAATCGAGAGCTACTATCCTGACCAAAGTATTAGCCTGACATTAACCGAAACAAACGAAGAAAAGCTGCCGTCGAAATTCCAGCTAGCAAATAAGATCAACTATGTGATGATAACTGACCCCACGGCCGCCAGATTTGCTTTGCAAAACAATGAAGTAGACGTTATTACCCAGGTGCCCGCCACCGAGTTTGTGCAACTTGAGGCATTCAACAAAACCTCAAATAGTCTTAACCTCTACCAACAAGCTGGATTCAAGTTTGTGTTTTTTGGCTTCAATACCCGTCAGCCAAAATTTAGCAGCAAGGACGTGAGAATTGCCCTTTCCCATGTTATCGACGTTCAGGGTATCATCGACGCAGTCCGCCTTGGTTATGCTGAGCCTACTGTCGGGCCTGTACATCCGGTTTTATCGGATCTGTACAACGCCGACATAAGCACCTACGCCTATAACCCAGACCAAAGCAGGGCCCTACTTGAAAAATCAGGGTGGAACTTCAACGGAAATAAATGGAAGAATGACGCTGGAGAAACACTTGACTTCGAACTCACTTACAACGGGGCAAATCCGGACTATCAAAAAATAGCGCTGATTGTGCAAAGCGAGGCAAAGAAAATAGGCGTGCAGGTAAACCTGGCGCCGGAGGAATCAGGCACGCTTTTAAAAAGGCTGCGATCGCACCAGTTCGAAGCTGTGCTCTATTCATTTGTTGGCTCGCCACGGGCCTATGATTACTCACCGCTGTTCCACACTGCGTCGGCTGCTCCGGGTAAAATGAATTTTTCTGGCTTCGGAACTGATGAAAGCGACCGGGAAATTGAAAAGGCCATCTTATCTACCTCAAGAGAAGAGATGGCCATTCATTTGAAAAAATTGCAACAAATTCTGCACGAAGAGCGACCTATAGTCTTTCTTTATTTTGAACAAAGCCTCATAGCAACGTCGAAGAAGTTTCCTCGTTTAAACATTAGCTACTATCGTCCTGGGTACGATCCGGTTGGGTTCTACCAGACACATTAGTCCTGAAATTGAAGTATATCGTTTTTTTGTTTACTCACTCATTCTAACTACATTTTAGCCTCATTAGTTATCGAAAAATAATGCTTAAACGCTTTAGGTATATATTTTATCTGGTCTACGTCCTTTACGCTCTGATGCTCCTGTACCTTTGCGTTAAACTTCTGAAAGTGCCAGACGCCACAGAAGATGCCTTCTACCTTTATTTAAAAGAAACATTCGGAGGTTATTTCGGTGTGATCTCGTTTCTAGAAACTTACTTCAGATCGTTCCAGATATTCACCATCCTTGCTGTTGTATTTAGCTTCCTGATACTTTTCTCTGACTTCTTTGGGAAGCTTTTCCTTAGAAAAAAGATTGCCCGGCTTGAAGGGGAGGTCAACGACTTGAAGGCAAAACTTTACGACAGGGAGCAAAAGACCACTCCTCCGTCGATTACCACAACGCAACCAAGCTCTTCCGACGAAAAATGAAAGAATTGATCGAGAATGAGCTTAAAGAAGCTCATCAACTTCTTGAAAGTTTTCTCTCAGACCCTGCTACTGCTCAAAGCATCGAAAAGGCCGTTGACCTGATGGTAACGAGCATTTTGGAAGGAAAAAAAATAATTTCTTGCGGGAACGGTGGCTCAATGTCGGATGCCATGCATTTTGCTGAAGAGTTGAGCGGCAGATACCGGGGAAACAGACCTTCAATTCCAGCCGTTTCTATTTCCGACCCTACCCATATTACCTGTGTCGGCAATGATTACGGCTTTGACTACATCTTTTCAAGATATATTGAGGGGCTTGGACAGCCGGGCGATGTGCTGCTGGGCATCTCAACAAGTGGCAATTCCAAAAACATTATCGAAGCAGTTGCTAAGGCAAAAGAAAAGGGATTGAACGTTATTTTGCTCACCGGAAAAGATGGCGGTAAACTAGCCAACGCAGGCGATGTGGAAATAAGAGTGCCGCATTTTGGCTTTGCTGACAGGATTCAGGAAATCCACATCAAAGTCATTCATATTTTTATTCTTCTCATTGAAAAGAAATTGGGGTACTGATGCTGGCAAAAACCTTTGGAAGCGCTGTATATGGAGTAGACGCCTCTATCATTACCGTTGAGGTAAATGTGAGCGCCGGCACCAAGTTTCTTATGGTGGGCCTGCCCGACAATGCCGTTAAAGAGAGTGAGCAGCGAGTAGAATCGGCCATTAAATACTTTGGCTATTCTATGCCAAGGATAAAAACAGTAGTGAACCTGGCTCCAGCCGACATAAAAAAGGAAGGCTCCGCCTACGACCTGCCAATCGCCCTGGGCATTTTAAAAGCATCGGGCCAGCTAACTACAGAAGCGCTTGAGCAGTACATCATCATGGGTGAGCTTTCACTCGACGGCCTGCTGCGACCCATCAAAGGCGTTTTACCGATTGCCATTGAGGCTCGGAAGAAAGGATTTAAAGGTTTCATCCTGCCAAAGGAAAATGCCTCTGAAGCAGCCATCGTTGATAAGCTTGATATTATTGGGGTTGAGACGATCAATGAAGCCATTGAGTTTGTGGAGGGCAGGCTTGAAATTGAACCGCTAAAAAAAGATACAAGAAGCATTTTCGAAGATACCTATGATGGGTATGAGGCAGATTTTGCTCAGGTGCAAGGACAGGAGAATATCAAAAGAGCATTGGAAATTGCCGCTGCTGGCGGCCACAATGTGATCATGATTGGCCCTCCCGGGGCTGGCAAGACCATGCTGGCCAAACGGCTTCCCTCAATCCTGCCACCGCTGAACCTTCACGAGGCCCTCGAAACAACCAAAATTCATTCTGTCGCCGGAAAGCTTGGTGCTCATGCTTCACTTGTAGCAACAAGGCCATTTCGCTCGCCGCACCACACTATTTCTGACGTTGCACTGGTCGGAGGCGGCGGCATTCCACAGCCGGGTGAAATTTCGCTGGCCAATAATGGAGTACTATTTCTTGATGAGCTGCCCGAGTTCAAACGAACCGTGCTGGAAGTAATGCGGCAGCCACTGGAAGAGAGGCGGGTAACCATTTCCAGGGCCAAGGTCTCCATCGACTTTCCCGCCAACTTTATGCTGGTAGCCAGCATGAACCCCTGCCCCTGTGGCTATTACAATCACCCTGAAAAGGAATGCGTGTGCCCGCCCGGCACAGTACAGCGCTACCTTAACAGAGTCAGCGGCCCATTGCTCGACCGGATTGATCTGCATGTGGAAGTCACACCTGTTTCCTTTGACGAAATGACCGCAGACCGGCAAGCGGAAACAAGCACGCAAATCAGAGAACGGGTGATCAGCGCACGGCTGCTCCAAACAGAAAGGTTCAAAGATCACCCCACCATTTTCAGCAATGCAATGATGCCACCCCCGATGGTGAAAGACATTTGCCAGATCAACGAAGCAGGGAAAAAGCTACTCAAGACTGCTATGGAGCGGCTGGGCCTGTCAGCCAGGGCCTACGATCGCATTCTTAAAGTGTCCAGGACCATTGCAGACCTGGCTGGCACCGAGGAAATCAGGATCGAACACCTCGCCGAAGCTATTCAGTACCGCAGTTTGGACAGAGAGGGCTGGGCCGGGTGACCCCAGACAATACTCCATTTAAGAATAATTATTTGGATTCAGCCGGAACCAAGCTACATTATATGTCTCACTACATCTAAGCTGACTTTCACTAGCCTTAAATTCTGAGATATCCTTTTTGGTCACGTAGCCAGCATTGTCGATCAGGTTACCTCTGTGGCGGCAAAAGGCTCTGGATGCTTCTGTTTGGGCTTCCGGCAAAAAGCTACCTCTAAGAAGACTAAAGTGTATAACTGCTGAATCCAGATACAGTCCAACACGCCGTCCTTTTGCCCTGGATGTTCTTTGTGGTCCGCCGCTGCGTAAGCTCTCTATGAACCAGTACTATCTCAATGACCAGCCCGATCAAATTCCGTCTAGAGGCTTTGAGAATAGCTGCCAGTCAATTCGATAGCAACTGACTTCACAGTATTGGCTAAAAACCAATTCACTAACACTTTTGGGCCTTCTCAGTAGACCCAAAAGTTCCCAAACATCTTCCTTTTATTGTCTGATCGCCACGAAATGTGTGCGGCTCAATATATCAATGTCAGCCGCACCGGGACTGATGATTCTCACTTTTCCTTTTGCCATTTTATTTCCTTGATGAGGAAACAAATGGCCCTTAGAGCATATATATCAGTGTAAGTATGTCCTAAACGAGGTATCTTTCCAATGACTCATCATTGAATGTAATTACCACAAGTCCTTGATAACGAGATATATCAAAGACTTTTCACATCCAGAGGCATATTGCACTCGAGCTTTATAGTACTCAATAACGAGTACTGCAAGAACCACCAACTACTCGATGTACTTTCTAAGGGCACTCAGAAAGGTGCCAAAACATTATTTGAAGAATTAATTTGCGACCCGAAAAAGAATGGATTATGACTAACGTTTTAAAAGCTGATATGGCGATATGGTTGAAATATGTTACAATATTACCTGAAAGGACAATCGTAAACATTAACTGTTCTCGACGTGGAATACCATACTCCGCAACATTTCCATTGAATATTCATCGTAATAGTTCTGAGATATGTCTTTGAAGTATGAGGAGGGCCACTATAGGATGCATATTGCAAACCAACATCGGTTCTCCATGTCCCGTCAAGCTGCGAAGTCGGGCCTCCTATAACTCCGATAATATCCCCTGAATTGCTTGAAGTCACTGACACCGTCACCTGCTCAGTTCCATTAGCTGTGGTAATAACATAATTACGAAAATCACCAGCGCACGCATCCGTAGTAACATTCTGGATCGATATTCCCGCACAACCGTTTTTTTGTGCATTTACCGAACCATAAGCAGCTATTACAGTAATTAACAACAAAAATAATTTTAAGTTTTTCATACGTTTTTAGTTTTTAGTTTTCTATACCTCCATATCAGCTTTACAATAACAATTCAAATATATATAAATAACACGTTATCATAAAAGATTATATGTCAGAAAATTACAAAGATGCCATTAAATAAATTTTCATTTTTACATTAAAATTATTAAATAAGTTATGAAAAAATAACTACTACAATCTTTTTGATTGTACGTAGTAAATAAAAAATTACTGGTTATTAAAATATTTCTGGCACGATCAGAAATATGCATTTCCCATCTGCGACTATTTACTTCCTAAATATCAGCCTAAGGGCACTTATTCAAACTGCGAAGATATCCAGAACCATTGCAGACCTGGCAGGAACGGACGAAATCAGGATTGAACACCTAGCTGAAGCCATTCAGTACCGCAGCCTAGATAGAGAAGGTTGGGCTGGATAATTTGCAGTCTAGTGCTGGTTAAATATTAACCAAGATTTTCGATCATTCCCCACTAAATAAAATTCGGTTGTCTATTTTTGCGACGTGAAACAGGAGGACTTCTTTTACACGCAACTCAACGCACTTGTGGAAAATGCCCTGGCGGAAGACATAGGCGAGGGCGACCACTCAACCCTTTCCACTGTGCCTGCGACAAAGCAAGGCAAAGCAAGGCTTCTGGTGAAGGGCGACGGCATTATAGCCGGAATGGACGTGGCAAAATTTATCTTTCACAAATACGATCCCGCTCTTCAGTTTATCCAGCACTTTGAAGATGGCTCAGCGGTGAAGGCAGGCGACATAGCCTTTGAGCTAATGGGAAGTGCCCGGTCGATCCTAACCACAGAAAGGTTGGTGCTCAATTGCATGCAAAGAATGAGTGGAATTGCCACCTACACAAATAGTTTAAGTAGCATGATTTCGCATACAAAGGCTAAGCTGCTGGACACCAGAAAAACCACGCCGAACTTCCGGTTGCTGGAGAAAAAGGCAGTTGAAATCGGCGGCGGCAAGAACCATCGTTTCGCCCTTTATGATATGATAATGCTCAAGGACAATCATATCGATATGGCCGGGGGCATCGGCCCAGCTATCCTGGCCACCAAGCATTATCTAAAAGTGCTCGGAAAAAGCCTTAAAATTGAAGTTGAAACAAGGAGCCTGGCGGAAGTTAATGAAGTTTTGGCTGAGGGCGGGGTCGATTTCATCATGCTCGACAATATGAGCACCACAGAAATGAAAAAAGCAGTAGCTTTGATCGCCGGAAAAGCCAAAGTGGAAGCTTCCGGAGGAATAACCGAAAAGACAATAAAAGAGATAGCAGAAACCGGGGTTGATTTTATTTCGGTTGGCGCACTCACGCACTCTTATAAAAGCCTGGATTTAAGTTTGAAAGTAGTAATAGAATAATTCATGATCGTAAAAACTAAGAAGTATCAACTTCCAAAAAATACCTATATAAAAATTGCTCTTTGGAGCGTGTTGAAGCAGCAATGGTGGGTTTCCCTCATCTATGTCGGCCTCAATCTGCCAGTGTTTTTTCTACCCAGCTGGTGGTGGTTCATTGGCTCTACCATTGCACTTGTACTGTATATACTGTTTTGGCTGATTCAGTTTGCTGGTGCCACTCAAATGGAGCAATTCAAAATTCTTTTTGACAAACTGGGCTATGAAATTGACAGCCGACAGATCCTGATCAAAATAAATACCAAGCAGGGGATGCCGATGAAATGGGAAAATATCTCCCGGGCGCAAGTCAAAAAAGATGCCTTTACATTGTTTGTGAACAAAGCGCAAATTATTCATCTCCCGTTCAAGGTTTTTAACACCGAAAATGAGGTGAAGTTTGTGGAAACCATTCTGAAAAGAAAAGGCCTTGTCAAATAGCTTTGACTGAAGCAGACAAAAAAAGAATAAAACCGCATTTGTCGAAGATGGCACATTACTGCTCCATGCAGGAACGTGCCGTTTCCGATATCCTCTTGAAATTGCGAAGCGCTTCTTTGTCTGATGATGACAAGAACCTCATCGTAGCAACGCTGAAAAAAGAAGGTTTTCTGGATGAGGCCAGGTATGCCAGAGCCTTTGCCAACGACAAGTTCAAATTAAATCAGTGGGGCAGGATTAAGATCGGCTATGCGCTGAGGATGAAGCAGGTGGATAGTGCCACCATTGAAGAAGGACTCGAGCAAATTGACGAAGGGGACTACCAGGATCTGATTACTTCTCTGGCCACCAGAAAACTCAAAGATACCCGCTCAAGCAGCACCGCAGACCGCAACAACAAAATTGCCCGATTTCTTTTACAACGTGGCTTCGAGTCTGATCTCGTTTGGAAAACTATTCAAGCGTTGCCTTGAATTGTCTCGTATTTGACTAAAGCCCGTCTTTTTTTCAATCAGAATGATTAAATTCATCCTGATTCCCGTAAACTGTTGAGTTATTCACTCAAATGAAGTCTCATGAAAATCAGGAAGGGCGGAGTAATAGTTATGCGAATAGTGGCCGCAATAATTATGCTCCAAACGCTCTATTTTAAGTTTACAGGGGCACCAGAGTCCATTTATATATTCAGCACTATCGGAATGGAACCCTGGGGCAGGTACATGGTAGGCAGCATGGAACTTGTTGCATCAGTGCTTTTACTCATCCCAAAAATCTACTGGCTTGGCGGCCTGCTTGGGATGGGGCTAATGGCCGGAGCCTTGTTCTTCCACTTTGCGTTTTTGGGCATTGAGGTGCAGGGAGATGGTGGCCTGTTGTTTGCCTATGCTGTCATTGTATTTCTTGCTAGCCTGGTGACTGTTATAGATCGTAAGAATGATATCCCTATTTTAAAAAATTTGTTCTGAATTGACCTTTTGTCCTTCATTTGACCGTATGTTAAATGATCGGTAAGTATTTTTATTGTTCGGATACCCAGCATATATGAACCTAATAACCACGACAGGAAACGTTTTGTCTCAGCTTGATGATGTAATCGTTCAACTAAAGCCTGAAGACTACTCACGCCCGGTTAAACTTCTCAACAACTCAACTATTGGCCAGCACGTAAGGCACACGCTAGAGTTCTTTATCTGTCTGATGGACGGCACTCCCAGCGGTGTGGTCAATTATGACAACCGCCGAAGAGACAAGATGATCGAAGACGACATGGACTTTGCCCGGCAAGTCCTGAGAGGAATTGGAGATTTTGTAAAATCCCATAAGGAAAATTCTGCGCTGAATCTTGAAGCAGATTTTGGATCAACAGACCGACAGGCTGACCAGGAAGCAATGGTAAGCATACCCTCCAACTACCTTCGTGAATTGGTCTACAATATTGAACACGCTATTCACCACATGGCGTTGATAAGGGTGGCGATCAACGAGTTTTGCAGTTACGTGCAGCTGCCTGAAGACTTTGGCGTGGCCAGTAGCACCATTCGAAGCAGACAAGCGAGTAACTAGATTCTTCATCATCACCTATTTCAGTAGTATGCGTCAAAGCCGCTGGCAGCTATTCAAAAGAAAGCTGTTTGAAGTGCCCTTCTTTATGAAGCTCTTCCATTGGGAATTCTGGCCATTTAATGTCGTCTACTTTCCCGTGTTCGTTTACTACGCTTTTCTGGCTGTCAGGGCCCGATCAATCTTTTTCTTTTCGGCGGCCAATCCAACTATCGAATTCGGCGGGATGCTTGGCGAGTCAAAAGGCGACATTTTTAACCTCATCCCGGAAAAGTATATCCCCACAACAAAGTGCTTCCCTCCTTCCTCCTCTGCCACGGACATTACCAGCTGGATGGAAGCAACTGGGCTCACCTACCCGATTTTGCTCAAGCCGGACATCGGCGAAAGGGGCTGGATGGTGAAAAAAATCGACTCCCTGGCTGACATTGAGCAGTATTTGAGGAGCGTCAAGGTCGATTTTCTGGCCCAGGCTTACGTTCCGTATCCAATTGAGCTGGGGCTGTTCTACTACAGGTTTCCCGGGTCCAAAAAAGGCCGCATTTCGTCCATCACCCGAAAAGGCCTGATGGCGGTGACTGGCGATGGCAAAACCACCGTCCGCAGCCTGCTGAAGTCGAATCTGAGAGCCCGTCTCTATATCAACGACTTCGAAGAAAAGTATCCGGAAAAAATGGACATCGTGCCTGGTAAAGGTGAAACCATCGAAGTTGAGCCAATTGGTAATCACTGCAGAGGCACGACTTTTCTGGACGACACCGGAAAAGTGACGGAAGCGCTGGAAGCCACCTTTGATCAAATTGCTGTTTCCATCCCGGGCTTCCATTTTGGCAGGTTTGACCTCCGCTGCCAATCATACGATGAACTGGAAAAGGGCATCAACTTCAAAATATTGGAATTGAATGGTGCCGGTGCCGAGCCGGGCCACGTTTACCAGCCTGGGAGGCCCATTTGGAAAGGCTATAGAGACATTCTCCATCATTTGAATGTTTTGTGTAATATTGCCATCCAAAATCACCGATTGGGGGTGCCTTATACCTCATTTAAAGAAGGGCTTCGTTTCATCAAAAAAGTCAAAGCCTACAATCGGTTAAAAGAGAGTGAATGAATCTACTCTGGCTATTTGTGGTTGGTTTTGTTTGCAGTTACCTCGGATCGATTCCCCCCGGTGTTATAAACGTCAGTGTACTTCAGTACGGACTGCACGGGCACCGATCCCTCGGGCTGAGGTTCGGTCTGGCAGCCAGTCTGGTCGAGTTTGTATATGCCGCTGCCACTGTCCGTTTCCATATTTTTCTGACAGAGAATACTTCCTTCACTGAAGACTTCGAATTGGTGTCTGGTATTGTCCTAACTATTTTAGGAATTGCTAGTTTGCTGAGCTCAAACAAGGCCCCCTCAGAAAAAGCTGTGGAAGAATCGCCCAGGGCTTTTCGGAAAGGCCTGATCATTGGCGTAACCAATATTATGGTGATCCCATTCTGGTTGGCGGTAACGGCCTACCTGCAAAGCCGGAGTATAGTGGTCATCAAAGGCTACGACTTGTTTATCTACGTAGCAGGTATCTCGGCTGGCACATTTGCTCTGATGGCCAGCGTAGCATACTTGTCGCACCGCTTCCAGAAGGTGGTGGAAAACCGGAAAACCGTCAACAAAATCCCCGGTGTTGTTCTTCTCACGATGGGGTTCTACTCTTTTTACAACTGGTTCATGATGCCCTAAAGGCACTCTTCCTCCAGAAGATAGCTCTTAAACCCAGCGTGAGCATAATTGGCACCAACGCCAGGTGCAACATTTGCGGCAAAAAGCTCCACGAAACAATCACTATAGCGAGCAGCACTGCCGCTGAAAGCAGGTAAATGCTTAGCCAATTCGGGGGACTATTTTTGAATGCATAAAAGGCGACAAATGCATGCACCGGAAATGCCCAAAGCAGATTGAAATTGTACTGCGAGATATGATCTGTGGCGAACCACAAAAACAACAACAGAATTCCCACTACCCCGACCACAAAAAACAAAGTAAAGTCGAGCCATTTTCTCCGCTTTCCTGCCTTCCACTCTTGCTGTGTAGAAAAACCAACCAGCATAAATACGAGAACAAACACAATGGTGGGAGTAACCAGTGAGGCCTGCGATTCTCCTTCCTCTATCGGCATAAACACCACCTCAGTATCACTCACAAGTGGCACTGTGCTATTACCTCTCTTAATGGTCGCCCCTGCAAAAGCCTTTTGAATGTATTCAGGCAGGTACATGTACTGATAGCCAGTGGCTACCTTATCGATACCTGTGCCAAGGCAAATATCAATGCCCAAATCACCCCAGGGCTGCTGGCCGAGGTTCATGTCCATCAACTGACGAAAGGTCAAATCTTCAGTGACGTAAGAATAGTCAAACGTGATCCGGTCTTTGAAAACCGTTTCCAGCACGTCCCTGATTTTAGTGGCGCAATTATCGTAAATGTAATTGTAGTAGTAATCTCTGTTTTCTGGCTTATTGTTCTCCACCAAAAAGGCATACAGCTGGTGTTTTTCGCTGACTGTCAGGTTGAGGTTTTGCTCCACAATCGACCTATTCTCTTCGATGTAGGCCTCCTTGAAGTCTTCATACCGGTTGACTCCCAATTTGTAAAGGAGCTTCCCTCTGGCAAAATTTAAATAGAAATTAGGCTGATTGAAGCTGAAAATACCATAATTGAACACCAGGTCGATCCCGGTTTTATGATCAAGCACCCGAAATGCACTGTGGCCAAAAGCAGTGTACAGTTCTACCTGCGAAGGACCCATGGTCATTACCGATACCGTGGTACTGTCGCTTATAAAGGGTGGTATTTGTGCCAGGCTTTCCGCAAGGCCACTTCCCCCAAACAGGAGGAAGCTGATTAAGACGAGCTTTTTCATTAATGCCAATTTAGAACATCTCTGATTTAGGATGTAGCTGATTAGAAGCTAAATTTACTTGAATTTATTCAACAATGAACCTGGCAACATTTAATGATAACGTAAGACTGCTCAACAAATTGAGCTGGCGCAAGGCTGTCAATGGCGGCAAGCTGCTGGGTAGCTTCCTGGTGAGTAAGCAGCTGGGCAAGGCACGTCACAGCGGGCTGCCAATTAGCCTGGCCATAGAACCTACTACAGCCTGCAATCTGCGTTGTCCCGAATGCCCCAGCGGACTGAGGTCATTTAGCCGACCAACGGGAAAAATTGCCCTGCCATTCTTTAAAAAAATCATTGACGAGGCACACAGCCATTTGCTTTATCTCACCTTCTATTTTCAGGGGGAGCCTTATCTTCATCCTGATTTTCTGGAAATGGTGAGCTATGCTCACCAAAGGAAAATATACACTGCAACCTCCACCAATGCACATTTCCTTTCGGACGAAATGGCCAGAAAGACTATTGAGTCAGGCCTCAACAGGCTTATCATCTCTATTGATGGGGCCACGCAGGACACCTACGCCTCTTACCGTAAAGAAGGCAAACTCCAGGAAGTAATAGACGGCACCAAAAGGCTTGTGAAGTGGAAAAAGGAGTTAGGTTCAAAAACGCCACACTTGATCTTTCAATTTTTGGTAGTCAAACCAAACGAGCATGAAATTGACGAGATAAAAGAACTGGGAAAAGAACTTGGTGTTGATGAGGTCCGGTTCAAAACTGCTCAAATTTATGACTATGAAAATGGGTCTCCGCTAATTCCCACCATCGATAAGTATTCCCGATACAGCCAAAATGGCGAGGGAAAGTGGTCTCTGAAAAACGTCCTTCGCAATGAGTGCTGGAAAATGTGGCACTCAGGAGTAATTACCTGGGATGGGCAAATGGTGCCCTGCTGCTTCGACAAAGACGCTACCCATTCAATGGGGAATGTTTCCGACAGTTCTATGGCAGAGATTTGGAGGGGAGCGTCGTACAATCGATTCAGAAACGCTTTGCTGCGGTCAAGAAAAGACATCGACATTTGCAAGAATTGCAGCGAGGGCGGAGCCGTCTGGGCCTGAGTTTTTACTTTTGAGCCGTTTCTTTCAGGGCCTTCTGGATGTCGGCTTCGCTACAGCCACAACCTTTGGCACACCCCTTGTCAACTTTCAGGCTCAGATAAATCTTTCTCCCCAGGAATACGACGGCACCTGCAAATAATAACCCGATGATAATTGTTTCGATCATTTCAGTAAGTCAACGGTAGTATTGCTGCTGAAGTTCAGTCTAACCAGAATTTCTTAATCGTACCAAGCAGCTCGCTTTGTATGCCACAGCCGGCAATAAGTTCCCTGCCAAATATGTAGTTGTCGCCCCCTTTGAAGTCCGTAACAGTACCGCCTGCCTCCGTCACCAGTAAGACGCCCGCTGCAACATCCCAGGAATTCAGGTTGAATTCAAAAAACGCTTCAAAGCGGCCGCACGCAACATAAGCAAGATCCACAGCAGCACTGCCCATCCTTCTGAGCCCATGAGAAGACTTCATCAATTCATTAAGAATATTCAGATAGGGCATCATCTTTCCAAAGTCATTGTATGGAAAGCCCGTGGCGAGCAGCGACTCATTTATTTGGGTAGCATTTGACACCCTAATTGGCTTTCCATTGCAGAAGGCTCCCTTACCCTTGATAGCATGAAAACACTCGTCACGATTTACCTCATACACTACCCCCAGAATCGCCTGCTTGTCTCGCACGAGCGCCAGGCTCACAGAGTAAATAGGAAGGCCGTGCACAAAGTTTGTGGTTCCGTCAAGCGGGTCTATCACCCATTGTAAGGATTGCTCTGAGCTGGCCACGGTTCCTTCCTCGGTAATAAAGCCAGCTTCCGGCAGCACCTCTCTCAAGCGCTCTACGATCATCTCTTCGCACGCCTTGTCAACATAGGACACCAAATTGTTATGTCCCTTTAGTTCTATCATGTCAGGTGTAAAGCCTTCTGCTTCGTTTTTCAAAAATTGCCCGGCTTCCTTACTGATTGCTATTACGTGATGAACAAGTGTTTCTAATGGTATTTCCATCGTGTTATTACTTTCCTGATACGACGATCACAATTTCCCCTTTGGGTGGCTTAGCCTGAAAATGAGCCAAAACCTCCGTTGCGCTTCCGGTAATGGTTTCTTCGTAGAGCTTGGAGAGCTCCCTGCTTACCGAAACCATCCGCTCGCCGCCAAGTAAGGTAACAAACATTTCAAGAGTTTTTACCAACCTGTGTGGTGATTCATAGTAAATAACTGCCCTTTCTTCTTCCTTAATGGCTTCTATTTTGGACTGTTTACCCTTTTTGTGGGGAAGAAAACCTTCAAATACAAATCTATCGCAAGGAAACCCACTTTTGACAACAGCAGGAATGAGCGCCGTTGGGCCTGGTAAGCAATCAATCACAATACCCGCACTTATCGCCTCCCTCACTATCAGGTATCCCGGGTCGGAAATGCCAGGAGTACCTGCGTCAGAAATCAACGCCATGCTCTCACCTGCTTTCAACCTTGCCACAAGGTCACTTACTACTTTATGCTCATTGAAAATATGAAAGCTTTTAACCGGTTTGCTGATCTCAAAGTGTTTGAGCAAAACCCCGGATGTGCGGGTATCTTCAGCTAGTATCATATCCACCTCCTTCAATACCCTCAAAGCCCTGAGGGTAATATCCTCCAGGTTGCCAATCGGCGTTGGAACCAGATATAGCTTCGCTGCCGCCATCTATTTCAAGAGCGCATCTATCACGCTCGCAAGCTTCCTGTCCTTCTCAGTCACAGTATTGCCCGCACTGTGGGTGGTCAACTCTATGGTCACCTTATTGTAAACGTTGCTCCAATTAGGGTGGTGATCCATTTTCTCTGCTTCAATGGCTACCTTTGTCATAAACCCGAATGCTTCAACAAAATTCTTGAAGGTAATTTCTCGTACAAGTTTGTTGTTCTCTTCTTTCCACATAACATCTTATCTTTTAGTGGCGGTAATGATGTATTGGTAGGGTAGCGTCTTCGCATCTACCTCTTTTATAGTAAACCCAACTGTCTTCAATTCGTTCACGAGTTTCTGGCTCGAAATCCAAAGATTATCAGGTGGTGTTACCGGAGATCGCTCGGGCTTAAAGTCAACAATCACCAGTTGGCCTCCCTCTTTTAGCCCGCCCATTATTTCACTAAAGTACTTCTTTCGCTCTGGCAAAAAAGAGGCGGTATTGACAATGAGTACTCCATCAGCTTCGTTTATCGCAATGCCAGGTGTTTCCGGCACTGTTTTTCTCGTCTCTATACTGCCAACGTGCGTTGGAAGCTTAGTAGCTTCCTCCTCAATGTGTTGCAAAAAGTTGTCGTCAATATCTATCGCTATCACATTGGCCCCTGCGGCAGCCAGCCGTAGAGTGAAATAGCCTGCTCCTGCACCAATGTCGGCGATTTTCTTCCCATGTGCGTCACCAAACTTTTTTATGACCTCGCCAGGCTTTTGCCAGCTATCCCGATCCGGGTCCTCAAACTCGTCAGAAAACAAGTCTTCCCCAGCAACAGGCGCACTCTCAGTTCCAACCACTTCCTTTTTTTGGCTTGACTCGTCATTGTTAGCAGTTTCCCCGCCACACGACATCAGCACAACGCCCATACCCATAATAACCAGGAACTGTTGAAAGCCAATCATATTATAAAGATATAACTCCTTCCACCGCCTTCACTGTAACATACACTTCGACTACTTCCTCGCTCGACTCGACGATCTTTTCCAAAGTCAAACTGGTGTACCGGTTGTTGCTGGAGCTCCTCAAACTTAGTTTTCCAACAGGCAGGAGGCTTTCGACATCAGCAACTTTTTCACTTGGAACAATAAATTTGAAAATATAAGCTCCTGGAAATGTGTGCTCTTGTTCCAGCTTTTCCTTGAAAGAAACGATTTGCGGGTCCATTCTTGCGTGTTGTAAAAAGAAAAAAGGAGTTACCAAAAAATATCGGCAACTCCTTTCTTTAGCTTCTAAATATTATCAGAAAAACTTATAACGCTCATCTTCTATTTCGGCAAACTCCCGAATAGCCTGAGACAAGCTAAATGATATTCTCGACTGACGACGCTGACTCAATTGATCTCTGAACGTGCTGAAATCTGCCACTTCAGGAGCCTCGGTGATAGAAACGGTTTCAACGATCACTACTCCATTGTCTGCCTTCACCACGCCTGACCTTTCACCCGCTGCCAAGGCAAATGCTTTTCCAACAGCCTCAGGTGCGTTGCCTACACCTGTAAGTGCGTTGGCGCTTAGCTTCAAATCACTCATTGTATAGACTGTGGCGTCAGCCCCCATTTGTTCGCTGATTTCATCCAGTGTGCCCGTCTTAGTTTTCAGTTGATCAGCAATGACAGCCGCCTTCTTTTCGTCCTTTACCTTTTTAGTAACGTCGTCTCTCACTGCACTCAGCTCCACAAGTCCTTTAGGCTGCTCGCCAGTCATGGCTGCCACTACATATTCGCTATCCAGCTCATAAACCTCCGATACTTTGCCCACGCTGCCGTCGTTGAACAACCAGATGATGATTGTTCTGGCATCAGAAAGTCCGCCGAACCGCCGAGCGTTTGGTGCTACTCCCTTCGCTTCTTCTATTTCAAGGCCCTTTTCTGCTGCATTGGCCCGGAACTGCTCCAGGTTTTCGCTGCTCAGTGCAAACATATCTGCATCACGATACGCCATGTTACGGGTATCGTCACTGGCAATAATCTCCTTTTCTATGGTAGCTACTTTAAAGGTAGTGTTTGTTTTAACAGCAGTTACCTCTATAATATGATACCCAAAGTCTGTCTCAACCACGTCGTTCAGAAGACCGGTTTTTGTTGCATCAAATACTGCCTTCTCAAAGGGCTCCACCATGCGACCTTCACCAAACCAACCCAAATCACCACCTCTGGTAGCTGTGCCGTCTGTTCCGTGAATACGAGCCATTTCGGCAAAACTTGCTCCCCTTTTTATCTCAGCCAGAATCCTTCGGGCCTCGGCCTTGGCTGCGCTTTTGGATGCCTCGGTTTCGTCTTCACCTTTGAAGAGGATGTGGCTGGCACGGGCATAGCCGGTGTTGCCTTCTGCTTTCTTGGAAAGCTTGTAAACAGTGTACCTGTCATTGGCTAAAATTGGTCCAATGATGTCGCCTTCCTGCATTGTTTTGATCGTGTCGTTCAAAGACGCCGGTAGCTGATCAGGTGTGTATGTTCTAAAAGGTGTCGGTGCATCAGAGTTGGCTCTGGCAAAAAGCGAATCGTTTTTCGATTGTGCCAATAAGCCTTTGATCTCATTAATCTCTTCGATCACGGCAGCTGTGTCGTCAGCGGAAGCAATGATAGGAAAAGAAATGTACTCAAGAGATCGTGAGAGTTCTCTTTGGTATTGATCAGCGTGGCTTTTTAAGTATGCCTGTAGCTCGGCGTCAGTTACAGTAACAGAAGAGTCGCTAACAGTGTAATAAGGGACGTAAAGATACTTTACCTCGGCGATCTTATTGGCTTGAACATATTCTCTTTTAGCCTCTTCCTGTGTAACATAGTTAGTTTGAAGAAACAAGTTGTCAAACTTCAGCATCAGCCTTGCCGGAGCCAGCGTACCCTCAAAGTTGTACCATGCTGCCTGCTGCTGTGCGGGCATGGCACTAAGGTTCTGCAAATACGTGATGATCTGATCTTTGTCAAACTGGCCAGTTTCGGGGTTTGTAAACGCCTGAACGATTTCGGGGCTTATATTATTCCCTTGAACCATATCAACTACTTCCTCGTCAGAAACAGTTATTCCCAAACCGGCGAACTCTTCTTCATAGGCATACTTGTTGACCAGCAAATCCCACGCTTGCTGTCTGATAGAGTACATATCGTCACCACTTGGGCTTCGGCCCTGACTCATTTGAAAGTTGAACGAAAGTTCATCTACCTTGCTCTGAAATTCATCAAGCTTAATAGTGGTGCCATTAATTTCTCCTATTTCGTTCGTATTGCCGCCCAACAAGGTCGAGTTTGGACCAAGCAAATCTCCCCCTACTACGAATAGTCCCAACCCAACAGCAATAATACCTACTGCCAACCCAGTTCTCTCTCTTATTTTATTAATGAAACCCATATCGTCGTTTTTAGCGAGCCGCAAAATAATATCATTCGAAGCTAAAATCAAAATGGAGGTTCGAGGTTTTACTAGCCCCTATCTTCCTCATTTTGAACCGTTAGCTTCACTCTGTCAATCCTGTTATCAGTTTTTGAATAAACGGTGATCACGAAAGGAGCAACCTCTATTATGTCGTTTACTTCAGGAATGTTTTCGTTCACAGAAAGTATCAGACCGCCGAGCGTTTCGTAATCTCCCACCGGCAAGTTCAAATCGTATCTGTCGTTGAGGTAATCGATCTCAAGTCTCGCACTTAAAATGTAATTTCGCTGGTCGATTTTTTCTTCTACCAGGTCCTCATCGTCATCATGCTCGTCGTTGATCTCGCCAAAAATTTCCTCAATGATGTCCTCCATGCTCACGATACCTGACGTGCCCCCATACTCGTCTACCACCAATGCAAGGCTCTTTCTTTCTGTCAGGAACTGAATCATCAGCTCATTAACGAGCGAAGTTTCTGTGACGATAATAATTGGTGTTAGAATCGACTTGATGTCCTTCGGCTTTTTGAACACCTCAAGCGAATGACAGTACCCTATCACTTCGTCAATCGTGTTCTTATAAATCACGATTTTTGAATGTCCACTCTCGATAAAAGCATTTTTCAACTCTTCTATCCCATCCTCAATGTCAACTGCCACAATCTCCGGGCGTGGAACCATGCAGTCTCTCACTTTAACCGTTTTGAACTCAAGGGCATTATTGAAAATTTTCGCATCAACCTCCCTGTTGTCATTCTGGTTCTCGCTGGTCGACAAGTTCTTCAGGTAATTATTGAGGTCAATCAGTCCAAAAATGGGCTTGTCCTCAGAATACTCGAACCTAAGTATTTTTGTTATGACAAACTTGGATGAAAGAACGATGATGAATACAAAGGGGTAAAGCACGTAGTAGATCATCAAAATTGGCACTGCAAACAGTGTGAGCAGCCAATCCGGATTGATCATAAAAATACTCTTGGGCGTATATTCCGCAGTGATGATCACTATAAAAGTTGAAAGCAGGGTTTGAATTAGCCCCACTGTCACATCGTTTCTCAAAGAGTCAGGAAGGCTTGTCGCCAGCCAGGGCTCGAGCAGCCCTGCCATGTAGTACCCATACAATACCAGCGAAATGGTGTTCCCTACAAGCGTTGTGCTTATGAACTGGGATGGGTTTTTTACAAACCTGGTTAAAATTTGTCCTGAAATGGCTCCCTGCTTACGCAGAAGTTCGATGTGAAGTCGATTGGCAGAGACAAACGCAATTTCGACACCTGAAAAGAAGGCTGAAAAAGCCAGGCAAATGAGAATAATTATGACTTGGTTTGGATCCATTAGCTTTGGAAGCCTCTATTGCCTTGCAAAGAAGAAGAACAAATTTTGTTACCCGACTTACTCCTGAACTGTTTATTTCGGTTTATCATTTCACAAATTTATACAAAAGTAGCAGACAAACACTGATCATTAGGATCCAGTATGAATGCACCACGCCGACGGTCATCGTTTGATGAACGCCGATAATTAAAAAACCAACGCTGAGAGTCAGCAATATTATACCCCGACCTTTCTTCATTGTGGATCATCTATGGTCAATGTTCCTGTTGGCTTGGTGATGGAATAACTTGAAAAATCCTGCCGGGCCGTCATTCCCTCTCCAGTATGGATTTCGCCTTCAGACCTAATAGTAACAAATTTATCAGTGAAAATCTCTTCTTTTATCGGGGTCCAGTACAACTCTTCTGTGTTTAGCTCATCTCCATCCAAAAGGCTGATAACAACCACATTTCCCTCTGCCTTGTAAAGATTTTCCTTAGCATTTTTCTCCCCTCTGTCGGCCCTCAGAGTGGATGACTTAGTGCCATCTTTTTCGAAAAACTCGATGTAAACACCGTCAGGAAATTCTCTGTCGCCATTCTCGAACTCGAATTGCGTTGGTGCTTCCAGCCTGATTCTCACTTTAGCGGAGTCGCTAAATAAGGTGACCACGTCTTTGATCTCCATGACTGGCCCTTCGTAAAGCGGCATGTCGGACATGTCTTCCTTTTTTTCGCAAGAAAATATAAGAAGAGCAAATGAAATAAGATAACCTAAGCAGACTCTCATATAAATAAAAAACGGTCGCTGCGTTACAACGACCGTCTCAATATGGTTGTTTCTCTTACGCTGGCCTTCTTTGCAAGGTAACAGATTCCTGTACCCAGCAGCCAACACTCAGGACATCTCCCTCTTTCATGCCTTCTTCAAATATCTCTCCGATGGAAGGGAATTGCTCTTTCGCTTTTTCCATGCCCTGGCTATTGCCAGCTTTCTTGTACATTTCGTAAGCCGCAATGTAAACAGCCCTGTCTTTCACTTTGCTTTCTCCACCGCGGCAATCTTCATAGCTAGTCAAGTAGAGGTTGCCAATCAGTGTATAAGCATCGGAAAAAGATGGATCCATGCTAAGCGCTTTCCGGGCATTGGCACGAGCTGACACTTTCTGGCCATCAGAGGCATTAATTCTAGCCATGTCATAGTAGATTTCAGCCTTCTTCTGGTTGTCGTCAGCCAATTCCACTGCTTGATTGTAGTATTTAAACGCTTCTTCGTTCTTTCCTTCAGCAGCAAGCTTCTGAGCAATTACCTTGGTCAGTGAATATGTTGGCTCCTTTTCGTTGACAATCTTACTTGATGTCATGAAAAGAGGACTGTCGGTACACTTGCCAGTCAACTGAAGTTGCAAAATTTTCTTAGCCAACTTAAGATCTGTAGGATCTGCCTTCAGCTTAGGCCCGAGGTTGTTCTCTACAAATTCGCAGTCAACGGTTACGGTGGCTGTAAGCAGCTTGTCAATATTTTCAGAAATCTTTTCGATCCTATCCAGGTTCTTGCCTGTAGCCTTCTTCAAATCTATGATGGCCATGATCTCGTCATAGTAGTCAAGCACCTGCACGTCGGTAATAGCACCGCCGGTTAGCTTAAAGCGTCTAACCACGTCCATGAAAGCCAGCAAGTTGTTGTCCAGGGTGTTCACTCCATTAAGTTCATACACCTTTTCAAACATTTTGATAAGATCCGGGTATTTGGCCTTATTGTCTTTGTAGTACTTATAAGCTGTGTAACCTTTTCTGTTAAGCACGTCCCCTTCGTTACCAAAGTACTGGATGCGCTTATCATACATTGACAGCGCTTGCTCCTGATATTGAACTGTTTTAGCGGCATCAGGCTCATTGTCGGCTAATCCTTCGTAAATCTTTGCTCCGTTAATATACAGCGACTCATTTAAGTCAGGCGCATTAGCCAACAACCAATCAAGGTGAGGCAATGCCGCTTTGAAATTATCTTGCTTTAAGAAGTCTGTGTAGAGAGCGTTTTTCTCTTCTGCCGTTGCTCTGTCTTCAGGCCAATTCCACCCTGGCTGAGCAACCGCTACCAGCTGGATACCAAGGAAAAACAGCAAACTGAAAATCCACGTCTTTTTCATGATTACTTAGTTTTAGTCATATTTACGTCTAACGAACCAACCTCTGTCATTGATGGTTGCTCCAATATATATCTGAATGTAATTCTCTTTTATCAAGTTATCCGTCACACTACCTCTTCTTCCGATTTTGGCTGCTACATCAAAACTTGACACACCCATTGGGAAAGATGACCCAAAGTTTATGCCAAAGTCAGTAACGTCATTCCCGTTGGCCAAGTAAGGCAACCTCTCCCAAGCGGCCCCAAGCCGGAATGTTGTGCGTGCCAGATAGCTATCCACGCTGCTAATATCGGGTGTATATTCTCCTCCTAAAACCAATTTTAGCCCTTTTTGATAAGTGGTGCTAACTATTTCAGGAGACGGATTCTCATTCCATTCGGAAATCCTGGCATCAAAGCCAACTGTAAATTTATTAAGATTTTCGAACGAAACGCCAAATCCCAGTTTTTTTGGCAAATTAAATGCAACTGATTGATCCAAAATCAATGTATCACCAGGTGTGGAACCGCCTGATCCACTTCTTCTTTCGAGCCCGGCAAATCGAGTACCCGAGATAGATGAAGGAAGATCATATACAACACCTAAGTTGATGGCAGTTCTTTCAGTCACTTTTTGTTGGTAGTGAAGACCTCCTCCAAATTCGAAATCTGCGTAGTTAATTTTCTCTCTATAGGCGGTAGTGTAATTGGTACCACTAGGAACACCAAGCAAAAGCGTTTCTGCAGATTTGTTAAACTCGCCAAAAACAAACGAGCCTCGAACGCCCAGCGAAAGGCCTTTGTATATTTTGAATCCATTGGAGAAATAAGCCTTTGAAAGGCCTCCGCTTCCTTTGAACAGATACTCCACCTGAGTAGTGGAATTGTTCACATTGGTGGTGTAGCCAATGTTGTAGTTCATCCTGCTCAACGGCACCAGCCCGAAGCTGGAAGACCATTTGCCGGACACGATCGGAAAAGCATAGGCAAAATAGCTAAGGTTGGCACCCCCATTTCTATCGCTGCCGTTTGAACTGGACAGCGTCCGGATATCCGCAACTACACCCATTTGGAAAGTAGACATCAGGTTCCGGGTAAGCATAGCCGGGTTCATCCCATTGATATGAAATACTGTTGGGGTACCAATGCCAAGGTCGCCCATGGCAAATTGATTCGCAAAGCTCCCCTCTTTGATGTCACCTACGCCGTAAAGTGTAAATGGTGAAAGTGTAACTTGCGCATAGGAAGTGGCACAGCAAAACAATGCTACCCAGCCCGTAATAACCAATCTAATTCCTCTCATTGTGCCTTAAAATACTGTTGAGTCCGATGAGGACCAATTCGGAGCGTACAAAGATGTGGTGTTTTATATTAGATTCAAAAAAATTACTCCCACCACCACACATAATCACCTGCAAGTCAGGCAGCAAACCAGAGAACCTCTCTATCATGCCTTCAATTTCTGCCAGTGTCCCGTGCAATACCCCATTGATCATTGATGTTTTTGTATCCTTTCCCGGCAGGTCAACCCATTCGGGATGCTCCAGCAACGGTAATCGGGCCGTAAAGGTATGCATTGATTTTAGTTTCATCTCTACTCCGGGCGAAATAGCTCCACCTTTATAGTAACCATCGCTGGTTATGATGTCATATGTAATGCAGGAACCCACGTCTATTACCAGACAGTTCTTTCCACTATAAAGATGGAAAGCTCCTGCAGCAGCCGCAATTCTGTCGGTTCCAAGTGTGTCTTTACTGACATAGTCAAGCACAATTGGTAACGATACCAGGTGGGTCAATATGAGCACTTTATATCTCTCAAGTAACTCTTTCTCCAGATTGCTTACGTCTTTGCCAACAGAACTTATGATTATGTCAGACACCTCCTCACTTTTCAGGGTGGCCACGATGGCGTCGATAGCAATATCAGTCTTCAGCTTTATGAGCGAGTCATTTTCAAAAAAACCTATCTTGCACCTTGTATTACCTATATCAATGGCGGCGTTCATAGTAGCGTAAACAATTAGTCGGCGATATTACCTATATAGATGCAATTATGGAAAAAGAGTTTCTTGTGATCGGGCTTATGTCGGGGACTTCTCTGGATGGGCTCGACGTGGCAGCATGCCGGTTTCGGCTGGCTCAAGGCAAGTGGAGTTATGTTATCGAAGCTGCTGAATCGATAGCTTATGATGACGAAATGCAACACAAGATCAAAGATTCGGTGACGCTGTCGGGTCTTGAGTTGTCCTTACTGGATGTTGAGCTCGGAAAATTCTTCGGCACGAGTGTCGAGGCCTTTTGCCGGAAGCATGGGCTTCAGCCACTATTTATAGGTTCTCATGGTCACACTGTGTTCCATCAGCCCGAGAAACTCCTCACGCTTCAAATAGGGAATCCAGAGGCCATCAGTCATTTTTCTCAGCTGCCGGTTGTTGCCAACTTCCGACTTCAAGACGTCTTGAATGGTGGACAAGGTGCGCCTCTAGTTCCTTATGGCGAACACTATCTTTTTCCTGACTACCATGCTTTTCTTAATCTTGGTGGCATAGCCAATGTCGCCTTGCACAGTCAAAACGCTATGAAAGGCTTTGATACGTGTGCCTGCAACATGGGGCTCAACCACCTGGCGAGGAAGCTTGGGATGAGCTTCGACAAAAATGGTGAAGTGGCCAAAACCGGGTCTATGAGTGATTCCCTTTTTCAATCGCTTAACAGGCTTGATTATTTTCAGCAAAAAGGCCCAAAATCTTTGGGCTACGAATGGTTCGAGAAAGAAGTAGCGCCTTTACTGGACAACAGCAGCACACCAGTGAAAGATGCCCTCTGCACTTTCATTCATCACATTGCCTTTCAGGTGAATAAGGGCATGGATGGCCTTGGATCTTCTACGGAAAAAGTAATGGTGACAGGTGGCGGAGCGCTAAACGGGTTCCTGATGGAATCTCTCAATATTTATGGCAAAGGAAAGTTTACTTACGAGGCACCTGACAGAAAAACAGTTGAGTTTAAGGAAGCATTGGTGTTTGCCTTCCTTGGGTTGCAAAGGTTTCTGGGACAACCCAACGTTTCCTCCCAAGTGACCGGCAGCAGACAAGATGTGTCGGCAGGAAGCTTACACGGAAATTTTAAAGTGGCGATATAATAGCTAAAGCCGGTACACCGCATCTTGTTCGCTCTATCAGCCACTTACGATGTTAAAAGTGGTTTTGGGAATCATCAGGCACCCGACTAGCCATTTCAATTTAGAATAGTAGATAGTTTTTACCTATCTTATGCTCGACGGGGATAAAAATGTGGCGATGGGCGCAGTGTTCATATGCCGTGTTTCGAAGCTTACCGGGGCGCTCTCTTTCGAAATCATACCAGCTAAATAATCACAGTTAACAAATACCTAAAACTTCTTTTGAAATCGCACTAAAACAACTTATTTAAGCAGGAATTAACCAAGTGTAAAAATAAGAGGAGCTAATTGGCAAAGCAGTACCGCCCCTCCTCCAGAACCTAACACTCTACTTTGATCGGCCTTTGATGAAAAAAATTGCAATATTTCTGTGCCTTAGTGTCGCTCTTCTAACGAGCGTTTTTGCCAATGAAGGAAAGGCAAAAGCATTGCAGGAAAACAATGAGGTAGCAGCCAATATTGACTTGAGCGACAGTGCTGAGGAAACCCCCGGCACAGCCGAGGATGGGCATGCTGAGGAAGGAGAGCACCCGAGTGCACCAGGTTGGCTGGTGATTCCTTTCGTGCTGCTACTATTAATGATTGCCACGGGGCCGTTGTTCTACGAGCACTTTTGGCACAAAAACTATCCAATTGTAGCTGTATCACTGGCCATACTTGTTGTGCTGTATTATTTGTTTGTGTTGCACAACGTGCACAATCCAGTGCACGCTTTGGCGGAGTACATTCAATTCATAGCCCTGCTGACTGGCCTTTTTGTGGCCAGCGGAGGTATTATGATCAATGTGGACAAAGAAGCGAAGCCACTTACCAATATCGTCATTCTACTTGTTGGCGCTGTAATAGCCAATATCATTGGTACGACGGGAGCTTCCATGCTGCTGATCAGGCCGTTTATAAGGCTCAATAAGAACAGGATCAAAGCATACCATATTATCTTCTTTATTTTCATGGTAAGTAATATCGGTGGTTCTCTCACCCCTATTGGTGATCCTCCACTGTTTTTGGGATTTTTGAAAGGCGTCCCCTTCTTTTGGACACTATTGAATAACAGCGTTTCATGGGTCTTTGCGCTTGTCTTCCTGGCGGGGATTTTTTACTTCATCGACAGAAACAACAAAGCGGACTATAGCTTCGGCGAGGATCCTCAGGATTTCACCAATAAGGTAACGGTGGTCGGTGCAAGAAACTTCGGCTGGCTTTTGGTGATTATTCTCTCTGTTTTCCTTGATCCGAATGTGTTAGAATGGGTTCCGGCCATCCACTACGAGGGGCAAAAATTTTCTTTCATTAGGGAGATCATTATGCTTTCCGCCGCCTTCCTTTCATTCAAGTTTGCAGAGAAAAAAGCACTGGAGGGCAACGACTTCAACTTTGAGCCGATAAGAGAGGTCGCCTTTATCTTTATCGGAATCTTCGGCACCATGATGCCCGCTCTTGAGCTGGTAAGCAACTTTGCTCAATCTGAGGCTGGTGCTCCACTTATCACCCACAATTCACTCTACTGGGGTACTGGCGCACTCTCTGGCTTTCTGGACAACGCCCCTACCTATCTTAACTTTCTGACTGCAGCTATGGCTGCGAAAGGGGGAGATATTGGTCAGGTCAAAGATGTGGTGGCATTTGCGGCGGGTGGCACCTACGCTGACTCTGTTCTTGCGCTTAAAGCAATTTCAATTGCCGCAGTATTCTTCGGCGCCATGACCTACATAGGTAACGGTCCCAACTTTATGGTGAAGTCGATAGCCGAGCAAATAGGCATCAAAATGCCATCGTTCTTTGGCTACATACTACGGTTCTCGATTCCGATCCTCCTGCCTCTATTCTTCATCGTTTGGCTGATATTCTTCTATAGCCACCCTGTCTGAGAAAAGATGAGGGATTATAAATTAAATAATCCCTTGTTCAAAACCTTCAGCGCCTCTGTTTTGTAGATGGTGTCGATGAGTAAAGAAATATTGTTTTTGCTTCCACCGTACGAAATCATTCTGACAGGTATATCCTCCAGCGAAGCGAAGATATCTTTCCCCACACCCTTCTTGTCGGCAACGAAGTCGCCCACAATACACACAATCGACTGGTTCTTGTCGACCTCTATGGTGCCGTAGGGCTTCAGCTCTTCGATGATCTCGTTGAGGTAAGTGGGCTCGTCTATGGTGAGAGACACAGCCACTTCCGACGTCGTGATCATGTCGATAGAGGTTTGGTACTTTTCGAATACCTCGAAAATCTTTCTAAGGAAGCCGTAGGCCAGAATCATCCTGGTTGACTTGATTTTGATGGCGGTGATACCATCCTTGACAGCAATGGCCTTGATGGCGTCTGGGTTTTTGTTAGATGTAATCAAGGTTCCCCGGGCAGCTGGATTTAAAGTGTTTTTCAAACGAACCGGTACATTCTTTTGCTGCGCCGGAAGAATGCAGGTAGGGTGCAGAATTTTTGCTCCAAAGTATGCCAGCTCACCGGCCTCCTCGAACGACAACTCTGCAATAGGCATTGTGTTTTCCACAATCCTCGGGTCATTGTTGTGCATTCCGTCGATATCCGTCCAGATTTGAACCTCCTCTGCTTTGATGGCAGCTCCAATGAGAGTAGCGGTATAGTCACTTCCTCCTCTCTTCAGGTTATCGACACCGCCAGAAGAATTCCTGCAGATGTATCCTTGCGTAACTATTACACTTTTATCATCAATGCCTGCCAAAATTTTCCTCAGCTTTTCGGAAATCAACTCAAGGTCGGGCTCTCCATTGTCTTTGAGGTACATGAAGTCGAGTGCTGAAAGAAACACTGCCGGAACCCTAATCTCATTGAGGTACTCATAAAAAAGACTGGTGGAAATAATCTCTCCCTGAGCGACCAGAAGCTTGTTAGCTTTACCATAAAAGGGCTGCTTCACAAGTGTCTCAATCTGCTGGAAGTATCTGTCGATTACGTCAGTTCCTTTTTGCTTGCCTTCCTCAGTTGCATAAAGCTGTTGCACAAAGTCAACATACTGCGCATAAAGCTTCCTGGTTCTGTCAAGTGCTCCCTCTATATTGCCATTGGAGAACTCATCAGAAATCGCAATGAGCTCATTAGTGGTGCCTGACACGGCACTAAGAACGACCAGCTTCTGGCCTGGCACACTCATCACTATGTCCTTCACAGAATGCATCCGCTCAGGCTTCCCAACTGATGTACCTCCGAATTTTACTACAATCATTGTTACTAGATAGGTTTAAAATCCAAGCATTTTTATGGCCGTGATGGCTGCCTCGTCTCCTTTGTTTCCGTGCTTTCCGCCAGCTCTTTCCAATGCTTGCTTCTTATTATTGGTGGTTAAAACTCCAAAAATTACGGGCTTATTGTACTTCAAGCCCACTTCTGTAATGCCGTTGGCCACGGCCTGGCAAATGAAGTCAAAATGCTTTGTTTCGCCTTGTATCACGCAACCCAGGCTAATAACAGCATCAATGTCTGCCTGCTGAGCCAGCCACTGAGAGGCCAGGCTGAGCTCAAAACTGCCGGGTACGTTCTTCCTGATAATATTGTCTCTGTTTACTCCGTGCTTTACCAAAACCCCGTAAGCACCCTGAAAAAGCGCTTCTGTCACTTCTTCATTCCACTCAGAGACCACTATACCAAATTTCTTTTTGCTTACGTCCCCAACGTTACTGCCGGAGAAACTGCTCAAGTTCTTTTCTGAAGACGCCATTTTTTGGTTTTTAGAAACAAAAAAGGGATAAAGTTATCTTTATCCCTCCTTCTGCCGATGTTTTCATCAACTATTTTGAAGCGAGGGCTTCCAGTCTGGCCTTTTGTTTCTTGGCGTCCTGGTATTCAGCTGCTCCGTAAAACTTATCTACTATGGTTGTGTAACACTTCAGTGCTGCACTTAAATCTCCTTGCCTTTCGTAAGCAATGGCCGCTTTGGTTAAATACACAGGCGTAAACTGCTTGTTCGGCTTGTAGTCTGATGCTTGCTGATAGTAGTCTGCTGCGTTCTTGTAGTCAAGCTGCTCCATGTAAGCATCTCCAATGAGCGAATAAGCTCTGGCCTGCACCAAATTGTCAGAAGCTCCAAACGACTTCAGATAACGAATAGCCGATTCGAAATCGCCCATTTTCAAGTAGGTGGCTCCGGCATAAAAGTTAGCCAGGTTGCCGGCTTTCGTGCTGCCATACAGGTCAATGATATCAAGAAAACCATAGTTGTTTCCATCACCATTTAAGGCCTGTCCAAGGCTGTCAGCCTCGAAATAATAAACTGCCTGAAAAAGCTCCTTCTGAGCAGCAGTATTTTGGTTCGACTGATAGTAATTATAAAATATGAACCCGGTGACGCCCAAAATAATGACAGCGCCAATGGCAAATACCAGCTGCCTGTTCTTTTCAATAAATTCTTCTGTACGGGTGAGTTGTTCGGCTAACGCTTCAGGGCTTTCCAACAAATCGTTTCCGTGCTCTTTACCCTTTCTAGCTGACGCCTTTTTAGTCTTCGCCATTTATCCTAATCTTTTGAGGTCGCAAAGATATATTTTTTTCGATAAAATAAAGACTATCAGCCATTAAACAACCACATTATTTTAACCCCCCTATTTATCGCAGCTATTACCACTCATCACCTTTCCAGTGAATTGTGTGCGCAAACACCATAATATTTTTAAATTGTATGATGACACATTATCTGCTAAAGAACACCACTATGAAAAAAATCGCTTTCCTTTTTATACTCAGCCTGGGGAGCATTGCCAAGGCTCAGCCGCTGGATTCTATCATGCCGGTGCGGGGGCTGGCGATAGTTGCACCCAGCTCCAAAGGCCTTGACCGCTTTATTAAATTCATGGAGAATGAACTGACGGCCAACAATGTAAACTCCCTGGTGTTGAGAGTTGACTGGAAGTATCAGTACAAGTCTTACCCAAAACTTGCCGACAAAGATGGCCTCACAAAGGAGGAGGTCAAAAAGCTGGTGGCGGCTGCGAAACGGAGCAATATTGAATTGATCCCGCAAATTAATCTGCTTGGGCATCAATCGTGGGCCAGCACCACCTATGCCTTGCTAAAAGAGTATCCTCAGTTTGACGAAACGCCACATGTGACCATGCCGGAAAAGTATGAGTGGCCTAACCCGGACGGGCTCTATTGCAAAAGCTACTGCCCACTACATCCTGATGTGCACAAGGTAGTTTTCGGTCTGGTAGACGAAATAATGGAGGTGTTTGAGGCCAAAACTTTCCACGCAGGCATGGATGAAGTGTTTTACATCGGGGACGACAAGTGCCCACGCTGCAAAGGGAAGGACAAGGCAGCGCTTTTTGCCGGAGAAGTCACTACCATAAGGAACCACCTCGCACAGAAAGGGAGAAAGCTGTGGATTTGGGGTGATCGTTTGCTAGACGGAAGTAACACCGGACTGGGCATGTGGGAGGCGAGCATGAACAACACGCACAGGGCGGTGGACATGATTCCCAAAGATGTAGTCATTTGCGACTGGCACTATGAACGGGCCGACCCTACTGCGGCCTACCTCGCCATGAAAGGTCTCTCAGTAATCACCTGCCCATGGAATAAGCCTGAGCCCGCCAAAAAACAAGTAGCACAAACAATAGCCCTGAGAGAAAATGGCAGTAAAGTACTGAAGGAAAGATACCTTGGTATGATGCACACCGTATGGAGTGGTGCAGACGGCTTCCTCGACAAGTACTATGAGCTAAAAGAAAAAGGCACCTCTGAAGATGGTCAGGCCAATTGTTTTAACGCTATGTTTTCGGCGATCAATAGCCAGGTACAATAACGCTGATGATCATGAACAATCGTATCGCCTCTATAGATATTTTCAGAGCGCTTACCATGCTCCTCATGATTTTTGTGAATGACCTATGGTCGCTCAGTGAAGTGCCGGAATGGATGGGTCACAAAGCGGGTAACGAAGACGGTCTCGGCCTGGCAGACGTGGTATTTCCAGCATTTTTATTCATAGTAGGCCTTTCAGTGCCCATGGCCATTAAGGCACGCAGGGCAAAGGGAGAAAACAACACTGAGGTGATTATCCACATTGCTAAAAGAAGCCTGGCGCTGATTGTGATGGGGGTAATGATGGTGAATCTGGAGAGCATCAACAAAGAATTGATTCCTATCCCCAAGCAAGCCTGGCAAATCCTGATGGCCATTGGGTTTATTCTCATTTGGAACAACTATAAAGACAAAAAGGCCTTCGGCAAAGTGCCTGAGTGGGTGATGCAGGTGTTGGGCATTGGCGTTCTTATAGCGCTGTGTGCCATTTATAAAGGAGGGCCGACAGACAACCCCGTCTGGATGAAAACACATTGGTGGGGCATTCTTGGACTCATTGGCTGGGCCTATCTCTTCTGCTCGGTTATCTATGTTTTTGCAGGTGACAGAATAGTTATCATCTCAGCAATACTCGTGGCCTTCTATCTATTCAATATTCACCAAATGAACGGCCTGCTGGGAGCGGTGCCAAAAGGGCTTCTCGTTGTGAGTGCCTCTAACCACGCCAGTGTGCTCAGTGGCGTGTGGGTAAGCCTTATGCTCACTTATTTTGGTCAAAAGAACAAACTGAGCCTCTTTCTTACCGCTTGTTTGGCCTTTGCTGTTATTTCTCTGGCTTTTGGCTTCATTACCCGCCCTGAATGGGGAATATCTAAAATCAGGGCTACGCCTTCCTGGACAGCCATCTGCGCTGGCATAAGCACCATTTCGTTTGCACTGGTTTATCTGATTGCCGACGTGTGGAAGAAGACGAGTTGGGCTGGCTTTCTGGCACCGGCAGGAAGAAGCACGCTCACCTGTTACCTGGTGCCCTATTGGTTCTACCCTATCTTTATGGTCACGATTGCAGCCTGGCTCCCCGATTTCGCTACAGTTGGGCTTGTTGGGCTTGTCAAAACATTGCTGTTTTCGCTGCTGGTTATTTACATCACCAGCTTACTGGAAAAAGTCAATATCCGTTTGAAAGTGTAAAGTTTCATTCATTATATAAAAGAAAGAGCTGCCTGATGGGCAGCTCTTTTTGCTTCTATGACCAATGATCAGTACTACTCCATCAGGTAAGGGTAGTCCTGCTGGGCATACACGTCTTTTAGCGATTCAGATGGATCAGGCCAGCCTGAGTCCTCGGAGAACTGGACAGCCTCAGCTACCTGGTCTTTAATTTTGTCGTCTATCTTTTCGAGATCAGCCTCTTTGGCAATTTTCTTATCGAGTATCAATTGGCGAACCTGCTCAATGGGGTCTTTTGCTTTGTACTCCTCAAGTTCTTCCTTGGTGCGGTACTTGGCAGGGTCAGACATTGAGTGTCCTTTGTAACGGTAAGTGCGAAGTTCCAACAGGGTGGGTCCGTCGCCCTTTCTGGCACGCTCGGCCGCATCAGCAAACGCATGGTGCACATCAACAACCGACATGGCATCAACTGGGAATGAGGGCATGTCGTAGGCAGAACCCAGTTTATATAGCTCGGTTACGTTGGACGTACGCTGTACAGATGTACCCATGGCATAGCCGTTGTTTTCGATAGCAAAAATCACAGGAATCTTGTAAGTCATCGCCAGGTTAAGCGCCTCGTGGAAAGCACCCTGCCTAACAGCACCGTCTCCCATGTAAGTGACGCACAACTTACCTGTCTTCAGATATTTTTCGGCAAATCCAATTCCCAGGCCAAGTGGCACCTGCGCTCCAACGATACCATGCCCGCCGAAGAAACCCTTCTCTTTATCGAACATGTGCATGGAACCTCCCTTGCCTTTTGAAATGCCGGTTTCTTTGCCATAAAGCTCGGCCATGATGGTTTTAGGATCGGATCCCAGTCCAATTGGGTGGGCGTGGTCACGGTATGCCGTGATGTACTTGTCGCCTGTTTCCAAGGCAGAAATAGCGCCGGCTACGCAAGCCTCCTGGCCGATATAAAGGTGACAGAAGCCACGTATCTTTTGCTGACCATATAGCTGCCCTGCCTTCTCTTCAAACTTCCTCATCAGCTGCATGGTTTCATACCAGAACATGTAGGTTTCATTCGAAAAGTTATCCTTCGCTGTTGCTTTTGCCTTCGCCTTATCTTTTACACTAGCCATTATTGGAAATATTTCTGTGTCTACGAATTGTAATATTACTTTTGGGATGTGTTACGCTGCCCTGGAATGCGCCTGGCAGATTTAACCCCCGCAAAATAAGTAAATTGCCTTCATTCAACAAAAGTAAATGTATCTGAGTAACCTGCACCTTGAGTCGTTCCGAAATTACCAGTCACTTGCTATTAACTGCTCAAAGGGTATAAATTGTTTTGTGGGCAAAAATGGCTCAGGAAAGACCAATTTGCTGGATGCGATCCACTATTTGTCGATGACAAAAGGGTCGTTGAATAGTGTGGACAGTCAAAACATAAGGAAAGGTGATCCGCTTTTTTTTATAAAAGGCGAATGGAAGGCTGCTAAAAAAGGGAGCGGGAAGGGAGAACAGGTGCAGGTGGCTTTTCAACCGGGGCAAAAAAAGCTCATCAAAGTGAATCAAAAAGAGTATGAGAAACTGGCTGACCACATAGGTCGCTTCCCTGTGGTGTTGATCGCCCCCAACGACACCGACCTGATAAGGGAAGGCAGCGACGGTCGGCGCAAATTCTTCGACAGCATCATTTCTCAGCTGGATGCCAGCTACCTGGAAAACCTGATGGTGTATCACCACTACCTAAAGCAGCGGAATAGTCTGCTGAAGCAATATGGGGACACCAGGCGGCTGGACAAAACGTTGCTTGCAGTGTACGATGAGCATTTGATGAAGTCGGGACAATTGATTTTCGATAGCAGACGAGACTTCACAGAAAAGTTTGAAGCTTTGTTCAGCCCCCGCTACCAGTGGCTTTCAGGGGGAGCCGAGCAAACCAAGGTGGTGTACGTTTCTGAGCTTTCCGAAACCTCATGGAAGGAAAACTTCAAAAAGGCGATCGATAAGGACATGGCCTTGCAAAGAACCACTTTTGGCATCCACCGGGACGACTTTGAGTTTTTGCTGGAGGACGAACCCGTGAAGAAGTTTGGCTCACAAGGCCAGCAAAAGTCCTTTGTGATTGCTCTGAAATTAGCTCAATTTGACATTACCAGTCAGGTGAAAAGCTTTGCCCCCATTTTGCTGCTCGACGATATATTTGACAAGTTGGATGACGATCGCATCAAAAAATTGATGGAACTTGTGGGAGAGGATGACTTCGGTCAGTTGTTTGTAACAGATGCGAGGCCGGAAAGGACAATGACGCTTTTTAAGGGCTTGAAGAAAGACAAGAAGCTATTTAAAGTGGAGGAAGGAAAAGTGGAGGAGATAGACTTTTAGAGTGGAAAGTATGTACAAAAAGAAAGACGATAGAAAAAACGAGTCGCTGGAGCTGAAGGATGTAATCAGGGAAATGCTTCAGAATTACCATATTGAGGAGAAATTTGATCACACCAGGCTGCTTGCTTCCTGGGAACGACTCATGGGCAAGCCTATTGCCAGCCGCACCTCCAAGCTTTTTGTAAAGGACAATGTATTGTTCGTGCGTCTTACGTCCGCCCCACTCAAAAGCGAGATGAATTTAAACAAAGCCAAGGTACTTGATATCTTCAAGAAGGAGTTTGGGGAGAAGGTGTTGAAGGATATTGTGTTTCAGTAAAAGGAAAAACGGTGGACATAGTATTAAATACTCTTCTGCCCATTATCATCCTGCAGGTATTGCTGCTTGCCTTTTTTCTCTTTGCCCTTAAAAAAGGTAAAAAGCTAAGCAATCGACTGCTCGCCCTATTCTTCCTATTTTTGGGGATCAATTTTTCAGATGGGCTTATCGGACTGACTGGCTTTTACCAGCAATACCCCGCCGTTGCACACCTGGAAGATGGATTCGCCTTTTTGCTTGGGCCACTGCTGTTGTTTTACACCCGGTCAGTAGTTTATGAAGGATTTCAACTGAAAACTTCCCACCTGCTTCATCTCCTTCCTTTTGTAATTCTCACGATTACCTTTCAGGTCTTTTATCATTCCTACAGCCAGGAAGAGCAACTCTTCATACAAAAATCTATCGCCGACCGGCAGTTGCCGACCGGCTTCTATTTTTCCATCGCTTTGGTTTATGGCCATGTTTTGAGCTATTTTTTTCTGGCGCTGAAAGAAATCAGGTTCTATCAGCAGCGAATCAAAGACCTTTTTTCGTCCACCGAAAAAATAAGTCTTTCCTGGCTGCGCTTCCTGATACTGACCATGACAGGCATCCTGTTGTTTTCCCTCGTGAATGTGATGGCTCCTTATGCCGGCCTCGATGCCTGGTTTCAACCCACCTTCGCCATAGTGGTGGGGCTCTTTTTTCTTTTCGTGAATGCTGTCGTTTTCAAAGGCTTACAACAACCTGAAATATTTGCAGGGCTTGAACAAAAGGACACTGCCAAATACACAAGCTCAACTCTAAGCAATGAAGAAAAGCAAGCGCTGAAGGATAAACTGATTCAGCTGATTGAAAATGAAAAGCCGTACCTGGATCCAGAAATAAGTCTTGAGCAGCTGTGTGCAAAACTCGAAGTGGCTCCCAAGAAACTTTCTCAGGTACTCAATGAACTACTCGGTCAGAACTACTACGACTTCATCAATTCATACAGGATTAATGAAGCGGTGACCATCCTTTCCACTTCGCCCGACTCAAAGCTTACTGTGCTGGAAGTTCTCTACGAGGTCGGTTTCAATTCCAAGTCGTCTTTCAACACCATCTTCAAAGAAAAGACAGGGACGACGCCTTCAGCCTTTAGGAAAGAAGTGCTACAGAAACTGGCAGCTTCAAACTAAACAAAAAAGTTTCGAATTTACCACACGGCAACAGTCGCTTTGAGTAGCCGACACGAGGAAGAAATTTTTACTGTTTTCTTCCGAAAAAAGCGTTCGACTTCCGGCAGGCGGTCGGAGGGCTGAATAGAATATGTCTCCTTTGCTTCAAAAAAAAGAGACATTATGAAGACCTTCACAAACACAAAAACTACTACACTTTGGCTGTTGGCAACGATCAGCTTCTCACTGTTATCAGTAAAATGGATGTTTGCTCCTGCAGCCTGGGTGGCTCCGGCCTTCCTTATTTTGCTAATGAAAGAGCACAAGCCGTGGAAAAGCTTGCTCGCCGGGTTGTCTGTGCTTTATGTTTCGTCGTTGATCGGCGGTTATCAGGTGATACCGTTCCCTACTCTCGTATTTGTGGTGGTCGCACTGATCGGAGCTATGAAGCACATGATTCCCTTTTTTCTTTTCCGCCTGCTTTCGAAAAAAGCTACAGGATGGTATGCCACCCTGCTGTTTCCCTGCCTCTACGTGGCCTACGACTACCTCAATGGTTTTGATGGGGCTGGCACATGGGGCTCGATGGGTTATACCCAGGTGAACAATGACGCTTTAATGCAGCTAACGGCTGTCACAGGCCTGTGGGGCATAACGTTTCTAGTTACCTGGGCATCAGCACTTTTGGCGGCAGGGTATTCCAATGGTTTTAGTTTTTCCTCAATAAAAAACCCGGCCATTGTATGCTCATCAGTATTTGTAGTTATCCTAATTGGCGGAAGCATAAGAATCAATTCGCTGTGGCAGGAAGAAGCAACTACAGTGAGAGTGGCTGGTATCACAGGGCAAAACCTCGAATTGCTTCAGTCAACTTATGAGGCAGTGTTTGGAAGCAGGCTGGATGTTGATCTGTCAAAGCTTACCCAAACCTCACCAGCACTTCAGGAGCTAAACAAGGGACTTGTGAAGTTCATTGAAAACCCAACGGATCCAATATTTGCAGCTTCTCATCTTCAAATGGAAGCTTTTCAGGACAGCATGCTCTCTGTCGCTAAAAAGGAAGCAGTGGCAGGCGCTAAGATTGTCTCTTTTTCCGAAGGGCTCCTGTTCACCACCAAAGCCACGGAGGACAAGCTGATTGCCAAGGCCAGGAAAGTGGCAATGGAAAACCAGTTCTATCTCCTGCTAACCATGGCGTCCGTTATCCCCGGCGAAGTCACGATGGGTTCAAAGTACCTGGAGAACAAGGCCTTGTTCATAGGCCCGGATGGGCAAGTGCTCAACACCTTTTTCAAAAATAAGCCCGTTCCATTGGTAGAGCCCAGCATCCAAGGAGATGGAAAGATTCCTGTGATCAACACCGAATTTGGGCGTATTGCAATCTCCATTTGCTACGACGCCGACTTTCCCTACCTGATGAGACAGGCAGGACAGCAAGGTGCTGACATAGTACTGCTCCCTTCGGGCGACTGGAAAGAGATTGCTCCGTATCACGCCTGGATGGCCAAAGTCAGAGCTATAGAAAATGGTTTTTCACTGCTGCGGCCCGTTAGCAATGCCACATCCATTGCCTCGGATTACTATGGAAAAGTAGTGGGGTCTAATGACTTTAGCTCAGCCGGTGAACATGTGATGGTGAGTCATCTGGCAACGAAAGGAATAGCAACTGTCTACTCGAAGATGGGCGACTGGCTGGCTTGGGGGTGTTTGGTGGGGTTGGTTGCTTTTCTTGGGGACTTCCTCCTGATCTCGCTAACATCAAACTCAGCCAGCATTTTTCCTGGCAAATAAGGTCAATAGTAAGGGGGTAAATATGGAAAACGCAAGCAAACCAAATTTCAGTGTCGTGATCAACCCTAAATAATTGCTGAGGAATTCACTTTGATTTGGGAGGCAATCTAAAATTTTGAATATGACGGCATTTTCAATTAGGTCGGAGGCAAACCAAAAAAAAGGCAATCCAATTAAAACGTTTCTTATATGCTTAGAAATTTTTCGACGCTCCGAAACGAACGATGCGAAAGTCCAAAGAAAGGCAAAAAATGAAGCCGGAAACAGCACATCAATAGTGTAGGTGAAGCGCTTGTAGGCCATGACTCCAGCCTGGCTGAATAGGTTTATGCGTTCGTATACTTCGGTGCTCGAGAAAACAGGTCGCTTGTCAAATATTTCATGCCCCCCAAGCAGTTGGCTTACCACTTTCGACCCAAACGGAATTGGAAACATGTGTGTGATGACAAATACAATCAGAAATATTGAAAAAGTTTGAAGTAACCTTTTCCCGGAAGTCTGGTAGCGAAAAGGCCCATTTAAGTCAATTATTGCATTTGACATCTTGCCTTGTGCCCTTTCATTGATCATGGTGCCAAACACTAGCCCAAGCAAGAAGATTGTGGGAATGTACAGTAGGTGTTGAATTGTCATAGCGAAATTCCTTTTAAAGTGATGTTGAACGCCACAAAATTCAGAAATCACATGGAAAGGAATCTTGGTCTAGACCAACACTAAAATTTCACCGAATTAAACAGTTTACTAAAGTTAGTGGGGTCTATGGCCAGGTAAGCAGCAATGTATTTGTGAGGGACAAGCTGTAATAAATGCGGGCTCCTTTGGCAAAAGGATTTAAATCTTTCCTCAATGGTTGTGGATCGCAATTCGATTTGCCGATTGATCAGCCCAACTGTGACTGCTTCGGACAGTTTTCTGAACAGTCTCTCAATCTGCTGAGATTTATCAAATAGGTGCTGTAGTTTTTCGAAAGACAAATAATCTAACTCGCTATCTGTTAAGCAGGTGAGGTAATACCTGGCCGGCTTCTGTAAAAGGAAAGATTCCGGAATGGCACAAAAGTTTGGTGGGTAGGCAAACCCCAGAATATTGAGTTTCCCAAAAGCCTCAAAGTGATACATTTGAACACCACTCCTAACGAAAAATATCTGCCTCTCAATCTGACCTGGTTGCGTGATATGCTCCCCTTTTTTAAACTGCCTGGTTTTGAGGTCTTTGGTTAGTAGCTGGTAATCGTCCTCACTGATGCTGTGAATTGATTTAATAAAGTCGAATAGCTCAGTCATTCCAATAATTTGATGCCTAGTTTGTCCAATCTTTTTGATGGCAAAACAGGGCGTTGTGTTTTGGTGTAGGAGTTTTATGCATTTCCGTTGCAGTCCCCTAGCCATGTCTGCCAACAGGCTGTGGTATGCTGATGGTAAATTTAAGTTTTGTGGAGGGGATTCCAAGAGGGTCTCAGTCTGGTTACAAGCAAGCCCAGTGCATGGTTGCCATCATCCAAATCCGCTCCTTCGAGGTCAGGTTATAGTCCTGATCCCAGTATTTGGTAATGTAGATGTACTCACGGTGGGGTTTGAAGACGTGCTGGATGTTGTCGTTGGTGCTTGTTCGGTTAGTATCTCAAAGGACAGATTCGAATTCCTTTTGTGGCTTCGCACAACTCAGTAGCATACGACTACGTGGCCAAGGGAGCACATACTTCATAAAAATTTGGGCAATTCTAAAAAATAAAGACAAAAGTGGGGCATGGCTCGGCCATGCCCCACAAAGTTTTTTACAGCTTACTCCCCCTCCGGCATCAACACCAGCTTGATATACTTGTCGGGATCGATCAGCGTCTTAGCCGCTTCCTGCATGTCTTTCGAAGTCAGACTTTCTATCCTTTCTTTCGCCTTTAAGATACCTTCAGGATCCCAGCCCTGATAGTAATAAGTCCGCAGCGTGCTGGCCCAGAAGTTGTTGTTTTTTAGGCTCACTTCGATCTCCCGACGTTGGCCTTCCTTAATTTTCTTCAAGTCTTCGGCACTAATACCCTCCCTCTGAAGCTTCTTCAACTCATCCAGAGTAGCCTTCACCAGCTCCTCCACATTTTCTGGCCCGCAAGGGAAGCTCACCTGAAAGGTGTAGTGATCGTAAGGCATGTTCTCAGCATTGGCATTGGCACCTACGCCATACACTCCGCCCTTTTCCTCACGAAGTAACTCAACCAGCTTAATGGTCATCACTTCTCCAAAACTCGACAGATAGTAAGACTGCTTCCGGTCGAAAGGCTGCTCGGTATCCCAGTACATGATCACCTGGCTTTTTTGGTCAACGCCTTTTTTGATTATTTTCTCCAAAGGTGCCTTTGGGGGGCGAGGACTAACGTCCTTCCATTCATCTTTTCTTCCGGAAGCCGGCAGACTGGCAATGTACTGCTCCAGCATGGGCTTGATCTCATCTACTTTGAATGCTCCCACAAAGAAGAAAGTGAAGTCGCTCACATCACTGAACCTGTCCTGATAAAA
Source organism: Imperialibacter sp. (assembly GCF_048007035.1). Lineage (NCBI taxonomy): Bacteria > Pseudomonadati > Bacteroidota > Cytophagia > Cytophagales > Flammeovirgaceae > Imperialibacter > Imperialibacter sp. The sequence continues at coordinate 2,108,251 of NZ_CP180355.1, forward strand.
GGCGAACGCTTTATCTAAGTCGATCTGATCCAAGTCAGCTTCTGTTGGAAAACCTCCACCCCTGATGCTGTTGTTTGAAAGTGTTCGCTGCACCTGATCCACAAAGTAGTACTGTGGATTGGCCATCACATTGGACAAAATGGACTTATTCTTTGTGATGAATGACTGGAACGCTTTTTCGTCCTTTCTTGGAGTCGTGAAATACATATTCGTTAACTGAAAGAACGTTTCCATGTCGGCAGGTGTGGTACTTCCCTGCACACCTTCACTTAACTCCCTGATAAATGGCGTGACGCCGAGGCTTTTACCAGCCAAAACTTTCTGCAGGGTGGTGATGTCATAGTCGGCAATACCGCCCTGATCCACCAAAGAGGCCGCATTAGAAGCAGACTGGTAGTCGGCATCGGAAGCAAGGCTGTGTCCCCCCGGACTCCAGGTAGTCATCACTATTTCGTCGTTCTTGAAGTCGGTCGGCTTCAAAAACACCTTTACTCCATTCGAAAGATCGAGCTCGGTAACACCCAGCGCCTCGTTCTTTTTCTCTGACACAATGCTGCCTGGCTTGGGCAAGGTGGTCATGAGGCTCTCACCAAAATCTTCGTCCTCGTAAGGATCAACTTTTAATATCCTGATCCTGTTGAGCACGCCTTTCACTTCGTCCTCAGTTGGTAGCACCACACCCTCCTTGTCAGGTGCGGTGATCACCACCACCCTGTTATCCTTTGTGATCCATTTTTCGATCAGCGCATTTACCTCATCAAGACCTATCCCTTCAACATACACTTTTGCGAAGTTGTATTCCCACTCAATGCCTGGTATTGGCTCCTTTTCGAGGAAGTTGTTAACATATTCATCTACATAGTTCTCCGACTCCGACTTGTCTCTTTCGTTATAGGCTACTTCGTATGATTTCAGCAAGTCGAGCTTGTAGCGTTTTAACTCACCTGAAGTGAACCCATGCCGACGAACCCGCTCCAACTCGGTAATCATGGCCTGCAGCCCGCCCTTTATGTCTTTTTCATTTGCCACCGCAAAGGCCTGAAACGCATCTTTCGTTCTTGCCCAGGTGCCACCATGGCTGGTACTTGCGTATACAAATGGCGGCTCAGCTTCTCTCGTTAGCTCCTGTAGCCGCTTATTCAACATGCCTGTGAAAGCTCTTTCCACAAGAAAATCTCTGTAGTCGCTGGCTTTTGTTTCCTCTTCAGGGTCGGTTTTGAAATACAGACGCACCTGAGCAAAAGTAGCTTCTTTGTCAGCCAGCACCGAAACATAGGTGTCGGAATGGTCTGGCACCTTGAACTCTTCCCTTTTCTTTGGGCCTTTAGCCGCAGGTATCCTTCCAAAGTACTTTTGAATCTTGGCTTCCATCACTGCCACATCAATATCGCCTACTGCTACCACAGCCATCAGGTCAGGACGGTACCAGTCTTTGTAAAACCGCTTGATCGCTTCATGCGGGAAGGTCTCCAGGTTTTCTTTGGTGCCTATTGGAAGGCGTTCCGCATACCTCGAGTCCTTATAAATCACCGGCAGGTATTTGTCGAGCATGCGGCGCTCACCACTTTGACCAAGCCTCCACTCTTCAATCACCACCCCCCTCTCTTTGTCTATTTCCTCTCCTTCAAAAGTGAGATTGTGTGCCCAGTCTTCCAGAATCTGAAGTCCCTGGTTGACAATTTTTTCATCGTCTGTGGGTATCGGCAGGATATAGACCGTTTCGTCAAAGCTGGTATAAGCGTTGAGGTCTGCACCGAACTGCACACCTATAGATTGCAGGTAATTGACGATTTCGTTTTTCTTGAAATTCTTTGTGCCATTGAAGGCCATGTGCTCCGTGAAGTGCGCAAGGCCGAGTTGGCTTGGATCCTCCAGAATCGACCCGGCATTTACTACCAACCGCAACTCCACCCGGTCTTCGGGACGGTCGTTGTGTCGGATATAGTATTTCATTCCATTTTTCAGCGTGCCGATCTTGACATTTTTATCGACTGGGATCTGTGAATTTAAGTCAACAGTTTGGCTTTGGGCCAAAAGTGAGGGCAGAAGCCCTAAAAGCAAGAAAAAGATAGCTTTTATAGCTCTGTTTTTGAAAGATGTTTCCATGGATTAAGTTCCAGGTTTGTTGAATAGGTTGAATTAACTGAAAATAGGTCTTCAAAATACATCGAAGCAAAATGCCGTCCAAAGCATGCTCGCTATTTCTGTTGGTCTACTTCTTCGCTTTCTGATTTTCTCTTTCCGAAAGGATTGACTTTTCGGGCAGCGGATGAAACTCCTTCTGTGATTTTGGTGCCTGCTTTCACTATGGCCTGGCCACCCGATTTGATGGATTGAAATCCAGCGTTTTTGGCCGCTTTCAGTATCCCTCCCACAACTTTTGTTGATCCCTGGGTCACAATCTGGCTCAACATTTTTCCGGCTCCAAGGGTAGCATTTTTCCTGGCCTTTTTGCTATCCCAGGTGGTTACACAGCTGCAGTATTGCCGGGCAATGATGCCCACTCGTAAGGTAAGAAAGGCATTTGTGGAGCCTTCAAAAAGTGAATCCATCACCAGCGTTGCTGTGGGGCCCACCACTGGAATAGAAGAGAATGAGGTGCTTTTAGTTACACCCGACAGCAGCGACTCGAGCTGTAGACTGATGTCGAGGTCTTCAATTTCGGATACGAGAAAAGTGGTGGCACCAATATTAGCATAAAGATGAGCGAGATCTCTAAGGCCTGGTCGCTGGTGGTACAAATGGCAAATTTTCCACACCATGCGTGAGTGAGTAAAAAGGATGGTGAAGGCATCAAGCCGTCCGTTTTGAGAGATGGATGTAGTAAGGAATACTGACAGCGCCGTTTGTTTGATAATCTTGTCTGCCTCCTCATTGAGTCGGGTTAGCGAAGCCTCCAATTGATCCTCAGAGGCGGGAACGAGACCTTCGGCGATCAACAGCTTATTTTTTCTAATCCGTTGAAATACTCTCCTTTTATGTTTGGGGACTTGGTCTTCCTCTTTAGGAGGTGTGAGGGTTTGCGGCAACCGCAAAAAGAGAAAAACAGGCACCAGCAGAATGCCTGCGGAAATGGCTATCAGGGCAACAAGTACCACCCTTCCGAAAGTTTCGTTTACACCAAGCGCCAGGTGATAAATCTGATAGACCTGATTGACCAGAAAAAGGACTGTGAGGAAAACGATAATGGCAGAAAGCCAGACCGCAATAAGTTTGACCTCTTTTGAAAAGCTCGACATACCTGTATTAACGTTACGTTGGTTTGACAGGTTGGGGAAGACTGAAGTTACATGTTTTGTCGACTATTTGCGAACTACTTGCAGAAGCACGAGTTAAAGTCGTGCACTGGCAACTTAAATTGAAACATCACTCCAAAGAAATGATTTCAAAGTCTTCTTTACGTCTTAGAAGCCTTTGCGTGAGACCATCCCCTGCAGCTTACCCTACCGACTGGGCATTTCTTGTTTCGTCGTCATCAGAAGGAACCTGCCCCACAATGGAAGTTTGAGAGTCCTCGGTAGCATCATGCTCTTCGTGCTCGGCTTCTTTGAAAAATGACTTTTGGAATATGATAATAATCGCCACACCAACGAAAATTGAGGCGTCTGCGACATTGAAAACGGGCCACAACGCTGTGTAGTCTCCACCAAACAAAGGCACCCACTCGGGGATTCTGCCTTCCCAGATGTCGATGTAAAACATGTCAACTACCTGGCCGTGAAACCATGGATTCGGTGCGTCGTAAGGAGCGTTGTTAAGAAAAACTCCGTAGAAAACACTGTCGATCAGGTTACCAATGGCTCCCCCAAGTATAAGCGCACCGCACCATAGAAGGCCGCTGTGTACTTCTTTTTTTGCCAGCCTATAGAGATAAACAGCAATCACGACCATGGCTATGAGCCTGACAACAGTAAGAATAAGTTTGCCGTTTTCGCTGCCCAGCTGCATGCCGAAGGCCATGCCAGGGTTGGTGAGATAGTGAAGCTTAAATACGTCGCCAAGGAGGTAAATCTGCCCGGCCACGCCCATTTCCATATTGAAGTGTACTGCCAACTTAACTACCTGATCCAAAATGATCATTGCAATGGCCAGTAGGTAATATTTAAAATACTTCACTTTGTCCTTAGTTTACAATGTTTGGTGTTGGCTTCGACGATTGATCTCTTTAAACGGTGACTTTGACTTCGAGGTTAAACTCATCCATATCCAAAACAACAGCGTCAGTCAGATCTCCCACCATTTCAAGCGAAAGGGCCTGGGTTTCACTACAAATATAGTCTTTGAAACTAATCAAAGCCTCATTTACCATTTTTTCACTTTCTTTAACCGACAACCTGATTTTGTCCTGTACGTCAAGCCCCATGTCTTTCCTCAGGTTTTGTACCCTGTTCACAAGATCACGAGCGATCCCTTCCCTCTTCAGGTCATCGGTAATGGTGATGTCGAGGGCGACAGTCAGGCCATTTTCACTGGCAACCAACCAGCCAGGGATGTCCTCTGAAGAAATCTCAAAATCTTCCGGCGTAAGCTCAATGTCGCCTTTGGCTGTTTTCAGCAAGAATTTGCCAGTACCCTCCAGGCTGACGATATCTTCCTGTGTCATTTCCTTTACAGCAGCGGCTATATCTTTCATAATCGGGCCATGCTGCTGACCCAGCTTACGGAAATTCGGCTTGATGCTTTTCACCAGGATTCCAGAAGTATCGTCTATATACTCTATCGCCTTCACATTTACTTCTGACAAAATAAGATCTTCCACGGCTTCGATATAATGCCTGGTAGAAGCATTCAGCACAGGAATAAGAATTCTTGACAGTGGCTGCCGTACCTTGATCATCTGCTTTTTACGAAGCGAGTGAATCAAAGACGATACCTCCTGAGCCAACGCCATCTTCGTTTCCAATTCTTTGTCAATGGCCGACTCGTCGGCCTTAGGGAACGCTGCCAGGTGCACTGACTCTTCCGTTTCCCTTCCTGACACCTTATTAAGGTCAGCAAAAACACGCTCCATATAAAAAGGAGCAATCGGCGCTGCCAGGCGAGCTACTGTCTCCAGGCAGTCGTACAACGTTTGGTAAGCCGCTTTCTTGTCTTCGTTGTACTCACCTTTCCAGAAACGCTTCCTGTTCAGGCGCACATACCAGTTGGACATATCGTCCACAACAAAATTCTGAATCAACCGGCCAGCCTTCGTTGGCTCGTAGTCATCATAAGCTTCTGCCACCTGCTTTTTCACCGTATTCAGGCGAGAGGTAATCCACCGGTCGCTCTCTGTCCTCTTATTCAAAGGAACGGCAGCCTCACTGTAGTTAAAACCATCCAGATTGGCGTAGAGGGCAAAGAAATTGTAGGTATTGTACAAGGTTCCAAAGAAACGACGCTGTACTTCTACTATTCCATCGATATCGAACTTGAGGTTGTCCCACGGATTTGCGTTGGTGATCATGTACCAGCGGGTGGGATCGGCACCGTACTTCTCCAATGTAAGGAAAGGGTCGGCAGCATTGCCCAGGCGCTTCGACATTTTATTGCCGTTTTTGTCCAGCACAAGGCCGTTGGCAATCACATTTTTGAAGGCTACACTGTCGAACAGCATACCTGCTATTGCATGGAGTGTAAAGAACCAGCCACGGGTTTGATCCACACCTTCTGCGATATAGTCCGCAGGATAGTTGGCTTCAAATACTTCCTTGTTTTCAAATGGGTAGTGCCACTGCGCATAGGGCATAGCGCCTGAGTCAAACCAAACGTCGATCAGGTCAGTCTCCCGACGCATGGGACGACCACTGTCGCTTACCAAAACCACATCATCCACGAAAGGCCTGTGCAGATCCATATCGTCGGCAACGGGTGCCTTCATCAGGCCAGCTTTTACGGCCTTTTCCGATTCTGCTTTGAGCTCAGCAAATGAGCCGATGCATTTCATTTCCGACCTGTCGTCTGTTGCCCAAATAGGCAAAGGCGTGCCCCAGAAGCGGCTGCGGCTCAGGTTCCAGTCCACCAGGTTCTCCAGCCAATTGCCAAAGCGGCCTGTTCCTGTCGACTGCGGCTTCCAGTTGATGGTGTTGTTCAGCGCCACGAGCTTGTCTTTATAAGCCGTGGTTTTGATGAACCAGGAATCCATAGGATAGTAAAGCACCGGCTTGTCCGTTCTCCAGCAATGCGGATAGGTGTGCTCGTACTTTTCTACCTTAAAGGCTTTGTTTTCCTGCTTGAGGATGATAGAAATGATGACGTCGGTCGATTTGAAATTCGGGTCGCTTTCGTCCTCTTCTTTATAGTTCTTTACATAAAATCCGTCTTCGTCATACTCCTTGTGTGCGGTGATGTCCCACTCCTTCATCTTGGCTTTCAGGTAGGCACCTACCTCATCAACAAACTTTCCTTTCTTGTCAACGATAGGCACTTCAAAGCCACCCTCATCTTTCACAAAGACTCCGGGCAGGTTGTTCTGCACCGAAGTTCGAAAGTCATCCGCACCAAAGGTCTTGGAGATATGCACGATGCCTGTGCCGTCTTCGGTCGTCACAAAGTCGCCAATCACCACGGTGAAAGCAGGTTTTTCCAGCTTCACCACAGGAACGAGCTGCTCATAGGCCATGCCGGCCAGTTCTTTGCCTTTGTACTCCTGCACCACTTTAAAAGGAATCAACTTGTCACCCGGCTTATAGTCCTCAAGCTTTAGGTCGGCGGCCTTCTGATTGAAGTAAGCGCTGACTCTATCTTTTGCCAGGATCACATTTACCGGCGCAAAAGTATACTGATTGAAAGTGGCCACCTTCACGTAGGCGATCTCCTTACCCACAGCCAAACCGTTGTTGGCTGGCAAAGTCCACGGGGTGGTGGTCCAGGCCAGGAAGTAGTCATTTTCCGTTCCCTCTATTTTAAACTGCGCCGCTATCGTGGTGTCCTTCACCATTTTGTAGGTGCCGGGCTGGTTCAGCTCGTGAGAGCTTAGACCGGTGCCTGCTGCCGGGGAATACGGCTGTATGGTGTAGCCTTTGTAAAGAAGGCCCTTGTCGTAAAACTTCTGCAATAAATTCCAGACAGACTCAATATAGTCTTTCTCGAAGGTGATGTAAGGGTTGTCCAAATCGACCCAGTAGCCCATTTTCTCAGTGAGGTCGTCCCACTGCCCTTTGAACTTCATCACCGCCTCACGGCACTTCTGGTTGTACTCCTCAACTGATATTTTCTTGCCGATATCATCTTTGGTGACGCCCAGCTCTTTTTCTACCTGAAGTTCAACAGGCAGACCATGGGTATCCCAACCGCCTTTTCTTTTTACCTGAAAGCCTTGCTGCGTTTTGTAACGACAAAAAATATCCTTCACCGTCCTCGCCATCACGTGGTGAATACCTGGTGTGCCATTGGCCGACGGGGGACCTTCGTAGAAAGTAAAAGTCGGGCGGCCCTCTCTTGAGCTTACAGATTTCTCAAATATTTTCTTCTGCTTCCAGTCTTCCAGCACTTCGGAAGCTACCTTGGCCAAGTCTATAGATTTATACTCTCTGTATTTCACAGCTTTCGTCATGATCTTCTCCTGAAAATTCAATCTTTAAGTACTACGATTGTGTTTCTTTGCTATTGAGCTCTTCCAGCTTAATTCGGTCAATGTCAATTTCTTCGTCGTCATTTTCCGTGTAAAAATCGCTATAGCTATCAATAAGCAAATGCTCGTTTTTGTTCCTCTTGCCGCTATCGAATCGCAGCAGTAAAGACGGCAGCAAGATGGTGTTAGTAAACATGGCAAAGAACAAAGTGGTAGAGGTAAGCGTTCCGAGCGCCACTGTTCCGCCGAATTCTGAAAAGGCAAATATTACGAAGCCAAAGAAAAGAATGATCGAAGTATAGATCATGCTCGACCCCACTTCTTTAATGCTTTTGCTCACAGCCACTGGCACAAAGAAATTGTTAGCAAACAATTCCAGCCTGTACTTGGCCAGGAAGTGGATGGAGTTATCAACCGATATCCCGAAAGCAATACTAAAAATAAGGGCGGTGCTTGGCTTTAGCGGTATTCCAAAATAACCCATGATTCCCGCCGTAATGATCAACGGAATAAAGTTGGGTATCAGGGAAACAATGATCATCCGCAGGTTTCTGAAAAGCAGCCCCATCACAATGGCGATGACGAAAAAGGCCAGTACCATGCTACTGATAAGGTTTTGTATCAGGAATTTATTGCCCTTTATAAAAAGCAATGTAGTACCTGTGATGGTGGCCGACATTTTTGTTCCTTCAAAAAGATCGGTAATCTTCGGCTCTATTACCTGAGTGACCAGGCTGTCCATTTTATCCGATCCCACATCGGCAATGCGCACTGACACACGGACTATCTGACCGGTTGAGTCTATAAAGTTACTTGCCAGGCCTGAACTCATTCCGGCCTCACCCTGAAGATAGCGAAGGACAAATGCCTGATCCCGGCTGGTTGGCAGCGAGTAAAACGCTGGGTTTTCATTGTAAAAAGCCTGCCTGGCAGCCTTCACAAAACTTACGATGGAAACCGGCTGAGAGATGTAAGGTATGCTATCAAGGAAATTGACCAGCTGATCAATTTTCCTGAGGTTATTCAGGTTGAGTACTCCCTTTTTGTTGCCCGTGTCAATCAAGAGCTCCAGTGGCATTACACCACTAAAATTCTCCTCGAAAAAAGCCAGGTCATACCTAACGGGGCTATCGTCCGGCAGGTCATCGATCATATGCGAAACTGCTCTGATACGAGTCATTCCAAATATCGACACCCCTACCAATACTATTGAAAACAAAAACACTTTGTATTTGTGCCTGTGCACCAGAAGATCTATCCCATATAGCAGCTTAGCCAGCGGCTTCATGTCCAGGTGCTTCAGGTGGCGTTTTTTAGGTGGCGGCAAATAAGAGAAGACCGTCGGGATGAATACGATGCTCACGATGAAAGTGGACATGATATTGATGCCGGCAATAGTTCCAAATTCACGAAGCACCACAATGTCGACAATAAGAAGCACGAGAAACCCAATGGCCGTGGTGAAATTGGTCATCAACGTCACAATACCAATCCGCCTGATCATGTTCGACAGGGCCATCATTTTGTCGCCATGCAGGGCATATTCCTGATGGTATTTGTTGAGCAAATACACGCAGTTGGGTATACCTATGACAACAATAATCGGCGGAATGAGCCCCGTAAGCAGGGTGATTTTATAGCCGAAGAGAGACAGCGTTCCCATCACCCATACGATCATGGTGCCAATAAGAATGAGCGGGAAAAGCACAGCCTGGAATGACCGGAAGAAAAAGAAAAGGATGATGCCCGTAACAATGATAGAAAGCACCAGAAATAGCTGGAGCTCGGCTTTTACCTTGCTTGTGTTAATAAATCTGATGTAGGGCAAGCCGGCATAGTGCAGCTTGATGCCCGTTTCCTCTTCAAATAGCTGAGCCACCATCAGCACGTCGCCCACCACACCATCACGGTTTTTTGTGCTCAGAATCTCCTTGTTGATGGACACCATGATAAGCGTGGCTCCATTGTCAGGATTGATTAGCTGACCACTATAAACTTTGATTTGGTTAGCCTCCCGCAACATAGAGTCGAGCGCTGGTTGCGTGTCAGGAATGCTCGTGAAAAACGGCTTCATTTCCAGCCGCTTTTTTTCATCGTTCTTTACAAGGTGCTGGAGGCTGGGAAGGGAAAGTACGTTTGTGATATTGTTGATGCGAGCCAGCTCGTCGGCCAGGTACCTGAACTTTTGAAAGTTCTCCACCTTGTAGATGGCGCTATCTTTTACGCCAATAGCCAGCATGTTTCCATCTTCACCAAACAGCTTTTTGAATTCCTGAAAATAGACCATGTCGGGGTCTGTATCCGGAACTGTTTTGGCAAGATCGAACGACCACTCAACTTTCCGGGCCTGATAGCCAAAAAAGGCTGTAAGGATAACCAGAATGATAAGAAGGGGAAGCCTGAATTTCAGGATGATATGTGCTAACTGGGTCCACATTTCCAAACGGAGCACAAATGTAATGAAATAATCTTTCTAAGGTAGTTGAGGGTCATTATTCCTTTCCTATTTCTACGATCTTATTCCTGGCAGCGATATGCCGGTCAGGTTTCGGTACAGGGAAAGTGCATGCCCATCGGTGAGACCAGAGATAAAATCAAGCACCGTTCGTAGGAGTTGATAGGTCGTTTTTGACTTTTGAATGCCCAAAAGAATGTCTAACGGCATGAGTTTGTATACGAGCTGGTCTCTATAGCCTGGTTTGTCGTCAAAACGAACTTTGTAGGCAGCGCTACAGAAAGCCTCCATCAAACCTGAGATTACCTGAAACCCTGCCGCTTCCTTTTCGATTACCTGCCTCGACTGGTAAATCTGTGCCACAGACAGTTTGCTGATTTTTACCAAAGTAGTACTGCAAGGCACCAGCGAAAACAGGTCAGTGTTCAATGTGCCGTCAAGGATTTCCTTTTCGTTATCCAGAAAGGCTTTTGTTAACTGCCCCACCAGCACGTTGATGGCCAGCGCCCTGAGCGTCGCCATCTTTTCCTCCACAGTTTCCAGGTCATCCAGCTTCTCCGGTTTGTAGGCGTCGCCTATTATTTCAGCCAGTAAGTCTCTTGCCACCTCGTACCGCACCCAACCAAGCCGGCACCCATCCTCCAGATCGATGATATGATAGCAGGTGTCGTCAGCCGCTTCCACCAGGTACACCAGCGGGTGTCTGGCCCAGGCTGTGTTTTTTATTTCTTCTTTCAGGCTGGTGGCTGCTGCTACTTCCTGAAAGATGCTTGCCTCTGTCTGATAAAAACCAAATTTCTTCTGGCTCTTTTTCTCTTTACTCTTCCCTTCAAATGACGACTGGCAGGGGTACTTGGTAAATGCCGCCAGCGTAGCATGTGTGAGCCGCAGCCCTTTGTTCTGAGCATGGCAAAGCAGCCGAAGCCCCTGGGCGTTGCCCTCAAATGAAACAAGATCAGCCCATTCGGCTTTTGTTACTTTCGACTCGAATATCCTTCCTTCGACATGATTGAGAAAAAACTCAGAAATGGCCTTTTCGCCAGAATGGCCGAACGGCGGGTTACCAATATCGTGCGCCAGGCAGGCAGCAGCCACTATGGAGCCAAAGTCAGCCGCCGTGAGTGCAAGGTCTTTTTCTCTTTCCAGAATCTTTTCACCCACCATTTTCCCCAGCGATCTGCCCACGCTTGACACTTCGAGGCTGTGGGTAAGCCGGTTGTGCACAAAGTCGTGGTCGGGCAAAGGAAATACCTGCGTTTTGTCCTGCAGCCTGCGAAAAGGATACGAGAAAATAATACGATCATAGTCCATTTCGAAAGGACTGCGGGCAGGGTCGAAGATGATGCTTTTGGTGGCGCCGTAGCGTTGGCTGTTGAGGAGTTCTTTCCAGATCATTTAGTAGAGGCTCGTATTTACAATTAAATGAAGAATTACTACATAAAAATCGTTAACGTTTCAATATATTTCAGTCAATTTTATATTGTTAATCAATGAATCAATTCTTGAAAAGCTTCTTTTCTCTCGGCCTTTTGGCAGGCCTTACTATTTCATTCAGCCCGATTCTGGCGCAACCAGATTTTCGCCCGGGATATGTCGTCAGGTTACAAGGCGACACCCTCCATGGCTTCATAAATTACAGCCATTTGGAAATCTGCGAATTCAGGGAAAACAGACGCTCCGCAGTAAAATTATACAAACCTCAAGAAATAAAGGGCTACGGATTCATAAATAGCCGGTTTTATGAATCATTTAGTTCGTCAGCGACCAAATTGCCCGAATCCGTTTTTCTGGAACTGGTGCAAAGTGGAAAGCTTAGCCTTTACGCATATGAACATTATTTTTTTGTAAAAAAGGATACTCTTATTCGGCTCGATAAGGGAGAACAGAAGCGAGTTGAAATTGGCAACAGAGCATTCGTTCAGGAAGGAAAAAGCTACATCGGCATACTCAACTTACTTACAAGTGATTGCATGTTGGAGAACCTGTCAAAAGTGCGATACACCCAGAGAGAAATAAGCGATGTGATAGAGAAGTATAATGCTTGCTCAGGGAGTGAAGTGTTTATTCCAAAGAACAGCTTACCATGGATAAGTCCAAGATTATCATTGGCCTCAGGATTCAATAATTCACTCCTAAGCCTGCCTGGATATCCGGCCGGTATGCTTAACCCTGCCAAATATGCTATTTATGGGCTTGGCTTGTCCGTAAATTCCCCTCGCCTAAATGAGAAGATCGCTATTGTGGCAAGTGGGTTATTTACAAGTTCGATTTACCAGGGTCTATACACCTCAAAAGAAGGGTCTATTACGTCTAATAAGGATATTATTATCAATTCCAGCTTTCTAAAAATCCCTTTTGGTGTGAAATATTCTCTTTTGTCCGAACTAGCAACTCCCTATATAAAAGGAGGCATTTCTGTTTCTGCATTCAGCAGAACATTCAGTAAAACAATTGAAGAGAAAATGTTGACCAACGGTGATGTTCAAACATATTTAGAGAAAAGCAAGGTAGAAAGCTTTTATCTCACTGGATATTGGGTAAGTGTAGGTTACGAAAGGAGGATATTGAGAAAACTGAGTGTGTTCGCAGAAGGATATTTTGAAAAGGCAACGGTGTTTAAAATTGTGAACTTTGCCGAGGATTCTAACGTCACGAATTTTGGGCTGCTTGTTGGGATAACCTATTAACCATTTGATTATGATGAAGATTGTCAGAACTATCTCCTTTATAACCATTTCCACAGTTTTCTTAACCTGTACAGAGGAGAAAATAACTCCACGGGCCTACCCTCGGGTTCTTACACACCCCGTTTCCAATATTACGTCAGGTGGGGCTACCTTCAACGGAGAAATATTCTTCACCTCGGTAGAAGTTATCGACTATGGGTTTGTCTGGAGTGATGCTCCAAGCCAGCAGTTGGGAAATACCGACTATGTTTCGCTGGGTAGTAGATCAAATACTGGAACATTTTCAGCCAAAATTGAAAGGTCCCTTGAAGAAGGCAAAACACATTATGTAAGAGCCTATGCCCAGAGTGCAGAAAACACAGTATATGGCCCGGTTCAGGAATTTGTAAGCCTGGGGAGCAAAGCACCTTCAATTGAAGACTTTGAACCAAAAACTGGCACCTGGGGTGACACTATCCAAATCAAAGGAAAGAATTTTAGCCAGGTCTCTGGTAAAAATCGGGTTCTCCTGGAAGATGTCGAAACGCAGATTGTTTTTAATTCAGATACTCTGCTAAAAATTGTCGTGCCACAAAGCTTTATTAATTCTATCGGCAAAATCAAAGTGGTCGTAGCTGGAAACTCTGGCGAATCAAACGGCTTCTTCGAGTTAGAATCAGCTTTGATAAACGGGTTTAAGCCAGACTCAGCAAATTATGGTGTACCCTTCTCAATCACAGGAAGCCTTTTCAGTAAAAACTTTACCAAAGTTTACTTTAATGATGTCGAAATAAATGCCGTAACCGTCAATGACTCATTGAACATAATAACCTTCGAAGTCCCAAATGGTCTCACAGTCGGGTTTCAGGATGTAAAAGTGGTAATTGGTGATCGAACTATTACAGCCGCCAAACAATTTTTCAGGGCGACTCCTATAATTAAAATGGTAGATCCTGAGTCTGCGACATATGGCGAAACCGTCACAATTACAGGAAAGTATTTTGCACCTGACATTAACGAAAATTCAGTAAGGCTATATTTTGAAGGCGATCCAATAAGATACTATGAAGTCCAGAAAGTTGAATCAAGCACAACAAGAATACTTGCGAAAATTCCTACCCAATACGTGGGGTATGCCCCAAAAATTGGTGTTACGGTGAACAACGATAATTCAAATAATGTATTGCTTAATATTCCCAAGCCCTTTATTGAATCAATTATTCCCTCCTCAGGCCTCCTACCTGGCAGCAAGGTTTTGATCACTGGTAGAAACTTCCCAATGGGCGGATCAGCTTTTGAGCTTTATGTGAACGGCATAAGAATTAATAATGGCACAGTAGCAGTAAATTCCCATGAAGAACTGAGTTTCAATTTTCCGTCAGACGCTGAGTCCCATAGTATTCAACTTAGTGTAAATATGGCTGGAAAAATTGGCGATTTTGACATAACAACCTCCTATGTGCCCCTCACAAAGACTAAGACAAGCTACGGAAGCCGTAGTTTTCTCAACTTTGGAGACATCTATCAGTATAATCCATCAGATGGGGGGCCTTTCTGGAAATACAACCTTGCGTCCAACTCTTGGAGCGAACTACCAGCAGTGAGCGAAAGTGGCAATGGGAAGAATTTTTTTGTACTTCACTTTGATGGAGCCATGTATATGGGTGAACAAAGTGTCGTCAACCCTCCAATCAAGAATTTTCACAAATATACATTTGCCGCCAATACCTGGGAGCAGAAAACATCTATACCAAATGCCGGCATCACCATGGCAAGCTACTCTATTGGAGACTACGGGTATGTTATGTGGGCTGGCCACGATGGAGTCTCCCTTACTGGTAAGTTTGAATTGTGGAAGTTCGATTCCACCACTGAAAGCTGGTCCTTTCTGGCCCCTTTTACACATGAGACAAATTACCGATCCCAAAGTTTTGCGATTTCCTTCATCAGTTATGGAGAGTTGTTCTATACGGTAGCCAATTATGACGGTAAGCCGGCACCAGAACCCCTATGGCATTTTAATTTGGAAACCTTAGAATGGTCCAAAAAAGACATGGATTTCCTCTCAGATATCCAACATGTGCCCTACAATGGAAAATCATACATCCTTGCTAACGAATACGGGACTAGCAATTCTCGAATCTACGAAATTGACAAAACCAGTTTGGAATTGACGCCTTCCGAATTTCCAGATATTCCTATAAGCCTGTTAAAGGGAAAGGCGATAATTGAAAATGGAAATAAGCTTCTCTTGATCAACCAGAACACCATTTGGGAATATGATCCGCAATACTAAAGCCGTTGTTTCTATTGCGGTTGTCTGGATCCTACTTGGCCTTCTAACAGGGGCATGCGAAGAGAAGATTGATAATATCTCGATTATTAGAACCGGTGCTGTGACCGACATTTCCGCTGAAGGTGCCACGTTTCGGGGAAATATCTCACAGCTTGGCTTGGAAGAGGTAATTGATTACGGCTTTGTGTGGTCAGAAGAAGTCTATCCAACTGTGGATGGATACGCAAAGTTTTTCGGCGAACCACCGACAATTGGAGAGTTCGAGTACCTCAATAGCGCCGGACTGAGAAAAGATACCACCTACTATCTACGGGCGTTCATGCAAACCTCGGGGTCGGTAATCTATGGAGATATGGTCACCTTTAAGAGCCTCGGCGGGCGAGCTCCAGTAATTACAGGTTTTGAACCCAACGAGGGCACTTACGGGTCGGAATTGACTATCAAAGGAGATTTCTTCAGCGATGCTCTGGCAGAAAACTTCGTTAAAATCGGCGCACTAAATTGCGAGATAATTAAGGCCAGTAGAACTGAACTGACTGTTAGGGTGGGAAATGGCACAATGATTTCAGGCAGCTACCCTCTTTTCGTACAAGTGGGGAACCATAGGACACAATCGGTAGATTCCTTTATGATGGAAGGATTCCAAATCGATAGCATTTCCCCTATCAAAGGCTTGGCCAATGATGATGTCCAACTATGGTGTAAGAATGCGCCGCAATATTATATGCAACTTTCGCTCATAGCGAATGGTTCTTCAAATGACATTTCTGGCTATCACTTCGCTTATTCACCTACCGAAATCCGTTTCAAAATTCCATATGACTTTTCCTTTGTCGGCCCCGCACAAATCAGTGTTGAGTTTTTCGATAGCGAATATAACTCCGCAGGTTTGCTGCTCAAGGATTATGAAATTGCTGGGCCTCAAGTGCTTTCGTTTACCCCAAAAGAAGCGTTTCCTGGTGAGAAAATATTTGTAACCGGCCAATACCTTGACAAAATAGCCGGAGTGTTAATCGGCAATACACCTTCAACACTAACGTCGACATCTCCAACCTCAGGAGTTGTAGCTATCGATTATTCAACACCACCCGGCAAGTTCACAATAGATGCTCCCTGGGTAAGTCAAACCAAAATCCCATCCTCTGACTCAATAGAAATTATTAGCCCATGGACATCAGATCGAACATTTCCGGGAGGCGAAATTGCGAATGGCGTTGGCTTTGCTATCAACAATAAGATGTATGCTGGGATTGGTAGCATCATGCAACAAGACTTCAAAGCAAATAACGATTTTTGGGAGTTTGACGAAAATGGCAGCAACTCAAAAAAAGCGACTTTCCCAGGCGTAGCACGAACTTCTGCTTCGTCAGCAGCAATAGGAGATAAAGGCTTTGTCATAGGTGGTAAAACTGAAAAAAAAGCCAGTCTAGGGGATTTTTGGAGCTATTCTCCCGCCACGGACAGCTGGCTCCAGCTATCAAACGTACCCTTTGGCACCCGATATGATGCCATTGCCGTTGTAGTCGACGAAGATATCTATTTTGGCACTGGTCTTTCCGGCTCATCTGCCTACAGTTACTCATCTCATGCAGATATTTGGAGATACAGTACAATAACACAAAAATGGGATTCGATCACCAGTTACCCGGGTAGGGCACGCCAAAGCCTGGTTTCCTTCGTAATTGGGAAGGATATATTTGTAGGAGGTGGGTTTCTTGGAAGTATTAATCCGAAAGATTTTTGGGTGTATCATACCAAAACTGATACATGGCAGAACCTTGGCGCTTTGCCACTTCTATATGCCGCCGCCAGTGTAAGTGCATTGGTAATAGACAATGTCGCTTATGTAACAGGAGGGACGGGGTTACCTGAACAGATTTGGAAGTTTGATCCTACAGATTATTTATGGACGCAATTGCCGAGTATGACGCTGGTCGACAGAACAAACAGGGTATATAACGCCATTGGAATTACCGTCAACAAAAAAGGATATATTATTGGGGGATACAAAAGTTATGGACCAACCTACCTTTCAAATGAAATTTGGGAATTTGACCCGTCTGTATTTTAAGCTCGCTTTTTTCTTGGTAGGTGTTCTTTATAGCTCGTGTACCTACTCACAAAAGCTGGTTTTGGACAACTACCTGGCTGTTGGGCTGAGTGGTGGATGGGGTAGCAGCAGCGGGGCAGCAAATACTGCCTCAAGTGGGTACTTTACACCGGCTTTGTTTTCGAATTATGACAAATTGTTAAGCGCCTCTCTCTTTGTGAATTATAGCCTTTCACCTTTTTTGGCCGTCGGACTAACAGGAGACAATGTACATTTTTCGGATTGGAGCCACCCTGGCGATGCACAAACTTACGAGGGGGCAAATTCTACTATCAAATCGCTGATCCCTTCTTTGAGGGTATTTTTACCTTACAGAAGGGTCGGATTTAGAAATAGATTCAAACCGTTCCTTGAAGTCTTTCAGGTAAATAGTTCGATAGCAACCACGCTAGCCTACCTCCCCTTCGGTGAAAAAGAGTCGTTTGAAGAAACAACATCAAAAGCTTTCAATTTCGGCTATGGAGCCAGACTCGGCCTTGAGCTTGCTTTAACCAATAGGCTTGGCTTTCAATTAACCTATGGTGTCACGAAACATCGTTTAAAATCCAAACTCTATGATGACACGTCTGCAATCTTTACTAAGACAGAGATGGGAATGTTTTACAGAGGACTATTAACTAAAAAACTTTTCTGATGTGGGCAAAAAATAGAATTTCCATATTACTGGTTGTTTATCTCGTTACAACTAGTTCTCTTTTTGGGCAATCAAAAAAATATAAGACCATCGGCAGCTCCAATGAAAGCATCCAGCAAATCGTAGTCGGCGACAAAGGCGAATACATTTTGGCTCTCACAGAGAAATACATCTTACAGACCTGGCAAGTATCCAACAACAGCCTTTTAGTATCACAACAAATAGATGGAGCGAGTGCCAGCATCTCACTTTCCCCAGATAACTCAACGCTTGCTTGCGGCACATCGTCAGGGCAAGTCCAGCTACGAAGCTTCCCTTCGCTGGAACTCAAGCAAACCCTGAACACAGAAGATAAACTTCCAGTTTTAAAAACCGCTTGGGCCAATCAAGACTCCATAACCGTATTGCTAAACGACAATTCTGTCAGCTTATTTAGTGTGAAAAGCTCCCGGCTGATTTACAACCTGCCCGCAAGCGAATTTTCAGCCACCTCCCTGGATGTTAGTGACTCACTCAACCTCATTGTTGTTTCGGACATTGAGGGGGGACTGTCCTTCAGAAAGCTGTCTGATGGTCAGCTGTTACGAACTACAAAAAGCCACTCTAAACAAATTCGTGAGGTCAAGATAGACAAAGAAAGAAACGCAATAGTAACAGTTGGTGATGACGGGAAATGCCAAATGACGAGCATAAAAACCGACTATCTCTTGTTCAAAAGGAAAAGATATTTCACTTGGCTCACCGCAATAGATTTAAATCAAAAAAGTATTCTACTAACTTCTAGTGAAGGTTTCATTGAAATTATCACCCCGTTCAACAGCTATGACCTAAAAATTAACGCCGTCATCTCCAGCGCCAAATTCATTCCTACTGGTGAATCGAACCAACTGGTTGTGTGCCTTGGCACTTTAGGTAAGGGTATAGTAATTGTCAAAGCTTCCAGTATGAAAGCCAGAGAAAAGCTGAGATCACCACAGATCCACGCCAATCGAGTTTCGTTCTAATAGCAAGATTGACTTAAAGGCTTTGAATGCGGTAATGTCCCTGGCCTGTGTTTTTGTCCTGCAGCCTGCGAAAAGGATAGGAGAAAATAATGCGGTCATAGTCCATTTCGAAAGGACTGCGGGCAGGGTCGAAGTTGATGCTTTTGGTGGCGCCGAATCGCTGGCTGTTGAGGAGTTCTTTCCAGATCATTGCGCCAAAGATAATAACCTGATGGGGTCCTGCCTTAACAAAAGCACTGTAAACTTGTAAAGCCTGGGGTGCTCCTGATGAAAACCGACTGGCCTCTCGAAGAAATTCTCTATGGCCACGGCAAAAAATTCGTCTATGGAAACCCCTCCATAGCTTCTAAAAAAAGTCTCCGTTCCTTCCCGTATTTCGCCGATGGTGTTGCGGGCAATAGTGGTCCACTCCTGAAGCACTCCTTCGTCAAAGAAGTTATACTCCTGGTTAAAGATTCCATTCTCCAGCTTCAGAGCGTGAGCCATTTCGTGCAGGCCCAGGTTGCGGCCATCAGATCCATCGGCATAGCCACTCACAAAGCTTTTCCAGGAAAGCACAATGATCCCCCCTCCCAGGTTCACTTCGCCCCGATGGTAGCGCTTGAAAATGGTGCTGTAGTAGTCGTCAGGGTAGACTAATATTCTGCTGAAGTTTTCGAGATAGATATCAGGCAGGCCAAAAGTGAGCTGGGTAGCCGCTGCCGAGATCAGCACCTTCATTTCTTCCGTTACCGACTGCATCTGGCGGGGAGTGAAATCCTTGCGGTCTATAAATTCTATCAGCTTGTTCTCGAATTCAATCTTGAAGCCAGCAGGAAGGCGACGGTAGTAGTCAAAATGCTTTTCAATGTGCGGGCGAACCCGGTCGGGAGTCAATGAAGAGCTTTCCCAACGCATCCATCGCCAATAGCTTTCTGAGCGGGCGCTTCTTCGTACGACTACCCATAAAAATGCGAAAACTACACCAGCAGATAGAAAATAAGCCATTCAGGTTGGAATGAGGTAACTAATACTTAGGCCACACTAAAGTATAATAATAGCAAAAGGCTCAATCATTCTAGAAAGAGCCTTTTGATAATTTTCTAATTTGATAGTTTTACCCCAGCTTCTCAAATATCCTCTTAATAGAAACTGCCTCTCCAATTTTCTCCTTCAGTTCGGAAATATGCACTCTTTCCTGTGCCATGGTGTCACGGTGGCGGATGGTTACAGTATCGTTTTCCATCGTCTCGTAATCCACTGCGATACAGAAAGGTGTGCCTATCAAATCCTGCCGTGTGTAGCGCTTGCCGATTGATTGCTGCTCCTCATAAATCAGGTTGAAATCGTACTTCAGCATGTCAAAAATCTGGCGGCCCTTTTCAGGCAGGCCATCTCTCTTCACCAATGGGAAGATAGCAGCTTTGATTGGCGCTAGCGCAGGATGTAGCTTCAAATAAGTTCTTTCCTTCTTTTCATCCCCCTCACCTACGGTCTCTTCCGTATAAGCATTGCTCAACACCATCAAAAATGCCCTGTCGGCACCGATAGAGGTCTCCACCACGTAAGGAATGTAGTTCTGATTGATTTCTGTATCAAAGTACTGCTGCTTCTTTTTTGAGAACTCCTGGTGGTTCTTTAAATCAAAGTCAGTACGGCTATGGATGCCTTCCACTTCTTTGAAACCGAATGGAAATTGGTACTCAATATCAACAGCGGCATTGGCATAATGGGCCAGCTTATCATGGTTGTGAAACTTCAGCTTTTCAGCCGGAGTGCCCAGCGCCAGGTGCCATTTCATGCGAGCCTCTTTCCAGTACTCGTACCACTTCATTTCTTCACCAGGACGGACAAAGAACTGCATTTCCATCTGCTCAAATTCCCTCATTCGGAAAATGAACTGGCGGGCGACAATCTCATTTCTGAAGGCCTTGCCAATCTGCGCAATTCCAAAAGGCACTTTCATCCTGGCAGTCTTCTGCACGTTCAGGAAGTTGACGAAAATTCCCTGGGCAGTTTCCGGCCTCAGGTAAACCACATCGGCCTCCTCAGACACCGAACCAATTTTGGTGGAAAACATCAGATTGAACTGACGCACCTCAGTCCAATTGGCAGTGCCGGAGAGGGGGCAAACAATTTTGTGGCTCTCAATCAGCTCCTTCACTCCCTTCAAGTCCTCAGCTGTCAGCAGCCTGTTCATGTCGGCCAGCAGCTGCTCCGCTTTGGCTCCTTCACCGTTATTCTCATACTCAGTAGCCTTATCTTCAATGAGATTGTCGGCCCGATAGCGCTTCTTCGAGTCTTTGTTGTCGATCATCGGGTCGTTGAACCCGTCGACGTGGCCAGATGCCTTCCAGGTAGTTGGATGCATGAAGATGGCGGCGTCGATGCCCACTATATTCTCGTTGAGGCGGGTCATACTCTCCCACCAAACTTTTTTGATGTTGTTTTTCAGCTCCACACCATAAGCACCATAGTCATATACTGCCTGGAGGCCGTCATATATTTCACTTGAAGGGTATATGAAGCCATACTCCTTGGCATGAGCAATGAGGGTACGAAGCAAGTTGGTTTCTTCTTTAGGCGTGTTTTGAGAATTCATCAGTTCGTCTTATTCGGTTCTAAAAGAAAGAGCACCAGCCGTCGGCTGATTTCTTTTCAGGCCGCAAAGATATAGGATT
The DNA here is from genome assembly GCF_048007035.1 of Imperialibacter sp. NCBI lineage: Bacteria > Pseudomonadati > Bacteroidota > Cytophagia > Cytophagales > Flammeovirgaceae > Imperialibacter > Imperialibacter sp. Next base: position 2,129,628 of record NZ_CP180355.1, read on the forward strand.
AAAGCTTGCAGAATAAAGAATTGAGGAGCAAAAATGGCTTATTCTGCTATGAAACGTTAGTTGGCAAATTTCAGCTCTATCTCGTCGAGGCTGCTGTTCGATCCAACCATGGTCACGATGTCACCCACCCGCAGCCGGGTGTAGCCATGTGAAATGATCATTTGGCCGGCCCGGCGCATAGAAAGGATGATGACCTCCGGGGGCAGGCGAAGGCTCCGAAGCGGGAGTCCGTGGAGATCCGGATTGCGGATGACAATGTCTCTGGTGTCCTGGCCGTGTTCCATGCCAAGCAGCAAGCTGGTAGCCTGGGGTGAGCGTACAAAATGGTCAAGCAGGCTCACCATGGCAGTGGACGGGTCGATCACTTTCACGCCCAGGTGAACAAATTTGTCGAGGTTGGCCCTTTCATTCAGGCGCACAACCATCTGTTTTGTCCCTATTTCTTCGTACACTATCTCACATATTCTATAGTTCTCCTCGTCAGACAGCAAGGTTACAATGGCATCAAATTTTTTAGCATCGATCCCGTCAAAAAGCTTTTTGTCGATCTGAGTAACAAAATGAAGTTTAATTCCGTCCGGAACTTCCACATCCTTTTGATCACTCAGCGTAATCATCTCTACTTTCCAGCCTTTCTCCATAAGCTGCCGTGAAAGGGCCAATGACTGACTTTCATAGCCAAAAATAAGGGCGTCCATAACGCCATCAAACCGGGGAACATCCGCTCTGCTTTTGTTTTCACCTACCAGGTCGATGGCCCAGCGGATAAATGGCGGGCCCACAAGTTGGTTGATAACTATGATGGCAATAATGAGTACGGCAAAATCTTCCCCCCACCCGGGAAACTGGTTGGCGATAACGGTTGCCAGACCAAGCGCTACCCCAGCCTGAGCAATGTATGGCATCCAAACCACCTTAAGAAACCTGTGCGGGTCTCCGGCCAACACATTTCCTGCAAGGGCGCCTACTGTGGTTGCAAGCAGTCGGATAACAAAAAATAGCAGGGCAATGACCCAAACCTCTGCCAATACAGGCAAGTCCATGGATGCGCCAGTGAGTGTGAAAAACGCTACATATACTGGTGTTCCTACCTCATGAAGAATTTTTAGAAACTCTGGCCGGTAGTTGGAGTAATTGGCGACATAAAAACTCCCTACGAGGCAAATAAGCAGCGGCTCCAGATAAAGCCCGTGCCCCGAAAGCTCTTCACTCCATGCCAGAATGTGATGTGACAATAAGTAAACCAGGTACCCCAGGCCCAAAATCAATACGGTTTTGACCAAGTGCTTGATTTTCAGCTTTAAAACTGCCTCAAGCCCCTTCCCCACAAGAAAGCCCCCGCCAAAAGAAACAATCAGCTCAATAACTATTATTAGCAGGCTTGTGAGCTCAAAACTATCGCCATGAGCAAGCGTTTTTGCCACGGCCAAAATAATGGCAAACATGACAACCACCACAAAATCCTTCACAATAGTGACGCCGAGAACGACCTGAGTAAAAGGCCCCTTCGCTCTCAATTCATTGACGATAGCTATTACCGAAGCGGGAGAAGGTGTAACAAATATGACCCCCGTAAGCAGTGAAACCGATAATTTGTCGCCCAGCGAAAGCTCTTTCATAAAGGGGATCATATCGGCGAGGAAAAACACAAGGGATCCGCTTGCCAGAAAAGTGATGGCCGTTTGAGCAAAAGATTGAATCTTAATGCTCCTCAACTTGCTCCTCATTTCGTTGAGATAAAGCTCTGACCCTGCGGCAAATGCAATGTATGCGAGGGCCGTTTCACTGATAAAGCTCAGCTGCACTTTGGCTATCTCGGGGATGAGGTTGAGCACATAAGGCCCAGCCAAAACGCCCGTGATCATGAGCCCGGAAATTAAAGGCAAATGTATTTTTTGGAATTGGCGGGCTATTTGATTGGAGGACACGGCAACCAAGAGAAACCCGGCAATTAAAATGAGCAATTGTATCATTGTCGAATCATCAATCAAACCTTATCTTCAATATTAAGCGAATACTTCAATAAAAGGTGTTTGATCCAAAAATTTGTCAAAAAAAACACTATAAAACTGATGAGGTCTTTACATTAGGTCAACTTATGGTTCGCCCATCTACCGTGAAAAAGTCATCCTTCAGGAAAAAAGATAGTGTCTTTCTCAAGACACATCTCATTTTTCTGCCAACAAGCACTGGGTTCGCTCGTTTCACTTATAAAACATCCCTGGCCATGAAACATACCCTTAACATTTTTCTGCTGCTGGTTTTTGTGAGTTGCGGCATAGCCTCGCCAAAACAGGAAAACACAAAACCGATCAGCCACGCTACCTTCGATGCTTTGCTAAAAAAACATGTCAACAAAGAAGGCTGGGTGAACTACGAAGGCTTCGAAGAAGACAGAGCCGAACTAAAAAAATACCTGGATTTGATTCAGAACAACGCACCAAACGATAAGACCTGGAGCAAAGAGGATCGGCTGGCGTATTGGATCAATGCCTACAATGCTTTTACTATTGAGCTTATTCTTCAATATTATCCAGTGGAGAGCATCAAAGACATCGGCAGCAAAATTCAAATCCCCTTTGTGAACACACCCTGGGACATCAAGTTCATCAAAATAGGTGGTAAAGAGATGGATTTGAATAACATAGAGCACAGCATCCTAAGAAAGGAATTCAATGAGCCGAGGATACACTTTGCCGTCAATTGTGCCTCTTATTCGTGCCCGGTGCTAAGGGCCGAGGCCTACACCGGCGCAAAGATTGACCAGCAACTTAAAGAGCAGGCCATTAGCTTTGTCAACGACGAGCGGCGAAACAAAATTACCAGCACAAGTGCTCAGCTGTCAAAACTCTTCGATTGGTACAGTGGCGATTTCACTAAAAACAAGAATCTGAAAGATTTTATCAATCAGTTTGCCAAAGTAAAGATCGCTGATAAAACCAAAGTCAGCTATATCGACTACGACTGGCGATTGAATGACTCAAAGGACTTTTAGAAATGAGGCCGGCTCACCGCCAGCCCCATTTTTACCTTTTCAGAATCCGGGTTGAATACTGGCTACCCTCCTTTTGGATTGTAAGGAGATAGACGCCACTTGGCAGGTCTGTCATATCAATCCTTGTAGTTCCTTCTACCTTGGCTTGTACCTTTAAGAGCTTTCCCGACAAGTCTGTTAACCGAATATTGAATGGCCCAATTTTGCCTGCCTCCGACGTCACATTAACCACCGCAGTGGTTGGATTGGGGTAAACTTTTATGTTTTGTTGCAAATCATCGGCCACAGAAAGCACTTCCGTGAGAATAATTGAGGCACTTTTTTTGTTATTGGCTTCGTCTTTTTCTTCAATCACACTCTCTTCGTCAACTACGGCAATGATGAAATACTCCCCGGCTGTCAGTATCACCATATCAAAGGTTCCGGAGGCAGTTTGCTCTGCCCCATCCTCCATCTCCTCAAAAGCTACCGCCCCTAAAAACTCGTCCGCTAACGAGAGGTTCTCATCCTTAGAAAGGTAAAAACTAACCTCAAAAGCGCCTTCCGTAGGATCGTCGGAAAGATTGGAAACGGTTGCTCCAAGTGTGATTTCTTTGGCGCTCTGCGAAACCGGGGCATTCAGATCGGTAATGGTAAGATCCGCAAAGCCCTTTTCGGGCGTTGACACGAGCAACGAAGTGGTTTTTGACGAAACCTCGAGCACATCGTTCACTGCATACAAGCGATATTTATAGTCTGTTAGTTCAAGTACGGCATCGTCTGTAAACTCTGTGACATCAGCTTCCAGTTCCGTTAGGGTAGCAAACGCTCCGTTTCCTACGGCCCTTTCCACAATGAAGGCAGTTTCCCTCGTTGAATTATCGGCCCACGAAAGCACCACTTTACGCCCAGTCGCCTTGTCAAGTGTGAGGGACGTGGGTGCCTCAAGAGGGTCAAGCGTTTTGATTTCCACAACCTCGGTGTAATCGGACTCGCCTGTTGCGTTAACACCTTTTACTTTGTAGAAATAAGTTGACGACGGCACCAAACTCAGGTCATCAAACGAAATGGTGTCAGCTCCAATTGTGCCAAGCGTAATAAACTGATCATTGTCCTCGGACCTTTGAATTTCAAAACTTTCTTCGTCATCTGAATTGTCAACCCAATCGAGCACCACTGACACCGAAGTGTTGGCAATTACATTAAGTCCAGTGGGTGCTTCAATGGTAAACTCTGTCGTTGTTACCTCCACCACATTGCTGTAATCGGAGTCGCCATTTTTGTTGGTGGCTGCCACACGGAAAAAGTATTTGGTTGCCTCTGTGAGTCCTCCACTGGTGTAACTGGATGCGTTGACCGGCAAGTCTTTGATCTTAGTGAAAGTGGTACCATTGGTTGACCTTTCGACAAAAAATCCAGCCTCATCGATGGCATTGTCTTCCCAGCTCAGCTTTACTTCTGAGGGCTTGGCCTCGGCAGTAAGGAGTGTAGGTGCCAATGGTGGATCGTTACCGATAATGGCTCCGGCAATTCCACTCACGCTCAGTAAATCAAAACCGGGCGAGGCACCACCTAAATCCAGCCCAATTACTTTGATGGCCGTTACGGGTTCCTGAAAATTTATCGTTTCCAGATCGAAAGTAGTCGTGACATTGCTGCTGTTAGTACCTATGGCTGTGCCAATAAAAGAAAAATCAACGCCATTTGCACTTACATAAACGTTGGCATATTCGTTGACCCCCTCACATTCTCTGATGAAAATATCGTCCTGACCAGGAGCATTGATAATCACATTGTCGGTAAATTCTACCGTCACATACGACCCCAGAGGCAAGCTGACAAATGTATCTGTATTTCCATTGACATTGGTTGGAGCCAAAAGCCTTCTGTTGGTGAAAAATGCATCACACTCGCCCCCATACAAGCCAGTAAAATCAGGGTTGGCATTGCTGTAATATGAGTCTATCACGCCGTCTGAAAACTCAATACCTGTGCTAACGTAAACGCCGACATGGTCTTCAATCGTTAGGGTGTTTGTTTCAGCTCCTTTTGTGACCTTGAGGGTCACGTTGAACTTACCGGAAGTATTATAAACGACAACCGGATTCTGACTGCTCGAAATAGACGGTGTTCCTCCTTCGAAAGTCCACGCCCAGGAGGTAGCACCTCCTGTAGATATGTCCGTGAACTTGATTTGATTGCCTACAAAAACAGTGGGCGTATTGACCTTGAATTTCGCTTTTAAAGTCGAATTGTCAGCAGAAACCGTAACGTAGTTGGCTTTTAATATTTTGTTTTGCTCCCCTTCCTTAAACACCACCAACTCCACATCAAACGAGCCAGTCGTTTCATATTTTACAGTCGGATTTTGCTCCGTAGAAGCGGATGGTGTGCCCCCTTCGAAAAACCAGATGACAGACTCAGGCATACCTTTAGAGGCGTTTGTAAACTTAACTGTGTTGCCCTGCACCACTGTTTGGATATCGGAGGTAAACAATGCTTCAATCGGCCCATCATCAACCGGCCCTACCTGTACGTAGCCCTCGATGGTTTTCGTTGATGTTGCTCCGCTGGCATTTTTTGAAACAAGGGTCACCGTGTAGGCTCCGTCGGTTGCATAGGTTACTGATGGATTTTGGGAAGTTGAAGTTGCCGGTGTGCCCCCGTCGAAAGTCCAGGCCCAGGAGGTAGCTCCTTTCGACCTGTCAACAAACTCAACCGCAGTATTTTTCTCGGTAGCTCTGTTTTTCGCTACAAAATTCGCTGTAAGCGACGACTGCCCGGCAAAAATTGAACTTGAGTAGAGCCCTCTGCCATGAGTGGCTGCGATCACCTCAAAGTCTGAGTCCCTCATCTGAAGCATGTCCACTCTCACATTGGCAAGGCCGTTGCTGAACTGCGCCCATGTTGGTGAGGCTGCGGTCACTGACTTTGTTCCCCAAATTCCCATTTCGGTAGCTAAAATTACCTCATCAAAGTTAGTTGGATTGAACATGGCCCAGCGCACAGGAAAATTGGGTAAATCGCCTTCCTTGTTACTCCAGGTGGCACCACCATCTTCGGTGTACCACACGGAAATCACACCGTAGTTCGAAAATGTCACCAGCAGATGACTTTCGTCCTGCCCCACTTCGATACAGGACACCCAGCCATTCGGAAACGAAGAACCTGTAATTTCCGCAGAGGCTGAAACGCCAGAGTTAGCTTTAGTAATTTTAAAAACCCGCCCGGCTTCCGTACCAACAAAAAGGGTCGTCGAGTTTCGGGTGTGGGGCGACACCCTCAAATGTGTGGCTTTGGTACCCAGACTTACAGCCAGATCGTTCCTGACCCACCCCGTCGGGCTATTAGAGAAACGTCCTATAGTTGACTCCGTTGATGCTGAGTAAAGAATATTCAGCTCGTCATCATAGTCAGTTGGATTGATAAACCGGCCAGTTTCATCATCAGACTCTACAGTTACGGCGGTTTGCCAGCTATTGTCGGTGAAATAATAATTGTTATTTGTGTAAGCAGCAAACTGCTCACTGCCATTGGTTTGATCAATGAAGGCGAACCCGCCATCGCCTCCGGAGACTTCGTCGGTAACGTTTACTCCCGCAGACTGGAATCGCTGCGTGCCATTGTCCTGAGCACCTGCCAAAAAGTAGTTCTTGGCTTTGTCCGGATGAACGGCAGCGGAATAAAACTGTGTAACATTGTAGTCACTATTCCTACTCACAATCTTGTCGGTATTGGCTGGGTCAGAGAAATCACTTGTCCAGAATACCCCGCCATCATTCCCAAAAACAACCTCGTTTGAGCTTCCGGGCTTGAACTGGATAGCATGATGGTCGGCATGCACATAGGAATACGGCTTGCCACCCATGTTGGGATTGTTGGACCACTTTGATATCTGTTGCCATGTCTGGCCTGCATCAGTACTCATGTGAAGGTTTATTCCACCCACTACAATAGTGCTGTCGTCTTCGGGGTTCACTGCAGCAACCAAGTCATAAAAAGCCTGCCCCCTTGTGAAATCGTCAGCGTCAATGCCATTGTCATCATCATCCGGTAGCGTCATGTTTACCCAGGTAGCACCGGCGTCAGCCGTCCTCTTCATTTCAAAGATCTTGTAGTCCTTTTCGATAAGGGCATACGCCACAGTATCGGCCTCCGCAGAGGTAGCGAGTTCCACCCGGCCATCAAATTCGTTGACAGAAGCGGTATATACAGTCGACCATGATTCTCCGTCACTTGATCTGAGAACTAAACCACCGCCACTGCCCGATCCAGCAAAAGTGGTACCTGCCCAAATGGCTCCATCAGCACCAATCTCGATATCGCTTACCCCTGGTGGGTACGATTTGCCCGCAATATTCGGGAGCTGCTGAGTAAAAGAAGTTCCTCCGTCGACAGATCGGAACAGACCTTCGCTATTTGACGCTCCACTTCTTCTGGCCACCGCTGCATAAACTTCGCTTGTGCCACCGTCATCTCTCACGACAATGTCGTTCACAAAAAGGAAGCTGGTGCTGGCAGTCAGTTGCGTCCACGTAGTGCCGCCATTGGTAGTCTTCCAAATGCCCTGCCCCCTTACAGCGTCAGCGTTGTACCAGCCCTCACCTGTACCCACATAAAAAGTCTCCGTATCATTCGGGTCATATGCAATGCAAGTAATTGCAAGGTTACTCCAAAAGTCATCGACCGCTGTCCACGGCGAGTTGCTACTCGTAATGTCACTGTTAAACCATAGGCCACCTGCTACTCCGCCCGCCCATACTTTCTTCCCTGTGCCATCATTAGGATCCCACATAAGAGCCCGGGTTCGTCCGCCCACATTTTTGGGGCCCCTTTCCAGCCACGGCGCTGCCGACTCTCCGGGAAGTGTGCCGTAAGTACGTGCACTTTTTTGATCCCTCATTATCTGTGGTAGCAATTCAGGAGTGGGCCTTTTAAGCGCAGGATCCATCGTCATTAGGAAGTCCTGCTGCATTCTCTCTGCCGGGCCGCTCCTCTCCTTGTCCTCCTCGCTATTGCCTTTTGAACGCTGCGCTCCTTTTTGATTTTGGTTGTAGGGATGCTCCCTTATGAAGGCCTCGTAAGCGATTCGTGAATCAACTGGCCGGTTTTCCTCTTGAACAAAAAGGACGGTTGAGCCTACAAAAAATAAAAATAACAGGCCATTGAGATAGTGCTTCCTCTTTATCATAAGGGGTAGGGTTAGTAAAATTCCAGGTTACAGTAAAAATCAATGCAACAAATTACTAGGTTTAGGGCCAATAAGAAATACTCCAAAAAAAGTATTTACGAAACTCTAATTTGTACGAAATGAAGTCACTTTGTGTGTTTTGTGGTTCTGCTGAAGGAAAAGACCCTCAGTTTGTGGCTCAGGCACAAATTCTCGGAAAACTGATGGCCAGCCGAAACATTGAGCTGATTTATGGTGGGTCTCAAATAGGCATCATGGGTGCTGTAGCCAATAGCTGCATGAGAGCAAGTGGAAAGGTCACAGGAGTAATCCCAAATTTTCTGGCCAGTAAGGAGATCGCCCACACGGGTGTTACCAAACTTATCAGGGTAGAGTCGATGCATGAGAGGAAGACCATCATGTCGCAACTTTCAGAGGGCTTCATAGCCTTGCCGGGTGGGTTCGGTACGCTTGAGGAGCTTTGCGAAATACTCACCTGGCGTCAACTGGGCCTCATTCATGCCCCTATTGGCATCCTCAATACTAACGGATACTACGACTATTTGCACCAGCTCTTCGCTCACATGACGGTGAATGGTCTGCTGAAAAAGGTGAATTTCGACTTTGTGATCTGGGAAACTGACCCTGCCCGCCTGCTTGATAAAATGGTTGGAGCAGCCAGTGAACTTTCTGCCCGGAAGCCGTCAGGCCTCAGCAAGTCCTGAAAAGCTTAGTTCATCAAAAAGCTTTTCAAAGCATCGAGGCTGGCTTCCATTTTCACTGACTTTTTGGGCTTCTCCATCGTCTCTTTCAGCACTTCGGGGATTTCCACTTTCCCACCAAGCACTTTGTCCACCACGTCGTAGAATTTAGCCGGGTGAGCTGTGGCCAGAAATACTCCCGTCTTGCCTGGATGGCTTTTCAGATAGTCTTTGGCTCCCAAATAGCCGATGGCGCTATGTGGGCAAAGCAGGTATTCCTCGTTTTCAAAGACCTCCTTCATGGCCTGCGACGTTTGAGCATCCGTATACCATGCCCCTGAAATATCCCGGTTGATCTTGTCATAGCTTCCTCCATACAATGCCTGCACCCGTGGAAAGTTACTAGGGTTGCCCACATCCATGGCATTGCTAATTGTTTTCACAGAAGGCTTTGGCTGAAACTTTTCCGTCAGCAAATAATCGGGCACAATGTGATTGGCATTCGTTGCAGCCACAAAGTGGTCGATAGGCAATCCCATTTTCTTTGCAATAAGGCCTCCACACAAATTCCCGAAGTTGCCAGACGGCGTACAGAAAAACACTGGCTTGCGGTCGCTGTGCAACATCGACCAGGCATAGTGGTAATAGAACGATTGAGGGATCAGCCTCGCTATGTTGATGGAATTGGCTGAGGTAAAATGTCGCACCTTGTTCAGCTCTTTGTCGAGGAAAGCCTGCTTTACCATGCGCTGGCAGTCGTCGAACGTGCCATCAACCTCCAGCGCCTTCACATTTTGGCCTATCGTTGTTAGCTGCTTCTCCTGAATCTCACTCACCTTGCCGCTAGGATAAAGGATCACCACATTGATGCCCGGAATACCCAGGAAGCCGTGGGCAACTGCACTACCTGTATCGCCAGAGGTGGCGACAAGGATGGTAATTTCCTTTTGCTTTTTCTCCAAAAAATGACCCATTACACGACTCATGAACCTGGCGCCAAAGTCTTTGAAAGCCAGCGTAGGCCCATGAAAAAGCTCAAGACCAAATATGTTGTCTTCTACCTGATGAAGCTCTATCGGAAAATTCATTGCGTCGTAAATGATCTTCTCCAGGTCTTTTCTTCCTATTTCATCACCAATCAAGGTATCCGTTACATCCAAGGCCATCTCCTGAAAAGACATGTCCTCCAGCCCTTCGAAAAATTTGGCAGAAAGTGCCGGAATGGCTTTTGGCATATAAAGCCCGTTGTCGTCAGGGAGTCCTTTAAAAACCGCCTCTTCAAAACTTACTTCGGGAGATTGCTTATTGGTGCTGTATAACTTCATTTTCAATCTAATATTTTAGGACCTGCGGTATTCACTTCAGAAATGTAGAGGTTAGCCGATATGCCTCGCTTTTTAAGAATGCTTTCCATGACTGCTCCCGCTTTTGTTATTGCCTCCAATCCATCAGCCAGGGCAAACATGGCCGGGCCGGAGCCTGAAATGCCAAAACCAATGACCCCTTCGGAAGACAAAGCAGCTTCTTTGATTTCGTAGAAATACGGGATCAATGAAGCCCTTTTTGGCTCCACAATCTCATCTATCAGTGCTCGGCGCATTAAACCAAGGTCGTTGGTGTATAGCGCTGAAACAAAGCCTGCTAAATTACCGGCGTACTTTACTGAAGCTTTCATGGCCACCTCTTTTGGCAAAATCGCTCTTGCATCACCTGTCGACACCTCCACTGCGGGGTGCAAAACTGCCACATACATATTCGGCGGCACCGGCAAAGAAAGCACTTCCAATGGTTCGTAGCTTTTAACCAACGTAATGCCTCCGAGCAGCGACGGCGCCACATTGTCGGCATGGCCACTGCCACAGGCAATGCGCTCACCTTCCACGGCGAAGGGCAGCAAGTCCCTTTGGCTCATCGGCCTCCCCAGCAACTCGTTGACAGCAAAAACACCAGCTACGGCACTGGCTGCACTGGAGCCCATGCCACTTCCGAAAGGCATTTTCTTGTGAAGAGAAATCTCGATGCCTCCCCGGTAATCAATTGCCTGCAAGAACTGGTTGGCTGAAATGCCCGCCGTGTTTTTTGATGCATCTTTTGACAGCCGCCCTTCGTCCCCTTCGATGGAGACGATAGTTACCCCACTTCCGCTTGTTTTTTTAGCCACCAGCTCATCTCCCGGGCCATTGATGGCGAGTCCAAGAATATCGAAGCCACAGGTTAAATTGGCCACAGTAGCTGGGGCAAACACTTTGATACTATCCGCCATAGCCGCCTGCAAATTTGTAATTGTCCTGGATAAAGTGATTGCTGATGCTGATGATCTCTGCAAAAACGCCTGCCGAAGTCACTTCTGCTCCGGCGCCCGGCCCTTTTACCACCAATGGCCTTTCAAAATACCTTTGGGTGGTGAAGGAAATAATGTTGTCGCTGCCGGAAAGGCTGTAAAACGGATGTTCGGCATCGACTGCTTGCAGCGAAATAGAAGCTTTTCCCTCCTCTACCTTGGCAATAAAACGCAGCTTCTTCCCTTCGTCCATCGCCTTCTTTCTCATGGCTTCCAGTCTGCCGTCTTCTTTTTTGAGTTCTTCAAAAAAGGAGTCAATGTTTGGCGCCTTGAAACAAGCATCAGACAAAATAGGCTCCAGCTTCACATCTTTGATGTCGAGTTTCTGGCCTGCCTCTCGTCCTAAGATCAATATCTTTCTCGCCACGTCCATTCCGTTCAGGTCGTCTCTCGGGTCGGGTTCGGTCAGCCCTTTGCTGCGGGCCTCCGTTACCACCTGGCTGAATGGCACCCCCTCTTTGAAGCTGTTGAATATATAGGAAAGCGTGCCCGACAAGATGCCTTCAATTTTGATGATCTTATCGCCGCTGTACTTCAAATCATTGAGCGTGTTGATGACGGGAAGTCCGGCACCCACGTTCGTTTCGTACATGAATTTCACACCGTGTTTGGCCGCCTGCTTCTTTAGCTTTTCGTAAAAAGCCAGTGGGCCGGAGTTGGCCAGCTTGTTTGGCGTAACGATAGAAATGCTGGACTCCAAAATATCTTCGTAAAACTCGATCACTTTAGCGCTCGACGTGCAGTCGATAAACACCGAATTGGCCAGGTTCATAGATTCCATTTTTTCTATGAACGCTGAAAGTTCTATGCCCTTTCCTGGCTTGTCCACAAGCTTGCGCCAAGTGTTAAGGTCAATGCCGCCTTCATCAAAAGCCATGTGACGTGAGTTGGCAATACCCACAACATTGATTTTCAGTGACCGTTCCTCCATGAGGTAGGCCGCTTGTGCCTTGATTTGCTCAATAAGCGTGCTGCCTATCAGTCCGGTGCCCACAAGAAACACATTGAGCGATTTTCTATCTGAAAGAAAGAAGGTTTCGTGCAATGAATTGAGTGCCTTGGAAATATTGGCCCGGTTGATCACCACGGATACGTTGAGCTCCGAAGAACCCTGGGCAATGGCTACCACGTTGATACCGTTTCTGCCGAATGCCTGGAAAAGCTTGCCCGCAATGCCAGGCGTATTCTTCATATTTTCACCAATAACAGCGACTATAGATAAGTCTTCTTCAGCCTGGATTCTATCTATCTCTCTGTTTTTAATCTCCTGGGCAAATTCCTCTTTCAATACGTCTCTGGCAATGGTTCCGTCCTTTGGGCTCACCGCAAAAGTGATGGAGTGCTCGGATGAGGCCTGCGTGATGAGGACGATGTTCACATTCTTCCTGGCAAGTGCTCCAAAAAGCCTCGATGCCACCCCCGGCACACCCGCAATGCCGCCACCTATCAGGCTCACAAGCGACATGTTTTCAATGGAAGAAATGCCTTTAACAGGGTACTTTTTTCCAGTGCTTTGCTGCGTAATTAAGGTGCCCTCAAAAGCCGGGTTAAACGTGTTTCTTATTCGTAATGGAATCTTCTTTGAAATGGCTGGCTGCAGCGTGGGCGGGTAAATAACCTTGGCACCAAAATGTGACATTTCCATCGCCTCCACATAGCTTAGGCTCGTCATTGAGTAAGCTTCTCTCACCTTGCGTGGATCGGCAGTCATCACGCCGTCAACATCGGTCCAAATCTCCACCTCATCGGCGTCCAATGCAGCAGCCAAAATGGAGGCAGTGTAGTCGGAGCCGCCACGGCCAAGTGTGGTGGTTTCATTTTGTGCAGTGCTGGCAATAAAACCTGTAGCTACCACCATCGACTTGTTCCCTTCAAAGAAGCCTTTCACCAAAGCATTGGTTTCCTTGAAATTAACCTTCGATCCGCCGAAATGATTGTCCGTTCTGATCACCCGGCGGGTATCCAGAAACGTGGAGTTGATTCCAATCTTTTGCAGATACAGTGTAATTATGTTGGCTGAAAGCCGCTCACCAAAGCTCTGTATCAAATCCAGCGATCGAACGGAAAGCTCTTTGATAAGGAACACCCCGTGAAGCATGTCCTTCAACTCAGCGAAAAGCTTGTCAATGGTGTCCCGCCCCTCCGGGTGGAGTTTGTTATCATTGAGGCGCTTCATGGTGTCGAGGTGCAGTAGACGCAGTCGCTCCAAATCCACCAGGTACGACTCATCGCCAGAAACTGCCACATCACCAAGCGCAATAAGCCGGTTGGTAACACCGCTCATGGCAGAAACTACCACGGCTACTTCGGTTCCCTGCTGTTGGTAATCCCGAAGGATAGCCGCCACCTTTCGTATATTTTCCGAGGACCCCACTGAAGTGCCTCCGAACTTTAAGACTTTCATAAATTCGCAAAAAATTTAGTCCACAGACAGTCCACACTGACCAATCATCTTTTGTTTCGAGGAAGATTTATCACTGATTTCGACCGTCAAAAATAGGAATCGGCAAATTTGATAAAAGAATTACCAAAAAGAGAATGAAGTTGGGAAAAAACAGGTACAACGGTTTGATATTGCAAAATAATGAACCAAATGACGACCACTACGGGCGCTTAGGCAGATAGATGTTATGCTATACCGCTGGCAATGCCAACTAACGGGGCTAATAATACGTCTATTAGCCGATAGAAATAATGGAAAATGCCCGGGAAGTATGATCGACCTGCTTAAACGAATGATAACCAGACGACACGTCACCCTTTCTCTAACGTTAATTTTGGTCGGTTGCATAGAGCCAATCGAGCCAGAGCTGGGGGTTTTTGATTATCTCATGGTCGTTGAAGGTCATGTCTCCAATCTCGATGAGGCCAATACTGTCAGGCTTTCACGCACCAAACCACTCAGTGTGGAATATGGTGGAGTTGAAGTTGGCGCTCTGGTGTATGTTGAAGGCCAGGAGGGCGCTAAATTTTACTTTGAAGAGACCAGCCCGGGAATCTACCAGAGTGACCCCGCATGTTTTGTTGGCCAAACGGGCAACTCGTATGCTTTGCATATCGAAACTCTTTACGGCGAGACCTACCAATCCAAGCCCATTTTGCTCAACACTGCGCCAGACATCGATAGCTTATACTTTGAAAGAGAACGGCGGCTAACTAATGAAGGGACCACCAAAGACGGTATTAAAATACTTCTCGATTCGCATGACCCTGAAGGGCTCACCCAGTACTTCCGCTATGAATGGGAAGAGACGTACCAAATCAAAGTTCCCTACCCACAGGATATCAGTGTGTGGGTTTGCTACAACACCGAGACAAACTCCAATATTATTACGGCAAATACCAGTCAGCTCAAAGAGTCAAGAGTCAGCCAACTCGAAATAAAGTATATAAGCACAGAGGGCTACCAGCTTCGCTCCTTGTACAGGTTGTTGGTTCGTCAATATGCCCTCAGCAGCACTGGTATAAAGTACTGGACTGAACTCAAAAAAATTTCTGAGAGCCAGGGTACACTCTTCGATCCGCTACCGTACGATTTGCCAAGCAATCTCTTCAATCCTAACAATCCCGACGAACAGGTGATCGGCTTTTTTGATGTGGGTGCTGTAACCGAAAAAGAAATTTACATCGACAGAAGCCAGCTTTTGGACTTAGATTTTGCTTCCGATGGGTGTTCTTCGAAGCTCGTGGAGGTATCTGGCGGTGGAAGTCCGCCGGCTGGCTATTGCCTCGCAAGTCAGGGGCCATATGGGTCGGGCATTAATTATTACGCCCCAGAGTACTGTTGCGACTGTCGACTATATGGTGAGCTGGACGAGCCGGAGTTTTGGCCGAATTAAGGGTATATTTGTCGGACAGCGTATTGAGAGTACACATGAAAACCACACCAGTCCTATTACTGATACTGCTTTTTTCTTGCGACAAGCCGTCACTCACTCCAGCCTCTTTGCTTGAAAAATCTATCGAAGCCCATGACCCCAACAACCAGTGGCCTAAGCTCAATAGCCGCTTCCACATGTCCATCAAGCGAGATGGACAGGCAGACCGATACTTCTCAGTTCTCATAAATAATCCTGAAGGCATTTTTGAATATGCCCTGCAGCAGGGCGACAGCACTGTCAGCCAGGGAGTGAGACATGGCGAGTATTATGTTTCGGTAAATGACAGTTCAAACTTAAACTACGAGATAAAAAGCAAATTTCAGCTAACTGAAGAGAGAACCCAGTACCTCAAAGAGGTGTACGAATACCTGTACGGCGTGCCGATGAAACTAAAGGATACAGGTACCATCATCGACCCGGCGGTTGTGGAGGAAACATTCAATAATCAATCATGTTGGGTGATAAAAGTAACCTACGATCCATCCACCGATGGAGAAACCTGGTATTTCTACATTGACAAGGAGACCTTTCTCCTGGCCGGCTATCGTTTCTATTTTGACGAGAGCAAAGGGGACGGAGAGTTCATTTTTGTCGAAGGCTACGAATCTTTGAATGGCTTACAGCTTCCTAAACTCAAAAAGTGGCACTGGAACAAAGACAGTGCGCACTTCAGAACCGACGAATTGCTCAAAATAGAATAGCTGCTTTGCTGACTTGCTACTCCTTCAACACCATATCAATACACATCACCGCACCCAAAATCAGAATCCTCAAAGGGTGGTCGGCAGGCACTTTGTCATTGATCTGAAGCATATAATTGTCTGCAGAGGTAAACATCTCCCGGCCCAAGCCTGCCCATTGTTTGCTCACATGGGCAAATTCAACATTGTCTTTGACGAACTTGAAATCCCAACTTGTCCACCTTCCCTGAAGTGTACACATAAATGTTTCATTGGCATCCAGCACATCAAACTTCCCTCCGATGGAAAAGAACTTCTGTTTGAATTTACCCACCAATTGGTCGTTCGCATCGAGTACTTCCACATTTGACAGAATGATAGATACTCCCCGCTTCACTGTCAAAAGCTTTTCTCCCATTGGCGTCCTGATCTCAATGTGAAACGGTGTCATCCTCTTATAGTCGGTGAACCTTAATATTTTCGAAAAGAACCCCAGGTTCTCCTCCCGACAGTGAAGGATCACTTCCTGTGAGTTCGGATCATGGATATCGTAATTGTTGGCTGCTTTAAAAACACCGGTGTGTTCTTTGACAAAGAATAAGTTGCGGTTGAGTGCTGCGTTCATAAATAATCTGTTGGCGGATAACTATCAATAATATGTTTGGAGAAAAGTAATCAAAAATGAGCTTCCAGTACAGTCCCATTATTCATAATGAGTCCACATTCTCAGCACTTTTACTATTTTCTCTTCTTCCAGTACCTGGTACACAAGTCGCTGCTGAATATTAATCCTTCGGGAATATGCTTTGTATAAATCACCAAGAAGTTTTTCGTAAGGAGGATAGTCTTGAAATGGGTTGGCTTCCAGCATATTGAGAGGCTCCTCCACTTTAGGCTTAAGCCCGCCGGAGGTCACTTTTTTTGCATCCTTTTGAGGCTGCCTTATATAAACCAATTTGTAATTGCTCACCAATCCAGCTTATCTGTGGTTTCTTCGAGGGGTGTTTTCATTCCCGTTACGATAGATTCTCTCATACGTGGAATTGAAATCAAATAAAGTGTTTCCTGAATAGCACGCCAGTCTTCCTCACTTACCAACACAGCGTTATTTCTCTTGCCAGTAATCTGAACGGGTTGGTGAGTCTCGGTAGCCTCGTCTATCAGCTTATACATATTCTTCCTGGCCTCTGTAATCGATAAGCTTTTCATAGATTGAACGTACGCTCTTCCGTACTTTTAGCAAAGATTCATTAAAAAATGTTACCCCAAAAACGAAATCAGCACCCCACCAGCCACGGCAGAGCCAATCACCCCTGAGATATTGCTGGCCATGGCATACTGCAGCAGGTGGTTGCTGAGATCGTGCTTGATGGCAATCTCGTTGGCTATCCGGGATGCCACAGGCGGCAACCTAGGCACAAAATGAATCACCATTGTTGCCAGAGCAAGAGAAAATGTGATTTTTATGGCAAATTGCTGGCGACCACTCGTTTGCCTAACGGCGACAAATTGTTAATTCTTCCAATTCAGCCAGTGATTACAAAACGCCGGCCAATTAGCCCTTCATTTTCTCTGGGTCTTGCCTGGAGTCAAAAAAGTCGATAATGTAGATGCGTTCCTTTTCAATCCTATAAATGATTTTGACATGCCCCTCTATTACTCTCCTATGGCCCTTTCCTAAATGTTCCAAATAGTCTTCCTGCTGATAGTTGTTATAGGTGGTTTCCAGGGCATCCGCCCGATCCAACAATTTTATTCTGAACTCCAACAATTTCTCTAACTCCCAGCCTTGTTCTTCCAGCAAAAAATCTGTTAAATCTTCCAGACTATCATAAGACTGGTCAGTATAAATTACTTTCATTTACGCAACCTGCTATTCAGCCTTTTCTCTAACTCTTGTCTGTCCATGACCCGACCGGCGGTAATGTCGTCTTCTGCCTTCAAAGCTTTGGAAGTTAGTTTCTGCTTTAATGCAGGGTCTAAGCTTGATTTTCGGAGCAAAGTCCTGATAGCTTCTAATATGCTATTATCAGTCTCTTTTTCAATGAGCGCTAGTAACTCTGCCTTTATATCTACAGTCTCCATATCATAAAAATAGCTATTATTTGATTCAACGTAAATTTTTCGATTTGTATTTACTTGTCAGTCGGACAGACTGGCCCGGCTAATTTCGACTCACATCACATGATGCTAATAGCCACTATCGCCCTCGTTTCAGCCGGGTTATTGAGCAAGGAAAACGAAGGCGATGGGATACGCCCATCAAAACGGGAAGATGATCCTATGTCGAAACGGCTCAACCCCACCTACCCCAAAAACGAAATCAGCACCCCAGCGGCGACAGCGGAGCCAATCACTCCTGAAATATTGCTGGCCATGGCGTATTGCAGCAAGTGGTTGCTGGGATCATGCTTGATGGCAATCTCGTTGGCCACCCTGGCGGCCATGGGCACCGCACTTAAGCCGGTAGCACCAATCAACGGATTGATCTTCTTTTTGGCAAACAGGTTGTACACTTTCACAGCCATGATGCCGCCCAAAATGGAGATGGCAAAGGCGATAAAGCCCCCCACCACAATCATCAGTGTTTGCGTGTTCAGGAAGGCTTTGGTGGTCATGGTGGCGCCGACAGATAAGCCGAGAAATACAGTGGCTGAATTAAGAATGGTCTCGGATGTGGCCTGGTACAAACGGCCCGTGGCCACGCCAATTTCCTTTACCAGGTTGCCAAACATCAAAAAGCCCACCAGCGGCACCGAGCTAGGCACCAAAATAGCCACAATAGAGCCAAGGGCGATGGGAAACATGATTTTTAACGCCTGCAAATTCTTGATAGGCTTCGTGGACGGAAACAATTTGTCCTGCTCCTTCATATTGATGAGTAGCTCCTTTTTTGTCATGGAAAACCGAACGACAAACGGGATGATCACCGGCACCAATGCCATGTAAGAGTAAGCCGCAATTGCAATTGGTCCCAGTAGATGCGGCGCCAATTTGATGGTGGTGTAAATAGCGGTAGGCCCGTCGGCCCCACCTATGATGCCCAGAGAAGCAGCCTCTTTCAGCGTAAAGCCCATGGCCACTGCCGCCATCAGCACGCAGAAGATGCCAATTTGCGCAGCAGCACCGAAAAAGGCCAGCCTGAGGTTGCGCAGCATAGGACCAAAGTCGGTCAGCGCACCTACCCCCATGAAAATGATTGGCGGCAGAAAGCCCGTTTTGATCAGGGCGTAGTAAACAAAGTTCATGATGCCGTACTGCTCGGCAATCTGCGGCAGGGTAAGCCCCTCAGGAATGTTTTCCACTCCCATCCCTCCTCCGGGAAAGTTGGCCAGCAACACTCCAAAAGCAATGGGTACAAGGAGCAGCGGCTCATATTTTTTGGCAATGCCCAGGTAGAGCAAACCAAACCCGATGAGGATCATCAGGATATAAGACGGATGAGCAACCAAGTCGCCCAGGGCGGTCATTCTGTATACTTTTTCGAACAGTTCCATGGTAGGGAGGTAAGTGGTTATTGGTAAGAAGTAAATAGTGAGCTGGTTATGTCCTTAACTTTTTACTCTCACCAGCACGTCGTCGTCGTATACCTCCTGCCCGTCTTTGAAACAAACTTCCACTACTGTTCCTTCTTTATCGGCGGAAATAGCATTGATCACCTTCATGGCCTCTATGTACCCCACAGTATCGCCCTTTTTTATGACGTCACCTGGCTTGATGGCCTTTTCGCCAGCATCCTTCGTTGCAAAGAATTTGCCTTCAAGCGGAGCCAGTATTTCCTGCGTATGTCCGTTGCTGGAAGGTTGCGGCGTGGCTTGAGTTTCAGAAGTCGACTTCGGCTGACTATCTCCGTCGTAGGATACAGTCACCCGGAAAGCCTCACCGTTCACATCTACCATTAATGTTTGAGGCAGGGCTGCCATGGCAGGCGTTTGGCTTGGAGCCTGAGCAGCAGGCGCCGACGCAGCTGCTTTTCTTTGCGCCAAATCCTCATCAAAAGCTTTCTTGGCTTTACCCGACTTGTAATCGATGTATTGCTTAGGATGCATGGCATATTCCAGCAGCTCCTCTTCATCTTCTCCAAACTCCCAGCCTTTCTCTTTCATCTCACCCCTGATTTTCTCGAGTTCATTTGGGTATAGGCTGTGCGGGTCTCCTTCAAAAAATTCCCGTTTTTGGGTTTTGGCCAGGGCTTTCAATTCATCAGCTACAGGGCCTGGCAGCTGACCGGACTTGCCCAGCATCATATCCCAGGTGTTATCATCCAGCATACTCCAGCGTTCCTTGCCCTTGTTCATCTGCATCACATTCATGAGTGCAGCATTTTTCACATACTGGCTATAGGGAGTCACCAGCGGTGGATAGCCCATCTTCGGCCAAATATGCTCCACTTCCTCAAACAGCTTGATCAGCAGGTCGTCCTGCGACATGGCAGGTTCTCCATTTTTCTCTCTGGCTTTGTTGACGGAAACCAGGTTTTTTTCAAGGTCAGCCATCAGACTTCCCATCATGCCTCCTGGCAAGCCCGGGCCAATCAGCAGTGAATTCATCAGGCGGTTCTTCGGGTCGATATAATAGCCAAGGAAATCATCAATAAATTCCTGTGTCAACGACCTCACCTTCATGTAAGACTTCATATTCACATCAGGCAATGAGAATCCGGCATCTCTCAGCATAGCATGCACAGTGAGCAAATCTGCGTGCCCGGTGCCCCACGACAGCGGCTCCATGCCCACGTCGATGATATCTGCACCAGCCCTGGCTGCCTCCAGCGAGGAAACGACCGAAAATCCTGGCCCGGAATGGCCATGGTACTGCACCAGAATGTCTTTTTTGATGGCCTTAATGCCAGCCACAATTTTGCCAATAGACGCCGGACGACCAATGCCTGCCATGTCTTTCACCGCTATTTCATCTGCACCGGCATCTATCAATGTACCTGCCATGTTCACAAAATAATCGACGGAATGGATAGGGCTATGAGTGATACACAATGCCGCCTGGGCAATCATGCCTCCCTTTTTTGCCAGCTTGATGGAGTTGATGATGCTCCTGGTGTCATTGAGACCATCGAAAGAGCGGGATATGTCGGTGCCCTGCTTTTTCTTCACCCTGAACATCAGCTCCCGCACATCCATGGGCACGGGGTACATCCGAAGCCCGTTCAGGCCTCTTTCCAGCATTTGCGTTTGGATGCCAGCATCGTTGAACGGCTGCGTCCATTCCCGAACCGATCGGTTGGGGTTTTCGCCATAAAGCAAATTGATCTGTTCAAAACCGCCGCCGTTGGTTTCCACTCTCCTCCAGCAACCCATTTCTACAATGGGGCCTGCCACCTTCACCAATTGGTCTTTCCTGGGCATGTACTTGCCCGACGACTGCCACATATCTCTGTACACAAGACAAAGTCCTATTTCCTTACTCATTTCCGGGTTGTTTAAACACTACAATTTCTCAATCTTTTGGATGTTGGCCTTACCTCCTGAGAGCTGATGAACCGCCGAGGTAATGGCTGCTACTTTTTTGGAAGCTACCTGGGATGTTTGTGTGGAAGGGGATTTGGGGGAAGCCTGTAAGGTTTCCGGAACAAAGGTGTTGACAAACTTGATGAGTGCATTTCCTGTAAGCACCACCAGGGCCAGTACCAGAAACACTGTGATCATACCTACTCCCATCAGGGAAACTGCTCTTTCTATGTCTTCCATCACACTTGGGTTAGCGACAAATTAGAAATTTTAGATCGATTAAAAAATGACATTTAGACGAAGTAATACAGACAAAATGAAGGCTACCCTGAGTCAGTACATGAAAAAAACCGTCAGTGAAAGAATTTTATTAAACTTGCCGGGAGCTCAACAAAATCCCGGCTTTAAATACTCTCAGTGTTATGCACGATCAGCTTCTTCTTAAGCTCGACAACCTAACCGCTCGCTACGGTGAAAAAATCGTTTTCAAGGACTTGTCCTTTGAGGTGAGAAGCGGTGAGTGCTGGGCTCTCCTGGGGCATAGTGGATCCGGGAAAAGTGCCTTGTTGGAGGCCATTACAGGTAATTTCAATGTGGTAAAGGGGCAAATCATCAGGCCTTTTTACGATGACTATATTAGAGCCCATCCGCCAAAAGACTCTTACTTCAACTACCGGCAGCTCATCAGCTACCTCCCTGTGAAGTATCAGTTCAAGAATCTTTCTAACACTTCGGAGTTCTTTTACCAGCAACGCTTCAATGCCGCCTTTTCAGAAGATGCCCCAACCGTCGAAGATTTTCTTAATGACGAGGCGCAGAGAAGCTTAGCAGAAGGGTCCTGGGACGTCAGCAAAGTTATCTCGCTTTTCCAGCTTGAGCCGCTGCGTCAGAAGCAGCTTATCAAGCTAAGCAATGGAGAAACCAAAAGGCTCAGGCTGGCAGCCTCACTGCTGAAAAACCCCAGGCTGCTACTTCTGGATAGTCCACTTGTTGGCTTGGATGCAAAAACCAGGACGGCGTTCAATTCCATCCTTGACGAAATCATCAGTTCCGGCATCGCCATTGTGCTCACCACCGCTGCTGATGAAATACCCTCGGTGGTTACACATGCCGCCATTCTGGCCAATTGTCACATCCAACAGGTCGTCGTCAGGGAGAAGTTTAGTTCAATTACACTGCCCAACCCCCCCTCTTACTCCCTTGATACAACCAAGGTGAACAGGCTGACAGATAATCAACCGCTATCACCATATAAATTGATTGTGGGCATGAAAGAAGTGACCGTCAAATATGGAGACAGCACTATTCTTAGCGGCATCAGTTGGGTAATCAAGCCGGGAGAACGCTGGGCACTGCGGGGGCCAAACGGTGCAGGAAAGTCAACGCTACTAAGCCTGATCAATGGAGACAACCCCCAGGCCTATGCCAACGACATCACTCTTTTTGATCACAAACGAGGCAGCGGAGAAAGCATTTGGGACATCAAGAAAAAAATTGGTTTTGTATCGCCAGAGTTGCTACAGTACTTTCACTCGACAGCCACCTGTCGGGAAATTGTGGCCTCGGGCTTTCACGATACGTTGGGGTATCTAAAGCCGGTGAGCAAGGAGCAGGCGTCTTTGGTCGACGAGTGGCTTGACCTGCTTGAGTTGCAGAGCTCGGGCACGCAAATCTTTGAAACAGCCTCGCCCACCACACAGCGAATCATTCTACTTGCCAGAGCCATAATAAAAAACCCTCCTCTGCTTATCCTCGACGAGCCGTGTCAGGGCCTTGATCATGCGCAACAAACAAGGGTGCGGACAGTGGTAGATGCTGTTTGTAGCGCATCCTCCACAGCACTCATTTATGTCACACATTATGAAGAAGAATTGCCTGCATGTGTTGACCACGTGCTTCAGCTGGAAAAGGGAAAAAGGGTCATTTGATAGGGCAAACGCATTTAAAACCATTTGGCTTCGAAATTCTTCTTTTTACCCCGTTCCACGTCGGTAGCCCTAAAGGGAAAGACGAATTTCAAAGCTGTTTCACCCTTAAGGGTCGGGGTAAAAAAACAGCTTTGAAAAAAATTTGACTCCTTTTTGTTTTAAATGCGTTTGCCCTGGGTCATTTGAGGATTATTTAGACCAAATCCTTATCTTTGCCAAAATAACTTTTAGTCTCTGATACTTTTAAAAATTTCTATTCCAGGGCTTGATATAGCCTAAGGCGCTCCTTCGGGCAGCGCTTATTTCAGATCCACCTTCCCACGGTGGAGTAGATTTTTATTGACTAAATCCTATACTGAAATGGAATACAATCACTTAAGCCCATTGGGCTGGAATACCTATTTTGAAAATCAAATTACCCAGGACGAAAGAGAGCTCATCGTTGGCAGAGTATCTATAGAAAACAAGACCAACTATCAGGTACTTACCGCCAGGGACACATATATTGCCGAAGCCACTGGCCGCCTTTTTTACATGGCGGAAACAGACGCCGAGTTACCAAAAGTGGGCGACTGGGTGCTGATGATAGAAATTGACAAGGGCAAAGCCATCATTCAAAGGGTGCTGGAACGGCAGTCTGTCATCTCACGAAAAGTGCCAGGCAAGAAGCTGGAAGCGCAAATCATTGCTACCAACATCGACAAGCTTTTCATTGTGCAGGGGTTGGATGGTAACTTCAATCTCGCCCGACTTGAGCGCTACCTGACACTTGCGCAAAATGTAGAGCCGGTCATTGTTTTGAACAAAGCCGATCTCTGCCCCCATCCGGAAGACATTGTTAGGCAGGTGAAAGAGCGAGTGAAAAATGTGGAGATTGTGGTGGTAGCTGCCCTGCAAAATCAGGTCAGCGCTCTTCATCCTTATATAAAGGCTGGATCAACCATAGCGATAGTAGGCTCCTCTGGCGTTGGTAAATCGACAATCATCAACAGTCTGATTGGGCGGCCGCTTATGGCAACCGGCGAGGTGAGGGAGTTGGACTCAAAGGGCAGGCATACCACTACAAGCCGACATCTGATGCTGCTGGAAAGTGGGGGCGTTTTGATAGACACTCCGGGCATGCGTGAACTACAGCTCTGGGGTGACCAGTCCAGCTTGGGCACTTCTTTCGAAGACATTGAAGCCTTGAGCGAGCATTGCACGTTCAAGAACTGCACACACACCGATGAAAAAGGCTGTGCCATCACCCAGGCGCTGGACGAAGGTTCGCTGGACGAAGCACACTGGATCAACTATGCCAAAATGAAAAAAGAGCTTGCATATCTGGAAACCAGGCAGGATGTAAATGCGATGCTGGAAAAGAAGAAAAAATGGAAGAAGATTCAAAAGGACTACAAGGCTATCCAGAAAAACAGAAACATGTAATGCTTCCACCTTGTTAATCTTACCGTGGTTTACTCAAATCACTTTTCTGGCAATTAATTACCTTTTGGTAATCCTGCCAATTTTACAATAATCATATATGCTGTTAACTTTGAAAACAATAAACCTAGATCAACAATGAAAAAACTTAGCTATTTATTGGCCGCTGCCGTTTTGGTGGCCTGCCAAAGTGGAAAGAAGACAGAGGAAGCTGTGGTGGAGGAAACACCAGCAACCACCGTTTCACTCGTGAAAAAATGGGAGACTGATACAACGCTGACGACGCCTGAGTCTGTTTACTACGATGTAACCAATGGCGTGCTGTACGTTGCCTGCATCGGAGCGGTGCCACCGGATGCGAAAGATGGAGACGGATTTATAGCCAAAGTAGGGCTTGATGGAGCCATCATCGATACCCAATGGGTCGTAGGGTTGGACGGCCCTAAAGGCATGGGCATGGTAGGCAACCTGCTTTACGTAAGCAATATCGACGAAGTGGTGGAGATAGATGTCAACACCGGTGAGATCACCAATAGGTTTCCGGTAGACGGGGCCTCATTCCTCAACGATATTACCGTTGACGCTTCAGGAACCGTTTATATCAGCGATTCGGGCATGAGCAAAATCTTTACGCTGTCCAATGGGGCTGTAGCACTGTGGACAGAAGGCGAGGTCCTTGGCGGCCCCAATGGCCTTTTGGCTGAAGACGGCAGGCTAATGGTGGCTTCTTTCGGCGCAGGCAAATTCAGCACTATCAGCATCGCCGATAAGGACGTGAAAATGGTGGTGGATTCTATCCCCGGTGGTGATGGCGTGGTGGCGCTGGATGGCGACTACTTCGTGTCTAACTGGAACGGTGAGGTGTACTACGTGACCGAAGACTGGAAGAAAACTAAACTGCTTGACACCAAAGCAGCCGGTGCCAATGCGGCGGATATTGAAATTGCGGCGGATCAAAGCTTACTGTTTGTTCCTACGTTTTTCGGCAACACAGTGGTCGCTTATGACATCGTGAAAGAGTAGTCTTCCGTTCTAGAAAATCCGTGGCCACTCGAAAAGACAGAATTTTATAGTTCTCCGTCGTTTCAATAATTTACTTTATTGGCGGAGTGGTGGCCATCGGATGGAATAGAGAATACCTGGTGCCCAAAGATTGGTGGTTTTTAGCGGCAGTTGCCGTATTGGTCGGTGCAGGCTCGGCTTATTTTGGCCCTAGGGCTGTTGACGTCGTTAAAACCATAAGGTCTAACAAAAATACCTGACTCAAAAAAAACAGGCTGGTATCTCCAGTCTGTTTTTTTAGTATAAACCATTCATAAACCTCAGGCTATTGGCTTAAAACCTGCCTAGCCTGATCGAAAACGTTCCTCCCCAGCTGGTCAAATCATCATCCGAAATGTTTCTCAGATCCGACCCCTTTATGAGGCGATAGGTAGCGCCCACTCCCACCCGCAAAAATTGCGTGATATTGACTTCAAGCTGCGCACTGGGCTTCACAACAAAAAACGCCGTTGACTCAAGTACATACTCCTTATCGAAGGAAGTGGGGAAATACTGCTTGTCGACTATATGGAAAGCACCGGCGCCAAATAGTACCGGGATCGTTAAGTGCACCACTTCGTTGGGGAACAGAATGCCCCCAAGGTACAGCCCACCATAACCACCTTCGATATTGAACATAGTGCCGGCCTCGCCCCTGAATTGGTTCTCAGTAGAGATGCCATAACCTGCCAGACCGAACATCACATGCTTGTTGATGATTGCACCCCCGTATGCCCCCAGCAGAAGGCTTCTTTCCTGATACACGTCTGTAATATTGATGTCCACACCACCGAAGCCCTTGATCTCATTTTCTTTGCTAAAAAGAGACTTGATTTCCTCGGGATTCTCAATACCCTGTGCAGCGCTACTGAGCCACCCGCATGTGATAGAAAGTATAAAAACAATTTTGACAGCTTTCATCGATCTTTTTTAAAAAATGTACTTAAATGAAATGGCTGAGTCCCAGAACCTCGAATCCGTTTTTCGGAAACCGATGTAGTCGAAATAGGGCTTTACATCAAAAGAAACGGTTATTGGAGCCGCCAGCCACCGGTATTCCACACCAATAAGAAAGTCAGCCCCCATGGTGAAAAAGGTCGCCCCATTTTCATAGGTGAACGCACTCCCGTCTGTCCCTACCAATATCTTGGTCAGGTTGTTTCGCTCCTCAAATCCGAAATGGCCACCAGCGCCGTAGTAGGCATAGAAGTTTGGAGAAAAAGCCAAATCCATCGGCACATGGAACACATACATAGTAGTGAGCTGCAGCCCTTCGTGCCTTCCACTTACCATGATTTCCAGTGCCTCTTCGGTTACCAGAAACTTCTTGTAAGTCAGCGCTGACGTGGCACCAAATCGTACGCCGGCTGACTGCGAGTATTCCTGCGTCGTTTGCGCATTGGCCAATTGACATGTAGCAAGACTAAGGGCAGCTATCAACAGCTGCGCACCAAAAAATAATCTCTTCATTGTTAGTATTAGTTCTTCGTAAACGGCAGAGCCTCCATATAGCGAAGGGTTACCGAGGCACCTTGCAGATCCAGTTGCATGATGCCTTGTTTGTCATTTGTTCTACCCACCTGGCCACTCAACTGGATGTAACCTTCCTTTCCAGCTACCGGGCTATTGGTCAGCATGGGAATCCAGTTGCCAGGGATATAAATCTTATCCTGCTCAGCCTTGATATCAAGATTTACCCAACTGGCAGGATCCATGGTCACATCCAGGTCAGTGTACTTACTTGCCAGCCTCACCT
Organism: Imperialibacter sp.; assembly: GCF_048007035.1. NCBI lineage: Bacteria > Pseudomonadati > Bacteroidota > Cytophagia > Cytophagales > Flammeovirgaceae > Imperialibacter > Imperialibacter sp. The sequence continues at coordinate 2,156,987 of NZ_CP180355.1, forward strand.
TTGCAAAGTCTTTATTAAGGTTATGAAGTATTACCTGCCCGTAGTTCACCTCCAAATCAAGGTTCTCCTGTATTTCACCCAACGTCCAGTCTGTAAACATTCCTTTGCCACTGATCCACCCAACTTTCTGAAAATTGAGTTTATCGTTTCTGGAATCTACTCTCGCTGAAAGTGCACTTTCTACCCTCAGTTCGGAAGTCATCGATTGTAGAATGATACCCTTTGCCTGCTGAATGTCAACCTGGGCAGCTTTAAGCGTCAGCTCCACATCATGCACCCGTCTTATATTCGCCTTACCAAAACTTAAATCAACGATCGACTTACCCTTCAACTCATTGGCCTTCAAATCACCATGCGCAAGGGTAAGCTTGATGGGGCCCCCGTGATCGGCAATAAAAACATTCCCAAAGCGGTTGTCCAAAAATAGGCTCGCCCCCTCTGGCAAGGTTATCTCGTAATCTATGGTCAGCTTGTTGCTGCTCAAAACCGTCTTCGACACATCGCCAACCGAGTTCAGCAATTCCTTAAAGGTTCCGCTGCCCCTGTCCAGCACAGTTTCAACAGTTAAAAAAGACCCAAGATTGCTAAAGTCAATTTCAACCCTCTCCATCAGCTTTTGAGTGGATCTGGAATCCTTGGCATACGCTGTAATCTCCACCGAGATAAGCACAGAATCTTTTGCCCACGACTTTACCGCTACCCGTCCATATTTATTGCTCACGTCAACAGTAATGTCCTTCGGAACCTTGTACGCTTTGTTGATGCTCTTCGTCAGTCTCGTATCGCTCTGCGCTTGTGCTTGGCTTCCAGCCAACACAAGCAACAGCATGATCAACCACTTAAAGAGACGATTCTTTCCTACCTGCTCCATTTTTTGCCTCCTTTATTTGCGCCAGTATCCTGTCGAGGATGTCCAGCTTAATTTTATAATTCACGATCATTGCATGAATGACCTCTTCATTGTCTACGTTGTCTGCCAGGTCAGTCTGGAGCTCATTATAGGCTTGATCGAGGGCCAGCATGTCCTCCACCACTTCCTTGTCTACCCACTGCCCATTGGCTTCTATTTCATTCATTTTTTCAGAAATCATCATGGCATAATACTGCTCAGTCTCTGCCATCTCCGGCGACACCATAGAAAGGGTCGGTTGCGACTTTGATGATCCCGCACTGTTCCACATGAAAGCGATGGATGCCACCAACAATAATGTAACAGCAGCAGCCACCCGGACTACTTTACCGCTCCAGCCCCACATGGGCAGTACCTTTCCCGATTTCTTACCGCCATGGAGTCGCTTGTCAATGTTTTCCCAGGCCAAATCAAGGTCTGTATCGAAAACATCGAAGCTGTCCCGGCGCTCGTCAATGTTCTTTTTTAGAAAATCTGTCATTGGTTGGCTACTTTCAATTTTTCCATTCCTAACAAGTCTCTCACTTTTGCTTTGCCCTTACAGTACTGGGCCTTCGAAGCCGACTCCGTTATACCCAATATTTGCCCAATCTCTCCATGGTCATACCCTTCAAAGAGGTATAGGTTCATCACTGTTTTGCAACCCACCGAAATCTGATCCATCGCCTGCAGTATTTTACCAGCCTCCATTCGGGCGTAGTAGTTATCGTCGTCGTCCTCATAGGCCAGGTCAAACTTTTCTTCTATGCTGATGGTGAAAAGTCGCTTCTTTCTAAGCGTATTGATGCAATGATTCACCACCACCCGCTTGATCCACGCAGGGAAAGTCTTGGGCTGCTGGAGCTTCTTCAGGCTGGCAAAGGCATCGACAAAGGCATCCTGAAGCACATCTCTGGCTTCTTCCTCGTCGCCTATCATCCGGCGGCAGATATTGTACATCGCCTTTGAGTACAGCTTGTACAACTCGTTGATCGCCCGACGATCGCCCTCCTGGCTCCTCACCACAAGGTATTCCTGTAAACTCGCACTTTCTGAATCCAATTTCTAATTAGGTTGCAGGGTAAAAGACATCCAAAAAATGAATAGGTTTCGATTGAATCGGTTGGAGCAAAAAATATTTAGCTTCTCGCTAAAAGGTGAGTACCTATCATTCCTCTACAATACGTGGCACTCTGCTTAATGTTCCATCCAGCTCGGGCAAATGCCTCCTGCCAATTGGGAAGCCTATGTGCCTCAATATCACAAGTTAAGCGAAAAAATAAGTACATACCCCTTATGAGAAGTGATTTCCACCCTCGCTTTTCCTGTTCCACAAAATCAGTCACGATCAACAGTGTGTTCGGTTTACTCACCCGCGATACCGACTTCACAATACGTTCCACCGACTCGTGGGTGAAAATGTCGAGAAAAAAAGGAAGCAACACGAGATCATAAGAATCGGCTTCGCTGTGGGTCAAGAAGTCCGCCCGCACAAAACGAGTATTCATGAGCGGCGTCGTTCTCGACTGTGCCTTTGCAATCATGCCCGGCGACTTCTCAATAAAAACCAGTTGGCTATCCGGATGCTGCCTGAAGTATTCTTCAAAAAACCGGCCCGTGCCGCCGCCTGCTACCAGCGTAAACTTAACATTTTGTGCCCTTCCAAAGAAGTGGCATTGGCTCCTGTCAATGCACTTTCCGAAGACAAGCCGGGCCAGCGGGTCGTACACAGGGGCCAAAAGGTTAAATCCATTGGCCATCTTAAATCAGAAGAACTATCGGCATCAGAAAAATGCCATCGCCAATGAGCCGATAGGTGAGAGAGGTTTCAAAATCAGCCATTCGCTGATAAAGTATCCAAAGAACACCAAGCATCAGCATCAGCAAACCTTGCAGAGCAAGGAGGCTGCCACTGAACCAGGAAATACCAGCTATCCCAATGATGGCTACAGTAAAAGTAGCCCGCAGCAGCAAACGTATTTTTTCGGGTTTCCACCGGGTTATGAATGATTCCTGACTATCGGCCATGTCGTACTGCCGCTCTTGGCGGGAGAATAAAATCAGGTTGATAAAAGCAATGAGGAATATCACCATGAAAATCAGCAGATCTACAGGCCGCACACTGCTGTTCGCCAAGGCCCTGGGTGCCAGCGAAATTCCGGCAGTATAAAGCGCCGCCACAACCACTTCTTTAGGCAGGTTCCGGGTCGACAAAAATACCCACAGCAAATACAGCAAGCAGCTTCCCATCACCAACACACCATAAAGCAACACAGGCGCCGGCAAATAGATCAGCGAACCGAGGCCGGCGCAACCCACCATCACAAGGACTGTAAGCAACTGTGAGAAGTGCTCCTGGTAGAAATGATGCCGGGGATTGCTGGCAGATGTGGGTATTTTTCTGGCGTCAAAAAGCCGGTCGAGAATATAGATAAACCAAACAGCCAAAAACAGGGAGACATAAACAGAGGCCGGTACATGGGCACCGCAGGTGGAGGCAACAACCATTGACATGACGACAGCACCCAGAGCTACCTCCAGGCTGCCATGTTTAAGCAGTCCTATTATGAAAGACCTGCCCATCAACAAAAAAGCCCATGAATATTCATGGGCTCAATTTATCGTCAAATATTGATTTTAGCTACTCTTAAGTGCTTCTGCACCGCCAACGATTTCCAGAATCTCCTTGGTGATTGCCGCCTGACGGGTTCTGTTATACATGAGCTTCAACTCTTTCAAAAGCTCCCCGGCGTTATCTGTCGCCTTGTCCATGGCCGTCATCCTCGCACCCTGCTCGGAAGCATTGGATTCCAAAGTAGCCTTGTACACCTGGATCTTCAGCGACTTGGGGATTAGCTCCTTTACGATGAACTCCTTTGATGGCTCATAAATGTAGTCGATGGCATTCGAGTTGGAGGTGCCCTCTTCTTCCACCTCAGACGGCTCAATAGGAAGGAACTTTTCTACCCTCAACACCTGAGTAGCCACGTTTTTGAACTCGTTGTATACAAGCTCTACGGCATCAAAATCTCCTGCCTTATAGGCTTCCATCAGGTACTCGGCTACCGGGCGAACCTCATCAAACGAAAGGTTAGAGAAAATGTCCCAGTATTTCGTGTCCACTTTGTAGTTTCTCTTTTTGAAAAACTCCATGGCCTTCTTCCCCAGAGGAATGATGGTAACTCCACCGAACTCATTCTGCTCCTTGTACTTTGTCTTCAGAAGGTTGACAGCTGCTTTAAAAACGGAGCTATTAAAAGCACCGCACAAGCCTTTGTCGGAAGAAACAACAACCAAAGCGACCCTGTTCACCTCCCTTACAACGGCATATTCATTCTCTAAATCGTCGCTAACAGATGAGGTAACATTTCTAAGTATACCTGTCAGCTTCTCAGAGTAGGGGCGCATTTGGGTAATACGGTCTTGTGCTCTCCTCAACTTTGCCGCCGCCACCATTTTCATGGCCTTGGTGATCTGCTGAGTAGAAGTAACCGACTGAATTCTGCCCTTAACCTCTTTTAGGTTCGCCATATACTTTCTATTTGAAAAGTCCGCCAGTGGGCGGACTCACCATTCTATTTAGGATACGTAACTTTTTTGAAGACTCTTAGCCGTCTCGGCCAGGGTGTTTATCACGCTGTCTTCCAGCTTACCTGCACGAAGCAAATCCAGGGCATCCTGATGCTGCGCCGATAATAGTGTCAAAAACTCTTTCTCAAAGGCTTTCACCTTGTCCAAAGGCACCTTATCAAGGAAGCCTTTTGTTGACACGTAAATGATAGCAATCTGATGCTCAACCGACATAGGGCTGAACTGAGGCTGCTTCAAAATTTCCTGGTTTCTTCTACCCCTGTCAATTGTCAGCTTGGTAGACGCATCGAGGTCAGAGCCGAACTTGGCAAAAGCCTCAAGTTCACGGAACTGGGCCTGATCCAGTTTCAGCGTACCTGCCACTTTCTTCATCGACTTGATCTGGGCATTACCACCCACCCTTGATACAGAAATACCAACGTTGATCGCAGGACGCACACCTGAGTTAAACAGGTTAGTTTCAAGGAAAATCTGCCCGTCGGTAATTGAGATTACGTTAGTCGGGATGTAAGCAGAAACGTCACCGGCCTGCGTCTCAATAATCGGAAGGGCTGTCAATGACCCACCTCCTTTTACTTTGCCTTTCAATGACTCCGGAAGGTCATTCATTTGGCTGGCAATCTCATCGTTGTCGTTGATTTTGGCAGCACGCTCCAGCAAACGAGAGTGAAGATAGAATACGTCACCCGGGTAGGCCTCACGTCCTGGCGGGCGACGAAGAAGAAGTGACACCTCACGGTAAGAAACCGCCTGCTTGGAAAGGTCATCATAGATAACCAAAGCAGGGCGTCCGGTATCACGGAAGTACTCCCCGATAGATGCACCTGTAAACGGTGAGAAGAACTGCATTGGCGCAGGGTCAGATGCAGCAGCCGACACGATAACGGTATAAGGCATAGCTCCCGCTTTTTCAAGAGAAGCAACAATACCTGCTACGGTAGAGGCCTTTTGGCCTACCGCCACATATATACAGTAAACAGGTTCGCCCTTTTCGTAAAACTCTTTCTGGTTGATGATGGTATCGATGGCCACAGCGGTCTTACCCGTCTGACGGTCACCAATGATCAACTCCCTTTGACCACGTCCAATCGGAATCATGGCATCAATAGCCTTTACACCAGTTTGCAGCGGTTCGTTTACCGGCTGACGATAGATAACACCAGGCGCTTTTCTTTCAAGCGGCATTTCGTACAAGTCGCCACTCAAAGGACCTTTACCGTCGATAGGATTACCAAGTGTATCTACTACCCTGCCGCACATGCTATCGCCTACTTTAATGGAGGCAATTGTCTTTGTGCGCTTTACAGTAGCACCCTCTTTAATTCCTTTTGGGTCCCCCAGCAATACCGCACCTACGTTGTCTTCTTCCAGGTTAAGTACCAATGCCTTCAAGCCGTTTTCGAACTCTAAAAGTTCACCAGCTTGTGCCTGAGTAAGTCCGTAAATACGGGCCACCCCATCACCTACCTGAAGAACTGTTCCTACTTCTTCGAGCTCAGCTTCAGTTCTGAAGTTTGAGAGCTGCTCTCTCAAAATCGCTGATACCTCGTCAGGTCTTACGTCTGCCATTAGTGTATTATTATGGTGTTTTTAAAACTTCTTAATGTATGAACTTGAAATCAATTTCGTCTTCAAATCTTTGAGACGAGAATCGACGCTGTCGTCTAATTGAAGGTCGCCCACTTTAATAATGTAGCCTCCCAACATCTCCTTGTCTACCTTTTCCGTCAACTCGATTTCCTTCTTGGTAATCTCTTTCAACAGTCTCATGAATTCCTTACGAAGATCAGGCGTCAAGGCAAAATTGGTAGTAACTGTTGCCTCGGAAATTCCCTTTCTCACATTATACTGATGGGTAAATTCACTTGCGAGCATCGGCAAAATGAATTCCCTGTTCTTTCTTGTGATAATATCGAAAATGGACAGGGTCAGGTCATGCACCTTGCCAGCGAATATCTTTTTAAGAATGGCCAGCTTGCGGTGGTGCTGAATAATTGGGTTTTTAAGCATCAAAGCAAAATCCCTGTTAGCCTTGCACAAGTGATCAAATGTGATCATGTCTTCGTTGACCTTATCAAGCACTCCCTTTTCCTCTGCCAACTCCAGCAAAGACTTGGCGTATCTTGTGGCTATCCTGAATTCTGACATCTTAGTTGACTTTTAGGTCTTTGATGTATTCGTCTACCAGCGCCTTTTGTGCTTTGTCGCCACTTAGGTTCTTTCTCAAAACCTTCTCAGCAATGTCTAAAGAAATTTCAGCCACGAGGTTTTGTACCTCAGCCAGAGCAGCCTTCTTCTCATTTTCGATAGAAGACTTGGCATCGGCTATCATTTTTTCGGCAATTTTTGAAGTGTCGGCTTTTGCTTCTTCCTTGATTCTATTGGCGGCAGCAAGAGCCTCTTTCAATATGTGGTCTCTTTCTTTTCTGGCATCCTCCAAAAGAAGCTCATTGTCTTCTTTCAATTGTGCCATTTCCTCTTTGGCCAGCTCAGCTGATTTCAGGGCATCGTTGATGAAGCCTTCTCTCGCTTTAAGAGCGTCAGCAATCGGCCTCCAGGCAAATGTAAGCAGAACAATAAAAACGATTATGAAAATAACCGTTTGCCAAAATATAAGGCCTATCCCGGGTGTTAAGAGTTCCATTATTTTATCACGTTTACAGTCAAAAACAAACGGAGGCTACTAAGTGCAGCCTCCGTGAAGCCATTTTTAGGCTTTGAATGAGATAAGCAAACATACTACCACACCAAAGAGGGCAATTACCTCAATAAGTGCAGCAATAATAAGCATACCGGTTTGGATTCTGCCGGCAGCTTCTGGCTGACGAGCCATTGCTTCCATTGCAGAGCCACCGATGCGACCGATACCAATACCTGCGCCTATCGCAACAAGTCCGGCACCGATACCAGCGCCCATAATTGCCAAACTCATGTCAAGCAAAATAGATAACCACATAGTTTTATTATTTAATAGTGAAAATGGTTTCGTAATTAATGATGCTCTTCGTGATGCTCCTCAATGGCAAGGCCAATATAGAGCGACGAGAACATTGTAAAAACATAAGCCTGGATCGTGGCAACGAGCAACTCGATAAAGGTAATGAAAACCACTATCAATGTTGACGCAAAGCCCACCATATAGCTCTCGAATATGAATATCAAACTAATCAAGCTCAGAATTACAATGTGGCCTGCGGTGATCGCCACAAACAAACGTATCATGAGAGAAATAGGCTTAGTGAAAACGCCAATGATCTCAACAGGAACAATGATGAACTTCAATGCAAACGGAACTCCGGGGGTATTAAAAACGTGTCCCCAATAAGTCTTGTTTCCGCTAAAATTTGTGAAAAGGAAAGTGATAATGGCCATTACGCCAGTCACAGCGATATTTCCAGTGAGGTTGGCAGCACCCGGCATCAAACCAAGCAGGTTACCAAACCAGATAAAGAAGAATAAAGTCAACAAATACGGCAGATACCTTTCGTACTTGGGGCCAATATTAGGCTTAACTATATCGTCTCTCACAAAAACGATGATTGGCTCGAACAAAGACTGAATGCCTTTTGGCGCTTCTTTCGGCCGCTTTTTGTATCCTCTTGCCACCGCAAGAAAGATTACTATCATCAAAGTGGCATTCAGGAAAAGAAAGGCCACATTTTTCGTGATCGAGAAGTCGATAATAGTACGGCCTTCTGCTACAGGCAGAATATGCCCGTGCTCATACTTATAGCCGTTGTATTCAACGATGTTGTGATGTTCATCATAGAAATTACTGCTGGAAAATACTTCCAGCCCATTGTCTGACGAATACAAAATAACTGGCAGGAAAAGCGTGCCATAGTGGCCGTCGAAAAAATGCCACTCATGTGCATCCAAAATGTGATGATTGATCAATTCTGAAGGATTAAAGGTTCCCCCTGTTTCCTCTGCAGCTACCGCCAACGGGCTATTAAATAAAATAATCACCAGTGATAACACGGTGATTTTTAATAGGTTGGCCCTCTTATGATTTACACCTTCATCCATCAATTTGAACGCTTTTCGAATTTGAGCGCAAGTTAGTCATAAGCGTAAATAATTCAAACCCAAGAAATAATAAATACAGGGCAAAGAAAGTCATGATGAAACTGGTGTTTTCTTCGCCAATTGCCACAAGGTAGGTGATTGCGACCAATAAACTTGTCAGAAGACGAAAGGAAATACTGCCAATGACAAAAAGGACGAAATTTTGACCATCGTTGTTTACAAAAATACTCTCGGCCCAAAGTAGCAGCAGGGACTGGAGCGAGTAGAAAATAATAGTCGCTATCGCCGTGGAATGGATGTATTGACCGAAGCCGGAGGCCAACAGTCCGAAATATGCTCCAACGACAACTGCTGAAAAAATAAACAGCTTGAGATAGTTATTCATTATTCTTTAGGAAGGCGCTTGTAAAGCAAATAAAGAGAGCCAAAAAGTGAAATGAACGAAAGAGACAACAAAAACACCGGGAACTGAAGATGAAAGTACTTGTCGGCATAGTATCCGGCGGTTACTCCCACGCCTATAGTGGCCAACATTTCAAAACCGACACCGGTAAACCTCAGAAAAGTTGAACCGGTGCCAGCGTCTTTTAGCTTTCCTGCCTCAGATTGGTCAGGACTGGGCTTTGAGTAGCGGTCTTTCTTCCGAATTTTTTTCTCCAATTTTTATTTCCTTAACAGTTACACCCATCTGGCATTTTCCATTGAAGGAAGCACCCGACTCAATAACCAGTTTATTGGTGATAATGTCTCCATTGATAACTGCTGAGGGCTTTAACACAAGCATTTCTGTTACTTCCACTTTGCCGTCCACCGTGCCGGCGATTTCAGCATTTTGCGCCAATACATTTCCCTCAATGTAAGAGGAATGACCAAATGCCGCCTTTGACTTAGTGATAATATCACCAATAACTTTCCCTTCTACCCTGATGTTGCCGAAGGTTTCGATACCTCCTCGAAGGATAGTTCCCTTTCCAATAATGTTGCTGGAGTTGCTGAGCTCTTCGGCTTCCTTAATTTCCTTGTTATTAAACATGGTCATGATAAATAAATTAAAAAGCTACGAATTCTTCAGGATCCACCGGCATTCCATTGTGCCAAAGCTCAAAATGCAAGTGAGGCCCGGTTGTCAATTCGCCTGTGTTGCCTATAATAGATATAATCTCGCCGGCGCTGACAAAGCTACCAACGTTTTTCAATAATTCCGAATTGTGCTTGTATACTGAAATCAAATTACTTCTGTGCTGAATACCAATCACATAGCCGTCATTTTGTGTCCAGTCGGCAAGTATAACAGTGCCGTCGGCCACACACTTGACCGGCTCATCCTTTTTTGCCACCACATCAGTCCCATAGTGGTTGTTCTTAGGGTTGAATTTGTCAGAAATAATACCTGAAATGGGCTGAAAAAGGTAGATGTCCTGAAGGTCAGAGCCAATAGATGAGCTTACAGGCAATATCTCAGAGTCAGCACTTTCGAACCTTTGTCTGAAAATTGAGTCGATAGGTGCCAATCTTTCGCTGTTGATCTCAGAAGCCGACAATACTCTTTCCTGTTGCTCAGACGCCCTCAGGGCCGATTCGGTTTCCAACATGCTTGTATCCCCCGAAAGCACCAGTTTCAGGTTATCGATGTACAAGTCTTTGTTATCCATCTCAACAAGCATAGAATCCACTTTGAGTGAAAGACTCACTAATTTCCGATTGGTTTCCATTTGCTGATGGCGTGGGTCGTACCATTTAGCTAAAATGGTGGTAGCCAGATAAAAGCAAATCGCAAAAAAAACTGATACTACAACAAAGGCTAAAAGCAGGAGCCTTGCGTAGTTGAACCTGATGGTGCTTTTTTCCGCAAAATTCTCCTCACTCCGTATGATTAGCAGATAGCCGGTGGTAAGCCAGCTGGATAATGTTTTCTTATTTTTCAAATCCTTTTAGGTTCTGGGAGCCACAAAATTATAGAATAAAATAAGACCTTCTTATTTTTATGTATTATTGAGACATTTTTGAGCGTTAGCAATTCAAATCAATTCAGTTGACCCAACGTATTTCACCATACCATTTCCTCAGTTTTCTTCTTTTCTCCTATCTCCTTATTGGTTGCAAAGGAAGCAAAATAACTCCGGTGGGCGACGTGTATCACAATACGACTGCTCACTACAATGCCTATTTCTACGCCAGAGAACGAATCCTCGAAGTTGAACAAAATTTGCTCAATTATGGCGAAAGAAATTACAACAGGATTTTACCCATTTATCCTCCAATGGATTCGTCTTTTTCCAAGGCTAACGAGGAGCTGATAGAGGATGTTGTTAAAAAGGCTTCCATCGCTATTCAAAGACATGAAAACAGTAAGTGGGTTGATGACAGCTACATCACCGTAGGCAAAGCACGGCTTTTCAGTCTCGATTTTCCGAATGCTGTAGAAACGTTCAAATATGTGAATGTGAAGAGCAAAGACAAGGACACACGCCACCTGTCGCTGGTTTGGCTTTTTCGCACATTTGTTGATGCCGGGGAATACAACAATGCCACAGCTGTGATCGACTACCTGCAAAGAGAAAAGCTCAGCAAGGATAACAAAAGACTATTCGCTCTTTTTAAGGCCCGTTATTATCAGTTGACCGACGACCTCGACAACATGGTGAAAAACCTGGTTGAGGCGGTTCCTCTTGAAACTAATCACGACGAGAGGGCAAAAATCTATTTCATTATTGGTCAGGTGTATCAGCAATTGACATTTGATGCGCTGGCCTATGAAAACTATCAGTCCTGCCTGCAGAACAACCCTCCCTATGAGCTGTCGTTTTATGCCAAGCTCAACATGGCATCGGTTACCCAGCTCACCAATTCGGATGACCTCAAAACTGTGAGAAGGTATTTTCGGAAGCTCTTGAAGGACGAGAAAAATATTGACTTCAAAGACAAGATTTACTACGAGCTGGCCAACTTTGAGCTGAAGCAGGGAAATTATGATGAGGCCATTGAAAACTACAACAACTCTATTCAATCCAGCACGTCAAACCCCAGGCAGAAGGGTTATTCATACCTTCAGCTTGCCGAGGTGTACTACCGCCATTTCAAAAAATATAAGACTGCTCAAAGCTACTACGACAGCACCCTGAGTGTGCTTCCAAAAGATGAACCCAACTACGAAGCGCTGAGTCAGCGGCTCGAAATACTTACCGCTTTTGTGGAACAGGTGACGATCATTGAAACCCAGGACAGCCTGCTAGCGCTTGCAAAAATGCCTGAAGATGAGCTGGACAAATACCTCGATGATTACATCGCTGCCAAGGCCAAGGAAGCAGAAGACAAAGAGAAAGCCATTGCTGAGAGCAAAAAGGGCCGACGTGGAAACCAGGCCGTGAACTTCCAGACCCAGGGCAGGGAAATTAATGTGCAACAGCAGGGCACCTGGTATTTTTACAGCGCTTCGGCCGTCAGCCAGGGCAGGCAGGAGTTCGCCAGGGTTTGGGGCAATAGGCCCCTGGCCGACAACTGGAGGCGATCAGTAAAGCAGGGAGAGATTGCAGCGACGGTAAGGGATGCCGAGGCACCGAAACAAACAGCACAGGCTAATCCTGACGAAGCGATTGCGTCCATTTCCAAGGAAGATTTGATAAAAACGCTTCCCTTAACTGAAGAGGCACAAAATGAAGCACTTGCGAAAGTGGAGGAAGCCCATTTCCAGCTCGGCAACATCTACAACTTCCAGTTATTAGAAAAGGATAATGCCGGCATCACGTTCAACACCCTCATTGTAAGGTTTCCTGATTCCGAGCATGCCCCTGAGGCTTTGTATGAGTTATATCTCATTTACAAAGAGTTGGACAGTGCTATTTACGCTGATTATGAACGACAGTTAATCACCCGCTTTCCAGAATCCATTTTTGCCAAACTCATTGTGAACCCAAGGTACCGGGAAGAAAGCTCCGCAGCATCGGCCAAGCTCCAGAAAATGTACGCTGAGGCGTATGGCTATTACCAGCGGGGAGAATACAAAAAAGCAAGGGAAATCACTTCTGAGGGGCTTTTGGCTTACGACGACAACGATTTTACTGACAATATGAAGCTGCTGGACGTTATGCTGATTGCAAAGCTGGACGACGTGTACAGGTACCAGTTTGAGCTGAACAACTTCATTACCACCTACTCCGAGAGTGAGCTAATTCCTTATGCGAAAACACTCGTGAAGGCATACGATGATTTCCAGCTAAACCTTGTCAATAGCGCAAAGGCAAAATTCAAACAAGAGTTCGATCAACTCCATTTCTTCGTAATTATTTATCCGCCTGACGGCAAACTGCCCGATGAACTTCCGGGGAAAGTCGACACTTATATTAAAACCAACCTTCAAATTCAGGGGCTTACACTCGGCAATTTGATTCTTGACGCAAGAAGATCGATGATTTTAGTTAACTCGTTTCCTGGCAAAAAAGAGGCGGCTGAGTTTTATCAAAATTTCAATAACAACAATACCCTGTTTAAGGAATATGGCACCATAAAATTTTATAATTTCGTAATCACAAGAGAAAACTTCAACGTTTTCTATCAAACAAAAGACCTGGAAGCTTACTTAACCTTCTTTAACAATAATTATTAATGAAGAGCAATAAAATCAAATGGCTATTGATCACCCTTTGGGTGGTTTTCATTTGCACGATGGTTGGTGTTCCTGTGTTCTTTAACATGATCGGAAACAATTCCTTTGGTCTTTTTGGCGAACTCCCCGGCCTTGAAAGCCTTGAAAACCCGGAAGAAGAAACTGCCTCACAGTTATTTTCAGCTGACAACGTGCTGCTGGGCAAATACTTTAGAGAAAACAGAACGCCGGTAACCTACGATGAGCTTTCCAGAGAGCTCACAGAAACGCTTCTTGTCACCGAAGATCTCAGGTTTAGTGAGCACTCCGGTATCGACTTGCGGGCACTGGTAAGAGCGGTCGTCGGAAAACTCACCTTCAGCTTTGCCGGCGGGGGCAGCACCATAACGATGCAGCTAGCCGAGAACCTCTATAAAACTGAGCAAGAGAACAAAGGGAAATTGCATAGTGTGCCTGGCCTTGGGCAAATCATCACCAAGTTCAAAGAATGGATCATTGCAGTGCAGTTGGAGAAAAACTACACCAAAGAAGAGATCCTGGCGATGTACCTCAACACCGTTCCGTTTGGCAGCAACGCCTTCGGAATCAAAGCGGCAGCCAAAACCTTTTTCAACAAAGAACCGAAACAAATTACCTACCACGAAGCGGCCCTCCTTGTTGGCCTGGTAAATGCGCCAACCAGGTACAGCCCTATTCTCAATCCTGAAACCTCCATGCGCAAAAGGAATGAAGTACTATACAACCTTCGCAAATACAATCGAATAGATCAGATAGCCTACGATTCTCTCAGAGCCAAAGATTTTGATTTGCAGTACAAGGTTGATGGACACAACGAAGGCCTCGCTACCTATTTCAGAACAGTCATAAGAAACTTCCTGATGGACTGGACCACGCAGCACGGCTACGACCTTTTCGAGGATGGTCTCAAGATTTACACAACTATTGACAGCCGCATGCAGGCATATGCCGAGGAGTCGATGAGAGAGCATATGGATACCCTCCAGTCGGTATTTATAAAACACCTCGAAGGAAGAAGCCCCTGGATCAATGAGGATGGTACCGAAATGGAAAACTTCATTGAAACTACCATGCAGAGAACCAGCTACTACAAAAGCCTGGTAAAAGAATATGGTAAGGGCGCTGACTCAGTCGATATATTACTCAACCTGAAAAGGCCGATGAAAGTATTTAGCTGGGACGGCGAAATTGACACACTTATGTCAGCCTATGACTCGCTGAAGTACTATAAGCACTTCCTTCAGGCTGGTTTCATGGCAATGGATCCGCATTCCGGCCACATAAAAGCCTGGGTCGGGGGAATAGATCACAAATACTTTCAGTTTGACCACGTGATGCAGGGAAAACGCCAGCCTGGTTCTACCATCAAGCCCTTCGTTTATTCAGCTGTAATAGATAATGGATATTCCCCTTGCTATGAAGTTGCTGATGCCCCCATCACCTTTTCGTTCCCGGGTCAGGATCCTCCCACCTGGACACCCAGCAACGCCGTAGGAAACCCTACCGGAAATATGATGACCATCAGAAGTGCGCTGGCACAAAGCGTCAATACCATTACCGCCTATTGGATGAAAAAACTTGGCCCACAAACAGTCGTCGACTACGCACACCGCATCGGTATTCAAAGCGACTTAGCAGCCGTTCCCGCACTTTGTTTGGGAGCGGGAGGCGAAGTTTCAGTTTATGAAATGGTCGGAGCTTACTCCACTTTCGTGAACCAGGGCGTATGGACAGAGCCGATCTTTATTACCCGCATTGAAGATGAAAACGGCAGAGTGCTACAGGACTTTGTTCCGCAAACCAGGGAAGCTCTGAGTGAGGAAACTGCCTACACTATGCTCTACATGTTGAGAGGAGCCACCGAAGAACCTCATGGAAGCGGTGGCGGCCTTTCTAGAGAAATAAAAGCTGACAACCAGGTGGGTGCAAAAACAGGTACAACGCAAAACGCCTCCGATGGCTGGTTCATGGGAGTGACCAAGGATTTGGTGGCCGGTGGCTGGGTTGGTGGAGACGACAGAAGTATTCACTTTCGCAACTGGGCCATGGGTCAAGGGGCCAGAACAGCCATGCCTATTTGGAATAAATTCATGCTAAAAGTGTACGCCGACCCCGACCTTGGCATTGAAAAGGGACCTTTTCCCAAACCTGTCAATGGTCTCTCAGTTGAACTCGACTGTTCGAAGCATGATCGCACGCAAGGCATCGATTCTCTTGGAGTTGATATTGAAAAAGTATCAGAAGACGACATCTTTTAAGGCATGTCATCAAGTGAAATTTCGCTGACCTCTTACAAGACGGAAGATGTCCTCTTGCTTCCACATGATCCCGGTGTCTACAGGTTCAAAAATAAACACGGTAAGCTCATTTATGTAGGAAAAGCAAAAGACCTAAAAAAACGGGTAGCTAGCTATTTCAACCGGTCCAATCAGCTTAGTCGGAAAACCATCAAGATGGTCAGTGAGGTTGCCGAAATAGAATTCACTATCGTCAACTCTGAGTTCGATGCGCTACTTCTCGAAAACAACCTGATTAAGGAAAATCAGCCGAAGTACAATATCCTGCTCAAG
Organism: Imperialibacter sp.; assembly: GCF_048007035.1. Lineage (NCBI taxonomy): Bacteria > Pseudomonadati > Bacteroidota > Cytophagia > Cytophagales > Flammeovirgaceae > Imperialibacter > Imperialibacter sp. The sequence continues at coordinate 2,172,687 of NZ_CP180355.1, forward strand.
GACGACAAAACATTCCCCTACATTGTCATCCTGAAAGAACAGTTTCCGAGAATTATTTCCACCAGAAAGGTCGATCGTACGAAAGGTGAATATTTCGGCCCTTACACCAGCGTGAAGGCCATGAAGAATGTACTTCAGCTCCTTCGTCAGCTCTACAAGATAAGAACATGCAATTTCGACCTCTCTCCTCAAAACATAAGAAAAAAGAAATTCAAGGTCTGCCTTGAATTCCATTTAGGGAACTGCCTGGGACCCTGCGAGGGGCTACAGGATCACAATGACTACCTGGAAGAAATCAATCAATCAAAAGAGGCCCTGAAAGGCAATCTATCGGTTGTAAGAAACTACTTCAAAGAGAGAATGCAAACCGCTGCCGAGCAGCTGGCGTTTGAAGAAGCGCAAAAGTTTAAGAACAAGCTAGACCTGCTCGAAAAGTTCCAGTCAAAGTCATTGATTGTCAGCAACAAGATTACCAATACTGATGTATTTACGCTGGTGTCAGATGAGTCCTCAGCGTTTGTCAACTATATGAGGGTGGACGGTGGCATTATCAATATTTCCGATACGCTGGAGATAAAAAGAAAACTTGACGAAACCGATGAGGAAATACTACAGTTGCTAATGGTAAGCCTGCGAAGCAAATATGAGAGCAGCAACAAAGAAATCCTTACCAACAAACAGGTCAGCCTTTACGACGAAACACTGAGCATCACGCAACCGGCAATAGGTGACAAAAAGAAACTAGTTGACCTTTCAGTTAAAAATGCCCTCTTCTTCAAAAAGGAACGTTTCAACCAAAAGCTCCAAAGTCAAACCAAGGAAAACCGGGTTCTCCTTCAAATGAAGGAGGATTTAAAGCTGACGCAAACACCTATGAGGATAGAGTGTTTCGACAACTCCAATATTCAGGGCACACACCCTGTTGCGTCAATGGTCTGCTTTATCAATGGGAAAGCTGCCAAAAAAGAGTACCGTCATTTCAACATTAAAACCGTGGTAGGTCCCGACGACTTTGGCTCCATGCGTGAAATTGTCTACCGAAGGTACAAACGGGTTGTTGACGAAGGTCTTCCTCTCGCCAACCTGATCATCATCGACGGTGGCAAAGGACAACTAAGTGCGGCGGTCAGCTCACTGAAAGAGCTGGGTATTTATGGAAAAGTCCCAATTATAGGCATAGCCAAAAAACTGGAAGAGCTCTATTACCCGGAAGACTCGATTCCGATCCACCTGGCAAAAAAGTCAGAGTCCCTCAAAATCATCCAGCAACTACGTGATGAGGCCCATAGGTTTGCCATCACGTTCCACAGAGCCAAGAGATCCAAAACTCAAACCAAATCTGCTCTTGATGACATTGATGGTATCGGGGAAAAGACAAGAAGTCTCCTGTTGAGTGAGCTGAAATCTGTTGAAAAAATTAAGCGGGCTTCTATTACTGAACTTTCGAACCTGATAGGTCAAAAAAAGGCATTGCTCGTTAAGGATCACTTTACGGCATCAGACACAAAAAAAGGGGCTTAACGCCCCCTGAGTTTGACACGATTTTGAGTTAAGTATCTGATATATAAGTAATTAAAAAATTGCTTTCGATATACAAGATTTTATAAGTATTTGATTATCTGATCCTTATGAAAAAGGTCTGGGAGGTTCTTTTCAGCCACTGCTTGTAGTAATTGCTGTGAGATTTCAGAGGTCTTGGAGCGCAGGTAGAAGTATTGATCGGCTTGTTTGACAAGGCTGACTTGCATTTTGGACAAGTGGGTTCGGATGGTTTGCTCTGTAAGTGGGGTGCCTTGTTTGGTTAGCCGAAGTTGTAAATGGTTTAGCATGCTATAGGCGATATAGCACAGACAAATGTGACCCTGGATACGCTTATTGGTCCAGTGGAACATCGGGCGGGTTTCCAGATAGCCTTTGAAGGTACGGAAGCTATGCTCTATCTGGTATAGATGGTGGTAGTGATCCAGCACCTGTTCATGGGAGAGTCCTTTGGCGTGGTAGGCGATGGCAAGGAAGCCGTCATACTTTTCGCTTCGTTTGATTTTTTCAGTATCAACCACATACTTTTCCCCTTCGGTATTTTTGAGGTAGTAGTGATGGGCCTTCTTTTTGAGTTGCGTTGGGTTTTTGAGCAACAATTCAGCCTTACGAAGCTTTTCTTCTCTTTCTTGTCGATCTTTTTCAGCTCGCTTTTCGCTGTAGGTAGCTATGATCTTTCGCTCATTGTATTCCAGGACAGTGTAGCGCACTTTGATCGGCTCACGCTCCGAACCTACTGAAGAACTCATCCATTGATGGTGATAGTTATCCAGATCGATCAACCGGGCCTGGATGGGTTTGGGGAGTACCTTGAGCCGCTCTCCCATGATGAACTCATAGCCTTTGTCAACAGTGACTTGCAGGTTGTCAGTATTGAGCATGCCTCGGTCGGCGACCAAGACGATGTTTTCGATCTGGTATTCTTTCTTGAGGCTTTCCACCATTTCTGTGTAGGTGTATCCTTCCCACAGGTCTCCGCTATAGAGTTTGTAACCGATGGGTTGCTTGTATCTGTCAATGAGCATGGCAAAAACCACTTGTGTGCTTCCTATTTTGCCATCTTTGCTAAAGCCTTTCTGACGCAATGCTCCTTCCTGTTCTATTTCTGATTCAAAATAGAAGGTGGTCACGTCATAGAACACCACATCTAATTTCTGGTTGAACAGGTCTCTACCAGTTTGGAAAATGGTTTGCTGGATCAGTTGGCTATGGTCAGCCAGGTAGTCCAGACTCCTGTAGAGGTGTTGCAAGGACACCTGAGCCAGCCCCAGGTATTCTTCCTGGTGGAAAAAGCTACCCCGCTTGCTACAAGGATCATTGAGGCGCTCAATGAGCAGTAGTAAAACCACTTCAGTAAGAGAGAAGGTCAGCTTTTTCTTTTTGGTGATCCGCTGAAATATGCGATCAAGGCCGTAATAGTGGAGTATTTTACGGTAAACCAACAGAAAGCCGTAGTTATATCTACCTTCTTCGCTGACCTGCTCACCGAGTAAATCCTTCAGATTTCCACCACCTAATTCATAGAGCCGCTGGCCCATTCGTTTCAGAGACTCGGGCGAAAAACTGTCTACCCGCCCCAGGCTGTAAAGCGTTTTGGTGCGTGGCTTGCCATCCTGGTCACGATAAGACTCAACGATGCGGATATAATCACCTGATGGCTTCTTGTCGATAATGATACTAGGCACTCAAAATCTGTTTGAGGCAAATCAAGCCACTATCTGAAAGAAAATCAAGCGAGTTTTCGATATACAAATTTCTGAAAAGTAGTCTAAAAAGTGCCCATACACAGCGCAATGGCACTTTTTCAATTTCAGCGTGTCAAACTCAGGAAGAAGTCTCCTGTTGAGTGAGCTGAAATCTGTTGAAAAAATTAAGCGGGCTTCTATTACTGAACTTTCGAACCTGATAGGTCAAAAAAAGGCATTGCTCGTTAAGGATCACTTTACGGCATCAGACACAAAAAAAGGGGCTTAACGCCCCTTTTTGTATAAAACTGAAAGTAATTAATACTCCCACAATTCATTTTCGAAATCTACCAGCTCATACTCCAGTCTCTGAGAAGCAAGTACTCCTTCTTTCTGCGACTTTGAATACACATCGATAATCCTCTGATCCTGAGGGTTAGAATATTTAACCAGCGTGGCACTAAAGAGTCTCAGCAAAAACGCATCCGACATCTTTCTATGCTCTGCCATGTTCTGAGCGTTGTACCAGACAGCTTCGTCAGGCATAGTTGCAAACAGCTCCACTATATCCTTGTATCTAAATGAAGCGATTGGCTTCTCATACAAAGCAGGGTTCTTGTCAGCAGGCAAAAACATACTTATCGACTGAATATCGTGATACATTCTTGAACGATTCCTGTCAAAGTACCAATCCTCACGTAATTCAAAAATTGAGAAATCACGTGGACTGAATTCCAATGCAGCAGGAGCCGCAGCAGCAGCGCCACCACCAGCAGGCGCCGCACCACCCCCACCCCAGTCACTGGCACCCCAGTCACTAGCACCGGAATCGGCACCGAAACCCATCGCCTTCTCCTCTTCAGTCAACCCACCGCCCTCTTCAGGCATCTTTAGGTTTTCCAAAAACATTTCCTTACCCATTCTATTTGTAAGGGAGTCATTCATATACGGAAACAGCAACCCCGCTTTTACGGCCTTTATCAAAAGAGTCGGCAGTTCGCCATTGATAGCGTAGAAAGGTTGGTTTTGTTTTTCACGCAAATCCATTCTCCACCACAACTCTTTCTTGAACATGATCTGAGATTCATGTACCGGAAATTCCGAGTTTGGGTTATACCCCGGCTTTGCCTCCTGCGCCTGCAATTCTCCCATAGAGAGGACTGCGATAAACAGAGCAAAACCAATTACATAAACAAACTTTTTCATACCTGTATAATTTATTGTATTCGAACTGTAAGAATTCTAGGGCCATAGTTGTTAAAGTCCTCTGTGGCACCTTTGAAATTCATACGTTGTACTTGCTTAATGTCAATCACTATCGCATCACCACTCCTTGCCTGGCCAGCTATATCAGCCAAGTTGATGTCCGGCCCCTGGAATCGGCGAACCACAACGGCTCTCGCACCTCTTACCAATGCAATTTCTGAGTCGGTTACTCTGAATCTTGCATCGTTAGGGAGCAAAGAAGCAAATGACTCATCAGGCTCAGCTCTCAATTGAAGCGCTCTTGGTGGCTGAGCCACACCCATTTTCATATCAACCGCTCTACCACGGTCATACACAACTATTTCAGGCTTGGGTATTCTCTTTACCGTGAAAGTCTCTGTTCCAATCAAGTTTCCTCCACTCGATACGGCTATGTCCACTTTTGCTGCCTGAGGCACAACTGTAACAAAGCCCTTCTTTGAAGGATCTTTTGTGGCCGTACCACCTGTTACATTAAATGAAGGATCATATGCTTCTCCCATTGCGGGCACCTGAATATTCAGTTCGTTACCGCAATTCAAGTACAAAGCTGACAATGAAGCAGACTGCACCTGTATTACCGGCTTCGACACGAAGTATTTCACAGTATTTACGAAAGTTGTATCCTTGCCTCTTGAGTTTACTGTAATAGCAGCCTCAAACGACTTCTCAGCCCGTCCGTTTACGTAGTTTCCAGGTGTAGCAGTAAATTCTACCTGACCCATTCCACCTACAACTGGAATCTCTTTCCCATCAATTGTCATGGTAGGATTAGCAGAGGATGACGATGCTGCAATAAACAGCTCAGCCCGGAACTTAGTACCAGCAGCCACAATATTGGACTCTGGCCGAACCATAGCAACAATTTGATCAAATTTAAGATCCGCTGCACCCACTTGTCTTGCAAGTGTCTCAAGTGCCCTTGCCTCCGAGTCAATCAATTCCATTTGAAGTTGACTTAGGGTGGCAAGTGCGCCCACCATAGGAGTATTAGACCCAAAGTTCAACTCAGCAAAACCTTTGGTGTTCTGGTTCGGATCGTTTGCAAACACTGGCACGTCTTTCGCATCTAAAGCAATGTCCTTAAATGAGTCATCTCCAGTAGTTTGACGAAGGTATTCAGAGAATTTATTCAACTTCTCCTTCAACACATCTCCTTCACCCGCATTAATGAATAAGGCTGGAGCCGCATCAATATCCTTTTGGCCCACAAGTTGTCCATGCTCGTCCCTGTTGCCTGTAATTTCGATGAGTCGATTCTTATATACCTCAACCTCCTGAACCGTTTTTTCAGTCTCCTCACGAAGTGCCTTGGCTTTCTCGAGCACCGCCACGTCGTCAGCTCTTTCGCCAGATTCAGTTACAGCGGCTTCAATCCTGCCGATTGTGCTTATATTCCCCGCAACTTTCTCTACGACAGTCGCCTCAAGGCTCATATTAATAAGAACAAATTTTTCTAGTACACTGTTACTTACCTGCAGTGCCAGAAGTGCAGTCAGTACCAAGTACATCATACCGATCATTTTATCTCTCGGCGATTGTTTCCCTCCAGCCATAGTTTTACTTTTTGGTGGTTAGTAGAAATAAATTAACCCTTCATGGCAGTAAGCATATTGCCATAAACTTTGTTCAGTTGCGTAATATTCGTTGTAAGCTTAGACAATTCACCTTTGAACTGCTCTGTGTCCTTACCGGCCTGCGCAATGCTTTCCATGGCAGTACCTATGTTTGAATAAAACTTCTGCATCGCCTTCAGGTGAGTATTAGCATCCTGAAGTTCCATCTCATACACTGCATTCAGCGCACTAAGGTTTTTAGTTACACTTTGCACCTGAGAATGATATTCTTTAGCATCCTTTGAAGCGTTGGCCATCTCTGTCATAGCTGTAGCTGTAGTAGCATAAGCTTTGTTCATGTCCGTCAACGACTTAGAAGCGGCTTTCACATTATTTGCGTACTCGTTGGTCGCAACTGATGCTTCGCCTAATGCAGCCATCTTGTTAGATGTGTCTGCAAGGCCTCTCATGCCTTTTCCTAAACTATCCAATAACTCGGGGCCAATCTTAGCTTCCGCCAGAATTTTGTCCATTTTTTGGCTAGTTCCGTCACCCACAGCAACTGCAGTTGGTCTAGGTCTTGCCGGGCCTCCGTCGAAGTCGTCAGCCAATTCTGGATAAACTTTTGACCAGTCTACCTCCTTGTGCTTCGGTTCGAATGCACTTAGAAAGAAAATGATTGCTTCTGTGGTAAGTCCAATACCCAACATCTCACTCGCACCGGGAAGGTGAAGGATTTTGAACATGGCACCGACAATTACGACAGCAGCGCCAATACCATAGACTTTGGGCATTATTGTTGAAAAGAGAAGCTCCTGAAATCCGCCTTTTTTGCTCATCTGTTTAAAAATTTAAGTTCTTAGAATGGGTTTAGGTTAGTGTTTAGAATTCACTGCCAGCTGACCTTCCGAGGTAAGTCATCGCACAACGGAAGCCTATACTTGCTCTGGAAGTGTCCTTATATTCAAATGTTCTTGTACCTGTCTCAAGATAGTAGGCGATGTCTTTCCACGATCCTCCTCTTATTACTTTCCTAGGTTCATTATCATCGTTATAAGTTGGGTTCAGATCCCACACTAACGGAACTGAAGCCTCATCAAATGCATCTTCGCACCACTCGGCTACGTTGCCCGACATGTCATAAAGACCGAAGTCATTGGCAAAAAACGTTGCCACCGGTGCTGTGTAAGCGAATCCATCATCGAAATAGTTACCTCTGCCTGGCTTAAAGTTGGCCAACAGACACCCTTTCGTGTTTCTTATGTACGGGTTACCCCATGGATACTTGGCCATATCTCTGCCGCCTCTTGAGGCATATTCCCACTCGGCTTCAGAAGGGAGCCTGAAGTTAGGCATCCTGAATAAGCCCTGGTCGGCCCGGTAAGAGTTCAAATGCTCCGTTCTCCAGTCGCAAAAAGCTTGCGCTGATTCCCAATCGACACCTACCACAGGATAGTTGTCAAAGGCAGGGTGAGACCAATAGTACACCATCATAGGGTCGCCCATATGGTGTGTGTAATCTCTTACCCAAACAGCAGTATCGGGATAGATATCTTCCAGCGTAATACCCTCTGGCATGTCTACTTCTGATCCCTCGGACATTGCTACAACAAACTGACGATACTCATTATTGGTAATTTCAGTATCGTCCATGTAAAAACCACCTATTGTGATTTGCTTGTTGAAGTTGATCTGCGTAGCAGCCACATCTTCGTCCGCCTGTCCCATGTGAAAAGTACCCGGAGGTACTGACACCATTCCAAATGGTATCGTCATCTCCCAACCTTCCCGGTCAGGAACACCCACAAGCTCTCCTCTGTCGTCATACCCACCACCGCCAAGGCCAAGTAGCCCACACGATTGTGAAACGACAGCAAAAATAATCAGAAGAGCTAAGTTTTTTACAACACTCTTTTTATTCATAACACCTAGTTTATAAAAAATCCTGCAACTATAAAACAACACAAAGTTTACAAATATTATCATTAAGGTCTTTTATACCAATTTTTTTAGAGTCGGTTAACGCAATTTTAACAAAAAAAAGAATAATTCCGTTAATTACCCCTGTTTTGTTTCACAAATAATCCTCTTCGGGCAGTAAAAAGCTTCCGCTATCAGAACCTAAACCTCGGTGTGCGGATGATTTTCTTTCCGCCGCCACCGGTGAGCCCGCCTAATTTGTATCTGACAAAAACTTCGTGAGAGGTCGACTGTTTTGCCTCTCTGCTTTCTATTACATAGTCAAAAGAATATCCGACTTTCAAGATACCGTCTTTGAGGAAGTTATACCCCAGAAGTACAATCATAGCTTCAGACTCCCTGAAGCCCAAGCCTCCCCAAAGTTTATTTTGGTAGGTGGCAATGGCGCTTGCATCAAAAGTAAATGTTTTGAAGGTAGACCTGACAAGAACGCTTGGACTCACTTCCAGATTGTAAGTGGGCTTAAAGGAGTAGCCGGCCATCAGGTTAACTGATCTTTCAAGCCTGTTTTCTATTTGTGCAATTCCGAAATCAAATGAAGGCGATAAAATATGGTTGATGCCTACTCCAAGATAAAAATCGGTATTGGAATACATAGCTCCGAAGCTAAGGTCTGGCCTCAGCTGAGACTCCCGGCCTCCCTTGTTAAGTGGATCGTTCGGATCAACAAATCTCCACTGATCAAAGTCTATGGTTTGCATGACCAATGAAGGGCGAAGACCGATGCTGACCCTTCCCCGGTTAAAGTTTTTGTAGTATGCCCCGAGGAATTGGAGGTGCACGTTGGTCAACGGTCCAAGCTGATCGTGAATGGCTGTTACGCCAACTGCGCCGGGCATAGTCGCCAGCGGCATACCGAAGTTGAACTGCTGTGTAGTGGGGGCCCCACCAGATCCGTCGAAAGAAGTTGCATAACCAGCCCACTGCGTTCGGTGCAGGGCAGATACATAGCCGCTTTTCTCCTGCGTCAGCCAGGCTGGGTTATAAAGGGCCTGGTTGAACATGTAGTGGCTAAAATGAGCATCTTGTTGTGCCGAAGCTGTGTAACCAGCACCAGCCAGAAGAATAATAAAAAACAATTTGTTTCTCATGCAGCTTATTCGTTGCCGTTAAGGTAGTTAAACTAGCGTAAAAGCTAAAGTACTTTCTACAACAACCTGAAAGCCTGCCAACCTTAGCTCAAGCTACACTAATCCGTTTGCCATTTTAATATAGAGCTCAATGGCACCAGTCATAGAAGGGGCATTGGGAAGAGGCGCTTCAATGTCGAGCACCAGGTTCGCATCTCTGGCGGCTTTTGCCGTTGTAGGGCCAAACACCGCAATTCGTGTGTCGTTTTGCTTAAAATCCTTAAAGTTGACAAACAGGGAGTTGATCCCTGATGGGCTAAAGAAAGCCAATATGTCGTAGTAAACATCCTCAAGATCTGAGAGGTCGCTTGCTACAGTTTTGTATATAATAGCCTCGGAAAACTTGTACCCATTTTCCTCAAGAAAAACAGGGATGTCTTCCTTCCTTATGTCGGAACACGGGAAAAGGTATTTTTCGTTTTTGTGCTTTTTGATAATCTCTATCAGGTCAGTCGCTGTGCGAAGACCAGTAAAGATTTTTCTCTTCCTGATGACGATGTACTTCTGGAGATAGTTTGCTGTTTGTTCTGAAATACAAAAATATTTCATGTCAGCTGGTATCTCAATCTTGCTTTCAGCAGCGAGTCTGAAAAAGTGGTCAACAGCATTTCGGCTGGTAAATATCACGGCTGTGTGCGCCAAAATATCCACTTTCTGCTGCCTGAACTCTTTAATATTGGTTGGCTCAATTTTTATAAATGGCCTGAAGTCAACCTTAATATTATATTGCTCTGCAAGTTTGAAGTATGGGGAATTTGGGTCAGAAGGTTTTGGCTGAGAAACTAAGATACTTGATACCTTTTTAAGCCTACTCTTATCTTCCAAGATCATATCTGCGCTATTTCCTGTTTTGAGTGACTGCTACACTTTCGATCAAAAAAACATCCATTTGATCAAAAGAATCGCTGGTAATATTTCGGTGGCGCAAAGATATGAAAATAAATGAAGTTTTTGATAGCGGGTTTCAAAAGCTAATTTATAAAACATTAAAAGCATGACGGAAATTAGGAAGGCAATTGCAAAACCGGCCATATTACTGATAAGCCACTGTGACGCTGTTCCGAAAAGGTAGAAAAAGAGCACGTAGACGAAAAGTGCTATACTAAGCAGTATAAAAATGGTGCGGAGGTATTCAAAAACCTGTAGGTAGATGGCTCCTCTCATTTGGAAGATCTCTCCAAAAATTTGGATGAGGAACCTCTTCGACAACAGGAATGCCAATATAAGCAATGCATAAACAGCCCATTCGCTAATATAGTTTGATAGCGTTGGGGAGCCGGCAGCCTCCGCAGACAGGTAAGACTGGCCGATAGTCAAAAAGAATGCGGCCAACATACTAACCAGCATGTGTATGGTGATGGAAGGAGTGGAAAGAAGCCGAAAACCGCTCACCATTTCATCCCTTACTCTGAAGCTGAGCACCCTGTTGAGGTCGATAAAAGATCGGAAAATACGAGAGAACTGCAGCCGGAAGAAACCCGTAGTGACTAAGAAGGCAATTGTAAACAAGAGTATAAAATGATCTCTCTTGTCGATAGAACGCTTGACAGGAAGAATTACTTTGTCATTCGTCCCGCTGCTTTCCTCATGAGCGATTGCTGTTATGTCAGCCGATGCCAGCAAACCCGTGTCTTTGTGCAGCACAACAAAAACAGAATCCCTGGCAAACTGGCTTCGCCATTCGCCTAAATCCAGCTGAAAGCAATCTTCCTGTGTTTCGCCAAGTATAAGCTGGCTATCCACCCAAACAGCTGTGCCAATCGGTGCACATATCCTCAAAAAATGGAGGTAATCGCCGTTTAGCTGGATATAAAACCCGACAAGTGCCGGATCGGGCAAAGTGGCTTTGAAAGAAGGTTCAAAACTGTTGGATTCTGTGCTATAGAACCATCTCTCCTCCAGAATCCGCCTGGTTGCACTACTCTCCTGTGCGGAAGCCTTGCTCAAGCCAAAAAAGGAAAGAAGAAGTAGCAGAAAATGGTATTTACTCATGGGCGAACATATCGTCACAAAAATGATAGCTTAAATTGTATAAGCAAAACACTTGGGTTTTTTAACTCAGCCTTGCTGCGCCGCACTTGCTAAAACCGGTTGACAAAGCCGAAATGAACTTTGGGCTGAGTTACGTCCATCGGCTGCCCTTTGGTGCCTCCCACAGCAAGCATCAGTCTGAAAATCCCGTTGTTGACTTTCAATACCATGCCCCCTCCTACCCCAGCAGCATACACCCAGCTACCCACTTCACTGCTAATAATTCCCTGGTCAGCAAATGTGACGAAATAGCTTTCCTCCTGAAACAAAAACCTGAGCTCAGCCACTCCCACGCCATAGCGCTGGCTATAAAATTGATTTTCGTTGAACCCACGAAGCCTTCTCAAACCACCAAACCTGAAGAGGTCATTCCTGAAAACCTGCTCGTTGAGAATGGAGCCCACATACACCTGCTGGGCAAAAACAACAGCCTTCGCCGGCTTCAAATAGTTTTCGAGATACCCCTCAATGGTCGCCTGGATTGATTTGAGCTGGACATCACTGTATAGCTCAGGATCAACAATACTATTTCTAACTATCTCTTTTTGGCCAACACCTATTGTCAGCCCCGATGACATGCCTTTTGACGGCAGCAGCATGTCATCAAGCTGAGTATAAGTTATAGCCACCTGGTACTGGTTCAAGCGGCTGTCGGCATTGACCAGTTTCTCGGCACTACTTATTCGATTAGCCGACAAAAGACTGTTTTGCCTGAAGTCTACCCCAAACCCAAACTTCAGGAAATAGCCAATGGGAAGCTTAAAGCCAGCCTGAGCTGACCTCGTGACAAAAGAGGAGTCTTGCTTGAGCTGCTGAAAGGCTCCATGAAAATCGAGCGGAGAGCCAAGCAAGACAGGGTGGTCGTAGGCAACTTCCAGCTTTTGAGAAGCCACATTGAAATTCTGCCAGTTTAAATACACATGCTTGCCGGTGCCAAACAGGTTGTGCAAGTCGGTTTCGACCTGACCGGTTAGCAGCAGCTTGCCCGTTTCGGAGTTTTGATCCGGCAAAAACCCAATGACGCCGTCGATTTGGTTGACCTTCAATTCGTCGACAGCGAGGCTGACTCTCGCCTTGCCGGCGTAAAACTCTACCTGCGGGCTTGATGAAGTTCTTAAATATCCGCTGTTATTAATTCTGGAAGCGATGCCTTGAAAGGCCTTTTCAGAATAAGGAGTACCTGCAGCTATAAAAAGATACTTTTGAAGGAAACTGGCCTTGGTCTTGCCTTTTTCTCGTATCACCAGTGTGTCAAACACGATCTGCGGCCCTTTCTCCACCTCAAGCGTAGCCCTAAGCGTGTCGTGCGAAAACACCGCCTCTGTGAAGTAGAGGCGGGCAAACGGGTAGCCGTTGTTGAGGTACAACTCAAGGTCTCTGGTGAATGCTGCTTTATTTTGAAGGCTTGTCCAGGATGAATATTGTTTGCCGCTCCTGGCATTTCGGAGAGACAAGTATTGCTTTTTACCTGCTGACAGAAATCCGTTGACCGTATCACCTTTCCAACGTAGGTCATGAAAATCAGCGAAGATGTATCCGTCGAGCCTGAACTTCGAGGTGATTTGGCTAAGGGTTGAAACTACCTGAACAGAGTCGGTAAATTTTCTGTTGTCCAGGGTTTTTAGGGCATAGCTGGCCAGTGTGTCAACAGGTTGAATGTTTATTGTGTATACCTGCGACATCGCTTCGGTGGTGCCGAAAAGAGTTAACGCCCCCCATGCCAACAGGTAGCTTGCGAGTCTCCCCAATGTTTTGCTTAGTTTTGCTGGATAAAGTAAACGCTCTTGGCCGGAATTTACATTCATATTCCTTTTTGTTCGCAGGCATGTCACTATTGCGACTTTCATTTCAGCACCTCGCTGAAGTTGAAAAGTGACCTCATTGCATCAATCTGCCATGAAATTACGCTTCAAAAAGGGTATTTAAACAATGAAGCCATAGAAACCGTCTATTTAGGCGGTGGAACACCGTCGCTGCTTGATGAGGGCGACTTGCAGCAGGTTTTTGACGCATTGAAAGAGAGCTTTGAGTTGACGCAGGTGGCGGAAGTGACGCTGGAAGCTAATCCGGAGGATTTGACAACAGCTAAGCTCGACACTTTTAAGAAACTTGGAGTCAACAGGCTGAGCATCGGGATTCAATCGTTTTGGGATGAACACCTGAGATTTATGAACCGGTCGCATAGTAGCAGCCAGGCGCTGAAATGCCTGGAGCTTGCACAAAAGGCCGGTTTCGAGAACATCAGCATCGACCTGATTTATGGCGTGCCCTTCAGAGATCACTCAGTGTGGCAAAATGATCTGCAAAAAGGGATTGAATTAAATGTTCCGCACATTTCGGCGTATTGCCTGACAATTGAAGAAAAAACTGCCTTTGGCAAATGGCAAAAAACAGGCAAGCTGGCCCCGATAGACGATCATTTTGCTGCTGAGCAATTTGAAATGCTGGTTTCAGTTTTGGAAAGCGCCGGTTATGAGCAATACGAGATTTCCAACTTTGCCAAGCCGGGTAGGCACTCGAAGCATAACACTGCCTACTGGCAGCAAAAGCCTTATCTGGGCATTGGCCCAAGTGCCCACTCCTACAACAGCTCAAGCAGGCAGTATAATGTCGCCAACAATGCCGCCTACATCAAGGCGCTCGGCGAAAATAAAATTCCGACAACGGTGGAGGTGCTGGAGGCTAATCAGGCTTTCAACGAGTACCTGCTGACCACCCTCAGAACCATGTGGGGCACCAGCCTTGAACTGGCCGGTACAAAGTTCGGTGTTGACCTTTTGAAGGAAAAAGAGAGGGAGCTTTCGCTTCTTCACAAGGAGGAGTTATTATTTACAACCGATAGTACACTATATTTAACAAAAAAAGGCAAACTTTTTGCAGATGAAATCACTTCTCAACTTATGCTGTAGTGAGCAAAAGAGAGATTGATTGCCGGACACCTTAGGATTAAAATGGAAAAAGAAGAGAAAAAGGCCTTTATGCTTCTTAAGTCGCTTATCTTCCATTACCATGGACTAGATGAGGATGAGCAAAACATGCTGAACGACTCGGCCGAATCGCTTGATGCGTTTGATGAGTTGCAATGGGCCAATACTTTTATTGCCGAGGACTATCTTTCTGCCTTCGACCGCTCCAGAGAGTACCTGAACAAGGTGATAAGCAAACTTGAGAAAGAAAAAAGGATAAAATACCTCCTTTCCGTGTGGCAGGACAATGACAAAAAGGGCTACCTCACTGAAATGGAGGCAACCGCTATGTTAAACCTTGCCAAGGACTGGCACATCGAAAAGGAGATTATCAATATTGTGAAGCAGTAGCTTACAAAGACATCATGTCTTTGAACTTGGCAGCCTGCCTCCTGCTCACTTCCACCTTTTCACCGCCTTTTAGCTGCACCATTAGCCCACCATTGAACCAGGGCTCGATAGACTCCACCCAGTCAAGATTAACGATATGCTTGCGGCTTGCCCTAAAGAAAGTTCTGTCATCCAATCGTTCATCAAGAGCGTTGAGCGACTTATGAATCATGGGCTTAAAGTTATCGAAATAGACCTTTATGTAGTTGCCATCGGATTCAAATAACCTGATGTTTGAGAGCCTGACAAACCAGCACTTGTCGCCATCCTTCACAAATACCTGATCGGTGGCGCCAAGTTTTTTCTGCGGTAAACCTGACAGGTCTTCCTCGCCTTGCGCTACTCCTTCGTTGAACAGTTTCTTAACGGTTTCGTTCAATCGTTCCGGCTGAATGGGCTTTAGCAAGTAATCAAGCGCATTGTACTGAAACGCTTTGATAGCAAATTCATCGTACGCCGTTGTGAATATAACCTTTGGCACTCTCTCCAGGCTCTCAAGAAGCTCAAATCCAGTTTTGCCCGGCATTTGGATATCCAGGAAAATCAGGTCTGGCTGCATGGTGTTGATTTTTTCAAACGCATCATCAGCATTGACGGCTTCTCCTATCAGTTCAATGTCTTTGTGTACGCTCAGCAAAGTTGTTAGCTCTTTCCGTGCCAACCTCTCGTCGTCGATTATCAGTGCTCTCATGTCTAGATCTATTATCAGTAATTAAATTGTTTCAGGAAATTTTAGTTCAGTCAAAACCATATTTGTACCCTCGTTCGCAATTTTAAAGGAGGCGCCGCTTCCGTAAATAAGCTTCAATCGGCGCTTGGTATTTTGCAGACCATATCCGCCGTTGGGACTCACCACCCCATTCTTGTACGACCCGCTGTTTCTGATCTGCACCATCAGGGTGTTGTTTTTCACTTCCGTGGTCACCTTAATATGTCCGCCGTGCTTAAGGTTGGACACGCCATGTTTAATTCCATTCTCAACCAGCGTTTGAATCATCATGGGCGGCACCATGTAAAGGTAAGAATCGGGATGGATTTGAAATTCTGTCTTAAGTCTTTCTTCGAATCGGATGGTTTCCAGCGCAAGGTAATCCTTTACTGTTTGAAGCTCGTCCTGAAAAGGGATAAGCTTCTTTTTGTCGAGAATCAGGGAATATCGCAGTATGTTCGACAGCTGTGTGATGGCTATTTTCGATTTCGACGGGTTTTCGTCAACAAGGGCTCTGATACTATTGAGGGCATTGAATATAAAATGCGGGTTCAGCTGCGACTTCAGGTTGTTGAGCTCTATTTCGTTGATGGTTGCTTCAAACTGAAGAGACTTGTTGTACCTCTCAAAATAATGAAAGGTAAAATAAATCAACGCCCAAATAAAGGTGAGTGTCCAGGAGATGAGGACGTTCGCACTCATTGTCTCAAAACTGAAATCACTCTTCATCAACGTGCCCAGGCTGTACTGAAGAGCCAATAGAAAGAAGTAGTCGATAATGCCTACCAGAAATGTGGCAAATATCACCTTTGGGATAAGAATTGGCCATGAATTGCCCAGCCAATTCCGCCTGATCATCAGTATTCTTAAAAAGTGCGTAATAAGAATATAGAAAGCGGTCGAAATGATTTGTCCGGTGATGTCGGATAGCGTGAGTGTTTTTGCAGTAGACAGCAAAAACAAATTGCTGAAGCCGTAAATCGACCATCCACCAATCTGACAAATCCAATATATCCGCCTCTTATTGATCATCTTATGGGCGAAATATAAATAAAATCCACACTTGGTCTAATACATTCCGGTTAAGTGGAGTGTTTCTCAATTTCAAACCGTTAGCGGGCCCTTTCAACGGGAGGTAACTTCCTCCTTCTCAGGTTCTTTTTCTTGCCTGGCAGGTTTCTTCACATAAGGCCTTATGATAAGTCTTGTGCTTCGGTCAAACGTGAAATAATTCCATATCCAGTTGCTCAGCACGATCCACTTGTTGCGGAAGCCAATAATGGACAGCAGGTGAATGAACATCCAAACCCACCAGGCGATGAATCCTTTCATTCTTATGTTGCCAGGCAAGTCGACAACAGCTTTGTTTCGTCCAATGGTGGCCATGCTGCCCTTATCAAGGTACTCGAATTTCTTCATTTCCTTCCCCTTGTCGAGGTTGACCAGGTTCTTTGCCAGTAAGGTTCCTTGCTGAATGGCCACAGGCGCCAGCATGGGCAAGCCATTTGGGTAGGCCTCTGTCGGGAAATAGGCCACGTCGCCAATGGCATAAACATTGTCGGTGCCAATCACCTTGCAATACTCATCTACTTTGATGCGGCTTTTGAAAACAGAGGCATCTGCTACTCCGGGCAAAATGTTGCCTTTTACACCGGCCGCCCAAATCAGCGTACTTGCCGGGATGCTCATGCCGTCATCCAACACGACGGTTTTCCCGTCGTAGGACTTCAAGCGCTTATCAACCAACACCTGCACATCGAATCGCTTAAGGTAGTTGAAAGCGTTTTCTCCCGCCTCATGGCTCATGCCATTGAGCAGCCTTGGCAGGCCCTCCACCAAATAGATCATCATCTTTTTGAAGTTGATTTCCGGGTAGTCCTTGGGCAGCACATGTAATTTCAGTTCTCCAAGCGCCCCTGCCAGCTCAACTCCCGTGGGGCCGCCCCCTACGATCACAAAGTTCATCAGGCTTTGCTTCTCTTCCGTGTCAGATTGCAACACAGCTTTCTCAAATGACTGCAAAAGCTGGCTTCTCAGGTTGAGTGCATGGGGTATTTGCTTGAGCGGAAAAACATTCCTCTCCAGCTCACTGTCGCCGAAATAGTTTGTGAGCGACCCGTTCGCTATCACAAGGTAATCATAGGTCAGTTCTCCGATCTCTGTAATTATACAATTCCTAGATGTGTCGACAGACTCAACCGTGGCCATTCGAAAGTAGAAGTCTTTGAAATTCTTTAGTCGCTTTCTCAAAGGACCTGCGATAGAGTCGGGTTCAAGCCCTGCAGTAGCCACCTGATAAAGGAGAGGTTGAAAAGTGTGGTAGTTGTGTCGATCAAAAAGAACTACCTGAAAGTTTTTTTTTCTTAAACCTTTCGCTATTTTTAAGCCTCCGAATCCTCCTCCGATGATTACCACTCGTTTTTTGGAGGTCTGAGGAATCATGATATCGCCCGATTTTTTTATTTGTTCTGACATAATAGGAGATAAAGGTACATTGACTAACTTCTTATAATTATTCTATTTTTTTACTAAATTATACCAGAATTATATTCTGATTTTTTAGAGTGTAGGCAATTATTATTTTGATATTGTGGCCGCCTTAGTTCTTAAAATATTCCCCTCTTAGGTCCCTCTTCATAGCTAATTTGGTGAGGATCATCAGTCTATAAATTGTACTTTTCGAATAAAACTGGCGTAAGTCTGTCTCATTTTCTGAAGTTCGATCACTTTTCTTACCTCAGAACGCACCTCTTCATTAATATGTTCTGTAAAAATAAGAAACAAAGAATATAATTTTGCGTTCATTTTGGTCAGAACCAAGAAACAGAACATTGTTAAAGAATTGGAAAAGACCAAAATTATGAAAAGTATTTTTTTGAGCATTGCAGGTATAGTCTTGATAGGAAGCACCTTCACGAGCGACCTTGTAGCTAAAAATCCCTACAAGCTCTCGCAGGCGGAGATCGCAGAAATCATCAACAGCCTCAATAACGAATTAAGTGTCAAAGACATTCCTGTGTTGCAGGATAAAATTGTAGTGTTTGACGAAAGCTGGAATGTGTTGCTGGAGCAGCCACTTCAGGAGGTGTTGGAAAAAGATCCTTCTTCAAAAGAAAGATCGTTAATAAAGAAAAGTGAGTTCCTGATGGAGTACGCTGGAAACAGCTACTACATGTTGGAAGACTAAAACATAAAGGTTAGTAGTTAGTTTAAGTAGGTGGTTTACCCCGGTTCATCGGGGTAACACATGGTAGGTTTAGGTGTGGAAATCCCGCTGTTTTTTCAGTGGGATTTTTTATTTAAACCCGTTCGAGTTCTTCCTTCAGAAACTTAGACGTATACCCTACCTGCTTTTTTGCCACTTCTTCGGGTGTACCCTCCACAAGTATCTTACCACCTTTATCGCCGCCTTCAAGTCCCAGATCAATGACGTGATCGGCTACTTTGATCACATCGAGGTTGTGCTCTATGATCAGGACTGTGTTGCCTTTGTTCACAAGTTTGTTCAGCACGTCAATCAGGTGCTGGATGTCTTTAAAGTGCAGGCCGGTGGTGGGCTCGTCAAGAATGTACAGCGTTTTGCCCGTGTCTTTCTTCGAAAGCTCAGTTGCCAGCTTCACCCGCTGCGCCTCCCCGCCCGAAAGCGTGGTGGCATGCTGGCCCAATGTGATGTAGTCCAGACCAACTTCGTGCAGGGTCTGAATCCGTCTGAGGATTTTGGGCTGGAACTCGAAAAACTCTACGGCTTGCTCCACAGTCATGTCAAGTACGTCTGAAATTGACTTGCCCTTGAACCTTACCTCCAGCGTCTCCCTGTTGTAGCGTTTGCCCTTGCAGGTTTCGCACGGCACATGCACGTCGGGGAGGAAATCCATTTCGATGACTTTCATGCCCGCCCCTTCGCAGGTTTCGCAACGGCCACCTTTTACGTTGAAAGAGAAGCGGCCCGGCTTGTAGCCTCTTATCTTCGCCTCGGGAAGGTTCGAGAACAACAGACGAATATCTGAAAAGGCACCAGTATAAGTGGCTGGGTTAGAGCGTGGCGTTCTGCCAATAGGTGCCTGATCCACTTCTATTACTTTGTCGATATGTTCAACCCCTTTGATCTCTTTATAGGGAAGGGGTTCTGATCTGCTGCCGTAAAAATGCTTCCTGAGAATGGGGAAAAGCGTTTCGTGGATCAGCGAAGACTTGCCACTACCTGACACACCGGTAATGCAGAGCATCTTGCCAATTGGCAAAGTGAGTGTTACATTTTTCAGGTTGTGGCCCGTGGCACCTTTCAGTACAATGCTCTCGCCCTTTCCTTTTCTTCTTTCCTTCGGTACAGCGATCTTGTTAATTCCGTTGAGATAACCGGCTGTTAGCGAATTGCTTTCTAAAACCTCCTGAGGCGTGCCAGCAGCTACCACCTGGCCACCGTGCCTTCCAGCTCCCGGCCCGATGTCAATGAGGAAGTCGCTTTCCATCATCATATCACGGTCGTGCTCCACCACTATGACGGTATTGCCAAGATCCCGGAGGTCTTTCAGCGCCTTGATCAGTTTCACGTTGTCACGCTGGTGCAAGCCAATGCTTGGCTCGTCAAGAATATACAGCACACCGACCAGCTGAGTACCTATTTGTGTTGCAAGTCGAATACGCTGAGCTTCTCCTCCGGAAAGCGTTCTCAGGGGCCGGTCCAGGTTAAGGTAATCCAGACCAACGTCCAGCAAAAAGCCGATTCGCTTCCTGATTTCCTTCAATACCTCGGCTGCTATGATGTTCTGCCGCTCGTCGAGCCGAGTCTCCAGCCCTTCGAACCATTCCGAAAGCTGGGTGATGTTCATGAAAGACAGCTCGGAAATGTTCTTGTTGTCGATTTTGTAGTGCAGTGCTTCTTTTTTAAGCCGAGCGCCATGACAGGACGGGCAGATGGTGCTAACAGTAAATTCATCCACCCATTGCTGCATTTTGTCAGAGCCACCGTCCTTTTGCTTTTCAAGGAAATTGATGATGCCCTCAAACTTGGTGTTCCATTCTGTGCCGGGGTATTTGACGGAGGCGACTGCTACAGGTTCGTCGTCGCCAAACAGTATTATCTTCAACGCCTCTTCAGGGATGTTTTTAATAGGCGTAGCCAGACTTAACCTGTGTCTTTTGAGAATGACCTCCAGCTTCTTGAAAATCCATATATCCCGGTATTCACCCAAGGGTGCTATTCCTCCCCGGCTAATGCTGATATTGGGATCGGGCATGACCGACTCTCTGGATATTTCCTGAATGACCCCCAGGCCATTGCAGTCCGGGCAGGCACCGTAGGGGGAATTGAAGGAGAAGGTATTTGGAGCCGGATCATCATAGGCAAGCCCCGTCTCAGGGTCCATCAGTGTCTTGGAAAAATGAGCCACGTTTCCATCTTCCAGCAAAATCATCATTACCCCCTTGCCCTGCGTCATTGCTGTTTTGGTAGACTGGGTAATGCGACTGGCGTCTTTCTCACTTACAACCACCCGGTCGATCACAATTTCGATGTCGTGGGTTTTGTAACGATCCAACTGCATCTTGGGGGTGATCTCTTCCAAGGCACCATCTATCCTGGCCCTTGAAAAGCCCAGTTTCCTGATTTGCTGAAAAAGCTCCCTGTAGTGCCCTTTTCGGCCTTTGACAACCGGAGCAAGGATAGCCAATTTTTGGCCATCGTATTGCTTAAGAATCTGCCTGATGATCTGATCCTCACTTTGCTTGGTCATTTTCTTGCCTGTGAGGTAAGAATAGGCGTCACCTGCCCTGGCATAAAGCAAACGAAGAAAATCATAAATTTCAGTAACCGTGCCTACTGTAGAACGAGGGTTTTTAGAGGTGGTCTTTTGTTCAATCGAAATGACCGGACTTAGTCCATTGATTTTATCCACATCGGGTCTTTCCAGCTCGCCAATGAACGAACGTGCGTAGGCGCTGAAGCTTTCCATGTAGCGGCGCTGGCCTTCTGCGTAGATTGTGTCAAACGCCAGAGATGACTTACCGCTACCACTAATGCCCGTAATGACCACCAACTGATTTCTTTTGAATCTCAGGTCAATGTTTTTCAGGTTGTGCTCCCTGGCTCCGAAAATCTCGAGAAAGTCAATACCATCTGTGGCCCCATTCACCAACTGCTCCCCATTGCTTTCTTTTGTGGGTTGTGGTGCTTTTAAAGTATCTTTTGGCATGCTGTTGATGGATACAAAATGTTTTTAAATAAATCAATTTCCGGAATTCAGTGCATCGGCTTTACTGTTGGATGGCAGTACTTCAAGATGCCCCTTCGGTAGCCTGAGCAAATAGCTTTTTCCTTTCCTGACATTTAGAGCACCCCTCCTTAACCACGGATTGTGCAGTCTGAGTTCCTTGTATGACAAGCCTCTCGCCTGGGCAAAGTCAACGAGGCTAGGTATGTCTTCCGTAACCCGCAATGTGTCGAGCGGAATCACAGGGTACAGTAACTCCTGCGGAATATCATACCCATACTTCTTGGGGTGCTCAAGAATTTCTTTGATGGCCAACAAACGGAACATGTATCTGGAAGTTTCTTCGTTCAAGAGCAAGTCGTAGTAGGAGTTTGTCTTCTGCTCTTCAAGTTCATCTGACAGACCTTTCATCCCCATATTGTAGGAGGCTGCTGCATTTGTCCAGTCCCCAAACTTCTCTTTTGCTTTGAGCAAGTATTTGGCTGCGGCGGCTGTTGAGGCAATCGGATCATATCTTTGATCAACTTCCCGGTTAATTTCCAGGCCAAAATCATTTCCGGTACCTTCTCTTATTTGCCAGAAACCTACTGCCTGCCTTGGAGAAACAACATTCTCAAGGCCACTTTCAATCACTGACAAATACTTAAAATCTGTAGGAATGCCATTTTCTTTGAGCAGCTCTTCAAGCAACGGGAGCCACCGATTGGAACGTTTGATAAGGAAGATAGTACTGCTGTGCCAGTAGGAGTTGACGTGTATTTCCCTGTCAAGTCTTTCCCTCACATCGGTCATATGTAACGGCACTGGCTCTCCTGCGAAACTCAAAGTATCAGGCAGTTCGAATACTTTTACATAGTTGTCGGGCAGCGTCACCTCCAAAGGCACTGTCTCCATGGAGGCGGGCGGCGGCGTCAGGTATTCATCTTTGCCCGTGGTGCGCTTGTAAACAAAATAACCGCCGATGATAAGGATGCCGAGCCAAAGCTGCAACATGATGAATTTACGCATACTCTTATGTTCTTGGGGGCAGTACAGAATTGCCAAAACGCAAAAATACGTTTAAATCGACACAATTAAAACGAAGGTGAAAACATGATTTGCTCATTGGCAGTGGCAAAAAGCTATTTCAGCAAAATGTTCTTCAAAGCACTGTTGTGGTGGGTATAATCAAACTTGAATCCCATCTTATCCACTTTTTCTGAAGAAATCTTACTGCCACCCAGGACAATCTGCGCCATTTCACCAAGCGCCACTTTCAGAACGAAGCCAGGCACTGGCGGCAGCCAAAGCGGTTTGTTCAATACTTTAGCGGCTTCCTTCGTGATTTCTTTATTGGTGACCGGCGATGGGCTCACTCCATTATAGACTCCAGAGTAAGTAGTATTCTCAATGGCTTCCAGAAACAAGCGGCAAAGGTCATCGATATGAATCCAGCTCATCCACTGCTTGCCAGTTCCCAAAGGAGCGCCGAACCCAAATTTAAGCGGGGCCAGCAGTTGCGGCAGTGCACCACCACTGGCACTCAGCACCACCCCCACCCGGATAAGTACCCTCCTGATTCCCATGCCTTCAACGGGGGCTGATGATGCTTCCCACGATTTGACTACCTGAGCAAGAAAATCGTCACCAGCTGGTGACTTCTCATCAATTATAGCGTCGCCAGTATCGGCACCGTAATAGCCAATCGCCGAGGCGCCAATAAATACTTTCGGTTTCCGCTCAAGGGCCGAGAGCTTTTCCATGAGTAATGCCGTCGACTTAGTTCTGCTTTCAAGTATCAGCTTTTTCCTTGCTTCCGTCCAGCGCTTATCAGCTACACCAGCACCAGCCAAATGGACAATAGCCTCAACGCCTTCCAGGGCACCATCTTGTATCTCGCCCTTTCCAATATCCCATGTATAGGTTTTGTACTTGTCGGCCTTTCCAGAGGATCTGCTCAGCCAGGCCACTTCATACCCTGCCTGTGTCAGCAACTCACTTAGCCGGCTGCCAATTAAGCCGCTTCCTCCCGTCACAAGTATTTTGCCTTTCGTTGTCTCTCTCATTCTTGATGCAGTTGCTGCTGGTTATCTGTGTATAATTCACTTTTCAACTTCCGTATTAATTACGCATTTTTAGCCAACATTTGCGTTAGATAAGAAATGGTGTTTGAATGAAAAACTGCATATTCCTGCTTTCTGTTTTAATTATCTTCATTTCAGCAGGAGGCTTGTGGGCTCAAAGTAAAAATGCCGGGGCCAGCTCAAATGCCGTACCTGATTTCGGCCCGGCAGTGACATCGGCTTCGCTTACAATTGGCAGCGACAAGCACGCTGGTTATGTTGCCCAGTTCGACTTCCCTCCAAAAAACCTGAAAAAGGGCTGGTGGCGGTACCTTAAAACCGTAGCCAGGGTAAAAAACCGAAAGACTTACTGGAAACTTTCAGTACCGCCGGAAAAAGGCTCGTCAAATGTGCCAATAGAAATGTTTTCCGAAATAAAGGTTGATGGTAATTCTTCCAGGTTAACGCTTGTGCTGAACAGTGTGAATATGGATGCGTCGACACGGAAAGAGTACATGCAACAGACAAAGAATTTTCTGGAGGAGTTTAAGTCAAAATTCTATGGTGACTATATCCAGCAACTGATAGTTGCCGCCGAAAAACAAGCCAGAAAAACCAGCGCCGATCACCAAAGGGCTGTGGCAAAAAGAGAGAAGCTCATAGCTAAGCTGGAAAAGTCGAAGGCCCGAAGTGCCGATAAAGATACTACCTTTGAAGATGAAGAGCTGGTGGCCGCCATCAACACGCTGGGACAACTGATAGCAGAGAAAGCGGCAGCAGTGGATGCTTCCCAAAAGGAAATTGCCTCATTGAAAAAGACCCTTCTGAACTATATTCAAAAAAGCGGACACTAGTGTAAGTTCCTATTTATCACAGCGCATGTCGATCCCTTGTCTTTAAAGACTTATATTTGCAAAATCTTTGTGAATGAGGCCTTTTTATCCACCAAATCCAGAGTAAATCACGAATAGTTAAGGAGTTGTATGAAGAACACTGCAGAATTAGATCGCCGCAGAACATTTGCCATTATCAGTCACCCCGATGCGGGGAAAACCACTTTGACGGAGAAGCTACTTCTTTTTGGTGGTGCTATTCAGTCAGCCGGAGCCGTTAAGAACAACAAAATTAAGAAGACCGCCACCTCCGACTTTATGGAGATAGAGAAGCAGCGTGGTATTTCCGTGGCTACCTCGGTGATGGGCTTCGAATACAAAGGCATAAAGATCAATCTGCTGGACACTCCCGGTCACAAAGACTTTGCAGAAGACACCTACCGGACGCTAACGGCCGTCGACAGTGTGATACTTGTGGTGGACTCTGTGAAGGGCGTGGAAGAGCAAACCGAAAAACTCATGAGTGTGTGCCGAATGCGAGACACGCCAGTGATTGTGTTTGTGAATAAAATGGATCGACCAGGCAAAGACCCTTTTGAGCTCATGGACGAGCTGGAAGACAAGCTGAGCATTAAAGTGCGTCCTCTCAGCTGGCCTATCAACAACGGTTCGGATTTTAAAGGAGTATACAACCTGTATAAAAAGCATCTCAACCTCTTCAATGCCAACAAGACTGCCGTCGAGCGAGACATTGTATCATTTTCGGATCTCCAAAGCCCCAAATTGGAAGAAATCATAGGCAAAGATGCAGATACGTTGAGAGAAGATGCAGAGCTGGTAGAAATGGCCTATGAGCCGTTTGATAAGGAGAACTATCTGGACGGGCTTCTGGCTCCGGTTTTTTTCGGCAGTGCCTTGAACAACTTCGGCGTGCAGGAGCTGCTCGACACCTTCATCGAAATTGCTCCAACACCCTTGCCAAGAAACACCAACCTTCGTGAGGTGCTTCCCACAGAAAAAAACTTCTCAGGCTTTGTTTTCAAGATACATGCCAACCTCGATCCCCGCCACCGTGACAGGATCGCCTTCCTCAGGGTATGCAGCGGTGTGTTTGAGCGTAACAAGTTTTATCACCATGTGAGGCTCAACAAAAATGTGCGCTTTGCCAACCCTACCAGCTTCATGGCTCAGGACAAAGAAACAATTGACTCGGCTTTTCCCGGGGACGTAGTGGGTCTTTATGACACAGGCAACTTCAAGATAGGTGACACCCTGAGCGAAGGTGAAATGATGACTTACAAGGGAATTCCCAGCTTTTCTCCGGAGATTTTCAGGGAACTGGAAAATGCTGACCCCATGAAAGCGAAGCAGATGGAAAAAGGAATTCACCAGCTGACCGACGAAGGCGTGGCACAGCTGTTTATCAAGCAGCCCGGCAATAGAAAAATCGTAGGCACAGTGGGTGAGCTCCAGTTCGACGTTATTCAATATCGCCTGCTCCATGAATATGGGGCCAGCTGTCGTTTCCGCCCCATGCCGATGTACAAAGCCTGCTGGGTCAGCTCCAACAACCCAGCCAAACTGAAAGACTTCCTTGACTTTAAGGCCAACTCTATCGCACTGGACAAAGATGGTTTACCCGTTTATCTGGCGGAATCGAAAGGTATGCTGGATGTGATGATTTCGAAGTATCCGGAAATCGACTTTGCTTTTCAGTCGGAGCACAACAGGATGGCAGATAGCGAGGCTTAACCCAACGTTTCGGGTAACTTTTTCGCATTAGTTATATCGCTTTTCGTAAATTAACGTGAGTTCGATATAAAAATGTAACAAAACATCACCGAGGGGCGTCATTGCGGAAATTTTCTTCAGATATTTTTCTCATCTGAAGAAAATTATCCGCAATCTCCG
This sequence comes from Imperialibacter sp., assembly GCF_048007035.1. Classification (NCBI taxonomy): domain Bacteria; kingdom Pseudomonadati; phylum Bacteroidota; class Cytophagia; order Cytophagales; family Flammeovirgaceae; genus Imperialibacter; species Imperialibacter sp. The sequence goes on from NZ_CP180355.1 coordinate 2,198,913, forward strand.
CCACAAGACATTTGAGATTCCGGATAAATATTGGCCCATTTGAATTTTAGGCCAATATTTTCCGGAATAACGGCATTTTTATATCGAACTCACGTTAAATTAGGCTTACACTTTTTGTTCAACGACACTTTTCCCTGATTGAATAAGTCATGAGCACCAAACCCAATTTGCCTGGCCATTTGCTTTGGGAATATGATCTTGAGACTTTCAACTATGAGAAGTCATACAAGATCGTCATTGAAAGAGTGCTGGAAAGAGGAAATCTCGAAGAATGGAGAGAGATCGTTCGGTATTATGGCGAGCAAAAGATACTTGAAACGATAGACTGGAGTGCTCAGCTGGGTGCCCGAGAAAAGGAGTGGTCCAAATTCTTCCTTAAATCCGATTTTTTGGATGCTACATAAAGACCCACTTATTGTCAAACCGGAGACTTTCGCTTTAATACGGCAGCTACAAACTTCTTCAGAGTTGAACGGTTTTTATCTGGTCGGAGGAACTTCCTTGGCGCTTCAACTTGGCCATCGCAATTCTATTGATATTGATTTGTTTACTGTTAATGAATTTGACGGCGAAGAACTTCTAAAGTTTTTAGGTGAGAAGTATTCGGTAACGCCAACCTTTCAAAGAAAAGGAACCCTTCTGACGGTAGTCAACTCGGTGAAAACAGACTTCGTCCGCCATAACTATCCACTAGTGAAGCCTCCAATAACGGAAGAGGGCATTACGTTTCTTGGGAAAGAGGACATAGCCGCTATGAAGCTCAATGCCATTTCAAACTCGGGGAAGCGGCTCAAGGACTTTATTGATGTCTACTATCTGCTAGAGCATTTCTCTATGGACGAAATGATCGCCTTCTACACTACTAAGTACCCTAATTTCAACCCGCTCATTGCTTTGAGGTCAGTCAACTACTTTGATGATATCGATCCTGCCATTGACCCACCCAAACTGAAAGAAAAATTGCCCTTGTCTGAAATAAAAAAACGAATTAATGATGCTGTGTTGCATTCAAAAAAGCGTTTCGGGTAGTGCAAGCTTCTACCCGGCTACAGCATACTTTTTAATAATCGCCATTTGACCTGCATGCCATGCGGTGTGCGTAGTGATGCGTGAAAGTGCCTCAGCCTTAGTGATCGTTCCAAACTCCCGGGTAGTAACCTCAGTAGACCAGCTTCCGTCTTCCTGATCCAAAATGGCCGCTTCAAGCTCTCTGCCCGATTCGTCGAGCAACCCTTTGAGTTCCTCAAGGTTGGTAAAGTGCCCCAAGTCCTTTATGCCCTGCCCGACTGTCGATAGCTTCACCTGCAAAGGCCTTCCAAATACATTTTTGGCAAAAAGCAGCTCCACCTCTGCGATGTGCCTGAGTAGCCAGCCTATCGAATTGCTATCGGGATGGATTCTCAACGGCAAGCTCTCGGAGCTAATCGAGGGCAACTGGTTGGTGAGCCTGGTTCGGCCCATTCGCCAAATCGGGAGCATGATTTCAGTGGCCATAAGTTTTTATTTAGCTTATTGACAAATGTAATGGTAAAATTTTACCGGGGTATTTGACAAATGAATTTATTAATCGTAATATTGCAATGTAATCAAAAGTTATGGGTGTAACTAAAACTGATCTCTTTACTGCTGAACAAAATGACCTGGCCCTTATTGCTAAGGCATTCGCTCATCCTGCCCGTTTAGCGATCATTGATTATTTGCTCAAAACCAACGCTTGTATCAATGGGGATCTGGTGGAAGAGTTGGGTTTGGCACAAGCCACCATCAGTCAGCACTTGAGAGAGCTAAAAGACATGGGTATTATTAAAGGTACGATTGAGGGAGTCTCTGTAAGCTATTGCATTGATCCGGTTCGTTGGACGGAAATAAAGGGTCTTTTTAATAAGATGTTTGACCGACACCCCTTCTGCTGCTAAAAAAATTTGCCAACAGGCATCGTAATATTGCAATTAAACAACTGAAAATATGAAAACCTCCGAGGAGCTTAAGACAATAGTTCGTGAAAAATACAGCAAGATCGCCGAGCAAGACATCTCCGTGAACCAATCTTCATGTTGCGGAGCGGGTGGTTCATCAAACGAGGTGTATAATATCATGACCGACGACTACACCGGAATGCAGGGCTACGCTCAGGAAGCCGATCTTGGCTTGGGGTGCGGGCTTCCTACACAATTTGCTAAAATCCAAAAAGGAGATACGGTTATTGACTTAGGATCTGGTGCTGGAAACGACTGTTTTCTGGCCCGGCACGAAACCGGCGAAACTGGCAAAGTAATCGGTATTGATTTTACCGACGCCATGATCAGAAAGGCACGAGCCAACGCTGAAAAGCTTGGGTACAACAACGTCGAATTCCGCCAGGGTGATATTGAAGAAATGCCCGTGTCAGACAATGTTGCGGACGTTATAGTCAGCAACTGTGTACTAAACCTGGTGCCCAACAAACAAAACGTTATCAAAGAAATATACCGGGCGCTCAAGCCAGGAGGCCATTTCAGTATTTCAGACATTGTGCTCGTAGGCGACTTGCCAAAAGCTCTTCAGGAAGACGCTGAAATGTATGCTGGTTGCGTAGCTGGTGCTATTCAAAAGGATGAGTATCTTGGCTACATCGAGTCAACGGGATTTGAAAACGTGTTAGTGCAAAAGCAGAAAGCTATAGTTATCCCTAATGACATTCTCAACAAGTACTTATCCGAAGCAGAGGTAGAAGCCTTCAAAAGTGGTTCTACAGGTATTTTCAGTGTTACCGTCTTCGCCCAAAAGCCCGGCGAGTCTATCAAAATTGCCACCTCACAAACAGATAAACTTCCTGCCAATGCCTGCGCTCCTGGCTCGGGCTGCTGCTAACATCAAAATGTCTAACACTACTATGCAACTATTACCGAGGCTTGAAGCCTACCGACAACAACTTCCTGTGAGTGAACTCTCAGGAGAAAGAAAAGCTGTTCTTCAAAAGTTGATTGACTATATACAGTCCAGAAAAAAAGAACATAAGGAAGTGAAGTTGAATTTCATCTGCACGCACAATTCACGCCGCAGCCAATTTTCACAAATATGGGCTAAAACTGCTGCCGACTACTACGGCATTGATGTGCAAACCTACTCGGGCGGAGTGGAGGTAACAGCCTTCAATGAGCGTGCTGTAGCCGCAGTTGAGCGGGCTGGCTTTCATGTTACTAAAAAGGAAAAGCAAACCAATCCGGTCTACTTCATTTTCAATTCCGAAGATGGTGAGCCGATCACTGCCTTTTCAAAATTGTACGATGACCCTGCCAACGCCACCACCAACTTTTCTGCTGTGATGACCTGCTCGCACGCCGAGGAAAACTGCCCGTATATCCCTGGCACCGAAGCTCGCATACCTGTGATGTATGACGACCCAAAAGCTTTTGACGACACTGTGTTAGAAGCTGTCAAATACGATGAGCGCTGCCAGCAAATCGCCACCGAAATGTTCTACGTATTCTCTCAAATCAAATAAGCTTTGGCCACCATCAAGAAGAAGCTCGGCTTCCTGGACAACTACCTTACACTTTGGATCTTTTTGGCAATGGCTATAGGCGTTGCCATTGGGTATCTGTTTCCCAGGAGTTCCGATTTTATCAACTCTTTTTCCAGTGGCTCTACCAATATCCCGATCGCCATCGGCTTGATATTGATGATGTATCCACCGCTGGCAAAGGTGAACTACAAGCTATTGCCACGTGTTTTTCGCAATACACGAATACTCTTTGGGTCGCTTATCCTCAATTGGGTCATAGGTCCCATGCTGATGTTTGTATTGGCTGTCGTTTTCCTGAAGGACTACCCGGCGTATATGGTGGGCTTAATCCTGATTGGCCTGGCCCGGTGCATTGCGATGGTGTTGGTATGGAACGACTTAGCGGAAGGCAACGCTGAATATGGAGCTGGGCTGGTAGCGCTTAATAGCATTTTCCAGGTGTTTGGCTACAGCTTTTATGCCTGTGTTTTCATTACTGTGCTTCCTCCCCTCTTTGGTGTTGAAGGGGCCATTGTAGACATTTCCATCGCTACCATTGCCGAAAGTGTAGCGATTTACCTCGGTATTCCGTTTCTCGCTGGGTTGTTAACGAGAGTTTCGTTAGTAAAGCTAAAAGGAGAAAGCTGGTACACGCAAAAATTCATCCCTGCCATTGCTCCGTTAACACTCATTGCACTGCTTTTTACCATTTTGGTGATGTTTAGCCTGAAAGGTGAGATAATTGTCCAGATTCCGGGCGATGTATTTCGGATAGCCGTTCCTCTCCTGCTGTATTTCACCATTATGTTCTTCATTGGCTTCTTCTTCAGTAAAGCTATTGGAGCACCTTACGATAAGAATGTATCCATTGCCTTCACCGCCACTGGCAACAATTTTGAACTGGCGATTGCAGTAGCTATCGCCGTATTCGGGCTCAACAGCGGACAAGCCTTTGCCGGAGTAGTGGGACCCCTGGTTGAGGTACCTGCCTTGATCCTTTTGGTAAGAGTAGCTTTCTGGCTGAAAAGAAAATACTACACAACAACACCATCGTAGTGTTACGGATTCCTGGCAGCCATTTCCCACCAGAAGCTGTGTAGTTTCTCTCTGATTTTCTATTTTGCGCCAAACCACAAATAACATGAACAAGCGTATATTTTTTGGACTCGTCCTTCTTTCGCTGGCTAGCTGCAAACATAGGGTAGTTGTAGATGCTCCAGCTATTTTAAGACATTCTCCGGAGGAAGTAGAGGCCATTTTAGGCAAACCAGATAGTACTTATGCCACCGAGACACTCGCAGGCCCCGCTCTTGCACAGCATTTCAGGATGTATAATGTGGAGGTCGAGTATGTAGACAACAAAGCCAGCTACATTTCTGTAAAAGGCCCTCATGGGCTCCCATTTTCAGAAGAAGCACTAGAGGCTTTCAATGCAAAAGCCTTGGGGGAACCCACCAAGTCGGCGGATGAAAAGGTGCTACGCTGGATAAAAATGCAGGCGCCAATTGAAGCCATTAGCTTCGCAGCCACACACTACGACAGCCTGCAAAATGTAGACAACTTTACTGTTACCATCATCGGAAGGAAATAGGCAAAATTGCCGACGAAAGACTATTAAACGAGAAAAGGGGAGCTGAGCTCCCCTTTCTCGTTTATAATTTCTATTTCATTGGTGGGCTGCTAAACTGCACTGCCCAAATATCAAATTAGAAAGTGTAAGTATACTTTAGAGAGAAGAGTCTTTGCGGCATGTATAGCGAGAACAACTCCTCCTGATCACCAAACTTATACACCTGCTGATCTTTTGCGTTGAGCAGATTCTTTGCTGATAGGCTTAGCGCTGACTGGCGGCTTCCTCCAAACTGCTGTGTAACGTTCAGGTTCAGGCTATTGAATGGCTTTTGGTAAACGTCAGGAATATTAGATATGCCGATGAAAGTGATCGTTTCTCCCTGGACGTTGTATGACAAGTTTGTTGAAAACCCAATTTCATCATTTTGATACAACAGGTAAGCGTTTACGACATAAGGCGATTGGCCAGTCATTTCTCTGTAAAGTTTTACAGAAGATGCATCGCCACCTTTGTAGCTCACTTCGCTGTCGTATTCGGTTTGTCCCTGCTCACTTACAGTTACTGTCTTTCTGTTGACCCGTGAGGCCACAATCGACACGTTGGAGCCTATTGAGAAGTTCTGCAAAGCAGGAGTGATAAAGCTCAGGTCTTTTCTTACCTCAAACTCAGCACCATACACCTGGGCTTCGCCCACATTCCTTGGCTTCAGCTGGCCTGGATTGTTAGGGAAGAAAACCAATGCGATGTGATCAGTAAAGTCTTTATAGAAAACTGAGGCTGACACCATTTCACCCGGAGTGAAGAAATACTCCCATCTCAAGTCATAGTTGAGTATTTGTGCCTGCTTCAGGTCCAAATTACCAGAGAATTGTATTCTGGTGATAGGGTCTTCGATAAACGCCGAAGACTTCTCTTTGAAAGATGGCCTGGCAAGCGTTTTATTGAATGACGCTCTCAGGTTCATATTCTCCTGTAGTGCATATACAAGGTTCAAAGACGGCAGCAAGTTAGTCTTGTCCAATGTTTTTGTGTTCTCTTCCAGCTGGCTGGAGTTGTCCTCATTTAATCGGATTCCAGTATAGAACATCTTGACGTTTTCTACTCTCACACCATAAATCGACTTCAGCTTGCTTGTGATATTCATTTCATTCATCACATAGGCAGCATATGTAGACTGGCTTCCATCGTAGTTGTTGTAGGCGTTACTGTTGTTTTGAACATACAGACCTCTGGGGTTTTCCGCAGAATACAAATTAGCATCAGTCAGCAACCAGTTAGCGTCGTTTTGCTCAATCTGAAATGCTTCAAGTGGATCGTAGTTATACGCATTCACTTTGAATTCTCTCCACTTCAAAGCCACCATGGCTCCAGCCTTCAACTTATTGTTGTCGTTTAGATCGTATGTAAGGTCTGCCTTGAAGCTTTCATTTGTTTCCTTCAACTCTCTCCAAAATCTGTCAATGCCACCACCATTTCTGAAGGCATAGGTGTCGTCATCTTCATTGATTCTGGTATCACGATAATCCGGATCGGTAATTCCTGAAAATAAAAGTGAGTTTGTCCAATCCACCCGGAGCCTGCCAAACTGATGCTTACCGTACAAGATGTTGTTAGTCATCTGGCGTTGGGTATAAGCAAGGATATCGTTATGGATATGAGTTGGGTTGTTCAGCGTAGTGAAGTCTATCTCACGATCCAAAGCAGTGCTTACGCCATTCTGCGTACGAAATATATTTGTACCAATGGTGTGATTATCAACCTTAGCGGCCAGGGTTCCCAATGCACTCCAAAGCACGTTGTTAGAGCTCAAATCACCCACGGCTGTAAAGTCCCTCTCGAGGCTAACCTCAGCAGAAGTACGGTCTTTTTCAAACCGCTTTCTTGTGAAACCTTCGTAAAAAGTGTTGGTATTAGTGTAGTTGAATATGGCGTTGTAGCCCCATGTCACTTTGTTTTTCTGCACCTGATTGCCATGTGACAGAGAAAAATTGGTGTTCATGAAGTTGGTAGACCGGGATGTTCCTAAAAGAGGTGAGAACTTCTTTGTTGTTTCTTCTACAAAGGAATTAGGCAATGTTGGAATAGAAGCGCTGGCTGATATTGGAAGCGCTCTTGCTCCGTTGTCCCAGCCCAGCGCATCAGTAGATGAGCCTTTGTATGACACGGCGTTGCTATTGAAATGCATGGCCGGGTTGTACCCAAAGCTTAAAGAAGCTGAACTAGTCTTTTCTTCAGGAAAAGCTTTGGTTTGAATATTAACCAGGCCTCCGGCAAAATCCCCTACCAGATTTGGGGTGAATGTTTTGTAAACAATCACATTCTCTAGCACACCTGTTGGGAATAGATCCACTTGCACATCGTTTCTATCTGGGTCGAGGCCAGGGATGATCATCCCATTCAGCGACGTCTTTGTGTACCTGTCACCCAGGCCACGTACGTACACATACTTATCACCCTGAATGGTCACACCAGTCACCCTGTTCATGGCTGAAGACAGGTTGCTATCACCTACTCTTCTGAAAGAAGCAGAAGAAATGCCATCCATGGTGTTGATAGACTTCTTTTGAACAGACAGCAAACCAACATCGTTGTTTTTGATTACTTCAGCAGTAACTACGACCGACTCAAGTTCGGTCACATCCTCACTGATAGGAATGTCGAGTGTGGTAGTTTGCCCAGCAACTATTTCAACGCCTTCGATAGTTTTGGACTGATAAGAGACGAATTGCACTTCGATGGTATGGGTGCCTGGCTCAAGGGTCAATGAAAAGTTGCCATCGAAATCGGCAACGGCACCAGTGGTAGTGCCCTTCTTGATAACAGCCGCCCCAAACAATGCCTCACCGGAGATTTGGTCGTAAACTTTACCTCTTAAAAACCCGGTTTGAGAAAATGCCGACGAGGAGATACAAACCGCCAGCGCAACAATAAAGAACTTCTTCATAAATAGACTCAAAATTAATTCGCTGCAAAGGTAGACACCGACACGGCTAGAACTGATTAGGGGAACTTTATCAGTTTTTTAATAAAAAGACTCGAAAGTGAGGATTTGATAACATTTCCGTAATATTGAATCGAGTGGTGTCAGTATGGAAAAACAAAAAAGGTAGCCGTGGAACACCACAACTACCATTTTCAGTACGAGTCTTATTTATGAATTATCTTCTATAAGTTCGCTTCGACTATTATCAATCGAAGCTCTTAGTGTATACTTCAAACGCTGAAGTTGAAACTTTAGAGAATACAAGTGAACCAGCAGCTGTGTTAGAAGCCGCATCTTCAGTCTCCTCGTATGTTTCTGTATCGAATGAAGCGGACAATATTACTTTGCCACTCTTCAAGACCACGTTGGTAACTGTAGCTTTGGCTTTGGCTTTGAAGTCAGCTGTTGTAGCTTTTCCGCCAACACTCTCAATAGTCCCGTTTTTGATAGTGAATGATTTATCCAAGCTGCCTTCTCTGCCGTCGATTTCCAATCCTTTGTCAGAGTCAGAGCTAACGTACACAACGAAGTTGTCTATAGTTCCAGCGTATGACTGATCCACATCAAGACCATCATCACCAACAGTGTATATAAGCACACTCTTAACATTTACAGTACCCCCGAAAAATTCGATACCATCGTCAGAGTTAGAATAAACTTCAATGTTTTCGATTGTTGTGCCAGTTCCCACACCACCGAGGGTAAGTCCATTAATTTCACTTCCGGCAGCGATTTCAGCGCCACCGTGGCGGATCGAAACATACTTAATAACTCCTGAGTTGTCATCAGCGGCGGTTCCTCCGTATCTTCCGTTAGTGTCAGCTGCGTCAACACCTTCAATCTGAGGGTCTTCAGTCTTGGCACTTACAGGCGCTTTGCCCAAGACTACTAATCCACCCCATTTACCCCGATCGCTTTCGGTCAAAGTAGTGCCCGAAAGGTCTCCCGGCTGAATGTTGTCGTCGGTTGAAGTCATAATGATAGGCTCCTCAGCAGTACCTTCGGCCATAAGCTTTCCGCCTCTGGCAATCATTAGCACGGCAGCGTTAGCTCCGGTCAGCTCGGCATTACCTTTAATGATTGTTCCGGCTTCGATTGTTAGCGTCACGCCATCAAGAACGGTAACACGGGCGTCCAACTGATACACTTTGTCTTTTGTCCATTCAGTATCTTCAGAGATGTTAGCAGATACTTTAACTACAGTAGCCTCAGCTGATGGCTCAGATGGAGTCTGATCAGTGCCTCCCAGTTGACCTTTGACAAAAGCCAGCGTCCAATCGTCGAATACCGAAGCATCAGTAACACCCGTTGCAGATGCGTCTGAAGAAGCCTTTGCACTTACGGCCGTTTGAGAAGCAGCAACCGCATCAGCAATTTTTTCTTCCGTTGTTTTTTCCGGCTCTGGCTCATCGTCGCCGCCACATGATGATGCGAACACTAAAACGCCCGCCATAAAAAGTAATGATAAGATCTTGTTCATGGTTCAACTTTGTTTTTTGATTTCAAAAGTCTTTGAGCCGCAAAGTTGAGCACTTAATGTTAAAAGGGAGGAAAAGCGATGTTACGATATGATTAAACTAATTTTAAAAAAATTACCCCTGCGTGACGTTTGTTAACGTGGTGTTACGTCGCAGGGGTAAATCAATATGGGCTTAGCAGTAAGCTATTGAGTCGCTTATTTACCTATAGATACTTTGTTGAGCAATTCTTTGACGATCTGCTGAGTAGTAATTCCATCAGCCTCCGCCTCATAGTTAAGAAGAATACGATGGTTGAGCACGTCGCTGGCTATTTCCTTGATATCTTCCGGTAACACATAATCTCTCTCATCGAAAAAAGCGATGGCCTTGGCCGCAAGGTTCAGGTTGATGGAAGCTCTGGGAGAAGCTCCAAATTGGATATAGCCGGCAAAGTCTTTAAGACCATTGTCTGCCGCCGTTCTTGTGGCAAAGACCAGCTCCACAATATATTTTTCAAGTGACTCGGAAATAGAAACCTGGTTGATTTCATCACGGATCGCAAAAATGTCTTCTTTGGAAAGCACCGTATCCACCTTGGCATTAAAGCTCATATTCGCCATTCTGCGCATAATCTCTAGCTCTTCGGCCTTGGTAGGGTACTCAATATTTACTTTCAGCATGAAACGGTCAACCTGGGCCTCTGGCAATGGGTAGGTGCCTTCCTGCTCCACTGGGTTCTGAGTGGCCAGCACCAAAAAAGGCCTGTCCAGGTGGAAAGTGGTTTCCCCAATGGTCACCTGCTTTTCCTGCATGGCTTCCAGCAACGCCGATTGCACCTTAGCGGGCGATCGGTTGACCTCATCTGCCAGGATTATGTTGGCAAAAATAGGGCCCTTCTTCACTTCAAAATCAGCCTTCTGTTGATTGTATATCATGGTACCCACAAGGTCGGCGGGCAGCAAGTCGGGGGTAAACTGGATTCTTTTGAAGTCAAGATGCAGCACATTAGCCAGCGTATTTACCGTAAGTGTTTTTGCAAGGCCAGGCACACCTTCGAGCAGGATGTGGCCGTTGGTAAACAAGCCAATCAACAGCCTGTTGATCATGTACTCCTGACCGACTACTACTTTTCCAACCTCACTTATTACCTTCTTTATTTTCTCCTGGTGCTCTCTTTTAAGATCTGTTGTCGATGTTTCCATTATGCACAAACTTTTCCTGGATGTAAACTATGTATTGTTGAACTCCTGACGCTTTAACAAACGGCTAAGTTACCTCAACCCTGTATACATAAACAAACATGGTTTACGTGGAAGTGTTAATTAATGTTAAAAACGGTTATAATATTGAAAGCGATAGGTTTGGCGAGTCCCCGATGCACCGCAACAACCAGCATTTCATGTAAGGTGGATTTGATTCAACAATTAATTGACTGGCAGCTATTGAACACATATTTTCGAAACAGGTAAATTGCAACTATGACTTTCGACGAATACAAGGTATCCATTCACGAGCAAGCTCCACCGTTGAACTTGAGTGAAGAATTAAAAGGGCTCTGGTGGGACGGAAAGGGCAGCTGGGACAAGTCGCACGAAACAGTTCAGGATCTGGAGAGTGAAAATGCCGCCTGGGTGCACGCCTATCTTCACCGCAAAGAAGGTGATGTTTGGAACGCTGACTATTGGTACCGGCGAGCTGGCAAGGTGAGACCAAAATTGACCCTTGACGAAGAATGGGAGAACATCGTGAAAGCTTTGCTGGACTTAGCATGAGCAAAAATATCTCATTCGAAAGAGTCGGAGCCGACAGGGCCGAGACATTGCTTAAAGTAGCAGAGCTTACCTTTCGGGTGGGCTTTCAGCACCTCAACGACCCGGAGGATTTCGAAGCCTATATGGCAGAGGCCTTTTCACTGCAGCAAACGAAAAAGGAACTGGGTACTGAGGGGTCGGAGTTTTACTTTGCCATCACGGGCGAGGAAGTTGTCGGTTATATCAAGCTTAATCATGGCGCAGCGCAAACGGACATCGCTACAGAGCCAGGCATCGAACTGCAACGCATTTATGTAATGCCGGAGCATCAGGGGAAAGGAATAGGGCAACAGCTACTGGACTTTGCCATCAATACTGGTAAAAAAAGGCAATTCCCTTACCTGTGGCTGGGCGTGTGGGAGAAAAATGACGGTGCTATCCGGTTTTACAAACGGCATGGCTTCCAGCAATTTGGTAGTCACACCTTTATGTTGGGAAACGATCCGCAAACAGACCTTCTGATGAAGCTGTCACTGGGTTGAGCTGAATAGATAACTTTAAAATATTCAGGAGCTTACGTTAATAATTTGAAAAAGCGTATTTTCATACCCTTACTAAATTCCTACCACCATGAAAAAGAACTTTTTACTCACCTTCGCATTGCTAGCCCTTGTGGCTTCAAGCAAATGCTTTGCCGTTGACCCGGCCTTCCTTGTGAAAGAATGGGAAAGAGCCAAGGCCTTCACTTTGGAATACCTGGAAGCGATGCCAGCAGACAAGTATGGCTACAAGCCTACACCTGAGATCAGGTCGTTCGAGCAGCAGCTTCTGCACCTGGCGGATGCGAACTTCGGTTTTACTGCGGGAATCACCGGAACAGCTAGCCCTGTTGAAAGAGGAGGCGCAGAAAAATCAGCCGGGAAATCGAAAGAAGTCACCGTGAAAATGGTGTCGGACAGTTATGATTTCGTGATCAATGCACTGAAAGGAATGACTGCGGCTCAAATGGCAGAAACGGTTAGTCTTTTTGGGATGGACATGACCCGGGAGGTAGCCTTCGGCAAAGCCTTTGAACATCAAACACACCACAGGGGTCAAACTACACCATATATCCGGCTGGCTGGTGCCACTCCGCCGAACGAGAAGTTATTTTAATACTTTTTAAAACCTTACTAAGCCTTGCGGCTTAGTAAGGTTTTTACCAGCTTCCTTTCAACCCAATTTTCAAGGCAGCGTTGTATTTCTTTACATCAAAGCTATAGAGATAAGGCGCTTTGTGGGCACCCCCTTTTCTTCTCTCCCCCAGGTCTTTCAAAATGCCATAAGCAAGCATCTTTCGTTGAAAATTTCTTCGGTCCAGTTCTTTCCCCAAAATAGTCTCATACAACTTCTGAAGCTCTGGCATCGTAAACTTAACCGGAAGCAACCTGTGGCCAATAGGCTGGTAGTTGATTTGAAACCGTAAAGTATCCAGCGCTTTATCCGCTATCTCCCGGTGATCAAGTATCATGTCGGGCAGCTCGTCAACGCTTTTCCATTCGCAGGCGTCGGAAATATCATCGGGCCTTGGGCTTGCCTTCGAAAATTCTATGAGGGCATAGTACCCCACGGTAATAAAGCGCTGCAAAAACCAGTGATCCTTCACCGGATCACGGCCACTTTGTTTGAAAAGCTCAAGATCCATTTCGTGATCATGCCTGTCCGGATCCCCAAACGTGTAGAACTGTTTTAGGAAAATATCCTTCAACCCGGTTCTGTTCTCCAGCACTCTAATCGCCGCCAGGTCAATATGCTCATTCTTCTCTACGAAACCTCCGGGCAACGCCCATTTGGAGGTGTGCTTCATTTTCAGCAGCAGCACCTTCAGTTCATTTTCGTGAAACCCAAAAATCACACAATCTACCGAAAGACCGGGGTGGTATTTTTCAGCAGCTATATCCAGAAATTCCGACATTTTCTAACGTATTCAATCAATCCGGCAAGTAAGAAAAAGAATATTACATCATTCAAGTTTAAAAAGAAAACTGTAGGTTGTGTCACTAATACACATTTTAAAATACTACCGACAAAAGTTATGAAGAAATTAGTTGTGCTGATCATACTGCTCACGTCATTTAAGGCAAAATCGCAGGACTTCTCTCTTTTTGAGAAAAAAGAGTTTATCAGCGAAAAAGGCGACGTGCTGCCCTACCGGATTTTGTATCCGGAAAACTATGACAAGACTAAAAAGTACCCTTTGGTGCTGTTTCTCCATGGTGGGGGAGAACGAGGCACTGACAATGAAAAGCAACTGGTGAATGGAGTGAAAGCCTTTCTGGAGCCTGAAAACAGAAGCAAGTTTCCCTGTATCGTTATAGCACCGCAGTGCCCCGAAGATAGCTACTGGGCATCGGTAAAGTTTGAACGAACCAAGTATCCGTTGGAGCTTGATTTCAACTATGGCTACGACATCACCAAAGGTTTACAACTGGCCATTGACCTTACGAAAAGCGTGATGAAAAGTGAGTCTGTCGATAGCAAGCGTGTCTATATCACCGGGCTCTCCATGGGAGGCATGGGGTCGTTGGAGGCTGTGTATCGCTATCCAAAAATGTTCGCTGCTATTGCTGCCGTGTGCGGGGGTGCCGACCTCAATGCCTACTCGAAAAAACAGTCAAAAATACCTTTCTGGCTATTCCATGGCAGTGTGGATGGCGTGATTGCCGTCGACAATTCAAGGAAACTTAACGAAAAGCTGAGGGAGATGGGGGCCGATGTGCAGTACACAGAATACCCGGGTGTCAATCACAATAGTTGGGAAAATGCTTATGTTGAGCCTGATCTGTTTCCTTGGATGTTTTCAAAAAGCAGGTAGCTTTTACCCTGATCAAACCAAGCCGTCGCCAAGAGAGGTGAACACTTGTTGGTCGGGTCAATTTTACTTATGTTGTTAGTCTGGAACCTACTCAATGCTACAACTCTTTCAAAAGGCTAAAATTTACGCTCAGAAAACTGCCATTGTATCAAATGGCGGCTCATGCACTTACCAACAGCTTCTTTTTGCTTCTCAGCAGCTTGCCGCTCTCCTTCTGGATAGGACTTCTGATTTAAAGGAACAGCGAATTGCCTTTCTTGTGGAACCCGGTTTTGACTACGTCAGGGTGCAATGGGGTATTTGGCAGGCGGGAGGCATTGCGGTGCCACTTTGTATCACACATCCGCTTCCTTCCCTTCAATACGTCATTGAAGACACCGAGGCCTCGGCTATCGTGGTGTCGCCTTCCTTCAGAGAGGTTTTGCAAGGCTATGCAGAAGATAAAACCATTAGGTTCATAGTGCTGGAGCCTGAGAACGATCGCAAGCCAGCAGAACTACCTGAAATTGACAAGTCTCGCCGGGCGATGATTCTGTATACCAGTGGCACCACCAACCTACCCAAAGGGGTGGTAACAACGCATGCCAATCTGGAAGCACAAATTTCAACGCTCGTGGCCGCCTGGGGCTGGACTTCTGCTGATCACACGTTATGCATTCTGCCACTGCACCACGTGCACGGCATCATCAACGTAGTTAGCTGCGCTTTATGGTCAGGGGCGGTCTGTGAGTTCTTGCCCTCTTTTTCTGCGGAAAAAGTGTTCGGCCTATTTGCAGCCGGCAGGCTCAATGTGTTCATGGCAGTGCCCACCATCTATTTCAAGCTCATTGCCCATTTTGAAAGCCTTGATGAGGGTGAACAGCAACAGCTCACCGCTGCAATGAAGAAGTTTCGGCTAATGGTGTCGGGCTCTGCCGCCTTGCCAGTTTCGGTAATGGAAAAATGGGAAACAATAAGCGGCCACCGCCTGCTGGAGCGCTACGGCATGACCGAGATTGGCATGGCCATCAGCAATCCCTATGTGGGCGAAAGAAAAGCTGGATTTATTGGACTACCGCTGCCAGGAGTCAATATCAGGCTGGCGGATGAGGCAAACATTGAACTGGAAAACACTACTGTACCCGGTGAAATTCAGGTAAAGGGAGCAAATGTCTTCAAAGATTATTGGCGAAGGCCTGAGGCCACGATAGCATCTTTCACGAGCGATGGTTGGTTCAAAACAGGTGATATTGCCGAGGTTGAACATGGCTACTACAAAATTCTTGGCAGGAATTCAGTGGATATCATTAAATCCGGTGGATACAAAATATCGGCTCTGGAAATTGAAGAAGTACTCAGAAGCCATCCGGCCGTCAGCGATTGCGCCGTAGTTGGCCTTCCCGATGAAGAATGGGGGGAAATAGTGGCCGCTGCCATTGTTGGTGACTCCTCGCTCGACACTGAAGAACTCACCTCCTGGCTCAAAGCCCGCCTGCCGGGCTACCGGGTACCGAGAAAATACCTGTCACTTTCAGAGCTTCCCCGAAATGCAATGGGCAAAGTGACAAAAAACGACGTGAAAAAGCTTTTCAACACCTAACCCAACATTATGAGCTTCTGGATCAGCTTTCCATTTTGGATGATGCTTTTACTCCTTGTACTTAATAGCTTTCTGGTATCCAGTTTCAGCGATCGTATCAAAGACGATGACACCAACAACCCCGTGGGGCACTGATCAACATGGACTACTTATCACAACACGGGCTCACGCTCCTTTTAATTGCGGTTTATGTAGGACTTATTATCTACATCGGCTGGCACTTTCAGAAGAGGGCCTCTCAAAATGTAAATGAGTATTATCTGGCCAACCGAAAAATCCCGGGTTGGGTAGTGTCCCTGGCCTTTTTCTCTACATTCATTAGTACCAGCACCTACATCGGTCAGGCAGGAGAGTCTTTCAAATACGGCCTTTCGTGGGCCTATGTAGCGCTGTTTTGGGTAGTATTCTGCATGATTTCCTGGCTGGTGATGGGTCCCAGAATGCGTAGTCAGTCCATTCGGCTAAAGTCAGTAACGGTGCCGGATTATTTTCACCTGCGCTACCAAAGCAACCTCTCCAGGAGCATCAGGGTGCTGTCTTCCTTCATTATTCTCTTTGCTACACTCTGGTACATGACCGGCATTGCCAAAGGCGGCGCTAACTTGCTGAATACCGTGCTGGAAGTCGACTATGGCCTGGGTGCGTTTATCCTCATCTTTTTCACCTGTGGCTATACCATGGCGGGCGGCATGTACGGTGTGATGTGGACAGATGCCATACAGGGCATCCTCATGTTCCTTGTGGCCATTATCATGCTCATTATTCCTTTCTATTTTGCAGGTGGCTATTCACCGTTAATGGAGAAGCTCGCCAACCTCCGGCATGTAACGCCCGATGGCACCCCTATTGGCGACGGCATGATGACGTTTGGGGGAGTAGCCAGCATGTACTATATCATTGCGATAGGCCTCACCATAGGCATGAAGCAGGTGTCCGACCCGAAGCTGATTATCCGGTTTTACTCCATCAAGGACAAAGCCAGCATGAAGTTTGCCATGACCTGGACGCCTATTTTCCTTGGTATTTCGCTGATTTGTGTAATGTGCGTGGGGGCTTTGGTGCATGTGATGGTGAGTGATGAAGAGGCTGCCTATCTCATCAACAATACGGATGAAGTTGTTGGCGTAATGTTCAACAAGCTCAATAGCCCAACAGTAAGTGGCATTTGTATGATGGGGCTTTTTGCTGCAGGCATGTCCTCGCTAGCCTCTGTCACGTTTATCGCAGGCACCTCTATTGTCAAAGACATCTGGAATATCTGGAAGCCGATGGAGGAACAAAAGATTGTGAGGCGCACCAAGTGGGCCATGCTCGGCTATTGCGTAGTGGTGTTCCTTTTCACACTATACCCTCCGGCGGGCGTGGTAGAAATGTCTTCCTTTGCAGGATCGGTCTTTGCTGCCAGCTTTTTCCCCACCATCTTTGGCGGCCTTTACCTGCGCTGGGGCACCGACATTGGAGCGCTATCCAGCATGGTGGCTGGTATGGTGGTGAATGTGATCTGGCGCTTCGGAATCCGGTTCAATTTTGAAGGCATGGAACAGGTGCATGAGGTCTTTCCGGCTTTCGTAGTTTCTTTCCTGGTGTACGTGGTGGCTAGTAAATTGACAGCGAAACGAATGCCCGAAGGTGAGCATTTACAATTAGTGTTTGCCGACAGAAAATAGAGAATAACTGCCCTGTTTAAGCTGCCTAAACCCCAAAATTCACATACTCGACTTCCCGCTGTTGCTGCAACGCCTCTTCTGACATGATCACACCACCACTGCCCGTGTTCTTAATCACTTTGGATGGAGAGCCATTGTAAATAACTCTCCCATTGTTAGTTGCTTCTATCTCCAGCGATTCGGTTGCATGTATGACGACAGAGCCCTCATCCCAAATCCTCACTTCTGCACTCTTTGACTCAAGCCCTGATCCATACAGTCTGCCCTTCTCGGCCATCACATGCAGGTTTTCCACTTTTCCTTCAAGCTTTACAGTACCCTTGAGTAAATCCAGGCTCAAGCTTTCTCCGCTTACGTGATGCATATAGATGATAGACTCCTGTGTCGACTCGATACGTGCCAGGTTAGGGGAACCGAGCTTCAAATTAATCGGGCCAGCCACAGACTTGCCTTCCTTCGCAGAAATAATCAACGTTTCTCCCAGCAGCTCCCATTTAAGGTTCTCGAAATCAGCCTCTGACACCACCAAAGTGCCGTGAGAAGGCTGACTGGCATCCACCTCAATATTGGCCTGAACATCGACAACCAGGGAGGTGTAGTGGCCAAAGTCCTTTTCATGAGCTACATAATCGTTTGACTGCGACATTGAGGGTGCAGCACCCAGAAGGCTAACGCCAATAAAAAAGGCTGAGAGTAGTTTCATAGTGGTGGAGATTTAACTTCAATATGATCATAACAAGTAAAGCGAGTGTCACCCTTGCGTTAATTTATGTCAATTTTTGTCACCAACTGACACTGAACTATTTCACTCACGCCAACTTCCTTGCCCCAGCTTTTAGTAATTTGCGCCCAACAAAACCACTATGCAGATACCGATTCTTACTGAAATAGTCATCATCCTTGGCATTTCCGTGCTGATGATCCTCATCTTCAACCGCTTTAAGCTGCCGTCCATTTTAGGCCTTTTAGCTACTGGCATGGTGGCCGGGCCCCACGGCATGGGGCTCATTCAGGCCTCTCACGAAGTGGAGATGCTGTCGGAGATTGGTGTGATTTTCCTGCTTTTTGTCATTGGTGTGGAGTTTTCTTTCAAACATTTAACATCTATAAGGAAAACAGTATTTGTTGGCGGAACCGTGCAGGTGGCCGGCACCATTTTGGTCACATTTGGCATTGTTTACATGTTTGGGCTGTCCTTCAAGGAGTCGATTTTTGCAGGCTTTCTCGTATCGTTAAGCTCCACCGCCATCGTGCTGAAGCTGCTACAGGAAAAAGGCGAGATCAATACCCCTCACGGCCGCATTGCCCTGGGCATTCTGATTTTTCAGGACATCATTGTCGTTCCGATGATACTTTTTACCCCAATCATCGCCGGTAAAACCGGAAATATTGGTGAAACCATTCTCATTTTATTACTAAAAGTAATTGCGGTAGTCGGTCTGGTGCTAATCATGGCCCGCTATATTGTTCCAAAACTGCTTTTCAGGGTGGCCCAGGCAAAAAGTCGTGAACTTTTTATTCTGACGATAATTGTCATCTGCTTTGCTACAGCCTGGCTTACGTCCTCCATTGGTCTGTCGCTGGCCCTGGGTGCATTCTTTGCTGGTCTCATCATTTCAGAATCAGACTACAGCCACCAGGCCACTGCCAATATTCTGCCTTTCAGAGAAATATTTATCAGCTTCTTTTTTGTGTCGATCGGAATGCTGCTCGATCTCAAATTCCTTTTTGACCACCTTAGCGTTGTCTTACTTTTAACTTTTCTAACACTTTTTGGAAAGGCGCTGATTGCAGGCTTCGGGGCGGTGCTGCTCAGGTATCCCTTCCGAACGGTTATTCTTTCCGGCCTCATGCTCTGTCAGGTAGGAGAATTTGCCTTCCTGTTGTCGGCAACAGGCATCGAAAACCAAATTCTCAGCCCATTGACGTATCAGTATTTTCTTAGTGTGTCGCTGATCACCATGGGACTTACGCCATTCATTCTCAGTTACGCTTCCAAAATTACCGATGTGGTGCATAGCAAAACGCCGAACCCGCTGGTAAGAAAGATTCAGGCGCTGTCGTCGGATGTTGAAACAGAAGAGCCTGACGAGCATGAACTGAAGGATCATCTGGTGATCATTGGGTACGGTATCAACGGTAAAAATGTAGCGAAAGCAGCAAGAAAGGCCGCTATTTCTTACGCCATCGTTGAAATGAACCCGGCTACTGTTAAACAGGAAAAAGAAAGAGGAGAGCCGATAATATATGGAGACGCCAGCGATGATGTGATTTTAAGGCACGTCCAGATTCAGTCAGCCCGGGTGGTGGTCATCGCCATATCGGATCCTTCTTCTACCAAACGAATAGTCGCTAAGATCAGAGAGTTCTCCAACACGGTGCATATCATTGTTCGCACCCGCTACATCAACGAAATTGAAGAGTCGAAAAAGCTTGGAGCTGACGAGGTTATTCCGGAGGAATTTGAAACCTCCATTGAAATTTTTACCCGGGTACTTCGGCACTACCTGGTTCCGCTAAATGAGATTGAGGCCTTTACACAGGAGGTTCGCTCAGGTAGCTATGAAATGCTCCGCAGCCCTCTAATGAGAACCGAACAGGCAGCAAAAAATCTCAGCATTCAGGACCTGGAGATGGCATGTGTTGTATTGGAACGGGAGGATAAATCAATCGTCGGAAAAAGCATTGCAGAATCGAGAATAAAAAGCCGCTACAAGCTCTTCATTCTGGCCATCCAAAGGGGGCAAGAGCTGCTTACCGACATAGACGGAGACACGGAAATAAAGCTCGACGACAGGCTGTATGTGTTTGGCAAACCCGGTAACATCCTGAAGCTCAATCAGAAGGTAAAGGTTTGACTAGCCCCTGTAAACAAGGTAAACTATGTAGCCTACATAAAGGAGAACAAAAACAATTCCGTTCACCCTGTCTATGGCATTTCGTTTCCCTGTGGTAAGAGACAGGATCATCAAGGCACTGGCGACGATCAGCACCAGTATGTCGGCGTTGTTGATCAGGGAGAACTGCAAGGGCTTGATAGTGGCACTGATGCCTAGTATCCAAAGCAGGTTAAATATGTTGGAACCAACTACATTACCGACGGCTATATCTGTGTTGCCCTTGTAAGCAGCCATGGCGGAAGTAACCAGCTCAGGAAGGGAAGTGCCAATCGCCACAATAGTAAGGCCAATGAACGTTTGCGACATACCAAAGTACTCGGCCATCGCCACGGCCCCATCTACCACCCATTTTCCGCCGAGAAACAAGCCCCCGATGCCAATGCCTATATAAAGTATCGACTTTGGCAGCAGCATAATTTCTACTTTCTCTGTAGACTCCAATTCCTGCTCTTTGTTTTCCCCGGCTATCTTAAAAATATACGCCATGAACAAAGCAAAGAAAGTAAGCAAAATCAATCCATCCCACCTACTGATGCTCAATGTACCCGGGTCTCCGAACAGCGCAGCATTGGCTAAATACGCCACCAAAAGAGTGGCTGTTAAAGAAAATGGAATCTCGGAAAGTACTGTATTTCGCTGGATGGGCAGGGGGCAGATAATGGATGATATGCCCAGTATGAGCAGAATGTTGGAGATGTTACTTCCTATGATATTACCAACAGCAATGTCTGCATTACCGTCGAGGCTGGCAAAAATATTGACTATCAACTCCGGCATGGACGTGCCAAAGGACACAATCGTCAGCCCAATAATAAAATCCGAAATATTGAATCGCTTCGCAAGTGAAGAGGCTCCTTCAACCAGCAAATCAGCCCCTTTAATCAGCGCTGGAAAACCCAGCACAAAAAGTAAGTACGTTAACATAAGTAGTCCAGTTGATGGCTCCCCTGCAGCATATTCCCCACAAAAGAATAATTAAACTAATTCCTCTAATAGTACTAAATACTTGCGTGCGTAATAAAAGTAACCTCCTTGTCAGTTTACAAAAAATTGTTGTGAACTATATCAAAAAACCTCAAATGGCCGATTTACGGTAGTTATAGTTGAATTTGAGGTAGTTAGTCCTAAAGATATCATATTGCCATCGAAATACTATAATTGAAAAAAAATTCCTTATTCAAAGAAGTAATATCACTTATCGATGTAATAAATGTCGCTGGGTTTTCAAAAGTGAAAGATAAAACCTCCATTTGAAACAAATCCGTCGGTAGGGGCCCAAACCTCAGCAAAAGCAGGGTTATTGTAAGGGGGAGTTACCATGGACTGATACCTCGATTGCCGGGTGTCAGTAAAATTTTCAAAGTTGAGGAACACACTAAACTTCTCCCATTCCTTCATAGCCATTATGCCCATGATCCAGAAGTCCGGAGTAGACGACCTGTCGTATCGATACTGGCTTCCCGTATAGTAAAGCTCGTAGCCGATACGAAACGATTCATGTTTTTCGTACATTACCACAAAGCCTGCCGCATGCTTTGGTGTTATTGCCTTCTGGCGGTAGCCAAACCCGTCATCGACATTTACCTGAGTGAGAGAGTACTGCAAGAATAGCTTCCAATGATCGTATCCGAGCTTGAGGTTACTTTCAAAGCCTGTACTAACGACAGGCTCTTGCCTGTTGGAAAGGTAATAATTAGTAAAGCCGTCCATCTCTACCTCATCCAGAAATACTGGCTTGTCAAGCTGAGTGACGAAGAAGAGCTGGTTGGCCGACAGCGTCCAGTCGTCTCCGAGGGCGGTTCTGAAATTGACATCAAAATTTGAGCCCCACGACCGTTCCATTTCGGGCTGCTGATTGAGGGCGTTGTAAGGCAGCACCCTGGTGAAGGCCCTTTGCTCGGCCTCCTCAAGGAAAATGGTTGGAAGCTTGTAACCTCTTCCGCCTCCCAGGCGCATGGTCAACTGCTTTGATGGTTTGACCATCCAGGAAAGCCGGGGAAGCAAAACAGCGCCATACTCATTGTTAAAATCCGTACGAAGACCCAACTCCAGGGTGTTTTGCTCAGAAACTTCCCAGGTGTCTTGTGCAAATACCCCAGCTGTCAAAAAGTTGTATGATCTGTCCACATCTCCCAAGCCAGGCATAAAGTTGTCGCCCGGATCCGAAAAATGGTCGGACACCAGGTTCATACCCGTAACCAGTTCGTGCTTCGCTACCTTAAAGTTATAAGCCAACTCAGAGAATGAAGCGACCTGCTCACCATAAAAACTATAAATTGGAGAGTCGATATTCCTGGCAAACAGGTTGACACTGTTTTTGAAAGACCACTGTGAACCGTTCGAAGTCGTATGTACAAAGTTGATCAACGACCCGAGTCTTCCTGTGTAATTCTCTTCACTAAAACTGCGGCCGCTTACGCCTTCATTTTCAATGGCTGCTTTGTCTCCTCCTTCTCTGGCTTCGTATGAGCTGTTCAAGCCTATGCTCAGCGTTGTGCGTTCTGATGGGTAGAAAAATATTTTTGGGTTGAGGGCAATGCTCCTTACTCTGGGAATATCCGAAAAACCGTCGTCGTTTGGATCGTATGGCTGCTGGCGATTAGCGGAAGCATAGAGTGTGAAGCCCTTTTTTTCATTCCGGCCCGACAAAAAAGCGTTGAGTGTGGTGCCGCCTGCAGTAGTTTGGTTGAGCATAATGCTCCGATCCGGCTCGCTACCAGGCGTTTTCGAAACCAGATTTACCAGGCCGGCAATAGCACCTCCGCCATAAAGAGTAGAGGCGCTTCCTTTGATTACCTCCACCTGCCGAAGATCCAGCGGGGGTATTTGCATGATGCTCAACCCGCTGGAAAAACCACCGTACAAAGGAAGTCCGTCCCGAAGCAGCTGGGTATAGCGGCCATCCAGTCCCTGTATTCGAAGGGTTTGGTTGGCCGAGTTGGTAGAAGTCTGCTGCATTTGAATACCTGAGCTTTCTCTCAGCAGCATGGCAATGTTCGTGGAGTTCATAGCGGCCTTTTCATCCAGCTCTTCTCCGGAGATTACCTCCATCCTGATGGGGATATCCTCGATGGTTCTGCTGCTACGGGTAGCAGTAACGATTACCTCCTCAAGCGCTTCCTCGGGCTCCAAATTAAAAACCAGCTCAGTTGTACCTGTCACTACCTTTTTCTTTCCAGAAGAATAGCCAACGAAGGATGCCACTAAACTTATTGGCTCCGTACCAGAAAGGGTAATTTCGCCTTCTCCATTCAAGTCTGTTATCGTTCCCTGTGTGGTTCCGGCTATTTGAATTGTAGCGCCAACGAGAGGCTCTTGTGTGTCGGCGTCGAGCACCCTGACTTTAAGCACAGACTGTGCGGAAAGTTCAGCGGCGAAAAACAAGACTCCAAAGAAAAAAACATAAGACAAAGACCGTTTCATCCGGCAAAGGTAGGCAGCCAGTATTTGCAACAAAACAGTATTTATACGTATTTTTTGATCTCTTCTACGGTGGATTTTGCAGACCTCCCCACGCCGATAAGCGTAGCCGAGGCGAAGCCTGTCCATTGGCCGTAACCCACCAACCAAAGGCCTGGCACCTCGGCCGACCGGGTGGCAACCGTTGCCACTTTCCCCGCACTAACATTGAGGGCCAGGCCCTTGAGGTGGTCTAACGCTGACCGAAACCCAGTGCAGAAAATCACACTGTCGACGAGCAGCTCCTGGCCATTCACCAACATAATTCCCAGATCCGTGAAATGATCGATTGGCGGGTAAGCCCGCTCCAATACTCCTCTTTTCCTGGCTTCTTTTACCGGCGGAACCATCACCACATCCCCCAGCGACGGCGGAGTGAATTCCCTCCCTGCCTTTTTGGCCTCATACATTTGAGTGGCTGCATCGAAAAGATAACGTCCGTCTACCTCATCAGGAAGGAACTTCGGCGGCTTTGACGTGACCCAAAAAGTTTGCGCCACCTTGCTCACTTCAGCAAGTATCTGGGCGCCAGAATTCCCTTCGCCGACAATGGCTACCTGTTGGCTCTTGAATGGATCCGGCCTTTTGTAGACAGAGGAATGGAAAACCTTCCCTTTGAATCTGTCTCTTCCGGGTAACTCCGGCATCCAGGGATTGGCAAATGAGCCAGTGGCAGACACCACCGCCTTCGACTGGTAGGTGCCTTTGCTGGTGACAATATCAAAAAGCCCGCCTGCCTTTTTTACATCTATTACCGTCACTCCTCTTTGTATGGCGAACTTATATTTCTCCTCGTACTTTTTCAGGTAGTCGATCGTTTCGTTGCAGGTGGGATAATAGTCGGGGCCGCCCGTCATGAGCACACCGGGTAGTGAGCTCCATTGGGCAGGCGAAAACAAACGGAGCGAGTGCCAATAATGCTGCCAGCTTCCGCCGGCGTTGTCGCTGGCGTCAAGAACAACATAATTTAAACCGGCCCTATTCAGATAATAAGCTACAGCAAGGCCACTTTGCCCTCCGCCAATCACAATGACGTCGTACACACTTGGAGTCATCCTGCAAAGAAAAGAATTTGTGAGAAAAAGGAGCGCAGTTACTTCGTGGGCTCTTTATCAACACTCGCTTTATCCCTCTTGTGCTCCGGCACTATTCCATGAAGGTTCTGCCCCACAAAATCGTGTGGAAACTGCTCCACGCCGGGGAAACCTAGCTTAATGTCCCGACCGTCGTAGGGAATATAATCTGTTTTGAACAGATAGTCCCAAATGCTCAGCGTGATCCCAAAATTTACCCCATAGCCCCTCTCCCTCGGAAGGTCGTAGGCATGATGCCAGATGTGCATCTGAGGATTGTTGAAAAAGTACTTGAAAGGCCCCAACGGCACTTTGATATTGGAGTGGTTGAAATGGCCGACAGCCAGGGTGAAAATATGGATGATAAAGAAGTCTCTCAACCCAATGCCGATCAGTGCCAACGGAATGTACTCAATCGTGCGGTACACCACATTTTCCATCCAATGGTAGCGGAGATGAGCAGCAAAGCCCATTTGCTCCACCGAATGATGAACTTTGTGAAACTCCCAGAGCCAGGGCGACCGGTGCAGCAATCGATGCACCCACCATTGCACAAAGTCCCGCACCACAAACCCGATCAGCAGGTGCGACCACATGGGCCACTTCATTACCTCAAAGGCCAAAAGGTTATTGATACCGATAGCTGCCAGGGCGTCGTTAAAAAGATTGACAACCGAGTTGGAGACAGCATTGTAAATAATGAGCGAAAAGAGAAAGAAGTTAAAGAACATGTAAAAGAAGTCGAGCCAGAAGTCCTTTCGGAACCTGGGCTGATCTTTCCTCCAGGGCTTCACCCACTCCAGCATCAGGAAAAAAACCGACACCAACAGCAGCCAGTAAAAATAATTGTGCCAGCTGGGGTGTAAAATCTCATTGACCAGATAGTTCCAATAACCGGTATACGAGCCAACAATGATGTTCCAATACTTTTCCACTTTCTCTTAGCTGATTTAACTAACTACTACTGCTTTTCGGTGGCAAGTCCACTGGCGTTCCATGAAATTATTCCACCTTCCAACTCGAAAATTTGCTTGAAGCCCAACTCTTGAAATACTTTGGCTGCCCTGGCACTTCTGCCGCCCACCTTACAGTAAACTGCAACCGGCTTATTCGGGTCAAGCTTAGCGGCCATCTCCTCAAAATTGGTGGTGTTGTAGTCGATATTTATTGCATTGGGTATTTTGCCGGTAGCTACCTCTCCCGCTGTTCTCACATCTACAAGCTGAACTTCGGCTTCCTTCACTTTCTCGGCAAAGTCTGGCGCATTAAGCTGAACAATCTTTGCGGATGTCTGAACTGCTGGCTTGGCAACCACTTCCGAGGCAGCCTCCTTCTCAGTGGAAGACGAGCTGCATGCTGTGCCTATGGCTGAAATAAAAAGAAAAGCTAGCGATGCGACGATGTTTGTACTGGTTTTCATATCTCTTTTTTAAAATTGATCTGTTTATTGGTAACACATGTAAATGTAACAAAGTTGAGATTTTCGAAGAGGCTTCTCTCGAGATTAGCAGAAGTAGCTTCTCCAGTGTCGCCAGGGTGTATCATCAGAATATAAGTTCTTTGGTAAGGATAAAAACAGCCATAACAAGCACGAAATAGCCAAAACCCTTTTTTAGCGCTGCCCCTGATATGAAGCGGGAAAGGTACTCTCCCAGAAAAAGCCCCCCGATAGACAGGCTCGTAAATATGAGTATAAATGACCAGTCGATGGGCTGGGTTCCCAGGTCCCCAGTGAATCCGATCAGCGATTTGGCAGCAATGATCAGCAACGAAGTGCCGACTGCCAACTTCATTGGGATATGGGCCAGCAGCACAAGTGCAGGAATGATAAGAAAGCCGCCGCCTGCCCCTACCAGGCCCGTTAACGCCCCCACCACCAGGCCTTCCAAAGCAATCATCGGGTAATTATAGGATAGCTCCTCCTCTATCATCTTGTTTTCCTTCTTGTCTCTGATCATCGACCAGGCAGCCACCAGCATAATGACGGCAAACAGCACCATTATTGCCAAGTCCTTTGTTACCGGAAATCCCCCCAAAGAGAAAACCGGATCCGGGATGGCAGGAATGACGAATTTTCTGGTGACAAAGACAGAAATGAATGAAGGAATGGCGAATATGATAGCCGTTTTAAGACTTACTAACCCTTTTCTAAGAAAGTTGACGGATCCTACCAGGGCAGTGCTGCCGACCACAAACAAAGAGTAGGCTGTCGCCAGCACTGGGTCGATGTGAATCATGTAAACCAGCACCGGCACGGTTAGAATAGAACCTCCTCCGCCAATTAGCCCCAGGCTAACCCCTATAAGTATTGACGCTGCAAACCCCAAAATTTCGATAACCGGCATACTGTGTGACTCTTACTGTGACATTGTCTGAACACAAAAGTCTGAATAACAAAGGTCGCCGTCAGTGACTTAGATCACGCAGTCAGAAATTATGATGCACCTCGCAAATCACTGCAAAAAAAAGTGACAATCTTGCTCCCGTATGACTCAGGTCATAAAATAGTAGCCTTTGATGTCACCACATTTGACCATCAATAGTCAAAATCCAAAAACTTATGGAATCTCCCATACGCATCGATGTTTCCCTTTTGCCCCCTGCAACCCGCCACGATACCATTTTCAAAGCCTATGAAAGCCTTGACGAAGGGCAGTCGCTGGTGCTTGCCGTCGACCACGATCCTC
Organism: Imperialibacter sp.; assembly: GCF_048007035.1. Classification (NCBI taxonomy): domain Bacteria; kingdom Pseudomonadati; phylum Bacteroidota; class Cytophagia; order Cytophagales; family Flammeovirgaceae; genus Imperialibacter; species Imperialibacter sp. Next base: position 2,226,383 of record NZ_CP180355.1, read on the forward strand.
AGCCACTTTTTTACGAATTCAGCCACAAGTATCCTAAAAGCTTTGGCTGGGACTATCTTGATAAAGGGCCTGAAAAATGGCGGGTACTGATTACCCGCCAGCAGTCGATCACCGACAGAATAGTGGCTGACCTGGTCATGGAAGACCTCAGCCTGGGTAAAGTCTTCGACGCCTATGGCATAGATTTTTGCTGCCACGGCGATATTTCTCTCGAAGAGGCCTGTCGTCGCCAAAAATTGGATATCAATGAGGTGCTGGTGGCCATGAAAAAAAAGAGCGGCCCTGGTGCTTTTTGGCAGCCACATTTTGAGGAATGGTCGGTGTCTTTACTCATTCAGTACATTCTTGAAAATCACCATAGCTGGGAAAGGCATACACTTTCCGACATCGAAGACCTCACTATCAAAGTGGCGGATCACCATAGAGCGGACTTTCCGAATCTAAAAAAGGTAAAAGAGTTAGTCGGCCACCTTAAATACGCCATCATTGATCACTTCTTTGAAGAAGAGAATGAGCTCTTTCCAATGATTCTAGAGGGCTCAAAAAGTGTTGAGTTGCTCAAAGAAATCGAGAAGATGAAGGTTGAGCACGCCGAAGTGGGTGCCATACTCACGGACCTCACCCTGCTGACCAACAATTTCCAGCCTCCCCAGCAAGCATGTAGCTCATTTCGGCTGCTCTACTCAAAGCTGGGAGAGTTCAAACAGGATATTCTCCAGCATATTCATTTGGAAAATACGCTGCTCGTCGCCAAAGCTGTAGCATGACAATAATTCACAGCTGGTAAGGTTGTGTTTAAAATACAAAGCACAAATCTTACTAAATTGGTGCCATGTCAATGATTCCTGAAGAGTTGCTTACGACGTTTGGTGCGAGAAAAATTAAGCTCAACAAAGACGAGTTTCTGTTTGCAAAAGACACCGAGGCACATTTTTATTATCAGGTTTCGATGGGCACAGTCAAAATGGTTAACTACAACTACGATGGCCAGGAGTTTATTCTAGGCATGTTTAAGGCTGGGCAAAGCTTTGGCGAACCTCCCCTTTTCGGTCACTTTCCCTACCCGGCCAATGCTGTGGCTGTGGAAGATTGTGAAATATGCAAGCTGCCCAAGGACAACTTCTTCAGGCTTTTGGAAGCCAATTTTGATATCCATCGCAAATTCAACTACGAGCTTTCCAACAGGCTGCGCTACAAGGGAATGATTTTATCAGAGGTATCTTCCTACCCGCCGGAGCATCGCATTCTTACGCTCGTCAACTATTTGAAGGCGATGATGCCCAACCAGAACCTTTTCACTGTGCCGTACACAAGGCAGCAGCTGGCCGACATGACAGGGCTGCGGGTAGAAACGGTGATCCGCACTATCAAAAAAATGGAGCAGGAGGGCAAAATTAAGCTCAAAAGCCACAAAATTGTTGTCTAATACCATTTGCACTGAAAACCACTGCCGCAGTAGGTTCAGCGGACTGCATTTGCCTTTCTCAAGGGCCAATACCTCTCGTTTTTCCGGCCTTATCCCTCAATGAAATCCCATCTAACTATCAATTTTTCAGGTAGTTAAAATTTTATCGAAAATCATACTACTATATGATTTAGATCATAAAACCGGTGGGCAGGCTCAGTCTACCTTTACACTATCAAACAAAATAGTGTATCATGAAAAAGTATTTTTTGAAGGCGTTCATATTCGCATTGCCCCTATCGATCATCCTCGTTAGCTGCGGAGAAACCAAAAAGAAAGACATCTCAGATTTCCAGGCTAAGCCAACAGAACAGGAAACCGCTAAAGCCTCAGACCCTATGGAGAATAAAGGAATAGGGCCGGTAAAAAGCATCACCCTGGGAGAAGTTGACCAGGCACTTGCTGATGCAGGCAAAGCCATTTTCGACGCCAACTGTACTGCCTGCCACAAGGTCGACAAAAAATTCATTGGCCCATCCCCAAAAGACATCCTTAGCCGAAGATCCCCCGAATGGGTAATGAACATGATTCTCAACCCTGAGGTGATGATTCAGGAGGATCCGATTGCTAAGCAATTGCTGGCAGAAGCCAACGGAGCACCGATGGCCAACCAAAACCTCACAGAGGAACAAGCCAGGCAGGTACTTGAGTACTTCCGAACCCTTAAATAATCACTATATGAAAACACCCTTGAAATTTCTAGCCTTTGGCCTGATCACGCTCGCCGTGGCGAGCTGCTCGACGCCAACCAATAAGACCGAAGAGGCCGGTGCAGTGGTGGACGCAACGCCAAAAGGACAAGCTTCAGTGGTCGACGATGAATCTGCCAAGAACATCCTGCAAGTAGCCGCTTCATCGCCCGACCATACCACACTTGTGGCGGCTGTCACCGCTGCTCAAATAGAGCATGTGCTGGTTAACGCAGGTCCACTTACCGTTTTTGCCCCCAATAATGCTGCCTTTGAAAAATTGCCATCCGGCACAGTCGAAAATCTGCTAAAACCAGAGAACAAAGCACAGTTGGCTACGATTCTAACGAGGCATGCAGCACCAGGTTCCTACGATGTGGAAGCGCTGAAAAAAATGGTAGCGAAAGGCCGCACGCTGTACATGGCCACCGGAGATTATCTGGAAGTAACCATGGATGGAGACGACGTGCTGATCAACGGGTGTAAAATCATTGGAACAATAAATACGTCAAACGGAATAATCAATGTGGTGGATCAGGTGATCCTGCCAAAATAACCTATGAATGTAAAAACTATGAAAAAGCAACATTTTATAAATAAGCTGTTTGCTCTGGTCGTTTTGGCCGGGGTTGTTACATCGTGTGGCAGCAGCGAGAACTCCAAAGGAGCGCTGGGCAGCGACGTTGCCTCTCAGGCATATGTCACGCCAGGCGAACACGATGACTTTTACGCCTTTATGTCAGGCGGGTTCAGTGGACAAATATCTGTTTACGGCTTGCCTTCGGGCCGTTTGTTCAGGGTGATCCCTGTGTTTTCGCAGGATCCTGAAAAAGGATATGGCTACAACGAGGAAACCAAGCCTATGCTCGAAACTTCGTTTGGCTTTGTGCCCTGGGACGATGCCCACCACCCCGAGCTATCTCAAACTAACGGTGTTCCCGACGGCCGGTGGATCTTTATCAACGGCAACAACACACCACGTATCGCACGAATTGATCTTAAAACGTTCGAAACTGCCGAGATCATAGAAATACCGAACAGCGGTGGTAACCACAGTTCTCCATTCACAACGGAGAACTCAGAGTATATTGTGGCTGGCACCCGATTCAGTGTGCCTTTTCCCCAGAAAGACGTAGCCATTAACACCTACAAAGAAAACTTCAAAGGCACCCTCAGCTTTATCAGCGTTGCCGAAGATGGTGACATGGACGTGGCCTTTCAAGTGCTGCTGCCAGGCTATGACTACGACCTTGCCCATGCGGGCAAAGGCAAGTCACATGGCTGGATGTTCTTCACTTCCTATAACACGGAAGAGGAGCATACACTTTTGGAAGTCAACGCTTCACAAAGAGACAAGGACTATATAGCCGCCATCAACTGGAAAAAAGCTGAAGAGTATATGGCTCAGGGCAAATTTAAAGAAATGCCTGCCAGCTATGTGGATAACCACTATGACGAAAGCAAGCAAATGGCCTTCTCAGAAACGAGGAACACTGTAAAAGTGCTGATTCCTTCAGAGTGCCCTGGCCTGGTGTATTTTCTCCCCACGCCAAAATCACCACACGGTGTAGACGTTGACCCAACCGGAGAATTCATCGTAGGCAATGGCAAGCTTTCCAGCGACATGAGTATTCACTCCTTTGATAAAATGATCAAGGCGATTGAAGGTGAGAAATTCGAAACTACTATCGAAGGCATTCCCGTCCTTCAATACGAAGAAGTGTTGAGCGGCATCGTGGCACAACCAGGTCTCGGCCCACTGCACACCGAGTTCGACGGTAAAGGCAACGCCTATACATCGTTTTTCATCTCATCGGAGATTGTAAAGTGGAACCTGGAAACAAAGGAAGTGCTTGACAGAGTGCCTGCCTACTACTCTATCGGTCACCTGATGATCCCTGGTGGTGACTCCAAAAAACCCTGGGGTAAGTATGTGGTGGCACTCAACAAGATCACGAAAGACCGGTTTCTGCCAACGGGCCCTGAATTGACACAATCAGCTCAACTTTACGATATCTCGGGCGAAAAGATGAAACTGATTCTTGATTTCCCAACGATTGGCGAGCCGCACTATGCGCAGGGCATCGCCGCCGAGCTCATTGCACCCAATTCGCTTAAGTACTATAAGCTGGAAGACAATAACCACCCGCAAGCTATCAAGTCACCCAACGACTCGAGGATCGAGAGAGATGGTAATATTGTCAGGGTTTATATGGGAGCCATCAGAAGCCACTTCACTGTCGACAACCTGGAAGGTATCAAAGTAGGTGATAAGGTGTACTTTCACATCACCAACCTGGAGCAAGACTGGGACGTCCCTCACGGGTTCAGCATGATGGGAGCGAATAATGCTGAGCTACTAATTATGCCAGGTCAAACTGAAACCCTGCTTTGGGAACCAAAACGGGAAGGGGTTTATCCTTTCTACTGCACCGACTTCTGTTCCGCACTTCACCAGGAGATGCAGGGCTATGCCCGGGTGTCGGCTAAAGGCGCCACCACCGAGCTCAAATGGAGCTTAGACGAATAAACTCATACCTTTTCGACCGCTCTTCCCCTGAATCGGGAAGAGCGGCTGCGAGGGTTAACCCCTTTCAACTATGAAAGCTAAATTCAATTACCTTTTTTTGCTGGCTATTCTTTTGCCGCTTGCACTGTTTGTTTTCCCATTATGGAAAATCACGCTGGAAGCGCCGCAATACCCTGATGGTATTTCTATGTATATCTGGATCAATCAGATAACAGGGGACTCACCCAGCACATTGCAAAATATTAACATCCTCAACCACTACGTTGGCATGCAATTCATCGTGCCTGACTCAATTCCTGAGCTGAAATATTTCCCCTGGATTGTAGGTGGCATGTCGCTTTTGGGGCTGCTGTTCTTCCTGGTAAAAAAGAAATCACTCTACCTCACCTGGGCCATGATTATGATTGTCCTTGGAGGCCTCGGTGTTTACGACTTCTACCTCTGGGAATACGACTACGGCCACAACCTCGACCCCAAAGCACCCATCAAAGTACCCGGCATGGCTTATCAGCCACCAGTAATTGGCTCAAAAATGCTGCTGAATTTTAAGGCTGACTCCTGGCCATCAACCGGTGGCTACTTCCTTGGAGCAGGCATAGCACTTGCGCTGCTGGCATTTTGGCTGGAAAAGAAGAAAACTCGCAAAACAGCAGTGCTGGAAAAGGCTATGGCAATGGTCGCTTTGATCACAGTTTTTGGCCTCTCCTCTTGCTCGGTAACGCCCCGGCCGCTTGCTTTGGGCAGCGACCACTGTCACCACTGCAAAATGAAGATCGTGCAGCCGCAATATGGAGCTGAGCTGGTCTCCAGTACCGGCAAGATTTATACCTTCGACGCTGTGGAGTGCTTCGTGCAGTACAAAGATGAAAATAATATAAGCGCAGATAAAATAGCGTTTGAAATGGTGGTGCCCTACGACCAGCCAGGCACACTTATGGATGCGGCCAAATGTGTATTTATCAGAAGTGCCAAGCTACCAAGCCCTATGGGCATGTACATCACAGCCCTGAGCTCCGAGTCCAAAATTGAGCCCATTATTGACGGATACGATGGAGAAATATATACTTGGGAGAAACTTCAATCAGGCATTGACAACCTGCCTGGCCTTACCGCTCAGCTCCCATGAGGATTCGTATTCGCTTCATCATCCCATTTTTTGTTGCAGCCACCTTTCAGGCCCTGGGTGCAGTACCCGACACCCTGGAGGTGGGAAAAAAATACGCTTCAATCAAGCAGGCGCTGGCCACAGCAGCATCAGGAGACGTAATAAAGGTGTTTCCTGGTGTATACTTTGAAAACGAGGTGATCATAGACAAGCCATGCACCCTGTTGGGTGTGGGCTACCCCATTCTTGATGCCGGTCTTAAAAACGATGCGATCATTATCAGGGCGGATTCTGTCAGCATCATTGGCTTGCATATCCGAAACGTGGCCACCAACTATGTGAGAGACCTGGCGGCCATTCACGTGGAAGAAGCCCGGCACTTCAACATTCAGGACAACAAACTTGAAAACACCTTCTTTGGCATTTACCTGCAAAAGAGTCGGGACGGAAAAGTCGACGGAAACTCCATCATCGGGCAGGCAGTGGTTGAAGCCAGCTCCGGCAATGCCATCCACCTTTGGTATTGCAAAAACGTGGAGGTAAGTAACAACGAAGCCCGCCACCACAGGGATGGTATCTATCTGGAGTTTTCCGACAGCATCCGCATAGTGCGCAGTGTGAGCCAGGACAATCTGCGATATGGCCTCCACTTTATGTTCTCAAACTACAATGATTACTTCGAGAACACCTTTCAGTCCAACGGCGCCGGAGTAGCGGTTATGTTTTCCGCTCACATAGTGATGAAGCGAAACAGGTTTATCGACAATTGGGGTAGTGCTTCTTATGGCATACTACTCAAGGAAATTAAAGACGGGCTGATCAGCAACAACCTTTTTCAGGGCAACACCATCGGTATCTATGGAGAAAGCTCTGACAGAATGACCATCAGCCAAAACGATTTTACCGAGAACGGATATGCGCTGCGAATACTCGGGAGCTGCAGAGACAACATTATTACCGAAAACAATTTTATTGACAACACCTTCGACGTAGGCACCAATGCTACGAAACAGTACAACCAGTACACAAAAAACTACTGGTCGGAGTATACTGGGTACGACCTTGACAAGAATGGCCTGGGCGACGTGCCCTACCGGCCGGTGAAGCTTTTCTCTTTTGTAGTAGAAAAAGTGCCCCAAGCCATTGTACTCCTTCGAAGTCTTTTTGTTGATCTGATGAACTTCACTGAAAAAGTGACACCGGTGTTCACACCGCAAGACCTGTTCGACGATCAGCCACTAATGAAACCTCATCCCCATGATCAATATTCAACACCTTCATAAGTCCTTTGGCAAACTGGAAGTGCTGAGGGACATCCAACTGGAAATTATTCCCGGAAAAGTAACGGCTGTTTTAGGGCCCAATGGCTCTGGAAAAACCACCCTCATGAAAAGCATTCTGGGTATGACCCTACCCGATCAGGGAACTATCGAGGTAAGAGGTGAACCTACCCGCCATGCATGGAACTACAGGAAACACCTGAGCTATGTGCCACAAATAGCACAGTTTCCCTCCAACCTCACTGTGCAGGAGCTGCTACAAATGATCAAAGAAGTGCGGCAGGAGCCCGCCAACGAGGATCCCCTGGTCGACCGGCTTTCTCTTCAGCCGTTTCTCGACAAAAAGCTCGGGACGCTCAGTGGTGGCACCCGGCAAAAAGTGAACCTGGTGCTGGCACTCATGTTCGATGCGCCCATCGTGCTGATGGACGAGCCCACTGCGGGACTTGACCCCGTAGCGTTGCTGGAACTGAAAAGACTGATCCAGGACATGCGCAAGGCAGGAAAGTGCATCGTGGTCACCACGCATATCATGCCACTCGTGGAAGAGCTGGCTGACGAAATCGTGTTCCTGCTAGATGGCAAGGTGTACTTCCAGGGAAGCCTGAGCGAGCTGTTTTCACTTACTGAAAAGAATACACTAGAGGAAGCCATCGCTCATTTTCTCATTCAACGGAAGGATAGAACGTCCGTCAACGCTTAACAAGAACCGCCATGTGGAAAATATTCAAATACAGCTTTTTTGACCTCCTGCGCAGCCGGTGGACCTACTTCTATTTCCTGTTTTTTATGATTGTTACCGCTGGTCTCCTGCATTTAAGCGGGCAGGTGGCAGCAGCCATTACGAGCCTGCTCAATATTGTGGTGGTGCTTATTCCACTCATCAGTACGTTGTACGGTATCGTCTACTTTTATAACTCCTCAGAATTTACCGAGCTGCTGCTGGCCCAACCTGTAAGGCGACGCTCGATTTTCCTGGGACAATACCTGGGTCTCTTCACGTCGCTCGCCGCCAGCTTCCTGCTTGGTATTTTGATTCCAGCCATATTGCTGGGCCACTTTGAGGTCAGGCTCTGGCTTGATTTGTTCTACCTGCTTGGCATCGGCACGCTGCTCACAGCCATATTTACGGCCATCGCCTTTCTCATTGCCCTTAGGCAAACCAACCGCATGAAGGGATTTGCCATAGCCATCCTCACCTGGTTGTTCCTGGCCGTGCTGTACGACGGTCTGTTTATTATCTTTCTGCTCTTTTTTGAAGACTATCCGCTGGAAAAGTTCTCCCTGATCGCTACCGTGCTCAATCCAATCGACCTGTCACGAACATCGCTGCTGCTGAAATTGGATATGGCAGCGCTGATGGGGTATACCGGAGCAGTATTCAATAAGTTTTTCGGCACGTCCATGGGTATGCTGGTATCCATCTCAGCACTGGTTCTGTGGGTAGCAGGCCCTTTGCTTGGTTTTCTGAGAGTGGCTGCCCGCAAAGACTTTTAGTATGAAATCAAAGCTTCCCTTCTTTGCGTTGGCGCTTGTCGGGCTGCTATCGGGAATTTGGGCCGGCTTGATAAGAATCGGTTTCAATCTGCCTGCTGTTGACCTGGCGACACTACACGGGCCACTCATGGTGGGTGGCTTTGTGGGCACCCTGATTGGGGTAGAGAGAAGTCTCCTGGCCGGCAATGGTAAATGGTGGCTCATTCCTGCACTCTCGGGTGCGGCTGTCATTGCGTGGCTCCTCGGCTTTCAACAGGTGGCTCCCTATTGCCTGGTGGCTGCTTCAGCGCTGCTGGTTTTGCTGCAGGCTATTCACCTGCTGTCGTCCCGGCTCACGTGGGTCAGTATTGTCCAGCTTTGCGGTGCCCTGTGCTTTGCTGCTGGCAATATTCGCCTGTTGTTCAATCCGCTTATGCCTGCCATCATCCCTTTCTGGATGGGCTTTGTCCTTTGCTTCATCTTGGCCACCCGGCTCTCGGAAAACTCAGCAAAAAACATGTTCATGGGAAGCGTGATCAAGTTGGGACTAATCCTGTTTATTGTGAGCCTGATGATTCCATTCCACCTTGGAGGCTACTATCTCACGGGAGCAGGTCTGATTTTAATAGCATCTGGCATGTTTTACATCGAGATCCAAACAGATCAGGGGATGGCCTGGAGCTACAAAAAGTATTCTTTCATTGCCATCATGCTAGGCTGGTTTTGGCTGCTTACATCCGGCCTTGGTGTTATGCTGTGGAAAGAGCACATTTACGGCTACGATGCCACTACGCATTCGTTCTTTGTCGGCTTCCTTTTCTCTATGGTATTTATTCATGCCCTGGCCAAGGCTTCCTACCTTGCAGGCCTGGGCACCCCTCCTTTTCACCCAGTGCTTTTTGTATGGCTTATCCTCCTGTCGGGCTCTCTGTTGCTAAGGGTCTTCGCCACCGATATTCTGCTTCTCACGACCGTAAAAAAATGGAGTGGTCTGCTCAATGCCATTAGCATACTGGGTTTTCTGTTGACCCTTATTAGTCTTACATTGATCAGAAAATATCGTTCTGCTCATGAGCCGATTTGATCCTGCCAAGTTTGCCCGTTTCCCTTTACTATATCTCGTCGCCTTATCCGCCCTTGGGGTACTACTGCGCTGGCAAATGGTAAGCCCGCTGCCCATCAACTACAGGTACTTTGTGCATGCCCACTCCCACACTGCCTTCATGGGGTGGGTATACAATGCGCTGTTTCTTCTCATTCTCCAACATTTTGTAGCCAAAGAAAACAAAGGCAAACTTTTCCGGGGCTACTTTATCGCCCTGCAAATAGGGGTGGTAGGCATGCTGGCCAGCTTTCCCTTTCAGGGTTATGGCCCCGTGGCAATTGCCTTCAGCACGCTCCACATGGCAGTGACCATCGCCATTGCCGTGTCAGTATTCAAACTCATGAGAGACGACAGCACTTTAGCGGCTACCTTCTTACGTTGGGCCCTCATTTATCAGCTCATTTCAGGTGTCGGGCCACTGATGCTGGGCCCGCTTTCGGCCATGGGCTTAAAAGACAGCCCATTGTATTCGTTATCCATCTACTTTTTTATGCACTTCCAGTTCAATGGCTGGTTTGTGCTTGCCTGCCTGGCCATTCTCTTCAGGCTGCTGGAAAGAAGCGGATGGAGCCTTGCTGACACTGAGAGGAAATGGCTCAAATACACCCTGTTGTACACCGTTGGGCCAGCTTATGTCATGAGCGCCTTGTGGACTGACATGGGCCAGTGGAAATATGTGCTGGCGATAGTCACGGGCACTTTACAAGTAGCCGGCGCCTTGCTTTTGCTTAGGTGTGTCTGGAAAAGCGTTAAAGTAAAATTGCGGGTGCAGTGGGCCAGGCGGTGCCTTCAGTTAGGAATTGTGCTACTGACTGTAAAATACTTTTTGCAACTGGCGGGCAGCATTCCCGGTATCGATAGCTGGGTGATGGCAAATAATGGGATCATCATTGCCTTCATCCATTTGATTTTTATTGGCGTGGTTAGCTTTATGCTGCTGGGATTCTACATTTTAGGGGGCTGGTTGCACCTCACTGCTGTGTCAAAAACTGGAATGCTGGTCTTCTTTGGAGGTTTTGCCATCACCGAGCTGGCACTTGTTGCGCTACCGTCTTTTTCGCTGGTGGGGCTTTCTGCTCAATTTCCCTATTTTGAAACACTGGTGGTGGCAGCCGCCATGCTGTTAATTGGCAGTGTGCTAATAGCCATGGAAGTCAAGCGGTTACAAGCTCAGCAGGCAATATTTTAAAAGTTGCCTGGTAGCAGTTGAATAAAATGTGTGAAAAATTTCACTCAGAATATTGCAGAATCATTCCCGCTCATTATTTTTGCAATCCGTTTCCGCAAGGAGCCGGGTCAAAAGCGAAAGTAGCTCAGTTGGTAGAGCACGACCTTGCCAAGGTCGGGGTCGCGGGTTCGAATCCCGTCTTTCGCTCCAAATCATTCTTTGATTTATTGATTTTGTTATTTGTTGATTTCCCTTCACGATGACCTCGGAAGAGTTAAAGGATCGAACATTTAAGTTCTCTCTATCCATTTTGGCTGTTTTCCGACAGCTAAAATCCACAGATGAAGGGAGGATCATTGGCAGACAACTTCTTCGTTCTTCAAGCTCTGTTGCTGCTAACTACCGGGCAGCCTGTAGAGCAAGATCAAAACCTGAATTTTACGCCAAGCTTAATATTGTTTTAGAAGAGGCTGATGAAATAGCCACTATGGTTGCTGAACCTTAACGAAAACGAAATACTTCATCAAAGAAGCGACTTTCATTTTCGATATGATTTTGGCTATTCCATGTGGCCGCTGGAAAGTAAATTGATTCACATGAAAGTCTTTTTTGGCTGGAATACGCCCGGGAGGGTGGCATTCTGGAAAAAGAGTTGTTGTCACCTTATATTTCTGAAAGCCTCGAGCTGGTAAAGATTTTTTCAGCTTCCAGAAGCAAGATGAGGCAGGACAAATCACAAAATCAATAAATACTAAAATCTTTCAATGCCCTGCCGGGATGGTGGAACTGGTAGACACGCAGGACTTAAAATCCTGTGACCCTTAAAGGTCGTGCGGGTTCGATCCCCGCTCCTGGTACTTGATCATCAAGCAATTACGCCGAGTTTTATAGCTCGGCGTTTTTTGTTTCGAAACTTTTTACAAAAGTCGATATTTCCTATCTTATGTTATAATGAATGTTATAACAATCGAGAAGACTATATGATGGTCAAATCAAAGGTCACCACCGTTGGCTCTTCTGCCGGGATCATCCTGCCAAAAGAAATTATGGCTCGACTGCATGTTGAAAAAGGCGATACCGTCACGTTTATCGAAACGCCCACCGGGATCGAGATCACAGCATACAATCCTGAGTTTGACGAAGAAATGACACACGCCAGAAAAGTGATGGGCGACTACCGCAATGCCCTGAAAAAGCTTGCCGAATGACTTTCCGGTGGGTGAACCGAAAGGCCGTGCTGGCTATTCACAGCGAGCAACTCGCTCAACATGGTGGCCTGAGCGGTTTGCGGGACGAAGCCCTTTTAGCCTCTGCTTTGGCACGCCCTCAAAACCTGCCAGCCTACGAGCACCCCAGCCCCGGCCAATGCGCCGCAGCCAATGCGTTCGGCATTGTACGCAATCATCCTTTCAACGATGGCAACAAACGGACAGGCTTTATCACAGCCGTCACTTTTCTGCTGTTGAACGGGTTTTATATCAATGCCTCTGAGGCCGATGTGGTGCTGGTGATTATGCAACTGGCCGACGGCAGCCTGACAGAAGAAGCGCTGGCATTATGGTTTGAGAAAGTAATAGCGCAGTCCTCCTGAGTTTGAATGTTTGGTGTGTGGTTGAGTAAAAGACCAAAACTGGTTCAATGCGCCTCGGCCGACCGGGACATGCTTGGATCTTTTGCTTTTTGATAACTAATCATCTTTGATACAATCATTTATTAGCTCGGTCAATTAGTCAATAATTATCCTTCTCAGCCTTTATTCTACAGGTTTTCGTCTTGACTGAAAAGCAGTCCTTAACCTCGGCCCTCGCTCATTTGATTGCTACCTAGTTCTTTGCTTACAATTTTAAACTAAGTATATTCCGAGCTAACTCTATTTTCCCAAGAAATGAAGCTCATAAAAGTATTGGATCAGCTCAATAGCCTGGAGAAGAATTCCTTCATTAAAATCATTGATGGAATAATTGCTGATAAATCTACTCTCAGTAAAGAGGCAAATAAAATCCTGAGTGGCAAAAGTGGTCAGCTTAAAAATGCCGACAATGAAAACATTGCTCAAGTGTTTAGTTTGGTGGAGGAGTCTTTCAAGGCCAAGCTTAGCTATGACCTTAAATATGCAGATGTGAGCACAGACCTAGCTATTGACATTCTTATCAGAGACGGAAATTGCATCATGTCAAGAGACTGGTTTGTGAAGCTTTTTGAAAAGGAGCATGCCGATCTTAGGCGAAATATTAAAGAGTTTAATGTGCTGTTTGAGTCCGAAGAAAACCCCTTAAGGGCGAGAGATTATCGGATTTATAGAGATTGCGTGCACACAGCTTACTACAATGATGAACTAAATAACAGAGCCCCTCAAATTACTGATGACGAAAGAAGTATTTTAATCAGTCTTTCTAAATCGTTAAACCTTTCACACGAAGAGACCAGATTAATTCAGTGTCAGATTATCCCATATGCAGACTATGACATTGAAGAGGTTTTAAAGAATTTGAAGGATTTAGGCATTGTCTTCTATGCGAAAAAAAGCCTTGAAGTGTATATGCCCGACGAGATAGTAAAACTAGTAGGTCATGTTCGAGGAAAGGTTATCGCCGACAAGCACTATAGGCGGGTGCTCCGAAAGCTAAAAGATCCACAACTGAATCAAGTTGCTAGAAGATATAATATCTCTCGAAAGCTCTCCAACGAAGAAAAGATTAAAGAAATCATCAACCAAGGAATAGACTTTAAAGGTATTCTAACCGACGGGATTTATAAGGAGGACTCCACAAAAACTGAAAGGAAGAAGTTCCTGAATGATTTTATAGAGAAGAATTTGGGCCTCGAAACCCCTATTAAAGGGAGTACAATGGAGGATAAGGTGGCGAACCTAATACTATATTTCGACTCACTAGATATGGACAATAGAGTTAGCATTTCTCTTGAAGGATACGACTCGTTGCTAAGCGATCTAGTTCGAGAATTACCCAAAATAAAGGATATCGTAAAGTCTGAGTTTGAGCTTCAAGGTGGTGAGATAATGAATAGTGCGTTTTTGATGGACTATAACATTAAACCAAACGATATACTGGAGTTGATTCCCGACTCAGCATTGAAGGAACTATGTTCCAGACTGAATATCAAAACGAGAGGCGACATGGTGCAAAACATTCTCGACGGGTACAAGGACGTTGAAAACATCCTCATTGAAAATTATGAGCTGATTGCCAATCGTGATTACAATGCGCTTAAAGAAAATGGAATCGTCATAAAAGACGCCGATTTAGGGGTAAAATTCGAGGAGATCACAAAAAAAATATTTAGCAGACTGAGTTTCAACGTAAACGACGATCTAAATAAAAAAATTAGTAACGCTAAGAATAAAATTGACATACTAATTCAACTTTCTGATAGAGAGGTTATACTAGTAGAATGCAAAACAAGCAAGGACAAGGAGTTTTCTAAATTCAGCTCCGTGTCACGTCAAATCAAAGCTTATCAAGATTTGCTTGAAGAAAAGAATTTAAGGGTCGTCAAATCACTTTTGGTTGCCAATGAGTTTACAGATGACTTCATCAACGAATGTGAACTAGATTTCAAGCTCAACCTTTCATTGATAAAAGCCTCTTCACTCCACAGCATATACAGGTGCTTTAAAGAACTCAAGAAGAAAGAGTTTCCCTATAATCTTCTACTTAGGGATGTGCTGATCAATGAGGAGAGGGTGAATAAAGCTCTTTCAAGATAGGTCGCCGTTCTTATGAGTAATAAAAGCAGACCATATTGGCTGATTCGTGGGCCTCACTTCCCCTTCAGCGTCATAATCACCTCGTTCAGCTTGAGCAAAGCCTCTACCGGCGAAATGGTGTTGATGTCGATCTTGCCTAGCAGCTCCCGTACTTTCTCAAACTTGGGGTCGGCTTCGAACAGGGCCAGCTGAAAGTTGGACTTCGGCATGGATTCCAGGATGTCGGCCGTTTCATCCCTGATCTTGTCTTTCTCCAGGTTGTGCATGATCTCGTTGGAGCGGATCACTACAGTGTTGGGCATGCCTGCCATTTGCGCCACGTGGATACCGAAGCTGTGGTGGCTGCCTCCCTCCTGCAGCTTCCTCAGGAAGATCACCCTGTTGTCGAGCTCTTTTACGGACACATTGAAGTTCTTCACCCTGGGCAAGTCGTTGGCCAGCTGGTTTAGCTCGTGGTAGTGCGTGGCAAACAGCGTTTTTGCCTTGAACTTGGGGTGGTTGTGCAAATACTCCACAATCGACCAGGCAATGGAAATACCATCGTAGGTGCTGGTGCCCCGGCCAATTTCGTCCATCAGTATCAGGCTGTCGCCACTCAGGTTGTTGAGGATGCTGGCTGTTTCGGTCATTTCCACCATGAAGGTAGACTCCCCACGGCTCAGGTTGTCAGAAGCACCCACCCTTGTAAAGACTTTGTCGACCAAGCCCACGTGGGCATAAGTAGCTGGCACAAAGCAGCCCATTTGCGCCATGAGCACCACCAGCGCCGTTTGCCTCAGCAGGGCCGACTTACCAGCCATGTTTGGCCCGGTAATTACCATCACCTGCTGCGACTGGTCGTCCAAGTACACATCGTTGGGCACGTAGATTTCCCCCACCGGTAGCTGGCTCTCAATCACCGGGTGGCGGCCCTCTTTGATGTCAATAATCCTGTCGTCGCTAATGACGGGTTTGGCGTAGCGGTTCTTTTTTGAAATAGTGGCGAACGACGCCAGGCAGTCGATGCGGGCCAGCACCCGTGCATTCTGCTGAATGGCCTCCACGTAGTCGCAGGCAAACTGCACCAGCTCAAGGTACAGCCGCTGTTCTATCACCGACATTTTTTCTTCGGCCGTCAAAATTTTGTCTTCGTACTCCTTCAGCTCCGGAGTAATATAGCGCTCTGCATTCACCAGCGTTTGCTTGCGAATCCACTCCACAGGCACCTTGTCTTTGTGCGCATGCGTCACCTCCAGGTAATAGCCAAACACCTTATTAAAAGCGATCTTTAAGGAGCTGATCCCTGTCGCTTCCACTTCTCTTTGCTGAATTTGCAGGAGCACATCCTTTCCATGGAAAGCGATATTCCGCAGCTCGTCCAGTTCCTCATGCACGCCTTCTTTTATCACTTGCCCCTGGGTGATGGAAAGCGGAGGCTCGTCTTTCAGCTCCTTTTCAATCTTCTCAAGCAGCAACTCACAAGGGTTGAGCACATCCCCCAATCTTTTGAGTGAAGGCGATTCCGATTCCAGCAACAGCTCCTTCAGCGGTCCTATGTGCTTCAGGGCTTTCTTTAATTGCATGAACTCCCTGGGATTCACCCGGCCAACAGCCACCTTGGAAATAAGCCTTTCCAGGTCGCCGATGTTCTTTAGTATGTCTCTTGTCTTCTGTTGTAAGTCCTCGTTTTCATACAACTCCTCCACCACCTGCAGCCTCGCCTCTATTTCGCTCTTGTCTTTCAAAGGCAGCACCAGCCACTTTCGCAAAAGCCGGGCTCCCATGGGCGTAAGCGTCTGATCCATCACATGAAACAAAGCCACGCCGTCGGGTTGCTGCGGGTTGATCAGCTCCAGGTTGCGGATGGTGAACTTGTCGAGCCATACAAACTTCTCATCTTCAATCCGGCTGATGGAAGAAATATGGCTGACCTCTCTGTGCTCGGTGTCCTCCAGGTATTGCAGCACAGCGCCGGCAGCCGAAACGGCCAGTGCCAGACCATCGATACCGAAGCCCTTCAGATTTTTGGTTTTGAAATGTTTGGTGAGTTTCTCGAAGGAATAGTCAGGCCCATACACCCATTCGTCGAGCGCAAAGGTGGTGTTGTAGTCTCTGTACTTTTCCTTGAAAACCGCTTTTTGGTTTTTGGGGTAAATCACCTCAGAAGGATCGAATCCCTGCATCAATTTCTCGACCTGCAAGTGTGTGCCCTCTGAGGCCATAAACTCACCGGTAGAGAGGTCAAGAAACGCTACCCCTGCTTTCTCTTTGTCAAAATATAGTGAAGCCAAAAAGTTGTTGCTCCGGCGGTCAAGCACATTGTCGTTGAAAGAAAGCCCGGGCGTTACCAACTCAGTTACTCCCCGCTTCACAATGCCCTTCACCATTTTCGGGTCTTCCAGCTGATCGCAAATGGCCACCCTATGCCCTGCCCTTACCAGCTTGGGAAGGTAGTTATCCAGCGAGTGGTGCGGAAAGCCCGCCAATTCAATATGAGAGGCCGACCCGTTCGCCCTTTTCGTAAGCACAATGTCAAGTATCTGGCTGGCAGTAACGGCATCTTCACGAAAGGTCTCGTAGAAATCGCCCACTCTGAAAAGCAAAAGCGCACCTGGGTATTTCGATTTGATAGCATTATACTGCTTCATCAGCGGGGTTTCCGCCACCTCATTTGTACTTGCTTTTTTAGCCATGTGCTCTTTCCTGAAAAAGTTTACTTTTGCCGATACGCCGGGGACATCTTTTCCCTGAAAAAATACTTCTTCATGAGAAAAATCAGTAACGACGAACTCAATCGGCTGTCAGTAGATGACTTCAAAACTACTAAAAAATTTCCGATAGCCGTGGTGCTTGACAACGTTAGAAGCATGCACAATGTCGGCGCAGCTTTCCGAACTGGCGACGCCTTCGCAGTCGAGAAAATACTGCTTTGTGGCATTACCGGCACGCCCCCTCACAGAGAGATTCACAAGACGGCCCTGGGGTCGACTGACACTGTTGAGTGGAAGTATTTTCCAACCACTGTCGAGGCCATTCTGGCACTCAAAAAAGATGGCTACAAGGTCTTTGTGATTGAGCAAACGGACGAAAAAATCTTTCTTCAAGACTTTCAGCCGGCCCCTGACGAAAAATACGCCTTTGTCTTCGGGCATGAGGTGTTCGGCGTGTCAGATGAGGCAGTAGCATTAGCCGATGCAGCCATAGAAATTCCTCAGTTCGGCACCAAGCACTCGCTCAATATCACTGTTAGCCTTGGCGTAGTTGTTTGGGATGTGGTGAGCAAAATGCTCAAAGCTTAACCCCAATTGAAAAGTAAATACTGCGACCATCGGAGGGGATAATACCAGGTCCCGGGTAACCAGCTGCTCGGCGGGTAAAGTACATATTGTCAGTCAGGTTGTTTACTCCCGATTCAAAATAGAACCTATTCGGCGCATATCGTGCCGAAAAATCGACGACAAAATAGGCAGGAATAACGCCTTCCACCGCAGTGGGAACAGGGGGGTTACTGTCGGCATTGGAAGCGTCGGAAAACTGCCGGGACAGATAGGTATATTGTACCGACAACTGTAGGGGCCCTCCCCGGTAGGTTAGCCCTGTACGGTAGCTCACTTTGGGCACCAGCTCCACCTGGTTACCTTCGATCCCAGGCTCGCCACTTCTCAGGTACTCCGAGTGGATGATCGCCAGGTTATTGAAGAAGGCAAACTGCCATCTGTCCTGATCGGGGGCTATCAGCCTGTCGATATTCAGTTCGACAAGTGATTCAAGTCCGACAATACCAGCATCTGCAATGTTGGTGCGGTAACGAAAAGTTCTGTCAATCAGGTTATTGAATCGTGGGTCGGGTTCAGTGCGCAGTACCGTGCCTATTCTATTATTGTAGCCAAGGTAGAATCCACTTACATCGTAGCTTATCAGGTCGCCCCACACACCTCTGGCTCCCACATCCAGGTTATACCCCGTTTCATCCGTCAGGTTTTCGTCAACTGAGAGCGAGGGGTTATTAACCCTGATATCATTGAAGTTAATTGCCCGGTAATTCTGAGAGAAGTTGCCATAGATTTCTATTTGGCCAGTAGGCTTTATGCTTAGACCAATCCCGCCAAAGAGGAACGTTCTTTCGTTGGTCTTATTCTCATATACGGTAGAATCATAAATCACATTTCCTGCAAGGTCTGTTCTCGTATCCCTGTAATAGCCATCTGCGCCTGTTCGGATGTGCTCAAGGCGCAAGCCCGGCGTCACACTGAATTTTTCCGAGATGGTGAAAATGTTTTCTGCAAATGCGGCTGTATTGAAGCTGGGCAAGTCAAAATCTGAGCCCTCCAGTCGTTCTGGGTTCAGGTACCTGAAATCTGCTTCTTTTCCGGCGGGTCCTGCACCCTGCTTACGCACTGTAAATCCATTGTAAATTCTTCCACCTACGAGTAGCGCTGAATACTGCCTGCCTACTTTATAATTCCAGATCAAGCGGGTTTCGTTACCGAAATTTCGAAAAGAATCGCTTAAAAAGTCCCTGTTTTGCGTCTCATCGTCTGGTCTGTCGATCCGGCCAAGGTTGCCCAGCGCCTCCCGGCCTGCCACGAGCCCGAAAAATCTGGAATTCAACCTCAACGTCGACGTAAACGAATGATTAAGCTGTGCAGACATCAGGTTCCAGTTTACCTTGAACCAATTTCGCTCCCTTTTCGACTGCCTCGGGTCGGCATAAAATTCATTATCAGTACGGCCACCGGGTTGTTGGGCCAGATAGTATAAATGGGTATAATCTGCTTCCAGTGAGGTGCTGGCCGACAGTTGGTAAGCCATCCTTCCGTAGGTGGTGGTTGAATTGAAATCTGAATTGCAGCGCCAGCATTGGCCTGAAGCTGTTCGGTTATAGGCGTAGTAATTCACCTTGCCAACCTGCCCGCCAGCCGACAAAAAGCTGTTGTAAAACCTGAGACTATTATACGTTTGTTCGGTGCTTACGGCCAGTTTTCGATCAACAGGCCCCTTTTTCATGACAAAATTCACCAGTCCACCGAATTGTGTGCCATATTGAAGCGAAGCTGCTCCTCTCACAATCTCTATGCGGTCTACGGCCTGAATAGCTGGCGAATAGTAACTTTCCGGGTAGCCGAGAGCGTCTGCTGCTATATCATATCCATTCTGGCGTGTATTAAAATTCGAGTTCCTGTTCGGACTGAGACCCCTCGTGGCAACCCCTATTTGCAACCCGGCGCAGTCACTTTCCCACACATTGGCGCCGGGAATTCGGCTAAAAACCTGCCTTGCATTATTGGCGGACTTATTTGCCACTATCTCCTCCAGCTGGATCACCTCTGTTTTCTTGGCTTCGTAGATGCTGGTCCCTTCCACACCCCTCAGCGTTTTCATGCTGAACATTTCATCTGATGATCCATCGATCACCAATTCATGCAGTTCTTTCTCGAGCTCTTTCAGGCGAAGCACAATGGGCGATAGCCCCCGATCATCTAATTTATATCTCAGTGTTTCGTAACCATAAAGGTAGGCTGTCAGCTCCCGGGTTCCCGTCGGTAACCCTGACAACGTAAAATAACCATCAGCATCTGAGACGACAAACAGCGACGTGCCCTCAACAAAAATTCTCACACCAGGAAGCGACGACCCGGCCATGTCTTCTATTCGGCCTTGCACTGTCTCCTGTGCCACAACAACAGCTGTAGGGAGTAATGCTATTAACACAATCAGAAGGCATTTTTTCATTCGGCAGGGAGTATCCAGGTCTTTGGGGAAAATGATTCTTGTTGGCGCACCAGGTTAACCGTTGGGTCTATCAAAGGTCGGCTGCGTCTTCCATTGAGACTCACAGCACTCTCCGCCCTTATCTCTGGGTCAATCAATCCCTTCCTTTTAAGTTCTTCAGCCAGGAAATGTGTAAACTGTAGGATCATGTCAGGCTGTGTCGCCATCATCTTTTCTTGCTGAGGCGTCAAATACTCGTACGCAGCCACCTGGCCCTTGCGGCCAGAAGCCTGATCGTGCACGTGGAAGGTGACGGTGCCGGCCTTTTCCATCAGCATTACCCGCCAGCTAAATCTGTAGCCTTCCTCCCGCCAAAACAATGGCCCGGGGTAAAGAACATATCGCATGGGCATGAGAAGCTGCCAGCTAACAAACAATACCAGGGCCATCCGCCAAACGCCTGTCAACTCCTGCGAAGACCTGTCTGGCTGCTGGACGGGCGGTTGTATCGAAAAGAGGTTCTCCAGCTTTCCCAGCACCTTTTCATGAAAATCACCCGAAAAATAAATGAGCGTCAGGCCAACCATGATAAATGGGAACATGCCGATCCCTGGAAATAAAAGGTAGGTCAGCACATGAAAAACCACTACAAAGCCATAAGCAATTGGGCGGGACTTTGCCCACAGGAGAAAGAACACGATAAGCAGATCGTACAGAGCGCCCCCCCAGCTTAGCAAATAGGCCGCCCATGGTTCCTCCAAGATGCTTCCTATAACTGGAAGATTTGACTTGGCTGGTAGCCAGATTTTGAGAGGCTGAGCCTCAAAAAGCCAATCGGAATTGAGCTTGGCCACTCCGGCAAAAAAATATACCACTCCCAATTGAAACTTGAGAAGAAATGGCGCCCAAGAGGGCGTTTGCCTTGAGAAAAGCTTTGGGTTGCGTTGGCTGTCAATTGAAAATCGCCGATGCGCAGGCATAAAAATCAGCAAAAAGCTGACCAGGGAAATCGCATAGTAGTGGTTGAGATAATTTGTTTTATCGATGAGTTCGACATAAGTAAAGGATAAAAAAAAGACGATAGCCGACAATCGATAACGCCAGCCCAATGCAATCGTTACTGCCGAGACGAAGATCAGGGCAAAGACGAAGTACATTCCCATTCCCGGCAGAGGTTTGACCCATTCAAACCCATAAAAAGTAAAAAAATACCTGGGCTCAATATACAGTTCGCTGATCCACCCTTTGGCTGCAAATCTGATGGTACTCAGGGCCATTAAGATGCCGAATAGCATTCTGAATATCACCAGAGGCGCAATCGACTCATGCCGGGAAAGAACTGAATTAGCCCTGAATATCATCGTCTAGTCGCCGTCGTTATCCTGATAAGAAATTACAACGCCTAAAATGGATGCCATATCAGTTTTTAGTAAAACCGAAAGTTTTTGAAGCTGCGCAAAAACTTGCTGGGCTGGTGCCGGATCGATAGAGATGGAAGTGGAAAGAGGATCCTCCAGCGCCTGTAGCAAAGCGATAGATGCGTCAAATTCTACAAGAATTGCTGCTTCAAGCGATAATTCATTGTTATTACTGCTAACGCTGGAGCGAGCTTGCAAATAGTCACTAAATCCCGTTCCCGGCTCACCATTAAGATTCTCCCCGAGAAACAACCTCTTAAAGGCCATTAAATTGGCCACCGCCAATTGTTTCGAATATCCTCCATAATAAGCTTCGGTGGCTTCCGGAATAATAATGCCCAGTGACCTGATTCCTGCGGGAATTCCAATTTTTGCATCACGAGTATTTCGCTCCAAACTTAGGTTCAGTGCATTCACGAGTATTCCCAACGAGCTTCCGGCATCGGCCCCAAGGGCTCCGTCGCTGGTAAATTCCGCCAGATAATTCCCGCCGGATGGATCCCAGGCCGTAAAGACTGCCGCCGCCGATGTGCTAATGGTTTCGGCGACATCCAAAAGATAGGCAGCCCTCTGATCGTCGTTTAGGAAATCGTTGCCAATCTCCTCATCCGACTTTTCGCTTCCATAAAGCAAATACCCCAATGCCGGAAAGCCTTTCGCTGCACTGTTACTCAACAGCCTGAGGTCATAACTACCGCTAAGGATATTCGATTCAATCCTGTTTTTGTCCGATGGAAATATGTTTAGGTCCGCTACCAGGCCCAGCTGCTCTGCGGGACCAAACTGGTAGGGAGCACAGTATTGGAACGCCATTCTTGCCTCCAACAATGCATCCCTGGCAGCTTCCAGGTTTGATGGGTTAGGAGTTGCCACAAATGCCTGCAAGCTGGCATAAAGTTCGTCAGACCTATCTTTCAATTCAGCATAAGCCGGGACAATCAAGTTCGTCCCAATATTTACTAAAAAGCTTTTCTGATCGAAGTTATCATCAACCCTTGGATCGTCATCCTCTCCACACGACCAGATAAACAGGCCCAGCGCTGTTAGCAGACTCCATGTAACTAATTTCTGCATTTTTATAATTGATCTTTCACTGGCTCCAATTCCTCGTAAACGAGTACGAGTGTATTTTTTGCTTGATTGAGTCCTGCAATAGTCACGGTCCAAAAATCACCATCAGTTCCAAGGTCTTCGGATAGGATTTTTTCGACCTGCGCCTGGGATATCCTTTTATAGGGACTGTACTGCAATGCCTTTACAAATGGATAGCCTTCGGAAAGGTGGTGAAACGCATTGCCAGTATCGCCATTATTGAAGTCGCTGATCGCCTCGTTGATATAATGCAATGCGCTGGCGGCAGCCACCAATTCATGGCCAGCATACAAAACAGCCCTCTGTGCGTCACGCACCTGGTAGTCTTTGTTAACTATCGCTGTTCGTCCGGTCAGGTAAGCATCCATGAGCAACTTGTTGGTGCCCAGGAAAGGATTCGCCTTGTGGGTATACTCAGCCCAAAATCGGTCTTCGTCGTCTTCAAGCACCACGTCTCCCTGAGGAAAATCGAGTGGAACACCAAAGTATCCGAAGGCCTCGTCCCAATGGTGCTCCATGGCAGTATAGTTTGTCCCTTCAACCACATTGGTGTTATCAACGCCGTCTCCCACCCGTCCGTCGGTGAGGTACACATTGTATATCTGATGATAAAAACAGGAACCCATCAATCCCTTTTCGACAAACTGAGAAAACTCCCAGCCTTTTTCATTTACTAATATATACCCTGATCCTCTTGGCAGTTTTCCGGGTATTCCCTGTGCCGCCAGCGTACCATTATCGGCTACGTCAGTACTTACTTCCGCCACCTTTGCGAACATGTCTTTCAAAACACCAACCTCTGAAATCAATGTTTTATCCTCCAATTTCCTTGTCGAACTATTGAGTGCCTCATCGTCAAAAGGAGCGTTCAGATTTTGAAACATATCCATGATGCGTTCACCGCTGATCTTGTCGCCGTTATTTGCTGAAGCGATGTACGTCTTTATCTCAGCTAACATGTTTAACCTATCAGTCTGCCCGCTAAAGTCTACCGTACTCAGCCCATTCCTCTCAAATGCATACGATGCAGGCACCTCAGCAGATGGCGCCCCGGCATCGTCGTCGTTGCCGCAGGCAGAAAACAATACAATTAATGTCAGCGGCAACAACACCCTAAATCTTTCGTGCAATCTCATTGTTTCAAATTATTTAGATTAATTATAAACAATGGCAAAATTATCTTTATTTAGATTTAATACAAATAAAGGCGCTGGAAAAAATGAGGGATAATTGTTGGGCAGGAAGGGCCGTTAATATGTAATCTCTACTCTTAACGCCGGAGCCATTTCTTCCTTGAGCAGATACGACAAAACCTTCAATTGATTGTTGAGCTTTTGCACGGCTGGCAAGTTGTTCTCTATTTGATCTGAGAGGGGATCGGCCATTAACTTTACAGTGGATAAAACCGAGTCGAGGCTTGTAGCCAGCGCCTCCGACAACTGCTGGTCTGTGCCAGAAAGTCTGGCGCCTTTGATGTTAAGGTATTCATCAAAGCCCAACCCATCTACTCCACTTCTTGAAGTGCCGGTAAAAATCAATTGATATGCTTGGATGCTTGCTTGGAGCAGCTCAAGAGAATAGCCACCATAGTGGGCTTCTGTTGCTTCAGGGGCAACCAGCCCACCGCTATAGTCGCCTATTGGAATACCAACTTTGGCCTTGGTTACTACCAGTTCAAGGCTTTTGGCAAGGCCATTGACCAGGTCTGAAACAGAACTTCCTTCTTTCACTCCCAGGGCGTCGTCATCAGTAAAAAAGACGTAATAAACACCCCCTATGGCCGGGTCCCAGGAGCGATAAACTAAATTTGACGACAGCGAAACCTGGCCGGCAACTCCCAGCAGATAGCCATTCAAAACAGTCCTCTTTTGGATGGTAGCAAGCAGCTTTTCATCAGTGATCAATTTGTTGTTGAGAAGATAGTCCAAAGCAGCAAAGCCTTTGGCATGGCTGTTTTCGGGTAGGTCCAGGTCAATGCTGGTGCTTTTCAGGTTCGCTTCGATTTGTGCCGTGTCGGCCGGAAACGAATTCACGTCAGCATTCAGGCCACGGAGTTCTGAGGGGCCGAATTCAAACGGCAGGCAATACTGCCATGACAACCAGGCATCTTTCAGGCTTTGCCTTGCCACAAGCAAGTTGTTCTTGCTGGGCTGTTCGATTAAGCGAGCCAGGGCCGTGTCGAGGGCCATGCTCTTTTCAGTCAGGTCTTTGTAAGACGGAATGATCAAATTCTTCCCAATATTTTCCACAAAGCCCTTCTGATCAAAAAATCTCACCA
Organism: Imperialibacter sp.; assembly: GCF_048007035.1. Lineage (NCBI taxonomy): Bacteria > Pseudomonadati > Bacteroidota > Cytophagia > Cytophagales > Flammeovirgaceae > Imperialibacter > Imperialibacter sp. The sequence goes on from NZ_CP180355.1 coordinate 2,251,407, forward strand.
GTGATGGATCAGGCCCCTTTTCAAAGCACGAAACACAGGAGATCAAAAAAACCGCTCCCAAAAAATAGACCCTTATTTTACTCTTCATTGACTGCTCATTATATTCTGTTGACTCCATTCCGGGAGAGAACGTTGCAAGTTATTTTACTCTTGCCAAAAATCTATTCGCAAAGCGCAAAAACCTGAAAGCGATTCTCTTTGCATCTCCTGCCACATATAATAGAGTAGCCGTAAGAAAATAGGTGTCAATTCGGCTTGGTTTTTACTAATTTAGCCGTGAGAATTAACTAACAGTACAATGAGTATAAGAATAGAGAAGGATACAATGGGCCCGGTGGAGGTGCCCGCTGAAAAATATTGGGGCGCTCAGACACAACGATCAAGAGACAATTTCAAAATCGGTGGAGACAGCGCCCGTATGCCTATTGAAATAATCAGGGCGTTTGCGGTGCTCAAAAAAGCTGCTGCCCAGGCCAACAATGAACTTGGCGTATTGCCAAAAGACAAGCTCGACCTCATTTCCAAGGCTTGCGACGAGGTGCTGGAAGGAAAATTAGATGATCAGTTTCCGCTGGTGATCTGGCAAACCGGCTCAGGCACCCAGTCGAACATGAATGTGAATGAAGTGGTGGCCAACAGGGCCCACGTTATAAACGGCGGCAAGCTGCTCGACGAAAAGAAAATCATCCACCCCAACGATGACGTTAACAAGTCGCAGTCGTCCAACGACACCTTCCCCACCGCCATGCACATTGCCGGCTACAAAATGGTGGTTGAGGTCACGATTCCCAAAGTTCAGAAGCTTCGTGATACTCTCGCTGCCAAGGCTGCCACCTTTAAAGATGTGGTAAAAATTGGCCGGACGCATTTTATGGATGCTACCCCGCTTACGCTGGGTCAGGAGTTTTCGGGTTATGTATCGCAGCTGGACCACGCACTCAAGGCACTGAAAAACACCCTTCCTCATTTGTCGGAGCTGGCACTAGGGGGCACCGCTGTAGGTACGGGCCTCAACACACCAAAAGGATATGACGTGCTGGTGGCGAAAAAAATCGCTGCTATATCAGGCCATCCTTTTGTTACAGCCGAAAATAAGTTTGAGTCACTGGCTGCTCACGATGCTATCGTTGAATCGTCGGGCGCACTCAAGCAGCTGGCCGTGAGCCTGATGAAAATTGCCAACGACATCCGGATGCTTTCCTCAGGCCCCCGCAGTGGTATCGGGGAAATCCTCATACCTGAAAACGAACCTGGTTCGTCCATCATGCCTGGCAAAGTGAATCCTACTCAGTGTGAAGCACTGACGATGGTATGTGCTCAAGCCATTGGTAATGACGCAGCCATCACCGTGGGAGGCATGAACGGCCATTTTGAACTGAATGTATTCAAGCCGGTTATGATTGCGAACTTTCTTCAATCAGCCCGCCTTTTAGGCGACGCCTGCGAGTCTTTCAACGACCATTGCGCCATTGGCATCGAGCCTAATCATCCTGAAATAAAAGACAAGCTGGAAAAGTCATTAATGCTCGTAACAGCGCTGAATACGCATATTGGATATGAAAATGCAGCTAAAATCGCCAAGAAGGCGCACAAGGAAGGAACCACCCTCCGGCAAGCCGCTATTGAGCTAGGACTTCTTACCAATGAACAATTCGATGAGTGGGTAGTGCCTAAAAATATGGTTGGCAGCTTGAAATAGTGCAAATTGAAATTTGACATTATCAAACATATTTTTGTACATTGCTAACGAGTTATATTAAAATTTCAATTTAAGATGAAAAAACTCTTCAAATTTTTACCAATTATCTTTGGTCTTGCTGTAGCCCTGCCTACTCAGGCACAGATGTCGAAGAAAGAAAAAAAGGAATGGAAGAAAAGGACTAAGTCCCTGGAGCCAGAACAATATAAAACCCTATTAGAGGAAAACCAGTCGCTGAAGAGCCAGGTAAGTACATTAAAGAATCAAACAGCTGACTTTGACAGCAAACTGGCCGACAAAGATTCGCAGATTAGCGAGTATCAGGAAACGATCAGCTCTCTTCGCTCCGACTTGTCAGCAACCAGAAAGCAACTTCAGGATGCTAATGCTGCACCTGCAAAGCCAGCTGGTATTAACGCCAATGTTGGTGTTGTCTTCAAAGTGCAGGTGGGTGCCTTCAAAAACAAGGATCTCACCAAGTTTGCCAAAGACAATGAGAACTTCAGTGCGGAAACAGATGGCGACGTGAACAAGTACACACTGGGCGTTTTCAAAGACTACTATGAAGCTGATGCTTTCAAAAAGTATCTCAGGGAAATGGGCGTGAAGGATGCCTGGATTGTCTCTTTCAAAGATGGACAAAGAGTGCCTATCAAAGATGTGCTGGAAGGCATTATATAAAAAATTCTACTTAACTAAAAAGGCGGCTACAAGGTCGCCTTTTTTGTTTTGGCCTGGCGCAAGGAGTTGAGCTACCTTTTGAGGATTATTTAGCTTATCTTTGTGGTCTTTTTGAAAGGCAGGCCCTATTGCCGGGCCGATACTGATTACTGAGAGATTCTGATTTATATGATTCAATACAAGACCGCAGAGGAAATTGAGCTAATGAGAATAAGTGCCCAGCTGGTTTCACGCACACTGGGTATGCTGGCAAAAGAAGTACAACCGGGTGTCACGCCTCTGCATCTCGACAAACTTGCTGAAGAATTTATAAGAGATCATGGCGCTATTCCGGGATTTCTTGGACTATACGATTTTCCCAACTCCTTGTGTATGTCGCTCAACGAGCAGGTTGTGCACGGCATTCCTTCGGGCAAGCCGCTTGCAGAGGGCGATATCATCTCAATTGACTGCGGGGTACTAAAAAATGGCTACTACGGAGACCAGGCCTATACTTTTATGGTGGGAGAGGTGTCAGACGAGATTAAAAAGCTTCTTAGGGTGACCAAAGAATGTCTCACATTGGGCATTGAGCAGGCCACCTCCTCCAACAGGATTGGTGACATTAGTTTTGCTATTCAAGCGCATGCCGAAGCCAATGGTTATGGCGTGGTGAGAGAGCTTGTAGGGCATGGCCTGGGCAAGAAAATGCATGAGTCTCCCGAAGTACCCAATTACGGAAGAAGAGGGAGTGGTCCAAAAATCAAAGAAGGTCTCGTAATAGCCATCGAACCCATGATCAACATGGGCACAAGAAGGGTGAAGCAGCTCCGGGACGGCTGGACGATTATCACTGCCGACAACAGGCCTTCGGCCCATTACGAACATGATGTAGCCATTGTTGACGGCAAACCAGATGTCCTTACCACCTTCGATTTCGTGGAAGAAGCGCTCGGCGTACTCCAGAGCAACTAGTATCTACTACCAAAGCCCCGGGGGCACAATCTCAATCACATGCCCGTCGGGGTCTTCAAAGTAGAAAGAGTAAATTCCTTCTTTCCACTTCTGCTCGTGCGTTATTTCGACACCCTTTTTTAGCAGTGCAGCCTTCCACCTGTCATACGTCGGCGCTGGCACTTCAAATGCTATGTGTTGCTTGCCCTCCGCATAATGTGGCGGCAGCACCTTTTCATTGCGTGTGGCCGATGCATCGAAACATAGCAACACTGTGTCACCGACCTCAAAAAAAACATGACGACCGGGCACCATTGCAATGACCGGCAGGCTCAGGCATTCGTGGTAGAACTTCCGGGTAGCCTCAAGGTCAGACACATAAAGACATGTTTCTTTTATCCTTGTTATCTTCATTTACATCTATCTCTTGAAAAAACTCGCTAAAGAGTTTACGTTCAATAAGTTTAGTCTGTTCGCCGTTTCCCCATTTCACGGAAATTTCGTACATTCCATTATACTTTCTTCCCTGGTAAACCGAGCCCTGTTCATATCCGTTTAAACCAACAAATGGTTTTGGCGCCTTAACGCACTCAAATCTAATTTTAAATTTATCAGTCAACACCGTGCTATTTATTTGGGGGGCAAATATAGGCTTATCTCCAGTTTTGCTGTTACATTTCTTACAATAATTGTTAACATTTATTTTTTGTACTTTTCCAATATGCTGTTTCTCTATTCCATGTGTTCAGGTCATCCGATAGTTGGCAGAAAACCGTGTTGGGATATCCGTTCTCCCGTTTACCAAACCCTCTGTAAATTAATTCTTAGCATAAAACCCTTGAATCCGTTATAATTTATTTAATTTAATCTCTAGAAGGGTTTATCCCAGGGCTATTTTGCTGCTTTGGGGTAAAATTCGACACTTGAATCAGTATACTCTATTGTTTTCACAAATTGTACTCTTTACGTATTAGCACATTATAATGGAAGAACTAGTTAAGCTCATTGAAATTGCAAAAAAGAAAGGTCAGCGAAGCATACAGCTCGTTAACCAGAATTTTCGAAAGAAGGAAATCTCAAAAGACAATCAACTTTATGAGGGGATTATAACAGGAGAGTTTCTCAACGATGATGATGCAGCCACAAAAATGTTTGACACTGATCCTGGCAACCGAAATTACAGAAACGCCAAGACAAAGTTAAAACAGCGGCTTCTCAATCATCTTTACTTTCTGGATTACGACAAGGACATCTACACGTTGCACAACAAGATGTCCTACGAATGTCTTCATACGCTGCATCAAACGAAGATTCTTTTCATGGAAGGATCCTCAGAAATTGGCATTCGGCTTATCCCCCAATTAATAAGGGCTACAACCGAATTTGAATTCCACGAGATAAAAATCGAGGCGCTCATTATTCTGAGGAACGAATATGCGCACATGGGAAAACTGACTCCCTACCTTGAAACTCAGGCCGAAATTGATGTGGTTACGAACGCCCTCAAAATAACCCGGCAGTGCGAGGAGCTCTACTTTAGCACCCTGGTTAACATTAATAAGTCGGTAAGTGCTCAGCAGCGGGTTATTGATGCTATTCCGAAAACTATCAAGCAAATAGATGAGGCCGCCAAGCAGCTCAAAAGCAATCGATTGGACGTGCTGTCGTACAAGCTAAAGTTACTTTACAACCAGCTTACCTGGAAGTTCAAAGAGAACCTCACCATTTGTACCGAGATAGAGAAAAAGTACCTCAACAAGCACAACCATGAGGTGGAGGTCGATTTGAGCAAAAATCAAATTTCTCTGATCAAAATCTATTGCTACTACAATACAGGCGATGTCGAGAACGGAAAGGCGTATGCCACCAAGGCGCTTAGCCTCTTCAAAAACGGCAGCCCTGAGTGGTTTGACTTCATGGAGTACTACTTCCTGCTTCTAATGAAAGGGGAGATGTACAAAGACGCCGGAAAAGCTTTCAGAGCCATCAGAACCAACAAGAACTACGTGCATCTTGACGAGGTGGACAAAGATCGCTGGTTGATCTACAGAGCCTTCCTTGTTTTCGTAAACGACGAAAAGCTACTCAAATGGGGCTTTGACCTTGAGGAGTTCCTGACCAAGGTGCCTGACTACTCTAAGGACATGAATAACTACGCCGTGGGCACATTGGTTATTCAATTCCTATATCTGTTGAGAGATGCGGAAGTGATCAAGCTCAAAGCAGTGCTACAGGAGCTTGAGAAATACAATTCCGAGCATTTGGACAAGAGAACAAACTACCGGAACAGCATCTTCATCAGGCTGATCTCTATGGTAACTGAAAATGAGTTTAGTCACGACGCCATCAAAGACCGGGGCAAGGTATACTTCTCGAAACTGAAGAGAACAAAAATCCCTTGTGAGATCAAGGTAGACCTGGAGGTGATTCCTTATGAAATCCTTTGGAGTTATATCCTAAAGATTTTGTCGAGCAATAAGTTTTATGTTCACTATCGTTTCTACGACATCCACTTTAAGCAGATGGCCGAACAGGCGAAGTAAGTGATATTGAAGGTCGACATCTCTTATATTTTGTAGTACATTTGACGATATGAGAGGAAATGATGTGCTTCTGAAATTTCTCATTTGGAGGCTCAGAAACATCAGCGATAAGAACTTCATTCTGATCCTGGCGGGGATTGTCGGGGCCATTGCAGGGATTGCTGCTGTGGTGTTGAAGAGCAGCGTCCACTTCATTCAACGAATGCTGGAGAGAAATTTTTATCTGTATGATATCAATTTCTCCTATCTGGTGTATCCGTTGATTGGAATTGTGATCACGCTGATCATTTCCAAATACGTCCTTAAAGAGAAGCTCGGCCACGGTATCACCCACGTCCTCTACTCGATATCCAAAAATTCGAGTATCATCAAGAGGTCGAAAATGTACTCCCGCATGATCACCAGCGCCATTACTGTTGGCTTTGGTGGTTCTGTGGGGCTGGAGGCCCCTATAGTGGTCACAGGGTCAGCTATCGGCTCCAATATTGCCCAGCTTGTCCATCTCAACTACAAAAAGAGGACGCTTTTAATAGGCTGCGGAACAGCTGGTGCCATCTCGGCTATATTCAACTCGCCTGTTGCTGGTGTTATATTCGCCATCGAGGTAATCCTGGCCGATGTTACCATTTCGCTGTTCATTCCAATTTTGATTGCCTCAGTAACTGGCTCTCTTGTATCAAAAACGTTGTTGGGAAACGACATTCTTTTCTCATTCCAGCTAAAAGACTCCTTTACGGCGGCCGATACCCCCTACTACATTTTGCTTGGTGTCGCATGCGGTTTAGTCTCCTTATACTTTACCCGGCTCACCTATTTTGTTGAGGGAAAGTTGTCCAGCATCAACAATGACTTTAACAGGGCCCTGATGGGTGGTGCCGCCCTTGCGCTTATCATTCTGATTCTTCCGCCAATTTATGGTGAGGGCTATGAAACTATCAAGTCGCTTCTCAATGGCAACGAAGATGAAGTGCTGCAAAGGAGCTTATTTTATGGCCTCAGAGAGAACGGGCTTATCATTATCTTCTTCTTGTTTGCCGTCATGCTCCTTAAGCCAATCGCATCAGCCACCACCATTGGAGCTGGCGGCAGCGGCGGTATCTTCGCTCCTTCCCTCTTCCTGGGTGGCGTTACCGGCTACTTTTACGCCCGCACCATTACGCAGGTATTTCCATTTACCAACCTCAGTCTGAGCAATTTTACGCTGGTGGGCATGTGTGGCGTTATGAGCGGCGTGTTGCATGCTCCGCTTACGGCCATCTTCCTTATCGCCGAAATCACAAGCGGCTACACATTGTTCGTTCCATTGATGCTGGTCTCCGCTATATCGTATAGCACTATCTCCTACTTCGAAAAGTATTCTATTTACACCAAGCACCTTGTGGAGAAGGGAGACCTGATACCCAACGACAAGGACAGGCTGGTGCTTAGCCAGATACTGCTTGAGAAAATAGTGGAAACTGACCTTTTAACCATTCACCCAAATGCCACACTGGATGACCTGGTGAAGTTGGTCAGGAAGTCGAGGCGCAATATTTTCCCCGTTGTGAATGACCTGGGTGAGCTGGAAGGAATCATCACTTTGGACGATGTGCGAGAGATCATGTTCAACGAAGAGGCCCGAAAAAGCATTATTGTGAGAACCTGGATGACAGCGCCTCCGGCATTTGTCTCTTCCAACGAAAAAATGCAAAGCGTGATGAACAAGTTCGAAATTTCGCAGGCCTGGAACCTTCCGGTTATCGACAACGGGAAGTACATCGGCTTCGTCTCTAAATCCAGCATTTTCAGCGCTTACCGCAGCAAACTCATCCGTCAAAACCAGGAAGAGTAACCACATTTGTGGAAAACGGGCAGACTTATCCACGGGGTTTCCATTCGGAGCTATTTTCTATTCTATTGAAAACCAACATTTTGCATTGATCCTGATAATCTATTGTGGATAACTCCCGTTAATTGTGGATATCTGTGGTGTTAAGATCCACATCGCCTCGTTGACAAAAACATTACTGACGTATAATTCGTAAATTGTAGTATGCTACGCTCAGTACTTTTGATATTTTTTCTTTTCGGTGCCGGTGCTACCATGGCGCAAGATGTAGAGGTAATAAAGTATCCACAGTTGGGGGCTATTATCAATACCAAAGAGGATGGTATCAAAGTCATTAACTTTTGGGCTACCTGGTGTAAACCTTGCGTAGAAGAAATCGGCTATTTTGAAGCTGCTAACAGCCAATTCAGAGACAAAGGGGTTTCTGTTATTCTGGTCAGCTTCGACTTCGGCAAGGATGTTGAAAAGAAAGTGCAAAAGTTCGTTGATAAAAATGACCTTCACTCAAGAGTGCTGTTGCTAGACGAAACCGACTATAATTCGTTCATAGATAAAGTCTCTCCTTCGTGGTCGGGGGCCATTCCGGCGACCCTCATTGTGAACTCAAAAACCGGCAAAAAACAGTTCTATGAAAAGACCTTTAAAGAAGGGGAACTGTCTGAGGTTATTGAAGCTTTTATAAACTAAACCCTACTTACTATGAAAAAGACAATCAGTTTGCTAGTGTTGCTGGCCATCGTTCAGGTCAGTGCCGCACCTTTTGATGGGGGATACGAGGTAGGAGATATAGCCAGGGACTTTCAGCTTAAAAATGTAGATGGCGCCTCAATAAGCCTGTCGGACTACAAAGAGGCCAAAGGTTTTATTGTGGTTTTTACTTGTAACACCTGCCCCTATGCCAAGCTGTATGAGCAAAGGATCATTGCACTCGACAAAAAATACAAGGGTGATGGGTATCCGGTCATTGCCATTCAACCCAACGACGGCTCGCTGTCGCCCGGCGATTCGTTTGAAGCGATGCAGGCCAATAGCAAAAAGAAAGGGTTTAGCTTCCCTTACCTGCTCGATGAAACCCAGGAAATAGCCCGTGCTTACGGTGCTGCCCGAACGCCTCATGTTTTTTTGCTGAACAAGGAAAGTGGCAAGCTCAGGGTCGCTTATATCGGCGCCATTGACAACAACCACCAGGACTCGAATAAGGCCGACAAAAAGTATGTGGAAGATGCCGTAGATGCGCTGATTGCCGCCAAGAAGGTTCCGGTAACGCTTACCAAAGCCATTGGCTGTACAATTAAATGGAGCGGCACCTGACGATAATAAAAAAGGCTGGGATCGCCAGCCTTTCTTATGTTCTCTAGTGAAGCTTGTAAATAATTGGCAGCACCATCCTTACTTTGACGGGCCGCCCGCCCTGCCTGCCAGGCTTCCACGCAGGTGCTTTGGAAAGCACCCTCAGCGACTCGCTGTCGAAGTCTTCGCTGATGCCCTTAATCACCTTTAAGTCCGTCAGATTGCCCTGCTCATCTACAATGAACTGCACATAGACCTTGCCCTGAATATCGTTTCGAATGCCGCTTTTTGGGTACCTGATGTTCTTACCAAGGAATGCCATGAAGTCAGCCATGCCTCCTACCGGATCGGGCATTACCTCGGCATAGTCTACAAACTCCGGGGCAACCTCTTCAACCACAGGCTCCATAAACGAACTCAGGTCAGGCAAGTCTTCCACTAGCTCAATGTCTATAACTTTGGCGACCTCCTCCACTACAACTTCATCAGGAACGGGTGTAACAATAGGTTGGACTTTTGGCTTCGGAGGTTCAGGTATATCCGTAGCAATTACCTCATCAAGCAAGGGTATCGGGTTATCAACATCTTCATAGGTAATCGGCGGCTCATACGCCGTGCGCCACTCAAAAGCCGTGACTACCAGCGCCAGGGCTACCATAAATCCGATGGACAAGTGGAGGCCGTAACGGCGCTGTACATCTGCCCGGGGGTTTTTCTTTGCTTCCATTTTTGTAGTGTTTAAAGTTTACGGTTATCGAAATAGAAAAAAGAGTGCTACGCTTACTGCCACCAGAAATAGCAAGTAGAATAATCTGGTCATCACCTGTTTGAGCCGTTCCTTCTTGTACCGACGGCTCAGCTGGTCAAAGTTTTTGTACCTCGACGTCCGCTTTTCGTGAAAAGCTCCCCTCCGTATCCGTATATCGTACTTCTTCATTGCCCCGACACCTTTTCTTTTAACTTTTGCAACGCCCTGTAATACCTCATCTTCACTGTGCTCTCATTCTTTTCAAGGATGAAAGCGATCTCATAAAATGCCTTCCCTTCAAAAAACTTGAGTTCCAGAATGGCCACTTCGTCCTCATCGAGCAGGTCGATAAGGCTGATCACTTTTTCAGCCTCCATTTTCACTTCTACCTCGTTCTGCAGAATCTCTCTCAGGTTCGTCTCATCAATGCTGATCACCATCCGCTTCTTTGTTCGCTGATAGTGGGCCAGCACCTCGTTTCTTGCTATTTTCATCAGGTAGGCCTGATAGGGCACACCATTGTACTGAAACCTTTTTATCGCCAGCATGGCCTTGAGAAACACTTCGGAAACAAGGTCGGCTGCCAATTCATCGTCGTCCGTTTTGCGCAACACAAACCGGAAAATCGAGTCGTATTGTTGGTTGTAAATCTTGCCGAAATGGTCAATATTTTTCTTCGAAAGAAGGAGGAGCTCTTCTTCGTTGTAGTCCGATCGTGCGTTTTCTATGTGAGTCTCCTCTTTCAAAAGAACCAACTTTCCTATTAAAATCAGGAGATCGGCAGAAAAGTCACAATAGAAGCAGAAAAAGTTTTAATTGGGGTCTAATTATACTGCAGGTAGTGCTCCCATTTGTCGATTACAGAAGTGAAGTCCTCCGGCAGTTCGGACTCAAATTGCACAAACTCTTTGGTGGCAGGGTGTATGAACCCCAGCGACTTGGCATGAAGGGCCTGCCTGGGTATCAGCTTGAAGCAATTGTCCACAAATTGTTTGTACTTGGTGAAAATGGTGCCTTTCACTACCCTGTCACCTCCATAGGTAGCATCGTTGAATATCGGGTGCCCGATGTACTTCATGTGCGCCCTGATCTGGTGAGTGCGTCCCGTTTCCAGGTTGCACTTGATCAACGCTACATACCTCAAATCCTTCAGCATCTCATAATGCGTGACAGCATTTCTGCCGAAGTCACCATCGGGGAAGGCTGTAGTAACCCGGCGGTCCTTCAGGCTTCTTCCGAGAAAGACATCAACAGTACCTTTTTCCTGCTCAGGCACACCCCACACCAGGGCATAGTATGTGCGTTCGATGGAGTGGTCGAAAAACTGTTTGGCCAGCGAGTTCATGGCAAGCTCTGTTTTGGCAATTACCAGCAGCCCGCTGGTGTCTTTATCGATCCTATGTACTAACCCAGGTCGGCCTTCATTGCCTTTCATTTCAGGCAACTGCTGAAAATGGTAGGTAAGGGCATTTACAAGCGTGCCCGACCAGTTATTAAAAGCCGGATGAACCACCATGCCAGCGGGCTTATTAACCACAAGCAGGTGCTCATCTTCATAAACAATATTAAGCGGAATGTTTTCGGGCACCACCTCAGTGTCTCTGGGCGGTTCAGGCAATGAAACCGTGATCACGTCGTCCGGGTGAATCTTATAGTTTGGCTTTACAGCCTTTTCATTTACCTGAACAAACTCATCCCGAATGGCATCTTGTACCCTGTTGCGGGTAGTATTGGGAAGCCTGTCAGTCAAGAACTTATCTATTCGCACAGGGCTCTGCTTTTTATCCACCACAATCCGGTGGTGTTCAAAAAGCTCGCCTTCTTCTTCGTCCAAAAAATCTTCTCCCAAATCAATTTCTTCGCTCATGGTGCAAAAATACACAGAAGTTCTGCCAATTTTGAATCAATGATTTATCCAGCAGCGCAGCCTGTTCCCGAGATTGAAATTAAGGCTCCTTTTATTGAAAAGGCTGGCGTGAGACTTATTGTACGAAGAGAAGACTTAAACCATCCTCACATTTCGGGAAATAAGTACTGGAAACTAAAATATAACCTCCTGGAAGCCGGCAAGCTCGGCCACCACACAGTGCTGACCTTTGGCGGGGGGTTCTCTAACCACATTGCCGCTACTGCCGCTGCTTGCAAGGCAGTTGGGCTGAAGTCGATTGGTGTCATCAGAGGCGAGGATGCCGACCTGAACAATCCTACCCTGGCACAAGCGGTCAAAAATGGAATGGTCATACACCGGATATCAAGAGCCAAATACAAAGAGAAGGAATTGCCGTCATTTGCCGATGAAATGAGTACGCTATTCGGTGATTTCTTTCTCATTCCCGAGGGTGGCACCAACAACCTGGCCATTCAAGGCGCCTCAGAGATGGTCAGCCGAATAGATACTCCCTTTGACTATCTGGCTTTACCGGTGGGAACGGGTGGCACGATGGCCGGATGCATAGACTGCCTCAGGGGACGGGGGCAAATACTTGGCTTTTCAGCGCTAAAAGGCAACTTTCTTACGGAAGAAATAGTAGCGCTGCAACAGCAATACAGCCTGAGCGCTTTTGGCAATTGGAACATGATAAACCATTACCATTTTGGTGGATATGGAAAGGTCAAAGATGATTTGATTGTGTTTATGAAGGTCTTCGAAGACCAATATGCCATCCCTTTAGAGCCCGTCTACACTGGGAAAATGATGTTTGGCCTGCTTGAGATGATTAAAAATGCTTACTTTCGTAATGGCTCTGTCATTTATACAATTCATACCGGCGGGCTACAAGGCAGGGCCGGTTTTAGGAGAATACTTGCGTAAAGGAACAACATGCGTTTCTGCGTGACGACTTCTTCATGTTATTATTTTTTTTATACTATCGACCTTAATGACTTTTTTGGAGAAAAGTCCGTTCCCCTGGCTAACGAAAGGGGCTTTGGCCATTCTGATTTCTGGCTGCGGGATAAATGACCTGGAATTTGGCAACCTGGATATCCCCGACTACGAGCCAACGCTCGCTGTTCCGTTGGGCGTGTCGAGGTACACCATGCGGGAGCTGGTAGGCGACCTTCAGGACAATGCGTTGACCATTGAAGAAGGTGAGGATTTGTTCATGACCATCGTGTATATGGACACCTCCTACAATGACGAACGGGAAGCTTTTCTCTATTTCCCCCCTATTAATAAAAGTGATATCGTCTTTCCCTTCGTGTCTTCGTCCCCTGCCGGAGAGACCGAGGTGATCGAATTTGAAAAGGTGATCACCTTCTCTTTCGATGCCTTTTTTGGTGAGCAGGTTGATTCTATTTTTTTTAACAGCGGAAATCTGGCACTGGAAATTAACTCCCGCTTCCGGAGTGACGTCATTCTGGAGTTTGGCTTTCCTTCTATGTTTGAGACAGCCGACAATTCATCGGTTAGCATTTCGGATACTTTAAGCTTTGGCACAACAGTGCCGGTCACATCGATCAAAAGAATGCCGCTGGGAGGCAAAAAGTTTCTTTTCCGAAGGCGGGAAGAGGCCAACGATTTTGATGTTATCATCAAAGGAAAAGTGGTTGTGAAGCCTGGTCAGTCCGTCGATTTTTCAGATTTCTTTCGTTTTTCAATTGACTTTCAGGAAGCAACTTATTCTCATGTACATGGCTATTTCGACCGGAAAGAGGGCCTCCTGCAGGACAGAACGATAGAGCTAAAGTTTTTCGAAACATTTGGGGACTACGGGCTCGACTTCAAAGATCCCAAAATCATTCTCAAAGTTGATAACTCATTTGGGTTTCCATCGGGCCTCTTGATGAACAACCTTTCCGCAAGTAATAATGACAGCACTTCAGTTGCGCTTACCGGAACAATAACCGAGTCGCTGCAATTTGTGAACTACCCAAAGCTCGATTCCATCGGAAAAACCAGCCACTCAGAGTTTGTCATCAACGCACAAAACTCAAACATCAGGGAGCTTTTTGGCATCACCCCCGTCAAATTCAACTTGCCTTTGACGGTCATCTCCAATCCCGATGTTTTTGAAAAAGACTACCTCAATTTCATGACAGACAGCAGCAGGTTCAGGACCATCACTGTGGTGGAATTACCCTTCGAAGTCAGGATGCAGGAGTTCACCACCAACCTTAAGTTTGGAACAGACGAAATCGACCTGAAAAATCTTCAGGAAGCAGCTTTGAGGTTTTACACCGAAAACGAAATGCCCTTTGAAGGGCGACTCGCTGTCAACTTTGCTGACGAAAATGACACCATCCTTTTCACCGTGCCAGAAGAGCTGGTGCTAACAGCCCCGCAAGTTGACGCATCGGGGCGCACACTCGAATCAAAAAAGCTGCTATCAGAAATTGAGTTGGGAACAGAGGGCACCGAAGCCTTAAAGAGCGCTGACCACCTCAATGTGGCCATTATAATCAATACGTTTAATGCCGCCGACGAAGAGTACGTTAAGCTGTATGCCGACTACAAACTTGACATCAATATTTCTGTTTTGGGCCGCTTGAAAATAAAAACCCAATGAGGCGCTGGCTGACAACCCTATCGATTATTATTTGCTGCTTCGCAACTGTGAAGGGGCAAAATGGGCTGGGACTATACACGCTGGGTGATGCTGTACCCCAAAACAGCCGGTTGAACCCTGCCAATGAAATAAAAGGCAAGCTGGTGTTGGGCTTGCCGGTCATTTCCGAAATGGGACTGCATGTTAACAACAGATTCGGTTACAACCAGGCGTTCACCAAACTGGAAAATGACTCTGTGAAACTGGACGTTGACAAGGTGGTCTCTCACCTAAAAAAGAGGAATGCTCTGCTATTTGAAACTAGTATCCCCCTGCTCTATGTGGGCATCAAGCCGGAAAAGTCTTCTTTTGGCTACAGCTTCTTTGTCAACGAACGAATTAATGTGCGGGGCCAGTATACCAAAAATCTGATAAAGGCAGCCTGGGAAGGCACCAACTCGCTTGTAGGCCAGCCGCTCGATATAGGCAAGTCGGCGTTCAGCGCTTCCTACTTCAGAGAGTATGGTGTTGGCGTGAATACTTCCCTGATGAATGATGACCTGAAAATTGGTGCCAGAGTAAAGCTGATCCAGGGGATATACAATGTGAAAACACTATGGGGGATGGACGCCAGAGTGGATATTGAGCCGGAAACCTACAGCTATGGTTTTCTATTCAAAAGGGCTGGCTTAAATGCCGCTGGAGTAAGTGAAGATCCCTCCGTTGCCTACCTGCTTTCGAACCCAAACAAGGGGGCGGCTATCGACCTCGGTGCCACCTGGACTCATCAAAACCTATTCAGCCTGTCGGCCTCCATCACCGACCTCGGCTATGTCCGCTGGAAGGAGTTTAGCCAGAATTTCATTCTTAGCGACACCTCATTTGCTTTTCAGGGTGTCAATTTCACGGCTGATGGTGATATAGAAAGCACTATTGACTCACTAAAGAATGCCTTTACACCAAAGGAAACGGCCAACCCATATTCGGCGATGTTGAGCGCCAAATCAATAGTAAGCGGATCGCTGCTGCTTGGCCCTGTGGATAGAGTTACCGTTACGATGATGAATCAACTTCTCGTAGGCAAAATAAAATCGGCCTTCGCCGTGTCTTATGTCAAACAGCTAACCCCAGGTATTGTGGCATCGGGCAGCGTGGTGAAGCTTCCGCAGCAATGGCCCCGGCCAGGGCTCGCTTTGTCGATGGCTGGCGGCCCTGTTCAGTATTATATCGGTTCAGACAATCTGATCGGGTTTGCCAATGTAGGTAACATGAACACACTGGACTTTAAAATGGGGGTTAACCTTATTATCGGAAGTGGCAAAGCGAAGAATGAAACTGATTTACCGCCGGCACACAGGTCCAAGCCAAAGTTTTCAAGCAACGATGAAGGAGTGGACTACCCCACCGACCCAAGACTGAAAAAGCCTACTGTGATCCGCAAAAAGGATATTTATACCATCATCACCAAAAAGAAGCAGCCAAAATCCTGGAAGAACTGGTTCAAGAAGAAGGAGGATAACTAACGCCTAGCTCCTGTTGATCCCTCTGAGTCGGCCCAGCACTCCCTGGTAGGCAGCAGGCTGGTCGAACACATCATCGTCGCTTACCTTTTTCACACTCTCCACGGTGTAGTAAGCCTGGGGATTGTATTTTTTGATGATGTTGATGTAGGTTGGTAGCTCGTCTCTCTTTACAACGGTAAAAAGCACATTGACCTTGCCATCGTTGCTTTCCGCATCGAGGTTAGAGTAGCGGTAGCCCTTCTCTTTCAGGAAGGCTGTGAGCTGCTCAGCCGGATTTTGGGTGATTACCCTCACTACCACCCTGCCCAGCGCAAGCTTTTCTTCGATCACCATGCCCAGGAAGGTACCCGTGGCAAAACCTCCTGCATAGGCAAAATATGAATAGAAGGCGTCGATATTGGTGATGATTTGACGGATGGCCAGCAACCAGATAAAGGCTTCAAAAAAACCCAGAAGTGGTGCGAGTAGCTTCTTACCATGCATCACAAAGATAATCCGCACGGTGTTAATGGACACGTCGCACACTCTGGCGAGAAATATCAGCGCAGGGATCACCACGTAGGTGAACACCGACTCACTGATACCCAAACCTTCGAAAAATTCTTTCATTGCCTGTTTTAGTTAGCCAAACAAATCGGAAATCACCTCGTGGATTCTTCCAAACTGTCTGACGGCTATTTTAAACTTCTTTCCCTCTATTGCCCGTTGCGCAAACTTAGAAACATAAATGGCTTCAAAGCCCAGCTTTTCGGCTTCCATGATCCTCCCATCAATTCTGTTCACTGCTCTGATCTCACCACCCAAACCGACTTCTGCAGCAAAGCATACTTTTGAGGACACAGGGATTTCTTCCAGAGAAGAAATCATTGCCATGCAGATGGCCAAATCCGCTGCCGGATCATCCAGCTTCAAGCCTCCGGCAACATTCAGGAAAACGTCTTGCGTCCCAAGCCTGAAGCCTCCTCTCTTCTCGAGCACCGCCAGCAGCATGCTTAACCTCTTGTTGTCGAAACCGGTAGATGTTCTTTGCGGATTGCCGTAGGTGGCCGGGCTTACCAAACTCTGTATTTCAATAAGCAAAGGGCGGTTACCTTCCAGTGTAGCGGCAATTGCCACGCCACTCACATCCCCATCTTTTTGCGAAATAAGGATTTCGGATGGGTTTTTTACCTCTCTGAGGCCTTCTCCCTGCATTTCGTAAATGCCAAGCTCGGAGGCTGCGCCGAAGCGGTTTTTCGTTGTGCGCAAAATGCGGTAAACCAGATGCCTGTCCCCTTCGAACTGTAGCACCGTGTCAACCATGTGCTCCAACACTTTTGGGCCGGCAATAGCGCCCTCTTTGTTAATGTGGCCAATGAGAAACACGGGGGTGTTGGTTTCTTTGGCGAACTTCATCAGTTCTGCTGTGCATTCCCTTATCTGAGAAATACTGCCAGCCGCTGATTCTACCTTATCGGAGTAAAGCGTTTGGATGGAATCGATGACCAAAAGCTGGGGTTCCAGCTCTTCTATTTGTCTGAACACATTGGCAATGCCTACCTCAGACAGCACAAAACAATTGTTGTTTTTGATGCCAATTCGCTCCGCCCGCATTTTGATCTGCTGCTCACTTTCCTCGCCCGAAACGTACAGCACCTTTAGGTTGGGTAGCTGTAGCGCAATTTGCAGCAGCAGCGTCGACTTGCCGATGCCCGGTTCTCCGCCAATCAGCACCAGGCTTCCCGGAACAATGCCTCCTCCCAGCACCCTGTTGAGCTCTTCATCAGCAGTTTTGATCCGCTGCATGGCCACGGACTCCACCTGATCAATCGCCTGAGGCTTAGAGGCACGGGCAGGGCCGCTGGCTTTTTTCCACGATGGAGACGAAGCATGCTCCTTTTCTATTACCTCTTCAACGTAGGTGTTCCACTCCCCGCAAGAGGGGCATTTACCAGTCCACTTCGGTGATTGCGCACCACAATTCTGACAAAAAAAAGCTGATTTTACTTTGGCCACGATGGGCCAAAATTAGAATAAAAATAAGAGAAGACTTACTTACTGAATACTTTTCGGTAAATGGGTTTGCGGTAGAGGAATTGCAAGTAGAGAATTGGGTAAAGTAGCCAATTGGTAAGCAACGCAGGCGTGGTAAATTCGATATCATCGGTGATGCTTGTCCCTCCTGCCTCGTTGGCTTCATTGAGGTGGTGGTGCTTCCAGCTTTTCAGAAAAAAGGGCAGCCGCACACCTTCGTCGACAAAAGAAAACACAGTCTCATTTGTGAGATCATGCGTGACGAGGCTTTCCCAGGTTAGTTTAAAAAAGACAAAGTTCAGCTCAAGCCCGACCTTATCTCCTTTTTTGCAACCATCAAAGCGGCGGAGCTTCACAGGCGGGAAAGGCGGATTTAGCTTTAAAAAAAGCTTGTCGGTAAATCCCGCTCTTACTGTCTGCAAATCAGCTTTTACCAGGGTCCTGATTCTTATTTTCATTTTTATTGAAAAAAACTGCCTGCTTAGTAAATCAAAAAGAGAGACGATTTGTTTTAGAAATAATGGCAACGAACTCTTTAGATACATTCCAAATTGATGAGCGGCCATTGTAAGAGTTTATCAAATTATACATTTGCATTGTGAAAAGTCTGCTTTCATTGGCTTTTGTCGGGTACTTCATCATCGGAAGCATCCTGCCCCGTTCCAATTTCAAAGAATTGGAGAAGGTGCCCTCTATGATTGCGCACTTTGAGCACCACAAGAAGGTGTTTGATAAGGATCTTACTTTTCCTGAATTCCTCGTGCTCCATTTCAGCCTCAGTTCTGACCACAACGAGCCTTCACACGAAACAGAGCTGCCTTTACATAATGGTGTGGTGGCATCTTTTTTCTTTACTATACCTCAGGCACCCGATTTACAAGCTTCGGTGCAGGAATATGCGGTAAAACACTTTAAGCCTTTTTCTATCAATTACCAGTTTCAGTACGCCTCGAACTGGTTCCAGCCTCCCCAAAGCGCCTGATAATCTTATTGGTTATCTGATTTCTCATGCCCTTACAGGGCGCTTTAAATCTATTTATAAATGGTCGATTCAATCATTCGATTCAGCATACGCAATAAGCTGATCGTTGTGCTGTTTTCATTAGCCATTATAGGCGTTGGCCTGTTTTCGCTAAGTCAAATTCCCCTCGGGGCCGTGCCTGACATCACAAACAATCAGGTGCAGGTAATTACGGTTTCGAGAAACCTCGCCACCCAGGACGTGGAACAATTCATTACCTACCCGGTAGAGCTGGAAATGGCCAATCTTCCGGGTGTGCTGGAAATCCGCTCGATTTCCAAGTTTGGGCTTTCTGTCGTTACCATTGTGTTCGACGAAGACCTTGGCACCTACTTACCTCGTCAGCTTATTGCGGAAAAAATCAAGAAAGCCCAGGAGTCCATCCCGGCGGGGTTCGGCACGCCGGAAATGGGCCCTATTACTACCGGCCTTGGCGAAATTTACCAGTATATCCTGGATGTGAAACCGGGTTATGAAGGCAAATATTCCACCACAGAACTTCGCACAATTCAGGACTGGATCGTCAAACGCTATTTGTCGGGGATACCGGGCGTGGTGGAAGTAAATACCTGGGGTGGCTTTCTCAAGCAATACGAAGTCGCCGTGGATCCAACGTTGTTGAATGCTACAGGCGTTACGATCACAGAAGTGTTTGATGCGCTCGAAGCCAGCAATGACGTGACTGGAGGTGCCTATATAGAAAAAGCCTCCCAGAGCTACTTCATCAGGGGTGAGGGTCAGATCAAGTCGCTGGAGGAGCTTGGCAATGTGGTGATTGGCAACCGGGATGGCATTCCCATCCTGATCAGGCAGGTAGGGGAAGTCAGGTTTGGTACCGCCGTTCGCTTTGGTGCCATTACCGCCAACGGCCAGGGAGAAAAGGTCATGGGCCAGGTGATGATGCTCAAGGGTGCCAACAGCAGCCAGGTGATCAGCGCCGTAAAAGACAGGGTGCACGAAGTCCAGGATTTGCTTCCGGAGGGCGTTTATATTAACCCATTTCTTGAGCGAACTGAGCTCATTGACAAAACGACTGCAACCGTTGCTGAAAACCTTATTCTCGGTGCGCTGATTGTCATTTTTGTGCTCGTCCTTTTGCTGGGTAACTTCCGCTCCGGAATGATCGTAGCGTCCGTTATTCCGCTGAGCCTTTTGTTCGGCATTACGCTGATGAACTACTTCGGGGTATCGGCCAACCTCATGAGCCTTGGTGCCATCGACTTCGGTATTATTATCGACGGCGCAGTGATTATTGTGGAATATACTGTGCTTCAAATAACCTCCCGCTCAACCAGCCTCGTTGCGCTCGACAACGCAGAAAAAACTGCCGAAACAAATGAAATCACTGCTAACAGTGCTTCAACGATGATGAGGTCCGCCATTTTCGGGCAAATTATTATTCTCATCGTTTTCATCCCTATTCTTTCGCTGTCAGGCATTGAAGGAAAAATGTTCAAACCTATGGCATTGTCGTTCAGCTTTGCTCTCATAGGTGCCATGATCCTTTGTTTGACCTATGTGCCTGCCATGTCGGCCTTCTTTCTGAAGCCGAAAAAGGCGAAAGTCAAAGAAGGAGGCGTCTCCAATAGCATCATCAACGCCGTGCAGCGTGTGTACACGCCAACAATATCATTCGCTTTGCGCTTCAAGGCTTTGGTTATCGGGATAGCCGCAGCCATGCTGATTGTCAGCATCGTTTTGTTCATGAGGCTGGGTGGCGAATTCATCCCGACACTGGATGAAGGCGACTACGTGGTGCAGCCCATCCTTAAGCCGGGCACCTCTTTGTCCGAAACTGTCGACATCAGCACTAAGCTCGAAAGAATCCTGCTGCAGAACTTCCCGGAAGTCAGCCAGGTGATTACCAGAATAGGTGCCGCCGAAGTCCCTACAGACCCTATGTCGATGGAAATGACGGATGTAATTATCCGATTGAAGCCCAAGTCAGAGTGGGTTTCCGCAGCATCGAAAGATGAGCTTGCAGACAAAATGAAGGCTGCCATGCTGGTGCTGCCGGGTATCGGTTTTGAATTCACTCAGCCCATCGAAATGCGGTTCAATGAGCTGATTACAGGTGTAAGGGCTGATGTGGCCATTAAAATCTTTGGCGAGAACCTGGACACACTCTTCAACCTGGGAAACAGAATAAAGACCCTGGTTCAAAATGTGGAAGGTGCTGCTGACGTAAGCGTGGAGCAAATTGCCGGACTGCCGCAAATGTCGGTGCGGTACGACCGAAACAAGCTGGCCTCTTATGGACTCATGGTAAAAGACGTGAACAGGGTGATCAGGATGGCCTTTGCCGGGGAGGCCGCCGGGGTTGTTTTCGAAGGCGAGAAGCGCTTCGACCTGGTGGTGAGAACGGGCGTGAAGAACAGAAAAGACATGCAGGATTTGAGTAATCTGTTTGTAGCCCTTCCTGGTGGTGGGCAGGTTCCTTTGCGGGAAGTGGCCAGCATCACCTACGAAGCAGGGCCAGCGCAGATTTCCAGGGATGATACCCGCAGAAGGATTGTCGTCAGCATCAATGTGAGAAACAGAGACATGGAATCACTAGTGGAAGAAATGCAGCTCATCATTAGCCAGGGTGTGGACCTACCTGCCGGGTATCATATTACCTACGGTGGTCAGTTTGAGAACTTGCAAAATGCCAAGGAAAGGCTGATGGTGGCTGTTCCGGTGGCCCTGCTCCTTATATTCATTATGCTCTATTTTACCTTTGGGGCGGTCAGCGAAGCTTTGCTTGTCTTTTCAGCCATTCCACTGGCAGCCATTGGGGGCGTCATTGCCCTGGCCGTTCGGGACATGCCATTCAGTATCTCCGCCGGGGTTGGGTTTATTGCCTTGTTTGGCATCGCTGTATTGAATGGTATCGTGCTCATTGAGTTTTTCAATGAACTGAAACACAAAGGAGTCGATGATATCCGGGAGCGAGTGATGACGGGCACGAAAATGAGGCTGCGACCTGTTTTACTCACCGCCTCTGCGGCGGCTCTTGGCTTCTTTCCCATGGCGTTCTCCGGTTCGGCCGGAGCAGAGGTGCAGCGGCCGCTGGCTACGGTAGTGATCGGCGGACTTGTATCAGCTACCTTTCTTACGCTGGTGGTGCTTCCGGTACTTTATACGCTATTGGAAACTGGCTTTTTTAAGTGGCCGGTTAAAAAAGCCACGATGCTGTTGCTGTTGGTGAGCAGTAGCCTTGCGATCAACGCTCAAAATGCTCCATCTACGTTGACGCTGGACAAAGCCATTGAGATGGCGCTGGAAAACAACAAGGGGATCAACGCCGCCCAAACAACCTTACAAGGTGTGAAAAAGCTGGAGAAGACTGCTTTTGATCCTGGCCCCACCCATATCTACTACGGCTACGACCAAAACAATATAGCGCCAAACGGATTTCCGTTGAGGGTGCTCGGCGTGCAGCAGCAAATCGCCTGGCCTGGTCTCTATACGGCCTCCAAAAAGGCCCTGGTTAACCAAACTGACATTGCTGCCTCCCAGGTTGATATCGCCAAACGGCAGCTCAGCAAAGATGTTGCTATTCTCTATCTTGGTATGGCCCAGTCGAAGGAGAAGCTGGAGCATTGGGAGGTGCTGGATAGCTTGTACGCTGCCATGAACCAGGTGGTGATACGGCGGGCAGAGGTGGGTGACGCCACCAAACTTGAGCTTATACAGTCTAAGTCGAAAGCCAGCGAAGTGCATGCAGCGCTGGCACAATCGCAATTGGAAGTGGCACATTACCGGGAACGGCTCAGAGGCATCCTGCAAAGTGAAGATTCTATCGTGCTCCCCTCCAGGGCTCTTAGCCACACCGATGTTTTGGCAAAAAACACCTCTATTGAGGCTTCCCAGGACGATCCAAAATATCAGGAGTTGGTAAAAAAAGAAGCCAGCAGCCTTTCACTCAAAAAAGTAGAAGAATCAAGGTTGGCGCCTACCTTTCAGGCCCAGTATTTCAAAGGCTTTGGGCAGGGGGAAAACGCTGCCAATTTTGATGGCTACCAGTTTGGGATTGGCATTCCATTGCTGGGGCTGTCACAAGTGAGGCGAGTGCAGGCCAGTAAGCTGTATGCGGAAGCCGCAGGTGAGCAGCTAGACAACTACGAGCGGCGAAGAGAGGCCGAATGGGCGGGCTTGCAAGCTAACAGGCTGAAGTTTGAGGAAATGGTTGCCTATTACCAAACTGAGGGGCTGAAAATGGCCGAAGAGCTCATATCAGTGGCCAACAGGTCATACACCGCAGGAGAAATAGACTTATACCAATTGTTGTTGAATTTCGAAACTGCCAGACAAATCAGGCTAAGCTATATCGACCAACTGCATCAGCTTAAGCTGGCGGAGGTCAACATTGCATTCTTTTTAATTGATTAATCCAGACACATGAAATAGCCATAAGGAATACCCCACCCAACGGAATGGATAATCTGTCAACAGACTAAGATCTATTCCGTAATGGTAAAGGCTATTCCATCTGGCCGCTAAAAATTAAATTTTATACAGATGAAATAGCCATAAGGAGAGCCATACCCAACGGAAATGAATAAGTGGATCGAAAAGCTAAATATTCAATCTCCAGTGGTAAAAGCTATTCCATGTGGCCGCTGAAAAACAAATTATATACACATGAAAACTTATCAAATATATATTTTAGGTCTTGCACTTCTGGCTGCTCTCCAGGGCTGCACCAACCAGGCAGAGCCGCTTGCTGAGAGTCAGCAAGCCCAAAAAACTGCTGATGGCCTGACACTGTCGGCTCAGCAGATTGCAAAAATCGGTCTCCAGTCCAAAACAATAGAGCAGCGAACGATCACAACCTCTGTGTCCGCAAATGGCTTGCTGGATGTTCCAACGCAACACATGGCTTCTGTTACCACGTTTTTGGGTAGCTATGTAAAATCAGCCGACAAACACATCGGTGAAAAGGTAAAGAAAGGAGAAGTGCTGGCCGTTATGGAGGGGCCAGCATTCGTTGACCTGCAACAGCAGTATCTTGAGCACAGGAGCCAACTGGCGGTGCTAAAGTCCGAGTTTGAAAGACAAAGCAACCTGGCGGCTGACTCTATTACCTCAAAGAAGAATCTGCAACTCGCCCAGGCGGTGTATGAGCAAACGGCCTCCTCAGTTGAAGCATTGCAACAGAAGCTCGGCTTTCTGCATCTAAACATGGCCACGCTTGACAAAGGGACTATTGCCAGGTCCTTCACCATCCGGGCGCCGATGGATGGCTACCTGACGGAAGTATCCGCAAAAATCGGGAGCTACATAACGCCCGGGCAATCCCTTATGGAAATAGTGGACCTCACCCACATACATGCCGAGCTCAGCGTTTATGAATCGGAGGCAATGAATGTAAAAGAGGGACAAAAAATGGAAATCATGCTTCCGTCGATGCCTGGCAAGGTGCTGGAAGCTGACATCTACCTGATCGACAAGGCCTTCGACGACAACACCAGGGCGGTAAAAGTGCATGGCCATTTCGAAGAGGAGAATATCCCTTTCATCATGGGCATGTATGTGGAAGGGAAAATTATAACTGGTGAGGCCACCGGCTATGCAGTGCCCGCCATTGCAGCTGTATTTGCTGACAACAACAGGTACGTGTTCCTGGAAAAAGCCTCAGGTGATGGCACTGCATTTATGGCTATCGACGTTACCGAAGCGGCGGAAATGGATGGGTGGATTTTACTTCCAAAAGGTAAAACCCCAAGTGGCTTTGACAAGGTAGTGACCAAGGGAGCAGGCTACCTGCTTTCACAGTGGATGATGGGTGAGTAAACAGTCACTTTCAATATTTTTCTCTGAGTCAATACATATTATTTCATGGCTCAGAGAAAAAATATTTTAGATTTTATTTCTTTAAATCAGGAAGTTTATAATTAGAGAAAATACTCTCCTCCGCCATTAGCTTTTCTATCTCGTCGGGAGTGCGTGGCGCACGGGTGCTGAGCAGCTCGTACCCGTCTTTCGTGATCAAAATATCGTCTTCAATTCGCACTGCAATCCCCCACCATTTTTTGTCGCAGGGACTACCCTCCGGAATGTAGATGCCAGGCTCGACAGTCAGCACCATATTCTCCTTGAACTCCTGGTAGTTTCCTCTGTCGTGCACATCCAGGCCAATGTGATGCGACACCCCGTGAGGAAAGTAATTGTGTGGTGCATCAACCGACTCAATAATGCCCAGCTCCACAAGTCCCTGGTTGACCACTTGCCTGCAGACAAGGGTGTTGTCTGATATCCTATTACCCGGTTTCGACCTTGCAAAAGCGGCTTCCTGGGCCTTCAAAACCAATTCGTAGATAGCCCTCTGCTCTTTGGTAAATTTACCACTGGCCGGAATCGTGCGGGTAATGTCGGCTGTGTAGCCCCGGTACTGCGCCCCAAGATCCATCAGCACCAAATCGCTCTTGATGTCCATCTTGTTGTTGCTAATATAGTGAAGTGTGCAGCCATTGTTGCCGGCCCCGACAATCGACGGATAACCCAGGTCTTCGGCGCCATATTTCTTGAAAACGAACTCGTGAATGCCCTGCACCTCCGATTCCGACATGCCGGGCCGCATAGCTTTGTACACTTCTGCCTGCGCCACGCAACTTACGTCGACAGCCATGCGGAGAAGTGCTATCTCTTCAGCTGACTTTACCTCCCTAAGATCCGTCAGGTATTTCTCCAGAGAGGAGCCGTCCAACTTCGTTTCCGGCTCGGGCAACTTTTCAATCATCAGCTTCCGTTGTTCGGGAGACTTCGCCTCCAAAACAGCCTTGATTTCCTCATTGGAGGCAAAATCAGGGAAACTGTTCACCAACTGTCTCAAAATCTGAGCCGCTTGTGGGTTCTTCAGGAACTCCTCCGACTTGACATAGTCATACATTTTGTACTTGTCGGCATTGAAATCTACGGGATAGTCAACCTTGTTTTTGAACTGTAGCAGGAGGCTGTAGAGATCGGCTTCGTCGCCAGGTGCATCCCTCACATCGGAGGGCAAATTGAGGAACATGATCTTATCAAACACGGAGAAGTCCATGTTGAAATTTTTGAACTCGGTGGCGTCGTAGGCCGCCTCAAAGCCAAGCTCCTTCTTAGCTCCCTCCACACCTAATCTGGCGCCGTTGTACATCTCCTTTCGGGCCTGCCTTTGCTGTGTAAATAGCACTTCTGAGAATATATTTCCCCGACTATCTTTTTGTTTTTCTTTGAATATAAGTACTAGTGAGTGTGGTTCCTGGTAGCCAGTTAAATAATAAAAATCAGGATCCTGATGGTAAACATACTCCACATCATTGGCCCGATTTCGAACGGGATTGGCAAACATAACGGCCACTGAATTCGGTGGCATCTTTTCACGCAGCGCCTGCCGGCGTTCTTTGTGAAAATCCTTGCCGAGGTAGTCGGTGGGGTATTGGGCCAGCAGCTGGACTGAGAAAATGGCCAGAAAGAAAAACAGGTACATCGAAAGTTTTTTCATGGAGTCAAATTATATGAGAAATCACAAAGTAAGCAGCCGATTGATGCGGTGAAATGAATATTTGAGGAAGAGTAGGAAATGGCCGGGGAATTATTGCTATTCTTTTAGCAGCCGGCGAAGTAGAAATTACTGCCAGACAAGCGGGAAATTCCAATTACCTGGCCGCAGAGGATGTAAGCCATACGCTGGTAGTGACGCCAGCTGTAACAGGTGTTGGTGACGACTTAGCTGATAAAGTACAGGTGTACCCGAATCCAGCGCAGAGCTATATTGAGGTTGAGCTGCCTGACAATATCACCAAGGCTAGCTATCGCCTTACGCAAATAAGTGGCCAAGTAGTGAAATATGGCGACTTGCAACTGAACCCGGCCAAAACGAAGATCATCGTCGAAGACATTGGCCCCGGCGTATACCTGCTCAACATCAGCAGCGAGCGCTACGCTGAAGTCTTCAGAGTAATTAAAAACTAAAACCACACAACAACATGATTGAATAAAAAAGGGCTAGGGAACTGGCCTATTTTTATCCGGAAAACCTCTTCATTCGAATATCTATCAATCATCCCAACCAATGCATCAGTTCCCCTTTCAATTCCGGCCCATCATTAACTAGTTGTGTGACTAAAGAAGAGTATTATTTCCAAACCATTTCTTGTTGAGGTGAAAACAAATATTTATCATGCGTAGCTAATGAAATGAGTATTCTGAGCTAACACCTCTTATTTTTGCACTAATTAAGGCATGATGGCTAATTTTGGCGTTTAGTTATTGATTCATTTTTGCGCTGAGCTATTTGAGTTGATGAGAATTCCTTCGGCAATTCACCCTGGCGATGGCAAAAAAGTGTAAGCTTTATTCGAAATAGGTGTTAATGATATTGGTGAGCAAAGTTGAAACGCTCCCAGGACCCACCCTAACGAGGTGGAGGGAAACACTTATTTTTCAACCATTTCCATGTTTTGTCCAGCAGGGTAAAGCCGTTGACCTACTCCATGCCGGGGCAGCCGAAGAGCGGAATTTACCTTCATTGATAGTGCGGATCACACTATGCTTACTGTTATCAAGAAGAGCTAATCGGTCTAAATAGAGACACGGCAAATTGAGCTAAATTATAGAAGAAATATGGCCAGGAGACCGACCGAAATCCAAATGAGTCAATTTAAAGGTTTAAAAGGCACCTTAATTTGGAAAAGCAACAGTAATCATCAAAACCCGAGGACGCAATTGTTGAGTGGTATTGCAATGTGGCTTGCATACTTTTTGGTTTTGCAACCATGCCACGCTGGGGGGGATGAAAATTATTTCAGCAAGGCACTTTCTAAGCGCCATATCTCCAAAATCATCCCGGTCAGGGAAGAGCACCGAACGGTTGCTGCTGACGAATCTTTAGTAGCAGGCATTGTTGAGCAAGACCACAATGCTTTGGTGGCATTGTACAATGCTACCGACGGAGCCAATTGGACAAATAATACCGGGTGGCAGGAAGAGGGGGTTGATGCGAAGGATTGGTTTGGGGTTTATGTCAACGATAGCCGGGTTACAGCAGTTTTATTAGCTGGTAATAACTTATCTGGAGCTATCCCAAGTGCAATCGGTAACCTGAGCGAATTACAATCTTTATTTCTCGATAACAATGATTTATCCGGAAGCATCCCAACCGAAATTGGCAGCCTCAGTGCGTTACAAAACCTGCACCTCGCTAGTAATCAATTATCGGGTTCCCTTCCTAATGAGATTGGGAACCTAGTTGCTATAACTTCATTACTTCTTAACAACAATCAGTTCTCTGGGAACCTACCAATTGAAATCGGGAACCTTACGAATCTGCAAACTTTGTGGCTGCAATACAATCAGATGTCAGGCTCGATTCCGGGTGAAATAGGCAATTTGAGCATATTGTCCAATCTAAACCTCCAAAGTAATAGTTTGACTGGCGCTATTCCTCAAGAAATAGAAACCCTTGTTAATCTGGTGTCGCTGAACCTAAGTGGAAATCAACTTTCGGGCCTTATTCCAGAAGAAATATGGACCTTTAGTGGGTTGCAATACCTATATCTCTCTTACAATCAATTTTCGGGAACAATTCCACCTGAAATCGCAAACCTGGACTTATTGCAGGCGTTAGATATATCCGCCAACCAATTTTCAGGCACTATTCCAGCCGAACTAGCGAACCTAACAAACTTAAACAGGTTACTGCTTCACACCAACAAATTCACAGGTAGTCTTCCGTCTCAACTAGGGAACCTGGAAAGTCTGGGCGAATTATGGGTTGGCTCTAATCCACTTACTGGCCCTTTGCCTCAATCTCTCACTAATTTAGATAACCTGGCGACTGGGTATAACTCATTTAGATTTAACTCCACCTACTTATGCGAGCCTCAAAATCAGGAGTGGTTGGATTGGAAAACAGGAAGAAACATCATAGAAAATAACCTCGAGTGCACGCCGACCGACCTTTACGTCTTTAGGGTTGAGGAAGAGGATGCAATTATTGATCAAGCGAACTCTACTATTTCTCTCAACCTCCCCGGGATAGGTATCAGTGCGACCGCAGTGGAATTCGTGGTGGCGGCAGGGGCTTCGGTCAGCATAGGGGGAGTCCCACAGATTAGTGGTACCACCACCAATGACTTCACCCAGCCTCTTATCTACACCATCACTTCAGAAGATGGGCAGCAAAGCGTGGACTGGGTAGTGACCATTACCAACCAATCCATTGTGGCCGGTGTTTTTGAGCAGGACTATAATGCGCTGGTAGCTTTTTACAATGCCACCGATGGTGCCAATTGGACGAATAAAACTGGGTGGCTGGAGGAAGGGGTTGATGCAAAGGATTGGTTTGGGATCTATGTTACTGAAAGTAGGGTAACAAGCCTTTCACTGTCTAACAATAACTTAACTGGTGCAATTCCCGAAGAAATCAGCAACCTAAATGCTTTGGGGTACCTTAATCTATCTGGCAATCAATTGACTGGACCGATTCCCGAAGAAATATGGAGCCTAGGAGAATTACAAATACTAGATCTCTTTTACAATCAACTGTCTGGCGTCATCCCACCTGAAATCAAAAACTTAAGAATTCTTCGAACACTAAACTTATCTTCAAACCAGTTGTCTGGTGCTGTCCCAAAGGAGATTGGAGGACTCACTAGTCTCTATGCATTATATCTTTCTAGCAACCAATTGTCCGGTATAATTCCATCTGAAATCGGGAATCTCAGTGATTTAGAATACCTGAATTTATCTTTCAATCAATTCTCGGGGGGGCTGCCATCGGAAATTGGAAACCTGAGGGCATTGGAAACGTTGCAAATATCCTACTGTCAATTGTCCGGACCTATACCGCCAGAAATAGGAAATTTAAGTGCACTACAATCTCTAATGCTTATGGGCAATCAGTTGTCTGGCGTCATCCCTGCGGAAATCGGCAATATGAGTGATCTACATACCATGCTTATCGAAAATAATCATTTGGAAGGCCCTATTCCTGCTGAAATATGGGATCTAAATAATTTACAGGTCCTTAGCCTTTCCAATAACCAATTGACCGGCGCTATTCCGGTTGAAATCGGGAATCTCACCAGCATAACCGAATTGCAACTTGGCAACAATAGCTTTTCAGGGAGCTTGCCTATGGAATTAGGGGATCTGCAAAATTTGCGCATCTTAAATGTCTACAGCAATCCGCTTACCGGACTCCTCCCACAATCACTGACTAATTTGGTCGAATTGGGTGGAATCTTTGGTTCTATTAATTACAGCGGCACATACCTTTGCGAGCCTCAAGACCAGGAGTGGCTGGACTGGAAAGTTGGGAGAAACATCACCGGAAATAACCTTGTTTGCTCCCCCACCGACCTTTATGTCTTTCGTGTCGAAGGGATAGATGCCAATATTGACCTTGACAACTTGACCATCTCCCTCAACCTCCCTGGGGTGGATATCAGTGCGACCACAGTCGAATTCGTGGCGGCGGCAGGTGCTTCGGTTAGTATAGATGGAGTGCCTCAAGTAAGTGGCGCTACTGTTAATGACTTCATCCAGCCTCTCACCTACACCATTACCGCAGAAGATGGCCAACAAAGTGTGGACTGGACGGTGACTATTACCAGTCAATCTATTGTGGCGGGTGTTTTTGAGCAAGACTACAATGCGCTTGTTGCTTTCTATAATGCTACCAACGGCCCCAACTGGACAAACAATACGGGATGGCTCCAGGAGGGAGTGGATGTAAGAGACTGGTGGGGCATTACCGTGAATGAAAACAGGGTAACTTACATATATGCTGCCAATAACAACCTGACTGGGTTTATCCCTGAGGAAATCGGGAACCTCACCGGCATTCAGACCCTGGACTTCAGCAATAATCATTTGACCGGAACCATCCCGGTAGAGCTTTGGAACCTGACTGGCATTATCAATCTTTACATTAATGGTAATCAGCTATCAGGTGTTATCCCTACTGGAATAAGCAGCTTAAGCAAATTGCAGTCCCTCACGCTATCGGGCAATCAATTGACAGGTGAAATTTCAGTAGAAATAGGCGATTTGAGTTCTTTGATCAGTCTTAGCCTCGCCTTCAACAAGCTGTCTGGGACTATTCCAACCGAAATAGGTAACCTCACTTCTTTGCAGCTTCTCACAATTAGTGGCAATCAGTTAACAGGCCCCATTCCTTCGGACATTGGAAATCTAATAGATTTGCAAAATTTATGGCTTACCGGGAATCAATTGTCTGGTGCAATCCCGACAGAAATTGGTGAACTGACCAACTTGACCGAATTACTGCTTGATGGGAACAAATTTACTGGCAACATACCTGCCCAATTTGGAAACCTGCCGAACCTGCAAACGCTAAACCTCAGCAACAATGCCCTTTACGGCTCGATCCCTCTCTCTCTTACCAATCTGGACAATCTAGGAGTTGCTGAATATAACTCGTTTAGTTTTACTGGCACTTCGCTCTGCGAGCCTCAAGATCAGGAGTGGCTGGACTGGAAGGCCGGACGAAACATCACCGGGAACGGAATGACCTGCTCTCCAGTTGATCTTTACTCTTTCAGCATTGACGGGCTGGAAGCCACGATTTACGCTACCGATTTTACAATTACTCTCAACCTCCCGGGAGCGGACCTCAGTGCACTTGCAGCAGCTTTTCAAGTGGCAGACGGAGCTTCGGTCACTGTCAATGAAGCGACTCAAATCAGTGGCACCACTTCCAACGACTTCAGCGAATCACTAACATATACTATTACGTCCCAAAGTGGTGAGGAAAGTGTGGATTGGACTGTGACTGTTACCAACCAAGCTATCGTAGCTGGGATTTTTCAGCAGGATTACGATGCTTTGGTGGCTTTGTATAACGCAACAAATGGCCCCAATTGGACAAATAATACAGGGTGGTTTGAAGATGGAGTTGATGCTAAGTATTGGTACGGGATTTCCGCCGGTGACAATCGTGTTCGATCAATTTCACTTTATGGTAATAATCTATCTGGGGAGGTTCCCGCTGCTGTTGGGGACCTAACCGGTTTGAGTCAGTTAATGTTAAATAATAATCAACTTACCGGGAGTCTTCCATTGGAAATCGGCAGACTTACAAGTCTAAGGGTATTGTTGCTCCAGCGCAATCAACTTTCGGGTGCTATTCCAGCCGAAATTGGAAACCTTAGCAGATTATTTAGCTTATTACTCAATAACAATCAATTTTCGGGCCCTATTCCAACAGAAATCGGGGCTCTGATACATTTGCAGAGCTTATGGCTTCACTATAATCGCATTTCTGGATCTATACCCAAGGAAATCGGAAATCTAAATGAATTACAGGACCTGAATTTTGAGGTCAATGAGTTGTCAGGAGACATCCCAGTTGAAATAGGCAACTTAGGTGCTTTACAAATCCTAAATCTGTCGTTTAATTTTTTGTCCGGGTCCATTCCATCAGAAATTGGCAACCTTAGCAGCCTAACCCAACTTCTGCTTTACGTTAATCAGCTTACCGGAGGTCTTCCGGTGGAGTTATCGACACTGCCAAATTTAAATACTATAAGTATTTCCAATAACCCTCTTATAGGGACTATACCGCTGTCATTTGTCAACTTAGTGCAACTAGCAAACTTTAACTATAGTAGCACAGACTTGTGTGACCCTCAAGACCAGGCTTGGTTAGATTGGAAAGCAAGCAGAAATATTACAGGAAGTGGAGTTACATGCAATTCTACTGAGCTCTACTTCTTTCGTCTGGCAGGGGTAGATGCCAACATCAGCAAAACCAATTCCACCATCACTCTCAATCTTCCAGGTGTGGATATTGGCAGCCTTATTGCAGAGTTTGAAGTTTTTCCCGGAGCATCTGTTAGCATAGGCGGAATACCCCAAACAAGCAGTGTTACGATCAATGATTTCAATCAACCACTAACCTACATTATCACTTCAGAGGATGGGCAGCAAAGTGTGGACTGGTTGGTAACAATCAGCAACCAGTCTATCGTAGCAGGTATTTTTGAACAGGATTACAATGCGCTGGTAGCGTTGTACAATAGTACTGATGGTCCGAATTGGACAAACAATAGCGGGTGGCTGGAAGAAGGGGTTGACGTAAAGGATTGGTTCGGAGTAACTGCAGGTTTGGAAAGGGTGAGGGAAATAGCCTTACCGGACAACGGACTTTCTGGTGATATTCCTGCGCTAATTGGGAGCTTAACTGCTATGCATACTCTTGATCTTCAAAATAATAGTCTGACGGGCAACATTCCTACAGAAATCAGCGGCTTAGACAAGCTTCAAATCCTCTATCTTTCCAGAAATCAATTATCGGGCGATATCCCAACTGAAATCGGGGAACTAAACAACTTAGTTCACCTCCAACTTAGTTCAAATCAACTATCGGGCTCCATTCCTGTTGAAATTGGTAACCTAGCCTCATTAATAGGGCTTTGGCTTTACAGTAATCAATTATCCGGCGAAATTCCAAAGGAGATCGGAGACCTAAGCGATCTGCTGATCTTAAATCTTTCCTTCAATCAATTGTCGGGAGCTATCCCAGTAGAAATAGGACAGCTAAGCTCCTTAACGGCCTTGTGGGTCAACAGTAATCAATTGGCCGGGGAAATACCAAAAGAAATTGGCAGCCTGAGTGATTTACGATCTTTGTATCTCTCTTCCAATCAACTTTCCGGAAGCATTCCCCGGGAGATTGGAAACATAAGCGATTTGCAGGAGCTTTCTCTTTATTCTAATCAGCTATCGGGTAACATCCCAAAAGAAATTGGTAATCTAAGTTCCTTGCAGTCGCTGGATTTTGAAGGAAATCAATTATCAGGAACTATTCCGCCAGAAATCGGCAATCTTACTAATTTGACGACTTTGTGGCTAAATGACAATAGTCTCTTCGGCAGCTTCCCTTCTGAGTTTGGAAATCTAAGCAACCTGGGCTATCTGAATGTAGGTTTCAACTCAATTTCAGGGCCACTACCCATGTCTCTAACCAATTTAGATAACCTGGCAATTAACTCTAACTCTTTCAGTTATGAGGGCACCGATCTTTGTGAGCCCCAAACACTGCAGTGGCTTGACTGGAAAGAAGGAAGAAATATCTACGGAAATGGCATCCTGTGCAATACTGAAGGCTTGTTAACCTTCTCTTTGCAAAGGCAAAGTGAACTTGCACTCAATGAAACCTTAGGCACCATTGATATCCTTGTAGAGGAGGGAACTGAACTGTCGAGTCTTGTCGCCAATTTTACCCTTGGGGAAGGAGCCACTGCCTATGTGAACAACACTGTTCAAGTAAGTGGGAGTACAACCAATAACTTCAGTCTCCCGGTTAACTATCATGTAGTGGCCGAGGATGGCGTTACAACAAAGGATTGGGTAGTGAGTGTGTCGGTACTCCAATCCATTACTTTCAACCCACTCCCTTCGAAAACATTGGGGGAGGAGGCTTTCACCCTTACCGCAACGGCCTCATCAGGCCTTGCCGTAGCCTACACAAGTTCTAACCAGGCAGTGGCGACCATCAGCGGCAATACTGTTACCATAACCGGGATAGGAGAAACTACCATCACGGCCAGCCAACCTGGGAATATCAATTACGAGGCCGCAACGCCAGTTCAGCAAACCCTAGTCATCAACCAAGCCACTCAAACCATCACTTTCAACCCACTCCCCGAAAAAACCTATGGTGATGCTCCCTTTGAATTATCCGCCACGACAAGCTCTGGGCTCGATGTAACCTTTTCCTCAAGTGATGCAGCTGTAGCTTCTGTTGAGGGCACCACAGTCACCATCTTAAAAGCGGGTGCTGTCACCATAACTGCCTCGCAGGCTGGCAACGATAACTATTCCAGCGCCACTGCCACACAAACGTTGACCATCAACAAAGCAGCCCAAGCCATTGCGTTTGCAACGCTCCCGGCAAAGACATTTGGTGATGCTTCTTTCGAGCTTTCGGCTTCAACTACTTCAGGCCTTACGGTAGCCTACGCCTCAAATGACGCCACTGTGGCTAAAGTGGAGGGAACAACCGTTGCCCTGCTCAAACCAGGTTCAGCCACCATCACCGCTTCCCAATCAGGAAATGAAAACTACCTGGCCGCCGCTTCTGCGGAGCAGTCGCTTGTGGTGAACAAGGCTGGCCAAACCATTACTTTCGAACCACTGGCCGCCAAAACGTTTGGCGACCCTGTTTTCGAGTTTTCAGCTACTTCCTCTATTGGTTTGCCCGTTGTTTTCTCATCGTCCGACCCTGCTGTGGTTAGCGTTGAAGGCAATTCTGCATCGATAGTAAAAGCCGGGGCAGTAACCATCACAGCCTCTCAAGCCGGGAATGATAATTATAACGCCGCTTCTGCTGAGCAAACATTAACTATTGCCAAAGCGTCACAAACCATCACTTTTGATGAGCTGCCAACATTGAGATCAGACGATGACCCAATTGAGTTGGTGGCCGAGGCTTCTTCGGGCTTGCCTGTAGCCTTTCAATCTGAAGATGAGACAATTGCCGCTATTGATGGGGCAACTTTGACCATAACTGGAAGTGGTACAACCTCCATAACCGCCACCCAGGGAGGCGATGAAAACTACCTGGCGGCGGCGGAGATCACCAGAGCCCTGGTGGTGGAAGAGGTGACGGGGTTGAAGAATGGCCTGGCTGGGCTACTTGAGGTGTTCCCAAACCCGGTGCAAGAGTTGCTTTTTATCAAACACAACGCTGATTTGAAGGGTGAATTTGCTCTCACCTCGATTAGTGGAGAAGTAATTTCCAACGGTTACTTAGACAAGGCTGGGTCAACAGCAATTCGCACCAGCAATTTAAAAGACGGCATTTACCTACTAACTATTTCAAACGATGGCACTAAAATCACCTATAGAATTATTAAAGGGAATTAAGCTTTTTATTTTAATAGCTGCTTTTTTCGGGATACTCATGGTATTCGGCCAAAGGGTATTAGGGCAGCCTCTGCCTGTGCAGCTTATGTTGGAGAATCACCCTACCGGTGATACGTTTTATTGGCAGGGAAACTTCACTGAACTAAATGATAAGTCCTATTTTATTCAATCAGGATACTTTGGGAGTAGACTACTTGAAACGGATGGCACATCCGAAGGTACCGTTGTGCTGAGTGCCAGCCAAACACATGCCGCAATTACAGGCAACGTATACGACATTGTAGTGTTTCAAGACAAGCTTTTAGTTTTTAATATTAACTTCTTCGTGGAGGGAGATTATGCGGTCGGTCTTGAGCCAGGTTTTTTCGATCCAGCTGACGGGTCCATCCAACTACTTAAAGATATCAACGAAACCAATTACGGCAGTTCCGCAGCCTTGAAACCCAAGCAGTTTGGCGATAAGCTACTTTTTCTTGCCAATGACGGTGTTCATGGCCAGGAACTGTGGATTACAGACGGTACATCAGACGGTACAATATTATTGAAAGATATTGTCGACGGGTCTGACGGGTTGACGAATGTAGAGTATGTTGAATTTGGAGAAAAGTTGCTGCTATTTATCAATGGCAACCAAATCTGGGAAACTGATGGCACCTCCAACAATACTATTTTGATAAGTGACCTAAGCTCAGAAGCTGGTTTCATTGCTTTTGACGACGAACGTGATTTGGTTGTGCTTGACGGCAAACTATACTTTTTGTTCTACTCTACCAGCAATTTCCGATACCATCTCTGGGAAACAGACGGAACCGATGAGGGAACATTACCTTCTATTTCCGAAAACTTTAATAACATCCGAGCCAGAAATATTGCGGGTGAACTCATCCTATTTGGCTATCTCAATTACCCTGAGGTTTATAAGTTGAATACGTCAACTAACACATTGGAATTGATTGCCACAGTCGGTCCGATAGGAAAAGCGATTTACAGAGTGTCTCGCCCGTACTCAGGAAATGTTTTTTTTAATACAGATGGAAAGCTCTGGAAAACAGATGGAATCGATGTCACGTTGGTCAAGGAAATTCCAGGTCTACAAAATGGGTTCAATATGGTCGATGAAATTGACGGAAACTTGCTTTTTTTTGGAGAGAGTACCGCAGCTGGGTACGAACTATGGAAGACAGATGGATCGGATGCAGGGACAGATATTGTCAAAGATATCGATCCAAGTCCCATCTTATCAAGCAGGCAGTTTGTTGGCGTTGATGCGACTCATTTATATTTTGTAGCAACCGATGGGCTACACGGCCAGGAGCTATGGGTAAGTGACGGAACTACAGAAGGTACAACGATGCTGGGAGACTTTAATGAAAGGCTAAAAGATCTTGAGCTCGGATCAATCGCCAAAACAGACAACCAGTTTGTTCTTCTAGAAGACAACAAATATCAAGCTTCACCGAACATATTTAGGAAAAATGGCAACGATCGACTTGAACCTTTGAGCAATCCCAGTGGAAATCCAACATTTTCCCATTTCGACCATTTGGTTACCTACAATAACGAAGCATTTACATTGACCTCAGAATGGAATAATGGCAGTGTTGAGTTCACCGGGTTAGTAAAAATAGCCAATGATGAGATTGTGCTTATTAAGGAGGTCTATTCGGGGAGTAACCTGCAGGTAATTGGCGACAAAATTCTATTTACGTCCGACCCTCAGGGCACCAACAGCCGTGAAATGTGGGTATCAGACGGAACAACTGGCGGAACTTATGAGGTAACCGACATTGCTCCGGGAATGACTGATGCTTTCGACTACGGTGAAGTCGGAGGAAACGAAGGATTTGTGGCCTTCGAATTTGGCGCAAAGATCTTTTTCGCTGCGAATGATCAAACAACTGGGTTTGAACTCTGGTCAAGTGATCTTACCACTGAAGGTGCCGAACTAGTGAAGGATATCAACCCAGGTTCCGAAGGCTCCCTTCCACGTAGTTTTAATATTTTTGCTTCCAAATTTGTCTTCCTGGCAAAAAATTCAGGCAGCAAACACGCTTTATGGTACTCCGATGGAACACCATCTGGCACGCAACAATTAGCCGAATTTGATACTGGCGTGAAATTAGTTCAGTATCACAATATTGGCGAAATACTTTTCATAGCGGTCACCTTTGAAAACAACATTTGTACGCTGTATAAAACCACAGCTGACCTGAATCTCCTGGAAGAAGTAGCCCAGTCAGGCACCTATTATAATAATGGTATAAGCCCATTTGTCGGCTTCGGAAACAAGGTGCTCTTTGTCAGCAGTGATGGCCTTGCAAATTATTACGATGTGTTCGATGCACACGGAAACTCAGAACGAATAGAAACAGGCTACTATAGTTTGAACGATTCTTTTGTAATCGATGACCTGGCTTACTTAGTACTTGGGGGGGCTTATTTGTATCGAACTGATGGCACGACCGGTTCGTTTGATCTTATTTATGTCTTTCCTGATGACGAAAGAAATATTGCGGGCGTTAGCGACTTAATTGTCATCGGTACGAAGCTCTATTTTAATGGGGTTAAAGACGGCACGACCACCCCCTGGGAACTTCCAATCTTATTTGCGTCAGCAGCGATTGAATATGCTGGCACTAACCAAACCGCCAGTTTTGAAGTAGCCTTTGGAAATGAGTCTTTTGCAATGTCAACTGAAAGGGAAGTCGTGACGATAAACAATAACGGTTACATCCCACTCAAATTTACTGGCTCGGTTACCTTTGACCTTGCCGGACCTAATCATGAAGATTTTGAACTGGATTTATCAGGCATTTCCAATAAAATCAATCCAAACAAGTCTGGGGAGATAGGAATAACATTTACCCCGAAAGGCATCGGCCCACGTTCAGCAACATTGCTCATTTTGACCAATGACGAGGAGAATCCATTGATTGAAATTTCATTGACTGGCACTGGCACAAAAGCTGATCCAACAATTTCCTTCGCCGAGCTGCCGACAAAATCCATCCTGGATGAGCCCTTCGATCTCACTGCTTTGGTAGACACAGACCAGGAAATCTCGTTTTCTTCTTCAAACCCCGAAATAGCCAGCATCGAAGGAAAGACGGTAACAATACACAAAGCAGGATCCGTTACGATCAATGCCTCAGTACTGGAAAATGACCTCTACTTGGCCGCCTCAAAGCAACAGTCGCTAACGATCAATGGAGTTGAACAAACCATCACCTTCGATGCCCTCCCCGAAAAAACCTATGGTGATGCTCCCTTTGAATTACATGCCACAGCAAGCTCTGCGCTCGATGTAACCTTTTCCTCAAGTGATGCATCTGTAGCTTCTGTTGAGGGGGTCACAGTCTCCATCTTAAAAGCGGGTGCTGTCACCATCACCGCCTCGCAGGCTGGCAACGATAACTATTCCAGCGCCACTGCCACACAAAGTTTGACCATTAACAAAGCAGCCCAAACCATTACGTTTGCAACGCTCCCGGCAAAGACATTTGGTGACGAACCTTTTGTGCTTTCCGCTTCAAGTACTTCAGGCCTTTCGGTGGCCTACGCCTCAAATGACGCCACTGTGGCTAAAGTGGATGGAACAACCGTTACCCTACTCAAACCAGGTTCAGCCACCATCACCGCTTCCCAATCAGGATATGAAAACTACCTGGCTGCCGCTTCCGTGGAACAGTCGCTTGCGGTCAACAAGGCCGGTCAAACCATTACTTTTGAACCACTGGCCGCCAAAACGTTTGGCGACCCTGCTTTCGAACTTTCAGCTTCTTCCTCTATTGGTTTGCCGGTTGCTTTCTCATCGTCAGACCCTGCTGTGGTTAGCGTTGAAGGGAATTCGGCGTCGATAGTAAAAGCCGGAGCAGTAACCATCACAGCGTCTCAAGCCGGGAATGACAACTATAACGCCGCTTCTGCTGACCAAACATTAACTATTGCCAAAGCGTCACAAACCATCACTTTTGATGAGCTACCAACATTGCAATCCGACGATGCACCTATTGAGCTGGTAGCCGAGGCTTCATCAGGCTTGCCTGTCACCTTCCAATCTGAAGATGTGACAATTGCCACTATTGAAGGGCCAACTTTGACCATCACCGGAAGTGGTACAACTTCCATAACAGCCACCCAGGAAGGCGATGAAAACTACCTGGCAGCAGGGGAGGTTGTGAGGACGTTGGTGGTGGAAGAGGTGACGGGGTTGAAGAATGGACTGGCGGCGCTAATCAAAGTGTATCCCAACCCAACGGAAAGCTTTATTGCGATAGAGCTGCCTGAAAGTATTGCTCAGGTGTCCTATGTACTGACGATTACGACAGGTCAGCAAGTCAAAGAGGGGCGCTTGATAAGTCAGAACGGGAAAGTTGAAGTTCCGCTTGATAGTATGTCAGCCGGAACCTACCTGCTCACTCTTACACATGGCGAATTATCCAGCACCTGGCGCATCCTTAAAAACTAGGTGCTACACAGCCCGGCATACCGGCCTGGAAAAGAGTGTTTTATTGCTCTCAGCCCATCGTTTCAAAATCATAGCTATGATCAACTTCATTTATAGCTATAATTCACCCCAAACATGGCTATGTTTAGGAAGAAAGTTAACTATGTTTAGGGCGAAAGATAGCTATCTTTTCTGGCGGAGCTACTTTCGACCTATTTTCCCCATAATAAAAGCCGCCAGTGCCGCTGTGACAAAACCCAGCCCAACCATTACTGGCCAGCCAAGACCTTTGCTTTCTTCCTCGGTCACTGTGAGCAATTGGTTGGCCGCTTGGTTGACCAACACCTGCCTCTTACCCCCCAGCCAGGTAACGATGACCGAGTCAGCCACTGTCGAGGCTCCCAATCCGAAGTGGGCTTGCAGCGAGTTTTGTGACAAATGGCTGGAACCTCCATCTATTTCCCGCATCATCTTTACACCGCCTGCTACTACCTCCACTCTGGAGCCCAGCCCATTTAATTCGGAGTCTGTTCCTTTCAAAGCAACCTTGAGCCAGTTGCCTCCCTTGCTATCGTTTCGAAACAGCCTTGTGCGGGACTCCACCGGGAAATCAAGCACTGGCTTTTGGCTTACATATAAAATATCGAGGTCGCCATCGTTGTCCATGTCGAACACCACCGACCCCCTGCCCACGCCGTAATCGTTGAGGCCGAGTAAATGGGCCTTGTCGGTGAACGCCCCTTTGTCATTCTCAAAAAAGAAGTTGGCCATGGGCACGTCGTTGGGATTGAGATCGCCGTTGGTCACGAACAAATCAACATCCATGTCATGATCAAAATCGGCAAAGTTGGCCCCCCAGCTGATGCTCACAAAGCCCATCCCCAAGTCCCGGGCTTTATCTATAAATGGCTTGCCAGCCCCTTGATTCACCATGAATCTGTTGAAGCGAATATTGGTGACATAGTAGTCGAGGAGCCCGTTGTTGTCGTAGTCTCCCACGGCGATGCCCATCGAATTAATCTGAAGATCCATGCCAGCCTCTTTTGCCACATCAACAAACCTGTCGTCGGGGTAGCGGTTATTCAACAGCACATTGGGGGTGGCTTTGTACCCAAAGTCGTGGCTGACAAATATATCCGGATCATGATCGTTGTCGTAGTCGGTAAACACTCCACCAAAACCGAAACCACGGAATTTCAATCCATAATCCTCATATTCATTGGTGAAGTATTCGCCTTGATGGTTGACCATCAGATACCCCTCGGCTGTTGAGCTGGCATTAACGATGGTGGCATCGTTGATGGCACTCAATTTTCCCTCATAGGCCAGAAAGTAGTTGCCGATATAAATGTCAGGATAACCATCGAGATTGAAGTCTCCAAAGCTGGCCCCGGTGCTAAATGACTGCAGGTTCTTTAGCCCGTATTCCTCAGTGGCATCCCGAAAAGTTGAATTGCCATTGTTAATAAACAAAAGGTTCTCCGCCCGGGGAATTTGTTGAGAGCTGTCTTTTAAAGTAATGGTCGTAACGAGCAAATCCGTCCAGCCGTCTCTGTTGACGTCGGCGCTTGCGGCTCCCTGGGTCACGTAAGCACCCGTAACAACCAGGCCGGATGAGGCATAAATATCTTTGAAAGTGCCGTCTCCGTTGTTCAGGTAAAGGCGATCAGTCTCCATTCCGCTGGTGAGAAAAAAATCGTCCCATCCGTCATTATTGAAATCAAACACACAAATACCTCCGCCAAACATCCCCTCATAAACCACAAACTGGTGATAGCCAATGCCGGCCTCTTCGGTTACATCCTTGAAGCTCAACTGAGCTTGAGCTGTGCAAGTTGCAAGGGCAAGGCAAACCAACCAGATGACCTTCAGTTTATTCATAATAGTGCGCACGAGCTAACTTATTCGTTTTTCCAAATTAATGTATTCACGTTCTCCGCAATTCTGGCTCCCTCAGTGAGCCCTATTTCATTGTCGTAGTGAGAATGGATACCGCCATAAAACCGGGAGTTGGCAGTTTCCTCAGCTATCTGCCAAAAGGAGTCGTATTGCCTTGGCTTAAAGTCTACGTCTCTGAGCTCATCTCTTTTGCGCCCCACATGAGAACTATCGGTAAACGAAAATCGCTCACCGAACTGATAAATAAGGATAGTGGCAGCGGTTCCGGCATTGGTGGCGTGCCCTGAAGGAAATGCGGGAAAGGGCGGGTCGGGCCAAAATGACACCCAGCCGGGCTCCACATGGTGGTTGATAAAACTTGACGGCCGCTCCGATACATGCTCGTATTTCCACTTCCAGCATTCTATGAATGCATCGGCCACGGCGATACCCATTTTGGCATAGGTCTCGGCGCATTTGATCAACTCCGGGTTCTTTGCTTTTAAAACCGCAGTAGCTATGTAATAAGAGTGGCCCGGCGGTGTAAAAGTCTCCGACGGGTCGTCTCCCCACCAAAGCGCTGCTTCCTTTTCCTCCTGCGTTAGCTCTTTGTCCTTTTCGTACACCTCCATGAACTGCGTGTAATAGGGGGAGCCTGGTGTTGTATCGTGTGGGATCAACTCCGGCGTAGGAATACGGCTGTTTTTCTCTAAAAAAGTTCGGTTGTCTCCCCAATGGGGGTGCAACGGATAGTGGCTGATAGATTGCGCATACAGCGGCGGCTCCCAACGCCCTTCGCCAGTAGGGAGCTTCAGGTTTTTATCGAAGTTTTTCAGATAGCCCCTGTGACCACCGTCGGTCTTTGACCATTCAAAAATGGCTTCAGCTATTTCCCTGCCATAGGCCACAGACCGCTCCGCAACTTCAGCATCAATATCCTTAGAAATCTGATCAAAAAACAAGGCCTCCAGTGAATCTACCTTCAACTTGTTCTCATCAGAAGTTTGGTTGTAAATGCGCTTGATGATCAAAGCCTGACCTGCGTTGAGTGCCGCAAGCCAGTCATAGTCGGCCCCAGTCTCAGGCAGAGGCAAGGCTTCCAGTTCATTTAGTTGCCCGGCCATGCTATGGTACGAAGGGTAGCCGTGCACAATAGACTCGTACATCGTCAAACCTATATACCCAAAGCACCGTGAGGCATAAGTCGGCGAATTGGCTGGGGTGTTT
The DNA here is from genome assembly GCF_048007035.1 of Imperialibacter sp. Classification (NCBI taxonomy): domain Bacteria; kingdom Pseudomonadati; phylum Bacteroidota; class Cytophagia; order Cytophagales; family Flammeovirgaceae; genus Imperialibacter; species Imperialibacter sp. Next base: position 2,294,585 of record NZ_CP180355.1, read on the forward strand.
TTGGTGATATAAATTGAGAGCTCAGCCCATCCGGTTGCCATTTCCTGCGGCGTAAAAATTTTCTCCTTGCGAGCGGAACAGCCGCAAACAAGGCCAATGGCCACTATTGAACAAAGGCGGAAGAAATGGTTATTGAAGCGTTCCATAAGTCTTCAATGGTTTTTAGTCATTAAAAATATAAGCTTTCATTTTTCCCTGGCAAACCCCAAACAACAGGAACTTGTCAACTTGCACTACGCTGCGCACATCGCCCTTCAGATTAAAACCAGAACCCGGCTGACTCACATAGGCAAATTCCCCATTGCCCTTGCCTTTGAACAGCGCACCGTAATTAGCGTCAAATTTCCCCACTCGCAGCTTGCTGTAGCTGTTGTTGCCACAAAGTAAAATATCGTCCTTGCCATCGGCGTCATAGTCCAGAACCGTGATAGAATGAACGGGTGAGTATTGCGCCTCCACCGGCAGCGGCTTCTCAGTAAACTTGCCATTGACCTGCCCCAGAAAGACTGACGTCTTCATAAAATTGGCTTGCATGTGTCCGGCGTTTTCAAGCTCTTCCGGCGAGAAAATGTCGGCCAGAGTAACCCCGGCATAGCTTTTATAACTATTGAATTTTCGCCGAAATGAGCTGAGCTGATCGAGCAACTCATCTCTGGTGGCACTTGGATAACTTTTGCCTTGCACGAAGTAGCAAAAGATGGGGTCGACTGATCCGTTATTGTCGAAGTCGTCGAAGTAAATTTCTGCCGGCGTGGCTTCGGAGACGCCAAACTGTGTATTTATTCCGAGGTTGCCCACCAGCAAATCGGCAACCTCGTCCCCGTTGACGTCTGCAACAGTGAGGGTATTCCACCACCCCTCGTAAGATCTGTCGAAGTACTTTTCGGTAGCGGGTAAAAAGCCCTTGTCAGTATTTTCGAATACTGTGATTGGCATCCATTCACCCACGACGATCAGGTCCTGCCTGCCGTCCTTGTTGACGTCGACCCAGGCGGCATCGGTGACCATACCCAATCTTTTCACGCCCGGTGCCAGCAACGTTGCCTGATCCGAAAATTTACCTGATCCGTTATTGATCAGCAGGTAGCTTTGTGGAGCCTCCGGATACCTTCCCGGCACCACACGCCCCCCGACGAAAATGTCATTGGAGCCGTCTCCGTTCACGTCAGCCACTGCCACTGTCGCATTGCTGCCGCCTACCTGGGGCAGGGCATCTTTGTCTTTTCTGAAATTACCCTTTCCATCGTTGATATATAGCCGATCCAGGAGCGCTACATTATTTGATGTGAAGGTGTGATAGCCTCCACTGGCCACATAAATATCCATGTGGCCGTCGTTGTTGGCATCGAACATAGCGGCATCCGCATCCATACTGGCACTGTCAAGGTCAAAAGTTGCCATTGCCTTTTTGCGAAAAGTGCCCCCTGCGCCTTGCAACCACAATTCCCCTGGTTGACCCACCCCTCCTCCTACATATACGTCTTGAAGACCATCTCTATTTACATCGCCCTTGGCCATGGCGGGCCCGCCAAACGAGAGTTGGTTGATCAGGAGGGTTTGCCTTTTAAAATCGTTGGCATAAAGGGGCTTGTCCTGGTGATTGATCGGAGAGGGAGTCTCCACAAAAAGTGGTTTTATGGCTTTGGCTGGCATCGAAACCTCCGATGCGTCGGCCTCCGACAAAGCCAACACCTGATCGCCTGTTACATTTGTAAGAATCTGTGTCTTTCCTCTGGGCCATGTTACAATCAGCGTGTCCACATTTGCAGCTTCCCCCAGGCCAAAATGAAGAACGGGCGTCACAGACGACAGATAGCCTCTGGCAGTTATTTGCTCCACCGACTGCTTTTTGCCCTTGATGGAAATGGTCACTTTTGCGCCTAACCCCTGGGTGTTGGGCGTCTCGCCCAGGAGCTTGATGTCGAGGTAATGGTTGTCCGGGTCTTTGTCAGCTTCATTTCGATAAATAAATGCAGGCTGGTTGATATTGTTAACGATGATGTCGAGGTCGCCGTCGTTGTCAAGATCGGCATAGGCAGCACCGTTGCTGTTGGACGGCCGACTTAATCCCCATGCTTGGGTTTGGTTGGTGAAATTCAGCCCATCGACATTTGAGAAAATATAGTTGACCACATTGGAGGCCGGCATGTGACTGATGATTTCCAGCACGTCCTCCCGCTGCAGCCTGCCCTTGCTCTTCACAAAATCGTCCATGTATTTGATGAAATCCAGGTTGGTATAGTCCCTGAAATACCCGTTGGTCACATGAAGATCTTTCCAGCCGTTGTTGTCAAAATCGGCCAGGAGGGCTGCCCAGCTCCAGTCGGTATTAGAAATACCCGCAATTTGTCCCACCTCACTGAAAGTGGGGTTCCCGGTGAGGTCATTTCCATTGTTCATTTGCAGCATGTTGCGCATGTACTGATAGTGGAAACCCGACCTGATGTTCAATTCAAACTTGGAGTAGTTATCAGGGGCGAGTAATAGCTTTTGCCTGAAATTATCCTCAGGCAGCATGTCGAGCGTCACTATATCATTCCAGCCGTCGTTATTAATATCGGCCACATCGTTGCCCATTGAAAATTGACTATTGTGGCCCACACTTTCCTTCAACTTGTCAGTAAACGTCCCGTTTCCATTGTTTATGTAAAGGAAGTCGGGAACTGCATAGTCGTTGGAAATATAGATGTCCGGCCAACCATCGTTGTTGATGTCAGAAATGCCAACACCCAGCCCGTAGGTGAGTGCAGAGCTGCTGATGCCAGCCTTCATAGTGACATCATCAAAATGCCCGTTGGTTTGCCTGAAAAGCCTTACTCCCCTTAGCTCATCATCTACCTTTAAGATTTCCGCCGTCTTCACTTCATTGAGGACGGGCATAGAATTCGGGTTGTGGTTGAGCAACAATGCATCGAGGTCGCCGTCCCTGTCGTAGTCAAAAAAGTAAATTTGGTTGCTGTAGCCAGCACTAGCCAGTCCCAGTTCTCTCGCCTGGTCCTCGAAAACAGGCATTCCATTGGCATCATTGCCCATATTGATGAACAATTGGTTTTGCCGGCTTTCTTCTTTCATTTGGCCTGAGTAAGAAACATGAATATCCAGCTTACCATCGCCATTCACATCAGCCATGGCTACGCCAGTCTTCCAGGGCCCGGACCTTCCGCCAACGCCCGCCTCACTAGTAATGTCTTTAAAACGCATACCTCCCTCATTCAGGTAGAGCTTGCTTTCTCCCATATTGGACGTGAAGTAGAGGTCGATCAGTTCGTCACCATTGATATCGCCCGCCGCCACGCCACCTCCATTGTAGAAGTATTCGTACATGAGGATGTTGGTATTCAATCCTTCCTCAAGCTGGATAATAAAATCTACGCCCGTCTCCTGCTGGGGAAGCAGCCTGAAAAGAGGCGGAGTATCCGGAACAACAGGTTCGGTTCGTTCCTCTTTGGTTTCGTTTTTGCATCCGCAAAAAATCACTATAAAAATGGCCAGAAGAATTCGTGCAGGGTTGTTTAGCATTTGGATCGGTCTTAAACAAAAATATAAAAACCTACACCGAAATACTCCGGCATAGGTTTTTAAACTTAGATACAACTTACTGAAACTTTAGTATCCCGGATTCTGAACTAGTTTATCGTTCCTATTCATCTCCCCCCGGCTTATAGGGCGGAAATACATTTTGTCGACCCAGGTACGGGTTTCGTTTTCTGTATTATCCTGAGGAGTGTAAGAATAGTCATATACATCTGGATCATAGCGGTAAGGCACATGCGGTGTGGCTCCCGGCTTCAGCTTCGCCTCCACCTGAATATCCTTGATGCCCCTGCCCAATGTGGTAGGTGCAATCAACCATCTTCTGGCGTCATGATACCTGTGCTCTTCATAAGCAAGCTCAACCCTGCGTTCATTTCTGTATCGATCTCTCAGGGCGTCGCCGGCATCGGTCACGGCTGGCATACCCACTCTGAAACGTATTTTGTTCAGCCAGTTTCTGGCCTCAGCCTCATCGCCCAATTCAATAGATGCCTCGATATAATTCAGCACCATCTCCGTATAGCGAATAAATGGCCAGGGGACCACCTGCGCTCCCGACTGATTGTCGATTACTGCCGGATCAGAATCGATAAACTTCCTCACATAGTAATGCGTACGGCTACCATTCCAGTTCTCGATGGGAGACTCTCTGGTGTCCACACCATTGATAACTCCACCTGCGCCATCATCATAGTAACCTGTTTGAATTTGATCCACTGGATCAATGCCCGCCACATCAGACGGTCTTGGCTTCCAGCCTGCGCCATCATAAAGTACAGTAGCATACAAACGAGGGTCACGGTCATCGTAGGGAGCGCTCGCATGGGTTGCATTATTCCAGTCAAACTTAGAGCCGTCCATCATTTCATAGTCGTCTACCAGCTGCTGGATTGGTGTGTTGCCCGCCCAGTTGTGATAGCCGTTAGGCCCATTGTTAATGCCAAAATGGATACCACCCAGCGGCCAGTTGTTCTCTACAGTGTATAATGGAGTCTGCGTTCTCTGGAAAATCAACTCTACGGCTGCAGACGCATCTGCCACAGCACTTCCTCCCCCATAAGACAGCGCTACGTAATTAGCCCTTCCCTCTTCCGGAGAAACTGGCGCTGTAAGATCCAGCTTATAACCACTGCCTGCATCCATCACAGCCTTGGCGGCAGCTCTCGCCGCTGTCCATCTGGCAGTTTGATCTCCGCTGGTATACCCATGAAGATCCGTAAGCCCCGATACCGAAGCAGAAGCTGTTGGAATATCATGCAAATCGCTGGCAGCATAGATCAACACCCTTGCCTTAAGCGCCATAGCTGCGATCTTGGATGTGCGACCAGGCGTGATAGGTTTTCCGTCAAGCAATGTAGCGGCCTGATCCAAATCAGAAATAATAAAATCTACACATTCTGCAAATGAGCTTCTTACGATGGTATAGTCTTCATCCAGACCATAAGGTCTGTCAATAATAGGAACCCCGCCATAGAACCTCAGCAGCTGATGGTAGTAATAGGCCCTCAGAAAATACGACTCTCCCAGAAGTCTGTCTTTTAAATCTTCATTGTCAAAAGTTGCAATTGGGAGATTCTCAATGGCCACATTGGCCTTTCTGATGGCCAGGTACATATTATTCCACTCATACGTTGGACTCATCCATGCCAGGTTAGCGGGACTTTCCGCACCTTCGGTGAAGGGGTTGATGTTTCTTCCTGCATGTGTAAACATAGCTTCATCGGTATAGGCTGCCAGCATCTGTTCTTCGAAACCGCCATACCCCAGGGAGGCATATACATTGTAAACAAACGCCTCAGCCAATGGCCCGTCGCTCCATGTCAAGTCGCTGGAAATTTTATCCAGTGGTTCTGTATTCAAGAAGTCCGTGTTGCAAGCCATGGGAAGCATCATGCCCACAGCAAACACCCATATTGTTATCGTTATTCTTTTCATCATCATTGTCATTTAAAAGGTTAAACGAAGTCCGGTGTTGATAACCCTTGCCTGTGGATAGTAGGTACCTGCATTGTTGGTGGACTCTGGGTCATAAATCCCGTTTTTGCTCAAATACCCAAAGGTGATCAGGTTAAGACCGTTCACATACAGACGGAAGTTGCTGATGCCGATTCGCTCCCCTATGCTTGATGGGAAATTATACCCGAGTTCGATATTCTTCAATCTCAGGTAGTTCTTGTTGAGCAGGAAGTAAGTATTGTTACCATAGTTTCCGCCGGTAAAGTACGTGTCACCCCTGCTTGCCAATCTCGGATCGGTGCTACTTGGATTGTCGATTGACCAGCGGTTGTCATAGCTATACTTAAGGTAGTTACCAATATCTCCTGATTCTGTAGACAACCTTAATACAGCTCCCATAGCCCCCTGGAACAGGACAGACAAGTCGAAATTCCGGTACTGGAAATTCATTGTTGCACCAAAGTTGAAAGTTGGCGTATTGGTCTTATCCATCCTAACCTGGTCATCACCATCAATTTTGCCGTCTCCATTGATATCCTTAAACTTCATATCGCCGGGTATCAGTTGAGGTGTTACTGCACTGTAATCAAGCGTGTTGTCGTTTATTTCACTCATGTCTCTGAACACTCCGTCAGATTCGTAAACCAAAGATGATTGGTTGTCATATGGGTTGTCATACGGCTTTCCTTCCTGCCGCTGATAATCAGGCGCTCCAGGAATCTCATCCATAAAGATTACTTTGTTTCTAGAGTACCCACCATTGATGCCAAACGCATAAGTCAAGCCACCTGCCACATTGTTGTACCCAACCGTGTACTCAAACCCTTTGTTATCTATTTTTCCGGCATTTACCGGGGGCAGTAGTGAGCTAATGCCAGAAGAGGCCGGGGTTGATCCGGTTTTCTGAATCAAAATCTGATCTCTTTTATTATAGAAATACTCGAATGCAAAAGTCAGCGCTCCATTCAACATGGTTCCATCAAGTCCGATATTCAGGTTGTTGGCCCTCTCCCAGGTAAAGCTGGGGTTCGAAAGCTGCCTTTCCACAAGCGTTTTTACCACCTGGCTATTGATCGGGTATTCGCCAAAACCATAAGTGGCCAGGTAAGCATACTCCTGCAGTTGGTTATTGAAATAAACCTGGTCGTTACCCATTTGACCGTACGAACCACGAATCTTCAGGAAGTTGATAAAGCTGATATTGTTCTGGAAGAAGTCTTCATTCGAAATATTCCAGCCCGCCAATACGCCGGGGAAAAAACCAAACCTGTCAGACTCAGGGAAAATGTAAGAGCCGTCATACCTCCAGATAAACTCCGCCAGATACTTCTCTTTGTAGTTGTAAGCTGCTCTTCCGTAATTCCCCAAACGAGCTCTTTGGTAGCCACCGCCGTTGGTGTTCTGAGCCTCTGATCCACCGGCAAACAACTGGTCAATGGCCGGAGAAATATAATTCCTTCTGTATGCTGAAAAGAACTCACCCTGGAAGGTTTCCTTGGTGATACCTGCCATCAAATTGATCGTGTGATCATCTGCAAATGTCTTCTCGTAGTTCAACATCCCTGTAATATTGGTGTTCAAGATTGACTCCTGTGACTGTTCCAAGCGGGGATCCGAAAATGTTGATCTTAAAGACCTATTGAGGTTGTTCGCATTAGGCCCGGTGCCTGTTCCGTCCCAGGTATACAGGTACCAGGGCGTTTGCCATCTCTTGTTACGCTCCATTGTCTTGTCCACAGACCCTTGTAGAGTAAAGGTCAGTCCCTCTACCCATGGATTAGTGATATCAACCCTTGAGTTGGTCTGTATATAATCGGTTGGGTTCTTTACATAACCAGTGGCATTGGTCGTGACCACGTACGGGTTTTGGCCATTTTCAATATCCGGACCCGGAAGGCCGTTGGGCCATACTTCAGGCTCGGTCGGGCGACCCCTCATCAACATTCTAAAAATTGATCCGGCCGACTCTGTAGGGAAGTTTCTCACTTCCTCTCTGAACATGATGCCTGTTTGCGTGCTGATATACTTATTGATCTTCGCATCAAGGTTCAGCCTGAGGTTGTACTGCTGATAGTTGGTAGCGGAGTTTTTATAATAGGCATCCTGATTCACTACACCAATAGACGACAGATACTTCACATTCTCAGTACCGCCGCTCACCTGTAGGTTGTGTCTGTTCTGAGGAGTCCACGTTCTAAACGCATCGCCGAACCAGTCGGTGTCGGGGTGACCCCAGGGGTCAGAACCGTCCTTGTACTTTTGCACATCAGAAGGGCTGAATTGAGCACTTAGTGACGTTCCAGTTGAAGGGGAGGTAAAAGTCCCACTCTGCTGAATTCCCTGCCAAGCAGCCTCCCACTCACTTGGCGGAATCGACTTGTAGATGGGAAGTTGGTTCATGATTTCGGCGTATTCCGGAGCATTCGCCATGTCGGGAATTACTGTAGGCTGTGCCCAGCCCTGGTTAAAGTCATAAGAGACTGTTGGTTTTCCGGTTGTGCCTCTTTTGGTAGTTACGATAATGGCACCATTGGCAGCTCTTGCACCATAAATTGCGGCGGCAGCATCCTTCAACACAGTGATGGATTCCACATCCTGAGGTGACAGACGACCAAGTCCACCGTCCCTGTCAGGAATCCCGTCAATAACTATTAGTGGGGAGCTGTTTCCTAAGGTGTTGATACCTCTGATATTGATCTGAGCACCATCGTTACCAGGCTCGCCGCTTGTTTGAATCACCACCAAACCAGGCAAACGGCCAGAAAGTGAATTCGAAAGATCAACGGCAGGCGACTTCACCAGGTCAACGCCTTTAGCCGACACCACAGATCCGGTAACTGTTACCTTCTTTTGTTCACCATAGCCCACAACCACCACTTCGCCAAGTGTTTTAGTATCGGTAGCCAGGGTTACTTCGATAGACGACCTGCCACCAACAATTACTTCTTGTGTAGCAAAGCCAATGAATGAGAAGACGAGCACTGAATTTTCGTCTGTAACACTCAACCTGTATCCACCGTCAGCGTCGGTAATGGTACCGTTGGTGGTGCCTTTCTCGACAACGTTCACACCGGGAAGCGATTGTCCATTTTCATCCCTGACAGATCCCGACACCGTGAATTCAGGAGCCAAAATTTCGTTTTCAGCAGATGCCTTTTCTGGGCCTCTGTTTGTTTCAGGCTTGTAGAGAGAGATTCTGTCTGAAATAACTTCATAGGAAATGTCGAGCGGCTGAAGCATTCCGTCAAGCACTTCGCTCAACTTCTTGTTCTCTACATCCACGGACACCTTTTGCCTGTCTTTGATTCGCTTGGGGCTGTAAGCGAATTTCACGTTGGCGATTCTTTCAATTTCTGAAATGGCACTTTTAAGTTCGACATCCTCAGCTTTGAGCGATACCTCCTTGTCCAGAAGTGCCTGGCCAATGAGCTCATTGGCTGACAAAATGGATGTTGACAAAGCAACAACAACCATTTGGGTAACAAATATCTTCATGCCCTGAGAAAAGTACTTTCTCCTTGCATGAAGTAGGTTTAGTAGTTTCATAAGTATGTAAGTTTGTAGGGTAGTGAATTTTTCGATCAGGCCTTTTTTTAACCTTACGGTTTCATAAAAAGGGCTGCCTCCAAAGGTACTCGTGGTACCAAGGGTCATTTTCTAAGTAGATTTTTGTTTCATATCATTCCTCTTTTTTTAGTTCACAATTTGTTTCTGGCAACCTTGTCCGTTTAGCAGGATTTTAGTGCCCATCACTTCGTACTCAACCCCAACCGACTTCCCAATCACAGACAATAAGTCGAAAAGAGACATGTCGGACAGGTCTCCGGTGAAAGTACAGTTGCTGATTGATGCATTTTCCATCACAAACTCTATCGAGTAGTTCTCTTCAAGTTTGGAAGCAATCTCGCTCAGGGTATTGTCTTCAAATACCAATAACTTGTTTTCCCTCGTTGGCACCTTTACAGGCCTGGGTTGCTCAACCAGCGAGGTAACCAGGTGGGTTTCTTTGACAAAGAAGGTCGCCTTTTGATTTCTGGTGAGGATAACACCTTTCTTCACCTTCTTCTGCTCGGTTTCGTCAGATTCACCTTCTTCCGATTCGTAAACCGACACTCTTCCTGACACCACATTTACTTCGATTGTAGAAGCGTTTTCAGGTGCTACCATGCTGAAGCTTGTGCCCAGCACCCTGGTGACGATATTGCCGCTGTATACAAAGAACGGCCTGTCGGGGTTTCTGATCACATCAAAAAAAGCCTCGCCTACCAGGTTTACCTCCCTCTTCTTTCCGGAAAAATGCCTGGCGTAGCTGATCTTGCTTTCTCCTTTTAGTATCACCTGGGTACCATCCGGAAGCCAAATCTCCCTGGTACCTTTCGAGTTATTCTCAACTACAACCTCATCGGAAAGCGCCGGCGTGGTGACGGCAATAGTTTCAGGTTCGCCCTGAGACAGCTGCTGGTATGCCACGAAAGAAGCGATCATCAACAGAAGTGAAGCAGCCACTCTGAAAATCAACTGCCGACCCCGAACGGCAGGCTCGCTCCCGCCCTGTTCCCGGGCCTCCAGAATTCTCGCAAGCATTCTGTCCTTTATTTCAATTTTTTCAGATTCGCTCAAATCAATGTCGTTATTGCTTATATCTTCAAACCATCTTTCTACTTCAAGCTTTTCAAACTCAGAGCTACTGTCCTTCAAATAGCGTTTTAGCAATTGTTCAAGTTCTTTTTGTTTCATTTTCATGGCGCACGCCCGGCATCAAAAAGGATATACTAATTGTTTAAATATTGTCCACGCCTACCAACTAGACGGGCAACTCACTGTTTTTCCTAAAAGGAAGGTGAAAATAAATCAGATTTATTGTGTTCGCTGGATGAGGTCGTAATAATGGATTAAGTTCTGTGGAAAAACCTAGCCCAGAAAAATAAACAGGAGACTAAAAATAATGCTCTTCAAATAGAGCCGCATGACCTTCAGAGATTTTGTCAGGTGGTACTGAACTGCCTTTTCCGAAATTTTCAGCTTTTGTGCAATTTCTTCCACTGGTGAATGATCAAGCCGGTTCATTCTAAAAATACTCCTTGACTTTTCAGGCAGCTGAGTAAGTCCCTCTTCTATCAGCTTAGAAAGATCACTTACTGCCATCATGCGGTCTGTATTATTCTCGCCGGTCGGAGGCGAAACTTTAAGGTAATCGAGGTATTTATTTCTTACTACCTGGCTGTGTATGTAGTCGATCACACTGTTTCTGATGGAAGAATGCAAATACGCTTCGATCTGCTTTATATGCAGCAAATCTCTTTTGTCCCAAAGCTTAAGAAATAGGTTTTGAACAAGGTCTTCAGACACCTCCTTGTTTCGAGTGCTTTTGTAGGCTATCAAAAAAATCCTATTCCAAAACCGTTCGTATATGACGATGAATGCGTCTTTTTCTCCCCTCTGGAAAGCTTCCAGGAGTTCGTTGTCATTGGCATAGCTGGACGAAAGCACTTTCATTTTCAAGTAGGTAGAACTCTGCAATGTTAGTAAAACTCGATATAAATCCAAGTTTAGACAGTCGGAGACTAGATTAAATATAACAAATATGGCGGTGAAATGTAAGCGCTATGGTGCATAAATATTTAGAGTGGGATGGTGAAAATTGAGGAAAGTAAATCTCCCTTCGTCATTTAAAAAGTTCTATTAGATTTCCTTTTTTTAATGCTCCTGTGTTAGGCACATTTAGAAGGGTGCCATCGATTGGGCTGAATCGGCCAAAGGGAAGTCCCTGGAAATATCCGCAACCCCGCCAACTTTTCAGCATATTTTAATTAGCTTTATTATTCCACAAAACTTTGTTTATGAAGCCTCTGCACAACCCCCTGGAACCATCCATTCTCAAAAAAGTTGATCGCCGTTCATTTCTGAAAATTAGCGGCATCAGCGCCACAGGTATTATCATCGGTATGCAGATAGGGTGCTCTCCTTCAAAAAAGAAAGATAGCGGCATTCCTTTCTCCCCCAATGTCTACCTGACGGTGAACAGCGACGGCACGGTGACCATAGTGGCCCACAGGTCGGAGATGGGAACCGGTATTCGTACGGGATTGCCGCTCATTGTGGCCGACGAACTGGAGGCCGACTGGAGCAAAGTGAAGGTGGTGCAGGCCATAGGAGACGAAGCCCGGTACGGAAATCAAAATACAGATGGGTCGTTTTCGGTGCGCATGTTTTTTGAGCCTATGCGCAAAGCAGGTGCCACAGCCCGAATGATGCTGGAGCAAGCTGCGGCCAACGAGTGGGGTGTTCCTGTTGGCGAGTGCAAAGCAAAAAACGGCGAAGTGGCACACCAGGGCAGTGGCAAAAAGCTAGGCTTTGGCGAGTTAACTGAAGCGGCGTCAAAACTGGAAATGCCAGCGGAAGAAAAAATCACCCTGAAGAAAAAGTCAGAGTGGAAATTCATTGGCAAGTCCACGCCCATCGTTGACATTGAAGACATTATTAGTGGCAAGGGCGGGTTTGGCCTGGATAAAAAGGTAGCTGGCATGAAATACGCCACGGTCCTCCGTTGCCCGGTGGCGGGAGGAAAGGTAAAAACCTTCAATGCAGACAAAGCTATGCAGGTAGCTGGCGTACAAAAAGTATTTGAAATGCCGTTCACAGCTTTCCCTGGCGGCATAAACGCCCCGTTGGGTGGCCTCCTCGTGGTGGCGGACAACACCTGGGCGGCCATCAAAGGGCGAGATGCGCTGGAAGTAGAATGGGACTTTGGCCCCAATGCCAAATACAGCACTGCTGACTATTTTAAAGATATGCTGGGCAGGGTGAAAAGCAAAGGCCAGGTGCACAGAGAGGAAGGGTCGGTAGAGACCTCCTTTAAAAATGCGGCGAAAACCATTGACTCCACCTACCTGATACCCCATCTTTCTCATGCGCCCATGGAGCCGCCGTGTGCCGTAGCGCATTTTAAAGATGGAGAGTGCGAAGTGTGGGCTCCCACCCAAAACCCCCAGGGGGCCAACGATGCCCTGGCTGAGGCGTTGAAAATAGACAAAGCCAATGTCACAGTAAATGTCACCTTACTTGGCGGCGGCTTCGGGCGGAAATCAAAGCCTGACTTTATCGTGGAAGCTGCACTAGCCTCCCAAATGAGTGGCTTTCCAGTCAAAATCATTTGGACAAGAGAAGATGATATTCAGCACGACTTCTTCCACGCCTGCAGTGTGCAGCGGATCAAGGTGGCGCTGGACAACAACAAAAAGGTGACGGGCTGGGAGCACCACAGTGTTTTCCCACCCATTGGCGGTACTTTCTCACCAGATGCCACGGGCCCAAGTTTTGATGAGCTCCAGCTGGGCATGGTGGACATGCCATTTGATATCCCCAACATCTCCTGTCAATCGCACGAGGCAAAGGCCATGACCCGTATTGGCTGGCTACGGTCGGTCAGCAATATCCAGCATGCTTTTGCCATTGGCAGCATGGTGGATGAAATTGCTGTGGCCAGACAAATGGATCCGGTAGAAAACCTGCTGGATTTGATCGGGGCAGACAGGGAAATACCCTTTGACAAGCTGATGGAAGGCTTTGGCAACTATGGCGAGCCTGTTGAGAAGTTTCCGATGAAAACAGCACGCCTCAAAAATGTGGTTAAGCTCGCTGCCGAAAAGTCGGGGTGGGGCAAAGAACTGCCTAAAGGGCACGGCATGGGCATTTGTGCACATCGCAGCTTCCTTACCTATGTGGCCTGTGTGGTGCATGTGGCGGTTGACGATGCCGGCAAGCTCACCATTCCGGAAGTTCACTTCGCTGTTGACTGTGGCATTGTTGTAAACCAAAACTCGGTCAAAAACCAGTTTGAAGGAGGTGGAACATTCGCCTCCAGCCTTGCCCTGAAAGGGGGTATTGCTTTCAAAAATGGCCAAACGATCGCTAAAAACTTCGACCAATTTGAAGTGGCCCGCATGCAGGACACCGCCAAAGAGATATTTGTTCACCTGGTAGAAAGTGACGAAAAACCAACAGGTGTCGGCGAACCGCCAGTCCCACCTTTTGCGCCTGCTCTGGCCAATGCAGTGTTTGCGGCTACGGGAAAGAGAAGCAAAGAACTGCCCATCAAGATGAGCTAGCAGTTACTTGATGTCGCTTGCAAACACCAACAGGTATCCGTTGAGGTCACGGATACCAAATTCTCGCTTGCCATAGAAGGTGTCTTTTAAGGGCATAAAAACCTCCACTTTTGACTTCACCTGTTGAAACAGCGCAGCGGCATCGTCCACCTCGATGAATAACGAGAGACTACCACCTGTTTTTTCAGTATTGAAGCCTGGAAGATCTTCGCCAATACTTGCAGCGGTCTGAAACATGAGCTGCACCGCTCCATGCATCACCATTCCCCATTGAAGACCACCGCTCGGAGCAGGCACGCTCGGCCCTTCAGTAAAGCCAAAAATTGTCGAGTAGTAGGCCATGGACTCCTCCACACTTGCGACCATCATGTTTGGTGAAAGCTGTTGAAATTTTTGCATCTTCTAATGGTTTGTTTGTGGCCACAAGTTAGGGCTAGCCAGCTCATCAACTTTTGTAAAAACCCGACAATTGACGAATTAATGCATAAGACTGGATGGCAAAAAGTGTCCAAATTCCCGGAAATCTTTGGCAAGGTGAGCATGATCGTAGTAGCCCATGTCCCAGGCAAATTCCATCAACGACCCATCGAAGCCTGAAAGCTTTCCGGAGGCCTTTCTGAAGCGAACGATGCGTTGGTACATTTTTGGAGACACACCTACCCTTTCCCGGGACTTTCTTTCTAAAGTTCGCTCACTCAGGTTATTTGCTTTGCAAAATGCATGGATCGACTCTGATGGCCTGTTGAAGAACTGATCCACCAAATCATACTGGCTCTGATTTCCCAATCGTTCAAGCAAACGAAGCTCAACCAGGTTGATCCTTTCTGAAACCGATAAAAATGCCAGCTGCTCTGTCAGGTTATGCAAATCACCCTCACCCAGTTCCCTAAGTGAGGCGGTCTTGTTGCTAAATTCCGCCAGGGGACGCCTCAGAAACCTCCACGCTCCCTGGTTTTTAAACCTGACACCCAATAAATCTGTTGCACCGCCTGCTTTTGTGAAAATAGGTGCGGTTTGGATGCCTACATAAAAGGACTGAAACGTGTTATAGGAAATTGTGCCATGCTCATCGTAGAGAAGTGGGGCAGAGAAGTTGAAAATAATGTCGGAACAGGCGTCGGGAAACACGGGCCTGAAGCTATTGAGCTGCGTGGCACTTTTGACACACCAATAGCACTCTACAAACTGCTGCAGCCTGAGGTCCGGACGAAATTCGGTATAGGGCATATCAGGCTGCAACAACATTGCTGAAGGCTAGTTTTCGTACTTTCTCCAGCCACCCAGAATAGTGCCGGCTAGCGTCCAAACGACAAGATCCGCTCCCCCGTCGACCCAGGCTAAGCCGTAAGGCCTCATCGAAAAGAAATTTACTGTCATGTGCATGAGCAGCGAAAACGAAACAGCCATGATAAAGGCTGTTTTTGCGCCATCGGCAGCCGACCCGACATTCATTCTTTTGAAAAGCCATGCCAACACATAGGCAAAAACAACGGCTGTAACTACACTCGAAATGTAGGGCGTGGATCCACCCGACATCACATCAGCTTCGGTAAGGTTATTAAGCCGCATCCAGGTTTCTGCAAACATCCCATACCACAGGGCAGGAATAACCTGACCAAGCACAACAATGACCAAAATGGCCCAGTGATTGATTTTAAGTGTTTTCATAGTAAGTAGGTTAGTGTGATAAGCTATATCAAATTAACCATTTTTACCCGAATCACAATTTCTTCGCCCGGTTCCAGTATTCGTCCATTTCAGCCAGCGTCATTTCCCCAAGACTCTTCCCTTCTTTGGCCGACTCCTGCTCGAGGTACTGAAATCTCTTAATGAATTTCTTATTGGTTCGCTCAAGGGCCTCTTCAGGATCGATATCAATAAATCTTGCATAATTGACGAGTGAAAAAAGTAAATCACCAAATTCAGCCTGTGCTTTCTCCCTGTCAATTTCCTTTTCCCCGCTCACATTGAATTCTTCTTTGAACTCCTGCATTTCTTCTTCAACCTTTTCCCACACCTGCTGCTTCTCTTCCCAGTCAAAACCAACACCTCTGGCTTTGTCCTGGATCCTGATGGCTTTTACCAGCGCAGGTAGGGTTTTTGGCACGCCACCTAGCACAGACTTATTGCCCTTCTCTTTTAGCTTGATCTTCTCCCAGTTTTGCTTGACTACTTCTTCGTTTTCGGCCTTCACATCGCCATAAATATGAGGATGCCGGTTGATTAGCTTTTCACACAGCGCATCAATGACATCAGCCACATCAAAGCTGCCAGTTTCCGACCCGATTCTTGAGTAAAAAACCAGGTGAAGCATCAAATCACCCACCTCTTTTTTGATCTCATCTTTATCTCCCTCCAGAATGGCGTCCGACAGTTCATAGGTTTCTTCTATTGTCAGGTGGCGGAGGGTTTCAAAGGTCTGCTTTTTGTCCCACGGGCAGTTTTCCCGCAGCTCATCCATAATGGTAAGCAACCTGTCAAAGGCTTGCAATTTTTCTTCTCTTCGTAAATCTGGGGCGGGTATTTTTTCCATCAAATGAATTTTCCTTTGCAGCGACTTGTTCAACAAACAGGCGGCTGATTAGGTATTGTAAAGCCGCTCTTTTTTCTTTGCATAAAGATATAGAATGCCATGGTAACAGTTTTATTGGGAATTGGATTTATAGCACTGTTCTTCATTTTGATGTCAGTACGGCTGATATTTTTAAAAAATGGGGAGTTCAAAGGCACATGTGCCTCACAGAGCCCTTTTCTAAATAAGGAGGGTGTGACCTGCGGTTATTGTGGTAAAAACCTACAGCCCGGAGACGCCTGCGCTGACCCAGCGGGGGGAAATCCAGACTCTGAAGTCAACAAAGTTTTATCGAAATTTTAAGGCTTTCAATGGGTTAACGGGCCTATCCACATTGAGAAAGACACTATCTTTGAATTCTACCATTTTATCACGGTATTTTTTCAGTAAATTTGCGCCCGCAAGTAACTAAACCTGGAAAAGTGACTTTAATTAAATCAATATCTGGAATCAGAGGAACAATAGGTGGCAAAGTTGGTGACGGCTTGACTCCTCTGGATACTGTTAAGTTTGCAGCAGCCTATGGCCAGTGGCTATTGACACAAAAGGCTCATCCATTGGTGGTGATCGGACGAGATGCACGGATTTCCGGCGAAATCGTCTCCAGCCTCGTGGCGTCTACACTACAGTCGCTTGGCATCGATGTAATTGACCTCGGTCTTTCAACTACTCCCACTGTAGAAATGATGGTAGTGGAAGAAGGAGCCGGTGGGGGAATTATTATCACTGCCAGCCACAATCCGATACAATGGAATGCGCTTAAGCTGCTTAACAGTAAGGGAGAGTTTCTCTCTGGAAGTGATGGCGAAAACATCTTATCTATAGCGGATGAAGAGGCTTTCGACTTCGTTGACGTTAAAAAACTCGGCAGCTACACCTTCAGAGAAGGCACCATAGAAAAGCACATCGAAAAAATTCTTGCACTGCCCATGGTAGATGTTGAAGCCATCAGGCTGCGCAACTTCTCTGTTGCTGTGGATGCAGTGAACTCCACAGGAGGCATAGCAGTACCCATGCTGCTGAAGAAATTGGGAGTAGACCGTGTCGAAGTTTTCTACGGCGAACCCAATGGCCATTTCCCTCACAACCCCGAACCATTGCCTGAGAACCTCACCCACATTTGTGGTGAAATAGAAAATGGGCAGTTTGATCTGGGTATTGTGGTCGATCCTGACGTGGATCGTCTGGCACTGATTTGCGAGGACGGCAATACTTTCGGCGAAGAATACACACTGGTGGCCATCGCCGACTATGTGCTGTCGCAAAAGCCCGGCTCAACCGTCTCCAACCTTTCTTCGACCAGGGCGCTGCGAGATGTGACCGAAAAATACGGACAGAAATACGAGGCGGCGGCAGTCGGTGAAGTGAATGTGGTCGAAAAAATGAAAGCAATCGGCGCTGTGATCGGTGGTGAAGGCAATGGCGGAGTGATCCTTCCTGAGCTTCACTATGGTCGGGATGCACTCGTAGGCATCGCCCTTTTTCTTACCCACCTGGCCAAGTTTGGGAAAAGCGTGTCGATGCTTCGGTCAAAATATCCGAACTACCATATTTCGAAAAACAAGATTGAGCTTTCCCCTGAGATGGATGTTGATCTTGTATTGCACGAGATAAAAGACAAATACCAACGTCAGCCGATCAATACTGTGGACGGTGTCAAGATTGAATTTGACAAAGAATGGGTGCATCTTCGTAAATCGAACACCGAGCCCATCATCCGGATTTATTCTGAGTCAGAAAGCCAGGCCACAGCCGAGCACCTGGCCCATAAAATCATGATGGATATCAAAGAGATTATTTCAGAAAAAATCTGAAGCCATGCGAGTATACCTTGACAACGCTGCCACCACACCCCTCGACAAAGAAGTGCTGGAGGCCATGCTACCCTACCTGACCGAGCACTTCGGCAACCCAAGTTCCATACATGGGCATGGCAGACTGGTGCGGTCGGCGATAGAAAGATCAAGGAAAAAAGTAGCGGAGTTACTGAATACCTCGCCCTCCGAAATATTTTTCACTTCCGGCGGCACGGAGGCTGACAATACTGCGCTGACCAAATCGATTGAAGCCTATGGCCTCACGCATGCTATCACGTCAAAAATCGAGCACCACGCTGTGCTTCACACACTTGAGTACCTGCACGAGCAGGGCAAAATTGACCTGACCTACGTGGAGCTTGACGAAAAAGGCCATGCAAACTTGGATCACCTGGAGGCGTTTCTGAAAGACCATCCCGGCAAGGCTTTGATCAGCCTGATGCATGCCAACAATGAAATTGGCAACCTGAATGATATTGAGAAAATAGGCCGACTGGCTAAGGAGTACCAAGCCGTTTTTCATACTGATACCGTGCAGGCAGTAGGGCACTACAGGCACGACCTGCAGGCGCTCAACCTGAACATGATGGTGGGTGCGGCTCACAAATTTCACGGGCCAAAAGGCGTTGGCTTCCTGCACATCAACCATAACTGCAAGATTCATCCCTTCATCCATGGCGGAGCACAAGAGAGAAATATGCGGGGAGGCACTGAAAACGTTCCGGGCATCATTGGCCTGGCCAAAGCACTGGAGCTTGCTTATGAGCACATGGACGAGCACCGAAAGCACATGGAAGCCTTGAAAGAAAGCATGATCCGCCAGTTATCCGCCAACATCGAGAGCATCACCTTTAACGGCGACTCGGCCAATCTCAATAACAGCCTTTACACTGTGCTCAGTGTCAGCCTTCCTCCCAACGAAGACAACGACATGCTGCTCTTCAGCCTTGATATAGAAGGAGTTTCTGCTTCTGGTGGCAGCGCTTGCTCCAGCGGTTCGAACGTTGGCTCACATGTGTTGGGTGCTTTGGGAGTAGATCCCATGCGGGGAAATATCCGTTTTTCTTTCTCCCGCTTCACCACCCAACAAGACATAGACTTCACCGTTCAAAAACTGACTGAGCTTGTGGCTGTTAGAGCCTGACCTAAGAAGCTTTTTCCAACACCAGGTTTTTAAGGCATTCTATCCAGAGCGGGTGATCATTGAGGCTTTCCACCAGGTCCCAGCGGTCCCCGCCGGCCTCTAAAAATTGCTCATGGTAGGTTTCTCCCACTTCAACAGTCGTTTCGAGGCAATCCGACACAAAAGCCGGAGAAAAGGCGAGCACTTTTTTGTGACCCTTTTCAGCAAACTCTACCAGCTTCTCGTCGGTGTAGGGCTGTATCCAGGGAGTTTTCCCCAGCCGGCTTTGAAAAGCAACAGTATATTTGTCTTCAGGAATACCCAAGCTTTCAGCTATCAACCGTGAGGTAAGAAAACATTGCGCCCGGTAGCAATACCGGTTCTTGTCGTGGTAGCTATTGCAACACTTGCCCAGCTGGCACTGCGAACCAACCGATCCCTTCAGAATCTGCCTTTCGGGCAACCCATGATAGCTAAATAAGTAGTGATCGTAGTCGTACTGCTCCATCCATTTCTTTGCCCGCTGAGCTATCACTTCTATGAACATTGGGTCGTCCGCAAACTGGTTGATGAAACGAATGTTGGGTATAATCTGCCATTTCCGAACAAGCTCCATTACTTTATCAGCCACTGAGCCGGTGCTGGCGGAGGCATATTGTGGAAAAAGAGGCACCACAATTATTTCACTAACATGCGCTTTTTTCAACTCGTCCAGCCCCGATGCAATACTCGGATTTTGATACCGCATGGCCAGTGCCACCACGTAATCGCCGGTCAGTTCTTTCTGAAGCAAGTCTCTAACGTCCTCCCCATAATACTTGAGCGGAGAGCCTCTCTCATCCCACAGTTTTTGATATTCCGCCGCTGACTTGGGCGCACGAAAGGGGGCTATGATAAAGTTAATGAGCATCCACCTCTGTACAAAAGGAATATCAATCACCCTGCCGTCCATTAAAAATTCTCTCAGGTATTTCCTTACATTAGGGGTATCTGGCTGATCTGGTGTTCCTAAATTGACCAACAACACTCCCTTTTTCCCTTTCTTGTTATTCATATTTCAAATTTATAGACTAACAGGATTTTTTAAGGATGGTTGTCGAATTCTTTTAATTAATTTAGTTAAACAAAATGCAATCATGAGAAAACACGTAGCTCAAATAACCCTATCACTCTTACTATCTGCAGCAATTTCTCCCTCTTTCGCTCAGGGCTCAAATGTTGGAAATACCGCCTCCACAGCGGGCAACGAATACCTGCAAAAACAAAATGCCGTTGACCGTCTCGCAGTAGTTAACCCCAACACGGCAACTTTCGGAATACCCCTGCCTCCTGCGTCACTTGAAGGCGATTTTTATCTCGATTCAGAGTTCAAAGAAGGAAGCTTCGAATTGACCGTGTCCCCCAAAGTGTATGATGATATGGTGATCAGATACGACCTTAGGAGCAACCTTATTGAAATCAACTATGACGATGGCGTACGGGGGTTGGACGGGAATAAGGTCAAATATTTTGACCTGAAAACTTCTACCAACAAGTACAAAAGGTATGTCAATGTGAATCAGCTGAAAGGCAGTGGTGACGATATGCCGACAAATATTTTTCTGGAGGTGATCCTTGACGGAGCTGTGCCGCTTTATTCTTACGAAAAAATCACAATCAAGAAGGCAGACTACAACGTAGCTTTGAATGTCGGCAACAAAAACGATCAAATTCTGAAAAAGCCTGTTTACCTCTCCATTGTAGATGGCAAAGCTATTGAGCTAACCAAAGGCAGGAACTCAAATGTGTTTTCACTTTTGCCGGGAAAAGAAAATGAATTAAAAGCGTATGCCAAGGCCAACAAGATCAAGCCTAAGGATGTTGAAGGTTATGTGGCGATTATCAACAAAATAAACTCTTTGAACTAGACCCAAATTAAAAGGGAGCAAGCGGAAAATCTGGGGATTACCCTTTAAACCCAATGCCCCGAGTGGTCATAAAAAAGCAAAAGGTCCAAGCGAGACGCATTGAACCAGTTTTGCTTTTTTATTTAACCACAAACGAAACATTCAATCCCCAGAAATACAGATTGATCCATTAAAAGTAGTGGGCGGCCCATATAATATAGGCATACACGCTAAAGCGTATAAATCGGGTGAGCGAAAACAGCAGCATCTTTTTGAAAGAATATTTTACTGCTCCCACCAACATACAAATCCCTGAAAAAGGGAGTGGCGTGAGCGCAGCGACAATGATCAAAAAACCGCCATATTCGTCCAGGTAGGTGGTGTACTTACCAAAAAAGTTTTTCTCGAGGGTTTTGTAGAACTGGGTCTGATTGAGATACGAGCCAATAAAGTATCCAATCACCCCCGCTGCGTAGGACAACGTCGCCAAAATCAAAACGTTGGAGATGTAAATGGCTGCCACTCCCTCTCTGAGCGACCAGATCATAAATACCTCAGGAGGAATGATGCCCACTACAACCTCGGAGACTGTGAAAATAGAAAATACGTAAAGGGGTTTTTCGTATATGGGAGACAGCCAATTCAGGTAGTCAACATCCACATATCTCTTCGCCACGAGGTAAACGACTACCAAAATGGCAAACCAAGCCAAGCCCTTTAAAAGATTCTGCAGCAGAAAACCTTGTCTGTTCATACCTGGTCAATTCTTCCCGGGCAAACATAAAAGTTAGTTTGCCCATTATTATCACCATTGCCCAAAAAAAGTATGTATAGAATGAAAAATGTCGCTGCACAGGGTAACTAATTGCTAAAAAGAAGGTAGTGAAGCTAAAGTTTTGTAACAATATGGGGGTTGTTTTCCGTCTGAATGTTTAAGACTTAGCAACTACCTAATCAAACCACCTTGCAAGAAAAAAAGTATTCTATTTTATATGTAGACGATGAGTCGAACAACCTCATCGTATTTCGCAATGCCTTTTTCAGGAATTTCAAGGTAATCACGTCCAATTCAGCAGAGGAAGCCCTTGATATTTTGAAGACTGAGGTGGTTCAGGTGATCATTTCTGACCAAAGAATGCCTGGCATGACTGGCATCGATTTTCTGTCGAAAGCGAACCAGATATCGCCCGATTCCATCAAGATGATACTCACAGCCTACAGCGATATTGATGTGATACTCAAAGCTGTCAATGAGGTCGGTATTTACCAGTTCATTCTCAAGCCGTGGGATTCCAATCACTTGCTGCTCACCCTGAATAACGCCATACAGAAATACGAACTCAGCACTCAAAACAAAGCCCTGATTGACGACCTGGGCAAGGCCAAGGCCAATCTGGAACAAAAAGTGATTGAGCGCACCCAGGAGCTGGCTACAAAAAACAAAGAGCTTTCCACCCTCAATGAAGTCAAGGACAAATTCTTCTCGATCATTTCCCATGACCTGAAGCTGCCCATCGCTTCACTCAACATCCTGCTTGAAATTATGCTCAGCTTTAAGCACCAACTTGATGAGCAAAAAGTGCATGACCTGGGTGAAAAAGCAAAGGAGTACCTCCAACACGTTACTCAACTGCTCGACAATCTGCTTCACTGGTCATTGTCGCAAACTGGCGATATCAAAATCAGTAATAAAAAGACGGACCTCGTGAAGGTGGCCAAAGGTCAGGTGGACTTATTCGATTTTCTGGCCTCGCAGAAAGACATCCGTATCATCATGGAAACTGACGGAAGTCCGTTGTGGTCAATGGTGGACGAAAATATGGTAAGCCTGGTGCTGCGAAACCTGATCAGCAACGCTATCAAATACTCCCACGAAAAAGGAGAAATTCATCTGTCATTCAAGAGGGAGAAAGACACCGTTGTCATTTCGATTGTCGATGCTGGCGTGGGAATCCCGCAGGAGCTGATCGAAAAGCTGCAGGGAAATACCTGGAGTGAGCCAAGAAGGGGCACGATGAATGAAAAAGGGGCTGGCCTGGGACTCAGGCTGGGCAAGGAGTTCATAGAAAAAATGCACGGGCAGCTTATTATCGACAGCAGCGTGAACAAGGGGACTAAAGTAAAAGTATACCTTCCTCTCTATGAGGTTGTAACCCAAAAGGAAATTGCTTAGAAAAGCCTACATACTGCTCTTGTTAGCGCCATTAGTGTGGGGAACGGCTTTCTCTCAGGAAACCCCCTACCCCTACACAGAAGATAGCCTGAAGGCTACTTCTTTCTTGCTAAAAGCGGAAATAGCCCTTTCGGAAAAGAGACTGGACTCAGCGATTTTTTATGGCAACAATGCACTCGCCATGGCGGAATCGAGGGCCATCCGATGCCTCATTGCCAGAAGCAATATAGTGATCGGCGACAGCTACAAGCAGAAAGAGCAATTCGCTTCCTCACTTAATCACTATCTCGTTGCCCTGCGTGAGTTTGAACTCCTGGGTAAACAAATGGAAGCATCGCAAAGCAATGACCTTATCGGTGAGCTATACGACGAATGGAAAGTGCCACAGAAAGCCTGGGTGTATTTCATGAAGGCCTACGAAGAGAAAAAAGGGATCAGCGACACGCTGGGGATGAAATACAGCCTGGGAAAGGCCGCCACGGCGTTTGAGCTGGCCGGAAACAATCAGAAAGCCATTGAGAATTATCAGCTCATGCTTCAACTCATTAAAGACGACGACAAACAAGCTGAGCTGACCCTACTGCGAAGGCTTGCCCTTCTGCATATTGACGAAAAGAAACACACACTCGCCCTGGCTTACGACCTGCAGGTATTGTCGATTTACCAGGCTTTAAAAGATACTCCCGGCATCATCGCCTCTCTCAACAATATCGGTTACCTCTATCAGTACCTCGATGAAAAAATGCTGGCGCTGGAATACTTCAAGGAGTCGCTCGAACTTGACCTAAAGCATCATAACAATGATCCTTTCTATGTGGGAGACATGGTGCTACTCGCAAATATCGGAAGCATTTACCACGATATGGGCGACAATTCCAGGGCGCTGAACTACTTCTTCGAAGCCATCAAATCGAACGAAGCACGAAAGACTCCTTCAAAGACACTTCCGCTATACAACGAGGTAGTGGCCACCTATATGAAAATGGATCAGTGGGAAAAAGCGAGAACATTTGCCGAAACTGCCATTCAAATTGGGGAGAAGCTCCCGCAAAAGTCCGAAGACCTTATTGTCACCTATAAGCGCCTTTCCGACATTCATGAACATCTTGGCGATTACAAACAGTCTCTGAGCTACTTCAAAAAATTTGCCTGGTTGTCCGACTCAATTTCCACTGACCGACAACTGCATGCCAAGTCTCAGCTCAATCAGCTGCTTACACTGGACAAAAAAGAGAATGAGATCAGGCTGCTGATGGTAGAAAAGGAAATCAAAGACCTGGCGTTGAAAGAGCTTCAGCTCGAATCTCAGGAAAAGCAAAGGGACATTGAGCTGCTGCAACGTGACAATGAAATCCAGCGGATTATTCTGGGAAAACAGTTGGCGGAGAAAATCCAGGAAGAACAGAAACTTAAGCTGGAGCAGGCAAGGCTAGAGGCACAAAACAAAGACAACGACATAGAGTTGCTGCAAAAAAACAAGTTTATCCAGGACCTTGCCCTCAAGAAAAAGGAGCTGGAAGAAAAAGAGAACCAGAAAGAGATCGAAATCCTCCTCCAAGAGCAGGCCATTCAGGATCTTGAGCTGACCAAAATTAAAAGCTTGAGAAACTTCTTCATCGGCGTCACTTCCCTTGTACTGGTCATTTTATTCCTTATTCTGAGGAGCTACCGCATCAATGCACGAGCCAAAAAACTGCTGCAAGGCCAGAACGAAGAGATCAACTACCAAAAGGAGGAAATTGAAAACCAGAAGGACAAGCTGGAAGAATCTTACAACGACATTAAGCGCCTAAGTGAGGTGGCTAAAGAAATCAACTCTCACCTTTCGGTAAGCGATATCGTCCAAATTGTGTTCAGGTATATACATGGCCTGATGGACTACTCAATTGTCGGCGTGGGTCTCTTTGAAGAAGACAGCCACAAGCTAAAGTTTCAGGTTATAAGCAAAGGCTCTGCCTCAATAGAAAAGATAAATGTATCGCATAAAAAGGCTGATCATCCAGCCATTGCCTGTCTTGAAAATTCAAGAGAAGAAATTTTCTTTGATACGACCTTGCAGCCAGATTTTGTAGGATTTTCTACCAATCATTCGGTTTACAGATCGGTGATTTATCTCCCGCTTGTGGTGAAGAATAAGCGCATAGGTGTGTTAACAGTGCAGCACCTGGAAGCCGAGCAATACCAAACCTATCAGGTCAATATACTGAGAAGCCTGGCGTTGCATGTAGCCATTGCTCTTGAGAATGCTTCTGCTTACCAACAAATTGCTGAAAAGACCCACAACCTTGAAAAAGCCCTGATGGAGTTGAAGGCTGCGCAGGCGAAGCTTATTCAAGCTGAAAAAATGGCTTCTCTGGGTGAGCTTACTGCCGGCATTGCGCACGAGATCAACAACCCCGTCAACTTTGTTTATGCAGGTGTGGACGGGCTCAAGAATTCCCTGCAAGATCTTATTACGGTGCTAAACAAATACGCCGAGCTGGAGGAGTCAGACGAGTCAAATATTTCGCCTGCCTTTTTGCAGGAAATAACCGCCCTTAAAGAGCAGCTGTATTTCAATGAAACCAAAGAGGGCATGTTCCAGGTGGTGGAGGCTATTCGTGAGGGGGCTGTTAGAACGTCTCAGATTGTCCATGGGCTGCGAACCTTCTCCATGAACGATAAGGGCGATAAGCAGCTGACTAACCTTCAAATAGGCATCGACAATTCATTGGTTCTACTTTCGCCAAAGATCAAAGAAAAGAGGGTTCGGATAAAGAAGGAATACGGAGATTCGATGAGGCCAGTTGAGTGCTTTCCAGGCCAAATCAATCAGGTGTTTATGAACCTTATTTCAAATGCACTGGACGCAGTGGCGGAAAAAGGCGTCGTAACCATCAGAACTGAGGGTTTTGCCGATAAGGTAAAGATTTATGTGGAAGACGACGGCTGCGGGATGTCGGACGACATTCAGAACAAGATATTTGAACCCTTCTTCACCACCAAAGGCTATGGAAAAGGCACAGGGCTGGGCTTGTCCATCACCTTCGGCATTATTGAGCGGCATGGTGGAAGCATCGAAGTGGTGAGCACACCTGGCAGCGGCAGTCGGTTCACGATTACATTGCCCGTTTGATAAGGTCTTTTACCAGCTGCGCCGTTTTTTCTGGCTGCTCCATGGGAAACATATGACCAGCATCCACAGCGATGAACTCAGTTTGTTTAAACCTCCTTTTGTGTTCCTCAATGGAAGCTGCAGATCCGATCTCAAAGCGGTTGGAGTAGAGATAAAAACTTGGTACATCAATCTTCCCGCTTCCCAATGAAAATGGTGTGTGCTTAAAAATCCTGTACTCTTCCTTCGTTGAAAAATCTAGTTTCGCCCTGCCCTCCTCCGTCTCTACAAGACCGTGCTCAATATAGTCTTTAAAAGCCTCCGGGTGAAAATCTTTGAACAGTGGCTTATTTCTGAAGCTTTCGGCTACCACCGCCTTACTCTCCCATTCCCACTTTCTCTTTTTTGCTTTTACAGCGGGTGGCACAAGTTTGCCTGAAACGCCAACTATCCTTGCACCTAATAACAGGAGGCGCATTTTTTGACCAAAAAATGGTGGATCCATCATGATTAACCCTTTGAACAAGTCTGGTCGCTTATAGTAGGCGTTCAGTGTAACCACAGCCCCAAGAGAGTGACCAAGGCCAATGACTGGCTTCCGTTGCTTTTCAATTGATTCAATGAGCTGATTGGTTAGTGGCACCCAGGAAAACCTGGGTTCGAACCTCTTGTCGTGCCCGAACTTTTCCAAATATTGCACATCGTGCGGCGCTAGTTGCTCAAGGAAATAGCGGTAAGTGAGCGCTGTAAACCCATTGGAATGAGCAAAATGAATAACGGGCATTAATTCTTCCTTTTCTTCGACTTTTTTGCCGGCTCCTGACCTTTTTCCCAATCCTTCTTAAAGTCTTTCAGAGCAGCTTCCGCCGCATACTGGAAGCCTTGTGCCGGTGAGGAACCCATCGCCTTGCCATCGCTCTGATAAACAGTGTCACTTTTGCAGTCTACCAGGTACAGCGACGTATGGTATTTTCCACTTATCCGTTCGTGTGTCTCAAGTTTGAATGTCATTACACTGCAGGAGTCCTGCCTGATCTCGGCATCCCAATTCTCCCGGGTGTCTCCAATCAGGTGAAACTGCTCTATGGTAAGCCATCTTCTGGCGTACAAACTCACCTGAAACATATCCTTGATGCCCGAGTAATCAATTGTTTCGACACTCACATGCTGGAATGGGGGGATGGGCGGGGCCGTTTGTGCGTTGGTAAAACAGGATAACGCCATTGATAGAACTACAACCAGAATCACTCTCTTCATCTTATTCAACAAGTTTTTCAATGTTTTCCTCACTACAAAAATAGAACTCTATTGCATAAATTTACCTATCAGAAGCCGTATTCCACTATCATTCAAAGTCTTTCATTGAATTTAGCTGGAATAGTTTGAAGCACTTCGGTTCACCTTACCCATCGCCCGTGAAAGAGCTAAATCAAAATACACCAATGGCAGAGCTTATGAGGCACTTTAACCAAAAAGGCACTGTCGCATGGATTGGTGTTCGTCCGGCAAGGAATGAAGCCGTTTTATCGGTCAAAAATGTGAAAGCAACACCCGGAAAGGGGCTGGAGGGTGATCGGTTCAAAGGATCGGCCAACAGCCCCAGGCAGGTAACGCTTATTCAGGCTGAGCATCTGGCAACTGTGGCTTCGATGATGAGCAAAGAAAATGTTGACCCGGGGTTGTTAAGGAGAAATATTGTGGTGCAGGGCATCAATCTGCTGGCGCTAAAGGACAAAACCTTTGCCATCGGCACCGCTGTTCTGGAGATGACCGGCTTGTGCCAACCATGCTCAAAAATGGAGAAGGCATTGGGCTTTGGTGGCTACAACGCCATGAGGGGCCATGGCGGCATCACAGCAAAAGTAATACAGGAAGGGGTGATTCAGGTGGGCGATTCGGTGCTTGTTTCAGAAGAAGGTTCGGTTGACTGATCGCCAGTCTGTTTGCTGTCTGTCTTTTTCGAGCCAGAAAGCCTATCCAGTTCCCAATGAGGCAGCAGCAAGTCGTTGAACCTGAGCTGATATTGCTCTATCAGCGTTTTCACCATAAAATTGATCCTTCTTAAGGCGTCTTCCTTGTAGTCGACCCTATTCATCGGATGGTGAATAAACAGCATGATAACCGGAAAAGACTGCTTTCTAAACTCTCCCAAAACCGAAGGAATCTGGTCATTCGCCTGCTCGCTGCCCGCCAGTTGCTCATTCGCCTGCCGGGCGAGTTCGCCGATGTGTTTCACCAAATGAACATACAATTGCTGCGTTTCCTGAGTGGAGTTTGCGTACTCTTCGGTCAGCTCATTGCTGTAATTAGCCACCAGTTTTAGTCCAGTCAGGCAGGCATTCAAGGTCGGGTACACATTGGGCTGCCAAAATATTTCTCTGAACGTAAATAAATTCGGGAGCATCTCTGCATCATAATAAGGGTCACTCTCAAGCTGGTGAATGAGCGCTAGAGAAACCTTTTCACTCACAAAATTTCCCGCTACCAGATTGAAAGACCATTCTGAAGCCTCCTCCCCAATTATTTTCAGAAAAGGCCATATCTCACCGAAATCAAGTTTCATAGGCATTTGGAAAGATAGGAAGGTAAGCAAAAAGAAAAAAGTTGAGTTTCGTTCATGACTACAGCCCTGCCAATTGTCCTGATGTTTTTTATTTTTACTTTGTGACACAAACATTTTGAACAACTCTGACTCATGAAGCACTTTCTCCCTTTGGCCATACTTGCTTTGGTGGTAGCCTCCTGCGGCGAACCTGTTACCAGGACTATTCCCTTTGAAGATACCGACTACAAAGATATTTCTCAGGACCTGCAAACCCGGCTCATTATGGCCGAAGCTGGGGATACCATTGTTATCGCACCCGGCCACTATGTGTTTAAAAGAAGCCTTACGCTGGAAGGAAAAGACAGCATCACCATTATGGGTGCCGGAATGGACAAAACCATTCTCTCCTTTCACGAACAAACAGAGGGAGCTGAGGGACTGAGGATCCAAAACGGAAACCAGATAGTGCTCAAAGATTTGACGATCAGAGATGCAGTTGGCGACAATATCAAGATACAAGACATCAACGGGCTGGAGCTGATCAACGTGAAATCGGAATGGACAGGTGAGCCTGAAGAAACCAACGGCGCCTATGCGATCTACCCTGTGATGTGCAAAAATGTTTTGATCGACCGGTGTGTCGCTATTGGCGCCTCAGATGCTGGCATTTATGTGGGCCAGTCGCACAACGTCATCGTGAGCAACTCTACGGCCTACAATAATGTGGCAGGCATCGAAATAGAAAATACCACAAGTGCAGATGTTTTCAATAATGAAGCTTATGACAATACCGGAGGCATCCTTGTTTTCGACCTGCCGGGTCTTTCCCAATTAGGTGGAAGCGTCAGGGTGTTTGACAACAAGGTAAGTAGCAATAATTTCCGAAACTTCGCTCCTAAAGGAAACATAGTGGCCTCGGTGCCACCAGGCACAG
Source organism: Imperialibacter sp. (assembly GCF_048007035.1). Classification (NCBI taxonomy): domain Bacteria; kingdom Pseudomonadati; phylum Bacteroidota; class Cytophagia; order Cytophagales; family Flammeovirgaceae; genus Imperialibacter; species Imperialibacter sp. The sequence continues at coordinate 2,324,327 of NZ_CP180355.1, forward strand.
GCGTGATGGTGCTGGCGATGACATCAGTAGAAATTTTTAACAACAAGGTATCTGAAAACCGAACGGCAGGAGTGTCTGTCATCAGCTATGACTTTGTGATGGCGGCAGCAGCCATGGACGATTCGAATGATGGCGATGCCCAAACATCGCAGAATGAAGTCGCCTATAAAGCAGACAAAAAATACAAATCTATCCCCTCCAACATCTTTATCCACGACAACACTATTAGCAACAGCTTTGCACTACCCTCTCTCGAAAGTGATATTGGCTATCTGCTTGTATGGCAATTCGGGCTCTCCATTCCTGACATTATGTGGGACGGCATCACGGCTAATCCGGGTGACAAGGTAATATGTGTGCAAGGCAATGGTGACGCATCGTTTGCCAATATGGACGCTGCCAACGATTTTGAAGACAGCAACCGGGATATTGATGCACACACATGTTCAGGAAATGTGCTTCCCCCGGTCGTTTTAGAAAAAGCAGTTGCGTCGCTATGAGGTTTTTTGTTCCCGTCCTTTTCCTGTTAGCTTTTTTTACGGCCTGTGACTCAGGTCAGAAAAAAGAAGCCAGCCAAAAAGCAGCTCCTGTTACGTTAAGAACCAACAACGACAATATCCGGCAAAACAGGCAACCTCTTTCACTTGGCCCCGACAAGCTGTCGGAGTTCGGGTTCTTCGAAGGAAAACTATCGGACTTAATGCCTGGCAAAGGTATTATCCCCTACGATCTGAACATGCCATTGTTCTCCGACTATGCCGACAAAAGCAGGTTTGTGGCCGTGCCTCCTGAGAAAGTGATCACCGTGTCGGAAGATGGCTCTCTTGATTTCCCTGTCGGCACAAGGCTCATTAAAACCTTCCACTACCCTGCCAAAAACGAGGCAGACAAAAAGCTGATGGAGACAAGGGTGATAGAAAAGACCAATAAAGAGTGGAAGGCTCTGACCTATATTTGGAACGATGAGCAAACGGAGGCGTTTCTTGAAGTAGCTGGCGGTAATATCGATGTTGAACTAGAGCAAGATGGCGTGCTGCAAAAGGTAAGCTACTCTGTGCCAGATATTAATCAGTGCAAAACTTGCCACGGCAGATCCAACGCTGTGATTCCCCTGGGACCAAAACTCTCACAGCTGAACAGAGACTACACCTACTCGGAAGGTGGAACGCAAAATCAATTGCGCTACTGGAAAAGCAAGGGCATCCTTGACCTCAACGAAGAGCCTTCCACAATCGGAAAATTTCCTGAATGGAGTTCCGCACACACCAATGTCGGTTTGGCCGCCAGGGCCTATCTCGATGCCAACTGTGGTTCCTGCCATCACCCGGAAGGTTCAGCCAACACGTCGGGGCTATTCCTCACCTTTGACGTCAACGACAGAAGCAAGTATGGCATTATGAAAAAACCCGTTGCAGCAGGCAAGGGATCAGGCGGGCGGCTTTTCGGTATAGTACCAGGCAAACCAGAAGAGTCCATCCTGGTTTTCAGAATGGAGTCTACTAATCCTGGTATAATGATGCCAGAACTTGGCAGGTCTTTGCCTCATAAAGAAGGGGTGGCGCTTATCCGTCAGTGGATAGCCGAATTGGAGGCAAACGCTCCCTCACAATAGTTTGTTTTTGCAGGCCTTAGGGGCTTACCAATAATTTCTTGTCTTTCAGGAGAGTACACGTTAAAATTAACGAACCTTTAACATGATTTTAACGTCCTAGGAAAAATAAAATAGTATGCTTGCATAATAAATTCAAAGGGTCATGTTTAAGTTAAAACCCATCTATCTTAACGGTAAAAAGTTCATTCAACTTTCTCAGTTGCCAATGCGCCAGGCCAACGCTTTGTTGTCGTGGCTGCCGGGTAAAAGTATCATGCGCCTGATCAACGACGGCGTTGAGCTTGAAGACTGTATCGACTATTCCAACTATGAATACTGGTTCGATACTTACTTCAAGAAAAGAGAGTTCGAACTGGACTTTTGATATTTTTTCGAATTAAGATACTCCCTCCCGACACGTCCGTCGGGCATGTGACCTTATTCTCCTCATTTCTTTACAGACTATCGCTCATCAATCGATTGAATTTGTATTTTTGGAAATAACCTGTTTTTCATATTTCCCAAGTACTTCAATCGCCGCAATAAATGAGCAAAAGATGGGTATACAGAGACCTACCTGATCCCGAAACAGTGCATTCGCTGGCTTCTGGCATTAAGGTGAGCGATACCCTGGCAGCATTGCTGGTGCAAAGAGGCTATTCCACATTCGAAGAGACCCGTGCCTTTTTCAGGCCACACCTCGGCCAGCTGCATGATCCATTTCTGATGAAGGACATGGAAAAGGCCGTGAACAGGTTGAGCGAGGCGATTTTCAAAAAAGAAAAAATCCTTATCTATGGCGACTATGATGTGGATGGCACCACTTCTGTGGCACTGGCTTATGGCTTTCTCCGTAAGTATCATTCCAATATTGACTACTACATCCCCGACCGTTACGATGAGGGCTATGGCATCTCAGAAACTGGTGTCCGCTGGGCGGCCGAGCAGGGTTTTACGCTTGTCATTGCGCTGGACTGTGGCATAAAAGCAGTTTCGAAAGTAGAGCTGGCCAACTCCCTGGGGGTCGATTTCATCATTTGCGACCATCACCTTCCGGGTCCTGAGCTGCCCAAGGCATTTGCCGTCCTTGACCCAAAACGCCTCGATTGCGATTACCCGTTTGATGGGCTCAGCGGCTGTGGAGTGGGTTTCAAGCTCATGCAGGCCTTTGCCATTCAGAACACTGTCGACATCCAGGAGCTTTATCTCTACCTCGACCTGGTGGCTGTCAGCATTGCTTCCGACATTGTACCTGTTGTAGGCGAAAACAGGGTGCTGGCCTACTTTGGCTTGCAGAAGCTCAATAAATCGCCTTTGCCTGGCCTGAAAGCTTTGAAAAACCTTTCGGGTATCCGGGGAGATGTTACAGTGACCCGGGTAGTCTTTGGCATTGGGCCTCGCATCAACGCCGCCGGTCGAATCGATCATGCCGGTGCGGCAGTGGAACTATTGCTCGCCAGAACGGAAGAAGAAGCTGAAGAGTTGGCAGCTCAGCTTGACATCAAAAATGACCTTAGAAAGGGCTTTGACGAAAACATTACAAAAGAGGCACTTGCAATAATTGAAGAAGAAGATCAGCTCAAAAAATCTTTTTCGACTGTGCTTTATAGAGAAAACTGGCACAAGGGCGTTATAGGGATTGTAGCGTCCCGTTGCATAGAAAAGTTTTACAGGCCAACCATTATCCTGACTGAATCAAATAGCAAAGCAACGGGTAGCGCCCGGTCAGTGGTGGGCTTCGATGTGTACGAAGCCATAGCAGAGTGTGCTGACTTACTCGATCAGTACGGTGGTCATAAGTACGCCGCCGGGCTAACAATGAATTTGGACAAGGTTGAGGCCTTTAAGGAACGGTTTGAAGAGGTGGTGGCCAGAAGAATTACGCCAGAAATGCTGGAGCCAATCATTGACATCGACCTGGCGATTCCAATTGAGGGTATCAACCACAAGTTTTTCAATATATTAAGGCAAATGGCTCCTTTTGGGCCAGGCAACATGCAACCGGTGTTCGTGTCCACCAACGTAGTTGCCAAATCGGTAAAGCAGCTGAAAGACATACACCTGAAAATGTTTTTGAGCCAGGAAGGCTCCAAGGCTTCGCTTGAAGCGATTGCTTTTGGATTTGGCGAGTACTACGATGCTATTGCTGATGGCGCACCTTTCAATGTGGCGTATACCATCGAAGAGAATGACTTTATGGGAAACAAAACCATGCAATTACACATCAAAGATTTGAAGCTTGATTAATACCTGGAAGGATCAATGAAACTAAGTGCACACAACCTGATAAAAAAGTATAAAGGAAGAAGCGTTGTCAACAATGTGTCGGTTGAGGTTTCGCAAGGAGAAATTGTCGGCTTGCTTGGTCCCAATGGTGCCGGAAAAACGACTTCCTTTTACATGATAGTAGGCCTGATAAAGCCCAACGACGGGGAAATTTTTCTGGATGACCAGAACATTACCGACCTGCCGATGTACCGGAGGGCCAAGCTTGGCATTGGTTATTTGGCACAAGAGGCCTCCGTATTCAGAAAATTAAGTGTGGAAGAAAATATCATGGCTGTTCTCGAAATGAGAAATATTCCGAAGGCTGAGCAAAAGGATAAGCTTGAGAGCCTGCTGGAGGAATTTAGCCTCGGGCATGTTCGCAAAAACCTCGGCATGGTGCTTTCCGGAGGAGAGAGAAGAAGGACGGAGATTGCCAGGGCTTTGGCAGTTGATCCCAATTTTGTATTATTAGATGAGCCTTTTGCAGGGGTAGACCCAATCGCTGTCGAAGAGATCCAAACTATTGTGGCCCAGCTCAAGAAAAAGGATATTGGAATCCTTATCACGGACCACAATGTAAATGAAACACTGTCGATAACTGACAGAGCCTATTTGATGTTTGAAGGAAAACTGCTAAAATCAGGGACTGCTGAAGAGCTGGCTGCTGACGAACAGGTAAGAAGGGTGTACCTGGGCAAGCACTTCGAGTTAAAAAGAAAAGTTTAGTCAACAACACCAATGGAAATTCTCAATTCTATAATGACCTGGGTCATGAAAAAGCGAATCCACCAGATTGAGCTTTTCATGAAGTATCCCTTTGAGGTGCAGGAGGAGCTTTTCCAGAGGCTGATTCAGCGGGGTAAGGATACAGAATACGGCAACAAATACGGCTTTGTGGATTTTCGAAATCACGAGGACTTTCAAAAGCGGGTGCCCATTGTTTCCTATGAAGAACTGGCGCCCTATATTGACCGATTAATGAAGGGAGAGCAAAATGTGCTCTGGCCAAGCGAGGTAAAGTGGTTTGCCAAGTCGTCGGGCACTACCAATGCCCGCAGCAAATTCATCCCCGTTTCTCCGGAGGCACTTGAAGACTGCCATTTTAAGGGTGGAAAAGATCTTATTTCCATCTACGTTAACAACTACCCCGAATCCAAGCTTTTTACAGGCAAGGGCCTCACCATTGGCGGCAGCCAGCAGATCAATCAGTTCGACAAAAACGCCAATTCTTATTATGGTGACGTTTCCGCTGTCATCATCAAGAACCTTCCTCTATGGGTTCAGTTTGTGCGCACACCAAGCATGGAAATTGCGCTGATGGACGAGTGGGAAGAAAAAATTGAGATGATGGCCGCCACCACGCTGGAGGAAAACGTAACCAGTATTAGTGGCGTGCCCACATGGACGGTCGTCTTGCTACAGCGAATACTGGAACTAACAGGCAAAACCAATATCCTGGAGGTGTGGCCAAACCTGGAAGTCTTCTTCCACGGCGCAGTAGCTTTCCCCCCGTACAAAGACCTTTTTAAGGCGCTCATCCCCTCCGATGGCATGCGCTACATGGAAACCTACAATGCGTCCGAAGGCTTTTTTGGCATACAAGACCAAAGGAACTCAGACGAGATGCTGCTGATGCTCGACTACGGCATTTTTTATGAGTTTGTCCCTTTTGAGGAAATTGGCAACGATAACCCCAAAGCACTAACACTGGAACAGGTAGAAATCGGCGTCAACTATGCGATGATTATTACCACCAACGCTGGGCTCTGGAGGTACAGAATTGGTGACACGGTTAAGTTTACCTCTATCAGTCCTTTCCGGGTCAAAATCAGCGGCCGGACAAAGCACTTCATTAACGCCTTCGGCGAAGAGCTGATCATAGAGAATGCAGAAACGGCGATTACTGAAGCATGCAGGGAAACCTCGGCGGTGATCAGCAATTTTACAGCCGCCCCACGTTACCTTGAGGGTGGACAAAAGGGAGCTCATGAATGGGTGATGGAGTTCATTAAGCCTCCACAGGACAGAACCAGGTTCATAGAGGTTTTGGACAGCACACTTCGAAAAATCAATTCAGATTACGACGCCAAACGATATAAAAGCCTTGCCCTCGAAGCGCCGGTGCTCTATGTGGTGGAAGAAGGCACTTTCTATCAGTGGATGAAAAAAAGAGGGAGGCTTGGCGGCCAAAACAAAGTGCCACGGCTTTCCAATTCCCGGGAGTATATTGACGACCTGCTGGAAATGATGAACGTTACGGCATAAAAAAAGGGAGCCATTCGCCCCCTTTTATTGATCTGATTTCTTCGCTCATCATGAATGCCTGTCCCGGATCACCTTGCCATCGGGCGATATCACAATCAGGCGCTCCAGGTTGCCTTTTTCCAGCTGTATCTCAAACCTATCACGGTTGAACCTGCCCACAGAGATTATTTCATTTCGATCAACCACCTTCCAATTGCCATACTGCGAGTGTATCGTTGCTTCCACTGCCTCGGGCAGTTGAGCATGCTTCTTAATTTCATTAGCCTTTTCAAACTCCCCATCGGGTTTATAGTACGCTGTGAAATCCAGGTCACTGTTTTCGATGACTACCTTATAAACTTTTGCCGTCAAGCTGCCCTTGCCTTCCATGTAGTGCAGGTACCACGTTTGATCCTGGAAATTGCCCGTTTCCGGAAATTCATTCTCCAGGCTTTTGAGGATTCGAATGGGCACTTCGCTCCTCTCAATTTTTGTGTTCTTGCCTATTTCAATTTGTTGGGCACTGGCCTCAACCACAATTCCAAAAGCTATAGCCACTGCGGCCAGCATTGATAACTTTTTCATTTCGATGGTTTTTTTGTGTTCTTTTCCAGGCAAGCGTGGCTGTTTGTCACGCTTTGGAATTTGAGGCCTCAAATATTTCCCAGATGAGTTTAAAACGATCCAAAAGTACGTTTCGTTCTTTCCAACGGTACTATTTTTTTTGACTAGACCAGCTTCACATAGCTGCCCAACCACTTAATGTTGTGCCAGTAGTTCTTCACCACCTTTTGAACCCGTCTATCATTGAAATGGCCATCAAAGTCGATATAAAAAATATACTTAAAATTAGAGCCCTCTTTGGCTGGCCGACTCTCAACTTTGCAAAGATTGATCTTGGCTTTGTGGAATTCCTGCAGGAACGTAACCAAAGCTCCCGGCTTATCTTCCAGCCGTGCTAAAATGGATGTCTTGTCGTTGTTGCTTGGCTCGTTAAAATGCCCCTTGCAAAGAATAATGAACCGGGTAGAGTTCTCTCCGGAATCTTCAATGTTCTCAAACAGTATCGGAAGGTCGTATTCCTTGGCAGCAATATGAGCGCAAATGGCCGCCGCACCCTTCTCTTCCTTAGCTATTTTTACAGCCGTGCTGGTAGAGTTTACCGGCACCAGTTCTACTCCTTTGTCGAAATGATCCTCGATGAACGCACTACACTGCCTGAAAGCAATGTCTTTAGAATAAATTTTCTTAATGCTTTTCAGGTTTTCTTCCTCAGTGGCAAAAGCGAAGTGGATGGCCAAAGGCAGCTCGGCAATGATGTTAAGGTCGTAGCGGCCAAGCAGGTCAATGGTTTCCTGCACCACGCCCTCCTGGTTATTTTCAATAGGCACTACGCCAAACCTCGCCCTATCGCTCTTAACGGTTTCAAACACCGCTTCAATGGAGTTAAGTGAAGTGTAAGTGCTCATTGCCCCATACCGGCTTTCGGCCGCCTGGTGGGTAAAACTTCCTTCCGGCCCCAGGTAGGCCACTCGTTCGGGCAGCTCCAGATTCCTCGCTACTGCGAAAATCTCAAGAAAGATGGCCTCAATGGCCGCCCTGTTGAGCAAGCCTTTGTTCATTTTGTCAAGCCTGTCGATGATCGCCTTTTCTCTTTCGGGGCGGTAAATAGTGGCGTTGGTCTTTCTTTTTAAATCGCCGACCTGCTTCACCACTTCCATCCTCTGAGCTAATAAGTCCAAAATCCTGTTGTCGAGGTCATCTATCTGCTTCCGGTATTCTTCTAGTGCCATGTCCTTTGCCTTATAATTAATTCCTGATCCAACAGGTATGCGCTGTGCGGATGTTGCCTTTATTTTGAAATGGGAACAAAAATGTACGTTTTTTTTGGGTAAAACAACATATAGCAGCTGTGTCAGTTGGCCGAAACTGCGGGCTTCGTCAAGGCATATTTCTTTTGGTTGTTGCATGCTAAAAAAGGCATTGTAATACGTCTGGTATTTCAATTGGTAAATTCTACTGCTTGCGCTAACTTTGGCCGCAAACAATTCCTGAAATGCAGAGAGATACATTGATTTTTGACCTCATCCAAAAAGAGAAGAAAAGACAAGAAGACGGCATTGAGTTGATAGCCTCTGAGAACTTTGCTTCTCCGCAGGTAATCGAGGCGATGGGTACCGTGTTAACCAACAAATATGCCGAGGGCCTCCCTGGTAAAAGATACTATGGTGGTTGTGAAGTGGTTGATGAAATAGAAACTCTTGCGATTGAGCGTGCAAAGGAATTGTTTGGCGCCACCTGGGCCAACGTGCAACCCCACTCAGGGGCTCAGGCAAATGCCGCCGTGATGCTGGCAGTGCTTAATGCCGGTGACGCTATCCTTGGATTTGACCTCTCTCATGGTGGGCATTTAACTCACGGATCCCCCGTCAACTTTTCAGGCAAGCTGTACCGGGCCAATTTTTATGGCGTTGAAAAGGAAACCGGCGTCATCAACTATGACGTGGTAGAAGCTACAGCAAAGAAGGAAAAACCTAAGTTGATGATTTGTGGTGCCTCAGCTTACAGCAGAGACTGGGACTACGAAAGGCTCAGGGCCATTGCCGATGAAGTAGGAGCCCTATTGCTGGCAGATGTATCTCACCCTGCGGGGCTCATTGCCCGGGGTTTGCTCAACGATCCGCTTGACTATTGCCACATAGTAACCACCACCACGCACAAAACACTGCGGGGCCCAAGGGGTGGCATGATCATGATGAGGGAAGATTTTGAAAATCCGTTTGGGCTAAAAACGCCTAAAGGTGATTTGAGAATGATGACTTCGCTGCTGGACGGCGGTGTTTTCCCTGGCACGCAAGGCGGCCCGCTGGAGCATGTAATCGCAGCCAAAGCGATTGCCTTTCAGGAAGCTTTGTCGGACGACTACATGAGCTATGTGCTGCAGGTACAAAAAAATGCGAAGGTAATGTCGCAGTCCTTTGTCGACAAAGGCTACAAAGTGATTTCGGATGGTACCGACAACCACATGATGCTGATCGACCTGCGCCCTAAAAACTTAAGCGGCAAGCAGGCTGAAAATGGCCTTATAAAAGCAGATATTACCATCAACAAAAATATGGTTCCCTTCGACGACAAGTCTCCGTTTGTAACCTCGGGTATGAGGCTCGGAACTGCGGCCATGACTACAAGAGGACTCAAAGAAAATGACATGCTGAAAATCGCCGAACTGGTGGACGACGCATTGATGAACCATGAAAATGAGTCCAAACTTTCCGCTATCAAGAAGGAGGTAAATAGCTGGATGAGCAACTTCCCACTTTACAAATAATTAAACTATACCGGCCGTGGCGGAGAGTGAAGAGAAAGAAATGTCGTTTATCGACCACCTGGAAGAGCTCAGGTGGCATCTGGTACGTTCAGTAGCATCAGTATTGGTTTTTTCCGTGGCCGCCTTTGTTTCCAAGGGCTTCATCTTTGGAGTCCTTATTCTTGGCCCATCCAAAACAGACTTCTGGTCGTACAGAATGCTTTGCAAGCTCTCAGAAGTCGTTGGAATAGATGCGCTATGCATCAACGAGCTTCCTTTCATTATCCAAAGCCGACAGCTTACCGGGCAGTTCACTATGCACATCACCTCCTCACTGGTGGTGGGGCTTATTTGTGCCTTCCCTTATGCCTTTTGGGAAATTTGGCGTTTTGTTGCACCTGGACTTTACTCACATGAAAGAAATTTGACCCGTGGGGCTACCTTTTTCGTGAGCTTCCTTTTCATGATTGGTGTGCTTTTTGGCTACTTTATAGTGACGCCAGTGTCAGTGTACTTCCTGGCCAACTATCAGCTGGATCCATCCATTCTCAACGAGTTTGATATTATCTCTTATGTTTCCACAGTAGTGACGTTGGTACTTTCAAGCGGGCTGATTTTCCAGCTTCCGATTGTGATGTATTTCCTAACGAAGGCCGGAATCGTAACCCCGGAATTCCTGATCACTTACAGAAGACATGCTATCGTCGTTATCTTCATTGTTGGTGCTGTGATTACTCCACCAGACCCATTCAGCCAAATGCTTGTTTCGCTGCCGATCGTTGGGCTTTATGAAGTGAGTATCTATATTTCGAAGAGAATCAAACGCAGAGAAGCGAGAGAAGAAGCAAAAGAAGCGCTGAAACGAAACCCGAAATCATGAGCTTAAAAATTGCCCTGGGAGCTGATCATGCTGGCTTCGGTTACAAAGAAAAGATACTTGCCTTTTTGCAACGTGAAGGTCACCTAGTAAAGGACTTTGGCACCCACAGTGCTGATTCGATAGACTATGCGGACTTCGCTCATCCTGTAGCCACATCCGTCGAAAGTCATGAATCTGATTTTGGTATCCTTATTTGTGGCAGTGGCAATGGTGTGGCCATGACAGCCAATAAACACCAGCAAATACGAGCGGCCCTTTGCTGGAAAGAAGAACTAGCTGCGCTCGCCAGACAGCACAACAATGCCAACGTACTGTGCATGCCGGAGCGATTCGTTGACTATGAAGAAGCTGAAAAAATGGTCAGGGCTTTTCTTTCAGTTAAATTCGAGGGAGGCAGACACGAACGAAGGGTGGGCAAAATAAGCTGTTGATTACTCCCTTCTTATGTAGAAGTTCGTCCCGTCCACGCTCTCATATCTTTCACCTATAGCAGGTGCCCGATTTATTAACTTAGGCATCAGACCTTCGAGGTCTACGATTACTTCCGGCTTGAGTTGATCGATATTGTTGAATACGTTTTCAACATTGGTGTAAAAATCGAGTTGTGTTACCTCCTCCTCGCTCAGATCCCAGTTCAGGTATTTACTGCCCAATGCGGCGCTTTCGTAGTAGCTTTCCCTATCGCCAATTACCCATATTTTCTTGCCTGAGTAGCTGGCCGGCAACAACTCCTTTTGAGCGAAATATGCATCGTAAGTAATTGTCTCACTGAGCCTGGCAGGCAGCCTAAACATTGCATAGCTCCAACCGAGCACCAAAACAAAAACCAAAGTAGCAAATATTTCAGCCCAAATTCTTCGCCTCATTTCCAATATATAGTGAGCGGTAAAAAAGGCCAGTGGGGGCACAAAAATCAGGAGCAGCTGCGGAACGATTTGGTTTGAAATAGCCAGCGTGATGAACCCGGCAATAATGTTGATGAACATGACCTGCTGAAACTTTACCTGGTAGTTGGCAAATCTCGCTTTGGTATAAATCCGAAATAGAGAAACTACAAGAATCAACAATGAGGATCCGCCGATGACGAAAAGCTGAAAAGAAGACATCAGGTAATGTTTCCTCGTTCTCCAAAGTCCTTTCATAAACTGCGTGTGGAACTCATCCACAGCGTCGAGCCAATAGTAGTAAGCATAGCTGACAGAAATCACCACCGAAAAACCAAAAAAGAGCAGGATGTACCGCCGTGGTATGGATCCCGTAAAAAGGGCCAGCGACAAGGCCGTGGTAAAAAGGAAGGGAAGAAGTGGGAGATAGAATAGCACAGCGACTCCCAGATAAAGCCCTGTGTACAGAAAAAGCTCGTCCCGGGTATTGTTGTCTATGCGCCGGAAAATATTGTTGATCGCTAACAAGATAAAGGTGGTGCTGAACAGAATCGGCGACAGCGTGATGAAGTCGAACGAAAGGTTCATGTACATCATGTAAAACAAGGCAGGCACATAGGTGTTTTCCTTGTAGGCTTTGTTCCGCAGCAGTACCTGGTTGAATAGTCCCGCCTGAATAATCACCAGCAAAGCAGAGATGACGTAATAAGGCCAGCGGGAGTCGCCAAACAGGTAGAAGATCACCTGATACATGACGCCTGACAGCGGTCCGATGTCGTCCCAAATATCGAGATAAAGGTGACCGCCCTGAGCCATTGCTTCCCCAACAAGCCGCCAGTGCAGCTCCGGCAACGTGAGTGGAATTCCCCAAATGTAAAATGGTAGCCTTACCAGCACCAAAAGTAGCAGCACAAAAATGAGGCGGTAAGGGTCGTTTATTCTAAAAAAAGATAGCAACGGATTTTCTCAAGGTTATTGTCTTGCCACGAAAATACGTGTTATAACGCCGATTGTGCAAAATAATGCGGATATTTGCCATCTTATGGAGAGCACCAGACAACAAAAATACGCCCGCTTAATACAGAAAGAATTAGGGGAAATTTTCCAGCGTGACACAAAACACATGTTTGGAAAGGCCTTTATCACCATTACGCTGGTGAAAATGAGCCCAGACCTCGGCTTTGCCAAAGTGTACCTCAGCATATTCATGGCAGAGGACCGAAACGAAATGCTGGCACAGATCAACGAACGCAAGAGCCAGGTTCGGAAGCTGCTTGGTCAAAGGATTGGCAAGCAGGTAAGAATAATTCCTGAAATTGCTTTCTTTATTGATGACACTGAGGATCATGCACACAAAATGGATAGTTTGATCAACAGCCTTGATATTCCACCGGCGGACGAAACTGACGATACAGAAGATTAACGAACTACTACTTTGAATCTACCTCTATTCATCGCCAGGAAGTATTTCGTCTCCAAGAAAAAGAAGAATTTCATCAATATCATCTCCATTATTTCTATGGTGGGGGTGGCCGTTGGCACCATGGCATTGATCATCGGGCTGTCATTTTTCAATGGGTTGGAGGATATTCTCAGAAACCTGTACGGCACATTCGACTCACAGATAAAAGTAGAGGCTTCAAAGGGGAAAAGTTTTGTAGCTAACAAAAGCCTGATCGATTCAATAGCGGCCGTTCCGGGAGTGTCGATAGTGTCGGAAGTAATCGAAGACTTTGTGCTCATTTCCTACAACGACACCGACATGGTGGCCAAAATAAAGGGGGTTAGCGACAATTTCATCAGTAACCACCGCTTTGATGAGCACCTTGTTCAGGGCGAACTCCTGCTCAAAAAAGACAACGCTCCAAGGGCTATCATTGGCCGTGGCATTCAGTACGCACTTTCTATTTCAGCCAACAACGATTTCCTGGCATTACAACTTCATTATCCAAAAAATGTAAACCCGGGCTCGTTGAGCCCATCCAGCTATTTCAACAAGCAAAGCATTATGCCGGGTGGCTTTTTTGCCATTGAGAAGCAGTACGACGAGACCTACATCTTCGTCCCACTTGATTTTGCTGTTACCCTAACAGAATTTGGCAACAAAAGAACAAGCCTGGAGCTACAACTGAAGGAGGGTTTCACGCCAGAAACTGTGAAGCCGGCCTTACAAAAACTACTTGGCAACCAATTCAAAATCCAAACTTCAGAAGAGCAACACTCCGATCTGTTTAAAATACTGAAGTGGGAGAAGTTTTTCGTTTTTCTGACCTTCTCGTTTATTGTGGCTATTGCCTCATTTAACATCTTCTTCTCGCTTTCCATGCTTGCCCTCGAAAAGAAAAGGGATGTGGCTATCCTCTATGCGCTTGGTGCCACAGATAAACTTATCAAGAGAATTTTCGTGTCGGAAGGTGCACTTATCGGGCTTATCGGTGCCACCGTTGGCCTCGTGCTCGGACTTACTTTAAGTTATCTCCAGCAGCAGTTTGGAGTCGTTTCTTTGGGTATGCAAAGCTCCATTGTAGACGCCTATCCTGTGCTCATCGATCCCCTGGACGTTGCCGTTACCGCTGTGCTTTCTATCCTGGTCACCTTGCTTGCCTCCTACAGACCCGCCTACCTGGCCAGTAAATCAAAGTTTATCGCTGACTTGTGAACCCGTCAGCGGTTCATTTTTGCCGTATATAAAATGAATCGCCCTCGGCTGCTTCACCAATAAAGCTATCAATGTTTTAGTTTTCAACTGATTGGAGAAACTTCATTGATTTTAGAGTCAAACAGATTACAGAATTTTGATGCTTATTTGACCGATAATGGTTAGTTTTCAGGTTTGAAAATTTTTTGAATCTATTAATGAACGTTTCACCAGCAAAACCATTCAAATTAATTTATTCTCTGTTCCAGCACGAGTACCTCGGCTATTTGGCGGAATCGTTCGTGGTACAAGTAGATGAAAAAGGCAGGCTTTCTTTGGCTTCTCAAAATATTTCCTTCAAGAACGCACAGGAGTTTGCTGCCGGGCTGGACGAAGTCGATTACGAACTCATAAAGACGATGGACTCGATGCAGCAGGATGCGGTGGTGAGTCACTTTCATAAAAAAAAGATCAAGCCGGCTGAGTTCTTTTTGAAAACCTACGATACCGAAAAAGGAAACAAGCTACTACAGCAGGAAATTGAGCAGTACCTGGAAAGAAGGAGAGGAAAACTACTGCCCTTGATGGTGAACAAGGAGGTGTACGAAATGGGGCGAGATGGTGACCCTGCCTGGAAAAAGCTGGAATGGCAGAACGAACCGGCAACTGTTCTCTTCCACTTTAGGCGGAATGAAGAAAACACGCACTATTTCCCAACTTTAAAATTGAACGGCGAAAAGCTTGAGTTTAACAACAAGGGGGCCTACATAGTTAGCAAAAAGCCGGCCTGGATGGTGATGGACAATATGCTGTTCACCTTCAAAAAAGAAGTAGACGGCCATAAGCTAATGCCGTTTTTGAACAAGAAATTTATTGTGATCCCCAAGTCGGTGGAGGATACTTACTACAGGAAGTTCGTCGCTCCGCTCGTTGCAGCTTTTGACGTATACGCCAAAGGCTTTACCATCAACACCGTTAGCTTCCCCCCAAAGGCTGTTATCACTTTTTCTGAGCTTGCGTCAACAAAAGAGCTATCACTCTTTTCCGACGAGGGCAATGTGGCTGTGGCTGGTGACCCCAACGATGAAAAAATGCTATTTGAGCTCGTCTTTCAATACGGCCCGTACAAATTCAAAGCTGAAAATCTGACTGAAGTGAGTGTGTCGGTAGAGCAAAACGGAGACGACTACACATTTCACAGGGTCAACCGTGACCTGACGAGAGAACGGGAAATTATTGCCCTATTGAAAGAGTCGGGACTGGAGTTGAAGCATGCAAAGGCCACCCTGAACAAAGGGGAAGCATTCAGTTGGATGTCTTTTACCGCCCCTAAGCTGGCAGAGCTTGGGGTCAAGCTTCAGCAAAACCAAAAGGGAGACAAGCGGTACTTTATCGGTACTTCGCAAATCTCGATTGAGGTAAGAGAAAACATTGACTGGTTCGACATTTTTGCCACGGTTCGGTTCGGGGAGTTTGAAATACCGTTTCAAACCATCAGAAAGCACATCATTCGGAAACAAAGGGAAATCACGCTCCCCAATGGGGAAATCGCCGTCATCCCTGAAGCCTGGTTTACGGAATATTCAGAGCTTTTCAATTTTGCCGAAGATGGCAAAGCTGACGGAAGTGCCGTTTCACTCAAAAAACATCACCTGGCGCTGGTTAAGGAGTTGAGCAATAGCGACCTGGCTACCGTTACACTCAGCAGAAAACTGGAGAAGTTGCGGGGCTTTGAGGAGATCGAAGACTTCCCGGCCCCATTGCATTTTAAGGGCACGCTAAGGCCCTACCAGAAAGCTGGGTTCAATTGGCTAAGGTTCCTCAACAGCTACAACTTTGGTGGCTGCCTGGCAGACGACATGGGCCTGGGCAAAACCGTGCAGACGCTCGCAATGCTTCAAGCTGTGAAAGAAGAGCAAAACGGCAACACCGGCACCAGCTTGCTTGTCATGCCCACATCGCTTATCTACAATTGGGAAAAAGAAGCAATAAAGTTTACTCCCGGCCTCAAAGTGCTGAACTACACAGGCACACAGAGAGAGAAAGATGTGACCAAATTTGCCGATTACGACCTGGTGCTCACCAGCTACGGCATCGTGCGGCTTGACATCGACTTGCTGGAAAAGTTTTACTTCAATTACATTATACTTGATGAGTCTCAAGCCATTAAGAACCCTTCTTCCAACATTGCCAAGTCGGTAAAGAAACTTCGATCGAAGCACAAACTTATTCTGACAGGAACGCCGGTCGAAAACACTACGCTGGACTTGTGGTCGCAAATGAGCTTTATCAATCCTGGGCTTTTGGGAAATCAGGCTTTTTTCAAAAATGAGTTCCTTAACCCGATTGAAAAAAAGAACGACGAAAAGAAGGTTCAGAAGCTTTACGCCATTATAAAACCGTTTATTCTGCGGAGGAAGAAAAACCAGGTAGCTACTGAGCTGCCTGAGAAAGTTGAGAACGTTCAGTATTGCACCATGACTGCCATGCAGGAAGAGGAGTATGAAACAGCCAAGTCGCTGTTCAGAAACAAAATCATGGATCAGATAGAAACGGATGGCGTCAACAAGTCGCACATGATTTTGCTACAGGGCCTGACAAAGCTCCGGCAGATAGCCAACCACCCCAAGCTAGTTGATCCCGACTATGGTGGCGACTCAGGAAAGATGGAGGACGTGACCCACATGCTGGCAACAGCTGTCGGCAAAGATCATAAAATACTGGTTTTTAGCCAGTTTGTGAAGCATTTGGCTTTGCTGGAAAATTACCTGAAGGAAAACCGAATTACGTATTGCTATCTCGACGGCTCCACCAAAGACCGCCAGGCACAGGTAGAGAAGTTTCAAAATGATCCGTCTATTAAGGTGTTCCTAATTTCCCTGAAAGCAGGAGGTTTAGGCCTCAACTTAACCAAGGCCGACTACGTGTTCCTCCTCGACCCCTGGTGGAACCCGGCCGTGGAGGCACAGGCTGTGGACAGAGCGCACAGAATTGGGCAGGAAAACAAGGTCTTTACCTATAAATTCATCACCAAGAACACTGTAGAGGAGAAAATATTGGCACTTCAGCAGTCAAAAATGAAGCTGGCTACGGAATTAATTAGCACGGAAGAGAGTTTTGTAAAAAATCTTTCGAAAGAAGATATCCAGAATCTATTAACCTAAAAACCACTAGTAATGACTGATCAGGAAAAAACCACCGTTGAAGGCGAAATCGCAACACTGGAAGGCAAGCTTACCGGCGACATGTTTCAAGACATGGAGATCAGGGATAAAATCCACAACCTCAAAATGACACTTGAGGGAGTCCGCCCGAGCAACTCGGAGTTTGAGTGCGTGGGCTGTGGGAGCTAATGATGCCCTTCAGTAATTTCTTCTGACCTGCCCATCCGCAACCGCTAGCCAGAAGCTAAAAGAGAGACGGCAGGTTAGGTTTGAACTTCCCACCTAAAAATTTATCAGCCACCAGCAACACAGCGATGGCCGTGGCAATCACCACGAGCTGAATAAGCGCTGGATTGTCGATTGTTTCGAGCATGGGAGCAAAGTCGAATGCTGGGAGTTCAGGAAGATAATTGGGCTCTACAGATGGGCTCTGTACCGTTTCCTGGAATAAAGGCAGTATGCTCAGTACAGCAGCAAACATTGCTGCAAAAATCCCCAGTGCCATCCAAAGAAGGCGATTGCTTTTACTGGCCCTGGCCTTTCCAGCCGCTATCCTATTCATGATGCCATCGGTGAAAAACACATCATCGAGCTCCATCATGTTATGCCTGGCCATAAGCTTGTCGGCATTTTGCATGCTTATCAACTGCTTTTGCAAAACGCTGTCCTTGCTTATTTGCTTCTCCAGCTCTTTCCTCTCAGCGGCTGGAAGCTTATTTTCTAAATAGTCGAATAATCTTTGTTCCATGTTTTCCATTGCCTTTTCTTTTTAGGTCAATGAGGTTATTTCCTCCTGCAAGCACTTGCCCAACCATTCGGCCAGCTTTTTTCGTGCCCTGAAAATTTTTACTTTAACATTGTTGGGAGCAAACCCAGTAATTTTTTCAATCTCCTCCAGCGTCAGTTCCTGAAAGTAATATAGTGTAATCAAAAACGCATCATCCTCAGGCAGCCTTTCAATCGCCCTATTGATCCAGGCCCTCCTTTCCTTTTGCGACAACAGTTCACTGGAGTTCATGCCGTCCGCATCCAAAACGCCCGAAGCCTTCTCAATATCTGTTTCAGGTAGTCTTTTTTTTCTCTTTTTACTTATAGCGGTGTTAAAAACAATTCTATAAAGCCATGTGCTGAATTTAGCGTCGCCTTTGAACGATGAAATATTGTTGTAGGCTTTAATAAAAGAGTCCTGTGCCACCTCCTGAGCATCTTCATGTGAGCACACCACCCTGAGAGCAAGCGTGTAAACATAGCTTTTGTGCCTGTCTACCAAATGGCGAAAGTAAGCAGACTCGCCCTTTTTGATAAAGGTGATTAGCTCCTCTTCTGTATAACTAGTTTCTGACACCGCCCCTATGACGCATCTTTGAGCACAGAAGTTACCGAAAAAAAATAATAAGTTTTCATTTGTAACCGCTGCCAATAGTGGGGCGTCATAGGGACAAATCAAAACTTAAAATAATATGCACGGACCGGAAGTATTAATCCCATTAGCGTTGTTTACCTCCATTGCTATCACCATCATCTTTTGGAGGAAGTTTCTAAACGACGAGCGACTAGCCGCCATTGAAAAAGGCGCCGACCCCAATATTTTCAGAGGGAAGTCAACCAATAGCATTGCGCTTAAATTTGGCCTATTGTTTATTGGTGTAGGCTGCGGAATCTTATTTGGGGGGCTTATTGAAGGCTTCTTCAGAGACGAAGAGGTAGCCTATTTTTCCATGATTTTTATCTTTGGAGGAGCCGGACTTTTTATCTCACACAAAATGGAGCAGAAGGAGAACCAATAGTATCTATTGGTTCCTTTTCTTGTTTACCTTGAAGTCGAAAACGTCTTCTCGTTTGTAATGACCCGTTACATCAAGGGTCATTTTTTCCTTTATAGCCTCCCGCAGGGGCAACTCTACCTCAATCGTAGTTTCCAAATCGAAAATAGGCTCCCGGATGTGAAATCCATCAGGCCCCACCACACAACTCCCACCTTTCAGGAGCAAGCTTTCGGGGTTGGCTTTTAACTCTTCGGGAAGCTCAAAGGCTGGGGGGATATCTTTCGCTCTCAGTATCTGCCCAACCGCCAGCACAAAACACCGGCCCTCAAAAGCGTATTGACGGCTTGCTACCTGATGCATTTCGTGTACCGTGGGCCACAAAGCAATGTGAACCTGCTCGCCTGTTTCGTGCATGGCTTGCCTGGCAAGCGGCATCCAATGCTCCCAGCAAATGAGCCCGCCTACTCTTGCACCAGCCACTTCCGCTGACCGCAATCCGTTTCCATCACCGACACCATAGATCAATTTTTCCGTGAAAGTTGGCATCAGCTTTCGGTGGTGCACCACCAGCTCACCCGCCGGGCTAATAATAGCCATTGAATTATACAACGTACCATTGGCGCTTCCGCTACCGGTTTTCTCATTGATTCCGATACATACAGCTATACCGAGGTCGGACGCAGCCTGTTGCAAAGCGGTCATTTCAGGCCCGTCGATCACTATCGCATTTTCATGGGTTTTTGCGAAAACCTCTTTTGTTGGCTCGTGGTTCCACAGCGCAGCACCTGGGCAATAGTCGAGCCAGGCTGGGTAGCCACTTAGCCAGCTTTCTCCAAAAACGGCCAGCGCATTTCCACCGCTGGCCGCCTCTTTTATCAGCACAAGGGCTTTTTCCAAACTCCGCTTCTTGTTAAGATACTCGGGGGCGTGTTGAATAATGGCTACTTTCATTTGACCACTGTCAGTTAAAAAAGCTATCGTTGAGGGGGTAGCCCAAAAGCACCTCGTCGTAGATCAGGTCGGCACTACCTTCTTCAGTGTCCATCACAAACACCGCCGGTACTTTCACTCCTCCCAGGTCCATGTATCTGAGGTACTTGATTTCCTGCACGTCTTTTTTTGACGACTTTGACACACTGACAATTCTTTCCAGCACTATTTCGTAGGTTCCTTTATCAACTAAAAACTCCAATTGTGATTCTTCGGTGCCAGTTGCGAGCTTGTAAAATTCCCTGTTATTCCATTTTTCGGAGGACAAACTGAATTGACCATTTCCTGCCTCCCGCAAAGGCGACGTTGACCTTAGCATCCAAAGCAGGTCGAATGATTCCTTTCCCTCCAACTCCGTAGTAACACCACCATGCCTGCTGACGGCCCTTCCATTGGCATAGGTGTCCGTCCACTTCACTCTGCCCTGTGTCCACTCAATCTTTATCTTATCCGGAAACTTGAGATAAGCCACAAAGGTGGCCGGCTGCATGGTAAGCGGGACGTAGCGGCCCTTGATGCAAGCCGTACGAAGCTGCTGAAGACTTGCCTCCCCGATCATGCCAAAATGTTTTTCAACTACCTGATTTTGTGCGAACAGCGTGGTGTGGACAAGAAAAATCAAGGTCAATACAAACCCCGCCGCAACAGGCCTGGGAAGATTTTCATGCGCAAAAAGAAGTTTTCTCATAGTTATATGTCAAAAGTAGCAAAAACCAAACATTTCATGCTGTTGCTTTAATCATATATAATATTGAATTAGTCCAATACAAAGCCCGAATTGTGACCATTTGACCGCATAGAGGACTTCCTTTTCGATTGAATTGCAGAAAAAAACATACATGTAAGGGGCAGCGACAGCTTCCGAAAACTGAGAGATGCCTACCCTTTAATTTTGAATCATACTTTACTCTCTCTGGTTATGTTAGTTGAAATTTTAAACGGTTACGAGAAAAAGGGCCCAATGGCTGCGAAGGATTCAAAGGCCTTTGTAACCACCAATATTATCAATTACTTTTTTGGAGCACTTAACGCTATCGTTGCATTTTCACTCTTCAGCACCTATAACATAGATGCTCCTTTTAC
Source organism: Imperialibacter sp. (assembly GCF_048007035.1). Taxonomy (NCBI): domain Bacteria; kingdom Pseudomonadati; phylum Bacteroidota; class Cytophagia; order Cytophagales; family Flammeovirgaceae; genus Imperialibacter; species Imperialibacter sp. Next base: position 2,345,142 of record NZ_CP180355.1, read on the forward strand.
CTTTTCTCTGATCAGCCTCACCCACTTTTCGCTTACGTTATATACCAATAGTCACAAAGGCATCTGGAAGAGGTACTGCACATTGGCGAACGCCAGTTTGTTTACAGTACTCCTTGGATTTGCTTTTGACAGCATGCTCCCCATTCAAATACTGTTCTCTATTCTACTGACTGGAATATCGGCGCTGCTTTTCGGAAACAAAGAGAAAAAATCGTTGGTACTCTGGTTCTCTATCCCATTTCTATTCCTCACCATCACCTCGCTCTCCTCGGTTACTGCCGGCGAAATCAGCGAATCACACCTTTCCCTTAATATCCTCCTGATCTGCGTGGGCATATTTGCCATCGCATTTGGTCTTGGCTCTACCATTATTAAGGTTCGCCAGGTGCAAACCATATTAGACGCCCTACTTAAATCCTCTTCGAAAGAAAAGAACTCTTTCTCCAGCCTTTCATCCAGCAATCTTGAGCTGATAAAAAACGACATCTCTGAGAAAGAAGGCGTTTATAAGCTGCTTGCCACCCATTCGAAAGACATTATCCTCCTTTGTTCAAGACAAGGAGACATTACATACATCTCCCCCGCCGTAGAAACCATTCTTGGTTACCAACCCTCAGAAGTAATTGGCGAAAACATTAAAGTGTTTATCGACCCAAATGCAAAGGGGCTAACACAAGATGGCACAAATACCGACTTCTCTGTGAGAACGAAGGCTGGCAACTTCGTATGGCTGGAAGCTACTGCACAAAAAATATTCAACGAAGAAGGACAGCACATTCAAACTCAGGCCATTCTCAGAGACGTGACCGAGCAAAAGTGGCTGAACGAAGTACTAAAGCAAACGACACACCTGGCGCACATTGGTGGCTGGGAGACCGACGTACTGTCGGGAAGAAGTACATATACAGATAGTTTGGCTGAGTTGCTAGGGTTTAAAAGCGGTGAAATTCCGGCCCTCGGCGAAATTCTGAAGAAGTTTAGCAAAACCTCTGCGGAAAAAATTGGTAGTGCTTATGCGCAGGTTTTCGAAACAAATGTTGGCTTTGATATAGAGGCTGAGCTGGATGTTCCCGGGAGCGATACAAACTGGGTAAGGATTGTAGTTGAGCCAAAAACTGAAAACGGCCAACTGCACAAAGTTATTGGCAGCCTTGTCGACATTACGGAAAGGAAGAAAAACGAACAAGCTCTTAGCGAGTTGGCCATGGTGGCGCAATATTCAAGCTCAGGCACCATCATAAGCGACAAGAACGGGTTGGTGGAATGGGTCAATGATGCTTTCATCAAAATGTCCGGTTACAACCTCGACGAAATGAAAGGAAAAAGGCCAGCCACGGTACTTCAGGGGCCGGATTCGGACGTGCAGGTTAGAAAGGCCATGTGTGAGGCACTTGACTCAGGCACTAGCTTCAGAGGAGAAATAATCAGTTACAACAAGCAGGGCGAGGCCTACTGGGTTGAAACACAAATAAACCCTGTTTTCAGCCAAAATGGTGAGCTAATAAAATTCATCTCAATTGAAAACAATGTGAGTGAAAGAAAAGCTGCAGAAAGCCAATTAATAGAGGCAAAGAAAAATGCAGAAGAAGGTTCGGTAGCCAAGGAAAGATTCTTGTCTACCATGACCCACGAAATACGGACTCCATTGAACGCTGTGATAGGCATGAGTAAAATTCTTATGGATGAGGATCCACGCAAAGATCAGCTTGAGCTACTACAGACACTCCACTACTCCGCCGAAAACCTGCTTACCCTGATCAACGACATACTTGATTTTTCAAAAATCTCTTCGGAAAACATTCAGTTTGAAAACATCCCCTTCAAGTTCAATGAAGAAATAAACAAGGCGGTTCATTCGATGAAGTTTAAAGTGCAGGAACGAGGCAACACCATTGAATTTGATGGGGATCCTAAGCTCCCGACTCTGCTCGAGGGTGACCTTCACAGGATTGTTCAGGTGCTCAATAACCTTATAGGCAATGCCACCAAGTTTACTGAAAAAGGAAAGATTAAAGTAGCCACAAAACTGCTTCGTCAAGACAACAACAAGCTTTGGGTCAGGTTCTCAGTGGCCGACAATGGCATTGGGCTGAGCAAAGACAAGCTTCAAATCATCTTCGAAAAGTTCAGCCAGGCTGATGCCTCTACTTCAAGAAAGTATGGCGGAACGGGCCTCGGCCTGGCCATTTGCAAAATGATAGTAGAACAGCAAGGCGGCAAAATATGGGTTGAAAGCAAAAACAATCAAGGCTCAACTTTCTACTTCGATATCCCTTTAAAAACCACAAATCAAGCAATTAAAAGTGACCAGCATATGACACATCTACTTGAATCCCTGGAAGAAATCCGTGTACTTACAGTTGATGACAATCAGATCAACCAATTAGTACTCGATCGTTTTTTGAAAAAATGGAATGTTAGCTTCAAACAAGCCAGCAATGGTAAAGAAGCCATTGAACTGGCAAACAAGGAGAAGTTTGACATTGTTCTTATGGATCTTGAAATGCCTGTTATCGATGGGTATCAGGCAAGTAGAGAAATCAGAGAAACAAGTAATTTCAACAGCGACACACCTATCATTGCCCTGACCGCCTCTACGAGAAAGGAAGTCGAAGGAAATGTATATGCTGCTGGCATGAATGACGTGATGATGAAGCCCTTCAACCCCAGTCACTTGCATCAATTGCTGATGGACTACACCATGCCGGTCCGGACTTTACATCACGTGGCATAACAAGAAAGACCACGCTGTGTGGTCTTTCTTGATGATTATGTCTCACGGAACCCTTTGTCTGTTCAGTATGCAAACTGGTAAAGACGGTCAGTTTCCTATTTTTTCTGAATCCTCCATGTCTCAGTGAAGCTTCCAGCTTCATCAGAAATAACCAGAATATACATTCCCGGTGTAAGTCCAGATATATCCATTGCTGTTCTTTGAGGCCCTTGGCTATATGGAAGGGCCTGTAACATCAACTCTCTTCCGGTCACATCAGTCACCCTCATGTTAAGACTTTCGACCTTTCTTCTTACGAAATAGTCGAGATTGATGATGTCATCACCTGGGTTAGGATATACGTTGAGATCACGAAGGAATGGAGCTGCAATCCCTTTTACGGATACCTTGTCAACTACAATTCCTTCGGGGGTCACAAGTGCAGCCACCGAAATCTCGTTGAAATCCGTCTGTGTGCCTAGTGTTAGCAAAATATCAGAACTCTGATCCATTGGAACACCCGGGTACTGAATATTGATCAAATATGTATCGTCAGTCAGTGTGCCAAAACTAAAATTCCCTTCTTCATCTGTCACAGTATACGCTACAAAATCATAGTCGAACTCATTACCCTTTGCCCTGAACCGCTGGCGGCTCAAGCTTACCCCAGCCCCGGCCACACGCTTTCTGTCAAGAATTCGAGCTTCTTCATCCGGAATCGTATTGTCAGGTAAGTCCGATTCAAGTGACCCGCCAATCACACCATCACCATTTAGGGGTGGTGGGGTGCCTAACAGAGAAATGGCTAAGCCAGCAACCGGATTTCTTACTCTCAATGTGTCCGCTTGTATCCAGTCTATGGTGCTTGAATAATAGGTTTGTAGAGCGTCGGGGAACAACTCTAAATCCGGCTTGGCGATAATGATGTAATCACCAAGCACAATTTTTTCAGCTATAAACGCCCCCTCAGGCGACACTTGTGCTGCTGCGATGGAGTCGTAGGGGCCGTCTTTGATCTTGTATATGATAGCGAGACCGCTGGTCAATGGGCTTTGATCGAAAGCTGAGTTGATCGAACCAGAAATCGTTGTTGTGGCCAGCACGTTCTGATTTCTGTTTCTAATGCTGAAATCAGGCACTTTCGGGCTCTTCACCTCGACGAAATATGACCCCATTTTATCATAGTTAACATTGTCGATAATGTGGAATCGCTTTGTTGCACCTTCAATAGGCTGGTCGTTAAAGTACCACTGATAGCTGTTGGTAAGACCGCTGACCTCAATCGCAACCTTGTGAGCCTGCCCGACAGGGACACTGTCGTATCGGGTTTCACCAAACCTCCGCTGCGGACTGAATAAGAACTTCTCGCCAAGGGCAGCCAGATTGGTTTCGATGCTGACAAAACCGAGTCTGTTTCTTGTAAGGTTGACAGTGGTTAGGCTATCCAGTCGCTTAAGGTCAGGAAGGAACCTGATCTGGTTGTCAATTGCCGGATCGAACGAAGGAGCTGAGTTAGAAAGATTAATAACGGCTAGCTCGCCAATGTCTCTGATGGCAGCTGGCATAGGGCCAACCATGCGGTTATTTGGCAAATTAAGCTGGCTCACTCTTCCATTCTTGAGCGTTACCCCGCCCCAGGTAGACAAGTCGCCCTGGAGCCAATTGGTCTTATTTATCCAGTTAGGCCCGTCGGTCCCCTCATAAATTGCCACAAGCGCCAGACTATCCCTTTTTCGTGATGAAATCTTCAACACGTACTCATCTGTGTCCAGCACAAGGTCGGGCACCGATGCATTGGCTACCCGGGCAAAGTAGGTGCCTTCATCGTTCTCTGTCGTACTTGCTATAAAATAGTCTTGTTCTACAGCACCAGCAATCTCCGCATCATCTTTGAACCACTGGTAGCTGTTCGTGGAGCCTCCCATTTCTAACTCAAACAGGAACGGATCACCTGCACTATGCAACGTATCGAGAGGAAGCCCAAACCTTCCTTGCGGGCTGTACACAAAGCCATTTACTGCCAGGTTTGGCTCTATGGATCCAAAGCCTACCTTGTTATTTGAAATATTTAGCGTGTCGAGGCTGGCCAACCCAGTGAGGTTTGGCACGAACGTGAATTGGTTCTGCTGCAAAATAAGAATCTGCAAGCTGTCCATGGTGGTCACTCCAGCTGGCACCGAACCCTCAAGCTGATTGTCGAAGAGGTAGAGCGATTTCAAGCTCTTAAGCTTTGCAATCGAGTCGGGCAATGGACCTGTGAGCTTGTTCTGATGCAGATACAGCGCCTCCAGGGCGGCCATATTACCAATTTCTGCCGGTATCGATCCATCAAAATGATTAGCATCAAGCGCAAGAACCTTCAGTTTATTGAGGTTCCCAATTGTAGGTGGAATAATTCCTTCCAATTGGTTGCCCATCACTCCAAAAATAGATTCCAGTTTGGTGAGGTTGCCAATTGATGCTGGCAGGCCACCTATCAGCTGATTTCGCCCCAAATCAAGTGCGCTGAGTGACTGAAGCAGACCGATATCATCCGGAATCTCGCCGCCTATTCGGTTGTCATTCAGGTACAGCATTCCGAGCCTTTTCATCCCCGTAATGCTTGAAGGAATTGTTCCGGTCAATTGGTTGGCTCCAAGGTTCAATATACGCAGGGAATCCATGGCAAATAGCTCGGCGGGCAGCTCCCCTATCAAATTGTTTCCGGGAAGATCGATTTCTACCACTCTGCCATTAGAGGTCTTTATGCCATGCCAGAAACCAACAGGTAACGCTGATTTCCAGTTAGTTTTGTTTGTCCAGGTATCGCCGCCGGTGTTGTCATACAACTTAACTATGGCCGCCCGATCCGATGAGTCCATTTGGCTGGCTGTCTTGAAAAAGCGCAAATTAAGCCAATCACCACTTGCGGTTTTGTACTCCATCCACAATGTATCGGGCGCATAAACAACGGAGGACACAGATGCCAAAATTCCGGTAGGGTCTGTCAGAGAGGCTTTTGATGCCACGTTGCATACCCTGCTCAGCGTGTCAATAACCGTCGCCGAGCCGAAATACTTCTTGTAGTAGCCGCCCGTTAATCCATTAATGATGTAGGTGCCGGGCCCTGTTGAATAAATGGCAGCATATGACTCCTCACTTGGTATGATTACCCCATCTCTTTTTCTTGCACCATATTTCACCAGATAATCTCCATCCGATAAAGGGAGTGCCCCACAGGACATTGTCACATTCACGGAAGCTGACACGGCAGACTGGCTAACACTTTGACCGTAGGCAATCACCCTCACATTGTAAACACTGTCAGGCAAAAGGTTTTTTACGAGCACCTGTGATGTATCGGAGGGTACCACCTTGATATTTGAAAAAGCAGTTGCGCCTGAAAGTTTGGCCTGCACAAGGTACGAAGAGGCATCAACCACTGGCGTCCACTCGATATAGGCAGACGTGGTATTTGCGGCCACAGCCCTGCTGATTGCAGGAGCTAGTGGCGTAGCTGATTGTCCGTGCATACTGAAGAAAAGATCCCTTTCTTCAACACCTTCAAATTTTGCTGACCCAATTTGCGCATTAAAATGCACCCCGCCTGCCACAACAGCCGCATTGTGATAAGCGGAGTAATTCATTGCCCAGGAATATAGCTCACCCTCACCTGCATCTGCCCATTTAATGGCTCCGTTGGTATCAAACGAAGCAAGGTATAAAAGGCCTCCATTGACAACCGGGCCTCCAAACTGTGTCGGTTCAATATCCATTGCACCTGCCACAAAAAAGCCTGTGGGGTCAGCGGCTATTCTATAGGGGTAGTCACTTCCTTGTGGCGTTCCAAAAGTTTTCCCCCATATGCCCGCACCTGTGCTTCCGCTCAACTTCGCAATCAAGTTTAATTGCCCATTTTGGCTTACAGTTATCGTGTCTATCGAAATCGAGCTGCTTTTGGGGAAGGCCAACACCAACACATCTCCATTTGCATCAAGGGCAATGTCCCTGGCTTCATCGTCGCCTGTACCACCCATAGATCGAAGCCATCGTATGTTTCCTGCGAGGTCGTAGTGAGCTACAAAAAGGTCTGTTCCACCAATGCCCGTGGCAGGAAGTCCGCCAAAAGTCCAGTCGTTGTTGTATTTCCCCAGAACATATACTCCGGCATTATTGACTTTTACTCTTTGGAACTGGTTAACAAAGGATGTTTGAGCGGAGACCAAAGCCCCTTGCAAAGCCAGCAGTGGTGCCCCGTTGGCGTCATATTTCAATAGCGCATGACCTCCTCCGTTTAAGGTTGTGGCCCCGTGAGTAAGACTACCGTTGAAATAGCCTGCCACAAAAACATTTCCAACCGAATCGACGGCGACTGACAGCCCCCCGGAATCGCCAGTTCCGCCGGCCTTGGCCCAAATAACGTCGCCGTTTGCCGCATTGAGCTTAATGGTTATCATGTCCGTATGGCCCAGAGCAGGGAGTGAATCCGCTCCAATAGCCATCGCACCGTTATAATAACCCGTCACATACACATTTCCCTGGCCATCAACCTGAACCCCCTCTAAAATATCGGTTCCCGTGCTGCCAAAACTTTTTGCCCAAACTGGGCTACCTAACGAATCAAGTTTGACAGCCAAAAGGTCATGTGCACCTTTGCTGGTGACTTGCAGGGCTCCAAATGTGGTAGTGTCTGTGGCATAACCAACCAAATAGGAAGAACCCGATGCGTCGGTGACTACATCAAGAAAGTTTTCCCTGCCCCGTCCCTTAAAAAATTTCGTGTTGTCCCAGGAATCGGCCAAAGAATTGGAAAACGTAAATACTTCTTCAGTATAGGTGTAGTCGGAATATACGCCTTGCAGAGATCTCAATCGGTAGTAATAGGTCTGTCCCGAAGCTACTGATGCATCGGAATAGGTTAGCACCGAATCTGGTAACGATGCTATCTGGCTGTATGGACCAATGAAATCATCTGCTCTTTCCAAACTATAACTTGCTATACCCGGCACGGCGGCCCACTTTGCGCTCACCGGCCCATTGAAGGTGGCAAATGCCTGAAAAGCACCAGGCGCTGCCGGAATCGGCAAACCGGAATCGTTATGAAAAACCAAAAATCCATTTCTATTGCCCTTGTCAGTTAAATCAGTGACACCAAAGCGCTGCGTATACTCGAAAGAACCCGTCATTAGAATCCCCTGATCAACCGGCGAATATTCCAGCCCCCATGGAAGGCCTAAAGATCCTTCTGATTTGTCTACCCACCGCACGGCACCATCGGTTCCGTAGGAAGCGATGAAAAGCTTTCCATTGCTGAGAGTGGAAGCGTCAAAGTTGGTAGCACCGTACCCCATAGTACCTGCTATGAATGCGCTGTTTCCGTCCGTAGTCAAACTATATGGAAAATCGTTTTCATTGGCCGTGCCTGCACTTTTACCCCAAAGCACTGTTCCGTCAACACCATTGACTTTTGTGAGAAAAACATCGTATCCGGTTCCTGAATTGGTAACACTCACAGCATCGACCGTGGCTGTGGCACCGTTAAAATCCCCTGTCCAAAATACATTTCCGGCTCCGTCGACCGTCACCTCCGCACTATAGTCTTCCCCTGGTCCTGCAAGGGTTTTAACCCATTTCAAGGATCCGTCGGTGCCGTAGTTGATCAATACCGCATCTCTGAGCGCATTGGGGGTGATAGGTGTACCCTCGAAAGACCACTGGCCGTCTACTTCACCCGAAACGTAGACATTGCTGCCGCTAACTGCGACCGAGTTAAAATTGTTGACAAAGCGGGTGTTGCCCACAAATGTACCAAACCTGGCAAAAATCTTGCTGCCATCGGGCCCTACTTTGTAAAGAGCGGGCCCTCCTCCACCACCGCTAAATGTAGTTGCTCCGAATGTAAAGTCTCCATTGTAGTATCCTGCCAGGTAGGCGTTACCGGCAGCATCCACCCCGATTTTGTTGACAGAAGTTTCCTCAGGAGCGTTGATGTTGGTAATCCAGTTTGTCGTACCATCAGCGCTCAATTTCATTACGAAGCCATCCCGCACGCCCGGGCTGACTTCCGTCACCGACTGACTATCAACAGTAAAAGCATCACTATAATAACCCCCCACATATACCAGGCCCCCGGGGCCAATTTCCACGTCTACCGCTACGTCTACCGCCAGGCCTCCAAATGTTTTTATCCAATCGATGGTTTTGGTACTATTCACTTTAATGACAATGGCATCGTTAGCGCCGTTGGAATAAATACTGTCCCCATTCAAAAACAGAGTACCTGCAAAATTTCCCGCCAGGTAGGTGTTGCCCAGGCTGTCGACCGCCATATCAAGAAGGGTTAGCCGACCCGGGGTTGTGAACTCCTGTTGGATATTCCAGGTGTCGGGCAGGCCGGTGCTGAATGTGGCCGTAACGACGGACGGCGAATATGCAGATACCGTAAGTCCGTTTTCATGCTTGAGCCGGTAATAATATATTGTGTTGGCAAACAGCCCAACATCTGAATAGCTCGATATCGTATCACTAAGTATACCAACCGTAAGAAAAGGGCCGGCATCGCTGGTGGCACGTTCCAAATAGAGAGAACCTCCATTGGCAAATTGGTAAGGTGTCCATTTCAGCTCAATGCTATTTGCCGACTTCGTACCTGCCAATAGCCCCTTTGGTACAGTGCTATTTTCGGTCACGGTCAAAACTTGATTAATCCCCGGATTTAGAATTACGTCGGTATTGCCTGAAGGCCAGTTCACGGTGACAGAGGTAATTGCTGTTTCGGATCCGAGGCCAAATTTGGTAATCATCGAGTTTGATACAGCAAATCCGGATCCAGATTTCACTGTGGTGACACGAGCACCGGCCGCAGATACAAGGGTTATTTTTGCTCCGATTCCCTGCCGATTGGATGCCACGCCATTCAGCTTTAACTTCATCCAGTTATTTGCATTAGTCACATTTGTGTATGCCCTTGGTATGTCTTCAATATGAACGGATGCAGCATCTGCTATGCTTGAAAAATTCACAAGATCAGTAAATCCATCATTGTTGAAGTCGGCAACGGAAAGGCTACCGAATGTATATGCAGTGTAAAAGTTTTGTTGCAATGGCGTAACCAGGGTGAAATCACCTAGGCCGTTATTCAGGTATACTTGTTGTTCATTGCTTGACTGTATCACCATTAGATCAAGGTCGCCATCATTATCAATGTCTTCAAGGGCCGAAGTCCGCCCAATAATTTCTGCTCCGGTTCTCGTCAGGTCGTCTGAAGACGTAAAGCTCCCGGCACCATCGTTGATAAAAAAAGTAGTTTGCGACCCTGGGTTCTGACTTAACTGCACTAAATCAACAAATCCATCATTGTTGATGTCGCCCCAGGAATGGCCTCTGGTGCTGGTTATTGCCACAGTTACTAGCGGGCTTGTTGTATTTTGCGTGAAAGTTCCGTCTCCATTGTTCCTGAAATAGTATCTGCCGGCCGTTTCTGATAGAAACAAATCAAGAAAACCGTCGCTGTCAATATCAACCCAGGAAATTGTTCCCAAGGATCCTAATTGCAAATTGAATGCACCTGGTACCTCCGAAAAAGTTAAATCCCCATTGTTTTTAAATAGTGTCACAGGACTTGACACGTTAGAGCTACCAAACACTGCAAGGTCAATAAACCCATCATTATCATAGTCTCCAAAAACCCCACTTTCAATGTTATCAAGATTGGTAACCACAGGCAGGGGCACCGGTGTGAATGTATTATCCGTATTGTTTACATAAATAACCGAAACAGCTGGCACAGGAGCGCCCGTCCTGTAACCCAGGTCAGGGACAAACAGATCGGGGTATCCATCATTGTTGATATCGCCCCAGGCCGCACCTCTCACATCCGCCAAGTCGGTTGTTAGGGCACCAACTGCCAACGACGTAAAGGTACCATCGCCATTATTTTGATAGAGCTTGTTTACAGCCCCCGGACCACCGATGTCGAGAGTGCCTATAAATAAGTCCTCATCCCCATCCTGATCAATATCCGCCCAGGCTTGGCCATAAACAACTCCTGATAAGGTTTCACCAAAAGTTGAATTGGTATTATCAATTTGAAACAAAGATTCGTTAGCGGATAGCACTTCCCTTGGCTGAGATACCAGGGTCAGAAGTGTCAAAACGGGGTGATCAGCCAAAAGAGTATAGGCACCTTCATCAGGTGCCGAAAAGGAGGGAATGTTAAGAGTAGTGGCTGTTTCGCCACCAACATTAACAGCATTTTTTTGCCACTGATAGGTTACGCCTGTACCAGCAACTGCAGGAAAAGAGAGTGTCAGCGGCTCCCCGGTTCTCAACACCAACTCTGTCGGGTTAAGTGTCCCGAATGCCTTTTGAGGGGCATACGTGAAACTTGCTATGGAAGTATGAGGCTCAAGTTCGAGGAATTGGAATTTGTTGTCGCTAACATCTAGAGTAGCGAGTGAAACTATACCTGACAAATCGGGTAAGTTTGTGAGTGAATTGCCTTGCAGATAGAGAGCGGTGAGTGAAGTAAGGTTAACCAACGACGTCGGCACATCTCCCGAAAACTGGTTATTATTGAGCCATAAAGTTCCTAAATTTACCAAATTCCCTATTTCAGTAGGGATCGTTCCCGAAAACTGGTTGGGTGCCAAATCCAAATACGTTAAATTGGTTAGGTTGCCAATTGAAGGCGGCAGTGATCCCGACAAAAAATTATTCCAAAGCTGCAAGTCCACCAAAGCTGTGAGGTTGCCAATTTCGGCTGGGAGGGAACCCGTAAGCTGGTTTCCTCCAAGGTTTAGCGTGGTCAGGCTAGTCAAGTTTCCAATCTCAACAGGAATAAATCCAGTAAGGGCATTGTCTGAAAGGTCAAGTACGGTAAGCGCCGTCAAATCACCAATAGAAGCTGGGATCGTTCCGGACATGAAGTTCGTCGGAAGGCTGACCTCAATCACATTCGCACCGCTGGTAACAACACCGTTCCACGTGCTGGCGTCAGTTCCAATTGTCCAGTTGGCATTATTTCCCCAGTTTGCGCCATCTGTGGCATTGTAAAGATCAATAAGTGCCGCAAGTTGCGTTGGATCCGTCTGGGCTCTCACCTCCGATGGCTTTCCAGCGAATAAAAAAAATAAAATGATGGCAAGTACCGCCGAAAAGGCATACTTCGTCTTGGGAGTGTTTGGTTTGGTCAGCATAATACTCAGGCTAGCGCTAATACAATTTAAAACATGTAACAATATAAACTATTTGTCAAAAAAGTCATTAAACTTTGACCAGGAGGCAAATTGTGTACACAGTCGAACAGCTAATTGACTCATAAGCGTACAATTAAACAATACTCCTAATTGAGTATTTTTATAAAGTGCTGTTAATCAACAAGATGAGCAAACAGGTACGTAACTTGTTGTTGGTTTTATATAAATTTTCTCTTTATGCTAAGAAGTTATATAGTTGTAGCCATCAGAAATTTGCGCCGCCAGGGCTTTTATAGCTTCATCAATATTTTTGGTTTAACAGCCGGCGTGCTTTCCAGTCTGTTTCTTTTGCTCTACATAAAGGATGAACTGAGCTTTGATGCTTTCCACAAAAACGCCGATCAAATATACCGTGTGGGCATGCACGCCTCCATTCAGGATACGAAGGTGGACATCTGCCAGGCCATGTCGCCGATTGGACCTACGATGAAGGCCGATTTTCCAGAAGTCGAAAATTTTGTTCGGATCAACTACCCTGGCAGGGAGCTGGTGACAAAAGATGACCAGCAATTCTACGAGGAAAAGTTCTACTTCGCTGATTCTTCCTTCTTTAACATTTTTAGTTTTCAACTGCTTAAGGGTGATCCAAAAAAGGCACTTGTTGAGCCTAATTCCATTGTGCTGACCGAAAGCGTAGCAAAAAAGTATTTTGGAGACGACGAGCCCATAGGCAAAGTGATCAAAACAGGGTCTGAAGAGTGGCAACGAATTGTCACGGGGGTGATGAAAGATGCCCCAGCCAACTCCCACTTTCAACCCAGAGCACTTGTTTCCTACAGCACCTTACCCGTTCAGGGCCCCTCTGCATGGGGCAATATCAACGATTGGGTATATCTTCAGCTTGCTCCGGGCACTGATCCAAAAGTGCTGGAAGGCCGCTCCCCGGCGTTTATGGAAAAGTACACAGGCGAGCTCTTCCGCCAGTTCAATGCAAAGGCCGACTTTTACCTTGAGCCACTCACCAGCATTCACCTTTATTCGAAAAATGAAGGGCAAATTGAGCCAGCCGGAGACATTACCTATATCTATGTTTTCTCTATCGTAGCAATTTTCATACTGCTTATTGCCTCCATTAACTATATGAACCTGGCCACTGCACGGGGCACCATGCGGGCCAAGGAAGTGGGCATCAGAAAAGTGCTTGGCTCTTATCGCAAGCAACTCATGATCCAGTTTACTGTAGAAGCCATAGTGGTAACTCTTCTTTCTGTCGTGTTAAGCGTGGTTTTAGCATTCTTCCTTCTTCCCTATTTTAATGATCTTGCTGACAAGACAATCACCCGAGATTTCTACAAGGATCCCTTCATTTTGCTTGCTTTGAGTGGGGTTTTGGTGTTTTTAGGTTTGGTGTCGGGAAGCTACCCGGCTTTCTACTTGTCCAGGTTCCAGTCGGCGCAGGTACTAAAGGGCAGGGCCTCCTCCAAATCGGGTAATCCGGCACTCAGGAAAGCCCTGGTCGTTTTCCAGTTTTCCATTTCGATCATCATGGTGATATGCACCTGGGTGGTATACGACCAGCTCAACTTTATGAAAGAAAAGAACCTTGGTTTCAACAAAGACCAGGTCATCCGTATTCCGCTGGAAGGGCAAGAAGCACGCAAAAAACTCGATGTGCTAAAACAGGCGCTTTTGACCAACCCAGACATTTACAGTGTGGGGTCCGGATGGGCTACTCCTGGTGGCGACTTCAACCTGAACGGCATATTTGTGGAAATGGAACAGGGAGGTTTTACGGAAAAGGGGTTTATGAGCTGTCAGGTGGATGCTGGCTACCTCCCAACGCTTGAAATAGAGGTGGTAGAGGGGCGCAATTTTTCCGAAGGTACAAAGAGCGATACTTCCAACGCCGTGATAGTGAACCAGGAGCTGGCCCGGGAAATGGGCTGGACGGAGCCTATCGGCAAGCGGTTCAAGGTAATGACTGGTGACGGCCTGCAAACCCGGGAAGTAAAAGTGGTAGGCGTTATTAAGAACTTTCACCAGAGAGCCCTTCAGGAGCCTATCATGCCCATGATTATTCACAACAGCATCCAAAACGGTATTTTGCTGGTGAGGATCAACACGGCCAACACTGGCGATGTGTTAAGCTTTATCGACAAAACATGGAAAGATATTATTACCAACAGACCTCTGCAGTATTCCTTTCTTGAGCAGGATTTCTACGAGAAATACCAGGCGGATGAGTCGAAAGGTCAGGTTTTTGCCACGTTCTCCATTTTTACCATTGTTATTGCCTGCATGGGTCTGTTTGGCCTTGCGTCGTACACGGCAGAGCAAAGGAAAAAGGAAATAGGACTGAGAAAAGTGATCGGCGCCTCGGTTTCGAGCATCATGCTCTTGATTTCGAAGGACTTTTTGAAGCTCGTTGGCGTCTCAATTTTGATCGCCTTCCCTATCGCCTACTATGCCATGAGCAATTGGCTGCAGGAGTTTGAATTCAGGATCAGCCCCAGCCCAATCACTTTTATTTCCTCGGCTGGCCTCATCCTGATAGTCACGCTACTTACTGTGGGTTATCATAGCTTGATTGCAGCTACAGGGAATCCTGTGGCCTCTTTGAAAGACCAGTGAGGTTCATTAAAATATCTTTGTCAGATTCAGGCTGAAGCCTGGCAGCACCATTTCGCCATCAAGAGCCTTGTTGAATGGAGTTTCAATCATTCCTTCAGAGCGATAAATGTATGTCATCCTCTTTGCGGAGTCGATCAACCAGCCAAGGCGACAACCATTGCTTTGATACTCTTCCATTTTCTTGTGTAGCTCGGAAAGCCGATCAGAAGGAGACATCAGTTCAATGATAAAATCGGGGCAAATTGGCGGAAACCTTTCTTGCTCTGCAAGTGAAAGTGCCTCCCATCTGGCTTTTGCAACCCATGATGCATCGGGGGATCGAATTGCTTCGTTTGGCAGCGTGAATCCGGTAGACGAGTCAAACGTATATCCAAGGTTGGTTTGCTCATTCCACGCATCAAGCCTCGCACCAATGCGCATTCCCTTATTACCAATTAAGCCCCCGCTTGGTGTAATAATGATAATTCTTTTATCAAAAGTTCGCTCAAACTTCAAGTCTCTGTTTTGCTGGCAAAACAGATAAAACTCCTCCTCAGTAAAGGAGTCAAGTACTTTATCCGGAAATTTGAGTTCGAAAGAGTCCATTTCTTGCCTTTTACTCAAAGATAGTAAATCTACAGATATGCTTGTAGAAGCATCAGGGAGTCGTACAGATTGTAATGCCAGCAAAAGGACTGCTGCCAGGTGCCCCTGGGATATATTCAATGCGAAGGTTGAGCCCACGCCAAATGAGCAACAGGCCCAGACAGGCTATAAAAATGGGAGCCAGCCTTTTTATGTTCAGCCAGCTGAGGTGATTGGCAAACGTGCTGCCATAAGAAATGGCCAACAACATGGGCCAGGTGCCCAGACCAAAGAAGATCATGTATAGGCTACTTTGAAAATAGTCAGCCATGGAGAGTGAACCGGCTATGGCAATGTAGACCATGCCGCAAGGCAAAAGGCCGTTCAATCCGCCGAGCCAAAGTTGGCGAAACGGGCTATGGGAGGCCACAGCTCTACCCATCCATTTTCTTACACCGCCTGACAGCCATCCACTGGTTTTTGTACTAAGGTAGTGACTGTGAAACCGGGAAGAAATCAGGGGAAATATCACTGACGCAAGCAGCCCAACGCCTAGCAGGAGAGAAAACCACTTTTGTAAACCTGCAAGCTGAGCGGCAAAGCCAAGACCACCCAGGATAAGGCCCAACGAAGCGTAGGTAAGTATTCTACCCGTGTGGTAGGTGATTTTTCCATAGCCGCTACCTCCTTTGTGAAGGGCAAAAACAAGCGGGCCACACATGCCTGCACAGTGTAGGCTGCCAAATAGTCCAAGCACAAAAGCTGACCAGAGCGGCATATCAGATTACTATGGTTTTTTCTTCAAAGAAAGTCTGCCCCCCCTGCTGCCAGGAAATTTTCATTTTCCAAAGTCCCTTCTTTAGCTGAGAAGTGTCCATTTGAAAACTTCCTGTATCGTCCAGCTTCAGCAAAAACTTCTTATCGAGTTTGGCATCAGATGGACGAAACATAACGACTTCGCCAGTCAACGCAGCTCCTTGTTCGCCGAACGAAAGCTCCAGACGGTTCTTCCCCGGAATTCGGTTTACCTCAACTTTAGCTGATGATTCCTGCGCATTAGAAATATCGTCGATCCTTGTTTGGTATTTGATTTCCTGCTGGTAGTAGTCTGCTGAAACCAGCGACAAATCCTGCCGCACACAAACCACCACAAGGCTGATAATAAGTCCGGCAAATAGCACAAAGGCTACTGTAATCCAGCTCCCGAAGTTCATGGTTTTTTCTGTTTAAAGGGTCCAAGAAAGTTCGTCTTTATTTCGTCAAGCAACTCCCCATCTCTATAAAGCTGCACCACCAATTTATTGCTGGTTTCGGTCACGTTCTCTCGTGGCAGGTCAATAAAGTAAACGGACTCCAGGTTGCTGGCTGCCGGTATCACCAGGCCTTCGCCCCCCACCCGGTCAATCGTGCCTCCGTTGGCGTCTTTCAGCTTCACTTCTATGTGAATATCCTCATAGGTTTTGTTCACAAACTGAATATTGTAAAGATTGGAGATCATTCCGTTTTCCTTCTCCTGATACAGCATTCCCGGAACACGCAGCATGGTAGCTTCCACGTCTGTTCGGGTGGTAAGCAGAAAGGCCAATAGCCCCAAAATTCCCACAAGAACTGCTGTGTAGGCAGCTATCCTGGTGTTGAAGGAAAACTTCTTCCCCTCACTGACCATGCTGTGACTGTAGTAACCAATGAGGCCTGTTGGGCGATCAACCTTCGTCATTACCTCATCGCATGCGTCTATGCAGGCTGTGCAGTTGACGCACTCCAGCTGGGTGCCGTTTCTGATGTCGATTCCGGTTGGGCACACATGTACACAAAGCTTACAATCGATGCAATCACCCTTAGGTGGTTCGGCTTTTGCTCCAGCTACTTCTTTCTTTATTTTTCCTCTGGGTTCGCCCCGCAACCAGTTGTAGGCCACAACGATTGACTCTTTGTCGAGAAGCACACCCTGCAAACGGCCATAAGGACAAACAGCGATACAAGCCTGCTCTCTAAAATAGGCAAAAACCCAAAAGAAGATCCCTGTAAAAGCAATAAGCCCAATGAAACCCGCCATGTGTGCTGTGGGCGGCTGCGATACAATGGTAACCACCTCGTCAATCCCAATCAGATAGGCCATAAGGGTATGGGCGATAAGCGCCGAAATCCCCAAAAATATGGAAAGCTTGAGGCCCTTCTTCCAAATCTTCTCAAAATTCCATTCTTGTCTGGCCAGTTTACGCTGCTGATTAGCATCTCCCTCAATCCAGTACTCAATTTTGCGAAAGACCATCTCCATGAAGATAGTCTGAGGGCACATCCAGCCACACCAAATACGGCCGAATACTACGGTAAAAAGAATCACAAACACAAAGAAGGCGATCATGCCTATTCCGAAAATGATGAAATCCTGAGGCCAGAATACCGTGCCGAATAGAATAAACTTGCGCTCGAAAATATTAAAAAGGAACATTGGGTGCCCCTTCCAGGAAAGGAAGGGGGCACCAAATAATAAACCTAACAAAAGCACTGTTACTGCTATCCTGTAAGTGTGATACCTCCCTTTGGGCTTTTTGGGATTAATCCACACTCGCTTGCCCTGTTCGTCTACAGTGGCAATCGTGTCACGGTACAGTTCATCATATTCATATAAATCTTCCATCGCTTTTTTGGGGTACTTACGTCTTGGCTCTAGTTTCCAGATTCCTGGCCTGCGGCTCCCGGCTCATAAGGATCTCCCTGGGGTTCTTTGGGGCTTGCGGGCGTGGTGCCCTGCATAGTCAGGATGTAACTCGCCACATCTCTGATGTCTGTTGGTTTCAAAGTAGCCTGCCAGGCGATCATACCCTTCTGCGGCACACCGTATTTGATGGTTTTGAATACATCGCCAATTGATCCCCCATGAATCCAGTAAACATCGGTCAGGTTCGGCCCAACACCGCCGCCGCCGTCAGCAGCGTGGCACACGGCGCAACTCTTGTCGAAGATGTCTTTTCCATTGGCAAGTTCAGCTTCAACAGCCGTTGCTTCAACGCTGTTCTCATCCAGCTCGTTTACGGCAAGTAGCTTTCTGGCCTCAGCCTCCTCACTGGCCACCGCTAATTCGTTTTGATATTCCTCCTCCTGAAGTGGAAGTGTATCGAAAACATGGTAGGCGAGCATATAAACCACTGCAAAAACTATAGACAAATAAAACATGTACTTCCACCAGGGTGGCAGGTGATTGTCGAGCTCTCTGATGCCATCGTAGTTATGATCGAGTAATACGGCGTCCTCTTTTTCCAGTGGCACTGCATCTGTCATTGTTTGATTGAACCTTGCCCAGAAGCCGGGGCCCTCTTCATACGTTAAACCCTGGTCGGCTAACTCGCTCACTTTCTCTTTCCTTATCATCACTTTGATAATGGTGAGCGTATAGAGCGCCACAATCAGTACAAGGACAGCCACAATGACCACAAGCGCCATGGCAGTGTAGAGCAACAATTCAGGGCTATCGGAGGTGGCTGATGAAGCACTTGCATCCTGGCCAAAGCCCACCGCAGGCATCAGCAATCCAAAAAGCGTTAACCACGTTTTCGGCTTTTTCTTTAGTAAGGCCAAAAGTCTATTTAAGTGTGTCATGATTCAACTGGTTAGGTGTGGAACTTTGATCGCTATCCATAGGGAGGTGGCTCATTTCATCGATATAGTCTTTGTCTGCCAACCAGACCCAAAGCAATAGCCCGACAAAGAAGGCGAAAAAGATGGCCAGTGAAACAAGCGGCCAAATCTCTATGCCAGTGATTGATCTTAATACTTCCTTATACATGGCTAGTTTCCTCCTTCTTGGGTTGACGATACATTTTGATTGGCAACTCCCTTCACTTTGATGTCGGTGCCCAGGCGTTGCAAATAGGCGATGAGTGCAATGATCTCTGCCTCCGGAGCGATTTCTATGCCATCCTTTTTCAGGTTTGTGGCTATCAATGCAGCTTGCTTACTCATCAAGGCGTTGGCCTGATCCTCAAAACCTTCCTCGTAAGGCACCCCTACATGGCGCAATGCACTGATCATAGCCGGAGTTAAGTCGGCATCTACCTGTTGCTCAAACAACCACGGATAGGGAGGCATTATCGAGCCAGGCGACATAGACGTGGGGTCAAGCATATGGTTGAAATGCCATGAATCGGGGTACTTGGCGCCTACCCGGTGCAAATCGGGCCCGGTACGTTTCGAACCCCACAGGAATGGATGGTCGTAGACAAACTCTCCCGCCTTAGAATACTCTCCGTAGCGCTCCGTTTCATCCCTGAATGGGCGCACCATTTGAGAATGACAGGTATTGCAGCCCTCCCGGATATAGATATCTCTGCCGTGCAATTCCAGTGGTGTGTAAGGCTTCACGTTGGTGATAGTGGGCACATTGGATTTGATGAGAAATGCTGGTACAAACTCGATCACCCCGCCGATTAAAATGGCAACAAGTGCCAGGCTGGTGAAAATAATCGGCTTGCGCTCCAGCACTGCGTGCCAATGCCCTCCAACAATTTCCCTCTTTTCAAGCGCTGGCGCTTCCGCTGGTTCGTTGGCAATCAACTTACCTGCATAGGCTGTTTTCACAAGGTTATAAGCCATTACCAGCACTCCGATGATGTAAAGCAAGCCACCAACAGCCCTCAACATGTACATGGGCACAATCTGAGTGACAGTTTCAAGGAAGTTAGGATATTGCAAGAAACCATCTTCTGTGAATTGTTTCCACATCAAACTTTGGGTGATACCGGCCCAATAGAGCGGCAAAGCATAGAAAATGATACCAAGGGTGCCAATCCAGAAATGGAAATTGGCAAGCTTGGCTGAGAAAAGTTTTGTGCCATAAATCCGTGGGATCATCCAGTAGAGCATGCCGAAAGTCAGGAAGCCATTCCATCCCAGACCACCAATGTGCACGTGGGCGATGATCCAGTCCGTGAAGTGAGCAATGGCATTCACATTTTTCAGTGAAAGCATAGGTCCTTCGAACGTGGACATACCATAGGCAGTCACAGCTACCACCATAAATTTCAATACTGCATCTTCACGCACCCTGTCCCAGGCACCACGAAGCGTCAGCAGGCCGTTGAGCATACCACCCCACGAAGGAGCCAGGAGCATGATGGAGAAAACTACGCCCAGAGACTGCGCCCAGTTAGGAAGGGAGGTATAAAGCAGGTGGTGAGGGCCCGCCCAGATGTAAATAAATATCAATGACCAGAAGTGGATAATAGAAAGCTTGTAAGAGTAAACTGGTCGGTTAGCTGCCTTGGGAAGGTAATAGTACATCAAGCCAAGGAAGGGGGTGGTAAGGAAGAAAGCCACGGCGTTGTGGCCATACCACCACTGAACCAGTGCATCCTGCACACCAGCAAAGGCTGAATAGCTTTTGAACAGGCTTACCGGCCATGCAAACGAGTTGAAAATGTGAAGCACAGCAACGGTGACGAATGTGGCAATGTAAAACCAGATGGCCACATACATGTGCCGCTCCCTCCTCTTGAGGATAGTACCTATCATATTGATGCCAAACACAACCCAGATAAGTGCGATGGCAATATCAATAGGCCATTCCAACTCAGCGTACTCCTTGGAAGAGGTGAAACCGAGCGGCAATGTGATGGCGGCAGCAACAATAATAAGCTGCCAGCCCCAGAAATGAATCCAGCTCAATGCATCGCTGAACATCCTGGTTTTCAATAAACGCTGCATTGAATAGTACACCCCGGCAAACATAGCGTTGCCCACAAATGCAAAAATCACCGCATTGGTGTGCAGCGGCCTGATTCTGCCAAAAGTGGTGTACTGCAAATCAAAATTGAATACCGGGTAAAAAAGCTGAATGGCTGCAGTAAGACCTACCAGCATACCCACGATACCAAAGACAACTGTGGCAATAGCAAAGTACTTTACTATCTTGTTGTCGTAGCTAAATTTTTCTAATTCCATATTTATAGAGGGTTAGCAAATGGAAACAGAGACAAAGCTATTTGCCATGCGCCGGGGGATGAATGACTATTCTTCCCGGCAAAACTGATATTTGTCATAATTGCCCGTGAGTAAATAAGACTTGGGCCAATAGGTGTATTGAAAAACAGAAATGTTTACATTACGTTAAACCACTACCCTACTTGACGAACTGGTTGAAAATGATAAAGAGAAAAGCTTTTTCTCGTATCCTGTGTGTTTGCTTACTACTTGTTCTTTCGGCCCAGACCCATGCTCAATTTTTGGGCTTTCGAATGAGCACAGGTGCCAAGGTGATTGAATTCCCGTTCGAGCGATATAATAACCTGATTATCATCCCGGTGACTATCAATGGCAGGATTACCGTCAAGTTCATCCTCGATAGCGGTGTTCAAAACTGTATCCTCACAGAGCCTCTTGTTGCCTCTCTCCTCAACCTTACTTACGACCGCACCATCACCTTTACAGCACCCGGGCAGGCGGATAGCATTTTGGCTCACGTGGCAAAAAATGTGCAGCTCAAGCTTCCTGGCATTGAAGGACAAGGCATCTCCATGTTGGTGCTTGATCAGGACTACCTCAACCTAAGCAATCAGCTTGGCACTGAGGTGTTCGGTATCATAGGATATGAGCTGTTCAGCCGTTTTATCATCGAAGTCAATTATGATAAAAAGGTGGTAAAATTCTACGAGCCTAATTTTTTCAACCCGAAAAAATACTATGAGAAAGTACCACTCATTGTCCGAGGCACCAAGCCGTATATGGCTGCCGAAATCACTCAAAAAAACGGAACCAAAATGAACGTGGCACTGATGGTAGATAGCGGTGCCAGTCATGCAATTTTGCTTGATCAAAGCACCAGTCAGCTGATTCATATCCCGGAAAAGAGACTTGAGGCGAGCCTGGGGAAAGGCCTTGGCGGTGATATTGAAGGCGTAGTGGCCAGGGTCGACAAGGTGAAGATTGGTAAATACAGCTTTGATCAGGTGATCGCTTCCTACCCGAATGAAGGTTCGTATGGCCTTGTTCCGGAGGAAGCTGAGCGAAGAAATGGCACCGTAGGAGGTGAAATCCTCAGCAGGTTCAATCACATTTACGACTACTTCAGCCAAACACTTTATCTCTCAAAAAGCGTTGAGTACCAAAAGAAGTTTGAGTACGATATGAGCGGGCTGGAAGTGGTGGCACATGGCACAGAGCTCAATCGCATCAGGGTCGTTAATGTGAGGGAAAACTCGCCAGCGAAAAGAGCAGGTGTGATGGAAGGGGATATTATCAAAACGGTGAACGGCCTGACCATAACTAACACAAGCCTCAACTTTCTTACTACCCTTATGCGGCTTAAAAAAGGGAAAAAAGTTACGCTAAGATTACTACGAAACGCAGAAGAGGTAAAGGTCACTTTCCGCCTGGAACGAATGATCTAGAAAAGAAAGTCCCTATACACCGCCGTGATGAAGGCTCTGCTGTTTTCGTATGCATCAGCAAAAGCAGACTCGTCAGTAAATTCACTTTCTACCACTTTGTTCCTGTCGAAGTCGAAGGCAAAATAGCCATTGGCGTCAACCCACCCATAGCCATTGTGGTGTTCATACATGGCAAAGCCCTCCGACCCTTTGTTGAGCAAATCTTTACTGAATCGATAACCTGAAACCTCCCGACCCATTTGACTTAATAGCGTTTTGGCTAGGTCGTATTGAGCACCTATTTTATCCACTTTGGCTCCCCGAAACTCCTCTTTGATCACTCCTCCCCACCAAATCATAGGAATGTGGTACATCTTGTCATTGTAAGGAAACGGATTGTATTCATTGGTGCGGCCATGGTCTGCTATCATCACAAACAGGGTGTTGTCGTAAATGGCCGAGTGTCTCACCTTTTCAAAAAACCTACCCAAATGCTCGTCGGCATAGGCCACTGTGGCTGCATAGGCCGCCCACTCCCCGCCGGTTGGCCAGTCGGTCAGTCCGGGTATGTCGTAAGGTGAATGACTGCTTAGTGTAAAAAGTGAATAGAAGAAAGGCTTGTCTCCTTTGCCCGCTCGCTCCAACTGATCGTAAAAATAAGGCAGGGTCGCTTCATCGTGTGCCCCCAGTCGGCCCCGGGGCTGCAGACTGCTAAGTGAGTCTTCGTCGAACAACTTTTTAAACCCGGCATTCACCAAATACCCGCCTATATTTCCAAAATCGAGGTCGCCGCCGTAGTGGTATTCCGAATTATAGTCACCGAGGCTCCGGGGCAAAGAAGGCAGGCTGCGTATTTTCTCATCCTGCTGATTGATGGGGCTGCGAGGCAAGGCCGGGTAACCGCTAAAAATGGATGCGTTCCCTTTTTGCGAAGTCCATGACGCAGCATATACCCGCTCAAAAAGGATGCCTTCACCGGCCACTTTCGAGACACTGGGAGCGCCCACTCCCCCGAGCGCCTCCACCATTTGGGCCGACCAGCTTTCGAGCACTATAAACACAATATTGAAGGTGTCCTTTTGAACCACCTTTGTAGTCAGGCTATCGTGGTCACTCAATAGCATTCTTGTTATATCCTCCGCCTTCTCTTGCGGATATTTGCCAAAGAACTGATCAAGATTGCCTTTGCGGTAGCGCAACCATTTATCTCCAAAGTTCCAGATGGTGTTAACCGAGGCATCGTTGACAATATGATAGTTAGAAAAATAGCCATTGGATATGCCTAACGGATATCTTCCCAGGCCTCCTCGTATAGCCACAATGAGCAGAAAGACATAAAAAAGCAGCGCTGGAAGGCCAATGGCAAAACGCCGGAACCAGGAACTCGGAACAGCTACGGGAGTTGCTCTCTTCAAAAGTTTGCAGTACAGCAGCCAGACAACAAACCCCAATGCCAGCACCATCAGAGCAAACTCAACCATGTAAGCTGGAGTCGCTGTGCGAACCACCTCGGTAGGGTGGGCAAGGTGCACAAAGACCCGTGAAGAAAGCTTCGACTTCCACTCCTGGTAGGTAACAGTTTCACCTACATGAATAAGAATCGTTAGGGCTGCAAATACCAGAATTAACACGGTGATGACTTTGGTCAGCACGGTTCTCACCCGCTGATGCCCGACAAAGAGAAACCCCAGGCTTAGCAAAAAGGGGATAACGGTAAAATAAGCAGCCGCCGAAAGATCAAGCCTGAAGGGCATATAAAAGGCCCTGAGCGTTTCCTGGAATCCAGCTTCGCCCAACAGCTCCGGAAAATAGAAGACAACGAATAGCAACCGCTCGAAAAAGAAGAGGATGAAGAAAAATCCCAGCACTCTGAGAACAAAGGCTCCAATGTTCAGAAAACTCTTAACCGGGGTACTCCCCTCAGGTGAAAACAACATTTATCCGTCTGCTAAAGTGTCTATCGTTAACCTCTTGGTTGCGCAAAGGTAACTTTTAGTTAACGATTACCTTACGGCTATTTTTCGGTTTTGTTCTCGTCTTTTTTGACGTTGTCGTCGAACAGCATTCTCACAGATGGCCCGTAGGTGTCTTCGTACTGGCCGCTTTTCATTGCCCAAAGAAATGCGACAAGAAAAACGATCGCCACAACTACACTGATGCTGATAAGAAGGATAATAATTTTCATCTGTTACGTAAGTTTAAGGCGACCTGCTACCAATCGAACTAATACAGTGCTGAGTGCCACTATGCTGATGCTGCTAACAGGCATGAGAATGGCCGCTAGCAGGGGGGTGAGCATGCCTGTCATGGCAAAACTCAAACCCACAATATTGTAGGCAAATGATACCCCAAAGCAAATAAAAATAATTTGCCTGGCTCGCCTGGCAAACAGCAGAAACGTCGGAAGTTTTTCGAAGCTTCCGGCATCCAAAATAGCATCGCTGGCTGGAGAAAAGCTGGCCACATCCTCGCTGATGGCCATGCCCACATCGGCCTGCTGAAGGGCACCGGCATCATTCAGGCCATCGCCCAGCATCATTACTTTTTCACCACTGGCCTGACAAGTAGCCACATATTCCAGCTTCATTTCCGGCGTCTGATTGAAATACATGGGCGTTTCCTCGGGAAAAACCTCCTTCATCAACGTCTGTTCAGTGGATCTGTCGCCGGAAAGCAGCGTAGTTTTGAAACTGGCTGCCAGCTTTTGTATTACTTGCTTCAGCCCTCCCCTCGTTTTTGTGCGAATGGAAAAGTGACCCCGGGTAATTCCATCAATAGCCAAATAAACAACATTACCTTCTGTGATCGATACCCGGGCCTCCTCAAAGCAAAATGATGGAGACCCTATGCGATACACCTTTCCGTTGACGGCCGCTTCAATACCCTTGTTTTCAATTTCCTTAAACTTATCAACCGGCAGCTTTTGAGCAAAGCGTTGCGAAAGGTGCTCGTGCAGTTTACGGCTTAACGGGTGGGTGGAGTGACTGGTCACTGAAAAAATGGCTTGAAGTTCGTCGTCCGAGTAGCGACCTCCCAACGTTACATCCCCATCCTTTGCATAGGTAAGCGTGCCCGTTTTGTCAAAAACCAGGCGATTGATGGTCGCCATTTTCTCAATGATGTGCGTGTTTTTTAAATAGAGTCCAGCTTTGCCCATCATCACCATAGCATTGCCCAGGGTAAATGGTGTGGCCAGCGCCAGTGCACAGGGGCAGGCAACAATAAGCACCGCTGTAAAAGCATTTACCGCCAGCGTGGGCGATTGCTGCCACCAAAAAATAAACGCTCCGGTGGCCAGCACCATGACAGCCATAGTAAAATACCTGGCGATTACATTGATCAGCTGCTGGTACTGTTCCTCATTTTCCTTTACAAAGGAGCTATGGTTCCAAAGCTGGGTAAGGTAGCTCTGAGACACGTCCTTTTCTATCAGTACCTTAACAGAAGCGCCCTGCTGGCGGCCGCCAGCATACAGCAAGTCATTCTGTATCCTGTTTACGGGATCACTTTCGCCGGTAACGAAGCTGTAGTCTACCGAGGCCGAAGGGCTGATGAGAATGCCATCAGCTGGTATCAGCTCTTTGTTTCTAATCAGCAAAATATCGCCTTTCTTAATGTCAGAAACGGGGATGTTTCTGGTTGCACCGTCAACCCACTTGAGCACCGCCAGGGGGAAATAGGAGGTGTAATTCCGCTCAAATGAAAGGTGGTCGTAGCTCTTGCTCTGGAACCACTTGCCAATAAGCAAGAAGAACAGCAGGCCCGCAAGCGAATCGAAATACCCAGCCTCTCCTCCTAAAAACACCTCATAGGTGCTCCGCAGAAAAAGGGCAGCAATACCAAGAGAAATTGGTACGTCGATGTTCACAAACTTCTTTCGCAGGCTCTTAAAAGCAGACACAAAATAGTCCTGCGCAGAATAGAACACGACAGGAAGTGCCAATAGGAAGTTCAGGTAGCCAACAAATTGCTTGAGATAACCCTCGTCGCCATCGAAGCCGAGGTATTCAGGAAAGCTGAGCAACATAGTATTGCCAAAGCAGAAACCCGCTACACCGAGTTGGGCGTAGAGTTTCCGGTTGGGTGAGGAAGTTTTCTTCTGTTCTTTTGCTTCGTCTTCGAGTGTAATGAGCGGCGCATAGCCAATAGAAGCCAGTAACTCTACGATTTTTCTAAGGCTTACATTATCCTGCTGAAAGGCTATCGTAAGCTCCTTTTTCACAAAGTTGACCCTGGAACTGATCACCGAACTCTCTAACCTTGGAAGGTTTTCCAGTAGCCAAAGGCAGGAGCTGCAGTGAATAGCGGGAATATAAAAGGTCACTTTTGTGGTCTTGCCGTCAGTGAAGTCGATCAGTTTTTTACTGATTGCCTCCTCGTCAAGAAATTCGTAGGCCTCACTGGATTTTGGCTGCTTCAGGCTCATGCCGGGAGTTTGCTCCAGTTCGTAGTAGTCGCAAAGGCCATTGTCCTGTAGCAGCTCGTAAACCGTTTTGCAGCCCTCACAGCAAAAGTGCTTTTCGTGGGCCAAAATAGGCTCAAAGAGGCACTCATCACCACAGTGATAGCAATAAGTTTTCTCTGCAACAGGCTTCTTTGGGAGGGTTGTCTGCATGTTCCAAAATTCGTGGACAATACAGTGAAAGGTTATGATATTGCCTTTATTATCCACTGATTTTTGTCAGTCTGCAACAAAGACGAAAACAAAAAGTGCTGCCAGCTCATTTTAACCTATATTTCTTATTCATGAGAGACGTAATAATTATCGGAGGTGGGTTAGCAGGACTGGTCAACAGCATTTTGCTGGCCAAGACAGGGCTTGACGTGCTCCTGATAGAGAAAAAAAGCTACCCCTTTCACAAGGTCTGTGGAGAATACATTTCGAATGAGGTGGTGCCTTTTTTGCGACGCAACGGGCTCTATCCCGATGATTTCGAACCAGCCTCCATCAAACAATTCAGCCTGTCGGCCATCTCTGGCAAGCAGGCCTCAGTGTCCCTTTCTATGGGTGGCTTCGGCATCAGCCGGTTCCAGTTCGATCAGTTCCTTTATGAGAAAGCCGTTGAAAGCGGTGTAGAGTTTGCACTCAATCAATCTGTTGACGACGTATCGAGAGAGGGCCAGGGCTTTGTGGTAAGTTATGGCAACGGCCAATCAACCAGCAGCAGGTTGGTGATTGGGGCGCACGGCAAAAGATCCAAAATTGACAAGCAGCTCAGCAGGCCTTTTATGGAAAAAAGGTCGCCCTTTGTTGGTGTGAAGTACCACGTGAAAACCGATTTCCCAAATGATTTGATAGCCCTTCACAATTTTCCGGGCGGATATTGCGGCATTAGTAAGGTTGAAAGCGATACTTACAATATTTGCTACCTGAGCCGCACCGAAAACCTGAAAGCCTTTGGAAGTATCGCAGAGATGGAAAAGGCAGTACTCCACCAAAACCCAAGGTTAAAGAGCATTTTCGAAAATTCCGACTTCCTGTTCGATGCCCCCGAGGTGATCAACGAAATCTCTTTTGAGAAAAAGGAGACTACCAGCAATGGCATCCACATGTCGGGCGATTCGGCTGGACTGATCACTCCCTTGTGTGGCAACGGTATGGCTATGGCCATTCATTCCGCTAAAATTTTGGCAGAAATAATTACTTCCCACCGCCGGAATAATGCCTTTGACCTGGCGGCCATTGAAAAAGAGTATGCTCAGAAGTGGAGGCAGCAATTTGCCCGCCGCCTCTGGGTAGGCCGACAGTCACAAAATCTTTTCGGCACTCATTTTACCTCCAATATTGGAGTGGGGCTGGTGGGTGGCTTGCCATTTTTAGCCAAACGCATTATCGCTCAAACACATGGCCGACCTTTCTAGGTAAACAGCCAAAGCCAGGAAAAAAACAGGTTGAGACAGATGGCAGAATACAAGTTCAGCCGCATGGTATTTCTAAAGTTTGCCTGCTTTCCATCGTTTCGCACCATGGCATACCACCAGAGAAAATAAGCGAGCACCGGCGCCATAGCTATTAAAAAAGCCAATGCGGTGGTCATTCCGTAGCTCGTCAAAAAATAGTAGAAAAAACCGCCGCTTGCCGCAGTGAAACAGACGGCTGTAAAATGAAAAGTGCCCAAAACACCAAGTTTGCGGCTCAGCGTCTCATCTCCTCTTCTTCCGTCCTCCTCATGTTGATATACCTGGGTCATGGGGTAAGAGCCCCAAAGCAAGGCAGAGGATAAAAAAGCTGGCACGAAATATTTGGCGTTCAGAAATACCTCAGGAGAAAAGTCTTCAAGCCCTATCACTACCAGCATAAACGTGAAATACCCTTGAAAAAAGCCAGCCACAAGCCAGCCAAGCAATGGCTTCTTTTTCCAACGGGTAAGCGGATGGCTATAGGCTTTCGACGCCAGTCCATAGCCAAAAAGCATCAGTGCAAATACCCAATTAATCATGAACCCAGCAACAAGGGCTACGGCATCGAAGATCAGCGACGTCCAGTAAAGTTCTTCGGATACTTTTGGTGGATGCTCCAAACCACCAATGCTTTCTTCATCTTTATCAAAATATGAGTTAAAGCCATTGCTGGCAGGGTAAAGGAAAAGGTGAAGTATTAAGAAAATAAGCCCGGTCAATAAAAGGCTATCAGGCTTTACTGTCGCACAGGCAAACACGAATACCGGCAATAAGTAGAAGGAAAAGGGTATACGAAGATGAAGCCAGGTAGCCTTTTGTAACATATAATAGCCAAGTGTTTGAACAAGTAAGGCTAAATTTAGCTTATTATACCATCTATGGAATCTAATATTCTCGGAATAGGCACCGCTACCCCCACTCATCGCTTTAGTCAAAGTGATATTCTGGGGTTTATGATTAAAGCGCACGGGCTGACCGGGAAAGATGCCAAAAGATTGGAGGCTCTTTATCGGGCTTCCGGTATTCGATACCGCCATTCGGTGCTCGACGACTATGGTGCGGCAGTAAGTGACTTCACTTTCTACCCCAAAAATGAGCGCCTGGAGCCATTTCCCACCATCAGCTCAAGAATGGAGCGGTACAGGCAGGAGGCACTTCCTCTTTGCCAAAAAGCTGTAAACGATCTTGAGAAGGTCGTCGGGCTGAAGCCAAACTGGCAAGAGGAGATAACGCACCTTGTTACCGTTAGCTGCACGGGCATGTATGCTCCCGGGCTCGACCTTGAGTTGCTAAAACAGCTCGGTTTAGCAAATGATGTGCAACGCACAGCCATCAACTTTATGGGTTGCTACGCTGCGTTCAATGCCATGAAAGTGGCTGATAACATTTGTCGCTCGCACAATGGTGCACAAGTACTTGTCGTTTGTGTGGAGCTGTGCACATTGCACTTTCAGAACCAGCCCACCGAAGACAACCTACTGGCCAATGCCCTTTTTGCTGATGGAGCGGCAGCCATGCTCATATCCGGAAAAAAGAAGAACGGAGTCAATCTCACCCTGACAAACTTCCATTGTGATGTCGACAAAACGGGAGAAAATGACATGGCCTGGCAAATTGGCGACTTCGGTTTTGAGATGAAACTTTCAGCCTATGTGCCCGACATTGTAAAGGGTGGCATCGGAAAACTAACAGAAAAACTCCTGAGACAACATGGTGGCTCCGCAGCAGCTGTGGACTACTTTGCCATCCACCCGGGAGGCAAGCGAATACTTGAATCCATCGAAGAGGCCATTGGCATAGAAAAGGCACAAAATTGGGCGGCTTACGAAATACTCCGTGAATTCGGCAATATGTCGTCACCCACCGTGTTATTCGTTCTAAAAAGGATCATGGAAAGCCTATCGGAAAAAGATGACAGGAAAAAAGTGTTGAGTTTCGCCTTTGGCCCTGGCCTAACGCTCGAAAGTATGCTGCTTGAAATCAATGTCGAACGCCGTGCCTAATTTTTCGCAACGCTCAGCAGCATTAGAATGGATGGATGACCTGAGCTCCTCGGGAGACATTATTGTCCAAACGCTCAAAGAGCTCGACACCATCAACATATTACTTGGCGGCAACAATATCAGCCTGAGTGGCCTAAAAAAGCTACTGAGTCGGCACCCCAAAAAACGAAAAGAAAAAATAGTGATCGCCGACATTGGCTGCGGAGGTGGCGATATCATGAAGCTGCTGGCCCGGTGGGGTAGAAAAAACAATCTGCAACTGGAGTTGATTGGCATTGACGCTAATCCTCACGTGCTGGAATATGCCCGGCAGAACACGAAAGATTTTCCTGAAATCAGGTTTGAACAGATTGACATCTACTCGAAGGCATTTTCCAAACTAAGGTTTGACATCATCCACACCAGCCTGTTCACGCATCATTTTCCCGAGCCCGAGCTTGTTGCCTTCTACTCGCAGTGGATTGGCCAGGTGAACATGGGCATTATCAACAATGACCTGCACCGCCACTGGTTTGCGTACCACTCCATCGATTGGCTAACAAGAATGTTTTCCCGCTCACCCATGGTGAAATACGACGCCCGGCTATCGGTACTCAGGTCGTTTCTCAAAACAGACCTTGAGCATATTCTTCGCAAAGCCAGCATTCAGTCCTACGATATTCAATGGAAATGGGCGTTCCGTTGGGAATTAGTCATATATGCCTGATATTTGAGCATGGCGCATCAGCACGGACATCATCATGGGCATCACCACCACCACGAGCACGACAGCTCTGGTAAGCTAAGGGCTGTTTTTTTCATCAATCTGATCTTTGCCATTCTCGAGCTGATAGGTGGGCTGCTGACAAATTCGATGGCTATTTTATCGGACGCCCTCCACGATTTGGGCGACTCCATGGCCATAGGGCTCAGTTGGATTTTTGAGCGGATTTCCAGAAAAAAAAGAGACAAAAACTTTAGCTACGGTTACAAACGCTTCTCTCTTATTTCGGCCACCATTAGTGGCCTCATTCTTTTTGCCGGTTCGGTCATCATCATCATCGAAGCAGTTCCCCGTTTCTGGAACCCAGAGCCGGTACAAACTTTTGGCATGCTGATTTTTTCTGTGTTGGGTATCCTGGTCAACGGTGCTGCTGTGTGGAAAATGTGGGGCGGGAAAACCGCCAACGAAAAAGTGGTAAAATGGCACCTGCTTGAAGACGTGCTTGGCTGGGTAGCGGTGCTGATTGGCTCCATCGTTATCCATTTTACCGACTGGTATTTTATCGATCCTTTGCTGTCGATAGGCATAGCAGTTTTCATTTTGTTTGGTGTATACCGCACATTGAGCGAAACCATCACTATATTTTTGCAGGCTGTGCCAGACGATCTATCCGTAAAGGCAATCCACGATCAGCTGATGACCATCGAACACGTGAGTGATGTTCATGATATTCATGTGTGGACCATGGACGGACAATACAATGTGCTTTCCTGCCACCTGGTAGTGGAAGATGATGCTTCAGCCCAGGTTGTTGCCGCTGTTAAAAGGGAGGCCCGAAAAGTAGCCGCTTCCTTTGGCATCAACCACCAGACCTTTGAGGTGGAGACAAGGGACGACGTTTGCGAATATGAAGATTGTTAAAAAGGTCAGCGCACCCAGGTTGTTTTCTCTTTCACGGGTGCTCGTTTCCCTTCGGGCCATTTTGAACCGGGCACTCCAATAAAGAGAAAGCCAAGAAATTTGTCATTCTCGCCAATGCCAAAAAATGATTTTGCTTCATCCATGTAAGTGATCCCTCCAGAGCCCCAATAGCAGCCAACGCCGTAGGCAGCAGCCGTCAGGTACATGTTCTCCACAGCGCATGAAACCGCCTCAATTTCCTCGATTTCGGGGACTTTTCCCCTTTCATCTCTTTTCATTCCTATTCCGATAATGTGAGATGCCGATAGTGGCTTGGTTTTAAGCCCCTCGTATTTTCCTTCGTTAAAGTTGCCCTGGGCAGTGGTTACTTTCTTGAATAACTCCGCCTGAAAGGTGGCCAATTTTTTAATGCCATCACCAGTAAAAACGGTAAATCTCCAGGGCTCGGTAAGCCCATGAGTCGGTGCCCAATTGGCATTTTCCAGCATTTGGTGAATAACTGCTTCGTCCACCTTCTCCCCGGTAAATTGCCCTGTGTAAATTGATCTCCTGCGCTTAATGAGTCTGTTGAATTCCTCTGTATTGAACATTCTGCTGCTTTTTCTCCGTAAAGCTAGTCAACAAAAATTACCGGGAAATAATTATTCTGTAGGTAATTATTGGCCTGCCAGGAACCAGTTGATCATGAAAACGAAGGACGTATATCCCATTATTGACATCCGCAACGTCCAACAATTGCGTGTGGTTCTTTTCGTTTTTCAGCGCTGTAGTTTTCAGGCTGTTTCCGTTCAGGTCCATCAACTCAGCCACAACGTTTCCTTTAACCAGCTGCTCATATTTGATGGTAACGAATTTGTCAGCCGGGTTAGGATACACTTCAAGGTCTTTGAAATAGCTCAAATAGATGCCTGTTTCTTTCACCTTCGTAATAAGGAGCGATTCTTCCGTCACCAGAGCTTCCAGTGAAATCCTGTTTTGCTCCAGGCCTGCTCCGCCTCCGAGCTGGAAATCGATAAATGACGCTGGGTCTATTGGAATACCAGGGTACTGAATATTGATCCTGTAATCGCCGTCAGCCAGGTTGCTAATTTCAAACTCACCGTTCTCGTCGGTCTGGATGTACACCACCAATTCATAGTCGTCCTCATGGTCTTTTGCCCTGAACCTTGAACGGCTGATACTGACTCCTGCCCCTTTCACCCGTTTCCTGTCCAACACTTTGCCATTGCCAAAATCTTCATCCAAAAATCCTAGCACAACATTATCACCATCATCGGGCGTCAGCTCCCTTGGAAGATGTTCCATCGTTATATCGACCCCGGTGGTGTTTTCTCTTACATTTACCACGTCGGCAAATGCCCAGTCTATCGTCCTTTTATGATAAGTTGGAATGTAAACACTGTTGTTTTGGCTGGCATAGAGCAGATAGTCTCCTAACACAAGTTGAGGGATAAAAAACAAACCGTTAGCTCCTCCGGTATAGTTGCCAAGGGTGTCGTAACGCCCGGGTCTAATGCCCAGTGCAGCACCGGTAGCATTGGCAACATTGGCTCCATCTGCGTTCGTTACTCGCCCTTGCACGCTGGCTGTTGCCCTTATCCGCTGGGTGTTACTGGCCAGGATAAGATCAGGGACCAGCGAACTGGTGGCACGAAGCTCATACTCTCCCATGTTGTCGTAGACCAAATCATCGATGATGAGGGTGGATGAGTTGGCTTGAGCAACCGACTCGCCTTTGCGAAACCATTGGTACTCGTTGGCTGAGCCCCCCACGGGCAAATCATTCACAAAAGTTGTATGTACCGGCTGAAGGGAGTCCAGCGCTGTTCCAAACCTCCCCTGATTAGCATAGTTAAAATTGGAGAGACCGATGTTCGGTTCAAGGTCATCAAATTGCAAAAGGTTACCCGAAACATCTATCAGCTGAATATTAGGCAGTGTTGAAAGGTCGGGAAGATTTTCCAACCTGTTGCCGGCCAGGTTGAGTGTTTGAAGGTTGGTAAGCTGCGCTGCTGAAGCCGGTACACCCTGCCCGATTTGGTTATTTGAAAAGTTCAGACTGGCCGCCAAAGACAACTTTCTAACGTCAGCCGTGAGGCGGCCTGTAAGGTTGTTGTCGGCCAGGTTGATGCCTACCACCCTTCCTCCCTGAACGCTGACGCCGTGCCAGGTGTCTATCGGGGTAGTTAACCAATCTGTTTTGTTAATCCAGTCGTCGCCGTTTGCTCTTGAGTAAAGCTTCACTAAAGCCACGGAGTCGGCCTCCCTGCTGTTGTTGATTTCGCTGGCTAGTGCATAAAAGCTGAAAAGTGCATCTTCAAAACTGGTCACCGTACCATTGTCGACAGTGCCGCTGGCAGACTGCTGGCCCAGGCTTTCATAAGTCCCACCAAGTTCAACTGATGCCACTATCGAAGCATTGTTCATCGTGCCAATGAAGCTTTCGTTGATTGCAGGCAAGGTAATTTGTCCCTCCGTCATTTCGCCAGAAATAACAGTTTTCTCCCAGTACCTTGCCTGTGAGATTTGCACAACCCCGAGGCCACTTTGGCCAGCCGGGTGCGGTTCCTTCACCTCCATGGAAACCACCGGAGCGTTGCCCTTTACTTTTATCAACTCTACCGGCGTGAAGGTGGAGCCAACGCCAATAGGAAAGTATTGATTGCCCTGCCCTGAAATTTGCATTTTTCCCCGGACGTAGCTCGACGGAGATGCGCCGGAAATACTGGCGGTGCTTTTCACAACAAAATTGGCTGCGGGATTTACATCTATCAACCCGTTCGCAAGCACAAGACCTTCAGTGATTAAAACATTGGACGAA
Organism: Imperialibacter sp.; assembly: GCF_048007035.1. Taxonomy (NCBI): domain Bacteria; kingdom Pseudomonadati; phylum Bacteroidota; class Cytophagia; order Cytophagales; family Flammeovirgaceae; genus Imperialibacter; species Imperialibacter sp. Next base: position 2,379,939 of record NZ_CP180355.1, read on the forward strand.
ATTTGCTTTGACCCTCCCCCGTTTACAAACAAAGAGGCCAGCGCCTGACCATTGTGGGCAAACGATTGATCTGCCCCAAACAAGTTTACGATACCTACGCCTCCATAAGTGCCGGAGTTGCTCCAGTCGTTGTGGAGATACAAAGTGCCGGTATTTGAAATGGTGCCCTGGTTGATCACATTGGCTTGCACGCCCACTTTTGTGGCTACAGAAATACCAACAGTGGTTCCCGGAGTAGTGGTGAGCTGGGCAAAAATTTCCCCTCCACAAACAGCGGCCAACAAAAAAATACTGACGAACTTATTAAACCATTTCATGCGATCTTTTTTCAATACGGCTTGTACATGTCATATTCGATCCGGGCATTGTATAACCGTGTATTTTGGGAGTTATCGTCCTTCCCGGTAAATCTCAAAAAATAGGAATACTGAGAATTGTCGATTGTTCCGAAAAAAATGGAGGTTGTAGTAAGGTTTTGAACCGAAGCCAGGGCCGTTGCAGTGAGGCTTTCAATTTGTGCCACCGAATTGTAGGCACTAGTCCCATGCTGATGTCGAACAATCTCAACTCTGACTGGGGTTGCTGCATCATCATCCCAAATCCAAGCTGCCAATTCGGTTATCACGGCACCATCAGGCAAATTTACCGAGGCCATCGCATAACCCAGGGCACCAGACACTCCATTAAAGTAATGATATCCTGTAATTGCATTTGGAGAGGCAAACTTGGAATCTGAACCTCCGACGGTCAGGATATCAAATACATTCGAGCTGTAGCTGGCATATTTTGTCACCGGTGCTGCAAAAGTAAAATCATCAGCATCCAAAACTCCAGTTACATCTACACCGCCTACAGCCTTGGCTCGAATGCGTTCCGCACTATTGGCCCAAACTACCATGTCGTGACTTGTGTTTGTTCCTATCGCACTAAATGATGTGCCTACAACGCCATACTGCGTTCCCACCGTGCCGTTATTTACGTTTAGGTAGTGACCACCTGTCGAGGGCACCGATAGGGTTAAGGGTGCTGAGCCAGCTGTAGAGGTTATTGTAGTTTCTCCACTGGTTCTGCTGATTCTTAGCCGATCCAATGTCCCCAGAGCGTTTGATGACGATACCTTAAACGCCTGTGCATCTGAATAATCTATTCCCATAGAAAAATCGACTCCCGAAACATTGAAATTCATCCCGGCGTCGCCCGTGCCAGTGTCGCTTATTTCTATTTTTGAAGCCGTGCCGGTGCCGGTCACCTCCAACCTCGACGATGGTGTTTCGTTACCAACTCCGACATTTCCTGCATTGTTAACCGTAAGATGGCTAATTGTCTTTGCGTTATTGAAGACAGTGAATATGCCGTCCGGATGCGTACCTAAACCATTGTTTACCACTTCAAATTGTGCTGAAGGGGCGGTTGCCCCAACTCCTACGTTGCCATTGGCAGAAACATCCACCAAAGCGTTGAGATCACTATTCCATATACTAAAAATAGATGCTGATGTGCCGGAAACGGATCCGGTGATTTCAGTTTCGGGCGTGTAGAGACGGCTACCGGAAATCGAAACATTTCCCTGTGCCGCTGCTCCGTCTCCATATCCGCCAGCCAGGTTCAAATCACCTCCAACACTTCCGCTGGATGTAGCAGCTGTACCAGCATATACAAACAAGTTCTTGCCCACCCCGCTTGAGGTCTGATTAAGTGAAATAAGCCTGTCGGCATCGCCATCAAACAAAATGTCCTGCCCAATTGGACCGTCAATCCCGGTGGCGCCGAGGTTTATCCACGTGGCTCCGTCGTACCCCTCAAAAGCACCATTGTACCTTATCATGCCTGAAGTGGGTGTTCCAAATACGTCGCCCACTTCAACAGCTCCGCTAAATGCGGCGTCACGGGAGTTATTAATTACCAGAGCGTTATCTATTGAACCAGCCAACAGGCCATCGGTTCCAACCGTCTGGCTGGTTCCCACCATAAACTGAATTTGGCCAGCGTTCTGGAAGATCAAACTACCGGGTCCCGTCTTGGTATATTTAATAGCCGTTCCTTCACCATACAAATTTTCTCCTATAAACTCCCCCTCGATGGTTCCTCCATCATCAAAATGAAAAAGGTGGAAATCGTCATTGATTTGCAAGTCGCTAAGCGGTGTGCTTTGTCCAATACCCACCTTTGTGCCAACAGCTCCCAAGGTCAGCGAGTTATCCTGACTCACTACTGCGTTTGCCCCAATGGCAGTTGCATTCGTCAATCCGTCGAGTCCAACGTCGGCTCCTGAACCAATCAAGGTATTGAAATCTCCATTAGTATTTGTTCCGCCATCGCCCCCAAGAAAAACATTCCCCGACCCGGTCGTATTGCTAAGGCCCGCATTGGATCCGACAAACGTATTTGTCGTGCCGGAAGCCGTTGTCGCCTGACCGGCATTAGCGCCAAAAAAAGTGTTGTCCGTACCAGCGGCTCCACCCAAAGCCGCTGTTTTACCACCACCTGCCCCAAATGAAACAAAATTGTCCGTTGGGTTAATCTCCATATCCATAATTGCATTTGGATTTAAACCTGTAATGGCCGCACCATCGCCTGCAAAGGAGGTGGCGGTAATATTATTTGCCGAAAAGTCTCCTGAACCGTCCCTGGCAACGATAGTTCCTGATGTATTGAGGCTTGTGGCAGCATTGGCAGCGGTGGCACCTGTAGCCACATTGGCTGCCGTTACGCCATTTACCTGCTCCACAACTGTCGCACCTTGCGTTCCTGTCACATCGCCAGCAAGTAAGCCGGTAAATCCGGTGGCAGTGACATTAGTCAATTGTGATCCGTCAACCACTGGCAAGCCGGTTGCGTCAAGCTGCACCACATTGCCGTTGGATACCCCAACATTGAGTACTGCCGCCGTGCCTAGCCCTGTAATAACAGCTGTGCTGATACTGTTTATATCATCATCTGTGATTGTATTGTCGGCAATTTTTCCACCTGCACCCCCGCTCACAGCACCATTTGATATAATGGTAGTTCCCTGTCCACCCACCACGTCGCCGGCCAGTGCCCCTGTAAAATTAACCGCTGTTACGTTGCTAAGTGCACTGCCATCCACCGGAGGCAAAGCGGCTGTACCGTCGAGCTGAACAACATTATTGGCAGCGGTGCCTACATTCAGAGCGGCCGCTGTGCCCAGGCCCGAGATTTGGGCAGCAGACATGTTTACCAGCGCTGAGCCGTCAAGCGCAGGCAGGGTGCCGTCGGAGGGTAGCTGAACCAGGTCGTTTGTAGTGACCCCTGCATCAAGCGTGGCGGCTGAGCCAAGGCCTGTAACCTTTGCAGCAGACACATCTGAAATGTCGACATCTGTGATGGTACCATTTGTTATTTTAGCACTTGTGACGGCATCATTTGCCAGTTCGGCTGTCGAAATAGAACCAGCTCCAACCGTAACTCCCGTCAGATTAGACCCGTCCACGGCAGGCAAAGCACCACCACCATCCAGTTGAACTATTTGATTTGGCCCGGTGCCAACATTAAGTGTCGCTGCAGTGCCCAGGCCTATTACCTTTCCCGCATCAACATCGCTGATGTCGGCGTCGGAGATGGTTCCATCCAGTATTTCCAGACTGGAAATCCCGCCAACCGGGACTTCAAACGTTGACCCATTCGACACCAATGTAATGCCGTCCACAAAGGACAGGTCGTTGACCATATCATGCGTAATGACGCCGTTTTGAATCAATGCCGTTCCAGTATTATCGATATTAATATGGCCGGAAATTGCATGTTCCTGAGGAGTATTGGTGCCGTCGCCAATCAGCAGCGTACCGTTGGTAAGCGAGGCCAAACCGGTAACGTCAGTCGCAGGAGCCCAGGCACTGCCGGTCCATTTTAGTACCTGACCAATGGTTGCACCCGATTGGGTAATCTTTGCTGGCGCTACGTCGCTTACCTTGGCGTCTGTCACCGACCCATTCACCAGCTTTGCCGTTGTCACTCCATTGTCACGCACCTCAAACGACGAGCCGTTCGACGCCAGTGTAACTCCATCCACTACGGCAGTGTTCAGATCGGAAAATGCGATTGAGCCATCTACAACTTCTGCGCTGCTGACAGTATTCGGGCCTGGGGTGGCGGGAATGTTGGTTAATCCGCTCCCGTCGCCCGAAAAGGAGCTTGCCGTCACTGATCCGGTGGTCGATATGTTCTGAGCACCAAAATTTGGAGTAACCTTAGTACCAGCGATTGCTGCGGCAGCGTTAATATCCGCATCGGCAATCGATCCATCAATAAGTTCAGGGCTACCTACCGTATTTGGCCCTGGAGTCGCTGGTATATTGGTTAAGCCACTTCCGTCGCCGGAAAAAGATGCACCGGTTACTGTGCCTGTGGTTATGATGTTTTGTGTGCCAAAGTTTGGGTTAACCTTTGTTCCTGCTATAGCGGCCGTCGCATTTATGTCTGCGTCAGCAATTGATCCATCTATTATCTCAGGGCTGCCAATGCTGTTTGGGCCGCTGGTGATAGACAATATCTCCACCTGCAGTTCTTCTAGTGCTGCCTGCGTATTGGTGGCCAATAGATCTGCATTGGGAATAACTGTCTGATTAGACGCCGAATCCAGGGCAAACTTCCAAAGGCTTCCATTCCAAACGAGGCCAAACCCTGTTGATGGTGCGATGCTGTCTAGCGGCAGTCCTTTGAGCCCCGAAACTACCAGAGAATCGAAGCGGCCCAACACATCACCGGCAGATGCCGTTGTGATGGTCACATCATCTGTGGCATCAACATCTCCTGAGTTAGTGATCTCCTGACCGGTAATTGAAATGCCATCGCCAGCCACAAGTTGAGACAATCCTATGGCGTTCCAGGCAGAGTTGTACCAAACATACAGTGTCCCATCATCGCTGTCGAAAACCAACATGCCATTGTCGGTAGCCGCCAGATTGGCTGCGAAGGCTGTTCGCTCGGCAGCGGTTAGCCGTGGAGCAAGAAAGCCTTGATTTCCATTGATAGCAATTAACTCAAGGACAGCATTTTGATTCGGCGTTTCTGTGCCAATGCCAACTGAGTTTTGGGCATACAAGTTCTGAATAGCACCTACCAGTGCTATTGAGAACACCAAAATTTTAAATTTCATGTTCGATTAGATCGGTTGAGCCTATACACGGCTCAAGAAAATACAATAGTTACAATAAAGGCCCGCAAACTGGGCTATAGGCAGCAACCCGAAGATAAGAACTTTTCAATATATAATATCACTTAAACTACTTAATTGGTAAAATTGAAGTCTTGCTCACGTGTAGCTAACTACCTCGTTACAATTATTCTCAGGGAGAGAATGTATCGCCCATTTTGATTTGTATCATAAAACCGCAAAATATAAATACCGGCTCTCACGTCTTCTACGTCAAGAAGAATCTCTTTATTAAGGCCCTGCTTGAGGCTGGCACTTCTTACCGTCTGGCCTGTTAAGTCCATCAAATCCGCAGTTACATCTCCTTTCACCAGTTTCTCATAACGGATTGCTAAGAGTTTGTCCGCTGGATTCGGATACACCACCAGCCCTTTGAAGTAATCGAGATAGATCCCTGTTTCCTCCACCTTGGTCACCACAATCTTAGTTGGTGTAGCCAGGGCATTGATACGGATGCTGTTCTGCTCCACACCGTTGCCACCGCCAAGCTGAAACTCGATAAAAGAAGTAGGATCCATCGGAATGCCTGGATACTGAATGTTAACACGATAGTCACCATCAGGCAGGTTGGTCATCTCAAACTGGCCCGTTTCATCTGTTTGAACATAGGCGATCAGCTCGTAGCCTTCATCGTTATCCTTCGCCCTAAACCTTGAGCGACTCAAACTTACTCCCGCCCCCTTTACCCGTTTTCTATCAAACACCCGTCCCCCATCGTCGCCAAAATCAGATTCAAATAATCCACTGAAGGTATTGTCTCCATCTGCAGGGGTTAACACCGGCAGAACACCCTCCATGGTAAGCACCAGTTCACCAACATTGCCACGGAGCTGAAGTAGATCGGCAAAGGCCCAATCGATGGTGCTTTTGTAAAAGCTTGGTAAAAAGACTTCTATATCCTGCTCGGCAAAAAGCAGATAATCGTCCAGTACCACTTCTTCGATGACAAATGTCCCGTTTGGCCCGCTTCTGAAGTGACCTGTGGTATCGTAGGCGCCCGCCTTAACTATTAGTAGTGCCCCAAAGGCATCATTGACAGGGAGCTCGCTTTTGTCTGTTATCCTACCCGCAAGGCTGGCTGTCGCTAAAACTCGTTGCACGTTACTTTGGATAGTCAGGCCAGCAACCTTGGAATTGGTGACTTCCAGTTGGTAATCGCCCATCGTAGCGAAATCTATCCCGGCAATAGTATACTCTGCCGCATTGCCTTCCTCCACCTCCACGCCATTCCTGAACCACTGATAACTATTGGCACTGCCACCAATCGATACGCTGAGTAAGTAGTCAGCGCCCACTGGTACCAGTTCTTCCAACATCACTCCGGCCAGTTTTTGTGGGCTATAGATCAGGCTGGGAATGTTGATATTTGGCTCAAGATCGTCAAATTGTAGCCTGTTGTTCGAGACATTGAGCATCGTGAGTTGAATGATATTTGTCAAAACTGGCAGGCTGGTGATTTCATTACCCGATAAATTGATACTTGTTAGCCTCCTCATATCTCCCAGAAACTTCGGCAAGTCACCAGAAAGATTGTTTGCGGGCAAGTCAATCCCGGTTACTCTGTCGCTGGCAACGGTTATACCAAACCAAGATGATAAATCGGCCGTGTTCCATCCCGAATTATTGATCCAGGCGTCGCCACTGGTTAAGCTATACAACTCCTCCAACAATAACCTGTCACGCTCAAGGGAGCTCACCCTGAGTGCTACCGGCTTAGTTGTGAGTGTCAAACCCGGAACGATGCTACTGGTAACTTCCACATAATAATTGCCCTCGTCCGCAAATGTTGGAAAATCGATTGTATGATTGAACCCGGCAGCACCTTCTAATGACAGGTCATTTTTAAACCACTGATAATTGTTTGCGCTTCCTCCGACCTGGCGGACCAAGATCAGGCTTTCTCCCCTCTCCTGAAGGGTATCCATAAAAGTAAGGAGCGCAGACTGCGGCGAAAACGTGAAAGAAGCAAGTCCCATATTGAATTCCAGTGAGGCAAAATCAAGAACATTACTGGCAACGTTGGTGGTAGAAAGCGTCATTGAAGTCAGGTTGGGTAGTCTGGAAATCTGATTATTGCTGACATCGAGGATTTTCAATGAGTCAAGCACAAGAATATCATTGGGCAAAACCCCTCTAAGGCCGTTTGCAGCCAAATCAATGCCCGTTATCCTTGAAAGAGACGCCGTTACTCCAAACCAGTTCTCAACTTTCTGGCCAGGTGCAAGCCAATTAGTATTATTGACCCAATTAGCTCCGTCAAGAGCATTATACAGGCTTACAAGGGCCAGGGAGTCAGATGCGATGACGCCATCCTTGATTTTCCGGATTTTGAGCACACTGCTATTTTCTGCGAGATTTTCTGCCAAGTCCGTCACACCTGTCGGCTGAAGGCTTACCTGCAACAACGTAATGTCTGCGTTGACCAACAAGATAAGCTGATAATTTGAGGCGTTGGTTTGGACAATTGTATCCACGACGCCATTGAGCACGTCAAAATCCTGGCTTGTTAGATTGGTGACTGCTTCTGAAAATTGGACGTCAACAGGTATGACGCCTGTTATTGACGGCTGAGGCAGGCTGTAAGTCAAAGTGGCTGTAGGGGGTACAATGTCTTTGAGCCCTTCGGTGCTGATTGTATCGCCCCGATTGCCAAGACTATCGGTTAAAACAACTTTAACACTGAAAATACCGTCGGCCAAGTTGGCCAAATCTATTTCGGTAAGGCGCTCTGGATCAGAGGAAATAGTGTCACTTCCACTTATTGTCAGGGCACTGCTGTCCGTCTCGCTATTAATAAAATACTCAAACGTTGCTCCTATCTCTCCATTTAGTATGTCGAAGTCTAATAACTGTGAATCAAGATTCACGGGCCCGCTTTGCACAATCACGGTGTCAGCAGTGGCCGGGATGTTGTCGATGCTATACATTTCCCCAGTAAAGGGGATGCTGATAACGCCTGGCAAAACTCCAGTGTTATCGGTGAAATCCAGGCCCAGGGTGCCCCCGGCTGCGCCGAATTCTGCTGCAACGAGCCAATTGGCCCCATCTACATCGGATACAGCTGTTAAGATTGGACTAGCTACGCCGGATTCGACGAGAGAGAAATTTGCTTCAGAAACCCCGGTCACCGGCTGGTCAAAGGTGACAGTCCAGCTAACTGAAGAAAAGTTATTTGGGTTGATATCATTCGTCGTGATAGAAAGTATCGAGGCTGGAGATGTAATGGTGATTGGCTCACTTATGAGGGTCAGCTCCGTAACCACAGTGTTGGTTACCCTCAATTTATATACACCGAGATCCAGTGGGCCAAAGTCTGCTATTTCGTACGTGTCAGATGTGGCACCAACAATAGCCTCCCCGTCCTTCTCCCACTGATATTCGTTGCTTATTCCACCTACTTCAAAGGCCAATGTTTGATTATCTCCAGCATTTAGTCCAATTGTTTGGCTCAGACCGAATGGCTTCTGTCCTGCATTGACGGTTATAATGCTTACATTTGGCTCTAAATCTTCAAAGGTGAATCGATTGTTGCTCACATCAAGCGAGGAGAGCAGCCCGAGTGAGCTCATGTCGGGCAAGTGGGTAAGTTCGTTGTTGCTGATATTAAAACTGGTCAGCGCCTGCAAATTCACTATCTGCTCAGGGACGCTGTCTGCCAAAAAGTTATCCGACAGATCAATACTGACTGCTTCAGATAAGTAGGCCAATTCATAGGGGAAACCGCCCTCCAAATTATTACTGCCCAAGCTCACCGCTTGCACCCTGCCTCCCAGTGTGTCTATTCCGTACCAGGTGTTGAGGTCAACATTGTACCAATTGGCGCTATTTGCCCAACTTGCTCCAGCCGTTTTCCTGTAAATAGAATCAAGGGCCACACTGTCTATCATAAGAGAAAAACTTAGCAGTTCGAAGGCAGTAGTATTTGTTAAGCTCCAGGCTCCATTTCCATCTTTTACCCTCGTTAAGAGATTGTGGCTGCCACTACTTAACGAATTGACGGCAATAGGTATGCTGACATTTTCATCAATGGGATTTTGGGGAGAAGCTACAACCACCTGTGTGGCCTGACCCACGCCGGGGTCTGTATCTATGGCGTATTCAACAGTAGTTATCAGCCTTGTCCCGTCTCTAAAAAAGGGTCTTGATTCAATATGGCTCCACTGCCCCCTATCATCCAGGGCCCTGATATGAAGCGTATGCATCCCGGGAGAAAGTGATCCAATAGGTATGGGAACAGCAGCATTAACCTGGGTTCCCGGAGAAATGGCCAGCGCCAAACCGTTTCCATGCCCCGGATCCACATCAAAAAAGTATTCCAACGAGGTAATGGTATTTTGACCCTCAACACTCGAGGTGGTGATGAAAAATGGCTTGCGCTCCGTCGCACTCCACTGACCGGAGGCATCACGCACTCTGAAGTAGACCGTGTGAAAGCCAGTGCTTAAGGAAGTCGTGGGAATTTGCTCCATCAGGTCTACATCTGTGGATGGTGTTACCGCTACGGCCACTCCGTTGCCCTGACCCGGATCAACATCTATGAAATACTCTACGGCATCAATGTCATTTCGAACTTCGCTGGTCGACTGGCTAAGGAAAAATGGCCGATGCTCCGTAGCGCTCCACTGACCGGAGGCATCACGCACTCTGAAATAGACCGTGTGAAAGCCGGCACTTAGGGAAGTTGTTGGGATTTGCCCCAATAGGTCTACATCTGTGGACGGTGTTACTGCTACGGCCACACCGTTGCCCTGACCCGGGTCAACATCTATGAAATACTCTACGACATCAATGTCATTTCGAACCTCACTGGTCGACTGGCTAATGAAAAATGGCCGATGCTCCGTAGCGCTCCACTGACCGGAGGCGTCACGCACCCTGAAATAAACCGTGTGAAAGCCGGCACTTAGGGAAGTTGTTGGGATTTGCTCTATCAGGTCTGCATCTGTGGATGGTGTTACTGCTACGGCCACACCGTTGCCCTGACCCGGGTCAACATCTATGAAATACTCTACGGCATCAATGTCGTTTCGAACCTCACTGGTCGACTGGCTAACGAAAAATGGCCGATGCTCTGCTGCACTCCACTGGCCGGATGCGTCCTGCACCCTGAAATAGATGTTATGAAAACCGGAGCTAAGGAACGCCGTGGGGATCAGCTCAAAAACATCGACATCAGCGGACGGCGTCACCGCCACCGGCGTTCCATTACCCTGACCAGGATCAGAGTCAAGGTAATACTCCATACTTACTATGTTGTTGCGTGTTTCGGTTGTGGATTGACTGATAAAAAAAGCTCTTCTTTCAAAATGACTCCATACGTTGTTCTCATCCATTGAGCGAACGTACAATGTATGCATGCCTGGTGTAAGCGAGCCAGTGGGCACGGTGAAGTTAAAATCCACCTGAGCGCCGGGTGTGAAAAAAACGCTGGTACCACCACCAAAACCTGGGTCGGCATCTACATAGTATTCCATGGCCGCTATTTGCGGCGCTTGTGCCAGCCCAAATTGCGCACAGGATATCAACCCCAGAATGGAAAGAAGCCTTTTCATCTTTTTCGGGATGAGCTGTACTAGTTTCCTTTGGCCTGGATGTGCACATTCAGGTCATTGCCTTCAATCACCATAGAAGGAACATCGAGCACCTGAATGGTGGGTATTAAAGTGCCCTCCAAATTAAAAGGGATTGGGCCTCCATACACACCCATGTCGGTGCCATTGGTGCCTGAGCCAAGAGCAGGTGAGCCCGTATCCAGGGTTGGGTCAAATGTTGAGAGAGAGGGAACTCCCGTTCCAAATGAGACATTGACAAAAAGAGGGTCTTGACCAGTAATATTATTAACACTTGTGTTGCCACCAGTAGTGAGAAATCCTTGAGTGGCCTTGCTGGTAAAGCTCAAATTGTTTTCAAAAGTGTTATTGGAAAGTACCACTTTTCCCCTTGGCCCAATACCGTAAAAAATGTTGTTTTTCACTATGCTGTTTCTGAGCTCTTCGAAAGCGAACCAGCCGCTACTGATCCCATCGTTGTGTATGAACAAATTGTTTTCGATGGTGCTGAGGTCTGTTGTCAGTGTCCCCTGCTGTGCGTTGCAACAATCTGAACCACTTGAACCATAAATAACATTGTTTGCAATAACCACGTTGGAAACATACCCCGCCAATAAGTCTATTGTTTCCTCCGTTGAAGTGCCAATTCCATGCCCAAGCAAATTATTTCTAATTATGATGTTGTTGAGTGTGGTTGTGCTTCCTTCATGCTGAATTCTCAGTATCTGACTATTTTCAAGAAGCAAATTGCTTAGAGTCCCGGCAACACCACCGAGAGTAAGTGATGCGGAAATAACCATTCCCGATATCCGGGTACCGCTTGCCGCCGGGTCGGCTATCTCGACCGTAGTTACGTAGGATCTGCTGGAGCCATCAGTATCCGGAAAAAGCCCAATTCCAAAAATATTAAGTCGCTTGTCAATAGTGATTGCTCCATAACTGCTGGAGCTCCGTATTACGTGAATAATGTCATCATCCGCCGCCGCCGCAATGGCGTCCTGCAGAGCTGTTGAACCAACAAAAACAGCACCCGGCACGGCTACTGCCCCCGGGTTTCTATCCGCCGTCAAAATGTTTTGAGCACTTCCGAAGTAAGTCATGAGCATCCCCAAAAGAAAGGCAAGCCCATTTTTTTGCTTAAAAAAGGTTTTCATGATCCTGAGAGTTAGTTAAAAACTTGAGCTGATGATCAGCCTTTTGGCTTTTTCATAGCTACAAGTTCGGCCCTCAGATACCTGCATGCTAACAGCCACGTAACACGGACTCACACAGATGTAACATATAGCCCAAAAAATCTCAGAAGTTCCTAGTGGCTTGATTTTTCCTCAAGTTCCGAGGGCAGCAGACCATACTCTTCTTTGAAGCATTTCGAAAAATAAGAAAGGTTATTGAAGCCCACCTCAAAGGCAATTTCTGTCACGGTGGCGCTCCTCTGCCGGATAAGCTGGTGAGCTCGCTTCAAGCGGATGGATCTGATGAACTCGCTGGGTGATTGGTCAGTAAGTGCCTTCAGCTTACGGTGGAGGTGCATCCGACTCATGGACATTTCATCACTCAGCCATTCTACATTTAATTCCGAATCTGCCAGATGCTTCTCCACTAGCGCCACCGCTTTTCTGATAAAAGTTTCGTCCATTGACATGGCTTCTACTGAACTCGGCTCCAACAAGACCTGCTGGCGGATTCTTTCCCTCAACTTTTGTCTGATATTAATCAGGTTGTCAATCCGCACGGCCAGCTCCTTCCCGTCAAATGGCTTGGTTAAATAGTCATCAGCTCCTGTTACAAGCCCTTCAATTTTATCTTCACTGTCGGCCCGGGCGGTCAGAAGCACAACAGGAATATGGGAAGTGCCAACATGTTCCTTCAATTTCTTCGTCAACGTATACCCATCCATGACCGGCATCATTACATCGCTGATGATCAAATCGGGTACCTTTTCTTTCGACATAGCCAACCCTTCTTCTCCATCGCCTGCTTCAAGAATTCTAAATTGTCCCTCCAGTTGGCTTTTGATATAGGCTCTCACATCCGGATTGTCTTCAACTACCAGCACGACAAGGCGGCCATCGTCAGCCACTATGCCAGTCTCTGTCAAAACTTTGCTTTTAGCCGGCTTTGTGGCAACATCGGCGGTCACTTTTTCTGCAACAATTTCGTCTTTCCCAAAGTGAGCGCTTCCTTTAAGCAATTTGACAGTAAACACTGTACCCTTGTCTCTGGTACTTCTGACACTAATTGACCCATAATGAAGCTCAACAAGTTCCCGGGTCAGCGCCAGCCCGATCCCTGAACCTTCCTGAAATCTAGTTATTGAGCTATCTACCTGATAAAACCTCTCAAAAATATTTTTCAGTTGATCTTCAGGGATTCCAATGCCTGAATCCGCCACATCAATTTCGACGGATTCTTGTAATTCTCTTATGGTCAAACTGACGCTTCCGCCGTCTTCTGTGAACTTAATTGCGTTAGTGATTAGATTAAAAAAGACTTTTTCAATTTTGTCTACATCAAAAAAAATGTCCAGCGAGTCTACCTCCGAGTAAATAGACAACGTCAACCCCCGGCGCTCTGCCAGCGAGTCAAATGATCTGGTCAGCCCTTTCACAAATGATACAAAATCATATTTTGCAGCTTCTAACTTCAGCAAGCCGGTCTCCAGCTTCGACAGATCCAAAAGCTGGTTGATCAATCGCAAAAGCCGGTCGGCGTTGGACTTCATCATGCTCAGCACGCTGCCCGGCATCACTGCATCGTTGCCATCCGCCCGATCGTTTAGCGGGCCAAGTATTAGGGTGAGCGGTGTTCGAAACTCATGGGAAATATTGGCAAAGAAGTTAGATTTCACTTTGTCCATTTCCTGAAGCTGCCTGGCCTGCTCCTCAAGCTGTGCATTCTTTTGCTCGATTTCTTGTGTTCGCTGTGCTACAATGCGTTCAAGCACCAATTTTTCTTCTTTAAGTTGTTTGGAGCGCCGACGAATAGTCAACTGTATCGTTCCCACAAACAACGCCAGGTAAATGACAAATGCCCACCAGGTGCGATACCATGGCGGAAGGATCAAAAAAGAATAGGAATCAACCTTGCCCTGTACACCATAAATGTTTCTCCCTCGTACATAGAAAGTATAAGACCCTTCAGACAAGTTCGTAAAGTCTTTTTGTGTCTCCGTTGTCCAGGCCGACCAGTCTTCATCATATCCTCCCAGCATAGTTTGGTATTCGTTTTTTTCTGCAAAGTCGAAACTGGTTGCCGCAAATTGAAACCGTATGAAATTGTTCGGAAATTCCAATTTGGGGGCTACCATTGCTTCTTCCTTCTGGTTGCCACCAAAAATCAGGGAATCACTTTTGATGATAACCCGCCTTATGAGTGTATTGAAAGTTCTATCATAATTAACGGAGACACTATTGTCATGTCGCAACAAAAGATCGTTGCCCCCCAGCCAGGTAATGCCATTAGGCTCTGAATAGATATAAAAAAGGTTGACGTCTTCCAATCCCGCAAATGCGTTATTCACCCAGGCGTACTTTCCATCTTCTCCCCTTTTTGCATAGCCAGTATCCCTAACCTTCTTATCACGATTGTATACATGTATCCATGCTCTACCATCAGTCCCTTCCTCAAAGCTATAGGCGGCATGAGAGCCATTGGCCAGCATATCTCCAAAAGTAGAATCAGGTCGAAATTTATTCAGCCCAGCATCAAACTGAAAAATACCACGGTGGGTGACTATAACCTTACCTCCTCCGTATGGATAAACAAAATTTTCAACCATGGAGGGCAGGCCCCCCAGCGTATCATACAGCTGCGCCTCCTGAATCTCAAGCGGTGAGCCCGAATCCGTTTTCAGTCGATAAATACCACGATGAAAGGTGCTAATCCAAAGAATACTATCCACACCCAGCATTCGGCGGATTTCCCCTCCGACATCAGGTAGTTTTCCGAGACTATCCCATTTTCCGCCTTTCACTTCGAACACTGCTACGCCATCGGTAGTGCCGCCGTAAACAATGTCTGGGTTTTGCGGAGATTGATAAAGTTGGCGATATCCCTGAGGAGCTACAGGAACTTGCTCGAAGCCGCTTTTAGTCAATACCTTAATGCCAAAATCGGTGGCAACTACTAAAGAACGGTCGATCGTCAGAAAAGACCAGGCACTATTGGCCCCCTCAATGCCACTGAACATTGCGCCGTCCATATCATTCCGCATTCTTGAGACTTCATGGCCCGTTGCTACATAGAGTTCATTGTCATGCCTGATAATGGAATTCACTATGCCACGAACACCATTTTTTTGGTCAAAACGAGTAATTGGAGATGCAACGTCAACCTTACTTATTCCGTTGTCGAGCGCCAACCATACGGCACCACCATAGTCGACAAATGCAGCGTGAACCGCATCATTTTGAAGCCCGTTGCCAGTATGAAGTCTGTATTTTAACTCCCCACCACCTGTAACTACTACTGTTCCCCCCAGTATGGTACTTAGCATCATGCTTCCATCCTCTAACCAAATGCCATGATAAAGCAGGCTTGCCTTAAGCGAAGCATCAATTTCAGTGGGAAATACTGAAAATTCTTTCCCGTCGAAGTGATAAAGTCCATCATTTGCTGTCCCAATGACCAAGCCCCCACCAGCTTTATTCCCAAGCATAAAATAGAATCGCTTGTCCATCAGTTTCTCACTCCCCGGCACCAGCTGCAGAGAGTCTGCGACAAGCTTCAGAAGACCCACATTTCGCTGCTGCACATAGAAATCATTGTTTACGTAAAATGAGATGCCAAATGTGTTTTCGCCTGACTGCCAGGTCTTCATTTTCGACCCATCCCACCGGAAAATGTGACTATACCCACAAAAATAAGTCCCTTCAGGAGTCGAGAAGGTTCTTCGCATATTTCTAAAATCCTTATTTTCCTCCCCCACCTCAGACTTGAGGGATACAAACTGCATTTGCCCGATTGAGTCCGGTGCCAGATAGCCGATTTCGTCGTAGCCGCCAGCGAAAATTCTATTATTTTCATCCTTAGCGAGAGAGAAAAACAGGCCGGTTTTAGTTTCAATTATCCTCCATCGAACGCCATCAAACTCTAAAACCCCATTGGTATTGGCAAAGTACAGCACTCCTTTTTCATCCTGAATCGTGGCCCAGTTTTGAGCGTGCCCGCCAGTTTCTTTATGGCTGAAATTCGTTATTAGTGGAATCCCCATCTCATTGCGGCTTTGCCCAAAAAGGTTTTGCCAGCTAAAAAAAATGATGAGTACCATGAGACCTCTGAAAGCAAGTTTCATACGATCGAAGGTTAGATTGCAGGTGCAAATTATCGGCTGAGCAGCTATAACAGATTAGAACTTAGCGCATAATATACTGAAATACAACTACTTGCGTTAAAAAAATTTACCAATCAGAATCGCATGTGATTCCTGGCTACTTCTTCAATATCAACCTGAATGAGGCTATCTCTATTCCATTCCTATGCTTGTCAAAAAATCTCAATATATATAGACCGTTTTTAACATCCGTCAGATCAAATACCGTCTGCTGGTTGGTTCCCGGCCGCACCTCTTTCGACATTATTGCCCGACCGGTCAAATCCGTAAGCTCTGCGAACACGTTGCCCTTTACAAGCTTCTCGTACCTAATCGTAATATAGTCATCCGCTGGATTCGGATACACCACCAGCCCCTTGAAGTAATCCAGATAGATGCCTGTCTCTTCCACCTTGGTCACCACAATCTTAGTTGGCGTAGCCAACGCATTGATACGGATGCTGTTCTGCTCAACACCACTGCCACCCCCCAACTGAAAGTCGATAAACGATGTAGGATCCATCGGAATACCCGGATACTGAATGTTGACACGGTAGTCTCCATCAGGCAGGTTGTTCATCTCAAACTGACCCGTTTCATCTGTCTGAACATAGGCGATCAGCTCATAGTCATCTTCATTGTCCTTAGCTCTGAACCGTGACCGGCTCACACTAACGCCTGCTCCCTGCACACGGCTGCGGTCAAGCACCTTGCCTCCAGTGTCCCCAAAGTCTGATTCAAAAAGACCTTTGAACGTGTTGTCTCCATCTGCTGGCGTCAATTCCCTCGGTACGTTAACCATCGTCAACACCAGGTCGCCAATATTGTCTCTTAGCTGGATCAGATCAGCAAACACCCAGTCGATCGTGCTGCGGTAGTAACTCGGGATGTATACTTGTTTGTCCTGCTCGCCGTACAATAGATAGTCTCCCAGTACCACATCGTTGATTGTAAGCACACCATTGTCGCTACTTGTGTAAAAACCTGTCGTATCATAGGCACCTGTCTTTACTCCCAGCAATGCACCATTTGCATTGGCAACACTAGCGTTGTTCAGGTCGATAATGCTGCCTGTTATCATGGCCGTGCCCAGCACTCTTTGTACTTCGCTTCGCAAGGTCAGCCCTGCCACTTTGCTGCTGGTTATCTCCAGCTCGTAGCTTCCCATGTTCTCATACCTTATCGGGCCCAGTTGATAGGTGCTGCTGGTTCCTGCTGCTATCGGTGAGCCATTGCGGTACCACTGGTAGCTATTGGCTGTACCACCAACGGGTACCTCTACTGTTACTGCTGTGTTCACAGCTATCTTTTCGTCTCTCGCCTGGCCGGTCAGTTTCTGAGGGGCGTAGTTGATACTGGCAATACCTACGTTGGGCTCCAAGTCGTCAAACTGTAGCCGGTTGTTGCTCACATTAAAGGTGGTGAGCTCTATGATGTTAGTCAGAGCTGGTAAGCTGCTTACCTCATTGTTGGAGATATCGATAGCTGTCAGCCTTCGCATGTCACCGAGACGTAGTGGCAATTCACCTACCAGATTGTTGGACGGAAGGGTTATGCCTGTAACACGGTCGTTCGCTACTGTGATCCCAAACCAGCTCGCTATGTCAGCTGTGTTCCAGTTTGTATTATTATTCCAGCTATCGCCCCCCGTTAGGTTATAAAGCTCGGTCAATATAAGCCTGTCCCGTTCCAATGAGCTTACCCGAAGTGTTATTGGAAGCGTGGTCAACGTAAGGTTGGGCAGCTGGGTGTTGCTAACCTGAGCTGTATAGCTTCCTTCCTCAGCAAATGTTGGAAAGGCTATCGTGTACACCGGCCCGGTAGCACCATCGATGGCTGTTCCGTTTTTATACCACTGATACTGGTTTGAAGCCCCCGCACTTGTCCGGTCAATGGATAAAGGCTCTCCTCGCTCCTGAAGCAGGTCAACTGCGGTAAACAAGTCCGCTTGCGGTGAGTAGCTAAACGTCGTTACTCCTGCAAACTGCTCCAGGGAGCCAAAGTCCAGTTGATTGGAAGACAGATCCAATACTTGCAGTGCTGCCAGGTTAGCATTGGCTGGCACCGTGGTGATTTGGTTATTGGCCAAGTCGAGTTGTATTAAAGCATTTAGCTCGGTGCCGGTCAGCGTTGGGAAAGCGCCCGTCACGTTGTTGGAGGCAAGGTTGACAGCCGTCACACGACTGTTCTCTACAACAACGCCCGACCAACCTCTCAACTGGGCTGCTTTCCAGTTTGCTGAATTTGTCCAGCCTGCACCGCCCATTTCATCGTAGATCTTCACCAAAGCTGTGGAGTCAGATGTTAGCTCTGCGGAATGGAGCGTTTTTACTTCTATGGTATTTGAGTAGGCCGTTTCAGCTGTTCCTGCAAAGGCCTTCAACCGGTAGTAGTAGCTACTTGCATGGTACAGGCCAGTTACAATAACTGTTGTATCAGTCTGTTCCTTTGGATCAAAACCAGTCAACCTGGTCGTAAAAAGGGCGTCGGTAGCTACTTCAAGGCGGTAGCCGTCAACCCCTGACAATTGATTCCAATAGGCGGTAAAGCCAAAGGTCGTCACATTGCTGCCAGCCAGAGCAACGGGGGCCTCAGGCTCATCAGTAAGCTGGATAGTAATTATGGCAACCACTGAATCCACCGCATCGGTCACGCCAACATTGAGCTGAAATTCAGGAGTCGTTTCATAGTCTAAACCCACTACCTGAGCTACTGTAATTAAACCAGTGCTGGGGTCAACAGCAAAAGTACCGCCTGTATTGCCACTCGCTATAAAGAAGCTCAATGGATCCGAATCCACATCACTAAATACCAGCTGCGCCTCAAAGGCTGCATCATTCTCAACAGTTGTAAAACTTTGCTCCACAAACACCGGAGCATCATTCACTGCTGTAACATTTACACTGGCGATCACTCCTGCAGTAGCCGATACTCCACCACCATCGTCGACGGCCAATAACTCCATTGCTCCTATACCTGGTCCGTTTACATTTCCCTCCGGCGTCCAATAGGCATTATTTGTTGCATCGATAACATCATTAGTGGTAGCTACAAACGGGGTAGCAATGCCTGCGCTTGCTCCAATTTTCAAGCTACCGCTGGTAACGGCTGTTACTTTGAATCCCATCACAGTGCCGTCTACGTCGGTTTCGTTTCCCTGGGCTAACAATTGCGCAAGTGTAGTCTGCACTTCTGTGTCTTCAAGGGCAGTGGTAATTGCGTTGGTGAAAAACGTAAATGTCGGCAAGTCGTTGACCGGGACGATGGTAATATTAACCGAGACTGTAGTTGTGGTGTTGGATCCATCGGTAAGTGTGAAAGCAAAGCCGTCAATAAAGTTTTCACTTCCATCGTGCTGATAGCTTACGGTGCCGTTAATCAAATTCTGCTGACTGAAACTTGTAGTAGCACTCCCGCTTAATTGAACAGATCCGAAAACCGGACTACTAATTAGGTTGTACACCAAAGTCGTCGCAGCCGGAACATCAGGATCGCTTCCGCTCAACTCCGATAGCTGAATAATGTGATTGGCTCCCTCATTTAAAGCAATTCCGGTATTGGTGTCAATCGTTGGCGGGCAGTTTTGACTGTCGCCAGTGAAAGTCCAGGTGTAACCGGAAATAAGAGAAGCTCTGGCTGAAGCAGCCGAACAGTATATCAATCCGGAAGCGCCAAGGTCTATTATGTTCGCAATAGGCAAAGCAGCCCAACCAATAAGAGTATTGTCATAATTAGCAACAGAGAGCCCCGAGTTGTCAAGCATACCGTTCATAGCGGTTACATTAGAAATATCCCAGGCTCCAAGCGATTGATTAAACGAACTAGCATCGGTGAACATGTTGGCCATGGAGGTTACACTAGCAACATTCCACAAGCTGAGGTCTTGATTAAATGAAGCGGCGTTATTGAACATAAAGAACATATCAGCTACACCGCTCACATCCCAACTACTCAGGTCCTGATTAAATGAAGTAGCGTCTTTGAACATATTGTCCATACTCAATGTCACGCCTGCACCCATTGTCCAGTTCAAAGGGGTGGCTGAAACGCCAGCTGCATCTCCATTATTAAACGAAGACGCACCGGAGAACATACCTGTCATTGACGTTACAGAACTTACATCCCAGTTACTTAAGTTTTGATTAAAAGAAGTGGCAAACTCAAATGCCACAAACATATTCGTCACGTTACTTACATCCCAATTGGTTACGTCACCATTAAAACTTGAAGCACTACCAAACATGATAGCCATATTTGTAACGTTTGTTAAGTCAGGGGCATCGATAGCACCAGAGGTCAAATTACTACAGCCCCAAAAGGCTCTTTCCATACTGCTCCAGACGATATCACCCCACTGTTCAATAGATTGAATTTTTAAAACCTCTTGCCCCTCACTTCCATTGTTAAAATAAATTCTAGGGAAATCTCCCGTAATCTCAATCTGATAGGTATCCCCATTGGTCAACCCAGTTATCTGATAATCGCCTGTTTGCCCTGTTATCAAACCATCACCCTGAAATGCCGTAGTAAGGTTGGCCCAAGTGATGTCATAGTTGTAGCCCGAGCCGGTCGTGGGTACAGTAATGGTACCATCGGTCGTCACCCAAGTGGTTATGAACGGTCGTTGTCCAACGGACGACTTAATAAAAGTAGGGCCATTGACCAGGTCTCCGTTATTGACCTTTGCTGACCTGTCAACTAGCTTGGTGCCAAGGTTTTCGTCCATGGGGTAGTAGGCTATCAAATTAGGCTCATCGCCTTGTGGCCGGGACAATCGATCGGAAAAATCTGTTTTTTCATAATTCCATATTTTAACTTCGTCGACCCTGCCGTCGAAGAAATTACAGTTGCAGCCAAATCCCTGTTTGCCAATGAATAAAGGATTTGTGTCACCATGACTCGAGGGGACGATGGAATAATTGGCAGTACCTGCAGCTACTCCATTCACAAAAAATGCTACATCACGAGTTGTGGAATTAAAACTCACTGCCACATGTGCCCAGGAACTGAGTGGAACTGCACCTGGATCCGAAAAATGCCACTCGCTTGTTAAGCTTGAATTGGCCATCTCAAGGCCTAATGACCTGTCGGGTTGAACCTGAAGTATCAATACATCCGGATTACCTCCTCCGTTACCATTTCCTTTCGACAAAATGGTTTCATTGATGTTTGCCGTCAGAAAGACCCACGCTTCCAGCGTAAAATCATTTTCAACAAAGTTTAAATCCGGCTGGTGGTTGATTATAACCTGATCATCCACTCCATCAAGGTTGAGTGCAAAGCCAGGGAATGCTGTAGTAGTACCAAACTCCACCTGCGATTCGCTTCCGGCGTTTTCGAAGCCGTTGATTGGAGTGACCCGAAAAAAATACCCCTGATTAGCACCTGCATTGAAAACATAGGAATTTGCATCTACAGCCAAAGTATTCTCTACCTCAACAACGTTAACGGTGAACCCAAAATCGTCGGCCCGCTCGACTTTGTAAGCTAGCTCGTCTATCGAATTGTCAGTCCACTCCAGGGTGATCTCAGTGCCAGTGGATTTGTAGGCAATCAAATCGGTAGGAGCCGCTGGCGCTGGCGGATCAGGCACTCCTGAAGTTGTCCATTCATTGCCGACCATGTTAGTCAGACTTCCGTTCAAACCATTGCCTGACAAGTCAGGCAACACAAGTCCCGTTGTTTCATCGAAGCGATAATAGGCCAGTAGCCCAGCCTCACTGCCAATCAGTGATGCATATTTGTACTGATTAATCTCACTCAGCGTGCGTTCATCATCCCAGATTCTTATTTCATCGATGCTTCCTTCAATATTGAAGCTTCCGCCAAATCTCCGGTCTCCGATATTCAAACGCCCAAATGAGTAGGCTGGTGTGCCAAGGGCGATAGATCCTACGTCCGTATCATCAATTCCATCGACATAGATCGCTCCATCGTTATTGCCACGGTAAACAACGGCCACATGGTGCCAGGAAGCGTCGGAGTAGGTACCAATGGTTTGCATGTTTCCGCCATTTACATTGAGCCCTATTTCGCCTCCGATCAACTGCCGGACTGAGTATTCTGCGTCAGCAGTCCCCTTCTCTATGAAGACCCGTTCATTCCCGAACGAAGTTGTTCTGAACCAGAACTCAATCGTGAAATCGCCTGCGGGTTCCAATAATGGATTGTCGAACACCTCAACATAATCATCTACGGTAAATGGCAAGGCATTCCCCTGCTTCACCATAAACCCGTTGGACACATAGTAAGTGCTCTCTATTCCCCCTCCAAAATCCGTTTTTGCCCGATAAAAATACTGGGTCCCTGCAACGAGTGTCACGCCAATATCCACCACTCCTGATATGCCGACACTAATATTTTGACCTGACGGTAAAAATGATCCGAAGGCTGGATCTGTCGATACGTCAACGATGAGATCTACTGCTCCTGACGGTGCAATCAGGTTGGGGGTAAAACCCGCAGTAGTTACGTTTGTGGCGTTGTAGATCATTGGTGGAGCAACTGTGTTTTTATACAAGGCAACCCTTCCCCCATTGAAGTCGTCTGTTCCCGTCATCAAAAGGTCGAGGTCACCGTCGTTGTCATAATCACCCCAATCAGCAGTACTATAAAGATAGTTATCAACCTTTATCCCGGAATTCACATAAGTTCCGGAGTTGTTGATGTAGATAGTTGTTGTTGGGTCATTAGTTTCGCCAGATCCATTGATGACAAGGTCAAGATCTCCGTCGCCATCATAATCACCCCAAGCAAATTCTCCTTCTGCATTCTCCAGCAGCCCTGCATTACTGTCCACAAAAGAACCAGCATCATTTCTATAGATAATTGGGGCGTTGTCGACGCCGGACCCAGAAACAATCAGATCAAGATCTCCATCATTATCATAATCACCCCAGGCTACTTTTCCATAGCTCTTGCCTTGAAGTCCAGCTACGATATCTGTGAACACTCCATTATCATTTCGATAAATTGTGGTTATTTCGGAAGCGTTGCCAGTCGTATAGCCGCTGCTTACGAGGTCGAGATCCCCATCGTTGTCATAGTCACCCCAAGCAACTCCTCCTGTTCGAACACCTGTTAAACCAGCGCTGTGATCGGTAAAAGTACCTGCATCATTTCTATATATGGTAGTCGTACTTACATTCGGGGTGACCTGGATTTGACCCTGGACGACTAGATCCAGGTCTCCGTCATTATCAAAGTCTCCCCAATCAGCTTCTGAGAAATATACCCCCTGAAATGGCCCACCAGCCACCTCAAATGTTCCGGCATTGTTATTGTAAAGAATGGCAATAGGAAACCCCTCTACATCACCGAAGCCTGTTAAGAACAAATCAAGGTCGCCATCATTGTCATAATCCCCCCAGTCAGTACTTCCTTCATAAGCTGCACTAAGAGAAGCTCCGATATCTTCAAAAGCAGCTCCAGAGTTACTGAAGACCTTAGTAATTGCGGCTCCATATCCAAAATCCCAACCGCTCACCACCACGTCTATATATCCATTGCCATCAAAGTCTGCCCAGCTTGCCGCTCCGTCTACAACTCCCTCTAAGGCAGTTGACTGCTTGATAAATGCACCTTCAAAAGGGCCTGTCTCAATCGTGAAAGACAGCGTATACGGGACGGCCGACTCCAGAGAAACACCAAGCACACCGTCGGTTATGGTCACTGCTACCTTTTCACCGGCAAAAAAGTCGGTATCCGGATTGATGGTCAAACTAGTAGTGCCTCCGCCTGAGTAGACTGCAGAATGAAGACCTGATTTGCTCCCCATTACCTGAATATTGGTAGCGTTTAACGTTGTTCCATCAAGCACTGCATCAAAATTTATAATGATGTCATCACTCGCAATAATATTTGTTTCATTGATAAATGGGGTCGCTGCAACAACCGCCAGGGGCCGGGGCGACCACAAGTGAACATATACTTTTTCCTCAGTGCGGTCGAGCGCAACAATGTCTGCTTTTCCGTCCAAATTGAAATCGGCAGTGGTAAGGGATGCGATGTCCGTTCCGGAAACAACAGTGGTGCTTAGCGAAAAACTTGCTATGCCATTTCCCAGATAAACTTCAACTTCATCATTTGTTGAATTGGCCATGGCAATATCCAAAATACCATCACCATTAAAGTCGCCAACAGAAAGGGCCTGTTGGAAGAGCGTAACAGATGTATTGTTTCGTACAAATGACCCATCACCCTGGCCCCGGAATAAACTGACCGATGCAAAGTTTCTGGTTAAAATGTCGAGGTTGCCGTCATTGTCAAAATCCCCTGTCACCAGCTCTTGTGGCGTACCAGAGGATACATCAAAGAAAGTGGCTCCACTAAATCCACCCACTCCATCTCCCAGTAATATATGGATTCCGTTGGATGTCTGATTGGCACTCACTATGTCGGCATTCCCGTCATTATTGAAGTCACCGGTAACCACATCCAAGGCCTCGCCAGTCACGGCATGCAGCGCTGCACTGGAAAATGTGTCGTCTCCATTGTTTAATAGCACAACAACAGCTTCGGCATCAATGGTACTAAAAACCAAATCCACATAACCATTATTATCAAAATCAGCTACATCCATATTGGCTGCATTGACTGCCGCCGATGTCAAATCTATGGTCGAACCGCTTGTAAAAGTGCCATCACCTGCACCATACATAATTTCTATTTGATTGCCCGGATTCAGGTCTGAAGCAGCAATATCAAAAATGCCATCTCCATTAAAATCTCCGAGAGCCAGACTCGTAATGTCAGTAGCATTGGTTAATACGTAGTCATTAAAACTCTCGAACGTACCTGCACCTGTACCCAGAGCCACACTTAGGTGCCCATCCTGGGAGTCAAAAGTATTGGCTGTAACAATATCAGCATTTCCGTCGCCATTAAAATCTGCGGATAGAATTTTCTGTGGATAGGTTACCGTTAGCAACTGAGTGGATACCGATGAATAATAAGGCGAATAAGTTGGCGAAGCAGTAACGACAAACTGCCTCTCACCAGAAGCCACAGTGTGCAACGAATTAGTTTGCAGGCCTGTGATTCCGTTCAAGACTATGATAGGTGAAACAGTAGCTGCCCCTGCGGGTATGTCAAATGTCAGAGTGGTGGCGTTGCCGGACGTCGGCGCAACAGCTAAACCTCCGAAGTAGATGGTATTGTTGGAGAATGTCGCATCGAAATTCGCCCCGGAAATAGTTACTGTTGTACCCACCGGACCTGAAGCAGGGGTAAAAGAAGAAATAACTGCTTGTGAAAAAACCTGTGTAGAAAACAGAAATAGGACACACACTACTAGCAGTGTCCGGCCAGTAGGAAAATAGAACTTCGGTGAAGGCATAGTAAACCCGGGAAGAAATAAAAAAACCTGAACGAATGAAGTTGGCTAGGTGCTCAATTTGAGCCCTTTCAAAAGAAATTATACAATAGCTGGGGCAAGCAAAGGCTCTTAAAACAGCAAAGGGAACAGTTTCCAGACTGCTTCTGTTGTAAACATAACTTCAAATGATAAAAAAAACTATTTAAGAGCCCATCCTTGATGAAAAGTTTTTAAACGGTTGTATGGCACCACTTCCGCTCCATTTGGCACAGGTTCGGGCAAAATGTCGCTAAATGGCTATTGTCCATGGCATTTGCTTCATCAAAGTGCCTATTATACGATAGCGTCCGTCGTAGATGTCATCGTATTGGCTTTGATGCCTGTAGGGGGTTTGTTTACTTACTTATCCAGATCTTGAATGAGGTGATGTTGACTCCTTTGTTCTCAAGGTCGTGGAAACGAAGGATATACATCCCGTTTCTTAATTCGGTTACGTCCAACGTAATGCCCTCGTTCCCTCCGGTGTTTAGCATCTTGCTGCGCAAAGTCTGGCCCGTCATGTCTATCAGCTCTGCTTCAACCCTGCCCTTTACAAGCTTTTCGTACCTGATCGTGATATAGTCATCCGCTGGATTCGGATACACCACCAGCCCCTTGAAGTAATCCAGATAGATGCCTGTCTCTTCCACCTTGGTCACCACAATCTTAGTTGGCGTAGCCAACGCATTGATACGGATGCTGTTCTGCTCAACACCACTGCCACCCCCCAACTGAAAGTCGATAAACGATGTAGGATCCATCGGAATACCCGGATACTGAATGTTGACACGGTAGTCTCCATCAGGCAGGTTGTTCATCTCAAACTGACCCGTTTCATCTGTCTGAACATAGGCGATCAGCTCATAGTCATCTTCATTGTCCTTAGCTCTGAACCGTGACCGGCTCACACTAACGCCTGCTCCCTGCACACGGCTGCGGTCAAGCACCTTGCCTCCAGTGTCCCCAAAGTCTGATTCAAAAAGACCTTTGAACGTGTTGTCTCCATCTGCTGGCGTCAATTCCCTCGGTACGTTAACCATCGTCAACACCAGGTCGCCAATATTGTCTCTTAGCTGGATCAGATCAGCAAACACCCAGTCGATCGTGCTGCGGTAGTAACTCGGGATGTATACTTGTTTGTCCTGCTCGCCGTACAATAGATAGTCTCCCAGTACCACATCGTTGATTGTAAGCACACCATTGTCGCTACTTGTGTAAAAACCTGTCGTATCATAGGCACCTGTCTTTACTCCCAGCAATGCACCATTTGCATTGGCAACACTAGCGTTGTTCAGGTCGATAATGCTGCCTGTTATCATGGCCGTGCCCAGCACTCTTTGTACTTCGCTTCGCAAGGTCAGCCCTGCCACTTTGCTGCTGGTTATCTCCAGCTCGTAGCTTCCCATGTTCTCATACCTTATCGGGCCCAGTTGATAGGTGCTGCTGGTTCCTGCTGCTATCGGTGAGCCATTGCGGTACCACTGGTAGCTATTGGCTGTACCACCAACGGGTACCTCTACTGTTACTGCTGTGTTCACAGCTATCTTTTCGTCTCTCGCCTGGCCGGTCAGTTTCTGAGGGGCGTAGTTGATACTGGCAATACCTACGTTGGGCTCCAAGTCGTCAAACTGTAGCCGGTTGTTGCTCACATTAAAGGTGGTGAGCTCTATGATGTTAGTCAGAGCTGGTAAGCTGCTTACCTCATTGTTGGAGATATCGATAGCTGTCAGCCTTCGCATGTCACCGAGACGTAGTGGCAATTCACCTACCAGATTGTTGGACGGAAGGGTTATGCCTGTAACACGGTCGTTCGCTACTGTGATCCCAAACCAGCTCGCTATGTCAGCTGTGTTCCAGTTTGTATTATTATTCCAGCTATCGCCCCCCGTTAGGTTATAAAGCTCGGTCAATATAAGCCTGTCCCGTTCCAATGAGCTTACCCGAAGTGTTATTGGAAGCGTGGTCAACGTAAGGTTGGGCAGCTGGGTGTTGCTAACCTGAGCTGTATAGCTTCCTTCCTCAGCAAATGTTGGAAAGGCTATCGTGTACACCGGCCCGGTAGCACCATCGATGGCTGTTCCGTTTTTATACCACTGATACTGGTTTGAAGCCCCCGCACTTGTCCGGTCAATGGATAAAGGCTCTCCTCGCTCCTGAAGCAGGTCAACTGCGGTAAACAAGTCCGCTTGCGGTGAGTAGCTAAACGTCGTTACTCCTGCAAACTGCTCCAGGGAGCCAAAGTCCAGTTGATTGGAAGACAGATCCAATACTTGCAGTGCTGCCAGGTTAGCATTGGCTGGCACCGTGGTGATTTGGTTATTGGCCAAGTCGAGTTGTATTAAAGCATTTAGCTCGGTACCTGTCAGCGTTGGGAAAGCGCCCGTAACGTTGTTGGAGGGAAGGTTCAGGGCCGTCACCCGGCTGTTCTCAACAACAACGCTCGACCAACCTCTCACCTGGGCTGCTTTCCAGTTTGCTGAATTTGTCCAGCCTGCACCGCCCATTTCATCGTAGATCTTCACCAAAGCTGTGGAGTCAGATGTTAGCTCTGCGGAATGGAGCGTTTTTACTTCTATGGTATTTGAGTAGGCCGTTTCAGCTGTTCCTGCAAAGGCCTTCAATCGGTAGTAGTAGCTACTTGCATGGTACAGGCCAGTTACAATAACTGTTGTATCAGTCTGTTCCTTTGGATCAAAACCAGTCAACCTGGTCGTAAAAAGGGCGTCGGTAGCTACTTCAAGGCGGTAGCCGTCAACCCCTGACAATTGATTCCAATAGGCGGTAAAGCCAAAGGTCGTCACATTGCTGCCAGCCAGAGCAACGGGGGCCTCAGGCTCATCAGTAAGCTGGATAGTAATTATGGCAACCACTGAATCCACCGCATCGGTCACGCCAACATTGAGCTGAAATTCAGGAGTCGTTTCATAGTCTAAACCCACTACCTGAGCTACTGTAATTAAACCAGTGCTGGGGTCAACAGCAAAAGTACCGCCTGTATTGCCACTCGCTATAAAGAAGCTCAATGGATCCGAATCCACATCACTAAATACCAGCTGCGCCTCAAAGGCTGCATCATTCTCAACAGTTGTAAAACTTTGCTCCACAAACACCGGAGCATCATTCACTGCTGTAACATTTACACTGGCGATCACTCCTGCAGTAGCCGATACTCCACCACCATCGTCGACGGCCAATAACTCCATTGCTCCTATACCTGGTCCGTTTACATTTCCCTCCGGCGTCCAATAGGCATTATTTGTTGCATCGATAACATCATTAGTGGTAGCTACAAACGGGGTAGCAATGCCTGCGCTTGCTCCAATTTTCAAGCTACCGCTGGTAACGGCTGTTACTTTGAATCCCATCACAGTGCCGTCTACGTCGGTTTCGTTTCCCTGGGCTAGCAATTGCGCCAGTGTAATCTGCACTTCTGTGTCTTCAAGGGTAGTGGTAATTGCGTTGGTGAAAAACGTAAATGTCGGCAAGTCGTTGACCGGGACGATGGTAATATTAACCGAGACTGTAGTTGTGGTGTTGGATCCATCGGTAAGTGTGAAAGCAAAGCCGTCAATAAAGTTTTCACTTCCATCGTGCTGATAGCTTACGGTGCCGTTAATCAAATCTTGTTGTGTGAATGATGTGGTTAGAAGCCCACTTAACAGTACCTGACCAAATGATGCAGAAGTACTAATATTATAAACCAGGCTGGACGCCGGAGGTAAATCGGCGTCACTACCGCTTAGCTCGGTCAATTGGATGGTGTGTGTAGCGCCTTCGTTGACGGTAATGCCTGTATTGGTATCTACCAAAGGAGGGTTAACGCCCGGTGGTAAAACAGTCAGCGGGTCGCTGGAAATGCTTACTCCTGACATCGCTCCAAACACAGGCGTAAAGCTTCCGTTGTCCAAAGAAAAGGTGATGGGTGAAACAGTACCCGATGCTGCCGCTTGAGCATCGGCCAAAAAGAAAAAGTATTTACCTGCTCCGCTGTAAATGTTCTCGGTAAGTCCATTAAAGGCGGCGTACGATCCGTTCAATTCGCTCGGGAAATAAGTATTATCGACAGGCGTATCAGGCGCATCATCGTCAGAAACCACCAACCTGAAATTTTCCAGTTCAGCCAAGGGGTCGGCAGAGAAATTAAGTGTGACTCCGCTGAATTCACCATACGGGTCTGCCTCTACAAATACCTCCACGAGCACTATATCCTGCTGTCCGGCGGTGGCTGTTATCTCGCCACCTGTTTCGTTTACCAGCGTGACATAATAGTTAGGGTTTGCCGTGAAGGCCAACTCGGTGCTAGCGTAGGAAAACGCCGCCACTGTACCGTTGCTAAAAGTCAAGCCGGTTTCGTCCATGCTAAAGGTAATCGCTGGACTTGAAGGCGTAGCGTCATCGGCCACGTCAGCTACCAAATAAAAATAATGGTCGCCAATGCTCAGCGCATAAGAAAGACTGAAAAAAGAAACGTCAAACATCGAAAAAGACGGGGTTCCACTTACGAGGTCTTCCTCAAGATGAACGTAGTTCCAATCGGGTGAATGAAACAACCGGTAATTTCCAAGCGACTGCGCCAAGTCAGTGTTGGTAGTGAACGTGACACTATTCAACGTGGTGGCCTCGGTAATGTTGATCGAAATTCCCGCTACCACGATATTGGGCTTGTTGGCCAGCACGGGAGATGGTTCCACTTCAATATTGGATTCCGTAACAACGAAAGGGCCTCCAGCTACCTGCAACTCGTAGGCTCCCGCATCAGGGACGCTACCAGACACCCTTGGGTTCCCCGCCAAATCAAGAGGCAAAATCTCGACCGTGACATTATCTCCATCGATATCCAGATCGTCGAAAGGTAACAAAAGCACATCTCCAAAATCCTGAGCTGATGAACCCTCCATTATTGTCAAATCACCCGTGCCAATATTCGTGAACAATGGATCTCCCGTCCCGACATTAGACTCCATGATCGAGCCAGAAAAACCAGCGTAGTCAGTGATATTCCAGGCATCTATGATCGAGTTGGACACACTCAGGTTGGATCCGTCATCCACGATATTGATCTGGCTTCCAACATTTGCCCAAAAAATGCTGTTGGCAATGGTTGCGCTCGAATAAAAGCCTCCTGAAGATCGTATGGCAACACCGTCGCTGCTGGAGGAAGTAGTAAAAGTAGTTTGACTCAACTCCAGGTCATGGTCTGCAGAAGTGGAGCTGAAAAGGATACCCGCTCCGGGGTTTCCATAGTTATTATAAAACCTGCCATTGGTGATTGACACATCGGAATCGACTGCCTCCAAGGCTCCACCGTTTAAGCCGAATGCACTGTTAGTGTCAAAATCAACATTTACTGCCGTTAGTAATGAGCTGTTAGAAAGATAAATACCACCTGACTCCCAGGCAGTGTTGTCTGCGAATCTGGTATTAGTGATTATCAAAACCGCATTATCAGCATAAATAGCACCGCCTGTGCCAAAATTGATGACAGCATTCGAGACAAAATTCGATTTGTCAATGGTTACTATGCCTCCGTTGACGTATAAACCAGCACCGAAGTCGTTTTGGTTAAGCTGAATAGTCAGATTGGCCAAAACCGGTTCCGCACCACCCTCTATTTTGATGCCGCCTCCATAATTATCGGTGCCGTATTCACCGTTTCCTCCGCTAATTGTAAAGCCGTCCAAACGAGCGTTATTACTCGATCCTGCAATGTAAACAACGAGGTAACTGTTAAGAAAATTGGGAGAGTCCCCCTCCAGAATAGTGATGTTAGAAACCACATCCCTTTGCGAAAGATCAGTCTCCGTTCCGCTGAATCCTCCATACAGCGATACTCCCGAAGGTATAACGAACGAAACTGAAGGGTCGTCGCCACTAGGATAATAAGTGCCTGCAGCCACCCAAATCTCTGTCCCAACAGTGGCTGCCGCAAGTGCATCCTGAAGGTCATTAAAGGCATCGGCCCACGACGTACCATCGTTATTTCCCGATGCGTTGCTGTCGACATAAAGAAATGGCACTGGATCCGGGCCGCCCTGGTGCTCAAATGCACCAGCATCTACCGAGGAACCATAGTACCTTGGGTTTTTTGCCAAATCCAGGGGGGCGTATTCCAAATAATCAGCGTCCTGGTCTTCATCGAAAATATCGATATAAAATGGCTGCTCAAGCGCAATATTGTTACCTATGTCAATCGCCGCAGAAGCAAGCAATAGACGGTAATCTCCATTGGCCGAATTAACAAACAGTGGGTCGAAATTATTGACATTGTTTGCTGCAGCCGCAGTATAGATATTCTTATCCCACTCCTGAACAATAGAGTTGTTCATAGCGAATGCCCCCCGTTATTGATACTCTGATAGCTGGATAGCTGGGCTGCTGACGTATTGCCCCAAAAAATAGTGTTGTTGATTAGAATCGTAGCTCCGGAAGAAAAGTTGAGTCCTCCGGTGCCATCATTCGACGCATTGTCAGCTATTGTGGAGTTGACAGAAACAAAGGTGGAAAGATTATCCACATGAATTGCCCCACCGTAGTCGTAGGCGTTGTTACCAGCAAAAAGGTTCTGAAAAGCTTCAAAGTAACTCTCTTTTAAGTACACACCGCCGCCTGTGACAGCGGTTGCTCCGTTGTAGAGAAACTTATTGTAGTAGCTAACTGAGTTGTCAATCAGGTTCGACCCATCCAGATAAAGCCCTCCGCCGGAAACTGCGTCGTTGTACTGGAAAACACTGCGATAGATAAATGGCTCCGATGTATTCAGATAGGCTCCGCCGCCAGTCGTGGCATAGTTATTCTGGAAATGGCTGTTGAGAATGGTGACATCGCCACCCACTACATATGCACCCCCGCCACTTGTACCAGCAATGCAGTATTCAACGAACACCTCGTTGAGCGTAAAATCCGCCGCAGAAGAGGAAATTCCGCCTCCGTAGACGGCAGCATTGCCTCCTTTGATGGTCAGTCCGTCAATATAGACACCTGTGACATTGTTAATAAGGACAACGTTGTTAGTGTTATCCAGCATATTAGAAAAAATTAAGTCGTCGTCACCATTGAGGTCGCCAGTCAATACCGTCTGCGATGGGTCAGCATACCTTTCGGCCAAGCTGCTCTCCGTGCCGCTGAACCCGCCAAAAATGCTCAGGTCATTAACAGAAACAATGAACGAAAGCGAAGTGTTGCCAGGGGCGGAGCCATCAGGCTTGTAAGTACCATTCGCAATCCAGATTTGATCGCCATCCACTACAGCCGCCAAAGCTGCCTGTAAGTCCACAAAGGCGTCTGCCCATGATGTTCCGTCATTGTTTCCTGAAGCATCCGATTTAACGTAGACAACTCCCACGGGTCCTCCAGTATCAAGCTCAAAAGCATTTGACGAAACCCAGGCAGGTGAGTTCACCAGTGTTCCAGTGTTCCCGTTCACACTAAGGTCTGGTAATACCGAGCCAGTTGTCTCGTCAAACCTGTAGTACGCCACCAGGCCTGCTTCCGAGCCGGTAAGCGTGCGAAACATGTTATTCTGGATTTCAGATTCTAAAAGAGGGGTATTCCATATCCGTACTTCATCGATGATGGCATTGGAGGATATATTTCCATCCGGATCGCCACCTATGCCCAGCGCACCTGGGTTGGCATCTATCACGCCGCTAATGGTAGTAGTCTCCGTCAAATCCCCGTTCAGGTACATCTTAAGCGACGTTCCATCGAAAACGCAAGCTAGGTGATTCCAGGTGCCTGTGGAGGACACTACGCTGGAAATTGCCTGGTAGGTCGTTGTAGCCACCTTAATTTCAACCTCAAACCTGGAGTTTATGTCATTATAAAACAGCTCGTACATTCCGAGGCCAGCCCCATTGTCTTTAAAAATGATCCTGGAGGTTTCGAGCGCTTGCATATTTACCCAAGCCTCCCAGGTACCTACGCCGAGGTTGAGGGTCGGATTTGCCGGGACAATTACTACCTCGCCAGAAGTATTGCCGGAAAAGGAAAGGGCGTAGCCGGGTACGGTCATAAACTCTGTGACGTTTGACGCCGGGCTGGTATAGTTGCCTTTTTTGAAAGCAACCTTCGCATAATATTTGGTGCCGGGTAGCAGAGACGTCGAAACGGTACCCGAGCCTGACTGCTCGTTGATTTCGAAAAACTGTAATAGTTCAGAGTTGAAGGATGGGTTGGCCGTAAAGGCGATCAGGTAACTTTCGGCTGAGGGTACTTCTGCCCAGTTCAAGTCAAATGATTCGATTGCAGCATTTGTTGCCTGGTAAAGAAATGGAGCAAATGCACCTGACTCACCCCACTCTTGCCCCGCAGAGTTGCTAATTATACCGTCATTATTTCCAGCCTGATCCCTAACGATAATTCCGTCCTGTTCATCAAAATTGTAGTAACTAACCAAACCGAATTCATCACCATTGAGCTTGGCATGGGCCGCTTCGGCTATCTCGGAGTCAGTTCTTACCACATCCCAAATCCTGAGTTCATCAATTAATCCATCAAGTTTATTTTCATCGCCGGCAGCCACGCCGAAGCTGCCTACCAGTACAGGGGCACTACCAGAAAAAATAGAGCCGGGCAGACCCGAATTTTGCACTTTATCTAGCTTACCATTGATAAAAAGCTGCGCTGTTGTACTTGTCGAAAATGTAGCAGCTACATGGTACCATTTTCCGGCTTCCAGCGACTTGTTGGAGCTTAAAACAAAAGTAGAAACACCATCAGCCGACACTGCCAGGATGACATTACCGGTAGTGGATATGGCAAGTCCATAGGATCTCTCATTTAGATCTGAGTCCCATTTGGAAACAATCCCTTCAAAGTCCGTCGGAGGAAGTGTGTTGACGTAAACCCAGCTCTCAATGGTAAAATTGGTGGCAAGGTCAAGGCTTGATACGTCTGGAATCTCCACGTAATCGTCCAGCCCATCAAGAACTATGGCATTGCCCGACCCGGTAATATCTGCAAATACAATATTGGAATAGTCAGAAAGAACGGGGCCCGCTGATGCCGCAACACGGTAGTAATATTTTTCTCCTTCAAGCACGTCGGTATCCACAAAAAAAACACTACCGGGAGCTAAGGTCTGTAGAACCTCGTAACCCGGTCCATTGTGGTAACGCTCCACCGCCAACCCTTCCTCGATGGTACTCACAAAGTCCCAATTGAGATAAACCTGTCCATTCGTGTACTTTACCCAAAGATTTTCAGGCGTATTTGGCACACCGGCGTCGGAAACAACCCAGGAGGCTCCCAGCAAGTCTCCGTCATTGACATTAATACTCCGGTCAACGGTTTTCAATCCAGCTCCCTCGTCAAAAGGATAGTAAGCCACGAGGTATTGCTCATCGCCATTGAGAGGCTGAAAACGGTCTGAAAAGTCGGCTTTGGCTAAATTGTTCCACACCTTGAACTCGTCAACATCAGCATCAATATAAGTTGCGGTAAAAGGCGAACCCGAATTGTTGTGGTAAGCGCCGATATAAAATCCATCCGTTGAGGTTATACTGCCCGTGGTGATCAGCAGGGACGTCAAATTGATCGTGCCTGACGCTACCCCGTCTACATACAAGGTCAATAAGTTTGACGTTCTGTTAATACTTACTGCTAGATGGTGCCATACATTGTCCCGATAGTCTTTACCCGTCGCCAGCGGGGTTCCGCCATTGTTTCCTAAGTCATCAAAAATAGTTATACTCAAGCCATCTGTGTCTACAAACGCACTGAATCCGCCAAAGCCCGTACCTGCATTCATTTTTTGAAAGAGCTGGCCAACTGACCTGGCCCGAAACCACAGCTCCACGGTTATGTCGTTAGTTCCAAAGTCAAAATCTGGGCTATGTGGTATCACTACGTAATTGTCAACACCATCAAATGACACAGCTCTACCAGGATAGACTTCCGTCGAGGCCGATTCAACATTGGAATAGCTAACACCGGCAGCGTTATAAGCTGCTACTCTAAAGAACCCCGTCTGGTTCTCACCCAAACCCAGTTCGATAGACTCTGTATTTGCGCCCACCGCTATAAATTCAGAACCATCCGAAAAATCATATAGAGTGGCATATTCTACCCTGAAGCTTGTTTCGTCATTTGAATTATCGCTCCAGCTAAACTGTAGATCCCCCGGTGCTGTTGTTCGGTAGACGATAAGTCCGGACGGAGCAACCGGCAGCGTTGTTGATTCCATCGCTGAAGAGGCAGTCCAAAGAGGTCCGTATGTTACGCCATCTGCAGCCGGTGTATTGGAAAGCCCGTTATTCAGCTGACCATCAAACTGACTTTTAGATAGATCGGGGAGAATATCTCCTGTGAGCTGGTCGAACCTGTAGTAAGCCAGCAGCCCAGCTTCTGACCCCGAAAGCGTAGCAAATCGGTTGTTAGCTATTTCACTCCCTGATCGGGTGATACTCCAAATTCTTAGCTCATCTATCTGGCCGTCAAAAAAATCGACACCCGAATTGCCTCCAATAGTTACGTCATTGGAAAAGATAGGCAGCGTGGCCGCCAATGGGCCTGAAAATACTTGAGTTCCATTGATATATATGACTACATCGCTACCATCCCAGGAAGCCGCCACGTGCGTCCACGTGCTAAGAGGTATTGGGCTTGTTGCGACGACTGATGAATAAGAGTTAGGATCACCAGATGCCAACCAAAGAGCCGGATAATCATTATCAATCCTAAACAAAAATTGCATACCCGACGCCCCCCCAGTATTAAAATTGGTAACGATAGGTTGATTCAGTGTTGAGGATTCCCGTTTTACCCAAGCCTCCACCGTCAGCGCAGTAGCTCCACCAAGCTGGTTGCTCATTGCATTGCCAAGATTCGCATAGTGATTGTCTGTATCTTCAAAGTCAAGTGCATTGCCCGGCATCGTCATAAATTCAACGGTCGTCGAATAAGGGCTGCTACTAAACCCGTCAGTAAAGTACAGTCTGGAATAATATTTTTGCCCTGGTGTTGAATAGGCTGTAATAGCTTTTTGTGAAAGTGAACCATTGCCAACAAAGCGAGACTGGTAGCCCCCAAATGAGGGATCAGTATCAGTATCGAGATAAACATCAACTGCAGCGGCGGCCGACCAGTTGGCTGTAAACCCGTATTCAGTTGCATAGGTGATTTGATACTGGCGTGGCGTCATCGCTTCCGAGGCCTCCCATTCAGAACCGAGCATATTTATCAGCAAACCATCCTGGTGTGCCGGAGAGTAATCGGTCAAAATATTGCCGGCGTCATCATCGAAGGCGTAGTAGGCCAGCAAGCCCTGCTCTTTGCCGGAAGAGCTGAAAAAACGGTCAGAAAAGTCAGTCTTCGCATAATCCCAAATCTTGACTTCGTCGATGCTGCCGTCGAAATGGTTAGTATTGTCCACGTACCGGGCGATTTCCAAGGATCCGGTGCCAAAAAAATCGTTAGTGGAAACATCGTTTCCCACCATCACCCCGTCTTTGAACACCATTCGTGCATTGGTGGTTGAATTGTAGGACATGGCCCAGTGGTGCCAGGTACCAGCTTCGGTGGCTACATCAGGTATATTAAGATCATTCGCCCAAAAGTTGAAAAAGAAATCGTCGTTATTGAAACCAATGTGCAGCCGATTATTCGGAGCCTCAGGCCCCATACTGAAGAGCATTTCGTATCCCGGACCAATGTCGTCCCGCCGCACCCAGGCTTCAATAGTAAAACTGTTGGACACAAAGTCAAAAGCCGGAGCCAATACGTAGTCCTCCGCACCATCAAAATGAATTGCGTTTCCTGGGGTCACCATAAACTCCATCGTGTTGGAATAGTCGCTGATCTCACCGTCGTCATAATAGATTCGCAGATAGAGCTTTGTGTTCAAATACCCTGTCAGGTTAACATAGATATTCTCCGAAGCGCCGTAGGGTGAGTTGGTGTAGCCGGCATCAATCGGCGAGCTGAAGTCATCATCGTCGTCCAGCTCATATACGACCGAAGAGGCGTGATAAACAGGCACCCAGTTCAGGGTAAAATAATCATAATTTACATTTGAGGGCCTAAGTAATATGGGTGTGAAAGCGTCAGAGGCAACATATGTCGGGTCATTGTATTGGTTGGTGCCCGTTTGTGAAATCAACTCGATGGGTGCGCCAGAGCTGTGATCAAAGCCAAGGTAAGCAACAAGAGAGGGCGGTAACGGGATCACCTTCTGGAACATGGCCTGAGCTATCTGGCTCTGCGTTCTTGCAGTATTCCAAATCCGCAACTCATCAATTTCTCCATTGAAGTAGGAGTCATCAAAGCGCCCTATCATGAAATCGTTACCGGATGTTGCAAGGGCAGAGATGTTCTCGGTTTCTACAAGCACTCCATTGAGGTAAAAGCTTATCGCTGTTCCGTTGTAAGAGGCAGCCACATGTTGCCACTCTCCGCTGCTAACGATGGGTTCGGTATATGCTTCGCCCAAGAATATTCGGTTGTTGTCGATACCAAACCGGAGCACTGGCGTGCCGTAGTTAAATATGTCGTCGTTGGTGCCACTTGCCCGGACCCACGCCTCAACCGTTCTAGGGCTATTGCCCTGAGGCAGCGAAATGCCATCGCCGGTTACATACTCAGTGCCGGTAAAGCTGATAGCATTCTGCAGATATGTCCAAAGGATATTACCCGAAAGCTGATTTTCAAATTCTTCTCCCGCCAGATCTCCTGTGGCATTAAAAAATGTCACCGTCTGGCTTCCGGCAAGCTTCTGCACGTTATAAGTTGGCCCGCTGTAAAATTCAGCACCCGCTATGGGGTCGGTAACGTCTACATCTCCAAATGTGAGCAACGCTGTTCCGTTTCCGTTGAATCTTGTGTTTGAAAAATTGTAGGTGGAGGAGCTAACAGAGCCGCCGAGAATACTTATCCCATTGCCCCCAAGTCCGAAAAACGAGGTATAGGTTGCACCAATCTCAGCCGAGCCCCCCGCAGATTCTATCGTAAAACCATTGCCGGTAACTGACACAAACGATTCCCAGTCCCAGCCCTGAAACAAGACGTTCCCGTCGCTGCTGATTTGGCCCACGTCAAAATTCAGACCTGAGCTACCAAAAATAGCGAGAGATGCACCATTGCTAACATTGATGCCATTGGCCCCGGTAAAATACATGTAGACGTCACTTGCGTTCAGCTGACCGTCGTCAATATTTAATTCCTCGCCAAAATAAATTGAGCCATAGAAGCTTGCATTGCCCCCTCCGGAGATTCGCACTTCCGGATAGACCTCGCCTCCATTGGCGCCGAAATACAGCGTTCCAGGATAAGGGAAGTCAATCAGCGCACCCGGGTCGTGATTGAGCGAAAAAGAGGTGGTGCCATCAAATTGCCAGTTCTCCTTTACATATAACGTATTCGCTCCTATGTTAAGTACGACGTCGTTCAGGCCGATGTAGTACACAGCATCTATGTTGGTGCTAAAAGTTACGTCAGCACTGATTTGTAGATAACCGAAACGGCTGCCCGTATTGGTTGTGATATTATGTGACGTACCTCTCAGGTAGGTCGTGTGATAGTCATACCCGGGATCAAAATACCCATTGTCCTGTTCCAGCCAGTTTGCATTTTGCTCAAGCGCTATGCGTATGCCATTTGCCTGTAGCACGGCATCATCTTTGATCCAAAGCAGCTCCTGCACGTCAAAACCCGAACCAGTCATACTTTTAATCCCAGAGCCTCCGAAAACAACGGTCTGGATATTTTCGCAGCCGAAATCCAAAGACTGGGGGCCATTAGCCGTTAAAGAAAGTACAGCACCTGATTGGCTTTGAAACACGCCCCCAACGACGAGATCGCCAAGCACCTCCAGATCAAAAGTGCCAAAGTCGAAGTTGACAAAATCCAAAGTATAATCATTGACAACAGCATCGACATCTAAGGTGACATCGTGATAAATGACAACGTTGTCTGAAGACCCGGGAAGCGTAGTAGTGCTTCCCCAGGTTGCCAGGTCAGACCAATCGCCAGCCACAGCCGTCTCAAAATGATCAATGGCTGAAGCTGCTATATTGAATTCATAGGTATCATTTCCAAAGCCGTCATCCGAAATAATAGTGATCAAAGCACTTTCCGGCCCTAGACCAATGGGTGTAAAAGTGATCGTAAAAACCTGGGTTGAAAGCGGGGCAACAATCCCACTTGTGAAACCGCTGATGGCAAATCGAGGATTGTCGGAGCTTACGGACGAAACGTTTAGCGCTGAAACGTCAAGGTTTTCCAGGGTCAGTATTCTGGCTCCGGTTGTTACCGCCGGGACGTTCCCAAAATCGGTACCGTCAGCAAGGTCGGGCGCCCCCAGGGCGTTGTTGCCAATAGCTGTATCTTCAAGACCTTTTACAGCAATTTGTTGCGAAAATGATTCAAACACAAAAAGGGGAGAGCCTACAAAAAAAAGCCCCATTAGGGACTTATAGAGGAGTCTTTTCATTTATGTTTTTGCCGGGAAGTGGATGTATACCTTAAAAATAAGCAATAAAACGAATTAAGTAGCTGCCATCAGCAAAAATAATTTACACATGATCTTCAAGAAATACCGTCTTCAGGGTATTTGTAAGTCAACTTTTACCTTGCATATTTGAATTAGAGAAATCCAATTTTTTTCTGGGATTATTATATTTCTATGTTGTAACTTGTTCGGTTAAAGCAATCAACCTAAATCTGACGGTTCATGAAGACCCACATTTTGATTTTTAAAGGCATTCTGATTTTTTTTATGGCGTCGGCATTTCTGCCTGCATCAGCCCAGTACAAGTTTTACAGTAAGCCATTCAAAAAGACTTTTGAGAAGGCAAAAAAAGCTTATGACGATTATGACTATGCTACTATTCTTGATCTGGAAGCTGATCTTCTGAAGTTCTCCGAGCCTAAAAAAGACACCCTTACGGCCCTGGTTTACTCGTTTTTGGGTGAGTCCTACGATGTGGAGGGCGACCCCATGAAGGCATATGATTACTACAAAAAGGAATATGCCCTACGACAATCCATTCAGGATAAGTCAGAATACAATTATGGCGGTTTGTTGTTCAACCTGGCTTTCTATGCCATGGGGCTTGGAGACTATCAGGAGTCAGAAAAGCTGTTTTTAGAGCTGGTCGACGAAGACAAAAAGACCTATGGAAATAAAAGTGAGGAGTACGCCAGAACGGTGAAAAACCTTGCTGACCTCTACAAGAGCATGGGACGCTACAAAGACAGCGAAACAACACTGAGAAAACTGATGCGGGAGATTGATAGTGACAATCCGAATTATCCTTCGGTGGTCACCAACCTCGCCATTTTATACACCGCTACCGGAGAGTACTCGAAATCAGAAAGGACTTTCGAAAGGGCACTTGAGTTGCTGGAAAATAGCGTCGGGAGTGCTTCACTCGACTATGTTGTCGCATTGGGAAGTTTGAGCTTTCTCTATCAATCTGCTGGCCGCTATTCAGAAGCCGAGGAAACACTCACGGCAGCTAATTCAATTCTCGATAGACTTCAGG
This sequence comes from Imperialibacter sp., assembly GCF_048007035.1. Lineage (NCBI taxonomy): Bacteria > Pseudomonadati > Bacteroidota > Cytophagia > Cytophagales > Flammeovirgaceae > Imperialibacter > Imperialibacter sp. The sequence goes on from NZ_CP180355.1 coordinate 2,420,806, forward strand.
GAGAAAACGAACAGGTAAAAAGCCTGATTTACAACTATACAGGTGCCGTTAAATTCAGAATGGGCCTTTACGACGATGCCATTACTTACTTCACACGGGCGCTAAAAATAGATTCAACACTGTATGGAACGGAGTCTCCACTTTACGCTTATTCTCTCGACGCTCTTGGGTCTGTTTATAGCTATATGGGCAATCATGCTCAGTCCATTGAAGCGTATGAAGAAGCGTTGCGCATCATCGGCGGCGTTATGGGCACTGAAAGCTTCGACTACTCCTACACCCAGGCCAACCTGGCACTTGCGTATATCAACGACGGCCAGCTGGAAAAGGCTCTCAGCACAATGACCGAAGTGCTGGCCACTGACAAAGCCGTATTGGGAGATGATCATCCGGACTACGCCAATAGCGTACACAACATGGGTAATCTTCAGTTCAAACGGGAAAACTATAGCGAGGCCGATAAGTATTACAACGAATCTTTAAGAATAAGGAAAAGAGCGCTGGGTGCCACTCATCCAAAATATGCTGAAACGACAAATAAGCTGGCTATCCTTAAATGGGCCCAAAAGGACTCAAAAGGTGCCGAAGCATTCTACAAGGAAACATTTGATAACTTTTTCACTCAGATCAACGCTTACTTCCCCATTCTTAGCGAAGACGAAAAAGCAACCTTCTACTATACCAAGTTAAGAACTGCCTTTGAAGAGTTTAATTCTTTTGCCATCGACAGGTTCAAAGACAACCCTGCCCTTATTGGCGATATGTACAATATTCAGCTGGCTACGAAAGGCTTGATTCTGTATGCCACCAACAAAGTGCGTGAAAGCATCCTCAACAGCGGTGACACGGTGATCATCAACAAGTACCAGGATTGGATAAGTCAGAAGGAAAAAATTGCCAAACTATATTCCTCCAATGATGAGGAACTCGACATCAGAAATCGAAAAATTGACTCACTGTCTGACATTGCCAATACCCTTGAAAGGGAGTTAAGTACTGCTTCGGCTGCTTTCTCGAATACGTTTGTGAAGAAAGACTACACCTGGCAAAATGTACGAGACAAGCTTAAGCCTGGCGAAGCGGCTGTAGAAATTATCCGCTTTAGAGAATTCAAGCCCGATTCGAGCGGCATTTTTACCGACAATGTTTATTATGCAGCATTGGTTGTTCGCAGTGACACAAAGGACAACCCTGACCTTGTGATTATAAGAAATGGTAACCAAATGGAGGATCGCTACCTGGCCAACTACAGGAATGCCATCCGGTACAAAATTGAAGAAGACTTCTCATACGGGCTATTCTGGAAGCCTATCGCCAATAAATTAGAAGGCGTCAAAAAGGTGTATTTGTCACCAGATGGAGCCTTTAACCAAATCAGTATCTATACCCTGCGAAACCCGGATACCGGCAATTACACCCTCGACGAAATAGAGATTCAGGTAGTAACCAATACCAAAGACCTCGTAGAGGAAAGAAAACCGTCGGCCTTTCAGACTAAGGACGGCAAGGCGGTGCTCATAGGCTATCCCAACTACAATAAAGGAGCCTTTGAAGACATCCTGGCTGAGGACGCAATAGCAGCGAGCGTGGTTACCGCCGCCGCCGAAGGCCGTGGCGACAGTCGTGAGGTGCGGGGCACCAGGGGAGGTACTCGGGGAACACGGGGGTCAAGAGGCTCAGATGGTGAAGAAGGTGCCAGTCGTGGCTTAACAAGGGGAGCTTCCAGGGGCCTTCCACGAGGAATCAGAGGAAACCTCAACCGCTACATCAACAGCGACGACCTACTGGCTCTTCTTCCGGGAACAAAAGTGGAGGTGGAAAAAATTAACGCCCTTTATGCGTCAAGCAAAACCTCGTCGGAAATTGTACTTGGTGACAATGCCATTGAGACCTCGCTCAAGGACGTCCGTTATCCACGCACTTTGCACGTAGCTACCCATGGGTTCTTTTTGGAAGACCCCAAGCCTGAAGAAGCGATTGACACGAAGTATATAGAAAACCCACTCCTCAAGTCGGGGCTTATTTTTGCAGGTGCCAATAGCTTTCTGGCCACTGGCGAAATGACAGACGACGACGGAATTCTAACGGCCTACGAAGCAATGAACCTCGACCTTGATGGTACTGAACTAGTTGTGCTATCCGCCTGTGAAACGGGTCTTGGCGAGATTCAAAACGGAGAGGGTGTTTACGGGCTTCAGAGAGCATTCAGAGTGGCAGGAGCCAAAAGCATGATCATGTCTATGTGGACGGTAGATGACGACGCCACACAAGAGCTCATGACTCACTTCTATGAGGGTTGGCTGAAAACAGGTGATAAGCACGCCTCATTTATCAATGCACAAAAGGCCCTGAAGAAAAAATACCCTGAGCCATACTACTGGGGTGCGTTCATAATGGTGGGCGAATAAAAATCACTTCCTATAGCAAATAGAAAACCCTTCTGTCTGCGACAGAAGGGTTTTCTATTTGAACATCGGAGGATGCTGTAGGTGAAAGTCCGTCAGTGCCTGAATCTCTGATCCAAAGGCAACCAGCTCTTCCTCTTCAAATAAATGACCGACCAGGGTAAGGCTTGTTGGTCTCGATTTGTCGTCGAAACCTGTGGGAAATGCCAGCGCCGGATGACCTGTCAGGTTCGTTATCAATAGCTGGCGACCGAAAGTAGGTGCAATGAGTATGTCAATTTCAGCCATGGTTTCGTCCATTTTGTCCATCAACACCTGTCTATGCCTATTGGCCTGAAGGTATTCCACGGCTGGTATAAACCTCGATTGTCTTAGCGAATTAGCCCTCGATCCGCCCGTCTGCTCGACCATTTTATCGACTTCGTGGCTCCGCACCAGCTCGTCGAAAAAAGCACCGGCCTCGGCCCTAAGGATTACGTCAAAAGCGCTGTAGGGAATTGAATCCTCAGCAGGCAACTCAACCTCCTGCATTTCATAACCTGCCTCCATTAGTCGATTGAGCAGGCCAATGGCATTTTTCCCCAACTCTGTGCTATCGTTCTCCATCATGCCCTTCAAATAGCCCACTCGCAACGATTTGACCGAGAGCACCGCCGGATGCTGCAGCTGAACATCATCGACAGTAAGATCGAGGTTGTCAGGCCCCATAATGGCCTCTAACACAATGGCGCAATCCATGGCTGTTTTGGCAATTGGCCCAGGCTTGTCCATACTCCAACTCAGGCTCATACAGCCGGATCGGCTCACCCTTCCAAAAGTGGGGCGCAACCCGGTCACACCACAGCGGGAAGACGGGCTAACAATGGAGCCAAGAGTTTCCGTACCAATACCAAATGGCACTAACCCCGCAGCCACGGCCGATCCCACTCCGGCCGAGGAGCCGCTGGCTCCCTGTGTGGTATCCCAGGGGTTTTTCGTTTGCCCACCAAACCAAACGTCGCCACGGGCAAGAGCACCTGAGGTGAGCTTCGCCACCAGCACGGCCCCGGCCTCCTCAAGCTTTGTTACCACTGTAGCATTGTAATCCAGCACCTGATGCTCGTACGGCTTTGAACCCCAGGTGGTGGGATAACCCTGCACCGCAAACAAATCCTTAATCCCGTAGGGTATGCCATGCAACGGGCCCCGGTATTTACCTTCGGCAAGCTCTTCATCCATTTTTCGAGCCTGGGCTAAAGCAAGCTCCTCTGTTACGGTTATCACCGCCAGCAGCGTTGGGTCGTATTGCTTAATCCGGCTGAGAAATAGCTGAGTCAGCTCAACTGAAGAAACTTTTTTTACTTTGATTAGCGCAGCAAGTTGTTCGACACTTAAAAAAGCCAGCTCCTCTTCAGAAACTGCATCCGGATTGGCTTCCACAGACCATTCGATTTTTTTGTGCTGTTCTTTCGAGCCCGCCCGATAATTGGTGGTAAAAAGCAGAGGCGGCACAACTGTCTTGGGCAACCGAAGGTTTCTCATCGCTTCATAACCCGTCAGGTTCCTTTCCAGATAGCTGAACATAGTGTCGACATTGCCCTTGCTAAATTGCAAACCGATAAGTTTTTGTGCGGAGCCTATGTCCTTCCTGGAAAAAGGGTGCTTCGAAGCGACAAAAAATCCGCTTCCAAAACTCAAAACCAGCAGCAGCAGCAAAACGATTCTTCTCTTCATGGAATATTTTTTGAGAAGCTATAGAAGTATCTCAACGGCACCAACAAATTTTTTAGGAATGGAATCCCGCACACCATTTTCTTCGGGTTCTATTTATATAGTTATATTTGTTGCGCTGTCAACTCAGTAGCTGTTAATGATTTCAAAGAAAACCAAGTATGCACTTAATGCGCTGGTTCACCTGGCCAAAAAATTCGAGCAGGGCCCGGTGCTAATTAGTCATATCTCCGAGCAGGAAAACATCCCCCAAAAGTTTCTTGAGGCTATTCTTCTTGATCTGAAAAATGCAGGCATACTCGCCAGTAAAAAGGGAAAGGGCGGCGGATACTACCTCATTAAGCCCCCTGAAGAAGTGAACGTCGCTGATGTTATGCGTTTGCTTGATGGTCCTATTGCGTTACTTCCCTGCGTTACCTACAAATATTATGAACGCTGCGAGGAGTGTAAAGACGAGGAAACTTGTGGTATCCGGGATGTATTTATGGCCGTTAGAAATGAAACCGTTCACATCCTAAAGCAAAACACCCTGGCTTCCATCATCGAAAAGGAATCGGTTCAAAAGTAATTATTTCTTCGTCCAAAAGTCTACTAATTTGGTATAGTTTATAGATTTTATAATATTTGCCCGCTTATTCGGAAAATATGGGGCTAGATGCATGGTTGGTATTAGGCGTGATAGTAGTGGCAGTACTGCTATTCGTCACTGAGTTCTTCTCAATCGATGTTGTTGCATTACTCATCCTGTCTTCACTTGTTCTCCTCGGCATTATCAGCCCTGAGGAAGGTGTAGCGGGCTTTGCCAATCCCGCCACCATTACCGTGGCTTTCATGTTTGTTCTCAGTGCGGCGCTGCTCAAAACGGGTGCGCTTCAGCTAATGACGCCCAAGCTTGCCGGCCTGTTCAAATCGAATTACCTTCTTGGGATGATCAGCCTCGTGCTCTTTGTCGGGTTCACATCGGCTTTTGTCAACAATACACCAGTGGTGGCGGTATTTATCCCCGTTGCTGTGCAGATCGCTCACACCAGCAATATAAGTCCGTCCAAGCTGCTCATTCCTATCTCCTTCGCATCCATTTTTGGGGGCGTTTGCTCTCTGATAGGCACGTCTACCAATATAGTCGTGTCGGGTGTGGCAATGAAAAACGGACTGCCCGAGTTTGGCATGTTCGAAATGTCTCCCCTTGGCCTGATCTTTCTTGTGATTGGCACATTATATATCGCCTTCATTGGAATAAAACTTCTTCCCGACCGATCGGTGGCCGAAGGATTCAAAAGCAGTGTTTCTTTCCGGGACTTCCTTACTGAAATTGAGTTAAAAGAAGATGGGGCCTTCACAGGTCAGCGCATCATGGATAGCCCGATTGTCAAGGAACTGGAAATGGATATCCTGGAAGTTCGACGTAATGGACAAAAATATGGGCTTCCGCCCGGCGATATGGTGCTGCTCTCCGGCGACGTACTGAAAGTTCGGTGCAATGTTGAAAAGATCAAAGGGCTCAAAGACCTGGTAAAAATTCAATCGCAATCTGCCGTAAGTATTGGTGAAGAAGCCCTCAACAACCAGGGTATGACGCTGGTGGAGTTGGTCATTACTTCTCAATCTAGTTTTGAGGGAAAAACTCTTAGAGAAATCGACTTTCGGCGAAGCTACCGTGCTGTTCCCCTGGCGATTCGCCATCGTGAAGAGGTGCTCCACGAACACTTGCATGAGGTAGCGTTAAAGGCTGGAGACGTTATCCTTGCGGAAATAAAAACCCACCACCTGACTGAGCTCAAAAAACAAGAGACTCACCACGAAAGCCCTTTCCTTATCCTTTCAGAAGAGGGTGTGATGGACTTTAAAAAGAAACGGTTCCTTTTTGTGCTGACAATCATTGGCGCCATTGTGTTTCTGGCGGCTTTTAATCTCGTCAATATAATGATTGGAGCGATTGCCGGCACCGCCATACTTGTGGTGTCTAAATCAATCACGATGAAGGAGGTGTACCAGGCTATTGAATGGAAAGTGGTCTTTCTGCTGGCTGGCGCCCTCAGCCTTGGTGTGGCGATGCAAAAAAGTGGCCTCGCTGCCGTCATTGCCAGCTCGCTGATTGATTCTCTGGGCGAATTTGGGCCAATTGCCATCGTGTCGGGTCTTTATCTGGTTACCGCACTATTGACCGAAATGATGTCCAACAATGCCACCGCAGCACTTTTAGCCCCTATTGCCATCGTAACGGCGCAGTCGCTTGGACTAAGCCCCACGCCTTTTTTAATGGCTGTCACCTTTGCTGCATCCGCCAGCTTCATGACCCCAGTTGGCTACCAAACCAATACCATGGTATACAGTGCCGGTGGCTACAAATTTACCGACTATTTTAAGGTAGGCTGGCCACTTTCCCTGGTGTTCTGGATAGTAGCAAGCATCCTGATCCCCATTATTTTTCCTTTCTGAAAAGCTACTTTTTCAGGTTTTTCTCAAATAGCTCGAAAATTCTCCGGTACTCGTCGGCCCAGCTGGAAGCCTCCACAAAGCCGTGATTCTCCACCGGATACAAAGCCATTTCCCAATCCTTTTTACCTAACTCAATCAACCTTTGCGACAGCCGAACAACATCCTGAAAGTGCACATTGGTGTCGACCATGCCATGTGCAATAAGCAACGGCTTTTTCAGGTTTTCTGCATAATAAATCGGCGACGACTTGCGATAGGCAATGCTATCCAGCACAGGTGTGTTCAGGATATTAGACGTGTAGCCGTGGTTATAATGAGCCCAGTCGGTAACAGACCGCAGGCCGGCACCAGCCGCAAAAACGTCTGGCTCGGTAAATAATGCCATCAGCGTAATAAAGCCGCCATAGGAACCGCCATAAACGCCAATCTTGTCCTTGCTCACGCTGTGTTTCTCTACCAGAAACTTAGCCCCATCAACATTGTCGGACAAATCCCACCCCCCCATAAACCGATAGATGGCAGTGCGCCAGTCACGGCCGTAGCCTGCACTGGCCCTGTAGTCAATGTCAAGCACTGTGTAGCCATTGTCTACCAGGAAGTTGTGGAACATGTACTCACGGTAATAGCTGCTCCACCATTTGTGCGCATTCTGCAGGTAGCCAGCTCCGTGCACAAAAACAACCGCCGGGCCATTGGGTGTGGGATTAGCCGGTTTATAAAGCCTCGCTGGCACTTCAGTGCCATCCCTGGCTGTGAAAGTAGTGAACTCGGGCGTTCTCCAGCTATATGCGTCGAATTCCGGCGTAGTTGACGAGGTAATCTTCTTCATCGTTGCCCCCGGTTTGTTCGGCATGAGAAACAATTCCCAGGGTTTGTTGGCTGTTGAATATAACATGGCCAGGTTCCTCTCGTCCGGCGACAACGTGACATCGTTGCTTCCGACCTGTGATGTAATTTTCACGGCCTTACCTCCCTCCAGCGGCAATTTGTAAAAGTGCCTTTGTCCAAGGTCTCCCTCATTGCTGCTGAAATACCACGACTTCTTGCCTTTGGACAAGCTTACATCGTACACCTCATATTTTCCAACCGTTAAAGCCTTTTTGCTTTTGCTCTCTACATCCAGTAAGTATAAATGTGAGAAGCCCGTTTCTTCCGACTGAAACCAAATTCTTTTGTTGTCAGGCAGCCAGCCGATGTCACCGGGAGAATACATTGACCACCCCACGCCGGGGCCGCCTACCCAGGCCTCATCCCTTTGCCTATCCAGTAACGTATTCGATCCGTCTTCAGGGTTCAGCAAAGTGATCCACCGGTCTTTATTGTCTACCGAACGATACACCATAATAGCCTTCGACCCGTCGTCAGCCCAAAAAGGGCCAAAGCTGAACACTTCTCTCTCGAAAGCCTTCATCGTATCAAGCTTTGGATAGTCGGCGTAAAAATCGGGCTTGTCTTTAATCCCCGGCAAATCATTGGTTTTCACCTGCATCACCTTTCCTGTGGCAGGCGTAAACATCCAAACTTCCCTTTTCGATAACTCGGAGCCCACTTTTGTTCTCGTATTGATTGGTTCCGTGTAGCCTGACTCAGCTACAAACTCAGGCACCATGGTATTGTGGGTATTGTCCGCCGATTTAAATAGAACATAAGAAATGATTTTGCCATCAGGGCTCATTTTAATACCCGACACGCTTTTGCCCTCAAGGTAAATTTCCTTTGGCCTGCCTGGTTGGTCTGCCTTTCGGATTTCCTTTTCCAGCTCATCTTCCTCGTGGCGCTGTTTCACAATCTGCGAGAGCCCCAGCTGATCATTTTTTAGCCATTCATCTTGTTCAGATAGCTTCTTGGGCTTCTTTTCGGAGCCCTCTTTAAAGTTGGTAAGTTGGGAGATAACGCCCGTTGAAATGTCCCAGGAGAGCAGGTTGTTGTCGTAGGTGAAATGGATGGTCTTTTCATCCGGGCCAAAGTAGGCATCAGATTCTCTGCCCGTCGTATTTGTTACCTGCGTAGTTGCTCCAATCTTCAGATCCAGGACAAATACGTCCCCGCCTTGTTCGTACAGCTTTTTGGTCATTGCCTTGTTGTAGGTGCCTCGTCTGGGCGGAAGAGCCCGTCTCTCCTTCGGGGTTACCTTCACGGGGCCATTGGAGCCAACTACGTACTTATATAGTGAATCGCTCGGATTCTTGTCAGGATTCCAGTCGAAGTAGATTGTCTTACCATCTTCTGACCACCATGGACTGGACGGCCAGTAGCCCGTGAAATCCTGGCCCTGCATGATCTGCGGAATGGAAAGGGATGACTGGGCAGTGGCTGTGGAAAATGAAAGAGCAAGCAAAAGGACAACAATGTAGATTGGTCTCATGGGGTCAATATTATTTTGAACAATTTTCACCTTATTCAAAACTTTTAAAAGCAGCCTTACACAAAAGGCGCAGCCAGGGTAAAATAAAACAAAGTCGGCTGGTACGCAGTCGACTTTGTGATCTTCAGAATAAATTTACTGTAAATGCTGAACTGGTTGGTTCGGGTTAGCCAGCGATCCTCGTGTATTAAATGCCACCTACGAATGTTCCACTTCGTCCGTCAGAGTCGGTCCATGAGCCAGCGATATCCCCACCTTCGATGGTGCCCGTGACAGTCACCACATCTCCGTCACCCTGGTTGATACCCAGATAAATGTCGCCATCCTCGTTCGCAAAGCCATTAATCGCCGATGAATCATCGCTGCCATTATAAACGCCCATCGCCTTGCCGCTCGCAATATTCAAAGTCCAGGTACCAATTACGACACCGCCACCTAATGCCGTTCCTTCGTAATCATTGTCAAAAGCTCCTGTAGCAAGAGCACCAACAGCTGTACCCGACTCTTGTGTGGTGTCGAACCAGACTACAGTTACATCGCCATCTGCAATACTACCCTGGGCTGTCAGCACCGTTCCTGTGGCAAAGGCAGAGCCAATTGATAATTTTCCGTCGCCATCAACATAACCCGAGATCAGGCCATTGCCGTCTCCTCCACTGTAAGCGCCCGTTGCCTTTCCCTTGCTGATTGTCAGCGACCAGGAAGCGGAATACATATCGTCAGAAAAAGCAATCCCGTTGTAGCTGCCGTCAAAGCTAGTCACCTCTATAGCTCCGGAAAGCTCTCCAAACTCCACGTCAGAGTTTGCCCATGTTCCCGATACTACCCCATCTTCTTTAATGGTGATGACCGTCTCTGTGGTAGATCCGTCGTCGTAGGTGATGTTTACCTCAAGCTTGCCCCCTTCATAGACAGTGCCTGTGTAAGCTGTACTTCCGGTGATATAATCAAAAGACCCACTGGCCTGTCCCTTGTGAACCAGCATAGTCCATGTGCCAATTTGAACACCTTGCATAGAAAAAATTCCGTTATAACTTCCATCGAACGCCAGGGACGCTGAAGGTTCCTCATCTTTGTCGCCACAGCTAACGATAGATATAATAATCGCCAGGGAAAGTGCCAGTTGGACAGTGGTAATAAGTTTTCTCATAATCACTCAGGTTAGAAATAATATTGCTAAAGCTCACCAATGATAACCGAAATTCTCAAAAAACTACTGATGCAGTTTCGACCTCATTCAGCATCTAAGATACTCCTAAATTTCAATAAAATAAAAAGGCCCGCTGCTAAGCAACGGGCCTTTCGTCATGTGTTTTTGCAAGTGCTACATTGGAACACTCATTCCTTTGTATTTAAACGACTCGCCATGGCGCTCCACATCTCCCGAAAATGCCAGGCTTCTTCCCCAGGGCCCATAAAATCGGGCCACGGCGTTTTCCTTGCCCCGAATAGATATAAATATGGTGCCGTTACCATAGCCAACGGAGCTCGTTTGAATGGTGACGAATAAGTTGTTGCCATTTTTACTCTCGTTGACCTTATAGTCTAGTATTCGACCAACAAAAGTGACGCCACCAATGCCGTTATAGCCTATGCCGTACGGAGAAGCCGTTTGCATAATAACTCTGTCTCCCTCAATGGAAACAAAATTATTGGCCGTGGCCATATACTGTCGGCTTTGTCTGTCAAGGAGGAAATCGGCGTCTATAAGGAACGACCGCTCATTCACTACTTCTTTGAGCTCAGTCATTTCCTGGTCCCTCTCTAACTGTTTAAGTTCTTTTCTATCTGCTTTAGAAAGTTTCTCATTGTCATCAGCCGTTTGGCTATAAGCCGGTACTACTAAGATCAACAATCCAAGCACCGCTAAATTCTTCAATTTCTTCATAGCTTCTAATTGTTTAGTACAACCTTATAACAATCAAAAGCGATGCCACTCGTACCTTTTTAGCAATTTTTAACATTTGCGGTAGGAATCACATGCACCTCCAGTTCTTTGCAGTTCGCCACAAAGGCGAACCACAAAGATTGATGGTGATCAAAAAACGAGGATCAGTCTCAGCGGAGGTAATAGCTAACAACAGAAGCATTACGTCCAGCTGACGGTTTAGACTCAAACGAGGTTAAAAAGCAAACCATCCCTACAACCAGTCCCAATAAAATCAAAAAATATCTTCGTTTTCTCATAACACCATCAATGACACAATTGGAAATAAAAGGTTGGTGCTGTCTAAAAAAAAAATTTTAGGCGGAGCTAAGCTGCATACTTTTTCGAATGGAAACTCCATTTTTTCTACCTTTACCATTATGAGCAAACCCGAGAAAAAACTTTTCCTGCTTGACGCAATGGCCCTTATCTACAGGGCCCATTTTGCCTTTAGCAAAAACCCAAGAATAAACTCAAAAGGCATGAGCACAGGAGCCATTCTTGGCTTCACTAATTCGCTGCTTGAAATCTTAACCAAGGAAAAGCCCACTCATATTGCCATCTGCTTCGATACTGCTGCCCCAACCTTCAGGCATGTGCAGTATGAGCCCTACAAGGCGCATAGGGAAGCTCAGCCGGAAGATATCTCTATAGCCATTCCATGGGTAAAGCGAATGGCCGAGGCCTATCGGATTCCTGTTTTGGAGCTGGATGGCTTCGAGGCCGATGACATTGTGGGCACCTTTGCCAAAAAAGCCGGGCATATGGGATTTGAAGTCTTCATGATGACGCCCGACAAAGACTACGCCCAACTTGTGCAGGAACATGTTTACTTATACAAGCCCGCTTTCCTGGGCAATTCAGTGGAAATTCTGGGCATTCCTGAAGTGCTGGCCAAATTCGATATCGACCATGTGGATCAGGTGCGTGATTTGCTCGGCTTACAGGGCGACTCCGTTGACAATATACCCGGCATACCAGGTGTGGGCGCCAAAACTGCCTCCAAGCTTTTAAAAGAATTTGGCACGGTTGAAAACCTCATCGCCAATACTGATAAACTTAAAGGCAAGCTTCAGGAAAATGTAATCCAGTTTGCTCAACAAGGTGTTTTGAGCAAAGAATTGGCTACCATACACTGTGAAGTACCTATCGAGTTTGATGAGGAGCTGTTGCGTTTTAAAGGGCCGGATGAGGAAAAGCTGAAAGGAATATTCAATGAGTTGGAATTCCGAACCCTTGCCAAACGTATTTTCGGTGAGCCAAAAAAGCAGGAAACCGGGTCGCAAATGGATCTTTTTGGTGCTCCGGCTCCGGTAATCAGCAACGAGAGTTTCGAAGACGAGGAGCCTGCCGAAAAGAAAACGGCTTTCACGGAAGTGCACGACTACCACCTGATCGACACGCCGGAGTTAAGGAAAAGTCTCCTCAAATATCTGCTATTGCAAAAAGAGGTCTGCTTCGACACCGAAACCACCAATATTGACTCATTTGAGGCGGAGCTAGTGGGCATCTCTTTTGCCTATGTAGTCGGCGAAGCCTACTATATACCCGTGCCGAAAAAGTATGAGGACGCTAAAAAAATAGCCGAAGAGTTCAGAGAGGTATTTGAAAGCGAAAGCATTACCAAGATTGGGCAGAACATCAAATACGATATGACGGTGCTGAAAAAATATGGCGTTGAAGTGGCAGGGCCGCTGTTCGACACCATGCTGGCTCACTACCTCGTCGATCCCGACACCCGTCACAACATGGACGTGCTTGCCGAAAACTATCTGAACTACAGCCCTATTTCTATCGAAACCCTCATTGGTAAAAAAGGCGTGAAGCAGGGCACCATGAGGGATGCCGATTTGGCAGCCATCACGGAATATGCCGCTGAAGATGCCGACATCACCTTACAATTAAAGGAAAAACTTGAGCCTGAGGTAGAAAAATACGGCATGAAAAAACTGCTGGACGAAGTAGAAGGTCCGTTGGTAAAAGTACTGTCATACATGGAGTACGAAGGTGTCAAAATTGATACGGATGCGCTGAGTCAAATGTCGGGAGAGTTGGAGAAGGCGAGCAAAATTGTAGAAAAAGAAATCTATGAAATTGCTGGCGAAACATTCAACATCGCTTCTCCCAAGCAGCTGGGTGAGATACTTTTTGACAAACTCAAGTTGATCGAGAGCCCTAAAAAGACAAAGACCGGGCAATACGCAACCGGTGAAGACATCCTTTCAAAACTGGCCAACGAACACCCCATCGCCAACAAGATTCTGGAATTCCGGGAGTATCAAAAGCTGAAGTCGACCTATGTAGATGCCTTGCCGCTGATGATCAGCAAAATAGACGGAAGAGTGCATACCGACTACCGTCAGGCAGTGGCGGCCACAGGGCGACTGAGCTCAAACAATCCAAACCTGCAGAACATCCCGATAAGAACCGAAAAGGGACGAGAAATCAGAAAGGCCTTCATACCACGGGAAGCAGGCTACAAAATATTTTCTGCGGATTATTCGCAGATCGAGCTGCGGATTATTGCCGCTTTTGCCAAAGATGAAAGTATGATTGAGGCCTTTAAAAACGGCCGGGATATTCACTCAACCACAGCTGCCAAAATCTTCAAAAAGCCACTGGAAGAAGTGGACTCCGACATGAGGCGCATTGCCAAGTCGGCTAACTTTGGTATCATCTACGGAATTTCGGCTTTTGGTCTTGCGGAAAACCTAAGTATTTCCCGTACTGAGTCAAAAGAGATTATTGATGCATATTTCACTGAGTTTCCAGCAGTAAAACGCTACATGGATCATATTGTGAACGTGGCACGTGAACAGGAATACGTAACAACCATACTGGGGAGACGTCGCTACCTGAGAGATATCAATTCCCGAAACATTACCATCCGTGGTTTCGCCGAGCGAAACGCCATCAATGCGCCTATCCAAGGGAGTGCCGCCGATATTATAAAAATCGCCATGATACGCATATATGACTGGCTTATCAAAGAAAAAATGAAGACTAAAATGATCATGCAAGTGCATGATGAATTGGTTTTCGATGTACATGAAAGTGAGCTGGATGTAGTCAAACAAAAAGTGGTGCATTTTATGGAAAATGCCATTTCCCTTGAAGTACCTTTGGAGGTCGGCACCGGTGTAGGCAATAACTGGCTGGAGGCACATTAAAACCTAGCAAGGTCGTCCGTAACCGGATAGTTGAATGCTGGATATCGATCACCTTTTGCAAAGAACTAACAACCTAGAAATACCATAAAAAATGGAATTGACCATTCCCTCTATGAGCGATATCAAACGGGCCCATACCCGAATCGCTCGTCACATTCTGCAAACTCCTGTACTCACCTCGCATAGCATTGATGAAATGGTTGGGGCCAGGGTTTTTTTTAAATGCGAAAACTTCCAGAAGGTCGGGGCTTTCAAAATGAGGGGAGCCGTAAATGCCATCTTCTCCATCGTGCCTGAAAACCGGACAAAGGGGTTCGCCACACACTCGTCGGGCAATCACGCACAGGCCGTTGCCCTCGCATCTAAAATGGCTGGTGTAAAGGCCTACATTGTGATGCCAAGCAATTCGGCGGAAGTAAAGAAAAACGCTGCTATCGGCTACGGTGCCGAAGTCATTTTTTGCGAGCCCACTCTGAAGTCAAGAGAGGACACACTAAAGAAAGTAACAGCCGAAACGGGAGCGACATTCATCCCTCCCTACGACGACCCGGCTATCATCGCCGGCCAGGCTACCGCTGCCAAAGAGCTGATGGAAGAGGTAGTGGATTTGAATGTCGTAATGGCCCCTGTAGGTGGTGGCGGCTTGCTAAGCGGCACTGCCCTCGCTTGCCATTACCTCTCGCCTAAAACTGCGGTTATTGGGGCCGAACCTGAGTTAGCAGACGATGCCTATCAGTCGGTGAAGAAAGGCAAGCTGATGCCTGCTAGGCCGCCCGTGACAATTGCCGATGGCCTGCGAACAAGCCTGAGCCCGCTGACCTTTGAGATCATCAGAAATCACGTCAAAGAAATCGTCACCGTAACTGAAACTGAAATTGTAGACGCCATGCGCATCATCTGGGAGCGTATGAAAATCATCATCGAACCTTCATGCGCCGTACCCTTTGCCGCTTTGTTGAAAAGAAAAGAGGAATTCAAGGGGCAAAAAATAGGCATTATACTCACCGGTGGCAATGTTGACCTGGAAGACCTGCCGTTCGGTAAGTCGTTCGCCAAATAATTTCGTCACTACCTGATCTGTTCGTGTTTGGTTTTGTTGAATACCCAGAAAATAATTGGGAATACGAGCAGTGTTAGAACGGTCGCTGTAATCAGGCCGCCAATAATCACCACAGCCAGTGGTTTTTGCGATTCGGAGCCGATTCCAGTTGACGTTGCAGCCGGGATCAAGCCTATTGACGCCATCAGAGCGGTCATCACCACTGGCCTCGTTCTGACTTTTACACCCTCAATGATCGACTCATTGAGTGACAGTTTTGTCTTAATGTTTTTGTGAAATTCGGAGATAAGAATTACCCCATTTTGGATACAAATGCCAAATAGGGCAATAAAGCCGACACCGGCAGAAATTCCGAAATTGATGCCCGTCATGTGAAGGGCCAAAATACCTCCGATAAGCGCAAAAGGCACATTGGCTAGCACAAGGAGGGAATCCTTTACATTGCCAAACATGATAAACAAAAGCACAAAAATACCGATGATGCTAATGGGCACTACCTCTCCCAGCCTTTTCGTCGCTCTCACCTGGTTTTCGAACTCGCCAGTCCACCCTACGCTATATCCAACCGGCAAATTGATATTGTCTGATACCTTTTTCTGCGCCTCCTCAATCGTACTCCCCAGGTCTCTTTCACGCACCGAAAACTTCACGCCAATAAAGCGTTTGGTATTGTCCCGGTAAATAAAGGCTGGGCCTGAAATGGTTTCTATGGAGCAAATTTCCTTCAGTGCGATTTTGGCCCCGTGAATGGTGGGCACCTTCAGGTTAGCAATGTCTCTCTCGTCTTTCCTGTAATCCTTATCATACCTGATGCGCACATCAAATTTCTTTTCTCCCTCGTATTTCTGAGTCACTGTTTTGCCACCAAAAGCCATTTCCAGTACCGCTTGTGCATCGGCGATGGTCACTCCATAGGCTGCCATCCTCTCCCTGTCAAGAACTACACTGATTTCCGGTTGCCCAAGGTTCCTCAATATGCCCACGTCCTTAATGCCAGGCACGTCCTTTATTTGTTCAATAACCCGGCCAGCTATTTCATCAAGGTCGTCGAGGTCATCGCCGTAAATTTTTATCGCATTGGATGCGTTGATGCCCGCCACCGACTCGGCAACGTTGTCAATAATTGGCTGAGAGTAGTTGTAAACGATGCCCTGATAGTTCCTGAGCTTTTCATCCATTTCCTCTACCAATTCGTCCAATGAGATCTTTCGCTTCCACTCCTCCTTTGGCTTCAGGTTCACTTGCATCTGCACATAGTAAAACCCACTTGGGTCAGTACCGTCGTTGCTTCTTCCCGTTTGGGAAAGGACACCATTTACCTCCTCAAAACTCTGAAGCTCTTTTCTAAGTGTGGCTACAGTCTTCACAGTTTCGTTCAGGCTGGAGCTCATCGGCAGCTTGGCCTCCACCCAAAGCGCCCCCTCATTCAACTGCGGTAAAAACTCGGTACCCAAAAACTTTGATGAAAAGAGCGTAACCGCCAGCAAAATAAGTGCAGTAATCAATGATATTTTCTTGTTCCTGAATGTCCACAAAAACCCCTTCTCAACCATTCGATTCCAGATGTTTACAAACGGATTGTAGGTCTCCTTTACATTCTTGTTAAGCAGCAGGTGTGAGAGAACAGGCACCAATGTAAGCGTGAAGATCAAAGCGCCAATCAGGGCAAAACCCAGTGTGTAGGCGAGGGGGGAAAACATCTTACCTTCCACCTTCTGAAAGGCAAAAATTGGCAGCAGGGCGGTAATGATAATCAGCTTGGAAAAAAATATGGCCTTGCCAAGTTCTGCTCCGGTTTTCTTAATCATTCCAGCCTTCGCCAGCTTGTTAAAGTTGGCCATTCCTTTGTGCCGGGCCATGTGGTCGAGCGATACGAAGAGTCCTTCCACCATCACCACAGCGCCGTCAATAATAATCCCAAAGTCGACAGCTCCTAGCGAAAGCAGGTTAGCACTCATGCCCTTCATCCGAAGACAGAGGAAAGCGAAGAGCAGCGAAAGAGGAATGATGATCGAAACGATCAGCGTGGTGCGCCAATCGGCCATGAAAAGGAATACAATAACAGTTACAAAGACAATCCCTTCAAAAAGATTGTGCATAACGGTATTGGTGGTGTAGGTCATCAGGTTGTCCCTGTCGTAGAAGGTTTCCATTCTCACATCTGACGGCAGCACCCGGGTATTGAGTTCTTCAATTTTCGCTTTCACCCTCTCCAATACCTCCTTAGGATTCTCACCCTTCCTCATCACAACAATGCCTTCAACTACATCGTCGTTGTCATTCAAACCTACCTGGCCCACCCGTGGCATTGAGCTTTCTATTACCTCAGCCAGGTTCTTCACAAGCACCGGGTTACCGTTTGCGTCATCAATGATAATGTTCTCAATGTCCTCCGGGCTTTGCAGCAACCCAATACCCCTGACAACATAGGCCTGACCATTCTTTTCTATCACATCGCCGCCAACGTTGAGGTTACTCTTTGCCACGGCTTCATACACCTCAAGGGGTGTGACGTCGAATTGTGCCAACCTGTTGGGGTCAATACTTATCTCATAAACTTTCTCCTGACCACCAAATGCAACAAGGTCGGCAACGCCCGGGATAGAGCGCAGTTGTCTGTCGATCACCCAGTTTTGAATAGTAAGCAACTCCCTGGTGTCTCTGTTTTTACTTTTCAACGTATACCGGAAAACCTCGCCAGTCGGGCCGTAGGGTGGTTGCACATCAGGCTCCACGCTTTCGGGCAGCGACACGTTTCTGAGCTGATTATTGACCTGTTGGCGGGCAAAAAAATCTTCCACATCATCATCAAATATGATTTTTATGACGGAAAGACCAAACATGGTAATGCTGCGAACGCTGGTCTTCTTCTGAACAGAGTTCATGGCTATTTCTATCGGCGTAGTAACGAATCGCTCAATTTCTTCTGCACTTCGTCCGTTCCACTCGGTTACGATGATGATTTGGGTATTGGTAACGTCTGGAAATGCCTCGATGGGCATATTTTTGAAACTGATAAAGCCAGCAATCACGAGTATACCGACCCAAAAGAAGGTGAAGGCCCGGTTCTTGAGCGAAAAGGCGATAATGCTTCTAATGAACTTATTCATGAACTTTAGTCGGTTAGGGCGTCGTAAATGAGTAACTGATTGTGGGTAACTACCCTGTCTCCTTCTTTCAATCCGGCGGCGATATAGGTGATGTCACCCAGCTGCCTGAAAGTCTCGACTTGCCTCACTTCCAGGTCAAAACGATCGTTGAAAACGACCACAAAGTTTTTGCTCTTGTCAAAGATTACGGCGTTGGAAGGAACAGCCAGCATTTGCACGTCTTCAGCATAGCTGATACGAATCGAGGCTCTCATTTCCGGTTTCAGCATATAATCATTATTGGCCAGTTTGATCCGAACTTTCATTGCTTTTGTGGCAGGGTCAATGATGTTGAATATCTTGTCCACCTTGCCATGAAATACTTTGTCCTTGTAGCTGAGCGTCGTTACAAAAGCGTCTACCCCAAGCTTCACCTCATTGATGTCGCTTTCGTTCACGTTGGCAATGGCCCACACATCATCTATCTGGGCAATGTCAAAAATGTTGTCCGTCCGGTCGCTTCGCAGCTGCATGTCCTGATTGATGTTTTTCTCAATCACAAAACCACTAATAGGCGACACTACCTCATAGATTGAACCCGACTTCATATTGTAAATCCGGTAGGTCTCCTCAATTCGGTTGAGCTGCGATTGCGCCTTTTCTTGCTGGCTTTTGGCTTCAATCACGTCTCTTTCGGCCACAAGCTTTCCCTCATAGAGCTCCTGCGCTACTTTCACATTATTCAGCGCCACCAATACATCGTTCTTTGCATCCTGTAGTTCTTTCTCGAAGCCAGCCACCTCGGTACTTCTGATAGTGGCGAGCAATTGACCCTTGTTCACATAGTCACCAAGCTCCACATACACTTTTACCACGTTACCTCCCACCACCGGAAATACTTCAATCAACTTATTGTTGTCGGTGGTAATCTTACCATAGAACCTCAGCTCATTCCGAAGCGGCTCCAGAGCGGCTTTGGCCGTAGTTGTGGACTTAAGCATGGCATCGCTGAGCACAAATGTTTGTTCTTTTTCACTTGTGTCCGCATCCTGTTGACGGCATCCCAAAAGGGTCGCCAATACTGTCAGGAGAACAATTGGTAATAGCTTTCTCATTGTTTATTTATTCAGAAAACTGGCGTAGAAGTCGTGTAATTAATTCGCTCGCAGGCACCTGCGTAGTCTTTTCTAATGTTGTTGGACTGGATAATACTTTGCTGATAGCTTTCCATAAAATCGGTAAACTCTATCAGCGAAATATTCCTTTTCTGGAAGTTAGCCAGCACCCCGGCATACACTCTGTCGAAATTGTTGAAGTCGGAGTTGGGGGAGCTGATGTACTGATAATTGGCTGAGGCTTCTTCGTACTTTTGCAAAGCTGTAATGATCTCGTTTTGCAATTTTGACGACTGCAACTCATATAGCTTTTGCGATTGCGCTAACTCTGCCTCGGCTAGTTTGATATGCCCCTGATTTCGGTTCCAAAGTGGCAGAGGAAGGCCCAGCGTAAGATTTACCTGATTTTGGAAGGCGCCTCCCCGTTGATCGTAAGACGCTCCGAGAGTAAGGTCAGGAACAGCCAAGGACTTCTGCCACTTCACGTTCCATTGATTCGACTCTACGTGCTGGGATGCGTACAAGAAGTCTGGTCTGTTAGCCGAGGCAGCCTCCGCCAGCACGTTCACCTCTAGAACCGGGCGCTGCTCATATATCTGTAGCTCGGCAGTTGTGGGATTGGGAATAACATCTGTCCCGGAATCCAAAAGCAACCTGAGTATCGATTGCTGTTCTATGATATCGTAAGCCAGCATGGTGCGGTCATTCTTAAGTCCGAGATAAAGCGACCGGAGCCGCACCATGTCTTTGAGGGCAATGTTTCCTTTGTTCACCTGCACTTCGTACGCCGCCAGAAGCGAGTCGACATTGCTTATTTGGTTGTCGAGTGCCGCCACCGACACCATGTCGTAATAAATGGAGAAGTAGCTAAATCGCAATTGGTACTTCAAGTTCCGAAGAAGATCATTGAACTGAAGCTCAGCCAGCTTCACATTGGACCTCGCCAGGTTCACCTCATTCTTTTTCTGCCCCCCGAGGTGAATAAGTTGCTCAATAGCAAAACCCTTCTGTCCGGCCTTGCCAACATCCAACACCTTATTGTCCTGCGGGTTCAAAGCATTCAACTCTGCGGAAAAGTAAGGGTTGTCCCAAAGCTTTGCCTGGATCGCCCGTGCTCCCGCTGCCTCCACATTGTATTGTTCAGCGAGCAGAAGGAGGTTGTCGTTCAAAAACTTCGACTCAGCCTCGGCAAGTGTATAGCCTCCCTGCCCCAATGCCCTAAAAACTGTGACCAAAAACAAAAAGCCTGTGATATAATAACGCATCCTTTGCTTACCGTCTTAAATAAACTGGTAGCAAATAGACGGAGGCGAGCTTATAGGAAGCTTAAAGACTGCCTTAAATAAACCTTAAATTTTAAAAGTGGCCACCACTTCGTTTTTACGAGCCTCGGGAATCCTATAGGTGATGGATGCCCCGTGGTATTGAAAAATTCGTTGCACGATGCCCAGGCCAAGCCCGCTTCCCGGCTTATTGGCGGTATTGGATCCTCGCTTGAACGCCTGAAAAAGCCGGGTAAGCTCACTCTCAGAGGGTGTTTCCCCACTGTTAACAAGCACTAGTTCGATTGTATCGGTATTGGTGCGCAATGTGCAAAGCACCTGCTGATTGTCAGAGTACAGGTAGGCATTTTTCAAAAGGTTGGTAATGGCGATGCCCAACAGAATTTCGTCCCCCTCTATTTCCAGACTTATCTCCTGGCTGGTATTGTTCTCTATTTCAAAGTGAAGTTTGAAGTCGGGGTAAATCCTGGAAAGTTTTTGTGAACAAGCGAACACCGACTCGTCAAGCCTCACCTTCTGAAAGGAGCCCAGCCCTTTCTTTTCGTCTATTCTTGATAAAATGAGGAGAGAAGTGACAACGTCGGATAGCTGGTAAGTGTCTCCAGAAATGCTTCGCAAGGTCTGCCTTGCTTCCGGCGAAAGGCTCTTCTCATGCGCCACGTTTTCAAGCTGTGTAACTATCCGGGTAATTGGGGTTCGAAGCTCATGTGACGCATTGGAAGCAAATTCTCTCTGCCTTTTATAAGAGCCCTCTATCCGGTCAAGCATCTGATTGAACGAACCCGAAAGCATGTCGATTTCATCTTTTTTGCCGGAGGCCGGAAGCCTGATATTAAGGTTATTGTCGGTAATCTGCTGAATCTTCTCCCGCACGATGTCCAGGGGGAGCAGGCTTTTCTTACTGAGGTAAAATGACAAGATCCAAACGGTGGTTGCACCCACAAAAAAGGCCCCCAACAAAAGATACTTCAGGTAGTCGAGCTTTCTGTTTCCGTATTTGTCTTCGGCAGTAACCAGTGCAAAGTAATCCTTCTCGTTGGAGTCGTAGTACATGCCATAAACATCATACTCGTTACTCCTTTTAAAAAAAGTCTTATTGTCCCTCAGGTACTTTAAGTCGTCCAGGTCCCAGCTAATGACAGCATCATCGATACTGCTATAAATCAGGTCTAAACTGTCGTTGAAGATCAAGATTTTCTCATTATACAGCTTGTGGATGGTGTTCCTGTCGATGATTTTGAGGAGCTGATAATCTACTTCTTTTACTTCTACAAGAAGCTTGATGGAGGTGATGGCCTTTTCCTGAAGGCGCTCCTCAAAATCCTCTTTTCTGAATTGAGAAAACAGCGAAAATATCATCAGAAGCACAATCCCCAGAAGTGCCGAAAACAGCAAGCTAAAAATGATTGAAAATCGCTGCTTCAGGTTCATTTTACTCTTCCTCCTTCAGATAATACCCAAAGCCCGGTCTGGTATGGATAAGTTTCGAGTCAAAGCCCTTGTCAACCTTGTTCCTCAAAAAGTTGATATACACCTCAATAGTATTGGTGCCTGTTTCAAAGTTGATGTCCCAAACCTGCTCAGCAATGGCTTGCTTTGAAACAACTCGACCCCGGGCATTGGCCAGCAACTCCAGAAGTCGATACTCTTTAGGTGTTAGCACTATTTCCTTTTTTGCCCTCCACACCTTCATCTCATCAACTGAAATTTCCAAATCGGCGACCTTCAGCAAACTGTCGGGCGTTTTTTGCGGTGACACACTTCTGCGCAGCAATGCCTTGATGCGGGCCAACAGCTCCTCAATCTGAAATGGCTTTACCAAGTAATCGTCCGCCCCATATTCAAGCGCTTCCACTTTGTCCTCCACAGCACTGTAGGCGGTTAACATCAGGATGGGGGTAGCACTGTCTGTCTGTCTTATTTTTTTGCAAACCTCTATCCCACTCATGGAGGGCACATTAATATCGAGCACGTACAACTGGTAGCTACTGGCTTGCAGTTGCTTAAAAAAAACCACACCGTCGTATACCACGTCGCAAGTCATACCATGACTGGCAAAAAGCCGTTTGAGCTCATTGGCCATCGTAAAATCATCTTCCAGCAGCAGTACGTTGGTCATGGTTTAAAAAGTGAGTGGCAACCGTTCACAATTATACGAGTAATAGAGATTCATAAGGGCGCTTTTTCAGAAAGGATCACGCCACCCCCACATACAGCCCATCCTCCCTCCACTCCAACGGGCAACAGTCCAGGTCGCTGCCTCTTTGCTCCGCCTCCTCGCCAGTTTCCATGTTGAAACGATAGCTGTGTAATGCACAAACTATTTCACCAAAGGGATTGACCCTTCCCTGGTGCAGCGGAAACCTCATATGTGGACAAGCGTCGTGAAAAGCAAAAACTCCTTTCGGCGTCATCACAAGGCAAAGCGTTTTCCCGCCAGCAGTCAGTTTTACCGGCTTGTTCATCGTCAGACTGTTTTGCATGGCCTGTTCGCTGGAAAATACCTTATACCATTGCATGTATTGTGACTATTACGATTATTTTTACCCGATAGCTAAAATTAGAACAACGATGCTCGATTGCCAAAGAGATAAATTTTTTCTGCCTGAAGGTGTGCCCTACCTCAACTGCGCCTACATGTCGCCTATGATGATCAAGGTTGAAGAAAAAGGCATTGAGGGTATGCAAAAAAAGCGGTTTCCTTATCAGGTCTCCCCACAAGATTTTTTTTCGGATACAGACGAATTGAGGAACCTGTTTGCAGAGATAATTGATGCGCCCGAAGCCAATCGAATAGTTGTCATCCCTTCTGTGTCTTATGGCATGGCCACCGTTACCAGGAACCTGAAACTGAGCAAAGGCGATGAAGTCATTGTTGCGGGAGAGCAGTTTCCAAGCAATGTTTATCCGTGGATGAACGCTTGCCGGAACCAGGGTGCCGAGCTCAAAATAATTGCTCCGCCCGAGCTGGCAGAAGGGCGTGGGAAGAAATGGAATGAGGGCATACTGGAAGCGATCAGCAGTAAGACCAAACTTGTGGCGATCAGCCATTGTCATTGGGCCGATGGTACCATCTTTGAGTTGAGGAAAATTAGGCAGCGCACCAGGGAGGTTGGTGCTTTGCTGGTCATTGATGGCACGCAGTCCGTGGGAGCTTTCCCTTTCAGTGTCAAGGAAATTGAGCCCGATGCTCTGGTTTGCGCCGGGTACAAATGGCTGATGGGTCCTTACTCCATCGGGGTTGCCTACTACGGCCCACACTTTGACAATGGCTCACCGGTGGAAGAAAACTGGATCAACCGATTTGAAAGTGAGAATTTTGCTAACCTCATCAACTATCAGGAGAATTATCAACCCGGTGCACTCCGCTATGAGGTAGGCGAGCACAGCAATTTTATTCTTGTGCCCATGCTAAAGGCTGCTCTCAAACAAATCATCAAATGGCAGGTGCCTGAAATAAGCGGGTATTGCACTCAACTCACCCGGGAGGCTATTACCATTTTGCGCAACAAAGGCTATCTGATCGAAGATGACGCCTATCGCTCTCCTCACCTCTTTGGGGTTAGGTTCAAAGAAAAGACCTCTTTTGAGAAAACCCAGGCCCTCCTTCAACAGCACAAAGTCAGTGTTTCCGTCAGAGGCACCTCTATCCGCATTTCACCCAATGTTTACAACAATTTCGACGACATTTCTGTCTTACTTAAATGCTTCGAATGATTAAGGTTAACCGAATGGTAGGTTGTTTTCAGCCTATGCTAAAGCCAACCGCTCTAACCTTACTTCTGCTGTGTTTTTTTCATTCCATTTTTGCACAGGTTCCGGTGATGGAAAACAACCCCGCCACACTAAAATGGAATGAAATAATAACCGATAACTTCAATGTGCTCTTTCCCGAAGGCTTTGAAAAAGAAGGTCAGCGAATGGCCAACACCCTGGAGCACCTGCATGGCCCTGTCTCCAAGTCGCTGGGCAAGAATCCAAGACCTATCCCCATTCTGTTGCAAAACCAGGGAGTTATCTCCAACGGATTTGTAACACTGGGGCCCAGACGATCTGAATTTTATACCTCTCCTCCTCAAGACTATAAGTTTCTCGGCAACAACGATTGGCTCAACACGCTGGCCACCCACGAATTCCGGCATGTGGTGCAATTCGACAAGTCTATCACGGGAATCTCAAAGCTGGGCTATTGGTTTTTTGGAGAGGACGTACTGGCGGGACTGGCATTTATCTCCACACCCCTTTGGCTTTGGGAGGGCGACGCCGTGGGAATCGAAACAGCCATGTCCGGTTCGGGCAGGGGCCGCATTCCCTATTTCCAGGCACTTCACCGTGCCAACGTGCTTGACAGAGGTGGATTTAAGTATCAGAAGCAGTATTTGCGATCCTACAAAGACCAGATACCCAACCACTACCTCACCGGTTACCTGATGACTACCTTCCTTCGCAAGACTTACGGTGATGACATTCTGGACAGGGTAACCGAACGGTCCTTTAGTTGGCCAATTCTCCCCTTCACATTCTCCAGGGCATTGAAAAAAGAAACCGGACTCAACCTCACCAGAAACTACAACCTCATGAGTGAGGAAATGGAAGGGCTATATGAAAACCAGGCGGCCGACCTGAAGCTGACAAGTTTTGAGTCCGTCAACCAAAAGAGGCGAAAGGCCTACACAGAATACGCCTATCCCCAGTTATCGGCTGATCAGAGTGTGCTGGCCATCCGGTATGGCATCGGCGACATTTCTCAGCTCGTAGAACAGGAAAGTAATGGGAGCTGGAGAGTGTTGCACACGCTTGGCGTTTGGGAAGACAATGGTTACCTGTCCTCAGGCGGCAGCAAGGTCGTTTGGAACGAGATTCTTTTTCACCCCCGCTGGGACAAAACCACCTATTCCTCAATCAAAGTTTTTGATTTGAAAACAGGAAAAGCAGCTACCCTGGGCAAGCGCAAGCGCTACAAAGGAGCGGGCATTTCGCCAGATGGCACAACCGTGGTTACCATAGAATCAAGCATTGACAATCAGTTCAACATTGTGCTGCTCGACGCAAAAAGCGGTAATGTCCTCGGCAGATTCGAAAACCCGGGCAATCACTTCTATTCCATGCCACAGTTTGCAAGCAATGGGCGGTCGATAGTGGCACTAAAGCACGCTGCTCCAAAGAAAAGCATCGTTAGTATTGATATTAAATCGGGGGAGGAAACCGAGTGGATCAACTCATCCACTGAAAACCTGGGGCATCCTGTGCTGACGGATGACTGGTTGCTTTATGCCTCCGATGCATCCGGGCTCGACAATTTATATGCACTTAATCTTTCTTCTAAAGAGCGTTTCCAGATTACTTCCTCGAGGCTGGGGGCCTACAACCCCAGCGTCACAAGCGATGGAAGTTGGGTTTACTACAACGAAATGACCAAAGATGGTTGGGACATTGTTCGGATTCCGTTCGAGCCTGCGAGCTGGACTAAACTCCAGGACATGGTGGTCAATCCGGTCAATTATTTTGAGCCTTTGGTGGCGCAGGAAAACCAAGCTGACATACTTAACACCGTGCCGGAGGTAACCTTTGACGTTAAAAAGTATCAGCAGTTCAAACACCTTTTCCGGCCTTATGGCTGGGGCTGGATAAACACTCTCAGCGACAGGCAAATCGAGTTGGGGCTTTATTCGCAAAACATTCTGAGCACCATGTATATGGATGCCGGGTACACCATTAACCTCACGGAAGGTACCGGGTACTGGTCGGCCAATCTCTCCTACCAGGGCTTGCCTGTCATTCTTGATGCAGGTGTGCTTTCTGGCACCAGGTCCGTTTTTGAAAATGTCAACAACGACAACAGACTGTACACCTGGACTGAAAAGGGACTCAACGGCGGCCTTCGCATTCCTTTTAAACTCACGCACTCAAAGTATCAGGAAGATGCTTCCGTGGCAGCTGTGTTTTCCTCCACTCTGGTTGAAGACTATGCCAATCCGGTGCTGGACATTGACCAACAGAGAAATGGCTCCCTTTATTCTGCGCAATACAGCCTAAGCTACTCCCGACTTCTCAAACAAAGCAAGCGTGATATCTATTCCAAGTGGGGGCAATCGGTTAGCCTCAGCTATTTTGACACGCCATTTAAAGGAAGCGATTACTTGTCGACGCTGTGGTCGGGAGAGGCGTACCTGTATCTGCCAGGCTTGCTAAAACACCACTCAGTGAGATTGAGGGGCGCCTACCAAAAAGAGGATATCAATAACTACAGGTTTCGCAGCCAGGTTCAGTACGTCAGAGGCTATGGCTACACATCGTTCAAGGATCTGACCACGTTTTCCGCTAACTATGCGCTACCGCTAGTTTATCCTGATCTCGCTCTGGGCCCATTGCTCTATGTTCAGCGAGTTCGGGCGAATGCATTCTATGATTATGGAATAGGAACCACACCCTCTTCCGACGTCACGTTCAGCTCGGTAGGCCTCGACCTCTTCCTGGATTACAATATCATGAGATACCTGCCTGTTTTTTCCACTGGTGTCAGGATGGTGTACATACCAGATCAAGACACCTATGTTTTCAATGTGTTGCTGGGCTCGATTGGCTTCTAGTTACTTCTCCACCTTCACACCTTTCCAAAAAGCCACATAACCCTCTATGTTTCTGGCTAAATCGCTCGTCTTTGGGTAATACCAGGCAGCGTCTTGGTTTTGCTCTCCTGCCACTTCCAAAGTGTAATAAGAAGCCGTCCCCTTCCACGGGCAGACTGTATGAGTGTTGCTCGCTTTAAAATACTCGCTCTTGATGGTGTTGGCAGGAAAGTAGTGATTGTTTTCAATAACAATGGTGTCATTGCTTTCTGCTATTACCTGGCCGTTCCAAATCGCTTTCATAGGTACTTACTTTTGATGTCCCTGCTTAACATGAAAATGAGGTATTGGTTCTGCAACCCGGTGTTTTTTGGCCCAACTATCTTCCAGCTGACAAAAATCAGTTCTTTTTATTTGGACTGATTTTAAATAGGCGTTATTTTGCGTTGATTTTAATAGTCTATGCTACCAGAAGACGCTCAGGAACTTTTCAAAAATGGGGTAGGTGCTTTGTACCAAAGCACTTCCAACAAGCGGTTCTACCTTGTTTTTCAGGGTGTGGTGCAGCCTTTCAATGCCATTCAGTTCAGTCGGCTCAAATCAAAAATGGAGGCAGTTAATCTTGAAAACCTCCTACTTAGTCACTCCCTTTGCGACACCGAGGTTGTGTATATCCCGTCAATAGATGTATTGCTCGTTATGAGGGTGCAGGAAATGATCGGTTTGAAAGACCTCTTCGCCGGGGCGGCCACCATGCTTGAGCTGACCTCGATTCTTTATAAGCGGGTTTACAACGTACTTATTTAGTTTAATTACAAATCAGCCAGCAGCTACACTTTTTGGCTTCGATTCCTGTTATCTTAGCCTATTGAAACCAGATTTTGTTATGAAGGATATTGTAAGAATGAAAACCTCACTTTCTGAAGAAATTGAGAAACTTTTGAACGAGCAAGTGCGCAGAGAAGCCATCAGCTCCTTCAACTATTTAGCCATCTCGTCCTGGTGCGAGCGCAACGGTTACGTGCATAGCGCCAGGTTCTTTGAGCTCCAGTCCGACGAGGAGCGTGCTCACATGAAAAAAATATTCAACTATATCTCGAGCGTGGGCGGAACCGCCATTGTGCCGGAAATCACCAACATTGTGCAGGAATTCGACTCTTTCAAGTCAGTTTTCGAAATTGCGCTTGAGCAGGAAATTGCCATTACTCATTCTATCAACAACATCGTTGATAAGTGCTACAAAGCTAAGGACTACACAACTGCTTCTTTTCTCGACTGGTTTATCAACGAACAGGTAGAAGAAGAGGCTACTGCAAGAAGGTGTCTTGAAATATTTGAGCTTGTCGGTGAAGAAGGCGTTGGCAAGATTCTTATCGACAGAGAAATCGGGAAGACCAGGGGCACCGCAGAATAGCCGCAAAAATACTTATGTTTGAAGGGCTCCCAAAAGGAGCCTTTTTTATTTCAGTACCCTTATTGCCCTGTTTATCGTATTAGTTCAACAGGTCAGGAGAGATGGATCCATTTTGATCTTTCAGGGGCCTACTTTTAGCTATTGGTTATTTTTTATCTTCAACTAATGAAACGGATTTTCTATCTGGTCTGCGTTTTTACTGTGGCTTGCCTGTGCCATCTACATGCCCAAAACAGGGCGAGAGACGAAGAGCCAAAAGTGTTGTTCGGAGGCGAAAAAATCAACATTTCCGGGTTTGGAGGAATCATCCTGGAATTCTCATCCATCGAGGGTAATGCTGCCATTATGAATGGCGGCGGTGGGGCAGTACTCTTCAACAGGTCGCTCTTTCTCGGTGGTTACGGACTCAGTCTGTCGAACAGCGTTCACAAGGACGCTATGGGGATCAGGCGGGAAACCAGTTTTACCCACGGTGGTTTTTACGCTGGCTATGTGTTCTTTCCCCACAAGCTGATTCACTTTGGTGTGAGCAACAGGCTGGGCTGGGGCGTTCTCCGGCTAACACCCGAAGATGCCTTTTTGTCGAGTGCCGCACCCATATCAGACAATGTGTTTGTGTGGGAGCCACAGCTAGACGCTGAAATGAACTTCTCTCATTGGTTCAAAGTCAATGCCGGTGTAGGTTATCGCACGGTGTCCGCTATTAACAATTCAATTTACGACAATAAAGATTTTAGCAGTCCATCATTCACCTTATCATTCCTATTCGGTTGGTTTAAATAAGACATCATGGAACAATCACAAAGACGTTTGGTCTTAGGTCTCTTTCTCATCGTCATCGGTGTGCTTTTTCTCCTGAGAAACCTCGATATCATCGATTTACCATGGTATTTCCATACCTGGCAAATGCTACTCATTGGACTTGGAGCCTTCAATTTCCTCACCGGAAATCGTTCATCTGGCTTTATACTTGCCGGCATAGGAGCCGTTTTTCTGCTTCCCGACATTATGAGTTTCAATTTCAGAGATATTTGGCCGATTGTTTTAATCATTATCGGTGCAAGTCTCTTCTTCCGTAATCGAAACAGAGCTGACGAGGAAGCATCGAGCTAATAGTCTGCCTGGCCGATGAAGTCACCCTTTTCGCTGGCAACACTCCTCATCCGGCCCCTGGTTGCAAAAGGCACGGTTACGTCAGGCATAATCGAGCCCCATTGACGCAAAAAAGGCAGCCTCATTCGAGACCGCCTTTTATCATTAGCTGGGTTGTAAAACAATAAACTATTCCTACTTACTTGTTCCTTAGCTGTGTTGAAAAACCAATTCCTTTTTCGAGCCTCCTGGCTTTGCCTAACCGGCTTCATTTCTGCACGGGTTGCTCTGTTACTTACAATACAAATGTAGGGCCGATGTAAGAATCATTTTCCTCCTACTTGCTATAGCCATTACCCATGTAATTTTTTTCAACAAAACGATGATTTGCGCAAGCGGAGCGTATCCAGAAACGCTGAAATGAGCACACTGGCCACTCTTTTTTAACGAAAAGCTGTTTATTTATCGCATGGCTGTTTTTTCGGCTGGCCAAACTGATTATATTCGCAACGTAAAAAAACACAAGCAATATGTTTAATCCTGCAGTTACTTCCGGTGTTGATCTTTTCGTTTACATCGCTATTGGACTTATCGCCCTTGTCAATGCACTCCTCTTCGTTAACGCAAGAAAAACGAAAGCTAAGGCTGACGAGAACCACAAATAGGAGATGCTTTCAGAGAAGTGAGTACATCTGGCTCATTTGTTTCTGTAGAAAATGAGCAGAAAGTATACGCCATTGGTGATATACACGGTTGCCTCAATACGCTAAAGGCTTTATTGGATCAAATTGACTACAAGGGGCAATCGCCTCTTTTTTTGTTGGGCGACTACGTAAACAAGGGGCCCTCTTCAGTTGACACACTCAACTATATCATCGATTTAAAGGCGCAATTTCCTAAAGTCTATCCCTTGGCTGGCAATCACGACCAATACCTGCTCTCCTTTCTCACCCGAGCGGATGATGATTGGTTGGATTCGTCGGAATATGCCAACATGAAGCGAGCTGGGGAGTTTCAAAGTCTTTCCGCAGACAGCACACAAATATTTACTGACTTTCTCAAGTCGCTACCTTTGTACTACGAAACTGAAGATGCTTTTTTTGTGCACGCCGGGTTCAACTTCGAGAGGAAAAGTATATTTGACGATACAAGCGCCATGGTCAATACCAGGGCCTTTCACTATGACGCCGCCAAGGCCAGCGATAAGCGCCTCGTTCATGGGCACTTTCCTGTAGAATTGGCAATTATCAAAAAAAGAATAGAGAGGAAATTTCCGGTGATTCCACTGGACAATGGTTGTGTGTATTCAGGCGAAAGAACAGACATGGGATCGCTCTGCTGTCTTGAACTCAGTGAAATGAAGCTTTTCACTCAGCCCAGGATTGACTAAATCAAAAATCCCGGAAACAGCCGGGATGTAATTACAAGCACGAGCGGACTCGTTATACTTCCAGGTCTTTGTTGTGGCTGCTCACTTTGCTGTTGGGCAAAATAATGGGGCAAATAATTGCCAACACAAACAAAACGCCAATAATAACTACCATTGCCATAGTTCTGAAATTTTTATGAGAGCCCAAATATAGATCAATATTGCATTGACGCCAACTATTAGCTTGCCTGGCTCACAATCTATTTTATTTTTTCTAGTTCTTAGCTGCACTACACAACGCCCTGCTGAAGCATGGCGTCCGCTACCTTTCTGAACCCTGCGATATTGGCACCCTTAACGTAGTCAACAATCTTGCTGCCAGCACCGTGGTCAACACAGTTTTCGTGAATACTTTTCATAATAATTTTAAGCCTGTAGTCCACTTCGTCCCGTGTCCACGAAAGCCTTTGGGAGTTTTGTGCCATCTCCAGTCCGGAAGTGCCCACACCACCGGCATTAGATGCCTTACCTGGTGAAAACAGCACGTCTTTTTGCCTGAGGAAGTGCATGGCTTCGGGGGTAGTGGGCATATTGGCCCCTTCAAAAACGCCAATCACTCCGTTCTTCACCAGTGTTTTGGCGTCATCTTCGTCAAGCTCATTTTGAGTGGCACAAGGATATGCTATATCGCACTTTATTCCCCATGGTGTTTTGCCCTCGTGAAACTCCGCCTTGAACTTGTCTGAATATTCTTTTATCCTGCCCCTTCTTACATTTTTCAGGTCCTTAATAAAATCAAGTTTCTCTGCGTCAATGCCAGCTTTATCGTAAACAAAGCCTGATGAGTCTGACACCGTCACAACTTTTGCCCCCAGTTCAATAAGCTTCTCGGTGGTGAACTGAGCTACATTTCCTGAGCCAGAAACCACGGCCGTTTTGCCTGCTATCTCATGACCATGGTGCCGCAGTGCCTCGTCACTAAAATAAACGCAGCCATAGCCTGTTGCCTCGGGCCTGATCAGGCTGCCTCCATAGTTCAACGATTTGCCGGTAAGCACACCCGTAAACTCGTTGGTCACTTTCTTATACTGACCAAAAAGGAACCCAATTTCCCTGGCACCCACACCGATGTCTCCGGCTGGCACATCGGTAAACTGCCCTATATGCCTGCAAAGCTCCGTCATAAAGCTTTGACAAAACTTCATCACCTCATTGTCGCTTTTTCCCTTGGGGTCGAAGTCGGAACCACCCTTACCTCCACCCAGCGGAAGGGTTGTAAGACTATTTTTAAATACCTGCTCAAATGCCAGAAATTTAAGAATGCTCAGGTTGACCG
The DNA here is from genome assembly GCF_048007035.1 of Imperialibacter sp. Taxonomy (NCBI): domain Bacteria; kingdom Pseudomonadati; phylum Bacteroidota; class Cytophagia; order Cytophagales; family Flammeovirgaceae; genus Imperialibacter; species Imperialibacter sp. The sequence goes on from NZ_CP180355.1 coordinate 2,453,149, forward strand.
AGGGATGAAACCTCAAACCACCTTTGTATGGCCCAATAGCGGAATTCATTTGTATCCTGAACCCTCGGTTCACTTGAATCTCTCCTTTGTCGTCCAACCAGGGCACCCTGAAAATCACCACTCGCTCCGGCTCTACCATCCTCTCCAAAATTTTGGCCTTTTTGTACACAGGATGCTCCTCCACAAAAGGAACTATCACCTCGGCAAATTCCAATACAGCTTGCAGGAATTCCTTCTCTCCGGGGTTTTTTGCTGCAGTTCTTTCCATAAATGCGGATACTAAAGCAGTGTGGTTCATGTCTCTTTTTTTTAGGTGTTGATTGATCTCAAAAAATTAATATAAAAGTTTTCAGCGACAAACGTAAACTCAGCAGAAAAAACCGCCTTCACAGAGCCCCATTCAGTTTGTCGGTGCCTGGCACAGTGGTCATTTGAAAGTAAATGGTTATTTTTGTGTGAAACGTAAAAAATGTCGCTTCACCACCCCATTGAACTAACCAAAGCCCAGGAGTCAAGGGCTGCCATTGAAAGAGTTTATATCGAAATGCGCCACCTGTTCAACAGTGGCATCTACAAGCCTTCGGGGGCATCTGGCCAGCAACTCACCGACTCACTGCTCACCCTCCGGCCGGAAATTTACGGCTCAATGAACGACCCCTCAAAAGTTGAGCTGGACGGCCTGGTGTATGTGATCGAACGACTTCCAAAGGGGATAGAAGAATGTCGTTTTATACGGCTGATCTCAGAAGAAGGCTACCACAAATCTGGCTTTGAAGTGCTCATTCCTCATGCGAGAAAGAGAAACTGCTACAGGATTGATGACGAGCAAATGTTCATTGAGGTAACCAGAGGCAGAAGTGAGATTTACGACATTCTCACTCACCTCACCTTCATGTACCATGAAGCGGAAAAAATAAAAGAGCATGCCTATGAGGGGGGTGGTAACCTGAGGAAAGAATGGCTCGCACTTGAAAAGCTTGTAGTAAGTGAGCAGGATTTGAAGGGAAAAAGCAAGGAGCTTGCCTTCACCTACTTGTCCACTTTGCTGGGCAGAACTTATGAGGAGACCAAGGCGGCTGTTATGCGCCTGCAGTCGTCGAAGTCGAATAACAATGGTCTGTTTCACATTGTCTACTGGCTGGGCACCTTGATCATTCGTGAAAAACAAGAAAGCAAAACCATCGAGATTTCGTTTTCTCCTACGCTCCGCCAGCGTATTGGGCACCACATGTACGGTGAGCGCTGGTCGCATCAAATCAACAAATACCTGATAAAAGCAAAGCTGCTCGACAGGCCCATCCATGTCGTCAGCGCCAACCTTCACAGTTTCCTCAACACTCTTTACTGTTTTGCGGCCTTAAAAGAGTCGGAGCGCAAGAAGGAAAGCCTGGAAGATGTGGCCCTTATGCTGAGCGACCCGAAAAACAAAGAACTCAATGACCGAGTAGAAGCATTTGCCTCCAAAAATGGCCTGCACCTCATCAAAGACAGCAACGGAACCAACATCTCTGTTCAGGTAATTGACACCACCAAAATCAACTTTGATCTTCTTCCAGCAGAGATTAAAGCTGACCAGGCAAAGAGCAAGAGCAAGAAACCAGTGCTGATTGTTTTCGATTACGCCTTTGGCGAGCAGGCCTATGAGATCATGGATGAGCTTTTGAAGCCACTGGAGGAAAACGATCAAATCTCAATTAGGGTGGCTTCTATCAATATCATGGGCAAGGCAGGCATATTGCAGGGCGGCAAAGGAGACATCATGATCCCCACGGCCCATGTGTTCGAAGGCACGGCGGACAATTACCCGATCGTCAATGATTTCAAGGCCGGCGACTTCCACGCAAAGGGATTATATGTTTGCGAAGGGCCTATGATCACCGTGCTTGGCACCTCTCTTCAAAACAAAGAAGTGCTGGAATACTTCGAAAGCTCTTCGTGGAATGCCATTGGGCTGGAAATGGAGGGGGCACACTATCAGAAGGCTATTCAATCACATGCGATTATCCGCAACAGTATCAGCAAAGACGTGGTGCTAAGGTACGCTTACTATGCATCTGACAACCCTTTGGTGACGGGCAACACACTTGCTTCGGGCAGCCTGGGCCTCGTTGGCGTAAAACCCACCTACCTGATCACCACCGCCATTATCAACAAAATCTTTCAACAACAAGATTAGCCACGCACTCAGAAGCAGAGCTTTTCTGATACGGAAAGCAGTCTCCGTTTTCAGCGATTATGGAAGAAATATTACATCTGTAATGATAGGGTAATAGAATAGTAATGAACAAGTTACGCTGTATTACGTTATTTACAGTAGCTAATTGTACCAAATCATGCAACTGAGTAATCTACAATCGGAAATTCTTCACTCGGTGGAGAACCTAAAGACAGATCAGCAAAAAGATGTGCTTGAGTACATCTCAGAACTGCAACTAAATGATCAGCGGGTCAAAGCAAGGCTAAAGAGCCAGGCGCTAAAAGAAATCAGGCTTGCCCTGAAGAATGAGGCGTTTGCTTAGTTAGTCTTCTGACAGCACGATTATCTTGTCCTTACTGGAAAAGGTAATCAGATCAGATTTCTTCGGGTTAACCACTACCCCGTAGCCCTGGGTGGCATTTCTGGCATCGGAAATTTTCCGGTAGCCAATAGCTACTTCATTCTTTCTGGCGGCCGACTCCAGAATCGTGTAGAAGTTCACCGGCTTATCTACATTGATATAATCTGTAACCGGTTTTATGTAAATCTCAGAACCATCTGCGTCAAAGAGATCCTCAAAAACCCTCATCAGGTACTTGTTCTCCGCTACCTGTGTCATCAACAAACTCAGCAGTTTATCACTAACTATAAAATCGTCGGCACTGGTAATATCTGCCAGCTGCCTGTTTCTCATGTCGAGCATTTCCGACACAATGTTCATTTTTCGTGGAGAACTGGAAGAAATATTACGCAGGTGAAGCAGGGTAATTAGTGTTTGGGCATCCGCTTCCTGAATGGGGTAGTACTCCTGATAGCACAGCAGCATGATATAATCGAACGTCTGGCATTTCTGCATCTCCAAAACTGCCCTGTCCGTTGTGTCAACCATTTCAAACTCAAGAGTGAGGTTGCTCACTGTCTTTTTAAGCTTCTCTATCGGGGCTACCGCATCGTCAAACTTTGAGATTACCTTAATTGAAGACCCGGGCTGCACATAGTTGTCCAACTCCTGAATAATTGTTTTGGCCCTATTATTCCAGCCAATCAGCAAAATCGTCTCGGCGTGGGGAACATCTGCTTCGTTCGTTCTTATCGAGCCTTCTTCCAAATTGAAATTCGTGCGATTAGACACAATCATTGTGTCATCATCTTCGGTTACTCCAATCATTAAGTCGCCAGGCTGAATGACGGTGCTCATTGGCGGATTTACCTCCACATGGTTGTCGGAGGCGAACTGAATGCCGATGATGGCCGAGTCTTCATAGCTGAAAATCGCCTCCCGAAAAGTCTTGCCGACCAGCTTCGGCTCCTCTACAAAATAGATTTCATCGCCGCCAAAATCCATCAGCTCGATATAAACAACCGACAGCCCCGACTGACGGCTTGTTTGTACCATGATTTTGGAAACAAAGTCGTCTGAAAGGATAAGCTCCACCTCGTCCTTGCCCACCATTTTTGCAACTTCGAAGTTCCTTTTGTTTTCTATTTCCGCTGTGATATGATACGGCGCCTGCCTCCTGTGTGGGCTGGAAATGATGGCCAGGATCGTCTTAATAATCTGACTGTCAGAATTCTCATTCTCTTTATCCAGAATGATGATCGACTTTGAGTTAACAGGGTTGCCAATCTCGAGGTCGTGGAGGTCGATAGGGTTACCTGTTCTGCAAATTATCTTGGTGTTCTTGGTATTGCCAATTTTGTCCTTTATCTCGTCTTCCATCAACACCTTGTCCTTGTCGGCCAGGATCACAATTTTAGGATCCTTCTGGTTTTCGTTGGCGATGATCAGCTCTGGAATGATGGTGAATATTTTTGAAGACCAGCCCAGGATGAGCACATGGTCCTGCTCCATTACGAACGAACGACCTTTTCTTAGCTGATCCAGCTTGTCCATGATACCATTGGAAATCAAACCGATCAGGATACTGAGGATGACAATACCAAGCAGCGTAACCAGGAACATGAAAATCCGGAAATCCCAGTGGCCATCATGCTCGCCAATCGTACCGGGATCCAGCACGTGCATCAGGCTGGTCCAAAAGGTGTCAACGAAGTTGAGCCTGGTTACCTCATCGGGGTGAATATTGGCCAAATATAGAATAGTGGCGAACATCAAAACCAGGAGCAATGCCACCAAGCCCAGGTACGAAATAAGCTTGGTAGAGCCAGCGGACATGAAATTATCAAATGCGTATTTCAGCCGGGCCTTGGTTGATTGGTTATTCATTTAAAAGGTTTAAACAGCTCAAAAAAAATTCCATTTCGTCGATAGAAACAAAATTATCTAATTTACCAGTATAGTAAAGCATAAACGTTTCAATTACCGGATATATTTGGGATAAAACACCTTTGGCAGTGAGATGGTTACAAAATTGCTGGCTGAATACAACTGTATTCTGTAATTCACCGTCCCTTCAACTATAAAAGAAGGCTCAAAACCACCCGGTAAGCCGGAGATAATCATACAGCGTCACCCGGAATGCTTCTCTTTTTTCGTCAGATGTAAAAAGCGGCACTTTCTCTCCATCTTTTCGAAGCGCAAATCGACCCCCCTCCATCATCGCATTATAAAGGGTGGCTGAAAAGGTCAATTGGTCTCGCATATTCCCCTCCCGATAAATAAGGTGGTAATCGGGAAGTGTGTCGCTGCTGACCGTTACATCGATTTCTTTTATTGCGCTCCACTTCTCGGACCAGTTAAGCATCAGATAGGCCCTGTCCTGTCGCCAATTGAATACAATGGTCGGCACCACCGGCGACAATGAATCTTTGTCCCATGTCTTGTGGGTATAGAGGTAAACCCCAGCCTCTTGCTGTTCCGTTGTGGTGTAGGCCGACTGCCGCATGTTCTTGAAAAAGAGTTCGGATCGGTCGGTTGTTTTAAAGTCGAGTTTCTCAACATCAACTTTTTTGCCTTTGTCAACGTTACATGCTAGTAGAAAAAATACACCCCCTACTAAGGTCAATACATTTTTCATTTGGTAAGAATAGTGCTTCCTTTGAACACAAACATCTCTCTGATTAGTTTTCCGTCTTATAACAATTAAACAATGAAGAAAATACTTATTGCTATTGTATTGCTGGTTGTCATTATTGGTTTGGCTTCATCCTGTGGTTATAACAAGATGGTCAGCCTTGAAGAAGGAGTTAGCGGGCAATGGTCTCAGGTGGAAAATGTTTACCAGAGAAGGGCCGACCTTATCCCCAACCTGGTGAACACGGTAAAGGGCTATGCTGACTTTGAAAAAGAAACCCTCACCCAGGTGGTTGAAGCCCGTGCAAAGGCTACATCAACAACCATCCGTGCCGATAACTTGTCTCCTGAAGGAATGCAGCAGTTTCAGCAGGCTCAGGATGGGCTTGGTTCAGCACTTAGCCGGCTGATGGTGGTGGCCGAACGTTATCCTGATTTGAAAGCCAATCAAAACTTTCTGGAGCTTCAGGCGCAGCTTGAAGGCACTGAAAACAGGATTGCTGTTGAAAGAAAAAAATTTAATGAAGTAGTACAGGCATACAATACCACTATCCGGAGGTTTCCCGGCAATATTACTGCCGGTTTGTTCGGGTTCGATAAAAAAGGCTATTTTGAAGCTTCTGAGGGTGCAGAAAAAGCACCTGAAGTAAAATTCTAAACTATGGCGAAAGAATATTTTAGCGAAGAAGAACGCCGCAATATCGTGCAAGCGATTAAGGAGGCCGAGCTGGCCACCTCTGGCGAGATTAGGGTACACATCGAAAGACATTGTCAGAAAGATGTGCTGGACAGGGCTGCAGAAGTTTTTTCTACATTGAACATGCAGAAAACCAAGCAACGAAACGGTGTGCTTTTTTACCTGGCTGTGGAAGATCATCAATTTGCGATAATTGGTGATGCCGGCATTAACCAGGTGGTGCCTGACCACTACTGGGGCGACATTAAAGACCATATGAAGGATCGCTTCGTGTCGGGACAGCTAACGCTTGGACTGAGTGATGGCATCCGTATGGCCGGAGCCCAGCTTAAAGAACATTTCCCTTACCAAAAAGACGACGTAAACGAACTCCCTGATGACATTTCCTTTGGCCAAAATTAAGTTCTATTTTTTCACTGGTTTACTGGTCATGACCAGCTTAGCGGCTTCGGCACAGAGTTTTCCAAAGCCAATGTCGCCGCCGAGGATCGTGAATGACTATGCGAACCTGCTTAGCCAACAGGAAACTAATATGTTGGAAAATAAGCTCAGGGGATATCGGGACAGTACCTCCAATGAATTCGCTGTCGTGATATTGGAAACAATAGGGCAAGACGATATTGATCTTTATGGAGCTGAATTGGCCCAGGAATGGGGCATCGGAAAAAAGGGTAAGGAAAATGGTGTGCTGGTTTTAGTGGCGATTAGTGACCGAAAGGTGAGCATTAGCACAGGCTATGGGCTGGAAGGTGCTATCCCCGATGCTTATGCTAAAAGAGTCATTGAAAAGTACATAGTACCTAATTTCAGAGCGCAAAAGTATTTCCAGGGGCTGGATCAGGCAACCAGCATACTCATGAGTATGGCCTCAGGCGAGTTCAAGGCAGACCCACGAACGGCAAAAAAAACGCCGGGAATTTTGTCTCTTATTATCGTTTTCTTCTTTGTCATCATTCCTATTATTTCGGTTTTTCGGGGAAGAAGAGGGCATTTTTCTTCACGCAAGCCTGGGTTCTGGACAATGCTCTTCCTCATGTCGAGCATGAATCGGGGCCGGGGCAATACTTTCAATGATTTTAACAGTGGCAGAGGAAGTTTTGGCGGCGGAAGCGACTTTGGTGGTTTCGGGGGTGGAAGCTTCGGTGGCGGTGGTGCCAGCGGTTCCTGGTAGTCAGGCTTTTCTAAATACCAGGGTTGTCATGCATCTAACATCGTCCACCACAGTGGTTTTCACGGGTTCTATCAGCTGCCAGGAAAACTTGTCAACGATTTCCTCTATCAAACTTCTGGTGAGTAAAAACCTTGCCGATCCATCAGGAATCAGGTAGCGACCATTTCCCAGATCCTCAGTGGCATCCGGAAGGCCAATATCGCTGGTCATGCGGATAAAGAGAATGCCATCGGGAGCTAAAACCCGAAACAACTCGGCCATCTGTTTGTGAAAAGCATCCACGCTTTCGGCAAAGTGTAGCACAGCACTGCTGATGACAATGTCAAAATAGCCGGCTGGCAAAGGCAAACTCTCAGCATTTCCCTCGATCAGTTTTCTTTCGTCAAAATCCGGCCGAATTCCTTTGAGCAGGTACTTCAGCATTTGCAACGCAGCAGGGTTTTGATCGAAACCATACACATCAAAGCCTTCCCTGGCGAAATAAATAAGGTTTCGACCCTCGCCACAGCCTACGTCTAGCACCTTGCTTTTTACTTCAAAGCGGCCCTTGAGTATTTGATCCAAAAGGTAGATGTCGATATTGCCCAGTTGGGTATTGAGTTCTCTGAAGTTCATTGCTCCGGTTCCGACAAAAGGTTGGATGCCTTCAAGGCCTCTTCAAATGCCTGCCTTCCAGCTTCAATTATTTCTTTAGCTCTGTAGAATTCAAATGTAGAACAAGCCCGCCTTGACACCTCAACACTTAACCCCGGCTTGTATTGCTTCAAAAGCTCTGAAGTAAGCCGATCCTGCAGAAGGTCAAGGGAGTCGTTGAGCAAATCAAAGAACCCCAATTTCTTCTTTGCGGAGCTGGACCCAGGAATCACCTTGCTTATCTTGCTCATCATTTCCTCCAGTCGCTTTGTGTATTGATTGGACTCTTTTTTCTCTTGTTTCTTTAAGGGACTAACGTACGGTTTGAATGCATTTACATTGGAAACAACAAGGATGTCTCCCTTGGTCCTTTTCACTTTATCAGCTGGCACAGGATTGGTCACACCGCCGTCGACATAAAGACTTTCACCCGACTTGAGGGGCGTGAGCACAGTGGGTATTGCTACTGATGCTCTGATAGCATGATACATACTCCCGGAGTCGAACACCTTCTCCTTTTGCGTGTTGAGGTCAGTTGAAACGGCAATGAACGGGATTTGCATTTCTTCTATTGGCCGATCCGGGATAACTTTCTCCAGGTTCTTGAAAACCTTTTCTCCCCTGATAAAGCCTTGCGAACTGAAAGTAAAGTCGATAAGTTTAAAAACCTCAATCCTATCAAGGTTGCTAATCCACTCCTTGAATTCCGGCAACTTGCCACAAGCATGAAACGCACCAACAACTGATCCCATAGACGACCCGGCGATTGAACTGATCTCGAAGCCATGGTCAATGAGCCCTTCGATTACGCCAATATGAGCAACCCCTCTGGCCCCACCACTTGAAAGCACCAACGCTACTTTTTTACTCATATGTAAAAATAGTTTTTAACAGACACTTTAATATGTAAATTTTCGATCTAAATCTAAACTCTAACACAATGACCCCATTCCACCTCGCCTTCCCCGTTAGCGATATTGAGGCTACCCGAAAGTTCTTCACTGAAGTGATTGGCTGCAAAGTTGGCCGCTCAGCTGAGAAGTGGATCGACTTCGATTTTTTTGGACATCAGATCAGCGCCCATTTGAAGCCAGACGAAGTTGCACAGGCAAAAACAAATGAGGTGGATGGCGACAAGGTGCCTGTCAGGCATTTTGGAGCCATACTCCAATGGGAAGAATGGCATGAGCTGGCCGACAGGCTGACCAAGCAAGGCGTCGAATTCATTATTGAGCCCCATGTGAGGTTCAAAGGCGAAGTTGGCGAACAGGCTACTATGTTTTTTCTCGATCCGAGTGGCAATGCGTTGGAGTTCAAGTCGTTTCAGGATATGTCGCAGGTTTTTGCCCATTAACATATGAGCTGGGTTGAAATCGTACTAAGCCAGTTGAAGGATGTTTATACAGGTTCGCCCTGGTATGGCAAGCCGGTTAGAACAATTTTGCGGGAAATTATGCCGGAAAAGGCTGGCGTACGCCCCGATGATTCTTCACATTCGGTGTTCCAGCTAGCACAACACATGCTTACGTGGCGCACTTATGTGGTAGAACAACTAAAAGGCAATGAGCGGTATCAAGTACCTATCGATTCTGAGAAAGACTGGAGTCAAACGGGGGCAACAAGCGCAGCAGAGTGGATCGAATTGCTCCATGCCTTTGACGACAATCAGAAAACGCTCTTGGATCTTATTCAAAAAACTTCAACAGATACATTTGAGAAGCAGGTGCCCGGAAAGTCCTACGACTTTAAACACCTGATTGAGGGCATAGTGCATCACGACATTTACCATGCTGGCCAAATAGTGACCACAGCGAAGGTTGTGGGCGCCTACCTGCCCTCCAGCTAGTGCACGTAGCTGCCTGCGTTGATATCAATGGTGCTGCCAGTCGCATGGTCGGCCAAGCCGCTGCATAAAAAAGTCACCATGGGAGCAATGTCCTTCGGCTCAGTGAGTCGCTCAAGTGCCAAATCTCCCAGCACCACCTGCTCGCCATATCGCTCCACAAATTCTTTGGCCATATCGGTGCGCACAAAACCCGGCGCAATATTGAACGCTTTGATACCCTGCTTGCCGTAAGCCCTCGCTATCGAACGGGTGAGCGATACCACCCCTCCCTTGGACGCTGCATAGGCCAGGTACTCGGCAGTATCTCCTCGAAAGGCCGCTCTTGAAGAGATATTGATGATCCTTCCTGTGGCCTTTCTTTTGAGCCAATGATCGATGGCTTTCTTGCAAAGAATGGCGGTTGCGTTAAGATTAACCATCATGGTTTTGTTCCATTCTTCAAGCCACTGCTTATCGGCAGAGCCCATGTCGGAAGCTATGGCCAGACCGGCATTGTTGACCAAAAGTTCGAGAGACCCAAATTCACTCACCACCTTATCGAACAGCTGCACTACTTGATCAGGCTGAGCCAAATCTGCCTGAAAGGCTTTGCTCTCATTGCCCAGCACATGGGCCAGGTTTTCAGCCTCTCTGCCGCTCTTGTGGTAATGCACTGCCACGGTGGCCCCTGCTTCTGCCAGCTTAGCCGCAATGGCCTTGCCTATGCCCCTGCTAGCTCCTGTTACGAGCACATTCAGACCAGATAAATTAATGTACATAGTGAAGGATCATTCGATATGCCGAAAAATAAGTGATTAGCGCTGAAACTAAAAGTCAATAAGCAATCCTCTCTTAGAATGATTTTCCAATTTACCAATAGTCAGGCAGCCTCAGCGAAGCGGGAGACCTAGAAAATTGGTGAATCTGGTTTAAGAATGTCGATAACTAAATTAAGTTAACTACCTTATATATAGATAGTTATGGTTTTTGTGTGTGATTATCCACAATTTTTGCAAAGTTATCCACAATTCATCTAACGTGCTGATTTGATGATCTTTCCAACCGTCACTTGTCCGTCACCTGAAAATGCCTGGTAGAGATAAACAGCTGGCGGCAAGTCCTCTCCGTTTGAATTTCTGCCATCCCAGGTCAGGTTGCTGCCTAATTTTCCCCGGTTATTAATGGTTCTCACCTGCTGACCAGAGAATGAAAATATTTTTATTGACTCAACCCCAGAGGGGGCTTCATTTTGGAAGTATATTAAATCAAGAAAAGGATTAGGAAACGTCACCAGATCAACTTCTCTGTTGCTTAGTCCGGTTACATCCACTGGCCCCTCAAAATTCTCTATCTGCTGATCCAGCCAAGTGGTGCGCTGAGTGATCCAGTTCCTTAGATAGTCCACTTCCGCCGGGTAACTTGCCCCAACAAAATTGTTAGGCCACGTGTACTGGCCAATGACTGGCCATCTTTGAAAATTCCTATTTTTGGCCTCAGATAAGACGTCGGTATATTCATCAATCATCGTGCTTATTGCTTCGTCGGACCAGGCACCACTCCGCAGCGTCATCCACCGCAATTTCACCTGTTGTCTGAAAACAGGGTCTGTCATCAGTTTGTCCCACCAAAAGGGAACCAGCCAGAAGTCGTTCGGGCAAACGTCGTTGAACTTGTACGCCCAGCCCTGGGTATTTCCTCCCTGGCAGTAGTCGGCGTTGCCAAACGCAAGGTTAAAGTCCCATATTGGCCCAAGAGTCAGGAGCCCGCCCTTGTCATCTTTGTCCTTGTACATAAAGGTGCTGAGCCTGTAGCCATCAACATTCCGGCTGAGTTCATTGATCAGGAAGAAGTCAACAAAGCTCGACAGCTCTATATATTTGCGGTAGCCCGATACCGGATCCCTGAAGGAACTCGACTTCAGAGTATTTTCGAAGCTCTTCATAAAGCTTTGTATATATGTCTTTTGAGCGTTGGTGATTTCGTCATCTGCTGGCTCATCGTATTGAAAGAAGGCCACCTGATCACTGTTTTTATAATTGTTTGGTCGGTACTCTGACGCAAAGCCCCCACCACCGCTGCCGTCAAACTTATCGAGCTTCAAAATGTAGCCCCCGGTCAACTCCTCTCCTTCGTTATCCTCAGGTTTTAGGTTGGCGATATCCACCCGGTTTTTGTCCCGCTTCACCTTTTCCATAAATAGGTAGATGCCGTGGTATTGCCCATTGAGCACCACCTCAACGTATTTTGTTCTTGAGCTATAGCGCTCAGTAAATGAGAAAAGATCGAAGGTTAGTTTGTTCCGCATCAGCGTTTTGTCGGAGTAGGGTCCGTGCAAAACCCAGTCTTCCTCGGCCGGAAAACCCAAAATGGCCGTGTCAAGATCCTGGCCTTGCTCGTCCCAGGTCTCAATGCCGAAGGACTTCTTTGGAAATAGGGCTTGAGAAGAGGAGCCCCTGAATTCAATACCGATGAAGCCGTCGTAGTCAGTAAAAGGATCGGAGGTATGGTTAGTAATCCCTTCCTGGTTGTTGATTATGCCCATTCTTGCTTTCACCTTGGGTTCGTTAACAATGGTACGCCCTTCGGTGTCGATGATAATAATGGGGAGGTTCGACGACTCAAAATTAACAGACTGTGACTGAGCGGACAGCGTGCAAAAAATGGCTCCCGCAAGCAGAGCTCTTAGCAATGTAATTTTCATAAAAGTAGGTTTACTTACCAAATGTCTTCAAAATAGCTCAAGGCTGTTGGCTCAGCCAGCAGGCCTTTAAGCTTAAGGTAATCCAGGTAGGCCGACAGCAACAAAAACTGATCCTTAATTACTCTACCCCTTAGCTTTTCCTTCGCTTTCAGCCACTTTAAGAGGCTTTCTCTCGCATCGCCAGGGTCTATGGCAGACAATTTCTGTCGATATGTGTCTAATTGAACATCCAATTCTTGCATGGCTTTGAGTCGTTCCGCTATCCTCAGTGTTTTCTCATAGGCAGCACTTAGTTTAACATCCCACTCCGTCCTTGCCTTTACCTCCGCCCATTTATCATTGATCAGGGACAGCTGTCTGTTCTGCGTTTGCATGCGATTGGTGTTGAAAATTGGGATGCCAATGCCTACCCGCAAGCCAAACCTCTCTTTGCCCTCCATCTCCCACTCAGGCTGCACAAAGCCGATATCCCAATCTCGCTTTTCCAGCAGCACTTTACTCTCCGTGAGCTGCACATTCAACTGCTCCTTCTCCGTAGCAAGCGATACCGCTGATGGCACCTGCATTAACTCGTCCACTGTACTCAGTAACTTTTCCAACGCCACATCGGGGAACACGCTTTCGACCAACGACTGGGCAAGTGTTTCTACGTTCGTTCGAACTGGCTCCTCCAGAAAATCAGCCAGTTCATTCTCCAATTCCTCCGACAAGTCCATGCGGTCCACCGCCAGATCAATCCTTTCAAGCTCCACATCAAGCAATTCTTCGGCATCAAATTCGCCTTCGGAAATGTATTGAGCCATATTCTCCAACCACTTCTGCCGCCAGGCAACAGACGCTTCCGTTTCCTGGAGTTGCAATGCGACATATCTGATTTTCAGCCAGGTTTCAATCTTATCGAAAAGGGCTGTTTGCATCGCCTCCCTCAACTTCAGCTGTGCCTCTGACTCCAAAAGCTTGCCCATACTTTTTCCTGCCGCATAATAGAAAGGGTTGGTCGGACGAAGACGGAAGGCGTACTCAGTTTTGTCGTTGGTGATGCCTCCCACTCTGAAATCAATCTCATCAAAATAAGCTACGCCGTACCTGTTCTGCTGAAACCATTCTACCTGCTGTTTGGCTGCTTTTATTTCGGGCCTATTCTCAATTCCGACGGTGATTTGATCAAACAACGGCAGGGGCTGCTGCATAGCTTCCACGAAAAAGGGGGAAAAGAAAAGGCCTGTTACTAAAAGCTTGCTACCTCTCATGGCACCAGAATCATTACCTTTTCTCCCTGAAGCCAGCCTTTTGTGTTGTCGAGTTTGAAGAAGATCTCTTTGCCGGATTGCTGAACTGGCAGCTGTTGCATCATAGCAGGCAGAACTTCAACACCGCCTGACCCGATATAGGTTGCTGTCGTTTTCTTATCTGTTTCCAGTGCCGACTGCACCACCACCCGGGAGAGGTCGCCAACAATATTGGTTTGGTCTGTAATATAGGCCCTCACAAATTTATTTTCGTCAGGCAATAGCGACAGCAGATCAGAAAAGCCATCGGCAGTTTGGCCCTCCATAAAATAGACATTGTCGACAATGCCGCTGGCGGGAGCTAACAGCACAAGTGATGCATTTTCTGCCTCCAGTCTTTGTTTCTCATGCAGCAGCTCTTCCCTGCTGGCTTCAACGGCCTTTACTTGCAGCTGCCTCTTTTTTAGCAGCAACGACTGCTTAAGTTTGTTCTCGGAAAGGCTTGCCTCAAAATTTTGCTCGATAATCTCCAGTTTCCAGGCTGCTGCGCTTGTGGTGTCTTTTGCTTCGGCAGTAGTGAAATTTTTTAGCCAGGAGGCGTCCCGGTTCTCTTCCATCCTGATCTCGGCGATAGCCTGGTCTCTTTTAGTGTGCTCCTGCTGTAGCTCCAGAGCCAGCTCATTTTTTTCGATTTCAAACTCAAAAAGTTCCTTTTCGCTAGTTGCTTCAAGCTTACCTTCTTTATAGGCCAGGTCTTGAAGGTCGTCGAGGATGGCCTGCGACTCAAGCCGCATCAGTACGGCACCCTTTTCTACTTTTTGGCCGGGGGTGACGTTCACCTCAAGGATAACGGCTTTGCGTGGATGGTTGAGTCTTACCTTGGGGCTTTCCACAACGCCATACAAATTGGCTTTGCGCACAGGATAGTCGAGACTGAAATAGAGGAGCGCCCCAGCCAGAAGCACAATTGTTATATAGAATGCGTAATAGTTTTGTTTTGGGATGCTCATTTATACTCTTACCAAATTTCCTGATTTTGACCATTTCACCTGAAGAACTCCTTCAATCTCACTCATCTGCTGCAAAAAAGACGTTGCTGCCTCTCCGGCTACCCGAACCACCTGCCACTCGAGCTGCCAGGTAGCTTCCTTTCCTTTTTGCTGACTAACCAACCGAATCTTCAAGCTCAGGGGCTTTATAATTTGCTCTATTTGTGTCGCCAACTCCATTGTTTCCATAGTCACTACCAGCGCAAAACGCTCTTTCTGATTCCTTCTCTCAACGAAAAAATGAAGCAGCCAGGCCACCAGGCAAAACATGAACGTGCTGGAAATAGCAATGCTAAAACCATACACACCCAGGGCTATCCCCAAGGCCAGCGTGGAAAAAAGAAACAAAAGATTTTTAGGCTCCTCGATCCTGGTTCTGAACCGGATAATGGCCAGCGCTCCAAAAATGCCCAAACCACGTGCCAGGCTGTCGCCAATCGACATCATTACAGCGGTGGACACCAACGTGGCAAGGATCATCGAAATAAAAAACTGATCGGGATACACAAAACCCGTGTAGGTCTTCTTATGTGTAATGGCGATGAGCGAAGCCAAAACAAGACCCCACATCAGGGTGTAAATGGCTGTGATGAAAGTAGGAAACCCCGACTGAAGCTCCACCGGAAAAAATTCAAGCATACATTCTAATGTTCGTATTAACTCTAGTGCAACATCTAAGTAATGTATCCTTAACGTAAAAAAAAAGCGACCAGATAAGGCCGCCTACGTTTAATTTGTGCGGTTTTTGTCAATAAAGTGCCATGTCGAACTTGCGGCGGTACTTTTTTGTCAACTCATTTTGCGTGCCAACAAGCTGAAAAAAAGCCACAGCAGCTCTTCTGGGCAGCTCGTCCATGAACGTTTTGTCGGTCATGACCGCCTCTATGAGCAGGCTGATGCCATTTTCGGAGTCATCGTTTTTAAAAGCTTCCTGCGCTGCCCCAAGCTTTTTCCCCACGGCACTTTCCATAGAAACGTCTGTTTCCAGAAACTGTGACATCTCCTCTATTTGCTGAATCTCCTCAAAGAATTTATTTCTGTTCACCACCTTTAACAGCACTTCCCTCGCCGTGGAAGGATCCTGCAAAACAATACTCCTCGCCATCAGCATCCTCCCCTCATCACTTGCCGGATAGTCAATAATAAAACTCTCCAATTCGCCCAGAGCGTTCTCATCGCCAGCGATCAGTTTCTGCTCTATCTGGCTCAAAAGCTCCTTTTCCTCGCTTGGCAAATATTGATCCAGCCATTTTTGAATTTCATGTTTGGGAAGTGCGCCTGTAAATTCGGCAACGACCTCGCCCTTATGGAACATTTTGACTGCCGGAATGCCCTTGATGCCATACGCCGCAGACAAGTGCTGGTTTTCATCCGAGTTCACTTTCACCAATTCCCATGCACCATTGGCCTCACCGGCCAGTTCTTCTATGATCGGCCCTAAAAACTGACAGGGGCCACACCATGGTGCCCAAAAGTCGACAACAACAGGCACGTTTTTACTTTTTGTTATTACTTCTTTGTCAAAATCCATGGTTCAATTATTTCCCGCCATTTAACAAAAGTTTGGGCGTCAGCAGTTCCTAAGAACAGCACTTTTGAAGGCTGCTCTACGTATTTCCCCAGGCGTTCAGCACCAGGTGGCGGCTTCCTCCGTAGTTCCTGTGCTCGCAAAGGTAAATCCCCTGCCAGGTGCCAGTGTTGAGTCTGCCATTGGTGACCGGAAGCTGCACGGATGCTCCCAGCAACGAAGCTTTGATGTGTGCCGGCATGTCGTCGGGGCCTTCCATGGTATGCCGATAGTAGGGTGCGCTTTCCGGCACCATTTTGTTGAAGTGACTTTCGAAGTCTTCCCGCACAGTAGGATCAGCATTTTCATTGACGGTGAGGCTGGCTGATGTGTGCTGGATAAACACCTGCAGCACACCTTGCCTGATTTTTTGCAGCTCGGGAAACTGCTCCAACACCTCCCGGGTAATAAGATGAAACCCTCTTGGGTAGGGCTTCAGCGTTATCTCTTTTTGAAAAAATTCCATGATTAATAGTAGCGATTGATATATTGATTTCCAACATGGTTATCAGGGAGCCGGATCGCTTGTAACATTAGCTAGAAACACAACACCTCAGCAATGTTGCAATGAAAATGTGTGGATTATTGAGATGTCTGCCTGCGCAGGCATGACGATCATCCCTCGGCGTTTTCCTTTTGACCAGGTACCCATTCATACGCCCCGATGTCAGGAAGGCTGTCTCTTTGGTGCCCAAGGTTATCGAGATCGATGTCGAGGTATTTTGCCTTGTTGATAAGAGGCGATAAACTATCAGGGCGATAGTCGTAAAGAAATTCGTTGAAGAACTTTGGTGGTGTGTTGATCAGGTTGTTGTTGGCGTTCAGCAGTGAGTTGGTTGTTTTCAATAAACTGTTGCCTACCTGGTAAATGAAGCTGGATCCACCCTCGGTATTGAACTCGATCTCCTCCTTCTGCGTACCCCAAATCACGCTGTTGAATACCCGTGCTTGCAATGGCGCCGTAAGCAACTCTTCATTTGCCAACAAAATATTGTCTGAAAAGATGACGGAAGGGTCTTCACGAAAGAAGTCGGAGGGGTAATTGGAAAAAGTGCAGTGCTCGTAGCGGTAGTTGCCGCCAGCCACGTTCGCCACCAGGTAACGAGCCGCATTGTACACGACAGTGTTGTAGGCGTATACATCACTTGTCAAGGCCAGAATGCCATCGGACGACATGTTGCCAACCGTACAATTGGCAATCACTACATCAGGAATGTCGTCATCGTCGGGCGTACCTATTCTCAAACCTACCTCCCCATTTTTGATGACGGTGTGATTGAGGAAGTTGTCTTTACTCCCCTCCAGGAAATAAATACCTACCCATTGGCCAGGAGCTTCCCGATAGTCTCTGTCGTTGCGAGTATTTCTGAAGACTACTTTTTTGCCTGGTGTGCCCTCTGTAATAAGCGTGCCCAGTACAAACAATTTGGCTCCCGGTTGCATAAGCACTTCAACACCCGCCTTAATAGTTAAAGTTACACCAGGGGCGACAGCCAGTGAGTCTGAAACAACATAGGGCATGCCAGCATGCCAGGTTTCGTTTTTTTCAATAACACTCAACCCCTTGTAGTAGGAGGCATCTTGCGCCCAGGCATCCAGCACCACATTGGTACGGGTGGTGCCTACCACTTCCAGGTAGTCCAGCACTCTCTTCGCTTCGACCTCACCCGTAACGGGCAGCCTGCCATTGACCAACACCAGCAGGCTATCCTTGCCCAGAATTTTGATGTTGTTGAATGCCTTTCCCGAAAGGCCGTTAATGGTTAATTCAAATGGCGAACCTTCCAGCTGTTTGAGTCTAATGCCGGGCACGATAACGCCATTCTTGTTGGGGTTGTAAAGCAGCAGCCTGTACGACGGGCTCAACTGGGTGGTCAGCAGCGTGTCGAAATAGAGCGTGTCGGTGGAAAAGTAAAGAGACTCATCAGAAAGCTCAGAAAAAACTTCTTCGTCGGGTGTGCATGCCCACCAAAGAGGAAGAATCAGTAGCCATACGATTCGACGAGTCAACATAGGTGCATTTTGAACGATGGAAGTGCGGAATTATTCTCCATCCTTCAGCTTCTCCGAGTGCTCGGCTATCCTCAATTGCTCAATGAATTCACCAACGTCACCGTCCATTACCGCCGGAAGGTTGTAAACCGTTAACCCTATCCTGTGGTCGGTTACCCGGCTTTGTGGATAATTGTAGGTGCGGATTTTATCAGAACGGTCGCCACTACCCACCATCGACTTGCGCTGGGCGCCTACTTCATCGTTATGTTTTTTCAGTTCCACCTCGTAAATCCGTGAGCGCAATACCTTCAAGGCTTTTTCGAAGTTTTTGATCTGCGACTTTTCGTCCTGGCAGCTTACCACAATGCCCGTGGGGATGTGAGTCAAACGAATAGCAGAATAAGTGGTGTTCACCGACTGGCCACCTGGGCCTGACGAACAGAAAGTGTCCTTCCGAACGTCGTTCATATTGATGTCGACCTCTACTTCTTCCATTTCGGGTAGCACCGCCACTGTGGCAGCAGAGGTGTGCACCCGGCCCTGTGTTTCGGTGGCCGGCACCCTTTGCACCCTGTGCACACCCGACTCAAACTTGAGCATGCCGTAAACGTCCTCACCAGAAACGGTGGCGATAATCTCCTTGTAACCTCCTGACGTGCCTTCGGTCAGATCGAGCACATTCATTTTCCAGCCTTTTTCCTCAGCAAAGCGCTGGTACATGCGGAAAAGGTCACCGGCAAAAATAGCAGCCTCGTCGCCGCCGGTCCCGCCTCTAATTTCCAAAATGACGTTCTTGCTGTCATTAGGGTCTCTGGGAATCAGCAATTGCTTGAGCTCTTCCTCCAGCTCCTCCTCTTTTGGCTCAAGCTCTTCAATCTCCATCTTGGCCATTTCCCGGAGTTCCGGGTCCTTCTCTTTGTTGAGCAGTTCCTTGGCTCCCTTCAGGTCGTTCTTTACCTTCTTATATTCCTCCAGCTTGGCAACAATGCGGCTAAGCTCCTTGTATTCCTTGTGCAGTTTGGTGTATTGCGCCATGTCAGCCATGGCATCGGGCTGAACAATAAGGTCGCTTACTTCCTCAAAGCGCTTTTTGATGGCCTCTAGTTTATCGAGCATTCCTGAAAAATTAAGCTGCAAAATTAATAAACCCCTGATCTTTTTTCGATTAAGTGTGGTTATTTTAACAGATCATTAGATAACCCGCCTATGAGAACGCCAATAATCCTTTGCTTGTCCGTGTGTCTGATTGCTGTCGGCTGTGGCCCCATGGACAAAGGGAATAGCGAGGCAGTAAAAAAAGAAATGGAAGACCGAAAGGTGAAGCACGTGCTTCCGTCGCAAATTACTGACAAAGCCAAAGAAAGGGGACTGGCCATTACCGATGCAGCACAAAAGGTTTTGCTTCAAACCCTGATGAAAAAAATTGAGTCGGAGGGCATACTGGGAGCGTTAGAGTATTGCAATGTCAATGCGTTTCCGCTGGTAGACTCACTATCCAAGGCTAACCATGTTACCATCAGGCGAGTGAGCAACAAATGGCGCAACCCAAAAGACGCACCCACTGACGATGAAATAGCCATTATGGAAGCTTACACCTACAGCGTGGAGCAGGGACAAGCACCGAGGGAAGAAGTATTTATGGAAGACAATTCCACACAGGTAGTTTACACCCGACCCATCATGATGGGCGCTGCGCTCTGCCTCCAATGCCATGGCACGCCGGGGAAAGAGCTTACCCCGGAAGTAGCAGACAAAATCAAAGGTCTTTACCCTGAGGACAAAGCCACCGGCTACAAGCTGGGCGAATGGCGGGGTATATGGAAAGTGGTGTTCGAGAAGAAGGACTTGGTGTTGGAGTTGTGAGGAATGGCATTTGGAAAACATCCCACGAAAGTGATACACGTTGAGTTATTAATCTTCTCATTTGCTGTTGTTAGATGAAGTCATTTTTATTCATATTCTTAACTGTTGTGGCACTTGGCTGCCAATCGGATTCCGAAGAAAAGTACAACCTTGCAAGACAGCATTTTTCGAATGAAGAGTTTTTGAAAGCTAGATTATTGCTAGAAGAATTGGTGATGGAAAATCCAGAAAATCCAAAATTCTTAAACGATTTAGGGGTTTGCTTCAGCAAAACTGGCAATAAGAGTAAAGCGATTTCATTTTATGAAAAGGCAATTGAAATTGACTCAAACTACGCTCTTTCTTATGTCAATAAGGCATATATTTTTCTTCAGTTTGAGGAATATGAAAAATCAGTTGAGAATTACACTAAAGCTATTGCCCTCGACTACTCTTCAGTAGACGTTTTCAACTTTAGGGGCGTTGGGTATGCAAAGCTGAATAAGGACAGTTTTGCAATATTGGATTTTACAAAATCAATAGAGCTAGACAGCTTGTGTGCGAAATGCTATAGGAATAGAAGTACCTCACACGAAAAGTCTTCTAACTTTGACAAGGCTCTTGCCGATCTGGAAACAGCCATAGAACTTGAACCTCAAAACCAGAAAGGGTTTAGTTTTCGGGGCAGGCTCTATACACTTAATCGACGGTACAGAGAAGCTATTGAAGATTTAACAGATGCGATTAAACTTGATTCTGCCAATTACGAAAACTTCTTTTATCGAGCAAATGCAAAATACGATTCCGGTCTTTACGAAGAATCATTACCGGACTATGACGAGGCGATAAAGCTTGCATCAACGGAAATAGATAATATTTGGTGCTCAAAAGGAAACGCATTGCTTAAACTGGGACAGAACTTTGAAGCTTTGAGAAGTTATGAGGAAGCGATACGTGTTAACCCTTATAATATAGAGGCGATACGAAAAAAAAGAAGTGTAGAAGTTAAATTTGGTTTCCGAAGAATGTAACCTGGCGCTGCGCTACTTACCCTATCCGTTTGAGGCAATGTTTGAAATTGCAGCCCCTTGATGCTATCAAATGATAGCATCATCACACTTCCCCATACCTAAAGCAATCCACCACATGGTCGTTCACCAGGCCACAGGCTTGCATGTGGGCGTAAATGACGGTGCTGCCGACGAACTTGAAGCCTCGCTTTTTCAGGTCTTTGCTCAAGGCGTCCGACTCTTTGGTTGTCGGTGGAGCTGTTTTGTAGTCTTTCCATTGGTTCACAATGGGCTTGTTGTCCACAAACTGCCAGATGTACTTGTCGAAACTGCCGAATTCCTGCTGCACTTTAAGAAACTGCTGTGCGTTGGTTACGGCGCTTTGCACCTTAAGCCGGTTGCGGATGATGCCCGGAAAAAGGAGCAGCTCTTCCACAATTTGTGGAGTAAACTGCGCCACAACCTCCGGATCGAAATCAGCGAATGACTCACGGTACCCTGACCGCTTTTTCAGGATGGTACTCCAGCTGAGCCCGGCCTGCGCTCCTTCGAGGATCAAAAATTCGAAATGCTTGCGGTCGTCGTGCACCGGCACTCCCCACTCCTCGTCGTGGTACTTCACATAGTCATCGAAGCCAAAACACCAGGCGCAGCGTTTCTTGTTGTCATTCATTGGTAGAGGTACTCGTTTAAAAAGCCCGTGATGGTTTCCGCCGCATGATAGAAGAAGCTATACGGTGTTGTTTCAAAAGTATCCGTCGGCTGATGGTAGTACTTATGGTCTTCCACCCCAAAATAAAGAAAGGGGATTTTCTGCTTGTGAAAAGGCCCATGGTCGGACGACATCGTCCAGTCGTCGTGACCTGAGCCAGGCTGGTCGTGGCCCAGCTTGAGCTGAACTTTGGCATACCTGGAGCCGTCGGTATCTATCAGCGACTTGAACTGCGGATAGTGATAGGTGCCGCATACATACAGCTCACCTTTGAAGCCTTTACTCACCATATCCATATTCAGGTTCAGCTTCACTGGGATATTGGCCTTTTGCAAGTACTCCACCAGGGCATAACCTCCCAGCAAGCCGGTTTCTTCAGCATCCAGCGCAGCAAAAATGATGGTATACTTTGGTGTCGTTTTCTTTGCGGCAAAAAGCCAGGCGGCCTCCAGCAATACGCTCACCCCAGATGCATTGTCGTCCGCACCGTAGTAAATCTCTCTGTTCTTGACACCGAGATGATCATAGTGGGCGGTAACAACAACGGCCGAATCACTTTCGCCCTTCAAAAAACCAACCACATTCACTCCCTGCGACGGGTAGTTCTTTGCCTTCATATCGAACGGAATGAACCAGTTGCTCTCGAGTTCGTGCAGTCCGGCGTAGTTGAAATTGTTTTTAATAAAAATACGGGCCCTGCTAATGCCGTTGGTGCCACTCAACCGGCCAGCCATTTCCTGCGATGAAAGCGCTTTTAAGGCATTCATCAGTCTAGTGGAGTCAACGCTGACCTGAGCATGACTCATGAACCCACAGAAAAGCAGCAGGCATATGAAAGTATGCCCTTTGCGGTGTGTTATGATTTTTGCTCTTACTTGCATTTCTTCCGAAAATATCTTGTTTTACAAAGCCGGAGGGAATCCCGAAGGAATCGCCGGGCTTCCTTTCCATCTATTGTCCGTTTTTTCCGTAAATAGCTATTGTTCCTACAATAATAGAAACTTATCCCTGTTGAATATGATAGTAATCCGAAATATCCCCATGAGACATTTGTTAAAATTCACATTTGCCCTTTGCCTGATTGGTTTCACTGCCCAGGCACAGGAAGAAGAAATAAATATAGCAGGTTTTCGGTTTCTGGACTACACCAACGACCTGCCTGCTGATCTTTTGTCGAGTCGTTCTGCCGTGCTGGTGAGCGTACCCCCCAAAAACAGAGGCACCTCAGAAAGAGGCGACTGGAGAGGGTTCTCCACCGAAATGCATCGGGAGTTCAGAACAATGGGCATTGACGCAGTTGCCTACCTCAATATCGACGACGTGATGGCTGGCTCAGACGTAACAGACGCCTTTTCGGACTTCCTCAACTCCCGTCAGATCAAAAGCCTGATTCTCCTGAGCAAGGTGAATCTCAAAATTGCCGGCAAAGAAAGTGAAAGAGTGGTGGTGGTAATCACTCCCTACAACGGCACAAAAACCTATATGTCGAACGGGCAGCAAGCCTGGAAAGATCAGGACAAGGATTTGGAAAAGGTGGTGAAAAACCTGGGCAAGGCGGTTTACAAATCGAAGCAGGAAAACAAGAACTTCCTCATCACGGAGAAGCCCGAGTTCTTTACGGACGTGGATATTATCACAAAAAGGCGGTTCCCATCTTTTGCTGGTGACTTGAAGATTGACAAGCTGGCGGTACCCATGTACACCAGGGTGGAAATTCCGGCCGATAAGCCCGGAGGCATTGTTAACAACAATGTGGAAAAGGAGATACAGAAGTACAACGCTAAAGTAGCGAGCTCCAACAATGTACTGAAAGGCGCTATGCAGGATTACCCCTTCAAGTATGAGTTGGTGGAATATGATGGTGACGACAAAAAACTGTACAATGCGGGTTATCAGTATGTGCTGCTCAACCTCAACACTACCGGGTACACCATCAGGGAAATGCTGAACTATGAGGTGGACAAGAATGAAACCGACTACATTACAATGAAGACCAGCAATGGAAAAGCCATTCTGAGAACTATCCCTGTAAACGCCCCCGTATACAAGTTTTATGTGAAGCACCTCGTGACCGGCGATGTGTACCTGGGCACGAAATGGGACGCTGATGAAACGATGGATGAGGCGCTGGGCAATTATATCCAGAACTTTAAGGATGAGCTAAAGATCAGATAGGTTTTTAGGATTGCAATGGGCTGCACCCATTTCAGGTGGATATCCCCCTTTCAGGGCTTAGGTAAAGAAAAAAGGCCCTGACGTCGAGCGTCAGGGCCTTTTTTTATGCGCCCACACTGGGCCTAGGCAATCAATTTTTTGTCGTGCCACCAGCTTGGCTATACGCCTTCGCTGTGGGCACGACTAGTTCGAACCGTCTTTGAATTTATCGAACCTTGTTTTGCTGTCTACCCTTGGGTACACATTGTTGCTTTGCTGAATGTCAGGAATCTCGTTTTTAGGATCCAGTTTGATGCCTATTACCTGCTTGTCTTTAGCAAACACCTTGGTTACCTGCTGTTCGTTGAGTCTCCATATTTCTGCCGGAATCTTCTCCACTTCTTTGGTGCCGTCAGCATAAGACCACTCGATAATGATAGGCATCATCAGTCCGCCTTCATTTTTGAAAGTAACTTCATAGAAGTTCTTTTCGGCATTTCTTTTCTGAATGGCTTTATCGTCCACAGAGTTCTTGAACTCACCATATTCGGAGCTTTTTGTGTTGGCCATGGTAAATGGCTTTGGCGCAGCAAGGCCATTTTCTACCGGAGTATCATCTCCTCCGAGTGTACCATCACCACTTACTTTGACCTGATTTTCGAAGCCCTTGGCATCAATGTTCATTTTGTACCAGGTAACTTTATCTACGGCTATGTCGCAGGCATCCACACTGTAAAACCAGCCCTTCCAAAACCAGTCAAGGTCAACGGCCGAAGCGTCTTCCATGGTTCTGAAGAAGTCGGCAGGTGAAGGGTGCTTAAATGCCCATCGCTGCGCATATTCCTTGAAAGCTGCATCGAAAAGCTCGGGGCCCATCACTGTTTCACGCAACAGTACGAGGCCAGCTGAGGGCTTGCCATACGCTTCGTAGCCCAATGAACGTCCGTTTTCCGGGTTGGTCATGATGGGGCGAAGGTCATTTTTCTCGCCCTTCATATAGTTGATGACACCGGCTGGCGTGCCCCAGGTGGTGTTGAAACCAGGGTAGTTTTCAACAACTGTCTGGTGCTCAAGGAAGGTGTTGATGCCTTCATCCATCCAGGCCCACTGGCGCTCATCATTGTTGATGATCATGGGGAAGTAGTTGTGGCCTACCTCATGCACAATTACGCCCACCATGCCTTCGAGTGTCCTTTGCGAATACGTGCCGTCGGGGTTCGGACGGCCAAAGTTGAAGCAAATCATTGGATACTCCATACCAATCGAGGCGGTGTGTATCGATTGTGCCACCGGATAAGGATAGTCGATGGTGTATTTCGAATAGGTCTTTAATGTGTTTACCACTGCTTTGGTTGACTCTTTTTCCCAAAGAGGATTTCCTTCCTTTGGATAAAAGCTCATAGCCAAAGGCGTGTTGTTTTCAAACTTCACAGCCTGGGCGTCCCAGATAAACTTTCTTGATGAAACAAAGGCAAAGTCACGCACGTTGTCGGCCTTATAAACCCAGGTTTTAGTACCCTTGGCTCGTGACTTCTCGTTTTGGATGGCCTCCTCTTGCGAAATGATTATTACCGGCTTGTCGAAGCTTTTCTTTGCTCTCTCAAGGCGCTCAAGCTGCGTAGCTGTGAGCACCTCTTTTGGGTTCTGCAAAACGCCCGTTGAAGCTACCACATGATCAGCCGCAGTGGTGATGCGCACGGTGTAGTCGCCAAAAGCCAGGGCAAACTCACCAGAGCCCAGAAACTGCTTGTTTTGCCAGCCATTTACATCATCGTACACCGCCATGCGTGGAAACCACTGGGCGATGGTGTACAAATAGTTGCCATCCTTGGGGAAATATTCATAGCCCGAGCGGCCTCCCAGCTGCATACGGTCGTTGATGGTGTATGACCAGGCCACTTTGAAAGAGACTTCAGCGCCCGACTTCAGCGGCTGCGGAAGATCTACCCGCATCATGGTTTTATTGATTGTGTAAGGAATGGCTTTGCCATCTACCGTCTTTACTGAGGCGATTTTGAAGCCTCCGTCGAAGTCCTGATCCTTTGTGATCCGCTGCTGCAGCGACTTTCCCGAAATGGTATCAGGCATGCTGCTGGAAGACACCAGCGGAGTGTTGGAGTCCTTCGCTCTCATGTTCTGGTCGAGTTGCAACCAAAGATACTTGAGCTGGTCCGGAGACTGATTGTGATAGGTGATTGTTTCTTCACCGGTCACCGACTGGTTGTTGTCGTTAAGGGTTACCGAAATATCGTAGTCGGCTTTTTGTTGCCAGTACTCCCGTCCGGGAGCTCCTGAAGCGGTTCGGTAGGTGTTTGGCGTGGGCAGCATGGTGCCCATTTGCTCAAATTTCTGGCCCCAGGTTCCTTGCGCATAGCTATGGCTGGAAAATATTGCAACCACTATCAGCGTTTTTAATGTTCTAATCAAAATTGTCATGTGAGTTAATATTATTTGCCGAAAATAAATAAGTGCTACGAATTGTCATTAAAATACTTGGTTGAAGGGTGTTTTTTATTGGGAAACGGGAAATGCCGACTGTGCGCCAGACAGCAAAAAGCCCGGTCGGGCATAAACCAGACCGGGCATAAATACTTATTTGTCGAGAAAGGCCTATTAAAAGGTAAATCCTAATCGGGCGTAATAATATGCTCCAGAGAAGCCCATTTGCACAGAGTCCCAATATCCTCCGGAGTCAGTCCAGTCCGCATCTTGCTTGCTGGGGTAGACATTGAACAGATTATTACTTCCCAGAGTAAAGTCTGCCTTTGGGCTGATCTTGTAAGATATGTTCAAATCAATAACAGTCCTTGGGTCATATACATCCTTAGATGCTTGCAGAGCGGCGCCGGGAGTGCCTCCGAAGTCAGCATCGGATTCGAAAACCTCCCAGCCCAAAACCGTAATCTTGCTGAACTGAGTCGCTGCGGCAGCAACGGAGAATTTCGACATCGTAAAACCGGCGTTCAGACCAAACTTATATTTTGGCGCCGCTGCCTGCAGAAAGTATTGCTCCCGGGGGCCATAAAAGACGTCTGCGTCGAGATTGCCATTTTTGATGTTCGCTATTTCCAGATCGTTGACGTTGCCAACTAAACCAAGACTCAATTTGTTGTCTCCGATATATTTTTTCCAGGTGACCACCAAGTCAACTCCCTTAGTTTTGGTATCAATGCCGTTGACAAAAAACTGCGCTGACACCACATTGAGATTGAGCTGACTGGCATCAAAATAGTCTGTCAGCACGATGCGGTTGTCCACATTGATAAAGTACCCATCTATTGTGGCGCTAAATTCGCCCTTATTGTAAGTCAGCCCCACAGATTTGTTGACGGCTGTCTCTTGCTTAAGCGGTTGAATGCCAAATCCCCTGGTAACCGGACTGTTGTTGGGCGAAAGCAGTACCTCCTCGGCAGTACCTCCTACAAAGTTTGTAAATCGCAGGTTATAGTAAACCTGGGCAAGCGACGGTGCCCTGAAGCCTGTCGAAATGGAGCCCCGAACCGCCAATCCCTCAGTCACCTTGTATCTGATAGCACCCTTAAAGTTGGTGGTATTGCCGAAATCACTATAATGTTCAAATCGAACTGCGCCACTTATCAGCAAGTTATCGGAAAGGTTGAGCTCCCCGTCTCCATAAACACCGAGGTTAGACCGGTTTTTGTCGACCTCATTGGCTAAACTATAACCCGGAAAACCTTGTGAACCACCCGGTCTTTCCTCACCGGTAATTGGATCAACTGGTATCACCTGAGAAGGGCTGCTTACAACCTGACCATTTTCATCATAAGTGGCATATGACCCTTCTTCTCCGGCAAAAATGATGAAGTTTTCAGTTCGATATTCCATTCCAAATGCCAGGTTGGCGCCGGCCATCACCTCTTTATAATATTTGGAAAAATCAAGGCCTGTGGTGTTTTGTGCAATGCTGTGCCCTCCTGCGTCAAACTCAGTGGGAGAGGCCTCTTCAAGCGAAGCGTTTACGGTGTTCTTAATGTTGTAATGAAAGAAGTTCTTCCCGTATGTGTTATTAAAATCCATACGCCAGCCATTTGCCATCTTGTGCCTGATGCCAGCCGATGCAGAAACATCGGTGATAATGGAAGTGATACGGGGCGTAAATCCATCGGGATAAATACTAATGACGTTTCGTGCCGTTTCGTTGTCTCTGGTGAAGGCATAAGCGTCGGTTGACCGGTAGTTTCTGCCACCAAAAGCATAAAATTCGGTGTTGTCTCCGATAGGCACGGCGGAGTTGATAATAAAGTTAAAGCCATTCAGGCCAGCCTCTCCAAACCCTTCACGAAAAGAGGCTCCGGGACGCAGCGTTCTGTCTTTTGATATCACCTGCGTAGTAATGTTGGCAAAGCCACCTTTTTCGCCCAGGGGTACACCATAATTGGCATCAAACTTCACCGTGTTGCCATCGAAGCTTTTGTCCGAGTCGTACAATCTGTTCTTGCCGTTTGCGTTCGGCACCGTAGCATCAAAATCATCCGCATTCTGGGTAGTGTAAGCGCCATAAGTGAGGCTGCCCGTAAGTCCGTCAGTTTGATCCTTTAATACAATATTGATGACTCCCGCAATGGCATCTGAACCATACTGCGCTGAGGCGCCGTCACGCAGTACTTCAATTCGTTTGATTGCCGCTACCGGAATACTGTTCATATCGGTGCCTGTATTGCCCCGCCCTCTTGTTCCAAACACATTGATCAGTGACGACTGATGGCGCCGTTTTCCATTGATCAACACCAGGGTTTGGTCTGGCCCCATGCCTCGGAGTGACGCTGGGTCGATATGATCGGCTCCGTCGGAACCAGATTGCTTCGAAGCATTGAAGGAGGGAGCTGCGTACTGCAAAATTTGGTTGATCTCTATCTGGCCGTTTCTGGTAGGAATATCTGCTATATCAATCACGTCGATGGCTACCGGCGACTCAAAGGAGGATCTGTTGTAGCTGCGAGATCCTACCACCTGTATTTCTCCCAGCGTAATGCCTTCGGCAAGGGTGATATTTATCTCTGCCTGACCTGTAAACGGAACCTGCTGCGTTTTATAGCCTATGTAACTGAATACCAACACCGCATTTGGGTTGGCGATACTAAGCTTAAAGGCACCTTCAACGTCGGTAATTGTTCCGTTGGTGGTTCCTTGCTCCACAATCGTTGCCCCAATAAGCGGACTGCCTTCAATGTCAGAAATTTTTCCGCTAATGCTGGTTTGAGCTTCCACTTGCGCATATAGGGCTATGCACAGGAGAAAGAGTAAAGATTTTTTCATTTTTGGGTTGTTTTGATATA
Organism: Imperialibacter sp.; assembly: GCF_048007035.1. Lineage (NCBI taxonomy): Bacteria > Pseudomonadati > Bacteroidota > Cytophagia > Cytophagales > Flammeovirgaceae > Imperialibacter > Imperialibacter sp. The sequence continues at coordinate 2,482,202 of NZ_CP180355.1, forward strand.
GCTAATTGATAGTAATACAATCTCCCTGGAACGACTGTTTCAGGGGTCAAAAAAAAGCGCTTTAGGTAAATGTAGCTTTTCGATTTGATATTATTACCGGGATAGGCGGGGATAATTATCCGGCATAAAGGTCGGCACCACTACAAATTTTCGAAAAAAAAGACCCAGCTGCTGCCGGGTCTTTTCCTTCATTTTTCTACTTGGGCCTGCTGTCAGTTCTTCTTTTCCTTGAACTGATCAAAGCGGGTTTTCACATCCTGGCGAGGGAACACATTATTGTCCAGCTCCACATCGGCTGTTTCTTTGTCCGGGTCAAGCTGAATATTCACCACTTCCTTGTTTTTGGCAAACACCTTTGTCACCTCGTGCTCATTGTGTCTCCAGATTTCGGCAGGGATATACTCCTTTTCTTTGGTGCCGTCGGCGTAAGTCCATTCAATAATAACGGGAGTTACAAGGCCGCCAGCATTTTTCAGGGTCAGTTCATAAAAATTGGTGTTGATATGCTTTTGCTTGATCGCCTCATCATCCACTTTGTTCATAAACTCTCTGTAAGAGTCGTCGGAAGTCCCGCTGAACACGAAAGTCTCAGCAGCTTCCTGGAAATTAGTAGCTGGTGCTTTCTTGCCATCGGCTCCCATTACCTCGCCTGAAGCCGTTACCTGGTTTTCGAAGCCTTTTTCGTTGGTGGCCATTTTGTACCACTTCACATTATCAACGGCCACGTCCACATGGTCAGTTGTGTAGAACCAGCCTCGCCAGAACCAGTCGAGGTCCATGGCCGAAGCGTCTTCCATCGTACGGAAAAAGTCAGCTGGTGAAGGGTGTTTGAATGCCCAGCGGTCGGCGTATTCCTTGAAAGCATAGTCGAAAAGCTCCGGGCCCATAATGGTTTCCCGCAGTACGCTCAGTGCTGCAGCAGGCTTTGCATAAGCATTATTGCCAAACTGAAGGATTTGCTCCGAGTTGGTCATGATCGGCCGAATGCCTTCCTTGTCTCCTTTCATATAGTCAACAATGCAGGAGGCGCATCCACGGCGGATAGGCATGTCGGGGTAGTGCTCCTTTTGTGTATGCGACTGGACGAACGTGTTAAGGCCCTCATCCATCCATGTCCACTGACGTTCGTCGGAGTTGATGATCATTGGGAAAAAGTTGTGCCCTACCTCGTGCACAATCACGCCGATCATTCCCCACTTTTTCTGGTCTGTGTACTTCCCATCAGGATCAGGACGCCCAAAATTGAAACAGATCATCGGGTATTCCATGCCGATAGAGGCTGCATGAACCGAAATTGCTTTGGGATAAGGATAGTCGATGGTATGCTTAGAATAAGTGATCAACGTGTTGGCTACCGCTCTTGTCGATTCTTTTTCCCACAGCGGGTTGCCTTCCTTGGGGTAGTAGCTCATGGCAAGTGGCGTTTTTCCGTTGATATCAACCGCCATGGCATCCCAAATAAATTTTCTGGAAGTAGCAAAGGCTACGTCACGCACATTTTCAGCTTTGAATGTCCAGGTTTTCTTTTCCTTCGACTTTGTCTTCTCAGCCTTTTCTGCTTCCTTCTGAGTAACAATAATCACCGGCTTGTCGAAAGTCGTTTTTGCCTTTTCGAAGCGCTGAAGTTGCTCTGGTGTCAGCACCTGAGAGGCATTTTGCAGCGTACCCGTTGCACCCAGAATATGATCGGCAGGCACAGTTACACTAAAAGTAAAGTCGCCGAAAGGCAGCGTAAACTCACCTCTGCCTAAAAACTGCTTATTCTGCCAGCCATTCACGTCATCGTATACCGCCATTCTGGGGTAAAACTGTGCGATGGTATAAACGTAGTTTCCATCCTTCGGAAAGTACTCATAACCTGAACGGGGACCTTCCAGCATACGGTCATTGATATTGTAGGACCAGGCGATTTTGAACGAAACCTTTCCTCCCGGCTCCAGGGCTTTGGGCAAATCCACCCTCATCATGGTTTGGTTGATGGTGTATTTGAGCCCCTTGTCCGACATGTCTTTTACATAGGCAATCTTGAAGCCCCCATCGTAGTCAGCATCATTGATCATCGTCTGCAATGCTTTCCCTGAAACAGAATCAGACATTGCCGTGGTAGTAACCAGGGGAGTGTTGGACGACTTGGCCCTCATGTTCTGATCCAACTGCACCCACAGATATGATAGGCGGTCAGGGGACAAATTATGATAGGTGATGGTTTCGGTGCCGGTAATGCTCTGATTGTTGTCGTTCAGTTCGACTGAAATATCGTAGTCCGCTTTTTGTTGCCAGTAGTCTCTTCCGGGTGCGCCGGAAGCTGTACGGTAGCTATTGGGAGTGGGCAGCATTGTGCCAAGCTGCTCAAATTTCTGGCCCCATTCTCCCTGGGCTTTTACTAAATAACTTGTGCAAAGGGTCAATGCTACAATGAGTAGTTTCTTCATATCAATTTCACTTTTTACCAAAATTTACTTTCTATAATCATTGTTAGTGATATGCCCGCCACAGCCGACGAAATCACCAATATCCAGTCTCTTTTCTTTACACTTCCCGCAGACATAAAAAGGAATGCTGCCACCATCACTGCCAAAATGATCACAATCTGACCCACCTCAAGGCCCAAATTGAAGGCGAGAAGCTGTGTGACAATGGATTCGTCTTTGCCCAGCAGGCTTTTTAGGTAGTTAGAAAAGCCCATGCCGTGAATGAGTCCGAAAAATGCCGCAAACCAATAGTTGAGCTTCACACTTTTGTTGCTCACTTCAGCGTCTTTTTTGTAAATATTGGCCGCCGCCGTTACAAATATTGTAATCGGAATGAGAAACTCCACAAGCCCTGAATCTACCTTGATAATGTCCAGCGTAGAAAGCGCCAGTGTTAACGAATGACCCAAAGTGAAAGCGGTCACTAAAACAAGGACGTTTTTCCACTGTTGGGCCGAATAAATGGCACACAGGGCAATAACAAACAGTATGTGGTCGTAACCATTGACATCAAGAATGTGTTCCAATCCTAATCCAAAAAAGAGGCTAAACTCCGACATAGTTTTCTTAAGTTGCTGCCACAAAAAAGGTTGTAAGTATACATCTTAAATTTTGTACTTGCAGTAAATGTTGTTTCTATGGCAATGATTGTGCATATCCTCCTCATATTCGTTACGTGGCTGGCTCACCCTTTTCACGTAAGTGTATGTGATGTGGAATTCAATGACAAAACTAAGTCTCTGGAGATTTCCCAGCGCATTTTTCTTGATGACCTGGAAGAAGCTTTGAGAAAGAAAAGTGGCTGGACGACGCTGGACGTTGTTAACCCTTCAGACAAGAAGCGATTTGATGCGCTTATGAAAGAGTTTGTGATAGAAAATCTTTCAATAGAAATAAATAATAACCCCGTAAAGCTGTCCTATCTCGGCCATGAGCTGGAATCGGATGCTATCTGGTGCTACCTCGAAGTGACCGGCGTGAACAATTTGACAACGATAGGGGTTGCAAATAGTGTGCTCATTGACACTTTTCCCGATCAGGTCAACTTGATCCACGTCAAAAAAGAAGGGAAAATACGATCGCTAAAATTATACAGGGATAACGCAAAGGGTAGTATCAGCTACTAGTTCTCCCGCTATTCTGAATTAATTATCACGTAAATTCTATTATGGACAAATTGGATCAATACCAGGAAGGACTCATTCAACTATTATTTGACTACGCTCCCAAACTTGTGGCTGCCATCGTCATTCTTATCATTGGCTTTTATCTCATAGGCTTTTTCACCAGGTCTCTAAAAAAACTGATGAAGAAAAGGGACGTCGATCCAACTCTCATTCCTTTCCTCTCCAATATTTTTAATGTCGTCCTCAAGGCCATGGTGCTCATTTCGGTGGCTTCCATGGTGGGTATTCAAACGACTAGCTTCGTGGCCGTTATAGGCGCCGCAGGTTTGGCAATTGGCCTGGCCATGCAGGGCAGCCTTTCCAACTTTGCCGGTGGTGTTTTGATCATTATGTTTCGGCCTTACAGGGTTGGCGATTTTATCGAGACCAACGGGCAGGCGGGCACTGTCAACGCCATCCAAATCCTGTACACCGTGCTCAAGTCGCCTGACAACAAAACAATTGTTATTCCCAACAGTGCCGTAATGGGAGGCACCATTACCAATTATTCAGTGGAAGACAATAGAAGGCTTGACCTCGTTTTCGGCGTGAGCTATTCAGATGACATCAAAAAGGTAAAAGAATTGCTTACTCAAATGGCGATGGATGATGAAAGAGTAATCAAAGATCCGGCACCGTTTATTGCCATTAAAGAAATGGCCGACAGCTCTGTAAACTTCCTTTTCAGGGTATGGGTGAAGAAAGAGGACTACTGGCCAATGACATTTGATATGCAGGAACGGGTGAAAAGCACGTTCGACAAAGAAGGTATTTCTATTCCGTTTCCTCAGAGGGACGTTCACCTTTTTCAGCAGAAATAAAGTTGCCAAAGGGTAGCTCCTGGAAAATATCCCAGGTGCTGCCATTGTGCTTAAGCAAACAAATATTATCAACAAGAAATGAAGCCTTTAATGGCTTGTTTTCAAATTCCTGCCAAGCCTCGTGAAAGCGAGGCTTTTTTAAATCCCTAAAAGCGAGTGTAATGTGCGGGTGAAAACCTCTGCCCTGATAGTCGGCATTGAACAAATTGAGCGATAAGCGCATAGCTCGGGCCACTGTTTTCTGTAAGTCGTGTAATTGAGGCGATTCAACCGGCTCAGCATAGATTACCCTCGGAGGAAAAGCGGCGAATCTCTTCAATGCCACCTCGAACGGGGTCAGCAGCAAACAGCTTTCTTCCAGCGCACTAAGAAGCTTTTTCTCCTTGCTCTCCCGCCATTTAAAGGGCATGTGCAAGGTAATGTGCGGTGGAGAATTGAGTGATTTGGAAGAATTATATTTATCCCTGAAGTACTCTTTCAGTTGGTGAAGTTCCCCTCTCAACGGCTCAGGCGGAACTACTGCCACAAAGTACAATTTCTCATCCCGAAGTAGGTTTTTTACCATTAAGCACTTAATAATTACTGAATTAGAGATTAAGCTATATTTTAGCAAATCTTTCGAAAACCATTCATTATGAGAAAAATTTACCTCTTTATTTTGGGCTTTGTATTGGCATCGTGCACAGCCTCCCAGGCCCCCGTGGCCACTACCCCTGATTCAGGGGCGAGCGCAGCCTCCGCCACCAAGGACATTGCTGGTTTTACATCAGGGATGGAAAAGTATGAAGGCTTTTTTCCTTTTTACTGGGACTCCAAAAAAGGCAAAGTATACCTTGAAGTAAACAAACTAAATTTTGAGTTTTTATACATCAGCTCCCTGCCTGCCGGAATTGGCTCCAACGACATAGGGCTCGACAGAGGGCAGCTTGGTGGTGAGAAAGTTGTGAAGTTTGTCAGAAGCGGACCAAAAATACTGATGATCCAGCCCAACTACGACTACCGTGCCATCAGCGACGACGCACTTGAAAGAAAGTCGGTAGAGCAAGCATTTGCACAGTCGGCTATCTGGGGTTTTGATGTGCTGGCCGAAGAAGACTGGTCGGCGCTGGTAGACTTTACGGATTTTCTTCTCAGAGATTCGCATGGGGTAAGTCAGCGACTAAACAGAGCCAAACAAGGTAATTATAGCCTGGACAAAAGCCGGTCGATGATTTACACCGAGATGACCAAAAACTTTCCTGAAAACAGCGAGTTTGAGGCGACCATTACCTTCACCGGCACCCCAGCCGGAGCCTGGATCAGATCCGTGGTTCCTTCACCAGAAGCTGTGACGGTCAGAATGCATCATTCTATGGTACAGCTACCCGACTCAAGGTTCAAAACAAGGGCATTTGATCCAAGGTCGGGCTACTACGGCACCACTTATATGGACTACGCCACGCCGATTGATGAGCCGATCACCAAAAGGACTATCAATCGTCACCGGTTAGAAAAGGTTGATCCCTATGCCGCAGTGAGTGAGGCCGTTGAGCCTATCATCTACTACCTCGACCCAGGCACACCAGAGCCTATTCGCTCAGCGCTGCTTGAAGGAGCAGCATGGTGGAACCAGGCCTTTGAAGCGGCCGGTTACAAAGATGCCTTCCAGGTGAAAATACTGCCTGAAGACGTGGATCCGATGGATGTTCGTTACAACCTGATTCAATGGATTCACCGGTCAACCAGAGGATGGTCGTACGGAGCATCTGTTGCTGACCCAAGAACGGGCGAAATTATCAAAGGGCATGTGAGCCTAGGCTCATTGAGAGCTCGCCAGGATTTTCTGATAGCAGAAGGGCTTTTATCCCCGTATGAAGACGGCAAGCCGGTTTCCGACGAAATGATGAAAATGGTGCTGGCCCGTATTCGCCAGCTTTCAGCACATGAAGTGGGGCACACGCTAGGCATTGTTCACAGTTATGCCTCCAGTGTTAATAACAGAGCATCGGTGATGGACTATCCACACCCGTATGTGAAAATGGATGCGAACGGGAACATCGATCTTTCCGAAGCCTACGCTGTTGGCATTGGCGAGCTGGATAAGCAAATAATTAAATATGGCTATTCTGACTTTCCTGAGGGAACCGACGAAGCAGCGGCGCTTGATAAAATCATCAAGGAGACTTTCAGCAAAGGGCTCATGCACATTACCGATCAGGACTCTAGGCCCGTTGGTGGTGCCCATCCTTATTCCCACCTGTGGGACAACGGCGCTGATGCTGCCGACGAGCTGAATCGAATGATGGCGGTGAGAAGAAAAATACTTGATAATTTTTCTGAAAAGACCATTCGTGCCGACGCTCCCATGGCGCTGATAGAAGAAGCATTGGCTCCAATGTACTTGTTCCATCGCTATCAGGTAGACGCCACATCGAAAGTGGTTGGCGGACTCAACTACAACTACGCCATGAAAGGGGACGGGCAGTTCACTACCAAATACCTGGAGCCTGCCATGCAGATGAAAGCATTCGATGCGCTACTGGCCACGATGACTCCGGAAGCTTTGGCATTACCCGAAAAGCTTATTCAACAGATTCCTCCCAGGCCTTACGGCTATCCGAGAACGAGGGAGACCTTTGAGGCACGAACAGGTGTGGCGTTTGATCCATTGTCGGCTGCTGAAACTGCCGCCGACCTGACGCTTTCTTACCTGATCCACCCTGAAAGAGCGACTAGACTTGTTGAGCACCATGCCCGAAACGCTGCACAACCAGACTTCAGCGCACTTCTTAACAAATTGACGGCCAGTACATGGAAGAAAGCACATCCTGCCGGCTATCATGGAGAAATCATGCGCACTGTCGACAAGCTGGTGATGTACCACCTGATGAACCTCAGTATCAACACCGACGCCAGCGATCAGGCAAGAGCTATTACCTACTTGCAATTGAAAGACCTGAAAAGCTGGATCGATGCGAAGGTGAAGTCCGAAAGTGATTCAGATCAAAAGGCGCATTTGACCTTGGCGTCTGCTCAGCTTGGTCTGTTTTTCGAGAAGCCAGAAGTTGTCAAAGAATACTACAAAGAAACGAAAGCGCCTGACGGCTCTCCCATTGGCATGGACGAGGGGATGGCCTGCGGATTTTGAGCAAAAAAGAAATGTTCCGGGGTGCGTGGCACCCCGGAACGCTCCTGTTTCACTGATGCTGATCCTTCAGCAGATCGGTTACTTTCTTGACAGGGTTAAATGTTGAAACAGGCACTTCAACAAACACAGTGTTCCAATTGCTCATCGAACCATTCCACAGGCCTGGTAGCTCCTGCGCCTTCAGGGCCTTGCCATCTTTCGATTTCTCCGTGACAAAACCTGTTTTCGGGTCGGTGAATTTCATGAGGTCGAACTTCTTGCCCTTATAGTCTTTGGTGCCACACACCAAGTCAACCGGGTTAAAGTGTGTACTTTCTTCAAAAATTTTCTTTTGCCCTGCATCCTTCAAATCAACCTGCGCACTTTCCACGATCTGTAGCGACACAGTGCCGTCAGGGTTTTTGCACCAAAACGGACCCCCTCCCGGCTCTCCTTCATTTTTCACCATGCCGCAAATGCGAATGGGTCGGTTGAATTTGCCTTCGAGGTAAGTCGACCTTTCTGCAGCAGACGCTGTTCTGGCGGTAGTATGACTACTGGTACAAAGCTCTTTTTCCAAAAAGTCGTACATGGCGTCAAGGTCGGCCGCACTTGCAGCACCCGTTTCAAGTTTTTCAAGGAACCCAAAAATCTTACTTTGGTATTCCAACAGAAGGCTGGCAATCACCTTCTTATAGATAAATGTGTCTTCCTTCAGTCGGTCGGGCACCACATTATCTATGTTCTTAACAAATATAACATCGGCATTAAGGTCGTTGAGGTTGGATAGCAATGCCCCATGGCCAGCCGGCCTGAAAAGTAGCCCGCCGTCGTTTTCCCTGAAGGGTTGATTACTCATGTCCACGGCTATGGTGTCAGTAGATGCCTTCTGCTCGGAAAAGCTTACTTCGAATTTTACCCCGTACTGTTTTTCATAGCCCGCCTGCACGGCAGCCACATGCTCTTTGAATTTGGCCCGGTGCTCTGGGCTTACCGTAAAATGCAACTTTACACTGCCGTCCGACGATTTAGCATAGTTGGCTCCTTCCACAAAGTGCTCCTCCGCAGGAGTTCTGGCAACACCGTTCTTTTTGTGAAACTTCAAAAGCCCCTTTGGCAACTGGCCGTAACCGAGTCCCTTGTCGAGCAATAGGTACTCAAGAATAGAAACATACTTTCGTTTTAAGTGAGCTTCCTCCAGCGACGTGCCTGACTTTGCATAAGCATTTTTCAAGTCATCGTAAAAAGCGAAATCCTCCAGCCGCTTGAAAAAATCAAACATGGAGCCGCTCTTTTGATTGCTCGTCAGTTTCTCATAGTCAGCATCCGAGCCTGTGTATTCCTCCATAAAGCTGAACAGATCCTTAAACATACGACTGGCCGCTCCAGAGGCAGGCACAAACTTCACAATGGCTTTCGAAGCAGTCGCACTTTCATAGCTTTTGAGCCTCACATCAATGTCCTTTTCCGATAACTTACTAAGGCCGTCTCCAATAGTTGCTGCCTTTTCCAATTTCAAAGGGGGGAAATCGACTTTGAAGTTTTGAATTTGAGCTTCCACTACGTCAGTTGAGGAGCCTCTCTTTTTTATGAAATCAATATCGCTGCTGGAAAACATTTCGTAAGTCGTTTAAGTCGGCAATTAGCTTCACCTAATTAAGGTGAAGGGGTCGATAAATCCAAGGTTAAAATGGATAAGAATTCTTACTATAAGCTCCTTTGTGTTATTCGCCGTAGGGTCTTACGCTTTAAAAATGTTAATTCGTAAAAATCAAAAGTCTTCGTAATTTGTCTACCTAAAGCATATGTCTCCATCATGAACGAATTTTTGACAATATCACCTACTTTCTACGGTATGAGCATCGTGCCGAAGAAATACTGGAAGGACTATGGCTTTGCGCTGCTCACTATTGCCGGGGCGGATGGGGATGTGTCAGACCCCGAAATGGACTGGCTTACCGAAGACCTTGGGCAGTCTTTGAAAGTAGGTACCGACCTCATTGCTGCCTGGGAAGAGTTCGACTGGGAAAATGCTGACCTTGGCGAAATTTTCCAACGACTTAACCCCAATCAAATAGCAAACTACAGCAAGCTTATGCTCTACGACGCCATCAGGATGTCTTATGCCGATGGGGATTTTTCTGACAAAGAGCGTGAAAGCGTAGATGAATGTGCCCGAATTCTTAAAGTGAAAAAGGAGACAGTAATGGCCATGGAGGCCCTTGTTGAAATGGAACGGGCAGCCGACAAACTCCGACAAACTATTCTTTAAACTCAACATCCAGCCAACCTATGGAAGCGTTATCTATCAGAATCATCAACATTCACTGCTACTTTTATGAAGAAAACGATGGTGACGAGGTATTTCTGGTCATCAACAAAAAGAAAATATGGCCCGTGGATGAGAAGTGGTACCGCATGAAGGCCGAATCATTGGAAGTTGACCATGTCATTGACGGCTTCAAAGTGAACGAAAAGGTTGATTTGGAGGTGTGGGACTACGACTACCTCAGCCCCAACGACTATATGGGTAAAATCACCATGCTCATCGACAAGCCAGGTGGGCCATACACCACCGATATGCAGCTGGCCGACCCCAAGCAAATCGCCCGGTACTCCATCACCTGGGAAATAATAAAACCTAAGTGACCACTAAGGAATAAGCTCTTTGTGCATCACCTTGGCTTCGCCTTCTATGACGGCCTTTCCCGTGGCAACGTGTGTAAGCACTGTGGCAATGGTGGCCGAATTTCTCCCGTCAAGACTTAACACCTCCACTCTCGCCTGGTAGTCCTCCCCTGGGTACACCGGCCTTTTGAATTGCAACGTCTGACCAAGATAGATGGTGCCATCGCCAGGAAAAATGGTGCCCAGTATTCTGGAGAAAATAGCTGAGCTAAAGATGCCGTGGACTATCGGTTTCTTAAAAGAGGTGTTGGCAGCAAACGTCGCATCGATGTGCACGGGGTTTTTGTCACCGCTTAGCTCGGCAAAGGCATTTACCTGCTCCTGGGTAAGTGAAAAAGGCATTTCGTAAGTATCTCCGACTTTCAGCATAGTAGCTTTGTTTGCCTTAAATATAAGGGCTTTTTTGCAACTACTTCCGCACAACAAATTTTCACCACCAACGGATTATTGCTTGAATCAAAAACCATTTATGTTGTTCTTCCCGCATTAACCCGAAAACCAATCAGTCATGCAAAAAAGACTCAACTACTTGCTGCTGCTTGCCTTCATCATGCTCGTTCACTGGGCAGAAGCGCAAAGCGGAAAAAAGCCCATCGTCACTTCCGACCTAATGAAAATTGTTACCTCCTCACAGCTGGAGGTATCGCCCGATACCAGGAAAGCGGTGATGGTCGTCACCAAAAGAGATCAAAAAGGGGATGACTATTTTTATAGCCACAACCTTTACATGCTCGATCTTGAAAAAGGTGGAGAGCCTATTCAGCTTACGTTCGGAAAAAAGAGCGACTCACAGCCTACCTGGGCTCCTGACGGTGAAAAAATCGCTTTTGTGCGATCCGACGACGGAAAATCGCAAGTATGGATTCTGCCGTTAACCGGGGGCGAAGCCTATCCACTTACTTCTGCCAAGCACGGTGCCTCTGGCCCCCGCTGGGCTCCCGACGGAAAATCTATTCTCTTTTCGTCGTCCATCCCCGATTGGGACACTGAAGGCGCCCCAACCTGGGCTTATGAAAGACCAGGAAGAGCATTCAAAGACGAGCCCAACTGGAAGGCGCTAAAAGACGAAGAGAAAAAAGACATTAAATCTACTCCCGACGGCGACCTTGAAGAGCTTCGGGCATGGCTGGCCAAAAATGCCGTCGACAAAAACCCACGGGTGTTTGTGAATCAGGATTTCCAGGCGGAACAGGGACTCAACCCCGAGATGAAGTATCGGCATTTATTCATTCAGCCGCTTCATGGCGGGAAAGCCCGACAACTCACCAAAGGTTTCCAGGATTTTGCCGGTGGCGATTGGTCGCCGGATGGAAAAACCATTGTTTGCTCCTCTGTGGCTTACAAAGTGGAGCCCGACAAGCAAAGCTACTCTGACCTTTGGAAAATTGACGTCACGTCAGGTTCTGCTACCTCCTTCCTTCATATGGAGGGTTTTTCCTTAGGCAATCCACAGTTCTCGCCCGAGGGAAAGTCCATACTGTTTTACATGCGAGATGATGTAAACAGGCATGCTACGCAAAATGACCTGGGGCTTGTCAACACCGACGGCAGCGGCGCAAAAATGATTACAGCGGAGTTTGACAGAGACGCTGGTGGGCCGGTCTTTTCTCCTGATAACAAAAAAATCTATTTTACTGCGTCGTCCGAAGGCGACATTCCTTTGTACAGCTACGACCTGAAGAAAGGCGAAATCGTTACCCTTTTGGAAGGAGACAAAGGCATCAATGACATTGCGCTTGCAGGCAAAAAAATCATCATGACCATTACCGACTTCAACAACCCTTTGGAAGTATACAGCATGGACGTGAAGAGCGGGGCTTTGACAGCGTTAACACATTTCAACTCAGATTGGCTGAAGGACAAAATCGTCACTCCCGTTTCCGAATACTGGGTCACCCGACCCGACGGCGTAAAAGTGCAGTACTGGGTGATGCAACCCGTTGGCTTCAAACAAGGAACCAAATATCCGACGGTACTAGAAATCCATGGTGGGCCTTCTGCCATGTGGGGGCCGTCGGGGTTGAGCATGTGGCATGAATTTCAGTTGCTTTCCAGCTGGGGTTATGGCGTGGTTTTCAGTAACCCACGGGGTAGTGGCGGCTACGGCGATGCGTTCAAAAAAGGTAATTATAGAGACTGGGGCCACGGGCCTGCCAACGACATCCTGGCAGCATTGGATGATGCTACTTCCAAAAACAGCTGGATGGATACCGACCAGCTATTTGTAACAGGCGGCAGCTATGCTGGTTACATGGTGGCCTGGCTGGTAACGCAAGACAAGCGTTTCAAAGCAGCGAATGCGCAAAGAGGTGTATACGATCTCACTACTTTTATGGGAGAAGGCAATGCCTGGCGGCTGGTACCAACGCATTTTGGCTACCCATGGGAAGACGGCGTTCAGGAAATCCTTGATGCCAACTCACCTATTACCTTCATCGACCAAATTACGACCCCTCTGCTCATCATGCACTCGGATCAGGATTTGAGAACGGGCACGATTCAGTCGGAAATGATGTACAAAAGCCTCAAAGCACTTGACAGGCCGGTGGAATATGTGCGGTATCCGGGCGAAGGGCATGAGCTGAGCAGAAGCGGCAATCCACTGCGCATGATGGATAGGCTGGGCCGGTTTATTGAGTTTTTTGAAAGGTACGTGAAACACCCCGAAGCGCCTGCAGCTACTGTGGGAGAATAACTTATAGGGCATCCGGGGGCTACTGTCAGATAAGTTTAACCCAGCATGGTATACTGATGACAGAGCCCCTTGTGGGTTTTCACACTATCAATTGAAAATGTTCCAAAAAATGACTAGATTGTTTTGACATTTTTTGTCAAAACGATATCACTGTGAACAGTTTTGGTTCCATTATTAAAAAGAGCCGGGAAGAGGCTAATATCCCGCTACGTAAGGTGGCGGCCTTTCTCGACATTGATCAGGCCGTTCTCAGTAAAATAGAGCGGGGCCAACGGAAGCCCAAAAGGGAATTGGTGGAAAAGCTGGCTGAATTTTTTAACACAAACAAGGAGAAGCTGCTCATTGCCTGGCTGTCAGATAAAGTGCTTTACGAGGTGCAAGATGATGACCTGGCACTTAAGGCGTTACAGGCAGCAGAAGACCAGGTACTTTATCGAGCGGCAGAAAAATCCGAAAGAAGCCAAACCATCAGTAAGCTAAAATCGGCCATGAAGGCTTTTTCACAAATAGACAGGGCCTGGATATTTGGTTCATTTGCCAGAGCGGAGGATGGCCCTCAAAGCGACATCGATGTGCTGATTGATGTGCCACAAGAAATAAAATTCACACTGTTTGATATCGCTGAGATTCGGGAACAGCTGGAAAAGGCTGTGGGAAAAAAAGTGGACGTGGTAATGCTCAACGGTATAAGACCCGCCTTGAAAAAAAGTATAGAGAATGAAATGCAGTTGATTTATGAAGCCGGGTAAACCAACTAGCAAAGAGCGACTGGAGCATGTGATCCAAGCCATAAACAGCATTCAACTGTACTGTCAAAAGCATTCTGTCGAGAGTTTTTTGGCAGACGCAAAGACAATCGATGCTTGTCTTTATCAGTACACAATCATAGGTGAGGCAACGGCAAGTATTGATTCAAGTGTTTTAGAAAAATATGATTACCCGTGGTACAAGGTAAAGTCGTTCCGAAACTTTATACTTCACGAATACCACGCCGTGGAAATGAGGGTGATCTGGAATACCACCACTGAGATATTGCCCGGCTTGAAAGAAATGATGGAAGAAATACTTACTAAGGAGTTTTAATAACTTCATCGCCCAAGCCAACCGTCTACAAACACTGACATCCTTCCTGCGACCATCTTAGTTTATTCTTATACATTACATTGTTATCCTTGCCAAACCTTCTTAAATTTTGATTTTACATAACCCTACTTGAACATGTATACCAGGCTCATCACCGGGCTTCTGTCCATCGCCTTTGCGGGATTGATTCTTTCCATGCCTGGATGCAAAGACTCGACATCTTCAGGAGGCCTGCCCGAAACCGTCAGCTATAATTTTCATATCCGCCCATTAATGAGCGACAGGTGCTTCGCCTGCCACGGCCCCGACAAAAACAAAGTGAAAGCAGGCCTGAGGCTCGATATTCCGGAACTTGCCTTTGCTGAGCTGAAAGAGAGCAAAGGAAAATTTGCGATCGTGCCGGGGAAACCGGAAGAATCCGAGTTGGTGAAACGTATTTCATCGGCCGACCCTGCCTACCAAATGCCATCACCGGAGTCGCATCTTCCCTTGCTAACAGAGAACGAAATTGAGCTGGTGAAGAAATGGATCAAGCAGGGTGCCAAGTTTGAGAAGCTATGGTCGTTTATCCCCCCCAAAAAAGCACCTCTTCCCAAAGTGAAAAACGATGAGTGGCCAAAGAACGACCTTGACCTTTTCGTCGTCAAAAAAATGGAAGAGAAGGGTTTGAAACCCAACGAAGGAGCCGACAAAGAACGGCTGCTGAAAAGAGTTGCTTTGGATCTCACAGGCCTCCCTCCTTCGCTTGATCTTATGGATCGTTTTATGGCCGATGATAGTGATAACGCCTATGAAAAAGTGGTGGATGAACTCATCAACACGCCCGCTTACGGCGAAAGAATGGCTGTCCACTGGCTGGACGTCGGGCGTTACTCCGATTCCTACGGCTATCAGGATGATAATATCCGCACGCAATGGCCCTGGCGTGACTGGGTGATCCACGCCTTCAACAACAACCTACCCTACGATAAGTTTCTAACCTGGCAGCTGGCTGGAGATATGCTTCCCGACGCCGATAAAGAGAAAATCCTCGCTACCGGTTTTCTAAGAAATCACAAATACACGGAGGAAGGTGGCGTCATCGACGAAGAGTATCGGGTCGAATACATTCTTGACAAAACGAAGACTTTCAGCAAAGGCATACTTGGCCTCACCGTGGAATGCGCCCAGTGTCACGACCACAAGTACGACCCCATTTCGCAGAAGGACTACTTTAGAATGTTTGCCTTCTTCAACAATACACCTGAAGTCGGGTATGAGGGCGACATATCTGTTTCGAAACCTGCCAAGGCACCGAGGCTTGAAATAACAACAGCCGACCTTGACGGGGTACTTTCATTTATCAGGCAACTGGAAAAAGACACCATGATGGTGTCGGTGATGGACGAGCTCGACACAGTACGCAAAACTTACGTGCTCAACCGGGGGCAGTACGACGCACCGACAGATGAGGTAAGACCCGAGCCTTTGTCGGAAGTCATGGGGTTTGACACCACTGCCTACCCAAGAAACCGCTTAGGCCTGGCCAAGTGGACCGTTGACAAAAACAATCCTTTGACCGCCCGGGTATTTGTGAATCAGGTATGGCAAATGATCTTCGGCCAGGGAATCGTAAAAACTGCCGGCGACTTTGGTATGCAGGGCGACCTACCTTCACACCCAGAGCTGCTCGACTGGCTGGCGGTCGACTTTATGGAAAATGACTGGGACATCAAATACCTGGTCAAACAAATAGTGACGTCTGCTACCTACATGCAGTCGAGCAGCGTATCGAAAGAAAAATTGGCCATCGACCCCGACAATATCTACCTCAGCCACGGGCCTCGCTTCCGGTTGCCCGCTGAGTTTGTAAAAGACCTGATCCTGGCTAGCAGTGGACTTTTGGTGAACAAAATAGGTGGCCCCAGTGTGAAGGCTTATCAACCCGACGGCCTTTGGGAGGCTGCTACATCCGGCCGTGGTGTGTTGGCCACCTACCAGCAAGACCATGGTGAGGATTTGTACCGCCGGGGCATGTACACTTTTATCAAACTTACACTGCCTCCTCCCTCTTTGATGATATTCGACGGTAGCAACAGAGACCAGTGCGAGGTGAAAAGGCCTCAAACCAACACCCCTCTGCAGGCACTGGTGATGATGAACGACCCTACCATGTTAGAAGCGTCACGGGTGTTGGCCGAAAAACTAGTAGAAGAGCAGTCGGGCAGCGAAGATAAAATCACAAAAGCTTTTAGACTGATTGTGTGCCGGGTGCCGAAGGAGTCTGAGAAGGATTTGTTGATCAGTTATTTTTCAGAACAGCTGGGCATTTACAAAAGCCAGGCAATCGACCCTTCGGAGGTGCTGGATGTGGGTGAATAC
Organism: Imperialibacter sp.; assembly: GCF_048007035.1. NCBI lineage: Bacteria > Pseudomonadati > Bacteroidota > Cytophagia > Cytophagales > Flammeovirgaceae > Imperialibacter > Imperialibacter sp. The sequence goes on from NZ_CP180355.1 coordinate 2,498,593, forward strand.
CTTCATTTGGAAGTGGAAAAAAGTGCGGCAGCGGCACTGGCCAACGTGATTCAACTGATTTACAACATGGAGGAATCCATTACAAAGACATAAGCCATGGAAAAAGAACAACTGGAAAACGGCTTAAACCAAAACAGGCGAAAATTTCTTTCAAAGCTAAGTCTTGGCATTGGCAGTGCTGCACTGGGCTCACTTCTGATTCCTGATTTATTCAAAGGAGGCGCTAGTCCGGAAGAAGAGCTATTCGCCCAGCTCCCACATTTTGCACCCAAGGCGAAGCGGATTATTTACCTCTTCCAAAATGGAGCTCCCTCGCAGCTTGACTTGTTCGACTATAAGCCCATGCTGCAAAAAATGCACGGGGAAGACTTGCCAGAGTCGATTCGTCAAGGTCAGCGATTGACAGGCATGACGTCCGGGCAGTCCAAATTTCCCCTGGCAGGAACAATTTTCGACTTTAAACAATACGGCCAGTCACGTGCCTGGATCAGCGACTTGCTGCCCCACACCGCCAGCATAGCCGACGAGCTTTGCTTCGTGAAAAGCATTTATACAGAGGCCATCAACCACGACCCGGCACTCACGTTTTTCCAGACCGGCGCCCAGGTGGGCAACCGGCCAAGCATGGGTGCTTGGCTGAGTTACGGGCTGGGAAGTGAAAACAAAAACCTCCCCGCTTTCTGCGTTTTGCTTTCCAAAGGAAAAGGGAACGGGCAAGGTGTTTATTCCAAGCTTTGGACCAACGGCTTCCTCGACTCCGTTCATCAGGGCGTGCAGTTCTCCAGTGGCGACGATCCGGTGCTATACCTCAACAACCCCGAGGGTATGGACAGGGCGGAAAGAAGAAAAATGCTTGACCACCTGGCAGCGTTGAATCAGGAAAACTACGAAGAGTTTGGCGACCCTGAGATTGCTGCCAAAATCCAACAATACGAGTTGGCCTACCGGATGCAAACTTCCGTGCCAGAGCTAACGGACCTAAAAAATGAGCCGGAATCCATCGTGAAAATGTACGGCCCGGAATGCATGGTGCCCGGTACCTACGCAGCCAACTGTTTGCTGGCCCGCAAGCTCAGCGAAGGTGGCGTTCGGTTTGTTCAGCTCTACCACCAGGGCTGGGATGCCCACGATAACCTGCCAGGCCAAATTGTTGGCCAGTGTAAAGATGTGGACCAGTCGTCGGCAGCGTTGGTAATGGACCTGAAGCAAAGAGGTCTCCTCGACGAAACCCTCGTAATTTGGGGCGGTGAGTTTGGCAGAACCAACTACTGCCAGGGCAAGTTGACCGGCGACAACTATGGCCGTGACCATCATCCCCGGTGCTTCACTATCTGGATGGCAGGAGGGGGCATAAAGCCTGGAATGGTCTACGGAGAAACCGACGAGTTTGGCTATAACATCACAGAAAACCCCGTGCATGTCAACGATTTTCATGCTACCGTGCTCAACCAAATGGGGCTTGATCACGAGAAGCTGATCTACAAGCACCTGGGAAGAAGGTACAGGTTGACTGATGTAGCCGGAAAGGTAGTGAAAGGAATTATTGCTTAATCTTGTTAGTTTTATTTTCAGAAATTTCGCTATGAGATATTTAGTGGTCATCGAGAAAACCAAAACGGGCTATAGCGCATATGTACCGGATCTTCCAGGATGTATAACTGTGGGTGAGACTCGTGAGGAAACTGAAAATAATATCCAGGAAGCTATTCTATTACACATAGAGGGAATGAAAGAAGACGGAGAGCCTATTCCCCCTGCGCTAAGCGAGGGGATGAATTTGATTATTCCTGAAACAGCATGAAGGTAAAAGAGATAATTGATCTCTTACGAAAGGATGGTTGGGTTCAGGTCAGCCAAAAAGGCAGTCACAAACAATTTAAACACCCTGATAAGCCTGGGAGAGTAACCGTTCCCGATCATGGTCAGAACAAAGATTTGGCAAAAGGAACGGAAATGAGCATTCTTAAACAGGCTCGTCTAAAATAATGATTTATGGAAAGACGTGATTTCATTGTCAAAAGTGCGGCCACGGCGGCTGGTATTCTATCGGCACCCTATGTTTTCGCCAATAAGCGAGCCGATGAGGTCATCCTCGGCCACGGAAAAAAGCGCTACAAGCTCGACACCAAATGGAGCCAGGCCGACATCACCAAATACCCGGTGAAAGACTGCCACGAAATGGTGCAGGACAGCAAAGGCCGCATCCTTTTGCTCACCAACGAAACCAAAAACAACGTCATTATTTACGACAAAAAAGGGAAGCTACTTTCAACATGGGGGTCGGAATACCCTGGGGCTCATGGACTCACTTTGTTTGACGAAAATGGCACCGAAGTGCTCTTCATTTGCGACAACAACCGCCATCAGGTAATTAAAACGGATATGAACGGTCGTGTTCTTTTGACGCTCGACTATCCAAAAGAAACGGGAGAATACACAAAAGCAGAGGATTACGTCCCTACCGAAACCGCCATTGCTCCCAATGGAGATATCTTTGTGGCCGATGGCTACGGCAAAGACTTCATTGTGCAATACGACAGCAAAGGCAACTACATCCGTCACTTTGGTGGCCGGGGCGAAACTGATGCTCACCTCCTCAACGCCCACGGCGTTTGTATGGATTTTCGTGATCCGGCCAATCCTTCGTTGGTTATCAGCTCCCGCCAGCAAATGGCTTTCAAGCGTTATACGCTGGATGGAAAATACCTGTCAACCATTTCACTACCAGGCGCCTGGGTTTGCAGGCCGGTTATTAAAGGCGACTATTTGTATGCTGCGGTGCTTATGAGCGCTAGTCAACCATGGAAGCAATCTGGGTTTGTAACGATTCTCGACAAGAATGACAAAGTGGTTTCCAACATCGCTGCGAATGCCCCGGAATATGAGGCTGGTCAGTTGAAGGAGTTGTTCCAGACCGATGCCGTTTTTGCCTACCCTCATGATGTTTGCATCGATGATGAGGAAAATCTTTATGTAGCCCAGTGGAATTCTGGCCAGGTATACCCATATAAACTAACGCCTGTTTCATGACCAAGCTCAGGGGCCTGATCGCCAACGGCAGCTTTTTCATTTGCTGCTTGCTGGCTTTTCTTCTCGCATTCGAAAATAGTTTTGCAACACCCGCCTGGCTTCAGGTGCTGGGACGAATGCACCCTTTGCTGCTTCATTTCCCCATAGCGCTGTTGGTTGTTTATACCCTGCTGGTTTTTGTAAGCAAAACGCCAGCTGAGTCGCCAGCTGATGAATCACTTCGTGCCGACGACCTGCTGCTTTTAGGAAGTTTTACGGCTGCTCTGTCTGCGCTTATGGGTTTATTGCTCTCAAAAGAAGGCGGCTATACCGAAGGGAGCCTAACCTGGCACAAGTGGGGAGGGGCTTTGATTGCCTTTGCTTCCTATGGGTGGTACACTTTCAGGAAAACCTGCAATCACCAACCTATTCTGTCGAAAGGTATTCCCGTAGCCATGGTTGCCCTCGTCACTTTTGCCGGGCACCAGGGAGCCAACATTACACATGGCGAAAATTTTGTGCTGGCGCCTGTTATGCCCGACGAGAGTTTCGAAAATATTCCCTTTGCAGAGGCCGTGATTTTCGACCACATGGTGCAGCCCATTCTCAGGGAAAAATGTATGGGTTGCCACAACAGCCTCAAAGCAAAGGGCGAACTTGTGATGGAAACCCCGGATGCTATTCTGGCTGGTGGAAAGAATGGACCGCTTTGGGACTCTGTCAATTACGAAGCGAGCTTGCTCCTTAAAAGAATTCACCTGCCCGAGTCGGTCGAGGAGCATATGCCGCCGGAAGGTAAAACGCAACTTACCGACGAAGAAAAGGAAGTGCTTGAAGCCTGGATTGCCAGCGGGGCTTCTTTTCAAGCTTTGGCAGCCGAAACTGCGCCGGATCAACCGCTCTATCAAATAGCTCAGGCAAAATTCAATGTGATCAAAGCCTACGACTTTAAAGCCGCCGACCCTGAGCTGGTGGAGTCTCTTAATTCCAACTATCGGATTATTAGTCCGGTTGCGCTGAATTCGCCGGCACTCACCGTTACCTTTTTCTCCAGTGAAGCTTTTGCTTCGGATCAACTGAAAGAGCTTGAAAAAATCCGCACACAGGTTGTAGAACTAAGCCTTAACAAAATTCCGGTAAAAGACGAGGATCTGCCACTTCTGGTGTCTTTTGAAAACCTCGAAAAACTGCACCTCAATTTTACCGGCGTGACTGACAAAGGGCTCGCTTCTCTGACAAAACTTTCCAATTTGCAAGAGCTATCGCTGTCCGGAACAGCTGTAACTGCTTCCGGTATTTCCGGTCTTAAGTCTCTTTCAACACTCAAAAAAGTTTTTATCTGGAATACGGGCATTGAGGCAACTGAGGTGAGCCAACTATTGGAAGCTTTTCCCGATGTTTTTTTTGAGTCGGGTTTCGACGACAAAGGCACTGTCATTCAGCTTTCAGCCCCGGTGATTGTTGGAAACGATGCCTTCTTTACCGACCCTATTTCAGTGAAAGTGAAGCACTATCTCAACGGAGTTACTCTGCGATACACACTGGATGGATCAGAACCCGATAGTGTCAATTCCCCAATCTACCAAGACGGGATTCCTTTGGACGGCAATACAATAGTTACTGTCAAAGCCTTCAAAGAAGGCTGGTACAGCAGCGAGGTAGTTTCGAAATCTTTTCTAAGAAGTTCGATTACACCCACCAGTGTTAGCTTACTGACACCCCCGAACCCAAAATACAAAGGCAAGCTGGAGCAGGCGCTTTTTGACCACATCAAAGGCACCAATATTCATACCGACGGCAACTGGCTGGGCTACCAGGGTAAAGCCATGGATGTTCAAATCAACCTCGGCGACGATGTACCCCAAAAGTCGATCACAATTAGCAGCCTCAACAACACCGGCGGCTGGATCATGCCTCCGGCCAGCATCGACATTTGGTATGGTAACGACGAAAAAAACCTGAAGCTCTGGACGAAAAACAAAGTGGATCAGCCATCGCAAAACCTGCCGGTTGGCCCCGCCTTCTACACTTTCGATTTGCCTCAGGAAAAATACGCAGTGCTCAAACTTCACATTGTGCCTGTGGCAAAACTACCTGCCTGGCACGACGCCAAAGGAAATCCAGGCTGGGTGTTTATCGACGAGATCCTTTTGAACTAGAGCCCAACAAATAAGCACGGGTGTCAGGTACTTTGTTTTATATAACTATGGTAAACCAACCTATCATGAAAAAGAGCATTGTTCTTTTGCTATTCGCCACCTTTCTAAGCACTTCTGTTTCTTTTAGTCAAAAGGCGCAAAAAATCTCTAGCAACAAAAAAACCGCCCTTGAGTCGGTGGATAAACACGGCTCCGAACTTATTGATCTAAGCGACAAAATATGGGAGGCGGCCGAAATCGCCTTAAAGGAGAATATCTCTGCCAAAGCCCTTGCCGACTACGCCGAGGCGCAGGGCTTTACTGTCGAAAGGGGCGTTGCGGAAATGCCAACGGCTTTCATTGCAACCTACGGCAGTGGAAAGCCCATCATTGGAATTATGGGTGAATTTGACGCCTTACCCGGCTTGTCACAAAAGGCAGTTCCAGAAAAATCAACACTCAAGGACGGCGCCCCTGGTCACGGGTGCGGCCACAACCTTTTTGGGCCAGGAAGTCTGGGTGCTGCGGTGGCGGTCAAAGAGCTGATCGAACAAGGCAAGCTGAAAGGAACGGTTCGTTTTTACGGAACCCCTGCCGAAGAAGCAGTTGGGGGAAAAATCTACATGGCCCGGGCCGGTTTGTTCAACGACCTGGACGCCTGCCTCGACTGGCACCCCGACGCTGAAAACAAAGCCAGCACCCAGAGTAGCCAGGCCATGATCGAAGTGACCGTTGAGTTTATGGGGCAAGCTGCACATGCTGCCTTCGACCCCTGGAACGGGCGAAGCGCACTAGATGGCGTCGAAGCTTTTGTCAATGGATTGAATATGTTTCGTGAGCACATAAAACCTTCGGTTCGTATCCACTACATCATTGAAAAAGGCGGTGAGGCGCCCAACATCGTTCCCGACTATACAAGAGTGGGGCTGTATGTACGGGATGCCACCAGAAAAGGCATGATGGAGGTGTATGACAGGGTGCTGGAAATTGGAGAAGGAGCGGCGCTCATTGCAGGAGTCGATCACAAAATGACCATCACTTCTGGCTATCACGAGCAACTACCCAATATCGTTGGTGCCAATCTCCTTCACAAAAACATGCTGTTAGTCGGGCCGATTAGCTATACACCGGAGGAAACTGAATTTGCGAAAGGCATCCAGCGAGCTGTAAAAATGGATGAAAAAGGCCTGGACGGAACCATAGGGGGAATTGACCCTACGGCGGAATTTCCCACAGGCGGCTCAACTGACGTGGCCGACATCAGCTGGATCACACCGGAAATTTCGCTTGTGGCTACCACCGCACCCATCGGAACACCCTGGCACTCGTGGGCAGTAGTTGCCTGCGGCGGCATGTCTATTGGACACAAGGGAATGGTATTTGCTGCCAAAAGCCTGGCGTTGACAATGCTCGATCTTTTCGAAAACGAGTCGATCAGAAAAGCGATGCGAGATGAGTTTCTGGAAAAAAGAGGCGATTATGTGTACAAGGCCATTTTACCTGAAGGGCCTCCGCCCATGAGGTGATTTTTCTTGAAAAAAGTTCAACATTCAGAATACCTAAAGGCATTTATCCATGAAGACTTTTTCGGCACTGATCTTAAGCGGTATTATTCTGTGGGCAATCAGCTGCTCATCTCCGAAAGCGAACCACGAATTCAAAGTCATCTCCTTCTTCACCGCCAAAAACGATCAGGCCCATATCAGTTTTGTGGGGGAAGCACACCCATGGTTCAAAGAACAGGCAGCTAAGCACCATTTCATTTATGACTCTACCAGCAACTGGAGCAATGTTAACGACGACTTCCTGGCCAACTACGACGTCGTGATTTTCCTCGATACCCGGCCGGAAGCGCCTCAGCAAAGGGCAGCGCTAGAAAAGTACATGAAAAACGGCGGGGCATGGATGGGGTTTCATTTTGCCGGGTTTGCTCTTACTCCTTCCGATTTTAATCAGGACTGGGACTGGTACCACGAAGAGTTTTTGGGTGCCGGTCAGTACAAAAGTAATACCTGGCGGCCAACCTCAGCCGTTCTTGGCAACGAAGCACCCGACCATCCCGCTCTGAAAAACTTGCCGGATACTTTCAAAACGTCGCCAAGCGAATGGTACCGGTGGGAAAATGACCTCACCAAAAACCCTGACATCGATATTTTGCTATCGGTCGATTCATCAAGTTTTCCACTGGGCACCGGACCGAAACAGCACGAGATCTGGTACAGTGGCTACTACCCCATCGTGTGGACGAACACCAAATACCAAATGATCTATTTCAACTTTGGCCACAACGATATCGATTATGAGGGCGGCACTAATAAAACGTTGTCGTATACTTTTCGCAATCCGCCCCAGGATCAGCTTGTGATCAACGCCTTGCTTTGGCTGGGCAACAGCAAGTAAGCCACCTGCGTAATTCCCAATTTGGCATTGCCGAGTTTCTCTTATCTTGGGCTCCAATTGAAAACCCAAACTCTGCATTGCATCGATATGAGAAAATTGTTACTACTTCTACTTTGTCTGGCATTTACCCAGACCTGGGCACAAGTGCAAAGCCCGAAAGAATTTCTTGGCTACGAACTTGGCGAAAGATTTACCCGCCACCACCGGGTGGTGGAATATTACCAGCACGTGGCAGCCAATTCTTCCAAAGTTGTCCTCAAGGAATACGGGCGCACCTTCGAAGATCGCCCACTGGTTTATGCCATTGTTACCAGCGAGGCTAACCACCAGAACATTGAAACAATCAGAACCGACAACCTGAAGCGGGCCGGTTTGCAAAGTGGCAGCCCATCTACCAACATTCCAATTATCTGGCTCAGCTACAACGTGCACGGTAATGAGTCCGTTTCCATGGAAGCCAGTATGGCCACTATTTACGAGCTGGTCACCAACAAAACTGCCTGGCTCGAAGAGGGTGTAGTGATCATGGATCCATGCATCAACCCGGACGGAAGAGATCGCTACGCCAACTATTACAATCAGTATGGCAACAAGGATTACAATCCCGATCCTCAAAGCAAAGAGCACAATGAAGTGTGGCCCGGTGGCAGAGCCAACCACTACCTGTTTGACCTTAACCGGGACTGGGCATGGCAGACTCAGATCGAGTCGAAAAAGCGGATCGCAATCTACAACCAGTGGATGCCACAAATTCATGTCGATTTTCATGAGCAAGGTGTCAACAGCCCTTACTACATGGCACCTGCTGCCAAGCCCTACCACGAGCTGATTACCAAATGGCAATATGACTTCCAGGTAACTATTGGTAAGAACAACGCCAAATACTTTGATCAAAATGGCTGGCTGTACTTTACCAAGGAGCGCTTTGATTTGCTTTATCCTTCTTATGGCGACACCTACCCGGTATACAACGGGGCCATTGGCATGACCTACGAACAAGGCGGTGGCGGACGTGGTGGTTTAGGCGTACTTACAGCCGAAGGAGATACTTTAACACTGAAAGACAGAATTGCCCACCACCACAGCAATGGTGTTTCAACAGTGGAAGTTACGATTGCCAACAAGAGCCAGGTACTTCAGGAGTACCAGAAGTTCTTCAGCAACAATGTGAACAGCTTTCCAGGGAAATACAAAGGGTTCGTGATCAAGGGAGATAACAACCCTGACAAACTATCGGCTCTTGCCAATTGGCTCGATGCCATGGGCATTGCTTATGGAACGGGCGCAGCAGGCAAACCGCTAAAAGGATTTAACTATCAAACCCAGGCCACAGAATCTTTCAATCTAACTTCTGGCGACCTGGTTGTAAGTAACTATCAGCCAAGAGGCGTTTTGGCCAGCATTCTGTTTGAGCCAAGCACTTATGTGGAAGACTCCAACACCTATGACATCACAGCCTGGGGTGTGCCTTACGCCAAAGGCCTGAAAGCTTATGCGGTAAGCGAGAAAATCACGCCCGGAACTGGCAAGTACAGCACTCCCTCAGCTGAGGTAACCTCAGCCGACAAAGCTTACGCTTATATTGCCCGCTGGCAAACGCTGGAAGATGCTAAGTTTCTGGCCCAGCTGCTCAAAAACAAAGTGAAAGTTCGCTATGCTGAAACGCCGTTCTCCATCGGCGGAAAAAACTACGAAAGAGGCACGCTTATCATTACCCGCCGGGGCAATGAGCAGCATGCGTCCCGTTTTGACGGATTGGTAAAAGGTCTTGCCAGAGAATACGGCCGTTCGCTGGATGCCACCACTACTGGCTTCGTTGATTCAGGCAAGGATTTTGGCAGTGGCGACGTACATTATATCGATGCACCTAAAGTAGCAGTGCTGGCCGGAACTGGTGTTTCCTCTTTGGCTTTTGGCGAAACCTGGCATTTCTTCGAGCGTCAGCTCGACTACCCCATCAGTGTACTCGACACAGATGATTTCAGCCGCTTCGACCTGTCGGGCTACGACGTAATCATTATCCAAAACGGCAGATACAACGGGCTGGGCGACGGCTCAATGAAAATGATTGATGATTGGGTGCGAAACGGTGGGAGGCTGATACTTGTGCAAGGTGCGCTCAACAGCTTTGCTGACCGTGACGGCTATTCGCTGAAGCGCTATGCTGACGACGACGAAAAAGCTGTCCTGAAAAAACTGAAGGAAAAGTGGGATGAAGCAGACGCCAGTGTAAAGTATGCGGACCGTGAACGAAACTACATTCAGGGGATTATCCCCGGCGCTATTTACAAAGTGAGCCTCGACAACACCCACCCATTGGCTTATGGCTACGGAAACTCCTATTTCAGTTTGAAAACAGCCGAAAGCAGGTTCGGGAAATTGTCCGGCGCCTGGAACGTAGCTTATATCCCAACGGGGGCTAAACCTGTAAGCGGCTTTGCTGGCAACAGGGTACAAAAGGAATTGGAGAACTCACTGGTTTTTGGCGTTGATCGCATGGGCGGTGGCCAGGTGATCTACATGTCGGACAATCCATTGTTCCGGGCATTTTGGGACAACGGAAAACTGTTGTTTGCTAACGCTGTTTTCTTTGTGGGTCAATAATTGATTATCAACTAACCTAAATGATATGAAAAAGCTATTGTTTATAGGATTTCTGGGGCTTATGACTGCCTGCTCACCGGGTACTTCCAACACAAAAGAAGGTGCCGACACATTGAAAGCTCAGGTAAGCGCTCCGTCGGATTATGATCCGGAAGCAAAACTAAAAGAGCTCGGCATCGAGTTATCAACTCCTTCGGCGCCGGTAGCCAACTATGTGAATGCCGTCCGTACGGGAAATTTGGTTTTCCTTGCCGGCAAGGGCCCATCGAAGCCTGACGGGAGCTACGTGACCGGGAAAGTGGGCGTTGATTTAACTATCGAACAGGGTTATGAGGCTGGAAGGCTTACAGCCATCAGCCAGCTTTCGGTATTGAAAGCAGAGCTTGGCGACTTAAGAAAAGTAAAACGTATTGTAAAAGTGTTGGGCATGGTGAACTGTGCACCCGACTTTGCCGATCAGCCCAAAGTAGTTAATGGCTACTCTGATCTGATGGTGGCGGTGTTTGGAGAGAGAGGCAAACATGCCCGTGCGGCAGTTGGCATGGGGTCGTTGCCTAACAACATAGCAATCGAAGTAGAAATGATCGTCGAGGTGGAGTAATAACACCTCTTGTAAAGAAAAAGGAAACCCGAAGCAACTAGCACCGGGTTTCCTTTTTTTTTCAGTGCTTTGGATAGCAACACCATTCGCCGATTCTTGCATCCCAATAGGGCCTGGCGAAAATTTATTCTCCCAATGGAGGTTGTTTTTGCCACCGATAGCGAAAGGCGACGTCTATAGAACTGGGCAAATGATGTAATTAAAGCTAAGAACAATTAGCTGGGAAGTATCTGCTTTCTTTGGTCACCAGGTTGGTGATCTGAAGTGGTGCTTGCCAATTTTATCTCAATACACTCAACTTTATGAACATCATCGGAAATTTGCTCTGGATTATTTTTGGCGGAGGCATCTTCCTGTTTTTCGGCTACGTAATCGGAGGCATTGCCCTTTGTCTTACCATCGTCGGCATCCCATTTGGCTTTCAATGCTTTAAAATCGGCATACTTGCCCTCAGTCCTTTCGGGCAAAAAGTGGTTACTACCGAAAGTAACTCCGGCTGCCTGGCCGTAATCATGAATGTAATTTGGCTTCTCACCGGAGGTCTTTGCGTTGCAGTTACTCACCTGGTGTTTGGGTTGCTAATGTTCATCACTATTATTGGCATTCCCTTTGCCACCCAACACATGAAATTAGCTTCGCTGGCATTGACGCCGTTTGGGAAAGACCTTAGGTAGCTTCTGCTGATTCCAGGTATGGCTAGTTTCGCATTTTTCTCAAGCCGACCGAGTTGGTGATCTTGATATTGCTGCCCTTGATTTCGATGAGCTTTTCATCTTTGAAATCAGAGAGGGTTCTGATCACCGACTCCGGAGCAGTGCCAACAATATTGGCGAGATCCTCCCGGGGAATGTTCATGTTGAACTCCTCTCCTTCATTCTTTTCTTTGAACTTATCTTCCAGCATCACCAGGGCCTCAGCCACTCTTTTTCTGACAGAGTTGTAGGCAAGCTTCAGGATTCTTTCCTCCATTTCCACCAAATTGTTAGAAATCATTTTGATGAACCTGATAGAAACATCCCGGTTGCTGTTCAGCAGTTTGTAGAAATCTTGCTTTGGAATGAGGCAAATTTCGGAATCCTCCATGGCCATGGCCGACTCAGTGTAGTTAGAGTTCTGCAAAAGATCGATATAACCAATAAAATCGCCTTCCTTAAAAAGCCCTGTGATGTACTCTTTGCCGTCGTCGTTGGTTTTGTATGTTTTAGCTTTTCCACTGTTGACAAAAAAGAGCCCGTGTGGAAGATTACCTTCGTAAAAGATTATTTCTTTCTTCTTAAATTTTCTGATGGTGCGGTCGGCCGACAAATGGCTCAGCTCATTTAACGCCTTTGCGTCATTCATAAAATCCGCAATGCCATCCACATCATTCGAATACTCCTTTCTGGCAATCTGGTTTTTGCGAAGCCGCAGTTCTATGATATCCAGCAACTCCACATCATCAAAAGGCTTGGTCAGATAGTCGTCGGCACCCATACTCATCCCTTTCCTGAAATCCTCTTTTTCAGATTTGGCAGTAAGAAATATAAAAGGGATGCCGGCAGTTTCAGGCAGCTTTCCCAAAACACGGAGCACACCATAACCATCCAGCTCAGGCATCATGATGTCACAAATGATCAGATGTGGTAATTCCTTCTTGGCCTTTTCGATTCCCTCCTTACCATTGGCTGCTGTTATCACCTCATAATTGGAGAGCTCAAGAATTTCGGCGGTATTCTCCCGCATTTCCAAGTTGTCCTCGATAAGCAATATTTTAGTCATAGCTAGGTTGTGTTATCGGTATCGCCACCCTGAATTCGGTGCCTTTATTTTCTTCACTGCTAAATTCAATATGTCCGTTCATTAGTTCAATATATTTCTTGACAATATTGAGCCCCAGGCCTGTTCCCTGTATATTGATGGCATTATTGGCCCTGAAAAACCTATCGAAAAGATGTTGCTGATCCTTCTTCGGTATGCCAATTCCCTCATCTTTAACTTTAAAGACAAGCTCGTTTTTTTTAGCTCTTAAACTAAAGTGGATGCTCTTGCCCTCATCCGAATATTTGGATGCATTGTTGAGCAGATTAATTAACACGTTTTTTATCATTTGCTCATCAGCATAAACGCTTCCTATTTTTGACGAAGGACGGTCGACGAGAATTTTCTGATCCTTTTTTAGCGTAGGGCCAATTTGAGAAATTGTTTCCTCAACGAATTCTTCGAAATTGAAGATCGTTGGGTGAAAAGTTGTCTTGCCCTCTTCCAACTTACCAAGCGAAAGAAAATCATTAAGAATATATGTCAGGTTGTTCACCGACGATTTTATTCTGGTTACATGCTTTTCAATTTTCTCAGAGTCCTCCGTTTCGCCCACATATCGGCCTATGAGTGATGCCGAAGAAAGGATAGTACTGAGGGGTGTGCGAAATTCATGTGAGGCGGTGGTGACAAACCTGCTTTTCAACTCATTGAGCTCTTTCTCCTTGTTTAATGCGTTCAATATCTCTTTTTCGGCCTTTTTCCTTTCCGTTATGTTTTTACAAACGACAAGCAGATTCACAATTTTGTCATCGTCATCGTAAAGAGGCACAGCATTTACCTGATATTCCCGGGCTCCATTCGATACCGTCATTTCCATGTCGAGAGGCACACCGGTAATTGTCTGCTTCAGCCCTTTTATAAATTCGTCTTTTTGGTCAATAAAGTTCATGGAGGTCGCATAAGAGCCAACCCAATCTTCCTTTCGGCCCATGGCTGGTTCATTTTCCATTCCATCTATGAGCAGATATTTTAGGTTTTTATCAAGCACGCACAAAATGCCATCAGGAAAGTTTTTGGCTATTGTTTTGTAAAGCTTCTGGCTCTCCCGCAATGCTCTCTCGACCTGGCGTCTTTCTTCAATCTCCTTCTGAAGTGATTCATTGGAATAGGAAAGCCCTTCATTTGCACGGGCAAGATCCCTTGTTCTTTCGATCACCCGCCTCTCCAACTCACGGTTGCTAGTTTCTAACTCTTCGGAATACTCCTTCAGCTTACTCTGGGAAAGTTTAAGCTCCGAAATATCATGAATAATACCTGTGAAAATTTTTTTTCCTTCAAATTGTGTTTCCGTAATGCTCAAATACAACGGAAATTGTGTCCCGTCCCTTTTAAGCCCTTTCACCTCACGCCCAATCCCAATGATTTTCTTGTGACCCGTTTTGTGATAATTATCCAGGTATTGATCATGATTGGAGTGATCTGGCTCCGGCATGAGCATCTTCACATTCTTACCCAAAACTTCGGTGGGATCATAGCCGAACAATCGGGCGGCGGCCGGGTTCATTGACTCAACCAGGCCTCTTTCATCTATTGTTATGATCCCGTCTATTGCATGGTCAAAAACAGCACTAAGCCGGGCTTCGGATTCTCCCTTCGAGTAATTTAACATTGAAAACTGTTCGTGTGTAAAAAACGCTGTCTCTGGTAAATATAAAATGAATTACTCACACATGCTCTGCCATACGACCGCAAGCGCATGAAATATAAAAGCATCGAGAGTTGGTCCCGATGCTTTTCGCCTATGCTTATCTGTATTTGCTAATTGAGAAGCTCGAAAATACCGGCTACGCCCTGGCCTCCACCAACGCAGGCGGTGACCATACCATATTTTTTCTTCTGCCTTCTCAATTCATTGAAAATCTGAACCGATAGTTTAGCCCCTGTGCAACCGAGCGGATGACCAAGCGCTACTGCACCACCATTCACATTTAATTTCGACATGTCGAAATCCAGGTTTTTGGCAACAGCCAATGCCTGAGCTGCAAAAGCCTCATTCAATTCAATCAAGTCAATGTCTGCCATCTTCAGGCCGGCTTGTTTCAACGCCTTTGGCACGGCGGCCACCGGTCCTATCCCCATGATTCTTGGCTCCACGCCGGCTGCTGTATAAGACAACATTCTGGCAATGGGCTTCAGGTTATATTCCTGCACCATTTTCTCTGACATCACCATCACAAAAGCTGCACCATCAGAAGTTTGTGAAGAGTTACCCGCAGTTACCTTTCCCCCCATTCTGAAAACAGGCTTTAGTTTTGCAAGCACTTCGAGACTAGTATCTTCTCTTGGCCCCTCGTCGGTATCTACCACAAAGTCTCTCGTCTTTTTCTTACCGTCTTTGTCCACATACGTTTCGTGAACATTGATCGGCACTATCTCATCTTTGAATTTTCCGTCCTTTATTGCCTTGATGGCTTTCTGATGAGAGTGATAAGAAAATTCGTCAGCGTCTTCCCGACTGATGTTGTAGTCTTTTGATACTTCCTCGGCCGTTAAGCCCATGCTGATATAATAGTCTGGGTTTTCGTGCGCTATTTTCCAGTTGAGTGCGGTTTTATACCCCATCATTGGCACCATCGACATCGATTCGGTACCACCTGCAATAATACACTCTGCTGTTCCGGCGTGAATTCTTGCCGCTGCAATGCTTATCGCCTCCAGGCCTGAGCCACAATACCGATTCACTATCAAGCCGGGCACTTCCATGGGCAAAGCCAGCAATGAAATCATTCTGCCCATTTGCATGCCTTGCTCAGCTTCGGGCACAGCGTTTCCAACGATAAGGTCGTCTACCCTTTTGGCATCAAAGCCCGGAACCGAAGCAACCAGGTGTTTGATGACATCTGCTGCCAGGTCATCGGGGCGGGTAAAGCGAAAGCCCCCTTTTTTCGACTTTCCAACTGCCGTTCTGTAGCCGGCCACTATATATGCATTCATAATTGTAGTCTTTTTGTGGTTAACAAAACTTAGTTTCTCAACGGTTTGCCTTTGAACAAAATGCTGTGAATTCTTTCCACAGTTTTTGGCTCACCCGTCAGGCTGAGGAATGCCTCCCTTTCCAAATCAAGCAGGTATTGCTCCGACACGTCCGTCGGCGATGAAAGGTCACCCCCACTCATGATGTAGCCAAGCTTTCTGGCAATCAGGGCATCGTGCTCCGAAATATATTTTCCATACAGCATACCAGTTATGCCAGCTTCGAACAAAGCCAGTGACGATTGACCATGTACTTTGATATCCTTTCGCTCCAAAGGCTGAGTATAGCCAGCTTCCGATAGTTCGATGGCTTTCCTTTTTGCGTCAGCCAAAAGGCGAGCTCTGTTAAGCGTAATTTCGTCCGACGGTTTGATATAACCCAATGCCTTGCCTTCGTGTGCCGAGGTGGCCACTTTGGCTGTAGCAATGGTCATGAAATATTCCTGCAAATGATTGAGCTCCGGATCACCGGGAGCATAGGAGTCGCTGGCCCGGAGGGTCATTTCCTTTGTACCGCCACCCGCCGGAATCAAACCTACACCAAATTCCACAAGGCCTATATACGTTTCGGCGTGTGCCTGAATAGCATCACAATGAAGTGAAAGCTCGCAGCCACCACCCAGCGCCATGCCCGAAGGGGCTGAAATTACAGGCACGGAAGAAAAGCGGGCCCGCATCATGGTTGTTTGAAACTGACGAATCATCAAGTCAATTTCGTCAAACTCCTGATCGGAAGCATACATGAATAGCATAGCCAGGTTAGCACCCGCTGAAAAGTTGGCACCCTCATTACCTATAACCAAGCCTCGATAGTTCTCCTCCGCTTTTGCAATAGCGAGATTTATTCCCTCTATTACTTCCTGACCGAGAGAATTCATTTTTGTATGAAATTCCAGGTCCAGGATACCGTCACCGATGTCATAGAGCGTGGCGCCAGCATTTGACCAAACTACCTTGTTTTCTTTAAAGGCATCAAGAATAATCAGCCCTTCTTTTCCAGGGATCGGTTTGTATGCTTTTGACGGAATGTCGTAATAAAGCTTCTGGCCTTTTTCAAATTTGTAGAAGGAGTTATTGCCCGCAGCCAGCATTTCGTGAACCCATGGGGCTACTTTCATTCCAGCAGCTTTCATCTTTTCGGCAGTCGCTTTTACACCCACCAGGTCCCATGTTTCAAAAGGACCAAGTTCCCAGGCAAAACCAGCGCAGACAGCCTGATCGATTTTGTAAAGCTCATCGGCAATTTCCGGAATTCTCATGGAGCAATACCTGAACACATCATAGAAGGTTGCCCGATAAAATTCACCTGCTTTGTCCGTTGCATTGATCAGCTTCGGCAGGCGCTCTTTTACACTTTCAATATCTTTTACTTCTTCAAGCGATTTAAAGGAAGCCTTGGTTCTTGGCCCATATTCAAGTGTCTTCAGGTTCAACTCGAGAATCTCCTTCTCGCCTTTGTCGTTTACTGTCTTTTTGAAGAAGCCTTGTTTTGTTTTGTCGCCCCACCATTTTTTATTGTAAAGCTCCTCTACAATTTTTGGTAGTTTGAAGGTGTCCTTCGACTCGTCTTTTGGCAAGCCCTGCAACAAATTTCTCGATACGTTAACTGTGGTGTCGAGCCCTACCACATCCATGGTTCGGAAGGTGGCCGATTTTGCCCGGCCGATAACGGGGCCGGTCATTCGATCAACTTCACCGACAGTCAGTCCCATTTTTTCCACCACATGCATACCCGACATCAAAGAGTAGACCCCTATCCGGTTCGCAATGAATGCCGGCGTGTCCTTACATAGCACGGTTTCTTTACCGAGGTACAAATCACCATAGTGCATTAGGAAGTCCACCACCTTTTGGTCTGTAGCCGGAGTAGGAATGATTTCCAGCAACCTCAAATAACGAGGCGGATTGAAAAAGTGTGTTCCGGCAAAATGCTTCCTGAAATCCTCGGTTCTCCCTTCTGCCATTAGGTGGATTGGAATACCCGACGTGTTGGAAGTAACCAAGGTGCCTGTTTTGCGGAATTTCTCTACCTGATCATAGACCTTTTTCTTGATATCCAGGTTTTCAACTACAACCTCCATCACCCAATCACACTCCGCAATGGATTTCATGTCGTCGTCAAAATTTCCGGTTTTTACCAGGCTGGCCTTTTTGACATCAAAAAGCGGGGCTGGCTTTGAAAAAATTGCTGTTTGAAGGGCAGTGTTTACAATTCGGTTACGAACAAGTGGATGCTCCATCGTTAAGCCTTTCTTTTTCTCATCGTCCGAAAGCTCTTTCGGAACAATGTCTAAAAGCAAAACCTGAACACCAATGTTCGCAAAGTGACATGCTATTCTTGAGCCCATTACACCGGAGCCAAGAACTGCCACCTTTTTAATAACTCTGTTCATAAATTTTCTCTTCGTTAATGTAAGTATGGATCAGTTGTTTATCCTCTATGAGTTGATTGATTTGTGTGATGACGTCAAAGAATACTTTTAGTTTTTCTGGCTCAACCTGATCGATCACCATTTCGTTGAATGCGATAACTACCCGTTTTGAGAGCGTCTTCTGATACTTTCCCTTTTCAGTTAAAAATATCCGGACTGACCTGCCGTCATTTGGGTCGGGCATTTTGTAGATGAGCTTCCGCTCTTCCATATTTTTGAGCATTCTCGTCAGGCTCCTTGCTTCCAGCCCCATCAGAGGAGCTATTTTGGTAGCAGGGGTGCCCTCCTCACTTTCTATATTGAGCAACACAAATCCAATCGATGTTGTAATACCATCATTTTGGCCAGCCTGGTTGTACATCCTCGCAATACTATGCCACGCCACTTTAATATTATAGTCAATAGTTTCTTCTCTCTTCATTCTTAAGGGATAACGGGGTATATCAAATATAGCAAAATTTGTTATGCATGCATACTATTTTTGCCTGGCATTTGATCTATGCAAAAAAGTGTATTTATTGGTTGAGATCGCCCCTGAGCTCCCGGAATCTTTTGCGAGCCTCGGCGGTATAAATACTGCCGGGGTAGGTTGTAAGCAGTGCTTGAAAAGCTTCCATGGCGAGTTGCTTGTTTCCAAGCTGTTTGTCTATAATCTTGCCTTTCAGAAACAAGGCATCATCGCCAAGTATATCCGTTGGGTAGCTGGCAAGTACCTTGTCAAGGAGGGCAATCGCTACTTCCGCATGGCCCAACTCCTGGTTGATTTGTGCCATTTTGTACCAAACCTCATCGGTAATTCTGTGGTTGGGAAATTGGCTAAGCAACGAGTCAAAGCCCTGAAGAGCCTCAAGTTTCTTGTTTTGGAAAAGCAGCAAATCAACAGCAGCGAATTTCTTCATCGCCAGCTCGGTTGTGTCCATCAGGGTATTGTCCTGAATCAGCAGACTAAGCGCCATTGCATCATTAGATATTTCCCGTGAGGTGGCCAATTTCAAAATATCGAGATGGGCTTTAGCAAGTTCAAAGTCGCCATTGTAATAATTGAGCTTTGCATTCTTAAGTTTTGCCTCATAGCCAATCAGGCTTTCCTTGCTGTCTTTTTCCACCTGCGAATAAAGTAACGTCGATTCCCAGGGTTCTCCTATCAGCAGATAGATGTCTCCAAGATCGAGTTTGCAGCTGGAAACCAATTGCGGCTGTGCCCTCGGAAAATTGATAATGTCTTTTAGCGTAGAAATTGCCTGATCCTTTTCATCCAGATAAAAAGCGTATAGCAAAGCCTTGCTTCGGAGCGCTTCCAGGGTGTTGCTGTTCAAACCCGAATCTTTGATAAGATTATCGTAATCGGCGATCAAAGTTCTGATGGCGGTGGTGTCAACCGGATAAGTGTTCTTAACTTTTCCTTCCCTGGCTTTTATCAACATCCTTCTTGCCAGCACATAATTGGAAGACGATGGATATGTTTGAATAATCCATGAAAAAATATCTTCGGCATCTTCGAACGCTCCATTGTCAATAGCTATGATACCAATTTCCAGTACCCTCGAGCCCTCACCTCTCTCCCGGCGGTCAATGGCTCTGGCTTGCGTAAAGGCACCAAAAAAGTTTTTCTGCTGAAGTTCTGCCCAAATTAGTAATTCGCCATAGATAATATCATTGGGACTTTTCTGCACCTTCTGGATAAGGATCGTTTCAAGTGCCTCTAAGTCTTCGGGCTCGGTGAGCAGGTTCTGCAGAATATTCCTGACGTAGTTAATATTATTGGGGTTTTGAATGGCGAAGTTGAGATACTCCTCCATCATTTGCTCCCTGTTGTTGAGAAGACGGTAGATATTCGCCAACTCGATAGCATATGCATACTGGTTACCGGATGATTGTCTTCCTGCCAGATAAGTTTTAAGGGCATATTCTCTGAGCTGCTTGGAGATAAATGTTTGCGCAGTTATTCGAAGCTTGTAGTTGTCTCCCTTTATGCCTGCTATTACCGATTCAAATTGGCTATTGGCCTTATCGGCTTTTCCAGCCGCCTGATACACCATGCCCAGGTCTATCTTATAAATTAAATTGCCATCGTCCCGCTTAATTTGTTTCTCTACGTAATCCTCTGCTTCCTTGTAGTTCTCCAGGTTGATGAGAAGCGCCAGATAATTATTGTGAACAAAGGGGATGTTTCTGGAATCCTTTACCAGGTCTTTATAAAGATCGAGCGCCTTGTCAACATCGCCCTGCCCCAAATATTCGTTCGCCAGGTCGATTTTAGCATTGTCCTGCCCACGCAATAAAGCTGGCGCAACGAGGATCAGAATAGTTACTATTATCAGTCGTTTACTCATTTATCCACATTTTCTGTTTTGTAATATATATAACTAAATTTTTAAAAGATTAATTGAAGAGTATTATTAAGCCTGTGGATTTGTGGATAAGAAAATTAGCATAAGTCGATTGTTGATCAAATTGAAGTTTCAAACAATATGTTAACATAAAAATGCAAGCGATAGTGCAAAGGAGGGAGATTGTTGATAGATGGGGAGTTAGTGATGTGAGTATCTTTTTTGACTTAAGTTGTTGGTAAGAGGTAAGCGTAATGTGTACAAACGAGCCTAGCTGAAATTGTGTGGGATTGGCTATCTGAGATTGAATCGGCTTGTGGAGAACTTGGGCAGTTAAACACAGGCTTAGCAAAGTTTTCCACTAGAAGTTGATCTCAATATTTTCAAGTGTCCAGTTTTCTCTAACGTTAAAGAATTCGGGATATATGTACACACTTTCGGGTTCTATTCGCTTCAGGCTGTTTCCGGTAGACCATACGCCGTCGTTGTTATCATCGATTAGGATCCTGAAGGTATAGTCTCCGGGTGGGATGTTTTTGAACTCGAAAGTAGACGTTCCTGGTTGTGAGGATACTACTTTATACTTGTTGGTGATGAGCTGAAGCGTATAGTTAGTGTAGTCCGTTGAAATTGTGCCTCTTACTATCCCCCGTTCTTCGCTGTTTATGAATTTTAGTGGTATGTTTTCAGTGTAGGAAGTGTCGCCGTCTACTGAAAAGAAGGTTCCCTTTGGAAGTTTGACTCGGGTGTAGCTGTCTTCGACTTTGTCTAATAGTTTTTTGATTTTACTGTATCGGTTAAAGTCGATCGAAGATGTGTCGGATTGTAAGGAGTCGGTTAATTGTTGGTATCGGAGTTTTTGATTGGCAACTATCTTTTTGTCGATTTGAGTGTTGATAGTAACTCTTGTTTTGTGGTTGTTCCAAATGATGGTGTCGATCTTAATTGGATGTTGAACAAGGGTATCTATAGAAACTCTCATGGAGTCGGCGATGTAGTTTTTTGCTACTGGTTTTGTAAACGACAATGTAAATGTCGTTTTCTCGAGTATTTGCTCGTCTTTGGTAGGGATGGTTGTAAATGTAAACGGTGGAATGCTTCGTTTGCTTGATGTGAATTTAAGGTATGTGGTGTCTATGGTTTGGTTGTAGGTACTGTCTATGGAGGTGATTGCAATTTGCACGCTGTCCTTTTTCGGATTAGAGACAGGATAGAAAACTATACCTCTTCCATCTGTTGTTAGGTTCGCTTCAATCGTCCAATTGGGAAGCTTTAGAGAATCCAGGATTTGGACGCTAAAATCTTTGAGGGGTTTGTTGTAGCGGCTTTCGAAATAGATGCCCGAAGTGCGGGAGTTGAGTTGTGCCAATGGCCGTACGTCGTTGCGTGTGATAGGTATGGTTAGAGAGTCGATGTTGTGTGTAAGTGCTAACGTGTCGGCGATGAATCCATGGGGCTCGTCGTTGGGTTCGCACAAATTGTTTTTATTCTTGTCCTGGAAGGCGTAGAGTCTGTACTTCCCGTTTTTAAGGTTCTCTATTGAGTAGGTACCATCTTCAGCAGTTTTCGTAAAATAGAGCGGGCGCTTGTTAAATATATCAGTCGTGTCGTTGGCCTGGTAAAGCGCTACTGTTGCTTCTTTGATTGGTTCATGGGTGAGCAGGTCGATAATGCTACCTGCTATGGATAGAGAGTCGATGTATGTAGTGGTACTAAATGCCAGTATGATGTTCTCAGCATCGTTGTTTTCCGTGATGTCGGAGATTGTACTGTTGAAGTTTAAGGTATAGGTGGTGCTGTCAGTGAATGGATTTTCGAAGTCGAGAGTGATGCTGGTCTTCTTAATGACGACATCAAATTTGTTCTGATCATCTGGCGTAATTATGAGCTTGGTCTTGATTTGGTCTTCTTTGATGAATTCGTCAAACACCAATGTTATTTTCTGATCTTTGAAGTTAAGCGATTTGTTGATTGGGTATGATTCAAGAAGCGTGGGGGGAATTGTATCCTTAGCACCGCCGGTTACAGGCTGTTGGCTTGCGCATGACGTGTAAAGGATAAAGGCATAGCAGGCAAGAAAGGCGGAAAGAAGTATATTTTTCATTTCTTTTGGAAAATGTATATCATACTGCTGTATTGTGAGGTTCTCGAACCGTAAATATTTGATTTACAACCATTTATAATGGATTTTAAGATTTTGTTGCTGTTGTTGAGATGTATTTCTGACAACAGACTAATATAAAACGAATCGAGATATAGGGGAGCCTTTTGCACGAAGGAAAGCCGGTTTGATTTCAATAACATTTTGATGTTTTCATCGTCGAAATGAAAAAGGTGGCGTGGCACATCGTATGCGGCCCAATTCTCTTTATAATGTTGAGCATCCCAGCTCTTGGTGTTTGGAACAGCGATTACGAGATAGCCGTCTTTATTCAACAGTTTCTTGAGTTGTTTTATTGTTGTGTTGAGGTCGTGCACATGTTCAAGAACGTGCCACAATGTAATGACATCAAATTTCGACTCTGACTCTTTGGCCTCACTTAATGTTTGGTAAACCAACAACTCCTTACTTCTTGCTTTCGATAAGCCAATATCAGAAGGTTCAATTCCCGTTACCTCGTACTTGTTTGATTGCATGTACTGCATAAACTGCCCGACACCACAGCCGTAGTCCATTAGTCTGCTGCCTGGTTTCGCTAGTCTTTTGACCAACCGAAGCTTGTACCACAGTGTATAGCGCTGGGCGATTGAATAAAGTGTGCTCATCAGGCTGCCGTCGCTATTATGCGACAGATAGCTGTTTGAGTCGTAGAACTGAGAAATAGTTTCTTTGCTGGGTCTTGGGTTGGTGATTAGCAGGCCACAGGATGAGCAGATAGAAATGGCAAAGCTCTGTTGGGAAACAAGATAATCTTTGCAGATCAGGTTGTTTCTTAGATCGGTGTTTGTGCAAATGGGGCACTCGTCTATTCGTTCGTACATGTCCAATTACCTCCCCATGTATACCATTAATATTGAGATGTCTGCTGGGTTTACCCCGCTTATTCTTGAGGCCTGACCTAAAGTATGTGGTTTGATTTTAAGTAGTTTTTCCCGTGCCTCAGA
This sequence comes from Imperialibacter sp., assembly GCF_048007035.1. Classification (NCBI taxonomy): domain Bacteria; kingdom Pseudomonadati; phylum Bacteroidota; class Cytophagia; order Cytophagales; family Flammeovirgaceae; genus Imperialibacter; species Imperialibacter sp. Next base: position 2,521,985 of record NZ_CP180355.1, read on the forward strand.
AGACAGCGCTGTTATTTTATAGTAGTCAAAGAGCGGATCTATTTTGTGATCTTCCAATAGGTGCACCTTGTCGGCAAGTTCCCTTTCTTTCACGATATAGGTTTCGTATTTGATTTCTATCTCGCTCTGTTCAATAGCGTCTTTCATATAAGGCTGTAGTGCATCAGCGGTTTTAGGATGCAGTTTGAGCAGTTCGGCAAGGTCGACTTGTGGCCGTTTCAAAAGTGTATAGGCGGATGTTTTCTCTCTAATGCCTGCGGTTCCTATGGCATCGAGTCCATCGTTGATTTCTTCCGGATTATATTTGAGCTGTTTTAAGACGGCGTGTATTTGATTGCTTTGAGCAATTTTGTCTTTCGTTGCCGTTAGGCGTTGGTCGGAGGCTAAACCAATTGCATGGCCTTTCTCTGTTAGTCTTATGTCGGCGTTGTCTTGTCTCAGAAGTATTCGAAACTCAGCCCGTGAAGTAAACATCCTGTAAGGTTCTTCAGTGCCTTTGTTAATCAGGTCGTCAATCAGCACACCAATATATGCTTCAGATCTTGTGAGGATCAGTGGTTCTTTCTCGCTGTTTTTGAGGTGGGCGTTAATGCCTGCCATGAGTCCCTGCGATGCCGCCTCTTCATAGCCGGTAGTGCCATTTATTTGCCCGGCAAAGTACAGATGCTGAATGAGCTTGGTTTCCAAGGTGTGATTGAGTTGCGTCGGTGGGAAGTAGTCGTATTCGATCGCATAGCCTGGCCTGAACATCCTTGCATTCTCAAAGCCGGGTATTTTCCTTAGTGCTTTTATCTGGACGTCTTCTGGTAGTGAGGTAGAAAATCCATTGACATATACCTCAACTGTGTCCCATCCTTCGGGCTCAACAAATATCTGGTGCCGGTCTCGCTCGGAAAATCGGTTGATCTTGTCTTCAATTGAAGGACAATAACGTGGCCCTATTCCTTTAATTCGCCCAGCAAACATTGGGGACTTTTCGAAACCAGTCTCCAGGATAGCATGCACTTCAGGATTTGTGTAAGTAATATAGCAGCTTGCTTGCGTTGCTAAGGGAGTGGTTTCTTGGCTGTAGGAAAATTTTCCGGGCTCAATATCTCCCTTTTGTTCCTCCATGGCGTCGTAGTTGAGGCTGCGTCCGTCGACTCGGGGTGGCGTGCCAGTTTTCATTCTGCCTGACTCAAAGCCGAGACTTTGTAGCTGCTCAGTAATTCCCTTGGCAGCATGCTCGCCGGTACGGCCCCCGCCAAACTTCTTTTCTCCAATATGGATGACGCCGTTAAGAAAGGTTCCGTTAGTGAGAACCACTGCGCTTGACTCGATCTCAATTCCCAAGCTTGTTTTAACACCAACGGCTTTTCCGTCTTTGACGAGCAGCCCTATTACCATTTCCTGCCAAAAGTCTACGTTAGGGTTGCGCTCCAATGTAAGCCGCCATTCCTCCGCAAACCTCATTCTGTCGCTCTGAGCTCGTGGGCTCCACATAGCAGGCCCTTTCGACTTGTTGAGCATCCTGAACTGGATCATGGTTTTGTCGGTGATAATACCCGACATGCCACCCAGGGCATCTATCTCACGCACTATTTGTCCTTTGGCTACGCCACCCATCGCAGGGTTGCAAGACATCTGAGCGATAGTGCCCATGTTCATTGTTACAAGCAGTACTTTGGAGCCCATGGTCGCTGCGGCATGTGCGGCCTCACAACCGGCATGGCCAGCCCCGACTACTATTATATCGTATTTAGGAAACATATATTTTCATGTTCCACGTGGAACGTCTAGTCATTATTAGTGTTAGCAACAGAGCGGGGAGAAAGAATGTTCCACGTGGAACATTATTGATCCGGGAGCAAAGATAAACAAGCATCCTCTTTTTTTCTCATAAGGTCATTGTCGGCACTTGTCTTGTCTTTGTAACCACACAAGTGAAGAATGCCATGGATCATGACTCGATGTAGTTCGGTGTCAAAAGGAAGATTTAGTTGGGTGGCGTTCTCCTTCACACGATCAACACTGATGAATATGTCACCTTCTATTTGATCTTCCTCTTCCGAATTATCAAATGTAATGATGTCGGTAAGTGTGTCGTGATTGAGATATTGCACGTTCATGTTGTGCAGGTAATCGTCGGAACAGAATATATAAGAAATCTCTGATAGCGTGTGTTTCTCCAGGAGTATCACTTTTTTGATCCAACGACGAACCTTATTAGGAGAGGAAAGCTTAAAAGAAACGTCTTCACTAAAGAAGGTGATTTTCATTCTAGCCCAGGTAAAAGATCAGATCCACTTTCTTACCGCCTTCATGGAACTTAACTTCGTCACACAGGTTCTTCATAAGAAAGATGCCTCTGCCCCCGGGTTTCTCAAGGTTTTCTGGTGCAGTTGGATCGGGAAGGTGCTGGTAGTCGAACCCAACGCCTTCGTCCTGAACGGTGAACTGAAGGTTCTCGTTGAGTAGTGATAATTGAAGCAGTACGTTCTTGTGGGCGTCTTTTCCGTTGCCATGCAGTATAGCGTTGTTTACGGCTTCGGTCACAGCAATCATAATATTGCCATAGATATCATCTTCAAGACTGAATCGTTCTTTAGCGTTGTCGATAAAACTCTCAACGATTCGAATATTCTCAGGAAGAGAAGGAATCTCGATTTTGATATTATCCATTTTTAAGCGGGTTAATTGCTGCCAATACGTTTAAAGTACTCATTTACTTCTTTTTTGTAGTAGGGGTTCAATTTGGGAGGAACAGTTTTAAGCAACTCAATTTCCTTTTCTTTTAGCTGCTTATATTCTTCAAAAGCTGCCGGGATCTTTCTTTCAAAATCTCGTGCGGCCTCCCCTTCTCTTTCCTTACTGAGCTCTCTTTCTCTTTCAGAGTTCTCAGCTTCCAAAAGCCTTGTTACAATGTCTTCCTGCCTCTCCTGGCTAATGTTGGCCAGTCGCTTATTAACAAGATCTCTTTCGGTTTGTTCCATTTTTTTGATAGCATCTTGCAAGCCACCCGGGCCACCCTCTTTGTCGCCGCTCATCTTCTGTTGCATTGCTTCGAGTTCTCGTCTAATCATTTCCTGCTCGGCAGCAAGTTTAGCCAATTCTTCCGATAGTTGTCTGCCTGTTTTTCCGCTTTTTTTGAGATCGTTAATTTTCTTGCTCAGTTCGCTCTGAAGATCGCTTAGGCCCGGCATGTTTTTCTTTTGCCCTTTTTTGCCTTTTTGCGGTGACCCCATTGCGTCAGCCATTTGCTGTTGCATCTGCTGAAGCACATCGTCGAGTAAAAGAGCCAGGTTGTTCATCGATGTCATTGAGAACTGCTGCTTGCTGATCGCCAGCGATTTGTTCCGGTCTTTAAGCGCATCCAGGCTTTGATCCATGTATTCATTGAGTGCACTCACTTCTCTTGTTACAAACGAGGCAATTTGAAAAACCCTGTTAGCCAGCGCAAGGAGACTGTCTTTAACGATAATGGCATCGTCCTTTATCTTTAATTGCTCCTGAGATAATTCGAGAAACCTCGGGTCACTTTGATTTACCTCTTTGAAGTTGTTCATCAGATTTTCCTGGCTGAAAGAGAGCTTAACAAGGTTGTCTACTATGTCTCTGAGGTTGTCGAGGTTTTCCTCAAGCATTTCCATCTCCATGTTGCTTTGCATTTGTTGCATCTTTTCACCCATCTGCTTCATTTGCTGAGCACTTTTCTTTTGGTTGTCAGACGCCTTCTTTCTCTTCTGTTCTTCCAGATTAGAAATAGACTCCTCCTGGTTCTTCTCCACTTCTTCTTTCTCTTCACCGACGTCCGGCATGCTTTCAGGGTTATTGAGCTCCTGGTTGAGCTCGTTTAACTCTTCCATGTCTTTTTGAAGCTCCTGAAACTCTTCTTTGATTTCTTCCTGCTCCTTTATGAGGTCTTCTTTTGAGTTCTCAGAGTTCTCAGTCTTCTCGCTTAGTTCCTCCTGCTTCTTGCTCGTTTCTTCCAAGTCCTGAACTATTTCCTCAAGCTTGAAGTCAAATTTCATCTTGTTGAAAAGCTCCAGCGCCCGCTCTAGCTCTTTTTCAAGGTTTTCTTCTTTGTTTTCTATCTGGTTCATCATTTTCTGAACCTCACCAAGCTGTGACTTCTCCTCCAGCAGTTTTTTCAGCTCGTCATAGAGTTTTTTAGTTTCATCATCCAGCAGTTCATCCATGAGCGACTGAAGCTTCTCCATTTGGTCTTTTAGCTTGGGGCTGCTTTCTGAAAACCGTTCTCTACGCTCATTCAGGTCTTTGTTTTGGTTTTTTAGCTTTTCTATGTTTTCACTCAGCTCCTCTTTTTTGTCCAGCAAGTCCTGTATCAGCTTCTCATCCTGCCAGTCCATCTTTTTCTTGGTCTTCAGCCTATTCTCAATTTCTTTTATCTGATCCTGAATTTCTTTGGCCTGGTCAAGGCTTTTATCAATCTGTTTTTCGGCACCCTGCGCCTCCTTCGCCAACGACTCCTTCAACTCTTTTCTCGTCGGAACCTTCATATAATACAGACCTGTCCGGGTCGATTTATGCCCGTTAACCTCGTCATTATCAGTCACCTCCACGTAGTAGGCAAGCGTTTCGCCTTCTTTGAGATTCATGCTGTCGATGCGCCACTGGTAGTAAAAACCCTGGGACGATTGCTTTTTGTCGAGAGGAAGCGGAAGCGTGCTAAACAGGGACTCTTCTTTGGCATTCTGAGTTTGGTACTTAATGGCAAGCTTGGTAAGGCCATAATCGTCGCTCACCGATCCGCCCAGCACGATGAAGCTGAAAAGAGTGGTGTCCTGGAAGATTTCTGCATGAATTTCCGGAGCCTTGTCTTTCACCACTTCGATCCGGTACCTGATCCTGTCCTTATTTTTGCTGTATTTGTTGGCCAGCAACACCTCATAGTACTGTGGGTCAAAGAACGTTTTCTTGACATCAAACAGTTGATTGTCAGATATTTGGGATGAAAAAGGCTCGTCGTCCTTATCAAACTTCAGCCACAAGCTGTCGGCTTCGGTTGTGCTGAACTGCCAGTTGATTTGGCTTCCTTCCGGCACTTCCACGTTGCCTATGTTTTCCAAAAGAACGTCTTGTTTGCCGGTATAGGATGGGAAGTCAAGAAACACGTTGAAGTTTTTGAGCAGCGGCCGATTGTGTAGTGTAATCTGATATTCAGCACTCGAGTATCCTGCTGCTTCGAACTTGAAATTAGTCTTCACCAACATTTTCGGAAAGGTAAACTCGAAGAGTCCTTCAGGGTTTTCATTTAGCTTGATGCGGCGCCCGTTACTTTCCAGGTATACATTTTCTGGGATGTTATCTCCTTCAATGCTCATCTTCAATTGAAAATCCTCATTGCGAAAACCATCAAGGGACTCATTCAAAAGATTGAAGGTAAACGGAGGCGGCGGGGTGAAGGTCTTGTTATATTGTATGATTCGGGCTGCACTTTCCGTAAACAGCTGAGGAACAAGCAGAAGCAATATAAGTGTGATGCCGGCTGGAATGGCTAGATACCTTAAAAAGCTAAGGTTCGCATTAATTTTTATCGCATTGACGAACTTTATTGTTGAGAACTCGTGGCTTTTTTGATCTATGCTGGCTATAAGAAGGCTTTCATCCTGGTTGCTGATTTTTTGCAACTGAAGCACATTCAGAAGTTTGTCTTTTACTTCCGGGAAAAATTGCCCGATTTGGCGGGCAGCCTCGGCGTCATCAAGGTTTTTACCTCCGCAGTAAATCTCCCACAGCGGCTTAATAATCCGAATCAGGAGTATGCCAGAGGTGAGAATGACAAAGGAAAACAACAAAAAGCCCCTGATCCACGTGCCGAAGCGAAAATTGAACTCTAATACGGTAAACGTCAAGAAAAGACAAAGGCCCACAAGAAGGAAGTAGAGAACACCTTTAACCAGCTTGTCGGTATAGTATTTCTTTTTGTAATCATGAAGTTGCCTCTTGACGGCGTCAATTCCTGTATTCATTTTGGCCTCCTTCTTTTCATCCATTTGCAATTCGCAAAGGGTATGATACTAGTTATAACGAATATCGTGAAAAGAATGTAGTTAAAAACGGAAAATTGTTTGAATAGACATGCTTTCGCTGTCGAAAGCAGCCAAAAAACCGTTATTTGATGCTGAGTCCAACGGGGCAATGGTCAGAATGAACCACTTGTGGCAGAATTTCAGCGTGTACTAAGTCTGCTGCCATCTCCTGAGTGGCGAGGTGGTAATCAATCCGCCACCCCTTGTTGTTTGCTCTGGCATTGGCCCTGAATGTCCACCAGCTATACTGGTGAGGTGCTTTGTTGAATTGACGGAAGGAATCCACAAAGCCTGTATCTATGAATTCGCTAAGCCACTCACGTTCCTCCGGCAAAAAGCCAGAACTCTTTTTGTTGGACACTGGCTCGTGGATATCGATCGGCTTGTGGCAAATATTATAGTCGCCGGAAATAATGAGTTTGGGATGGTCGGCCTTTACTTTTTTTATGTAGTCAGTAAACTCACCCAACCATTGCATTTTGTAGTCCTGTCGCTCGTCGCCAGAAGAACCCGAAGGAACGTAAACGCTCATAACGGAGTAGTGCTGGAAGTCGGCCCGAATGACCCGGCCTTCGTAGTCCGACTGATCGATGCCGGACCCGTACTCCACATGTTTGGGTTTAGTTTTTGACAGAATGGCAACACCACTATAGCCTTTTTTCACTGCGGGAAACCAGTAGCAGTGGTAGCCGAGGTCTTCGAACAACGAAACGGGAATTTGCTCTTTGTGGGCCTTAAGTTCCTGAAAACAAACGATTTGCGGATCTTGCTCCTCTAGCCACTGCGTTATACCCTTGGAAACAGCCGACCGAATTCCGTTTACATTATATGATATTATTCCTGTCATTATAATATGCTTTCTTTTTCAAAATACTCTATCACATGTATTTTTAGCAGCTTTTCTTGCTCTGTCGTGTCAAAATGGGGCAATTTTTTCATCATCTTCCAGTGAGGCCAGCCGTCCTCGTCTATGCCCTCCAGGGCGTAGAAGCCAGAGAAACTGAGTATTTTGCAGATAGCAATGTGCATTAAGTCCTGCTTTTGTTCTTTGGTGAATGTCCTTCGGCCCTTGCCCAGTTCTTGCACACCGATGAGAAAAAGCACGGCGTTGAGGTCGGCTGGTTTTTTGCCGATCATATTTTCTATTTTGCCAAGTAGCGCCTGCCACTCTCTCTCAAGGTCCAGGTCTTTTTTAAACATTTTGTGGTGTTAGTTTTAGTTCGTCCCAAAACTCAACTGCCCTTCTCAGGTGGGGAATTACTATCGTGCCCCCAATAAGTGTAGCAATGCCAAATACCTCGTCCATCTCCTTATCGGAGCAGCCAAGTTCATAACATTTGCCCAAATGATAGCGCACACAGTCATCGCACCTGAGCACCATGGAGCAAGCGAGCCCCAGCATTTCTTTGTTTTTCACGTCAATGGCTCCCTCACTGAAGGCATTGGTGTCGAGGTTAAATATTCTTTTAACAAGCTTGTTGTCAGAGGAAAGAATGCGTTCATTCATCTTTTCTCTGTAGCTATTGAATTCGTCTACTTTGCTCATACGATCTGTCTGTCTGCGTTATAAAAGGAGTCACTCTCATGCTCCGGCCTGTTTTTGAAATCGGGGAATACAGTTTGTGGTTGCGACCACAATTTTTTCTATATTTTACCTATGGCAAATATCGCAAATGAACTTTGGAATGATTTTGTTTCTTTGATATTTCCTGAAAACTGTATCTCATGTGGTGAGTTATTGGTTCGGGGCGAGGATCATTTGTGCACAGCTTGCCGTTATCAGCTGCCCATTGTAGATGAAGCTATCCGAGATTCTCTTCTGACAAACAAGTTTGTGTACGAGCCAAAAATAAGCTTCGTCGATGCTTTTTTAACTTTCAAGAAATCGGGCATTACTCAGAAGCTTCTTCATCAGCTAAAATATAAAGGGAATCGTGAGTTGGGTGTTATGCTTGGTGCCTGGTATGGTAACCAGCTTATAGAGAAGCCAGGGTTTTCGGCTTTTGATATTATTGTTCCAGTTCCTTTGCACAAAAGAAAGCTGAGGATTAGAGGCTACAATCAAAGCATGGCAATTGCAGAAGGACTTTCTGTCGCTACGCAAAAACCAGTCGATGCTGAGCTACTTGTCAGGTCTAAATTTACCAGCACGCAAACCAAGAAGCAAAAGGTGGACCGCTGGCAGAATGTGGAAAACATTTTTGCGATTACCAGCGCAGAGAGTGTAAAAGGGAAAAAAGTGCTGCTTGTTGACGATGTGCTTACCACCGGATCAACACTTTCATCTTGTGCTTCAGCGCTGATAAGCGCCGGGGCAGAAGGGATAGGAATTTGTGCGTTGGCGGTCTCTCACAAATAAAAAAAGCTCCGAATCTCGGAGCTTTCTTATATCGATAATTTTGTCTTCTCTTAGTAGTTGGTACCGGCACGGATCATCGCACAACGGAAACCGATTGTTGAAGTGGAAGAATCTTCTTCCAGGTATCTTCTGGTTCCTGGCGACATCCAGTAAGCTACGTCAGCCCATGAACCACCTTTGTAAACTCTCACTCTGTCAGAAACAAGTGAGTTGAAGTTCTGAGTGTCATAACCTTTTTCGTCATCAAGGTAACCGTCACGACGAACAGGGTTCAGGTCGTCAAAGTCCTGGAACGAAAGCGGGCGGTAAACGTCCCATACCCATTCGTTAACATTACCTGACATGTTATATAGACCAAATTCGTTCGGTGGATAATCGTAGATATAAGTTGTGATCATGGCACCGTCGTTTAGCTTACCGGCTATACCAGCGTAGTCACCACGGCCTCTTTTGAAGTTGGCAAGGAAGTAACCCATTTTCTTCCCATAAGGATTACGCAATGAGTGACCATCCCAAGGATATAGTCTGCGGTGAGTTTGGTTTTCGTCCAGCCACTGAACACCAATGAGTGCCTGAGCTGCATATTCCCACTCGGCCTCGGTTGGGAGACGGTAGTTAGGTAGCACAACACCACTTTCCAAAGGAATTCTTTCGCTTCCTGATTCTGCAAGTGTTACGTCCTCAAGACCGGCATCTTGCGCAAGCTTAAGGTTAACCACTGTGGTTCTCCAGTTGCAATAGTCATTGGCTTGCTTCCAGTTAACGCCTACAACAGGATAGTACCTGAAACCAGGGTAACGAAGGTAGTGATCTACATAAGGATCATTGTAAGCAAGGTCTCTGGCCCAAACAGTTGTGTCGGGCAGTGAAGACTCATAAAATTCTCTTGAAGAGTCAAGGCGAATGTAGTAGAGATACTCCAACCAGTGAATGTTGGCGATTTCAGTTTCGTCCATGTAGAATGAAGCAACTGTCACGGCTCTCTCAACATTGTCGTGTCTGTTCATCAAATCTTCCTCGAAAGACCCAAGAACCGTACGACCTCCTTCTATAAAAACTAGATTAGGACCCTCAGGCTGACCGGCATAGTCGCTCACCTGAAAACCACCCTCCTCGTTGTACTCCATTCCTGTCGCTGAGCTCAGGCTGCCTGGACTACTACTTGTTGGTGTGCTGGAACCGCAACCGCCTAGAAAAGCGGAGAACCCAACAGCCAAAGCAGAGGTACATAAGATGTTAACAAAATTTTTCATAACCTGTTTATTTGAACTTAAAAAGCTAATGTAGCCTAGATCGGGCATATTTAATAACGATCGACTACAAATTTCAATTATAATAAGTTTTTTTCAAAAAAAGAGAGGACAATATAGGGATTTATCTAAATAATGTCTCTAACCGACGTTTTATTGTGCTACTGTTGCCTCATTTTCCTGAAGCATTTTTTTAAGGTAACCTATTGCATGGTCTACTGACTTGACCTGCTCAAGGTTCAGAATGAGTCGGCCTTTGTGCTCCCTCATGCGGCTGATTTTCGGATTCTTTTGTACATATTCCAATACTTTGCCAAAGGTAGGCGACTTGAAATAGGCTTCATTTTCACCAGAAACAAAATAGCATTTAAGCACCTCAGCTTTCAGTATAAGCTTTTCAATACCCGCTTTTTTGGCCAGCCAGCGAAGTCGTACGGTTTTTATAAGCTCTTCCACCTCCTCAGGAATAGGTCCGAAACGATCTTTAACATCGGCGCTGAATTTCGCCAACTCTTCCTCCGACTCAATGCTGTCGAGGTGGGAGTACAAGCTTAGTCGCTCCGAAATATTGTTGACGTAGGACTCCGGAATAAGAATTTCGAGGTCAGTTTCTATCACGCAATCGGTGGCCACAGCCTCAACAGCTTTTTTGAGGTCTTCCGCAAACAGGTCGCTGTAGTCCTCAATTTTTAGCTCCTGAATGGTTTCGTCGAGGATCTTGTGATACATTTCAAAACCGAGGTCAGAGATAAAGCCGCTTTGCTCACCACCCAGCAAGTCTCCGGCTCCCCGGATATCAAGGTCTCTCATGGCTACTTTGAAGCCGTCGCCCAATTCGGAAAATTCTTCAAGCGTAACAAGTCTCTTACGGGCTTCAGCTGTCAGGCCCGACGATGCGCCGGAAAGCAGCAGGCAGAAGGCTTTTTTGTTCGACCGGCCTACCCGTCCTCTCATTTGGTGCAGGTCAGAAAGACCAAACATGTGTGCCCGATTGATAATGATGGTATTGGCATTGGGGATATCGAGGCCACTTTCAATGATATTGGTTGACACTAACACGTCGAACTCACCCTCGATAAACCGCATCATTACTTTTTCCAGCTTAGGGCCATCCATTTGACCATGAGCAATGCCTATTCGTGCGTCTGGCACCAGCCTCAAAACGATACTGGCTATCTGGTCAATGTCGCTGACCCTGTTGTGCACAAAGAACACCTGGCCACCCCTTCTCAGCTCGAAGCTGATCGCATCTCTGATCACACTTTCGTTGAATTCGTGCAGCTCGGTGGTAACGGGTTGTCTGTTAGGCGGTGGTGTGGCAATAATGCTTAAGTCCCTTGCCCCCATCATGGAGAAATGAAGCGTTCTGGGTATCGGGGTTGCGGTCAAAGTGAGGCTGTCTACATTCACCTTCGATTCTTTGAGCTTTTCCTTGATTTTTACCCCGAACTTCTGCTCTTCATCAATGACCAGCAAACCGAGGTCTTTGAACTCCACGTCTTTGTTCACAATGCGATGGGTGCCTATCAGTATGTCAATTTTACCCTCTTTCACTCGTTGAAGAATATCTTTTATCTCCTTCGTGGTGCGGAACCGGTTGATGTATTCTATGTCCAGGGGAAAATTGGCAAGCCTTTCTTTGAACGTGCGGTAGTGCTGCATGGCCAGAATGGTGGTTGGCACCAGCACCGCCACTTGCTTTCCGTTGCTCGCCGTTTTAAAAGCTGCACGAATGGCTACCTCAGTTTTGCCAAAACCAACATCGCCGCAAACCAGCCTGTCCATTGGGTGAGGCTGCTCCATGTCTTTTTTTACGTCGGCAGTAGCCAGCGCCTGGTCAGGTGTGTCCTGATAAATGAACGATGACTCGAGTTCGGCCTGAAGGAAATTGTCGGGCGGGAAAGCATAACCGGGAGTCGCCTTTCTTTTGGCATAAAGACTGATCAGGTCTTTGGCAATGTCTTTTACCCGCTTCTTTACTTTCTTTTTCTTGATATCCCAATCCTGAGTGCCGAGCTTGTTGATCGGCGGCGGTTGCCCTTCTTTGCCGGCATACCGGGAAATTTTATGCAGAGAATGCACACTTACGTACAGCAGGTCATTGTCCCGATACACAATCCGAAGCGCTTCCTGTTTCTTTCCGCCTACATCCACGGCATCCAGGCCTGCGAACCGGCCCACTCCGTAGTCGATATGCACCACGTAGTCTCCAGGTTGCAGCGATTTGAGCTCTTTGATGGTGAGCGCCTTGGACTTGGTGTGCTTTTCCCTGGTTTTGTATTTGTGAAAGCGGTCAAAAAGCTGGTGATCCGTGTAACAAAGCAATTTTATCTGCTTGTCGACAAAGCCTTCCCGAAGCCCCGCCAAAAAACCTTCGAACCGCATTGTGGGATCCAGTTCCTGAAAAATTGTGTCGAGTCGCTCGATTTGCTTTTCCGACTCGGCGGCAATAAACAGGTTATATCCCTGCAACTGACGCTGGTTGAGGTTCTCCACCATCATTTCGAAGTTCTTGTGAAATGGTGGCTGAGGTTCGGCTTCGTATTGAAAGGTCGTAGCATTTTCCAGATAGAACCGGCTCCCAAACTCAATCATGGGGAAAGAGAAAATGTGTGACTTGATGGTCGCAGCATTTTCGAACAGGTCGGCGGGCTCCAGCACGATTTTCGTGTTGCCGCTTTCCTTCATCAGCACGTCAAAGCTTGCAGAAGCCTTGGTGAAGTAACTGTCGAGCTGATCGTAGAGTAGTTGCAGATCCTTTATCCAGAAACGGGTCTCTTTTGGTACAAACTCCAGAAACGACTGCCTTTTTTCCTGCAAAAGCCTGGTTTGCACATTGGGAATGATGCTAATGGAATTGACCGAATCTTGCGACAGCTGTGTGTTTGGGTCGAAAGTCCTGATACTTTCTATTTCGTCCCCAAAAAGCTCCATGCGATAAGGCAGCTCTCCGGCGTAAGAGTATATATCGATAATACCACCTCTTACTGCGTACTGACCGGCTTCATACACAAAGTCTGTTCGCTCAAAGTCGTAGGTCATGAGCAGTTCGGCGATGAACTCTACATCGACCTTATCGCCCACCTTGGCATTAAACGTATTTTCTGTCAGTGCCCGCTTATTGATCACCTTTTCAGTGAGCGCTTCCGGATAGGTAACTATTATTTCGCCCTTGCCACTTCTGTGGTTGAGTTTGTTCAGTACGTCGGCCCGTAGCAGAATGTTGGCATTTTCGGTCTCGTCAAACTGGTAAGGTCGCTTGTAGGAAGTGGGGAAAAACAATACTTCCCTTTCACCAAACAAGTTCTGCATGTCGTTGAAAAAGTAAGCAGCTTCCTCTTTTTCATGCATAACAAACACATGGCATTGCCTGTCCATAGAAAAAACTGCTGCAGGCACAACGGCATCGAGACTTCCAACGAGTCCCTTCACCTGAAATGCTCCCCCACCTTTGGCCTTAAAGCTCTCGGCCAGGGTTTTCACAAAACTATCTTGCTTATAAATTGATAGGAAGTCGGAAACTTTCAACTTAAGAACATTTTTTGGTGGGCAAAAGTACGGATATTATGGTGATGGAGCGTTATATAACGAATAACAGAAAATCATTTTATGATAATTCATCGCAAATTGTTGAACCAAGGCTCAAACAAAATGTTTAATTACAAATTACGGAGCTAGCATGGCAAATTCCTATAAGAAAACAAAAGCACCGACCAGTTCATTCCCGCTCAACGAGCTGGAGAAAATGCACCCCTACAAAATGCTGTTGCTGATAGGGATTTTCGGCAGCATTTTGATATTCTTTTTCCTTCTAATGGCATACACCGCCTCTGGCACTTTGGTTGATAAGGCGGCCAAAATAGAGTTTCCGAAAGCTTTTATAATTAGCACACTCATTTTACTTGGATCCAGCTTCACCATTAGCCGGGCCGTTGAATATTTTGAAAAAGAGAAAACCAAAGAGCTAAAGAAGTCGCTGCTGTTCACTCTTGCGCTTGCCTTTGCTTTTTCGTTCTCGCAGTTTTTTGGGTGGAATGAGCTGATGAATCAGGAAGCCAGCAATGCGGTGAGAGGAGCCATTGTCTATTTATATGCTCTTTCGGGCCTTCATATTTTGCACATGAGTGCGGGCATTATTTATCTGGCCTATTGCTACATCCTGCTGATCAGAAAATCAAGCAACCCCGTTCACTCGCTGGTGTATTTCACTAACTCATTTCGAAAGCTTCAACTCAACTTGCTGGTAACCTACTGGCATTTCATGGATGGTCTCTGGATGTTCCTCTTCCTGTTTTTCTTGTTTTTTCTCTAGAAGAGCCCTTTTGGCACAGATATTGAAATGAACCCATAAGAATATTTGTTGCGCTTCGTTCAACTATCAGGAGAACCAAAAGCCGAAATATTTGTTAATAATACTGAATCACAATTCCATAGTGGTTTCATAGATAGGTTAGGTTGGTGATTGGGCATGTACCTCTGGGGCATGCCCTTTCTTTTTTTTAACAGTAATTTGTTCTTGCCCTTGACAGCCAATCGAAGCATGTTTCTATTTTTGCTTCATTCATTAACTAGTCGCCATGAAAAAAGCCAGTATCATCCTGCTGCTCGTTGCATTATTTGCCTCTAATGCAGATGCGGAACACCGAACCCACTCAAGATTTTGGGGCCAAACAGGGCACAGAGTAGTTGGGCTGGTGGCGGAGCGTCACCTCACCAAAAAAGCAAAAGCTAACATCGAAAAAATACTTGGCGGCGAGAGCCTGGCCATGGTGAGCAACTACATGGATTTTATTAAATCCGATCCAACTTATAAGCACATGGACCCCTGGCATTACTGCACGATTCCCGATGGTCAAACCTATGAGCAGGCTGGCACTCCGTCGGAGGGCGACGTGATCGCCACAATAGAAAGGCTTAAGTTAGAGTTGAAAAACAAGCAATTTACAGATGGGGACGAGGCTTTTGCCATAAAAATGCTGGCACATCTGGTGGGCGATATTCACCAGCCACTGCACGTGGGCAATGGAAACGACCGGGGCGGCAACGATTTGAAGCTGAAGTACTTTTGGGAAAGCTCCAATTTGCACAGGGTGTGGGACAGCGACATGATTGATGGTCAGCAGTTGAGCTATACTGAATTTGCCGACTGGGTAGATACTGAAGACAAGGCAACGGTGGCTGCGTGGCAAAAAAATGTAACGACGGATTGGGCTTATGAATCGATGGGTCTGAGAAAGCAGGTTTATAATTTGCCGGAGGACTTGTCACTTTCTTATAGATACAACTTTGATAATATTGATGCAGTAAAATTGAGGCTGGTGCAGGCGGGCGTGCGATTAGCGGGCCTGCTGAATGAGATTTATGGGTAATTGGTTGTACCTTAATGTATGGATAAAAAGAAGCTGATAGCCGTCTTCAAAAAATTGGAAGGCAAGCTCAACGAGAAGGAGTTCGATTTGGAAGCATGGAAGGCCTCCGCCGTTTCCTTGTTTTCGAGAACATTTGGGGCCAGTGATCCAAAAATCAAGCAAATCCAAGACCTCAAAATTGACTACAGCAGCTGGGCACTCAGGGATGCGCCTTCCACCTATCATCCGTTAGAGTCATGCAAGAACCTTGGGAGAGAGGTAGTGCTTTCAGCTATCGATGAAATCGAGCTATTTGGCTTGCCCGAGCAAAAAGACCTCCGCAAGCTGCTAGGCGAAGTCTACTTGGAAGCAGAGGTAAAGCAAATCGTTGCGTTGGCAGGCGTGGAGAAAAAAGAGGCAGAGTTGAAAAAGCTGCTGGAAAAGGCAGGGAATCAAAAAAACGTGGCTTTGATAATGAAGCTGTTGAGTGAGGAAGCCTTCGACTAGCGGAAGAGCTCCTCGTTGATAAATGGCACCAGAGCCAAAGTCATGGCGTGCGCATAGTACTGCGTTCTGTCGATTTGCCCATGGGTAAGCAAGCCCACTGCTCCATCTTTTTGCTTTGAATTGTTTCTGCCAAAAACCTGGTCGTCGGCCACCCCGAGTTCTACCCCTTGCCGAACAAGCTGCGCTACCTTGCCGGGCAGCAAAAAGGTAGCCGTTCGTGCCCTCGATATATGGTCAGGCGAAAGAATGACCATCCAGGCGAAAGCCTCCATTAGGCCATCAGTATCTGAAATACCGCCTTCTATGCCCACCCAATATTGTCCGTCGGGGCGGCCGGTCTTTGCATTCGTAGCTCTGTTAAATGCTCCCCGATAGGTTTCTTCATCTGTCATGGGTTGGTCAGAAACATTTGAGGCCGCATCTACTCCCTCAAAGCTAAAAACCTCTCCGGGGAATACTTTTTCGAAGGCGTTTTTTACGCACTGCACTTTCACCGGGTTTCGGCTACCGATAATCACTGTTTTCTCCATGGTGGTAATTATACTCATTATTGTCGGCTCCTAATCTTTCCTTTTTACCAAACGGATTGCAATATTGGACGAAAAACTTACTAAGCCCAATCTCAGATGTTGCTCCAAAAATACTTCAAAGTCTTTTTTTGTTTGTTGGCAGTCCTTTGCCTCAACGCAGGTATTTCGCATGCTCAGTCTTTGCTGCTCAAGCCAGACCGGGTTTTTGACGGTGAAAAAATGCTGGCAACCGGAACGGTAGTGGTTGTGGAAGACGGCAAGGTCGCCTACGTAGGGCCGGAAAGTGGCGCAAAAGTAGGAAAGAACACAAAAACCATGACACTACCAGGCCAAACCTTGCTTCCGGGTTTGATAGAGGGACATTCCCATGTTTTGTTGCATCCATACAATGAAGTTTCCTGGAACGACCAGGTGCTGAAAGAATCAATAGCCGAAAGGGTAGCCAGAGCTACAGTGCACCTGCAAAAATCGCTGGAGGCTGGCATCACCACCATGCGGGACTTGGGTAGCGAAGGGGCGGGCTATGCCGACGTTGGCTTGAGAACGGCCCTGGAAAAAGGCGTTATTCAGGGACCCACGTTATTGGTGGCTGGCCCGGCGATTGTAGCCACGGGTAGTTATGGCCCCAAAGGCTTTCACGATGGAGTAACTTTGCCACTGGGTGCAGAAACCGCTGATGGCCACGACGATTTGATAAAGGTGGTGCGGGATCAGATTGGCAAGGGCGCTGACCTGATCAAAGTGTACGCCGACTACAGATGGGGATTGAACAAAACAGCGGCCCCTACTTTTACTTTAGGTGAGTTGAAGCTGATAGTAGAAGTAGCCGAAAGCAGCGGCAGACAGGTGGTAGCACATGCTTTGACCAAAGAAGGCATGAGGAGAGCGATTCTGGCGGGTGTAAAAACGATAGAACACGGGGATGACCTTGACGAGGAAATTGTGAAGCTGATGAAGGAACATGGTGTGGCTCTTTGCCCTACTTTGGGGGCCGTTGAGGCCATTGCCTCCTATGGTGGCTGGAAGAAAGGAACCGATGCAGATACCGACAGAATCGAGAAGAAGAAGGCTTCAATGACTTTGGCACTTACATCAGGCATCGACATACTTTTTGGTGGAGATGTGGGCGTTTTCTCACATGGCAACAATGTGTATGAGTTGGAGCTGATGAACGAATATGGCATGAGCAGACTGGCTTGTTTGCAGTCAGCCACTTCCTTGAATGCAAAAGTGTTTGGAATTGACGATAAGGTCGGAAAAATAGAAAAGGGCCTTGTAGCAGACCTTGTTGCTGTGACTGGTGATCCCTCTAAAAGCGTCAGCGACTTAAGAAAAGTGAAGCTTGTGGTTCAGGGAGGGAAAGTAGTGGTGGAAAAATAGGTACTGCGCTCCAATATCGTTCAGAGCAGAGTACCCATGGCGGGTACTCCTTTATTCCCTAGACCAGTTCCCCTGAAGAGTCGTGAATTTTCATTGGATTACATAGTGTATTGTCACAACTTAGCTTAACGATTCTATCGTCTGAAAATACGAATTCCCAGCCAAATCAGGGGCAAAAGTGCCAGCAGGGAAACTGTTGCAAAGTAAAGACTATCGAAGCTGCTCTCGTACCCAATGGCCATAAAAATTGCCCGGGCCACCTGGTGAATGCCAAGGAAAAGTGTAACGCCAACGATGAGCAGCCCAGCCACATTGGAAAAGGCCCCGTTGATTTGATTGACCATGAGCCTGGTATTGTTGAGCACAAGCAGAAGGCCGGTGGCAGCTACCGGGAGCAATACGCCATTGATGGCCTGGGCTAGCAGGATAACCGGTACAGGTCGTAATCCGAGCAGTCCAAACACCAGCCCAACGATGAGTATTCCAGCCCATACAAGTCTGTAATTTATTCCGGTGGCTTCCCACTTTTTTGCTCCCTTTCCCCAAATGCTTTGTGCTGTGATAGCGGAGGCTAACGGTGCCGTAATGGTGCTGGTGAAACCAGCGGCGAACAAGCCGATGGCAAACAGGAATTTGCCGGGAAGGCCCACAGCTTTTTCCAAAACAGTGGCCATGCCTTCGAAGGAAAAAGGAAGGGATGACAGCGTGCCGGAGAGCAGCACCGCCATGGAGACAATGCCACCCAGGCCAATGGCAATTATGAGGCCCAATCTCATTTCACCCAATTGCTGACCTTTGCCAAGACCAGAGCCCAAAAACAAGTTGTAGGGCACGATGGTGGTGCCTATCAACCCAATGACCAGCAAAATGTCATCAGAAGGAATTTGTGGGATAAAAAGACCTTGGGCGATGGCGACAGGAGACTCATCAATGAAAAAGGAAGTATATAGAAAGGCCACTCCCATTACTGCGACCAGCACACCCACCGACTTTGCAATCGAACCTGCTGAGCCACCCCACAAAAGAACGGCGGCAATAATGGTAATGGCCACGGTAAAAACCCATGGCGGCAGAGGAAACAACAGGCCCGCTCCCGAAATGGCACCGACGATATTGCCGGCCTCGTAGGCAGCACAGCCAAAAATCACAGCTCCTCCAAGGAGCCACTTCATCCAGAGTTGGTTGCCAAAAGTCAGCGTGACAGCCTCCCCGATAGTAAGGCCAGACGCAATGGTAATGCGGGCGGCTCCTTCCTGAAGCACCATGCAGGCCAAAGTAGAAAAAAGCAAAGCCCAAAGAAGGGAAACGCCGTGGGATGCTCCTGCCAGGGAAGCTGTCGTGATAGTTCCCGGCCCGATGAAGGCCGCCGAAATAACCGACCAGAAGAGAATATTAAGGAGCTTCTTTTTCAAAAGAGAAGTGTGAATAGATCAGCCCCAATATATGGCATACAGATCTATTTATGAACGCTATTGATGTGATACGGGAGGGCTGGTGTGGATTTTTCGGGTAACTGACGGACGAAGGCGGCTTTTCCTTCGAATGCTTCGGGATGCCCTAATCTTTCTCCATGACTATAACGCGTGGCAGCACTACCATAAGGATCAGGAGGCCATTGGGACAGTTACACTGCTGATTTCTTCTTTCAAAAAGCCTTTTAGGCTAAGATCCTCATCCACATCTGGCCAGTGAACCCCAACGCCATTGCTTATTAAGTTATAGTTAGACAACTGTTCGGGAGTGGCATTTTTAAGTTTCTTAATACTTGATATGTTGCGGGTAAGCACTTTTTTGTTGTTAAGGACTATCAGCATCAAGTCCAGATCCTTGTGGAAATGTAACCCGATAATACGGAGGCCCCCTTCAAATATGATGCTCTCTAATGTGTCGTAACTATTGTTGAAAGAACTCATGCCATTTCTGTTTTAATAGATCATAATTTGATTCCGCAATTTTCATGATTTCTTTCTTTTCCTGAGGCTTAAAGTCATGAAAATATTTTACTTCTAATTCAGGCTCAAGCCATATTTTGGCATTCCCATCTCCTTTTTCAACATGCACATGAGCCGGTTCGTTCTGATCTCCTGCATAAAAATAAAACCTAAACCCGTTTATCAATAATACTGTCGGCATTTTGTAAAGTTAATCTTATAATTAAAACGGATAATATTTATAGACTATCTCTCTCAACCCTTCCATATCGCTTAGCCCTAACCATTTTTAGTGGAAGAAGGAAGGCGGGATCGCTTGCCCAGCTACCTGACTGAGGTGCTTCACGAGGGTAAAAAACCTTTCTGATTATTTGCCCGAGATTGGCGTTAAAAAGCAGTGGAAGTAGGAAGCTAAAAGCTTCAAGAAAAGTAGCTGCAAGTTTAGCGATAGCGTAACTTGCAGCATGGAGTTTCTTTTTCAAAAGAGATGTGTGAATAGATCATCCCAATACATGAGAGATGGATCCATTTATAAACCCAGTCGATGAGATGCGGGAGCTGCCTACTTCTTAAACGCACTCAACTCCACATAGCTATTCAAATTACCTTTTTCATCGTACGACTCGCTTTTTACCATGCCAGCCCCTTCACTCAGGTAGTCTACACTCGAAGAGTTCATCGTTCTTTTCATGCCCATGATCGACATAGTAGACTCTGAGTCGTAGGTCATTTTGAAGCAATCGTACGTGCCGGCTGCTGTGGTTATTTTCTCTTTGCCCACCACTTTCCGGTTCTTAATGGACACGGTGGTGTTGGTGGCCATGGCTTTCATGGCTGGATTGTCAGAAACAATTTTCACCACAAAGGTCAGGTCCTTCAGCGACTGCCCCGCTTTCAGGTCAGATGGGATGGTGAGTTGGTCACCCTCGAATACGACCTGAACATCTTCCATGCCCTCCATTCCCTGCGGCATAAAGTTCCTCATGTCCATTTTGAAAACGCCGTCTTCGCAAATCATCTCGATTTCATTCTTGCTCAGCTCTTTCTTTTTGTCGTACATGGTCACCAGGGCCTTGATAGTTTGGACATTACCAGAGCCGGTCACGGATAGAATTTCTGTTTTGTCCTGAGAGACTTCCTTTCCTTTTTTATTGAAATAGGTTCTTTCTATCACCGCCCCCTCATTGTAGTTGAAATAGGGGTTGCACTGGCTAAATGCCTGTTGAGAAAAAATTAGAAGGCCAACTGCGAAAAATGATTTGAGTAGTTGCATGGGAAATGGTGTTTTGCATTATTTTCCATAAAAATAGTACAAAAGCGATAGACTGTCAATGCTACTCGAGCAGCAGTCGCTGCCTATGAACCCCACCCGCCTCCGCCCGGCGTTTCAATGACAATGGCATCGCCAGCTTGCAAATCCATTTCGTCAACGCCTTTTAACCCGATGACTTCTCCGGTTGACTTTTCGACATATTGCTTTCCCGTTGCGCCAGGGTTTCCTCCCTTCATACCATAAGGGGCTTCTACCCTGTGCTGCGTGAGGAGGGTGAGCTCTACAGCCTCAGTGAAACGAAGCTTTCTTACAATGCCGTCACCGCCTTTCCACTTTCCCTGCCCGCCCGAGCCTTTTCTGATAGAAAATTCCTCTACCCTCACCGGATACCTCCACTCCATGATCTCGGGGTCGGTAATGCGGGTATTGGTCATGTGGTGGTGGATGGCGTCGGCGCCGTTGAAACCTGGCCCGGCACCAGTACCGCCGCAGATGGTTTCGTAGTAGCCGAAGCTTTTGTTGCCAAACAGGAGGTTGTTCATCGTTCCCTGGCTGCAAGCAGAGAGCTTCAATGCTTTGATCAAAGTGTCGACCAGGCGCTGGCTGACCTCGGTGTTACCTCCCACAACGGCGGGGCATTGCAAAGAATCGGCTGGAAAAGGCGGATTGAGCAAGCCTTCGGGAAGAACGATTTCTACCTGCTTCATAATGCCTTCGTTCAGTGGGATGTCTTCCGAGATCAACAGCCTGAGCACATAAATGACAGCGCTTCGCACAATGGCGGGCGTTGCATTCAGGTTACCCGGATGCACCTTTGAGGAGCCCGTGAAGTCCACCGTCAGCTTGTCATTTGCTCGCTGTAGTTTTACTCTCAACGGGCTTCCGTCGTCCAGTTTTTCAGCGGCCTCAAATTCATTCCCCGGAAGCCTTTGTAATTGCACCCAGAGTTTTTCGTTGGAATAGTCTTTGAGCCGCTGCATATAATGCAGCACTTTTTCAGCCCCTTCTTTCTGGCAGAGCAAAAGCAAGGCATTTTGGCCAGCCTTAATTGACGAAAGCGCCGCATTCAGGTCAGCCATGTTCTCTGCCACCGCCCTGGTGGGGTAGCTATGGCCGGTAAGCACTTTTTCTATTTGCTCCCATTGAGCCACTCCCTTTTGGATCAATAGCATGGGGCTGATGACCACCCCTTCTTCGGCCAGATTTTTTGCATCCGGCGGCATAGAGCCAGGTCTTTTACCTCCCAGCTCGGCGTGGTGGGCCCGGTTGGCTACATAGCCCAATAGTTGCCTTCCGTGAAACACTGGGGCAATGAGTGTGATGTCGGGCAGGTGTGAGCCGCCAAAGCCGGGATGATTGGTGACTGCCACATCGCCTGGGCCAAGAGGCAGCACTTCCAGCACCTTGCGTACACAGAGCCCCAGCCCACCCAAATGCACTGGGATGTGAGGCGCATTGACCACCAGCTCGCCTTTCGGATCAAGCAAGGCGCAGGAGAAATCGAGGCGTTCTTTGATGTTTACTGAAAAGGCCGTGCGCATGAGCAGCGCACCCATTTCTTCGGCAATACCCCGAAACCTGTTGGTAAACAGCTCGAGGGCTATGGTTTCGTGTATCTCGTTGACGACGGAAGAGGCTTTTTTCAAATCTAAGATGACATTGAGTTCGTGCCCCAGGTTCGCTTGCCAGCCCGGGGCGACCCAGGTAGTGGAAGTTTTTGAAGCCAGCAGAGCAGGGCCGTCAATTTTTGCTCCGGGCGACAAGGTTTCCCAGTCGTAGAGTTGAGCCATTAGCTGCTTGCCCTGGTGCGTTATTTCTTTGGTTCGTTGCGATAGTGCGGTATGTGCTTTGACATGCTCAGGGCCAGGCTCTTTGCTTATTTTCAGTGCAGAAACCTTCACCTTTATCGACTCCACCTCGATAGCACGGTTCTCTACCCAATGACCAAATAGCTCCTCATACTTACTTTTGAAGGCGGCATGTAGGCCACTATATTTTCCAGATTCAACTTCTATCACAGCATCTTGCCCTGAAAAGCGCAGATAGGCAGCTACAAATGTGGTCTCTGTTTCCAGAATTCCCTCGATATTGAGCATCAACGCTGCTTCTTCAGCTGCCGTGGCTGCGATCTTTTCAAAATGATGCTTCAGGTCGTTGAGGGGTTTCAGCACTTGTTGCGTGATCATGCGCTCCTCAACGGCCTTGCCAATGCCGTAGGCACTCAGCAGTCCGGCGTCAAACGGGACAATAATTTTTTTCATGCCCAGTAGTTCAGCAATGGCGCAGGCATGCTGCCCACCGGCCCCACCAAAAGCCAGGAGTGCATGCTCAGCAGGGTCGTATCCTTTTCTGGTGGAGATGTTTCTAATGGCTTCTGCCATCCGTTCGTTAGCAATTTGCAAGTAGCCTTCCAGCAAGCTATTGGCTTCCGGCAGCTCCCCGGTTTGGTTTTTTATTTCGTTGAGCTGCTCTTCCAACCTTTTCGCCGATTCCCCTTTTTGTACAGGAATGCCAAACTTTTCTTCATCCACTCTGCCCAACAATAGATTGGCGTCAGTTACGGTCAGTGGGCCGCCGGCACCATAGCAGGCTGGCCCGGGCTGTGCACCGGCACTTTCGGGGCCCACCTTTAGCTTATGCCCATCGAACGAGCAAATGGAGCCGCCGCCCGCCGCTACAGTTTCCACAGCTACCGAAGGAGAGGCTATTTTTGCCTGGCCTACTTCACATTCGAAACGATAGTCGGGTTTGCCGGAGTACCGGCTCACATCGGTGCTGGTACCACCCATGTCCAGGGTCAGGATGTTTTTCTCACCACATACTTTTGCAATTTCAGCAGCACCCACCACTCCTCCGGCCGGGCCACTGAGCAAGCTGTCTTTTGCGTGAAAATCGTTGGCGCTGATGAGGCCACCCGCACTGGTCATCACTTTCAGTGAGCTGCCCCTGGAGAGCTTATTGGAAACACCAGTCAAATAGGAAGTAAGGATAGGGTTCAGGTAGGCGTCAGCCACTGCTGTTTCGGCCCGGGGCAGCAACTTGATGGTAGGGAAAAGCTGCGACGAAACGGATACATACTTTAAGCCGGCTTTTTTACACAAGTCGAGCACCTCCAATTCATGTGCTTGGTTCTTGAACGAATTGAGCAAAGAGACGGCCACCGCCTGAATTCCCTGCGCTTTTATTTTTTCGACAGCACGTTCAACCTCTGCAGAATTTAAAGCGACCAACACGTTTCCATGCGCATCTATTCTTTCGTCTACCTCAAAAACAATTGAATTAAGCGGTTCAGGTTTTTCGATTTTCAAGGCAAAGATATCGGGCCGCTGTTGTGTGCCGATACGAATCAGGTCTTTGAGGCCTTTTGTTACCAGCCAGGCAGTGTTTGCTCCCTTTCTTTCCAGCAGAGCGTTGGTGCCCCTGGTGGTGCCCAGCCGCATGTCCATGGGAGGCAGTGCGTGGTCTAATGCTGTTTCGGTGATTAACCGGGCTGCCAGCACGGGGGCTTCTTCACCGCCGTCCAGCTCGAAGTCGCAGGGAAAAATCAGCCTGTTCGGCAAAGAATTGACCAGAGTAAACGTAAAGTTGTTGGGGTCGAATTGGGCGATGGAGTTGCCGGGGAAGTTTTGACCAAGAACCCTTATTTTGTAGCCCTTTAAAATATCTTTATCGACAGCAAACGATGCATCAACACGAAAAGCATTTTCCGCCACCTGCTCAATGGCTTTTCCCCTCAGCTTGCTG
This sequence comes from Imperialibacter sp., assembly GCF_048007035.1. Classification (NCBI taxonomy): domain Bacteria; kingdom Pseudomonadati; phylum Bacteroidota; class Cytophagia; order Cytophagales; family Flammeovirgaceae; genus Imperialibacter; species Imperialibacter sp. Next base: position 2,546,339 of record NZ_CP180355.1, read on the forward strand.
CTGCTGAGCACTTTTACTCTTTTTATCTCGCCTTCGGGTGTTTCTGCCAGGCAGTCGGTAAATGTGCCTCCTGTATCCACCCAAATCTTCCACTTCTTGTTCATGGCTGTTTTCTTGCAACGCAAACTAAGTAACGGAACCTATTTGTCAAATTCATCATTGATTGGAGGAGTTGTTTTAGTATTGTGGCTATGAAAGCAATATCTTTAATATGTGCCTGATCACCTTTGCCTGGAAACACCACCCCAACTATCAGCTGATTCTTGTTGCCAACAGGGACGAATTTTACGAGCGGCCCACTGCGCCTCTTGGGTATTGGAACGACAACCCCGATATCCTTGGCGGGCGTGATTTGAAAGAAGGGGGTACATGGATGGGCATGCACCGGTCGGGGCGAATGACGGCGATTACCAACCACCGAGACCTGACAAATATCAAAGCCTCGGCCCCGTCGAGAGGGAATCTCACAAAGGACTTTCTTGCTGGCAGCCAATCCTCGCCGTCGTTTTATGAGGGTGTAAAAGGGCAGCTTGATCTTTTCAACGGATTCAACTTGCTGACTCTTGAAAATAATGAGCTATACTATTTCAATAATATTCAGAAGGAACTACTACAGGTAAAGCCTGGTATATATGGGCTTTCCAATGCTTTCCTCGATACACCGTGGCCAAAAGTGCAAAAGGCAAAGCGCTACTTTGAAGCCACTTTGAAAAAGGATCATCCCAGCGCTACCGAAATGATCGAATGGATGGGCGATGGAGAGCTGGCTCCGGATGAGCAGTTGCCCGCTACCGGGGTTTCAGCTGACTGGGAAAAACAGCTGTCGGCTATGTGCATTCAGACTGAAAACTACGGCACCTGCTGCACCACAGTCATCACTATTGATCATGGTGGCGGGGTTGAGTACACGGAAAAGACTTATGCCGTGGGAAACAGAAGGCCGGGTACTGTTAGCGTGCAGTTTCCTACGTAGTATTATTTTGAAAACGCTTTAAATGTTAGCAATTTTGCGGTTGCATTAACCCCCTAATAATTATAGAATGGTCACAATTGAAGATACTTACGGAATTGCCGAAGCGATTGAAAAGCTCGGTATTGAAAATAAAAATGCCGGATCCTCAACCGGCAAAAATTGGATTGCCTCCGGTGGAGAGGTGATAGAAAGCTTTTCTCCGGCGGACGGAATGCTGATTGCCTCTGTAGAGTCTGCGACGGCAGCTACATATGAGCAGGTGATAAAAAAGGCTGAGGAGGCTTTCAAGAGCTGGAGGCTTGTGCCGGCACCTCAGCGTGGCGAAATCATACGGCAAATCGGTGATGAGCTGAGGAAGAATAAAGAGCACCTTGGCAAACTGGTTTCCTACGAAATGGGTAAGTCCTTGCAAGAGGGTTATGGTGAAGTGCAGGAAATGATTGACATCTGCGATTTTGCTGTGGGCCTTTCTCGTCAGCTCTATGGCTTGAGTATGCATTCCGAAAGACCCGGCCACCGCATGTATGAGCAGTGGCATCCCATGGGCATTGTGGGTATCATTTCTGCTTTTAACTTTCCTGTTGCCGTTTGGAGCTGGAACACTATGCTGGCCTGGGTATGTGGCGATGTTTGTGTTTGGAAACCCTCAGAGAAAACACCGATCACAGCCGTAGCCTGCCAGAAGATAGCTACGAAAGTGTTCGAAAGGAATAATTTACCAGAAGGCATCAGCGGCCTCGTAATCGGCGACTATAAAATTGGTGAGCTTCTCTCCAACGACACCAGAGTGCCATTGGTTTCTGCCACCGGCTCTACCCGCATGGGCAAGAAGGTGAGTGAAGCTGTGGGCAAAAGGCTGGGCAGGTCTCTGCTGGAGCTGGGTGGTAATAATGCCATCATTGTTTCGCAGCATGCTAATTTGGATGTGGCAATTATTGCAGCAGTGTTTGGTGCTGTGGGCACCGCAGGGCAAAGATGCACCACTACCAGAAGACTTATTGTGCACGACAGCATTTTTGATGAAATGAAGGCTCGGTTGACTAAAGCGTACTCTCAAATGAAAATAGGGAATCCGCTGAGTGAGAAAAACCATGTCGGCCCGCTTATAGATAAACTGGCGGTTGAAAATTACCTCAACGCCATTAAGGAAGTGGAAAAAGAAGGAGGCAAAACTATCGTTGCTGGTGGCGTGCTTTCGGGCGCCGGTTATGAATCGGGATGTTATGTGAAGCCAGCTATTTTCGAAGTAAAGAATACTTTCAAAATTGTTCAGCACGAAACCTTTGCCCCAATTTTGTATTTGATCAAATACTCAGGTGATGTAGCTGATGCCATCGCTCTTCAGAATGGTGTACCTCAGGGTCTTTCTTCTGCCATTCTCACAGATAATCTGCTGGAAGCAGAGCAGTTTTTGTCACAGGCAGGAAGTGATTGCGGCATTGCCAATGTCAACATTGGAACCTCTGGAGCCGAAATAGGAGGTGCCTTTGGTGGGGAGAAAGAAACAGGTGGTGGCAGGGAGTCGGGCTCCGACGCATGGAAAGCTTATATGCGCCGTCAGACCAATACAATCAACTACAGCGCAAAATTACCTTTGGCTCAGGGGATAAAATTTGATCTTTAGCAGTGTATTTTACCAAAAAATTAGTAACATTTGGTGTCTTAGCCCTTTTACCTCAGGCTATGACACCAACTAATAACTTAATATGGCAGTGACTGTAGCACCAAGATTCAAAGCAGTGATGCTTATTGACGACAATGAGATCGATAATTTGATCAATCAGAAGATGATTGAGGCATCAACGTTATCTGAAAATATTTATGTGCACACCGGTGCCAAGAGCGCCATTGAGTTTTTAAGAAATATAGAAAAGCTTGGTGCGGCAGGACATTCCATTCTCCCCCAAATCATTTTTCTCGACATCGATATGCCGCTGATGGACGGATTCCAATTTTTGGATGAGTTTGAAAAGTTCAGAGTGGAGACGAAGGATATTTGCAATATCGTTATGCTTACTTCTTCAATTAATCCTCAGGACGTTAACAAATCGAAGAAGTATAACTACGTAAAAAAATACATCAACAAACCCCTAACACAGGATACGCTCGAGAAGATAAAGTTCTAAACCACCGACACAGAACTGAGGTCGTTTATGAATTTTTCATCCATTCTAATTAGCGTGGTTGGCGCATAAACTGAAATGTTGGAGGAATTGAATTTCCTCGCCAATACCGAAATCTTATCTGCCTTCTGTTTTTTTGCTTCGCTTGTAGCTACTTTCAGAATCTTGTTGAAGATAACGACGTGGTCAATGTTTTCTTTGCCCATTAATCTCACCTGTCTTTGAACACTATTCATCAGCTGACTGAATAAGTCATAGTCGCCCATCATACAGTACTGCAGGGCCAGCACCGATTTGATTTCAAGCTGGGCAAGCGGGTATTTTTTAAGGCTTACCTCGTTAAGGAAGTTATTGATCCATTTAGCCGCCTCGTCATAGTTGCCGGCATAATAGCAACTCAGGGCCCGGTAAGTGACATAGGTAATGTAGGCGGGTACGTTGAGAGGATTTGGCTCATATTCTGAAAACTGAAGCTGGTTCTCCTCTTCCAATGTGTCCTCTATTTTCAGGCGGATGCTTCTTCGCAGCTTTGTGATAAGCAGCTGGGAAGAAAAAGTGAACGTGGGATAGTTCATCAGAAGCGTTGCCACTGCATCGTTCACCTCATCGAAAAATTCTTCTGACTTTTTATAAAGCTGATAGTGAGTATAATATTCCAGTTTTAGGTAGTCGAACAAAAGCGATAAGTGGTGGTAGATAGAATCAAGGGTATATACTGAGAAGTAGCTTTCTACTTTTTTGAGAACGTCCTCAATGGCCTCTTCATCCTGATTAAGTTCACTTTCCTTGTCGTCCACAAAAAGTCTGTGAAAGATATTTACCGCCGACTTGTACACATATAGCCTGTGCGAATCATGAAGTGCACTCACATTGGTAAGCTCCCTGAGCAGGTAACTAAGTCCCAGCTTTGACGTCTCATCTCCGGTCAGGTAGTAGTCGCCATAATTTTTAAAATAGTCGGCCAGAATGTCTTCAGCCTTGTCGGTGGCAAGCATAAAGGCCACATGTTTGTTATAGAGCTGAGAGTAGCTAAACTGCTCTGGCGAGTGCATGTGTAAGCGCTTGAGATATTTGTAAACTACCGTGAGCTCTGACGACAAATCGTAGTCTATTAGCTCTTTCTCCAATTTTTTTAGCGTGGCAAGGGCAATGGCTCGTTTCTTGGTGAACACAACGTCGTTCACGTTGGCTACCTTTTTTAGAATATCAGTACGGGGGTTTTCCATTTGCTCCACCAGATACTCTTCAATTTTCTGGTTGAGTCGTGACCGCAGCGTATAGTACGCATTGGGGTTGACTCCCAACTCCTCCATGATCTTGTTGTCGCCAAGGCTTCGTTCTCTAATGCCCTTGAGCAACGAGGCCGATTTTTCGGCCGCACTTTCATTGAGGCTGTTATAAATAGCCTGATAGTCTTTATCGGAGAGTTGTTTGATAATGTTCTTGAGCTTTGCCATCTCTTACGTGTTTCTGGAAATTAAAATACCCATTTTTCAATTGTTTAGCTATAAGCTTCAATTTTATTAGCAGTGTAGTCGCTAAAAACTACTAAAAGAAGTGAATTCTTGTTCTAAAAAATGAACAGAAGTAATAGCTGGCGTAATTGTGAACACAATTAGAAAGGAAGATGGACAAAAAAAGGAAGACTTGCGCCTTCCTTTTGAGTTAAATATCGAAGTGGAGCATATCGGAGTCGAACCGATGACCTCTTGCATGCCATGCAAGCGCTCTAGCCAGCTGAGCTAATGCCCCATTAAAACACCAAAGAAGAAACGTCGAACCGCAAAGAGCAGGCTCACATTGAAGTCTTGAATTGGGGACTGCAAAAATAGGAAAGAAATTGTATTCTCAAAAAGGTCGGCGGGCTTGCACTATCCTTTTCCAATAATAGTCGGATTTTAGGTTCGTTTCCATCACACCAAGTTTTGTTGAGGCGTGAATAAAGCGGATGTCGGTTTTGCCCCTGACGTCAGTGACCATACCAACGTGAGTGATTTTTCTTTTCCTTTTGCCCATGGCAAAGAAAATGAGGTCCCCTTCTTCAAGGTCATTCAGCGAAACTTTTCGGCCCATTTTGCTTTGTGCATTGGATGTTCTGGGCACCTGGATGTTTGCCGACTCGAATGAGCGGAGTATTAGCCCCGAGCAGTCGATGCCGCTCCGGGTAGTGCCGCCGTATTTATAAGGGGTTCCGGTGTATGACCTGGCAGATTGAATAATGACGTCGACCTTTTTTGCCCTGGATTTTTTGGAGCCGGCACAGCCCGAGAGAATAAGAATGGAAAAAATGAAAAGAACAAAAGAGGGTCTTAACTTGGACATATTTATCTGACGAATTTTCAGAACCATTGAATTACTTTAAAATTACACAAACATTTGAAAAGAGGCTCAAATAATGTGCGGGATAACAGGAATTAAGGCATTTAATGAGGTCGGGCGGATCAACATGATTCACCTGGCCGCCGCAACTGAATCGCTCGCCAAAAGAGGGCCAGACAATCAGGGACTCTTTTACGACCATTTTGTCGGGCTGGGGCACCGTCGTTTGAGTATTATCGATGTCTCTGAAAGCGCCCACCAGCCGATGTCAGATGCTTCCGGCCGATATCAAATCATATTTAACGGCGAGATATTTAACTACAAGCAGTTGAGGAAGGGCCTGCAGGAAAAGGGAGTGTCATTCCGAACCGAAAGTGACACCGAAGTGCTTCTTCAGTTGTATATATTATTTGGCAAAAAGGCGCTGAGTCATCTCAACGGATTCTTTGCTTTCGCCATATTTGACGCAGCTGACGGTTCGCTATTTATCGCCAGAGACCGCCTGGGGATCAAGCCGCTTTATTACTACTATGACGAGGACAAGCTGATTTTTGCCTCAGAAATGAAGGCCATTATGCGCTATGGTATTCAGAAAGAGTTGTCATTCGAATCGTTGCTAACTTACCTGCAGCTCAATTATATCCCTGCTCCGTTGACGATCCTCAAAGGCGTCCATAAGCTGCCTCCGGGCCACCTGATTGCGAGCAAAAAGAATGAAGTGACGGTTGAACAGTGGTACAAGGTTCCATTTGATGCAAGTGGAACTGTTGGGCGTCAAAGCTATTCCGACAAGCAAAAGGAGTTGAGAGAGCTTCTCACCAGCGCAGTAAAAAATAGATTGGTTGCGGACGTTCCCCTTGGCACATTTCTTAGCGGAGGTACCGACTCTTCAATCATAGCGGGTATTGCCTCGAAGCTGCACCCGGGTATTCATTCATTTTCAATTGGTTACAGAGATGATCCTTTTTTTGATGAAACCGAGTATGCTGAATTGGTTGCTCGTCATTTCAATACACAGCACCATGTTTTCAAGTTGTCGAACGACGACCTACTGAATCATCTGGAGGGGATGATTAGCAATATTGATGAGCCGTTTGCGGATTCCTCAGCGCTGCCGGTGTACATACTTAGTGAAGAGACCAGAAGGCACGTAACTGTGGCTCTTTCGGGCGATGGAGCTGATGAGCTCTTCGGGGGCTATAACAAGCACCTGGCCTGGCAAAAAAGCGTTGAGCCAAGTATTTCGAATGCGGTAGCAAAGGGCCTGCTCCCACTCTGGAAAAGCCTCCCTGCATCAAGATCGTCTGCTTTTGGAAACAAGGTAAGGCAGTTGAGTAAGTACGGAGAAGGGCTTAAACTTTCTGCTGAAGATCGTTATTGGAGATGGGCCAGCTATATGGCGGAAGGCCGGGCGCTGGACTACCTGAGCCCATCGGCAAAGGAAGAACTTGTTATGGAGACTTACCTTGGACACAAGGGAGGTTGGTTGCTTCCGCTGCACGAATCCTCTTCACTAAACAGCTTTCTTTTGGCAGATACCCAGCTGGTGTTGCCCGACGACATGCTAACCAAAGTAGACAGGATGTCGATGGCAAATGCGCTGGAGGTAAGAGTGCCATTTTTAGACCACAGAGTTGTGGAGTTTGCTTTTGCGCTGCCCGAAAGTTTTAAGATTCACAATGGAACAAGGAAAAGAATTTTGCAGGATGCATTTAAAGAATTTCTTCCTCAGAAGCTTTACAACCGTCCCAAAAAGGGCTTTGAAGTGCCCCTGCTAAAGTGGATGCAAAATGAGATGAAAAGCACGCTGGACGGTGTTGTTTTTAATGACGACAAGTTAAACGAGCAGGGAATTTTCAGCGTTCAGAAGCTGGCTTTGCTTAGGCAACAACTGCACAGCAACAACCCGGGCGATGCGCATGCTACCACGTGGGCCTTATATGTTTTTCAGAAATGGTGGGAGAATTACTTCAAGTAAGGGGTAATCACTTATCTGACCCTGCCTGCCAGAAAGCGGGATCTTTGCCCACTTTACGAATAGCCTCCAAAAAGAATTTTGCATCCTCAACATTCCACGATTGAGGTGAGTCGCCCCAAAGAGACCTGAAGCCGTCAATGGTGATATAATTCCTCCACGCATTTTTCTTCCAGAAGTCGAGCAAGTTGGCGATGGAAGAAGTATAGTCTTTGGTGAACATTCCCGTAGGAGCATTGCAGATAAAGCTTTCGAGAAAATAGGAAGGCGTCCTGTTCTCGTCCATATGGCCCATCTGCACCAGCCGGTCTCTGATGTTTTTGAAAACCCTCACAGTAGCGAGAAACTGGCCCTGGGAGCCGCTTTCTTTCACTGCCTCGTAGGCGTTGTGCTGCTTTGGAAAATTGATGATGAGTTCCTTCCCTTTTTTAGGGTAGAATGCCACGCCCAGTTTTTCCACTTCATCTCTTCCGTGCTTGATAACCAATTTGTATTTGAAGCACACGAGCACATTCACAGGAAGGCGATTAGGAGAGCCAATGATATGAATGGCGTTGTCTCCATCCTGCACCGACCCTTCGCCAAAAGCATTTTGCATGCTTTCAAGGATGTTTTCTCTGAAGCTTTTGTAGGTGAGGCCTTTTCCCTCAAATGGGTCTTCATTGCTTTTGCTGGAGCCTGTTACCGAGGTTAGCTCAATCGCTACGTCAACCGGCGTATTGTACAGAATATTGGTGCCATTGAGGTGAGAGCCATGGAGGTAGTAGGCTACTCTGACAGATTTTGGGAATCTTTTATAGCCAGCCAGGGCGTTCTTAACTACTGCAATTGTTTCATCAAGTTTTTCTGCCTTTATGCGGCTGGACCATTTTTCTAAAAGATCCTTTTGAGACGCCATAATCTTTACTGCGATTAGTATTTCAACAATATGTTACCCTTCAATGAAGGCACTATAAAAAATATGCTTGACATTAACAGGCTAACAAGATTACACAATTTTTAACTTTTTTCGGCAACTGCTCCTTGTTTTCAATTGACCTGCCAAATGAAAAAAGGGAGCGATTAACTCCCTTTTCTGTTCCTTAGGCTTCAGCCAGTGTTTCCGAAAACTCTGAAATTGGAATGCAGCTGCAGAAAAGGTTTCTATCGCCATAGGCGTTGTCAATCCTGCTCACGCTTGGCCAGAATTTGCTGTTTTTCACGTATTCAAGAGGGAATACTGCCTTTTCCCTGCTGTAAGGCAGCTGCCATACTTCGGCCAGCGCTACTTTCTGGGTGTGTGGTGCATTTTTCAGCACGTTGATCTCACGGTCTGCCAGACCTTTTTCTACTTCCCTCACTTCTTCCCTTATGCTGAGCATTGCATTGCAGAACCTGTCCAGCTCAATAATTGACTCACTCTCTGTTGGTTCAATCATCATGGTGCCGGGCACCGGGAACGACATGGTAGGCGCATGAAAGCCATAGTCCATCAGTCTTTTCGCCAGGTCTTCTACTTCGACTCCGAACTGCTTAAACTCTCTACAGTCTACGATCATTTCATGAGCGCACCTGCCATTCTTTCCTGTATAGAGAATTTTGTAATCCCCTTTCAATCGCTCCTTGATATAGTTGGCGTTAAGAATCGCCATTTTTGTCGCATTCGTCAATCCTTCACTTCCCATCATAGCTATGTAAGCGTACGATATAGTGAGGATGCTGGCACTGCCGTAGGGTGCCGATGAAATAGACGTAATCGCTTTGTCTCCGCCTGCCTTTACCACCGGGTTGCCAGGAAGGAAGGGAGCCAGGTGAGCCCCAACACCAATCGGCCCCATGCCGGGTCCGCCACCGCCATGAGGTATGCAGAATGTTTTGTGGAGGTTGAGATGGCAAACGTCAGCGCCAATGCGTGCCGGACTAGTCAGACCAACCTGGGCATTCATGTTAGCGCCGTCCATGTACACCTGTCCACCATTTTGATGGATAATGTCGCAGATATCTATGATTTCTTCTTCAAACACACCGTGAGTGGATGGATAGGTCACCATCAACGCCGACAGATTGTCTTTGTGTTTTTCAGCTTTGGTTTGAAGGTCATTCAGGTCGATATTTCCTTTTTCATCGCAAGCTACTATCACCACCTGCATACCTGCCATTACCGCACTGGCTGGGTTGGTGCCATGCGCTGACGAAGGAATAAGCGCCACGTTGCGGTGGTTGTCGCCCCTGTTCTGATGATAAGCCCTTATTACCATTAAACCGGCATACTCGCCCTGTGCGCCAGAATTTGGCTGCAAAGAAACTGCCGCAAAGCCAGTGATCTCTTTTAGCCAGTCCGAAAGCTCGTTTACCAACTGCTGATAGCCTTTTACCTGACTTGCCGGAGCAAATGGGTGAATGTTCCCAAATTCGGCCCACGTTACCGGAATCATTTCCGATGTGGCATTGAGCTTCATTGTGCACGAGCCAAGGGAAATCATGGAATGCACGAGAGAAAGATCCTTGTTTTCAAGCCATTTCATGTAGCGAAGCAGCTCGTGCTCCGTGTGGTGCACATTGAAAATCTGGTGGGTAAGATAGTCGCTTTTGCGTTCCAAAGCCGAAGAGAAGCTCACGTCCACATTGCTCGACTGGCCTTCAAAATCAAATCCTGAAGTTGGTTTAACTGCTATTTCGCTAAAGATGGAAAAAACGACTTTCAGGTCTTCAAGCTGGGTGGTTTCATCCAGGGAGATGCCCACGTGGTCGGAAGAGAAGTACCTAAGATTTACCCCTTTAGATTCTGCAAGTGCTTTGATAGCTTCTTTTTTACCTGCTGCTTCTACTTTAAGGGTATCAAAAAACTCGGCATTCAGCTGCTTGAAACCAAGGTGAGCCAATCCAGCATTTAGCAGTCTCGCCAAGCCATTGACTCTTGCGGCGATTTCTTTCAGGCCGTGTGGACCATGATATACGGCATACATGCCAGCCATAACGGCCAATAGAACCTGGGCTGTGCAAATATTGGAAGTGGCCTTTTCTCTTCTGATGTGCTGCTCTCGTGTTTGGAGAGCCATCCGGTAAGCTTTGTTGCCTTCCTTGTCTACGGACACACCAATGATTCTGCCAGGAATTTGCCTTTTGTATTCGTCTTTTGTAGCAAAAAAAGCAGCATGCGGCCCGCCGTAGCCCATTGGCACGCCAAAGCGCTGGCTGCTGCCGATAACCACATCAGCGCCCATTTCGCCGGGGGATGTCAGAAGCGTGAGGCTCAGAAGGTCTGTAGCTACCGCAATCATCAAATCGTTTTCCTTCGCTGCGGCGATAAAAGATGTCAGGTCTTTCACCTCGCCATTAGCATCCGGATACTGCAGCAAGGCCCCGTAGAATGAAGTGTCGGTAACATCGAAAGAAGAAAACGGAGCAACAACCAACTCAATGTTCAGCGGTTCGGCCCTGGTAACGAGCAAGTCGATCGTTTGTGGGAAGGTATTTTCATCGATAAAGAATTTATGGGCGTCTTTTCTCGATTTTTTCCTTAGCTCATGCAGCATGGTCATGGCTTCGGCCGCTGCGGTACCTTCGTCCAGTAAGGAGGCGTTGGCGATCTCCATGCCTGTCAAATCAGATACCACAGTTTGGAAGTTGATAAGTGCTTCCAAACGTCCCTGGGCGATCTCTGCCTGATAGGGAGTGTAGGCTGTGTACCAGCCCGGGTTTTCCAATATATTTCTCTGAATAACGGCAGGCACCACGCAATTATAATACCCCATGCCGATATAGCTCTTGAATACCTTGTTGCCGGCAGCCAGTTGCTTGAATTCGTTCAGGAATTGATACTCATTTCTTGGCGCCGGAAGTTGCAGCGGCCGTTCCAGTCGAATTTTCTTTGGAACAGTTTGATCGATTAATTCATCAATAGACGACACTCCAACAGTTTGAAGCATTGTGGCCAGCTCTTGATCATCTTTGCCGTGATGGCGACTCTCAAAACTAACCCTTTGGTTAACGTTGATCTTCATTAAGTTACCCTCTGAAAATGTGTAGTGATATGAACCTTATTTCTGACTGCAAAGGTATAATTTAATGTGAAGATATTTTGTTCCGGTTTTCAAATAAAATGTGGAATAGGTATGGAAGGTTTACCCGAAAAGAATAAAATTGCCCCGGGTAACCCAAAGCAATCATGATTCAAAAATTTTCATTATTTGTGCTCGCCCTGGTAATTAGCTTAGCTGCATTTGCCCAGGATAAAAAGGCGATAAAAATCTCGAAGACCATCACCAAAGAAGACCTCTATGCCCGGCTCGAAGTGTTAACTTCCGATAGCCTGGAGGGTAGGGAAACAGCCACCGAAGGTCAGCGAAAGGCGGCGGCTTTTATTGAGTCACAGTTTAAGCAATATGGATTACAACCAATTGTTCCAGAGGCCAACTCAAAATCCTACTTTCAGCGTTTCCCGCTGCAAAAATCTCAATGGACTGATGTTTATGTAAAAGCAGGTGCGACAAAGCTGGAGAACGGAACCGACCTGTTGTATTTTGGCTCTGCCAGTACTTCCGACGAAGTGACCGCTGAGGTTGTTTTTATTGGTGATTTGGGGCAGGCCTCTGGCATTGTCAAAAATGGGGCTTTCTATAATAAAATTGTTGCCGTGAGAAGCCAGGATAGCAGATCGTGGACATCCATCAGGAGGCAGTTTGCCGAAGCCAACGTTAGGGGCCTCCTTGTATTTGGCGGCGAATCGGATGGTCAATTTAAAACTGTAGTCGGTCGATACAAGAACTATATTACAGCCTCACGTTTAAGCCTTAGTAGTGAGGGAGATAGCAGCAACGAAGGCCCTTTTGTTTTCATTGTTTCGCCCGATGCTGCAAACGGTTTCTTTGGCTTATCTATTGAAGAGTTGATGGAGGGTGCTTCAGGCGCAGAGCAACCGATGGCTAGTATCAGCTTTAAGGCAGAAAGAACCACCGAGGAGGTGATAACTGAGAATGTGCTTGGGTTTCTGGAAGGGACTGACAAGAAAGACGAGGTGCTGGTCGTGACGGCCCACTACGACCACCTTGGCAAAAGAGACGATGTTATTTACCATGGTGCAGACGATGACGGATCAGGTACGAGTGCAGTGTTGGAAATAGCTCAGGCTTTTAGCGAAGCAAAAAAGAAAGGCAACGGCCCCCGCAGAAGCATATTATTCATGACGGTGACAGGTGAGGAAAAGGGCCTTCTCGGGTCGGAGTACTACACGGATCATCCGGTGCTGCCGCTGAGTAAAACCGTTGCCAATTTGAATATTGACATGATAGGCAGGGTAGATGACGCTCATTTGGACAATGAGAATTATATCTATGTGATTGGTTCGGACAAGTTGTCGCAGGATCTTCACCAGCTTTCGGAGAAGGCAAATAAAGACTACACCAACCTTGCGCTGGACTATACTTATAACGACGAGAACGACCCAAACCGGTTTTATTATCGCTCTGACCACTACAACTTCGCAAAGAACAACGTGCCGATTATTTTCTACTTTAATGGTGTCCACGCCGATTACCACCGCCCCACCGATACGATCGAGAAAATTGCGTTCGACAAGATGACCGTTATCACAAAGCTGGTTTTCTTTACTGCCTGGGAAGTGGCTAACAGGGAAGAGCGGATTAAACTAGACTAGCGGAGTCACAAGCAAACGGTGCGAAAAGAATGCAAAAGGCCCTTGAACGGAAGTTCAAGGGCCTTTTTAGTGTGGGCTAGAAACAACTTGAGGGATCGGCAAAGCCACATCCCCCAAGATCTTTTCAACCAGCTATGGAAAGAAAGACTTATCCATCTTTCTGTATCAAATGTATGCTTTTCACTTCAAACAAAATTTTCGATTAGATGAACCACCCAAATTCTTCGATGAATTCTGCCGATACGCAGATCAACGTTTTTTCCTTTTGTTCTTTTTGGGAGCGGGCTTCTTAAATTGACCTTTCGGATGCTTCTTGTCATGGAAGGCACCTTTGAAATCCGGGTCATCTTTTCTTTTCTGATGATCCACTTCCCTGGCCATGTCCTGCTGCTCTTCGAACGGGGTCTCCTCAACGATCAAATCTTTGGGCAAGCGGTGTACGGGAATTGGTTTTCGGATAAGCTCCTCTATTTTGCGAAGGTGATATTCCTCAGCCGGGTTAACAAAAGTCCAGGCTGAGCCTGCTTTGTAAATTCGCCCTGTTCGTCCTATCCTGTGCACATAGTCTTCATACAACACTGGCACATCAAAATTGATAACATGGCTTACCATGCTCACGTCGAGGCCTCTTGAGCTCACATCCGTAGCTACCAGGATTTTGCTGTCGCCAGCTTTAAAGGCTTCAAAAGCATTGATTCTGGCATTCTGGTCTTTATTGCCATGGATCACCTTTACAGATGGATTGATTTTCCGGTGTATAAATTTATAAAGGTTGTTGGCAGTGTCTTTCGTTTTGGTGAATATGATGACTTTGTCGATGGCTTCTGTTTGATGCAGAAACCAGTTGAGCATGTGGATCTTCGTCTTGAAGTTAGGTATGAGGTACACCCGCTGTTCAATGGTTTCGAGCGTACTCGACTGAGGAGCCACTTCAACTGTTTGAGGAAACTCCAGAAACTCCTCTGAGAGCTTCACTACTTTTTCGGGCATTGTGGCAGAAAACAACATGTTTTGCCGCTTGACGGGAATCACCTCGAGTATCTTCCTTATCTGCGGCATAAACCCCATGTCCATCATGCGGTCTGCTTCATCCAGCACGAGCGTCTTAATTTGGCGTGGATGGATAGCCTCTGCGTGATAGAGCTCTGTGAACCGACCGGGGGTGGCCACGATCAAGTCCACACCTTTTTTCAACTCTTCAATCTGAAGCTTTGGCCCTTTTCCCCCATAGAGGCCTACTACCCGAAGGTCGGTGTAGGTGGCCAGCTTTCGGGCATTCTCCTCGATTTGCATCACAAGCTCCCGGGTGGGTGCCAGAATGAGTGCCCTCGGGTCGTTGCCTTGCGCATACTTGATTTTCAAAAGAATGGGGATCAGGTAGGCCGCTGTTTTGCCCGTGCCGGTTTGCGCTATGCCGAACAGGTCGTGGCCTGCGTTCGCCACGGGTATCGCCTTGGCTTGAATGGGAGTGGGTGACTTATAACCCAGATCGGCGATAGCGTTCAGGAGCTGCTTGTTCAGCTTGAACGACTCGAAGCCAGCCGACTCCTCCATAAAATTTTTGTTATCTATCATGCCAGAGGCCCCTGTTTGGGTATATAAATGTAAATTTGCACATCAAATAGTCCATCTTATGAAGACGAAGCTGATTGTAAATGCAAATATAGTGAACGAAGGTAAGGTACGTGCCGCAGATGTGTTGGTGAAGGGGCAGTATATCGAAAAGATAGGTTCGCACTTGACTGATGACGCTGACGAGGTGATAGATGCCGACGGCAAATACTTGTTGCCTGGGGTAATCGATGACCAGGTGCATTTTCGTGAGCCGGGCCTCACACATAAGGCTACCATTTATACCGAGGCCAGGGCGGCTGTGGCCGGGGGAGTCACATCATTTATGGAAATGCCCAACACGGTGCCCAACGCATTAACTCAGCAGCTGCTGGAGGACAAATATGAAATTGCCCGGCAAACATCTCTGGCCAACTATTCTTTTTTCATGGGAGCCAGCAACGACAACCTGGAGGAAGTATTAAAAACGAATCACCGGAATGTGTGTGGCATCAAGGTGTTTATGGGTTCTTCCACAGGTAATATGTTGGTAGACAATGCGCAGGTGCTGGAAGGTCTTTTTAGCAAGGTAGACATGCTCATAGCAACGCACTGCGAAGACGAAGCCACTATCAGAGCCAACACTGAAATATTCAGGAATAAGTATGGTGAAGATGTGCCTATCGAGTGCCACCCCCTCATTCGAAGTGAAGAAGCTTGCTACCTCTCTTCATCCATGGCAGTAGGCTTGGCAAAGAAGCATGGCACCAAGCTACACATCTTGCATATTTCTACCGGAAAGGAAACGGCGCTGTTCGATAATTCAATTCCCCTGGCAAAAAAAAGAATAACGGCTGAGGCGTGCATTCACCACCTTTGGTTTTCGGATGAAGACTATGCGAGTAAAGGGACACTTATTAAGTGGAACCCGGCTGTGAAAAAGGCAAGCGACCGGGAACAGATATGGAAAGCTTTGTTGGAAGACAGCATCGACGTGGTGGCTACTGATCATGCGCCCCACACCTGGGAGGAGAAACAAAATAGCTATTTCAAGGCACCCTCCGGGGGGCCGTTGATTCAACATTCGTTAGTGGCGATGCTTGAAAAACAGCGGGAGGGCAAAATAAGCATGCAGCGGCTAGTGGAAAAAATGTGTCATAATCCGGCCATTTTGTTTCAAATTGAAAAACGAGGCTTTATCAGAGAGGGCTATTTTGCTGATTTGGTGATCGCCGACACCAGCTCAACCTGGATGGTGGAGAAATCAAATATCCTGGCGAAATGTGGGTGGTCGCCTTTTGAAGGGCAAATCTTTCATTCAAAAATTGATACTGTCCTTGTTTCGGGGCACAGGGCCTATCACAAAGGCCAATTGGATGAAACTAAAAAAGGTGAAAGATTATT
Organism: Imperialibacter sp.; assembly: GCF_048007035.1. NCBI lineage: Bacteria > Pseudomonadati > Bacteroidota > Cytophagia > Cytophagales > Flammeovirgaceae > Imperialibacter > Imperialibacter sp. The sequence continues at coordinate 2,562,319 of NZ_CP180355.1, forward strand.
ATTTACAAGGGACTAAGTGCTTTGCAAAATTGATGAATGCCATTAACTTTGCAGTCCCAAAATTACATGGTGGTTGTAGCTCAGCTGGTTAGAGCGCCTGATTGTGGTTCAGGAGGTCGCCGGTTCGAACCCGGTCTTCCACCCTTGGTTAAAGCAGTTGCATTAATTTGTAACTGCTTTTTTATTTGCTCTTGCGTATTTTTTAGAACCTATTGGATCACCATATTTCTTCGTCGCTAATTGGCAGAGAGGTTCTTAGAAATGAAAGTAGGAGTATACTTGCAATAGCTATGCGCCTAATGCAATCCTTCTGGCGATGCCATTCCATACTGAACTGATGCTTCAAAAACTGGATGACCGTGCCATGCAGGGAATGTCAATTTCCATGGGAAAGGACGTTGATCAAACGAATTGCAATATTATGTTTCGTTACGGCGAAAAGGATACTAAATTTGAGGGACGTCTAAGCTAGTTTGTAGCTGAGACGCTTCATGCCAAAATCGTCGATGCCTCGGCAACTAGCACAAGTCTTATTGAAAGAAGCAGCAATTCGAAAGAGTCGCTGTTTTTGTACATGAGTAAATATGAATATTGCATTTGTTTGCAGATATTATAGCGCTCTTGTCAATGTAATGCGAAAGTCGTAACGCTTTGTGGCAATCATCCCTATAAGGAAGACGTAAAGTTCAAAATTTGTTATTTTAATAAGTATGAGTAGATGGGGCAGTTTTATGACAAATTTCATCGAATAAAATATGCAAATGAGGCCGAGGTAAGCAAAAACTTTATTATTCCTCTTCTCCAAGACTATTTAGGGTACATGCCCCATGAAATCCTTCCAGAGAAACATTTTCCTGCTAAAGATTTGTATTCAGGTGTGTCCTTCAAGCGAAAAGGAACAAAGGAACTAACCCATCGACCAGATTTTGTCGTTTGCCTAAACGGGGATGCGAATTGTGCCAAATTTATTATCGACAGTAAAAGCCCCGACGAAGATTTAGAAAGACATATTGGGCAACTCAAATCTTATTCTAATAGTGTAAGCCAAAACTTTCTACTTATAACAAATGGAACTGAGCTGAAAGTTTTCGATGCCAATGAACTGATATTTCACGCTAGAGACGTCGAAGAACTGCAAATTAAGCTTCATCACCTTTCATCGCTTTTAAGTAGAGAAAGGCAACAATCTCTTTCACCCATTCAAATATTAAAAGAGTTTGATCATGATTCGGCAATAGGGATCGTTGGGCAAATTACTGACGCTGCTTTAAATCAAAAAAAGCTGGTTCTTATAGATTTTCTTAAGTACCTGGAGGCAATTAAGATTAAGTTCTCAAATTGGCCGCTTCCGAATAGTAATTTCAGAGGTTTGGACAACCTCGATATTCGAAAGCTGAACCCACGATTCCTCCATTCGTTCTATACAATCACAAATGTTGATAATGAAACAGATAAAAGAAATGAGATTAAGCTATCGCAAATTGAAGCCGATCCTAATACAAATATTAAGGTTTTAGTAGGTAACACCGGCCTTGGGAAGAGCTCTTTGCTTAGGTTTTTAGCGCAAGATTTGGCTAGCCATTGCCTCCAATATATTGAGATAGTAATCCCCATTTACATAGCACTAAGGAGCGTATCAAGAAATAAAACGCTATCCAGCCTAATTGAAGATGAATTACGATATAATGGATTTGAGTTCTCTTCTCTGTCAAAGGTTCTCTCTAAAAACAAATTTCTGCTTCTTTTAGATGCTTACGATGAAATTCCTGAAGAAGCAGTTCGTGATTTTAGTTCTGAACTCACTCAACTATCAAAAACAACACAATGCATTTTATCTACAAGGCCAAATAGAATACCACGCTTTCCCAATTCAAGCACATTTCAAATGGCTTTGTTGGACAAGAAAAAGATTGAGTACATCTCTCGCAAGTATTTTGGGGACGGGTATTACAGGTTTAGAGATGCAGTAGACAGTAATAGCCTCTCCGAGGAGTCTCAAAATACTCTTCTTCTACTCCTTATGATTTCGGTATTTAAAGAGAATGAGACTTTACCTGGGACATCAGCTCAAATTGCCGACCTCATTGTTGAGCGCTTACGGGAGTGGGATGAATCAAAATATGAGTATCTATTAACCTCAGATAGTAGGTGGATAGTGACTACTACACTATTGTCGAGGCTAGCGTTTCACATTGTTCAGAAGAATGATTTTAACCTCTCAATTGGCGAAGCTACTCCAATCCTATTGGACGGGATATATGAGTTTGAACAAAAGCGCTTGATCCCTCTAGGTACAACGACGGATTCTATGTTCGAGTTATTGTTTGAAACGGGCTATATTTTAAAGAATGATGTCCAAATATTCTTTTGGCATCGAGTCTTTCTAAATTATTTTTCATCAATTTTTTTGGCAGAGAGGTTACACAGTGATTTTGCCTTTCTGAACCAAATAAAAAATTTAGCTTTCTGGGAGTCCACAATAATAGGGTCATCCATTCATTTTAAAGACTCCTCTAATATAATAGAGTCCTTGAAAGAAAATATATGGCTAGCCAGCTACTGCTTAATCACCAATCCGAATTGTAAGGAAAAAACAAAAAATCAAATCATTGAGTTGCTGATAGAAAAATGTGATTCTGTCGTCAGAAGTACGAGAGAACGGGCTCTCTTCTATCTCAAAAGAATTCAGTCCGACAAAATCTCGGAATTCTTCCAAATATGTATGGCTAATGGACATTGGGACAACGTGAAAATGGCCGCATTAGAAATGTTGTCTGCTCGTGGAGTGAGCTTTTCAAAAAAGTTCGCATATGAAAACCTAGAATGGAACAAAAGAGAACATTTTCTTGAACCTAGCACACAAGTAAGTGTGGTAAGAGCTCTAAGTCATTTCGATGAGACAGAATATCTTTTGATAGTAAAAAACTGGGAGAAATATGGAGACTGGTGGGTCTCTGAAGAGTGCTGCAATATTTTCAAGAAGCTATATTACGAAGGGAAACTTTCTAAGAAAGTCATAGGTGAAATAGTTGAATTATTTAAACGGCAATACCTAGCGAAGGAGCACAGTAGGAGCGAACCGATCGATTCTGTAGCCGACTTCCTAATTGAACTTAACAGCGAAGAACTACTACCTGTTTTAGTTGGCCTGCTTAGTCAGCATCACGATGTTTCGAAAGAAAGAAGTATCCTTAAAGTTCTTTCCTCCTTTAAGTCAAAGTCGGCTGTCAGGTACCTTGTTCAGATGGTTGATGACAAAAGTTATAATAATAGTTTGAAGCAGACGTGTGCTGAAGCACTATTGAATATGGGTTCCATTGTACAGTTGGAAGTGTTTACGAGCTTAATTATTAACCCGAACAAGGAAATCTCTCTTTTAGGAATCGAAGGGCTAAAGTATTATACATATGAAGCAATTAAAGACACCCTAAAAGAACATCTAAATAGTAGAGACCCACAAAAGCAGTCGAGAGCTCTCGAGGTATTAGTTGAAAACGGCGAGATCATCCAAATGATTCGTCAAAATTCATTGCCACCCTCTGTTGGGATACCGGGAATTCACGTCATTCTAAGTGGAATAAGAAAATATAAGCTTAATGAATCAGAAAAGGTGTTAGACGGAATATCGCAATGGATGGAGAATAAGCAGATATTTAAGAAAGAGTATTACTTGGCCCTCGATCTTGCGAAAACTCTCAACTTTATTGGAAAGCCGGAAAAAGGTAAATCGATTCTTTCTTGGTTTCATGATGGTAGCAAATTCTGTTTTCATGAAAAATACTTAAACTATTGGGTTTTAGATGCCTCAACCTCATTTGATTCAAGCTATTCTACAAAGCTGGCACTATGTTTCTATTCGACCCATTGCTTGGATGACAATGATGATTCGAGGTATGCAATCTCAAAGTTTATTGAAGCTGCCGAGATAATTAAAGCTCCAGAACTCAAGCAGGAATTAAAGCAAATTGTTGATAGCTATATCCAATCTAAAGAGGATAGATCATATGAGTTAGAGCGGCCGCTCAGAGCCTTAGTTATTTTGGGTGATGAAGACGACGAAGATTGGCTCCTAGAGAGAATAGATTTTTTATTGGAATTAGACATCTTGAACAACTTTTGTCTTAATAGGGCAATTCAGTGTCTTACCTCTTTTGGTACGGAGAAGTCCATTCCAACGATAAAAAATATATTCAAAGAATCACTCCATAAAAATGTGATAGATTTATGCTTTAAGGCATATGAATCGATTCTTCAACGGACGGGTGAGTTTCGTGAAATTAAAGACCATGAGTTGGCTGGCTAGTCCTATTTATACCACCAATGGACGGCTGAGGTTGATATTGTAAGAAGTTGCGGCGTCTTACTATTAGATTTAATTTAGAGCCTTTGTAAAAACAGATGAAGCAAACATTGCTATTGAAACCTTAGAATTTGGAATACGCCTCGACGATGAGCTATTGATAAATCTTCAAAAATGAGAGCACTCCTAGCATCCATTTTTCTATGTTCTCTTTTTTCCACTCTGGCAGCTCAACCGCAAGCTTGGAACATTCAACGGGAAGTGGTCAAAATTCCCATGAGGGACGGCGTCAAGCTGGAGGCTATTCTGTATAAGCCAGCAGGAAAAGGTAGGTTTCCCGCTATTGTGTACAGGACGCCCTATGGCAAAGATGAGTATGATGGTTACGCCATGTTTCCCCTTGCTGCAGCAAAAGAAGGGTTTGCCGTTTTTCTGGTGGATGTCAGAGGTCGCTTCGGGAGCGAGGGAGAATTCAAAGCGTATCATCAGGAGCGGCCCGACGGCTACGACTTAATAGAATGGGTGGGTAGGCAGCCATATGTAAATGGGAGAGTCGGCACCTATGGGGGCTCCTACCCGGGCATTGTTCAGTGGCTGGCCCTGTCCGAAGCGCCGGAAGCACTCAAAGCGGCGGCGCCCGACATGACACCGATCAATAGCCACTACTTTTACTATTTCGGTGGTGCTTTTTCCTTTCTTTGGTTGGATTGGTTTGTGCCTTTCATTGTCCCTGACCTTCGTAAAAAAGCCAATGACACCTCGGGCCCCTGGCTTGATGGCGAGGCTTATGACGACTGGGTGAAAGAAAGAGAAAGTTGGTACAAGCACAGGCCGTTGTCCGACATGCCGCTGCTGAAAAAATATGCGCCTTATTACTACGATTGGTTGACTCACCCTGACAAATCAGACTGGTGGGACTTTGCCTCGGTAGAAAAAGACTTTGAGAAAATGCAGGCACCTGCCTTGCTACTCAGTGGCTGGTACGATGCTGCCTATGGGCCCCTGGGTGCTATTCAGGCTTTTCAGGAAATGAAAACAAAGGCCGCCACCCCCCTGGCGAGAGAAAACACCACACTTATTCTTGGCCCATGGAATCACACATCGATAACCGTGAGGAAGACAAATTTTGGAGAAGTCAGCTTTGGGCCGTCGGCGGGTTTCGACTTCGACAGGGTTTTGATTGACTGGTTCACCGTTCATTTAAAAGAAGAGGAGGCACCCATGCCCGACCCTGTCAATGTTTTTGTGATGGGCGCTAATGAATGGAAAACGTTTAGCGACTGGCCTGTACCCAATATCGAAAGCACCACGTTTTATTTGGTCGCCGGTGCCGACAACAAAAGTGGGGAACTTGTAATGCAGCCGTCAAAAAAGGCGAAAACCATGTCTTACACCTTTGATCCAAATAATCCCGTGTATGATAAAAGTTTCGAAAAAAGCTATCCCTTCGACCAAAGAGAAATCGAAGCCCGGGAGGATGTGTTGGTCTTTACTTCCGAAGTTTTGGCGGAGGACATTGAAGTAATTGGTCTGGTAGAGGCCGCTTTGGAAGTAAGCTCCTCAGCGAAGGACACAGATTTTCATATAGTGCTTTGCGATGTCTATCCCGACGGCAAGTCAATTAACCTGAGCGGACTGGATGCTGGCTATTTAAGGATGCGCTACCGGGAAGGACTTGAGAAGCAGGTGTTGATGGAGCCGGAGAAGGTTTATCCGATATCTATCAATAATATGGCTACGGCTAATTTTTTTAAAGCGGGGCATCGCATCCGGCTGTACATTACCAGTAGCAGCTTTCCGCACTACGACCCGAACCCGAACACAGGAACGAACATTGCCACGGAAGCAAACCTGATTCCGGCTGTCAATAAAGTCCATGTGGGTGGTAAGAATGCCTCGAAATTGATCCTGTCAACAGTGAAAAAGTAGTGACTGCGCTTTTATTTTACTCTAAGCTGAAAGCCGACGCTATGGTGGTTTTCAATTTGAACATTCGGATCGTGCCGGAGATACTTTCTGAGACGAGACACAAACACGTCAAGGCTTCTTCCGGCAAAGTAGTCGTCGTCGCCCCAGAGCTGCAAAAGAATATCATCTCTTTTCACAAGCTGATTTTTGCGACACACCAGCATGAAAAGCAAGTCGTTTTCTCTTCGTGTCAGCTTGGTTTCGCCATCTTTGAAATGCAAGCGGAGCGTGTCGGTGTTTAGTGTATACTCGCCAATGGCCAGCTGCTGAGAAGTTGGCTTTTCTTCAGTAGGCGTGGTTCTTTTTACAAAAACTGCCACACGAAAAAGCAGCTCCTCCATACTAAATGGCTTTGTGATGTAGTCATCTGCTCCAATTGAAAAACCCTTCAGCTTGTCTTCCTGAAGCGAGCGGGCTGTGATGAAAAGGATTGGAACGGATGAATTGGTCGCCCGGATGCTCTTAGCCAATGTAAACCCGTCTACTTTTGGCAGCATAATGTCCAGAAGGCACAGGTCGAAGGTGTTGGTTTTAAAAAATTGCTGAGCATCCAGTCCGTTTGTGGCATGAACCACCTCGTAGCCACCTTGCTCCAGGTTATCCTTTAGTACAAAGCCCAGACTTGGGTCATCCTCCACCAGTAGCAGTTTTGGCCTATTTTTCATGAACTACTGGGATTTTGATTCGAAAAGTTGTTCCCCTTCCGGGTGTTGAACTTACTGTAATGTCACCGTTATGGGCTTTGACGATTTGCTTTACATAAAACAAGCCCAGTCCAAAACCTGAAACATCCTGCACATCTCCGGACGGCACCCGGTAAAATTTCTTGAAAACGTGTTTCAGCGACTGAGCAGGGATGCCTCTACCCTCGTCCTTAAATGTAAGGAGCACCTCGTGGCCAGTGTCGGTAACATCCAGGCTGATGACGGGGGCACCCTCCGAATATTTGATGGAGTTGTCGAGCAAATTGCCCAGCACATTTTGAAAGTGGAGGGTGTCAGTTTTTATTTTGCTGCCCTTGCAATGGCATTCCAGTTGCCATTTCCCGCCAGCAACCTGCACTTTTTCCAGGGCAGTCTGGTCAAATTCCTCTAGCAGGTCAGCCACTGACTGTAGCTGCATGTGTAATTGTAGTTTGTTTTTTTCTACCAGCGCTATCTGCAACACCTCTTCCACATGGCTTTGCAATCTGTCGGCCTCTTTTTCGATCAAAGTAGCGTATTTGTGAAGCCGTTCTTTCGAGTCCTTTTCATTGGCCGACCGGATCACTTCTGCCGACAGCTTAATGGTCGACAAGGGAGTCTTGAACTCATGCGTCATGTTGTTGATAAAGTCCCGCTGAATTTCCGAGAGTCTTTTTTGCCTTGCCATCACCACCATGGCGTAGGCGAAGAACCCTATCACAAGCAGTAGTCCTCCCGAAGAGTACACCAGAAAGTCCATTCTGCCCAGGAGGTATCCTTGCCTTGAGGGGAACAGCACCCCAAAATAATACTGGTCTTCTTTTAGCGACGGGAAGCTCGCCTTGACCAATTTCCCTTTGTTTTCTGAAACCTGATTTCCATAAACCATGAGTTGCGACTGGCAATCGTATATACCATACTCAAAATCGGTGAAAATATTCCGCTTGTTCAATTCGGCTGTCAGGAAGTATTCCAGGGTTTGGGGCTGTAATACCTGTGAAGTTCGTACGATATAATAATTAGCCGATATCTGCTCAATGGGATTGTAGGCTGGCACATCCAAGCCATCAGTTTGGCACAGCGACTCCACAACATTGCGCAGTGCGAGATGAAGATTATGGTCGAAAGTTCTGGACTCAGCAATGTAGGCCTGCCTGATCCAAAGAAATTGAATCAGCAGAACCCCGGCTACTGAGAGCGCTCCGAGTGAGGTGATAAGCCTGATTGAACGAGTCCTCATGATTCAAAATTAAACAATCCATTGATGAACAGTGTGCCATTAACATTTCATTAACACTTGTTATGCTTTCATTAACAGCCTTTTAAAGTTTCAGTACGGACATTTGAATCGTTATTTATTTTTTCACTAAAACACATTAATTATGAAAAAGAACATTGTTGCACTAGCAGGGCTCTTCGTCGCCTTTATTGCTCTTTCAAGCTTTCGTCCTGCCGCCGAGTCATTGTCATTCAAGGCAATGACTTACGACTTTGGCAAGATTGCAAAGGGTGCGCCCGCAAGCCACAACTTTGATTTTACGAACCCATCCAGCGAGTCAATTACCATCACCAAGGTGACAGCATCTTGTGGCTGCACTGTAACGGACTACACGAAAGGTAGTATTGGCGAGGGTAGTGAAGGGTTTGTGAAAGCTACTTATAATGCTGCAAAGACAGGGGCTTTTAGCAAGACTGTGAGCGTTTATCACAGTGGCTCCGAAGCTCCTATTGTGCTGACCATTAAAGGAGAAGTAGTAGAATAGTGATATAAGGGTGGTGGGGCTGATTTATGTTTCAGCCCTAAACCCTTCCCATTTTTTAACCATACCTGGGAAAGAAGATGTTGAGCAAAAGGATCATGAAGTATCTTACCAACCCCAAAGAACTACCCGCAGGAACTCGCAATGCACTGACTATTGCGGCCGTAATGGTAGGTGTGGCGGTGGGCATTGCTGCCATTTTCGAGAAGCCCATCATCAAAGCAGCCACCGACTTTTTTAGCACTTGCTAAGCTTACCTCCCCATTTAAGCCTTTGTTTATTTCGAATTGTTTCTCAAACTTTGCTGGCTAGCAAGTCGCACGTTGCTGCTTCGATGGTTCATTTTGGGAAGTTAGCTCAGTTGGTTTAGAGCACCGCCTTGACAGGGCGGGGGTCGCAGGTTCGAGTCCTGTACTTCCCACCAATGCAGCCGGTAACAACCCGGCCTTCCTGAATACATAGTTTCTACCCCGCCCCTCAAAACAAGGCTTTTGATGTCAATTAGAATTGCTTTTTACACCCTTTGCTTTATTGTTTTGGTAGCCTGCCATGGCAAAAGCGACAAGAATGATTATGCTGAGGAAAAAGCGAGAGCACCCTTCGAGGCGGCTACTTCGATGGGAATCTTAAAAGAAAATAGCCTCGATGAAATTTCAGGGATAGTGGCCAGTCAGAAATACCCCGGCTTTTATTGGGTGCACAACGATAGTGGCGGCAGTCCTTCCGTTTACCTGATCGACAGCCTTGCTCAGCTCAAAGCTGAAATTAGATTGGAGGGAGTGATTAACCGTGACTGGGAGGATATCGCCATTGGTCCAGGGCAGAACGGGGCCTATTTGCTTTACGTAGGTGAAATAGGGGACAATAGAGCTGTTTATGGCAATTACTCCATCTATTCGTTTCCCGAACCAGATTTGAATCTGGCGGGAGAGATTCAATCTCTCAGCATCAGCGACTTTTCAACGTATCAATTTCAATACCCTGATGGCCCACGGGATGCTGAAACCTTGCTGGTCGACCCCACCAACCGTGACATCATCATTATATCTAAAAGAGGGGACAATGTTATTGTCTTTCACTGGCCTTTTGCGGAGCAGACGCCAGAACCCTATGTACTGCACAAGGTGGGTGGCATCCCGTTCTGGATGATAGTCTCAGGAGACATATCGCCTGATGGGCAGGAGCTTTTACTTAAAAATTACGAGTCAATATTTTACTGGAAGAAAGAACCAGGCGTTCCCTGGCTGGAAGCGATCAAGACGAATCCGCACCGGCTTCCTTACCAACCGGAACCGCAAGGGGAGGCCGTGGCGTTTACAGCAAACGGCCAGGGCTATGTTACGCTCAGTGAGGGAAAAAACTTTAACGGCCCGCAACACATCTACTTCTACCGCAGGAAACAGCTGATTAAGTAGCATATAGTTCAATTCTGACTAAAATCAGGTTTTCTGAATATTGAGGTCATGTCAGGCGGAATGGAGAAGCATTAAGTTTACTTTTAATTAGCAACCTTGTAATCCGACAAAGACATGAACATCAAAAACATACTTGTACCGACAGACTTCTCCCCGTGTTCAAAGAACGCTGTTAGAATTGCGGTAGACCTTAGCAAGAAGCTGGGTGCTAAAATCCACCTTATTAACGCCATTCATGTGCCAACGCCGCATATGGACATTGGTGGCCAGGCCATGATTGAACCAATGCTGGAAGAGTACGAGGAGGAAATTGACAAGAAATTCGACGCTTTGGATGAAGAAATTCCAGGGTTGAAGGATGTTAAGCACGATCATAGAGCCTATGTATCTTTCACCATTGACGCTATTTATACGGCGATGGAAACCAAGAAAATAGATATGATTGTGATGGGCACAAAAGGAAGTCATGATACACTTGAGAAGCTGCTCGGCGGGGTAAGCAGTGAAGTGATTAGAATTGCCGACGTGCCGGTGCTGGTAGTTCCCGAAGCTATAAAAAAATTCAACCCGAAGAAGATAGTATTTGCTGCTGACTTCAATAAGATAGAGTCAATAGGACGGCTAAGTCCGCTGAAGGATATTGCCGAGCTTTTCGAAGCTGAAATCACAATCGTCAATGTTACTGAGGATGACAAATTTCCATTTAGCCGCCTGGTGGAGAGCTTCAAAGTCGACAAATTTCTTAAGAACATTAAGCACTCTTTCGAGACTACAAAGAATGATGATGTAAGAGCCGGGCTTTTTGAATTTGCCGAAAAAAACTCAGCTGACATGATTGCCATGATGCCTAGAAAGCATTCTCTTTTTGAAAAGATTTTTAAAAGCAGTGTTACAAAAAAAGTGGCCATGGGTGTCAAGGTGCCTTTGCTCACCTTTCACGAGTAACGCAATATAGAAGGCTATTTGGCATGAAGACCCTGGGTACACGCACTCAGGGTTTTTTTATTGGCCTTTGAATACAAAACCCAGTGCAAAGCCAATAAGAATTATAATCGGTCTGGGCATTTTGGTGAACTGAAGTACCAGAAAGGTAATGATGATCACCAGAATGTTGAGGAGGTTTTGCTCAAGAGGCTGGTAGAGTAAAAAAGCCGCAGCCACTACCATCCCCGCACTGGCGGCGTTGATCCCCTCTAGCGAAGCTTTCACAGGCCGGTACTTTTTAAGCTGATCCCAAAACCTGGATACGAAGAAGATCAGGAACGTGCCTGGGAGAAACACACCGATGGAGGCAATAACCGCACCCATTATTTCACCGCTTGTCCCCCATTCCCGCATCGTTAGCGCACCAATAAAGGCACTGAAGGAAAAGGTAGGGCCTGGAATGGCTTGCACCAGGGCGTAGCCGGAAAGAAACTCCTCGGAACTTAGGTATCTCTTAAACTCAACAAATTCTGTGTAAAGAAAAGGGACAAGCACCTGGCCGCCGCCAAAGATGAGGCTTCCGTTCCGATAAAAGTTCTCAAATAACCTTATGGGCAGCGTAATGGCCTGGTATTTTGTAGCTGCGCCGAGCAACGCTGCAAAGATCAGCACCCCTCCCCAAAGGAAAAAGTTGGCCCATACGATGTTTATCTTTTGACGCTCTTCTTTTTCATGCCTTTTGTATTTGGTGGAGGAAATCACCCCACCTGCAAGCAGAAGTACAGGGAACAAATAGGGGGAGCTGATAAAATAGGAGATTACCGCCGACCCAATCGCTAAAAAGATGCTCGTCCGGCTTTTTACCACCTTGCCCCAGATAAGCACAGCAGAATAAGCAACGAAGGCGATCGCCATGGGCTGGATGAACCGGGTAAAATGGAGGCTGAGTTCTTTCACCTGCAGGCTATTGATCAGGATGGCGGCCGCTGTCATAATAGTCACAGCTGGCAAAATCCAAACCAGCAACGTCAGATAGGCCAAAGGCGGCCCGCCTCTTTTGAAGCCTATGGCGGTAATTGTTTGGGTGGAGGTGGGGCCCGGCAGCAGGTTGCACAGCGCATGCAGCTCAATCAACTCCTCTTCTGTTAAATAAGCCCTGAGCTTCACCATCCTGTCGAGAATGATGGCAAAGTGTGCTTGTGCTCCACCAAACGAGGTTATGGCGAGAATGAAAACGTCTTTGAGAAAAATGAAATTGCGAATATTGCGCATGGCAATACTATTTCTTGAGGCCTATTTCAGCCAGCCTCTGGTGGAGGAATGCGCCGGCTGTCATGTCATCGTATTTTTTAGGATGTTCGCTATCAACACAGCTTTCCAGGCAGGTGAGATCCATGTCAGACCGGGGATGCATAAAAAACGGAATCGAATACCTTGAGGTATGCATGAGCTCTCTTGGAGGGTTTACTACCCTGTGGATAGTGCTTTTGAGCTTGTCGTTGGTTAACCTGGCGAGCATATCACCCACGTTTACTACCAACTGCTCAGGTAGTGCCGTAATTGGAATCCACTTTCCGTCACGCCTCAAAACCTGAAGGCCATCGGCACTGGCTCCCATCAGCAGCGTGATAAGGTTGATGTCGCCATGTTCGGCGGCCCTTACTGCATCGGCGGGAATGGCGTCGGGATTCTCAATAGGAAAGTAATGGATGGGTCTTAGGATGCTGTTTCCATTTTTCACCCTTGATTCAAAATAGTCTTCATCGAGCTCAAGGTATAGTGCAATCGCTCGCAGCATCGCTCTTCCTGCGTTTTCTATAGTTCTGTAAGCCGCCAGGGCGATTCCTTCGAATTCAGGAATTTCTTCAGGCCAAATATTATCTGGATACTCCTCTTTAATAGGGTCGTTGTCGGTTACTTCCTGGCCGATATGATAAAATTCTTTTAAATCACCGGTCGACCGTCCTTTCGCATGCTCTTTTCCCTTGGAAATATACCCCCTTTGACCGGCCAGCTCCGGCCTTTCATACTTTTGTTTTATTGCATCAGGTTCGTCAAAAAACTTCTTAATGATGCTGTAGAGCTTTTGCTGTAATTCATCTGTCAAGCCGTGATTTTTGATAGAAACAAAGCCTATGTTGTTGTATGCTTCCCCGAGTTTCTCAACAAATTTTTTCTTTTTTTCAGCGTCTCCGGAAGTGAAATCAGCCAAATCGAGAGAGGGAACCGCATCAAATAGGACCTGGGCCATAGTTGCTTGTATTTTGTATAATGATAGTGAAAAACGAAAAAAAAAGCCACCATACTAACTTCCAAGTCACGTTGACTAAGTATGGTGGCTTTTTAGCTATTTTTTTGAAATTACTTCACGGTAATCTTAATGCTGGTGGCCATTTCAGGGCCATATGATGTGTGAACACCGTCAGCGAATTGTAGCGATATAGTGTAGTCGCCCGGAGCAAGCTCAAGCTGCGTGTCAGTCTGGCCTTTGCCAAAGTGAATAGTAGTGTCGCTGGCAGGAATTACTTCACCTTTAGGCCAAGATTCCTGATTGATAAGTATATGATGGTGGCCAAAACCTTCTTTAACCTGTCCTGCTGGTTCAATCTGCATGCCTTCCACACCCATTTCCACAAATACTGGGTTGCTTACCGTAGCTCCGTCGGCAGGAGATTTGAAAAACACCCGGGGCTTAACTGCTTCGGCAACAGTTTCTGTTGCTTCCGGAGTGCTGGCTGTTTCTTCTGTGTTTTCCGTTTTTGGACTAGAGCATGCATATACACCAAATGCTACCATAGCTCCTAAAAGAATTTTTCTCATAATTGACAATTTTTGTTGGTTCGTGTAAAATTATAACTCTTACCACGAAATAACCATCATAGCTGCAAATAGATTCGTGGGGAAACGCTTAATGAAGGATTTGACGTAAGACCTCCACCGACTTGAGTGAGCCCAGGGTGCCAAGGTGGTGATCGTAGAAGCTGATGACATTTTTCAGAGCCTCTCTTTTAATCTCCAGGGTGGTTTTCATTTCGTGAGCGTAGGGAGCGTTGTACAAAAACTCAATAAACTCCAACACCTCTTTCGAGAGCAGGTCACTTTTCGTCAGGTGATACACCTGCTGGTACAGGTCTTCGGAGTTGACCAGGTCAAACCCGAGGTATTGCGTAAACTTGACAAGAAACTGTAAATGAAAGCTTTCAAAATTGGCAGTCAGCGTATCGAACTCTTGGAGTGATTTCGCTACGAAATCAAACTGACCGGCGTGATCATGCTCGTTTTCCCTTACGACCTTGCTCAGTACCTCACCCAAAAAGATACCGATAGTCGTTTTTCGTATTTCAAAGGGAATATGTTGATACGGATAAAAACACTTTATCTCTGAAATGCGATTGAGTTGCGCACCGTCTTTATGATAGATGACCAAATCCAGTAACGTGAGTGGCTGGTATAGCGCCATCTTTCCTTTTGATTTGGCCGACCTTACACCATTGACGATGTAGGACTGCAAACCAAAATCCTCAGTGTAAATGCGGGAGATAATGGATGTGTCCCGGTATTTGATGTAGTTGATAGCGATGCCCCGGGTTTTCTGTAGCATGGCTCTAGTTGATTACAGCAATTTTGCCAACTACCGACTGACTGCCATCTCTGGTGGCAGCAAACACAATGTAAATGCCCGAAGCAACCCTGGCTCCGTTGTAGTCGGCCAGGTTCCAGGTCGCTGTTCCGCCGGTGCTGACCATTTCTCTGACCAGGCGACCTGCTTCGTTGGTGATTTTCACTACGGTATCGTAAGCAAGACCCTCGATAGCCACCACGCCATTGAAGCCAGGCCTCACTGGGTTTGGGAAGATTTTTGCCTTTTGCATGACCCTGCTTGGAGCTGTCGCCGTTGTTCTGTAGGATAGCAAGCCGCCAGAAGTAAGCACGAATAGTTCACCAGAGCTGCTGTTGATTGCCAGACGCTGCACATTGTTGCTGGCCAATGGGCTGCTTTCTCTCGTAAAAGAGGTCAGCGTTCCTGCGCCATACTCATCGAGAAGGAACAAGCCCTTGTCCGTGCCAATCCATTTTCTGTTCGCTCCATCTACTTCTATCGCCTGAATGGGTTCTTCGTTCAACACAAAGGCATTCTCCGCCACCGGGTAGGAGATCAAAAGATCGACTGGGTCGAACACCTCGTAGGTGTTGGCCACGATGGCTAACCCCCCAGCCGTTGCCAGCCAAGTATAGTCGTCTCTGTCAAAGGCGAGGTCGGACACTGTCGACGAGGGGAGGCCTGATCCTGTGTTGATGATTCGGTATTCTTTCGAGTCGGTGTTGAAAACAATTACGCCGCTATTTGAGGAATGTGGCAAAATTCCCCAGAAATCGCCGTAGCTGTTTTGCTGAAGAGAAACGGCTGGCGGTGCTGTATTCGGGATAAAACTAAGAGGCTCCCAGCTTCCGTCGGCAAGCATCTTCATGTACTTGTTGCTGGCCTGATTGGAGCAGATAATCAGGTTGTTATTTTGATCTACGGCCATGGCAGTAACTGGTACAAAGCCATTGTTCGCCTGAATGAGGCTGCCTGGTGTTTGGTGGTCGATGAGTTTGCCAGAGCTGTTTTGAATAATTCCTTTTCCGTAGGCCAGGACATAAAAATCGTCGGCGCCGTCCTTCGAGGCAATTGAGGAAGCATCCTTAAAAAGAGAAAGGCTACCCGGCTGAATGGGCCCCCAGCCCTCCTTTGTGAAAGCCGACACAGATGCGTTTCGGTTAAAAGGAATGAGCCCATTGTACTCAAAGCCGCCGCCAAGACTAAAAACTGTACTGCCGATCGCCGAAACATCGGCAATGGTACTTTCGAACGGGCCATTCAACAAATAGTAGGCGATTCCCTCTGCCGTAGACTGGCCCAAACCATTTTTTTCATCTGCAAACCAGATGGTTTCGCCGTCGACAAAGGCGTCTGCCACCACTGAGCTGTTTCCCAGGGTAAAGGCGGAGGTTTGTCCGTTTACAGATCGTTTGGATAATTGATTTCCTTTTCCGTATAGCAACTCTCCTTTTTGCAGCGTGAGAAACTCGGGTTTAGTAGTAAACGTGATTTCCTCCCAGCCATTTCCTTCACTCACCCAGAGCCGCCCTTGCTTGCTTGCTGCGTAAGAAATTTCCTCAGACACCTCAATGAAATCAATTTGGCCCACGCCCTCAAGTGATCGCTTCCAATTGCGGAAGTCAAGCAGGTTAGCGTTGGTTCGGTGGCCTGAAATAATGCCGGCTGTGGTGGCAAGCACAATGCTGTCTCCTTTAATGCCTCCGTCCAGAATGCCTACGGTCGTTCCGTTTCTTCCCAGCTCCCGATAGTCATTCACAATTTGAAATGAGTGCAGGTCAATTTCCAGCATGCCCAAGCTGGTAGTGGCGAAAAAGGTTTGTTCCCCGACGAAGAGACTGTTAATGACTTTACTGGAAGTAATGTTGGCACGCAGCAGGTCGTTGACATTGATCGTCTCAGACTCTCTGAGGATATCGATATTGCCGTTGGAATAACCAATGAGAAGAGAGGCGCTTGACTCATGGGCCGCCAGCGCTGTGATACCCACATCGCTTAAACCATTGGCTTTGGTGATTTTTCTAATGGCCGTACTTCCAGGGTCGACCTCTATCAAACTGTGAAAAGCGTTGCAGTAGATTTGTTCCTTTAACTTGACTACTCCATATCCCTGGTTATAATTAAAGTGCGTTCGCCACTGCCCTACCGGGATGTCGTTTTGCGCTTGAACGACGGTAGCCAGCAGGAGAAGTACAAAAGAGACGAGCGGACTTTTTCTATTTTTTATCATTACCCATGGCCTCCCAAAAGCATTTGCGGCACCTCGCTTCGTACGTTTCTTTTTCACCGAGCATTATTTTTTCTTTACCAAGCGAAGTACGATAAGAATAGGAAGCAACGTCCCCACAGTTCATGCATATTGCATGGATTTTTGTCACAAATTCAGCAACAGCCATTAGTTGCGGCATGGAGCCAAATGGCTTGCCCATAAAATCCATGTCCAGTCCTGCCAGTATCACCCGCTTACCCTTATTTGCCAGCGCTATACTCACATTAACGATTTCGCTGTCAAAAAATTGAGCTTCGTCGATGCCTACCACCTGGCTCTCTCCAGCCAGCAAAACAAGATCGTCAGCAAACTGAACAGGGGTTGACCGGATGCTTCGGTCGTTGTGCGATACCACATTTTTATCATGGTATCTTTTTTCGATAGCTGGCTTAAATATTTCGACTTTTTGCCCTGCAATTACGGCTCGGTTCAGCCGCCGGATAAGCTCTTCTGTTTTGCCCGAAAACATGGAACCGCAGATTACTTCAATCCAGCCCGACCTGCGGCTTTCCCTGCCCGATCCTTCCAAATGTGGCTCTATTAGCATTTTTTGTTATCCTGAGTAGTCAATATGCGGGAATTTATTTTCATCCGCCACACTTATTTCAATATCGTTCGACACCAGGCACTGGCAGGCAAGGCGCTCATTGCTTTCGAGCCTGCCCATTTCCACATACCTCTTTTCCGCTTCGGTCAACTCGCCAAGCTGGGCCAGTCCTTCATGGACGATGGCCTTACAGGTTGTACATCGGCCTTTGCCGCCGCAGGCGTGCATCCAGTCAATGTAGTTTTCCTGTAAAATAGAAAGGAGGGTTCGGCCACTATTTTCGCTGAATAGGCGTTTGTTATTCAGGTTTTGTATAACGATCTTGGGCATAAAACTAGCTTTGCAAAAGAAACAAAATATATGCGGGAGAGCAAACTGAATCATGAGGCTATAGAAGCGTTTGCTGAATTGTTTACAAAGAGAGCTTGTGATTCTTTCTTTGAAGGCACCGACACTATTTCGGGAAAGGAAATAGTGGATCTAACTCCTATAAAGCAGGTGAATTATTTTGTGCTGAAAATTCTTTTTCGCAAATGGCAAAAAGAGACGCTGCGCCTGCAAAGCCCCTATTTCAATTACAAAAATGAAGATGTTCGAAAGGCCCTTCTATCTTTTATGAATGCGCTTTCCCAGCAGATAAAAGTTAATAGGGTGAACTTTGAGCCGTTGCTACAGCAAGCTACCCGAGAAGCAATTTTACTGATAGTTTCTCCCTACGATTTCTTCAGAGAGGAGTTGACCGGGCACGAAAGCGGCAAGCTCAATGACAAGTACCTGAAAAACAGTTCAAAATACATCAAGGTCAATCAGGAAGTTTTCGAAAGCTATGTAGCGCTTTTTGAGGAAAAAGCGGAGGGCGAGTTGTCGCATGACGCCGCCGTCGCTTTGCTTGATGAGCTTTTTGCTGCCGGAGACCTCTCCATAGAAAACCGCCAGGAATACGAGGAGAGGTTTAGCGAAGTAGCTCAGGTTGATTTCTCAACGTTTGTGGAGGAGGAGGACTTTCCAGAGCAAGATGAGGATGACGATACCGACGATGATTTTGATGAAAACATTGAAGGGGAGGAGGACGAGGGAGAAGACTCAGAAGATGAGGACGATGACAGCTCTACAATTGTTGAAGACAGCAGTTCGGCGGAAGTGACTGACGACGATGATGATGAGCTGATACGGTTTGTTGATGATGACGAGGAAGAGGAGAAACCCGCTTACGATGCTCTGGAAGAGGTGCAGGAAAGTCATCCCGAAGAGGTCACGAATAAGGGATCTTTCGAGTTTTTGGGAGATGAAGAAAGTGACGATGACGCCGAGCCGGATGCTGCGCCGTTAAATAAGCAGTTCTCTTCTGAAAAAACACCGCTCCATGAGCAGCTAAAAGCCGAGCAGAGACCTTCATTGGCTGAAGTGCATCAAAGTCAAAAAATTGACAGCATTGCGGGAAGCATCACCGTTAATCAACGCTATATGTTTGTTAACGAGTTGTTTGATGGCGACAGCGACGTTTTTCTGGCTGCAATGAAGAAAGTGGAGGGCTGCGACAGTTTCGACGATGCTGTTGAACTCCTTATCCAAACCTATTCCAAAAAGCTGGAGTGGGACATGAATGCTCCTGAGGTGAAGGAGCTCCTTAAAATCGTTTTCAAAAAGTTTCGTTAACAGTCGTTTTAGGATCTCGTGAAGATCTGCATGCGGTGCGCATCCAGCTTCAAAAAGATAAACAGCAAGATGGTGAAAGCCCACAGCGAGGAGCCGCCATAGCTGAAAAACGGTAGAGGAATGCCAATCACAGGAAACAGGCCAATGGTCATGGCAATGTTAAAGGCAAAGTGAAAGAACAAAATAGAAGCTACCCCATAGCCGTATACCCTGGCAAATTTGGATTTTTGGCGCTCAGCCAGCTGGGTAATTCGCAAAAGAAGCGCTAGAAAAGCGGCGATCAGAATAAGCCCACCAAACCAGCCGTGCTCTTCCCCAACAGTGCAAAAAATATTGTCAGTACTCTGATCTGGCACAAAGTCAAACTTGGTCTGTGTGCCTTGCAGGTAGCCCTTGCCGAACAGGCCACCCGAACCGATGGCAATCTTGGACTGAGTCACCTGCCAGCCAGCGCCAAGTGGGTCGGCATTGGGGTCGATGAGCTGCATCACCCGCTTTTGCTGGTGGGGCTTCAGCACTTTGTTCATGATAAAGTCGACACTCTGAACAAAGCCAAACATGAAAACAGTCGACACGATGACGACACCAATTTTTTTGATATTTCTGCCTGACAGTGCTGCAGCCAGCAAGCCAAGCGTTAGGAGTCCGATGATGAGCACCAGCTTGTTCACCAGCAGCGTGAGAATGAACAGGAGCACAAAGGCAAAGCCTATCATGAAGAAGACAGGGCTTAACCCTTCTCGGTAAAGCACAATGATAAAGCAGGCAAACACCATGGCAGTTCCGGTGTCGCCCTGCAACAAAATCAGGGCCGCTGGCACAGCAATAATACCCAGGCTCATTAGCTGCGTGCTAATTTTCTCAAACTTGATGGTTGGCTGACTGAGGAACTTTGCCAGTGCCAGGGCAGTCGCAAATTTTGCAAACTCCGACGGCTGGATGCCAAAATTCCCTATACCGAACCATGATTTTGAGCCTTTTACCTCGGATCCAAAAATAAGCACACTGACAAGCATCAACAAAATGACCCCTAGCACAATGAAGGCGAATGAGTCATAGAACCTGAAGTCAACAATACTAATGACGAGTATGATAAGGATGCTGGTGCTGATCCAAATAAGTTGTCGGCCTGAGTTAATGCTGAAATCAAAGATGCTGGCACCGAGTTCGTCGTCGTAAACGGCTGCATATATGTTCAACCACCCCAGAAGTACAAGGAGGAAATACAGAGAGACTGCCAGCCAGTCAAACTGGTTAGAGGTTAAACTTAGCCTTCTCGTCCGCATCTAGAAAATCTCCTTTTAGTACGTAGGGTTCCATTCTCAATTTTGCCTTTTCTCCCTTGAGGTATTTTTCGATAATAAGGCCGGAGATAGCTGCCGCCGCTCTTGCGCCCTGGCCAGCATTTTCCACATAAACCGATACCGCAATTCGTGGGTTATCCATTGGAGCAAAAGCAATGAAGGCCGAGTGATCGGGGCTATTGGCATTTTGCACTGTGCCGGTTTTGCCGCAGACTACAATATCATCAAGTTTTGCTCTGTATTGGCCCGTACCATGTTCTACCACATTGTGCATGGCTTCAACAGCAATGTCAAAATACTCGGGGTTGATGCCGGTGTGGTGCTGCACTTCGTATTCCGGCCTTGGCTTGCCTGTGTCGCTTATTGCTTTTACGAGGTGGGGGGTGTAGTAGTAACCACGATTGGCCACAGTGGCTGTAAAATTTGCCATTTGCAGTGGAACGACCAGGTTCTCGCCCTCGCCTATCGCAATGGAATAAATGTTAGAGTACTTCCATGGTTGATTATTGTAAGCCCTGTCGTAGTAGGCCACGTTGGGTACCATGCCACCTTTTTCATTAGGCAAATCTATTCCCAGGGTGCTGCCAAAACCAAAGTTGGCTACCCTGCCCCGCCATTTTTCAAGGCCAATTCGGGTATCTTCATAAGTATCCCTGGACACATCCTGATTCACCACTCTTTTCAACACCTGGTGAAAATAAGGATTGCAGGACATAGTAATGGCGCCCAGCAAGTTCTCGGATGGGCCATGATAATGGCACCCAATCACGCTCTGGTTACAGGCAATTACCGTATTGGGAGTAATCACTCCTTCCTGCAAGCCAATCATGGCCTGCATGATCTTAAATACCGAACCTGGTCGGTACATGGCCATCAGGGGCCGGTTAAAAAGAGGAACCAGGCTGTCTTGGGAAAGCTTTGTGAAATTAATTCCAAAATCCCTGCCACTCAGTACCGCCGGATCGTACGATGGACCAGACACAAAAACAAGGATTTCTCCAGTCGCTGGTTCAATGGCCACAATGCTTCCCACTTTTCCGGCTAGAAGCTTTTCTGCATATTGCTGAAGCTCAATGTCTAACGTTGTTGTGATGTTTTCGCCAGGGATACTTAATGTGTCGTACAACCCGTTCTTGAAGCTGCCCTTGTCAACTCCACGAACGTTGACAAGTTTGTATTTCACCCCTCTTTTGCCTCGTAGCTCTCTTTCATAGGACAGCTCAAGGCCACTAATGCCGATGTGGTCTCCCTGGCTGTAGTAACCAGTGCGATCTGCCTCCAGTTGCCTCTTGCTTATCTCACCAGTATAACCCAGAGCGTTGGCGGCACTTTTTGTGGTGTAGCCCCGCACTGTTCTAGCCGACACGTAAAATCCTGGAAAGTCGATGAGGTAGTCCTGTGTTTTGGCAAATTCTTCCGGCGACAGAAGGTTCACAATTTTTGACGCTTTGATCGGGCTGTATTTTCTCGCCGCATTAAGGCGGTCTATCAAATCAGCTTTAGATATGTTGAACAGGCGGCAGAACTTTGCGGTATCCAGGTTTTCGATTTCCTTGGGCACACCCAAAATATCGTACACGGGGCTGTTGTACACCAGCAGTTTGCCATTGCGGTCATACACTTCACCTCTGTAGGGGTATTCAATTACCTTCTGAATGATATTACTATCGGCGGCGCTTTTGTAGCTGGTGTCTACTATTTGAATAATGAAAAGCCTGACCAGCAGTATAACGCCCACCAGCACCATTCCAGTTTGAATATATAGTTTTCTGCTGTCGTTCATAGCCGACTACCTTTTTGAGGCATTCTTATATATAGTATGATCAAGCTCACCACAAGTGTGAATATTGAACTCATTGTAGCTTTACCTAAAGTTACCCAAAACATTCCCAGATTTCCTGCTTCGATAAAGAAAAGCGCCACATGATGGATAAAGATCAGGGGAATAAAGTAGGATAGCACCCATCCCCAACCCAGCTCGGCGGCCGATATCTGCGTTCCGGCATCATATCCTCCACCTGGAGTCAGTATTCTGATGAGCCCTGGCCGGAGGTACATTATTAACACAGCAC
Organism: Imperialibacter sp.; assembly: GCF_048007035.1. Taxonomy (NCBI): domain Bacteria; kingdom Pseudomonadati; phylum Bacteroidota; class Cytophagia; order Cytophagales; family Flammeovirgaceae; genus Imperialibacter; species Imperialibacter sp. Next base: position 2,584,818 of record NZ_CP180355.1, read on the forward strand.
TGGCCGCATGAATTCCGGGCGTGTCATAAAAAGTGTCAATTGAGATTCCGTATAGAAAACCAGTAGCCATTAAAGCGATGGCAGATACCTCGAGAGGTATAAGAAGTAAGGGTAGGATATAGATGAAGCAAGACGAATAGTTGCCCAAAACCAGGTTTTTGAGCACAGTTACCTGAAGCAATCCAAGAAAGATAAATGAAGCGGCCAGACTTATGTAATTGCTTCTATTCATAATCTGGAATAGTTACTTGTTCTAGTGAGTCTTTTTCTTCTGCCAACAGGTTTTTCACCACATACACATACCTAAGACTGTAAAAGTCGGTAGCGAGCTTCACCTTAACGGTGTAAAAAGTGGCGTCATCAGAAATCGTAAATTCTGAGATAGTGCCGGCCTGATAGCCTTCCGGGAAAATGGTATTGAACCCGGAAGTAACAATGGTGTCGCCCACCTGGAGGCTCACATGTCGGGGGATGTATTGCAGATCAGCGTAAAGAGCATCTCCTGATGTCCAGCGCAAAGTGCCATACACCTGATTTCTTTTGACAGCTGTAGATATCAAAAACTCGGTATGCAACAGCGAAATCACCGATGAAAAATGCTTCGAGGAATATTTTACTTTGCCTACAATTCCCTGAGGGCCCACCACCCCCATACCAGGGAGTATTCCGTCATCCGAGCCTTTGTTGATGGTCAGGTAGTTGTTGACCCTTCTGGTGGAATTATTGATGACCTTGGCTGCTATCATTTCATACACATGATTGACTGAGTCTATTGATACAGAGTCAATCCTGATTGGGTCTATTCCTTTAGGGGTTTGATTCAGCAGGGTTTCGTGCAATTGACGGTTTTCCTCGGCCAGTTGGGCGTTTACCTTACCCAGGGAGAAGTAATCCGATACGTTGGATGAAATGTTAAGCACATTGGCAGCCAGCCGGTTGGACGAGTTGAAAAACTTTGCCCCCAGATAGCTTCTGTCGTTTACGACCAGCCAAAAACTTATTACCTCTAAAAACAGAAAGGTTAGAAAAGCCCTATTTCGGTAGAGAAATTGGAATAATGAATACATTCAATGGTTAGGTCATCAAAACCGCTTTGTATGCATTAAGATTTTTCAAGGCAAGGCCGGTTCCTCTCACAACAGCTCTTAATGGATCATCTGCAATGTGAATAGGAAGTTTGGTTTTCATGGCCAGGCGCTTGTCGAGACCTCTCAGCAAAGCACCGCCACCAGTGAGGTGAATACCATTGTCGTAAATGTCAGCAGAAAGTTCCGGCGGAGAAATCTCCAATGCTTTAAGCACTGCTTCTTCAATTTTAGATACGGACTTGTCGATGGCGAAAGCGATTTCAGAGTAAGAGATCTTGATCACTTTTGGAATGCCCGTCATGAGGTCACGGCCTCTGATTTCAAAGTCTTCCGGTCCTTCGTCAAGCTCTGTCAATGCAGAACCGACTTCTATCTTTACTCTTTCTGCCGTACGCTCGCCAATCAGCAGGTTGTGCTGACGGCGCATGTAGTCGAGAATGTCTTTGTTGAAGGTGTCACCGGCAACCCGGATCGACTGGTCGCACACAATGCCAGAAAGTGCTATGACGGCAATTTCTGTGGTACCACCTCCGATATCAACAATCATTGAACCAACGGGCCTTTCAATATCAATGCCGATGCCGATGGCCGCAGCTATTGGCTCAGGGATCATGTACACCTCTTTGGCACCTGCGTGCTCAGCGGAGTCACGCACAGCTCTTTTTTCTACTTCAGTAATGCCCGAAGGAATACAGATGACCATCCTGTGGGAGCTTGGGAAAAACGACTTGCCGCCCTGATGGATCATTTTGATCATGCCCCTTATCATGTGCTCAGCAGCATGGAAGTCGGCGATCACGCCGTCTTTTAGCGGACGGATAGTCTTGATGTTTTCGTGAGTTTTTTCATGCATTTGCATGGCTTCACGACCTATCGCTAATACCTTGTTGGTGTTTTTGTCAATGGCAATAATCGAAGGCTCGTCAACTACAATTTTATCCTTATGAATGATAAGGGTGTTGGCCGTGCCCAAGTCTATGGCTATATCGCTGGAGAAAAAATCTAAGAATCCCATTGTTTATTTTAATTCGCTCAATTACGCTGAAAACGTGTCGAAAATACAAATTTGAGACTAATAATCTCGTTGTGTTTTAATATTAATCAATGTTTGAAATGGCGATACCCGGTAAACACCATAGATAGGCCATGTTGGTCGCAATAATCGATCGACGCCTGGTCTTTGATAGAACCACCTGGCTGAATAACCGACACAATGCCTGCCTTGTCCGCAATCTCTACACAGTCGGGAAAAGGAAAGAAAGCATCCGACGCCATAACTGCACCCTTTAGGTCAAAGCCAAAACTTTTTGCCTTTTCAATGGCCTGATTAAGTGAGTCAACTCTGGATGTTTGTCCAACACCACTCGCCAATAGTTGGTTGCCTTTGGCGAGCACAATAGTATTGGATTTGGTGTGCTTGGCAAGCTTGCTGGCAAACAGCAACGCATCTATTTGCTCACCGGTGGGCTCGGCCTTTGTCACCACCTTAAGGTCTTTTTTGCCATCGGTATGCAGGTCACGGTCCTGCACAAGCACGCCATTCAAAATGGTTTTCGCCTGCTTGGTTGTGTCGATGCCAGCCTTTTGCTTCATGATGATTCTGTTCTTCTTTGATTTAAGCAGCTCTAAAGCAGCCTCATCAAAGGCGGGAGCAATCAGCACCTCAAAAAACAACTTGTTTAGCTCCTCGGCCGTTTCCAGGTCAATTTTTTTATTGGTTGCCAGCACGCCGCCAAAGGCAGAAACAGTGTCGGCTTCAAATGCTTTGAGATAGGCCTCTTTCACGGTTGAAGCCACAGCCACGCCACAAGCATTGGTATGCTTGATGATAATAAAAGCCGTTTCTTTCGGGAATTCTTCCACAAGCGAAACAGCTGCATCAATGTCCACGAGGTTGTTGTATGAAAGCTCTTTGCCGTTGAGCTGATCAAACATTTTGGCCATATCGCCATAGAAAACGCCCTTTTGGTGAGGGTTTTCGCCGTATCTCAGGGTAGTGGCTTCATCTTCCGCTATTCGCAGCGATGGAATTTCGTCGTCCTGATTGAAGTAGTTGAATATGGCCGTATCATAACCCGAGCTTATTCTGAAGGCATGGGCCGCAAATTTCTTTCTGTCAGCTTCGGAGGTCTCACCCTTCTTCTCTTCAAGCAGGGCGCTTAAGTTTGGATAAAGGTCTCTCGACGCCACTATGGTAACGTCGTGGAAGTTTTTGGCCGCCGCCCTGATGAGCGAAATGCCTCCAACATCAATTTTTTCTATGATTTCCTCTGAGGTTCCGCCTGCTGCCACTGTTTCTTCAAATGGATACAGGTCAACAATGACCAAATCGATGGATGGAATTTCAAATTTCCCGGCCTCTTCAATATCAGAATAGTTGCCTCGGCGGTAGAGAATGCCGCCAAATATTTTTGGATGGAGCGTTTTTACCCTGCCCCCGAAGATTGACGGGTAGGCTGTGAGCGACTCAACAGGTGTCACTTTTATGCCGAGCTTTTCAATGAATGATTGGGTGCCTCCGGTGGAGTATAACTTTACACCCAGCGAGTGAAGTTGACGGATAATTGGCTCAAGGCCATCCTTGTAATAAACTGATATTAAAGCAGAAGTGATTTTTTTTTGACTCATTTACGGCTAGGAAAATTAAGGTGCAAAGCTAATAAAATTTGCCTGCGTGAGGCATTGTTGGCTTGAAAAAAACCCTGCGTTTTTTACTGAACCATCTGATCGTGTATTACTTGAGGAAAATAGGTGTATTCAAGCTGATGAATTTTGGCGGCCAGGCTTTGCGGCGTTTCGTCCTTTTCAATGTCGCATGATGCCTGGAAAAGGATTTTCCCTTCATCATATTTTTCATTCACCAAATGGATAGTAATGCCGCTGTCCTTTTCACCTGCCTGAATTACGGCCTGGTGAACTCTGTCGCCATACATGCCTTTGCCACCGAACTTGGGCAGCAGTGCCGGGTGTATGTTGATAATTTTGTCAGGGAAAGCTTTAATGAGATTGCCAGGAATAAGCCAAAGGAACCCGGCGAGAACCACCCAGTCAACGTTGTGCGCTTTTAGTACATCAAGCACATTATTGTTTTCGTAAAAGTCAGGTCTCGAAAAAACATGAGAAGGAATTCCCAGTTTTTTGGCTCGTTCAAGTACTCCCGCATCCTTTTTATTTGACAGGATAAGCTTAACGCCTACGTCGCTGTTGCCTTTGAAGTGTTTGACGATGTTTTCTGCGTTTGTTCCACTTCCGGAGGCAAATATGGCCAGGTTCTTTTTCATGATTTTTAATTGGCGGCAAAGAAAGCCATACTGATGATACCACTCAGTATAAACAGCTTACAAAAGGTACTCAGGTTGGCAAATTTGTCTTTGGTGTCGGCTCGCAAGAAATATAGGATAAAGAGAGCGGCCGGAATAATCATCACCATGAAGTAGGTATTGAGCACTTCGTTTTTTGCTTTGAAAACGAAGTAGAATATGCTTGCAACGAAGACGATAAGGAGGAGGAAAACGAACTGCTTTGTTTTTCGAATGCCCCACACAATAGGGAGTGTTTTGCAGCCGAATGTTTCGTCACCTTTCAGGTCTTCCATGTCTTTGATGATTTCCCTTACCAGCGTGATGCCAAAGGCAAAGTAAGCATAGGTGAAAATCAGCCAGTTTTTTTCTACAAAGAGAACCGCTACCACGAGAACCGACACGCCCGTGAGCAGGGCAATGCTAAAGTTGCCAACAAAGGGGAGTCGCTTGAGCTGGTTAGAATAGAGCCACAATGTGAACGCAGAGAAACAGTGGATGAGCCCTATCCAGGGAGAAAGAAAAAAACCGATGAGTATACCTGCCAGGTTAAGCCCCAGCTGCCAAATCATGGCAATTCTGCGCTTTAGAATCCGGCCTACGATCACCCGCTCGGGTTTGTTGATGTAGTCTATTTTAACGTCGTAATAGTCGTTGATGATGTAACCAGCCGCAGCAAGCATGAGTGTGGAGCTGGTGAGCCAAAACAAGCCTGGGTGGGTGAAAATGGCCCATAATCCGTGTGTGGAGGTCGTAAGAAAGAGGGCCGTCATGTATTGAGTGAGGGCAATAATTAGCAGGTTAGGAAACCTTGTCAGCCTAAAAAGACCGGTGAATGAGAAATTCCTGGGCCGGGACGACTTTGCCATTTTCTCCAATTAAGGTTCAAAGAAAGTGCAGAACCGCTGGATTTCAAACTACACGTCCGACTCATATTTGCTGTCGATGATTTCCTGAGAAATCATGCGGTACATTCTTTGCAGCGATTCATCATCGGCTAGAAGTAAGGTCTGAGCATCGATAGTGGTAAAATCTTCTCTTGCCGCCGGGCCTGTTTGAGCATTTTCAGGCCCTATTTCAAAAGCTTTGCGAATAGTCTCCACCACAAGAGGTTTCAGTATGTCCAGAGAAATGTCGTCTTTCTCAAGCACCCGCTCGGCCGACCTCAGCATAAAGTTGGTAAAGTTGCTGGCAAACACTGCTGCTACATGCAGGTTCTTCCTTTCTTCTTCCTCCATGAAAACCGGCTCTGCCCCTATGGACGCCACCACACGATTGAGAATTTCCAGGGTGTAGTCGTTGGCGCCTTCAATAATCACTGGAAGCTGTGAAAAGCTGATAGTTGCACCACGGCTAAAGCTCTGAAGCGGCCACAACACGCCGAAGTTTTCAGCGGCAGTCACCTCGAGTATGCTCATGGGAGTGGCTCCGGACGTGTGGACTATGATGGCCTCGTCGGGGAGCACAATTTCTGTGGCCACCTGCTCTATGGCTTCGTCGGGCACGGCAATAATGAAGAAATTGCAGTCGCTGTCAGAAAAATCGAGGCTATTGACCAGCTGGCTGGAGTAGAGGTTATAGGCCAGCTTCTCCGCTGATTTCTGAGAAGGGTTGAAAATTTCGGCAATCCGATGACCGCCTTTTTCCAGGGCCATTGCCAGTTGCGTGCCCAGCCTGCCCGAACCGATAAGAGCTACTCTGAAGGAAAATCGTTCTGCCATTAACTGTCCGCTATTTTGTGTATTGCGGCAGCTAATTTATCTAATTCACTGGTAAGTGTATACACGTGTGGCGTTACTCTTACTCCTTTGATGTTTTCCCACACAATTCCCACCACGTGGATTTTGTAGTCATTGAACAACCGGGTGGCGATTTCCCCAGGCTCCTTGCTCTCAATGGCGAAGTTGCCAAGGGCGCAGCTAAAATCGGGTTTGAGGGAAATGTTGAGTTTGACTTTCGGGTGGTCTTTTACCTTTTCGCACCAGTAATTTTTGAGGTACCGCAGCCTTTCTTCTTTTCTTTTTGGGCCTATGGCATTGTGAAAATCGATTGCCTGGCCAATGGCCTGCTCTGGCGCAAAGGAGCGGGTGCCAAGGGACTCGAACTTGCGAATATTATCACCCCTGGGGTTATCGTTAGTAAAAATAGGCCAGATTTCAGTGATGCGCTCTTTTCTCAGGTAGAGCATGCCGGTGCCAAACGGAGCACAAAGCCATTTGTGGAGGCTGGTGCCGTAGGCATCGCAGCCAAAATCGGGTACTTTGAAGTCCATATGGGCAAATGTGTGGGCGCCGTCCACCAGCGAAAAGATGTTTCTTTTTTTTGCCTCTTCGCAGAGTCTCTTCACTGGCATGATCTGCCCGTTCCAGTTGATCATGTGAGTGATGTGAAAGACTTTGGTTTTAGGGGTCACAGCATCTGTGAAAGCCTTTACTACGTAGTCAGCATTTTCCGTGGGCATGTCCAGGTTGAGCCAGACTAGCTTGATACCGTCTCTCATTTCCCGCTGCTTCCAGGCATTGATCATGTTGGGATAGTCCTGCTTTGTTAGGATTACTTCGTCGCCTTTTTTCAGGTCCATGCCATAGATCACTGTATCCAGGGCTTCGGTGGCATTCCGGTTGATAGCGACTTCTTCAGGACTGCAACCTGCTAAATTAGCCAGCTTTTCACGCAAGGGCTCACGACCCTGGTCGAGAATGCCCCACATATAGTAAGACGGCGCTTCGTTGCTGAGGTGATAATAGCGGTCGTTGGCTTCCTGCACCACTTTGGGCTGGGGGCTTACACCACCATTGTTGAGATTGATGATGGATGGGGATACAGTGTATGCCTGGCGGACTGCCGCCCATGAAAGCTCGTCTTCTGCGGCCGTAATGGGGTCAAGCGATTGCAGGGACTTCAATCCATCTGCCACCTCGAAAGAGGCAGCTTTTGCCGCCATACCTGACAAAGACAAGGCACCGGCTGCGGCACTCATTTGCCTGAAAAACGATCTTCTGGAAGCCTTCATAGGTCGATTGATTGTTCGCCTATGAAGGTAGTAAAATTGACTTGATTGTTAAACGACTTTACTTGAGTGGCTTATTCCTCCTGGCCCTTGTCTCTCATTTTGATGAACTCGACGTAGCGCCTGCGAATGGCCATGGTAAATCCAAGTACCATAATTAGGGTGCCAGTCCAAAGGACGTTGATATAAGGCTTAACTACGGCCTCCAGAATGACCCACTCTTTTTGTGTGGTGTTGACACCAAAAGTGAAACTGTTTGATTCAGGATGAACGTTAAGGAAAGTGATTTTTGAAGCGACATCCTTCACCTCCTCAGGTATCAGACCGATCATTCTGTCTTTGATCAGGTAAATAGGCTCCACAATATAGTCTTCATCGGCTCCACTAATAACAATTCTCGCCTTGATTGCCACGTCTTCCAGCCCCAACGTCACTTGCGGAATTTCCGTTATTCTTTCAATGCCCTGCACCCTGGCAACGAAGTCGTTCACAAAGAAAGTTTCGCCGACCTTTACCGTCACTTCTTCCATTTCGCCCCATTCTGTCTCTGATTCAGGATCCGGAAAGGTTCTTACGTGGGTATATAAATCGGAGGTAAGAGTCCTTTTGATATCCGGAGAATAGACCTGCATCCCCATCGACTCGTTGATTTGGAACCTGGGGTATAGGGTAAATTTCTTGCCGTCGCTTTTCGAATATTCAATTTCGAAGAAACTGTTTTCAGGGTTGTCAAGAACCAGTGTATCTCCTTCGGAAAAATACTTCTTTCCCTTCCATTCAATGTCTTTACGTGCCACTACTTTGTAAGAGTCGCCAAAGGCTTCGATTGCACTGGTGCTCACATAGCCAGGAAACCCATCTATTTCTTTTCTGAGACCCTTATAATTTAGAGAATAGTCCCCCATTTGCACGGTTTCATGCTGAAACAGCAGGAGATTTTTCGTGTTCATTTCCTCCGGAAAGTCCTTATTCCAAATCATTCCGGTGTTGTTGAGGGAAATAATCCTGGAATAGCCAGAAGAAAAAAGAACACCCACCAGCATCATGGCGATGCCAATGTGTGCCACGGCTCCACCTGCTAGTTTGGGGCTCGTTTTCAGCAACGAAAAAAGAATCTTTCCATTGGCAACGATGGAATAGATGCCTGCGGTGAGCAAAAGGATGTAGGCTGGCTCTGTGACTTTAGCCACGACAATAATTATTCCGGAAGCCAGCAAAGAAATAACTGCGGGATAAAAGAGAGATTCTTTCAGCTTTTGTTTGTCTACTTTTTTCCACCAGAAAAACTGCCCTGTTCCTGAGAGCAGGGCCAGGATAACTGCCAGCCAGATTTGCCACTTGCTGTAGAAAGCGACCTGATCAGCCGGGGGCGCTACATTGGAGATGCCGCCAAACAGCTCAACAATGGCATTCCATACAGGGATGGAAGTAGGTATGATCACCTGAAAGGCCATCACACAAAGCGTGGCGGCACCCATGAAAATCCAGAACTCTCTGGAGTAGGTGGAAACTTCCTCATCGGAGGTGGGAATCTTGCTCCAGGTTTTGGCCAAAAGCCAAACAGATAGCACTGCAAAAGTTAACAAATAAACCAGGAGTTGGCCGGAAAGCCCGAGATCAGTAAACGAATGGACTGATGAATCGCCTAGTATACCGGAACGAGTAAGGAATGTGGCATAAAGCACCAAGATGAACGTAGCAATGGACAGCACCATGGAAGCCTTCAGTGCGTTGTTACTTTTCTTGAAGGTGATCATGGTGTGGATGGCCGCCACCAACACCAACCACGGCACGTAAATGGCGTTTTCCACGGGATCCCAGTTCCAGTAGCCTCCAAAATTTAGCGTTTCGTAGGCCCAGTAGGCGCCCATCAATATGCCAATGCCGAGTGTGACTGCCGAAAACAGTGCCCACGGCAGTGCCGGCCTGACCCATTCTTTGTATTTTCCTATCCAAAGCCCAGCCATGCAATACACAAATGGGATAATAGTGGTGGCAAAGCCCAGGAACAAAGTTGGGGGGTGAATGACCATCCAGTAGTTCTGAAGCAGGGGATTGAGGCCTGAGCCATCCTTGGGAACGAAGTCTGGGTTGAGCTGGAAAATCGGCGCATTCATTGCCTCACGCAGCAAAATGAACGGCGAGCTTCCAAACTTTACATTGAAAATAACGACCCCAAGGATCATTGACAGGAGGAAGGCTTGCACAGCAGCGAAAACGGCCATGATGGGTGCTTCCCAAAACTTGTTGGTATTGATCAGGATCGCCCCAAGAATGACATGCCAGAATGCCCACAGCAGGAAGGAGCCTTCCTGGCCGTTCCAAAATGTGGCTATCTGATAGTAGACCGGAAGCTCAGCAGAGGAGTGGCTCCAGGCATAGTGGTACTCGAAATAGTGGCTGTTGATGATGTAAAAGAGCGATGCAACAACACCAAATACGGAAGCGCCATGAATGTAAAAGGCGATGCGTGCGTAGTTAAGCCAGGAAGGCTTGGAAATTTCATCGGAACGCTGGGCTTTCCAATATGAAAATGCGCTGATGAGAACAGAAACAAACGCTGTGATCACTAAAAAGTGACCTAAATTACCAACAAAGGTATGTATCATCTACTTTTCGGGCTTATCTGACCTCTCCAACTTTTATTTCATTCTCCTGATATTTTGAAGGGCACTTCATCAGGATTTTGTCGGCAATGAATTTATTTTTCTTGTAAGAGCCCACCACCACTACCTGCTCCGACCTTAGAAAGTCCATGGGCATGGGCTGGTTGTAAATCACTTCTTGTTCAAGGTTGTTTTGATCAACCATGATGAAGGAGAAGGAGAGCATATCGGGGCTGGTTTGAATACCAACTGGCTGACCCTGCTCGTCTTTCTTTAGGGCTCCCACCACATGGATCATGTTTGCGTTGCCTTTTTCGGCTAACTCCTGGGCTTCTCCAAAGCTCACATAGGTGCTTGCGTCACCCGCTGTGGAAACAATAACCATGACAGCCACAGCTATGATGATGATTCCGAATATGTGCGACTTTTTCATTGACTCTCTTTTTATATTTCAACTACCTAAACCTTATTTTCCTTGCAGAAATTCCTCCACCTTTTTTTCCAGGCCTGTCACTTTCATGTCCATCCTTACCACGTAGAAGGTAAACCCTCCCAAGAGGGCCACCATTACTGCTACTACCACATAGATTTTTCCCTCGGCCCGGAAGCCGTCTGCCATTTCAACAGATTGATTGGCATAATCGTTTTCATCTATTTTATGTTTTTCCTGTGCCCAGAGACTGGTTGACAAAAACATGCCTATGGCAAGCAGTGGGATGGAAAGTGTATGCTTCATTTTATTGCTCTGTAACATGTTGAACTAATCTCATTCTGATCCTGATGGTGGCGATCCAAAAACCTATAAGCGACCAGCCAATAACTGCGGTGTAAAACACCTTCCTCAGTTTACTATCCAGGTCATAGGCATTGAAGCCGGGGTTGCCTCCGTTGCCTGGGTGCAGTGAGTCGGTAAGCCTTGGAAGGATAAACAAAAGAGGGATTAAAATGGCAAAGGCAAATATGTTATACACCGCACTTATCCTTGCCTTTGTGTTTTCGTCTTCGATGGATCCTCTCAAAATAAAATAGGCGAAATAGATCAGGATGCCGATAGCGGAAGCGTTTTGCTTGGGGTCGTTGCTCCAGGGCTCTCCCCAGGTAAAGTTGGCCCAAATCATGCCAGTTACAATGCCCATCACCCCAAAGGCAACGCCAACGTTGGCAAACTCCAAACTATAGATATCGTTTTTGGGGCTGGGGTTAGAAAGGTTTTTGATGGCGTAAACTACCGAGGCCAGCAAAAGCAAGATCATGCCGAACCACATGGGCACGTGAAAGTGCAGCACCCTGATGGTTTCATTCAGAATCACCAGCCGGGGAACATCAAAAAGAAGGCCTGCGCACACTACATATAGCATGAGCACAACTGCCAGGATTTTCCACCACCATTTTCTTATCAATTTATCCATATCAGCTTTTCCAGAGAAAAGGAAACAACACATAGCCCAACGCAATTCCAATGCAATCTACGGCCGCCAGCGTAATTAGTTCGTCTGATGTGTCGGCCCAAGTTAGGTCATCAATAGCATTCTTTACAGCTTTAATTGACAGCAGGAGAATGGGTATGAGCAAGGGCAAACTCAAAATGGCCATTAGCACGGTATTGTTACCAGCCTTTGAAGCAATGGCTGACATCATTGTCAGCACCGACGAGATACCTATGGAGGCAAGTGCCACCACTGAGGCGAACATCAGTGTGTTGATGACCGGATAGCCCAAAACCGTTCCGTACACCACCACGGCAATAACCGCCAGCACTACCATCAGCAAGCTGTTGTAAACCATTTTTGCCATTATCAGGCTTATCGGGTGCACTGAAATATAGTAGTAAAGCTGTCTGCCGGGAGACTCCTGAAGGAAGCTTTTGGCAATGGCATTGATGGCGGAGAAAAGGATAATGATCCAGAAGAGGGCATTCCACAAATGGTCGGGAAGGCCGGCCTGATTTTTAACTCGCAGACTCAGGTAGATGATAAAAATGGTGCTGACAGTAAACAACAGGAGGCCGTTGAAAGCATACTTTTGCCGCCATTCAAGGGAGACCTCTTTGAGGAACAGATATTTTACTTCAGACCACATATTTTTTGGTGGCGCAAAGTTACATCAGAAAAAAGTGTTTTGGTAGCAAAAGACAGTTAAAGAGCGCTGATTTGAGGCATCAACAGGCACCATATAAAAGTTGAGGGAAGCAATTTGATTGCCTCCCCCAACTGTCAAATCCGAAAAACTTTTTGGTAAGGAGAAGATACGTTGATCTATCTACTCCATAAACCCATAAAGTTTCATCTCCCGCATGGTCCAGGTGACCTCAAAGTCGACGGGGCGCCCACGGAATTCACCATGCACCATCGAATCGGATTTTGTCAAAGTCATGCGCAGGAATTTCGTTTCCACAGGAGCTATTCTAATAGCCATTGAAGCGTAGTCACCCTTCGCCTTCTCCAGCAATTTTGTCCACTGCTTGCCATCCATTGACACTTCCAGGTCATACTCTTTTGGATAGGTATGGATAGGAGGAGGTGATCCTGGCCGCCAGCCCCTGCTAATGGGTGGTGAGGTGAAATGAATTTCGGTAATGGTGGCAGGCTTAGGCAACTGCACTTGGTACCACATGCCCGCCTGCTGGGTAATGCCGGTTGTCCAGCCTTCGAAGTTAAAAGCACCCCTTGCCGATGCTGTACTTCCCTTTCTGGTGTTAGCGGTGTGGCTGGCCGTCATTTTCCAGTTGTCGGTGGGTGTTAGCACCTTCGGAACTGAAGCCAACAGCTCAGGGTATGTATACGACTTTGTTTGGCCAGCCGTGTTGGCCCTGACTCTGGCCACGTCTTCGGCAGTTACCAGCGACGATTCGTTTTCAAAATTGGCCCTGATAAACGAAGCCGCCGCAGCAATCCACTCATCGTCATTGTTGCCCATTGGGGCCATCATGACGCCAGTGTATGAAGTGCCTTCAATGTCTCCTGTCATTCCATGGAGCAGAGTCTTAATCACATAGTCCGGGTGCCCTTTTATCCGCTTTGAAGCAGCTAAAGAGGGCGCCATTAGCTTGCCTTGGCCGCCCGGAGCACCGAGACCCAGCGTACCATGGCAAGTAGAGCACAGGCTGTTGAAGATGTCGGCGCCTTTTTCAAGCAAGGCCTGCTCTTTTTCCGAATAGTTGGGGTTGCTCCGGCCAAAGAACGAATTGACAACCACAGGTTCGAGCACCTGCTGCCCAACCAACTGCACACCGGCTGTTTGATCGGCGGCCATTACTGTCTTCACAGCCCCCTCCGTTCCCGGAATTTTGAGGAGGCGTCCGGTCATCATGGCACGCATTTTCACCATGGTGTCCTCATCGTTCATCATACGCACGTAGTCAGCCCCAAGCGACATGTCACCAGACTTATAAAGTGTTTCGCCCACCCACATGGCTTGAATGCGCATACGTGGATTGGAATCTTTCATCATTTCCCTGACAAGAGCAGCATCGAGTGCGCCGATACCTTCGAGCACCCACAAAGCGTGAAAACGAGCTAAAAGGTTGTCACTTGTCTTTGCCATCGTAACTAATTCAGGGGCTACCGACTTATCCTGGCGCTGCACCAGCACCTGCTGAGCCATGTCTCTCCACCAACCATTAGGGTGACTAAGGTATGCCAGAAGCTCCGAAGATTTTTGGTCGTACATCTTTGGCTTTTTCTTATCTCTTTGAAAATCCTGATGGTTTAACCTCCATATTCTTCCAAGGCCCACCACTTTGTCGAGCTGATACTGCTCAATTTTCGCTCTCAGGTAAGAGCCCACAGGTGTCCATTCTCCCTCCTGAATAATGCCGTGATACATGTCCGTAATGTACATGGTGCCGTCTGGCGCTGTCGTCATGTCAACCGGACGGAAAAGAGGATCAGTGGAGCGAATAAACTCTGATTTTTGATCCTGAAAGACGTTGTGTAGCGTCGTCAGCCCTTCGTTAACTACAGGATTGATTTGCCTGACGATTCTTGCTACAGGTTCGCCGTAGAAGTATTGGCCGTAGAGCTCTTTTGGCAGCCTGTCGCCCCGGTACACATCGTTGCCAGCTGCACCTGTCACTCTGTTCAAGGTTCCCTCGGGCATTCTTACCGCTCCCATACCGCCCTGCATGTCGGCTATCTTTACGGGTGCTCCCCAGGGCACATCGAAGCCCTCTGCGTAGTTCACGTCTTTTACAATATAGTCGCCATAATGAATCGGGAATTGAAAGGACATGGGTAAACCGTTAGACCCGCCCTGAAACCAGAGCTTGCCATCATCGTCATGCGAAATTCCCCATTGGGCGTGGTTGGAGCCGGTAGCCTCTCTTATGACACCATTCGGAGTCCACCTGACCCTGAAAGGGTTGACAGTGCTGTACAGCCAGTTGTCCATGCCCCAGTACAAAAATGCTTGCTGATGCTCCACATTGCCGGGGCGGCCGAAATTATCTGTAAAAAATTCCTTTTTGTCTGCCTTGCCGTCATTGTCGGTGTCGGTAAACATATACACATTGTCGGTGTTCGACTCCATGGTTAGCACACTGTTGGGGCCAAAGGCCAGAACAAATCTTGGGAAAACGAGGCTGTCGACAAACGTTCCACCAGTCTCATAAATGCCATCATTGTCTTTGTCTTCCCAGCGGGAAATGGCACTTACTGGTTCCAGCGTGCCTTCAGAGTCGGCTGTGAGCATGTAGGTGCGTAGTTCCAGCACGTACATTCTGCCATTGCCGTCAAATGTGATGGCACCCGGTTGCTGTATTTGCGGCTCTGTTAAAATGGGTTCAAGGCTGTAGCCGGGCTGAAGCAGGAATCTGGCCTTTTCTTCATTCACCGGCAATGGTATCACTGGTTTCTTGGGCTCTAGGTCTATCCCCTGCCAGTAGGCATTGGTGGTGTCAGCTCCCTCTGGTAACTGCACAACGGGGAGGTTGATTGTATCCTGAGGAGTGCTCAGCTGAGGAGTTTTATCGAACTGCTTTTCTGACGGAGAGCAGGAGAAAATCGAAAGGGATATAAAAAAAGCAGCCCCCGCACGGAGCCAGTCACTTGATGTAGTTCTCATAGGGTAAAAGTAAAATGTAGTATGTATAAGGTTGGAATTTAACCATTATCATGGCGCATTCCCATTGACTTAGTTTTCACTGGTTGGTTTTCTCACATAATGCCACCCCATTTTGATACAAATGGAGTTCCCCGTAAGACCGTTCGGTGCAATTACCTGTGGAAAACGTGTTGTACATTCCTTAAATTAGGGCTAATATGAACATGTGAATCACCCTAAATAAAAAAATATGAACAAGACTCTAACCCGTTTCTCTAAAGGAACGATTTTGTTGCTGCTGCTGGCCCTTTTGGCAGGCTCTCCGGCGATAATGGCCCAGGAAATTGGCATTCAGATGGGTAGCATGAGAGAACTCATGAAAGTAGATGTGGAAAAGACGTTGGCTCGGTTAAAAGAGCTGGGCGTCAAAGAGCTTGAAGGAGGCACTCCACGTGGAATTGACAAAGAGGCGTATAAAAAGCTACTCGAAAAATACGGGCTCAAAGTAGTAGCAGTTGGTAGCAACTTCGATGCACTGCAAAAACCAGATGAGCTTCAGGCAATCATCGATAATGCGAAGTTTTACAATGCCAAATTTGTGCTCTGCTACTGGATTCCCCATACTGAGGAAAAGATGACCCTTGAGGAGATGAAGAAAGGGGTGGAGGTGTTCAATGCGGCGGGAAAAACCCTGAAGGAAAACGGACTGACTTTCGCCTATCATGCCCATGGTTATGAGTTCGTTGACTACGAAGGAGGCAATGGCACCTTGTACGAGTATTTTATGGACAATACCAACCCGGACTATGTCACCGTTCAAATGGACGTGTTCTGGATGCGCAACCCTGGACAAAATCCTGCTGCGTTGCTGAGAAAATACCCTACCCGCTTTACTTCACTGCATTTGAAGGACAGGAAGCCAGGAAGCAAAGACAACCTGCAGGGCCGCCAGGATCCTGAAACCAACGTAGTGCTCGGTCAGGGCGATGTTGGCATTGCCGAGGCCATGGAAGCTGCCATGGAAATAGGCATCAAACACTATTTCATCGAAGATGAATCTTCGAGGGCCCTTGAGCAGGTGCCGCAAAGCCTTGACTACCTGGCATCGCTAAAGACGAAGAAAGGCAAGAAAAAGAAGTAGGCAGCCATGAGAAGAGCCTTGTTTTCACTGACACTTTTGTGTCTGTTCAGTGTTGCTGCCTTTGCTCAAATAGCCCCTGTTACGCCGAACGCCTCTCCTGAGGCACGGGCGTTACTTGAGTACATTCAAAGCTTGAGTGGCAAGCATACGCTGGTGGGTCAACACAACTTTCCTATTTCAAGGGACAGGAATTCGCAGTTCGCTGCTGATTACATAGGCAAGACGCCCCCAGTTTGGAGCCAGGACTTTGGCTTTGCCAAAGACGGGGACAAGGATTCGTACCTGGCCCGGCCCTCTATCGTGGAGGAAGCTATTCGCCAGCATCAACTCGGTGCCATTGTAACCCTATGCTGGCACGCCGTGCCACCAACGACTGATGAACCGGTCACCTTTCAGCCACTGCCCGGCTTTGATTCTACGGCTTTGGCCAGCGTGCAGGGAGATTTACTGGACAAGCAATTCAAAGACCTGCTGAAAAAGGGTACAAAGATCAACAAGAAGTGGCTGACTCAGGTAGACGAAATTGCCGGCTACCTGAAGCAGCTGCAAGACGCAGGCGTACCAGTATTGTGGAGGCCTTACCACGAGATGAACGGTGACTGGTTTTGGTGGGGTGGCCGTACCGACCCGAAATATGGCACAGCGGCCTTGTACCGTCAGATATTCGACAGAATGGTGAACTATCACAAGCTCAACAACCTGATTTGGGTGTGGAGTGTAGACAGGCCCAGTGCCCCGGGCCGTGAGTTTATCAAGTATTACCCAGACAATGAATATCTGGACATTCTTTCGCTGGACGTGTATGGCCGTGACTTCAACCAAAGCTATTATGATGGGCTCATGGAATTGTCGCAAGGCAAACCTTTGGCGTTGGGTGAAGTGGGGAATCCGCCTTCGCTGGAAATACTCGAAAAGCAACCCAACTGGACCTACTGGGTAGTGTGGTCGGGCATGGTAAGGGGAACGCCGAAAAGCGAGTATGAGTCACTTGTTGCCGACTCACGCATCGTTTTTATGGAAGACAAGGCGTACACCGAGGGCACTAAAGAACTCAGAAAGGCTGAGGGCTTTGAGCCCCTCCCGTCCTCAGTCCCGGCAGACTTCACAGGCGAGTGGGAGTTGAATGAGGGTGAGACAAAATACCAGGGGTTTGGCGGGCCGGCCGTAAAGCTGAGCATTGTGCAAAAGGACAACAAGCTCATGGTTAAGTCAACGTCCGTAGTAGAATGGGCCGATGATGAGGTAACCGAGCAAACATTGCCTTTGGATGGGTCTGATATTGAGTCGAAAATGTTCAATTCACCCAGGGTACAGCACGCCAACTGGTCTCCTATGAAAGACACGCTGTCGATAGACTCGAAGGTGACGTTCAATTTTGGCGGTAATCCATCGACCATCACAGGGATGGATGTTTGGACGCTCCAAAGGAGAGGTAAGAAGCTTGTGATTCAGCAGACGTCAAAATCGCCGAGAGGTGAGAATGTATCTACGGTTGTGTATGATAAGAGGTAGATCAGCAGTCAGCTGCATCATGTATCTAAACGGAGAAGGGGCCACCTGAGCCCCTTCTCCGTTTATTAGACAATCAAAACTTACTCACTCCTCAACGACTTGGCCGGGTTCATAGAGGCTGCCTTTGCCGACTGAAAGCTTACAGTGATTAGCGCTATTACGGTCGCCAATAACCCAGCCAACGCAAATACCCACCAGCGGATTTCAGTTTGAAAGGCGAAACCTTCCAGCCAGCGGCTCATCACATACCACGCCAGAGGAGTGGCAATCACAATCGCCACAGCGACGAGCTTCATGAAGTCAGCGGAAAGGAGAGAAATAATCTGAGCAAAAGAAGCTCCCAACACCCTTCTTATGCCGATTTCTTTGATTCTGCGCTCCGCCGTCCAGGCGGCGAGGCCAAACAACCCCAGGCATGCAATAAAAATGGCCAATACCGCAAACACGCCAAATACTTTACCGAACCTGACGTCGGCCTGGTATTGACGGTTGAACGAATCATCGAGGAAGCTGTAAAGAAAAGGCCGATGCGGGGCCACCTGCTTCCAGGTATCCTCGATTTGGTTCAGGGCTGCCGGGAAGTCGGTCGTTTTTAGCTCCAGAGCCAGAAAGCTGGTGCTCCACTTCGGTTCCAGCCTTAGTGTGAGCGGCTCCACCTGATCGTGCAGCGACACATAGTTGAAGTCCTTTACCACGCCGATGATGCGGCCGTCTCTCCCCCATTGCGAAAACTTTTTACCGATAATATCCTCCGGATTTGGGTATCCCCACAACCTGGCGGCTGCTTGGTTGATCACCATGGATTTTGCGGTATCTGCCGGGAACTCTCTGGAGTAACCACGGCCAGCCACTACCTCAATGTCAAAGTGCTCGATAAAATCAAAGTCTACCTCGTAGAGGTTTGGTGCATGATTTATCATTTCGCCAGAGGCGGTCTCTACACTGGTGCCAGCCTTGGGAAAATGCCCTCCCGGCACTGTTCTGGTAGCAGAAACGGAAGTAACGAACGACATTTTTTCGTATTCGTCTTTTATGAGGTCGATTTTTGACTGCACCCCGCCATCGTAGCCATAATCGATCACCAGCATTTGATTCTGCTCAAAGCCCATATCAACCGACCTCATATGCTCCAGCTGATTGTATACAATCGTTGTACCGGCAATCAAGGCTATCGACAACGTGAACTGGAAAATTACCAACCCCTTACGAAGCACAGCTCCCTGAAAAGAAGCTTTGATGATACCTTTGATAACCTGAGAAGGAAGAAAACTCGATAGTACAGCAGCAGGATATATTCCTGCAAAAAGCCCAACTAACACAGCGGAACCAAGCAAAATGACAATGGTGCCTGGCATGAAAAGCAGCTCAAGCCCGAGGGCTTTGCCGGTAAGCGTTCTGAAGCCCGGCATGGCTGCCAGCACAATCAGGTAAGCAATACATGCACTGATCAGCGACAGCAGCACCGCTTCGGTCAGGAATTGGGACATCAAAGCCCACTGGCGTGCACCGGATACTTTTCTCACACCCACCTCTTTCGCCCGTGTCATTGACCGGGCACTGCTGAGGTTCATGAAGTTAATGCTTGCTATGATGAGAATGAAAACAGCAATCGCTGAAAACAAATAGATGTTGGAGAGATTGCCAGTCACCCCAGGCTGCCTTTTGGCTTCGGAGTGGAGGTAGGCGTCACCCATGGGCTCAATAAGTACATTATAGCTCCAGTCGGTTACATGCCGCCGTGTGAAGTCGTGCATTTTAGCCTGAAGGACATTGATATCAAACCCTTCGGTCACGGTAAAGTAGGTGTAGGTGTCCACATAGCCCCAGGCGGTAAACACACCAGGCCTCGACCGCTTGAACATGCTCATGGGCATGAGCACATCAAAAGTAAAATGTGAGTTGTGAGGGATGTCCTCCAGAACAGCCGTTACCATGCAGGTGGATGCTTCATTGATCCGGCCGGGAATAGCATCCACTTCGATGGTTTGGCCCACGGGGTTTTCGTTGCCAAAATATTTTTTTGCCGTAGACTGGGTAAGCACAATACTATTGGGCTGGGCCAGCGCTTTCTGCGGATCGCCCGCTACAAACTTCCAGCTGAAGACATCAAACACAGTAGAATCGACAATGAAAATGTTTTCCTCGTTGAAGACTTTGTCATCTTTCCTTAAAACTGTTCTCGCTCGTCCGGAGAACCTGACCACCTGCTCAACTTCGGGAAACTCCGCCTGGAGGGCAACCCCCACAGGAGCATTGCCCCACACGTCGTAGTCTTTAGGGTTGTTGCTGGTGGAGGCTGTGTCGGCCAGGTTTCCGCTGTTGTGGAGCAGCCTGTAAGTGCGGTCTACCTTTGTGTGATACCTGTCGTATGAAAGCTCGTCGAGCACATACATGGAAATGAATATGCAGCAGGCAAAGCCAATGGCCAGGCCCGAAATGTTGGTAAGGCTGAAGAGCTTGTTTTTCAATAGCACTCTCCAAGCCACTAGTAAGTGATACTTGAGCATGATTTGATAGTTTAGTCCCTTTGTGAAATTATTGCGCATCAGGATGCCCGGCCGGAAAAAGCGAATAGCATTCCAAACCAGTCTTCTCTTAGCTTTATTGTTGTTGTGCTTGAGTAAGTCTTTGTTGTAACGGTAAATAAGATCTCCCTCTATTTCTTCATGGAGGTGCTCAGGGCAGATGAATTGAAGGAATATACCAACCCAGCGAGGGATTATTTGGTGCTGTTCGTTCACTCTACCGCAATTTTGAGTTCTGGCACCATGTTCCAAAGCTTCAGTCTGCTGTCTTTTATGTTTTTCAGCATAGCCATGCCGGCGCTGGTGATGGTAAAAATTCTCTTTTTGCGGCCGCCTCGCATGTTGGTGCCACCGCCAAGCTCCGATTTAATAAAGCCCTTGTCCTCCAACCTGTAAAGTGTGACATGCACCGCACTCAGGTTGACTTCCCGGCTTAGCTTCGATTCTATCTCTTCTGTGATAGCCGCTCCGTAAGCATCGTCTTTCAAAGCAGCAACAAGTGTCAGGATCAGCTCCTCGAACTCGCCTATGTATTCTTTGCTCATATACTTACAAAAGTATATGCTTATATTTTGTAAAGCAAATTAGCAAAACAACACGAAAAAGGAAAACCCGCTCAATAGCGTATGTGTAAGCTCCCCTGAAGTTCGACCATTTAAAAGTTGAGAAAAAATAATCAACTTTAAATGGTAGATATGAAAAAGTCACGATTCACAGAAACACAGATTGTAAGTGCGATTAGAGCGCACGAAGCAGGGCGTAAGGCCGAGGACATTTGCCGGGAAATGGGCGTCACCACAGCGAGCTTTTATAAATGGCGTCAACGTTATGGAGGCATGGAACCCAGTGATGTAAAGAAGATGAAGGATCTTCAGGAAGAGAATGCACGCTTGAAGCGCATGTTTGCTGACCTTAGCCTGGTGCATGAGGCTTTGAAAGATGCTGTTTCAAAAAAGCTCTGACGCTTGATGAAAAAGGCGTACTGGTTCAGTTCATGGTCGAAGCGCATGGAGTGAGTCGGCGTCAAGCGTGTAAAGCAGTGAGTATGCCGAGAAGCACATACAGCTATGTACCCAAATTTAGGGATGACGGTGCGGTGATAAGAGAGCTGGAAGAACTGGTGAACAAGCACCCTTCGATAGGTTTTTGGCAATCCTATTACAGGATCAGGAAGAAAGGCTATGTATGGAATCACAAGCGTGTTTACCGAGTCTATACCGGGCTGCATCTTAATATTCGCCGCAGGTATAAAAAGCGGATTCCAGCCAGGGTAAAACAAGCTTTGTATAGGCCAGAAGGTATCAATCAGGTTTGGTCTGTAGACTTCATGAATGATAGTTTATGGGATGGTCGAAGGTTCAGGCTTTTGAATGTGATGGATGACTATAACCGGGAAGTACTAGCACTGGAAGCCGACACATCACTTCCAGCATCCAGGGTAATCAGAGTGCTAGAATACCTGAAAGAGTTCCGGGGCCTACCTAAAATGATCAGAGTGGATAATGGCCCCGAGTTTATCTCCAATCAGTTGGATCAATGGTGTCGGGGTCATCAGATCAACCTTACCTTCATCCAGCCTGGTAAGCCTATGCAAAATGGCTATGTCGAGCGATGTAACGGCAGCATTAGGAAAGAGTTACTAAATGCCAACGTCTTCCATAACCTCACAGAGGTGAGATATAAGATTGAAGAATGGCTCGATGATTACAACCGATACCGCCCCCATGAGTCACTTGGGTATCGATCTCCTGTCGAGCTATTACAAACAATATGAATACTATTTTTCCTTTTCAGCCGATGATCATTACCAAGGTGAATGCGCACAGCCTGTCAAGACCGGTTGATGCCATTGAAAATAAACAAAAATCAACCGCCTGCTTGGTCTTGACTGGCTGCCAGCAGGCACCTATTTTTGATCAGCCGGTGAAACGGAAAAGTCAACTTTTGAGTGGTCCAATTTTAGGGGGAGCTTACATATGCAATAGCAAAGAACTACGAGCTTTCCACGGCTTGAAAAAGCCTGGGCTAAAAGAATAATTAAAACTTTAAGGCAACAAGCTCCCAGAAACAGAATGGCAACCTGGAAAGCCGAGCGGTCGTCTGTCAGAGCATTAGGGTGTATACGAAGGGATTATTTCTTTGTACGCTTCTTTTATTTTGACGATATCTCCAGTTTGAGCAACTTTTTCAAGCATTGAAACCATGGATTCGATGCCTTGAGGGTGAACATTTTTCTTAGCCGAAAATATTTTTCCATGCACTGTAGCTTCAAGTGTTTCCTGCGATGTAAGCAATTCCTCAAACATCTTTTCCCCGGGTCTAACTCCTGAAAATACAATTTTTATATCCTGATCAGGAATTAAGCCAGAAAGCGATATCAAATCTCTCGCCATATCCAAAATTTTCACCGGCTTGCCCATGTCCAAAATAAATAGTGATCCATTCTTATTCATTGCGCCCGCCTGCAAAACTAGCTGGCTGGCTTCGGGTATAGTCATAAAGTATCTTACCATTTCGGGGTGAGTGATAGTAATAGGCCCTCCGTTTTTTATTTGCTCCTTGAATATCGGGATCACACTTCCCCTGCTTCCAAGCACATTTCCAAACCTGACAGATACAAAATATTGCTCCTTTTCGGCTTTTGAAGACGCAAGCGAAACAAGATGCTCACTCACCCTTTTTGACGCTCCCATAACTGAGGTTGGATTTACAGCCTTATCTGTCGAAATATTGACGAAATGTTTAACATTATACCTGAGTGCAAGTTCAGTCAGGTTCTTGGTTCCGATAACGTTGTTGAAGACAGATTGAGCGGGGTTGTCCTCCATAAAAGGGACATGTTTATGAGCCGCTGCGTGAAAAATCACCTCTGGCTTATATTGTACGAACAACTTTTCCAGAGTATCCCTGTCACGCACATCCGCAATTCTAACTTCGAATTTTTGGAACCCGGTTTTATCCCGTAACTCTATACTTATCAAATGCAAGCTGCTTTCGCCTCTACCTACCAATATGATAGTTTCGGGATCAAATCTGGTAAGCTGCCGAACAATCTCAGAGCCGATCGAGCCACCCGCACCCGTAACCATTACCCGTTTTTGTTTCAAATAGGCCGATATTTTGGTGCTGTCTAGTTGCACAGGTTCTCTTCTCAGCAGATCTTCCAATTCGACATTTCTAAGAAAATTGATATTTACCTTCCCACTTATAAGGTCATTTAATCTGGGGATTGTTCTGTGGGGTATGTTTGCCAATTGAGCGTACTCGACGATGTTTCGTATTGTATCTCCGGTGGCATTAGGCATGGCGATAATCAGCTCGTCAATGTTTTCCTCGTTAATAATTTCACTCATCTCCTCAATCTGGCCTAGAACTGGGACGCCCAAAAAACGTTGGTTACTTTTGGTCGGATCATCATCCAGAAACGCTACAGGAAGAAACCCTTCTTTCGGGTTTCTTAGCATTTCTCTCGCAACCATTGTTCCCACGTCCCCTGCACCCGCAATCAGCACTCTTTTCCTTCGGGGAAAATTTCTTTTGGAAACGAAGTTTTTGAAGTAATACCTAAAGAGAATCCTTATGCCTCCAAGGCTCAAAAGCATCAGCGCCGACTCAATAAATGGGATGGAGTATGGAACAACAAAGCTTGGTCGTAAAACAAATACAAGTACCCAAGCAAATAATCCAACTATTACATCCGCTTTTACAAGGGAATAAAAATCTGATAGGCCTACATTTTGCCACGATTGCTTGTACAATTTGAAATGCCAAATTGATGCAGCCTTTACGAAAAATAGCAATGAAGTGTAAACGAATAGGGACTCAGCCAACCTTTGGATATCTCCCTCAAGGCGCAAAACAAAACTAACTAGGGTGAGCGTTGTCCAAAGCAAAACATCAATCAAGAATTTGATTATCGATTTGTTGCCTATTATGAAACTATGATTACTTGTCATCTCGATTAGCTTTCCCAAATGTCTGACCTCCTTCGCTGATGCCTTTTCGTTACCAAAGTCTTCCTGGTGTAAATAGTACTAAATTGAAACAAAAAATCAACGAATAGTTGGCTCCCGGCTGGTATCCTTTCCACCTGACCCTGCTATCACTTTCCTCAATGTTAAATAGATTATATAAAAGTAATTTTTTAGTGACGGATTCTCTATATAGAATTGATTGAGGCTGATTTTATGTGGTAAAATTTCTTTTATATAAAGCGAGTCAGGGTCAGAAGCCTGATTTAAAAGCTCATTTTCGTCTTTATAGAATATTGAAGCCATATCGGTAACTCCTGGCCTGACGAGAAGAATTTTCTTCTGCTCTTCTGAGTAATGGTCAACATATCTCCGAACTTCCGGTCTCGGCCCAACGAGGCTCATATCTCCTTTGAAAACATTGATCAATTGAGGAACCTCATCTATTTTATATCTCCTTAAAAATAACCCAAATTTTGTTATCCTACTGTCATTTGCGCCAATCGTTAAAAGGCCATTTTTGTCGGCGTCACTCCTCATAGTTCTGAATTTATATAAAGTAAAATCCTGCCCCCCCCTACCCACTCTTTTTTGAAGGTAAAAAACGGGCCCCCAAGAGTCGGTAACTATGAGTAAGGCAAAAAGTAAAAGAAAGGGAAAGAATAAGACCATTCCCAAAATAGCTATAGTCAAATCGAGCAACCTAATCATTTCGGTGCAGAATCTTTGAAACAGCAGCAACTAAACAATTGGTTACATACTCGATCTGCTCATCAAGAAGTTGAGGGTAAATCGGGAGTGAAATCTCATTGGCGTAGAGATTGTAGCTCACTTCAAAGTCACAAATATCATAAGCCTGCTCTTTAAAGATACTAAGCAAAGGCAGAGGGATAAAATGAACATTCACCCCAATTCCAGCTTGCGTCATCTCTTCAATAATTAAATCTCTTTGAGATTCATTTGCTCCATTTATGCGAATCGGGTACAAATGATAACTTGACTCGGTGTCTTCAAGTCTCAGGGGAGGAAGAATTGCCCAACTATGGTTGGAGAAGTTTTCCTGATACATATTTGCTATGCTTCTTCTACGAGGTAATAGAGCATTTGCATACTTTCTTAGTTGAGCAACTCCAATAGCTGCACATATATCTGGCATGTTCATTTTGAAGCCAGGATACACAATGTCGTACTTCCATCCCCCGGCTTGCAACTTAGTAAATGCGTCTTTCGTTTGCCCATTGAGGCTCCAGAGCCTTAATGTTTTATAGACGTCACCGTTGTCAAATGGCGGAGGAAGATTTAAGCACAACGCTCCGCCTTCAGCCGTGGTGATGTTCTTTACGGCATGAAATGAAAAAACACTGATATCGGGCAACGCTCCAACAGGCTTTCCTTTGTAAACTGCCCCAAGAGAATGTGCTGAGTCGCTTAAAATAAGGACTCGACCCAACTTCTTTTGTGGGGTTGATGTGGGGTCAAAATGTCTTGAGGAAGCACTTCTAACTATTTCGATTATTTGCTCGTAATCACATGGCCAGCCGGCTATGTCCACAGGTATGATCGCTTTGGTTTTGTTGGTGATGGCAGCACCAATCTTTTCAGGATTGAGGGTGAAGTCACTTTTAACGTCTACCATGACGGGGGTCGCTCCAATATGCTTCACTGCCAAAGCCGTAGCACAGTAAGTATATGCAGGAATAATAACTTCATCACCTCGTCCCACTCCGAACCAATGAAGAGCCAGCATTAGTGCTGAAGTTGCTGAATTGACAGCTACGGCATAGTCACACTGATTGAACTTTGCGATGAGGTCTTCTAATTCCTTTACTTTGGGGCCAGTAGTTATCCAACCTGATCTTAGCGTATCAGTTACTTCAACTATTGTGTCTTCATCAATAAATGGTGGGGAAAAGGGAATATTCATCATAAACTGTCTATTTTTTTCATCGTCGACTCAACAATTGGTAAAATTACAATTAACTGTTCTTCGAGAAAATTGGATTTGCCTCTCCCCACGTGGTTACTTGTTATCAAATCTTTGTCAGTTCGCATAAAAGAGAATTGCGGGTCTATAAATTTAAAGATACGCTCAAGCACAGCGTCAGAGTTGTGTACAAGGTCCTCATATTTAATTTCGATGAGCCGACCGGAGTCTATTGATTCCCGGGCTTCGAGCATTTTGCCAACACAATACGTCCATTGTTGTGCAACTACTTGATATATTGATTTAAATTGAAGATCCTTCGACATCCCTGGAAAGTTGACGCCCCAAAAAAAATCATTTTTCCTTTTTATGAGATTTCTCTTCAAAAACTTCATTCCGTAGTTAATTAACAAAGAAGGAGGCGTACTTCTCATCTTTTGAAGAAGGTATTTGCTGTCAAGGGGGGCCTTCCATTGTCGTATTACTGATTCGCAGACATCAATTCCGTTTCGATACAAAAAAATATATTTTGCGTCTGGGTAATTCCTCTGCAGGAATGGGATCCTGATGGTATTCGAAACTGATTTCTCGATCAAGTAGTCTCCTTTCTTGACATACCTCTCCAAATATTTGTGTATCAGATGCTTATTCTTATCAGAATAGTTAAGAGGAGTCAATTCGTCATGCTCTAACGACTCGTTTCCCCACCTCCAGACAAAGTTAATGTCATATGGGACTTTACTAACACCTGGATGCTGGGCTAATACGTCCCTCAACATTTTTGTGCCTGAGCGGGCAGCACCGATAAGGAAAACAAGATTACTCCCTTCTTTTGATAACTTCATCTATACATTGTAAATAATTCTGAGCAATAATTGATGGTCTAAAGTTGTCATTGTATGCAGTTTGGCAATTTTTTGATATTTGCCTTACTAAGCTTGGATCCTCTATAAGCGATAGTATACAGCGCTCCATTTCATCAACATCCCCGTTCAAAACGCTTTTGCCCAATCCATATTCTGCGATCAGTAGTGCTATCTCCGAGCTGACGCCTCCTTCATAAATTACAGGCTTGCCTGCTGCGATGGAACTATAAAACTTACTCGGCACCATTAGGCCCTCGTAGCCACTTTTTAAAGAAATAAAGTGCGCCAAAGACCCCTGCGAAACTTCTTGAAACTCGTCGTCAGGTAGATAATCAATCAGCGAAACGTTTACAGGAGACTGGTCAGCAATAAAGTTTTCTATCAGACTTCTGTGGACTCCATTTCCTACAAACAAAAAATGTAGACTTGATAACCTCGTCAGCCTTTTCGAAACACCGAGAATTGTCTCGAACTCATGGGCTACACCCATGTTGCCCGAATAGAGTATTATCAATTTCCCCTCCAGCCCAATACCAGACTTAATGCCCGTACTTACTACTCTATCGGGGCGGTAGGTTGAAACGTTGTGAATCAGTTGGATTCTTTTCTCATCCACACCCTTCCTGACTAATAGGCTTTGCATACACCGACCAATTACGATTACCTCTTCAGCTTTCTTAAGTGCTCTTAGGCCAAGAAAATTAAGCAGCTTATAAACCGGTCCCGTGCGTCTAAGCTTTCCCATGACCGCCAGTAATTCAGGTTGAAAGTCCATTACGTGAACAACATAGGGAATTCTAACCAATCTTGAACAAAAAGCCCCCAAAATGTAAAATAGAGGGGGTTGCGTGTAAAAAATATTGACTTTAGGCCTGCTCCACAAAATTTTGATGGGTGTCAGCAAGAAGTAAGTAAAATGGGAAATCAACTTATACTTCCTCAGAAATGGTATCGTCCAAACATATTGAATGTGTTGAGTAATATTACTTGGTTTAGCTCTATAAACCCCTTTGCTTATTACAGCCCACGTTGTCAAACCCCGAGATTCAAATTTCTCAATTATCCAATCCCAAAGAGGAACTGCTATTTCGAAGGTGTTATAAAGTTTGATCAATTCGTGTCTGTTTTTGGTTGATTGCGAGAATACGTTTCTACTTCAAAGTTTCTAAAAAATCCATAAACTTCAATTTAACAATGTCTGGATGAAACTTCTCTTCAAATATTCTCCTTGAATTGGTGGCACATTCTATCCAATACTGAAAATCGTATAAACGGACTATTGCATTATGTATTTGCAGTGGTGACATTTTTTCCACCAAGACGCCATTCACATCCGTCTTTACATACTCGGGAATTGCTGCGTGAAACGTAGAAATAATAGCGTTGCCAGCATTCATCGCTTCAATTATACTGACTGGTTGGCACTCCGTCGGATAGTAGGTTGGCAATATAAAAACATGAGCCTCCAAAAGCGCCCGTCGAAGTACTTGCCGGTCGGAGATGGCGCCAAGCACAGTGACGGATTTCTCAAGATTATTCTCAGACAGAAAACTCAAAAATTCCAATTCATCGGATTTTGCCACCCAACCGCCGATAAAAGTTGCATGGAAATCGATATCCGAATTACTGGAAAGGAAGACGAGGGCCTTTGCCAGATCCTTGTATCCTTTAGAAGGGATCATATTCGAAATATAGATCAGTTGAAATGTATCTTTCTTTTTCCGGCTACGAAACTTTAACTCTACTTCTTCTTCTGTGACCAGCAGTACTTTACTTAACGTATTCTCCAGAACAAACTTTTTGTTTAACGGGATATAAGACGCACACTGTGCGTACATTCTCTCACTCAAAAATATAAAACGATCAACATCAGTCACAAAGGATAAAGTAAAAGGTCTCAGCAACTTTTTTTGAAATAAAGAGGAGTAGCTTCCTGTATGGATGTGCCCAACAATAAAGTCCACCTTTCCCTTAGCGGTCAATATAGTTAAGTAATTTTTAAAGAAACCGAGCGTCGAATGAGAGAAAGTCATGTACAAGCAACTATATCTCCTTTGCCTGAGCTCCTTTCGCAACTCGATTAGTTTTTGAAAGTGAGTGACAATACCGCCTATTCGAAGCAAACCAGTCGACTGAAGTCGCCCCTCACGATGTGAAATATTAATCTTCTTCTTTTGTGTATCGTTAAGCCATTCAAACACCAACTCGTTGTTCAGGGTGTGTCCTGTGTATGGCGGAGGAAAATTAGTGAAGAATAATACCGACACCCCTTGTGCTTTTTTAGTATTCATTTACCTCATACTTACTTTTCAGTTCTTGATAGTACTGTAAATCCTTTTCTGAAAAGTATTCAACCCACTGATTAGTTTTCCCTTTATTGAAAAACATTTGACCCTCGGAAAAGAAGTTCTTTTTCGACATACCATGAGCCCTTTCATTTGCTTTTAACTTGTCAAAAGCGGCATTTTCAAATGCCGTTGATAAGATTTCGGAGTTTATATCAAGACGTAATTTCAGGAAGGACTCAGAAATTTCCTTTATCCCTTCTCTCTTCAAATCTTCGTACCTTATAACGCATGTTGCCTTTTTCTCCCAAGATTTTAAATGTTTGAACCAGGCTTCCAGACCAAATTTTTTGCTTCTTATAAACGTCTGGAAATCCTCTTGAGTCACTTTTGACACCTGCTTGTTTCTGTAGTTATAGTAAGAAACCATGGTATCACGAGGATCTCTCACGATGAGGAGGCTCATTTTTCCTGCAAATAAAGGATTCCATTTCCAATGAGTTTTGACGAAACGAGGGATAAAGTCGAATGGCCACCTTCGTGTAAGATTGCTTATGCCAAATTCGGGCATTAAATCATCAACTTCCCTGAAAGAAACTGTATTCGGGTTATTTTCACTGATAAAAATATAATTACATAAGATAAACCTAATCCATGTACTCCCAGATTTTGGGTATGAAACCAGAATTATGTCTTTTTTATTTAAACCAAGGAAACCTTGTGAGTATTTAGCGCTTTTTTTAAAAAACTTTATAATGGAGGTTACCATTTCCAAAAGATGTTAACACTGTTGAGATGCCTTTTTCCATTACTTAAACTTTTCAATTTTTTCGACAGCCCAATGTTTTTTTGCTTGTAGTGGTCATTTAACAAACTCATTACTTTTGGGTCAAAAATGTTTTGCTTTAAGTTCTTGTTAAAAAAGTTTGCAAATACCTGGTTGCTAAAGTTTGCAAATTTAGAAATGACCCGATTTTTACTTCCCAGTCTTTCGGCGTGTATTAGAAAAGAATTGTAGGAATTTTTTTTTGGTCTAGAGTTTATGGATGTTGGAACAAAGTCAGATTTCACGTTAAGAAATGAATAAATATCCGCCAATACTTTTTGTGAATCTGCCTCGATTTCTTCGTAGAAAGCAACATAGAATTGCCCTGGGCTAAATTCTGCCAAAAAGCAATCCAGTTGCTCTTCATAGTATCCCCGAGACAAAAGGTCTAAAACGATTGGCTCAATTTCGTTAGATCGATTCTGATCAATGGCTTTTATAATTTGAGCATTGATGTCAACGTCCCTGTCAATCAGCCCTTTTCTTAGGTACCAAAAGTACGCTGATTTAAACCGATCTACGGGGTTTCTTAAAAGAAGAATAAAATTACAATGAGGTAAATTTTTTTGGATTTCGATTGGGGAAGTATTATCAAAAAAGTACTCAACCGACACATCTCCGGCTTTCTTATTATTCCTGTTTTCGATATCAAATAAGGTGTAGTACCATTTTATTCCACCCTTCTCATTGTACAAAGGCCCGCCAATATATTCCCTCTCCTTCTTGTAAGCAGGTAATATTAATTCGGGATGTTCCTTTAAACAATAATACAACCACGAACTGGCTGATTTTTGCACTCCTATTACCAGGAAATCTAACTTGATACTATTCATGAAAGCGTTGGTTTCATCTCATTCAAACAGCCCATTTGCAAAGTAAAGGTAACTAAGATTTACAACTGAACCTTGCACCATTTTTATATAACAAGATGACAAGCCTCGTGAGCTCTGATGGAATTTGTAATCTGTGTCTTTCAGAGCAGTGACTTTTTTATATATACTATTAAAAGCTGATTATCTTTTCAACTTTTAAACAGACGAATTCCAGGTTAGCTTACGAGACTGCTACTTTCTTTATTCCTCAGAGTAAATAAGACCGGTAAGACAATATAAACGATCGGCGTTGTAAGCCCTTGATAAAGGTTATTTTCCACGACTATTGCTGTGAGTGCTGCTAAAAATCCGATGACTATTAACCTATTATCATTTCTCTGTGCAGCAACATATTTTATCCCGTTTATAAACGCATAGAAATATAAAGAAAAATAGAGGAGAGAGGGTAGTAGTCCAATGCTCATAATGTACGCCATATAATGGTTATGAACAATGTTAGCTGCGTGGTAATAATAAACCTCTGCATCGAACCCACTGCCAAAGAATGGATTTCTGCTTGCGGTTATATAACCTAAACGTAAAAGATCAAGCCTTTTTCCAAGGGCTTCCGACCCCATTGAGGCCATCCAGTCAAAAACATACGGCGCTACCAGCAAAGATATCAGAAAAACCAAAAGAAAGCCGCTCAACAAAATGAGTCTGTTTCTATCACTACGAGTAAAAAAGTCTAAAAAATAGAATACAATTAATCCAGCAGCAACTGCCAAAAGAAAGCTTCTGGATTGAAGAAAAATGAATGTTACGTAGATCAAAATAAACGAAAATAGAATCTTTAGGAATAACAAAGTATTTCTGTACTTGATGTTTTTAACGGTTAATGACAGGACCATAAAAATTGACACTTCCATAAATGAGCCAAAAGCACCCATACCTAACCCTGAAAGCCCTGAACTCCTTCTAATATCGGATCCAATTCCCTCCGAATTCAACCTTGATCTTGCTGACACTTTTAACTCTTTGTCGAAAAATTCCTTTTGAAAATCGAACGCTTCAAATATAACTAGCATTAGTACAAGCAAAATGCCAGAAATTATAAAAGATTTTGACAACAAACCTAAAAAGCCACCTTGCTCATCGGCTGATAAAATATAGGTGAGTGCAATCAATAAAATATAGGCTCCAAATATAGAAGTAAGACTTGATGAATGTGCTGTATTGATATTTACCAATGAATGGTAAATGGATGTAGACAATACTACGAACGCCACAATTAAAACAAGTTTAACATATATTTTTATATGCTCGCCTTTAGCCAGTGAATAAAGAAAAAGAAGAAATGCAAAAAGATCTATAACTATGGGAAGCGATATATGAATAGGCCCATCAATATAGAATTTTCTGAAAACCTCAGAAATTGGAACCAAAAAGATAATGGCGAGATGCAAGTCTTCTTTGCTAACTTTTAATCCAATTCCCCACATTGTGAAATTTTAAGTATAATAAGTTTTCCACGAATTCTGATCCTTTCGATAAATTGAATGTTGGCGGGTAAAGGCTCGTATTTAGCCAGCTTTCTATTCAAATTTATAACCAAGTATATTAATTTTCTTAAGAAGACTGTAATGGCAAATTTGTAATTCATTTGAACTTCTAAAAAAACACCACTTGTTTGGGCTTTTGCTTTTTGGAGACTTTGATATGTGCTCACTAAAATAGAACTTTTCTAATTACAAGAAATTCTTAGATCGAAGGAAGCGCTCAATATTTTGTAGGAGCTATTTTCAAAGCACCTCCAAAACCTTTCATCATTATTTCCAAAAGGGCCGCAAACGGTGAGCCAATCGAACCTGACTTAACCTCTTGTCAGTATTGAGGATAAAGGCGCTTAACTGGATGCCCTAAAATTAGAAATATTTTTGCTCCAAATTTCCAGGTGAAGCCCATGCATGCCATAAAGTGTAGCCGTTCCCGACAATCCTGCATAGGCAATTGTGAAATCCCCCGTTTTGATTTAGAAGTGATCATTTCCATTCAGATAAGTCTCTGGAAAGCAGTTCTTCAAGGTTCAAAATTTCTGATTTGTATAATCTAACCATATAGTCCCTCAACTCTTTTGGCATCTCCTCCCTGAACCTTGCTTTCTTTTTAATTAGTTTTCTTACAAAAGTCCTAACCATATGTTGCTTATGCTTAGGAACGATTTTACGAAATAATTTGCCAAGCCCACTATTTCTGACAAGGGATGATAAATATAGTGATCTTGGCTGGCTTGATACATTTAGTTTCTTTGTGAACTCCAGTCGGCCTATTGGAGGAATTTTCAGGAAGTCGAAAATTTTTTCAAGCAGTTTTGTCTCATCTTTCAGTTCATCATAAAATAGTATAAGGAACTTTGAAGGGCTAAAACATTTGAACCATGCCTTAAGTTGAATGGAATACAAGCCACAAGAAAAATACCTATGGAAAATGGGTTTACCATCTCTTAAACCATTGATATCTTCATCAACAGCCTCACGAAATGACTTCAACTCTACAAGATTAACTTTCCTATGAAGGTAATTCGACCAAGCCCTGTCGGTTGGATTTCTCAAGATAACAATAAACTTTAAATCATCATTTTTGAAGGTTTCTTGAATCCTTTTAGCTACGATGTGGGCGTTTCCCAAGTATGCAGGTGTTGATTCACCGATATATTGAATTTTCTCGCTCAACGCAGACTTATCAAAATACTTGTTGTAAAAGAAATTAACACCTTCTGAAAACAATTCGTCATCCAGAAAGAATCTGGTCTCTTTATACTTCGAGAGGCAAATGTTTGGATGATAATTAATAAGGTAGTGCAATGAGGTAGTTCCGGATTTTGGGGCACCAATAAGGAAAACCTTTTGCTTATTTTTTAAATCCATTTACTAGACCTTTTATCTGTGTATAGTTAAATACAGTTGGGTTGATCTTCAGTTTCTTTCTCACAATAATCAACATCACCAAATTCCTCATGATCCATGATATCACTGTGGCAATAGCCGCACCAGTTATTCCATAAAACGGAATCAGCGCAAAATTTAAGACAATGTTGACCATTGCAAACAGAAGCTCCAGACGAGATCCTATTTTATCGCTACCTGAAAGCATTAAAAGAATTCCAACAGGCCCTGTGCTCACAGCGAAAAGTTTCCCAAATGAGAGTATCAATAAAACGTTGTATCCAGGGATAAAGTCATTTCCAAATATCCCTAGCAACCTTTCCCCGAAAACAACTATTAGCATGAAAAGAACAAACGACGAAGCATTCACAAATAAATTGAGAAAAAAAAGTTGTCTCTCCAGCTCTTTATTGCCGTCCTGGTTTCTTGACCGAGTGATATATGGCTTAATCGTTATGTTTGCGACTATGGACGAAAAGGAGATTAGCATAATGACCTTGGACACTGCACCATAAATTCCCACCTCTTCAGGTGCTCTAAAAACCCCCAGAATTAATACATCTGCGTGCTGGTTTAAGATACTTGTGCCGCTAAAAATCAAAAAAGGAAACGATTCTGCAACGAGTCTAAATGGGTTAGCTTTTTCGCTTTTGTGCAAGTGTAACTCTAAAGTTGCTTTTTCCTTGTTAATCCAGTAGCCAGAAACCAAAGCCCCAGTAAAGAATGCAAAAGCATTCGCAACTTGAGCATAAAACGGGCTTATCAAGGCATCGTTGATAACGACCGTAAGGACCATCACTAAAATAAGAACGAAATGCCTAATTATTAAAACTGGAATGTTAGAAATAACTGTCTTTTTAAAGGCAATTAATATGCTTTGGTTCAAATTTGAATAAGAAATGATTGGCAGCAAGACTAGCAAAGAAATTGCCCACACAGAAAAATTAGGTATCTGGAATATATAGAGAAATAATAGCACCAAAGAACCGATCAGTAAACTTGACGCCATAATAAATAGTGGCGGAATGGACAAATACCAGCCAAGCAATGACCACTTGCGGCTTTCAATCGTATTCGAAATTTTAACTATCAAAGAGTTGTCAAAACCAAGACGAGCAAATAATGAAATCAAAACTATCCATGAAAAAATATAAGTAATCAACCCAAAACCACTGACGCCCAATATTCTTGCCAGAACGGTTTGACTCAATAAGCCCAGGAATGCCCCCGCTACTTGCACAAGTGTCACACCGGTGAGCTTTCTAAAAATAATTGATTGACTAATCCTCTTCAAAGGGTCCATTCTCATCGTCTATCCGATCTTGGCTTGCTTGCCCTTCGAAACGCTATCTAGTAGGTCGAGATACATTTCTCGCTGCCTGACCCAATTAAACCAATCCGGCCTTTGTTCGAGAACAAATTTTCCATTCAATATATATTTTACAAATTCATCAACACTATCCATCGTATTCATTACCAAATAAGGTATTTCAGCAACAGGAGAGGCTGCAATGGGTAAACCGCTAGATATAGCCTCGATAATTACATTAGGCAATGAATCACTTCTAGTGGGATAAATAAATAGATCACTGGCTTGGTAGTAATTTGAAATGTTTTCCCTTGATACAAAACCCTCATACCTGATCCTGGTGTCGGAATTAGCTTCAAAATTTTCCTGATAAGGGCCAAGCCCAATGATACAAAACTGGTATTCATCACTTTGCAAGGTAACACGCTTTATTATTTCAATTAGCCGATCCGCTCCTTTTCCGTATGACAGGGTTCCCACGTACAAAATAAGTTTGCGCTCCGGTTTAAAGCCCAATAATTTTTTTAGCGCACCCTTTTTTCTGAAAGATGATTGCGGAAAAAGATCCGCCTTAAAAGGTTGAGGCAAAACAACCAGTCTGTCTTGGCTGAACCCCCTTCTCGCAAATTTATTTTTTGAATCCTGCCCTAAGACGACAAGCTTATTTGTTGTTTTAAAAAGGGACAAAATAAGGAGATTGTAGATGACATACTTCACTGCCCTTCGTAAAACACCAGAGGCCCTGTCCTTTTCACCAAGAATATCTCCGGTTACACGTGTTATTGAGGGAATGCCATAAAAGAGACTGAATAAGTTAACCAATACTCCAGATGGAAACGGATCGGAGAGATTAACAAGCACGTCAGGCTTGCGGTGCGTTTTAAGGTAGCTTTTTAGGGCAAAGGCGCCAAAGACCAGTCCTTTGAAATTGAAAAAAAAATTCTTCTTATATACGTAGACCTCACAGCTCGAATTAATTAACGACCGATCGACGGAGGAGCCAATAATCAGCGATACAGCAACTCGTTCCTGTAGAAGCTGAATAAAATTTTCAAGAAACGTAATATTATTTGCCTTAAATGTTTTCGTGCCTAAAAAAACCAGGTTGACGGGAGGTTGCCTCATCGCTGAAAAAGGTAGGGTTTAATTCAAACGGCCGCTCGGCCAATTCTGTTCATAATATAATCTATTCTAGTTGATTGAGCATTAGTTATCCTTTCTCTCCAAAATACCGACACATCTGCTTCGTGGAAAAAACTATCTTCTATTCTAAGGTCATGGCTCGTCTTGTGTGTCAGCATCGAAGGGGTGAAAATATAGGAGGGGTGTATTGCCACATTTCGACCTGAAAGATTAGTTAGTATTTCTCTGGTAACTTTATACGGATCTTTATAAAGTTCTTCGTAGCTATAAACCGGAATACCCAGTTTGCCTAACTCATAGTTTGCAACTATGCTCGTTAAAGCCCACATCACAGTGATCTTTTCATATTCGAATTCCAATCCTTCCAACAGACTTTTCATTTCCTTTTCATTCCATAAAAAGCGATACTTACCGTTGATAACTTCGGCAGTAAATTTATGGTAGTGGAAATCAAAGCCAAACTCCATCCAAAACTGCGGCCTTTTAAGAATAGAGGCAACAACGGACTTAACTTCTCGTTCTAAGTATATGATCCTTTTCGAAACATTCTGATATAGCCAGGGAATCATAAAGTTTCCTCTAATCAATTTCATTCCAATAATATCAGATTCTCGCCAAATCATTTCCACATACTTTTCATTCACCTCCTGTAAATTAGCGGATAAATGATTTCGAATTAGCCAACGGTTATCGACTTCTTTGCAGAGACAACTTTTAAGGTGTTTCGATAATTGGTTATTCATTTCATCATTTAACCCGCTAGAATAGCAGGCGTGTTTTGCAAATGATAAAACCTCGGGATGCATCGGTTCAAAGAGTATCAACCCACCAAGAGATTTTGAAATAATATCCGACATCCAGGTCGTACCTGACCTGCCGAAACCTAAAATCAGAATGGGTTGTTCACTAGCCATCTAAAATAAATGCTTTAGTTTAGCACAGGCTTCTATCAAAATCAGATCGCTTCTCGAAATAAATAGTTTGACATCAGTCATCCATCTAATTCAGATTGTTGTATAGAATTCCTATTTCCGAACTGATAATTTTCGTCTTTAATTGATTCAAAATCTCCACGGTTCGAAGCTGTGTTTTTTTATGCGAGACGACAAATACCGAAAAATCGACAAAAGTGCTCAGCATTAGTGCGTCCGGCGTCAACTCTAAGGATGTGCTATCGAAAACAACGCAGTCATACTTCTTTTTTAACCTTTCCAAAAGCATCTCAAGTTTAGGCTTATTCATCAGAATAGTGGAATAATCCTTAGCTGCGCCAAGTTGAATAATTTCAAGGCCCCTAATGTCAGTTTTTCTTGCAAGGTTATCCAAATTCATATTCTCGATAAAAAACTCTTCCAATCCTTCAAAACCTGTGTAGCCAAAAAGTGAGGATAAATTTTTATTTCCATTGTCTAAATCAACTATCAAAGTAGAATAACCAGAGTTTGCAGCAAGAATAGCCGTATTTAACGAAGAAAAAGATTTCCCTTCGCCTTGTAAATAGGATAAATACAAAATGGTCTTCGGATATTCCTTGGACGGCAGTAAAAAGCTCATGCTAACCCAAAAGTCCTTCAAGTCTTCAGAAATTTGTTCAAATTGCAAGTTCGGAAACTTTGCTTTGTTCATTGATACAGCTGGTAGACACCCAATAATAGGAATATCTGTTCCTCTCGTAATATCAAGTGGCGAATGAATGGTTGTTCGAAAAAAATCGTAAAACCCTATTCCCAGTATCGGCATGAAAAAACCAAAAATTATAGCAACGGAAACATTAAAGTTGCTCCTTGGGTAAATTCGGCTGGAAACATATGCTGGATCGACTAATCTCGAAGAAGTTTCATTGCCTTCCTTAGCGATTTCTGCTTCAGACTTCTGCTTCAGCAAATAAATATAGACCTCCTCATTTAAGTCAAATTCCCTCTGAATATTAATTAGCCTTCTTTCATCATTGGGTACTCTATCTAAATTCAACTCAACCTCTTTAATGAGTTTTTCAATGCTGCCAATTTGAATTTCTAAGGTGTTACGTTGATTACGAATATTTTCTGTTACCGCTCGCAACTTAACTGCAATTTGTGATGCCAGAGACAGTAGTTGCGGATTGATTTCTGAAACGGCAGTCCGCAACCTTGAGTATTGGTTGATTAAACTATTTAGGCTGGAAACCAAATCATTTAAAACTGGATCTGTAATTCCGGCCGTCGAAGGACTTATTAAAATTCCCGCATCAGTCTTACTAAGGTAGTCAAGAGTGTATGAACAATACTTGAGTTGCACTTGATATCGGGCGTAGTCCTTTTCAAGTTCGTGCAGTTTGTTCAATGTTGTGATTCCCTCTTGGTTGATATTTATGATTTTGTTCTCTGACCTAAAATCCTCCAGTTTTGCCTCCGCAATCAAAAGATTCTCTTTAACGCTTTTTAATTGATTGTCAATGAAATCTATTGCTTCATTGGCCGATTTGTTTTTCAACTCTAATTCCCTGCTCAAGTAAGAAGACATTAGCTCATCCAAAATTTCGATATCCAGTTCGGGCTCAGTGGAACTAAGGCTCAATTCAACAATGCTCGTCTTATTACTGATTGGTTTAATTTGAATCCTCTCTTTTAAAACTAATGCATACTGACCAGGATGAGAATAGTTAATTCTGAATGTCCTTCCCAAATGCGATAATTCTATGTCTTCTTTTTTCTCAATTTGAATAATGAATCCGTGAAACTGAATTGGCACACCTAAGACAATTCTTACGCTATCAACGCCCAAGCTCCCGTTCCCTTGCGAAGAAATGTACCCTCCATTTTCATCCACTATCTTAAATAGGAATGTTTTGCGGTGCCCATCGCCATTTGTTTCAATAAGTCTGCAAGTAAAAAAGTCCACATCTTCATAGGCCTCAGACATAGGGCTTACTTCTTCTAAATCAATATTGAGGTTTAGAGATTCTGTAACCTTTTTGATTAAGTCATAGGAGCTAAGGACTTCTATTTCATTTTCGATATTGGTAGTTGGACTAAAGAACTCAAGTTCCTTCATAAATGTTTGGGATGCACTCTTCTTCTGATCGACAATATCCAAACTAGCCTTAACTAAATATCGAGGCGAAGAATACTCATTTATAACAAGAGCTAAAAAGAAAAATGAAATTAGAGACAGGAAAAACCAAACTTTATAGTCCCACAAACGCAATAAATAGGAATGTATATCAATTGTATCTTTATTTGTACTCCTGCCAAGGTACTTAAGATAGTTTTTCTTGCTTAGAGTTGACATACCAATTAGTTGTTTACCAAAATAAAAAATAGCGCAATCGAAGAAACAGCCCCGACAATAATGGCTATGTCCTTTAAAGAGCCGATAACAGATTTAAACTCCTTTATTTTTAGTGGTTCAACATATATTTGATCTCCCTGTTTTATATAGTAAAATGGGCTATCAATTATCTCGATCTCAGTAAGGTCTACGAATTGAACAACTTGGCCGTCTGTGGTCTGTCTAATAAAAGTCACTTTCTGTCGGTTTCCTTCATTGGTTAAATCCCCGGCATTAGCAATAGCTTCAAAGATTGTTACCCGATCTTTCAAAACATTGTATCTGCCCGGTTTATTAAATTCACCAAATGCAGTATAAGTTACTCCACCCATTCTAACTAAAACGAATGGATCTATCATATAAAGTCGAAGAGCTTCTTCGATTAGGGTTTTAGACTCTTGCAATGTTTTTCCCTTAACATATATATTTCCGATAAGTGGAATCTCCACTTCACCACTCTCTTTTACTTCGTAACCAGAAAAGTAGTTCGCATTTGCTGCGGCATCAAGTTGCGTAGTCCTAATTGAATTACTTTTTGACTCAAATATTTCGGTGACAGCGGGATCAATTGACCTTATTTCAACACTGATTATATCACCGTGCTCCAGCCTATAACCTCCTGTCGAGGAAGGTGAAAATGGTCCGTGGTTTTCCGCTGAGCGAGTCCCTTGAAAATAAATCAATTTCCCATTTGGAATACATCCTGAAAGGAGCATTGAGAATAGCGCACTGGTAAAAAACATGAGAAATGAGCTCCTTTTTTTGGGCTCTGTTACTTCTTTTGAATTCATTTTTTTGATGAAATAAAATAGTGCAAAATGAACACCTTCAAATCTATTGAGTTGTGTTGTACGTCCAAGTCGACCTTTATTCTTGTAATCTCTAATAATGAATCCTCTAAAAAAACTGACCAAGTTTTCTCAAAGGCTTTAGACTAAGGGTATAGAGCTTTGGTTTTATTTTATTTATTTCCCACGCTTTTCTGTCTTCCCTATTCGCTTGAACTCTATTTTTAATAGATCTGTTGCTTACTCCTCCATCCCTCATTTTTATGATAACCTGAGGCAGGTAGATACATTTAATCTCTTGTACAAATAGGAGTCTCAACATCATCTCGTAGTCTGCCGAAATATTAAGGGTTGGATCGTATAGGCCGTGCTTTTGGTAAATAGTCCTTCGAACAAAGAAAGTTGGGTGGGGAGGTGACCACCCGTAGTAAAACCTGTCCTTATCAAATGCGCCGCTGCGCCACGACCTCACGACTTCACCGACATTATCTCTTTTAACATATTTTACGTCTGCATAAGACACGTCAACTGACTCGTCTTCAAATACCGCTGCTATCTTTGTAATTACATCACCATCAACATAAAAATCATCGGCGTTCAAAATACCAACTATTTCGCCCGTCGCCAGCCCGATTCCCTTATTCATTGCATCGTATATTCCTTGATCACGTTCGCTAACGATCTTTGAAATTCTATCCGAATACCTGTTTATCTTTTCAAGAGTACCGTCAGTTGAGCAGCCATCTATGATAATATATTCGATATCTTCGTAGGATTGGTTCAGCACAGAGAGGATACAACCCTCAATAAACTGTGAGTTGTTATAAACAACCGTTATTATGCTGATTTTCATAATGTGCTGCTTTTGCTCAATGGAATTACGGCATTTTTATCCGGCTCAGAAATTTGCAGATGGAGCAACATCAAAAACACCGAAGTAGGAAGCACACCTCTCGTCACCAGATAATATTCGGTGATTAAATTAGCCAAAATATATGTGCAAAGTACTATCAAGAAAGGAGCAAAGTACATAATTCGATTATTCTTCTTTGCCAGAAAAAAGTTACTTCTAACTAGCCCAACAATAATAAAAACCATTAGAACCAGTCCGAAAACCCCAAGAAATCCATTGGTTGAGCCAATAAGGCCATCATACCATGTTACGTAATTAGAAATAAGCCCGACACCAAACAAGAAAAACGTGGCCGACGTCTGTTCAAAAGACAAAAAAAGCTTTCTTATGCGACTCATTGAGCTATCATCCCCACTGTTGAAATCCACCGCTCTTTCCGCAAGCGCTATCAAACCTCTGTCGAAATCGATCTTTGAAATAAGGTAAATGCCTCCAATCAAAATGATAGCGGCCAGGTAAACCGTTTGCTTTCTAACAGTGCGAAAACTTCTGAAGCTAATAAGGACGTGCAACAATTGAGAGAACAGCAATACCGCTATGCCTGTCTTTGAACCTGTCAAAACCATGGCTGGCACCGACGCTAAATTGATAAATACTACCAAAAAAACATTGTGCCTAAAGATTATTTTCCAGTGAAAATTGTACATGACAAGGCCCATTGCCAAGTAACAAGAATAAAGGTGAGCGTCAGATTGATATAAGTTACCAGAGAAGGGAAAACTTGGCCTAAAAACTCCGTGAATTTTGCCAGTTATCCTGAGAAACAAGTAGATGTACACCCAGGCACTAAGGAAGAAGAACGTCCATAAAAGTAATTTGTTAAGCGTTTTCAGCCGGCCAGGACTAAGCCTAATTGAATTAAGTATGAAAATTGGAAAAATGGGGACTAGAAACTTATAGATAAATCCAATGTTTTGAATGTTCTTTACTCCAAAAGCCCAGAACCCAATCGCACTACTGATTGATATAATAATTAGCAAAGCCAATATTATCTGAAACAGCGACTGTGATATTTTTATTTTTCCGACCACAGACAAAAGTGATAAAACCAAAAAAATGTCTGTGAACCTGAAAGGACCAGCTAACTCCTTATTAATTGGCAATGAAATTATTGCTAGACATAGAAAAACATATGCCGGCTCAATTTTGATCTCCCTCTGAAGGATGTTAATCGTAAATATCATCGATAGGTAAACTTCATCTTGAGATTCAAAAACGTTAACTTGTAAAGTTAGGTAAAACTAATGTTTTAAATCATCAAACTTCCACTTGATTCGGGTTACGATTGACGCTGCGGATGGAAAAAAACAAATTAGCAGGAGTTTACCTTTGTGAAGAGTCTTTAGCTTGGATCGTAATATATTTCCAGTTTTAAAGTCTCCCGTAAGTAGCGAGTTGTATTCCACTGAATAATCAAAAATATCCGATTGATGCATATCTAATCTCTCCCTATTTTTCAGAAGACAATCAACAAGTTGAAGCATCCTGCGAGCTCTAAAGTTTACTTTTGCCTTGCCATAATTCAGTATTCCTCCAAAGGTCTGATTAGTATGCTGTCGGTATAGGTAAAGCTTTTCTTTGATGTGTAGTATGTCTTTTGCACGCCTCTTTATCATGAACGAGAACCAAACATCCTCAAAAGGCAGGTCTTCTGGCATCGGGAATACCTGTTCTGCTATTTCTCTTTTCATTGACCAAGCCCACCTCGGAATGCTGATCATGTATTTCAGAACATCTTCATAGGTTGCCGAAATGATAGATTTGTTAACGTAGTAATTGCCTATTGTCTTTAGCTTTTTATCAACCACGAAGCTGTCATGGCAATGGGCGTCAAAATTTTTCAAATCATCATACTTTGCAAAAAAAGCTGGGAGCAAAACATCATCGGCATCTATGCATTTGATTATCTGTCCCTCAGAAAGACTGAAACCGTAATTGAGGCCCTGTACTTTGC
This sequence comes from Imperialibacter sp., assembly GCF_048007035.1. NCBI lineage: Bacteria > Pseudomonadati > Bacteroidota > Cytophagia > Cytophagales > Flammeovirgaceae > Imperialibacter > Imperialibacter sp. The sequence goes on from NZ_CP180355.1 coordinate 2,628,084, forward strand.
CCGTACCTGTGTTGTTATAAATCTTAACCCTTGGATCCTCTAAGGAAACTCCATGCACAATTTTATACGTATCATCCTCCGAACTATCATTTACCACAATAAGCTCCCATTTAACAGTTTTCTCCTTTTGCAGGGAAAGAATGGATTCTCTTATATAGGAGGCTGCGTTCTTTGCAGGCATTATAAAGCTTATCATTAATAGGATTTTTAGTATTTTAAAAGTCGATAAATAAGAACGGGGAGCGATATGATTGCAAGCGGGCCGCCATGCCTGGTTAGGACAATAATCGTTTCAACTAAATTCCTGACAAATTTTTTCTGACCTACACCTCCCAATAAATATTCCGCAACCGGGAAATCGAGTTGCTGAGCATATGTATAATTTTCGTGACCTATTAGCCTAAAGTACCAGTCCAACTCTCCTTTTAAAATGTAGTTAGAATTGTAGTTGATTAAAATATCACGGTGAACTAAAAGCGATTGATGGCAGAGAGTTCGGGTGCCCCAAAATAGAAGGCTAAAAAAAGTAAGCCTCTTTGGCTCAAGCCTATTGGTATTTCCATTGCCGCTTAAAAGCACTGAACCATAAACTAGCTTGGGGTCGTTGGCGACATTGCACATTACTTTTGAAAGCGTCTCCTCATCGACAAACTTGTCACCGGCGTTCAGAAAAATTGTCCAGTCCCCCGTCGCATATGCTATACCTTTATTCATAGCATCGTATATGCCTGCGTCTTTTTCACTGACGTACGATGATATGATATCACTATTGGCTTCTATTACCTGTAAGGTTCCATCAGTTGAACCTCCGTCTATCACAAAATACTCAATGTTTTGGTAGGACTGACTCCTAATACTCTCTATCGTTTCCTTTAGAAGTTGGGCTGCATTAAAAACTACTGTTATTACACTTACTTTTTGCGAACTCATTCGTTTCTGACCTCTTTAATAAACACCGCAGGGTTCCCTCCCCAAATTTGATTGGCTGGAATTTTACTTCCCCTAACAACAGCTCCTGCGCCAATGATAGAGTTATCTCCGATGACGCTTCCCTTCAGAATTGTGCAATGCCCTCCTATGAAAACATTATCCCCTATGATCACCTCCGATTTGCCAATGTTGGTTTTTACCTCTGGAATAGCTGTTCGCTCCACAGCCTTAAGTGAATGGAAATCTGTATCATAGACAACACAATTGCCTCCAAACCTGACGTTGCTACCAATGGTTATTCTTTCATGGCAAACGATTGTTGAGGCACTTATCCCGACATTGTCGCCGATTGAAAGACGGCCTCCCTCTCTGCATATGAGCGATGTTTTCTGCTGCCTGCCAATATTATTAAAAAAAGATCCACTATTGGCTCTAAATCCTTGCGAAATCACAATGCTGGATCCAGGTAAACATTCTATAGAAATGAACCCATTGATTGTCCAATGATCTCCAATCTTTACACCGTTGGCCGCCAGGGTAAACCGATTCCAAATTTTGGCCGCAATCACATAAACGATCACCCGGTAGAGGAAAAGTATCGATCTAAAAAGAAGTCTCAGCATCTTCGATTAGGTTATTATATATATTGAGGTACTCTCCCAGAACTTTTTGGGTATCATGTCGTTCCCTTGCCATTTTTCTGCTTTGAACAGAGATACTTCTCGAAAGAAGTTTGTCTTCCAATAACATTCGTATCCCCCGAATAATACTCTCAACCTCCAAAGATACCAGGATACCGGTTTCGGAATGCTCAATAAGTGAGGAAACACCCCCTACATCTGAGGCTACCACTGGTAACCCAACCACTTGTGCCTCGCAAATACTATTTGGACTATTGTCAACGTACGATGGGTGCAGCAACATCTTACTATTCAACATCTCTTTCACTATCTGATCAGCGGAGGCTCTGCCTTTGTGAAAGACATTCACGCCAACGTTAAGGTTGGCGAGCTGTTTTCTTTGAATCAACGCATTTAGATCTTTAACACTGCCATCTCCAAATATTACTAATGTGAGATCGTCATTCTGAACCACTGCATCGAAAACGTACAACGCTTCAGCTATCCCTTTTATTGAATTAAGCCCTCCTAAAAAGAGGACATTACTTTTTTCCTCAAAATTGTTCCCTTCCTCAACAAAAAAGTCGGTACGTATCATTTCCCATCCGACAAATATTCTAGCAGTTGGATTAAGCGATCTTATGGCAGCAGAATCCCAATGAGTCCTGCAAACAAAGTGCTTATGTTTGCGGATACCCCACCTTTCATAGACCGACCCAAGCAACCATATTAGTTTTTTGCTTGAGAATGTTTCTGGCAAGGCCTTAAGATATCTGAAAAGAATTCCTTGAATACTTACAACCGTTGGTCTTTTAAGACCAACCGAAGCAAGCTCAAATTGATGCTCTGTTCCATGAACGTGAACCAGGTCATAAGACATCTGATTGTTTTTCAGCCACCTCCTTAAAGCGAGTATACGGAACAGATAAAGTGTCACTATCTCCCACTTAGGCGGAAGCATCTTTAGAAGAATAACCCGGTATCCATCCTTTTCAAACTCTAAAGTAGATGAACTGATTGATGAGCTCGTTGACAGGATAGTAAGTTTGATCTGGCCTGACAAAGACAATGCCTTGGCCAAAGATGTTATCCAAGGTGCAGCGTGGGCCTTAGGGTCGGCGGGGTAGGGGGCAATCCATAAAACATTCCTTGTCACGGACATTAGTCTAACTTTTGGTAAACATTCTTAGTCTTTTCGGCTATAACATGCCAATCAAAGCTCAATGCTTTTGCTCTGGCAGCGGTACTTTTTTCCTTTCTTATAGTTTCATTCTTCAACAAAAACTCCAAAGCATTTATACTATCATCAACATTTTTGTTTACAAAAATAGCCTCCTTTTCTGTAACGTAGTCTCTAATTGAGTCTAGTTTCGTAATTACTGTTGGCAATCCACATGACATACATTCCAATAACGCATTGTTGGCAATTGCTCCGTTTAGGGGTAGGAAAAGCAGATCTGATTTTTGAATTTCTGCCAACAATTCAAAATCAGAGATGTTTTTTTTAAAAAGTACATTGTCGCAATTTCGGAAGTATCTTTCGTTTTCGGGCGACGAGATCACAGTGAATTTAACCTTGTCATCTATCGATTTGAACGCAGCGACGACCTTGGCTGCCATATCAAAATCTCTCAACCAACTGCCCAAGATGAGAATATTCCTTGCTTCTTTTTCAACAAAAGATGGGCTGAAATATTCAGTGTCCACACCGTGAGGAATGAACTCCACGTTCTCGGAAGAAAATATTTTTGTCAACACTGGAATTTGGTTTGACCCCAAACCTATTGCAACCTGAGATTTTCTAAAATTATCCATCATTTTTCTGCCTGAGCCTGTTTTGGAGAGCCCGTCAAACCATTCTTCAGGTTGATGAAAGGTTGATACGATAGATGTTGTTCTTGGGAAATTGAAGGGCGTGAAGGCCAGTGTATTCTCAGGGTACAAATAATGAACAATACTATTTTCCTGGAGGCTCCTTCTTACTTGGAAATTAAAAAGCAAGCGTAGCATTTTGAAGGAGTAATTGTATAAGTACATGCCAGGTTTTTCATCCTTGAATCTTTCGAGGTGCTTGATCCTCTCTCGGCCCCTGTTCAAGCTTAATACTTTTGCATAAGGGAAAAAAGAAGAAAGAACATCATAACCGGAGTTATGCCCGTGATGTCCAAACTTTAGATTTACGTGTACAAGTGGTCTTGATTGCATACTGCTTTTCTCGGGGTTGAACAGCCTCAACTATTCATTAGGCCTTTTACAATTCCCTTTATCCTTGCCAATAGAAATGGCCACTTTTTACTTGAATTGATCTCTTGGTTGAAAACGTATATTAAAATATGCTTAAGATAGTGCAACGCAAGCCGGGGCAACCCTTTTTTATAGTATAGATAGTGAAAAAGGAAATGATTTCTAGTCATATAGTATTCATATACAACACCATTATTACTGATATCCTGATATGCAGTAACTGTTGTGTCGGAAGCCACCTGCCAACCCAATGTCTTAGCCCTGTGGCACCATTCTGTTTCCTCAAAATAAAGAAAGAACTTCTCATTCAGTAGTCCAACTGCTTCCAGAGCCGAAACACGGATCATAAAAAACGAGCCATTTACATAGCCAATGTCTCTATTCAAATTTTTGGAAACCACTTGAGAAGGGTTCATTTTGGCATGTAAATGCCCAGGGTAAAAGAATCTTTTGAAATGAAGCAGTCCCCCGTCTGAAAAGATTTTATTTCTTTCTCCTTTCAAACAAAGTCGAGGGCCGATTGCTGCCAAGTCATTATTTTGAAAGAGCTTTTGCCCTAAAGCATGGAATATATTCTCTTTCAGCTCGACGTCCGGATTAATTAAAACGATTGTTCTTATCTCCGAATCGGTAACAAGAAGTCTAATACCTAGATTATTTCCACCGGCGTATCCTAGGTTTTTCCCCGCTAGTACCAAATCTTCGGATGGTATTGACCTCCGAAGCAGTTCGTTCTCGGTTGCCTCAGCGGAATTGTCAACAACAAGTATTCTGAGAGATTCATCCTGAAAGGATTCAATTTTCTGATACAGCTTGAGCGTCTCCTTACCAGAAAAGTAGTTAAGAATAATGATTCCGATCAATGATGCCATATACAAGGGGTTTACTCAGCTCTCAGATAAAGTACTACCTGATCGCCTCTTCCCTCCTCATTCAACTTTTGGGACTCCCTTTCCCACAGTTCAATTTGCTCCTTACTAAACGGGCTGTTTTGGATCGACTCTGCATATGAGTTAGCTGCCCTTAGCGGTATGTCCTGCAAGTATTGTTCACTTCCCCAAAACTGTAATGCGTAAGAATCCCACTCCACTTTAAATAGTTGGAGCCCAACGCTCTTTGCTAAAATCTCAGCACTTTTCAGCGTGTGCAGATAATAGTGTCTTGGTGCGTCAAGCTGCACCCAGTTGGTTCCATACTTTTCCCATGCGTAGCTGAGTACAGGGATACGCATCATAAGAACACCCGCTGGGTTGAGTTTTGTCTTCAGTATTTCCAGCGTCTCTTTCTGATCTGGCATATGCTCAAACACGTGATGCAGCATAATCAAATCATAGGTACCGTTCAATTCCCGTAAGCCACTTTTAAATATTGGCACCTTTCCAAATATTGAAGAGTCCTTCTCGATGAACAAGTCGGACCCTGACAAGCTGCTAAAACCATAATTATGTAGCCTCCGGAGATAATGCCCAGATCCACAGCCAACATCGTGAATAGCCGAACTGAGACTTAGTCCAATTTTCTTCAGCCGTGCTAAGTCGCCATCAAGGTTAAGTTTCGATATATTAGTTAGCCGCAAAATGGGGTTTAGTACAAACTTCACCTGGTTCTTAAACCTCTGGTACTTGCTAACTTCACGCAGGCTGACTTCGTTAAATGAGTAGTAATTCTCCGGATAGTACTTACCAATGTTTTTTGGATATTCCTTTATCTGAAGGCATCCACAATTTGTGCATTCCAGGTATTCAAACGAATCCTTTAAACCGAACATCATTTCCCTCACATGGTAGGGTTTAAGTTGGCTTTCTCTGCAAATCCTGCACTTCATTAGCTCTCCTTCCGATATAGATTAAACATACGGCGAATACTTTTTTTTAGCTCAAAATAATGCTTGATTTTTGGATACCTTTCTTCAAGGTGCTTTATTCTCAGACTTGGCAGCCAATAGTTTTTCATTGTTGCTTCAAATTCAGAAAGTAAATCACCTTCAATCACCTTTTGAGACCTTATGTGCTGCAAAAAGGCACGCTTCGCCCTGTACATTTTTCCAGCATTTTTACTCATTCCAGCATTATGCTGCCGATAGATGGCCAATGGCATATCAATAAAAGCATAACTCTGAGACTCCTTAAAAAGACGTATCCAAAAGTCCCAATCTTCCAGGGCCATAAGAGTTTCGTTGAACCTAAATGACTTAAAGAAGTCGAAACGAAATACACCGCAATGAATGGGAATAGTAAAGCCTCTATCCCAATTGAGCACAATTGTTCTAAGTGAGAACTTCACGACTGACAAATCGCAGTAGGGGGGTATTCTCTGCGACATTACTTTTAGTGCTCCTTCGAAGTTAGATATCACAACTCTCAGGTTATCGTCCTTAGCTAACTCTTGAACCGACAATTCGAGCTTGCCTCTTTCTATGATGTCGTCTGCATCCAGAAACTGGATATATTTTCCCCTTGCCCTGTCCAGACCCACGTTTCTTGCAGAGCTTAAGCCGCCGTTTTTCTTTTCACAGCAAATAAATCTTTGATCCTTTTTACACCAGGCCTCAGCGATATTGGCTGAGTTGTCAGTTGATCCGTCATTAATTATCAAACACTCCCAGTTTTCGTAAGTCTGGGATTCAATCGAGCTCAGAGACTCATTTAAATATTCTCCCTGATTGTAGCAAGGCACAATGATGCTTATCAGAGGAAAGTCAACAATCTCACTCATGCATTCTCTGGGGTCACGACGACTTGTAAAACAAAAAACATTTCAGAAAAAACCGTACCCTGGCCGCAAAGGTAAGTTTACTAAAGCCAAAGCCCTTGCTTAGTTCAAAAAATACTCTTGGACTATGCTCCAAGATTCGAGAGTGAACCAAATCAATCCACTTGTCCTTAATGACTTCACCAAAAGATTGCTGCGAATATATCTGTTTTTCTACATTTGCGGCAAACACTTTTCCTAACCAGCGGTCTATATCAAGATGGGAAATTTCGCCTAATCTTGAATAGTCACTATGAGCCAATGCCTTTTGAATATTTAATTCATCTCTCGTCGGTGCCAAACCCAACCTTTGGGCCTGCCAAAGGATAATTTTTTCTACCATTTGCTCCATTAGTGAGGCTTTGGCTATGGACACGCTTTGGCTATGTATTCTATATTTGACGAGAACCTGCGGAAGATTGTAAGTCTTGCCCATTAAGGCAAGCCTCACCCACAAATGATAGTCTTCCGCAGGAGGGAAATCGAGGCTGTAAATTTGGGGCAAACTTTCAATGTAGTCCCTATTAATCATTACACTTGATTGAGCTATGATATTGTGAAAGAATAACAGCGAGGGATAGTTCTCAGGAGGATACGTGTATTGATTATAACCAATAGTTTTGCCAGCGGTGTCGATAAGCTCTATGTCTGAACCTGCAAAGGCAAAGTCTGGATTTTCACTCAAAAAGTCATACTGTACCTGGAGCCTGGAAGGATATGCCAAGTCATCTGCATCCAGAATCGCTAGGTACTTTGCTCTGGCGAGGCTAATTAACCTGTTCCTAGTATACGCTATTCCTTTATTTTTTTCGTTTGTGTGAAGCCGTATCCTCTTATCGTCAAAGGAGCTAATCACATTTGCAGTATTATCCGTAGAGCAATCATCAACGACAACAATCTCAAAATCATCAAAAGTTTGGTTCAGAACACTTTGTATAGTTGCACGTATGTACGCCTCTGCGTTAAATGCAGGTATGACCACGGAGACTTTCGGTGTAGGCTGGCTCAATTATTTATAGAGTAACTTTAGCAAATTGACTTTTAGGAAAGGCCTTTTAAGGATTCTGGCAAAGGTTCTGATTTTGAAAAAGCGTTTGATTTTCACGCTATCGTGCTGAACGACCTGGTCAAGGTTTGTTTCCTTAAATTCAACACTTGAAAAGCTATTCGCCTTCACATACTTGTATTTTGAGCCAAAGCTTCTGAAGTAGTAGCCATAGATCAAGGCCCCTCTCTTTTCCAGTGAAGCTAAGTCCTTCTGCTTACAGTAGGCTATCAGCTGACTGTGCGAATTTGGATTGTAGGTGCTTTCCAGCTTCTCGTAGAAGGCTTTACCTGCCAAGATTGAAGGTTTATTCCAGAAAGTCGCTTCGATCCCAACCGTCGAACCAAAGGTGACCACTTTATCGGCTTTTTCTATTAGCAGGTAGCTACTAATTTTCGATTCGGGGCTTATTACCGTAAGGTTAGCAAACGAGAAGCTGGAGTATGCGTTTATTTCAGTGGAAGCTGCGTTCGCCAAATTTGGATGCAGCCTAAGATATAATTTGATGTTGCTACTGGACAGAAGATCTTTGCAGATCGCTCTAATACCTTCGAGCTGATTGTCATACATGTGATTTTTCCATTCCTCATCAATGGCAGCTACTTCATCTTCAGAGGAGTGAAAAATAACTATATTCTCCTTGTTTTCGTCCCAATCTTCTGGTAATTGGTTGTTATCTTGTTTCGCTACGAAAGAATACCAATCCACATTTGAGCCTCCACGCCTAGAGATATAAAATGACTCTCCAATCCCCACTTTTTCATCTGTATCGGCCCTTTCCCACAATTCCATAGCCCTTATTGTGAAATTTGCTATAGAATGAGGGAAATGATTAGTAAAAAGGCCGTAGTGATGTATATCCTGACCCCTTTCGTGCAGAAGACACTTGATGCCAATTTTCTGGCATGCTCTAAATGCTGCTCGGGTATGCGCCCATCTGCCATTAAATAAGTACACGAACGCTGGCTGCTCGACGGTCAAAAATCTCTTGAATGCGTAATAGATCTCGGCAGAACCAACCAGATAATTCTCAACAAGCTCCCTGTGTCTGTCAAGATCGGGAGAAGAAACTCTCAACAGAGAAATGAGAGATGATGCCACAGATTGACCTATGTCATATTTCTCGTCAATAGAATAGGCTTTGAGATCATTGATGTCTTTAAAATTTTTCTGTAGAGCTTCGACTACTTTTTTGTCTTCCCATCTCAAATATTCTTTGATGCCGACATTCCTAACCTTCGAGTCTAGCAAGTCAACCCCAAGTTTTCTTTTCTTGCAACATAAAAAGCAAGTATCAACAGCATTGGTTAAATTCTGATCGCATGCCCTCAGTTCAGAAAAGCACGACATCTGAACAATGTCGTGCCCGTGATCAAGGTGCTTCTGCATCAGCTCCAGCTCTGTTTCGTAGTGAGAAGGCCAAAGATTGTGCGAGCTAAAAAAAGCTACTTTTGTAGCGCTGTCATCGGCTCCGGTTATTTTCATCAGTCAAGATCTTCAGTCTTTAGCGGCTCACCGAATAAAATTGACCGCTTCGCAGTTGTTCCAATTATTTCCTTATAGTACTTTGGATGAAGGCCAAAACCAGGTCTTACCGACCTGATATTCTCGGCTGAAAAAACATCTCCCGGTTTAATATCGCCAATTGCGTATAGTGATCTGCTAAAGTCCTTGCCCTTTTTTTGCTTGTCTGTAAGGGAATAATCCACCCTACCGACTGCAACCTCAGCTTCCCTCACGGCCCTCACCATTTGGGCAAACTCTTCCTTGTTCAACGAAAATGACGCATCCGGTCCACCAATAGCACGATCCAAAATGAAGTGTTTTTCTATAACTCTTGCTCCCAGAGTGGTGGCCACAACTGGAACAGTAATACCCATGGTGTGGTCTGACAAACCGCTCAATACCCCGTATCTGGCTGCCAGGTCAGGAATCATACTCATGTTTGCTTCTTCGATTGGTGCTGGATAACTGGATGTGCATTTAAGCAGGATAATGCGATTGTTTCCCATTCGCTTGCATGCTTCAATTGCCAACTCAATGTCTTCTCTTTCGGCAATGCCAGTAGAAATAATAACCGGCTTATTTTTTGATGCCACATATTCTATCAAAGGAATGTCTGTGATTTCGAAAGACGCAATTTTATAAGCGGGAGCATCCAATGACTCCAGTAAATCGACCGCAGTATTATCAAACGGAGAGGAAAAACAAACCAACCCTCTGGCACGTGCCCGATCAAACAGCTGTTTGTGCCACTCCCATGGAGTATAGGCTTCCCTATATAGGTCGTATAAGTACTTGCCGTCCCAGATAGTCCCCTGCTTTAATTTAAAGTCGTCAGTCCTGGCATTGAGGGTTATAGTGTCAGCAGTATATGTTTGAAGCTTTATGGCATCAGCTCCGGCTTCCTTGGCAGCATCAATTGTATCGAGGGCGTTTTGAAGAGACCCGTTGTGATTTGCTGATAACTCTGCAATAATAAAAACGCTGTTCTCTTTGCCTATTTGAAAGCCCCCGATGTCTATCACTTCTCTATTTTTCATTTTTCCAATTCCTCGTAAATTTTATACGGTCGCTCAATATCTCTTCATTAAAACCAAGCTTTCGAAAAATCACCAACGAAGCTAAGTTCTCTTTCATCACATAACCAATAATAGCGCTCAATTCTGAAAAATTTTGCGCCAGGTGCTTAATGGCAGACCTTAATACCGCAAGTCCTAAACCCTTACCATGAAAGTGTGAATCTATTAAATAACTAATAACTGCGACATTTCCTTCGTTCAAATCAAATCTGACAGAGCCAACAGGCTCCTGTTGAAATTCTGCGATCAGGTAGATGCAAGCCGGGGAGGTTATTTTTTCCTTAAACCATTTCTTGTGCTCTTCAAACGGGATATGATTCTTAGTAAATGAGTACTTCCTTACTAGCCGGTCATTTCCCCATCTGTAGGTTAACTTATCGTCGACTTGGCCAGCTTGCCTCAGGCTAACTCTTTTTTGCATCTCCAGAGAGCTAAAAAGCTTTTTTAATCTGCCCGGTATCTTTGTATCTATGCCTTTAAACAAGGTTGTCCTGCGGGATAAAGCCGACGTCAAAGCACGTCGCAATTGATCTGATTCAAACTGTTCGGCGTCCACAAATGCCTTGGCGTGCCGAAAGCCGGTATAAAATTGCCTCTGATTGTCAGCATAGTAACCTGATATCACTACTAACTTAGCAGAAAGAGCCTCTAACAGTGTGCCACTGCATGGAACGATCGCATGTGTGGATAGAGACATTACCTTTGCCATATCGGACGGATTCAGGTTTTCAAGCAATTGAATTTTTCTGCTCATCCTAGGAATTTTCTGAAACAAATCTTCTCGCATCTGGTAGGCCGCACCTATTACAACTCGAATCGTTTCAATTTGAGGAAATTCGCCCGCCACCTCCAAGGCTTGTAAAGTCAAATTCAATGGATCTGCTCCACCAAAGCAAATCAGCAATGACAGGCCCACATTTTTCTCTGATTCCCTTTCATGTAATTGCAGAAATTCTGGCCTCAACAAGGCATATTCAGTACCCAAACACAATTGTGTGAAAGGCATTGCATTGTAATTTTCTGGTAAAACCCCCAGCGCATGATTAATGATTGCGTCCACATTAAACTTACCCTGATAAAGGTCATCTACGACGACGATAAGGGCTCCTTTGTCTGCCAGTTTTTTCTGATAAACAGAGTCAAAATTATAACCATCAACGACCACGGTACAGCCTTTTTCGACTGCGCTGAAAAACTGTTCTTCGTGTTGGATTTCTTTTAGATTCAGATCAAAAGAAGCTAATTCCTGCTTCAGAGCCTCCGGAATAAAGCGGCAGCAAAATGTCGTCAAAAACTCCTCAGAAATGTTTCTGGCAAGGGCCATACACCTAATCAAATGGCCCAGTCCAATTTCAGAATTCCCGTCGACTCTTATATAAACTTGAGGTTTCAATTATTAATTAAGTCTTTTGAATCCTCCATGGCAAACTGGCCCCTCCAAAAGGGTGCCGACTGGAAGGCCCTCTTCACATTTTTTTATCAGTCCAAAAATCTTGTCAAGCTCTTCAAAATAGGGATTGAGAACTGATTGCACATGAGTGGTACTGACATACACGCTTGTTCCAGCGAGATATCCTTTTTTGAGCATCTCCTGGGTTATGAGGGTTTTATAAGCCAACGCATTGGGGCTATCAAAAGCGAAAGAAATAAGTGCTGGCAGCCCAGACACGCCTATCTTAAGGTTGTGGTGCCTAGCAAGGGCCTTCCAGCGAGTGCTTATTTCAGTTCCCGTGCTGGTAATCGTCTCCCAAGACCGTTCACGCTCCATAACCTCCAGGGTTTTCAATCCAGCTGTTGGGCCTATTCTTTCAGTCCAAAACGTACTGCTGATAAATGACTTTTGGGCGGCCTCCATCACTGATTTTTTCCCAATTGTTGCAGTAATCGCATACCCATTTCCCAATGCCTTTCCAAACATTGCCATATCCGGCTCTACTCCATAAAGCTTATGAAGGCCGCCAAATGTCTGGCGAAAGCCTGAAGTACACTCATCAAAAATAAGGACGATATTATTATCAGTTGCCAGTTTCCTGACCTTATGAAGGAAATTATCCTCTGGGCCTTTGTTTCTGGAGACTTCCATCTTTATCACCCCAACTTCGTTTGTCTTGATAAGTTTCTGTAGCTCCTCTATATCATTGTAATTGAAAGGGAGAACCGTGTTTTTTAGGTTCTGAGGGACCCCTAACGGGTCAAGACCTGGAAGGAGGTGCCCGGCCAGGTTCTTATCGTCCCCGAGATTGGCTGAAAGGTACCAATCATGCCAGCCATGGTAGCCACAAATGGCTACTTTGTCTCTACCGGAAGCAGCCCTTGCAATTCTAATGGCTATGGCATTCGCCTCGCCCCCACTTCTGGCAAATCGCACCATGTCCGCCCACGGGTGAAGCTCGATCAAGCGTTCGGCAAGGTATACTTCCTCAGGGCAGTTTAGAGTTGACATATTTCCATTTCTGACTGTAGCCATCACGGCGTCATCTACTTCGTCGTGCCCATACCCTAAAATATTTGTTCCAATTCCCATAATTGAAACATCAGTAAATTCTTTCCCGTCCAAATCCCACACTTTACACCCTTTTGCTTTGGAAAAATAGGAGGGCCATTTTTCCGGCAAAAACATTTCAGGTCTTTTCGACAGCAGCATAGTTCCCCCAGGTATTAGGGTCTTTGCCTTTTTGTACAACTCCTGCCCTTTTCCCATTTCAATCTTCTTTAGATAGTGATTTTAATAAACCTTCATTCCGAGTGATGTCCTTATTTATGGCCAGCAGATCGTGGTCAATAATATAATTTGTGTAGTCAAGCCAGGACTTATCTAAGCCTTTGGCTTCGGTAAGTCTCGTTATCAAATCCAAATCCTTTTGCTCATCAACCGTCATTCTTATGTGTGAATAGTTCTTTTCGCATGGGAAATTCACGGCGGCAAAATTCTGACCTCCCTTAAAGTTGGAGTTATTTCTAATAAAGGGCGTTACGTGTTCTCTTTCTGATTTCTTGTCTGCAAGTTTCCAAGCTTTTGACAGTGCCTCAAACTTAAACACTTCTATGTCCTGCCCATCAGGATAGTGCTCCAAAAGGGTGTTAGAACAATAGTCCGCATTTTTTTCAATAGAAAATCTCACAACTTTATCTACCAATGCTGGATCAATCAAAGGACAATCTGAAGTTACCCGAACTACCCAGGTCGGTGAATGTGGCAAAGCAGCCTGGTAAAATCTGTCCAAGACGTCATCTTCTGATCCTGCGAAGGAGTAATATCCCCACTCTATGGCGTTCTTGTATATTACGTTATCGTCAGGCGAACTTGTAGTGGCGACAAGTATAGCATCAACAAGCTTGCATTTACTTAATCTTTCCAAATGAATTTGTAAAAGCGTCTTGCCTAAAATAATTTTCAAAACTTTTCCAGGAAGCCTTGTGCTGCCGGTTCTTGCCTGTGTAATTAGGAGAGTGTTTAACCCCATAAAGATGGATTTAGGAGGGCTTTATTTTTGACTATCAAACTATTTATAGAATTCATGGTATCCTTACTTAGGACAAAGCTAGCCGCTTCCAGGTTCTTTTTCAATTGAGTTACCGAATCAACACCTATTAGTACATTGTCAATATTCTCCTGTGCGAGACAATAGCCAAGAGCAAGGGTATTTATAGAAACACTCTCTTCCAATGCCAGTTCCCGAATCCTGAGCAATTGTGGGGCCAATGCCTCTGTTATTCGATGCTTCGAGGTTGTTTCCATAAAAAATAAGCCTTGCAAAAAAGTGGATCTTGTGTGGATAGCCTTACGTTTCTCTTTTGCCCGCTCAATCATTTCGCCTCGTTGCGAAATGTTATCAAGTAAATTGAAAGGAAGTTGCACAAAGTCAACCCTATCATCATCAATGAGAGTAGCAATTTCCTCATTATTGTAGACCGACACTCCCAATTGGCGAAAGACCCCTTTTTCTTTGATCAAGCTTAGCCGATCCATCAGATGAAGATATTCTTGGTATGCTCCAAATGAGTGAAACATAAGACCATCAAGTTTTTCAAGATGCAATTCCCTGAGAAAAGTTTGGAGCTTTTCCTCCACAGTATGGTTGTTAATGCCGCCTGAAATTTTGGTTATTACATTGAAAGGCTTTTTTTGGTTTTCTCTATTATAGCCTCCAATAATCTGATGAGCAGACCCGTAGGCTTCAGCAGAGTCCAAGGTGTCAATTCCCGATTCTCGGGCCAGTCTTAGAATATTCAGGCTTTCGCTCTCGGGAATTTGCCCTGCTTTATTATTAACACCATAGGGAATGCCCATTTGAACAGTTCCCAGTATTAGCTTATTGATAAGAGGCATCTACGTCTTTCCTTAAAACCGTGATAGAAATAAGGTCATGAAAATCATCCTGGCCATTTAATTCCATTGTGGCGTGATTGTAGGTGGATTTATCAAGCAAATGATACATGTGGGTGGACTCAAATATCTTGTAATAGTCTTGTTTATAAGAATACGCATTAAATTCACTAATGTGGTGGTAGTTGTTTTTTAGTGCCTTTTCAGAATAAAAATCGGTAATAACTAACATCCCACTGTTTTTCAAAACTCTATCGATTTCCGCCACGCTTTTCAAGAGTAGGGCTCTATCGACAACATAAAACACGAATCCCACAATTACCAAATCACAAGAGGAATCAGGAACATCATCAATATTATCCATCGTTCCATGAATGAAACTCACTTCTGGATATTCCTTTTTGCCAAAATTTATAGCGTCTTTTGAGGGCTCCACCCCAATCACAGACTCGGAGCCAAAATAGTTTTTTATAGCATTTAATCTATATCCGGCACTCGAACCAATCTCAAGTACGCTTTGTGGATTGATTTTGTAATTTTTAAGTAGTGTGATGATTCTATCCTCTTCTGGATTATAGTTCCCAAGCTTGGATTTGTTCCTACTGAACCAAGCATTGGCTTCGTACGACAGGAAAGCAGACTTTTGTTCTTGCTTGTTCATGAGAAGTAGCTCTTAATTTCTTTGATCACAAAATCTTGTTCCTGATCTGTCAGCGTCGGGTACATGGGCAAGCTGAGGCAGCGAGTATAGTATCTTTCTGCATTTGGGAAATCTCCAACAGTCCACCCTTGTGACTGATAATATGGCATTAGGTGACATGGAATATAATGTACCTGAGGGAGAATATTCTTAGTACGTAGATGATTATACAGCCCAATTCTATCTTCAATCTCGATGATATAAAGGTGATATGCATGCCCCTCAACTGCCCTTGACTGCCCTTTTATAAATGCCGTATCAATGAAAGATTCATAGTACCTCCCGGCAATCTCCCGCCGTCTTTGGAGACCACCGTCCGCACGTTTCAATTGGCTAAGCCCTAAAGCAGCTTGAAAGTCTGTCAAACGGCAATTGTATCCCAATTCCTGCATTTCCATATACCAGCCCGGCCAATCACTGTTAACGGCGAAGCTCATATGCTCAATCTCACCCAAGGCAAGGGCTTTCGTATTTTTAAAGAGTGCACTTTCCCTGGTAATGCCATGAGTACGAAGCATGAGAAGTCTTTTGTACAGAGAATAATCATTAGTTGTGATCATCCCACCTTCTCCGGAAGCAATATGCTTGACTGGATGGAATGAAAAAATGGCCAGGTCAGCAAACTGTCCACTACCACATTTACGTTGGGAACCATTCTGATCAGTAAAATATCCGCCCGGAGCATGACAAGCATCCTCAATTATCCACAGTCCATGTTCTTTTGCCAAATCGGCTATTTCCTGCATGTTAATGGCCCTTCCTGCAAAGTCAACCGGAACAATTCCCTTGTAGGTCCCTTTAGGGGAGCTCTCCAACAAACTCCTTACCTTATCAACATCCAATAGATAACTTTCTGGATCGATGTCAGAGAAAACCACATTTCCGCCACAGTATCTTATGCAGTTGGCGCTCGCCGCAAAAGTTATCGGGGTTGTTATTACATTGTCTCCGTTTTTTACGTCCAACGCCAGGGCTGAAAGATGAAGCGCTGCCGTACCATTTGAAACGGCAACCGCATACTTACTACCGACATAAGCTGCGAATGCTTCTTCAAATTCCGTAATTTTCGGCCCCTGAGTTAGAAAATCGGATTGAAGAGTGTGAACTACTGCCTGAATATCCTCCTCAGTTATGTGCTGCCGGCCGTAAGGGATTTGTTTCATTCTAGTATTTGAAAGTTGAATCTACATGTTCACTGATCAACTTCCTCAGGCTGTCTACTGTCTCCCAATCGTGATTCTCGCCCGAATTGTAATTGAACCCAGCTTTAACCTTTTTTGCGCTAAATTGGTTAACAAAGTCGCTAAT
This sequence comes from Imperialibacter sp., assembly GCF_048007035.1. NCBI lineage: Bacteria > Pseudomonadati > Bacteroidota > Cytophagia > Cytophagales > Flammeovirgaceae > Imperialibacter > Imperialibacter sp. The sequence goes on from NZ_CP180355.1 coordinate 2,644,591, forward strand.
TTTCCACTTAGGAGTGCTCGGAAGTATAACGTAGTATTTACCCAAGTCATAAGTGTTATAAGAGTCTGATGCGGTGATCATTTCTTCATGCACCTTCTCCCCAGGTCTTATTCCAATAATCGGCTTCTCACAATCCGGTCCGATCGCTTCGGCTACGTCCATGATACGATACGAAGGGATTTTGGGAACAAATAATTCTCCTCCCCATGCATGCTCCAGAGCATACATCACCATGTTAACCCCTCCTTTTAGTGATATATTGAACCGAGTCATGTCTGGATCCGTTATTGGCAATACTCCCTCAGTCCTTCGACTAAGGAAAAAAGGAATAACGGAACCATTTGAACCCATTACATTGCCGTATCTAACCACTGAAAATTTTATTGGATTGCTACCGCTAATATTATTTGCAGCGATAAACAACTTATCAGACGTAAGTTTAGTAGCCCCATAAAGGTTAATAGGTGCACAGGCCTTGTCTGTTGAGAGGGCTACCACTCTTTTTACTCCAGCCTCAAAAGCTGCGTGTATGACATTTTGAGCTCCGCCAATATTTGTTTTTATACATTCATCCGGGTTGTACTCAGCAATAGGGACGTGCTTCATTGCCGCTGCATGAATCACGTAGTCCACGCCATTAAATGCCCTAACTAGCCTTTTTTCATCTCTGACATCGCCAATAAAGAACCGAATTTGTGGGAATTTGTCTTCAGGGTACTCCTGTGCCATTTGAAATTGCTTTTGCTCGTCACGAGAAAAAACTATTACTTTCTTAACTTCAGGCCATTTGGCGAAAATTTCCCTTGTTAGCGCTTTCCCAAGTGAGCCCGTACCTCCAGTAATTAAAACACTTTTATTGTTTAACATATTTCCTTTAATTATTCCCAAATGGTATCTTCACTACTAACAACTTTCTTAATTGAATTTAGCACTTTGGTTGAATTACTGTCAACATCAAAAGTTTCAATCTCTACGCTGTATGCGTCGTCAACCAATCCGATGCCACATTTAGTCATCAGCGCTGAAAATTCGTTCTCTAAGCTGCTGTGTTCAAAAGAATACCCCAAAACATCCTCGATTTTCAAACCGTCTTCATATGTGATGGCTCCTGGCAACTTTTGGTACCAGGCATTCCCAAATATCAGAGCTTTCTTACCTCCCTTTATTGCCTCCCATCCTGCTGTGCCGGTTACAACTGCAACAAATTCCGAATGTCTGGTTAGCTCATGAGTATTATATGAAACTGGAGCTAGTACAACATTCTTAAGCATCTTTAATCTTTGAAAGAATAGGTGCCCCCGTTGAAAATCTGTCTGCTTCGGATTCTCCTTCACGACCACCTTCCAATCAGCTGGCAAAATATGCACAAGACGTTCAATTGCCAAAAGTTGATCGTTGTACAACTTGCCAATAGCAGAAGTTGTCAACTCGGGCTGCATTGCCAAAGGAAAATAGACATATTTGGTTAAATGCAGATTCAAATCTTTTTCGTTCCTTCTTATGGCGTCGACAAATCGGTTGAATCTATAATTTTTAACTAGTTCTATTCCTACAGTAAACAATTTCTTCGATACTACAAGCTTAGCAAGTCTAAGGTAACGAGGCCTTCTAAAAGCAATTGGAGCCACATTACTCATGTAAAAATATTCGTCCTCATGCCGTTTTTTAATCTTGATCTTCTGTTCAACCGAGACGTTATTAACGGATTTAAATTGTCCAAAATCGTCAAGCTTTGTTACAATGAAAAACTTCTCTTTGAACAAAGATTGATAAAATAAAAGTGTTTTAATTCCTAATTCTTTAGCAAGAAGGTATAAAATAAAGTCTGGACCTTCGTGAGGAATATTCGAAAAGATCACTAAATCCGGTTTCCTCTCACATAAAACGTTAAATAGTCTATTAAAAAAGATATTAAATGCATCGACGAAATCGTGGTAAGTCCATGAGTAGTCCTGGTAATGTCTTGAAAACATATTGGTAAATTTATTAAGGCCGCTATTATATACGGACTTATAAATTTTTTCATCAAAACTTTTGGTGTGTAAATTTTCGTCACAACGGAGGTAATCGAATATATTTTCCGAACCTCCAAAGTCATTGACAGTGTGAACTACTTGAAAATCTGGATCAGCGGAAATCGCTTTTACAATGCTCAAACCAGACTGGCCTTCAAAGCCCCATATAATAGTTTTAAGACTGCTCATCCAAGGCTAATTGATTGTCCACGTGGAGTCGCACAAAACTACACCTGAATTATTTGAGGGGTAAACTATACCAGGAGTCAGATTGGTAATTTCAATATTTGCGACATCTGTATGCCACCATATATCCTGACTCCCTTCCATGGCACCCAGATGCAAAGTATATAACCCATGCCTCAAGTTGTGCTCTATATTTATTCGGACTACCACCTCAGTTTGGGCTTCAAATGAAAACTCGTTACCTGAATTGTTTGCCGTAAAAACATTGACGCCGGTTGCCGTTGCCACAGTAAACCCAACTAAAAGTTTTTCAACTTTTTTCAATACTTTGAACCTAACCAGAATCTCAATTGGCTTGTTCCAATAAAACACATTAGACAATTCTACAGAGTTCTCAAAAGCTAAATCTATTAATTCAACAGTTCCAGCATTGTAAGACGCGGTCCGATTATAGGGCATTAAGTTCACTATTGCCTCTTTTCCATCTAAACCGGACAATAGGTACTCATTAACAATATCTCCCATGGCACCTCGGTATTTTAAAGTGCCGTTTTCCAACAATATCCCTTCACTACAAAGCTTGGAAACCGATTCCATATTGTGGCTGACAAAGAGAACAGTTCTGCCTTCTCCTTTGCTCACCTCACCCATTTTACCTAAACATTTTCTCTGGAAATCAGCATCTCCAACTGCTAAAACTTCATCAACAATTAGAATTTCAGATTCCAAATGAGCCGCTACAGCAAAGGCAAGCCTTACGTACATGCCAGATGAGTATCTTTTTACTGGAGTATCTATGTATCTTTCAACCCCTGAGAAATCCACAATTTCATCGAATTTTTTTTGTATTTCCTTTGTGCGCATGCCAAGTATGGCACCGTTAAGGAAAATATTTTCTCTACCAGTCAAGTCTGGATGAAACCCTGTCCCAACCTCCAGCAAGCTGGCGATTCGTCCCCTAACCTTAATTTGGCCGGTTGTAGGGGTGGTGACCTGGGATAGAAGTTTCAACAAGGTGCTCTTTCCAGCTCCATTTTTCCCAATTATTCCTATCGCCATTCCCTCTTCAACTTCGAAAGAAATGTCCCTGAGGCTCCAAACGACGTTGGATACGCCCTTCGTGGATCGAACATTGGTTTCTCCAAGCTTCAAATAGGGATCCTCTTTCCCCCTTGCTAGCGCCCACCAGCGCTCCAAATCTCTTGAAAGAGTACCTGTGCTGAATTGCCCGAGTTGGTATGCCTTAGATATGTTTTCTACTTTAATTGCTTTGCTCATTAAACCGTATCTACAAAATTTTTCTCAACCTTATTGAACACCAATGTACCTATGAACAAGATTAGCGCTGTGATACCGCAGGTATATAAAAAGCCAAGCCATGTAAAGGAGCCCTGCCCTAGAAAGCCTAGTCTCACACCTTCTATAATAGTAGTCATTGGGTTAGCAAGAATGGCGAGTCGATAAACCCCGTACAAGCTAGATAGTGGGTATACAACTGTAGTTGAATACATCAATAGTTGGACGCCAAAAGTGATCAAAAAAACTAAATCTCTGTACTTTGTTGTAAGAGAGGAAACAATCATGCCAAGACCAAGGGCCAGGCTAGCCATTAAGAACAAAAGAATAGGAAATAATAGTATATAAATTGAAGGACTGAAAGTTGCTCCCTGAATAAAATAATAGGCCATCATCACAACAAGCAGACTCAATTGTACCGACAGTTTTATTAAACTCGAAATGATTATACTCAAAGGCATAACTATCCTTGGGAAATATACCTTGCCGAATATGTGTACATTATCAATAAATACACGTGATGTTTTAGTAAGGCATTCGGAGAAATATGTCCAAGCTGTTATGCCAGCTAAATAAAAGAGTGGCTGAGGAAGTTCGTCTGTCGATATTCCAGCCAATGAGCCAAATACAAACATATAAACTCCCATTGTGAATAGTGGCTGTATAAAAAACCAAACTGGCCCGAGAATTGTCTGTTTATAGAAAGATATAAAGTCCCTCTTTACAAACATCCAGAGCAAATCTCTATATTTCCAAACCTGCTTTAGCTTTAAGTCAAGTAAGCCAGATGTCGGCCTGATTACTAAGTCCCAGTTTTCTTCGGTCTCTTTCACTTACTCTGCCTGTTTTAAAACCTTGTGTCCTGCACTAATCAAATGGATGTCTCTTTGAAAAAGCTTAACATCCGAATCCATCATTTCTTCCACAAGACCTTTCAATTGATATTTCGGCTTCCACCCCAACTTGCTATGAGCCTTTGCAGGGTCTCCAATGAGAAGGTCAACTTCAGTTGGCCTAAAATATCGTGGATCTACTTTTACCAGAGTGTCCCCTAATTTTAATCCTTCAGGGAGGTCTGAATTCCCAACTTTCTTCATCATCGTATCAGAATCAATTGATTCAAGAACTCCAACCTCATTTAAGCCATTCCCCTGAAAATGCAGATTGAGCCCAACGTGAGCAAACGACATTTTAATAAAATCTCTTACACTGGTAGTAACTCCGGTGGCAATCACATAGTCCTCGGCAACTTCCTGTTGAAGAATTCGCCACATAGCTTCAACATAGTCTTTCGCATGTCCCCAGTCTCTTTTCGCATCAAGGTTCCCAACGAATAGGTCTTGCTGTAAACCAAGAACGATCTTTGCAACGGCTCTTGTGATCTTGCGAGTTACGAAGGTTTCTCCACGAAGGGGGGATTCATGATTGAATAGAATTCCATTGCACGCAAACATATTGTATGCTTCCCGATAGTTCACAGTTATCCAGTAGGCATAAAGTTTGGCAACTGCATACGGAGACCTTGGGTAGAAAGGTGTCGTCTCTGACTGAGGCACTTGTTGCACCAATCCGTACAATTCAGAAGTGGACGCTTGATATATTCTTGTTTTGCCCTCAAGACCAAGAAGCCTTACGGCCTCAAGAATCCTCAGCGTCCCAATGCCGTCTGCATTTGCAGTATATTCTGGTGTATCAAAACTCACTTTCACATGGCTCATTGCCGCCAAATTATAAATTTCATCTGGCTGCGTCTCTTGTATGATTCTTGTCAGATTCATCGAATCTGTCATATCACCATAGTGCAAAATAAGCTTTGGATGGTCGACATGGGGGTCTTGATACAGATGATCTATCCTGTCCGTGTTGAACAGCGAAGCTCTCCTTTTTATGCCATGAACCTCATACCCTTTTTTGAGCAACAGTTCAGCAAGATAGGCGCCATCCTGTCCGGTAATTCCTGTAATTAATGCCTTTTTCATCAACTAACTATTTTCTTATCATCATGAATATTAAGCTGGAACCGAAATTCAGAGTCGTTTTACACCGCTCCTTTATTGTCCAAAATTAGTGCAAAAGCTTCCTCTTTCAGAATCAATGGAATCGTAGTTGAGCTTGTTTTTAGAAACAGTAGCTTCATTCGGAAGATTTGACATTGCACTAACCGAAGAGTCAGACTTACCAAACTCTTCTGCTAAGATTTGAATATGTTCTTCTGAGTCGAAATTGCTGAAAAACTTAATCAAAGGGCGAAATTTGGTTTTCGAAGTAATATGAGACCATGACACAAGAGCTTTTGAGTAACAAAATTACTCGATTGTTAAAACAATCCAATTATATCGAGCTTTTCGCATCATGAATCAATTTGTCTTCGAGATTGTCAGCTCTTTGAAGTAGGAAACAAATAACATCAATACTAGCATAAAAAAGCCAACCACAGCGCCAACTCCTGTGTAAAGAATAATTATTTTGCTCGCCTTAGGTTCCGAAGGGCTTCCAGGAATTGAAACAGGTTCAAACTCTGAAAAAAGAGGGGTTTCTTTTTTGACTTGGATTTGAGCCTGTTCAAGTTGATTAGACAAAGTACTGTAAATATTAAAGGCCAGGTTATATTCAAAAGTAAGGTATTGCTCTCTTGATTCAGCCAATTTGGTCATCCTGCCCTGATTGGAATCCCGAAACGTTGCCAACTCTTTTTGTGCCTTTAAATATTCGATTTCAGCCTCTGCTTTTCTTTCACTAATGAAATCCAAGTCTAGCCTCAGTTTTTCTGTTTTGTAGTTGGAAAGGTAAGTTATGAGTTTTTCAATTACTATAGTGTTCAACTGTGCGGCAACATTTCTATCGGGCATTTTAACTGTAAGCGATATAATTCTTCCATCGCTAGCGATACTTATCCGCCTTTTAAGCTGAGACATCACCTTTTTTTCTTCCCCAGACAAAATGAGCACGGAAGGATAGTCTTCCATTTTCTTTCTGACATGTTTAGGGGTTACTTGCTTTTTCTTTTTAGCAAGTCCCAGAAGAATTTTGACATTTAAGGGGAAGTCCTTCAAATAGTCTGCTGCTGCCGCAAAGAAGTGCTTAGGTTCTGGCTGAAGGAAAAATTCGTAAAGAGACATTTTCCTTTTTCTTCCAAATTGGAACTCCTCATCCATTAATTCAAGCAGGAAGGGACTACTTCGGAGAATCTGCGGGTACATGTCGGAGTCTAAACCACCAGAGCCGCCGCCGCTGGATTTTCGGTTTGTTCTAACACCCGCCAGGCCGATAAGGTCACTAAGACCACCGGCAGATCCATCGTCACCTCCTTCCGATAAAATCTCAACTGTAGCCTCGTATTCTACAGGTGTGGTATTTGCGACAATCACGCCTATTATAAGAAAAAGAACTATTGAAACTGCCAGGTAAATTTTTCTGCTATAAAACAGCCAGAAAATATCAAGCAGGGCAATTTCTTCCCCAGAAAACGTTTCTCTAACACTTATTTTTTTGTTCCTCATAAAAAAGCTCATCAATTGCGAAGCACCTGAGAATTTACCAATAAATAAAGCGTCAGGAAGCTTGTAGACAGGCCTACAATTTCCTGGATCGAAATGGGTCTACGTGCTGGTGCAAGTGGGACTATAATCTCTGCTCCGGGTTCAATTTGAGGGTAAAATCTAAACCCGAAAAACCGTTTTGTTCGCTTTACTTCTCCATTAGCATAAACAACATAAGATCTTTTTCTACTAGCTACCTCCGAGAAGCCGCCTGCGTTTCCAATATATCCTTTTAATCCTTTTCCTGTTTCATAGCGAGTCGTTGTCGGGTAAAGTACTTCACCTCTTAGTCTCACAGTCTGTAACTCTTTTGGAATAGTTAACAGATCGCCATCTTTCAGTATCAAATCATAAGAAGAACCCGGGTTTCTAATAATCTCCCCAAGATTTATCCCCACCAATTCTGCCTCTTTTGCTTTCATTTCCTTCTCCTTGACGGCACCTGTACGAATAAGTCTCTCCGTCCTGGCCTGCTCAAGAAGCTCGTCGTCGGATCGATTTAATTCACTCATTAAAAGCGCTTCCTTGCCCTTGGTAACATTTGCATCCACTCTTTCGAGCATTTTCTTTTCAGATTCGATATTTTCGGCATCCTTTCTAAGGGTGTTTGCCTGCAAATCCGTCAATTTCTCCAACCTAATTTCTTCTTCTGGTTTGGGCTCATAATATTCTGTCCTCCTCAGAAGCGTTGCCCCCTTAGCATAAGCAAATTGATTCAAACCTCCGGCTCGCTTTACAAGGTCTGAGATTCTCATTGTGACGATATCGAGGGCATATTCTCCCGGATAATTGACCTCGCCTTCAATGGTTACCAACTTTTGTTCCTGATAACCGGGACTTTTTCGAACAAAAACATGATCAAACGGGCTTAGAATAATCTCTCTTTCTTCATCGGCTATAGACAAATTATTGTTGACCGGAAGAGTAATAATTGAAGCTATTTTTCCAGAATTATCGTTGCTAACTCTTCTAGCAATCTCTATAATTGAGTTAGCCGCTGATTCTTTTAGACCTCCTGCCCTAAGTAGCAAATCTCCGATTGTCATGTTTTCGGCATATGGGTAGTTTCCTGCTTTATTAACCTCGCCGCTAACTTCTACAGAGTATTCTTCACGAAGATCAAAAATGCTTACAATACTCAGCAAATCTTCGTTTTGTAGAGGCAGGTCATCAGCTTTCCCTTCAAGGATAGCACCCAAATCTATGGAGGCAGCTTTAAGAGTGAAGTTTTCGGAGGTCCTGTATAAAGTAGCCCTACTCAAAAATGCATCCCCTTGAAGCCCCCCTGCTTTCTTTACCAGTTCTGTTACAGTTAATCCGTCAGTTAATTCATATTGTCCAGGACGAACGACTGGACCTTGCACCTGGACTCGGTTTGAAAATCTGTCCTGAATTTCGCCAATGGTAAAAATATCTCCATCTCTGGGAAAAAACTGTTGCTGTTGCGCCCCGTCAAGGGTTTCAACTGTTTTCATATTGTCGCCCATTCTCGTAACAGTGATCATTTCAGTAAAGGCCAATTCAGTAAAGCCACCCGAGAAGTAAATCAAGTCTTTCAATGTCTCATGAGGCCTTACCTCAAAAAGTCCCTGTATTCTGGTAGCCCCGATAACTTCTACTCTATTTGAAATGGGTCTTACCAGGATGACGTCATTATCCTCCAGCCTCACATTGGTGCTGTCGTCACCTTTAGTTAAAAAAGGATACGTATCGACTTCGGTTACGAGTTTGCCCGATCGGTACACCTGAATATGGCGAAATGTACCATTGGTAGTCGGGCCGCCAGCTGCATAAAGGGCGTTGAAAACTGTGGACATGGAGGGCAATGAATAAGTACCAGGACTCTTCACCTCTCCAACAATATTCACTTTGATCGTCCTTACATTTCCGACTGTTAGCGACAGAAATGTGTTAGGATTATTTCCTCTGAGGCCTGAGTAATAGGTGGCTAGTTTACCAGTAAGCGTTGAGATAGCGGCCTCAACAGATAATCCACCGATATGAATCAACCCTATAAGTTTCATGTTGATTTTGCCATCGGGAGTGATGATCTCTTTGAAGTTATCGGTTGTTGCACCGTAAATGTTGATTACAACCTCGTCGCCGGGCCCCAAAATATAGTTTTTGGGCGTAGGCATATTCAAATTGGGAGAAAAATCGAGGGGCTTATTGTGAAAGATAGAATATCCAAAGATCTTCTTCTCAAGGCCAGTCAATTCGTAGCCCAAGCTATCACGACCCGTTATTGACTCAAACAAGTTATCACTGCCAAATCTTTGAGTTTTACGCAATGCTTCGGCTGAAGATTCTTCCCTTTTCTCTCTCCTGAGTCTTACATTGCTAACTTGTATTACTCTTCTTTCAAATTTTGCATGCTCAGCGGGGAGCATCCCTCTTTGGCGTGCCAAAGCAATCAACCGATCTTGTGAAACGCCCAATGTCTCCGCTTTTATCAAAAGATCCTCAATTTGTTGGTCTGTAAGCAAATCAACTTTAATTGAGCTCAAATCACCAATGGACTGCGACATCAGATCATTTGAAGTTAGAATGGCACTGAAAAAAAAGATTATTGAAAGTAATCTAAACAACCCGTGCAATCGAGAAAAGGATATACCTATGTTCATTTGTTCAATTAAATATGATAACATTTTTTTGGCAACCGTCTTCAATGCCACAAAACTCAAACAAGAAGCTCAGCCAACTGATTGTAAACGGTCGCAAATATAGATAATTATCCAACGGGAGTTAACCATTGGCATTAATTCTTGTTATGTAACTGGTTTGCATACCCGCTTATTGCGTTTACCCAGAGCTGGGTGATAAACTGACATTAGTCCTGCTCACTCAGCATCAGTTGTGGTGAAATATGTATGACCATGTAGTATTTCTGATTTACTTTGTCTAATGCACAAATCTGCTCGGATAAATCATAAAGGGTTTCTTCTCGCACACCATTTTGTGGGCTTCCAATGCCTGAGGGCTGAAGAGGAGGAAAAAGCTGTCTACTACAATGATTTTGAAGTCCATGGCCTGGTGGGAATTGAAAAAGAGACAGTGCTTACATTTGGACCTCTTTCCGTTCTAAGAAATCATAAAAGTAGTGGATACTCGTCAAAGCTGGACGACCTCGCATGGAATGAGTTGCCGAAAATAAGTTTCGGCCTTTACCTATATGACTTCTGGAATGGTAACATTTCTGAACCGGACAGGCCGAATATTTGGTATCTGAAGATAGATGCCGAAAATGTGATAGTGGCAACTTTTTCCAATAGCCCTTATTTGTTATACCAATCGTTTCCGGAAGAATTTCCTTCCTTCAACAATCCAGTAATTGGCTTATCCACTTCCTTGATTAGATTATGTCACTTGGCACACCTGCCATATGGAACCGACTCTTATCAAATTTCAAAAAGCATGGTACATGCCGATTCGAAGATGTCTTTTACTCATGAAAACAGAGTAACTCAAACAAACATTGGCAATCGGACAGGTAATGAGGGCTGTTCAATAGGAAAAATAGAAACCTTCAGCTTGAATTAAATGGCGCCGAAAAGCAAATTTCTGTCGATGCAGGATTTCATTAGTGTTCTGTTGAGAAGCCTTACAATATGTGTCGCATTTTACTCGACAGGCAATTTTCAGTTGTGCGGACAATCTCTCCCTGCTGGTATGCCTGTTTATGAGGAGTCGATCAGAAGAGCACAATTGCTGGGCCTGGCAGACAGTTCCCATTCCCTAATGGTCAGGCCTATTCATCCTGTCAGCATGGGAATACAAGACGGCATCTATCAGCCCTATGATAAGGCTTTCCTTAAGGACAGTAATAAGAAAAATTTCTCGTCCATACACTTATTGAATCGAAAAGGTACAGTTGCCTTATTACCTCCCTCCTATCAATTTCAATTCAACTCAAAACACCCTTACGGGTGGGCTGATGGTGCTATGATTCCCAATCGGGGATACCAACACGTGATGAGCGTAGGAGTGTATGGAAAAATCGGACCCTTACATATTCAATTGCGTCCCGAATGGCTATTGGCTGAAAATCGATCCTTCGAAGGGTTTTCGTCGTTATTTTCTCAAGGAACTCAGGACGCACGGTTACATCATTGGCGTTCAGCTGACCCCCCTGAAAGATTTGGACTTTCCCGTTACTCAAGAATACTTCCAGGGCAAAGCTCTATAGCTTTACATTTTGGGCCGGTTAGGGTTGGTGCCGGCAATGAAAACATATGGTGGGGGCCAGGTCAGTTTAATTCTCTGACTTTTAGTAACAACTCAAGGTCTTTTGAGCACCTAACACTGTCCACTTCAAGACCTGTAAGAACCTGGGTTGGTAATTTTGAAGGACAACTTTTATTGGGGCGACTTCAGCCACCAGATTTTCTGCCACTATATGGAGATGGCATCACCATTTCTAAAAACCCGGATTGGAGGTACCTTTCTGCAATCATGTTATCCTACAACCCGAAATGGGTGAATGGTCTTTTCATAGGCGCTGCAAGAACTTTCCAACAGTATGGGGAAGATCTTACCCCATCTTTTGGCGGCTATTTCCCTGTTTTTCAGGCTTTCCAAAAAGAAACGGTTGGTTTGGCTGTGGATGACTTGAAGCAGGATCAGCAAATCGCTGTTTTCCTCCGGTGGGTCTTTCAAAAATCCCATGCGGAGGTGTATTTCGAATTTGGAAGGAGAGATCATGCACTCAACTGGCGGGATTTTATGATGTCGCCAGAGCATGCAAGGGCGTTTTTATTCGGCTTTTTTAAGTTGTTCGAGATTCGCAATGCAGATCATATTCAAATAAGGGTTGAACACACTCAGTCTCAGCAGTCTATTAATCACTTGATCAGGTACTACGGAGATGGTGGCGGGCAAAGCTGGGGAGCCCACCTCCCAATTCTCCATGGCTTCAGCCACTACGGCCAACAACTTGGCAACGGTGTGGGGCCGGGGAATAATGCGCAAACGCTGGAGGTGGCCTGGGTGAGAGATATCAGGAAGGTGGGGATCATTTTCGAAAGGCTTGAGCACCAGATGGACTTTTTCAACAGGGCCTTTAGGGATGGGTCATCGGCAAGGCCATGGGTAGATGTCAGCACCGGGCTAGTCGGACATTGGCGGTTTAACAGGTTGGTGGCTAATGCTCGTATTCAATTTATCCGGTCCCTCAACTATCAATGGCAACAAGGTTTCGTTTACCCCGGAGGCCAAAACGCCAGGGGTGTGGACAGGTTTAATCTTCATAGCTACATGGGAGTAACTTATTTGTTTTGATAACCGATCCTGAAACGAAAACGATGTCCGCAAAAAAAATATCCTTGTTCGCCTTCTGTTTCCTGATCTACAAGCTTCTTGCGGCTCAATCGTTGCCTGTCGGCTTTTCCAATGCTGAGGACTTTCTGCGTCGGTCCCAATTGGTCAATCAGTTCGACTCGTCGGTTTCTTTAGGCGTTAGGCCCCTTACCGTCATGAGCAATCTTGAGAAGGTTTCTTCAGCAGGGTTTAAAAGCGATGGGCTTTTTGAAGTAATACCTCTGACAAAAGACGATTCATTATACATATTGCCCGTGTCGCTGGTTACCAAATTCAACTCCCACCACCCAACTGGTTGGAACGACGGAAGTTTTGCACCCAACAAAGGGCTGCAAACAAGGCTCAGTGCGGGCGTCTTCCTTCAACACAATAAATGGAGCCTGCAACTCAACCCTGAACTTATCTACTCCGAAAACAAACCCTTCGATCAGTTTACTGATGATCATTATGACGTCATCTGGCAGCGCATCTACAGGTGGTGGAATACGATCGATGAACCAGTCAGGTTTGGCACGGAAAATTCCTTTAGGTTTCACCCCGGGCAGTCATTTTTAAAATATGATTTGGGTAGATTTTCTGTGGGAGCGTCCTCGGAAAGCCTGTGGTGGGGGCCTGGGAAAAGAAACTCATTGATCATGAGCAATAATGCTCCCGGATTTTATCATTTGACCTTCCATACAAATGGTCCTGTACAGACAGAAATTGGTTCTTTTGAGGGGCAATTCATTTCCGGAATTTTGGCAAACTCCGGGTTTACACCGCCTGAGCCTGAGCGCAAATTTTTGCAAACACAACTTTACTATGCTCCTAAAAACGAATCGAGGTACCTTTCCGGTGTCACCCTGGCATGGCAACCAAAATGGGTGCCTGGTTTGTTTTTAGGTTACTCAAGAACCTCGCAGGTTTACTATTGGGAAATTAAGTCCTTCCGGGATGTTCAGCCATTTTTGAATGGAAAAAGGGAAGAAGGGGTGGAGCCCAACCCTAAGCTCACCAACAACCAGCAACAATCGTCCGGCTACCTTCGCTGGCTGCTACCGGAATCGAATGCCGAGTTTTACATAGAATATGGCACCAACGGTCGAACAAGGGGCCTTAGAGAGTTTCTCGTTCAGGCAAACCGTCATAGGGCATTTACCATCGGGCTAAGTAAGATATACCCAATTAAAAAAAATCGATTCGTTCAGTTTGATGCGGAAATTACCCAGCTTGGCCAGGTAGTGAGAGAGGTAGTGAGAGATGCTGACAGCTGGTACACGGATAAATATGTTCGGCAAGGTTATACTAACCAGGGGCAGGTGATTGGTGCAGGAATCGGGCCAGGGAGCAACGTCTTTTACTTTGAAACAAGCTGGTGGATGGGCATGAAAAAGATTGGCATTTTTGCGGAGCGCCTGGTTCATAATAACGACTTTCTGTATTATGCCTACGAAGACTCCAAGGATTGGAGACGCTTTTGGACAGATCTTAGTGCAGGTGTTGTTGCCGACTGGAAATTTAACCGGTTGGTTTTGTCGAGCACTTTTAGGTGGACAACATCGTGGAACTACCAATGGTATTTAATACAAGAGCCAGGAGATCCCTATTTTGTGAAGGGTCGCGACGTCAACAATATCTACGCCACCGTGAATGCTGCCTATTTTTTCCGCTGAGGTCTTAGCTTGTTGAACACTTCAATGTATTGTTCAGCGACATGGTCCCAGGTATATCTTGCGGTTATGCCTTTGGACGAAGCATATTTCATACGTTGAGATTCTACAGGCATGCTTTCAATATCAAGAATCAACGCTGCTATGGAGTCTTCGTTTTTGCTAAAAAACAAACCGAATTTATCATCCTGGAGCATCTCTCTATTGAACCTGGTGTCTAAAGCAAGAATGCACGAGCCGTAAGCCATTGCCTTGAGCATGGTTGGATTGGTGCCACCAAATTCATGGCCGTGGAAATAGGCGAAAGCGTTGTGATACAACTCGGCCAGTTCGTTTTGATTAGTTACATATCCTGTAAACAATAGCCTCGCATCTCTATCGGCCATTGCCTTTATTTTTAAAGAATACTCATCTTTATAGGGGACATCCCCCACAATGACCAGTTTCCTTTTGCTGCTGGTTTTGTGAAACCCTTCTACAATCAAATCTGCGTTATTGTCCGGAATCAGACGTCCCACAATTAGGTAGTAGCCATTTGGTGTCAAACCCCACTTCTCTATCAGGCCAGGTTGTTCGGACTTCCTAATATTCGCTCCATAGGCAATCACCACAGAGTCTTTGTTAAATAGGTCCAAGTATGTTTTTCGCATTTCCTCTGAATCGTTGACGATCTGGTCATACAATTTGGTAGCTAACCATGAGGCAAAGTAGAAGTACCTGGAGCCAAGGCCTTTCCATTTGGGGCGCAACCACTCCATGCCATCGACGTTGATGGCCGTTTTCTTCCGAAATAATTTTGTGATAATTCCGAATGGCCCATTAGCGGAGTTCACCGCAAAAATTACATCTACGTCCGTAAAGCAAGCATGAATGACAGACAGGAACGAGTGGACAAATTGGCTGAGGATCTTCGTTTCTATCGAGGGTAAATACACTAGTTTAATGCCGTTCACTTCGGTGGGCCTTTCCAAAAACAAAGCCTTGTGACAATACACTGTGACCGAAACTCCCCTGTTGACCAGGCGCTCTGACAACTCTTTAACGAGTGTTTCGTAGCCGCTGTACACGTAAGGGTAGCCTCTTGAGCCTATAATTGCTATCTTCATTAACTGGTGTGAATAAGGCTTTTTTGTCTCGCTTTATTTGGATGGTTCTGCATCGACTTCGTTTGAATTACCCGTTTAGCCAATAGGATGTGAAAGATTTTTCTACTTTTGCCGACTATGACCCAATCTTTTATCCATAAGTTGTGTCTGAAGAAAAAATGCACACCTTTATTTCTGTTATTTACGTCAACTATAATTGCTCCAACCTAACTATCGCCTCAATAGGGTCATTAGAAACCCACTGCAAAGATGTTTCATTTGAAGTAATTATCGTCGACAATGCCTCCAAAGTTGAAGAAAAACATGTGCTTGACTTGTGGGCGGGGCAAAACCCAGCAAAAAATGTGAAAACCATCTGGGCAGAGCAGAACCTGGGATTCGGGAAAGCAAATAACCTGGGAGCAAGTCACGCAACTGGCAAATTTCTGTTTTTTCTCAACCCTGACACATTGATTTGCAACGATGTACTATCAATTTTCTCCGAATTTCTTGAAACGTCAGCACCTTCTATAGTTGCTTGTGGTGGTAAGCTTCTGACTGCGGAAAAAGAGCCTACAGCCTCTTACGGCAATTTCCCCGGAGTACTTCAGGAGCTGGGCAACATAGGCCTGGGTCTTAGTTTTATCCTTGGCAGACATTATCAAAGTCGAATTGCTATTAACTCTGTCACACACCAGAAAGCCCCAGCGAAAGTGCCCTACATAGTTGGGGCCGATATTTTTATTTATGCTGATACCTTTAATAACCTTTACGGATTTGATGAAAGTTTCTTCATGTACTACGAGGAAACCGACCTATTTTTTCGACTATCAAGAAAGGGGCTCGATTCATATATAGTACCTGCTGCAGAAATTATTCATTTGGAGGGGGGGGCAATAAAAGCTTTATCCAAAGAAAGCTTCAATCACAAAAAGTTTGAAATGCTTCTTGCCAGTAAATTGAATTATTATCAAAAATGGTCAACGGGTTTTTTATTGCCATTCATTAAGCTAATATTCCTTCTTCAGATCGTTATCCAGTTTTTGAAGGGGCGGATGGGGGGTAAATTAAGTCCGCTTCTCGAAAGCTATTTTTCAATTGTCTTCAAAGTCAAAATGAACAGTACTAGCGCATTTTGATCACAAAGGCACCCAAAAAACGAACTAAGTTTTGATACAAAGACAATGAGGTTCGTCGCTCAAATTATAATAGTTTTGAAGCAACCCAGGATTTATGAAATTAGTAGTTGACACTCACCATTTGATGTTAGAGAATGCCGGCACAAAAAGGGTGACTGTCAATTTGCTTGCTGAGTTAAAAATGACTCCCGGAATTGAAGTGACAGAACTTCAGCCAGGCTATTCTATCGACAAAGGAAAAAGTGTGGCTAGTAAGTTGAAGGGACATTTGATGCGTTTTATATGGGTGCACCTCCACTTGCCGATCAAGTGTCGTTTGATAAAAGCCGATTTTCTGATTTCTCCTGAGTTCAACACACCCATGTTTAGGCCTTGTCCCAGGGCGGTAATTGCACACGACGCCCATATGCGGGCACAGAGGGAGTATACAAGTGCCTTGTGGTTTTATTTCTACTACATCCCGTTTATCGAATTGGCTATCAGAAGATCAGACTTGATTTTCACTGTGTCGGAATTTGCTAAAAAACAGGTAGTTAGTTTGATGAAAGTGAATAGCGCAAAAGTGTTTGTGGCCTACAATGGGGTTGACGAGCTTTTTCTTAGAGAAAAAAAGCCCGCAGCTCTTCCAAATGGTCTTTCAAAAGACCTGTACATCCTGTTCATTGGAACCTTTGAAGCAAGGAAGAACGTAGAGCGATTGATTGAAGCATTTGGCGCATTAAAGAAAAAGCACCCCAAACAAACGAATAAGCTTAGGCTGGCAATAGTGGGACAGCCAGCAACCGGGATACACTCAGACAGAAGTCAGCAGATTTCGGTACTTATTAAAAAGCTGGAGCTCGAATCAGATGTAGTCATGTGTGGATACGTTCCAGACGATCTTCTGCCTTTTGTCTACCAAGATGCTGCCTTTATTGTCTTTCCGTCGTTGCAGGAAGGTTTCGGCCTGCCGATTGTCGAGGCTTTCGCTAGTGAAACAGCTATCATTACCTCCAATGTTTGCTCAATGCCAGAAATTGCCGGCGAGGCAGCACTGTTAGTCGACCCGTACAATGTCGGTGACATACTGGAGAAGATGGAGCTTTTATATTTTGACATTGCGCTTCGCCAAAGGCTTATTGCTGCTGGTAAACTACGATTGAAAGAGTTTACCTGGAGAAAATGCGCCGATAAGATGCTGTCGAAAATTTTACCCCTTGTTAACAAAACAGCAACAAAATAAGGCATGAAAAAGAAACTAGCCTTTTTCATTCTGAACTGCCTTCTTCTGGTACTGAGTTTACCCAGGAGGCTGAGAGGTAGGCACACCGACTTCGATTTACTTACGCCAAGGAAGATATTAATCATCCGGCTAGACTATATTGGCGACGTCGTCATGGCATCACCGGCATTTTCTTATTTGAGAAGTCGCTTCCCCAATTCCAGTATTTCTCTGCTAACTAACAGCATTTCAAGAGAGCTTTACAAAAATGACGAAAATCTCGACAAAATCTGGGTGTACAACTGGCCCTGGAGGCTTCTGAGAAAAGACAACGGCTTTAGCAAGGCAAAAATCAAAGAGCTCTTTCATCTCATTAGGGCGTTGAGAAAAGAAAATATTGATCTTGTAGTTGATTCCAGGGGCGATAGTCGGTTCGTTTTCTTATTTGGCACGCTGGTTGGTGCCAGGATCAAAATCGGTAACTCGAGATCGGGCAATAATGGTTTTGTCGATTTCGCATCGACTTACGATGTTGATAAGCACGAAGTTGAAAGATCATTTGACGTTTTAGGTTGTTTCGGGGGAGGCCAGGTTAAACCTCAACCGTACATACCCCTGTCAGTTGAGGCACTCGAAAATGCAAAAAAGCTCTTAGAACCTTCAAGCGGTGCCCCGGTGGCACTGGTAGCACCCTACTCCTCGAAAGACGTCAAGTCATGGCCTGCTGATTATTTCAAGGACGTGATTCAATATCTGGTGAATAACAAATATCATGTATATGTGGTAGGCGCAAAAGACGATTCCGAAAGTGCAGCAGCACTTATAAGCAGCTTTTCTTCAAGCGTTTACTCGTTAGCTGGCAAAACGTCAATTCTCGAACTGGCAGCCTTGACATCAATTTCTCAACTAGTCGTAGGTGTTGATACCGGCGTTTTACACATCGCCTCTTGTTTCCAAACACCAATTGTCGCCATTTTTGGGCCTACCCGTTCATGCGAGTACAGGCCTTACTCCAACCTTTCAACTGTGGTTGACAACGGAACCTGCCAATGCGATCAACTTACTCATGCAAAATGCGACGTGCCATTGTATGGCTATGCAAAATGCATGTCTGAACTTACCCCTGAAACGGTAATTGAGGCTATCAAAAAAATTTAGCCTACTTTCAATTAAGCATTACCACCAGCAGCTATTGCAGATGCATAAATCCTGATAATACCTCCTTTGCCAAATAGGCTTGCAATCAACTCCAAGACAGTTGATAATGGTAGCAAAAGGGCTATCAAAAGGTAGAGAGGAAGGCTTTTCTTATTTTTCAACGTGTAAATGATGTCTCCTTTATATCCAACCAGTCCCAGGCAAGTGCGCAGCATGCCCAGCAACCCAACGTGGAAGGAAAAATAGCTTATTTTTGTTGGGCGCAGCCCGGCCGCACCGACAACGGAAATAATAGAACTCTTATTAAAATGGTTAATATGGCGAGGCACATCCAGCTGTAGCCAGCTTTTGCCAGCCCAGATTGACTGCCAGCTATCCATATTGGGCACTTCGATAACTACCAATCCGTCAGGAGTAAGATTGTCTCTTACAAGGTTAGCAAGCAATTCTTTTGGTTTACTCAAGTGCTCCAAAACATGGAAAGAAGTGATCGCCGTGAAGGGAGCCCTGTCAAGTGTGCCTTTGGAATAGTAATCTGAATCGATTTCCAGGTGATAGTGTTTCCTTGCAAAATTAGCTCTGGGCAACGAGGTTTCTACCCCTTTGGTGCTGAAACCCTCAGCCTTACACAGCGATAAGAATTTGCCTTTGCCGGAACCAAAATCCAGCACAGAAATATCCGAATGGTACCTTTTTACTATTTCTTTCACAACCCTTTTATACTCGAAAGAAAGCAGTCGGTCGAAAACAGATTTTCTGTTGTCAATAACCTTGTATCGCTCATCCTGATATATTTCTTCTTCTAAAACATCGTCGCCAAAAAAGGTGTATCGGTGACCACAAGCGTCACAATCGACAATAGTAAAGCTTTCTGAAATTTTCATCCCATTCTGCAACTCAGCCTGGCCCGGCTTATTCTCACACATCGGACACTTCTCCTGTTTCATATGCGTACAGTGTTCATTCTTTGAAATAGCATTTTTTTTCGTCGCTCTAACGTTGAGACACTATAGCCCACCATCCACCAGGACACGAAAGCTATGTACAAGAAAATCTCCGCATTAGAAGTAAATAGTGGGAGTAGCAGACCTACCTTGACAGAAGCTGCAACGAATGGTATGATAGCATCCTCAGTGTTTCTGGAAAACCGATATGCTTTAAGCGAGTAGGTGATCGACAA
The DNA here is from genome assembly GCF_048007035.1 of Imperialibacter sp. Lineage (NCBI taxonomy): Bacteria > Pseudomonadati > Bacteroidota > Cytophagia > Cytophagales > Flammeovirgaceae > Imperialibacter > Imperialibacter sp. The sequence continues at coordinate 2,664,355 of NZ_CP180355.1, forward strand.
AAAAAGCAATAAGCAATATAGGAAGAGTCCAAAAACACCCAACTGTACCCCAAATATGATAAACTGATTCTCCCCTCCAACCTTCACAGCATCGTCAACAGAGCTCGCATTGCCACTCATCGCCAAACCAATCCCCTGAGGATTAGCGATCATGCTTTCTATCCCCTGAAACCACTCTATCAGGTGGCCAATACTTGACGAGTTTTGGAACGTGATGGTGTCGTAAATAAAGTCCTGAAAATCCTTCGAGGCCCAGAAAACCACGTAAGCTACTGCCCCTATACCAAGCACGATCCCAACAAAAATTAACCTATATAACCGGAAAACGAATGCCAGAAAAAATAGTTGAATAAACAAAGCAGCAAGTGCTGCCCGTGAGAAAGAAAGGACAAGGCTTGTGATTACACAAGCCATTATAATCAAGTAAATGTATTTGTGAACAGGGTACTTTTCTCTCATATAGAGAATAAGGGCAAGAGGAAATGCCAATAGAACCGCTGCTGCAAGCTCAAGCGGCCCTGAAAAAAAAGACGCAAAACGTTTCGATCCGGACTGTGTTTCAAAAGTCCAGTTGAGATAATAGCTGCCTTCCGGATCTTTCTTGTTTATTGCCTCATTGAACCCTGCGAAGCCATTTAAGCTTTGAAAGTGGGTATAAGTAAAATACTCATAAAGGTTGAGTAAAAAAGCCAGGACAGCTATGCCAAGAATGATGTTGGTTATGGTTCCAAGCTTCACGTCCACCAACTTTGCATTACGTCCAAAAAAATACATAATGCCAAGGATAGCAATGTTCTTGTAATACATCAGCTTCTGAAGCAGGCCAGCTGAACCCATTGGCAAAAACACATAGAGCAGCCCAAGACCCAAAAAGGCAAGGAAAACATAGTCTATAAAAACCAAGCGAAATCGTAGCGAAAAAAAGTCTCTCTTAAACAGGAGGAATGAAATAATAGCAATAAGTACAATTAACTCCTTCGAAAGCTGAAAAAGACTAACGAGTAGCGCTGAGCCGGTTTGTTGAAAAACTAAGGAAAGGATGGTTGTATAAAATGGGAGGTAGAGGCACATAAAAATTATCAAATACTCCTCTTTCCCTTTCAAGAGTATTTCATTGATGGCTATAATGAGTACAGCGCATGCAGCCAAAAAAAAGATCAAAAATAAAATCATGCTGTCGCTCCCTTGCTATTCATTGTCTGTTCCTCGCTTAAAAACTTTGTTTAAGGAGTAGAAATGTAAAGTATCAGTTCGGATGCTCAATAAGTTAAAATAAAACTGCACGGTAAATATAAGCAGCTCTGTTAGAAGGAGCCCTGACGCCAACCCCAGCGCCCCGTAGCGATAGGACAGCCCGACGCATATTACCACCATCACACAAAACGAAACCCAGGTGCCTTTTACCAACACTTTCCTATTGTCGCTCACCAACACCAAAATCATATTGGCAATATTCAGGGAAGCAAAAAATGGAACAAAGGCTAGAATTTTCAATACTTTTATCGACTCTGTCAAATGTTCTCTAGCCAGCACCTCAACGATGATCGGAGAAAATAGAAAAGCTGCGAGTGAAACGAGGAGGCACGCAATCAGCGCCAGAATGTAGGATTTTCTTAAAAACGAGTTAAATTCTTGTTTATCAGTAACATAAAGCCTGCTAGCCCTGGGATAAATGGCCTGGATAACAATTGTCGGTACTATTCTCAAAACCCTGACCACTCTGTCCGCAAGACTGTATGCCCCAAGCATATAGTCAGTTACAAAAAAGCTAAGAATAATAATGCCGCTGTTAATTGAAATGTATCCAACTATCGACGACAAAAAGAGGTAGAAGTTGTCCGTTAAGGACACCCAAATCTCATGAAAAGAAACCCTTTTAAAAGAAATGCCCCAATATTTAACTATATAAATGAGCAATAGAGAATTGGCCCCAACGCCTGAGATGCCCAGCAAGAAATTTACAAGGAAACTCTCCTCCGGGCTCTTCACCAACCAGAAAATAAGGCCAAGATAAGTAACCTTGCTAACCAGGTTGCCAATAGACAATATGTGCATCTTTTCCAGGCCCTGAGCAAGCCAGTGGGGAAACAGTGCTTCGGCCAAAAGTACTGCAGCCGAAAAAAGAAGGATGGTGCTATTTCTATTGAATTCTCCCAGGTTTTGTGTGGCAAGAACAAGTAAAAGGCCAACGCCACCTGCAAGAACCAGCTTACTCAATAATACTCTTGAAAAAATTTTGGAGAGTTCTTCTTTGTCAGCAAAATTTATAGCGACTTCTCGTGGAGCACTTAGGTTGTAGCCGTAGCTGACAATAATATTTAGCGTGTACACAATAGAGAGCGACAAATCAACTAAGCCTAGCTGCTCTACACCAATGGCACCCACCACAAGTGGAATTGTGACGACAGATATAAGGATGTTGGATGCCTGTATAGAGAAAAGAAAGCCAAAGTTATGAACCTGCTTGTTACCCGATAGTCGCTTCAGCAGTCGCAAATAAGTCATTGGCTGTGGGCTTAATAAGCGGCGTTCTGCTCATCGGTCAATGCTGACCTTAACAAAAATTTGGACAGAAAGAACAAACAACACAGTACTCCTCCCAAAAAGGCCCCTATTATTAAGCCTTTGTACCATTTCCATTTGTTGTTTTCCAAATAGTTGAGTGGTTTATCAATAATCTGGATGAGAGGCTGCCTGTCCTGAAGACTTAACTTAGCCATCTCTAGACTTTTGACCATTTCACCGTATGCTGCAAGCGAGATTTGCAGCTCTATCTGCCTTTCCTGAAGAGGCACATTTCTGGTCTTATATAAAGAGTTTAAATTGAGGGCAACTTCCTGTGAAGCCGCAATGCCTACCATCGAAGCATTAATTGCCTCTTTTATGCTGTCCGCTTGATGTTGAAAAGTTTCAACCGTTTCTGCAGCCTTTCTAGTCCTGCTCAAATAATAAAAATCATTTACTACCCTCACCAGTTCCCTGTTAAAATTTTTGGCGAAGACGGGGTCTTTGAACATCGTCTTTACGCTAATAATATTGAGCCTTCTTGAAGGTTTTTCAACTACCACATAGCGCTTTTTTAACTCTTCGACAACTTCCAACAAAATACTGTCGTGTCTATGCGTGAACTGCTCTCGGGGTAGGTCAAAACTAATCCCGTCTAAGTAGGGTTTGGATGCCCACTTCTCATCCCATTCGAGCTCCCTGGCAAATGGATATATTAACTTCTCCATCTTACCTTCATGTTCAGCGTCAGTCAATACTGCATCAATTAGCATTCTTTTTGACTTATACAGCTCTAGGATGTTCTCGCCCTTGAAAAGATTCTCTTCATCACCGCCCAAGGCCCCAACATCAATGCCAACCGAACTGGCTAAACCCGAGAGTTGATCAAGTTTACTAGACTCCTCCAAAGCGAAAGTTGTTTCGGCTATATATGTCGGCCTCCTTAGCGTGTAAAGCAGACCCATAATTCCACCCAGTACAACGCACAACCCAACAATTTTCCAGTTGTGAAGGATGTAATTGATCAATCCCATTGTCCGATCAATTAACTCTCTCAATGAGATTTTATCTTCATGTGTAGCTCTGTGCTCGAGTTCCATAAAATCTATTTGAAAGTAATTTGACTAACCACCAAGGCAATAGTTGCCAACCCGGTGGCAACACCAATAAGATCTCCAGGCTTCAGAGGTATCTTCAGCGGTTTAACCGGTATTATAATCTCAGCTCCCGGCTCGACATTTGGATAGTTTCTTATAAACAAAAACCCTTTGGTCCTTGCCACCTCCCCGTTTGCATATACTACATATGTCCGTCCTTTTCTTGCCCGGCTGTCGAATCCACCGGCCCGGTCAATAAAATATTTAACAGACTTGCTGCGTTCATATCGTACCGTAGTTGGGTAAAGCACTCTGCCTCGCAATCTTACTGTCTGCAGTTGCTTTGGAATACTGATCACATCACCCTCTTCCAAAATCAAATCATACTTTGATCCCGGATTCGACAGAATCTCCTCCAGGTTGATCCCTATAATTTCGGTTTCCTTCAGCCCACCACCAGCCAAAAAAGGATTGGTAAGTCCCATTTCGGCGAGTCTCTCCCGTTTAGCGAAGCTGGAAAGGTCTTCATTAGAGGAAAGGTCGATTGCTTTCTCGTAGAGCTCTTCGTCAATCTTGTTGGACAAAAGGTTCTCAGACTCTGTACGGTCTTTCCGGCTCCCTTCGATATTCTCCTGCACCCCCTCCAGGCTTTTCATTTTTCGTGAAAGCTCAGGTTCTTCGTTGAAAAACTCTGTCCGGCGAATAAGTGTTGCCCCTTTAGGGTAGGCAAATTCTGAAAGTCCACCTGCTCGTTTGACAACGTCGGAGATCTTCTCATTCACATTCCTGATGGCATACTTGCCAGGATACAGCACTTCACCATCAATTTGGATAAACCTTTCAATACGATAGTTGGGGTTTCTCCTCACAACCACGTGGTCAAATGGTTCGAGCACCGTACCTGTGGAAGTCATGCCAAGGCTTTTATCGACCTGAATCACAATGATATCAGAGATGTCTTTAGAGTTGAGGTCTTTTACTCTTCTGGTAATCTCAATGTTCGATTCAGCCGCAGCTTCCCTCAATCCGTTCGCCTGGGCTATAAGATCCTCCACAGTCATTTTTTCAGAATAGGGGAACTCACCAGCCTGATTTACTTCTCCAGTAATTGTGACATAGTATTCCTCCTTGAGGTCATACTTAGAATAAATAGTGACAACATCCTCCCTTTGGATGACAATGTCTTCATTTTCTCCAGTCAAAACCTTCGCAAGATCGAACGATATCGTTTCCGTCGACAAATCATCCAGCGTTCTGGTAATTGTAGCCCTGGCTGTGTACGCCTCTCCGGTGGGCCCGTCTGCCCTTTTGATAAGCTCAGTCAAGGTTAGCCCGTCAGAAAGAGAATAAGAGCCGGCTCTGAAAACTGCACCCTTTATCTGCACCCTGTTAGCATAGCGGTCAAGGATTTTTCCAACCCTGTACACGTCCCCACTTTTCGGAGTGAATATTTCAAACTGGTCTTTGAAAACATCTGCCACCATTTTTTCGGTGTCATTGTTTCGGGTCACGTTTACCCGATCCTTGTAGCTTTGATCGGTGAAGCCTCCAGCGTAGTGTAGCACGTCTTTAAACGACTCATCGCCGCTTAACTCAAATACGCCAGGTCGTTTCACCTCCCCTTTAACTTCCACTCTGGAGGTATATGGATCAACAATGATCACGTCTTGCTCCTGAAGCAGGATATTATTTTCAGCTTTTCCTCCTATCAAAAAATCGTAGGCATCAACGCTGGCAATAAGCTTGTTTTTGCGGAAGACCTTTATGTTCCTGAAAGTTCCATTAGTTGTAATTCCTCCTGCCGCATATAAGGCGTTGAAAACTGTGGAAAGTGAGCTCAATGTGTAGGTACCCGGCAACCTCAACTCACCCACCATGTTCACCTTAATAGTACGCACCAAGCCTAAAGAAACATTGATGAAAGTATTGGGTATCGCTCCCTTAAGGCCTGTATAGGCTACGGCTAGTTTGTCGGTAATCTGCTTTTTAGCCTGATCTATCGTCTGGCCACTCACTGAGATCGGTCCAAAGTTGGCGATGACGAGCTTGCCTTCTGCATTAACCCTTGCTTCAAAGTATTGCTCTGAAGCACCGTAAATATCTATGAAGAGAACATCGCCGGGGCCTAGCACATAATTTTGTGGCGTAGGCATGTTCAGGCTGGGCTCGAAGGTCAGCTTGAGGCTTTCATTGTTAAAAAGTGAATAGCCAAAAATACGCTCTTCTAGCGGGGCCTCTTCTTCATTTTCCGCCTGCTTCTTTGGCCCCATAATTTTATCCCAATCATGCTGCCCTCTTATCTGGCTGCTTGGATACGATTTCCCATCACTCACCCGAGCCGAGCTGATTTTATTGACCCTGCCTGAGAGTTTGTTTACCTCAGCAGCAGAAAGTCCCTGACTCTGTGCCAACTGTAGCATCTGGTCAGGCGAGTACCCCATTGACGTACCCTTGCTCATTAGCTCGACTATCTGAGCATCAGAGAGGTTGTCAACATTGATAGTCGAAAGATCAGGAATTGCCTGACTACTTGCCTTTGGAGATAGGCCAATAAAAATGGCCAGAAACAAAACGGTTAAGAGACGGTATTTTGCGTTCGAAAAGGTCATGATACCCTTTTGCTTAGTCTGGTTTCGAGAAATAAAGCGCAAGATAGGATAATTAATTAGCTTACTAAATAGGAATACAGCCCTGACAACGAAGGCGACAGGATAGTTGGTGTGCTGTGAAAATAAAAAAGAGAACCTGTTAGTCCTCTTTTTTTGCTTTTGCTATGAAAAAGTTATTGAGCAATATCTCTTTATTGTACCTAAGCGGCTCATTTGTTTTGTTGTCTATCACCGATCCACCTGCTGCCTCCAGCACTGCCTGCGCTGCGGCTGTGTCCCATTCCATGGTAGGGCCAAAACGTGGATAAACGTCGGCGCCGCCTTCCGCAAGCACCATAAACTTCAGCGAGCTGCCCATCGATACTATCTCAGGCTTATCGTATTGGCTGATAAACTCAAGCGTTTCGTCGCTCATGTGAGAACGGCTGGCCACCACTCGTACGGGGCCGGAGTATCCAGATGATTTTCCGCCATCAAGCTGGATCGTCTCACCTTTTTCTTCCAGAAAAGCTCCCTGGCCAATAATACCCCAATGCAACTTTTCCTGCACAGGTGTGTACACCACGCCAGCCACTAGCTCCGTTTTGTTAACAAGGGCTATGTTGACTGTAAATTCACCGTTTCTCTTTATGAACTCCTTTGTGCCATCGAGAGGATCAACCAGCCAGAAATAACCCCAGCCTGATCTTTCGCTGAAACCTATCCCTTTGCCTTCTTCACTCAACACCGGGATACCGGTGTTCTCAAGGTGTTTCATGATCACGTCATGAGCTGCCTTGTCGGCCTTCGTAAGCGGTGAATTATCTCCTTTGGTTTCTACGCCAAAATCTTCTGTGTCGTAAATTTTGAGAATAGCCTTTCCCCCTTCGATGGCAGCTTGTTTGGCTTTACCTATCAGGCTGTTAATTTTAGTTTGCTCCATCAGATGATCATCCCCGCTGCGACAGTTTCGTTGGTAGCCTCGTCAACCAAAATGATACTGCCAGTATTCCTGTTTCTTCTGTAAGAATCCACCAAAAGCGGTTTGGTCGTCCTGAGTTGAACCCTGGCTATTTCATTGGACTTGATGTCTTTGTCCTCCTCCATTCGGTGCAGTGTGTTGATGTCCACTTTGTATTGTACCTCTTTAATGATCGCTTTCACCTCATTACTGGTATGAAATAAAGTATACTTAGCCCTGGGTAGGGGGCCTTTATTATTCATCCAGCAAAGCATTACATCTATATCCTGCACTGCCTTGGGTTGATTGTTGTCCCGAACGATCATATCCCCTCGGCTGATGTCAATATCGTCTTCCAGCGTCAATGTCACCGACATAGGAGGAAACGCTTCTGCGATCGGGCCATCTGCCGTATCGATAGATTTGATTTTTGAGGTGAGGCCCGAAGGCAAGACTGTAACTGAATCTCCAGGCTTGAAAATGCCACCAGATACCCTACCTGCATAGCCTCTGTAGTCATGATACTCGTCAGAATGTGGTCGGATAACCGTTTGCACCGGGAAACGGCAGTCGATGTGATTTTCATCACTGGCGATGTGAATTGTTTCAAGCTCATGAAGTAACGTACCACCGTGGAACCACGGGGTTTTCTCCGACTTGTTCACCACGTTGTCGCCATGAAGCGCACTAATGGGAATAAACCTGATGTCTTTCACGTCAAGTTTGGCTGCAAAGTCTTCATACTGCTTCACTACCCTGTCGTAGGCTTCCTCAGAGTAATCTACCAGATCCATTTTGTTCACACACACAATAATGTGGGGGATTTGCAGGAGGGAAGCAATGAAGCTGTGGCGGCAAGTCTGCTCAATCACCCCTTTTCGGGCATCTACCAGAATAAGTGCCAGGTTGGCGGTCGATGCGCCAGTCACCATGTTACGGGTGTACTGAATATGCCCGGGCGTATCGGCAATAATAAATTTCCTTTTTGGTGTAGCAAAGTACCTGTAGGCTACATCTATGGTGATTCCCTGCTCTCGTTCATCCTTCAAGCCGTCGGTCAAGAGCGAAAGATCCACGTGACCAAGACCCTTTTTCTTACTGGAGTTCTCCACTGAAAGCAGCTGGTCTTCAAAAATCGATTTTGAGTCAAAAAGCAACCTTCCTATCAAGGTGCTTTTCCCGTCGTCCACACTTCCGGCTGTAGTAAACCGGAGCAGTTCCATGTCCAAATATCCGTCTGACATTATCTTCTAATTAAAAATAGCCTTCTTTCTTTCTGTCTTCCATAGCGGTTTCAGATCGTTTGTCATCCGATCTGTTGCCTCTTTCAGTTTGCCTTAGCGCCGACACCTCAAATACGATCTTCTCCAGCGTGTCAGCATCAGATTCTATGCCGCCGGTGATAGTGATATCGCCCAGCGTTCTGAACCTGATCTTCTTCTTTTCAATTTTTTCCCCTTCACGAAGCTGCGTGAATTCTGACTTGGGCAGCCATGTGCCGTCACGCCTGATTACCTCTCTTTCATGGGCAATATAGAGCGACGGTATATCGATGTTTTCTGACAAAATATATTGCCAAACGTCCATCTCAGTCCAGTTGCTTATCGGGAACACCCTGAAGTGTTCTCCCTGGTTTTTCTTGCCGTTGAAGAGGTTCCAAAGCTCCGGCCGCTGATTTTTTGGATCCCACTGGCCAAATTCATCTCTATGTGAGAAAAAACGCTCCTTGGCACGTGCCTTTTCTTCGTCTCTTCTGGCACCTCCCATCAGGGCATCAAATTTATTTTCCTCGATGGAGTCCAGCAGGGTTGTAATCTGCAGCCAGTTGCGGCTCGCATTTTTTCCGGTTTCTTCACGAACCCGACCGGCATCTATAGACTTCTGCACAGATGCAACAACTAAATTCACTCCCAGTTCTTTTACCAGATTGTCCCTAAAGTCAATCGTTTCAGGGAAATTGTGACCCGTGTCGATGTGAACGAGGGGAAATGGGATTTTGGCCGGCCAGAAAGCCTTCCGGGCCAAATGGGTAACCACTATGGAGTCTTTCCCTCCGGAGAAAAGTATCCCGGGGTTTTCAAATTGAGCAAAAACCTCTCTGATGATAAAGATGGATTCTGCTTCCAGTTCCTTCAGGTGAGTAAGATTGTACCTCGCCATTAACTTTTAATTTTTTTCAAAACTACTTCCAAAATCTTTTTTGTGCACACTTCCAGCGACTCTTCGTTGGTTTTTACTACTACATCTGCATTTTTGGGTTGCTCGAAAGGTGAGTCGATCCCGGTAAAATTTTTGATTTTCCCTTCTCTGGCCTTTTTATAAAGTCCTTTCACATCTCTTTGCTCGCACACTTCCAGAGGGCAGTCGACAAACACTTCTATAAAGTTATCCGCCCCAGCCAGGTCTTTGGCTTGCTTCCGGTCATCAATAAACGGCGAGATAAATGCCGTGAGTACAATAGTGCCCGAATCGATGAAAAGCTTCGACACTTCACCAATGCGGCGGATATTCTCTTTGCGTGCCTCATTACCAAAATCCAGGTCTTTGTTGAGACCCGACCGAATATTGTCACCGTCGAGAATATAAGTATTGAGCCCCTGGGTAAATAAGGCTTTCTCTACCTCGCTGGCCAGCGTTGACTTGCCAGAACCCGACAAGCCAGTTAACCAAACCAGCACGGGTCGGTAGCCATTTCGCTCTACTCTGTCAACATGAGTGATACTGTGCTTGTGCGGAATTATATTTTCTGAAACCGAATCAGCAGACATATTTGAAGCCGGAAAAATGAATTAACTATATTCTCTATTGGGTTAGTATAGAATTGAGGCACAAAGATAATTGAAGGTTTCCCGAAAACAAGATGAAAACCCCCATAAACCAATAAAGGGCAGTGAAGGCCCTCTATCAATGCTTATCAATGTAAATGCGTTACAATCTTCGAAGGAGTATGTCTCCACTGATCGACTTGAGCTGAAGGTTCTTCCCTCCGTTGTTCAGTTTGGCGTCCAGCTTTACGCCAACCATCTCATTCAACCCTTTCCCACCATCAAGGTATTCGAACGTCAAGTCGCTATAGATGTCGCCAGAAATAGTTGACGCCTTCAACGAAATGTTTTGAGAGGCTGGCAGCTTAATGTCCACATCTCCGGAAATGGTCTCAAGAGACAGCTCACCACCGTCAAAAGTGGTTTGAATGTCGGCGCTGATGCTTTTCACACCAATATCGACCCCTTTTGGTAACCACACCTCCACTGTCATAGTGGGGGTGGAGCAGTAGCAGTTTTCACGACCGCCTCTTTGCTTTTTCCAGTAGTCTTCAAACTGTTGTTTCTTCATGTAGATGCTCACCGCCGAGGTAGTATTGTCTACGCTGATCGTAAACTCAGGAGTGGGCCAGTCTTCTTTTTCCTCCACACTTAAAACTGCCTTTGCTTCCTGCTGATCCCAGTGATTAATTTTAATCACCGACGAGAAATCAAACTCCAGGTATATCTTCTGGCCTGCTTTCACTGGGCTACTCGCCTCGGTGGTGTATTGGGCCAGGAGGGAGGTCACGCTTCCCAGAAGCATGACCAAACCCATTGCTATGGCTTTCATGGCTGAATTATTTTTTCCTTAGAAAAATATCACCACTTACTGCCCGGAGCGATATCTCCACGCCGCCACCGTTGAAGGTTGGGTTGGCATTCATGCCTCCCCACGACTTGAGACCTTCCTTTTCAGCAAACTTCAAATCCAGGTCAGTATAGATTTCACCGGAAACCACGCTCAGCTTAAAGTTAACTTTGGCATCGGAGGGCATGGTAATATCAATATCGCCGCTCGTGGCTGCCAGTGAAGTGGGTTTGGTGGCATTCAGCTTGCCGAAAACAACGTTTATGTCACCACTTACCGTATTTGCTACAATAGGGCCTGACACATCAGTCAGGATAATGTCAGAGTTTTTCGACTGTACGTTGATTTCGCCACTAAGGCCTTTGACTACAAAGTCACCTCCTCCGTGCCATGATTCTTGCTCATAGGAGAGCCCCATCGCCGTTGGCATTTTGATGATGTAGTCAGAGTCGCTGGCCGCCTTGCCCGCCCCTGAAAGCGAGATGACATTTCCTTCTGTCTTGATATTTAATCCTATCTCCGTGTTGTCGGGCCCGGTAGCTGAAAGCGGCTTCAGTCCTTTCGCTTTTTCAGGAATCCCCTCGTAGTCAAGGGCGGTAATGACCAGTTCCGTACCGGAATAAGCCTCAAAAGTAATATCGGTTTGAAGGTTTGACACTTTTAGGGTGTACTGCTCCGGAGAGCCTGGAACCTTAAATTTGAATTCCTTGGTTTGGCCTTCTCTTTCACCGAAGGGGCGCAGGTCTCTTCTATCAACCCTAGCCAGTGCCTTCGACGCCACTTCCTGAGATTTTGCCGGAAGCTGGCTAACCATCGTCAGAGCCAGCACAGCTGTAAATAATTTGATTGTTTTCATTGTCTTTTATGTTTTATGCTTATCAATTATTGAATGCTTTATATCAAAACTTCTATCCCCAACTGGGCTTGTTTTCTCACTTCAGGTAGTGTCTCTGTGTTGTCAATCAGCGATTTCAACTTGTTCACCGCACTCTTTTCTTCGAGTTCCACCATCATGTTGATGAGTGAAATTTGAACAATCGGCTCCGTCTGAAATTCCAGGGAGCGAACCAGCTCGGCTCTCACGGTGCTGTTGACAGTCGCAAACTTCTGCAAAGCATTGGCTGCCGCCAGCCGCACATTGGGGCTGGCATCGGTATTCAGTGTGGTCACCAGTGCTTCGATGAGTTTCGGGTCAACCTTGTTGTAGCTTTCCACCTGGCTTACGGCTTGTATCCGCTCGCTTGGATATTGCGCCTTCAGGTTCGCCAGCATGAGCATTTCCTTTATTTCGCTAATCTCTTCCTTCATTTCGGCGACCTGATTGTTGTCGGCGACCGGAGCATCGTCTTTGTTTCCCCACCAGTAGCCCAATGCCAGCAGCATTACCGCCGCCGCCACCCTCGACATGGCTTGCCAGGAGAAGAAAAAGACCTGCCTTACTTTCGGACTTGAATGCAAGCCTTTCTTCTCCTCCTCAATCATGGCAAACACATCCTTTTTGAGTTTTTGGCCTGGTTGAACTGGCTTCACCAGAGAAAACTCTTGTTCCAGCTGCAATTCCTGCTCATAGGCCTGTCTACAACTTGCACACTCATCAAGGTGAAGCTTCACTGACTCCTCCTGATTTTTTGAAAGCATTCCGCCGATGTACTCCGGCAAAAGCTCCTCGATGTGTTTGTTAGTTTTCTGCATGATCAAAATATATTTCTCTCAGTTGCTGGATGGCCCTGTGCATTTGCACTTTGATGTTGCCAACCGTCGTATTCCTTATTTCTGCTATCTCTTCGTACTTCATTCCTTCCAGTTTACCAAGCACAATCAGCTCCCTCTTTTCCTCCGGCATTTTGTCGAGCGCCTGGAAAAGTACCGACTCCCGCTCCCTGGTTATTTCGTCCTCCTCATCGCTATGATGCAGGTCGGCGACATTCTCCACTTTCTTAAAGTCGTCGGTGAGCTGCTTGTTCTTCCGGTAGTGATCGTGGTGCACATTGCGGGCCATTTGATACACCCAGGTTTTGAATTTATACTCAGGGTTGAATGACTTGCGGTACTTCATCAGCCGCATGAACACGTTCTGCACCAAATCGTCACTTACATCCTGATCGAATGTCATGCGGAGAAAGAAATTGTACAGCCTCACCTGATACCGTTCAAACAGGTCCTTCAGATAGTCCAGGTCATCGTTTTGCACCTGAATCATCAGCCACTCGTCCGTTATCATCTCCACAGTTTTGGTCAGGCGATTTTGCAAGCTTTTCCGATCGATTTGGTTTGGTTACCAAAAAAGGTACGGAAGGTTACAGGAGGGAAAAAGATTTATTTGGGAAAGTTGGAAACACCCGACTTGGGGATATAAGAAAAATAGGAATAGATTGATATGAAGGAATTTGCAGCGGGTGGCGGTTGGGAGTTGTGTCTTTGCATCAAAGAAAAATAGCTATTCAAATAAAGGGATCAATTGCCATGGCTTTGGCCGGTGTGAAGACACACCGTTAAACTAGATATGTATTTAGTTTAGCTTGCTGTCCTTCCCTATCATTCTAGCCTAACAGTCCTGATTTCCAGGCTGCTCCTGAGTTTGACACGCTGAAATTGAAAAAGTGCCCATACACAGCGCAATGGCACTTTTTCAATTTCAGCGTGTCAAACTCAGGAAAAAGATCGACAAGAAAGAGAAGAAAAGCTTCGTAAGGCTGAATTGTTGCTCAAAAACCCAACGCAACTCAAAAAGAAGGCCCATCACTACTACCTCAAAAATACCGAAGGGGAAAAGTATGTGGTTGATACTGAAAAAATCAAACGAAGCGAAAAGTATGACGGCTTCCTTGCCATCGCCTACCACGCCAAAGGACTCTCCCATGAACAGGTGCTGGATCACTACCACCATCTATACCAGATAGAGCATAGCTTCCGTACCTTCAAAGGCTATCTGGAAACCCGCCCGATGTTCCACTGGACCAATAAGCGTATCCAGGGTCACATTTGTCTGTGCTATATCGCCTATAGCATGCTAAACCATTTACAACTTCGGCTAACCAAACAAGGCACCCCACTTACAGAGCAAACCATCCGAACCCACTTGTCCAAAATGCAAGTCAGCCTTGTCAAACAAGCCGATCAATACTTCTACCTGCGCTCCAAGACCTCTGAAATCTCACAGCAATTACTACAAGCAGTGGCTGAAAAGAACCTCCCAGACCTTTTTCATAAGGATCAGATAATCAAATACTTATAAAATCTTGTATATCGAAAGCAATTTTTTAATTACTTATATATCAGATACTTAACTCAAAATCGTGTCAAACTCAGGGGACGGAGTCTCGTACCAATAGGAATAAACACAAAGAGCCCTTCCAGCAATGTGAGGGCTTTTCATTTCCACGGCTTAGCCCGGCTGGAAGCGGCGCCAATCTCCAGCAGATAGTCAGAAAGGTTTTCACCATCATGCACCACCCACCCCCATCGCCCTCGTTTGAGCGATGCGGAAACGGGGGTGTAGTGAGACTTGCGCTTGTAGCGCATACATACAGCCCTAAGCCACCGCTAATGCCCTGGCCCAGCCGGAGTCTCATGCCTTTGCTAATAGCGACTTATTTTTCCACCTCATACACCTTCTTCCCCTCAAACATCGTCCACAGCACCTGCGTGGCCTTCAGCGAGTCAGGGCTCACCGTGAGCACGTCCCGGTCGAGCAGGATAAAATCGGCCGATTTGCCAATTGCCAACGAGCCAATGCGGTGCTCCATCATCAGGGCTTTGGCCGCTTCGGAGGTGTAAGCATAAAGCATGGCCATCCTCGGCATGCGTTGGCTGGCGTCGAGCACGCCAAGGGCACCTTTTCTCGTTTCTGCGTAATACATGGCTTCAAAAGGGTTAGCGGTAGACACGGGCCAATCGCTGGCACCGCATATAGTGGCCCCCGCCTGCAGCATCGACCGCACCGGATACATCCATAGGTAAATCGATGGATCCACATATGGCTTCACAATGTCAATGGTGGTTTCGTCGCCCAGGGCCCAAAGTAGCTGAAAGGAGGCCAGCACATTCAAGTCAGCAAAACGGTCGAAGTCAGCAGGCTGCACAAACTGCAGGTGGGTAATGGTGTGGGGCAAGGCCATGCTTTTGTTGGCCTTCCTCATGGCCTCAAAGCCATTGAGGGTTTCCGTCACCGCCAGGTCGCCAATGGCATGCACATGCACCAGCAGGTTTTCCTTGTCGGCCAGGGTAGCAAACCGGGCAAATTTCTGCGGATCCATCATCATCACCCCCTTTGATTGTGTGCTGGTATACGGCAGCGACAGGGCCGCTGTGTGGGTGGGGTGCTCCACCACCCCATCGGCAAAAACCTTGAAGCCCAGAACCTGCAGGTTGTTGCCATTATACTGTTGTTGCAGGGCCTTTACAGCAGCCATCTGAGGTATCGGGTCGGCATTCACCTCCGCCACCACCGTAGCGGCTATATGGGCGGTGAGCTGGCCCTGTTGCTCCAGACGCTGGTACCAGGCCAGCATATTGTCGTGAGGGCCGGGCAGCCTGGCAGCGGAGGGGTCGAGAAAGGCAGTAATGCCAAACCCATTGTTGTACTCCATGGCTTTGATAGCCCCCAGGCTGAAGTCGGTGTCGGGCTCCAGCACGGCCTCAATTTTGTGCTGACCATCTTCAGAAACAAACCCATTGCTTTCCCCGTCGGCAGCCACACCGAAATATTTTTTCTCGTCGCCCGTTAGCGATGCCAGGAAGGCTTTGGTCACGCCCGCCCGTTTCAGCATCGCTTTGTTGGCCCAGGCGGTATGCCAGTCGGAGCCCCGCAGAAACACCGGCTGGGTTTTGAACTCACCGCTATTGAAAAGCTTGATCACCCTGTCCAGCGCTTTCCAGGTGCTGATGTTCAGGCCATAAATCACCAGCACATCCCCGGTCATGCCTTCTTTTTTCTTTAGCGTTTCAAGGGCAAACTGGTGGATTTGGTCAACGTCCAGAAACAGGTCGTTCACATTTGCCTTGGTCAGCCCCATACCCCCGTCAATGCCGTGGTTGTGGCTGTCGACCAGCCCGGGCATCACAAAGCCGCCTTGGAGATCAATCCACTCGGCTTGGTCGCCCACTTTTGCTTTCACCTGTTCGTAGTTGCCCACCGCTACAATGGTTTTTCCTTTCACGGCCAGGGCGTTAGCGTAAGGCTGCTGCGGATTGGCAGTGAATATTTTGGCGTTAAAATACACCTGCTCCTGGGCCTGGCCATTTAAAAAGCAAGTCAGCAGAAGGAAAAGGCCGAAGTATTTCATAGAAAATGTGGTTTGGGGGTAAAGGCAAGATAGGGAAAGTCGGCAGTATTTTCCGGCTGACGTACGGGCTCTTTTGTGTTTGCACCTCCTTTTTACAGAACACACAAGCCTAAGTCTTGCTGATGAGCGGGAGCAGCTTGTCGAAGAATGATCGCCGGGACTTTGGGCAACCTGGTTGGAAACATTTTCCTGTGAGCTCCAATTGGGAAACGGAGAACCTTAACGAACCTACATTTTCCGAATCACAATTTCCACCCGCCTGTTCAGGCTTCGGCCTTCGTCGGTTTCATTGTCAGTTTTTGGCTTGGTATCGCCGTAGCCTTTCGCCGTCGCCCGGCCCGACAAGCCCTTTGTTTGCAAATAGTCAATCACCGCCTGCGACCTTTCCTGCGACAACTTGAGGTTGTAGTCGGCAGTGCCCGTGTTGTCGGTATGCCCCGCTATTTCAATTTCCATTTTGGGGTGGGCCTGGAGCAGCTTGATGATTCTGTCGAGCTCTGCAAAGGACTCTTTCTGCAAAACAGCCTCATTGGTATTGAAGAAAATATTGTTGAGTCTTACCGAAGCGCCCACATTGATGGGCGCCAGCAGCAGATTTTGCTGCAGCTCTGCGTACATGTTGATGTCGCTGGCGTTCAGGTTGGCACTTTCAGGAATATACCCTTCTCTTTCAGCGTTGAACCCATAAACACCACCCGCTGGCAAAATGATCGTATAGCGGCCGGTCACAGGATGCGATGAAGCCTGCCCAAGCTCTTTTCCCACATCTTCCAGCGAAAAATACTTGATTTGTGCCTCAATCGGCTGGCCTGTAGAGGCGTCGAGCACAATGCCGGTCACCAGCACCACTGGCTTGGGCCGGGCTGATGCTGGCAGGGGGATTCTGAAAATGTCGCTGTTACCCATCGAATGCTGCACCGATGCCAGGTAGGCATATTCGCCCCGGGCGTCGAGTGTATAGTTGGCCTCCCAGGTATTGGTGTTGATGTCAGGCCCCAGGTTTTCCGGTTCGGTCCATTTTGTCCAGGTGTCGTCGAGGCGTCGGCTCACAAATATGTCGGCACTGCCGTAGCCGGGATGGCCATATGATGAAAAGTAGAGTGTTTCGTTGTCGGCGGCGATGAAAGGGGAGAAATCCATAGCAAATGAATTCACTTCCTGGCCCATGTGGGCAGGGGCTGACCAGGTGTTGTCGCTTTTAAGAAAAGAGCAATACAGATCCATGTCTCCTTTGGTGTCGTTTCTTTCCAGCGCCATCACCAGCACATTCTGGTTGGGCGACAGGCAGTAATCAACAAAGTCGGCATTGTTGTAGTAATCATTGATCACCAGGTTTTCAGGTATACTCCAGCCAGTGGGGCTTCTTTTGGTGAGCGACACGCCGCCACCAAGGTTCCTGCCGTCGGGCAGGTAGGTGTTGGCTACCAGCAGGTTGTTGCCATCCGGGGCGGCAGAAATCACGAAGTTGTTGCCACTGTTGTTGAGCGGCGCCCCAATATTTTGCAACTCCGCCCACTCGCCCACAGAGTCTTTCTCCGAAAACCATATGTCGTCCTTCTTCAGGCTGCCAAAGTTCTTAGGATGCTCTCCCCGGGCCACATACAACGTGGCGCCGTCAGCAGAAATAACAACGCCTTTTTCGGAATACTGAGAGTTAATTTTCGAGCCGAGGTTTTCCTTTACCGTGTTGGCAATGGCGCTTTCAGCCTGCCTGATCTCAGGAGTTTCCTGATATACGTTGAACTCGTAAACTTTTACAGACACCTGGCCTCTGAGATGAAACCCCAAATAGGTGCCCTGAAACGGGGTGAATTTTGCCTGCGCCAACAACTGACCATTAAACTCAAAGAAAATCTCGTCGCCGGTTTTTCTTACCACAATGGTATGCTTTTTAGCCTCCTCGAGTGGAGTAGGCAGGAAGTCGGGCCGCAGAATGGGTGTTACCTTTTTCTTTTTGAACGTGTAGATATGAAAAAAGCCATTTTGGCTAATGTCCATTGCCTGGTAATTGCTGTACTCGTCGGCACCCCACACCAGGCCGAAGCTGCCATTCCTGAAGTTTCTTACCTCCACTATCGTCTCCAGCTTGAAGTCTTTGGAGGGGTCGAGCTGAAAATGCTTCTGATTGAAAAACCCGATGTCGCCATCAGCCACATCCATATACATGGCCCCTTTGGCAATCATGCTTTTGGCATAAGGCCGTTCAAACAGCGACCAGCCATTTCTGTTGTCTTCAAATACTTCGTGTAAGGCAGGAGTCTCTTGCGCTTTCACGCCATGGCAATAGCATAGGAGAGAAAAAAGCCCAGCAACTAATATGCGATGTCTATTCATTGGAAACACTATGGAGCCACTGCTCCGCTTCAGATAGCTGTTCAAAAAGTTTAAACTCAAAGTCTTTGACCCTGGTTCCCAAATCTACGGCAGAAAACCGAGTAATAAACTTAGAAGAATGCACATGCGCCATATATCTTAAGCCATTGGCAACACTTTCTCTCATGCGTCCTTTTTCCAGCTCGTCGTTAAGAGCCACCCAGTTCGCCTCAAAATGGGTATTGTCGTTCAGTAGCTTGGAGCAACCGGTTGTTTTCAGGAGGGCGGAGTACAGCGACGACCCCTTCGAGATATACGCCATAGAAACACTGCCATACCAGGTGCACCTTATCCAGCCATTTTCAGGCTCGTAGCCAATTTCCAGGTACTTGACGCCTTCGTCTGTGGTGATTATTTCCATTCAGGGTGCTCTTAGTGTGGTACAACTTCAACATACCATTTGCCTTTACTAAAGACGAATGAAATTATAGAAAAGGTGCAGGCCAATAGTTGAATGTAGTAAAAAAGGCCACCCTTGGCCCATCTTTCGACGGAAGGCGCATGGGAATTACTGCGTCAATCATCCAGCAGTCGTCATAAGGGGGGTATTTCTGGAGCGACAACGACACCATATAGCTATGCACCTCGCCTTCACTGTCTTCGATGAGTACCAGAAACTCTGCCTCGCTTTTTTCCTGAAAGTGAGTGCGGATTTCAAAGTGCCTGCAATTAATCAGGGGCCTGAAGTTTTCGTTGTGCACCATGATGTTGAATCGCTCAATAGGCCCTGTGTTTTCTTTGTTAGTGGGTGAGGCAAAGTTCCAGGCGATCTCTATGCCGTGATCCAGCTCCGGCGAGTCGTTTTGTTGCAAGGCCAGAAAGTTGATATGAACTACTTCCTGCGGACTCAGCGCCGGATGCGGCAACTCCCGGGGAGCACAACCAACAAACACAGCCAGTATCAGAAGGTAAACTAATCTCATATGTAACAAGCCTACATTAATTTTGGCATTCCCAAAAGGCGGCATCCGACT
Organism: Imperialibacter sp.; assembly: GCF_048007035.1. NCBI lineage: Bacteria > Pseudomonadati > Bacteroidota > Cytophagia > Cytophagales > Flammeovirgaceae > Imperialibacter > Imperialibacter sp. The sequence continues at coordinate 2,683,753 of NZ_CP180355.1, forward strand.
TTTAGTCGTTCAACAAACCGGCTTTTACCTTGAAGCCGGACTTAACACTCAGATCTACATCTTCAGAAATCACTTTGTCGGTTACTGCTTTTACCCTCAGCGAATAAGTGTCCTGAACGATGTACTCCTTAAAATCCTCTCCTGAGGTGGTCAGCGAAAGTGTGTTGCCCACATTGTCAGGAATATTCTCTGCACTGGCAAGTAATTTTTCATCAAGCCCATCGGCATTGATATAAACGTGCAGCGACGACAAGAAACTAAGATCCCGATCCTCCGGGGCGTTCACACTAATATCGACATTTTCCAGATAAATTTCTTTCACTAGCTTTTTGCTCGTGTTGTTGCCGCTAAACTGCGATTCGGAATCGGTAGAAATAGGTGGCGTAAGAATATCGAGAGGAAGGTTGATGCCAAGAGAAGAAGGCACCGTTACTTCCGAGGTGTACGACATTTTAAAAGTGACAAGGTCGTTGAGCTTGTTGCAGCCTGAGATGAAGGCTATAAGGCACATGGCGAGACTTGCAGTAATGATACGGTTGGAAATATTCATAGCTGATAACACAATTGATTGATATATTGATAACGAATAGAACTAGCGAACCAACATGATTTTTACATTGCTGGCATTGGCCCTGGCCCCGGGCATAGCCATTATTTTGTTTATCTACCTCAAAGACAAGCACGAAAAAGAGCCAAAAGGGCTTTTGCTCAGGGCCTTTCTTTTTGGCATACTCAGCCTGGTGCTCACACTGGTAGTTTCGGCTATTGCTGACAAGTTTGTGTCTCTCGATCACTCCAGTGCTGAAGACCTGGCACTTTATGCATTCGGCATGGTAGCACTTATTGAGGAAGGAAGCAAATATCTTTTTGTAAGGTACTTCCTTTATCCACATAAAGAATTCAACGAGCCGTTCGATGGTATTATTTACGCAGTGATGGTGAGTATGGGATTTGCTACGGTGGAAAACCTTTTCTACGTGTTTGAGGGCGGTGTAAGCATTGCCATCATGCGAATGTTTACCGCTGTGCCGGCACATGCCACTTTTGCTGTGCTCATGGGGTTCTTTTTGGGTAAAGCGAAGTTTCAACACAAAAAAGCAGCTTTCGGCCTTATTGGACTGGGGGCTGCCACCATTTTGCACGGCGCCTACGACTATTTTCTTTTCATGGACCACGTGCCCGGCATTTGGCTGGGTGCGGTTGTTTCTCTGGTTGTCGGGCTTTATCTGTCAAAGCGAGCCATAAAAATGCATCAGGAGGTTTCGCCTTTCAAACCACTTACAGGGCTTTAGTTGTTGACTACCACAAAGAAGCGTCGTAAATTTTAACATGAATATTCCTGAAGCCACCAAATTGAAGATACATCAGCTGATTGCTGACGGTAAAAAGCTGGAAGCGGTTAAGTACGTGAAGGAACAATTTGGGTTGGCGCTTAAGGATGCACTAAAACTTGTAGAGGCCCTGGAGAAAGAGGTGCCGCTTTCGGGGGATGGCTATCAAAAGGGATCTTTTGCCCGCAGCAGTTTTTCCGGGCCCGACAAGGTCTTCTACATTCTTTCCAGGGTATTTTTGGGTGTGGCAATTCTTCTGTTTGCTATCGGTGGCACTATTGCTTACGACACCAACGAGGAACTGAACCATGCCCTGCAATTGCAGGGGAGGGTAGCGGAATTTGCCTACGGTTCCGATGGAGGCTCCATACCCGTAGTGGAATTTACCCACAAGGGCAAAAAACAAAGAGTGCAGGGCTCGGTAGCGTCCACTCCGCCGGCCTACGATATCGGCGAGCCGGTAACAGTATTTGTGATTGCCGATGAGGGCTACGAAAAGATAAGGATCGACGGCATTTTTGAGCTATGGATAGGGCCCATTATCCTCACCTTTATTGGCACTATCTTCCTTTTTATCGGAGGCGGCATGTACGCCGTCAGCAGATAGTTTTATTCAGTGCTCTTTCGCTAAGACATCTCACTACCCTTGCCTGGTGCCCCTTAAGGGCCCTTCAATGCTATTAAGTTAAGAGGTTCCGTTGTGCCAATTCTATTTTTACCCCAAACCCTAAAGGGCGCATGAATTACTATTAGCGGCCCTTTAGGGATTAAGGGTAAAATGCTCTTAACTTAATAGCATTGCGGGGCCCTACCAATGATTATTGTATTACCCTCTAAGCCAGGGGTAAATGAAATTTGGAGGCCGAATCTCTTAACTAAACGAAGCAGAATTTCACTCTCCATTAAACCTTTTCTGTGTTCGTGAATCTAATTAGAAAACGAAAAATATGAAAAGGATCATGATTACTTTCATTGGTGTAATGGTAGCAGCTACCACACTAATGGCACAGGAAGAACAGAGCTCCGCAAAAACAGAAAAACGTACTCAAAAAACACCCGAAGAAAGAGCGAAGGAAATGACCACCCGGCTAAAGGAAGAGCTTAACCTCACCGATCAGCAATCGGAAGAGCTCTACGCTATTCATTTGAAATATGCCGAAGAGCGCAAGGGCGTGATGGATGCTGGCAAAGAAGATCGGGAAGCCCAAAGAACTGAGATCAAAAGCATAAATGACAAGCAAAAAGCAGAGATGAAGAGCGTTCTAACCGAGGAGCAGATGGCCAAGCTCGATCAATTGCAGGAAGAAAGGGCACACAGAAGGGGCGACAGACCTGAAAGAGGCCAAAGGCGCAGGGGCAGAGGGTAAAGCTGTCGGTTAGTAGGTGACCTGAATGTCTTTTATCTCCATTTGGTAAAAACCGGCATTGCGAGTGCTGGCGAGCCAGGTGCCCTCATAGTTTTGCCAATTCTCCCAGCTGAACTTTACTCCCCCAACGGGGATAATTTTTACCCAGAGCTTCCACGCTCTGGGTTTGAAATTTTCATCCAGCAGCCAGAGGTAGCTATCGCCCGGGGTAACTCCACCAGAAGTATAGGTAACCAGAAGTGCCGATCCGTCGGGTGTTTCTACCGGTCGCCGTTCAGTGCCCGGGTCTCTCACTTTGAATGGCGCCACCAGCCAGAAGGAGTCGTTGGCAAAATAGGTCCATGCTTTTTGAATTGCCTCATGCAGCTCGTCGCCTTCAAGAGGTTTCCCTTTTTCAGAAGCGGAACCCTCAAAGGTATCCGGGGAAAACTCTACCTCTATGTCTCCCCATGTCACAGTAACGATGTTGTCTGGTTTGTTCCAAACATAATGATGCCTTCCGGCAAAAGTCCACGAAAGTGTTTTGATCTGCTGATAGGCATCATAGTCGATAGCAGCCAGCATTTTATCGGCCAGAGCCTCTGCCTCCGGACCTTGTTCACCCTCGGGTAAAGGATCACTAGCTATCCAGGCAGCACCAGGTCCCAGCAATACCAAACAGAACAAAACAATCCCTGCAATCTTCAACACCTTTATCATAGCATTGAAACTGAAGACTGCCGGAAAAGTTCACGTTATTTCAGCATCGGGAACAGCGCCCTTATCTCGTCGTCGGTGGGCTGGCGGCCGTATTCGCAGATCTCAAAAGTCTCCACATTGGTGGCTTTTGCCACCCGGTCTTTGCCATACCACTTTTCAATGGCCTTTTTGGCCTCGGCTGAAGGAGGCCGTATCGACTTTTTGGTCAACCAGGCTTTTCTAGCCTCGGCGCCCTCGGGCACCTGATCGGCATAGCCGCCGATCCACGGCAGCCACTCGTAAAACTGTGAGACATGAGCATCAAGGGCATAGCCTTTTTGATCCGTCACCTCGGTGATGTCCACAGCGATATCTGGTCGGAAAGGATTAGGCCGTTGAAAGCCATCATAGCCGTAAAGGAAAACGGGGTTCTTTTTCAGCGCAGGCACCTCCGGCGCAATATTGGGTACGGCCACCATGTAGGCAGCATCCTGCACCAGCACGCCCGTGTAGCGATGATCGGGGTGGTAATCGTTGGGCCGGGGAGCGATCACGATGTCGGCGTTCCATTTGCGGATTTCTTTGATCACCTGCAGGCGCACTTCAAGGCTTGGCTCCAGTTCGCCATCGTGATTGCCCAGCACCACATATTCGGCAATGCCAAAACGTTTAGCTGCTTCCTGGGCTTCAGCCGTTCTTCGTTTGGCCAGCGCCCCGCCGCCAGTGGTTTGGTGGCCGGCGTCTCCATTGGTAAGGGAAACAAATTTGACCTGGTGGCCCATTTTCGCAAAAAGAATGGCTGTGCCGCCTTCATCCTGGTCGCAGTCGTCGGGGTGAGCGCCCAGTACCACGATGCGCAATGGCGTGGCCGATTGCGCAGTGACAAAACCGATGGCCATGAAGGCAAAGAGAAGGGTGAGAAGATGTTTTTTCATAAGTAGGTAGTTTAAAGCATAATCATCATTAATACACGTCACCTCGAATCGACGCAGGAGGGAGAGGTCTCCCCCAGGAGAGCCTGCTCATTTTTAAGAGCCTTCATGTCTCGCAGACGCCTTTCTGGCTCGAATCGAACTGACGCTGGATAAGTTAAAGAATTTCTGGGTGAGAATGGTTAGACTTTATTGTAGTGGTGGAAGAAGGGAGCATAGTTCTATCGCCTCAAAAAAGCTTTCTTACCAACTCTGACTTCAGCCAACCATCGACATAGTCATTAAATGTGGAGTTTTGATCTTTGAACTCGTCTAATTTTTCGGGGTTATTCTTTAAGCCATAAGCAAATGAGGGCCAGCGAGAACAAAGTATGAGCCACTTGATCAAATCGTGCTGAGAAACATCCTCAAGTGTTTTTCCCTCCAAAAACAATGCATTCCTTGTTAAAGAGTAATTGTTTATAAATCGTTTGATACTTCTCGGGTTTGGGTCAAGGTCACTTTCGTATGAAAGGAGGACGTGACTGAGCTCACTTTTGAGGTCAATATCCGCAAGCCTCTCAGACACATTTTTTCTTAGCTCAACATGGTTTGTATTTGGGTTGCTCTTATTGGTTTCAATGATATTACTGAGCTCTTGCTCAGAGCTAGCGACTTTAATTTTTTGAGCCTCGGAGGCGGTAAGAGAATCTTCAACGGGCATTTCAGTTATATTTAACAGAAATCTTAAATACTGTGATTTTGCCTGGGGGGACATTTTTGGAACAGAAATGGACATTTGAAAAGCCTTTGCGAGAAACAAATCTCCTAGGCCTCTACCTTGTGTTCCGAAGTCTGCAAACTCGGAATAGTGAAATTCGAAGCACTTCGTGATCCATTTACCATCACCCGAGAACACATAAAGAACTTTTTGATCTTTAAATAAGGTTTGAATCCCTTCTAAAAGCTTGACGGTTGCGACAATATTGCATCTATCGAGGTCATCGATAAACACAGCCAAATGTTTATCGGATCTTTTAATAATCGCTGCGAAATAGTTTTTAAGCTCATTCATTGGATCTTTTATGTTTTTTAGGAACGAGTCCTCCGGTCTTGAAAGTCCTGGAGATATAGACCCCAAAAATGATTTGATCAATAAGTAAGCGGAACCAGAAAAGGTTAGAATGCCTATCGTTGTGTCGGTCTGATCTTTAATGTTGCTTAAGGAAGGAAATAACAGTGAGGGTAGACTACACTTTACAGACAAATAGCCAGTTAATCCAAGAAGAACAAAAGATATCAGGCTCCACACATTCGGCTTCATCCACCCCCACCAAATATTATACAACCACAAATTAACCTTTGGAAGAAAGCTACTTTCGGCCTTTAGGACAAGATAAACTCGGTAAATGAGAATCCACCAAGGGTTTTCCAAATGCTGGTTTTGCCAAGCATTATATTTTACAACGGCCCAACTATCCTTTTTAAGTTCTAATTCCAGCATATCAAGAATGCTTGATTTCCCGCTTCCCCATTCTCCGTCCAAATGGATAGAATAGGAGTCATAATTGCCTGCCTCCTCCCAGTATCTTTTGATATGTGCGACAACAGCATTAACAAACGGTTGCCTAAGCAGCTTGTCGTCTTTTGTCGGCCCGTCGCCTTGAAGCGTTACAACCTCGTTTAGGTTCTCAGTTTCCTTCTCTTTAGCCTTATTTTGCTTGGTTGCTAGCGGCTCGAAATACTTTTGATCGGGAATGTTTGAGTAGACATATATAGGCACAGTGCCTTCCTTTTCTTTTTTAAGTAGGTGGATAGGAGGTTGAAACATTGTAGTCTCATCACTGAATGGAATATCCTCTAATGGGTTAGTTACAAACAGTGTAGACCTTTCAAGCCCATACCTTTTTAGCTCAATAGTATCTTCACCCATTGGAGATGTATAACCATGTCCAATAGTTCTACCTGCATCGTAGGACTTTTGAGCGGATTCACGTTCTAAGGACGTATTATAAACGAACCTATTGGGCACATCTTTAGATGTAAACTCGACAAGTGGAGCAGTGAATTTTTTCTTATTTGTCAACAAGAAGCCGATGAGACCTTGGTTCTCGAACCCAATATCTTCGAGACTTGTATTATGTCCGTCGATCGATAGTTTGAATTTTTGAAACACTTCCGGCGAGGGAAGTTTCTTTAGTTCTTCGAGCCATGAATAAAAATGAGAAACCGCTCCCCTCGGGTTTACAGGGTTAGAAATATTTTCGCCGGAAGGGCTATAGTTGATAAAGTAGAGCAACCCACTTTTGACAAATTTGAACTGTGGAGTTTTGAATCCTGGCTGATTAATAGTTACAGCGAACTCGGTGTCATCTACCTTGACTAGATCATAACTTCCTGGCAAATAATTCTCTAGTTTTAAACCCTTTCGAATTTCCTCGAAGTTCAATTTCGGTAATAGATAGTTGTTTCTTAACTCACGTTCAACCCTGACCTGGCCTATTTTGGTTATTTCACCATACACTGCCCCGTCCTTAGGATCATTGGTAATATGGGCCAGGCTTTTCTTAGCCAATGCTTCAAGTACCTCCTTGAGTTCTTGGGAGTTGTGAGGAACATCATTTTCTGCAAGTATTTGTTCAATTGAACGTCGTCTTTTGTGAGACTGAAGATAAATACTGACAAGAATAACGTCCTCGATCTCTTGTTTAGTCATTTTAATTTGGGTGACCAGTAGTTTAGAAAAGGGAATTTAATTATTTCCGATTTATCAATTGTCCCTACTAGTAGTTCGATGCGCTCATTTGCGGCCAAATTGGGAGGTAATCATTTCACTTTCAGGCGATATCGGATCATTTAGTCAACAGCTATCAAACCACCGGATGATCCTTCCACGGGCTCTCTGCCTTGATAAACCTCCAGTCAAAATAGTCTTTCACCGCCCTGGTGCCGCTTTTTGTTAGCTCTTCAATTTTGTGGGCAGGCAGGCTAAAATCTGATGTGCGCACGTCGAGGGTATCAATGAATACCGTTCTGTTCCAGTCCTCCCCCTGGAGGTGGGCTTTGTTGGCGGCCTCCATCATAAAGTCGAGCAGGGCCACGGCATAGGTTTTCAGGTTTTTGACGTCGGCTGGCGGTGTGGCCCAGTCACGTTTCGCATAGGTGATCACGTCTTTGCTGTCGAGACGGAAACCAAGCGTTTCCATGTTAAGAATGCTTCCGTCCTTACCGGCCAGGGAGTTAACAGGGTTAGAAACGTACTCGGGCTTGTCAAACAAGTTGACAGGGTAGTTATAGCTCACTCCGCCATCCACCATCACATTGTTGCCGTTTTTGAACGCTGCAAAAAACACCGGCAGCGACATCGACATGCGCACAACTCTTCTGACAGGGATCGACTTATGTGCCTCAGCTTCATGTGAAAAAACCTCCGCTTTTTGCTCCGACAGGTTGGTCACAGCCATGTAAAGGTATTTGAAGGCCGTGTTGCCGCCTTTGATGGCGTCGTCGAGGTCGCCGAAAGTGAAGTCTTTGGTGCCAGTTTGCTTTTTCACCACCTCGCCAATCCAGTCCATAAAGTCGTCGCCTTTGTACCAGCCAAACTTATTGAACATCCGAACTGCGTTACCAATCAGCCCGTTGCCATCCTGAAAATCGGCGAAGTTGGTGGTGCTGATCAGCTCGCCTACCTGGGCAGGCGTGCAACCGAGAGCCAGCGTGCAGGCATTGATAGCACCGGCGGAGGTACCGGCCACCCGCTGCAGGTGATCGAGCATGCCCAGCTTTTGCAGCTCTTCCAGCGCACCGCCATAAGCGATGCCTTTAACGCCGCCGCCTTCAAATACGAGGTTTCTAAACCCAAACGAGGTTGATTTAACAGTTTTTGCCATGGTAGGAAAGGTTATGCTTGAAGAAGAGATTCGAGGTAGTCTTTGGTTTTTGCTCCATACACGCCGTCAATTTTGAGGAAGCCACTTTGGCTTTGCATCATGCGCAGGGCTTCGGCTGTTTTTTCGCCAAAAAAGCCATCTGAAGTGCCAGCATCGAAGCCGGCGATTTTCAGCGCATCCTGTAGCTGCACCACTGTCGCCCCTTTGCTGCCCTTTTTAAGAGGAGGCTTGGGAAGAATGAATTGTTTTTCGGTGGTAAGCCTGCGGTAACCCAGCACCTTGGAGGAGTCGAAGCCGGAAATGGACACCATATTGGCCTGATTGCCCCCCAGGGTGTAGCAGCGGCTGCCGTCGGAGGAAGTACCCATGTAAATGCCGACATGGCCTTCCCACGATTCGATGGCCTTGCGCCAGTAAACGATGATGTCTCCGGGCTCGGGTTGCGTAGTCACGGTGCCCACGGCCAGCCAGCTCCGGGCGTTCAGCTTGGTGCTCCGCTTGAGGCCCGCCTTCAGGCAGCACCAGCTCAAAAAAATACTGCACCAGGCGGTTTCGTCGTCTTTTACGTCCTGGAATCCCGCCTCGCTGGCGTACTGGAGAATGCGTGCATTGTGTGCCTGCCCAGGAATTTCCTTTACGCCAATCTCAGCACAAGCGATCTTTATCAGCTCTTGCATGGTATTGATTTAAAAAATAGTAACAGAAAATTAATCGTTAACCGGTGCTCCCGATATCGGCTATCAGGTCAAAAAATTCTCTCGAATCCGGCAAGTCTTTCGCCTTTTTACAGGATATAGACTTGCTCCGCTATTCATGGGAAGCACCCTCACAGGTCAGAGAATGAATATACTACAAAAATCAGAATTAGTTAACCAACGCTCCCTATTTTAGGCGCTTTACTTATGAAAACAATGGTTTTATGCCAAAAATCAGAATATCTGTTTTATTATTGTACGAAGAAGAGCGGTTAGGGCGGCCAGACTTACCAGCCTAAATCGACCCTCTTCAAACTGAATGTTGTGTACTTCAGGGTTTTTATTTAATTTGAAACAGCATAAAGGCTTACCACTCAAAACAAGTTATTTACGAATCACATTTAATCCATGAGTATCAAAACACACATAAGTGCACTAATCCAACTTGCGTCAGCTGACGATGATTTGGCTGATAAGGAAAGAGAGTTGATTTTTTTAATTGGTGAATCTGGTGGACTAAGCCACAAGCAGATTGAAGAGCTTCTGGAAAATCCTTTGGATCTGAATATTCCAGACAGCCTTAGCGACGACGATCGGTTCGAACTGCTCTACAACGTGGTGCAGCTGATGAAGATTGACAATGAGGTGTTCCTGAGTGAAATCAAATTTTGCGAGGAAGTGGCCGAGAAGCTTGGATTCAGCAGAAAAGTAATCTCTGAGCTTTCTGCGAATATCTATTCCGATCCTGCAATTACTTCAGACAGAACATTGCTGAGACAAAAGGCGATGAAATACAAGAAATGAACTAAACTAACCTATAACCAATTAAAAGCCCGTCACTGACCGGGCTTTTTTTGTGCACCAAGTAAAGCGCAAGTGACTAAAAGAAGCGCAAAATTCAGCGAGATTGTTTGTCGTTAATAAGGGCCGTGAAAAAGGCGTCGTAGTTGGTTATTGTTTTTTGAATCGAAAAAGTTTCGAATGCGGTTATTTTTCCATTTTGTATCAAAGTATTGCGTAGGGAATCGTCGTTAAACGTTCGCAGTATCTGCCTGGCAAGGCCACTGATATCGCCATCTTCGAAAAGAAGCCCGTTCACCTCATTTTTAACCACGTCCTTAATCCCGTACGCATTGGTAGCCACCACTGGCACTTCCAGGGCCATCGCCTCCACCAGCACCAGACCAAAGCCATCCATTGTCGATGCCAACACATTTACTTGAAACAGCTTGTACAGGTTCAACACCTCTGTTCGGTCAAGCAAGCCAGCATAAATGACCTCATTTTTTATGTGATGCATTTCAATCCATTTATCAAGGCTGCCTGGTTTTATTCCGGCAAACACCACCCTGATGTCGAATGGCAGCAATGCAAGTGCCTGAATGAGCTGGGGCTGTGCTTTCATTCGGGATACGCAACCAACTATCCTGTCCCCTTTTCTCAAGCCAAACCTCGTTCTCAGCTCCTCCACCTTTTCAGAGGACACAACATCATATTGACTGGCTGGTGTGCCGTTGTAAATCACCTCGAGGTGGCTTGGTGGATATCCATTTTCGATAAACACCTTCTTCAGTTCGTCTCCCACCACCACAACTTTATCTGTTCCCTTCACATAAAACCAATTCTGAAGGGATCCTCCCATGCTTCTGGGTCTTTGCCGACGGGTATGAACCACTATCACCTTCTTTGCCATCAGCCATCGGGTAAAAATGGAGATGTATCTGTCCTTGCTCGACTGTGCATTAATTATGTGAATGTTATTTTGCTGGATCAACTGCTTTAGAAAAAGAACGTCTTTGAGACTGAACCTGCCACGAAACTTCATCGGGACTAAGTTGACGCCTGAATTTTCAAGAAGGGCGTATAAAAGAGATTCTCTTCTGCACCCAACGTAAACGTTATGCCCTTTTTTGGCCAGGCCAAGAGCCAGAAACGAAATGGAGTTGGTGGAGCCAGCCATTTTACCTTCATAGGTCAGTAAAAATATGTTCATCGCTGATAGAGATTGATCATGACTTAGTCTACTGCTGTGCATTTGGAGAACAACCGTAGCTTTTGCTGGTAAAATACTAGAGAAGCGGCATTGGAGTACAAGCGAACCGCATTGTTGACAATCAATTAACAAATGCTTGATTTTGAATCAATAGCCGATTCGTTAACTTGTCGTGAATATGGATACCATTGCGTGGAAACCGCTAACCTACCAAAATTTTGAGGCCCTGAGTGTTGCTCGAAAACAGTTACATCAGGCCGTTCAGCAGGTGTCTGTTGTGGGGCGAATATACCTTCCCAAGGTGAAGGACGACAAACATGCCAACCTCGTGTGGGTGCCGCAATTCCAAAGGCTGGCCGGTAATTGGGTAGAGGGCTCAACTAAATTTCGGGTTTCTCTGGATCTGGCTAATCTGTCCATTCATTTGGTCGACGACGAGGTAAAGACGATAGGGGAATATGACCTCAAAGGGAAAACGCAGGCCCAGTCGATGGTTTGGCTGGAAGAGCAGCTGGAAGGATTGGGGCTGGACACGGCCCAGTTCGCCATCAACCTTCCGTATGAAATTCCTGATTACCCGACAGCCCATGGAAAGCCATTTGAGCAAAAGGACGCCCGGGCTTTCGAAGAGCTTGCCTGGTATTTTCACAACGCTGATCATATTTTACGGCCGCTGAAGAGGGAGTTCCCACAGTCCACCGACGTGAGGTGCTGGCCGCATCATTTCGACATAGCGACACTTATCATCCTGAATGACACAGGCGACCCGGAAACGACCAGCAGTATTGGTATAGGCATGTCTCCTGGCGATCAATTCTATGATCAGCCGTACTTCTACCTTTCTCCCTGGCCATACCCTTCCAGAGAGAATCTCACACCCATGAGTCATGGTAAATGGCACGAGAAAGACTGGCTGGGCGCTGTTTTAACTGCAGAGTCTCTTTTTGACATCGAAGATCCGGCGCAGCAGCAAAAGAGGGTATATGCATTTTATAAAGAAGGGCTCGATCAGTTGGTAAGGCAGCTAAAGCCTAACTTGTAGGGCGGCGAATATTGAAGTGTTCTTCCAGTTTGATGTAAAAGTCATCCTGGTTGAGGAGGTAGTGCTCGGTTCTTTGCCCCCGGCTATTCACGATCAACATTTTCTCTGTTAAAGTTTTTCTGCCATCTGGCGTGGCCTGAGTAATCATTTTTCCTTTTCTGAAATGACTTTCAGGCTCAGTTTGCTGATAAAGGCAACGGGGGATAAACTCTATAAGTGTTCTTCTTTTTGGTGAGAAGAGGTATTTTTCCTCAAAGGATTGACCGTCATCCGACTCATCAAGCCACCAGCCCTCGTCGTCTTTCTTCCTGATTCGGTAAAATTGGTTGAGACTCATTTGCATGTTCTCTTCCAGCACTTTGAGGGGATAGACAGGCCCTTTGCCATAGCCCACGTCGCAAAGAAACACTTCGCCTTCCAACTGCACCAAAATGCACATGTGCTCGAATTCGGGAGAGAGTTTTCCGTCAGGCTTTGGCATTCTGGCGGAGGCCATGTAGCAGGTAAACCCCAGCTGGGAAAGCAATATGTAAAAAAGACCGTTGAGCTCGTAGCAGAAACCGCCTCGCTTTTGCTCAACTATTTTTTTATACAACCTGTCCGTATCAAGCAGAATTTCCCTGCCCCAATGGATATCGAGGTTTTCGAATGGAATATGTAGTAAATGCTGGTAATGAAGGTGCTTGAGGAAACGGGCGCCTGGAGCCTCCCTGGCTGAAACGTCTATCCGGTGCAAGTACTTATCAATATCCATCTGAAGAAGCTGTTGTTTCAAAAGAGAAACCTTGTGAGGGAGTCCGGCTGCGGTGGAAAAAACCTGCCGCAGCCGCACTGAAACCTATTTCGGGCTTTCCATGTAGTCAAGCGTTAGAGCGCAAAGAGACTTTATACCCAGCAGCATTCCTTCATCATCTACATAAAAATCAGGTGTGTGGTGAGAGGCCACTTTTGAGGCGTCCTGCCCCTTTGGCATGCCTCCCAGAAAAATGAAAAAGCCCGGTACTTTCTCCTGAAAGAATGAAAAGTCTTCAGCACCTGTGCTGGCCGCCGACAAAATCACATTTTCTTTACCAGCCACTTCCTCAAGGCTCGGTAGCATCTTGGCAGTCAGTACCGGGTCGTTGTAGGTGATGGGGTATCCCTTGTCGATCGTCACTTCGGCGGTGGCACCCATTCCTTCGGCCGTATGCGTGGCGATGGAGCGTAATCTCTCGTGAATCTGGTCTCTCATGCCATTGTCCAGCGCCCGGATAGTGCCAACGAGTGTCACTTCTTCAGGAATGATATTGCTTCGAACACCACCATGTATACTGCCAAAGGTGACAACGGCAGCTTCTTTGGTCAGCATCATATTTCGGCTCACGATGGTTTGGGCGTTGTTAATGATTTGAGCAGCGGTTACTATTGGGTCGATGCTGCTCCAGGGAGCCGAGCCGTGTGCCTGGCGCCCCTTCACTTTGATAGTGAAACTGTTTACGCTGGCCAAGGCTCCGCCTGGCTTATAGCGAATGCTTCCTACTTCAGTGGCGGAGTTGATGTGCAAACCAAAGATGGCGTCTACTTTTGGGTTTTCCAGCACCCCTTCCTTTACCATCAGTTCGGCGCCACCCTCTTCACCTTCCGGCGCACCTTCCTCAGCTGGCTGAAAGATGAACTTCACGGTGCCTTTTAATTCGCTCTTCATTTGGCTCAGCACCTCGGCCACGCCCATCAGAATCGCCACGTGGGTGTCGTGTCCGCAGGCGTGCATCACCGGAACTGACTGGCCGTTGTACTCTCCCATTACCTTTGATTTCCAGGGAAGGTCGTTTCTTTCAGGCACCGGAAGGGCATCCATGTCCGCCCTAAGGGCCACTACCGGGCCGGGCTTTCCTCCCACCAGTGTTCCGACAATGCCGGTAATAGCCACACCGGTTTTTACCTCCATACCGAGGCTTTTTAAGTGGGCTGCAATTTTTTCGGCAGTTTTAAACTCTCTGTTTGATAGCTCAGGGTGCTCATGTATGTCGTGTCTCCAATCGATGACTTTGGGTTCTACCTTTTCGGCCAATTGATAGGCTTTTGTTTTCAGCTTCGAACCAGCAGGCGCTGGCGAAATCCATGCCTGGCAGGTGAGCATTAATAGGGCCAAAAGGCCAGTGTATACAGTTTTTTTCATACTCGGGTTGGTTTACTTTTGGAAGATAGATAAAAACGTGGTCGTTTATGCGTTTGAATTTTTCAGCGGAAGTATTATTTGACAGATAATATAGACCTGTCTTTTCAGCAAATAGTGGGCTGTCTGATGGAATAAATTCAAAAACCCTTAAATTTCAAAAAACCACCCACATGAAAACCATCAAGAGGCTACTGAAAGGCATCCTGGTCTTGATTATTTTACTAGTCATCTCCTTATATTTTTATCTGCAGCACATTAAGCCAAAATACAAGGGCGACTTAACCCTAAGCCCGCTTGAAAACAAAGTGGAGGTGTGGTTTGATAGCTATGGCATTCCACATATCTATGCGGAAAACAAAAGTGATCTCTACTTGGCCATGGGCTACCTTCATGCACAGGAGAGGCTGTTTCAAATGGAGCTGGTGAGGAGAATTGCGCCAGGGAGGTTGTCGGAAATACTTGGAAAAGATCTTTTGCCGACCGATAAGTTTTTCCGCACGTTGGGGATACATCTGTCGTCGCAGGAAGCGGCGAAGAAGCTGCGAGCTCAAACCAATAACCCCACGCTGAAAGAAGCAGAGGCTTATCTGAGAGGGATCAATGAATTTTTGGAAAAGGGCCCAACACCGTTGGAGTATGAGCTGCTTGGCATTGAAAAAACACCTTTTACCCTGGAGGATATTTATAACGCCGTAGGCTATATGTCGTTTAGTTTTGCAGCGGCGCATAAAACCGACCCACTGGTGAGCTTTATTAATGCCGAACTCGGTGCCAGCTACCTGAAAGACCTGGGACTAAAAGCAGACACCACCAGGCAAATGATCCCGAGCTACTTTGGAGATCCCATTGGCTTGAATGAAAAGTCTTCTGCTAAGTTGCTGGAAATGCTTAACCAATTGCCTGTGTCTCCTTTCATAGGCAGCAATGGCTGGGTATTGGGGCCATCAAAGACCAAGTCGGGCAAGGTGCTTTTTGCCAATGACCCTCACATTGGGTTCTCTCAGCCTTCTGTGTGGTACGAGGCGTATCTGGAAACGCCCGACTTTCAACTTTACGGTTACCACCTGGCTGGCTACCCGTTCGCAATTTTGGGACACAATCGTCAGGTGGCCGTTGGCCTGACGATGCTCGAAAATGATGATGTTGACTTTTTCAGAGAAACAAAAAACGAAGCAGATAGCAATCAGTACCTGTACAAGGGAGAATGGAAAAGCTTTGACTATCGGGACGAAATAATCAAAGTTAAAGACGAGGAAGACATAGTTTTTCAAGTGAAAACCTCCCTCCACGGCCCCGTTGTCAATGGAATGTTGGGCGAGATAGTTGGGCC
Source organism: Imperialibacter sp. (assembly GCF_048007035.1). Lineage (NCBI taxonomy): Bacteria > Pseudomonadati > Bacteroidota > Cytophagia > Cytophagales > Flammeovirgaceae > Imperialibacter > Imperialibacter sp. The sequence continues at coordinate 2,699,148 of NZ_CP180355.1, forward strand.
TGATCCGGTAGCCATGTGGTGGACATACAACAAACTCCCCAATCAGGTGCTGGACGCCACACGCAAGCTAAACAATGCGCAGTCGCCGGGCGATGTCACCGACGCTCTCAAGCTTATACATGCCCCAGGCCTCAATGTGATGTACGGAGATGCCAAAGGAAATGTGGCCTGGTGGGCAACTGCACGTTTGATAAAACGGCCAGAGCACGTCAATTCCTTCACCATTCTTAACGGATCCACAGGGGAAGATGACCCGCTTGGCTATTTCGATTTTGCCGAGAATCCCCATTCTGTGAACCCACCAATGGGCTATGTATTTTCTGCCAACAACCAGCCTGACAGTGTAAATGGTTACTATTACCCGGGCTATTATTTGCCGGAGGACAGGGCCAGAAGGATAAAGCAACTGATCGACAGCAAAAATGATTGGGATAGCGAGGATGTAAAAAAAATGCTCATGGACGAGACTTCGCCAGCCGTGGTTCAAAATATTGGCGTGCTGCTAACGGCAATGGAGAACGCATCTTTATTAGGAAATGATCAAAAAGCACTCGAGCTGCTGCGAGCCTGGGATGGCAAGTTTGGTGGGCAAAGTGCTGCGCCGATTATCTACACCAGGTGGCTGTACACCATTTTGGAAAAAGCAATGAAGGATGAGCTTGGTCAGGACAAGTTTGACCTCTTCATGTCAACTACTGACCTCAGGAAGCGAACCTTTCCACTTCTCATTGCCAACGATAGTTCCTCCTGGTGGTACAATGCCGACAAGAAAACTGTTGAACCCCGGCAAGACGTGATTTACGGAGCGCTTATAAGTGCAGTGGCCTCGCTGGAAGACGACCTGGGGAGGAACGTTGACAAATGGAGATGGGAGAATATCCATACGCTAACACATAACCATGCCCTGGGTGTGGTGCCACTGCTGGGAAAGGTTTTAAACGTAGGCGATTTCCATGTTTCTTCGGGTGAGGAGGTGATCAACAACTGGGGCTATCCTGTCACAAGCGAAAACAAGTACAGGGTGTCATTTGGGCCCAGTACACGGCGAGTTGTTGATTTTTCAGACATAGAAAACTCGGAGAGCATTTTGCCAACAGGCCAAAGCGGCGTTTTTCACAGCAGACACTACGACGACCAGGCCCAAATGTATGTAGAGGGAAAGTTCAGGAAGATGGCCATTAACAAAAAAGAGCTCACCACTAGTGGCAAGCTCCTTATGCTACTTCCCGACAAAGAATAGCTGTCGGTAACCGTTCGGTTTACTTCATTTGAGAGTAAACCTTTGCCTGAGATTGTGGAGTCTCTTTAACATTGATCGCTAAAGACACGATTAGTACTCCTAAAAGAATAGCCACAAGGGCCGAAACATTTTTTCTGGAACCAAACATCCTAATAACTCCCTTCGTCTTCTTATTTCCTGTTGACTGTTGCCAACCATTGTTGTTTAGCGTTGCGCCGAAATTCATAAACACCTCACTCTTAATATTACAATTACCATAACGAAACAGCACATCGTTTTGTTTCAGTGCAAAATTACTAATGCAAACAGAATAATTATAAATAATGTAAGAAATATTCAAAACAATTCATTGCAATCGTTTGCTTCAACTTATATGAGGCATTGCTGAGAAGAAATAATTTATCCACCTCTTTTTCAGAAGGTTGCATAAGGCTGGTTAAAGCATGATAAACCCCCGATTTAACGATTTTTGCCATAAATGATCCAACCAAAGCACCCAGCTCTTGTTGGAATGTAAGGTTTGACCAACAAGGGTCGTTTTAAGGACAACCACCTCCGTAGAGAGCCGGTCTATTCGTACCTCAAACTATCAACGGGGTTTTTCCTTGCCGCAGCAAAAACCCTCAGAAATGAAGTAGAGCCTGCGATGCTGAGAATGATAAGAAATGGTACGAGAAAGCTGACCAACCCAATTGGTTTGTAGAACTTAAAAATGGACTCGATCAGCATGTCAGTAAGATAGTAGCCGCCTACTGCACCCAATGCGCTGGCTACCACCACCATCAAAAGAAAGCTTCTGCTAATGAGCCAAAGAATCTGCGGAATTTCGGCTCCCATCACCTTTCTTATGCCGATTTCTTTCACCCGTTTGATCACATTAAGTGATATGAGGGTAAATAGGCCAATCACCGACAGCAACACGCTGACGACGCCAAGAAAAACGAAGATGATGACAATATTTGCATTGACTTCATGGGCTTCTTTGAGAGTATCCTCCTGGTAAAAGCCGTTGAAAGGCTTGTCTGGAAACAGGTTCAGCCAGTTTTGTTCCATGGCCTTGAAACTCTCTACAATTTTGTTTCCTGCTACCCGGGCGATGAGAAAGTTGACATTATCTTCCCTGGAAAGCCTGAAGGCATAGGGCTCAATAGGGGAAAAGAAGTTATCGGAATAAAAATTTTTGATCACGCCAACCACAGTTAAGTGGAGCGTATCGCTAATAGATACTCTTTGGCCCACCGCCTCCTTCCAACCAAACGCCTCCACAAACTTTTCGTTGACAATGATGGAACCAAGTCTGTCGCTTTCGGCAAGGTCTTTTCCAAAAGGCCTCCCTTCAGCCATTTTCAAATCCATGGTTTCGAAGTACTCGGGGCCAAAGTCCATCATCATCACTTCCCGTTCCACATCACCCGATTTGATAGTTCTGCCGTAGTTCCAAAAACCAATATGACTGGCCGAGGCCGCCAGGCTAACGATGTCGGGGTTCTTTTCCATCGCCGATCTTAGCGTGGTGTATTCCTGCAGCGAACTCACCCTGGCGCCTATTACGCTTTCCTTTTCAAACCCCATATCGGCATTCTCCTGAAAAATTGCATTTTGATAAAAGGCCATGCTTGCCACCAGGGCCATAATAGTGAAGGCAAATTGCATCATCAACAGCCCTCGTGAAAGAGAACTTGTGGTACCTACTTTCAGGTTGCCTCTCAAGATCTTCACTGGTTCGTAGCGGCTCACATAAATGGATGGATAGGCTCCTGCGATAATCGCTGTCAATATCATTAGGCCAACCAGAAACATGTAAATCTCGGTGTTTTGAGAGAGATCGAGTGTCAGCGTCATGCCTTCCCACATAGCACTGTAGGCTGGCACAAGAAACGATGCAAGGCCCAGAGCAACCACAATGGCCAATGAGCACAGAACAAGGTTTTCGGCCATAAATTGCATAATAAGCTGCTGCCTGTTGCCTCCAATTACTTTTCTGATGCCGATCTCCTTAAGTCGCTTGCTGGAGGTGGCAATGGAGGTGTTGGTAAAATTGAAGCATGCGATGAGTAGTATAAGTGCAGACATCACAATGGGAGCAATAATGGCCGCCGGGTGCATGGCCTGAGGAAACCAGTAGGAATAGGTATCCCTGCCGGAGAAAGGCATGTCTGGCATGTGCTCTAAATAAAACGACCCTATCAACCAATCGGGCCTGGCCTGATTTTGTTCCGGCACATATTTGGTAAGAAGGGAAGCTACTTCGTCAGGAGCAAAGCCATTTTTTGAGAAAAGGAATGTGCCTCCAACAAAGGGTCTCCAGCTATTGTCGGCGATTCCATTCAGATCCAGCAAATTTTCAAAAACAGTGATAGCGTCAAACTGAAAGGTTGAGTTCTCAGGCGTGCTTTCGAGTACTCCACCCACGATAAATTCCCTGGTCTTTTCATCGGATGTCACCAGGGTAATAATCTTACCAGTGGCGCTTTCGTCACCAAAATAGGCTGTGGCCATTTCTTCAGAAAGGAGGAGCTGCGACTTATTATCAAAATTGTCGAAAGAACCCTCCTTCATTTTGAAAGAGAAAACGTCAAAGAAGTTGGGGTCTGCAAACGTTATGTACCTGTTGAAAACCTTTCGGTCGACCTTTAAAATATAAGAATCACCAGTAACCCTCACTACTTCATCTACCTGGGGGATGTCCTGAGCTATTCTTGGCCCCAATGCAACAGGTGTGATGCCATAGGGAACATGCTGCCCTTGCACATCTTTGTTGATTTGCACCTTGTAGATGTTTTCCCTGTTAACATGCTGTTTGTCAAAATCATAGGCAAACCGGGTATTGAGGTAGGCGATGATGCAGCAGGCCATGGAGATTCCGAGCCCCAGCACGTTGATGAAGACGTAAAGCTTGTTGCGACGCAGGTTTCGGACGGTGAGTTTGAGGTAGTTCTTAAACATGATGAGTCTTTGATGGAAATAAATTAAAGACGCCAAAATATGCCCGGGGTTGCATTGGCGCCTTGTATTTACTTTTTCGACCTTAGACGAAAGTGCTACTTTTTGGTGCGGCTTTTCCTGCTTATTTTATCCAATCAATTAAACCCATCTATTATGAAGAGGATTCTACCAGTCGTTTTTCTTTTGTTGTTAGGCGTAACCGGCTTTGCTCAAAAAGACAAGGATAATATCATGCGCAGCATTGATCAGAAAGAGGATTTATATAGTAAAACCGCTCTGGACATCTGGTCGTACGCTGAAGTTGGTTATCAGGAATACAAGAGCTCAGAGGCTCTGCAAAAAGTGTTGGCAGACGCAGGCTTTAAGGTCGAAAGTGGCGTTGCCGGCATTCCAACTGCTTTCACGGCTAGTTTCGGAAATGGCAAGCCCGTGATAGCCATACTAGGCGAATTTGATGCCCTGCCAGGACTTAGCCAGGCGGCTGTACCGGAGAAGTCTCCAATAGAGGGGGGAATAGCTGGCCACGCTTGTGGGCATCATTTATTTGGGGTGGCATCGGCCGCTGCCGCAATTTCTCTTAAGGATTGGCTGGCTTCCTCCAAAACTTCCGGAACGATCAGATTTTACGGCACGCCTGCAGAGGAAGGTGGCTCGGGAAAGGTGTACATGGTGAGAGAAGGCTTATTCAACGATGTGGATGCCGTCATTAACTGGCACCCTGCAAGTGTGAACAGCGCCAGCCCTGGTACGTCATTGGCCAACAAAACTGGCAAGTTCAGGTTTTATGGAATTGCCTCTCATGCGGCGGCGGCTCCCGAAAGAGGACGGTCAGCGTTGGACGCCGTGGAAGCTATGGATATGATGGTGAATATGATGAGGGAGCACATTAAAGAGGATGCAAGGATACATTACGTGATTACCAATGGCGGCACAGCACCGAACGTTGTTCCTGACTTTGCAGAGGCCTACTACTATGTTCGCCATAAAGACAACGATGAGGTGAAGGACATGTGGAACCGCCTGGAAAACGCCGCTAAAGGGGCTGCCCTCGGCACAGACACAAAGGTCGAAATAGAAGTAACGGGAGGTGTATACAGCCTGCTGCCCAACGAAACGCTGGCCAAAATAATGCAGACTAACCTGGAAAAAGTAGGAGGCTACACTTACACTGCTGAGGAAAAGGCTTTTGCTGAAAAACTATCTACTACGCTTGGCAAGAATGCCATGTCGCTGGATTACACACAAAAAATTATGCCCTATGAGATGAGGGCTGGAAGCGCTTCTACCGATGTAGGCGATGTTAGCTGGAACGTGCCCACCGTAGGCCTTGCCGCTGCTACCTGGGTGCCGGGCACTGCAGCACATAGTTGGCAGGCGGTCGCCAGTGGTGGCACGTCAATCGGCGTTAAGGGAATGATGGTGGCTGCAAAGGCGATGGCAATAACAGGCTACGATCTGTTCAAATCCCCTAAAGTACTTGAGCAGGCAAAGGCTGAGTTTAATGCTAAAAGAGGCACAGACTTTGTTTACGACCCTTTGTTGGGTAGCAGGCCACCAGCGCTTGATTACAGAAAATAACTTTTTGAATGGGTTGTTTTTCCTATCAATTGTTGCCTCTTCTCACTTCCTGAGAATTAGCAAAGATGAAGGGGAAATGGAACGGAGAATCTTCCTGAAGAAACTGAATGGCGTCGGCTACGGTTTCCTCAGGAATTTCTTCCATAGGAACGTGACCGGCATTCTCGTAGATCTTTACAACTGAATGAGAAATACTTGTGGCAAAGGAGTCAGCAACGTTGTACGGAATCCATTTGTCGTGCTTTCCCCATTGAATCAAGGTTTTTTGCTTTATTTTCGAAAGCTCATCGCTTCTGTCTATATGTGCAGTATTCATTCGGTAAATGAAAGCCCGGCGATTGCCTTCTCTGCGGCAAAGGGATTGGTACCTTTCCACAAGGTCTTCATCAATTTTCGAGTCGTCATAGTACACCTCCTCGAGATTGTTTCTCACCATAAACCTTGGCGTTGAAAACCTTAGAAATGTGTTGAAGCCTGGTGCTTTGGCGAGTCTGAAAATAAATGGTGGGGGGGCGTCATTTGGATAGCCGGCTGCATCGATCAGAATCAGCTTTTCAACCCTTTCCGGATAATCGATGGTAAAATTCCACGCAATTTCGCCGCCGAGAGAGTTACCAGCAATATAGCAACGACCCAATCCAACAGTGCTAATGAATTTCTCCAGAAACTCACTGTAGTGTTTCATGGAATAGTCGTTGTCAGGGAATGGGCCCGTTAGGCCAAAACCAGGGAGATCGATGCGCACCACCTGATAATACTGCGAAAGCTCCTGCGACCACTTGTCCCAGGTTTGCAGTGATGAGGCAGTGCCGTGAAGAAGAATGATTGGAAATCCTTTTCCCTCTGATTTATAGTGAATAGGCTGGCCATCAATTTTCACAAATCGGGACGTTCTCCCTGCATACTTTATCGATAGGTCTTCAAGCGATAAGTCGGCACGGAAAAGCGCCATGAAAACGCCTATCGTGAATAGTACCAACGAAACTAAAGTCTTTTTAAACATACCGTGATCCTTTACTTAACCCTCTCTGCACTAATAATGCCAAATTAATTCATTCGAAAACGAATCGTAGGAAGCAGGTAGATTTTCATCAAAAATACTCGAAAACAAGTATAGCTGGTCAAATATTGGTTCAAATGTAATCAAAAATATAATGCTGCTAACGGTTAAAACTTAATCATACCCTGTTTGTACTGGTAATTAGGGTGTTTTTCATGACCTAAAAGCCACTCTTTTCGCCACAGCCCGCCGCCAAATCCAACCAACTTTTGATCTGTTCCAATCACCCTATGGCAAGGAATAACTATTGGCAAAGGGTTTTTTCCGTTGGCACTTGCTGCTGCTCTGATACACTTCGCATCTCCCAAAAAAGTAGCTTGCTGAAGATAAGACCAACTGGTACCGTAGGGTATCTTTCCCAATACCTCCCAAACCCGCAACTGAAAATCAGTTCCGATAGGCTTCAGTGGCAGATCAAAAAACTCAAGCTTACCATTAAAATAGGCTTGAAGCTGCTTAACAGACTCTTTTAACACAGAATCGGTTGGAAGAGAACAAGCTTCCTGTTCATTAATAAAATCAATCCGCATTAGGTAACCCCCAGCAGCAGATAGCTTTAGTTGACCAACCGGGCTTTGAATGATGCATTGATTCAATAAACTACAGGATTATAGGGCTAAACTCAGTGAATGACCCTTCAGGAACAGTCTCCAAAACGCTTATCTCGGTGATTTGTCGCTGACCTCTGTCACCCGATAGAAGAATTTTACCATAGGGCTTGTAGTTGACCCATGGCAGCACAAAGTTGGGCTCGTCCTGATAGGCATCTTTGTAGTAAGCCCATTGAGTTATCAGGCTTTGTTCCATATCAACATATACTTTGTAGCCGTTGTCGGGCGTCACACCCACACCTTTAAACAGCAGGCTTAGCACATGGGCGTTGCGGCCATCCATTGTTGTGTCTTCGCCAACGTATTGCAGGGTTACCCCGCTGTCTTTTAGTTTAAATGGCATGAAAAGCCAGTAGGAGTCATTGATCCACCAGGACTTACCTCTCTCAAGATATTTTGAAAGCGAGTCGGGGCTGTTAAACTCCTGGCCTTTCTTCATTACCCGGCCTGTCATGGTATTGATGTTCATCAAAATAATGGTGGAGTCTCTCGGTGCCTCAATTCTCACATCACCAGTTTGCTTGTCCCACAGGTGCTTGCGGGCACCAAAGAAATTCCATGCAAGGAACCGGGTGGCGTCCCAGCTGTTTCGCCCTCCCATGCTGGTCATCACATCATCGGCAAGCTTAATGGCAATGGCGTCAGAGTTTTTTTCATCGAAACCTTCAGCCGGTGGGTTCTCGACAAACTCACTTTGGCCGTCATTGGTCTCTTTTGTTGAAGGAGTGCAGCTGGTGATGTACCCAATGACAACAGCTGAAAATAAGGCAAGCTTAATTGTGTTTTTCATTTCGTGACGTGCTTAGTCGGTGGTTCGAATGTGGAAATTTCATTTAAGATAGCCCAAAATCCAATGGCACTGAAAACTTTGATATAAAAATGAATAATCGAATTGAACGGTTGGCTACAAACATTCTCCGGTTGGCTACATAGCCGTTTACTTTCGCCGGTCATTTGCCGTTCATTGTATCATCAACTCAAAATGAATTTCTAAGAATAGCTTCCTGTCAGAATTATTGGATAGTGAAGCTTAAAAAAGGACAAGCTTATGAAAACGCTAATGATGAAAACTTTTACAACTGTGGCAGTATTCTGCTTTGCTGTTGTTGTGGCGCAGGCTGCCGGGGAGGATTCCCTCAAAACAAAGACCTACAGAAACGACTTCAAAATTGTTGGGAACGCTTCCAGTCTGGAAATAAAAGTAAGGGGCTCAGTCAAAGTAAATGATGCTGATACCGAGGTGACGGCCATTACGCCTGGTGGCTATCTAACAATAAGAAAAACAACTTTTGGGAACAAGAAGGAACTCACTATCAGTAGTAACGATGCAGGCCAGCTGTCTTACGAGTTTTATGATAACAGAACCCAAATCAACTTTGAGCCAGAAGGAAGAAAATGGCTGGCCGATGTTCTCCTCGATGTGATTCACTCTACCGGCGTGGCGGCTGAGGACAGGGTAAAGAGGTTCTACAGGAAGGGTGGCGTTGATGCAGTGATTGACGAAATAGAGGAAATCAATAGCTCAAGCGGTAAGGGAGAATACTTTTCGTTCCTGTTGGAAACCAATGGACTCTCTGAAGCCGGGCTGTCTAAAATTGCACTCGCCATTGGCAGAGATATTCCGTCCAGTTCAACCCGTGGCGAGCTACTCAGGGAATATGACTATAAGTTTTTTTCGAACAGCAAGAGCGCCGCAGCCTATTTTGAGGCAGTAAATAGCATCCCATCGAGCTCAGAATCTGCCTATACGCTGCGCCATGCGTTGCAAAAGCACAAACTGGAGATCTCTACTAAAATTGCGTTGCTGGATGCGGTGGATCATATCCCTTCGAGTTCCGAGCGGGGGTCTGTGTTAAGACTGTACAACAGGCAGTTTGATAAAGACCAGCGCATACAAGACAAATACTTTGACGTGGTCGACGATATTCCTTCCAGCTCGGAAAGGGGCAGTGTTTTGAGAGATCTGATGAGGGACGAAAATTTGGAAGCGTATACTTTCAGCAAAGTGCTGTCATCCGTCAGTCATATCCCTTCCAGCTCAGAACAAGGTGAAGTGCTGAAATACGCCATTGACAACTCCAGCCAACTTTCGAACGAGCTGTTTGATGAACTAGCTTCTACAATCAGCCGAATTGCCAGCAGCTCCACACAGGGTGAGGTCTTGAAGTTTGCCATCATCGAAAAAGAACCTACACCGTCGCAGTTGGTGCCATTGATCAAAGCGGTGCAGAGCATTGCCAGCAGTTCTACTCAGGGGGAGGTTTTAAGAGCTGCGTCGGCCAAAATGCGCAACGACCCCCAGCTCAGCGATCTTATTTTTGAAACGGTCACAAGGATACCAAGCTCTTCGGAACAAGGAAATGTTTTGCTAACTTTCATGAAAGACGGTAACGTACACCCTGATTTTCTTATGAAAGTAATTGACGCTTCTGAACATATCGCTTCTTCCTCGTCAAGGGGCGACGTGCTGGTGAAAGTGGCTGAAGTTATGCCAAGAAATGACACATTCAGAAAAGCTGTGTCGGAAGCTGCCTCTAAAATACCTTCGAGCAGCGAGTACCGCAGGGTGATGGAGAAACTTTATTAAGCACCACAGCCACCCATGAGAAAATGGTTGTTGAAATCATCAGGAATGGCATTTATCGCAGTAGGGATATTCAACTATCTCTATTACGGTAAAACCGGAGAGCTTCCCGACCTTACAGCCCACCTTGCTGCCTATTTGTTGGTAGTGGCCATGGGCGCTGTAGCTGGCATTTCAATAGTCTACTCCAACATCAGGTTAAATGCAGTCATTTCCTGGAGGAAGTCGCTGGGCGTCCGGTTTCTTGCCGGTTCACTTGTGCAGGCTGCAATATTGGCTGGCATTGTTCTCCTGGGCCTTGAGCTGTCCAAAGGACTTTTTCCTGAACCGGTTTCGTTCGAAACGCTGAAGCCGGAAATGATCAAATTAGCGCTGCTTCTTTTCGTTCTGATCATCGTCAATGGAGTTTTTGATCTGTCGTACTTTAGCTTCAGCGAATACTCTAAAGGCCGGCTCAACCAGCTTAAGCACGAAAGAGAGCAGCTTGAGCTTCAGTACGAGCTCCTGAAAACACAGCTAAGTCCCCACTATCTGTTTAACAGTCTCAATACCATCTCCTCTCTGCTCGACGACTCGTCAGAACAAGCCGAGCAGTTCATTCGACGGCTGGTGCAGTCTTACCAGTATCTTATTGCTTCTCAGGATAAAAAACTGGTAACTGTAGAGGAAGAGCTGGCTTTTGTAAGAGCCTATCTGTTTCTCCAAAAAGTACGATTTGGCAATGCGCTTACTCACACAATTTCAATCGGGGCCAATAAGTTTTCGGCTAACATACCGCCGCTTACGATACAGCTACTGGTCGAAAACGCCATTAAACACAACGACTTTTCGGAGCTGGATCCAATGGAGATAGTGATTCAGGAAGAGGAGGGTAACTATATCTGTGTGACCAATGAAAACCGGGGCATAGTGGATGAGGCAGAGTCGCTACAGGTGGGCTTGGCCAATATCCAAAAGCGATATGTTTTTTTTACCGATTTACCAGTTCGGATTGTAAACGACAAGCTTTTTAGCGTCTCCGTTCCTTTACTTCCTCATTTATGAAGCGTAAACTTTTTTATAATCACTTGATATCTCGGTTGTTTGCCCCTCTCCCTTTGGGTATGCTCATTTACATGCTTGTGCTGCTTGTGTTTGATAACCTGGGCTCACTTGGTGAGGTGTTTTTCGAAAAAGAAGCTTTGTTGTGCATAGGAATTACCTATTTGGTTGCTGAATTGCTACGGGCCATAGCCAATGGCTTTGTGCCACGAATTGAAAGCAGTGACTTTATCAAGCTCTCGTTTGGCTTATTATTTCTTGCAGGGTTGCTGGTGACCCTGCTTGTGGTGTTCGCCAGCATCAGCGCTTACTTTGTGTGGGCAATAGGCTATAGCTTTGGCACCTTCACCACCGAATTGTCTACCTTTTTATCCATCTACGGATTTATTTATGCTCTCTACTTTATAGTGCTCGCCTCCGTCATTCTGTTTACACTTGAAACAAACAGGGCGTTGGACAAAGAAGGGGTACTGAAAAAGAACATAGACCTGAAACTGAGGATTTTTAGCAGGGTCATTAACCCGGAATTTCTTTACAAATCGCTCGAAACCCTGATTTCGATTCTTTATAAAAAGGACAAAGCCGCCGATAAGTTTATCCAGAAGCTTTCGCATGTGTACAGAAGTGTGCTCGACAGCCGGCACGAAGACCTTTCGGAAATGAAGTCTGAATTGACGATCGCTGAAAGCATAGTATATCTTTATAACCAGCAGTATGATGGAAATATTCATTGGCTGCCGGACAGCGAAGCTATCGAAGAAGAGGCTTACCTTTTGCCCGGAAGTATGATGATTGTGATGGAGTGGATCATCGCTTCGAACATGATCAACCAAAGCCGACCGTTGAAAATATTTGTCAGGCGAGAGGAGGACTATTTGACCATTGAATACACTCTTTGGGAAAGGCTGATGCCAACGGTGGAGGGCAAGGAAAAAATGATGGAATTGCTCCAGTCGTTTGAGCATTTTACAGAGCGACCCCTCCTGATAGTCAAAGCCGACAATAAGGGATTTGTAAAACTACCTCTTCTAAAACTCGAGAAAGCAGCATGAAAGCCATCATTATAGAAGACGAGAAACCAGCATCAGACAAGCTCAAGAAAATATTGGCGGAAATAGCTCCGGAAATTGAGCTGATAGGCGAAGCGACGACTGTGGTGGCTATGTTGGAGTTGCTCGAAGCCAAAGAAGGCGAGATAGAACTGATACTGACAGATATTAAGTTGAAAGACGGCCTAAGCCTGGAGGCATTCAAAAAGCACCCCGTCAATGTGCCGGTCATTTTCATTACTGCCTACGACAATTATGCTTTGGAGGCTTTTCGCTCGAATGGAGTGGATTACCTGCTCAAGCCTATCGACAGAGATGCGGTGGAGCAAAGCATAGAGAAGCTAAGACAGCTGAAGAAAGGCGCAGCGGTGCAACCGGCAAATGCCATTGAAAACGTACTCAAAAGCTACCTTCAGAAAGACTTCAAAAACAGGTTTATGGTGAAGGTTGGGGAACATATCCGATCCGTGAAGACCGAAGACGTGGCCTTCTTTTACGCCGAGGGGAGAAATGGCTTCATTGTTACCAATACCAAAGCGAGGTATGTGATAGATTATAAAATGGAGACGTTGGAGGCGATACTCAACCCGAAAATGTTTTTTAGGGTCAACCGGACTTACATTATCAACATCGATGCCATAAAAGATGTGCTGATCTACTCCGTTACCAGGCTTAGAATAGTGCCGACGGTGGATTGGCCTGAAGAGATTGTGGTAAGCCGGGAGAAGGTAAGTGCTTTCAAAGACTGGTTCAATGATGCTGGTTGATTACTAGCTGATCCGGCTCCAATTAGTCACTGACTTTTTGAGAGAAGAAATGTGAGATTTGATCACCCGGTGTTTGTCCAGAGCCAGCTTAGGGTCATTGTCAATGATTTGCTGTGCTTCCTCCCTTGCTGCCTGAAGTATTTTTCCATCCTGCACCAGGTCAGCCACCAAAAGATCCATTACACCACTTTGTTGGGTGCCCATCAAGTCGCCCGGCCCTCTTAGTTTTAAATCGACCCGGGCAATTTCAAACCCATCGTTGGTGCCCACCATGGTTTGAATACGGGTTCTGGCCTCCTGGCTTAGCTTGTCTTTTGTCATCAGAATACAATACGATTGGTCAGCACCCCGGCCCACCCTGCCCCTGAGCTGGTGTAGCTGGGCCAGTCCAAACCTCTCCGCATTTTCTATCACCATCATGCTGGCATTGGGTACGTTGATACCTACCTCAATCACTGTGGTGGCGACCATCACCTGAGTAACGCCGTCAACAAATCGCTGCATTTCAAAGTCTTTTGCCTCTGGCTTCATTTTGCCATGCACAATGCTGAGCTGGAAGTCCGGAAAAGCCCTGGCAATGCTTTCGTAGCCATCCATCAGGTCCTTGAGATCGAGCGATGCCGACTCCTCTATGAGCGGATAAACAATGTAGGCCTGTCGACCCAACTGAATTTGTTCCCTGATGAACCCAAACACCTGGAGCCTGGCGGCGTCCGTTCTGTGAATCGTTTTGATGGGCTTCCGGCCTGCGGGCATTTCGTCAATCGTGCTCGTATCCAGGTCACCGTATACCGTCATGGCCAGCGTACGAGGGATCGGCGTAGCCGTCATCACCAGCACGTGCGGATAAAACTCTTCGTTTTTCTGCCAAAGCTGGGCTCGTTGTGCTACGCCAAAGCGGTGTTGCTCATCAGTGATGGCCAGTCCGAGGCTTTTGAATTGCACAGGCTCTTCCAGTAACGCATGGGTACCCACCAATATGTGAATATCGCCAGAGAGCAGTTCTGCCAAAATCCTTGTCCTCTCCTTCTTTTTGGTGGAGCCGGTAAGTTTGGCAATGCTCAGGCCCATTTTGTCGGCGTATTCTTTGAGCCCGGTATAGTGCTGACCGGCCAGAATTTCAGTCGGTGCCATGAGGGTAGCCTGGCTGCCGCTGCCGATAGCCAGCAGCATGCAAATAAAGGCCACCATCGTTTTTCCGCTTCCTACATCGCCCTGCAAAAGGCGGTTCATTTGCTTGCCCGACCGCATGTCGAGGTAAATTTCCCTGATAACCCTTTTTTGGGCGCCAGTCAGCTCAAACGGCAAATGGTCATTGTAAAAAGTGGTGAGCAGAGAGGTGTCGGCCAGCACCAGGCCTTTGTACAAGTCCTTTCGGGAGCCCTTAAGGCTTACTAACCTGAGTTGAATGTAGAAAAGCTCTTCGAACTTCAACCGCTTTCTCGCCCTTTCTAACCATTCACTGCTCTTCGGAAAGTGGGCATTTACCATCGCCTCTTTTTTGCTCACCAGGCCAAATTTCTGCAGCAAAAAGTCAGGAAGCGTTTCGTGGATATACGGCAAAGCAACCAGCAATAGCTGCTCCTGAAACTTCGAGATCACTTTGCTGTCGATAAAGCGGGCCTTGAGCTTTTCGCTGGTGTGGTAAATGGGTTGCAGATACCCACCTTTCCTGTTTTCAACAGTAAGCGGTTCAATTTCCGGATGGGCAATGTTGAACTTGCTGCCAAAAGCGGAAGGCTTGCCATACACAAGGTAGGGTGTATTTACCCGGAGCTTCTTAGAAATCCAGACAGCGCCCTGGAACCAAACCAGCTCCATTTCTCCGGTTTCATCATAGAATTGGGCCACGAGCCTCTTCTTTCTGCCAATACCAACAGTTTCCATTGATCGGATTTTCCCCATCACTTGCACAAAGGATTCCTCGTCTCTTATGTCTCTGATTTTGTGAAAGGTTGTCCGGTCTTCGTACCTGAACGGATAGTGCTGGAGTAAGTCACCGTAGGTAAAAATAGACAGCTCTTTGTTCAGCAGCTCCGCTCTTTGAGGGCCAACGCCTTTCAGGAACTCTATTCTGGTTTCAAAAAAGCCGGACATGCGATGGGTAATGGTTCTCTACTGTATGCCTATTTCCACTCAATGGTGTTGAGCATGTGGATGATATCGAACTTAATGTACTCAATAACGGGCTTTAAAGAATCGTTTTTTGTGGAAGTCTCAAAATAGAGTGCTCCACGAATAAAGTGATTGGCAGAATCAGTGGCGTGAAACTGAAATTGGCTGGGCACTTCTCCGGTCAGCTCCGACACTACGGCCCACCCACCATTTGGTATAACCAAATCCATCTGCTCAATGGAATACGCTTTGATATTGTGCTTGGAAGTGAGTTTGTATGAATCTTCAAAATACTCTCCGAGCAAACTGGTGTCATTATTCACAGGCTTATAGGTCACCTGCACCAATGCTTCCATTGTTGGGTAGTACAAATCAATCCAATACCTTTCGGCCATCCACGAAGAGTCCTTCAGAAGCTTTGCATGAGCAGAGTACTGAAACTGATAAGGAAAGGAGTCTGGCAGAGCAACATACTCACTTGGCGGAAGGTCGATACGGTTGTATCCTTTCGGCTTGGGTAGGTAGGTGCCTTCGCAGGCAACACTCAAAGCAAGAACGACCGGGAAGAATAGAAGAAAGAATTTAAGCTTCATGCCCTTAAATTACTTATCCTTTTGGAGACTTTCCGCCTGGAAGGAGGGGTTTATGAAAACCCGCACTCTTTTGATCCGCTTGTTGTCTGCCGACACTACCGTGAAAACAAATCTCTCAAAGCGAATTTTCTCTCCAACATTGGGAAGCTTAGAATTGATCTCTAGAATTAATCCACCAAGGGATTCACTGTCGCCTCTCACTGTGTCAAAGATGTTGCCTTCCACACTCACTACTTTGCAAAAGTCGTTCAGCGAAATTTTACCTTCAAACACGTAAGTATTGCTGTCGAGTTTGTTGTAAGCGATCTCATCTTCGTTGTCAAATTCGTCGTTAATCTCTCCGACAATTTCTTCGATCAAGTCTTCCAGGGTCACAAGCCCGGAGGTCCCACCATATTCATCGACAACGATGGCCATATGCACCCGCTTCTCCTGAAAGTCCTTAAATAGTGCATCAACTCTTTTACTTTCGGGCACAAAAAACGCCGGGCGCATCAGGTTCTGCCACAGAAAGTTCTCGTCTTTGTCCACAAAAGGAAGCAGGTCTTTGATGTAAAGAACTCCTTCTATCTTGTCAACAGTTTCTTTATATATAGGAATCCTGGAATAGCCCGTCTTGTTGATCTGATCCATCAGCTCATGGAAGTCGGTCTCAAAATCGATGGCCGTGATGTCTACACGGGATCGCATTACCTGGGTCACGGTGAGTGTGCCAAAATTTACGATACCCTTTAATATGCCCTTTTCCTCCTCCGTGGCTTCAGTTTCTGCGGTCAGCTCCAATGCATGATTGAGCTCATCAATCGACACGTTGTAGCCCTTTCTTTCTACTCTTTTTTCAACGATTGAACTGATCGACAGTAGCAACCACGACACAGGCCTGAAAATAGTATCGGCTACATTCAGCAAGCCCGACGTGCTCCTGGCAAAGCTCAGGTTGTTTTGATTGGCATATACTTTTGGCACCACCTCTCCAAAAAAGACAATGGCCAACGTGGTGATTACAGTCAGCACAGCCACAATGTATCCGTCGGCTGATTTCGAACCCACTATCTCCCAGGTGACATAGGTCGCCAATGTCACAATGGTGATGTTGACCAGGTTGTTCATGATCAAAATGGTGGCCAAAAGGCGCTGCGGCCCCTGGAGCAGGCTCATAATTCGCTTGTCCTGAGAGTTGGCAGACGTGCGGCACGTGGCAAGATCACCGTGATTCAGGGAAAAGAAAGCTACTTCCGACCCCGAAATAAGGGCAGAAAGGTAGAGCAGCAACGCAAATAGAACGCCGCTAAAAATGTAAAAGGAGACATAAGTGATACCTAAGTCTCCAATTAATGTCAAGTATATACTGGGGTATGGGTCTTCCATTGATGGATAAAAGCTGCAATATAGTGCTAAAACGGCAAATCATCCAGATCGGTTGGCTCTGCTGCCACCGGAGCTGGTTGGGTGGAGCCACTGCTTTGGGGTTCTGATGAGCCTCCGCCGCCGTCTGGCCTTCCTCCAACAAGGGTCATTTCCCTTCCCACCACTTCAGTAATGTATCGCTTGTTTCCGTCTTTATCGTCGTAAGAGCGGGTTGTGATTTTCCCCTCAATATACACCTGGCTGCCCTTTTTCAGATACTTTTCAGCTACTTCTGCCAACGGAGTCCATAAAACAACGTTGTGCCACTCAGTGTTGGTGACTTTGTTTCCTTCCTTGTTTTTGTAAACCTCACTGGTAGCCAAAGTGAAGTTTGTCACGGCCCGTCCGTTCTCGAGGTGCCGTATTTCCGGGTCTTTTCCAAGGTTTCCAAGCAGAATCACTTTATTTACTCCTGACATAAAGATTTGTTTTTTGTGATGTTTTGATAGATAGGGATATTAAAAATAATTTAAAATAAGGTATCATTCAAATAATTGGTGATTAAGACTGGTTTAGAGATACCAGCCGTGTCACTAATACTGATTGCATTCAACCCCAGCCTTTCGCTCAATAGCCTAAAGTCTTCATGCATCAAAACCCTCACCCTGAAAAAACGGGCATAAATGATGCGATGAGTCAACACATGTTTATAAGTCGCTGAAATATCTATTAGTTCCCAACTTTCCGGCGAAATCAAACGCTTGACTTCCCCCAGCGCAGCATCCTCATCCAACAATTCCTCTTTTTCCCGGATGAAGAAGTCGTGAAGGCCGAGCCAGATATCTTTATCTTTTCTTGACCCCATAAGGACCTCCTCACCGAATTGAAAAACAAAGTAGTTAAAATACCGGTTGAGCACCTTCACTTTTTTTGTCTTTACTGGTAAGTTGGCCACCTCGTTGTTTTTGAATGCGAAACACGAGTGATTGAAAATACAATTTTTGCAGTCGGGAGCAGATGGTGTGCAATGAAGTGCTCCAAACTCCATAATGGCCTGGTTGAATTCACCCGGCGCATCGGATGGAATAAGTGAGGCGAGCCGCCCCTCAAATACCTTTCTAGTGGAAGCATTAGAAATATCGTCGTGTAACCCAAATACCCTGGAAACCACCCGGTAAACATTTCCATCGACTACAGGCACTGCTTCGTTAAAGGCAAAGGAGGCAATCGCAGCGGCTGTGTAGGCGCCTATGCCTTTCAGTTTCAGAAGCTCCTTATAGCTGGCAGGGAAATTGCCATTGTACTGCAAAGCCACCATTTGAGCACATGCATGGAGGTTTCTTGCTCTTGAGTAATAGCCTAGCCCCTGCCATAAGGCCAGCACTTCTTCCTGGCTTGCTTCAGCCAGCGAGCCGACGGTGGGAAACCTGCTAATAAATTTCTGAAAATAAGGAAGGCCCTGAGCAACACGTGTTTGCTGAAGTATGATCTCCGAAAGCCAGATGGCATACGGGTCTTTCGTTTCACGCCACGGAAGATCCCTTTTATGCCTTTCGTACCATCTTATTAAAATGTTTGAAAATGCCTGATTACTTTCGGCCACGATGAGAGAAATACTTTCGTTGAGGGCACAAAATAAGCGCTTTTATTTAACTCTTTCTTTTTTATTTCTACCCCGCTCATTTAAATTTGTGCCCATTAAAAAAATCGAGTAGCAAAGCATAATTAAAATATAGAAGAGGTGACTAAAGCAGACGTAATAAACGAAATTGCAGAGAAAACGGGGATTGATAAAGCAGATGTGCAAACTAGCGTAGAAGCTTTTTTCACTGTGGTAAAAAGTTCGATGGCAGATGGCAGTAATATTTACGTTCGTGGTTTCGGAAGTTTTGTAAACAAGAAAAGAGCCAAGAAGATTGCCAGAAATATTTCTAAGAACACGGCTATCGTCATCGATGAGCACTATGTGCCTAGCTTTAAGCCGTCGAAGGTTTTTATTGAGAAGGTAAAAAGCAGCAACAAACTGAAATAGGAAGTCCTATTTCCAGCAAACAAACTTCATGTCAAAACAACAAATTGTCTTAACCATATTAGGGGTTGGGCTGATCATCGTTCTTTTCAGTCTTCCCAAGGTAGTCGTAGACAATGACAGTGATATGGCTGAAGTACCGTCAGCTACGCAGGAAGAAAATGCAGGAGCTGAAGAAATACCAGGAGCCCACGAAGTAGAACTGTCTGATTCTGACCAGCAAAAGATACAATATTTCAAGGAGCAGTTAAAAAATCCAAACAATTCAGCTATCTTTGCAGACTCTTTGGCGAACACCTTCCTTTTGGTACAACAATTGGACAGTGTTGCCAAGTACGCTGACCTCCTTGCGGAGGTCGATCCGTCAATAGAGGCAAAGGAGAAAGCGGGTAATTATTATTACGAAGCGTTCGGTTTTGCGGCGGATGATGCCAGGGCCAAAAAGCTCGGAAGTAAGGTTCAGGAATTGCTTGGGGAGGTTTTAAAAGCCAATCCGGACAATTTGAGTGCTAAGTCAAAAATAGCCATGACCTACATCTCTTCACCGAATCCCATGCAGGGAATTTTGATGTTGAGAGAAATTCTGGATAAGGACCCTGACAACAAAGAGGCCCTTTACAACATGGGTATTCTTTCGATGCAGTCGGCACAGTACGATAAGGCGGTAGAGAGACTTGAAAAGCTCTTGACAATTGACCCTGAGAACATCCAGGCCATGTTTTATCTTGGTGTAAGTTATAAGGAGTTAGGCGACAAGCAGAAAGCTAAAGCCTGGCTTATCAAAGCGAAGGTAACGGAAAACGATCCGGCAGTAAGCGCCGCAGTTGACTCTTACCTTCAGGAGTTGAATTAAAAAAATTGTTTAACAAATAAAGACATTCGCATATGCCTTGCGGAAAGAAAAGAAAGAGACATAAGATCGCTACTCACAAGAGAAAGAAAAGACTCAGAAAGAACAGGCACAAGAAGAAGTAATTTACTTTTTAAAACGGAATCAGTGTGAGCAATGAATTAATAATAAATTCGACTCCACAGGGATCCCGGATTGCCTTACTAAGAGACAAGCGATTGGTAGAGTATCATCAGGAAAGTGATGATCATCAATTTAATGTTGGAGATATATATTTAGGCACTGTAAAGAAAATCGTACAGGGCCTAAATGCTGCTTTTATTGATGTCGGCTACGAGAAAGATGCGTTTTTGCACTATCTCGATTTAGGCCCGCAAGTGCAGTCGTTGAATAAGTTCACACGACTTGTACTTACAAACAAAAATATAAGCCACAAGCTGGCAGGCTTTAAACCCGAAAAAGATATTGATAAGCTTGGCAAAATCAGCCAGGTACTTACCAAGGGTCAAAAGATACTTGTACAGGTTGTAAAAGAACCAATCTCCACAAAGGGCCCCCGGCTTTCTTGTGAATTGTCCCTTGCGGGACGGTACTTAGTTCTTGTACCATTCTCAAATACTGTCAATGTTTCTAAGAAAATTGACAGCAGCGATGAGCGCAAACGACTTGTTCGTTTGGTGTCGTCCATAAAATCCGAAAACTTTGGTGTTATCATCAGGACTGTCGCTCAGGGCAAAGATGTTGCTGAGCTCGACAAGGACTTAAGAAACCTTGTTTCCATTTGGGAGGAAGGGATGAAGAACCTGAAGACAGCCCAATCGAAGGACAAGATCATCGGCGAAATGAGCAGGACTAACTCTATTCTGAGAGATGTCCTCAACGAGTCGTTCGATGCCATCCACATCGATGACAAAAAAACCTTTGCCGACGTCCGTGCCTACGTTAACAAAATAGCACCCGACAAAGAAAAAATCCTCAGACAATACACCGGTAAGGTTAAAATATTTGAGCATTTCCACGTAGAAAAACAGCTCAAGATGTCGTTTGGCCGCTCTGTAAGTGTAGCCGGGGGAGGCTATTTAATCATTGAGCACACCGAAGCGCTTCACGTAATTGACGTTAACAGCGGCAACAAGTCGAATGCCGAAGAAGACCAGGAGTCGACGGCCTTGCGTGTGAACATGGACGCCGCATCGGAAATAGCCAGGCAGCTCCGGCTGCGGGACATGGGTGGTATCATTGTGATCGATTTCATTGACCTCAAAAAGCAGGATAACCGGAAGAAGGTTTATGAGAGGATGAAGCAGGAGATGAGCACCGACCGCTCCAAGTATACTGTGCTTCCTCTTTCAAAATTTGGTCTGATGCAGATCACCCGGCAGCGGGTAAGGCCAGAGATGAATATCAGCACGAGAGAGGTTTGCCCTACTTGTAATGGTACCGGCAAAATCACTGCCTCAGTAATAGTGGCCGATCAGATTGAGAAAAACATAGAACACATCTTTGGCAAGCAAAACGAGAAGAAGCTAACCATTAGCCTTCATCCGTATCTTTATGCCTATTTCACCAAAGGGATTTACTCCAAGAGAGTACAGTGGTTCATGAAGTACTACAAGTGGGTTCACCTTATTGAGGACTCATCACTAGGACTGACGGATTTCCACTTTGTTAATTCTACAGGAGAAGAAATAGAGCTGGTTTAAAACTTTAAACCGAGCTCCAATTGGAAGTAATCGCTCTTGACAATAGGTTTTGCGTCAAGAGCGATTGTTTTTGAGGCCATGTTGGTCAGCCCCCGGTTGTAGCTCAAGCCCCCAAACACAATAGTGGATATTCCAAGTTCCACTTCTGTACCAACACCCAGCACTGCCGACGCATCCACTGGCAGAAACTTTTCCACAAAAAAGTAGTCGTTGTTTTCAGGCGAGTCAAATATCTTGACGTCGATCATGGCCCCCACATGAAAGTAAATTCTACTGCCCGGCAGGTAGTCATCCGTGTACAATTTCAGCAATGCAGGAATCTGGAGATATTGTATTTTATATTCTTCGGTGGCATTGGCATATGAGCCGCCGTCTTCTCCGGCAAAATTGATCCCAACACTTTTTGGTGCAAAAGCAAGCCCTGTCGTGAAACTGTAGGTATCCGTAAAGGCAATCTCTGTCACCACACCCAGCACCATTTTGAAACTCGCTTGCTGTGGCGACAGAATCAAAGTATCGGACAGGCTGGATACCCTGTTAATATTATAAGAGGGAGAAAACCTGAGCCCGATTTTTACCTGCGAAAAGGCAACACCAGAAATGAGGCAAAAAATGGAAAGGATAAAAATTCTTTTCATAAATGATCGTTTCTTTACGCAAAGGGGCAAAGTCGCTGACCTTGCTGAAAAATAGTTTAATTCAATGTATCCCAGTTTTTTCAAAGTGGGATAATCTATAGTTTTAGTCCAAAGTTGATACTATGAATCGAAATTATGCATTTCTACTCATTTTCTTTGCCTTCGCTGCTTGCGAAAACAAGGAATGTGAGATCAATCCCGAAATAGCGGCGATACCCATGGAGGTTTCTATTGAAAGGAAGGAAGTTCCACTTTTTAAGTCGACTACTTCTGGTGAGGTGAGGGCGTTTCTTGAAGACAATCCGACGTTAGCTGACTACTTTTTGGATGCCAATCAGTATCCGTCCGACAGCGTGTTGGCCAATCAAATGATCAAGCTAATTCCCCACCTCGATTCATTGCAAATGGAAGTAGACGGAAAATTTGTGGACATAAGTTGGCTGGAGTCGCAGTACGCTTCTGCGTTTCAGCACCTCAAGTATTACTACCCAACCGCTAAAACGCCGAAGGTGCAAACCATGATCACGGGTTTTTATCGGGACATCTATTTTTCGGACAGTCTGCTGGTCATCGGGCTGGACTTCTTCATCGGCGACGACTCGAAGTACAAACCCAACAATGTACCAGCCTATATTGCCCGCCGCTTTAAGCCTGATTATATCGTGCCGGCTTCTTTTTTCTTTTTGTCCGACTATTACAACAAGGTTGACTACGGCGATAATACGCTGCTGAATGAGATGATCACCGCTGGTAAGACGTACTATTTTACAGAGCGAATGGTGCCGTGTGTACCCGATTCTATTATCATAGGGTTTTCTGAGGAAGAGCTGAGAGAAGTGCACAAGAATGAGGACGTGGTTTGGGCAAATTTTGTGCAAAACCAGCTGTTGTATGAAACTGAGCCAAAACTCATCAACAAGTTCATGGGCGAGCGGCCAAATGTGTATGAGATAGGAGAGAAATGTCCCGGACGTATAGGCGCCTGGGTGGGTTGGGAAATTGTAAGGTCTTACATGGAGAACAACCCGAAGGTCACCCTGCAGCAACTAATGGAGGAAGATGATCCGAAGAAGATTTTCACGCTGTCTAAATACAGGCCTAATCCGCATTAACGGCCAAGGAACGTTAGCCACTTTGGGATTTGTTTGTTAAGACTGTAGCTCCTTTTCGCAAGGGTTAGCGCATTTTGACCCATGCTTTCAAGTGTATCTTCCGCTTGAAGTGATGGCCAGTGCTTGTCAAAAAACGATTGGGGATTAAAAGGGCTGTAAACAACTCCGCATTTTTTGTCTGTGATTTCATCACCGATCCATCCGCCGAAGTTGCAGAGGATGGGTTTTCCAATCGCCAGGGCATCGAAGTACTTGTTCGGACTGCCCGTCCATAACTTGTCATATGGTCCAAAAGATAAATAGGCCATCGAAGCAGTTTTGAGCACACTTATAGCGGCCTCCTTGCTGGAGTGCGGCAAAAGCGAAACATTAAAAAGCCCTTTTTCGGCGATCCTTTTTTTAAGCAAGGGCTCCTCCGCACCTTCTCCCATAAGAATGCACCGGAAATTCCTCAAGCCCCTTTTTTGAGCTTCTTCAGCCAAATCGATCAGGTAGCTGAGGTGGTTTGCTTTGCCCAAAGTGCCCACGTAGGCGACAGTAAAAAGATCTGTCGGTTCTCTCTCATGCGAGGGGGTGTTGGAAAGAGAAAGGTCAGAAAAATTGGTAACACAAGTGGTTTTACTGCCATAGCCCAGGTCATTAAAACAGTCTACCATCGCAGGACTCATGGCCACAATGCCTTTCGCTGATTTGTAGATGGAAAGCTCCAGGCTCTTAAGGATTCGAATCAATAGCGGATTGAGCAAATACCCCATTTGTGCTGGCACATCGGGCCAAAGGTCGCCGACTTCAAAGAAATACGGAATGCTTTTTCTCCATCGGATCCACTTGGCCAGCGCACCAATGCTCAAAGGGGTGCTGATAGCATAAATGAAGTCCGGCCGGGATAATGAGTTCACTTTCTTGTAGGCAGCAATAAAGAAGGCAGTGAAGGACCAAATCCGCCTAAAAAAACCCAGGTCGTTAGAGTAATGGATCGAAAGATAGTGAACGGGGTAGCCGTCGATCAACACCGTTTTGCTCTCTTTTTTATTCCAGGCAGTCACTACCTCCACCTCATGACCAGCTTCCTTTAAGGCCCGGCACAAGTACCACGAACGAATGCCTCCGCCTTCTTCTGGCGTTTTATAGTACTGATGAAGAAGGATCACCCGCATGGATTAACGCTGCTTCAGCGAGTTTTCATAGTAGCGGCAAAAGGACGTGATGGCGCATTCGTCACATTTCGGAGTTCGTGCCAGGCATGTATACCTGCCGTGCAGGATCAGCCAATGGTGGGCTTTGGGTATATGCTCCTCGGGGATGTATTTTACAAGCTGTTTTTCTACCTCCAGTGGTGTATTGGCGGTTTTGGTTACCAACCCAAGCCGTTTCGATACCCGAAAAACATGGGTGTCTACGGCCATTGTAGGCTGATTGTATATCACCGAAGCAATTACGTTGGCAGTTTTTCTCCCCACACCAGGCAGGGTTTGAAGATCCTCAATTGTGCCCGGAACTTCGGAATTGAAGTTTTCCACCAGCTTTTTGCCCAATCCAATCAGGTGCTTGGTCTTGTTATTGGGGTAAGACACACTTCTGATATACGGAAAAAGCTCGTCGAAAGTGGTAGCCGCCAAGTGAGCAGGCGTCGGGAAATCCTTGAAAAGAGCAGGCGTTACCAGATTGATCCTTTTATCTGTGCACTGGGCACTCAGAACCACTGCCACCAGTAATTCAAAGGGGTTGCCATAGTGCAACTCCGTTTCTGGCTCAGGAAAGTGCTCAGTAAAGAAATTTATAAAAGCCTCGTAGCGCTCCTTGCGTGTCATCAGTCTCTCACTATTTAGCGATAGACTGCAAATTTAGTTCTTTGGCTTTATCAAGGATATTTTTCACCGAGTTTTCAGAAGGAAAATAGTCGACGCAGCTAAGCTGCTGAGTGATCTCAATCAGCTGAGCAAACTGCTCCTGCACTTCGCTATCGCATAGCAAAGCACTTTCGATTTCGTTATTTTCTATTTCTGAAGTCTCTCCATATACATACCGTATCAGGTCATTTTCTGTAAATGTTTTTGTCATAGGCTATACTTGTTTGCTGCATTCTCTTCCTCAGATTAATGAGAGCATACCGCATTCTGCCCAGAGCGGTGTTGATACTAACACCTGTCGAATCAGCAATGTCCTGAAAGCTCATTTGCATGTAATGACGCATAATCAATACTTCCTTCTGAGCTTCGGGCAACTCCTGTATCAACTGCCGGAGCATTTGATGGGTTTCCATCTTAATCTGTTTATTCTCGATCGGGTCTTCAGCAAACTCAAGGGTGTTGAATACCTTGGAGCCATCCTCCATCACCACCACAGGGTAGCGCTTCTCCTTTCGAAAATAATCTATGGCCAAATTATGGGCTATTCGAAGTATCCATGGCAGGAACTTTCCTTCTTCATTATACCGGCCAGACTTAATCGTCTTAACGGCCTTTATAAATGAATCCTGCAATAAATCTTCAGCCACATAACGGTCTTTTACAATTAAATAAATCGTTGTATAAACTCTGTTCTTGTGCCTGTTTAACAGTGTACTAAAGGCTTCTTCGTCCCCGTTTCTGTACAGCGTTACTAATTGGCTGTCACTAATTTCATTCTTGCTCATCAAACTTCACTTTTAGTAACGTAGAGGTTTATGCCATATTGTAACAGTTAGAGGTTTAAAGTGGTTAATTCTATGTGCTTCGTGCACTATTATTTCTATGTTAAGATGTGAATTTTAGTCATTCATTTCCGCACATAAAAATTTTTTGCACAAAAGTTTTGTATAGATAATAATGTGTGGATAAGCTTCGTTTATCTTGGTTTACCTTAAATGAAACAATTGAACTGCAATTCACCATTATAGACTTAAGTTTGCGTTGTAATACCCCCAGGAATAAATGGAAGTAAGCATATTGAATGACAAGGCAGTGGCCTTTGATGACCTTGACCCACGTAAGTATATCATCATAAAGGGTGCCAAAGTAAATAACCTGAAGAATGTTAGCGTCGCCATCCCGAGAAACAAGCTCGTGGTGATCACCGGCCTGTCGGGCTCGGGCAAGTCTTCTCTGGCATTTGACACCCTTTTTGCCGAAGGTCAAAGAAAATACGTAGAAAGCCTTAGCTCCTATGCCAGACAGTTTTTAGGTCGGATGGAGAAGCCTGAGGTGGAGTACATAAAAGGAGTTTCCCCGGCGATTGCTATCGAACAAAAAGTGAACACCCGCAACCCACGGTCGACGGTTGGGACAACAACGGAGATTTACGACTACATGAAGCTGTTGTTTGCCAGGATAGGTGTGACCTATTCGCCGGTTAGTGGTGAGGTGGTTAGAAGAGATTCGGTTACCGACGTGGTGGACTGGATATATAGTCACAAGGCTGGGGCGAAGCTGGTAGTCACTTGCCCGCTGCGTTTGAAAGCTGAGAGGACGCTGGACGATGAGTTTCGGATTTTACTTAGTAAAGGCTACACCCGATTAGTTCTCGATGGAGAGATACTTCAAATTGAGGATTTGGTTGAGAAAAAGGAAGGTTTAGAAAAACCCGAGAAACTTGAAATACTTATCGACCGGGCATCGGCACAGCCCGAAGATGAAGATAACCAGTACAGGCTTTCAGATTCTATACAAACAGCTTTTTTCGAGGGAGAGGGCACCTGCTATGTGGATGTGATAGGAGTCGGGAGACGTGAATTTTCAGATAAGTTCGAACTTGATGGTATTCGATTTGAAGAACCGAGTGTTAATCTGTTCAGCTTCAATAACCCATACGGAGCCTGTAGAACCTGCGAAGGGTTTGGGAAAATCCTTGGCATCGACGAAGATCTGGTAATTCCAGACAAGAGCCTGTCTGTGTATGAAGGGGCGGTGGCCCCGTGGCGTGGCGAAACCATGCAAGCCTGGGCACAACCCCTTTTGAAAAACGGAATTAGGTTTGACTACCCCATCCATAGGGCCGTTAACGAGCTCACGCCCGAGCAGTACCAGTTGCTGTGGACCGGCAACAAATACTTTGAAGGCCTTCATGCTTTTTTTAAATACCTGGAGGGCCAGACTCACAAGATTCAGTACAGGGTGATGCTCAGCAGATACAGAGGCAGAACTGTGTGTCCTGACTGTAGGGGCACAAGGTTGCGAAAAGATGCGGCCTATGTGAGAATCGACGGCCACTCTATCACCGACCTCGTGCTAATGCCGGTTTCACAGGTGTTGCAAGTTTTGCAAGGCCTTGCACTTTCTGATCACGACAGAAAGGTGAGCAAGCGCATATTAACAGAGATAATCAACAGGCTGACTTACCTGGATCAGGTAGGCCTCGGTTATTTGACTCTCAACCGATTAACCAGCACACTTTCGGGGGGCGAATTTCAACGAATAAAGCTGGCCACGTCACTCGGCAGTGCACTAGTGGGTTCCATGTATATTTTGGATGAACCGAGCATTGGCCTGCACCCCAGAGACACCTCAAGGCTTATTGATGTACTGTTAACCCTTCGTAATCTGGGCAATTCGGTAATAGTAGTAGAACACGAGGAGGAGGTGATGAAAGCCGCCGACCAGATCATTGATATTGGGCCCGGAGCTGGCAGCCATGGAGGCGAGCTTGTGTTTCAGGGCGACTGGGCTCAGATACTTACGGAAGATGTGTCTCATACCGCCCGCTTTCTGAACGGCAGAGATGTGATTGAGGTGCCCAAGAAGAGACGAAAGTGGAATGAGTCGGTATTGATTTCCGGAGCCAGAGAGAATAACCTCAAGAACGTGAAGATGGAGCTGCCACTAGGCGTGATGACTGTGGTGACTGGGGTGAGTGGCTCAGGCAAGTCGACTTTGGTAAAAAGGATTCTTTACCCGGCGATAGGGAAGATACTCGGAACCGTGAATGAGGCCACCGGCAAGTTTGATAAGCTGGAAGGAGATTACAAACGGATCACACAAATAGAGTTCGTAGACCAGAACCCCATCGGCAAGTCGTCACGATCCAACCCGGTGACTTACGTGAAAGCGTACGACGTGATCCGACAACTGTTCTCCGAGCAACCGCTGGCTAAGCAAAGAGGTCTGAAACCTGCTAGCTTCTCTTTCAATGTGGAAGGAGGCCGTTGCGAAACCTGCCAGGGTGAGGGCGAAGTAAAAATTGAAATGCAGTTTATGGCAGATATCCGACTGTTGTGTGATACCTGCCATGGCAAGCGCTTCAAAGACGAGGTGCTGGAAGTAAAATATAAAGACAAGGACATTGCCGAAGTGCTTGACCTGACTGTGGAAGAAAGCATAAGCTTTTTCTCAGACAAGCCGGGCATTATCAACAAAATGAAGCCGTTGTTTGAAGTTGGACTTGGCTATGTGAAGCTCGGTCAGTCTTCTAACTCACTGTCTGGCGGTGAAGCACAGCGAGTGAAGCTGGCTTCTTTCATTGGAAAGCGAAATGCCGGCAGTAGCGAGCACATTCTCTTCATTTTTGACGAACCCACCACTGGCCTTCACTTTCATGACATCAAAAAACTACTCGATGCTCTCAATGCTTTAGTGAACCAGGGGAATTCAGTGTTGATTATCGAGCACAACATGGAGATTGTGAAAAATGCCGATTGGATCATAGATATTGGCCCGGAGGGCGGAATTGATGGGGGTACCATTGGGTTTGCCGGCTTGCCGGAAGACATGGTAAAGCTGAAGGGTAACCACACTGCTCAATATTTGAAGGAAAAGCTTAACTAAGAGTCTGATGAAAGCCATCACATTTCAGGGAAAGGAGAAGCTGAGCTTTGAAACGGTAGCGGATCCAACGATCATTCAACCAACAGATGTGATTGTAAAAGTAGCGCTGACCGCTATTTGTGGCTCTGATTTGCATGTCTATCGGGAACATGAAAAGGGGCTGGACTACGGAACTGTCATGGGCCATGAGTTTTTCGGGGAGGTGGTGGAGATTGGACGTGCTGTCACTGGTCTTAAAAAGGGCGACAGGGTGGTAAGCCCTTTCACGACGAGTTGTGGTGTATGTTATTTCTGCAAAATCGGTCTTACATGCAGATGTCAGCAAGGACAGCTTTATGGTTGGGTGGAGCATGGCCATGGCCTGCATGGTGCTCAGGCTGAGTACGTTAGAGTGCCACTTGCCGATAGTACGCTGGTTAAATCTCCTAAAGGTCTTAGCGAAGAACAGGTACTGCTCACCGGCGATATCTTCAGTACAGGTTATTTCTGTGCTGAAAACGCAGGCGTCAGGCCAGGTGGAAGATATGTGGTGCTGGGATGTGGCCCTGTCGGGCTGATGGCTATTCTGGCAGCAAAAATACAGGGGGCAGATGAAATTTGGGCCGTGGACAGCGTGCCCGAGCGCCTGGCAATCGCTCAAAGGTATGGCGCCGTAGCGGTGGACTTGTCAAAAACTGATGCTAAGCAGTTTATTCTTGAGCAAACCAATGGAATTGGTGCTGACGCTGTGATGGAAGTTGTTGGGAATCCTTCTGCGCAGCAACTAGCTTTCGATGTGGTGCGCCCCGGCGGAATTATTTCATCTGTGGGCGTGCATACGGCCAGTAACTTCACCTTTTCGCCGGTTGATGCTTACAACAAGAACATCACCTATAAAACCGGAAGGTGCCCTGCCAGGCACTACATGTCAAAACTGCTTCCTTTGCTTGGCGATCAGCAAATTGACCTGTCGGCAATTATCTCTCACAGGCTCCCCTTAGCGCAAGGCGTAGAAGGATACAGAATTTTTGATCAGAAGCTGGATAAGAGCTTAAAGATCATTCTGCACAATTGATTATCTGGTGAGATCCAGAAAGATGTCACCCATCAGTACCAACTGGATATGGTCATCGGACTTCTCTTTCATTAAGTAGGCAATGCCGTGTTTGTCGCCTTCATTCAACAGCTCCAGCGTATCGTTCCTCAAAGCCCATTTTTGCGAGTGCTTAAGTGTGTCGGCTGAAAATATGCAGCCAGGGTAACCATAGGCCGTGATAGTTACTTCGTCAGCATTGAATTCAATCCACCCTTCCATGGTCAAGGCGATGTCATCGCCAACATCGGGGAAGGCTTCTTTGCTTGTCGTCCAGTTAGCTTTCCATTTTCCCTGAAGGGCCTTTTGGGTTTTGTCGCCTTCAGAGCAGAAGGTAAGGGTAAGGGCAACAAGTACGACAGCGTATGTTAAAAGACGGCGCATATAGTTTTGGTCACAATTGGATGAACGAAATTATAAAAATGGAATTGCTTTTGCACTCATCTATTTTAGTCCCTGGGCAGTGTGATGGGCAAGACCCATAATGCTCAGCATGGGGTTCACACCACTGGCCGACGGGAAAGCTGACCCATCGCCAATGTAGATGTTGGGCACTTCATAAAGGCTGCCATCAGGTGCTGTTGGGTGCGTCTTTTTATCTTCCCCCATTCGGCAGGTGCCCATTTGATGTGCACTGTACAGCGAAAATTGATTTGGGCGCCAACCCCAGACCGGCAGGTTGTGGATAAATTTCTCAAGATCGGCTCTTTTGCCTGTATTATTAAAGCGATGATTACCGAAATGCGGATAGATGATCTGCTCGCAGTCATTGGCAAAATGGAGTCGGCTCGCTTCTTCCATGCCGTTAATGAGGTGCTTCAAATCGAATCCGTGAAGTTTGTAATGCACAATGGGTTGGCCTTCCTTGTCGATAGTGATGTATCCGGGAAACTTGTCTCGTACAATGGCTATGAAAGAAGCAATGTGCGATGCCTTCAACATGTCTTCTTTGAATTGGCGGGCACCTGACCAGGGAAGAGACATGGCAATGAGGCCGGGGTGAGTGGGCGGTGTCTCAAGCTTGAAGCCGTAGTTGCCGTCCGACCGGGCGAATTGATCATTGACAACAGACATCATTGGCCCAAACCAGGCTTCTGATTTTTGAGTGTACTTGGCACTAACACCTACGGTGGGGTGAAGGTGGAGGTGTTTTCCTATGTGGTCATGCTTGAGCCCACTTCTTTTCAGCAACGCTGGTGTCTGAATAGCCCCAGCGGCTATGACGATTTTTTCTGCTTGTATAAAAACCTTTTTCTTGTGGCCCTTTGGTGAATAGCAAACCGCTTCGGCACCAGTTGCTCTTCCATTTTTAATGGCTATCTTTTCAATTTGGCACTGAGAAAGAAGGCGGGCACCAGCAGTTGTCGCTTTTCGAATATACGTTTGAGCAGTGCCTTGTTTGATCCCATACCTGTCGCCCAGGCTGCTGAAGCCGAGCTTTTGAAAATCTGCTTCGCCAGGCTTTCGTTCATTTCTTGGAATGAGTTCAACTTGCTGACCTAGTTTCCTGGAGCCGTCCAACAGAAGTTGATTTTGCAGGTTGTGAAGGGAGTAATTGGTGTTAACACCTATTTCTGCTGCTACAGCATTTAAGCTGTCCTGAAACGATTGGGAGGTTAGAAAAGGTACACCATGTTCGCTGGCCCATTCCTGAAGAACATAGTCAGGTGTTCTGAAGCTACCAGCCCAGTTGACTGTGGTGCCGCCACCTACGCAGCTACCAGCAAAAATGCTCACCTGCCCGTCGGAAGACGTGATAGCGCCCTTTCCGTCATACAACGTCTCAATCATCTTTCCTTCTTCCTGAGTGAAGTCAGCGCCGTGCAGGTAAGGGCCTTTGTCGGCGATAATAACGTCTTTGCCTGAGCCTGCCAGCTCACCTGCTATCACACCACCCCCCGCACCGCTACCGATCACGAGTACTTCGCAGGTTAAGACACTATCGTTTTCAATCTGCAATTCAAAAAGTCGGGGGAGTTTGTCCGCATCGCCCAACAGTGGGCCCGGATACTGAATTGCCTTGAAGTCGGGGTGGTAACCATCTTCGGTGGAGCTGAAATAGATGAAAGTTGAAAGTTTTTTGAGAGACGAAAATGCCTTCCGGAGCTTTTTTACAGGGCTATTGGACCAGGTGATGAAAAGTTTTTCTCTTTGTTGAAAAGTCAGATCCAGAAACTTCTTCATAGGCCCCGCCCAGGTCATGCCGAGCAGGTTGCTGTCCAATATTTTCAGCAGTTGGATAAATTCCTCACGTGCTGGCCGGGGCTGGGAGGCAATCACCTCTGCAATTTTGCCTGGGGCAACCCTGTCAGCTCCTTTCGAGGTCCAAAAACCTTTGTGCTCGCCACTGGTGGTGTCGGGAGCGATGAAAGTGTTGGCCACTTCCTCCAAAATGTTGCACTGTCTTTCTGTAAGCTTCATTTCAGAAATACTTCATAAGGATATTGAGAATCCGTTTTTTTGCGGCAGTATAAGGCGGGTAAAGCAATTTGGCAGAGGTGAAACCGACCCTTTGTTTCAACCAGGCTTTTTCATTTGAAAAGGCCAGAAACCCAAAATGTCCATGAGACTTACCGATGCCACTTTCGTTCACTCCACCAAAGGGAAGGTGCGGCTGCTGAAATTGGACTACCACGTCATTCACACATGCTGTTCCTGACGAGGTTTCCAGTCGATATTTTTTTTGAATGCGCTTATCGTTCGAAAATAGATAAAGCGATAAGGCCTTGGGCTGTCCGTTTATGTATTGGATGACCTCGTCGTGGTTTTTAAACGTATTAACCGGAAGTATAGGGCCGAAAATTTCTTCTCTCATTAGTGTGGTGTGAAGAGGCACATTGTCGAGAACTGTGGGAGAAATGAAGTTTTCGGTTTCATCAACGTCGCCACCGTAAACAAGGCTGGCACCGTCTTCAATGGCCGTGCTCAAAGCCTGACAGAGTCGCTGATAGTGCTTTTTATTGATGATTCGGGCGTAGTTAGGCGATTCTTTAAAATTTTCGCCTGGCTGTTTGAACAGCGTCTCCAGAAAATATTTCAGGTGTTCCAAAAACGGCTCTTTCACACTCTCGTGAATGAAGAGGTAGTCAGGTGAAACACACGTCTGGCCACAATTAAGAAGCTTTCCCCAGACGATTTTTTCAGCAGCATCTTTCAAGTTTGCCGTTTTGTCGATGATGACGGGCGACTTGCCCCCAAGTTCCAGGGTAATGGAGCTTAGGTTTTTGGCTGCTGCCTCCATCACTATTCTGCCTACTGCCGAGCTTCCTGTAAAGAAAATGTGGTTAAAGGGAAGCTGAAGTAGTCGCTTGGTTATTTCGGGCCCACCCTGATACACGGCTACCTCCTCTTGCGGAAACAGCTCGCCTACCATTTGCGCAATAAGCTGCGAAGTGTTGGGAGTCAGTTCAGATGGCTTTATGATAGCGGTGTTGCCTGCAGCAATAGCTGAAACCAACGGCCCCATGCATAAATTGAAAGGATAATTCCAGGGAGAGATAATCAGGCAAACGCCTTTCGGCTCATAGTGCACAAAAGCCGACGAACCAAAATAAGTAAGCCCAGCGGGCACCGATGCTGGTCTCGTCCATTTTTTAAGGCTTTTCAGGGCGAGATTGATGTCTGCCAACACAACAAAGGTTTCGGAGAGGTCGGCTTCAAACCCAGGCTTTTTGAAGTCGCTGTATACGGCGTCACGAATTTTCGCCGTGTTGGCAAGAATCCAGGCCTTGACTTTTTTGAGCCGCTCAATTCTCGGCCGGTAGCTTTCCTGCCTGAGCAAAAGGGCCTTCTGTGACTGTCGCAAAAAGAGCTCGGACAGATCAGCGTCAGGTGTCTTTGTTTGTTGTTTCTCGTCTATCAATTTCGGGTGTTGTTAATCCTTACTAACAAATTACCACAAATAAGCCTCATTATCTACCTGAAGATAATCAAAAACTGTTTGTGGTAACATTAGGGTAACATTGAGTGATGTGTGGCACCAGATCAAAGCACATATACCCGCTACAGGCACGAATTCGTCGAAAAAGACTACGAGAGGCATACGTTATATTAATTTAATGTTAACTTTATGTTACGCAACTTCATAAAGGAGATAGCGCTAGTAAGCAAGCGGCATATGATAAACAGGTTTTACATATTGATTTTTCTAACTGTAAAGGCTTTTTTAAGCTTCGGGCAGGAGGTCAATATGTCTGATTTGCGTTTTCATTCTGAGCTCGAAAAAGCGGTCCTCGTTAACACTTCCAGTCAACCAACTTTGAGTTTATTGCTGGTAGCTGATCAGTCAGTTGACCATGAGCGAGCAAAATCGGCCTTGAATACCTATCAGGCCAACCTTGCTTTCTATCAAAACCAACAGAGTAAGTACAGGAGCGAAGAGCAATTCTTGAAATTCTTCTTCTACAGGGTTCACAGAAAGGAACTGAAAAGTTATGAGCAGTATGTTAGTCTGGCGAGCCAA
Organism: Imperialibacter sp.; assembly: GCF_048007035.1. Classification (NCBI taxonomy): domain Bacteria; kingdom Pseudomonadati; phylum Bacteroidota; class Cytophagia; order Cytophagales; family Flammeovirgaceae; genus Imperialibacter; species Imperialibacter sp. The sequence goes on from NZ_CP180355.1 coordinate 2,733,683, forward strand.
TTCGAGACAGGACAATACGATTGTCTCACCGCTACATCGCTCTACTACTTGTACCTCACGGATTTGGGCTATAAAGTGAATCTGGTAGAAACAGACTATCACATTTACTTGAAGGTTAATGCGGGCGAAAGAAGCTTCTTGTTTGAGTCTACCGACCCTATTGCAGGATTCATCTCTTCGGAGATTGAAATTTCCGAGAAGGAAAAAGAATACCTCAGTGCACAGCGCCAGAACTTATCGGGCATTTCTTCAAACACCACTGATGGGCAGAAAAGCTACATCCTGAACGACGAGTTAACCAAGAAGGAACTGGCTGGACTTAACTACTACAACCGTGCTATTGTTGCCTGGAATGCCAAAGACGTCCTAAAGGCTGTTGCCCTCGTAGACAAGTCGTATTTTCTTTACCCGTCTGATCGTATTTCGAACGTAAGAGATTACTTCCGGGGACAAAGCGAATTGCTTGCTAGCAAGTAACCTGCCCTTGCAAAGCTGAGCACCCCCTGCTTTAGTCGATCCCCCTTACTGCCTCTTAAGCCCCCTTCATTAGAAAATTTCGCCCTTCTCTATCAGGACAATGTGTGTCTATGGCCGCATTTTTTAAAACGACGAAGTCTTGGATCAAGCGAAAAATCTGGGGGATTACCCTTCAACCCCAATATTCCGAGCGGTCATAAAAAAGCAAAAGGTCCAAGCCTAACCCGGCCGGGCGAGACGCATTGAACCAGTTTTGCTTTTTTATTTAACCACAAACGAAACATTCAATCCCGAGAAATACAGATTGATCCGAGGTCTTGATAGGATTTGAAGCGCTTCCAGAAGCGGGTTTGTGGAGAGGCAGACTTCAGACTGGATCCCAGCAAAGATGTTTTTCACCATTGCGGCTTTCGCCAGAGTTTGCGGGAGGTGTTAAATAAAAATGCCCGGACGAAGCCGGGCATTTCTGATTTTTTTAAAGTCGGGCAAAAAACTGATTTACTCCATGATCTTAAACTCTACCCTTCTGTTCTTCTCACGGTTCTCTCTCGTGTCGTTGGGTACTTTGGGCTTCGTTTCACCATAGCCTATAACCGTCAACCGTGCCTTATCAATGCCATTGTTTATAAAGTAATTATAAACCGCCCTGGCACGAAGTTCGGATAGTCGCTGATTGTAATCTTCCGGGCCTGAGGTGTCGGTGTGTCCGGAAATTTCAATCTTTCCTATTTTTTGTGCTTCAAGCATTTCTTTTACTCGTTCGAGCTCGGGGTAAGAAGCGGTCTTCAGCTCGTATTTTTCAAGATCGAAAAAGATGTTGTTGAACGATATTTCCGCACCTTTTTCCAGCTTAACCATATAAAGATCAAGTTGCCTTGTTTTTTCTTCAGGGTTTGGCTGATTAAGGTCAAGGTTTCTATCGAGAGAAATATAACCGGCAGCCTCAGTAATTACACCATAGTGGGCACCGCCCCTTAGGCTAAAGTGAAACTCACCTGTTTCAGGATTGGTCCTTACTGCACCGATGTCGACGCCGTCAGGAAGCCTTTCTATCATGATGGTGGCAATAACTGGCTTTTGGGTTTTTTCGTCAAGCACCCTACCGTTCAGAGCAATGACAACGTCCCGTGGGTTAATCTTGAGGTTCTTATTCTTAACACCGTCTAACTCAGAGGTAGCCAAAAGTTTGTCGGACTCGATGAAAAACTCCTGAATTTCGAACCTGTAAATATCAGTATCCTCATTTTCAGCCCCTCTGGAGAAATAGGCGTGCTTGCCTGAAGTGGGCATATTGAAATAGATATCGTCACTTGCCGTGTTAATACCCGCACCAAGGTTTTCGGGCTCCGACCAGTTTTGCCATGTGTCATCCAGCCTTGTAGTTACAAAGATGTCGGCACCACCGTATCCACTTATGCCTTTTGTAGAGAAGTAGAGTGTTTTATTGTCGTTGGTGAGGAAAGGGGCCTGCTCATCTGAAGCGTTGTTGATATCACCACCAAGGTTCTTGGGCTCTGACCAGGTGCCATTCCCTTTTTTGAATGAGACATAGAGATCTCGCCCGCCGTAGGTGTCGTCCCTCTCTGATGAGATAACCATTGCTTTACCGTCTGCTGAAAGCGAATAGTCTACTCTGGAATTGTAGTTGTAGTCATTCTCAATCTCGATGTTTTCAGGTTCAGCCCATTCACCATTGACAAGCTTGCTCATTGAAGCGCCGGCAAACATTTTTCCTTTTTTACCATATTGGTTGCCCAATAACAGTATCATCTCTCCATTTTCCTGAGTAATTGAAGAAACAAAGTTTGGGCCTTTTGTATTTAACGGAGGGCCTGCATTCTTAGCAATATTCCATTCTTGCTTTTCCTCATTCCATTCCGAATACCAGATGTCTTCAGCATCATCCACGCCTCCAACGTTTTGAGGGTGGTATTGACGGCTAAAAAAGAGGTATTTTCCATCAGGGGATATAATAGGACTATGTTCTACGTAGGTGCTGTTTACGTTTTCTCCCAGTTTCTCAACCGTTTCCAGGTTTTGGTTTACATTCTGAGCAATGTTGACCAATACTGTAATGGGGATGTTTGAGTCGCTTATTCCGATGGCGTCAATACTATTAGGCCCTTTAATAGAACGACCATCAATTACTAGTCTGATGCCCGCAATTTCATAACTCGTTCTTTCGAAGAAAAGGTTTAGCAGCCTGCTCTCGATAGGAATGGCTCTTGGCGTCAATTCAAACAACAAAAACTCGTTGAACGACGCATCGTAGGCATATACCTGTGAAATGGCACCCGGATTTTGCGACTCTGCAATAGCAATTTGCTGTGCTCTTATGGGCTTCTCGAAAGCTACAGTGATAAATTCAGTTCTGTCGGCCTTGTTTGGGGTCCAGGCATTGGGGTTATCGCCTCCATTGGGCAACACATTGGGCTTGTGAAGCACCTGCATTGCTGAGTATTCCAGTGGGGACATCTCTGACGAAACTTCAATGACTCTACTGGCCCAACTAACAGATTCCTGTGCTTTCAGGTTTATGCCAATTGCAAAAGAACATAATACTAGTAGAATTCTTTTCATATCAAGCCGATTCAATAAGGTTTAGGATTAGGGATAAATTATTCTCGAATGACTCGTACCTCAACACGGCGATTCCTTCGTTTATCTTCATCAGTTCTTTCAAGCGTAAGTGGTTGAGTGCCCCCGAAAGCCTTTGTTTGCACTCTGTTCTTTTTTATGTTTTTAGAAATTAGATAATCTTTTACAGCATTTACTCTTTCCAACGAAAGCTCCATATTAGCAGCATCGCTACCCTCAAAGTCGGTGTGGCCTTCAAGCTGAATAACCATGTTGGGCCGCTCGTTGAGCCAGTCCACTAAGCGATCCAACTCTTCAAAGGAGCTTGAACTGATCTTTGATCTGCCTCTTTCAAAAATAAGATTTTCGAGAGTAATCATTTGATTTGCCCTGTCAGGGGTAAGGCGGAACTCCAAATTAAAGGCAGAATCGCCTGCCTGCAGTGCAACCTTGAATTCCCTATCAACAGCATCATACCCATTTGCCTTAATTTTCATGGTATAAGAAGTGTTATTGAATAGGAATAGCTCAAAGGAGCCATCTTGCTGCTTGCTCTTATTTGATCCCATATCATCATAATAGGGGAGCTTTTCATAGAAAACAGAGGCGACAATAGGTTCTCCGGTTTTATCATCCACAACTTTTCCGGATACTTTAACTAAGGAATCCTTCTGCTGATAAAACCCTGCTGTTGATAAAAAACTAGCATTAGCTTTAAGCTGCCACGCACTTGCTATAAAAAACAGGGCAAGATATGCTGCCGGTGTTATTTTCATGGTAAGGTCGATAGTAATTTTTCCAATAAAAGTAAGCTTTTTCGAAGCTAATAAAAAAAATTATTGAATTAATCAAAGGCTCGCTGATTGAACAGTAAGTAGCCCAAATGAAACAGGACTCCCCATTTTTGTTCTTCGTCATCATAGTAGTTAGCGGCGAATGCAATGGGACCTATTGGGCTTTGAAAGACCACTCCTGCTGACGCAGCGAAAAATAACTTGCTCGTGTTCTGCTGATAGGCAGGCGTTTCATTTGGTAATTTCTCAAGCAATTGCAATGGTGCAAAAAAATGCCCCTCCATCCTGAAATGAAGGTTGTCACGAACAAAAAACATCTGTTTTAGACCGCCAGCGGCAAACTTATTGGATCTGAAGTTTTCCAAAATGAGTGTGCGGCTGTCCTGAAATGGATAATAGCCACCACCAGCAATTTGAGTTCCCCGGTAGCTACTCAGGAGAGGGAATGTTGAAAAATGGCCAACTGCCTGGTAGCCTATGCCATACCAGTTAAGCAACCTGTAGTATTTTTCGTAGGAAATCTTCGCTGTCAGCCAGGAGTGGCTGGCCTCTCTGTAAGCAAGCTCGGAGGTGCTTCCCGGAAAATATTTTTCTGAGCCATGGTATCCGCCAACAGAGGCTTCGAAGGCCTCGCCTTTGGTTGGATACTGATAGAAGTTGAGATTGCTCTGGCTCACCTTTATTTTCCCCGCAAATCCTTTTAACCGTAGCTCATCGAGTACATCGCTTGTATTTACTTCGGGTATGGCCGCAAAATTATCTCGGGTATAGAACAAGCCTGGGCTGAATGTCAGCTTGTGGTGAGTGCCCAGGGGTGTGCTGACGTTGAATGTGAAATTTCTGTCTACCTGATTGACTATAGTGGGAGCCTTGTCTTTCAAAAGTATTTCAGTAGAATTGATGAAGTCCCACTTGTTGAAAACATATTTAGGCTCCAGGTAGAAGGGGATATACGTTGGAAAGTAGAGCCTGGCACTGGCCTTGGCCGATTGGTAAAACCTGCCTGCATTGACGGCACCGTCGAAGTGGGTGAAGATCTGGCCAAGTCGCTTGTATTGTGCGCCAACCAGCAGGTTAGAGGTGCTTCGGCTGGTCATTGTTCCCCCCAAAACCATTTTTACCTTCCTGTAAGGTGAGCCTGTCAACTTTAGCTTGTAGTTCTCGCTAGTTTCGCTCTTTGTGATTTGAGGATACATACTTCTGAAATAATCTTCAGAAACGATTTTGTAATAGCCTGATTTTATCTTTTCCAGCTCAACAATTTTATTCTTTTTCTCCAGCAGATTGTCGAGGTATTTTGTTTGTCTGGAATTAAACCCCTCTACCTCCACCTCACTGAAGTCGAGCGGGACAAAATCTGATTGGAATAGACTTCTGGCAGCGGTGACTTCCTCCTCCCCAACTCGACGGTCTATTTTCGATTTGATGAACTCCATTTGCCTTATTGCTGCCACATAGCCGCTATCGGTGATACTTTTGGCTCTGGCAAAGTCGGTGGAACTGAGTCCCTCCAGATTGGGCTCGATGTAGATGTTACCTTCAAGCCTGGTTGGGTCAGACTTATCAAGCATAAGAAAGAGCAATTGTTCATTTACAAGGTGGTCTGCTTCTTTGGTGGGGTACTCTTTGTACACTTTCGAGGCTACGTTGACGCCAATGATGATGTCAGGCTTGAACTCCTCAATGGCAATGTCCACGGGAAAGTTGTTATAAATGCCTCCATCGAAAAGATACTTTCCATCAAACTTTATAGGGCGGAAAAAGAAGGGGACGGTCATTGAAGCCCTGAGTGCATCCGACAAGTTTCCATCACTCAACAGTACTGCCTGCTGAGTGAATACCTCAGCCGCAGTGGCCCTGAACGGCACAAAAAGGCTATCAAAATTGTAAACGGACTTTCGGGATGCCTGCGCCAGGTGTTCGGCCAGGGCGAAGTTAAGCGCATGATCTTCAGCTATATTGGCATTAAAGGAGGCAGTGAAGGAAGAGTCAAGTGACAATTCGACTGACATCCATCGGGAGTCGGGGTCTTTCTGGGTGTAGTAGTAGTTGTAGTCATCCCTGATCACTCCCTTTACCCAATCTTGAATGTCCTGAGAAAGAGCTATTTCCATGATCTGGTCTGCACTGTATCCTGCGGCATAGAACCCACCTACAATACTGCCCATGGACGTGCCCACTATGTAGTCGATAGGGATATTGTTTTCCTCAAGGGCTTTGATTACTCCGGCATGTGCCAGCCCCTTAGCTCCGCCACCGCTTAATACAAGCGCCACTTTTTGGGAAAAGCTGCAACAGTAAATGAATGACATTGAAAGGAGCAAAGTCAGCCGCTTCCTCATATTTGTCTGTTTTGAAAAAATTTTGCGAGAATATACTTCCTAAACTGCAGCTAACAAATTAAAGCATTCCCGGAGAGCGCATTAATCTACAGAAGCATTAAGAACCGGCTTTTCGGTTAGGAACGTGATTGTGTCTATAGCCGAAAGAATTTTGTCCCTTTCTTTGAAATAGGCCTCTTTGTGCGTGTCAGCAATCGGCTGAGAAGGTGGGATTTCGACAGAGAAAGGATCGACCTGAACACCGTTGCGCCAGAACCGGAAGCAAACATGCGGGCCGGTAGCCAGACCAGTGCTTCCTACGTAACCAATAACTTCACCCTGCTTCACAGCCTTGCCAGGCCGCATGCCGCTGGCTATTTTGCTCATGTGAAGGTACTGGGTGGTGTAGGTGGCGTTGTGTCGTATTTTCACGTAGTTCCCGTTTCCTGAATTGTAGGTGGCCTCAGTAACGACACCGTCTCCAACGGTATAAATCGGTGTGCCTTTTTGTGCTACGTAGTCTGTTCCAAGGTGAGACCTGTACCTTTTCAGCACGGGATGAAATCGCCTACCCGAATACCTTGAGCTTATCCGACTAAAATTAACCGGGGCTTTAAGAAAAGCTTTTCGGAGGCTATTTCCCTCCTCATCGAAGTAATCCAGTCCGTCTCCCTGATTGTAGTAAACCGAGTAAAAATCACGGCCAGCGTGATAGAAATAAGCTCCCACTACCCTTGGGATATTTACCACCTCGCCTTCGATTAATTCTTCTTCAAATATGACTTTGAAGTAATCATTGGCATCGATATGAAAAAAATCGATTTGCCAGGCGTACATATCAACCAGCTTCGAAACCAGCATGGGGGAAACATTGGCGTTGATGAGCGTCTCATAGAGCGAAGACTCGATTTTAGCGGCAATAGCCCGAACTTGAAGCACTTTTTCCTTTTGCACTCGTTCTGTATAAACAGAGTCGGACATATGGAAGACCACAAATTCGGTTTTGTCTGGCTCGTAAGCCATGGCTACCACCCTAGCCGCTGAGTCTTTTGTGGTGAAAACGGTGTAGTTTTTTCTGTAGCCAATTTTTCTTACATCGAAGACTTTTCTTGAGCTAGTGGCCACCTCATAAATTTTGGCGGGATCAATATTGTAGGTCTTGAGAATATCTGACAGCGTCTGGTTTCTTTTTACGATGTCCTCGTGAACGTTAAAAGAGTCCAAATTAAAACCGTAGAGTCTTTCGGGTTCGTAGACGGTGGTGACTGTGTCTACCGTCACCAATTCGGTTTCACCGGTATACTCGGGTTGGTAGGTAGCTTGCTGGTGTTTATATGCGAGGAAAAATAAACAAGAGATAATTACTAAGATGGTTCCTGCCAGAACGTATTTCTTCATCAGGTCGAATCAGGGGTTTATGGTCGAAAAAACGGGTTTGTTCTTCTTCATAGAAGAACTCGCCTCATCCAGAAACGTTACAAAGTTAGCAATATTGAGGTCATAGGCCTTGGGAGCAGCCAAAAGGTTCTCGTTTGGATCCAAAATCACGTAAAAAGGCTGGGCATTGTTGTTAAACCTCGTGATCTGTAGGTCTGCATTTTGCTTCCCAATGGATTTTTTGATTTTACCATCATATTCCGACTCATACCACTGTGATTCGGGCAGCTCGGTCTTTTCGTCCACGTAAAGCGCCACTAGTACAAAGTCATTTTTTAGTCTTTCGAGCACCTGAGGGTCAGACCACACCCTTGCCTCCATTTCCCGACAGTTCACGCAGCCATGTCCGGTAAAATCAATAAAAAGCGGCTTCTGTTGTTCCCGTGCGCAGGCAATGGCCTGGTCATAGTCGAAATAGCCAGTGAGACCATGAGGGAAGTGGAGCATGTCTGCATACTTGGGAGGCTCGCAGATGCTGTTGGATGCAGTGCCTGAATTGGAAGAAGCCCCCTGCTGACGAACAATGCCAGGCAAGTCAAAGTCCATCGTGGATTGTGGAGGTAAATACCCGGCCAGGGCTTTCAGAGGGGCACCGAACATGCCTGGGATCATATATACCACGAATGTGAAAGTAACTACTGCAAGAATTAGCCTTGGCACAGGTAGCTTCTCCATTTTGCTGTCACCAGGCAGCTGTATTTTGCCCAGCAGATAAAAACCCAATAAGGTAAACACCACAATCCAGATAGCCAGGTAGATTTCCCTGTCGAGGATATTCCAGTGATAGGCCTGGTCGGCGATGCTCAAAAATTTAAAAGCCAAAGCGAGTTCCAGAAAGCCCAGCACCACTTTAACGGAATTGAGCCACCCGCCGGACTTTGGCAATGTGCTCAGCCAGTTCGGGAAAAAAGCAAACAACGTAAATGGCACTGCAAAAGCCATGGAGAATGCTAGCATGCCCAAGATTGGTTTTAAAATCATCCCTCCGGCAGATTGTACAAGTATACTTCCGACAATTGGCCCAGTGCACGAAAACGAAACCACGGCTAACGTAAAAGCCATAAAAAAGACCCCTACTAGTCCTCCCTTGTCAGCTTTTCTATCTATGCTATTCACCCATTTATGAGGCAAAGTGATTTCGAAAAGTCCGAGAAAGGACAGGGCAAAAACAATGAAGACCAAAAAGAAGATGATATTGGGTACCCAGCCAGTGGCCAGGTCGTTGGCAATTTCCGGGCCCATAAACGGAGCAACAAGAGAACCGATCAGGGTATAAATAAGCACGATGCTGAAGCCATAAAACAAGGCCATTCGTTTTCCACTTTTCTTATCTCCTTTCCCAGTGAAAAAGGTGACGGTCATGGGAATCATTGGAAACACACATGGAGTCATGAGTGCGGCAAGTCCGTAAAGAAAAGCAATGACCATGAAGCCCCACAGAGATACATTGTCATAGGAGTCTATTTTGTCAGGGATAGTTCGATCCACTCCGTTCGAACCTTCATTAATCTTGGCAGAGTTTTTTTCGATCTTGCCAGAGAAAGTGGCGTATGTGAAGTCTTCATCTAAGTTGATGCATTTGCCATCTACATCGGTGCAAACCTGATAGAAAAAGCTGCCTGAAAGGTTAACCGGCAGGCTGTTGACGAGAATGGTCTGACGAAATTCAGCATGCTCTCTAAAATAGGTGTATTCCCCTTCCCATAAGTCATCGTATTTTCTTTTCGCCCCAATAGGTCTGATACTATCAATTGCTTCGTAAGAAGGATCGCCCACGAAATCAAACTCTGCTACAATGGGGCCAAGATCAGGATCAAAATCTGACGAATACAGATACCAGGTGTTGTCTATTTTAGCTTTGAAAACGAGGCTAAGGGTATCGCCTACTTTGGGATCATTATTGCTCAGCTCATAACTCCACGATATGGGCTTTTGCACCTGCCCATAGGAGGCAAAAACGGTAAAAATTCCAAACAGACCTAGTAGTATTCTTTTCATCAGTTTCTTCTTTTTCCGGAAAGAGAAAGGGCCAAATTTGACTCCTTAACGTATTCCCTTCGCAGAGAGTTTGTTTGCTTGGTTTTATTTCGCTTTGCTCAAAGTGGCAAAGTGTTTATAAAATAGCGTGATGGTTTCAATTCCTTTGATGTAGTTAAAGATACCATAGCTCTCATTAGGAGAATGGATGGCATCTTCGTCAAGCCCAAATCCCATCAGCAAAGAGTCGAGGCCTAATACTTTTTGAAACAGTGCTACGATCGGTATGCTCCCCCCTTCCCGGGTGGGGATCGGAGCTTTTCCCCAAGCTTCTTCCACCGCCAGTGCTGCAGCCTGGTAGGCCGTGGACTTGGTAGATACCATAGCGGGTTCGCCACCATGGTGGGGCGTTACTTTGACCTTAACCGTTTTAGGGGCCACGCTCAGAAAATAGTCCGTAAACAGTTTTGTGATTTCATCGGAGTTCTGGTTTGGCACCAGTCTCATGCTGATTTTGGCGTAGGCTTTCGAGGGAAGCACTGTTTTGGCACCCTCACCAATGTATCCACCCCAAATGCCGTTGACGTCGAAGGTCGGCCGAATCCCTGTCCTTTCTATTGTGGAGAAGCCTTTTTCTCCAAATACGTCAGCTATGTCGAGGTCTTTCTTATATTTTTCGAGCGAAAAGGGCTGCTTCGCCATTGCCTCCCGGTCTGCTTTTGATAACTCAACGACTTTGTCGTAAAACCCGGGAATAGTGATGTGACCATTTTTATCCTTCATTTTATGGATCATCTCACAGAGCACGTTGATGGGATTTTCTACAGCGCCACCGTACATGCCGGAATGAAGGTCTCTGTTGGGCCCTGTCACTTCTACCTCCACGTAGGTGAGGCCACGCAATCCCACTGTGATTGAAGGATGTTCATTGCTGATGATGCCTGTGTCAGAAATCATGATCATGTCAGCCTTCAGCTTCTCTTTGTTGGCTTCAGTGAAAATGCCAAGGTTGTTAGAGCCCACCTCTTCCTCACCTTCAATCATGAACTTTACATTGCAGGTGAGTGAATCGGTTTGCATCATCGTTTCAAAAGCCTTAATGTGCATATACATTTGGCCTTTGTCGTCGGCAGACCCCCTGGCATAGATTTTCTCGTTTCTGATGGTAGGTTCAAACGGAGGTGTTTCCCAAAGCTCGTACGGGTCGGCAGGCTGCACGTCGTAGTGTCCGTATACAAGAACAGTTGGAAGTGAGGGGTCAATTATTTTTTCTCCATAAACAATGGGATGGCCAGCTGTAGGGCAGATTTCAGCTTTATCGACACCGGCTTCAATTAGCTTCGTTTTTATAAACTCCGCCGCTTTTTTTACATCGTCCCTGAACTTCTTGTCGGCACTCACCGATGGAATTCTCAACAGTTCAAAAAGCTCATCTAAAAACCGTTGCTGGTTTTGCTCGATGTACGGAATCTTGGTTTTAACACTCATGAAATTCTAATTTATCAGGCTAATGTCTCCCCGGATGCTATCCTGTATTTCTTCGGAAAGAAGCACCCGTGGTTTTATCGGGTAAAAGTAAGGAATATTACCAAGACGTTGCAAAGGCAAATCTGCTATGTATCAATGGTATTTGTCCATGGCGGGATGGTAAAAAGGAGCACTCCCCGTCTAACTTTAGGGAAAGGCTTGCTTATCCTGACAGTTGCGGGATTAGAAGCCGTCTTTGTCTTTTTCTATTGTATCGAAGCTGTCCTTCCCAAAGGCAGGGTCTGTAGCGAACTGTAATTTGAACGGCTTGTCGATGTTGTAATAGTTTTTGCGGAAGTTGTTGATGAAAGTCATCGTTTCAGCCTCTTCCCCAAGCCCAAGAGCAAAAGCACCAAGCCCAGCTTTTTCTAACGTGGACGAACCTCTTATGGCCTCATTAAATTTCTGATTGGAAGAGAGAATGAGGAGCCTGTTTTGGTCGAACCTGAAGTGGTACCAGGTGGCTTCCGAAAACATGATGAAAATATTTACAATGTCTCCGAGGGGATCTCTCTTGATTTCAACAAAGCCATCTGCCTCAGCATTTATGTCGTTTCTGAAAATGTTTGAAATGCCAATCTTGCCATCGTTGTACCAGGCCTTGTGCGTAGCATTCCACTGCAGGTTTACCTCCGAGAGTGACAGTGCCTTTTGAAGCTCTGGTGAAGTAGATACCAACGGCACGTAATTTTTCAAAGAGTTGTTTTCATAGCTCTTGGCAATTTGATCACTGGTGAGATTGGCGAGGAGATAAACCAAGTCACCCTGTATGTTATTTGCTTGTGGGGCCCCGATGCGCTCAATAATGTCAACCAGATCCTTTGTCATCACGTCGGTTGCGGCAGGGCTGATTTTGAAATCGGCCGTTAAAAAAGCCGTCATTTTGAAGTAAGAGGAGTCGAGTCGGCCAATCCCTTTTGCAGATGCCCTCAATGTAAAATCCGGGCTGTTCTTTATAAAGGTCATAGGGCCCTCAAAAATGACGCTGTTGGTGTTTTCGGAGTATATGAATGTGCTACCAGCGTAGGAATTCCCGTCTGACTTGGCTTTATCTTCTATTTTGTAGAAATCCCCTTCGAGATTATAAGAAAGGATGCCATGAGGCGTAAAAAGATCGAAGTCCGCCGGGTCGTTTTTGTCGTTAATGTAGGTCAGGTATATAATGTCATCAAATGAATCGTAGTGTAGACCGGCAACCAGTTTCTGGCCAGTTTCAGCTGTCGAGGCATCAAAGTTGACAAGCACTTCAGGATTTTCAGTTTTGTTAGTATAGCTGATCCACTGAGAGTCCCGTTCTTTTTTCCAGTCGAGCTTCACCCCGCCAATCAGTTCAAGCGCCCTCCTGTCTGCATACATTTTTGCCCGACCTTTGTACAGGAACCCTGGCGACATCACAAAGTCCTGGTCTTCCAGCACATCGCCTTCCGACACGGTCATCGTTTTGAACCTGTTCTTGGCTATAGGCACATTCTGAAGCTCAAATTGATTGAACTTGATCGTAAAAGTGTCCTGCGCCGCATTGACGAGCTGATACAGTGCGCTGCCAGTGAATTTATTTCTGTCGACAATGGTGATGAGTCCGTTGGTCAGGGTATGGTAACGATTGGCAGTGTCAATCCTGACAATAGCATTTTTAAGCTCCTGAAGTGTTGAGTTCTCAAGGATCGTAATCTCTTCGTTTTCCGGCGTGATTTCCGCATCCGCCACTGTGATGTACGGAATGCCCTGCAGGTTCAACTCGTAGCGGTTGATATCGTAGATACCTGCCGTTGCATTAAACGCCAGCGAATCGAGGTCGGGCCGGGTTGAGTAGAAGTAGGAGTCTTCGATGGCAACATTAGCCGGCTTGCTCATCGTAATCTTTTGGTCGTTTAGGTTCCAGATGGCGTTGGTAATCGACGTTTTCATTTGTGCATAAGGGAAGCCTATGGCCGCTACACCTGCCTTTTCAGGGTGAACGTCTGCCACGTTTGCTTCAAGGTCAAAATTTAACGCAATGTCCTCCCCGGCCATGGCTGGTTTATCCGGGTTGTCAGTCAAAATTTCAAACGCTCCATGGCGGGCGCTGAACTTTGTTTCCGAAAAACTAAACTGCTTCGACTTTACCCTGGAACCACGGGTCTCCAGCGTGCCAAGCCCAAAGGCCCCTTTGGCAGTAATGTTCGCAGCCCCCTGAAGCTTGGCCGTGCCATTATACAGCTCAATGGGGTCACCGATGTTTTTGAGAAACATGCTGTCTTTTTTGGGCAGCCATTTCATTCTCAGGGCTCCCATTATACCTTGTGGGAAGGACGCTGACCCTAGGTTTCCTGGCCTGATTTCGCCACTTTGAGCGATGGCTGAGGTAGAATCCAAATAGAAAATAAAGTCGTTGGAGTATACGGTAGTCGTTAAGTAGTCAATCTTTCCATTTGACCTCAAGCCCCGGTAGCTCAGGCTTAGGCTGTTGTAGAGTGTTCCAGTGCCCCCATACAGCTTATAGCCGCTCTCAGGTATTTTATGTTCGAAGCCCAGCGACTTATCAGGTTGAATAACAAGCTTCTCTTCAAACGGCTCCAGGATGTCTCCAGCATGGAAGGTGCCCTCAAAACTTATACTTGCTCCATCACTTCTGTTGGAGCTGTCTATTTCGAATGGCGGTATCACAAACCTAACTGTTTTGTTATAAGCCCCTTTAAGAATCTCCTTAGAGTCGAAGAAAACAACAGCCTCGGAATCTGAAGTAAAGTAAGGGTACTGAAGGTTTTGCTTTTTTCCTGACTTGTTATCGGGGCTTTCTACAAAGAGGGTTCCGGAGGTAAGTTCGAGGTGGTTGTGCAAGGCTGTCTTTTCTTCACCACCTTCAACCTTGAGTGAGTCAGGCACCGGAATCTGAATCCTGATAGAGTCAATAGTCGGCATGGCAAAGAGGTTGTCGGCATACTGAAACTGAAAGTCCTTTCCTTTGTAAACGAAATCTCCGGCATTCACCATTCCATTAAACAATAAATCTCTACCCTCGAGAATTTTTACCACGCCACTGTCTGGCTCCATGTAAACCTTCAGGTCAGTAGTGATATATACCCTGTCAACGCCTCTAACAGTGAGCTCTTTGGTGCCAAAATTGAGGGTACCGTTTGGATACCGCTCAGTAAGAGAAGGTACGATTAGATTATCGTAGTCTTTCTTATTCTGATTAGCCAGAATATAGTGAAAAGACTTGTCCTTCACCTTTATGAAGCCCGTTTCAACCTGGAAATTGATGAAGCCATTTTGGTAAAGGAAATTCATTGCTGCCAGTGCCTGGTTGTAGTCAAGCTTATAGGCCGTTGTCATGTCGCGGAGGTAAAACTCACTTGCTCCTGAATTCCTGGCATACCGCACCACAGCCATGATAGGGTGATAGCCAAACAAGCCCGGGTACATTGAGAACCGCTTTTCACTAAAATAGTCTTTAGACTCGAAAACCGCAGGAATACGGTTTCGGGCATTCATAATAGAGATATCGAGGCTGTCGGTTTCCAAATCCCAGCTGATTTTATCGGCGCTGAAGTCCATCAGGAAAAACGAAGACGAATAGGGAGTGCCTTTGAATTTATTCTGATCTCTGTATAAGGTGAGCAGGTTTTTGCCCTCGTCAAAAACCAGTTTATTCTGTGGGTGGAAGATCGAATCACCGTTGTGGTAAATGGTGACCATCGCCTTATCCGACGTTATCAGGGAGTCTTCAAAGGCGTACTTGATGCCCCTTGCTGTGAAAGAACGACCGAAGTCGTCTCTGATGTTGAGCACAGACTGTCGCTTGAGAGCGGAGGTGCCGTAAAATTTGTTCCCTATGATGGAAAATCCCCCGGTATATGTAGCATTTGGGGCTTTAAGTTTTAAAGTGATGTCGGCATAGTAGGAAGTAAACTGAGGAAAATACAGCTCCTCTTTGTCTGTTCTCTGATAGCTCTTAAAGTCGAAAATTCCCTCTGCTTCTCCATCAAACCAGGCAGGGAAGCTGAGGCTGACCTTCTCCGCACTTATTCTTGGTTTAGTGATTTCAAAGCTGTAATCAGTAAAGGTAACAGAGGCGGCTTCGGCACCATTTGCTTCGCCGGGCCAGTTAAACTTACCCCCGCTGCCCACAAACACTTTGTCGTGGATGACAACCGAGCCCGACGTGTTTTGGATGCCGACGGAGTCATAGGGTGTTACTAACCTGAAGTTCACATTGTTGAGCTTTATCACGGGGCCGCTCACTTCCGGGAGTAGTGCTTGACTAACCACTTCGGCCACAAAAGCATCAGCCACTGGCGCAGGCTCCGCTACCGGGTCGTTGCCCCATCCTGAGTCATTGCCCCATCCGCTATTAGCCGGTGTGCCCCAACCATCGTTGCTGCTGTCGGCGGTTCCCCAGCCGCTATCTGCCGAAATTTCCTCTTCGATCGGGGGCTCCTCAGCCGGCAATACATAAGCTGGTTCCGCCTCGTCCAATTCAAAACCATAAGTGCCTCCCTCGGCATATAGTTTGAAGTATTTGGTGTAGTACAAAGCCCTTCGGGCAAAAAATTGATTGAGCATGAGCAAAAACTCGCTGTACTCCTTGTTGCGGTAGGTGTCGACTACCTGGTTATTGATCTTGAGAAGATTTGTGAGCTCGGTGGAGCTGATATTTTCCTTTTGAATGGCGTAGGCTATGTAGGCACCGAAGAACTCGAAATATGGGTAGGTGCGCATTCTCCGATCCCGCATTTTGACGGCAATGTCGATAATGATTTTCTTCTGGTCGGCATTGATCTGACCCGAATTCCACACGGTGACAAAGTCAGCGGCGATCTTGGCCGCACCTTCATTGTCAATTTGTCTTATGCCGTTTGATAAATCTTGCCCGAATGTGTTGGGGTCAGTGGAAAAGGTAAACTGTTGAGCCCATAGATGTGAGGACAGCAATAGCAATATTGCTAAGAATCTCATTTTGAGAGATAACCGTTCCCTTAAAAACACCTGCATAACTTCAAAGGTAACGAAAAATGAGGGCCTGTTACTATCTATTCGACCGCCTTTTTTTCGAAAGCAGCAGCCACCCACTTCTCTCGCACCCTATGGGTGGTCTTGCGAAAGCCAAGTGACGAGGCTTTTTCCTCAATTACTGGTAGGTCAGTTTCGTAGAAGCCGCTTAGGTACAGCTTGCTGCCTTCCGGAAGCACAGCGGCATAGTCCGGCATTTCTTCCAGCAACACATTTCGATTGATATTGGCGATGGCCAGGTCGTAAGAAGGGTTTTTTTTCACTTCCTTTACAGTGCCTAGCTGGATTTTGATATTACTGCAATCGTTGATGGCGATGTTTTCCATGCCGTTTTCTATGCACCACTCATCGATGTCGCTGGCATCGATGTGCGCTGCGCCAAGTTTAGCAGCCAAAATGGCCAATATGCCGGTGCCAGTACCAAAATCAAACACTGACTTTCCCTGCAAATCACTATCAAGCAGTAGTTCCATCATGAGATAGGTGGTGGAATGGTGCCCTGTGCCGAACGACATTTTTGGGTTGATGACTATTTCCAACGGAAAAGATGGGTCGGGTTTATGAAAAGAGGCTCTGACCCTGCAGCGGCCAGGGATTTCGATGGGGTGGTAGTTTGTTTCCCAGCTTTGGTTCCAATTTTCCTTTGGAATCTTTACTTTTTCGTAGCTGGCGATGCCAAGGAAAGAATACTTCTGGATAATTTCTTTGACGTCAGCCTCTTTGAAGCTCCCTTCCAAAATGTAGGCATTAAACCCCTCGTCAGTTTCCTCAAAGGTGTCAAAGCCAATTTCTCCCAGCTCGGCTATGAGGATATCTGCAAGATCCCTGGAGGTCTTAATTTGCAATTCGATAAAGTCCATAGTTGACCTGGATTAGGGTGGTTAACTGCCTATCTGCAGCCGGCAAATGATTCGGTGTCAGTGAAATTAACAGAAAAGTGTTGCTGGCCTTTTTCTTTGACATAATATATCGTGAAGTCGGCCATGCCCCGGTTTTTGGTGAAGTACCAAATCCCCTGTCTGTCGGCGAAAACCCTGCTGCTTTCTTTGAAAATCAGCATGTCGGCAAAAGCTTCGTTTTCATCTTCAAAAACCAGGTAGTCAGCCCTTCTTCGATCTGTTTCCACGTATATGGCACCATAAACACCACAGAAATCCTGATCTGCGGCAACCATTGGTTCGTCAACAGAAGAAAGGCTTAGACCAATTAAACCGAGGAAAACGAAAATGTTCATTTACTTCATTGCTTTTACAATGTCGACGAAGTCACGTGACTTTAGTGAAGCGCCGCCGATCAGCCCGCCGTCCACGTCGGGCTGGGCAAAAATTTCCACTGCATTGTCGGGCTTCAAACTGCCTCCGTATTGTATAGTGATCTCTTCGGCAACATTCTTGCCATATTTTCCAGCCAGATGGGCTCTGATTTCAGCATGCATTTCCTGCGCTTGTGCAGAGGAGGCTGTTTTACCGGTTCCGATAGCCCAAACAGGCTCATAGGCAATCACTACTTTTTGAAGAGCGTCTGCTGACAGGTGAAAAAGCGCTTCAGATACCTGCGCAGTGACCAACTTAATATGATCGTTGGCTTCACGCACTTCCAGCTTCTCTCCACAGCAGTAAATAGGCGTCATACCAGCTGCCAGCACCGCATCAACCTTTTTTGCAAAAAGAGCATCTGTTTCTCCAAAGTATTCTCTTCGCTCGCTGTGGCCTATGATGACAAACTGAGTGCCGACAGACTTGAGCATCGAAACTGACGTTTCGCCTGTGTAAGCACCTGACGCATGTTCGCTGCAGTTTTGCGCACCAAGCATTACGTTTTTACTTCCTGCTAAAAGTTTGCTGATAGAGTTTAAATGAATAAAAGGGGTACATAAAACCACCTGCACGTCGCTGGTCACTTCATCCTTCACCATGTTAACCACCTCGGAAGTTAGCTGATGTCCTTCTTCCAGGTTCTTATTCATTTTCCAGTTTCCTGCTACAATCTTCTTTCTCATGATTTTCATTTTAATCGGCCCCAAATATAGCTGAATATGAATATTTAGAAGACCGCATTTGAGTTAATTGTCAGGAGAGCACAAAATAAAATGCTTCATTTTCGAGGTAATACCTACAAAATCGGCACTGAGGAAATTTTCCACAAAATGTTTGGAAACATAATTCGGCATATCTACGTTTGTGCCTTCAAGTCAATTCTTAGCAATTGATTTATAAAGAAGCGTGGAGAGACAGGCTCTATGAAGCGCTAGCAACCGGCCACTCAAGGTGGTAAGGTGCTAAATCCTGATCCGTCGGTTGGCGGAGAATATAAATTGAGAGCAAAATGAAAAATCAGGAATCTCTTCTAGCGACAAGCGCTATCTCATCGCACGGCCGGTCATCGGCTCACACATTTCATGTATTAAATTTTTCATTCAGGGCGGCTTTTGCCTGCTGTTGTTGCTGTATGTGCTGCTAGGCGCTTTTGCCTTTGTCGCTTAGCAGCAAACGACGGACTATTGGCCAGGGAGCCAACCCGTTACAGGCAATTTTTTAATTCAACTTCAATTTAAAAACACCTTATAATATGTCACAATTAAGATTTGAAACACTGCAATTACATGCAGGTCAGGAAGTAGATTCAGCCACACAGTCGAGGGCGGTGCCTATTTACCAAACCACCTCCTATACATTCAAAAACTCTGAGCATGGTGCCAACCTGTTTGCCCTGAAAGAATTTGGGAACATCTACACACGGATCATGAATCCGACAACGGATGTTTTCGAGAAGAGAATAGCGGCCCTGGAAGGTGGTGTTGCTGCAGTGGCAACAGCATCGGGCCAGGCCGCACAGCTTTTGGCCTTGCACAACATTTTGGAAGCAGGCCAAAACCTGGTATCTACCAACCACTTGTACGGAGGCACTTATAATCAGTTCAAAGTTGCCTTCAAGAGGTTGGGGATTGACGTGAGGTTTGTAGAAAATGACTCACCAGCCGAGTTTGAAAAGCTGATCGACAAAAATACCAGAGCGCTCTACCTTGAAACGATAGGCAATCCGGAATTCAATATTCCCGATTTTGAAGCGATAGCAGCAGTAGCGAAGAAGCATAATATTCCTTTGGTGGTTGACAACACCTTTGGCGCCGGTGGCTACCTGTTTCGACCGCTAGAGCACGGAGCCAACGTGGTGGTTGAATCAGCCACTAAGTGGATAGGTGGTCATGGCACAAGTATCGGAGGAATCATTGTTGACGGAGGAAACTTCAACTGGGGCAATGGAAAGTTCAAGCAGTTTTCGGAGCCATCTGAAGGGTACCATGGCCTGAACTTCTGGGAAGTGTTTGGTGAAGGAAATCCACTTGGGCTGCCCAACATTGCCTTTGCTATCCGAACCAGGGTGGAGGGTTTGCGTGACCTTGGGCCGGCCATAAGTCCGTTCAATTCTTTCCTTCTGCTCCAGGGCATTGAGACACTTTCTCTCAGGCTAGACAGAACTGTGCAGAACGCCCTTGAGTTGGCGCAATGGCTGGAGAAACATCCCTTGGTTGAAAGCGTGAACTACCCGGGACTTGCTAGCAGCAAATACCACGCATTGGCCAAGAAATACCTGAAAAGAGGCTTTGGTGGTGTATTGTCATTCAAAATCAAAGGAGGTAAGGCCAACGCAGAAAAGTTTGTTGATTCGCTGAAACTCGTGAGCCACCTGGCCAACGTGGGTGACTCGAAAACGCTGATTATTCACCCGGCGTCGACGACGCACCAGCAGTTGAGCGAGCAGGAGCAGCTAAAAGCTGGGGTCGATCCTAATTTATTGCGACTGTCGGCTGGTACCGAGCATGTAGATGACATTAAAGCTGACTTGATACAGGCTTTTGACCAGCTGAAAAAGTAAATTTTAGTTAATTATATATACAGGTTAATTGATGACTTACCTCCCGGCTATACATCCAGTGGCCGGGAGGAATTTTAACCCAAAAGAAGAGGACTTAGTGAAAATAACCGAGGAATTATACAGATCGACCCAGCCATTGAAACTTGAGTCCGGTCGGGAATTGACAGAGTACCATTTGCTCTACACGACATTTGGTAAACTAAACCCCGAAAGGAACAATGTTGTGTGGGTGTGTCATGCGCTTACTGGCAACTCGAATCCTTCAGAGTGGTGGCCCGGTTTGTTTGGGCCTGGTAAGGTGTATGATCCCGAGAAGTTTTTTGTGATCTGTGCCAACATGCTGGGGAGTTGTTACGGCTCAACCAATGCACTCGACAAAAATCCCGCAACAGCCAAACCTTACTTTCACGATTTTCCCACACCCACCAATAGAGACATAGTTGGCGCTTTTATTCAATTGAGAAAATCCCTTGGCTTTGAAAAAGTCCACACCCTGATTGGCGGCTCTATGGGGGGGCAGCAAGCACTGGAGTGGGCCATTATTGAGCCTGACGTGTTTGAAAATCTCATTGGTGTTTCCACCAACGCCCACCATTCACCCTGGGGCATTGCTTTCAACGAGTCGCAGAGGATGGCGATTGTGAACGACGCAACCTTTAAAGAAAGCAAACCGGATGCAGGACTTGAGGGAATGAAGACCGCCAGAACAATCGCCCTGCTTTCCTACAGGCACTACCTCACCTACCAAAGAACCCAGGAGGAGGACACAACAGAAAAAACGGATGACTATTTGGCGTCGAGTTATCAGCAGTACCAGGGAGAAAAGCTGAAGAAACGATTCAATGCCTATAGCTACTGGAGGCTATCAAAAGCGATGGATTCACATAACGTAGGCAGAGGCAGAGGCAGCATTGAGAAAGCACTTTCGCAGATAAAAGCCAACTCACACTTTGTTGGCATCAGGTCCGACATTTTGTTTCCCATAGATGAGCAGGTTTTTTTGGCCTCCCACGTAGACGATGCCTCGCTGGATATCATCGATTCGCTCTATGGACACGATGGATTTCTGATAGAATGGGAAGCCATCGGCGCTTCTATAGAGAAGTTTTACCGGAGGGTGATGGTGGCGGTGTAGCTATGCTTCTCCTGCCTCTGTCAAAAGCTGCCTGACGACGTGTGTG
This sequence comes from Imperialibacter sp., assembly GCF_048007035.1. Lineage (NCBI taxonomy): Bacteria > Pseudomonadati > Bacteroidota > Cytophagia > Cytophagales > Flammeovirgaceae > Imperialibacter > Imperialibacter sp. The sequence continues at coordinate 2,754,842 of NZ_CP180355.1, forward strand.
GAAAATCGGAATTTGTGTTCTGAAAGCTGATCCACCATCTCACGCACACTTGGAATAATCTTTTTATCTTTTGCGAGGAGGAGGACTCTTAATGATCCTATAATTTCCAGGCCCAGGTCGGTGGCAACTTTCCTTCCTTTCCGCTCGTCAAGGATTAGAATTGAACCAGGTGTTTTTAGAGCAAGCGAAATTGAACTTGCTTCTCCCAAATCGAGCGTTTCAAGAATGCTATGACTGAACGGGGCGGCGCTGATTTGACCTTTATCCATTCAGGTACAGCATAGCCAAACTCTGAGAGAACCTGCTCAGTAATGATCACCTCATGAAATAACTTTTGAAGGATGTCTAGCCTGTCAATTCGTTGATAAGCAATTAGACAGCTTGTGTCGGAGATAATAATCTCAGCCATTGGGAAACGGCCTCTTCAGGTCATCTGCTGTTTCTCCGAAAATCGACACTCCGTAGTTGCCAACGGTTTCAATAAATTCTCGTTTGGAGATGCCAACAAAGGTGGCAGCCTGGCCAGATGACAATATCCCTTTTTCGAAGAGTGATGAAGCAACGATCATTTTGACTTCTTTCTCGTCGGTTTCTTCCGGAAGATTGAGCGTAATTGTTTTCATGTAAGACAAATATAATGCAAAATCGACTAAACGGATCTCAACAGTGCCTTCTCCCCCAATTCTCTCAGTACCATGAGTAAAAAGTCAATATCGGCTTTTGTTCTTCTGTAATTATTGCAGTTGATGCGCAAAGCAGGTCTGTTATTAATACGGGTACCAGCAAAAAAGATGCGCCCGTCTTCTTCAATCAGTTCAAGTATCCGCTCGTTTACTGCGTCAACTCTTGCCTGGTTACTCTTTATTCCATCGTTCTCCGACACATAACGGAAGGTAGCTATCGACAAATTGGCTGGCCCCAGCATTTCGAAATCATCGGAGGCATTCACTAGCTCCTGGAAATACCTCACTACTGCAATATCATTCTCGATTGCTAGTCGCAGTTTTTTCGCCCCGTAGGCTTTGAACGTCATCCATACCTTGAGCGCTTTAAAGTCTTTGGTGAGCTGTAGCGTCAAATCCATTAGGTCTTCTCGCTCCGTTTTTTCCAAACCTCCCCGAAGGTAGTCGGGCACCAGGCTGAAAGTGTTTTTGAGGTGCTCTTTTTTTCTGACAATGACAGCGGCCACTTGAAACGGCACATAGAGCCATTTGTGTGGGTTCACAAGAACTGCATCTGCCTCACTCATGCCCCTAAAAAGATGGCCAGCAACAGCGGTGCCAGCCGCCGGCCCGCCGTAGGCAGCGTCTACCATGTACCACAATTTATATTTTTTGGCGAGGGCTGCGAGTTTATCCAGCTTGTCGATGGCGCCGTTGTTGGTGGAGCCCGCAATGCCAATGACACCAATGGGCAATAAGCCTTCGTTCAGGTCTTTCTGAACGGCTTCTTCCATCAAATCAACCCTTACCTGAAACTGACCATCTACAGGGATTTTCCGAAGGTAGTCTTTGCCCATACCCAGCAGGTCCATGGCCTTGTCGAAGCTGGAGTGACCCTGACTAGAAACATAGACCGTCATGGGCTTTTGGCCATAAAGGCCCTTCTGAGAAAGAGAAGCAGGCCCCATCACTTTTCGCATCACAGCCAGGTGCAGGAAGTTACCTTCCGAACCTCCACTTACCAACACACCTGCGCTATCATCAGGATAACCCATGAACTGGCAGAGCCATTTGATGACAATTTTCTCCATTTCTGAGTTGGCTGGGGCGTTGTGCCATTTCAGGTTGTTTTGGTTCAGCCCAGCTTTTAGAAACTCAGCAAGTATGCCAACCTGATTGCCTCCTCCGGTGATGTAGCCATAATAATTAGGACTTGGGTTAAAATTCGACATCTCGAAAACGTCGGAGCCAACACTGGCCAGCAGCGACTCAACAGGCGTTTCTTCCTCTGGCAGCGTTTCATTGAATCGCTCCTGAATTTGCGCTGGTGTATAGTTGTGATAGATTTTGGAACCTCGGAGGCGCTTTAACCAGTCGAAGTAAATGGATACCGCTTGCTCGGTGTATTGCCGGAATTCTTTTTCCTGAAAGTCTAGATTCATTTGATGTAGAGAGTTTTCAACAGGCTTAGTTTAAGCGGATAACGTCCTCCTCTTTGAAATAAATGATTACAGGCCGGGACGCAACTTTATTGAGTAGCGGCAAGAGAATTTTGTAGGCCATTTCCTCTGCCTCCTCAAGGATACCACCATCGAGGGCAGATTTCATCATCTGTGCCTCGGCTTGAGCGTAAGCAGTGTCAATAAACTGGTTAAACTCTTTGTCTTCCAGACCAATGCCTCTTTTTAAGTCGTAAAACCTGCTTTTGCTGTGGTCAATTTTGTGGTAACAAAGCTCCGGTTTTGGTAGTTGAATCACCAGCGTGTCTCCGTCGATAATGTCCGATGTCGTCACTTTTAAAAGGTCAATACATGCTACAGCTTCTCCTGCAGCAATCAGCACCGCCCTTGAGTCGCCACCATCCTGAATCCTGAAAATGCCCAGATCCAGGTAGCGCTTGCTAAGCCTCTCTATTTCCACCACATCCTGCATCCGGTACTTCACCAGCTCTAGCTTGCCCAAAGCTTCGATTTCTTTCAGCAGCACTTGGTGTCGCTGATTCACTGTGGCCGGCTCAACAAACAACCCACTGTTGAACCACAGCACTACTCCGCCAACCAGCAAGAGCGCCCATAGCAGAATTCTGAAGATTATTTTGGGTGTAAAGATCATTGTTTGTGAAAATTATAAATTCAATTGATGCTGATGCATAAACATCATAAATAAATCGTGCCCTCGTTATTATCATTCAGCATTCTAAATTGTTAATTTGCATCTAATTACTTCAAACGAAAACGTAATATATACGGGTAATTGTCCTTTCCGAATTTAAAATCACTCAGCCATGAAAAAGTTTCTATTGATTGTTGGTGGATTCATTGTAGTCGTGCTTTTGGCGGCAGCCATACTACCATTCATCTATAAAGATGATATTAAGGCGGCGCTCGACGATGCAATTGCAGAGAATGTTAACGCCAAAGTGTATTTTGATGAGTCTCGCTTCGGCCTCACACTTTTCAAAAACTTTCCCAATCTAACGGTAACACTCGGTGGCCTGGGGGTGGTTGGCATTGATGAGTTTAAGAAGGACACACTTGCAGCAGTTGACCAGGTCGACGTGGTGGTCAACATCATGTCTGTGATCAACGGCAACTACCGTATCAGCGGCTTGTACCTCAACGAACCAAACATCTACGTGAAAGTGCTGGCCAATGGCAAAACCAATTATGATATCGCCAAGCCCTCTGAGGAACCAGTTGCCGAAGAAACCCCAACAGAAAGTGGCGATGTTCAGTTTGGCATCGACAAATGGGAAATCAAAAATGGCAACATCGTTTATGACGACGCTACCATACCTTTCTACATGGCAATGAAAGGAATGAACCACACTGGAAGCGGCGACTTTACATTGTCGGTATTTGACATGGACACATATACGGAAGTGGATAAGATGACGATATCTTACGATGGTGTGGAGTACATTTCCAATAAGAAACTGACTGCTGATATGGTCCTGAATATGGACTTGGATGCATTCAAATTCACATTCAAGGACAACAAAGTAGCGCTCAACGACTTCGGACTCAACTTTGATGGATATTTTGCCATGCCAGAAGAAGGGTACGACATGGACATCAATTTTTCATCGCCTGAAAACAGCTTCAAGTCGTTGTTGTCGCTTGTGCCTGGTATGTACAGTGATAGCTTCACCGGGCTGACAGCCTCTGGCGATACCCAGTTCAGCGGGTTTGTTAAAGGCATTTACAACGACACTCAAATGCCGGCATTCAACTTTGGCATGAAGGTAATCGACGGCAATTTCAAATATCCGGATCTGCCCTCAGCAGTCAGCAATGTGAATGTTGATATGCTGATCGACTGCGCTGATGGCAACATAGACAATACGCTGGTTGACATCAAGCAATTTCATCTTGACTTTGGCAATAATCCCGTTGATGCTAAGCTGACTATCAAAAACCTGCTGAACTACGACATGGTAGCTAACATTCAGGCAAAACTAAACCTCGGGGAGCTGGCCACTATGTTCCCTATGGAGGGCCTTGAGATGAAGGGTATTTTTAGTATGAATGCCAAATCTCAGGGCGTTTATGACAGCATTGCCAACACGATTCCAACCATTGATATGGAAATGGGCTTGGCCGATGGTTTCATCAAATATGCAGAGTATCCGATACCGATGGAGCAAATCAACATGCACACTACCATTAAAAACGAAAGTGGTAGGATGGCAGAGACAGTGGTGCTGATGGACAAATTCACCATGTTGGTAGATGGGGAAAAGCTTGAATCAACACTAAGGTTTGAAAACCTGGATGACTATACCTGGGATTTGGCAGTGAACGGAGGTATTGATCTCGAGAAAATCATGCAAATCTTCCCAATGGAGGGCATGGAACTGAAAGGCAAAATCGCTGCCAACATGCAGACGAAAGGCAAAATGTCGGATGTAGATGCCGAGAGATACGACAAGCTGGCCACAAGCGGAGGGATGACCGTAAGCAACTTCTACTATGCCGATGCTGACCTGCCCCAGGGCTTCGCTATTTCTGAATCTGAACTTAGCTTCAATCCAAAAGAAGTGCGCCTGAGTAAGTTCAATGCTACGCTTGGTCGTAGCGACATGGCCATGACCGGCGCCATTACCAACTACATGGCCTATGCGCTGAACGATGAAACCATCAAAGGCGAACTGAACTTTTCTTCAAACTCGTTTGACCTGAACGAGTGGATGACCGATGAAGACACCACTGCCACCGTGGAGGCCGACACGGCTGCCCTTGAAGTAGTGGAAGTTCCAAAGAATATCGACTTCATTCTTAGATCAAGTATTACCAGTCTGTTGTATGACAACATGGAGATCAAAAACATGAAGGGCAATATCATTGTGAAAGACGGTGTCGTAAAACTTGACAATGGTAAGTTCGACCTGATGGATGGCCTGTTTGCTATGGACGGGGAGTACGATAGCCGTGACCTGGAGAAGCCCGTGTTTGCCTTTGACTTTTCAATCACCGATATGTCAATCAAAGCAGCGTATAATACATTCACAACAGTTCAACAACTGGCGCCAATAGCTGAGAAGATGGAAGGCAAGTTCTCAACAGACTTTGTTATGGCTGGTGCTTTGGGTCAGGATATGATGCCTGTGATGGAGTCTATCCTGGGGCAGGGTGTGGTGAAAGTCGCTGAGGGTAAAGTAAATGACCTTAAAGTGCTGACCACTTTGTCGTCTGTTTCAAAACTTGGTGATGACTCAGGGACATTGAGTCTGAAAGACGTGATTATGCAAGCCGAAATCAGGGACGGAAGAGTGTGGCTGAAGCCTTTCGATGTGAATGTAGGCAAATACAAAACCACGATTGCCGGAAGTAATGGTATAGATGGCACAATGGACTACGTAATGGCTATGAATGTGCCTGCTGGTGCTGCATCTGCCGCAGCCAATCAGGCAATAGCATCTGTCACGGGAGTGAGTTCAGCTATCTCCTCCAATATTGTGATGAACTTCGGCGTTGGAGGCACTTATGATGATCCAAAAGTGACATTGAAAAGCGTAGATGCAGGCGAGGGTGGAAAATCGGCCACAGATGCTGCCAAGGCTAAGATAGCTTCAGAAATGGATGCCAAGAAAAAAGAGGCCGCACAGAAAGCTGACGCAGCCAAGGCCGAGGCTGTCAAGCAGGCTGAAGAAAAGAAAGAAGCAGTTGTGAAAGAAGTAGAGGAGAAAAAAGAAGCAGCCAAGGAGGAAGTGAAGGAGCAAGTTGAAGAAAAGAAAGAAGAAGTGAAAGAAGAGGCTGCCGACAAACTGAAAGGGCTGCTTAAGAAGAAAAAAGGAGGAGGAGAATAATTCCCGCCCTCACGAGACGTTTCAAACCCTCGGGATGTTTATTGTCCTGAGGGTTTTTTTGTATAATTATATCCAATTAAACAGCCCCAGATATGGCAAAGCAATCATATGTCGGAAGGAAAGTAGTAGTAGTCGATGGCACCCGAACGCCTTTTCTAAAGTCGGGCACGGGCTATCGGGATCTTATGGCCTATCAACTGGGCGCTGTGGCTATTTCGGGTCTTTTGAAAAAAGCCTCTCTCGATGCGGCTCAGGTTGAACGGGTGATCATGGGTACCGTGGTGCATAATATTGTGACCTCAAACGTAGCCAGAGAATGTGCCCTCACCGGAGGTATTCCTTTTACCACACCCGCACATACTGTTTCCCAGGCCTGCATTTCCGCCAACCAGGCCATTGCCCAAGGAGCTGACCTGATCAGGCTTGGTCATGCCGATGTGGTTGTTGCAGGCGGAACCGACTGTGTGTCGGATATCCCGATAGGCTTTCCCAAGAAAATGAGAACCAAGCTCTTCGCTTCTCAGAAGATTCGGTCGACCGGCGAATGGTTGAAGTTTGTTTTGTCGCTCCGTCCGTCAGACTTTAAACCAGAGGTGCCCCAGATTGCTGAGTATTCCACCGGCCGCACCATGGGCCAGGACTGCGAGTTGATGGGCACCCGATTTGGTGTTACCCGGGAAGAGCAGGATGAATTTGCTGCACGGTCGCACCAATTAGCTGCAAAAGCCGCCGGGGAAGGGATATTGGCCGGTGAGATTACTGCGGCAGAGTTTCCGCCATCATTCAAGGCGATCAAAGAGGATAATACCTATCGTGGTGATACAACTGTTGAAAAACTTGCTAAGCTGCGACCAGCCTTCGACAAAAAGAATGGGACAATAACGGCAGGCAATGCTTCCTTCCTCACAGATGGTGCCGCAGTTGTATTGCTCATGAGCGAAGAAAAAGCCAAAGCCCTGGGCTATGACACATCCGTTCAAATCAGAGACTATGTGTTCACGGGTCAGGATCCCAATGAAGAGCTTCTGCTGGGTCCGGCATATGCCACCTACAAACTGCTGCAACGACAGGCACTCACCTTGAAAGACTTGGATGTTATAGAGTTTCACGAGGCCTTTGCCTCCCAGATAGTCACTAATCTCAAGGCATTGAATTCCGACCAATTTGCAAAGGAGAAAATGGGATTGACTGCAAAAGCTGGAGAGATAAATATGGATAAATTTAACATTCACGGAGGCTCACTTTCTTTGGGTCATCCTTTTGGTGCCACTGGAGCGAGGCTGGTAACTACAGCAATGAATCGATTGAAAAGAGAGAATGGCAAGCTGGCCCTGCTGGCTGCCTGTGCAGCGGGGGCCCATGGTCATGGCATGATTCTAGAAAAGGTGTAATGCATATCTTAAAATGTGTACTGATTTCCGTCGCCCTCGGGTTGGTGCTTTTTTCATGCAAGAAAACAAAAACCGACGCTCCGGAAAGAACTACGCTCGACTCAACGCTAGCTCCGCCGGTTTCAAGACTGACCATCCCTCTCAGCTTTAGCCTGGATGAGGTAGAAGCCCTCATCAACGAAAAAATCGATGGTACCTTTCTGAGAAAGAGAGTAGCGGTCAATACAAGCGACAGTCTTTACTTTGAGCTTACTAAGCAACAGCCGATAATATTGACCTGGAAAGCACCAGACCTTCGCTATCGGGCTCATCTGAAAGTTTCAGGTCAATACATGAAGAATATTTTGGGTGTGAAAATCCAAAATCAAACGCCGATAGAGTTTGAATTGGAACTGCTCTTTAAGACGGAGCTTGGTTTTGAAAAAGACTGGAGCATCAGGCCCAAAACTGTTATTGAGGAGATAGTTTGGAAAAGCGACCCTGTGATGAATCTCGGAATTGCGACCATCAATTTCCGAAAACCTGTCGAGAAAGCGCTGAACGACCACCAGGATAGCCTTACACTGAAGCTGGATGGTTTTATGAAAGAGACCATCGACACAAGGAAAATCATTGAAAAAATCTGGAGCGACTTGCAGCAACCTATCCGACTGAAAAAGGATGAACCAAGGATTTGGCTGCTGGCCAAAGCCGAGACGCTGAAAGCAAGATGGACCCGTGGCCCTGAACGACAAATTACGGCCCAAGCGGAATTAACGGCTCAAATATCAACGCTCGTGGAAGGAGATGACCTGACCGTTGCGTCGGTGCCCTTACCTGAGTTTAGTTTTCAAACAGACCATCAGGACAGCCTGGTGGCAAACGTGCTGTGTACGCTTCCGTTTGACAGGGTCAACAAATACAGTAGAAAAAAACTTGTGGGAATGAAGATCGATTCGGCAGGTTATTCGGCGCAAATCAAGGATGTGGAGGTGTACGGTACGGAGGATGGTTTGGCCGTGAAGGTGGGGTTGACAGGCGATGTGAGGGGCGATGTGTATCTTCAGGGAAGGCCTGTGATAGATAGGGCATCCAAGAGCTTTCGGATAGAAGACTTTGACTTTGTGGTAGATTCTGATGATGCCGTTCTGGCTTCTGCCGATTGGCTGCTCCATAGCTCCATAAAGGCGATGGTTGAAAGGCAGCTTACCTATGAACTCCAGCCCTATGCCGACATGATCCCCATGCTCATCACAAGCGGAATAGAAAAGGGAAGGCTAGCGGAAAAGCTGGAGGTGTATATTGATTCATGGGAGATTATGCCACTGGCAACTCTTATTACTTCCAAAGACCTTCAAATGATTATTCAGGTGAGAGGCATGGCCGAAATAAGGCTGCAGGAAATACGAAAAGATAGTACGCAACAAAAGGCGATCAGCCAATAGAGAACTTCGTGTTTATTTGCCTTACATAATCCTAAATAATCGTCTATATTTACTCTGCATGCATACTAAAGGCCTGGGGGCGTTTCCAGGCAATTCTTAATTCAATTTATCATGGCTTCAAAAGCACAACACTCCTTTCTGACTCTTGAAAAACACGGCGACATAGGCGTGATCTGGATGGATTTGCCTGGTGAAGAGTGGAACAAGATTTCCATTGACACTGAGGCGCAGTTTCGGGAGGTAATGCAGCAGATTGAGGCAGACTCAGGCCTTAAAGCCTCTGTGCTGATAAGCCGGAAGAAGGGTTTCATGGCTGGTGCCGATATAGAGAAGTTTTTGCAAATGAAGCCGGGTGAATCGAAAGCAACAGCGCAGGCTGGCCATGCTATGCTGCGTGACCTGGAAGACTCCAAAAAGCCTTGTGTGGCTGCTATCCACGGTGCATGCATGGGTGGGGGCCTGGAAATCAGCCTGGCTTGTGCCGGACGAGTGGCGAGCAATCATAGCAGCACCATGATGGCTTTGCCGGAGGTGAAGCTAGGATTGCTTCCTGGCCTGGGGGGCACTTACCGGCTCCCAAAACTCGTGGGTGTGCAGAATGCCCTTAGTATGATTCTGACAGGACGAAATGTTTACGCTTTTCCAGCCCTTAAAATGGGGCTTGTAGATGAGTTGGTTTATCAACCTAAGCTACTTGATGCCGCTATCAAATTTGCCAGAAAGTTGTCGACAGGTCAGTACAAAAGAAAAAGCAAAATGCCCCTGCCTTCAAAGGTGCTTGAAAGCAACCCGCTGACCCGGGGAGTTATTTTCAGCCAGGCAACAAAAATGATGCTTCGCCAAACTAACGGCAACTACCCTGCTCCTTATAAGATACTCGAGTCAGTTAAATACGGATTGAGCCATACCCGGGAGCAGGCTGCCGAAAGAGAGACTGAACTGTTCGATCAACTGCTTCAGTCGCCCGAGGCATTTCAGCTGATCAATATTTTCTTTGCGATGAATGCCCTTCGCAAAAACCCGATGAAAGAGCTTGCCAGGCCAGTCAAAACTTTAGGAGTTTTAGGTGCAGGCCTCATGGGCGAAGGCATAGCGGAAGTCACAGTTCAAAATGGCACCGATATTTTGCTGAAAGACTTGCAGGAGCCAGCATCGGCCCAGGCCAAAAAGAACATCTGGTCGGTGCTGATGAAAAAGGTAAAAACAAGAGCCATCACCAAAGCGGACGCCGAAACTATCATCAACAGAGTACACACCACAACTACTTACGAGGGTTTCCACAAGGCGGATGTGATCATTGAGGCTGTGTTTGAAGACATTAACATCAAACACAAAGTGCTGAAAGAGACCGAAGCCACTCTTCGCAAGGATTGTGTTTTTGCTTCCAACACGTCAGCGCTGCCCATCACTAAAATCGCAGAAGCCTCCTCCAGGCCGGAGACAGTCGTCGGCATGCATTATTTCTCGCCAGTGCCCAAAATGCCCCTGTTGGAGATAGTTGTTACGGGTAAAACAGCCGATTGGGTAACCGCCACAGCGCTGGAAGTAGGTGTAAAGCAGGGCAAAACCTGTATCGTAGTGAAAGACGGCCCGGGTTTCTACACTACCCGAATCCTGGCGCCATTTATCAATGAAGCGCTGCTGCTCATGCAGGAAGGGGCCGATCCGTTGCAGATGGACAAGGCAATGAAGAAATTCGGCTTCCCGGTCGGGCCGATCACCTTGATTGATGAAGTAGGTATTGACGTGGGCGCTCATATTAACAAAGGCGATTTGGAAGCCTTCTTCAACAAGCGGGGGGCGAAGAGCTCCGACTTGCTGAACAAACTTGCCGAAGCGGGCTTTAAGGGCCGAAAGAACCGAAAGGGTTTTCTACAGTACGATGAGAAGACCGGCAAGAAACTGAGGGGCAAAGTGAATGATGAGGCGTTGCGCTTAATTGATAGCCGGGGAAGCAAAGCCTTTAAAGATTCCGAAATACAGGATAGGCTATCATTGATTATGATCAATGAGGCGATTTATTGTTTGCAGGAAGGCATATTGAAAAAGCCAAGAGATGGAGACATCGGGGCTGTTTTTGGGTTGGGCTTCCCGCCTTTTCTGGGTGGTCCGTTCCGGTACGTCGATGCCAAGGGAGCCAAAACTATTGTTGAGAAGATGACTCAGTTGGAGAAAGAAATAGGAGCCAGGTTCAAGCCGGCCGAATTGCTGGTGGAGCAGGCGGAGAAAGGTAAGAAGTTTTATTAGCAGTTAAGGCAGATAGTTGAAGCGTCTCGCTTGGACTGTAGAAGTCTTATTAAAAGCCCTTCAAGGGTTAAAACCCCTTGGAGGGTTGGAAAAACGACTTGGGGGAAGCCAGGCTGGTGGCACGAAAGACAGAGATTTCAGCGGACGCTGGTGCCGATAAGGTCGCACCAGTCAGGAGATTGAAGATGTAAAAATTATTAGAAATAGCATTAGATACCTACAAGAAACCATGGAAACCAAACCAGAGATAGCACGGGAAATAGTTTTGTCATTGCAGGATCGCTTCAGGCCTGAAAAATTGGAGGAAGGATTTGAAACGATATTTCACTTTGATATCGAAGGAAAAAACGGCGGGCTATTTACTGCTGTAATCGAGAAAGGCGCCTGCCGTGTCAGTCAGGGATTGGAGGGCGAGGCGAAATGCACAATAAAAACAAGCGACGCCGTATATGAAGAAATTGAGCTGGGCAAACGCAGCGCCGAAATGGCCTTTATGATGGGCAAAATCAAAGTGAGCGACCTGAACGAGATGCTGAAGTTTACGAAGCTGTTTAAGAGGTTGTTTTAGCCAGTGGCAACTGAGTTAAAAAATTTAGAACATCTTAGTCGATAAATTGACTTATGTAGAATGATGATGTTATTGTTGTAAGCTGAAAAGTATGCCTATGTTGTTGGACGTCATCAAAGCCACATTTTTTCTCTCAGTGCTAATTCTGTTGGCTCAATGCCAACCGAAGGAGGAATTGACCGAAGTGGTATTCGTCAGTCAGTTTGACCAGACTGGATTGGGGGAAATAGAAGGAGGTATTTCTTCTGACTTTAATGGCGATTGGGTTGTTGGCCCCTATAACAGAGGTGGTTTTAGTCTTGACCTTTCAGATATGCCGAAGCATGATTTTCTGGAGGTCAGCTTTACTTTGTTGTTACATGATTCCTGGGACGGCAACGCCGGTGGAGACGATGGGCCGGACCGGTGGTATATGGAACTTGACGACACTCGGATCATGGACGTCACTTTTTCCAACAGCCCTTGTGTAAGCACCTACTGCCTTTTTCAATCCTACCCAAAGCGCTTCCCCGACTTCAGCAATCCCAGAACAGGCGCCAGTTATTTTTTGCCAGGCTTTTGCCACAGGGCCGATCTGTCTGACGGAACCAGCGTGTATCAAATAACAAAGACTATAGCACACACGAGTAAGACAGCCTTCCTTCAGTTTTATGACCGTTTGGTGCAACCCAATACCGACTATCCGGCCTGCGATGAAAGCTGGTCAATGAGCAGCCTGGAAATCATGACTGTTAGGCTAGAATGATAGGGAAGGACAGCAAGCTAAACTAAATACATATCTAGTTTAACGGTGTGTCTTCACACCGGCCAAAGCCATGGCAATTGATCCCTTTATTTGAATAGCTATTTTTCTTTGATGCAAAGACACAACTCCCAACCGCCACCCGCTGCAAATTCCTTCATATCAATCTATTCCTATTTTTCTTATATCCCCAAGTCGGGTGTTTCCAACTTTCCCAAATAAATCTTTTTCCCTCCTGTAACCTTCCGTACCTTTTTCCTGAGTTTGACACGATTTTGAGTTAAGTATCTGATATATAAGTAATTAAAAAATTGCTTTCGATATACAAGATTTTATAAGTATTTGATTATCTGATCCTTATGAAAAAGGTCTGGGAGGTTCTTTTCAGCCACTGCTTGTAGTAATTGCTGTGAGATTTCAGAGGTCTTGGAGCGCAGGTAGAAGTATTGATCGGCTTGTTTGACAAGGCTGACTTGCATTTTGGACAAGTGGGTTCGGATGGTTTGCTCTGTAAGTGGGGTGCCTTGTTTGGTTAGCCGAAGTTGTAAATGGTTTAGCATGCTATAGGCGATATAGCACAGACAAATGTGACCCTGGATACGCTTATTGGTCCAGTGGAACATCGGGCGGGTTTCCAGATAGCCTTTGAAGGTACGGAAGCTATGCTCTATCTGGTATAGATGGTGGTAGTGATCCAGCACCTGTTCATGGGAGAGTCCTTTGGCGTGGTAGGCGATGGCAAGGAAGCCGTCATACTTTTCGCTTCGTTTGATTTTTTCAGTATCAACCACATACTTTTCCCCTTCGGTATTTTTGAGGTAGTAGTGATGGGCCTTCTTTTTGAGTTGCGTTGGGTTTTTGAGCAACAATTCAGCCTTACGAAGCTTTTCTTCTCTTTCTTGTCGATCTTTTTCAGCTCGCTTTTCGCTGTAGGTAGCTATGATCTTTCGCTCATTGTATTCCAGGACAGTGTAGCGCACTTTGACCGGCTCACGCTCCGAACCTACTGAAGAACTCATCCATTGATGGTGATAGTTATCCAGATCGATCAACCGGGCCTGGATGGGTTTGGGGAGTACCTTGAGCCGCTCTCCCATGATGAACTCATAGCCTTTGTCAACAGTGACTTGCAGGTTGTCAGTATTGAGCATGCCTCGGTCGGCTACCAAGACGATGTTTTCGATCTGGTATTCTTTCTTGAGGCTTTCCACCATTTCTGTGTAGGTGTATCCTTCCCACAGGTCTCCGCTATAGAGTTTGTAACCGATGGGTTGCTTGTATCTGTCAATGAGCATGGCAAAAACCACTTGTGTGCTTCCTATTTTGCCATCTTTGCTAAAGCCTTTCTGACGCAATGCTCCTTCCTGTTCTATTTCTGATTCAAAATAGAAGGTGGTCACGTCATAGAACACCACATCTAATTTCTGGTTGAACAGGTCTCTACCAGTTTGGAAAATGGTTTGCTGGATCAGTTGGCTATGGTCAGCCAGGTAGTCCAGACTCCTGTAGAGGTGTTGCAAGGACACCTGAGCCAGTCCCAGGTATTCTTCCTGGTGGAAAAAGCTACCCCGCTTGCTACAAGGATCATTGAGGCGCTCAATGAGCAGTAGTAAAACCACTTCAGTAAGAGAGAAGGTCAGCTTTTTCTTTTTGGTGATCCGCTGAAATATGCGATCAAGGCCGTAATAGTGGAGTATTTTACGGTAAACCAACAGAAAGCCGTAGTTATATCTACCTTCTTCGCTGACTTGCTCACCGAGTAAATCCTTCAGATTTCCACCACCTAATTCATAGAGCCGCTGGCCCATTCGTTTCAGAGACTCGGGCGAAAAACTGTCTACCCGCCCCAGGCTGTAAAGCGTTTTGGTGCGTGGCTTGCCATCCTGGTCACGATAAGACTCAACGATGCGGATATAATCACCTGATGGCTTCTTGTCGATAATGATACTAGGCACTCAAAATCTGTTTGAGGCAAATCAAGCCACTATCTGAAAGAAAATCAAGCGAGTTTTCGATATACAAATTTCTGAAAAGTAGTCTAAAAAGTGCCCATACACAGCGCAATGGCACTTTTTCAATTTCAGCGTGTCAAACTCAGGAGGCCTCTCCGCCAAGTAGCGACATCGCCCACAGGTTTTTGCCCTTGGCTTTGGAAGAAAGGAAGTAGATAATTTCTCCATCGGCAGAAAATACAGGATTGCTTTCCGAGTCGTCACCTCTGGTAAGCTGCACTGTTTTGAAGTTGCCGTCTTTGTCTTTGCTATTGAGCCGGGTAAGATAAATGTCGGACACAAAGCTGTCTTTGTCGGGGGCAGGTCTGCGTTTCACCCAAGCCACCAGGTTGTTGTCGTCAGAAAAAATTGCGTCGGAAAGAGACTCCTGATTGACCACATCATCTACTGTCCACTTTTGGGCGTACGAAAAATGTGCGGCAGACAATACGGCAATTGCCAGGGTAAGTAGCTTCTTCATTTTCAGGTTGGGTTAATAAGAAACGGAAATTAACGAAAGCCGTTGATACTTTATAGTATAATTTCGTCAGGGAGCGCTCAGGCTCTTCATCTTTGTCATGGCAGGTAATCAGGCTTGTCGAGCGATCCATGATAGGTGCAATCGGCACAGTCTCTTGGAACCATGTGTACAAACGCTGTCAGAAAACCGCCTACCCCATATATCAGGTATCCCTGGTCGAGGTAGTCCTGAACAGTCCAGTAGTTGACCGAATCGACTTTTTCGTAGTAGCAGGTGTTGGTGGGGAAGTCCAATTCTTTCAGCTCTTCTCTGCGTATAAATATTCTTTCTTCATCGACTGAAAGGGCTTCAAAGTAGCCGAGAACAACTTCTTCGGGGTCATTAAGGTTGCCCACGTTGCCCGGTAGTGCATATGGCTGCTTGTCAAATAATGTTCCCTGGCTTTCGCTGAGGCCTTTTAACTCTCGCCAGTATTTATAGGCGTTTTCGCTTATGGCGTACTGCTTCACCAGAATGCTGTAAAGTGAAACAAGCTCTCGCCCAAGTGTGTTAACGTATTTTATTTCAAACCTGCTTAGTACATCCCTTTCAAGTGTGTTGGTAGAAGCAATCAACACTTGCTTTGACGAATTGGTATTGTAACAGAAAACATTGGGTGAAGGATTGAAAACAGGGTGCCCAGGGTCTGTTATACGGTCACCCGGCACCCACCCATAAGAATTTGGATAGGTTGCTTTGTATTCCCAGTCTTCATTCCACTCCCATTTGTAATACCTCGTTGAATTAGTAGGATCATGCGTGTCTACCAGGATTTTTATTCCATCAACTAACAGATCTTCAACATCAGTGAACCTTACCTCTCTTTCAAAATACACACTGTCGATGGCAGGCGTTTTGATCATTCTTTCGGTGCTGGACTGATAGTGCACGCCGTCTGCCGTAACGATATCTAACGTGTATTCTGACCCAACCTGGCCAACGAAATCACCTGCTTTGCTAACATAGGCCCCGTCTGCACTTTCAGTCAGCTGATGTTCAATGGCCTCCCCCTCAAGTATTTTGACGGTTGCTCCTGTTTCTGGTAAACTTTTTTTAAGATCAATTGCCCGTGAGCGACTTAGCCTGATGACGTAGTCTTCGGGTCGATCAGTAACATATCCCTCCACCACCAATTCCCCATCACTTTCGGGTATTTCGGGCACGAATTTTTCAATGCAGCTGCTAAGTAGTAGCAGTAGTAAGTAATTGATACGAATGAGGGATTTTTTGTCACTCATACCTCAAGTGATTCATCTGTTACCAAAAATCCGGTTTTTCCAACGATCCGTAAACTCTGCAATCGGCGCATCTTTTGGGCGACATGAGAACGTACTGAACGGGATACGGCCCTAATACGGAAATAAGCCGACCTCTCGTCAGGTTGATCGGGATGTCCTGCAAGGCAACTG
This sequence comes from Imperialibacter sp., assembly GCF_048007035.1. Classification (NCBI taxonomy): domain Bacteria; kingdom Pseudomonadati; phylum Bacteroidota; class Cytophagia; order Cytophagales; family Flammeovirgaceae; genus Imperialibacter; species Imperialibacter sp. The sequence continues at coordinate 2,771,104 of NZ_CP180355.1, forward strand.
TGTCCAGCGAATTGGGACAGCCGGTTGAGGGGAAGGTCAGGTCTCTGAGCTGGTCAATGTCAACAAACAATCGAAACTGCGACGATTGAGCTGCATCAAAGTAACCAAGTACAGCTTCGTCAGGGTCGTTTACATTTTTGATGTTCCCACGCAATTCGTAGGGCAGGGGATCAAATAGGGTGCCCAGGCTTTCTGAGTTTTTCTTTAACTCAGACCAATAATGAAAGCCTTTTTCGTCAAGCGCAAATTGTTCTACCAATATGCTATACCTCGTTCTCAATTTGTAGTCTTCTGTGCTTACATAAGTCACTTCAAATTCACTTACCTGATCTTCTGCCAGTTGATCAGTGTCCGCAATCAAAATGTTATTCCCTCGCCTTGAACTATAGCATACCTGAGCGAAAACTTCCTTACGCTTAATGGGAAACCTCGGGTCCGGCGCCATGGAATCATAGTCCCAGGGTGCCGCATATGCCAAATAGGTTTCATAGGTTTCCGACCATTCGTACCTGTAATAATGAGTGCCCGATGTTGGGTCGTGAGCATCTACAAGAATTTTTATCCCATCCAGATTCAGACCGTCGTCGCTGATTCGCTGCTCTCTTTTGAAATAGGCACTATCGATGGGCGGAGTTAATTTTACTTCAACAGGATCCGACTGGTAGTGATTTCCGTTGGCCGTCACTATGTCCAGCATGTAGGTTTCTTCAACCATGGCAACAAACTCGCTGGGATTGCTCATGTAAAGGCCGGAATCGCCCTCTACCAGGGGATATGTTTCGCCTTCACTTCCGATAATCGATACACTGGCACCAAGCTCAGGAAGAAACTCTTCGTTATTTAGGGCCCTCGACCGTGACAAAGTAATTCTGTAGGGCTCTGCTTTATCAGAGAGGTAGCCATCTACTATTAATACGCTTTGGTAGGCAATTACTTTTGGGTCGAATTGTTCAATGCAGCTGCCTAAAAGCACAAGCAACAGTGCATTTCTGCCGGTAATAAATAGCTTTCTTTGAAAGAATATTGTGTCAGTGATTTTCAATTTTTTTGTTTTAAGGTATTAGTTAGGCCAAAAGTCAGGTTTCTTCAATGAGCCGCCATGGTAGGTGCAATCTGTGCATCGTCTGGGCAAAAACCGTGGGTCAGATGGCGGACCATCCCACACACTATAGCACGAGGGCCCTGGAAAGTTGAGATCTTTGACATCTCTTCTGGAGATAAAGATTCGCTTGTCCTGTATCGATAGCACTTCAAAATACCCTAAAACCACCTCCTCGGCGTCTGACGTATTGTAAATATTTCCCCGGATAGGGTAATGCTGAATGTCAAACAAAGAGCCAGCCATTTCGGTGGATTGCTTGATCTCCGACCAGTAGCTATAGGCTTTTTGGTCGATGGCCGACTGTTTTACCAGCAAGCTGTAATAGGAGCCAAGGCGAAACCCCTCGGTGCTCACATAATTGAGTTCATGCCTGCTTACTACATTTTTGGACAGCCCACGGGTGGTGGCAATTTGAATAATTTTGGACGTGTCGGAGTCGTAGCACGTCCATAAATTGTAATCGATGGGGAATTCTACTTTTATTTCCCAGCTTTCAATGGATGTCCATTTATAGAACTTGGTCGAATTGTTTTCGTCATGCGTGTCGACAAATAAGGCTATTCCCGACAACACTTCTTCAGCGTCAGTATACCTCTCCTCAAGCTCATAGTAGACGCTATCTATGGCCGGTGTGCTTCGCAGGAGTTCCTCGGAGGACTCAAAATGAATGCCATTTACGTCAATTTCCAGCTTGTATGTAGTGCCCGGCTGCCCTCGCCATTCTGCCGAGTCGCTAAGATATTTGCCCGGAGCCACTTCTGTAAATGGATAACATAAACCCTCAGGGGTGGTCACACAAACTGAGGCGCCAGTTTGAGGCAAAGAGTTTGAGGTGCCGAAAGGCCTGCTTCTAGAAAGGAGCACCTGATAGGGACCAGGCGTGTCGAATATGGCGGCGTCTACTACCAGCGAGTTTTCATAGTCAGTCGACTTCCCGTCAAATGGTTCGATGCACCCTTCAAAAATGAAAACGATGGGTAAAACCAGTGCTAGTTTTCTGGAGATATACGCTGAAACAATCGCTTCGCTCATAATGGCCAAAAGTCAGGTTTCTCCAATACGCCATTAAATCTACAGTCGCAGCAATCTTTCGGTGCCATATACAGTGAGATGGCCCCGTAGTCGCCGAGGTAAGCAATAACGTAGCCGGCTTCCAAATGGTCGTACACATACCTGTATTCAACTTCAAGCAAGTCCTGGCTACAGGGGTTGGTTGGGTATTTGATGTCCTTAAGCTGTTCACGGGTAATGTAGAGGCGCTTCTCTTCAACCGTGCTGGCACCAAAATAACCCAGAACGGTTTCGTCGGGGTCGTCAGTGTTAAAAACGTTTCCCCGCAATTCATAGGGCTGGGGATCAAACAAAGTACCCAGTGTTTCAGAGGTCTTTTCGAGCTCTGACCAATATAAGAAGGCTTCTTCATCGAGCGCATATTGCCGTACTAAAATGCTATAAAGAGACCTTAGCTTATAGCCATCTCTGGTTGTGACGTAGTTGAGCTCAAACTTGCTTACCTGATCGCTTGACAGCTGATTGGTAGTGGCAATATGGATGTTTCTACCTACTTCATGGTTGTAACAAAGGCCAATCTGATTTCCGTTTTCCTTTGGAAAGCCAAATTTGCCGTCCTCGTAGGTGATCCAGTCGTATGTGTTGGGGTAGGGTACTCTTATTTCCCAGTCTTCCTCCCATTCCCATCGGTAATACTTCGTGGAATTCGTGTCGTCATGTGTGTCAATAAATATGGCGGCTCCCGTAATTGTATCTCCGTCAATATCCGACAGCCTGACGGAGGGTTCGAAATAAACACTATCTATCGGCGGTGATTTTTTTAGTAAAACCGGCCTGGACTGGTAGTGATTGCCATTGTCAGTCAAAACGTCAAGCGAATAAACTTGCCCGACAACACCCTTAAAACCTCCCGCAATGCTCTGGTAAACGCCAGGTGAGGTTTCTTCAAATTCGAAACTTGTCCCCTCTTTATTTATTACCGATACAATGGCGTTTGATTCCGGGGTAGGAATGGCAACGTCGATAGGGGAGCTGCGTGTCAGTTTTATTGATGACCTGGCTTCTGCGTCTGATACAAACCCGTCAACCACAAGAACACCTTTGTAAGCTTTGGACTCGGGAGTAAAAGGCTCGGTGCATCCAATGAGGTCGAACCCTATCAAAAGAGTGCACGTCACTCTGAAGAGATTTTTACCTTTAACAAAGAAGTCTTTGGGCGATATGTTGCATAATTCGGCCAATTGTCAATCAGGTCTGAATTTTGGGCGCTCCAGCGACCCGTAGAGTCTACAGTCGCTACAATCTACGGGTGCCATTATTACGTAAGTGGTGCCAAACAGACCTGTGGTGTCGATAAGGTAACCAGCCTGCAGGTAGTCTTGTACAAGCCTGTACGGCACGGTGTCTTTCTCCTCAAAACATTGCTCCAGAGGATAGACGAGAGAATCAAGTTGGTCACGGATGACTACCAGCGAATTAACTGACACCGTGCTGGCATCAAAATAGCCCAGTACCGGCTCGTTGCCATCACTTGTATTAAAAACGTTCCCCGTAAGTTCATAAGGCTGTGGGTCAAATAAGGTGCCTACCCCTTCGCTGCTTGCCCTTAAAGCCTCCCAGTATTTGTATCCCGCTTCGTCAAGAGCATATTGTTTTACTATAATGCCATAGAGGCTCTTTAATTTGAATCCTTTGGTGCTGGTAAAATTGATCTCATATTTTTTTACACGGTCTTCAGAGAGGGTTTTGGTGCTGGCCACCATTATTCTGCTGGAGGTATCGGAGTTGTAGCAAATATTCACCGGCAGAATTTTGGGTATGGGATAGCCCATTCCGATGGTGTCTTTGTCGACTTGAAAGTCGAATTTTGAGTTGACAGGCATTTGAATTTCCCAATTTTCTGTCCATTCCCAGCGGTAGTAGTTGGTGTTGTTATCCTCGTCGAAAGCATCGAGATAAATTGCAATGCCTGACAGCACTTTCCCATCGTCAGTCAGCCTGGTTTCACTGCTGTAATAGACTTTTTCAATTGGGGGAGTTTGCTTAAGCGTAACCGGGCTGGATTGATAGTGACTGCCTCCGGCGGTTACAATATCGAGCACATATTTTTCTCCCACCTTTGCTGTCAAATCTGCCGCCGGGCTGTAATATTTACCTGGTAGCATTTCCTTAAAAAGGTAGTCGTTTGATTGGCCATCTGTCACTTTCACTATGGCATTTTGCTCTGGTACCATGTCTTTCATGCCTATGGCCCGGGTTCTGGAGAGTTTGATTGTGTTGCCCTCCGAACCAGTTGTAAGCTGCCCTTCCACCACCAATAGGTTGGTCAACGTCGTTCCTTGTGGCTCGAATCTTTCGAGGCAGCCAACACTCACGAAAAATATCAGTATGGCCAGGGTGATTATTCTCATTTCTCCACTTTGAAAAACCTTTTTTGAGAGATCAAGTCGCCTGAGTCTGAGATTCCTTCAACGTCAATCAAATATGTCCCGGTATCGTCTCCGGTAAAAAATGCTACTACTCCAAGCCCGTCACTGATCTTCTTGCTATCAGCCCAATACAGAGTGTTTCTGAAGTCGGGCAATGTCGATGTTGAGTTAACATCGTCGTAGTCGGGAAACACATATTTCGCCCCCTTCTGCACCCCAATAAATGAATAGTCCTGACCGACAGTGAGTGCCGGGTCTAGCCCAGCCAAGTCACCCTTATATGAATGAAAGCTTGTGATGCCGTCGAAAATCGCTCCACCCATCAAATACCTTTTTGTCACTACATCAATCCGCTTCACAAGACGAGGATCCAGCTCCATAATGGTGTTCGCCGTTTTAATTGGAAGGCCATCATAGAGCATCAACGGTTCATTGTTCATGATCTCATTTTTTTCTACGTTGACCATCTTAAAATAGAACTCGTCGTTTCTTTTTCTTGGGAAAATACCAGCTACATATTCCCTCAGCACTTCTTCCATCAAAGGAAACCTTGTGTAGTCATCCAGGTAGTATTTCTGATCAGGAATACCGTAAAAAGGTAATGAGTCAGCCGACAGCTGGTGTTCATCAAATGGAATAATACTGGAATACACATTTCTAACCTGCATATTCTGGCTCGCCTGAGTCAGGTAGCCTTCCCACTTTTCGTCAATATTGAGTGGCGGAACCTCGAGCGCAACAAAGGCCTCCGAAAACGACGGATCAATAATTATATCTACATTGGCCTCTGGATCGGCGCTTTGCAGGTGCACTTCTCCCTGGCCATAAAAATCCACAATCTCGAACCGGATAACGCCCTCGCTATCAGCTTTTGAAGCATAGAATTCAGGTTGAGCTCCAATGATAGACAAGTAGATCAATTCATTTGCCTTTGGGGTTGTGGTGCCCGGTTCATACACTTTACCAGTGAGGAACTGCCCCTTCGTTTCAGGCAAGTAGTGCCTGTCGGGCTTAAATGAACCCTGGGAGGGATTTTTTTTGACAACAACCGGAAGCTTCCCGGAATTTTCCCCGTCCGTCGTGAAGAAATCAGGCACCTTGCTTACAGAAACTGACACCAGCCCACTAGCAGGCCTACCCTCTACACCAGTTAATCCCAGGTCGATGGTTACCTTTTGCCTTGAGCGATATACTTCGCTGGCGGTTGATATCGTCAGACCTGCTGTGGGAGCATAGGCTTTTCTGGTGGCTGGCTTTTCACTGCTTTCTGACAGCCCAAGCGACTTAAATGGATTGATGATGGTAACAATTGAATAAGCATAGTCCTCGGGAGGAAAATTTCGCATCCACTTGGTGTAGGCTCTCAAGATGTAGTTGCCTGAAGTGGCGGTAAATGGTAAAAGAATGTCGCCCTTTCCTTTTCCATCATTCAAATCGATGATCGACTGTGCCAGTGGTGTGTTTTCGCTGTCGAGGAGTTCAACATAGGCCAGTCTGCTAAGTGGAGAAAGCAGGTGGTTTGACTGATCGAGACATGTTACGGAAAACCTTAAGCGATCACCCGTTAAATATACAGGGCCATCGTGGTGTATATGAATCTCTTCCCTGTAGGAAATGTCCTGAGCCTGAATCAAGTTGCTTGTGGTCAGCACCCATAGGAGCACAGATGCTTTCGGTAACGTTCTTCCAAAAATGGCTTTAAGCTTTCTCATGGAATTAGAATCTGAAATTGTAGGTGATGGTTGGAATGGGTCGGGCAAAGACGGAAAGCTTGTAGCCATTTATTTCACCCTGCTCGGTCACAAAGTAGATGGAGTACACATTGTTGCGCCCCAGCACATTGAACAAAGCGAAGGTCCATGAACTGTGGGCTAGCTTCTTGATTTTGTGGTTGCCCTCGAAGTTGATGGACAGATCCATTCGGCTATAGTCAGGTATACGATAGGCGTTTCTGTCGGAATAGTGAACCCGGTTTGCACCCCCTATGGTATACACCGACAGGGGGTAGGTGATTGGCCGCCCTGTGCTGTACGTGTAATTAACCGAAATATTGATCCTTCTGGTGAATTTATAGTTTGAAACAATCGTCAGGTCATGCGGTTTGTCGTAGCTGGCGGGGAAATATGTGCCTCTGTTTACTCTTTCTTCCGGAAACTGTCCTGCGATTTGTACGAACGTTCTGGAGTACGTGTAGCTTACCCATCCGTTGAGTTTGCCGGTTTTCTTTTTCAGCATGATCTCGAGGCCGTATGCCTTGCCTTTGGCTTTTATCACGTCAGTTTCCAGGTGCTCATTCATCACAAGCACTGCACCGTTTTTATAGTCAAGCATATCGGTTAGCCACTTGTAATAGGTTTCCACTGAGAGTTCAAGGCTGTTAGACCTCATGTTGCGGTAGTATCCGATAGAGAACTGGTCTCCAATCTGCGGACTGATATAAGAATCGCTGAGCTTCCAGATATCAGTGGGGGAAATGGCCTGGGTGTTGGATAGCTGATGAATATACTGTCGCATTCTATTGAAGCTCAACTTGGCGGAACTGATGGGATTGAAGGCATACCTCATAGAAGCTCTGTATTCCGGCCCGTGATAGGTTTTGATAAAGTCGCCAGAAGGGTACTGCACAGTGTCCTGCATCGTATTTACGTCCTTTGCTCGGGTCGGGTCATATTGAATGACGCTTTTTGGGCCAAGAAACGAGTACATTGAATAGCGCAGTCCCAGGTACAGAGAAAGCTTGTCGTTGATATCAACCTTGTCGCCTACATAAATAGCCGATTCAATCCCTTTTTCTTTCTCCAAAATCTTTTCCTGAAGGATCGATTGGTCACCAACAGGTTTATTGAATCCAGGATTCAGATCATAATAAATACTGCTTAGCCCAAAATCGATTTTATGCATGGACTCAGGGAAGTAGCTGAAGTCAGCTTTGAAGTTGTGCTGGTTAATGCCGTAGCCCAGATTGAATGCGTTTACCGGCACGTCATCGGATGACAGACTGTAGTCGTAGTGGCTGGAAACTCCTGTGAAAACCCCATAAAGTCTGCTGTTGAATATTTTTTTCCATTTGATGGAAGCGTTGGAGTTGGTGTATTGGTAGAGCGAATCGGAGTTGAGACTGAACCTGTCATTACTCAAATAGCCAGTAATATATACGCTGTTCTTTTCATCAATGTCGTAGGTAACCCTCGCATTCAGGTCGCTGAAACCGGCTGTGGAGTTTTTGAACGTAGCGTTTGGCAGCCTTTTCAAAATCCAGTCTGAGTAACTGCTTCGGCCAGCAATAAGGAACGAGGCCTTGTCTTCTATGATCGGGCCTTCAAGAGAAAGGCGGCCAGTGACCAGCCCTATACCGCCGCTGCCAGCGAATTTTTTCTTGTTGCCATCTTTCATGTCTACCTCAAACACCGACGAGATCCTGCCTCCGTACTCCGCCGGAATGCCCGCTTTGTGCAGTTCCACATTTCTTACCACATCGGCATTGAAAGCCGTGAAGAAGCCAAAAAGGTGGGAAGGATTGTAAATCACAGCGTCATTCAGCAAAATAAGATTCTGGCTGGTGCTGCCGCCCCGCACGTTGAAGCCATTGGAACCTTCGCCAACACTTTGAACCCCTGGCAGCGTTAAGGCTACTTTCATAATATCGGCCTCGCCAAAAGCAGAAGGCATCTGCTTGATCGACTGGATATCGAGCCTGTCGAGCCCCATTTGCATACCTGTAACGTTTACATCACGTTCGGCTTCGATCACCACTTCCTTCAAAGCCACCACATCCTCTTCCATTTCTATGTTGAAAAGTCCATCAGAGTAGAGTATGATTTGCCGCCTCGTACTTTTCATTCCCACATTTTGGATTTTCAGTAGCTGCTTGCCGTTGGGAATGGTGAGAGAGTAGTAGCCAAACTGGTCGGTAATGGTACCTATTTTTGGGTTTTCGATATAAACTAATGCTCCAATGACGGGCTCACCAGAAGCCATGCTTTTCACGTAGCCGGCAACCGTAGCTTTCCCAGAGGCTAGCACCGCCGTTTTTTTGCCTACTTCGAAAGTCTTGTTTTCTATGGCGTCTTCCACGGGCCCTTGATTATTTCTTGTTTTTTCTAATTCCAGGGCAGCTACCTCCATTTTGTCTTCTACGGGCTCCCTCGTGAAAAAATCAACTGGGAGGCTTTCCCGAATCACGTAGCCTTTCGAGATAATTACTTTGCCTCCCGAATTGATGAAGAAACTTAAGTCGGAAGCGGACGGAATGATGGCTGTTAGAGCTTCCTTTAGAGAAGCTGAGTTAAGTGTGGCGTTTACCCGTATGGTGTCTGTCCACTGTGGATTGTAGAAGATCGCTGTTTTTGCCTGCTCTTCTATGGTTTTTACCGCCTTATCAAAGGGTGTTTCGCTGAAAGTAGCGGTGATCGTTGGGTTTTGCGCCTGAGAATGGAACCCCAGCCCTATCATAAGTAATAAAACAGCTGCTTTTTTCATTTTCAGTTCTCTCCTTTTAAATCAAAGTAATAGCCAACTAATATGGCGGCAGTTCTTTTCGGGTTTTCGTTCCAATACAGTTTTCTGGCTCTTGAGTAGTCAGCGAGTTCTTTCTTTTTGTCTTCGAGAACCTTTAATAGCGCTCGTTTGCTTCTGATGATGATGAATTCATCGTCTTTTTTGAGGTATAATTTGACCTTGTGCTGAAATCCGACCACCGGCGCTCCTCTTGACTTGTCAATGAACTTTTCTTTCGTGTGTTTGGCAACCAGTTTATATTCTTTGTCAGCAATCAGCTCGTAAAAGCGGGATTTCTGCTCCCCGGTAACTTGGGGGGGCAAACGAACAAACTGCACCGATGAAAGCGTGAAAGAATTGATCTTTTCCTGAGCGGGCATAATAGCAATGGAGATGCCGCTGTTGGGGTCGTAGTGTTTGAGAACAACCAGGTCGTTTACAATGTCATACCGTAGCTCGAGACCTTTGTATGCTCTGTCGAGAAAGTTGATGCTGCCAGGTTGCCACTCGGAAACTAAAAAAGCATGATCAACTACATCTGCATACTTGATTCCATATTCTGCGCCGTTGAATATTCTGCCACTATACCCGACTTCGGCGTCGTACTGATTGCTGAGAACTTCAATGGAGGGATTTTGGCTGACGAGATTTTGTGCCGGAGCAGTATTGTACAGACAAGCGCCAATGGCCAGCTGAAGCAAGGGTAGTAGTTTTCGCATCAAAGTAGGTAAAACAGATAAAAATCAATACAAATCCAAACCCGGCATTGAAGCCTGGAATGGGCTAAATTGTACCAACTTCGAAAGTTGACACAATTCAGCATTCTATAACTATTTAAGTCCAAAAACCCCTCACTTTGCAGCGAGGATATTCCCTAAGTGGCTGTAATGAATGAGTATCGGTAAACGGCTTATTTTTACACTAAAAATTGTCAACTTCTCTATAGGCAGCCACAAGTGCCATTTCTCCTTCTTTTCCTGGTTTTGAAATGCCGTGTTCCATACCCATTACGCCGCGGTATCCTTTGTCGTAAATATGCTTGAAAACATTCTTGTAGTTGATCTCACCAGTGGTGGGTTCCTTTCTTCCGGGATTGTCGCCAATTTGAAAGTAGGCGATTTCATCCCAGGTAAGGTTGATATTGGCGATGAGGTTTCCTTCGTTCCTTTGCATGTGATAGATATCATAAAGGATCTTACAGGCTGGACTATCTACGGCCTTGCAAAGCTCATAGGTTTGGGCGGATGTTCGCATGAAAAGATCAGGTCTGTCACTTAACGGTTCAAGCACCATGACCAGCCCATGGGGCTCCAATATTTCTGCACCAGCTCGTAGTGCGTCGATTACGTTAGCTGTTTGTATCCCTATGGGTAAGCTTGCATCGTAGAAGCCCGGAACAACTGTCATCCATTTGGCATTGGCTCTTTTGGCCAGCTCTACAGATCTTTTGCAGGTATCAACAAACTTATCTTTAAATTCTTTCTTCCCTGTGGTCAAGGAAATTTTCCAGTTGTCGCCGCCATCGATCACAAACACCCCCATTCGCATGCCAAGTCTTTCGAGCGTTGCTGCGATCTTGTTTTGCATTTCAACGGGTCGGCCAAGCATGCCATTGTCTTCAAGTGACCGGAAACCCTGGTCAAACATAAATTTCAGTTCCTCAATTGGGTCATCGCCAACATGGTTTTTAAACATGCCAAAATGCGGCGCATAGTCCATTTTAAATGGCTTACCAACGGCCTGGAAAGTGTTCTTGTTCGGTAGTGCAAAGGCACTACCTCCCATAAGCGAAACTGCGCCACTTGCCAGGGCTGCTCTGCCAATGAAATCTCTTCTATTCATTTCGTTAATTATTTAGGTGTTCGAGTAGGTATATTTTGTGTTATCGGGCAGCAACTGGCGCTCCATTTTTCAACGAAGACAAGTAAGCCACCAGGTCAACCAGTTCCTGCTGCGTGAAGGCATTGTGCAGCCCGGTAGGCATCAGTGAGTTTTCAAGTGGCTCTTTTGATACGATATCCTTTTTGGCATACCTTGTTTTGGCACCGCCAATGACAGTTACTTCAAGGGCATCGTTGGTTTCACTGGAAATGTAGCCAGCTATCTTTTCGCCTGCTGCCGTAGTGATCAAAAAGCCCTCATAGCCGAAGCTGATGCCCGCATCAGGGTACATAATTGCTTTGTAAAGACCTTCTTTTCCAAGCTTGTCGCCAATTTCCGACAGCTGTGGGCCAAACTGGGTTCCTTTGTTGTTGACGACGTGACAGGTGGAGCAAACCCTCTCAAACATGGCAGCGCCGTTTGTAGCACTTCCATCCAAAGCCACCAGCTCTTCAATCGAGCCAAATTTGGTGTCTCCGGCGGCCAGCATTTTGGCCGCCTCTTTTCTTACTGAGCTTTTAATGCCGTTGAGAAGTGTATACATCGCAGTCTCTTTCAGCTCTTCAGGCACCTCGTTGGCCAATGCCATGTCCAAAAGGTTGTTTTCGGTCGACCAGCCTGTTCCGTAGGCTTTGATGGCCGCTTTCCTTACAGCCAGGTCTCTGCTTTCATCAAGCGATATTTCCTTGAATGTATTCCAAACCTCGGGCCCCCAAAGGTTGGTCATCGCATTCAGCGTTTCGATTACCTTTTCGTTGTCTTTTTGCTGAAGTTGTTTTTTGAAAAAGTCGATGCCCTCAAATTGGTGCACAAGTTTAATCGCCTCCGGGCCAAATTCACTTTTTGGTGACTGGGTATAAATACTTACTAACGAGGGCACCTGGTCTCTTAGCTGATACCTTTTTACCCAATCCATATACGTTGGAGTGCCCTTCATTTGTGCCAGTGAACCCCTCATGATTTTGTTGACTGCCGGATCCGAATTGATTTTCTCTGGCGAAATATGGCTCAGAGCCAGAATCTTTATGCTGTCCTGCTGCGGATGTTTGATCGTCAGCATGCTGGCAAGCAGGTTGTCTTTTGAAGGATCTTTGTGAAAATCGAAGGCACGGAAATAGCGGAGATTGTCATGCATGCTGCCTTCCCCATTTGTAGCCAGCTTCGCCAGCATTGGCAGGGCCGACTTGGCCCGGCTTCTCCACACAATATCGTTAGCTCCTGGCTTCTCCAGGCCACCTTTTTCTATCCAGTTCTTAAAGAATTCTTCGCCTCTGGGATCGGCACCTATACCCAATGCTTCCAAATACCACCTGTCCTTTCCGTTGTATTGCAGTGCCAGGTCAGTCCAAATATCCACCGCTTTTGGTGAATCCAGATAGCGGACTGCAATGGCGACTTCCCTTCTTACTTGTGGCGACTTGTCGGAGGCTGCCTTTGCCAGATAATCATCCAGGTTTTTCACCTGCAGGCTCCTGGCAATTTTTAGCCCTGTGAGCCTGATGTTTTCATCAGGGTCGCTTGTTGCGAGCTGAATGTATTCATCTGTCTTCCCGTCAATCCTGGCCAACAGCCACAGGGCTCTTGCTTTCATTCTTGGATTGCTGCTATTCAAAAGACCTTTCAGTGCTGCTTCCGCTTCACTACCCATTGCCTCAAGGGCCGTCCAGGCGAGATAGCGAGTGCCCATGTTGGGGCTTTGCAAAGACTTCACTGCCGCTTCAGCGCTGGAAACGTTCACTTTTTCTGCCTCATAGTCAACACCCTTGGGAGCCACACGGTAAATCCTTCCCTGGGCCTGATCCCCCATTTGGTGCCCACCAACTCCAGGATCATACCAGTCGGCCACGAACAATGAACCATCCGGCGCTACGCACACATCCGAAGGACGGAACCATGGGTCGTCATTGCCCTTAAGTATATTGACGATGGAGGCAGTGTAGCCTGCTCCCTTCTTTTCCACCGGATACGCCCGAACCACATTAGGCCCTGCATCGGTATGGATCATCTGGTTCCTGAATCTTTCTGGAAGCAAGTCCCCTTCGTAAACGATCATGCCGGTAGGTGATCCAGCGCCGGTTTGTAAAAGGTTGGGGACAGAACCCGGATCGTTTTGGTGCCAATGGCGAAGTGGAATTTCTTTTTCCATGTTGGTGCGGCGGGTGCTCCAGCTCGCACCGGTGAACTCGTCGGTAAAGCCGTAGTTGCCATATTCTAAAATGAAGTTGATGCGAACCCCTCTGTTGCCATCGTCGTCGTTGTCAGATTGCCAGATGGAGCCATATGAGTCGACTGCTGGCTCGTAGTTGTTTCTGAAGTTGAAGCCAAGCACTTCCATGTTGCTGCCGTCGGTGTCGCAGCGGAAGAGCATCCCCTGGCGGTATGGGTTGCCTGAGCCGTTTACCTCGTTGCCCACCATGTCGACAATGGGGTTGCCGTCTTTGTCCAGCAGCTGATCACCTGCATTTCCAAAATTAAAGTAGAACTTGCCGTCAGGGCCGAAAGTGAAGGAGTGAATGGCATGGTCATGCTGCACTCCACCCAGGCCGGTAAAAAGCACTTCCTTTTTGTCTGGCACATCATCACCATCTTCGTCGGTGAAAATGAACACATTTGGGCTACAGGACACGATGACTTTGTTACCAAAAACACCTATGCCCAGAGCTGCATTGATATCGGTTCCCTGATAAAATATTTTTCGGCTGTCGGCCTTTCCATCGCCATTTGTGTCTTCCAGAATGACGATTTTATCTCCTTTCGCATCTACCTCATTGCCAGGGTTGAGCTCGCTGCGGTAGTTAAACGCTTCACACACCCACACCCTGCCCCTGGGGTCAACGTCGATGTTGGTAGGGTTCATGATCATGGGCTCGGCGGCAAAAAGTGTTGCTTCCAATCCATCAGCTACCTCCAGCCCCGAAACGGCATACTCCGGCAGCCGCTTTTGGGCTTCGGTTAATATGGAGCGATCGACAGGGGGAGTTTCTGTAGAGCAGTGGGTAAAAAATGCGGCGGCGATTGACAAGGCAATTGCCCTTTTAAACATGGAAATGTTCTTTGCCATAACGAGTTAAGTAGGTGTTTCTGTAAATCAACTTTCAAAATAGATAAAACCTGCGTTTATTCCACGCTTAGTTTGATGATTGAGCGTTGTATTATATAAAGTCACTTGTTTTGAAGCCAACGGTTTTACTTTTCTTGCTGCTACTATCTGTTTTGCCATCCCAGGCCCAGCAGTTCAGTTTCTCTGAACCGAAAATGGGTACAATATTCAATATTACTATTGATGGCCCCGACAGCCTTACGGCTCGAAAGGCCGCATACAAGGCATTTGCCCGTATCAATCAGATAAACCTGGCGCTGAGTGACTATTCAGAACAAAGCGAAACCTGGCAGCTTAATGCTACATCGCCTGCCAACTGGGTAGCGGTGAGCGAGGACTTAGGGGAGGTGCTCAAGATGTCGCAGGCCATTTCTGAACAGACTTTTGGTGCATTTGATCCTACCATTGGTGCGCTGGTACAATTGTGGAGAAGAGCAAAACGCAAAAATGAGCTTCCCGGACAACGGCAGATTGAGGAGGCTTTGGCAGTCAATGGCTTTGATGCTATTGTGTTAGACACAACCAGGCTGCCGTTTAAAATAAAGTATGTAAAAAGGGGGATGAAACTCGATTTCGGTGGAATCGGGAAAGGCTATGCTGTTGAAGAGGCACTGAAAGTGCTAAAGGCAGAGGGGTTTGCACGGTCGTTCGTGTCAGCCGGCAGCTCAATCGCAGCGGCAGATGCTCCAGCCAGCAAGCCTACGTGGGAGTTTCTTTTGGAGGATAAAAATAGTAGCGGCCCTGGCATTAATGAGCTAATCAAATGCACCAACTGTTTCATTGCCTCATCAGGCGACATCTATCAATATCTTGAGTTCGGGGGCAGAAAATACTCGCACATCATTGATCCAGAAACCGGGGAGGCGTTGACCAACGGGGCCTTTGTTATTGTTAGGGCACCATCAGGCGCTCAGGCTGATGCCTATGCTACCGCCTTTTGTGTAATGGAAATGGAAGAGATAAGGAGGTTTCTGGAAAGAAACAGCGACGTATCAGCCATGGTGTGGAAAAAAAATGGCGAGGTAATGGAGCAGCTCATCTTTGGCCAGTCCTTTGTCAATTAAACAAAAAACCCTGACGGGTTTGAAGCCGCCAGGGTCTAATGTTAGTTACCCGATTTCTTGTCAGATAACCTGAGTTACTCCCGGTACCGCAATGGTATAAAAACCATTTTTGTCGGGCATTGACTTCGGATTCGCATCCCATGCAAGCCTGTCTGGGAACAAATTCACCTCAGAATTGATTGCTTCTTCCCAGGTGAGCTCTCTTCCAGAATAGGTGGCCATACGACCCATGATAGCAGTCATGGTTGCCTTGGCTCCATTTTCAAGGTCGTTGATGACTCCACCTTTTCGGATGGAGGCAAATAGCTCGACGTGCTCCTGCTCGTATGGGTTCGGATCGTCCTTGCCCCTGTGCTTGTAAATGGTATTTCCTTTTAGGTCAACAATGTTGCCGCTGCCGTCGGCACGACCCTTGGTGCCTACAATTTCTTCGGTTACTTTGTCCATGCAGCCTTTGATATGGCGGCACTGGCTGTTCATGATAGCACCATCTTCGTAGGTGTATTCCACATAGTGGTGATCGAAAATTTCGCCGAACTCCTTGCCAGTTCTCACCTGACGTCCACCCATGCCCTGCGCCTTCACCGGATAGCCTTGCTTGGCCCAGTTCATCACGTCGATGTTGTGGATGTGTTGCTCCACGATGTGGTCGCCGCATAGCCAGTTGAAATAATACCAGTTTCTCATTTGGTACTGCATCTCTGTCATGTCGGGTTGTCTTTCTCTCACCCATACACCAGCGCTGTTCCAGTAAACCTGGCCTGATGTAACGTCGCCTATTTCGCCACCGTGAACTCTCTTCATGACCTCACGATAAGATGAATCATAGTGACGCTGAAGACCAACGACTATATTGAGGTTCTTTTGCTTCGATTCTTCCAGAAGACCTAAAACTTTACGGATACCCACCGCATCTGTAGCCAGAGGTTTCTCGCAGAAGATATGCTTGCTCTGTTTGATGGCATACTCCAGGTGATAGGGGCGGAAGCCAGGAGGTGTAGCCAGGATGACGACATCAGCCAGATCGATAGCGCTCTTATAACCTTCAAATCCAACAAATTTATTCTTTTCCGGCACGTCAATTTTTGCTTTCAAACTGCCTTTGCCGTCTACATCGTCTTTGGTTATGTTGCTGTAGCAAGCGTCAAGCCTGTCTCTGAAAGCGTCGGCCATAGCCACCAGCTTCACATTGGGGTCAGCAATTAGCGCTTGTACTACGGCGCCGGAACCACGGCCGCCACAGCCTACGAGAGCAAGTTTAAGCTCCTTCGGTTTTTGCAAGGTCATAGCGTTGGCATCCCATGCCAGCCCGCTAAGCATAATGCCCCCAGCAGCCATAGCAGAACCTTTTACGAAATCTCTGCGATTGAGCCCGGAGGTATTTTTTGAATCAGTATGAGTCATAACGGTATGTGTTAAGTATGTATTGGTAGTTTCAGGAAATCAATATAGTTAACCTTCGTCAAGAACGGAAGCCCAGAAGGCCGCTTGCTCTGCTTTTGTTGGTTGCTTGGCTGGCTTTACCAGTCTTATGCCCACAAATGGAGCATCTGATGCCCACCAGAAGCTTTTAGGAATCTGTGGATCACGCTTTTGCCAGTTGGGAGATGATGTTGTTCTATTGGCCGACCGTAGGTCTTCCGGGTCGTCGTCCCATGAGCCTCCACGGGCCGATCTCGGATGCAGGTTAGTAGGCTTTCTCCACGGATTTGTCTGACCATCGGCAACAGTTGCATAGTAGTCTGCCTGGTATTGGTCGAGCGTCCATTCCATCACGTTGCCATGCATGTCGTAAAGCCCCCAGGCATTCGGCTTCTTACCTTTTACCTCGTGGTATTTGTCGTTGCTGTTGTCGTAAAACCAGGCATAAGTTTTCAGTGAGTCCGCATTGTCGCCAAATGAATAAGCTGTGGTTGAACCGGCTCGGCACGCATATTCCCATTCGGCCTCCGTTGGCAGACGGTAGAACTCTCCGGTGGTCTCGCTTAGCCATTTACAAAAAGTAACGGCTGCATACTGTGTCATGCTGGTAGCGGGAAATCCATACTTACCCATGCCATAGCTGGGGTCCAGATAAGGCGTGCTGGGCTTTACCATAGCATCGGCCTTCTTCTGGCTTGCCTCATCCACATACACAAGGGTAGCTCTTTTGTCTTTGTCGGTGAATAGTTCGTACAGTTCCCATGTGACCTCTGTTTCAGACATATAGAATGCCTCCAGGGCTACCTGATGAACAGGGCCTTCGTCTTCCTCTCTGTTTTTTGCGCCTTCGGGGCTACCCATCGTAAAAGTACCGGCCGGAATGGGAACCATTTTGAATGACACCTCACTCCCTTCAATCGTTTTGGTGATGGGCTCCAAAGCCTCTTGAGCATAGGTTAAACCTGCCACCGAAACGCAGCCAATAGTTAGCAATCTTTTCAACAACATAATCTTATCAGTTCTCCACAATTAGTTTAAATGATATTTCCACTTCTTCTCCGGTTACTATCTGCCCAAACATGGCCGTTGGTGGCTCCATGTCATAGTCTTTCATATTTAGTTTGTAAGAACCTTCGAACGAATACTTTCCACTGGCATCACGCTTTCCTGCTACAGGGAGAGTGATCGCTTTTGTTTTGCCAGCGATGGTAAGGTTGCCTTTTGCTTCCACAGCAAAGGCTTCTTTACCGGGCGAGGTGATCTGATTGTCGGTCAGTGAAAATGTAATGTTCGGATTTTCTTCATACTTGAGCGCATTGTACATTTTCTGCTCCATGGTTTCACCACGTTCGCTTTTGATACTAAGCACGGGCACAGTAATAGACACCGCCGCTATTTTATCGCCTTTCTTGAATTCGCCTTTTTTGAGAATTTTCTCATCTACCTTAACTGTACCGCTTACGTCAGTGACATTGCAGGTCCAGCTATGAAGTGTGGAGGTGCCAGAAATTGACATTTCGGAAGATTTGCTGACTTTCAAATCTGAGTTTTGACCATAGCTCTGGTTGAAAATTGCCAAAAAGGCAACCGCCAGTAAAATCGGGTGTGTTCTTTTCATTTCGTTTAAGTAATTCCTTTCGAATAATAAATTAAATGTAAAATGACGAGAACCAGAAGAATCATTTGACGAATCAGTGAAAAGGCCTGATTAATTGTTTAAATTCATACAATAAAAAAGAAACGGATGACGATGAAAGGTGTGTGGAGACAATGGGCCTTACTATTTGTGGCAGTGGCAATGCTCGGATGCAGCAAAGATGAAGACCCCAAGCCGGTGGCTATCACAGCGGCAGACTTTGAAGGAGAATGGTCGATTACAACTTATAAGCTGGCTGGAACTGACGAAACAGCAACACTCTCGGAATTCACATTTGAAATATTTTCGAATGGCGATTTTCTTGTCAATAAGAATGGACAGAACGATTCCTATGGGTCTTATGAGGTAGATGAGGCCGCAAAGGTTTTGACCGTGGATCTTACCAATCCAAAAGAACCATCCAAAGCAATAGACGGCACCTGGCAAGTATATGAAAAAACTGATGAGAGCATGACCCTCAAAAGCTTCGAGCAAGGTGAAAAGAAAGACTTTGTGCTCACAAGGATTTAGCTCCTGGAGATAAAGAATATCCCCCTTATTGTTCATTTGTTTGATTCAACTCATAAATTTGAGTTCTTCTTTGTGAGTTATGCAAAACACCTTAAAAACCTTCGGTTCTACGCTTGAAGGAGAGTTCTTTATTGACAATGTGCTGCGGAGGTTATACTCCACAGATGCATCCGCCTACAAGGAAATGCCGCTCGCTGTGGCTATGCCAAAAAGCGTTTCCGACATCAAGAAACTTATTGAATTTGCTCGTCAGCAGAAAACCTCGCTGATTCCACGTACTGCAGGGACTTCGCTGGCAGGTCAGGTAGTAGGCAGTGGCATCGTGGTAGACGTGTCCAAATATTTTACCCGGATTCTTGAGGTAAACAAAGAAGAAAGGTGGGTGCGCCTGCATCCGGGCGTTGTACGTGATGATTTGAACAAACACCTGGCACCTTTCGGCCTGATGTTCGCTCCTGAGACGTCCACAGCCAATAGGGCGATGGTGGGCGGCATGGTCGGCAACAACTCCTGCGGTTCCAATTCTGTGGTGTACGGCAGCACCCGTGAGCACCTGCTGGAAGCAAAAGTAATTTTGAGCGATGGATCGGAGGCGGTCTTTAGCCCTGTGGACCAGGACGAGTTCATGAAGAAGGTAGAGAGCAATTCCAGCCTTGAAAACAAGATCTACGGAGCGCTTTTCGATATTTTAAATGACCCCGAAAACCAGACGGAAATTGAGCGGGAATTCCCCAAGGTAAGCATCCCCAGGCGCAACACGGGGTATGCCATGGACATGCTACTGAGAGAAAAGCCTTTCAGCGAAAAGGGCCCCGACTTCAACCTTTGCTCGCTGCTGGCTGGATCCGAAGGCACGCTTGCTTTTATTACCGAATTGAAGCTTAATCTTGTACCACTTCCTCCAAAGGACAGGGCACTGGTTTGCGTTCACTATAATACTATCGAGGAAAGCTTGCGTGGCAACCTCATTGCGCTCAAATACAACCCAAGTGCCTGCGAGCTCATCGACAAGATCATTCTCGATTGTACCAGGAGCAACATCGAACAGAACAAAAACAGGTTCTTTATTCAGGGTGACCCGGGAGCCATTTTGGTGGTTGAAATCGGAAGGGAAACAGCCGAAGAGAGAGACAGAGATGTTGCAGCAATGATTGCTGAGATGCATTCAGTTGGCCTGGGCTATCATTTTCCAGTTCTCTTTGGTGACGACATGGGCAAAATTTGGACGCTGAGGAAAGCAGGGCTCGGATTATTAGCCAACATGCCCGGAGATGCCAAAGCCGTTCCGGTGATTGAGGACACCGCTGTGGATGTAAACGAGCTGCCGGAGTATATCAGAGAGTTCAATGAGATTCTTCATAAATATGGGCTGAGCAGCGTGCATTATGCACATGCCAGCACAGGAGAGCTGCACCTCCGCCCAATTCTTGACCTGAAGACAGCGGAGGGTCAGCAAATGTTCCGCACCATTGCCGAGGAAATAGCGACCCTGGTGAAAAAATACAAAGGTAGCTTAAGCGGAGAGCATGGCGACGGCAGGCTGAGAGGGGAGTTCATCCCTCAGATGGTGGGCCAGAAGAACTATGAATTGATGGAAAGGATCAAAGACGCCTTTGATCCGGAAAACATCCTGAATCCCGGCAAGATCGTCCGCACACCGCCGATGGACACATCTCTTCGGTATACAATCGGGCAAGGCACCAAAGAAATTGACACGCTCTTTGATTTTTCCGATACTCTTGGCATCGTTCGGGCAGCTGAGCAATGCAACGGCTCAGGCGACTGTAGAAAAACCCATTTGAGTGGAGGCACCATGTGCCCGAGCTTTATGGCTACCCGCAACGAGAAAGAAACCACCAGAGCAAGGGCGAACATGCTCAGGGAAATGCTGACCAGCAGCACAAAGAAAAACCCATTCGATCACAAAGAGATCAAGGAGGTGATGGATTTGTGCCTGTCGTGCAAAGGGTGCAAATCGGAGTGCCCCAGCAATGTGGACATGGGTAAATTGAAGGCTGAGTTCACACAGCATTATCACGAAGCGAATGGCGTTCCTTTCCGCAGCAGAATGGTGGCAGGCTTTGCTAAAGCGAGCAAGCTGGCGTCGATAGCACCCGGCTTGTACAATTTCAGCATCAGCAACCCCGTAACCGGATCTGTTATCAAAGCGCTCCTTGGCTTTGCTCAGGACAGGCCCATTCCGAGGTTAAGCACAACAACTTTTCGTGCCTGGTTTGAGAAGGAGTTCAAACCGACAGTAGCTTCATCTGAAGCGAAAGGCAGCGTGCTCATGTTTTGCGACGAGTTCACCGACTACAACGACGCCGAAATTGGAGCGACGGCAGTCAAGCTGCTGGACAAGTTGGGTTATGTAGTAGAAATGCCCAATCACGAAGAATCAGGTCGGGCCCACCTCTCCAAAGGGCTTATCAAAGAAGCCAAAAAGCTGGCAGAGAAGAATATTAAGTTGTTGGCCGGTAAGGTGTCAAATGAAAAGCCACTGCTGGGGATTGAACCAAGTACGATTTTCTCTTTCAGGGATGAATACATAGACCTGACCAGAGGTGAAGTAAAGGAGCAGGCCAGGGAAATTGCAAAGAACACTTTCCTGATCGACGAATTTTTGGCTGCCGAAATGGAAAAGGGCAATATCAACGCAGAGCAGTTTACAGAAGAGAAGAAAAGAATCAGGCTACATGGTCACTGTCACCAAAAGGCCTTGAGCTCGGTAGTGCCTTCCAAGAAAATGCTTAGCCTCCCTAAAAATTATGAGGTGCTGATGATACCAAGTGGTTGCTGCGGGATGGCAGGCTCTTTTGGCTATGAGAAAGAACACTACGAGGTTTCCATGCAAATTGGGGAGCTGGTGCTCTTCCCAACAGTAAGGAAAGAAGCTGACGACACCATCATTGCCGCACCAGGCACAAGCTGCCGTCATCAGATCAAGGATGGCACCGACAGAGTGGCGAAGCATCCGGTGGAGGTGCTTTGGGAGGCGTTGGTGTAGGGCCTTAAACAGGAAAACCCGATCTAGGCCGGGTTTTCTTCTTGATATAGCACAGGAAGGTCTTTTTCAATTTTTTCAAATTCCGTCCTCGCCTTGGCAAGATCATATTGTTGCTGAAGTCGAAGGAAAAACTCGGGACTTGTCCCGAATACCTTTGCTAGTTTAAGAGACATCAGCGGACTGATGCCAGCTTTTTCATTCAAGATCAAGGAAAGTTGCTTCCTTGATATCATCACCTTCTCTGCCATGGACGTTACATCTATATTTAGAGGCTCCATGTAATCTTCACGAAGAATCTCTCCTGGGTGGGAAGGGTCATACATTGCTATATAATTCATCTTTATTGTTCGCTCTTAAATTTAATCTATCTAATTATTCTACATGTGTCATTACATTGTATGGCCATTCTACTTCAGCAACAAATAATCCAATTAGTGGTAATCCAAATAATCAAGATCAATTACGTCCCCTTTTTCCCTGAGTTTGACACGCTGAAATTGAAAAAGTGCCATTGCGCTGTGTATGGGCACTTTTTAGACTACTTTTCAGAAATTTGTATATCGAAAACTCGCTTGATTTTCTTTCAGATAGTGGCTTGATTTGCCTCAAACAGATTTTGAGTGCCTAGTATCATTATCGACAAGAAGCCATCAGGTGATTATATCCGCATCGTTGAGTCTTATCGTGACCAGGATGGCAAGCCACGCACCAAAACGCTTTACAGCCTGGGGCGGGTAGACAGTTTTTCGCCCGAGTCTCTGAAACGAATGGGCCAGCGGCTCTATGAATTAGGTGGTGGAAATCTGAAGGATTTACTCGGTGAGCAAGTCAGCGAAGAAGGTAGATATAACTACGGCTTTCTGTTGGTTTACCGTAAAATACTCCACTATTACGGCCTTGATCGCATATTTCAGCGGATCACCAAAAAGAAAAAGCTGACCTTCTCTCTTACTGAAGTGGTTTTACTACTGCTCATTGAGCGCCTCAATGATCCTTGTAGCAAGCTGGGTAGCTTTTTCCACCAGGAAGAATACCTGGGACTGGCTCAGGTGTCCTTGCAACACCTCTACAGGAGTCTGGACTACCTGGCTGACCATAGCCAACTGATCCAGCAAACCATTTTCCAAACTGGTAGAGACCTGTTCAACCAGAAATTAGATGTGGTGTTCTATGACGTGACCACCTTCTATTTTGAATCAGAAATAGAACAGGAAGGAGCATTGCGTCAGAAAGGCTTTAGCAAAGATGGCAAAATAGGAAGCACACAAGTGGTTTTTGCCATGCTCATTGACAGATACAAGCAACCCATCGGTTACAAACTCTATAGCGGAGACCTGTGGGAAGGATACACCTACACAGAAATGGTGGAAAGCCTCAAGAAAGAATACCAGATCGAAAACATCGTCTTGGTCGCCGACCGAGGCATGCTCAATACTGACAACCTGCAAGTCACTGTTGACAAAGGCTATGAGTTCATCATGGGAGAGCGGCTCAAGGTACTCCCCAAACCCATCCAGGCCCGGTTGATCGATCTGGATAACTATCACCATCAATGGATGAGTTCTTCAGTAGGTTCGGAGCGTGAGCCGGTCAAAGTGCGCTACACTGTCCTGGAATACAATGAGCGAAAGATCATAGCTACCTACAGCGAAAAGCGAGCTGAAAAAGATCGACAAGAAAGAGAAGAAAAGCTTCGTAAGGCTGAATTGTTGCTCAAAAACCCAACGCAACTCAAAAAGAAGGCCCATCACTACTACCTCAAAAATACCGAAGGGGAAAAGTATGTGGTTGATACTGAAAAAATCAAACGAAGCGAAAAGTATGACGGCTTCCTTGCCATCGCCTACCACGCCAAAGGACTCTCCCATGAACAGGTGCTGGATCACTACCACCATCTATACCAGATAGAGCATAGCTTCCGTACCTTCAAAGGCTATCTGGAAACCCGCCCGATGTTCCACTGGACCAATAAGCGTATCCAGGGTCACATTTGTCTGTGCTATATCGCCTATAGCATGCTAAACCATTTACAACTTCGGCTAACCAAACAAGGCACCCCACTTACAGAGCAAACCATCCGAACCCACTTGTCCAAAATGCAAGTCAGCCTTGTCAAACAAGCCGATCAATACTTCTACCTGCGCTCCAAGACCTCTGAAATCTCACAGCAATTACTACAAGCAGTGGCTGAAAAGAACCTCCCAGACCTTTTTCATAAGGATCAGATAATCAAATACTTATAAAATCTTGTATATCGAAAGCAATTTTTTAATTACTTATATATCAGATACTTAACTCAAAATCGTGTCAAACTCAGGAAGAAGCTACTTACCCTGGCAATTGCCGTATTGTCTGCCGCACATTTTTCGTACGCCCAAAAGTGGACAGTAGATGATGTGGTCAATCAGGAGTCTCTTTCCGACGCAATTTTTTCTGACGACAACAACCTGGTGGCTTGGGTGAAACGCAGACCTGCCCCCGACAAAGACAGCTTTGTGTCCGACATTTATCTTACCCGGCTCAATAGCAAAGACAAAGACGGCAACTTCAAAACAGTGCAGCTTACCAGAGGTGACGACTCGGAAAGCAATCCTGTATTTTCTGCCGATGGAGAAATTATCTACTTCCTTTCTTCCAAAGCCAAGGGCAAAAACCTGTGGGCGATGTCGCTACTTGGCGGAGAGGCCTACGTTGTCGACTCTTTTGACGTGTCTATTTCACAGCTCAAAAGGCTGGACGCAAGGACCCTGATTTTCAAGGCAGAAGAAGGCAAGACGCTTTATGAGACAGAGATAGAAAAGAAAAAAGACAATGTGCAGGTAATTGAAGACTCTCTGCATGTGAAACCAAGCAGGTTATTCACGTTCGATACAGACAAGAAAAAAGTACAAAGGGTAACGGACAACCAGTTCCCCATCAGCAGCTACGCCATTTCGCCCGATGGCAAATGGGCGGTAACCTCGCAAACCATGTCGCCTCATTATGGTGTGGATGGCAAGCCCTCCCCCACACACCACCTTTGGAACCTCACTGACAAAACAAGCCGGCAAATACATGCTGTCGGCTATCAAACACCCGGCAGCTTCCAATTTGCGGCCGATAACAGCGGCTTCTATTTCACAAGCGTCCTCTCGTCCGATCCCGATTGGCAGGGCGCTGGCATTGACCTGCTGCATTTTTATACCCTATCGACCAATAGCGTTACCCAAGTCAACCTCGGCAACGACTGGGGTTTAGGTGCTGGCTACGATGTGGCTGGCTCTCTGGTAATGGGCTCACTGGCGAAAGGCGCTAATAATGGCCTGGCCTTTTACAGCAAAAACGGCAACAGCTGGAGCAAAGAAATTATCAATGCGGGCAGCTACACCGATCATTTAAGCGTGGTAGCAACGACAAAAAACGGCGCAAAGCTACTGGTAGGATACTCCACGGCTTCTCTCCCCACTCAAATTCGGGTAGCAGAGGTTGTAAAAGGAAAGAAGGGCAATTCGCTGGTGGTAGGTCAGGAATTAGCCAAACTTAACCCGCATCTGGAGAAGAAACCGATGACAAAATCGGAGGTGATTACATGGACAGGCGCCCTGGAAGAGGAAGTGACGGGCATTCTCTTTTACCCAACCGACTACGAAGCCGGGAAGAAATACCCACTCATCGTAGCTATTCACGGTGGCCCCTCGGGTGTGGACATGGATCGATGGGCGGATCGCTGGGGGTACTACCCTCACCTGATGGCTGAGAAGGGGGTGTTTACCCTCAAGCCAAACTACCATGGCTCCTCCAATCACGGACAGAAATTTGTGGAGTCCATCAAGGGGCACTACTACGAATACGAGCTGCCAGACATCATCAATGGCATTAAACTGCTCAACGAAAAGGGGTATATCTACGAAGATTCCATGGCTGTAATGGGCTGGTCGAACGGTGCCATTCTCGCCACTATGCTCACTGTTGAGCACCCCCACCTGTTCAAAGTGGCTGCGGTAGGCGCCGGCGATGTGAACTGGACTTCTGATTATGGCAACTGCCAGTTTGGCGTCACGTTCGACCAGAGCTACTTTGGTGGGGCGCCCTGGGACAACCGCAATGGCAAAATCTACAACGAAGCCTATATCCTGAAGTCGCCGCTATTTGAAATGGAGAAAGTAAAAACACCTACGCTTATTTTCCATGGCAGCGAAGACAGGGCAGTACCCCGTGACCAAAGCTGGGAGTACTACCGGGCCCTCCAGCAAATCGGGCAGGCCGACGTACGCTTCCTTTGGTTCCCCGGACAGCCGCATGGGTTGCAGAAAATTACCCATCAGCAGCGCAAAATGACCGAAGAAATCGCCTGGTTCGACAAGTACCTATGGGGCAAGCCAGACAAAACCAATGAGGCATTCAAAAAGGGCAGCCCGCTAGCGCAGCTAATCAGCAAGGAGAAAGCGAAAACGGCAAACGGAGCCTACGGCGAAATGGCGAAGGGCAGCCTGATACCCGAAACTGCTGCGACCAAAAAAGACTCCATAGCCATTGGCAAATTTGAAGTGACCAACGCACAGTTCAAAGCCTATAGCACCGAGTTTAGCTACCCGGCCGGGCAGGACAATTTCCCGGCAGTAGTGAGTCTGGAGCAGGCGAAGGGCTACGTTTCCTGGCTAAGCGCACAAACTGGCCAAACCTACCGGTTGCCTTCAACGGCAGAAGCCAAAAAGCTGCATGAACTGGCGCTCAAGTCGGCAGCGAAGGAAAATACGCTCAACTACTGGGCTGGCTACAACATAACCATCGACGACCTGACCGACTTCAAAGCAAAGTTACCTGAAGTAAAAAGCTCCCTCCTGAAAGAGGCAGGCTCCTTCCCAGCCTCCAAGGTAAACGAAGCCGAAATTTATGACCTCGGCGGCAACGTAGCTGAATATGCTTCCGATGGAACTACCTACGGTTTTGGTGCCTATGATTTTGCCGACGAAAAGGCTGGCGCAATGATGGCGGACAAAAGGAGTGTTGGGTTTAGGGTGGTGAGGGAGTAAATACGCTCATTTTCCGCTTAAATAGGGCTATCACCGTACAAGTTTGGAAATGATCGCCTGTAGGATTAAATTATATTACACATCACCTACAAATCATTTCCTGTTATGACTACCAAAGCCCTCCTGCTGCTCGTCTTTTTTCTTTGCTATACCCGATTAAGTGCCCAACCCGGATGGATTTGGCCAGAAGATTCGATAAAAGCCGCCAAAGCAAAAGAGTATTATGCGCTTTACTCAGACCTGTCGAAGCTGGGCAATTCTGAAGAAGCACTACCCTACCTTGAATGGCTGCTTGCGGAAGTGGCGAACCTGAATGTGGGTCTTTACATTGGTGCTGCCAAAACTTACGAAGACCTCGCAGAAAAAGCGGAGGACGCAGCAGCTAAGGCATCTTATCAGGAACAGGTGTTGGCCGTCTACGACAAACGCATTGAGTACTTCAACCATGAGGGAGACGTGCTCAACCGCAAGGCATTTTCAGCCTACAAATTCTACAAGGACAACAAAGCGAAATACCCGCAGCTGATTGAATTGTTTGATAAGGCAAACAGCCTGAACGGAGTGGCAGCGTTCGACAACAACCTCATCGCCTTTATGGACGTGCTAAAAAGGTCGAAATTGACTGGCGGGGCAATTTCTGACGAGGAGGTACTGGAGTACTATGACGGGATCAGCGAAATTCTTGAGGCAAAGATTGCCAAGGAACCATCGGAGTGGTTGATAAAAATACAGGAAACGATTGACCAGATTCTCATCGAAATTGTTCCGCTGGATTGCAGTTTTGTAGAAAATACCCTGGGAAGTAAATTGAAAGAAGATCCCTCGAACCTGAAGATGGCAAAGAAGGTTTTTCATCTTTTGCTCACAGGCAAGTGCGCCGACAGTCCTCTCTTCTTTGAATCCGCCAAAATCATCCAGGACGAAGCTCCTTCCTATGGTTTTGCCAGAATTCTGGCGGCAAAAAGAGCTGCTGACGATGATCATGAAGCTGCCCTAAAATACTACAATGAGGCGCTAAGCCTCACCGATGAAAATGAAAAAAAGGCTGAGACGTCGCTGGACATTGCCCGGATTTATGCAGCTCAGGAACAAAAGGCGATGGCTCGAACACATGCGAGAAAGGCACTCGGATACCAGGAGGAAATGCCTGAAGCCTACAACCTGATAGGTAACCTTTACTACCATAGCTATGAAGACTGCAAAGAAGGTGTGAGCCGGGTGAAAGACAGGGCTGTTTTCATTGCGGCTTACGACATGTACCGCAAAGCGGGCAATGCAAAAGGCATGGAAGATGCAAAAAGCCAGTTCCCTTCTATTGGAGAAATTTTCGAAGAAGGAATGCAGGAAGGAGATAAAATAGTCTTGAGCTGCTGGGTAAAGGAGAGCGTGGTGTTGCAGAAAAGATAGTCAACATCATTTTTATAGTCTTCTACGACAGGCGAGTGGTTGTTGATTTCCGTAACCTCAATTATTCCTTTCGTTCAATAAGGTTAGTTGAAGCCTCGCCAACTTGTCGCCTCCTTTCCTTAAACACTTCTGTCAGCGCTTGTCTAGCTTCTTCAGTTAAGTCAAGTTTACTAGTCCTCACAAGTTCTTGCTCACTCAACTTCTCAAACTTAGTTTTATAAAACTTTACCGCCTTATCGAATGAGCCTATTCTTTGCTCGTTCGAAATCCCCGCAGTCTCTTTAAGCCATTGGATAAGAATTGGCCTTCTGAAAAGCGCAAGGACGAAAAAAAGAGCTAGAGAATAGAGCTGAATACCAGGTGTGATACCTGTTCCAAAACTCGAAAAGGCAATAGTTAAATTGATAAAGTACAAAAACGAAGCAATGTTTAACATCCCGAAGAAAAGAAGAATTACAAGTGACGGCAATAGAAAACTTCTTTTCAAATAGGCAATTACCGTTACCGCCGTTAGCCCGATGAATCCAATCACATCTGACACATATAGGGAATAACCGGTCACCAAGGCAATAGAAAAGCTTAACACCATACCTGCCCAGAGTAGAACAATGATTACATCTTCAACTGAAGCCTTCTCCCAAAAAGACTTTTCTGACACAGATTTATTGTTTCTTCATCACCAAACAAACCCTTGCCGGCAAATACACACTCAGGAAGTGTTCTCCATACAGGTTCACTGTTGGGTAGATCATTTTGTCGTCTACTCTTCCGAAGCCTCCGAACTTGGCGTGGTCACTATTGAGTACGATTTTGTAATCACCACCCTGCTGCACTTTGAACCGGTAGTCGGGCACGGAGTTTTGACCGTGAAAATTGAATAGGAAGATCAAGTTCTTACGTTCAAAAATGATGACCTTATTGGTATCATCCATATTGAGCTGCTGGGCCGGTAGGCTGTCAGGAATAGCCTCAGCGGTAGCCAGGTGCACCATGGCTTCGTCAAAACTGTTGAGGTACTGGTAACGCAGATCGGCATGATCCACAAGGCTCCACTGCCTGCGGGCATATTTGTAGCTCCAGCCGTTGCCCTCTCTCGGGAAGTCGACCCACTCAGGGTGCCCAAACTCATTGCCAATAAAAGTCAGGTAGCCTTCGCCGCCCAAAGACAGGGTAAACAACCGTAGCATTTTGTGCAGCGCAATGCCCCTGTCGATGATCAGACTTGGAAGCTCCTTGTGCATGTGGGTGTACATTTCCTTGTCCATCAACCAAAAAGCCAGCGACTTATCACCCACAAGGGCCTGGTCGTGCGACTCGGCATAGGCAATGTTTTTTTCTCCAAACCGCCGGTTTTGCAGCGTACTCCACATCTCGTGGATATTCCACTCTTCATCGGTTTTGTGCTTGAGCAACTTGATCCAATAGTCAGGAATGCCCATGGCCAGCCGATAGTCGAAGCCCAGTCCTCCTTCTTTGGTAGGTCGGCATAGGCCAGGCATGCCACTCATGTCTTCGGCGATGGAAATAGCACCTTTTTTGGAATGGATAATTTCGTTGGCCAACTGCAGGTAGGTGAGTACATCCCAGTCGACCCCGGCAGCGAAATATTTGTCGTAGTGATCGAAGCTTACGTTGCCATGATGGAAGTAAAGCATCGAGGTAATGCCATCGAAGCGGTACCCATCAAAATGAAACTCCTCGAGCCAGTATTTGACATTTGAAAGCAGAAATTGCTTTACTTCCCATTTTCCGTAATTGAATAGCATGGAATCCCACTGCTCGTGAAAGCCCCGGCCTCCTTCGTGGAAGTATTGCGTTTGGGTGCCATCGAGCTTGTTGAGTCCTTCGGCAATATTCTTCACAGCATGTGAGTGCACGATGTCCATGATCACTGCTATACCCATTTCGTGCGCCTTGTTCACCAAATAGCGCAAGTCGTCCGGTGTGCCGAAGCGGCTGGTGGGTGCAAAATAATTGCTGACATGATAGCCAAAGGAGCCGTAGTAAGGATGCTCCTGCACGGCCATCATCTGGATAGTATTGTAACCCAGCTTCTTGATTCTTGGCAAAGTAAGCTCAGCAAACTCCCGGTATGTACCTACCCCTTCCTTCTCCTGAGCCATGCCCACATGGCACTCATAAATGATCGGGCATTTACTCGCAGAAACGGAGGAAAATTTAGTGTCGGTCCACTTAAATTTCTTGGCTGGTCTGTAAACGCAAGCTGAAAAATCATAGGTAGTTGGGTCTTGTACCACGTAAGTGGCATAGGCGGGAATCCGATCCATTTCGCCGGCCTCCGATTTCACGTGCACTTTGAACTTGGTGCCGTCCTGAAATTTCTCGCCCTTCTTTTCTTCAGCAATGAAAATCTCCCAAATGCCTTCCTTGTTTTTCTTAAGCTTGTGTGCCTCTCTGTCCCAGCCGTTAAAGTCGCCTACCACTGACAGTGCATGAGCCGCAGGTGCCCACTCACGGTACCACCAGCCATTGGCTTTGTCGTCGTAAGTAAGGCCAAAATACTCGTAAGCCGAGGCAAATTGGTTCAAGGAGCCGGCAGCTTTCTTGATATCGCTCATGGCTGCATTGAACCTTTCGATCCTATTACTCACCTCTTCGGCATATGGCTCCAGCCAGGGGTCATTTTTAACAAGTATCGGAGTGTTGATCTTTTTGGCCATGGTTGCTGGGGTTGCTGTCTAAATGAAGAAATCAGGCATTAAATTGGCAGAAGGGTCAACCGCATAACCTGTGAGGTCAGTAATCCCCTCCGCCTTCAGTACTTCATCGTCAATATAGAAATTGCCAGTGGCTTCTGATGACTTTCTCCTTAAAATATAATAAGCGGCGTCGGCGAGTATCTCCGGTTTCCTCGATTGATTCACCATCTGATCACCTCCCAGCAAGTTCTGTACGGCAGCGGTGGCGATGGTTGTTCGGGGCCACAAAGCGTTAACAGCAATATTATCCTTTTTAAACTCCTTGGCCATGCCCAGCACACACATGCTCATGCCAAACTTGGCCATGGTGTAGGCCACGTGAGGCGCAAACCAGCGAGCCTCCATGTTCAGCGGCGGCGACATATTCATGATGTGTGGGTTCTCTGCCTTTTTGAGGTAGGGAATGCACGTTTTCGACATCAAAAAAGTGCCTCTGGTATTTACCTGATGCATGAGGTCGTATCGCTTCATTTCGGTGGCCAGCGTTGGTGTAAGGCTAATGGCACTGGCGTTGTTGATCAGTATATCAATCCCGCCAAACGTCTCCACTGCCTTCTCCACAGCGGCCTGCACCTGGTCTTCGAAACGGATGTCGACCATCAACGGCAAAGCCTTACCTCCCGCCTGTTCGATTTCCTCGGCTGCAGTATAGATAGTGCCTGGCAGTTTCGGATGAGGTTCGGTTGTTTTGGCTGCGATTACAATATTGGCACCTTCACTGGCCAATTTTTTGCCTATGGCGAGGCCAATTCCTCTGCTGGCACCGGTGATAAAAACTGTTTTATTCTTAAAATATGTCATATATTTATGGGTTCGATCTGCATCATTTAGAAAGGGGTAACGTTATTGTTTAAATTAAGGGAATTATTCATAATTTAAGAATGATTGTATAGAATAACTCCGCAACGTTGCTTCAATAAATAATTCGTTTAAGTAGACGCTCGCAAAACGCCCGCACAATGAGTAAATTTCAAAGACGCCTCTTTATACCTACGCTGCTAGTACTAGCCATCGGCTGGTTTGGTTTTTCCAGCTACAGCGACAAATTTTTTCAAATAGCCAAAAACCTCGATTTGTTTGCTTCCATCTACAAGGAAATTAACACTTACTATGTGGACGATGTGAACCCAAACAGGTTGATCAAAACAGGTATTGATGCGATGCTGGAAAGCCTCGACCCCTACACAGTATATATTCCAGAAGACGACATAGAAGATTTCCGCACCATGACAACCGGTGAATACGGGGGCATAGGTGCAAGCACAGAATTTCTTGAAGGACACCACACCATCATCATGCTGCAGGAAGGTTACCCTGCTCACAAAGCTGGCTTGCAGATAGGCGACCAAATTCTGAGCATCAATGGCATTGAAGTAGAACAAAAAGAAAGCTTCGATTTGGGCAAGCTGCTCAAAGGGCAATCAAGAACAAATTTTGGCATCACCGTTAACCGATACGGCAAAAAGGAGCCAATGGTGTTTCAGGTGGATCGTGAAAAAATCACCATTGACAACGTGTATTACTCAGGCATGGTGAATGAGAATATTGGGCTGATCAAATTAACTGAGTTTACAACACATGCCGGGGACGAAGTAAAAAAGGCGGTGATCAAATTGAAGAAAGAAGGTGCCACTTCTATTATTCTTGACTTAAGAGACAACCCGGGCGGGCTACTGCACGAGGCAGTTAATATTTCGAATATTTTTCTTCCCAAGGGCAAAAAAGTAGTTGACACAAAAGGCAAAATCACCGACCTCAACAGAACTTATAAGACACTGGATGAGCCGGTGGACACTCAAATTCCTTTGGCCATTCTTACCAACAGCGGCAGCGCATCGGCTTCCGAAATTGTGGCTGGCGTTATTCAGGACTTCGACAGAGGCGTTTTGATTGGCGAAAAGACTTTTGGAAAAGGGCTCGTACAATCCACACGCCCGCTGAGCTACAATGCCCAGCTCAAAGTCACTACCGCCAAATACTACATCCCTAGCGGCAGATGTATTCAGGCATTGGACTA
Organism: Imperialibacter sp.; assembly: GCF_048007035.1. NCBI lineage: Bacteria > Pseudomonadati > Bacteroidota > Cytophagia > Cytophagales > Flammeovirgaceae > Imperialibacter > Imperialibacter sp. The sequence goes on from NZ_CP180355.1 coordinate 2,803,940, forward strand.
TGCCCACCGCAATGCCGATGGCACGGTCAACAAGCTGCCTGATTCTTTGAAAGTAGCATTCAAAACCGGAAATGGCCGGGTGGTATATGATGGCGACGGGCTGGATCCTGACGTGGTGGTTGAGGTAGAAGACTATCCAAGCATCGCACTTGTATTATCTTCCAAGGGCTATTTGTTCCAGTATGCCACGCTTTATCATTACCAGCATCCTCAAATTTCGGCCGCCAGAGAGTTTCAGCTGAGCGACGCCGACTACAACGATTTTTTAAGTTGGGTTCGTAAAAAGGAGCTTTCTTACGAAACCTCCGTGGACAGGGCTTATCGTCACCTGCTTGCCGCAGCCAAGAGAGACAAGACCTATGCCAGCCTTGAAGACCAACTCGGATCCCTGGAAGAAAAAATCAATGCGCTGAAAGAAAAAGACCTCACCAAGTTCAAAGACGACATCAAAGGGCTGTTGGAGCAGGAGATCATCACCCGCTACTACCTGCAGAAAGGCCTTATCGAAGTGACCTTCCCCGACGATCCGGATATTCAAAAGGCGATTCAGGTGCTGAATAACCCTGCTGAGTACAAAAGAATTTTAGGCTGAAAAACTTTTTAGGTAATTCTATGTAACCTTTCTCTCCGACCAAGGTTTTCCCGCCGAACATGAATCGATAACCCCAGGTGGTTTGAATGCTTTGGACGACAACTCGCTCATGCTGAAAGTCAAGGCCGGCGATCTTGACAAGATGGCTTTGCTGTATGAGCGACACAACAGAAATCTTTTTGGCTTTTTTTATAAGCTAACCGGCAGCGGATCGGTGAGCGAAGACCTTGTGCACAATGTCTTCTACCGAATGCTCAAGTACCGCTACACCTTTACGGAGGACACCTCCGGCAGTCATCGGTTTACTGCCTGGATGTATCACCTGGCAAGGAATGTAAACGCCGACCATTACAAAAAACAAAAGAAGGTTTCTTACACCGACGACATGGAGCCCTGGGAAAGAAAGCTCAAGGTGGATGAGAATGCGCATTCTCAAATGGCCAAATCGCAAGACCTCGAGCTTTTGCAAAAAGCGATCAAACACCTGGCGCCTGAAAAACAGGAGATGCTCATCCTCACTAAATATCAGGGGATGAAGTACGAGCAGGTGGCTGACATCTTCGGAATCACTGAAGGGGCAGTAAAGGTGCGGATGCACAGGGTGCTGCAGGAATTGAGAGAGGTTTATTTAAAGCTGGAAAAGGTATAACGTCATGAGCCAGGAACAACTAAAAGAGAAATGGATGGACTACATGAATGGGTCCATCACTTTGCAGGAGTGGGAAAGCTTTAAGAGCCAGGCTGACCCGGCACAGCTTGCAGAACTGGAAGGTCTTGAGAAAATCTGGCTGGCCATGGATGAGCTCCCTGCGGCACCAGAGCCGGAAGCCACAATGGACGAGCGTTTTTACGCTACCCTGAGTGAGTTCCGCAAAGAGGCAACGGCACCAAGAGGGACTGTGAACTGGGTCAGTATTTTGGAAGTCTTGTCGTGGCGAAGACTGGCACTTGGCATGCTCATTTTCGCTCTGGGGGGTGGTTTTGGATACGTGCTGTCACCTTCTGGTGAGTACAAGCAAGAAATCAGCTCTCTTTCCAGCGAAATGAAAGACATGAAGGAAATGATGATGCTGACATTGCTTGAGAAACCAGCCGTTCAGGACCGGCTAAGGGCTGTGAGCTTGTCATCGGAGCTGCCAGAGGCTGACAGCAGGGTTATCGAGGCTCTTGTTCAAACATTGAATACCGATGAAAATGTGAATGTGCGAATGGTCACCGTAGAGGCTTTGGCGAGGTTCGGGCGATATCCCGAAGTGCGGCAAGCTTTGGTGAGCTCCATCAGCAGGCAATCGTCGCCCATGGTGCAGATTGCCCTGGCGGAGGCCATGGTAGCGCTCAACGAAAAAGGAGCGGTAGACGCCCTCAAGGGGCTTTTAGAGAAAGACGACCTGAATGACATTGTGCGGCAAAAAGTACAACAGAGCATCGAGGTATTGACTTAAATACTAATCAAATGAAGAATCTATTGTTAATCATATTCCTGATTGGCTGCTTCGGCTATGCCCGGGCGACTGAAACAGAAAAAATCAAAATTCAGAAAACGCTGAAGTTTGCAACCCCTTCGCCTGACAATGTGCTTGAGATCTACAATATCAATGGCTCCCTGCAAATTGAAGGCTACGACGGCCAGGAAATTATGGTCACGGCGGAGCTAACAATTTCAGGAAAGACGCAAGCACTGCTGGACAAGGGAAAGAGTGAAATGAGCCTCGGTATATTGGAGGACGACTCGGCTCTGGTGCTTTACAACAAGGCGCCTTTTATTCACAACGAAAGGATTGAAGGCCCCTGCAACTGCCATTGGAATTGGAGCAAGGACGTCGATTATAAATTCAGCTTTGACTTCAAAGTGAAGGTGCCAAGAGGCGTGAATCTGCACGTGCGCACGGTGAACGACGGCTTTATTGTCATCGATGGAATGAACAGCAACGTATCGGCGCATCATGTCAATGGCGATGTTACCCTCACACAAATGGGAGGAAGCGTGGAAGCAAGAACCATTAACGGGGAGCTACTGGTGCGGCATACAAAAGCTCCGGTGGGTGGCAACAGCTACTATTCACTCAATGGTGACGTGAATGTGTACTATCCGGGTGAGCCCGATGCCGACATTACCTTCAAAAGCTTCAATGGCTCTTTCTATACTGATATGGAAAGGCTGGAAGTAATGCCACCCGCATGGACCAAAGAGGTGACTGAGAAAAATGGCAGCACCAGGTACAAGCTAACACAGAAAAACAACATTAAGGTGGGCAAGGGCGGCAATCTGCTGGCCTTCGAAACCTTCAACGGAGATATTTATGTCAAAAAATCAAAATAATTGGACAATGAAAAAGTTAATCAAATTATCATTTATCGGTCTGTTAGTGGCGGCCATTTCCCTGCCAGCCAAAGCGCAAGAGGGAAACAAAGAAACCATTGCTATTCCACTTTCTTCACCTGGTGAAAAAGGTAAGCTTGAGGTAGGCCTGGTCAACGGATCCATCAATGTGGATGCTTACGATGGCAAGGACGTGATCATTGAGGCAGTAGCTGGCGGTGGTAAAAACGACGACCGGGGCGTGGTAACACCCACTGGCATGAAACGCATCAGCAGCAACCCCATGGAGCTGGAGGCAACCGAGAAAGGCAACACCGTAAAAGTTTCCACCAACTCCTGGGCGGTAACTATGACGCTGAACATCAAAGTGCCGAAAAACTTCGACCTCAAACTGTCAACAGTGAACGACGGCGACATCGACGTGAAAGGGGTTACCGGTGCCCACGAGATCAGTAATGTGAATGGTGAAATCACTATGACGCAGGTGGGTGGGTCAACTGTGCTCAATACCGTAAATGGCGACATCAAAGTGACGCTTGAAAGTGTAAACCCAGAAGCCCAAATGGCTTTTACCACCTTGAACGGCGACGTGGATGTGACATTCCCAGCAGCCGTAAAGGCGACAGCCAAAATGCGCTCCGACAGGGGTGACATCTTCAGCGACTTCGACATGGTGATTGAGAAGTCAGCCCCAAAAGTGGACAAGTCGTCGTCCAATGGGGTATACAAAGTATCTATCGAAGACTGGGTATTTGGCAAAATCAATGGCGGCGGAAAGGAATACCTTTTCAAAACCATGCAGGGCGACGTGTATATAAGGAAGAAGTAGTAGAGGCAGAAGCAGAACGAAAGCCCGGAGCCAATATGGTGCCGGGCTTTTTTGTGAAAGATGGCGTTAACCCTCCGCCAGGTATTTCTTTTTATACTCAAAAGGCGTCATGCCAGTCACCTTTTTGAAATGCCGGTAAAAATTGGAGACGTTGTTGAAGCCACACTCAAAGCAGATCACCTCGGTGGGCAGCTTGTCCTCTACAATCGCCCGGCACACATTGGAGATGCGTATCTCAGTAAGAAAATCAGAAAAGGTCTTCTTAGTCATCGTTTTGAAATATCTGCAAAATGAGGTGAGGCTCAGGTTGGCCAGCGATGCCACCTCCTCCAGGGTGATTTTCTCCTTGTAGTGTGCCAGCACGTAAGAGTAAATTTTTTCCAGCCGCACCATTTCTGACTCGCTGGACAGGTGGCTGAAGGCGTAGGCTGGGGCTATTGTCTCGAATTCGTCTGTTTCTGACAGCACTTTGAGAATGGACAGCAGGTAGATCACCCTGTCAAGGCTTTCGGCATGAACGGCACCGTCCAGTAGCTCAATTAGTCTCGCCTTGCTTTCCCCGTGAATCTTGAGCCCCTTCTTCGCCTTCTCAAAAAGCCTCGGAATAAGGTAGGCTTCCGGCAACGAAAGGAAGTCTTTTCCGAAGCAAGTTGGGTGGAAATGTAGCACATAGGCCTCCACCTGCACATTTTCATCCCCAGCGAAATACGCTTCCTTGCAGCGCCAGGTGTGAGGCAGATTTTGCCCTAAAAAAACCATGTCGCCACTACCGAAGTTGCTCACATTGTCACCAATATACTGCGTGCCCTCCCCTTTCACGATATAGTGTAGTTCGAGCTCAGGATGGTAGTGCCATAGCGTACCAAAGTTGGGTCGGCTATCGTGCCTGATGCTGAAGGAGTCCTCAGCGCCAATGGGTACTTTGTGAAAATGAGGCTTCATAAATAATGTATTGATTGCCGCCTGTGAAGTTGTGCAAGCAAACTATTAAGTATAAAGTTGCCACTTTTTACCAGACATAAAACACCACTATGTCAAAATCATACAATTTATTGGCAAAAGCAGATAGTGGTTGATCTCTTTAAAGGCTGATCTTCGTAAGAGCGAGCCGTCCTTTTGTTTGCGACCACCAACAACACTGAAAGATGCATCGAATTAGCACAGTAATCCTCTTTGTTTTCATATGTAGTTTGGCGACAGCGCAGGCACCTGATGTATCAAAGGTGCCCGGCGTTGTTGTCGCTCATAGTCCCGCTTCATCGGGAAAATACATCGGCTCCCCCAGCCTGGCAGTGCTGCCCAATGGTGACTACCTGGCCTCGCACGATTTTTTTGGCCCCAACTCCAATGAGCATGTAAAAGCGGACTCCCGGATTTACCGGTCGACGAACAAAGGGAAATCGTGGAAGTTTGTGACCGAAATTCATGGCGCCTTTTGGTCGAAGCTTTTTGTGAGTGAAAGCAAGTTGTATTTCATCGGCACCGACAGGCACCACGGCCATACCATCATCAGGACATCGGCCGACAACGGCACCACGTGGACCGAACCGGTCGACAACCAAACCGGGCTGCTGCTGGAAGGCGAATACCACAATGCCCCCGTTCCCGTGATTGAACACAATGGTCGCCTGTGGAAAGGCATGGAAAGCGCCATGGGCCCGATCAAACAATGGGGCAAGCGTTACGGGGCCTTTTTGATGTCGATTCCTGTGGGACAAGACCCACTGGTAGCCGACAACTGGACGTTTAGCAATACTCTCTACTACGACTCTACCTACCTCGAAGGCAACTTTGGAGGCTGGCTGGAAGGCAACGCCGTTGTGTCGCCCGAAGGAAAAATATTGGACATTCTGCGGGTCGACGACCGCTCTACGCTGGAAGAAAAAGCTGCTTTTATTTCGATTAGCGGCGACGGAAAAGTGGCAACATTTGACGAAGCAACCGGCTTTGTTCCTTTTCCCGGAGGGAGCAAAAAGTTCGCCATCCGGTTTGACTCAGAAAGTCAATTATACTGGACAATTGCGAATGATGTGCCCGCTGAAGTAAAAGCTGCCAACCAGGGAAAGAACCCGGCCAGCCTGAGAAATACTCAGGCGCTCTTCAGTTCTGAAAATCTGCACGACTGGACAGTGAGGAAAGTTCTCCTTCAACATGAAGACCCGGTGAAACATGGTTTCCAGTATGTCGACTGGCAGTTTGACGGTAAAGATATCATCTTCCTCTCCAGAACAGCTTATGACGATGGACTGGGAGGAGCACACAGAAGCCACGACGCCAACTTCCTGACCTTTCACAGGATCAAGAAATTCAGGAAGAAGTAAGCCTTGCAAAAATGAGAGCCATGATGTGCAGGCCGCTATATTTTCTGGGAGTAGCTTTAACGCTGGCCGCCTGCGGATCGTCCAGGACACCTGAAATCAATATGAACCTGAAAGAATACCAACTTACTTCCGACGCCAAAGGTCATTATCTAAATCAAAGGCAAGCATTTTCGCCAGACGACCAATGGCTGGTGTACGACAATAGAAACGACGGTTCCCAAATTGGGCTGAACCCCTCAGTTGAAATGGTCAATATTGCCCATGGAGAAGTGAAGCAAGTCTATAGTGCCCCGAACGCCAATGCGTTCGGCCCCGGCGTAGGAGCTGTTGCTTTCAATCCGAAGCAAAATGAAATCCTTTTCATTCATGGCCTCAGCAACTACGACGCCACAAGGCCTTACGACTTTACCCGGCGCACCGGCCTGGCTGTTGACCTCGGCAAGAACAACCAGCTTGTCAGAAAGGACGCCCGTGACGTAGTTCCGCCCTTCACTCCGGGGGCGCTGAGAGGCGGTACGCACGCTCACTCTTACAGTGGCGACGGCCGATGGGTCAGCTTTACGTATAACGACGACGTCATCGCAGAGCTGTCCAAAACGGATTCCTCAAAAAAAGACCTGAGAAATATCGGTGTCATGATCGACAAGGGGCCGGTGGCAGTAGAAAGTGAAACAGCCGAAAGCTTTGGTGGTACCATGTTTTCAGTGATCGTCAGCGAAACCACCGAAAGTCCCCGGCCAGGCAGCGACGAAATAGAAAAAGCCTATGAAGAAGGCTGGATCGGAACAAATGGCTATGTGAAAGCGGACGGTAGCCATGTCAGCAAGGCGCTGGCTTTTTTGGGTGACACAAGGGCTGCCAATGGCAAGCTCGTGGCAGAAGTATTCATTGTAGACCTGGACACCAACCTGGCAATGGCTGATCGTGAAAGGCCTTTGGAAGGTACCACCACACAACGTCCTTTTCCCCCGGCAGGTGTCAGGCAAAGAAGGGTCACTTACACCACCGACCAGAAAAATCCAGGCGTACAAGGCCCCCGTCAATGGCTGCGCTGCCTGCCCGATGGCTCACTGATTTTCTTCCCTATGAAAGATGACAACGGCTTCGTGCAAGTGCATGTTGTTTCACCAAACGGCGGAGACACCAGGCAAATCACGCACAATGGCTTTTCCCTTGACACCTCGTTTAGCATAAGTGCAGATGGAAAATATTTGGCTTACGGCTACAGCCAGGACGTCTACCTGACCAATATTCAAACAGGCGAAACATCGAAGGTGTCTCTTGTCAGGAGCTACGACAGCACTGATCTCGAAAATATCAACTGGTCAAACGAAGGCTATGTGCTGGCTTACAACCGAAAGGTGGTAACTGCTGACGGTGCCTGGTACCAGGTATTCATTTTGAAATAAATTTTTGATAGCAACTATATGACTGGGAACAAAAAATTGAAACAACCGCTCACCGGCATCATCCCACCCATGGTGACGCCTTTGCTCGAAGACATGAGCCTCGACCTCACAGGCCTCAACAAAGTGGTGGAGCACCTGATAGCAGGGGGAGTCAGCGGGTTGTTTATCCTGGGCTCCACCGGTGAATCGACTAGCCTAAGCTATGCGGTGCGGCGTCAGCTGATCAAAGAAACTTGCCGGGCAGCGGCGGGTAGAGTGCCCGTGCTGGTGGGCATCACTGACACTTCGCTGGTTGAGAGCCTCAGTCTGGCGGAAGCAGCACATGCGGCCGGGGCCTCGGCAGTAGTAGCCGCACCACCCTACTATTTCAACCTGAACCAAAAGGAGCTCTTCAATTACTACGAAAAACTGGCCGGAAGCCTGACACTGCCCCTGTTCCTCTACAATATGCCGGGGCTGTGCAAAGTGCACATTGAGGTAGGCACGGCCGTACGCCTTTCCGAGCACCCCAATATCATCGGACTGAAAGACAGCTCGGCCAACTCGGTTTACTTTCAGTCGCTGTGTCAGTCGCTGCGGGCAAAACCTGATTTCACTTTACTGGTCGGGCCAGAGGAAGCCATGGCCGAGTCGGTGTTGATGGGAGGCCATGGAGGAGTGAGCGGAGGAGCGAATATGTTTCCGAAGCTGTTTGTAAAACTTTACGAGGCCGCCGCACAAAAAGACTTTGCCACCGTCGCAGATCTTCAGAGCATAGTGATGGAGATCAGCAACAGCCTTTATGGTGTGGGCATGTATAGCTCCAGTTACCTGAAGAGCATCAAAACTGCCTTGTCCCTGATGAACATTTGCCAAAGCCACATGGCCCCGCCACTGGCAGCCTTTGACTCCGCTGAAACAAAACATGTGACGCCTATCATTGAACAGTTTAAATTAACGCTTGAAAAAAGAGGCTTACTTTGATGTTTGACTAGAAACGAGAATACATCAATCATCAATAGGAACGTCATTGCGGAAATTTTCTTCAGATATTTCTCCAATCTGAAGAAAATTATCCCAGACGGGCAGTCCGCAATCTCCATCAATTCATTAAGAGATTCCGGATAAATAGAGCCCTTTTTGAAATCTGGGGCTCTATTTTCCGGAATGACGATATTCTAATTTTGAACCGGTATTACGTGATAAAACCTAACCTTAACTAACACCTACCTACCATGGACTTGCCAATTATTGACCTGGCCATCTTCTTCTTTTACATGCTGCTAATCATCGGCTTCGGCATCTCGTTTTCGTTTCGGAAACGAACCGCCGAAGACTACACCCTGGGTGGCGGCAGATTACCGGCCTGGGCGATTGGCATGTCCATCTTCGCCACGTTTGTCAGCAGCATCAGCTTTTTAGCCTTGCCCGGCAACGCCTATATGGGCAACTGGAACGGTTTTGTCTTCAGCCTCTCCATTCCTTTGGCAGCCATTGTCGCTGTGAAGTACTTCGTGCCGCTGTACCGCAAGCTAAAAAGCGAGTCGGCGTACTACTACCTGGAGCAGCGCTTCGGCCCCTGGGCTGGCACCTACGCCTCCATTTGCTACCTCCTCACGCAGCTGGCCCGTATGGGTGCCATCATGTACCTGCTGGCACTGCCCATGAACGCCCTGCTCGGGTGGAGCATTCCCCTGATCATTGTGGTAACAGGCATCAGCGTGATTGTTTACGCAAGCCTTGGTGGGTTTGAAGCCGTCGTTTGGACGGACGCCATTCAGGGCATCATCCTCGTTGGAGGTGCGCTGGCCAGCTTGCTAGTCATCATGTTTTCTATGCCCGAAGGACCGGGCCAGGTATTTACGATTGCCTCCGAAGCTAACAAATTCAGCCTGGGAAGTTTCGACTTCGATTTTACCACCTCCACTTTCTGGCTGCTGCTGATTTATGGCCTGTTCATCAATCTGCAAAACTTTGGAGTCGACCAGAACTACGTGCAGCGCTACCTCAGTGCCCGCACCCAAAAAGAAGCGGAAAAATCGACATGGCTGGGAAGCCTCCTGTACGTTCCAGTATCGCTGCTTTTCTTCTTTATCGGCACAGCCCTGTTCGCCTACTACCAGGCCAAGCCTGAGTTGCTGCCCGCAGAGCTACAGGGTGCAGGCGACAAAATATTCCCCTACTTCATTGTCACGGGCTTGCCAGCGGGCGTAACCGGCCTGCTGATTGCTTCCATCTTTGCGGCGGGCATGAGTACGGTTTCCACCAGCATCAACAGCTCCGGCACGGTCATCCTGTCCGACTTCTATAAAAAGTTCTTCAACAGAACACCTTCCCAAAAAGAGTCGATGCGGGTACTGCTCACCGCCTCCTTTGCGATGGGCGGCACCAGCATTTTTGTGGCCCTGGCCCTCAATGGCGTCACCAGCGCTCTCGATGCGTGGTGGGCGCTCTCGTCGGTGTTCAGCGGAGGTGTGCTTGGACTCTTCCTTTTGGGCGTGATCTCCAAAAGAGCCAAAAGTGTGCATGCGGCTATTGGTGTGGTAGTAGGTGTGCTCGTGATTATGTGGCTGAGCCTATCGCCCGTATTCTTCACCTCCGACGGCTGGCTCGCTTTCAGAAGCCCCTTTCATGCCAACCTGACCATCATTTTGAGTACGACGGCAATATTTTGCGTGGGGTTTGGGTTGACAGCTCTTGTGAAGAAAGAACGTTAACAATCAGTCCAGAAAATAGCACATCCGGACATTTTCTGGTTAAATTTACTTGATGGCACATGTACCAGCAGCAACCGACTCGGAAGCAAGTAGCAACCTAACCAGGTTTGCCAAGCTGAATTTTGTCGCCAAAACAGTCTATCAGTCTAATCCAGAGAATCCCCCTAAAGCGTTTATGGATATATCCAGCAAGGAGGTAAAGGCTTTCTTACAAAGCCTCTTTGATCATGAGGTGAAATATATGCTCGTTGGCGGATTTGCAACAGTTTACCATGGCTTTGTCAGAACCACTCAGGATCTGGACTTATGGGTTCAAGAGGTGCCTGAGAACAAACAACGCCTGGTCAATGCGCTAAAGGCCATTGATGTTCCTGCAGCCGACAACTACCTGACCGTGCCCATGGTGCCAGGTTGGTCAACGATCAGCATTGGCGATGAAGGATTTGTGGCTGATTTTATGGGCTACACCAAAGCTTTCAAGCCAGAGGACTTTGAGGCATGTTATGCCAAAGCAAGAAAAGGGCACTTCGACGAGACGCCGATTACAGTTATCCATATCAACGACCTGATCAAAGAAAAGACCCTCTGCGGGCGACCAAAAGATTTACTAGATGTGGCGGAGCTGGAGATGATTAAAAAGAATAAAGCTTAAGATGACCCCCTACAGTTATCGTATGTGTCTTCACACATGATAACTGACTCTTACCCGCTAATCCAGCACTTCCATCCATTTATCAGACTCCGCATATTCCTTAATGATCAAATTCCGTTGCTCCAAAAGGTTCTGCATATACCTCTTAAGCACAATCGAGTCAAATACTTTCCCAAGGATGCCAAGTGGCAAATCATAATCAACACAGTCCCGCATTTCAGTTTTCCCATCAACATCCCTGAAGTGGTGTTCATGACGGAATCTCTTGAAAGCACCCTCCACCATCTCGTCCACAAAGAAATTCGGTGAATCAAATTTCGTGATCTTTGTCGTCAGTGTTTGCCTGATACCAAAGTGCCTCGCCCTCCAGGTCACTGATTCACCCAAACCAATAAGGCCGGACGTCACACCCCCTATCGCTTCCTCGCCGGTATGGCTGGTGGATATTTTATGCAGATCGATACTTCTTGAAAGGTCAAAGCATCTGTCTATGGGAGCCTCAATTACCATCTTTATCTGAATAATTGGCATAACAGTTTTCCAGGTCGTCAACAATTTAACGTTTTCCGGGCATGTCTTCACTCACTACCACCGTACCTCACACCCGGCATCACCGTCCACGACCAGAAAGTGGCCAGCAAAAAAATTGTGTAAGAAAGCCTAAAAAACAGCCTGGTCAAAGCAAAAATTATCTTATGATAGCTATTATTGGCCTTTCAATACGAAGTTACATGAAAAAGCTACAACTATTCCTGGTCCTATCAATTCTGTCATTTTCACTTTTCAGTCAAAAAAGCTTCACTGATGGATTTATAGTCACTCTGTCGGGAGATACCATCAAAGGAAAGATCAACGAGAAGGATTTTTACCTCAACTTCTCTCAGTGCCAGTTCAAGGCTGACCAGGGGGACCAAGTAGTAAAGTATGAACCAGAAGAGATAAAAGGCTTTAGTATCGGGGGGCTTAACTTTTTTATTTCAGAGAGCATAACGCAAGTAGATCCGGATCGCCCGATGAAGTTCATAGAAGCACTTGTGGTGGGACAAACATCGTTATATAGATATAAGGACCATTTCCTCTTCAAGAAGGACACGCTTTCTTACCTCGTGTTAGAAGCCACTCCAATGGCAAGAGATCAGAACGGCTTCAATACAAATACTAAAGCCAATCTGGTACATCTTGGCATCCTAAACTACCTGTTTCAGGACTGCCGGGAGATTGACCTCTCCCCATCGAAAACTAATATCAATCGGGGTAAACTCATTAGTCTGACTAAGCAGTATAATGCCTGCCGGGGATCGGACTACGAAGTGGTTTTCAAGAAAAAGTATGCCAGGCTGGCGCCTTCTGTTTATACCGATTTTGGCCAGATGCAACTACGATACGATTATTCGGACAACGAAAACGGAGATGAATCGATTTTAGGAAGTGAGCCAGTAGAAAGAACTATGCATCAAACCGGTTTTGCGATCGGTTTTTTCCTTCCCAGAATTAGCGAAAGATTGATGATAGAATTGGGGATGAACTTCTCGCAATTCGACTATTCTTTTATATATGATACTCCCGTTAATCTCGGAGGCGGGAACATTGGAGAGGCAGTAAATGAAGTGACTATTGATGGGAAAATGATCAAAATCCCGCTAGTGGTTCACTATGAACTTTTCTCAAAAAGTAGCATTACACCATTTGTCCGTGCGGGTGTGGTTATTAGATCAATACAGTACGCAGAGAATATTGGAAGACGGCGGTATTTTCAATACGACAGTTATTATAAGGAAGATTACTACAATTTTGAGCCAGCACTTATTCTGCCCGGCCTTCTTGGGGCAATTGGACTGGAAGGAAGGCTCGGAAAACACATAAGCATTTTTGGCCAGGTACAGACAAATATATTTAGAGACAGGGCCCAGTACGACAATGTGAGTAACAGCGGAGAGCTCAAACTTAGTTTCAAAATGATAAGGCAAGACTATCTCGTAGGTTTTGGTGTTCGGGTTCGTTAGTCTCAAGCTATCACAACCCGCTCCGCCACCACCAACACTTTCCCACTCCCCACCGTTACTCCCATCACAAGACCCTGCTCCCCCTCTTTCAGCTTCAGCCTCTTTTGCAGCTCTGCCGCCTCCAGTGGAAAGTTCCGGGTGATCACATGCGCCTTCTTAAAAGGCAACGCTGCCGACTTCATCACTTTTGAGCTAAAAGGCAGCACCTCCAGCACCCGAAACGTCCGGCCGGGGAAGTCCTCCACCAGCTTGGCGGAAGTGTACAAATGCGTATTCACATGCAGCTTACCGAGTCCGTACCGGGCTGCCACTGTTTTAAAGGCTCCGGCCTTGGAAATCGCCACATTCGGGTCGTAAAGATAGGCCTGAACATGGGCCAACGTCACTTCGGCAGCGGCCTCCTCTTCCGGATCAAACACAAACTGCTGCTCCTTTCCCTGCAGCAAATGAACTGCCTCAATCTGCAACGGCTGCGTTACCCTCCACTCCCCACAGTCACCCTTCCGAAAAAATTTCCTTCTTCGGTTAGGTAACACCCTATGACCAGAAAGTGGCCGGCAAAAAATTGCATAACAAAGCCAAAAAAAGCAGCCTACTCAAGACAAAAATTATCTTACAATAGCTATTATTGGCCTTTCAATTCGAAATTACATGAAAAAGCCGCTGCTATTACTGATTCTAACAATTCTGTCATTTCCACTTTTCAGCCAAAAAAACTTCACAGAGGGGTTTGTTGTCACGCTCGCTGGCGACACCATACGGGGGAAAATCAACGAAAAAGACTTTTACCTTAATTTTTCTCAGTGCCAATTCAAGGCAGAAGGCAGTAGTGAGATAGTAAAGTACTCGCCTGGAGAGATTGGCGGTTTTAGTATTGAAGGGCTTAACTTTTTTATTTCAGAGACCATTTCCGAGGTGGATCCTGACCGGCCTAAGAAATTTATAGAGGTGCTGGTAGTTGGGCAAACCTCTTTATATATGTACAAAGAGCATTTCATTTTCAAAAAGGACACGCTCTCCTACATAGTGCTTGAGGCAACTCCGATGATACGGGAACAGAATGGTGTATATACCAATGCAAAAGCCAACCTTGTGCACTATGGTATTCTCAACTATTTGTTTCAAGATTGTCCAGAAATTAAGCTATCTCCCTCATCTACAAATGTCAATCGTGATAAACTCATAGCTCTGACTAAACAATACAACACCTGCCGAGGATCAGACTACGAGGTAGTTTTCAAAAAGAAACCTATTTTCAGGCTTGCGCCTTCTGTGTACACCGACTTTGGGCAGATGCAGATGAAATTCGATTATTCAGGTAACACCACCGGGGACGAAACCTTGCTAGGCAGTGGCCCTATAGAAAGTTCGATTCGCCAAACCGGTTTTGCCATCGGTATATTACTTCCGAGAATTAGCGAGAGGTTGATGGTAGAGATAGGGATGAACTTCTCGCAATTTGACTATTCGTTTTTGCATAACGTACCATATGTTTTCCCTAATGGAAACATTGCGGAAGCTGTTAATGATGTAGTTATCGACGGAAAAATGACAAAAATCCCTCTGGTAATCCACTATGAGCTATTCTCAAAAAGTAAAATCACACCATATATCCGGGCGGGCATGGTCCTTAGATCAATGAAATACGGGGGCGATGTTAGTCGAAAACGGTACGTACAATATGAAGGCTACTACGATGAAGACTATTACGAGTTTGAGCCGGCAAGCCCTCAGCCTGGTTTTCTGGCTGCTGCTGGTCTGGAAGGAAAGCTTGGGAGGCATATAGGTATTTTTGCTCAGATGCAAGCGAATGTATTTGGTGACGCTGGCCGGTACGATAATATTGATGACAGCCAGATAAAGAGCAATCTCAGTTTTAAAATGAACAGGAAAGACTTTTTGGTAGGCTTTGGTGTCAGGGTTCGTTAGCCCCTCCCATCCCCCAAGGCCCCCAGTCGAGCAAGCTTGTGAGTTCCTCATTTCGGCCTCTCGCCCCTCAACTGCTGTTTTCGAGTGTGTCTTCACACACGATCACTCCCCTAACACCCGCCCACAAATCACCGACCTCCGGTGTATCTCCACACTCGACTTAATTCACCCGCTCCGCCACCACCAACACTTTCCCACTCCCAACCGTCAATCCCATCACAAAACCCTCCTCGCCCTCTTTCAGCTTCAGGCGCTTTTGTAACTCTGCCGCCTCCAGGGGAAAGTTCTTGCTCATCACATGGGCCTTGGCAAAAGGCAGCTTCAAACTTTTCAGTCCTTTCGAAGAAAAGGGCAGCACCTCCAGCACCCGGAACGTCCGGCCGGGGAAGTCCCCCACCAGCATGTTAGAAGTGTACAAATGCGTATTCACATGCAGCTTGGCCAGCCCGTACCGGGTGCCAACCGTCTTAAAAGCTCCGGCTTTGGTAATCGCCACATTCGGGTCATAAAGGTAGGCCAGCACGCCCGCCAATGTCACTTCGGCAGTCCCCTCCTCCTCCGGATCAAACACAAACCGCTGCTCCTTCCCCTGCAGCAAATGAACTGCCTCAATCTGCAACGGCTGCGCCGCCGCTCCACACTCAAACAGCACCTCCTTGCATTCGTTGTTCACCGCCAGCACCGTCACCTTGCGCACGGCGCCCAGGTCACGAATACCCTGGCGGATATCGATCATGGGCGAAGCCTTGACCAACACCGTGGTTGCCCGTTTCAAAAGGTCCGGCATTAGCTGCACCACATCAGGCGTGCTATCGCTAAAGCCTACCGCCCGTTGGGCACCAGCCCGGCGGTCGGGGTCGATATAAATAAGGTCGAAAGAATCGGTCTTGCTTGCCAAAAAAGCCTCGGCTGTATTTTGTACCACCTGCAAATGCGGAGCGCCCAGCACACCAAAATTGTGGCTGGCCAGCTCACACCTTTCGGCGTCGGCCTCCACATACACCCCTCGCTCAAAAGACTGGGAGAAAAAAAACGCATCCACTCCAGCGCCACCCGTCAGGTCGGCAAAGGAGCTTCCACTGTAGTGGCTGGCCTTCCAGGCCGCCGTCGTTTCCGACGAGCACTGCTCCATGGCTACGCCATGGGGAAAAATAATGCCATCCCGGCTCAGCCAGGATGGCAATTTGTCTTTGGCCTTTTGACGAGCCTTTAGTTGAGATGCCAGCAGAGACGCACTAACGCCCCCAGGCAGGTGCCTTTGCAAAGCAAGCTTCGCCGGACTGTCCGTAGCATGGGCCTTCAAAAAAGCCTGAACGTCCGGTTGGCTCAGCGCTTCAATCAAAACACCAGGTTAGCCTCCACCAGGTACTCTGCTATTTGCACCGCATTGGTAGCAGCCCCCTTGCGCAGGTTGTCCGCCACAATCCACATATTGATCGTGTTGGCCTGCGACTCATCCC
Source organism: Imperialibacter sp. (assembly GCF_048007035.1). Classification (NCBI taxonomy): domain Bacteria; kingdom Pseudomonadati; phylum Bacteroidota; class Cytophagia; order Cytophagales; family Flammeovirgaceae; genus Imperialibacter; species Imperialibacter sp. Next base: position 2,820,151 of record NZ_CP180355.1, read on the forward strand.
TGCGGATCCGGCCTACAAACACCTCGTCTTTGTTATGCGCCCAAATCGGCATCGGGTAAATATTCTTCGACGGCTCATCCTGCAGCACCACGCCCGGCGTATGGCTCATCAGGTCTCGCACCTCGGCCAGGTCAAAGTCCTTCAGGAACTCCACGTTCACCGCCTCGCTATGGCCGCCCACCGTTGGCACCCGCACCGTAGTCGCCGTCACCTTAATGCTGTCGTCGCCCATAATCTTGGTCGTCTCCTTCACCATCTTCATCTCCTCTTTGGTGTAACCATTGTCGAGGAACACGTCAATGTGCGGCAGCACATTCATATCGATCGGGTGAGGGTATACCTTGGGCTCCGATTTTCCGGCCCTTTCGGCCATCATCTGGTCCATGGCCGCTTTGCCTGTGCCCGTCACCGACTGGTAGGTACTCACCACCACTCTTTTAATCCCATACTTCTTATGCAACGGTGCCAGCACCATCACCATCTGAATAGTGGAGCAGTTGGGGTTGGCAATAATGCGGTCGTCTATGCGCAGCGTGCTGCCATTGATCTCCGGCACCACCAGCTTTTTGGCAGGATCCATCCGCCAGGCCGACGAGTTGTCGATCACAATGCTGCCCGCCGCCTCAAACTTAGGCGCCCACTCCAGCGACGTGCTGCCACCGGCCGAAAAAATAGCGATATCCGGTTTTATGTCCACCGCCGTTTGCATCCCAATCACGCTGTATTCCTTGCCCTTGTATTTTATCTTAGTGCCGACACTGCGTTCCGACGCTACCAGGTACAACTCATCAAAGTGGAAGTTCCTTTCTTCCAGCACTTTCAACATCTCGGAGCCCACAAGCCCTGTGGCCCCTACTACCGCTAATTTCATTGTAATTGAATTTTGAATACTGAGGTGCAAAAGTAAAAGAAATCATTAAAGCCCAGCGAGTTTGGGCCATGATAATGCATGAATTGTTGTGTGATTTTTTTGATGTGGGCTTGTCTATGGAGCAATAGAAAGGCCGCCCTCCTGCCGAAGCCCCCATAACACGCCGTCATATCGAATCCCGAAGGGTGAGATATCCCCCGGATAATAGCAGTGAGCCCGAGAAGTGAGCCGACGTGGAACCCGACGCCGGAACGGAATCCCCCGACCTGGCAGCGTTTTTATGGGCGTGCCCCCCGCCAACAACATTCCCTTAGAAAGTCGTAGAAACCGTTTGGCGGGGGTCGGGCTATTCGCTCCAAGTCCTCAGCTTCGTACCTCAGCCTCCGGGCTTTCCGCTGCTATCCCTCACGAAGAGAAAGGATCGATGTGGCTTTCATGAGGGTGTGGAGATTTTAATATGTGGTTGAGGCAAAGGTTGAGACTCCAACTCTAAAGAGAAAAGAACTTACCCATACCAGCTGACTGACGGTCCAAGTGAACGTTTAGATTCTCTAAACAATTGGAGCATTATCCGTACATTAGATCGAAATTTCGAAATTGGCATGACCCATTTAGGCGAATATTTAGAGAAAAAGGCAATTAGTAAGGCAGCTGTATCGAATCGGACAGGAATTAGCCGATCTCGTATTAGCGAGCTAGCAAATAACCCGGCAACTCACTTAAAAGCCAAAGAGCTCTATCTAATAGCGCTTGCTATAGATGTCGAACCTCACGAAATGTTAAAGGAAGTTTTTAAAGAAGTGACGTTGTTGAAATGAGCACACCAAATACCTACATCGACTTATTCGCAGGATGCGGAGGACTATCTCTTGGTTTGCATTTATCCGGCTGGAAAGGATTGTTCGCCATTGAAAAAAACAAGGACGCATTTTCCACCTTGGAACATAACCTACTCAATAAAAAGAAGCATTTCGAATGGCCTGGTTGGCTTCCTCAAACAAACCATGACATCAACGCAATCTTGAAGTCCCATTCGGAGGAACTTTCAAGACTCAAAGATCAAGTTGATTTGGTTGTCGGTGGCCCCCCATGTCAAGGATTTTCATCAGCGGGAAAGCGCTACGAACAGGATGAGAGAAATAAACTAATTGACAGTTATATTAAATTCATAAGAATTGTTCAGCCAAAGATGATCTTCTTTGAGAATGTCCGGGGTTTTACTCAGCAATTTGATCGAAACAAGGTCAAAGGCAGAATTTACTCTCAATACGTTACTATGGCCTTAAAAAGAAAAGTAATAGACTGCGTGGGCTATAAGGTACATGGACAGCTTATAAACTTTGCAGAATATGGTGTGCCTCAGAAGAGAACCAGATTTATTCTCGTTGGGATTAGAAGAGATATTGCTGCGTCAGTAAATCCCGAACTTTTCTTCAACAGGTTGAAAAACGACAGAGAAAAATTTCTTGTATCGAAAGGACTATCCATTACAACCTCATTAAACGAAGCAATATCTGATCTTCTTTACTCGCATGGGCAAACTGAGTCACCCGATAGCAGAGGGTTTAAGGCAGGGGTTTATGGGGTGGCAGGCTCAGGGTATCAGAAGTACCTAAGAGCTCAAAATTCCTGTGAGATTCCTGATAGTCATAGGTTCCCAAATCATAAAGAATTGACAATAAAGAGGTTTCAACACATTCTCCTAAATGCCCCAAAAAATAAAACACTCAGTGAAGACCTTAAAAAGGCCTATGGGATAAAGAAGCACACCGTAATTCCTCTTGCGGGAAATATGCCAGCGTCAACAATTACCACCTTACCAGATGACTACCTACACTACTCTGAACCCAGAATATTTACCGTTCGTGAATATGCCAGAATTCAATCGTTCAAGGATTGGTATGAGTTTAAAGGAAAGTACACAACAGGTGGCAAGATGAGAACTCAGGAAGTTCCAAGGTATTCACAAATAGGAAATGCCATCCCTCCGCTTTTTGGAGAGCAGGTTGGAAGAGTTTTAAGCCAAATGATTGACTAATGCAAAAACCACTTCAGTTTAGAATCAGTGCCGCATTAAAGAACATTATTGGCAGTGATCTGATAAGTGACGACTACATAGCAATTTTTGAATTGGTTAAAAATGCTTATGATGCTCATGCTTCCAGAGTCGAAATCCTATTCGATCAGATAAACAGTCCAAACGCCAAAATTGTGATAAAGGACAACGGCAAAGGGATGAACTATGATGACTTGATTAACAAGTGGCTATTTGTTGCTTATTCTGCCAAAAAAGAGGGAACAGAAGAAGATGGCTACAATTACAGAGACCGCATTAAAGTCAAAAGAGCATATGCTGGGGCAAAGGGAATTGGCAGATTCTCTTGTGACAGGCTTGGGCGTACCTTATATCTTGAAACTATAAAAGATGAGACAAATTCCAAAGTAGAAACTCTGCTTACTGAATGGGATGAGTTCGAAGGTAATATAAAAGATGAATTCGTTGACATAAGTGTTTTACATGATACAAAAGAAATAAGTAATTATGATCTGAAACACGGCACAGTACTTGAAATTTCAAATTTAAAAAGTGAGTGGGACCGGGAAAAATTCTTGAAGTTGAAAAGTGATCTAGCTAAGCTCATCAATCCCAATACCGAACCAGACGATGACCTGTTTGAAATCGAATTAAAAGTCCCTCAACAATTAAGTGAAGACAAAAAGTATCAGGATTATGGAAGCATTGTAAATGGCAAGATTCAAAACCTCATTTTTGAAACACTAGACCTTAAGACCACGAAAATCATATCCAAAGTGTCTGACGAGGTGTCTAAGGAAATTGAAACTACTCTATTTGAGGGTGGAATACCCGTTTACAGAATTGTCGAAGAAAATTTGCTCGACAAGTTGCACAATGTAGATCTTGAAATTTATTACTTGAATCGTTCCGCTAAGTCAACGTTCACAAGGAGAATGGGGGTTGAACCGGTTAACTACGGTCATGTTTTCGTCTACAAAAATGGAGTCAGAATTTACCCATACGGAGAACGGGGTGAAGATCCATTTAAGATTGATAACAGGAAAGTACAAGGTCCGTCAAGATATTTGGGCACTCGTGAAATACTTGGATACATATCTATCAAAGAGCCTAACGATGAATTAAGAGAAACTACAAGTCGAGGTGATGGGTTACTAAAAACAAAGGAATATTTTCAACTAATTGAGTGGTTTTATCAAAACCTAAAGAGAGTAGAACGCTACATTATTGATGTAGTGGATTGGGGAAATTTTCTTTCCGAAGAAGACTACATTAACTTCAATGCAGCCTTCAAAAAGGGTGAAAATGGCATTAAGGATGTTAATGATAATTTGGTAAGACTCATCGAATCTATTTCATCTGCGAAAAATATTAAGGCTGTGCAGTTAGCTCCAGATATTCTGGAGATTCTAGATAAGAAGAGCGAAAAATCGGTTCAAAAATCCTTAAAGAATATTTCTGATGCAATTGAGGGTGAAAGCTTCGACAAAAAGGATATTCTAAACCGTATTAGGGAGACTAGCCTGAAACTTGAACAGCTAAAGAAGGCGAAAGACGAAGCAGAAGAAGAAGCCCTAGATAAAGGAATAAAAAATGAGGAGGTTTCAGAAAACTTAGAACGGCAAATCAAGAAAGGTGCTTTTCAGGGTGCGTTGATTGGAACAGATAAGGAACGTATAATTTCAATGCAGCATCAAGTGTACCATTCGTCAAGTAGAATACACCGTAACTTGAGGCTACTCATGAAAAAACTGGATCTGTCATCTCTTGACGAAGCATCCAAGAAATACATCAAGGTAATTTCTCTTGAAGCATCTAAGATCAATTCCATTGCGAACTTTATCACGAAGGCAAACTTTAACCTAAAAGCATCCGAAATAGATACTGAATTGGTAGATTTTATTGTCGATTATCTAAAAGAAATCTATATTCATGAAGATGCGATAATCGATACTAAATTAAGAATTAACTTGGAGACCAATAACAGTACATTTGAAACTACAATTCGCCCGCTAGAAATCACCACCATTTTAGATAATTTTGTTTCCAATGCCGAAAAAGCAGGGGCTTCATTTGTAAATTTCAATTTCCACATTAAGGATTCAAAACTTGAAATACAGATTGTAGACGATGGAAAAGGAATCCATTCGAGCAGGATTGGGGATATATTTGATTTGGGCTATACCACTACCGGGGGATCAGGGATTGGTCTATATCAGATTAAAGATATAATTGAGAATAAAATGAACGGTGAGATAGATGTTAAGTCAGAGTTAAATAGTGGCACTACCTTTAAGATCACCATACCATGAAACTCTCTTATAAAATCCTTTGGTTAGATGACAAGATTGAAGAGTTTATCGAAGATGAGATTATTTCTGAAATTGAAGACTTTCTAAGAGAAAGTGGATTTAAACCGGAAATTACAGCATTAGATAACACACAGGAATTCCTTGCGAGTGTGGATGATTCGTTTGACTTGATTCTAACTGACTACCATTTAAATGATAGCAATGGCCATGAAATAATAAAAACGATCCGGGGACAAGACCACTCTGTCATGTCGGAAATTCTTTTCTACACGGCACAAGCTGATCTAGCGGATACAGATCGAATAAATAGGGTTAGCTTTCTCGAAACAAATACCCTTTTGGGCGATCATAAGGATCTTGTTTTGCAAGCAGTGAAGAGCCTAATAGGCCTAACTATTAAAAAATTCCAACATATTGTTGCCATGAGAGGAATGATTATGCATGAGACTAGCTCCCTTGATCAAACGACTCTCCAGATTGTAAACTCTTTTTTCGAAGCTAACCAAAATGATGAGGTAATAAATTTAATCTTTGATTCCATAATAGCATTTCATCAGGAAAAGCTTCATAAAGTTGAAAGTTTTAAAAAGAAAAGTAGAGTGGACAAAGTCCTATCGGACCCTGTTATGTTTTCCTCACATCAACGTGCTGATGCAGTCGGTAACATTCTCCGTTTGAGAGGACAGGAAGACTTTATTGCTGACTTCAAGGCAGAAGTTATTAATATAAGAAATCAATTTGCTCATGCTGTGCTTGAGATTGATGAGAATGGCCGAGAGTTTTTCCGGAACAAGGCTGAAGGAATTACTTTTGATGATGAGCTATGCAAAAAAATTCGAATTGACATCAATAAGCATAGGATCAACCTTGACAGGGTTATTGCTCAATTGAAAGGTTAGGTTTCCCTAAGCGATGCATTTTAGCTCGGATACCACGGCGCACTTTTGCCACGTCGTTGCACCTTATAACAGAATGAAAGTCTACCCAATAAAAATCAAATGTTAGTGCCGCAAAATTCCCTGTTAGCTACATCGCTCCAAGAAAAAAGAAGGTAATTTAACCCGTTACCAAGGCTGCTACCCAACCCAAAAAAGGCTGGCAAAACTTAGCCATTTGTCTTCATTTAATGAACTACCCTGCAGCAAGCTGACGGGGTATCAAGTTGAGTTTGTTTCACAAACAAAGCTATTTCCGATCCAAGGATCGGGGAATTAAACCACATTTCGATTAAACTTACTTATTCTCTGTTATTTCATCGAGCCACACTCCACTGGCACACCACTAGGAACCTTCCATGGTGGGCCTCATCGGCAAAACTGCTGATCTGCAGAAGCCTCCATAACAGCCGTCATTTCGTAGTGGAGCGATAGCGGAACGGGATGACGTTGGTATGGTGATGGTGGATGTGAGCAATCTTCGCAATCGGCCTCGCCTACACTTCGTTTCTGCGGGCAGGCATGGCGCTGGTTTGGTGAGGGTGGAGATAACCGATCGTCTCAATAGACATACTGCACATCACTAAGGGCCACGCTCGCAACCGCATTTCGACTGGCAGGCCCACTTACCTGGGTTTTATATGCCGTACCTACGGCACTCGCAGGACATTCGTATGTGACTCAGGGTTTACCTCTGTTCCGTCCCTACGGGACTCACGCTCTGCGCTTCTCCTTGTCCGCCGAAGCCTCTGACGCAGGTGGCCTTTGTCCGCCGAAGCCTTTGGCGTAAAAGGATTTCCTCTGCGGCAGACTCCATCACTAATTGCCTGGCCTTCTGTAAGCTCCCCTGAATGAAGGACTTCCCACACATGTAATTGAGCTTCCTATACCATCCCTAGGTATGCTCCAGGCGGAGTCGGGCCGGTGATAACGTGGCGTAGATCAATAAGCCCAAAACAACGAGCATACCTGCCGCCAGTTGAGAAGTCATGTTGCTCGAAGCAACGATCCGGTTCGACTCGTCAATAAGTTTTTGGGCTTCATGAAGCTGGAGCTGAGTCAATCCATTTAAACTTGCCAGTATCGAGTCGTAATGTTTGGTCAGCTCCAGGCTCAGTGCGTCCCTTTGTATGGGCGACGCACCGCTAATAAACTGGTTCTCAAACTGCTGAGATAGCCTGATATAGTCCTTGAGCTTCAACAACTGCACCGATTCATCTGCCGTGAGGTAGGTGGCCTCGTACTTATTCATTAGCTGCTGAATAGTGTCATTTGCCAGTATGCTTTGCTCCAGCATACGGTCGTCGTTGCGGTCGATCAGCATCTTTTTTTCAAAAATCTTGTGCGAAAGCTGATATAGGTGAGTTTCTGCTACCAACCGATCCATATAAATGGACGACATGGCCGCCTGAACCTCTGAAAGGTGCCTCTTATGCACAAAGCTGAGTAAAAGCATAACCACCAGCACTCCCACCAGGGCAAGACCAACATTGCTTTTTTTGCTAAGTATCTTTTGCCACCTCATAACATATTAGTTTAATGGTTTAACTCAAATGTTTTCGATTTTCACCCACCCGCCTTTTGAGCTTCTTACAAGTAAAAATATTCGACAGGTTCAGGTTGATGGGTAACCCGGAGAATTTCCATTTCAGCTGATTTCCCCTGTATTTGCCAGGACACAACATGACCAACCCGCCTTCCCAGCAGAGCAGTGCCAATGGAGGAAAACACAGCTATCTTTCGCTCCAGCTCGTTCGATTCGTTTGGATACGTCAGCTTAAGTTCGATTTGGTGTCCCGCACCAATCTCTTTTAAAAGTACAATACTGTTCATCGTAATGATCCCCTCGGGGATTTGTGATGGGTCAACCAGCTCGGCCTCCATTAAATCTATCAGGAAACGTTCTACGATCTCTGGCTTTTTTGCACGGTACAGTGCGTAGTACCTGTGGGACATCAATCGTTCGTAATCACTGATCGTTACAATTCTCTTTTCCATAATTTCAATATATTGACGATGTATCATGCACGAAGCGTGCCACGATAAAACCCCCTTCATTCTACCGCAGTGCAGTTTCAATATCTTGATGGTGAGCAAAAAATACCCACTGGGGAATTATTCCTCACTTCAAATACGTGTTTCCAACAAAAGGACGGGTGAATTGTGGCGAAGTATTTCTAGCTTTGGGCAGAAATTATGAATGAGCAATCGACAGATTTTCAGCTGAAAGAACGGGTAAAGGAATTGAACTGCCTTTATGAGCTTTCCAGAATTGCCTGGGAGCAGCACAACGACCTGAAGGCCATACTCACAAAAACATTGCAGATTTTGCCGGAGGCCATGCAGTATCCCCAGCTTGCTGAGGTTCAAATCAAGGTGAATAAGAAAACCTACGCAACGTCCCGCTTCGGAGCGTGCAGGTGGCATTTGTCGTCGCCCCTGAAAGTGGGGGATGCCGATTATGGCGTTATCAAGGTCGGCTACAGGGGAGGCGAAGGGCTCACCGACAAACACTCCGCTTTTTTGCCGGAGGAAGAAAACCTGCTCAAGATTGTGGCCAGCGAACTTTTGTCGTTTATCCGCAGGGCGGCGGCGGAGGAAGATAAACAAAGGCTAAAAACGCACCTGCAGCATGCTGAGCGGCTGGCATTTGTAGGCGAGCTCACAGCAGGCATCGCACACGAGATGAACGAACCACTTGGTAAAATACTCGGCTTCGCTCAGTTGCTCAAAAAAGGCGGGGAGCTGAACTTTCAGCAGCAGCAAGACCTTGAGCGAATCATCAAGGCATCGTTGTATACCCGTGAGATAATAAAGAAGCTGATGATTTTCTCCCGGCAAATGCCCCAGCAAATTGTGGAGGTCAATCTCAACACCACCATCGCCAACACACTGTACTTCATTGATGTTCGCTTTCAGGAGCGGGGCATCAATATTATCCAGCGGCTGGATCCGAACCTCCCCTTGATTGAGGCAGACCCTGTGCAGATGAGCCAGGTACTTGTAAACCTCATTACCAATGCGGTGCATGCCACCTCTGGTGAGGGGAAGATAACCGTAAGCACAAGCCACAAAGCAAAGAATATACTGCTGGAAGTAAAAGATAGCGGCACAGGAATGCCAGCTTCGGTAATGAAACGGATATTTGAACCATTTTTCACCACAAAACCCCTGGGGCATGGCACGGGGCTTGGGCTGTCGGTAGTGCAGGGCATCATCGATTCGCACGGCGGCAGCATTAGGGTATCAAGCACCAAAGGAAAAGGCTCGAAGTTTGAAATCAGCTTACCCATCAAACAGGCGACGCAATGAAAAAAGAAAATTCTCCAGCCCATGAGGTGCTGATTGTGGATGACTCGCCTGAAACGGTGGAGCTGATCAGGCGCAATCTCGAATCTGTAGGCTACCATGTGTTCGCTGCAAGCAATGTACAGTCGGCCATCAAGCTTCTGGAAACGATCAACATAGACCTGCTGATTACCGACCTGAAAATGCCCGGCGAAAGTGGGCTTACACTGGTGCGCCATGTATCTGAAAACTTCAAAGGGGTGGCCATTCTTGTCATCACCGGGTTTCCATCCATCCAGGGTGCCGTAGAGTCCATCAAAATAGGAGCAGAAGAATACCTTGTGAAGTCTTTTACCGACGAGGAGCTTTTTCAGGCGGTGAAAAATGCCCTCAAAAAAACGAGCCATAAGAAAAAGTCAGGGAGGGAGCTATCACCGCAAACCTTTGGAATTGTTGGTGCCTCGGAGGGCATGGTGCAGGTCTTTGATACCATCACCAAGGCCAGGGCCACACAAGCCACAGTGCTCATTCAGGGGGAGAGCGGCACAGGCAAAGAACTTGTGGCCCGGGCGCTGCACTATGGCGGAAATGATTCTAAGGCACCTTTTGTGCCGGTGAATTGCGGCGGCATTCCCGACAATTTGCTGGAAAGTGAGCTTTTCGGATATGTGAAGGGAGCCTTTACAGGGGCCAATGAAACCCGGCCGGGTTTTTTCCAGACAGCCGATAAGGGAACCATCTTCCTGGACGAGATCAGCAACACCAGCCTTGCGATGCAGGCTAAGCTGCTGCGGGTGTTGCAGGAAAAAGAGTTCTATATGGTGGGCTCTAAAAAGTCGCTGAAGGTGAATCTGCGGGTGGTGGCAGCTACCAACGTGGATCTTATGCAGCTGATTAAAAAGGGGCTGTTCAGAGAAGACCTTTACTACCGGCTCAACATCATTACCATCGATTTGCCACCACTCCGGGAGCGGGGGCCCGACATACTGCAGCTGGCTGAGTTTTTCCTGAACAAATACGTAAAGGAGCTTGGCAAATCAGCCATGCACTTTACGCCCAAAGCCAGCAGGGCGCTTCAGGGTTATGCGTGGCCGGGCAATGTGCGTGAGCTGCAAAACCTGATGCACCGCCTGGTTATCCTGGCCGACGACTCGACCATCGATGTACCCGACCTGCCGGAATCTTTCCGGTTTTCAGCCTCACAGTCGGGCACTCTTGACAGGACACTGGACGACATGGTGAAGGGATATATAGCGGATGTGCTCGCTGCCAATCAAAATAATGTATCGCTCGCCGCAAGGGTGCTTGGCATTGACAGGAAAACGCTTCGGGAAAAGATGAAGAAAGCGTAAGCAGCAGAAGCTTAGCCCCTGCTGGTCGGAACGACAAGACCTACACGCTAGTGCGAACTTGTTGCTTGTTCTGCCCACCGGTGACTTCGGAAATTTGTTCGAATTAAAGAGGTTACTCTGTGCTTCAGGAGAAAGCAACCTCTTTAATGGGCTTCGAGGGTAGGCGACTGATCTGCTCGGATTCTATATGTCGTGCCTACGGCACTCTTGCTCTGTGCAACTCTGCTGTAAACTCTAGCTCTAGTGGAAACATGCCAATCAGGAATCCCCGGAGATATTCCCTGTTGGATTATGCGAGGTGCCTTTCCAATTCATCAGCCGTCTGAACAAGCTTATTCCGCCGCAAAATATCCAGATATTGCTGCTCATCGTATGGAGGCTTATTCTTCGTAAGCACCATCTCCCGAAAAGCCTCACAACACCTCTTTGGAGATAGGTCTATCATATCGGCAATGAAGGTATCCTGATCAACGGCAGATAGCCCCGCCGTTTCTAAGTATTCGTTAGGGAAGTCCTGCAGGTTGTATGTGACAATCACATTAGCGTTGCATTTGATAGCTGCTGCTACCACGTGACGGTCGTTTTCATCAGGAAGTTTTATCGAGGGGATAATGGCTTCGTATCTTTCTACAAGCGCATGAGGGCAGGCTTTATTAATCAGTTTGACCTGCCGACTAATTTGCTCCGGCGATAAATTCAAATTTCTCTTTTGAAAAATGTCAGTAAACTCTTCAAGTAGCTTTCCACTCCATTTTGGCGTGTATAAGTCGTAGAGCAACAGCCAAATCAGATAGTCACGGATAACTACTGGAAACAGTACATTGGCATCGAGTACAGCAGTAAAGTGCGCACTGTTAATCAGTTTCATACAAACCCAACTCCTCTGAATCTCTCATCAACTCGATTAAAGCCTCTTTCCTCTCTTTAATCATATTCTTCTTGAACTTGATAAGGTCTTCAAACTGCACTCTTCTGTGGCGGCCAACCATTTCTGCCTTCAGTTTGCCCTGGTCTATCAGTTTAGTAACATGAGGTCTTGAACAGTTTAGAAACTCCGCAGCCTTCTGTGTTGTAAAGGCAGTGCCCACGGGAACGATTGAAACTGCATTCCCATCCCGGTAGTTCCTTAGAATCTCAGCCAGCATCTTCAGCACCTTCAATGGAATCTGAATAGGCTCTCCAGTTTCCAGAATGGAAATCTCCGGCGTATTTTCTGGGTGCCCAATTTCGTCAATGGCCGCAATTAACTTTTGAAATCCTTCATTAGCTATTTGTCTCTCCTGATGGGTGGGCGGACTGTTTAGTTGCGTATCAGACATATTGCTTGTTGGTTTACTACTGCAAATATAAACGAAATAAACGAAACATTAGTTGTTTATTGCGAACAATGGGCGTAAACCTTGACCCTGCACCCGTCGGAGATTAAAGAGGTTACTCTATGGCTCAGGACAGAGTAACCTCTTTAATGGGCTTCTAGGGCAGGCCACTGATTTGCTCGGACTGTATATGTCGTACCGACGGCACTCGCAGGACATTCGCATGGGTTCGGGTTACCGTTGTTTCGTCCCTACGGGACTTCTTGCTCTGTGTTCCTCCTTTGTCCGCCGAAGCCTTTGGCATACGAGGATTTCTTCTGCGGCAAACTTCCTCAAATTCGCTACCCCTGGGAGCGCCTAGCCCCTGCTGTATTTCCAAATTGACCCCAAACAAATTGTTTGTGAGTATGTCTTCACACTCAACCGATATTTGCAAAAGGCATCCGATTTCCAGGTCTTCCCCCGCTCTTCAAAGTGCCCCGCTGGCACGCCTTGCACTGGTTGCGCATTTAGTCACCCCTTTGCATCGGCCAAAGGCATAAAAAAAGCCCCACGAAGGGGCTCTAAATTGAGACTTTTTAGCTGGGTCGCCCGAATGGGCACTAAACTGGTTTGTCAAACAATATTATTGTTGGCTTACCAAATCTCAATGTCTACCTGATGAACGCCTTCAAGGCCGGCAGCTATCCACAGTCTGTAGTTTCGGAACAGCACATGGTTCACCGACTGATTTTCTCCAAGGTCTATTTTGCCAAGCACCTCGGGTGCTTCTTTGTTATTGCCTTCTTCATACACCGCCACATAGGCACCATCTTCGCCATTGGAAATAAACAGCAAGCCATGCTCGGCCGACACAGCGTTGGTCACTACCCCTTCGTCGAAAGTGATCGTGTGAAGCAGTTCGCCTGTCTTTATATCTAAAATCTTTACACCCTCAGTGCCCGCTGCCACAAATATCCTTTTGCTGTCAACCTCAAGGGTCGTTTTTGCCTCCGGCACATTCGCCCCGTCAAACGAAAAACTGTTATTGGTCCCCATCGACTTCGAATCAAATACGGTCACATTTCCGGGGGTTCCCTGAGCCACAAACACCTCGTTGCCCGACCCGAAAATCCAGCGGGCGTCGTGTAAAGCCGTATAGCTTTCGAGTGTCAGGTTACGGTCGAGTTTATACACCCCTCCACCGTTTGTTTCGTCGCTGCCAGTGGTGACGAATATATCCCCCTGATGCTGAATGGCACTCGTGGCCGCATAGCTGCCCAGGCCTACCACAGTGTTATCCTCCATCGAAAACTTGCCGCCATCAAGCAACACACGTTCTATGTAAGCTGGCTGCTCTTCACCTTTTTTAGCTCCCGTCAGGTACACATACCTGTCGTGCGAGGTAAGGGAATGTATGTCAGCATCGTTATACAAAATTTCGCTCGTCACCCTAAGGTCGGCATCCACAAAATCGACGCCACCGTAATACGCTTCACCCTGGTAGTTGTAGCTCACCAAATACCCTCCCTGATGGTTCTGAAGCGACGATGCCTGAAGCGTATTTTCGTCAACCACGGGCGGCGTAAGGGTAGACTTTAGAATAAGCCTGAAATGCCTTATCGTGCGCCCACCATCATTTTCTGGTGTAGTATACACAGTATCCTGATGGTTAACCATCCTGCTGTTGAGCGACACCTCATCATTAACGATTGTCACATCTCTGGCCGGCGTTGCCTGATCGTCGGCAGCATGGTCGCAACCGGTGAAAATGGTGAACAAAAGAACAAAGGATACAACGACAAAATTTCTCATAAGCATTTCGGAAAACAATAAAAACCATTAAACCTGCCACAAAATTAGTGACTCCAGCCCGAAGAGAGCCTCGTTTTCGGTGAACGACACCGATCGATAGATTAGCTGATGGCTAAGCGGGATTACCGGGAAGACAGTTTGGGCGTGCCCCCGCCAGCAATATTCCGTTTGAAAGCAACAGAGAAGACTTGGCGGGGGTCGGGCTATTCGCCGCAAGTCCTCACCGCAAAGAGGCGGCTCCGGGCTTTCCGCTGCTATCCCTTACGCAAACCTTAATCGAAAAGGTTTTTGCTTGAGCCCGGCGGAATACAGACTTCTAAAAAGGCTTACCGAATAAATGAATTGTTTGTCCGTGTGTCTTCACACGTAACCTACCCCTGGTCTATAACACGCCAATAGTTTCCTGGCTTCAAGCGACAGAAAAAAAATCTCCTATTGCTTCCACGCTTACTCAAAAAATGCTTGTCCAACTGCACCCCTTAGGGCATGGCCGCCAAAGTAAGTCCATTGCTGCACAAAATGACAATCAAAAAAATAGCCACTGGCAGCTAATTTTTAATTGAAATATGATAGATTGTTTATATTAAATAACCAACCTACCTTTTTTCAAATATGATTACCAGAGCTATCTGTTGCTCCATTATTCTTATTTCTTGTCTTTCATTTCACTCTCTTTGTCAGGTAATCGATGATTTCTCGGATGGGGATTTGAGTGCAAATCCTGTCTGGTCTGGAAATACTGAATATTTTACTTTCAATGCTGGTGAAAGTAAACTGCGAAGCCAGGGGCCCGACATTGAAACCTCTTATTTCATCAGCACACCCAATCAGTTTGTCAAATGGACAACCTGGGAGTTCAGTGTAAAACTCTCCGTGTCGCCAAGCAATACCAATAACATGAGGATCTACTTGATGGCCGATCAGGAGAATCTTACAACTAGTTTAAATGGCTATTTCATAAGAATTGGTGAAGGTGGTTCAAATGATGGAGTGGATCTTTACAGGCAAAATGGCACAAGTACATCCAGAATCATGCACTCCTTTGATGCGGCAATGTCCAGCGGGGCAAACGCCAGAATACGTGTAACAAGAGATGACGTAGGAAATTGGACGTTAGCTGCCGACCTTGCTGGGGGAACTAATTTTGTCGAAGATGAAGCACCAGTGTTCGACGACACATTTACATCGACATCAAATTTTGGAATTGTAGTAAATCAAACTTCGTCTAACAAAAATAACTACTATTTCGGCTCTCTGAGCGTCACAGCTGGCCTAACCGTAGAAAGTGTCGAAGTCATTTCTAAAAACACCGTCAAGGTGCTTTTCAATCAAGCAGTGACTGAGGCCACAGTTAGCGAAACATCAAATTTCACAATCGACAACGCCATTGCCGTAAATTCAGCGACTCGCTCAGCGGGCAACAGTTCTCGGGTCGAGCTAACGGTCAGTGACCTATCAACTGATGACTACTTCCTGACAGTGTCAAACCTGATAGAAGAGCAAACAGGCACACTTCAGGGAGTAATTGATCCCATTGCTTTTTCTTACACCCAACTCGCCCTCTCGGAAATCATCACTCCTTCCGCCACCGAGCTAAAGCTCATTTTCAACGATGACGTCGATGAAACGGCAGCCGAAACCGTTTCGAACTACACCATCAACGGTGGCATCGGCACGCCCGCCAGTGCAGTGCTGAACCCTTCCAACGCAAAAGAAGTTTTGCTCACACTCGGGACAGACCTGGGTGAACAGGATTATGAACTGGCCTTACCGAATGGCCTGTCCAACGCTTCCGGCAATAGCCAGATCGATCCTGGCGCTTCCTACGATTTCGATTTTGTTGTTCCACTCATCGCAGAGGCGGTTGAAGTGATGTCCAAAAATCAATTAAGCATCAGCTTCAATAAAGCCGTAGCAGTTGGGCCAGCTCAAACACTGGAAAACTATTCTGTCAACAAAGGCATCGGCATGCCCTCCTTTGTGGCTATTGGCGCTGAACCAAATGAAGTGGTGCTCACCCTGGGCACACCTCTGCTAAACGACAGCTATGAAATTTCAATCAGCAACCTGACAGATGAGTCATCAACCCCTCTTTCGCCAGCGCCTAGCGTGCTTGCCTTTTCTTACCTGTCTTTGACCATTACTGAGGTCAGCGTTACTGGCGAAAACACATTACAGCTTACGTTCAATCAAGCAGTCGATCCAAGCTCCGCAGCACTCGCCTCCAATTATTCCCTGGACGACGGTTTTGGAAACCCGCAAACTGCCAGCATTTCCGAAGCAGATAACAAAATCGTCGAGCTTGCCTTCTCCGAAGATTTCTTCAACTTCACTTATGAGCTCACCGTCAACGGTGTAACCAACCTCGCCGGCAATGCCTCAGCCGAAAACATCGCAGAAGCTGTTGCTGTGGCCAAAGCAACTCCGGTCAGTGCACTCATCATCACCGAAATTCTCGCCGACCCTAACCCCAAAGGCATCAGTCCTGATCCTGTGGTGCTGCCTACCGCTTCAGGGGCTGAGTTTGTAGAAATCTATAACCCCGGCGATCACACCATCACTCTATCAGGTTTTACACTTACCGGCGGCACTATCGGCAGTTATTCACTCGCTGGGGGATCTTATGTAGCACTGGTGCCTGCAAGCTACCTGACCGATTACCAGGCTTTGGGCAATGCAGTGAGCGTAACCAGCTGGAACAGCCTCACCAACTCTGGCGAGGTCATCACATTGAAAGACCAGCTCGGCAACACCATCGAGCAAGTAACTTTCAGCAGCAGTTGGAACGATGACAGCGAAAAAGACGGTGGCTGGTCGCTCGAAAAGATCAACCCGCAGCCCGCTTGCGAAAGCAGTGCCAACTGGCGCACGTCCATCGATGAAAAAGGAGCCACACCAGGCACTCAAAACTCGGTTTTTGACGATTCGCCTGACACAACTGCACCAACCGTTGCGGAAGTAGAAATTGTAGACAAAGAAACCATCGCCATTCATTTCAATGAGAAAATGGGCACTGACCTGGCAGGCATTACTGCTCAACTTAATGGTGAGGATGTCGCCAGCTTTTCTTTTTCTGACGACCAGACCCTTTCAATTGTGCTGACCACGCCTTTGGTCTCCGAAGCCCACTATTCTTTGGAGCTTTCGGGGCTGAGTGATTGTGCCGGGAATTCAATGGACAATAATCTGTTTGAATTTTACTACGACACGAAGCCACCGGTTCCGGAGCAGGTGGTGCTTCGTTCGTTCAGCAGCCTGCTGCTTCAGTTCGACGAGCCTTTGAAAGAAACAGACGCCGAGAAAGAGGAAAACTACAAAATAATCGAGCTGGAAACAGCTCCTGCAAAAGCCAATCTCCTGACTGACTCTCCTCAGTCGGTATTGCTGAAGTTTGAAGAACCATTTGCGGTGGGTGCCTCCTACGAAATTGAGGTGAGTAACCTGAAAGACACGCTGGAAAATGTGATGGCATCTCCAGTCACGCTGGCCTTTTCCGTGCAGCAACACATCGATTCGGTGTGGGTGGAAGGAGCCAATTTTTTGTCGGTTAGTTTCAATATGGTTCCTGACAACGGATCAATTACATCGGCAGACAATTACCGTTTAGATGCGAAAGCTAAGCCGTTGAAACTAATTGCGGTAGCCCAGAACGTTGCCCGGTTAATTTTTGAAAGCAATTTCTCTGAAAACAAAGACCTGACGCTCTCAATCTCCAATCTGGTGACTTCGGAGGAGGAAACCCTGATTACCCCTGACTACATTTTTCGATACGACACAAAACCTCCGGTGATAGATTCAGTCGCAACGAAGGATGCCACGCATTTGCTGGTGTACCTAAATGAGCGCCTCCAGGCTTCGTATGCGGAAGCCACCGGCAACTACGAATGGAAAGCGCATGGTCACCCTGATGCTGTTGCCTTGCAAACGGATAAAAAATCTGTCTTGCTTTCTTTTGGAGAACCTTTTCCTCAGGAAACCGAGCAGCAGCTTTCGGTGGTTAACCTGAAAGACCTTTATGGAAACCAAATAACCAAAGCCGTTACCAAACCCTTCGTTTACGACACCCTTCCTCCCCGAGTAAGTGCGGTTATCGTTACCTCGCCGAAGACACTGGAGATATCATTTTCCGAACCAGTTACCGCCGAGGCATCAGCCCTTGTCCATTACCTCCTGGGCAACAAGCAGCCCTCTACAGCGAAACGAACACTTCCAGACTCAAATGTGGTGATCCTTACCTTTGCTGAGGCTCTTCCGGATGTCAATAACATTCCACTAGTGATCGATGGCATCTCGGATTTTTACGGTAATAAGTCCGTGAAAATCAGTGCCATCGTCAACAACGAAGACCTGCAGCCCGGAAAGGCGACAGCCACTTCGGACAGCAAAGTATTGATCTCTTTCAACAAAGAGTTGAACAACGATATCTCTGCCACAAATGTCACCGGCAACGACATTGCGGCCCTGAAAAAAGGAGACGAGGCTCACCTGTTAGAACTGGAAGTATCCGGCAAATTCGAGGAAGATTCACTGTACGGCTACACATTCAATGGTCTGACTTCAGCGAATGAAATTGCCCTTGGCGCATCAAAAACTATTGACTTTACTTACCATTCCAGGGTTGAGCAGGTTACTTCCAATCACCCAGTACTTGTTGAACTTTTGCTTACCGTACCGGTCAATGCAGACAGCCTTTCAACAGCGACGCAAGTCGTCGTCGCCCCCGGGGAAATCAATCCTTCTCTTGTTTTGACGGATGCCGACGAGCCCAACAAAGTGAATATCTACTTTGACGAAAACCTTCCCTTCAACGAAACCTTGACGCTCACTTTTTCCGAGCTGTACGATGTATGGGGTAGAAAAATTCCTGACCAATCCATCTCATTTGCTATCGACGCACAACCGGCGACAGTTGAGAACGTCTTCTCCCGATTGTTCTCGGAGGTTATCGTGGAGTTCTCGGAAAAGGTTTCCAGTTCAACAGCACTCAGTCCCAATCATTACACCGTTATAGGATTGGCGCAACCGGACCAGGTAGTGTTCACAGGCGCTGATCAACTTTCGGTTTCGCTATCTTTCAAAAATGAGTTTGTCGACAAGACGGCCTATCAATTGGTAGTGAAAAATGTCGAAGACATCTCCGGCAACGTCATGGATGAAGACACGCTGTCATTTATCTACGCCAGACCAAACATTCCCAAGATTGGTGAAGTCCTGATCACCGAGATCATGGCAGACCCAAGCCCATCAGTCGGGCTGCCTGAGGTCGAATATGTAGAGCTATTCAACAACTCCGACATTGATTTCGAGCTCTCTGCATTTGGGTTCGTCAATAGCGATAAGGCTTTTGATTTGGGGGAAGGTCGCCTTGTGCCGGGGAGCTATTTGATCCTGTGCTCTCAAAATGACACAGCCTCGCTTGCTGACTTTGGCAATGCGGTTGGCTTGGCTGGCTGGTCGGCCCTGTCCAACACGAAGGATTCCCTGAGCCTGATAAATTACTATGGCGAAGTCATCGACCAGGTGGTTTATACCACCTCCTGGTACAAGGACTCCCAAAAAGACGAAGGTGGCTGGTCGCTTGAGCGGATTTTGGGTGACTCAGCTTGCGGGGAAGACTATCGCTGGGCAGCTTCAAAAAATGAGCTTGGTGGTACACCAGGTTCAGCTAACTCTCTGACTTTTTCGAAGGTCGACTCGGTGGCTCCGGCTTTGGTGAGCATAGCCGTTGTGGCGCCCAATCAACTTAGTCTGGTCTTTTCAGAATGGATAAGCGAAATCGGGCTCACCGATCTGCAAGTGACTGTCAGCGGTGGGCCTGAAGCGGCCTCGTTTGAATTGGCAGAGGATCGGACAAGTGTGCTGGCAACACTAAAGCAGCCGCTCACTCCTGGAGCCGAGTACATGGTCACCGTCGGCGGAATTGTGGACTGTAGTGGCAACAAAATGAAAGTAGCTGATATGAAGGTTGGCGTTGGCAGACCCCCCACTTTTGGAGAGCTAGTCATCTCCGAAATCATGCCAGACCCCGACCCAACACAAGGTTTGCCAGAAGCTGAGTACATCGAGATCTTTAACCCCACTAACGAATGGATCAGCTACAACGGATCGAGTTTGATTGTAGGAGAAAAGCAAGCAACTTTTCCTAACGGAGCTATTGCTCCCGGGTCTTTTCTCATTCTCTGCAGCTCGGGAAACCAGCCCCGATTGAAGGAATTCGGCGCCACACTTGTCATCACTTCCATGCCCGCATTGAAAAACGACGGCGACGACATTTCCCTCTATATTGAAAGTAACCTGATTCACCGCATGCAATATGAGGACGGCCTTTTTACCGACAACTCAAAAAAGGATGGCGGCTGGTCGCTGGAGATCATCGATGTAAATCTGCCCTGCGCCAGAGAAGAAAACTGGACAGCTTCGGTCAACGAAAACGGTGGGACGCCTGGTCAAATCAACTCGGTGAACAATACCCTGGGCGACGGCACACCCGCAAGTCTGATGGAAGTTATCCCAATCTCCGACTCTACGCTGCTTGCACGGCTTAGCGAGCAGGTCATCATCGATGCAGATAAATTGCAGATCCGCATTACGCCTTCGCTCGGAGAGCTCACTATCCAGTCGAACTTGCTTGCCAACAGCTTTACTATTCAGTATCAGGAAAGTATCAGTCCAGGCACTTTCTATACAGTCTCTCTTTCGGGCCTTGCTGACTGCCGGGGAAACATCAGCCCGGCAGAAAAATTATCAGCCAGCTTCATTCTTCCCTCACCCTCCGACAGCCTGGATGTGGTAATCAACGAAATCTTGTTCAACCCCAGAAGCGGCGGTGTCGATTTTGTGGAGCTTTACAACCGCTCCGACAAATACCTTGACATCCAGGGCTGGGAAATTGGCAACATCATAACAGCCACGGGACAGCCCAATGATTTCAATACCATTACAACTTCGAATCACCTGCTCGCACCAGGCCACTTTCTGGTGTTGACGGAATCGCCCACGACCTTAAAGGGCGATTACCCGTCAGGCAAAGTGGAGGCATTTTTCGAAGCAGATTTGCCCACTTACCCCAACACGGAAGGCGGGGTGATTATCAGAAATGTCGACGGCCGGGTACTCGACTGGTTCAATTACGATGAAGACCTCCACTCGCCTTTTCTTGAGGATGTCAAAGGAGTGGCTTTGGAAAGAGTTTCCGTGGAGCACGAAACAAATGACCCGGGGAACTGGGAGTCAGGCATATCGACGACAGGCTTTGCAACCCCAGGTTACAACAATGCCAACCAAAGGGCCGGGCAACCCGCTACCGGAAAAGTATCCGCCGAACCGCAGGCCTTTATCCCTGGCGACGCTCTGAACGGCTTCACAGAAATCACCTTCGACAGTTCCCTGACCAATGCCCGTATTGACGTCTATATCTACGACATAGCGGGCAGAAAAATCAAAACGCTTACGGAAGGTCAAACAGTGGCAGATGGCAGCTTTTTCCGCTGGGATGGCTCCACCGACAAGGGTGAAATGGCAAGAGTGGGTGTCTACATCATACAGATTGAGTACTTCAATGCCGCTGGTCAGAAGGACGTGGTGCGTACCACCGTGGCGGTGGGGGCCAGGTTTTAAACGGGGCTCGCCTTCCGGTCTGAAGACAGAACAGAGTGAACGGCTTTGTGTTTGTGGGTGTGTCTTCACACCCAGCCTCTCAATCAATCAGCTTCAATACTCTTTTGGCCTTGTAGTCCTCGTCCCTCACAGGCTCTACAATGATTACGTCTCCAGGCTTTGCCCCCGAAAGCACCTTAGAAATGGACACTTCATACACGGGATTTTGGAAGAATGCATTGTACATGACAATCTCCCCTCTTCGCAGATAAGCCCTGAATGGAATGTTTTCCTGCTCGGGGCTTCCAGGCTTTCCCCTCACAAGCGATATTAACCCCCAACTTTTTGTGTCCAGCAGCGCCACATCAAACGATACACCATTGAGCAGCAGGCAGTCCACATGGATATTGGTGTGCCTGCCCACCTCATTGCGCACAAACTCATTGTCCTGTATGATCTTATCCCTCCTTTCTTTTAGCTGTTCTTTCGATAGCAACAATAGTGGATTGACCGCCTGGGCCTGCACGGCTCCGATCTGCAGCGTCAAAAGAATGCACAGAAGTAATTTCAACATCTCGTTGGCTGTTAGTTTGCCCAAAACTAGGTACCAGCCCGTCCGGCAATAGTAAATCAATTGTAAAAAGAATGTAAACAGCTGTAAAAGCTGAACATAGCTTCGAGCAAAGCCGTACCTTTAAGACATGAAGACCATTTTGGCAGGGACGTGTTTGGCAATTGGCCTCCTGGCTGCAGTTCTCCTTCTCACAGGCAGCGACTCGCCACCTATGGCTGGCGAAAAGGCGGAAATAGCCATGCGCAATGTTGGCTATAGAGTGCTATTGGCGGCAGGAGATTCGTCATCAAGGGTACTTCCCGTGACAAAAGTTGATAATAACATCTACTTGATCCGGTTCGAAAACCCTTTGACATTCACCACCGACACACTGGTAAAGGTCATCCACGAGGCACTTGCTCCCGGCATTAGCGCCAAAATTATACCAAGCGCCTATGTGGTGAACGTGATGGAGTGCACTGGCAATTTGGTTGTGTACAGTTACCAAATGGCCGGTACGGAGGAAAACACCCTGGTACCTTGTAAGGGCAGAGACCAGCCGGTGGGTTGCTATGCGATCAAAATTACCTTCGAACGATCCACTCTCCTTGCTGGTGGAAAATGGAAGCTGGGTGGCTTGGCCCTTACCTGCCTGGCGCTGGCCGGGTTTATTTATTTAAGAAAGGCTCCCACTGCACAGAATGAACAAAAGCCGTCGGCCACACTTTCGATTGGGCAGTTTGCCTTTGACCTGCACAACGGCATACTGAAGCACAAAAACGAAATCATCGACCTTACGGCAAAAGAGGCAAAGATTCTGACACTCTTCGCCAAACAGCCTAACATGGTGCTGGAAAGGGACAA
Source organism: Imperialibacter sp. (assembly GCF_048007035.1). Taxonomy (NCBI): domain Bacteria; kingdom Pseudomonadati; phylum Bacteroidota; class Cytophagia; order Cytophagales; family Flammeovirgaceae; genus Imperialibacter; species Imperialibacter sp. The sequence goes on from NZ_CP180355.1 coordinate 2,843,067, forward strand.
ACTCATGAAAGAAGTGTGGGAAGATGAAGGCGTTATTGTAGGCCGCAGCCTGGATATGTTTGTGTCGAAGCTTCGTAAAAAGCTGCAAGCAGACCCTAACCTTAAAATCAGTAACGTGCACGGCAAGGGGTACAAGCTGGAGGTGTAGAAAGCCCCTGAAGCCAAAGAATCAATCTATTTTGTCAATGAGAGTAAGTCTGATTTGAGACCCATCAATATTCACATAGTTGAATTCAAGAAAACCAACATCCTCGTTAAAAATTGAAGTTAGTTTAGTTTCTCCCAACCTGCTCTTTGCTGTCGATACAGTCTCAAAGCAAAGTAGATTGCCCCATTTGCTGCTTCGCACTTCGCTGTCAGCAACTTCGTATGTATACTCATTTGTAATGTCCCCTTCCCATTTCAGCCACCTCTCATCGCCCCAATGATCCCCAATTCCTAGCTTCCAGTTCCATGTGTTCCCTATTTCCAAAGGGAATTTTACATAGGGAAACGGGTTGATTTCCAGGACCTTAAAAAGGTCGTCTCTGGGAGGGTGCACCCAAAGGTTGGCTTCATTTTCAATAGCGCCGGAAATAGAAAAGGTTGTTTGAGGGGTAAGCTGGTAGGATATAACTGTTTGCTTGTACTCAGGTCTGTCGTTCTGCCCTGGAAGTGCCTTGATGATGATATTCGTTATTGTGGCCTGGTCCGATGAATCAGGAGAAACAAACTCCCATCCGTCGGCAGTAGTCTTGTAGCGCAGTTCCCTGCCCGATGGACTAATGTACAAGTAGGAATAAATGAATTCTGTACCTACCCTGAAAATCTTATTGTTAAGGTTATACCGATTTTCGTCCATTACTGAAGAATCGAACCGCTCTACAACAATGCCATCATACTCATCAACAAGCGTGTAATTGGGGCCATCGCTACGCACTTGTTGCCTTTGATGGCAGGCAGCAGGAAGAATAAACAGAACTAACAAAAGGGAAAACTTCACTTTATATGCTTTAGCTAATAAAGTACACCATTATCAGCCAAATATCACATAAAATTTAAGGCTTCTTATATCAGCTGGGGCAACCCTACCCCTCACTCTCTTCTGTCTGCAACTGCTTTTCGTAAAGCTCTTTGTAAATGCCGCCCTGAGCCAGCAGCGATTCGTGGACACCGTACTCTTTGATCTCGCCATCGTCCAGCACAATGATCTTGTTGGCCAGCTTGGCCGAAGATACACGGTGTGAGATAATGATCGTCGTGCGATTTTGCATGATGCGCTTCATCGCCTGTAGAATCGAATTCTCTGTTTTTGTGTCTACAGCCGAAAGAGAATCGTCGAGAATAAGGATTTGCGGGTTTCGCACAATGGCCCTGGCAATAGACAACCTTTGCTTCTGCCCACCTGACAGGGTAATGCCCCGCTCTCCAATTTTGGTCTCAAACCCAGCCGGGAATCCCTTTATGTTTTCGAGAAGGTCAGCATCTTCGGCAGCTTTCACTATTTGATCCCTGTCGTGGTCATTGCCGCCAAAGGCAATGTTGTTAGCCAATGTGTCCGAAAAGAGAAATACATCCTGCGGCACATAGCCTATCTGCCCACGCAAATGCTGAACATTGTAGGCTCTTATGTCGTGACCATCCACTTTTATTTGCCCCTGATTCACATCGTACATGCGGCAAATGAGGTTGGCAATGGTCGACTTGCCCGACCCTGTGGTGCCAATCACGGCCAAAGAGTCGCCGGGATCCACTGTAAATGAAACATGGCTCAAAGCCTTGATGCCTGAATCGGGGTATACAAACGACACATCTTCGAACTTAATCGCTCCCTTGATTTCTTGCTTTACATTGAGTGTCGAAACAATTTCTGTCTTTGTATCCAGAAATTCGTTGATCCGCTTTTGAGAGGCCGCTGCCCGCTGGATGATACTGGTAATCCAGCCCAAGGAAGTCACCGGCCAGGTAAGCATGTTTACGTAAATAATAAATTCAGCGATGATACCTGTGGTGATCGCTCCCGCCATCACTTCAATCGATCCAATATAAACAGTGAGAATTGTACTGAGGCCGATCAGGAACATGATGAGAGGAAAGAACAGCGCATTGACGAAGGTGAGCTGCAGCGATTTGTCTTTGTACTCATTGCTCTCCTTGTTGAACTTATCATCAAAGTCGTGCTCCCTCACGAACGACTTAATCACTCTTATGCCAGAGAAAGCCTCCTGCACAAAAGTTGAAAGATTGGAAAGACTCCTTTGAATCTCTTCCGAACGCTTGTTGATGATGTTGTTAACAAAGTAGATGCTGACCGACAACACCGGCAAGGGCAACAGAGAATAAAGTGTCAACTTCGGGTTGATGCTGAACATGAATGGAATCACCATAAAAAACAGGGTGAACAGCGTGATTCCATACATGATGGCGGGGCCAATATACATGCGCACTTTGCTCACATCCTCAGAGATTCTTGCCATCAGATCCCCAGTATTATTGCGGCGGTAGAAGCTAAGTGGCAGCGTCTGATAATGCGCATAAATCTCGTTCTTCATGTCATACTCTATCAGGCGTGACATCACAATAATTGTCTGCCTCATGAAAAACAAAAACACACCCCGAAGCAGCGCCATCAGCAGAATAAAAAAACCATAAATGAAGATGCTGGATGTGAACAAGTCATAAGTTTCCGACTGTAGCTCAAGGCCCTGAAAGGCACTATGCAGGCTGATTCCCCGCTGCACAATATCAAATGCCTGCCTTACCAGATAGGCGGGAATAATGGCAAACACATTGGAAATTATAATGAACAAAGTACCCAGAATCAGGTGGTACTTATATTTGAGGAGATACTTATTTATTGCTGCTAGATCTTTCACTGAATCTTAAAACGAGACTTTGGGTAAATGGTTCATTGGCCTGGCGAATACCTTGGTTCGCAACCTAAAAAAAACGTAGCTTTGTGGCTACAAACGCAATTCCGACATTTCTTGTCAAAAGTAGGGAAAGCTTTGAACCCAAATAACAACATGTGACCTTATTTTATCTTCGTGATGATCGAAACTTCAGAATTGAAAACCACCGGCATGGGTATTTTCAACCAGCTGTCGGAGTTGGAGCATGAGCAGGTGGTATTTTGCCACGACAAGGCAACTGGCTTAAAAGCCATAGTTGCTATTCACAACACAGTTTTGGGGCCTGCTGTTGGCGGCACCCGTATGTGGAATTACGCTTCGGAGGAGGACGCCCTTAATGACGCCCTGCGTTTGTCGAGGGGAATGACATTTAAGTCAGCCATTGCAGGCCTTAATATTGGTGGCGGAAAAGCAGTGATTATTGGCGATGCCAAAAAAATAAAAAACGAGGTGCTGATGCGCCGCTTTGGCAAGTTCGTGCATGGGCTGGGCGGCCGTTACTGGACGGCGGAAGATGTCAATATGTCTACCCGTGACATGGAATATATCAGAATGGAAACTCCCTACGTAACCGGTGTGCCGGAGTCGATGGGTGGTGGAGGTGATCCCTCTCCGGTTACGGCCTTTGGTGTATTCATGGGCATGAAGGCAACGGCCAAAAAAGTATATGGCAGCGACTCTTTGAAGGGGAAAAAGGTTGCAGTACAGGGAGCAGGCCATGTGGCGACCTACCTCATGGAGCATCTCGCCAAAGAAGGTGCAAAAATATTTGTATGCGACTTTCATGAAGAGAAGCTCAAGCATGCCGCCGACAGTTTCGGAGCCACAGTGGTGCCTGTCGACGACATTTACGACCTGGACGTTGACATCTATTCACCCTGTGCCTTAGGCGCTACGATAAATGACGACACAATCGGTCGGTTGAAATGTGCCATGATTGCGGGCGGTGCCAATAATCAACTGGCGGAAGAGCTAAAGCATGGCAGAAAGCTGATTGAAAAAGGAATCCTGTACGCACCTGACTTTCTTATCAATGGCGGCGGCATTACTAATGTGTATTACGAGCAAATAGGCAACTATAACAGGGAAGTGGTGTATCAGCAGACCGAAAGAATATACGAAACAACCCTTAGGGTATTTGATCTGGCAGAGAAAAAAGGCATTACGCCTCAGGAATCAGCCATGGAAATAGCCATTAACAGGATCAATGATATTGGTAAGATCAAGTTATCTTACTAGCTTAATAGAAATTAAAATAAAACTTTTCGTTCTTTTTTTATTGGGAAATGCTAAACAGAAGAACCCTTCGGATCAAAGCCGTGCAATCATATTTTGCTCTTGAGCAAAGTATCATCTCCGACTTTGAAATCGCCAATCAACAAATCGCTGATTACTTTCGGCCTGATTTGAATAGTATGGAGCCTCAGGACGCCAAACTTCTCAAGAAGAAAGGAAAGATAGCGCAAACTTGCTTCGCCGAGCAGCATAAGAATGATACCATTCAATATCCTGCTGAGGCGGATGATGAGATGAAGAAATCTGTGGCAGACGCTGTCACCTACTTCAGAAATCAGGTCAAAAAGGACAAGGAAGCTTTTCAGAGCCGCATGCTTAAAGACGTTGATAGCATCCACGACTCTTACTATCTGGCACTGATGTTACCTGCGGAGTTTGCACTGCATGTATCGAAGGAAAAAAGAAAGCAATTGGGCAATCTGTCGTCGGAAAAAATTGTTGTGGCCAATGACTACAACCTGGCCGACAATAAGGTTGTTCAGGCCCTTCTTGATTTTGAACCGTTGCAGCAGCAGCTTGGCCAACGGTCGCTCAGCTGGTCAGCTTACAGAGACGACACAAGCACCTGGTACAAGGACATTCTGAAAGCGGACGAGGCTTACAAAGCCTATCAGCTACTTTCAAATCCAACGCTGGAGCAGGACAAAGAAATCGTTTTGCACATTATCAAAAAGCTGTTTTTCAAACACCCAACCATTCAAACCTTCATGGAAGAGAAGGACTTGTATTGGGAAGAAAACAGCGGCATTGTGAAAAGCCTGGCGGTGAAAACAATCAAGGCGTTTCAAGGGCAGGGAGAGCCTTTCCAACTGCTGGAGCTTTCTGCCAACCTGGAAGACGACCTTGACTATTTTCGTGACCTGTTTAAAATAACATTTGCCAATAATGAAGAGTATGAGGCCATTGTTGCTGAGAAATCAAAAAACTGGGAAATCGATAGAATTGCACTTATCGATAAGGTGATTTTGAAAATGGCTATCGCAGAAATGGTTCATTTTCCTTCAATACCGGTAAAAGTGACGATAAATGAGTTTATTGAGATATCAAAAAACTATAGTACGCCCAAGAGCAAGCAGTTCGTCAACGGATTATTAGATGTATTGGCCAACGATTTGGCTGCGAAAGGCGTTATAAAGAAAAGTGGAAGAGGATTAATTGATAACAAATAGAAATATACTATGAGCAGGACTACTGGTACCTTAATAGCATTTTTGGCTGGAGCCGCCACAGGAGCGGTGCTAGGTATTTTATATGCTCCCGATAAGGGAACAAACACGAGGGACAAGCTTTCCTTCCAGCTCGACAAGTACAAAGGTAGACTTCAGGAGTTGATTGATGAGCTGATGGAGAGCAAAGGCCTGGTGGAGAGCGAAGCGAAATCCGAAGGAGAAAGGATCATCAACGACGCTAAGGAAAAAGCAGAAAGACTGCTTGACGATGTGGATGAGCTCATCGGTCAGATCAGAAAAAAATAGTACGACCCGGGAAAGTTTGGTTAAATTCTCCTCTGCAAAGGGCTTTTTGCCTTTCGTGTAATAGGGAATCTTTAACCTGCCCATTCCGTTTTATTCATTGTTTATACTAAATTTGAAGTTCCTAACAGAATTTTACTAACCCTTCAAAATACCATAGTCATGAAGAAGTCAGTAGTTAACGTATTAGTTTTTGGAGCATTAGTGGCAGTAGGATTTAGCTGCTCAAATGCCGAAATGGAAGGCCGTCTGGCCAGATTGGAAGGTCGTGTGGCAGAATTGGAAGCCGGCAAAGCCAGAAGCGGACCAGCCTCCTCGGCAGCTACAGCCAGCCCTACCATTCAGCAAACTGCGCTTGAAGAAGAAGTGCCATCAGGGCCGGCACCAGTTTTCACATGGGCCGAAGAGACCCATGATTTTGGCACGATCACAGAAGGTGAGATCGCCGAACACGTGTTCAAATTCACTAACACTGGTGAAGCACCTTTGATTATCTCAAACGCTTCAGCTTCTTGCGGCTGCACCGTGCCAGTTTGGCCTAAAGAGCCTATTCCAGTGGGTGGAACAGGCGAAATACAGGTCAAATTCAACAGTAGCAACAAGCCAGGTGTGCAGAACAAAACTGTCAGCATCACAGCCAACACCAACCCCAAGTTATCACGTTTGAACATCAAAGCGGTGGTTTCTCCTAAGGCTGGTGCAGCAGATGGCCCGGTCAAAAAATAATTATACCTAAACAATCACATAAGAATGCATTTGATTTTAGCACAGGCAAGTTCAGGTGGGGGCTACATGCAGTTTGTTATGCTGGGTGGCATGATCCTGATATTTTGGCTTTTTTTCATCAGGCCTCAACAAAAAAAGCAGAAAGAGCAACGCAAGTTTATTGATGAAATAAAGAAAGGCGACACTGTTGTAACCACCGGGGGAATCCACGGGAAGATTGCTGCAGTGGAAGACGACACGGTTGTTCTTGAGGTTGACAAGGGGCTGAAAATTAAATTCGAAAAGGCTGCTATTTCGCTGGATGCCAGCAAAAAATATGCGACGCCGACAGCAGCAGCCTCATAAGGAAACCTCAAATATTGCCTGCTAGAATGGCAAACAAAAAAATCTTTACATTTAAGATTGGAGAAAATTGGAAGGTAGTAGTATTGGCAGTTTTAGCCGCTACTACCTTTTGGTTTTTTAACTCCCTCAACAAAAACTACGAGGCCAGGCTCAGCTACCCTATTGCTTTTGATTTCCCACGTGACAGCGTCGTAATTGTTAAGCCGCTTCCGGATGAAGTGCGTATTGACGTGGCCAGCGGGGGCTGGAACCTCTTGCGCAAAACCTTTTGGTTCAACGTAGACCCGTTGGTTATTCAACTCGACAACCCCACCGAAATAAAGTTTCTTACCAGAAACTCCCTCTACGACATCATAAAAGACCAGCTGACTGACATTGACCTGAACAGGGTGGTGACGGACACACTTTTTATTTCTGTCGAGCCCAAAATTCAGAAAATGGTAATGGCCGTGGTGGATAGCCTGACCATTCCCCTTGCAACAAACTACCGACTCACCAGCGCAATTACTTACGAGCCAGACAGTGTGCTGATAGAAGGCCCATCAAGCCTTATGAACCGATTTCCGTCTACCTGGTTGCTGGAGTTTGACCGCAGCGACATCGCTGGTGATTTTGAGCGGTCGCTGGCCGTACCCCTGACTGACAATCGACTGATGAGTTCGACGCCCAAGTCAGTGACTGTTAAGTTCAGAGCCGAAGAATTCATAAGAGACTCCCTGCTGGTAGAAATTCAGCCCGTGAACTTCCCAAACAGGTACCGGGGCAAAGTGCCTTATCTGGCTGACACCACCACGTACGTCTTTTACACCATCAAGGGCGATCTGGCCAGCCAGGTCAGCGATTCAGCATTTTCCATTGCTGCCGATTTCAAAATGTACAACAGCGAAGATTCCACTATTACTCCCGTCGTCTTGTTCAGGCCTTCGGAGGTGCTCGAACTTCAGCTGCTCCCTGAAAAACTCAAGGTCGGCCATGCCAACCAGTAAACCCATGCTTGTTGGCGTCACCGGCGGCATTGGCTCCGGCAAGTCAACTGTGTGCAAAGTATTTGAAGTGCTTGGTGTGCCCGTCTATAACTCCGACAACAGAGCCAAGTCGCTAATGGTAGAAGACAAAGCGCTTGTTGAGGAAATAAAGGCGGCTTTCGGAGAAGAGGCCTATCCGGACGGTCAAAACCTCAACAGAAGCTTTCTGGCAAAGGAAGTTTTCTCAAATCCTTCCAAATTACAAAAGCTCAATAGCCTGGTACATCCCGCTGTCGGGCGGGATTTTGCTTCCTGGGTAGCCGTTCAAAGTAATCAGCCTTACGTTATCAAAGAAGCGGCATTGTTGTTTGAAACCGGTTCAAACAACTCGCTGGACAGCATCGTGCTTGTCACGGCACCGGAAGAACTCAGAGTTCGCCGGGTGCTGGCCCGTGATCCACAGCGAAACGAAAAGCAGGTGAGGGACATCATCGGGAATCAGCTCAAAGACGAGGAGAAAAAAAAACTGGCCGACTATGTACTCAACAATAACGAGCAGGAACTTTTGGTGCCTGAGGTAGTGGCACTACACGAAGAACTACTGACCGCTGCCGCTAAAAAAGCTGCAAAGGAAGCTTGATCTGGTCTGCGTAGAACTTTATTCTGGTACTTTTATCGTCAAAGGGCTCAATCTTGTCAATTCTGTCATACTTGTGGTTATAGAAAACCTCAAAAAGCTGTGAACCCAGTTGATAAAGGTTCACTTTGTGCCCGTAGTACCTGATCGCAAACAGGAATTCTCCCTCAACATACAACTTGTTGATTTTTTGATTGAGTGACAATTGATCGAAGCTTTTCAAACCAGTTATTCGATTTACAGATGCCTGAATATCACAAAAAATCGGATAAAGTGAAATGGACTTCGCCAAATAAAAAACACCGAAGCAATGCCCCGGTGCCTTTCTCTGAAACATACGTGCAATTATTAATTGATCATTATTTTTCTAACAAGCCTGCTTTTTCCCTGCAACACCTGAAGCAGATAAATGCCCGCTGGCTGGTCAGTGAGGTTAAATTCCTTCGAGTACCTGCCATCGAAAGTTTTGATTTCCTCTTCATAAATCGTTTTCCCGCTTAGGTCCACAATAGACACCTGTAGCGGATCAGTTGATTGAAGTGACATCTTAAGCGTGAACCTGCCATTGTTAGGGTTAGGGTAATAGGTCAGGTCCAGCGGTTCAAGCTTTTCCATTTTTTTGGCCGGGAGCTGATCAAGCGAAGCTTCGTTATCCTCTATTTTTGAGATAGTTATTTTCTTTCGCAGCACTATTGTCGACCCATGCTTGTCGCCGTCTTCACTATCCCATTCGAAGAAGTAACCATTGTCGCCACCCATTTCGAACCGCTGTCCGAAAACTTCCCTCAGCGAGTCGATATCAAATGGGGTTAGCTTCGTACTGAAGAGGCTATCCATCCCTCCAAACATCCAAACAGCATCTTCAGAGGCTTTAGGGGCTCTAAAAACATATGATTGCGCTCCATCCGTCCCATTGAACTGAAATGTTCCCGAACCATCGAAAAAGAAAGACTTTAATGAGTCGGAGTCCGAGAGAATATGTATTCGCTCTTTTACACCCGGAGACTGAGACTGATCCAGAATGATGGTATGTAAGCCTTCTTCTTTATCATTGTCGTAAAAGTGCACATCCAGCTTATTCTCATCCAGAAAAGCCTTGAGCTCTTCGTCGGCCAGCATCTCCTCTCTGGTCTTATATTCCTTCTTGAAAGTCTTGGTGCTTCCGTCTTCATCAGTCCGCAACTCCACATGGATACTTTTGTCTTTTGACTGTTCAATAGTGGTTTGCTTTTGGGCCAGAGCTCCACCAGCCAACAATACGAAGACCGGGAGCAAAAGCCTTATTCTTTTTGTTACTGTCATAGTTTTCATAGTTCGTAGTGTTTAACCAAATGTACTCCGATGAGCAAAGCGGGGATGTTAAAGCATGGTTAATTGTTGTTAAAAAAGGTTAAAAGCGAACCAGTTAGGTATCTAGAGCGTAAATTTGGAGCATGAGTAAGAACACCCTTCGTTGGATCATAGCGCTAATGAGCGTAGCCCTTATTGGGCTGGTAGCCTTCCAGCTTTACTGGATTGATGCTGTGATAGAGGTGAATCAGGAGCGCTTCAGAAAGGACGTGCAAACTGCCCTGACCAACGCCGTGGACAAGCTGGAAAGGCAAGAGGCCATGCTGGTGGCTTTCGACAATTTCAATTCCAATATCAAGTTCAGAAGTGTCACGCCCATGGCCCCGGGCAATGTCAGGTATATTGAGAGCACCTATAAAAAATGGGAGGTGAAGAGTGGAGAAGAACCGGTTGAAGCTTCTCAAAAGGTGAAAAAGCTCCCTTATAGTGTGCAGTACCAATTCGAATCAAATGAAGGCGATAATATCTATGTCGTTCAGGACACGTCTGTTCTTGTAGTGCCATCATCACCCGGCGACGGATTCAGTGGCTTCACATTTACTTCAGAAATCGGCGACTCTACGCATTTTGCCGTTGGGCAGTATAAGAAAACCATACAAAAAGCAGCTCAAAAAACTGAAATGATCCAGGTGGCGCTGCACGAGCTGCTTTTTGAGAAACCCACCATCTCCAATAGGATCGACCCACATCAGCTTGATTCTCTGCTGGCTTCGGAGCTTGAAAATAAAGGTATTAACACCGAGTACGACTACAGCATTGTTGATGAGGAGTCAGGCAAGATTGTTTTGGCCTCCACCAACTATCAACCGAAAACAAGGCGGCACACGGAATTCAGGGCCAGCCTCTTCCCCAACGACTTGCTGGGTGAGGGCAGCACCCTGCTGATAAGCTTCCCCAACCAAAAATCGTTTTTGCTTCAGAAGATTTGGACCAGCATGGCCTCCTCAGCCGTGCTTTTGGTGACAATCATCTTTTGCTTTGGCTATGCCGTGCAAACCATCATCAAGCAAAAGAAAATATCGGAGATAAAGAACGACTTCATTAACAACATGACCCATGAGTTCAAAACGCCCATCTCAACGGTCGCCCTGGCTTGCGAAGCTCTGCAGGATGAGCAGGTGGCCGTTCAGCCAACCTTTCAAAAACGTTATCTGAAAATTATTTCTGAGGAGAACAAACGCCTCGGCCTTCAGGTAGAAAAGGTGCTTCAAATGGCCGCACTCGACAGAAAAGATTTCAGGCTTAAACTGGAAAGCGTGGACATCAATGACCTGATCGAAAAGGCCATTGACAATGTGGCGCTTCAGGTGCAAAAACGAAACGGAACAATCACCACCGAGATGAAAGCCAATCCGGCCAAAATACCCGGGGATCAAATGCACTTAACTAATATCATACACAACCTGCTCGACAACGCCAATAAGTATTCGCCCGAAGACCCCGAAATTCTGGTTAAAACTTCTAATAACAAAAATGGGATTATCATCACGGTGGAAGACCATGGGCTGGGGATGAGCAAAGAGTCTGTTCAGAAGATATTTGACCGGTTCTACCGGGTGCCTACAGGCAACCTGCACGACGTTAAAGGTTTTGGGCTTGGCCTTGCCTATGTGAAAACTATGGTGGAAGCGCATGGAGGCACGATTGAAGTAAAAAGTGAGCTAAAAAAAGGAAGTACATTCGAAATACATCTACCCTATGGAAGTGAAGCCTAAATTGTTAATCGTTGAAGATGATCCGAATTTGGGCCAGATCCTAAGGGAGTACCTGGAGGTAAAGGGCTACGAACCAACCCTCTGCACCGATGGAGAGGCAGGGTTTACAACCTTTGCCCGCAATAGCTTCGATATGTGCATTCTCGATGTGATGATGCCTAAGAAGGACGGGTTTACCCTTGCCAGAGAAATACGAGAGAAAAGCAAAACCGTCCCCATTATCTTTCTAACGGCCAAATCGATGAAAGATGATACCATCGAAGGCCTGAAGATTGGTGCTGACGATTATTTAACAAAGCCGTTTTCAATGGAAGAGCTACTTCTTCGAATGAAGGCGATCTTTAGAAGGACTCATGTGCATGGTAATGGTGAGGAAACGAATCTTCAGTTCGAAATTGGCAGCTTATATTTTGACGCCCACCTTAATTTGCTGAAAAGCCCCAGGCAAGAAATCAAGCTTACTTCAAAAGAAAATTCCCTTCTTCTTCTTTTCTGCCAAAACCTCAACAAAACGGTTGACAGGGCAGAGGCGCTCATGAAAATATGGCACGACGACAGCTATTTTAACGCCAGAAGCATGGATGTATACATTGCGAAGCTTCGTAAATACCTGAAAGAAGACGAACGCCTCAAAATTCTTACCGTGCATGGCCAGGGCTTCAAGCTTGTGGAGCTCAAATAGATTTTGTATTTTCTGTTCAGTTTGTATTGCAGCCTGGCTAAACAAACATTTCCGGTAGTTTTAACCCCTGACCGAATTCTGGAAAATATAATTAAAGGCGAGGGTCTCTACCGCTAAAGTTTACTATTTTCACGGGCTCAACAATTTATATATATGATACAGCTTGTACCATCCATAACAGTGATGAAGGGAAAGTCAGTGCGCCTTACTAAAGGAGACTTTTCCAGTGAGACCATTTATGATGAGCCTCCTTTGGATGTTGCAATGCAGTTTGAACAACATGGCATCGAAAGGGTGTACCTGGTTGATCTTGAGGGGTCAAAAAAGGGCAGTCCCGTTAACTATCATGTGCTGGAGGCGATGGCCGGACACACCAAGCTTAAAATTAACTACGCAGGTGGTGTTCACACCGATGGCGATATTTTGAAGCTGATTGAGTTTGGTGCAGACAGCATTACTTCCGCCACCATGGCCGTTTACAAGCCGGAGCTTTTCACCTCATGGCTGATGTCCTACGGCAGAAATAAGATTGCGCTTGGAGCTGACTCGCTCAATGGGCAGATTCGGGTAGGTGGCTGGCTGAAAGATACCAGCATAGACCTGTTTGAGCATATTGACTTTTTTTACCAGAACGGCCTCAAATACCTTAAAACTACCGACATTTCAAGGGATGGAGTACTTGAAGGCCCGTCTTTCGACCTGTTTGAGCAACTGGTAGCCCGCTTTCCCAACCTCCACATATTTGCCAGCGGCGGCGTTCGCAATGTTGATGACATCAAGCGCCTGGCCGACATCGGTGTGTATGGTGTCATATTCGGGAAAGCCTACTATGAAGGCAAAATCACACTAAAAGACATTGAGAGCCTGGTAGTAAAGAGTGTCTGAAAAACTACCACGCTTTACCATTCAAAGAATAGTGAATTTCTTTTTTGCAACATTGTTGCATTTAGTATTCCCTCGCCCTACTTTTGTTCTTTACAGAGTTTGATTCAACTGGCTTGAGCAAGAAAATCGTAGCGTTTACATGTGTGTTGGTTATGACAAAGGCGAGCGTCATTTTCGCTCAAGCCCAGCCCTGTAACCTAACTTTACAGGGCACGGTCATCGACATAACAACCAAAGAGGCGCTGCCCATAGCCGCTATTTGGTTAGTAGGGCCCGAAAAAGGAACTACCACTGACGAAAAGGGAAGGTTCAATATAAAAGGGCTATGCGCAGGCACCTTCACCGCCGACATTCATTACCTGGGCTATAAAGAAAAGCACCTGACCATCACGCTTCCGCTACAGAACGAACTTTTCGTTTTGATGGAGGAAGATGACGTGTTGATAGACGAGGTAACCGTGCAGGGTGAAGCTATTTCGCCTGACAAAACACAATCAGAAGTAACACTATCCGAAACCCAGTTGGCCAGAGCCAGCGGAAAATCATTGGGAGAAAGTTTGCAGGAGCTCCCCGGAGTCTCAAGTCTCAAAACGGGCCCAACCATTTCCAAGCCAATCATTAACGGACTCCATAGCAACAGAATCCTAATCCTCAACAATGGCCTTCGGCAGGAAGGTCAGCAATGGGGAACTGAACACGCTCCCGAAATAGATCCAATGATGGCCACGCAAATTTCGGTGGTGAAAGGTGCCGCCGCCGTTCGTTACGGGCCGGAAGCTATTGGCGGTATTGTGGTGGTGGAACCACCGGCTTTGCCTTATGAGCACAAACACCTCCACGGTAACCTGAGGCTGATGGCCGCCGACAATGGGAGAATGGGGTCGGCATCGACAACCTTTCAGGGGGGACTGGGCAAAGCAGAATCGGTGGCATGGAGGATACAGGCGACGGGGCGTCGTGCCGGCGACTTCAAAGCACCCGACTACATGCTCACCAATACTGGTTTAAAAGAGGCGGATTTTTCAGGAGCCATTGGATACAAAAAGAACGACTGGTTGGCGGAGGCCTATTACAGCAAGTTTACCACTGAGCTTGGTATTTTACGAAGCGCACACATTGGCAACCTAACCGATCTTCAGGCGGCCTTTGAAAGCGATAGACCACTCATTGTAGAAGACTTTTCTTACAAAATCGACAACCCAAGGCAGGAGATAAGTCACGATTTGGCAAAGGCAACTTTTGGGAAAAAAGGTCGCCTGGGTGATGTCAAACTGGTGTACGGCTACCAAAGGAATATTCGTAAGGAGTTTGACATCAGGCGTGGAGGAAGAGGAGAAACGCCCGCTTTGCACATGGATCTGCTCACCCACTCAACCGACCTTATTTGGGAACAACGCACCTGGCAGAAGCTTAGAGGGCAAATCGGCGGAAGCTTTATTTATCAGGAAAACAGGAACGTACCTGGCACAGGCATCAAGCCGTTGATTCCCAACTACAACAGTGCCACGTCAGGGATGTTTGTCATCGAAAGGTGGATGGAGGATCGCTGGGAGATAGAGGCGGGGCTAAGGTTTGACAATAGAGCTTTTCAGGTATTTACTTTTGACGAGAACAACGAAGTAATAAGACCTAAATACAATTTCAACAACTTCTCAGGATCAGTAGGCTTAGTGCTAAAGCCAGCAGATGGATGGAAGGTTACCTCCAACCTCGGCACAGCCTGGCGGCCACCGAATGTGAGCGAGCTCTACAGCCAGGGACTTCACCATGGAGCGGCCACCATAGAGGAAGGCAACACAGAACTTGACACTGAGCAGGCGCTGAAGTGGGTCAACCAGCTGCTGATTCGCAAAGGCATTTGGTCAGCTGAAGTGTCGATATATGCACAGGAAATTGACAACTACATCTATCTACAGCCACAGCCGGAACCACGGCTGACTATCCGGGGAGCTTTTCCCGTATACTCTTACGTGCAAACGGACGCCTTTATGGCAGGGACAGACATTTCTGTGTCGGCTCAATTGAGCAAGCAATGGCAATACAACCTCAAGGGTTCCATTATCCGTGCTAAAGACGTTTTGAAAGATGATTATCTCATCTTTATGCCCGGAGACCGTATCCAAAACAGTGCCACCTGGAGCTATCCATTCCAGTCTAAGAAGACATTTTTTGTTTCAGCCTCGCATAGCCTTGTGCGCAGACAAAACCGCTATCCAGGCGGGGTAGATTATGTAGATCCACCGAAAGGATATCAGCTGTTTGGCCTCAACGTGGGCTACGGATCACAGCTGTTTGGCAATGACTACGAAGTTTTTCTTGAGGGTACCAACCTCCTCAATACTTCGTACAGAGAGTACCTAAACCGGTTCAGGTACTACGCCGACGAACTGGGAAGAACGATCACTATAAGGTTTAACTATAAATTTTAATTTAACAACGATGAAAACACTATTTGTTTCCAACTTTCTTTTTGCAACATTGTTGCTTTTAGGTTCTTGTAATGATGACGCTGATCCGGTTATTGAGAATGAAGAAGAGCTTATCACTACTGTCAAGCTCACATTTACGGAGGGTGACAACTCTTTCGTGGCTGAATGGAAAGATGCCGATGGAGACGGAGCCAACCTGCCAACAGTGGACGACATCTCGCTAGAGGCTGGGAAAACCTATGCTGTCTCGGTAGTATTACTCAATGAATCAACCACACCCGCTGACGACATTTCAGCTGAGGTGAGTGAGGAAGGAACCGAACATCAGTTCTTTTTTATCACAGGCGATGGCCTTGAGTTGACAACAACATACGACGATCAGGATGCTGACGGATATCCGATTGGTTTGCAGAATACTTTTGTTGCGGGAGCCGCCGGCTCAGGGACGCTGACTGTGATTTTGAGACACGAACCCAATAAAACTGCGGCGGGTGTAAGGGATGGCGATGCTACCAATGCGGCAGGCGAAACAGACGTTGAAACAGCACCTCCTTTCAATGTCACTATCCAATAAGGCGATTCCGGGAATAAAAAAAGGGCTGAAAAGCCCTTTATATTTTTAGTCTGTAGTTCTCGATTCCTGAGAAAACTCTTCTTCCGACTCTGAGTATTTAAACTTGTACACCAGATAGAATATGAAGTTATAAGAGAGCACCGACGACGAATCAGCTTTGTTGCTCAAACCTGGCACAATTTCACGACTCTTCTGACTTGAAGCAGTATAGTTAACAGCCTTTGGCTTTTCCTTCACCACAGCAGCCTCTGCTGCTTTCTTGTCCTTATCTTCCTGATCGCACTGCTCCTTATTATCTTTTGACTTGTCTTCGCTCCCATCTTCTACAGATGCTGACGCCAAAGAAGGAAGCAGGCAGATACAGCCCGCAAGTAGTAGTGATCTGAAAATATTCTTGGTATAAATCATATGTGCTTTAGACCTGAAAGGGAAACCAAGATACTAAAATTTTGTTTAAGATTCCTAATGCGTGCATCTAACATTTACCTTTCATCCCTTAATATTAGATTTAACATATTTTTTTTGACTTTCGTATAATTTACTAAACCATGATTGACTGGAGTGACTTTAAAAAGGTAGACATAAGAGTTGGAACCATTGTGGAAGTGTTGCCATTTCCAAAGGCACGAAAACCTGCCTATATTCTTAAAATTGACCTTGGCGCAGAGCTAGGTGTGAAACAATCCAGCGCTCAAATCACAGCGCTCTATACTCCGGAGGATTTGGTTGGGAAGCAAATAGTGTGTGTTACCAACTTCCCTCCCAAGCAAATAGCGAATTTTATGTCTGAAGTACTTGTTACCGGGTTTGCTAACGTGTCAGGTGATATTGTACTTTGCACTCCCGAACTTAAAGTGCCCAATGGCGCAATGCTGCATTAATGAGTCAATACGAAATTCGTCCGCTCCAGCACAATGACCTGAGGCAAATGCACAGGTCGTTTTTGGAAGCGTTCTCTGAATATCCCGTGCCTATGCAGCTTAGCTATTCTCTTTTTAAAAAGAGGATGCTTGGCAAGCTGAATATCAGATTTGACCTTTCGTTTGGGGCGTTTTCAGGTCAGAAGCTGGTGGGGTTTATATTTCACAGCCTGAACGAATACAAAGGCATTACCAGTATTTACAATGGCGGTACAGGGGTGATTCCCGGGCACAGAGGCAACCGCCTGACCCGACAATTGTATCTGGCGTTTCAGGAGAAAGCTGGCACGCAGGCAAAAAGATGTGTGCTCGAGGTAATTACTGTCAATGAAGTCGCTATCAAAGTTTATGAAGAGATCGGTTTCCGAAAAGTGGGGTTCTACAATTGCTACAAGCTTAACAAGGTACTTGAGCCTTCTAATCTAAACCAAGACGAATTTCTGATTGCCTGTGGTTCCCTCAGCAGGATAGATTTGTACCAGCAACTGGACAGCGTGGAAACTTCGTTTTCTGACACGTTCGATCAGTTGGCATACAATGCATCCTCCGAGACCTTCGTGGAGTGCCGTAGTGGCGACAGAGTGGTTGGTTACATTATTTTTCAGGCTCAATCCGGAAGGATAACACGCATGGCTGTTGATGCCAGCTTGAGAAGAAAGGGTATTGGCACACGACTAGTTTATGAAGCGTATATTCAAAGTGGAAAGAAAAACCTGACTGCCATTAACATCCCTGAAGCTGCAAAAGACATTGCAGGTTTTTTGCTGAACGTCGGGTTCGAAAACCAGGTAGATCAATGGGAAATGGAGTTGACGCTATGAGGAGAAACATACTATTTTCCGACCTGCCAAAGCTTTGTAAAGGCAAAATCAGCGGTGCTGATACTCCATCAGCAGTCCTGTCGCTGTCACTCGACTCACGCAAAGTATTTCCTGGTGAGGGGGCTGTTTATTTTGCTATTAAAGGGCCAAACCACGATGGCCACTCTTTTCTCTGGGAGGCATATCAAAAAGGCTGGAGACTGTTTGTGGTGGAGTCTCTGCCAAAGGACACTGAGCGGTTTGAAAGTGCCTCTTTCTTTCTCACAAGCGACTCCCTGCAAACATTGCAGGACCTGGCGGCTGCCCACAGAAGTCAGTTCAGCCTGCCTGTAGTAGCTATCACCGGAAGCAACGGAAAAACCATTGTGAAAGAATACCTGTATCAGCTACTGGCCAGCAGTGTATCCGTTGTCAAAAGCCCAAAGAGCTGGAATTCGCAAGTTGGAGTGCCGTTGTCGGTATGGCCGCTGGCCGAGCACCACGAAGCTGGAATTTTCGAGGCAGGTATCTCACAACCAGATGAAATGGCTCACCTTAAAAATATTATCCAGCCTACCATCGGCATCATCAGCAACATTGGACCCGCTCACGACGCACTTTTCACATCCAGGGAGCAAAAGCTTGTTGAAAAAATGAAGCTCTTTGAGGGCTGCAAAAAGCTAATTTACTGCACAGACCATTTCGCTATAGACAGATTCCTGTCAGGCAATGTATTGCCGGGAGTAGCCCGAATAGGCTGGGGGCAGGGAAAGGGCGCAAAATATGCCGTTAGTACAGTTGGAAGCAAACTGAAGCTAGCATGGGAAATGGGCGAGGTTGAGATTGACCTGCCTTTTACAGATGACAAATCGGTTGAAAACCTTTGTCATGCCGTGGTAACTGCACTCGAAATGGGAATCAACCCGAGCTCCCTGGCCCGGCAGGTATCAGTGTTGTCTGCCATCCCTATGCGGCTGTCGCTGAAAGAAGGGGTTTTCGGCAGTCGACTGGTCGATGACTCTTACAACAACGATTTTCAGGGACTGGAGGCCGCACTTGACCTGGCTATCACCCATAGCCACGGCAAGCCAATCTCTGTTGTTCTTTCTGATATACTCCAGGCTGGTGAAAATGAAAAGGAGCTGTACCAGCATGTGAACGACATGTTGATGAGCAAGGGTGTCTCAAAATTAGTTGCCATTGGCCCGACTATCTTCGCCTATGGGGATGCTTTCAGGATGGCCTGTGAGACTTATGTATCCACGGAAGCATTCCTGGAGCAGGTCAAGGAAAAACAATTCGCTGGACAAACGGTGCTGATTAAAGGAGCCAGGAGTTTCCGGTTTGAAGAGATTGTAAAAAAGTTGCAAGCCAAGGTGCACAGAACTGTGCTGGAGGTAAACCTGGAAGCGCTGCAGCATAATTTTCAGTTTTACAAAAGCATTCTTGAGCCACGAGTGAAAACCATGGTGATGCTGAAAGCATTTGCATACGGGAGCGGGAGCGGCGAAATAGGAAGAACACTTCAATACCTTAAGGCTGACTATGTGGCTGTCGCTTACCCCGACGAAGGTGTCTTGCTTCGAGAGCAGGGTGTTCATCTTCCGGTGATGGTCATGAACGCACCCGAAGAAAGCTTTGATAAACTGCCAGCATATTCCCTAGAACCAGAAATTTTCTCGCTCTCGCAGTTGCAAAACTATGGCGAGTGGTCATTGGGCAAGAGTGGAGTTCCCCCTATTCATATTAAGGTGGATACAGGCATGCACAGGCTTGGCTTCGTTGCCGATGAAATAGAGGCAATTGCTGAGGTGCTTGATCGATATCCAAATATCAAAGTAGCCTCTATTTTTTCTCACCTCGCTGGCTCCGAAAACAGTGCCTTTGACGACTTCACTCATGTTCAGGCCAAGACCTTTCTTGATTGCTACGAACAGTTGTCCCAGCACCTTGGCTACAAACCCATCCGCCATCTGGTAAACACAGCAGGCATCAGCCGATTCAAATCGTATCAGTTTGATATGGTAAGAGTAGGCATTGGCCTGCACGGCATCGAGTCTACGGAGGAGAAGCAAGGGCAACTCACAGTGGTGGCAAGGCTAAAAACCGTGGTGTCTCAAGTCCGGAGGCTGGCAGCCGGACAGACTGTTGGCTACAGCCGGGCTGGCAAAACCAATAAGGACACCGATGTGGCTACCATTGCTATCGGCTACGCTGATGGCTACCCCAGGTCGCTGGGAAATGGCAAAGGGAAGGTGCTGATTAAGGAGCAACTGCTGCCTACCATTGGCAGCGTTTGCATGGACATGACGATGGTGGACGTAACGGGCGTTGATGTGCGGGAGGGCGACGAGGTAGTAGTGTTTGGTGAGCACCCATCTGCAAACCAGGTTGCGGAATGGGCAGGCACGATTCCCTATGAAATCCTCACTTCTGTGTCTGAGCGAGTAAAGAGAGAGTATCTGAGCTTTTAAGGCCTAGCCACACCCAAGGTTTTTCTTAAAATCCCTTTCTGGAATGCCGCCAAACTTACTCTCTTCCTCAGTCTCCTGATTTTTATCAGGCCTGATAGAAGTCAGCTTTTTTGGCCTTTCGTTTTCCTTATTTCGGCCTTCGGATTTCTCTTTTCTTTGTTTTTTCATGTGAATTTGAATGAATGACAAGAATCAGGTTTGAAAACCGAAACAAATTTAGCAATTTTGAACTAATCTAAATAAGAATAGAGGATGAGAACAGTAGCTGATATGCGTCCGGGAGAAAGGGGAACTGTTACAGGATTTTCTGATCAGGAGCTTTCCATAAAGTTATTAGAAATGGGTGTCTTGCCTGGTACGGAAGTTATTATGAAGATTATTGCCCCCTTTGGTGATCCGGTTTGCATAGAAGTTTCTGGCTATAACCTGTCCATGAGAAAGAACGAGGCATCGACTATTTCACTCCTCTAAAGAATGCCTGATTCACATAAAGTTAAAGTTGCGCTCGTAGGAAACCCTAATGCGGGCAAATCATCGCTTTTTAATTACCTCACAGGTCTCAATCAAAAAATTGGCAATTTCCCGGGAGTAACGGTTGATAAGAGGGTAGGTAAGGCACATCTACCCAATGGCCAGGCGATAGAGGTGCTCGATTTACCAGGTACCTATAGCATTTATCCCCGTTCGATGGATGAGCAGGTAGTGGTAGACACACTTCTCAACGAAAATGCGGCCGACTACCCTGATGTCGTCATAGTCATTGTCGATGCCTCCAACCTTAAA
The DNA here is from genome assembly GCF_048007035.1 of Imperialibacter sp. Classification (NCBI taxonomy): domain Bacteria; kingdom Pseudomonadati; phylum Bacteroidota; class Cytophagia; order Cytophagales; family Flammeovirgaceae; genus Imperialibacter; species Imperialibacter sp. Next base: position 2,864,011 of record NZ_CP180355.1, read on the forward strand.
AGAAACCTTTTACTTTTTACTGAAGTTCACGACCTAGGCATTCCGGTCATTCTCGCCCTCAACATGATGGACGTGGCCAGCCAGAAAGGGCTGGACATTAACGCCACCGCTCTGAGCAGGGTGCTCGAGGTTCCGGTTGTTTCAATCAACGCCAGAACGGGCGCCGGGCTCGACAGACTAAAAAATGCACTAACTATTCCTCTAGGACCGGTTACCCCACCACTTTACGACGTGCTGGCATTAGCTCCCGAGGCTATAGAGGAAACCAAAGAAAAACTGGAGCTGGATCACAACTACAAGGCATACCAATACCTGATCAACTCCCCCACTTTGCCCAGCCTCAACGGTGACGGCGAGTCGATTGCCAAGCACATTATTCAGAAGCACGACCTTGAGGTGAGAGTTATTCAGGCTCATGAAACGCTTGAGCGCTACTCAATGATTGATGGTATTCTTGCCAAGGTGCTCAGCAGAAAGCCTACCCAGGAACAACGACAGTTTTCGAACAAGCTCGACAGAGTTTTGACACACAAGGTATGGGGCTACCTGATCTTCTTTCTGGTGCTTTTCCTGATGTTTCAGTCAATTTTTGCCTGGGCAGAACCGATGATGGATTTTATAGACTTGACTTTTTCTGCGCTATCAGATTTTGTAGGGTCTGTTCTGCCTGACGGCATTCTCAATCGGCTAATCACCGAAGGCATCTTACCCGGCATTGGCGGCATAGTTGTCTTTATTCCCCAAATTGCCTTCTTGTTTGCCTTCATCGCCATCCTTGAAGAATCAGGTTATATGGCAAGGGCTGTTTTTCTCATGGATAAGATCATGAGAAAGTTTGGTCTGAACGGGAAAAGTGTGGTTCCCTTGATTTCCGGAGTTGCCTGTGCTATTCCAGCAGTGATGGCCACCCGAAACATCGACAACTGGAAAGACAGGATCGTGACCATCATGGTGACGCCCCTGATGAGCTGCTCGGCAAGGCTGCCGGTTTACACCATATTGATTGCCCTTGTAGTGCCTTCTACTTCCGTTCTCGGGTTCTTCAGTCTGCAGGGTGTGGCCCTTATGGGGATGTACCTGCTTGGCTTTATCGCCGCTTTGCTCTCCGCCTATGTGATGAAGCTCATTATGAAAATGAAAGAACGCAGCTTCTTTCTTATGGAGCTTCCGATTTACAGAATGCCGAGATGGAAAAATGTGGGTATCACCATCGTTGAAAAAGTAAAGACCTTTGTTTTCGAGGCGGGAAAAGTAATTTTGGCGATTTCTATCGTGCTATGGGTGCTTGCATCTTACGGGCCAGGCGACGCTCTCACTAAGGCGGAAGAAACCGTACAACAAGAGAGCGCTCATCTGAATCTTTCGGAAGAGGAAATGGATGACAGGGTTGCCTCCTATAAGCTTGAGCACAGTTATGCTGGTTACCTGGGCAAGGTAACAGAACCGGTTATTGCTCCCCTGGGCTATGATTGGAAAATTGGCATTGCCCTTATCACCTCGTTTGCTGCCAGAGAAGTGTTCGTAGGAACAATTGCCACCATATATAGCGTGGGCTCGGCAGGAGAAGACAATACAACCATCAGACAAAGACTGGAAAAAGAAAAAAATCCGAAGACCGGCGGCCCCATGTTTACCACGGCTGTTGCCTTCTCTCTGCTTGTCTTTTATGCATTCGCTATGCAGTGCATGAGCACCATCGCCATCGTTTATCGGGAGACCAAAGGCTGGAAATGGCCTGCCATCCAATTATTTTATATGTCTGCGTTGGCCTATTTGTCCGCATTGGCCGTATACAATTTGTTATCATAGGAACAAATCGTAGAAATGGACGAAAAAGAAGCGTTTTTCAAGGCTCGCATTACCGCATTTGAACATCAGACATCGGAAGTTGCCAGTAAGCTCAGAGAGTGGTCTACCTATAGAATAGGCATTTTTGTAGTATCCATCATTGCTTTAGTCTATTTCGCCAATGAGAGAATGGCGTGGCCGGTTTTCCTTGTTCTCGTGGGCTTCTTTTTGATTTTTGGTTCGCTTGTAAATGTGTACAACAAAACGAAAAAGAGGCTTTCGTTTCTTAAATCGATGCTGACGGTCAATCAAGATGAAGTCAGAAGGCAACAGCTCGACATCAAGCACCTTTCGGATGGCAATGAATTCCTCAGCGAAAATCACCCTTATGTAGCCGATCTCGATATTTTCGGGCGGCATTCCATTTTTCAGCTCGTCAACCGTGGATCGACCCCGCCGGGAACGGCCACCCTTGCTTCGTGGCTAAGCTTCCCGGCAAATGCCAGCGTTGTTAGCCCCAGGCAGCAGGCTGTTCGTGAGCTTGAAAGTCAAATCGAATGGAGGCAGTCTTTTGAGGCCTTTGGGAGGGTGAATCTTCCGGATAAGTCAAAGCCGGTAGTGCCCTTAGAGCAGCTTTTGTCAAAGCCAGCCCCTATCTCTCAAGGCTTTAAAATTTGGGCAGCCGTTTCTATGGCTGTTTCGCTGGTCATTTACGGATTGGCGATCTCGTCTGTGCTGGTTTGGCAGTGGGTGTTTCTAGCAGCAATTTTCAACAGCTTTTTTCTCGTTGCACTGATGAAGTCAATGAACGAGGAGTATCAAAAAATGCAGGGTCTGTCAAAACAGTTATCCGTCTATGTAGATTTGTTCAGTTGCATTGAAACGGGCAAGTTTGAAAACAGCTTGCTTCGTGAACATCAGTCTGTTTTGATAGGCACAGGCCAATCTGCATCAGTAGCCTTCAAAAAACTGCACGACGTGGTAAATCGGTTCGACAACCGGATCAATATGGTTTATCAAATACTCAACTCGTTTCTTCTGCTCGACTTTTGGCTTATTACGCTGGCACAAAAATGGTTTGACGAGAACATTGATCACGTGGGCGGTTGGATGGAAGCCCTGGGCAAAATGGAGGCCATCAGCAGCCTTGCAGGGTTCGCCTTTGCCAACCCGGCCTATGTCTACCCGGAAATGTCGGAGCGAGATTTCGACCTAAAAGCCAGTCAGCTCGGCCACCCTTTGATTCCAGCGGCTAAACGAGTTGTAAATGATTTCGTGCTTGATGGCAAGGGGCTAATATTGATTACAGGATCCAACATGTCAGGAAAGAGCACTTTCCTGCGGACAGTGGGTGTGAACTCTGTGCTGGCGTTGGCAGGGGCACCAGTCTGTGCCGGCGGCATGACGATCTCCTATATGGAGCTCTTCACCAGCATGCGCACCCACGATGACCTATCGGAAAGCGTATCGTCTTTTTATGCAGAGCTAAAAAGGCTCAGGCAGCTTTTGGATCTATTGGAAACAGGAGCTCCGGTTCTCTACATGCTCGACGAGGTATTGAAAGGCACCAACTCAGAGGACAGGCATATTGGCACAAAAGCCCTCGTGAGGCAGCTGCTCCGAGAGAACGCAGCTGGCTTTATTTCTACCCACGACCTCTCCTTAAGCGAGTTGGGCAATACCGACCCGCTTGTAAGCAACTTCAGCTTTAACAGCCTTGTGAAGGGCGATGAGCTGCTGTTCGACTACAAGCTGACCGAGGGGCCCTGCAAAAGCTTCAACGCCTCACAACTGATGAAGAACATAGGAATAGAAATAATTCCCTAATTTCGCTGCATCAAACCATGGCAACAGTAAACAGAAAAATTGGCATTCTAGGTGGTGGCCAGCTTGGGCGCATGCTCATACAGTCCGGCATCGATTTTAACATCCCCTTCAAAGTAATCGACCCAGACCCTTCAGCTCCCTGCAAAGACCTTGTAGACGGATTTGTTAATGGCAATCTCAAAGACTTCGAAACGGTCTATCAATTTGGTAGGGACTGTGATGTTGTTACCATAGAAATTGAGCATGTGAACACACAAGCGCTCAGAAAACTGGAAGAAGAAGGCAAAAAAGTTTTCCCTCAGCCCCATATTATTGAGCTGATCCAGGACAAGCGACTCCAGAAGCAGTTTTATCAAAAGGAAGGCATTCCCACTGCAGAATTTGTTCTGACCGAAAGTGCAGCCGATGTTGCCGCTCATGCCGACTTTCTGCCAGCAGTAAACAAGCTAGGAAGAGAAGGCTATGATGGCCGTGGTGTTCAGGTAATCAGGTCCGAAAAAGACTTGGCCAAAGCATTCGATCAACCGGGGCTTTTGGAAAAACTGATAGACTTTGAGAAAGAGCTTTCCGTAATTGTCGCCCGAAATGAGCAGGGCGAGATCAAAACCTTTCCTGTGGTGGAATTGGTTTATCATCCAGAGGCGAATCTCGTTGAGTTTTTGTTTTCTCCAGCACAGATTTCAAGTGAAGTGGAACAGAAGGCCAGGGCCCTTGCTGAAAAAGTGATCACCAAACTTGGGATGGTTGGGCTGCTGGCGGTGGAGATGTTTCTTACCAAAGACGGCGAGATTCTCGTTAATGAAGTTGCCCCCCGGCCTCACAACAGCGGACACCAGACGATAGAGGCGAATATTACCTCCCAATATGAGCAGCATCTGAGATCCATCTTAGGGTGGCCCCTGGGAAGCACCAGAGCACATACTCCGGCTGCCATGGTCAACTTGCTCGGAGAGGAAGGTTTTCAGGGAGAAGCTGTTTACGAAGGACTGGAAGAGGTGCTGCAAAAAGAAGGGGTACATCCTCACCTTTATGGCAAAAGGCTAACAAAGCCTTTTAGAAAAATGGGGCACGTGACCATAGTCAACGAAAGTGCTGAAGACCTGAAAACCCTGGCTTATTGGGTAAAAGATAAACTGAAAATAAAGGCATAAAATGGCTGAAGATAAAAAACCAATAGTAGGCGTGATCATGGGTAGCCAGTCGGATCTCACTGTGATGCAGGAGGCTGCAGAAATACTGGAAGAGCTAGGTGTTCCCTGCGAAGTAACCATTGTCTCAGCACATCGCACCCCACACAGAATGATTTCCTACGCTGAGCAAGCCCGCAAACGAGGCCTGAAAGTAATTATAGCCGGTGCAGGCGGCGCAGCGCACCTTCCAGGCATGGTCGCTTCCATCACCACCTTACCTGTGATTGGAGTGCCGGTTAAATCCAGGAATTCTATTGATGGCTGGGACTCTATCCTTTCTATTCTACAAATGCCTGGCGGTATTCCGGTAGCAACAGTAGCACTGGACGGAGCCAAAAATGCTGGAATACTTGCAGCTGAGATTGTTTCGACGTTTGATGACAAGGTTGCCGACGCCTTGCAGGCCTACAAAGACAAACTAAAATCTACAGTCGAGGACAGTGCCACCAAGCTCGAAAGTCAGGGGTGGAAGTCCGCACAAATAGGTTTCAAAAAATAGCTCAGCTACAACTGCTAGTTGTTTACCAATTCAGGTTTCTTCGGGAAGATAAGTGAGAGTATGATAGATCCTATCAACACTACCAAAATCATACTGAATGACCATATCACGGGGACGTGAATACTGAAAATGTCCACCAGCATCTTCGCTCCAATGAATATGAGGATGATCGCCAGGCCTTTTTGAAGCAGATAAAACTTATCAAGCACGTTAGACAGCAGGAAGAACATCGCCCTTAGGCCCATCACGGCAAAGATATTGGATGTGTAGATGATGAACGGGTTCTGAGTGATCGCAAACGCAGCGGGAATGGAATCTACAGCAAAAATGAGATCGGTAGATTCAATAAGAATGATAACCAGAAAAAGTGGCGTAAATATAAGCTTACCTTGCTTGAAGATGACAAACCTGCCGCCCATGTCCCCTTTTGAGATGGGAAAGAACTTTCTGGCAAGTTGAATGAGGGGATTCTTCTCTGGCTCAATTTCCATGTCCTCATCATCCTTGAATATTTTAAGCCCGGAATAGACAAGAAACACGCCGAAGACGTACAGAATCCAATGTGCTTTGCTGATCAAAAGCGCCCCGACGAAAATGAATATTGCCCGGAAAATGATGGCGCCCAATATCCCCCAAAAAAGAATACCATGATAGTATTCATCCTTCACTTTGAAGTAGCGAAGGATAAGAAGAATAACAAATATATTATCAATACTTAGTGCTTTCTCTGTGAGATATGCCGAGTAGAATTCAAGCATACTTTCATAGGGCGTAACGCCAGGCACAGGATTTTCATAGTAGAAATAGATAACGCCGCCGAAAATAATAGAAACAACAACCCAAAAGAGCGACTGCTGAAGGGCATCCTTTTGGCTAATCTTTCCTGGTTTCTTGTGAAAGACGCCTAGATCAAGAATTAAAAAAATAGTGATTACAATACCGAAAATGCCATACAAGAGGTTTTCACTGTTGGCTAGCAGTTGATCAAGCATAAACAAAAGGCGTTAGGACACAGGTCAAAAAAGGCATTGTAAAGAAAATAATAGCTGCGGTTTTTTTCAAACGACCGGCAAATTAAACAAGAATTAGGCAATATAAAAAACCACGCTGATAGTCAAAAGAGTGGATTATATTGGAAATGTACAATTTAAAAGTTTCTCAAAATACGTATGAATATCATTAGGATAGCTGACCTTGTCGGAAATCCTATTTGAGGTGAACTAAATTGTTTGAATTAACTCATTTCATTTGATAATACTACGGTTTTTTTGTAAAATCATTGTATAAAAGAGCTGTATGCTAGGTGGTTATACTTTAGACCTTATCCTTGTTGGGATTGCTTATCTGATACTCGTGTATCTGATGGTCACTCTAATGAAGAAGAGAAATAAAGATGTCGGCGGGCATGACGACGACGACGACGGAGGTATCACTGTCAAGGGGCCTCCAGAAATCGATCTCCCTCCAGGCGTTTGCCTGCCAGACGGCAATCCAAGACTGGTGTTCATTGACGAAGAAGAGCGGGAAGAAATGCCAGTTTGAGTTATTGTTGACAGTCTTTACAATACCCGGTCACCAGCATGCTTACATCCATCAAAACATACCCGGCCGGTAGTTTTATTCCAGGAATGTCTGATTCGTCGAGGCAAGTTGTGAGCCCACACCTGATGCATTTAAAGTGAACATGCTCATGCTTGTGCAAGTCTTCGGAGCAGTCGGCATTGCACAAAGCATATTTCTGAGCTCCGTTATCATCAAGAACTTTATGAATCAAACCTTTATCTACAAAGGTCTTTAGCGTTCGGTACACAGTCACCCTGTCGTAATGTTCGCTTACCCTGTCCTCAATATCGGCATGCGACAAGGCAAAATCGTGCTCATAGAATATAGCAAGTATGTCCGTCCTGCATTGCGTGTTTCGCAGTCGATGTCCTTTGAGCGTTTCTTTTAAAATTAATTCTGACATTCCTGTATGCTACCGGGTGTTTGGTTGTACAGTAATTTTTGAACAATATACAAAGCTCCTGATTAGACTGAAAGTGATTAGGACACTTCGAGTTGAAGCTTCACCAGTTGGCTGTATTTCCCCTCCTCATCATTTGTCAACTCGTCATGAGTCCCTTGCTCAGTAATTTGCCCGTCACCTATCACATAAATCCGATCCACCTTTCTAATCGTCGCCAGTCGGTGAGCAATGATAATCGTTGTGCGATCCTTCATGAGTTTCTCCAGGGCATCCTGCACCAGTCGCTCCGACTCGGCATCCAGCGAGCTGGTGGCTTCATCTAGTATTAAAATAGAAGGGTTTTTCAAAATAGCCCTGGCGATAGCAATCCGCTGCCGCTGACCCCCGCTTAGTTTTATGCCCCGCTCGCCCACAATGGTATCAAACTGTTCGGGAAAGCTTAGGATAAAGTCCAGGGCGTTAGCCTGCCGGGCAGCTTCCACTACTTCGTCTTCTGTGGCGTCGGGTTTACCGTAGCGAATATTCTCTAAAATAGTGCCGCCGAAAAGAATCACCTCCTGAGGCACAATACCGATGTGCTTCCGCAAAGCTGAAATAGAATAAGATTGGTTGTCCTTTCCATCAATCAATATTTTTCCCGTATCTGGCTGATAAAACCTCATCAGCAGCTGAATGATTGTCGACTTACCCGCTCCACTTTGACCTACCAGCGCCACCTTGCTACCATGAGGCACGTGGAAGCTTATGTTCTTCAGCACTGGCATTTCTTTGCGGGTAGGGTAACTAAAGGTCACATTTTCGTAAGCAATCTCGCCTTCTATATTGATCGATTCCTGCTCCTTGCTTTCCACCTCCTCAGTTTCCTCAAGAATCTCCAGGATCCGCTCCGAAGCACCAATTGCCTTCTGTATCTGACCAAACAGATCCCCTAGGCCGGCAATTGACCCACCGATGAAAGTGGTGTAGAGCACGAATGAAAGCAGATCACCAACCGTCAGCTCTCCGTTTTGAACCAGCGTGGCACCATACCACATCACGCCAACTATGCCGCCAAACAAGGCAAAAATTACAAAAGAGATAAAACCTGCCCGATAAGTAGCGGTTTTCAAAGCCACCTTTACTACCGCCGACATTGACGTCCGGTACCTTTTGATCTCATACTGCTCGTTGGTAAAAGCTTTTACGGTATGAACAGACTGGAGCGTCTCTTCGGCCACTACGCTGGCGTTGGCCAAAGCGTCCTGGGTTTTTTTTGACATTTTCCGGATAAACCTGCCGAAAAACATCGCTGCCAGAATTAACACCGGGAAAGTGGCCAACATAAAAACACTCAGCGACGGCATCGTGTAAAAAATCAGCCCAAGGCCAATGATCAAGATTGATGTTTGACGAATCAGCTCCGCCAGGGTTACAGTAAATGTGTCCTGAATCATTGTCACATCCGAAGTGATTCGGCTGATCAGCTCTCCTGTTCTCTTGCTGTCGTAAAAGGTAATGGGCAGCCTGATAAGCTTTTGATAAAGATGGGTTCTTATGTCGGCGACTGTGCGCTCAGACACGGTTGCAAAGAAATAAACCCGAAAAAAGGAGACAATGCTTTGCACCAGCAAAATCCCTATGAGTGCCAGCGCAATCGACGTGATGTCGTTGAGCAACCACGACCCCTTGCCAGAGGCAACATCGATGAGCTTGCCGGCCACATAAGGAAAGGACAGCAGTATGCCACTTGTAAAAAGTAATAGAACCAAGCCTGCTATGAATCCAGCCTTATAGGGCAAAATAAATCTGAAAACACCTAAAAGCTTTTTGAAATTATCTTTATTGAGGGGGCGCTTCTCTTCTTTTTCAAGTGTGGAGAACCGTGAGTTACTTCTTGCCATCAGCTACTTATATCAAACAATATTCAAAACCTTAAGTAATACATTGGGTACTGACAAAAAGTTTTGTTCGGTGCAAAGTTAAGAACCTAATCCCCGAATCGAGAGAGAAATCGAATGACAATTTCGACGGCCTGACGGAAATCATCAATGACTCTTATAAAATTCATTGTAATTATCAGAAATATGACAAATATTCATGTCTGGATATTGCTCAGTTTGCCTGCCCATTTCGGGGACAAGTTATTCTTGAGCCAAATATTCTTTTAAGTCAAAAGTGCCATTATAATCAATCCGTCATGTACCCACTTCAGCGAATTCTTGTTTGCCTAGACTTGTCACCCATCGATCAGACTCTGATGGAGTATACAGCCCATCTTAGCAAAGTGCTTCCCGAGGCAAAAGTCTACTTTATCCATGTCTCAAAAAAGCTGGAGATTCCTGAGGAGATCAAGAAAATGTTCCCGAACATCACCGGGCCGGCGGATGAGGCGCTTGAAAAAGGAATCAATGACGAGGCCTCCAAGTATTTTGCGAATAAATGTGACACGCCTTATGAGGCAGTAGTGAAAGACGGCAACGAGACTGAACAGATTTTGAAATGGTCGCAGGTGAAGGAAATAGACCTGATTGTGATGGGGCTCAAAAAATCTTTGAAGGGTGCTGGCACCAATGCAGCAAAAATAACCGCCATCTGCCATGCTTCAGTGTTGTTTGTGCCTGAAAACGCTTCTTTCAAACTAGATAGGGTGATGGTACCTGTCGATTTTTCCAAAAACTCTGCCATGGCAGTTGATCAGGCCATGGCCTTAAAAAAATTGGGAAATGTGGAGGTTCTTCTTCAAAATGTCTACAAAGTTCCCGTTGGCTATCACTACACCGGCAAAGAGTACGTCGATTTTGCCATCATTATGAAGCACAATGCGGAAAAGCAGATGAAGACTTTTTTGAGTGCATATCAAATCAATGGGGAGGATGTAACACAAGTTTTTAACCTTGATGAAGATGACAAGCCAGCTGATGTGATTTTTACGGAGGCCAAAGTGCAATCGGCCGACATGATCATCCTCGGTTCGAAAGGAAGAACGATGGTGGCTGCCTTGCTTATGGGAAGTGTCGCTGTTGAGCTCTTACGGGCCAATAAAGAGATTCCTTATATGATCGTAAAAGACAAAAAGGCAAACATGGGATTCATGCAAGCCTTCAAGAACCTTTAATTGAGTGCTTTTGCCTCAATTTGATAGTTTACTGTGTCCTTCATCAATATTTTTTGAAAGCCCCTGATGCTGTAGCTTTCTAAGGTGGACATCCCGTTTTGCGTAGCAAAAGTGGCAGATAGCTCACGACTGTTTTGGTATAATGCGTTTTCCTCTTCGAACCTGCCTGAAAACGCAACCACATTCCCCTGACTATCATAATCAAGCTTCATCCACTGCACACCAGATTCAACCTCTGGCTTCTTTTTGTAAAGAACGCTGCTGCCATCAGATGAATTGGTCTTTTCCTCACTGAACGCCCCGACCAGCACTGCTTTGTTAATGTCCATATTAATGAACATTGATAGCTCCTTGGTCCATTCAAGGCTATCAAACTTTAGCGTCTTCGTCTCAATGAGGCTGTCAATAGAGGCAGATTTTTCAAACGAAACGTTTTTTATAAGTTTAGCCTGCGACAGAAACAACTCAGCCACATCAAAGTAATTCGAAATTTTTTTCGCTGAGGAGCTGCTTTCACAGCTACTCAGCGCCAGGCCCAACATTAATGAGCCGATAACAATATTCCTCATATAAGTTCTTCGCCAGTCATTTCTGCTGGCTTTGGAATGCCAATCATCTTAAGAATCGTTGGCGCCAAATCTCCGAGTTTTCCATCCTTAATCGGGCCACGATAGTCGTTGTCTACGAGAATACACGGCACAGGGTTGGTGGTGTGGGCTGTATTGGGTGATCCATCTTCATTGATCATCATGTCGGAGTTGCCGTGGTCGGCAATGATAAATGTGCTGTAGCCATTTTCAAGGGCCACATTCACAACAGCCTCAGCACAACGATCAACAGTTTCGACCGCCTTTACAGCCGCCTCAAACACCCCGGTGTGGCCTACCATGTCGGGGTTGGCGAAGTTGAGGCAAACAAAGTCGGTTTCTTGCTTCTTTAGCTCCGGGATGATGGCGTCACGAATGTCCTCAGCACTCATCTCGGGTTTCAAATCGTACGTAGCCACTTTAGGCGACGGGCAAAGAAGCCTTTTCTCCCCATCAAACGGCTCTTCCCTTCCACCGGAAAAGAAGAACGTAACGTGGGGGTATTTCTCTGTTTCTGCAATCCTAATCTGTTTTTTGCCGTGGGCTGCCAGTACCTCGCCAAGGGTATTGACCAGATTGTCCTTATCGAACAACACTTTCACTTCTTTGAAGGTGTCGTCGTAGTTGGTCATGGTCACATAGTACAGCGGCAATTTCTTCATGCCGTGCTCTGGAAAGTCTTTTTGCGTGAGCACTTCGGTAATCTCCCTTCCTCTGTCAGTACGGAAATTGAAGCACAAAACCACATCTCCTTCTTCTATAACAGCCAGCGGTTTCCCAGCGGCGTCCGTATGTATGATAGGCTTGATGAATTCGTCAGTAACATTTTCATCGTATGAGGCCTGCATTTCTTTCAATACATCACCAGTTTTTTTGCCCTCACCTTTCACCATAGCATCGTAGGCCAGCTTCACCCGCTCCCAACGCTTGTCTCTGTCCATGGCAAAGTAGCGCCCAGTGATGCTTGCAACGGCCCCGGCAGTTTTGCTCATATGCGACTGAAGGTCTTTCAGAAAGCCAAGCCCCGACTTTGGATCGCAGTCACGGCCGTCAGTGAAGGCGTGCACAAATACTTTTTCCAGCCCTTTTTCATGGGCAAGAGAGCATAACCCCTTCAAATGCAGAATGTGTGAATGAACACCGCCATCGGAAACCAACCCAATGAAGTGCACCTTCTTATTGTTCTTTTTGGCATAAACCAATGCTTTGATCAGCTCTTCGTTATCGCCAAGGGTGTTTTCTTCGACTGCCTTGTTGAGCTTTACCAAATCCTGATACACAACTCTTCCGGCTCCGAGGTTCATATGCCCTACTTCACTGTTGCCCATTTGTCCGTCCGGCAAACCGACGAACAGACCCGAGGCCTGAAGCTTGCTGTGTGGATATTTTTTATAGAGCGAATCTACAAAAGGTGTATTGGCTGCATCAACAGCAGACACTTTCGGGTTGGAGGCGATTCCCCAGCCATCCAAAATCATCAGAATTACTTTCTTATTCATAGGGGCAAATATACGGTTGTCCTTTTTTCTTTTGTAACTGCTGCCTGATTATGTTAGTTTCATTCTATCAAATTCTTAGTCTCTATTTTTCAAACTGCTCAATAATGGCGCAATTTTTGTTGCTCACAACTGTTGAATTCAGAATCATGAAACGGTTTACAATATTATTTCTTTTTACTGCTACCATGGCCTTTGGCCAAACACAAACGGAGGTAGTAGGCAATGTGAAAGCGGCTATTAAAGCTGGCTCTTCCAAAGAGCTTGTGCGCTATTTTAACGAAACTGTGTCGCTGAATGTAGACGGCGAAAAGTCGAATTACAGTAAAACACAGGCCGAAATAATTATGAAGGATTTCTTCAAAGAGAATCCTCCTTCTTCATTTGACTATATACACCAGGGAAATTCGAAAGAAGGTTTGCTCTACACCATTGGTCAGCTTTCACACCCCAACGGAACGTACAGGGTATACATGCTGCTGAAATCGTTCAATGGCAAGTATCTGGTGGATACGCTTGACTTGACTAAGGAATAGTCTCCAAATTACCAAACTGCATTCTCGAAGTTTTCTCCAATAAGTGAGTCCTTGGTTACCAGGACAAAATTTTCTAATTGCGCTTGACTTACAATCATTCTATCGAATGGATCTCGTGTCCAGGAATGTTCCATCGCTTTATTCACAAGCACATGCAGCGGGCTGTCCCGATTAGTAAGGGCTATCTCTATTTCCAAACTCTTCAGAACAACATCTGGGGCTACTTTTATCTTTCCTATTTCAAAGAGATATTTCAACTCAAGTCTTACAAATGAGGAATAGTGTAGTTTGGATTCTTCTATGACTGAGATTGCTCTCGGCGAAATTTTATTAATTTCTCCCCCATACAACCAGATAACGACATGTGTGTCTAAATAGGCTTCTTGTTCCATTCGCTACTCCAGTCTATATGAACAAGCTCCTCAGCGTCTCCCACAATCACATCACGTTTTTTCAAGTTAGCCAACTTAGAAGCTTGATTTTCCACTACAATTTTGAGGGTTTTTCCCTTTCGTTTTATTTCCAGGGGCTCGCCAGTTTCAGCCACTTGATCAAGTAACTTATAAATGTTCTGCCTTAGTTTTGAAGTTGTTATTCCCATAGTTGACAATACGTACGATAAATATAAATAGTTCGTACGTAAAACAAAAAAGCCAGTACTGCAACTGGCCTTTTTGTCGATCAATAGTTGATATTATCAGCTTCCTAACTTTTCTTCCTTCTTGTCATTATTCGGAGCCACGTAGGGCACACCTTTCTCTTCCAGCATATTGTTGTAGGCCGGAACATCATCGTTCAAAATCTGCATGATTTCCGTTTTCCTTGTATTCCATATTTCTTTCAAGTCGTTATAGCGTTCCTTCTCGCCATCGGTAAGCGGGGGCGAATTCCCGTCAATGGTTTGCAAAAGGTCATACAGCTGGCTGTCGAGCATGCTGCGGAAGTTGACCACGTCCTGAAATGTTTCCTGCTTCGGCTGGATCAGTTTTTCTTCAGTCGCTCCCACTTTCTTTATAATGGCCCTGCTCTTGTCATTGATCGATTTGTATTCGTCAGAATCGCCCAGTCTTTCATCCATGGCTTTCAGTTGCTTGCGCACTTGCTGCAGGTCTTTCAGCGATTGGTATATGTCCTCAATGTCCAGCGCTATCCTTTCCAGCACTTGCTGCTTTTCCCGGTGCTGTGCCAGTGTTGCAGCGTCCCTAGGGTCAGGAAGTATGTTGAGTGCCTGCTGCATTGTTTTGTCGCCAAAGGTCAGCGTTATTGTGTAAGTGCCTGGGCCCACCATATAGCTCGACATGCCCCCGCCACCAAAGCTTGGTACAAATACGCCTTCGGCTGTCTCGATATTTTCACCTCTTAAGTCCCACTTCAGCACATTCATGCCCGCCTTTTTTGGAAGTTGCTCTGCTTTCTTTTTAGAAGCGCTATTGAAAGTTCGTAAAACCTTACCTTCTGCATCAGCTATTTCAAGTTTTAACAATGTGGAGTCTTTTTCCCCCATTTCCTTCAAATGATATCGGATAAGGGCTCCTTTATAGGCGCTCTTGCCTACGGTTACATTTGGCAAATCGAAAGCATTACCGCTTTTAACAACTTCCCGTGGCTTGTACAAATAGGCATCAGTTGTTGCTAGCTGTGGGGTCAGCTCTTGCAAAGAGGTGATATCATCAAGAATCCAGAATGCTCTTCCTGAAGTAGCCGCCAGCAGGTCGTTGTGGTGAATCTTCAGGTCAGTTACCGGCGTCATCGGAAAATTAAGCTTGAACTGGCTCCACTGCTGCCCACCATCAAAGCTGATGTAAAGTCCTCTTTCGGTGCCGGCGAAAAGCAACCCCTTGCGGTTAGGGTCTTCTCTCACAACCCTCACAAATGCCTTTGCGCCAATACCTTTGGTAAGCATTTGCCAGCTTTGACCGTAGTCTGTCGTTTTGTATAAATAAGGAGTGAAGTCCCCGAATTTGTATTTTGTAAACGCTACATAGGCAGTGCCAGGGGTATGTGGAGATACTTCGATAGAGTTAATCATTCCCTCACCTGCCTCTTTAGGGCTAATATTCGTCCACGTCTTTCCGGCATCTCTGGTAATATGCAACAAGCCGTCATCTGCTCCTGCCCAAAGAACCTTTGCGTCATGAGGAGACTCGGCCAGGTAATAAATGGTATGATAGATTTCTCCACCAGCGGCTTCGTTGGTGATCGGGCCGCCCATGAGCCCCAGCTTTGTGGAATCGTTTCTGGTTAGGTCGCCACTCATTTCTTCCCAAGTCAATCCCCGGTTGGTAGAGCGGAGTACTTTGTTCCCTGCGTGATAAATTGTGTTGGGGTTGTGTTGAGAAACAATGATTGGTGCATTCCAGTTGAACCGGTATTTGACTTCGTCGGACGGTTCGCCCAGCCCGCTTTCCGGGTAGGCTTTTATTCCCTTCGATTTTTTGCTGGCCAGATTATACTCATCGATAATCCCCTGATAACAGCCTGCATACATCAGTATTGGGTTGTTAGGATCAAATGCTACATAAGCACTTTCGCAGCCACCTACGCCCGCAATCCAATCCTGCCAGTCGATCACCGGCCCGTTGGTGCTGCTGGGAATGGCTACTGATGAGTTGTCCTGCTGGCCGCCATACACCCAGTAGGGGAACCGATTGTCAGCATTGATCCTATAAAACTGTGCAGTGGGTTGGTTCTCAATCGTACTCCAGGTTTTGCCAGTATTAAAGGAAATAGCAGCGCCGCCATCACCGCCGTATACCATGTTGGCTGGTCGATCAGGGTTGATCCAGATTGAGTGGGTATCGCCATGTGGCACAGGCAAGCTGACAAAAGATTTTCCGCCGTCGATGCTTCTGAGCAGTGGGGCGTTCATCACATAAACAACGTCTGCATTTGCCGGATCGGCCTGAATATGCATATAGTACCACGAACGAGCTCTCAGCACCCTCTCTTTGTTCATGTTTTTCCAGGTTTTACCAGCATCATCCGAACGGTACAAGCCTCCTTCGTCCGATTCGATAATCGCATACACTCTTTCGGGGTCGGCTGGCGAAACTGTCACACCAATTTTGCCCATCACCACTTTTGGCAAACCTTCTGAAAGCTTTTCCCAGGTTTCGCCGCCATTAACGCTTTTGAATATGCCGCTTCCAGCGCCGCCACTTCTCGAATACCATGGCAGGCGTTGATGATCCCACATGGCTGCATAAAGAATCCTGGGATTCGACTCGTCCATGCTCAAGTCACTCACTCCGGTGAATTCGTTGACAAAATGTACAACCTTGAAGCTTTTGCCTCCATCGGTGCTTTTGTAAACGCCCCGGTTGTCGCTTGGTCCATAAGGATTACCCTGAACGCCCACGTAGATTAAATCTGGATTGGTGGGGTGAATAGCAATTTTAGAAATGTGCATGGAGTTCTCCAGCCCAATATGGCTCCAGGTTTTGCCAGCGTCGGTCGATTTGTAAAGACCGTCGCCACTGGAAGTCATCACCCCACGAATAGGTGCCTCGCCCGTGCCAACGTAGATGACATTTGGATCGGATGCGGCTACGGAAATTGCCCCGATCGTTCCGGTGTTGAAAAAGCCATCGGTGACGTTTTTCCAGGTAATACCAGCATCGGTTGTTTTCCATACTCCACCACCAACCGTGCCCATGTAGTAGGTTTGGTCGTCGCCCAACACACCGGCCACTGCTGTGGACCTGCCTCCTCTTGTCGGCCCAATGTTTCTCCACTCAAGTCCAGCGTAAAGCTTTTCATCCAGCGCTACTTGTTCTGTTTTTTCTTTGGCTCCTTTTTTCTGCGCAAAAAGCATGGTGGGGATTAGTGCCAGAAGAATCAATAGATTTCTCTTCATCATGTTCAGGTTGGTTATATCTCTAAGTAAATAGGTTTTTTGAGGTAGTATTTTCTTCCAATGTCTTAATTTCGAGCCTAAAGCCCAACACCACTCATAGAACTGGCCGGGAATTTTAGTCTTTGAATACAAAAATAAGAAGCGATGGAAACTGTTGTTAAAGATTTAATGGAGCTTTTCGAAAGAGATATAGATAGGCTACAGAAAGAGCTCGAATTGACACCCGATGCTGTTTTGTGGAAAACCGTAGGGCAAATCAATAATTCGCCTGGCAATCTTTTCCTCCACCTGGCAGGCAACCTGCAGCATTTCATTGGCGCTGTTATTGGCAAAACATCTTTCGTAAGAGACAGGGAGGGGGAGTTTGGAAAAAAGGGACTGCCCAAAAGCGAACTGGCGAGTGAGCTACAAGCAACAAGAAAGGCTGTGCTTGAAACGCTGGCCAAAATGACGTCCGAGCAACTGCACAGCAACTACCCTATTGAGGTTTTCGGCAAGCCAATGACGACGCAAAACTTCCTCATTCATCTTAGTGGGCACCTTAACTACCATTACGGACAGATCAATTACTTCCGCAGAATAGTGGCCAGCTAATATGATGCGCCTCCTAAAAGTACTGGCCTGGATTGTCGGCGTTGTTTTAGTACTGGCGTTAAGCCTGCTGACGACCATTGACAGGACTCCCTATCAGGAAATGCCCTACTATGAGGCCATGCATGCCAGGATGGACTCCCTGGCTGCCGCCTACCAAAACTCAGTTGGCGACACGCTGCAAGTTGGCTGGGCGGAAGCTTCTCTGGTTTATCCTGAGTCAATTCCATTGGCTGGATATGGAAAAAGAAAAGGAGCCCACTTTGAGGGTGTTCATGATTCTGTTGGTGTGAAAGCGATGGTGTTTTCCAACGGGAAAGCAAAGGCAGCAATCGTAAGCTTTGATCTCCTTATCACGCCCCCCGAGGTGGTTATCAGGTTAAAAAACCTGCTTCCGTCATTAGGCTACTCTATGCAAAACACTTTTTTCACTGCCGTCCACTCGCATTGCAGCATTGGGGCCTGGAGTCCCGGATTGACAGGAACGTTGTTTGCAGGCACTTACCAACCGGAAGTAGCTGATTTTATTGCTGAAGCGGTGATACAAAGCATAAAGGATGCGGAAGGAAACAGAGAAAGGGCCAAAATCGGGTTTGCGACATTCGATGCCGGGGAGCTTATTTACAATCGTCTTGTAAAAGAAAAAGGAACGATCGATCCGTGGTTCAGGGTGATGAAGGTGGTGAAAGACTCCGGCAAAAGTGCCTTGTTTACAACGTTTGCGGCACATGCCACCACGCTACCCTCCAGCTTCCTGGCCTTGTCGGCAGACTACCCGGCTGCATTGCGAAAAACCTTTGTCGCCGACTCTCTGGCAGACTTCGTGATATACGGTGCGGGTGCTGTGGGCAGTCAAGGGCCTAATAGCCCAAAAGGAATTGAGGGCTGGGAAAAGGCGGAATATATTTCCGACCACCTGTCAGAACAATTTGCCCAGATTAGTTTTCTAATACAGCCGGAATACGTGAAGTCGATTTCGAGCGGATACCTTCCATTGGAATTGCGCCAGCCGAGCTTCAAGGTGTCGGAGAACATCAGCGCACGGCCGTGGGTGTTTTACTGGTTGTTTGGCAACTATGATTCGGGCATTAGTTATTTGAAGATTGGGGACAACCTTTTGGTTGGCACACCCTGCGACTTTTCGGGGGAGCTGATGGCGCCACTCGACAGCATGGCCAGGGCTCGGGGGCAAAATCTGATGGTGACCAGCTTCAACGGGGGCTATATAGGTTATATTACGAAAGATGAATGGTATGACCTGAATAAGTACGAGACACGCACCATGAACTGGTTTGGGCCTTACAATGGTGCTTATTTTTCGGAAATAATAAGTTCCCTCGTGGAAACCGCTACTGAATAATTCTTAAATTCGGTAAAACTAACCCAATGACAACCCAGGACATCATACAAAGGCTGACTTCCGCCAAGAGTGCATTGTTCGTTAAGTACCCCATCAAAAGTATGGCAATTTTTGGCTCAATAGCTCGTGGAGAAGCTGTTGCGGAAAGCGATGTGGATATTGTTGTGGAACTGAATGGTCAGGTAGGTCTAAAATTTGTAACCATAGCTGACGAACTGGAGGAAGTGTTGGGTAAAAAAGTGGACCTTGTTTCAAGAAGAGCTATTGACGATCGATACTGGAAGTTTATCGAAAAGGATCTCATTTATGTCTGAAAGAGATTCCAAACTCATGGTAGAAGACATTCTCTCCTGCATCGGCAAAATTGAGCGATACACATTAAACCTTAGCTTCGAAGACTTCCTTCACGATGAGTTAAGAATTGATGCAGTTGTTAGAAATCTTGAGGTAATTGGTGAAGCATCAAAACGGATCCATCCTGACTTCAAACAGTCCTCGAATATCCCCTGGAGAGAAATTTCAGGACTTAGAAATAAGATTGTGCATGAATACTTCGGAGTGGATCTGGAAATCATATGGGATATTGTTCAAAATGACCTCTCTGTGCTGAGGGCTCAGTTACTACTGCTACTCGACGAAATTGACTAAGCTGGATACGCTTTATGAAAAAACGATTGTTTTTCTTCTTA
The DNA here is from genome assembly GCF_048007035.1 of Imperialibacter sp. NCBI lineage: Bacteria > Pseudomonadati > Bacteroidota > Cytophagia > Cytophagales > Flammeovirgaceae > Imperialibacter > Imperialibacter sp. The sequence goes on from NZ_CP180355.1 coordinate 2,883,490, forward strand.
TGTATATTCATTTTTTCTTCCAAAACCTTTTCCCAAACAGACAGCCTCGATATCATGATTGGCCAAATGATCATGATTGGTTTGGAGGAAAGGCAATCTATTAAAAAGGGAGATTTGCTGCTGCAGGCCATTGAAGATGGCAAGGTGGGTGGAGTGATCTATTTTGAGAAAAACCTGACCAAAACCAATACAGCTGAAAATCTCCGGCAGCTCAACAACACACTGAAATATGCGTCAGCTATTCCTTTGTGGATTGCCATTGATGAAGAAGGTGGAAGAGTCAACCGCCTGAAGCCGAAATATGGGTTTGTCACAACGAAGTCGGCGCAAGAATTGGGTAAGCAGGGCATTCCCGACAGTACGTACGTCCAGGCCAAGCGCATGGCAGTCCAGCTGCGAAAATTGGGCTTCAACCTTAACTTTGCTCCGTCGGTGGATGTAGCGGTGAATCCCGACAACCCGGTCATCGTAAAGCTCGGCAGGTCTTTCAGCAGCAATGCTGATTCAGTGGCCTTGCATGCAGCTGCTTTCATTAAAGCACATCAGGAGGAAGGCATTGTCACTTCCATCAAGCACTTTCCCGGCCACGGCAGCTCCAGCAAGGACACGCACAGCAGTATGGCCGACGTGAGCAATAGCTGGCAATTTGACGAAATCAGACCTTTTAAGTTGCTTATTGACAACGGCCGCCTGGATGCCGTGATGTCGGCGCATATTGTGAATGCACACCTCGATCCTGATTCTCTGCCAGCCACACTTTCAAAGAAAATTGTTCAAAACATCCTCAGGGACTTCATCGGGTTTAACGGCGTTGTTTTCTCCGATGATATGCAGATGCATGCCATCAGCAAACACTATGGCATGGACAAAGCCATTGAGCTGGCTATCAACGCAGGAGTAGACATGCTGCTGATTTGCAATAATGTGGGCCAAACAGAAAGGTATTCGGCGAAGCAAATCCATCAGATCATCCGAAGCAAGGTGGAAAATGGCGAAATCTCAAAAGACAGAATCAAGCAATCTTATGACAGAATAGTGAAGCTGAAGAGAGCCCGAGGATTCTAAATATTTTCCTTTGACCTGTACAGCACCTTTCTCGCATTCGACTTCCGTAGTTCCTGTTGTATATCGGCGATCAACCCCATCTTCACTGCTTCATCAGCCTTCAGCACAATGATCATCTGATCTTTGTATGCCTCCGGTAAGGTAGCCTTTTCCTGGTTGACCCACTGTACCAACTCGTTGATCTTCAAATAGTGGCTTCCATCGGAAATCAACGGCTCCGTGCCTAGTCGGGCATTGGCTGGCAAGCCCACCTGAAGCTCCCTGATGAGGGTCTTCATTTCAGCCTTGTTGATATGCTTCGCCTTGGGCACTTCGTACTTCACGAGGTTTTCGTCGGTTCTGATAACAGCCGTTACCATAAAAAAGAACAGCAGTAGGAAGACGATATCAGGAAGCGACGCCGTAGAAATCTCGGCATTCACAACGGTCTTTCGTTTAAATGACTTCATGGCGCTATTTGTTTGGTTCGGCAATGGATATATTCATAGGAATCCCCTCTTTTCCTTTCTCATACAAGGCTAGCTGCCGGGGATCGTCCAGGTCGAGGTGACGGTACTCGTCACCAGACAGTCCAACCCTTTCTCCATAAATGTTGTAATAAGCACCCTTTAGTTCATCGAGTACAGCGATGAATGCAGCGTAATCGGTGCCACGATTCGATTTCAGGGATATGATTGCTTTTTTGGGCGATTCAGCCAGGTCGCTTGCTGCGGTGGGGTTCAAAATGAACATTCTCAGCTCTTCCCTGAGCCCGACAAGGCCTTGCCTGGGTTCGTCCTGAATCAGGAATTCGTTTTTGGAGTTGATGCTTATTTTGAAGAGGTTTCTATCATTCACAGGCATCACAGGCTGTTTCTCCTGATCTGGCGGTAAGGTGATCATGAATCCCTTCTCCTGAAGGATGGTGGTGGAGACAAGAAAGAATATGAGAAGCAGAAAGGCGATGTCCGCCATTGAGCCTGTATTGACTGGCTCCTGGTTTACTTTTCGGGTGATTTTCATGGCTTTTTACCTGTATAATCAGGAGGAAGCCCAAAAGTCACAGTTTGATTTGGCCTTTTTTACACCAGGTTGTTGGCATAGGCAAACTTGATCAACCCGACCAATGAGTTAGTCTTGGTTTTGCGAAAGATATTTTTGCGGTGAGTTTCCACTGTGCGTTCACTAATGAACAGTTCTTCAGCAATGTCCTTATTCGTGTATTCTTTCGCAATCAGCTTCAGTATTTCCCTTTCCCGTTCGGTGAGCAGTTTTCCTTCATCGGGGTTTTGTAAATTTTGGATCAGCAACGTGTTGATTTCATTGCTCAGATAAGTTCTGCCAGCTCTTATTTGGTCAAGTGCCGCAATAAGCTCCTTCTGTGAGTCCTTCTTTAGCAAGTAACCCTTAATGCCCTCCTTTAGAATTTCTTTTACCAGATGTGCTTCATCGTGCATACTCATAATGAGGATTTTCACTTCCGGTTTTATGCGTTGCATCACTTTTACCAGCCCCAGGCCGTCCATTCCAGGCAAGCTGTAGTCCGAAATGAGAATATCAACCGGTTCATTCTGAAGGTATTTCAATGCATCCTCGGCGGTAGAAGCTGTGCCAGCCACTTCATACTCATCGGTAGCATTGAGCAACGACTTGACACCATCCATGAGGATGGCATGGTCATCGACCAGGTACACCTTTGTTCTATTCATTTTTCTAGTTCCGCTAAACTTCCGGATGAATTTAGAGGAAATATTGCTGAAAGGCTTCATGTCTGAAAATTAGTCAGGCAATCAATTTTTCAACATCCCCCCGGCAGGTGATTTTGCACTACGTACCAGCCCTTACTAAAACAGCGCATAGGTAAGTAATGCTTCCACTTTATCAGCGTCTGTTTTCGATTGATCTCTCTTTAGAATAGCCGGAACGTTCACCGTCAGCATAGTACCTTTTCGGCCTGTGGCTGTGTCCAGATCAATTGTGCCTTTCATCAGATTAGTGCGTGACTGCAAGTTTTTCCACCCGTTTCCCTCGCCCATTTTTAGTATTTTTTCGTCGAAGCCCATGCCGTCGTCTTCTATGGTAAGCGTTATTTCCTCTTCATCACGTGTGATTTGAATAAAAATATTTTTGGCATCGGAATATTTGAGGATGTTGTTCGTCCACTCCTGCACAATCCGGTACAAGGATATTTCCTGAATATCGACTAGCCGATTATCCAGATCAAAGAAATGACTTTCCGCACGGAGCTTTCCTGTGTGATTGATTCGTGACACCAACTCATTGACACCAACTGGCAGTCCGTGTTGAATCAGCGCCTTTGGCATTAAGTTAAAGCATACGTTTTTCAACTCACCATACATGTCGTTGAGCACCGACACCGATTGGTCAAACATTCGCTGGCGGTCGGCTGAGGCAGAAGGAGGTGCTGCCGACAGTGAATCGACGTTGATTTTCAATACCGAAATAAGCTGGCCAAAACTGTCATGCAAGTCCTCGGAAAAGCGCTTTCTTTCACCCTCCACTGAGCTGATCACGGCCCTTAGCAATTCCTCTTGCTTAGCCAGTTTTTCCTCATCCAACTTTCTCTGGTAGCTAAGCTTGGTTCTCGCTCTTACAAGCAGGCCGAATACGAAAAGCAAAAGTAAGGCGCCTCCAAGTGCCAGCTGGGCGACCCTGCTTTTTTGAATCTCAAGATCCTTTTCAACAAGAGACAGGCGTTGCAGCTCAAGCTCCTGGTCCTTTTTTTCAGTTTCATATTTCGCTTCAAGCTCCAATGTTGCCTTCGTCTTTTCTTCTTCAAAGGCTTTGTCTCGTAGGCTTATGTACTGTTGTTGATAGGTAAATGCCTTCTGGTAGTTGCCCAACCGCTGCTCACACTTTGTAATTATTACCAATGCCTGCATCAGCACGTCATTAGCTTTGGTGACTGAGGCCAGCTCATACGCCTCCGTGGCGTGAGCCAGTGCCTTCGTGTACTCTCCCGACGCCAGCTCGTTGCCTGCAAGGTTCTTTAGTGTGAAGGAAACTTCAGCCGTGTTGTTATTTTCTTTATGCAGTGTTAGTGCCTGTATGTAATAGTCACGGGCAACCGAAAGCTCTTTCAGGCTGTCATAAGCGATTGCCAGGTTGCCTAGTGGGTAGGCCATGAGCCTGCTGTATCCGAGGCTTTCATAACCCTGGAGCGATTTTTTAGCAACCTCAATGGCTTGATTGTAGTTTCCAAGAATAATAAGAATCGAGGCGATGTTTCCCTGCACCACTGATGAGCCGAAAACCGATTGTTCGTTTTCGTAAATTTCCAGGGCCCGCTCGTAGTAAGTGAGCACTTTGTCATAGTCCTTTTGTTTTTTGTAGACAATGCCAATGTTGCCAAGTACCATGGCTTCGGAGAAAAGGTCATTGACGGCTTCGTACATCCTTAGAGCCTGAAAGTAGTTGGTCAGCGCCATTTCATCTTTGCCGAGCTGGTCATACACCATGGCTATGTTGTTGAGTGATGCGGCGATGTCGGTAGTGTCACCAAGTGCCTGCTTGATGGCCAGGGACTTGTTGAAGAAATGCAGCGCACTGTCAAAGTTGCTGGTGGCTTCATAAACAGCACCAACCGATTGAAGTGACAATGCTTCTCCTTCCAGATAATTTGCTGATTGCGATAAGCCAAGGGCAGACTTAGCAAACTCCATGGCTTTTTCTGTATTTGCCTGCCGGTAGTGCCAGGAAATGGCGTTGAGGGTGGATATTTTGTCGTTGCCCGTTTGGCGTGGCAAAGCTTTCTCCAGGCTGTCGAGTTCGGCATTTTGCGCCAATAGGGTTGCCCCCCTCAAAAGCAAGAAAATAAAAAATAATACTCCCCTTAGGCTCATACTAGCAGTTGGCTGTAAACCCATAAAGGTAGATGAGCAACATGGAATTGCAAATGCCCCTTATGGGGTATAAGCCAAGCCTGTTGCTCACATATAAAAACAAATCGCAGCTGTAGTTTACCAATCAGCTTTTTTGCTCAAACTCCCGAATTGTTTTTTCGATAATGTCGCAACAATCGTGAAGCTGCTCTTCGGTCATTACCAATGGGGGGGCAAACCGAATAATGTTGCCATGGGTTGGCTTGGCCAAAAGGCCATTGTCTTTAAGAGCTACACAAATATCCCAGGCAGTGCTGCTGTCTTCTGTATCGTTGATGAGAATGGCGTTGAGCAGTCCCTTGCCCCGCACCATTTTCACAAGCTTCGTTGTCGCTATGAACTTGCTCATTCTTTCACGAAAGATCGCCCCCAGTTGGCGGGCATTCTGCGCCAGCTTTTCCTCTTTTACAACGTCGAGCGCCGCCATGGCCACCTTGCATGCCAGTGGGTTGCCACCGAAGGTAGACCCGTGAGTGCCTGGGGTGAGCACATCCATGATACGGTCATCGGCAAGAACGGCAGACACCGGATAAGCACCACCCGACATGGCTTTGCCCAAGATGAGAATATCAGGCTTTGTATAAGTTGCAGGCTGTCGCTCGCAATTGCCTTCACACGAGCAGTTGCCGCAAACTGCCAGCAAACTGCCAGTGCGGGCGATGCCCGTTTGAATTTCATCGGCAATGAAAAGAACATTGCTGGCTTTGCACAAAGCAGCGGCTTCTCTAATATAGGTGTCGGCTGGTGTGTAAACTCCTGCTTCACCCTGAATAGGCTCCACAAGAAACCCGGCAACATTGGGATCCTTCAAGGCTTCTTTTAAAGCTTCGATGTCATTATAGGGTATCTTTACGAAGCCAGGCGTAAGCGGCCCAAAGTTTCTTCTGGCCCCCTCATCGCTGGAAAAAGACACGATAGTAGTGGTGCGGCCATGGAAATTTTGTTCGCAGACAATGATTTTTGCCTGGTCGGCAGCAATGCCTTTCTTCTCATAACCCCACTTCCGGCAAATTTTAAGTGCAGTTTCGACGCCTTCAGCGCCAGTATTCATTGGCAGCACTTTTTCGAAGCCAAAATATTCAGTGGCATATTTTTGAAAGGCACCAAGGGCATCACTATAAAAGGCCCTCGACGTCAGCGTCAAAGTCTCCGCCTGTTCTTTTAAAGCGCCAATGATTTTTGGATGACAGTGCCCCTGATTGACAGCTGAGTAGGCCGAAAGAAAATCGTAGTACTTCTTCCCTTCAATGTCCCACACAAAGACTCCTTCTCCCCTCGAAAGTACGACCGGCAACGGATGGTAGTTATGCGCTCCATACTTGTTTTCCAGCTCCATCGCTTCTTTGCTACTCATTGTCTTGATCATATCTTTGACTTTAGGATTGAACAATTGCCTGTTGGGCAGGGTTTCAAAGGTAAATAAAAGCCCCTAGACCGAAAAAGGCGATGGAGAAAGAATCAGCAAAGAAGGTTGAGTACGGGTTAAAGACCGAAGATTACTACCACACCAAAGAGGGGTTCCTTGTCTTTACAAAGGAATACCACCTGAAAAGAGGCTATTGTTGCAAGAGCGGGTGCAGGCACTGCCCTTACAACTACAAAAGAAAAGATGCATAATTATTCACCCTCGTTTGTTGGTAATCAAATTTTTCCGATATTTGCAGACCCATTTCAAAAATACACTTATAAGACAATGGCGAGAGTTTGTCAGATAACCGGAAAAAGCACACGTGTGGGAAACAATGTTTCTCATGCAAACAATAAAACGAAGCGCAAGTTTTACCCAAACCTGCACACAAAGCGTTTTTTTATCCCTGAAGAAAATCTTTGGATTACATTGAAGGTTTCATCAACTGCTTTAAGAACCATCAACAAGAATGGTATCAGCGCTGTTTTGAAAAAGGCGAGAGCTAAGGGCAACGTAGTATTTTAAGCTAGAAGAATAGAATAGTCATGGCTAAGAACAAAAATAGAGTTCAGGTAATACTAGAGTGCACAGAGCACAAGACGACTGGTCTACCAGGCACGTCACGTCACATTACCACAAAAAACAGGAAAAATACTCCTGAAAGACTTGAGATGAAGAAGTATAACCCCATACTTCGTAAGTATACTGTCCACAAAGAAATTAAATAATCATGGCAAAGAAAGTAGTTGCAACCCTGAAGAAAGAAGGTGGCAAAACCTATGCGAAAGTGATCAAGGCTGTAAGGTCTGAGAAAACTGGTGCATATACTTTCCGTGAGGAAATGGTTCCTGCTGACCTCGTAAAAGATACACTAGCGAAATAAGCTAGTTAACAGTACTTATTGACAAGAAAGTCCCTTCATGGGACTTTTTTTGTTATCAAGAGATGGAGGCCAGCTCCTGGCACCTCCATTATTTTTTCAATATTAACCAAACGGAGAATCATTTTCCGGTGGTTTAAGTTTGTAATTTGTATTTTCCGTTGGCTAAAGGAGATACTCATTGTGCAACTCCACAGTCAATAAGCAACCCTATTATATATGGCTTTATTTGGATTCATGTCCAAGGACAAAAAAGAGTCGCTGGACAAAGGACTGGAAAAAACGAAGGAGAATTTTTTCTCGAAGCTCGGCAAGGCGGTAGCCGGAAAGTCGACGGTAGACATAGATGTGCTCGACGAGCTTGAGGAAGTGCTGGTATCGTCAGATGTTGGCATTGAAACCACAGTAAAAATAATTGACAGAGTGGAGGCGAGGGTAGCCAAAGACAAGTACCTGGGCACCTCTGAGCTTAACGTCATTCTGAGGGAGGAGATTGCCGGGCTGCTCTCCGAAAACAACACTGAGGATGTTGAAGATTTTGAATTGCCAAAAGACAAAAAGCCGTATGTGATCCTGGTGGTGGGTGTCAACGGTGTCGGCAAGACTACTACCATTGGCAAGCTTTCACATCAGTTCAAGCAAAAAGGATATAAAGTGATACTGGGTGCAGCTGACACTTTCAGGGCAGCGGCTGTAGACCAGATCAAGCTTTGGGGAGAGCGGGTTGGCGTGCCTGTGGTGGAGCATGGCATGAATACCGACCCGGCTTCAGTGGCTTTCGATGCAGTGAAAAAAGGTGTAGATGAACAGGCCGATCTTGTTATTATTGACACGGCAGGTCGCCTTCACACCAAAGTGAACCTGATGAATGAGCTTTCGAAGATTAAAAAAGTAATCCAGAAGTTTATTCCGGATGCTCCACACGAAGTAATGCTGGTGCTTGATGGTAGCACAGGACAGAACGCCTTTATTCAGGCGCAGGAGTTTACAAAAGCGACGGATGTTACGTCTCTGGCCATCACTAAGCTGGATGGCACCGCCAAAGGAGGTGTCGTTATTGGTATTTCAGATCAGTTCAAGATTCCGGTGAAGTATATTGGTGTTGGTGAGAAAATGGAGGAGCTGCAGGTGTTCAACAAAATGGCTTTTGTGGAGTCGTTCTTTACCCGCAACTAAGCGGCCCGGCGCTACTTTAGCTTTTTCTTGGAATCCTTCGGCCGCAAGGGAACGGCTTTGTCCCTGAAAGCCAGCTTATAGTAGATGTGGTAACCGAAACCAAAATTTCCGCCACTGGTCACTACCCCATAACCGGGCACAGTATACGGAATGAGCGTTTCTGCTCCCTTTGTCTTTTGGCCAAACTTCCCTCTTAGGGTGTAGCCCATATAAAACTGCTTCCACACCTTCACTTTCATGCCAAACACAGCCTCTATCCAGTGGGCCTTGAGGCCAACGTTAGCCACGTCGACACTGGCAGGGCCCCAGTACGGCACCGCATAATCGAAAGCCAGCGACTCGTCGAAAGTGGCGTGCGCATATCTTAGCCCGAAAAAAACAACGTCTTTGTTTGGGTTGTAAGGAGTCAGGTTAACGTCGACCCCGGCCCGGTAGAATGTGCCATTGGTGGTGTGTGTAAACCCCTCTGCCGAATTGTCTATCTCCTCCCTGCCCAGGTCCAACACAAAGAAGTATTTATTTAAATCAATGTCTGCCTGAATTTCCTGCCGGTTGTAACCATCGGTCAGGGCTGTTTTTGCAAGCCCGAAAACGTCTGCTCCCACTCTAACCGCTGACGGACGCCAGTCCTCGTCCTGAGCCCAGCTGACTGCTGGCAGCAGCATCAGAAAAAACAAAAGTTGGCTAGCGGTAGATTTTAACATTGACTTCTCCAAGTAGGGTAAGTTCTGGCTTGTTTACAATGACGGAGTCGTAAAAGCCTTCAAATTCAGTCGTAAGATTCTGAAACCTGAACCGGGGGCCGCAGTCTGGCGAAATCAGGTATTCCTTTCGGTCGTAGGCAAAGGTCACTGAGTTGCACGTATCGTTGAGGCAGAAATGGTAAGTGGTGCTCGCTGCTTCCGGATTGACGTATAATCCATAAATAGAAAGCGTTGTGTCGGCATAAAGTAATGTATCGGCATCATCGGCCCAAAGCGAGTCAAGCTGAACAGATTCAACGGTTTCAACACCAGCGTCGTTAACCGTGTAAAAGCTTGCCGTTACATAAGGCAGGTAAATATCCGAGCAGGACGGGTCGGGTGCACAGGCAGACCAGCCCAACACAAAAATTAATAACCAAAGATGCCAGGAAAATTTCTTCAAGATCATATGAACTAACCCAACGGCAAAAATAGAATTTATTGTTGGATACCTAACCCTATTCCAAATTTGAATAGGAGCTATCATACTAAACGCAACACTTTTGCCAACGGGGAACTAACACCACAGGAAATTGTTAACTTGCGAGCCCATTGGAAGATAGAGACCGAATTCGAGGAAACCAGTGGCCAAATCCAATCTGACATTTGAAAACTAAAGGACTAAAAAATACGAAAGTGAACATCGTTACCCTGGGGTGTTCCAAAAACTCTGTTGATTCGGAAGTTTTGCTTACCCAACTGCGGGGCAACGAAATCGACGCTGTGCACGAATCTGAGGATGACGATTCCAATGTGGTTGTGATTAACACTTGTGGCTTTATTGACAATGCTAAGCAAGAATCCATCGACACCATTCTGCGCTATGTAGATGCGAAAAAGGAAGGGCTGGTTGAAAAGATATATGTGACGGGTTGTCTCTCGCAAAGATATAAGGACGACCTGGAGAAGGAGATCCCGGAAGTGGATGCCTATTTTGGGACGAGAGACCTTTCCAGGCTGCTGAAGGAGTTCAAGGCAGATTACAAGCACGAGCTGGTAGGCGAGAGAATCCTCACCAACCCCGCTCACTACGCTTACATGAAAATATCGGAGGGTTGCGACAGACCGTGCTCATTCTGCGCAATACCGCTGATGCGTGGCGGCCATATTTCCCGGCCTATTGAGGAGTTAGTGAAAGAAGCGGCTCATTTAGCCAAAAACGGCACCAAGGAGCTTTTGCTCATTGCGCAGGATTCAACCTACTATGGCCTGGATTTGTACAAGAAAAGAAACCTTGCTGAATTGCTTCAGCGCCTTTCGGATGTCAATGGCATCGACTGGATCCGTCTGCACTACGCATTTCCGGCTGGCTTCCCTATGGATGCACTTGATGTAATGGCAGAGCGCCCTAACATTTGTAATTACGTAGATATCCCCCTTCAGCATGCTTCTAACAACATGTTGAAGATGATGAGGCGGGGCACCACCCGGGAGAAAACCGAAGACCTGCTGGCCACCATGCGTTCTAAAGTACCCGGCATTGCCATCCGCACCACACTGATTGCCGGGCACCCGGGCGAAACTGAGGAAGATTTTGAAGAGATGATGGACTTTGTGCAAAAGTCCAGGTTTGACAGGCTGGGGGTATTCAACTACTCACATGAGGAAAACACCCACTCATATAGCTTTGAAGACAATATTCCTGAAAATGTTAAACAAGAACGGGCCGATGCCGTTATGGAGGTTCAGGAAGCCATTTCCTACGAGCTGAACCAGCAGAAAATAGGCAAGACCTTTAAAGTGTTGGTGGATCGCAAAGAAGGTGGTAATTTCATCGGTCGAACAGAGTATGACTCACCCGAAGTTGACAACGAAGTCATCATTGATGGAAAAGAAAATTATTTACGTATTGGCGACTTCGCCACAGTTAAGATTTATGATGCTGCCGAATTCGATTTGTTTGGAGAATTGTTGTAACCTGAAATGAGAGTAGAAAAAATATCCCTGGGAGAGACTGGACAGTTCTCTCCTATTTTTTTGGAGTACCTGGCAAAAAATGAGTCGCTAAAAGACTTTTATCAATACTATCCCTCTGTTGAAAATGCTGAGAAACAGATAGCGCTGAAAAAGGCTTTTCCAAAAAAAAACAGGCTAAGGCTGGAGGCAGTACTCAATGAGCAGTATGGTGCGCTGGATATGTCGCCCAGGCTGAGAGAGAATATTCACGCACTTTCTGAAGAAAACACATTTACCGTCACCACCGGGCACCAGCTAAATATTTTCACCGGGCCCTTGTACTTCATCTACAAAATTGTGACGGTGATAGATGCCTGTAAACAACTAAAAGCAAAGTACCCCGACTACCACTTTGTGCCGGTGTACTGGGCTGCTTCTGAGGATCACGACTTTGAGGAGATTAGCTATTGTTATTTGTACGGCAAGAAATATACCTGGGAAACTGATCAAAAAGGTGCCGTAGGGCGTTTTATGCCTCAGTCGTTGAGCAAGGTGCTGGATGAGATGCCAGACAAGGCTCCTGTTTTTGAAAAAGCCTATCTTGACCACAGCAACCTGGCTGATGCCGTTCGATACTATGTGAATGAGCTATTCGGTCATGAAGGTCTTGTGATGGTGGATGGGGATCACCCGGATTTAAAAAGGATTTTTGCTCCGATCATCAAAAAAGATATTGAAGAGCATGTGTCGGGCAAGCTGGTAGATGAAACCACTAAAAAACTTGACGATGCTGGCTTTAAGACGCAGGTACATGCCCGGGAAATCAACTTCTTTTACCTGAACAGCATCCACCGGGACAGGATTATAGAAGAGGACGGCATCTACAAAGTAAACAATACTGACCTGTCGTTCACAAGGGAAGAGCTCTGGCAACTGCTGGAAAAAAGCCCGGAGAAATTTAGCCCTAATGTAATCATGAGGCCCGTGTACCAGGAGGTCATTCTCCCTAATCTGGCCTATATAGGTGGCCCGGCTGAGGTAGCCTACTGGCTGCAATTCAAGGCTGTTTTCGATCACTATCAGCTACCTTTCCCCATGCTGATGCCCCGCAATTTTGGGCTGGTGGTGCAAAAAAGCCAGGCAAGTAAAATTGAAAAACTGGGTTTGAAGCTTGCTGATCTGTTTATGGAAGGGCATGAGATCAGGAAGAAGTATGTGAGGGAGAACTCCGAAAATGACCTGCTGCTGGGAGAAGAGAAAGCAGCTTTTGCGAAGCTCATGGAGCAGGTGAAAGCCAAAGCAGTGGCCATTGATAAAACGCTGGATGGCTACATGGGCAAGCAGGAAACCCGGCTGCTACAGGAGTTTGAAGGCATGGAGAAAAAGCTGCAAAAGGCCGAAGAGAATAATCAGGCGGTGGCAATCAACCAGATTGAAAGTATTAAAGAAAAGCTTTTCCCGGGAGGCTCCTTGCAGGAGCGCCACGACAACTTCCTCAACTTTTACCTCACCAATCCTGCTATTTTAGACGAGTTCCTCAACGGATTTGATGCATTCGACTTTTCCTTCCATATTTTTATGGAAGAATAAGTTTCAATGGACAAACCGGCGCTTCGTAAAATTTACCTTGAGAAGAGAAAAGCACTAAGCCAGGAAGAGTGGCGGATGGCTTGTGACAGCCTGTTTAAGCAGGTGAAAAGCAATGCAGCACTGATCGGAGGTGGTCCGGTTCATATTTTTTTGCCGATAGAGAAGTTTAAAGAGGTAGACACCTGGCCCATCATTCGATGGCTGTGGCAGGAAGGGATTCGCACGATGACGTCCGTTACCGACACTGGGAGAGGCACCCTGTCTCACGTTTGGTTTGACGACAAAACACATTTCAACACCAGTAAATGGGGGATTCCAGAGCCCGTAAATGCTCCTCCGGCTGATCCTTCGCTCTGCACGGTGATTTTTGTGCCGCTTCTGGTAGCCGACAAACACGGGAACCGTATTGGCTATGGCAAAGGGTTTTATGATGGGTTTCTTTCTTCGATTTCCCCCGCAATAGAAAAAGTAGGACTCTCTCTGCTACCTATTTTGGAAGAGATCCACGTAGCGGAACAGCATGACGTGAAGCTTGACATGGTTTTGGCACCGGAGAGAAATTGACAACCAATAGCAAGTAGTTACTGGGAAGCCAGCCGCCACTTACTGTCTACTGATTACCAATTACCTTCCTTAAATCCTCGCCTGATAAGTATACAAATCAAAGTACCGGCCTTTCTTCTCTATCAGCTCTTCATGCGTACCCCTTTCAGCAATTTTTCCCTGCTCAATCACCAGGATCTGATCTGCCCGGCGGATGGTGCTGAGACGGTGAGCAATGACAAATGTGGTGCGGTCTTTCATCAGCTCTGCCAAACTCTTTTGGATCATTGACTCGCTTTCTGTGTCCAGGTTGGAGGTAGCTTCATCCAGGATGATTACCTTGGGGTTGGCCAGAATGGCCCTGGCAATGGCAATACGCTGGCGCTGCCCCCCTGAAAGTTTAACGCCTCTTTCACCAATCACGGTGTCCAGCCCCTCTTCGAAGCGATCAGTAAACTCATGCACATAGGCGGCCGTTACCGCATTTTTCAGCTCCTCTTCGGTGGCGTTGGGCCTTGGGAATAAGATGTTTTCCCTTATCGTCCCTTCAAAAAGAAAATCGTCCTGCAATACTACGCCCAGGTACTGACGGAAGCTTTTCAGCCCCACTTTCGAAAGGTCTTCCCCGTCGAGCATAATGCGGCCGGATTTTGGCGTGAGGAAGGTGGCTGCCAAACCCGCTATGGTTGTTTTACCCGAGCCTGAAGAGCCCACCAGGGCTGTGACCGAACCAGAAGGAGCGGTGAACGTAATATCGTGGATCACTTCCTTGCCTTCTTCATAAGCAAAACTGACATTCTCAAAGGCATAATCACCTTTCAGCTTTTTCAGCTGTATCGGCCTTTCCTCCGGCATGTCTTCAGGATCCATGTTCATGATTTCCTCTGTGCGGTCAAGTCCTGCAAAGGCCTCGGTTAGCTGGCTGCCGATATTGCTCATTTGCACAATCGGTGCAATCATAAAGCCCAGGTAGAGGGTGAAAGCAATGAAATCACCCATGGTCATCTCGTTGGTGATGATCTGGTAGCCACCTATGCCCATAATGCCTGTGGAAGCCAAACCAAGCAGGAAAGTAGCGGAGCTCGTCACTAGTGCGGTGGCAGTAAGGCTTGCTTTCACATTTTGAAAAAGCCGCTCCACGCCAGCTGCAAAAGTATTGTTTTCCTGCTCTTCGGCGTTGAAGCCTTTGATCACCCGAACGCCATTCAAGGTTTCAGTGAGGCGGCCTGTCACTTCGGCGTTGATCACACCACGCTCTCTGAAAATAGGGCGGATTTTCCCAAAGGCCTTCATGGCGATAAAGGCGAAAATACCTACCGGCACCAACACGTAGAACGTCATTATCGGACTGATGCGAATCAGCAGCACCAGCGAAATAACGGCAGTAATGCTTCCCCCAACCAATTGAACCAGGCCGGTACCTACCAGGTTTCGCACGCCTTCCACGTCGCTCATGACACGGCTGACTAAGGCGCCTGACTTGTTGTTATCAAAATACGAAATGGGCAGCGACAAAATCTTTCGCTGCACCTGTGCCCTGAGTTTACTAATGAGCAGCTGGGCCTCTACGCTAAGCAGGCGGGTGAGAGAAAACGACGTCACGGCTTGCAAGGTAATGGATGCCACCACGGCTATGAGCAACAACTTAAGCATGTGTAAATCGTGATTCACGATCACGTCGTCGATCAGGTATTTGGTGGCTCCCGGCAGCACTAAGCTGGCCAGGCGACTGATGATGATGAGCACCAGGCCAACCGCCACAATCTTGCGACGTGGCCAGATAAAGTCTTTGAACGCCTGGGCTACGGTTACTTTTGATTTCGGCTTGGACATGAAAAAAGGGATGGTTGGATTCGGTTGTAAGTTAACGGATTAGTAACTGATTTAGCGGGGTAAATAGTTCTACCTAAGACGGGCGCCCTGTCAGAAAGACGCACAGGCATCATAGATTACTTTAAGAACAGGATAAAAAATCTCATTTAGTGTGCGACTTGCCTGTGGATGGCATTTATCAAAGCAAGCGAATTATTACGAAATTCTGTACTTTCATTTTTTGTAACTACTTCGAAAGGCCAGTATCGAAGCATGTTTCATCTGCTATCAAGTTATTTTATCCGTTAACCCAACCACAGCATGCACCCTACCTTTACCCGCCGGGACTTTGTAAAACTCAGTTCAATTCTCGCAGCCGCTTTGGCCACACAGCCTGTACAGGCGCTGTCCGTCAACGACCCCTGGAAATCGAAACGTGGCTCTAAGCAAAAAGTGATCATTATCGGCGCAGGGATGTCCGGTTTAGCGGCCGGTATGGAATTGCGCAACCTGGGTCATGACGTCCAAATCATTGAGGGGCAGATGCGGGCCGGAGGTCGTGTGTTTACTGCCCGCAATATGTTTGCTGACGGACTCTATGCCGACATGGGCGCCGCCCGAATCCCTGAAGATCATGAGTGGACCATGAAATATGTGAGGCAATACGGGCTTGAGCTATATCCTTTCAACCCCTCTGAAGGCGGTTTGCTGCACATGGTAAAAGGGGAAAAAATCCGCTATACCAGCAACCAACCAGCACCATTGAAAGATTATCCCTTTTCACTCACCCCCAAAGAAGTCGCCATGGACTGGGCGGGCATTAGTACACAACCGTTTCAATCCATCATGACTCAGGTGGGTGATGCCCGGGATTTGAGCTGGCCACCGGCCGCCATTGCAGGCTACGACAAGCTCACTTTCAAAGAGTTTCTTGTGAGCGAGGGCTACAGCCCGGATATCGCTGGTGCGCTGATGCTGGGTTGGGAAGAAGCAGGGGAAAAAGGACTCTACTTCTCGATTCTTGAGATGGTTCGGGAGACAATCCTGTCGTTTGGTGCCACTCGCAACAAGATTGTGGGAGGCAATGACCTGCTGCCCCGTGCGTTGGCCAAAGACCTTGGGCGATTGATACAATACGGCACCAAAGTTCTGGCCGTCGATCAGGATGAGACGGGTGTAAGCGTAACCGTGGATAGAGGAGGCGAACGCTCCACACTCAGGGCCGACAGGGTGATTTGTACCTTGCCATTGCCGGTGCTGAAGAAAATGGATTTTGTGAAGACGCTCTCGGGCCCCAAACAAACTGCTATCAACAATATGGGGGGCTGGAACCTCGGTCGCACGGCGATGCAGGTAAAAGACCGCTACTGGCGAAAGGACGGCCTGACGGGCTTTGCTGCTACTGACCTTCCTTCCGAAATCTGGGATCCACACTATGAGTCGGATGCCAACCGGGGCATTATCGCTCACTATGTGAAAGGCAGGGACGCAGGTAAGTTTATGACAATGAGTGCTGAGGAGCGCCTGGCCTTTTCTGCCAACCATGTCGACTCGGTTTTTCCCGGCCTCAAGCCGCAGCTGGAAGGGGCCTTTATTAAAGTTTGGGGTGAAGACCCCTGGGCCGGGTATGCGCACGCCATCGGCACGCCCAATGACTTAACGTTACACCTGCCCCACCTGATCACGGCCGAGGGCCGCATTCACTTTGCCGGGGAGCATGCTTCCGCCTATCATGGGTGGATACAGGGTGCTATTGAGTCAGGCAACAGAGCGGCGAAGGAGGTAAATAGTTTTTGAGGTCGGCAGGCTGGTTGTGAAGACACACCCAGCACACTCGGCGCCTGTTCTGAGGCTCTTGTGTCAGGCGAAAAGCTCTCGGGTGGAGTCGATACTGCTAACATCGTCCCCAATGATATATAGGAAGTCGCCCTCTACCAGCTCCGTAGCTCCGCCGGGCACAAAATACTTTTTGTCCCGTTTGATCATTACCACCAGCACAGAGGCAGGTATGCCCAGTTGGTAAATTTTCTTTCCCACCACACTGCTGTCGGGGCGTACCAGTATTTCCGAGGAAGTGCCTTTCACGTTTTCGATGAAGCCGGAGCTCAATCCCTCAGGTACCTTGTCGGCATCTTTCACTCCCAATAATTTGGCCATAAAGGAAATGGTGGTGCCCTGAATAGTCACTGACAGCAAAGTGATGAAGAAAACGATATTGAAAATTACATCAGCATTTTCCACGCCTGCCACCATGGGATAGGTGGCAAAAACGATGGGCACAGCGCCCCGCAGCCCAACCCACGAAATAAAAAGTTTGGTACGAAACCCAAGCCTGAAGGCCGCCAGGCTCACAAACACACTCAATGGTCTTGCTACCAGGATCATAAACAAGGCTATTGGAAGGCCAATTGAAATGACGGGAATGATTTGGGATGGAAACACCAGTAGCCCAAGCGTAAGGAACAATATGATTTGCATCAACCAGGCGACCCCATCAAAGAATTTGATAGTCGAGCTTTTGTGAATAAGGTTGGTGTTGCCCAACATCACGGCACAGATGTAAACTGCCAGAAAGCCATTGCCCCCAATAAAATCGGTGACGGAGAACGTAATAAAGCATAAGGTGAGTGCAAGCACAGGGTATAGTCCTTCGAAATCCAGCTTGATTTTGTTGATCACCAGCTTGCTTAGCTTCCCGAAGAGGAAGCCAGAGGCTCCACCCAAAGCAAATTGAAAGAAAAGGCTCCCCAGCGCCGCAACAAAATCTAACTCGTGCACCTGTTCAATTCCTACAAGCGTGATGGTGAGAAAGTAGGCCATGGGGTCGTTGCTCCCACTTTCAAGCTCAAGAATGGGCCTTATATTTCCTTTCAGGTTGATCCCTTTTGACCGAAGAATAGAAAATACAGCTGCTGCGTCCGTTGAAGATACAATGGAGCCCAGCAGGAGTCCGTCAAGAAGTGTAAAGTCTGATATCCAGTAAATAAACAACCCCACGCTGCCTGCTGTAAGAAACACCCCCACCGTGGCCAGGGTGATACCCTGGCCAAGCACCGGTTTCACACTGTCCCAACGGGTGTCGAGCCCGCCTGAAAACAGAATGATGTTCAAGGCAACCACGCCAATGAACTGCGCCGATACGGGATTATCGAAATAGATGCCCCCAATACCATCCGAACCTGCCAGCATGCCAACAATAAGAAAAAGAATAAGGGTAGGCACGCCCAGCTTATAGGTTGTTTTGCCGGCAAAAATGCTCAGCAGCAGCAGGATGGAACCCACCAAAAGGATATTGTGACTGGTTATGACCATCTGCTTTCTGTCTATTTTTTTACTACAAGCCCAATGCTTTTAAACTCATGGTCCCTTCCTGCCGTTTTTCCATACATCAGTGCCTCCACCACTGGCTGGAAGACGGCCGTTTCGGCACTCCATTCTACAAAAAAGTTGGCGCCAGACCCACCCGATTCGTCGTTCTGCGGAATAAAGTACTCGATAGTTTCCATTGGCCCCGCTTCTACGATGCCGGGTGTAAAGTGCCTGACCAGCTGGCCTCGGGTGTCGTAGTAGTCAACCCGGGTGATGTTAATTGACGTGGTGGGGTCGGTGTTCCGTATGCTCAACAAGATAGAAAGATTCTGCCGGGAATTGTCGGACAATGGGATACTTGAATAGGCGGGCACATACATCTTCTGGCCTCTCGCCAATGTGATGTCTGGTGGAGCCACATAGTTTTCTTCGATGTGGCTTTCACTCAATATTGAAATGTCTTCCTGCATCTGGGCCAGGTAGAGGGTAATGACTACGAGAAATATATACCCAAGCAGAAAGCCCCCTGCAATTCGCAGGAGTTGTTTTTTTGGATCATCCATGTAAGCTTCTTTTTTAGTTAAAACTGTATAAAGGCAGATTCAATCCGCCTGATATTCGGTATCAGTCTTTTGCGGAGGCGGGAAATGTGAAAGCAGCACCCACCTGCGGCTGACTAAAAAAAAGGGATGTTACCTGAAGAAATGAAAGGGGAATAGTTGTGTGGATCGGAAAAGCTGCAGCCACGGCCAGGCATTCCCCGCCGATTGAACCAAATCATTGCCATTGACATGCACAGCCGAAAACGCAGCAGGGCGTGCACAAAAGAGAAGAAGGTAAGGTAGTTGGGTTTTTTGGCGAGTGGGGTTAAGCCGGGATTGGAATAAAAACTCCACTGCTGTGTCGGATGTGAGCGAGGTCAGCTCGTCATCGTGTTGGTCGAAAACGGTGCGCACAGTCTCGTTTCCCGGGGGAAAAGCGATGATGAGTAAAAGTAAGAGTGCGATGACCCGGAACCGTAGCAGCATATTGCAAAATAACAACATTTGAGACAAAGGGAAAGACAAAGAAGTTCCATGGAATGGTAAACTTCATTCAACACAGGGTCGGGGGTTTATCTTTAAGCTGTTCAACTGCCCCGAGCCGGAATCCCCAAAGCCGTGCACTATCGAGGCTAAAACAGTTTTGAAAGTCATTCTATAGGTTGTGCGGGTCTGTTTTAGTAATGCATCTTTAACCCATCAACTTATTTAAGAACAATACATTTGCCCACTTACGATTGCGGGCAATAAATGAAAATTAGTGGCACATCAGGGAATAAAAGGGTAACGAAGGTCTTAACTTAGCAGCACTATTTTCGGCACTAAATCTCTTACACGTTAACCATGGATTTGATTTCACTCCTTATCGGATTGGCCATTGGCTTGGTGGCTACAGCACTTGTCCTGCTAGCCAGGCAGTCGACTACCAAACAAAGTTTGCAACGTGAGTTCGAGGCAAAAAGCAATGAACAGAATACGCAAAACGCCTTACTGAAGGGAAAGCTGGAAGATGTGGAGAAAGAGGCAGCCGGATATGTGCAGGAGATTAAGGCAGAAAGGGAAAAGGTAATTCAGCTGAGCACACGCAACTCTACGCTGGAAGCCAACTATAAAAATCTACAGGAGAGGCTGAAAGAGCATAAAAAAGAGGTGGCAGAGCTTCAGCAGCGTTTCACTGTGGAGTTCAAGCACCTTGCTCAGGAAATCTTTGAAGAAAAAAGCAAAAAATTCACAGACCAGAATAAGACAAATATAGCCGAGGTGCTCAATCCGCTACGGGAGAAAATAGCCGAGTTTGAAAAAAAGGTGGAAGACACCAACAAAGAAAGCCTGAAGTGGAACAGCAGCCTGAGCGAGCAAATCAAAAACCTTCGGGAGCTGAACCAGCAAATCACCAAAGAAGCAGAGAACCTCACCCGAGCCTTGAAGGGCGACAGCAAATCACAGGGAAGCTGGGGGGAAATGCAGCTGGAGGCAATCCTGGAAAAAGCCGGGCTCCAGAAAGACATCCATTACTTTAAAGAGAAGAACTTCAAGAATGAGGACGGCTCCAATCAGCGCCCCGACTACATTATCAAACTTCCGGATGATAAGTACCTCGTACTCGATTCTAAAGTGTCGCTAACTGCCTACACTAACTTTTTCAATGCTGAAAACGACCTGGAACAAGCGAAATTCCTGAAGATGCATATTGATAGCATTTACAGCCATATCAAGTTGCTCGGCGAGCGCAACTATCAAAATCTTTACGAAATAAGCCAGCCCGACTACGTGATGATGTTTGTGGCGAACGAACCTGCACTGACTGTTGCTTACAAAGAGGATCATGCGCTTTATGAAAAAGGCCTGGACAAAAACATCGTGCTGGTGTCTACCACCACACTGCTTGCCACCCTGCGCACTATCTCGTACATATGGAAGCAGGACATGCAGAACAAAAATGCTGAAGAGATTGCCAGGCAAGCCGGCGCACTCTACGACAAGTTCGATGGCTTCGTGGCCGACTTGGTGAAGGTGGGCAACAGCCTTAAACAGACCAAGGAAAACTACGATGCGGCAATGAATAAGCTGGTAGATGGCAAGGACAACCTTGTTCGCAAAACCGAGCGGTTGAGAGAGCTGGGAGCAAAAACTACCAAGCAACTTGACCAGAGGCTCATCGACAGATCAATGGACTAAACTGTTTTGTGCGTTTTTTGGTTTAAGAGTAACTTTGAAACCTGATGAAGGAAAAAAGAATGGAATTGACAGCAGACAACAAGCTGAAAAAGCTGGTGATAGTGGGCGACAGGGTATTGGTCAAGCCAAAAAAGGAATCAGAGAAAACCGAAAGTGGGCTTTACCTGCCTCCAGGAGTGCAGGAGAAAGAAAAAATACAAAGCGGATACATCGTGAAAGCCGGGCCTGGCTACCCTATTCCTATGCAGGCCGACGACGACGAACCCTGGAAAGCTGAGGAGGACAAAGTGAAATATGTGCCGCTTCAGGCAAAAGAAGGGGACATGGCCATTTTCCTGCAAAAGGCTGCCTTCGAGGTGCACTACAAGGGAGAAAAGTACTTCATTGTGCCGCAGTCGGCTATTTTGATGCTGGAGCGGGAAGAGGATTTATTTGATTAGACTTCAGTTTATCTAAATGGCAGCCACTCTCTTAAAATTTCCTGAAAGAATCCGATTTTCGGATGACGAATTGCTGGAAATCTGCCTGGCTAACAAAGAACTACGTATAGAAAGAGACGTAAAGGGAAATCTCATCATTGATTCACTGGCGGGATGCCATACAAGCCGCTTCGGCTTAAAAATTCTAGCACAGCTGGGCAACTGGGCAGAGAAAAATTCCAGCCTTGGAATAGCTATTTCCAATGGCGGATTAATTTTGCCAGATGGCTCTATGAAAGCTGCTCCCGCAACCTGGGTGCCGTTAGAAAAATGGAATCAAATCAGCGACGAACAGAAAAACAAGTTTGCCCCAATTACACCGGAGTTCGTATTTGAGCTTAAATCTCCTTCTGATTCTATCCCCGCCTTGAAGAAAAAGATGGAAGAATGGATAGCCAACGGAGTACAATTAGGCTGGCTGATCGACCCGGAACCGAAAAAAGCGTTTATCTACAAGCCTTCTCAGCCTGTCAAAGAGGTTGACTCATTTGATTTTTTCCTGGACGGCGAAAACGTGCTACCTGGCTTCCGGCTGGATCTTTCGAAATTGATATAGGTGGATTAAACATCCGCCTCGTACTTCAACCCAATTTTTTCCCTGATTCTGTCGAGGGTCTTTAACACAAGGAGGCTGTCGCCATAGCTCCAAAGATCGCTCTCTGTTTTGCCTTCATCCAGGCATTTGTGCACTTCTGCCACCTGGTAGTTAAGCCCATTGCTCGGGTAGTCAAACTTCACAAGGCCACGGGGCTTCCAGTCTGTAAAAATATTGATATTGGTTTGCCCCCAAAAAGGCTGATCTATCTGGATGCGGCTCTTCGATCCGTTGATGCTGGCCACCTGAGTATTATTTGAAATAATGGAGCACGAAAGGCTGGCAATTGCCCCATTGTCATACTCCAGCAGCATAGCACACTGCTCATCCACACCGGTTGGCCCAATCACTCCGCTGGCCTGTATTTTTGTCGGCTCACCCAGAAGGGCTGTCGTGAGAAAAACAGGGTAAATACCCACGTCGAGCAATGCCCCGCCGCCTAATTCTTTGTTAAAAAGCCGGGCTCCAGGGTCATAGGGAGCTTTGAAACCAAAATCAGCCTGAATAGAAACAACATGACCTATCTCTTCCTTTTTAACGATCTCAATCACCCGCTTCATCGACGGAAGAAACCTTGTCCACAAAGCCTCCATTATAAACACACCTGACTCACGGGCCACCTCATATACCTCTTTGGCCTGCTGGTAATTCATGGCGAAGGGCTTCTCGCAAAGAACTGGCTTGCCAAAACGCAGACAGGCTTTTGCCAGTGATGCGTGGGACGGATGCGTAGTGGCAATGTAAACTATGTCAACTTCCTTGTCGAGAATGAGATCTTCATAGTTATCGTAAAACGTCTTCGCTTCAAAACGTTCGGCAAAAGCCTCTGCATTTTTTTTGTCTCTTGAGGCCACTGCTACCAGCTGGGCAGTGGGAATCACTTTTAACGCTTCCGCAAATTTGTGGGCAATTCTCCCCAGTCCAACAATCCCCCAGCGATAGGTATTCATTAATTCTCTTTTATTAGAATAGTATTAGACAAATCTTTAGCTAAATACATCAATATTTTCATTTGAACGCCAATTTATAACAATAGTTATACTATCAAACCACTACTTTTTAACCTGCTGAGTGAGAGCAAAGTAGGGAGCCCCTGCTGACCGGCGATAATACTTGCTGCCATTTTTCCCAAGCCAGGCCCATGCTTAAAACCATGACCCGACCCTCCGCCCAGCAACCAAACGTTCGAAGCTTCGGGATGCGTATCCAGGATAAAACTGCCATCGGGCGTATTCGTGTATTGGCAGACCCTGGACTCAATCAGCGGCAACGTTCCCAGGCCGGGAAACCTGTAATGCACATAATCCCTTGCCCTTTCCACTTCCGGCTGTTCTGGCATCCGGCTCTGGGTTGTTGGATCAACTTCACGACCCCGCTTGTCAGACGCTACCTTAAAGCCCCTGTGGAAGCCGCCGGGAATTCCATAAAAGCCACCATCATGGGCCATGTCAATCCAGCTGGGCAAA
The DNA here is from genome assembly GCF_048007035.1 of Imperialibacter sp. NCBI lineage: Bacteria > Pseudomonadati > Bacteroidota > Cytophagia > Cytophagales > Flammeovirgaceae > Imperialibacter > Imperialibacter sp. The sequence goes on from NZ_CP180355.1 coordinate 2,907,053, forward strand.
TTTGCTTCAAAAAAACCAGCTTTTGCAGCAGGCAAACCAAAGTAATGTACTTCCTGCCGGGTCACAGCCAGGTGCGGTGCAAGCACATCTGAAAACAACGACTTAAGCCACGGCCCCCCGGCGAACAGGTAGATGTCTGACTCATGCCTGCTCCCGGATGAAGTTTCACAGACTCCCATTATACCATTTCCAACTGAACCTGGCGTCAACACCTCTGCAAAGTATTGACCTCCCTCTGAGACGAATTTTTTCAGCACCGCCTGGCAGCTTTCCCGGGCTTTAAGCACACCAGCCTTTTCTTCCAGGATCAGGTACGAAAAGTCGGAGCAATTGATATACGAAAATCGATCTGGTACTTCACTGGCTTTGAAAATCTTGTAGGGAAGGTTCAAACCATCCATCTGGGCGACAGCGCTCTGCATTTCATTGTCATTTTCACCTACCATCCACAAATTGCCTGTAGTATGCAATAGCTTGCTACCCTCCCATGCTTCCGTTTCCAGCCACATATCGTACGACTCGTTGGCCAGCTTCGTATAAAAGCTATTGCTTCCGTACACGCTCCTCATCAACCTTGTTTCTCCACCAGAACTTGATAGGGAATTGCCTGCGCCCCATGGGTCAAACAGCGTTACTTTGTAGCCAAGCCTAAGCAAATTCAGCGCTGTCCACCCGCCAAAGGCACCCGCACCAGCCACAGCAATACGGGTGGACAAAGGAAGCGCAGGCTTAAAAACATCCGCAACATTATCGGCCTCAGCGTATCTGGGAGCGATGGTCGACATATTTTTCCAGGCCATGGGGTATAATTATTTTGATGTGTTATTAGAGTTCAGGTAACTTGATTTTACTTGGTAAATGAAATTTATGTAATATTGAATTAGAACCTTAATTAAAAAGAAAATTATGGAAGAACAGGCGTCGGGATTTCTTTTGGCTTGGCACAACTTCATGGAAAATGGAGCCTATATATTGATTGCTCTCGCAGTTGCTATATACATTATTACAAAGCTTCGCATTTCCAGTTTTAAAGAGCTCAAGCAGAAGTATGATTTTACCAGCAAATATGAATCAAAGCTCCTTTGGGTGATGCATTTGTGCATTGCGCTGGCCATTACAGCGTATGCCAACACTTACAAAGACGAGACAGTCGAACTGAACTTTGTGTGGTTCTTCGTTAGGCTGTTTATCACCATTGCCATAGGTACTTTGTACGGTTATGTTGCATTTCTTATCCTTAAATTCTATTACCCTACAGCCCAATCAAAAAGGCTGAAAAAGTTCAGATATACTCCCCGGGTCAATCCTAAAACTGGCAACAAAATGAAGCTGCTTAGTGAAGAAGAAGAGGATGTTTACCTTGACGAGGGGATGCAGGCGGAAGAGAATATCTTCAGTGTTGATTACGATGTATGGATAGATCAGGAAACAGGCGAAACTAAGATTGAAAAGTATCCGGGCAACCTCATTGCGATTGAGTGCGACAGGTGTGGTTTCCAAACGCTGAAGCTTGAAAGCGAGGAAATAATCAGCGAAGCCACGGAAACAGAGGAAGGCAAAATTGTTCAGCACTACAAATGCTCGTACTGTAACCGCATAAAGCACAAAGACAAGAAATTGGGGCTGGTTAGAAAAGACGGCCAGTTTATTGTGCCGGAGAACGCCACTTTTGTTGATGATCCTTTGGGTGGTAAAAAGGTGATTCTTATCAAGGTGGAGATTCATGCCAAAGACGGTGAATCTAAATCCTTCGAGTTCCAAAACCTTAAAGAGGCGCAGAAATTCATGGACGAGTTTGACTTTGACCGAGTAGTGGAAAAGTGATAGTAGTAGTTCTAAGCCTTCTTTTGAATTGGCTCCAAAGCGATTCATCAGGCACACTTACTGTGGAGGTCAAAGGGATAAAAAACGTAAAGGGCGACATTCGTGTGGCCCTTTACGATTTAAAAGAAAATTTTCTCACAGATCGGCTTTACAAAGGCAGGGTAGAAAAGGTAAACGGAGAGTCGGCGCTGGTGCAATTCACAAGTCTTCCCTTTGGCTCTTATGCCATTAGTGTGTTTCACGACGAAAATGAAAACGGCAAGCTTGACACTGGCCTGTTCGGCATACCAAAAGAACCTTATGGTTTTGGAAATGATTCCATGGGGGTATTAGGCCCTCCTGATTTCGAAGAAGCTTCAGTTGACTTTCAGGCAAAGACTGCCACCCACAGCATCTCGCTTCGATAATTCGTCAGATATTACTATCTCGTAAAAAGGAAAAGCATAGTCTACCGACCAATCCAGCCATGAAAGTCTCAACGATAATTGTCCGTCTTTCCTTTTTATCGCTTATCACGTATTTTCTTTTGACCTCTTGCGACCATAAAATGTCGGAGGAAGAAGTAGCAGCTTACAAAGTAGCCCATCAAAAATGGCAACAGGAACGAATCGAAAAACTGAAGGCCCCCAACGGCTATGTCAACCTTGCAGGCCTTTACATCCTTAACAGGGGCTTGTCTACCTTCGGGTCGGATTCGTCCAATAAGATTGTATTTCCTGAAAAAGCCCCCGCTTTTCTTGGTAAGCTGCGAGTGACAAATACCAAATCTGTACTGTATGAGGCTCCCTCTGAGCCTGTGGTAATGATGAAGGAAACAGGAAAAGACTCAATTTGGGAAGCCCCCGCCCTGCAGCTGGTTTATGACGATTCGATGCATATGAGTCTGCAAATGAGCCACGAGGCGCTTACCTGGTTTGTTATCAAAAGAGGTGATGAGCTGGCAGTGCGCCTGCGAGACTTTGAAAACCCAAAATTAGACTCTCTTCAATCGATCGATTCCTACCCTGTGGATGTGAATTGGGTGGTCACCGCTGAATTTGAGCCGTACGATCCCCCTAAAGTGCTGAAAATCCAAAACATCCTTGGCATCACTTATGACCAGCCAAGCCCGGGCAGGCTTGTGTTTGAAAAAGATGGCGAGGAATATGCGATCGATGTGACAGAAGAAGGTGATGAGTTTTTTGTGACTTATGCTGATGAAACAACCGGAGAAGAAACGTACGGAGGTGGCCGCTATATGTATACTACAAAGCCCAACAGCAGCGGGGAAGTGGTGATGGACTTCAACAAGGGATACAATCCACCCTGCGTGTATACACCTTTTGCAACTTGTCCGCTTCCTCCCCCTCAAAACAAGTTGAAGGTGGCAATATTGGCCGGGGAAAAATTTGCCCGCAACTATTGATTGTCCACACTTTTGATCAAAGGATTGGGCTTTTCTGTGCTATTTTCTAATTTCAGGCACCTACCTAAATATATCCACTGAATGGAAAGCAAATCGCTGGCTTCTAAAATTGGACTCGTGCTGGGGCCAGTCCTTTTCATTATCTTCCAGTTTATAGTGCAGCCCGAAGGGATGAGCGAATCGGGCCGCTCCGTCTTAGCCTGTACCCTTTGGGTAGCCACCTGGTGGACAACAGAAGCCATTCCTATGGCTGCTACTTCATTATTACCCATTGTGATACTTCCATTAACCGGCGGCGCCAAAATTGACACAGTGACAGCCGCTTATGGCAATAAAATTTTATTCCTCTACATGGGAGGCTTTATTATCGCCATTGCCATGGAGAAGTGGAACCTGCACAAAAGAATCGCCCTCACCATTATTTCATGGGTAGGCACCAACAGCCGGGGTATCGTGCTCGGCTTCATCATCGCTACGGCGTTCCTTTCCATGTGGATTTCGAACACTGCCACTTCGCTCATGATGGTGACTATTGGCATTGCGTTGATCAGTCAGCTTGGAGGCATTATCGACAAGAGTGACATGCCTGACAAAGTGAAGCTAAAGGCGAATTTAGGCAAGGCGCTGATGCTCAGCATTGCCTATGCGGCTTCCATCGGAGGCATGGGAACATTGATAGGTACGCCTACCAATGTCGTTTTCTCTGCCATTGCTCAGCAGCTTTTCGATATCGAAATATCTTTTGCTCTTTGGATGGCTTTTGCGATGCCTCTTGTTGTAGTTCTGTTAACAATCCTCTGGTGGTATATGGTGAGGGTGGCTTACCCGCTGCCCAAAAAACCACTGGCGGGGGGCAGGAAGCAAATCGAAGACGACCTGAAAGAACTGGGCAAAATGAGCTGGGAAGAAAAAGCCGTCTTTGCTGTCTTTACCCTAACAGCCTTTTCCTGGATAACCAGTTCATTCCTTCTCAAAAAAGTCCTTCCTGGTCTTGACGACACCATCATTGCCATGAGCGGTGCATTGGCTTTGTTTCTGGTCCCTGCTAAAAGCGAAGCCAGCAAAATGGTCATGGACTGGGAGTCGGCGGTGAAGCTCCCCTGGGGGATAATTGTGCTGTTCGGTGGTGGGCTGGCATTGGCAGCTGGCTTTCAGGAGTCTGGCTTGGCTGAATGGATTGGCCAGCAAATGTCGTTGCTCGAAGGCGTTAACCTCCTGCTTCTTATTTTTATAGTCGCCCTCATGCTCAATTTCTTAACCGAGGTCACTTCCAATGTAGCCACGGCTTCTATCATGCTGCCGATTTTGGCGGCACTTTCTCAGTCGATTGGTGTGCACCCGTTTGGACCAATGATCGCCGCTACGCTCGCTGCCTCCTGCGCTTTTATGCTACCTATTGCCACTCCGCCAAATGCCATCGTATTTAGTTTTGGCCATGTGGAAATGAAAGATATGATTCGAAAAGGCTTTGCACTGAACCTCGCCAGCACGGTGCTGATAACGCTTTCGGTCTATTTTCTGATGGAGCTGGTGCTCGGTATCGACTTATCAGTTAACCCGTTTTAGGTGAACTACTTTCTGTTGGCAATAAAAACACCCGCAAGAATAAGCGCCATGCTTATATAGTGGGTGACAAGTAGTTTTTCTCCGTCCAGAAGACCCCATATCACCGCAATGAGGGGTATGATATAAGTGACTGAACTGGTGAACAAGGGTGTTGAAATTTGCACAGTTTTATTGAATATAATCAATGCAATAGCTGTCCCGACAACACCCAGAATGCTTATATAGCCAAGGGCCTCCCAGGCTCCTTTTGTATAAATGATTTTTGTGCTGAAGTCAGTGGCGCTTGCCAGAATAACCAGGGCAAGGGGCAGCACCATAAGCAGCGAAACACTGGTAATTGTCAACGGTTTCAGGTCTGCGAGATACGCCTTGATGATGTTCAGGTTGGTAGCGTACAAGATAGTAGCAAGCACCACAAAAAGCGCATAAAAATTGAAGCCTGAGATACCGCCATCGCTCCCGGCAAAAATCAAAAGTACAGTACCCACAAAGCCAATAGCAATGCCAATAGCGTTCCTTCTGGTGAAAGTGGAACTGAAAAACCAGCTTCCTATCAAAATGGTGAAAAGCGGCGTGAGTGCGTTGAGCGACCCTGCCAGCCCGCTATCGAGATGCGTTTGAGCAAGGGCAAACAAAAAAGCAGGCCCGAAACTTCCTACAAAACCAGCAAGAAGAAGGATCTGCCAGTTCCGCTTCGAAAGTTTACCAATCCGGCTTACTGCCACCGGCAGAAGGAACAAGCCCGCTGTCACTATCCGAAGGGCACCAAGTTCCAATGGAGAATAGACTTCGAGTCCTCTTTTTATCAGAATAAAACTGCTACCCCAAATGAAGGAAAGTGTAAACAATAAAAGCCATGCGAGTGCTTTGTCACTCATCTGGCTGGCTGGCTTGCTCATATTATCTATGCCTCCACGAAAGCGTTCATGAATTCCTGCTCCATTTCACAAAGCAGTTCATCAACCTGTTCATAGGCGTCGAACTCTACCAGCTTTTGCCTGTAGGGCTTTATGTTGGGGATGTTTCTAAAATAACTGGTGTAGTGCCTGCGCATTTCCAGAATGCCGGTCTTCTCACCTTTCCATTCCACAGAGAACTTAAGGTGCTTTCTGGCCACCTCTATTCTTTGCTTCATGCTCGGCGCTGTCAGCTTTTCTCTGGTTTTCATGAAATGTTTGATCTCATTAAAAATCCATGGATAGCCAATTGCTGCCCTTCCTATCATGATGCCGTCCACTCCATACCTGTTCTTGTATTCAAGCGCCTTTTCCGGAGTGTCAATGTCGCCATTGCCAAAGATCGGTATCTGTATCCTGGGGTTTTCCTTCACTTTTCTGATCAGTGTCCAGTCGGCTTCACCCTTGTAAAGCTGCGCTCTGGTTCGACCATGTATGCTCAGGGCTTTGATCCCCACATCCTGAAGCCGTTCTGCTACCTCTTCTATGTTGATACTACTGTCATCCCAGCCAAGCCTGGTTTTTACTGTCACTGGCAAGCTTGTAGATTTTACCACTGCCTGGGTCAGCCTGACCATCAGCGGGATATCCCGCAGCACCCCGGCACCCGCACCTTTGCAGACCACTTTCTTCACCGGGCAACCGTAGTTGATATCCAAAATATCGGGCTGGGTAGCATCCACTATTCTCGCCGACATAGCCATGGCCTCCTCGTCGCCACCAAAAATCTGAATACCAATAGGTTTTTCGTAAGGAAAAATATCGAGCTTCTTGCGGCTTTTTATGGCGTCACGGATGAGGCCTTCGCTGCTGATAAACTCGGTATACATCAGGTCGGCGCCGTTGTCTTTGCACACTGCACGGAACGGAGGATCACTTACATCCTCCATGGGTGCCAGCAAAAGCGGGAATTCTCCCAGTTCTATGTTACCTATTTTTACCACCGTATGTCTACCTTTAGGGCCGAATGTGACCAGTTGTGTTACATCAGCTAATCTAACAAGATGCAAAAATACAATAGTTTCCTTGAAATCAGAGATTTGAAGGGGCCGGGGCTTGGCCTCTTTCAGCTGGTTTTATTTTGTTTTGGTGGAATGATCGTGTTTCAGATAATTTCCGTGCTGCCGCTGATGCTGCTTTTTAATACGGGGTTTGAAGAAACAATGAGGCTCCTGACGGATATGGGCGACCCACGATCCAAAGTGGCGCTGTACACCACCCAGGCTGTGGGATCGCTCGGAGCGTTTATTCTCGTGCCCCTGTTCTACATCAAACTCTATCAAGGCACAAAAGTAAGCACTTATTTTTCCGTTGACACCCGCAATTGGCAACCATTGATTTATGTCACCCTGATCACTTTCTGCTTCATGGTTGTCAACAGTCTTTTCATAGAATGGAACCTCAACCTGAAGTTTCCGGAGTTTATGAGCGGCTTTGGGCAATGGGCGCAGGCGAAAGAGGAGCAACTTAAAGTCATTACCGACTACCTGACCGACTTTTCAGGTTTTGGCGAACTACTGGTTGCATTACTTGTCGTGGCCATTATACCCGGCATTGGTGAAGAGCTGCTTTTCAGAGGTCTTATCCAAACCCGACTTCAGCAGCTCACACGCAATCCGCATATCGCCATTTGGGTAGCAGCTATTTTCTTCAGTGCATTTCATTTTCAGTTCTATGGCTTCGTTCCCCGGATGCTCCTGGGCGCACTTTTTGGCTACATTTTCTACTGGTCGGGTAGTCTGGTGCTGGCCATGGTGGCGCACTTCTTTAACAACGGGTTTAGCCTGGTGATGCTTTACCTGTACAAAAATGACCTGGTCGGGTTCAACATCGACGATACAGAGACGGTGCCTTTGGAAACAGTAGGGTTTTTCTTTATTATTGGTGCTGCCCTCACTTACCTCTTTATTAAGTTTCACAGGAACCTGGAAAACGCTGATGGATAACTGGCAAAAGGTATATACGACTAACCAACAGCACAAAGCAGAGATTGTGAAGGCAGTATTAGAGGAAAATGATATTTCCGCTGTGGTAGTTAGTAAAAAGGATTCTCTCTATCAGTTGGGCAACTATGAGGTGTATGTTTCATCTGAGAATGTCCTCAGCGCTGTGAAAATGATCAACGATGACATCCATTTTGAATAGGTTCAACAACCTAACCCAAAGAATTATCGCAGCAGTCATAGGAGCCCCTATCTTGCTCTTCCTGATTATTTACAGTCCCTACACGTATTTTGCCATTTTTTTCATCCTGACTCTTCTTACCCAAATGGAGTTTTACAACCTGGTGCGGCTTCATGGTATTTTGCCGTTGCGCTTTCTGGGTTGCTTTATTGGAACAATTATATTTTGCCTCACCTTCTTTGTGGAAACAGGAGAGATTGACGGTAAGTACGCCTTTCTCGTTTTTCCTTTGCTAGCCACCATCTTTTTTATTAAGCTCTATAAGAAAAACGAAAAGAACCCATTTACCAATATTGGTTTTACCTTTCTGGGGATCATTTATGTAGCCGTGCCTTTTGCACTCCTAAACCTTATCGCCTTCTCAAGAGGGGAATATCATTGGGAGATAATAGTTGGACTGCTACTGATACTTTGGGCAAGCGACACCGGTGCCTACTTTGCAGGTGTCAACTTTGGCAAAACCAAGCTTTTCGAAAGAGTGTCCCCAAAGAAGTCCTGGGAAGGAAGTGTGGGAGGGGCCCTGACCTCCCTTGCAATGGCCTACGGCCTTTCCATGTACTTTACCGTGTTGCCTCTCTGGGAATGGCTCTCCATTTCAGTCATTATCATAGTGGCCGGCACTTATGGCGACCTGGTGGAATCTCTTTTCAAAAGAAGCATGGAAATCAAAGATTCGGGCAAAAGCATTCCAGGTCATGGAGGGTTTTTGGATCGATTTGATGGATTGTTGCTATCCGTGCCTTTTATTATCGTTTTTTTAAGGCTTCTTTGATTTTACCAGCGTGCAAAGCCATCATTCTACAGATAGTTGACACCTTTGCTAAAAAATGTACATTTCAGCTTTTTTGAGCAAACTTTCTATTGCTTTTAGTAGCTTTGCCACCGAATACAACACATTAACCCTATTATATTTTTATGGCTTACATAGAACCGGCACCGATAAAGGATAAAGAAAATCCTTTCGAATCGATGATGTCCAGGTTTGACATTGCAGCAAAATGTCTTGGACTGGATGATGAGGTGTACAACGTGCTGAAGTCGCCCGTTAAGCAGGTAATAGTGAACCTTCCTATTACCATGGATGATGGCAGCGTACAAGTGTTTGAAGGCTATCGGGTAATTCACTCCAACATTCTTGGCCCTTCTAAAGGTGGCATCCGCTACGACATGGACGTTCACCTGGATGAAGTAAAAGCATTGGCCGCCTGGATGACGTGGAAATGCGCTGTGGTGGACATTCCCTATGGTGGTGCCAAAGGCGGTATCATCTGCAATCCACGCAATATGTCTCCAGGGGAGATCGAACGGTTGACCAGGGCCTATACGGGTGCGCTTGTTGAAATCTTCGGGCCTGACAGAGACATTCCAGCCCCCGACATGGGTACCGGCCCTCGTGAAATGGCCTGGTTGATGGACGAATACTCCCGTGCTCAGGGCATGACTGTGAATGCCGTTGTTACGGGCAAGCCCCTGGTTTTGGGTGGTTCTTTGGGCCGCACCGAGGCTACCGGTCGTGGGGTAATGATTACTGCGCTGGCGGCAATGGAGAAATTGAAAATTAATCCTTACCATGCGAAAGTGGCCGTTCAGGGATTTGGTAACGTAGGCTCATGGGCCGCTACGCTTTTGGAAGAAAGAGGTGCCTCGGTCGTTGCTGTGAGCGATATTTCCGGAGCCTACTACAACGACAGCGGAATTGACATTAACAAAGCCATAGAGTATCGGAATGCCAATAACGGCTCACTTGAGGGCTTTAAAGGTGCCGAAAAAATTGCGGGCGATGATCTGCTCACCCTTAACCTCGACGTTTTGGTGCCGGCAGCAAAAGAAGATGTGATTACCGTGCACAACGCAGACCAGATAAAGGCGAAGCTGATTGTGGAAGGCGCCAATGGGCCAACTTCAGCCAAAGCCGATGCTTTGCTGAACGACAAGGGCATCATGGCTGTGCCTGACATCCTGGCCAACGCTGGCGGGGTAACTGTATCCTACTTCGAGTGGGTGCAAAACCGCCTTGGCTATAAGTGGACTGCCGACAGGGTGAGCCGCCGGTCTGACCGGATCATGAAGGATGCGTTCAACAACGTGTTCAAAACCTCTCAGGAGTATAATGTTTCTTTAAGGATTGCCGCTTATATTGTAGCCATCGATAAAGTAGCTAAAACTTATAAATTCAGAGGTAGATTTTAGAAAGATGACAATACACAAAGAAGGTAGAACATTATTGCTGGTGATGGCGATTATTTTCATCGGCTTGAACTACGTAGTTTTCAACTATGTGGCAATGTCGCTTATTCATACCCTGGTGCTTGCTGCCAGCATTGTGATCTACCTTCTTGTTCTTCAGTTTTTCAGGCTTCCAACATGCGTGACCCCCGAAGACCCTAAAGCTGTTTATGCACCTGCCGAAGGAAAAGTGGTGGTGATCGAAAAAACCACCGAAGACGAATGCCTGAAAGACGAGCGCATACAGATTTCTATTTTTATGTCGCCTCTTAACGTGCATGTCAACAGGGCTCCCATCAAAGGAAAAGTGAGCTTTTTTAAATACCACCCAGGGAAATACCTTGTTGCCTGGCACCCCAAGTCGAGTACCGAAAATGAAAGAACGACTGTGGTCATGGAAAACGACAAGGGTGTGAAAGTGCTCTTCCGCCAGATAGCCGGCAGTTGCCCGCCGCATCAAATGGTATGTGAAAGAGGGCGACCAACTGACCCAGGGCGAGGAGTTCGGGTTCATTAAATTCGGTTCCAGAGTCGATGTGTTTTTACCGCTTGACGCCAAAATTGAGGTCAACATCAACGACAAAACTACAGGCGGCAAAACGGTGATTGCCAGGCTGGCCTAAAGCATTCACTTTCACATAGGTGGTTTAGTGAAAAGAAATTTATATCTTTTCATAAAAACCAACCCTTACACACTATGTCATCTACTAATTATGCTGGATTTTGGCTACGTTTTGTGGCCTACATTATTGACTATATCATAGTCTATACAGTCCAATCTTTTGTTCTGTTGCCAATTTTTGCCGCTCTGGGTTTTGGCTTCGCCACCACACCCGGCTTGTTTGACGATTCCATGAGCACAGAAGAAGCGATAGGGCTTTTTGCCGCTCTCGCTAGCATTGCCAGCGTTACCTTCTTAATTACTCTCACCATTCAGGTGCTCTATTTCTCTTTTATGGAATCAAGTAAGTACCAGGCAACCGTGGGCAAAATAGCTCTTGGCCTAAAAGTAACCGACATGGAAGGCAACAAACTCGATTTTGGAAAAACCCTGCTCCGGAACCTGGGTAAGATTGTTTCTTCGATGATCCTCGGCATTGGTTATATCATGGCGGGCTTCACAGAAAAGAAGCAAGGTCTTCACGACATGATTGCCAGCACACTGGTAGTTAAGAAGTAATTTGAAGCATATCAATGATTTGTTCGAGGTAGCGCTGGTCTACCTCGTCAAACTCATTGAGTCTGTCGCTGTCCACATCAAGAACGCCAAGCACTTTTCCCTCTCGTATGATGGGTAGCACTATTTCTGATTTTGAATCGCCGCTGCAAGCTATGTGACCGGGAAACTGATCAACATCCGGCACAATAAAGGTTCTGGCCTCCTTCCATGAAGAGCCACAAACGCCTTTCCCCAGGTTGATTCTCGTACAAGCGATTGGCCCCTGAAACGGCCCAAGCACAAGCTGGTCATCTTTGACCATATAAAAACCTACCCAAAAAAAGCCCATTCCGTATTTCAGAGCCGCCGCAATATTGGCCAGGTTGGCCGTGAGATCTGGCTCGCCAGCAATTAACGCTTCAACCTGAGGCACAAGCGATTCGTATTTATCTTGCTTAGTCGCTTCCTGCGGAATAAAAAGAGTTTCAGCCATTAGTCTCTTGTGTAAATAATCAATGTATCACCCAAAATATCTTCCTTACTTAAAATAGTGCCTCCGCAAACCGGAGCCCTTATGCCCGTGGTAAATGTCGTGGGCGCATAAAAAACCCTGGCCTCGTCCCAAAGGTTCATTTCTATAAACGATTCCAGCGTTTTGGCTCCACCCTCTATAATCACCGATCGGATATTTTTCCTATGCAAATCAGCCAGCACCTCCGACAAGTAGTGGTGTGCGTCGACCTTTACAAGCTCAAGGTTAGCCTCCAGCGACTCTCGTACGGTTGTATAGATGATCGTCGAAACGGAGCCGTCAAGCACATGGTAGTTACCATCCAACTCGTCACCCGGATCCAGCACTACCCGCACAGGGTTTTTGCCTGGCCAGTCCCTGGCAGTCAACTGTGGATCATCGTAAACTACGGTATTGCTGCCGACCAAAATAGCATCCTCTTCTGTCCGCCACTTGTGCACCAGCATTCTCGAATAAGCGTTGCTGATCCACTTCGAGTCGTGGTTTTCCCGTGCCACAAAACCATCCATGGTTTGCGCCCATTTCAGTATGATGTAGGGCCTGTGATCCCTCATGGCCGTTAAAAACCGTCTGTTCATCCATTCGGCCTCCTCAGCCAGCAATCCCACCTGCACTTCGATGCCAGCCTGTTTCAGTCTGACGATGCCCTGCCCAGCGACTTGCGGATTGGGGTCTTCAACAGCCACTATCACCTCTGCCACTTTTTTTTCTATCAAAAGATCGGCGCATGGTTGTGTTTTGCCAAAGTGGGAGCACGGCTCAAGCGTTACATACACAGTAGCGCCTTTAAGTCGCTCAGCATGTTTTACAGCATTCACAGCGTTTACTTCGGCATGTCCCTCTCCATATTTGCGGTGCCAGCCTTCCCCAATGACCACGCCGTCTTTCACTATCACACAGCCAACCAGTGGATTAGGGCTCACGCTGCCCAAACCTAACTGCGCCAGTTCAATGGCCCGCCGCATGAATACCTGGTGTTGTTCCAAATCAATTGCCATTTGCCTCATAAATTTGACATAAATTGTGAGACAAAAAAATTATTGCCTTGCCTATCCCCGCTATTACTTCTGCCGACAAACTATTCACCGAAGTGGCCAATCAATTGATCCTGATTTATGGCGCCAATGAAGCACAAAGCATCACCGACTACCTGCTGGAGGGAGTGCTGGGAATAACTGCCGGCGACAGGCTGGCAAAAAAACAACTGGAGCTATCCAACGATGATAAGGCTACGCTTGAAGAAGCAGTTAAAAGGCTCAAAAATGAAGAGCCGGTGCAGCATGTGGTAGGCTATGGCTGGTTCTATGGCAGAAAATTCTTTGTGAACAAAGATGTGCTAGTGCCCCGCCCCGAAACAGAAGAGTTGGTTCACTGGATTATCAATTCTCAAAAGAAGCCAACCAAGATCAGCCTCCTGGACATAGGTACAGGCAGTGGCTGCATACCCATCAGCATTAAGCTGGAAATGCCGACCTTTCAGTGTGAGGGCTGGGATGTTTCCGAACCAGCATTGGCGGTTGCCAGAAAGAATGCGAGCAAGCTGGGAGCTGAGGTACATTTTAAACAAGTCAATATTCTGGAGGCAACGATCGATAAAGGGGCTTTTGATATCATCGTTAGCAATCCCCCTTACGTGAGGGATTCAGAAAAGGCTTTGATGAGCAAAAACGTGCTGGCATTTGATCCCAGCCTGGCCCTGTTTGTCGGCGACAATGATCCGCTTATTTTTTACAAAAAAATCGCAATGCTGGCCAGAACAGAATTGAAAAAGAAAGGCTGGCTCTACTTCGAGATCAACGAAGCTTTTGGAACCGAAATGAAAGGATTGCTCGGGTCATTGGGTTACTTCCAAATTGAACTGCGGCAGGACATCAATGGCAAGGACAGGATGGTCAGAGGACAGGTGGGCTAAAGCTGTTCCTCAAGAAGAAAAGCCTGCCCGGATTGAATATAAACCAAGCTATCCTTCTCAACGGAAAGAGTCGCCTTGTCCAAAAGTTGCTTGGATGGCTTTGCAGTAAACCCGCTCCACATAAACTTCTGTGGCTCATCCAGCGACTTTACGCTGAGCTGGGTGCCTGCTGGCTGCCATTTGCTGTATTTCCCTTGTCGGATCCACAGCCAACGGCTCGTTTCACAATAGAAAACAATGTCCATATTGGCGAAAAAGAGTGCTAACTCCGAAAGGGATAAATCGAAAGGAGAGGCAAAAATATTGACCGCCTTGTATTTGTTTGCCAGAAGGTAATGAAGGGCAGCAATGACATCATTCTGTTCACTTATTCTTTCCAAAATGGTCAAGGGGGCGAAAGCTTCCCAGACGGCGGCGTGTTGAATTTTTTCTTCATGGGTCGCCACCACTACATCGGGCTTGATTCCCAGGGTGGTTAACACCTCCACCTCTCCGGCGGGCACCACAATCGTCGGGCTCCACTCCAGCAAGCTTGCCAGCGTTTCGTTGCGAAGCCATGCGGCATTCAGCGCCAGCAAAGCTGGTTCCTGCTCATCTCGTACGATATGGTGTGAAGACATTAGCAGTGATTTACAAAAACACGAAGATGATTATTTCCTCCACGTTTTCATAAAGTTGTCGTTCACTTGGCGAATCTCCGCCCAGGTCCATATTTCCTTTGGCTCTGTTGACCGGTAAGCCTGGCGGTAAAAAGAAATGATAGTGTTTTCCAGCAACTCCGGAGCAATGGATGATGAATAGAACTGCCTGTTAAAAGGGTGATCAAAACGTATTTCCTTGTCTTTAATAGAAGGGCCTAGGCGAAGAATAGGCCCAGTGTCTGTTACGTCGGCACCTGTCCACTTTTCGCCGGAAATTTCCAGCCCATTTAGCTTATCTATAAGCAGCTGAAAGTTAATTCTCGGGTGAGGGTTTCGGCCATAGGCGTCTACCCATGTGGTGTATTTATACTCTAACTCGTACTGGTTTTCCGGGTAAATGGTGAGTACCATATCTGCCTGCGCCGACTGCCCGAAAAGAGCATAATAATGAAGAGGCTCTGGAGCATGAACCACAAGAAGCCGTATGTCTTCATAGAACTCCACACTGCCCCGGCTGGCCAACAGCGATAGGTGTTGGTTGGCCAGCTGATATTCCTCTTCCCAATCTTTGCGAAACACCTCATGGTCATTTAAAACCTTTTCAAAAGCTGATAAAAAGTAGGCGTACTTTTCTACGCAGGCCTCTTCTTCCAGATAGGCTTTTCCGAAAGGGGCATAAAACTTTTTCTTTTCTACACTATTCAGCCACGCCACAAGTTTCAGCGCCTGGTCAGCGAGCGCTGCGTCTTCCGGGAGCTCCCTGAAATCGCCCAGCAAAGCCATTGCCTTCAGCAAATGCTGGTGCTTTAGCGCCAGTTCCGGATTCAGCAGCGACCAAATGCCAATAAACCCGTCTACGTCGAAGTGGTTATTGGTGACAAACCTGGCCGCCTCTGGCACAACGCCCTTCACCAAAGCGTTGATGGCAATGGCAGCACTGGTGTCCTCGGTCAGTTCAGCAGGAGGGCCTGCTCCCCTCCAGTGGCTCAAATTGAGCCTGCCAGGAAGGAAGCAGTCTACTCCAATCACCTGATGGTGATCAAGTTTTTTGGCTTCAGCAAACGGAATGAATTCCATTAAAACCTCACAGATAAAGCTGCCAGAAAGTTCCTCGTTGCCTGAGGATAATAGTAGTTTTCTCGCACCTCATAAGCGCCCCCGAAGTATCCGAAGGTATATCCATTAGAGGAGTACAGCGTGCTGAATACGTTGTTCACCAACAAGCTGAGGCCTATTCTTTCTACCCATGCCGGCTTCACTCGTAAGTGAAACGAAGGTCATTCACAAAGTAGGGATCGATAGAGCGGGATTCCATCTGCGTGTTGTCCATGTATTGACGGCCAACATACTTGGTAAGCAGCCCTGCTTCAAAGGCGGGAATCGGGCGATAGAAAAGCTGAGACCCCGCAACGACATTGGGAGAGAAAGAGATGTCAGTGTTTTTGTAGACATTTCTGATCTCGTTGTATTCGTCAAAGTTGGTGCCGTAGTCGTAAAGCACTTCAGTGAACTCTTTGATTTTGTTTCTGCTCAAAGTCAGGTTGGCGTTCCAGGTTAGCTGGTTGGTTAGCTGTACGGAGCCCTGTAGTTCGAGCCCAGCCCGGTAGCTGTCGGCTACATTAGTACGGACTGACGAGCCGACGTCGTTAACCTCGCCAGTCAATACCAACTGATCTTTGTAGTCCATCAGATAAAGGTTGGCACCAGCCGAGTAGCGCTTACCGGCCGTTTTGTAACCAGCTTCCCAGTTGCCCAGCATTTCAGGTGCTGGCACTTTTCCAGCCGGAGCATCAATGAAGTCGCTTCGAATGGGCTCTCTGTGCGCCACACTGTAGGAGGCGTAAAGCTGGGAAGTCCCTTCAAGCGCATAAGTAACACCTGCCTTTGGGTTAAAAAAGAAAAAATTCTCGTCCACATCAATAGCGGCCTGGTCGCTGTCAACCCCTTCAGTAGTGTAACCAATCGTACGGATTTGCAGATCACCGTAGGCATTAAGCCTGTCGGTAAGTTGATAGTTGGCTTTCAGGTAGCTATTGAAGTCTTTCTTCAGCCCATTGCTTTCATAATACCTGTCTCTGATTTCGGAATTGCTCGCATACCTGGCCCAAATGATCTCGCCAAAGTGATCCCCATCATATACATTGAGGCCGCCACCCAGCGTCGTCTGCCATTTTTCGCCACTGTAGTTGATGCTATAGGTAAAGCCGTAGAAATCATTGTCGAGCCAGCGGCGGCGAATCAAATCTGTGGTCTCAATGGTGGTGTTTTCTGTTACGATCGGGACGAGCCCATAGTCAGAAAAGTCGTCGCCCTCCCGGTACTGCTCATAGTAGCCACGTCCATAAGTGTAATGCAATGCACCGTTAACCGACCACTCTTGGCTTAGCTGATGCGTCAGGTGAAGCTGGTAGTGGTCTTGCTGGTAGTTATCAACCTCGTTGTCGTACTGATAGTAGTTGAAAGTGCGGCCTGAGTTGAGCAAATTGTCCGCCTGAGCCTGCGAATACCCGTTGTTGGCGATCACCTCCTGCATACCCTCCTCGTCTTTGTTAAGTCTCGCTTCAGGTGTACCCCACCACGACTGGTAGGTAACTTCTTTGCCTCCAAATACAAGCGCCTTCACAATGGTTTTCTTGCCGTAATAGCCTCCGGAAAGGAAATAAGATTGTAAATCTGACGACGCCCTGTCGATATAACCGTCAGAAGCAATTTTTGACAGCCTGCCTTCAAACGACCAATGGTCCTTGATGAGACCGGTGTTGTACACAATGTTGTGTTTTCTTGTTCCGTAAGAGCCAAAAGAGTTGTTGATTTCACCAAAGCCTTGGGTAGATGGCATAGAGGTTTGGAGATTAATAGTGGCACCAAACGCACCCGCTCCATTGGTCGAAGCACCCACACCCCGCTGGATCTGAATATTGTTGGTAGACGAGGCAAGGTCAGGCGTATTGACCCAGAAAGTGCCATGCGACTCTGAATCATTGAGCGGAACACCGTTAATGGTCACATTGATCCGGGTAGCATCGCTTCCTCTGATCCGGATGCCGGTGTAACCAACTCCAGCACCTGCATCGGAAGTTGTCACCACCGATGGCGACCAGTTGACCAACATCGGCATGTCCTGGCCAAGGTTTTGTGCCTTTATTTCCTTGTTGGAAATAGTGGAAAATGTCATCGGCGTTTTCTCATTGGCCCGTGTTGAGGACACAATGATGCCCTCATCGAGCAGCAGGTCTTTGGAAAGACTAAAGTTCATGACTTCATCTGCACCAAGTGAAATTGCTTTCTCAACCGTTTCATACCCTACAAATGACACTTTGATAGTCACCTGCCCTGTAGGCAGTCCTGTCAGGTAGTAGTTACCCAAATTGTTGGTGGAAACTCCTTTTCCACTTCCCACAATGACCACATTAGCCCCCGGCAGGGCCTCATTCGTTTCTGCGTCAGTCACTTTGCCTGAAAGCGACTGGGCATCGGCATTCGCTCCTGCGAACACACCCGTCAGTGCCAGCCATAAGCTGACGCCTAACATTTTTTTGTTAAACATGTACTTTAAATTTTGCGGTTAAACATCAGTGGCATCAAGGGGTTTCTGCCACCTTAACGTTTCACCTCCTTTCCCTTGCGCCGGCATTACCCGGATCAGGTTCAAAGGGTATAATCTCAGCCCGAACTTATTCCGCCTACTGGCAGATAGGGCACCCCTGGTAAAATTACGCTGCTAAGGTAAGGAAGAATTTAGATAGGAATCAAATCGATGAAGCCGACAGCTGTGAAATGAAGTCTACTTCAAACAGTCAATGAGGTGACTTTCGCAATCGCCAATTGGAGCCTTTCTTCCTCATTACCACTGACTAACGTGTAGGGAAAGCCTCCCTTTTCGAGATAGCCTTTATAAATGCCAAAAAAATAATCCCGCATGTGTGGATGTTCCCTCAGTGGATCCTCCACCCAGGGCATGTCGATATCGGTAAGGAAAAAATAATCATATTTCATTTGATCAACCTGCTTTGCAATCCAGGGATCGCATCGGCCATAGCCGTGTTCACTCCACACCTTTACGACGATAAGTGTGGTGTCGCAAAACAAAAAATTGTTAGCTCCTCGAAGTAACTGTTCCTCTTTCTTTTTTTGACCTTTTGCAATGGTCAACAAATCACCTTCCTCGTAAGGTCGATTAATGTCGATAAGGTATTGCCTGGCAAACTCGGGCACCCAGTGTGTATCAAAATGGGCTGCCAGCTGCTGGCTCAAAGTTGACTTGCCAGTTGATTCGGGGCCTATAATACCAATCCTTTTGGTCATACGACCTCCTTCTTTTGCTGCTTCACATCATTTATCCATGCAACAAGTCCTATCACGGCAATTATTGTAAAAATGAAAAACTGAAAGCTAGCCAGTAATAGCCCTTTGTAGAAGTAAAGCGGTACGGAAATCAGGTCACCGACAATCCATGCCACCCAGTTTTCCACCTTCTTTTTTGCCATGAGCCACATGCCCACAATGAAAATGGCCGTGGTCAAAGAGTCCCACAAGGGCACGTCACTATCGGTATGTTGGGTAAGAATGTAATACCAGAAAGCAAATGACCCAATCAGGAAAAAGGCCGTAATTACATTTTCTGTTCGGCTATTATAGCTTACAGGAAGAGCCTCTTCGCCAGGAATCTTTTTACTCCAGAGAATCCATCCATACACGCTCATAGCAGTGTAATAAACATTGATGGCCATGTCGGCATAAAGCTTGGCCGGAAAGCAGATATAGACAAAAATGATAGTGCTTACTATTCCGGTAGGGAAAACCAAAATGTCTCTCCGCATGGAATACCAGACGCTCAAAAGCCCAAAGAATACGGCTATTGCTTCCAGCCAGGTCATTTGTTGCACACCACTTTTCAATCCTTCCAGAAACCACTCCATGCCCAAATATTCTTTCGTTAAAATTAATTTCGAACTAACCGTTCCGAATAATCTTTAATATCTTTAATTTTGCCCCGCAAATAATATCACGTAAATTATTATTTGCAAATGGCCCTCAACAACTCCAAGTTCAAGTACGAAGCGCTCACTTACGACGACGTACTATTGCTCCCAGCGTATTCTGAAGTACTTCCACGCCAGACTGATACTTCGACGCAACTTACCAGAAATATCAGACTTAATGTGCCTCTGGTGTCTGCGGCTATGGACACGGTCACCGAATATTCTCTTGCCATTGCTATGGCTCTGGAAGGTGGTCTTGGTTTCATTCACAAAAACATGTCGATAGAAGCCCAGGCAGAGCAGGTGCGCAAAGTGAAGCGCTCTCAAAGTGGCATGATCCTCGATCCCATCACACTTGATGTCAACTCGACCGTAGGCGATGCCGTCACCATTATGCGTGAATTCAAGATTGGTGGCATCCCTGTCATTGATGGCGACAGAAAGCTGGTAGGCATCATTACCAACCGGGATTTGCGTTTCCAGAAAAAAATGAATGTACCTGTGAAGGACGTGATGACCACCGGTAAGCTGATTACGGCAGATGTAGGCATCGACCTGGCGCAAGCGGAGGACATTTTGCAGGAGTTTAAAATTGAGAAACTTCCCATCGTTGACAAATCAGGCAGGCTGAGTGGCTTAATTACTTATAAAGACATTTTAAAGAAAAAGGATCGCCCCTATGCATGTAAGGATGAGTTTGGCAGGCTTAGAGTGGGCGCTGCGGTAGGCGTTACCGAGGACATTTTGGAACGGGTCGATTTGCTGATAAAGGCTGGCGTAGACGTGATCAGTATTGACACCGCACACGGTCATTCCAAAGGCGTTATTGACACCGCCAAAAGGGTGAAGAAGGCCTATCCCGACCTCGACATGATTGTTGGAAACATTGCTACTGGCGAAGCGGCCAAAGCGCTTGTTGATGCAGGTGCCGACGCTGTAAAAGTAGGCGTTGGCCCTGGTAGTATCTGCACCACCAGAATCATAGCTGGCGTGGGCGTACCTCAGCTGTCAGCAGTAGTAGAGTCCGCAGAGGCCATCAAAGGCAGCGGCGTGCCGGTTATAGCCGATGGTGGTGTCCGCTTCTCCGGCGACCTGGTGAAAGCCATTGCAGGCGGTGCCAGCAGCATCATGATTGGATCGCTACTGGCTGGAACAGAAGAAGCTCCCGGGGAGATCATTATTTACGAAGGAAGAAAATTCAAGACATACAGAGGCATGGGCTCAGTAGAAGCCATGGAAAGTGGGTCCAAGGATCGCTACTTCCAGGACGCTGAGGACGACGTGAAAAAGCTGGTGCCGGAAGGTATTGTAGGCCGGGTTCCATTCAAAGGCTTGGTATCGGAAGTGCTGTACCAACTCGTGGGCGGACTGAAAGCCGGGATGGGTTATTGCGGAGCTGCTGGCATCGAAGATCTTCAGAAAGCCCAATTTGTTAAAATTACAGCCGCTGGCGTTCGTGAAAGTCACCCGCACGACATCGCCGTTACCAGAGAGGCTCCCAATTATTCGTCGAGATAACAGTTATCAACATGGTATAATAAAAGCTGTCTTTGGGCAGCTTTTATATTTTTACAGTAATTAGTGATTTATTTAAATTGCCCTGTCAAACAGGTGTAACACTATTGGATGTTGTCGAACAAAAGCATCGTCAGACTTAGCATAGCCTTCGGAATTATATTCTGGACGCTGCTGCTATTGACCAACCTGTCGATCCTTTTCGATCAGAAGAACAACGCCTCTCTGGGCATACCGCAGTTCTTACCCCACGCTTTTCTCATCCTTTTTATCTTGTCTGTTGGGGTTTATTATCGCTACAGCATTGGTAAAGCAGAGAGCATCAATTTTATCGATTTGTTGTGGCGTGTATTTGTAACGGGCCTTCTTACTACCATCGTTTCACTGTCGATCAAGTTCTTTTTCTACGTTTTTGGAGGCTCCATGCTCACCAAAAACATTTTGTTGATCAACTTCTTTTACCTGGTCAACCTGGGGCTCATCCTATCGTTTTTGATTTCCACCTTCATCGTTTGGAAAAGGCTAATCCTCTATCAAAAATCCAAGAAGCTTCTGCGCACCTGGCAGTTCTTCGAATATTTCCTTTTTCTGAGCCTTGGCTTTGAGTTTTCCGGCTACAAGTTGTTCGACGTCCCTTTTAACACAGTAATTCTCTTGCTCGTTGGCATTGGGCTGATCTTGTCTGTCAACTTAAAATGGGTCGCCTATCTCAATTTTAAGCAAAAGTGGAAAAGCATCTTGTTTCTACTGCTGGTCATCATTTATCTGTGGTACTTCTTCATGAGCCTGGTTGGTTATTCCAATGAGTCCGTGCTGATCACCGACCTCCTCAACAATGTGTTCGTGCTGGCAGTCTTCGCCTTCATCTTCATTTACTCCGTTTTTTCTGTCCTTGTTATCCTGTTTAACCTTCCCACTTCGTCCGTTTTTGAGAGCAAGCTGGAAGAGGTCATCAATTTCCAGCGGCTAAGCCAAACCATCCCAACCGGACAAAAAGAGGAGCAAGTCTTCGAAATACTACTTGATAGCGCTGTAAGTGCCGTGTTTGCAGACGCTGCCTGGCTGGAGATCACGGACACAAAAGCCGGTAAGCAGGAGCTGCTTGTGAGGAATTTGAACCCCGACTTGATCGACAAAATAAAGGAAGCTGCTCAAAACAGTACTCTTAAGCGAATTTTAAACTCTGAGCTGGAAAGAAACCCGACCAGCCAAAAACTGACGGCTACGCTTAAAAAAGTGCCGTTCAAGTCGATTCTGGTGTACCCCATTATTGTCAAAAATGAACAAATCGGCACACTTGCCTTGCTGAAAGAGGTCGACGACTCCTTCAACAAGGAAATGATCGACATCATCAACACTTACGTGAACCAGGCGAGCATTTCGATTGAGAATTTCCGCCTACTTACGGAAGCGCTGGAAAACGAACGGTACAAGGAAGAGCTGAAAATTGCCTCACGGGTTCAAAAAAGTCTTTTGCCACAAACGCTTGACAAAAACCACGACTACAACATCACGGCATTTTCTATGGCTGCCGACGAAGTGGGGGGCGATTACTACGACACTTTCCGCATCAACGACAATAAAGTAGCCCTTATCATCGCCGACGTTTCTGGCAAAGGCACCTCAGCGGCCTTCCATATGAGCCAGATGAAGGGAATTTTCCACAGCCTTGCGCAGCTGGATCTGGAGCCAAAAGAATTTATGGTGCAGGCCAATAGCGCCTTAAGCCGGTGCCTTGAGAAAACCTCATTCATTACGGCTTCCTACTTCATTATCGACACAAAAAGTAAAGTAGTAAGGTTCACCAGAGCAGGCCACTGCCCAACCTTATACCTCGATGGCCGTACAAGGGAGACCAGCTTCTTCAAAAACAAGGGGTTAGGGCTGGGAATATTGCGAAACTCTTCCTTCGAAGACTATGTTCAGGTTAATGAGTTCTACTACAAGCCGGAGGATGTGTTCGTCTTATACACCGACGGTATTACGGAAGCCACTAACCAGAACCAGGAGGAATTCGGGTACGATCGCCTCCGCACCTCTCTACTTAAGCATGCTAGCCTATCACCCGACAAAATAAAGGACGGGATCATTGATGATTTATACGATTTCTGTGGAAAACGGTCGTTGGACGATGATTATACCATGCTCATCGTAAAGTTCACTGGGCATGAAAACGTTAAAAGTGTTGAATCCGTAAAAACTAAAAAATGATTGAAATCTCTACAGCAGAAGACAAAGAATATGTGTGCATTAGTGTTGGAGGCGAAGTAGATGCGAGCTCATCTATTCAACTCGACACCACCATTCAGAACGCAGTATCTGATGGGTATAAAAAAATAATGATCGACTGCTCTGGGCTTAATTATATTTCTTCTGCAGGGCTGGGAGTGTTTATGTCTTACATACAAGAGCTGGAAATAAAGGAGATTAACATGGTTATTTTCGGCTTACAGGATAAGGTTTTCCATGTTTTTCAAATTTTAGGTCTCGATCAGCTTTTAAAAATTGTTGATGATGAAAAGTCCGCTAAGGGTTTATTAAATGTTATATAATTATAAGGCATCGTGCAGTACTGATAAACTTCAGGAGATCCGTCAATTTATTGACGATTTGCTGAGGCAGCATGGCCTTTCCGATGTGGAAAGTCACAAGGTTGTGCTTGCTGTGGATGAGGTGTGCGCTAACCTTATCATTCACTCGCATGGGTGCGATGCCAACGAATCCATTGAAATCTCGGTTGAATTCAAAGCAGACAAAACAACAGTTTTCGAAATAAAAGACCACGGTGAAGCGTTCAACATGGCTCAGTACAAAGAACCTTCTTTGTCAGATATTATCAGAACCAAGAAAAAGGGAGGCATTGGGCTTATGCTTGTAAACAGAATCATGGATAAAATCGAATTCTATCAGTCCAATGGCTATAATGTTTGCCGGCTCACCAAGGATTTTAAAAAGCAATAACAAATACTTCTAGCTGAATAATGAAGCCCCAGGGAGCCCTCTTCGTCCTTTTCATTTTTTCGTTTGGCCTATCAAACCCCGCCTTCTCCCAAAAAGAAGATCCCCTTTTTACGATTGGGGATGAAGCTTTTTCTACGGAAGAATTCCTCTATGCCTTCAACAAAAACCGGCAGGCAACTTCTGGCTCTTTTACAGAGCAAGAGCTTGACGACTACTTCAAACTCTATGTGAACTTTCGGCTTAAGGTAAAAGAGGCAAAAGCACTTGGTTATGATAAAAAGCCAGCTTTCGTGGAGGAAATGGCTGGTTACAAAAAACAATTGGCAAAACCTTACCTGACCGAAAACCTTATTAACGATGAGCTGGTCAGAGAAGCTTACAGCCGCACCCTGGAGGAGGTGGAGGCTTCCCATATCCTTATAGAAATTCCAGCGAATGCCTCACCTGAAGATACCCTCAAAGCCTACAACCTTCTTCTTGACATCAAAAAAAGGGTAGGCAACGGTGAATCATTTGCCACTTTAGCCAAACAGTATTCGCAGGATCCGTCGGCCGCACAAAACAATGGCTATCTGGGCTATTTCGGTGCCTTCCAAATGGTGTACCCATTCGAAAATGCAGCCTTCAAAACTGCCGCCGGTAAAGTATCTGACCCCTTCAAAACGTCGTTTGGGTATCACATTGTTTATGTCCATGCAAGGCGAAAAGCCCTGGGCTCTATTAAGCTGGCACATATCTTTTTCAAAATGAATGCCGATTCAACATTGGCGTACACCAGAGCTGCAGAGGTAAAGGCAAAACTTGACAAAGGCGAAGACTGGAACAGCCTGGTGGCGCAATATAGTGATGAAGGCTCTAATAAAAACAAAGGCGGGGAGCTGCCCTGGTTAACATTCAGGCAACTGCCAGCCTCATTTTATACTGCAGCGAGTGGTTTGGATAAGCCCGGCGACATCTCCCATCCTCTTAAGGCGCAAAATGGGTGGCACATCATCAAACTGGTAGAGAAGAAGCCCGTGCCGCCTTTGGAAGAGGTAAGGACAATGATTGAATCACGCATTTCGGGCGATGACCGCTCCTCCAGTAGAAATGATCAAACTATTGATAGTTTGATCAGCCGACTAAATGTGAAGATTTTTCTTGAACCAAAAAGGGCTGCCTTTTCATTGATCGACGGC
This sequence comes from Imperialibacter sp., assembly GCF_048007035.1. Classification (NCBI taxonomy): domain Bacteria; kingdom Pseudomonadati; phylum Bacteroidota; class Cytophagia; order Cytophagales; family Flammeovirgaceae; genus Imperialibacter; species Imperialibacter sp. Next base: position 2,932,094 of record NZ_CP180355.1, read on the forward strand.
AGGGTCATTGAAGGCAATTGGTCTTACGACTCCAAAGGCTCAGAATTGAAAAAAGTGCTGGTTAGTGCTGCCGATACCCAGCTAACAACCGAAGATTTCTTCCGGTATGTGGAGATAAACCAAAATAAAAGCAGCAACCTAACAGCTGAAAAGTATGCTGACGAGCTTTGGAACAGCTTCTTGCTGGAGAAACTGGAAGGCATCGAGCTACAGCAACTCTATGCGACTAACTCCGCTTACAGGTTTTTGTACAATGAGTATTTTGATGGCACTCTGCTGTTTGAGGTAATGAACGAAAAGGTGTGGCAGATGGCGAACACGGATACTGTGGGTTTGAATAGCTTTTTCTCAGAGCGCCGGGATGATTATACATGGAATGAACGGGCAGACGTGTTGAGCATTGAAGGCGAAAATAAAGTGCTGAAAAGCCTGATGAGCTCTTCCATCGACACCTTGTTCCTTTTAGGAAAATACACAGTTGGCACCTCATCAGAATGGGGAGCAGCCAAGGCGGGCCTTGCAGAGGTATTCAATTCGATTGACTCCCTGGGACTATCTATTTATGCAAATGAAAAATCCATTCAAGAAATAAAAACAGCATTTCCGGACGAGGTCTCAAGGGTTCGTTTTATCAAAGATGAGATCAACTCATCTCAAATTGAATTACTTACCCAATCAAAAAGTGTGTTAGAAAAATATTTCAATGGCCTGGATACGCTATCTTTGAAGGTTTCAAGTACTCTGCTTGAAAAATATAATAACCTCGTTCCCAAAGAATACTGGAAGGCGGGGATTCATTTCGTCAACGACGGTGCCTTCTCCAAAATTCTGTATATAAAAAATATACAGCAACCTGCCCGAAAAGAGCTCGGAGAGGTAAAAGGCAAAGTGGTTTCAGACTATCAGGAATTTCTGGAAACCACGTGGCTAAATGAGCTGAAGGCCAAGTATAGCGTAAAAGTGAACGCCAGGGCTTGGAAAAATGTAGTAAAACAACTTAATGAAAAGTAAATACATTCCTCTCGTACTCGTCGTTTCTCTGCTGCATAGCTGCGAGTTTATAAAGCTAAAATCAGGAGAAGAAGCCAATGTTCAGGAAATTCCCGTAGCACGAGTGTTCGACACGTACCTCTATAAAGCTGACCTCACTGGCATTGCGCCTGAAAATTTGTCCCCCGAAGACAGTGTCAAGCTGGTTGAGAAGTACGTTGATAGTTGGATAAAAAAGCAACTCATGATTGCCAAGGCGTCTTCGAAAATAGAGTTCAACGAAGCAGAAATCGAACGCAAGGTGCTTGACTATAAGTATGCCCTCATGGTACATGAGTTTGAAAAATATGAGATCGGTAGGCGTCTTAACAAAGAGGTTTCCGAGCAAGAAATACAAACCTATTACGACGATAAGTTTGAGAACTTTCTTCTAAAGCAGAACATTATCAAGTGCCTGTTTGTCAAAATTCCCAAGGAGGCCCCACGAATTTCACGAATCAGGGGTCTGTTAAGAAGTTACCCCGACTCCGACATGGAAGAAATCAAGTCTTATTGCTTCAGGTTTGCCATATCTTCCTCCCTTGAGGACAACGCCTGGCTCAACTTTGACGAGGTGGTGAAAAGCACTCCGCTAGCCACCATACCCAACAAAGTTCAGTTTTTGCGGGATAATTCTTTCGTAGAATCGTCGGACGACAAATTTATTTACTTCATAAAACTACTTGAATACAAAATCTCTGATCAGGTTTCTCCGTTGGAGTTTATCAGGGAAGACATAGTTAATATTATTCTTAATAAGCGTAAAATTGAGCTCGCTAAGAAACTGGAAGAAGAGATCATAAACGAGGCGCAACAAAACGATGAATTTGAAATTTACAGGAACTAGAATATTCGCACTCTCACTGGCTTTGATCATGGTGGCGTCCCTGAAAGTATTGGGACAACAAACAATGGTGTTGGATGAGATCATCGCTAAAGTCGATAACTATATCATCCTTAGGTCGGACATGGAAAAATCCTACCTGGAAATGCTATCGAGGAATGACATTACAGGCATCACCAGATGTGATGCTCTGGAAACGTTGGTTATCAATAAAATGCTTGTTGCCAAAGCTGAAATCGACTCCGTGATGGTGGAAGATGGTGATGTGGAAAGTAACCTGGACCGCCGACTACAGTTCTTCATCAATCAGGTCGGCTCTGAGGAGCGGCTGGAGGAATTCTACGGAAAAACCATAGATCAGTTCAAGGACGAGCTTCGTGAGAGCGTAAAGGAACAGATGGTTGTGGAAAAAATGCAGGGAACCATCACCAAAGATTTAACAGTGACACCTGCAGAAGTGAAGAAGTTCTTCAAAACCATTCCTGCCGACTCTCTGCCATTCTTTTCAACCGAAGTAACTATTGGCCAAATCGTAAAAATTCCAGAGCCTGGTGAAGTCGAAAAAGAAAAAATTCGCACACAATTAATTGCCATCAGAAATAAAATTCTGGCCGGCGAAAGTATGGCTACACTTGCCCAGCAGTATTCGATGGACCCGAGCGTGAGGAGAAACAATGGCGAGCTCGGGTTTTTCAGGCGAGGAGATTTAGCGCCTGAGTTTGAAGCAACTGCGCTCAGCATGCAGCCCGGAGAAATTTCGATGCCTGTCGAAACCGACTTTGGCTTTCATATTATACAACTGGTAGAAAGAAGAGGAAACACCTACAACAGTCGACACATCTTGATGATTCCCGTGCCATCCCCTGCTGACATCAAGGCCTCCCGGGATTACCTGGACAGCCTGAAAACGCAAATTGAAGCAAAAACGATAACGTTTGAAAAGGCAGCTAAAGAATATAGCGATGACAAGGCGACAGCTTCCGATGGCGGCTTTTTGCTCGATGGCACAGGAGCACCGAGAGTTTCCGTTGAGGAAATAGACCCCGTGCTTTTCTTTACTTTGGATACGATGAAGGTTGGTAACATCACTGCACCCATTGACTACAGGCTAGATGACGGGACACAAGCTTTGAGACTAATCTACTATAAAGACAAGGTTCCACCTCACCAGGCAAATCTGGAACAAGATTTCCAGAAGATTTATCAAGCAACACTTAGCGCCAAAAAAAATAAGATTCTATCTGAGTGGTTTCGTAAAGCACAGGGAGATGTGTACATTGACGTTGATCCGGAATTCGACTTCTGCAATCTTTTAAAAGAGAATTACTGATAAACAATGGTTCAGTTTAAAAACGACAAAGAGGCCGCTGATGCTTTTCACCAGTCATATCTACAGTTAACAAAAGAAGTTTCGAAAGTAATAGTTGGTCAGGACAAGGTAGTTAAGCTATTAATTTCGTCTATTTTCTGTCAGGGGCATTCCCTTTTGGTAGGTGTGCCGGGGCTGGCCAAGACCCTGCTCATTCACACAATGGCGTCAGCGCTACATTTGAAGTTTAACAGGATACAGTTTACGCCTGACTTGATGCCTTCTGATATTTTAGGGGCAGAAACCCTCGACAAGGAACGAAATTTCAAGTTCATCCTGGGACCCATTTTCGCCAATATCATTCTTGCCGACGAAATAAACAGAACCCCTCCAAAAACGCAGTCTGCTTTGCTAGAGGCGATGCAGGAGTACTCAGTGACAATAGGTGGAAAGAACCACCCTCTTGAAAAGCCTTTCTTCGTTTTGGCTACGCAAAACCCTATCGAACAAGAAGGCACCTACCCTTTGCCAGAAGCTCAGTTGGACCGGTTTATGTTCAATATTAACCTGGACTATCCTACCCTGGCCTCCGAAATTGAGATTGTGAAGAATACTACTTCAGAGCGGGAGCAATCTGTGGATCAGGTGATGACTGCGGATGAGATCAAGTTCTATCAGCAGTTGGTGAGAAGAGTTCCTGTGGCAGACAACGTGATTGAGTACGCCGTTAAGCTTGTTCATAAAACCAGACCGAACGACGGAGGAGATGAACTTGCCAAGCAGTACCTGGAGTGGGGTGCAGGGCCAAGGGCATCTCAGTTTCTTGTGCTTGGCGCAAAATGCAATGCACTTATGAACGGCAAGTATTCTCCGGACATCGAAGATGTTCAATCGGTAGCGGAGCCTATCCTCAGACACAGGATAGTGCGTAACTTCAAAGCAGAATCGGAGGGAATAACCGAAGAGCAGATCATCACCCGACTCCTTTAGAGCTAGTTAGAAATGTAGAGGAATGTGCCATCCGACACTGCCCTGTATTCAACCAAAGGATATTTTGCAGGGCCGGCGGTAGGGTACCCGTCAAGATCGAAGGTCGATTTGCAGCAAAGGTCTTCCAAGTAAAAGCCAGAGCTATTCATCGTCACTATTTCACATTCTTTGTCCGGCCCGTAGGTACAGATTCGATCCCACACCCTATACTCTGATTGAGATTGCCGGTAAACAATCAGACCTTTGTTTCCGCCCGATAAGTACACAAAGCCTCCAACCTGCCGAAGTGACTGATACTGAAGGTTGGATAGGTTTATTTCGATGTTGACAATTTTTGGAGGGATATTAGGGCCAGTGTTCGATTCACTGCATTGAGCAAAAATCAACGCCATTGCTAAAACCCCAAAGACACTAGCCAGCCTGCTCAAAGAATGGAGGAAAATTGTTTCAAGAAGCGAACATCGTTTTCGGTAAAGAGGCGAAGGTCTCTCACCTGATACTTCAACAAGGCCATTCTCTCTATCCCCATTCCAAAAGCAAAGCCTGTGTACTTCTCCGAGTCAATACCACAGTTCTCAAGTACATTTGGGTCAACCATTCCAGAGCCGGCTATCTCCACCCACCCTGTATACTTGCATATGTTACAACCTTCTCCGTTGCAAATAAGACAGGAGATGTCAATCTCTGCGCTAGGCTCCGTGAAAGGGAAGTAGGAGGGTCGAAACCTTATTTTGACATCCTTATGGAACATCTCCTTGGCGAAATGATACAGGGTGTCCTTCAGGTCCGCAAAGCTCACTCCTTCATCTATATACAGGCCCTCTACCTGGTGAAAAATGCAATGAGCCCGTGCGGTAATGGCCTCATTCCTAAAAACCCTTCCCGGCATAATAGCCCTGAAAGGTGGCTTGCCGCTCTCCATTAACCTTACTTGTACGGAAGAGGTATGCGTTCTCAGCAATACGTCGGGATTCTTCTCAATGAAAAATGTATCCTGCATTTCCCTTGCAGGATGATTTTCGGGAAAGTTAAGCGCAGTGAAGTTATACCAGTCAGTCTCAATTTCAGGCCCGTCGGCCACCGAAAACCCTATTCTTTCAAAAATCTCTATTATTCTTGCTCTGAGGGCGGTCAAAGGGTGAATGCCTCCTATTTGGTCTGTTGCGGCAGGAAGTGTTAAATCCTTTGTTTCTGTGGTGGCCCCTTTACTCTCTTCCAGGCCGGATACCATCTCCTTGAAACGATCCTGTACCAGCACTTTTAGTTGGTTCAGAGCGACTCCGTAATCTTTCTTTTGGGCTGGCGGAACATCCTTGAAAGCATCAAACAAATCTGTAAGAACGCTCTTTCTGCTGACAAACTTCATCCTGAACGATTCAAGATCAGCCTCCTTCTCAGCAACAAATTTCTGCACCTCTTCCTTTAACTCTTCAATTCGTTCGATCATGAAAGAAAATTTTAACAAAAGTAAGGAACCCGCTCCGTAATCAAAAAGCTTGTTTCCATCGGATTCGGATTAAGCCAAACTTAAAGCCGTATTTCGCTCGAGCTATATGTTTTCACAAACTCACGGTAAACACTTCCTATTCCTTGTTCCAAAGTAATAGTTGGCTTGAAACCCATCGCCGAGAGACGGGATGTGTCCATGAGCTTTCTTGGTGTGCCATCGGGCTTTGATGTGTCGAACTTCAAGGTTCCCTGAAAGCCAACAATATCTTTTATTAACAGCCCCAGGTCTTTTATGCTAATATCCTCTCCCCAACCGATATTCAAAAATGACGGATCCTTTGAATGTGGCTTGGCATCGAATTTTTCCATCAGGTAGATACACGCTTCAGCCATGTCGTCGACATGAAGAAATTCCCTTTTGGGAGTACCAGTGCCCCAAACTTCCACCTCACTTGCGCCGCTCACCTTTGCGTCATGAAATTTCCTGATCAGCGCCGGCAACACGTGGGAGTTTTTCAAATCATAATTATCATTAGGGCCATAGAGGTTGGTGGGCATAACTGATACAAAGTTACAACCGTATTGGTCTCTGTAGGCCTCACACATTTTGATACCAGCTATCTTAGCTATCGCATAGGGTTCATTCGTCTCTTCCAATAGCCCTGTAAGCAAATAGTCTTCCTTAAGTGGCTGTGGGGCAAGTTTAGGGTAAATGCAAGAAGAGCCAAGGAACATCAATTTGGTCGATTGATATTTCCAGGCCGAGTGAATGACATTATTCTGGATCATCAGATTGTCGTGTAGAAATTCTGCCCGATAGGTGTTGTTGGCATTAATTCCTCCGACCTTGGCAGCGGCCAGAAAGACATAATCTGGTCTCTCCACCTCGAACAGGCTCTCCACATCAGCTTGGCGGCGCAAATCACATTCCGCCGAAGTCTTCAAAACAAAATTTGAGAAACCCCGCTTCTGTAAACCCCTTAAAATAGCAGAGCCGACCATTCCCCTATGGCCGGCAATAAACACTTTTGATTCTTTATGCACTTGCTAGAACATTTTAAAGACAATTCTAATAGGCATTTTCCCTATTGAATACGATTGAATAAACAGTCAAAACTATGATTTTCAGGTCAAGAATAAAAGACCAATTCTGAAGATAGAATCTGTCCAGTTTCACCCGTGAGCTCATTTGATGGAACTTTTGTATTTCACCCCTATAGCCCATAGCCTGTGCTAAGCCTGTGATACCAGGTTTGGAAGCATGGCGTTGAGTGAATTTATGCACCCTGTTTTGATAAGACTCATTCAGCGGAATTGGGTGGGGTCTGGGCCCAACTATCGACATATTACCTATTAGAACATTCAAAAACTGTGGGAGCTCGTCGAGGCTTGTTCTTCTGAGGAAAGTGCCAACTCTTGTAATTCTTGGGTCGTTTCTCGAAGCCCATTTGGTGTCCGCCACATTGTTGATCACCATCGTCCTGAACTTGTAGCATACAAATGGTGAATTTCCCTTCCCATGACGAAGTTGCCTAAAAAAGACCGGGCCCGAGGACTCTAGTTTAATTAGCAGGCCGAGTATCGGATAGAGCCAGCTTAGCACAAAAACAACAACAAACAGCGAAAAGACAATGTCAAAAGTCCTTTTTACCACACGATTCAAGATGCCATCCAGGGGCAGGTCGTTAATATCAACTATTGAGATATCATCAAACCTGGTAAGAGAGTAAGTCTTAAAAAGTTCGGTGTTGAACTGTGGAATTAACTTAACCTTTTTCAGTTGTGCGTCGGCAACGTTAACAATTTGGCTGAGAGCAAATCTGTTAACGCTTTCACTCACATAAATAAACTCCGTGTCATCAATACCATTTCTGATAAAGTCGTCAATCCCACCAAGAATGGGAATACCATCCCGTTGGGAGAGTCCTGAATATGTATCATCATAAAATCCGACACACCTTATTCCATACTCAGGTTTCCTCTTAAACAAATTATATAGTCGCACTCCCTGCTGGTCGAAGCCAATAATAATGGCACTTCTAACGTTACCCCCAAACTTCCGATATTTATTAAGCGCAATATGAACTAGTACTCTATAGAAGCCGACCGCAACAAACAGCTGAACGAAAATAAGCACTAGAAATTCACGGCTCAGCTCGTACGCTTCAAATAAAACCCAGAAGAACGATATCAGCGAGAGAGAAATGAAGAGTGTAAAAAAAGCCCGCTTCAGCGTCACATAATAGTTGGTTGATCGGCCAATTTTAAAGTCTTCAGCAACAACAGAAACTGAAAGCCATATGCCCAGGTAAAACCCAAAAGCCCAACGGTATACTGGCGCTAGGTCAAGGCTGTTATTAATAATGTAATAGGAAAGCAGGAACGGAATAGATATTATAACGAGCTCTCCAAATATGAAAAGTGCTGGAAATAGTTTGTAAAACCTTTTAGGCATTTTAAAATGCGTTACAGAGTAAAATTAATTCTGCAAAATGTTTTCGGTCTCAATAAGGGTTTTTTCTACAATAGGGTGATTAGTAGGTACTTTGGCTCCAGGGAATTTTTTATTGACTAGTAATTTAGGACTTTTTCTGACTTTATTTTTCACAGATCGTAAAACAAGATAGTCCAACGAAAGGCCGAGAAAAATAGCCGTGCCAATTACAATTGGAAGCATTATTGAGTCTGAATAGCTCTTTCCAACGATAGCAATCGCTACGAACATCAAGTTAATAGAAGTTAATATAAGTGTGATATGACGATGTTCAAACCCCATCCGCATTATGAAATGGTGCACGTGACTCTTATCAGGCGAAAGCGGAGACTTTCCTTTTCTCACCCTTTTCACAAAAATACGGGCAGTGTCAAAAATAGGCAAAATCATTACCGCCACTCCTGTGGCCACCGAACCACTAAACTTTATTGGAGAGCTTGCATTAAGTGAGTAATTGCTTTCGATAAATAAAACGGCGAACGATGCCAGTAGCAAGCCAATCGCCAAAGCTCCTGTATCTCCCATAAAAATCTTCGCAGGCGACCAGTTAAACATCAAGAAGCCAACTACCCCACCAGCGAACGTAGCAGCGATGGCTGCATACAAGTGCTGATCGTTTAGTTCAAACCATGTTCCAAAGAAGGTCAATGCCAAAAGGCTACACATACCCGCCAACCCATCAACACCATCGATAAGGTTAAAGGCGTTGGTTAAAACTATAACTGTAAACAAAGAGACTGGGATTCCTACATATACTGGCAACTCATATACGCCAAAAAGTCCGTACAGCGAAGTGAGTTGAACCCCGCCATAGACGACAACAAGCAGTGCTGCAGCCATCTGACCTACTAACTTGTGAAAAGCCGAAAGGTTAACCAAGTCGTCCCGAAGGCCTACAATAAACATGATAATAACAGCAAATAGAATACTACGGCTTTGGTTTAGCTCCCCAAGGGTAAACCAAAGCAAAACAGCAAAAAGGACACCAATCATGATCGGTATTCCACCCATAGAAGGAGTACTTGCTTTGTGTATTTTCCTTCCTCCTGGCGTATCGGTAATCCTGTTCCTTACGAAAAAATAGATAACCGCCGGAGTAAGTATGAAACAAATCAAAAAAGACGTAAGTGCAAAAAGTATCTTTTCCATATCGAAATTCGGATGTCAAAGATAGTTCTTATCAATTGACATGCCAATTTATGCGTCCTAAATATTCACCATCAAAATGTGAATTTTTCAAACTTAGTACCGGTTGTTAGTGAATTAACTAACAAAATCAGGCAGGAAATAGATCGTCTTATCCTTTTCCAGAAACTTTAGCTCATACGTCATGGTCTATGAAGGTGGGCAAACGCCGCCAGTAGGCTCTACTATGCCGTTGCCATTCTGCTCAAAGCAACTACAACATAGGTCGATCCTTATCGGGATTTGAGTCTATGCTCAATAAATCGAGCCAGCGCCAGCATCAGCTTCGTATCCTCGGCATCAGCAGTCATCAGTCGGTCTTTTAGTCGGTTATAAAGACTGGGCTGGCGGGGCACGTCAAGATCCTTAAGGACTTTCAGGGCTTTTTCTTTCAGGGCTCTTTGAACACCTTCCTCCACGGCCTCTTTTGGTGGGTTCACTTTGCCACTAACGGAGATTTTCGAAAGCTCCCAGGCATAAATGAGGACACTTTGAGCCAAATTGAGGGAGGGATGAGGGGCTGCCAGCGGAATAGTGCTAATGATGTCGCAAAGATTGATTTCCTCTTTTGCCAGCCCATCTCGCTCGCTGCCAAAGACAATTGCAACGTTGTTGATCGTTGTGCCTTTTTCTTGCAGAAGGTTGCTGACTTTCCCGGGCGAATGATAGTCATGTCTCCCAAGCCTTTTCTTGGCTGTGGTGGCTATACTAAAGTCAATATCGCTCAGTGCATCTGCAAGCGACGAATAGACTACAGCATTTTCCAGGATATCATGTGAGCCATAAGCTGTTTTTTTGGCTTGCCGGGAAAGATAGTCAGTTGGGTTGACCAGCCTGAGACTGCCAAACCCCATGGTATTGATCGCCCTGCAAGCGAACCCGATATTTTCAGAAACAGCCGGATGGCTGAGGACAAAGTGGATGGTCATAAATGCGCCAAATTCCTCAAATCACTAATGGCGGTCAATATTTAGTTCATTCTTACCCAATCATCCTCGTGGTTGTGGCTTGCCACTGGCGTATACTTCACCCACTCTGTGTGGTATACGTCTCCGTCACGGTGAATGCGGATGAGCGTGTCGCCGGAGGTGAAGTTGAACCTGTCGTGTCCATGATCGACGTCCGTTTGCATCGATGAAAAGATGATGTTTAAAGTGCTGTCGGTTTCTACCGCACGCCCGAGATACTGTTCTACCCAATAGTTTGTGTCGCTGTCCTCATCTTCCTGCTGGCCTTTTAAGATCACAGAGTAATGATGCTCTTCATCTGGTCTGCGGGGTTTTCTTAGAATCAAATCGTGTGTATACGTGATATGATGGCCTTCGTCAGATTCGTATTTTTCCAAGTACTCATACTTACTACCCCAGTTGTGCTTGGGATACCTGCCACCACAGCCTGCAATAAGTGCTACAATGAAAAATAACAGCCCTGTTTTTACAATAGCTTTCATAAGTCGACGTCGTTGATGCTCGTTAGAATCCCCTGAAAATTAATAGTAATTGTGGGCTATTACAAATATGGTTGCCGATATGAGTGAGATGGATTAGGGTGTACAAAAAAAAGACTGCTCATTGAGAGCAGTCCTTTTTCACTTCTAACCTGTGAGCTTATGTGTAAAATCTACGAGTCAAGGTTGATGTTGAGCCCATTTCAATTACACATTACAATGTTAAGCATAGCGCATCCCTGATTGATACCTGTTTTTAGGTATTTTTCTAAATTACTATGTGTTTAGTGCTATTTGTTGGCAGCACTTTGACTCAAAAACCATCTCCCTTCCCTAAAGCTTCACCCGGTTAGCGGTTCTTATTGTCAGTTTGTTATTTTTGAAACTTATGCTTCGATACCTGGCTGTACGGTTACTTTCTGCATTCCCCGCACTACTCCTTGGACTGATTGGGCTTTTTGTTTTCAGGCTTTTGCCGTCGCAGTCGGTGTGGGAGGAGCGGATTGATCTCCTGGCATTGGAAGGAGGCAGCTATAACGCACAACGAATCCTACAGGAGAAAATAAGGATAAGGAAAGAGCTTGGTCTTGATCTTCCGGTGTTTTACCTGTCGTTACAGTCCGCTGCGTTACCAGCAGCCCTGCCCCCGGGCATGCCTGATGTGCAAAAGGAATGGGTAAAAAAGATCTGTTTGTTAACAGGCCAGTCAGACAAGGCGTTGCAGCTTGTATCTGCGCTGCAAGCCCAAAGCTTTGCCGCATGGGTTGTCGAAGACGATGAATTGACATGGGAAAGAGTGCGAAGTTCAGTTTCGGGCAATGATAGTGCTGCGTCATCTGAAATACTTTCGCTAGTAAACGAATTGGAAGCTTCGTCTCAGCAGTGGAGAGCCTACCTGCCAGCAGTTTACTGGAACGATTCAGGCAATCAGTTTCACTTGTGGTTTTCTCAGCTTTTACGTGGCGACTTGGGGGTGAGCTGGAAAAATCGGGAAAGGGTGCTTGATGTCATCGGCCGAGCGCTTTCCAACACCATTGTGTTCACGGTGCCTGCTATTATTCTGATTTTTCTTTCTGCCTACTGGCTGGTGATTGGCTTATCGCAACTAGGGGCCAGGGCAAAAGCATTGGCCGACCAGGTTATCTATTTCTTTGACCTGGTTCCGCTTTTTGGTTGGGCTCTTTTGGCGATGATTCTTTTTGCCAGCGGATCGGTATTCTCCTGGTTTCCTTCACATATTTCGGCCAGTTCGCTCAACGGCCTTTCCTTTTTGTCCAGGAGTTTTTGGCCTTACGTGCTCCCGGTGGCCATTCTTTGGATAAGCACATTGCCTTATATCACCAAGCACATCGACAATGCTTTTCAAAAGTCTGCCGACCTGCCATTTGTGTTTATGGCCAGGGCAAGAGGTCTTAGCGAGCATGTCATCAAAAAGAGATATAGACTCAGGTATAGTTTATTGCCTGCCATTACGCTATTCGGGGAGTATTTGCTGGCAGTGGTAAGTGGCGCATTGGTGGTAGAGGTGCTGTTTTCTATTCAGGGCGTTGGCATGCTGCTCACACAGTCGGTTGGTGCGCAGGATTATCCCGTTGTCACCGGAATTATTCTGCTGTTGACTATGGTCAGGATGCTATCCTACTTAATTACCGATGTCTTGTACTATTGGTTTGATCCCAGAATAAGGCTTTCCAACCAATGAGCAACAAACCGACATTCAGATGGTGGCCATTGGCGATGCTGGGAGCGATCCTGGTGGTTGTTGTGCTGACGTGGTTCTTTGATGGATTGAAGCCTGAGCTCAGGCTTGACATGAGAAGCCTGCCCCCGGGAGCGGGCCATTGGCTGGGGACGGACACACTCGGCAGAGATGTATGGCTGTCTATTTTGGCGGGCTCTCAAAGGTCAATCCTGGTCAGCATCGGTGCGGCGTTGATCGGTGGAAGTATAGGTGTTGGCTTTGGAAGTGTTGCTGCCTTTTTCGGAAATGATCGTCTGCGGTTTACTTTGAGAACCCACCTGGCAGCACTGTTCCTGCTCGTCGTTTTCGTGTATTCTATCGCAGTGCTTTGGCCGACCGTTTCTTCAACTGGTCATGTGTTTGCGGGAATCTCCATCCTTCTGGCCCTAATAGCATTTGTTGCCATATGCTGGTTGCTGCTTAGAAGATTTGACCTTTTGCGGAGTCGTATTACTTTTCCCCTTGACACCACCACTCAGCGGTTTATTGAGGTGATATCGGTTATTCCCCGCTTGTATTTGATTGTGGCCTTTGCTATGATCATCCCCATCAATATGTTCACTCTAATTGTGCTGTTTGCTGTTACCAGCTGGGACGTGATGGCGAGGATGGTACGTGCTGAAATGCTGAAGGTTAGAGAGATGACATATATTGAATCGGCTAGAATAATTGGTCTGTCAGAGCAGAAAGTCTTTTTTCGGCATGCCCTGCCAAACGCCATCGGGTCGGTAGCCACACAGGTATGTTTTACCATATCGGGTTTGCTGATCGCCGAGGCCACTCTTTCATTTATTGGTGTAGGTGTTTCTCCCGAAACCGTCAGTTGGGGAAGCATTATCCATGGCTACCTCGAAAACCTGCAGGCCTGGTGGTTGGCTGTTTTCCCCGGCATTTGTATTTATCTCACTGTTATTAGCCTGCATGCTTTGGGCAATGATTTGGATAGGATGTACCATTCAAAGCCTTAACAATCCCCACAATACATCAGCTTAATACCTGACAGAAATCATACTTTGCCGATGGGCATCATCGCATTTTTGTAACGTCAAACAAATAGCAATGCCCATGCAAACTGACCTATTGTTCCAAAATGCCACCCACGAAGCATTCAATGCTTTAATTACAAACAAGTATATCTCAAGAAACGCTGAGAGTATGAACACACTTTCTATAGCCCTTAAATACGACCTGATAAGGTTGTCTTCGCTGGGAGTGGTAGTGTTTTTAGAAGACAGAATACAATTAGCAGAAGGGATGGAAAGTTGGGTGCAGCTTTACTGGAGTGAGGTGAGCAAAACCTGGTAAAAAACCTGATTACTTCCTGTCCTTTTTCAAAGATTTGATGAACTGAGCCCAGGCGAAAGGATTTAACAGCGGATTACTTCTTGGCTGAAACTTATCCGTCATTGCCAGAAACTGTTGATTGGAATAATACCTGTAATTTTCCGAAGCGTCCATAGGTGCCCCTTGCATCATCCGCATCAAAATATCCGCCCTGAGCACCTCCTCCATCTTACGATAGTCTTCGGCATCGGGCAGCTTGAGGGCAAGCACAGCCTGCTTGAAGAGCTCTTCGGTAGGGTAAGGTAAAATTTCTATGGGTGGCAAATAAGTGGTGTCGGTAACGAGCTCAATGATCGCTGTAAAGTTCTCACCTTTGTTGCCGGGAACGATGAAGTGCTGCTTTTCAAAGCCTATGGCACTGATCACCACACTGTCGCCAACCAGGGCAGGCATCGAGAAATAACCGTAAACATTGGATGTAGTGCCTCTTCCAGCCTTTGGCACGTATACGTGCACGCCAGGCACGCCAGAAACGCTGTCCTCACCCAATATTACCCCGGAAAACTGGATGACCCTGCTTCCGCCCTGGGCCCAGCTTTCCTGATGTGCCACCAGCATAAATAGGAAGCACATAAAAGGCAGAAAATATTTAGAGATGAACTTTGACAAGCCTTTCTTTACTTATGAATTAAGAGGATACTAATTAAGGGTTAATAGTTGCAATTGGGCCCTAAGCTACAAATTATTAGATCAATTGCACAGGTTTTGTGTTACACGGATAAGCCATATACTTTCAATATTGTTCCCATGAGACTCAAAAACTTTAGTCTGCAATACGGAAACCAAATATTCAAATCCTTCTCGGAGGAGGCCAGAGTGCGCATTCTTTTTCTCCTCTTTAATCAAAAGGAACTTTGCATTACCGATATTGAATTGTCTCTGGATTTTACCCAAACCAAAACCTCTAGGCATTTGACCTACCTGAGAAATGCCGGATTGGTGAACGTTAGAAAAATAGACCAGTACGTTTTCTATTCTATCAAGGAGGAGGTGTCGGACATTGTTAGCCAAATATTTCAATTTTTGCAGAAGGACGCCAGCCTCCAAAAAGACCTTGAAACCTTTCGGATACTTTATTCGAACAGAGAACTGGTAAAAAACAAAATGGAAAAACGCCAGTTAACCGGGCTTAGATAAATGTATGGGCAAAAAATACCAACACCTTTTTTTCGACCTCGATCACACCCTGTGGGATTACGATCAAAATGCCAGAGAGTCCCTTGTGGAGCTTTATTCCGTGTACGCTCTCAAAAATTTCGGTAAGTTCTCGGCCGAGCAACTTGTCGACAAGTTTTTCAGGGTAAATACACAGTTCTGGTATCTGTACGACCTGAAAAAAATTGACAAGGAACACCTCAGGGAGGAGCGGTTCAGAACAGTGTTCAGGGAGCTGGGTTTCGCAGATATGGACCTCGCTTTTCAGTTTGGTGAGGACTATGTGAAACTGTGCCCCACCAAAACGGCAGTGATGCCCGGCGCCATAGAGTTGCTTACTTACCTGGTTGAAAAATACCCGATTCACATCATTACCAATGGTTTTGACGATATCCAGTCGGTGAAGATCAAAAGCTCAGGCCTGGAGAAATTCTTCTCTGAAGTAATCACCTCTCAAAGAGCAGGAGCCCGCAAACCCTCGCCGCAAATCTTCGAATACGCCATGCAGCTCACCGGTGCCACTCCGTCCACGTCGGCCATGGTAGGCGACAACCTTGTCACAGATATTGGGGGAGCCAGAGGGCATGGCATAGATCACTTTTATTTCAACCCCGAAAAACATCCGCATACGGAACCAGTTACACTCGAAATACATTCTCTTAGCGAATTGCATCACCATTTCTAAAGGTTTTTAGGCTTACGGTGAGTAAATTCGCCCCTCAATTTATTGCAGTCGACAAAACCAAATAAACAACATGTCATTAGCGATTTTTAAGACCCCCAAACCAACCAACGAACCTGTTCTCAGCTACGCACCCGGCACACCCGAGCGGGCCGCACTGCAAAAGGAACTGAAGGAGCTAAAGTCAAAAGAGGCAGATATTCCTATGTACATCGGCAGTGAAGAAGTGCGAACTGGAAAGAAGGTTCGGATGTCGCCGCCTCACGATCATAAGCATACGCTTGGCTACTTTAACGAAGGAGATGCCAGCCATGTGGAGCAGGCTGTTAATGCTGCACTTGGCGCCAAAAAGGCATGGGCAGAGATGAGCTGGGAGCACAGGGCAAGTATTTTTCTAAAAGCCGCCGACCTGCTGGCTGGCCCCTACAGGGCTAAAATAAATGCCGCCACCATGCTCGGGCAGTCAAAAAATGCCTTTCAGGCTGAAATTGATGCTGCCTGTGAATTCATCGACTTCTTAAAATTCAATGCGGCCTTCATGGTGGAGCTGTTTCACCAGCAGCCCGACTCGGCACCAGGCATGTGGAACCGTATGGACTACCGGCCACTTGAGGGTTTTGTTTTTGCCATTACGCCGTTCAACTTCACCTCAATAGCAGGCAACCTGCCAGCATCACCTGCTTTGATGGGTAATACAGTGATATGGAAGCCGGCATATACCCAGGTGTATTCGGCGCAAGTGATCATGGAAGTATTCAAAGAAGCGGGCTTGCCCGATGGTGTTATCAACCTTATTTACGTGGATGGGCCTGTTGCCGGAGACGTGATTTTTAACCACAAGGATTTTGCGGGGCTCCATTTTACCGGTAGCACAGGAGTTTTCCAACAGCTTTGGAAAACGATAGGCCAAAACATTACCACATACAGGACTTATCCCCGCATCGTAGGCGAGACTGGCGGTAAGGACTTTATCATTGCCCACAAATCGGCCAATGCAAGGGAGCTAGCCACCGCTATTATTCGTGGTGCATTTGAGTTTCAGGGGCAGAAATGCTCAGCTGCCTCAAGGGCGTACATTCCTGACAACCTCTGGCCCGAGGTGCAAAAGTATATTCTTGAGGATTTGAAGAATGTAAAAATGGGTGACGTTGAAGATTTTGGCAACTTTGTTAATGCTGTGATTGACGAACGCTCATTCAACAAAATCACCAAATATATAGACGAGGCCAAGAAAAGCCCTATGGTGGAAGTGGTTGCAGGTGGCAATTACGATAAAAGTAAGGGCTGGTTCATAGAGCCTACCGTGCTGCTTGCCAAAGACCCCATGTACGTAACCATGTGCGAAGAACTCTTCGGTCCGGTGCTAACAGTTTATGTGTATCAGGCCGAGCGCTACGAAGAGGCTCTGGAACTGGTGGATAGCACGTCACCCTATGCTTTGACAGGTGCCATTTTCTCCAAAGACCGCTATGCTATAGAACTGGCCATGAGCAAACTGATGCATGCAGCTGGCAATTTCTATATCAACGACAAACCTACAGGCGCAGTTGTGGGCCAGCAGCCGTTTGGGGGTGCCAGGGCCTCAGGCACCAACGATAAGGCCGGCTCCATTCTCAATCTTATTCGGTGGGTGCAGCCAAGAACCATCAAGGAAACATTTGCTCCGCCAACGGATTTCAGGTACCCATTTTTAAGTAAATAACGAAAAAGCCCTTCAATGGGCTTTTTTTATTGGCATATAGAGATAAATTAGCTCTATGAAAAACATCAGAACGCAGTTGTCGCTCCTTATTACCCTTGCCAACAGCGATGGTGAATTTCATGAAAGAGAAAGGCAGGTAATAGAAAGGGTAGCGAGGTCGGGAGATATTTCTCAGGAGGAGTTGGAGCAATTGATCAAGCAGCCTGATCCAGTCGAAGGCCTTGACAAGATGCCCTATGATGATCGTTTCGATTATCTCTACAACGTCATCCTGCTCATGAAGGCAGATAGCGTTATCCAGGACTCTGAGCTGCTGTTCTGTCAAAAAATAGCCAACTCTCTGGGCTTTCAGCTAGCAGCATTCATGGAGTTGTATCCTCACGTGCACGTCAATATGAAGGCGCCGGAAGAACTGCGGATGATGAGAAAGAAGCTTCAGGACTACCACGCCGAGTAGTTACCCCTTCCAGGCCAGCTCTTTTTCGAGCTTGGTGTCCAGCCGGTGAACTTTTGATTTTCTGTAATTCACGAAGGCATGTTCGTGTGCTTCTAACAAATCATCGTATGGCCCTCTGGGGCTAATTAGCTTCACCAAAACGGGTGAGGCTTCTATCATTACGAACAGAAGCATAATGAAAATGTTGGCAAATGCTATGGAGGAGTGCTTGCCAGCAAGCCGTGCCAGCGCTTCCATCTGTAATGCCAATCCACCAATATGCGAGACGTCAATTTTGGCCAGTTCATTGGCTTGCAGCAGCGCTGCTGAATCTTGCTTTTCCCGTAGGGCTGAAATCAGAGCAGAGTGATTTGCTTTGAGCTCTTTCAGTTCAGTTTCGGCTCTTTCAGCATTTGCTTTCTTCACAGCATAAATAGGCCCCAGATTACGACGACCTGAACCGCCCGTTCCGTCCGCTTCTTCCTGAGCCATCCTCACGAGTTCATCTCGTTTTATCTCCTTGCTGGCAATTTGAGTTTCCAGCTGGCTGAGTTCGGCCTTGTATCCTGCTATCAGGGGTGAGTAGCGTGATGCAATCATTTCTCCTTCAGCAGCTTTTTGTTCTTCTTTGATAAGGACAAGCTCGGCTTCTATTTCAGGCTGAAATATCCGCAGCTCCAGAGGCTTTGCTACCACTATGGCTATCAACACCGCCAGCACGATTCTTGGTGAAGCCATTAGCCACTCCTCCCATTTGTTTTCACTTTTCTTTAAGCTCGAAACCAGAAAGCGATCAAGGTTGAATATCATGAGTCCCCAGAGCAAACCAAATAGCACTGCGACCCAGTAATTGCTAAAAACAGAATATAGAGCAAAACCTCCACTTACAGCCGCCAAAAGACCTGTGAAGAACACGGCACCGCCAATGCTCACAAACCGGGCAGATTCTGTTGGGCACCTTTTCAGGAGCGACGGAGAAGCTCCTGAACAGAACCAGAAGAATGAGGTAATTTTTTTCATCGAACACTTTATTGAAAGGAGTAACGACAGCAATGCTAATAAGTTGCATTAAAAGGTTCCTTTTTATACACAGTAGCAAGATCGACCTGTTTTAGCATCCGTGCTGGTGGGTAGTACTAAATACCCCGTATGAGCGATTTTCTCGAAATGCGATTATCTGGTACTTAGCACCAAATTAATCGACTATGAAAAAGATAGGATTACTCATACCGTTTGTCTTTTTACTGGCCACTGAGGTTTCTAAAGCTCAGGAAAAAAGAGGCTTAAAGTTGGGAGAAAAAATAGGTAAACTGACAGCCAAGCTAATGACCTCGAAAA
This sequence comes from Imperialibacter sp., assembly GCF_048007035.1. Lineage (NCBI taxonomy): Bacteria > Pseudomonadati > Bacteroidota > Cytophagia > Cytophagales > Flammeovirgaceae > Imperialibacter > Imperialibacter sp. Next base: position 2,951,239 of record NZ_CP180355.1, read on the forward strand.
CCTCTAACCTGGGGGAGGCGGCTGTGCTGGTGCACCACATCAACGGAATGCACACCATGGAAGCCCGGATTTCCGGCCAGGAGGTATATCCCGAAGATTTTAAGGAAGGCGATGTTGCCGTGGCAATATTTTTCTCAAAAGCAGAAGGCCTTGGAATGCTCAATATAGATGGCTCAGTAACCAGTGAGGGCAAGGAGCTGACTTCAACGGGTTTGGGGTATTACATGATCGAGCTTGAACCTGACGATCTTACCCCAAAAACGGTGAATGTGGAAACTATAACAGGAGACAAAGCTTCTTTCACTATCAAACCTGTGCCGTCAGTGAAAATAATTTCTGTAAATGGCTCGACGACAAACGCTCAGATCGATCTGTCCAAAGACATCGAGCTGGTGCTGGAAAATGGCTCCGGCCATGAGGGCAGCCTTTTAAATGTGGCGCTGGTAACTGACGTGGCCGGTGCCCGAGGATTCAACTACTTCGCTTCATTCAGGTCAACCGATAAAATAGTTATCCCCAGGGAAGCTTTCAGCAACCCTACTATTTCGGGTAGTGTAAACGGTGTGGGCAACTACAACCAGGGCGAGAATTATCTGATAGTGGAACGCTATGTGCAAGCACCCACCGACAAGCAGTCGACTGCTGCTGCGGAGCTTCAGAGCAGGGCTTATGGCTCAATGAAAGTGAATGTGTCAGGCAAACAACAGGAGAGTGTTTATGGGTCGACTAGCGTGAAAGGTAAAATAGACAACCCTGCCGGTGTATTGAATTTTGCAGCAAGTAAACCCAACGCTGCCACAGGGGCGCCATTTTCGCAAGGATCAAAGTTCGCCGTTTCGTCCCTTTCCGTACGGGGTGTTTTGTTCAAGCAGGAAGTGGATGAATCAGTTTCTTATGGTTACAACACCAAGATCACCACTACCACAACCACCACCTATCAGTTTCCAAAACTGCCCGATGCTTTTTGGGATCAACTGCTTAGCAACATGTATGCTGACATTGTCACCATGTTCAAGGAAGAATTCGATATCGAAATGGTGCCTACTGAAAAGCTGACTGCATCTTCTTACTACAAAGAGTTTTATCCGGTAAAAGAAAAGAATACAGATGAGCTGATTGTGAAGACCTACAAAAACACAGTCAATATGCAGCCAACGAAGATCGCCGACATTTTCGGATCAGTATCCACCAACATGACTTCTGACAGGCCAATCATTAACCTGATGAAGGACGCAGATGTTGATGGCCTGATCAATGTGCAGATGGACTTACAGATTGCAGGCGACAACAACGACAAAATTATCCTGATCCCACGGCTCAACTTTTTCATTCAGGGAAGAGAGGAAACCTACACCAACAAGGATGTCCAATATGGCTCCGGCTGGGTAGCAGCCTCCGATGGCAAACCATTCTCCGAGTCTGAGTTTAATGATATCAACGCCCTGAACAGCATTGTGAGAAAAGACGACATGATGAACGCCTTAAGGGACGCAATGGCACGCCTGAGAGAAGCCGAAATAGAAAGAGGCTACGACAAGATCTGGGCATTAAAATAAAATAGTTGGCTAAACATCGCATCCAGGAAAGGCCGGTCAATTAAGATCGGCTTTTCTTTTTCTCTCTCAGCACTTTCCATCTTGTTTGGTATTTCGAAAAGGCCTATTTTGAATTGAATTCGAAAATTATCAATCTATGAAAAGGAAACTATTTACATCTATTCTTGCCCTGGCGGCATTTACGTTGGTTTTCGGCACCAGTGCTTTGGCTGCCGGAACAGAGCCGATGACAAAAGAACAACTTAATAGCCTTACAGAAGAGCAGGCCCAAGAGAGAGCAACTCAGCTTACCCAGCGGGTAAATGAGATCAAAGACATTAAAAAAAATGAGCTTTCTAAAGAAGATCGCCAGGAAGTGAAGAAAGAACTGAGGGAGATCAAGAAGGAACTGGACTTCTTGAACAATAAGCTGACATTGTCAGTAGGCGCTGTAATTATCATAGTGCTACTGATCATTCTTATTTTCTAATTAACTGTTAGTGAAAATAAAAAGGCGATTGGCTCACACCAGTCGCCTTTTTTGTTGCCTTTCAGCCCTATTTTTTCAGAAGCCCGGCCCGTCTCAACAGGGCCTTTGGATCAGGTTCACGCCCTCTGAATTTCTTGTAGAGTATCATTGGGTGTTCACTGCCTCCTTTGGAAAGAATGTTGTCTTTGAATTTTCCAGCCACTTCGCTGTTGAAAATCCCCTTCTCTTTGAAAAACTCGAATGCGTCAGCGTCCAGCACTTCGGCCCATTTGTAGCTATAGTACCCTGAAGAGTAGCCTCCGTTAAATATGTGAGAAAACTGGCAGCTCATGTTGGTTTCTTTCACCTGAGGAAGCACCTCCATTTTTTCGAATAGTGCTTTTTCAAACTCGCCAATATTTTTTATGCCTGAGGGGTCTACACCGTGGTAGGCCATGTCGAGCATGCCGAACGCTACCTGACGGGTAGTAGCATATCCTGCCTGAAAATTGGCACTCTCTTTCAGTCTTTGTACTAGATCGGCAGGTATGGCTTCGCCGGTTTTGTAATGCCGGGCAAACAGGTCAAGACAATCCTTCTCAAGTGTCCAGTTTTCCAAAATTTGTGAGGGAAGCTCCACAAAATCCCAATAAACATTGGTGCCGCTCAGGCTGCCGTAGTTTCCTTTGGCCAGCATGCCATGGAGGGCGTGACCGAACTCGTGGAACAGCGTCTGCACCTCATTAAACGTCAACAATGACGGCGTGGACTTGGTTGGCTTAGTAAAGCTACAAACGATGCTGATATGTGGCCGCTTGTCTTCACCATTCACTTTCTTTTGCTGCCGGAAAACGGTCATCCAGGCACCACCTCTTTTGCCTTCCCTGGGATAGAAGTCGGCATAGAAAATCGCTACCAGCTCGTTATTGCCATTCCTCACTTCATACACCAGCACTTCGGGGTGGTATCTGTCGATCTCCTTGTTTTCAACAAAGTGAATCCCAAAAAGCTTTTCGGCTACTTTGAACACTCCGTCAATCACTTTCTCCAGCTGGAAATAAGGCTTGAGTAACTCGTCATCAACCTCATATTTTTCTTTTTTCAGCTTTTCACTGTAATAAGCAAAGTCCCACCTTTCAATTGTATCGAGACCGTCTAGCTTTTTGGCGTACGCAGTAAGCTCTTCCACATCCTTCAGCGTGGCGGGTTGAGAAATCGCCAGTATATCGGCGAGAAACTCATTGACCTTCTCAGGTGTTTCAGCCATGCGCTCTTCAAGCACAAAATGTGCGTGGGTGGGGTAGCCGAGCAACTGAGCCCTTTCGAAACGCAGTTGAACCAGTTTTTTTACCACCTCCTGGTTGTCGAACTCATTGCCTTTAAAGCTACGGGACCCATAGGCCATAAACATTTTCTTGCGGAGCTCCCGGTTGGCCGAATAGGTCATGAATGGAATATAACTGGGGTATTGAAGTGTGAATGTCCAGGCACCTTCCTTGCCCTTTTCTTTGGCAGTTTCGGCGGCGGCTTCCTTTACGAAATCAGGAAGCCCTTCAAGTTCCTTTTCATCCGTTACATCCATGGAAAAGGCATTGGTTTCTTTGAGCACGTTCTCTCCATATTGCTGGCCCAGCACAGAAATCTCCTTGTCTATCGCACGTAGTTTCTCCTTTTTATCTGCTGGCAGGTTGGCACCATTTCTAACGAAACCTTTGTAAGTCTTCTCCTGAAGCGTCAGCGATTCCTCATCAAGTTTGGTTTTGTCCACACTTTCGTAAACCAGCTTTACTTTTCTGAATAGCTCCTCATTGAGCATCACGTCATTGCTAAACTCGGAAAGTAAGGGTGAAATGTCTTTGGCCAACGCCTGCATCTCGTCGCTTGTTTCAGCGGAATTCAGGTTGAAGAAGATATTTGATATCAGATCGACTTTGTTGCCCGAGGCTTCCAGGGCCACAACGGTATTTTCGAATGTGGTGGGCTCAGTGGATTCTGTTAAAAGAGAGATCTCCTCCTTGGCAAGCCTGATACCTTCTATAAATGCAGGTAGAAAGTGCTCATTTTTTATTTTACTGAAAGGAATGGTATCAAATGGGGTATTGAAATTTTCTAAAAGAGGGTTTGACATTTACAGTTATTTTTAGTCTTCAGAATTTTAGCAAGAACAAAGAAGTGGTGCCTTTTGGTTTGCCACTTGCCGTTCAATTTATTGGCGAATTTAGGAACAAACGCCGGTAACTCGTCTAATTATCAAAAGATCGATTGTATCCGGGGAGTAATTCTTTGGAACTACTTATAATTACAAGAAAAACACCTATGAAAAGCCACCCCATTTCGCAGTTAATTAAATCAATAGCCGTAGCGATTCTACTAGTCCTGATGCTGGCAACAGCTGTAACGGGCCAGTCAAAAAAGAGCAAGGAGGAATGGAAGACGCTTTTCAACGGAAAGGATATCAATGACTGGATTGTTAAAATTCACCACCACGATGTGGACGTCAACTTTGGCAACACATTCAGGGTGGAGGATGGCATCATCAAAGTTCGCTACGATCAATACGGCGACTTCAACGAGCAGTTTGGGCATTTATACTACAAGCAACCATACTCCTACTATCGCCTTGTGATGGACTACCGGTTTGTTGGCGAATTGCAGCGGGGTGCCCCCGAGTACACAATAAAAAACAGCGGGGTGATGTTCCATTCACAGGATCCACGCTCAATGCCGAAAGAGCAAAACTGGCCGATTTCAGTGGAAATGCAGTTCCTCGCCGGCTTGGGCGATGGTAAGCCACGCCCCACGTGCAACATGTGCTCGCCGGGCACTGATGTGGTTTACAACGGAAAGGTCGATCCCAATCATTGTATCAATTCTACCTCGGCCACCTATGAGGGTGACCAATGGGTACACACGGAGTTAATAGTAATGGGTGACTCTTTGGTCATTCATAAAGTAAACGGTGAAGAGGTGCTTCGTTATTCCAAGCCTCAGATGGGCGGAGGGGTTGTTACGGGTTACGACCCTGCCTTGTGGGAGCCAGGCAAGCCATTGACAGAAGGGTATATTGCCCTGCAGAGTGAGGGACAACCCATTGATTTCAAGAACATTGAGTTGCTTAACCTGGAAGGTTGCATGGATCCGAAGGCCACCAATTACAAAAGCTATTTCATCAAATCGAAGCCAGACGCCTGCACATACAAAAAGTAGCTTCCGCTGGACTCTGAAAAATAAAAAATCCCCGAATCGCTCCGGGGATTTAACTTTATAGCTGGATTGGCGCTTAGGCCGATACTATGTCAAGGCTTCTCTTGATAAAGGCGGTAAGCTCAGGGCCTGTTAACAGATTTTGAGACAACTTGGCTAAATCAAATGCCTGCTTGGCAAGGTCCGCTTTCTCCTCCTCAGTTTTCGCTTTAAGGATCTTGCCTACCAGGGCATGATTACCGTTTACAGCCACTGAATAAGCATCAGGCATATTGCCCATCATGGCCATTCCGCCACCCATCGCCGACATGTCTTTCATTCTGCGCATAAACTCCGGCAACGTGATCACCACCGGCATGTCGTCAGTCGACATGGCCTCCACATTTACTGTGAATGCTTTGTTGTTAATGGCCTTGTCAAAAAGCTCTTTCACTGTGGTCTGCTCTGCTTCCGAAAGCACCGACTCCTTCTTCTCGTCTTTGTCGATCAGCTTGTCCAGCACATCAGCGTCCACACGCTTCCAGTTCACCTTTTCCATCTTCATTTCCATGTGGTTGATGAAGTGGTTGTCGAGCTGCCCATCCATTTTCAACACGCCATACTCACGCTTGCGGGCGTTTTCGATGTAGCTGTGCTGCTGTGCTTGCTTGGTTGTGTAAAGGAAGATAGTGTTGCCATCTTTGTCAGCCTGGTTTGGCTTTACATGCTCCTCATATTCCTTGAGCGTGTAAAACTTATCATCGATATCCTGCACAAGCGTGTAGTCAAGCGCTTTCTCATAAAACTTCTCTTCACTGATCATTCCGTATTTCACGAACAGGCCGATGTCGTTCCACTTTTTCTCATACCCTGCTCTGTCTTTCTTGAAGAGGTCGCCAAGCTTGTCTGCCACCTTCTTGGTGATGTAGGTATTGATTTTCTTCACGTTTCCGTCCGACTGAAGATAGCTCCTTGAAACGTTCAAAGGAATGTCGGGGGAGTCGATCACGCCGTGAAGCAGCATCAAAAACTCCGGCACTACGTCCTTCACTTCGTCGGTGATAAACACCTGCCGGCTATACAGCTGAATCTTGTTTCTCTGAACATCCAGCTCATTTTTCAGCTTAGGGAAATAAAGAACACCGGTAAGGTTAAAAGGATAGTCGACATTCAGGTGAATCCAGAAAAGCGGATCCTCAGCAAATGGATAAAGCTCTTTGTAAAAGTTCAGGTAGTCCTCATCCTTCAACTCGCTTGGCTGCTTCGTCCAGATGGGGCTTGGGTTGTTAACCACCTTGCCGTCAAACTCAATTTCGATAGGCAGGAACTTGCAGTATTTATCGAGGATACCCTGAAGTCTGTGCTTTTGCAAAAACTCTTCAGAATCTTCAGCAATGTGAAGCACTATGTCGGTACCCCTGTCCTTTTTCTTGGTCGGGGTAATTTCAAAATCAGTTGATCCATCGCACTCCCAGCGGGCAGCTTCGGCGCCTGTCTGATACGATTTCGTGAAAATTTCTACCTTTTTGGCGACCATGTAAGAAGAGTAGAAACCAAGGCCAAAATGACCGATGATTTGCTTTTCTTCTCCTTTGTCTTTGTATTTCTCAACAAATTCGGCTGCGCCCGAAAAGGCAATTTGGTTGATGTATTTCTTTATTTCATCAGTTGTTAAACCGATGCCTTTGTCACTGATTGTGATTGTTTTTGCTTTCTCATCGATAGACACTTTAATTTTTGTGTCACCAATTTTTCCTTTGTACTCTCCCAGGGCTGCCAGGCGGTTCAGCTTTTGTGTGGCATCCACGGCATTCGATACCAACTCCCTCAAAAAGATCTCGTGATCCGAATAGAGAAATTTCTTGATGATGGGGAAAATATTCTCGGTGTGGATCGAAAGGGTGCCTTTTTCTTCTGTTACCATGTTTGTATTTGTTTGCAAATGATTGGTCAATAAGTGAAGGGTTGGCAAAAGCCGTTCCATAGCCCAATTTTACCCACAAGGCTGTCAGGATGGCAGTAAGAAATGTCAGGCCAACGGAATTAGCCCCCTTTACCGACTAATTTGTCGATTACTGCTGCACTAAAAACACTTTGATTTTACCTGAGCCTATCGGAGTCACGCACCAGCCTTTCGTCACGCCGGATAAAGCGATTGGCCATTGAGTTAAGGATGAGGGCTACGGGAAAAAGATAAAAGGCCGCCAGGTAGGCACCTTTTTCGGCAGGAACGATTGTCTTTTCTGCGTTCCAGCAAAAGTAGAGAACGAGAAACATTGTGCCACCAATGATGAGGGAGTTCAGGGCGCCGAATTGAATTTGGCGGAGCCTGTTGCCATATTGAAAAATAGAAAAAATGGCGACTCCTGCAGCGATCAGGCAAAGTACTGCTACGTACATGATATTTTTCTCAGCCACAACCTCGTCTATCGCTACGCCATCGCCCGCATATCTGATATGGGTGATTTCAAGAGCGGTAATGGTCACTATTTCACTTTTTTCGACGTCAATTTTTTGCCATAGCGGGAGAAAGACAATGATGACCATGACGATGGCAGCAAGGGCCAGAAATATAGATTGGATTCGCTGAAGCATTGGAAGAATTTTTGGCAAATAAACGCATAAAAGACTTTAGAGAAAACCTTAATCGGCTGAACATGTGAATTATGTTGAATGAATTACCTTTGCCGGGCATGCGGTATTTTATTCAGTTGAGTTACGATGGCACAAAATATAGCGGTTGGCAGACCCAACACAACGCTGTGGCTGTGCAGCAGGTAGTTACCCAATGTCTGAGCACCTTACTGGGCACCGAAGTGGAATGTGTGGGCAGCGGGCGAACCGATGCAGGGGTGCATGCCCGGGTGCAGGTAGCGCACGTTGACATGGAGCTTAAGCATGAACCAGAAGAATTTCTTTACAGATTGAATTCCTTGTTGCCACATGATATAGCCGCTCATTGGGTAAAGCCCGTGCGGCCGGTAGCGCATGCCCGCTTCGATGCTGAGTCACGTTCTTACGAGTATCACATTCATCAAAAAAAGGATCCCTTCAAAACTAAATATAGCTACCTTTTCAGGCCGGAGCTGGATGTGGATGCCATGAATAAGATGGCTGCTCTGATGTTGACATGGAAGGATTTCCAGTCGTTTAGCAAGGTAAAAACGGATGTGAAGCACTTTGATTGTGATATTTTCGAAGCTTGCTGGAGAAGAGAGAACGATAGCCTTGTGTTTTACGTTAGTGCCAATAGATTTTTAAGAGGGATGGTTCGTGCCGTGGTTGGAACACTGCTGGAGGCAGGACAGGGCAGACTGAGCCAGGCTGAATTTAAGGAGATTTTGGAGAGCAGAGACAGGAAATTGGCGGCCCGCAACGTGCCGGCTGAAGGTCTTTTTTTGACAAACGTTACTTATCCTGAAGAAATTTATATCCTTTCTTGAAATTTGCAGTTAATTACTAACCACGTCCCTAGTCGATAGTTTTGGAAAAGGAAACCGTAAGCGGAAATATCATTGACCTGAAGGTACTCAGGAGGCTTTTTGTCTTTGCAAAGCCCTACATAGGCAAGTTTTACTTTCTGGTGGTGCTTACCATTCTGCTAGCGTTTTTGTCTCCACTTCGCCCTTACCTTATTCAGATTACTATCGATAAGTACGTGGCCATTGGCGATTTCCAGGGGCTGGTGAACATGACGCTCATTTTGGTGGGAGTAATAGTGGCAACAGCAATTGTCCAATACAGCCATACTTACCTGTCCGGCTGGTTGGGCCAGTTCATTATCCGGGACATCAGGATCAAGCTCTTCAAGCACCTCCAGACGCTGAAACTCAAATTTTTTGACAAAACACCCATCGGCCGCCTCGTGACCAGAAATGTGTCTGACGTAGAGACACTGTCTGACGTATTCAGCGAAGGCTTAGCGGCTATTATAGGAGACTTGCTTCAAATCATTGTCATCTTTGCCATGATGTTCGCCATCAGTTGGAAGCTGACCCTTGTAAGTCTTTCAACCCTGCCACTACTGATCATCAGCACCTATGTGTTCAAGGAGAAAGTAAAGGTGGCTTTCAATGAGGTGCGTACAGCCGTTTCCAACCTGAACTCTTTTGTACAGGAGCATATCACCGGCATGAACATCGTACAGATATTCAACAGCGAAGACAGGGAGTACGAAAAATTCAAGGAGATTAACCGTGAGCATAAAAAGGCGAATATCAGGTCGGTACTGTATTATTCGATTTATTTTCCGGTGGCTGAGGTTATTCAGGCGGCGGGTATAGGCCTTGTAGTTTGGTACGGTGCCAGAGGTGTTATCGACGATCAAATCACCCTTGGGGTGCTGATCTCATTTATCATGTATATCCAGATGTTTTTCCGCCCCATCAGGATGATTGCTGACCGCTTCAACACATTGCAAATGGGCATCGTTAGCTCCAACAGGATTCTGGATTTGCTCGACAGCAAAGAGCACATCGCCAACAACGGGACTTTTGCGCCGACTACGTTGAAGGGTGAAGTGAAGTTTGAACATGTATCGTTTGCCTACATCGACGAAGAATACGTGCTGAAGGATATCAACCTTGAAGTGAATCCGGGAGAAACCCTGGCTTTGGTGGGTGCTACAGGAGCCGGTAAGTCTTCGGTGATTAACCTTCTGAGTAGGTTCTATGAAATCAATAAGGGCAGCATCACCATTGACGGCGTGGACGTAAGAGAATATGACCTGGCCTCGCTCAGACTCAATATCGGTGTCGTGCTTCAGGACGTCTTTTTGTTTTCAGATACCATCCTTAACAATATTACTCTCGGCAACCCCGAAATTCCAAAGTCAAAAGTGATTGAGGCAGCCGAACTTGTTGGCGCAAGGGAGTTTATAGAGCGGCTGCCAGGCGGCTTCGACTACAATGTGATGGAACGTGGAGCCACACTGTCGGTTGGGCAAAGGCAGCTCATCTCTTTTGTGCGGGCCATGGTGTATGATCCCAAAATCATCGTCCTGGATGAGGCCACTTCATCAGTTGATACGGAGACTGAAGAACTGATTCAGGGAGCCATTGACAAACTAATGAAAGGCAGAACATCCATTGTGATTGCTCACCGTCTCTCGACAATTCAGCGGGCAAACAAAATCGTGGTGCTTGAGAAAGGCGAAATAAAAGAGGAAGGCACCCATGACGAGCTATTGAGCATGGATGGTTACTATGCTCAGCTGCATAAAATGCAATACAAGGAGGTTGTTTAGTATTGTTTGAAATCGGCCTTTTTTTGATTTCTTTTGATGCCTCAACAGATCAGATCCATGACGATTGACCCAAGGTACAAGTACTACGCTATTTCGGCTGTCTCTCTGGCGATTATTTCATTCAGCATTTACTTTCTTCTTGGAGGCACCAAAGAATACGAAGTTCAGGAGTCTGGTGCGGTAAGTTACGACATAGTAGGCACACCTTTCAAAGGTCGCTACGTGGCTGATTCGGCAAGGATGATTTTTGAAGACATCCGCTCAAAAATAATTAACGAAGATTGGAAGGGAGATTTGGTAGAGCTTACCTATCCCCCGGAAGATGGCGATGAAATCAATCAGTTTTTTGGTGTTTTGCTGACAGGCAGGGTAACCCAAATTGAAGGCAACTATCAATTGAAAAAGCTGAGAGCCCCTGGGAGCCTTACCGTGAACCTTTCAATGCACTGGTTGGTGCGGCCCAGCAGAGAAAAAATACAAACAATGATTTTTGACTATGCACAGGAAAGGGGAATAGCGCTGGAGGATTTCTTTATGCAGCTGTACCTGCCCGACAATTCAGTAACGATAGAGGCTTTTGTCAAGTAAAAAAAGACCCGTCGGCATTCACCAACAGGTCCCTATTCATATCAATAATTGCCTGGCTTATAGGCCAAACTCTTTCTTTACCTTATCAACGTAGTCAAGTTTTTCCCAGGTGAAAAGCTCCACTTCCATTTCTTTGGTTTCGCCAGGTCGGTTAAACTTCTTCTTAACTACTTCATTTTTTCTACCCATGTGGCCGTAAGCTGCTGCTTCCTGGTACATAGGCTGACGAAGCTTCAAGCGCTGTTCGATGATGCCCGGACGCATATCAAAAATTGCTGATACTTTCTGAGCAATTTCGCCATCCGACATTTTTACTTTTGCTGAGCCATAGGTATCAACAAAAATACCCATTGGTTCTACTACGCCGATAGCGTAGGAAACCTGCACAAGAATTTGATCAGCCACACCTGCGGCTACAAGGTTCTTGGCGATATGGCGTGTAGCATAAGCTGCCGAGCGGTCAACTTTGCTCGGGTCTTTGCCAGAAAATGCACCACCACCGTGAGCACCTTTGCCTCCGTATGTGTCGACAATGATTTTTCTTCCGGTCAGGCCAGTGTCACCATGAGGACCACCAATAACAAACTTGCCAGTTGGGTTTACGTGGTATTTTATCTTATCGTTGAACAACTTTTGGATATGTGCCGGTAACTGTGCCTTTACCCTTGGGATCAAAACGCTGATGACGTCCTGCTTAATTTTTGCAAGCATCTTCGTTTCTTCATCAAAATCGTCATGCTGCGTCGAAACAACAATGGAGTCAATCCTGATGGGTGTATGGTCATCAGAGTACTCGATTGTCACCTGCGACTTGGCGTCAGGTCTCAGGTACTTGATGGCGCCATTTTCTCTTCTCATTACCGCCAGTTCTCTCAGCAGTCTGTGAGAAAGGTCAAGCGCCAATGGCATATAGCTTGAGGTTTCGTTGCTGGCAAAGCCAAACATCATGCCCTGGTCGCCGGCACCTTGCTCCTCTGGTTTGCCACGATCAACGCCTCTGTTAATATCAGGCGATTGCTCATGCACAGCAGAAAGCACCCCGCACGAATTGCCCTCAAACTGATACTCTGATTTGGTATAACCAATGCGGTTAATCACCTCACGGGCAATTGACTGCACATCAATATAAGTGTCTGACTTTACTTCACCCGCTAACACTACCTGACCAGTAGTTACAAGTGTTTCGCAAGCAACTTTCGAATTAGGATCGAAAGCGAGAAAATGATCGACCAGCGCATCTGAAATTTGATCAGCTACTTTATCAGGGTGCCCTTCCGACACAGATTCCGACGTGAATAGATATGGCATTTGTTTTTCTTTGTTGTCTGATTTTTAAGCGTGCAAATTTAGCGGAGCTTTTCTTATTTAAAAACCTGAGGCCCAGGTATTATTTCCCAAGCAGAAAAACAGTCGGTATTTTGTGCAAATTTGGGTGTTTAACCTTCCAGTCAGAAATTTTCTTGGTTTGGATAAACTCTGTCTCTCCTGTTATATCGCTTGCGATGCATAAAAGCGAATTATTCTGACAGGTATTGATGATTACCTCCACTAACTGGTTGTTTCTGTAGGGCGTTTCCATAAAAATTTGAGTTGTGCCCTGCTGAACAGCCTCTCTCTCCATTTGTTTTATCTTGTCCTGCGCTGCTTTCTTATCGATCGGTAAATACCCATGGAAGGTAAATGACTGACCAGAAAACCCGGAGCTCATTAACGCCAAAAAGATAGACGAGGGCCCAACCAATGGGATGACCTCTACTCCTTTTTTGTGAGCAAGGGCGACTATTTTAGCACCTGGGTCAGCTATGCCGGGGCAGCCAGCTTCGGAAATGACTCCGGCATTTTCGCCGGAAGTGACAATGTCAATAAGCTTTGATACTTCTGCATCCTCAGTGTCTTTGTTGAGCTCAGCAAAATGCAGCGATTCGATGGGCCGGCCTAAATTCAGGGAGCTGATAAACCTTCTCGAGGTCCTGATATTCTCAGCGAAGAACCAGTTGAGCGACGAAATAAGCTGCTTTGTTTGTTCATTGATGATCAGGTCGACCTTGTTGGCGGAAAGTGGACTTGGTACGAGGTACAATTTTCCAGCGCTCATGTGCTCTGCTACGATAGAAAGGCCATCAATGTCTCAAGAAAGGCTTCAGGCTGCTCGGCATGCACCCAGTGTCCGGCATTCTTTATTGTGACAACCTGGCTGTCAGGAAAAAGCTTCTTGATAATCGGAAGGTCAATGTCCCGAATGTAGTTAGAGTTCTCGCCGTCAATGAAAAGGGTGGGAACTGGATTTGGCTCTCCGTCTATTTCCCCCACAATCAGCCCGATATTATTATCAATGGCAGCCACATTTATTTTCCATTCGAATCCGTCACCGGTTCGGCTAAGGCTTTTAAGCAGAAACTGCCTTTCGCCCACATTAGGAACATATTTGGCCAGCTGATCATCTGCCTCTTTTCTTGAATCCAAAGAGCTAAGGTCAATAGACTTCAGCCCCTCCAGTATCTGGTCATGGTGGACTTTGTAACCACGAGGTGAAATGTCTACAACAATCAGCTTTTCAAGCTCGCCCGGGTGGCTTAACGCATAGTTCATAGCCACCTTACCTCCCATAGAATGCCCAAGAACAATCGGCTGAGTAATATTATTGTCTTTTATAAAGTTGGCCAGGTCTTCTGCCATCACATCAAAATTGTGCTCAGGGTCATGGAACGACTGGCCATGGTTTCTCTGATCGACCAGATAAACCTCAAAGTGTTCCGACAATGACTTGCCAATGGTCAACCAGTTGTCCGAGGCTCCAAAAAGCCCGTGCAAAATAATAAGTGGTTTTCCCTGCCCTAGTTTTCTAAAGAATAGCTTTTTGTCACTCATAGTTTTAAGTTAACTGGCGCAGATACATTTGGATAGTGTTTTCCAGCCCATAGTACAAGGCATCGCAGATCAGCGCATGCCCAATGGACACTTCGTCAATTGCCGGAATTTGTCGCACCAAATAAGCCAGGTTGTGTAAGTCAAGGTCATGGCCTGCATTAATGCCAAGCCCGGCTGACTTTGCCAGCTGTGCTGTTTCGATATAAGAAGCGATAGCTTTTTCCCGGTTGCTATGATAATGCGTGGCGTATGGCTCCGTATAAAGCTCTATTCTGTCCGCTCCACTTTTGGCTGCAGCGTCCACTAATTTTACGTCCGGATTGAGGAAAATGGAGACCCTTACGCCAGCAGCGTGGAGTTCTGCTGAGACTTCAGCAAGGAAAGCCTGGTGTTTCAGCGTATCCCAACCGGTGTTTGATGTGATTGCTTCCGGTGGATCCGGAACCAAAGTGGCCTGTGCGGGCTTTACCGCTTTAACCAGATCGATAAACCTTCTGTCGGGGTACCCTTCAATATTAAATTCAGTGGTCACTATCTTCGAAAGCTCAAGCACGTCGCTATGGCGAATATGCCTTTCATCGGGCCGTGGGTGTACAGTGATTCCCTGTGCGCCGAAGACCTCGCAGTCTTTTGCAACCTTTACCACGTCCGGATTATTTGCTCCTCTGGCATTTCTGAGCGTGGCTACTTTATTTATGTTAACACTGAGCCTGGTCATTCTTATACTGATTTGTATAACTTTGCTGCAAATTAACCAATAACGATTTTAAAAAATTCAGATATGAGCCTTAAAACCCAAATCGACGGAGATATAAAGCAAGCCATGCTAAGCAAAAACTCAGAAAGGCTGAGGGCGCTGAGAGCTATCAAGTCGCTGATTTTGTTGGCGGAGTCTGAAAAGGGTGCCAAAGCAGAGCTTGATCAGGCAGCAGAAATGGCTATTTTGACTAAGGCTGCTAAGCAGAGAAAAGACTCACTGGCCATTTTTGAAGAACAAAACCGACCCGATTTGGCGGAAAAGGAGCAGGCGGAGCTGGATGTTATCAATGAATTTTTGCCAAAGCAGCTTTCAGAAGAGGAAGTGAAGTCGGAGGTTGCGAAAATCATAACTCAAGTGGGTGCCTCCATCCCTCAGGACATGGGCAAGGTGATGGGTGCAGCAACGAAAGCATTGGCCGGAAAAGCCGACGGTAAAATGATCTCAACGCTGGTTAAAGAGCTATTAAGCAAGTAAGTCCGTTGAGAGTTATTGACATAGTCATTCTTATTATCCTTGTTCTTGGAGCGTTTCGGGGCTTCCAAAAAGGACTTCTGTTGGAAATTGTCGGCCTGTTTGCCTTCATTTTGGGGATTATTGGCGGGTTTCAATTCACTCCACTGGTGGCGAGCTTCCTCGACGGATACTTCACTAAGGTGCCGGGGCTTATTCCTGTCATCTCTTTCATTATCGTGTTTGTCGTCATCGTGCTCGCCGTTAACCTTATTGGCCTGGCCCTTAAAAAAACGATTGACTTAACTTTGCTCGGGAGCTTCGACGACCTGGCCGGATCGCTGGCTGGAATTTTGAAATGGGCTTTGGCCTTAAGCTTCCTGCTTTGGCTGCTAACCTTTTTTGGGTTTCAGCTAGCTGATGAATACGTCGAAGGAGCCAAAATTTACCCCTTTGTGGTGAGCCTCGCTCCGTGGATGATCGACACTATTTCTGTAGTGTTGCCGTTTGTCAAGGAGTTTTTCGAAAAGCTGACCCCGGAACAACAGCCTGCAGAAAGGCAAGCCTACATTGTGGCGTTGTCTCACCTAAGAATTGTTTAGGCTTGAGCAACACATCAATAAAAAACTTTATCTCAGAACGGATTTTATCTATATTGGGTTAATTCAGTGATCAGAATGAACATAGAACTAAAAACACAGAATAACTATCCGTATATCGACGAGGGCAAGGGTGAAACGCTTTTGCTTCTTCATGGCCTTTTTGGCGCACTTAGTAACTGGGATAGTGTAGTTCGCCGGTTTTCCAAGACGCACAGAGTCGTCATTCCCATGCTTCCCATCTACGAAATGCCGATTAGAGAAGCTGGCCTCGATGGATTAGTCGAATACCTTGAGGGTTTCGTCGAAATGATGGGACTCAAAGATTTTACCCTGATGGGCAATTCACTCGGAGGCCATATAGCGCTGATATATACCCTTGCAAATAAAAGCAAGGTGAAGAAAATGATACTTACTGGTAGCTCCGGGCTTTTTGAAAATTCAATGGGCGGCTCGTTTCCGAAGAGGGGAAGCTATGAGTACATTAAGGAAAGGGTTGAGTACACTTTTTACGATCCAAAAACAGCCACGCCGGATTATATCGAGGAGGTTTTTGAGACGACTAAAAGCATCCCCAAATGTATGCGCATAGTGGCCATTGCAAAATCGGCTCAGCGCCACAATATGGCCAAAGAAGTGCCATCTATTAAAATACCTACGCTTCTGGTTTGGGGGCTTAACGACACCATCACCCCTCCGGAGGTAGCACATGAATTTAACAGACTTATACCCAATTCAACACTTAGGTTCATCGACAAGTGTTGCCACGCACCAATGATGGAACACCCTGATAAGTTTAACGATATATTAAGTGAGTTTCTGCTAAATGAAGCTGCATGATAGCGAGTGATCTTATCAATTACATGATTCCCCCACTCAAGCTGAGTGACGAAATTCAGAAAGCAATTCTGTGGATGGAAGAACTGCATTCCACGGAACTTCCTGTCGTTGAGAAGGGAGAATTTCTGGGATTCATCAACGAAGACACAATCCTTGAATTGAACGGAGCCCTGCCAAGAGTGGCAGACTATGATTTACAGGGCGTTAAATGTAAAGTAGATCAATCGCAGCATTACTATGACGTGATAAAGGCATGCGACAACAACGGACTGTCGCTTGTGGCGGTAACGGACAATGTTGGCACTTACCTTGGTGTAATTACGCTGGAAGACGTTATTCAGGCATTTGCCATGACATCTTCGATAAAAAGTCATGGGGGCATTCTTGTGCTTTCAATGAAACAGATAGATTATTCCCTGGCAGAAATTAGCCGACTCATAGAATCGGACAACGGCAAGATTCTCAGCTCATACCTAACCGACGACCCAAATAATTCTTCAAAAGTAAGTCTTACAATCAAAATCAACCTCGAAGACCTAAGCCGGGTGCAGGCAACTTTGGAAAGGTTTGGGTATCAAATAGTGGCTAAATTTAATAATGCTCCGGAGGCTGTTGACGAACAGGAGAGGATGGGCATTTTAATGAAATACCTGGGCATTTAGAGCCAGCACAATTAGTTAATCCGATATGAGAATAGCCCTTCATGGTCATAAATTCAACAGTGATACCATTCCATTTATTCAGGAGGTTATCTTATTTCTTCAGAATAAAAATGTTGAGGTAATTGTTTCGCAAATCTTTCGAAAGCATGCTACCAAAGCGGGATTTGACTTGCCAGATGGCCCGGACCTCAGCAAAGCAAATCCTGTTGAGTCATTGGATGCTATCATCAGTTTAGGTGGCGACGGGACACTGCTTGAAACTGTCACCTATGTGAAGCATGCAGAAACACCAATTTTGGGAATAAACACCGGCAGATTGGGTTTTCTGGCAAACATCTCAAAACTGGATATCCAGAGTGCATTGACGTCTTTTTTTGAGCAACGATTTACCTACGACTACAGAACACTTCTAAGACTGGAAACGAATAAGGAGGTGTTTGGTGATACAAGTTTTGCTTTGAACGAATTCACAATTACGAAGAAGGATACCTCTTCAATGATCACAGTAAAGTGTTATATTAATGGAGAGTACCTTAATTCCTATTGGGCTGACGGACTGATGGTTTCTACACCAACAGGCTCTACGGGCTATTCACTTAGTTGCGGAGGACCTGTTATTCTGCCTCATTCAAACAATTTTGTAATAACCCCGGTTAGTCCTCATAACTTGAACGTGCGTCCTTTGATTGTTCCCGACGAAAGTGTCATTTCGTTCGTTATAGAAAGCAGGGGAAGGAACTTCCTGGCCTCATTGGATTCACGGTCACATACGGTTGATTCTTCGGTGGAAATGTCGGTGCGGAAGGAAGATTTCAGAGCCAAATTGATCCAGCTCCATGGCTACTCGTTTTTGGATACACTAAGGAATAAGCTAAATTGGGGCTTTGATCTAAGAAATTAATTTTAGTCCAGCTTTCCTTTTTTACTACTTTTACAAAAAAATTGGACTCTTCAATGAAGAAGTTTATTCTCGTACTTATCATTTTGGTTCCTGCACTCCTTGCAAGCGAAGATGCGTTTGGTCAGTACAAAAGAAGAAGCAAAGCCAGGTTGCAAAGAAACAAAGCTATGACTTCCTACAGAGGTGGTCGGATCAGTGGCGGTGTGTCCCGGTTCAAAAGCTATCACTCACTTGGAGTGAATTTGAATGCATCAAACTACTTTGGCGATATAGCGCCGCTTTCCAGGGCTGTGAGCACTGATATTTCTTTTACCAGGCCGGGTTTTGGTATTACGCACACTTACAGGGCGCACAAAATGGTTGGTATTCGGTCTAGTTTTAACTGGGTAAGATTGAAATCCGATGATTTTGATTCTGCTGATCCTACATTAATGGAGAGCCTCCCACGGTACACCAGAAACCTTTCCTTCAGAAATGATGTGAAAGAGCTATCTGTTATTCTGGAGATGGACATATTTCCAAACGAAGGTGGTGCAGGTTCAAGGCTACCTTTCGCTCCCTACGTATTTGCAGGGGGGGCGGCTTTCCTTCATAACCCCAAAGGACTTGCCCCGGAACTTGGCAATGACGGAAATCCACTTGCTGAAGCAGGAAAATGGGTTTCTCTAAGAGATTTGGGCACTGAAGGTCAAAACAGCGATCAGTATGACATTAAGCCCTACAAGACCCTTTCTTATGCTATCCCGTTCGGTATAGGATCAAGATTTAGACTGCCTGGTCCTTTCGACGCTGCCTTCGAAATAGGGTACCGCCTTCTTTTCTTCGATTATATTGATGACTTGAGCGGCAGATACGTGGATCCGGGAGCTTTTGGTACGAATGAGCTTGCCCGCACAATGGCCGACAGGTCTCGTGAAGCCACTTCGGCATCTGGTCAGCCCCGACAGCTGACTTTGGTCACCGAAGCCTATGGTGGAACGAGCACTAAGGTGTCGCAAATTGATGGTCAACCATATCCAACTATAGCTGGCTGGGGCTTCGAAGACGACATAAGAGGAAATCCCAACAATAACGACCAATATATTGTCACCCAGATACGTTTAATGTACGTGTTCGGCAAAGTTCGCCGGAGTGCTAAATTCAGATAATATTGGGAAGTTGAAAAACAGAGTTTACATATCATTAATCACCAGTCTGCTGGTGATTTTTTTTAGCAACAGGGCCCTTGCTCAATACACAGAATTTGGTGGAGGGTTGGGCATGCTTAGCTATACCGGGGATCTTAACCCAAAACTGCGGTTGAAGGGGTGGACTCCCGGGCTCAACGCATTTTACAGGATGAACATTAACAACGTAGTGAGCGTAAGGCTTGGGCTGACGGCAGGCAAGATAAGAGGAGACGATCAGCGGGCAGTTGATATACTAGGCACCAATAGAGACTATTCATTCGATATTACGTTAATTGAGGGTTCATCGGTGTTTGAGTACTATTTTCTGGACTATAAGCACCCACACACCAACGTTTATTTCTCGCCCTACTTTTTTGCTGGCTTTGGTATTTTCAGGACCTTTGGCTACGATGAGGCCAGAGCAGACTTCAGTAAACTGCAACCTGTTGTCCCCTTTGGGGTTGGTATTAAGCAGCTCGTAGGCAAGAGATATGCTGTAGGATTAGAATTTGGATTGAGAAAGACCTTTTTCGACTATTTGGACAGCGTGTCCGATGGTGATATCACATTGAAAAACTACCAGTACGGCAATCCGGAAAGCAAGGACTGGTATTACTTCGCTGGGTTCTCGATTACCTATATTTTGTACGAAATTCCCTGTCCTTTCAGGTATGTTCCCAACCGTTATGAGTATAATTGACTCTCCTATTTAGATTTCTCCTTATTTATTTAGCTAAAAATTAGCAACTTTGCGGTTTGCTAGACACTGAGAGAACCTTAGGGCATGAAAGAATTGATTAATTCAGACGCTATTCCCCGCCACATTGCCATCATTATGGATGGCAACGGTAGATGGGCTAAAAAGAGAGGTGCTGCAAGGATATTCGGACATCAGAATGCCATACAGGCAGTGAGAGATGCCGCAGAAGGAAGTGCAGAGCTGGGCGTCGATTATTTAACTTTGTATGCGTTTTCAACGGAGAACTGGGCCAGGCCTATCGAGGAGGTAAATGGATTGATGTCATTGTTGGTGTCCACCATTAAAAAGGAGCTGCCAACATTACAGAAAAATAATATCAGGCTTAAGTCGATAGGCAACATTCTGAGCTTGCCAAAGGATGCGCAGGAAAATCTGGACTACGCTAAGAAGGCAACTCAGTTCAATGATGGACTGACGCTGATACTGGCCTTGAATTACAGTGGCAGGTGGGAAATTACGGAAGCTGTCAAAAAAGTAGCTCAGGATGTAGTAGCTGGGCATAGAAGCACAGAGGACATTACGGAGGGGCTGTTGGACGCTTACCTTGACACTAAGGGCATTCCTGACCCGGAGTTGTTAATCAGGACTAGCGGGGAAATGCGCATAAGTAATTTTTTGCTTTGGCAAGTTGCTTACACCGAGCTCTTTATTACAGAAGTGCTTTGGCCCGACTTCAGAAGAGAGCATCTTTATGAGGCTATAGTTGGGTACCAAAGAAGAGAAAGAAGATTTGGAAAAATCAGTGAACAAGTGAATTCCTGAGAATGAAGAAAATTGTAATTGTATTTGCGGCCTCCCTGTTGTGCATTGTCCAAAGTGTGGACGCACAAATCCGCCCGGGACTTCGGAGCACCCCAGCTACCTCTGGTTCGGGTCTACAGCTCGACTACTCCAACCCAAAAGAATATGAGATTGGAGGCATAGAAGTGACGGGTTCAGAATACCTGGACAAAAACGCCATCATTTCAATTTCGGGCCTGAGTGTTGGCTCAACCATTAAGGTGCCTGGTGACGCCACCTCCGGCGCCATCAAAAAGCTTTGGAACCAGGGTATTTTGGGAGACGTCTCGCTATTTGTTAGCAAAATCGAAGGCAACCAAATCTTTTTGACGATTGAGCTGAAGGAAAGACCACGACTGACCAAGTTCACTTTCGAGGGCCTTAACAAAACCCAGAAAAGCGATATCGAAGACGACATCAAACTTATCAAGGGAAGGGTAGTAACTGACGCAGTCATCAAGAATACCGAGCTGACCATTAAAAAGTATTTTCAGGGAAAAGGCTACCTGAATGCTGATGTGAAAGTCGTCCAACAAAAGGACACGCTGCTTTCCAACAGCGTGATGTTGAAAATTGTGGTTGACAAAAAGTACAAGGTCAAGGTAAACGACATCAAATTTACAGGCAACGATGTTTTTCTGGACTCCAAGCTGAAGTCAAAAATGAAAAACACGGGAGAGCGGCTTAGGTTCACGCTTATAGAGGACTTGATTGGTCGTTCTCTTAGAGTCTTCCAGCCCAAGGAAGTAAAAGAATTTGTTACGTCGACTAAGCCCTTCGGGTGGAGAGAGTTTAGGAGCTATTTGCACGACAACGTAAAAATCAATGTTTTCAAAACCAAGAAGTTCCTCCAGCCAAAATATGAGGAAGACAAAAAGAGCCTTATCACATATTTTAATGCTCAGGGTTATCGGGATGCAGAAATAGTAGCTGACTCAACTGTAAAGAGCGGCAAGGGCCTTGATGTCTACATCACCGTAGATCCAGGTCAGAAATATTACTTTGGCGATATTACCTGGTCAGGCAATTATGTGTACGACAATGAAACGCTCGACAAGGTGCTTGCTATTAAGAGGGGTGATGTCTATGACATGGAACTTGTTAAGAAGAAGCTGACATTCAACCCGCAGGGTGCGGATATTAGCTCTCTTTACATGGACAATGGCTATCTCTTTTTCGACATTAAACCCGTAGAGGTTAAGATAAATGGTGACAGTATTGACGTAGAAATGCGCCTTTCTGAGGGCTCGCAGGCGACGCTGGATAAAATTTATGTGACAGGCAATGACCGGACCAACGACCACGTGATTATTCGTGAGCTGAGAACGCTTCCCGGCCAGAAATTTAGCCGTAACGACGTAATCCGTACGCAAAGGGAGCTTGCACAGCTGGGTTACTTTAACCCGGAAACAGTAACACCCAACGTCCTTCCTAACATTGCCAAGGAAACTGCCGACATCGAATGGCAGGTAGAAGAACGTCCAAGCGACCAGATAGAGCTTTCTGGTGGTTGGGGTGGACCCATCGGCTTTGTGGGTACCCTTGGCGTCACTTTCAACAACTTCTCACTAAGGAAAATACCTTATCCGAAAACATGGAGTCCCCTTCCTGTGGGTGATGGTCAAAAGCTGTCCGTCAGGTTCCAGGCCAATGGTAAAAGATTCCAGACCTATTCGGTGTCGTTCTCTGAGCCATGGCTGGGAGGCCGCAAGCCAAACTCTTTCGGACTGTCGTACAGCTATTCCATTCAGAGGCAATACCTTTACACGACCAGCGAACCGCCGCTGGGCACCCTTGGCGTGCAGGGTATTACCGCAAGCTTGGGCCGCCGTGTCACATGGCCCGATGACTACTTTACCGTGAGCAATAGCTTGTCGTATTTGAAGTACGATTTGAATAATTATGGCGCCGGATTCACCAGTACTCAGTCTCTTGGTTTTACCGACGGTGTAGCGAATAGCTTAACATTTAACACAACCATTGCCAGAAACAGTGTGGATCAGCCGATGTACCCAAGGTCTGGCTCTAACATCTCATTAACCGCATCATTTACACCACCCTATTCTGCCATCAGGGGTGAAGGCATTTCTGACTTACCCCCTAACGAAAAGTACAAGTGGGTGGAGTACCACAAGTGGATGTTCGATTCGTGGTACTACCTCAAGCTGGTTGGCAACCTTGTTTTGGTGAACCGTGTGCACTTTGGTGTCATCGGGTCTTACGACAAAGACAGTCCTGGCACGCCTTTTGAAAGGTTCTCTTTGGGAGGTAGTGGTTTGGCAGGGCAAAACTTTATCCTCGCCACCGACATTATTGGTTTGAGGGGGTATGCTGATAACTCTCTGCGAACCTACGATCAGGTAAACAATATTACGGGTGGTGTTATATATAACAAGTTTGTCTTCGAGCTAAGGTATCCTGTGTCGTTGAGCCCAACTGCTACCATTTACCTGCTTACCTTCGCAGAAGGGGGCAACAACTGGAACGTGTTGAAGGATTATAATCCTTATAACTTATATAAATCAGTAGGAGCCGGCGTTAGAGTATTCATGCCCGCTTTTGGACTTCTGGGTGTTGACTATGGTTATGGCTTTGATACCATACCGGGCCAAACTTCAAGAAGTGGTGGACAGTTCCACTTCTCCATAGGGCAGCAAATACGCTAACCTCATGTGACTATGAAAAGGACAGTCTTTACGCTATTTATTTTAAGTTTAGGGATAAATACTACCTTTGCCCAAAAATTCGGCTATGTTGACACAGGGTATATCCTGGAGCAAATGCCGGATTACAGGGAAGCCCAGGGAGAAATAGACAAGCTGTCGTTGTCCTGGGAGGAAGAAATAAAGAAAATGTTCCAGGAAGTGGAGCAGATGCAGATTGCCTTCCATGCAGAAGAGGTGCTTCTTACCGAGGAGATGAAGAAGGACAGAAGGGCGGAGATTGACCGGAAAATGCAGGAAGTGAAGGAGTATCAAAAGAAAGTGTTTGGCTTTGAAGGCCTTTTCTTCTTAAAGAAGAAAGAGTTGATAAAGCCTGTTCAGGATAAAATATGGGAGGCAGTGGAAAAAATGGCAAAGAACAATCGCCTCGCCATTGTTTTTGATAAATCCGGTGAGTTGGTCATGATCTACACAGATCCGATTCATGATTATACTGACTATGTACTTGAAGAGCTTGGCCTGGCCAACGAAAACGATGTAATTAAAAATTAAAACGTAAAGTCATGAAACTTAGAAGCTTGCTGTTTGGTGTATTTGTACTTTTCGCTGTTTCAGTCACAGCACAGGAACTGAAAGTTGGGTACACCAATGTAGACTATATACTCACTCAAATGCCCGAAGCGAAGCAAATAGAGGCCGACCTTAAGGCGTACGAAACTCAACTGCAAAACCGCCTTCAGGCGAAAATTCAGGAGTTCCAAACCAAAGGTCAGGCGTTTCAAAGCGGCTACCAGACAATGACCGACATTGAAAGAGCCGACAAGCAGGAAGAGCTTCAGAACCTTCAGGCGTCTATCGAAAAATTTCAACGTGATGCCCAGCAGTCTATGCAGGACAAGGAGCTTCAGCTGCTACAACCTGCCTACGACAAAATTCAGAAGGCAATTGACGACGTAGCCAAAGAAAACGGGTTCACGCACGTGTTTAGATCAGAAGCGTTGCTATTCGCCAAGGACAGTGACGAAATCTCCAACATCGTGTTGCAGAAAATGGGAATCACGCCAAAGGCTGCTCCAACCGGAGGAAACTAAGCAATACAACATCATATTAGGAAGGCACCTGGGACATAAGTCTCAGGTGTTTTTGTTTCTAAAGACATCCGTGTGGGATTGATAGCCGGTTTAGAAAAACTTCGGGAAATAGTTATTTTCGAAGTTCAAAGATGAAATAGCCATAAGGAATACCATACCCGCCGGAAATGAATAAGTGGATCGAGAATCTAAATATTCATTCCCATTGGTAAAAGCTATTCCATGTGGCCGCTGAGAAACAAATTATATACACATGAAAAAATGCATAAGTTAGTCGCAACGCTCTTAATTTTATTCAGCCTGAATACTTCTCTTCTTTCGCAAAGCCAGATCTCTATCGAAGATTTTACCCTGAAAAATACTTTCAACGTCGAGTCGGTCAACAGCGTGAACTGGATGAAGGACGGGCAGTTTTACTCCGCACTGGAGGACAATAAGGTGGTGAAATACGATGTCACTACCGGTCTGGCAGTCGAGGAGCTTGTTGATGGAGGTGCACTTTCCGCTTCTCTAAAAATTGACGACTACACATTCAGTGACGATGAGGCTAAAATATTATTGTTAACTGATCGGCAGTCGGTGTTCAGGAGATCCTACACTGCGGTTTTTTATGTGTATGACATCGCAACGAAGGCTGTTTCAAAACTTTCTGACGGGCGCCAGGCATACGGCACCTTTTCACCCGACGGAACCAAAGTTGCCTTTACCCGTGACAACAATCTGTTTTGGAAGGACATTGCCTCAGGCCAGGAGGTGCAGATAACCAGTGATGGAAAACGCAACGCCATCATCAACGGCAGCACCGACTGGGTGTATGAGGAGGAGTTGTACCTGACAAAGGCTTTTGAATGGTCACCCGACGGTCAGCGAATAGCCTACTACAAGTTTGACGAGTCGTTGGTGAAGGAGTACAACATGCAAGTGTGGCATGAGGGTCAGCTGTATCCGGAGGACTATAGATACAAGTACCCAAAGGCAGGTGAATCAAACTCGGTGGTTAATGTTTTTATTTATGAAGTGGGAGCCAACCGAAACGTTAAGGCCGACATCGGCAGCGAGACAGATATTTATATCCCCAGAATCAAGTGGCTGAAGGATGGAAAAACCCTTTCGATTCAGCGACTGAACCGCCTTCAAAACCAATTGGATATTTTGCACACTGACGCCTCCACCGGGAAGTCGACAATCATACTCACCGATAAGTCGGAGACTTATATTGATTTCACCTTCTGTGACGACCTCACCTACCTGGAGGATGGCAAAACATTTTTGTTTTCCTCCGAAAAAAGTGGCTTCAAACACTTTTACCTGTATAGCCTGAGTGGTGAGCTGGTTCGGCAGATTACTAATGGCCCATGGGAAGCAGTGTCGCTCGCCGGCGTTGACCAAAGCACCAAAACCCCAGTATTGTTCTATACTTCTACTGAAGAGTCGCCGATGGAAAGAGCCCTTTACAGAATAGATGTAAAAGGGAAAAACAAGGCGAAGTTGAGCCTGGACAAAGGATGGAACAGAGTGGTAATGAGCACCGATACCCGTTTTTATATTAATTACTTCACCAGTGCCACGCAGCCACAGAAAGTTACTTTGCATCAAAGCAAAGGCAACAAATTAGTAAAAGTATTGAAGGACAATGCTGCACTGGCGAAAGCTACTAACGACTACGGCTTTGTGGATAAAGAGTTTTTCAGTTTCACCACTTCGCAGGGAACCGACTTGAATGGCTATTTTCTGAAGCCCGCTGGTTTCGACCCTAATAAAAAGTATCCGGTATTGCTATATCAATACAGCGGGCCTGGCTCTCAAAACGTAACCAACGCCTGGGGCGGTGGCCACTTTTTTTGGCACCAAATGCTGACTCAAAAGGGCTATATCGTGGCGGTGGTCGATACCCGGGGAACAGGGGGGCGTGGCGAACAGTTTAAGAAGCTGACTTACAAGCAGCTTGGCAAGTATGAAACGGAGGATCACATAGAAGCGGCCCATTATTTTAGGAAACTGCCATTTGTCGACGTATCCCGCATCGGTATTTGGGGTTGGAGCTACGGAGGGTACATGAGCTCACTGGTGTTGTTCAAAGGAGCCGATCTCTTCAAGGCGGCCATTGCGGTGGCACCTGTGACCACATGGCGATTTTACGACACCATTTATACTGAACGCTACCTCATGCGCCCACAGGACAACGCCGGTGGATATGATGACAACTCCCCCATTACTCATGCCGATAAGCTAAAAGGCAATTTCTTGCTTATCCATGGGACGGGCGATGACAATGTTCACTTTCAAAACTCGGTAGCACTGCAGGACGCACTTATTAGGGAGGGAAAGCAGTTTGAGTCCTTTTATTACCCCGACAAAACACATGGTATTTCTGGTGGTAAGTACCGCTATCATTTGTACACCATGATAACGAATTTCATTATTGACAACTTATAGCCGACTATGCCGAGAAAACTCCTGTTAATGGTAAACCCGGCCGCCGGGTATGGCAAAGGTGCCAAAATTGTTGGAGAGGTAGAGAAGTTCCTGCGAACGAACGATCTGGTCTACGAATCTTTCTTTACCAAGAAAGGCCAGAATGCAAAGGCAATCGTGAAGAAGAGATTAGACGAAAGCTTTACCGACCTTTTGGTTATCGGGGGAGACGGAACACTTAACGATGCTATAAACGGAATTGGCGACAATAAGCAGGTGGTGGTCAATGTAATTTCCACCGGCACCGGCAACGATTTTATTAAGTCGGTAGACGTTGGGAGCAACCTCCTTCAGCAGCTGGATACCCTTCTTCACGGGGTAGAGAAAACCATCGATTTGGGCGTTTGCAACGAACGGTTGTTTCACAATGGGGTTGGAATTGGGTTCGATGGTCAGATTGTAGCTGACATGAAGCAAAAGAAAAAGCCGCTGCTTCTTTGGGGTTACGGCGCCTACCTGTACAGGGTGCTCAGAATCTTAAGTTCCTATCAGGAGAAGCAGCTGTCATTCAGTATCGATGGAAAAAAATACACCAAAAAAGTCCTTCTGCTCACAGTGGCCAATGGAACCACTTTTGGCGGCGGATTTGTGCTAACTCCTGATGCTAAAGTGGATGACGGTTTGCTGGACGTGTGCCTTATTGAAAGAATTCTCCCCTGGAACAGGTTCCTTAGCCTGAGCAAGCTTGGAGCCGGAAGACACGGCAAACTAGAGGAAGTAAGCTTCTTTAAAGCCAGTCACGTAAGCATAGAGGCCGACAAAAAGCAATGGATGCATATCGACGGCGAGCTATTGGGCCACCCCCCTTTTGAAATCAACATTAATAAGAAGGCATTAAAAGTGAGAGTCAGGGCTTCTGTTTGACGATAGGCTTTTGTTTTTTGGAGAACCGGTAGTAGAAAATACCTACCAGAGAAATCAGGATAAGAGAGATGAGCTGAGAATGTGAGAGTACATTTTCAATAATGAACCCTCTTCGGATATCACCCCTGAATATTTCTGTAACCGACCGACCGACAGCGTACATCATGATATACAGAAAAAACAGCTGTCCCTCAAACCTTTTGTGCCGTTTGAACATTAGCAGCACCACCAGAATCGAGAGGATGAGGAAAATCTCATAAAGCTGTGTTGGGTGCAGGGGTGTATTAAGTGGTTTGGCTTGTGAAAGGGTGTCGGAAAAGGTAATGCCCCACGGCATATCAGTTGGCTTACCGTAGCAGCAGCCAGCGAAAAAGCAACCCATTCTGCCGCAAACATGAACGATGCAGCCTGTAACGGCTACTAAATCCATCATTGGCCAAAACGGTAACTTATGCTTTCTGAAATACCAAATGACGGTTGGAATGGCAAAAATGAGTGAACCGTAGAAAACGAAACCCGTCCGAAAGTTTTTTAACATATTGGCCGGTTCGCCAAAATAGTAGGCGGGTGATTCGAAATAATAAAACAATTTCCCCCCTACAAATGCGGCAATGATTACCCATCTTGCGAGTCCTTGAATGACATCTGACTCGATCCCCAGTTCCCGTTTGGCGGTTTTTGCTGCGTAAAAATAGCCCAATGTTGCTCCAAGAGCGATCAACAAACCGTAAAAGTGGATGGTGACCGGCTTTCCAAAAAGCTCGAATGAAATGAATTCTGGGTGCATTTATTGCGTTTATTATCGTATATTAAAGAGGTACTCGTTTTACAAATCTATCAAAATGCTCGTTCGTAACGCTTTCTTTTTCGTTTTCCTAAGCTTTCTTTTCTTAGCTCCCAAGATATCCGCTCACGATTTCACCAATGATGAGTTGGCTGAAGCCATCCGCTTGCGATTGGAAACAGCCCAGGCATATGGCCAAATGAGGCTTGGTGACGAGCCCGTTTTTTGTATCAACACCTTGCCTGAGTTTTATGTAAGCAGAGATTTTCAGCCACTTTGGATAACAACCAGGGACAAATACCGAAAAGCAAAGGAGATGCTGAGCATCATAGGCGATGCGGAAGAAGAAGGGCTGGCGCCCGACGATTACCATTACGCTAACATACTGAAGTCTCTTAATCACTCCATCCGGCATGACTCAGTCGGTCGTTTTGAGCTTATTAAATTAGAGCTTTTGCTTTCAGATGCTTTCTTTTTGTACGCTTCTCACCTTTACTATGGCAAGTTGAACCCGGAGACTGCCGATCCCGAGTGGAAAGCAAAGCGAAAAACCGATAGCTTCGACTTTGCAGGTTATTTAACCGAGGCGGTGGAGTCCGGCAAGCTAAGAGAGTACACACAAATGCTAGCCCCCAGGCTGCCAGAGTACACAGTACTCAAGTCTTTTCTCGACTACTACCTTGAAGTAGTGGCAAAGGGGGGCTTTCCAAACGTGCCTGCGGGTGATAAGCTTCAAAGGGGAGATAGCAGTGAGCGAGTGGTGGCCATTAAGAGACGACTTTACATGGGATCGAATGTAGAGATTAAAGATGGCAACATGTCGCCTTTTTTCGATGACGATCTGGAAGTGGCCCTAAAGATATTTCAACGCCGAAATGGATTGGGGGCAGATGGTGTGGCTGGCGTAAAAACCGTGGAATTACTTAATGTGCCTGCCGAGAAACGAATCCAGGACATAAAGATCAACATGGAGCGGCTCAGATGGTTGCCCGAAGATCTTGGCGAACGCTACATACTTGTCAACCTTGGAAGCTTTGAACTTGAGATATTCGACAAGGCTTCCAGGACGTATGACTCGGAAGTGATCATTGGTAAAACGTACAGAAAGACTCCGATTTTTAGCAGCAAAATGACGTATCTGGTACTTAACCCCACCTGGACAGTGCCGCCCACCATTCTTAAAGCCGACATTTTGCCCGAGGCAAGGAAGGATCCGTCAGTGATCACAAGAAAGGGCTTGAAAGTGCTGAGGAGTGATGGAACTGAGGTTGCACTGGCAGATGTAGACTGGCCAAATGTTTCTTCAACCAACTTCCCCTATATGCTACGTCAGCCCCCGGGGCCCACAAATGCATTGGGCGACGTGAAGTTTATGTTTCCTAATCCCTATAGCGTTTACATACATGACACACCGAGTCGGGAAATGTTCAACAAAAGCGAAAGAGCGTTCAGCTCCGGGTGTATCAGGTTGAAAAACCCATTGAACATGGCTGCCTACCTTTTAGCAGGCACTAAGTATACCAGAGAGGAGATTGGAAAAATCGTGCAAACGAGGGTAGAAACTACCATCACCTTGCCGAAACCACTTGACGTACACATACTCTATCTCACAGCGTGGGTAAGCGAAAGTAACAGTCTTCGCTTTGGGGTGGACATATACGAACGTGATGCTAGGATAGCCAAAGGCCTATCGGGAACTCCCGAGAGCGGCAGCAGTGTTGGCAGCAGGCTCTGATGTCAATTTTTGAACCTGGGCAACCAAATTGGTTGGTTGAATCAATTTGCTTTTGGAGAGATAGTTCTTGTCAGGGTAGAATATAAAAAGACAAGTGCCGTCTTTGATGGTGTTGATCACTTCTTTGTGAACAGCCATGGGCACAGAAGGGCAACCAAAGCTTCGGCCCAATCGACCATGCATTTTTACAAAGTCTTTGCTTACATAGTCAGCGCCGTGAAGCACAATCGCTCTTTCTCTCGCTTTGTCATTGAAGCCTTTTTCCTGCCCGTCTAAACGGAGCGAAAGCCCGTGCTTGCCTATGTAAGTTTGTGCTGTGGTGTAGAAGCCAAGGCTGCTTGTGTTAGAGTTGGGAACATTAGAAAATGACTCTGCGTAGAGGTTTCCTGTATTTCTTCCATGTGCAACAAGGGTATGATACAGCACGCTTCTCGCTTTCAGATCAACTATCCAAAGTCTTTTTTGGTTGGAAGGCTTTCGGAAGTCAATAATAGTGACAATATCTGCCTGGCCAATACGATCACTGTCTTTGAGATTGAAATAACCTGTGACTGCAAGTTTGAAAAGTCCAAAATCCGGTAGTGGCTCCTCCTTAGCAAACGACTGGTAGTACAATAGAAGCTGACGATCCGGAGAAAAGTCGGCTGACTCATCCTCCAGACTCTTTTCCTGAGCAAAAGCTACTCCGGACGCAACGAACAAAAGTGCAATGAAAATTCTCGTCATAAAGGCCACCATTACGAAACAAATGTATATAACGGAATGGTTCACAGGGGTTTGATGTAAGAATATTTTTATTGTGTAATAATCTATGCCGACGAGTAGCCGCACCAATATCTTTCTTGTTTCTGGCGACTTACCTTTTTGGCCTGTTATATTTGTAAAAATATTGATGGACGATGCTTTCAAGAAGACCAAGAAGAAACAGGAAATCGGCGGTAATTAGGGAAATGGTGGAGGAAACAAGGCTTTCTACAAAAGACTTTATCTTTCCACTTTTTGTCATAGAGGGGGCCAGGAAAAGAGTGGAGGTAAAGTCTATGCCTGGAATTTTCCGGTTTTCGTTGGATGTTCTTTTGAAGGAAATTGAGGAATGCCTGATGTTAGGTATTCGCACATTTGCGATTTTTCCAGCCATCGACGACTCAAAGAAGGATAAGTACGCCACCGAAAGTGTCAATGGTGAAGGGCTTTACCTCAGGGCGCTGAGCGATATTAAAAAGAGATTTCCTGAGGCTTGCCTCATGACTGACGTTGCTATGGATCCTTACAGCAGCGACGGACACGACGGATTGGTAAAAGATGGACAAATTGTAAACGACGAAACCCTCGAGATACTCGGAAAAATGGCCGTGGCTCAAGCTGGCACCGGAGCAGACATTATCGGCCCCTCCGACATGATGGATGGCCGAGTTGGCTACATAAGAGAGATGCTGGATGACGCAGGACATACCAATACGTCTATCCTTGCCTACACAGCCAAGTATGCAAGCGCCTTTTACGGCCCGTTCAGAGATGCGCTTGACTCGGCTCCAAAATCTGGAGACAAAAAGACTTATCAGATGGATACGGCTAACCGGAACGAGGCCCTCATTGAAGCCGAACTGGACTATAATGAGGGAGCTGATATATTGATGGTGAAGCCTGCACTGGCTTACCTCGACGTAATCAGGCTGTTGAAAGATAATTTTCCATTGCCTATAGCGGCATATAATGTAAGCGGAGAGTACGCCATGATTAAAGCCGCAGCTCAAAATGGGTGGCTTGATGGGGAGAAGGCGATGGTTGAATCCCTTTTGAGTATCAAAAGAGCAGGTGCCAGCATCATACTGAGCTATTTTGCCAGGGAGTTTGCTCAGCTTCAAAAGCAGTAGGCCTAAAGCGGTGAACAGAATAAAAAAAGCACCGGATAATTTACCCGGCGCTTTCCCGTAAGAGGATTCTACTACTTGTTATCTTTAAGGGTAGATGATGTTTCTCACCACCCATACTTTACTTTCTAGTTCACGTCCGTCGAAATCTTCTATTTCGCTTCTACCCTTACCTAACGCTTTCAGGTAGGTGTTCATTGCCTTTACAGGCAGGTCATTTTTCAGGTAATAGTCACCCAACACTGTCAGATTGTACACCGACTCATTGAGATCGAGTGACATTGAAAGCCAGTCGTAGGCTTCCTTCAGGTTTTTGTCAATCACAATGCACCTTTCAGCTGCTTTTGCCAGTGTTTTCCAATCATGGTAGGCCGACTCCTCAACCATTTCCCTGGCCTTTAGCACTGCCCTGCTTTCATTTTTCTCTTTTGGGCCTGCTGCCCAAACTGAATTTGTCATTCCAATTAGTGACAGGCTCATAACGCCAGCCACCAGTGTCCTTTTTACTGAGTTTCTCATAGCACGAAAATTTAAGTGTTTAATAGTCACACATTAGTTTCCGATTGATTATGCTATTCAGATCCTCTTACAAATCTTCACTAAAGACGATTATTCTCCTTCGGGGTTGCGTCAATACTTCACTTTATTTCGCCCCCATTATAAAAAACATGCCTTGTGCAGGTTGCCTTTGGAGAATTATCTACGGTTGGGCACTCTCTGTTGGTTGCTGTATATACGATGCACATCAGTATTTGTTGGTTGCATAGTGTTAAAAAAAGTTAAAATCCTTTTCATTCGACGTTACACCAATCCTTCACAATTCCCCCTTGCTATTGTTGGCTATATCTTTGGTACCCGATAACTTGTGAAAAGTTACACCTTCCATCATTGATTTTTAATTAAGCTAATGGTAACAGACTGGAAATTTTTTTTGGTTGAACATGGCGTCGACCCTGACTACGGATTTTTGTTGACTCCGTTTCCTGAAGTAAGCCTTTCGTCCTATTTTGCTCCCTGGGACCAGGCAGCACTCCATTTGCCCGAGTGGATAGAAAACGGCAGCGTAGCCGAAGAGGCAGGCAAATTACCATTCAAAGATCCAGGCAGAATAAGCAGCAAAGGCGAAATGGAAAGGGCCATGCTGGTGCTTTCGTTTTTGGGAAGTGCCATCGTCCATACCTCTGCCGATGCTTCGCCATTGATCCCCAGAAACATCTCCGTTCCATGGCGATACATCGCCACTCGCTTAGGGAGGCCGCCCGTATTGTCGCATGCATCCGCTGTGCTGGCTAATTGGAAAAGAACGGGAAATATGGGCGTGGTATCATTAGGTAACATTGAGCCCCTGGTAACATTCACCAGAACTGAAGATGAGAAGTGGTTTTATATGGTGACCGTGGAGATTGAGTCACAGGCCGCTGAAGCCATTGCTGCCGTTGCGCTCGCATTGGAATACACCACCACCAGAAACTCTGAGAACATTTTACAGCAGTTGAAAGTAGTCAGGAACGCAGTGAGGATGATGACTACTACGCTGAAGAGAATGAAAGAGAAGTGCGATCCTTCAGTTTTCTACTCCGGCATAAGACCTTTCCTCAGCTCTTTCAAAGATGTTAGATATGACCTTGGAGGGAGAACAGTAACAGAGAGCTGGCATGGCGGGAGTGCTGCTCAAAGCGCTGTCTTACAGTTTTTGGACGCAGGAATGGGGATTGAACATACGGAGCCCAAGTCTTCGGCATACATGAAAGAGATGCTTAATTATATGCCCCCGCAACATGCCACAATTGTGAGAAAGCTAAAACAGGGATCACCTCTTAAAGACTATTGTAGTTCGGAATCGACATTACAGTTCTTTTACGATAAGGCTGTAGAGACAATCCATGACTTTAGGACAGAGCATTTCAAAATAGCCCATGAGTATATAATTGCGCAGGCAAAAGCTGAAGAAGGGGTAATTGGCACTGGGGGAACCGAGTTATCATCGTTTCTGAAATCGATGAGAGACGACACAAAAAAAAAGGTGACTAAATTAATCACCCTTTTCACGCTTAAACAACACCCTAATTTATTTATGGCAAATCCTTACATAAATGTCATGAAGAATTCTTTTCTGCTTCAAATATGACCCAAAGTTTTCTAAAAAAATGCAAATGAGAAAGTTTTAGGTCTTTTTTTTGCCCTCTAAAATGAAAATTTACACAATTATGAATTTTTAAGGTTAAAATTCTGTCCGCTGTGAGTATTTTCATAAAAAGAGCTACATTCTTGACGATTTTTCAAAAAGCACGAAAAGAGCCCCAAATGCATCTTTTAATTGCAAAGTGAAGCTTGCTGATTTTTAATAATTTTTCGTGTTTGTTGCGAATCATTCAAGAAATTCCGTATTTTCATATTACCGTGATAATTAAATTGTGAATTTCACAACAAAATTGGTTGCTTCGCCTCTCATTTTGACAAATTCATAAAAACGGCTTCGCATTAACCCCAAGATGATAATTAGCCTTTTTCCAAAAAGGCACAGCTATTTGCTTTTTGCAAAATGCATCTTGTACGTTTTTAGACATCCTAAGTATGGAAGAATTGAAAAAACAACGTGAGGGCTTGTACTGCCCGGAGCTCGAACACGACAATTGTGGTATGGGCTTTCTTGCCAACTACAATGGCCATAAATCAAATGAGATCATTACTGGTGCCATATCCATGCTTGAAAACATGGAGCACAGGGGTGCTACAGGCGCTGAGCCTGACACCGGAGATGGGGCTGGTATTCAATTTCAGGTACCCTATGAGTTTTTTGAAGCAGAGGCGCTGGCTTCGGGGGTCAAACTTCCGGCCCCGGGTAAATATGGCGTGGTTACGCTCTTTCTTCCGAAAGACCAAAGGGGAAGAGAAGATACTATTAGTCAACTGAAACAGATAGCTGCTGAAAGGGAATTTAATATCGTTTTCCGCAGAAAGATACCCACCGACAATAGCAAAATAGGCCTGTCGGCCCGCCAAACAGAGCCTGACATGTACCACTACTTTTTGGTGCCGAAAGAGCCTTTGGAAGACTCAATGGTATTGGAAAGGAAATTATACGTTTTCAAAAACCAGGCCACTCATTTCATTTCCAAATCACATCCCGACTTCTACATAGCCTCGTGCTCTGCTTTTAAAGTGGTTTACAAAGGCCAGTTGCGCACGGATCAATTACGGTTTTACTACACAGACCTAAGGGACAAAAGGCTGACTTCCGCCTTTGCGATGATTCATTCCCGGTTTTCTACCAATACTTTCCCCAAATGGAAGCTGGCGCAGCCCTTTCGTTTTCTGGCACACAATGGCGAAATCAACACCATACGAGGGAATGTGAATAAGATGAAGTCGAAGCAAGCGCTGATGGAATCTTCGTTGTTTACCAAAGAGGAGATGCGCTCGTTGCTGCCCATCTGTGATTCAGCCGATTCAGATTCTGCCAATCTGGATGCCATGGTGGAGCTTTTGGTGCTTTCCGGAAGGAGCATACAGCATGCAATGATGATGCTTATTCCTGAAGCCTGGCAAAACAATCCTCTGATGGATGAGGACAGAAAGGCGTTCTATAAGTTCCATGCGTCGATGATGGAGCCCTGGGATGGCCCTGCGGCAGTTTGTTTTACCGATGGTTTGAGAATAGGCGC
This sequence comes from Imperialibacter sp., assembly GCF_048007035.1. Lineage (NCBI taxonomy): Bacteria > Pseudomonadati > Bacteroidota > Cytophagia > Cytophagales > Flammeovirgaceae > Imperialibacter > Imperialibacter sp. The sequence continues at coordinate 2,987,196 of NZ_CP180355.1, forward strand.
AACGCTCGACAGAAATGGACTAAGACCAGCCCGCTACACGGTAACCAGCGACGGCCTTATCATTTTGGCGTCGGAAGTGGGTGTTTACCCTGTCGACCCTTCCAAGATTATTTCCAATGGAAGGTTGCAACCGGGCAAAATGGTGATGGTAGACTTAGTGCAAAAAAAGGTAATGTTTGATGAAGAGATCAAACAGAAAATCTTTGATAAGCAGCCCTATTCCGAGTGGATCAAAGGCAATAGAACGAAGCTCAGGCTATTGCCAGAGCCAAAGGAGTTACATCCGTCGTTTGAGGCCGATCAATTGAAAACAAGGCAGTTGGCGTTTGGGTACTCCAACGAAGACGTGAGAACCATCCTTAAACCGATGGTGGAAGATGGAAAAGAGCCACTTGGATCCATGGGCACCGACACGCCCATTGCGGTCTTGTCTAACCAACCTCAGCACCTTTCATTCTATTTTAAGCAATTGTTTGCTCAGGTAAGTAACCCACCAATCGACCCCATCAGGGAACGGCTGGTGATGTCACTGTTTACCAGGGTGGGTACCTCAAAGAATATTTTGGCTGAAACGCCGGAGCATTGCAGGCAGATACACATTTCGCAGCCCGTTCTGGACAAATCAAACTTTGAAAAGCTCCTTCAGTGGGATCACAAGCACTATAACTACAAGATTATAAATATCTTGTTCAACGCAGACGGCAAGGCAGGCAGGCTTGAAGAAGGCATCAACGAAATTTGCAAAGAGGCCGAAAAGGCCATTGCTGAAGGTTCCAATATTCTGGTGCTGAGTGACAGAAACCTTAGCAAGAACAGAGCCGCCATACCGTCGCTATTGGCGCTGGGGGCGGTTCAGAACCACCTTGTAAAGAACAAAATACGCACCAAGGCAAGTCTGATTGTGGAATGTGGCGACGCCCTGGAAGTGCATCATTTTGCAACACTTGTCGGGTTTGGCGCCAGCGCTATTTACCCTTACATGGCGCTTGATACTATTGCTGAGTTGGTGAAAAGTGAAAAGCTTGATAAACCCTTAAGCTTTCAGGAGGCGAACGCCAAGTTCATCAAAGCCATAGGTGATGGAATTTTGAAGGTAATGTCGAAAATGGGCATCTCCACCCTTCAGTCTTACCAGGGGGCTCAAATTTTCGAAATACTTGGGCTTTCCAGTGCTGTGGTAAACAAATGCTTCTACGGAACCATATCCAGAATTGAGGGCCTTGGCTTCGACGGCATTGCCCGGGAAACCCTGGCTAAGCATAAACTGGCATTTACTGAGTCAAATCAAACCAAGCGACTTCCTGAAGGAGGAATTTACCAGTGGAAACGCCGGGGAGAAGTTCATTTGTTCAATCCCGACACAATCCATCTGCTCCAGAAGTCGACCAAACTCAAGTCGTACGACTTATATAAGAAGTATGCTGAGAAGATCAATAAGCAAGAAGAAAAAGCCATCACGCTTAGAAGTTTGCTAGAATTTAAGGCTGGCAAAGCTATTCCTATTGAAGAGGTGGAGCCCAAGGAGGAAATCTTCAAAAGGTTTGCTACAGGGGCTATGTCATTTGGCTCTATCTCTTTTGAAGCCCACACCACATTGGCCATTGCTATGAACCGGATTGGTGGCAAGAGCAATAGTGGAGAAGGTGGCGAAGATCCAATCCGCTACGAGCGAAAGCCAAATGGGGACTACATGAGGTCGGCTATCAAGCAGGTGGCCTCTGGCAGGTTTGGTGTGTCGTCTTACTACCTCAGCAATGCCGACGAGCTTCAGATCAAAGTAGCTCAAGGCGCAAAGCCAGGAGAGGGTGGCCAGCTGCCGGGTCACAAAGTAGATGAGTGGATTGGACGTGTAAGAAACTCTACACCGGGTGTTGGTCTTATTTCACCTCCCCCGCATCACGATATTTACTCAATTGAAGATTTAGCGCAGCTTATCCACGACCTTAAAAATGCTAATCGGGAAGCAAGAATCAACGTGAAGCTTGTTTCAGAGGCAGGGGTTGGAACTGTTGCAGCTGGCGTGGCAAAGGCATTTTCCGACGCCATTCTTATATCTGGTTATGACGGCGGCACCGGAGCTTCTCCAATAAGCTCGATCAGACATGCAGGCTTGCCCTGGGAACTTGGTTTAGCCGAAGCACATCAAACCCTTGTAAAAAACAGGCTGCGCTCAAGAGTAGTATTACAAACCGACGGGCAGCTGAGGACAGGAAGAGATATCGCCATAGCTACAATGCTGGGTGCTGAGGAGTGGGGCGTTTCTACGGCCGCTTTGATCACCATGGGCTGTATTATGATGAGAAAGTGTCATCTGAACACCTGTCCTGTTGGCGTGGCAACTCAGAACCCGGATTTGAGAGCACTCTTCACCGGTAACCCTGAAGAAGTGATTGCCTTGTTTACCTATATGGCTGAAGAGCTTAGGGAGATAATGGCTTCGTTAGGCTTCAGAACAATCAACGAGATGGTCGGTCGTGCTGACATGCTTCAGGTGAAAGACAAGCTGCCTGGCTGGAAGGCCGCTACTATTGATTTGAGCCCTGTATTGAAATATGCTGAGCCCGCTCAGGGAGAAACCGCTTACAACTCAATTGCACAAAAGCATAAGCTAAACGAGGCTCTGGATTGGAAGCTTTTAAAAATTGCTCAGCCTTCCCTCGACACCGGCCAGTTCTCTTCAGGTAAGTTGAAAATAGTGAATATCAACCGGTCAGTAGGAGCGCTTATCTCGAATGAAATTTCGAAGAAATACAACGAAGAAGGGCTTCCGGAAGGCACTATCAGAATTAACTTCAGGGGGTCAGCCGGCCAGAGCTTTGGCGCTTTTGGAGCATCAGGGCTGAAATTTGTTCTTGAAGGCGAGGCCAACGACTACTTTGGCAAGGGCCTTTCAGGTAGCCAGCTGATAGTCTTCCCCGACAGGCGAACAAAGTTTGTGCATGACCAGCAGATCATAATAGGCAACGTGGCCCTTTACGGCGCTATTACGGGAGAAGCATATATAAATGGCATGGCTGGCGAGCGGTTTGCCGTCAGAAACTCTGGCGCTAACGCCGTTGTGGAGGGCGTGGGCGATCATGGCTGCGAGTACATGACTGGGGGTAGAGTTGTAATACTCGGTCCTACAGGAAAGAACTTTGCTGCCGGAATGAGTGGAGGTATTGCTTATGTTTATTCTCCGGGAGAAGAATTTGAGCAGTTGTGCAACATGGAAATGGTGCTATTCGATTCGATAGATCATCAGGACGTTTCCACAATTAAAACACTTGTGACAAATCATGTGAAGTTCACGGGAAGCAAAAAGGCTGAAATGATTTTGTCAGAGTGGGACAGGCATATTGGTAAGTTTATCAAAGTGATGCCAAAAGAGTACAAGGAAGTTTTGGCCAATGCCAATAAGCGTAGAATCCGTCAAGCAGTTTAAGATCATGGGGAAAGTAACAGGTTTTTTAGAATACGATAGGGAGCTGCCACACGCAAAGCCCCCCAAACAGCGCATCAACGAGTATAAAGAAATATACGACGAGTTCGCTGATGAGAAGACAGAGGAACAGGCGGCTCGTTGTATGAGCTGCGGCGTACCTTTTTGCCATACCGGATGCCCGTTAGGGAATAACATACCAGAGTTCAACGATGCAGTATACCAGCAGGATTGGGAGCTGGCCGCCGAGATACTTGGCAGCACCAATAACTTTCCTGAATTCACCGGACGGATATGCCCCGCCCCCTGCGAAGGGTCGTGCGTGTTGGGGATAAATAAGCCCGCAGTGGCTATTGAGCATATTGAGAAGTCAATTGCTGAGAAAGCGTTCGAATTGGGTCTGATTAAGCCTAACCCACCAAAGACAAGAACCGGCAAAACGGTTGCTATTGTTGGTTCGGGGCCAGCAGGCCTGGCAGCGGCGGCTCAGCTAAATAAGGCTGGCCATACTGTAACCGTGTATGAAAGAGCGGCCTGCCCTGGCGGACTTTTGCGTTATGGCATTCCCGACTTTAAGCTCGAAAAGTGGGTTGTGGAGCGCCGTGTGGAGGTGATGAAGGCTGAGGGAATTGAGTTTAAATGTGGAGTGAACGTAGGGGTTGATATTACCGCCAAGGAACTACAGTCAAAGTATGACAGCATCTTGCTGGCGGGTGGTTCCACCATTCCGAGAGATATTCCGATTCCCGGAAGAGACTTGAAAGGGGTGCATTTTGCCATGGAATTCCTGACACAACAAAACAAGGAAGTATCGGATGAAAAAATTGACGAGAAGAGGATCATGGCCACCGACAAAAATGTGATGGTGATTGGCGGCGGTGACACCGGTTCCGACTGCGTGGGAACATCCAACAGGCACAGGGCCAAGTCCGTTACTCAGCTTGAGTTGCTTCCTCAGCCGCCAAAGTCGAGAGCCATCGATAACCCCTGGCCAGAGTGGCCAATGACATTGCGGACGTCGTCGTCGCATGAAGAGGGCTGTGAGAGAGACTGGGCTGTGCTAACCAAGGAATTTGTGGGTGATAAGGACGGCAACCTGGCAGGTGTGAAGTGTGTGAATATCGAATGGAAGGCGGCGAAATCTGGAGAAAGGGCCGGTTTTGTGGAGATCAAAGACACCGAAAGAATAATCCCCTGCGAACTGGCTTTGCTGGCGGTAGGCTTTGTGGGCCCGGAGAAGGAAGGATTAGTTGACCAACTGAAAGTTTCCCTTGACGAAAGGGGAAATGTGGCGGCCACGGATTACAAAACATCTTTAGAGAATGTTTTTGCGGCGGGTGACTTGCGCAGAGGCCAGTCCCTTGTTGTTTGGGCAATTTCTGAAGGCCGTGAGGCAGCGAGAGCCATAGACATTCACCTGATGGGCGCCAGCGGTCTGGAAGCCAAGGACGCTTCGCATATTTCAGAGCTTATATAACTATTTGAAAGCATTTTCGGCAGGAGGCTGACTGCTGTCATACACCCGTATGGCAACAACGTCGGCCTCCGCTGTTTTTAACCCGTTCACAAACACCTCGCAGTAGAACACCGTTTTTCTATTCTTCACTTCGCTTACCCGGGCTCTCAGCTCTATCGTTTGGTCGTTGGGAGTTGGCTTCAGGTAGCGAACGTTCAAAGTGCCGGTGGCATATCTGTATTCAGGCATAGAATCCAGCGGCCTTCCTTCCAGTTTGTAGGCATGCGCCATGGCCGAGCCCATACAGTGACAGTCAATAAGGGTAGCTAAAATACCACCATTCAACAGGTTGGGCCAGCCGTGGTACTTTTCTTCCGAGACCCATTTGCATACCGCCTCCTCACCCTCCCAGTAACTCTTTATTTGCAACCCATTGGGATTGTGTATACCACATCCAAAGCAAACATTCTCGGGCATAAAGTCCTGAAAGTACTCAGGTAGCTGATTTTCCATTTTCCAATCGTTAATTTAGTGGCGAAGTTATTAATTTCATTGAACCCCGGTGCTGTTATGCTTGATGTTAAAATATTGGACCTTCACTTTCTTGGTCTCGAGAAAACTATTTCGTCGTTCTTAATCAAAACAAGCGAAGGCCCGATCTTGATCGAAACAGGCCCCCATTCTTCTATTCAATCATTGGAAAAAGGGCTGAAGGAAAATGGAGTGGAGCCGGAGGACGTCAAACATGTTTTTCTGACCCACATTCATCTTGACCATGCGGGAGCCGCCTGGTATTTTGCCCAAAAGGGTGCGAGCGTCTATGTTCATCCATTCGGAGTAAAGCATTTGGCTGATCCTTCGAAGCTGATGGAGTCGGCAAGGCGCATCTATCAGGATAAAATGGATTACCTGTGGGGGCAAATGCACAGCATTGACGAAAGCCAGCTAGTGGCGGTAAACGATGAACAAACCATCGAAATAGGTGGAGTTGCGATCAAAGCGTTGCATACGCCGGGGCATGCTGTTCACCATATTGCCTGGCAAATAAATGACATCCTCTTTTCCGGCGATGTGGCAGGCGTAAAAATTGAAAATGGGCCGGTGGTGCCTCCTTGCCCGCCTCCCGACATCAACGTTGAAAACTGGAAAGGCTCCATTGAGCGAATAAAGGCCGCCGGGGTTTCGCAGCTCTATCTTACTCATTTTGGAGTGATAAAAGATGTTGACAAACATCTCGATGACCTGGAATCAGTACTGGATGAGTGGGCGTTTTGGATCAAGCACCAGATGGAAAAGGGAACAGACGCAGAGTCCATGACTCCGATGTTCCAGGGCTTTGTGGCAGATGGTTTGAGAGCTCAGGGCCTGACTGACAGGCAAATCGAGCAATATGAAGCGGCCAATCCTGCATGGATGAGTGTGGCCGGACTAATGCGTTATTGGACTAAAAGAAAGTCAGCTGAACAAGCTTAGAAGAAAATAAGGCGAAAAACTGTACCTTTATCAAAGTTCAGTGCGTGAAAGTCAATTTTTTAATCATTCTATGGCTAATACTAGTTTACCATTCGATCTTCAAAAGCTTGTTGCCAGGCACGGATACATCTATGAAGATTTAAACTCTATCCAGGTATTCAGAAGCAAAGCCAGCTTTTCCAAATATGCGAACCTGGCCCTTATCTTTCTCGGCATTTTCCTGCTGATAGGGGGCCTCTTTTCTTCCATATTCTTCCTTTTGGGTTTTGGAGTTCTTATAATTCCACTGATCAAGTACGTCCAAAGAAAGAGGTTTGTATTTGACTTTAAGAAGGGAACGTTCGAACTCAAAGGTTCAATTTTTGGGGGAAAGAATATTTACCCTTTCAGAGAGATTACGGCGATTGAAGTGAACTACGAGGTTTCCGAAGGGGACGTATCCGCCTTTTCCAATAATCAGAAGCAACACAACTACCGCATATACCTCAGGGCAAACAACAACAAGGAGCATGAACTCTTCTTTATCTCAGAAAAGGAGTTTAATCCCATTGACAGCGTGGCCGCTTTGAGGTATACGATATCTAACTGGATAAAGCCTGGCCCCTAATCCTGGCGAAAGTAGTTTGGAACGCAGAACAAAGTGCCTATTTCAGCACCTTGTTCTTAAAGTATTCTAATGTTGGTTTCAACCCTTCAGCCCTGGAGAATTTGGGCTCCCACCCGAGAATTTCTCTGGCTTTGGTTGTATCGGGCTTCCGTTGCTTCGGATCATCCGTTGGTAAGGGCTTGAAAATAAGCTTTTGATTAGCATTGGTCAGCTTGATAATCTCTTCCCCAAATTGCTTGATAGTGATTTCGTCAGGGTTGCCGATATTCACGGGGTGCGGATAGTCGCTTAACAGTAGCCTGTAAATACCCTCAACCAGATCGTCTACATAGCAGAAAGACCGGGTTTGCGAGCCATCGCCAAAACAGGTGAGGTCTTCACCCCTTAATGCCTGTGAAATGAAGGCTGGCAACACCCTGCCATCGTCTAGTCGCATCCTGGGCCCGTAGGTATTAAATATCCTTATGATGCGTGTCTCAAGCCCGTGAAACGTATGGTAAGCCATCGTAATGGCCTCCTGAAAACGTTTGGCTTCATCGTAAACCCCTCTCGGCCCCACGGGGTTGACATTGCCCCAGTAGTCTTCCGTTTGAGGGTGCACCAATGGATCGCCATAAACCTCCGATGTGGAGGCTATCAGGATTCTGGCATTTTTTGCTTTGGCAAGGCCAAGCAAATTGTGCGTGCCAAGTGAGCCTACCTTAAGGGTTTGGATAGGCATTTTAAGGTAGTCGATCGGGCTTGCTGGTGAAGCAAAGTGAAGAATATAGTCCAAATCGCCCGGAACATGGACAAATTTCGAGACATCGTGATGATAAAATACAAAGTCTTCCCTTTTAAAAAGATGCTCTATATTGTCGAGAGAGCCGGTGATGAGATTGTCCATAGCAATTACATCGTAGCCTTCCTTTAGAAACCTGTCGCACAAGTGAGAACCAAGGAATCCTGCACCGCCAGTAATCAATACTTTCTTTTTCTTTGCCATTTTAGCTGAATTAAAATTTGAACTTACCTGCGGCATCTGCAAGCGATCCGAGGGCTTTGTCTTTCTCTGAAAGAATCAGCGACAATTTATCAAGCTTCCAATCGATGTTTAATGAATTATCGTCGAATCGTATGCCATCGTCGAAGTTTGGCGCATATGGCCGGTCGACGCAATAGAAAAACTCAGCGGTATCGGAAAGGATAACAAAGCCATGGGCAAAGCCTCTGGGCACAAATAGCTGTTTTTTGTCCTCGGCGCTCATCTCGATACTAAAGTGTTGCTGGTAAGTCGGAGAGCCTTCTCTCAAATCGACTACTACATCTAGTATAGTTCCCGAGAGTACCCGAACCAATTTAGCCTGTGTATAAGGTTCTCTTTGGAAGTGAAGTCCTCGCAGAACTCCTTTCGATGATTTTGACTGATTGTGTTGTACGAAATCGGCCTTAATACCCGTTGCTTTTTCGAAATTGGCTGCACTGAAGCTTTCGAAAAAGTAGCCTCTTTCATCCTCAAATACCTTGGGCTGAATAACAAACAAGCCTGGAAATCGGGTTTCTTCGATAATCATTTAATAAGGTTTAATAGGTAGCCACCATAACCGCTCTTCACCAAATGATTGGCGAGTTTTGCTAGCTGCTCTTTCCCAATAAATTTCATTTTGTATGCGACTTCTTCAATACAGCCAATTTTCAATCCTTGCCTTTCTTCTATTACCTGAACAAACTGTCCGGCTTGCATCAATGAAACGATGGTGCCCGTGTCGAGCCAGGCAGTACCCCTGTCGAGAATGCCGACAGATAATTTCCCCTGCGATAGATATATTTTGTTTACATCAGTGATCTCAAGCTCCCCTCTGGGGCTGGGCTTCAGCTCTTTGGCTATTTTCACCACGCTATTGTCGTAGAAATAGAGACCGGGTACAGCAAAATTTGACTTAGGTTTCAATGGCTTTTCTTCAATCGACATAGCCGTGAGGTTCTCATCAAATTCGACCACGCCATAACGTTCGGGGTCTGTTACGTGGTAGGCGAAAATGACACCACCGTCCGGGTCGCTCTTGCTTTGTAACAGCTTGGCCATACCCGATCCGTAAAAAATATTATCCCCCAGCACAAGCGCCACCTTATCGTTACCAATAAATGACTCTCCGATAATAAAGGCCTGAGCCAGACCCTCTGGTTTTTCCTGAACGGCATACGAAAATTCACACCCCAGGTTTTTGCCATCTCCCAGAAGGCTTTTAAATAAAGGAAGATCGTGAGGAGTGGATATGATAAGTATTTCTCTGATCCCGGAAAGCATCAAAGTGCTTAATGGATAGTAGATCATTGGTTTATCGTACACAGGCAAAATTTGCTTGCTGACTGCGATGGTAAGTGGGTGAAGACGAGTGCCAGACCCACCTGCTAGAATAATACCTTTCATTTTATCTTGAAGACATTGTGGCATGCAAATTAGCAATACCTGTTAAAAAAATCGCTGAGATGCTGTTTTGTTATATTCTTTTGATGAAAAATAGTGCGCATTGCTATCATTTACCTTCCGACTTATTGTTTTTGAGAAAATCCTTCGGAATACCTTTTAGGTCTCGTTCCATGGTTTCAGGGCTAATGGTTAATTACTGGTTAGCTGCAACCTAAACAGATTGACTCCCTTTTTCAATGAAACGTTGACACCATCGCTTAGCTGCTTGCCGGAAAATACCTTTTCGTCAGGATTTTCTAAGTTGGCCCATGTGTATTGCATACTTTCGTTAGCGGTGAACCACTCCGGAAACTGATTGATCCGGGGCCAATCCCACGGCATGTGCATATTGGCCTGGTGTCTGGCCACGTCGAACTTAACGATTCCCTCCCAGTCTGCCTCAACAGCCACACTGATCAGCAAGTCCTCTCCGATTCTTACTACCCCAGGTTGTATGTCGGCTCGCCAGGGAGCCACTGTCATGCCCTGAGTTTTCCATAAACAATACATAATGGTAGTTCTGGCAAAATTACCGTCACCGTGCCAACCTTCAATCACGCCGGATGAGCGCCATTCTTCGGTGTTGGCCCTGTGGCTGGAGTCCTGCATCGACCACATCACCAGCATCTCGCTATCTACCCAGCCGGGTACGCTGCTTACAGGCTCACGGTTGTAAAGGTTCAGCGCCCCTTCAATGGCGTCGGCGTAGCCATCAGCTGAGCCTGTTTCCCAGTCAAAATTGCGGTAGCTACCGCTCAGTGCATTAAGCGCCTTCAGTGTGGCCTCCCGGTAGGCGGCCGTAGAGTCGATCTGATAAACTGTGTAGAAGCCATTGAGATTATACCCGAAGTTATCCGCCGTGCCCGCCGACAAGACTTCTCCAGTTTGAGGATTGACGGAATTATAAAAAAGTCCGTCATCATTTCTCCCCACTTCCAGTATTCTGTCGAGCATTTCGTGCATGTGGGGCTGGTAGACTTTCTTTTTTGCCGGATCGGCAGCATTCACCGTGGCATACAGCTCACAGAGGCCAGATACGATTTCACAGCCATGGTCACGCAACCTGAGCGATTCAAAATTTCTTGTAGGGTGGTGCTCGCCAAGCAGGTAGTAGTCACCCATCCGAATCGCCCAGTCCAGATACTTTTGATCGCCCGTCATCCAGTACACTCTGGCCAATACCTGGAACATCTCCCCGTTCACCTCCACATTGTTGGAGACAATGTTGCCATAGGGCGTTTTCACTGGCGCATGTTTCCACATATCGTCGAGAATGCCGATCATTCGCTCTGACCACGGGCTGGCTCCCAGCCACTCCGTAAGTGGCAATAGTCCATCTTTGATATATTCAGACGAGCCAAACATGATGCTGTTCAAATCTGGCTCCGGTTTGTCAAAGCCTTGTTTGGAGAATGAGTAAGTATCAGGCAGGCGGTCGATGCGGGAGGTGAGCCGTGTTTCCGTGCGGAGCATGTCTAGCATTCGGCCTCTGAACTGCGCCTCGTTCGTTAAAGCCGCCGTTAGCACCATAAAAGGATAGTTGTCGGCAGCGGCATCCCAGGCATTCCAGATGTCTTTGCTTTCGTAGAGGTTGCGGGGGATAAGCCCCGTGGTGGAGTCGGCATGGGCCAGCCAGTCGGTCACGAACTTCCGGCACCTTTCGAGGCCCTCGTTCACCAGTTGGCCGTTGATAGCCGCCTGCTTCAAGGCCAGGCTGTCGGCGCTGGTGAGCACCGGGTTGTTTACTGACGGTTGTGAGCAGGAAAAAAGGAGAGTAGTTGCAATCAAGAGAAGCAGGTGGGATTGTAGGTTTTTCATATGATTGAAGATAATGAAAAATCCGAATCGGGAGTCCAGGTATTTACGTTCCATCGGCATATCATTCCAAAAATTAACCCATTCCATCGCTGCTATTCCTTATCTTAGACAACTGAAACCTATCCGGCTATATGAGTAAACCTAATCCTACCAGGCGTTCGTTTTTCGTCACTTTTCTGGGTGCCAGTGCTGCCCTGGCCGTTTTGGCGGGTTTTGGCATAATTTACTATGTGTTCAACAATGTAAAGAACCTCAACCTGGCAGTGGAAGGGGATATCACCACCCTTAGCATGCTGGGTGAATTTATTGGAGGCTCCGTGGGCACCATGTGGTCCCTGGCAGGTGTCATCTTTTTTTACCTGGCCTTGATTTATCAGCGCCGGGAGCTTGAACTCCAGAGGGAAGAGCTGCTGGAGTCACGCAAGATCATGGACAAGCAGTCGAAAACACTGCAAACCCAGCAGTTTGAAAACACGTTTTTCCAGCTCCTCGAATTTCACCTCAATGCCGCCAAGCGCATCGAAACCCAGGACGGCGCCAACGGCTTCGACAAAATGTATGTCGACTTCAAGAAGGCCCTGACTGCCACCAAACGAAAAAGAAAAACCACGGGCAGCTCACAAAACCTCGACTCTCAGTCGTTCGAAACCAGCTTCCGCCTGGTGTACGACAGCTACCGAAACACACTCTCCCACTACATGGAAAGCTACAAGGCCCTGCTATTTCTGGTAGATGAAAAAAGCAGTGACCCTGTTTTCTATGTCAACATCATCAAGCCTCACCTCACCGAGCAGGAAGTGCTCATGCAGTTTTACTACCTGCTGCTGTATGACAAGAATGAGAGATTCAAAACAGTAGTAGAAAGCTATGGCCTGTTCCAGCGCCTCAACGTCCGGGCTGTGCATGCCATCGACAAGCTGCATTTGGAGGAGCTCAAGGAAACGGCTTATCAGGCAACACCGAAGACGAGGCCGGACGACTCCGGGAAGGACGAAGAACCAAAGAAAAGGAAGAAGCTGTTTTTCAAAACCGAATAGAATGAACAGAGGCTATTTCTTATCAAAAGCCGTACACTCTGCCTTCATCACCCAGGCGAAGAAGTCGCTCTTTTGCCATTGAGCTTCCTGGTTTTTTCGGTAAAAGCCCTCATCACCTTTGATGCCTATAAGTGTAGGCGCTTCAGACGGAGGCGTTGCGGGCGTAAAATCTCAGGCTTATGATCGTAAGCAATGCGCAAATTATTATCTTTTTCATAGATTGATATTTATCTTACCCTATTCGCTGCCTGGCTGCTTTTATGCCACAGACTTCCGTCTCACTAATTACGATACCTAATAAGCCCCCCTAATAAACCGCCACGTCTGTGCCGATATAGTACAAGTCGAACCCACCTTTGCCACCAGGCCGGTTGGAAGAGAAAAGCAGCAGGCTATTGTTGAAAAAACCTGGATAATTGAGAACAACCGGCCGATAGTCGTCGTACGCTGAGTTTACGTCTGCTCCAAAGTTGGTAGGTTCCGACCAGCCATTGTCAGTTCTTAAGCAAGAATAAAGGTCAAACCCGCCAAATCCACCCGGGCGGTCGGACGTAAACACCAGCAATTTACCACTTACAAACGGACATTTGTCGTTGCTCGCCGAGCTGATAGCCAGCTTTTCCGGCTGATGCCCAACGTCTGAACCCAGTAAACCCACTAAATCGGTGTCCTCTCCAAGGCCTATTTCATAGATGTCGAACTGCCCATCCCTGTTTGAGCAGAACAGCAATTTTTCGATAGTTTCTGGCGCTATCTCACCATGATAAATGAAATTCTCCCCATAAAATGTTGGATACATATCGTCAGATGAGGAATTAAGAAATTCAATTTTCTTCGGAGGATACAAGACCGGCGACCCATCAGTCCCGAAAGGCTTTTCGTAATGGGCATAGCTAATGTCGAAGTTGCTGTCGCAGTCGCTGGCATACATCAGCACATACCTGTATTTGCCGCCAGCATTGTACTGAAAGGAGTAAGGCCCCATTTCGTTGCAGGGGGTGTTAATGGAAGAGAGCAACTCTGGTGTAAAGTCGTCATCGTCGTCCAGCGACGTGGCATGAATGCTCAAAGTGCCATTGTCGGTCGTCCAAAGAATACCCAGAGCATCTCCAACCACATCAAAGTTTTCACCGGCACTATTCCTATTGGAGGAGAAATGAAGCTTCAGTCCAACGCTTATCAGCGGCATGTCCGAATTGTAATCATCATATTCGGAGTTAACCTCACTGAAATTGGTGACAGTGGCAGGGAAGGTCCCCTGCGGATACTTGTCTTTTTCGTGGCAGCAGGCCAATAGCCCAATGCCACCCACTATCGATAAGAGGTTTATTCGCATAGCTGAGTTCTTTAAAATGTTTCTCGTTGCGTCAAAGACACCCCACCTATCCATTGCCCTGAAGCCCTGGTTCGTGTCTCACCATAGCCGTCAACCTAAGCGAAAAAGGGCTAGGAAAAGAAACTGAACTCGATTTTGTGCCGAAAAATCAGGAATTTCTCAAAATACCTCTCAAAATTTGTTTCTGATGAGCGTATTGAGGCCATTGCAAAAGCATCGTCATTCAAAAAGCGTAAGTCGGTCATTTCGCCAAAGGCATTTCTGGACGTGGTTTTTTTTAGCAATAATGGCAAATGCCCTTCTCTATCTGAATACAGTATAGATCTTGCACATCATCATGGCGTGAGTGTTTCTAAACAAGCTCTTGATAAGCGTTTCAATAAAAACACAAAACAGATGCTTGCAGGACTTCTCCAAGAGGTATTGACACAGCAAATGGCCCATAATTCAGAAGAAAGCATTCCCTCCAGTTGGTTTACTGATATCCGTATCATGGATAGTTCAGAATTTAAAGTATCCAAAAAGGTAGCAGATACTTTTCCTGGGTATGGAGGAGAGGGAAGGGAAGCCAGTGTTCAAATCCAATTTGAGTATCAGTTGCTAGGCTCTAAGGTAACCGAGATTTCCATTGGCTCATCACGAGATTCTGATAGCATTGAGGGGATGAAGAATATTGAGAAGGTACCTCCCAAAACATTATTGCTAAGAGATTTAGGGTATTTTTCTCCTAAGGCATTTAAAGAGCTAAGCAGCAAAGACATCTACTTTATCAGCAGGGCAAAGTCACAATGGAATTTCTATATCCTCAAGGAGGGAGAATACTCATTACTTCCAACAGCCTCTATTATCAGCTTATTAAAGGAAAAGAAAGAAAGGTATCTGGACATGGATGTATATGTTGGCGAAAAAACTCGTACTAAGGTACGGCTTGTGGCTAATTTGCTCACAAAAGAACAAAAGCAGAAACGCTTAAGGAAGAAATCAGCGAATAGAAAATTAGGGACTGACGTGTTAGAGGCCATTGGCTTGAATCTATTTGTAACCAACGTGGAAAGGGAAAAATGTACCGCCTCTCAGATTTATGATCTCTACACATTGAGATGGCAGGTAGAACTTGTCTTTAAAACCTGGAAAAGTGTGATGAGATTACATAAAATACACCCAGTGAATGCGACCCGTTTAGAATGCATCATTCTCATCAAGCTGCTGTGGGTAATGTTAAACTGGACTTTTCTTAATCACTTAAAGAATTTAACCCAAAAGGATTTGAGCTTTCATAAGCTAGTCAGTACGCTACAAGGGCGATCTAAAGTGTTAACATTACCTGTGCTGCAAAACAGTCACCGACTCATCGAATGGCTGACGGATTTGTATCGAATCAGCAACGCATTTCATGAAAAAGAGTATAAAAAAGGGCAAAAAAAAGTATCAGATATTCTTACCAAAACATACTTAAATGTAGTCTTAAACCAGTAAATTAGATCAACAAAAACGGTCGGCCATTCCGATAAATGGCTTTCAAAAAACATGGAAAATAAAACTCGGCCATGCGGAATGGCCTTGCCATATCCACCAATTATTTCTTAGGTTGACGGCTATGGTGTCTCACGAACTAGCCTCTCATGCCTACCTATTACTTATGATTGTCAGCGCTCCAACGCCCTGGTTCATGCCTTACGAACCGGGATCACTATGTTTTTTTAGTTTTGAAGGATTGATTATCAGCCCCCCTTTCGCCAAAAAACCTTTATTCCAGTAACCTGCCTCAAGAAAGCATGAAAGTTGTCCTCTGGTCATGCTTTGGGTCCCGATTGAAAGGTTGGTTAAAGACTTACCAGATGTTTCAATTTGAGATGTCCCCATTTTTTCAGGGTAATTAAATGCGTAACCTAGTCCACCTCGCACGTATGGAAGAAAACTACCAATTCGTCCGGTAAAGTATTTACCGCATACTTCCATCATGGGGAAATGAATAACATTTATAGGTGTACTCCCCGTGCCAACTGAATATATTCTATTTAGGGCTGCGGATGCATAAGCGAACGCTAACCCAGTTTGAAACCTATTGGAAATTTTGACCGACAAGGCCAATGAGTATAATGTAGCGTATTGAATTTGCCTGGGGTTAGACTGCGAATTACTTATCGGTGGAATTTTGTTTTGAAGATAAGCAAGCCCAAAAGATGGAGCCAGGGTAATTCCCTGGGCTCCACAATAAAAGCTTGTCATCGTAAGCAATAAGCAAACAATTTGCTGTTTCATAAGAGTGATATCAATCTAACCTAAAAACCTCGAAAGCCCATTCCTCCCCTTAGTATCAACTGTCAGTCCTATTTCCTCACACCCCGGCCCTAATTCATATCCCTCGAACCAGCTCCACCCTACCTATTCCTCATAATCGTCAGCGCTCCATTGTACTTCCTTTCCGAAGTCGAGAAAGTGATCACGTAGTAGTAAGTACCGTCGGGCAGAATATCGTTGCCTCTGGTGCCCTGCCAGTCGTTTTGGTAAGCAGTTTCCTGGAAGACCATAGTGCCAAAGCGATCGAAGACCCGAACATTTACGTCCCCGAAGGTCTCCACATTTCGGATCACCCAGGTGTCGTTCTGGCCATTGCCGTCGGGCGTGAATACATTGCTGGCCACTATGCGGTAATCGTCGTTCACGTTCACCGTCACGGTATCTCTGTTCTGGCAGCCAAACTGATCTGTGACCAACAGCTCGTAGTTGGTGGTTTGCAGAGGTGTCGCCCAGGTGATGGGCACGTTGGAATTGGCCAGGCCATCGATAGGGCTCCATACATAGCTTACGCCTCCGCTTCCCTCGAGAAGGGCGGAGTAGCCTTTGCTTACAGTTGTATCGGCCCCGGCATCAGGCTCTGGGAGGGCATAAATGGTGACCTGCCGCTGAAAAACGTCTTTGCAGTTGTTGCCTGAGTTGGCTGCCAGGGTAATGGTGTATGCCCCCGCTTCCTCGTACAGATGGGTGGGATTGGCCGACGCTGAAGTGTGCCCATCACCAAAATCCCATTCGAAGGTCAGGTCACCACTGGCAATTTCTGAGCGGTTGACAGGCTCGATCTCAAAGCCATCGCATACATTGCCAACCGTAAAATTGGCTACCGGGAAGTCATGCACCACCACCTCTTTTACCACAATGGCCTTGCAGCCTGCCTCCGACTCTGCCAGCAAAGAGGCCTGGTAGCTACCAGGGTTGAGGTACTGCTTGCTCGGGCTCACGACAATGGAGTTGGTTTGATCACCGAAATTCCAGAGGTAGCTGGCTAAAGTGCCGGCGGACAGCGTGGTTTTATTGTCAAAAGCCGTGGGCGAACCATCGCACACAGGCTCAGCAACGAAATCTGGTTTTGGTAAAGGGAATACCTCCACCGTTTTTTCGAGCACCGTTGTACACCCAATATCAGAAGCGCCTTCGAGCCTTACCGTAAATACGCCCGCTTCCTGGTAGGAATGAACCGGACTCACTTCATTCGAGGTTTCACCATCGCCAAAAGACCAGGTGTAGGCCACGTCGCCGGAAATGATACTGCTGAGATTGGAAAATGCTACCGCTTTGTCGATACAGACGTCCTCCATCACAAAGCTGAGGAGTGGAAGCGGTGACACGGTAATCTTGGAGCTGAACTGATCCGAGCATCCGCTTTCTGCCGTAACCGACAACGTCACGGTGTAAATGCCGGCACTCACGTACTTGTGGGCGGGGCTGACTTTTTCTGAAACGATGCCGTCCCCAAACTCCCAACGATAGCTGACATCCGAACCAGTGGAGGTGTTGGTGAAGGCAGCCGTTGCATCAAGGCATATGTCTTCCACTGAGAAGCCAGCAATGGGCTGCTCATACACGTCGATTTCGACCAGGAATTCCGATAAGCAGCCGAAGCTACTCGTGGCGGTCAGATTGATGGCATAGTGCCCCGGCTCCTCGTATTTATGTGACGGATTGATAGATGTTGACTGAGTACCATCACCGAAATCCCACACATAGGTAAGTGTGCCTGACGACACAGAGCTATTGTTTTTAAAAGTGGACGTCTCACCAAAGCAAACATTGCCCACTTCGAAAGAAGCGACAGGCTGGGGAAATACCACCACTTGCTTGCTGAAGCTGGCCTCGCAATTTTTATCGCTTGTGATAGTCAGGCTGGCCTGAAAAGCGCCTGGCTCTTCAAAAGTATAACTAGGATCCTGCTCGTCGGAAGTGGCGCCGTCGCCAAAGTTCCAGGCGATGTCGGCAATGGTGCCAAGAGCGAGGGTCGACAAGTTTGAAAAGTCCATGGGCTGTCCAAAACAAACATCGTCCTGCGTAAACTTCACTTCAGGAACAGCATTCACAACTGCCGCCAGGCTCAGGGAGTCGACGCAACCTGCCTTGCTCGTCACAATGAGCTTGACAGGGTAAGTGCCATAGCTATCGTAACTATGCTTTGGCGATGTAGATACTGAAGAGGAGGCATCGCCAAAATCCCAAACCTGCGAAGCCACGGTTCCGCTGGGTACTGTCGACGTATTGACAAACTGTGAAGCCAGCCCATCGCAGACCTCCTGCACACTGAAAGCGACATTGGGCAATGCACTCACTTCTACTTCAAAGGGCTGAGTGAAAATGGCCGAACAAGTGCCGCTTTGCACCTCCGCTCTGTAGAATGTCGTTGCGGTCAAGTCCGTGAAAGACTGGCTGGCGGTGGTATTGCTGATATCTGTCCATGCGGTTCCATCCGGCGACTCCTGCCACCTGAGCACGGCTCCGGTTTGTCCTTTCAACAGGATCGTGCCCTCGTTCGCTTCTCCACACACCAGCGAGGGGCCGCTCAGCTCGCCTTGCACCGTGGCTGGATCCACCTGCACTTTCACCTTATTGGTGATCTTTTCTTCGCACACCCCGCTTTTTACAATGGCCCGGTAGAAAGCCGTGGCCAGCAGATTCTCGTAGTCTAGCGTGGCAGAGGTATTCACAATGGGTGCCCAGGGCTCCTCGCCTGTAGGCGACGACTCCCAGCGAACCACGCCGCCGGTGTTGCCGGAAAGTGTTAGCTGGCCTGAATTGGTGCCGTAGCAAACAACCGCCGATCCGTTGACCAGGCCTGCAACGGTCTCTGGCGACACTTCTATCTCAGCCACGCTGGAAGGGCTGCTGCTGCACACGCCGTTTTGCACGATCACTCTGTAATAAGTAGTCGCAGTAAGGTTGTCGAAGGGCATGGACGTGGCTGTCGAAACGATGGGGGTCCATGGCCCGGCCGAGCTGCCGGACGACTGCCATTCCACCACTCCACCTGTGTGGCCTGATAGTTCCAGGGTGGTGGAGTTGGTGCCACTGCAAACAGTGCTGCTGCCGCCAAGGATCCCGCCTGCGCTAAGCTCGTCGATTTGGATGGTAGCCACAGAGGAGTAGGCTCCCTCGCAAACCCCGTTTTTGACAAGCGCCCGGAAGTACGAGGTTTGCGCCAGGTCGCTGTAGTCCAGCGATGTGGTGGTGTTGTCGATAGTGATCCATTGATCCACGCCCGTGAGCGACCTTTCCCACCTGACAACCGAGCCCGTTTCACCCGACAATGTCAGTGAGTACACAGCATCATCGTCTTCACAGCGGGTAGTGCCGCCCGCCAGAGTGCCTCCTATTGAGGTGTCAAATATTTCTACGGTGGTGCTGTAAACCGCTTCGCAGGTAAAACTGGAAGTGACCGTGAGCTCCACGGTATAAACGCCGGCTGCCGGGTAGGTGTAAGTTGGGTTTTTGTCTGTTGAAAGCGGGCTGCTGTCACCAAAATCCCAAGAGTAGGTCACCGGCCCACTGGTGATAGTGGAAAGGTTGGTGAAAGCGGTGACGGTGCCCAGGCAGGTGTCGTCTACTTCAAAATTAGCTACGGGATTGGGCCGCACGTTGATGAGTTGGGTAATTACATCCACACAGTTATTGGCGGATGTGGCTTCCAACGTTACCTCGTAAGTACCCGGACTGGCGTAGTCATAAGTCGGGTTCGTATCGGTCGACTGGCTGCCGTCGCCAAACGACCAAAGGTAGCTCACAGCATCGGTGCTGGCGTTGGCGAAGGTGGCGGTCTGCTCAAAACAATGATCGTTGAAGGTGAAGCTGGCCACAGGTTGTGCAAACACTTCCATCTGTTGGGTGATCAAACCAGTGCAGCCGCCAGCCACTGAGGTCACCAGCAGGCTTACGTCATAAACCCCGGCAGAAGCAAAAGTATGCGTGGGGCTGATCTGGCTGGACGCAGGTGAGCCGTCGTCAAAATCCCAGGTGTAGGTGACATTGCCTGAAGCAATCGAGGAGTTGTTGGTGAAAACGATGCTTTCACCGAGGCATACATCCCCGGGAAAAGTGAAGTCCGCTACCGGGTCGGGGTAGATGGTGATTGGTTTGCTAAGGCTGCTTTCACAAAGATTGTTGGTGGTGGCAGTGACGGTGACCGTATAGGTGCCCGCAGCCGCATAGTCGTGGGTTGGATTGATGGAAATAACTGAGTTGACGATGGTGCCATCGCCAAAGTCCCACTCGAAATTGGTGATGGTGGAGCCACCCCCTATGGAGGTGAGGTCCGTAAACGACTGCGTGGTGGACACACAGCGGTCGGCGGCAGTGGCCGTAAAATTAACCGACGCCGTGGGGTAAACCGTGACGGTGGTGGAGAAGTCGTCCTGGTCGCCGTTGCTGTCGAACACCCACAGCCTCACCACAAAATCGCCGGCCGAAGCATAGGTATGGCGGGGGCTGGGCACGGTGGAGCTTTGCCCATCGCCGAAATCCCACGAATAGAAGGTGATGGTGCCCGACAGCGTGGTGGAGCCGTTCACGAAAACGGTTTGCTCCCCTTTGCACACAGGCGCAGCGGTGAAAGTGGCCGTGGGCACGGCCAGGGCTACCTGGCAAAATGCGAGGGAAATGATTGCAAGTAGTGCTTTTTTATAAGTTAGGTCGATGAGCATAAGTTCGTAGGTTGGGGTTGGCGTTTTTTACCTCAGCCGATTGGCGAAGCCCTGCCCCCTCTCCGGTAGGGAGAGGGGAGAAGTCAGAGGGGAGTTGCCGAAACTGTATTTAGTTCATTTCTTGATGGTTAAAATGTCTTTACAAACCTGATTGTTTTCGAAATTTTTCCTGATTGAATGGCCATGATGTAGGAGCCTGGCACCATGCCGCTCATGTTGAACTCCACCAGCTCCTCTATCCCCACAAATTCGTACTCCGCCACTTTGAGCCCGCTCAGGTTGAATATCTGCACCAGCACCGGCGCTTTGTCGCTCAGCTCCAGGTCAATTTTCACCACATCTTCGGCCGGGTTGGGGTAGAGGTTGCTGCGGTACAGCTCCAGCAGTCTCACCTTGTCGGTGGCTGGCTCCGACGGCCTGAACTCCAGCACCCTCAGCAGCTTCTCCTCCGTGTCGAAGCACACCCCGTTCGACACCGTCAGGCTCACCGTGTAGTCTGCGGGCCGGTAATAGATGTAGGAAGGGTTGGCCCTCACCGACGAAAACCCATCACCAAACGTCCATTTGAAAGAAATCGGCTCGGGTTCGGTCAGCTGCACAAAATGCACCTCCTCCTCCACAGCTACTTCACTGGGGATAAGGAAGCTGGCCTTTATTTTCTGCGTCGTTTCCTTCACTTCCACCACATCCGTTTCAACGCAGCCGTCTGCTGCGGTCACCTGCAGGTAATAAGTGCCGGGCTCCGTCGGGTAAATGATTTTGTCTGTTGACGTATAGCCAGTATTCGATGTCCAGGCATAAGCCACATCGGCCACGCCAGCATCCAGAAAGAATTCTTCCGGGGAGCAAATTAAAGCCTCGGCTGCCAGGTTGAGGCCAAGTGTTGGTTTGACGGTGACGTTGATTTTGTCACTGTTTTCACACCCAAACTCGTTAGTTACAGTGACAGTATAGGAACCAGTTGCTCCTGCTGACTTCAATCGATTGGTTGACAAATCATTCCAGAGGTACCCAGCTTGCACACCCGCATCCAGCTCAACTGTTTCGCCAAAGCAAAGCACAACATCAGGCCCCAGATCAACGGTGGGCTTGGGCCGGATCATCACCTGGGCGGTATCCGCATTCACACAACCATTGCGGTCGGAAATTTTGAGCCAGTAGGTATCACTTTCCGTAATCTTTATGTTCTTTTCGGTGCTGCCTGTTGACCACAGAAACTCACTCCTGATATTGGTCACTCCCAGGAGCAGGCTTTCGCATGCTTCATATTCATCAGCAAATGCCAGGGCGGGAAGTTCATTGACAGTGACTTTGATTTCTTCAAAGAAAGTACAGCCTTTCGGGCTGGTGAGAGTGACGCCGTAAGTGCCCGAGGAGGTGACAGCAAGCAGTGGGCCGGTGGAGCCATTGCTCCAGTTGTAGGTGCTGGCTATGTCTGACGAAGCGTCAAGTGTAAGAGGCTCTCCTTTACACAACACTATGTCGTCGCCTAATGATATCACAGGCTTTGGATAAACGATCAGGTTGACAGTGTCTCTGTGAATGCACAGGTCGTTGCTGATGGTTTCCACCCAGTAGGTGCCGGTCTCGCTTGCAGTTATTGTGGGACTCGTTTGCCCTGTCGACCACAAATAGCTGGCGGCACTGATCCCCGGATCAAGCACTTCTTCGCCACAGGCCTCCCGGTCTTCGCCCAGGTCGGGCAGCTCCGATTCGAGCAGGGTAACCTCTACAGCGCCCGACACTGCACAGCCATTCGTGTTGGTGACCCGAACGGTATAAGTGCCACTTTGTGTAGCTAAGTATGTGCGGCTGGAAGAGTTGTTTTGCCATTTATAGGTGTTGCCAGGGTTACCGGCATCCAGCAGGTAAGTGGATTCACAGGTTTCTATGGACGCAGGTAGGTTAAGCGATGGCCCTTCGTTGACGACTATTTCTTTTGTTTGGGTTCTCTCGCAAGCTGCGTCCGTAGATGCAGCTAAGGTTACAAAATAGCGACCCTTTGCCTGGTAGCTATGGGTGGGGTGAAAAGCTTCAGATGTGTTTCCATCACCAAAGGCCCATGTGTAGCTAACCTGGTCGGGATCCCCGGCATAAGAAGTGGTATTTGTGAAGGCAAGTTCCTCATATTCACAAACGTTTTTAAACACAAAGTTGGGCTTGGGAGAAGGCTGAACAGCCACTAACTTGCTGACGGCTGCTTTACACCCATCGGCATTGGTGGCCTCCACGGTCACGTTGTAGGTATTGGCTACGCTGAATATCTTGTTAGGATTATTGTTAGCCGATTGGGTGCCATCACCAAATGACCAGAGGTAGTTCAAAGCACCAGTGTCGTTTGACAACACAGGCTCAAAGCTGATGGCATCACCCTCGCATTGGCCTGTAAAAGCAATGTCCACTTCGGGTGATTCGAGGAAAGTTACCAGGATATCATCCTCTACCCAACAGTTGCCCACACTTACCCGGACGGTGTAAGTACCGGTTTCGGCAACGGCAATGCTTTGGCTTGTCTCACCAGTCGACCAGAGGAACTGAGCCCCCGGGTTTTTGGCATTGAGGGTAACTTTGCTTCCAGTACAAGCCGTGATGTCCGAACCCAGATTGACATATGGCAACGGCGAAACAGTAATAAACACCTCGTCTGAGTCGGTACAGCCATTTTGATCCACAAAAGAAACACTATACAACCCGGTGGTGGCGATATTGATTTTTCTCGTGGTTTCACCGGTCGACCAGGCGTAAGTGCCATTGGGGAAAGCCCCTGCGTCCAGGGTGACGGGGCCGCAAACTTCCCTGTCTTGGCCTAAATCAATTTGAACAGGGCTGTTGAGGGTCACGGTTGTTTCATCGGTTAGCAGGCAGCCATTCGGGGTTGTCACTTCAACACCTATGGCCATATTGGTCGTTACCATATAGGTTTGGTCGGCTCCAAGCGTACTTCCGGAGGCTGCATCGTACCACCGGTAGGTAGCGCCAGTACTGCCAGCGTCAAGAATAAGCTGGTTGCCGCAGGTAACAGAAGAAGTAGCAAAATCAAGTTCTGGTGCTGGGTAGATCTCTATTTGCTCTGAATATTCTTCCGTGCACTTTCCCGAAGTGATCTTGAGGGTTACATCAAATAAACCAGCGTCTTCGTAAATATGGGTGGGGTGTTCTTCTGTAGAAGTAGTTCCATCGCCAAAAGCCCAGAGAAATGTAACCGGAGTAGCTGTCATCGTCGAGGTATTGGTAAAGCTAACGGAAGTTCCCTGACACGCATTTTCTGCGTCGAAAGACACTGCCGGGGGGGCGTCCACAACGATATCTCTGGAAGAAGTGTTGGTACACCCATTTTGGGTTTGTATTTCAAGCTCCACGGAGTAAGTCCCGGCAGTAAGGTAGGTGATGGAAGGATCGGCGGTGTCGGCCGTTTCGCCATTATCGAAGGACCATTGGCGTGCAACAATGGGATCGCCTGCGGTCATTGAAAATGAGATGTCAGTAAAGGAAACCTCTTCCCCTTCGCAAACCCGAAGGGCGCTTGCTAAAAAACCTGCCTCAGGGGCTGCCAGCAGGCTAACGGAAACAACATCGGAAACAGAACAGGTGCCAGCTTCCACCGTCAGCCGGTATTGCCCCGCTTCAGCTACTTCAAGGGTAGGATTATAGCCCAATTCGTCGCCCGAGGGGATGTTTACCCACACATAGGAATCGCCGCTAATATTAGACACAAGTGTGGTGGTTTCTCCCTGGCAAGCAAGCACATCGTCTCCAAGGTCGAGCGCCGGGACATCATCGATGGTGATAATCACGTCGTCTGAATAGGAACAAAACGGCGTCATGGTACCGCTGTTGGGTGAATAGGTGACTGTTACAGAATAGTTACCAGATGCTGCCACCAGCAGGCTGGCGCTGGTTTCTGACAAAGGAGAGCCATCTTTCGCCCATTGATAAGTTATTGCTCCAGTAAAAGGGCGATTAGCTGGAGTGGCATCCAGTACTGTACTTTCACACACACTTCGGTTGGCACCAAGGTCTCCTGGCTCAACGATATATACCGGGATGGAGAAAGACGTCTCGCAGTTCTGGGGATCGTCCGTGGTCAACACGGCCTTGTATGAACCGGATTCGGTTACCTCTAATTGATCCCCAAAGGCTATTGCCTGCTCAAAGTCAGGGTGTTTGTACCAAGTAAAGGATGTGCCTGCCGGAAGATAGGCGGTGGCGTCTGCCGATGGGTCGATAGTAAAACTGCCGGAGCAGCTCAGGGCGGAAGAGCCCAAGTTGAACGAGGGTCTTTGGAAGACTTCCACTGTTTTTTCGACAGATGACTCACAGCTGTAGGCATTTTTAGCGGCGATATTGGGCGCCGAAGTATTTGCAGCGGTGAGCTTTACCGTGTAGCTTCCGTAGGTAGTATACTGATGCTCCGGATGTTGTTGATTTGACGAGCCGTTGTCTCCGAAGTCCCACAGGTAGGAGGAAATGGCGTCCGTTTGCACATCGGAGACATCAAAAAACGCTACAGGCAGGCCATCGCACACATCATTGAAAACAAAATCGACTACCGGAAAAGCATGAACGGTGAGATGCCCGTCGACAATGTTGGTGCAAAGCTTGTCCGAGATTCGGGTAAGGGAAATGGTGTGTATCCTGGAGTTTGCGAAGGAGTGGGTCGGAGCAGCAAGCGTAGATTCACTTTCGTCTCCAAAGTTCCAGGTGTAAGTGTCAATGGTGCCGGCCGCAATGTCAGAATTGTTGATAAAATCCACCTCCACATCTGTGCAAATATCATTGATGGCCAGCTCGTCGAATTCCATGTGAAAGTCGCCGGACGGGGCCGGGTGGATGGTGATATGGTTTGATTTGGAAAATACACAGCCATAGGGCACAGAAGTGGCCGTGAGTGACACCGAATACTTGCTGGGGTCAGCGGAATAAATAAATTCGTGAGTAGGGTTTTGTTGGGTCGAGGTTGCTCCGTCGTCAAAGTCCCAGTCATAAGCTAGTGCGCTATTGTCACCAATAGTGCTCTGATCGATAGCTGCTATATCAACACCTTCACAGGCCTGCATAGTATCAACACCGTCTAGCTGAAATTTGAAATTGGGAACCGGCCTGGGGTCAACCTGAATAGTTGTTGTAATAGAATTTGTGCAGCCATGTCCAGGCTCGGTGGCAGTTAAAGCAACCTCCATTGATCCGTACTCAGAGTAAGTATGTTCTACATCCATGTCGCCCAGCGAGTTTCCGTCTCCAAAGTCCCAATTGTAGGACATCCCTTCCTTCGGCAGTGTTGCCCCGTCGAAATTCTCGTAGCTGCTCGAATTTGTAAACCCTATCGCTTCCAACTGACATGCCTCTCCTTTTGCTGTTGCCGATAAGTCCTCAAAATTGAAGTTGGGTGATGGGAGAGTATTCACTCTTACTTTGTCAGATGTAAGATTTGTGCTGCTACACCCAAATCTATTTGTTGCCTTCAACTGCACGTCAAATATGCCCACTTTTGAGAACTGATGGCTAGGTTCTTTCAAATTGCTAGTAGTGCCATTATCATCAAAGGTCCATTCCCATGCTAGCAAATCGAAGTCAGTGCCTGCTTCGACAGGGTCAGAAGAATTGATAAATGTCATTGTTTCTCCGAAACATGAGGTACCATTGCCAGGGTCATGAGAAAAATGAGCTTGTGGTAGCGACAATACGTCAATTGTATATTCAATTTCTCGCTCGCAGCCCCTATTGTTTCGTTCAAAAAGGGTGATTTTTGCACCATCAGTTGCCGGATCCGTCAGATCAAAAATGTAAGTGTCTATGGAAGAGGATGGTATTACTACTCCGTTGACGATCCAGTGATGGTAGTCTGCTGTCGAACTTAAATCTAACTCACCGCCATAGCAGACCTTAATTGTCGTATTTCCTTCCTGAATCAGAGCGGAACTGTTGCTTGAGATTGGGACTGCTTTAGGTTTATGGTCGTTGTCACAAGTTTCTGCAACAACGATAAGGTTTGTCGAATTTGCTTCAAATTTAACGTTGCTATTAGTAATGCTGCTTGAACCGGATGGTACGGCTGCATCAAGCATAAGCCAAGATGATCCGTTGTCGCTCGAGGTATAAACGGCCAATTCCGAGCTTCCTAGTGAGTTCATCTCTTCAGTACCACTGAAAAAGCTGAATGTCATATTGTCAAAAATGCCTGCTTCTTCTCCAAACGTTATTTCAAAATATTTAAGAATGGTGGCATCATTTGCCACATCAAATCTTTTTATACCTGCGGGTATATGATGCCTTGTTACAACGGATGCGCCCATTCCATCTGAGCCAATGTCTACTATAAGCCCCATTCCGGCGATATTAAGATTTTCAGTATCAGTAGTTACTGCGGGAACCTTAGAACTAACGAAGCCGATACCAGTAAACCTCGAAGCAAGAGATTCGCTTACAAGTGCTCCACCATACTTAAGATAGACCTGACTGCTTACCAGACTTATTTTGCCTGAACTGAATGTTAACTTTTGCCCGAAAAGAACATTTTTCTTAAACGGCAGGATAAATGACCCACTGGGCTTCGAGAGGAAAAAATTTGAAAGGTAGGTTGTATCAGCAGTGTTGACTGCAAGTGTCTGGTCACCTGTTCCGGTTAGATACTGAATTCCCGGATTGGCCGGTTTAGCTATCAAGGTTGTTACCCCATTGTTGCTAATATCTCCATTTACGATCAGTGTCCCGGCCAATATAATCTTGCCATCACCATCTGTCGAGTTGTCGGTATAGCTGCCCGGAATGAAAAATATTGCGTCTGTATGTATGTCTATAGGTATATTTCGGTTGCTAACAGAAACCTGGCCTCGACTGCTGTTATAAAACAGGAGCGCTATCAACAGTAGCGCCAGGCGGAGCCATTTAATCGATGGTGATATGTACCGGAAGATTCTCATCGCACCTCCCATTCAACTGTGTCCGAAATAATCACCTTGCCTGGGATGGAGTAAGCCCGCACCTGGTACACATAAGCCTCCTTTTTCAGATCCTTGTCAACAAAGTTGGTAGAAGCAAGAAGCGCCGTAATCGGTTTAATTGATCGCTCACTTTCGCCCCGAAATACCACGTAGCCCCTGATAAGCTTTGGGTCAATTTCAGACCACTCTAACCGATTGATTTTTTTCCTTTTCTGGCTTTTGAGTTTTACTGTTAATTGGGCTTCTAGTAGCAACTCCTCACGCCTAAATGCATAGGCTGCCTCAGATAGCGGTGAAATGTTTCCTGATGAATCTATGGCCTCCAGGCGATAGTAATACTCCTTATTTCCCATGGCTGTACGATCGACGAATCGAAAGGAGTTTTTCGCTATGGTTGCCTGATTGACCTGGACGCCATCCGAGTTTAAAGAGTCAGACCTGTACAGATGATAACCAGCCAAATCTTCATCCACGTTACGGATCCAGTTAACGATGATTCCTTCCTCCGAATATCCAATTTGCGTGATGGTGGGCGGCTCTGGTGCGACAACGTCTGGCAAAACGACTGTTGCTACTGCTGATGGTTTGCTTCGGTTGTAAGAAGTGTCAATGGCCACCAGAAAGTAGAAAAATTTGTTCTTTACGTTTTTCGGGAGCCGCTGCTCGTAGTGGTTGGTATCAAGCGGTTCGGCGTTTAGCAAAACATAATGATCGGGGTTATTCTGATCAACAGTTCGGTAGAGAAGATAACCCGCAAGATCAGATTCCTCATTTTGCTTCCAGGTCAAATAAAACCTGCCTGTGTCCGACTTGATGACCAGGTCTGTTGGCTTGGAAGGAGGAAATACGTCCGGAGCTTCGACAAAAGCCATCTCAGATAGCGATTTGTTGCCTGAGTGGTCTTGTGCTTCAATTTTATAATAGTAGGGTCCGGGAACTTGAAGAGTTTCATGATAAGAATTTCTTCCGGCTGGAATCAGGCCGTTATTGACTGGTACAAATTCTCCTTCGCTTTTTGCGCTCCGGTAAATAGTGTAGCCCTTGAGATCCTCTGCTCCTTCTTGTTCCCACTTAAGAGTTACCCTCAGTGAATCTGCTTTGCCCGACACGTTTAGCGGTGGTGGCGGAGGAGTGATGTCATCGATGGTAATGTTTACTCGACTGGACGGCCGACTCAATTCCCCGAAATAGTCAACGCCTTCGATGTAGTAAGAGTAGCTAGCCCCTTCGATGCTCCCCCGCTTTTTGAACATTGGTCTTGGATAAACCATTGTGCCAGAGCTGTCGGGCTGCATGCTGAGCATCAGCGGTTGGTTGTTCAACTTATTGGTCGATCCGATTGAGTCAATCTCATATATGTTGTAGGCATAGTATAGATTGGCGTCTTGGATCCAGTTGAAGTTAATCACACGTCCCTCCTGAACAACCTCAAGGCCCTGCACTTCAACAGTTCTTTGGTAAGCACCTGCTTCAATTGGTCTCGACTGGCCTAATACCGTTTCTTGAGATCCGTTTAAAACAGCGATTTTGTACTCGTAGGAAATTCCAGGCTCTACTTCGGTGTCCTCGTAATAAATGCCGAGAAACCATGCAAACTCATTGCTCTCGAAGCTCTTAAGCAGGAGGTTCAGTTTCAAAAAGTCGTCCTCAAGTTCCTCAGTTGAGGCTTGATTGATAACGTCAATAAAAAACTCCAAGTCCTCGTCTTGATTAACCAGTGAGTCTGGCAGACTTTGGAGCCTTGTAACAGGGTCTGCAGAGACAAGCTGCCAATCAGATAAACCAGCCTCCCGTCGGTATACGCTAATTCGTTTGCCAAATAAGGTACTTGTGTGGTACCATTTTACCTCAATATTGAAGTTTCCAACTGAGTTTGCTGGGTGATTTCTTACAAAAACAAAGGACTCCTGCCCATAGCTTTTGAAAAAAATAATAGAAAAAAAAATTACAGCAATAGTTTTTTGCCTGTACATTATTGTCGGTTGGCTATCTAGTTTCTAATAAATATATTATTCTTTAGATATCAAAATCATTCTATCACCAATAGCCAAGATACCTTAAAGGTAATCTAAAGTCATAAAAGGGTATTTTGTGTCGGATCATATATTCCTATATATATTGCTTAATATGAAAATTTCTTATTTATTTATCTGAAGTATTACCACCTAACCATTCCTATGCAGTTGGCCATTTTCACAAGATCGTATGTTAAAATATGCTGTCTATTTCTATTCATATACTCCTTTTCTTCAGTACTTTTTGCCCAGCAAACACCCCTTTACAGCCAGTATTTTCTTAACCAGTTCCTCTACAATCCCGCTTTGGCTGGCTACTCAGGCGTGCCCAGTGCTTTCTTTTTGTACCGCAAACAATGGGTGGGTGTGAACGGAGCACCGGAAACACAGGTATTTACCCTCGACACGAAACTGAACAATGAAAACATAGGGCTTGGCCTTACCTTTTTCAACGACGTCACCAATATCATCGGGCGGACGTCTGGCGCATTAACGGGCTCCTACAAAATTGACCTCACGCCCAACCAACAGCTCCGCTTTGGCCTGTCCTTTCTGGCCATTCAAAACCGGATATTTTTCGACCGCATTCAGGCCGACGACATCAGCGACCCTACCCTGCTGAGTGCCGTGGACCAGCGCACGGTGTTTGAGGGAAATGCGGGGCTGCACTACACCCTGAAGAAACTCCATGTGGGCTTTGCCAGCGAGCAGCTGTTTCAAAACACCATTCGGCATAACAACGAGGCGCTGTTTCAGTCGCTCGACTATACGTTTGTCCGGCACTACTACACCACGCTCGACTACACGTTTACACCCAGCCCCCATGTCGACATAAAGCCCATGGTGCTCATTCGCACGGTGCAGGGGCTACCCTCCCAGGCCGACCTGAACCTGATGGTGAACTACAAGCAGCTGGTGTGGCTCAATATGAACTACCGGCCAAAGATTGGCGCCGGGTTGTCCGTTGGCACGCAGCTGGCCGAGCAGTTTGTGTTTGGCTATACCTACGAGTTTCCCACCACCGACCTGAGCATTTTGGGGAGCTCCACCCACGAATTTGTGCTGGGGCTGAGGCTGCGCAAATCAAGCGACTCACCCATTGCCAGAGAAAAGGGCGGCAGCATCAAGTCGCTGGAGAAACAGACGGCCATTCAGTATGAAAAAATTGATGCCCTGAAGCAGGAAAACGAGCTGGTGAGTGGGCAGCTGAATGAAACACAAAGCCAGCTGGCAGCGCAGAACGAGGAGCTGCGGCTGCTGAGGGAAATAGTGAACGGTTACCAGGAAGAGCTGTCGAGGGCCATTGTTCGGCTGCAGGCCAACCCCGATGATACAACTTCAGTGGCGGAAGGGCCCTATTACCTGGTGGTAGGAGCCCTGCGCAATCTGGACGACGCCAAGCTCTTTCAGCGGATTTTGAAACGTGAAGCCGGGCTTGATACCAAAGTAACACAAAGCGCTTCGGGCACCTGGTATTTTGTGTATTCTCAGGAGATGAACGAGCTGGAAAATGCGAATGAGCTCATTAAAGAACTGATGGACAGTAAAGCAAAGCCATTCATAATAGGCGTGCCGTGGATTTATAAATGGGAGCAGCGGTGACGGAACGGAGACCAAATATCGCCCCTTGTCAGGATGTTTTGCAGATCGTTGCTGGGTGTGTCTTCACACCCACGAGACGGAAAGGCATGCTGGTGTGGGAGGGCACGAGTCGTGATATTGCTGAAGACACCAGCGATTATATAGGGTGTGGAGACACACCCAAGAACGTGGGGGGTGAAGACACACCCAAAAACACGAAGGACACACCCCAAAATCCGATGGTGGGCAATGGGGTTGGGCAAAACATACGCTTTCTGGGCTGGCCGTTGGTGGCCGTGCTGCTTTTAACGTTGGCGTTTCCGCCAACTCTTTTAGCACAGGATCTGGAAACATTGGGCGAGCAAAAGCTCTTTGCTTATAACGGAAGCCTCTCGGCAACGCAAACATTTTATCATGCCGAGGGCATGCCCAGCCGCAGAGACCCATATTTCTGGCAGCTCAACGCCAACCTCAACCTGACGTTCCTTGGCATCATCAACGTGCCGCTTTCGGCCACGCTGAGCCAGCAAAACAAGACCTTTGCGCAGCCGCAGCCCTTCAACCGGTTTGGGATCAGCCCTACTTACAAGGGCCTCACCGTGCACCTGGGGCACCGCACGATCAACTTTTCTGATTACACGTTCGCTGGCAACCTGTTCTTTGGCGCAGGCGTGGAGTACAAGCCAGAAAACAACCCGGTAAGGGTCAGCGCTATGTATGGCCGCTTTGCCAAGCCGGTAGCCAAGTTCTCACAGTTTGGGCAGGTGTATGCCGAGCCGACCTACAGACGCATCGGCTTTGGCACCAAGGTGGGTTTTGAATTGGAAAAGCAGAGGGCTGCAGTGATGTTCTTCCGGGCGTACGACGACCCTAACTCCATCGATGTGGTGGACAGCTCTTTTGTGGTGACTCCTGAAGAGAACCTGGTGGTGGGGCTGGAAGGTGGCTTCAAATTTTTCGACCGCTTTTCATTGGAGGGGGAGTATGCCTACAGTCTTTTTACTCGAGACAGGCGGATCCCTGAGCTGTTCACCAACGACTATTCCTTCATCAACAACCTGGGAGGGCTTTACAAACCCAACGGTTCTTCTGCTTTTACCAACGCCTTGAAATCCCGCCTTACTTATCAGGGCGATGGCTTTCAGGCCAACTTAAGCTACCGGAGAGTGGATCCCGGCTACACCACGCACGGCTCGTCGTTTCTTAACAACGACCTCGAAGACATCACGGCCGGACTTTCTTTGCCCCTGTTCAACAACAGGTTAACGCTGTCCGCCAGCTCGGGCCTTCAGCACAACAACCTCGACAACCAGAACAGCGCCCAGGTAAACAGGTATGTCTTCAGCTCATCGGCGGCCATTTCAGCTACAGAAAAGCTCAATATCAACCTGAATGTGTCGAACTACAGTACCAGCACCCAACAGCTGCTGCTGCAAACCGATATCCTGTCCGACACGCTGGAGTTTTTTCAGGTGACCAGGTCGGCCATGGCATCGGTGAACTACCAAACCGGAAAGGAAACCAATACAGGCACCCTCTTCGTCAGCGGAAATTTGCAGGACGCCACCGACAACCAGGGCAATGGATCGCTGTTCAAAAGTGGGAACGCCGGCTACAGCTTTAAGATTGGGGAGTACTGGTCGACCAATACGTCGTTCACCATTAATCAGTCGGAATCCGCCGGCATCAGCAACCTCACCCTTGGGCCGGTGTTTGGCGTGAACCGGTCTTTTATGGACAACAAGGTGCGAAGCAGCCTGTCGCTGAGCCTGCTGAACAGCTACCTGAACAAATCAAAAAACAGCCACATCGACAATGTGCGTTGGTCAGTCAACTGGACGGCTGGCAAGCGACATACGGTGTCGTTCAACACCTTTTACCTATTGAAAAACACTTACGAAGAAGCTGCCAAAGCGACACAGGAATGGCGGGGAACACTCAACTATGCCTTTAGATTATGACAAATTGCAACCAGCCAATTAGCCACCGGTCCCGCAGGGACAGCCGAAACGAAAAAAGTATCCTTAGCCAGTTCAGGAAGCCACCTGCGAATGATAAAGCGGCAAGAAGCGGCAGTCAGCCCCAGCGGGACGACCTATCGGTACCCCGGAATACAGATCACCTAACAACCAGTCCCTTAGGGATGGCATATCGGTGCCTCTTTCTATCGCTGCTGCTTCTCACCGTGTGGGGAGCAAAGGCTCAGGTGCTAACACCCAGCTGGGAGATCTCATTGCCAGGCAAATTGAAGTGGATGCAGATCAACGATTATGGCATCCTCATTGCTTCCTGCGACAATGGACTGTATGGCGTAAATCCTGAAAACGGCGACAAGCTGTGGGAAATCACCACCCTCGTCAATGTGCCCGAGGCCAATTACCAGGTGATTGAAGGCACGCCGCTGGTATTGATTGCCGACAGGGGCGGCGACTCGCAAACCCTGATCATCAATGGCCTGAATGGCAACCTGATTTTTGACTCAGCAAAAGAGGCCCTCGGGTCGGTTATCAGTACCAAAGTGATTCCTGAGGCTGGCGGGGCAATGATTGCCTACAGCAACGACGGCAGCGATGGTATCACGATGTTTGACTATGTAAGTGGTGAGAAAAAATGGAACACCACTTTTGACAAAGCAAAGGGCAAGGATCTCCAGCCGCAGCCGATTATCGACAACGAGGGGAATATCATTTATGCCCTTGGGAAAGAGCTGTACAAATTGAACGGTAGCACCGGTGCGATCATTTGGCAGAAGGACAGCAAAAAGAACTATATCGATCTGTTTCTGCAGCCCAACGGGCAGGTGTTGTTTGCGGTCAGCGGGTCTCCTTCTTCTACTTTTTTTGAAGAACATACCGGGAAACAGATTGGCCTCGCCAGTGGGGCAGCAGGCAACTTCGCTGTGGATGCACTTGACCTGAGCAGTGGGAAGGAAATATGGAAAAATCCGGTGGACTATTCGAAGGCTAAATACAGCGGGGTGGCGTTAGGAGAAAAAGACTTTCTGCTTTTTCAAACCTTCAGCTCCGGAAAAATAGACTACGCTACGGGCAACCACCTTTGGAAGAAGGAAAAAATGGGAACAGGCGGAGAGAAGAATGCTGGCGTGTTTGTGACCGACAAAGGCCTGGGCTATGCCATGATGGACGCCGTGGGCAGGGCTTATATCAATTTTGTGAACGACGCAGGGGAGCCGATGTGGAAAAAACGTCCGGTCATCAATGGGCGGCTGACTTACTACAAGCAGTACGGAAACGCCCTCTTCTTCATCAGCGAACAGGAAACCAATTTCCTTAACCTCGACGATGGCACCTTTATGTGGAATGGCGATAAATACCTTTCGGCCGGGGAGGTCCCCATTAGTGTCGTGCAGGACAATGACGGTAGCTTTGTGATGTATATCAGGGGCAAGCTGGTCCGGGTGATGCCCGACGAGCAGGATTGGACGGAAATCACCTCGAATTTTGCCTTTAAGGGTGAGCTGCCCACAGGCATACAACTATTGCCTAATGGCTACCTGCTCACCGGCAATCAAAATGCCATGCTGATCGATAAGAGCGGTCGGGTGGTTTACCATCAATTTTACCCCGCTCCCGAGCAAAGCTTTGGCGCCAAACTGGCACTGGGTGTGCTGGGTGCCGGCACCGCACTTACAAGCTTTGCCTATGGTGCTTCTTCCATTGGCTATGGGATGCAGGGAGCGCTCCAGGGCAACGACAACTTCACCAGAAAGGCGCAGAAGCAAATGACCGTGGCCACTTTTACAAGGGACGTGACCGGAGGCCTTGGAGCCATGGCCCGGGCCAGGTTTGGCGAACAAGCTGGTACCGATAGCTACAAGCTGATACTCACGAAAAAGGACCACAGCATCGGCTTTGTCAAAATCAATATCCTGACAGGGGAAGAGGAAGGGCAAATTGTGACCAACGACCGCACCCCCGATTTCTCCATCGATCCCATCGGCAAAAAGGTGTTTTTGAAGTCCGCTGATGACAGGGTGGCCTGTTACGACCTTTAAAAGATGTAGTTGAAGTGAATAGAAGGCAAAACATACCTGACCAGAGAATGCGTACGACGAAGATAAGGCGATGGCTTTTGTTATTCGCCTCGTTGGTGCTTGTTATGCACGGTGCTGTGGCTCAGGTGCAACGCTACCCCGCCGATATCCAGCCCATTTTACCGCCTCCCTATTCGGTTTACCTCAGTGACTACACCGCAGAGGGGAGCAACAGGCTCACGGCCAACATTGTCTTCAACGACTTCAACGAAGCGTCGTGGACTTTTAAACTTCGGCTTTCTATTGAAAGTATGGATGTGCGGCTTCGCACCAAAAATGGGTTTAGACCATCTGCACCAATCACCGTTCAGCCAGGCGTTCCCTATGTGTTCAGCGGGTCGGATTGGGCAGAGTATTTCAACTTCAATAACCTGAATGTAAACGGTCCGAATGCCAGCAAGATCATCAACTCGGGCAGGCTGCCGGAGGGCATGTATTCTATCTGTCTACAGGTATTGGACTATAACACAGGAGAGCTGCTGTCGCAGGAAAGTTGTGCCAATGTCTGGATACAATTGCTGGATCCGCCCAGAATAATCAGCCCGGGCGAAGGCGAGTTTCTGGATCCGGCAACTACAACTACCTTTCCCATTACCTGGCAGCTGTTCAATACCCAAAGTGCCAACAACTCTATGGGCACCGACTTTCAGCTCACCATGTGGGAGCTGACAGAGCCTGGGTCCAACCCCTTAAGCGCTGTGCAAAACGGGCAAGCGTTGCAGGTCTTTCAAAGCGACTTGCTACAAAACACTAACTACACCTATGGCCCCGCTGATCCGCTTCTTGAGGCAGGTAAAGCCTACGTATACAGGGTGCAAGCGAAAGACGCAGATGGTAAAGACCGGTATAAAAACAATGGCTACAGTGAGTTCAGGCTGCTTTACTATGGTTGGCCTGTCGGCTGGAAGATAGAACTTACGAGCCCGCCATATGGACATAGCTTTAGAAGACAAATTCCTGCGGTAATCAGGTGGAATGCACTTACATCTAGGGCACCTCAACAAGGAGTTAACTACGAAATTAATATCAAACCACTGTCTCCAGGTGAGTCTCCGGAAGATGCTCTCAGGAAGAACTCACAATGGTACTACAAATTGATAAGTGAGAACTTCACCAACTACCCCAAATCAGAGCTTTTGCCATACCCTGACATAGACTCAGGTTATGTTTGGCAGGTAAAAGGTTACACAAATGGATTGGAAGTAGCCAAAAGTGATATTTCGATATTTTACGGGCCGCCATTGGTAGAAAGGTTTTACGCAGCAGGTCACAGAATTGAGGTGGACAATATCACCAATAAGGACTTCGCCAACTTTTCAGGGACGGGGAGAGTACGTCTATCAAGAGAGGAAGTGTGGACTTCAATAGCCTTTGAAAATCTACAGTTACGTCAGTCGGGCTATTCGGCGTACTTGATCGGTGGAGAAATCAAAGTTGAAACCAGTCCAATTGCATTCGAACTTACGCCAGGCAATGAGGCAGATGGTGAGGCTACTTTTCTGGCAACCAACTATAAAATAACAAAGGATGGTTTGTTTGTCGAAGGGAGTTTCTCCTGGGATCTGCCGTTTCCTTTGCTCTCATCGGGCATTGGAAAAGTTAAATCGGAGAAGTTCGCTTCCGACTTTAACGATTTTCGGCTTTCAGGAGTAGCCAACCTCACCAACAGCAATTCTTTCGAGCTACTGGATCCTCAGTTTTTCAAGCTTGACCTTTCCCCTACCAGCACCGTGGTGATCTTCGACAATCAGTATTGGTTTGGCTTTGACGGAACGCTTACTACTCCTTCCGCCAAATCAGTCACAGGGAGTAGTGCTACCTGGGCTTTCAATCAGGTGGACAACCTTAGGTTAATAGAGATATCCGACTCAACCAATACAGTTCCACTGAGAGTAATAGCAGGTACTGGCATGGAATTGCTTCCGGGAAAAAGTATCATTGACCTGGATGATGCCTCATCGCCCGGGAAATTCGCTGGCCAGCCCTACTGGAAGGGTGTTTATATTGAGCAGTCGACCCTGAAAATTGCTGAGGCAATGGATGGCGCAGGGCAGTTTGCACTCAGCAGCGAACTCGGAAGTGTTATTGATTTGAATACATCCCCGAATAGCCTGGTTGGGGTTACAGGGGAAGGTTTTACGCTTAAGCATGACTTGCAGTTCGATGTGGCCGGGGAATTCAATACGTTTCCCGCCAACTTCACCCGGCTTACACTGGATATCAACAATCAGCAGGCCAATGAGGCCAGCAGGCTGGAGGGTAATTTTCTGGTGCCTTTTATTGATACCACGACGCCTTTTGAGTTTCATTCTCAGCTATATGACAGAGGGTTTCGGCCGGGAACGCTGGCCAACCTGAACAATAAAACGTTCCGTTTCAATCCGGAAGGAGGGGAGTTGGCGGTTGACCTCACCATCAGGAAAGGGGAAATGGCAGGCAACGATCGCCTCCGGCTCACAATGGATGTGACCTGGCCGTCGGTGGGCGTAACATTGAGCGGAGTCAATAATTTCAATGTATGGGGAGACTACAGGGTAGGCTTTTATGTGCCCGAAGGGGTTTTGGCGCTTACTAACCAGGTCAATGCCACCTTTAGAGGTTATCCAGTAACTATCGACGCTCTTAGCGCAGGCCGAACTCAAAACTATTACGGCTTTGCTATTTCCGGAAAAGTTATTTTGGGTGAGGATGTGGGCGGAAAGGATGGTGCGCCAGCCTTCAACCTTTATTCGATGGTTGAGAATTCGTTGCTTGACAAGAGCTATGTACCAGCCCCCACGCAAGGAGCATTCAACCTGGCATCGGCTCAAAATGGCCTTGACAAATTGCAAGAAGAGATGGCCGCCCTGGAAGAGGACCTCACTCAAAAAGTGGAGCAGCAAACGGAAGCACTTAAAGGGACAACTGTTGACTTGATTGCATCTGCCTCAGGAAGCCTGGGTGGCCTGGCGCATGACCTGGAATCTTTGGTAAATGTTCCTGAGGAACCTACGGCAATTGACTATGAATCAATCGCTGATCGCAAAGAGCGGCTGCTGGCGTATTTGGAGCTTTTCCGGGAGTTGGCTAACGATTCCACGGTCGTTGATGGGCTGATTGAACAGATTCAGAACAGCGAAGAAGATTTTGACAATATATCGGACGTTGTAGCAGAGCTGAAGCGATTTGCCACCAATTTTGCCATTGATCAGGTAGCTTCTCTGGGTGACGGCTTTTTGATGAAAGTGGAGCAAGCTACCAACAATATAAATGGCGTCATCATTGGGCAATCCAACCAGCTAACCAGCTCGGTAAAGCAGGAAGTGGATCAGGCAGTGACAGCAATTATTTCCACAGTTTCTTCAGATGTAATAGCAAGCCTCTCCCAAGATGCTCCAGACGCTTCTTTAATAGTAGAAGCAGTTGCCAACTCCACCAGAGAGGCCATAGTGAATGAACTCACCATAGCACTCAATTCATCGGTTAATCAAAATATCGTATTTCCAGTTACTTCTTTCATAAGCACTAATTTGAATGAGAGGGCTAAGCGACTCGTTAGGCAAACTGCAGAGAACGTGGTGCTTGGTGCCATTAACCAGGATCAGAATCCTTCCGAAATTATGCAAGGAGTTCTGGACGGGTTTGATGATGAGCTCAAAGGCCTCGGGGATGAGCTGGGTGCCCAGGTCGACATGGAAAAGATGCTGGAGGCTATCAAAAGTGTAGGGCAAGATTTGATAGCCAACATAAGCGCAGATCGAATTGTCAATCAGATCAGGAAGGGAGCACTGGAGGCGATTTCCGGAGCCGTGGCCAAAAAAGCTTCAGCTGCGGCCAACGAAATGGTTAACAATCTTCTTGGCGATGAGGTTGGCATTTCAATACCAGTGGACTTCGCTGCGGTAGGCGGGAAGCTCCTGTCGGGGGCTAACCCGAAGGATCTGCTTTTCGACCCAATCCCTATCAGTGTGCGCTCCCCGGCGCTTGATCTCAATGGAATTATTCACTTTACAAAAGGGCATGCCCAGTATGGAGATTCGTGGTCGGGCGATGTAGACGCTTTTGTGAAAGTGCCCAAGCCTTTCCAGATACAGCTCGCCTACCTGAGCGGCAGGAAAGACAATTTGAGCTTCTGGATGGCTGAGGTTGGCGGCGGAAGGACGCCAGTGCCGGGTGAACCTGCCGATGCAGCAAGCCTGGGGCAACCGATGCAAGCTTCCACAATCAGGGAAGTGACGGATGAAATTGAACTCGGTGTAGTCAAAGTAGTGGCTTTGCAAGGGAGGGTTTATCGCCACATGGCGGCCAATGGTTTGGAGGGCATTGTACCTGATGGCAACAACAACTATGGGGCTTACCTGCACATGGTGGCTTTTGGCCCACAAAATGGTAAGATGCTCCGGTTGGAGATCGATGCAAAAATGGATGTGGCCACTACAGGCGACTTTACAGTCGACTTCCTGGGCAATGGCCAGATGCTTAGCAGTGTTCCGCAAGTCACGACCATTGATCAAACAGCGGTTATTAAGGGTACTATTACCTTAAAGTACAATTCGGCGGAGCAGCACTTTTTTGGACACCTGGCTGCCTCTTTCGAAAAGCCCGGGGTGCTTTGTGCCCAGGGTAGCTTGCTGGTGGATGTGAAGCCCGGCGCCTGGCGGGTAGCTTTGGGCAGCCAGCAGGAGCGACTCAAGTTTATCCTGAACTGCGCCGGTTTTGGCCCCACAGGCTGGCTCGACCTCAACCAAAACACCGCCAATCTGGGGCTGGGACTGGAATTCATGTTCCGGCCGGACCCAATTCACATCGAAATCGTGGTGGCAGCGTTTGACCTCGTGATAGAGGCGGGTGCGGCAGCCGGCGTGCAGGTAATTGCGCAGTACAATCCCAGCTTCCAACTCCAGGAAGCAGGCCTTTGGCTCGAGCTATGGGCGCAAATATATGCCCAGTATCAAAAGAAAGTTTCCGGCAAAACGGGCACCATTACCCTGGTGGACATTTACCTGGCTGCCAATGCCAATATGAGATTCAACCCCGCTCCCAGCATTTTATATGGCAAAGTG
Organism: Imperialibacter sp.; assembly: GCF_048007035.1. Taxonomy (NCBI): domain Bacteria; kingdom Pseudomonadati; phylum Bacteroidota; class Cytophagia; order Cytophagales; family Flammeovirgaceae; genus Imperialibacter; species Imperialibacter sp. The sequence goes on from NZ_CP180355.1 coordinate 3,027,388, forward strand.
AACGGCCACTTGCAGATACTGGTATTCAGCTTCGGGATTAATAAGGATTTTCAAATGAATTTATGATGAAAAAGATAGCGCTGTTTGTTACCATATTCTTCTTTTTACTATCAAACAGCTTGTTGAGTCAATCTGCCGAGGAAGCTTATTCAGCTTACATAAATCAAGTGAAAACGGGAACTAGCCAAGCTCAGCCATACAGTTTATTGAGATCAACAAACAATACGGCCGTCTTAAAACGATTGATTGCCGAAAGTCTGAACGACACAACAGTTTCCGTAAGAAAAGCCTGCTACCAATCTCTCGACGTCATGCAAAAGAGCGCCATTGCTCCTGTAGCTAAACAACAAATACTGGCCCTTCAGCTACGGGGCATGGAGGATGAGTCTTCAGATATAGTTGGCTTATCCATTCAAAATCTTAGTTCTGTGCCGCCTTCGCTGTTCAATGCCTCGCAGAAGACATTGTTTATCCAGACGCTCGATCGGCAGGTGGCAAAGAAGGAGGTTTTGATAAAAATGGTCGGAACGCTGAAAGACGAGAGCGCCGCCCCAGCTCTCAGACAGTTGTCGCAACCCGGCAATTCGGCAAAGGTGCGGTGGGCTGCCTACCTGGCATTAGCCAGACTGGGCGATCAAACGGCCATCAACCTGGTGAATAACAAAGTGAGAGGAATTGAAGTAAATGACGATATGGTCTACGACATGGCCCCGTCAATTATTTACACCCAGCAAAAGCAACTCTACGACTACCTGGTAGAATTGCTCTACAGCAACGAGAAGAATTGTGAGTCCGCCAACCCTGACCAAACCAACGCCATCAACTGCGCCTACCGGATATTGGAGCTACTGGCATCACAGATAGTAGATTTTCCTATTGCAACGACTGCTTCCGGTGACCTGAAGACCAACAATTACCAGGAGGCGCTGGTAACAGCAAGGGAGTGGTTCGCTGATCATGAGGATTTTCGGATAAAAGACATAAATTGATCTACATTTCTTGACCAGATGATGAGATACGGGCCCAACGAACCCTTGGGGTTGAGGCCGGGGGAAATAATGCTACTCTTATCTTACGATCGAAAAAACATCTTCACAAACACAAATTAATTCACAACTTACAAGTTCAACACCGTTAGGTTCAAATAATCTGGTCTTACGAATCATTGTCAAAGCTAGTGTTTATTGGAACGACGAGAACTGATGACCGTTAATCAAATGAAGAATTTCATTATTTGGCTACTAGTTACCTTCACCGTTTCGTTGGTGTTTTATTTTGTGTTTTTCTATCATAGAATAGAGGTTGAAAGATTTGATGACGGTAAAATTAGGAAAGAATATCCAGTTAATTTCTTCAGCCAAATTGATGGAGAGCTTTTAGAGTATTGGGAAGGCGGTAAAGTTAAACGAAGAGCAAACTTTGTTGACGGAATTCAGGAAGGGTTCATGATAGAATATTATGAGTCAGGTAAAATATTTTCCAGAACTAATGTTCGCAACGGAAAGCTGGTTGATTCCACTTTCTTCTATGCGGAATCGGGAGAAATTGACCAAATACAAGTCAATGCAAGTGGGGAAGCTATAGAATATGATAATAGCGAAAGAGAAATAAAAAAAGGGACTATCGGTGTTGACGGGAAGTTCACGGGGATTACAAAAAGCTACAAGGGCTCAAGTAAAGAGTGGGCTCAAATGAAGCACTTTAATGAAGATAGTCTTGACTACTTGATTACAAATGAAGAAAAGGCGGTTATTTTAACTCATATAGCTTTGCAATTTACGATTAGCTTCCCCCAAGGGGTTTTTATTGACGTAGAACAGAAGTATTCTGGTGACTTCTATGCAACAGTAACTTTAGGAAAGATGTTGCTGGACATGATGGTAAGTAAAGATCAAAATCTTTTCTCCAATATAGATGCAGAAATATCTGAAGGGGTTGATAGCACGCTAAACAACGTAGTAAGAAGTCATACTACGGAAGAAGAACTTCTATCAAAGCTAGTCTTTGATCACGACAGCAAGGATAATCGAGTCTCCCTTATCGTACTTTATGATAGTAGTACGTACTTGATCAAGGTGAAAAACCCAACTGATGATTATCGGGAGAAACTAGACCTTATAAAACAGATCATCGGTTCTTTTGGATTTGCCGAGTTCAGTGTTGAAAAGGAACTGAATGATAAAGAAAACAAAGATAGATCCGTATAACTATTTTGTCTCCCCCCATGCCGCAAGTTTAGCGCTAGCGAATCGAGCTGCTCAGGCTTGTGGCTTTTCTTCCTGAAGCTTTTAGCTTCCTGCTTCCAAAGCTTCCGAATAAATGAAGAAGTGAGTCAGTTCAGTGTATTGGATGAATCAAACAATAAATTAAATCGTTAACTTTAAAGGACGAAAAGCTGATACAAATGGACTTAGAAGCAGAAAAACTACTCCTAATAGAACAATTGGCCAGGTTACAGGACGCCGCCATCATCCGAAAGGTTAAGGAAGTGTTGCAAAGTTCACATCAGGCAAGAGTCGTTGGCTACGATGCCGATGAAAGCATTATCACACAAGCCGACCTGATATTGAGGGCGGCAGCTTCCAACAAAGCCATCGAAGAAGGCAGAACAAAAAGCATTGATCGGGTGAGGGAAAATGTGAAGGATTGGTAGAATGAAAGTGGAGTTTACCGACCCGGCAGAGGAGAGCCTTCGAAAGATTTATTGCCGTTACCCGGAAAATATTGCCAACAGAATAGTTGAAGAACTTCGTCCCCTCAATCAGGGCCACCGGTTTATACTTGAAGGCAATTACAAGATCATTTACCTTCAATAAGAAGATGTAGTTTATGTGACTGATGTATTTAGCATGAGGCAGGATCCAGACAAGATCAAAACACGACATTAGCCCCGAGTCCGAGCAGCTAGCCAGCCACTGGCGCTGAACGCTGGTGCGAGTTTGAACCCGGTTGGGGAACCCGGACGGAGTCTCGTACCAATAGGAATAAACACAAAGAGCCCTTCCAGCAATGTGAGGGCTTTTCATTTCCACGGCTTAGCCCGGCTGGAAGCGGCGCCAATCTCCAGCAGATAGTCAGAAAGGTTTTCACCATCATGCACCACCCACCCCCATCGCCCTCGTTTGAGCGATGCGGAAACGGGGGTGTAGTGAGACTTGCGCTTGTAGCGCATACATACAGCCCTAAGCCACCGCTAATGCCCTGGCCCAGCCGGAGTCTCATGCCTTTGCTAATAGCGACTTATTTTTCCTGAGTTTGACACGCTGAAATTGAAAAAGTGCCATTGCGCTGTGTATGGGCACTTTTTAGACTACTTTTCAGAAATTTGTATATCGAAAACTCGCTTGATTTTCTTTCAGATAGTGGCTTGATTTGCCTCAAACAGATTTTGAGTGCCTAGTATCATTATCGACAAGAAGCCATCAGGTGATTATATCCGCATCGTTGAGTCTTATCGTGACCAGGATGGCAAGCCACGCACCAAAACGCTTTACAGCCTGGGGCGGGTAGACAGTTTTTCGCCCGAGTCTCTGAAACGAATGGGCCAGCGGCTCTATGAATTAGGTGGTGGAAATCTGAAGGATTTACTCGGTGAGCAAGTCAGCGAAGAAGGTAGATATAACTACGGCTTTCTGTTGGTTTACCGTAAAATACTCCACTATTACGGCCTTGATCGCATATTTCAGCGGATCACCAAAAAGAAAAAGCTGACCTTCTCTCTTACTGAAGTGGTTTTACTACTGCTCATTGAGCGCCTCAATGATCCTTGTAGCAAGCGGGGTAGCTTTTTCCACCAGGAAGAATACCTGGGACTGGCTCAGGTGTCCTTGCAACACCTCTACAGGAGTCTGGACTACCTGGCTGACCATAGCCAACTGATCCAGCAAACCATTTTCCAAACTGGTAGAGACCTGTTCAACCAGAAATTAGATGTGGTGTTCTATGACGTGACCACCTTCTATTTTGAATCAGAAATAGAACAGGAAGGAGCATTGCGTCAGAAAGGCTTTAGCAAAGATGGCAAAATAGGAAGCACACAAGTGGTTTTTGCCATGCTCATTGACAGATACAAGCAACCCATCGGTTACAAACTCTATAGCGGAGACCTGTGGGAAGGATACACCTACACAGAAATGGTGGAAAGCCTCAAGAAAGAATACCAGATCGAAAACATCGTCTTGGTCGCCGACCGAGGCATGCTCAATACTGACAACCTGCAAGTCACTGTTGACAAAGGCTATGAGTTCATCATGGGAGAGCGGCTCAAGGTACTCCCCAAACCCATCCAGGCCCGGTTGATCGATCTGGATAACTATCACCATCAATGGATGAGTTCTTCAGTAGGTTCGGAGCGTGAGCCGGTCAAAGTGCGCTACACTGTCCTGGAATACAATGAGCGAAAGATCATAGCTACCTACAGCGAAAAGCGAGCTGAAAAAGATCGACAAGAAAGAGAAGAAAAGCTTCGTAAGGCTGAATTGTTGCTCAAAAACCCAACGCAACTCAAAAAGAAGGCCCATCACTACTACCTCAAAAATACCGAAGGGGAAAAGTATGTGGTTGATACTGAAAAAATCAAACGAAGCGAAAAGTATGACGGCTTCCTTGCCATCGCCTACCACGCCAAAGGACTCTCCCATGAACAGGTGCTGGATCACTACCACCATCTATACCAGATAGAGCATAGCTTCCGTACCTTCAAAGGCTATCTGGAAACCCGCCCGATGTTCCACTGGACCAATAAGCGTATCCAGGGTCACATTTGTCTGTGCTATATCGCCTATAGCATGCTAAACCATTTACAACTTCGGCTAACCAAACAAGGCACCCCACTTACAGAGCAAACCATCCGAACCCACTTGTCCAAAATGCAAGTCAGCCTTGTCAAACAAGCCGATCAATACTTCTACCTGCGCTCCAAGACCTCTGAAATCTCACAGCAATTACTACAAGCAGTGGCTGAAAAGAACCTCCCAGACCTTTTTCATAAGGATCAGATAATCAAATACTTATAAAATCTTGTATATCGAAAGCAATTTTTTAATTACTTATATATCAGATACTTAACTCAAAATCGTGTCAAACTCAGGAAGAAGCTGACGACACCATCATTGCCGCACCAGGCACAAGCTGCCGCCATCAGATCAAAGATGGAACCGACAGAGTGGCGAAGCATCCGGTGGAAGTGCTTTGGGAGGCGTTGGTGTAGGGCCTTAAACAGGAAAACCCGATCTAGGCCGGGTTTTCTTCATGATATAGCACAGGAATGTCTTTTTCAACTTTTTCAAATTCAGTCCTCGCCTTGGCAAGATCATATTGTTGCTGAAGTCGAAGGAAAAACTCGGGACTTGTCCCGAATACCTTTGCTAGTTTAAGAGACATCAGCGGACTGATGCCAGCTTTTTCATTCAAGATCAAGGAAAGTTGCTTCCTTGATATCATCACCTTCTCTGCCATGGACGTTACATCTATATTTAGAGGCTCCATGTAATCTTCACGAAGAATCTCTCCTGGGTGGGAAGGGTCATACATTGCTATATAATTCATCTTTATTGTTCGCTCTTAAATTTAATCTATCTAATTATTCTACATGTGTCATTACATTGTATGGCCATTCTACTTCAGCAACAAATAATCCAATTAGTGGTAATCCAAATAATCAAGATCAATTACGTCCCCTTTTTCGAAGCGAAAAACTAATCTCCAATTACCACTTACACTTAGCGCATAGTATCCTTTCAATTCACCTTTTAACGGATGAAATCCACTTCCAGGAAAGGATAGGTCATTTAAATCAGATGCTACATTCAGCCTTGAAAGTAATCTTCGGAGCTTCTTGACATGCATTTGATTCACTCCAGATACATCTCCTTTTATTAGGAAACGTTCTAGCACTTTACTTTTGATTGAAATAATCACTGATGCAATAATGAATTATTTGTTGACCGCATTTCAAAGAACTTTCGATGGCCTTTTGCCAACGATACAAATATAACTAATTTTTGACACCTGATACGTAACAGGTTCAAATCATTTCTTATGTCAAACCTTTTTTTGGTAAGGGAACCCCTTTTTAGTACAAAGATCCCGTCACTCGCTCATCACAGCAACCACTCCCCATCTACCAGCCCGAAATAGATCATGAATATCAGGAAGAAAAGTAAAACGCATGTACCAAAAATGGCGGTGAATAGGGCTTTGCCTTTTCCAGACTCTCCTGTCTCTTTGATCTGTTTCAAGCCGATATAGCCATAAATGGTGGCTGGAATCAACAAGAGCAAAAATATCAGGAACTCTGGCGCAATGGCAATTGCGGCCAAAATGCTAAGCATAGAGATAATGAACATAGTAAATGCCGCCCCGGCTGCCTTGTTTTTTTTCGGAGGCTCTTCAGCAATATTGTCGGTCAGGCTTGGCATAACATCGCTCGTGGCCTTTTTCGCAGATGCCACTTCATTCCAACCCGAACTTCCCCGAATAATCATTTTGATGTCTTTCCTAAGTTTCTTTTTTGAGTGATTGGAGGTTGCAACCCTTTGCGTAGCAGCGCTAAACAACTCACCTTCCAAAGAAATTTCCCGGCCTTCCGGGGCATGCTCCACCGTAGGCGACTTGCTTGCCAGTCGATCCAGGGTTTTTGGTGTTGGGCCGGAAGAATAGGTGGTTTCATGAAATCGATAGTATTTGGGAGTGGAACAACCAGACAGTGCCACTAACCCCGCCAGTAGAATAAAGAGACTTACTGGGGCAGCTTTGCTTAGAAAATTGATAAATGATGGTTTTTTCTTCTCAGTGGGATACAAACCGACTGTTAGGAGGCTATGCTCCATCGAATGAATGATTTCCATAACAGTAATAAGTTTAAAAAATTGGATGACGAAATAATTGCTACAATCAACTGCGCCGCCACTCCGCCAAAAAATATTATCCGCTGTTTTGCATCTAATATAAAAAGAAACAGCTACTTTTTCTACCATTTAACCCTAGTAAACTATGTGCCGACTCCTCGCCTACCTGGGAAGACCCATCCTGATGGATAAATTCCTTTATGAGCCTAAAAACTCGATGATCAAACAGAGCTTTAGCGCCAAAGAAATTGAGGAGCCGCTCAATGGAGACGGTTTCGGCGTGGGCTGGTACCACAAAGAAATTTCGCCCGACCCCGCCACGTTTGTGTCGATTTACCCGGCATGGAACAACCGCAACCTCCGCTACCTGGCTCCAAAGGTGAAGTCTGAATGCCTGGTGGCCCACGTCCGTGCTGCCAGCGAAGGGGACGTTTCGGAGGCCAACTGCCACCCTTTTCATTACCACAACTACCTGATGCTTCACAATGGCGGCGTTGACGAGTTCATCAAAATAAAGCGCAGGCTAACCAGTTCCTTACATGAGGATCGCTACCGCTGGATCAAGGGCCAGACGGATTCTGAGCACCTGTTTGCTGTTTTTCTTGACAAGCTGGCAACAAGAGGTGCCAACTTCGACGCCGAGGATGTGGCCGATTCCTTCGAGGAAATGATTGTCGACATGAAGGCCGCCATGCACGAAGCTGAGATCACAGACCCTGCCTACCTCAACATGGTGTTTGTGGACGGTGAGCGCATGGTGGGCCTGCGGTACATTTCCAACCCGAGCGATAAGCCATTGACTCTATACTACTCAGAGGGAAGCCGCTATGTGTGCGAAGACGGGATGTGCCACATGTTGCCTGCCACGCCTGAAGAAAAGTCGGTGATGATTGTATCGGAAAAACTGACTGAGTTTGCCGAGGACTGGAAGCCTATCCCCGATAATCACATGATTTTGGTAAAAAAGGACTTGAGTGTGAGCTTGAGAAAGGTGACGGCCTAAATTACTTTTTCACAGCCCTTACCATTTCCTTTTTGCCTGGCGGGCCGGGAAGCTCCTCCACTGTAAATCCCGCTTGCTTCAGGTTTCGCTTAAACTGCCCCTGTGCACAATATGTTACCAGAAAACCCCCGGGAGCAAGCGAGTCATACATCTTTTGTATCACTTCCATTGTCCACATCTCGGGCTGCTTGTTGGGAGCAAATGCATCGAAGTAGATGATATTGAAAGGAGTGGTTGAGGAATAGTCGTGTACCGGAGTTTCAAGCTTTTTTAGGAAAAAGTGCGGGGTAATTTCCACAGGCTTACCCCAGTCGGAGCTGTGAAGCAGTCGAAAGTACTTTGGCAGGTCGCCTTCTCCAATCAGATCTGCATAGTTCAGATTTTCATAAATCTCGGTTGGCAGGGGAAAAGTCTCCAACGTCTCGAAGGCTACTGTTCGGGCATGCTCTTTAGCAAAGATCAGACTGAGATAGGCATTAAGGCCTGTGCCAAAGCCAATTTCCAGAATTCTCGCTGCACCTTTGTGCTGGTTACACCAATGCCTGAGCCCCATTTCGATAAAGACGTGAGCTGATTCCTGAACAGCACCATGGAACGAGTGGTAGGTCTCATTGAGGGCTTCATTCTTCAAGGAATGTGAGCCGTCATCTGTCAGGATCAGGTGAACATTTGAGTCCATCAACCTCCGCCCTTTGTTTTTTCGACTCTATAGATAAGCGCTACAGCATGGGCGGCAATACCTTCTTCAGTACCAACGAAGCCCAGCTTTTCGGTGGTAGTGGCTTTTATGGAAATATCTTCCTCAGCTACATCCATTACCTCGGAAAGAATGGCCACCATTTTGGGAATAAACGGGTTCACTTTTGGCCTTTGAGCGCAGAGAGTCACGTCAATGTTTCCCACCTCATAGTGTTTATTTCTAATGAGGGTCATCACCTCGTCGAGCAGTTTTTTGCTATCAATTCCCTTGTATTTTGGATCTGTGTCGGGGAAGTGATAACCAATATCCCGCATATTGGCAGCGCCCAAAATAGCGTCGCAAATTACGTGAATGATCACGTCGGCGTCTGAGTGCCCAACGGCACCTTTTTCATGGTCGATTTTTATGCCCCCAAGCCATAGGTCGTAGCCTTCCTTTAGCTGGTGCACATCGTATCCGTAACCGATCCTGATAGTTGGCTTTTTCATTTTATTGCTTCGTAGTAGAGCGTGGAGCTATTGGCGTTGGTGAGAATTTTGTTGGCTTCGTCAAGAATATTGTCTGTGGTCACCGATTCGATTTTATCGGTTTCCATATTAACCCAGTTTGGGTCTCCCAGAAACGACATGAAAGCCACATTCATTGCCTGGTTCAGCAACTCCACTTCAGAGAAAACAAGAGATGAAAGCGCTTTGTTTTTCACTTTTATCAACTCATCGTCATTAATCTTTTTCGATTTTATTTCGCTCAACACCTCATCAATTGCCTTTTCAGCTTCGTCAAAGGTATGGCCTTCATTCAGCTTGCCATCAATCATCAGCAGACCGGGGTCAATGGAGCCCAGCACATACGACTGTATGCTGTTGAATATTTTTTTCTCCTTCACCAGCACATTGTATAACCTACTCGATTTCCCTCTGCCCAGAATATCTCCCAAAAAATCGATAGATTGATAGTTGTCGGCTGCCCGTCCACTCATATGGAACGTTTTGTACAGAGCACTTAAAGGCACTTTTGATTGCACATTCATTATTCGTGCATCATGTTGCTTTGGTTCCGCTCGCAAGCGCCGTGCTGGAACATCACCTGCCGGAATAGGGCCAAACCATTTCTCCGCTAATTTTTGTACTTTTTCAGTAGTGACCTTGCCAGCCACCACCAGGACAGCATTATTAGGACGGTAATATTTGAAGAAAAAATCTTGCACATCGCCCATGGTGGCATTCTCTATATGAGAAATTTCCTTGCCGATGGTCGCCCACTTATAGGAGTGCTCTTTATAGGCCAGGGGCCTTAGCTTCAGCCAAATATCGCCGTAAGGCTGGTTCAGATAGCGCTGTTTGAACTCCTCAATCACTACTTTTTGCTGCACTTCCAGCACTTTCGGGTCAAACGATAAACTCAGCATACGATCCGATTCCAGCCAAAAAGCGGTTTCGATATTGGCTGCCGGCAACGTGATATAATAGTTGGTAATGTCGGGGCTGGTAAAGGCGTTGTTTTCCCCACCCACCAGCTGAAGCGGCTCGTCGTAGCTGGGAATATGCTTTGAGCCGCCAAACATCAGGTGCTCAAAAAGATGTGCAAAGCCGGTCTTGTGCTCTTCCTCATCTCTTGACCCTACCTTGTATAAGATATTGACCACCGCCAGTTCGGTGCTGGGGTCGGGTATAACGTGCACCTCCAGCCCATTGGCCAGTTTAAAACTTTCGAATTGAATCATTTGCTACAAAATTGTCGCTAAAATAAGCATTCACTGATACTATTGTCCGAAACTACATCGAATAAGTAAAAGGTTCGGTTTTGCGAAGAATTTTCGATCTCCGCTTTCCTCCGCAAAGCTCAAACATTTACATTTGGCTAACAATTAAACAACAGATTATGGCAATTGCGGCCGGAACCCACACCCAAATGAAATTTGACAGGAAGTCGCTGACTGACAAACAGCTTCTTTCCATATACGAAAAGCTTTTAGAGCCCAGGCTGATTGAAGAGAAAATGCTTATTCTTCTTCGCCAGAACAAAATCAGCAAATGGTTTTCAGGCATTGGCCAGGAGGCCATATCCGTTGGGGCCACACTCGCTCTAAAGGAAAGCGAATACATCCTGCCAATGCACCGTAATCTTGGCGTGTTTACCTCCCGTGGCATTCCCTACGAAAGACTTTTCTCGCAGTTTCAGGGCACGGCCAACGGGTTTACCAAAGGCCGGGACCGGTCATTTCACTTTGGCACGCAAGAGTATAAGATTGTGGGGATGATCAGCCATTTGGGGCCGCAATTGGCACTGGCAGATGGCATTGCCCTGGCGGGTAAGCTGAAAAAGGAGAATACTGCAACCGCTGTTTTTACTGGCGATGGTGGTAGTAGCGAGGGCGATTTCCACGAGGCACTTAATGTGGCGGCTGTCTGGAATTTGCCGGTGCTTTTTATTGTAGAGAACAACGGCTACGGCCTGAGTACACCCAGCAACGAACAATTCAAGTTCAAGTCTTTTGTAGACAAAGGGCCAGGCTATGGTATCGAGACGATCAGCATCGACGGCAATAATATCCTGGAGGTTTATCTTAACATATCCAGGCTGGCGGAAGATATCAGAAAAAACCCACGTCCAATTCTGATTGAAGCCAATACATTTCGGATGCGGGGGCACGAGGAGGCATCCGGCACCAAGTACGTGCCTAAGGAGCTGATGGACTATTGGGCGACCAAAGACCCAATTAATAATTTTGAGCAATACCTGCTCGAAACTGGCGTGCTGACCGCCGAGACTGCTGAAAAGACCAGAAAGAAAATAAAAGGCCAGGTAGACAAGGCAGTCAAGACAGCTTTCAGTGAGCCGGAGGTGATTCCGTCGACAGAGCAGGAGCTGGCCGACCTTTACAGCCCTTTCGAGCAGCAAGTAGTTGTGCCAAAGAGCAAAAGCACCTCCCCGAAGCGCTTTCTCGATGCCATTACCGACGGTCTTCGTCAAAGCATGGAGCGATACCCCAAGCTTGTACTCATGGGGCAGGACATTGCAGAGTACGGCGGAGTTTTCAAAGCGACGGATGGCTTTGTTGAGAAATTTGGAAAAGACAGGGTACGCAACACGCCATTGTGTGAGTCGGCCATTATAGGCACCGGCCTTGGGCTTTCCATCAAAGGCATGAAGTCGATGGTGGAAATGCAGTTTGCCGATTTCGTAACAGAAGGCTTCAACCAAATAGTGAACAACTTAGCCAAGAGCCATTGGCGTTGGGGCCAGAAGGCAGATGTGGTAGTGAGGATGCCAACGGGAGCCGGCGTGGCCGCCGGGCCGTTCCACTCTCAATCTAACGAAGCCTGGTTTTTTCACACACCTGGGCTAAAAATCGTTTATCCGTCCACGGTGTATGACGCCAAGGGTCTGCTGAATGCGGCTTTGGAAGACCCCAACCCCTACATGTACTTTGAGCACAAAGTGCTCTACCGCTCCCTTACTGAAGAGATTCCTGATGACTACTACACAGTGGAAATAGGCAAAGCCCGACTAGCTGCCGAAGGCACCGATATTTCCATTATTACTTATGGCATGGGGGTACACTGGGCTCAGCATGTTTGTAAAGAACTGGGCGTGTCGGCCGATATTGTCGATCTGAGGACATTGTTGCCCTGGGACAAGGAAGCTGTAACGGAGACAGTGAAGAAAACAGGCAAAGTGTTGGTGCTGCATGAGGATTGCCTCACAGGCGGCATTGGTGCTGAAATCGCTGCCTGGATAAGTGAGCATTGCTTCACCAGTCTTGATGCACCAGTTATGCGTGAAGCAAGTCTTGACACGCCAGTGCCTTTTGCACCGGCATTGGAGCAAAATTTTTTACCAAAAGGCCGCCTGAAGGAAAGAATCGAAGAACTTTTGCGTTTTTAGTAAAGGCTGTCAATTCTTCATTTGGGCATTAATTTTATATATTGCCGCTTTAGGTTTACTTAATTGAGTTTAACGGGTGTTTATTTCTTCTTCTTTTAAATCTTTCACCTCATCAGCCTTGAGGCTTACCTGGATTAGCTTGTTGGCCGTTCTGCTATGGATGGCTTCTGCTGATGCGGCAAGGGCTCAGTTGCTGGAGGGAAGGAATAAACTAAAGACCGTTGACGAAAAGCCTGAAAACCCCGGTTTTTTCCTCAATAGAAAAAAAGGGAGATCCGAAAAAAACAATGCGGGACGTGTTTCAAGGAAAGACAGGAAAGTAGACACAAGAACCGTTAAGCGGCCAAAGAAGAATATCAGGCAGGGGGCCAACTATCAGTCAACTGGCGGCGGTGTTTCTATCGATAACTCGCCCCGATCCTCCGCCCGTTTTTCAGAGCCTGAAAAGGTCTCCCGAAGAAAATCAAAAGTTAAGTACAGGTCCAATAGCGAAAAGGCAAGCAAGCAACGCAGGCGAGTGCCTATGATACGGCTCTCACCAAAAATAGGCATCTATAACCCCAACTCTCCTAATCCAAGGTATTCAAAAAATCCAGGGTTTGATCGAACCAAACGGTACGCCGCCTCACCCAGGTATTCTGTGCCGCAACCAAGAGTAAGCCCTCAGTCAGTTAACCCCCGGTACAGCCAAAGCCAGGGGTTTGTGGTTAAAAAGGGGGGGTATGTTATTGGCTTTAAGAACACCCCTGGGATATTGCCAATAGCCAAAGCAGGCCCAAGGTACAGCAAGCCCCAAAAGAGGGTATCCCCCGAAAGTGTGTCGCCCAGGTATAGCAAGGCACCTAAGCAGGTTTCTCCCGGAAGCGTTTCGCCACGCTACAGTGAAAGCCAGGGTTTTGTCACCAACAAGAGTAAGTGGATTTTTGGTTTTAGAAAGACCCCCGGAATATTGCCAATAGCCAAAGCTGGCCCGAGGTACAGCAAACCCCAGAAGCGAGTGTCACCCGAGAGTGTTTCACCTCGCTACAGTGTGGCACCCAAACAGGTATCTCCCAAAAGTGTGTCACCAAGATACAGTGTACCTCCCAAGCTGGTTTCTCCCGGAAGTGTGTCCCCCAGATATAGCAAGGCTCCCAAGCAGGTTTCGCCGGAAAGTGTTTCTCCGAGGTATAGCAAAGACCAGGGTTTTGTAGTGAAAAAGGGAGGTTGGGTGATTGGGTTCAATAATACATCAGGGTTTCTCCCAATAGGAAGGGCTACGCCGAGGTACAGCAAGGAAGCGGGGTTCTATCGGCCCGGGAACGGAGTTAACAGGTCAATCTCTGACGAAGCAAGACAGTTTTCCCTGCCTGATAAGGAAAAGAGAAGAGACAATAATTATAATCCACTGGTGTCGACCCATATTCCCACCATCGTAACCACGCCAAGAGACAGGAGCTTCAGAAAAAGATACAACGAAATGATCACCGACTGGCAGGGTGACGAAAAAAGGGTGTCTAAGTTTGCAGAAAAGCTACAAGACAAAGGATACGCCTTGATGTACAATGAATACAGAGGCTTCTTAAAGGTGAGAACGGAGGGAAGAGAAAAGCATCACGCAGAGAAAGAGGCCGGACGCCTCGCTGAATATACCGGTGGTTTTAAAATAAAACGAGGAGCGGGTGATAGCCACCCTAGTATCGCCTACGTTACAGGCAAGAAGATTAACTCCAGAAAGCTCAGAAAAGAATGGCGGGAGCTTAATATCATATTGGTGAGAGTGAGCGGGAACAAAGAGGTAGCAAAGGGTGTTAAAAATGGGCCTGATAAGCCTAAGTACGACAAAAAAGAAAGAGACATCTGGAATTATTAGTATGATCAAATGGAATAAGCTCACCTCGCCTGAGCAAATTGAAAGCGTTATTGAAGAATCAAACTCCCATCCAGTGCTCATTTTTAAGCACAGCACCAGCTGTTCTATAAGTGCGGCGTCACTGGACAGGATCGAACGCAAATGGGACGAAAGTGAGATGAAGGACTGGAAACCCTACTATCTGGATCTGCTAGCCAATAGACCAACGTCGCACGCTGTGGCAAATGAGTTGGGTATTGAGCACCAGTCTCCACAAGCTATCGTGCTTTTCCAGGGCAAGCCGGTTTACGACGCTTCGCATTTCAGTATTTCGTACGATGCGATCAAGTCGGCGACCAAAGATGTTGTGCTTTAAAGGCTTCAGAGGAATTTTGTTTTCCTTATCGACACCCTGGCAGTCGCTGCTTAGAGTATTTGCCTACTAAGCGATAGGGGTAACAGGTGTTGATTTGTTATTGAAGTCCGAATCAATTTGTTGTCATGCCTTTGCCCGGAGGCAGTCAACCATTTTGATTCAAACTTAGTCTTGCTGATTAACGATTAAGCTAAAAATAGCTAATTTGGTGTAAAATATCTGGTTCCCTTATGAAACGTCTAAATACAGGACTTTCTATCTTTTGTTTTATTCTCCTGGCATCGTCAGTGGCTAAGTCACAGGACAACGGGAACTATGAATATTCAAGAGAATATATCTGGGGCATCAATAAAAACACAAACAGCGGACTCATAGGTGGCATCGTTCTGAAGTACTCTCAGGCCATGGATGAAAAGACATTCCGAACTTTTGGAATGGAACTGATCAACGTGAAGCACCCAAAAGAGTACAGGTATATTTCCCAATACGGCAATCCGTTTGTCTGGGCTAAGAAAAACTACCTTTATGCTGTTCGCTTGCAGTATGGTAAGGACTATTTGATGTTCCGAAAAGCGCCACAACAGGGTGTTCAGATCAATGCCAGCTGGGCAGCTGGCCCCACTGTGGGAATTGTTGCTCCTTATTATGTGAAATACGCCACCGGGCCCAGTACTTTTACAGTAGAGCAGTTTGACCCGGCCAGACATAGTTTTGGCGGTATTTTGGGAACTGGAAGACTTTTTCAGGGCCTTGGTCAGTCGAAAATACAGCCAGGGTTAAATGCCAAAGCAGCTATCAACTTCGAATTTGGCACGTTCAAGAGTAATGTCACTGGTTTTGAAATAGGTGTGCTGGCAGAAGCTTTCACAAAAGAGATTATTATCATACCGGCTGCCACAAACACCGCATTTTTCACATCGGCCTTTTTCACACTCTATTACGGCGCCCGCCGGTAACCTTTCCATTTTCCATTTGTTTGTGAACCATGGAGGGTATTATTTTGTAATAATTCAATTGGAAGAAGAAAGCTAACAATGATAGAGTTACCAGTAATTTCTCAGGATGCCACACAGCGGGTGAAAAAGCCCAACTGGCTAAGAGTAAAACTGCCAGTGGGAAAGGAATACGCCAAGGTTCGCCAACTTGTCGACACCCACAAACTGCATACGATTTGTGAGAGTGGCAACTGTCCAAATATGGGGGAATGCTGGGGAGCCGGCACCGCCACCTTCATGATCCTCGGTAATGTTTGCACACGCAGTTGCACTTTTTGCGCTGTGGCAACCGGCCGGCCACCCGAATATGATGAAGACGAGCCCAGGAGAGTGGCCGAAGCCATCAAATTGATGGGGGTGAAGCACGCCGTGATTACTTCAGTTAACCGTGACGAACTTAAAGATAAAGGCGCTGAGGTGTGGTACCAAACTGTGGTGCAAACAAAGCTTGCCAGCCCCGAAACAACCATAGAAACGCTTATTCCAGACGTAAAGGCTAATTGGGATGCTCTTTATAGAATGGTGGAAGGCGGACAAGAAGTAGTTTCACACAACATGGAAACTGTGGAAAGCCTTTACCGCAGGGTGCGCCCGCAAGCCAAATACGAGAGAAGCCTGGAACAGACCAGAAGAACCAAGGAGCTGGGAAAACGCACAAAATCGGGGATTATGCTTGGCCTGGGCGAAACACAGGATCAGGTGTTCAAAGCTATTGATGACCTGGTGGCCAACGGGCTCGACATTCTGACACTGGGTCAGTACCTCCAGCCGACCAAAATGCATATTGAAGTGGCTGAGTTTATTCACCCGGAAACCTTTGATATGTACAGAGAAGAGGGTTTGAAGAGGGGCTTGAAGTATGTGGAATCCGGCCCACTGGTTAGGTCAAGCTACCACGCTGAAAGGCATGTGAACGTGCCAATTTGACTGGAACAAACTTTAGAAAAAATGAAGGCATGGATTCTACAATCCATGCCTTCATTTTTTTAACTGATCCGTGAACTTATACAACAGGTACAGATAGAGAAGCGTAGGTATTGGCAGCACAAGAGCCAGCACATAGATAATTGCCTTCTTCCCTTCATATTTTCTCTTGTTGACCCAAATAACAATTCCAGCACCGGCTATCAGGTTAACGATGAGCAGCAGCTGGTATTCATTCATTTTTTCGGGAAGTCCACCTGAATGATCTCTTTTACATTCCTCTTGATATTCATAGAGATACGTTCCACTGGCAAGTCGTTAATGTCCTTTCCAAACGGATCCTCAATTTCTTCGGCGATGAGCTCAATACTCACTAAAATGTAGAATATCAAAGCTACGAGAACCACTGTCCAGTAGCCAAATTCAACCACGAAAGCCAATGGAAGGGTCATTGTGTATATAAAGAGAAACTTCTTGATATACATGCTGTAGGAGTACGGAATAGGTGTCGTTTTGATCCTCTCACAGGCTCCCATGATGTCAGCAAAATTCTTAATTTCTTTGTCAAAAATAATAAGCTGTTCTCCGGTGATTTCGCCCTTTTTAAAGATGGCGTTTATTCTTTGGAAAAGCATGGCGTTGATTTTGTTCGGTTTGTGGTCGCACGCCTTTACTTTCTGTTCGTCATATTCGTTTTCGAACTCCAGCTCTTCCATTTTCGTGCCGTGCCTGAGGTGCTCTTTCATGGCATAGACAAAATTTGGAATCATGTGCTCAAAGTAAGAGCGGTCGTCTCTTGATTTCTCAGGCAGATAGGCGTTGACCTTCATGGAAAGGCTCCGGGTATCATTCACGAGCTGCCCCCACAATTTTCGGCCCTCCCACCAGCGGTCGTAGGCCGTGTTGGTTCTCAGCACCAGGAAAAGGCCCAGCACCACTCCCAATAGTGAGTGAAATACAATAGCTCCCTCGAAAAAAATGTGAATTTCGAATATATCAACGAGTACATAGGTCAATACAGTGGAATAAACGATCATGAATGCCAGCAGCGGGAAAAGCGATTTGATAACATATCGGCTGTAGACATCAAAAATCAGGGAAACCCAGGATTTAGGGTTGTACTCAATCATAGGATCAGAATTTAGGGTAGGTTTTGCTAAAAACAGCTCAAAAGATAGGTAAGGAATAATAAACTCCCTAGCTCAAATGACATCATTTTAAAGCCCTTGTAAAAAAAGCTTTCTAACTTACTGAGAATTCAGTTGCTATGAAAATTCTTTCTCCTCAACAAATTCGTGAAGCTGACGCCTACACGATAGAAAATGAGCCCATAGCCTCTATTGATCTAATGGAACGGGCTAGTAATGCCTTTGTCGATGAATTTGAAAAACACTTTTTTAATGACCATATCGTCTGGGTTTTCTGCGGAACAGGTAACAACGGAGGGGATGGTCTTGCCGTAGCTCGTTTGCTGAAAGGCCTAAAATACGAGGTAAAGGTGTGGCTGGCGGGATCGGCAGAAAAAGGAACTGAAGACTTCAGGGTCAACCTTAACCGCCTCACGGGCGCTGTCAGCGTGGCTATAGCGTCGGAGATATACGCTGCGGACATCCCAGAAAAGCTGGTGATAGTTGATGCCTTGTTTGGCTCAGGTCTGAACAGGCCGGTTGATGGGGGCTATGCGAAACTAATAGATTTTTTGAATGGCATTGAAGCCAGCAAAGTAGCCATTGATATCCCCTCTGGAGTTTTTTGCGATCAACCCCAGAATGGTGCAGTAGCGTTCCATTCCGATATTACAATTACATTTCAGGTGCCTAAACTAGCCTTTCTTTTGCCTGAGAACTACCCGTATGTGGGTGAATGGAAGTCGGTTGACATAGGTCTGTCGGAGCAGTTTATGAAGGAAGTGGAATGTTCCTACTATTATCAGCAGGCGGGGGATGAGGATCTGAAGCTTCCCGACCGACCCAGGTTTGCTCACAAAGGCGATGCAGGACGCACGCTGCTGATTGCTGGGAGCAAGGGTAAGGTAGGCGCTGCTATTCTTTCTTCGAAAGCCTGCATGCGGGCTGGTGCAGGCCTGCTAACGGTGCATACGTCAGGCTGTGCCGTAACGCCCATTCACACCGCTGTGCCCGAAGCCATGGTCAGTGAGGATGCCAGTCATGACCATATTACCCGAATGCCGGACGATTTGTCAAACTTTGATTGTATCGCTATAGGGCCAGGCATTGGCACGGATAATGCGACCGTTAAGGCCTTTGAAAGCGTTCTGATGACTGTTTCAAGACCAATGGTCATGGACGCTGACGCACTCAATATCTTGAGCAGGAACCCAGGGCTCCTGGAGCGGGTGCCGGTCAACAGCATACTAACACCCCACCCCGGGGAGTTCAGGCGACTGGTAGGCGACTCGCACAATGACTACGAAAGGTTGAACAAGCAAATAGAGTTGTCAAAAAAATACCGGTTGATTGTGGTGCTAAAAGGAGCGTACAGCAGCATCAGCATGCCATCCGGAGAGGTCTATTTTAACAGCACAGGAAATCCCGGCATGGCCACTGCGGGGAGCGGCGATGTACTTACCGGCATTGCAGCCGGACTGCTATCCCAGTCATTTTCTCCGACGAAAAGTGCACGTTTAGCAGTCTTACTGCACGGAATTTCAGGCGATTTGGGTGCTCAATCCAGGGGAGAATATGGTTTAATCGCCTCTGACATTGTTGATTTTCTTCCAGCGGCGTTTAGAAAATTGTAAATTTAGAGCTGAATTTTGCGCCTGACCTAATTTTCCCTTCCATTTGACGTCCTTTTTTAAGGAAACCGCATATAACGAAAAAGGCATTCAAAAATTTCAATTAGGCATTAGAACATTACTATTTTTTTTTCGTACTTTGTTACATAGCCATATTGGCTTTACCTATGTAGATTATGCGCTTCATAAAATTTGTCATCGGATTGCTTCTTGTTGCCCTTCTCGGGGTGAATGGGTATGCGCAATCTACCGAAGACAAGGAGCAAGTGACTGCTGAAAGTGCTTTCAGACAGACTCCCACACTGGAGTTGAAGAATCAAGTCGAAGTTTATCCTAACCCCGCCGTTGAGTTTATTATGGTTGAGATAAAAGATTCGAACTTGAAGAAAGTGGAATTTGAGATGCACAGCATCATTGGAAATACGATTAGGATAGAGCCTGAAGAAGTGGCGAAGGATACTTACAAGATTCCTGTGAAAACTTTCAATTCAGGGTATTACTTCCTGATCATCAAGGATGACTATACCAGATACAAGAAGGCAATCAAGTTTCTTAAGAACTAACGATACAACCTTACTGTGAAATAAAAGAGGCAGCTCCTATTCGTCGGGGCTGCCTCTTTTGTTTGTGCGGGATTAAAACTCTGCGTTCCCGGGCGTTCTTGGGAAGGGTATCACGTCTCTGATGTTGCTCATGCCTGTAACAAACAGCATCAGCCTTTCAAAGCCAAGCCCAAAGCCACTATGGGGCACGGTTCCAAACCTTCTGGTGTCCAGAAACCACCACATGCTTTCTGCATCCATATCAAGCTCTTTCATTCTGTTGGTGAGCTTGTCGTAATTTTCCTCTCTTTGAGAGCCTCCCACAATTTCGCCGATGCCAGGAAACAGGATGTCCATGGCTGCTACAGTTTTTCCATCGTCGTTTTGCTTCATGTAGAACGACTTGATCTCTTTTGGGTAGTCGATCAAAATCACTGGCTTTTTGAAGTGTTTCTCAACCAGATAGCGTTCATGCTCCGACTGTAAATCAGCGCCCCAGGCGTCAATCAGGTATTGGAACTTCTTTTTCTTGTTGTAGTTGCTATTTCTAAGGATATCGATGGCTTCCGTATAAGTGAGGCGCACAAATTCATTGTCAGCCACAAAGCGCAACCTTTCTAAAAGGCTGAGCTCGCTTCTTTCTTCCTGCTTTTTAGTGCTCTCTTCATCTTTGGCTCGCTGCTCAAGAAAAGCAAGGTCTTCCTGGCAGTTTTCCAGCGCATAAGTAACGAGATATTTGAGCATTTCCTCAGCCAAATCCATGTTGTCTTCCAAGTCATAAAAAGCCATTTCAGGCTCGATCATCCAAAATTCAGCCAGGTGACGGGTGGTGTTGGAGTTTTCAGCCCTGAACGTGGGGCCAAAAGTATAAATCTCCGAAAGAGCCAATGCGGTCAGCTCACCTTCCAGCTGCCCCGATACAGTGAGGTTTGCCTCTCTTTCAAAAAAGTCTTCTTTAAAGTCTACTTTTCCGTCTTCCGTCTTTGGCAGCTTGTCGAGGTCAAGCGTGGTCACCCGAAACATTTCCCCTGCCCCTTCGGCATCTGAAGCGGTGATAATGGGCGTATGAATATTAAAGAAGCCCTTTTCGTGAAAGAACTTATGCACAGCAAAAATCATGGAGTGCCTCACCCGCAGGATAGCGCTGAAAGTATTCGTGCGGGGTCTTAAGTGGGCAATTTCACGAAGAAACTCCAATGAGTGCTTTTTCGGTTGTAACGGAAACTTCTCAGGATCAGCTACACCAAGCACATCTATTGTTTCCGCTTGTAATTCAAACTTCTGCCCGGATCCCTGCGAGGCTACCAGTAAGCCCACAACAGACAATGAAGCCCCCGTAGTGATTTTCTTTAGCGTTGCCTCGTCAAACTTAGTTGGGTCGCCAACAATTTGAAGGTTATTGATAGTTGAGCCGTCGTTAAGGTTGATAAAGACAACATTCTTGTTTTCACGCTTTGTCCTTACCCAGCCCTTCACAGTCACTGTAACATTTGCTTCAGCTAGCTGAAGAATGTCTTTGATTTTAGTCCTTTTTTTCTGGCTCACCTTATTTCTCGTTAATTAAAAAAGTACTCGGTTCTCTTTTTTCGCAAGGTAGCAGTATTTTTACCAAACCTATTTGTTCATCTCGATTGAGAACTCTAAAATTGCCGCAAAAAAACTATATTGAGTACTTTTATCAAAGGTGAAAGGCATTAAAAATCAACCGGATGCGGCCTTTCTACTATTTCGACATTGCCGACTCAACCTATGGACTCGAATTGCGTAATGAAGTTGGCGGGAAGAATGGCCAAATACCTTATATTTCTTATTTTACAGCACTAAAAGGCTAAACTAATCGAAGTATGCAAAAGCTGGGCTTAACCCAAACTCTGAGTCAGAAGCTGTCGCCGCAGCAGATTCAGTTCATTAAGCTCCTGCAAGTACCGACGGCGGAACTGGAGACCAGGATCGAAGAGGAATTGGAGATCAATCCTGCGTTGGAGGAAGGTAAGGAGGAGGAGCCTAAAGAGGCAGATGATTTTGATGATATAGACAATTCGGCAAGCGACGAACTGAACATTGATGAATACCTGCCCGACGACGACTACGCCGGGTATAAAATGCAGGGTGACGGCCCTGGAGGAGATGAAGAAGAACGTGAAGTGCCATTTAGTGAGAGCTCCACGCTGTCAGAGCAACTGATTTCTCAACTCGGATTTCTCAAGCTGGACGAGCGTCAGTATGCCATTGGCAGGCAACTGATAGGCAGTATTGAGGCTGACGGATACATCAGGCGAGACCTGGATGCCATAGTTAACGACATGGCCTTTTCTCAAAACATAGAATGTGAGGCCGATGAAGTGGAAGAAATCCTTCATCTGATTCAGGAATTTGATCCTGCTGGCATAGGAGCCCGTTCGTTGCAGGAGTGTTTGCAGTTGCAGATCGACCGGAAAATAGAAACTGGCGGTGAAGTAGCGCAGCTGGCTCATCACGTGGTGACCGACTGCTTTGATGAGTTTACCAAAAAGCACTACGACAAAATTTCAAAGAAGCTTGAACTTGAGGATGACGAGTTGCTGAAGGAAGCGATCAAGCTCATTACCCACCTCAATCCCAAGCCCGGCGGCGTAGGGTCTGGCCTTGTTAAAACCCAGTACCTCATTCCCGACTTTATGCTTTTCAATAATCATGGTAACCTGGAGCTGTCATTGAATTCCAGAAATGCGCCTGAGCTGAAGGTGAGCCGGGACTATTCGGAGATGCTTCAGGCCTACGATAAGAGCAACAAGAAGGACAAGAAACTCAAGGAGACTGTCACTTTTGTGAAGCAAAAACTTGATTCGGCCAAGTGGTTTATCGACGCCATTAAGCAGCGCCAGCAAACGCTACTCAATACAATGAATTCGATTATTAAGTACCAGTACGACTTTTTCCTTGAGGGAGACGAGAGCAAGCTGAGGCCAATGATTTTGAAGGATATAGCAGAAGAGATAGGCATGGATATTTCCACGGTGTCGAGGGTGGCTAACTCCAAAACTATCCAAACGGAATTCGGGATATATCCATTGAAATATTTCTTTTCGGAGGGAATTTCTACTGACTCTGGCGACGATGTAAGTAGCAGAGAGGTGAAGCATTTCCTGAAAGAAATGATTGACGCCGAAGAAAAGCGCAAGCCGCTTTCGGACGATAAACTTGAAAAATTGCTTAAAAAGAAGGGGTATCAAATCGCCAGGCGAACTGTAGCCAAATACCGGGAACAACTAAATATTCCTGTGGCCAGATTAAGGAAGGAGCTCTAGTGCTAAGGTTTTTTATGCAGGCATTATCGGTGGTCTTTCACCCGCTTCTTCTGCCGACGATCATGTTTTTTGTTATTTTTCGGTACGTGCCACAGGCTTTCAGGCCACTGGCCGACGAAAATGTGCCCTACATTCTGCTGGCACTATCCACTACCACTCTGATCATACCAGTGCTAAGTCTTTTGGCCCTTCGCCTCACTTCTACCATAAGGAGCCTTCAAATGCACGATAAAAATGACAGGCTGGTTCCTTTTGTTTTTATCGCCACTTTTTATGGGGTAACTACCTATATGTTTTATAGTAAGCTTACCCTAAATCCTGTGTTGGTGCTACTGATGCTCACCACCACTTTGCTGATTGTGCTGCTTACGGGAATCACTTTCTTCTGGAAAATAAGTATTCACAGTGCCGGCATCGGAGGCGTGGTGGGCTTTATTTTGGCCCTGGTCCATATTTTTCCGGGAAGCGAGTTACTTATCCCTTTTGTGGCGGCAATTGTTGTGCTGGGATGGGTAATGACCGCCCGGCTGGTGCTGCAAGCCCATAGTTTTTCTCAAGTGGCAGCTGGCGCTGTTCTCGGGGGAGGATTTTGTTACCTGATGATGATGGTATTTTCCTAGCCTTAGAAGCCGTTAAACGAGATGCCGATTGTATTGGCAGTGACGTTGATTCCGTTCGGGCCTTTGCCGCTTTGAAAAACGTCGCTCAACCCCATTTTGTAGTAGACAGAGAACCCGCCAATACCCAACCTGGCATGTACGCTGT
Source organism: Imperialibacter sp. (assembly GCF_048007035.1). NCBI lineage: Bacteria > Pseudomonadati > Bacteroidota > Cytophagia > Cytophagales > Flammeovirgaceae > Imperialibacter > Imperialibacter sp. The sequence continues at coordinate 3,051,305 of NZ_CP180355.1, forward strand.
ACCTTATTTTGTTAAGGTTCCAGTCTTCTCTCTGCTTGGTCATTTTCTTGTCTCCATCATCCTCATACTTGAACTTAGTATGCGCCTCAAACAGATAACCAATGGAGCCGCCAACACCAACAAAGACACTACGTTCTTTGTTTTCCAAGTTGGGGACAAACCTCAGCTCCAATGGAACGTCTATGTAGTTAGTGACTAACTTACTCCTCAATACCTTTACATCGGCAATGGAATCCAGCACGAGGTTGGTTTCACCTCCCGTTGTTTCGTAGCTCAGCCCAACGGCTTTCTTAAAGCTATATCTATCAAAGCCAAAGCCGATGCCTGGTACGAAGGAAAGCTTCAAGCTGGGGATATCGAAGTGATAGGTATAATATAAATCCAACGGACGGGATTCAAATACTTTCGTTTTCATTCCTTCCGGAGCATCCACAAAATAGCTTGAGCCCAAATTGATCAGCAGCTTGCCTGGCAGGTCGGGTCTTGGCCCATGTACTTGTTGCGTTTCTTTATTGTCGTTAGGCTCTGTGCCGGCATTGCCAGACGCAGTAAAAGTGAATGTTAATACCGATAGAGCTAATAAAATGAATCGCTGCATGAATAGAAACGTTGCTTTTTTGAATAATAGAGCGCAAAGATAACTTAAAATTACTAACTAAGAATGTCAAAGTCTTTTTTAATGAATCAAGATATATTAACTTTGCACCCCGTAATTAATGATGAGGTGTAAATTCAGCGCCTGATCAGTAATTCAACCAGAAAGCCTTGCCTCTCGTTTAACATGACAAGAAAGCTGGTGGGATGGTTGGGGAATAACCGAAAATAAATAACTGGACCTGTAGCTTAACTGGATAGAGCATTTGACTACGGATCAGAAGGTTGGGGGTTCGACTCCCTCCAGGTTCACGAATCGGTTTCAGGAAAGCTTCTCAGCAATGGGAGGCTTTCCTTTTTTTGTGCTGTTCCGGTCAAAGACTTGTTCCGCTATAGCCAAACTTCACTGCCTCCATCCCTTTGAACCCGCAATTTTCTACCACAAAAAGCGACCCGGCCAGTGGCTGCTCTTCGAGCTGTTCATCAGTGAGCCCTACTCTGGCCGATGTGACATAGAGGTCTTGCAGGTCATCCCCTCCGAAAGTGCAGGAAGTAATTCGGGCAGCTGGCATGCTGATGCTCAACAGCTTTTGCCCTGTTAGCGGGTTCCAGCGGGCAACTTGCCAACCATCCCAGTGGCCGATCCATAGCATGCCTTCGCTGTCGACGGTCATGCCGTCGGGCGAGCCTTCTTTCTCTGGAATGGAAATAGCTACTCGCCGATTGGATATATCGCCGGTTGCCTGGTTGTAATCATAAGCCACCACCTTTCGGGTAGGGGAGTCTATATAGTACATTGTTTTGTGGTCGGAAGCCCATGCCAGGCCGTTGGAGATGCTGACACCGGGTATTTTTAACGTGCATGTGCCATCAGTGTCGAGCATGTAAAGATTACCCGCTCCTTCCACTTCCGATAGTGCCATGGTACCCGCCCAAAAGCGACCTGCCGGGTCACATTTTCCTTCATTGAACCGGTTGCCTGGCAGGTGACTTTCCGGATCAGCCAGAGGCTTTAAAGCTCCGCTGTGCCGTTCAACTATGGCCAGCCCACTTTTCATGGCGGCAATGAAGTCACCGTTTTCGCACAAGGCCACTGCTCCAACCATATCATTCAGGGGTATCTGCCGGTGGCTGTTTTTAGACGGGCTATGCTCATGAATAATTCCATTCAGAATATCCAGCCAGTAGATCAACTGTCGTTGGCCGTCCCACACGGGGCCTTCGCCCAGCAGGCAGCGGTTGGAAGTGACTACTTTGTAGGGTTGTGCCAGGGGTTTGGTCATGGTGTCAGGGTTTCGAACAATTTAGCCAGACTCTGTGAGAATAGGGTCGTTTTGGTCAGCCTTCTGTTCTTAAATATGTAAGAGTTAATTGGATTGTGCAACAGCGCACTTTTGAAATTGCCGCCATCCAATTCAATATCTTCACGAGCGACAAGAAGACCGGGTCGGCAGGTGCCTTCATCCTGATAAATAGGATTCTTTTTCCTATTTTTCGCAAAATATCCGTTCCCTTCTACTCGTTGAAGTGTCAATGGCAATAAAATATCAAATAACCTCCGTTTTCATATTGCTGCTTCTGGCCAGTGGCCCTCTTTGGGCACAGGAGGAAGAATTTTCGTTCGAGCCCAAATATGATTCCCCCCTTACCATCGACCTGGATGCCCTGGACGAAGAGAATGAGAAAATTGACGTTAAGAAGAAAAAACCAAAGCGGAACGTATACTATGGAGTGAAAACCAAGAAGGGTTTCACCAGAACGGGCTTTGGAGAGAACACGGTGCTGGAATTGTTTAGCTACCTGAAAGTGTATCAGGAGCCGGATGAATATGTGAGAGATATTTACTGGTACAATTTCAAAAGAAAGAAAATTGTGGCCAGCAGAAATATTGATAAAGAGTATGCGGGAATTTTGCACGGCCCCTACCGCAAAGTGTTGGGTGATCAGGTGCTCGAAGAAGGGTTTTTCTATAAGGGCACGAAGCATGGCCGCTGGGTAGAACTCAATAAGTCTGACATTCTCCTGAACAAGGAAAAGTACTATAAGGGATGGCCAAGGGAATCAAAAATTGCCTACTGGGATGTTGAACGAACCAAAATGAAGGAAGTAATTCCCATCGAGTATGGTGAGAAGGAAGGCTACTACTATGCGTTTCATGCCAACGGACAGATAGCCGTAATGGGCGAATATAAGTTTGACCACAAAGTCGGCGTTTGGCGGGAGTATTACCCCATCAGGAACAGGAGAAAGCGTGAAGTTGAGTATTCAAAAGATCCTTTTGATGAAAGCTTCAACCCAGTCATTCTGAGAGAATGGAATGACAAAGGTGAGTTGATATATGACAGGGAGCGATTAATGGTGCAGCTAAAGTAAACCCTCTAGTGAAAGGCATCCTCAAAGTGGATTATCTCACTGTTTCGTTGTAAGTCGACGGAAATAATATCAAACCTGATGTCGCTTTCCCAATTGACTTCTTCAATATAAGTTTGGGCTGTTTCTATTAGCTTATCAGCTTTTTTCTGAGTCACAGCTTCCTCCGGGTACCCAAATTTGGCATTGGATCGGGTTTTCACCTCCACAAATATCAGAGTGGCGGCAAGTTTTGCAATTATGTCAATTTCACCCCGGCCAGCCCTGTAGTTTTTTGCAATTATTTCATAGCCTGCTTTTTTCAAATGGTCTGCGGCAACAATTTCTCCTTTTTTCCCTACGCTTTGGTTATGTGACTTGGCAGGCATTTATATATTTGCGGATTAGATTCGATAAACGTGATACAACTAAAATTATATCCTTTAAAGTTTAAAACCATCTTCAAAGACAAAATTTGGGGTGGCCAGAAGATAAAGACTGTCTTAGGCAAAGACTTTGGAAACCTCCCGAATTGTGGAGAAACATGGGAAATCTCCGGTGTTGAGGGCAATATCTCTGAGGTGGCGGAAGGCCATTTGGAAGGCATGAACCTCAAGGAGCTTATTCAGAAGTTTCAGGCTTCCTTGGTCGGAGAAAAAATCTACGAGCAGTTTGGCGACGAATTTCCCTTGCTGGTGAAGTTTATCGATGCCAATGATGATCTCAGCATACAGGTGCATCCAAATGATGAACTGGCCAAGGCTCGTCACAATGGCCACGGTAAGACGGAGATGTGGTATATTTTCCAGGCCGACCATGGGTCGCAGCTAATTACCGGCTTCAATCGCAAAATGTCTAAGGAGAAATTCCTCGACTACTTCGAAAGAGGGCGCATAATGGACGTGTTGAACTACGAAAAGGTATTTAACGACGACGTGTTTTATCTGCCAGCTGGCCGGGTGCACACCATTGGCAAGGGGCTTTTGCTGGCCGAGATTCAGCAAACATCTGACACCACCTACCGCATTTACGATTTCGACCGGGTAGATGACAAAGGTAACAAGAGAGAGCTGCATGTGGAGGAGTCGCTGGATGCGATTGATTACACCTATCATGAGCATTACAAAACAATGTATCAGAACAAGGTGAACGAGCCGGTGAAGCTCGTAAAAAGCCCATATTTCACCACAAATAAGCTTGAGTGCACCAAGGACATTGAGCGTGACTACCACTACCTCGACTCGTTTATTATTTACGTATGCATGAGCGGTGAGCTGAACATAGCTTATGACGGCGGAAGCATAGAAGTGAAAATGGGAGACTGTGTGCTGCTACCTGCTGAATTGAAGAAAGTAACGCTTGAAACTACTTCGGGATTCAAAATGTTGGAATCCTATATCAGCTAACCATGCAGGCTACTGCCGCTATCAAAAACAAAACTACGCAAGTCATCTCCCTTGGTTTAATTGACTATCAGGAGGCGTGGGACTATCAGGAGAAGTTATTTGCCGAGACGGTGGCGCTGAAGATTAAAAACAGGGATGAGCCTGTTGACCGTCAGAGGCCCACTCCCAATTATTTACTGTTTTGCCAACACCCGCACGTGTTTACGCTCGGAAAAAGTGGGAAACAGGAAAACCTGCTGGTAGATGATGATGAGCTCAAGGAGATAGGCGCTACATACTACAAGATCAACAGAGGTGGCGACATCACTTACCACGGTCCAGGCCAGCTGGTTGTTTATCCAATCATTGACCTCGATAATTTCTTTACTGACATCCACAAATACCTTCGACTACTGGAGGAAGCTGTGATAATGACCTTAGCCGAGTACGGAGTGTCGGCTGGAAGGATTGACGGGCTTACCGGTGTATGGCTTGACTTTGAGGAACAGAAAAACCCACGAAAAATATGCGCACTTGGTGTGAAGTCGAGCAGGTGGGTCACCATGCACGGGTTGGCATTCAATGTCAATACTAACCTCCAGTATTTCAAGCACATAGTGCCATGCGGAATAGACGACAAGGCAGTAACTTCCCTGCAGCAGGAACTTGAACTTGAAGTGAGCATGGAAGAGGTACAGCAAAGGCTTTTGAAGAACATAGCTTCTTTATTTGAAATGAACCTCGTAACTGCATGAAGAAAGACATTCCCTTTTTGCCTGTAAAAGATGTTACACTTGCGGTGGTTAAAAGGCCAACAGCTGACGAAGAAGCGGAGTGGGTAGTGTACCTCATCAATAGAAATGATCAGCCGTTGGAAAATGTAATGGTTACCTCCAAGGGGTATGGCGAACTGGATGGCGAGCAGCAAAAAACTTCTACACTGCGACACATGTTCCCATTAATTGATGTTGGCGGAGCGACACAGGTAGAGTCCATCCATCCCCAGGTTTTTGGCCTTAACAATGAATACTGGGTGAGCTATTTTATAGGCAGGCAACTGTACGATAAGAAATATATTTTTGTCCCCGATACCATTTTAGAAGATAATTTGAGCTACATCGATGAGATAGGGCTTGAAGGTGTCTTGCATCCGTGATTATTTTTCTATTTTAATAGAAAAAATATTGTGGCATGGCAGAAGGCACTCCGAAGAAAATCCTTTTCATAGACATTGAAACCGTAGCGGGAACAGGAAAATTTGCTGAACTCGACCCAATTTGGCAAAAACTCTGGAGCAAAAAGGCTGTTAGTCTTTCAGGGGGAAATGAAGAAGTCGATGCCGCTGAAATGTATGAAAACCGGGCGGCGATTTACTCCGAGTTCGGAAAGGTAATCGTTATTGGGCTTGGGTACTTTGCTTTCAATGAAGATAAAAGTGTTGAGTTGAGGGTGACATCCCTCAGTGGTGACGATGAGCATCAGTTGCTTACAAGCTTCCAAAAACTAATGGAGCAAAAGTTCAATCAGGGCTATTTCCTTTGTGCTCACAACGGAAAGGAATTTGATTACCCCTATTTATGCAGAAGAATGACCATTCATGGCATATCGTTGCCCGACATTCTACGGCTCGAAGGCAAAAAACCCTGGGAAGTACCCCATCTCGACACGATGGAAATGTGGAAGTACGGAGACAGAAAGAGCTTTACCTCTTTGCAACTTCTCACCACAGTTTTGGGAATTCCGTCTCCAAAAGATGATATTGATGGAAGCATGGTAAATGAAGTTTACTATGGCACCGGAGACATTGACAGAATTGCCCGCTACTGCAAAAATGATGTGGTAGCAACTGCTCAGGTCTTCCTTAGGCTGCATCAACAACCGACTATTCCAAAGGATAAAATATTGTTTGTAGATTTTAACGAATGACTTCCGACCCACCTGTGCTGCTCAGTATTTCGGAACTCACCATCCGCTTTGGGCAGCAAAATTTACTTAATAATGTTTCGCTGTTGATAGAGCCCGGTGAGTCGTTGGGTATCCTGGGCGAAAGTGGTGCGGGAAAATCCTTGCTGGCACATTGCATGCTGCATTTGCTGGATGAAAGGCTTCACCGCTCTGGAAACATATATTGGAAAGGCAGGCCGCTGCAAGATCAAATTGGCGTGCTGAGGGGGCACTCCATTGCTTACATTCCGCAGTCGCCGCTGGAGGCGAGCTTTCCGGTCACCACTCTCCTCAGGCAATGGCAGGATCAGTGCCAGGCTTTGGGAATTAAGTTTCAACCTGAGGAGGCCTATGACCTGGTGCGAAGAGCCGGCATTGATGATCCCGCAAGGGTGCTGGGCAGTCTTCCTCATCAACTTTCCGGGGGGCAGCTACAGCGCATGCTGATAGCGATGGCCATGATTGCCCGGCCAAGCCTCATCATCGCCGATGAGCCGACAACAGCACTTGATACCGTGAATCAGGCGGCTATTTTGCGACTTCTCAAAGATTTTTCTAAAAAGGAAAAGGCGGCACTTGTATTTATTACCCACGACCTGTCAATTGTGGAACCCATGTGCGACAAGCTGATGGTGCTCAACAGTGGAAGAGTAGTTGAATATGGGGTGACCAAAGAAATAATGAACCAACCGAGGGAAACCTACACCAGCAGTTTAATTGAGGCGCATAAGCGGCTGGTGTCTCGAAAGGAAAGGCCCGAACGGCTTTCCGACAGGGACGCTCCGGTTTTGGCTGTAAAGAATCTGGACTTTGTCTACCAGCCAACTGGTTTTTTCTGGCGCAGAAATAAATCCGTCAAAGCCGTTCAGTCGGTGTCACTGGAGCTTTACCAGGGAGCGATAAGTGGGTTGGCAGGTATTTCCGGGTCGGGGAAAACAACACTAATGCGGACGCTGGCAGGTATGTACCCGAACCATTTCGATAAGTTGTACTATCAGGGCATGTCTGTTGACACCCTGACTGCCGATGAACTGGTGGCCTTCCGAAGAGCTGTTCAGGTGATTTATCAAAACCCTTCCAGCGCTTTCGACCCTCGCCAAAACATGGAACAAATACTCAATGAAGCCATCGCCGAAAACCAAAATGAAACTAAAACTACCGTAAAAGACTTATTAGACTGGGTGAGGCTGCCGAAGGGACTTTTGAAAAGCCATACCAGTCAGCTTTCTGGTGGCGAAAAACAACGCCTGGCTATTGCCAGGTCATTAGCGCTACAGCCCAGGATTTTGCTTTGCGACGAGCCTACCTCCTCGTTGGATCAATCCATACAGGCTGAAATTCTCGATCTTTTCCTTTACTTGAAAAAAGAGCGTAACTTGGGCGTTCTGCTGGTATCGCACAACCTTGCAGCTCTCCGCCACACGTGCGATTACCTGACAGTGATGGCAGACGGTGAAATAAAAGAATCGGGAGAGATTGAAAAAGTGTTGGCCAACCCAACATCAGACTACACCCAACAGTTAATTGATGCAGAACCTGCATTGACCCATAATTTTTTGTAAGAAAACTCCTACATGAGTAAAAAGAATAATAAGAAGAGAAAAAACAGCGGAGAATCACCAGGAAGAAAGACAATATCTGCAGGACAGATCAAAGAATCAGTTCTACATCTGTTCAGACAACAATCGGGCAAGCCCTGGTCTATCAGGCAAATGATACAAACGCTCGGTGTTCGTGATAAGAAATCTAAAAACCTTGTTTCTGAAGTTGCCTTTCGTCTGGAAGACGAAGGGATTATAAGCCGAAACAGAGACGGCCGGTTCGTTAGCCAGCAAATGCCATCGGCTTTGGTAGGCGTTGTCGACCATGTTAACTCACGGTTTGCCTACATTATTTGCGCCGAACTGGATGAAGATGTATACGTGAAAACGGACGATCTTGAGTTTGCTGTGGATGGTGACACGGTGAAATTCGAGCTTTCGGGCAAGTTCCACGGCAAGAAGCACCGAGAAGGCCGGGTAACGGAAATTGTCCAGCGTAAAAAGGACGAGTTTGTTGGAAAGCTTCAGCTATCCAAGAGGTTTGCCTTTGTCATTCCGGATAACAGAAAGATCCATAACGATATTTTTGTTTACCCCGAGCATATCAACAACGCAACGACCAATGATAAGGTCATTGTAAAAATTGACCGATGGCACGACAGAACCAATAAGAGCCCGGTAGGCAAAGTGGTGCGGGTATTGGGCAAGGCGGGTGAAAATGAGGCCGAGATTCACTCAATTATGGCTGAGTTTGACCTGCCGTTTACGTTCCCCGAGGAGGTGATTTCGGAGTCAGATAAAATTTCGGAGACTATTCCCGAGAAGGAAATAGCAGCCAGAAGGGACTTCAGAGGCGTTACCACATTCACCATCGACCCGGAGGACGCTAAGGATTTTGATGATGCGCTCTCTATCAAGTTTCTTGAAAATGGAAACTACGAAATTGGCGTGCACATTGCCGATGTAACCCATTATGTGAAGGAAGAGACTATTCTTGAAAAAGAAGCCTACTCCAGAGCCACTTCTGTTTATCTGGTGGATCGCACCGTGCCAATGCTCCCTGAGAAGCTCTCCAACGCACTTTGCTCGTTAAGACCGAACGAAGACAAGTTGACCTTCTCAGCAGTTTTTGAGATGGAGAGCAGCGGAAAAATTGTCAACGAGTGGTTTGGAAGAACAGTGATTCATTCAGACCGGCGCTTTAGTTACGAAGAAGCCCAGGCGGTCATAGAAGCTGGCGTTGGCGACTATTGCAACGAGCTGAAAGTTTTCAATGACCTGGCTAAGCTGCTTAAAAACAAGCGGTATAAAAGTGGGGCTATCAACTTTGAAACCATTGAAGTCAAATTCAAACTGGATGAACAAGGCAAGCCCCTGGGTATTGTGCCCAAAATTAGAAAAGATGCGCACAAGCTCATCGAGGAGTTTATGCTGCTGGCCAATAAGCGGGTAGCCGAATTCGTATTTGGGCAAAAAACTGAAAGTGGAAGAAAGACATTTGTGTATCGTACCCACGATTCACCAAACGAGGAGAAGCTTCATAACTTCACCCTGTTCGCCAAGAAGTTTGGGCATAAGATCGACCTGACGGATGAGAACCTTTCGTCAACACTCAACAAGCTGATTGACGAGATTGAAGGAAAGCCGGAGCAAAATGTGCTTACATCGCTGGCCATCAGAAGCATGGCAAAAGCAAAGTACACCACCGCTGCCAACGGCCACTTTGGCTTGGCATTTCCACACTATTCTCACTTCACCTCGCCCATCAGGCGTTACCCCGACATGATGGTGCACCGGCTGCTGGCCCACTACCTGAAAGGTGGTAAGTCGGTAGAACAAGACAAATATGAGCCCATGTGCGTGCACAGCTCCGACATGGAGAAAAGGGCAGCTGACGCTGAGAGGGCGTCCATTAAATACAAGCAGGTGGAGTTCATGTCAATGGCGGCCGACAAAGTATTTGATGGTATTGTAGCTGGCGTTACCGAGTGGGGCATTTATGTGGAAATCATCGAAACCAAGTGCGAGGGCATGGTGAGGCTGGCCGACCTGAACGACGATTATTACGAATTTGACGAACAAAATTACCGGATTATTGGTCGTAACAATAAGCGGATGATTACGCTGGGCGACGAGGTAAAAGTGAAGGTCACCAATACAGACATTGATCGCCGGACAATCGATTTGGAATTTGCTAACGAAAAATGACAGAGCTGCTGCGTCAGTACACAGAACTCCTCAACAAGGAACTGACCAAATTTGAATTTGGTAAACACCCCAAAGAACTATACGAGCCAATCAGGTACATCATGGATTTGGGTGGCAAGAGAATGCGGCCTATCCTGGCCCTTCTTGCTTACAAGCTTTTCAGAGACGATGTAGCATCAATCCTTCGTCCAGCTTTGGCCGTGGAGGTGTTCCATAACTTTACGCTGATGCACGATGACATTATGGATAATGCGCCGTTGCGGAGAGGTCAGGCCACTGTTCATGAAAAATGGAACAACAATGTAGCCATCCTTTCGGGTGACACTATGCTGGTGAAGGCTTATGACCTGCTGCTGGAGGTGCCGGGTGAAAAACTGCCAGGCATCATTCGCTCTTTTAATCAGTGTGCGGTTGAGGTGTGTGAGGGCCAGCAAATCGACATGAATTTTGAAAAGGTGGACGCCGTGACCGAGGCTGACTACATCGAAATGATTCGGCTCAAAACAGCCGTGCTGCTGGGCTTTAGCCTGGAGTTAGGTGCGGTACTAGGCAACGCCAGTGCCCATGACGCTCAACTTTTGAAAGGCTTTGGTGAAAACATTGGCATCGGGTTTCAATTGAAGGACGACTTGTTGGATGTATATGGCGATCAGGCGAAGTTCGGAAAACAGGTGGGCGGAGATATTATTGCCAATAAAAAAACGTTTTTGCTGATACAAGCCCTTCGGACGTCTACAGGAGATGACAAACGCCAGCTCGAAAATTGGCTGATGATGAAGGACTTTGATACGGACGAAAAGGTAGAAGCGGTCAAGGGAATATATGATCGAAATGGGATCAGGGAGCTGACTGATCAAAAAATGAATGATTACTTTCGTCTTGCATTGAAGCAGCTTTCCGACCTTTCTTTGCCGGACAGTAGAAAACAAACAATAAAGGATTTTGCTGACTACCTCATTGCCCGAGAGAACTAAAAATTGATGCTCCAAAATAGCTATTCACCTGAATTATGAGTCCCACACTGATTATCCTGATTGTTACAGTCGTTATTTCAATCATGGGGTTGAACAACCCAAATTTGCTTTACAAACTCACCATGAGTCCCTATGCCATTAGGGAGAAGAAAGAGTACTGGCGATTTCTGACGTCAGGCTTTGTCCACAACAGCTGGATGCACCTGGGCTTTAACATGTTCACCTTCTTTTTCTTTGGGCAGGCTGCAGAGCAGATTATTGGCTATTACTCGGGAGGAAGTAGCATTCAATTCATTGTGTTTTATCTGGTAGCAATCGGCTTGTCGGATGTGCCCAGCTACTTCAAGAACAGAAATAGCATTCACTATCAATCGCTGGGTGCTTCAGGAGGAGTGACTGCTGTAGTTTTTTGCAGCATTCTATTCAACCCCTTGAACAAAATCTACCTTTTTGGCTTGATTGGGTTGCCCGGCTTTATTTTGGGAGTTCTTTATCTGATCTACACGATCAATCAGTCACGGCAAATGAGCGATAATATTAATCATATGGCACACCTGACAGGCGCTATCGTTGGAATCATTTACAGTATTTTCATTCACCCGGGTGTGGTGGGTGACTTCTTTGAGAAAGTGGCGAGCTACAAATTATTCGGGTAAGCTAGTTGGTTCCGTTGGGGTCGGGGTCAAGCAGAGAATCAGCATTTTTGTTCTTGGTGCTGGCAGCAAATAAGAAGGCCAGGCCAACTACGGCAACCGCTGGCACTACCAGAAACAATACGTTTTGCCCGACACCACTGTTTTTTGTTTGCTTGCCAAAAATGCCTTTCTGACTAAGTTTTTCATGAAGGTTTTTATGCCCTCCCATTCTTTTCTTTTTCTCTTTGTGTCGCTTTTTATTTCGGTTTCCTGGGCCAAAAAGTCCCAAAGCTTCCTCTTCCAGGTTTTCAGCCATTTCAGTTTCCATCGCAAGTCCATTTTCCGACAACGGGCTTGTTTCAAAAGTCCTGGAGACTTGTGCGTGCATTTGGCTGGCAACACTGGCGGAAAGATGCAGTGGCATACAGAAAAGCAGAAGATAGGCGCACCCTACAAAAGAAAATTTGCGCATCGAGCTAAATGGTTTGGTGCAAATTAACGATAAAAACGGAACTGTTGTATAAGTTAGTCAATTTTAGCTTCTAAAAAATGTACAGTTTAATATTGGTAAAATTATGAATTGCAAATAGACGGCTACCGCTTGGCTGATGTTATGCCTGGAGTACATCTCTAAAATAACGAAAGCCCTGTCGATCACTCAACAGGGCTTCAATTTTAAATTTCTAGTCTGATTACTTCACGGGCTCAACAGATACAAACGATCTGTCTTTGTAGCCTTTCTTGAAGTTAACAGTGCCTTCCACTAGTGCAAACAGGGTGTGGTCTTTGCCCAAACCTACGTTTTCACCTGGGTGATGAGTAGTGCCTCTTTGGCGAACAAGAATATTTCCTGCTTTTGCCAACTGGCCACCAAATATTTTCACGCCTAGTCTTTTGCTATGCGATTCACGGCCGTTTCTGGAACTACCTGCGCCTTTCTTGTGTGCCATGGTCTTTTACTATTTAATGTTTTCAATTAAAACCTTTGTAAACTGCTGACGGTGACCGTTCTTCTTCTTGTAGCTCTTGCGACGCTTCTTTTTGAAGACAATCACTTTGTCACCTTTAACGTGTCCAAGGATTTTACCTGACACCTTCACTCCTTTTACGGTAGGAGTACCAACCGCTACTTTGCCGTCATTGTCGACAAGTAGTACATTTTCAAATTCGACGGAAGCGCCTTCTTCGCCAGCCATTTTAGGGGCATAAACGAATTGGTCTTTTGTTACTTTGAACTGCTTTCCGGCGATGTCTACGATAGCGTACATATCCGTTGTTCTTAAAACTTTTGTTGTAAAAAGGACTGCAAAGGTATAACTATAATATATATTTTACAAGGGTCTTGTCAAGAGATACGACCCATTGTTGACGCTAAAATAATTTAACTTTTTTTCGACTGCGAATACAGCGAAAATGAAATGAAGTAGAAGTTCCGATATAAAGTCATAAGCTTTTAGTTTTCAGTATGTTATGAATGTTTTTGCACTATTTTAATAACGTAAGTTTGTGTGCCAAACCACTTTTGATTTTTTCAACCGTTTTCACATATTTGTACTGCTTGTTTTTTGAGGGGGTTTCACTCTCATCAGGCCAATCCAGTCGGGCCTTTCGTTTTTAAATACATTATAGCACTATTCCAAGATATCACCTGCTCAGTATGGAATGGTGGCTCTAAGTCATTGTATTTAACGAGACCGGCATACAGAAGGAAGAAAGTAAGACCAGGAGAAATAAGATTTTGAATTAGTAACAAGTAGTTAATATGTCGACAAAAGCAATTGAGGAGCCAATACTGAAGGAAGACAATAGCAGGTTCGTTCTATTCCCCATCAAGCACCACGATATCTGGGAGTTCTATAAAAAAGCTGAAGCGAGTTTTTGGACAGCGGAAGAAATTGACCTTAGTCATGACCTGAAGGACTGGGCCAATATGAACGAGGGCGAGCAACATTTTATTAAACATGTGCTTGCCTTCTTTGCTGCCAGCGATGGTATAGTGAATGAGAACCTTGCTGAGAATTTTGTTTCGGAAGTGCAGTACACTGAAGCGAAGTTTTTCTACGGCTTTCAAATTGCGATTGAAAACATTCACTCCGAGACATACTCATTGTTGATTGACACCTACGTGAGAGATGCGAAAGAGAAAGACCTTCTTTTCAATGCTATCGACACGATGGATTGTGTCAAAAAGAAGGCAGATTGGGCACTTCGCTGGATAGACGAGGGATCGTTTCAGGAGCGACTTGTGGCCTTTGCTGCCGTTGAGGGTATTTTCTTTTCAGGCAGCTTCTGCTCAATCTTCTGGTTGAAGAAGCGTGGTTTGATGCCAGGGCTTAGCTTTTCAAATGAGCTGATCTCCAGAGACGAAGGACTGCACTGCGACTTTGCTTGTTTGCTTTACAACAACCACGTAGAAAACAAGCTGCCAGTTGAAACACTTCAGAAAATCATATCCGATGCTGTAGAAATCGAAAAAGAGTTTGTTACAGATGCACTTCCGGTGAAACTCATTGGTATGAACGCTGACCTCATGTGCCAGTATATTGAGTTTGTAGCCGACAGATTGCTGGATGAGCTTCATTGCCCTAAGTTGTATAACTCAACCAACCCGTTCGACTTCATGGAAATGATATCGCTTCAGGGAAAAACCAACTTTTTTGAGAAAAGAGTGGCTGAATACCAGAAAGCGGGCGTTATGAATAACAATGACAAGGACTCACACAAGTTCTCATTAGACGAAGAATTTTAATCACCACCACCAATACCTGATAAACCATAGATATGTTAGTAATTAAGAGAGATGGTCACAGAGAGTCAGTGAAATTTGACAAAATCACTGCCAGAATCGAGAAACTCTGCTACGCACTCAATGCAGATTATATTAGCCCTGTTGAAGTTGCCATGAAGGTAATTAACGGTCTGTATGATGGGGTGTCGACCCAGCAGCTAGACAACCTTGCAGCTGAAACAGCGGCGAGTATGGCAACCAAGCACCCGGACTACGCCATTCTGGCTGCCCGTATTGCTGTGAGCAACCTGCACAAGGTTACCAGCAAGTCGTTCTCCAACACAATGAAGAGACTCTACACTTACGTAGACCCTAAAACTGGCGAAAATGCTCCTTTGATCTCAAAGGAAGCATGGAAGGTGATAAAGGAGAACGCAGCTCATCTCGATTCTTCTATTATATATGACCGTGACTTCGGTTATGATTACTTCGGCTTCAAAACACTGGAGCGCTCCTACCTGATCAGGCTTGACGGACAAGTGGTGGAACGTCCGCAGCATATGCTGATGAGAGTGGCTGTAGGTATTCACATGGACGATATCGATTCTGTGATTGAAACCTATAATCTGCTGTCAGAAAAATGGTTTACTCATGCGACGCCTACATTGTTTAATGCAGGAACGCCCAAGCCGCAGCTTTCATCTTGTTTCCTTCTTCAAATGAAGGACGACAGCATCGATGGTATTTATGATACTTTGAAACAATGCGCCAAGATTTCTCAGTCTGCTGGTGGTATCGGACTGAGCATTCACAATGTCAGAGCAACGGGTTCTTATATCAGGGGAACCAACGGTGTTTCTAACGGCATCATTCCTATGCTTCGTAATTTTGACATGACAGCTCGTTATGTTGACCAGGGTGGTGGAAAGCGCAAGGGAAGTTTTGCTATTTACATCGAGCCATGGCACGCCGATATTTTCGATTTTCTTCAGCTGAAGAAAAACCACGGTAAAGAAGAGCTTCGTGCCCGTGACCTGTTTTATGCACTTTGGATTCCAGACCTTTTCATGAAAAGGGTAGAGTCGAACAGTGAGTGGTCTTTGTTGGATCCTAACGAGTGCCCGGGCCTTTCTGATTGTTGGGGAGAGGAGTTTGAGCGCCTCTACGAAAAATATGAGAAGGAAGGCAAAGGTCGTCGTTCGGTGAAGGCGCAGGAGCTTTGGTTCGAAATACTGGAAGCACAAATTGAGACTGGTGTTCCTTATATGCTTTTCAAAGATGCGGCCAACAGAAAGTCGAATCAGAAAAACCTTGGTACTATCAAGTCTTCTAACCTATGTACAGAGATCATCGAGTACACTGCACCGGATGAGGTGGCAGTTTGTAACCTTGCTTCTTTGTCGTTGCCTAAGTATGTGAATGAGGATGGCACGTTTGACCACCAGAAACTATATGAGATCACTAAAGTAGCCACCAAAAACCTTAACAAGGTGATTGATGTGAACTACTATCCGGTGCCTGAAGCCCGCAAGTCGAATATGCGTCACCGTCCTATAGGGCTAGGTGTGCAGGGGCTGGCCGATGCGTTTATTTTGATGCGTTATCCATTTGAGTCGCCCGAAGCTAAGCAGCTGAACAAGGAGATATTCGAGACCATTTACTTTGCTGCCATGGAAGCATCTATGGAAATAGCCAAAGTAGAGGGTGCTTATGAAACTTTCAAAGGCTCGCCTACCTCAAAAGGAATCTTCCAGTTCGATATGTGGGGTGTTACACCAGACAGCGGTCGTTGGGATTGGGAAAAGCTGAAGCAGGAAGTGAAGAAAAATGGTGTACGTAACTCTCTACTGGTTGCGCCAATGCCAACAGCTTCTACCTCGCAGATTCTTGGCAACAACGAATGTTTCGAACCATACACTTCCAACATCTACACCCGTCGGGTATTGTCAGGAGAGTTCATTGTGGTGAACAAGCATTTGTTGAAAGACCTGATTAAGCTGAACCTCTGGAGTGAGGACATGAAGAATCAGCTTATGGGGGCGAACGGCTCAATTCAAAACATTCCTGGAATTCCAGACGATATTAAAGAGCTATACAAAACCGTTTGGGAGATTTCTCAGAAAACTATTCTGGAAATGGCTGGAGATCGTGGCCCGTATATCTGCCAGAGCCAAAGCCTCAACATCCACATGCTGAACCCTAACTTTGGTAAACTTACTTCTATGCACTTCACAGCATGGAAGCTAGGGTTGAAGACTGGTATGTACTACCTGAGAACCAAGGCTGCCACTGATGCAATCAAATTCACGGTGGAAAAGCAAAAGAATAAAGTGCCTACTGCAGCAGAGCTAGAGGAGATGGATGCGAAGAACCAGGCCGACATGTCGTGCTCGCTCGACGATCCGGAGTCTTGCGAATCTTGCAGCGGATGATGAAATGATTATTAATTCTGCCTTTTAAATACACCCCTTCTCAGCAATGAGAAGGGGTTATTTTTGTGCCCTCTTTAAGGAGAAGTCAAGCTCCACAGAATTCCTCAATTCCTTCTTTGATTCTCTTAAAAATCTCGTCCCGGATCTCATCATTCTCTTCAAGCAAAGTCATGCGAAAGCCCATCAGGTCTGAGCAAAAAGAAGAGATAGGTACAAGGCAGACCTGCTTTGCCGCCAGCAGGTAGTAGACAAACCTTTTGTCCATTTCCATTGGCCCATTATTGCTTTCAAACCAGCTGTCCAGCAACTGTTTCACCTTGGCGTCTTTGATAGGCATCGACTGGCCTGGTTTCAAAGCGTTGGGTTTGAAAATCATCGTGTTATAGAAGGCGCCGTTGGTCTCGTTGAAGGTGATATAAGGATTGCCTTTAAAGGTTTTAGAAAGAAAGGCACTTCTTTCACCAATCCGTTTGTTGGTTGCCTTAATAAAATCCGGGTACCGGCTGTCAGACATGATTCTTGGAATAGCCCTTTGAGGAAGCTTGGTAGAGCTCACCTCTATCATTTTGGCATTGTCGATGGTCTGGCAAAGCCTGGCAAACTCAGCGTCCTTGTCACGGTTGTAATACTCAGCCCATCCGCATCGGGCACCCGGCCACGGAAACTCTTTGGAAATCCCTTTTAAGGACATGCCTGGCACATCGCCGATTACTTCTGCAAGAGAGCAGGTATCGGCATTGTTGTAGATGATGTTCATGTAGATTTCATCACATACAATGAAGAGGTTGAACTCTTTAGCAATGGCCACCATGCGTTCCAGAATCGGTTTTGGATACACCATTCCCGTTGGATTGTCGGGGTTGATGATCAGCATCCCGACAATGTTGGGGTTGTATTTTATTTTATTGTAGAGGTCATCCAAATCCGGATACCAGGAGTTTTCCGGATCCAGCTTGTAGGTCAGCGGGTGGTTGTTGGCATGCGATGCCTCAGCCGATGAGTGTGTAGAGTAGGCAGGTGATGGCCCTATGACCCTGGCAGAAGGAATCAGGTACTGATATATTTTAGCTATGGCGTCACCCAAACCGTTAAAAAAGGTGATGTCGTCGGCTGTGATTTGAGCACCGCCTTTTTTGTTGTTTCGATCTGCTAAAAACTCACGGGTGTGTAGCACTCCTTTCGAATGACTGTATCCGAATGTCTCATCTTCGAAGAGGAGTCCTGAAATGATTTCTTTCATCCAATCAGGAAGCCTGCGATTCTTCTGGATAGGGTCGCCGATATTTTCCCATAGGATATTGTAGCCAAGCTTTTCCAGCTGTTCCGCCTTTCTAACAATGCCTCTTATTTCATAGGAAAGTTCATTGGCCCCTTCACGTAGTAACTTCTGTCGCATATCAACAATAGGATGCTGGGACTTCTCCCAATAGGTGTCTGAAAAAAGTGCTTAAGTCGGGCTAATGAAAGCACAAAGAAAAAAGCTTAGATGCTTCTTTAAAAGAAGTCTAAGCTTTTTAAATCGTTGACAGAAAACGACTACTTCTTCGAACCAGCGATAATTTGCTCCACCACCTCTGGATTAAGTAGTGTGGAGATGTCTCCCAAATTAGAAACATCACCCTCTGCAGCTTTTCTAAGTATCCGTCTCATGATCTTTCCTGACCTTGTTTTTGGCAGGCCTGGCACAATCTGAATCTTGTCAGGCTTTGCAATCGGCCCAATGATCTTGCTGACAGTCTCACGAATTTCGTTGATCAGGTTCTCTTCCGTTCTGTTCGACATGTCGGCAATCACGAAAGCGTAGATGCCCTGGCCTTTTATGTCATGCGGATAGCCAACTACGGCTGACTCTACCACCAGAGGGTGTTCGTTGATAGCATTTTCCACCTCTGCTGTTCCCATTCTGTGTCCGGATACATTGATGACATCGTCTACCCTGCCCAGGATGCGGTAGTAGCCATCTTCGTCTCTTTTTACACCGTCGCCGGTAAAATAGAGCCCTGGATAAGTCCCAAAGTAGGTCTGTCTACATCTTTCGTGGTCGCCATAGGTGGTGCGCAACATGCCAGGCCACGGGAATTTAATACACAGGTTGCCTTGCACACTTTTTCCAGTCAACTCTTTGCCATCTGGGTCAACTATGATGGGCTGGATACCCGGCAGCGGTAGTGTGGCGTAAGATGGCTTAGTAGGTGTTACGCCGGGAATTGGCGAAATCATGATGCCGCCGGTTTCAGTTTGCCACCATGTATCGACAAGCGGGCATTGGTTTTTGCCCACATGGTCGTGGTACCAATGCCAGGCTTCTTCGTTGATGGGTTCGCCTACGGAACCTATTACTTTCAATGAATCAAGCTTGTAGGGAGCCAGCGGTTCCAATCCGTACGCCTGAAGCGCCCTGATGGCCGTTGGGGCGGTGTAGAACTGGTTCACCTGGTATTTGTCTATTATTTCCCAGAAGCGGCCCGGATGTGGATAGGTGGGCACGCCCTCGAACATCAGCGTGGTGGCTCCTGCCAAAAGCGGGCCGTATACTATATAGGAGTGTCCGGTGATCCAGCCAACGTCCGCTGTACACCAGTATATATCTCCAGCGCTGTACTGAAATACGTTTTGGAAGGTGTATTGTGAGTAGATCATGTAGCCACCGCAGGTATGCACCACGCCCTTGGGTTTGCCTGTGGATCCACTGGTGTAGAGAATGAATAGCAGATTCTCTGCATCCATTTCCTCTGCCTTGTTTTCCTTCGACATGCCCTCAATGGCCTCATGCCACCATAGGTCTCGGCCGGGCTTCATCGTGACATCAGAGCCAGTTCTTTTGAAAACGATGACCTTCTCAATGGTCGTCGTTTTCTCTATCGCCTCGTCTACCACACCTTTCACATCGATGGCTTTGTTGCCACGGAAGTTTCCATCGGAAGTAAGAATCATTTTGGCCTCACAATCATTTATTCGGTCGGCCAGCGAGGTAGAGCTGAAGCCTGCAAAAACCACTGAATGCACGGCACCGATTCTTGCGCATGCCATCATGGCAACAGCTGCCTCAGGCACCATAGGCATGTAAATAATAACCCTGTCGCCCTTTTTTACACCATTCTTTTTCATGGTGTTGGCAAACTGGCAGGTCATCTCGTACAACTCCCGAAGGGTAATGACTCTGTTTTTTTCTTTTGGGTCGCTGGGCTCCCATATAATGGCAGGGTGGTCACCCAGTGTGAAAAGATGTCTTTCGAAAATGTTTTCAGTAATGTTGAGCTTACCATTGCGGAACCATTTGATAGTGGGTTTGTGAAAGTCCCACTCCACTACTTTGTCCCATTTCTTCCGCCAATAAAAGTTTTCAGCAATTCTTGACCAGAAAGCTTCCGGCTCATTCACACTCTTTTGGTACTCGTGAATATACCCGCTGAGGGTTTGTATTTTATCCGTCATCTCAATTCCCTTTTTGTATGGTATGTGTTACAAAAACCTACCGGTTCAAGTTACCCAAAAGTAAAAACGTTCACAACCGCAATGCCTCAAATGGATGAGTAAATTGTTGGCGCACACATTAGCTGTGTGTAGCACCTCCGGCGCCTCTCGGGTAACGGATGCTTTCTACCATTTCCTGCACATCCTCTGGCGGTGCCGGGGTGAATCTTGAGACTATTAGCGAAACAGCAAAGTTGACGAACATACCTGCCGTGCCGAATCCTTCCGGCGAAATACCAAACCACCAGTCAGATGAGGTGGTAGGCCCGCCTATCCAGCCCAGCTTGTATCGCATCATGTAAAACAGGGTGATGCCCAGGCCTGCGATCATGCCGGCGATAGCTCCCTCTTTGTTCATTCTTTTGTAGAAAATGCCCATGATAATGGCCGGGAAAAAGGATGCGGCTGCCAGGCCAAAAGCCAGGGCGACAACTGCTGCCACAAAGCCAGGGGGATTGATGCCGAAATAGCCAGCGACTATCACAGCCAGCAATGCCGCACCTCTGGCAAACCAAAGTTGGTTCTTGTCGGTAAGACCGGGAGCAATTTGTTTTTTGATGAGGTCGTGAGCGATAGACGTGGAGATCACGAGCAGCAAGCCTGCTGCGGTTGACAAAGCAGCTGCAAGCCCGCCTGCTGCTACAAGGGCAATTACCCAATTAGGGAGCCGGGCGATTTCAGGATTGGCGAGCACCATGATGTCCGGGTCTATGGTCAGTTCGTTGGTGTTGGCATCAGCTCCATAGGTAACGATGCCGTCATTGTTTTTGTCATCAAACTTGATGAGCCCGGTCGTTTCCCAATTGGAAAACCACTCAGGCAAACTGTTGTACTCTTTGTTGTGGACGGTGGAGATGAAGTTAGTTCTTGCAAAGGCCGCTATGGCTGGTGCAGTAGTGTAGAGAATAGCTATAAAGATAAGTGCATAGCCAGCCGAAATTCTGGCGTCTTTTACTCTTGGAACGGTGAAGAATCTTACGATCACATGGGGAAGCCCAGCTGTACCGACCATGAGAGCGGCCGTTATAAATGTCAGGTCAATCATGGTTTTTTTGCCTGTGGTGTAGGCAGCAAAGCCCAATTCCTGATGCAGGCCATCTAGTTTGTCCAGAAGGTAGGTGCCATCAGCAAGCTCGCTGCCGAAGCCCAGCTGAGGAATCGGGTTGCCTGTCATAATCAGGGAAATGAAAATAGCGGGCACCATGTAGGCAAAAATCAGTACACAATACTGAGCGACCTGGGTGTAGGTAATGCCTTTCATTCCGCCGAGTACGGCATATATCAACACGATGCACATGCCTATGACAACACCGGTATTGATATCCACTTCCAGAAAACGAGCGAAGACGATGCCCACGCCTCTCATTTGGCCTGCTACGTAGGTAAATGAAACGAAAAGGGCGCAGATGACGGCGACGGTTCTGGCAAGGTTGGAGTAGTACCTGTCGCCAATAAAGTCAGGGACAGTAAACTTGCCAAACTTCCTTAGGTAAGGCGCAAGCAAGAGTGCAAGCAGCACGTAACCACCTGTCCAGCCCATTAAATAAACGGTGCCATCATAGCCCATGAACGAAACCAGTCCGGCCATTGAAATGAAGGAGGCAGCCGACATCCAGTCGGCGGCAGTGGCCATGCCATTGGCGAGCGGCGAAACACCCCCTCCGGCCACGTAGAATTCTTTGGTGCTGCCGGCCCTCGACCAAATAGCGATGCCGATGTAAATAGCGAAAGTGAAGCCTACGATAATGTAGGTCCAGGTTTGTACGTCCATTTTTTAAGTAGGTTTAAGCAGGTTATTTTTCGTCAACGTCGTACTTCTTGTCCAGCTTGTTCATCCAGCGAACGTATAAAAAGATGAGTACGACGAATATGTAGATGGAGCCTTGTTGGGCAAACCAGAAACCGAGTTTGAAGCCACCCAATCTAACAGTGTTAAGGGTGTCCACAAAGAAAATCCCGAAGCCAAACGACGCTAGAAACCAGATGATGAGAAGTATAGAAAGGTAGCGAAGGTTTCTCTGCCAGTATTGTTTGTGCCATTTGTCTTCCATCAGCGAACTTGTTTAGAGTGTTGAGCTTAAGTTGAGTGTATTATTGGACACTCGAAACAGTAAGGTACTAAAACAAGTGAAATAATGTAATGGAGATGGGTATTAGTGGGCGTTTTTGTTGGGATGCGGGGAATTGGATCTTAGGTTTTACTCCTCATTCCCTTTGTCCATCAGCAGCTTCCTCAGCTCAATGGTGCTCACGATGTCTTCATCGGAGCCCCGATTGCGCTTGATTTGATCAATGTACTGCTTCTCTTTTTCCTTCAGCGCAGTAACTAACTCATACTCGTTGGCATATTCTACAAAGGCTGTGTCGGGCGACCAGAACTTGATAAAGTCGTCAACCTCGGTGGTCAGCAATGAGGTGTTGGTAGTTACATACCTGGGGCTTAGACGATTCTTCACAAAGTATTCGTAACGGGCCACCTGGTATTCTTGCTTCCTTATTTTGTCCAGCTTCTTCAGCTGCTGATACTCGCTATTGAATTGGGCTGCCAATAAAGTCAACGCACCACTAAAGCCCACTGTCACACCAGCGCCTCCCGGGCCCATGCTTAAGCCAGGCTTATAGTAGCCAGGCTCCAGCTCTTTTTCTTTGAACTTGTCATACGGAATCCGCTCGTGGTCATAGAATCCTTCCATGGGCATTTTCCCATAAATGGTGATGCCTTGCAGCTCCACAGGGTCCTGCGACATATAAATAGTGTGCTCTATTTTTCTGCTGGCGGGAATGTCAGTAAAAAGGAAAAAGCGTGTGGCATACCCAATGGACGATATAACGAGCGTATCGCCTCTTTGAAGCTGAATAGTGAATTTGCCCTTTTCATCCGAAACCCTGAACCTTTTATAGTCCATCGAATAGGCATGCGCATAGGGAACAGGCACTGTATCATTTTTGTCCAGCAGTGTACCCTCTACAACAAAAGTGTCGTTGAAGATGCCCTGCCCCAAGACAAACGAACTGCCTGCCAGGAAGAAAATGACCAGTATGAGGTGCTTTTTAATCAACCTTTTCTTTAATGAGCCTCAAAGATAATTAAAGTCTTGGGCATTGATGCTTATTCAAGACCAGTGATTTGAACGATTGGTTGTATCACATGAGCGCTTCTGATATCATGGCAACGATGCCTCCTATGATGATGGTCAAATTTTTCTTCCATCCATGATGATGTTTGGGGCTGCTTTCAAAGAAGATGGTGGTGGAGATATGAAGAAAGTTGCCACTCACAATTGCAAATAGAGCCACCGACCCAGACTCGGAAAGTAGAAGCTGATCTTTCAGAATATTGCTGACGATCAGGCCCAATGGGGATGCAATGGCAAACAACACAAGTAGCAATATGGCCTTTTTGCTTTTACCCATGAAGTAGCCCAGAACCGACATAAGGGCAAAGGCAGCAGGTATCTTGTGCAAAAGAATGCCAACCAGCAAGGTCCACGACTCATGCTGTCCATGAATAACTCCAGGGTGGGCCAAAACTGTTCCTTCCAAAAAGGCATGCACGCAAAGAGCGACCGTGATAGAATAGGGTGCTAACCCGGATTGGTTTTCTGGCGAATGATCGTGACTATGGCCATGCTCAACCCCAGTGGTGAAAAACTCCAGAAAGTGTTGCATGAGAAAGCCCGCCAGTACCAGCATGCCGATATGTTTTCCATCGGTAGACGACTGCATGATTTCAGGCAGAATGTGTATGATGGTGATGGAAAAGAGGTACGAACCTGCGAAAACCAATGCAAGCTTATAGCTGGCGCCTGCAGGTTTTGAAAAGTACTGGGAGGCAAGCCCGCCGGCCAGTGTTAAAACAAACAGAGAGATAATGCTAATAACCATTGTGAGCGAGTAAGCTAAAAATGAAGGACTTATGGGTTTCCGTTAGACACATTTGCCGGCAAAAATTCTGTCAGGTATCGTTACTAAATACCGAAAGTACGCAAAAGGTTCAATGCCCTAAAAATTTCCTTTACAGGTAGCTGCTAGTGAGGCATTGAGTCGCTGGTTTCAGGAAACAGCAGAAAGCGTACATTTGGCTTAATGCCGGAAGTCACGATAGTTTGTATTTCGCCGCCGTCTCCGCTATAGATAAGTATAGCGTCCAGGTCTTTGTGGGCTTCAAAAAGTGTGGCTGCCTTTTCCACTCCCATTACCATACAGGCGGTTGCCAGAGCGTCTGCTGTCATACAATCACTGGCAAAGACCGATGCACTTAGCAGGGAGTGCTGAACAGGTCTGCCGCTCACCGGGTCAATAGTGTGGGCATATTTTTTTCCGTCCACTTCATAGAAGTTTCGGTAGTTGCCAGAAGTGGCCATCGCTCTGTTGTCAAGGCTCACCGTAGCAGCAATGTTTTCATTGGTAATATCCAGTTTCGGGTTGTCCACGCCAATGAGCCAGGCTTCGCCGTTTTCATTTTTGCCACGGCAGGTCACTTCGCCCCCAATTTCTACCATATAATCGCTGACGGACTTAGAAGCCAGAAAATTTCCGACAAGGTCGACCGCATAGCCTTTGGCCACAGCACTGAAATCGAGGTACATGCCCGAAACCTCCTTGACGGCATAAGCAGAAGTGAATCGTATCATGTCAAACCCGACAAAGTTGAGCAGGGAATCCACTTTTGCCGTGTCGGCGGAAGGTTGCTTGTTCGGGCCAAAACCCCAGGCATTGACCAGAGGGCCAACCGTTGGGTCAAAAGCTCCACCTGTCATTTCATATACCGATTTGCTGGCTTCCAGCACGGGAAACATCAGCGGAGATTCAAATGCCAGCGAGTCGGCTTTGTTGAATCTTGAGATCTCTGAATCTGGCACGTAGGTGGAAAGAGATTGATTGAATGCCCGCAGCAATGAGTCTACCTGGTTTTGGTACGACACCCCGTCAGCAGAAATATATTTCACATGGTAGGGTATTGGGCCCATGGTTGTTCCCTGAAGCATTATTACCTGTGTTGGTGAGCTGTTTCTCCTCACAAACACAACGATAAAAAGGGCGATGACAAATAGTAGAGGCAGAATTCGCTTCCTGACAAAAGGATCCATTGACAATCAGTTTTTTAGGCTCGCAAGTTACAGTTAAAATTTTTGATTGACTGAACAAAGGGCAGTGAACTATCCACTTAAGAATGCGATTCGTTAACTTAGCGCAAATCCTCAATTGAGTATGAGAGAAGACTACCTCCGCAGCGACGACGAACAAATGAGCTCCACCGAAAAGGAGATAGAAAAGGCATTGCGCCCTTTGAATTTTGGCGATTTTACAGGGCAGGAAAAGGTGGTTGAGAACATCAAAATATTTGTCAGTGCCGCCAAGCAGCGTAACGAGCCTTTGGATCATGTCTTGCTTCATGGCCCTCCAGGCCTGGGAAAGACCACCCTTTCGCACATCATTGCCAACGAGCTCCAGTCCAATATAAAAATCACCTCCGGCCCGGTGCTTGATAAACCTGGCGATCTGGCAGGTCTGCTGACCAATCTGGAACCTTACGACGTACTTTTCATAGATGAGATTCACCGGCTCAACCCAGTGGTAGAGGAATACCTTTATTCGGCCATGGAGGATTATCGGATTGACATCATGCTTGATTCAGGCCCTAACGCCCGGAGTGTGCAAATTACCCTCAGCCCTTTTACGCTGATTGGCGCCACTACCCGATCCGGCCTGCTCACCTCGCCACTGAGGGCCCGCTTTGGTATCAACGCAAGGCTCGAATACTACGACGCCAAGCTTTTGACACAGATTGTAAAGCGATCATCTGACATCTTGAACACACCGCTCGAAGAGGACGCCGCCTACGAAATTGCCCGCCGAAGCCGTGGTACACCCCGGATTTCCAATAACCTGCTCCGCCGGACGAGGGACTTTGCCCAGATAAAGGGGACAGGAACGATCACTATGCCAATTGCGGAAATGGCGTTGAGGGCACTCGATGTTGACCAGAACGGACTGGACGAGATGGACAACAGGATACTTTCCACTATCATTCATAAATTTAGCGGTGGCCCCGTTGGGCTCAGCACTATTGCTACCGCTTGCGGCGAAGAGGCCGAAACCATCGAGGAAGTGTACGAGCCTTTTCTGATCCAGGAAGGGTATATCAAAAGAACGGCGAGGGGACGAGAGGCCACGCCTATGGCTTATAAGCATTTAAAAGTACCCCTTCCCGGAAGATCAGGTACCCTGTTCGATGAATAAAAGCGGCGTTTAATATGCCCACTCACACAGTTTCAAAAAACACCCAGATAATTAAAGCCATAGCCAGCGAGCTGGGTTTTTCCTTTTGTGGCATAGCAAAGGCTGAATTTCTCTCCGAGGAAGCCCCCAGACTGGAGGAATGGCTGAAGAGAGGCTACCAGGGGAAAATGGGTTACCTGGAGAATCATTTTGATATGCGGCTGGATCCAACAAAGCTTGTTCCAGGCGCCAAAAGTGTGGTGTCACTGGTCTACAATTATTACCCGAAGGCCAAGCATGAAAGCGGGAACAATTTCAAAATTGCCAAATATGCTTACGGGCAGGATTATCACTTTGTGGTAAAGGAAAAGCTCAAGACATTCTTTTCAACCATACAAAAGCAGATTGGCGAAGTAGAAGGCAGGGTGTTTGTGGACTCAGCCCCTGTGCACGAACGTGCCTGGGCTGCCAAAAGTGGGCTTGGCTGGGTTGGCAAAAACAGCCTGCTGCTGAATAAGCAAATGGGCAGCTTTTTCTTTTTGGCGGAGCTCATCATAGACCTGGAGCTCGAAGCTGATGGCCCCATGAAGGACTATTGTGGTACCTGCACCGCCTGCCAGGATGCCTGCCCTACTGGTGCCATCCCTGAGCCTTTCGTTGTTGACGGCAGCAAATGCATTTCCTACCTAACCATTGAGCTGAAGGAGAGCATTCCAGCGGAGTTTAAGGAAAAAATGGAAAACTGGGTTTTTGGATGCGATATCTGCCAGGACGTTTGCCCATGGAATCGGTTTTCGAAGCCCCATCATGAAGATGCCTTTGACCCACAGGGCTGGGAGAGTTTTTCACGGGGTGAATGGGAGGAAATGACAGAGGAAACGTTTGGCAGGGTATTCAAGAAGTCGGCCGTGAAGAGAACTAAGTTTGCAGGCCTGAAGAGAAATATACAATTTGCGGGAAAAAAGTAAGGGACAATTTCTTGTCCCTTCGGTGGTTAATGTTATAATTTGACTTTGCTGAATTGTTTGTTAAGGATTAACTGATACATCTTTCCAAATTGCTCGTAGCACCAATCCCGGAAAACGAGTAGCTCATCCGGTACCAACGCCTTAATAGCTTTTTTCAATTCCTTTTCGAAAAGAAATTTGTCAAAGCTAACTTTACTTAAGATTGTTTTAAAGTACTCTAACATGGGCATTCTTGTTCTTAACATAACATACAGTCGTTTTCAATCGTTTAGACTTTACGTCGGTTTTAAGTACGTCGAACTTAAAAAAATGTTGGGTAATTGGCAAAGATTTGTCCTACTTTTAATGAAATCTTAATCTGGAAATAGATTTAACATAAAATACAATTTTATGCATTTGAAATCGTTTGCAAAGACCAGTTTTTTGATAGCAGCAGCAATGCTTCTGATATTAGAAAAATCCTATTCTCAGGAAATTTCTATTGACCTGGGGCCTTCAGAAATGGCTCTCAATCAATATTTTACAATTACGGTTACAGTTCAAAACGACCGCCTGAGAAGCTACGATGAATTTCCTGAAATTTCAGGATTTGTAAAAAGAGGCACCTCTTCCTCCACATCTACTAATTTCATTAACGGAAAAATGAGCTCTACCCAGAGCATTACTCAAAATTATGCTCCTCAGAGGGAAGGCAGTTTTCGCCTCCAGCCATTCACCATCACAGTAAACGGAGAAAAGTTCAAATCTGAAGGTCAAATCATCAAGGTGGGGCCTCCTGTTAATGCGAGGAGACAGCAGGCAGACCCGTTTGGCATAGACCCATTTGAGGACTTCTTCGGGCGAAAAAGCACACCAAATGAGTTTGTTGATATTAAGGACGAAGCTTTTTTGGCTCTCTCTACCGACAAGGATGAGGTGTTTGTCGGCGAGGGTTTTACAACGACCCTTGCTTTTTATGTAGCCGAGGAGAACAAGGCGCCGCTACAGTTTTATGAGCTTGGCAAGCAGCTGACCGACATTGTGAAAAAAGTAAAGCCTGCCAACACCTGGGAGGAAAACTACAACATTGAAAATGTGCAGAAGGAGCCCGTAACTATCAATGGAAAGCGGTATTCGCAGTATAAACTTTATCAGGCTACCTACTACCCCCTCAACCTCGACGACATCAAATTTCCCTCTGTGGGTTTGGAACTGATTAAATACAAGGTCGCAAAGAACCCCACATTTTTTGGACAGAATAGAATGGAGGACTACAAGACCTTTAGTTCCAAGGAAAAGGTGGTGGCTGTCAAAGACCTTCCGCCGCACCCTTTGAAGCAAACCGTGCCGGTGGGCAAATACAGGCTGCAAGAAGAAATCAGCAGTACAGAGTTAAACACAGGCGACAGTTTTAATTACTCATTTATTGTAGCTGGGGAAGGAAATATCTCTGCGATTAACAAGCCTCAGGTGGCGCAAAGCAAGGCTTTTGACTTTTACGACCCTAACGTAAAGCAAAGTGTGAACAGAAACAACGGGAAAGTGAGAGGTACAAAGACTTTCAATTACTTTGGGATTCCCAATGAGCCCGGCGGGTACAAACTGTCGGATTACTTCCAAATGGTGTTCTTTAACCCAGAAGAGGCCAAATACGATACACTTAAATCGAGAGTGGAATTGGTAGTGAAAGGCGAGAGCCGTAGAAATGAATATATTTCATCCAGCGACCTTGGCTCTTTTTATGACAGAATTGGCCTGGAAGAAAATACCCTTGTAAAACTTTCAAGTGCCGGCTCATCACGTATTTTTGCCAACGTTTTTATTTTAATTATGTTAGCGCTTACCGCTGCATTGTACGTGAAAAGAAAATAGATGGGAAGCTCATTCGGGAAGCTCTTTAAAATATCCACCTTTGGTGAGTCGCATGGAAAAGGTATTGGCGCAGTGCTGGAAGGCTGCCCGGCCGGGCTCGAAATCAACGAAGACTTTATTCAGGCAGAACTAGACCGGAGAAAGCCTGGCCAGTCAAAAATCACTACTCAGCGCCAGGAGGGTGACAAGGTGGAACTCCTTTCAGGAATTTTTGAAGGGAAGGCAACCGGTACTCCTATTGGCATGGTGATTTATAATGAGGATCAGCGCAGCAAGGATTACTCCCATATCGCTGAAAAATTCCGGCCATCTCACGCAGACTATACTTATCAGGTTAAATACGGTGTAAGAGACTACCGGGGTGGTGGGAGAAGCTCTGCAAGAGAAACTGCCGCCAGAGTTGCTTCCGGGTCAATAGCGAAAATGTTTCTGAAAACCCTGGGTATTGAGTGCTACGCTTATGTATCGCAGGTAGGCGGTTTAAAGCTTGAAAAATCTTATCAGGAGCTAGACCTCGGAAAAATCGACGACAATATCGTGCGTTGCCCTGATGGGCCAATGGCCGAAAAGATGATCGACCTGATCGATGAAGTTAGAAAGAGCAGAGACACGATTGGGGGCATTGTGACCGGGGTAATCAAAGGTGTGCCTCCGGGGCTTGGTGAGCCTGTTTTTGAAAAGCTGCATGCCGAACTTGGCAAAGCCATGCTAAGTATCAATGCCGTGAAAGGATTTGAGTTTGGAAGCGGTTTCGAAGGAATTACTATGAGAGGGTCTGAACACAACGACGTTTTTTATAAGGATGGCGATACCGTTAAAACGAAAACAAATCACTCAGGTGGAATTCAGGGTGGTATTTCTAATGGAGAAGATATATATTTCAGGATAGCCTTTAAACCTGTAGCCACTATTATGACAGATCAGGAGAGTGTTGATTTGCATGGTGATGCCACTACAGTAACTGGAAAAGGCCGCCACGACCCCTGCGTAGTGCCAAGAGCAGTGCCAATTGTAGAGGCAATGTCAGCACTTGTTATAGCCGACTACTATTTGATCAACAAAACCGTGAAACTGTGACAAGCCAAAAGAAAAAAATTCCTTTACACCTCTGGATAGTAATTGCAATGCTGGCCGGAGTGGTGTGGGGGATGATCGCTATTTTCGGTGGCCTTGGTGAATTTACAACAGACTGGGTGAAGCCATTCGGCACCATCTTCATCAAAATGCTGAAGCTGATAGCAGTTCCTCTGGTGCTGGTATCCCTAATTGATGGCATTTCTAATCTGAGCGACCTCACCAAACTCTCGAGAATAGGCGGAAAAACTATTGGCTTTTATTTATTCACAACGGTCGTTGCCATTACCATTGGGTTGCTACTGGTGAATACTGTTCAGCCTGGCAAGTTTCTTCCGAGCGACAAAAGGGAAGAGCTTCGTATGAAATACGCTTCAGATGCGAACCTGAAAATGACCAGTGCCAAGGGCGTGGAAGAGTCGGGGCCTCTTCAAATGCTTGAAGATATTGTGCCTGACAACTTTTTTAAGGCTGCTACTGACAACGGGGCTATGCTGCAGGTGATCTTCTTTGCATTCATGCTGGGCATCGCCATGGTGATGTCGCCGAAAGACAAACTTGAGCCGGTAAAGGGTTTTTTCGAGGGTATTAATATCACCCTGTTGAATGTTGTGCATATTATAATGAAGTATGCTCCAATCGGCGTTTTTGCGCTCATTGCAGGGCTGCTTGTTGATATCGCCGGAGATGACCCTTCAGGTGCTGTTGATTTGTTTAAAGCACTGGGGGTTTACGCCCTCACAGTTCTTGGAGGACTGGGTACTATGATTTTTCTTATATACCCCCTCTTTATTAGAATTTTCACAAAAATAAAGTACGTACAATTCATCAAGGGTATTTTTCCGGCTCAGATGTTGGCATTCACAACAAGCTCGAGTGCGGCTACTCTGCCTGTAACCATGGATTGTGTGGAGAAAAACCTTGGTGTGTCGGAAGAAGTCACAAGCTTTGTGCTTCCTCTTGGTGCCACCATCAACATGGACGGCACCAGCATTCACCAGGCAGTATCGGCCGTGTTTATTGCGCAGGCTTTTGGCCACGATCTTACGCTCGCTGACCAGCTAATTATCGTGCTCACCGCCACCTTGTCGTCTATTGGAGCGGCGGCTGTACCAAGTGCGGGGCTAATTATGCTGGTGATCGTGTTGGGCGCTATAGGTGTGGAGCCTGAAGGGCTAGCCTTGATAATTGCTATTGACAGGCCTCTCGACATGGTTCGCACCATTGTGAATGTTACCGGTGATGCCTCGGTAGCTGTGATAGTGGCTGCCTCGGAGGGCGACCTCGCCAGCGAATTTGACAAAGGCCTCCTTAATTCTGACGCCGGTTCCTGAGCGGGTATTTGTCGTTGACAGGTTGTATCTTTGGTGCATTAAAACACATAACAGCACTACTGAACTTATTTGGCAGCAGGTTGTTCCTAAGTAAGTTAAAATTCTGAAACCAATGGAATCTACGATAAAGAAGTCTCAAAGGCTTGTTACTCTGTATCTGGAGAACAATCCCAACCCCAATTCATTAAAATTTGTCGCCAACTTTATGTTGGTAGGGGAAGGTGAAAACTATGACTTCCCCGATGAGGCGAGCGCTGAGCATGCCCCCCTGGCTAAAGAGCTTTTCAACTACGCCTTTGTAAAGAGGGTATTCTACATGAATAACTTTGTAACGATCACAAAGGACGAAAATGTGGAGTGGATAGATATTCAGGATCAGCTGAAAACCCATATCAGGGAATACCTGGAAGCTGAAAAACCTGTTTTGATAAAGGCCGATCCCCTTCAAAACGACATACTCGACAGCGACCCGGATGTGGTAAAAAACATCAAGAGCGTGTTGGAAGAATACATCAAGCCTGCAGTTGAGTCGGACGGCGGAGCCATTGTGTTCCAGGATTTTGAAGACGGCGTTGTAAAAGTAGCATTGCAGGGCTCTTGCAGCGGCTGTCCTTCCAGCATGGTGACATTGAAAGCAGGTATTGAGAACTTGCTCAAAAGAATGGTGCCTGAAGTGCAGTCAGTAGAGGCAGTCAGCCTATAAACGCAATAGTTACAAAGATACTTAGCCTCGGAGGGATTCACTTCGGGGCTTTTTTTATTCTAAAACTGGATAACCATCAATAAAAATACCTTTCAGGTTCTCCTTTTTTGTTAGTAAATCGCAGGACTAACCTAAATTTCAATCAATGAAAAGACATTTAACCGTTTTATTTGCTGCCACACTTGCCATAGCTGGCTGTGAGCAAAAGCCGCCAGTGAACATGCTGGAGGAGATCAACAAAGAGACGCTGGCTAACTCAAAAGTGTATCCTACGCTTGCAGATTGCATGGCAACAGTAGGACACAGACTCACCGGGTCTGAGAATGGCGCTAAAGCCGAGGAATACACCTACAACCTCTTCAAGTCGTATGGCATCGACGTTGAATATGACCCCTTCGAGGTTGAGTCGTGGAGCCGTGGAGAAGTAAAAACGCAGTTTAGTAGTGGATCCGATTGGGAAGAGGTAAGCTCTGTCAGCCTGGCCCACTCACCTGTTAGTGTAAACCTTGAAGGCGAAATTATTGACATGGGCAACGGAATAGAAGAAGACTACGAGGCTAACCCGGGCGCAGCAGAGGGGAAGGTTGTATTCGTATATATAAGTATTTTGCCTGAGACAGTCGACCCTTCTAAAAACTTGCATAGGTCTGAAAAAACAAAACTGGCGATCGACAATGGCGCTGCCGGAATTATTTTCTTCAACCAGGTAGAAGGTGGGGTTTTATTGACCGGAACTGCCTCGGTTACCGGAAGCCTTATTCCAATTCCTGCGGTGTGCATTGGCTATGAGGATGGCCTTTCATTAAAAGACAAGCTGGCTGCCGGAGCGGTGAAAGCCAAGCTTGAAATGACAAACTTCAGCGAAGTGATCAAAGCAAGAAATGTGGTGGCCACTATCCCTGGAACAGACAAGGCCAGCGAAGTTATTCTTACCGGCGGCCACCTCGACTCGTGGGATTTGGCAACGGGTGCTATCGACAACGGCATCGGTTCTTTCTCTGTTATCGACATAGCCCGAACCTTTAAGGCGCTGGACATCAAGCCACGCAGAACACTTAAGTTTGTGATGTGGATGGGGGAAGAAGAAGGACTGCTGGGTTCGAAACATTATGTTAATGCCCTCAAAGAATCAGGCGAAATTGAGAACCTGAAATATGTTTTCAATCTGGACGCTTCCTCTAATGCTGTTGGATTTAATGCTGGTGGCAGGTTGGAGGCCGAAAAGTTTTTTGTAGATGCAGGCGACAGGATCAAGGCAGTGGATAGCACATTCACTAATAAATTTGCGAACAGGGCTGGTCTTCATAGCGACCATCAGTCGTTTATGCTGGAAGGCGTCCCCTTCTTCGCACCGGTAAGTAACCTGGATCGTTCGGTGTACGACTGTTATCATGCTGACTGCGATGACATCGACCTTGTGAATGAAGAGCATCTGATCAACAATGTTCGCTTTTGCAGCATGATGCTTTACGAATTGGACAGGGCTCAGGAGCTTCCAGCAGCTAAGCTGGATGACGAAAGCACTCGCAAGTTGCTGGAAGATCAGGGCTTGAAGCTTAAGCTGAGGATTCAGGGCGACTGGAGATGGTCAGCTGACGATTGACAAGAAACACATATATAATATAAAGGGGCGGCTGCCCCTTTTTTATTTCCCAGTGGAGTAAGTGGTGTGTATCTTGCTGTAAGGCCAAATGTCACATAATGAGGGCGCTTTTTACATTAATTCTGTTTTTGATCACTTTTTGGGCCAAAGCTCAAACTTCTAATGACCTGTCAACTGGTGTTAGCCAACTAGTTCTTAATACGCCTACACACTCTTCTACCGACAACAATACTGTGGAGAGAGCCTGCATTGACGAAAAGCTTACCGGCCAATGCATACAGTACCACAACGATCAGTGGTTTTCCTATATACCTGCTGATGGCAGTTCATTTTACATCAATGTGCGGCACGAGCGCTGCAAGGATGGTAGGGGCGTACAGCTCGTCGTTTTCAAAGGTGAACTTTGCCAAACGGAGACCTACGAGATTATCTCCTGCAACTCACCTGCCACCGCCGACGATTTTTATTTTAAAGTAAATAGCCCTGAGCCTAATGTCAGGCACTTTATGATAATAGACGGGTACCTGGGAGACTTCTGCGATTTTACTATCGAGGTGTCGGACAAAGCCAATGGACTTCCGGTGCTGATCGAAGACCCTTTGGCGGAAGGATTATTGGAGGTCAATGAGAAAACAGTCGAGTTGCGCTGGGAATACCAGCCCGATACATCGCAGGTGAGCCATTTTTCCGTTATAAGAGCAAGTAAGACTGACAATAAACGTTGGCAGTTGCCATTGGCTTTCAATAGCCGTGGTGGCGTGGGGTCTGAATACCTGTTGAAAGACACCCTGATGGAATTTGGAAAGTACTCTTATGATGTTTATCTCGTTGACGCCAACAACGAGCACAGGTTGTATCTACATCAACAGGCTGCACTAACTGAACCAACGCCAGCAAGGCAGAACACGACAGTGTTTTTCCCCTTTGCTGTTCGAAAAAACACTAATCTGCAAGTGACCATCACGGATGCAGTTAGTAAGCGAACACTTTCCAATAAATTTGTGAAAGACTATAAGCTGGCAGTGCTCCAATACAATTTTCAAGAGCTTATAGACAGAGGGCATTACTTTTTTGAAATCAGGATTTATGATTATAAGTCCAAACGAACGGAGACATTCAGCAAACGATTCGAGTTTCAGGATTAGCTGAAAGCTCGTTATTTGCCCTATCTCAGGTGCTTTACTTCTTCAAGCCTCCAGTCGATCACTAAGCCGCCCCCTATGCCTCTGGCCACTTTGTCACCATACAGATATTCCACCAGGTACATGGCAGGATCGTATGATTTGGCGCCGCCTGAGGAAGTAATGGCTTTTCCGTCATGCACAAAGCTGTAACCCTCCTGTACATTGAGGTGAGGGAAGGTTTCTTTAAACCTCGCAATGTCTGAGGGGAATGTGGTGCACTTTACCTCATCAAGGAGGCCAGCTTTGGCCAAAAGAAATGCGCCATCACACAACGACATAATAAATTTGGCTTGGGAGCCCTTTTCTTTGACAAATTCAATCAGAACGGAATCCTGCAAATCGGTATCCATGTTGTGCTCAGTACTTGGCACCACCAGTACATCAATCGTCGGAGTATCTTCAAAACTGAAATCGGGTATGATTCTGATCCCTTCAAATGTTTTGATCGGCTCATGGGTGGGAGACACGATAAATGTTTTCATGCCTGGTGTGGTGTGAAATACGGTATGCTGAAACACGTCAAAAGGCGCCATTAGCTCCGAATTGTATACACCATTGATGGCGAGGAAGCCAACATTCAGTGTGTCAGTCGGCAGGTGAGAAGAGGCAAACGAGAAATCTGCTGCTGCGGATTCCCCGTTTTGTTGACATGCCTGCAAGGAAAATAGGAGTGCTGTTCCCAGGGCAACAGCAGCAATATTAATCTTCCTATTATCCATAAGGCACTTACTTCAATGAAAGCTTGCCCAGGTTTCTGAACAGAATAAACGTACCAGCTGCGGCTATGCCCAAAAGACCAAAGCCAAGGCCGATGTTTCCGTAGATAAAGCTTCCTATGCCAAACAGCGAGCAGTAGATGCTCACACAACCGACAAACACCATCATTATTTGTAGTGGCATTTGCCAGTTTGCTCCTTTGGATGCATCCAGCACAATTCCCTCACTCATGGCTTCATCAACGACCTTTTTCCACCCAGGCCCGCCGGGTTGAGTCCTAAGGTAGAAGCTCCTCAGGGTCTCTTTATCCTCTGGCTTAGTGAGCAGAGTAGTGGAGATCCATGCAGCACTCACACCAAACAGGGAAATTAGAAGGCGAGTTGAGAAAATGTCCAGATAAGCGTTCTCAAGTGCTTCGGGGCTAATGACCAGCACCAGCAGAAAGGCTAGCACAGTGGCAACTACCATGGCAACAATTTCGGTAAGAGCGTTGATTCTCCACCAAAACCACCTCAGTATGTAAATGGCACCAGTGCCTGCTCCTGAGAGAAGAAGGATATCGAAGGCCTGGGTGGCATTCTTAAGGATAGTGAGGGAAAATGTGGCTGCAAAAACCATCAGTCCAACAGTGGTGAATCTGGCGATAGACACTTGCTGTTTTTCAGTGGCGTCTGGCTTTACAAAGCGCTTATAAAAGTCGTTGACCACGTAGGATGAGCCCCAGTTGAGGTGCGTTCCAATGGTAGACATGTAGGCCGCAATAATCGAAGCAACTACAAGCCCCTTCCATCCAGTGCCCAAAAGCGTTAGCATGGCTGGATAGGCGATGTCGTGGCCCAGGTAGTTATCGCTAATGCCGGGGAACTCAGCTTTTATTGATGCCAGGTCGGGGAAGATAACCAGCGACGCAAGGGCCACCAGAATCCATGGCCATGGGCGGAGTGCGTAGTGTGCGAAATTAAAAAGTAACGTAGCACCTATTGCATTCTTTTCATCTTTGGCTGACAACATTCGCTGCGCAATATAGCCGCCGCCGCCAGGCTCTGCACCAGGGTACCAAACTGACCACCACTGCACTGCGATGGGGATAATGAGTAAAGGCAAGAACTGCTTTGGGTCGTCAAAACTTGGGAAAATATCCAGTTTAGGCATTACAGCCGGGTGGGCCAGCAGCTTGGTCAGGCCGCCTACTCTCTCATCGCTGACTGCAACCACTGCGGCTATCACGGCACCAAGCATGGCGATAGAATACTGAAAAAAATCTGCCCAGATTACTCCTTTTATGCCGCCTATCGTTGCATAAATAACAACCCCTATTGAAGCACCCACCACGATGTAGACAGGGTTTTCGATGCCGAGCATGATTTGCCCAATCTTAATGGCGGCCAGTGTAACTGTTCCCATGATCAGGCAGTTGAAGAAAATGCCAAGATACAGGGACCTGAATCCCCGTAGGAAGGAAGCGTACTTGCCGCTGTACCGCAACTCATAAAACTCCAGGTCGGTCATTACATTGGAGCGCCTCCAAAGCCTGGCATAGATGAAAACGGTTACCATACCTGTGATTAGAAACGCCCACCAGGCCCAGTTTTTGGCCACTCCGTTTTCTCTAACCATGCCCGTGACAAGGTTGGGAGTATCGGCTGAAAAGGTACAAGCTACCATGGAAATCCCCAGTAGCCACCACGGCATTCCTCTTCCACCTAAAAAGTATTCAGAGGTGCTTTTCCCAGCGGTGAGTGAGGCAACCCATCCAATTCCTACTACAATAGCAAAAAAAACCGCTATTATTACCCAGTCGAGTGTGCTTAAGACCATTTTGGAGTATAGTTTTTGTTTCGAACCCGTAAAATATAAAATTTGCATGCCGAAACAGACCCCATTAAAAAAAGAATTACAGATAATATGACGCAATCAACAAGTTTGGTAATACTGGCCGCCGGGATAGGAAGTCGATACGGTGGAATAAAGCAGGCCGACTCTTTTGGGCCCTCTGGTGAGTGGCTGATGGACTATGGAATTTATGACTCAATTCAAGCAGGTTTTAACAAGGTGGTTATTATCACCCGTAAAGATTTGCGGGACGTTTTGTACAAGCACCTGAATAAGTGGTGGGGTGATAAGATTGAGATTGAGTTTGTATTTCAGACACCCCCTGCGCAGCATCCTGACAGGGTGAAGCCGTGGGGAACTGGCCAGGCTGTACTTGCGACGAAAGACGTGGTAAAAGAGCCGTTCGCTATTATCAATGCCGACGACTTTTATGGGAGAAAGGCTTATTTGGCAATGGGAAAATTCCTTCAGTCGGTTGACCCAACTGCTCTTCATTTTAGCATGGTGGGCTATCCTTTGATGGAGACGCTCTCAGATGCCGGATCGGTGGCAAGAGGTATTTGCAATGTGGATGCTGAAGGCAAATTGATTTCTGTAGTGGAGAAAACCAAAATACTTCAGTCGGGTGCAAATATTGTCAATGAGGAAAACGTAAACAACCCGGAAATTTTAGATCCCAAAGGCTTCGTCTCGATGAACTTTTGGGGTTTCACTCCAGCTTTGTTTCCTGAACTTGTGGGTATTTGGGAGGAATTCTATCAAGCCAATAAAAATGAGCTGAAGGCAGAGTTTTATATTCCGTCAGCAGTTACAAACCTGATGCAGAAGAAGAATGCTATTGTTGATGTGCTGCCTGATGGCAACGATTGGATGGGTGTAACCTATAGCCAGGAGAAAGATATGGTTATGAAAAAATTGCATCAGCTGGTCAGTAGCGGAGAGTATCCTTCCGGGCTCAGCTGAAAACAGCATAAAAGACAAGTATCAGAAGAAAAGGTATTCCATAAATCAGGAGTACCTTTTTTCTGTTTTGACGGGGTAGCCACCACAGCACCCACCAGGGGCGGTAAAGGCCTGCTGACGTCAGAAAGAATAAAAAGAGTAGTGCTGCCTGGAGTAGTTTCATGGTTCCAGAAACAAAAAAATCCGGCCAACTGGCCGGATTTAGTTTTATGTATGACCTCTCTTAAAGAGAGCGTTTTACTTCACGTTGCTCAAAGCCTTCAATGATATCCCCTTCTTCGAGGTTATTGAAGTTTTTGATGCTTATTCCGCATTCGTAACCTTGTTTTACTTCGGCCACGTCGTCTTTGAATCTGCGGAGCTGCTGTATTTCGCCAGTATAAACCACAATACCGTCACGTATTATTCTGATCTGATTGTTTCTCTTAATGAAACCATCAGTCACCATACAGCCAGCTACAGTACCAACTTTCGAAATTTTAAATACTTCACGAATCTCTACGTTACCAGTAATAACCTCCTGGAACTCCGGTGCCAGCATGCCTTCCATGGCATCTTTGATTTCGTTGATGGCATCGTAGATGATGGAGTAAAGTCTGATCTCGATTTCTTCCTGTTCGGCCAAGCGGCGTGCACTAGACGAAGGACGTACCTGGAAGCCAACGATGATCGCATCGGAAGCGGAGGCTAGCAAGACGTCTGATTCTGAAATCTGGCCTACTGCTTTATGTATGATGTTAACTTGGACTTCCGGTGTAGAAAGCTTAAGCAGTGAGTCGGCTAGTGCCTCAATAGAGCCATCCACATCACCTTTCACAATGACATTGAGTTCTCTAAATGAGCCAATGGCCAAACGACGCCCAATTTCATCAAGCGTAATGTGCTTCTTAGTCCGAAGGTTCTGCTCACGTTGGATTTGCTGACGCTTGTAGGCAATGTCACGTGCCTCACGGTCACTTTCCATTACGTTCAGCTTTTCACCCGCCTGAGGCGCACCATCAAGCCCCAGCAAAAGCACTGGTGTGGAAGGTCCCGCTTGTTTCAGCCTGGTGCCTCTGTGGTCGAACATCGCTTTCACTTTGCCGAAGTGAGAGCCAGCCAATACCACGTCACCAATATTCAGGGTTCCGTTTTGCACCATCACGGTAGCTACGTAACCTCTGCCTTTGTCAAGAGAAGCTTCGATAACACTTCCTACGGCCTTTTTAGAAGCCTTAGCTTTCAGCTCAAGAATCTCAGCTTCCAGAAGTACTTTTTCTAACAGGTCGTCAATGCCCTGTCCTGTTTTCGCTGAAATCTCCTGGCATTGGTATTTTCCACCCCAATCCTCCACAAGAATGTTGATTTGGGATAGCTCTTCTTTGATCTTATTTGGGTTGGCGTTTGCCTTGTCAACTTTGTTGATAGCAATTACTATTGGAACACCAGCCACTTTTGCGTGGTTAATGGCTTCCTTGGTTTGAGGCATCACGTTGTCGTCCGCTGCCACCACAATAATTGCAATATCGGTAAGTGCTGCACCTCTTGCACGCATGGCGGTAAATGCCTCGTGACCGGGTGTGTCAAGGAAGGCAATTTTGTTGCCGCCCGTTGTCTCTACATCATATGCACCTATGTGCTGTGTGATACCACCGGCCTCACCGGCTGTAACTTTGGTCTTCCTGATATAGTCGAGAAGGGAAGTTTTACCGTGGTCAACGTGGCCCATGATGGTAACGATAGGAGCTCTGGGCTCATCGTCCTCAATATCGTCCTCAGTATTAATAGCTTCCGACTCTTCTTCTGAGGTTGAGAATTCAATATCAAAACCGAATTCGTCTGCTATCACAGTAATGGTTTCTGCATCGAGACGCTGGTTAATGGAAACGAAGATTCCCATGCTCAAACAAGCAGAAATTACATCGTTAACAGAAACCCCCATCAGTGAGGCAAGGTCATTGGCAGAAATAAACTCAGTCACCTTAAGTGTCTTCGAATCTTCCTGCTGCTGAAGCATCTTCTCCTCTTCCGCCTCAGCTTTGGCTGATCTCTTGTCCCTTCTGTACTTCGACCTGTTGGCTCCCTGGCCTGGCTTACTGCCTTTGCTTAATCTGGCGAGAGTAGCTTTTATTTTATCCTGGATTTCCTTGTCAGAAACCTCTTCTTTCTTCTCAAATCGGCCCTTACCTGGTGCGCCGGCAGGTCTGTCTCCTTCTGGTTTTTTGAATCTCGGAGTGTCACCACCGTCTTTTCCTTCAACAACTATGCGCTTACGAGGGCGTTTCTTTTTCTTTTTGTCTCTATCGTCAGAGCTGGCAACTGGCTGCTTTTTCTTTGCTTCTGGCAGTTCTATTTTTCCAAGAACAGTCAGACCCTTGAGAGCGTCGGCTTTAGCCTCAATTACCCGATCTTCTTTTTTGATAATTGGCTCAGGTTTGGCCAGCATTGGCGGCTCCTCTGCAACTTTTTCAGGAGCCTCTTTGGGTTCTTCTTTTGGAGCCTTGGGTTCTTCAACAACTTCGGTGGGAGGCTCAGGTGTTTCCACTTTGGCCTCTACTTTAGGTGCTTCCTCTACTACTTTCTTTTCCTCCTTAGGAGGCTCAGGAGTAGCAGCTTTGGGGGCTGGTTCCTCTTCCTTTTTGGGAGCTTTTTTGGGCTCAAGGTCGATTTTACCAACTACTTTAATTCCCTGAAGTTTAGGGGTTTGAGTTGTTGGCTCCTCCACTTCTTCAACAGCTTCTTCCTTAGGCTGCTCTTTGCTGGAAAGGTTCTTTATTAAGATTTCTTCTTCTTCATCAGACGATCCGCTCTCCTGTGGAGAGTTCGTATTGATAACCACATTGTCAGAATGCTTCTTACCAATAGTAATGCCGGAAGCTTCTTCTTTCTCGTGGGCAGAAGTAGCAAATTCTCTTGCCAAAATATCGTACTGCTCCTGAGTGAGCTTGGCATTCGGGCTGCTATCGATTGAAAAGCCCTTCTTCTCCAGAGCCTGAATGACGGTATTTGTACCAACATTCAACTTTCTGGCGACCTGGCTTAGTCTCCACATTCTGTCTTCACTCATACGCAAATATGACTCTTTAAAGCGTGTTATTAAAATTATTATTCAAATTCCTGACGTAGGATAGAGAGCACATCTTGTACTGTTTCCTCCTCCAAATCGGTCCTTCGGATGAGTTCTTCCTTTGTCAAATTAAGAACGCTACGGGCAGTGTCGAGGCCGATTTTCTTGAGCTCGTCAATTACCCAGCCCTCAATTTCATCTGAAAACTCATCGAGCGATACGTCCTCTACTTCGTGGCCTTCAAGCTCACGGAACACATCGATTTCAAGATCCACCAAGCGGCTGGCCAGCTTGATATTTTGTCCGCCTTTTCCGATCGCCAACGATACCTGATCAGGTTTGAGGTACACCGACACTCTTCCATTTTCGGGCTCCACTTTCATGCTGGATATTTTCGCAGGACTCAATGCCCTGGATATATACAGCTCAGTGTTTTCAGTATAGTTGATAACGTCTATATTTTCATTTTCAAGCTCTCTCACGATGCTGTGAATCCTTGAGCCTTTCATACCCACACAGGCGCCAACCGGATCAATCCTATCGTCGTACGACTCTACTGCTACCTTGGCTCTTTCGCCAGGCTCACGAACCACTTTTTTAATGGTGATCAAGCCATCATACACCTCGGGTACTTCGCTTTCGAAAAGTCTTTCAAGGAAAACCGTCGAAGTTCGGGAAAGAATAATCTTTGGGTTTCCATTGACCATTTCCACTCTATGAACAATCGCACGCACATTTTCTCCCTTCTTGAAGCGATCCTTAGGGATCTGCTCAAATTTTGGCAGTATCAACTCATTCCCTTCAGCGTCAACCAGCAATATCTCTCTTCCAAGCACCTGGTAAACTTCACCAAGGATAATCTCGCCAACGAGTTCTTTATATTTCTGGAAAAGAATGTCCTTTTCAAGGTCTTTGATTTTCTGAATAAGCGTTTGGCGGGCCATTTGTACCGCTCTTCTACCAAAGTCTTCAAGCTTAACTTCTTCTGCTACTTCTTCTCCAATCTCAAAGTCAGGCTCTATTTTTCTCGCTTCTGTAAGGCTTACTTTATCGTGATCCCAAATGTCTTCCGAGTTATCGTCAACGATTTCTCTGAATCGCCAAATCTCAAGGTCTCCTTTGTCCGCATTGATAATGATGTCAAAGTTTTCATCAGTTTCAAATCTCTTCCTGATCATAGTCCTGAACACATCCTCCAGGATACGGATCATTGTTGGGCGGTCAATGTTTTTTCTCTTTGCAAAATCCGCAAAGGATTCTATAAGAAATACGCTATCCATAGTAAACTGCCTAAAAGGTGACTAAAACTTTTGTATGATGAATGTCCTGAAATAGTATTGTGCTCATTTCGGTGACTTTTTTATTTTTTACTTCGATTTGAATCTCTTGTTCACTCACAGCTGCCAGCTTGCCTTTTTCTTCCTTTCCGTCGGTCTTAAACACCTTCACCGACCTGCCTATGTTCTTATAGTACTGCCTAAGCAGTTTTAACGGTTGGTCAATGCCCGCAGAAGATACCTCCAGCTGATACGCATCTTTGATCAAGTCTTCTTCATCTAGTTTGGCAGCTAGTTTCCGGCTAATCTTCGCACACTGTTCGATGGTGATTCCATTGTCGCCATCCAGAAATACTCTTAGCTTTTGGTAGCTTTTTGGGCCGGTTAGCGATACTTCGACCACAAACAGGCTACTGTCTATCATTTCATCAAGCCAACCTTTTATGATCGATTCTTCAGCCATACCAAACCAAACTATATAAAGAAAGGGGACGCTCGTCCCCTTTTTTCTTAATCCAGCCGCAAATTTATATTAATTTTTCTTGTTAACAAAAGAG
This sequence comes from Imperialibacter sp., assembly GCF_048007035.1. Classification (NCBI taxonomy): domain Bacteria; kingdom Pseudomonadati; phylum Bacteroidota; class Cytophagia; order Cytophagales; family Flammeovirgaceae; genus Imperialibacter; species Imperialibacter sp. The sequence goes on from NZ_CP180355.1 coordinate 3,094,901, forward strand.
CCTTCTCAAACTTCTCCCAAACAAAGTGTTCTTGTGATCGTTTGAATGCAAATATGTTAAGCGGAGGACTCCTTAAATAAAGAATGTTGCCTTCTGCTTACAATTGTTAAATTTGCCGCATGATCCCGAAACTAAGATTATTCAATTCTTTAACTAAGCAAAAGGAAGAGTTTGTGCCCATCAATGCGCCCTACGTGGGCATGTATGTGTGCGGGCCTACGGTTTACAATGATGTGCATTTGGGTAATGTTCGCACGTTTATCAGTTTCGACATTATTTACAGATACCTTTTGCATCTGGGATACAAGGTTCGCTACGTCAGAAATATTACAGATGTAGGGCACTTGACGGGCGATACTGACGACGGAGAGGATAAAATAGGAAAACGGGCAAAGCTCATGAACCTGGAGCCCATGGAGGTGGTGCAAAAATACACCAATGGGTTCCATCAGGTGATGGATATTTTCAACGCTTTGCCTCCCAGCATAGAACCGACGGCAACTGGCCATATTCTCGAACAAATCGAGATGATCAAAACGATTATCGAGCAGGGTTATGCTTACGAATCGAAGGGCTCTGTGTATTTTGATATAGGCAAATTCAATGAGAAATATCAATATGGTAAACTCTCTGGCAGAGTCGTTGATGATTTAATTGCTAACACCCGGGCGCTCGATGGGCAGGATGAAAAGAGAAATCCGTTGGATTTTGCTATCTGGAAGAATGCCTCTACCGAACATATCATGCGTTGGAACTCTCCCTGGGGTATTGGTTTCCCCGGCTGGCATCTGGAGTGCTCCGTGATGAGCACTAAATACCTTGGAGAGTCATTTGATATACACGGCGGTGGCATGGACCTGAAGTTCCCCCACCATGAATGTGAAATAGCTCAATCAGTGGGTGCGTCCGGTAAAGAGCCTGTGAAATACTGGCTGCATACGAACATGCTAACAGTTAATGGCCAGAAGATGAGTAAGTCGCTGGGTAATTCCTTTCTGCCGTCAGAGCTAATCACTGGCACACACGAACTGCTTGACAAGCCTTACAGCCCAATGACGGTGCGTTTCTTCATGCTGCAGAGCCACTATGCCAGTACCCTCGATTTTTCAAATGAAGCTTTATCTGCTGCGAACAAAGGCTACAAGAAGCTGATGAATGGATTGAAGCTTATTAAGGAAATGAAGTTCGTTCCGGAAGAAGGAGTGGCCTTGAATCAGCAGGCTGTCGACCAAATCAATGGTTTGGCAGATAATTGCTACAGGGCAATGAACGACGATTTCAACACTGCGCTTACTATTGGGCACCTGTTCAATCTTTTGAAAAAGATCAACTCGCTGCAAACAGGTGGACTTAAGTATGGAGAAATCGGACAAGAGGGCTTCGATAAGCTGAAATCGACTTATCTAAATTTTGTGGAAGAGATTCTCGGGCTAAAAGAAGAACTGGCGGTAGAACCTAAGAACCTCATCGGTATTTTGCTTACGCTTTATAAAGAGGCGAAGGAAGCTAAAAACTATGAAAAAGTAGATGAAATAAGGAGCTTGCTCAAAAATGAGGGAATTACCTTAAAAGATATGAAGCAGGGAATTGATTGGGCTTACGAAGAATAAGCCCAATCATTTTTGGTTTATCTTTTCTCGTACTGATCGCTATAGTACTTCATATAGTCGCCTGAGGTAACATTGCTTAACCAGGCGTCATTGGCCAGGTACCACTCTACTGTTTTTTCGAGCCCCTCTTCAAACTGCAACGAAGGCTCCCAGCCCAGCTCTTTCATGATCTTGTTGGCGTCAATGGCATACCTCATGTCGTGACCGGCACGATCTTTTACGTAGGTAATGAGCTTTTCAGAAGTCCCTTCCGGCCTGCCCAGCTTTTTGTCCATGATTTTGCAAAGAAGCTTCACCACATCAATGTTTGTCCACTCATTAAACCCACCAATATTGTAGGTTTCGCCAATTGTGCCCTTGTGGAACACAGTATCTATGGCTCTTGCATGATCAACCACATACAGCCAGTCCCTGATGTTTTCGCCTTTTCCATAAACTGGCAAAGGTTTGCTGTTTTTGATGTTATGAATGCAAAGCGGAATAAGCTTCTCCGGAAAATGGTAAGGCCCGTAGTTGTTCGAACAGTTTGTAACCACCACAGGGAGCCCGTAAGTGTTGGCATAAGCCCGCACAAAATGGTCTGAGCTTGCCTTTGAGGCTGAATAGGGTGATTGTGGGTCATAGGAAGTGGTTTCTGTGAAGAAGCCTTCGTCACCAAGTGAGCCATACACCTCATCGGTTGAAATATGGTAGAACCTCTTTCCTTCGAACGAATCTTTCCAAATGTCCTTTGCGGCATTTAGCAAGGTAACTGTGCCAATAACGTTCGTTTTTATGAACGCCATTGGGTTGGAGATAGACCTGTCTACATGAGACTCAGCGGCAAGGTGCAGTACGCCGTCAAACTGTTCTTTTTTGAAGAGGTCAAAAATAAATTTCTCGTCTGTAATATCCCCTTTCACAAAAGTATAGTTCGGACGATCTTCAATATCTCTTAAGTTTTCCAGATTGCCGGCGTACGTAAGATTGTCAAGATTGAAAATCTTATAATCAGGATATTTATTTACAAACAGCCTCACCACATGCGAGCCAATAAAGCCAGCTCCTCCGGTAATTAATATTTTTTTCATTGTTTCAGTTTTGCCTGTGCTATTTCCCAGTCCCAGGCTGATTTTAAAGCCTCTTCAATGCCGAATTGAGTTTTCCAATTCAATTTTTTGTTGGCGAGAGACGTATCTGCATAAACTGCTTCGACATCGCCTCCCCTTCGGTCAACAATTTTATAAGGGATGTTAATACCTGTTGCTCTTTCGAATGCCTGAATCATTTGGATCACCGACATACCCACTCCCATGCCCAGATTGTATACTTCGTATGAAGACTCCATGGCTCCATTTGCGAACCGCTGCACCGCATTTACGTGCGCTTTGGCTACATCCATTACATGGATATAGTCTCTGACACACGATCCGTCAACTGTGTTGTAGTCGTCACCAAAAACTCTGAGAAACTCCCTTTTCCCGTGCGCCGTTTCAGTAATAAAAGGCACCAAATGATGTGGCATTCCATGCTGAACCTCGCCAATCAGCGATGTAGGGTGTGCGCCAATGGGGTTGAAGTATCTCAAAGCTATCGCCATTACGTCGGAGGCAACAGTTGCGTCTCTGATGATGTCCTCGCACATTTTTTTGGTGTTGCCATAGGGAGAAACAGCCTCCTGAATGGGTGCGTTTTCAGCGACGGGCAATACTTCGGGATTTCCGTATACAGTGCAGGACGACGAAAAAATCAACCCTTTGGTTCCAAACTTTGACTGACACCTTAGAAGGTTGATAGTCGACAATAAGTTGTTCTCATAATACTTAAGCGGATTGTCGACAGATTCGTTGACCAAAAGGAAGGCAGCAAAATGGATTGCTGCCTTCATTTCAGGGTATTTTATAAAAATTGATTCCAGCTCAGGATAGTTGCACATTTCAACCTGGTGAAATAGGCACCTCTTGCCGGTGATCTTCTCGATAGCATCTAATACTTTGACCTCGGAATTAGACAGGTTGTCGATAATGATCGGCTCGAAACCGGCATTGATCAGCTCCACAACCGTATGGGAGCCAATATAACCAAGTCCGCCTGTGACGAGAATTTGATTATTTGCCATCAACGTCTTTTCTACCGATGCTGAAGTATGTAAACCCTAGATCTTCCATCGCTTGTGTGTCGTACAAGTTTCTGCCGTCAAAAATAACCTTAGACTTGAGCAGAGACTGAAGCTTGTCAAACTCAGGCGTTCTGAAAACAGGCCATTCCGTCATAATAAACAGTGCATCAGCACCATCAACTGCAGCATACTCGTCGCTACAGAATTCTATGGTGTTGCCGAAAAGCTCTTTAACGTTTTCCATGGCTTCCGGATCGTACACCTTCACTTTGGCACCAAGTGCAAGCAACTCTTTAATGTTCTCTAAGGCTGGTGCTTCTCTGATGTCGTCTGTATAGGGCTTAAATGCCAGACCCCAGATACCGAAAGTCTTGCCCTTCAGGCTCCCATTGTAAAATGCTTTGGCACGATGGATCAGTTTGGTTTTCTGCTCCTGATTCACATCCATTACCGAGGTTAGAAGCTTAAAGTCATATTTAACTTCCTGTGCTGATTTGGCCAATGCCTGCACATCCTTTGGAAAACAGCTTCCACCGTATCCGATGCCAGCAAAAAGGAATCTCTTTCCGATCCTGGTATCTGTGCCAATCCCTTTTCTAACCATGTCAACATCTGCACCCAATAGTTCACACATGTTGGCAATCTCATTCATGAATGTGATTTTGGTGGCGAGGAATGAGTTGGCGGCATACTTCGTGAGCTCTGCTGATTTCTCATCCATAAAAATAACCGGGTTACCCTGGCGAACGAATGGTGCATAAAGCTGATCCATCACTTTTCTCGCTTTGTCCGAGCTGGTGCCAATCACCACTCTGTCTGGCTTCATGAAATCATCCACTGCGACACCTTCTCTAAGGAACTCAGGATTTGAAACCACGTCAAAGGGCACTTTTGCATTTTTTGCTATTTGAGCATGTACCTTGTCGGCAGTGCCAACAGGGACAGTGCTTTTATCAACAATTACTGTGTACTCGCTAAGAATAGGGCCAAGGTCGCTGGCCACCTTCAATATATATTTAAGGTCGGCAGAGCCATCTTCACCGGGAGGTGTGGGTAGTGCCAGAAAAATAATTTTTGCGTCCTTGATACCTTCCTTAAGGTTGGTAGTGAAATCGAGTCTGCCCTGCTTAATATTCCTTTCAAAGAGAACGTCCAAACCAGGCTCATAAATGGGCATGATCTGATTCTTAAGTTTTTCAACCTTCTTTTCGTCGATGTCAACACACGTTACGTGGTTCCCCGTCTCGGCGAAGCAGGTACCAGTCACAAGTCCAACATAGCCAGTTCCAACTACAGCAATTTTCATATTGTTCGGATTTTCTTATTAGTCTGCTGCAAATCTATCAATCTGCAAAATAATTACACCAGTTCTTTCGGTAAATGAACGTTTTTTGGAGTTAATTAAACCTGACATTAAGACCAGCAGTGATAGATTGCTGGTGGTTGGTTTAAACTAACGATGGACAATTGCGTTTTTATTTTATACAGCCCAAATAAACAACATGGATACATTGACAAAAGAACGAAACGAGGAAGTTGAGTTGGAAAACCAAAAGATGATTGAGGAAATGGTGCGAGATTTTGCCAGGGTGGAAATTTCTCCAAACATTAAAAAGTGGGATGAGTCCCAGCACTTTCCTAAAGAGCTTTTTCATAAAATGGGAGAGCTTGGTCTTATGGGAGTGATGGTGCCTCACGAACTGGGTGGGTCAGGATTTGGCTATCTCGAATACATCACCGCTATTATAGAAATATCGAAAGTGGATCCTTCCATAGGGCTTTCACTGGCTGCCCACAATTCCCTCTGCACGGGGCACCTGCTTCAATTTGGAAATGACGAGCAAAAAAAGAAGTGGCTGCCAAAGCTAGCATCAGGAGAATGGATTGGTGCCTGGGGGCTTACCGAACCTAACACAGGCTCGGACGCTGCCAATATGAAAACTACAGCAGTGAAGGATGGGAAGGAATGGGTGATCAATGGAGCCAAAAATTTTATTACCCACGGCATTTCTGGCGACATAGCTGTTTTGATAGCAAGAACTGGCAAAACGGGTGATTCTCATGGCATGTCGGCTTTTATAGTCGAGAGAGGCACACCAGGCTTTGCCGGAGGCCGAAAGGAAGATAAGCTGGGCATGAGGGCGTCTGAAACAGCTGAAATGATATTTCAGGACTGTAGAATTCCCGAGAAAAACCTTCTGGGAGATGTTGGCGACGGCTTTATACAATCATTAAAAGTTTTGGATGGAGGCCGGATATCAATAGCTGCGTTAAGTTGTGGCATTGCTGAAGGCGCTTTGCAGGCTGCATTGGCCTATTCACAGGAAAGACATCAATTCAATAAGCCTATTTCTTCCTTTCAGGGAATTTCCTTTATGCTTGCCGAAATGGCCACCCAATTGGAAGCAGCCAAACTGCTCACCGATCAGGCAGGCGCCATAAAAAACAGGAAGGGAAAAGTGACAAAGGAATCTGCAATGGCGAAATACTACGCTTCTGAAGTGGCCGTTTCGGTGGCCAACAACGCAGTGCAGATTTTCGGGGGCTATGGCTTCACCAAGGACTACCCGGTCGAGAAATTTTATCGGGATGCTAAGCTCTGCACTATTGGCGAGGGAACCTCTGAAATTCAAAAGGTGGTGATCTCAAGAGAACTATTGAAATAAATTTGAGTTTTTGGAATTAAAAACTTTATCTTTGCAGCCCATAATTAATTAACGAAATGATCGTAGTAAACATTAAGGAAAACGAGTCAATCGACAAGGCACTTAAGAGATTCAAGAAGAAATTCGAAAGAACAGGTGTTCTTAAGGAGCTTCGCAGCCGTACTTTCTTTGTTAAGCCTTCTGTAAAAAACAGAGAAGAAAAAATCAAAGCCGCCTACCGTCAGCAAATGATGGGTCAGGAAAATTTATAATAGCGGATATATTTCATAAGTTAGTGAATAAGGTGATTTCACTAACTTATGATTGATTCTTTTCTCAAATACCTCCAATTCGAAAAGAGGCTTAGCCCCCATACCCTTACCTCATATAAGAGTGATCTAACTCAGGCTGAGTCATTTCTAAATAGTGAATTTTCTTACGGGTTAAAGGATGCCAACTACCAGGCATTGAGAACCTGGCTTATCCACCTTGTTGAACAGGGCCTGGAAAGCAAGTCAGTTAACAGGAAAATTGCCTCTCTCAAGTCATACTACAAGTTTCTTCTGCGTAGGGAGGAGATCGAAAAAAGCCCAGCCGACAAGCTCAAGCCGCTTAAAACTTCCAAAATGCTGCCCTCCTTCGTGAGGGAAAGCGAAATGACCACACTGCTTGACCAGATTCCTTTTCCGGAGGGGTTTGTTGGTGGCAGAGATAAGCTTGTTCTCGATTTTTTGTATGGCACAGGCATACGCCTTTCCGAACTAATTAATTTAAAGGATGAAGACATCAATTTCTATCAGGGGCACGTTAAGGTATTAGGCAAGCGAAACAAAGAAAGGGTGATCCCTATTCCGGCCCCGCTTGTTGAAGAAGTTAGAAAATATATTCTCCTTAAGAAGGAGCATTTGTCTGAAAATTTCTCTAACTTTTTGATAGTAACTGATGAGGGAGGTAAGGCCTATCCTATGATGATTTACAGGACGGTAAAAGCGTATTTGAATATGGTTACTAGCTCGGAAAAGAAAAGCCCGCACGTACTTAGACACACCTTCGCCACCCATTTGCTCAATAAAGGAGCTGATCTTAACGCTGTAAAAGATTTACTTGGACATGCCAATTTAGCAGCTACTCAGGTGTACACACACAATACACTTGATAAGCTGAAGTCTGTTTATAAACAAGCCCATCCAAAGGCTTAATTGTTGTACCCTTAAATTTTAGTATTATGAAACTGCAGATGCATTCAATCCACTTCGACGCCGACATTAAATTGTTGGACTTCATTCAAAAGAAAACCGATAAGCTAAATACCTTTTATGACAGGATTATAGATGGTGAAGTATTTATGCGTCTCGAGAAGAATGATGTAGAAAACAAAGTAGTTGAAATAAAGCTGAATATTCCTGGCTCGCAATTGTTTGCCAAAGAGCAGTCTAAATCTTTTGAAGCTGCAACCGATCTGGCAGTGGAAGCCTTGCGAAGGCAACTGAAAAAATTTAAGGAAAAGCAAAAAGTAGCTTAAAAAGAAAGGCCCGTTTAGTAGCGGGCCTTTCTTTTTCAGGTATGAAAACATACATTTGCCTTATTTTTGAAAACCTTTGGGGCGCCAGGTTAGGTAAAATTTGAAATGCTATGAGCCAAGACGAAAGAACCAGATACTCAGACGAAGAGCTTAAAGAATTTGAGGAAATAATCTCTCAAAAGCTCGATAAGGCACGAAGTGAGCTTAAATACATCAAGGAGTCGCTTAGCCGAAGCAACGATGAAGGCACGGATAATACCTCAGGAAACATAAAGGTGCTGGAAGACGGGGCCGACATGATGGAAAAAGAAAATCTGAGCCAGCTGGCATCAAGGCAGCAAAAATTTATGGTGCAACTCGAAAATGCCATGGTAAGGATAAAAAATGGCACCTATGGCATTTGCGTTGATACTGGAAAGCTGATCTCTAAGGAACGTTTAAAAGCTGTTCCCCACACTATGCATTCTATTGAAGCTAAATTGAAGCAGTCACGAAACTAAATTCGCAGGGGTTTATAGCAGTTGGATTATCTTGTTAATCATATTGAAGCGCTCATCTTTTGCTCACCCAAGCCGGTAAAGGATGAAGAACTGAAGAGTACACTCGAAGAAATGTTCGGCACTGAAGTGCCTGGAGATGACATCTCCCTTGCGATTGAAAAACTAAAAGAAAAATATAGTGCGGAAACCTTTGCCTTTGAACCTGTAAAGTCTGGAGGAGGTTATCAGTTTCTCACCAAACCAGCCTACCAGGCCAGTATTGGCATTTTGCTGAAGCAGCAATCCAAACGACGGTTGTCCACTTCCTCTCTCGAGACTTTGTCGATTATTGCCTACAAGCAGCCAATGACCAAATCGGAGATCGAGCAAATTCGTGGCGTTAATTGCGACTACGCTGTGCAAAAGCTGCTGGAAAAGGAGCTTGTTGAAATTAAGGGCAAGTCAGAAGGTGTGGGCAGGCCGCTCTTATACGGCACTAGCAGCAAATTTATGGACTACTTTGGCATTAACGATTTGAAGGAAATGCCGACCCCCAAAGACTTTCTCAAAGAAGAAAATGAGATTGGGGAGACCAAATCGGAAGAATAACCCCTCTTTTTTTATTACATTCCACTTATGAAGAAACCATTTAAAGGAGGAAAGAAATTCTCCGACGATAAGCCGTCTTTTGGTGCGGGCAAACGTAGCGAGCCAGGCAAGAGAAGCGATGGCCCTAAAAGGCCAGGGCCTTCTGCCAGGCGCAAGGGGCCTGCTACAGGCTCTGCTGATGGCTCAAGTCAGCCGTCGGAAGGCCGGAATAGGCGAGGTTCTTCAGAGGGCACCAGCCGTCCCAGGAAATCGGCAGGTAGCTTTGGTGAAAAGCCGACTGGTCGTGTGAAAAGAAGTTCGCCTGACAACGCTACAGAAGGAGCGTTCGAAAGGACTTCCCGTTTTGCCGGTAAGCCAAAAGGCAAAGGTGCACCAAAAGGCCCGAGAAAAGGCGGGGCGGCAGGGAAGCCTTTTAAGCATAAATACGATGAGAAGCCTGTGTCTCCCAATGAGCCAGTGCGCTTGAATAAATACCTTGCTAATGCTGGCATCGCTTCACGTAGGGAGGCTGATAGGCTGATTGAAGAGGGAAAAGTGACCATCAATGGTAAGGTGGTAACCGAGCTTGGGCTTAAGGTGGGGCCAAAGGACGTTGTGAAGTTTGATGGAAGGGTGATGAAGGCTGAGAAGCTGGTTTATCTGCTGTTGAACAAGCCCAGAGATTTTATAACTACAGTTACCGATCCGCAGAACAGGAAGACTGTGATGAAACTGGTGGCCAATGCCTGTGAAGAGCGGATTTATCCCGTTGGCAGGCTCGACAGGAACACAAGTGGGCTGTTGCTTTTTACCAACGATGGTGAACTGGCTAAAAAACTGAGTCACCCGTCACACATGGTAAAGAAGATTTACTATGTTGAGCTGAATAAACCATTGAAGGCTGAGGACCTGGCTAAAATAAAGGCCGGACTGGAGCTGCAGGATGGCCTCGTTCAGCCAGACGACATTCAAATCGTGTCACCAGACTCGATAGGAATTGGCATCGAGATCCATGTCGGTAGAAACAGGATTGTCAGACGTATTTTTGAGTACCTGGGCTACGACGTTGTGAAGCTCGACAGGGTGATGTATGGAGGGCTTACCAAAAAAGACCTTACCAGGGGCACCTGGCGTATGCTTACGAAGTCGGAAATTAATATGCTGAAGAACTTCACCTAATTCAGTCTCACAGGCTTTACAACCTCTTTAGTTTTGCTGCTGCATGGGAGCCATTCCGGTTCCCTGGCAACGTCCATGAGTCGTTTTTCGAATTGTTGTTGACTGGGATGTTTTCGGTCAATTAATTAGTATGCATGCATACTATTTTTCACAAATCCTTTATATCTTCGAAACAATGAAAGCGCAGTTGAAAGATTATCGCTGGGTTGAAAAAAAAGGGCCGGGGAGGTAAAAAAGAAAATGCCTTCGCTAGCGAAGGCATTTAAGGGATGTGGTGCTGAGTGGATTCGAACCACCGACTCACGGATTTTCAGTCCGATGCTCTACCAACTGAGCTACAGCACCCTCAGAAATGAGAATGCAAAAGTATGGATTAAATGATTTGATCCAAAAACATTTTGAAAAATAAAGGAAACTAGCGACAAACAACATGACCTACCTTCCGCAAATTGCTTTTTTAGCTATTCTGGCCGTTGCGGGCTTTATGCTTCTCGGTCGAATACGGCAGATAAGAAAAAATATTTTATTGGGACGATCCATTGACAGATCGGATCGCAAAAGTGAAAGATGGAAAACCATGCTGCTTGTGGCTTTCGGTCAAAGGAAAATGTTTAAACGTTTTATTCCTGCCTTTTTTCACTTCTTTATTTATACAGGCTTTCTCATTATCAATCTGGAGGTGCTGGAGTTTGTGCTCGACGGTATATTGGGAACGCACAGGCTGTTTGCTCCTTTGCTCGGCAGCATTTATGGTGTGGCAATTAATTTTTTCGAATTTCTTGCGCTGGCAGTTTTAGTTGCCTGTGTTGTCTTTTTGATAAGGAGAAATATTTTGAGAGTGCCAAGATTCACTAAGCCTGAGATGAAGGGGTGGCCGGCACTGGACGGCAATCTTATTTTGGTGATTGAAGGCATACTGATGCTGGCCATTCTGACTATGAATGCCACCGATCAACTGCTGCAAGGGCAAATGCCGGAAGCCTATCATCAAACAGGTAACCTCTACATCAGCTCTCTGCTTATTCCAATATTCGACGGAATGAGCCCTGGGACGCTGGTAGTTGTTGAACGGTTTGCATGGTGGTTTCATATTATTGGCATTCTGGCCTTCGCTATTTATGTTACTTACTCAAAGCACCTGCACATTTTTATGGCGTTCCCGAACACATGGTACACCAACTTGAATGCGAAAGGAAAGTTTGAGAACATGGAAACAGTGACCAACGAGGTAAAAATGATGCTCGGCATTCAGTCGGATCAGGCCGCACCGCCAGCTGAGGTAGGGAGATTTGGTGCTAAAGATGTGGTCGACTTGAGCTGGAAGAACCTGATGGACGCCTACGCCTGCACTGAGTGCGGTCGCTGTACCTCCGAATGTCCGGCCAATATAACTGGCAAAAAGCTGTCCCCCCGAAAAATCATGATGGACACGAGAGATCGGGTAGAAGAGTACGGGAGCTTTCTTGCTAGGGGTGGAGAGCCAGGAGCAGACGGCAAGTCTCTTCTTGGTGACCATATTTCCAAAGAGGAGATCAACGCTTGCACCACATGCAATGCCTGTACTGAAGCCTGTCCGGTTAACATTGACCCTTTGAATATCATCGTACAGATGCGCCAGTATGTGGCCATGGAAGAATCGGGCTCGCCAGCATCCTGGAATACGATGTTTTCAAATATCGAGAATAATTTTGCCCCTTGGAAATTCCCTCCCTCCGACCGGTTCAAGTGGGCCGACGAACTGAAACAAGAACCTTCAAACGACTAAGCAATGGAGTATAAGATAGCAACGATGGCCGAAATGGCTGCAAAAGGAGAGTCGCCGGAAGTGTTGTTCTGGGTAGGCTGTGCCGGATCTTTTGATGACCGTTACAAGAGAGTGACAACCGCCTTTGTTAAAATCCTGAACCATGCCGGGATAAAATTTGCAGTTTTGGGCCAGGAGGAGGCCTGCACCGGTGATCCGGCCAAGCGTGCGGGAAATGAGTTTTTGTTTCAAATGCAGGCCATGGCCAATATTCAGGTGCTTAATGGCTATGAAATAAAAAAGATAGTGACTGCCTGCCCTCACTGTTTCAATACATTGAAGAATGAATACCCCAGCCTCGGCGGCGACTACGAGGTGATCCACCACTCTACTTACCTACAGCAACTTATCAATGAAGGCAGAGTGAAGGTGGCTGGCGGGGCCTTTAAGGGTAAAAAGATTACTTATCATGACAGCTGTTATCTCGGTCGGGCCAATCAGGTGTATGAAGCGCCTAGAGAGGTGATTTCCGCACTTGATGCTGACCTGGTAGAAATGAAGAGATGCAGAACTAATGGCCTTTGCTGCGGTGCCGGAGGAGCACAAATGTTTAAGGACGCTGAAAAAGGGAACAAGGAAATTAATATTGAACGAACGGAGGAGGCGCTGTCAACCGGTGCGGAGGTAATAGCCGCCGCTTGTCCGTTCTGCATGACCATGCTGTCGGATGGGGTAAAGAACAAGGAAAAGGAAAGTCAAGTGAGGGTGCTTGATCTGGCAGAGCTTATTCTGGCGTCAAACCCTGACCTGTCAAATTCGTAGGTGATTGGAACTTTAGTTTTATTGTAATTATTAGTAATAGCAACGGCTCGATTAGTTCATATAGCCCCGGGCTTTTATATTTACTAAAAATTATAAGGCATGTTTATTCCTTTTGATCAGATGGAGGACACCAGTAGGCTGTGGGTGTACCAATGCAATAGATTCCTTACCGACGAAGAAGTGGAATGGCTTTCCGGTTCGCTTACTTCATTTCTTGATTCCTGGAAGGCCCATAACCAGCCGCTTACGAGTTCTTTCATCATAGAAAACAAAGTATTTGTCATCATCGCAGTCGACGAATCGTCTTCTGGTGCTTCAGGTTGCAGTATTGATGCGTCTGTTCACGAACTCCAGGTGCTTCAGAAAAAACTTAAAGCAGACTTTTTTACAAGAGACACTGTGATTTTTAAAAACGGTGAATCTCTGGAAAGGATTAAGCTGCAGGAAATAAAGCCAAAGGTAGCGGGAGGTGAGCTAGAGGCCGATTCTCGGGTATTCAACACACTGATAAGTACAAAGCAAGACCTGAAAGCGAATTGGGTGGTGCCGGCTGGAGACACCTGGTTGAAACGTTATTTTAAAACTGCGCATACCTTTCAATAGGGACATTCGTTAAATTGAGTGTTTGAAGGTTGTACCTCGTTTAATTGTAGTTGTTATGAGAAACACCTGTTTGGGACTAGTATTGGGATTGTTTTTTCTGGCTGGATGCAGTGTTTCCAAAAAAGCAGAGAAGTCATATGCCAATGCGGAATATGACGTCGCTATCAACCAGTATCAAACACTGGTGAAGAAAAATCCACGGGATCCGGATCTAAATTATCGGCTTGCGGAAGCTTACAAGAAGTCGAACAAAATTGGCCAGGGGATGCCCTACTACCGGGCGGCTATTCAGAATGGCATTGATGATGAAATGGCCTGGTTTGATTATGCTCAGGCCCTGAAAGCTGTAGGGAAATATGAGGATGCGAAAGATGCGCTGAACGACTATTTGCTGAAAGCCTCAACGCCATCTATCAAGAAGCTTGCGGAAGATGACCTGGCCAGCCTTGAGAAGCTTGATCTTTTAAAAGACAGAGAGTCGTACTACAGAGTAAAAAACCTTGAAACGGTGAACACACCAGCTGCGGAATATAGCCCAGTGTACAATAAGGGCGACTTGTATTTCACCTCCAACAGAGATGGCGGAAAAGTATACAAGGCCACTGGCACAGGTTTTACAGATATTTACAGTGTGAAAACAAGAGGGGCAGTTGTTGACCTCACATCGTTGAAAGCACTGGATCCGATAATTAACGACCCGGGAGTGAACGAAGGGTCTGTTGCTTTTTCGCCTGATGGCTACACCATGATTTTTGCCAAAGGTAACACAGGGAAAAGCAGCGATGCCGAGCAAATTAATTTGTTTTTTACCCGCTACAGAAACGGACGCTGGTCCACCCCAAGGCCGGTCAACGTCAACGAGCCTTCGTCGTGGGACAGCAGTCCTGCAATGAGCCCCGATGGTACTACACTGTACTGGGCGTCGGACAGGCCCGGCGGACTGGGTGGCAGCGACATCTATTCGGCCACGTTAAACAACCGGGGCAGATGGGTGGATATCAGAAACCTGGGGCCGGAAATCAACACAGCGGGTGACGAAGCATTTCCTTATATGGCGGAAGACGGGTCACTCTATTTTTCCTCCAACGGACATCCTGGGCTTGGTAGCATGGATATTTTTGTGGCCAAGAGGCAGGGAGGAGCTATGAGGGTTGACAACCTTGGGGCACCAGTCAACTCGGAAGGAGACGATTTTGGCTTGTTCCTTTTTAATCCTACCAGAGGCTTCTTTTCTTCCAACAGGCCTGGCGGAAAGGGCGATGACGACATCTATACCTTTGTCAATGACGACCCTAATCTGAAAATTATCAATTTCCATTTGGCGGGCACAACAGTCACACCAGGGGTTACAGGAACGGATGAGATTCTTGGCAATACCAAAGTGAGGCTTTTGGATGAAAAAGATGACAAGCTGATTAGCGAAACATTTACGGGTGATGATGGCTCTTTTAATTTCCAGGTTTTTGGGGAGGAAAACTATTACCTGGTAGCCGAAAAGCCAGACTACTTCACCACAAGGATCGACTTTAGCACTGTAGGTAAAACCCCTGACAGAAGCACACTTACTGAGCTGATCACTAACGTAACTTTTGAGACAAAAATCCGGCTCGAGAAAATTATTATGCAGAAGCCGATTGTGTTGGAAAATATCTACTACGATCTGGACAAGGACGACATCAGGGCCGATGCCGCCGTGGAACTCGACAAGCTGGCGCAGCTCATGAGAGATAACCCGGAGATTGAAATTGAGCTTGCTTCTCATACAGATGATCGGGCTCCTGATGATTACAACCTTGACCTTTCTGATAGAAGGGCAAGATCAGCAGTTAGATACCTTGTTTCGCAGGGGATAAACGCCTCCCGTATGGTGGCCCGAGGCTACGGAGAAACTCAGTTGATCATCAAAGAAGCACAATCTGAGGAGGAGCATCAGGTCAACCGCCGCACCGAATTTAAAGTGACAAAATACGACAAGTCTAAGTTCATCATAGAAGACGAAGACCAGCCTGGCTCGCTGGAGGACGATGAGTTTGACAAGTATTTTAAACGGGGAAATGGAGGAGAGCAAGAGTAATGGCGTTCGACACTGTAAAGGTATTTTTGCTCCCCACAGAGCCTGTCTATTCTTATATCCAAAAACTCAAGCTCCAGCTCAGGGAGAAAATAGGCAACTATTTTTATTGGGATTATGAGCCACACATTTCCCTCATTTATCTGAAAGTTGAACCGGGCCACCTTGAGCCCTTGGTGCAGGCAGTCGAAAAGGTATTGACAGGGGCTCTTCCGTTCGATATTTCGCTGAATAAAATTACGGCGCCCGGCAGGGGGCTGATTTTTGTGGATGTGGAGAAATCGCTTCCTCTAAGGGTATTAACCAATAGCCTTCACCAGGCCTTCAAAGAATATTTGTTGGGAGAGAAACCTCAGCATGAGGATTTTGAAAAATACCTGAGGCACCACATCACCATTGGCAACTACATCAAGGGCGACAACTACGACAAGGCGATTAAGTTTCTTGCCAGTGCGTCTGTTCCCGATGCTTTTGAATGCCGGAAAATTGTCGTCTACAAAGAAGACCCGGAAACAAGGAAAAACATCCTTTTGAAGGAGTTCGCTATTTGATCTGGGTTGCCGTGTCTTCATTAGTTTTCAATTAATTAGTTAAAGAGGACAAACAATTCTTGTGGGTCGCTTATTTTTGCCACATGAACGAGCGCTACCTGCAACGAGGTGTGTCGGCCGATAAGGAAGACGTGCACCAGGCAATTTCTAAACTTGACAAGGGCCTTTTCCCCAAAGCATTTTGCAAGATTGTGCCTGACATGCTGGGCAGCGACGCTGAGTGGTGCAATATCATGCATGCTGATGGTGCAGGCACCAAATCATCGCTCGCCTACCTGTATTGGAAAGAAACAGGAGACTTGAGTGTTTGGAAGGGTATTGCTCAGGACGCAGTCATTATGAACACCGACGACCTGCTCTGCGTAGGCGCCACTGACAATATTTTACTTTCCTCTACCATTGGACGTAATAAGCACAAAGTGCCCGGAGAAGTCATCTCTGCGATTATCAACGGTACTGAGGAAGTGCTGCAACTGCTTCGGGATCATGGTGTGAACATAGCGCTGACCGGCGGAGAAACTGCCGACGTTGGCGATCTGGTTCGAACCATCATAGTAGACAGCACGGTGATCGCCAGAATGAAACGCTCGGACGTGATTACTACTGATGGCATAAAGCCAGGAAATGTGATTGTTGGACTGGCATCTTATGGGCAGACGACATACGAAGCCGCTTACAACGGAGGTATGGGCAGCAACGGACTCACCTCTGCACGTCACGATGTTTTTGAAAAAGCCTATGCAGACAAGTATCCGGAAAGTTATGATGCTGCTGTAGCAAGAGACCTGGTGTACTCAGGGAAATACAAGCTAACCGACAGGGTAGCTGGCGTGCCATTGGATATGGGCAAGCTGGTGCTGTCTCCCACAAGGACATACGCACCTGTGATGATGGAGATTTTTAAACACCACCGGGCAGCGATTGATGGAATTGTCCATTGCAGCGGGGGAGCACAAACCAAAGTACTCCACTTTATCACTGAGAATCATGTTGTAAAAAACAACATGTTTGATGTACCTCCTCTATTCAGGATCATTCAGGAAGAAAGTGGTACGGATTGGAAGGAGATGTACAAAGTGTTCAATATGGGGCATCGGATGGAAATATATACCGACGCTGATTCAGCTGAGAACATGATTCAAATTGCCAACAGTTTCGGAGTTGATGCGCAAATTATAGGTGAGGTGAAGGCCTCAGCTAGCCCGCTTGTCACGATTTCCAGTGCGCATGGCACTTTTGAGTACAGCAAAGCTTAGCTTTTTATCTTCAGGGATAGAGTCATAAAAACAATTAATCCCGCTCCCAGCCACCAACTGCCAGAAAGCGCTACAGCGGCGGTGAATACAATCAGGTAATATATCGGGAAGAAGACCATGCCCATTCCGAACTTTACCGCACCAAGAAACTTGTTGTCTTTGATTTTACTTTTCAAAAAACTGGCAAGGAGTGTGAGCACGGGCCAGTGTAAAGCACGGGCAAGGGCGTTGATTTTTCTTTTCTTTGGCTTGGGCGCAGGTCTTGAGTCAACGTCTATGTTTCTGAAAAATTCAGGTGACGTTAAATCCACCCCTGAAAGGCCCGCCTCTTCGAACCAAAAATGCTCATTGGCCCGGCTGCCAATCTGGATGATCTCCTGCTCCATACCCTCACTCACTGCTTTGGTAAGTGACAGGAGCCCTTTTTGTTCGCTCTCTTGATAGTCTTTCTGAAAATCGAGCACTTTTATTGGTTTGCCGAACCGCATCTGAAACGCCGTATTGAAATTCCAGTAATGCTCGTAATTCAACCCCACTGGCACAATGTAAATTTCCTTTTCAAAGTTGGATTCCTCAGCGGTTTGAAAGGCGATGCGAGCCATTCCTTTTTTTAGAGACCTAAGGTTGTGTGCGCAAATCTGGTCACCTTCCGGAAACAGTAGCAGACATCCATTACTCCTCAGCAGCTGACTACAGTTTTTAAACACTTCTTCATTTTTTCCTAGTGTATCCTTGCCATCACGCTGCCTGTACACAGGCCACATATGAAAGCCAAAAAGAATTTTTTGTATCAGTCCTTTTTTGAAAACGTCAGAGCGGGTGAGGAAATGGAGTGACCGGGGCTGAAAACAGGCCGGCAGAATAGCATCTAAAAAGGAATTCTGATGATTAGGGGCAAGTATAACAGGAGCATTCCTGGGTAAATTTTCGAGGCCGGAAACCTTTAAATGGCCGTAAAAAAACCATAGAGCGACCCTAACAATTGGCCGAAAAATGAAATAAAGCATGAATGTCGTTAAAGTTTAATTGGAACGGGACCACAGGTAACTGACCGTCATCCCGGATACCATGTGCCAGATGCCCCACCAGGCGGCAATCAGCGCCATGCCTCCCAAGCCGTCAAAAAAAGTAAATATGAGCAAAAGTCCCAAGCCTGAATTTTGAATTCCTGTTTCAATAGCAATTGTCCGGCGATCGGTGGAAGTCAAACCCGAGAATCTGGCCAGGGCATAACCTCCGCCCAGAGCAAGCCCATTATGGATCAATACCAGGATGACAACCAGGTAAATGTGTTTATAAAATATTTCGTAGTTAGCGGTAAGTGCTCCAACAACGAATAGTGCAAAGATGCCCAGTGAAACCTTACGAAACACATTGCCATATTTCAGGCACCATTCGGGGGCTTTGTGTTTTGCTGTCATGCCGACGAGAAGTGGCACGCCTAGTATAATGAATACAGCGGTAAACACATCTAAAACTGAAAGATCCACTTTGGTCAGCAATCTGGCGGTTGGCTCGTATTGACTAGCCCAGAAAGACAGGTTGATCGGGGTGAAAAGAATAGCCCCTACAGTCGAAAAGGCTGTAAGGGTGACGGACAGCGCCACATTACCTTTTGCCATAAAAGAGAAAAAATTGGAGACATTGCCACCAGGACAAGCGGCTACCATAATCATGCCGAGGGCAATACTTGGAGCAGGCTCCCAGGCACGTATGAGCAGGAAAGTCAGAAATGGGAGAAGAAGAAATTGAGAGACTATCCCGATCAAAGCTGCCTTCGGGTATTGAGCAATCTTTTTAAAATCGGTAACTGTGAGTTCGATAGCAACGCTGAACATAATAAAAGCCAGCAGAAAGTTAAGGCCCCAGGCTGTTCCCTGGTTAAAATTGAGGTGCACACTGTCTATCGCTTCCATGTTGTATTTAAGGAAGGCGAAAGATAGTAAGAAAAATGGTCGTTCAGCGGATATCTAAATCTCCTTCTGCGGCCGCCTTTTTTGACTAGTTTACTCGCATAATAAAGGCCAGTACGAGATAAGGAGGTCGGTTGTCGTATTGTTGACCTCCCCCGGTAGCGCCAGCAGTTGCTCCTACACCGCTTGAGGAGACAGAGAACGTGCCGGTAAATGAGGCTGAGCTTGTGGTGACCGAACTTGTGTTGCTTGGAGAGCCCCCCGGCCCCACCATGCTTTTATTTGTGTTCGGAATAATGGATCGGTATTCTGTGACAGAATAATTATGATCATGAGTCAAGGTAGCCGCATGGCCATGACCAGGGTCGTTTACCCCATGTGAATGGTTAGGCAGCATGGCCTCGTTAATCGTTATATGGTTAAAACCGCCACTTGGGCCCTTGGAGGGATAGTCTGAACCACCAGGGTTCAGACCCACAATAAACCTGCCTCTTAAATCCGGAGTGCCATTTTCACCATCGCAGAGATACCAGCCAGCTGGAAGTGCGTTTGGATCTCCACTCCACATCACGATGCTTTTGACCGGGAGAAAACCCAATGAATTCCAAACACCATTGGTGCTATTGTATACACTCACGTTATTTCCGTTAGAGTCGTAGTACATCATTCCTTCTTCGGACGCCAGCGGGTGGCTTCTATGGTTGGTGCCGTCGTTGGTTCCGGCAGCGTAGTTGGGCAATAGTACACCTTTGTTTTTTTCCTGGACATCAATGACAACGACGGCCTTTTCGTAAGGCGGGGTTGGCCCAGTGCCAATAAAAAGAAAGTCTGTTGATTCCTGTGCCTTTGAGGAGAAACTTATAAAAATGAAGGCAACGGCATGTAGCCATCGATGAGGTTGAATTCTCTTTTTCATAGCTTCATTATAAAGGCCAATACATAATACGGGGGTCTATTGTCGATGGCCTGACTTGAGCCGGTTTCCCCCACGGAAATCCCTGTCGTCGAACCGCTAACGCCAATGGCCGTTCCTACCTTTGAAGTTGATTTGGGGTTGGCTACCGGGAGATAGTGAAATCCGGCAACAGGTGCAGTGCTGGCGCCTGCGATAGCGCCGGTGCTCTTTTCGGCGTCGCTGACAGAGAAATCGTGATCGTGAGCACCTGGAGTAAAACCTATGCTGTGCGTGTGATCAGATGAGATGGCGTGTGAATGTGAAGGCATTTCGGCCTCCGTAAGTGTATGAAAGGCTCCACCTGCGGTGACGGAGTTCAGCGTGGCATAGTCTCCGGCGTTAGAATAGCCAGCTATAAATTGGCTCCTTAGGTTGGGCGTTGGGATGCCACCTGATGTTACAGCCCCTTGCAGATTATAGGTGTTTCCGTCGCAGAGCACCCAGCCATCCGGCAAGCTTGAGACATCTCCTCCCCACATAATAACGGTGCCGGAGGGTACTGGTGTAATATCTGTCCAAACGCCCCCCTGGGAGTAGGCAAGGAATCCGGAGGATATGTTATATACAAGCAGCCCATCGGTGGGGTCGACAATTGATGTAGTAGTTCGTGGTATGAGCACTCCTTTATTGATATTGGAAATCCTTTCTCCAACCTGAAAGGCCGCCGACGGCTCCGGGTTAGTCGTTCCTATGGCTGCGCCTTGTTGAGCGTTGGTATAGTTGGCCAGGAGAAAGGCAAACACAAAAATCAGATTAATTTTAGCTGGAAACTTCATGGCTATAATTTCATGATGTAAACAAGAACATAGAAAGGTGGGCGGTTGTCGAAGGCAGCACCCGACCCATTGTTTTGCAATGAAATGTTTGCACTAGCGGGACTCATCGATGCGGAAAAAGAACCATTGCCTGTTGTGACGTCATAGTCAACAATAGTGCCACCATCTCTATAGGCGATGGTGGAGAGATGATCGTCGGCCCGCCCGAAAGTTGCTCCATAGCTACTGGAGCTGTAGCTGATAGTGTGCGTATGACTTGTGTTTGCGGGAAGTGTGACGGCATGGTTGTGACCTGGGTCAGTAATGGTGTGAGTATGGCTTGGCAAGTTATCTACTCCAAGGCCTACTGTTCCAGATCCTCCAGGCGTGCCATTAATAGTCGCATAGTCTCCTGACCCTGAGTAGCCAGCTACGAATTTGCCTCCCAGATTTGGTCTTCCATTGTTACCGTCGCAAATCGCCCACCCTGCCATGTGCTTAACCCCCACGCCTCCGGGAAAGTAGGTAGAAATATCCCCATACCACATCGTAATTATTCCCGCTGGCACCGGCTTCATCGCTTCCCAGCCACTGCGGCTGTTATAGTAGTAATAGCAGTGTTGTTCGATGTCGTATACAATCAATCCATTGGCGGGGCTGGGTATTGCAGCCCGCTGCACGGAAGTAAGCCGGGGAAGTAATATGCCCTTGTCTGAGCCAATATTCAAAAGCGCATTGTCAGAGCTCAGGGCGTTCCCTATAATAACTTCCTGCCCGTAGAATGTTTGTGGAAAAAAATATGTAAATATTATAATACCCGATATGAGGCCATTTTTTCTGGATAGCATTGGTTATTCCTGTTTGAGCAAGTGCTTAAAATAGGAATAATTTAGAAAATGGAAAAGCTGATAGTTTTATTATGATGAATAAGGAGAAGTTTTTCCTGTTTGTTGGCAGGAAAGAAAGTTTTTTGGGAATCTATTTTTGGTGAATTATGACTGACCTTCCGTAGCTCAAAAGCATGTGGTAGAAGTCATTTTTTGGCTGGGGTTCAATCCACATAGCCAAACCTTTTCAACTTGAGCTTATTTTGCCGCCAGTCTTTTTCAACCCTCACATAGGTTTCGAGATGAACCTGCTTGCCGAAGAATGCTTCCATGTCCTTCCTTGCCTCTATACCCACTTTTTTCAGAGCCAGCCCCCCATGACCAATAATGATCGCCCTTTGCGTGGCTCGCTCAACAAAAATCTCCGCCATCACCCGGATAATTTTTTCTTCCTCTTTGAATGAAGCAATGATTACTTCGCAGCTATAAGGCACTTCCTTTTTGTAGTTCAGAAATATTTTCTCTCTGATGATTTCTGATGCAAAAAACCGCTCGGTTCGGTCTGTCATTTCATCTTCAGGGAAGTAGGGCGGATGGACAGGCAGCTTTTCTAGTATCTGGTCAAACAGTGGCTCCAGATTGGTCTTGTCGAGGGCGGAGATGCAGAGAATAGGAATATCACCCGAAAACTCTTTGAAGTAGGTCACTTTGTCCTCCAGCTGGCTGCCTTTTGACTTGTCGATTTTGTTGATCACAAAAAGGGCCGGTACGCCGCTCTTCCTCAGGAGCTCCAGAATTTCGACGTTGTCGCCATCCATTTTGTCGCCCAGTTCGACAACAAAAAGGATCATATCTGCATCTTCCAGCGACTGGTACACAAAACGCATCATTGCCTCCTGCAGCTCATACTGAGGCTTCATTACCCCGGGTGTGTCGGAGTACACTATCTGAAAATCTTTGCCTGTCAGAATGCCAAAAATGCGGTGACGGGTAGTTTGGGCCTTTGCAGTGATGATGGAGAGGCGCTCGCCAATGAGGGCGTTCATGAGGGTAGATTTGCCGACGTTGGGTTTGCCGATGATGGACACAAATCCAGAGCGGAACGCTGTCGGCGGCTGATCAGTAGATTTTTTTGACATTCTTTTGAATTATTCTGTAAAGGTACTTGTTTTTGCTTAAAAGCTGCCTTACATTTGTAGCCCTTTAACAAACATATCGCGGGGTGGAGCAGTTGGTAGCTCGTCGGGCTCATAACCCGAAGGCCACAGGTTCGAGTCCTGTCCCCGCTACTAACAAGGCCTCAGCGCACGCTGAGGCCTTTTTGTTATGCGTTGTTATGGTAGCGAAAAAGCCGGAGGAGCTTTTCTGAATTATTATGACGAATTTTACCAATAGTATTTGTTTTCAGCGGAGCCATCGTGGCTGATTTCCTCATTCATTATTACTAATCTTTTATTTTCCAGTGGCAAATATCGTAGCAATTGTAGGCAGGCCCAACGTGGGCAAATCCACTTTCTTCAACAGACTGATTGAGAAGAAAAAGGCCATTATGGACAACGAACCCGGCGTAACCAGGGATCGCCACTACGGCTATGCCGAGTGGATTGGTAAATATTTTACGGTGATTGATACCGGCGGATATGTGGTGGGGTCAGATGATATTTTTGAAGCTGCCATCAGAGAGCAGGTGGTAGAAGCGCTCGAAGAAGCGTCGGTCATTCTATTTATGGTTGACTGCGGTGAGGGAGTTACGCCATGGGACAGGGACTTTGCCAACGTGGTGAGGAGTGTAAACAAGCCTGTACTGCTTGTGGCCAACAAAGCCGATAACACCGAACGAATATTTGCTGCCAATGAGTTTTACGAGCTGGGACTTGGAGAGCACTTGTTTCCTATTTCTTCCAATAGCGGTTCGGGTACGGGCGAGTTGCTGGACGAAGTAGTAAAGCATTTTGAGGAAGACGGCGACGAAGATCCGGGCAAAGACATACCCCGCATCGCTATTCTGGGAAGGCCCAATGTAGGCAAATCTTCTTTTCTGAATATGTTGGTTGGCAAGGATCGAACCATTGTAACCAATGTGGCCGGCACCACCCGTGATGCTATCGATACCCGCTATACCCTTTTTAACAAGGACTTTATTCTGACAGATACCGCTGGTATTCGCAAGAAAGCCAAGGTGAAGGAAGACATAGAGTTTTTCTCTGTGCTGCGATCCATTCAGGCCCTTCAGGACAGCGACGTGAGTATTGTCATGATCGATGCAACACTTGGCCTGGAAGCGCAGGACATGAGCATTATCAACCTGGCCCACAAGTACAAAAAAGGCATCATGATCATGGTGAACAAGTGGGACCTGGTGGAGAAGGACGAGAAAACCGCCGACAAGTTTACCAAAGCCATGATAGAAAAGCTTGGCGATATGGCGTATGTACCCATCATATTCACGTCTGTAGTAACCAAGAAGAGAATTTTTCAGGCGATTGAGCTGGCCATGGAAATTCACGAGAACCGAATAAAAAAGGTTCCGACCTCCAAGCTGAATGATATTATGTTGAAGGAAATAGAAAAATTTCCGCCGCCGTCTGTCAAAAGCAAAATTATCAACATCAAATACATCACGCAGCTTCCGACAAAGACGCCTTCATTCGCCTTTTTCTGTAGCAATCCTCAGTACATCAAAGAATCCTATCAGCGGTATTTGATAAATAAACTGCGTGGTCACTTTGGTTTTACCGGTTCACCCATCACGTTGTTTTTCAGACAGAAATAGGGTAGTTTTATCCTATGAAAAAGTTGTTAGCAATACTTTTTGTCGCTTTCATGATCAGCTCATGCAGCGACCGACGTGACGACAATAGGTTCAGCATAACCATTGATGTTGACGGAGACGAAATTGAGGACATCATCAACGAAGCCCTCGAAGACGTGGAGGAATCGCTCGGCGATGCCATGGATGATGTAGAGGAGATCAGGATAGATCTGGAGGATGGGCTCGACGATATCGTGATCAAAGTAGACGTGTCAGACAGAGATGTGCGGAAAATAAGAGAGCAAATCAGGAAAGAGCTTCGCAACATCCATCGTGATTTAAAGGATGTGAAAATCACCATTGAGAGAGACGTAGAAGACTTACCTTAAGCCCGCTTGCAGTCACAGTTTGCAGTTTTCGAAAAATACCTGCCGCCAAAGGCTTCCCAGTATTGTTTTGACCTTTGGGTGAAGCATGGCTTCACACTGAAGGTGGTCAAAGGCCGCTCCACCAAGCTCGGCGACTTCCGCTTTAATAAGGGCAAGAAGCCCATTATTACAGTCAATCAAGACCTCAACCCCTATGCTTTTACGGTTACCTATCTGCACGAGGTAGCCCACCTGCAGGCTTTCGAAAAATATGGCCGACGAATAGCCCCTCATGGTGCTGAGTGGAAAAACACTTTTAAGGAAGTGCTGTTTCCTATGGTGGAAGCTGGAGCGTTTCCTTATGAGCTGGGGCTGAAGCTCCGCCGCCATCTGGCCAACCCCAAAGCGGCTTCCTGCTCCGACCCCGCCCTGATGATGGCCCTTTCCAAATATGATGTGCACAAAAGTGGCATATTGCTGGCAGAGCTTGTCATTGGTGAAGAATTCCTGCTTGAATCACGACATTTCAAAAAAGAAGGCAAAAAGCGCACCCGCTCCATTTGTCTGGAGATGAAGACCGGAAGGAAGTATTTGATTTCGGAAGTGGCGAGGGTGGAGAGGTTGGGGTGATATTGACTTATTTTCTTTAACTTATCGGACGAGGGGCATTTTTTAGGTTTAATAAACGTTCCCAAAAACCAACTTTTTCGCTATGGGTTACATGGGTTTTGGAATGCGTAGGGAAAATTACACAAGAAAGCCCAAAAAAGCATTCAAGAAACTTAAGCAAGTGTATGGAGACGATGTTGATTTACCAAAGTCTAACATTAATACTCAGACTGAGAAGCCAATCTCCTTTGAAAGACATTCTTATATGCCGTTTGACAGAAGTCGGTTTTATTTACTATTCAAGGTAATTCTTCTCGGGACTGTGGCAGCTACAGTTGTTTGGACAGTTTTTCTTCAACATCACTACATTGATTACCGACGTGGTAAATTTGAGCAGAATGAATTTCCTGCTTATTATAAGCACGAGTTAGCTGAATTTGATGCCATCTTTTCCTTCCTGAAATCGAGAACCAATAGGATGATATCTGCCAACTATCGGGAATGGCGAAATGACTATACGCTTAGGCTAAAACATTTCGAGTTATCTAGATCAAAAGGGATGCATAAGATAAATTATAGCAATTTTGAAGGCTTGACACCAACTCGGGAGCGACGTCAAAATAACGACGAGATTTTCAGTGGAACGTTGACAATTGAGCGGGAAGGTTATCTGCCAAAGACATACCAAAACCAGTGGGTGTATACACTCAATGACGTGACGATTGAGCAGGTTCCGAACTCTGTAGTGGAGTATTTGGAATCCGACAAGGGGGAGTTTGCTGAATTCTTGGAAAAGCTTAAGCTGGTTAGAGAGTACGTATACATTGAAGACGATTCTGTCTGTACTTATTTCAATCATGATACCTATGGCTCTTATCGCTTGGTTTATACTACTCACGAACTGAAATCCACGAGTATTATGCATGGATCATTTGAGCTTCGTACCATCGTGGGAAAACTGGATAAAAATATTTATTGGCTGAGGTCTGAAAAACAACTACGATCTCAAAAGTGATTTATAAGTGAAGTTGTCGTAGGTATAAACTAAGGGATGACCATTTCACCCCCCAATCCTCCTCTGTATCTGCTGCTCCACTAATTGATAGAAGATTTTCGGCGTCAGGGTTCTCCAGTTGTCGATCTGTAGGGTGCCGCCAAAGTTGACGTAGGAGTCGATATTGAAGTTTTTCATTTCATCAAGTACAAAATCCCGAAAACCGACCATGGCAATCCAGCCATCTTCCACTTCCTCAAACCATTCTTCGTAGTAGGAGTCGTCGGAACCATGGAAATTGAGCACATTCTCACCTATGAGAATGAATTTGTTGATGTCGTACCGCTCGAAGTGCTCAACGATGTTCCGCTTCAGGTGCATGATGTCGTTGTGCAGGGCATCGTTCCATTCGCCAATGAACTCAAAAACGACATAGCCTTCGTCGTACTCGGCGTAGAGGATTTTCATGTAAAGCGTTTCGGACCCCATATAATCCCAGCCGGGGGCGAGGAAGTAGCCGTACACAGTTTCGGAGTAAACGTCGTAGTTGTATTCTTTCCCTTCAAAAGGGGAGTTGGGATCCGTGGAAGGGTCGTAATAGGTAAGCCATCGGTAGAAAGGCTCTAGTTCATGCATGCGACGGGTAATTGTCGACTGCTCCTCTCACTGAACCATATTTTTGCAGGAGCTCCGCAGCCAGCGGTTCTTCGATTTTCAGCTCATCCATCACCATGCGCACGCCCCGTTGCACCAGCTTCTCATTGCTCAGCTGCATGTCCACCATTTTGTTACCTTTCACATGGCCCAGCTGTATCATCACCGTGGTGCTGATCATGTTGAGTACCAGTTTTTGGGCTGTGCCCGATTTCATGCGGGTGCTGCCGGTTACAAACTCCGGCCCTACCACCGCCTCAATAGGATATTCTACTGCTTCGGCCAGCTTAGTGCCTGAGTTGCAGGTGATGCAGCCCGTGAGCAGTCCTTTTTTCCTCGCTTCCGACACCCCTCCGATTACATAAGGCGTTCTGCCAGATGCGGCAACTCCAATAAGTGTGTCTTTTGCTGTTGGCTTGTATGCCTCAAGGTCTTTCCACGCCTGGTTTGGGTCATCTTCGGCATGTTCTACCGATTTTCTGATGGCTTTGTCGCCGCCGGCCATAATGCCCACTACCACATTAGGCGAAACCCCATAGGTTGGCGGGCATTCGGAGGCGTCCACAATCGCCAGCCTGCCACTGGTACCAGCCCCGATGTAAAACAGTCTGCCACCATCTTTCATACGGGGTACGATCTGGGAGATCAGCGCCTCTATTTGGGGCAATGCTTTCTGAACAGCCAAAGGAACTGTTTGGTCTTCCTTGTTAATGTTGGTCAAAAGCTCCAGAACAGACATTTGTTCCAGGTCATTGTAAGATGAACTGCTTTCGGTGGTGCTCATACTTTACTCGTTCCAAAGGTTTTTTCCTGATGATACAGCGTGAGGCCTGCTATTGGGCCCTCAATGATGTTTTTGACCGTGACACCCTGATCGCTTGCTGCCTGGCGCAGGATGTTGCCATAATAGAAGGCCACCGAGCCGGTGAAGTGCACGGGAAGTTTGTCGTGGTCTTTGTAAGACATGACTATCTCCGTGAAAAATTCGGTGAATGAATCGTAGACCAGCTTGTACACATACGGCTCCTTGATGTGGTGCATCAGGAACTTCATGAAACTGGCCAGAAACCTGGATGGGTACTTCTTTTTGTACACGTTTTCAAGCAGGTCTTCTTCCGTCAATGCAAATCTTTTGTTGAACGCCTCCTGCAGAGAGGATGGGAGCCTGTTTCTGATGGCTGCTATGAGTAACTTTTTGCCCATATTGGCACCGCTTCCCTCATCGCCCAGCACATAGCCGAGTGAGGGTACTTGTGCAGCAATTTTTTCACCGTCGTAATAGCACGAGTTGGATCCGGTGCCCAAAATGCAGGCAATGCCTGGCTCGTTACCACATAGTGCCCGTGCGGCAGCTAATAGATCGTTGTTGACTTCAATGGAGGCTGCCGGGAAAAATGGTCTTAGTACTTCCGCTACTTTTTTATTTTTTTCCACGCTTCCGCAGCCAGCACCATAAAACGCCAGCTCCGTTATTTTGTGCGCCCCTACCACTTGAAGCACGTGTTCCTGCACTCCTTTTCGGAGGTCTTCATCTTCTTGAACGTAGGGATTGTAACCCTCAGAGCTGGCTTGCTTGATTTGGCCGTCTTCTGTGATCAAACGCCATTCTATTTTTGTTGCCCCACTGTCTGCAATTAGAATCATTGTGTTTGGGTGTTTTCATGCCCGGACAAGCGCCCAATGCATTTGAATTTATCAAAAACTGAATCAGTGTGTGGCGCATCGGGTAATTCACCGGTAAGATCCTGCCCTGCCCAGTGTTCGTAGTGTAGTCCGGTTCGCCAAAGCCTGGAAAGGCTCACATCGTAAATGAACCCCTTGTAGGCAATCCAAACCTCCTCTCGGTCCTGTCCGTTGCGAAGCGCCAGCTGATTGGCTGTAAATATCGGCAATAAATTTGAATTATCCATATTGTGTGCGCACACAATTCAATTTTAGGCTGTTTTTGATTTTTTCGACCGCATGGCCCAACTACAGATTTAGACGTAAGGCTCCACTTTCAGGCAAGTTAATTAATTCGAAGTGCCACATTCACTTCGGTTTAAATATTATACTATTATTAATCATTTTCTCATTTTGTTAGATGAAACAGCGAATTAGGTGCTGTTTTCCTTCGTTCTCTACAACAAACTATTGGTTTCTTTGTCATTTGCACTTAATTTCATGGCGTAACTAAACCCAAAACAATGAAAAAACTAGTCTACTGCCTTTTAATTGCTGTATTAGCGGCGTGCAGTACTCCAAATGAAGACAAGAAAGATGTTTCGACCATGTCGGACGACGAGCTGAGGGCATACGCAGACACACTTGCTCATAAATTTATACTGACTGATGGCCACGTTGATTTGCCCTATCGAATGAAGGTGGCGGGCTTCATCCTGAAAAAGGAAATTATGGACGTGTCAGTTCGCACGCCGGAGGGCAACTTCGATTATGTGCGGGCAAAGGAGGGAGGTCTGGATGCGCCTATGATGTCGATTTACATTCCGTCGAGCTACGGTGTAACACAGGAAGCCAAAGACCTGGCCGATTCGCTGATTGGTATGGTGGAAAAGCTGACAACTACTTACCCCGATAAATTTGCTTTGGCCAAGACGCCTGCTGCAATTGAAGAGAACTTTAAAGCTGGTTTGATATCGCTGCCGATGGGAATGGAAAACGGAGCTCCCTTAATGGAAGACCTGGCCAATGTGGCGTACTTCGCTGATAGAGGGATCAACTATATCACGCTTACCCATGGTAAAGACAACCAGATTTGCGACTCCAGCTACGATACCACTTACACCTGGAACGGCTTGAGCCCATTTGGTGAGGAGGTTGTGAAAGAAATGAACAAGCAGGGCATCATGGTGGATATTTCGCATGTGTCGGACAGCACATTTTATGATGTGATGGCACTGACTGACGTGCCTGCTATCGCTTCTCACTCATCCTGCCGGTATTTCACGCCGGGCTTCGAGCGCAATATGTCTGATGAAATGATCAAGATGCTGGGCGAGAATGGGGGTGTGATCCAAATCAACTTCGGGTCGAGCTTCCTTTCAGGCGAAGTAAGGGAAAAAAGCGAAAAGGTGCGGGAGCACATGACCAACTGGTTGGCTGAAAACGGATTGAGCTACAGAGATTCTACTGCGCAGGCGTATATGAAGCAATATGTGGCTGATTCTGCCATCAACCTGTTTGCTACGGTAGGTGTGGTGGCTGACCACATTGACCATGTGGTAGAGATAGCCGGGATTGACCATGTTGGTCTGGGTTCTGACTATGACGGTGTGGGTGACTCGCTGCCAACCGGCTTAAAAGATGTTTCTGAGTTTCCCAACCTAATTTACGAGCTTTTGAAGCGTGGCTACACCGAAGAGGATATTGCCAAAATTTGTTACCAGAACGTGTTCAGAGTTTGGAACGCAGTGCTTGATAAATCTAAAGAGCTGAAGGGCGCCTAAGCCGCACAGGAGATTATAAGATGACCTGGCAAGCAGCAATGATGGCCAGGTCATTTTTATTTTGGAGGTAGGCAATTATGGAACTGTCTTCGGGTTCCAAACCGTTTGGCAAGGAAAATGAAACTTCTCCAGCCGCTTCTGCCGCCACTGTTTGAAACTCCGCAACAACGTTTTTGTGGGTCAGTGTTCGTCCTTTGTTCTCTCCCTTGCAACATGGTTTTCAACCTCATTTTTTACCAGGGCGATATTGATCAATGCCTGGTTAGGTACTTTGTCCAGGGCATATTTTACCAGGAGCTCTCCGCCGTTTTCAACCACTGAAACTTTTAGCGAATAGCCTCCCGGTTTAGCCAAAGCAGTTTTGATGGCGCTATCCGCCTCCTTCCGGGAAGAGCCCACGAATTCAACTTTTCCATTGACCACCATTTGGGGGGTGTAGACATTGCCAGCCTTTAGTTGGTTGACATAGTTGCCTTGCCGAACGTTGTAGGCCGAACTTGCATATGGATCTTTCCAGCCAAGGTAGTCCCAGTAACTTACATGAAAAGACAAGCCGAAGACGGGCTCACCTCTGGCAGCAGCTTCTTCAATAATTGAATTAAGAAGCTGGTCTGCGGCTGGGCAGCTGGAACAGCCTTGTGATGTGAAAAGCTCTAACACAGCAAAGGTTCCGCTGCTGGAGGTAGAAATTAGGGACTCTTTTTCAACAAACGGCTTCGAAGTTAGAAAAGCAGCGATGCCAGTTGCCAGCACGACGCCAATAGCAATTGTCCACTTTTTCATATTTGAAGGTACAAAATAGAGGCCTGATATGCTGTAAGCCAGCCGACAATCGTGCACTGCTAAAGATTTTATAACCTCTTCAATTAGGAATTTAATATGATAACCTCTACATTTCGGAAAAATATAAATTATGAAGAAAACACAGCTAGGGGAATTTGAGGAAATTGTGTTGCTGACTATTGCTGTATTGCATAACGACGCCTATGGTGTGTCGATTAAGAATGAGCTGGAGAGCAGACTGGGTTATGGTACCAGCGTGGGGGCGTTGCAAACAGCACTGAAGAGGCTGGAGGAAAAAGGCTATCTCGACTCTGCATGGGGCGAAACCTCCAATGTGCGTGGAGGCAAGCGGAAGAAGTATTACAAAGTTACGGCGTCTGCCCAAAAAGCTTTGCAGGAGATCAAAGACATCCGTGCCCAGCTGTGGTCTGAGATACCTTCGATAGTTTTAAAATTTACGTAAGCCATGAGATCCCCCCAATTTGTTCCGCCTCGCTTACCGATGCGATTTTTTAGGGCAATCTGTAAAGCAGATTTTCTGGAAGAGATTGAAGGGGATCTTTTGGAAATATACGAGCAAAAGGCTCTGGAAAATTCTCCGGGAAAATTGAAATGGCTCTTCATTTGGGAGATCGCCCGACTCATCCGACCGAAACTTTTAAAGTCAGTTATTCCGTCATCAGTAAATCCATTTTTTATGTTTCAGGATCATCTAAAAGTAAGTTTCAGAAATCTGAAGAAGTACCGTGCTTATACCCTGATCAACCTTTTGGGCCTTTCGCTGGGTATCGCTGCTTCGGTGTTGTTGTTTCTGGTTGTGAGGTTCGAGCGCTCGTTCGACAACTTCCATGCGAACAGTGCACAGTTGTATGTAGTGGGCGAGAGCGAAGCGGGTGGCAAGCCCTACTTTCAAAGCAAAGTGCCCTTGGCTTCTAAATTAAAGGAAGATTTGCCTGAAGTAGTACTGTCTACACGGTACGGCGGCTGGAACAGTCCGTGGCTCGAAACCAACAATGGAAGAGTTCATGAAGTCATCAAACTTGTCGATCCTGATTTTGCGTTGATGTTTGACTTTAAAGTCAAAGAAGGAGATTTGCAACAGACGCTGTCGACAAAGGATCAGTTGGCAATTACTGAGACGGTCGCAAAAAAATTGTTTGGTTTTGAGCCCGCCGTAGGCAAGCAAGTTCAGGAAAGCCAGTCAAAAAAAACCTGGTTAGTCGGGGCGGTTTTGGAAGATTTGCCATCAAACAGCAGCATGCAGTTTGATGTGCTCACAGGATGGGACAACAGGCCTGAATGGCTGATGGATCCAGATATGGCCAACTGGTACAACACCTTCATGCCGGCTTTTGCCATGCTGGAAAAGGGTGTGACGCCGGAAAGGATTGATGATAAACTAGCAAAAATTGTGGCAGATAATTTTGCGAACAAACAACAGGATATTGCCATTGCCCTGTTGCCGCTGGCTGCCTACCGAACTGTGGATACAGACAATGCGTCGATTGTTAATCTGCTCGCTATAGTGGCAGTGATAATAGTTTCTATAGCCTCGGTCAATTTTATCAATATGGCCACGGCACAGGCGCTTGTCAGGATCAGAGAAGTAACGATAAGAAAGGTGCTTGGCTCAAAGAGACAGCAGCTCATATCGCAGTTTATCATTGAGTCGCTCATGGTGAATTTTTTAGCGGCAGCATTAGCCTGGCTGGTCGTTTACCTGGCACTCCCTGGCCTTGAAGAAAGGTTTTCAATAGAACTGCAACTTACCACGCTTGACTATTTCAATCTCATTGGAGTCTCCCTGATGCTTGTCTTTTGCCTGGGGCTCCTCAGTGGGCTGTTCCCTTCTTTTTATGCCACTTCCATTAAGCCGAAGGAAGGCCTGAATGGAGCGGGTTCCGTGGGGAAATCGGGCGATGTCGTGCGAAAGTCTTTGCTGGTCTTCCAGTTCGCCGCTTCAATTTTTATGATGGCAGGAACACTGGTGGTTTGGAAGCAAATTCAATTTATGAAAGAGCAAGACCTCAATTTTGCTGACGACCAGTTGCTGGCTATCTCAGTTAATTCCGAAAACTTTAGTGATTCGGAGAAAGCGCTCAAACGAATCAAGCTTTGGCAGGATGAGTATAGGTCGGTGCCCGGTGTTGGCTCTGTCAGCTTTGGACACAATGTGCCAGGAAGATACTGGGATAATTACAATCGGTTGACTGATAAAGATGATGCTCAAAACGGGCTACACATGAAGCAGGCCTACGTAGCCAGCAACTATTTTGAGACACTCGGAGTGAAATTTGTGGAAGGCCGGAGCTTCGACAGAACCCTGGCCAGCGACTCCAACGCAGCGGTTATTAACAGGAAAGCAATGGAGGCCTTGGGCTGGGAGTCGATAGAAGGGAAGTACCTTTGTGATGGAGGGGAAGCCGGATGTACCCTTGTAAAGGTGGTGGGTGTAACAGAGGATTTTCATTATCAATCGCTAAAAAATGATATCGAACCGCTTATGCACTACCCCATCCAGGACTTTTTCAACTTTGTAGTCATTCGGTTTGAGCCAGGTAAAACCCAGGAGGTGCTTGCGAGGGTGGAGGCCGACTGGCAGGAGTTGCAGTCTTACGAGGGTCTCGACTACTTTTTTGTTGACCAGGAATTTGCCGACATGTATGCCGAGCAGGAACGAATTGGCTTTTCTGCCGCACTTTTCTCAATACTGGCATTGATCATTGCATCGCTTGGCCTGTTTAGTGTGGCCTCGTTCATGACCCGGCGAAAACGAAAGGAAATCAGTATCAGAAAAGTAATGGGTGCATCGCTGAGCGAGTTGGCGGTGTCGTTAACGAAGGGTTATTTACTACTGGTGGCGATAGCTTTCGTGATTGCCATTCCCGCAGCGTATTACCTGATGGACGAATTCCTCCAGGGCTTTGCTTACCATATAGCTTTGGATCCGGCAATATTCGTGGGTGCTGGTGGACTCGTTTTGTTGTTTGCCCTGAGCAGCGTTGGCCTCATTGTGTTAAGAGCGGCGAAGGAAAATCCGGTGCTGGCTTTGAGGGATGAGTAAATGGCACTGTGTTCCAGATCAGCAAATGACTACCCAACGGGCTACTGATTCAAGACATAACCATAGAAAGCAAACAGGGCGACTATCGACAGCACAAGGGTGCCGATGCTCATTCCAAACAGAGCCATGCCATAGCCACTTTGGTTCTCCTTTCTAATGCGCTGAATGGCAATCAGTCCGATGGTTAGGGCTGAGGCGGCAGCGGCTAAGAACAAAAAAGAAGCAAGAGCGGGGTACGAAATAGGTAAAAGGAACAGTGCAATAGTGGCCAGTGCAGAGAAGAAACTTATTTGTGCCAAACTGCTGGTTTTTTGAATGGTGCTATTTCTGGGAGACAGTTGAGAGGTGTCCCTTTTGAGGATTTCTGGGTCGATCGGTACAATGGATGAATCAGAGGCGCTTCCCGCAAGGCCCAGACTCAGGTTTTTAGCTTTGAACTCCGGCGAGTATAGCGATTCTTTTTCCTGGTCTTTTTCGAAATACGTCAGCGTGTCAAAAAAGGGGTCTTCCTCCTCAGCGCCCGGGATAAATTCATTTGAATGAAATTTTTCGGACTTTTTTGAAAAATGCAAGTGAAATTGATACGGTTTAGGTGCTTTGCATTGCGTCAAAATTACTAAGAAAAGCAAACTAACTACTGTCAACCTCATTGTGCGTGTTTATTTCGCAAGCAAAATAGTAAATGGAAGCACATTTTCAGCACTATATAGAGCGTGGCTATTTCAAAGTTTTGTTCCCTCGCTGTAGAGGGCAATAAATTTCTACGGCCAAATCGGAGGAGCCTTACTAATCTGTATGAGTGCTAAAATAGCTAGAATAAACGCCAGCCCCCCTGCAGATATTCCGAAAATGGCTAAATGCTTGCCCATTTCATGATATTTTTTGATCTGAGGGAGCGAAATTATGCCGGTTGCTAAGGATATAATCGCCATGGAGAGGCCCAATATGACACCTATGGGCGATGAAAATGGTAATAATAAAAACACGTAGAAAAGTATGAGCCCAATGGCAGAAAAAAAGGTCACGTGTGCAAGCGCATTGGGCTTCAGGTCGTCCTGATTGGGGTTGGCCCATGCATCATTTTTTGGTTGTTCTTTGTGTGAAGAGCTAATCAAGAAAGATTTTTTAGAAGAGGTGGAAACCTTTTTCTGGCTTCCTGGACTTTCATGAAGTGAATACAGACTGTCACCATCTTGCCCACTCTCAAGGTTCTCGGGTGTAGTGGCATTCGGGATGAGAGAATCGATGGCTGCATTTTGGTAGTCTACATTGTTTAATGCAGAGGCACGGAGTTGCTCGTAGGTGCTGGCAGGTGGAGGTGAGAATCTATAATAGCTTCTGGACTTGCACTGAGTCAACAAAAAACCAAAAAGTAGAAATGGAATAATATGCCTCATTTGACAGGCAAAATACAGTCAAAAAGGAAAAATAAGTGCTTTAATGTTACTTTATTTCCTTGTCATATTTCTTCGGCGCATACAAAAACCCAAAAGCTCTTGCTCCTTCTTTCGTGTGCACTTCGTGGTGTACGTGGTGGGCATGCATGATCCGCTTCATGTATTTGCTTTTGGCTTTGTACTTGATCTTGATCCGCCGATGTACAATGATGTCGTGAAAAATGAAGTAAAAAAGCCCGTAGGCCAGAATGCCAAAGCCAACAAACATTAGCCACCGAATTTCGGGAAATTCAGATCCCAGGACTATACAAGCGATGGAGGGAATGCTGAACACCAGGGCAAACAGGTCGTTGCGCTCCAGTGTGTGGTTGTGCAGCTTGTGGTGCGACCTGTGCCATGTCCACAAAATGCCATGCATGATGTATTTGTGAGTAAACCATGCTACTGCTTCCATAAAGAAGAAAGTGCCAATGACTAGAAAGGTGTAGAACAACCAGATCATTTCAAGAATTTCACTACAAAGATAATCAATAGGTCAGCAACTCGTCTCTTACTGACTCCATTAGCCACATGGGTGTGGACGTGGCACCGCAAATGCCAACCGTGTCACCAGGTTTAAACCATTGTTTCTCCAGCTCCGCAGCGTTGCTGATAAAATGAGTGTCAGGATTGGTGTTTTTGCATACCTGATAAAGCACTTTGCCGTTCGACGACTTTGTGCCTGACACAAACACAATCTTGTCAAAATGCCGGGCAAAGTCTCTTAATTCCTTGTCTCTGTTCGACACCTGTCGGCATATCGTATCATTCGGGTTCACTCTGATGCCTGCCTCCGTGAGCATGCGAGTAATTTCGTAGAACTTATCCGTGCTTTTGGTAGTCTGGCTATACAGCGTCAATTCCCTTGGCAGCGAAGGGATGTCCAGTTCAGCGATATCCTGAAAAACTACTGCCTCGTTGTTGGTCTGGCCAAGCAGTCCGACTACTTCGGCGTGACCAGGCTTGCCATAGATGTAAATCGTTTCCTTTTTGTCGAAAGAATTCTTGATCCTGTTTTGAAGCTTGAGTACCACAGGGCACGACGCATCTATCAGCTCCAGGTTGTTGTCAACAGCCAAAGAATAGGTCGATGGCGGCTCGCCATGCGCCCTGATCAACACTTTGGCGTCCCTGATATCACCTAACTCGTCGTGATTGATGATCTTCAGCCCTTTCTTTTCAAGCCGTTTCACTTCCTCGTCGTTGTGTACAATATCGCCAAGGCAAAACAGACGTCCTTCCTCCTCCAGAATGTCTTCCGCCATTTCTATGGCATACACCACTCCAAAGCAGAAGCCAGAATGAGGATCGATATTTACACGTAGGTTCAACATACTTTACTTAACCACCTAACCTCAATTATGTTTGAGACCAAATCTCGATTTAAAGAATTCGTAATAGGTAATGTTCATGAGCAACAGCAGCAGCGCATACACCATGTCTTCAACAGGTATCGTCCAAATTCGTATTCCGACATTTTCCGCATTGTTGTACCAAACAATAGGTGCCTCAGTCACTCCCCCAGTGAGGATGCCATTGACCAGCAGAAAGGGGATAAGATGGATGAGGTATGCCACAAAGAAATGCCCCAGGTAGGCAGACTTTAATAAAAGCCCCTGAGCAAGCAGCAGCAGCCCACCGAACAGAAAACTGTAGAAGGTGTAGTCTCTGTGTATGTTAAGAGCGGCCAGAATTATCAAGAGGACACCCAGCAGAGTCGCCAGCCAGTTTAGCTTTACGTTTAGCCTATTTCCTGTGTCAAAATAAATTACACAGTCATAAATAAATACTGAAGCGAATGGGACGGTGAAAAAGAAGAGCCACTCTTCAATGGGAAGATGAAATAAAAACAGCCCGGTGAGGTAATCGGCGTTGAAGCCCCAGACGCCATCTTTTGTGAAGATGACATCCCAAACAATAAAGAAACCGGCAGTTAGAATAATGCCGGGAAATAATGCCTTCCATCTGGAGGCATAGGCAATTCTTGGTTCGAATGACCTGACGAGGGGAAATGAGATCGTGGCAATATGTAGCCAAAGATAGAGAGACATCAGAAGCTGTTTAAACTATGCTTTAGGTAGGTTTGGAACAGCAAAATGATCTTCTTCGAGTCTGGTATTCTTATCCTCTCAGTCATGATTCTGGCAACCGGCAGCCTTTTAATCTTGCTGAAAAGCGTCAGGTAGTACACGTAAGCCAGGTACACGCCAAGCCGGGCTCCCTTGGGCAACCTTTTGATGCCTTCATAGGCAGCGTCGAAGTCCTGCTGAATGTCTGATTCAATCTGAGCCTTGCTTATTTGTGAGAAATTATTGAAGTCTACACCGGGAAAATAGGTGCGTCCTCTTTCTTTAAAATCGCTCTTGATGTCTCTTAGAAAATTCACCTTTTGAAAGGCGGCGCCCAGCCTTCGGGCAGGCATTTTTAGCGATTGGAATTGCTTGTCATCCCCTTCGCAAAACACTCGCAGGCACATGAGCCCAACTACCTCTGCCGAGCCGTAGATATACTCCTGATAACCACTTTCGTTGTACTCATTCTGGAGAATGTCCATTTCCATACTGTGCAGAAAGGCGTCGATCAGTTCATTTTCGATCTTGTATTGATTGACAACTGCCTGGAACGAGTGCAGGATAGGGTTGAAGCTTAGTTTTTCATCAATAGCATCGTAGGTGTCTTTTCTAAATCTTTCCAGCAGGGCCTTTTTGTCGTGGTCATGAAAGGTATCCACTATTTCATCAGCATATCTCACAAAGCCGTAAATGGCGAACACAGGATCTCTGAATTTTTTGTGCAGTGTTTTAATACCAAGGGTGAAAGACGTGCTGTAGCGCTCTGTCACCAGCTGGCTCACTTTTAATGCAGTGCTGTCAAAAAGATCTATGTGGTTCATAGTGTTACTATTATCTGACAAAGTCTTTTTTTATTTCATTGGCTACTACCTGGCCGGAAATAAGCGTCGGGGGCACACCCGGGCCGGGTACTGTTAATTGCCCGGTATAATATAAGTTTTTCAAATACCGATTTTTCAACGAAGGCTTCAGAATCGCCGTTTGTTTCAAAGTATTGGCGAGGCCGTAGGCATTTCCTCTGAAAGCGTGGTAGTCCTTTATGAAATCGTTGTGTGCATAGCTTTGTTTAAATACCACATGGTTTTTCACTTCCTGCCCGATTAAAATCTCCAGCCTGTCCATGATGATATTGTAGTATTTTTCCCTCGTTGCTTCATCATCTTTCAGGCCTGGTGCTACCGGGATGAGCAGAATAAGGTTTTCGCAGCCTTTGGGGGCCACAGTATCGTCTGTTACCGAAGTGGCAGATAAATAGAATAAGGGATTACTTGGCCAATCCGGCGTTTCATAAATTTCTTTCGCATGAGGGCCAAAATCCTCGTCGAAGAACAGCATGTGATGGGTAATGTTTTTCAGTTTCTTGTTCAGCCCGATGTAGAACAATAGGCTGGAAGGAGCCATGGTTCTTTTCTCCCAATATTTTGGGCTATAATTTCTGTGCTCATAGTCGAGCAGGTGCTGGTCTACATGGTGGTAGTCGGCACCGGCCACCACCACATCAGCTTTGAAGGCACCTTTGGCGGTAAGCACACTTTCAGCTTTCCCATTCTTTGCCACTATTTTCTCCACTTCATGGTCAGTCAGGATCTTCACACCTTTCTCCTCTGCCAGGCTAACCATTGCCTCAATCACTTTATACATGCCTCCCTCCGGGTACCAGGTGCCCAGCGACATGTCGGCATAGTTCATCAGGCTGTACAACGCCGGTGTGTTTTCTGGTATGGCGCCAAGAAAGAGCACCGGGAATTCCATCAGCCGGATGAGTTTGTCGTTGGTAAAGAATTTTCGGACGTGACTGTGCATACTTTGAAACACATCCATCTTTACCAGTCCCTTTAAGAGCCGGGGGTCGATGAACTCGAGCAATGAGCGGCTCGGTTTGTACACAAGGTCATTGATGCCAACTTCATACTTGTATTCTGCCTGGGAAAGAAAGGCCTGCAATTTTTTCCCGGCGCCCTTTTCAAGTGATTCAAAAAGAGCCTCCAGTTCACTCATTTTGGCAGGCACCTTCATGTGGTCATCCTTATCAAACACCACGGTGTAAGACGGGTCGAGCCTTTTTAAATGGTAGTAGTCGGAGGGCTTCTTGCCGAAAAGCGCAAAATACCGATCAAAAACATCAGGCATCCAATACCAGGAGGGGCCCATGTCGAACATGAAGCCATCGGCTTCAAGCTTCCTTGCCCTGCCTCCAATCGTTTTATTTTTTTCT
Source organism: Imperialibacter sp. (assembly GCF_048007035.1). Lineage (NCBI taxonomy): Bacteria > Pseudomonadati > Bacteroidota > Cytophagia > Cytophagales > Flammeovirgaceae > Imperialibacter > Imperialibacter sp. The sequence continues at coordinate 3,134,912 of NZ_CP180355.1, forward strand.
AGTAAAATGACATTGTGGCCCTGATCAGCCAGACAAGTGGCTGCTGATAGCCCTGCAAAACCTGAGCCGATAACGCAAATATCCAGTGCTGGCATAAATTAGAAGCTGTGAGCGTAAGGAGTCAATTTAGCCTTTAATTCCTTGCGGGCAATGTGGATACGGTTTTTAACAGTGCCAATCGGTATTTGAAGCTTGTCTGCAATCTCGTGGTACTTGAATCCCCGGAAATACATCATGAACGGGCTCTTGTATACATCATCTACGTTGTTCAGCGCTTGTTCAATGTCCTCCATTGTAAAGCTGGAATAGGCATCGTTTTGCACACTGCTCCCTGATGAGTTGATGTAGTGCAGATTATCAGTTGTGTCTATGAAGGTGTTCCTTCTCACCATTCTTTGGTAGTTGGTAATAAAGGTGTTCTTCATAATTGTGTATAACCATGCCTTGATATTGGTGCCGGGGGCAAATTTTTCACGGTTTTTGAATGCCTTCAACATTGTTTCCTGAATGAGGTCATTCGCATCTTCCATGTCCCTGGTTAGTTTCAGTGCGAATGGTTTCAATGATCCTGACATTTCTTTGAGAGTGTAATTGAATTCTAAAGCCGTCATATCGTTCAGTTATTTTGTTTAATCAAAACTACAAACTATTAAACAAACAACAATGTTTTGTTTAATTTATTTTTAAAATAGTTAAACAAAATTATTAGGCAAGACAGAGTGATCCCATACGAAAACCGAAGCACAGCATGCGGTTTTTTACCTGTCGATACATGTGTATCCTGTTTTTTTGAAAAAAAAGAAGACTGAGGGCTTTGAGAATACTACGCTTCGGCGCTATGTTCTTCAACAAAACTCGTGATCTGCTCGGAGCGAGTAAAAATGATCACATTGTCGGGGGTTTGGATATCCTGTCCTATTACCTGATACCCGGACAGAAGAATGGTTGACTCGGGGAAAAGTCCCGAAAGCTTATTGACATAGCCTTGCACCTGGTCGATGCCAGGAACCGATGTGAGAATGGAAAGAATAAATTCGGGCTTGTGCAGGTTATAAACAGACACCAGATCCTGAAGAGGTAGCGACTGCCCAAGGTAAATGCTTTTATTGTGCCTGGATCTGATCACATAGTCGGCAAAAAGAAGGCTCAACTCATGAAGCTCACCTTCCGGAAGATAAAGGAGGTATTTGGTTGCATTTGAAGGGTCCGACGAATATTGTCCGTCAATGGCAACTATCAGCTTTTGACGGATCAGGTTCGAAATGAAATGCTCCTGTGCGGGATTGATACTTCCGGTTTGCCAAAGGATGCCGATTTTAGAGAGAAATGGATAGACGATATTAAGCATCGTCTTTTCGAATCCTAGCTTTAGAATGTTAGACGACATGATTTTTTCGAACCTGTCTTCGTCCATATCAATCATCGCTAACGTGAGTGCATGGATTTGCTCAGGAAAACGCAGGTGTTTGTCGGTAAGGGCCAGAACTTCCTCAGCAATTTCCTGAGAGCTCATGTCAGCGATGTGAGAAATCTTGAATCCGTTGTCTTTCAACAGCGAAACATTGAGGATAAGCTTCAAATCGAGATCGTCGTAGCTCCTTATATTGGTTTCGGAGCGGCTGGGCTTGATAAAATTGTACCGTTGCTCCCAAATCCGGATGGTATGGGCTTTGATGCCAGATAAATGCTCGAGGTCTTTGATTGAATAGTTGCTCACTTACTTAAACGTTATCGCACTCTAATTTAAACGTGATCTTATAATCGGTTTATGATGAGACAAACTTAATGCTCAACTAAAATGTTTGAAAAACTTTGTTAGCCCAGGTAGCCGACCAGCGCAAAGAAAGATGCCTGAGACAAAATAACGTATTGGGCTAGCTCATTTTTGTTTTCAAAACCAAAATGGTGAAGTATGCTATGGAGCACAAAGGCAAGTGCTCCCCAGCTCACATAGTTTTGAATAGGAATGCCAGACCCCTGCCAGCTCCAGTAGTCCGACATGATAGCAACCGGCTCCAGCAATATATCCAATCCCACCATCAGCAATGCACCAGCCAGTGATGCCAGCCACTTGTTGTTGATAGAGCGTGTAAGAGAAGCTGTACATACTACCAGTATCAGCCAGTTGGTGCCGATAAGCAAAGGCACGCCGAAGAGCTTGGGCCCCAATGTGGCTCCGTATTCGTAACTTCCGAATGGCCAGCCGGTTTGTACGCCAACTACCTCACTAAAAAAGGCCATTAAAAAACACAGCAATGCATAGGCGTAGAAGGGAGGGGTTTTGTTTTGCTGAAAAATGACCACAAGCGCTGCCACTATCAAAAGGTTGAGAGGCGTCAGTTGCCTCATCAAAGGTGCCCACGCTGGCAACAGCATGCCAATAGTGCCAACCACATGAAGTACCACAATTACCAGTGCCGCCTTGTTTTTACTGCTCATTACTCAAAGTTAGAAAGGTAAACTTGCCGCTGCTTGTTTGGTTTGAAAATAGTACAGAATTTGCCAACTTGTTTAACAGTCTACCCCTGCTGAAGGGCTGAATTTATGGTATTATACAACGTCACGGTTAATATAGAATCAGTAGTTGAAGACGAATGGCTGCATTGGATAAAGTCCATCCATGTGCCAAAAGTAATGGCTACGGGAATGTTTGTTGAGAGCAAAATATTCAAGCTATTGCACGACGAAGGGGACGGAAGTGCCACATACAGTGTGCAATTTTTTGCTGCCTCTGTGAAACAGGTAAACGAATATCTTGAAACATACGCACCAGCCCTGGTACAAGCTCATATGGAAAGGTACAAAAACAAACACGTAGCTTTTCGAACGCTGATGGAGGAGGTGTAGTAATTGCTGTTCTGCCCTTGCACCATCCCATTGCTAATCAAAGGAAGTAGTAGTAGTTTTATTAGCTAAATTCACTCTATACTACTTTCGTTATGATCAAGCAGTTCAATATGAAGGCCCTTTATGGGGCATACCTGTTTTTTCTTTTTCTTGCCGCCTGCGAAAAGCCTGTAGAGGAAAAAATTATTGACCTTCCAAGGGGCGTTCCGGAAGCAGAGGGCGTACCCTCCTCCAGTATTCAGGCCTTTCTTGAATCAGCTGACACCAGCAAGCACGAATTCCACAGTTTCATGTTTCTGCGGCACGGAAAAGTGATCGCCGAGAGCTGGTGGAGCCCCTATGGCCCAGAGCTGCCGCACACCATGTACTCTACAAGCAAAAGCTTTACTTCAACAGCCATTGGGTTTGCTGTTACGGAAAAATTGCTGACTGTCAACGACTCGGTTATTTCGTTTTTCCCAGAATATGTTACTGATAGCGTGAGCGACTTCATGGCCGCCCTCACGGTCAAAGACCTGCTCACCATGTCGGTGGGGCAGGATCCAGACCCGTCGGCCACCATACCTGGCGACAGCCTCTGGGTAAAGTCATTCCTTTACACGCCCATCATCAACAAGCCTGGAACTAAATTTCTCTACAATTCGATGGCTACTTATATGCTGTCGGCTATTGTAACCAAAGTAACAGGGCAAAAAGTCATCGACTATTTGAAATCAAGGCTGTTCGATCCTTTGCATATTCAGGGGATCGATTGGGAGACTGATCCGGCGGGCAACAACACAGGTGGCTGGGGGCTAAGGTTGAAGACGGAGGACATGGCTAAATTTGGACAACTTTTGCTCCAAAAAGGTAAGTGGAACGGGGAGCAAGTCCTTTCAGAGGAGTGGATAACGGAAGCAACTTCTTTCAAAATACAGCAGTCGCCGGAGCTGCCGGCAGAAACCAAAGCAAAAAGTGACTGGCTGCAGGGTTATTGCTACCAGTTTTGGCGGTGCCGTAACAATGCCTTTCGGGGCGATGGTGCTTTTGGTCAATACATTATCGTGATGCCTGATCAGGACGCAGTCATTGCCATTACGTCGGAAACATCTGATATGCAGGGAATCTTAAACATGGTTTGGGATCAGTTGCTTCCGGCCATGTCTGACGACGAGCTACCGGTTGACGCTGCTGCAGTGGCATCTCTGGAAAGAAAAGTTGCTTCTCTGGCGCTCCTGATGCCGTCGGCAGATTTAGCGTCTACCATGGAAGGGGCGCTGTCAGGCAAAGTATTCGAGCTTGACTCGAATGGAAGAAATATGGAGAGCATAAGTTTCCAGTTTGGATCGGCTGGAAGTGATGTGGCTTTGAAGTTTAAAAATGACACCTATAAGATTCCTATTGGCTGGGGAGAGTGGAAGTATTCGCAAACTAAAAGACCCGGGCCCTACCTTGTGGCCAGGGCAAAAAATGCTTTGAATGGTCTGCCTCCATTCAAAGTTGCTGCGGCTTATTCCTGGAAAGAAGAGAATGTGCTGGAGTTAACGTTGCGATATATTGAAAGCCCTCATACAGAGACAATCACCTGTACTTTTGAAGGGGAAGACGTCATACTTGATTTCAAATGGAGCTTTGCGCCCACCATGAAGCCTCCGGTGATAGCGGGAGAGCTGGTAGAATAAGTGATTGCTAAAAATCGAGGTGACAGTTGAGCCAGCCGTTGTCAAACCTTGCGCCGTATTTTTTGTAGAAATTGATGGCAGGTTCGTTCCAGTCGAGCACCTGCCACATCATGCCTGTGCAATTGGTTTCCTTTCCTTTTCGGATGGTGGCATCAAATAGCTGCTTACCAATTCCACTTCCCCTTTCCGACTGGGTCACAACGATGTCTTCGAGATAAATCCTCTTGCCTTTCCAGGTTGAGTAGCGGTAATAGTACAAGGCAATGCCGATAATGGTTGCGCCTTTCTCCGCCACAAAAAAGCCGAAGACCGGATGCTCGCCAAAACCATCGGCTGCCATTTGTTCAACGCTGTTATCGACCTGGTCTAATGCCTTTTCGTATTCTGCCAGCTCCTTCACCAGCTCCAGTGCTTGGGCCAGGTCTTCAATTTGACCTTCACGTATTTTTATTTCCATGCCTGATAAAAAGGTAGGTATTACCTCAAATGTATAGACATCCCAGCCTGAATGAAATAAAAAAGGGACCAAAATGCCCCTTTCAGTTAATACATCAAGCCAGCGGCTATTTACATCGCTTTTTTGGCCACTTCAGGCACAACACCCATGTTGTACCAGGTAAAAGAGTAGAGATCAGCGGCCTCTTCTATAATTTTGGAAGTTGGCTTTCCGGCCCCATGACCTGCTCTGGTTTCAATTCTTATCAACACCGGATTGTCGCCAGCCTGCTTAGCTTGCAGCTGAGCGGCAAACTTAAATGAGTGAGCAGGCACCACCCTGTCGTCGTGATCAGCTGTGGTAACCAGGGTCGCAGGATACTTTACACCTTCTTTCACATTATGAACAGGAGAATAGCCCAGAATATACTTGAACATCTCTTCTGATTCTTCTGAGGTTCCATAATCGTAAGCCCAGCCGGCACCTGCCGTGAAAGTGTGATAGCGAAGCATGTCCATAACGCCTACTGCAGGGAGCGCCACCTTAAATAGTTCCGGGCGTTGCGTCATAGTGGCGCCCACCAGAAGGCCTCCGTTGGAGCCACCTGCAATAGCCAGGTAGTCGCTGCTGGTATAACCTTCTTTGATCAGGTACTCGGCTGCACCGATGAAATCGTCAAACACATTTTGTTTTTTCATTTTTGTGCCAGCCAGGTGCCATTCTTCGCCGTACTCACCACCGCCACGGATGCTGGGCTGCGCATAGATGCCACCATTTTCCAACCACACAATCCTCGAAACACTGAAACCTGGCGTCATACTGATATTGAACCCGCCATAGCTGTAGAGGTAGGTGGGGTTCTTGCCGTTTTTTTCAAGCCCCTTCTTATAAGTGATAAACATGGGGATTTTCGTGCCGTCCTTGCTGCTATAGAAAACCTGCTCGGTGGTGTAATCTTCAGGGTTGAAGTCGACCTTCGGTTGCTGATACAGGGTGGATTTTCCTGAGGCAATGTTATAAGAGAAGATCGAACTTGGATAAGTGAATGAGGTAAACGTGTAATAGATGTCGGTGTCACTTTCTTCGCCTCCAAAGCCGTAAATGCTTCCGATGCCAGGCAGCTTTACGTCTCTTTCCAGTTCGCCTTTCCGGTTATATTGTTTGATTTCGGACTTGGCATCTACCAGGTATTCAGCAAAAATCTTCTTCCCGGCAGTGCTGGCGCTGAGCACATTTTTGGTTTCGGGAATTACATTTACCCAGGTGGCTGGCGTCGGGTCAGCAAACGAGGTCTTCACAATCCTGTTGTTGGGGGCGTCCAGGTTAGTGAAGATAAATAAGGTCTCTCCGTCGTTGTCAATCACATAGTGGTCTTTGTCCACATTGTTTACAATTGGCTTAATCGGGCTATTAGGAACCGTTAAATCCTGAATGTAGAGTTCATTGCCGGTTGTGCTAACAGAAGCAGAGATAACCAGGAAGCGCTCGTCTTCCGTCAGGTTAGCTCCCACGTAGCGTCTTGGAAATTCGGCCCCACCCAGAATCAGCTTGTCGCTTGCCTGAGGCTCGCCGAGCTTGTGGAAGTACAGTTTATGGTGCTGTGTCTTACCTGAAAGCACGCTCCCATCTTTAGGTTTGTCGTAGCTGCTATAATAGACACCTTCGTTGCCTTTCCATGAAAAGCCTGTGAACTTCAAGTCTCTCAAAGTGTCTCCAACAAGCTCTTTCGTGGCGGTATTAAAAAGCACACCCTTTCTCCAGTCAGAGCCGCCATCTGACAGCAACATACCGGCAAGTGAACCGTCTTTAGAAAAGCTCAGGCCTGCAAGCGACACCGTGCCATCAGCAGAGAATGTATTGGGATTCAAAAACTCTTCGGGTTCGTCTCCAAGATTTTTCACCCGGTAAAGGACGTTCTGATTTTGAAGCCCATCATTTTTATAGAAATAGTAGTAGCCGCCACGCTTGAACGGAGCGTACACTTTCTCATAGTCCCAAAGCTTTGTAAGCCTCTCTTTCACGGCTTCCCTAAAGTCGATATTGTTCAGGTAGCCAAAGGTCACTTTGTTTTCAGCTTCCACCCATTGAGCGGTGGCAGCCGACGTGTCGTTTTCCAGCCATCGGTAGGGATCTTCTACTTTTGTGCCGAAGTACTCATCAACATGTGCTACCTTTTCGGTAGTAGGGTAAATGACAGCCTCTTCTTTCGGGGGCTGTGAGCAATAGCTGACAAGGCCGGCTAATACGACAAGAATGGATGATTTTCTCATGGTTGAATGGGTTAAAGGGATAAAAAAAGCCTGAAAGGTTGGTTTCAGGCTTATGCGTTAAATTATTTCTTGATCATATTGAATCCTGTATACGGAACCAGCACCTTCGGAATCTTGATCCCGTCGGGGGTCTGGTTGTTTTCCAGCATGGCTGCCAGTATTCTTGGCAGGGCCAGGGCACTTCCGTTCAGCGTGTGAAGCAGTTCGGTCTTTTTGTCCACCTTGCGTCTCAGCTTGAGCCTGTTAGCCTGGTAAGTCTCAAAGTTAGATACAGAGCTTACCTCCAACCATTTTTTCTGTGCCGCAGAGTATACTTCGAAGTCGAAGGTAAGCGCAGAGGTGAAGCCCATATCACCTCCGCACAGTTTTAGGATGCGATAGGGAAGCTCCAGGTTTTTAATCAACCGCTCAACATGGTTCTTCATTCCGTCGAGTGCTTTGTACGACTCCTCAGGCGTGGTTACCTGTACTATTTCCACCTTATCAAACTGGTGGAGTCTGTTTAGACCACGTACATGCGCACCCCAGCTGCCAGCCTCTCTCCTGAAGCAGGGCGTGTAGGCCACATTCTTTACAGGCAGCTCTTCATCAGCCAGAATTACGTCCCGGTAGAGGTTGGTAATGGGCACCTCCGCTGTTGGGATAAGGTACAAGTCATCGGCGGTGGCGTGGTACATCTGTCCCTCTTTGTCGGGTAGCTGGCCCGTTCCGTAGCCTGATTCTTTGTTGACCACGATGGGGGGCCTCATTTCCAGATAGCCTGCGTCCAATGCCTGATCAATGAAGTAATTGATCATAGCACGCACAATTCTGGCCCCTTGTTTCTTGTAAACAGGGAAGCCGGCCCCGGTTATTTTTATACCAAGGTCAAAGTCGATGATGTCATACTCCTTAATGAGATCCCAATGTGGCTTGGCGCTTTCCGGCAGCTTGGGTAGCGTGCCTACCTGAAAAACCACTTCATTGTCCTCGGCTGTTCGCCCTTCGGGCACGCTTTCGTGCGGCACGTTGGGAAGCTCATAGAGTTTATTTGTAAGCAGCTCTTCAGTTGACTCCAGGTCACTGCCTAATTTCTTGGAAGTTTCTTTAAGCTCCGATGTCTGCGATTTGATCTTCTCAGCTGCTTCTTTTTGGCCGCTTTGCATCAACTGCCCGATTTGCTTGGCCAGTTGGTTGGCTTCTGCCAAAGCTACGTCCATCTCGGTTTTCAGAGATTTCCGCTTGTCGTCCAGAGCCAGCACCTCGTCAATCTTTTCGTTTACCTCTTTCAGTCCCCTTTTCTTGAGGCCTGTCAGAACCTTTTCTTTATTAGCACGTATTTCAGAAACTTGTAACATTATGCCTAATTAGTTAAGTTTGCAAAAGTAAGAGATTTACAAAGAAATATTCAGGCTGGTTCCCGCTTAAATTCTCTTGTGTCTCCAGCGGTCTTTTTTCAGCAATTACTTGTTATTAATGAATGCTTAGCATATAATTGCGGCGTCATTTTCCGACAAACCTCAGGCCGTTTCTCATTATCAATTTTGTTTTAACGGAATCGTATCTCGACCTTTTTTTGTAACCACTTCATTTAGAATATTACTATCTCAATTCATAGTTTATGTATAGCATTGACGACCTTAATGTCCGTCTTCTTTCAGAATTAAAAGACATCGCAGAAAAACTTGGAGTTCCCAACTACAAAAAAGCTGCAAAACAAGAATTAGTCTACAAAATCCTCGATCACCAGGCGGTCATGCCAGAAGAGGAAGTTTCCAAAATAAAGAAGTCAGATAAGGCCGCTACCCCGGTAGCCGCAGCTCCGGCCCCGGAGGACAAACCGAAGCCTGCCCGCCCGCCAAGGGAGGACGATAGAAGGCCTAACAACAAACCGAAGATTCGCAGGGAGAATGTGGTAGCAAAGGACGCAGCCAAGCCTGCTGAAGGCAAATCGGATGATCGTCCAAAGAAGAGAGAGGTAAGCAGTGCTGATGAACTTCTTCAGTCTTTCAATCTTGAAACTGACGACGATGACACATCAGCGAAAGAGGTGGTAGAAGAAGGCAAGAAGGTAGAAAAAGAAATATCTAACGACTCGAGAGGCGAACTTAGAGAAGACACGAGAAATCGTGAAGACAGAGGTGACCAACCTGGCAGAGAAGACAAAGGCGATCAAAAAGAGCAGCGTGCTCCATTTAAGCCCAAAAGAAATTATAACACTAATATCAAAGAGTTCGACGGTATTATAGTTAACGAAGGTGTGCTGGAAATCATGCAGGACGGCTATGGCTTCCTTCGCTCTCCAGACTACAACTACCTGGCTAGCCCTGATGATATATATGTGTCGCCGTCTCAGATTAAGCTATTTGGCTTAAAAACTGGCGATTCTGTGAAGGGGCAAATCAGGCCCCCAAAAGAAGGAGAAAAGTATTTCGCCTTACTAAGAGTAGAAACCGTTAACGGTAAAACAACTGAAGAAATACGTGACAGGGTTTCCTTTGAATACCTGACACCGCTGTTCCCGGAAGAGAAGATAAGACTAAGCTCGCCTAAGAGACCTGATCACTACTCAGCCAGAATTCTCGACTTGTTTGCTCCAATTGGAAAAGGACAGCGTGGAATGATTGTGGCACAGCCAAAGACTGGTAAGACAGTGCTCCTTAAGCAAATTGCCAACGCCATTACTGAGAACCATCCTGAAATTTACCTGATAATACTCCTTATTGACGAACGTCCTGAAGAAGTAACCGACATGGCTCGCAGTGTGCATGCTGAGGTTATTTCATCAACTTTTGATGAGCAGGCCGACCGTCACGTGAAGGTGGCGAGCATTGTTCTTGAGAAGGCTAAGAGAATGGTGGAATGCGGACACGACGTTGTTATTCTTCTTGACTCGATTACTCGTTTGGCCAGGGCTTATAACACAGTGGTTCCTTCATCAGGCAAAATACTTTCCGGTGGTGTGGACGCTAATGCACTGCATAAGCCTAAGAGATTCTTTGGTGCTGCCAGAAATGTAGAGCATGGTGGTTCGTTGACCATTATTGCAACTGCATTGATTGAGACAGGCTCTAAAATGGACGAGGTTATCTTCGAAGAATTTAAAGGTACTGGTAACATGGAACTGCAATTGGATCGCAAGCTATCCAACAAGCGAGTGTACCCTGCTATTGACGTACCTGCATCCGGAACTCGTCGTGAAGACCTGCTCATGGAAAAAGACGAGCTATCAAAGGTTTGGATACTGAGAAAATACATGTCTGACATGACTTCTCAGGAGGCGATGGAATTCCTTCTTGACAAAATGAAGGGGACTCAGAACAACGCCGAGTTCCTGATCTCGATGAACGGATAAAAAATAGAGACTTATAAATTGAAAGAGCGGCCTACAACCGCTCTTTTTTTGTGCCCTTCTAAATCTAAGCCTGACCGACTACCTACCTTCAACCCACTCTTTCAGGTACTGGTAGCGGCTGGTCAGCTTTCCGTCTTCGGTGATAGTGGCATCCTGGATGATTCTAAACTCATCGTTGCTGAACAGGTGGGGCAATACGTTCTTCACCAGCATGTTCCCGAAGTCCATAGAGGCATCTCTGGGGAGCTCGCAGGGCAAATTATCGACAGCCATCATCGAAATATTGCCCTCTTCGCTAAACTCAGGCATTATTTCATCTTGCGTAGGGTCGTAGTCGTACACTGGTTCATCTATTGTCGACGGCCTTTTTGTTGAAGGGATCGATCCTTCAATATCGCAGGTAATGTCGGCTATCACACGCAGGCAAAAATCATTTTTGGTGGCATCTTCCCTTGTGAAAAGTGTTGGCGCCTTTGGTTCCCAAAAAGCAGCAGCAATAAGTATTTCAGCTACTTTGGCATATTTCAGAAAATCGGAATGAAAGTTTTCTGCATGGGAGTAGAATTCGCCACGGTTGAATTCTTTGCCTTCATTGTGTGCATTGTAGTCTCTCGAATTTAGCTGAGCAAATACGGGAAAATCGAAGGATTGTGTTAGCAGGGCGGCAGGTGTCACTTTTCTGACATTCATGCCCACCAGCACCTCCATGGCACCTTTGGCTACCCGGCCACCACCCGTTACCACCATTTTTATAGGGGGCAGTTTTACCTTAGCAAACTCGGTTTTTAAGTCTTCCAGATCAAAGCACTCATGCGCCCGCCTTAAATGGTATAGGTTGTATCTTTTTCCGTAAGTCCAAATAGCATTGTAGGCACCCACTATCCCCGCCCATCGGCCAAAAGCGATAACCCGCTGGCCATTTTCGTCTGTTAGGGTTTCGTAGTCCACCATTTTGATTTTCTTTTCCAACAGTGCCTTTAGCAGTGGTTTGTTGTATTCCTGCTTTTTGATAGTGTGGGAAAAGAAGAAGTAGGTTTTACCAGGAATGAGTTGCGCCATAGGGACTTCTTTGACCCCAAATATGATGTCGCACATATCCATAGAATCGACCATTTTGAGGCCCTTCTCCTCATACGCAGCATCCGGGAAGCAACGCACATCACTTCTTTGCACCAGCACTTCTACATTTGGGAACTTCGCCTGTATTTCAAGTGCCTGATCGGGAGTTATAGGGACTCTTTTGTCGATGGGAACTTTTCCCTCTTTGATTATGCCTACCTTTATCTTCATCATTGAATTGGGAGTTGTATTCTTGCCCCAATATTACTAAGATGCAAAGACAAGCATAATCATATGGACGGATTAATTTTGGTAAGCCTGTTCTGGGTACTTTACTTTTCCCTCCATAGCTTTCTGGCAGCGGATTTTGTAAAACGCAGGTTTAACAGGCAATGGTTTCGGCTTTTTTACAATACTTTGGCCCTGCTGTTGCTGTTGGCCATTGTTTTCTACATGGCTACTGTCGACTCCCCATTTGCCTTTGACAAGACACCCGTTACTGACTTTTTCGCTTTTTCACTGGCGGCATATGGTGTCATTATCATCAGGCTTTCTTTTCGTCAATTTTCTCTCGGGGCTTTTCTTGGTTTAAAAAAGGAGGTGGAGGACGTTGAGTTTAAATCGGGAGGTATTCTTGAAAGGGTCAGGCACCCGATTTACTCAGGCACTATATTGCTTTGCCTGGGTTTTCTGCTCTACATTCCTAAAATGATCAATTTGGTGACGGTCGTGTGGATTTTCGCCTACTTGCCAATTGGGATTTGGCTCGAAGAGAAGAAACTGATAAAAAAATATGGCAGAGCCTTTGAAGAATATCGCTCCAGAGTCCCTGCCGTGTTTCCTAAGTTATTTTAGGGTTATGATTCCAGGAGGCTTCCAAGAATGGAGCTGCCCTCCTTACCACTGTTTTTACCGTAGGGAGCCAGCACCTGAATCAGTTTTCTGATTGGCATCGACTGTAGCCATACCTTTCCGGTGCCTTTTAGAGTAGCCAGAAAAAGCCCTTCTCCACCAAAAAGCATAGATTTTAACCCTCCAGCGCTCTGCACATCAAAGTCAAGCGTATGCTCAAAGGCCACTACGCAGCCGGTATCGATCCTTAGCGTTTCGTTGTTCAGCTGTTTTTCTATCATGGTGCCACCGGCGTGCACAAATGCTTTGCCATCTCCCTGGAGCTTTTGAAGAATGAAGCCCTCGCCGCCAACTAGGCCGGAGCCAATCTTTTTGTTGAAGGTGATCGACACTTTTGTGCCGAGTGCGGCGCACAGGAACCCATCCTTCTGTACTATCAGCTGGTTGCCCTGCTGGGAAGCCAGGTCAATGGGAATGATGGTGCCGGGGTAGGGCGCAGAAAAGGCCACTTTCTTTTTACCGACGCCATGGTTAGTGAAATGGGTCATAAAAACGGACTCGCCGGTAAGTGCCCGGGCACCGGCCGAAAGCAATTTGCCCAGGAAACCCTGGTCAGGCTCTGAGCCGTCTCCCATTTTGGTTTCGAAGATGATTCCGTCTTCCATGTAAAGCATGGCCCCAGCTTCGGCTATGACAGTTTCTCGTGGATCAAGCTCTACTTCAACGGTTTGAATGCTTTCACCAAAAATCTTGTAATCAATTTCGTGTGATCGTATCGCCATGACTAGTCTTCGTCTTTGCTTGTTTTCTTTTTTATTTCTTCGATGTCTTCCCTGTCACGCAGTTTTTTATCGTCTACGTTCTTATTGAGAAACTCGTTGATCTTATCAATTTGAAGGTTGGAGGAGATTTCCCCAAACGTATCTATGCTTATCTCGAAGCCGCTCAGGTCTTTGGCTACTTTAGGTTTCTTTTTTTCGGTTTCTTTCTTACTCATGCTTGTGTGCTTTGTCCTCCTAATGTAACGATAGCTGAGTCAATTCGTTTAGCAGTTTCTTTGGCACCAAGTATTTCTATGATTGCCATGAGGTCGGGTCCGCCGCCTTGTCCGGTAATTGACAGCCTTAATGGCTGCATATATTTGCCCATTTTCAATTCTTTGGCAGCAAAGAAATTTTCTATAGTGTCGTGAGCAGTGGTGGCCGTAACCGATTCTTCAAGCTGGGAAATACGTTTCGATAAGTCCTGAAGAACCGCTGCCACGTCCGGGTTCCACTTCTTTTCAACAACTTGCTGGTCGTAGGCGGTTGGGGCTTCAAAAAAGAACCTGCCCTGTTCCCATAGCTCCTGTGGAAAAGAGATTCTCTCCCTTAGCACTTCGCAAATCCTGATTGTGTTTTCTGAGGAAGCCTTTAAACCGGCTTTTTCCAGGTCTTTTTCCAAATAAACTGCCAGTTCCTCTGCTGATTTGCTTTTGATATAATGCTGGTTGAACCAGTTGGCTTTGTCAATATCGAATTTCGCTCCGGCCTTACTTATGCGCTCGATGGAGAACTCCTGGATAAGCTCTTCTATGCTGAATATTTCCTTTTCGGTGCCAGGGCTCCAGCCCAACAAAGCCAGAAAGTTAATCATTGTTTCAGGCAGGTAGCCCTTCTCTTTAAACCCCTGTGATAGTTCTCCTGAAACTGGGTCTGTCCAGTTGAGTGGAAAAATAGGGAAGCCAGCTTTGTCGGCGTCCCTCTTGCTCAGTTTGCCGTTGCCGTCTGGTTTCAGCAGCAGAGGCAGGTGAGCAAACTGCGGCATGGTGTCCTCCCACCCAAAGTACCTGTACATCAGCACATGCAGTGGTGCCGACGGCAACCATTCTTCGCCTCTGATTACCTGCGTAATCTTCATGAGGTGATCGTCGACGATATTGGCCAGGTGGTAAGTGGGCATACCATCCGACTTCAGTAATATTTTATCGTCCAGCACAGACGAATGCACAACCACCCAACCTCTTATGAGGTCATGAAACCGAATGTCTTCTTTGCGGGGCACCATCAAACGAACTACATACGGATCTCCATTGGCAAGCCTCGCTTTCACCTCATCCTCTGGTAGCGTGAGGGAGTTTTGCATAGTGTTGCGGGTCACGGCGTTGTACTGCTGATTGGCTACCTTGGCAGCTTTCAGCTTCTCCCGCATAGCGTCAAGCTCCTCCGAGGTGTCGAAGGCATAGTAGGCCTTTCCCTCGTCGATTAGCTGCTGGGCATACTGCGCATAGATATCTTTCCTTTCAGATTGCCTGTAGGGGGCGTGGGGGCCTCCGGTTAATGGACCTTCGTCTATCTCTATACCCACCCACTTTAGTGATTCCAAAATATATGCTTCGGCGCCTGGCACAAACCTCGACTGGTCGGTGTCTTCTATGCGCAAAAGCATGGTGCCGTTGTTTTTTCTGGCGAAGAGGTAGTTATAAAGGGCGGTTCTAACACCTCCGATGTGGAGGGCTCCGGTAGGGCTTGGAGCGAAACGAACCCTAACTTCTGAATTGTTCATGTTAACTTATCAAGTACTTGGTGAAGTGCTTTTTGTGTTTGTTTCAAATGGACGTCAAAGTTAGCCAATGCTATCAGATAATTGGCAATGCAGCCTGCCAAAGAAAGGCAACCGTAGATGTAATTTTTGGCTGGCCCCAGAAAAATAAGCGTGAGCAGAAAAGTTAATAGACACCAGAAAATCAGGAAGAACCGGGTGCTGGGAAAAAGGCGGTACTTTACCTGAATCAGTGAGCCTGTCGAAGTCTGATCGACAACACCCTCCGCCAGTGGAATGAAATTTTGAGGCTTGGCTACGTTCACTGAAACCCGGAACGATTTTTCGTAGACGAGACCGGTAAATGCAAAGTCTTTTCCGGTGCTTGCCTCGGATTTAGTCTCCGTTTTTAAAAGAGCGATGATGCTGACAGCTTTCGCCGATGAAACAATTGTCTCTCTTTCAAAAGGGACTAACCTCATGCATCAATGCCTGCAATCAGGGAAATCTCAACCAGGGCGTCTTTAGGTAGCCTCGCCACTTCAACGGTTTCACGTGCCGGGGGCTCATTCTTGAAATAGCCTCCGTAAATCTCATTGATCACGGGAAAGTCGTTCATGTCTTTGATAAAGATGGAACACTTTAACACCTCTGCAAATGAAAGCCCTTCTTCCAAAAGGATAGCCTTGAGGTTTTCCATCACCAATTTGGTTTGTGACTTAATATCACCCGACTCAAACTGACCCGTTGCAGGGTTGATAGCCACTTGTCCTGATACCAGCACAAGGTTGCCGTATCGTACCGCCTGGCTGTAGGGCCCAATAGGGGCAGGAGCATTTTTAGTGTAGACTATTTTCTTCATGCTTATTCAACAGTTACTGACTTGGCAAGATTTCGTGGCTGATCCACATTACATCCTCTCATCACCGCAATGTGATACGAAAGCAATTGAAGTGGAATAACAGACACCAATGGCATAAGTGCTTCGGAAGTGTGGGGAACCTCAATCACAAAATCTGCTATCTGGTTGATGGTCTCCTCTCCTTCGGTAACAATAGCAATTACTTTTCCTTTTCGTGCCTTCACTTCTTGAATGTTGGACACTACTTTTTCGTAGGAAGAATCCCTGGTGGCAATAAACACCACGGGCATTTCCTCGTCAATCAACGCAATGGGGCCGTGCTTCATTTCCGCTGCAGGATAGCCTTCCGCATGGATGTAGGAGATTTCCTTCAATTTGAGCGCCCCCTCAAGTGCCACGGGGAAATTGTAGCCACGACCTAAATAGATGAAGTTTCTGGCGTCTTTGAAAAGGGCCGATATTTCTTTGATCTGCTCGTTGACTTCTAATGCTTTTTTGATTTTTGCCGGGATGCTCTCAAGTTCTACAAGCAATTCATGGTACTTGCTCTCCGTAATGGTGCCTTTGCGATGAGCTATCCGCAAAGCCATCATAATAAGAACAGTCAGCTGAGCAGTAAAGGCTTTGGTACTTGCAACGCCAATTTCAGGGCCGGCGTGCAGATAGGCTCCCTCGTGAGTTATTCTCGAAATGGAAGATCCCACGGCGTTAACCACTCCAAGGATAATGGCTCCTTTGGATTTGGCCAATTCAAGGGCGGCAAGTGTATCGGCTGTTTCACCAGACTGTGAAATGGCGATTACAATATCCCCTTCGTTAATGATCGGGTTCCTGTAACGGAATTCTGACGCATACTCAACCTCTACCGGGATGCGGCAAAAATCCTCAATAATGTATTCAGCTACGAGCCCAGCATGCCATGAAGTGCCGCAAGCCACAATCACTATTCTTTGGGCATTAGTGAGTGCATTAGCATACTCATGAATACCTCCCAGCACCAGTTTGCCTTCGTTGGCCTTTAAACGGCCCCTCATACAGTCGGCGATGCTGTTGGGCTGTTCAAATATCTCCTTGAGCATGAAATGCTCATATCCACCTTTTTCTATGGCCTCAAGATTGAGGTCAAGCTCATGCACCTGAGGATGTTGCTCTACATCCTCAAGGCTTTTGATCGTCATTTGATTGCCGCTAATCACAGCCATTTCTTCGTCCTTCAAATACACCACCTTCTTGGTGTATTCTACGATCGGTGTTGCATCAGAGGCAAGGAAGAAAGAGCCATCATCCTCTTTAATACCAATAACAAGCGGGCTGCCTTTTCTGGCAGCAATAAGTGTATCGGGGTTGTCTTTGGCGATTACTACAATAGCGTAGGCACCTACCACTCTGGTCAGAGCAAGCCTTACACCTTCCTCAAGAGAGCAATCTTCGGACGTAATAATATAGTCGATGAAAGACGCCAGCACTTCTGTGTCAGTCTGGCTCTCAAATGTGTAACCCTTTTTTTGAAGCTCTGTTTTTATCGCAGCGTAATTTTCAATAATGCCATTGTGCACTAGTGAAAGTCTCCCATTGTAGGACTTATGGGGATGGGCATTGGTATCACTGGGCTCACCATGAGTAGCCCAGCGTGTGTGGCCTATCCCAACGCCAGATTTGGGGCTTTTACCGTCAATGAGGTTTTCGAGCTCTTTGACCTTGCCTTGCTTCTTATATATCTTAATGTCAGAGATGGAATTGTCGTATAAAGCAACTCCTGCACTGTCGTAACCTCTGTATTCAAGTCTTTTAAGGCCCTTAATGAGAATTGGCAATGCTTGCTCTTTTCCCTTGTAGGCAACTATTCCACACATAGCTTATTGTAATCTCGTATAATAAATTTTTAGCTGGATGCTGTCTTTAGGCACAATGAATCTGCTCAAGCTCGTTACATCATTAGTTGAGATTGTGCCAGGATAAATGATCAGGTCGTTTGTATTAAAAATGCTATCTCTTAATCGCTGAAAGAAGAAAGTTGGCGTGCCACTGTAGGATCTTGAAGCAGAATCGTAAAGTGGGAACAGGGCACGAGGCGAACTGGGATTGCCGTAGCTGACATCGGTCAGGACAACATGATTGGCGATTCTGGAAGCCAGTCCAATATTTGCCCCAATAATTCTATTCGTACTATCGGCAAATATATACATAAAGCTATTTGGGGGCTTAATTCGATAGTCTACCGAAGTCAATTCATCAATAGCCCCTAGCCTAATCTCAGCACGATTGATGATAATATTGCCCAAAGAATCCACAAACTTTCTGAACGGCCTGAGCGACAGCTTGGTGTAAATGCCTGTTCCTCCCTGAAGATACATATCGCCTGAAGGAGGAATAAACTCATCACTTCTCTTTACGAGTGCCTCCAGTTCGGTGCCAGCCCTGTCTGCAATTATGCCGTTATATCTTGTGGCGTTAAAGTTCAGTGTATAAACCAATGAATCTGCTCCGTCAGGCACGTGGTAATGAACATTCACTTTGGAGTTCTCGGGGTGGAATCCAAAAATAAGGGTATTGTCTTTCCCTGGAATCAGGGCGAATCCTTTTATCTCATTTTCCAGTTCAGAAGCTGATGTTCCATCTCTAACGATACTAAAGAAGTTACTGGCCCATGCAGGAGTTGCCTTTATCCTTATTACTGTGTCTTTTGTTGGAGAGTAAAAGAACTTTTTGGAGGCAGCCGGCGTACGTGACAAGTACTTGGTTGAATCATCCGAATAGTAGCTAACCCCGGAATACAGGGTGTCTGATAGCTGATAAACATTAATGGTTTGAAAGACACTTGTGTATTCTCCATACAGGTAACTCAACTCAAAATCAAACATGATAGAGTCAAGAACGCCCTTGTCGTTGATGGCAACAAGCTCGCCGTTTCTCGTTACCTGAGAAAAAGATTTGGCGGTAATGTCTCCAAAGAATGGGTCTTTAAACCTCCCAACGAGTAACCTTGAGTCGTTGGTGGTATTTAGACTATCAAAAAGAATAACAGAAGATGGAAGAGTAAATACCTCTTCGTAAACACCTACATTATTTTCGTTTGGATTAAGCTCCAACCCTACTTCACTTGGGCTTTCACACCCAAAAAGCATTAGGGCTGCTCCAAAGAGCAACCCTGATGCAGTCCTACCCTGCAAGTTCATTATATAGATTGTAGTGTCTGTCTAAAAAGTTCTCGTCATTTTCGATAACGTTGAATTTCTTTTCTTTGGATAATTCGTTGGTTAAATTATTGAGGCTTTCGCTTTCTTCTTCTTCTGCTCTGATAACAGCGTCCGAATACTCGATGCCCATCTTAATAAAACCTTCGTAGTCTGCAGACTTAAGTGGATTCAACATGCTATCCTCGATATCAATCATTTTCACCTTTTCAAGCAGGTTGTCGCCAAACTTGAAAGAGAAAGCGTTGTCGTATATCGTCAAGACACACTTAGCTGTCTGAAAGATGGGATCATTCTTGTAAGTAGTTTTTACATACAACGGAATCAGGCTTGTCATCCAGTCGTTGCAGTGGATAATGTCTGGAGCCCAACCCAATTTCTTAACCGTTTCGAGCACACCCTTGCAGAAGAAAATAGCTCTTTCATCATTATCGCTATAGAATTTATCTTCTTTGTCGTGAAACACAGACTTTCTGTGGAAGTAATCTTCATTATCGATGAAGTATACCTGTAATTTAGCGTTAGGGATAGAAGCAACCTTAATAACAAGAGGCTTTTCCTCATCTCCCACGGCAATGTTAATGCCGGACAATCTTACTACTTCATGCAGTCTGTTTTTTCGCTCGTTGATCAACCCAAAACGTGGAACAAGAATTCTGATCTCCATGCCTCTTTCCTGCATCGCCTGCGGCAGTCTTCTTACGAATTCTGCTACCTGAGTTGTCTGGAGAAAGGGATTGATTTCGCTGGCTACGTATAGAATGCGAAGTTTTGCCATAAGAGTATTGATTTATATTTGACGGAACAAAACGAGGCACAAAAGTACAAAAAAATAACGTGCTTTCCATACATATTCCCTTTTATAACTTAGTTTTGCTGCCCTTTAGCTCACTCATAATCAGTGCTGTGGAGATAGTAACGTCCCCTGTAGAATGTCGAAAAAAGATACTTTCTCTGACCGTGGAGGGGAAAAATATAGGGTTTGTTCCAACCATGGGGGCACTGCATCAGGGGCACCTGGAATTGGTTAGACAGGCAAAGTTGTCCTGTGATTTTGTGGTGGTTAGCATCTTTGTAAACAGGACACAGTTCAATAGCGAAGAGGACTTCGAAAAATACCCAAAGACATTTGATGGCGATGCTGCAAAGCTGAGCCAATCCGGATGTGACATCGTTTTTGCGCCGTCAGATAGCGATATGTATCCGGGGACTCCTGAGGTGAAAATATCTTTCCCCCGCCTGCAAAAATCGATGGAGGGGCACTATCGCCCGGGACATTTTGAGGGAGTCGCTCTTATCGTTTCGAAGCTGCTGCATGCGGTGCCTGCGCAAAGGGCATTTTTCGGCAGGAAGGATTGGCAACAGGTGCTTATTATCAAACAGCTGGTCAAAGATCTTCACTTCGACACAGAAATTATTTCGGTGCCAACAGTGAGAGAGCCAGATGGATTGGCTATGTCTTCCCGGAATCAACGTTTGAGCGAGAAGGAACGATCATTGGCTGTGATTTTTAGCAAAAGCTTGTATTCGGCGAGAAAAAAACTTCTGTCGGGAGATAGCATTGAGGAAACGGTTTCCTCAGTCAGGCAAGCATTTGATCGCATGCCGCAAGTAAGACTCGAATACTTTGAAATAGCGAACCGTGAAACTTTAGAGCCTGTACAAAGTGTTGAGACGAATGTACCTGTTTCCTTGTTCATTGCAGGGTATGTGGGTGACGTTCGATTGATTGATAATATCTTCCTTCAGGAAGAAACTGAATAAGAAAATGCAGATTGAAATTCTTAAGTCAAAAATTCACCGAGTTCGAATTACTCAGGCGGAGCTTCACTATGTGGGCAGCATCACAATTGATGAAGACCTGATGAAGGCTGCCAACCTTATTGAGAATGAAAAGGTGCAGATCGTCAATGTTAATAATGGTGAACGCCTTGAAACCTATGTGATTAAGGGAGATGCCGGAAGTGGGGAGATTTGCCTCAATGGGCCGGCAGCCCGAAAGGCGCAGGTAGGCGACGTCGTCATAATCATTTCCTACTGTCACCTGGATTTTGAAGAGGCAAAAACCTTTAAGCCCACGCTCATTTTCCCTGACGACAATAACAAACTAATCAGTTGAGAAAAACTATCACCAGTGTTGTCCGATACGTTTTAACCCTTGCCCTTGCCTTTGCTCTCCTTTGGTGGCTTTTTAAGGATATCGACCTGGATGACTTCATGTCACGACTTAAGAAGGTGGAATATGGCTGGGTGTACCTGTCTATTGGGATATCGTTTTTTGGTTATTGGGTAAGGGCCTATAGATGGAACCTGCTGTTTAAATCCCTTGATGTATCGGTTAGTACGTTCAGGCTGTTTTTGGCTGTTATGGTAGGCTATTTGGCCAATATGGCCTTTCCCAGGATGGGGGAGGTTAGCCGGTGTGCTATCCTGAGAAGAACGGACAACATCCCGATGTCTACCTCGATTGGCACGGTGGTTACAGAGAGAGGAGTCGATCTAATTTCTCTATTATCGGTGCTGGCAGGGGCTATGCTTGTCGAGTTTGGGAAAATTTCATCGCTGTTAGGCGACATGATGAGGCGCCTTTGGTCCGGACTTTCGGTGAGTCAGCTGACCATTACCATTGGAATTATTGCAGCCGTGGTTGTTCTCATTTACTGGCTGATCAAAAGGTTTCAAAAAATGCCGGCCTTTGCAAAGCTCAAGGAATTCCTCGTCAACCTGGGTCATGGTATCGGCAGCATAACTAAGCTCAAGTCTCCTACTCTTTTTATTCTCAGTACCGTGGCCATGTGGTTGAGTTACTTTTTCATGTCATACGTAATCGTCTTTTCTATGGAGGAGACTGCCTGGCTTGACTTAAAGGCAGGCTTGGTGCTGCTAGCAATGGGCGGAATTGGCATGGCTATGCCAGTTCAGGGCGGAATTGGCACATATCATGCCTTTGTGGCAGGAATTTTACTGTGGTATGGCATCGGAGAGCAAACAGGCGTATTTTTTGCTACACTGCTTCATACGTCACAGGTCGTAACCATTCTTGTATTGGGAGGGGTATCGATTCTTGTGGCAGTGCTATTACCAGTAAAGACCCAAATTGAAAACAGCGTCGAAAATCAAAGATCGGAAGGCGGCCAGTAGCCAGGTCGCTAGTTGGCATACCCAAGGGCTTTCAGTGGTGTTTACCAATGGATGCTTCGACATTCTGCACCTGGGTCACGTCGACTATCTTGAAAGGGCGAGGCAGCTTGGCGACAAGCTGGTAGTGGCGCTGAATACTGATGCTTCGGTTCAGCGATTGAAAGGGCCGGAAAGGCCTATCGTGAATGAGGCATCCCGAGCCAGAGTAATGGCCGCTCTCGGTTTCGTCGATTTGGTGGTCTTTTTTGATGAGGAAACGCCGAAAGAGCTGATCGAAGCCCTTCAACCAGATATTTTAGTGAAAGGCGGTGACTACACTGTTGAAACTATTGTGGGTGCCGATTTTGTTTTGAAACACGGTGGAAAAGTTATTCCCCTCCCATTGATAGATGGGTATTCTACTACTACATTTGTGAATAAAATTAAGCTAAACGATAAAAACTTATGATGCTTCTTCTGATTGGTGTTGTATTTATGATTATCAGCTGGTCGGTGAGTAACAAGCTGAAAAATAAATTTAAAAAGTACTCTCAGGTTGGGTTAGCTTCTAACCTTAGTGGCCGTGAAATTGCCGAAAAAATGCTGGCAGATCATGGCATATATGACGTGAAAGTGGTGTCAGTAGAAGGCCAATTGACGGATCATTACAATCCGGCCAATAAAACGGTCAATCTGAGCCCTGAAGTATACCATGGCAGATCCGCCGCCGCCGCTGCAGTGGCTGCGCACGAATGCGGTCATGCTGTGCAACACGCTACGGCCTATAGCTTCCTTGAGTTCAGATCAGCGATGGTGCCAGTGCAGAACGTTACAGCCAGGGTAATGAATATTATATTCATGGCCATGTTGTTTGGTTCATTCTTCCTGCAGGGATTTATGCAAACGGGAATTCTGATCATTATAGGTTGTTACTTTGTATTCACCTTGTTTGCTTTCGTTACCCTCCCGGTTGAGTTCGATGCGAGTAGCAGGGCGCTGGCCTGGATTGACCGCAAAGGCATTGTGACGTCAAAAGAGCACGAAATGGCAAAAGATGCATTGAAATGGGCCGCAATGACTTATGTGGTGGCTGCATTGTCGGCGCTGGTTACGCTGTTTTACTTTATTCTGTCCTATCTGGGCATGAGCAGAGACTAGCAAAATATTTTAAAGAAATGATGGGGACTTGGGCGTGGCTCAAGTCCTTTTTTGTTTATTTTTAGCTCATACAATAACCCGCACATAACTCATGATGAAATTTGATTTGACTGAAGAGCAGCTGGCAGTAAGAGATGCCGCAAGAGATTTTGCACAGAACGAATTGCTCCCCGGAGTAATTGAAAGGGATGAGCATCAAAAATTTCCGGCTGAGCAGGTCAAAATGATGGGCGAGCTTGGGTTCATGGGAATGATGGTGGATCCTAAGTATGGCGGGAGTGGTATGGACACTGTGTCGTATGTGCTTGCCATGGAGGAGATATCGAAAATTGATGCTTCAGCCTCCGTTTGCATGTCGGTGAACAATTCACTGGTGTGCTGGGGCCTCGAAAAATATGGGAACGAGGAGCAGAAGCAGAAATACCTTACAAGATTAGCTAAAGGTGAGATCATCGGGGCATTTTGCCTGTCAGAGCCGGAAGCTGGTTCCGATGCCACCTCGCAACGAACCACTGCTGAGGACAAGGGCGACTACTATCTGCTCAACGGAACGAAGAACTGGATTACGAACGGCAACAGTGCGTCTGTGTACATTGTAATGGCGCAAACCGATGCGTCCAAAGCCCACAAAGGAATCAACGCATTGATAGTGGAGAAGGGTATGGATGGCTTTGTTGTTGGGAAAAAGGAAAATAAGCTGGGCATCAGAGGATCCGATACCCATTCGCTGATGTTTCAGGATGTGAAGGTGCCAAAAGCAAACAGGATAGGCGACGATGGATTTGGCTTTTCGTTTGCCATGAGCACGCTTAACGGCGGTAGAATTGGCATAGCGTCGCAGGCGCTCGGAATTGCCTCCGGGGCGATGGAGCTGTCAATTGCCTATGCGAAAGAACGCAAGGCTTTTGGGAAAAGCATCGCTGAGCACCAGGCCATTCAGTTCAAACTTGCTGACATGGCTACTAATATTGAAGCTGCCAGGTTGCTTTGTCTCAGGGCAGCGCAATTAAAGGATCAGAAGGCCGATTTTAGTCAGGCCAGTGCGATGGCCAAACTTTTTGCATCCGATGTAGCTATGAAGACGACGGTGGAAGCAGTGCAGATTCATGGTGGTTACGGCTACGTAAAGGAGTACCATGTGGAGCGGCTTATGAGGGATGCAAAAATCACGCAGATTTACGAAGGGACGTCAGAAATTCAGAAAATTGTAATTTCCAGAGGGTTGCTCAAAAAATGAGTTCCTTTTTAATTCATATTTGAGCTAGGTATTTTGTTATTAAATCATATTTGTATTAGTTTTATACAAATTCATTGTTAATTTTTTCTATTGCCACCCGCTCTCGCAAATTGTATGATTCATGGAAGAGTATAATAAAATTATTGAATCTCTTAGTATCAGATTTATTAAGGCACGCCACACCAATGTAATTCAATCTGTTACGGTAGAGAATTTTTACGACGTTGAAAACACCATTTTTTTGGTTCACAAGGGGGTTTTGAAGTTTGGTAAGGACAAAGAAGAGGTGCATGCCGGCGAGGTGCTTTTTGTACCCGGCGGCAAAATGGCGTCTATTACTTATGGCTCAGGAAAGGCCATCAGCTTGTCTAATGACGACTTTTTGAACAACAAAGAGAAGTACCTGGAGAGCGTGAAGGGCTATAGTCAGGAGGAAGAAACCAGAGATAATTTTAGCTACATCACTTTCGAAGCAAAAGTATTTGACACGGTCAACTTTTTTGCTTCACTTGACATACCGCCGTTTGTGATGAAAGATCCTATGATGGGTGCTTTGATCCAGGACATTGTTGTTGAGCACTTTTCTGGAAAGCTGGGCAGGGATAGAATTGTGAAGCTTGAAACGGATAGATTGGTGGTGCAGGCCATCAGGTATATCATTCAGCACAACTTGTATGTGGAGCAGCTGGCTACCAATAGCAATTACTTCAAAGACCCTCGCCTGATTGATATTTTTGCCTATATAAAGGATAATCTTGGTGACGACCTTTCCAATAAGATTTTGGCCAATGTTGCCAATGTTTCGGAGGATTATGTGGGGCAGTACTTCAAAATGTTGACCGGCATTAACCCGCAGGACTACATCGAGTACCAGCGAATGGAAAAGGCAGTGAATCTTTTGCGAACCTCAAAGAAAAGCATCAGGGAAATAGGTAAGGATGTGGGATACAAAGACACGGCGTATTTTTGCCGTCGTTTCAAAATGATGTTTGGTATCCCGGCAGGTAAAATGCGAAGAAGAGAGTCTTTAATTAATGTTTAAAGGCTTTTGATTGAGGTGATGAATTCTCTCTGATACTTCAATCAATAGATTTGGGTTTTCCTCCACACTGTTTCCCAGAATAAGCATGTCGGCCCCAGCCTGAAGGGCCTGTATGGCCAAATGAACAGAGCTGATTCCCCCACCCACAATTAAAGGCACATTAATATTTTTCTTGACGGCAGTAATTACTTTGGGAGGAACAGGCACCTCCGCCCCGCTGCCAGCGTCCATATAAATTGTTTGTAAGCCGAGCATTTCGCCGGCCATTGCTGTCGAAACAGCGATGCTTACCTTGTCCGTAGGAATGGGCGTGGTGTTGCTGATGTAGCTCGCAGCAGTTGCATGGCCGCTGTTCACCAACATATACCCGACTGGTATTACCTCCAGATGCGTTCTTTTTAAAATGGGTGCAGCTATTACATGCTGGCCTATCAGATACTCCGGGTTTCTTCCTGAGATCAAAGAAAGAAAAAGGATAGCGTCGGCATTGGAGTCTATTTGATAGTAGTTGCCTGGAAAAATGATCACCGGAATGCTGGAATTCGCTTTGATGAGCTGGATGATCTGGCTAAAATTATTCTTGGTCATCAGGCTGCCACCCACAAGAATATAGTCAACCTTATTTTCTACACACATGTTAATGACCCTGAGGCAAGCGCTGTTGTCCGACACCTTGTCGGGGTCGATCAATATGCCCAGGGAACGTTTACCTTCGTTACTCTTCTGTGTCAGTTGACTCAGTAGGTGGTTCATTCTTTAGTATTCTTTTTTGAATATAATTTAAGCCAAATTGAAGAAAAACCCCCCAAAGAGCCGCCATGCTTTTGTTGAGTGTCAACTTAAAAAATGATTTTGGTGGTTTTTCAACTAGTTCTACTGGCTGGTCAGGGCTTTTTTTTTAAGATCCTCTTTTCTGGAAGAGGATGTGATAAGTCTGGCTATCTGGTAGCCGGCAAAAAGGACGCCGCCAATAATCAGTCCGGTTTTCAGCGCCCGGGATACATTTTGCTCAACTGAGTCGGTTCCGGACTGAAGTTTCTTTTTTGCCTTTCGCTCCATTTCCTGAAGTTGTTCCTTCCGTTTGGTAATATCCGCTTTACTCATCTTCTTCAATTGATTTTTCTGTGAGGGCTTCCTTCTCTTTCATCGCTTTGGTGATCTGATTTTCAACAGCGTCCTTCAATTTGCCGGATTGAAGCAGATACACGAAAAAAAACAACGCAAGAAGATAGAAGCACGTAACTGCACCATACCCGAGGTAGGCACTGTTCCAAAGATAGTTTAAAAAAGTACTCAGCGTAATACTTCCAAAAAACAGGAAGAACATAAATACCGTGAGAATCAGAAACAGTGCTATGAGCTGGGCGAGAATTCCGGAGAGCTCTTCGATCATATTGAGTTTGACGAGCTCTATTTTTATCCGCACATATTCGGTGACGGAATCAATTAATTCATCTATTTTCAAAAACTTTGACAAAAATACCTCCTTTGGACTAAGTGTTCAAGGTATGAAACTTTGATCAAACGGTTAAGGTTCCTCGACAGGCTTTTTGTCAATTAGCTCTACGGGAGGAGAAACTGTTTGTGTAAACGATCTATGCGCCAGAATGAGGCTGTAGGGGATGATGAAAAATGTGAGCAGTATGTAGGCAAATCCCACGATGCGATACCTCAGCGTAAATTTTCCAAGAAGTTCAGCCATTTTAACAGGAATCCTTCGGATGACAGGGAAGGGCAGGAATATCAGGACTCCGATTAAGTTGAACAACAGGTGGGCAATTGCGACGGCAATGGCCTCTTCCGACTTGAACAGCGCTGCAATAATGGCAGTAATGGTTGTTCCAACATTGGCTCCCAGGATGAAGTTGAAGGCTTTTTGCACGGAGATTTTGCGGGTAGCTGCCAAAGGAACAATAAGAGAAGTGGTGATAGAACTCGACTGGATACCTGCTGTGAGAAGAGTTCCCCAGCCAAAGGCCTTAAGGGGATTGTTGAAAACAATATTTTCAAAATTCACCTTTGACTGACCAATAAGTCTTTTGTAGATGATATTCGACAGCAGCTTGATGCAGCCTATCAGCACCAAAAATGAAAGAGTGAGAAGAATAATGGGCTGCGATATCCAAAGACTTACCCAGTGGCTAATGGGGTCAAACAGCAAGGTGTTGATATTAAAAATTGGGCCGCTCTTCGAAAACATATCGCCAGCGCTCAGAGAAGAGGCTATTTCACGGGAGAGACGGGAAAGTAGGTGGTATTTTAGCTCTAGTGGAAAAAGAATGATGGTGGTAAGGATATTGAAAATATCGTGCACTGCCCCAGCGGCAATGGCTTTCCTGAACTCATTTCTTTTTGTGATATAACCAAGCGATACAATTGACGACGTGATAGTAGTGCCAATATTGGCTCCCATGATAATGGGAACAGCATCCTCAAATGAGATTGAGCCAACAGCTACGGCCGCCACAATCATGGTGGTGCTTGACGAACTACTTTGTATAAGCGCCGTGATCAGAAGGCCAATAAACAAGCCAACGAAGGGGTCAGAAGTGGCGGCCAGGATAGATTGGGCGGCAGTTTCAGTAAGCTGGTTGAAGGCCTGCCCCATCATGTTGATGGACAGGAGAAAGATGAAAACAGTGATGAGGACGTACCCGATATTACGGTACAGGTTTTTCGCAGAAGTCTGCTTTCCCTCGTCTATGTTTAAAACTTTCTTGACGGTCATCCAATTGAAAAGTTGTTGCCAGAAGAAGCAAGCCGCAAAGTTATCAAAAACTAATTGTTCAATCAGTTAGCGGTATGAAACTATTGTTAATTCACCTGTTGTCGAAATACCCAAACCGAGGCTGTAAGGGAATTTGCACATGACCAGATTCGCTTAAATTTTACTCCAGACAGTAAATGTATGGGTGGAAATATTTGCTATCATTCAAAATACGTCGGTTTCAATCATTTTGTTATAGACTTTGCTCGCCGCATAGACAAGGGCGCTTGAGCACCAGACCTTCCAGTGTTAAGACAATGTTATTAATATTTCTAAATTGTTAACTAAATGCCTTTTTGTTAATATATAGTTATCAATTTCTTAACATTGTAGCTCTTCTTTTGAAATCAACCGACCTAAGCTTCATGCAGAAAGTGACCAACATTGGGTTAGCCGCCTTTTTAGCTCTATCCTTCATTTTACCAGACATTGTCAAAGCACAGAACATCACCGAAAGCAAATTCGGAAGTGGAATATCAGTATTTGCCAGAGACTCTTCATTTTCGATGAAGTTTAGCACGAGGTTTCAGACCTTGTATGAGGGAGTACATGACCTGGAGGCCGATAAATACACAGATAATCTATTGATAAGAAGAGCGAGGTTGAAGTTTGATGGGTTTGTGTATAACCCAAAAATACAATACAAGATTGAACTGGGCCTGAGTGGTAGCGACATTGGAAATAAGGACGTTGTGTCTGAGTCAAATTATGCTCCACTGCAGATCCTTGATGCTGTGATAAAATACAACTTCTATGGCAACTGGAGCCTGTGGGTTGGGCAAACAAAGCTTCCCGGCAATATAGAGAGGGTGATTTCTTCGCAGGCGCTTCAGTTTGTTGACCGAAGTTTTCTTAACTCCAGATACAACCTTGACAGGGACAGGGGAGTTCAGGTTCGTTACGATGGAGAGAGGTTCGGCGTAATAACGGCTGTGTCGATCGGAGAGGGTCGGAATATTTCCGAAGAGAATCAAGGCGGATACGACTATACTGCGAGACTAGAGTGGCTTCCGCTTGGGCGATTCAGAAGGAATGGCGACTATGTTGGAGGTGACCTTCTCAGAGAGACGACTCCGAAGCTGATGTTTGGCATTGTATACGACTACAATGATAATACAAACAGAGAAAGAGGTCAGCTGGGTAGGGTGCTAGGCGAAAACAGGACTCTCCAGGCTGTGTTTATAGATATGCATTTTAAGTACCGAGGGTGGTCAGTAATGTCGGAGTATGTTAACAAGCAGGCACCGGACGGGGCTGTCGTTTCTGACGGAATATTCTATACTGGCACTGGTCTTAATATTCAAACAGGATACTTACTCAAAAATAATTTGGAGTTGGCGCTTAGGTTTACGGAAGTGCTGCCAGCCGCCGAAACGTTGCGGGCAGGTATTCATCAATATACTTTTGGTGTCTCAAAATATATTGTCGGCCATTCTCTTAAAATACAGTCGGACTTGACAAGGATAGAAATTGAAGGAGAGGATGGCTCAATGATGTACCGTGCACAGGTTGAGGTCTCTTTTTAGCCTGACAGATGTTGCCGTCAATGGCTCATAAGATTATAAGGCTATGCAAAGATCATAAAATAAAAGCCTTAACACTTTCTTAACAGTGGTAACAAAAACTATATTTAGCTTTGCCGGAACTTTCAAATTAAGCATACACCTGCGATGTCGTCCAAACCGTCTGATAGTATCACTACACAAAAGCTAGGCAAAGGAGCTTTTAAGCTGTTTAGTGTGTCAAAAAAGGAAAGAAATTATCTTTATTTTTTGCTAGCCATTACGTTTGTCTGCGGCATGGTGTATCCCTATCAGGAGGTGGCTATGTGGGTTGCTTTCGCTTTGGCTGGCTATTCAGCTATTGCCAACGATAGTATTCAAACCATTGGCACTTTTATTTCTTCAAATTCCCATAGGAAATGGTATCATTTGTGGCTTTTCATGGGACTGATTTTCCTTGTTACCGTTACTTATAGCTGGATTACCTATGGGGGCGACGTGTCCTATCAGCGGTTAAACACAAAAGGCCTTGAGGTAGCACCTACATCCTTTAGCTTTCTTCAGGTTGCCGCTCCGGTAATTCTGCTGGTCCTTACAAGGCTTCGAATGCCAGTGTCTACTTCGATCCTGCTATTGAGTGCCTTCTCAACCAAAGCCAGCTCCATCGGAGGTATCTTATCTAAAAGTCTTGTTGGTTATGCCCTGGCTTTCGTCATTGCCATTATTGTATGGACGCTAACGGCACAGCTATTCGATAAATATGCCAAGAAAAAGCCAGCTCACTGGTGGGCACCGCTACAATGGCTTACCAGCGGAGCGCTGTGGTCCGTTTGGATCATGCAGGATGCTGCAAACATTGCGGTTGTCTTGCCAAGGGCGTTGAACACGGTAGAGTTTGTTGCATTTGCGTCATTTATATTTCTTGGGCTAGGCGTGTTGTTTTACCTCAAAGGGGACAAAATACAGTCGATCGTGGAAGAAAAGGCTGACATTACTGATGTGAGGGCCGCCACCATAGTCGATCTGGTTTATGCGTGCTTACTCTACTACCTGAAAGTTGTTAATACGATCCCAATAAGCACTACCTGGGTCTTCATAGGGCTTTTGGGAGGCCGTGAGTTGGCGATCAACTACATGAAGAAAAGCAAGTCAAGCCGCAGAAAGGGAATAAGAAAGAGTTTGAAGCTGATAGGTAAAGATGCCCTTTATGCGGGTATTGGTCTGGTGATTTCGATCCTCCTCGCTTTGTCAATCAACGACGACATGAGGAAGGAGTTCTTGGACCTGATTGGCTGGTAACTTTAAACAGCCAACTCTTTCAAGGCCAGCCAGGTCATAAGCCCAACACCGAGCTCTAGAGCACTTTCATCAATATCGAACGTGGGTGTGTGGACGCCGGAAGTGATGCCCTCAGCTTCATTTCTGGTGCCAAGCCGATAGAAACATGAATCGACGTGGTGGGAGTAGAAGGCAAAATCTTCGGCAGCCATCCAGATATCAAGATCAACAACTTTGTCTTTTCCCAAAAATTCTTCTGCCCATGATTTAGAACGATTGGTCAGTTGTTCATCATTGGCAAGAAACGGGTAGCCTTTCATGATGTTAAAGTCGCAGGTGGCGCCCATTGACTCGGCAATTCCTTCGGCCATCTTTTTCATCTTCGCATGGGCTTCCATTCTCCATTCCTCATTGAGCGTTCTGAACGTGCCCTTTAGTTTGACCTCAGATGGAATAACATTGGTAGCCCCTTTGCCCTCAATATCGCCAAAAGAAAGTACCGAGGGTATCTTTGGGCTGGCCATTCTGCTGACCACTTGCTGCAATGCTGTGATTATGTAGGCTGTTACCACAATAGGGTCTACCAAAGTTTCAGGCATGGCTGCATGACCACCTTGTCCTGTCACTGTCACATATATTTCGTCAGCACTGGCCATGTACATGCCAGGGCGAAAGCCTACCGTGCCCGCAGGCAACAAGGGCATCACATGCTGACCGAAAAGGCTTTTTGGAGAAGGATTGGTAAGCACTCCCTCTTTGATCATTAAGCTGGCGCCTCCCGGTAGCTTTTCTTCTCCCGGCTGAAAAATCAGCTTAACGGTTCCCTCAAATTCACCTTTCAGCTCACAGAGGATTTTGGCAACGCCGAGAAGGGAGGAGGTGTGCACATCGTGCCCGCAGGCATGCATAACACCCTCGTTTGTCGATTTGTAAGGCACGGTGTTCTTTTCCAAAATAGGCAAAGCGTCAATGTCGGCCCTTAATGCAACCACTTTCTTGTCAGGGTTATTTCCTTTTATGATGGCCACAGTGCCAGTAGTTGCCATTTCGTCCAGCTGGTCGATAGGAAGCTTTCGAAGGAACTCTCTGATGTAGCTTGCTGTGTTGTATTCCTCAAAGGACAGTTCAGGATTAGCATGCAGGTGTCTTCGTGCGCCAATAACCTCTTTCGAAAGCTGACCACTGAGCGTTTTGATTCTGTCTTTTAGATCCATTTATTCTACGGGTATTTTTTCGGGAAGGAGGAGTGCGTTGGGGAATACCTCCCTAACCTGCGCATATACCTGATTTGCCTCTAACCTGGAATAAAACTTCCCTATTTTTACCTTAAAGTTGGGCTGGACGTAAACAACCTGGGAGGGAATGTCCAGTCCGATTGAATGAAGCTGCGCCCTCGCATTGTTCGCCTGGTCTCTGTTTGGGCCGGAATACACCTGAACCGTAAAGCCGTCAACTACTCTCTTCTGGAGGTTTTTTTCGGCTATAAACATAACGACGCTGTCGAGTTCTTGAGTGATGTCGTATTGTGTCTTCAGTGGTTCTGAAGAAATCGTCGATTTGCTTATTTCTGTAGTTTTAAGAGGGCTTTCGTCAGTGGTAATGACCGGGTGTAAAATAGACAAGTCTTCAGAATAAGAGTCAGTGGTACCAGAAGAAGGAACCACCTTTTTTGAACACCCATACAGGATAAAAACTCCAAGTGCTAAAGAAACGACTCTATTCATAGCTGTTTAGTCTTCAATATTGATCACAACGCATTTGTTGTTGTTGACGTCTTGCTCCACAGTTTTGTATTTCACCCCTTCTTTTAAAGTTCCGTCTGTGTACTGCACAGTCACCCTATCGTTTCTTCCAGCCACTTTTTGCGACTTCATTGGTTCTGGTCGGGTAACAGCAGGCCTCGAGCCAACAGGTTGTCCTTCTTTTCCTTCCAGCAAAGAACGTGATTCTTCCTTACTTTCTTTGTAGTCGCTTTTTGTGCGGGTTTGGCGAGCTTCTCTTACCTGACTTGGATCCTGGCTAGGTATGTCGGCTTTGATAAGGAAAGACATAGTTTCCTCATTTACCTTGGCAAGGAATACTTTGAACAATTCGAAGGCTTCAAATTTGTAGATCAAAAGTGGGTCTTTTTGTTCGTATACCGCATTTTGAACAGATTGCTTCAAATCGTCCATCTCACGAAGGTGTTCCTTCCAGGTTTGGTCGATCAGCGCCAGGGTGATCATTTTCTCCATAGCGGCCACCATCTCCTTACCCTCAGTATCCACTGCTTTCTTTAAGTTCACCACAATGCCGAGTTGCTTCTTCCCGTCAGTAAATGGGACAAGAATATCCACCACGGTGGCTCCTTTATTATCAAGGGTATGCTTAAGAACCGGAAGCGCTTTTTCTCTGATTGTGTTTTTTCGGGCTGTATAGTGTGCCAATACTTCGTCGTAAAGTCTTGCAGCAAGTGCGTCGCTTTTGATACCGGCGAATTCTTCCTGACTGATACGCATATCGAGGCCAAAGGTGCTGAGCACATTCAGTCTAAAGCCATCATAGTCTTGAGAGGCAGTGGCTGATATGGCCAGGTCCTCAGACGTATCGTACATCATGTTGAGGATGTCAAGCTGTAGTCTTTCGCCGAACAAAGCATTCTTCCTTCTGGTATAGATGACCTCTCTCTGTGAGTTCATTACGTCATCGTACTCCAGGAGGCGCTTACGCATGGCGAAGTTGTTCTCTTCTACCTTCTTCTGGGCTCTTTCAATCGACTTGGTAATCATCGAATGCTGGATTACTTCACCTTCTTCCAATCCCATTCTGTCCATCCACTTGGCAATTCTGTCTGAGCCGAACAAACGCATCAGGTTGTCTTCAAGAGACACAAAGAACTGCGAAGACCCAGGGTCACCTTGTCGGCCTGATCGGCCTCTCAACTGCCTGTCTACCCTTCTTGATTCGTGCCTTTCAGTTCCTACAATAGCTAAACCTCCAGCCTTTTTCGACTCTTCGGTCAGTTTTATGTCCGTACCACGTCCCGCCATGTTGGTGGCAATCGTCACGGTAGAAGGATGGCCTGCTTCCGCCACAATTTCTGCTTCCCGTTGGTGTTGCTTGGCATTCAGTACGTTGTGTTTAATCTTGCGGATATTAAGCATGCGGCTTAGCACCTCCGAAATTTCAACAGAAGTAGTACCCACCAGCACTGGTCTGCCGGCCTCAGTCAGCGCAACAATTTCATCGATAACGGCATTGAACTTCTCACGCATGGTCTTGTAGACCTTGTCTTCCATGTCTTTCCGGACGATCGGCCTGTTGGTTGGAATAACGACCACGTCAAGTTTGTAGATCTCCCAAAGCTCACCAGCTTCGGTTTCGGCAGTACCAGTCATACCTGCCAGCTTGTGATACATTCTGAAGTAGTTCTGCAGCGTGATGGTCGCATAAGTCTGCGTGGCATCTTCCACCGTCACATTTTCCTTGGCCTCGATTGCCTGGTGAAGACCATCTGAATAGCGGCGACCTTCCATCATACGGCCGGTTTGCTCATCCACAATCTTTACTTTCCCATCAATCACCACGTATTCGGTGTCTTTTTCGAAGAGTGTGTAGGCTTTTAGCAGCTGATTAACGGTGTGGATACGCTGTGCTTTGATTTGGTAGTCTTTGATAACCGACTCTTTCTTTTTCAGGATATCGATTTCAGCGAGAGAGGTGTCACCCTCAAGCTTTGCAATTTCCATCCCAATGTCAGGCATAATGAAGAAATTGGGATCTTCACCATCGCCGGTTATCATATCGACACCCTTCTCAGTCAGCTCGATAGAGTTATTTTTTTCTTCAATGGTGAAGAGCAAAGGCTCATCCGCCTCCGGCATCATCCTTTGATTGTCAGCCAGGTAGATATTCTCCGTTTTTTGAAGAACATTTCTTATGCCTGTTTCACTGAGGTATTTGATCAAAGGCTTGTATTTGGGAAGCCCTCTGTGAGCCCTGAACAGTGACAAGCCGCCATCTGTCTCGTTGCCCTCAGCAATTTGTTTTTTGGCGTCATTCAAAAACTGTGCACATAGCTTGCGTTGAGATTCAACCAGCTTAAATATTCTGGGCTTCAGTTCGTAAAACTCATGCTCATCTCCCTTAGGTATAGGACCGGAAATGATAAGTGGTGTTCTGGCTTCATCCACAAGTACGGAGTCAACCTCATCCACCATGGCGTAGTGGTGTTCCCGCTGAACCAATTCCTCCGGGCTTCTGGCCATGTTGTCCCGCAGGTAGTCAAAGCCAAATTCGTTGTTGGTGCCGTAGGTAATATCGGCGAGATAAGCGTTTCTTCTTTCCTGTGAGTTGGGTTGGTGCCTGTCAACACAGTCAACCGTTAGCCCATGAAACTGGAACAAGGGTGCGTTCCATTCTGAGTCACGCTTGGCCAGGTAGTCGTTTACTGTAACAATATGCACGCCTTTGCCAGCAAGGGCATTCAGGTAGGCAGGCAAAGTAGCCACAAGGGTCTTTCCCTCACCTGTCGTCATTTCGGCAATCTTACCTGAGTGCAGTACAACACCACCAATGAGCTGCACATCGTAGTGAACCATGTTCCACTCTACCTCAGTGCCTGCAGCGAGCCATTTATTGGACCACTCGGCGGTCTCTCCAGTGATTTTTATGTGGGGCTTGGTCGCCGCCATCTGCTTATCCATGAGAGTGGCCTTCACCACCAGCTTCTTGTTCTCAGCAAGTCGCCTGGAAGTTTCCTTCACTACGGCAAAAGCTTCCGGTAGCAGTTTAAGCAGCGAATCTTCAATTTTCTTGTTCTTATCTTTTTCAAGTTGATCTATTCTTTTGAATACGTCATCTTTCTGGTCAATATCCAAATCTGGTTCGTCGATTATCCTCTGATGCAAATCGTCAATTTCCTTCTGGATAGTGGCATTCCCCTCTTTGATGAACGCTTTGAACTGACTGGTTTTGTCTCTCAGCTCATCGTCAGAAATACT
Source organism: Imperialibacter sp. (assembly GCF_048007035.1). NCBI lineage: Bacteria > Pseudomonadati > Bacteroidota > Cytophagia > Cytophagales > Flammeovirgaceae > Imperialibacter > Imperialibacter sp. The sequence goes on from NZ_CP180355.1 coordinate 3,171,033, forward strand.
CTTAAGTTTCTCAAATTCTTTTTTGATTTGCTCAACAAGCGGAAGGACTTCCTTGATATCTCGCTCTGATTTTGTTCCAAAAAGTTTGGCTACCCCTTTGGTGAATATATTCAACATTTCGTCGTTTTTTAAAACCTTAAAATTAACCGCTTTTTCCTAATTCGATACTAATTGCCAAGGTGTTTCTTGACAGATTTACACATCAATGAGGCCTGAGTAAACGGGTGTGGCCGGGCCCTTCAGGAAAATATCACTAAAGCCATCCTCCTTAACCGCAAAACTGACCTCGAGGGTTCCACCCAGAGTGTGAACTATTACCGGGCTTTTATATCCTTTGAGTGATGCGGCGAGCGAACAAGCTGTGACTCCCGTGCCGCACGACAGCGTTTCATCTTCCACCCCTCTTTCATAAGTCCTCACAAAGATAGCATTGCCATCCTCCAACTCTACGAAGTTAACATTGGTACCCTTGGGGGCATAGGTCTCGCTGTAGCGAATAGCTTTTCCTTCCGGCACAACAGGGAAGTTTTTAACATCTTCAAGGAAGGCAATATGGTGAGGGGATCCCGTGTTGATGAAGACGCCGTCAGTAAGTTCTTCAACGCTGTCCACATCATAAAGCTGCACAGAAACAATGTCTCCTTTGATGGTCGCTTCATGAGGCCCGTCGGTAGACATAAAAGTAGTTCTGTCGGTGGTCATGCCAAGAGACTTCGCAAAGTGCACTGCGCACCTGCTACCGTTCCCGCACATGCTTTGCGTGCCGTCGGAATTGTAGTAGACCATTTCAAAGTCGTAGTCGGGATGATTGCGTATGAGAATGAGTCCGTCTGCGCCGATGCCAAACCTGCGATGGCAAAGGGTTTCTATAACGGTCAGGTCATCAGGAAATTGGAGTTCCCTGTCATCAATGAGAATGAAGTCGTTACCTGTGCCCTGATATTTGTGAAAACGAATTTCCATAGCATAAAACTAATAGCAAGTAAACGAAAAAAGCCAACCCGAGAGTTGGCTTTTCAGCTATTTTATTTAATCCCTTAGGACATTTTTTCTTTGATCCTTGCGGCTTTTCCTTTTCTACCACGAAGGTAGTAAAGACGGGCTCTGCGAACTGATCCCTGACGAACCAATTCAACTTTCTCAACGCTTGGAGACATGATCGGGAAAATTCTTTCCACACCAATGCCTGAAGATACTTTTCTTACAGTAAAGGTTTCTCCATTCGTGCTGATATTCTTACGTTGGATAACGGTACCCTGAAACTGCTGGATACGCTCTTTGTTACCTTCCGTGATCTTCACGTGTACATTTATAGTATCACCTGCCTTAAATGCGGGCAGTGAATTTCTCTTCTCCTGGTACTCTGCTTCAACTAGTTTTATCAACTCGCTCATGACTGTCTATTTAAGCCGTATTCTGAAACGGACTGCAAATATACGACTATGTTTTTAAACACAAATAATACAATCAAATAAAAATCTTCTTTTGGCAGTTATTGTGCAGCAAGTGCTGGCTTATAGCTGTCAATATTTTCCTTGGTGATAATTTCGAGGGGCAGAAGGGCCTCTTTGGGTGGTGTGGTCTTAAACACCAGATGATTGATAAGGTGACTGATCGACAAGGCAGCTTGCTTGCTTGGGTTTTGATTAATCAGGAAGTTGATATACCCTTCTTTAAGAAACTGAAGGTTCTTTTCCAGTAAATCATAGCCAACAATTCTACAGCCATTTTTGCCGGTCGCTTTCATAAATTCCACCACCTGATAGGCTTTGGAAGTACTTATGTAAACCCCGTGCAACTGGGGATCGCTAAAGAGCTTCCTCAGATCAGTTTCGAAGGAGGCGTTCTCCGGGGCTTCAAGGTTGATGGTGTTTACCTCCACATTCAATCCAGACATCGAAGCTACATATTCCCTGAAGCCTTTTTCCTTGTCCAAAAGGTGGGCAGAATTTGGCAGATCCTCGTGAATATGTAAGATCGCCAGTTTTTTGCCACTGGCCAGTCCGGGGGAAATCAATTCAGCGGCCAGCCGCCCGCTTTGATACAGGTCTTGCCCGATGAATGACAAGGGGTGTGGATGCTCAATATGAGTGTTGAACAATATGTAAGGCACCCCATTTTCATGAAATTTTTGGAAAAAGGGCAGCGCTTCCTTATAGAAAAGTGGCGCAACTACCGCTCCGTCTGGGTTTGAAGCAATGGCCTTTTCAAACGCCAGATTGTAAGATTCTTTATTGTGGAGGTCGTAAAAGTAGTAGTCAATAACAAGCCCTTGCTGCTGCCATTCCTGCTCGCTTTGTTGCAGGCCTTCATGCGACTGCACCCAGAAAGCGTCAAGCCTGGGGTCGGGCAGCACCGCCGCCACCCTGAAGGTTCGGTTGAGACCGAGGCTTCGGGCAATCAGGTTTGGCTTGTAGTCAATTTGGTCAAGGATGGCATGAACTTTCTCAAGCGCCTTATCGGATACTTTGCCTCGCTTATGCAACACCCTGTCCACAGTGCCCACTGACACTCCGGCAAGGCGGGCGATATCTTTGATCCGTATATTTTTGTTTTCCATAAAAAATCGAGACCTCTAAATAATCAAAAAAATAAAAGATTGTCTGTATTAATATGGGATAATGTGTTTACGGGCGAATGTCTACAATAAATTTGGCCTTCGCTCTTTCGTTCGCTGCAGCGACTGCTCGTGTCTCCAGTCGTCGATAAGGGCATCGTTTCCTGACAGCAAAACATCCGGCACTTTCATGCCTTTGTAGTCGGCGGGTCTGCTGTAAACTGGCGGTGCTATCAGGTCATCCTGAAAGGAGTCGGTAAGTGCGGAGGTTTCGTCGTTTAGCACACCCGGTATAAGTCTGATCACTGCGTCGCACACAATGGCGGCGGCCAGTTCTCCACCCGACAGCACAAAATCACCAACACTGATTTCTCTTGTTATCAGGTGCTGACGTACTCTTTCGTCCACTCCTTTATAATGCCCGCAGAGCAAAATCATGTTTCCTTTCATAGCCAGGCCGTTGGCCAGCCTTTGGGTAAGCAGCTCCCCATCAGGACTCATATATATAATGTCGTCGTAGGTTCGTTCGGTTTTGAGGGCCTGGATGCAACGGTCGATGGGCTCTATTTGTAGCACCATGCCAGCTCCTCCGCCGTAAGCGTAGTCGTCAACAGTTTTGTGTTTGTTGACAGCATAATCTCTCAGGTTGTGCACTTTAACTTCCGTCAGGCCCTTGTCGATGGCTCTTTTGAGAATGCTGTGCTCAAAAGGGCTTTTGAGAAGCTCGGGTACACATGAAATAATATCGAATCTTACCATGACTGACTAAGAGTCTAAGTATATATCAAGCAAACCGGGTGGGAGCTGCAGCGTAACCGATTTCGCTTTTAAATCCACAGCTTTAATAATATCATCGCTTATTGGCACAAGCACTTCCTTTCCCTGGCAATCTATGGCTAGTACATCGTGCCCAGGAAAGTTAAGGATGTTTGATATGGTGCCCAATACTTTGCCCTCTTCAACTGCCTTAAGCCCCACAAGGTTGTGGAAGAAATATTGCCCTTCCGAAAGTTCCGGCAGGCTGCTTTCTGGGAGGTAGACCTCCGTGCCGGCAAGCTTTTCAGCCGCATCCAACGACCTCACTTCATCGAAGCGGGCAATGGCCTTTTTTCCGTTGAGTGACCAATGCTCTAAAAAAAAGGAACCAGCTCGTTGTTGATCAACAACAGAACTGATTCCAGATTTTTGTAATGCCCAGGGTCGTCCGAATCGATCCAAACCTGAACATCGCCCTTTGTGCCATGGGTTTTGGTGATTACCCCAAGCTGAAAGCAATCATCCAAATGCATAAGGACTACTCTTCTTTTTTCTCGTCTGCTTCAGGAGCGTCGGCCTTAGGGGCCTCTTCTGCAGGAGCTTCTGCTTTGGGAGCTTCCTCTGCAGCAGGTGCTTCAGCAACCGGAGCCTCTTCAACTGGTGCTTCAGCAGCAGGTGTTTCCTCTACTACCGGTGCTGTTTCAGTTACTTCAGCAGCAGGTGCTTCTTCCGCAACCGCAGCCTCTTCTACTGCAGCTTCTTCGCTGGCTTCGGGCGCAGCAGCAACCTCAGCCTTCTTACGAATAGCTTCAGCTCTTGCCTGGCTCACCTTGGTTTCAGCAGCAAGACGTGATTTTCTTTCGTCTTCTTTCTTCTTAGCCAGAGACTCAACTTTACCAGTCACTTTGGTATCTTGTTGATTCTTCCACTCTTCGAACTTGGCATCAGCCTGTTCTTGTGTAATGGCTCCTTTATTCACACCAATCTGAAGGTGTTTTTTCAAAAGAATGCCTCTGTAAGAAAGCATGGCTCTAACGGTGTCAGAAGGTTGTGCACCTTTCATGACCCAGTCAAATGCCTTTTCATCATTCAAAACAATTGTTGCCGGATTGGTATTTGGATTGTACGTTCCCAATTTCTCGATGAACTTACCATCCCGTGGCGAAGTACTGTTAGCCACAACCACATCAAACATTGCAAGTTTTTTACGTCCTCGACGTGATAACCTGATTTTAACTGCCATTTTTTGTTCGTTTTATTTAATCTCTTCCGGAACCCGTCCGGAAAATTGGATCGCAAAGATAGAGATTTTTTTGCAAAACCTACTCATTCGCAGCAAATTGATAGTGGCTTCAGGAGCGAAAAATGCAGGCAAAGCATATTGCCTGCCAATCGGGTTCAAAAAAAGTGCCCTGGAGTAGAAATAGCATATATATTCGTTAAAACGAATATGCGATTTTAATAGATTTAATGTATTATTTACCTTTACCTGAATATAACGTCACCCAACAACATGGATAAATATTCCTATATCGCTAACGCACACTCGTCCTACATCGATGAACTATACCAAAGTTACAAACAAGATCCTGAGTCAGTAGACATTACCTGGCAGAAATTTTTCGAGGGTTTTGAGTTCTCTCAATCGAAGTATGGCGAAAATGGTCATGCTGTGGCTGCCTCAGGAGGAGTGTCGGACAAGGAGATCGCCGTTAGTAACCTTATTCATGCCTACAGAACACGTGGCCACCTTAAGTCCAAAACCAATCCGGTAAGGGAAAGGAAGGATCGGAAGGCCCTGCTTGACCTAAGCGACTTCGGGTTGTCGGAAGCGGATCTCGATGTTGAATTTCAGTCAGGGGCGGCGATTGGTATTGGGAAAGCGACGTTAAGGAAAATTGTAGAATCTCTTAAGCAGATTTACGAAGGTGCTGTTGGCTTCGAATATATGTATATCAGGGAGCCGGATATTTTAGAGTGGTACAAAAAGAAGGTCGAATTCGACGCTTTGAATTTTAATCCCTCTATTGACGAGAAAAAAAGAATACTCAGGAAGCTGAACGAGGCAGTTGTTTTCGAGAATTTCCTTCATACTAAATATGTTGGGCAGAAGAGGTTCTCTCTCGAAGGCGGCGAAACAACAATAGCAGCACTTGACGCCATTATTAATAAAGGTGCTGAGCTGGGCGTACAGGAAGTGATGATTGGCATGGCTCACCGGGGTAGACTGAACGTGCTGGCCAATATCATGGGGAAAACCTATGAGCAGATATTCAATGAGTTTGAAGGTAATGCAGCCACCGACCAGACAATGGGCGATGGTGATGTGAAATATCATATGGGCTACTCCAGCCAGATAGTAACTCCTTCGGGCAACACAGTGGATCTCAGGTTGGCGCCCAATCCATCTCACCTCGAGGCAGTTGATCCGTTAGTGGAAGGGTTTCTGAGAGCAAAGGTCGACAGGGAATTCAAAAACGATGCGACCAAAGTGCTTCCTATCCTTATTCATGGAGATGCGGCGGTGGCCGGCCAGGGCATAGTGTACGAAGTGGTTCAAATGAGTAAGCTGGATGGTTATACCACAGGTGGTACAATTCACTTTGTTATCAATAACCAGGTAGGCTTTACGACAGACTTTGACGACGCCAGGTCCAGTATCTACTGTACGGATGTGGCTAAAGTGATTGACTCGCCAGTACTTCACGTAAATGGTGACCAGCCCGAGGCAGTTATTTTTTGTGTTAACCTGGCTGTGGAGTTCAGACAGAAATTCCAGAGAGACGTGTTTATTGACATGGTGTGCTACCGTCGGCACGGGCACAACGAAAGTGATGAGCCGAAATTCACCCAGCCATCACTTTACAATATCATATCGAAGCACCCGAACCCAAGGGAAGTATATAACAAGCATTTGATAGAAAGAGGCGATGTAGATGCGCAGCTGGCTGACAAAATGGATTCGGAGTTCAGAGACCTTTTGCAGGACAGGCTCAACATGGTGAAGCAAAAGCCACTCCCTTATCAGTACTCCCCGATGGAAAAAGAATGGCAGGAATTGAGGATTTCAAAACCTGATGATTTTGAAAATCCGCCTAAAACTTCTGTTGATCAGAAAGTAATCGATAAAGTAGGCAAGGCCCTCACAACTATTCCAAAGGGCTTCAAGCCACTGAAGCAGATTGACAAAGTGCTGAAGCAACGCACCGAGATGATTTTCGAAGAGAAGTCGGTCAACTGGGCAACTGCTGAACTACTGGCTTATGGGTCGCTGCTTCTTGAGAAAAAGATTGTCAGAATGACTGGCCAGGATGTGCAAAGGGGCACTTTTTCTCACAGGCACTCCGTGTTGCGTGACAGTGTCACTAATAAGCCCCACAATAGTTTGGATCACATTGAGGAAGGTCAGGAAAAGTTCAGAATTTTCAACTCATTGCTTTCAGAGTTTGGTGTGCTGGGCTTTGAGTTTGGTTATGCCATGGCCAATCCAAATGCGCTGGTTATTTGGGAGGCTCAGTTTGGTGACTTTGCTAACGGCGCCCAGGTAATGACCGACCAGTTCATCGTGCCGTCGTATACCAAGTGGCAGCGAATGAATGGCCTTGTGTTGTTATTGCCTCATGGCTACGAGGGGCAGGGGCCTGAGCATTCCAATGCCCGCCCGGAAAGATTCCTCCAGATGTGTTCAGGAAACAACATGTTCTTCTGTAACCTGACTACACCTGCTAACTTCTTCCATATGCTCCGCCGTCAGCTGGTGATGCCGTTCCGCATGCCAGCCGTGCTAATGTCTCCAAAGTCTTTGTTCCGTCATCCGCTAGTGATGTCGCCCATAAGCGACTTGACCGATGGTAGTTTCCAGGAAGTGATTGGCGACACGGAAGTAAAGCCGAAGGATGTGAAAAAGCTTATCCTGTGCACTGGCAAGATTTATTTTGACTTACTGGATGAACGCCAGAAAAGTAATAGAAAAGACGTTGCGCTTGTTCGTGTGGAGCAGCTTCATCCTTTCCCGAGAAAGAAAATCCTCGCTGAAATCAATAAATACAAAGGAGCCAAACTCGTGTGGGCCCAGGAGGAACCCGAGAATATGGGTGCCTGGACCTTCTTGCTAAGGATGTTCCCTGAAGTGAGAATGGAATTGGTTTCAAGAAAAGCAGCAGCCTCTCCTGCCACTGGCTACTACAAACTGCACAACAAAGAGCAGGAAGAGATTGTACAAAAAGCATTTGCATAATTAAACCCTAATAAATAATGAGCCTTGAAGTTAAAATCCCTGCAGTAGGGGAATCAATAACCGAAGTAACCATTGCCAAGTGGTTAAAGAATGATGGTGACATTGTGGAGAGGGACGAACTTCTGTGTGAGCTGGAATCTGACAAAGCCACTTTCGAGCTAAACGCTGAGTCAGCCGGAAAAATAAAGATTTTGGTCAAAGAGGGAGAAACTGTTGAGATTGGTGCTGTTATATGCAGTATCGACACCGACAGCGCAGCTCCTGCGAAAGAAGAGAAAAAAGAAGAAAAGTCAGCGCCGGCTAAAGAGGCGACATCGACTGGCGAGACAATCGAAATGCATGTCCCCACGGTTGGCGAGTCCATCAATGAGGTGACCATATCTTCGTGGGTCAAAAAGGATGGCGAAATTGTGCAGCTGGATGAAGTAATCGCTGAAATTGAATCTGACAAAGCCACTTTTGAACTGACTGCCGAGGCTACAGGCAAGCTTCAGGTGATTGCTAAGGAGGGTGAGACACTTGAGATAGGTGCTTTAATATGCAAAATTGAAGTAATGGAAGGTGCAGTTGCTAAAGAGGAGGCCAAAAGTCCTGCTCCGGCTGCTGCTCCTGCAACATCAAGCAGTTCATCTTATGCAGCTGGGCATGCCTCTCCGGCAGCAGCAAAGCTTATGGCCGAGAAAGGACTTTCTGCTTCTGATGTGAAAGCAACCGGAGTCGACGGGCGCATCACCAAGGAGGACGCTATGAAAGCGGAAAAATCGGCTGCTCCAAAAGCTGATGCTGGCAAGCCAGCGGCTCCATCTTATGCCGCACCTCAAATCGGTGGCGGTGTTTCAAGGGGACAGCGCAGAGAGAAGATGACTTCTCTTCGGAAGACTATTTCCAGAAGACTGGTTTCTGTGAAAAATGAAACAGCGATGCTCACCACCTTTAATGAGGTGAACATGGCGCCTGTGATGGAGTTGAGAAAAAAATACAAAGACAGCTTCAAAGAGAAATATGAAGTTGGTTTGGGCTTTATGTCATTCTTTACCAAGGCAGTTACCATGGCACTGAAAGAGTGGCCTGCGGTAAATGCACAGATCGACGGGGAGGAAATTGTTTATAACGACTACGCCGACATTTCGATAGCCGTATCCACGCCAAAAGGGCTTGTTGTGCCTGTGATAAGAAATGCAGAAGCGCTTAGCTTCGATCAAATAGAAAAGGAAATAGTGAGACTGGCGTTGAAAGCCAGAGACGGAAAGTTGAGCATTGACGAAATGCAGGGTGGCACGTTTACTCTAACTAATGGAGGTATTTTCGGCTCCATGCTTTCTACACCTATTATAAATGCTCCCCAGGCAGCTATTCTGGGTATGCACAATATAGTTGAAAGGGCGGTTGTGGAAAATGGTCAGGTAGTGGTCAGGCCAATCATGTACGTGGCCCTCTCTTACGATCACCGCATCATTGATGGTCGTGAGTCTGTCAGCTTCCTTGTACGTGTGAAGCAATTGCTGGAGGATCCTAGCAGACTTCTTCTGGGAGTGTAAAACCCATTCACTATTTTTTATTTAAAACAAACAACATGGATTATCAGGTAACAGTAATTGGTTCAGGACCCGGCGGATACGTAGCAGCCATCAGGTGTGCACAGCTGGGCTTAAAAACTGCGATTATTGAGAAATATGATAGCCTGGGAGGCACCTGTCTCAACGTCGGTTGCATCCCCTCAAAGGCGCTCCTTGATTCAAGCGAGCACTTCCACAATGCGGCACACACATTTAAGGAGCATGGGATTGACATTCCCCAGCCGAAAGTGAATTTAAAGCAAATGATTGCCAGGAAAACGGACGTGGTGAAACAAAACACCGACGGCATCAACTTTCTGATGAAGAAGAACAAGATCGATGTTTTTCATGGCATGGGTTCGTTTATAGACAAGAACACCATTAAAATTTCCGGAAAAGAGGAAAAGAAGATTACGACTGAGAAAGTAATCATTGCTACCGGGTCTAAGCCCGCCAGCCTTCCTTTTATCAAGATCGATAAAAAAAGAGTCATTACCAGCACTGAAGCACTTGAATTGACCGAAGTGCCCAAGCACATGATTGTGATAGGTGGTGGCGTCATAGGTATGGAACTAGGCTCGGTTTACGCAAGGCTTGGGGCCAAGGTATCTGTGGTAGAATTTCTCGACAGCATTATTCCCACCATGGATTCGACTATGGGTAAGGAGCTGCAGAAATCGCTAAAGGGACTTGGCATGGACTTTTACCTGTCCCACAAAGTAACGGCAGTAGAGGCCAAGGGCAAGGAAGTGACTGTGACTGCAGAAACTCCGAAAGGAGAGAAGATAGACCTGAAAGGAGATTATTGCCTGGTGTCGATTGGCAGAAAGGCTTACACTGAAGGGCTTGGTCTGGAGAAGGCCGGCGTAAAAGTAACTGACAGAGGACTGGTTGAAGTGGACGATCATCTGCGCACAAACGTGGACAATATTTGGGCAATCGGCGATGTGATCAAAGGTGCCATGCTTGCGCACAAAGCCGAGGAGGAAGGTGTGTTTGTAGCTGAAACCATAATGGGGCAAAAACCTCACATTAATTACAACCTGATCCCCGGTGTTGTATACACCTGGCCGGAAGTAGCTGCTGTTGGTTACACCGAAGAGCAACTCAAAGATCAGAAGAAGGAATATAAAGTCGGCAAGTTTCCGTTCAAGGCGCTGGGCAGAGCAAGGGCTTCGGGAGATACGGATGGACTAGTAAAAGTATTGGCCGACAAGCAAACTGACGAGATACTGGGCATCCATATTATTGGTGCCAGAGCGGCCGATATGATTGCTGCTGGCGTCACAGCCATGGAATTCAGGGCCTCTGCTGAGGATGTGTCACGCATGTCGCATGCACACCCCACTTACATGGAGGCTGTGAAAGAAGCGTGTTTGGCAGCAACGGACAGCCGACCAATTCACATGTAAAAAACGATTGGTTGGAATCAAAAGCCGCCCTGGCAGGGTGGCTTTTTTATTGTTTCATAACCGATAGATGAGAATCTGTCGGCGAACAGGGCTCGGTTCTCAGCCATCTTGATTTTTCTTGCCCATCTTTCCGAAATCTCTTTTGATAATCGGGCGGTGGCATATAACTTTGCCTGGATTTGTGAATTGCTAACCTTCCTTTCAATACATTCTAAAGATGCCTAAAGACCCCAGTATCAAATCAATTCTAATCATTGGAAGCGGCCCAATTGTCATCGGACAAGCCTGTGAATTCGACTATGCCGGTTCACAAGCATCAAGGTCGCTTCGTGAAGAAGGAATAGAAGTAATACTGATAAATTCGAACCCAGCCACGATCATGACCGACAAGGTCACCGCTGATCATGTGTACCTTTTGCCGCTGGAGAAGAAATACATCAAACAGATTCTTGAAAAGCACAAAATTGACGCCGTATTGCCTACGATGGGCGGACAGACAGCCCTTAACCTCGCTATCGACTGCGACAAAGCCGGGCTTTGGGAAAAATATGGCGTCAGGATCATCGGGGTAGACATTGCAGCCATCGAGACCACCGAGGATCGGGAGAAATTCCGGTTGAAGATGCACGAGCTAAAGGTAAACGTGTGTAAAGGGGCAACAGCTACGTCATTCCTTCAGGGAAAGGAAATAGCACAGGAAATAGGCTTCCCCTTGGTTATCCGCCCGTCTTACACACTTGGTGGATCTGGAGGGGGGTTTGTTGAAAAGCCGGAAGAGTTTGATCAGGCATTGAACAACGGCCTACACGCTTCACCCATTCACGAAGTGCTGGTGGAGCAAAGTATCCTTGGCTGGAAAGAATACGAGGTGGAGTTACTTCGGGACAATATTGGGAACGTAATCATCATTTGTTCCATTGAGAATTTTGACCCCATGGGTGTGCATACTGGCGATTCGATCACAGTGGCACCGGCTATGACCTTGCCCGACACCATATACCAGCATATGCGTGACCTGGCCATCAGAATGATGAATGGCATTGGTATGTTTGCCGGAGGATGCAACGTGCAGTTTGCAGTTAACCCCGAAGACGACATGATCGTCGGCATCGAGATCAACCCAAGGGTATCTCGTTCTTCGGCCCTTGCTTCAAAGGCAACCGGTTATCCGATTGCCAAAATAGCGGCTAAGCTAGCTATTGGCTATAACCTTGATGAACTACAAAACCAAATTACGGGCAGCACTTCGGCATTTTTCGAGCCGGCACTCGACTATGTAATCGTAAAGATTCCACGCTGGAACTTTGATAAGTTTAAGGGAGCTGACCGTCGCCTTGGCCTTCAGATGAAGTCGGTGGGCGAAGTAATGGGCATCGGCCGCAACTTTCAGGAAGCCCTTCAAAAGGCTTGCCAGTCGCTTGAAATAAAAAGAAACGGCCTGGGTGCCGATGGCAAGGAAGTCACTAATCAGGAGCAAATCCTGGAGAGCCTCCGCCATCCCAGCTGGAACAGGCTTTTCCATGTATATGATGCCATTAAGCTGGGCATTCCGCTGAAGACCATTCATAAGCTCAGCAAAATTGATATGTGGTTCCTCGACCAGATTGAGGAACTTTTGAAACTGGAGAATGAGATCGAATCGTTTACAATAGAAACCATTCCAGCGGAAATTCTTCGGATAGCAAAAACCAAAGGTTACGCCGACAGGCAAATCGCCCATCTTTTGGGCTGCCTGGAAAGCGAAGTGCACACCAAGCGTCATGCATTGGGAATAAAGCGGGTATATAAACTGGTCGACACTTGTGCTGCGGAGTTTGAAGCGAAAACGCCTTATTACTACAGCACTTTTGATGATGAGAACGAGTCGGTAAGAAGCGACAGGAAGAAAGTTGTCATTCTGGGATCAGGGCCCAACCGAATTGGTCAGGGAATTGAGTTTGATTACTCTTGCGTGCATGGTGTGCTGGCTGCTAAGGAATGCGGCTACGAAACCATCATGATTAATTGCAATCCGGAAACGGTTTCTACCGACTTTGATATTGCCGATAAGCTGTACTTTGAGCCAGTTTTCTGGGAGCACATCTACGACATCATTTTGCATGAGCAGCCTGAGGGCGTTATTGTGCAGCTAGGCGGGCAGACAGCACTTAAGCTGGCTGAAAAGCTCGAAAGATATGGCATCAAGATTATCGGCACAGACTATAAATCTCTTGACCTTGCTGAGGACAGAGGTAGCTTTTCTTCCCTGCTAAAAGAGAACAACATTCCATATCCTGAGTTTGGCGTTATAGAAGACGCCGACCAGGCCATTGAATTGTCGAAGGAGCTTGGGTTTCCTCTGCTGGTGCGACCCTCCTACGTTTTGGGAGGACAGAGCATGAAAATTGTGATCAACGAGCAGGAGCTGGAGTCGCATGTAATTGATTTACTAAAAGATATTCCGGGTAACAAAGTGCTTCTCGACCACTTCCTGGACGGAGCAATTGAAGCCGAGGCTGATGCCATCTGCGATGGTGAAGATGTATACATCATAGGGATCATGCAGCACATCGAACCGGCTGGCATTCACTCTGGCGATTCCTACGCCGTGCTTCCTCCTTACAACCTGGGCGACTTTATTATTCGCCAGATAGAGCAGCACACCAAAACCATCGCTTTGGCACTGAAAACGGTTGGTCTGATCAACATTCAGTTTGCAATAAAAGACGACCAGGTGTATATTATTGAGGCAAACCCGAGGGCATCACGTACTGTGCCTTTTATATGCAAGGCCTACGATGAGCCTTATGTAAACTATGCCACAAAGGTGATGTTGGGGGAGAAGAAAGTGAAGGATTTCAAATTTTCACCTAAAAAGCAAGGGTATGCGATCAAGGTTCCTGTGTTTTCATTCAACAAGTTTCCAAATGTGAACAAGGAGCTTGGACCTGAAATGAAGTCGACGGGTGAGGCGATTTATTTTATTGACGATCTGATGGATGACTACTTCTTAAAAATTTATTCAGAACGAAATCTTTATTTGAGTCGTTAAACAGTAGGACTTAAAAATTTAAAGCAGATGTTTAAATTCATTCTCATACTCCTCATTTTCTTTTACGTCTTCTATAAAGTAGGCGGCTTTATCATGAGAGCACTTTATTTTGGATCGGGCAGGCAGTACCAACAGCGGCAGCAGCAACAGTACAGGAGCAGAACAACGACGAACGCCCGCCACGAGGAAATTAGGGTGGATTACATACCCGAAGACGAAGTAAAAAAAAGGAAATCCTCATCAGGAAAAAAAGGTGGAGAGTATGTTGACTATGAGGAAGTAAAATAACCCACGAACAATATTTTGATTTTATAGTGAAAAGCGCTTCAATTGAGGCGCTTTTGTTTTTTTGAGGGAGGAATAGGGTTTCGGCGGCCTTACTGCTTGGAAATAGTATTATTTTTATGATAATTTAGCTTATATGAATAAGAAGATACTCTACTACTTGCTTGCAGCTTCTTTTTTTGTTTTAGTCGCAGCACCCTTAATTGCCCAGGAACAGGAAGCAGAAGACCCATTTGCTGACTATTCGTACCTGTGGGAGAACACAAAAAAGAAGAAAAAGAAAAAAGATAAGAAGGCTGGCAAGGTCGATCAGCTACCGGCAGTCGTTGATACGCTGGTTGCCGAGCCGGCATCCATAGCCGACACAGTCACGCTGCCAACGCAACCTCTTGACTCAATAACACCTGTTACTACTTACCAAGCCGACACAATTCCAGCAACGGACAGCCTGCAGGCGCCCATTGAAAAAGAAATACTTGATAGTGAGCCAGAAGAAGAGACAAAGGAGCCGAAAGAAGAACGAGAAAAAAGAGACATAGCACCGGTTCCTGAAGATTTCAGGGCTGGGCCGCCCGACAGTGAATCCGGAGGTTCTTTCACCGGAGGCGTGACCTACACCAAGATTGGAGATGAGAATTTTGTAGGCTTGGTACTCGCTCCGGAATTCAAAATTTGGAAAATAGGCCTCGGCCTCAATGTGCCCGTACTGTACGGGCTCGAGAGCCAGGCAATACGAACAGAGATTTTCAAAGGTGGTGTTGGTGCGGCAAGGTTGATCAGGTACATCAGGTACGGTTCACAAAAGAGAGACCCGGTTTATGTCCGTGTTGGTGAGCTAAACAATACCATGATCGGTTTTGGAGGGTTGATTAACAACTACACTAACACAACCAGCTACGAAAAGCGGAAGCTTGGGCTTCACTACGACCTGAATTTTAAAGGTCTGTTTGGGCTTGAAGGGATGTACAGCGATTTTGACCCCGCCTCGCTCAATTTGCTGGCTGTGCGCCCTTATGTGCGCCCAATGGCATGGACGATTATACCGATTGTGAGGACGCTGGAGATAGGAGCCACTATCATTAAGGACAAAGACCAGACCAAGCGGCCAACCAGCGACAGCACTTTTGTGGTGAATCAATTTACCGCTGAAGGTGTGGGTGCTTTTGGCCTGGATGCAGGTATCAATTTGCTGAGGATTCCTTTTATTCAGATTGACGCATTCTTCAACTATTCGAAACTAAACGCCGGAACCACTGCCCTAGCCGATTCGATAGCCACAATATATGCCGCACAGGGCGATACAAAAGAATTTACCGACGGACATGGAATCAGTGGTGGGATCAATTTTCGTTTCAATTTCATCGCCGACCTTCTCAGCACTGACATGAGAATTGAGCGTCTTACCTATACTGATAATTATTTGCCTCAGTTTTTTGACGCCTCCTATGAACTGAACAAGGATGCCCGGTTGCTTTCGCTAGCCAATGCTGGGAAAATGAGTGGCATATATGGTAGCCTCACAGGGCACATATTGCAGAAAGTGCAACTTGGCGGCAGCATTTTGTTGCCCGACGACGTTTCCGAAACAGCACCTGCCGTGGTGAGGCTAAATGCTGATGTGGACAGGCTTGGCGACAAGGTGTCGATTCATGGAAGCTATGTGAAAGGCAATCTGTCCACCCTGAAAGACGCATTTAAGCTCGACGAAAGATCCCTGGCCAAGGTTCGCTTCATTTATCACCTCAATAGGTTTTTGGCGGCTGGCGTTGACTATTACTGGGCCTTTGCACCAACAGCTGACGGCTCCTACAAGGCTACCCAGTATATCTCGCCCTATTTTGGGGTGAGCATTAAGTTTTAGGGGCTAAGGGGCTGTCGCAAATTTGCATCAGCAATGGCAGGTTATCATTGTGAGCGGGAACTTAGCATCTGCTTAATTCGTCGTTACTTTTAAAGAATATCTAATATCTTTGCAGTCCAACAATTGGAAACAGTATGGCGTGGTTTAAGAGACAGGACAAGGGAATATTAACACCGACAGACGAGAAGAGAGAGGCACCTGACGGACTATGGTACAAGACGCCAAGTGGTAATATCATTCATATCAGGGAGCTGAAAAACAACGCTTACGTTTGCCCTGACGACGACTTTCACGTGCGTATTGGCTCAAAAGAGTATTTTGAAATACTTTTTGATAACAATAAGTTTCAGGAGCTCGATGCCAACATGAAGTCGGCTGATCCTCTCAAGTTCACTGACTCGGCCCCTTACCCAAAGCGCATTGAGGCCTCCATTAAGAAGACTGGGTTGAATGATGCTGTAAGATCGGCAGTTGGCAAAATGAACGGCTCCGAAATAGTGATTGCCTGTATGGATTTCACCTTTATTGGCGGCTCAATGGGTTCAGTGGTCGGGGAGAAAATCGCCCGGGCAATTGATCATAGCCTTAAGCATAAGATTCCCTTTCTTATGATTTCCAAATCTGGTGGTGCCAGAATGATGGAAGCGGGCTTTTCCCTGATGCAGATGGCAAAGACCTCAGCCAAACTTGCACTTTTATCAGAAGCTAAAATACCCTATATATCATTATTGACAGACCCGACCACCGGTGGGGTAACAGCGTCGTTTGCTATGTTGGGCGACTTCAATATAGCTGAGCCGGGTGCTTTGATCGGCTTTGCCGGCCCAAGGGTTATCCGTGAAACCATTGGAAAAGACCTTCCCAAAGGCTTTCAAAGTGCTGAATTTGTGCTTGATCACGGTTTTCTGGACTTTATAGTCGACAGAAGGAATCTGAAGACAAAACTTACCAATCTGTTGAAGCTTCTCAATAATTAATTTCTAAAAGCTGATAACTAAAACGGGCACAGAAGGTTAAACCATGGCACTTGCTAATAATATTCAAATTTTCAGTGTTTGGTTAATGGAAAACCCGTGTTATAGATATATTTGTGTCTGTTAAGTAAGAACCAAAAATCTTTCATAGTCAATGACATCTATTGTTCTAACTTCTATTGTAGCCTTTACCGTCATCATTCTTTTGTTGGTGGTAATTCTTCTGGTGGCTCAGGCCAAGCTGGTTCAGCAAGGCGACGTAAAGATCATTGTTAACGGGGACGAGAAGAATCCTCTGATAGCGGCAGCAGGCACAAGCCTTCTGTCAACGTTGTCTGGCCAAAAAATATTTCTTCCATCCGCTTGTGGTGGAGGCGGCACTTGCGCCATGTGTAAGTGCAAAGTACTGGAAGGTGGAGGCGACGTCCTTCCTACAGAAGTTGGCCATTTGAGCAGAAGCGAGCAGAAAGAGCACGTTAGACTTGGATGCCAGGTGAAAGTGAAGCAAGACATGAGAATAGAGATACCTGAAGAAATCTTCGGTATCAAGAAATGGGAAGCGACTGTTGTTAGAAACTACAACGTGGCCTCATTTATTAAAGAATTTGTTGTTGAAATACCTGAAGATATGGACTACCAGGCCGGTGGTTATATTCAGATTGAGGTTCCAAAATGTACAGTTGATTTCAAGGACATGGATATTACTGCCCACCCTAAGGAGCATGATGATCCAATGAAATTTCAGAAGGAGTGGGACAAATTTGGTCTATGGGATTTGAAAATGGTCAACCCTGAACCAGCCGAAAGAGCCTACTCTATGGCGTCTTACCCTGCTGAGGGTAGAGAAATCATGCTAAACGTGAGGATCGCTACACCTCCATGGGACAGAGCAAATAATGGCTGGATGAAAGTTAATCCTGGCTTAGCTTCTTCGTACATCTTTTCAAGAAAGCCAGGCGACAAGGTAACAATTTCAGGCCCTTACGGAGAGTTCTTCATTAACCCTTCTGACGCAGAAATGCTGTACGTGGGTGGAGGAGCTGGCATGGCGCCAATGAGATCACATCTTTATCAGCTTTTCAAAACTTTGAAAACTGGCAGAACCGTTACTTTCTGGTATGGTGGCCGGTCGAAAAGAGAGCTATTTTACCTTGATCATTTTTATCAACTGGAAAAGGCTTTTTCTAACTTCAAATTCTTTGTAGTGCTTTCCGAGCCCTTGCCAGAAGACAACTGGAAAGTGAAGAAGGATGTAAACGACAAAGAAGGAGACGGATTCCTGGGCTTTGTGCACCAGGCGGTAATTGACCAATATCTCAGCAAGCACGAGTCTCCTGAAGAAATAGAGCTTTACTTCTGCGGACCTCCTATGATGAACTCAGCAGTTCAAAAAATGGGAGAGGATTTTGGTATCCCGGATGAAAATATTCGATTTGATGACTTCGGAGGATAATCTCTGAATCAAGACACTGTAAAAGGGAAAAATGAAAATTTTTCCCTTTTTTTATGATTCAATCTCAAGCGAGCAAATGGACTTCAAGCTTTTTTTCGATCCGGTTTCTTCAGATGTCACCAAAGCATTGCCGAAGTCTGCATTTCTAAAGAGCATCAGGATATTCTCCAACAAGATGCCCGACCTAAAAAACACTGACATAGCAATTGTTGGGATCAAGGAGCACAGAGGCGAAAACAGCGGTGAAGGCATTGAGCAATCGGCTGATGCCATTCGGAAAAAGCTGTATGGGCTGAGCAAAGGGCTTGGCAAAAACAACATCGTCGATCTCGGCAATTTGCGAAACGGGCCGACCGCCGAAGACACTGTTCTAAGACTGAAAGAGGTGGTGCAATCGCTGCTGGAAAAGGATATTCTGCCAATTATTATCGGAGGCTCACACGATATCGACTATGGCCAGTACATGGCATATGAGGCCTTCGACAAGATGATCTCAGTGCTTGGCGTAGATAGTTCATTTGACCTGGAGGATGACAAAAAGGCTGCAGAGGCTGATCGCAGGCTGCATAGAATTCTTGTTCATCAGCCCAATTACCTTTTTAACTATACTCACCTGGCTTTTCAAACATATCTGGTCGACCAGCAGGCGTTGAACATCGTTGAGAAATTTTATTTCGAATCAGTAAGACTGGGCGTATTGAGAGAGAGTATTGACGAAATGGAGCCGTCTATCCGGCAGGCTGATATGCTGAGCTTCGACATGTCGGCACTGAGCTCTATTTATGCACCAGGCGGTCAACATGCACAGGTTTTCGGCCTTACTGGTGAGGAGGCTTGCCAGATTTGCTGGTATGCGGGCAACAGCGAGAAGCTAAGTTCGGCTGGCTTCTACGGTTACAATCCGCTGAAAGATGATATTCGTAGCTCAACCGCCATGGTAACCGCCACGATGATCTGGTACTTTATAGAGGGATATTATCACAGGAAAGACGACAGGCACTTTAGGGAGAAAGACTACACCAAGTACGTGGTGTCGATGAACAACCAGCCCTCCACCATTACATTTTTTAAGAGTCAGTCGTCCGAAAAGTGGTGGATGGAAGTACCTTATCCGGGCGGGAAAGCCAAGTACAGCCGAAATAGCATTGTGCCGTGCAGTTACAAAGACTATGAAACGGCTACCAAAGGTGAAATTCCGGAAAGGTGGATGACCACCCACGCCAAGCTGAATTAACTTTCTGGCACCACTATCCACATAATAATGTAAACAAGTATGCCTGGAAAGGCGGCGCTGACCAGAGACAGCACAACATAGCCAAGACGAACCATAGTGGGATCCCACCCAAAGTAGTTGGCAATTCCTGCGCAAACACCGCCCAGCATTTTATCTCTTGATCTTGTTAGTCTTTGAGTCATGTTAAATAAGGTTTATGGAATATAGGCGAAGGCAATTATTTATCCAATTGATAAATGGTTGTATTGTCGCTCGAAAACATAAGATCACATACTTTCAGCAATCTACTGAGGTGCTCCTTTTCGTAGTCAGAAATTGACGTCAGATTGGCAGATAAAATAAGGTCAAGGTTCCTGTCATAAATAATCACTTCAGGCGTAGTTTCAACGTCAAGAAAATCCGAGCCCACAACTATGACGTTGGAGCTTACTGTCTTCGGATCAATAGCAAACTCACCCATTGCATTGGGCCGAGCGTGCAAAGTGAAGAAGCCTACGAGAAGGGCTACGGCTATCCCCAGAATGATAACAATGTTTTTAAAAGCAGGCAGAGAGACGACTTTGAATATGACTCCCTTTATTTGAGTTTTCGACCGCATGCCAAAAAGCTTGCAATTCGAATGCCAAACAATATAACTAATTGATAACCAAAATATTAAATAATAAATAAAAGATAAGGGGTGTAACAAAAACGGACACTTTTAGCCCGGTGATTGTTCACCTTTGTTCGGACTGCCTTTCCCTTTTTAGCGTTTATTTGTCGACAATAATCTTCTTTACCTTTTGAAATTCTGTAGAAGCATCGATCATTTTAGTCCAGTGGACTTTGGTTCCGCTTGCTTCCGACTGGTAATAGAGCCCATCTTCTTCCTGGATCAATATGCTTATGCCAAGATCATACCTCAGAGATTCCACTTTGTCGCCAACCGCAAGGGGCTGCTGCTCCAGATCAACCAATTCAAGCTTTTTCTCTTTCTTGGGGGCGTCTTTTTTTCTTTTAAATATGCCAAACATTCTCGGAGTAATTAATGCGGGAGAAAAATAGAGCAAACGCTGACGAAAGCGAAAAGTTTTTTTACGAATGCGAATATTTACGTTTTACACTCACTTCCCAATGAAAATATTCGGAAATTAACTACCCAAACATTGTTGAACCTATTTTTAACACACCTACTTGTATGAAGCCTATTTATTATAGCGTGGCCATTGCCATATTGATGAGCGGCTGCGGGCCGCAGAAACCTCAGACCGAAGAAACTGGCAATGAAGAAGCATCGAAGCCACAGGTAGTGGATCGACTGGACCCTGCTATTGACAAACTAATTGATAAAGACGCAAAACTCGAAATACTGGGAGAGGGTTACACCTGGGCAGAGGGTCCTGTGTGGGTGCCCTCGCAGCAAATGGTGCTTTTTACTGACGTGCCTAACAATGTGGCTTACAAATGGAAGGAAGGTGAGGGTGTTAGCGTATTCCTGAAGCCTTCGGGCTACACTGCTGAGGCAGGAAAAGAGGAAAGGGAGCCTGGAGCCAACGGCCTTATTCTGGACGAACAGGGCAGGCTATTGCTGTGCCAGCACGGCGATAGAAGGGTGGCCAGGATGGATGCGCCCTTGGATGCGCCTGCCTCCAAATTTGTTACGTTGGTTGATAGGTTCGAGGGCAAGCGTTTGAATAGCCCCAATGACCTCATTTTGAGCAGTTGGGGGGATATTTACTTTACCGATCCCCCGTATGGTCTTACCGGCCTGGACGCCAGCCCTATCAAAGAGATTCCCTTCAACGGCGTTTACCGGCTAAAGAAAAGTGGAGAGATCGAACTTGTGACGGATAAAATGTCCAAGCCCAACGGCATAGCCTTGTCGCCCAACGAGAAAACATTGTATGTAGCCAACTCAGACCCTGAAAGGTCAATTTGGATGTCTTTTCCAGTGAATGAAGATGGCTCTGTTGGGGAAGGGAAGGTCTTCTTTGATGCTACTGAATTGACGAAAGTAACACCCGGAAATCCCGATGGGATGAAGGTAGATTCCAAAGGAAACATTTTTGCCACTGGCCCGGGTGGAGTAGTTGTTTTAAGTCCGTCCGGAAAGCACCTGGGCACAATAATCACGGGAGCGCCAACAGCCAATATTGCTTTTGCAGGTGACGACAAGGTGGTTTTTATTACTTCCGAAAGTCGATTGCTAAGGATGAAGTTAAGGGACTAAACCCCTATTGGTTAGTAAAGCCAAAGAATGAGGTCTTTGGCATATTTTACGAAAAGGGTGAGAATAATGCCCCAAAAAATGGCACTCACCCACATCGGGCCAATGATCTGCTCCTTTTTCACACCGAGCGTATTGAGTATCAGTGCACCGCCTATCGGTGTGATGAATAACGGGGAAAAGAAGGACACTCCGTAGACACCATATTTTTTCCAGAGTGTCACGAAAAGCCGTTTCTTCTTTGTGAATTTTTTTTCGTTGGGCTTTGGTTTGAAAAAGCGGCTGGTGAGGAACCTCACCTGCTCGCCAAAGTAGGTGACCAGGTAAACCATGGTCATCATGCCGGCTACTGAAAGCCCGAAGGTGACAAAAATATTTAGCCCTGAAGAAATACCAATAGTGGGGCCTACAATGAACTTAAACATGCTAAGAACATAAACGCCCAGGTATTTCAGGAGTTCGGCTACGAAATTGATCTGCATATATACAGGGTGAAAGCAATATTAAAAAGTTGGAGTTATCACTTTCCAAATCAACACCAATCGTCAACGAATCATTCTTTGGTACCGAAAGATAAGTCGCCGGCATCGCCAAGGCCTGGCACGATATAGGCCATTTCATTTAAATGGCTATCTTTTGCCCAGGTCCATATGCTTCCCGGATGGTCAATTGATTCCTCCAGATAGCTGATACCTTCAGGAGCGCTTATCACCGACATGATATGAACGGCTTTCGGGTGGCCATATTTCAGGCACTGGTTGAAAGCCTTCACTAGCGATTTTCCGGTAGCCAGCATCGGATCAATTAATACGAGTTGTTTGTTGTCAAGGTTGGGTAAAGCAGAATAATTAAGTGTTATCATTAAATCTTTTGCAGAACCCTCTTCCCTGTAGGCGCCAATAAAGCCGGATTCTGCCTTGTCGAAAATGTTAAGAAACCCCTGATAGAAGGGAATACCTGCTCTTAGCACCGTTACCATTACCAAGTCGTTAACTGGCACTTCTGCTTGCGAAGTCCCCAGAGGAGTAGCTACCTCACATTTTTTTGCCAGCAGCGTTTTCGAAAACTCGTAGGCCATCAGCTCGCCCAGCCTCTCCAAATTGGCACGGAAACGAAGCCTGTCCGTCTGTACCGACGTGTCCCTCAATTCACATAAAAACTGGTTGGCGATTGAGGTTTGCTGATTTAAAATGTGAATCTTCATGGCGATGCTTTTGAGATGTTTCAATTTCATAAATTTAACCGCCATTAAAAAGCATCCGACGACCATGGGGGTGATTCTCCAGGGTTGACATTTAAGAAAACTGGAAAATCCATGAAGCTATTGAAAGACCTCTGTGCCGTGCATGCGCCCTCAGGCGATGAAGCTCCTATGAAGGAGTTCTTGTTGTCTTATATAAACAAGCAGCAAAAGACATGGAAAGTGAGGCCTGAGATTATTCAGGGGCCGGAGTTTCAGGATTGCCTCATCCTGGCCTTTGGCAATCCCAGGACGGCAATTTTTGCGCACATGGACTCCATTGGGTTTACTGTCAGGTACGACAACCAACTGGTGCCCATTGGCGGGCCAGATGCCGATACTGGTACGCTGCTGGTAGGGGAAGACAGCCTCGGGCCAATCGAATGCAAGCTTGTATTAAATGAAGAAGGCCGTGCCTTTTATGAATTTGGCAGAGCCATTGACAGAGGCACCGGGCTTACCTACAAATGCAACTTTCGACAACACGACGACATGGTAACCACTTGTTATCTTGATAACCGTTTGGGCGTTTATAATGCCTTGAAAGTGGCGGAAACACTAGAGCACGGAGTGATCGTCTTCAGCGCCTGGGAAGAGCATGGAGGTGGTTCGGTGCAATACCTCACAAAGTACTTGTACGAGCGCTGGCAGATAAAACAGGCACTGGTTTCCGACATTACCTGGGTGACTGACGGAGTGCATCATGGTAAAGGTGTTGCAGTGTCAATGAGAGATAAAAATATTCCACGAAAATCGTATGTGCATAGGATCATAGCTATCGCTCAGTCGTCAGGTGTGCCTTTTCAGCTGGAAGTAGAAGGGAGCGGCTCTTCCGATGGTCGGGACGTGCAAATTTCTCCCTATCCTATCGACTGGTGCTTTGTGGGGGCTCCTGAAAGCAATGTGCACTCGCCAAACGAAACCGTGCACAAAGATGACATTACGGCTATGGTGAGTCTGTATGAGGTACTGATGGCTGAATTGTAGCCAGGCAGCATTGCAATGTGGATGCTCGGGTAATCCAACCAGCTGGGTGCATTAAAAATACTGAAGAGGTATGACGATTAACAACAAAGAATTTGAGCAATACATAGAGCGAAATCAGATCAGCGACAGACTCAATGAGCTTGCCGGGCAAATTGATGCGGATTATGCTGGTAAAAGCGTGGTGATGCTTGCGGTGTTGAACGGGGCCTTCATTTTTGCCGGCGACCTTATTCGTTTGCTCAAGGTTGATGCCGAGATTTCCTTTGTAAAGCTGAAGTCTTACAAAGGAACGGCCTCAACCGGTGAAGTGCAAACCCTGATTGGGCTCATGCATGAGTTGAAAGACAGAGAAGTGCTGATTGTAGAGGACATTATAGACACTGGGCGCACGATGAGCAAACTTTTGGAAATGGTTTGGGAGCAGTCGCCAGCATCAGTTAAAGTCTGCACACTACTGGTAAAACCTGATGTTTTCAAGAACAAATATCAGCTTGACTACGTTGGTTTCAGCATTCCTGATAAGTTTGTTGTGGGCTACGGACTTGACTATGACGAGCTTGGCAGGCAACTGCCAGACATCTATAAAATTAAAGACTGAAGTTTGTAATTCTTTTTTTGATAAGTATTTCGGATTTTTGACCCTTTGTAAAAGAAACGAAACCTAATGTAATGCTGAATATTGTTTTGTTTGGCCCTCCGGGTGCCGGTAAAGGAACCCAGAGTGAGAAGCTAATTAGCAAATATCACCTGACTCATATATCGACTGGCGACTTATTTCGCAAACACCTGACTGAAGGCACCGAGCTCGGAAAGCTAGCTCAAAAGTACATGGATGATGGCAAGCTGGTTCCGGACGAGGTGGTGATTGGCATGGTGGACGATAAGCTGAAATCTACCAATGGATCGTCGGGGGTTATCTTTGATGGCTTTCCCCGCACTGTTAATCAGGCTGAGGCTTTGGACAACCTGCTCAATGGCATGGGCGAACCTATCAAAGGAATGATAGCGCTCAACGTTCCGGAAGCCGAGCTAAGGGCCAGAATCAAAGAAAGAGGTAAGACTTCCGGGAGAGTGGATGACCAGGACGAGGCAAAAATTACCACCCGGATAAAGGTTTATCAGGATGAGACGATGCCGGTAGCTAATTACTACAAGTCGCAAAGTAAATACCATCAAATAGAGGGAGTTGGTGAAATAGAAGAGATATTTCACGACATTTGCAGCGTAATAGACTCTTTCTAAGAGCAAAGAAATAAGGAGGGGGATGCTTTTCCATGGCGAAAAGCGTCCTCATTTATTATATGGCTGACAACAACTTCATTGATTACGTAAAAATTAGCTGTAAGTCGGGCAACGGCGGGGCTGGTTCAGTTCACTTTCATCAGGAAAAATTTATTGATAAAGGAGGGCCCGACGGCGGCGATGGTGGCCGGGGTGGCCACATTATTCTGAAAGGAAACTCGCAACTGTGGACTTTGTTGCACCTCAAATACCGGAAGCACATCATTGCGGAAAATGGTGTGGCAGGTGCAGGCGATAAATGTACGGGTGCTCAGGGCAAGGACATTATTCTCGATGTGCCACTCGGGACGGTAGCAAGGGACGCCGAGACCGGCAAAAAGTTACTGGAGATTGTTGAAGATGGTCAGAAAGTTATTTTAAAAAAGGGCGGCCTCGGAGGGCTGGGTAACGACCATTTTAAATCACCTACCAATCAAGTGCCTACTTATGCCCAGCCAGGCACGCCTGGTGAGGAGGGTTGGGTGATCCTGGAGCTGAAGCTTTTGGCCGATGTTGGTCTTGTTGGCTTTCCAAATGCCGGGAAGTCGACGCTTCTTTCTGTTATTTCTGCGGCAAGACCCGAAATAGCCGACTATCCCTTTACCACCCTCACACCCAATTTGGGGGTTGTGCCCTACCGTGACTTTAAGTCGTTCGTTGTGGCCGACATACCAGGTATCATCGAAGGCGCCGCTGAAGGGAAAGGTCTCGGCGTACGCTTCCTGCGTCATATCGAGCGAAATTCCATTCTCCTGTTTATGCTGCCAGCCGACGCATCTGATATCAAAAAAGAATACAACATCCTTCTAAACGAGCTCAAAAAGTTCAACCCGGAACTACTGGATAAGCAACGGCTGCTGGCGATCACAAAGTCAGATATGCTCGATGAAGAGCTCATGACGGAGATGAAAGCAGAGCTGCCCGACGATGTAGAAGCTATATTTATTTCGAGCGTAACCCAACAAGGCATACAGGAATTGAAGGATAAGATTTGGCAAACCATTAACAGCTAGTGTCATCTTGTCAGTCAGAAGTGGTTTGGCAAAGTAATTGACTCTTGCTGGCAGGAATTAATGTTTCTTGAAATGGCAAAAAAAAACGTGGAAGAGAACAAAGAAACTATTGAGAATAGTGTAGAAGAGCAGGTTTTGGATGGCGAAAATGCCAATGCCTCTGAGGAGAGTACTGACAATGGGTCAGACGTCGCCGAAGACGAAGTGACCGTGCTTAAGAGAGAATTGGAAGAGTCGAAAGATAAATACCTGAGGCTTTATTCTGAGTTTGATAACTATAGAAGAAGGACCGCCAAAGAAAGAGTGGAACTTATCAAAACCGCTGGTGAGGACGTACTGGCTGTTCTTATTCCGGTAGTTGACGATTTTGAACGAGCAAAAAAATCGATAGATGGGCAAGAAATCGAGGCTTCGGTAAAAGAAGGTGTCGATCTTATTTATAACAAATTAATTAAAGTGCTTGACCAAAAAGGACTGAAGGCCATGGAAGTTGAAACCGGCCATGAGTTCAACCCCGAATTGCACGAAGCAGTGACTCAGTTTCCTGCACCTGACGATTCGCTGAAGGGAAAGGTGATAGATGTTGTTGAGAAGGGATATGTTTTAGGTGACAAGGTCATCAGGTTTGCAAAAGTGGTAACAGGGGCATAATCGATTATGGCGAAAAGAGACTTTTACGAAATCCTAGGAGTAGAAAAGGGTGCACCGCAGGAAGAAATAAAGAAGGCTTATAGAAAAATAGCCATCAAATTTCACCCTGACAAAAACCCCAATGACCCTACGGCGGAGGAAAAATTCAAAGAGGCGGCCGAAGCTTATGAAGTGCTGAGCAATGCTGAGAAACGCCAGCGGTATGATCGCTACGGTCATCAGGGCGTTGGTGGTGCCCCTGGCGGCGGTTTCAGTGGCGGTGGCATGTCAATGGACGACATCTTTGATCAGTTCGGCGATATTTTTGGCGGCGGTGGCGGCAGCCCTTTTGAAAGTTTTTTTGGTGGTGGGCGCTCCGGTCGTGGAGGTGGTCGTAAAGGATCTAACCTTCGTATTAAGCTGAAGCTTACCCTTGCAGAAATAGCAAATGGCGTTGAAAAGAAAATAAAAGTGACCAGGCTGGTGACAGCTCCCGGAGTGACTTACGCTACCTGTTCTACCTGTGGTGGAGCTGGTCAGGTGAGAAAAGTTGTCAACACCATGCTTGGCCAAATGGTATCGAGCAGCACCTGTAGTGCTTGCGGTGGCTCAGGCCAAAGAGTCGACAAACGCCCTCCCGGCGTAGATAGCTCCGGCTTGCAGCCTCAAGAAGAAGTGATCAGCATCAAAATCCCGGCTGGTGTTTCTGATGGCATTCAATTGTCGATGTCAGGCAAAGGTAACGTTGCTCCCGGCGGCGGAACGCCTGGCGACCTGCTGATTGTGGTGGAAGAGATTGAAGATGAGTTGCTGAAAAGAGACGGCAACAATGTCATTTTTGACTTGTACCTCAACTTCGCTGACGCCGCCCTCGGTACTTCGCTGGAAGTGCCTACTATTGATGGCAACGTCAAGATAAAGATTGAGCCAGGCACCCAGAGTGGCAAGTTGCTAAGACTGAGAAGCAAAGGTATCCCTGACTTGAACGGCTATGGCCGGGGCGATCAGCTGATCCACGTCAATGTTTGGACACCCAAAACACTTGACAAAGAAGAGAGAGAAATACTCGAAAGATTCAGGGAATCCGACAATTTCAGCCCTAATCCGGGGAAATCGGAAAAAGGGTTCTTCGATAAAATGAAAGAATTCTTTTAAAAGTTATATCGGAATGCAGTTTCGTCGAAAGGAACTGCATTTTTTATTATTTTCTTTCAACATTCGCAACTCTCTCTGCTGTATATCGTTGATAGCCACTATGCGGAGATTGGTTTTATTGAGTTTTAGTCTTTTAGCAAGTTTTTCGTCATTTAGTCAGTTAAAAAAGTTTTACTCTGTGAGCAACGACTCTGCCTTTCAAAAGGTAGATTTTTGTTTGAGTGCAACTTCTGGCTCTTGCTATATCCGGCCTGTGAAAGCAGCCCAGCCAGTCAATATTTATGGCAATCCAGACTTCGAAACCATCAACCCATCGTTCAAGACTTACATAAAGAACAGCGTCAAGCATGTTAATCTTGACCTTGAAAACTATCAATCCTCCACAATAAGCAAAAGTCTGACGTCGAGTATTTTTGGAGACAACAAGAAAGACGACAAGAATTACTGGAAGATTCTCCTTACCGAGGACAAAGTATACTCTCTGCAGCTAGCTTATGGTATCGGAAATGCCGATGTTGATCTTTCGGGCATTCCTGTAGAAAAACTAAAGATTAACACCGGAAGTGCTGACGTCATTGTTGATTATGCCGATGGCAAGGGAAACCTGGTGGCAATGGACACTTTTTT
Organism: Imperialibacter sp.; assembly: GCF_048007035.1. Taxonomy (NCBI): domain Bacteria; kingdom Pseudomonadati; phylum Bacteroidota; class Cytophagia; order Cytophagales; family Flammeovirgaceae; genus Imperialibacter; species Imperialibacter sp. The sequence continues at coordinate 3,199,528 of NZ_CP180355.1, forward strand.
TGTGAAAGTTGACCTGGGGTCGCTGATCGCCAATCATATCAACCTTACCAACTCAAAAGTAATCGTGGCCGAAGTGGGGTTTGGAACAGCAGTGCTCGACTTTAGTGATAAAAGCCAGCAATCATCCAAAATCAGGGCCAGCGTAGGGGCCGGCCGATTGGAAATGATCATGCCAAAGGAAAACGTTCCGGTGATTATATACCTGCACAACTCGCCTCTTTGCAGTGTTAAAATGCCAGCTGAGTTTACACAGATACGAAAAAATGTGTACACCAGCTCCAGCTACCATCCCGATGCCCTCGATTTGATGGAGTTCAATATAGACGTTGCACTCGGCAACGTAGAGTTCGTCAGCAAGAAGTAAATAGATTTTCAGTTTATTCATTTGCCTTTTTGGAATAGCCATTGTGCCAACTGGTTAGCAAGCAATAGCTTGTTTTATAAAAGCGAAATTCTTGAACAAATAGCCAGGTACATAAGGAGGGTTAACACTTAGTTTGAATTACCCTTTTTTTTAAATAATTATGCATAGGCTATGGTGTTTTGTTTGCTAATTATTGTTCTCCAAGATGATGATTCCGAGATGTTTGATTCTGACTTTCCTGCTTTTTGTGTCCTATTTTTCTTCCGGGCAATCAACTCTCGACTCACTTCTCAATGATTGGGAACTAAGGAAAACGACGAACCCGGACACAACTACCGTTAATCTTCTAATTGATATAGCCACAGCGTATCAGTACGACAACACTGACAGTGCGCTTTACTACTGCAGTTTGGCAGAGGAGTATTCCAGAGACTTGGATTTTACACGAGGACTCGCCAATAGCCTGACCAAGAAGGGGGTCTGCTACTACATCAGAGGCGTTTACGATCTGTCGCTCGATGCTCACTCAAGTGCTCTGGTGTTGCATCGGCAGATTGGCAACGGAAAGGGGATGGCACTAAGTCTGAATGGTATCAGTTTGGTGTATCTCGGTAAGGACGACTTGACCAGAACGATTGAGTATCAGCGGCAGTCAATTTGGTACAGTAAAAACAGCACTGACTCCTCCCTCCTGGCGAATAATTATTTTAACCTTGGCCTCGCTTTCGACGAGTTGCGTCAGTTTGACAGCGCCTACCATTATCTCGATGCTTCTATCAGGGTTTGTAATGTTTACAAAAATGAAAGGATCAAGCTCATGGTAAACAATCGCCTGGCGCTTACTTATTTTCACGAAGGCAGGTACAGGGATGCCATCGAGCAGTACAAAAAAGTGCTTAGTGCGGATTATTATCAAAGCAACTGGGAGAGCACATTTGCGCACGCCGGTATGGCTGAGGCCTACATTAGGCTAGACGAACCCGTAACAGCTATCAATCACGGACGTTACGCTCTGGACTATGCAGAGAGATGGGGGCAATGTGGGACAAGCAAAGAGCCTACGGGGTGCTGGCAGAGGCTTATGCTGAAAGCGGTGATTTTGAAAACGCATTCGAAACACATAAAAAATATAAGCAGTTAAGTGACTCGATTCTCAGCGAGGCAAAAGAGAAAGAAATAAACTTGTTGATGGTTAAATACCACGAAGCAGAGAATCAAAAACTGGCTCAGGAGAACAAGGTTCAGGAAAAAGAGCTTCGGGTTACCTTTCTGGCTAGTATTATTTTTGCAGTGGTGTTGGTATTCACACTTGCCGTTGCCTATCTCTTATCGAGAAATAGCAAGATAAAGAGCAGGCTCAACGTAAAACTCACGCAGCAAAATGAGGACATTGCCAGGAAAAAGGAGCAGATAGAAAAGCAAAATGAAAGGCTTGAGGCGTTGAATAGCACTAATTCACTGATACTTTCTATTATAAGTCATGACATGCGCAGTCCGATAGCTTCGATGCAGTCAACGATCGAATTGATGAAGGGAAAGTTTGGAACAGCATTCAAAGACTTCGCATTATTTGACGAGCTCGGTAAACGAGTTGATAATGTAGCTAACATGCTCAATAACCTGCTCACTTGGGCGGGAGCGCAGTTTTCTGGCATTCAAGTTACCATTGAGGACGTTAATGCCACTGCAGTTGTGCAGGATTTGGTGGCTGTTTATGGTTTTCAGGCCGGGGAGAAAAATATAAGCCTGGTTCACCAGCCACAAGCCGATATTTTCTTGCGGGCGGATGTTTCCCAACTGAAAATCATTGTGCAAAACTTACTCAGCAACGCTATCAAGTTCACAAGGGAAGGTGGTGAAGTGAGGATTGATTATTCGCAAAATAGCTCAACGACTTCGATACACATAGTGGACAATGGTGTTGGCATGACCAAAGAAAAGCTAAGTGCTATTCAAAATAAAGTAAGCAAAAGACTGACCGAGCCAGGAACCAGCAATGAGCCCGGAACCGGCCTGGGTATTTTACTGGTCAAGCAATTTATTGAGAGCAACGAGGGCTCTATGGAAATCAAAAGTGAAGTCGGTAGAGGAACGGAGTTCATCATAAGCTTCAAGAAAGTATAGTATTTTACTTTCTTTGCCCGGCCCTCAAATTTCGGTTGTCTAAAGATTTGGCGTCTATGTCCCCCACTGCCCCCGCTTGGTCGAAATCACATATCGGCCATAGCAATTGATTCGTTGTAATAGTGATCTTTGTATCATCACTCTCTTCCATTACTCACAACATTATTAATTATTTATTGTTGCAATCCTTCAAAAATGACGAAAGGATTATGAGTTGTTTGCTATGGAAAAAATAAAAGTTTTGCTGAGGGGAGCTTACCTCCCCATGAAGTCGCTTCTGGCGTTTGTTTTTATTGCCTTGGCGTTGGTGTCGGTCAACGATTTTCTCGTTTCTGCATATATACTAACCCATACACAAGCTTCACTTTTGCTATTGACAGGGGCAATGATCGCCATTTATGGGTACGTGCACATCACTAAGGCGTCATATACCAAACACCAGCGTGATAGCTACGCCTGGAATATTATAAACAATAGCCCTGAGATGGTTTGGGCAGTTAATACAGAGTATAAATTACTTTTCTTCAATGAGGCGTTCCGATCTTCCATAAAGCTTTTTTCAGGTCACGATTGTCGCCCTGGAGATGATGTGCTAGCCATAAACATGGCTGAGGACAACAGTAAATGGAAGGAGCTTTATAATAAAGCATTAAGAGGGATTTCCTTTACATTCCAGGACACGATATCAGCGGCTATTGGCACAGCGAGCTACGAAAATTCATTTCAGCCTTTAAAAAGTCCCAAGAGCGGACAAATTGAAGGAGTAACATGTGTGAGCCGGGATATAACCTGGAAAGTTGACCAGGAGAAGAAACTGAAGGAGAGCAATGAAAAGCTGGAGATGGTACTTGAAGGGGCCGACCTTGGAATTTGGGACCTTAACGTGCAAACCTGGGAGGCTCAATACAATGAACAGTTAAAGGAAATGCTGGGTTACAGCGCCGACGAAATGGACGGTTCTCAGGCAACCTGGCAAAGTTTAGTCTATCCCGCCGACCTGGAAGCAGCTTTGGGTAGCATAAAAAGCCATATCAACGGGGAAACCGAGATGATTGATATGGAGTACAGGATGCGCCACAAAGATGGCCATTGGGTATGGATACACAACAGAGGCAAGGTAATGGAGAGGCATGCTGGTGGTAGGCCTGTAAGGGCGCTGGGAACCCACCTTGACATAACTCATCGAAAGTTAGCCGAAGCTGAATTGCAAAAGTTGTCTCTGGTAGCTAGCAAAACACATAACGGAGTAGTTATAACAGACGCCAATGCCAGGGTGGCATGGGTAAACGAAGCATATGAAAAGATGACGGGATTTACCCTTGCTGAAATAGCAGGTAAATCCCCTGCGGATGCTGTTAGTGGGCCCGATACGGATAGTGCGGTTGCGAAGAGGATTGAGGAGAAACTTGCTGGCAGGCAAATCATTAGAGAAGAGGTTGTCTACTACAAAAAGAACGGTGAAAAAATTTGGGTGGCGCTTGAAATCACTCCGATTTTTGACGCTATGGGTAATCTTGAGCGATTTATTTCAATCGAAACAGATATTACCGAACGGAAGAAGCAAGACAACCAACGTGTGATATTGGAGGCCGCCGTTAAAAATATTGCAGAGGCGGTGCTAATCATCAGCAAGCCAACTGAGAAAAATGACTCTTTATACAGGGTGGTCTATTCTAATGATGCTTTCTTCAAAATGACAGGTTTTAGCAGCGAAGAAGTGGAGCATAAGAACCCTATTAATCTACTTAGGGGCCCCAAGTCAGATAGCGAAAAATTGACGAAGGTGTTTGAAGCCATTGCTAATGAAGACTATATTCAGGAGGACTTGGTTTCTTATAAAAAGAATGGAGAGTCGTTTTGCATTAATCTGGCTGTGTCGCCGGTTGGTGATTTAAACCACAATAACAAACACTACTTTGTTGCTATTGTAAAAGACATAAGTGAGAGGAAACAAGCTCAAAGTGACGCTCAGGGGCTAACCAATGAGCTTGTCGCCCGCAACAAGGAGTTGCAGGAGTTTACTCAAATAGTTTCTCACAACCTGAGAGCTCCGGTTGTCAACATTCTCGGACTGACCCAAATATTTGATAAGTCGCAGGCTTTCAACCCATACAACCTGAAGATACTAAAGCATCTTACTGAATCGGCACAACAACTGGATACAATCCTCATCGATCTGAACGATATTCTTCAGGTAAAAGAGTCCTCTACTCAAGTGAAGCAAAAGTTTATCTTGAAAGATTTGATTCAGCAGGTGCTTTCGTCTTTCATGCTTCAAATTGAAGAGTCTGGGGCAAAAATCAGTGTGCAAGCCGATGAATCTATTCAGTTAGAGGTGATTAGAGGATATGCTCACTCAATTATTCACAATCTTACGACGAACGCACTAAAGTACAGGCATCCCAGACGGCCTCTCGAACTCGAGGTCACCTCATATACGACTGAAGCTGACTTGGTTTTGTGGGTGAAGGACAACGGTTTGGGCATGGATACGAAACAAATTGAGGGTAAATTATTCAAACTGTATAAGCGCTTTCACAGCCACGTGGAAGGAAAAGGGATGGGATTATTCCTGGTAAAAACGCAAGTGGAGAGAATGGGGGGCACTATCAAGGTGTTTAGTACACTTGGCAAGGGCACCGCCTTCAGGGTGACTATTCCAAGGGAGAACTGCCTGGTGGAACAGGAGGAAATGCAATATGCCCTGGAGGTAAAATAAGATGAGGCAAAGCCTTGCACTGTGTAAAATCTCTCTTTCCATTATTAAATAAAGGTTGCATCTTGGCGGTTTAACTTCTAATAAGTTATTCCGTCTTGAAGCTTAAACTCAATATATGGCTCACCCTTTGCCTCTTTGTTTTCAGCACCATTTTTATTCTGGTGGTGTTCAATATTACCTATTCGAGCCTTGAAGAGGAGCTTGTTTTAAGAGCAAAGGACAAACTAAACGCCGTTAATATTCTTAAAAAACGGCTCATAGAGCTTCACCTGAGAGACAAGAAGCAAGAAGCGGATCACATTTTATCCAACGCCGACCTTCATGGTGTAAGTGAGGCCGACCTGGTGGAAAACCTACAATCGATATCCGAAATAAAACGGATTGTGGTTTTGCACGAATTTGACCCCGATCAGGTTCGGTTTGTAGCCAGCCTCGACGTAGACTCCACCTATTACAATTTTCTTTTCACGAGTGAGAAAAGGCAAGTCCGCCTGGTTTTTGGCTTGCAGGACATTCAGGATATTCTACTGGAGCGTACCGGGCTTGGTGTAACCGGCGAGTCGTACGTAGTTAATGAGCGACATCGCCTCATGTCAGCCTCTCTCTTCCACCCTCAGGAATACCCTACTAACATATCGAGCCCCAGCCACGGTGTGCTGTCGGCCATTGGCGGCAAAGAAGACGTCACGATCTACACAGACTACCGGGATGTGGGCGTGATGGGAGCTTTTCGGCCCGTTGATTTTTATGGGATAAAAATGGCTCTCTTAACAGAAATTGACCTCGACGAGCTTATGCGACCCATCTATTCGATTAGAGAGAAGATGGTCATAGTTGTGGGGATTTTGATGGCGGTGTCGTTAGCCATTTCTGTTTTTCTCGGTAAAATTCTGTCGAACCCCATTGTGCAACTTCGAAGAGTGGCTGACCAACTATCGCTGGGAACCTTACCTTCCGACATCCGACCTTCTGGTCCCGTGTTGGAAATGCAGCAGATTACACTGTCGATGGATAAGCTTATCCATTCTCTGAAGCAGATTGCATCATTTGCCTCCGATATTGGTGAAGGCAAGATGGAGTCTACCTATGTAATGCTGAGCAGCCACGATGAATTGGGGAAAGCCATTCTCCAAATGCGGGATCAGCTGGTTACGCTAAACAATGAAAAAAATGCGCTTGAGCTCAACTCGAAACGAGTATTGATTGAAGCACAGGAAAAAGACCGGGAAAGGATTTCCAGGGATTTACACGACGGGCTCGGGGCATTGCTAACTACCTTGAAGCTAAGAATGGAAAAGAGCGGCCTGTTGGTTGAAAATGCTGACATGCGAGATTTGATTGAAAGAACTATTTCGGAAACCAGAAGCCTGGCAAGGAACCTGATGCCGGCAGTGCTTCGTGATTTTGGATTAAGCGAGGCCCTTGAACAGCTTATTTCGGACATTGAAGACAGTACTCAGATCAAAGTTTTATTTTTTAATGAGCTTGAGAATTCTAACTATAAACTAGAGAAGGACAAACAAGTATATATTTACCGGGTGGTGCAGGAGGCTATCAACAATGCTATCAAGCATGCGCAATGTGACGAAATTCAACTTTCAATCACAGTTTTCGATGATCATTTGGCGTTGTATATAAAGGACAATGGCATTGGTTTTGAGGTTGGGCAGAAAGAAGGATTCACCGGCCTGGGGCTCAGAAATATTGAAGAGCGGGTAAGGTTAATGGGCGGTGTTTTTTATATAGAATCAGAAAAAACAGGAACAGGCATAGAGATAGAAATTCCGATATCATGAGTACTATAAGAATCATTATTGCCGACGATCACCAGCTATTTCGGAATGGTCTCAGGGCTTTACTACAAGCGCAAGAGAGCGTTGAAATTGTTGGTGAGGCAGAAACTGGTGAGGCTCTCCTCCATCAGCTAACAACCACGAAGGCGGACATCATTCTGCTGGACATTTCTTTGCCAGACAAGTCGGGGCTCGACATTCTTCCGCTGGTAAGGGAAAAATATCCTGACACAAAATGTATCATGCTAACTATGCACGAGGAACTCCAGTACGTGAAGGAGAGCCTCAAGAAGGGGGCGTCGGGATATTTGCTTAAAGACACAAGTGAAAACGAATTGCGGGAAGCCATACGTGGGGTGTACCTCGGAAAGCGACACTTTAAAAATAAGATATCGGAGCTTCTGCTGGAAGATATGTCCGGGCCGGGAAGCCCGTCACCTATTCTTTCGGAAAGGGAAATTGAGATTGTGAAAATGGTGGCTGAGGGCAAAATCACCAAAGAAATAGCCGACAAGCTGTTTATTAGCGTCCGCACGGTGGAAACGCACCGGTCCCGTATCATGAAAAAGCTCGGCGCCGCAAACGCTTCCGAAATGATCAATGCAGCCTATCGCCGTAAGCTCATTTAGCGTTACGTATTTACCACATACCAGATTACGTATTTACCACATATCCAATTACCCATTTTTTGCGAAGGCCGGGGGTGCCGTTAGTTCGTTTATTTGTATGAACATTAAACGCACCCTAATTATGTTAAAGGCAGCAACAACAACCCTTATTCTTGGCCTGGCTATATGTTTCAGTGCCAATGCACAAAGCAAGTCTTTGAAAGGACCGGCATACAAAAATGCCAGCCCGACTGAAAAGTATAAAGGAAGTAGCACCTTACTGGTAAATGGAAAAGCTGCTAAGGCCAAGGGGCCCGAGGCGAAAAACCAAAAGCCCTGGGACATTGACAAGTCGGAGTTTGAAGTGGTTAGGCTTGATGAATTAAAAGGAAAAAACACAAAGGGACTCAAAGGCCCAGCGTACAAAAACTATAAGCCTGAAGTGAATAACTAATGCAGGAACATTGGTTGGTAGGTTGATTAGACCGGCAGAAGGCCGGTCTTTTTTTACCTCTTCAGTAAGCTTCTAGGGAAATAAAGGCAGTCGCTACGGTTGCCCGGGCAGCCTTTGACGAAAAGGTGGATAGGTTCTTCGGTTGGTGGAGGTTGCCCAATTTCCCGTCCAATTTTTACTCTTCTCTTAATGTGTCTGCCGGATTGTTGCCAGTAGTTTTGATAGTCTGCAGAGCCACGGTGGCCATAAGCAGCAGGCAGATGCCCGCCAAAGTTATTAAATAACTCATCACAGATATATCAATCCTATAGGCGAAGTTCTCCAGCCATTTACTTACCCAGAAATAGCTCAACGGAATGGCCAGCGCTGCGCCAGCAAGCATCACCAGCAGGTATTCCTTGCCAATTAGCCGGATAAGCGAGGTGAAATTGGCTCCCATCACCTTCCTGATGGCCAACTCTTTTACTCTTGTTTTCAGCGAGTAAGCAATCAACCCAAACAAACCAATAAAGGCGATAGTAATAGCCAGCCCGCTTAACAGATAAAGCAATTGGAGCTGCTGCCTTTCATTTTTATAGAGGTTCTCATAAAGCTCATCAAGAAACTGGTACTCGAAAGGGTACTTTGGAAAAAGCTCATTCCAGGCACCTTCTATAACGGACATCGTTGAAGCTACGTCATTGGTTTCAAGTTTCACCAAAAACGTACGCAGCCATAAAGGTTCAAAAACCATGATGATAGGATCCACTTTATTCTTAAGGGTTTCCTGATGAAAATCCTTCACCACACCTACAACGGGGCCCTTTGCAAGCTTATAGGTGCCCTGGTTCCAATCCACATTTTTACCAATAGCCTCCTCGGGAGTTTGCCAACCAATAGCATGCATGGCAGTTTCGTTGAGAATGTAGGCCCTTCTTTTGCTGAGCAGGTATTCTTCAACATCGTTGTTGGCGCCGGTTAGCTGAGGAAGTGGTTCGTAGGCAAGGCTTTTTGGCAACGGCTCGCCTGCCAGCAGCTCCATTCCCATGACGTCGATAAAATCGTGATCGATTACCTGAATATCCATCGACGGGGCATCATCGACGTTTTCCTGGATGCCTTCCGCAGTCACTGTTCCTCCATCCCGTATTTCTCTGGAAGGCACTTCAAGACATGCGCTGACTCCTTTGATGCCGGGTTGCCCGTCCAGCTTATCTTTGAACAATTTGAACTTGTCTTTTACGGTATCCGGCACGCCGGGCAGGGCAATTACCTGATCTTTTTCCATACCAAGGTTTTTCTCGTTCAGAAAAACGAACTGCTGACGGGCTATCATGGCGCTGGCGATAAGCAGAATGGATATACCAAACTGTAGGCTGATGAGTACTCTTTTTACACTAAACCGTCCTGTTTTTTTACCGATCGAAAAGGCTTTGCTGGTTTTGATAATGTTCACAGGCTTGAAAGAAGAAAGCGCAAAAGCCGGGTAGAAACCGCCAAGTAGTCCGGTAACTACTGCCACGCCGAGCAACACGGCAACGAGTACTAAAGGCGGCAAAAGATTCTCAGTTCCTGTTAGCTCGTTGAAAACAGGTAAAGCCAAAAAGGACAGGGCCAACCCAAGCCCTGCGGCAGCCATGCTGAACAACACCGATTCAGTTAAAGAATAGAACACAATTTGCGAGCTTCCGGCGCCAAGGATTTTACGCACGCCAATTTCCTTTGACCGGGCAATAGACATGGCGCTGGTCAGGTTCATGAAGTTGATGATAGCTAAGGCCAAAATGAGGATGGCTACCAGCAAGAATATTTTAACATAAGTAATGGAGCCGTTGGGCCTTATTTCCCGGGCGAGATTTGAATGGAGGTGGATGTCGCTCAAAGGCTGAAAGACAAACTCTGTGCCCTGAAGTGCCTGGTCTCCGTTTATCTTGATAGCCATTGCCTCCAGCTTTTCCTGAACAGACACCATGTTGGTGCCCTTCTGAAACAGTACATAGGTATACGCCCACCACGATCTTTCGGCTTCGTTTCGAAAAGAAATTAACATGTCGACAGGAAGGTGGGTGTTGGACGCCAGGTTTTTCATCACACCGGTAACCTTATAGACGGTTTCGTCGGTAGACCAGTAGCCAGTGATGAATATTTCTTTGCCCATCGGGTCTTCGTTTGCAAAGTACTTTTCGGCAACAGCTTCCGATATCACGATGGAAAGCGGCTCGGCCAGGGCCGTTTTTGCATCGCCTTTTGTAAGAGGGAAGTTGAAAACTTCGAAGACATCTTTGTCTGTTACAAAGGCGTTGTCCTGCCTGAATTTTTCTTCTCCAATTCGCACAAACTTAGGCTCGTGGTTCTGAAAGCGGATGAGCTTCTCTGCTTCAGGAATTTCCTCGGGAATTCCGTTGATCCAGTCGGCATCTACTCTGGCGAAATGTGTGTCGTAGCCGCTGGGTGATGTGTAGTGGACAGTAAGCCTGTAGATTTGATCCGACTTTGTGTGGAAGTTTTCAAAACTTGTTTCGAAATGCAGGTAAATCGTAATTAGAATAAAGGCCGCAAGCCCAATAGCCAGGCCGGTGATATTGAGCAGGGCATAGGCTCTTTGTTTGGAGAAATTTCGGCGAATGACCTTGAGGTAGTTGGTTAGCATGGAATAGGTATTTGTTGATGTATAAGTGGCCGAACGTTTAAATGCATAGCTTCGAAAGCACCTGATCACGTTCCACCAATAAATCAGCTTGGCCAGCCCGGGCGCTTTGCCAACATGCAGCAAGACATAAAAGCTTTCCTCCAGGTCGCCCTCTAGTTCCTCCAGCCTGTCTTTGCGGCAGTACCACCGAAAAAACTTCAGAGCTAGTGGTGGCGGGAAATGTTTTTCGTGACTCATACTCGGGGAACTATTGTATGGAAATGGCTGGAATTTGACTGCGCAGCTGCTCCCGCAGCGAAGCAATTTCTTCCAGAGCCTTTCGTGCATATGGCGTGAGGTAAAACAGTCTCTTGCGCTTGCCACCCCTGAAATCACCCGCCTCGCCTAGTTTCGATTCCAGGAAACCCTTCTCTTCCAGCCGGTACAATACCGTGTGGATGGCGCTTATATTGATGCTCTTGCCAGTTTGTTTTTTGTACTCTTCTACAACGGCAACGGAGTAGGCACCATTATACAATACCCCAACAAGTAGTAGCACGATCTCCTCAAAATTGCCCAACTTTAGATTTTCCATATTTTATTCAGTATTGTAAGTAATATACTGAATCGGCAACGATAAGTTTCACTTTTGTAAGGAAAAAGTGAAAAAACCAATTTACCGCCATTTGATTTTGAGTTTACGGCTCAAGTGTGCATGCTCGCTGTTTGCCGGTTTCAGCAGTTGCGAATTCTGCTGACAGATGCTTACCTTTACTGATACATGAAACAATAACTATGGATAGATTTAACCCCTGGCATCACGTAAGCCTTGGCGAAAAGGCACCGGAAATCATTAATGGCATCATTGAGATACCAAAAAATAGCCGAGCCAAATATGAACTCGATAAGGACAGCGGTTTACTAATGCTCGACAGGGTGCTTTATTCTTCAGTTTATTATCCAGCCAACTACGGGTTTATCCCTCAAACCTATTGTGACGACAAGGATCCATTGGATATTCTGGTGTTGTCGCAAATCGAAGTGGTGCCTCTTTGCATAGTGCCTGCCAAAGTAATCGGTGTGATGCGCATGCTCGACCAGGGCGAGGCGGATGATAAGATCATTGCCGTTGCTCAGCACGATATGAGCTGGAACCATTACAATGACATCAGTGAGCTGCCTGATCACTTCAAAAATGAGATTCAGAACTTTTTTGAAGACTACAAAAAGCTCGAACACAAAACCGTGGTGGTGCACGACTTTATGGATAGAGTGGTTGCCATGGAAATTGTAGAAAAAGCCATCGAGGACTACAAAATCAAATTCAAGAAAGCCTAAACGAATTACACTAAGCGCTTCGTTTAGTTAATAGGCTTTCATACTAATCGTCATAGAAAATACCTATAGTCAGATTGATAATAACAATCAATTCGAGTGATCTATTGTGTGGTTTTGAATGTTATCTGATGGTAAAAGGATAAGAATTTAAACCAATAGTATCATGAACTACATAGGAATAGATGAGGATGTTGCTGCGATCGAAGTAAAAGCTTTGAATAGTTTGCTTGCCAGCTATCAGGTGTTTTACCAAAACCTGCGGGGCTTTCATTGGAACATCAAAGGAGAGAAATTCTTTGGGCTGCATGAAAAGTTTGAAGAATACTACACGGCCGCCGCAGAAGACATAGACGCAATTGCTGAAAGAATTCTCACAATAGGCGGTGTGCCTTTGCACTCGATCAGCCAGTATCTGAAGGAAAGCAAAATCAGAGAGGTGACTGAGGTAAGCGAGGCAAGGACAGCTGTTGAGAGCATTCTTGAGCAGTATATAGAGCTTTTGAATTTGGAAAGGCCTATTCTGGATCAAAGTGCCGAAGCGAATGATGAAGGCACTAATTCCCTCATATCAGACTTGCTGGCCAAGCAGGAAAAGACCATTTGGATGCTAAGCAGCTGGTTGAAGTGAAGGAGCCCGGAACACATGTAAAACAAAAAAGGGTTCATACTGTATGAACCCTTTTTTGTTTATAAGATAGTTTCTCGCTGCTACCAGCCTATGCCATAGAAAGCCTCCGTTCCATCGGGATAAACACCTTCAATCAGCGTTCCACCTCTTTTGTTGGCCATCACTCTTGCCAAGTCCTGAATATTTCTGATGGTAGTTTTGTCGATATTGGTGATGATGAAACCGGCACGAACACCAGCTTCTTTCCATTTACCGTCGTTTACCTCGGTGGCTTTTGCACCGCCATCGATTTTTAGGTTTTGCATTTCTTCCCTGCTCACATCTGTAAAGTTGCTTCCTTCTATTGAGAAAGAGCTTCTGGCTTCCACAACCTCGATAGAGTCAGACGTGCTTTTCAGCGTTACCTTCACGGTGCTTTCTTTGCCGCCTCTTATATAAGTGACCTCCACTTTGTCGCCTGGTCTTTTAACAGCTATTTTTTCCTGAAGCTTGGCTACATTGTCAACGCCTTTGCCATCAACGGCGATAATCACATCCCCTTTTTCAAGGCCGGCGTCGGCAGCGCCACTGTTGGGGTTCACATTCTCAATCGAAATGCCCTTCAGCACATTGAGTCCTCTGGCTTCAGCCAGGGCAGCATTTACGTCTACGATGTTCACTCCCAGTAAAGCCCTTTGAACCACACCAAACTCCTTCAAGTCATCCATCACTTTTTTCACAAGTGTGGTAGGCACAGCAAAAGAGTAGCCTGAATAAGAGCCGGTGTGGGTGGCGATCGCTGTATTGATACCAACAAGCTCTCCTCTAAGGTTGACCAATGCCCCTCCACTATTGCCGGGGTTAACGGCGGCATCTGTCTGTATGAACGACTCGATTTGCAGGTTTCTATTGCTGGGGTCACGAAGTATATTTATGTTTCTGCCCGTAGCACTTACAATACCAGCCGTTACAGTCGACCTGAACTCGAATGGATTGCCAATGGCCAGTACCCATTCGCCGACGTTGATATGCTCTGAGCTTCCAAACTTTACGAAGGGAAGATTTTTACCATCAATTTTCAATAGCGCAAGGTCAGTCGTCGGGTCAGTGCCCACCACCTTAGCATCAAAAGTTCTGTTGTCATTCATAAGCACTTCCACCTCTGAGGCATTTTCCACCACGTGGTTGTTGGTTACTATATAGCCATTGTCGGCTATGATCACACCTGAGCCGCTGGCACCTGATGGAGCCCTTTGCCCCCTGTTACCAAAGAAGTCCCGGAAGTACTGATCAAATTGATTGTTGCTGGCAGTGGGTGTGGAGGTGTATTTTGACCTGATGTGTACCACGCCTGGTGTAGCTGCTTTGGCAGCGTATACAAAATTAAGTCCTTCTGGCACCACCACACTCGTCGTGTCGAGGAAATTGGAGAACCTTACATTCTGACGGTCTTCGAATGATGAAAACTCATCATTCTGGTTGTTTAGCAGTTGATACCCGCCTATAGCTATCATCGCACTCAAAAGGGAGGAGAATAGCATCGCTACATAAATCTGTCTTTTATTCATAACTCGGTATTTTTTTAGTCAGTTAACACCAGTGTAACGAAATAGGATCGTCTGTGATGCTACATTAACGTTTTTTAACAGGCATTGTGTTCCGCTAGCTAAAATAGCAGATTGTTGGCACAAAAAATTATGCCTGTGAATAAGGAAAATATGGCCGCTGTTTTTGCACAATTAAAATGAACCTGCTAATATTGCATTCCCATTTGACGAGCCTCTCTTTTGGTAAGTCATTCGGAACCAGAATATTCCTCCTTAGCTCAGCTGGTTAGAGCATCTGACTGTTAATCAGAGGGTCCTTGGTTCGAGCCCAAGAGGAGGAGCGGAAACAAAAAAAGCCATCATTACCGATGGCTTTTTTTGTTGCGGTTTTCGTTCGTCCCTAAAAAACCAAAACTGGTTCAATGCGCCTCGCCCGGCCGGGACAGGCTTGGACCTGTTGCTTTTTTATTGCCGACAGTTGCTGAAAGCCAGAATTTTTGTTTTGACTGGCACTCTGTTGGCCTATTGCTTGACCCATCATTTCTGATAGTTTCCTTGTTTTGCGTGGAGCGATTGACTATTTCAGTTCCTTAATCCTGATGTTCCTGAAATACAATTCCGAACCATGTCCTAAAAAGCCGATGTAACCCGTCTTATTTTTTAGACCTGAGTGCTCCTTATGATCCATGGTGCCGTCTTTGCTGGCCTCGGCGATGTCGCCATCCACAATTACTTCGCCATTAAGCGTCACCTTCACTTTGTTGCCCTTCACTTCAACCTCCTGGTAGTTCCACTCGCCAACAGGCTTTAAAAAACCACGCTTAGCAGGGATAACCCCATAAACAGAGCCATGGTATTGATAGGGCTGAAGCTTGGAGTACATTTCGGCAGTGTTGTCTAATATCTGCAGTTCCATACCTACATAAGCAGCATCACCTTCCAGCGGTGTGCGAATGCCCAGGCCGTTGTTGGCGTCAGGTGTTAGCTTGAACTCAAAACGGAAAATGAAATCTCCGTATTCCTTTTCAGTGTAAAGATTGCCGCTTCCACCTGCATCTGTTTTCACTGCAATAGTGCCGTTTTCCGCCACATAATCTTGCTTATTGCCTATCCAGCCAGAGAGGTCTTTTCCATTAAAAAGGAGCATATAGCCATCCTTTTTTTCTTCTTTGGTGAGTTTGTTTTGAGCCAAAGTGGCATTAAAGGCCATTAATAGAGTGAGTGCTATTAGCTGTGTTTTCATTTTCTGAGAGTCTGTTTTATCCTTACCGGTAAGATATGCTTTATTCTGGTTTAATTGAACTAAAAAGAGAGTCCATGCTCAGTGTGGCCAGTCCTCTGGTGGCTTCCCAAAAATTGATAAAAGGCTCGCCGTCATCTTCAGTTGCACAAAATTTTACAGTTTGTTCATCTATTCTGATCCACTGTGCGTCGGTTAGCGGGTAGGGAGTCATTACCAGCACCAATGCCCGGAAATGTTTTTGCGAGTTGCTAACGTCGGGTTTCCTTACGCCGAATTCTCTTTCTATCCTTGCCCGATTGTATGTATTTCTGGTGTTGGCTTCCAGCTTTCGGCCTGTCCAGGATACCACGTTAGTGAATACATCAAAAGGTTCCAGGCTATCAGGAGGCAGCAGCCCCATCAGATAGAGCTCAAAATCAGAATAGCCGTTGATTGGCTCTTCCCGAAAGATGTACAGGTTCGGATTGCCGTCGATGCTGTCGTACAATGTTGATTGTACAAATCCACCCAGCATTCCACCGCAGCCCGAAAATCCCCAGTGGGTAGGCATCGGAATGGGCTTGTTTTCACTAAGGTCATAGTATTCAACGTCCTCGATGACAAAATTCCCCCATCGGTGCATTATTTCGTGAAGGAGCGGGCCGGTTTGCAATCCTGTCAGAGTGGGGAGCCCTACTAGCGACTGCAAACGTCCAGCGGATCCATACCCAGTGGTGAGTTCAAGTTCTCCTATGCCAATCCCATCAATGTGGTTGGAGATATTTCCCTCGTAGCCAGCAGGCTGGCCACGGGGTATGCTGTTATTCGCTGCAATTTGGATGATGAAGTCGAAGTCGTCCTCAAACTTTCTGTACAGGTCCCTGTAGAGGCTTTGGTATTCTTCGAGGTCAAATGAGCGCTCGTTTAATTTCTCAAACTCGCTAAAAGAAAGAATCATGGAAGCCACTCTGCCATTTTCATGCACTTCGAAAGTGTGC
This sequence comes from Imperialibacter sp., assembly GCF_048007035.1. Lineage (NCBI taxonomy): Bacteria > Pseudomonadati > Bacteroidota > Cytophagia > Cytophagales > Flammeovirgaceae > Imperialibacter > Imperialibacter sp. The sequence continues at coordinate 3,215,910 of NZ_CP180355.1, forward strand.
CTTGTTGCCGGGCGCTTGGTAACAACCGTAAATTCCTGGGGGACTGCGGCAGAATATCCCTGATACCGCACCTTTACAAGGCCAGTGGTCGCTCCTTCTGGCACTATCACCATAAGTTCAGTGGCGGTTCGGTTGACCAAATTTGCAGGCGTACTATTGAAAGCCACCGCAGGGCTGATAAAGTTGAAATGATCTCCTGAAATTGTGATAGTATCACCAGCAGCACCAATCAACGGGGAGAGGGCAAACACCTGAAAAGAAGCTTCGTGCAGAGATTCGTTCCTGTCGCAGGAAAGAAACACCACAGAAATAGCGAACGCAATAGCTTTGTGGGAAAGACGAATCTTTACCATGCCGGTAAGTTTAAGCTGGTTTTCAGGCTAATACCTATCTAAATATACGAAAAACGAAATGGTTTTTAATCTGAATAGAAGCTATTTCGCAACAGCTACTGCGATTTTTGAGTCGGCGGTTCCGTAATATAAGTACCACTTGCCTTTGAAATTCACTAAGCCTTCCAGAAAACACACATTGTTTACCTGGCCGGTGATTTCATAGTCTTTATCGGGTGTCATAAAGTAATCGTCGGAGCGGCTTACCACTTCGGAGGGGTCGTTGATGTCAAAAAGAATCTGCCCTGCAGAGTAGGTACCGTCTGCCAAATCAGCCGTTCGGTTTTCTCCATAATTTCTGCTGTTGTAGATGAGGAGAATGCCGTGGTCGGTTATGAAAGCCTGCGGGCCCGGCTCCACCAGGTCGCTGTCGAACTTGCCCGGCCGTGGGCCGAAAATGGGCTTCAGCTTGTAGTCGGTTACACCAGCCGCATCGTCAGTTACCGGCGTCCAGCTAATGAGGTCGTCGGACCAGGCCAGGTAAATGTTGGTGTCGCCCCAGTACATCCAGTACTTGCCATTGATTTTGGTAGCGACAAATTTATCGCCCTCTCTTTTGGTGACAACAGCGCCTGATTTCGACCAAAGGTCGAGGAACCTACCATTTTCGGCTGATTGAAAGACAGGCCCGTATTTTGTCCAGCTCACAAGGTCTTTGGAAGAAGCTACCAGCAGCCGAGCTATTTCGCCATCGTAAGCAGTGTAGGTCATAAAGTAGGTGCCGTCTTCGCTTTCCACTATCCTGGGGTCTTCGCAGCCACCTTCCCACTCATATTTGCTCTGAGCGTCATTTTCGGGATAGAAAATGGGGGCTGGCATCCTTTCGAAGTGAATGCCATCATCACTTATGGCCAATCCTATGCGGGATGTGCCAGCGTATTTTCCAACCCTGTCTTCGGCTCGGTAGAGCAAATGCACTTGCCCATTTCTTACCAGCGCCGTGGGATTAAATACGTCTTTCGCCTCCCAATACACGCTGTCCATCCTTACGGGGCAGAAAAAAGCTGTGCTATCGAGAGCCGTTAAGATGGGGTTGGCGTCGTCCTGTTTGACAAAGGGGCCAATCTGCCAGGGGGTAGTCGGCTGGTTGGAGGTGCAGCCGACGAATAAAAAATGCCCGAGAGCTAATAGGATCAGAATTCTTTTCATGAGCAAGTAGGTAAGTATAATGTGTTGATAAAAGTAGTCTAAATAGTTGACACCCAGTTTGAATGCCTGGAAAGTGGTAACTCAGTCCGCAACAAGGGCGTCAGAGGCCGGTTAAAACGAAAAAAGCCCCTGACAACAAGGGCTGTCAGAGGCTTTTATTATTTGCTTTGATGATCTATTCCACAGATTCTGCAAGAACAATCACATGATTGTTCCTTACCTCCACCACGCCACCATCAACCATAAGGATTTTTGATCCCTCTTTGGTTTTGTAGATTAAATCTCCCTTTGCCAAAGAGCTGATAATAGGTGCGTGATTGTTCAGCACCTGAAACGAGCCGTCGCTGCCGGGGAAGGTAGCAGCATCAACTTCTCCTTCAAACACTTTACGATCGGGTGTGATAATTTCCAAATACATTTTCTACAGTTTCAGATTACGCTTTAGCAGCTTCAGCCAACATTTTCTCGCCAGCTTCGATAGCCTGCTCAATAGTTCCTTTCAGGTTGAAAGCTGATTCAGGAAGGTGATCGACATCACCAGCCATAATCATGTTAAAGCCTTTGATGGTGTCCTTAATGTCAACCAACTGGCCAGGGATACCTGTGAACTGCTCTGCTACGTGGAATGGCTGAGAAAGGAAACGCTGCACACGGCGAGCTCTTGACACAGCCAGTTTATCTTCGTCAGAAAGCTCATCCATACCAAGGATGGCAATGATGTCCTGAAGTTCTTTGTAGCGCTGAAGAATTTCCTTCACGTTTTGCGCACATCTGTAATGCTCTTCGCCCACGATGTCGGCTGAAAGAATTCTTGACGTAGAATCCAAAGGATCCACAGCAGGATAAATACCTAGCTCGGAAATCTTTCTTGAAAGTACTGTAGTAGCATCAAGGTGGGAGAAGGTAGTTGCCGGAGCAGGGTCAGTCAAGTCATCAGCAGGTACATAAACAGCCTGCACCGATGTAATAGAACCATTTTTTGTAGAAGTAATTCTCTCCTGCATAGCACCCATTTCAGTAGCCAGTGTAGGCTGGTAACCTACCGCAGAAGGCATACGACCAAGAAGGGCAGACACCTCAGAACCAGCCTGGGTGAAACGGAAGATATTGTCGATAAAGAAAAGAATGTCTTTTCCTTTGCCCGTGCCATCACCGTCACGGTAGTACTCGGCCAGGGTAAGGCCTGACAAAGCCACTCTTGCACGGGCCCCAGGAGGCTCGTTCATTTGGCCAAATACGAAGGTGGCCTTCGAGTCAAGTAATTTCTTTTTATCTACTTTGCTAAGATCCCAACCACCTTTTTCCATCGAATGAAGGAAGTCGTCGCCATAGTTTACAATTCCAGATTCAATCATTTCACGAAGAAGGTCATTTCCTTCACGTGTTCTTTCACCCACACCGGCAAACACAGACAAACCTGCATAGGCCTTGGCGATGTTGTTAATCAATTCCTGGATCAATACTGTTTTACCCACACCAGCACCACCGAACAAACCAATTTTACCACCTTTTGAATAAGGCTCGATAAGGTCGATTACTTTGATTCCTGTGAAAAGCACCTCGGTGGAAGTTGAAAGATCTTCGAACCTGGGGGCAGAGCGGTGAATTGGAAGCCTTTTTTTGCCTTCGGGCTGGCTGATGCCGTCAATGGCTTCACCAACTACATTGAACAAACGGCCTTTGATATCATCGCCTATGGGCATGGAAATAGGAGTGCCAGTATCTGTTACTACTATCCCTCTGCTCAAACCATCTGTACTGTCCATGGCAATAGTACGAACCCTGTCTTCGCCCAGGTGTTGCTGTACTTCCAGGATTACTACCTGGCCATTTTCTTTGGTAACCTTAAGGGCATCAAGGATTTCGGGCAGTTTGGAGCCTTCGCCTTCAAAACTAACGTCAACGACGGGTCCAATTACCTGGGTTATTCTTCCGGTGTTCGCCATTATTTTGTGAGTGTTATAAGAATTATGTCACTTTGAATTTCGAAGTGCAAAATTAAACCAATAATCCTTTAAAGCCAAGTTTGATTCCCATCTTGATTCCAAAGAATTTGAATTCTTTTCCGCTTATCTGTGAACCACTTAGAATAAGGCTTTGAGAGGCGATTTTGTCCTTCCCGACTAAACTTTCAAAACGATGCGAAATGTGGTCCCTTTGTCCAGCTCAGATGATTTAACAAAAATCTTTCCGGTGTGGTAATTTTCAATAATTCGTTTTACCAGCGTTAGTCCAAGTCCCCAGCCTCTTTTCTTGGAGGTGTAGCCTGGCTGGAATACCGAACCGATTTTTGATTTGGGAATGCCTTTTCCTGTGTCGCTGATGTCGACCATTACCTTGCCTTCGTTGGCTTTCAGGATTTTGATTTCGATGGTGCCGGTGCCACTCATGGCATCCACGGCATTTTTGCAAAGGTTTTCCACCACCCAGGCGAACAGGGGTTTGTTAATGTCGGCTTTGATGTCTTTGTTGGGGAAAGCGCTGAGAATAAACTTTACCCTGGTCGAGACTCTTTTTTGCAGGTAGCTGATGGTTTCCTCCAGGGCGTCGTAGAGATTTTCCTCGTTGAGCTGCGGTACCGAACCAATATTCGAAAAACGGGAGGTGATCATTTCCAACCTTTCGATGTCTTTGTTGAGCTCAGGGATAATGTCTGAATCTTTGAAGCGGTCGTCCGTTTTGAAATATTCCACCCATGCCATGAGCGAGGAGAGCGGCGTTCCCAGCTGATGAGCCGTTTCTTTTGCCAGCCCCACCCAAACCCGGTTTTGCTCGGCGGAGCGGGACGAGTTGAAGGCGATGTAGGCAATGAGCCCGAAAAGGAAAATAACTGACAGTTGGATGTAGGGGTAGTAGGTGAGTTGTTTGAGAAGGTCAGAGTTTTGGTAGTAGATATAGTTGTAGCCTGTTATTTCGTAGTTTTTGTTTTTGTTACGCAGCGTAACCACAATAGGCTCATGGTCTTTCTCCATGTCCTTGAGCGTTTCTGCCAGGATTCTTATTCGTTCTCTTTCCGTTTTTGCTTCGTCGGCTTTTTTAACATTTTTCGACTGCGAAGGGATGCCGAATTCGTCTGCTATAATAACCGGGATTGAGTTGTTGGCTACAATGATCTCATCAAAAATGAAGGTGAGGTTGGCTTCACCGTCTTCATTGGCGGTATACTCCAGGGTGTTGGCAAAAAGGTCGATAAGCCTTTTTTCTCTTTCCTTAAGACTCTCAACCACTATGTTGGTGTAGTAGATAGACCCGATGCTGATCAGGATGGCAATTAAAACCACTACCCACTTGAAGTTGGAGTTATCCTTATAAAACTCGAGGGTAGTGGCTTCTTTCAGAGGGTACTGCATTCCGAATATCTTTGGCTATAAGTGAAAGCTAAGATACGGGAAATTTGAGCAGATATTGTCTCGCCAGGTAATTGCATGAAACTCATTTATAGGGAGTGTCATAATGCAGTATCCATTGATTATACACCAGATGAATAATTTGCTACAGGGGAGGTTCTCAGGTTTCAATTGACCCCTGGCCCTTAAGGGAGCGAAACCTGAAAACCTCCTGATAATTCTAGTTCGTCAATTCCACATCCAGTGACGACGTTAATTAATTCTTCATCATAAACCATTTGGCTAGCACTTTGTAGTTCACTTTGGTGCCGTGCATGAGAATGCCCACCCTGTAAATTCGGGCAGCAAGCCACACGGTAAACATGAAACCACCGGCCAGGAGCGTAACAGAAAGCAGGAGCTGCCAAATGGGTACGCCGAAGGGTATCCGCATCATCATGACGACCGGAGAAGTCAGCGGAATCATGGACATCCAGAAAGCCAAAGACCCATCCGGCTCATTCAAAACTGCTCCCAAAGAAACGATCGAAAGTATGAGTGGCAGCGTAACCGGGAGCATAAACTGCTGAGAGTCAACCTCTGAATCGACTGCTGAACCTACTGCGGCAAATAGTGAGCCGTAAAGAAGGTATCCACCAAGGAAATAAATAAGAAAAAAGAAGAGCACCTGCGGGATGTTGATTGACCCTATGGCAGTCATGATCTTAGCGAACTCGTTTTGATCGGCCGCCGCTGCCTGCACTTCTGCCATTCCGGGCTGGGCATTTACCATTCCATTTGCAGCCTGTGGCTCGAAACCAAACACACTGCTGAGAACTGTGGTAATAGTAAAAGTAAGAAGCGTCCACAGCAGAAATTGCGTGAGACCAACGGCTCCAACTCCGATTATTTTGCCCATCATCAATTGGAAGGGCTTCACAGAACTAATAATTACCTCAATGATTCTGCTGGTTTTTTCCTCGATAATGCCACGCATGATTTGGGCGCCAAAAAAGAAAATGAAAAAGTAAATCAGCAGCGATGAAATGTAACCAATACCGGTAGCGGCTATGGAGCTACTTTCTTGCTCGCCCTGGTCAGTGATGCTGATGGTGGCAATGTCGACGTTCGCCTTCAGGTTATCCAGCACTTGTTTATCGAGGCCTGACTTTTCCAGCTTAATATTTTCAATTTTTTGCCTGATGCCCCATTCCAAATCGCCAATGACACTTAGACTGGGTTTCGACGTGGAATAGAACTGAATGCCTTGCGGGTTGTCGATGTCAATATTGGGAATGTACAGGAATCCATAATACCCGCTGCCTTCAAGCGATTGCTTAAGGGCGTCAGGGTCTTCATTCACAAAAGAGTATTTGATCTCGTCGGTGTCGGTCAACACAGTTTTGAATAAGCCGGATTCGTCAACAACCTCAATGATCTTTTCGTCACCGTCTCGGGTGGCAAGCCAGGTTGGCACTATAATAAGCAGTGCAAAAAGCAACGGGCCCACTATGGTCATAACCAGAAACGACTTCTTGCGCACCCTGGTGATGTATTCTCTTGCTATAATGAGTGATATCTTATTCATGGCCGCCCTCCTGTACTTTTTGGATAAAAATTTCGTTCATGCTGGGTATTTTTTCAACAAACTCATGCACTTCCACCTGGCTGATGAGCGCCTTGAGCAAATCGTTAGGCCCGAGAGCCGATTTGATCTGAATGGTCGAGTGAATGGCCCCTTCTACTTCCTCAGTACTTAAAGTGTCAAAGTCTGCGGGCAGTCCATTCACTTTGCCATGGTGGAGCACATTGAACGTGTTGGACTTGTAGGTTTCCTTGATGTCTTTCTTTGGCCCCTCGAGTATTTTCTTCGACTTGTTGATGAGCGCAATATGGTCACAAAGCTCTTCCACCGACTCCATGCGGTGGGTGGAAAAAATAATGGTGATGCCCTTTTTCTTCATTTCAAGGATTTCATCTCTGATCAGGTTGGCGTTCACAGGGTCGAAGCCCGAGAAAGGTTCATCGAGAATTATTAAAGATGGCTCATGCAACACGGTGGCAATAAACTGCACTTTTTGCGCCATGCCCTTGGAAAGGTCTTCCACGTTTTTGCCCCACCAGCTAATGATGTCGAATTTCTCCATCCAGGCCTTTATCTTTTTGGAGGCCTCGGCTTTGCTCATTCCTTTGAGCTGTGCCAGGTAAAGCAGTTGCTCACCCACTTTCATTTTTTTGTAGAGACCCCGCTCTTCTGGCAGGTAGCCAATGCGGTGCACATCTTCCAGCTCCAGCGGCCGGCCATGAAACATGACCTTGCCCTGGTCGGCCATAAGGATTTGCGTAATGATGCGAATAAGCGTGGTTTTGCCGGCACCGTTTGGGCCAAGCAGTCCGAAGATGGTATTTTCGGGAATGGTGATGCTTACATCATCCAGCGCTTTGAAATCGCCAAAGCTCTTGTGGATGTGTTCTGTAACGAGAATGTTCAAGGCTTATAGTTGTTTGGGTTGACTGATTGAAATAGCATTTAAATATTAGTGATGAAGCTACTGGGTTTATTACAGAAAGTGAAAAGGAAATTAGCACTGAGATAGAAAGTTTACCAAATGGTAATCGGCGAATCTGGCCGCTTCTTGCTCCAATTTCGCATCTATCCAGGCAAAGCTTGATTTTTCTTTGCTCTGTTATCGCCTTTAAGCAAATAACTGGTGTTCAATCTGAAAGTATTTTTTAGATTTAGTTCTTATCCTAAACACCTAACATTAAACTGCATGAAGTTCACCATTTCCCAGAGAATACTAGCAGGATTGTCTGTTGCTCTTTTTGTAAGTCTTTCCTCTGCCTGCGAGGAAAAGAAAGAAGCCGAAACAAAGCCTGTTCATCCAAAGGTTGCCAAGCTGAAGCTGCTGCCCGGTTTTGAGGCCGAGCATTTGTACAGCCCTTCCGAAAACGAAAACGGCTCATGGGTAGCTATGACGTTCGACGACAAGGGCCGCATGATCACCTCCGACCAGTATGGCTGGCTCTACAGACTGGAAGTCCCTGCCAAAGAGTCGGGGGACTCGCTCAGGATAGAGCGGCTGAAGGTAGGCGATCTTAAGCCAGCGCTAAATGACACATCTGCTTTCAAAATAGGCATGGGCTACGCCCAGGGGCTGCTCTATGCTTTCAATAGTTTGTATGTGATGGTCAACCACTGGGGCAATGAGGAGTTTGAAAAAACAAGCGGCCTCTACAGGCTACAGGATTTGGATGGTGACGATCAGTTTGAATCGATCACATTAATTAAGTCTTTGCATGGAGCAGGCGAGCATGGCCCTCACAGTGTGGTACTTGCACCCGATGGAAAATCTATTTATGTAGTTGCTGGTAACCATACCGACGTGCCGGAAATGGATGCTTACCGACACCCAAAAGTGTGGCAGGAGGATAACCTGTTTCCACTGATCAAGGACCCAAGAGGTCATGCTAACGACCGGATGGCGCCAGGCGGCTGGATCGCCAAAATAAACCCCGAAGGAACCACTTGGGAGCTGGTCAGTGCTGGCTATCGGAATCCGTATGACATTGCTTTCAATGAGCAGGGCGAGCTTTTCACCTACGATTCGGACATGGAATGGGATTTTGGCATGCCCTGGTACCGTCCCACCCGCATTTGCCATGTGACCAGCGGCAGTGAATATGGCTGGCGTACGGGCAACAGCAAGTGGTCGCCTTACTATCCGGACAATTTGTCGCCTGTGATCAATATTGGCCAGGGTTCACCCACTAACCTCATCCACGGAAAAAATGCTAAGTTTCCGGCTAAGTACCAGAAAGCACTGTTTGCTTCCGATTGGAGCTTCGGTATTATCTACGCTATTTTTCTGAGCCCTGATGGGGCATCTTATAGCGCCGAACCACAGGAATTTCTGTCCGGTGTTCCGCTACCGCTCACAGACGGTATTTTCGGGCCTGACGGCTCATTGTATTTTCTCACAGGAGGTCGTCGGTTGGAGTCGGATCTTTACAGGGTAACCTACTCAGGCGACGAGTCGGTAGCAGCTCCTGCCGTTGCAGCAGCCACCGAACCCGCCACTATACGAAAGCAGCTGGAAGCTTACCATGGAGCGCCTCAGGCCGGGGCGGTTGACTTTGCCTGGCCTTATCTTAGCCATGCAGATCGATTTGTTCGCTATGCAGCAAGAATGGCTGTAGAGCACCAGCTTGTTAGCGAATGGCAGGCCAAAGCGCTGGCGGAAAAGCAGCCTGTAGCACTTACACAGTCGATGATTGCCCTTTCCAGACATGGCAATAAAAACCAGAAAGATGCAGCATTGAAAGCGCTGGCATCGGTAGATTATAAGGCGCTCAGTGAAATGCAGCAAATTGATCTTTTGCGAGCCATGGAACTGGTGATGCTAAGAATGGGTGCACCAACAGGCGGAGTGAAAACGCAAGTCGTGGCCTATTTGAATGAGGCCTACCCAGCCAACTCCAATAAGCTGAACCGTGGACTTAGCAAGCTTTTGGTGTACCTCGATGACCCAAAAGGAACCGAGAAAACACTCGCTTTGCTTGAAAATGCCAAGGATGACCCGATAGAAAAAACAGCCAGCGCATCGTCCGACCTTATTTTGAGAAACCCACAATATGGTATGGACATCGCCGGCATGCTGTCCAAAGTGCCACCGGCGCAGCAAACCTACCTGGCTACGGTGTTGAGCGAAGCGAAAACCGGCTGGACGCCGGACATGCATGAAAAGTATTTCGCCTGGTTCAATAAGGCCTTTGATTACAAGGGAGGCGTGAGCTACGTTGGGTTTGTGAACAAAGCCAGGCAGGCCGCTCTGACCCATGTGCCCAAGGACAAACTGGCCTATTACGACAAGCTGTCTGGTGGTGAGCTGCTGACCAATTCCGGAAACGACCTGGCTAACAATGCCCCGGCACCCAAAGGGCCAGGAAGGCAGTGGAAGGTAGAAGAGGCGCTGACGCTGGTTGAAGGAGACTCAAGCGTCAGAAACTTTCAGCAAGGCAAAGATATGTTTGCAGCCACCCGCTGTGTGTCCTGCCATGCCATGCAGGGCGAAGGAGGAGGCATTGGGCCTGATCTGACCCAGCTGGGCACGAGATTTTCAAAGAAAGACATGCTGGAGGCGATCATCGACCCTAACAAGGTAGTGTCTGATCAGTATGCATCTACTGTGTTTACCATGAAAGATGGCAGCTCCATTGTAGGGCGCCTGACCAATGAAACTGATGACGCTTATACTATTTTCCAGAACCCATTTGCCCCGGAAGTGACCCGCACTATTCCTAAGAGTGAAGTGGTGAGCACGAAGTACTCTTATATTTCGCTTATGTTCCCCGGGCTGGTGAACAGGCTGAATGAGGAAGAGTTGAAAGACCTGCTGGCCTACTTAATGGCAGGGGGGAATGAGGGGAACGAAGTGTTTAAGGCGGGGGAGTAAGGGGATTGGTGAGTGGAGACACTCACCAAAACAACCCTGGTTGTGGCCTGGTGTTTTTATGTGCCACTGCGGGCTTGAAGGCGCACACCGGGATGACGTTTTCAGTTTTCAGGCCACCGAAACACTCAATAGTGCATTATATAGCTCTTTTAGTTGCTTTTCTCTGAGAAAAGCATATTTTTGTATTGAAAAGAGCAGTATGATGCACTTTATAGAGATATATAAGATCGTTAAAGATCGCAGAGAGATGATGCAGGTTACCCAGGAAACGCTCGCAGAAATTTCCGGTGTGGGGTTGCGTACCATCAAACAATTTGAAACTGGAAAGGGGAATCCCACCCTCCAAACGCTTCAAAAACTTGCCGATGTTCTGGGAATGGAGATTTGCTTGCAAGTGAAGAATACCCTGGATAGCAAATGAGAGCGGCCAACATATTATTTAAGGACCAAGTAGCTGGTGTGCTCACGCAGCAGGATGACGGAACCTTTAATTTCCGGTACCTTGATGGTTGGATGGCGGATAGTAGCAAACCAGCTATCAGTCTGACTTTGCCCAAATCACAACAGGAACATTATTCCAGCTATCTTTTCCCCTTTTTCTTCAACATGTTGCCTGAAGGCTCCAATAAGCAAGTAGTTTGCCATCACATGAAGCTTGATGCTGATGATTATTTTGGAATCCTCATGGCAACTGCAAAAACAGATGCCATAGGGGCAATCAGGGTTGTTAAGGTGGAAAGCCAGCCATGAGTTTACCAGAAATAAAATATTGTCCGGGAACGCTGGCGGCTGGTTTTGATACCTATAGCAGAACCTGTTTGAAGAGAGTTTTCAGTGGCAAAAAGGTTTGTCATGTGCTGCCATACGAGTCTCCGTCGGACAATCCTGAAGCGGATGAAATATTCCAGGAAAATACAAAGCGAATATCCATCTCGGGTGTTCAGGAGAAATTTTCGGCACTGCTGGGAAAGAACAAACTCCGATTGGTCAATGAAGGTGAAAGGGGGGCCTATATCCTGAAGCCTGTTCCGTCGGTCGGGAAGAATGCCGATCAAATGCCCGCCAATGAGCACTTAACGATGCAAATAGCCCGCCAGGTATATGGCATAGAAACAGCGGAGAATGCCCTTATATTTTTTAGGAATGGATCGCCAGCCTACATTACCAGGCGGTTTGATGTCAAGGACGATGGAAGCAAAAGAGCTCAGGAAGATTTTGCTTCTCTGGCTGAAAGAACGCCGCAAACTCATGGTGAGCATTACAAGTATTTGGGCAGCTACCTGGAGCTTTTTCAGCTCATGAAACGCTATGTGCCCGCCTACAAACTGGAGGCACCTAAATTGTTCAGGGTACTGGTTTTTAACTATCTGTTTTCTAACGGAGATGCCCACTTCAAAAACTTTTCCCTGTTGGAAACTCCACTGGGAGACTATCGCCTGAGCCCGGCGTATGATTTACTAAACAGCAGAATACATATAGAGGATAAAGAGTTTGCGCTGGAGGGCGGACTGCTGCCTGCCAAGTTCGGTCAGGGCACTACCCTTCAGCAGTTCTTCGCTTTGGCCGAACAGGCCGGCATATCGGAAAAACAGACAAAAGATATATTTAACCTATTGAGGTCGGGGTCCAACAAAGTAGAAAAATTAGTTGCAGCCTCGTTTTTGAATGAGAGCACCAAACGAAATTATTGGCAGGCCTATCAAGCCCGGTTAAAGCGGGTATCGGGGGAGTGAGGAGGGTGCTTCAAAAAGACAGAGTCTTTCGTTCCGGCTCTGATTCCTTGAAATGAAAAATCAGGCAATTTGGATCGGGATTACTTTTGTGATCCCTGATGAGGGGAGTGTCAACCTATCCAACCTAATTCTCCTTCGTCGAATTGTTTTTTTGGGATCAAGCGGAAAATCTGGAGGGATTACCATTTAAACTCAATATCCCTTGTGGTCATAAAAACACAAAAAGCCCAGTGCAATACACCAGGGCTTTGTTTGAGCAGAGGAGGAAGGATTCGAATCGCAACGGCGAACCGCCCAGGAACCTCGCAGTTCAACGGTGAATTGTGTGATGTTTGGAGAGCTACAAACAAAAAGAGCCGGACTTTCGTCCAGCTCTTGTTTTGCAGAGGAGGAGGGATTCGAACCCCCGGAACCTCGCAGTTCAACGGTTTTCAAGACCGCCGCATTCGACCGCTCTGCCACTCCTCTGTGTTTGGTCAAATAATACCTTTATCTTTTAAAAACCGATAACCATCTATCGATTTAAAAAACATTTCTCTCTTGTAGGCCTCGGACTTTGTTTCAAATTCTTCATAGTAGAGAATTTTCCACGGTCTTTTGGCTTTAGTTGATCTTACTTTTCCACCATTATGTTTTTTCAGCCGCTCAAGCAAATTGCTTGAATGACCATAATAATGAGTCTGATCAACCTCACTTTTCAATATGTATGTAAAGAACATTGTTTGAGCAGTTCAACGGTTTTTCCCGAAGGGATCCCTTTGGGGCAAGACCGCCGCATTCGACCGCTCTGCCACTCCTCTAATTAAAATTCCGTCTGAGGTTTCAAGGCATCTACAGACAAGTCTGCCATTCCTTTACTTGGTCGTTCTTCAAACGGATTGCAAATGTAGTGGTTTGGGTGATATATGCCAATAGGCAGGAAGAAAAAAAGTAAAGGGTAGGGAGTATTCAGTAATCTGTTTACTCAATACTCCTTACTGATTACTGAAATACGGTTCCAAAAGCTTCCCCATCACCTCGGGCATGCGCATCGGCCTGTTGGTTTCCATGTTAATAAACACCAGTGTAGTTTCTCCCTGGTTGATCAGCTTACCAGCTTCATTCAATATCTCGTATTGAAAAAGAATCTTCAGCGTCGGCTTTTTGGGGATCACCACCTTGATAGTCAGCAACTCGTCGTAGCGGGCGGGCAGCAGGTAGCGGGTGTGCAGCTCCAGTACAGGCAGCATCACGCCCATTTCTTCCAGCTTTTTGTAAGAGAACCCCAGCGACCTGATGCATTCAACCCTTGCTACTTCATAGTAGGCAGCATAGTTGCCATAGTAAGCGTAGCCCATCTGGTCTGTTTCTGCGTAGCGTACTCTCAGCTGGGTTTCGTGGGTATACATATTTAACGGAATATTTTGGCTTTGTTCAAAGCGTCCTGAAAACGTTTTGCATTCTTGTTGTGATCAATCAGGTTGGTGGCAAACGCATGATAACCCGAAAAATCTTCTCTGGCACACATATACAGGTACTTATGCTTTTCGTAGTTCAGCACGGCGTCAATATTCTGTATGGTTGGCATGTTGATGGGGCCCGGAGGCAAGCCAGCATTCCGGTAGGTGTTGTAGGGCGAATCTATCTCGAGGTCCTTGAGAAGCAGTCGCTGGATGGCGAAGTCGCCAAGGGCGAATTTGAGCGTGGGGTCAGCCTGCAAGGGCATGCCTTTCTTCAGGCGGTTGAGGTACAGCCCGGCAATGGTGGCACTTTCTTCACCCTTAATGGATTCTGCCTGCACAATAGCGGCCAGCGTGGAAACCTGCACAGGCGTCATTCCCAGCGCATCGGCCTTTTCCTTTCTTTGTGCACTCCAGAATTTGGTGTACTCGTTGTGCATCCTGTCCAGAAATGCCTTGCCCGTAATGGTCCAATACACTTCGTAGGTGTTCGGAATAAACATGCTGATGAACGTTTGCTGGGTGAATCCATAGGCCTCAGCCACCGAGTCACTAAGCAACAAAGCCTTGAGTTCCTCTTCCGACATCATCAGGTTTTTGCTCAGCTTCTCAGGCAACTCACTCATGAGGCGCACATTGCTGAAGGTGATGTCAACAGGTTGTTGCAGCCCCGCCCGCAGCATCCTGATGGCTTCGATATTGCTCATGTCTTTTCGGATGATATAATACCCCGGCTTCACCGCCTCATGGTAGTTCATCAGCTTGGCAAGGAAGCTGAAGGAAACCAGGTCGGTCACATAACCATTGTCGTACAGTGAGTTTTGCACATCCTTGAAAGTAGCTGCTTTCTCAATAATGAACGGCTTATCCCCTTCTGTTTCAGTTAAAAAATTGGGAGTGAAGAGCACCTGATAAGCGTAAAAAGCAAATGATGATACCAGGGTGGAAAATACCACTATTGCCCCAACCAATACGTTGCGTTTTGTCATACCTGTTTAACTTCAGTTAACTTAGCGGCTTCAAAGTTTAGTGTATTTAACAGGATTTGGAATTTTTTGATGCAAAAAGATTCTTTTCGGGTCGGAAAATGTTTCTAAAGGAGGCAAAGAGCTAACCATATGAGTGCAGAGTTGATAAGAATACACCCCGATAATCCCGACATGAGGAAGATTGATCAGGTGGTGGAGATATTGAGAAACGGAGGCGTTATCATTTACCCGACCGACACAGTGTACGGAATGGGTTGCGATATTTTCAATCAGAAAGCCATTGAGAAAATTTTGCGTATTAAGGGGCTGAAAATGAAAAATGCCAACCTGTCTTTCATTTGCTACGACCTTAGTCATATCTCGGAATACACCCGCCACCTGAGCACGCCTGTTTTTAAAGTGATGAAGAAAGCGCTCCCGGGGCCTTTTACATTCATTTTGGAGGCCAGCAGCCGGGTGCCAAAAATTTTGCATGCCAATAAAAAAACGGTCGGCATTAGGGTGCCAAACCACAATATTCCCAGGGAAATAGTAAATGTGCTGGGTAATCCGATTATCACTACCTCCATTCACGATGAGGACGAGGTTGTTGAGTATTCAACCGATCCGGGTCTCATTTTTGAAAAATATGAAGACCTGGTAGATGCAGTGATTGACGGCGGCTATGGCAACAATGTGCCCAGCACTATTGTCAATTGCGTCGACGACGAGTTTGAGGTGATCAGAGAGGGGCTTGGAGATTTTAACCAGTTCTTATAGTGGGCGCAGAAAAAATTGTGGTTTGCGAGTTTCCGCTATTGCCATGCATTGAATACTTCGCAGTTTGGGAAAGCTTCGACAAAGTGATTTTCGATGTGCATGAAAACTACATCAAGCAGTCTTACAGAAACCGGTGCATCGTCCTTGGAGCCAACGGCCCTCTGGCGCTGACAGTGCCCGTGCGCCACACAGCTCCCAAAATCCCTTTTCACGAAGTGTTGATTGATAACAGCATTTCGTGGCAACGGCCATTTTGGAAGGGCATCCTTTCCGCTTATGGCAAGTCGCCTTTCTTCGAATTTTTTGGCGAGGATTTTCAAACGGCGATTCTGAGTCCGACAGACAGGCTGCTTGATTTTAATGAAAAGTTGCTGTCATTATGTCTGAAATGCGCCGGACTGTCAGACAAATTTTTACAGTCAGAAAAATATTTATTGGCAAAAGATTTTGATTTTACCGATTTGAGGTCGAAAATTAGCCCCAAGAGCACTAATGGGGAAATTGATCATTTCGTGCCTGCTGTGTACCAGCAAAACTTTGGCAGCGAATTTGTCCCTAACCTCTCCATTCTCGATTTAATCTTTTGCGAAGGCCCTAATACATTACATATTATTAAGAAGTCCTCAGTAAAGTGGCCTTATTAGCTTAGTAAATTGTGAACTGAACATTTGGGAGAAGGGCGTTGTTAAATAGATTCAAATCGACCATCAATTAGTAGTAATTGCGCTACTAAAAAATTATTTTTACTCTAATACAGGATATACCATTTTATGGAAGCAAAATTTTCTAATAGAGTCAAGGAGGTAATTTCTCTAAGCCGGGAAGAGGCGCTCCGTCTCGGGCATGACTATATAGGCACTGAACATTTATTGTTGGGGATGATTAGAGAAGGCGAAGGTGTAGCTGTAGGCTTGCTGAAGAAACTGGGTGTTTCTCTGGAGGAACTTCGCACTGCGCTGGAGCAGGCAACCAAAGGCACTGCCACCAGCAACGTAAAAAACCTAGCCAATATACCCCTGACCAGGCAGTCAGAGAAAGTGCTTAAAATCACCTATTTGGAGGCCAAAATATTTAAGAGCCAGTTGATCGGCACTGAGCACTTATTGCTTTCCATCCTGAGAGATGAAGACAATATAGCGACTCAAATTCTTGAGAAATTTGACGTAACATACGAAGTCGTGAAAGAGCTATTGGAATATCAAACAGAAAATCCGT
Source organism: Imperialibacter sp. (assembly GCF_048007035.1). Taxonomy (NCBI): domain Bacteria; kingdom Pseudomonadati; phylum Bacteroidota; class Cytophagia; order Cytophagales; family Flammeovirgaceae; genus Imperialibacter; species Imperialibacter sp. The sequence goes on from NZ_CP180355.1 coordinate 3,232,368, forward strand.
TGGCATCGTCAGACACTGATGATACTGACGACGATTCCTCTTCAAGAATATTTGGCAGCAGCGGAAGCGGGTCTGCCGGAAGAGGAGAAGCTGGTGCGGCAAAAGGCGGGGAGAAATCCAGAACGCCCGTACTCGACAATTTTGGCAGAGACCTGACCAAGATGGCCGAGGATGACAAGCTCGACCCAATTGTAGGTCGTGAGAAGGAAATCGAAAGGGTGGCACAAATCCTTAGCCGCCGTAAAAAGAATAACCCTATTCTTATTGGTGAGCCAGGCGTTGGCAAAACAGCCATTGCAGAAGGTCTTGCGCTGAGGATCGTTCAGAAGAAAGTGTCGAGAGTGCTCTTTAATAAAAGGGTGGTAACGCTTGATCTTGCTTCATTGGTGGCTGGCACAAAGTACCGTGGACAGTTCGAAGAGCGAATGAAAGCGGTGATGAATGAGATAGAGAAATCACCTGACGTGATTCTTTTCATCGATGAGCTTCACACCATAGTAGGTGCGGGTGGTGCATCAGGCTCGCTTGATGCTTCCAACATGTTCAAACCGGCCTTAGCCAGGGGCGAAATACAGTGTATTGGAGCCACTACGCTTGATGAGTACCGTCAGTATATTGAGAAAGATGGTGCGCTTGCCCGTCGTTTTCAGGTGGTGATGGTAGATGCCACTACGGTGGAAGAAACCATGCAGATACTGAACAACATCAAAGACAAGTACGAGTCGCATCACCATGTGAATTACACACCTGAGGCAATTGCATCGTGCGTGACATTGTCCGACAGGTATATCAGCGACAGGTTCCTGCCCGATAAAGCCATCGACGTGATGGATGAGGCTGGTGCCCGTGTTCATATTAACAATATCCATGTTCCTGAAGACATCGTGCAGTTGGAAGAGCGGATCGAAGATGTGAAAAAGGAAAAAAACAGGGTGGTAAAAAGCCAGAAGTACGAGGAGGCAGCACAGCTAAGAGACAAGGAGAAGAAGCTGATAGAGGAGTTGGAAAATGCCAAGACTCGCTGGGAAGAAGAGACTAAATCGAAGCGTTATGCAGTGGACGAGGAAAGCGTAGCGGAAGTAATAGCCATGATGACCGGCATTCCTGCAAGCAGGGTAGCCCAGAAGGAGGGTAACAAATTGCTGAAAATGGGTGAAGAGCTGGCTGGCAAAGTAATTGGTCAGGAAGAGGCTATCAAGAAGCTCGTAAGGTCTATTCAGCGTACCAGAGTAGGTTTGAAGGATCCTAAGAAGCCAATCGGTTCCTTTGTTTTCCTTGGCCCTACAGGTGTTGGAAAAACCGAACTGGCAAAAGTGCTTTCTACTTACCTTTTCGATAAGGACGATTCGTTGGTGCGCATCGACATGAGCGAATACATGGAGAAATTCTCTGTATCGAGACTCGTGGGAGCGCCTCCGGGATATGTTGGCTATGAAGAAGGTGGTCAGTTGACAGAAAAAGTGCGCCGTAAGCCATATGCTGTGGTGTTACTCGACGAGATTGAGAAAGCACACCCTGATGTGTTCAACATCCTGTTGCAAGTGCTCGACGACGGTATTCTTACGGATGGCCTTGGCAGAAGAGTCGATTTCAGAAACACCATCATTATCATGACATCCAATATTGGTGTGCGTGATTTGAAGGATTTCGGAGCGGGCATTGGTTTTGCTACTCAGTCGAGACAAAACAGCATGGATGAGGTGATGAAGTCGACCATCCAGAATGCTTTGAAAAAGACCTTCAGCCCAGAATTCCTTAACAGGTTAGACGATATCATTATCTTCAATAGCCTCGAAAGAGAGCATATTCATAAGATCATTGACATCACACTTGGTAAGTTGTTTAAGAGAATCACAGACCTTGGCTATCAGGTGGAGCTCACAGAAAAGGCAAAGGATTTCTTGTCCGACAAAGGATATGACCCGCAATATGGTGCAAGGCCGCTGAACCGGGCCATTCAGAAATACCTGGAAGATCCGGTGGCTGAAGAAATTCTTAGAGGTGAAATTGAGGAGGGGGACGTTATCCTTGCCGATCATGTAACCGACGCCGAGCAGTTGGTGATTTCGCTGAAAAAGAAGAAAGTGAAGAAAGAAAAAAAAGAGTAACTGAAGTAAATACTCAAATAGAATTAGCTAAGCCAGAGGTCTCACTTCTGGCTTTTCTTTTTTATTGGAGGCCCGAATATTTTCTGGTCAGTCAGTTCTGCCACTACCAGACTACAAAGGTTTATGAAGACTGCCCTGGGCAGTGGCTGGTAGCTTAGTTGGAAGGGTTATTTAGGCCACTGACACAAACCAAGCTTTTGTAGTCTTTATTCAAATTAATCCCGGTTTAGTCAAGTGATGAGGATCTTTCTCAATAGCTGCCCGAATATTTTCGGGTAAACCACTCTGCTGACAGCAGCACCAGGAGGATAGTGAAGATCCACCAGAGATGAATAATCGGAAGGTAGTTTTCTGAGCTGTAAATCCTGCCTTTTGGTTGCAGTGCGGTCAGGTCGGCGATCATAGCATCAACCTGATTAGCTGCATAAAACTTACCCCCAGTGCTTGCTGACAACTCTCTCAAAACATTAAAATTGGCTGTCAGCTGTAGGTTTTCAAGGTCGAGCTTTCTTATAGTAAACTGACCCGAGGCAAGCTCCCTGTTCCCGTTTACCATGGCACTGGCTTCAAACCTGTAAATACCATCTTTCAGTCCATTGAGCCGGAATCGGGTATTTCCCGGCGCTGTAGTATAGTTGTAGTTGGTTACGCTTCCATCGGTATAGGTCAACTTTAGCTCCACCTCTGTGCCATAAACAGGCTCGAAGACGTCGTTATAGGTTTCAGTTTGAAAAATGATCTGCTCGTTGTCGAAAAATTCAGTTTTTGTGGTGTACACCCGAAACTTCCTTTTGTCTTCTTTAGAGCTCAGGTATTGTACCGTTTTCAGCACGAGATTATCAAATGCTACATAATTATCTGTTCTCGAGTACTCCTGCATGCGCCATTGCCAAAGGCCTTCACCTAAAGTCACCGCTTGCTTGGGTAGCTGGTTTTGCGAGAAAAACCACATGGGCCGGGGAGTGGTAATAGCGCCTACTTTCTGAAACAACGCCACAGCAACGCCACCGCTGATTTGATAGTCACCGTATGGAACTGTCACCGGGGTGTAGTAAGAATTGACTATGCCCTTCCACTCACTTTCGAACGTGAAAAGTTGAAAAGCATCATTGTACGCAGGCCTGACCTGATCTGACTCATTTCTTGTCCTCTCTACCTTGAAGAGCGTGTTTTGGTCGTTGGCTTCCGCCCACAAAGTGGTGCTGCCCAGTACATACCATACACTCATGTTTTCATTCTTCACTCTCTCCAGCAAAGCAGCCAGTCTTCGTTGTCTTTCGAAAGGTGAGATAAGGATAACAAGGTCAAACACATCGGTGGGCAGCTCTTTGTCCACCATTGGCACGTAGGTTTTGACCTCGTAATTTTCATTTTTCGATATGGCAGCCTTAAGGGCCTTGATGTCGGGGTGAGGAGCGCCGGAAGCGATGAGGATTTTTTCTTTGCCCTCTACAATGTCGATGTATATGTCCTGCCGGTTATTGGACAGGATCGTTTCTTCAGGATGGGTCGATACCTGAACTACGTAGTGCTGAAGGCCTTTCTGCTCGGCGGGCACCTGAAAGTCGGCGTTGAGAAGCTCGCTACCACCGCCTTTTATTCTTTGCGTGCTGATTATTTTCCCGTCTTTTAAAATGGAAACTTCCAACTCTCCTGTTTCAATGCCTTGATTAATTACTTCTGCCCGCACCGGGAAAAGATTTCCCTGATAGGCGATTTTGTTGAACTGAACATTGTTCAAAATGAGGTCCTTTACAGGAATTGTGTCTCCAACGCCCAGCGTATAAACTTTGCCGGTAAAGTTGAGATACTGGGGAGCCATGCCCTTGTTGTAAATACCATCGGATATTATCAGTGCACCTGCAAAGGCTCTCCCTTCGAATTCGGTTTGCCATTCTCTGAGAAGTGTCGAAAGGTCGGTTGTTTTCTGGTCAAAAGGTATGCCTTCAAACTTTGAAAGGTCTTCGTTGCTGAGGTTCCTTCTTTCTACAGTTATATCTTTAGCAGCCAGTGCAGCAGCCAGCTGGTCCACTTGCCTGGACACGGCCAAAAGCTGAGTAGAGTCTAAACCGCTGGCAATTGAAGTGGAATTATCGAGGGCAAGGACAAAAATGGGTTCTTCTACCTGATTAAGTACGAGCCTGAGAAAAGGGCTGAGCAACAGAATGGCCAGGAAGCTTACCAGCAGAAAACGAATGCTGAAAAGGATGCGGTTTGTCAGTGTTGACCAGGTGATTTTTTCTGGTACAGCAAAAAAGCATAAAGCAAACCCAAAGCACAGCACGCCAAAATCCACCAGGGAGAATGTTCGAACAGTAAATTATTGTTTTCTGTCATTTGGCTCTTTAAGACTCATCAATGATAACGAAGTGCACCGCAAAAGGGTGTTGGAAGATACTGTAAATTTGGTGAGCGGCACGCTGGGTTATGTTAACCGGTAATCGGCGATGAGTGACCGGTGTGGTTGCAAAGCCGATTACCGATTCAAAGGTTTTAGGTCAACAAGCCACCATCGACCTGGATCACCTGGCCTGTAATGTAGGTTGACATGTCGGAGGCAAGAAAGATACAGGCTTTGGCCACATCTTCGGGCTGGCCACCTCTTTTCAATGGAATGGCATCTCTCCACGACTGCACAATCTTCTCATCCAGCACGTCAGTCATTTCTGTTTCTATAAATCCTGGTGCAATCGCATTGGATCTGATATTGCGGGAGCCGAACTCAAGGGCCACTGATTTGGTGAAGCCTATGATGCCTGCCTTGGAAGCAGCATAGTTCGCCTGGCCTGCATTTCCTTTGAGGCCAACTACGGAAGTCATGTTGATGATGCTGCCGCTCTTTTGCTTCAGGAATGGTTTCGTGGCCGCTTTTACTGTATTGAAACAAGACTTCAGGTTCACCTGAATCACCTTGTCCCACTGCTCTTCGCTCATTCTCATCAGCAATGTGTCGGCTGTGATGCCGGCGTTGTTTACCAGCACGTCGAGTCTTCCAAAGTCGGTTACTACTGAGTTGATCAGCTCTTCAGCCGCCTGAAAGTCGCTGGCATCCGATCTGTAGCCTTTGGCTGTTACACCTTTTGCTGACAGCTCTTTTTCGAGCGCCTGGCCTTTTTCTACACTTGACAGATAAGTAAAAGCTACGGTGGCACCTTGCTCAGCAAATGCCATTGCAATAGATTTACCAATACCTTTTGAAGCGCCGGTAATGAGGGCGACTTTTCCTTCCAATAGTTTCATTATATAAAGTTGTTTAATTCCCTCCGAACCTACCTTCCTATAAAGTGGTTCTATTTAAAACCTTCAAACAAGGACGTTGATACGGGCTCATTTGAGTGCTCATGTAAAGTCGAAATAAGCATATTAAGACCTCTTATACAAATGACCTGCCTGATGGCTTCGGGAAAGAAAATACGATATATAATGTAAATTTTTTTCTCCAGCCAAACGGTTTAAATTTGCCGCCAGACTATATTTTAAAATTGACATAAACATATTCAAATGGCTACGAAATACGATTTGATTGTTATTGGGAGTGGACCCGGAGGCTATGTGGCCGCTATCAGGGCCTCTCAACTGGGAATGAAAGTAGGTGTGGTAGAACGTGATGAGCTGGGGGGAATTTGCCTCAACTGGGGCTGTATACCTACCAAAGCCTTACTTAAAAGTGCCCAGGTATTTGAATATATCAATCATGCCAAAGACTATGGCATTTCAGTAAAAGGTGCCGAGGCAGATTTTGATGGCATGGTGAAGAGAAGCCGGGATGTAGCCAACGGAATGAGCAAAGGCATCCAGTTCCTTTTCAAAAAGAACAAAATTGATCACATCGAAGGATTCGGTAAGCTGAAGAAAAACAAGACAGTTGAAGTAACTGCCAAAGACGGCAAGAAGACTGACTACCAGGCTGACCATATCATAGTGGCAACCGGAGGTCGTTCACGTGAATTGCCAGCATTGCCCATCGATAATGAAAAAATAATCGGCTACAGAAAGGCCATGACGCTCGACAAAAAGCCACAAAGCATGGTGGTGGTTGGCTCAGGGGCTATCGGTGTAGAGTTTGCGTACTTCTACAAATCAATCGGTGTGGATGTCACCATCGTAGAGTTTCTACCCAATATAGTTCCGCTCGAAGACGAGGAAGTGTCGAAACAATTGGAGAGAATCTTCAAAAAAGCTGGCATGACCATCATGACCAACTCGGAAGTAACCAAAGTTGACACCAAAGGCAAGAAGTGCAAAGTGACCGTGAAAACGCAGAAAGGCGAAGAAAACCTTGAGTGCGATGTGGTTCTTTCTGCCGTAGGTATTTCTACCAATCTTGAAGGAATAGGTCTGGAGGACGTAGGCGTTGCTACTGACAGAGGTAAAGTGCTGGTAGATGACTACTACAAAACGAATATCCCAGGCATTTATGCCATTGGCGATATTGTGAAAGGCCAGGCGCTGGCGCACGTTGCTTCTGCCGAAGGTATTATCTGCGTAGAGAAAATTGCAGGGCATCATCCTGAACCGCTGGATTACAACAATATCCCCGGTTGTACCTACTGCTCACCAGAAGTGGCTTCTGTAGGCTACACCGAAAAGGCTGCCAAAGAGGCTGGCTATGAGCTCAAAGTTGGCAAGTTTCCATTCTCGGCGTCCGGCAAAGCCAAAGCTGCCGGCGCAGCCGACGGATTCGTGAAATTAATTTTTGATGCTAAATATGGCGAGCTCCTCGGCGCCCATATGATTGGTGCCAACGTAACGGAAATGATCGCCGAAATTGTTACAGCGAGAAAGCTGGAAACTACCGGTCATGAGATTATCAAGTCGGTACACCCTCACCCGACCATGTCGGAAGCGGTGATGGAAGCAGCAGCAGCGGCTTACGACGAGGTAATCCATCTGTAACAGACCCGTAGTTGAGCGGAAGAACCGTCTATATCATCCCGGAAGAAGAGTTAGTCCGCCGCATTCAGGAAAAGGATAAGCTGGCCTTTGAGTATCTTTACGACAGATATTCAAAGGCCATTTTTGGTGTTGTTTTCCGAATCGTGAAAAGTGAAGAGGTAGCTTCCGAGGTGCTCAACGATGCCTTTTTGAGGTATTGGGAGCGCTCTGAGAAATACGATTTTGCCAAAGGCAAGCTGTATACCTGGATGGTGAATATTGCCAGGAACCTGGCCATTGACAAAACAAGATCCAAAGAATTTTCACAGTCAGGTAAAACTGATTCGGTCGAGTCCTTCGTATATGCTGAGGCGGCCCTGCCAATGGAAGAAATGAAAGTGGATGGCATTGGCGTAAAAGAGTTGCTCAGCAAACTAAAACCGGACCAGGCTGAGATTGTAGACTTGATGTACTTTCAGGGATACACTCAATCGGAAATTGAAGAGAAGTTCAATATCCCTCTCGGCACTGTAAAGACAAGGCTGAGGGCAGGAATGAAATTATTAAGAAAATTACTAAACGTTGACAAGTAAAGAATTCATCGAGTCAGGGATATTGGAACTTTGCGTTCTGGGCACGCTCTCAACAGCTGAGCAAGCTGAAGTGGAGCGTATGTGCGCTGAGCACCCCGAGGTGAAGGCTGAACTTGAGGCTGTTGAGCAGGCGATGGAGTTGATGGATCAGGAACTTGGAATAGCACCCGCTGTATCAGTTAAGCAAAAGCTTTTCGACGCTCTTCCCGAGTCTACCCCGGTAGGGAAGCAGATACATCTTCAGCAAGCTGGTGAAATAAAAAGTAACTGGATGATGGCGGCATCGGTGACCATTGCCTTACTCTCATTTGCAGCAGCACTATTCTACTTTCAAAGATATAGCAGCGTTAGTGGAGAGTACGAAGCCCTGGTTGCCCAGAACAGCATGATGGCGCAGGAGCTTGACCAGGTGAAGAATTCGCTTGACCAAAACGAGCAAATGCTGGCCCTTGCCACAGACGAAAGCACCAGGAGAATTCAACTGAACGCCACAAAAGAAGACTCCAACCTTCAATTGTTTGTTTATTGGAACACGGCCTCGGAAGAGGTCTACCTTGACCTGGGTAATTTGGGTACGCCTGGCGATCAGCAGGATTATCAGCTTTGGGCCATTGTGGAGGGTAAGCCAGTTGACATGGGGGTGATTGATTTTACTAACCCCAATAGTCTTGTGAAGATGAAGAACATCAAAGGAGCTGTAGCGTTTGCCATCACCCTTGAGCCCAAAGGAGGGCTGGAGTCACCAACACTGGAGAACATGGTGGTACTCGGGCAAATAACCACCTGATTTCAGGCATAGAGAAATCCAAAACTATTTCATACTTCGTAAGTGATCACAATACTCCGGAAGTGACCAGGAAGAGTATGTTGATTGTAACTATGTAGGCTTGGGTTCATTGAAAAAGGTGGGAAGTGGCTAACGCACAAGAAGAGCTTTACCCGAGCTGAAAAAGCCATAGGTTACTAATGCAGGAAGATCCCGCCACTCGGTGGGATTTTCTTTTTACACTGTCCGATATCAGACACCTCTGTTTGATACTGGAATTGGAAAGGCAAGGCATTTTTTTGTAATTAACTGAAAAGCAATAGATTACAGTTTGGTACAATGGTTGTCTTGCTTGGGTAGACAAAAATTTAAGGATATGCTAAAGAACATTCTAACTGTCGCCGTCAGGAACCTGCTCAAGCAGCGCTTTTACTCCATTCTCAATGTGTTTGGATTGGGAGTAGGGCTGGCAGTGTTTATGGTTATTTCTCTTTATATCGACTACCAGTTTAGCTACGATGGATTCCATGAAAAGGGGGATCGGCTTTACAGGATCGATCAGACATTTATCTGGGGCGATGCATATCCGACATTTGGCTCTACGGGGCCGGGCGTTTCCGATGCCATCCGCACCGATATCCCCGGCGTGGAGCAGACGGCGAGGGTGTATACGGTGGGTGACAGACTCGTAAGTGTGCCTTCTCAGCAAAACGTGGTTGCGTATGAAGACAACGGCGTGGGTGCAGTGGACTCCACCTTCTTGCAGCTATTCACCTTTCAAATGATCGCAGGCGACGCTTCAACCGCTCTTGATGAGCCGTTTTCGGTGGTCATCACCCGGTCTTCAGCGCTGAAGTATTTTGGCAAAGTTGACGCTTTGGGGCAAACGCTGAAAATGACGGATGGAAGAACCGAGGGGCTTTACAAAGTCACTGGTGTAATGGAAGACGTGCCACCCAATAGCCATTTCAGTTTTAATGTCCTTGCTTCTATGTCGTCGTTCCCCGAAGTGGCTGCCCGGAAGGCGACTTGGTTTTGGTCTGGCTTTGTTACGTATGCCCTGTTGAAGGAAGGTGCAAACCCGGAATCAGTCAGGGAAGCTATTTTTGACCTGCCAAGCAAGAGAGCAGGCCAGGCGTATGAGACCATCACGTCTGGTGGCAAGCCCTGGCATTTGTACCTTGTGCCTTTGTCTGATATATGGCTGCACTCGGTAAGCTCCCCTAACAGACTTGGGCCAACAAGCAATATTCTCTATGTGTACGTACTATCGGCAATAGCCATTATGGTGCTTGTGCTGGCCAGTGTTAACTACATGAACATGGCCACAGCACGATCAGTCAGCAGATCAAAAGAGGTAGGTGTGCGTAAAATGATGGGCGCATTGAAAGGGCACCTGCTTTTCCAGTTCCTGGCCGAGTCTTTTATCCTGGTAATATTCTCATCCGCCCTCGCAATAGGCCTTGTTGAGCTTTGCCTTCCTTATTTCAACAGTCTGGCGGGCATCCAATTGTCCACCCTTGGTCTTTTCGATAGTGGCACAAAGGTCATGTTCCTGCTAATAATTATTTTTTCTACCGCTCTTCTTGCCGGCGCTTATCCGGCGTTTTACATGGCTCGTTTCAGCCCTATTCAGGCACTTAGAAAGCAAAATAAGGTGGGCAAGGGCGGCCAACTGCTTCGTGGAGGCTTGGTGGTATTTCAGTTTGCCATTTCCATTACACTGGTCGTGCTTTCTTTTATCGTTTATGACCAGATTACTTATTTGCAAAGCAGAGATATTGGTTTTGATAAGAACAACCTGATCATTGTGCCGCAGGTGCAAAGAATGGACTCAGTAAAGAGGGTGTCGTTCAGAGAAGTACTTAGCAACAATCCTTCGGTTGCATCGGTGGGCATGTCTACGTCGGTTCCTCCCAATATATGGGATGGTGACAGCTTCACTACCGAGGATGACCCCGAGAATGAGCAGCCGATTAACTACATGAACGTGAGTAACAATTACTTGCAGACCCTGGGTGTTGAAGTGCTGCACGGCCGAATCTTTGAAGAGGGATTCCAGGCCGACCGTACGAGTGTTGTGCTGAACGAAAATGCAGTCAAAGCCCTTGGCTGGAACAATGATGAGACTGTGATTGGCAAAAAGCTCGTTTACTGGAGTGCCCGCTTCAATGTCATTGGTGTGATTAAAGATTTTAACTACTGGACGCTTGACAGCCCGATCCAGCCGCTGGCGGTGTTTCCTTACGGAGCGCCTATCACCCATCAGGAGACACATTTTCTGTCAGTCAGACTGAAGCCGGAAAATAATCAGGCTGCCGACGTAAAAGACTTTCTAAGCTTTTTGACATTGCAGTGGGACGAATTTGCACCCGGCTTACCATTTAGCTACCAGTTTACTGATGCCATGTTTTTCAGCGCTTTCGAATTTGAGCAGCGCCTGGGTCAACTGTTTTCTGTATTCACCGGTTTGGCTATACTAATTGCATGTATGGGCCTACTAGGGCTGGCTTCCTACATGGCAGAAGTGCGCAACAAGGAGATTGGCATCCGGAAAGTGTTGGGGGCGTCGGTCAGTCAGCTTGTGGTGTTAATGGGTAAGGATTTCGCCCGGCTTGTGATCATTGCCTTCGCTATCTCCGTGCCACTTGGCTGGTGGGCGGCTAATGTATGGCTGCAAAACTATCAGTACAGAACAAGCATCAAATGGGAGGTATTTGCTTACGCCGGATTGAGTGCCCTGGTTTTGGCCATTCTCACAGTAAGCTATCAGTCGGTAAAAACCGCTTTCAGCAACCCTGTTGATATTTTACACGAAGAATAGCCTTGCAAAAGCTTGAACTTTGTAAAGCCGGGGCGTTCCCGGCTTTTCTTTTTTTAGGGTAGCTGTTTTTGGTTTCTTAGCAACAGGCCAATCCCATTTAAAACAAATTCCACATTTTACTTTCAAAGCTGTTTATTACCCCGTTCCACGTCGGCTGCCCTTAAGGGTGAAACAGCTTTGAAATTCTTCTTTTCCCTTTAGGGCCAGGGTAAAAAAGAAGAATTTCGACAGATGGTTTTAAATACGATTGCCCTGTTCTTAACCGTGCAGGCAACCTGTTTTTGATATAAAACTCACTATTATTGCAGGAAATCACGCAGAAACTGTCAGATCAGATAGAACATACTGCCCATATTGTCAACATCGCTGACGAAAAAGTCTTCGAGGGTATTTTCCGTGAATATTATTCAGGGCTGGCTTCGTTTGCCCTCAAATATGTGAAGGATACGGAAATAGCCGAGGAAATTGTGCAGGAGCTTTTCAGCGATATGTGGATCAAAACAGATCTGCTGAAAATCAAAACGTCGATAAAGTCTTACCTTTTTGGAGCCGTCAGGAATGCCTGCCTCAACTATATTAAGCACCAAAAGGTAGAGCAGAAGTATGCAGACAGAACACGATACGTGGCACCAGTGGGAGAGTCTACCGACTTTCTGGAACTCGAGGAGTTGAAAGAAAAGATTGCCAGTGCCATGGATAAAATCCCGGAAAAATGTCGGGAGATATTTGAGCTAAACCGGTTTGAGGGCAAAAGATATAAGGAAATTGCCGACGAACTGAACTTGTCGTTGAAGACCGTGGAGAATCAAATGGGTAAGGCTTTGAAGATCATGCGGGAAGAGTTGGGCGAGTATCTGCCTGCGGTTTTATTGTTTCTGTTTTTGCATGGGGGTAAATGGTAATCTTGTTGTCGAACAAATGAAGAGATGAGTAAGCAGAGTCCACATATAGTCACCAACGAGTTGCTCGCAAAGTATTTTGCCGGCGAAGCGTCTGATGCAGAGTCAGCGGCTGTGATGACGTGGGTTGCTGAGTCTGCCGCAAATGAAGAGGCTTTTGTTCAGCAAAAAATGCTTTGGGAAGACCTCGGTGCTGTGATGATGGACGACGCAACGACACACACATCTTTTGATGTAGACGCTGCCTGGGCCAACGTAAAAACAGCTAAGGCGACCGCCGTCAGCAACCAGAAGAAATTGGAAAGTCGAAACCCGTGGATTATGCGGATTGCAGCTTCTCTGGTTCTGCTGGGTGGCATCACTTATTTCTTGCGCAGCTATTTCACCGAAGTGCAGATGACCGAGGTAGCGTCAGCCTCCGAGATAATAAACGTTGACCTTCAGGATGGTTCCCATATCACCCTGAATGAAGAAAGTATTATTCAATACCCCGAGGAGTTTGCTGCCAATCTTCGGCAGGTGAACTTGAAAGGAGAAGCTTTTTTTGAAGTGGCGCCCGATACCGTTAAGCCTTTTGTTATTCATGCCGGGCCTGCTATCATTACGGTGCTTGGTACCTCATTCAACGTCAAGAGTTCGGTAATGGAGGACACGGTTGCTGTTTTTGTGGCTACCGGAAGAGTTTCTTTTTCCGTGGGCACACAGGAAGTTATCCTAACCCCGGGCGAGAAAGCTACGTACACAGCTAAGTCGGGACTTTTGGCCTCTACCGGTGGGTCTACTTCAACCGGAGTAGATCAGTTTTGGAGAACCCGTCGGCTTTCCTTTGCTGGCCATTCTCTCCCCGACGTGATAGATGCTATTGAAGAGGCCTATTTTGTAGATATTGAGCTCGAAAATGAGCAAATGGCTAACTGTCGCCTATCCGTAAACTTTGAAAATGACTCTTTGAACAATATCCTTGATGTGATTGCGCTTACGCTCGACCTGAAGGTTAGTAAAAGTGGAAACGTCATTCTTTTAAAGGGAACGGGATGTCCGGAAAACTGATTTTTTTAACATTTTTTTTGGTAGCGGTTGTTGGTAGGGCCTGGTGTCAAAACCTGCTTGACCAACGGCTGTCACTAAACTTCACTGATCTTCCGATTGGGCAGGCGCTTACTGAAATCTCGAATCAGGCCGACTGCAGATTTTCCTATAATCCGGACCTGCTTCCAAATAAAAACATTACTGCCAGCTTTCAGGAGACATCACTTGAGGAAGTTTTAAAAAAGACGCTCGGAAAGAGCTTTGATTACAAAGTACGGGGCAGCTACATAATTATTCAGCCGGTGGCAGATAGGCAATCGCACAAGTCCAATATCGAGTTTGTGGGCGAAGTTGTAGATGCCCGCACGGGCAGAAGCCTTGCCAATACAAGTGTTTACGACGTAAATAACTTATCATCGACCCTTTCCGGCGAGGATGGTTCTTACAAGCTGTCCACCTTTTTTCAGGATGGCGTGACCGCTTTCGCCATCAGCAAAGAGAACTATAAAGACACGGTAATCAGGATTGTTAATCAGCAGATAGCGCCGGTTAAGATTGAGCTGCAGCCATTGGAAGCAACCGAAGAAACCAGAGACAGAACACTCCGACGTTTCATTGATTCTTTGAACATTGTCAGGTTTTTGGTCAACAGAAAAGCGAAGCAGCATATTCGCAACGTCGACATGGTCGAGCAGCGCTGGGTTCAACTGTCACTGTTGCCTGTGGTAGGAACTAATGGGCTGATGGGCGGCAAAATCGGGAACAATGTTTCGTTGAACGTTTTTGCAGGATACAACCATTCGGTAAGTGGAGTTGAATTGGGTGGGTTCTTCAATGTGGATAGAATGGACGTAACGGGTGTTCAGGCTAGCGGATTTGGCAACATTGTCGGCGGCGAAATGAATGGGGTACAGGCATCTGGTTTTGTCAATCTTACCCCCTCTGGAGGGAAGGGCACGCAGCTTTCTGGCTTTGTTAACCATGCTGGTACTCGTTACACGGGCCTGCAGGGTACAGGCTTTGTGAATGTGGCCAACAACATCAATGGCGCACAGCTCTCAGGATTCACTAACTTTACGCTGCTCGACATGAACGGTGTTCAGGGAACCGGCTTTGTGAACATGGCTGGAAGGGTGAGGGGTATTCAAGGGGCTGGCTTCTTGAATATGGCCACCGCCGTTAATGGTGTTCAGGCTTCCGGTTTTATCAATATGGCAGGAACCGTCAATGGTCTTCAGGTTGGTTTTGTGAACGTTGCAAAAAAGGTTGAGAAGGGAGCCACCATCGGTATTCTTAACTTGGTGAAGGAAGGATTTCACGCCTTTGACGTAAGCGCCAATGACATTACGGATCTGAATTTCTCCTTTCGGTCTGGCACGAAGCATTTCTACACCTTGTTGACGCTTGGTGTTGTTCCTCAGGAGAACACCATTTGGTCAATGGGGATAGGAGTAGGGACAGAGGTGGACTGGACCGAAAAAATCTATACCGACTTTGAGCTGTCAACAAACACTGTGCAACCAATGGATACCTGGATTGAAGACGCCCCGAGTGACTACCGGTTCCAGGTTAATTTCGGATTTAGGCTCCTGAAGTGGGCGTCTATCAATGCCGGCCCCGTTGTACATTTCTTTAATTACTCTTCCGACAGAGAGGCGCTGGATCTTTCTACAAAGTTTGGCGGACGACCACTTTTCAAATCTTCCGGCGCAACTTCCAACTCTAAGGTTTGGGTAGGCTATACTGCCGCTTTACGCCTTTTTTAGCCTGTTTGGCTACATAATAGTGCTCTTAAAAATATTTTCCTGATTTTTTTTCATCTGCTCGTGGGGGTAGCAGCGACTTTAATTTCCATAGGGGAAAGAGAAATTAAGTAGAACTCTAAAGAATTAAAGTCATGAACTCAAAATTTTTTTTATCGATGATGCTCCTTGGTTTAGTAACCTTTGCGAGTAAAGCACAAGAGTCTTCAAACGAAGATCAGAAAAGCGATGTAGCTGAAGAGATTATCAGCGAGCAGGCACTCCAGGTGTCGTTTGTTCCGGTGCTGGGTACCAACTTCAAACCTTATGGTCAATCTCTCAACAATGTTTCGTTGAACATATTTGCCGGGTACAACTATGGTGTCAATGGTGTTGAGCTTGGTGGATTTGTTAACGTCGACAGGTCGGATGTGAAGTACCTGCAACTATCAGGTTTTGTAAACCTTGTAGGAGGAAACGTTACAGGCTTCCAGGGAGCCGGTTTTGTAAACGGTGTCAAACAGCAGGTGACAGGAGCCCAAATGGCAGGCTTTGTCAATATGAGCAAAGGCTTGACTGGGGTGCAGGGTTCAGGTTTTGTAAACTATGCCCATGGTGATGTGATCGGCGGCCAGGGGTCTGGCTTTGTGAACTATGCTCACGGCGATATTACCGGGGTGCAGGGAACCGGCTTTGTAAACTTTGCACTGGGTGACGTTGTCGGAGCACAGGGCTCAGGTTTTGTCAACTATGCTAAAAGCGTGAAGGGTGTGCAGGGTGCCGGTTTTGTTAACTATGCCAATGATTCTCTGAAAGGTGCTCAGCTCAGCGGGTTTTATAACCATGCGAAGGAAGTGAATGGTGTGCAGGCATCTGGTTTTGCCAACTACACCAAAACTCTGCGAGGCTTCCAATTTGGTATCATCAACATTGCCGACACAGTAGAAAAGGGTGCAACAATAGGCTTTCTGAACATTGTTAGGACTGGCAAGCACGAAGTTGCCCTGAGCTACAACGACATCACCGATATCAATGCAGCATTCAGGTCGGGAACCGATAAGTTTTACAGCGTACTTGAGGTTGGAATTCAAACAGGCGACAATCCCCTATGGGCGGTAGGTGCAGGTTTCGGTACGCAGTTTAAACCCATCAAAGACAAATTTGTAACAAGCGTTGAGCTTGCTTCTTTTGGGGTAAACAGAGTGGATGATTTTCAGGACGACCTTAATCAGGTGACCAAACTATCAGTCAATGTAGGCTACAAAATATTCAAAACCTTATCAGTGAACGCTGGCCCGATATTGAATATATCCACTTCCCGCTCAGTTAATGCTGATGGTAGCTATGGTCTCGGCCTCGGTGAGAATGGATTTTATGACCAGACTTTTTCGGGTACAAACGTGAAGGCCTGGGTAGGCTATCATGTTGGGGTGAGGTTTTAATACCTCCCCCTCCTTTTTCCAATAAACCACACAAAAACACTCATGAAGACTTTTTTATTATCAGGAGCATTCCTCCTGCTTGCTACTTCTTTGTCATTTTCTCAGCAAATGACACAAACCGTTAGAGGACAGATTCTAGACCAGGATGCTAAGAGCCCTTTGATTGGCGCCACCGTCCAGATAGTTGGCACCGACCCAATACTTGGCGCTGTGACCGACCTGGATGGCAACTTCAGGATTACAAATGTGCCAGTTGGCAGGGCTTCGCTTTATGTGACCTACATTGGCTATGAAGACAAGGTTATTCCAAATATTCAGGTCAATTCCGCCAAGGAGGTACTTCTGAGTATTGATCTGGTTGAGTCGATTGACAAGCTGGATGAAGTAATCGTCACTGCAAAAAAGGACAAGTCTGAAGTGCTGAATGAGATGGCGCTGGTCAGTGCCCGTTCATTTTCGGTGGAGGAAACACAGCGCTATGCTGGTGCCATTAATGACCCCGCCCGAATGGTATCAGCTTTTGCTGGTGTGAACGGCGATGCTCAGGGTAATAATGACATTGTGGTGAGAGGAAACTCCTCCAAGGGAATCTTGTGGAAATTGGAAGGTGTAGAAATACCGAACCCCAATCACTTTGCGAACGAAGGGGCCACTGGCGGTCCGGTGAATGCTTTGAACAGCAATATGCTCGATAACTCCGATTTTTTCACCGGAGCCTTCTCGCCTGAGTATGGCAATGCACTTTCAGGAGTCTTTGACATCAAATTCAAAAAGGGAAACAACGAGCACCGAGAGTATACTACTTCTCTCGGTGTGTTCGGAGTGGACTTTACAGCTGAAGGGCCTTTCAAGCAAGGGTATAATGGTTCCTACATAGCCAACTATCGCTATTCCTCATTGCAGCTGCTGTCCGACGCTGGTATTCTTGATTTCAACGGCGTGCCCAAGTATCAGGACGGGTCTTTTAATATCGCTTTGCCAATAGGGAAGAAGCAGTACGTGACCATGTTTGGCCTGGGCGGCATTAGCAATATCAGCCAAACCGAAACTGATGAGGAAGATGAGGACGTTGTACTTTCCAGAGGAGACTTTGGCGCTCGCCTGGGCGTAGTGGGTGTTAATCACACCTACTTTATTAATGACAATGTGTTTGTCAGGAACTCTGTTTCGCTTGCGCTGTCGGGCCAAACTTCGAATTACGACATGAATGAAGACACCGGCTTCAGAGATGTGGAAGATATTGATCTCAATAAAAATAGTGTCAGAGTAGCCAGCACTTTGAACTACAAACTGAATGCAAAAAATAAGTTTGAAACGGGTATTATCTACTCAAGGCTTGGCTACAACGCCAAAGTTGATCTTTACAATTATGAAAACAAGACCATGGAGACGTGGCTGAATGACAAAGGGAACACAGGAAACCTTCAGGGATTTGGTAGCTGGAAACTGCGATTCAACGAGGCATGGACCATGACCAGCGGTGTTCACTATTTCCTTTTTGCTTTGAACAATACGCAATCTGTGGAGCCAAGAGTTGGTTTGAAGTACGACCTCAACAGCAGGCAGGCTTTTACTGCAGGTTTTGGTCTTCATAGCCGGTTGGAGCCGGTTTCTGCTTATCTGGCCAAACAAACGCAGGAGGATGGCTCACTTTTGCAGCCCAACAAGAACCTGAGAACAACTAAAGCGGCGCATTATGTGCTGGGTTTCAATCAGGTGATCAACCAGAGCACTCACCTGAAGTTGGAAGCCTATTACCAGCAGCTATACGATGTGCCGGTGGAGAAAGATCCGTCAAGCAGCTTCTCCATGATCAACAGCTCAGGAGCTTTTGTTAATGAATCGCTGGTAAATGAAGGGACCGGGAGAAACTATGGTGTAGAGCTTACGCTGGAGCAATACCTGACCCGTGGCTTCTACTATATGTCAACTGTGTCGTTGTACAAGTCACTTTACACAGCGCAAGATGGCGTTGAGAGGGCGTCCGCTTTTGATGGAAATTATATCGTGAATGTGATAGGGGGAAAAGAATTTAAAGTGGGGAGTACCGACAAGAACAGAGTACTCTTTGTCAACGCCAAAGCGGCGCTTATTGGCGGGCAAAGGTATAGTCCCATCGACCTTGAAGCCTCCAGGGAGCTCGGTACAGAAGTTAGAGACGATGCCAATCCGTTTTCAGTGAAGGGCGACGATGTGTTTTTCGTTAACCTGGCCATTGGCACGAGAAAGAACAGGAAGAAGACGACAAGCGAATTTAAAATTGATGTAACGAACGTTACCAACAACCAGGCGCTGGTGAATGAATACTATGTGGCGGGCACTGGCAACATTGTGAAATCCTATCAGCTGGCTATGTTGCCCAACATCGTCTATACGCTGAAGTTCTAAACCAAACAAGTGGAAAAAACAGAAGCCGCCTTGCGTTGCAGGGCGGCTCTGTTCTTTGGTTTAGGTTTGCTTGTTATAATGTATTACTTATTTCTTAAGCACTTTGGCCAGTGTCTCTCCTATATCCGCAGGAGACTGCACTACGTGAATGCCGCAGGCTTCCATGATCTTCATTTTAGCGGCTGCTGTGTCATCAGCACCACCAATAATAGCACCAGCGTGACCCATTCTACGGCCCGGAGGGGCTGTTTGGCCGGCAATAAAGCCAACAACAGGCTTTTTGTTGCCAGTGCTCTTGATATATTCAGAAGCAAGTGCCTCATAGTTACCGCCAATTTCACCAATCATCACGATGGCGTCAGTTTCGGGGTCGTTCATCAGCAATTCAACAGCCTCTTTGGTAGGAGTGCCAATGATGGGGTCACCACCAATACCAATTGCTGTTGAAATACCAAGACCCGCCTTCACGATCTGGTCAGCTGCTTCGTAAGTCAAGGTACCTGACTTAGATACTACGCCCACTCTTCCTTTTTTGAATACAAAACCAGGCATGATGCCTACTTTAGCTTCGCCAGGGGTGATGACGCCAGGGCAGTTAGGGCCAATCAGCGTTACTTTTTTATTCTTGATATAGTTTTTGGCAGTCATCATGTCCTTTACAGGAATGCCTTCTGTGATTGCCACAATTACCTTGATGCCGGCGTCAGCTGCTTCCATGATAGCGTCAGCGGCAAAAGCTGGTGGTACAAAAATGATAGAAACATCAGCTCCCGTCGTTTGCACAGCCTCTTCTACACTATTGAAAATGGGTTTGTCAAGATGCTTCTGACCTCCTTTACCCGGAGTAACACCTCCTACTACGTTGGTTCCATATTCAATCATCTGCTGGGCATGAAAACTACCCTCAGTGCCTGTGAAGCCTTGCACGATGACTTTGGAATTTTTATTTACTAGAACGCTCATTCTGTCGTAAGATTTTTGCACAAAAATAGGATTAATAATCGCTTTGCCAAACCTAAATAGGCCGGTTTAACCCCATTTTCAATCGGCCAGCAAGTAGTTGTCGATTAATTCACGCACGCATCCTTCGCCCCCTTTGAGCTGAAGCACGATATCAGCTTTTTCCTTCACTGCCTTCACTGCATCAGCCGGGCAGGCCGAGAGCCCTGCTTTTTCCATGACAGGCAAATCGTTGATGTCGTCGCCCACCATACCCACCTGGTCAAGGCCTATGCCCATTTCAGTCATCCAGGCTTCCAACACATCCATTTTCTTTGCTTCGCCGACATAGCACTTCGTCATACCCAGCATGTCGGCCCTGGCCTGTACCATGGAGGTGGTTTTTCCATTGCTGATGATCCCAACCTCAATGCCCGCTTTCTGTAGCAGCCGGATGCCCATGCCATCACGGGAATTAAATTTTTTGAACTGACTCCCGTCTTCCATAATGTAAATACCGCCGTCGGTAAGTGTGCCGTCAACGTCGAGAATGAGGAGCCTGATGTTATATTTAGGAGGCATTAAAAATCAAGGTTATCTATTCAAAGGCCTAAGATCAAAAAACAAAAGTGAAAACATACACAAGTTGATCAAATTCAAGGGATGGAAGCCCGCTAAAAGGGAAACCTGATGCTGATTTTCGCTGCTGCATGAGCCGGCTTGCGGAGCCATCATTTTGGCCAGCTTAAATATCATCTGAATTTTCTTAAATTTATCCGTGTTCACTTAGAGGCTGAAATAAGAAGCAAAAAATTGAAATCTATGAAAGTTTTGGTTGATATTCCTGACAAAGAGGCCGTTTTTGGGATGAAGGTACTGAAAAGCCTGTCGTTCGTGAAGAATGCAAAGCCTATGTCCCTGGCTTCAGCTGAGCTTTGGGAGAACCTGAAGGAGGCTGCAGAGGAGGTGCGTTTACATAAGCAAGGAAAAATTAAGCTCAAAACAGCTCAGGAACTGTTGGATGAGCTATAGCATCATACCCACCCATCGATTTGAAAAGGAGTTAAAACGTCTCGTAAAAAAATTTCCGTCTCTTAAACAGGAGTTTAGTCAGCTAATAACTGAGATTCTGCAAACTCCCGATTTGGGTACTCCCATAGGAAATAATTGTTTTAAGGTTAGGCTTGGAATTGGTAGCAAAGGCAAAGGAAAGAGGGGTGGTGCTAGAGTAATTACATACTTCTACGCCGAGGCTGGAGGCGTCTATTTGTTAACGATCTATGACAAGAGTGAGAAAGGTGACCTCAAGCCGAATGAGCTCAAGGCTATGGTTGAGAGTCTTGATCTCACCTAGTTCTCTTTTTTATATTTGACCCTTGGAGCCTACTTGATTTTTGCGATTTGCCATTTTGGTGCTTTACCCCTCCAGTGCTTTCCTCACCTTCATCACTTTCCTCAGTATTCCCTCAAGCTTTTCAATCGGCAGCATCGTTTGGCCGTCACTCAAAGCATTGGCTGGATCGGGATGGGTTTCTATAAAAAGGCCGTCGGCACCAGTAGCAATGGCGGAAAGTGCCATGGTTTCAATCATTTCGGGGTTGCCTCCTGTGACACCATCAGCTTTGTTGGGCTGTTGAACAGAGTGCGTGCAATCCATCACCACGGGCACGCCATGCTTCTTTAGCCTGGCAATAGCTGTGGCATCCACCACCAGCCCTTCGTAGCCAAACGAGAACCCACGCTCACAAAGCCACACATTTTTGTTGCCGGTGGACAGCACTTTCTCCAGTGAAAACTTCATCGCCTCGGGCGACATAAACTGCCCCTTCTTGATATTCACGCCTTTGCCTGTCTCACCAGCTGCCAGCAGCAAATCGGTTTGCCGACATAGGAAGGCCGGAATCTGCAGGTAGTCTACATATTTGGCTGCGATGGCCGGCTCATAGCTTTCGTGCACGTCGGTAATGGTAGGCACGCCAAGTTCTTTCCCCACTGCTTGAATAATAGCCATGGCCTCTTCTTTTTCGATGCCTGTGAAGCTGTTGAGCTTGGTGCGGTTGGCTTTTTTGAAGCTGGCCTTGAAAATGTAATCGATGCCCAACTCGTCGCAGATGCCTTTTACTTTTCTGCCTATTTCAAAAGGTGTTTTGTCGTTTTCGACCACACAAGGGCCGGCTATCAGGAATAGTTTACTCATTGCATTCTGCTTTTTTGTCCGAGGTAGCCGCTATGGTGCCTTTTGGCGTAGCCAGCCTTATCAAAGTTGATCTTTTTCATTAACATTACCACCAGCAAGTCGCCCAAAACCGACATCACCGTGGTGCTGGTCGTTGGGGTGAGATCGAGTGGGCAAATTTCTTTCGGTTGCCCGGTGCTCAGGCAAATATTGGCTGTTCTTCCCAGTTCGTTTTCCGGATGGCCGGTGATGCAAATAGTCTTGATTTTTGGGTACAGGTTGTCTGCCAGCTCCAACAACTTTAGTATTTCTTCAGTTTTGCCCGAATTGGAAATCACGAGCAGGATGTCGTTGGGCTGCAAAACTCCCAGGTCGCCATGTTGTGCTTCCGACGGATGAAGGAACACAGCAGGGGAACCTGTCGAGCAAAAAGTGGTGGCGATGTTCTGCCCTATCTGACCGGCTTTGCCAATGCCGCTAATGACGATCTTGCCTTTATTAATATGTATCTGTTCGTATAGCGCATCAATGGCGTTCAGTATCGACTCATCTACCGGGATATTATGAATGGCCTGAACCTCTTTTTCTACCAGACTGCGAATTTCTTCAAGTGACTGACTCATAATTGGGTTTGTAAAGCTGCAAAATTAGGAAAATGAGGATTGAAAATATAGCATCAGCCCATTTGTACGAATTAACAGCGCTTCAGATGCTGAAGCCAGGTCAGTTTCGTTCATCTATCGGTAGGTTATTGTTCATATATGTACACTTTTTTGCGAAAGGAAATATTTAACTATTTGATTATTAGACTGTTGAAATTTTTGGCACAAGTGTTGACTTATTTTCATGACCATTGAACAAAGAGATTATGAAATCGAAGAACGCAAATACAACAAAGATTCTCCTACTGGGAGTAATTGTGGCAGTCGTCTCGCTCCTGTCGTCTTTCAATGGGTCCGGGTTTGTAGCGGGTGAAAGGGTACTGACGGGAGCGGCCGTTGGCCAAAAAGATGACGCTATGAGGGTTGAAGCAAAGCTGCAGCTTGAGAAACTGGTGACAGCTAAAAAATTGGCGAAAGAAATAGATCAAAATTTCACTGCCGGGGGCAACACAATGGTCAATTGAAACGTAAACGCTTTTAAATGAATAAGAAATAACAACGCATAGTTGTTTTTAGTAGATAGGTTTAGGTTGGTTTGAAAAAGAGGGTCTTTAGGGCCCTTTTTTTTATGCCGGAGATTCATTTCTTTACACAAACTTTTTTGCTGTGTTTTCCTCTCTGACACTTAATCGACAGTACTTATCACAACCAGTTGACAATACACCCCTTGTGTTGTTTCGGGTGGTTTTTGGCTTTCTCGTATTTATGGAGGGAGCAAGCTTTTTTTTGCTGGGGCAAATCTCCGAAATTTATACTGAAGCAGTTGTTGTTTTTACCTATCAGGGACTAGGCTGGATGCAGCCACTGCCAGGCATTGGGATGTACCTGGTTTTTGCTTTTGTTTGTGTGCTTGGCATCATGATCATGCTTGGCTGGCGGTACAGGTTTTCAGCCTGGGCGTTTGCCCTCACCTGGACATACATTTACTTCTCCCACAAGGCCCACTATAACAATCATCACTACCTTTTTATGCTGATGGCTTACGCCATGGCACTGATGCCCGCAGCCGATGATTTGTCTCTTGACGCCCATTACCACCCTGATAAACGATCAACGTCTTGTCCCAGGTGGTGTATCTCCTTTTTTGTGCTTCAGTTGCTGATCGTTTATACGTTTGCCAGTATCGCCAAAGTTTACCCCGACTGGCTGGAAACAAGGCCGATGGAAATTTGGATGAAGGGCAAGTCTCACTATTGGCTGGTGGGTGGTGTGTTGCAGTATAAGTGGGTTCACTATGTACTTGCCTATGGGGGCATCGTTTTTGACGGAGCTATTATTTGGTTGTTATTAATCAAGAGGACTCGCTGGGTAGGCGTCGCCTTATCGATAGCTTTTCACCTCTTTAATTCATTTATTTTTCAAATAGGCATCTTTCCCTACCTCATGCTGGGCACCCTGTTCTTCTTTTTCGATGGTGCCGACCTCCGAAAAAAACTACTTGGAAGGTGGAAATTGGGAATTGCTTTGCCGCCAAAAACGGACTTGCTAAACAACCCAGGTTACTTCCTCTTTTTGGGCTATTTCCTGATTCAGCTATTGCTGCCATTGAGGCATCATTTGTTTGAGGGCAACGTGCATTGGACTGATGAAGGCCATAAGTTATCGTGGCATATGATGCTTCGGACGAAGAGTGGCAGTGCTGTTTACCGAGTCACCAACAAGAAAACTGGGGAGGTAGTGAAAGTTCGTCCGTCTCATTACCTGGGTTCACTTAAAGGCAGGATGGCCAGCAGCCATCCCGACATCATCTGGCAGTTTGCTCATCATCTCAGAAAGGAATACGAAAATAAAGGCTGGGAAGAGGTGGCCGTATTTGTCGATTGTGTGGTAAGTCTCAATGGCCACCCTTCCCACCCTTTGATTGACCCGGAAGTTGACCTGGTAAGTGTAGGATGGGAGCCATTCCGGCATTCTGAGTGGATACTTCAGTGGCCTGAGGAATTACAAGAAATTGAATAACTATTGAGAAGTATCCAAAATTAATCTATAATTTTCGGCCTTAAAGAGGGCCTTGTTTGGCCCAGGATGCGTACCTGTTTAGCCGCTGTTTTGTTAACAAAACACAGGTACATTTATGATTGCTACAAGTTTTAGAAAGTGGGCTACCACAGCTGTTCTGTTGTGTGCAGGCATGTTTACGTTAAAAGCCCAGCAGGTGCAGTGGGCCTCTTCAGTTGTTGGTTTTTCCAGCGAGTACATCAACAACAATTACAAAGGACAATATCTCGCCAAAGAGATTCTGGGTAAGCCAAGCAGGTATCCGGTATTTGGAGCGACACCATGCGGCTGGACGCCCAGCAAGGAAAATAGTCCTGAAGGCGAGTGGATCAAAGTTGGCTTCGACAAGCCTATGCAAATCAGCCAGGTAGCCGTGGTCGAAATCTTCAATCCAGGTGCTGTGAGCAGGATTCTGCTCTACGATGAGGCAGACAACGAATCGGTTATTTACCAAAACGACTCAACCGCACCGCTGAGTGAGGCTGGTAGGCTGCTTTCACATGTGTTCCCTAAAACGACCTACAAGGTGGCTGCGGTAAAGGTCGAGTTGCGCACAGCTTCGGTGCCCGGCTTTAACGAGCTCGACGCAATAGCCATTAGTGACTCGGAGGCACCGGTTCCAGTGGGGATTAACCTGTCTCCCGATGCGGACAAGGTGTTGCAGATAGAACACCTCTCTGCAAGTGTGAATGCGCCTACAGATGACCTTAATCCCATTATTTCGCCGGATGGCAAGGTATTATACTTCACAAGGGAAGGCCACCCGGAGAATCTTGATGATCCGGCTACTCAGGACATTTGGTTTGCGAAAATTAACGAAGATGGCAGCCTTGATACGGCAGTGAACATTGGCCGACCCCTCAACAATGCCAGCAACAGCGGTCTGGAGTCTATTTTGCCCGATAACCAAACTGCCTTGCTGCTCAACACCTACAATGCCGACGGAACGATGGGCGTGGGTGTTTCGATCACACACAAGGAAGGTGACAAGTGGGGCTTTCCTGTAAAAGTCGATATCGACAGCTTCTACAACCACAATAAGTTCGGAGAGTATTTTCTTGTTGCCGACGGACAAACGCTTTTGATGACTTTGCAGCGAGACAACTCCATTGGCTCTAAAGACATCCATGTTAGTTTTAAAAGGGAAAACGGCACCTGGACGGCACCCATGAATATCGGGCCAACTGTAAACACAGCAGCATCCGAAATTTTCCCCTATATGGCTGCCGACGGTGTTTCTCTTTACTATTCTACGTCAGGGTGGCCCGGCTACGGCGGCTCCGACATGTTCGTTACCCGACGCCTCGACGACACCTGGCTCAACTGGACAGAGCCACAAAACCTGGGGCCTCACATTAACTCTCCCCAATTTGACGCATACTATTCTTTTACCGCATCGGGCGACTACGCATACTTCTCCTCTTACGGCAAAGATTCCTATGGGAAGAGCGATTTATATCGGGTGAGACTTCCTGAATCACTGAGGCCAAAACCCGTGGTGGTAGTGCGGGGCCGGGTACTCAATGCCAAAACAAACGAGCCACTGGGAGCCAGCATCAACTATGAAGTGCTGAGTTCCGGTAAACAGGCAGGCGTTGCCAATAGCGATGCAATAGATGGTAGCTACAGCATTATTTTACCTTCGGGTGAAAATTATGGCTTTTTGGGTCAATCCGATGGGTTTATTTCAGTGAGCGAAAACCTTGATCTTGTCAATCTGAAGGAGTATCGGGAAATCAATAAGGATCTTTATTTGGTGCCAATTGAAAAGGGGCAGGTGGTGCGGCTTAACAACATCTTTTTTGACGTAGATAAGTTCACATTCAAGAAGGAAGCTACTCCTGAGCTCAACCGGTTTGTTAAGCTGCTGACCGACCAATCGGGACTGCGTATCGAGATATCGGGGCACACCGACAACACGGGCAGCGCTGACTACAACATGAAGTTGAGCGCCAACAGGGCAAAGGCCGTTTATGATTATTTAATCAAGCAGGGTATCGACCCTGGGCGACTGGCATTCAAAGGCTACGGGCTCACCAAACCAACTGCTGATAATAACACCGCTGATGGTCGGCAGCTCAACAGAAGGGTGGAGTTTCTGATCGTGGAAAGTGAATAACAGCCAGTTCACTTAAACCAGTTGGCGGGAACGATTCATTTGGGTAAATTACCTATGACTAACCAAGCACAAAATGATCACTCGTTTCCGCCAGCTTTTGCTGGTTATCCTGATTCCTATCCTATCCTTTCCCGCACTTGCGCAGTTCAGCCTTGAGGAGGTGATGTCTTACCCCTTTGCCACTGAGCTGGTAGCTGGCAGGGCGACCGATGCGATGGCGTGGGTTGAAAACAAAAGGGGGGTAAGAAATATCTACTTTGCAAAAGGGCCTGATGGGCCTTCGGTTCAGCTTACCAGCTATGGTAAAGATGATGGGCAGGAAATATCTTCCCTTAGCTTTTTCATGAATGACCAATGGCTGCTCTACGTGCGAGGCAGTGCACCCAACCGCAACGGCGAAATAGCCAATCCCGATAGCAACCCCGAAGGCGCCGAGCAAATTATCTGGCTTATTTCTACAGAAGGTGGTGATGCGATCAGGGTGGCAAACGGCTACTCACCAACCGTCCATCCCACTGAAAACACCATTCTTTTTTCCAGCCCGGCAGGTATTTTCCAAATAAACATCAATGAATACGGCATTCCCGAATCTGATAGTGAAAGGCTGTTATTTCGGGCCCGTGGCAGCAATGGTGGGCAGTCATGGTCACCTGATGGCAAAGAAGTGCTTTTTACCAGCTCAAGAGGAGATCATAGTTTCGTGGGGATTTTCAGTGCAGAAAAAGGGGAAATCCGCTGGATGGCTCCATCGGTAGGCAGAGACATGATTCCCGTATGGTCGCCTGACGGCAAACAGGTGGCTTTTGTCAGGTTCAGCGGCTTGAAACGATATGAGCTGACTAACCTAACCGGTGGAGAGTCATTTTCAATCATGGTGGCGGATGCTGTCACGGGGGCAGCTAAAGAAGTATGGAAATCCCCTTCGGACGATGGTGGCTTTGCGCAATCGTACCCGGCGGCTCCATTACGGTGGACGAAAGCAAACAGACTACTATTTTATTCAGAACACGAGGGCTGGATGCATATTTACAGCATGAATCCGGATGGGTCGGGGCTTACCGATTTGACACCCGGCGCCTGCGAGGCAGAGGACAGCGGAATTTCTCCAGACGGGAGTACACTTTATTTTTCTTCTAACTGTGGAGATATCGACAGAAGGCATCTGTATAGTGTGGCCGTGAAAGGTGGAGTCCCAAAGGCACTGACAAAAGGAGAAGGAAGCGAAATGACACCGGTGCCATTGGCGACAGGGAAGGGGCTGGCCATGCAATACATGGGGTATAACTTTGACAAGACTGTCGGTTTTCTGGCGACTGGAGCGACGACCGTGAAACAAATTTCCTCGGCTGCTCCATTGGCCTTTCCTGCTAAGTCGCTGGTCAAGCCGGAGCAGGTCATTTACAAATCGCCCGATGGCATTGAAATTCACGCACAACTATTTATGCCCGCTACTCATAAAAAGGGTGAGAAGCATCCCGCCATTATTTTCATGCATGGCGGCCCCATCAGACAAATGTTGCTGACCTTCCACTATTCAAGTTATTATTCCAACGCTTATGCCTTCAACCAGTACCTGGCCAGTCAGGGCTATGTGGTGATGTCGGTGAACTACCGGGACGGCATAGGCTATGGAAAAAACTTTCGCAGAGCTGAAAACCAGGGGCCAAGGGGAGCAGCAGAATACCAGGACATTGTAGCCGGAGGCAAATACCTGCAAGGCAGGGCGGAAGTAGACCCAGCCAAAATAGGCTTGTGGGGAGGCTCCTACGGCGGCTACCTCACTGCTATGGGGCTTGCAAGAAATCCGAAGCTTTTCAAAGCAGGTGTTGACCTTCACGGCGTGCATGACTGGGCTTTCCGGGCAAAGGAATTTAGCCCCGGCGGCTGGTGGGGCATCAGCGACGACTTGATGGAGAAGGCTTACGAGTCTTCGCCGGTATCTGACCTTTCGAAATGGACGGCGCCGGTTTTGCTCGTGCATGGCGACGACGACCGCAACGTGCTTTTCCAGCAAACCACCGACCTTGCCGAGACGCTCAGAGAAAAAGGAGTGAACGTCGATCTGCTCATATTCCCCGACGAAGTGCACGGCTTCCTGCGGTATGATAGCTGGTTCCGCACCTTTGAAGCGGCAAAGGTGTACTTTGATAAATATTTGAAGTAGCTGTCCTTCATAGCTTTAGCTCAAGACAGTTCGCAGTGAATAAAAAAACAAAACTGGTTCAATGCGTCCCGCTTGGACCTTTTGTTTTTTTACAAGCAAGTTGGTGGAGAGAACCTACCGGCCTTTGCCATTCGTTTTTTCGTGATACAACTTTCGCTGTGGCCTAGTGTCTTCACGAGCCACTTTTTTGCCTGATACAAACACATTTTAATATCTTGCCTGCATGATGACAGTAGATTTCAGAAGTGATACCGTAACAAAGCCCACGCCAGGCATGCTCGAAGTCATGATGGCAGCGGAAGTCGGCGACGATGTTTTCGATGAAGACCCCACCGTAAAAAAACTGGAAGCAAAAATAGCCGGCTTGTTCGGAAAGGAGGCAGCCATCTACTGCCCTTCTGGCACCATGACCAACCAGATTGCCCTCCGCATCCACACGCAACCACAGGACGAAGTCATCTGCGACAAACGCTCTCATATTTACCTCTATGAGGGTGGAGGTATTGCCAGTAACTCTCATATATCTGCCAGGCTTGTGGATGGAGACCGGGGGCGCCTTTCGCCGGAGCACATATTGGAAAACATCAATAACCCGGATGATATCCACCTGCCACTCTCCCGGCTGGTGTCGCTGGAAAACACAATGAACAAAGGGGGAGGTGCTTATTACACGCTGGCCCAGACCAAAGCTGTGAGTGACGCCGCCCGCTCGAAAGGCTTGAAAATGCATCTTGACGGTGCTCGTATTTTCAATGCATTAGTGGAAACGAGCGATCGGCCAGAGGACGTTGGCGAGCTGTTCGATACCGTATCCGTCTGCTTTTCTAAAGGACTTGGTGCTCCTGTTGGCTCTGCTTTGGTGGGTAGCCATGAGCACATCAAGAAGGCAAAACGGGTGCGCAAGGTTTTTGGCGGTGGCATGCGTCAGGCGGGATTTTTGGCAGCTGCCTGCATCTATGCGCTCGACAACCATGTAGAAAGACTGAAGATTGATCACCAGAAAGCCAAAGCGCTGGGAGACCTGGTAGTAACACTTCCATATGTTACCGGGCTTTTACCTGTCGATACCAATATTGTCATCTTTGAACTGGACAAAAAGGTGCTTGCAACAGACATGGTAGCCAAACTGAAAGAGGCTGGCATTTTGGCTGTGCCATTTGGAAAGCATGAGGTAAGGCTGGTGACCCACTTGGACATCAAGGATGACATGATCGACTATTTTGGCCAGGCTGTGGGGAAGCTGAAAAGTGCGTTTTAGTTACCCCTTTTAACGCTCACCAGGTATACCCCAAGAAAAATAAGAGCTGCGGAAATGAGCTTGCCAACGGTTGGTAGCTCCCGCCCCGATACCACTTCAATAAGCGTGGCGAAAAGAGGTTGAAGAAAGATGTAATAGCCAACCACTGACGAGTTCACGTATTTCAAGGCCGATACATTGGCAATGTAGGCAATAACGGTCGTTCCAATGAGCACATAGGCGATGCTAATCCATTGTGCGCTGGACAAGTCCCCAAATGGGATGTTAACAGCCTCGTGAATTGAAAACGGAGTAACGAAAAGCAATCCAAAAAGAAATGTCCATTTGACCACCGTCAAAGGGTGGTAGTGGGCCATCAGTCGCTTGACCAAAACAAGGTAAATAGCATAAGAAACGGCGTTGCCGATCACCAGAAGGTCTCCCAAAAGAAAGCTGTTGCTGAAGGAGAATTCATGAAGGCCTACAAGAGAAACCGCACCGGCCAAACCAAAAGAAAGCCCAATCGCTTTTCTTGTGGTGATCCGCTCTTTTAGCAAAAAGTAAGACATTGTGACTACTGCCACTGGAGTAAGGGTCATGATCAAAGCGCCGTTGACAGGAGAAGTCATGCTGAGGCCTTTGAAGAACATAAGCATGTTAATAGCTGCGCCAAAAAAGCCGCAGACAGCCAGCCGGATAAAATCTTTGCGGCTCTCTATTTTTTCGTTTGTAAATAATGGCTGAATAAGCCAGAAGAGTACTGTTGCTACAAACACCCGCACTAGAATGAACGCAAACGGAGATACCGGCTCCGGCATCACCGATTTGGCAACGCTGTAGTTGGCGCCGTAGAGTAAGCCAGTGATTAAAAGTGCAGGATGAACCCACCAGGGGTTTGCTTTCATGTCTTGATATTAAGGCACGAAGGTAGGCACTATAACGCCCTGATGCCAATTCAGCCTAGTTGCTGATTTGAATAGTTGTGGTAGTCAATGGTGAACCGGTCACACCGTCGTTGTATTTCCATGCCCCGCCATTTTGCAACAGCCGAATTGCTTCCTGATCGCAGGCCTGGCAAAGCGGCTTTGTTACCTTAATATTCTGCGGAGTGCCCTGAGCATTCAGGGTAAAACTTAATCCCACCTCACCACTTACCATGTCGGCTGTTTTTTGCTGGTTGTCAGTCACATACCTTCTAAAAGCCTCAAGTCCTGCCACAGGTGTCGCCAGTTGCGTGGTGGTGGCAATTCTTGCTGATCTGGCAACCGGCTGACTGGCTTGATCGGCTTCCTTTTTTGCCTTTGCTGCATCACTACTCGCATCAGCCGCTGTAATGGCATTCAGCTCAGATAATTGTGGGGCGGTCACTTCTTGAGGTACCGGCTCTGTAGCAATTTCTTTTCTTTCCGTCTCCTGCAATGCCAAACCAGCACCCTGGTTGCTTTCTTCTGCTTGAGCAATTTCTATGTCGTCTGCTAGTGTAAGGTCAGGTGTTTCTTCAGCAACCGCTATTTCATCACTTAGCTCAGCCTCATCGGCCACGGCCACCGGAGGGCCAGAAACCTGGGGACTTGCGTTCTCCTCTCCAGCTACAGGCTTTGGTGATTCAACCAGCTGACTTTCAGCGACCAGATTTTGTTGAGAAGAGGTATTGTCGGTTGTTGACTTTGCCGAATCGGCCTGTTCTTCGGTTTCATCCCTCTCAATTGGCGCAGGGTCGTTGATGGCCACCGATGAATCCGCAGCTAATGTCTCGGTGGATGCATTTTCCTCCGACCGAGGCGACATTGTCAGTCTCCAGGCCGAGAAGCCTGCCACCAGTAGCAGCGTAGCCACGGCCGCTATTTTCCAAACGTTAGAGAAGCTGTAAAAAGGTGCACTTTCAGACCTGGTCAGTTTCTTTTTCATATCAGCCAAATCTTTGGCCAGAAGCTTCACGTCCATATCCTGCAGGCCTTCCATCGCCTCATAGAGGAAAGGGTCATTTTCTGCCTTTCTTTCGAATGCATACTTTTCCTTGCTACTCATCTCTTCATTGAGGTAGCGCAGAAGGTCTTTTTCTTCCTGGCTTTTTGATGGATCGATATCGTTTTTGGGCTTGCTCATCTTTTACTCTCAATACAGAGCTTCAGGTTCCTTTTTCCGTTTTGAATATGGCTTTTCACTTGTTTCACATCTATGCTTTTCTTCAATGCGATCTCTTCATAGGTCTTTTTGTTGAAATAGAACATCTCCACACATCCTTTCTGTTCCGTCTTCAGTTGCTCAAGGCATTGTTGTAGTTGCGGTGTGAGATCAGTTTCTTCTTCGTCTAAAGGATGCACAACTTCGGTCGATTCCATAAATAGTTGCACATTTTTTTCCTGTACACCTTTTTTGGAGCGAAGCTTCATCAGACAGTGATTTTTGGTTACGACAAATAACCAGCTTCGGAATTTTTCTACTTTTTGGGAAGGGCTGCTTTCGTAGAGTTTCTCAAAAACCTCCATGGCAGCATCTTTGGCCTCCTCTTTGTCGCCCATGTATTTGAGGCAAACTCCATAAACAAGAGCGAGGTAGCGGTCGTACAGTACTGCCAGCACCTGCCTGTCCTTTTCAGTCACGAACCCCTGCCACAGGGCCTCATCAGAAAATCTATCAAGTAATTCCAAACAGATGTTGCTTTTGTAAACGGTCAGTCAATTGTTAACAGAACGGAAAAATAGAAAATAGTTGTGCCCAATTTATGGAATTTGAACTGGTCTTGCATCCTGTTATCAAAATCAAACAATGATGACAATGAAAAATGTAGCAAAACCCCTCGTACTGATAGCCCTGGTGCTATCTTCATTTACTGCCTACAGCCCGGCGTCCATAAAGGTTAATGGCACGGTGCTGAATGAAAAAGATGGCAAGGTGCTAACGGACGTGAATGTTGCCGTCAAAACAACCGGCAAGACCACAGTCACTAATCTGAAAGGTGAATTCGAAATTTTTGTGCCCACTGAGAACAATGTACTCATTTTTACCAAACCAGGTTTTTTAATAAGGAGGTAGCCGTGGTCGGAAGAAAGTTGCTGGAGGTGAGGATGAAAGCTGATCCCAGCTGGAAGCCGACCATTGCACCGAAACCGGAACTAAAGGAAGTGGCTGACGAAGAAGAGATTGTCTTTGATATGGCGGTTAGTCAACCCATGGAAAGAAGCATGAAGAAGTCGATGGCGATGGGAGCGGCTTACAGTACAGCCTATCATATGGAGCCTGCACCTGTGGTTCACAACACCGAAGGCTATGCTACCATCCACGAGAACGTTTTCCATCAACCGCTGAACGAACCGCTTTCTACTTTTTCTATCGATGTCGACGCAGCTTCTTACTCCAACATGCGAAGATTCCTGAGCCAGGGCCAAAAGCCCCCGGTAGACGCCGTCCGCATCGAAGAAATGATCAACTACTTTGATTATGATTACCCACAGCCTGAAGGCAGTGATCCTTTTTCCATCAACACCGAATTGTCTTATGCTCCATGGAATCCAAAACACTATCTGGTGCACATCGGCTTGCAAGGCAAAGTGATCCCAACCGACAATCTACCTCCAAGCAACCTGGTATTTCTGATTGATGTGTCAGGTTCAATGAGCGATCCCAACAAGCTGCCCTTGCTGAAGTCGTCTTTCAAACTGTTGACGGAGCAATTACGTCCGGTTGACAAGGTAGCTATCGTGGTGTATGCTGGTGCGGCTGGTCTTGTGCTCCCTCCAACAAGCGGCAGCGACAAGCAAACCATCATGGAGGCATTCGATAAACTACAGGCAGGTGGGTCGACAGCAGGTGGTGCTGGAATACACCTGGCTTACAAAACGGCGCTCGAAAATCTTGTAGAAGGTGGAAACAACCGGGTGATCCTGGCCACGGATGGCGACTTCAATGTGGGCGAGTCAAGCGATGCAAGCATGGAAAGACTGATTGAGCAAAAAAGAAATGATGGCATCTTCCTAACCGTTCTTGGCTTCGGCATGGGTAATTACAAAGATTCCAAAATGGAAATCCTTGCCGACAAGGGAAATGGTAACTACGCCTACATTGATAATATTCTGGAAGCCAAAAAAGTGCTTGTTAATGAATTTGGAGGCACCCTGTTCACCATAGCCAAAGACGTGAAAATACAGGTGGAGTTCAACCCCGCTAAAGTGCAGGCCTACCGCCTGATTGGTTATGAGAACAGGCTTTTGAACAAAGAAGACTTCAATGACGACAAGAAGGATGCCGGGGAATTAGGCTCAGGCCATACAGTAACCGCTCTTTACGAAATCATACCTGTGGGAGTCAACAGTAGCTTTTTGCCGGTTGATCCTTTGAAGTATCAGCAGAATACCGTCGTACCTGACGCTGCTAAAACAAATGAGTTGATGACAGTGAAGCTCCGCTACAAGCAACCTGATGGCGACACCAGCAAGCTTTTGGTGAGCACCATCATGGACAAGCCAACAGCCAAAACGTCGGAGAATTACAGGTGGTCAGCTGCGGTGGCAGGCTTTGGCATGATGCTAAGAAACTCTGAGTTCAAAGGTGACATTACCTACGACCAGATAGTGTCGCTGGCTACTGAAGCCAAAGGCCAGGATAAAAACGGTTACCGCATAGAATTCATCAATCTGGTGAAGTCGGCGATGTTGCTGAACTAAACTAAGTTTCAGATTTTCGTTGCGCCTCTGCTCCATGGCGAGAAACTATTTCTCCTGGATGCAGAGGCTTTGTTTTTTACCGGATTCATGCTTGTGCTACACGACTGTTTAGATCAAATTTGCTTACTTTGTTTTCCCGGTAAAACGCCAAAACACCAACATGTTCCAAAACACTTTTCCCCTCGCCGAACGTATGCGCCCCACCACCCTCGATCAGCTGATCGGGCAGGAGCACCTGGTGGGAGAGAAAGGTATTTTGAGAAAAGTGATCCTTTCCGGGCAAATTCCCTCGATGATCTTTTGGGGACCTCCTGGTGTTGGCAAAACCACCATGGCCAATATCATTGCCAATACTCTGAAGGTACCTTTTGAAACGCTTAGCGCTGTCAGTGCCGGCGTAAAAGATGTGAGGGAGGTCATTCAGAAGGCCAGGCCTGGCATTCGCACAGTGTTGTTCATTGACGAGATTCATCGGTTCAATAAATCGCAGCAGGATGCGCTATTGGGGGCTGTGGAGAAAGGTAAAATCACACTCATTGGTGCCACAACCGAAAATCCCAGCTTTGAAATCAACTCGGCCCTGCTCAGTCGCTGCCAGGTGTATACCTTGAAGGCACTTGAAGTAAAAGACCTTGAGAACCTGCTGGCGAACGCCATGAAGGCGGACGAAAAATTGAAGGACAGGAAGATCAAGTTGAAGGAGAAGGCAGCTTTGTTCCGACTATCAGGCGGCGATGCCAGGAAACTTTTGAATTTGTTTGAACTGGTCACTGACCAGTATCCAGACGACCCATTGGAGATTACCGACGAGATGGTGACCAGCACCGCCCAGCAGCGGATCAGCATTTACGACAAGTCGGGCGAGCAGCACTACGATATTATTTCTGCATTCATCAAGTCCATCAGGGGCAGCGATCCAAATGCGGCGGTTTATTATTTAGCTCGGATGATTGAAGGAGGTGAGGATGTGAAGTTCATTGCCCGGCGCTTGCTCATTCTGGCCTCGGAAGATATAGGCAATGCCAATCCAAACGCTTTGCTACTGGCTACTTCCACTTTTCAGGCGGTCACCATGATAGGGTACCCGGAATCACGCATCATCCTTTCTCAATGCGCCACCTATCTGGCCTGTTCCGCAAAAAGCAACGCCAGCTACGAGGCCATCAACAGCGCCATTTCCCTTGTGAATCAAACAGGAGACCTTTCTGTTCCTTTGGCTATTCGCAATGCGCCTACGAAACTGATGAAAGACCTCAATTATGGTAAGGACTACCAGTATGCCCATAGCCACAAAGGCAACTTTGCCGAGATGGAGTTTTTACCCGAAGAAATCAAAGGCACGAAACTATACGACCCCGGAAAGAACGCTCGTGAGGAAGAAATGAGAAAGCAGCTGAGGACTTTGTGGAAAGAGAAGTACGGGTATTAGCGGTGGTGCCCACAGCGTCAGCTGGTGGTACCACCTTTAAAACAACTGCATTATTCCACCGTCTTACTCCTTCTTTCTAACAGCACAGTGTCTCTCCATATCCCATGTAGCTGGGCAACCTTTTCCCTATAGCCAATTTCCCTGAAGCCCATGCTTTTGTGAAGCGCTATTGTCGCCACGTTATCCCTGAAGACCGAAGACTGCAAAGTCCAGAAGCCCTCCGACTCCGCCGCAATGATCAATTCCTGAAAGAGCAACTTCCCCAGACCTTTTCCCCTAAAATCATTCTTGACGTAGATGCTCACCTCAGCCACGCCTTTGTAAACCTGTCGTTTCGAGACTGGACTTAGTGCCGCCCAACCGACTACATGCTGATTTACTTTGGCAACCAACCGGCACTCCTGAATATGCCCGGCATCCCAATTTTCCCAGCCAGGGCTTTGGGTTTCAAATGTCGCCAGCCCTGTCTCAATGCCCTCCAGGTAGATGCGCTCCACTTCTGGCCAGTCGGAGGGCACCATTTCAGCTATCTCAGTTTTCATTCGAAGCAATTTTTAGTGCCAGGCACAATCTTCAGTTGGCGCTGGCGGCACATTTCAACCAAGCTAGCAAAAATCAATTACAGCACGATGCCGCTGACAAAGCAAGTTCGAGACTTGGTTTGCAAACCGTAGGCTGAGCATATAACTTGATGCGCAGCGTGTCCTCATCATTTTCTATTTGTTCCACGCTGTAAACCGACGTTCTAAGTGCTCCGTGGCCCCATTCAAAAAACACTTCCGCTTCCTTGTCCATTGTATCTTTGGTGTCAACCAAATCTAATATGGAAAGTGCCTTGTCGGTTGTCCAGGGCTTCCTCAAGGTCTCCAGGTCATTTACGTAGAGTTGAATAACCGTCTGATTGAATGCCAGTTTTCTGCCTCCGCAATCTACCGACGTAATCTTTTGGTTCTTTACCTCCGTGATGTGAAAAGTGGCTGGAACGAATTTTCCTGGTGCGTACTCAAATTCAAGCTGCCTTCCTTTTTCTGCCCTGAGCAACGATAGTAGTTCTTGTGTTCTCATGATTAATCGTATTATTACGATGATTAGTGATAAAAAATATGCCGGACTGCCCGGTAAGTCTGTTAATCGTAATATTACGATACAATGTTTCATTTTTCTGTCATTTTTTTTAGTAATGTGTATTCTAACCATAGTGTGTGATTCCACGCCGGACATGAATGGGCGATGTGAAAGAGCTTTAGCTGGCCAATGCTCTGGAGCCATCCGGGTCTTACGGCTGACAACATTGTTCCATAAAACCACGGGGAATTTTGCAAGTCAGCATCTAGTCTGTCATCAGCGATGGATTTTGTTGGCGAGGCGCCAAGTCTCATCAAACTGATGCAATACTGCATTGCCCGGAATTCATTTTTTTCTGCCTTGAGGAGCTCTTCCAGAGACTTTTGCAGCGTGCTGAGAAGGTAAGTGTCGTCATTCTTTGACACCCACCTGGCAAGGTGATAGGCAATAACGGCCGTGTCGGGATAGTAAGGAGCTACCTTATACGGCGCCGTCACATACAGAGCCTCCTCTATTATTTTTTTTATGTGTTCGTCCGACTGTCTGGTGAACTCGGTGGGCTGCAGCCCCCGAAACAGGCTTAGTAAATTGACTATGGCACAGGTGTCCGCTACCCAGGGCATTTTATCTCCCAGCCATGCAGCATATACCTTGGGCTGTTGTGGGTAGTATTTGATGAAATGTTTTTCAATGTCTTCCCGCAGAGTTAATAGTGTGTTTTGGTCGGCTGACAGGGCTTTATAAACCAGGGCCGTATCGTCAATATCATCAGGCAGGCGGAAGAAGTCGAATCGATGCAGAAACCTGCCATTGGGGAAAGGCAAGTCAGGATCGGTTGGCCAGAAGTTGTAGTGCATGCGGCCCCGGCGGCTTTTGTAGAGAGGAAAGGTGCCGACAATTCCGGCGACAATCTTGTCAGCCCGTTCGGTTTGGGAAGAGTTCATCAGGCGCTTCCATTCCAGCAGTTTACTTGCGATCAAAGCCGGAAAAAAGACATTGGGGTCAGTGCGTTTGATTTGAAATAACGGGTAGGTTCGAAACGATGGGATGCTACCAACTGGTAAGTCGAAATTGGCGGCTTCCAGCTGCTCCTCTTCAAGAAGGGTTAGCCAATCGTCTATTTTCATTACTATTTCTGTCACAGAGCAAATTAACGGTCTTTAGCTTCTTGAAGTACGGTCAAACAGGCTTTTTATATAATGCTCCTTTCACCAGAAGCTATTATTCTTATTTTTGTCGATTGTACAAAACTCATTCCCAACGATTCTACTATTAACCTATCCCGTATGATGCAGCAAATCAACGATTTTCTGGTTCTTATCGACAGCTTTATCGGCAGTGCCGATTGGTTTGTTTACTTCCTGCTTGGAACCGGCCTGTTCTTCACCATTTACCTCAAGTTTCCTCAGATACGCTTCTTCCGCCACGCACTGCGGGTGGT
This sequence comes from Imperialibacter sp., assembly GCF_048007035.1. NCBI lineage: Bacteria > Pseudomonadati > Bacteroidota > Cytophagia > Cytophagales > Flammeovirgaceae > Imperialibacter > Imperialibacter sp. The sequence goes on from NZ_CP180355.1 coordinate 3,270,928, forward strand.
GTCAGGTAAATACGACAAATCTGACCTGCCCGGCGATACTTCCCATTTTCAGGCGCTTTCAACGGCACTTTCGGGCACTGTAGGCACCGGAAACATTGCAGGCGTGGCCCTGGCTATCCACCTTGGAGGTCCTGCTGCCCTTTTTTGGATGTTGATGACTGCTGCCCTGGGCATGACCACCAAATTTGTGGAGGTAACACTTTCTCACAAATACCGGGAAACTGTTGCAGATGGCTCACAAGCAGGCGGCCCCATGTATTATATGAAGAATGCCAATTTCATGCTGTTTGGCAAAAAAGTAAGCCTGGGCTGGGTGGCAACCCTTTTCGCAATAGCCACCGTTCTTTCCTCATTTGGTACAGGCAGCTTACCTCAAATTAACAGTATTTCCAATTCGGTATTTGCCACTTTTGGCATTGAGCATTGGATCACCGGCCTTGTGCTTTCTATTTTCCTTGGCATGGTGATCATTGGAGGCATCAAAAGAATTGCGGCGGTTACTTCTAAGCTGGTACCAGCCATGGCAATCATTTACTTCATTGGAGCATTTGCTGTTATTTTCTACAACGCCGGCAATATCATCCCTTCATTTGTATCGATTTTCGCTGATGTGTTTACTGGCTCGGCTGCCACAGGCGGCTTTTTAGGTGCTACGTTGGCTTATGCATTTAATAGAGGTGTGAACAGGGGCTTATTCTCCAACGAAGCAGGTCAGGGTTCTGCACCTATTGCTCACGCTTCCGCTAAAGCCAACGAGCCTCTTTCGGAAGGTATGGTGGCCATTCTGGAACCTTTTATTGATACAATAATCATCTGTACCGTTACTGGCCTTGTGCTACTCTCAAGTGGCGTTTGGAATGAAAAGCACCAAAATGTTTTTCAACAAACGGACATGTTTGTGCTTAACGGCGTTTACGACGAAAATAATCCGCAGGATCAGGAAAAGCTCTTCGGACACCTTACTAACAAAGGCGCTGTTGCCTTATACAACGGTGACCTGAATGTGCAGGATGGCTCGGTGACCAACAACCTGTCAATCATTCACTCACGCTCCATAGCCGAAGATGTAAAGATTTCAAAAGCTGGCAGCCCTTTCACCGGATCTGTCAAAGTGCAAAACGGTAATCTTGTTGATCCTTCAGGCGACCTTTTGGTCGAAGGAAAATCGCTGGTACATAGCGCCCCACTTACTACCATCGCCTTTACCAGGAGTTTCTTTGGAGATGCGGGACAGTATATTGTCGCTATTGGGCTTCTGCTTTTTGCTTTTAGCACGGCTATTTCCTGGTCGTATTATGGCGACAGAGCCATGACCTTCCTGCTCGGGCCTAAGTCAGTAATGCCATATCACATCATTTATACCATCGCCTTTTTCTTTGCTTCTTTTACCGACACCACTATCATCTGGACATTGTCAGGCATTACCATTGCGCTGATGACCATCCCCAACCTGATAGGCATTTTGTGGCTGCGTAAAGAAATGCCCCAAATCATTAAAGACTATGGCGAATTCTTCGACAAGAACTTTCCTGGCATGAAGCATCCTAAATTCAAGTAACGCTTCGGGGCCTTGACTAAAAAAGCCTTCCGTTTCACTTAAAAACGGAAGGCTTTTCATTTCAGAGCCATGTATTTTCTTGTCAGGCTTCAGCAAGCGCTTCCTTTTCTTTTGCTATAACAGCGTCGTCAGCCGCCAATTGCTCAACAGACTTAATTCTTGAACCAAGGAAAATACAAACCACAGTAACGGCAATGGCAAAATAACCCACCCAGTTGTACCTGGCCAGGCTTCCCCCGTTGTCAATCACAATCACTCCGGCAATCAGTGAGGCCAAGCCAGCCGCCAGCTGCTGTACCGATGAGCTAATGCTCATGAAACTCCCTCTGTTCTGTGGTTTCACCGAAGAGGTAATCATTGCCATGGCTGGGATCATTCTGCCTCCACCAAGAACAAAGAAAAGTCCGGTTACCACCAAAGCCGCCGCCACTGGCACAGGCGGCATATGTGTGATCAGAAAGACGGGAATAATAGCAGCACTGGCGCACACAATGAAGACAGTCTTCTTCCCGAATTTATCAGCAAGCCTCCCAATCAAGGGAGAGGTGAAAATGGTCAGTCCGCCGCCTACCAGGTAGATATAAGTAATTTGATCACCCTCAAAGCCCACATTTCGAATCATGTAAGGAGCAATAAATGGGATAATCGAGAACTGCCCCAGAATTAACGTTAGCATAAAAAGCAGTGCCAGCTTCTGATTGGGTAGCGAAATGGCATTTGTCAGTACCTTGGCGGGGCTGGGTCGATCCGATTTTTTTACCATATGTCCCGTGAGTGAAGGGATAAATTTGAATATCGCCAGGGTAATCAAAGTGCCCATGCCAGCCAAAAGCAAGAATGGAGCGTGCCAACTAAACTTCTCTGCGAGGAAATAACCAAAAGGCACTCCTGCCACCGATGCCACCGAAAAGGCAGCCATCACAATTCCCATCCCTTGCCCTCTGCGCTCATCCGGCACCACATCGGCCACCACCGACAAGATCAATGCACCCAATACACCTCCAAAGGCGCCAGTTAGGCTTCTTGCAAAAAGAAGAACGACGTAAGTTGGAGCAAGTGCACAGGCAATGGTGCCGACCACAAACCCCACATTAAGAAATAGGAGCGCCTTTCTTCGGTCAAATCTATCGATGACAAAGGCCGCCACAAATCCGAATATACCTGCTGTAAATGTATAGCTGGAGACAATGAGGCTGAATTGCTGGGGAGTAATTTCAAATACTTTCATGAGCAAATCCCCAAGGGGCATAATGATCATGAAGTCCATAATATGAGTGAAATTTATTCCGGCAAGGGTAAAAAGGATGATTTTTTCCTTCGACATGATAAAGTTAGATCAGGCTTTGGTGAGCAAAGCATATTCAACACGTTTTGGCACCAAACAGTTGCCAGCTATATGGAAAAAAATAAGAAAACAACATACTGGTCACATCAGCAAGGAGCTTGTGAACAAATTGTTAGGTGAGGTATGTGCTTTTACTGCGTTCGAATAGCGATAACAGGATCCAGCCTCGAGGCGGTTGCAGCAGGTATGATGCCCGAGGCCATGCCTATAACAGCTGATACGCCCAGGCCAAGAATAATATTGCCTACCGTAAGCTGCAGGTCGAGCGTGCCCAGGCTCACAAAGGATATCAGATATACCAGGAAGATACCAGTTCCGCCTCCAATCACGCTGAGGAAAATCGCTTCGAACAAGAATTGAAACAGGATAAAGTAGTTTTTGGCACCGAGTGATTTTTGAATACCAATAATATTGGTTCGCTCTTTTACGGACACAAACATGATATTGGCAATACCAAAACCACCTACGAGAATGGAGAAGCTTCCAATGACCCAACCTGCAACACTCAGTACGTCAAAAGTCGAGCTGATAAAGTTCACCAGTGCTTCGGGGCGATTGAGTGCAAAGTCATCTTCCTGCTTCGGCTTGAGCCCCCGCCTTTGGCGCATGAGTCCTCGTAGCTCATATTCGAGCTCAACCAATCCGATGTCTGAAGATTTACCCTTGGCAGTAATTGATGAGCCTATTCCATCTCTGGCTCCGCTATAGTAGAGCTTAAGAAATGTCTTATAAGGAACGTAAATATTGTCGTCGTTGCTGGGAGTGCCCAAGAATCCCTCACCCTCTTCTTTTATAGTGCCAATCACGTAGTACTTCAGGCCTCGCATGGCTATTGTTTTGCCTACAGGATCTTCGTAGGGAAAAAGATCTTTCGCAATTCGGGCGCCAATAATGGCCACATTGCGGGCGGCATCGGCTTCCAGTCGGGTAAAATACCTGCCTTTCTCGAGAGGTATTTCATATACATCCTTATGGTCAAAAGCGACGCCCATAAGATCGGAGGAGGTCGAATTATTTTTTTGTTTGGCTGTTACACCACCTCTTCGGGCGGAGATAGTTATGGCTTCAAAGCTGTCGCCATTTTCCAGCAGAAACTGATAGTCAGCATAGGTAGGCTGTGGCCGATTCATGTACTTCCACCAGGGATATGGCCCGCCGCCAAACCCATACGGCCATTTCTCGACGTTGATATTGTCTGACCCAAGAAAGTTAAGGCTGTCTTTAACGCTGCGTTCAAGGCTGTCCACAATCGTGAACACGGCAATGATGGCGAAGATACCAATGGTCACCCCTAATAAGGAAAGAACTGTTCTCAGTAGGTTGGACCTAAGAGCGTTCCAGGCAAACCTGAAGCTTTCGAGTGTTAAGCGGATGATCAGCAAGGCTTTTTATTTTATTAGTTGACATTCAATACAAATAATTACATCGTACTGAAACTTTCTATATCTTTGCATCCTTTATTTGATGGACTACCACCTCCTTCACAATTTAATACCGTAATATTAAATGAAATTATCAGAATTTAAATTTGACCTCCCTGCGGGGCTGGTTGCCCTCTATCCCTCTGAAAACAGAGATGAATCTCGTTTAATGGTTTTGCACAGAGATTCAGGAAAAATTGAACACAAAACTTTTAAGGACATAGTTGACTACTTCGATGAGGGGGACAACTTTATCATTAACGACACAAAGGTTTTCCCTGCCAGGTTATACGGTAACAAGGAAAAAACAGGTGCTAAAATTGAAGTATTTCTTCTAAGAGAACTCAACAAAGAGTTGCACTTATGGGATGTGCTTGTGGATCCTGCACGTAAGATCAGGGTTGGCAACAAGCTCTACTTTGGTGATGGAGACCTTGTCGCAGAGGTTATTGATAACACTACTTCAAGAGGAAGAACCATCAGGTTCCTTTATGATGGCGAAGGCGTTGACTTCTATAAGATGATCGATACGCTTGGAGAAACACCACTTCCAAAGTACATCAAAAGAAAAGCTGAGCCAGACGACAGAGAGCGTTTCCAAACTATTTACGCAGAGAATGTTGGAGCAGTAGCAGCACCTACAGCAGGTTTGCACTTCACCAAGCAGCTGATGAAGCGCCTGGAGATCAAGGGTGTGGAAATCAACCCTATTACGCTGCACATTGGCTTGGGCACTTTCCGCCCTGTCGACGTTGAAGACCTGACCAAGCACAAAATGGATTCGGAGAACTTCTTCGTACGCCAGCCAACAGTGGATATGGTCAACAAGGCCATCGACGAGAAAAAAAGGGTGGTGGCAGTAGGCACTACGGTGATGAGATCGCTGGAGTCGTCAGTTTCTGCCAGCAACCGCTTGAAGCCTAATGAAGGCTGGACGGATAAGTTCATTTTTCCTCCCTACGAATTCAAGATTTGCAACGCTTTGATTTCTAACTTCCACATGCCTGAATCAACCCTGTTGATGATGGCGAGCGCTTTCGGAGGCTATGACCTCGTGATGGAGGCCTACCGTGTGGCAATCAAAGAAAAATATCGTTTCTTCAGCTATGGCGATGCCATGCTGATTCTGTAACGAAGCAGATTTCTTTTAAGAAGCTCCTGTTTACAAAACTTCGGCGTTATCTTTCGAAGGTTTAACAAACAGGAGTTTTTTTATGCCTGAAAAGTACGTGATCATAGTAGCGGGAGGCTCAGGAAGCAGAATGGGCAGTACGCTGCCCAAGCAGTTTTTGGAGGTAAACGGCCGCCCTATACTCATGCGTACAATCGAAGTGTTTTTCTCGTTCGATCCTTCTATAGCCGTCATTCTGGTGTTGCCTCCAAGCAACATGGCTCTTTGGAAAGAGCTCTGCGAAGAGCATCGATTTTTGCCGGCACATCAAATAGTGGCGGGTGGTGCTTCCAGGTTTCAGTCAGTGAGAAATGGGTTAGAGCACTTGCCAGACAAAGGACTGGTGGCCATTCACGATGGAGTACGCCCGTTTGTGTCGGCTGAGGTTATTGCTCGGGGCTTTGAAGTAGCATCGAAACAAGGCAATGCGATAGCCTCCTTACCACTGAAGGAGTCGATTCGGGAAGTTTCTGGCCCTGGTAGCAACTCGGCAGCACGTGATCGGTCCAAATACAGATTGGTTCAAACCCCCCAGACATTCGACATTGGCGTGATCAAGATGGCTTACACGCAGCCCGAAAGCCCCCTGTTTACCGACGATGCCAGCGTGGTGGAGTCGGCTGGGGAATCAATAGTGCTTATTGAAGGCAACGAAGAAAATATTAAAATCACGCATCAGGCCGATTTACTGATTGCGGAGGCGTTGCTGAAAAATAAAAAAAGCCCGATATAAGCTACCGGGCCATAATTTTAGCCATTATTTCTATTGACGACGGGTATTAATACTCGTCCTCGTTGAAAAAGAAATCTTCTTTGGTCGGGTAGTCCGGCCATATTTCTTCAATGCTTTCGTACGGTTGACCATCATCTTCTAGCTCTTGCAGGTTTTCTACTACTTCTAGTGGTGCTCCTGATCTAATGGAGTAGTCAATTAATTCGTCCTTGGTGGCGGGCCATGGGGCGTCTTCAAGATACGAAGCCAGTTCAAGTGTCCAATACATGATCTATACCTCCAATTTTGTTCTGTTTTTCAAATAGTGCGCAAAATTAGTCATCAGTTTTTGTAATCAAAGGCCTTTATTAAATTTCTCATACACAATAAGTTAAATCGGCTCTGAATTGCAGGAAAGAGGCAAAATAGGCATGCCCAATCGCAGCGCTGATGGCTTCATTTTATGGATAAATACAAAATTATCCAATAAAAGTTTCAAAAAGCTTCAAATTTGATCCAGCGACACTTTCAGCTCTTGTAACAGCTGCCTTTTCACAATCACTTTGCGCTTCTGGTTGAGGTATTTATTGTGAAGCATCTTGTCGAATGCCTGTTTGGTGGCATTGAGCCTGTCAAGATTTTCCTGATAGGTCTGCAAATCCTGCTCGTCTCTTACCAGAAGGTCACGAATAAGCTTCATCTTGAATCGTGTCTTCTCCCGATTGTTCTTCTTGGTGTATTCAGGGTCTTTGTTGGCCGCCAGGTTTTCGAGAAAAATTCTCTCCTGGCCCCGATCACAGAGAATCAGGAAGTGCTCTGTTACTTCTTTGGCTCTTTCTTTTGGCACCATACCAATGCCCTTCCATATCTGCTGCAGTTTTCTAAGCTCGTCCACGCTTTCACGGGTGCCTAAGTCAGCCAGTGTTTCCGCCTCTTGAATAAGCGCAACCTTTCTTACCAAATTACTCTCAAGCTCCTCAGGAGATGGCATCACATTAGGCCGGGCGCTGTAGGCTGGTCGGGCTCCGTCTTGGGGCCTGCCACCACCGCCGTACATTGTCCTTGCAGGAGGCCCGCTGCGCCCTTGAAAGCCACCCCTGCTTTGAAAGCTTCCCGATGGTGCGTCTGGTCTGCGGAAGAAATAGTTGGTGTGATACCGCAAATCCTTGTCAAGTCGGCGCTTTTCTCTGGCTGGCAGCTCACCCACGTTTCTCCACTCCCTTTGAATCTCACGAACCCGGTCAATGGTACCTGGCTCGGCTTTCTTTGGTTTCAACGATTTCAATTCGTTGATATAGTCTTCGCACTTTTGAATGCGAACATCAAATGCTTTTCTTCTGTCTTCAAAATAGACCTGCTTTCTGTCAAAAAAGTCAGTAAGCTTCGTTTGAAAACTTAAATCCAGTTCAGCGTTTATTTCCTTTTTGGCATTTCCCGTTTTGATCCAGCGATCCTTCACGTCGAGCACTTTATCAGTGGCTTCCCGCCAATCGCTTTCGGCCAGTGCCTGATCCAATTCTTCCAGTAAAGCTGTTTTTATTTCACTATTTCTTTCCCTGTTTTTGGCAATGGCTACATTCAAATCTTCTTCCAGCACCGTGAGCCTTTCAAAGAGCGGATGGTAGTCTCCCAGTCCGTCGTAGTTGCCAAGGGATTCCTTCATGTGAAGGAGCTTCATAAGGTACGAGCCCTTATTTTCGCTTTCGTTGATGGCTTTTTCGAGCTCATCAATCTTCTGTACGAGGTGTTGAAAGCGATCCAAAAAGTATTGGATGGTTTTCTCTTCACTTTCTTTTACTTCGCCAATTTGCCTGTCAGAAAATTCCATGTAGGCCGACAGGTAAACTTTTTCGTCTGCTATATACCCAAAGGGTATGTCTCGTCTTTCCAAGTTCCTAAATAATTATAATGTTGCGGATAAATGAGCATTTGGTGCAAAATAACTAATATAAATCAAAGATGAATCATTGGTAATAATTTTTACCATCTTTGAATCAATAATACCCTATACAATGAGTGCAGAAAAAATAATCTTTTCAATGGCGGGTGTGAGCAAAATTCACCCCCCGAAAAAACAGGTTTTAAAGAACATTTACCTTTCATTTTTCTACGGTGCCAAGATAGGTGTCCTTGGGTTGAACGGTTCAGGCAAGTCTTCGTTGCTTAAAATTATAGCAGGGGTAGACAAGGAGTTTCAGGGGGAGGTAGTTTTCTCGCCGGGATACACCGTGGGAATGCTGGAGCAGGAGCCGCAGTTTGACCCCAATAAAACCGTAAAAGACATTGTGGAAGAAGGGGCTCAGGAGATTGTTGATTTGCTAAAGGAATTTGAGCTAATCAATGAAAAATTTGCAGATCCGGAGGTGCTTGACGACCCCGACGCTATGGATAAGCTGATTCAGCGCCAGGGAGAGGTGCAGGAGAAACTTGACCATGTAAACGCCTGGGAGTTGGATAGCAAGCTGGAGATTGCCATGGATGCCTTGCGGACACCTCCTGGTGACGCCCTTATCAAGAACCTTTCTGGCGGTGAAAAAAGAAGAGTAGCGTTGTGTCGCTTGCTTTTGAAAGAGCCGGACGTGCTATTGCTGGATGAGCCTACCAACCACCTTGACGCCGAATCGGTGCATTGGCTGGAGCAGCATTTGCAGAACTACAAAGGCACGGTCATCGCTGTGACCCACGACCGTTATTTCCTTGATAATGTAGCGGGTTGGATACTTGAACTTGATCGTGGTGAAGGCATACCATGGAAAGGCAACTATTCATCGTGGCTGGAGCAAAAGCAGGATAGAATGGCCAAAGAAGAAAAGACGGAGTCTAAAAGACAAAAGACCCTGCAGCGTGAGTTGGAGTGGATCAGAATGTCACCCAAGGCTCGTCAGGCGAAAGGAAAGGCTCGTTTGAATGCCTACGATAAAATGGCAGGCGAGGAAGTCAAAGAAAAGGAAGCCAAGCTGGATCTCTTTATTCCTAACGGGCCGAGACTCGGCAATAAAGTCATTGAGGCAACGGGGCTTTCAAAAGCATTTGGTGACAAGCTTCTTTTTGAGAACCTGTCGTTCGCATTACCACCAGCTGGCATAGTCGGTATTATTGGGCCTAACGGTGCCGGTAAAACGACGCTCTTCAAATTGATAACCGGAAAGGTTCAGCCCGATGCCGGGTCATTTGAAGTCGGCCCCACTGTGGTGACTGGCTACGTTGACCAAGAGCACGATAACCTTGATCCTAACAAAACGGTTTGGCAGACGATCTCCGAAGGAAATGAATTGATTGAGTTGGGTGGTAAGCAAATCAACTCCCGGGCATACGTAAGCAAGTTCAATTTTGCGGGCAATGCCAGGAGAAAAAGGTTGGCATACTTTCCGGTGGTGAAAGAAACCGTGTGCACCTGGCGTTAACACTGAAAATGGGGGCCAACCTGTTGCTGCTCGATGAGCCGACTAACGACCTGGATGTGAACACCCTGCGAGTGCTTGAAGATGCCTTGGAAGATTTTGCAGGCTGTGCCGTCATTATTTCTCACGACAGGTGGTTCCTGGATAGAATTTGTACACACATACTGGCATTTGAAGGAGATAGCCAGGTTTATTGGTTCGAAGGCAACTATACTGACTATGAGGAAAACAGAAAAGCTCGACTTGGGGGAGATATTATCCCTACCAGAATCAAATACAGAAAAATGACTAAGTAGCGGTTGAAAATTGGATAATGTTTCCTCAAGAGTTATTTTGAAGCTGCTGGTTTTTGGCAGCTTTTTTTATTGCAAACAACGGGAAAGGATGAACGGTATTCTCCTGAGCCTTATATTTTATTACCTTCATAGATTCAATCAGGTATGAAAATGAAAAACACGACACTAACAACACTCTTTGTATTAACAATTTTTGGTTTTACTCAGTCTTGCGCTCAAAATCAAACTGTCAAACTGACTGATCAGGAGATCAGCGATGGATGGAAATTACTGTGGGATGGCAAAACCACCGAAGGTTGGAGAGGAGCCAAGCTGGATAAGTTCCCGGCGAAAGGCTGGCAAATGAAAGACGGCGTTCTGACCATATTGGCAACCGACGGTGCTGAAGCAGCAGGCCCTGGCGACATTATTACTAACAAAACCTACGGCAATTTCGAGTTGCAGCTTGAGTTCAAAATTACTCCTGGAGCCAACAGCGGCATCAAGTATTTTGTGGATCCTGAAATGAACAAAGGGTCAGGTTCAGCCATTGGCTGCGAGTTTCAGGTACTTGACAACGAGCTGCACCCGGACGCTAAAATGGGTGTAAACGGAAATCGTACATTATCGTCTTTGTACGATTTGATTACAGCAGAGAATCTTTCTGATCCGGGCCAGCCAGTGCCATTCAATGGTGTGGGCACCTGGAATACTGCAAAAGTTATTTCAAAGGATGGCCATGTTGAACACTGGCTGAACGGCACAAAGGTCGTGGAATACGAGCGCTTTTCGCAAATGTTCCGGGCTCTGGTCGCTTATAGCAAGTATAGCAAATGGCCGGAGTTTGGCAGGTGGCCAGTGGGTCACATCCTGCTTCAGGATCACGGAAACGAAGTGAGTTACAAGAATATTAGAATCAGAGAACTATAAAATTAACTGAGATGCCTACAAATAACGAGAGAAGAGAATTTATTAAAAAGACGGCGTTAGGGACCGTCGGGCTTTCATTCGCCATGTCGGCCAGAAGCTACGGCTCCATTCTTGGAGCCAACGATCGGGTAAACTTTGCAGTGGTGGGAGCCAATAGCAGGGGCAGGGCCCATATTTCGGCCATTTCGAAAGTGAACAATGCCAGCCTGGGTTACTTGTGCGATGTTGACTCCAGAGTATTTGACTCAGCAGGCGCTCACATAGAAAAGGCAATGGGCAAAAAAGCGAAAACAGAGAAAGATTTTCGTAAGCTCCTTGAGAACAAATATGTTGACGCCATTACTATAGCCACCCCTGAGCACTGGCATGCACCGATGGGTATCATGGGTGCCAACGCTGGCAAACATGTATACATCGAAAAGCCTTGTAGCCACAATCCGAATGAAACGGGTATGTTGGTTGCATCACAAAAGAAAAACAAAATTGTGATGCAAATGGGTAACCAGCAGCGCTCAGGGTTAGCGTCAAAGGAAGCCATGAGTGACATCAGAAATGGAATTATCGGCAAAGCCTATGCTTGTAAAGCCTGGTATGCAAATGCTCGCAAGTCGATAGGTGTGGGCAAACCTGCTCCGGTGCCTGAGTGGCTGGACTGGGAGCTTTGGCAGGGGCCGGCACCCAGGAAGGAATACAAAGACAACGTGGTGCATTATAACTGGCATTGGTTCAAACACTGGGGCACTGGCGAGCTGCACAATAACGGTACGCACGAAATAGACATTAGCCGCTGGGCACTTGGCGTCGATTATCCAACGAAAGTATCCTCTTCTGGTGGCCGTTATGCGTTTCAAGACGATTGGGAATACTATGATACTCAGATGGTCAACTACGAGTTTGAAGGTGGTAAAATGATCACGTGGGAAGGAAGAAGTTGTAACGGGTTTGACGTTTACAACAGAGGCAGAGGCGTAACCATCCATGGCACAGAAGGAACAATCCTACTCGACAGAAACTCCTATCAGCTATTCGACATGTCCGGTAAGCTGGTGAAAGAAGTGAAGGAAGGCGCTGAAAGCGCTACGACCAACACAATGGGCGAGGGCATTTTGGATGTGTATCACTTCAATAATTTTGCCGATGCTATTCGTGAAGGCAAAACTTTGAACGCACCAATTGCCGATGCTTCTATTAGTACTCAGCTTTGCCACTTTGGAAATATTTCTCAGGAAACAGGAAGAACCCTGAACATTGATCCTGCTAAAGGGCAGATCTTGAATGACAAGGATGCGCTTAAAAATTGGAGCAGAGAATATCAGAAGGGCTGGGCTCCGGTTGTTTAAGTTTCATTGTTGAAAAATTGACTTATTAGTTGGAAAATATCAGAGCTTCATTCATCTGCTTATTACTTTTGCAGCAGATTGAAACGAGTTATTTATTATGAGCTTTGATATTTTCCTTCAACCATCTTCGTGGATTGCCCTTCTCACCCTCACTTTTCTTGAGATTGTTCTCGGGATAGATAATATCCTTTTTATTTCGATTGTCTCAAAAGGGCTGCCTGACCTCCAGCAAAAGAGAGCCAGGACTGTTGGGCTTGGCCTTGCGCTGGTAATGCGCATTGGTCTGTTATTTGGCATCAACTATATCACACGCCTTACCAGCCCACTTTTCTCGCTTTTTGGCACCGACCTTAGTGGAAGGGATCTTGTGCTGATGGCTGGCGGCATGTTTCTGGTATTTAAGTCGGTCATGGAGGTGCACCAGAAAATGGAGGGAGACGACTCAGAAAAGGCGTCCAAGTCGGCAACCTTGCTCAATGTCATTGTTCAAATTGTGTTGCTCGACATGATTTTTTCTTTCGATTCGATCCTCACCGCCGTTGGGCTCACTGAGCACCTTCTGCTGATGATCATAGCCGTTGTTATTTCCATGGGCGTAATGATGGTGTTCGCAGGATCTATCAGCAACTTTATTCACAACCACCCCACGCTGGAAGTACTGGCGCTGTCCTTCCTCATCTTGATTGGATTTATGTTGTTTATCGAAGGCTGGCATCACCACGTGCCGAAGGGTTACATCTACTTTGCAGTGTTCTTCGCCCTCGTTGTGGAGGTCATTAATATGAGGATGCGTAAGGCCAGAAATCCCGTCAAACTAAAGAGGAGGATGGAAGAGTAGAGGTTCTACTTCAGCTCCGCATTTCCAAAGTTCACACTGAAGTCTTCGCACCAAACAATGGCGTAACTAAAGTCGTCCAACATTGTGTCACTGGAGATTTCATAGGATTGCTTGCCGTTGGTTGATTTAAGTTTCCCAAGACTTACAAACTTTGATGCTTTTGTGTCAGAGCTTAGGTAAACGTACAAATCCGGCCCGTTCTCAGTAGTAAATGGATCAAGCACCAGGGTTTTCGTGCCGCCGGTTTGGTATATAGTGGCTTTACCAGTCACTTTATGAGCAACATTCGTGAATTCGCCAGCCTTCAAAACAGTTGTGGTGGGAGTCGGCACAAAGTCATCTTCAACTGGGTCGGTTGGCGTCTCACCCTCCTTTTCACAAGAAAAAAAGAGGCTTAGGCTGAAGAGAAATATAAAGTGGGTGCTTTTCATGGTAGCCAATTAACTCAGAAAGGTCAAACAATGTTGTCGGGCGAATGACATGTTACCTTAAAGTTCAGAAGAACGATCACGGTAACTCCCCTCCCTCGTGGTCTCTTGTGCTAACTTTCTTCACTCTCCAGGCTTCTTGTTCAGCCTCAAGTTCCTTCTTTTGTCTCTCAGTTAGTTGTGTTTTGACCAACTCATACATGTCGGGCTGGCCGGCATCTACCCAGCAAGTAAACCAAAAGTCACCTACCATCTTTATCGAAGCTCGCATTCTGTTTTCGACTTGCGCCCCCAGCATTTGGTGAAAAGCCGCTGCGTATTCACGTGAATAAGTTTGAGTCATGCTGCCTCCTCTTTCTTCAAACGTGTATTTTTTGTCTTCGGCAAACTGAGCATTTAGTTGCTTCTCGAACCTAAGCACCGAATCGAGCGCCAGGTGGGCATTGGTGACCGCCTTCCAAGCCTCCATCTGGGGATTTTTTATGTATTCGGCCTTGCCAACAAAAAAATCGTAATCCTGAAAGAATAGTTCTGGTAGCCTCGATTCCCAGAAACCGTGGATGCCATATTGATTGGTGAGCTGGCCGTTATAGTTCTCCGTAGTGTGAAGAGGCACATTGGCGTCGCCTATATAATGGCCTATGTCTGTAGCATAGCGAAGAATGCGATCAATGTCTTTTTCCCGAAAAGCTTTTGTAAGGAAGTTTTTCATGGTGGCAATATGCCAGGGAACGACACCGTATGCCTGGAGCGTATCTTCGGTATATTTTTCTACAGCCTCGTTCCAATACCTTGGCATCTTGTAAATGGCACTGTCTCCATAAATGTCGATGTCTATATAGTGTCTGGCAGCTTCTTCAGGAATCGCATACCTGCGCCTGTCAGGGTTAACAGCATTTTCCTCCACATACTGAATATGGTATTTAAAGAAAACCCCTAATTCCTGAGGTAATGTGTAAACGGCCAGGTGGTTTATTTTTTGGTGAGCAAAAAATCCCCATCGGCCGCTGCCCGGGTTCGAAAACGATATATTTGCGATTAGCGTCCCTAAAACGGCTAATAGCGAAGTAGCTTTAAATGAAGCTGAGAATGTTATCACTTTACTGTTGGGGCGCATAGGCTTTCAGTTGCTTCGCTGGAGATTATATTCCAGGAGGGTTTTGTAAATTCAAACAATACTTTTATCTTTGCGCTCTCTAAAAATGAACTGTTTACCGCAAGTACTAAAATAGTATGGCTAATCATAAATCGTCGTTAAAAAGAATTCGTTCTACAGAAGCCAAAAGGTTGAGAAATCGTTATCAGCACAAAACGACTCGTACCTTTATCAAAAAGCTTGTAGGATCAACTGATAAAGCAGAAGCCACTGAGCTTTACAAAAAAGTTGCAGGCATGATTGACAAGCTTGCTAAGAGAAACATTATTCATAAAAATAATGCTTCTAACAAAAAATCAAAATTGGCTAAGCTGGTTAATGCGCTAGACTAAACACCAATTTGCCCGAAGATTCAAGGAGCCTCTTCAATTTGAAGGGGCTTTTTGTTTTTATTGGTGGTTGATTTATTGTTTTTGGTTACTTTAAGAAGCAAATCAATCAAGTATGTCGGAAGGTGACTACACGCAACGGCTGTCGATAAAAAGCTGGTCAGAAGATGATCGGCCAAGGGAGAAGCTCATGTCGAAAGGCAAGTCGGTTTTGTCAGATGCCGAACTGCTTGCCATTCTTATCAACTCGGGCACAAAGAGGCACTCTGCCGTCGACATTGCCAAAATGATCCTCCAAAAGGTAAACAACGACCTTAATGCGCTTGGGAAATTTAGCATGGCAGACTTCACTACTTTTGAGGGCATCGGCGAAGCAAGGGCCATTACCATCATGAGCGCACTCGAATTGGGCCGGCGGAGGAAGGAGCAAGCCACAGAAGCAAAACCCGTCATCATCACCAGTAAAGAGGCCTACAATTTCATGCGGCCTTATTTGCTTGACCTTGCCCACGAGGAGTTTTGGATTATTTTTCTTGGCCGTGGAGGCAAGGTAATTTCTGTGCAACAGGTGAGTTTGGGAGGTATTAGTGGCACTGTAGCCGATCCCCGGGTTATTTATAAAAAGGCATTAGAGCTGCCGGGCTGTACTGGGATTATTTTGACTCATAATCACCCTTCAGGAAACCCCAGGCCGAGCCAGGAGGACATAAGGCTCACCAAGTCGATGAAAGCTGCCGGAGAGTTGCTTCAGATACTTGTACTTGACCATTTGATTTTTTGTGACGAAGGATATTATAGTTTTGCAGACGAAGCAACATTATAGGTAAGATGAAAGGTTCGAAGTTGATTATCAGTATTCTTGCAGTGGTGGTTGGTGTCGTTATTTTTTTAGCGAATTCCGGCGAAGAGTCACCCGAAGAGTATATAGCGTCCATTGAAAAGGAACGCAAGGAGAAGAACGAGTTTATGCGGAGTTCATCTGACTCTCC
Source organism: Imperialibacter sp. (assembly GCF_048007035.1). Taxonomy (NCBI): domain Bacteria; kingdom Pseudomonadati; phylum Bacteroidota; class Cytophagia; order Cytophagales; family Flammeovirgaceae; genus Imperialibacter; species Imperialibacter sp. Next base: position 3,286,821 of record NZ_CP180355.1, read on the forward strand.
CTTCAAAGGAAAAGAATTTACCGAGTTAAAGTATTTTCCTGCTGATCCATCCTACAAAGTCATGGCTAATGTCAATCAGTTGGAGACGAAAGAGCTGGTAACGTTGGGCACCAGCGATGGAAAAACACAGCAGTATCAAAAATTTGCATTCGTTGAATTTGAAATCAAAGGCCAGAGGAAAAAATTGACTTTGTTGAGGCAGGCCGGGCCAGGCATGCAAAATGTCACTTTCCTGGCGTTTGCTGACGCCACCAGTGGGGAATCAACGTATGGCGGAGGCCGCTACCTCGACGTGTCAGTAAAAAATGCCAGGCAAATTGTGCTGGATTTCAATTTGGCCTACAACCCCTACTGTGAGTACAACAGCAGTTATTCATGCCCCCTTCCTTTGAAAGAGAATGTTTTGGACATCGCTATCGAGGCAGGCGAAAAAAACTACTAGCTCGCCTACTACTTGACGCTATTTGGTTAATTTTACCCCTTCGTTTTTTTGAAACGAGTTAAATAAGGAAGAAGAGAAGCAAGGAATGAAGATTTCATATAATTGGCTGAAGGAATATATTGATCTGACAGAGAAGCCCGAGGAGGTGTCAAAAGTACTTACCGGGTTGGGGTTGGAAGTGGAAGGGCTCGAATTTCACGAGGAGATTCCCGGAAGCATGGAGGGCCTGGTGCTGGGCGAAGTGGTGGCATGCGAACCCCACCCGAATGCAGATAAGCTGAAGCTGACAAAAGTTGATGTTGGTGGGCCCGAACTGTTGGGCATTGTTTGCGGTGCTCCCAATGTAGCAAAAGGGCAGCGGGTAGTGGTGGCTACCAATGGCACCACGATACACCCTAAGGCAGGTGAGCCTTTCCAAATCAAGAGAGCAAAAATAAGGGGAGAAGAGTCCAATGGGATGATCTGCGCCGAGGACGAGATAGGCCTGAGCAACGATCACGGAGGAGTGATCGTACTAGATACGCAGTTGCCCAATGGCACGCCAGCGGCAGATTACTTTAAGCCAACCACAGACTATGTATTCGAAATTGGCCTAACACCCAACAGGGCCGATGCTACCTCGCACTACGGCACAGCCAGAGACCTGGCAGCTTTTTACGGAAGGCCTTTGAAATTCCCGGCTATTGATGCTTTCAAGGCAGACAATAAGTCTCTTCAAATTTACGTCTCTGTTGAAAACGCTGAGGCGTGCCCAAGGTATGCAGGTGTTACATTGACGGGCCTGAAAGTTGGGCCTTCGCCGTCATGGCTCAAAGCTCGCCTTGAGGCGATAGGACTCACTCCAATCAATAATATCGTTGACGTCACCAATTATATCTGCCACGGCGTGGGTCAGCCGCTACATGCTTTCGACGCTGCGAAAATCAAGGGAGGAAAGGTGGTTGTCAAGACGCTTTCCGAAGGCACTAAGTTTACCACATTGGATGAGAAAGAGAGGAAACTTTCGGCCAATGACCTGATGATTTGCGATGCAGAGGAAGGAATGTGTATAGCAGGCGTTTTCGGTGGTACACACTCGGGCGTGTCCGACACCACAACAAGTATCTTTCTCGAGTCTGCCTACTTCTCTCCTGACTACGTGCGAAGAACTGCCATCTTGTATGGTCTGAAAACTGATGCTTCTTTCAGGTTTGAACGAGGTATCGATCCAAATGGGACCGTAAATGCTTTGAAACATGCTGCACTGCTTATTAAAGAAGTGGCTGGAGGAAGCATTAGCTCTGAGGTAGTTGATATTTACCCGCAGCCCATTGCCGACTTCAGGTTCAAAGTTCGTTTTGCCAGGGTCAATATGCTGATGGGGAAAGATATCGGCAAAGAGGCTATTCTGAAAATTTTGAAAAACCTACATATAGGTATTGAGGATTTAACTGCTGATGATTTCACCGCTGTTGTGCCCCCCTACAGGGTGGATGTACAGCGTGAAATAGACATAGTAGAGGAGGTTTTGAGGGTGTATGGCATCGATAATATTGAGTTATCGGCGACTATTGGTGCCAAAACTTTGTCGGAATTTCCGACAGTGGACGACAATAAGCTTCAGCTTAAAATTTCGGAGTTCCTGGCGGCAAGGTCCTTCTACGAAATCATCACCAACTCTCTGACCAATGCTGAATATGGTACCAAATCAGGATTGTACGAGGAAGAGCAGAATGTCGTTATTCTCAACAAGTTGAGTGAAGAGCTTGGCGTGATGCGTCAGTCAATGCTTTTCAGTGGACTGGAAGTGGTGGCTTACAACAACAACCATCGCCAACCGAACCTGAAGTTTTTTGAGTTTGGCAAGACGTATCATAAGAAGGACAGTGGAAAGTACCGGGAGCAAAACAGGCTGGCATTGTTTGCTACAGGCGCCTCTCATGAGGAATCCTGGAGGGAGCCAACCAGGACGACAGAATTCTACGACTTGTCCGCTGCTTTACAGCAAATTTTAAATAAATTGAACATCTCTGGATACGAAACTCAACCCACCAAAGACAAGACATTTGAGTCGGGCCTTGATTTTTCGTTGAATGGAAAAATGTTTGCAAGCATTGGGCAGGTAAACAAAAAGGTGCTCAAGCTGGCGGAGGTGCGACAGCCGGTTTTTTATGCCGACATCGACTGGAAGCAACTGCTGAAATGGTACAAAGGCACAATCGATTATACTGAGGTGCCCAAGTTTCCGGAAGTACGCCGTGACTTGTCATTAGTGCTGGACAAGTCAGTGAGTTTCTCTCAGGTAGAGAAAGTAGCCAGACAAGCGGAACGTCGACTGATCAAGGGGCTGAATGTTTTCAGCGTTTATGAAGGATACAAGCTGGAAGCTGGTAAGAAGTCGTATGCCATCAGTTTCACTCTTCAGGATGAGAAGGAGACCCTGAAGGACAAGCAAATTGACAAAACAATGAATGCGTTGATAGCTGCTTTTGAAAGTCAGCTTGGAGCTATAATAAGGAAGTGATTACTATGAACTCAAACCAACTCAACTCGGAATTAAACTCATTGGAAAGAAAGATTTCCCTTCTTTTAAATGAATATAAAAACCTGAAAAAAGAGTTAGATCATACCAAAACGGAGAATGAAGAGCTCCGTAGTGTTTTGAGTTCGAAGGAACATCAGATAAGCGACTTCCAAAATAAATTTAAAATTAGTAAGATTGCTGATAGTTTGGCATTGAGCGGAGACGACTCGACAGAACTCAAACAAGTATTAAATGAATATATTAAGGAGATAGATAGGTGCATTGCTCATTTGAGTCAATAACCTGTAAGGATAAGTGATGGGGGAACAGCTTTCGATACGGATAAAAATAGGCAACAGAGAATACCCAATGAAGGTATCGGCTCATGAAGAGGGCATGGTACGTCAGGCAGGCAAGCAATTGAATGAAAGGATGAAGTCGTACAAGGAACAATTTGGCATCGACGATCCACAAGACTTGCTGGCAATGGTGTCCTTCGACTTGCTTATTGAGAAACTGAAAGTCGACGAGACTGTTGTAGACAATGATCAGGTAACACTAGAAAAAATTACTCACCTAAATCATCTGATCACCCAGGCCTTATAAACCTGCATATCATTTTTTACCCTGTGCTTCTGTAGCAATTTCTGCTGGTGCTAACTAGTAATAGTATACACCTTATATTAAATGTTATGGACACAACCGTATATATCATCCTATTTGCCTTTGTTGGGATTGTGGCGGGCTTTCTCGCAGGGAGAATGGCCCTTAAGAAATCCTATGCTTCTAAGGAGTCGGACATTGAAGAAAAGAGTAAGCTGCTGGTAAAAGAAGCTGAAATTGAGGCTGAGAACATCAAGAAGAATAAAATTCTTGAAGCCAAAGAAAGATTCCTGAAGCTTAGAGAAGAATTCGAGGAGGAGTCGAATAGGAAAAAGGCCATCATCATCTCCAACGAAAACAAGATCAAGCAGAGAGAGCAGGCGCTGTCTAAGCAGTTTGAGCAGAACAAGAGAACCGAGGCCGAGCTAGACTCTGCCAAGGAGAACCTGAATGCCCAAATGGAGATATTGAAAAAGAGGAAGGAAGAGCTGGACAAAATCAGGCAGCAGCAAGTAGAGATCCTCGAAAAAATTTCAAGCCTCACAGCCGACGAAGCAAGAGAGCAGCTGGTGGAAACGCTGAAAGATGAGGCTCGTTCCAAGGCATCGTCTCACATCAAAGAGATTATTGAAGAGTCGAAGCTGACTGCTACCAAGGAAGCGAAGAAGATCGTTCTCCAGACAATCCAGCGAACTGCTACAGAGCACGCCATAGAAAACTGTGTTTCCATTTTCAACATTGAAAGTGACGACATCAAAGGCAAGATCATTGGGCGTGAGGGTAGAAACATCCGGGCATTGGAAGCGGCTACAGGAGTGGAGATCATAGTTGACGACACACCAGAAGCCATCATCATCTCAGGTTTTGATCCGGTGCGCCGTGAGGTAGCTAGATTGTCTTTGCACCGCCTGGTGCAGGATGGTAGGATTCACCCTGCCCGTATTGAAGAGATTGTAGCCAAAACTGCCAAGAACATCGATGATGAAATTGTTGAAATTGGTGAGAAGACTGTGATTGAGTTGGGTATTCATGGGGTGCACCCTGAATTGATCAAAATGGTTGGCCGGATGAGGTTCCGTTCGTCTTACGGACAAAACCTGCTTCAACACTCCAGAGAGGTAGCGAAGCTTTGCGCCACGCTGGCTGCTGAACTTGGGCTGAATGCCAAGATGGCCAAAAGAGCCGGGCTTCTACATGATATTGGCAAGGTGTGGCCGGAAGAGCCAGAGCAGCCACATGCGATCCTGGGCATGGAGCTGGCCAAGAAATACAAGGAGCATCCTGATGTTTGCAACGCCATTGGCGCTCACCATGATGAGGTAGAGATGACTGCGATGATTTCACCTATCATTCAGGCATGTGACGCTATTTCAGGCTCAAGGCCGGGTGCTCGCCGTGAGGTGATGGAGTCGTACATCCGCCGATTGAAGGAGCTGGAAGCTTTGGCGCTGGAGTTTGACGGTGTGAACAAGTGCTACGCCATTCAGGCCGGTCGTGAGCTCAGGGTGATTGTGGATGCGGATTCTGTTTCTGACCAAAGAGCTGGCGACATGTCGTTTGAGATTAGCCAGAAGATCGAGAGAGATATGCAGTACCCGGGGCAGATAAAGGTGACTGTTATTCGTGAGATGAGATCGATTGCTTACGCAAAGTAGACCGGGAGTCTGTAAAAAGTAAGCCTTTAGTTTTAAGCCCGTTGAGGATCGAAAAACTAAAGGCTTTTTGTTTGTTTATTCTTTATCTGCCACTGCAGGGGCCGGTGCAGCAACGCCCGCAATTTTTTCTTTGATTTTCTTTTCTATTTCTTCCATCAGTTCCGGGTTGTCGAGCAGCAATTCCTTTACTGAATCCCTTCCCTGACCCAGCTTGGTTTCCTGGTACGAGAACCATGAGCCTGACTTTTTCACAATGTCCAGATCAACCCCAATATCAATGATCTCGCCCACTTTGGAGATACCCTTACCGTACATGATGTCGAACTCCACGATTTTGAATGGAGGCGCTACTTTGTTCTTTACCACTTTCACCCGGGTGCGGTTGCCAGTCACGTTGTCAGCGCCCTCTTTGATTTGACCCACACGGCGAATGTCAAGCCTAACCGAAGCATAAAACTTCAGCGCATTACCACCAGTGGTCGTTTCAGGATTTCCGAACATCACGCCTATTTTCTCTCTCAACTGGTTAATGAATATGCAGGAACAGCCAGTCTTATTAATAGTACCAGTCAGCTTTCTCAAAGCCTGCGACATCAACCTGGCTTGCAAACCCATTTTGCTATCACCCATTTCTCCCTCAAGTTCTCCTTTTGGCACAAGGGCAGCTACGGAGTCAATCACGATGATGTCAATAGCGCCTGAACGGATCAGGTGTTCTGTAATTTCAAGCGCCTGCTCTCCATTGTCGGGTTGAGAAATGAGCAGGTTCTCGGTGTCAATGCCGAGCTTTTCTGCATAGGATTTGTCAAAGGCATGTTCCGCATCAATGAAAGCAGCAAGACCTCCCTTTTTTTGAGCCTCCGCAATGCAGTGCATTGAAAGGGTGGTTTTACCTGATGATTCCGGTCCGTAAATTTCAATTACCCGGCCTCTTGGAATTCCACCAACACCAAGAGCGATATCAAGCCCCAAAGAGCCTGTAGAAATGGCTGGCACGTCAACTACCCGCTCATCACTCAGCTTCATGATGGTGCCTTTGCCGTAAGTTTTTTCAAGTTTGTCGATGGTCAGCGCCAGCGCCTTCAGTTTTTCAGTTTTATCGCTCATGATATGTGATTAAAATATTGAGTATTGGGGCTGTGAATTTACTAGGATTCGCCTCAAATACCAACGCTATCATGGGCAGATTTACCCTGTCACTCAACAATGGCCCTCAGCTATTCTCTTCCGCCTTTTGACTGACTTCCATCTCAGCGGCTGTGGGTGTTTCCCAGAAAGTGAGGAAGATATAAATACAAAATGCAGTGCCCAGCGGAAAATTGAAGAAGTAGAAAACCGCAGGTGCCATCGATGCTTTTTGCGCCCATTTTTGGTTGGCCAGTATGCCGGCAGCCAGGATAAACTCGATAATGGCCAGTCCAACATAGAAAAATGGGAAGGCATACATAAGGGCAGCGGGATGCCTGAACGTAAGCCCTCCTATATGGATGTCACTAAATATTTCCCAGCTGTCGAAAAAATAAACAGCGTTGTACATAAAAGCTGAGAACACAAGGTGCAGAAGTGATACGACAATAAGAATTTTTCCGATGATCTTATTGTGCCTTTGAAATTGTTCAGGAGACTTCATATAGACAAGGTAATGATTAGTACTATGTTTTACAAGGTATTATACGTTTGACATTCTAAATGGTTCGGCGATTTGCTTCCTGTACAATATTTTTCGTCGTTAGGTGTTGAAGAGCTAAATTGGAATCGTGAAGAAAAAGATTGTTTTAACGATTGTTCTGCTTTTGGCAGCAGTATTGATCTACTATAGAGATTTGGTTAGTTATGGGTGGATGCAGGGCAAAGGTCAGTTTGAGATCTTGTGGGAAGCTCAACCAATTGGGGAATTTCTTGAGTCGCCCGACTTCCCGGATTCTTTAAAGGCCAAGCTAAGGCTCATTCAGGAGATAAGGTCTTTTGCGGTTGACTCTCTGGGTATTTCCCCTTCTGACAACTACACGACGATGTACAATCAGAAGGGTGAAAATTTACTCTGGAATGTAACCGCCGCAGAGCCGTTTGCACTGGTGCCATATCGCTGGAAGTTTCCGTTTCTGGGGTCGTTTCCCTACAAGGGGTACTTTGACCTGGAAAAGGCGAAGCTTGAAAGGGCGAGGCTGGACTCGGCTGGCTACGACACGCATATCGGCATGGTAAGCGGTTGGTCTACCCTGGGCTGGTTTAAGGACCCGATTTTGAGTAAAATGCTGGAGAGGTCAGAAGGTGATCTGGCTGAATTGATCATTCATGAGCTTACACACGGCACGCTCTACGTGAAAGACAGCGTGGAATTTAATGAGAACCTGGCCAGCTTTGTGGGAAGAATGGGTGCCATTCAGTTCTTAAAGAACCGGTTCGGACAAAACTCAGCCGAACTCACATCGTATGTAAACTCAGAGGTCGATTATGAAAAGATCTACCGTCACTATTTGAATGGGGCACGAAAATTGGATAGCTTATATACAACTATGGACGAATCAATGTCTGTTGCCCTGAAAAGTGAGCAAAAATGGGACATGATTTATGACATAATGAAAAACCTGGACACCCTGCGCTTCAAAGAAAGAAAGCCTTTTCAGTGGAAGGCCGAGAACAGGTTGCCTAATAATACCTTCTTTATGTCATACCTCAGGTACCGTGGTAAGATGACCAGCTTCGAAAATGAATTAGAGGAAAGGTTTGGGGGTGACCTTAGGGCATATGTGACTTATTTAAAAGGAGTATATCCTTCATTATGAAAAGTATACTGACAAAAATAGGTGGGTTAATAGCACTCGCAGGAATTTTTTCAGCGTTCGGTCAGTACGCTGGTGATCGTGCATTTAGAACCCTTAGTAACCGAAGTTTCAAAAAGGGTGAGCTTTTGGAGTACAGGCTGCATATTGGCATGCTGACCGCCGGTGAAGCTACGATGAGCATTCTGCCGGATATTGAAAGGCGGAACGGGAGGCCCTGCTACCGCATCGACGTCTACGGAAAAACTACAGGCTTGGCCGATTTTCTGTATAGCGTAAAGGACAACTGGGGCACTTATTATGACACCGCCTCTCTGGTGCCGCACCAGTTTTACAGGAATATCCAGGAAGGAAGGTATAGAAAATACGAAGTGGTTGATTTTGATCACCAGAACGAAAAGGCCAAAGTGACCACGCTGGACAAGCATACCTTTAGGCCGAAGGAAACTAAAATGTACGACATACCGTCCAATATCCAGGACCTGGTAAGTGGTTACTACTACATCCGGACGCTTGACTTTTCAAAAACTCAACCCAACGATACGCTCCAGGTAAAGGCTTTTTTCGACAAAGAGCTTTTCGATATGAAAATCAGGTTTGTGAGGCGTGAAGTGCTTAAGACCAAGCTCGGCAAGATCAACTCATTGGTTTTTGCACCTGTTATGCCTGAAAACAGTATTTTTGAAGGGGAAGATGCTATCTTGCTATGGATGTCTGACGATGCGAATAAGATTCCGCTCAAAGTGAGAGCTAAGATGTTTTTAGTGGGTTCGGTAGACATTGATATCACCGACGCAAAGAATATTAAGTCTAGGCTGGCGGTCGTTCAGGAGTAGTATTAACAAATTGTTACCGCTTTTACATTCAGTTCTTTATTGTCTACTTTTAAGCCGTCTTTAGTATTCGTAGCTGGTTTTTATCAGTTGAGTAACAAAAAATACAGCGCTAAGACCTGGTTTTTAAATTATCGTAATCCCCCGGTGAACAATGGGAAATAAGCAATCACAAAAGGTACTGGTAGTAGACGATGAAGCTGACATATTAGAGCTGCTAAAGTACAACCTGGCCAAAGAAGGTTATGACGTAAAGACGTCGCTCGATGGTAGAAAGGCCGTTGAAATTGCCAAAACCTACCATCCCGACCTCATTCTGCTGGACATAATGATGCCTCATCAGGACGGTGTGGAAACATGCAGGCAGCTAAGAGAGATACCAGAGCTCAATAATTCTTTCGTTATTTTTCTAACAGCACGGTCCGAAGAATACTCGGAGGTAGCGGCTTTTGATATCGGAGCCGACGATTATATAACAAAGCCGATTAAGCCGAGGGCTTTGATGAGCAGGATAAACGCCTTGTTCAGAAGAGACTCTAAAAAGAAGAAGGACAACAATCAGGTGTCGGCAGGTGATTTAAGTATTGACCGGACAAGCTACACTGCCACCATTGGAGAGGACAAGATCAACCTTCCCAAAAAGGAATTTGAGCTGCTGTACTTCCTTGCCCAAAACCCTGGAAAGGTGTTCAGCCGGGATGATCTGTTGCAGAACATATGGGGCACCGACGTATATGTGTTGGCACGCACAGTCGATGTGCATATCAGAAAAGTCAGAGAGAAAATAGGGGAAGGATATATATCTACCGTGAAAGGCGTTGGATATAAGTTTGAGGCTAACTAAGCTTTTATGTTGCTTAACTCCCGAGCCCTTGCGCTGCTGCTATCTGTTTCCATATCCGTTATTACTACTGCTTTTTTGTACCTGCTGCCTCAGGTAACCGTCACAGCTCTTTTTGTCGCATTTGGGCTTTCGTTTTCGTCTTCTTATCTGTTGATCAGCGTCGTGCTGGAATTTCTTTTTTTTAAGGAAATCAATGGCATTAATGAAGCATTTGAAAACATAAGGAAAAAAGATTTCACTGAAGTAGACGATCCCTCTTCAAATCCCCTCAGCCCCCTTAAGAAAATCAACGAAGAGATTTATTCCTATGCAAAAATTAAGCAGCGGGAGATTGATGAGTTGAAGAAGATGGAGGCTTTCAGAAGGGAGTTTCTTGCCGATGTTTCCCATGAGCTGAAGACACCCATTTTTGCCGCTCAGGGATTTGTGCACACACTTTTGGATGGAGCGGTTGAAGACAAGTCTGTTAGGATCAAGTTCTTGAAAAAAGCCGCCAAGAGCCTTGATGGTCTGGATATTCTGGTGCACGACCTGTTAACCATTTCTCAAATGGAAACCGGTGAAATTAAAATGCATTTTGAAGACTTTGATGTTCGGGAGCTTACAGAAGAAATCATTGAGCAGTTCGAAGAAAAAGCCGAGAAGAAAAAAATCAAGCTTAGCTATACGAAGGCGGGGAAGGCCCCGATTTATGTTCACGCCGATTTTCAGAGAATCTATCAGGTGCTGACTAACCTCATTTCGAATGGAATCAAGTATACCAAGGATGAAGGCATGGTGGAGATCGATTTCGAAGAGGGAAAACATGATGTAACTATATTCGTCAAAGATACCGGGCGTGGAATACCTCCTGAAGACTTGAAGCGGGTGTTCGAACGGTTTTATAGAGTGGAAAAGAGCCGGTCGAAAGAAAAAGGTGGGACTGGTTTGGGGCTTGCCATCGTCAAGCACATTATCGAAGCCCATGGCAGCAAAGTCAGTGTTACCAGCACGGTGGGCAAAGGCTCAACTTTCTTTTTTAAACTCCGCAAGAGCGACATGGAGGAAATAGAAGTTCTTCGGGATGACTCACCCGACGAGGATGAGTAGTAAGTGCCGCTGCGCAAAAATAATCAGTAAATTTTTGGGTGTTGCTTTTGAAGCAGCTATACTGGCACAAGTCTGAGGAGACCTGCTGGACGGAGCTTGTAAGCAAATGGCGAGAACAAACGCAAGGCGGGCAGGTTTGAATTGGAGAAAATACGAACGACCCGACGCATCAATGACAATCAGTGTAATCATTCCAACCTACAATGAAGAGCAGAATATCGTGTGCTTGATTGAAAGCCTGAAAAAGCACGGTGATGACGAAAGCAGGGAAATAATTGTTGTGGATGGAGGGAGCAGTGACGGCACAGCTCGATTAGCTGCGGCTGCGGGGGCGGTGGTGGTTAAAACTGCTGTCAGGCAGCGATCAGTGCAAATGAACCTTGGTGCTGAAAAAGCCAGCGGCGATGTGTTCTACTTTGTGCATGCCGACGTTGTTGTTGAGCCCGACTATGTGACCGATATCTCTCAGTCGCTTTCACTTGGTTACGAAAGCGGCTGTTATCGCTACCGCTTCAATTCGAACAATTTGCCGCTTAGAATCAATGCTTTTTTTACAAGGTTCCCATTTCTTTGGTGCCGGGGCGGCGATCAAACGCTTTTTATCACAAAAGAGCTTTTTCGGAATTTGGGCGGCTTTCAGGAACACTATCTTATCATGGAGGACTATGACATCATAGAACGGATAAAGAAAAAAAGCAGCTTCCGCATCATGCCCAGGGATATAGTAGTGTCAGCAAGAAAATATGACACCAATAGCTACCTTCGGGTTCAATTTGCTAACTTTTTAGTTTTTAGCTTGTATTTTTGGGGCGCTTCTCAGCATAGGCTGGCAAGCCTTTATAAAAAACTACTCAAGACTGATCAATAGGTTCTATGGAAAGTTACATTACTGGAGTTCAGCAGGCAGGCATAGGTGTGCCGGATATTGATAAATACTGGCCATGGTACAGCAAAATGTTCGGCTTGTCTGTCGCCATCTTCGACGACAGAGCTGAAGCAGCACTTATGACGCCCTACACCGGCGGAGAGGTGCACTCCAGAAGGGCTGTGCTGGCGTTGAATATGGCAGGAGGCGGTGGTGCGGAAATTTGGCAGTTTACAAGCAGAACACCCGGCAGCTGCTCTTTTAACCCTGTGTATGGTGACCTCGGTCTGTTCGCTCTAAAGATCAAAACCCGAAACATCAAATCATTTGTAGCACTTGCTCAAAGCGCCAAAGCGGAGGTGTCGGAGATTCTGACAGACTCTAAAGGGAGAGGATATGCGTGGGTAAAGGATCCAATGGGTAATATATTCCAGGTTGTTGAGATTTCAGAAGGATGGTTCGGCGAGAATGGCAACCTCACTGGCGGCATCTTCGGAGCCGTTATAGGAGTTTCGTCAGTGGACAAATCGCTGTCATTTTACCAGACGCTGCTTGGTACGTCCGGAGTAGTGTTCGATGAAGAAGCCAAGGGAGACAAGTTCGTCGATGCTGGCTCACCGTCTGTCCGGCGACTGGTGTTGAGCAAAACTCCCGGACAAGTGGGAGCGTTTAGTCAACTGCTGGGCGGGATAGAGCTTGAGCTTGTTGAACGGAAAGACAAAGCAGGAAAAAGAATTTTTGACGATACCAGATATTGGGGCGACTGTGGATTCATCCACCTTTGCTTCGATGTGCTGGATATGGAGCCTCTTCAGAAGGTGCTGAACAAAGCTGGCCACAAATTTACCATTGATAGCAAAGGCACTTTTGCTATGGGTGAAGCCGGAGGTCGGTTCGCCTATGTAGAAGACCCCGATGGAGCTCTGATAGAACTGGTCGAGACTCATAAAATACCAATCATGAAGAAGTATGGTTGGTTTTTGGATCTCACGAAGCGAAAGGGAAACAAGCCGTTAGCCAAGTGGATGTTCAAGGTGTTGGCCATGGCGAGCCCCAAAGCGAAAGCACTGGACTAGTTGCCTGCCTGGGGAATATTTGCTTCCCGGCCATACCACTTTTTGATAACAACTTCTGCGGGTTTGTTTTGTGGCGTGTAGTCGTTGTTCTCCATTCCGCCAGCCCTGGGGTGATCAGGATACCATTTCCAAAGAAACCCGCCAGAAAACCATGGCTCGTCCCAGAAAGACTGGAAGAGCGCCTCATACGTATTGCTCTGGGCCTGGAGGTTTAGCGGCTGTTCTTTTTCGTTCAATTCCCAATGTTTAGCTGCTGCATAGTCAGCGCTGCGGTAGCCATATTCAGTGAACAGAATGGGGCGGTTAAATTTTTTAGAAAGCTTTTCCAGTGACTTTTTCGGCTCCGCCCAATTTTTCTTCAGCTGTTTTACTGAAGGTGTTTTTTCGTCGCTGATTGGGAAGTATGCATCAATGCCAATGTAGTCCACCTGTTCCCAGCAGCTTACCTCCATATAGTTGTCCCAGTTGGCGGCATAGGTCAGTTTGCCTTTGAAGTTCGCCCGGCACGTGGTAGCAAGTTTCACCCAAAAATCAGGGCGGTGTATGATGGCCTGATTGAATTCAGTGCCAATGCAAAAAATTTCGGCATTCAATGAGTCGGCCACTTTCAGGTAAGTCATGATGTAGCTCAGATAGTTTTCTTCCCATGTCGCCCATTCTTCCTCCGTTTGAAGTACGAAATCGCCTGCCCAGCCGTCGCCTCTCACCCAAACATGCGGTTTCACCATTACTTTAAGGCCTTTGCTATGGGCAGCCACAATCTGTTGCCCCACGCCATTGGTTGTTTCGCCACCCCATTGGCGGGAGTGATTGAAGTGCAGCTCAGGAGAGTGCCCCGGGGCAAAGGCAAAGGGAATAATAGCAACCCATTTGGCACCAACGCTGTCGAGGTGCTCAAGTTCTTCTTCAGTGCTTACTTCCCTGCCTGCCACCAGCGACACACCGCTTATCTTTTGCCCCAAATGGACTGGGGCGTTTTGCATATAACAACCAGACAGCGTCGTGGCGATAAATGCTGAGATAAGTACAGCGAGTTTAGGATGATTCATGGCCTGAAAGCGAAATATTAAGAAATATGACACTTTTCAGGCGCAATTCAAATCAATTCATCAACCGGTGTTTCGCATAGCACTTGCTATTGCATTGATAGTAATGAGCAAATGAGTAAGTGTTACCTCTGTCTTGTCAGATCCTTCTTCTTTCTCTTTGCGCCACTTTTTGAGCAAACTCACCTGGGTCTTGTGAAGGTTGTCCATCAAGGATGCTCTCAAAAGACTGGAATAGTAGTGGTTTCTCCGCCTTTCCTTCATTGGCCTTCCCAGAAGACCTTCAAGCGCTTCACTTGTTTTCTTTAGCTCCGTAATAAAGATGTTGAGGAATTTATCTCTCACTTTGTCGTCAGTTACCAGCGACGCATACTCCTTCATAATCAATTCGTCAGTGGAAGCGAGGCTGGTGTCGATGTTGGTGAAAACATACCGAATGAGAGGATCAAACTTGATTGCCTTCTTGAACTCCGCATAAATTTCGGGCTGATTGTCTCTCAAATTCTGCAGAGTAGATCCAACGCCAAACCAGCTGGTCATATTGTACCTCGACTGGCTCCAGCTAAATACCCACGGAATGGCTCTCAGATCCTCCAATGACTTGGCGCCGGACCTTCTAGCAGGCCTCGAACCAATTTTGCTGGATTCGATAGCATCGATGGGGGTAGCTTCTCTGAAAAACTGTATGAAGCCTTCTTCATGCATCAACTTCTCGTAGTAGCCTTTGCTTTCGTTGGCGAGCTTCTCAAGAATTTCCGCCATAGGGTGATACTTTCTCTCGGTCACTCCGTCCAAAATAGTTCGGGCGGCTGTGCTGGCAACCAACAGTTCCAGGTTGTACTCAGCGTTTACCTTGTTGGCATACTTTTGCGCAATGGTTTCACCCTGTTCGGTCAGCCGGATGGCTCCCTGAAGCGAAGAATGCGGAAGGGCGTTAACGAAGTAGTGCGTTGGGCCAGCGCCCCGGCTGATTGAGCCGCCTTTGCCATGGAAGAACACAATTTTCACGCCCAGATCACGTCCAATTTGGCTCAACCGAGACTGTGCTTTGTACAAGTTCCACTGGCTGGCCATGATGCCACCATCTTTGTTACTATCGCTATATCCTACCATCACTTGCTGGAAGAGCGAACTGGCCTGGTTCTTCGTTTTTATGTATTTAATGCTTCTTTTGGTGAAAGGATGCTCCAAAAAGCCTTGTAAAATTTGACCGCCGTTTTCAAGGTCTTCTATCGTTTCAAGCAATGGAACCACCGGCAAAATACAAACGAGCCCTTCTTCCGATTGGGTTGTTAGCCCGGCTTCTCTCGCTAGCAGATAAACGGCGAGCAAATCGGAGACACTCCGGGTCATGCTGACAATGAGTGAGCCGATGCCTTCTGTGCCATACTTTGAAATGTGCTGCTCCACCACCTTGAGGCAGTCTACCACAGCCTGGGCGTTTTCACCCAGCGGAACATTCTTGTTGGCGAAAGGCCGGTTGGAGGCTAGCTCTTTGTTCAGAAAGGCCAGTCTCTCTTCTTCATTCCACTGCAGGTAGTCAGCCCCTTTCAGACCAGCGGCGTCCATCAGCTGAGAAATAGCCTTGTCGTGAAATGCACTGTTTTGGCGTATATCGAGGCGGGCCAGGTGAAGGCCAAATGTTTCTACGATCCTGATGGCTCCTATTACCTCATCAAAAGCAATGGATTTGGCGCCATAGTCTATGAGTGCATCTTTTAAAATGGTAAGATCGTCTATCAGCTCTTTTGAGCCAGCATAGGCACCTTTGAAGTCTTGTAGCTCGGTGGCATGACCCCTTTTGGTGTCAATGGGTAGTCGGGCCATGAGAATATTGACGAACTGCCGAAATGCTTCGCCCTTGTTGCGTTGCAAAGCTTCAATTCCTTTTTCACCCAACTCATGCATCAGGTGGTAGGCCCTCTCTCTTAGTGGCGGGTACACTTTATCAATGTCGCAAGCCAGGCTAAGGTGCTTTACCAGCATAAGTAACCGGCGGCGCACTACCACGATGGCATTGAGTCTTAAGGTCTGTAGCGTTTCGGCGGTCACCTGGGCAGTTACCAGTGGGTGACCATCTCTGTCTCCGCCCACCCAGTCACCAAAGCTGATCTTCGGAAAGGCGGTGTTGTTGAGGAGAAGAGACCTGTCAAACCCTGCGTCATCCCACGCTTGTATCATGCGGCGGTCAAGCACTGGTATCACGTCCGGGAACACATTTACCAGGTAGTGAAGTATATTTCTTAACTCAGAGGCTACGTCCGGCTTCTCCACATAAATCTCTCCGGTTTTCCAGAGGCGGTACAATACCAGTTTTATGTTGTGTCTGATATTGTCCTTCTCTTTTTTCGTGTACATCTGGTTTTCCCGCTGCACGATGAGGAGGTATAACTCCCTGTGGTGCTCGAGAACGGATGCACGCTTGGCTTCCGTTGGGTGTGCCGTGAGCACCGGCTCAATTGAAATCTCGGCCAGTTTGCTGGCAATGTCTTTTGGGCTGACTCCAGCCTCCTTGAGCGATTGTAAATTTCTGGCCCACAAACCACTGATACTAGCCAGCGACTGGTCTTCCAAATGCCTGCGGCTTTGCACAGCCGCATTTACTTCAACCATGTTCACTATTTGAAACACCAGTGAGTAAAGCTGAATCTCCTTTTCGCTAAGCTGGTCGGTATTGCTAAAGTTTATTTTGTTAATCCAGGGAATTTTGGAAGCAATGGCTTCTTCACCGTTTTCGGATAATGAATCCCTAAGGGCTTCCAGCAAAAAGGTCAGGTCTTCGTAAGGCTTGCCAAGTTCAATCCTTACCTGTTCCAGCACGTCTCTCATAAAGTATAATTTTTATGCCGGCATAGCCTTTGTTTGGCTTGAGCCGACTAAGTGTAAATTAGGGCTTCCAAAAATAGTGATTCTTAATGGAAAGGCTATGTGAGTAGAGAGGAGATTAGTGCTCGTTGCGTAATTTTATGAAATCTTCATAATATTCATGAAATAAATTTGAATTGTTCAATGTAGTGCTTGAGGGTGCCTGGCCTACCATCAATTACGCAAATGCCTGATAGAGCATTTTTTGTTTTACCTGATCACTACCCCGTTCTTCACCCCCTTGTTGTTGGCAGTCGGGTTGTAAACCATGCCATTTACCACCGTGAACGCCACCTTTCCGTCTTTTGTGACAATGAATGTGGCTGGATCGCCAAATGAGATGCTTTCATCAGGCGTTTGGTAAGCGCCGATAATATTGACGGGCAAGTCAACATATCTCCCGATTGGCTTTCTCACCTTCACATAAGTGTACCCTTCCTGCAGCCAGTCGTCGATATTGTCAACTGGAATGGCATCCATGGTATCGAAAATATCCGGGTAAACTTTCCCTGGCACGATCATCATTCCGGTCGCATCAATTTCGTCGTAGCCAAAATAGACCGACATATCGCCAACATCTTCAATATAGCCCGCCACGTCGTAGGTTCTCAGGTCTTCACGGGTGTTTTCCCTGAGGCGTATGGCTAAATCCATGGTATACAAGCTGCTGTCAAGCGCTAGCTTCCCATTTTTAACCAACAGGTCTACGTAGTACCGTCCGTTTTCAGGTATTTTGAAATAGTCGTTGCTATCAAGGTTTTTATAACTCCCATCGGCTATGCTTTGCAGGGTGCCCAGCAGAGCGAGAAAATGCACTTTTCTGATGACTTGCTTTTCAGGGTCGTTAGGGTAAGCACCACATTCGATTAATATTGTGCTGGTTCCCCACTTCTGGATGTTGTCGCCAAAGGCCCTGGGCTCAAAGGTGTCGTCGTATCTGGCAGTGTGGCCTGGCATGTAGCTTTGAACCAGCTTGTTGAGTTTGACCACGACTTGCAGGGCGGCCTTTCTTGATGCATTAATGTCTTTTGCTTCGTTATAGGCGGGTGCCAAAAAAGACAGAGACGCTGGCTTTCCTGTGCTGCCGGCGCTGGTTGCCGAATTCTGGTCGTGTAGGTTGAAGCCGAAATCAGGATTCAGGCTGTCTCTGACGTGCTTTAGTAACTGTGCTTCCGGCGACTGTAGCCTTACGGCGTCTCTGTTGATGTCAATACCCAGGGCATTTCTTCTTTGAAATTGCTCCGCTCCGTCGGGGTTCAGCATGGGAATGAAGTACAAAGTGACGCCTTTTAATAAGGCCTCCTTTTCTTTGGCGAATGTGCTTTTGTCAGCAAGGAAATTGAAAAGATCGAGCAGTACCCTCGTAGCGGTTGTTTCGTCGCCGTGCATTTGCGACCAAAGCAAAACTTTTACCGGGCCCGTACCGGCTTTCACCAAATAGATGCTCCGGCCCTCAATGCTCTCACCTGCTTTGGTAACAGCGAAGCCTTGTTTCGTCTTTAGGTTTAAAAGCAGTGGCTCCACATCGCTGTGTTTGAACCGCCTTACTGAGATGCTTTTCTCGGCGAAGTTGTCGTAGGCCGCTTCCACTTTTGCCAGAAACTCATTTTGCTGACCGAAAGCCTGCTGGCAGAGTAATGCGGTGAGAAACAGGAAGGTTGATCTTTTCATATTGGGTTCTTTTCAACAAGGAAGGATAAATATCAGCTATTGGCAACCTTAATTCAACCATTGGAGGGTTTTTGCTCTTTGTGTGATAGCTTTGTGGCCGGAATTAGTTTTGGTTCATGAAGAAAGAGAAATTTGAAGACTGGATTTTGTTTGAAAATGAGAACTACCTGCTGGTAAACAAGCCTCCTTTTCTTTCTACCCTCATGGACAGGCAGAGCGAACGCAATGTACTCGATTTGGCAAGAGGCTACGTGACTGATGCTCAGGTAGCGCACCGGCTCGACAAAAACACGTCGGGGGTAATCGCTATCGCTAAAAACCCAGAGGCGTACAGAAGCCTGGCTATCCAGTTTGAAAAAAGGAAGGTCTATAAAATATATCATGCGCTGACGGATGGCATCCACAAGTTTGAGGATCACAAAGTGGCTGTTCCGTTGCTTACCACCGGAAAAGGTGAGGTGAAGCCCAGTCGAAAAGGAAAGGCATCAGAGACGATATTGAATTCTATAAAAGCGTTTTCCAACCACACCTTGTTAAGCTGCAAGCCACTGACGGGTCGGATGCATCAGGTAAGAGTGCATTGTGCTTATGCCGGAGCGCCTATTGCCTGCGATGAGCTATACGGTGGCAAGTGGCTTTACTTGTCCAGCCTTAAACGCAAGTTTAATATTGGGAAGTTCGAAGAAGAGCAACCCTTGATCAAGCGCTATGCCTTACACGCTCATGAATTGGTCTTCAAAGACCTGGACGGAAAGAAAGTGGGGGCTGTGGCACCTTACCCTAAAGACTTTGAGGTGTTGATCAAGCAGTTGGAGAAGAACAGTTGATCCGTGAGAAGTTGATTTTGGCAAGCGGCCGGAGCTAACTTAAATATTTTCAGGGCATTATTGTAATTCAATTTTTATACTTCTATCTTTGTGTCCCTTTTTGAGGGCAAGGTATATTCTGTACACAATAAAGAAATTAAAGCTGTTTCGATAAATGGATACGATAAGCTACAAAACACAGTCTCTAAGCAAGGCAAAAATTGAGAAGAACTGGGTAGTGATTGACGCTGCTGATCAGATTCTTGGTCGTTTTTCAAGCCGGGTGGCTAATGTTCTTCGTGGAAAGACAAAGGCTAGCTACACTCCTAACATGGACTGTGGAGATAACGTGATCATTTTGAATGCTGAGAAGGTTCGCCTTACCGGTAAGAAAATGAACAACAAAACATACATCCGTCACACAGGTTATCCTGGTGGTCAGCGTTTTGCTTCACCTAGAATGGTGTTGGAAAAAGACCCAAGAAGACTTGTTGAGATGGCAGTAAGAGGAATGCTTCCAAAGAATAGCTTGGGCAGAGAGCAATTCCGCAATCTATATGTTTATGCAGGCACTGAGCATCCTCATGCTGCACAACAACCAAAAGAAATCAAGTTAACATATTAGTAATTAGTTAATGGACGTAATCAATACCATAGGCAGAAGAAAGACCTCCGTAGCGAGACTATATCTTCAGAGCGGAAAAGGTACTTTCAACGTAAACGAAAGAAGCCTTGAAGAATACTTCCCTTCAGAAATCCTTCGTCTGATTGTTCAGCAGCCTCTTGAGCTTACCAGCGAGTCGGGCAAGTATGACATCAAAATCAATGTTGACGGTGGTGGAATCAAAGGTCAGGCAGAAGCGATTCGTTTGGCAATTTCCAGGGCACTTTGCGAAATCAGCGAGGAGTTCCGTCCGGCATTGAAGAAGGAAGGCTTCCTTACCAGAGACCCTCGTATGGTTGAACGTAAGAAATACGGTCGTGCTAAGGCTCGTAGAAGATTCCAGTTCAGTAAGCGTTAATCAGTATTTCATATACTTTATATATAATTAATGGCTAATCTAGAATACAAGGACTTACTAGACGCTGGTGTTCATTTCGGACACTTAACGAGAAAGTGGGATCCCCAAATGGCTCCATATATTTTCATGGAGAAGAATGGAATCCATATTATCGATCTTAACAAAACGCTTGTGTGCCTCGAAGAAGCGTCTAAAGCACTCAAGCAAGTAGTACGTTCAGGCCGCAAGGTGATGTTCGTGGCTACGAAGAAGCAGGCCAAAGACCTGATGGCTGATGAAGCAAGAAGGCTGAAGATGCCTTATGCTACTGAGCGCTGGTTGGGCGGTATGCTTACAAACTTTGCTACTATCCGCAAGTCATTGAAGAAAATGCAGGGTATTGACAAGTTGATGAAGGAAGAAAGCTTCACCGGCCTTGCCAAGAGAGAGCGTTTGATGGTGACTCGTGAAAAAGAAAAGCTGGAAAGAGTGCTTGGCGGTATCGCTGACCTTACTCGTCTTCCTGCAGCTCTTTTCATCGTGGATATCAAGCGTGAGCACATAGCAGTGAAAGAAGCTCAAAAGCTGAACATTCCTGTGTTTGCTATTGTGGATACAAACTCAAACCCTAACGAGGTTGATTTCCCTATCCCAGGCAACGATGATGCTTACAAGTCTGTGAAACTAATTTTATCTTACATCTCTGAAGTAATTGAGGAAGGTCTCAATGAGCGCAAGAGAGAAAAAGACGATGCAAAGTCTAAAGAAGACGAAGATGAGAAGCGTCGGGTAGATGAAGTAGAGACAGTAGAAGAATCAAAAGATTAATTTATAAATAGTGTATCCGGAAACGGATAGATTTTAAAAATTGAACATCGGAGATCCTTCGGTGTTCAATTTTTGTTTAAAGCATTTCAAAAAACATTAAAGGATAAATAACAATGGCAATCACTGCACAAGACGTAAACAAGTTACGGCAAATGACTGGCGCCGGCATGATGGATTGTAAGAAAGCACTTACAGAATCGGACGGTGACTTCGAAAAAGCAATAGAGATTTTGCGGAAAAAAGGACAGAAGGTTTCTGCTTCCCGCTCTGATCGTGAAACTACAGAAGGGTCCGTTTTTGTGCGCACTAACGACAGCAATACAAAGGCAGTTCTTATCTCGCTCACTTGCGAAACAGACTTTGTTGCTAAAAACGAAGAATTCGTTAAGCTCGGCAACACGATCATTGACCTGGCATTTGCTAAGTCTCCAGCTTCGGTAGAAGATTTGAAAGCACTTAAGGCTGGCGATCTTACAGTTGACGAGAAGATCATAGAGCTTGTTGGTAAGATTGGTGAGAAGCTTGAAATTTCTGCTTACGAAGTGATGGAAGCCGAAACTGTAGTTTCTTATATCCACGCTGGCAGCAAACTTGGCGTTTTGGTAGCTCTAAAAGGTGGAAACAGCGCTGACGTGATTGACGCTGGTCGTGACGTGGGTATGCAGATTGCAGCCATGAACCCAATTGCAGTTGATCAAAACAGCGTTGACAAAGCTGTTATTGAAAAAGAAATTGAGATTGGAAAAGACATTGCTCGTCAGGAGGGCAAGCCAGAGGAGATGGTAGAGAAAATCGCTCTTGGCAAGCTGAATAAATTCTTCAAAGAAAGCACATTGCTTAGCCAGGCTTTCGTGAAAGACAACTCAAAAACGATTGCTCAATACCTTGACAGTGTTCAAAAGGGATTGACGGTCACTTCTTTCAAGAGAATTTCAATCGGTTAAGGTTTATATTATCATTAATAGATAGGAAAAGCGCCCTCATTTGAGGACGCTTTTTTTATTTGGACTAAGCCTTCAGTCTATCAAGCGCCAGCTGATAGGCTTGATCATAATACTTCGTTAGGGTAGTCCAGTCGAAATACACCGACGTGCTCTCCACCTTGTTTCGTAAGGTTATTCTTTCCCTTCGGTTCATATTGATGAACTTGTACATTTGGTAAGCAAGCTGGTCGGCCGACTGATTGAAGTTTCTTTTCTGCCGGTTTACCACATAGATTCCATTGCTGGCATGGTCTTTCATATTGTGCAATACGTAGTCGCCAAACCCAGCCAGGTCGCTCGTAATGGCTGGCACCCCACTGGCAATACATTCTAGCGGAGTGTAGCCCCAGGGCTCGTAGTAGCTCGGGAAAACGCCCATGTGGCAACCTCTTACAAACTGGCCATACTCCATGCCAAACAGCGGGTTGGTTGAGTTTACAAAGTCAGGGTGATACACAATTTTCACCCTGTCATCTTCGTGATTCAGCAGGCTGGATGTTCTGAGGAAGTTAAGGATGTCGTCGCCACCGTCGTCGACCAAATTGTGAGTGACTACTGGTGGTAGTTGGTCCGTTTTCCAGCTTTGCAGAAGCCTTCTGTAGCGCAGTCTCCAATAGTCGTCGACAAAGTCGTTGAGCATGGGTAGACGATGGTCGCTGCTGGAGGCGGCCGAGTAGAACAATCTTTCGCCCACCTGTTTCTTGATAGCGTCTGTTGTTTGGCGCAGCTCTTCGAGCACGGCCCGGCTGTGCAGAATGTCGGGGTTGATGCTGTGGAATGGCTGTTTTGTGATGAAAAACATAACGACGGTCATTTCGCTGCCTTCATTTTTCAGCCTCCAGTTGAGGCGAGCCAGCGCCTCAAGGGCCAGGTCAAACCCTTTGTTTTTGTATTCATACCTGCCCGAGGTAAAGAAATACAGCGTATTGTCCAGGTCGAAAGTGTAGCTCTTGAAGAAGTGAGCCATAGCAAACTGGTGTATTTTTTCTTTGTACTCCCTGTGAAGGTTCTGGAATTCGTGCAATGCCTCAAACCGCTGATTGTTGATGCCGTTGGGCAGGATCACATCAGGCGTTCTGCCAAGCAGGTACTTGCACTCCTGGGCTGTAACGTCAGAAACTGTGGTGAACACCTGAGCTCCGTGAGCCGCTGCTCTCTCCAGGTTGGCGATGGCCTCTACGTTGAAATTGGTTGCTTCCTTCGACCAGTCCATGAAAGGCAGGTGCTGGTAGAAGTCAGAGCTGTTCATGGCGAGGTAGCGCCCCAGCAAGGTGGCGTGGGTGGTGAATACCGTGGATATCGGCATTTTTTGCCTTCTGATGTCTGGAATGCACGACGCAGCCATCCACTCATGGAAGTGCGCTATGATCTTTTTCTTTTTGGAGGCACCCAACGATAGCTCATCGAGGAAGATTTTAACGCACTCTCCAAAGGCAACTACCTGGTCGATCAGGTGGTCCTCGGCTGGTGTGGTGATGCCGTGGTGTTCCCATAGCAGGTATTTGATTTCACCAAGCTTGCTCCAGATACTGCCGAGGTTAAACAGAACAGCCTTGGGGCGCCCCGTCACAAGCCAGTGGCCATAATGCACTTCAAATCCCTTCTCCCTCATTTTAACAACGGCCTTGCCAAAAGGATCAGAGAAATCATCAATTGGGTCAAATTCAGCGGATACCTGGTGCTTAAAGTAGGGGCCCAGCAGGCAGTAGTTATCTCCCCATTTGGGCATAGTGGCCGGCACCTTGGATCGTATCACTGTATATATCCCACCCACCTGATTAAGGACCTCCCAGGCTATCTCCACAAGAAGGGTGTCTTTCATTTCCTTTTTGCTAATCCTCTTTAATGCTTTTACAGCTTTTGCTTCCTGGCCTTTGGTCGTGCTCATAGTAAGGTGCTTAGTAGGTATATATGTAGGGTCTCGAATGTGCTAGGTAAATTATAACTATTTTTTTAAGGAAGAAATTACTGGGCCAGTATTGCGTAGTAAAATCACCAATAGGAAAGATTGTCTCCATATTTCATGTGTATAAAATTTGTTTTTCAGCGGCCACATGGAATAGCCAATAGCATTTCGGAAGTGATAGTCGACTGTTCTCCGACTTTATTCATTTCCGCTAGGTATGGCTCTCCTTATGGCTATTTCATCATAGAGCACTATTTGAAATAGTGCTCATATGAAGGAGGCTTCTCATCAGGGTGTGGATTTTGCGTCCGGTACCGACTGGCAGAATGTATTGGCCGGTATTGCTATAGTGTGGGTCCGACAAGTAAATTTTGCAATCGTTTGCGCTGTAAATATGATTTTTTTATATAACTTCTATACGTTCTATATTAAATATGTTGTTGTGTAGAAATCTATCTTAATATATACATTGAACGTTAATTTGTGTATTATTTAATATTAAATATTATCTGTGTATAGAGTAATTTGTTTCAACCTCAAAAATATTTTTTTGACCTTTCCGTATTTTGATTTTCTCCTACCAACAAAATGCTATATTTGAAATATTCTCTTCAAAAGAGGCTAATTGGCCGTCGTTATTGAAGTATTTATAAAATAGACAACATTAGTTTAAGATTTTACTAACACACGCTATGAGCATTCAAAGAATTGAACGTATAGAAGAGGTGTGGAAGCCCATTGATGAATTTTCGAACTACGAAGTATCCAACAGGGGTCGTATCAGAAGCAAAGACCGTGAGACTTTTCACAGGGGAAGCCAAACGATGATGAAGGTGAAAGGCAAGGTGATGAAGCAAAGATGGAATAAGTCGTGTAAATGCTTTTTCCTGGATCTTCTCAATGATGACGGGAAAAGGAGAACTGTTTATCCGCACAAGGAAGTTGCAAAAGCTTATTGTATCAATGTTCTTCCGGATGAATACAATATGATTATTCATCTTGACAATAATCCCCGCAACAACGACTCGACCAATCTGGAGTGGGTAAGTTCTTCTGAACACATGGCTTTCCAGTTTGAGAACGGAAACAAAGACAACTACAAGGTTTGGAAGATCAGGAAGCGACGCTACAAAAATGGATTTAAGCCGGACACCACATTTAAAGGACGTCCAAGAAAAGACGAGGTTTATGTTGACAGCGAAGTGGAAGTGGAGGAGGAAATGCTCGAGGCAGTAGAATAAAAAAAAGAAGGGCTTGTGCCCTCCCTTTTCCATCAACCAACCGTAAACTAAAAACTATATCCTTTTGCCAGTATGCGGGTGTTAAGTAACTGCTTAAAACCCCGAGACGCAGGAGTATATTTTAACCTTGAGATTCGTGGCAGAGTAGATTTTTCCGTTGTTGTCGTTCAGCATCCACTTTGCGTATTGTTATTTTCTATTTTGAGTTCTTGACCTTTGTGTCTGCCTGATTGCAGACACCTGTTGATAGCCAAACGACGTGCCAACTTTTGTAAGTAGTTGAAAAACAGTTGTTTGCGTGACAGATCGGAAATGTTAGCCTGGCGGACTGTCCGAAAATGATACAGGCATAGGCCGGTGATGTACAGTACAACTATTAAAAATGGTTTTACGTACCGCTATTCTTTTACCAGCAGCATGGCTCCGTAGCTATAGCCTCCACCAAAAACCGTCACGACTATTTTGTCTTCGTTTTTGAACTCATGCCAGTGCTCGGATATGCCAATGGCAGCACCTGCGCACCCCGTGTTGCCAAGGTACTGTACGTTTGAAATAGCTTTCTCAGGTGATAACTTCAGATTTTCCGCCACATTCTTTGTTATCCTGTGGTTGGCCTGGTGAGGTACCAGATAAGAAAGATCATCAAGCGTGTAGTTATTCCTTTCAATGATGTCTCTGGTGGCCGATGCCATATAAGAACAGGCGTTTAGAAACACGTCTTTGCCATAGGGCATTTCAATGCCACCATGGAGAGGTCTCAAAGTAACTCCTTCCAGGCCTCTTCCCACATGGGCTGCGCCTCTGGTAAAAATTTCTTTCACTGCCAAACTTGGCGCAGTTGGCTTGTCTTTGGTCACCAGCAAGGCACTGGCGCCGTCTCCCCAAAGATGGCCTGCCTTGTGGTCGTGCTCGTTATGGTAGGCCGTGTTATGTTCGGAAAGGACAACCAGCGCATTTTTTGACTTTCCCATCGCCATATAGCCCTCCACAATCTCCATGGCATTGAGGAATGAAGAGCAGGCCGATGAAATGTACACCACCGCTGCATTCGTTGCGTTGAGGTAATGTTGTGTTTTGTGGGCAAGTGTAACGATGGTGTCGTACGGAGTGTAGGAGGCACCTACAATCAGATCAACTTGCTGAAGGGGAAAGTCTACTTGTTCTTCGAGTGCTTTGACGGCCTCAAGGGCCATTGTCGCCGTGTTTTCTTCTGCCCCGGCCTTTCGCCTTTCAGAAATGCCAGTCCTTTCTACGATCCACTCGTTTGTCAGGCCGTTTAGATCGGCGAAGTATTGATTCGTAACTCGCTGGCTGGGAATATAATGTGAGATATCTCTAATGTACATGTATCCTGTGTGCTAGGATTTTGCCTCAAAATAAACACTTTCGGGTCTATTAACCTTATTATTTTTTATGTTTGGCTACAAAAAACAAACCGGACAGTAGTCTGCCCGGTTGTTTAGAGATTGATTAGTCCTTAGTCAGAATTTATTTTTGAGTTTTTCTTTTTTTGATCGCTTTCACGACCGCTATTTCGTTATCATCTTTTTGCAACTTGATGGGTTGAGTTGTGCTCAGCATCAGCTGATGGTTGATTCTGGTTAGCCTCCCACAGTATTGTCAGGCCCAGCATGATTGCCAGACTAGCCCACACATTTTTACTGAGTAAAATTTGCCGTAACATGTCACTTAAAATTTGATGTCCTGATTATTTTGAGTTGTTGACCTGCCACATCTTAGCCAATTGCTATGCCAAAAAGTTTAAACATTTGACAATCAATAAGTTGTAATTTTAAGAAAGACTTGTTGTGTCCGGTTTTGTAACACTTTTCTTTCAGGAGTGTACAGCTATGTTGTTAAACACGTACTTTTTTGCCGACAGGCAAGCCAGTCAAAGCCAGTGGATTGACCGCTGGGAAGTTACCGGGGGCTTACTTTCATGAAAAATTCTCCAAGTTTTAGATCAATTTTCATAAATTCAGGAAAAGACACCCCTATGACGTCGACTGAAGTAATTGAAATTCCTGAAAACATCAGGTCTAAGTATGATCCAAGATCACTCGTGGAGTGGTTTTTTCATTGGGAAAAAGAGACTCCCGATCGTGTTTTTTTACGACAACCCAATGGGGATCAATGGATCGAATACACCTGGAAACAAGTGGGGGATGAAGCCCGCAGAATGACTTCTTATTTGAAGAGTCAGGGGCTTGTCAAAGGAGACCATGTCGGGTTGATTTCCAAAAACTGCTCCCACTGGATTATTGCCGACCTGGCGATAATGATGGGAGGTTATATTTCAGTTCCTCTGTATCCCAATCTGGTAGGGGAGCAGCTGAACCAGGTGCTGGAACACAGTGAAGTGAAGCTGCTTTTTGTTGGAAAAGTAGATGAGTGGGACAGTATGAAGAAGGGTATCCCTGAAACACTGCCTTGCTTAACTTTGCCTGAAAGCCATGTGGAGGACTACGACAAGTGGCAGGACATTATCGCAAAGAATGATCCTCTGACAGAAAGCGATATTCCGGATGAGATGGATTTGTGCACTATTATCTACACGTCGGGCACAACTGGTTCACCGAAAGGAGTGATGTACAATCACAAACAACTGAAGTTCACTGCCGCTGCTGCCAAGTATGTGATAAATTTTGGGGATAAGCGCCATCGCTACTTCTCTTACCTTCCGCTGTGCCACGTAGCCGAAAGAATGATTATTGAGTTGGGTGCGCTTCATTGTGGCGGGGTTATTTCGTTTGCTGAGTCGCTGGATACGTTCATGCAGAACCTTTCAAATGCCCAGCCGACCATGTTTTTTGCTGTGCCACGCATCTGGACTAAGTTTCAAATGGGCGTTTGGGAAAAAATGCCACAGTCGAAGCTGGATTTTCTATTGAAGCTGCCAATTATTTCAGGAATTGTGAAAAAGAAAATTCGGATAGGCCTGGGAATCAACGAGGCAGAATATTGCCTTACTGCTGCCGCTCCTTGTCCGCCCTCGCTTCATAAGTGGTACAACGCTCTTGGCATTCAGCTGCTCGAGCTGTACGGCATGACGGAGAATGTTGGCGCCTGTACGCTGATGCATCCTGACAATGTAAAAATGGGAACCGTTGGGCAGCCTTACCGTGGCTCCGTTCTCAAGATTGAGGAAGAAACCGGTGAGATACTTATGCAGGCACCGTGGTTGATGCAGGGGTACTATAAGGAACCAGCGATGACGGCTTCGGTACTCAAAAATGGCTTCCTGCATACAGGCGATATGGGAGAGATTGATGATGAGGGCTTTTTGAAAATTACAGGGCGGGTAAAAGACACTTTCAAGACGTCCAAGGGTGAATACATAGTGCCGGGGCCTATCGAGTGGGGCTACTCTCTCAATGGTTACATCGAACAAATATGTGTTTTGGGCAGGGGGCTCCCACAGCCAGTAGCATTGGTGGTTATTTCAGACAAGGCGCTGAAAAAGAATCGGGTTGATGTAGAAAAATCACTTGTGGATACCATGAACATGGTGAACAAGGATTTGGTGGATTACGAAAGGGTGAGAAAAGTGATTGTGATGAAGGAGCCATGGACGATGGAAAATGGCATATTGACGCCCAAAATGAGTATAAAAAGAAATGTTTTAGAAGGGAAATACGAAGAAAATTTGCAAACTTGGTACGCAACAGAGAATACTGTCATCTGGACATAACTTTTCTGTTTTGTGCTTATCAATTTCAGGGACCCTGTTGAATCTTTCAACAGGGTTCTTTTTTACCAAAAAACGTTTTGATAAATGTTACAGGTCTGAAAGTGCTCTCAAAAACTTCTTCGGAAGCTGGCAATTCTCCTCGCCAAAGTGCCTTGTGTCTACTAGCTCGAAAATCTTCCAGTAGCCATCTTTGTCTTTGAATAGAAGAAAAGCGTCGACTCCACAATGGGAAAATTTGTCGCCAGCATAGAAGGCATATTTAGTCCACACCTGGGCCAGTCTGCCATCTATTTCTACCCTGATATCCCAAAGGGGTTCGTCATAGATGATTTCCCTGGGTTTAGCCATGGCCTCAAAAAATTTGGTCATATCATCTGACCTGAGGTTTTCTTTTCCCGCTTCTCTGTCCATTACGGTATGAAGCTGTGCATTGGGCGTAAACATTTTGTGGTAGCCAGTGGTGTCTGCTTTCCTCATGCCCTCAAACATTTCGAAAACTACTGACAGCACTTCCTTCTGCTCGGCTGACCATTTGGTTTTCTTTTGGGCTGTTGCCGAGCTGGATGCACACAATATCAATGCTGCGATTGCCAAAAAACGATTCATAGTTGGGTCAAATTAGATTTCACGTCTTAAAACTTCCAGTGGAGGATTATTCACTACTTCCCTGCTGTTAGTTACCCCTATGGCTACAGTCAGTGCCGTAATGCCTCCAATAATTGCGAGAAGGGGCATCCACACTGGGCTGAAAGTAGACTCGAACAGGAAGTAGGACAGGATCCAGGATCCGGCTAGTGACAGCAATATGCCAGAACAGGAGGCAAAAACACCCAGAAACAAGTATTCAAGGCCTGCTATTGTCAGCACCTGTCTTCGGCTCGCACCCAGCGTTCGGAGAAGGACACCCTCCTGTATCCGCTGGAACTTGCTAATAACAACCGAAGCAATGAGGACCAAAATGCCGGTTGAAATGCTCAAGAGTGCCATGAACTGAATAACGAAGGACACCTTTCCCAAAATATCGTCGAGCGTTGACAGGATCAGCTGAAGATCGATGATGGAAACATTGGGGTAGTTCCTTACCACAGCTTGCTGGAACCTGGCAGAAAGTTCGTTGTTTTCAACTCTTGTGATCAGTACATGAAACTGAGGTGCTTTTTCCAGCACTCCCTCAGGGAAAATGACCAGGAAATTGGTTTGCACCCTGTTCCAGTCGATGCGTCGCAGGCTGCCCACGTAGGTTTTGATGAGAGCACCCTGCACGTTGAACAACATTTCATCACCCACTTTCACTCCCAGATTTTCGGCATAGCCGTCGCTCATGGAAATAAAGATGGTGTCGTTAGGGTTCTCAATTTTGCCAAGCCATTTGCCTGCAATGATCTCTTCTGAGTCGATGAGTGAATCTCGATAAGTGATCCTATACTCCCGGTTATATGCCCAGTCGGGCAGACCCAACGTGGTGTCCGCTTCTGCTTCTTTTTTGCTATAGCCTTTTAGTTCTTCGAGCCGCATGGTTACCACGGGCACGTCTTGTATTACCGGGAGTTCGTAGTCAAGGGTCATCGTTTTGATGGCCTCCTTCTGGTCGGACTGTATATCGAAAAGCACCATGTTGGGCCGGTCGCCCGCACCGGTGATGCTTACCTGACTGATGAGAGACTGCTGAACAAGGTAAAGCGTTGAAATGAGGGCTGTGCCAAGGCCAACTGTGATAATCAAGATCATTGTTTGGTTCTGAGGCCGGAACAGGTTGGCCAGGCCTTGCCGCCACACATAACTCCAGGTGATGGGGAAAAACTTTTTTACTGACCAGGTGATCAGTTTGGCAACTCCGGCAAGCAAAAGAAAAGCTGCAATCAGACCTCCTGTAAAAGACAAGGCATCGAGAATAGAGCCAATTTGCCACCAGGCAAAGCCAAGAATGAAAGCCAGGATTGCGGCATAAACGGGGTAGATGCCACGAGTAGAATCAGGAACGGCTCCATCAATTCCCGCCCTTATTGCCTGCAAAGGAGCTACCTTCCGGATGCGAAGAAGCGGCGGAAGCGCAAAGAGCACAGAGATAGACAAACCCAGCGCAATGCCTTGCAGAATGGCTGACCACGAAAGGGCAAAATCGACAGTGACTGGAAGGAAGTCTTTGAGCACACCTGGCAGGTACATTTGCAGGACTGATCCCAGCACACTGCCAATGATGCCACCCAGCAAGCCGATTGATGCAATTTGGATAAGGAAAATAAAGAAGGCCTGGATAGAAGTGCCGCCGAGGCAGCGAATAACTGCCACAGAGGTAATCTTTTCTTTGATATAGATGTGGACGGCGCTGGCAACGCCAATGCAGCCCAGCAGAAGTGCAACAAAGGCTACCAGATTCAGAAAGCCGGTCAGGTCTTTGAACGCCCGCCCAGTGTCTTCTTTCTGTTCTTCGACGGTATCGTATCTCCAACCTAATTGATCAAACCTTTTTTCATACGCCTCCTCAACGGTTTTTACGTAGGCCTCGTCGTCGAACCTGAAGTACTCCATGTAGTTGATGCGGCTGCCCTTTTGCAGGAGACCAGTTTGCTCCACATATTCGAAAGGGATATACACCACCGGAGCGACGCTGGTTGTAATTCCCGTTTGCCCGGGAATTTTTTGTAGCCGACCGACGATCTCAAACGACTCGGTACCCACTTTTACTTCGTCTCCCACCTCTACGCCGAATTGTAGCATGAGTGTTTGGTCTACCAAGGCCTGCTTCTTTCCCCGGAAAGACCTCGCAGCCTCTACTGGGTCGGTTTCGATAGTTCCATAATAGGGGAAGTCGCCTTCAAGTGCTCGCACCTGCACCAGCCTTGTGCCCTGGCTTCTGGGGAAGTAGATCATGGAAGCAAAGTAGCATTCGCTGGAGCGCTCGGTGCCAATGGAGTCCAGCAGCGGCTGGTAGTCTTCTGTAAATGGCTGGCTCGACCTCACGACCAAATCCGCCCCTAATAGCCCCTTCGCCTGGTCATTGATGGCAGAAAAAAGAGAAGCTTTAAAGGAGTTGATCGCTACCAGGGCAGTGATGCCGAGGATGATAGAGGAGGTGAACAAGAAAAGTCTGGAGCGGCTTCTGCGGCTGTCTCTCCACGCCATTTTCCACAGCCAGCTTTTGCTATATTCCGGTCGGTTGATGCTGATTTTGCTATCCATTATGCTTGCGCAGCCAATGCCGATTCGGTGAGTTCAATTACTTTCCCGCCTTTCAGCCGGAGGATGCGGCCAGTTTTTCGAGCCAGCTCCATGTTGTGGGTAACCAGCACCAGGGTAGTGCCCTGCTCCTTATTGATCTGGAAAAGCAACTCTTCTACTTTGATGCCTGTTTCTTCATCCAGGTTGCCGGTGGGTTCATCGGCAAACAGGATTTCAGGGTCGTTGGAAAAAGCCCTGGCTAGAGCCACCCGCTGCTGCTCACCACCGGAAAGTTGAGTAGGATAATGATGCAATCGGCTGCCAAGGCCCACTCTTTCCAGCAGTTCGATGCTTTTTGCAGCAACGCCTTTCTCTCCTCTGAGCTCCAGCGGCACCATCACATTTTCCAACGCTGTGAGGGTGGGCAATAGCTGAAAGTTTTGGAAAATGAAGCCAATGTGCTGGTTTCTGACCCTTGCTCGGTCGTCTTCGTCCAGTGCATCGAGCTTAATGCCGCACACTTCTACACTGCCCGATGACGCTCGGTCGAGGCCAGCGCAGAGGCCGAGCAGGGTTGTTTTGCCACTGCCAGAAGGGCCGACGATGGAGAATGTTTCGCCTTTTGCCAAATCGAAGGAAACATCATCGAGAACGGTGAGTGAACCTGTAGCGCTTGAATAGGACTTGGAGAGGTTGGTTACTTTAAGAATAGATGACATAGTAGCCAAAGCTATAAAGATTAAACAAATACACTTTAACTACGAAGGTGTTTTGTTATTGTTTGAGTATTTGTTTAGCCGAGCAAATTAGTGTCCAGACGGTGGCATGGTTCAGAGGCGAAAATTTTGAATATATTGACGGTATCGTATTATTTTCGAATTATTTCCCCATTTTCGGTACCCATCAGGATTTTGGGGGTAGTGCTGATATGAAAGAGAGAGTTATTTATATTGTTTTTTCAATACTTTGTTCTACTGCTTCTGCTCAATACTCAGCATATGAATGGGTGGTTGGAGCAGGGGTTTCGCATCATCTGATTTCTGGGGATGATAAATATGACACAGGTAGTGGTTTCCGAGTTGATAATTCTGAGAAGCAAACCAGGGCCGGGCTGTCCGGTGGGAAGATGGTTTCACACAACTGGCTACTTTATGGTTTTTTAAATCAAGACTGGGCAGGCAGTGAATATGTTCAGCGACAGTACAACGGCGGAGCGGTAAGGTATTCATCAAAGTCCCATGAAAATCAAACTGTTTTTGGGATGGGAGTGGCCCGGTACTTTTATATGAAGGATTCCTTGTTTTTTTTTAAACTGAACGGCGGATTGAACTTTGGGGCAGGGAGGGGAAGCCACGAAATTCGTGGTTCCACTTTTTATGACGGAAATTGGGATTTTCGATCACGCAGTTATTATGCTCAAGCCAACCCGTCTGTAGGCTTTTTTATCAGAAAAAGGTTTGTTTTTGAGGTTTACTTCCTATCAGCGACGTTTGGATACTTCGATGTGAAAGCTGTGAGTGGTTTGGGCGGAGGTTTCGTCCCTCTGGATACACCTACAAACAGGTATTACCGTACAGACGTCAAATTTGATGGGAGTTCGCTGGCTTTTGCTATTTCTTATCTGTTTCAACCGAGATAAATTTATAAAGAGATGCGTAGTGTTTGGAAAATTCTTGGAGTTCTGGCTTTGGTAATCCTTTTCGCCGTTGATGCTGTTGGCCAGTTTGGCAGGGGGAATTTGGTGCTTGGGACAGGCATAACTGTTTCAAGTGAAATTGGTGATAAGGATATAAGTGGTGAAAATTTTTACGTACCCATTAAATCAAAATCACTTTACATTGAAGTGGATCCATCACTAAAGATTTTTCTTAGCCAGAAGTGGAGTTTGGATCTAATGTTGGGCATAGGGCATACATCTACTAAAAATACGAGCGAGGATGTGGA
Source organism: Imperialibacter sp. (assembly GCF_048007035.1). Taxonomy (NCBI): domain Bacteria; kingdom Pseudomonadati; phylum Bacteroidota; class Cytophagia; order Cytophagales; family Flammeovirgaceae; genus Imperialibacter; species Imperialibacter sp. The sequence goes on from NZ_CP180355.1 coordinate 3,320,655, forward strand.
TGGAAACAAAAGTGAAGGCACAGCAAAACTCATAGCTTTTCGAGGAGGTGCTGGAGCTTCCAGATATCTGGAAATTAAAGAATCACTACTCTATTTTGGAGTTTCGGCCATGATTGGGTTGTCGACAGGAAAGTTTGAAACCAGTAATTCTGACCAAAAGCAGATCAGCGACGAGTATTTCATTAATGCGAGTCCGTCGCTAATAGTGTTTTTGTCTCCGAAGTTAATTCTACAGGCATCTGTCGGAAATTTGGATTTACATGTGATAAAGAACACTTTAGAGAGGACTAATCCGCCTGGGTACCTGCCAGCAAAAGAAACTGATAAGACTGTGGGTTTTGATTTGGATTTGATACCCACCTCCATATCGTTAAACCTGCAATACCTGATACGACAATGAAAAAAATCCGGTCAGTTGGGATAGTAATCGGACTGTTTGCTCTTGTGGGCTGCTTTAAGGAAGATTCAGAGGTGATATATACGTACGAGGTGTCACCATATGCTGAGCTTAAGGACATTTGGTTTACAGAAGGGGGGGATAATCAGCCAGATTCACTTTTTGTTTCGATTTTTTTGGCTGACGAAGAAATGGATATTGGTTTACTCCCCAGCGAGACATATCACCCCTATGAATGGAATAACAAAGTGGTAGATTCAAAGAGCCAGATTTTGAAGTGGGATGAAAGTAATTACTACCCTCCTTTTTTTCTTTTGATTCCATATAGGGATCGCATAGATACAGTTCTTTACTCTCAAAGTGATCCGAGAGAAGATGACATTGAGTCGTGCCATAATTCAAATCTTACGGAAGACGGCAACCTATTTAAGGTAGAAAACACTTTCAGACACAATATCTTCGTTGACTTGATGGTAGAGTTTGATGGTGAATTTATTCCTTTTGGCAAGTTGTTCACAACCAGTGATTGTTACCTGGGATATGATGCAAGATTGCCCCCGCCACCCAGCCAAATTGGTACACAGACATATATTGGAAGCCCTTTTAAAATCTCCAGATTTAACAAATTTGAAATCGAGATTCAATATTCTCTTCTTTCTCAAGCCTTTTCTATTTTCAAGGATCGGCGGTATAGGCTAAGCATCTCTATAGCTGATCGTGCCTTGAATCGTACTGATCTAATGGAATCGGAAGAGTTTAGACTCCCGGATATCAAAAAATAAAGCCGACAGAATATGCCGGCTCTATCTAATCCCGTGTTAGCCAACTACACCGAAGTGTAATCTTTGTTGTTATGGATTAAGTCTATTGTTTTATCATTTTTTTAGTGATCAGCGCATCACCCTGTTGTATTACTATGAAGAAAATGCCGGAAGGTAACCGGCTTATGTCCAGAGAAGCCTGCCATTTGCCGCTGGGTTTTTCAAAAACCTGTCTTTCGTGTACTGAACCAGCGATGGATCGCATGGTAACGACTACAGTTTCACCTAGGGCGTTGTCCATGGAGAGCGAAACAATTTGTTGAGCAGGGTTGGGGAACAGTAGGAGATTTGCCAGATGATCTGTGCCAACGCCTGTCACTTCCTCGGGGACTATTTCAACGGTATTGGATGCACCACTGGAAGGGCACCCGTTCGTTGCCAGCGCCAGTGCATGGTAGTTTCCGGATTGTTCGATAGCGAAGGCCTCTCCCGGGCCTGTTAGTCCAACACTCTCGCCGTTTAAATGCCACTGGTGACTGTCCACCAGGTTATTGCTCGAGAGGAGAAAATCCCCGCTGCTGTTTTCGGCGGCCAATATGGTGGGTGTATCAGCGATTATGCAAAATACCACGTCGATGGTCTTGCTCTCGTAGAAGGTAGTTTCAGCGCCGGTTAAGCTTATTACCTCTACGCCTGCCGCTGCGCTCGGGTCGATCGTTGCCGTTAGGCCCTCGAAGGATGTTTTGCCTGTGCCGGAGAGGGCGGTTATCTCAGCGTCTGCAGAAGAGCTGGCGCTGAGCGTAAAGGGTGTTTCGCTCTTTAGCTTGTCGGCAACCTGGTCAGCGATAATTTCTTGCTGGGCTTTTTGCACAAAAAGTTCAAATGTCTTGCTTGCTGCAGTCCAGTTGTCTGTTTCCTCCTGGCTGGCGGCTATGGTGAAAGAACCGGCCGCCAATGGAATAAAGGTTTGACCGTCTATTTGCCCGCTTCCAGCGACCACTGAAAATACAATGGCATTGCTGGTATTGGACGTAGCTTCCAAAGTGAAGCCGCCGGGAGAATAGATAAGAGTGCCGTTGAAGCCCGCTCCAGATGCACCGACAGCGCTGAGCAGCTGAGCTCCCTTGGCTACCGTTGTCGTTATTGTGACCTGATCGGCAGGCAGGTAGTTGTCACTGCCCGCCTGTTTAGCGTGAATGATTATTGACCCTGCTCCGGCGATGGTCAGCGTGTTTCCCTCCAGCGCTCCGGGTCCTGACGCCAGTGACAGAGAAACGGCCAGCCCGGAAGTGGCCGAGGCCGATACCTCCAAAGGATCGTCTCCAAATGTGGCGGAGAGGTTGGACGCCTGGATGCTTTGAGAAGCTTTTTGAACGATGATTGTCTTTTGTACAGGCTCCGCAGCCGCATATGTGCTGGATCCGGCCTGGGTGGCTTTAACAACTACTTCACCGGCACCTGTAAAGCTGACTATTCCGGCATCAATCGTGGCTGGCCCCGAAACGATTTGCGTAGTTACGTACAGCCCGGAGCTGCTTCTGACATACGTCAACATGGAAACTTTTTCGCCCAGAAAGGTTTGAGCAGGAACGTCGTCAAAGGTGATGGTTTGAGCCAGTTTAAGGGTAGCTACTTCCACGAGGATGCCGTACGTGGAGAGCCCCAATTGGTTTTTGGCCATTACCTGCACCTCGTAAGTTACTCCTGCAGATAGCCCGGAAATAGTATGGTTGGTAACAAGCCCAACGTCTTCAAATTCAAATGTAGATGTGCCCTTTACCCTTCGTATTACTCTGTAGCCTAAAATAGGAAAGCCGCCAGTTTCCTCGGGTGCTTCCCAACTGACATCAACTGCGCTGGATGAGGCTGGAGTTGCTTCCACACTCAGCGGTGAGCCCGGCACAGTCGCAGGCGGGGTAACTGATGTCTCAACGCTCGCTGGCGAATCGCCAATGGCATTTGTGGCGACAACCTTAAAATAGTATGACTCCCCCGCCTGAAGGCCAGTGGCGGTGTAGGTGAGGTTTTCGCCCGTGTATACCGTAACATATTCTCCATCCACTCCTTCTTTCATCTGGAGTGTGTAACCCGTAATGGGTGACCCGCCATTTGCTGGTGCTGTCCATTTAGCAGTCGTTGAACTTGAGGACGTGTTTTCGAAGGTGACCCCGGCTGCTTGGGATGGCGCCGTGGCGGCGAGGCATGTTATTTGGGCCTCCCAGCCAGCATACTCAGCGCTTCCATCCGATGTGAACCGAAAGGTAAGTGTACCATCGACTCCTGAGGCTGTATAGTCGGCTGGAATGGAGCCTCCGGTAAGCGTTGCCAGGAGCGGCGAGGCGGTGGTGGACCCGTCGTAGATGTACAGGTAGTCGTAGTTGTTTTCAAGCTGAAAAGAGGAGAATGAAATCGAGGTTCTTGTGTTGGGTAATTCAGGCTCTACCGTTAGCACAATGTCCAGGCTGCTGGTGTAGTTGCTGGCTCCACCGGGATCGAGGAATACGGCATCGCACGTGGAAATACTTCCGTTGCTCATGGTGACTATGTTTTCGAGCGCCACCTCGGCGGCATCTGAAAATTCTGAATCGCCTGCGTCGCTGGTCGCCTTCACCTTGTAGTTGTAAGTTTCCCCCTGTGTGAGGCCGGTGGCAGCGTAGGTCAGGTCAGTGCCGGTATACACATCGGAGTAGCTGGCGGCGGCGCCTTCTTTTTGGGCCAGCGTGTAGCTGGTAATTTCAACGCCATTGTCATCGGGGGCCACCCAGTTGACTACAACCGACGTGCCGGTGACTGAGGCAAAAGTAACCGGTGAAGGCTTGTCGGGCGGAACGACAGCGCAGGTAACAACTGCTGCCCATCCGGCGAATTCGAAGGAGCCATCCGAAGTAAACCTGAATGTGAGCTGTCCTCCCGACGAGCTGGCTGTAATATCGGCAGGGATGGCCGAACCCGACAGCGTAACGATGAGGGGCGACGAAGTGGACGGACCATCAAACACCTCCAGCTCATCGTAGTCGGTTTCAAGGTTGAAGGCGGAAAACGATACTTTTACCTTTTCATTTTCATTCTCCGGCTCAAAGGTGAGTGTATAATCTTCGGACGAAGCATGGCTGGCTCCAAAGCCACCAGAGTCGGTAAAATCCATGCCGCAGGCTGTAAGTGTTCCGGTTGTCATGGTGACGATGTGACCCGGGGCCGGGCTTTGCTGATTATTGATAAGGAAGGGAAACGAACTGTACTCGTTGATGGTCCAGATATTGGTAAAATCCCAACCGGAAAATGAGTCTTCGGTTCTCATACCGCCCATGTCCAGTCCGCTGCCAACCGCAGAGGTGGCCTGACCGCTTGAACTGGTACTCCAATAGACTGAGGTAACTTCATCACCTTCTGCTAAGCCAGCAAAGCCACCTGCATTGCTGTTGCCTGTGACTAGCCCCGATGAAAAACAGTTGGTGATTGAGCCTCCTCCCTCACTGCCCGAAGTAAACACGTAGCCCGCAAAACCGCCTACACTGCTGGTTCCACTGACGTTGCCGGTGACGTAGCAGTTCTCGATAGTAGCACCTGATACTATACCTGAAAATCCCCCGGTATTCCCTCCTGTGGCCACAACATTCACGTTTGCATAACATTCAGTCAAATTTGAGGTCACGCCTCCTGAAAGCCCGCCGGTAAAATCAATTCCGGTCACGGATCCGGTTGCAAAGCAGTTTGACACTGTGGCCCCGTTACCATACGCCAGAAGACTCCCTGTGTAGAAAAAGCCTGTAATTTCTGCAGCTTCTATTCCCAGGTTGCTTATTTCGGCTGGCGAGGCCACATAGCCCAGGAAGGCAACGAAATTTCCCTCTGGTCTATTTATGCGTATGCCAATAATGCTGAACCCATTTCCGTCAATTCCACCTGTAAATAAATCGTCAACTGTTCCGATCGGCTCCCACCCCAGCCCACCATTCCAGAATAACCCGGCTGGGTCGCTGGTGTCGAACGTGAGATCGATATCATTGAGGAGTATGTAGTGAGCGCTGAGGTTGTTTCGTATTTCGTTCAAATGCGTAGCGGTAGAAATTTGAAATGGCTCGCCTTCTGTTCCCGATCCCGAACCTGAGAATTGCGCATAGGAGAGGGAAGTTTGAAGTGGCAGGCACAAAGCCAGCGCAATAAGTAGTCTGACAAAAGCGCTAATACCAGCTAGCGATTTTTGTGTTAGGCCTGGATAAAAAAAAGGTAGGTATTGCTTCATCAGTATCGTTTATTAAGGTATGATCCTGGATTCTTGGGAGCCCGGCTTGATAGGCCTTTTCTAAGACCAGATTGTTTTTGTCAAAAAATAAAAAGTACTTCGACAGCAAGTTGACAACATGTCTCAAGTGAACTAATTGTCAATAAGTTAAGTGGTAAAAGGGTGCCAGATTGGAAATATTTGCGAACAGCAAGGTTTACTTTCTAAATCGCTCAAAGTCTTTTGTGAATGAAAAAACCGTGGGCAAACATTTTACTGATTTCGATGCTACTGCTCCTTCATGGGGTGGCTAGCTATAGTCAGCCATTTAAAAAAAAGATCGACAGTCTTCAGTATGTACTTTCCCTTGAAATTTCAGATACTGCCTACGTAAACACGCTCAATAGAATTTCGAATGTGCTCCATGGAAGAAACTTTAGAGAGGCTGTTCGCTATGCCAACCTGGCCATACAAAAAGCTAAAGAAATTGGTTATGAGTATGGCGTAAGCAAGGGATATCAAAATATTGCTTTAGCCTCATGGGCCAATGGCAGGTATGATCAGTCACTCGAGAATCACAAGAAATCTATTGAGATGTTTCGCTCAGTTGGAATGACGAATGAGCTGGCGGAGGCCTACAACAAAATTGGTCTTGTATACTTCTATCTGGCCGAATATGAGGAAGCAATTGGCTACCTGAGCAGGTCAATTGAGGATTACAGAGCGAGAAGCGATACCGCCAATTTGGCCAGGGTATTGAACAATATGGGTCTTGTGCATGATGCCAAAGGAGACTATGCTACATCCACCCGATACATTATAGAAAGTCTGCAGCTGAGCCAGAGCTTTAGACAGTTGCGTGATCAGCAGAACCGCACCTATGGCAAGGGAATGATACATGAGAATGAGTTCATTAACAGGCCGATTCTGGAACAAAGGCTGGAGAGAATTGAAAGGGTGGGCGAGAGCGGAAGCGCTGAGCAGCTTGCTAATCTTTGCGTTGAGGCGGCAGAAATTTACTTTGTTTTGAAGGAGTACAACTCAGCCCTGAGCTATTACAGAAGAGCCGACGAGATTTACGCTGAGCTGGATGAGCAGGTGTTGTTGGCTCATTGCTTGCGTGACCAGGCCGAATGTTATGTCGAGCTCGCCGACTTCGGGACTGCTCTGGAAGTTTTTCGTCAATCGGAGTCAATTTATATTAGTCAGGGGAATTACATAAGACTAGCTGCTGTTGTGGCGCAGCTTGGGGAAACAAATTATAAGCTGGGCAATATTGAGGAATCCATTCTTCATTATAAAAGACTAATTGCCCTCGACGACAGTGTTGGTCATAGGGCAGCTTTATCAAAGACTAAGGTAGCCCTGGCTGGGATACTATTGGAGCAAGGCAGGAAGCAGGAGGCGCTATCTTATGCCCAATCAGGCTATGAAATAGCAAGAGAAATTGGGTCACTTACCCGGGTGGAGACGAGTGCAAGGCAGCTTTATGAGTGCTACAAGGCTATCGGACTGATGGGCACCGCTTTGAGTTATCTGGAGGAAAGCACCTCGCTAAAGCAGAAATTTGGGGATGAGCTGACCCACCGGGAAATAGCCGAGCTACAAATACAGTACGAGAGTGGAGAAAAGCAGAAGGCAATTGATCAACTGAATGAAGTGTCCCAGCTGCAAAGCAACGTTGTGGCCTTGCAGAAGCAGTTGCTGATGCTTATGGGAGGAGGTTTTGCTGCTTTTGCGGTCATCTTCGTTGTGATGAGAAATCGACTGATCAAAATCAGAGAGCTTAAATCGGGGATTGAGGAGAAGAATGCGCATATAGAAGCACAAAACTTTAAGCTCGAAAAAAGAGGCCGAGAGCGTGAGCTTTTAATTGGGGAAATTCACCACCGGGTAAAAAACAACTTGCAGGTTGTTTCCAGCATGCTGAGGCTACAGCAGCGGAAAGTAAAAAATGTTGTGGCCAAAGAGGCTCTTTTTGCGGGCCAAAACAGGGTGCAGGCGATGTCACTGCTTCACCAGCGACTTTACCAGCACGGGTCGTATGGTAAAATCTCTATCGCCGACTATGTATCGGACGTATGCGAGCATCTGGCAAAAGTCTACAATTTGGACAAGCAAAAGATGGAGAGCAGCTTTGAAGCTGATAGTGTCAGCATCGAAATAGACACTGCGGTTACGATAGGGTTGATGGCCAACGAGGTGTATTCGAATATTTTTAAACATGCCTATCCTTTTGTGGAAGTGCTGAGGCTTCACTCGGAAATAAAAAAGGAAAATGGATTGACCATCCGGATCACAGACAATGGCCCTGGTTTGCCTGAAAAGATAGATTTCAATGAAACTGGTTTTGGCCTAAGGCTTGTTGAAATGCTTGCCACTGAACTGGGCGGTGAGGCAACATTTGCAGGCGGGGAGACAAAAGGATTGACTGTTACAATCAGAGTAGCCGAAGCTTATATCGACTAATGGCGGTCGCCTTTTTCTGAGGGCACGGAAACAGCCACTGGCTAGTCTCAAAGGGCCGCAGAGCCTTCTGACGCCTCTTCAAAGACAAAGATATTCCTAATAAACCCCTAACATATTTGCTATCCTCTACTTGCCTAACCCGGTTCCTGTCCCCGACCCCGAGAATTGGGCGATGGCGAAAGAATTTGATACGAGTAAAACAAGCAACGTTAAGAGCCGCACTTTGCCATCATGGCTAAAAGCCAGACGACGTCTTTGAGCAGCAAATGACGACATAGAAAAAAATGACCTTTTCATACTGGTATATTGGTGTTTTTGAGTGGTAGAAAAAGACGGTGGCCACAGGCGATCAGGTTTGCTTGAATTGCTTTTCTCAAAAAATTGAAGTACTTAGACGAGCTCTTATTGCTTTATTTACAGCTAGTTAAGCCCTGTAAATTATGCTGAAATTGAAATAGCCATTTGGGAATGTTTGCAGGCGATAAGATTTTTCTCTTGAGTTATCTCAGTTTTTTTGTGAATGAAATATTACCATAAACTCTTTCGAGGTTATGACATGTAGGCGGGTCTCTTTTACGGTGTTCTTTTTTTCTTTTTTCTTTCTTCAAGATCTAAGATGCCAGCCTTTTTTGTCCCAAATCGATAGTCTCAATAGAATATTGAAAAAAGATTTGGACGATACTTTGCGAGTGAGGGTATACAATTCCATTTCGGCCTACAGGCACCTGAGTAATTTTGAAATGGCTATGAGCTATGCGGAGCAAGCCCTGCAGCTGAGCCTCAAATTGGCTTATGAAAAGGGGGAGGCAAAAGCCTATCAGAATAAGGCGATTGCCTACTGGGCTCATGGCAGATATGATAGTGCTCTTTTTTACCACGCAAAAGCCATGAGCCTCTTTGAAAGAAATAATATGGAAGCGGAGTATGGAGAGGCGTACAATAAAATTGGACTTGTCTACTACTACACAGCAGATTACCCCAGGGCAATCGAATACCTGAATAAATCGGAGCAGGCGTTTCGAAAATCAAAGGACACGATTAATCTGTCACGTATTTTGAACAACATGGGCCTGATTTTCGATTCAAGGGGAGATTACCTGCAATCGGAGAAGTATTTTGTTGAGGCAATGAAGCTGGATCTCAGTTTTCGCAATATTTATGAGCAATCGAACAAGCGGTATGACCAGGAGCATGGAGGCGAGGCAGGCTTTGTGAAGCGAAGACTTTTGCAGAAGAGGCTTAATGAGCTAAAAACAGTTGATCAGGGACAACCTACGCTGACCCTTGTGTCAAAGCTTTTTGAAATTGCTAACCTGTACGACCTTCTGAAAGAAAATGAGAAGGCCAGGGAGTACTTTCTCAAGTCGGAAATTATCTACAAAGAATTGGGAGAGTTTCTGCTCCTGGCCGATTGCTACAGAAAACTGGCAAAGGTTGCTGCTGACTTTGGCAATTCGGATGAAGCAAGAGGCTATTTTTTGAAGTCGCATGAAATCTACCTCGAAAATGGATACTTGATTCAACTGGATTATACTTTCTCTGACCTTGCCAAAATAGCCAGGAGTAGCGGAGAATTCGACAAAGCCATTGAGTATTTAAATGCTTCGGTCAAGCTCAACGACAGCCTGGGGCATCGCCTGTCACTGATAAGATTGAATATCGAGCTAAGTAGCATCTATTTAGATGCTAATAACGAAGCGATGGCGATCGAAAAGGCGAACGATGCATATGAGCTGGCCTCACAGTTGGAGATAAAAAAACTCAAGCGTGATGCAGCCCAACTTTTGTTTGAAGCGCATTCGAGGAGTGGCCAATTTGAAAAGGCACTTTTTTTTCTGGAGGAATCGACCAGACTCAACCAGATAATCAACGATGCTCTTGCTCACCGAGAAATAGCCAAGCTTCAAATAGAGTATGAGACTGAGGAAAAACAAAAGGAGATTGATCAACTGAATAGAATATCGTCGCTCGATGCAAGTGTGCTTGGCCTTCAGAGGCAAGTGATTACCCTGCTAAGTGGCGGCTTATTGACGATTTTGATTCTTCTTGTTTTTGTTAGTAACCGCCTGGGCAGGATAAGGTCTCTTAAGTCAAGTGTGGAGGAGCAAAAAAATCAGATTGGGGAGCAAAACAAAAGACTGGAGAAGAGGGCCAGAGAGAGGGAAATCCTTATTGGAGAAATCCATCACAGAGTAAAAAATAACCTCCAGATTATCTCCAGTCTTCTCAGGCTTCAGCAAAGAGACATTGAGGACGAAAATGCCAGAAAGGCAATTTTTGAAGGGCAGAACAGGGTGCAGTCGATGTCGTTGTTGCATCAGCGACTTTACCAGCAGGGCAATCATGAGTCGGTTGAGCTAAAGCAATACGCCGAGGATATTTTTAACCACCTTCTCAAGGTGCATCATTTGGCTAAAACGCAGGTGGATCAGGTAAATTCTTGTAACGAGATAGATTTGGATGTTGATACGGCTGTTACCTTTGGATTGATTGTCAATGAAGTCTTTTCAAATATTTTTAAGCATGCTTATCAGCCAGGGAAAAAGCTTGCTGTAAAGTGTGAAGGGAGCAGGGTAGGTAACGAAGTGCTGGTGAAAATATCAGACAACGGCCCCGGTTTTGGTAAAGGATTCGAAAAAACCCGTGGCCACTTTGGTCTCAATCTCATGAGCATGTTGGTGTCTGAATTGGATGGCTCCGTAGACTTTTCGAATAGTGTCAAAGGCGGCGCCGAAGTGGCGGTTAGGTTTAAGTTGATTCAGTAGTTTTTCGCTACGAAATCTTCAAAAACTTCTCTGTCAAAATTTCTTTATTAGAATTGCTCACCGGTATGGCGACTTCTCCGACGTACAGATTATTCCTATCAAACTTGTCAACCATTTGAAGGTTAACGATGAACGACCTGTGCACCTTCAGGAATACGGACGGAAGGTTTGACAAAACACCTTTCATATTCATTGACAAAGTCATGGTGCCCTGGGTAGTGTGGATTTTGGTGTAGCTTCCATCTGCTTCAACATACAATATGTTGGTAAATGGAACTTTGTGGTACGACTCCCCTTGCTTGATAAAAAACGAATCGTTTATGACGGGTAGAGCATGCTCGCCGTTTGACACACCTTTGTCATTTCTGTCTTTCTGGAAGTTCTCTATGGCGATGTCAATGGCTATCTTCAGGTCGATGGGATCGAAAGGTTTAACCAGGTAGGCCGCTGGGTGAGTGGCTTTGGCCCGGTCGACAGTTACTGAATCGCTATAAGCCGTTAAATAAATAACAGGCAGAGCGTTTTTGGAAGTAATCTGCTTCGCTGTTTCCACCCCATCGATTGGCCCATTGATGTTGATGTCCATCAATAAAATATCCGGCGACAGTTCGTCGGCCATCAATATGGCATCGTGGCCGTTGCTGCAAATGCCGAGTGTTACATATCCATAGTCCTGAAGGCACAATTTCAGATCCTCTGCCACCACAGACTTGTCCTCAACAATGAGAACTTTCACCGTTTCCATAGGTAGTTTGGCTAACAATTAAATTCAAAAAACCGCATTAGCACTTGCGCTTTCGCTGCAAATGTAAATGTTAGGTTAAGTTAACCAAGATTTTCTTATTGCATAAAGTTCTCGGCGGAATTTCAGCGCAAACTGGTTTAAAAACAGGTACTTATATGCTGTTTCCAGGGAGCCCCGATGCTTAGTGCTTTGACGCTGAAGGTGTTTTGGCCCTTCGTCAACTTAAAGGCATTCGGGCACATTTCGCTCATGAATTAGTATACTTGTAGGATAAAAGAAGGTACTTATGAGAAGAAGTATTTTGGGAGTGCTGTTATTGTCAGGGATATTTGCTTGCGACAGCATTGACAGCAAGCAGCAAACGGCGACTACGGAGAAAGCAAGTGAAGCAGCTGCTGCCAGTGAACCGGCAGAGGATAAACGAAAGGTCATCCTTTTCTACGGCAACAGCATCACAGCAGGCTATGGGCTCGATATTTCAGAAGCGTTTCCGGCGGTGATTCAGGAGCGGCTGGATTCTCTGGGATATGAGTATCATGTAATTAATGCCGGACTGAGCGGCGAGACCAGCGCTGGCGGACTTTCCAGGATCGATTGGGTGCTGAAAACACCGGTCGATATTTTCTCTTTGGAGCTGGGTGGCAATGATGGACTGCGTGGGATAAGCCTCGACGAAACCGAGAAGAATCTCTCCCAAATCATAGAAAAAGTAAAGCAATCTAATCCGCAGGTAAAAATTATCGTGGCCGGTATGCAAATTCCCCCTAATATGGGGCAGGAGTACACCGACAGGTTCAAGGGAATCTTCCCGATGCTTGCCGAAAAGCACAGCACGGCACTTATTCCTTTCATTTTGGAGGGAGTGGGTGGGATTCCGGAGTTGAATCTTCCCGATGGCATCCATCCTACGCCGGAAGGACACAAGATGTTGGCAGACAATGTGTGGGCTGTACTCAAACCTATCATTGACGAAGACAATATTTGATCTGTGGACAAAATAGAGAGTTTCATTTCGGCTGCGGCCAACTTCGTGTGGGGAGTGCCTTTGCTGGTGCTTGTCATGGGCGGCGGCATTTTCTTCATGTTCTATTCGGGCTTTGCGCCTTTCAGCTATTTTAAACACGCCCTCGATGTCTTGAGAGGTAAGTACGACGACCCGGATGCTCCTGGTGATGTCAGCCATTTTCAGGCGCTTTCAGGTGCGTTGGCGGCTACTATTGGCATGGGCAATGTAAGTGGAGTTGCCATTGCCATTGTCATGGGTGGGCCGGGCGTTATCTTCTGGATGTGGGTGAGCGCTTTCTTCGGAATGGCCACCAAGTTTTTCACCTGCACATTGGCCGTGATGTACCGGGGCAAAGACTCCAACGGCGACGTGCAGGGTGGCCCGATGTATGTGATTACGGAAGGCCTTGGCAAGAAGTGGAAACCGCTGGCCGTGTTCTTCAGCGTATTCTGTTTTTTTGGTGCCACGCCTATTTTCCAAGCCAACCAGGTGATTCAGGTGACCAACGACGTACTTCTTATTCCTGCCGGATTTGCCTGGGCAGGCTCCTTCACCTCCAATTTGGTGATGGGTTTAGTTATAACGGCGCTTACTTGTCTGGTAATTTTTGGAGGTATCAAGAGAATTGGACTGGTCGCTAGCCGCATGGTGCCGTTTATGGTGGTGCTGTATATGGCTTGTGTGTTGTATATCATGGGTATTCATTTTCTTGATATTCCCCATATCTTCGGCATGATCCTGAGTGATGCATTTACGGCCAAAGCGGCTATGGGAGGTGCTATTGGGGCTTTGATCATAGAGGGAGCGAAGAGAGCTTCTTTCTCCAATGAGGCCGGTATTGGCACTGCGCCATTGATGCATGGCGCTTCCAAAACCAAGGAGCCGGTGCGGGAAGGACTTGTGGCCATGATGGGGCCAGCCATCGACACACTCATTGTATGTACGCTAACGGGTTTTGCCATCCTCGCCACCAACGTGTGGCAAACCACTGACACCAACGGCATTACCCTGACGGGCAAAGCATTTGAAGCGGCCATGCCGACAGTAGGGCCATTCCTTTTGTTCCTATGTGTGCTGATATTCGGGTTTACCACCCTGTTCTCTTACAGCTACTATGGCACCAAATGCGTCAGCTTTCTGGCGGGAGCGAAATACGCCCATTACTTCAACTATTGGTATGTGTCCATCATTATTGTGGGATCCATCACCACACTCACCATGGTGGTCGACTTTATCAATGTGATGTTTGGACTGATGGCCATCCCAACTATGGTGGGAGCTATTTTGCTGGCGCCTAAAGTAAAGGCTGCTGCCAACGACTACTTTGGCAGGGTGAAAAGAGGGGAGCTGGTGAAGCAAAGTTGAATTCTTTATTCCAAAGCACTCACCATTTTTTCCAATCCTATACCTCTGCTGGCTTTTATCAAAATCGTGCAGTCAGCGAAGCCCGATGTCTTCACATGGGCCAGTAGTGCGTCTCTCGTTTCAAAATATAAAGCCGAAGGACATGCTTCTTCCTGAGTTTGACACGATTTTGAGTTAAGTATCTGATATATAAGTAATTAAAAAATTGCTTTCGATATACAAGATTTTATAAGTATTTGATTATCTGATCCTTATGAAAAAGGTCTGGGAGGTTCTTTTCAGCCACTGCTTGTAGTAATTGCTGTGAGATTTCAGAGGTCTTGGAGCGCAGGTAGAAGTATTGATCGGCTTGTTTGACAAGACTGACTTGCATTTTGGACAAGTGGGTTCGGATGGTTTGCTCTGTAAGTGGGGTGCCTTGTTTGGTTAGCCGAAGTTGTAAATGGTTTAGCATGCTATAGGCGATATAGCACAGACAAATGTGACCCTGGATACGCTTATTGGTCCAGTGGAACATCGGGCGGGTTTCCAGATAGCCTTTGAAGGTACGGAAGCTATGCTCTATCTGGTATAGATGGTGGTAGTGATCCAGCACCTGTTCATGGGAGAGTCCTTTGGCGTGGTAGGCGATGGCAAGGAAGCCGTCATACTTTTCGCTTCGTTTGATTTTTTCAGTATCAACCACATACTTTTCCCCTTCGGTATTTTTGAGGTAGTAGTGATGGGCCTTCTTTTTGAGTTGCGTTGGGTTTTTGAGTAACAATTCAGCCTTACGAAGCTTTTCTTCTCTTTCTTGTCGATCTTTTTCAGCTCGCTTTTCGCTGTAGGTAGCTATGATCTTTCGCTCATTGTATTCCAGGACAGTGTAGCGCACTTTGATCGGCTCACGCTCCGAACCTACTGAAGAACTCATCCATTGATGGTGATAGTTATCCAGATCGATCAACCGGGCCTGGATGGGTTTGGGGAGTACCTTGAGCCGCTCTCCCATGATGAACTCATAGCCTTTGTCAACAGTGACTTGCAGGTTGTCAGTATTGAGCATGCCTCGGTCGGCTACCAAGACGATGTTTTCGATCTGGTATTCTTTCTTGAGGCTTTCCACCATTTCTGTGTAGGTGTATCCTTCCCACAGGTCTCCGCTATAGAGTTTGTAACCGATGGGTTGCTTGTATCTGTCAATGAGCATGGCAAAAACCACTTGTGTGCTTCCTATTTTGCCATCTTTGCTAAAGCCTTTCTGACGCAATGCTCCTTCCTGTTCTATTTCTGATTCAAAATAGAAGGTGGTCACGTCATAGAACACCACATCTAATTTCTGGTTGAACAGGTCTCTACCAGTTTGGAAAATGGTTTGCTGGATCAGTTGGCTATGGTCAGCCAGGTAGTCCAGACTCCTGTAGAGGTGTTGCAAGGACACCTGAGCCAGTCCCAGGTATTCTTCCTGGTGGAAAAAGCTACCCCGCTTGCTACAAGGATCATTGAGGCGCTCAATGAGCAGTAGTAAAACCACTTCAGTAAGAGAGAAGGTCAGCTTTTTCTTTTTGGTGATCCGCTGAAATATGCGATCAAGGCCGTAATAGTGGAGTATTTTACGGTAAACCAACAGAAAGCCGTAGTTATATCTACCTTCTTCGCTGACTTGCTCACCGAGTAAATCCTTCAGATTTCCACCACCTAATTCATAGAGCCGCTGGCCCATTCGTTTCAGAGACTCGGGCGAAAAACTGTCTACCCGCCCCAGGCTGTAAAGCGTTTTGGTGCGTGGCTTGCCATCCTGGTCACGATAAGACTCAACGATGCGGATATAATCACCTGATGGCTTCTTGTCGATAATGATACTAGGCACTCAAAATCTGTTTGAGGCAAATCAAGCCACTATCTGAAAGAAAATCAAGCGAGTTTTCGATATACAAATTTCTGAAAAGTAGTCTAAAAAGTGCCCATACACAGCGCAATGGCACTTTTTCAATTTCAGCGTGTCAAACTCAGGAGCAGCAAAGGCTACGACACGCCTGATGAGGTGGGTAACTTCAGCATCAAGCGCAACAAGATCAGCTTTTTGCCCAGCGCAGAGATGAGGGAAAACATGGTTACAGTGAGGTATACCAAGTATACTGAGCTATCAAGCACCCTTTTGTCGAACGAACCTGACAATGTATTTACCTGGGTAAAGCTCAGGGTTGTTTACATTTTTGGCTGAATTTTTTTTCCTTCTGGTGACCTTTCCGTCATATTGTCATTTACAATTAAACAAACCGGCTCAAGAAAAAACATTTACATCTCTCCCTGATCCTCTTCTCATTGATAGCCACCGCATATTATCCCGTCGTTGGCCAGAACGTGATTGAATACAACTTCACAGATAGAAAGCCCGAATTTAAGCTGCCTGATAACATTACTAAGGGTGAGTTTTACCAACTCAAAATTGACAACATCAACACCAACTTTTACAAGATCACTGTCAATACCAAAGACTCCGTAACTTCCCGGGCACTATCGATGCCAACCTTTGGAGACCTGCCCCTTGATGCGCTTACATCGGCCATTGCTGGCCTTTCACCGCTGAGCACGGCGGTAAACCTTGCCCTCGAAAACGCCGAAGAATCGGTTGGCTTCATGGCCAAAGCCTACACGGCGATTGACTTCGCTAAGGTGTTAAAAGCGGTGGGCAATCCCAGACTGAATGATGTAAAGCAAGAACTCAACAGGGTGCAGTCCGCTTTAAAAGAGCATCTGAACACACTTGAATCGATTGCTATGCAAATTGGCAACCTGAAGCTTAAAGTATACACCGCTAGACTCCAGTACATGAGGCTTGGTGGAACGCCAGCATCATTTGCATACGAGGACGCTTTCACCACCATAGAACGCCTTCGCAGCCTGCTTCCTGCACTACAAGCCGAGGTGGCTGACTCAAAAGCTACCTACGAGGCTTTTGCAAAGGCAAACAATGACGTGATCATTGGAGATCTAGCCGAGACCGACAAGGCGATTCGAGCAGCCTTCGGGGAATTTGAAACCACCATCTCCAAGGCCCGCAATGCCGTGAACGCCGATGCGGTTAATGCGCTGCTTACCTCTATACTCTTTTTGGAGAACAACAGAGACAATAACTTCCTGTCGATGCCATTCCAGTTTACTGGTGACAAGGCAATTTTGGATATCACCATTGCCCCCAGAGGCGACTCATTGTTGGGCCAGACTTACAGTACACGACTGACCTTCCCGCTGGAGAAAAAAGCGTACGCAGGTGTCGGGCTATCATTTTACTATTCTACACTAAAAAACGAGGCCTTTTCATTTGTGGAAACGGCAGATACCGACTCTACCTCTCACTTCAATGCGGTGCAGGAGGAAAAGGCCGCTGGTGAAATTGGGCTAGCCTCACTTTTTCGGTTAGGAACCATGGCTGGAAAGGCTAAAAAGGTTGGGATTCATTTTTCCCTGGGCCCCGGACTATCCATTTCTGACAAGGTTAAACCAAGGGTGCTATATGGGGTGGGTATGACACTTGGCGACGTCCATACGTTAGCCATCGACCTGGGAGGGAATACAGGATATGTCGACAAAAAAAGTGTCGCACTCGATCTTAGCAGGAACTACAGTGCAAAACCAGAAACCTCTGTGGTTTCCGTATTACAAACGGGCATTTTCTTCTCTCTTGGCTACCTCTTCCGGTTTTGAGCCTGGCACTATTAGGTGACACCTCGTGGTTGGGAGCATCAAACTTGGTATCCCTCCATCTCGCAAGGGTCTCGGCCAGGCAGGTGTGTGAGTCTTTTAATTTTCGGCGTCCCGTCGCTTCCTGCAATTTCTGGACGAATAGCCTAACGGAGTAGGTGCAGCTTCTGATTCTATTGGACCAGACTGGGTATTTATATACCGTACCTACGGCACTCGCTCTGCTTTACTCTTGGGCACCGTTGGCGTTACCGCCATGCCGTCCCTAACGGGACTGGTGGTGCTGCCAAGAGTCCATTTTGCCCACAGGCAATTAAGTAATCGGACGGCTTGGCTACTTCTCCAGTAACGTAGCCTGATAGTCCACCAGTGCCTTTTTTCTAAGAAAGTAAGCCCTCGAAACCAGGTAGTAAAAATAATTGGCGGCCTGGAATAGCTTTTGCAAATTGCTATCCAGGTATTGCTCGTTCATGAAATAGATCAGGTCCTTCGCCACATAGGCCTCCAGGGTCTCCCTCATTTCGGTGGATATCTCATTGGTATACTGGGGATCGTTCAAAAACTCCCCGAGGTATGCTTTCATTTTGTCCTCAAGCTTTTTCACCGTCTTAAAATTCATGTCGATGACGTCAAACGGGGTGGTAGTGCTCACAAACTGTGTGGCGTTGATCAGCTCGCTATACAATTTGACCCTTTCGTCGCCTGCTTCGTCATAAGCGAAAATGTCGGAGTAGAGTCCGGCCAGCTTTCTGTCGCTGCCAGCTGCGCTTTCCCGCTGCCGGAAGAAAGCGTAAATCTCCATGTCGTTTTGCTTAATTGCCTCATCTACTTGCTCTTGTTCTAGTTTTAGCTCTTTCACCAAAGCAAATCCGTCAGCTTTCTTGTACTTTTTGCCGTCGTAATCAAAGGTTTTCATTGGATAAGCTCCTGTGGCTATTTGAGTGATCGTTTCAATATCGTTTTGCAACGCAATGGAAGTGTATACCATGTCGAGCTTTTCATCTGCAAACAACGCACTTACATCAACGCTCGCTTCCTTCTTAGCTTTATTCAGGTCAAACTTGATAGGGTTTTTTCGATCATAGTATCCATTGAAGCGTTTGTCGAAAGAGTTTTTGACCTGCTCAGCTTGAAAGCTATCCGTAAAAACATCGAAGGGCTGGTGTACCGTGGGGCCTGCATATTGCACCACACTGAACAGCTTTTCGGTCAGCCGCTTTTGAGTAGCCTCCGGGTCTTTCAGAATGGTGATGGCCGGCCGGGGAGGCCCTGTTTGCACCTCAATATTGGTTTTTTCAAGCCTTTCTACCCGCTCTTCTGTACTTGGATGCGACGCCCACTGGTCTTTGATAACCAGCCTAGACTTATTAAACTTCTTTTGCTCATCAAGTGTCACCTGCGGAAACCCGTTGACGATGGGTGCCTGTGTTTCGCTGGCCGTAAATTGCATCACATATGCCTGCTCCTTGTACAAATTTTCGCTGGTAATTTTGTCGTCTACTTTGTCACCGTAATAGTTAAGCACCGTGTTGTAAGAGTAATCAGCGAGTTCGAGTCGCAGCAGGGCATTTCGCAGCGGAGCATAGCCTGTAACATGGGCAGCTATTTCATCGGCATGAAACTCCATTTGCCGTGACAAACCCATATAGCTAATGTTCACCACGCCGTAGATCTTACTCAATACCCACTGAATGCCCATGATGATTTTCAGTGCTCCCTGCACGAAAGGAACAAAGTAACCGCTGACGCTGGCCCAGCTTTGGATGAGACCGTCGTAGGACTCGTTATCGTAAAGCATATTATAAATCACCTGATTGACATTGTATGCATAGCTGCCAACCTTCATTGTCCGTTGAGAAAAGTGGCCAAACTCATGGGCCAGCACCCCCCGAAGTTCATCAAGTGTCAATGTATTTATCAGTGCCAGGCCAATCTGGAGGTTCTTCTTCACTGGAAAAAACATACTCCAGAAGCTAGAATCGTAAAACACCGATGCATTCACCTCTCCGGAGAGATACACCCTTTTGGGAAAGCTGGTACCCACCTGATCAACAATTTGCTGGATCATGTTGAAGAGCTCTGGCTCGTCAGCTTTGGTGATTTCTGTCAAATGTGACCTGTCTGCCTTGTGCGACTTGGTAACGAATTTAACCATGAAAATCAGTACCAGAATCCCGAGACTGGCGAGGCCTGCACCAAGAAGAATTGTAATGAGCCTCGGGTAGGTGATAATGAGCATGATGCCGCCATACACACAAAGGGCAGTCAGCCCCAGGGCCAGGATGACCAACACCACATAGGTGAAAATGAACAAGATAATAGACAAGACTGCCCTGGTAGCCTGGCTTTTAAACTCACTCGACAGTGTGACGGTGTTTTGAATCATGGTGAAGGTTGGATTTAAATTTTGAGTCAAAAAATAGGGGTAGAGAAGATATTTTCAAAGCTAATTCCGCTGATGTGGCAAAGAATTATTGTTGGATAAGAGTAAGTTGGTGAAAAGCGTAAAAAAAGTATAATTATACAGAGCCGGTGATTTGGACGCCTGTAACTGAAATTGTGTGTTGTCCCGTGTGACAGCCCATCGCACCGAAGCAAAGACCATTATCTCAAACCTCACCAACCGCTGTTTCCAGCATTACTTTCTTCCTCAAAATCTAACACCTATTTGCAAATAAAAAATAAGTACGTATTTTAATATCTCATTATATTATTTCAGCCTAGAACCTATTTTTAGCCAGATGGAGACAGTTTTACCAGGGGTTTTATATAAATCATTTTTTAAAATAGCGGGATACCATCTATTAATTTCATCTCCCCTGGTATGATATCGAAGGTATATAGCCCTGCATTTTACCTGATTTTATGGGTGCTTCTGTTGGCAATTGTGCCTCAAAGCCATGCCCAGCAAGCTTCAGTCTCCCCACAAGAAGGCGACACCCTCGACAATGTCACCATATCGGAGGCCGAAGCCCGCAACATCATGAAGGGCCTGTTTGACCTGCCCCGGCTTACGCACTCCCTGGCCCTGGGCCGCATTGCCAAAGACGAGCGCCTCACCGCCTTCACCGACGGCTTTATGCAGCGCAACAATATTCAAGTGCTCACCATCGGCTATATCGACAGTGATGAGTTCTGGCCCAGGATCTTCCGGCAGCAGCGTCTCAACAAAATCAACAAGGCCGACAACGACAACCTGCTGGCCGCCAAAATCATCTTTGTGCCTGCCTCCACCGAAGGGCCACCCACTGGCTACACCACCCGGCTGGAGCTAACGGGCAAAACATCGACGGTCTACGAGCTGCTCAGCATCAGCCAAGCCGAGGTCGACTCCATTGCTGCCTCCACCAGCCAGCAGCAGCTGGGCAACGCCACCTTCGCCACCCCCAACGAGGCCAAAGAAACCGTGGTGAGTGCGCTGATAGCGGCGCTGCAGCGGGTGGAGGAAAGCTCTCAAGAGGAAAAGGACGCCATAGCTGCTGACGCTTCATTGGAGGGGATACGGAAAATTATCATAAGGGAGACATTAGAGGCTGCAAAAGCGAATGTTGAGGAGTTACAGACAATTGGATCGTTAGACCCACTTAACCTTAACACATTTAAGTACGAATGCTTTGCGGGGAAAGAGGAGAGTTATGAGATTTTGTTGGATAATACCGTAAGACTTCTAAATGACGTTGATGGCTTGATGTCAAAAATTGACGCCGATGAAAGCTCTCCCACCGTGCTAAGGACGGCGAGTCTAAGTCGTTTGGGTATGCCAGCCCCTCATTTCGATCAGCTTACAGATGGAATACAAAAACTACTTGTCGAGATGTTTTGCGAGTATATGACAGAAGGGATACAAACGCCTGTGGCTGAAGAGTCTTACATAGCCTATGTTGAGGATAATTATTTTCTAGTAGCCCCACAAAAAAAGGAATTCAACAATGCTGATACAATCATAGTTCATGAATATTTGACGGGGTTTACTATCTTCCTAAAAGATCCTGATGGTAAAGTGGTTGAGTTGGATACCTTGAACTTTCAGGGGCTCAAAGGTAAACGATTGTCTTCAGGATTTGCATTGGATATTGAAGACATCCAAAAACAAGTTACTAAGGAGTTCAGTATAGTGATTGATGGATTAGAACCTATACAACTTTTTTTATATAAAAAAGTTGTATACCAGGATATAACTGGTGATGAACTCACTGAATACGAGGAAGATGCAAATAATGGAGTGGGCGATGGCGAAAGTTGGAACCCAGCTGGATATGCGTGCAACAATGCTGTAAGGGCATTTGTTTATTACCACAATATGGATGCCGTTCTGTTTCCTGAAACCATGCCAGGTCAACCGGATGATTTTAGATACGGATCAGGGCTAAGTGGCCCCGATGACCCGACCGTTTTGAAAGGAGAAATTTCATGGGACGGTACTGCAGATAATATTTGGGTAGATTTTCAACAACCTGGCGATGATTTGTTTGATACATTTACCGAAGTATCTAAACATAGCTCGGAAACATGGAACAACTTCTTTAACAGGCTTCAATACGAAGCAAATAAGGGCTCGGTTGTTGTAGGTGTTGTACATAGTTCGAATCGCACTGCATCTAGAGGCCATATTGTAGCAGTAGTACCAAAAAGTTTGTGTTCAAACGACCAAAGAACGCTTACGGATTGGAAGGGAGAAAAGAAAGTATTACTGCCTTGTGCCATCGAAGCAGGAGGTAATATGAAAGAAATAGCTTGGTTTAAGCAAGCTCAAAGTGAGGTTGATAAGTATAAATGGTACAAGTATGAAAATTAGGTTTCTTATCTTTTTATTTGAACTATGTATATTCTCTGTAGCAGCTCAAGAGATTGTACTAACAAGTGACTTTCGATTTCTTGGTTACAAAGATAATACGCCATTATTCCACCTATTTGGTAGCAAGCAAGGTGTAGATGCAAAATCATTTTATACTATCGCAGAGCAAGGCGATGTTTATGGATTTAGGAAAGTTTTTACAGATACAGTAGACGCTAGTGATATCCTTTTTATTCAAGATAGCTTAAAGGTTACTGGCGTTTGGGTATCAAGTAAAAACGAGTATAAAATTTCAATTCACCTAGGTGGCGCTAGAGTGAGTGAATTGACCACTCAATACTCTCCAAGGTTTACGTACAGTAACAGCACTAATAAATTATTTGTATTCATTGTAGACGAACCTGGAAGAGAGAATATACTTTCTATCAATTGTAATATACCCCCTTACAACACGGAAGTTCTACCTATTTATGGTTACAGAGGATACACTTTTCAAGACTGGTTATATTTTGCATTTTATCATAAGAATAGTGATTACTCGCCTTACCCAGATGATATCTTTAGAGTGAAAATAGGTGCATGGAATAACCCAGAGTTAATATTAACGAGTGACGAATATGACAACTGGTTCTTATACCCAGAAAGCGAGATTATAGCAACTGACATTGACCTAGGTGATAGGACAAAGAATAGAGAGAATCAGATACTTTATAGCAGCCTCGCAAAAGGTTTTGCTATTGTCCCCAGTATACTTGTAAATAGATCTTCGTCTCCAGCCTACCTGAAGTATGACGATAGGTTTTACGGGTTTTACAGCTTAAAGGATGAAGCCAAAGGAATTGAAACCATCGGTATGGAACTGTTACCAAGGTTACCAGGTTCTTATCCTAACAAATTACGTGAAGTATTGCCTCGTGAAGTTTGGTACAACGTAGCTATGACTTCAAAGACATTTGATGGAACTTTCATTACATCACATTTGCTCAGGGAAGCACCAGTTAGTGAGTTAGAACTATTGAGCAATGCTCAACTGAGGCTTTTACGAAACGCACTTTATGCTCAATGGGGTTATCTGTTTTCCAGTAGCGACTTAACTAACTTTTTTAATCAGTTTGAGTGGTATAGGATGATAACCAAAGAGAAAAGCAGCAATGAAAACTTTGTAATCTCTCCAGAAGATGAGAACAGGGCAGAGCTAATAAGATCTGTCGAGACTCGAAAAAAATAATATTAGGAGCCTGTTCCAAGTCTGCCGGTAATAACTTTTGATTTACTTGAGAACTTGCAGTCTTTTTCATCTAATCGAACTGTGTTTTATAAAGAAGTGTGTCACGGCCATTTCACTCCGTTTGACCTCTATGATGCGATTGCGTTTTTAGGCTAACTCTTGGCCGAACATCGAAGACTTCTAAACTCCCCTCCTTTACAAGTTTAACAATTGTGCATCCATGCCTGGCAGGTTTATGTTTTTTTTTAGAAGCTTGTAATTTCTTTACCCGATTTACCTCCACCTACCTCCACGAAAACGACAACACCATCGCCTCTTCACTAGCCCTGAAAGAACCCCCAAGGAGTTACATATCCAATAGGTGCCAGCCCTTCACACCAAAGCAGCAATGTCACTCCCAGTCACCCCATCACCACACCAGTTTGTTACAAATGACACCACAAGATTCCGTCTATTAATGGTAAATTGAGAAACTTAAACACCCTCAATAATTAAAGATGAATCGAAGAACATTTGTTAAGTCTGCCGGTGCGCTGTCGGCAGTTGCGCTGGTGCCACTCACCGGCTTTTCGGCGGCCAGGAAGCCAAAATACAAATTGGGCTTGCAGCTCTTCACCATCAGAGATGCCATGGCCAAAGATCCGGTCAGCACCCTGAAGCAGGTGAAGGCGCTGGGCTATCAGGACACGGAAATCTTTGGCTATGATGGTGTCAAAGGCACGTACTACGGCATGAAGGCCGCCGACTTCAAAAAGCTTTTGAACGACCTGCAACTCACCGCCACCAGCGGGCACTACGATTTTTCTTCTTATTTCAACCAGCCCATGGACACGCTTCTCGGCTACCTCGACCAGTGCATAGAGGGCGCCAAAGTAATCGACGCCAAATACATTACCTGGCCCTGGCTGGCACCTGACTACCGCACACCCGACAATTTCAAAGCGCTTGCCGACAAGCTCAACCAAATGGGCGAGCGGGTGCAGGCAGCCGGCCTCGGCTTTGCCTACCACAACCATGACTTCGAATTTACGTCGCACAATGGCACGACCGGTTACGATATTATCCTTGGTGAGACAGATCCTAAGTTCGTCAAATTGCAGATGGACATGTACTGGGTGGTGCGCTCTTCTAACTCAACACCCGCTGAGCTTATTGCTGCCAACCCGGGCCGCTACGTGATGTGGCATATCAAAGACATGGACAAAGTGACCCAGGACTACTCCGAGCTGGGCAACGGCTCCATCGACTACATCAAAATGTTGTCGACCATCGACACCGATGCACTGGAGTATTACTACCTGGAGCAGGGCGGCAACTTCGCCACCAATTCCATGCAGAGCATCGCCGACAGTGCGGCGTATTTCAAGAAGCATTTGCAGAAGTACTTGTAGTGGGCAATTTGGAAGAGGCACCACACCAACTATAGAAGCATCGAAACCAGCGCTGTTTTGATATGGAGCCTCAAATAAGAGGTTCCATCGCTTAGTGCGTCGTCGGGCTATTTCACCTCAAACTCATCCGCCTCTTTGTAAAACGGATACCTGTTTCTGAAAGCAGCCATTTCCTCGTAGTTGAGTGTGGCTTCCAAAATACAAGCCTTGCCTTCGTTGAAGACCAGCTCTTCACCCTTGTGATTGTACACAGCCGAATGCCCGAGATACTCGGCATCTACACCGTCCACCCCAATACGGTTGACGCCAATACAATAGGACAGGTTTTCGATGGCCCTGGCCTGGAGCAAGGTATCCCATGCATTGGTTCTCGGTGCTGGCCAGTTGGCCATGTACACCAGCAGGTCAAACGCTGCCGTATCGTTTTCCCATTTGTTGCGGGCCCATACAGGGAAGCGTAGGTCGTAGCAGATCATGGGACAAATTTTCCAGCCCTTCCATTCAAAGATCAGCCGATCTGTGCCTGGGGTAAAGCCATCGGCTTCGCCAGCAAGGGTAAACAGGTGGCGCTTGTCGTACTGATGGTGAGTGCCATCGGGCAGCATGGCAATAAAACGATTATAGTACTGGCCCTTTTCTGTAACAATGTAGCTGCCAAGGATCGCCGCCTGAGTCTGCGCTGCCTGCTGCTTCATCCAGCGGAAGGTTTTGCTGTTCATGGGCTCAGCCAGCGCTGCGGCTTTCATGCTGAAGCCGGTGGTGAACATTTCAGGAAGCACAATGATGTCAGGCTTGTTCTTGACCTTCCATATTTTTTCCTCAAACATGTGGAGGTTGGCTTCAATGCTTTCCCAATGAAGATCGGCTTGTATGAGGGCTACTTTAAGATCCTGCATAGTTTTTCGGCTCCTTGAATGATGGTTTCGTCCTGCTTGGCAAAGCAGAACCGCAATACTTTGTGGTCGGTTCGGTTGTGATAAAATACTGACACCGGGATGCTGGCCACTTTCATTTCTTTGGTCAGGCGTATGGCCAGGTCGTAGTCATTCTCTTTTGTAATTTCTTCATACGACACCACCTGAAAATAGGTGCCGTGGCTGGCCAACGGTTTCCAGTCGGTGCCTTTGATGCAATCGAGAAAAAGATCTCGCTTTTTCTGAAACATGGGACCAATGCCTGAATAGTGGTCGCCAGAGCTCAGGTAAGCGGCAATGCCGGCCTGCATAGGTGTGCTGACGCTGAATGTGAGGAATTGGTGTACCTTTTTCATTTCCACCATCAGCTCAGGATGGGTGACCATATAGCCTATTTTCCAGCCCGTCACGTGAAAGGTTTTTCCGAAGGAGAACACAGCAATGGCCCAGGGCTTCAGGTTGGGCCTTGAGAGCAAACTGTGGTGCTTTTTTCCTTCGAAGATGATGTGCTCATAGGCCTCATCGCCCAGGATATAAATGCCATGCTTATGAGCCAAACGTTCCAGCTGTTCCAGGTCACTCTCAGCCAAAATAGCGCCGCTGGGGTTATGGGGCGTGTTCACCACAATCATCCGGGTGCGGGACGTAATGCTGTCTTCCACTCTGTCCCATGGAATCGAATAGTTTGGAAAATTGAGCGGAATGGGCACCATGGTGCCGCCTGCCAGGGCAATGCAGGGTTGGTACGAATCGTAAGCAGGCTCAAACACAATAACCTCGTCGCCCTCCTTTATCAGGGTAAGGATAGCGCACACGATCGACTCAGTAGCGCCGGCCGTCACCATCACTTCGGTTGCAGGATCGGGCGTCCAGCCGAATGTATGCTGCACCTTTTCTGAAATGGCTTTCAACAGTGGTGGGTAGCCGGGCATAGGGGCGTACTGATTTAGCCCGGCCTTCATGGCCTTCATCACTTCCTCTGCCAGCTCTTCCGAAATAGGGAAATCAGGGAACCCCTGCGAAAGGTTAACGGCCCCCTCATCCAGCGCCAGTTTCGACATCACCGTGAAAATACTGGTACCAACATCTGGCAGCTTCGAGGAAATGGGCGTCATGCAGTTATCTTTTCACGGGAATTTTCAAACGATAGTCAGCAGACACTTTGCCCCTGCTGATATTCACAAGCTTGTTTTTGATAATCCTCTTTTTAAAAGCAGTGAGGTGGTCAGTGAAGAGCACGCCTTCAATGTGGTCGTATTCATGCTGAATAATACGGGCCTTCATGCCTTCGTACGTCTCGGTGTATTCTTTCCAGTGCTCGTCGTAGTAGTTCACCGTGATGCTGTCCGGCCGTTGCACATCGTCCCTCACACCGGGAATGCTCAGGCAGCCTTCCTCCATTACGATGGGCTTGCCATCTCTTTCTACAATCTTCGCATTGATGAACACCTTCCTGAATCCCGACAATTCGGGTTCTTCCAGCGGTGAACCATCCACCACAAACAGCCTGATAGACATGCCTATTTGCGGCGCTGCCAACCCAATGCCGCTGGCACTTCGCATGGTTTCAAACATATCCAACACAAGCTGCTTTACATCAGATCCCTTTTCTATATCAGCCGCCCTCTTCCTTAATACGGGATCACCATATACTACTATAGGGTAAATCATAATCTATTACTCTCCATGTACGACTGCAGTATAATCACTGCACTTATTTTATCTACGTTTCCTTTAATTCTCCTGTCTTTTTTCTTCATGCCCCCGGCAATCATGGTGTCCATGGCCATTTTGGAGGTGAAGCGCTCATCAATCAAATGAATGGGCATTTCTGCAAATTCCTTTTTTAGCTGCACCAGAAACCGGTTGACCAGCAGTGTGCCATTGGTGTCGGTATTGTCCAGTTTTTTTGGCATTCCCACCACAAAAGCATCCACAGTTTCCTTTTGCAAATATTGCTTTAAAAACGCAATAAGTTCATGCGATCGAACCATTTCGAGCGATGTGGCAATCAGTTGTAAGGGATCGGTGACGGCAATACCAGTTCTTTTGCCTCCGTAGTCAATGGCAAGAATACGCCCCATGTGCTAGTTCCAGCGGATTTTTCTGTTGATCAACTCCTGCACACTCTTTTCAAGCATGAGCGCCTTGGGGAAAAGCACTTCGTCCTCAATAGACGCATGTTGTACCAACTCTTTATCAAATGCCTTGAACTCCTCATAAATAACCTTCAGGTGAAGGTCGTTGTTAGGATTGTGCTGGTAGTCACCAGTTATTTCTCTTATGCCTTTCAATTCATCTTCCGTATGGTCGTGATCAAGCGCCGCCTCCTGAATAGAGTACGACTCCAGCATATAGAACAATTTACTTGAAGGCATGGTGCCCTGCTGCACTTTATACAACGAATTCACATAAGCAAAAAGCGTGTCTTCTTCCTCGTATACGTGGTGTATGAAGTCTTCCAGAAACAGGGGAAAAACAAACTTTAGGTCGTCAGCCAATGTCTTGCTCACAGCAGATCGCTGATCCAGCCCATTGATAAGCCGGGCAAGGTAGGGCAGTTTTTGCTTGATGAATATGTGGTGTGAATGTTTCAGGTATTCAATGATCAGATCAACCGGGTAGGTGGCAATGGTGTTTTTGTCAAACTGACTTTGCGGCTTGTAACGCTCCATATTGCGAAGTACCTTATCCAAAGGAAGGTTTTTTTCTTTGCAAAGAGCCTCTAAAGTATGCCCGGAGTATTTGTAGAAAGCCACCCCAAAGTAGTCGAGCACTTTAGCGAACACGAAGTTCTCGTCGATGATAGAATTAATGGTTCTTTGGGCAAGCTTCACGCTACTGATTCTGATTAAGAAGCAAATATACACATTATGGTTGATGGTGTAAACGCTGAATATTAAAAACTTACCATTGCCATTGACCAACTAATCGCATAAATTTCAAGGCTATTAATAACCGAACACTATTAAGTTGCGTTTGAACTTAAACTGTGGTTGATACACAATTCGGTTTATTGAATACTGACTGGAGAAAACAGAAGTCTTGATCAAAGAAAAAATTATGAACAACTCAAAGTGGGCCATCCGTTTGCCAATCATCATTACCTCAGCTGTCGCCATTGGCGTACTTCTGGGAGCCAACTTCACCACCAGCGACACCCCGTCGGGTGATATGAACAAAAGCCTGTTCAAGTTCAGGGAGGTGCTGGGTTATATCGACAGAAATTATGTCGACGACGTAGATTCAGAAGAATTGGTGGAAACTGCCATTGTGAAGATGCTGGAGAAACTGGATCCACACACCGTGTATATTCCCAAAGAAGAGGCAGTGCTTGCCCAGTCTCAGCTGCAGGGCAACTTCGAGGGGATTGGTATTGAATTCAATATTTTCAAAGACACGCTCTATGTTGTTACCCCACTCAGCGGCGGCCCATCCGAAAAAGTTGGACTCCAGGCCGGCGACAAGATTGTGAAGGTGGACGGGGAAAACATTGCTGGCATAGGCCTGAACAACCGAAAAGTGTTTGAAAAGCTGCGTGGACCAAAAGGCTCCGAAGCGAAACTACAGATCATCAGAGATTCCAAAAAAGCACCGCTTGACTTCACGATCATCAGGGATAAAATACCTCAGTCGTCAGTGGATGTGTCGTACATGGTCAATAAGGAGGTGGGCTACATTAAGGTGAGCCGCTTCACTGCCACTACCTACGATGAGTTTTATGCGGCCATGGAAAAATTGATCGACCAGGGCATGAAGAAGCTGGTGCTTGACCTCACAGGAAACCCTGGTGGCTATCTGGACAAGGCGGTGAACATGGCCGACGAGTTGCTCGCCGACGATGATATGATCGTTTATACCAAAGGAAAAGAAACCCGCTACAACGATGAATACAGGGCAGTGCGCAAGGGCATTTTTGAGAAAGGCCCTGTTGTGGTAATGATTGACCAGGGAAGTGCTTCGGCCTCAGAAATTGTGGCCGGTGCCCTGCAGGACAACGACCGGGCACTGATTGTTGGTCGTAGGTCATTTGGTAAAGGCCTGGTGCAAATGCCTATCAACCTGAGCGATGGTGCCGAACTGCGACTGACGATTTCGAGGTACTACACACCAAGCGGCCGCTCTATACAGAAGCCATATGATGGCAAGGACGCCGCATATTCTCATGACCTGGCCGATAGGTACGAAAACGGTGAGCTCTTCGTAGCAGATAGCATTCACGTAAACGACACATTGGAATATGCTACTGGCAAGGGCAGAAAAGTGTATGGCGGAGGCGGTATTGTGCCCGACTTCTTTGTTCCCATCGACACCACGGAAACATCAAGTTACCTGACCAAGATGTACACCAGCAACTCGCTGAGAGAGTACACATTCAAATACTATGAGGCCAACAAACAGAAGTTTGAGAAAATGGGCTTTGACGAGTTTTTCAATGACTTTAGCGTGACCGACAAAATGCTGGAGGACCTCAACAAGGTGGCAAAGGAAAATGGCGTGAAATACGCCGCAGCTGACTTTGCTAAGTCGAAGGAGTTGGTGCGTATTCACATGAAGGCGCAGATAGCCCGAAGCAACTGGGGCGAAGAAGGCTTCTTCCCAGTGTTCAACCAGGCCGACGAGATTTTCATCAAAGCACTGACGCTGTTTGACCAGGCCGAGCAGCTAGCTGAAAGAAATTAAAAATTTGGAGATTTCGGATGACTGATTTCGAATTGAAAGGGCTGAATCTGACGAGTGTCGGGTTCAGCCTTTTTTGTTGTTAAGTAGACTACAAAAGTTTTGCTGGTTACCGGCAAAGTAGCCGCCGTATCTGCTGTGGCAGGCTAAAGAGCTTGGGATGGTGCTGCCAAACTTTTGTAGTCTTAATTCAAAACCTCCCGTCTGGCCGGCGTTGGTTGTGATATTCGTTTTCTTATCGCCCTAGCAGATCAAAAAGATGGGATCACCAATCTTTCACTGTCTTGACGGAAAACCATCTATCATTATGTAAATTTGACTATTAACCCTACATGAGATGGCTTACTATTATAAACTGGGAGAAATTCCCCCCAAGAGACACACCCAATTCCGGCAACCCGATGGCAGCCTCTACAAAGAAGAACTGGTAAGTTCCAAAGGCTTTTCGGGTATTTACTCTAACCTTTATCATATCAACGCCCCCACCAGGGTGAAGTCTGTTGGCACGCCCGTCAGGTTCGGGTCAAAAATGGCGGAAGACAATGCACTGCTGCAAACCCATTTGAAAACTACCGGCGTCGGCACCACTGGCGGCGACTGGCTGGAGGCCCGCAAGGTGCTGCTCAAGAACAAGGATGTGTCGATGGCACTCTGCAACCCCAGCAGCCGAAGCATGGACTATTTCTACAAAAATGCCGAAGCCGATGAGGTCATTTTCATCCACGATGGCAGCGGCTGGCTGCTTTCTCAGTTTGGCAAGCTCAGGATCAAGTCGGGCGACTATGTGGTCATTCCCCGCACCACCATTTATAAGCTTCAATGGGACGAAGGCCCTTTGAGAACACTTGTCATTGAGTCGGCTGGGCCAGTCGAAACCGTGAAACGTTATCGCAATGAGCTGGGGCAGCTTTTAGAGCATTCGCCCTACTGCGAAAGGGACATCAGGCCGCCATCGGAGCCAGTCACTGAAACCAGGAAAGGCGAGTTTCTTATGAAAATTAAGAAAGGTGGCTACCTGCACCAGTATGTGTACGACTACAGTCCGTTTGACGTGGTGGGCTGGGACGGCTTCCTGTATCCTTACGCCCTTAGCATCCACGACTTTGAGCCAATCACTGGCCGCATCCACCAGCCACCACCAGTGCATCAAACCTTTCAGGCACATGGGTTTGTTATCTGCAGCTTCGTACCCCGCCTGTTCGACTATCACCCGCTGTCGATTCCCGCTCCCTACAACCACAGTAACATCGACTCTGATGAGGTGCTCTATTATGTGGAAGGAAACTTCATGAGCCGAAAAGGAATTGAGAGAGGCTCTTTCACTTTGCACCCTGGCGGCTTGCCACATGGGCCTCACCCCGGCACGGTAGAAAAGAGCATTGGCGCTAAAGAAACCGAAGAGCTGGCAGTGATGCTCGACACCTTTGGGCCGCTGTTCCTAACAGAGGAGGCGCTTGAATTTGTGGATCCTAACTACCCGATGAGCTGGACGGAGTAAGTCGGAGAGTGATGAGTACAAAAGTGAAGAGTGGGAGAGGAACTTCTGGAGAGTAAAGGTGCTTGCATGGCCAATAGCCAGCTTTACAAGAGTCGTCAGATACCGGATGATGTCAGGAAGACGTTTATGCCAGAGACAGGAGACGGCTTAGAGAATCTGACTGTCCGATTGTCTGACTGTCCGACTATCCAATCGTCCGACTGGCCAACTATCCGACTTTCGACCTTCTCCCTTTCCTACTCTCCCACTCCTCCTTACATTTGTGCATGGACAACAACTTCATCGAATTCCTTTATAGCCGGTTTCTTTTATCGAGCGGAGTAAGTACCGACACCCGCACCGTTGGTGAAGGCAACCTTTTCTTTGCACTGAAAGGCCCCAACTTCAACGCCAACGCCTATGCCGAAGAAGCCCTGGCCAAGGGTGCTAGCTACGCCGTAGTCGACGATGTGGCATACAAAAAGGGAGACAAATACATCCTGGCTGAGGATGGCTTAAAGGCTTTACAAGACCTCGCCACTTTCCACCGCAGCAGGTTTCACAGAAAGGTGCTTGGTCTTACCGGCTCTAACGGCAAAACCACCACCAAAGAGCTGATCAATGCCGTGCTCAGCAAGAAATACATCACCCACGCCACCACCGGCAACCTCAACAACCATATCGGCGTGCCGTTGACCGTGCTGGGCATTCATCCGCAGGTGGAAGTGGCGATCATTGAAATGGGTGCCAACAAGGTTGGCGATATCAAAGAGCTTTGCGACATCGCCGACCCCAACCATGCACTAATCACCAACATTGGCAAAGCACACCTGGAGGGCTTCGGTAGTATCGAAGGGGTGCTCAGGGGAAAAAGTGAGCTGTTTGATCATATCCGCAAAAATGAGGGCACCGTCTTCATCAACAGTCGGCAGCCCATGCTGCAAAACATGGCGAAGCGATTTGAGTCTGCCGTTACCTTTCCTCAACCCGGCGACACTTATGAAGTGAAGTTCATTGAAGCCAACCCGTTCGTGGTGTTTCAGGTCGGCAATCGGGCGCCTGTTACCAGCCAGCTGATTGGCAGCTACAACTTCGACAATATCGCTGCCGCCATGGCCGTGGGGCAGTACTTTGAAGTACCACTGGACAAGGCCGAGGCAGCCATTGCAGGCTACCAGCCAAAAAACAACCGCTCTCAGCTACTCAAAGCTGGCAGCAACAATATCATCCTCGATGCCTACAATGCCAACCCCGACTCTATGAAAGTGGCCATCGAGAACCTAAAGACCATGAAGGCCGACAACAAAGTGGCCATCCTGGGCGACATGCTGGAGCTAGGCGCTGACTCCGACATGGAGCATACCGCTATCGGCAAAGCGGCTTGCGAAGCGGGTTTCAGTCAGGTGATTTTCTGCGGGCCTAAAATGAAACAAGCCAAAGAAGCATGTCCTTCGGCTTTATATTTTGAAACGAGAGACGCACTACTGGCCCATGTGAAGACATCGGGCTTCGCTGACTGCACGATTTTGATAAAAGCCAGCAGAGGTATAGGATTGGAAAAAATGGTCCTGAGTTTGACACGCTGAAATTGAAAAAGTGCCATTGCGCTGTGTATGGGCACTTTTTAGACTACTTTTCAGAAATTTGTATATCGAAAACTCGCTTGATTTTCTTTCAGATAGTGGCTTGATTTGCCTCAAACAGATTTTGAGTGCCTAGTATCATTATCGACAAGAAGCCATCAGGTGATTATATCCGCATCGTTGAGTCTTATCGTGACCAGGATGGCAAGCCACGCACCAAAACGCTTTACAGCCTGGGGCGGGTAGACAGTTTTTCGCCCGAGTCTCTGAAACGAATGGGCCAGCGGCTCTATGAATTAGGTGGTGGAAATCTGAAGGATTTACTCGGTGAGCAAGTCAGCGAAGAAGGTAGATATAACTACGGCTTTCTGTTGGTTTACCGTAAAATACTCCACTATTACGGCCTTGATCGCATATTTCAGCGGATCACCAAAAAGAAAAAGCTGACCTTCTCTCTTACTGAAGTGGTTTTACTACTGCTCATTGAGCGCCTCAATGATCCTTGTAGCAAGCGGGGTAGCTTTTTCCACCAGGAAGAATACCTGGGACTGGCTCAGGTGTCCTTGCAACACCTCTACAGGAGTCTGGACTACCTGGCTGACCATAGCCAACTGATCCAGCAAACCATTTTCCAAACTGGTAGAGACCTGTTCAACCAGAAATTAGATGTGGTGTTCTATGACGTGACCACCTTCTATTTTGAATCAGAAATAGAACAGGAAGGAGCATTGCGTCAGAAAGGCTTTAGCAAAGATGGCAAAATAGGAAGCACACAAGTGGTTTTTGCCATGCTCATTGACAGATACAAGCAACCCATCGGTTACAAACTCTATAGCGGAGACCTGTGGGAAGGATACACCTACACAGAAATGGTGGAAAGCCTCAAGAAAGAATACCAGATCGAAAACATCGTCTTGGTAGCCGACCGAGGCATGCTCAATACTGACAACCTGCAAGTCACTGTTGACAAAGGCTATGAGTTCATCATGGGAGAGCGGCTCAAGGTACTCCCCAAACCCATCCAGGCCCGGTTGATCGATCTGGATAACTATCACCATCAATGGATGAGTTCTTCAGTAGGTTCGGAGCGTGAGCCGGTCAAAGTGCGCTACACTGTCCTGGAATACAATGAGCGAAAGATCATAGCTACCTACAGCGAAAAGCGAGCTGAAAAAGATCGACAAGAAAGAGAAGAAAAGCTTCGTAAGGCTGAATTGTTGCTCAAAAACCCAACGCAACTCAAAAAGAAGGCCCATCACTACTACCTCAAAAATACCGAAGGGGAAAAGTATGTGGTTGATACTGAAAAAATCAAACGAAGCGAAAAGTATGACGGCTTCCTTGCCATCGCCTACCACGCCAAAGGACTCTCCCATGAACAGGTGCTGGATCACTACCACCATCTATACCAGATAGAGCATAGCTTCCGTACCTTCAAAGGCTATCTGGAAACCCGCCCGATGTTCCACTGGACCAATAAGCGTATCCAGGGTCACATTTGTCTGTGCTATATCGCCTATAGCATGCTAAACCATTTACAACTTCGGCTAACCAAACAAGGCACCCCACTTACAGAGCAAACCATCCGAACCCACTTGTCCAAAATGCAAGTCAGCCTTGTCAAACAAGCCGATCAATACTTCTACCTGCGCTCCAAGACCTCTGAAATCTCACAGCAATTACTACAAGCAGTGGCTGAAAAGAACCTCCCAGACCTTTTTCATAAGGATCAGATAATCAAATACTTATAAAATCTTGTATATCGAAAGCAATTTTTTAATTACTTATATATCAGATACTTAACTCAAAATCGTGTCAAACTCAGGAAAAAAATTCAGCCAAAAATGTAAACAACCCTGAGCTTTACCCAGGTAAATACATTGTCAGGTTCGTTCGACAAAAGGGTGCTTGATAGCTCAGTATACTTGGTATACCTCACTGTAACCATGTTTTCCCTCATCTCTGCGCTGGGCAAAAAGCTGATCTTGTTGCGCTTGATGCTGAAGTTACCCACCTCATCAGGCGTGTCGTAGCCTTTGCTGCTGATGTTCATTCAACTATCCAAAACCCGTTCAAAGACTCCAATCACTCTAAGCTGTTGGGCGGCATCTGTGGCCAGTACAATATCAGAATAGTTAGGATCGTCGGACAACGGTTTTAAGGTAATAGAATTGTGTTGCCAACCATCTCCGTCGATGGTTTTGCCGCTATGGTATTCTTTAACGGTATAGTTAGAACCTGTGTCAGCATCTTGGAGGGAAGTGCTTTCGACAAGCACAATCTTTCCGTTTCTCGATCCGCCCTGGTATCTACGAAACAAACATATGGCGCCGTCAGGTATTACAACGTTCATTGACCGGCCTACAACCTGACATGCGAACATATCCGTTTTCGGGCGCAAATCTGAAGGCAACTCAAGCCAATCTAACTCGTCCACTATTTGGGGTTCACTGAAGTTGCCAGCCGCTGCTCTCAGGTTGTAAATCGGGATGCAGTTTTCAAACGGCTTGGCTTCATCTCGTGTCAATATTCTTAGGGGCGGTTTTTTATGGTGAAGGGCCTCTGGAATGTACTGAGCCATATATTTTCGGAGTTCAGCATCACAGATAAATATATAGGCACCTCTAATTCCCCTTAGCATAATAGTCTTGTAGATATTGATAATGTATGCCTTCAGCTGCTCGATATTGTTGATCGACATTTTGCCGTTTCGATCGAAATATTTTTCTTTAATTACCTCGATCTCTTTCTTGATTGGATTGTAGGTGATTTCGTTTCCAAAAATCACTCCAATGTAATTCAAGTCATATCCCTGGGTCGTATGAATACAGCCCACCTCGTCGATAGCACCTTCGGAAGTTATCCAGTCGGATGCGACACTATTCCAACGAAGCTTGGTGCCTTCAATCTCGATATCGGTCATGGTTTTAGTGTCATCACCCTTGGATACCCATTCCCAGGAATAGCCGGCGACCAGGCGAGACAGACCGTATTGTGATTCTTTGGTTTTTATTTCGCTTACAAGATCATCTATACTTTCGAAAAGTAAGACCTCA
The DNA here is from genome assembly GCF_048007035.1 of Imperialibacter sp. Classification (NCBI taxonomy): domain Bacteria; kingdom Pseudomonadati; phylum Bacteroidota; class Cytophagia; order Cytophagales; family Flammeovirgaceae; genus Imperialibacter; species Imperialibacter sp. The sequence continues at coordinate 3,357,193 of NZ_CP180355.1, forward strand.
AATTCCTCGTTGTTCTGAAACTGATTAATAGTCGCTAGCCGACAGTCTAACAAGTCATTGACAAACTCGACGTAGTCATTCCCCCCATTTACCCTCAGCTGCGATTTCAACCCTAAGAGAGTGGTGTTTGGGCTGTTCTTCAACTTTTGGAAGTCTTCTGTTTTTGCATCCGAAGGTTTGATCGACTGCGCCTCATCGTAGAAAAGTATACACTTCCTTGATTGAAGGATCACCCAGTCTAATTCACTGCAACTAGTTTTGTCGAGTCCCAATTTTTCGCATGCTGAATCAAATGAGCCAAAATACGTACCCAAGTTGACTCTTCGGCGTAATCGATGTGCCTCATCAACAATCAAAATATCATATTTCTGTTTTACAACTTCTGCGGGCCCAATAACCATTGACGAATTGAGTCCCTTTACATTCTTGAAAACTTTCTTTAGGGTGTTGCGAAATGAAGCCATTGGAACAACAAGTCCAATTTTTGGATCGGGGAACTTGACTCTCAATTCGCTTAAAGGGTCAGTAAACTCCTCTACTTCCTGAAATTCCCTAAAATTGAATGAGTTGTAAGGTGATTTTAGAATTTTAGAAAGGAACAAAGCTAAGATGGTCTTTCCTGTCCCGGCCCCGCCCTGAACAATCGTGTTTTTGTAGGTCTCGCTGAGCAAGCTATTGATTATTGCCAGTAGCCCATCCTTTTGGTCTTTGCTAAGCGTCTTATAGGGAGAATATTTGAATAAATCTGAATTGTCGATGTATTCAATAGAATGTTCTGTTATTCCCTCTCCCCGTAGTTTATTCCAAATCGACCTGAAGGTATCCCAGTAAAGTTCTCTTTTCTGGAAGTAGGTGTGATTTGCCAATCCCAGATTGCCATTAAGTAATGTGTATACTCCATCTCCTGAGATGTATTTGATGAGATTTGATTCAATGTCAAGTGTGGCAGATTTATTAAACTTGACGCTTGATATTAAGTGAACTGTGGTAAGCGTCTTTTTTCTCTGATTTTTTAAATGGGCAGTCATTCGTGCGTCCACGTCAGTAGTTTCCCCCACATAGGCTTCTTTGACGTTACCATCACTTATAATGTAAACAATTGGCCAAAGGTCTTTAGCGAAGTATTCACTGCTTAGAACTCTAGTTAAATCTGAAGAAAATTCGTATCGCTTGATTTCGAAGCTATTGGGTAATATCATAGCTCATTGTATTTCTTTGCATTTCCCTTTGCCTTATCCACAGGGTATTTCTGACCATTGATCTTGATTTTCTCAAGGACAATTTCCTTGACATCAAACTCGTATTTTTCAGCAAGCAGAAAAGCATAAGCAAGAATATCTGCTAATTCCTCCTTAACCTTATTCCTATTAGCATTTTCCGGAGTCTTCCAAAGAAATAGTTCCAACAGTTCTCCAGCTTCCACATTAATTGCAAGAGCTAAATCCTTTGGGTTGTGAAATTGGGCCCAGTCTCTTTCATCTCTGAATTGAATCAATTCGCTGATAATTTTTTGAATTTCTGCCATTGACTTATTAGTTGGAAGCAATACGATTCTTTACGTTTTTAAATATACCGCAAAGAATCTCTTATGGAAATATTTGAAGAGCAATGTCGATACTTTGACTCGTGAATTTATCGAAAGTGGCCATGTGCTTTGCGTCGTAATACTCACTTTACTTTTTTTGCATCGTCGTTGAAAACAATCAAAGAGTATTATCGCTAGTAGTTAGAGACTTCTCACCCGCACGAGGCCACCTAAGGCCAAGAGAATGACTGTCTGGTGGCGGTGCTTGCTTCGACTAGCGAAGACTCGCCCCATTTGTGTTGGTGTCAATCTGTGTGAAGGCACACATTTTAACGGGAGGGAAGAATCAACGTCTGTTTCAATCAACTGACATAATCTCTCAGCAGCATGTAGAGAGCTACGAGGCCTATCACAAGGTTGCCAGAGCCGAGGTTCATTGCCAATTCATTGTCGGCAACCCGAACCGTGGCGACGGCGAGGATGGTCATGACTACGGGTAAAAAGATAAACCACCTATAGAGCAGGTTGATGCTATCGATGGTTTTGTCTTGCCTCAGCAGGTGAATCCGCTTCAGCTTTCTGAAGAACACCGTTTTGTATACCACGACGTCGTCACCTTCTCTAATGATATTGAGATGGTTGGGGGGCACCCTGATATTGCCTTCAGTGGTGTGGATGATGACTTCTTCACTAGAATACTTGATTTTGTCCCTTACATAGTTGGCCGGGCGGGAGGTTTTGGTGACTTCTGCGTCAGTTTTGGAAAGGGGGAGCACCTGCTCCAGCACAAAGGGGAAGGCAATGAAGAAGATGACGAGGTTACAACGCTTGATGAATTTGGCAGGTGTCACAGGAAGTAGTTTTTTGGTGGTAATATAAAGGGAAGTGGAGGAAAAGGGCAAATGAGGTAATGGGCTGGTGGTGGGCAGAGCTTCGGGGGGTTGGGCTTCGTAGCTGGGGACTTCTCCGCTATGCTGCGAAGTGACGGTCAGGTGGTGGGCGGAGCTCCGGAAGGAAGGGGCCTCAAAATACCAGGATTTAGGTATTTCCTCTGCAGGAAATAATAGCTAACTTCATGTAAAACAGACACTTCAGTGTATTGGATTATTTTTGGCTCTATGAAAAGACACCTACTACTCGCTATTTTTTTTCTGGCAGTTTCGTGGATCGGTGCTGCACAGGATCTGCGTATTTATCACATCGACGTGAACCAGGCCGATGCCACGCTGTTTGTAACAGCTTCCGGCCACAGCCTGCTGGTGGACTCCGGCAACAATGGGAGCGGCAAGGTGCTGTTTGCCACTATGCAGCAAGCTGGCATTTCCCGGATCGACTGCTTCATCGACACCCACTATCATTCCGATCACTATGGCGGCATCGATGAGCTGGTCAACAACCATAACGTGCAGATTGTGCAGGCCTACGACAGGGGAGACAAGGACATATTGCCAGCGGCCAAGAAAAGAGAGGCGACGTATATCGATTATGACAATGCGGTGGGCAAAAACGCCGGCACCCTGAGGGCGGGTCAGGAGTTTGAGCTGGGTGGCATGCGTGTGCAGTGCTTGGCGTCAGGTGGGCAGGTGATCAACAATGGTCCCAGTATTGGCACCGATGAGAATGATTTGAGTGTGGCCATTCTGGTTACCTATAATGGATTCAGGTATTTTGTGGGCGGAGATATTCATGCCACTATTGAAGAAGAAATCGCCGCTAGTAGCACAGCCAAAGATGTGGACATGTACCAGGCCAACCACCACGGCTCAGAGACCAGCTCGGCCGAAAGTTTTCTGGCTTCCATGAAACCATCGGTCATCGTTATTTCCAACGGGAGCGACAATGGCTATGGGCACCCACGACAGAGCACGCTTGATCACATGGCGGCATTGAACCCACGACCTGATATTTTTCAGACCAACAAATTTACCAAGACAAAAGCAGGCGCTGGCAACGTGGCCGACCAGTTTATTGCCGACCTGGATCCGGCAGGCAATGAGGGAACCATTGTTACAGAACTCACAGGCAGCTCCTACAAGGTTTCTTTTGGCAGCTTCTCCAAAACGTATCAGGTAAAAGCACCGGCCAGTTCATCTGCCGCCATGGCGGTAGTGATTGAGAGCCTGGTGCCTGATCCGGTCGGTGCGGACGCCGATAATGAGGAAGTGGTGATTAAAAACAAAGGCACGGCTTCGGTCAGCCTCACAGGGTGGGTGCTCAGGGATGCCAGCAGCAGGACCTGGGTGTTGACCAGTTCGCTGGCTGCGGGCCAGAGTCTTGTTATTGTGCGGAACCGACAGGCGATGAGCCTCAACAATGATGGAGACCTGGTGGAACTCCTGAATGCGAATGGCGATGTTATTGACAGTTTTCGGTACCTGGATGCCAGGGAAGGCCAGCGGGTTTTGACGGGGCACTAACTTGGAATTGATTTTAGCGCTGGTTTTATCAGAGTGGATGACAGTTGGCGGCAGGTGGGGGATTGGGATTAGAAGAGGTGGTAGGTGCTTCTATTGACGGATGCCTCCTTGGTGCCTGCCCGACCCCTGCCGACGATGAGGATTGTTGGGCTAGGACTCTCACTCCGGCGGTAAAGGGGGCACGCCCAAAGCAATTGAAGTATTTGTTGATGGAGGGATTGAGGTGCTGTTTTCCCTTTCGTTTCGTTAAGATTAAAGAGGTTACTACTTGCAGGGGCGAAGAGAGTAATCTCTTTAATTTGATCACGTTGCTGGAGTGCAGAGCCTCTTTATTTCGTTTGCGTTGAGATTAAAGAGGTTACTACTTGCGGGGGCGTATAGAGTAACCTCTTTAATTTGATGGCGTTGCTGGAGTGCAGAGCCTCTTTATACGTTTCGTTGAGATTAAAGAGGTTGCTACTTGCAGGGGCGAAGAGAGTAACCTCTTTAAGTTGACAGCGTTGCGGAAGGGGCTTGCTTCGAATGGCGAGGGCTGGTTGGCTACTTTTAGGGGTGGCAGCAACCGACGGGTAATCGATCAGCAGGCAAGAGGTTTATCTTATCGCTCCTTGTTTTCTCTTCTTTCTCTTTTTTTTCTTTGAAGTCTTAGAGTGGGCGATGGCGTAGCGTTCCTGTGTCTGAATGGCCCTTCGTTTTCCCTGGCGGCTTAGGGTGGCGGTTTCTTCGGCGGCTACCTTCTTCGGCATGCTATTGGGGCTGTCGTCAATCGTTTTTGTGCTCTGGTCATCTTCCTGGGCGGCGGTGTCGCTGGTATGGGGAGCCACGGGCAGAGCGTCGGGTTGGACAGTTTCGGCAGCCATGTTCTGGCCGAATGACAACTGCGAAGAGATAAGTAGTACGGATAAGAGAATGGCCGATTTCATGTGCTTTCCTTTGGTGTATGACAAAGGTAACACGCCTCGTTCCGGCCTTTTTCGCAGAAGTGCTGTACTTTCTACAGATGTACCATTCTTTGGCTTATTGCAAAAATTGGCGCTACAGTCCCTATTTTAAGGGGCGGGCAATGCGTCTTGCGGCGGTTCGAAAGGTTTATCGAGCAGTGCTTTTATGCTTTTAATATTCTTTTCCTGCACTCCAAACCTTTTGTTGACAAGAACGGGCAGCGTGACCGGCCCCAACGAATAGGCGGTTGGGTTTGCCTTCTTGCTTCGCATCACGCTTTCCAGAAAACCAGTGAGGCCACCCAGGGATTGGTAGGGCCCGTGTTGTTTGAATACCAGCACTACTTCTTCGGCTTCACCTAGCAAGCGGCTGGCATATTTTAGCGTGGTAGCGTCGGCGTGGTTGTCGAGGTCGTACACCTGCCAGGCTGGCAACGGCCCAAAGGGGTGGCCGAAGCCAATTTGCTCCCTGGCGCCCAGCTGAATATAAAACAGTGCTTTTGTCATGGCCCTACAATGATACGTTTGGTAATGGCCTGGCTGCCAGACCTGATCCTCAGCAAGTAGAGACCAGTAGGAAAGTTGCTCAGGTCTATCTCTGCCGTGGCAGTGCGGCTGAAGGACAACTCTCCACTTAATCGCTGCCCCGATACATTGTAGAGCACGCCTGTAGCCTCCAAGTTGGTGGTCAGCCGGAGCGCCCTTTCTGTTTCAAGCGGGTTGGGGAATACGTTGACCTGAAGCTTCACCTCTTCACCAGGATTTCCCTGCTCGTTGGTGGCGGTGAAGGCCAAGAGTCCGCCCTGGGCGGTGCCGATGATCAGCTCGTTGGCATTGTCGCCGGTAAGGTCGGCGAGGGCTGGCAACAGCCTGCGGCCGGCTTTCAGCAACTGGGTGGCGTTGAGGGTGGCATTGTAGAGCTGGATGACCTGCGGCCCTGTGGTGCCCGCTGTGGTAAAGTCGTGAATCAGCCGCAGCCCACCTGAGTTGTCGGCCAGGAGGAGGTCGGGCGACCCGTTGCCGTCTTCATTGACAACCATGGGCACGAGAAAGGTGCGGTCGGGGGTGCGGTCGATGCCCAGGTAGGCGTCAGTTTTAGTGTTGAATACCGGGGCGGTATTGGTGCCGCTGTTGAGCCATAGCGAGAGACGGCCGTTGCTTTGGCCCAGGAGCAGGTCCAGCCTTCCATTGCCATTGATGTCGTAGAAATAGGGGTAGTCGGTGGCGTTGATTTCGATGGTGAGCGGCAGGGCTTTTGAAGCGCTGAAGGTGTCGTCTTGATTTGGAATCCAGAAGATTTTGAGACCGAAAGTATTGAGGCCATATCCTTTGAGCAGCAGGTCGGCGTTACCGTCACCGTTCATGTCCACCAGCTGAAAGCTGAGGTTGGTGAGGCCTAGCTGGCTGAGGCCCATCCAGTCGGAGGTATTTAACTCAAAGTTGCCATTGCCTTTGTTTTGGAGCAGGGTGATGGTTGATCGGAAATTGCCGTCGGTAGCAGGCAGGCCTTTGTTGGCGATGAGAAGGTCAGGCCGCCCGTCTCCTGTGGCGTCATAAGCAACGGGCACTGCATTTTCGCCCACATCAAACATTTCATTTTGCAAAAAAGGCTCCGGGGCGGCAAAGTCAGGCGCTGCGCTGGTGCCGTTGTTGGCAAGCAGAAAGCTCGACTGTCTATAGTCGAGACCGGTCAGATCTTCCCGGTGGTTGGACGAGAGGATCAGGTCAGCCTGGCCGTCTTTATTGAAGTCGGCGAGAAAAGTAGAGGGGAAAAAGGCACCCTGGCTGGGAGAGAAATCCGGGAGGTACAGGTTCCGCTCCACGAAGCTGGGGTTGGCATCGGTACCCTGATTGATCAGGTAGGTCAATCCTTCGCAGGTCTCCTGGCCAATGAGCGCATCCCGTTTCCCGTCGCCGTTGATGTCGGCAACAAGGAAGGCCTTTCCTTCGATGTGCATCGTCCGGCTGGACGGGTCGGTGCAGGTAAAAGGCTCAAACTGATAGTTGCCGCAGTTGCACTCCGAGAAGCCGCCCCAGCGTTGGTTGGTTCGAATATAATCGAGACCGCAGTTGCCTGTATTGTCTACGCTGCGGTTTTCATACAGCTCGGCCGTTTGCCCGGAGCTGAAGTTGAAGGCAAGGATGTCGACATCACCGTCGCCATCGATGTCCTGAATGGAAGGGATATCAGACGGATTGACCAGGAGGTTCACGGTGTTATTACCCGACTTCGTGAAGAGCGGATCTTCGGTTAGCTCCCAGGCAGGGTACTCCCCAGCGTTGGAGGTGTTAACGAAAATCCGCACACCGAACGAGGAATAGGTAAACAGGTCTTTTTGTCCGTCGCAATTGTAGTCGATCAGAATGATCCAGTTCTCAAGGTCAGCCGGGAAAAACTGCGCAAGGTCGGGCTGGTACACATACTGCCCGGCCATGGTGGTGAACACTTTTACCACGTCGCCGGCCCGGTCGAAAACGACGAGGTCTTCGTCGCCATCGGCATTGGCATCAAACATAAAAAACTGTCCGGAGTGCATGCCACCAGCAAAGGGCTGGCGCAGCTGAATGCCGTTGGCGGACATTGTGAGGTCCTCCGCCGGCCGGAATACAGGAATGTCCTGGGCGGTGACAGTTTCTGCCAGGGTTAAAATGGCAATGAGTATGATATGGAGAAAGCTGAGGCGCAAAAGGGTTTTGAGTGAGTTTGCTTTTGGTTAAGACAAAAATGGGGAGGAATTAGTTTTAAAAGAAAGGGGGAGGCAGATATTGGACACTCAGATGTTCGGATGTTCGGACGCTCAGATGTTCGGACGTTCGGAGAGCAGACGGAAGACAGGAGCTGGAAGGAGGCGTCGGTACGGCAAGGGGCCAGTAGCGTTGGAGCCGTCAGCCGCCCACCTATGCTGAGGGTTACGGTGGGCGAGCAATGGTGGTAAAATGATGCCCCGTACAAGGGTAAAACGCTCTTTCAGGATTCTCTGCGAGAGCCTCCAAAAGGCGTTTTGTTATATCCATGCAAGGGGCGTGGAGACATGACACCTTAACGACCATTTCTGGAGCCACGAAGAAACAAAGGCGCAAAGGTTGGTGAATGGTGGAGATATTCAGACACTCAGATGGTCGGATGTTCAGATGTTCGGACGTTCGGAGGTTCGAAGAGGAGACGGAAGACCGAAGCTGGAAGGAGGCGTCGGTACCGCAAGGGGCCAGTAGCGTTGGAGCCGTCAGCCGCCCACCTACGGTGAGGGTTACGGTGGGCGAGCGATGGTGGTAAAATGATGCCCCGTACAAGGTTAAAACGTCTTTTCAGGGTCCTCTGCGAGAGACCTCAAAAGGCGTTTTGTTCCACCCGGACAAGGTGCGTGAAGACACGGCACCTTAACGACCACGACCATTTCTGGAGCCACGAAGAAACAAAGGCGCAAAGGTTGGTAACCTGGTGTCTACGGTACTTGCAGCGTGGCTAAGACAGCAAGCCCTGTAGGGGCGGAATAACCACAGGATGGTGGTAAAGCCCCATCCGGCCTTTCAGGGTCCTCTGCGAGAGCCCCAAAAGGCGTTTTGTTCCGTCCGTACAAGGTGTGTGAAGCCCCGGCACCTTAACGACCATTTCTGAAGCCACGAAGCCACGAAGGTTGGTAACCCGGCGTTTGACAGCACTTGCAGCGTGCCTAAGGCAGCAAGCCCTGAAAGGGCGTAATATAACCCGGATGGCGGTGGAGCCCCATCCGGACAGAACCTTAACGTCAATTCGGCTCCTCAATTCCCCAGCCTTCAAATCCTCTCCTCCACATATCCCCCTAAAATTCACCCCAGTCCGATGGGTTGTATTGTGCTGACTTTACGTCCTTTAATTGTTGTAGAACACACAGGCAGAAGAAGGAGGAAAGAATGAAGAGCACGGTATTGGTCTTGCTATGTATACTTTCCGTTGACGTTTGGGCGCAACAGGACAGAGTATTTGAGCAAATTGATGAACAGTTGTGGATACCCTATATCAAGGCCTACAATGAATTTAACACCCGGGCATTCATGGCTTTGCACACACCGGATGTAATCAGGGTAAAAAGGGAGAGCAGCCAGATCATGGTGGGCACGGCCTACCGGAAAAATGAGTACCGGCGTAATGCCATTTCTCAATCGAAAGACTGGGAAAGAAACCTGGAAATTCGGTTTGTTGACCGGCTGGTGGAAGGCGCCATAGCCTATGAGGTTGGTTATTATCGTGTCAGCCTGCACAAGCCCCAGAGCCCGCCTCAGGTGCTCTATGGGATGTTTCACGCCACCCTCAAACAGATTGACGGCGAGTGGAAAATCTATATAGATGAGGATGAAGTACTTGACGATTTTTCGGATTGCCAATTCTATAAATGCCAACCCCTGCAAAGGGCGCAAAAATAAATTGCTTCCGGGGGAATAGCTGCTAGCACGGATTCCAAAACGTTGGTGTAAATTAACAGCCTAATCTCACCAACCTTGATAACACTCATTCAATACAACGACCCTGGCTACACCACAAGGGACGGGCTTAGCCCCGCCGAGGCCTCAAAGCTGGTAAAGCCCGATCACATCAACTGGTTTGATGTGGAAATCACCAATAAGATTCTGGTGGAAGACACCGCTCAGTTCTTTGGCATTCACCACCTGATGGCCGAGGATATTCAAAACCTGGAACAGCTGCCAAAGTTCGAGGTGTTTGATAAGTACCTTTTCTTTACTTTGAAGATGCTGGTGTTTAACCCTGAAACCAATAAAATAACCCAGGAGCATCTCAGCATTGTGATGGGCGAAGACCTCATCATCACCTTTCAGGAAGGGTTGCCCGGCGACGTGTTTGATGAGCTAAGAAACCGCATAGCACTGGCCAAGGGGCGAATCAGAAAGTACGGTGCCGACTACCTGTTTTACAACATCATCGACTCTGTGGTGGACAACTATATGATCATTATGGAGCGGCTACGTGACAAAATAGAGAAGCTGGAAGCTGAGATTATCAAAGACCCTTCTTTTCATGTGGTGGAGGAGATCATGGAGATCAAAAAGGAGATCAACACGCTGAGGAAATACACCTTGCCGCTGCGGGATGCCCTCAATAAGATGAGGGTGGAGGGCTCTCACTTCATCCAGAAAACTTCTGTGAATTATTTTCAGGACGTCGCCGACCACATCCACTACCTGATCAGCTCGTTTGAAACTTCCCGTGAAATGTTGAAGGACATCATGGATCTGCATTTGTCTAATCTCAGCAACGACATGAACAAGGTAATGAAAACCCTGACGGTGGTGGCCGCTATTTTCATTCCGCTCACCTTTATCGCCGGGGTGTACGGCATGAATTTCAAGTACATGCCCGAGCTTGATTCGCCCTATGGCTACCCGATGCTTTGGACTTTTATGATTGTGAGCAGCGTGGTGATGGTGGTGTACATGAAACACAAAAAGTGGTTGTAAAGCGATCTATTTTAGTATCTTGAGGCCATGCAATTCTTTAAAATTCTCTCCCTGGCGCTAGCGCTGTCTGTTTTTGGTTGCAAACGCCCGGCGGCAAAACAATCAAATGCCGTTGTTGTGACTGGCACAGTATTCGAAACGCAGTCGTATTGCGGAGGGGCTGCACCCAGCGAGGACAGGTTGGCCCAAATGAAAACACCAAAGCCACTTGTCGGGAAAGTCATCTATCTAAAATCAGGAAAGGCCAACGACCCGGAGGCACCGGTGGTGGCTGAGGTGACGGCAGACGAAAGAGGGGAGTTTTCGGTTAGCCTGGAACCAGGGTTTTATCTGATGGTAGACGAGAAAAGAGTGGACAAAGCCTCGTACAACTACATGATGTCGAATTTTGCCGAGAAGACAGAGAATTATACGGCTGTGGATAAAGCCTGCCTGGACAAGTGGGTGGCAGAAGCCAACCTGGTGTTTGAGGTGCTGGCGGAGGCCAATGAGCCACTGAGTGTTACTTTTCACAAACCGTGTTCGTGGAATTCCTTCCCTTGCGTCACCTTTATTGGTGAGCGGCCACGCTAGTTTTTTTTGATGTTTTTTCTTTGAATAGCCTTTCGTATTTCCTGCTTTCGGTGTGCATCCATTTGTCCCAAAAGGTGAAGTACAATCCATAGTTGGTGTTGAACTCCGAATGGTGCAGGCTGTGATGGGTAGCACCAATCAGCCATTTGCCGAGCCAATGCTGATCAAAATTCTCCGGGAAAATCTCAATATCAAGGTGGTTCACAACTGCGCTCACCGTCATGATCACTAACATGGCAAGGACGACATAGATGTGCATGGGCAGAAACCATACAATCAGCGGCACAATGATGGCTTGCAGCAGGCTTTCCCACGGATGAAAAGAGAATGCAGTCCACGGAGAGGAAATCAGGCTTTCGTGGTGTGTTTTGTGAACGGCTTTGAACAGCCCGGGCAGGTGCATCAGCCTGTGCGCCCAGTAGTAGTAGGTTTCATGTATAAGCAGAGCGATGAGCAAACTAACGGGCAAATACCAATATCCAAAGATTGAGAGATCAGTGTAAATGGCTGTTTTCCCGATTTGCCATGCCCACAACATGCCCACGCCTGAGAGGGCAAAGACAAAAGAGGTGAGGGCCGAATAAATGATTTCTTTTTTGAACTGACCTTTCTTCCAGGAGCCAATGGATATTTTTCTGGCGGCGAATTTCTGCCCACCCAAGCGGTAGAAGACACCAAAAAAGATGGCAGAGACGATCACATAACGGATAAAAACGATCAGGAATAATAGTAACGTGAAACCTATTACCTCGTTGGGTTGGCTAAAGTCGATGATTTGAAGTCGTTCGTCCACTGGAAGAAATACGGTTTGTCTGCTGCAAGACTATAACTACTTAACTAAATTTGACCCGAAACGTTTCCGTTAAGAAAGAAAAAAGAATGTTTAGAAATACACTAGCCGTAAGCCTGATTATCTCACTTTACGTCACATCGTGTTCTACCAGGGTGGAGCAAGCCCAATCCAACGCTGATCCAAAGGCTCAGGAGATCGTAGACAAAGCTATTGCAAAGCATGGCGGCGATGCCTACGAATCTGTTGCAGTTGGTTTCGACTTCCGGGAAAAGCACTACACTGTGGAGAGATTTCCTGACCGATACGTCTACACCCGGTCGTGGCAGGACTCCATTGGCTATGTGGAAGATGTTCTTGTCAACAGCAGCCAGCTAACCCGTGTGGTGGATGGCGACACGGTGGAGCTTACCGACGAGTGGGCGTTCAAATACGCCAACTCAGTAAATTCAGTACTCTATTTCGCTCTCCTGCCCTACGGCCTCAACGACGCAGCTGTCATTAAAAAATACCTTGGCGAGGTAACTTTTAAAGGCAAGCCTTATCACAAAGTGCAGATTACCTTTCAGCAGGAGGGTGGCGGAAAAGACTTTGAAGATGTCTTCATTTATTGGTTCGACAAGGACACCTATCAGCTGGATTACCTGGCTTACTACTACAATACCGACGAAACCGGCATCCGCTTTCGTGAAGCGTACAATCGACAGACTGTCGACGGCATTCTTTTCCAGGATTATGTCAATTACGAACCAATCGATTCAACCATCACAGTTCACCAAACGGACGAGCAGCTTGAAAAGGGGTTGCTAAAAGAGCTGTCCAGGATAGAGAATGAGAAGCTGGAGAGTTTGAAGTGATGGTGACTCACTTTCATAAAACAGAGCCCGGGGTTTTAAACTCCGGGCTCTGTTTTATGATAGCTTTGGCCTTTTAATGCTGCGTTGATTCCAGTAAGTTCTTCCCCCTTAGCATATCCACTGAATTTGACATGCCTCTGAAATTGTGGTAGGCAGATTTCCAGATATTGCCTTTGCCACGTGGCTTCATGTCGGGCTGCTTGTCGAGGCCACCGGAGTACCAGCCGCCATTTTCATGGTCGATCAGGTAGGTGTCAACATATGACCACAACAGCTTGAATTTTTCATAATACTGGTGCTCGTCCTCAGGAAACAGCTGCGACATCATGAGCAGTGCATTGAGTCCTTCCGCCTGCGCCCACCAGTTTTTGGTGTCTCTGATAATGCGGAAGCCATCGTTGAAGTAGTAGCCTTCGTCGTAAAATCCGCCGACCTCATTGTCCCAGCCAATGCTCAGTGCATGATCCACCATGGTTTTGGCCATGGCCAGCGTTTTTGGATCGTCGTGCACTCCCAGCACATGCTCTGCTTCGAGCATCAGGAAGGCTGTTTCCACATCATGGCCAAACGACACGTGGTCGAGGTTGTGGTGGCGAAGAATTACCTCCTCTGTCGAGTCTTTGAAAGAAATGGGTTGCCAGTCAGGCGTGAGGAAAAGTACCAAATAGCCTTTAGGGTTGGTAATGGTGTCCCGAATCAGGTAGAGCAGCTCGGCCAATCGTTCTTTTACCAGCGGGTCGGGCCACACCTGGTAGAGCTCTGTCATTGCTTCCAGCAAATGAATGCTGCTGTTCTGGTCTTTGTAGCCCAGGTCGGAAGTGGAAGGGATGGTGTCGGGTCGAACCACTGGTGTTCCGTCACGCTCAAGGTGCTGGAAGTAGCCGAGCTTATCGGGGTCGTGGCTATGCTCTTCCAGCCAGTAGAAAGCCTTTTTTGCTAGCTCCAGGCCTTCCTCATCTTTGGTAGCCATGTAATACGCAGCCAGACCGTAGATGCCAAACGCATTGCCATAGGCAGTTTTGTCCATGGTTTTGGGATTACCCTGCTTGTCCACCAGCTGGTAGAAACCGCCCATTTCTTTGTCCCACATCTTATCACGAAGGAACTTGAAACCATGCTCGGCACCTGTTTTATAATAGGTTTTCTCAGGGTAGCGCTGAAGGGCCTTGGCATTGGTCCATACATGACGGGCCTGCGTCACAATCATTTTGTCCTGATTTTCTCCCGGCTTGAAGTCATAGGTAAGGCTGCTCAGGAACCCGCCATCTTCCTTGTCGACATCCACCGGGTACCATTTGTCGAGCAGCTCGGTAGTGAGCGACTTCTCCATTGCATCAGCAATTTCAAGCTTTTCTTTTTGGATAGGGTCAGGGGAAGAACAGGAATACAAGCACAGGAGCCATACAAATGAAGGAAGCAGCGCTTTGGGAAGATGAAATTTCATTGTCATAGTAGTCAGAGTATTGCTTAGGTAAGTGAATATACTAAGACTATTGCGCATATGAACGCACCGTGAAAGTATAATACACCGCCGGACAATTGTCAGGCGGATCGGAAAAGGAGGTCTTATTTCAGGATGCTAGGCCAGGTTCTTCTTTCTCGTCACCCTCCAGATAATTATCAGTCCTGCCAGTATCATAGGGATCGACAATATCTGGCCCATGTTGATAGGTAGCGGATTGTTGAATTCTTCCTGCCACACCTTCACAAACTCGATCAGAAAGCGGGACGTGAAGAGCAGTGTCATGAATATACCGAAAAGGAGTCCTTCCGGCATTTTGGCTCTCTTTTTATTCCAGAGATAATAGAGGAATATGGTGAGAAACACGCAAAAAATGGATTCATAGAGCTGAGCCGGATGCCGCACGATGCCATAGGTATAGAATTCGGCATAGGTAGTGCCATTGGCTTTGTAGAGTTCGTATTTCAGGCCATCGCCGGGGTTGTGCCAAATGTATTCGCTCAGATAACCGGAGTTGCCGAGAATTGTCGGCATTTTTGTTTGGTAGAAGCTGTGGGCTACCTGTTCGTCCACAGGCACTTCGTTGTATTTCACTAGCACATCGATAGGCGCTCTTCCAGGCACGTCGCTGGTGATCTTTGTCGTGCGACTGATGTCAATTTCTTCAGAGCGAACAATGTACTGCTTGAGGAAATCTGCCGCCGGTGTGGCAAACACAACCCCGTAATTGGACTCTGTGGGCTCGCCAAGAATTTCGGAATTTGTAAAGTTACCAAACCGGATAAATGCCCCTGTCAATGCTGTCACAATGGCCACCCTGTCGAGGATCCAATAGTACGACATGCCCTTCATTTTTCTTGCAAACAGCCACAAAGCGATGAAAATGCCGATGGCTCCACCATGGCTGGCCAGCCCGCCTTCTCTTATATAAAGTATCCTGATGGGGTCACTTAAGTACTCTACCGGGTCATAAAAAAGCACATGCCCTAATCTTGCACCAACGATCGTGGCCACCACCATGTAAAGGGTAAGTGTGTCTACTTCTTTCTCATCCCGGCCGTCGGCTTTGAACACCTTGTACATCACCTGCTGGCTCACAATGAAGCCGAGTGCGAAGAGCAATCCGTACCAGCGCACGTCAAAACTTCCAATATTAAAAATGGCCGGGTCGGGATTCCAAATAAGGTATGATAGCATTCTTTTGATATTGATTTAACTGTGTTTTCTCCAGAAGTAGGGCGTAAATAACATAAGAACAGTAAACAATTCCAACCTGCCCACAAGCATTAAAAAGGAAAGTATCCACTTAGCAACGACGGGCAGATGAGCGAAATTGTCGACTGGCCCAACGGTACCCAAGCCCGGGCCGATATTGCCCAGGCAGGTGGCCACAGAGCCAATGGCGGTCATAAAATCGACTCCGGTGGCGGCAATCACCACCGACCCAACGCCAAACACGCTGATGTAGATCATGATAAAGGCCAGGATGTTGAACGTGATGTCCCTGGTTATCGCTTTTTTGTTGAATCGCACCGGAATAACTGCCGACGGATGGATTTGTCTTTTTAGCTCAAGCACGCTGTTCTTGAAAAGGATCACATGACGCACAATTTTCACTCCGCCAGCTGTGGAACCGGCCGAGGCACCGAAGAACATTAGCACAAAGAAGAGCACGGTGAGAAACGGTGTCCATGAGGTGTAGTCCGCTGATACATAGCCAGTGGTTGTCACCACCGACACCACCTGAAAGAGCCCGTCACGAAAGGATTTTTCAAAAGAGGAATCGCTCACAAAATAGATGGTGAGCGCCACCAGCAGCGCATTGAAAGAGCAAAACAGCACGTAGTATTTAAACTCTTCGTTGGAAAAAACCTTTTTGAAGTACCCCTTAAAAATAAAGTAGGTCATAGTGAAATTGGTACCCGCCAAAAACATGAACACAATAATCACATACTGAATAAAAGGTGAAGTGTAGTAGGCGATGCTGGCGTTTTTGGTAGAAAAGCCACCGGTGGCCATGGTTGTCAGGGCATGGTTGATGGCGTCGTAGAAGGTCATACCGCCTACCCACAGCAACACTGTTTCTATACCGGTAAGCCCGATGTAAATCAGCCAGAGGCGCTTGGCAGTTTCCTTGATTCGGGGTTGCAGCTTGTCAGGAGAAATGCCCGGAGCTTCCGCTACAAATAGCTGCATGCCGCCAATGCCCAATATAGGTAAAACAGCTACCGCCAGCACAATAATTCCCATGCCACCGATCCACTGAGTGAGGCTTCGCCAGAAAAGAATGCCTTTGTGTACCGACTCAATGTCCGTAAGAATGGAAGCGCCTGTGGTAGAGTAGCCTGAGATAGTTTCAAAGAAGGCATTGGTGAAATTGGGAATGGCACCACTAAGGATGTAGGGAAGGGAACCAAAAAACGACATTAATAGCCAACCCAGTGTTACTATGAGATACCCATCTCGTTTTTTTAGTTCTTTGTCTTTGATCTTTCGGGTCGAAAACCACATTAAAAAGCCGCTGCCTAGTGTGATGGCGCTCGACAGGGAGATACCTGCGAGATCCCCCTCATTGTAGTGAAGAGAAATTGGTATACAGAGCAGCATCAATATCCCATTCATAATGAGCAAAACGCTCAGGATATTCGCCATCACCGGTACATTGAATCTCATTTAAAGAAGCTTTCTACTTTATGAAGACATTCGGGACGAATCAAAACAACGACCCGATCTTTGGGTTCGAAACGGAAAGAACCTCTCACGGTGTGTCCTCTTCCTCTCCTGATCACACCACCCACAACGGCAGATTTAGGAAAGTCAAGATTGCGCAATTCATCTGCCAATATCTTGCTTTCTGGCTTTACTTCAAACTCCAGGATTTCCGCATCCACACCATGGATACTCGTTAGGTTGAGTACTTCTCCTTTTCTGATGTATCGGAAAATGAAGTTGGCAGCAATCAGCTTTTTATTGATCATGGTATCCACGCCGATATTCTGTGAAAGGTGGATATAGTCAATGTTTTCTACCAGGGCAATTGTCTTGGCCACGCCATGGTTTTTGGCCACAAGGCAAGAAATAATATTGGTTTCGGAGTTCCCTGTTACGGCAATAAAAGCATCCATATCGGTGATGCCTTCTTCCATCAGCAAGTCGATATCACGTCCGTCACCATTGATGATCAGGGTGTCGGGCAGCATGTCGGCCAGTTCAAAGCACTTCTCCTTGTCCTGCTCAATCAGCTTGATATTATACTTTTTAGAAAGGCGCCTGGCGGTGTTGATACCTACTTTGGAGCCACCAAGTATCATGATATTCTTAATGTCTGTCCTCTTTTTGCCCGAAAGATCCATTACCCTGTCGACGCCGTCAGGCTGAGCAATGAAGTAGGCGTGGTCGTTGGCTTTGAAGGCATTTTCACCATGAGGAATAATGGTCTCGTTGTTCCTCAAAATGGCCACCGTGGTGAAGCTATTGTCGGGGTTGAGGTAGGCGGTTTCGCTGAGTGTTTTCTCAGCCAGCTCTCCATTGTCGTCGATAGTAATGCCGACCAGTGAAAGCAGGCCGTTGTCGAAGTCGAATGTGTCGGTGAGGGCCGACTCACGAAGGAGCCGTTTGATTTCCTTTGCAGCTAACGATTCAGGGGAAATGATTTCGTCAATGCCTATTGTTTTAAGGTCGAGGATATCTTTGCCGAGAAGAAACTCTATGTTGCTGATTCTGGCAACGGTGCGTTTGGCACCAAGGTTTTTGCCGATGATGCATGTGGCGATATTGGTTTCCTCATTGGAAGTGACCGAAATCAGGAGGTCTGCCTTGCTTATGTTGGCATCCAGTAGAACACTATAAGATGTCGAACTTCCCCTGATAGTTGCCACGTCCAGATGGTTGGCAGCATACTTTAGTTTTTCCTGGTCAAGATCAATCAGAATGATGTCTTGTTCTTCGTAGGCGAGCAGCTTTGCTAAGTGAAATCCTACGTCTCCTGCCCCTGCTATTATTATTCTCATTTGATACTCTGATCAAAAAGTGACTGCAAATATAGAAAATAAACCATAGCCTGTGTAAAACCTTTTGATTGTTAAGGTGGCGCATTTGAGACAGTACGAACCAGTCTGTACGGGACATTAATTGACTAATAATAGTTCAGAAAATATTATCTTCATGGTTTAACACGTGACAAAAATTCCTTTTTTCAGAACACTCTACACTCAAATACTCACTCATTAACCAAATAAAAATCCATGAAAACCAAGCTTGGAATTATTATTTGCCTGTTGGCCCTGGCGGCTTGCACGCAAAACAAGGAAACAAATTACGAATTAAAAAAGGCAGAAAGCGGCGGTTTCACGTATGAATACGTGGAGGGCGATCCTTTAAAAACCAGGATCTATACCCTGAGTAATGGGCTCAAAGTATATTTAAGTGACTACAAAAATGAGCCCCGCATCCAAACAGCCATCGCCGTGAAAGCTGGGGGTAAAAATGACCCGGCTGACAACACCGGCCTGGCTCACTACTTGGAGCATATGATGTTTAAGGGTACAGCCACTTTCGGCACCCAAGACTGGGAAACCGAAAGCGTGCTGGTTGACAGTGTGGAGGCACTTTTTAATCAGTACAAAGAAATTTCCGATCCGGAAGAGCGCAAAAAACACTATCGCATTATCGATCAGGTGTCGATTGAAGCATCTAAATATGCCATTGCCAACGAATATGATAAGATGGTTTCCGGCATCGGTGCCAAGGGCACTAACGCTTATACGACTAATGACCGCACGGTTTATATCAACGACATACCAGCTAACCAGCTGGAAAACTGGCTGAAAATTGAGGCTAACCGGTTTCAAATGATTGTCAATCGCCTTTTTCATACAGAACTGGAGGCAGTGTATGAGGAGAAAAACCGCAGCCTTGACAGCGATATTTGGAAGGGATTTGAGGCAATGCTGAGTGCTTTGTTCAAAGAGCATCCCTACGGTACCCAAACGGTGATTGGTACTATTGATCACCTAAAGAACCCCTCGATTACAGAGATCAAAAATTATTTCTATAAATACTATGTGCCCAACAACGTGGGCATTTGCCTAAGCGGTGATTTGGACTTCGATGCTACTATTGCATTGATCGACAAATACTTTGGAAGCTGGATGCCTAACGAAACACTACCTACATGGACGCCAGTGCAGGAAGCGCCTCTCACAGCGCCAATTGTGACAGAGGTGTTGGGGCCAGATGCGGAACGCATCATGATGGGCTTTCGGTTGCCCGGGAGGTCGAGTAAAGACTATATCATGGTCAGACTCATCGACAATATCCTGAGTAACAGCCAGGCTGGTTTGGTAGACCTTGATCTGGTGAAACAGCAGAAGGTGTTGGAGGCATCTACTTTCGTTTACGACATGAACGACTACAGCATGCAGGTGCTGATGGCAAGCCCCAAAGACGGCCAAACGCTTGATCAGCTGCGGGACTTATTTCTGGAAGAGCTTGAAAAAATAAAAACCGGGAACTTTGACGACTGGCTGATTTCAGCTGTGGTAAACGACTTGAAAAAGAACCAGCTCAATCAGTACCAGTACAATTGGGCAAGGTCCAACGACCTGGTCGTGGCTTTCACCAGCAACATGCCCTGGGGCGACTTTGTATCAGAGTTCGACCGGATGTCGAAAGTGACAAAGGAAGATGTGATGGCCTATGCCAAAGCCAACTTTGGCGATAACTATGCGCTTGTTTATAAGCGGACCGGCAAGGATCCGAATGCCCAGCAGGTGGAAAAGCCGGAGATAACAAAGGTGGAGCTGAACAGGGAAGCCAAATCACCTTTTCATGAAACGATTATTAACAGTGAACCTCCGAAGTTGAAGCCACTGTTCGTGGACTATAACAAGGACATTGAGAAGTTGACAATGAAGAATGACCTGGAGGTGCTCTACACCCGCAATGACGAGAACGATTTGTTTGACTTGTACTATAAGGCAGACTTTGGTACCAATATCGACCCGAAAATAAAAGTAGCCGTCGACTACCTGGAATTTGTTGGTACACCAACTCATTCTGCTGAAGAAATCCAGAAAGAACTTTTCAAGCTCGGTTGCAACTTCTCAGTATTTTCTTCGGCTGAGGAAAGCTATGTAATGCTAACGGGCCTTTCTGAAAACATGGAAAAGGCCATGGAAATCTTCGAGGATTTGCTCGCCAACGCCCAGCCGGATGACGAGGCACTGGCAAAACTGAAAGACAGGATACTAAAGGAAAGAGAAGACCAGAAAAAGAACAAATCAGCCATACTTTTCAGCGGGCTAATGAACTACGGACTTTACGGGGCCCAGTCACCATTTACCAACGTGGTGTCCAATACTGGCCTGATGAACCTCAATTCGGAGGAGCTGTTTGGCCTCACCAAAAACTTCACCAAGACGACACACAAGGTGTTGTATTATGGGCCAGTAGATTCGAAAAGGCTTGTGAGTATATTGAATGCCAAACATACCTTGCCAGAAACCATGTTGCCGCTTCCGGAGCCGAAGGAATTCGCCAAGCAGGATGTAGACAAGCCGAAAGTTTTCTGGGCCGACTACGACATGGTGCAGGAAGAAATTCTGTTCCTGACAAAAGGCGAGGAATTTGACGTGCAGCTGATGCCGGAAACAGAGCTCTATAATGAGTATTTCGGAGGTAACATGGGCTCTATTGTTTTTCAGGAGATAAGAGAGGCACAGGGTTTGGCCTATTCGGTTTGGGCCAACTATTCCACAGCAGATGAGGTTGGTAAAAACAATCACTTCTTCGCTTACGTGGGTACTCAGGCCGACAAGCAAAATCAGGCGGTACCGGCCTTGCTCAACATCATTGAGAACCTTCCGGAGTCAGAAACAGGCTTGGCAACTGCCAAAAAGTCGATCATGAGCCAGATTGAGAGCGAACGAATTACTCGTGCGAGGAAGCTTTTTAACTATGAGAGTGCCAGCGATATGGGGCTGGACCATGATATCAGAAAAGATATTTATGAAAAGATTCCGACCATGACCATGGAGGATGTGGTAGCCTTTCAGAAGCAATATGTGAAAGGGAAGAAGTATAACATGATGGTGCTGGGCGACAAGGACAAGATCGACTTCAAAGGCCTTCAGCAATATGGTGAAGTGAAACAGCTGACCCTGGAAGAGCTATTTGGCTATGACAAAGTAGAGAAGATTAATATTCAGTAAAGCATTGTTGATTGCCGGAGCTTTCGCCCAGCGAGGTTGAGAGCTCCGGTTTTTTTATCCTTCGAAAGCCAGTCCTCCACACTTGTAGACCTTTTGAATTGCAATCTTTTCCTCAAAAGAAAAGATAACAGCGTCTTCCCAGAGTATTTTATTGGGCTCTCTGTAGGTATTCATCAAGCTGTCTGGAATGACCGATGCCATTTTCCAGGCCTGGCTTAAGCTTGCCACCTGATGTGTTACCAGGTATTCCACATTCTGAAGCAACGTCATGGCGGCACCGGCAAGTAGTCCGTTTCCACTCTCCATACTCAGTCGACCGTTAGCTTCGAGCTTTACCTGGCCACCAATATGAGTGTTGTAAACACCAGGCTTCATGCCAGTAAACGAAGTACTATCGCTCACCAGAAAGCAGTTATTGCCTTTTGCCTTGATGACGACTTTCATGAAGCTGTTGGGGAGGTGGAAACCGTCTGCGATAAAACTACATGAAAGAGCATCTTGGGCCAGCTGCTCCCAAATGATATTGGGGTGCCTCGGCAGCATGAGCGGCACCGCATTGCCGATATGTGTTGACATGGTAGCACCGGCATCAACTGCTTTTTGAATTTGCTCGGGTGAAGCCAGGCTATGACCTATTGACACCAGCACTCTACTTTTTACTGCGCTGGAAATAAACGCCGCAGAGTTGTCCCACTCAGGGGAAAGGGTAATCATCTTGATCCGGTTGCCGGCAGCTTTCTGAAACCGCATGAACAGCTCCCAGTTCGGTGCTTTCACATATTTTTTATCATGAGCACCTCTGGCCCCCTCTTCTTTCGAAATGAAGGGCCCTTCAAGATGGATGCCGCCAATGCACTGGCGAAGCAAATCATGTTGACGGCAGGCTTCGTTGATGGTGGCCAACAGTTGGCAGATGTTTTCGTCGGAATTGGTAATGATAGTAGGGAAGAAAGTGGTTACGCCGTGGCTCAGAAGAAATTTGGTAGCTTTTAAGAGGTCTTCCCCGTTCAGAGAAGTATTGTTGAAGTCAATCCCATTGACGCCGTTTACCTGAAGGTCCACAAGGCCTGGCCCCACAAACAAAACCTGGTCGGACACGGAACATGATTTTGATAAAGCTGATATTCCGCTGGCAGCATTCACTGTTACGTGGCGACCATTAAGGCAGTCGATAGCTTCTATAAATGACGCTTCTTTCATCAGGCAGATGGAATGTATTTTTCGCCGAAGGCATCAGGATCGAGAAAAAGCTGGCAACCCTCGTGCTTTCTCAGGATAGAAGCAGGGCACATGGTGGCAATGGGGCCATGAAGGGTAGCTGCAACGGCCGCCTTTTTGTTTTTACCGGGCACTACGCAAAACAAGCTCTTTCCAGCCATCAGCGTGGGAATAGTAAGCGTAAGGGCGTGAGTAGGAACGGCGTCGAAAGATGGGAAACACCCGTCGTTGACCTGCTGTTGACGACAGAGGACATCCAACTCTACCACCTTTACTGTTTCAGGGTCGTCGAAATCTGCCACCGGCGGATCGTTGAAAGCGATATGGCCGTTTTCACCTATGCCCAGACAGACGATGTCAATGGGTTTCTCAGCCAAAAGTTGGGCATATCTTGCTAGTTCATCGTCCCCTCCGTTTCCGTCGAGGAGGTTGATTTGTTTTAAAGGCACATGATCAAACAAATGATTGCTCAGGAAGTAGCCAAAAGACTGCTGCGATCCGGCAGGCAACCCTATATATTCATCCATATGGAAAGCTACCACCTTTTGCCACGGAATAAATTCACTCTTTTTCAGAAAGTCCAGCAACTCATTTTGTGAAGGAGCAGCGGCAAATATCATCCGGACTTCGTCTTGTTTTTTTAACAGGTTTAGTATCTCTTGTTCTACTGCCTTCCCCGCAGCAACCCCCATCTCCGCTCTGTTTTTGTATACTTTAACCTTCATGCTCCAATGATTTTAGCAGACCGCTAACAGCTTCAGAAACCGGCCTGTTCCGGTTCAATAGCCCGAATCCGATAAACACAGATAAAGATACAATCAATGGCAAGGCCACAGCAAGTGCCAGGCTGGCGATTTCAATGTTCTTGGTGACAATGAAAGTGACAAAACCCGCTGCAATTGATCCAATAGCCGCAGATGGCCCGCAGTGCCTGAACACAGGCAACATGCCAAGCAGCATGGGCACGGCAATGGGCCCCACCAAAGCCCCAAACCAGGTAACAATAAGACCAAACACGCCTCCAAAGCGTTCGTTTTGAGAGGCCACCACCAGTGTCATCAGGGTGAAGATGAAGGTGGTTGCTCTGGCTACCACCAGCGAAGCTCGCTTTTCTTTCAACCGCTTTGACAGCACGGGCAGTATGTCTCTGGTGAGCACCGCCGAAATGGTATTGATGTCGGAGGACGTCATCGTCATGGTGTTAGCAAAGAGCGACGCCACCACCAGACCAACCAAGCCTGCGGGAAGTAGTTTCAAGGTAAGAAGGCCATATGATTGGCTGGGATCCTCTAGTGCGGGCAAAATAAGAGGGGCAGCCCACATTGGGAGGAACAAGATCAAAGGCCAGATCAGGTACAGACTGCCGGAGAGGTAGGCCGCTCTTTTGGCCTGGGTTTCATCAGGAGACGAGATGTAGCGGGTGGCCAGGTTCCAGGTGCCGCCATTGTAGCTGAGAAAATTGATGCAGAGAAAAGCCAAAGCAAAGCCAACAGTATATGGACTATTAAAAGGTTGACTGTTGCCTTCTGGCAGATCGTTCCAAAAGGTGAGAATCTCATTCCATCCGCCCAGGTGCCGAACCACCATGACCAGCATAATGAGACCAGCTAAAATTTGCACGATGAATTGAGCAAAGTCGGTAATTATTACTGCCCATAGTCCGCCGAATGTGACGTAAATAAGAGAAACACCTCCGGAAATAAGAATACCATAAATGAGCGGAAGTCCTGTAAATACATTAAGCAACACAGCGATGGCTGTCCATTTGGCACCCACATCAAAAAGTTTCAGCAGTACTCCACTCCACGCCATGATTTGTTGGGTGAGGAGGTTGTAGCGAACAGTGAGGTATTCCAGCGGCGACTGAATTTGCAGGCGCTTTCGCAGCCGCACCCAGAGGACGGGAAATAGCCTGGCGCTTAGAAGAACAGTAATGCCGATGGTAAAGGCCCACCACACGTAAATAGAGAACCCATGCGTGTAGGCGAGGCTGGCATATGCTACGAATACGGCTCCACTGTAGCCCGAAACGTGATGCGAAATGCCCGACAGCCACCAGGGCAGCTGGCCGCTGGCCACGAAATAGTCTTCGGCTGTTTTGTTCCTGGCCATCGACCACAGACCAATGACCAGCATAAGCACAAAGAATAGGCTTATTACGATAAAGTCAGGCGTACTTAGTTGCAAGGTAGGAGTGGTTAGGGTGAAAGGATTCCGTTGTCATTAACCTCTCGCTTTGTTCATTACTTCCGCCAGAGTCACCTTGCTGCCACCGCGTCGTTTGCTCTCATCGGCGGCTTCCATAAAGGCGTATATCTCCAGGGTTTCCTCAGGGTTAACCGGTGCTTTTCCTGTTTTGAAGAACTTAATGACCTCCACCAGCAAGGGTCGGTATCCGTCGTAAGGCCCAACCGGTGCAATGCCATTTTCGCCGAAGACGGTGCCTCCGTAACCAGTTTTCTCCGTGCGCATTCCTCTGAATGTTCCAACCCGGTTGTCGTTCCACACACCAACTACCATGTCGGTGTCGGGCGTTTGCGTCCTGCTCACTTCTTTGCAGCCTGCTCCCATCACGGTAAAAAGCGATTCCACTCCGTGAATGCCATACCAGAAAAAGTCGGGATGATGAGGCTCCAAATGTGCCGGGCTGTAAGTGTCTGCACCTTGTACCTTGCCCACGAGCTTTCCTTCTCTGGCCTCATTGGCGTCCTTCATATAGCGAAGTGAGGAGGCTGAGAAGATGGGGACTCCGGCTGCTGCCGCTTCTTTGTAAATGGTGAGGCAATCTTTAAGCGAGGCTGCCACTGGCTTGTCAACGAACATGGGCTTTTTCGCCTTGATTACTTGCCTGGCCTGCTCAAGGTGAAGTCTCCCATCATTCGTTTCAAGGAGAATGACGTCGGTTTTTTCGAGTAGCTCTTTGATGGAACTGGTGATTTCTACCCCCAGCTTTTTCACATCCTCAATGTATCCTGGAATGCGGCTCACACTCGATTCTATATCGGCGCTGCCATGGGGGTAAGCTGCCACTACCCGGTAGCCAGCCAGGTCGGAGGCCACCTCGGGGTCATTGAGTAGTTTAGTGAAGGCCACGCTATGCGAGGTGTCGAGGCCAATAATACCGACCCGCACTGGTTTTGCCCGGAACAAGCTCCTGGCCGAAGCTTCGTTGGCCAAAATGCCAAACCCGACGCCAGCCACGGCCGATTTCTTTAAAAATGCTCTTCTATTGAGGGGTGTCATAAAAAGGAAGTCTTTTGTAAAAGTTAAACTTTTGGTTCCCAGCCTGGCTCATAGCTGCGTTTCCACAGGGCCATGGCTTCATCGTCACCAATCACATTTCCGTTCTCAGGATTGCAGTTCAACGACCGGCCCACCCTTTGGGAAATATTACCAAGGTGGCAGAGTAAAACACTTTTTCTGGAATCTTTATAATCTGAAACCGGCGTTTTACCTTCTTTGATGGACTTGTAGAAGTCAGCAATATGATCTGCGTCCAGATCGAAGCCAGGGCCTGTGGCATCCAGTGGTTTACCTGTGGTTTCGGCACTTGCTTTCTTCACCAGCTTGTCCTGATTGTCATACACCAGGTAGCTGTTGCCGTCAATCACCAGGGTGCCATTTTCTCCATGGAAGGAAACACCTGTGGATGCGCCTTCGAGCCGGTGGCCGTTGCAGCTTCTCCCTTCCCAGGAGATGGTTTTGTTGCCAGGGAAGTCCCACAGTGTCATCTGTGTGTCGGGCGTTTGCCAGTCGTCTTTGTAGGCATACCGGCCGCCCTGTGAGCTAACTTTTGTCGGGAATTCTACTCCAAGGCCCAGGCGGCACAAATCGACGAAGTGGGTGCCATTGTTCAGCAGCTCGCCTGTGCCCCAGTGCCAAAACCAGTGCCAGTTGTAGTGAATGAGATTGTCTTTGTAGGGCATTCGTGGTGCCGGGCCCTGCCACATGTCGAAGTCGAGGCCAGCAGGAACTGCCACCTCCTTTCCGTAGCCAATTGATGCCCGGGTATTGGCATACCAGCCTTTGGCCAGGTATACATTGCCAATGATGCCGTTTTTGAGTTCTCCAAGCGCCTCAGCCACAAAAGGCCACGAGCGACGCTGATTGCCCATTTTCACTACCTTACCGTATTTTAGGGAGGCCGAAGCGACCATTTCTCCCTCGTAGGGGTTGTGGCTTCCGGGCTTTTCTACGTATACATTTTTCCCGGCACTTAGTGCCAGTAGTGAGGCGGGCGCATGCCAGTGGTCGGGGGCGGCGATGACCAGCGCATCCACACCTTTATCGTCGAGCACCTGGCGGAAATCTTTGACAGCTTTGGGGGCTTTCTTCTGGCCAGCATCTGCTACGGCTTTCAGCCCATTGGCCATGGCATTGTCATCCACATCGCAGATGTAGGCGACTTCTATCCCTGGTGTTTTGGTGAACCCCGTCGCCAGTGCTGAGCCCCGTGAGTTGGCACCCATAATGCCAACCACAAGCTTGTCGCTGGCTGGTGTACTAAAGGCGTTGTAGCCGTGACTGCCCAGCAAGCCAATGCCAACACTGGCTGCCGTGGTTTTTTTCAGGAAGTCTCTTCTGTTCTGATTTGCTGACATAACATTGTAGTATTAGTAGATGTCAACAATATACTGAAAAGGTCATCCAAAATCATGGCCGTTTATCAAGCAGTTGGCCATGCAAAGCAGGCTTAGGTGGCCTTTTGTTTTACTTCATAGCCCTTCCATCCATAGTAGAACAGGTAGATGTAGCAAACAACAGGAAGCAGGAAGGACATTTGTATACCAAACTCATCTGCCAGGAGCCCTTGAATCGGTGGCACCACTGCACCGCCAAGCACTGCCATTACAAGAAGTGAAGAGCCCTGACTGGTGTATCGGCCTAAGTCTTTGATGGCCAGCGTGAAAATGTTGGACCACATGATGGAATTGAAAAGACCTATGAAAAGCAACACCCACATAGATATGGCACCATTCATGAACACAGCAATCAGCAGCAACACAATGGCTGACAAAGAGAAGGCAGCCAGTACTTTATTCGGATGTGCACCGAAGATCATGAAGATAACATAGTTCATTGCCAGGCCAATTAAATAGGGTAGTGAATCCATGAAATTGACCCCAGCAATGAGTGAAACGATGGCATAGCCCGCTACGCCCAAAGCAAACATTCCAGCTAGCTTCTTACCTGCGGTAGACTTGTCGCTCATCATGATAGCACCCATAAAGCGACCGATCATGGCACCACCCCAATAGAAGGAAAGCAATTTGCTGGCGGCTCCTTCTTCCAGCCCGGTGATGTTTTCAAGACCCATAAAGTTGATGAGCAGACTACCAATAGCCACCTCAGCACCCACGTAGGCAAAAATGGCAAAGATGCCTCCCCTGAGGTGGCTGAAGCCGAGCACTTTGGCTCCCTTTTCGATCACATCTTCATTGGCAAATTTTGGTAGTTTGATAAAGAAGATAACCACAGCCAGGAGCCAGAAAAGACCGGCCAGCACGACGTAAGGAATTTTCACTGCCACTTCACCTGCAGAGGCATCGGTTACAAAGTACTGAAAGATGAAGAAGCCTCCGATGACGGGTGCGATTGTGGTTCCAAATGAGTTAAATCCCTGCGCCAGGTTGAGTCGGCTACTGGCTGACTCTGGTCTGCCAAGCAAGGCGACATATGGGTTGGCGGCAATTTGCAACATAGTGAGACCCAGCCCCAGACAAAATAAGGCGCCGAGGAATAAGCCGTATTGTAGGAATATGGCTGCCGGATAGAAAAGGAAACAGCCGGCACCAGCCACAACCAGACCGATAATGATGCCATTCTTATAGCCAATGCGGTTGATAGGGTCGCCAAATCGCACCGAAAACAGAAAGTAAAACAAGGCTCCGAGAAAATAGGCGCCGAAGAAGGCAAACTGCACAAGTGTTGCCTGGAAGATGGTGAGCGTGAATACTCCTCGCAGATAGGGAATGAGAATGTCATTGAGACAGGTAATGAAACCCCACATAAAGAAGAGCGAGAACAGTGAGATTTGAGCCTGTAACTGGCCGCCGGAGGGTGCTCCCTGAGATGTGCCTGAAGTAGAATTTACGGAGATTGAAGCCACTATGGTAGTTTGTTAGGTGTTGCAAAAGTGGGCTAATATACTGTTTTGCTTAGAAGTTTATCAAATGTAGGCGAGCGGAAATTAATACACGATGAGATAAGACATCATCTCGGGGCATTTGTCATTCATTTACTTTTAATATTGATATTTTTTGGATAAATTATACAATCCATTCATCACCTTGAACCATCTTGATCCGATCTAAATACCTTGTTGTTGTAGGTCTACTCGTACAAAGTTTCGTTGTCCAGGCAATTGTTGCTCCCAACGACTTGAGAAGGGATTTGACTGAAAAGCTAAGGATAGAAACTGATAATCGAAAGAGGGTCGATTTGATGAATGAGATATCCTATAGTTACTTTGACTCCAACGACACAATCGCAAACTCCTACGCAGATAGCGCAGCCCGTCTCAGCAGAAAAATAGGGTATCAGGCAGGTTTAAAGTATGCTGTTCTTTTGCAGGGCATTGGTTTTTATGGTCGGGCTGTTTACGATTCAGCGCTTTTCAAATTCAGTGAATCGCAGAAAATTGAGGATGAAGACAGCCGTGAAATGGATCTCTACGCCTCGGCGCTGATTGGAGAGTGCCTTACAGTATTGGCGAAATATGATTCAGCTGAAATTGTATTTGACAAAATGCTGGCAAAAGCGAAAAGCAGCAATTCATATTGGCTACCCAGGGCCTACCTCGGGTTTGCCAGGATATCGTTAAGAAAATGGGAGAACAATAGGGCGTTACTTTTCCTCGACAGTGCCAGGTCGTTGATTCCTGATTCCACACAGGATTTCAGAAATATGGAATTGCTGACATTGTATGGCGAGGCCCAAAACAACCTCCTCAAGTTAGACGAGTCGCATCAGGCGTTTGAGCAAATGTGCTCCATTGCTGAATTTTTCAACGACAACTACTTCAGAATTAAGTGCATGCTTCGGCAAGCGGATTTCTTTTACGACAGAGGGAATTATCCTGAGGCTCTTGAGAATATCAGGGATGCGTTGGAAATAACCAAGGTTTACAACTATCCTGCGCAGCAGGTGCAAATTTTGTATCAGGCAGGAATGATCTATTTTCAGTTAACCGATTTTGACCTTGCACTTGATTATTATTTCAAGGCCCTCACACTTAGCGAGTCAATTGGCTTGGACGCTGAGACAGCTAATATCCTGATCGAAATCGCCTGGGTGTTTAAAGAAGAGCGAAAATTGGATTTGGCGCTTGATTTTGCAGAACGCTCAATGGAGATAAATGAGAGAATTGGCAGCAAATACGGCGTTGCCTATGTTCATAACACGCAGGGGCTTATCTATTTTCTGCAGAAGAAGTTCCCGCAAGCTATCGGGCAGTTCAGGCTGGCTTTGGCGCTGCGAACGGAAATCAACTACGCAAGGGGGATTGTGGCAACTCTTTATAACGAGGCACTTGTGTTTGAAGAGTTGGGAGAAAACGAAAGGGCGCTGAAGCAACTATTGCAAGCAATCGAACTTGTCACTCCGATAAACAATGCTTTAAGTTTCTCCAATTACTATCAGCAAATTGCCAAACTATTGATAAAAATGGGCCGTTTTGACGAGGCTGAGAATTTTCTTGAAAAGGCGACCAGGATGGGTGACAGATCAGCCTCCAGGTTGTCGCTAAGAGCCAGCTATCTTTTGTATTCACTGCTACATGAAGCAAAAGGGGACTTCAAATCGGCTTTGACTTATAGGAAACAATATGAAGTACTTACTGACAGCATCTTCTCAGACAAAAGTTCGGCGAAGATTGCCGTATTGCAGGCAACGTATAACCTAAAACAGAAAGAAAATGAGATTGCGGCATTGAAAAATCAACGGCAAATGCACGAGGATTTACTGCTCCTGCAAAATGCCGAAATAAGAGACCAGAAATTACAGATTTACGTCGCTGTCTTTTTTTTGGTAATCGTCTCTGTGTTTGTGGCGATAATGATACACTTGTATCGAAAGCTGAGTCATGTGCAAAAGAGCCTGGCGCTGGCAAACAGCCAGCTGAAAGAGGCAAACCTCACGGTGTTGGAGGCAAACAATACCCTGGAGCGAAAAGTGAATGATCGCACAAGTCAGCTCAGGGCAGCCTATGCCGAATTAGATACTTTTTTCTACCGGTCATCACACGACTTTAGAAGGCCGCTTACAACGCTCATGGGCCTGGCCGATGTTGCCAAAATTACTGTCAAAGACGAGCAAGCCATCGAATTGTTCAAAATGGTGAGGGTGACTGCCGAGAACCTGGACAAGATGCTGTATAAGTTGCAGTCCATATCTGACATAGGAGCTATGGAGTTGTCTTACAAAAATGTGATGATCAGGGATCTTATTGAAAGTTGCCTCGAAAAGCATGTGCAGGAAATTGAGACGCTTGGTGTTGATGTCACTGTGGATGTTCAGCTTGAGGGAGCAATAACTACCTATCCTGTGCTTGTTTCGATTATTATGGACAACCTTATTGAGAATGCCTTGAATTTCTCCAGCAGATCGGAACCGTATGTAAAAGTCAACGCTTACCTGAAGGAAGACAGCCTGGTTATTGAAGTGGAAGACAATGGACATGGAATTCCCGACGACCATAAAATGAACATCTTTGCCATGTATTTCAAAGCGACCGAGAAGTCAAAAGGGAATGGCCTTGGCCTCTATATCGTTTCGAAGGCCGCTGAGAAGCTATCTGCCACTGTGCGTGTAGAAACGGCTTTTGATAAGGGGAGCAGGTTTATCGTCGAAATACCTGACTGTGTGGACTCCGAGCAGGCAGTGTCGGCGTAAATGATCTGATGGCCAATGTAGCGTAGCGGGCTGTCGCTCCAATACCCCACTTTTTTGATCTATAGGCAAATAGTAATTACCTTTCCGCCAAATAACTCGAATAATGTACGAAATACTTCTTTTTACTCACTCCTGGCTTCGTTGGGTCACCCTCATTCTTTTTGCTGTCGTGCTCTTTAACTCCCTAGGTGGGATGAATGGAGGCAAGGAATACTTAAAAAAGGACAAGACACTGACAACCTCTTTGATTGGAACGCTTCACCTTCAGCTGCTGATTGGGTTGCTGCTTTATTTCGTGTATAGCCCTATCACCACCACAGCAATAGAGAATATGAAGATGGCCATGAAAGTGGGTGCTGTGAGATATTGGGCCGTTGAGCATATCTCGATCATGATTGTGGCCGTGATCGTAGCCCAAATTGGAAGTATCCGGGTGAAGAAAACTTCTGTTGATAAGAAAAAATTCAAGCTTCAGGCAATATTTTTCGGAATCGCATTGATACTGATTCTTTCTCGAATCCCGTGGTCAGAATCAGCCCGATTGTTTAGGTTCTAAGCCTGATTGAACAGTTCTCATCCTACTATTTTTACCTACTCTGCTTGATTTTTGCCGGGCGTTATGCTGACAGGCATCATTATATTTCTGTTTTTTTACGCATAACTTTTCTTGAATAGATCAAGAAAGGAATTATTAATGAAATTAACTTCTTTTCGCATCGTTGCGGTTTATTTTCTGATAGCCACGATGTATATCGTTCTGTCAGACAAGATTGTATCTTATTTGGTAAAGGATATAGATATGCTCTCAGAGATCCAGAGCTATAAAGGACTTTTTTTTGTCGCTTCCACCTCCGTACTGCTGTACTGCCTCATAAAATTCAACACCCAGGAGCTACGCCTGGAAAGAACAGAAGCCCTGAAAAACGAAAGGAAATACCGATTGCTTTTTAATCAAAATCCATTGCCGATGTGGGTGTACGACACTGATACCCGCCGAATACTGGATGTGAATGAAACCTCGGTAGACATCTATGGCTATTCAAGGGAGGAGTTTTTGACGATGGTTTTGGAAGATATACAGGTGGAAATTCAGCCCGAGCAAATTTTGCCCGAGTCAACTGAGAAGGAGGGCTTTTTCCACCTTACAGGTCGTTGGAAGCATGTGAAGAAGAGTGGTGCTAGCATATTTGTTGAGATATTTACCCACGCCATAGATTACAAAGAATCTCGTGCCAATATGGTGTTGGTGCATGATATCTCCGAAATGCTGAAGTCGGAGCAAGACCTAGCAAGCTCTGTTAACGAACTCAACAACTTTGTGTACCGGGCGTCTCATGATTTGCGAGGCCCCATTGCCAGGATGATCGGGCTTTCAGAGCTGGGAAAAAATGTTCACGATCTGCCTGATGCAAAGGAGTACTTTGGGCTTATTGGTCAAACCGCCTACCAGCTGGATAAATCCCTGCAAAGGCTTTTAATCATCAACAGCATCAAAGGACGAGTTTTGGAAACGAAGGAGCGAAGCCTTCAGTCAATGATCAACGAGTCTGTCAAAGCCTTTAGTTTTGACCTCTCCGGGCAAAATGTTGACTTGAAGCTGACAGGGCACGAGGACGCAACCATTTGCTGCGATAAGTATTTCTTTCGGGTGGCGCTTGACAGTCTGATAGAAAATAGCATCAACTTTAGAGCGCCTGAAAGAGTAAGGAAGGCCACCATTGTCATTGACTATGTTAAAACAGAGACCCATATACAGGTTCGAATAACTGACAATGGCATCGGGATAAAAAATGATGTGAGAGATCATATTTTCACACTTTTTTACAGAGGCACGGAAGAGTCAAAAGGATCAGGCTTAGGGCTCTATCTCGCTTCCAGCTCCCTTGAGAGGATCGGAGGGTCGCTGGCGCTGGAGTCGTCAGATGAAGAATCGACAACTTTTATTATTTCCATTCCAATAGTTTGAGGTCGTCTGTTGACATAATTCCATTATCTTCCAATATGAAAAGGAAACTAGCGACCGCCCATCTTCTGGTTATGGGCGCCGGCATGTTAGCATGCTCCCCTGAGCCCAGCCTTCCGAAAAACCTGCGAGGGATTGAGAAATTTGACGTTGTTATCAGAAATGGAAAGGTTATCGATGGCTCTGGGTCACCGGGCTATCTGGCTAGTATTATCATCCAGGCCGATACAGTCGCCTACATTGGTCAGCTGGACTCCACCAGAACTGCCACGCTTGAGATAGATGCGAGCGGCAAAGTGGTTACGCCTGGCTTTATTGATGCTCACGCACATGGCGACCCAATCAAAACACCCGAATTCTACAACTTTGTTGCCCAGGGAGTCACTACCATTTGTCTCGGGCAGGATGGCTCAAGTGATTCCAAGGGCGGGTTTGGCGCATGGCAGGCTTCCGTAGATAGTATTGGGCCGGCACTTAATATTGCTCCGTTTACAGGTCATGGTTCATTGCGAATGGAAACAGAAACGCCTTTTGAAGAGGAATTAAGTGAGGCGGACATGGCGATGATGACTACTGAACTGGATCATCAGCTACGGTTGGGCAGCTTTGGCCTGACCATGGGGTTGGAGTATGTTCCAGGCAGATACTCTGGACGAAAGGAATTGCAGGCGCTGGCAAAAATAGTGGGCAGCTACCAGGGCGTGTTAATGGCTCACATCCGCAACGAAGACAACGACAAGCTGGAAGCCTCTCTAGATGAGTTTCTGAGCCTGGGTGAATGGGCTCCTGTGCACGTGTCCCATCTCAAGTCGGTATACGGCGAGGGTACAAAAAGGGCTCTGGAAATTATTTCCATCCTTACGAAGTATGAATCGCTTGGCTACAGGGTAAGTGCTGATGTCTATCCGTATATGGCTAGCTTCACAGGTATAGGTATTGTGTTCCCCGACTGGGCCATTCCGCCAGCCAATTTCAACTTAGTTAAAAAGGCGAGAAGGGGTGAATTGGAGGAGTTTCTGCGAAATAAGATTGCTCAAAGAAATGGGCCGGCTGCGACCCTCTTCGGCACAGCTCCCTATGCAGGCAGAACGCTGGCCGACCTTGAAAAAGAGCTCGGCAAACCGTTTGAAGATATCCTGATTGATGATATTGGGCCCAGAGGAGCAAGTGCAGCTTATTTTGTGATGGACGATTCATTGCAGGAGGCTTTGATGACAAGCGACTATGTGGTTGTGTCGTCCGACGGCAGCCCCGGCATGAGACACCCGAGAGGCTATGGCAGCTTCGGTAAAATGATTGAGACTTACGCTGTGCAAGGTGATTATTTTACGCTGGAGCAAGTCGTTCATAAAATGAGCGGACAAACCGCTGAAATTATCGGGCTGAAAGGCAGAGGGCTACTGAAGGTAGGCTACAAAGCTGATGTCGCAATTTTCGACCCGGCTAAAGTCAAAGTAAAGGCCGACTTCCAGCATCCTCACCACCTCACTGAGGGTGTCGATTTTGTTTTGGTCAATGGCAAGTTGGCGAGAAACAATGGAGAGTTTGTCGAAGAACGAAACGGAAGCTTATTGAGGAGAGAGTAGCTCTTTTTATCAATTTCCCTTTTTTGTTGTGTCGGCCTCAAACTCGAAAAACTCTTCCTCCTTCAGTTGTAACGTTTTAGCGTTTTTCCCGGGTTCTTTTCTGATTTCCTGTAGCAACACTTTCCCTTCCTCTTTGATGTTCTCAATCAGGCTTTTGGCGGCGCTGCGGGCGTCATAACTTACCTTGTAGTCATCGGTTGTTCCGGCAATCTTCACGTGAGCGTAGATATTCCCCCTTTCGTCTTCTTCTATAGCACCAAAGCTTTCATCGTTGTCACGCCGGCGTTGCTTGTTGAATAAAGGAACCTTCAGGCGGTAGTCGATTTGCTGATCGAAAGTATGGGTGCCGCTAAGGGTGATATTGGATACATTAGATTTGATATCCATGCTTGGAATAAGGATCTTTCTGTTTTCGATAAGGAACTGGTTGGTGAGCTCTCCGAAGGTCAGGTGCCCCAGTTTGTCTTCTTTCACAAGTCTTGAAAGCTCTTGCATAGGGGCGAAATCTATGAGCTGACCGTTAACGCCCCTGGCATTGATGCGGGCCCTGAACAGGTCGGACATAAAGCTGAGGTTGTTGTGAACGCCCATGTCGACATCAAAGTCGGCAAAAAGCTGTCCCTTGATGTGCTTGCTTTGCATCCAGGTTTGTCCGAAGTCATGAAAAACGTAGAAGACGCTGTCGATGTAGAGGTTTTTCACTTCTCCTGAGAAATAGGTGAGCAGGGTGTCCCCGGGTTGGTCGGACAAGTTACCGGTAAGCTTGATATCACCGCCCATGGTAGAGAAATCGAGTTTTTTCACATATACCTGCCGGTTTTGAATAAGCACTTCGGCATTTACATTTTTGCCGGTAAACCGGTCAAAAACCACCGTTTCAGCCTCTGCCGTTAGTTTCACACGGAGCCTGGGGCTCACTGTAAGCGAATAAGCGCCGCCGTCCCCGTTAGAGGTGTTTTTATTGGCCAGCAGTTCATTCAGGTCCAGTCTGTTGGCTGACACCTTGCCTTCCACCAGCAGCAGGTTGTTCTTTTCCTCATAGAAAAAATGAAAGTTTCGCAGCAGTCCATTAATTCGCAGATCGCTGTTTCCCAGCTTGCCGGTAGTTTCTGTAAATGCAACATCACGGTCGTTGAATAGTAAAATCCCACTCCACTCCCGGAACAACAGCGGGTAGCTTTGCCATGAAAAGGTTGCATCCTGGATAGTTGTTTCTCCATCTATCAGCCAATCGCCTGTTGCTTTTTCATCCAGTTTCCCCTCAAAGCCAAGCAGGTAGGTCAGCGTGCCGCTTTCGCTTTTTATGCCCCAGTCGGGTACGATTTTCTCAAACTGCGCTAGTGTCATATTGCCCTCCAGCTCTGCCCTGGTGTGCATGGTGGCCATGTTGGTGATGGTGGCGTCGCCCTGGACAGGAAAGGCGTTCATCGTTCCCGATAGGTTTTGCAATTGAAGACTCGTGCCTTCCGACTGAAGGTTGGTTGTCAGCCGGCCGTCCAAACTAAAGTCCGAAAATGTTAGCTGGCGGCTAGGGTAAAGGAACCGGACATGCTGTCCGCTAAAGTCGGTGACCAGGGTGGGCTTCCCATTTTGTTTTACGTAGCTTCCTTTGAATGTCGCCTCGCCTTCTAAATCGTAACTGGCCCAGTCAGTCGGCCATCCAGCGGGGATATTACTAAGTAAATCCTTCAATGATTTTGTGTTGCCAGACCACTCCAGTAGCAGTTCATCTGGGCTTGATGACGTCAGCGTGCCGGTCAGGTTATGGCTGGCCTCCTTCAGCTCCCAGGCCTTGATTTCGGTCAAATGCCCCTTGTCGATCCTCATTCCCAGAAGTTCTATTTCCAGCAATCTTCCCTCCATGTAGGGAAAGCCCTGGTAAACCGTTTTCAGATTGGTGCCTTTCCAATGTCCTGAGAAAACCTGAGGGCTGTTAATGGACTGGATATCGAAGTGCGCCTGGCTGAACTCCCAATAGCTCAGTAGCTCTGAAGGCCTGTCTTCGTAACGGATCTTGCTGTTGGAAATTCTCAGCTTGCCAATAGTTAACTTGGGCGATTCCTCATCCACCACTTTCTTTTTGAACACATCAAAATTCCTGATGCCGTTTTCGTCTATGAGTAGGTTGATTTCGGCTTTTTCTACGTTGAGCTGACGAATGTGGTAATTTTTATCAAGGAAGTTCCAAAGGTGAAAACTGAACGATAATCGCCCAATGCTTACCAATGGGTCTTCGGGTGTGCCTGCTTCAACCTTTTGCAAGACAATCGATATGTTGGGGAAACTGTCCCAATACGAAATGTCGATGTGCCCTACTTTAACCGGGGTGGTGAGTCTCTCATTTACATTGTCCAGAAAGTATTGAATGAACTCATCACGGTTGATTTGAATGTACAGCAGGCAAGCCAATAGCGTGGCAGTGACAAAAGCAATTACTCCGGTAAGTATCAGTGCGGCTAGCCGTGGAATTTTCACAGGATAAAATTAAACAAATCAAAGGCGTTTCTACGATACAACGCTGACGATATAAATTTTATGAGCGAAGAAATATTTTTTATTAACCTATTTGCAAAAATACAAAAGGGTACTACATTTGCACTCCCTAACGGAGAAGCGGGTTGTGAAAACAGCAGGCTTTTTTGAAAAGGGGCTCATAGCTCAGCTGGTTCAGAGCATCCCGACTTTCAGGTCGGGAGGGTAAAAGGCCAGGAGCGTGAGAATAATAAATAGTGGGGCTCATAGCTCAGCTGGTTCAGAGCACCTGCCTTACAAGCAGGGGGTCCAAGGTTCGAATCCTTGTGGGCCCACGAAAGTCACTCAGAAATGGGTGACTTTTTTTTTGAAAGATTCTGCCAACTATTTGCCCATTACTTTAGTATGATTAATTTTTAAAAGCCAGTTTTTGTAACTTTAAGTGTGCTGACTACAAAGAATATGAAGACTAAGCAGACATTAAAGGCGGTTTCTTCCACCACCGTGTTGCCCAACGGAATGAAGTCTTCTTTGTCCTGGAACCCAGAGAGCGATCCTCGGACCGAAGACCGGCTTCGCTGCATGGCAATGAGTGATCACGAATATTGGAACGCCATGATGCGACTAATTAATGTGGGCCGCACGACAGCTGTTACATTTGAGAAAAGAATCATAAAATGGACATAAACGATCCGTTTTATTACGAGATCGCAAAAGCGCTCAATAGCACGGGCACAGAATACGTCCTCGTTGGTGGCCTTGCAGTTGCCTACTATGGATTCCACAGGTATACCGGAGATATGGATCTTTGGGTAAAGTCTACCGAAAGCAACATGAGCAAACTTTACTCAGCGCTTGTTGACGTGTTAAAATATGACCATGCATCGATAACAGCCATAAAAAAAAACAGACCTGTTGAGAGCCCGACACCGATAAGACTTTTTTCAGATGATGAAGCAACCTATGTCGATTTGATGACTAATACATTTCAGAGAATTTTCAGTTGGGACGAGTGCAAGCAGCATTCAAATGTGATTACGCTGAAAGACATTAAATTTCCGGTTGTTCACATCAATCATCTAATACAAATGAAGGAAAACACGAAGCGACTTGATGATTCTATGCAAGACTTAGTGGATGCCCAGGAACTAAAAAAAATACTTAAACTACAAGCAAAAGGGAACCCAAAAGGTAAATAGGCAACTCTCTAAGCCTGGCGATACGTTTTATTTAGTGCAAGGATAAAAAGATATGAAAACGCCTGTTTTCGGCTTCGAAATTTTCCCTGCGGTCGGGTGGGCCCACTATAAAAGGTCATTCAGAAATGGATGACCTTCTTATTTTTCGCCGTTCCTGTATTGCATCTCCCACAAACGACTGTCTAAAACTCAAATTTACTATCTTAGGCACTGCTGAGCGATTCTTCGGAATGACTCAATCGACCGACTGCCTATATTATATGTTAAAGAAAGCTCACTTGTTAGCACTGTTGCTGCTTAGCTGCACTATCTCCAATGCACAGGAATCCCTCCCTGAAGTGATTAGTCAGTTTGACACCATTCAAAACCCCGGATATAAACTGAAGCTTATTAAACTTGGAGAAAACCTACTCCAGAAGGAGGGGGACGACTCCATTAAAGCTGAATTCTTTCTTCGTTGTGGCATTACCTATGGAATTTCCGGGAAAGCCGACTCATCGATATACTTCTTCAATCAGGCGCTGCAATTAGGCAGCGAAGCGCAGCATTTACTCAAATCCCGGGCTCACAACGGTATAGGCAATGTAAGCCGGCAAAAGGGCAACAATGAGATGGCATTTGAGAGCTTTCAGAATGCTTTGAAGGAGGTAGAAGGAAAGCCCGACTTTATGAGCCAAAGCTTTGAAGGTTCCATTATTGCTAACCTGGCGAGCATCTACTTCAGCATGGGCGACAATGAGAAAGCCGAGCAATACAGCCTGCGTGGGCTTGAGCATGCAAAATCGATCAGTGATACGGCCCAAATGGAATACAGCTATGTTGGCCTGGCTTTAATTTATAACAAGACGAAAGAATACGAAAAGGCTCTTGAGTATCATCAGCTGGCTTCTTTGTTAATGGAAAGGGAGAATAGCGATCCTTACCTGAGAGATTACAATACACTAAATCTGGCAAAGTTGCATGAAAATCGAGGCGAACTAGCCCGGGCATTGTCGCTATACGATGAGATGCTGCAAAGCACAAACCCTGACGTAGACATCAGGACTTCTTCTTTGAAAAATGCCAGCCAGATACTTTTCACACTCGAAGACTATGCAAAAGCGATAGACTATGCGGAAAGGCTTATGAGCCTTGCAAATGAAACGGCAACACTTCCATCGGCCGTAGACGCTACCCAGCTTCTGTATCAATCGTATCAAGCCACCGGAGACTATAAAACAGCCAATAAATACTTGAATAGCTATGTGGCCTTAAATGATTCTCTCATCAATGAAAAGTCGCTGAAGGCCCTGGCGGAATTGGAAACCAAATATGAAAGCGAAAAGAAGGCGCAGGAGATCACAGAGCTCAAACTTGAAAATCAGCAGTCAGTCAATCAGCGGAATATTTATCTTTTTGTTACGCTCATAGTAATAGTGGGAGCGGTTTTTCTTGGGGTGCTCATTCGCTCCAAGACAAAATCCAACAAGTTAATATCCAAGTCATTGAAGGATAAGGAGCTGCTTCTGAAGGAGATTCACCATCGGGTCAAAAACAACCTGCAAATTATTTCGAGCCTGTTGAGCTTGCAATCGAGGTACATCGAAGACAAAGGGGCCAAGGATGCAGTGAATGAGGGGCAGAACAGGGTAAAGGCAATGGCGCTTATTCATCAGAAGCTCTACCAAAACGAAAACCTGGCTGGCGTAGAAGCCCTGGATTACATTGAAAACCTCACCAGCACACTCCGCTCCTCCTATGGTGTCGGGCCTGAACGGGTGTCCGTGAGCTACGATATCGAAAACCTTAACATTGATGTAGATACCATCATACCCATCGGGCTTATCCTGAACGAATTGATAAGCAATTCATTCAAGCACGCCTTCCCCAACGACAAGGAGGGGAACATCTCAATTGCGTTGAAAAGAGCCAACAACCAGCTTGAATTGAAGGTTTGTGACAACGGAGTGGGTAGCAAAAAGGATATTAGTAAATCTGATTCTTTTGGGATTCGGATGATCAGATCACTTGCAATGAAACTGGAAGCCACTGTCAGCTTTAATTTCGATAACGGTACAGAAGCGTCTTTACTCATTTCTAGTTTTAAGTTGGCGTAAAAGATCATGGAGAAAAAGGTACTTATAGTAGAGGATGAACCGCTTATCGCTGATGACCTTTCCTTTCATCTGCAGGATCTTGGTGTCAGCGACATCAAAATATCTCTCAAATACGAAGATGCTCTCAGGAGGCTTACCGAGTCAACATTTGATTTGGTACTGTTGGATGTAAATCTCTCGGGTGAAAAAGATGGCATAGATGTGGCAAAGTTCATTAATCGGACAAACCCAACCCCGTTTATTTTTATTACCTCCTACTATGATACGGATACGCTAAGTCGTGCGAAGGAAGTGAACCCGGTAGCCTATATACTGAAACCTTTCAATCAGCAGGATATACAAGTGAACGTTGAAATGGCCTTTCATAAAATCCAGTCTGCCAGGCGAACCAAACCGGAAAAGTTCTTTATAAAAGACAAAGAAGGTTTGGTGTCAGTTGATCCGGAACACATTGACTATGTGGAGGCATTTGATAACTACGCAAAGATTTTTGTGGCGGGTCAATCGCACATTATCAGTCACACACTAAAAAGTATTGAGGACAAGTTGCTGGCCTTTGGCTTCGAACGGGTGCATAAGTCTTACCTGATCAACTTTTCCAGAATCACGATGATAAGCGAGGGCTACGTTTTTTTCGACAAAACGAAAATCCCTATTGGCCGGGCCTATAAGCCTGATTTTATGGCCAAAATTTCTCTTCTGTAATCACATTCTCGCTTACCTCTGTCGATCACTAAAAAAATCATGTCGTTGGCTAAATAGCGCTACTTCGCCTGGTAAGATTTGAGCACCTTGGAGAAGAGGAAGTCTTATCAGACGAGTTTTATCGCTGCCTAATGAATATTTATGACGTATTGTTGCTCGGCCAGATTTCGAAAGCTGTAGCACTCAAAGCCAGATTCATCGGGTGGTCGTTCAGACGACTTGAGACATTTTCTCCACCAACAGATTTAAAAGATTTAGTCATAAACAACAATGAGGCCATCGACCTGACCTCGGCTTAAGGACGCTCTCCTTTTTTAGGGGAGCGGCCCTTAGGCCAACCCATAAAATATTAGCCGTCTGATCGTAAAGTAGAAATACTGTGCGAATAGGCAGCGTTGAAAGAGGTGTTCTGGTAGAACACCTTCTTTTTTTGCCTTAAAATAAAATAGCCTGCATCTGCGGTCTCACAATACCAAAAACATTTTGGATCAAGCGGAAAATCTGGGGGATAAAACTCAAAAGGAGTGTTATTCGATTCAGCAAATAGGCGGCAATAAAAAAGCAGAACTGGTTCAATGCGTCTCGCCCGGCCGGGTTAGGCTTGGACCTTTTGCTTTTTTATGCAAGCAGAAAATACCCATGCCAAACATCAATCCCCCCAGAAATACAGATTGATCCCACATTTTCACTTCTATATCCAACTGTTTGGTATTTCTTACCTTTATTACGAACTTTACGTAACGAACTATGCGTAACGAATAATTCGTAATAAATAGACAGGTATGAGGCCATCAGCGAATCCTTTCATTGTTTCAGGTTATCATAGCCCTGAGCACTTCTGTGACCGGGCCCGGGAGTTAGCCTGGATGATGGAGCAATTTGATAACGAGAGAAACACAGTGCTTTATTCATGGCGCCGCATGGGGAAGACGTCTTTGATCAGGCATTTTTTCTATCACTTGAATAAGAACAAAAAGGCAGACACCGTATTTGTTGATCTTTTGGGAACCTCAACATTGGGCGAAGCTAACAAACGGATCGCAACCGCCATAGTCCATCAGCTAAATGATACCAGCAAAGGAATAGGGGCTGGTTTACTCAAATTCATTGGCTCTATTGGCGCCACTTTTGGCGTTGACCCACTTAGCGGAACCCCCCAGGTTACTTTTGGCCTTGTTCCAGATCAGTCTGTGCCATCCTCCCTGGAAGCTATGGGCAAATACCTGGAAGCAAGGAAGAAACCCGTGATGATCTGCATTGACGAATTTCAACAAGTAGTTAATTACCAGGAGGAGCACGCAGAGGCCACGTTTCGCACCTGGATGCAGGAATTTCCGATGGTACGCTTCGTATTCAGTGGAAGCCATCGGCAGATGATGGAATCTATGTTCAGTGAAGCATCGAGGCCTTTTTATAGAAGTGCTCAAATGCTGCAACTAGAGGCTCTTCCGGTTGCAGAGTATTCAGATTTTATTTCGGTTCGATTCAACAACGCTGGGAAGTCGATCGGCACGGCTTTTATTGATAGGATTTTTGAGTGGACGAGGCGGCAAACCTACTATGTACAGCTGATTTGTAACAAGCTGTATGGAAGGAGTAATGTTGTCGACCAGAAGGTACTCGATGAAGTGCTTGCAGAGATTATTTATCAGGAGGTGCCAATTTTTTCTACCTACCAGCAATTGCTTACAGCCTTTCAATGGAAATTGCTGATTGCTATTGCCAAATCAGAAGAGGTGGAGAATCCACTTTCTCAGGAGTTTTTGGGTAAGCATGGCTTTGGAGCGGCAAGTTCAGTGAGTTCAGCCTTACAGGCGCTGACAAAAAAGGAATTCGTCATTGTAAATGATGGCAGACATACCTTGCATGATACTTTACTTATGCGTTGGCTTCAAAATCTGTAGCACAAAGGGCAACTAAGCTTGCAGCTAACCATCAGGCTTGCCAATACTCAGCCATCTTTCTCCTCACAAAAGCCACGCTTCTTTCCAGCTGATCCATGCCGTCTACGCCATCTTCAATACTGATCCAACCATTGAAACCTGCCCTTTTCAATTCAGTAAAAATGGCATCATAGTCGTTCAGCCCTTTGCCAATCTCTCCATGACTTAATCGTTTGGCATACCCAACGGCTCCTCCTTCTTCGGTCCGCAAATCTTCAATGGAGCCATATTTCAAATACCGGTCGCTGGCATGCATGGTCACCACCCGGTGCGAAACCCGCTTGAGCAAGTCTATTGGGTCTTCTCCTGCCAGGTAGGTGTTGCTCGGATCGTAGTTGACGCCAAAGTTAGGATCATCTATGCTGTTAACGAGTTGGCAGAAGACATCAGCTTTTTGTGCAAACTCGGGATACTCCCAGAAATCGTCTTTATAGTGATTCTCAATGATCAGCGTGATGCTTCTTTCCTCTGCATAGGGAAGGCAGGCTTCAATGCAATCGACAGCCAGCTTCACACCTTCATTAATGGTCAGCTCGGGCCTTTTTTGTCCGGAAAGAACACGGCAGTAGCTTCCCCCCAGGGCATAGGTCATGTCAATCCAATGCTTTTGCTTCTCTATCTCTTTTTGCCGAAAAGCTTTATCAGGATGGGTGAAGTCGGGCGAACAGCACATCATCGGAATCACCTTCCCATGTCCTTCAACTTGTTTTCGGAACTCAGACCAGTTTCTCTGGTCATTCATCTCCA
The DNA here is from genome assembly GCF_048007035.1 of Imperialibacter sp. Classification (NCBI taxonomy): domain Bacteria; kingdom Pseudomonadati; phylum Bacteroidota; class Cytophagia; order Cytophagales; family Flammeovirgaceae; genus Imperialibacter; species Imperialibacter sp. The sequence goes on from NZ_CP180355.1 coordinate 3,401,241, forward strand.
GAAAGCCAGCGTACCATTCCAGACCGTCAATGTCAAGTTTCACTGCCAGCTCAATCCACTGCGAAACCGTCATCGTTCCGTCTTTGCAAAGGGCTTGCATAAAGGCTTTGGGGAAGGCTGCGAGTTGAGGCATAAGCTTATTTTTTCTTCGGCTTAATGGTGGTTGTGTCTTTAGGTGGGTTTCTGCCCATGAAGGGATACTGCTCCAGGTCCACTACCTGTCCGCTGATAGGCCCACTTTCGTCTGCCAGCCAGTACACCGCTGCTGCAGCGATTTCCGCCGGCGCTAGTATTCTTCCTGCCGGTGCATACACGTCGGGCAGGTCTTTGTACCAGTCGTCGGCCAGGCCATGCTCACGCTTGCGAATGGTTTCAACTTCTGTGAGCACCCATCCAGGATTGATCTGGTTCACTCTCACTCCGTCCTCCCGGTGGAGTGTGTCGCCCAGGTTGCGGGTCATGGTCATAAGCGCTCCTTTGGAAATGCTGTATGCCAGGAGGTTGGGCTCGCCACTCCAGGCATTCACCGAGCCAATATTAAGTGCACAGCCTCTGTTCATTCTCAGCTCTGGCAATGCGGCTTTGATGAGGTTAAATGGTGCGATTGTGTTGACTTCGATGACTTCGCGAAGAAAGGCAGCGTCGGTCGTGTGAATGTTGGACGACAGTACACTGGCCGCATTGTTAACAATAGCATCCAGCCTGCCGAAAGACTTAATGGCAAAGTCTACCAGCCTCTGGGGTGCTCCTTCCTTGCTGATGTCTTCTATGTGCAGCCTCGCATGCTCCTTGCCAATGGCCTTTAGCACAGCTTCGCCCCAGTCCTTTTCTAACCCATGAAGGATGACTGAGGCGCCTTCAGCCACACAACGCAGCGCAATGGCTTTGCCAATACCGGTAGTGCTCCCTGTTACTATTATTACCTTGTCCTGTAGTCTCATGTTTAAACAGGTTTCAAAACACTTTTCACAATTTCGTGGTGGTGCATTTTTTCGAATGCTTCCAGCCAACTGGTGACGGGCCACACACCGCCGATGATAGGTTTTACATTGAGCGAGCCGCTAGCCAGTAAGGCGATGACTCGCTCCCAAACAGGCCAGTTGTGGCTGAAGCTTCCCTGTAGCGTTACATTCTTTTGCACAATAGGATCTAGTGAAAAGCCAAGGGGGGTAGGCCCCCAGCCGACTTTCGTAATTTGGCCCTTAGGCCGCACCAAATCAAGAGCGATTTGAAGAGAGTCGCTAACACCAGCTGCATCCACCACACAATCGGCTCCCATGCCGTCGACTTTTTTCGCCCATTCGGCGGCGTCTCCAATAATTGTCTGGAGACCGTACTTTTTGGCGATCTCCAGCCTTTTTTTATCTGCCTCCAGCCCAATGATAGCTACTTCAGCTCCACAAAGCTGAGCCACAGCGGCACAAAGGATACCAATGGTTCCCGGGCCGATTACTACCACCTTGTCGCCGGGTTTGATGCGGCTGTTTTCTACTACGGCATTGTAGGCAACGCAGCAGGGTTCTGTAAGACAAGCTTCTTCGAAGGATAGCTGGTCCGGCACATTGTGGAGGCAACGGGCGGGTACCTTCACATACTTTGTCATAGCGCCATTCACACCATAGCCAAAGCCCTTGCGATTGGGGTCGAGGTTGTAAAAACCTCTTCTTGACATGGGGTTGTTTTGATCTATTACCGCAGCTGTTTCGCTTACTACCCGGTCTCCTTCTTTCCAGCCGGTGACTCTTTTCCCTAGCTGGGCGATGTGCCCGCCAAACTCATGGCCCAGCACCACAGGGTAGTTCACAGTCCAGCTGTGGTCCGACGTCCACTGATGGAGGTCGCTACCACAAACGCCGACACTGGCCACTTCGAGCAGCACTTCGTCTTCCCCGATCACCGGCTGCTCTACTTCCCGAATCTCGACCGAGCCTTTCGCTTCGGAGTAATTCACAACTGCCGCAGATTTCATAATTCCCTTATTTTTATGTTATGGTGGGTGTCTTCACACACCACCTCTAATTCTTTGGTTGGGCGGATGTCTCCACACGCCTCAGAGCCGTATTTCTTTTGCACTATCTTCTATTGCTTGCAGTTTTGATTTCCACCTCCCCGTAACCATGCACTTTCTCGCAAATCATCCTCAGCGAGCTTTCCAGATTGCCATCGGCTGTCTTAAAGGCGTCGGCGTCGATCGTTAGTGGTGCGCCCAATACCACCAGCGGCGCTCCGTATTCCGGGCACCGAATGGCCTGCTCCAAACTTAATCCACCAACTGCCTGCACCGGAATGTTCACCGCTTCCACTACTTCCCTGAGCTGGTCCAGCGGACTCGGCATTCTTTTTCCTGCCGCCGCTATGCCTCTTCGTTCATCATAGCCTATGTGATGCACTACGTAGTCACATCCGAGCCCTTCAAGCCATTTTGCTCCTTCCACCATATCGGGGCACCCGAGGTTGTCGCCCATCACTTCCACTCCGAAATCTTTGCCTGCCTGCACCACGCATTTAATCGTCTCTTCATGAGCCCTGGCCATTACTACAACATGAGTAGCGCCTGCTTTGGCCATCATCTCAGCTTCCAGATAGCCGCCATCCATGGTTTTGAGGTCAGCTACTATCGGTATGCCGGGAAAAGCTTCCCTCAGTTTTCTCACGCCGTGAAGCCCTTCAGCCAATATGAGCGGCGTGCCCGCTTCCAGCCAGTCGACACCTGCCCGCCGTGCCATGGCAGCTGTTTCGAGTGCTTCGTCTATATCGGTAAGGTCAAGGGAGATTTGTACAATGGGTTTCATAAAAGGATTTTCGTTGTTGTTCAGGTTGGAGATGTTGACTGGCCTTAGCAGACTGGAATTGAACCGAAAGCTGGAGATGCTTTTTTTGGCTTGGCGGCTAAAGCCATAGCGAATTGGAGAAAACCGGAGAGGCAGAACCTTGTTGGGAGTAATGCAAATTTCATAGGTGTTGCAAATTAGGGTACGTCATAATTTAGCAACTAATTCCATGAAAGTCCCTGAAATTATGTGGAAAGGTGCCACACGGGTTTGTAGGAAGAAAAACAACACTTTTTAAAAGTGACGAACAAATTTCTAGGCTTTAGCTATATTAGCACAATCAACCGATAATATGAAAGCCTTTCTTTTAAGTCAAAAGCGAATTCTTTCGTCAGTCAGCCTGGGTGTACTGATTGCAGGTACGCTTATTTTTGTGTCATGTGGTTTGGACGACGAAAACCCTACCTGTACTGGTTGCACGGCAGCAAGCCCATGGTCGAAAGCCGGAGCCGGTACCTGCTACGCTACGCAAACCGATTGCGAAAGAGTCGAAGGAGGTACCTGTGTGATCTGCAACTAGCAGCTGCTATTTGATCGACTGCTGTGCCTTATCTATGATCATGTCTGCTAATTGACTGGCATCTTTTGACGTTGCCTCTACATCAGCAATTTTCTTTTTACCCTGAAACACTGCACCCACTGCTGATATGTTTTCTCCATCTTCGGTATATCTTCCCCTGATCACATAAGCTTCTGGGAAAGTTTTTACGTCAACAAACATCACGCCCGCCTGGCTATTCTGGCCTTCAAGTTTCTTCAAACGCTGATCTATCAATTCGCCTAGCTGTAAGTCATCAATAAATGACGCCTCATTTTGGAAAAGAGAGGCCGCCACGGCTGGCCTGTTGGCCTTTAACGCAATTTGCTTTCGCTGCTCGCCATTAAGCTCACCAATGTCGAAGGTGTTGAGGTCGTTAGGCACTCTCACTTCTGGTTTTTGAATGCCGCCAATCTCCGACGCCAGTTCGGGCACTTTTTGCGAAGCAAAATTGAAAAGGCTGATAATATCAATGTATCGGTCTTCTCTCAAAGCAGGGCCTTTCATTCCGTACAATAGTGAGTAGGTAAGCAGGCCTTGATCGAAAGCAGAGGCTTCATAGCTCACTGCATCAGCTGCTGAGCCTGCAATAATATACAGCCCAGTCCTATCTTTTAGGGTCTCTAGGGCTCTCGCTTCTTCAGAGCTCATAGTAAAGCTGCTGCCCGAAAGGTTCTGTGCCAGCTGGCCCGAATGACAGGCATCTATGATAAGCACCTGCCGGATAGTAGGCACTTCCATAATCAGCTTGGCGATCTCCTTGCTTGACAGAGAAAAATTAGCTCTCTCTTTATTGCCATTAACTTCCATGCTCGAAGCATCAGCTGTTAAGTAATAAAAGTCAGCATCTTCTCCCTTGTCGGCCACACCGTGACCCGAAAGATAGACAACAAGATAATCGTTTGAGGTAGCCACATTTTTGATTTTTGCCAGCTCCGAAACAAGGTTCGCTTTTGTAGGCTTGTCATGGCCTGGTAGGGTAGAAAGCAATTTGATGCTCACATTCTCTTTTCCAAAGCGACTCTCTGAGCTCAGCTTTATGGCGCCATAAAAGTCTTCGGCATCTTTCGCAGCGTATTTCAGGTCCATGTCATTTCCCTGGTAGTCCGAAACCCCCGCCACTATTCCATATACTTTTGGGGGCGTGGCACCGCCAACTTTGTTCTCGTCGATCAGGTAAACACTCTTCTCAGGGCTTGAGAGGTAGCCATCCTGGTTGTAGGCCTTTACCGTAATCTTGTTAAGTCCTCCTTTTTTGATGTAGGGATGATTTTCAATGCCGTAGTCGAAGCTGGCAAAACCGTCCGTAGTGGTCGACACATCTCTCGACTCATTAATGACCTCCTTGCCGTTGATGAAAATTACAATTCGCCCAATACCACCTCCCTGGTCATTCAGATTGATGCCCAGCTTACCGTCATTTTGTTCAGGGTGTGCCAGTTTGATTTCTGGATAAAGATCAAATCCGTCCAGTTTCGGAGATAGCCTGATGGGGTCTTTATGAAAGCCAAGTAGCTTTGGTAAAAGGTAAGGCTCATAAAATTTGTCTTTCATCTGCTCCAGAGCAATGGACTCCTTACCAACCGAGTAATGCATTTGTGAGATAGCTTCTCGTGAAGCATCAAACAGCCCATCGCCAGCCACCACTGCCCAATCAGTGGCACTTAAAGGCGTCAGGGTTGCCAGCTCCTTCTTGTCGCTCAGCGACCAACATTTGATCAGCCCATCGAAGCCAGAGGAAAAAAGCACTTCGCCAGAACTACTGAAGGCCAGCCCTGAGACCGCCGCCGAATGGCCTTTAAGTTGGAAGGCTTCAGCACCTTTTTCAAGATCCCAGAAAGTGATGCTATAGTCACCCTGACTGCTTCCTTTACTGATCACATTGGAGAGCGTAACAAGATGCTTACTGGTAGGGTCAAACTTCAACTTTGTGATAGTTTTGCCATCTGGTACGGCTATCTTTTTCACCGCTTTACCGCTGCCCATATCAATAAGCTGGAGACTTGTTCCTTTATTTTTCACTACGGCCCCAATCCATTTTCCGTCGGCGCTTACTTCGAAATATTGAAGGCCATCAATTTTAATAGCATTTTGCTTTTTGAAATTCTCAGTATCATAGAAGGTAATGCCAGCCGAAGCGTCTTGAGCCAGTAGCAGCTTCCCATCGGGCGTTAGGCGTTGATCAAAGCTTTCTTTGAGCTTGATTGCTTTGGGTTTCTTGCCGCTTTTAATTGAAAAAATGCCTGTGCCATTGTCTACTTTTTTGATAATGCGCTGGTCATCGGCTGTTACTTCCAGATAGGGGTAGATGAGTTTCTCACCTGTGGCTCTGCTGTACACCACCGCATCATATTTGCTGTCCCAGGCAGATACAGTTCCATTTTGTTGCACACCTGCCAGCAGATACTGGTTGGTTCCGAAGGCAAGACCGATAACTGGTGCAGAGGCAGTTTTGAGCTGTTTTGGAGCAGCGGCCCCTGTCAGGTCGAATAACACAACGCCATCATTTCTGCCGACGGCTAGCTGGGTTCCGCCTTTATTGATGGCCAGAGAGAGGATTTTGGAGGCAAGGCCGACAAAGGCACCATTGTATTTTCCGGTGGCAAGGTCATAGGCGTGAATGCCCCCCTGATAGTCGGGCAGAAATAGTTCTCTCCCATTGGCTGAAAAGATCGCTGTTTGCAGCCCGATGGCACTGCCTGATTGTTCAACTAAGGCTGTTGGAATTTGTATTTTGTCAGAGACCTCTTCACCACTCAACAGCGGATAAAAGTGAACGTTTGTGGTGCTACCTCTTCCGGTTAATACCAGCAAATCTTTCGATGCATGCAGACTGATAATTCTTGGTAGGGGGGACATGGTTTGGGACCCGATTTTGCCGTTTTGAAAACGGAACACTTCGCCGTCGCCAGTCACGTAAATCCAGGAATCTTCTTCTGCACCTGGCACAATGCCTGTTACCGCTTTTGCCGAATTGGTAACAGTGGTAGCCACCTCACCATCCTGTTGGCGCATACCCAAAGTGCCATCATCGCAACCGAGAGCAAGCTTGCCTGCAGCGTTCCAGGTGAAGCTGGTGATTTTTTTCTCGTTTAATTCAACACTATAAGCTTCCTGAGGCTTGTTCGCTGTAATCACCGATAGCTTGCCAGTTGTGGTAAGAGCGCCCAATAATTTTCCTTCTGCGTCAAATTGAATTTGAGTAACACTTCCTTCTACTTCCGCAATGCCTGAGATTTTCCAGTCCGACTGATGGCGGATCACAATTTTGCCAGACGCATCCGCTGTAGCGAGATATTTCCCGTCAGCTGAGGCACCAATTGACGTAATGGCGCTACTGTGCCCTTCCAGGAAAGTGACTACTGTTTTTGTCCGGATATCCCAAACGGTAACGTCCGAACCACCATCAACGCTGTACAGATAGGTGTTGGAGGGATCCGTTGCCAAACCAATCACCGGGTTGGTATGGCCAATCGGCACAATAAGCTTAGGGAGCTGTGCCCCGGCAACGAAGGAAGTCAAGAAAAATAGGAAACTTAGGAGGAGTCTCATGACAGTATGTTTTAAAAAGTAAAACCTGATAATGCAATTTAGCTAAAAGTATGCCGCAATGTATTGCGCTTTATTTTTAACTTGTAAAGGACAATTAACTTAGATTCTACAACGAATTCGAGGACGGCCCCCGGAGACATAACAATCGGGTAATAATTATTTAAAATGCACCTTTCTTCGTTTTGAAAAGAACGCTTTTACTTTCCCATTTCATCCCAACCTAACCAAATGAACGAAGCTAAATTAGTCTACAGAAACCTCGATGAGTTGTTCGAACAAGCTCCGTCGTTTCCAATTGACCAGAAGAGCAAGATTGTCATTTTTAGTGATTTGCATATGGGCGACGGTAGTTCCAAAGACGACTTTCTTCCCAATTCCAGCCTCTTCATTCAGTCGGTAAAAGACTACTATATCCCCAAAGGTTTCTCCATGGTTTTGAATGGCGACATTGAAGAGCTTCAAAGATTTTCTCTTAAGAAAATAACAAAGCAATGGGCGGAAGTTTATGAGCTCTTTGATGAAATAAATAAGAAACGCCTTCTAATAAAGACTGTCGGCAACCACGACCTCACACTGGTAACGGAGCCAGAGCAGCCTTTCCAGTACGAACTGTATGAGTCGGTCAAGCTGATGTATAAAGGCAATCCCATATTTATTTTTCACGGCCACCAGGCTTCCAAAAAATATCAGAAAAGCAATAGGCTTATTGGCTTTACACTGAAATACATAGCCAACCCGCTTCGGATCAAAAACTTTTCGGTGGCACATGACAGCCGGAAGCAATACAAAATCGAAAGGCGGGTCTATAATTATTCAGTCTTCAATAAAATTGCTTCAGTGATCGGTCATACGCACCGCCCGCTGTTTGAATCTCTCTCAAAAGCTGAAAGGCTGAAATACAAAATAGAGCAGCTTTGCCGGGAGCTTGTTGGACTGAAAGAGGGGGAGGAATCTGTGACTTTGAAGAGTATCAAAGCCTACAAGAAGGAATTGAAATCTATCTATAGGAAAAAGCTCCCTTTTCTGGAAATAGGCAACCTGTATCATTCTATTTTTCATATACCGGTCCTTTTCAATTCAGGCACTGTCATCGGGAAGCGTGGAATCACCTGTCTCGAGATTGAGAATGGCTCAATATCTCTGATTCATTGGTTCGATAAGAAAGCAACCGAAAAATACCTGAGACAAACTGGTTACAATCCGGAACAGCTGGGAGACACGGATTTTTACAGAATGGTCATTAACAAAGAAGACTTGGATTATATCTTCACCCGGATCAAGGTTTTGTCTTAGTGGCAGAAGCCAGGAATGGAAAACGGGCAGTAGTTTTGCTTGCCGGCGTTGCCAATCCATTTATCTCGACAGCAATTTACTGAGACTTACTTCTTCTTTTACATTCACAGGATATCTCGACGACCAGCCTGCGATGCTTGTTTTAATTTCGCCAGTAAACTGCAAAGGCACTTTCTTACCCAGCAAATAAGCCAGACCGTCTTTTTCAACAATTTTCTGGATATCAGCCATAACTAGTATGCCTTGAAATGGGACTACAAACTCCTTTTTTGCACCTGCCTTTACTACTTTAACCTCCCTTAAAGAGGCCACTTTAGTCGACTCAATTTCAATCTGTAACTGAATTTCTTTAATGCTCACGCCAAATGCATTAGGGTTGTAAAGTAAAGCTTCGCCTCTAACTTGCGTTTCGTTGTTGACAACGGGGCCGAAAGTGAGCTTTTGGAACCTGATCAGCTCAGCGGGTTCTGCTTGCTTACAACTCCAGCCCAAAAAAAGGATTGAACAAAATATTAAATTATTTACCAGGGCTTTTCTCATAGTTCCGTTTCGTGGCTCAAATTAAAAGATTATTTTTCGGCTATCTAATTCATTTTCAAATTCGAAGAAGGTCAGTCGGAATAACGCTATTCTTCCTCAACCGTTTATACCTGTTCAAATTCGTCGAAAGCTTTATGTCAAACATTTCCACAAGGTCTTACTCAAAAATGATGCGCAATATTTTATGTTTTGGTTTAGCAGCCTTTTTATTTTCATGCACACCTGAGGTTCCGGCCTTCGATTGGCAGGGTCACAGAGGAGCCAGGGGACTTATGCCTGAGAATACTATCCCGGCATTTTTGAAGGCCATGGAATACGATATCAAGACACTGGAGATGGATGTGGTCATAACGGCCGACAACATGGTGGTAGTGTCTCACGATTCATTTCTGTCCCCAACTTTCTGCACCGACTCTTTGGGCAACCCTATTGCAGAAGGATCTGAAATGAAGTGGAATATTTATCAAATGCGAAGCGATGAGCTTGCAATGTTCGATTGTGGCAGTAAGCTTCATCCGGGGTTTCCCGATCAGGAAAAAATGAACGTTAATAAGCCGCTTTTGTCGGAAGTGTTCAAAGCAGTGGATCAATATGCCAGTGACAAAGGCCTCAACATTCCTTTCTACAATATCGAATTGAAGTCAGACGAGGAGGGAGACCATATATACCACCCGGAACCAAGCGTGTTTTGCGAGCTTGTGTACGCTGAAATCAACGGCAAGGTGCCTTTCGATAAATTGACCATCCAGTCATTTGATTTTCGGATACTTCGTTATTTTCATGAAACCTACCCTGAAGTCAAACTTTCTGTGCTCGTCGGGAATGACCTGTCCGTCGAAGAAAACCTTAGCGAACTGGGCTTTACCCCTGCAGTTTATAGCTGCTATTTCAAAAGATTGACGCCGGACGATGTCACTTTGTTACACGGCAAAGGTCTTCAGGTAATCCCCTGGACAGTGAATGAGGTAACAGAAATGCAGGAGCTCATCAAAATGGGCGTCGACGGCATTATCACCGACTACCCTAACCTGATCGAACAGGTGGCTTCATAATTATCAGGTATTCACTACCTTTGCCCGCTATAAAAAATAGCTGTTGATATAAATGAAAAAGACTTACGACGTTTTTGGTATCGGGAATGCCCTGGTGGACATTGTGTTTGATGCTGATAATAGCTTTTTAGAAAAGTATAAAGTGGAAAAGGGCTTGATGACGCTGGTCGATGAAGCCCGTCAGCATGAACTTATTGAAGCACTTCAACTTGACGAGAACATGATGCAGTGCGGAGGTTCTGCAGCCAACACCATTATCGGAACAAGTCAGTTCGGCGGGAAGTGCTACTATGCCTGCAAGGTGGCTAACGATAAGTTCGGACATTTCTATCTTGAAGACCTGCGAAAAAACGGCGTCGATACCAACCTGACTGATGCTACCACTCCGGAAGGAATAACAGGCAAATGTCTTGTGATGGTGACTGACGATGCTGACCGCACCATGAATACCTTCCTTGGCATAACCACCAACTTCTCCAACGCAGAAATCGACGAAAGAGCCTTAAAGGACTCACAATACCTCTATATCGAAGGCTATCTGGTGACTAGCGAGACTGGACTTGCGGCTATGAAACATGCCAAGAAAATTGCCGAGGAAAATGGGGTCAAGGTGGCGCTTACGTTTTCTGACCCCAGCATGGTGAAGTACTTCAAGACTCAAATGGAGGAGGTGGTTGGAGCTAGCGTCGATTTGCTCTTTTGCAACGAAGAGGAGGCCATGCTCTTCACTGGCAAAACCAACATACTCCACGCCCGGGAGGAATTAAAAAAGGCGGCAAAAAAATTCGCCATCACGCAAGGCAAAAACGGCGCTATGATTTTCGATGGTGACACCTTCATCGATATTGAGCCCTACAAAGTAAATGCAGTAGACACAGTAGGAGCCGGCGATATGTTCGCAGGCGCATTTCTTTATGGAATCACACATGGCCACTCCATCGCTGAAGCAGGGAAAATGGCCAGCCTTGCCTCGTCGAAAGTGGTTTCGCAGTACGGCCCCCGACTGGAGTGGCATCAGGTAAAGGAAATAATGAATCACCTGTTCGAATAGTTTAGCCGATTAACCAACCCTTAAAAAGAGAAGACTCAACGGCCGTTGGGTCTTTTTTCTTTTCCAGGGAGTAGCTTTCGTAAAATGGCCCACCAGTCGGAATAGAAAGATCAATAGTCCTGCCATATCTTTTGATTCTAATTGTAGAATCGGCCGCAAAAACAGCCAGCATTTTGTCAGTGGCAGTTTCTGAGTCCACATTCACAATTTCATCATCGACTGACAGAATTTCGAATGCTCCGCTTTCAGGATGTACATGAGAAACCACCAACCTGTCTGCATCAGCCCTCACTTTGAAGCCCAGCCCCCTTTCGTGAAAAGCGTCAGGTAGCTTCTTTTGCAGAGCCAGCCCAAACTGTTCAGCCAGAGTGCCGAGTTCATTTTCAATTGGCTTATTTCCATCCACAAACTTGTCAAAAAAATCTTGCAGGGGGCGAGCGGCCAATTTTTCTGCAATGTTTTGAATATCGTTTTTCTTGTAGGGCTTTCCAGATTTATATAAATCTTCCCAAAGAGCCCGCATCACGTCGTCCATCGAATGCTTCCCTTTGCTGGAAATCCTGATCGTGAAATCAAGCATAAGCGCAATGATGGCCCCCTTCACATAAATCGACACCTTTCTGTTAGGCACACCAGCCTGGTAGCCGTCCAGCCATAGATCGAACGACGACTCCGCCACCGATTGATTGAACCTGCCAAAGTTTTGAAAGTGGCGGCTGAGAAGTTTGTTCAGCTCATTCAAACACCATTCTTCGCCGTAAACGCCACTTCTTACCAACATCAGGTCGCCGTAATATGTCGTGAAACCCTCCGCCACATATCCAGTCTCAAAATAATTCTCCTTCGAAAAGTCATAAGGCTGAAGCTCTGCAGGGCGAATCCTGGTAATGTTCCATGCATGGAAGAGCTCGTGCGACGAAATACCGAGTAGCTTTTCATAGAAGCTCGCCGTGTGCTCTCCGGTGCACGGCCCTAAAGTAATGACAGTGGAATTGGCATGCTCGACACCATGATAGGTCTGATAGGGAAGAAATTGAAGCAAAAAGTGGTAGTCTGTAATTGGCAAGTCACCAAAAAGACGCAACTGAGTGGTCGTGAACTTTCGGAAGTCCTCCAGCATTTGAGCCGGTTTCACATCCGTCGATCCATGATGCCAGATATGAAAAGTGATGCCGTCAACTTCATAGGTCAGACGTGTCAATGACGGACTTGCAATAAACGGACTGTCGGCCAATTCGTAAAAACTTTCTGCCAGCAGCTGGTGGCCTTCTTTTTTCAATCCAGTGGCCACTTCATAGTGATCAGGTAGCTTCAGAAGCAATTCAACCGGCTCTGTCATCCTGTCCGGCAGGTACATAAGACAATTGACAGGGTTTACATAAAGCTGGTCATCATGAAGCCATGAGTTGCCAGCATCCATTTTATATGCATAGTATTGATAGCTTATCTCAATGGACTGTCTACTTTTTACAAAAAATGACCAACTGCTCTTGTTTAACTTTCTCATGGGCAGAAGCCCATCCGTTGAACCCTTTGCTGAAACACGTAAAATATTCTTGGCAAAATCCCCCAACTCATAGCGCCCGGGTCTCCATGTTGGCAGCCTAACTTCCACGTTTTGGGCCGTATTGGCCTCAAAAGTCATGACAATATTTATAAGGTGGCTGAGCGGGTTGTTGTAACTAACTGTATATCTGATCATTTTTTAATAATTCCCAACTATTCTTTCTCTTCCTTGTTTGCAATTAATTAAAAGCTCTTTAACTTTGCAGCCCGTAATTTTTCTGAAGAACTACAATTGTATGCCTCGGAAAGATACTTTAAGTTAGGCAAAGAAGAATAGATAGATATGAAAAGGACATTTCAGCCCTCAGTAAGAAAGAGAAAGAACAAGCACGGCTTCAGAGAAAGAATGTCGACTGCTAATGGTCGTAGGGTGTTGGCTGCCAGAAGGGCCAAAGGAAGAAAAAGACTGACTGTGTCTGACGAGCGTCGTCACAAGAAATAAATCTTCACTGCTTTTATGAAGGAGCAGGAATATAAAAGTCTACCTGCTACCTTTTCAAAGTCGGAGAGGTTAAAGAGAGACAAGCGCATTAAGGAACTTTTCCAGAAAGGTTCCTCTTTTTTATACCCCCTTCTTATCAAGTACATGGAATCCCCTGTTCCTGAAGGGGTTAATCAGATTCTTTTTTCAGTATCGAAGAAGAACTTTAAGAGAGCAGTAGACAGAAACCTGCTTCGGCGAAGAATGTTCGAAGCTTATCGGCGGCACAAGCACACACTCACGTCCCTGCCCGATCAGGAGAATTTCCTCTTAATCGCCTATATTTACGTTGGTAAAGAAAAAGCCACCTATCAACTTATCGAGCGTCAACTAATTGCGGCGTTGAAGCGTTTGAATGATGTGAAAAGTGCAAAAACATAGCAAGTCTATGAAAAAAAGAATTGTCAGAGGCAGTTTGTTGATGCTGGTTATTGGAGGGGTTTTTAGCCTTTCATTTACTGAGCCAGACGACAAATACTTTCAGATAGCCAAGAGTCTGGATATTTTTGCCACACTTTTTAAAGAGGTGAATACCTACTATGTTGATGAGGTTAGCCCGGATGACATGGTGAAAAGTGGCATCAATGCGATGCTTAGTTCACTTGACCCCTACACAGATTTTATTTCAGAAGACGAGTATGACGACTTTCGTACCATCACCACAGGCCAGTATGGCGGCATAGGAGCACTGGTAGGGAAGAGGGACGGCTACAGCACCATCATTATGCCTTTTAAGGATTTCCCGGCTTACCGGGCGGGTCTTCAAATAGGCGACAAGGTGACTAAAATAGACGGCAAAGACATTGTAGGAAAGTATTCAGACAATATTAGTGACCTTTTGAAAGGCCCTGTTAACACTCCCATTGTCTTAACCATTGAAAGATACGGTGTAGAAAAAGCTTTTGACGTGCCACTTGTCAGGGAAAAAATCACGATCAACAACGTCCCGTTCTATGGGCTCTTTCAATCCGATATCGGCTACATCCGGCTGTCTGACTTCACCACCGAGGCAGGCAAAGAAGTAAGAAACGCATTAACTGACCTCAAAAAGCAGGGCGCAAAATATATTGTGTTGGACCTAAGAGGCAATCCCGGTGGTTTGCTCGACGAAGCAATCAATGTATCAAATGTATTTGTCAAAAAAGGATCGGAGATCGTAACCACTAAGGGCAAAGTGAAGGATTGGAACAAAACTTACAAAGCCTATCAGGATGCTGTTGATACCGAAATCCCGTTGGCTGTTCTGGTGAACGGAGGCAGTGCATCGGCGGCGGAAATTGTTGCAGGCGTTATTCAAGACTATGACAGGGGGGTGTTGGTAGGCAGAAGAACATTTGGAAAGGGACTAGTGCAGGCCACGAGGCCACTGGCATACAATTCCCAGTTAAAAATCACAACAGCCAAATACTACATCCCAAGCGGTCGATGCATTCAGGCGATCGATTATGCCCACAGAAATCCAGATGGAAGTGTGGCAAAGATTCCCGACTCGCTGATGGTTGCCTTTAAAACCTCAAAAGGTCGGGTGGTCTTCGACGGTGGTGGCGTTAATCCCGACATTACAGCGGAAATGATTGAGTATGCGCCGGTCACTCTTGGTCTAGTCAATGGCAATCATATTTTCGACTATGCCACCAAATATCATTTTGAGCACAATACGATCCCGTCTCCGGCCACATTTAAATTGTCGGATGAGGAATTCACCAATTTCAAAAGCTGGCTCGCTAAACGAGATTTGAAGTACTCAAGCGCCATGGAGAGGTCACTTGATGGGTTCGAGGCCTCTGCAAAAAAGGAGCAGTACCTTACACCACTGGAAAATGAAATCCAGCAGCTGAGAAATCAGTTGAATAAGATGAAGAGCACAGACTTGGAACAATTCAAGGATGAGATAAAAGAGGTGCTTGAAGAAGAGATATTAAGTCGCTACTACTTCGAGGCAGGCATCATCGAATCTTCTTTCAGCTATGACCCCGATATCCTCGAAGCTGTAAAGCTTTTCCGAGCTAAGGGCAGGTACACAGAGCTATTAAATCCAACCAACTAAGCATGTCCGTTATTTTGTGTTTGGAGACAGCCACTACGGTTTGTTCCGTAGCGATTTTTGCCGACAAACAGTTGTTGGGTTACCAGGAGTACAGGATAGACAAATCACACTCAAACCTGTTGCCTTCTATTATTGATACTACTTTGCATGGGTTGTCGCTCAGCAAGGCCGATTTAACAGCCATAGCCGTATCTGAAGGCCCCGGCTCATACACTGGCCTTCGGATAGGCACATCTATTGCAAAAGGCTTATGTTATGCATTGGAAATACCGCTGCTGTCAGTGAATACCTTGCATGCCATGGCGGCGGAAGTGAACAAGTTTAATACGAAAGACGCTTTTTTATGTCCAATGATAGATGCCAGGCGAATGGAAGTGTATGCTTGTGTGATTAATTCAGAGGGAGGAGCCGAACAAGAAACTGCGCCACACATAATAGATGAGCATTCATTTTCTGAATACCTTGATAAACATGAGGTTTGGTTTTTTGGGAATGGGTCCGACAAGTGCAAAGAATTGATAGGTAAAAATACTAATGCTGTTTTCATATCCGACGTAGTACCCTCTGCAAAGTCGATGGGTGAGTTGGCATGTGAGCAGCTACAATCTTCATCTTATAAAGACCTGGCATACTTCGAGCCATTTTATTTAAAAGAATTCAGAGCAACCAAACCAAAATCGGTTAGCTAGTGTTCACTTAGTTCTTCGTATTTCATCAAATGGAACAACCAATTGTCAATAGAGTAGCCAGTAGTTCTTTGATTTCCCTCGACCTGGCCGAGTTTATCCCTCACGGTGAAAGGGCAGTATTCGATCTGAAAGACTACCTTTTTCAGGGAATGATCCTTAGAGAGAAAGACTTTAGGCTGGCCATTAAGGAATTTGATTGGTCTGTCTTTCAGAGAAAGTTGGTCGCTATTCACTGTTCGGCCGATGCGATTATACCCACATGGGCTTACATGTTGGTGGCCACGAAGATGAACGGTGTGGCTGCGTTCAGCATGAAGGGCTCTCCTGAGGAGCTTGAAAAGAAATTATTTCTGCAAGAATTAGACAAAAAGGACTGGTCGACTTTCGATGGAGCTAAAGTGATTATCAAAGGTTGTAGTAATTTGGTTGATCCTGATTTTTCTTTTTTCGAAGCTACTCAAAGGCTAATCCCCTGGGTTTCAAGCCTTATGTATGGAGAGCCTTGTAGTACGGTGCCGGTGTTCAAAAAAATGTCATAAATATTCTGGTGTGGGCCTTGTATATTAAAACCAAGCCACTAATTTTGCAGTCCCATTTGAGGGAAACGCCCTCAAAAAAGT
>NZ_CP180355.1:3422500-6856909 GCF_048007035.1 Imperialibacter sp.
ACTCTGGGGATAACAGGCTGATCTCCCCCAAGAGCTCACATCGACGGGGAGGTTTGGCACCTCGATGTCGGCTCGTCACATCCTGGGGCTGAAGAAGGTCCCAAGGGTTGGGCTGTTCGCCCATTAAAGTGGCACGCGAGCTGGGTTCAGAACGTCGTGAGACAGTTCGGTCCCTATCTGTTGTGGGCGTAAGAAGCTTGAGAGGACCTGACCTTAGTACGAGAGGACCGGGTTGGACTGACCGCTGGTGTACCAGTTGTATCGCCAGATGCACTGCTGGGTAGCTACGTCGGGATGAGATAAGCGCTGAAAGCATCTAAGTGCGAAACTCACCTCAAGATGAGGCTTCTATAAAGGGACGTTGTAGATGACGACGTTGATAGGCTGCAGGTGTAAAGGCAGAGATGTCAAAGCTGAGCAGTACTAATTACCCGAACGCTTTTTTATTGAAGAGAGTGCCCCGGACTTGTTCCGGGGCCTGGAACAGCTTGAATGTATTTTCTCTTGGTATGTCATAAGATATTTGTTGTTGGAGTAAGTCCAATGACGTTCAGTAGTTATCCATAAGGATAACAATCGAACAACGAGCTTTAGGTGACTATAGCGACGGGGTCCACCTCTTCCCATTCCGAACAGAGAAGTTAAGCCTGTCTGCGCCGATGGTACTGCTGTGCAAGGTGGGAGAGTAGGTCGTTGCCTGATTTTATCAAACAACCCACGGGTTGTCAGAGCCTCTAAGAGTAATCTTAGAGGCTTTTTTGCGTTTAAAAGGATTTAGAACCAAGCGAAAAACCAGATCAAGCGGAAAATATGGGGAGTATCGTGAAAGAGTATAATTTAAGCCTGTCTGCGCCAATGGTAGACTGGCCGTCCGCCTGTGTGCAAGGTGGGAGAGTAGGTCGTTGCCTGATTTTATCAAACAACCCGTAAGGTTGTTACAAGCCTCTAAGAGTAATCTTAGAGGCTTTTTTGCGTTTAGGATGATTATATTACCTTCAACGAAAAGCGTTAGGATGAAAAAGAAAGAATGTCCATCGTGTGCCATGGATGTTGATAGGAGCAGTAAAGTATGCCCTTTCTGCGGACACAAGTTTGAGCAATATTCCCCTGTGGTTAAATGGACGGCTATATTTCTGGTGCTTCTGTTTCTCCTCTATTTGATTATCTAAGGCATTATTAGCCGGAGATCTTAAATGAGGTCATGCTGATAGGGCCCCACGAATCATCATTGAAAAATGAAATCTCATCTTTTTGTTCCTGCAAGCCCAATATGTAGAGCATTGGTAAATAGTGCTCAGGGGTGGGAATAGCCAGTTGGGCTTCTTTCCCCAGAGATTGATAGTTGATTAACGGGGCATGGTTTCTATCCGATATGAGGCTCTTGAATTGAGCATTGATTGACTCCGTCCAGTCATATTTGGCAAACATGTCATTCCAGTTGACAAGGCGCAGGTTGTGTACCATGTTGCCACTGCCCAAAATAAGCACGCCCTTTTTTCTCAGGGTAGCCAGTTCTTTGGCCAAGTCGTAGTGCCACTGCGGCGACTTGAAGTGGTCTATGCTCATCTGGATAATGGGGATATCAGCATCCGGGTACATATTTTTGACCACGCTCCAGCAGCCATGGTCTAACCCCCAGTGATCATGGTCAAATAAAATGTCGGTTTTTTCAACAAGTTTTTTTGTTTCCTCTGCGAGTTCGGGGCTGCCAGGTGCTGCGTATTGAACGGCAAATAATTCCCTTGGAAATCCTCCAAAGTCATGAATAGTTTTTGGGTGTTCCATCGCCGTTACGAAAGTGCCTTTTGTTTCCCAGTGTGCTGAAATACAAAGGATAGCGGCTGGCTTCGGTAGCTCATAACCAAGCGAGTGCCACCCTTTTGTGTACGCATTTTCTTCAATGGCATTCATTGGGCTGCCATGCCCAACGAAAACTACTGGCATCTTTTCTGAAGCTTTCAGTGCTCCGCTAAACTTCCTTAGGTCATTCAAACTTTTCATGGCAACGGAATTGGTTGACGGTTCTTAAACGACTTTTGATGTATATACATGAAGTTACCTTGATTGGTTCCCGGCGTCTTCCGCATAAATCACTGACCTGTAGTATATTAATATTCCTAGTAACCATTGGCCTGAAATGAAGTCTTTACTAAATTAACAATGCATTGGGCAAAAACTCTTCTGTTGATTCATCAACAGGCTTTTTATTTTTTGTTTATCAGGACTAATCAATCATGGTTAAAAATCTCATTATGGCTTCGTTTAGAAGCCTGCTGAAAAACCGTTTCTTTTCGGCACTCAACATCATTGGCCTTTCAATTGGTGTAGCGGTTTTCATGTTAATAGCTCAGTACGTCCACTTTGAACGGAGCTACGAAAATTTTATTCCAGAAGCCGATAATATTTACAGGGTCAAGCTTGACGTGTTCAGGAACGGTGAACAGATAATTTCTAGTGCTGAGAACTATCCTGGTGCCGGGCCTGCGTTTCTTCATGAATTTTTTGAAGTGACAAATTACGCCCGTCTCTACAATTTGGGCTATAAGAATAATGTCATTATCACCTATACGCCACAGGCGGGCGAGCCGGTGGCTTTCAAGCAACGTAGGTTTCTTTATGCTGACTCCTCATTTCTGTCGTTGATGGGATATGAGATGGTGTCAGGCGACGCTGCCATGGCATTGGCTGAGCCCTTTAAGGCCGTGATTTCTGAAACACAGGCGAAAAAGTATTTTGGGAACGATAATCCTATCGGGAAGTTGATACGGATGCAGGATGATGATTTCAACAATGAGCTTTGTGAGGTGACTGGCGTTTTCAGAGACCTTCCTCCAAATACCCATCTAAAGTTTGATGTGCTTTTTTCCTATAAAACATTATATGCAAGAGGAGAATATGCTCCCGGGCGATATAATACCAGTTGGGCTAGAAAGGATATGTACACTTTTGTAAAGCTAAGGCCAGGAACCGACCTGGAAACACTTGAGGCAAAATTTCCTGCTGTTGTTGATAAGTACAAGCCCAAGGATCAGACTATAGCAGTAGAAGATAAACTAAGTCTCCAGGCACTGCAAGATATTCACCTCCATAGCAATTTAGCGGACGAGCCGGAGACGAACGGTGATGCGGATATTGTTTTATTTCTCAGCTTAATTGGTGTTTTCGTCATCATAATTGCGTGGATTAATTACGTCAATCTTGCAACGGCCCGGGCGTTGGAAAGAGCCAGAGAAGTAGGCATCAGAAAAGTAATGGGGGCGTATAGAAATCAACTTATTGCTCAGTTTATGGTTGAGTCGGCCATTGTAAATCTGATTGCACTCGTTCTGGCGTTAATCATTTCGCTGGCTTGCCTGGGTATTTATAACAATGTGTCTGGCTTGTCACTTACAGCCTCTTATTTTGTGGCAGGCTGGTTTGTTTTGCTGGTGGCAGTTATCTGGCTCGTTGGTACCACTCTTTCCGGCTTTTACCCTGCTTTTGTTTTGTCGTCTTTTGCTCCGGTGGAAGTTTTAAGAGGAAAGTTGGCGACCAGCCAGCGTGGTGTCATGCTTAGGAAAGGACTTGTTTTGCTCCAATTTGTTGCCTCTGTTTCACTCATTGCAGGTACTCTGATCGTGTTTAATCAGCTCAAGTACATGACGAGTCAGGACATTGGAGTTAATATTGATCAGGTACTTGTTGTAGAGAGGCCGGGGATAGCTCCAAGGGACAGGGAAGCATTCAATTCTTCCATCGACGTGTTCAGGAATGAAATAAGGCAAAGCCCTGCGCTGAATGCTGTAAGCACGACGGCGACGGTTCCGGGGAAGCAGAGAGATTACATAGTGGGAGTAAAAAAATACGGAACGTCGGACGACAACATTGTGCCACTGCGTTTCAATAGTATGGATTACGATTATCAGGATGTCTTTGAACCCTCTCTGATAGCAGGCAGATACTTCGCAAGGGAATTCACCGCAGACCAAGACACTTCGGTTATTATTACTGAGTCAGCGGTGTCACTGCTTGGGTTCAGCTCTCCGACAGATGCAGTAGGGAAGTTTGTCGACATACCAGGGTTTCGTTGGGCACCCAAGATAGTGGGTGTGGTGAATGACTATCATCAAAAGTCATTCAAGAACGCCCTGGAGCCAAGCATTTTCTACTGCACATTATATGGCGGGGAGTTTTATTCCGTGCGCCTGGTGACCAATGACTTGCAGGGTGCAATCAAGGAAGTGCAAGAGGCATGGACGAAGGCATTTCCCGGCAATCCCTTTGACTATTTTTTTCTTGACGACTACTTCAATGCACAGTATGAAAATGAACGAAAGTTTGGCAAGCTTTTCACCACTTTTGCCGTGTTAGCCGTGCTGATTGGTTGCCTTGGTCTGCTTGGCCTGGCTACTTTCACTGCCCAGCAGCGCACCAAAGAAATTGCGATAAGAAAAGTGCTCGGTTCGAAAGTGGCGGGCATCTTCTTTTTACTACTAAAAGACTATCTCATCATCATTGGAATTGCCATTGTTGCATCTGCTCCGATTGTTTATTTTCTCATGCAGAACTGGATCAACGACTTTCCTTATCAAACGGAAATCGGCATAGATGTATTTGCACTGGCTGGTTTAGCCGTATTGGTGATTTCTGTACTTACAGTTAGTTTCCAAACGATGAAGGTAGCCACGGCCAACCCTGTAAGATCACTTAGGAATGAGTGAAGAAAAGCAGTTGCCTTTTTCTGCTGATGCAGCATCTTTTTAAGATCATTCGTATTTTGAGCTTCCATTAAAGGAAGCTCAAAAATTATGAAACGATTTCTACTGCCTCTCTTGTCTGTATTAGCCTTTGGTTGCTCTCAAAATGAAAGCAGTACGCAGGAGAGCAAGGAGGAAGTGCCGAAGCCCAATATTCTTTTTATCATGTCCGATGACCACGCTATGAAGGCTATTAGTGCCTATAGCAAAGAACTTATCAGGACGCCAAATATTGATCGGATTGCTCAGGAAGGTGCGCTGATGCGAAATGCCTTTGTTACAAACTCCATCTGCGCTCCCAGTCGTGCGGCCATTCTGACAGGAAAATACAGCCACCTGAATGGCTTGAGAGACAACCGGGATGAGTTTGATGGTAGTCAGATGATATTTCCGAAGCTGCTTAAAACGGCAGGCTACCAAACCTACCTGATAGGGAAATGGCATTTGAAATCGAAGCCACAGGGATTTGATTTCTGGAAGATACTTATCGATCAGGGGGAGTATTACAACCCGAGACTGGTCACTGAAGATGATACCACAGTTGTTAACGGCTATACCACAGATGTGATTACTGATGAGGGGCTCTCGGTTCTGCAAAGCAGAGATAAGTCAAAGCCTTTTGTTATGTTGCTTCAACACAAGGCCCCGCATAGAAACTGGCAGCCAAACATCAAACATTTGCGGCTTTTTGAGGAAGATCTGCCTATTCCTGCGACGCTATATGATGACTACAAAGGCAGGCAAGCCCTGGCTGAGCAAGATCAGCAAATCACCAATATGTGGCTGTCTAACGACCTTAAATTGACGCCAGATTATTATGAAGAAGAAACCGGCACGGGTGGCGCTGTTGGCCCTTCTGACCCGGAATCCTCCTATGCAGCGATGTTGAATAGAATGACTGAAGAGCAGAGAATGCCCTGGGACGCTTACTACGACTCTGTTGGGTTGGCTTTCAAGTCGGCTAATCTTTCCGGAAAAGAGTTATGGAACTGGAAGTACCAGAGGTACATCAAAGACTACCTGAAGTGCATTGTGTCTGTGGACGAAAATGTTGGGAGAGTGCTCGACTATCTTGAGGCGGAGGGACTGGCGGAGAACACCATTGTTGTGTACACATCGGATCAAGGGTTTTATTTGGGGGAGCATGGTATGTACGACAAGCGGTTTATGTACGAGGAATCGTTCAGAACGCCTATGCTTATCAAATATCCGAAGGGGATCAGGTCAGGAACCTCTATTGAGGAGTTGGTGATGAATATTGATTTTGCGCCGACTTTTCTTGACTACGCTGGAGTAGAGATACCAAAAGAAATGCAGGGCCTGTCAATGCGGCCTTTGTTTGAGACAAGGGGTGAAAGACCCGAATGGCGTGAGTCGGTATACTATCATTATTATGAGTATCCTCATGGTTGGCACAAAGTAAAAAGGCACTATGGCATCAGAAACTACAGGTATAAACTTATTCATTTTTACCATGATGTAGACACCTGGGAGCTGTATGATTTACAGCAAGATCCTCAGGAGATGAATAACCTCATTGATGATCCAAAATATGGGGATGTAGTCGAAGAGTTGAAAGCCAAACTGATGGAAAAGCAGATTGAGCTGAACGAACAGCCCGAGATCATTGACTTAACACGGGGTGAGGAGTTCATAGGCGGAGATCGCTTATAATTCTGTCCGGAGCGGGGGCAAAACTGAGTGGGTGGTAAGGGGCTGATTAGTTGTTGTAAAGAACTTCCATGGCCCCCAGGAGGTAAACCAAAGGAGCGTTCCAGTTAATAGCAATTTCGTTTGATGCATAAGAACAATCAGCATCGACAAACGACTCGTCGGGAATATTTGAAGGGTAGCCTTCGCAGCCATCCTGTTGTCCGGGGTTGGGACCGCCAGAAAGTAGGCCGGGAACAGGCTCGTCTATCCCATCAGCAACTGACGGTCGGTGGTGAGGATGCATTGGGGTCTTGTCGCCATGGCCCGTTACAAAGGAATAGTCGGTTGCGTTTCTGCCAAGCAGATAATCCACGTTACTCAGGGCCCCTTCCAGATACTTTTTGTCGTTGGTCAATCGGTAGGTTTGAAGCAATGCGACACCCTGGTTCGCAGCTACGGCACCGCTACCCCAGACAAAATCTTTTTCCGAACCACCCATTACCGTTTGCCAGGCAGCTGACCCATTTAACAACCCATCTGCAAAATTTATCAACTGAGCTCTTAAAGCAGTTATTTCCGAAAAGCTGGTGTGCGGAAGTTTATTGATAAAGCGGGCGAGCGAATAGTAGCCCATTAGTCTCACATTTCCCCAAGAAGGTAAAGACAGATTCTCGTCAGGAAATAGGTTGATGGCGGAATAATAGGCCTCGTCGCTTGTTGTAATGTAAAGTTCACACGCTGCCCAAATGAACTCGTCACTTACTGACTTGTCGCCGTAGGCTCCGGTAGTTATGTCCGGATCGTGGGCCTTGTTCACTTCGTCTTGACTGTAAAGTACCTCCGGGTTTTGCTGTGCCCACTTCCATGCCTTTTTGGAGGCGGTCAGGCAGCTGTCGGTAAGACCGGGCAGCTGAGATTCGAAGTTTGCAAAAACCCTGCTTGCTTGAGCGGTTACGGCAGCGAAATCCAGCGTGGCAGTGGTGCTTTTTTGCACAACCCACCTCTTGTTGGTAGCGTTTTCAGGCATCACCATGCCCTCAAATTTGGCTGTGGTCAGTTTATGGTAAACCCCACCGTCGGTGTCTTGCATCCGCAGCATCCAGCGAAGATTCCAGAGCGTTTCATCAAGAAGATCCGGAATATCATTGTTGCTTTCAGGAATATTCAGATCAAGCTTGCTGTAATAGGCAGGGAAGTCTTCATAAGCGGACAGTAAAGTACCCATTGTAATGCCGCTATTGACAATGTACTTATTATAGTCGCCGGCATCGTACCAGCCTTTGGGGGCCGACAGTTTGAAGTCGGTGGGCCTTTCGGATGTTGCCGCCGAGGGGTGTACAAATACGGCGGTGTCGGGATGACCAGCCGCCCTGGCCCATTTACCAGCATAAATTTCCAGCAGGTCAATTGACATGCGCTGATAGTAAAAGCCTTTTATGGAAGCTTTGCTGACTTCATCCAGGACATTTTGCTTTATTTCAAAGGGATAGGAGTCGGCTAGGCCATCCGCCTGAATAACATAGCGACCCGGCCTGTCGAGTATCGTGAAATCGGCAGCACGAGTGGTGTAGTTGCCAAATGAGGATTGGTTCGGCTTACCAAGCTGTCCTTCAAAAACTGCCTTGTTCGAGGTCAGGTCAACCACAGTGAATTTCTCCGCCGTTGCACCTTTAATGATGGCGATTTTAGGAGCGCCAACGTAAAACCCAATTTGGTTAAGGTAAACACCAGAGCCCTCGGCGGGCTCTGACGTATTTTGTTGCTGACAGGCTAAAGAAATGGCCAATAACAAAATAAGGTTCAGGACACTTCCGGCGTATTTCATGCAGTTCCTGTTTTCAGGGGTGAAATTTTAGATCTTCTTAATCAGCTCAATCGCCTCCTTTGTTTTCTTTTCCAAACCTGCATAGTCTTTTGCATCCAGCAGGTCTTTGCTTACCAGCTTGCTGCCCATGCCTACGGCACACACACCTGATTTAAACCAGCCTTTGAGGTTGCTTTCTTCAGCCTCTACACCACCTGTTGGCATAAAGAGAAGATCGGAGAAAACTGCTTTGACTGCCGATACAAACTCGGGGCCAAGGAGGTTGCCCGGAAACAGTTTTACCAACTTTGCACCGTTTAGCTCTGCGCCAGCGATTTCAGTTGGTGTCATACAGCCAGGGATCCATTGCAAACCAGCCTTGTGTGTTACTTCTGCCACATCTGGGTTCATGGCGGGGCAGATGATATAGTCGGCGCCGATGCCGATAAAGCTGCGAGCGGCTCCCACATCTTTAATGGTTCCTATGCCGAGGAGCAGCCCGGGAAAATCCTTCGACGATTGCTTCTTCAGGTATTCGAAAACACCGAAAGCTTCCGCTCCCCTGTTGGTGAATTCTATCGTACGAATACCAGCCTTATAAAGGGCTTCAATGGCTCTGATGCTCACTTCTTTGTCGGAATGATAAAATAGTGGAAGCATTCTTTGGGCCTTAATAGCGGCTATGGCGTCTGGTCTATTGGACATGTCTCTTTTTTGATATGGATGCGTAAAACAAAGAAATAAAATTGTGCCGCCGAAACGGCACGTTTACTAACGGGCTACTCTACCGGAAGCGTCGCCTCCCATGAGTTTTTCCACCTCGCTTTTGGTAGCCAGGTTGGCATCACCAACGATGGTATGCTTCAGACACGAAGCGGCAACTGCGAAATCAAGCGCATGCTGATCGTTGTCAGGATACTGCAGCAACCCGTAGATCAGACCGCCCATGAAGGAATCGCCACCGCCGACACGATCAACAATGTGAGTGATCTGATATTGCTTCGATTCGAACATCTTTTTGCCGTCGTACAATACCCCAGCCCAAGAGTTGTGTGATGCAGAGATAGAACCTCTCAACGTAGTAATTACTTTCTTAGCCTTTGGGAACTTCACCATCATTTGCTTACACACCGAAAGAAAGGCTTGAGCTGTTACTTCATGTCCTTGCGTGGTCACGTTCAGTCCTTCTGGCTTTATGCCAAAGTGCATTTCGGCGTCCTCTTCATTGCCAAGAATGATATCGCAATAGGAAGTAAGCTCCGTCATGATGGGCTCGGAAGGCACACCATATTTCCAAAGTTTAGCTCTGTAGTTGAGGTCAGTAGAAATAGTGATGCCCATGTCGCTGGCCACCTTAACGGCCTCAAGGCAAGCGTCGGCTGAGCCCTGCGAAATGGCGGGCGTAATACCAGTCCAGTGGAACCAGCCAGCTCCTTCAAATACCTTTTTCCAATCGATCATGCCCGGCTTGATGTCGGCCATAGAAGAGTGAGCTCTGTCGTAGACTACTTTGCTGCCACGACTCACGGCGCCGGTTTCCAGGAAGTAAATCCCCAGACGATCTCCCCCGAAAATGATGTTTTGCGTATTCACACCCCGCTTGCGCATCTCCATCAACGCACATTCGCCAAGATCGTTTTTGGGGAGCCTGGTGACAAAGTCAACAGGTACGCCATAGTTGGCCAGTGAAACGGCCACGTTTGATTCGCCGCCTCCATAAACCACGTCGAAGGAGTTGGCCTGTGAAAATCTAAGAAAACCCGGAGGTGATAACCTCAACATGATCTCGCCAAATGTTACTACTTTTTTCATTGTAGGAGTGAATTAATTCGGATGAAAGTTAAAACATTTTCTTTATTCTAATGCCTGATATGGCCATCTGGTTATTAGACGAAATTAAAGGGAAACACCCCTCTTCCAGGGAATAAAATCTTCCTGGCCATTTCGATCAGCTGCACATTTTTCTTCGCCACTAGCGACTTTGATCAGGTAATCGAGGATGCGCCCGCCTGCTTGTTCGATAGTTTCGCTGCCTTCGATAATGGGGCCTGTATTGATATCAATGATGTCAGGCATTTTTTCATACAGCTTGGTATTACTCGACAGCTTGATGACCGGGGCTATCGGATTGCCTGTAGGCGTGCCCAGACCTGTTGTGAAGAGGCAGATTGTTGCGCCGGAGCCAACCATGCCCGTTGTTGATTCCACATCATTGCCAGGTGTGCAAAGTAGCGTAAGGCCTTGCTTGCGCACCTTTTCGGGGTAGTCGAGCACATCCATTACCGGCGAAGTGCCGCCTTTTTTCGCCGCTCCTGCCGATTTGATGGCATCAGTGATCAGACCATCCTTGATATTACCTGGGGAGGGGTTCATGTCGAAGCCAGACCCTGCCTCGTGGGCTCGTTGGTTGTAGCGAGTCATCAGGTCGACAAATCGATTGGCTGTGGCTTCGTCAACACAGCGGTCGCAAAGCTCTTGTTCTACTCCGCAAAGTTCAGGGAACTCCGAAAGGATGACTGAGCCACCCAGGGCCGATATGAGATCGGAAGTATAGCCAATAGCCGGATTGGCCGAGATGCCTGAGAATCCGTCAGAACCGCCACATTCCAGCCCCACGCAAAGTTTGCTTAACGGTGCGGGCTCTCTATGTGACTGGTTGGCGATGATCAGTCCTGTAAAGATCTGTTTCACTGCCTCACCAATAAGGTCTGCTTCACGACCCATTTTCTGCTGTTCAAACACCTGAAAAGGCTTGTTGAACTGAGGGGAGCGCTTGTCAATTTCTTCTTTCAAAATGCTGGCTTGTGCATTCTGACAACCAAGGCTTAGCACCGTTGCGCCTGCGACATTGGGGTTGGTGATGTAGCCAGCCAACAAGCCGCAAAGTGCCTGCGCATCCTGGCGGGTGCCACCGCAGCCCATGGAGTGGGTGAGGAAGCGGATGCCGTCTACATTGGGGAAAAGTGGGTTGTTGCTAACGCCAATGGTGGTTTCGTCAAAAGCCACTTCCTGTATGTCGGAAACACTCTGCCCCGACTGGTACATGGAAATTAGTCTTTTTGTGAACTGCTTGTATTTTTTTGGACTGGAGAAGCCGAGTTCCTCCAGAAGTGCCTCTTTCAAAGAGTCAACGTTTTTGTTTTCACAAAAAACCATTGGCACCACTACCCAGTAGTTGGCGGTGCCTACGGAGCCGTCTGACCGGTGATAACCCATGAACGTTTTGCTTTTCCATTTGCTAACATCAGGGGCGATCCAGTTGGTCTTTTTCTCTCTGGCATGAAGGTCGCCCACCGCATGAGTGGTATTTTCGACGGAAATTCTCATGCCCTTTGCAATGGGATTTTTAGCAGTGCCCACAACAAGACCGTACATTTTGATTTTATCCCCCTGAGCCATGTCATTCATGGTGAACTTGTGCTTGGCGGCAATAGGCTCTTTGAGGGTGTAGCTGGCTCCGTCCAGGCTCACTGTGTCGCCCTGGGCAAGGTCGGTGAGGGCAACGATGACGTTGTCGGCTGGGTGTACTTTAAGGACTTTAGCGTTCATGGCAGAAATTTACAAAACAGTTTGCAGTGCAGCCCTCATTCCGCCGGAAGAAATAAGGGAGAGTTTTTCGGTGACGTCTTTTTCGAAGCCTGGTAGCCTGGTGAGATCGGTGCCCCAAAGGCTTTCGTCCCTGAGTACGGCATTGGCTATTTTCTCCTCACCATGCTTTTTCCAAAGATCGCTCAGGTAGCCAGCTTTGTCATCCTGAATCATATATTCTTTTCCATTGGCGTTTCCATAGTACTCCTCCCCTTTTGCTTCTGACTTCATAAAACGAATGAACGCCGCAAAGCCAAGGGCGAACAACTTTGGCGCTTCCGAATTATGCTCGTAATGTTTGAGCAAAATAGGCACATCCCTCATCTTTATTTTGGAAGAATACTGCAAGGTGATGCTCAGCCATTTGTGTTGGATAAATGGATTGCGGAAGCGATCAAGAACAGTTTGTCCATAGCTTCGGGCTTCGTCTACCGAAAGCGATGGGCCGCTGATGGCCGGTGCCAGCTCCTGCATCATGAGGGTTTCAATGAAGCCGGACAGTGCATTGTCTTTCATGCCTTCTTTCACCGTTTCGATGCCAGCGAGCACTCCTATGCCACTTGAAAGGGTATGCGTTCCGTTGAGCAGTCGCAGCTTCAGTTCCCGGTACTTTGTGATATCTGGTGCAATCACAACGCCTTTGTCTGCTTTGGCAAAAGAAATCGTTTCGGCGACTCTTTGATGAGCTGCCTCAATAGCCCAGAGGCTGTAAGGTTCAGAAAGAATGGCCAGGTCATCAGTGTAGTCGAAATTGCGGTCAGTATCGGGAAGTTTTCCGGGCACTATTCTGTCGACAAGAGAACTACAGAAGTGGTTGGCTTCGGAAATCCACTTTATGAAAGCTGTATCCAGCTGGTTTTGTTGTGCCAACGTAAGCACGATGTCTTTCAGCTTTTGTCCATTGTCGACAATAAGTTCTGTGGGCACGATGACAAACCCTGGCAGGCCGACAGCGTAGCGAGCCTGTAATATGGCCAGCAGCTTACCTGGAAATGATGCTGGAGGCTTGGCCGTGATTTTATCCCCGTCAAGTAAAGCAATTCCCACTTCGGTGGTGTTGGAAACAATGACCTCTATGTCGGGATTGACCGCACATTTCATGATTTCTTCCCACTCGCTTTTAGCGGAAAGCACCCGGCTGATGCTGCTGTTGACAATTGTTTGGTCAACAGTTTTTCCTTCTTGAATGCCTCTGACAACATGGGTATATAGTCCGTCCTGCTCCTGGAATTCGTCGGCGCCTCCCCGGTCGGTAGACTTAATAACGACAACTCTACCATTGAAAAGCCCTTGTCTGTTGGCTTTGTCGATGAAGTAGTCGATAAGTCCACGAAGCAGAATGCCTGTGCCAAACTGGAGCACTTTTTCCGGGAGGGTAAAGACGTTGGAGGGAGGCACAGCGGTTCCTTTCGGGAATTCAATTTCTTGAAGGGTTTGTTTGGTAAGTTTCATTGAAATCGGTTGGGAGGTCAAAACGGCCCCTAGTTACATATTTTTAGAGAATGCTGAAAAACGGGTTTTACATCTCCACCATAGCTTTGATGACGCCTGTTTTTGGATCGAGCCACGAGTCGAAAGTTTTCTTTACTTTATCAAAGGCGACCCGGTGTGTGATATAGGTACCCGGGTCGATGAGTTTACTTTTCATGGAGGCCAGCACATGCTCAAAGTCTTCCCGGCTGGCATTGCGGCTGCTCATCAGGGTGCCTTCCCGTTTGTGAAACTCGGGGTGGCTGAATGTGATGTCTCCTTTTTGCAGACCAACGAGTATGTACCGGGCACTGTGTGCCATGTAGCTAAAAGCTTTATTGATAGCAAACAAGCTGCCAGTGGCGTCGAAAACCGCAGTTGGCATGCTACCGGCTGTGATGTCCTTAATGGTTTCGGCAGGGTTTCCTTCTGAAGGATTAACCGTAAGGGCCACAATGTCTTTTTCTTTGCAAAAGGCTAGTCGCTGGTCGTTGATATCAATTGCTATGACTTTGGCACCGGCTATTCTGGCAAACTCCATAATGCCCAACCCAATAGGCCCGGCACCAATCACCAGCGCAAATTCGCCCTTTCTTATTTGCGCCCGTCTTACTGCGTGGGCTCCGATTGCCAGCGGCTCCACAAGAGCCAGTTCTTCTAAGGTATGATCGTTGCCATGCACCAAAGAATAAGAAGGGACAGAAAGGTACTCAGCCATGCCGCCGTCGATGTGCACACCACTTACTTTAAGGGTTTCGCAGCAGTTGGGCCTGCCAGAAGTACAGGCAATGCAGGTGCCGCAGTTGAAGTAGGGGATGAAGGTAACCTGCTCGCCTTTTGAGAAGCCTGGAGCGTCTGTTTCGGCTATCTCAGCTGCTAGTTCGTGCCCCAGGATTCTCGGGTAATTGAAGTAGGGCTGGGTGCCTTCATAGGCATGAAGATCAGTACCACAGATGCCTATCCTTTTGATTTTCAGAATGGTGTTGCCTTTGGAAAACAGAGGCTCTACAATGTCTTTATATTCGAACTGGCCGGGTGTGGTGCAAATGAGGGATTTCATTTAGTGATCGTCTATTTCAGTTTAGAAGAGTCCATAGGGTTGTCGAGTAGATGACGAGATAGATGGCGTTGTCCCTTACTTGATTGCAGACGCTCACGAATTAAAGTGCTCTGTCGAGGTGAACGTAGCCGCCATCGACATGAATGAGTTGTCCGGTGGTGTGGCTCGATCTGTCAGAAAGTAGAAACGCAACTGCGTTGGCGATTTCTTCCGGTGTTGTCATTCGGTTTTCCAGCGGAATTCGGTCTGTTACTTTTTTCAGGTACTCTTTTGGGTTGGGCTGTTGGGCCACAAACCATTCGTACATAGGTGTCCAGCACTCAGACACCACCACGCCATTGACCCTAATGCCGTATTTCAGCAGTTCCACCGCCCATTCCCGGGTGAGGGCATTGCGTCCACCATTGGCCGCTGCGTAGGCAGAGGTGCCACCCTGGCCGGTTTCGGCGGTTTTCGACACGATGTTCACGATGGCACCTTTGTCCGCCTTAAGGTAGGGCAGGGCATAATGAGCAATCATATAGTAGTGCACCACGTTTTTATGGATGCTTGCCATGAACTTTTCGTAGCTACCATGCTCCAGGTTCACACTGTCGTTAACGCCGGCGTTATTCACTACGCCGTCAATCCGCCCAGCTTTTTCAAAAGCAAATTGCACGGCTTTTTCGCATTCTTCCGGGCTGGTCAATTGCGTCGAGCGCTGGCAAGCTTTCCCTCCTGACTTCTCTATGTCGGCCACCACCCTCAGGTTGTCTTGCTCATCAAGACTTATGATGACAGGAATGGCACCTTCTTCTGCCAGGGTTTTGGAAATGGCTTCACCTATGCCTCTTCCGCCGCCGGTGACGATGATTACTTTGTCTTTTAGGTGTAGATTCATAATGTTTTGCTCAATCCAAATGATAAAACCTCGTTGCATTCCCCCCCAAAAAAGCTGCTTGCTCGCTCTTTGAAAAGCCGGAAAAATAATCGTCGACGAGGTCGACCACCTGCGTGTAGTCGGCTGCACAAAGGCAAACGGGCCAGTCGGAGCCGAACATGAGACGATTCATTCCAAAGCCTTCAACAACGGCATCAAGATAAGGGCGAAAGTCAGCCTTCTGCCAGTTTTTCCAATCGGCTTCGGTGACCATGCCAGATACCTTGCACATAACGTTGTTGAACTGGGCCAACGCACCAATGTCCTTTTTCCATTCCTCAATCTTGCCTGCCTTGATGTACGGCTTGGCAAGATGATCCAACACAAAAGGCTGATCGGGGAACTCTTTGACTAAATCGCAGGCATTTTTCAGGTGCTTTGGGAAAATGAGAATGTCATACGTCAATCCAAATTTCCTGAGCTTTCCGATCCCATTTCGAAAAGCTGGTCGCAACATAAAAGCGTCGTCGGTTTCTCCCTGCAGGATGTGTCGAAACCCTTTCAATTTTTTATGCTTGCTAAGCGAGGCGAGCTGCTGCTCTATGTCTTCCGTTTGTAAATCCACCCAGCCCACTACGCCCTTGATAAAATCGTTGGCTTGTGCATTCGCCAACTGAAATTCATTTTCTTGCTGGTTTTGATCGACTTGTACGAGGACACAGCCATCGATGCCGTGCGCATGAAGCACCGGCTCAAGGTCATCGGGCATAAAATCCCGCTGTATCACCTTCATGGAGTCGTCGATCCAGCCATGTCGGGCCGGATCGTACTTCCAAAAGTGCTGATGAGCGTCAATTTTTGGCATCGTTGCAGGCAGTCAGGCCTTCCATGCAACTACCTTCTGCTTCGACACGCCCATGCCGTCGATGCCCAGCTCCATCACGTCGCCTGGCTTCAGGTAAATCGGTGGATTGAAACCGAGCCCAACACCTTTAGGTGTTCCTGTGGAAATAACATCACCTGGAAGCAGGGTCATGAACTGGCTCAGGTAAGAGATGAGGAATGGCACCTTAAAGATCAGGTCTGAGGTGGAGCCGTCCTGCATCATTTTGCCGTTGACGGAAAGCCAAAGACGCACATTGTTGATGTCTTTTATTTCATCGGGAGTGACCACATAGGGCCCGAGGGGGGCAAATGTGTCGCAGCCCTTGCCTTTGTCCCAGGTGCCACCACGCTCCAGCTGGAATTCCCGTTCCGATACGTCGTTGTGCAAGCAGTAGCCAGCCACGTGTTTCATGGCATCTGCTTCTGACACATAGCTTGCCTTCGCTCCTATGATGACTGCCAGTTCCACCTCCCAGTCAGTTTTTACCGAGTTTTTAGGAATCATTACGTCATCATTTGGCCCGACAAGTGATGTTGTAGACTTCATGAAAAGGATGGGCTCTTCGGGAATTTTGGCACCAGATTCTTTGGCATGATCGGCGTAATTGAGGCCTATGCAGACAATTTTGGAGGGTCGGGCAATAGGGCTGCCAATTCTGGCACCTGCCGGCACTTTGTCAAGAGAAGGCTTATTTCTTTCAACAAAGCCCTTTAGCCTTTCCAACCCACCGGTTCCGAAGAATTTTTCGTCATAGTCCTCGCCGAGGGGTGATACGTCATAGTGCTGGCCGTCGATGGCTACACCTGGTTTTTCTTTGCCCGCCGGGCCAAATCGTAGTAGTTGCATGTATCTAGGTATTAAGTTTTATAAATCCGCCGTCAATTGGGTAATCTGTTCCGGTAATAAAAGAAGCCTCATCGGAACACAAATACAAGACCAGATGGCCAACTTCATCAGGTGTGCCCATTCGGCCTATCGGCTGTGTTTTTGAAAGTTTGTCGAACATTTCCTGCTCTTTGCCTGGGTAGTTTTTGGCTAAAAACCCATCCACAAAAGGTGTGTGCACTCTGCCGGGAGAAACGCTATTGCACCGGATATTGTCGGCCAGGTAGTCTTTGGCAACAGACAATGTCATTGCATAGATAGCCCCCTTGCTGGTGGAGTAGGCAAAACGATCAGCAATGCCCATTTGCGCAGCCACGCTGGCCATATTGAGAATTACACCGCCCCCAAGTTTTTTCATGATTGGAATAGCCTCATGAACACAATTGTAGACGCCTTTTACATTCACATCCATCACCCGTTGGAAATCGTCTTCGCTGGTTGTGTCGGCCCTACCAACGTGGGCAATGCCGGCATTATTCACCAGGATATGAATGTCGCCAATGGTTGCAAAAAGCTTTCTTACTTCAGTTTGTTTGCTGATATCGCAGATATGAGCAGTTGCAGTAAGCCCTTCAGATTTTAAATCGGCGAGGGTGGCGTCGACATTGGTTTGGTTCACGTCAATGATTTGCACGTTAGCACTGGCTTTTGCAAAAGCGAAAACGGTAGCTTTTCCAATACCACTGGCACCTCCTGTAATGACGGCTGTTCTATTTTTAAGATTATACATCCTTACTTAGTTGTTCAGTCAAAGAAAATATTTTATCCATTAAAAGCCACTTTTCGCCAGGTTTAGCTGTGGGCAGCGCCTGCTGGTACTTCCACATCAATTTTTCCCATTCCTGTACTTTTGGGTTTGTGGCATCCATCGCAGCCTTCTTCTCGAAACTAAAAGTACTATTCACATTCATCACCATAAAGAGCCGGTTGCCTGAGCGGTATATTTCCATCTGCTCTATTCCACTTTCTTTGATGCTGTCCAAAATTTCCGGCCACACATGCTGGTGATGCCTTTCATAGTCAGCTATGAGTTGTGGATCATCTTTCAGGTCAAGTGTCAGGTAGAAAGTCTGCATCTTCAGTCGTTTACGAAAGTGCTTTATTTCTTTTCATTACTCTCAGGCAATAGATGCCTACTAAAAGGAGGCAGAATAACGGTAAGATGAAAGAAAAGTTGACCTCAGGAATGGAGCCAAACAATTGCAAGTCATTTAATCCAGTTCCTCCCCAGTCGATGATGGCTCCCTGAAGAGGTGGCATCAAAGCACCACCCACTATGGCCAGTATCAGTCCTGCTGACCCTAGCTTTGCCTCATCGCCCATGCCTCTGAGGGCAATGCCATAGATCGTTGGAAACATCAGCGACATGGCAAAGGAAACACCTACCAGGCAGTACAAGCCTACCATGCCATTAATAAGTATGGCGCCGATACAAAGCACAGACCCAAGCATAGCAAAAATGAGCATCAGTCTGGCTGAGTTGATATAGCGAAAGAGAAATGTGCATATCCAGCGGGCGGTCAGAAACAAGATGGTGGAAGCTACCACATAAACCGTTGCATTTAGCTGATCATCCAGCGGTCGTGACTCGTTCAAATTGGTCACGTACTGATAAATAAACGTCCACACCATGATTTGGCAGGCAACGTAGAAAAACTGAGCCAAAACGCCTTCGTAGTAGTCCTTGTTAGAGAATAGTTTTTTGAATGTCGTTCTTAAATCGAGCTTGTCCACATGTCTGGCGGGATCGTCAATTTTCACCACCATAAACAAAATCATGATAGCGAGCACCACGAAACCAAGCACTATATAAGGAGTGCTTACAATGGAGAGGTCATGCTCAATGATTTGCTGTTTCTGTTCTAAAGACAGTAATTCAGTGGGGGCATCGGCGCCAATTTTTGTATCAAGCCTGTCGACGACATAAATCCGTGCAATCACCTGTCCTGTGAGCGCACCTATTGGGTTGAAAGCCTGTGACAGGTTCAATCGCTGCGTGGCTGTCTCTGCTGGCCCCAGCTCAAGGATCATTGGGTTAGCTGTGGTTTCCAGGAACGCCAGGCCAAACGTGAGGATATAGAATGATACTAGAAACAAGTTGTAGCTCACAAGCAGCGCCGACGGATACATGAGCAGCGACCCCAACATAAAAAGAAAGAGGCCGAGAATAATGCTCGATTTATAGCTGTACTTTCTAATGAACAGTGCTGCCGGGATGGCCATGGTGCCGTAGCCTCCGTAGAAGGCGAGTTGGACATAGGAGGCTTTTACATTGGAAATGTTTAGCACATTTTTAAACACCTCAACCATTGGGTTGGTAAGGTCGTTGGGGAAGCCCCACAAAAAGAACAGGGAAGTCACTAAGACAAACCCCAGGGTGTAGTTTTGCTTGCTCGACATAAATAGGTAGGTGTAATAAAAATGGCAGCTAACTGATCTGCCTCTCTAACATACTAAGAAAAGCGCCTCTTTCGAAGCGCTTTTCCTGTATAAGTTCATAAAATGGGGTTGATGGCTAATTATCCCGTAAAGCTGGTCATGATATAGACCACAATGGCCAGCACTACCAGCGAGAAAACAATATCCCAGGCGTTGTAACTGGCTCTGTTTTCGGTTTTTTGTTCAGCGCTCAAAGTGCTAAACGTAAGCCCTTTTATTTGTTCGGCCGATGGTGCGGCAGAAGTCATGCTGACGACCAGACAAACCAAAATGGAGAACAAAAAGAACCACGATGAAAACGTAAGGAAGTTCACGTTTCCGAAGGCATACAAGAAGCTGTCAGGGTTAAGCGAATCGCTTGCCAGCTCCAGTGAGAGTCTGATGAAAACCACAGCCATACCAACGATAAGTGTAGTTAATGCGCCCCTCGAATTGATTCTTTTGTGGAAGATGCCCAATAAGAACACAGCCGCAATTGGTGGCGCAATGTACGATTGTACCGACTGCAGGTATTCATACAATACACCCGAAATATTCTGCATGATCGGGATCCACAGGATGCCCAGCACAACGACAATCCCAGTGGCTATCCGGCCTACTTTCAGGAGCTTGTCGTCTGGGGTTTCGGGCCTTAGCTTTTTGTAAATATCAACCGTGAAAAGCGTGGAGCACGAATTAAACACTGAGGCAAGTGAACTCATCAGGGCGGCCAGCAAGCCTGCTGCCACAAGTCCTTTGAGGCCCACCGGCATCTTGGCCATCAACAACGTGGCAAAGGCCTGGTCAGGTGTGTCCCACGAAAGCTCGCCACGGTTTTTCAAGGCCAGAGCAACCACGCCTGGAATTAGAAACAGAAACACAGGAAGCAACTTTAATAACCCGCCGAAAATGGTACCCCGGCGTCCTTCTTTGATGTTTTTGGCAGACAGCACTCTTTGTACAATGTACTGGTCGGTGCACCAGTACCAAATGCCGACAATGGTGCTGGAGAAAACCAGACTTGGCCACGGAAAGTCAGGATCGCTGGGTGGGCGCCACATGTTGAGGTAGCCTGGCTCCAGCGCTGACCGCATGCCGTCCCATCCACCCACGGCATCGAGGCCAATGAAAGTAAGAGTGCCTGCACCAATAACAAGCACAATAGTTTGCAGTGCTTCGGTGTATACCACGGCCTTCATGCCTCCAAGCACAGTGTAGATGCCTGTAAGAATAACTGTCATCAAGGCGCCAAACCAAAAATCAATTTGCAATAAAGAGGCGATCACAATTCCACCGGCATACACCGTTACGGAGACTTTGGTGAGTACATAGGCCACCAGCGAAAAGACGCTGAGAAACCATCGTGTTCCCGGGCTGAATCTTTTTTCGAGAAACTCGGGCATGGTGAAAACACCACTGCGGATGTAGAAAGGAAGGAATACCCAGCCAAGCATGAGCACGATCCAGGCATGGAGCTCATAGATCAGCATAGGGATTTTGTCACCGGCTCCTGTGCCGGCAAGGCCGACCACATGCTCCGAACCGATGTTGGAAGCAAAAATGGAAGCGCCAACCACAAACCAACCGATGTTGCGGCCTGCAAGGAAGTAGTCTTCTGTAGTTTTTTGTTTTCGGGAAATGACCCAGGCGGCCAGGCCACCGATTACCACAAAATAGCCGACAATGACTATCCAGTCTAGCGTTTCAAAACTGTTCATAAGTAGGTTTAAGTAGAGTGTAAATGTTAAAATGCACTTTTTAATTATAAGTAGTGAGCGAAAGTAAAATTAAATGCTTAAAATGTGTATTGGAAAGCACTTTCCGATCAAAAGTTAGAGTCAGACTGGCTCTGATGCAATACCCTTGAGCATGTGAAACAGTGAATAGTTAATGTTATGTCTTTGTTTAATTTTCCCAAGTATACTTTATCTAATAAGAATTATAACTAATTTGAGTTTTACTCCAACAACCAGTTTACAATATAGTATATGGCGCTAACACCGTTATCAGGAACGCTGGGCAAGAAAAGGGCTGCACACCTACTGAGAAGGGCCTGTTTTGGTGCTACACTGACGCAGGTGGATGAATATGCCAGTCTTACTGCACAGGAAGCGATTGGCAGGTTATTTATGACTGATATTCCAGAACCTCCTTTGCCAGTAGACCCTTTGACAGGGCAGGAGTGGGTGGTGTCAGGCACTACCGATGCCAATAGCGAAGGGTTCGAGCTTGAACAGTACTTTTTAAGATGGCATATAGGCCAAATGCTCAGCGCAGGTATATCCAATGAGCAATCATTGGCCTATGCTTTCAGGGAACGATTGGTGGTTTTTATGCACACTCACTTTACCACAAAGAAATCGGTGGTGAATAGCAGCCGGGCGCTTTATTTCCAGAATGCACTCTTTAGGTTCTACGCTTTCGACAAAGAAGATAGATTGGTGCCGGGCGACCCGGAGTTGGTTATCCCTGATCGGATATTGGTTAAAAGCTTCAAAGGACTCACCAAAAAGATTTGCCTTGATAATGCCATGCTGGTGTTTCTGGATGGCAGACTGAACGTAAAGGGCAGCCCTAATGAGAACTATGCCAGGGAATTGATGGAGCTGTACTCTATTGGGCGAGGCCTGGAAGGAACATTGCCTGAAGCGGAATTTCAGGGTGACTACATTAACTACACCGAGGAAGACGTGCAGCAGGCGGCAAGAGTGCTTTCTGGCTTCAACACTGACGACAGCTTTTTAACTGTCGATGTGGACACAAATTTGCCGAGAGGTGTAATAAAAGGCGGTGGCGGTAGCCATGACAACGGCATTAAGACTTTTAGTGCCAGAATGGGGGGAGCCACCATTCAGCCCGACATAACTCTTCAGCCAAACGGGCAACCCAACGAGGAAAGCATGATCGACGAGGTAGATCAGCTGATTGAAATGATCTATGCCCAGCCGGAGACGGCAAGAAATATCGCCAGGAAGATTTATCGGTTCTTTATTTACCACGAAATAAACGCCGGGACTCAGAGCGGGGTAATTCAGGACATCGCCGATGTTTTTACGGCCAATGATTTCAAGCTACAGCCAACGCTGGAGACACTTTTCACAAGCAGGGAGTTTTACGAGGCCGCAGATGGTGTTGACGATGATAGCTTTGGTGGTATCATCAAGTCACCTTTAGACATGGTTGTGGGTTTCATGCGCTCATTTGGTGTGCAAGCTCCTGACTATGCCACTGACCTTGAAGGGTTTTACTCATTCACAGGATCTCTGTTAGGTAGCGTGGATGTGCAGGGAATGGACTACTACGAGCCGTTCGAGGTGGCTGGCTACTCTGCGTATCACCAGTTTCCTTTGTTCAACCGGGCCTGGATTACTACCAACTACCTGACCAATAGGTACAACTTTATCAGGCAACACCTTACCATGGAAACCCCCATGGAGCTTGGCGAGGTCAATGCACTTGAATTTGTGCAGACCCATATACCAAATGCTACTGCGGCCAATGCCAGGGCTTTGGTCATTGCGCTGGCTGGGTACTTTCTGCCGATGTCTGAAAACCTAATTTTTGATGCCAATGCAACCAATGAGATAACTGTGGAACGCCTCAATTTCTTTATGAATGCTTTTCTTTTTAGTCCGCAGATCGACCCCGACCCCGAAGCTTCCTGGACTTTCAGGTGGCAAAATGGAGTGGATACGGAAGTGATTTCAAACCAGCTCACCAATCTGTTGAATGCCATGTTGCAGTCACCGGAGTATCAATTGATGTAATTATGAGGAGGAGAAATTTTATCAGGAAACTAGGTTTTGCAGCTGGAATGCCCATCGCATTTCAGGGTGTACCTATCAAATTGCTTGCTTCCTACGAACCTCTTCAAAGGCTGGCAGCGCAAAGCGACAACGACAGGGTGTTGATTATTTTGCAAATGAACGGCGGTAACGACGGACTCAACACTTTTATACCCATAGAGCAATACGATCAATACTATAGCCGGAGAGCCAATATTGCTATACCTAACAAAGTTGGCAACCGTACGCTTATTCCTCTCGATAGCACGCTGCTGTCTCCAGACCAGGTGGGGCTCCATCCGGACATGCTGGACTTTAAGTATATGTACGATGTTGGGAAGGCTGCCATGTTTCAGGGGGTGTCCTACAAGAATAATAATGGGTCTCACTTCAGGGGCACCGACATCTGGATGATGGGTGGCACATCCGACGATTACTTCAATTCAGGTTGGGCAGGACGTTATCTCACCAGCCTTTATAGCCCGCAGAAGTATCCGGAGGATTTCCCGAATGCGGCAATGCCAGACCCTTTGGCGCTTGAAATGGGCAATGATGTATCCTTGCTTTTTCACCAGGACGGCAACATTCCGACATCGATAGGACTGGGGGGAAGCCCCACCGGCTTGGCCAATCTTGTAGATCAGCTTTCAGGGTTTGAGGATCAGGGAATAGACCCAAGGGGTATTCCTCCTGAGTTCCTGAGAACTTCGCCATACGGAAAGGAAATGGACTGGATACTCAGCCTTGAGGATAAATCAGAAACCTATATTAAACGACTACTACAGATTTACGAGAGTGCATCGGCAACAAGCGTTACTTACCCGGAAAGGTATCCCTTCAATGCACCTGGCGGCAGCAAGAGAAATCCGTTGAGTGGGCAATTTCAGCTCATAGCCAGGTTGCTTGGCGGTGGGCTGAAAACAAAGGTGTTCCTTGTGAAAATTGGTGGTTTCGACAGCCATGCTAATCAGGTGGAGGACTATGACTCGACCATGGGAGTGCACGGTGCTTTATTGTACCATATTACCTCAGCCATCAGGGCCTTTCAGCGAGACCTGCTTTCCCGAGGCATTGAGGATAAGGTACTTACAGTGACGCTATCGGAGTTTGGCAGAAGAATTGGCTCAAATGGCAGTTACGGTACCGACCATGGTACAGGTGGGCCGGTAATGATGTTTGGCAGCGGGGTGAAACCGGGTGTTTATGGTACAAACCCGGATTTAACCAAGAGTAATGTGGAAATGCAGCACGACTTCAGGCAGATCTATGCTAATATCCTGCATGAATGGATGGGTGTCGACAAGAGTGTTGTAGCAAACGATATCTTTTTTGAAGACCTGATAGAAGGCCCCAAGGAAACGGGAGGTAACTATGAGCCGATGGATCTTATCAAAGAGGTGATTCTTGGCGCTCAACAGAATCTTTCTGTTAACTTTAAAATTGAGAGCGTTTATCCCAATCCGGCATCTGATGTGGTGAACCTGAAAGTGAAAGTGAACGATGTGCAGGAGGCAGCTTTCAAACTTATTGACGAAACTGGCGCCACGGTTATGGCTTTCACGCAGCGTTTGGCGCCGGGGTCGCAGGAAATAAAAGTGCAATTGCCCAAGCTGTCGCCCGGGGTGTATCTTATAAAAGTTAATTCTGAAAAATTGAATGATGCAAAAAGACTCATTATCAATTAGGTGGCTGTTGTTGCCCGGGCTGCTACT
The DNA here is from genome assembly GCF_048007035.1 of Imperialibacter sp. Taxonomy (NCBI): domain Bacteria; kingdom Pseudomonadati; phylum Bacteroidota; class Cytophagia; order Cytophagales; family Flammeovirgaceae; genus Imperialibacter; species Imperialibacter sp. Next base: position 3,447,357 of record NZ_CP180355.1, read on the forward strand.
GTTTGTTATGGCAGTAGCCGAGGCGCAACCTGTGAAAAAGCCGAAGCCTAACAAACCCAAGTATGGGTTTCTTGATACACAGTTCTGGCTGGGTGTTAAGTTTGGAACCAACTTTGCCAATCCCATGGCGCAGTCGCAGCTTTCTGGTTTCAGCCCGATTGACTACCCGTCGGATAGGCTGACGAAGACTTATGATAGCTACGCATTACCGGGTGGGCAGGCAGGCATTGAGATGACCTTTTACCACCGGGGCTTTTCTGTTGGGCTTCATCCTATGTATCAAAGAAGCAGGTACCGGTATACGAATAGTCTTGAATGGAATGGAGAGCAGGAGTCAGAAAGATTTGCCACTATCTATGAGTCGGAGCAAAGAGTCGATGTGATCAATGTGCCGATTTTTGTTAAGTATGACCTTATCCAGAACGGAAAGCTACGGCCGTTTGTGCTTGGAGGAGGTTTCTACTCGTTCCTTGTAGGTGCTGAGCGCCAGATAGAAATCACCCAAACAGACTATTCGTTCGGGGCACCGCAAACCATCGATGGTGGTACGCTTAATCTTGGAGTGAAAGACGCTTTTCAAAACTACTATGGCTGGGTGGCTGGCGGTGGTGCCAGCTTTGACTACTGGAACATTCGCACAGTGATCGAGATCACCTACAACCAATCGCTTAATAGCGTGACCCGGGAGGGTACCAGCCAAAATGAGCTGTCGTCACTGGGCGACCAGAATGATGATGTCCATTTGAGTCATATTGTGGGCAGTGTGAGCTTTGTATTCCCGCTCCGCTTTATCGACAAACAATTCCAGGCCCTTTGATTATGAAGAAACTATACTACTTAATTGTTCTACTGGTATTGCTTGGTTGCAAAAAGGATGATGAGGTTCCGGTTACTTCTTTTACCCGGATTTACGATCATAGCAACTATAATGTTGACTACAGGCCGCTTGACGTGGAAGAGGGCACGGACAGCTATGTGATCCTTGCTACCACAACGCTGGATCGAACTCAGTTTCCAGGCGTTCAGCTGGTGCAGGTTGACAAAGAAGGGGAGTTTGAGAGCAGTTACGAATTTTCAGAAAACACCATTGCTCCCACTTCTGATCTGATGAAAATCGATACTTTCTTCTATTTCTTCGCCATGGATCCGGTAAGCCTTCAGGCCAGTCTGGTTTCCTTTACTCCGGGTTTCGGAAACATTACCGCTACACCATTGAATGGTTTGCTTTATCCGCTGGCGGGTTCATTAACATCCGACAATCAGTTTTTGCTGTTGAGCTACAATCCTGATGACAAGCTATCGGTAATTTCAAAAGTAGACAGAACCGGAAGTGTTGGCTCAAGCGCAGCCTATACTATTGGCCCCGGCAGTGATGTGGAAGAAGCCATTATTAATCACTATACACAACCAGACGGTAAGTCGTTGCCCTTTTTCTGTGGCGAGGTGTCCGGTTCGCTGGTTTATTTCAACGGCTTTTTTAATTACAGCATGTCACTGGTTTTCTCCAATTTCTCGGGCGACCCGGCTGGTGTAGTGCAGGGGCAGTTTACCGACGCCGGTATCAGAAGCGTGCTCCCAATAAACGGAAGTACGTTTGCCATTTCGGGCTACCAGTTTGACGACAATTACATTTATCCATCCGTCACGCTGAGCACGGGAGGTCTTTCTTCGAGCGTTGATTTGTACACCAGCAATGCGGCGGAATGGAGACCGCACACCCCAGTTGTGCTGAAGAACTATACGCTGAACGAAGTTGAGTACATTATTTACGCAGCGGAAACCAAGAGCAGGCAAATAGCCCTGTACATGTACGAGAAGAACTCGGGCAACTTTGCTGGCCTTACCTACATTGGTTATGCCAATCCGTTTACCCTGTCTTCATTAACTGTTGATGATGAAAATCATTTGGTGGTGTTGGGTACGACGTACGTTGCGGGTCGCTTCAGAAGAATATTTGTGGAGAAGATTTCTGAGACTGATATGGAGAAGAGGGTGCTGAAAACGGAGGAGTAACTCTCTGGAGAGCACAAGAAAAAGCCTTACCTGATCACTCGGGTAAGGCTTTTTATTTGTGCATTAATTTTACTTTGACAGCGTGAAGTCCGGCATTTTAATTGGCTGGCCGCCTTTCATAGCAGATTCGTGCGCCAAAATACCCACACAAGTGATATTAGCTGACTGACGGGCATTTGGATACGGCTCTCTTTTCTCCTGCAAGGCATTGACAAATTCGTTGACCAGATGGGGATGAGAGCCTCCATGACCAGAGCCCTGTATAAAGGACAGGTGCTGGTTGTCGTCGGAGTCGTAGACGCCAGCAGTGGTGAACGACTGGATTTCTTTCGGGAGCAAATGTGCATAGTCAGGTATAGTCACTTTTTCTGGCGTCTCACCGGTGTGAATCACACTTTGTTCGTGTTCAATCAGCGTCCACTCGAATGACTTTTTGGAGCCATACACGTCGAAGCTCTCACGATACTGGCGGGCAGTGTTGAAGAGAGAACGGGTGATTTCAGCTGCCAGGTCGGAATCTTTGAATTTGATATGGCAGGTTTCAATGGCAAACGGAGAGTTGTAGACAGGAATTAGTTTCTCGTCGATGCGGCCTGAACCCAGGCACGACACTTGCTCAGCCTCCCCTTTGGTGAGCGCCAGCACAGGGCCAACGCAGTGGGTGGCGTAGTACATGGGAGGCAAACCTTCCCAGTAGCCAGGCCAGCCAGCCATTTCCTGCTGGTGCGAGGCTCTAAGGAACTGGATGCGGCCCATTTCACCTTTCTCGTACATTTCTTTCACAAACAGAAATTCACGGCTGTAGATCACCGTTTCCATCATCATATAGGTGAGGCCGGTTGCCTTTACCAGCTCCACAATCTGCCGACATTCGTCCACAGTGGTGGCCATGGGCACTGTGCAGGCTACGTGCTTGCCAGCCTTGAGTGCCGCAATTGACTGCTTTGCATGGTCTGGAATAGGCGTGTTGATATGCACTGCGTCAACGTTTGGATCTTTCAGCAGCTCGTCGTAGTCGGTGTAGCGCTTTTCGATGCCGAAGGCATCGCCGATTTCATTCAGCTTTTCTTTGTTGCGCTGACAAATGGCATACATGTTGGCGCCTGGCAGCTTTTGATAGATGGGGATGAATTCGGCTCCGAAGCCGAGTCCTATGATTGCGATGTTGATGGGTTTATTTGCCATGATTGTATGTGTTTGTACTGAGTAAATCTCAAAAATTACTATTTGATTACTTGGGATACCTGCCTTCCCTTCCAGGTCTTGCAGATATGACACTCCGGAAGACGATTATCGAGAAAGAGTAAAATTATTTCGCCCATTGCCTAAGAAATTTCAGCCCCTCTTCTGCAAAGATGTCTTGTGTAGGAGCGAATGGCTTCCAAATGCAAACGGCACCGGCAAGTTCCTGCACATTGGGAGTGAAGCTTTCTATCGAAATCACACCATTGTAGCCAACAGCTTCAAGTCCAGTTTTCAAATCATTCCAATTGGTCATGCCAGTGCCCGGAATGCCTCTGTGGTTTTCTGAAACCTGCACGTGAATGAGCTTATCACCGACCGTTTTCACTGCATCGTTCAGGTTTTTTTCTTCTATGGTCATGTGGAAGCTGTCTATCAATACCCTTGCCGCCGGGTGATTGATGTCGTTGATCAGCTTCATCAGATCCTCCGAATTATTGATGAGGTCGGTTTCGAAGCGGTTTAGTGCCTCCAATGCTATTGATAATCCTCGTTTCTGAGCACTCTCGCACACCTTTCGCAAATTAGTAACCGCCAAATTCCATTCTTTTTTTCTTTGTTCGGGAGACACAAGGCGTGCTTTTCCAACCGCTGAATACATGGGCCCGGCTACGAACCTGGCTCCTACGGCTTCGCAGATATCGAAACATTGCTCTATGTAATTGAAGCAGTTTTTGTGAATGGCAGGATCTTCGTTGGTTAAGTCTCTCGTTGGCCCAAACGCTCCACAAATAATTGGGCTGATGTCATTGTCCTTAAGGGCACGGTTCAATATGCCGGTATCGATCAACGCAGGATCTTCCACGGCAATTTCTACGGCATCGAAACCTATTTTTCGGATTTTCGGAAAAAGTGATACAGAATCGGAGCTGAAAGGACTCGTCCAAAGCCAGGTGCTTGCTGCAAATTGTACATTCATTAGCCTTTAATTCTTTTAGAAGCCTCAGGTTCCACCCCGGCATTTGCCGGGGTGGACGGTTCTGAGACCGGTAGGTAAGTTTGGTAATGGATAAAGGAAATCAAGACTCACGTCTGAAGCAAGTGCCTTGACGTGAGTTTGATATTTTCAATTTAGTCGGCTGATTTGCCGTTTGTTACTTTCAAAATGCCATTCATGATCCTCCAGTGGCCCGGGAAAGTACACAGGTACGGGTAGTTGCCTGGCTCCGATGGTGCAGTGAAGGTCAACACTACTTTTTCTCCCGGATTTACCAGCCTGGTTGAGTAAAGCAGTTCCGGAACATCAGGTATGTAGCTCTTCTCAGCGCCGTTGGCATCAGCCGCCATTTTGTCTGCAGCGGCTCCCACGGTTTCCAGTGTGCCTGGTTTCACAATGAGCAGGTTATGCTGCATGAAGTCGACGTTTTCAAAAATAATAGCGATGGTCTGGCCTGCCTCTACTTCAAGTGTTTTGAGGTCATATTCCATTTTGTTTGGAATTGTCTTCAGCACGATCACCTTGTCGGCGTCAAGAGAAGCCGATAGGTTATTGTCGCCGCCCACTTCTGCCACCAGGTTGTAAATGCCCCGGGTGAAGCGTTCTATGGTGCCGCTTTTAACCCCGGTCATGCCATCAGCTTCCTTGTCGATGCGCAGCCCCTGTTTTAGCTCCTTGTCAAACAACCCTCCGGTTTTTACAGAAACCGCCGGGACATTATTCACGATAAAAGTGGCACCTGCCTCGGTTAGCTGAAACTCCCATTTGAAGCTCACCGGCATATCGGCCGTACCTTTTCCGGTATATGTTTTCCCATTCTGGTTGACCACGACAATGAAGTCATCGTTGTCGGCAAATACACCATAGCCGTTAACCTTGTCTCCGTGCTGGATAAGCATCCCGTTGAGTATGGTATTGCCTTTCCAGATATTGCCGCTGAGGTAAATCTCTTTGCCTACCACTGAAGGGAAGTCAGCTGCAGCTACATACTTGGTGCCGCCAAGGTTCAGGAGCGTGAAGCTGGTGCTGGAATAGATTTGCTCCGTGAGTCCTTCGGGCTTAAGTTCGGTTGTGTTTTGCAGGTAGGTTGCAATGAAACCGTTTTTGTGGGCTAGCGACCCGGCCCTTACAGCCTTGGATAGCCATTGATCGGCTGCATTTTCTTCGTTGAGGCTAGCTTCAAAGAACATTTTACCCAGCTCGTTGGAAGGAGCCATGTAACACGCCTCGATAAATGCAGCGAGTCTTGTGTTAAGATTAGGGTCATTAAATGACCCAGCGTTGAAATATGATTCCAATGTAGTAGCATTCTTTGGCAAAGCCTGAATGGCAGCTTTCCTAACGCCCGGATTTGCATTGCGTAAGGCGTTGGTCACTATTCGTGTAGCTTCCTCATTTGTTCCATTCAGTGCGCCAAGGCCTTCAATTGCCCAAATGGCATGAATGGCTGGTGCATTTACGCCTATCTCATCTTCTTTGGATGAGCCAATCAATTCATAAAGCTGTGGAAGGATGTTTTGGTCACCTTCCTCAACAATCAGACGCTGGGCAGTAAGCCTCCAAAACATATTGCTGCTTTTCAAGCCTTTGATGAGGGAAGCTGGTTCTTTGCGGTCGAGAACGATCTTTTCGGCCTCCGGGGCACCTTTGTAGGAAATCTTGTAAATCCGGCCATGGGTGCGGTCACGTAGTGGGTTCACATGCGCATTTCCTTTTCCATTTTCGAAGCCAGTCGGGGTAGGGTTGTGCTGAATGATGAAGTTGTACCAATCGAGTACCCACAGGTTGCCATCAGGGCCCACTTCCGCATGCACAGGTGACATGTACTCATCGGAGGCCGCCATCATGTTCCAGCCGTCGCTTTCTTTGAAGCCGGCGCCGTCTACTTCAAATATGCCTTTGTGTAGCAGCTTGCCGGTTGGCTCGGCTATGAAAGCAACCCTGTTCCAATATTCTTTCGGGAAGCGACGGGCAGTATAAAAGTTGTGCCCGGCTGCAGCTGTGAATCCGCCAAACACATCGACCTGCCTGTAGTTTTTGGTTACAGGATGCATGGCGTAGTGGCCGTCCAGTTTGGTGGCGAAGTCGTTCGAGAAGTTTTTCACTTTTTTGGTGAAGGCATAGGGTACATTGACATATGCCGTGTGGGTATTGTTGGCGGTCGAAACAAAAATGTCGTTGTTTTCGGTGAAGCCCAGTCCCCATGTGTTGTTGGTTGTGCGGGTGTGGTGCGACATGTGTTTGAAGTCACGGCTGAGGTTGAAGACTGCCTGGTCATACTCAAAATCATCGTCGCCAATTTTACCTTCAAAGCCAGAGTAGCCTACGGTGCCCCAAATTTTGTTGTTGAACCCGTATCTTAAGTTGGATGGTCCGGCATGAGTGTCAGATACTCCCCAGCCTCCCATTACTTCTTCTCTTACGTCTGCCTTGTCATCACCATCGGTGTCTTTCAAAAACAAGAACAATGGTGCTTGCGAAATCAGGATGCCCCCGTTCACAAATACTATACTGGTTGGTATGTTGAGCTTGTCGGCGAATACTGTGAACTTGTCGGCCTTGCCATCACCATCGGTGTCTTCCAGAATTTTGATTCTGTCGTCACCCACACCGTCTTCGTCACGCACGGTGTTGGGGTAGTCAACGGTTTCAACCACCCAAAGGCGGCCTTTTTCGTCCCAGGCCATGGCAATTGGGTTGATGATATCAGGCTCCGATGCGAAAAGCGACAGCTCGAACCCCGGAGGTATTTGGATATGTGTCATTGACGAATCGGGAGACAAGGGTGCTTGAAGCTTTGGTGCCGGGTCTCTCTTTTCGTAGTTGGGTATTACGGCGTCTGAATAGCTGAGCCTGGCTATTTTGTATTGTTTGGCTTTCTGTGCTGCCTCGTCGCCCACAGCCCAAAAAATCCCATTTGTTACAAGATCCTGGAAGCCAGGGTTATTCCATGTGCGCTCGTCGTGTCCGTAAGCGGTATAAAACACTCTGCCTTTGCCCTGGTTTCTTACCCATGTCCATGGCTCGTGATGATCGCCTTCCACTCTTTCCATCAGAACGGTGTTGTCGCTGGCGAGCTTGTCGTGCACGTAGGTTTCATCCCATGTTTCAAAAGTCGATAGACCTTGCATCACGGGATGCTCCGGCATCAGGATGTCGGCTGTGAAAGCGCCTGTTTCATGCGTTTTGAACTGTCCCCCCATCAGATTGACCACTTTTGGCGAATTACGGAAACACCAGGTGGCACAATGGATGGGGATGAAGCCTTTACCGCCCTCAACAAAATCCAGCAACGCTTTTTCCTGTGAGGAAGTAATTGAATCGTGGTTGGCATAAAGGATAAGTCCATCAAATTTGGCCAGGTTGGTGGCGTTCAAATCATTGGGATCGTTCGTGTAGGAAATGTTAATGCCCTTTTGTGCGACGGCCTGCGCCAGGATAGGAGCATATTTTTCTGAAGGATGGTGCTCACTTGCATGTCCCAGAAAAAGGATTTCCAGCCTCCTTGGGCCACTGTCATTGCTGCATGAGGTAAAGAACAGGGTGATTGCCAAAATGAGAAGCCCGAGAACTGCTCTGGCGGAGGTTAAAGTAGGTATTGTGTATTTCATTACTTAGTTGTTTTCGACTACCGATTACGCTTGGATGATTATTATTTATTCAACAATGAGGCGTATTTAAAATGCATGTGATCTGTCAATCTGACAACACAGTTCATTTTTGACTATCAATATTGCAAAATAGAATTCACTAATGCTCTCACTTTTTTGACCTGTTCTGACTTTATTTTAACTTACTTATCAGTCATTTATTCTTTTTTATGAGAAAATTGTGGCACTGAAACCAAGCCGTATCGCATTTCACCCATGAGAGTTCCTATTCAAAAATCCGCCATTCCTGATTCAAGGGTATTTGTTATCAAAGACCTGCAGGATGCGTATTTCGACCCCAACTGGCATTTTCACCCGGAGTATCAACTCTTTGTCGTGCTCAAGGGCCATGGAACCAGGTTTGTCGGGGATACGATCAAGCCCTTCAAGGAAGGCGACCTGTTACTTTCTGGTCCTAATCTGCCCCATCTGTGGCGGTGCCATGAGTCTTATTTTGCCAAGGACAGTCAGCTGTCAACAAGAGGTATTGTTATTTACTTCGATGAGAATTTTCTAGGCCATCAAATGTTGGAAAAAGAGGAACTTGCTGGTTTGAAGTATCTCTTCGAAAAAGCAAAGCGAGGGCTGGAATATTATGGACATACACGGAGTCAGGTAAAAGAGTGGATGCTCAAAATGGTGAATTCGGAGGGGATCGAAAGCGTTATTCAGTTTTTGAAGATACTCAGTGCACTTGCACATTCGAAGGAGTACAGATATGTGTCGTCGGGCCCGGCCAGTTTTCAATTGAAAGCGTCTGACGGAGACCGGATGAATCTGGTTCATCACTACGTCATTGACAACTTTAGACAGAAGATTACGCTTGAAGAAGCGGCATCGCTGGCGAACCTGAGCCCAGTCGCCTTCAGCAGGTATTTTAAAACGAGGGCGAACAAGACCTTCTCCTCATTTGTAAGTGAGGTAAGAGTGGGGCAGGCCTGTCATATGCTTGTGGACGGTGAACTTTCCGTGGCGGCCGTTGGATTTGAATGTGGCTACAAAACGCTTTCCAACTTCAATCGTCAGTTCAGGGAGATCACGGGCATGGCTCCGCTGGAGTATAGAAAAGAGTATCGGAAAGTGATTTAACCAGGAGTCTCTTGAAAAAAGCTACATTGTTGTAACTAAATTATTGCAAAAAGCGTATATTAGTATTGCAAATGCAATAACTCCATAAGCTGATGTAAGTAGGTAAGCAGTTGGAGTGGGCGAAAAGAAAACAATTTATGGCTGAGGAAAGCAATAGGTCTGAAAAGCGTTCGTGGCGGATAGCAAACGTGAATAACGAAGTGGCTACAATTAATGTAGACACGGAAGCGTACCATTTTCTCAAGCCTTATGCTCAGAATGATGATCCGCCGTTGATGGCCAAAGAGCCGGAGCTTGTTTATGAACGCATTAAGCCAATGGTGCAATACCTGGGCTATAGTCAGCAGGAGTTATCTGGTGTGCTGGAAGTTGATCCCAGCACGTTATTCAGGTGGGATAAAGGTGATAAAACGATAGGTAAAATGAGATCCAAAGCCATGTATGATATTGACCACATCATTGCTAAGGGGGTGAAGGTTTTTGGGTCGGAGAAGCAATTGAAAGAATGGCTCTCTACTGTCAACCAGGCCTTGGGCAATCAAAAGCCTATTGAATTAATCAAAAGCCCCTATGGAATAGAGCTGGTTGACAATGCTATGGAGGCGCTGTTGTGGGGCAACGTTTTGTAGGTGAAATACTTTCGACTAATCAATAAGATATTTGCCTCAACGCCCCTGGGCTATGGAAGGGCTGGCGGCAGGTGGAATTTCCCCGGCACCCCCATTATTTATGCCAGCAACGTCAGCGCCATCACGTTTATGGAACTGCTGGCTATTAAGGGGCCAGTAGTGGCGAACGGGTCATGGGTATTGATCACCATTCAGATAAATGCAGACGCACCTCACCTGATGTCGGAGGATTTGCCGCCTGACTGGGGTCGTCGCCCTTACCCGACCTCCACTCAGGCGTTTGGTACCAATTGGGCGCAGCGTATGATGTCACCCTTTTTGAAGGTGCCCTCTTGCCGTATTCCATTGTCCAGCTATTCGGCGGAGCATAACCTCTTGATCAACCCATTGCACCCGGAAGCTATGAAATCAATTAAGATTATAGCTAAAGAAGAGGTGTCATTCGAGTTGAATGAATGGGGCTGATCAGAAAATTCGGGTGGGTTTAGAGAAGTTTTATAGAAAAAAAGCACTGCCCTAAGGACAGTGCTTTTTGTTTCTGCACCAATGTGGTCACTACTCCATCAGGCTTATTTTGTACACGGTTGTTTCGTGGTATGTTTCCCCTGGTTTCAGCAGGGCGCTTGGGAAGTCAGGCTTGTTGGGTGAGTCAGGGAAATGCTGCGTTTCCAAGCAAAAGCCAGTATTTCTACTGTAAGGTATCCCATCGTCACTTTTCACGCTGCCGTTCAGGAAGTTGCCGGTATAGAACTGGACGCCTGGTTGGGTGGTGGCCATGTCGAGCCTTCTGCCAGAAATAGAGTCGGTAGCGATGGCCCCTGGTCTTAATTTTCCCGGCTCTCCGTCAATTACGAAATTGTGATCGTAGCCGTAAGGATCGCCACCAGTATCTGCTATTCTGGAGCCAATTTTCATGGCCGGGCCAAAGTCGAACGGTGTTCCTGCCACGGGGGCCAATTCACCGGTAGGAATTAGCCCAGCATCCACAGGTGTGTACTTTTGTGCTTTAATCCTTAACTCATGGTTCAAGATGGTGTTGGCGGGGCTCCCGGTCAGGTTAAAGTAACTGTGGTTAGTGAGGTTGAGAACAGTAGCTTTATCAGAAGTGGCTGTGTAGTCGATCTTTAGCTCATTTTTGGCAGTCAAAGTATAAACTACTTTCACTTGCAGGTTGCCAGGATATCCTTCCTCGCCGTCGGCACTCAAGTAGCTGAGTTCCAGCGAAGGCTCGTCTCCATCCACTGCCTTGGCCACCCACACTTGCTTGTCAAAGCCTTTTTTGCCGCCGTGAAGGTGATTCTCTCCGTTGTTTTTAGCCAGAGTATAAGTTTCTCCATCAATGGTAAACTGACCTTTGGCTATTCTGTTAGCATATCGGCCTGCGATTGCCCCAAAAAACGGATGGCCGGCCAGGTATGTTTTCAAACTATCGAAGCCCAAGACAATGGAAGAAACCTTTCCATTTTTGTCGGGGAAATTCCACTTAGTAACAATTCCGCCATAGTTGGTGATTTTCACTTCAGAACCGGCGTCGTTAGTCAGCGTGAATAGCTGAACCTTTTTGCCATCTACCTCACCCCAATCTGCAGCAGATATGTGGGAGGCGGTTGTAGTCTCCTCGGTCTTTTCTTTAGTAGGCATTGTGCAAGCGTTTAGGCCCAGGGCCAATAAGCAAAGTAGTATAGTAGGTTTCATATTGGTGAGGTAAAGCCAGAGCATCGCTTTTGATACTCTGGCTGGTTTTGGTCTAGATGTACCTGTTGATCAGGTTCTCGATATATTCCTGACGACCACTGGTCATGGCTGGCTCTCCGTTTTCGGCAGCATAGTTGCGAAGATCTTCCAAAGAGAGCTTACCCTGCTCAAATTCTTTGCCTTTTCCGCTATCGAATGAGGCATAACGGTCTTTGCGAATCTTCTTGTATTCCGACTTTTGCAAAATATTGTCGGCAGCTACCAGTGCACGGGCGAAGATGTCGACGCCACCAATGTGGGCATAGAACAAGTCCTCCATGTCAGTAGAGTTTCTTCTGATCTTAGCATCGAAGTTGATGCCACCACCACCAAAGCCTCCGTTTTGCAGAATGATCATCATAGCTTCGGTCACCTCGGTGATATCGTTAGGGAACTGATCAGTATCCCAGCCGTTCTGGTAATCGCCTCTGTTGGCATCAATAGAACCAAGCAAGCCTGCATCGGATGCTACTTGTAGTTCATGGGTGAATGTATGACCAGCTAATGTAGCATGGTTTACTTCGATATTCAGTTTGAAATCTTTGAGCAAATCGTGCTGACGAAGGAAACCAATTACAGTGGCTGAGTCGTAGTCGTACTGATGCTTGGTGGGCTCGCATGGCTTAGGCTCAATGAAGAAGGTGCCTTTGAAGCCTTGCTTACGGGCATAGTCTTTGGCTTTGTGAAGGAACATCGCCAGGTGATCCTGCTCTCTCTTCATGTCCGTGTTCAGTAGCGACATGTAGCCTTCACGACCTCCCCAGAACACGTAATTTTCGCCTCCAAGATAGATTGTCGCATCCAAAGCGGCTTTTACCTGCGCTGCACCGTGTGACAGCACATGGAAATCCGGGTTGGTAGAAGCGCCATTCATGTACCGGACATGAGAGAAAAGATTAGCTGTGCCCCAGAGTAATTTTACGCCGCTGGCCGCCTGTTTTTTCTTGGCATACTCAGCAAGGGCCTGAAGCCTTTTTTCATTTTCAACCACGTTGTTGCCATAGTCAACCACGTCCACGTCGTGGAAGCAATAGTACGGAAGGCCCAATTTTGTCATGAATTCGAAAGCAGCATCCATCTTGTCTTTTGCTCTTTCTACTGCATCGCCTTTCACGTCCCAGGGGAAAATATGCGTAGGTGCTCCGAAAGGATCGGCACCACTGCCAACAAAGGAGTGCCAGTAGGCTACTGCAAACCGCAAGTGCTCCTTCATAGTTTTGCCTGCTACTACTTTATTTTCGTCATACCAGCGATAGGCCATAGGGTTGTCGGAGCCCTGTCCTTCAAATTTAATTTGACCTATGCCTTTAAAAAATTCTTTTTCTCCAAGAGTTATTGCCATGTTTTAAGTGTTTTTAGGGGTTTAAAAAACAGGGCGTTAAGTTAGCAGAATAATGAGATGAAGGCGAAATATTTTCCATTTTATAACTTTTCCCAATTGTTATTCCGCTGGGAATGGTAGCGTCAATTGCGTCATGATGAAAAATTGTTTGTGGCATCTCCAACCTTTCGATTTCGATTTCCGTCTACTCTTCAGCTTTACCATCCACATCTACTGACCGAAACTTCTACCGGGTGAATTTTTTAAAGCGAGTAGCAATATTTTTAATTTTCAAATAAACATGAAGGTCAAATTTCTTAACTTTTTTGCAGCCACTGCCCTGGTGGGTATGTTTGCTGCCTGTTCTGGCGACGACGATGCACTTCCAGGTGAAAATGAAAACCCAGGAAGTCAAAAAGCATCAATAAAGCTTTCTTTTAACCCGCCTCCACTTTTCAACGCTTCCGAAAGGCAACCAGCATATGCTGTAATTGCCATGACGGACAACAATCAGGTAGAGGTGGTGAGCAATAAGAAAGTAACACTTTCCCTCAAGGCAGGGAGTTATTTCACTGAGGAATTTGAAATGCCTTCGGCCACGTACCGGCTTTCCAGCTTTGTAGTTTTCAATGCAGAGGATAAAGTGGTGCTGGCAACTCCGCACGAAGGATCGCTGAAGGGAGGGGAGCTCCAGATGGGCTTGCCACTGGTGGTTGACGGAAAAGCAGGGGGTGCAATTGTGGCTAACACAGAAGTGGGCCAGGTCTTTGTGGTGGAGGATGCAGCTGACTTTGGTTACGCTGTCGAGGTTTTTGGCGGAAAGAGCGATGAAGTGACCCTTGTTTCTTTTAGTGCATCTGTCAATGTTGGTGGGTTTGTTTATGACGATGTCAAGCCGTCGGTATTAATTACGGCTACCGACGACGAAGGTAATTCGTGGTCAGTTGGCAGAGATATTGAAGGCGTGAAGAATATCAGTATTCCGACAAGATTCGACAATTATTACATTAGCTGGACGCACTGGGGCGATATTTACGAGAGAGAGCTGACAAGAGAGGAGCTTTTTGAGAAGCGTGCAGTGAAACTGGAAGGGCAAAAGGCAGCCAAAAGGCTGAAGAGTGAGACTGAGTTTATGCTGCTGGCTGAGGGTTCGAAGCTGGAAAGCCACGTAGATTACATTTACAATGAGGAAGGCAAGCTAGCCAGGAGAGATTTTTATCACTTCGATCACGATACCAATGAGTGGGTACTCCAGCTAATCACATGGTACGAGTATAAGAACGGCCGACTGGATAACGTCAAAAGGACTATGGACAACACGCTGCTTGATACGCAGCAGTACTATTACAGAAGCGATGGCAAGGTTTCAAAAGTTGTGCAAACAGGATTAAACGGAGGTCAGGAAGCTGTCTGGTTATATAACTCGCAAACGGATACGTTTACTGGCATACGGTACAGTTTTGACAATGGGAATTTTTTCACCTATCACTACGAATTTGATAAAGGAAACATCGTTTCTGAATATTCGGGTGTGGGTGGTACAGCGGGATCTAGTTCCAGCCAAAAGCACTACGATTCTTTTATCAACCCACACTATTTGCTGGGAATTACCGACTATTTCCTTCGTGAGTCAAGTAAGAACAACGTGAATGGTCAGACTCAAAGTTATGCCGGGAGCTTCCCAATATATGTGCCTGGCCAGTACACCTATACTTATCAAAGCGGCTACCCTATGGAGAAGCAGGTGAAGTATGTTGGCTACCAGAATCCAACTGCCACGTATACTTCAAAGACTGTTTACGAATACGAAAACTAACGGGCCAAATAACTAAAAGGGCTGCTATTGTTTAACGATAGCAGCCCTTTTCTATTAACCAAGATGGCTTTTCAGAATTCCAAGCCACTTTTCATAATGTGGCTCATAATCGATATTTTTTGAAGGTTCTACTACCCGAAGCCTTTTCATGTTCTTGAAGGCGTCTTTCTGGTCTGCGTAAACGCCAGCGCCCAAGCCGGCACCTACAGCGGCGCCCACACTGCCATCACCCTCATAGAGCTCTACAGGCACGCCTGTTACGTTCACAAATGCCTCTGTGAACACATCGCTCAGGAACATGTTGGCATAACTAGCCCTGATCACCTTAGGGCTCATGCCATTGTCTCTCATAATATCGAGTCCGTAACGGAACGAGAAGGCAATACCTTCCTGCGCTGCCCTGAACAATTCGTGTGGGCCGTGAGTGTTGAGGTCAATGGTGTGGATGTGGGCACCTATTAGTTTGTTCTCGAGCATTCGTTCCACGCCGTTGCCAAAAGGCATCACATAGAGGCCCCGGCTGCCAGGTTTGGCTTTGGCTGCTTCTTGATTCATTTGTTCGTAGGTCAGATGCTGTCCAGCCACCGATTTTATCCAGCGGTTCATTATGCCCGTACCGTTGATGCACAGCAGCACGCCCAACCTCTTTTTCTCACTGGCGTAGTTTACGTGGGCAAACGTGTTTACCCTCGACTGCGGATCGTAGCTTACCTGATCAGTTACACCATAGATAACACCGGAGGTGCCTGCGGTGGCTGCCACTTCGCCCGGCTCAAATACATTGAGTGACAGGGCGTTGTTGGGCTGATCTCCGGCCTTGTAGGTGACAGGAATACCAGCTTTCAAGCCTAACGGTTCGGCAACGGCGTAGCTTACTGTGCCATGCTCCGAGAAGACAGGCTTGATGTCGGGCACCATGCTTTTTGAAAAACCGAAATAGTTGAATACCGGGTCAGAAAGCTCGTCCTTTTGAAAGTCCCAGAAAATTCCTTCAGAAAGAGAGGAAACTGACGTGGTAATTTCGCCAGTGAACTTCATGGCAATGAAGTCACCTGGGAGCATGAGCTTGTAGGTTTTGTCGTACAAGAAAGGCTCATTTTCTTTGACCCAAGCCAGCTTGGAAGCTGTGAAGTTACCGGGAGAATTGAGCAGAGACGAAAGGGCCACGCTTTTGCCGATGGCTTTGAACGCCTTATCGCCTATTTCTACCGCCCGGCTGTCGCACCAGATAATTGAGTCACGCAGTACCTTTTGGTCTTTGTCCACTATCACCAGCCCGTGCATTTGGTAGGCAATGCCAATAGCCCCAATGTCTTTGGGGTTATATTTTTTGGTAGCGTTGAGTTTGGTAATGGCCTGCTGCGTGTATTCCCACCACATGTTGGGGGATTGTTCCGCCCAACCAGGCTCTGGCGACAAAATCGTCGCCTCTGTTTCCGGATAATGAGTGGAAGCAATGCATTTTTGCGTTTGGGCGTCCACTACAGAAATTTTGACGGAAGAAGTTCCTATATCTATACCTAATAATAACATGGTGCAAATTTGATTAAATGTGTGCTAAAATAGCAAACCTATCCCAAATCCATTTCATTTTACGGATCGGGTGTTTGATTAAGTTTCGGTGATGTAAGCTACTAAATGGTCAACAGCAGGCCGTAGTTCTCGTCAGTGTCAGAGAAGAAAGACTCGGAAAGGTTTTCCTTTCCCTGCGCTTTGTAGTCGGGCTGTTGTTTTTGATAAGAGGAATTTAGCAGTGGAGATGAGACAAGGAAGTCCGCTGTTGCTCTGTTGCAGGCAACGGGAATGTTCCAGGCCATGCCTATTCGCAGCAACGCCTTCACTTCAGGGTCGCTTGGCAATTGTGCCAAAGGGTCCCAGAAAAAGATGAGAATATCTATTTCTCCTTCGGAAATTTTAGTGGCTATTTGTTGATTACCACCCATAGAGCCACTTTTTACCTTGGTCACAGGTAAGTTAAGCTCTTTTTCTACAAGGTTCCCTGTAGCTTCGGTGGCGAAAAGAGAATGACCAGCTAATACACCCTTGTTAAAGAGTGCCCACTCAATCAGGTCTTTCTTTTTATAATCGTGCGCAACAAGCGCTATATTCTTTTTATCTATCGTATCCATTGTTGTGTCAACTTTCAAGTCAATCAATTTCCATTCAAACACCATGCAGTGTCAACTTCTCAATGATTTGTACAAATTTAACCCTTTTTCTTAATAAAAGATTCGTTTCATTGCAACGTAATCAGGCCATTAGAGGTTGTGTTTTTCGGAGAAATCGATTGCAAAGTTCTTAACAAACCGTTGCAGAGAAATTTCCTTCCTGAAAAAGATTTTTCACTGAAATGGGAACATCGAAGGTGCATCATCAAAAATGATTTTGTGGTGACCGTCAAAAGGTTTAACTATATCCTCAGGAGACGGTAGATTTGAATGATGTGAGATGGCAAAAAAAGATGGTGGAGTGAAAACAGGACTGACAAGGCAAATGGGCATTCTGGGCCTTGCAGCTACTGGTATTTGCTCGATGATGGGGGCGGGCATCAACGTGGTGCCTTTCATGATACAGCGAAATGTGCCGGGGATCGGCCCTTATGTGCTTCCGGCTTTTTTAGTGGCCGCAGTGCCTGCCATTCTTGCAGCCATGGCCTATGCCATACTCAGTTCGGCTATGCCCAGGGCGGGTGGCAGCTATGTCCATGTAAGTAGATCCCTCAATCCATATCTGGGTTTTGTTGCAAGCTTTTCCCAATGGTTTGGCCTTTCCGTGGCCATCGGCGTTGTGTCTTACGTGGGCGTTCCTTTCCTGAGAGATGTCGCCTTTGGCCTTGGGTGGCCGGAAATAGGAGAAATTTTGGAGTTGGGGTTGGTTCGCCTGGCTATTTCATTTGCTTTCCTTTGGATTTTTGTTCTTGTCAATATTCAGGGCATTAAACTTTATGAGCGTACACTGATCCCGCTGATGTTTTTGATGTTCGGTCTCGGTGCTATTGTAATTGTGGTGGGCTTTGCACATGACCAGGCCGACTTCGTGTCTGCCATTCAGGTAAAAGAAGGCAGGCAAATAGCAGAGGCGGCAAGCAAGGCATTTGATTGGAAGATTTTTGTAACAGCCTCGGCCTTGCTGTTTTCCAGCTTTATCGGGTTCGACTCGATAGCGCAGGCAGGAGGAGAAGCGAAAAATCCGGGCAAGTCGCTGCCCATTGCGATAGCTATCGCCATTCTGACTGTGGGTGCGTTTTACTTCCTATTCACATGGGCTGTTTATCATACCGTGCCGTGGGATTTCATTGCCACTGAATCTATGCAAAAAGATATTTCAGCGCCTGGTCTGTTGAGCTATGTGCTGCCCCCTGTTTGGGGTGTGCTTATTTTGGCTGGCGCTGCCATTGCGCTGATCAACGACTTGCCGGCCATGATCCTGTCGGTTTCCAGACTTATGTTTGCCTGGGCTGAGGACGGAATATTCCCCAGGAGTGTCGCTCGGGTGCACCCCGTGCGGAAAACTCCGGCAATGGCCATTGTCGTCAGCGGAGTTATGGCTTCGATCGGGATCTTGGGATGCCACCTGGCGAGCGACTTCTTTTTAGGGATAGATATTATGGTGACGTCCATGCTCGTTAACTTCCTTTTGATGGTGATCTCTGTTTACACTTTGCAGAAAAGAAATCCAACGCTGGCAAAAGGCATTGTGGTGGTGAAGGAGCGATGGAAGCAGGTTTTTATTGCTGTTGCCGGTGCTGGTTTGCTGGGCAGCCTGCTCATTGTACATATCGTCAAAGACCTGGCAAGCAGTCCCGGTGCATGGTATTTCCATTCTACCTTTATATGGATAGTGGTGATGATTGTCGCTACAATGATTTATTTTCGTGAAAAAGGAAAACTCACCAAACAGGGCGTCAACCTGTCGGAGAGGTTTTCGCAACTACCCCCTGAATAAGATTAGCTATGAGTAATAGAGTGGAATATTGTGAATTGGCACCTGACCTTAAGATATCGAGAGTTCTTACGGGGTTGTGGCAGGTAGCCGACATGGAAAGAGACGGCAAAAAGCTGGATCTTGAGGCCGCTGCCAAGTCGATGAAAGCTTATGGAGATGCCGGACTGGTCACCTTCGATATGGCGGATCACTATGGCTCAGCCGAAATCATTGCTGGGATTTATAAAAAGAAATATGCCGACTACCGGCCGGTGAACTTGCTGACAAAATGGGTGCCCAGTCCTGGTCAGGTGACAAAAAAGGACGTGAGAGAGGCTGTGGCCACTGCGCTTGTGCGCATGAATATGGAGCAGCTTGACCTGATGCAGTTTCATGCCTGGAACTACGCTGACCCGATCTGGCTCGATTGTCTTTATTGGCTGGAAGAGCTGAGAGAAGAGGGGCTGCTGAAGCAAATTGGCCTCACGAACTTCGATGCAGCCCATTTGAATATGGTGCTGGAAAGTGGGATAAAAGTGGTATCGAACCAAATATCGTATTCTTTGCTAGATCAAAGAGCAAAAGGAGACATGGCTGCTGTGTGTGAAAAGCATGGAGTGAAAATCCTGGCATTTGGCACATTGGCCGGCGGTTTCCTGACCGAGAAGTGGCTGGGTAAGCCCGAGCCCAAGCAGGAGGCAAGTTTGACCTGGTCTCAAATGAAATACAAGCGATTTGTGGATGTGGCTGGAGGCTGGAAGAAACTGCAGGATTTGCTACAGGTGCTTTCAAAACTTTCCGAAAAATACCATGTGTCAATGGCCAATGTAGCGACCCGCTATATGCTCGAGCAGCCTGCCGTGGGTGGGGTCATCGTCGGTGCCAGACTGGGAGAAAGTGAGCACGTGATGGACAACCTCAGGTTGTTTGACTTCCGGTTGGATGCTGACAGCAAGAAAGCTATTGAAAATGTAATTGTAGGGTTCAGTCCTATTCCAGGCGATTGTGGCGATGAGTACCGGAAGCCACCGTTTTTAACAGCTTCAGGGGATCTTAGCCATCATGTGGAGGCGATCCCGGTTCCATATCCAACCACCGAAGGCAGTGATGGAAGAATAAAAGCATTGAGTGGCACGGAGTGGGAAGACCTGGCAGGCTTTAGCCGTGCAGTGAAAAAAGGAAACAGAATCTTGATTTCAGGCACGACTGCTACTCATGGGGCCAAGGCTATAGGTGGAAATGACCCCGCAGCGCAGGCCACCTTCGCACTTGATAAAATAGAAGGTGCCTTGCAGTCGCTGGGCGCAACCTTGGAAGAGGTAGTGAGGACCAGAATCTTTGTCAGAAATATAGATGACTGGGAAGCTGTGGCCAGAGTTCACGGAAAGCGCTTCAAAGACATTCAGCCGGCCAATACACTGGTACAGGCCAATTTGGTTGGAAGGGAATATTTGGTGGAGATAGAAGCTGAGGCGATGGTGGAGTAGGTGCTTCTGGACAGGAGTGTCGTGCCCACAGCGCTAGCTGGTCGCAAGACCGTGTGAAGAGTGGCGGCTGGGATTAGCTCAATTTACCGATGATCGAGTCGATCACAGGTCGGAAGAGAGTGTTACAATAACTGTGTCAAGTCATTGATTTAATTTGTGTTGATATTCTTCCTCAAGCTTTTCTAGCTGCTTTTTCGTTTTGGCATACTTGTCCAGGCTAAATCGATTCTTTTTATACAGGCTATCCCGAATAGAATTTAGTTTTCTTTTCCAAATATCGGATTGATTGAAGGTATATTGCCTTGCTATGAAAAAAATACTGTTACATACTGCGAGTACCAATCCTGAAATAAAAGTCCATTTCTCCATGATGTCCCAGCCGAAGTGAAATATAAAAAATAGCCAAATTGAAACAACCGAAATGTTTAATAAGACATAAAGCCACCCTATTCTCTTAGCTTTTTCTATTGCTTCAGCATCTAACTCATTCTTTTGACTTTCCATCTCTTGCAATTCTACCTTAGCTGAACTAATCTCTGCATTTAACTTTTTCAACGAGGTGAGCCTTTCGTTCGACTTTTCCAGTTTCTCAGTAGTCTTTTTTAGTTCAAAATCCTCCATGCCCAGAGGCACCGTTGATAGATTAGGGAACTCTATGTCCGATAAGATATGATTTACCATATCTGAGATACTTATTCTTTCATATGGAGGAAGCCGACACTCTATAAAATATCTACTGTTTTTTAAACGGTCTGAAAGTTCGCCAAGGTCAAAGAATGTTGGGGTGACATGATTCCTACACGTTTTACAACAGCATTTGATCATCTCACGGACAACCAGTTTATTAAAACTTGTATTAATATCTTCTAATACCCCTCTAAATATTGCAAGAATCTCCTTTTTAGCGCCACCAGTAACCTCTATACTTATCTTTTTGGGGCTTTCAAAATATTTTTCTTCAACAAGTGCCTTGGTATCATTGTATTGAAATAACGCCCCGTGTTTCCAGTAGACATCATCGAAAATATATTGATGGCATTTAACGATGAACCTAGATATAATTCCTTTGGGCATAAATTCATACCAATACTCGAACCGAATCGAATCTTCGGAAGCAGGCCAATTTGTTTTGATCTTATCGGGGTGTAGTAGCTGCGGTGCTAGGTATCTGTTAGCTACTATTTCAAAACAGATATCGAATTTATCGTTTTTCATTAGTGCTAATAGTTCATTTTTCTTGCTAGTAAACCCATTGTCCTTCCATATGCTTTCTAAATCTTCGCTCGTAAACTCACCTTTTTGCGAAATGACTTTTGGGTTATCCAAAATGCAATAGACTGCTTTTGTCACCCATTCAAAGTTTAGAAAAATCGTATCCTTTAGAAGAAAATCTTGTCTGAAGTGTAATATGACTCCAAGGTCATGTAGATAATCACTCAGGAATAAAGCTCTTTCTTTATTCAAAGAATATTTCTCACAAATTTTGAAGTACCTCGCTGTATCTATGAAGTTTGTTCCTTCGTCTCTTAAAATATCCAAATCTCTTCTAATGTTAACCCAGGCTTTGGGTAGTTCGATTCCTATGTCTGGCATTAGATTTTTATCCTTGAGAATCGAATAAACTGTTAATTTTAGACGGTCAATTGAATCACTATGACCAGGAACGCAGCTCACATTTTCCACTTGCAAAAGATTCGGAAACCTTTCTTTGTATGAGTCCGACGCAAAGAAAGTATAGGGTTGGTCACTTTTATTAACAACAATAACGACTGGGCTTTTGCCTCCTAGAACCTCTATTAGATTCAGCCAATAGAAGAGGTCATCATGCCGAAGATCTTTTCGAGCTTCAGTAACTAGAAAATAGATTGATCTTTTGGTGAGGAAGAACTGATGGGTAGCGTGATAGATTTCTTGCCCTCCAAAGTCCCAAATATTGATTTGAAAGTCTTTTCCGTGGTTGAGTTTTGCTTTTTGGATAAGCCATTTTTTTATGTCGATACCTTCAGTGCTTTTTTCATATAGATCAAATGAATAATTTTCATCACTTAAGGCTTTCGTTAAAGAAGATTTACCCACCCTTTCTTCGCCAACCAAAAGTAGCTTAACCTCGTAGAGGAAGTCTTTTTCGTCCGCAGTTCCGAGCTCTTCAAAATACTTTTTTAGCGCATCTAGGCCCTTCACAGCAATTTCGATCGGGGGGTCGATTAGTGGGTTCCCGGCTAACTCAATTCGTTCTAAGGAGGGTAATTCTATAATTTCTTTGGGTAGAAATGTTATGGCGCAGTTAGAAAGATCTAGGCTCTTGAGATTACTAAGAAACTTGAAATTGCTAGGTAAATCATAAACTCCCGTGTTGGAAATGTCTAAATGCTCTAGACTCTGCATAGAGGCTATTTTTTCTGGCACTTTGACGAGAGGATTGTTTGACAAGATTAAGACTCTTAGCTTACGAAGCTCGGTAATTTGTCTTGGGAGATGCTCTATTTTATTGTTAGAAAGGTTGAGTATTTCGAGAGAAGAGAAAGTAGAAACCTTGGGGTTAATTTTCTTTATATGGTTTGAAGAGAGATTGAGAAATTTTAAATGACTCAGCTCAAGTGTGATATAACTTTCGTTTTCAGAAGAAAGCAGGATTGGTCTTTCCAACAGAAAAAAAGGAATGTTGTAGAGGTCAGAATAGCTAAAATTTAGATCGCTGAAGCCTTTTACATGAGATTCTTTTATGATTTCGGTTAAATGATCGGAATCTATAAGTTCCATTTTGCATACCTATTTTGGAGGACATATGCACAAATTACTTAATTTGAATAATTTAACAATGTTTGAGTTGCAGTTGCATAGTTATTGAACCATCACCGTCATCTTTTTCGGCCCGTGGGCTCCAATTACTAGTGACTGCTCAATATCAGCTGTTTTGGAAGGGCCGGCGATGAATACGCCGAAGCCGGGGATTTCTTCAATCTTTTTGTACGCCTCGTGCATGTTGCCTACCAGCGTTTTGCGATCAATTAGCACAATTAGATGCACCACAATAAAAGGTAAGGCTCTTAAGCCTGCAAGATTTTCTGGCACCCAAATAGCTCCGTTTTCTGCTGTGCCAAAAGCGCCTTTAATGATGCCAGCTTCAACGTATCGCAGATCCGAGGGCTTTTTAACTGTAGAAAGGTCTATTCCTGAGGAATAAAGGTCAGGCAGTGTGGTTATCACCTGTTGATAGGCCCTGGTCTGTTCCGCAACTGCTGCTTTGACTTCTTCTTCGCTTCTGCATGAAATAACAGTTACGTGGTTGGCTTCCAGTGAAGTGGTAAAAGTAGCCTCAAGGTCTTTACTTACCTCAAATGCTGGAATTTCAGGCAGTGGCTTTGGCTCAAGTCCCAGCTTGCGGATGTTGCCCAGTATTTTTTCTCTGCTGCTCATGATTTCCGGTTTTTGGCGTACCACTCTTTGAAGCTGTCCCTGGGAGGATCAGGCAAGTCTCGCTGCTTGCCCCACGCATTGAGGGGGTTGTTGATCAGAGACTTTGGCAGCAGTGCCAGCGACTTTCTGGCCAGCTTCCCCATCATATTGTAGAGCGACGGCGAAGAGAGCACTTTGGCAGCTAATGTCATCGAAACTCTCTTTCCAGCTCCGTCCAGCTTTTCATCGGCCACTACCTGCCTCCACTCGTACAGCTGCTCATGGATATTGATTTTCACGGGACACACGTCGCTGCAGGACCCACACAGCGTAGAGGCAAAAGGAAGCGATTGATGTTTCTTTAAATCCACTCCTGGCGACAGGATGGAACCAATCGGCCCGGGCACGGTGGCGTCGTAACTGTAGCCACCACTGCGGCGGTAAATCGGGCAGGTATTCATGCAGGCACCGCAGCGTATGCACTTCAGGCTGTTGCGGAACTTCTCCCGACTGAGCTGCTCCGTGCGCCCATTGTCTACCAGAATGATATGCATCTCCTGGCCTGATCTTGGCCTGTGGAAATGGCTGGTGTAGTTGGTGATGGGCTGGCCTGTGGCACTGCGGGCCAACAGTCGGGTGTAAACACCGAGATGCTCCAGCTTCGGGATCAGCTTTTCGATGCCCATGCAGGCAATGTGAACAGGAGCCAAATGAACGCCCATATCAGCATTTCCCTCGTTGGTGCAAACAACGAAGCCGCCTGTTTCTGCAATGCCGAAGTTGACACCAGTCAGGGCGATGTCCGCTTCTATGAATTTGTTGCGGAGGTGCTGCCGGGCGGCTTCCGTCAGGTATTGGGGATCGTTGTTGCCTTTTTCTGTCTGTAGGTGCTCGTGGAATATTTCTGAAATATCCTCTTTTTTCAGGTGGATGGCTGGCATCACTATATGGCTGGGAGGCTGCCGCACAAACTGGATGATTCGCTCTCCCAAATCAGTGTCGACTACTTCAAAACCATGCTCTTCCAGGTGCTCGTTGAGGTGACACTCTTCCGTGAGTATCGATTTGCTTTTTACCAGCTTTTGGGCGTTGTGCTTCTGAAGAATCGAGGTTACTATTTCGTTGTGTTCTTTGGCGTCGGCCGCCCAATGCACATTGATGCCATTGGCTACGGCATTTTTTTCGAACTCCTCCAAATAGCTGGCAAGATTGGAAAGTACGCTGTCTTTGATGCCTGATGCCAGTTCCCGCAGCTGCTCCCATTCCGGGATCTGCTTGCTCGACACATCACGCTTGCTCCGCACCCACCATAGCGTTTCGTTGTGCCAATCGACTTTTTTATTGTCTTTGAGGAAAGTTTCGGTGTTGGTACTGTGGCTCATAAAGATACTCCGTTTAAGATCTCCGCCACGTGCATTACCTTCACCCTCAGTTTGTTTCTATTGATAATGCCTTCCAGATGCATCAGGCACGACATGTCGTTGCCCACGATGAACTCAGCTTCGTGGCTCGTATGGTCTTTAATTCTGTCGTTTCCCATTTTCACAGACAGCGCCTCCTCGCCAACTGCGAACGTGCCGCCAAAGCCACAACACTCTCCTGGCATGTCAAGGTCAACCAGCTGAAGCCCTTCCACTTTTTGAAGGAGGCTGGCAGTCTTATTAAATGGCGGAATATTTAGCTCCGGAGCTGCCGCAATTCTTAAGCCTCTCAGCCCATGGCATGAGGCGTGAAGTCCCACTTTGTGGGGAAAGGCGGTTTCAATTTTATCAACTTTCAGAATGTCGTGCAGGAATTCTACCAACTCGTACACATTGTTTCTAATCGAGCCAGCTTCAGTTTCCCTGCTAGCTGAATGCAGGTGGTCTTTCACGTGGAGGGTGCAGCTACCTGAGGGGCAAACGACGTAATCGTATCCTGCAAAATTATCGATGAACAGCTCGTCAATCTTTTCATTTTTTGACTCATAGCCTGAGTTCGCCATTGGCTGACCGCAGCAGGTTTGGTTCTTTGGGTAATCCACCTCGCAGCCCAGCTTTTCCAGTAGCTCCAAAGTGGCAATGCCAACCTGAGGGTAGAATTGGTCGACGTAGCAGGGAATGAAGAGCGCAATTTTCATAGAAGCTTATTGCTCGTGGTTTATCGCCCTCAAGCCGGGCAGGCTCCTACTTTTTAAGGACAAAAAGTAGGCAAAAGTCCTTGAAAAATTAAACGCACAGGCCTTTTCGCTCACCAGCCCGCCAATTTTTCCTCCACCCGCCGAAGAGGGCGCTTAATCGTTTTAATATCTTTGGTCAAATTGGAAAATTCATCGTCAAATGTTTCTGTTCTTTTCAAGTACTTTATTTAGTGGGCAAGTGCTTTTTGACATTGTAGTTTTTCTTCAAAAACTCGTTGGTGATGGTTCGGTAATTTACCAATAATGCAGCGCCGAGAGCAGTGCCCAGAGCAAAAGATGTGGAATAAATTTTATAAGCGGGCAGTTTGTTGGCCAGCATTTTTACAAACACTTCGTTGGAGCTAAAGCCGCCGTCAATAAATATTCTTTTGATATCTGTGTCCCCAATGGCCAGCTTGAGAGAGGCAATCTGCAAATCCGTTAGTTCATCGATAAGATGAAAATAGGCGTCTTCATAGCTCCCGAAAATAGAAAGATCCTGGTTCGGGTTGTTTGCAAAGCCTAATCGCTCCGGGTGCAGTACACTATGATCGAACAAAAGTGCTTTGCTTGATTTCCTCTTTGACTTGAATTCTTTTTTCCAGGCAACGGACTTGTAAGTTTGATAGTCGATGCCGAAAAACTCACTTAATAGCTTTGCCTGATTACTAAGATGCTTTCCCAGAAATAATCTGGAAGCCTTGACTGAAATGCCCTTTGCGCTGAAAAAATTCAAGCAATCGGCGCTTAGCTCAGCGGCCGTCAACACCTTGTCGTTGAAGATGTTCATGCAAATGCTCCAGGTGCCCGTTGATATGAGTACGAAAGGATCATCATTGGCCTGAATGTAGGGCACGAGGGCAGAAGAGCTGTCGTGCACGCCTATGCCCACATGGATCAGCTTGGCTTTGATGTCGATATGGGTAGTTTTTGTAGATTCCTCGATGGGAGTGAGAAACTGAACTAGTCCTTCTTTCTCCAGCCAGTCGGCATATTTGTTTTGCCCAAAATCCCAAAGTCCTGTGTGACAGCCTAAGCTGGTGAAGTCTGTGGTGGCTTCACCTGTAAACAGGTAGCTGAGGTACTGGGGGAAATGAAGGCTCCTGTGGAGCTTTTTGAACGCTTCTGGCTTGGCATATTTCAGGTAGTATAGCTGTAGGCCAGAATTAAGCATTCCCATGGACGGGCTGGCAGTAGACACAGAAAACCTTTCCTCCGGGCCATATTTGCTGAAGAAGTCTTTTGATAATTCATCAGGAAATGGCTTCAGATAGTTGATAAAGGGAGTAACCAGCTCTCCCTGTTCATCGAGGTGTACCATGGAAGCACCATAGGTCGAGAAGTTGATTGCCTTGACGTCGTAAGTGGGGTCTTGAAGGA
Organism: Imperialibacter sp.; assembly: GCF_048007035.1. Lineage (NCBI taxonomy): Bacteria > Pseudomonadati > Bacteroidota > Cytophagia > Cytophagales > Flammeovirgaceae > Imperialibacter > Imperialibacter sp. The sequence continues at coordinate 3,474,133 of NZ_CP180355.1, forward strand.
CTTTGTTGGCGCTCTCCTTCACCCATTTAACAAGGGATGTGAGGTCTTCCGACAAAAAGCCATCCTCGTCAGGGATCTCATCAAACCTGATGTATTCATGCGAGATTTCGGAGAGATCTTCGTCAAACAAGAAGAGCTTTTTGTTGGTCTTCCCAATATCGAATATAAGGGTGACTGGCTTTCCCATATCAGAGGCCGGTTGCTACCGTTTTTAATCCACGTTTTGCAATAAGCTGCTTTCGTATCTGATTTTCTCTGAAAGAATTTAACGGATCATAAGCTCCCCCCATGCGCATGCGGGATTCTGCCACCAGGGCCCGTACGTCGGTACGGAAGGCGTTTTGAAGCACCTCCTGCGCAGCCGATACGTCGTTGACGCTCTGAGCCTTTTTCAATGCTGTTCTATCAACAATGAGCGCCTGAGTATATGCAATTTTGATAGCTTCAATAGCCTGAATTAAATCCTCGATTGGATCCTTCAAGTTGTGGCTGGCGTCGATCATCCAGGAGAGCTCGGGGTTCTTTGTGTTTTGCATACCGTCTACCAGTTCGTTGAAGATAAGAAAGAATTGGTAGGGTTTGATGCTGGCAACGGTTAAATCGTCGTCGCCATATTTGCTGTCATTGAAGTGGAAGCCCCCCAGCTTCTTCTGCATCATCAAAATGGCCACAATCTGCTCGATATTGGTGTTGGGGAGGTGGTGCCCGAGATCGACAAGGCTCAGAGCTTTTTCGCCTAAAGAGCTGGCCAGCAAGTGCGAGGTGCCCCAGTCTGGTATCACCATCGAATAAAAGTAGGGCTCGTAAGGTTTGTATTCAACCAGCACTTTCCAGTCGGCCGGAAGGTGGTCATAGATTTGCTGCAGGGAATCCTGCGTGCGCTGTAGTGCCTCTCTGAAATTCAACTGGCCGGGAAAGGACGAGCCGTCTGCCAGCCACACCGTCAGGGCTTTTGATCCAAGCGCCACACCGTGATCGATTACTTCTTTGTTGTGCGCAACAGCTTCGTCTCTTACATGCTTGTCGACATGACACAACGAACCAAATTTGTAAGACACTTTGGCGTCGGGCTGGTCCTGAAAGGTGTTGGAGTTGACGGCGTCAAATAGCAGTCCGTGAGAAGAAGCGAGTTGCTTGATGGCTGTCGCATCTTTCGGAATGTCCCACGGAATATGGAGGCTGATGGCGTTACTGGAAGCATTGAGCAGGTGCAGCAGACCCACGTCTTCTATCTTTTCTTCCAGGGAGCGAGGTTCCCCTCCTTCAGGGAAACGTGCGAAGCGGGTGCCTCCCGTGCCAAGCGCCCAACTCGGGACAGCAATTTGGAAGGTGTCTAGCTTTTTCAAAACCGATTCCACGTCGATGCCCTGGTCGGTGAGGGTGTCGGCTAATGGAGTGAAGCGCTTTTGGTGAAGCGCTTTTTGTTGTGAGTTATTTTCGAGGATATCGTTTTTTGTGATCATGGTGTACCAATATGTCATCCCTACGGGATTGGTTGGAAAGGCCTAATTCGAAATGTCGATTTGCTAACCCTCCAAGGGTTGTTAACCACTTGGAGGGTTTCACTTTTTTATCTGACGAAAGCAGCAGCCACGCCGCCGTCGACGTTCAATATATTGCCGGTGCTTTTGCTAAGCAAGCCGCCGGTAAAAGCAAAGACTGCATTGGCAATGTCCACTGTGCCGATAATTTCGTTGAGCAAAGTGCGTTTGGCATAGAAAGCAGGCAGTTCTTCAACCGTGATGCCATAAGCTTTTGCACGGCCTTCAGCCCACTTGCCTTCCCATATTTTGCTTCCTTCAATGACAGCATCAGGATTTACAGTATTGACCCTTATTTTCTCAGGTCCAAGTTCTGCGGCCAGCAGCCTGGTCATGTGGGCCTGGGCTGCTTTGGCAGAGCCATACACCACGTTGTTTGGCCCGGAAACCAGTGCGTTCTTGCTGACGATATTCACCAGATCGCCACCTAGTCCCTGGGCCCGCAAAATGTCGACACCCGCTTGAGATACCAAAAACTGTCCCTTGGTAAGCACGTCCATTAGCAGGTCGTAGTCTTGTTCAGATGTGTCGGTGATCGATTTGCTGATGGCCAGTCCTGCTGAATTCACAATTACATCGACGCCACCAAACTCCAGACAAGCTTTTTTGAATGCCGCTTTGATGCTTTCAGGATTGGTGACGTCCATTTTTGCGTAGGTCGACACGTCTCTTTTGTAAGTTTTATTGGCTGCGGAAGCCCTGTCTTCGTCGATGTCAGTGATGACTACACAGGCACCTTCTGCTGCCAGCTTGTCGGCAATTGCTTTTCCAATGCCACCAGCGCTTCCTGTAATAAGTGCCACTTTACGAGACATGGGTTGTTCTTTTGGCATGCGCTGCAGCTTGGCTTCTTCCAATAGCCAGTATTCAATATCAAAAGCTTCCTGAAGCGGCAGGGCCACGTACTCAGAAATTGCTTCTGCTCCACGCATTACGTTAATGGCGTTGATGTAGAATTCCGACGCCACCCTGGTTGTCTGCTTGTTTTTGGCAAAAGAGAACATGCCCACGCCAGGCCAGATAATAACGACCGGGTTTGGATCACGCATGGCCGGGCTATTGCTGCGCTTGTGTTCATTGTAATATTTCGCATACATCTCTCTGTATGCCTGGAAATAAGGCTCCAGCTGTTTTTTGATGGCAGTTTTGTCAGAAAGATCTGCGTCTTTCGGTAAGTCGAGCACCAACGGCCTGATTTTAGTTCTCAGAAAGTGATCCGGGCAACTGGTGCCGAGCGGCGCCAGGCGTTCAAGATCTTTGCTGTTGGCAAACTGCAGCACCTTTTCATCATCGGTAAAGTGGCCAACCATGCGGTCGTAGCTTGACGCAAGGCCCCTCAAAACCGGAGCAAGCTGTGCTGCCTGGTCTTTTCTTTTTTCAGGAGAAAGAGACTCGATGATCTGACCTCCAAAAACCGGCCTTTTCTTTCCATAATTCTGCTCCAGGTACTCGCTGGCCATGTCGATTACCTCAAGGCTATTGATGTAGCAATCATAGGCGGTGTCGCCCCAGGTGAACAGCCCGTGGCCACCCAACATGATGCCTCTTATGCCAGGATTATCTGCCAGCGACTGTTTCAATTGAAGGCCCAGATCAAAACCAGGACGCTGCCATGGCACCCACGAAATCTGGCCTTTGAAAAGTTCTTTAGTTATTTTTTCACCGTCCTTCGATGCAGCGATGGCAATGGCGGCATCTGGATGCAGGTGATCGATATGTTTGAATGGAAGGAAGCCATGCAGTGGCGTGTCGATAGAAGGTGCTTTGGAGTCGAGGTCGTAGATGCAATGGTTGAACAGTGCTACCATTTCGTCTTCGAATTCCAGGCCACGGTACACATTTTCCAGCGACCTGAGTTTGTCGTTGTACAGCCCGGCCAATCCACTGCGGGTAAGCGTGCCAATGTCACCGCCGGATCCCTTGATCCACATCACTTCTACTTCTTTGCCTGTTAGCGGATCTTTCTCCATGGTTTTGCAGCTGGTGTTGCCGCCGCCGTAGTTGGTGATGCGCAGATCGGCTCCGAGAATGTTGGAGCGATAGAGGAGGAGAGCGACTTCATCGCCTTTTAGCTGGGCCGCCTTTGCGTCGTCCCATAGGTAGTTAACGTGCTTGAATGTTTTTGTGGGTGCACTCATTGTATTTCGAATTGTGTGATTTGATACAAACAAATTAAGTAATGTCGTTTTCGTTTGCCGCAAGCGCTGTCGTGAAGAAAATGCTTCGACAGGCCCAACATGACAGCCGTTCCGGGACATTATACATCAAAAGTCAATATCCGTGGCGGTATCACTGTCATGCACTATACTGCATGGGTGGTTTTTTTGTGTTTAATATATTTGTAACATTGATTGTTGGTGAATAAACCCTATTAGTGCGTTGGAAGAGCTGTTGCTGGATATCAGAGAGAAGTCGAGTGTGCCTAAGTACAAGCAGATTGTAGGTAGCGTTATTTCCAGTATTGAAGCTGGCAAAATTAAGTATGGACAGAAGCTGCCATCTATCAATCAAGTGAGCTACGATTACTTTCTTGCCCGGGATACAGTGGAGAAGGCATACAATGAACTGAAAGAGCTTGGCGTGATAGCGGCTGTGAAGGGCAAGGGGTATTATATCAGCAACTCGGCACCTAAATCGCAACTTAAGGTGCTTATGCTCTTCAATAAGTTGAGCACTTACAAGAAGGAGATATACAACTCTATTGCACAGGGGTTGGGAGAAAAAGCGCACATCGATTTTTTTGTTTACCACTGCGATTTCGAACTTTTCGAGAAGATACTTACCGAGCACCTCACTGGCTACAGCTATTTTGTGCTAATGCCTCATTTTGCTGATCTGAATGTGGAAAAGCTGAATTCCTTGCTATCCAAAATACCCAGGGAGAAAATAATTATCCTGGATAACCGCATAGAAGGAGTAAATCACTTTAGTGGCTGCGTTTATCAGGACTTCAAAATGGACATATATAATGCCCTGTCGGAAGCCAAAGAAAAGCTGAGCCGCTACAAAAAGCTTATTCTTGTGTTTCCTGAAAACGAAACATATCCCTACACCAGAGATATTGTCACAGGTTTCCGGAGATTTTGTGGGTTCAGCAATGTGCCCCATGAGATTATCAGTGAAGTGGGTTCCGAACATGTGATTGAAAGCAACACGGCTTATGTAGTCATTGAAGAAAGCGATCTTGTGAACCTCATCAAGCTTCAGCGAGCCAATGGAATGGAACTAGCCAAAGATGTTGGCATCATTTCGTACAATGACACCCCGCTTAAAGAAGTGCTTAGCGACGGCATTTCTGTGATTACGACCGATTTCCGCAAAATGGGCCAGCTGGCTGCGAAGGCCATGCTGGAGAACAAGCCCATTGAGGTGAAGAACGACTTTCGGTTTATTGAGCGGAAGTCGGTGTAGCTTCTTAGGCCTATTTTAGTTCTGCATTGGACTGTCAATTGGAAAAAAGATAATGAAAAAAGTCTACCTTTTAAGCGGGCTGGGAGCTGATAAGAGAGTGTTCGATTTTGTTGATTTTTCTACCTTCAAAGTCAAACATATCGACTGGATACAGCCTCGGGGTAACGAGGCAATTGAAGACTATGCAAGACGGCTTTTACCCCAGATTAATACGCCCCGACCTATTTTGATAGGAGTATCTTTTGGAGGAATAATGGCAATTGAAATAGGTAAATTAGTTGATTGTGAGGGAATAGTTCTTGTGTCTTCAGTTCAAACGAGATTTGATATTCCCTTCTATTTTAGGTTGATTGGGCGACTAAATATCAATAGTCTTATGCCAACTAATCTCTTCAAAAAGGTCAATGCTCTTACTTACTGGTTTTTTGGGGCAAAGACAAAAAGAGAGAAGGGGTTATTGAGAGAAATTATCTTGGAGACAGACGACAATTTTTTCCGATGGGCTGTTGATAAAATTGTTAACTGGAGGAATGAGACTCATCTAAAAATGGTTAGCCACATTCATGGAGATAAGGACAGGGTTTTGCCTTTAAAAACAGCCGATTTTACGATTAGCGGTGGTGGGCATTTGATGATTGTGAGTCATGGAAATGAGATTGGACAAATAACAACGAATACACTAAGTCGCCAACAACTATGAAACTTCCACCTATCATCGAGCTCGGGTTCTCTCCACTTCTTTATCTTTTCCTATTTTATATTATATATCTCGGGATAAAAGCATTTTTCTTCATAAGGATAAGGAAGGTCAATTATCCTGACAACCCCGCCAGAATTGTGTATTTAGGGGCTGCTGCCGTGGTGATAGGAGCAATAGCTTTCATCCAAAAATACAGGGAGGCTATGGAGGCAATTGAGAGTGCCGGAGATATTAGTCCGTCTTTGGTGGCTGGTTCAATCAGCGAAGCCTTCACCTATCCAACTCTCGGCCTTTTTTGTCTCGCCTTGTCGTTTCTGTTCAGGTTTGTCAGTAAGTAGATTTTGTCTCCGACGTCAGCTCCACTTCTTTAGCCCCAGCAATTTCTCTCCCAGCTCGGTAAGCTTCGCTGTTTCATAGTGTTTTTCTTCAAATTTTCTAGGGTCTCCCGGGAAGGCATAGCCTTCTGGTGTCTTGCGTTTTCCCCATGATGCTATGCGCCATTGTCTGAGCTTTTCATCGTGTTCCCTCGCTGGCATCATAGAGAGGTACTGTGCTATCCGTACTTTGTTGCCGCTCGTATTGGGGCGGATGCCATGAGGGAGCAGGCTGTTGAAAACCAGCAAATCGCCAGGCTCAAGCTTCACTTTTACGACTTCAAACCCTGATATATCGGGTTTGAACCTGTCTCTGTCTTTTGGCTGTGTAAGCTTCCAGGTCTCGTAAGTACGGAAAAGCTCCGGCACGCACTGAAAGCCCCCAATGTTTTCGTCGGTTTGGTCACTAAGAGCCAGCACACCCTGCACATTCTGAGGCTTGGTTTCGGGGTCGTAGTCCCAGTGCATAAATCCCTTGAAGTCGTGGCCAGGTCGCAAAGGCAGGTTAAGGTTGGCTCTGTCGATGGTGACCCAAAGCTTTTCTGTTCCCCAAATGTCTACAAAAGCATCGTATACCCTCGGAGTTTGCCGGTTGTCCCACAGGTACTGGTGATTAAAGATTTCCACCATGCCGCTATGTTGCAGTTCTTTCATTTCCATCAGTGCCCTCGGCGGGGCGTACCATGTGTTTGGATTGTCAGGGTCTTTTTCTTCAAACTCCCAGATCAGTTTAGCCAGCCGCTCAACTTGCGCTTTTGGCACGGCCTGTTTGATTACAATGTAGCCGTTGCGCACCCAAAAATTCCAATCGTCTTCACTCAGCACTTTCAATGGCTGCCAGGCAGACCGGTCGTTAAGGGTAAATTCTTCGTAGATAGCCGTGGACTTATTCTGTTCTCCGTCGTCGGGAACAAAAGGTTGTGCATTTTTTGGAGCGAGCGACTGCATAATTGAAAAGATACGAAGAAGAAATTGCGAAACTTTTCATTGAGGTGATTTTTGTTGTTCAATCATTCGCCGGCAGCACGTGTTCTGCCGCTGCTCACCATGCCTGTTATGATTGATCGTAGAAATCACTAAATTGACTTTACCTAAACTATATAGCATACCTGCGATGAATTTACAAAACTACAGGGCCTCGTCTACTGGCTCATTTGCTCCCTATTTGCCAATATTGACGGCTCTGTTGCTTGGAATGCTGCTGATCGAGGGCTGTAAGCCACAGACCAAAGGAGATCAGGACACAACTGTTTCCACCGCTGATTCCACCATCCTAAAAGTGGTGCAGGACAATCAAGCCAATACCATTTCCATATTTCGGGAGGGAGAAAACGAGCCCATTGTTACACAAAATGTAAGACCCGATTTTCGCCCTTACTTGCATCCCATTGTAGCCCCCGACGGCAAGGGTCAGCTCACGGAATACAGCCCGGGGCACCACAAGCATCAAACGGGGCTCTATTGGGGCTTTACCAGGGTAAATGGCCGGGACTACTTCCATCATCCCGAAGGTGACTACTGGCGAAAAGTGTCGTCGAGCGTTGTTGAAGCAGAGGGCAAGGTGGTAAAGTGGCAAACCGTTTATGATCTGCTCGATGAACAGGGTAATACTGTGCTTACCGAGACTCAAAACTGGTCGATGAGGGAAACGGGAGGCAAGTTTTTGCTTGACCTTGAATGGAGCGGACTTGGCAAAACAGACGTGACCATTGGCGAGTATGACTACGGCGGACTATTCCTTCGGATGCCATGGGTTGAAGGCATCAAAGGAGAAGTGGTGAATGCTGCCCGTCAGAAAAATGAAAAAGCCGAAGGGCAGCGGGCCATGTGGGTAGACGCTGGTATGCAGGTGGAAGGACGAGACGACCTCGCACACATTGCCATTCTGGATCATAAAGAGAATAAAGGCTTTCCACAGACGTGGAGAGTTGATGCGCAGCTGGGGATTGGGCCAGTTCGGGCGAGAATGGGGGACTGGACAATAGCAAAGGGAGAAACAGAGACCATTAAGCACGAGGTGGTGGTTTACACCGGCGAGCTGAATGACGTTGAGATGACCGAAACCTGGCAAGACTATGTGGGCGACCACAACATGTACTCCACGGCCGTGCTTTGGGGCATAGCGCAAGAGGAGGGGCGCAATGCCAAATTCCTAAAGCCCGAAGAGGCAGTGGAGGCGATGACGGTCAAAGATGGCTATGATGTAAATGTGTGGGCAGCCGAGCCGATGATGTCGCAGCCAATGGCTTTTTGCTGGGATGACAAGGGAAGGCTGTGGATTGCGGAGAACAAAGACTATGAGTCGAGGGGCTATGGCTTTTCGAAAGCGGGAAACAGCCGCATATTGATCCTGGAAGACACCGATCACGACGGTGTCGCTGATAGCCGAAAGGTGTTTCTGGAAGGCATTGCATTTCCTTCGGCAATAGCCGTGGGTTTCGATGGGGTGTTTGTTGGTGCACCGCCGAACCTGCTCTTTGTGCCTGACAAAAACCATGATGATAAAGCCGAAATGGATGACATCGAAGTTCGGTTGACAGGCTGGGGCATCCGTGACAGACACGAGACATTGAATAGTCTGCACTGGGGTCCCGATGGCTGGCTTTACGGCTTGCAGGGGTTTGCTACACCCTCTAAAGTGAAACTGGCGAAAGGAAAAGGCAGGATATATGGTCACAATGATCCTTTTCCTGAAGACATATTCGAAGGAGAGGGAACTGACATCAACGGCGGCGTTTGGCGCTACCATCCTACGAAGGACAAATTCGAGGTAGTATCACATGGGTTCAGTAACCCGTGGGGGATCGACTTTGACGCCAAAGGGCAGCTGTTTATTAGTGCTTGCGTTATACCACACCTCTGGCATGTGATTCCCGGCGGTATATATCATCGCCAGGGCGGGCAGCATTTCAATCCCTACGTTTACAACGACATAAAAACCATTGCTGATCACAGACACCGGTCGGCGCATGGTGGCCTGAGAATATACCAATCTGACGCTTTTCCTGCGGAACAGCAGGGCCGGTTGTTCATGGCCAATATCCATGAGCATGCCGTGTTGTCGGATGTGCTGGAGCCCAAAGGCTCTGGCTTCGTTGGCCACCATGGTGAAGAGTTTTTGATGGCCAACAATGCGCAGTGGGTGGGTTTCAGCATGGAGCTGGGGCCGGAAGGAGCACTTTATGTCCTCGACTGGCACGACGCAGATATCTGTGGCAAGGAGGTGCTCAATGAAGAAACCGGTCGAATTTTCAGGATCGCACCGAAGCAGTCGCTGGCAGAAAACTGGGAAGGACGATACAGTGACCTGAGCAAAATGACCGATGCTCAGCTTGTGGCGCTTCAAACGAACAAGAGCTCATGGCATGCCAGAAGAGCCAGGCTTATTCTTCAGGGAAGAGCAGCAAAAGCACCCCTGGCAAAGGAAGTGCATGACCAGCTTCGAAAGATATACCAGACTAATACTAGCATAGATTTTCGGCTAAATGCAATGTGGGCCTTGCACGTGACCAGGGGCTTTACCGAAGCTCAGCTCATAGAAGCGTTGGGTGATAAGGATGAATACGTGCGTGGCTGGGCTGTTCAATTGCTAAGCGAAGACAAGGCTCCGGTGCAAGCCGTGGGGAAATTTGTGGCCATGGCCGAAAAAGATAAATCGGTTGTGGTGAGGCTTTACCTTGCCTCGGCGCTTCAGCGCATTCAGCCAGAACAAAAGTGGGCAGTTGCTGAAGCTTTGATGGGCCACGCTGAAGACGTGGAAGACCACAACCTGCCAAAAATGATCTGGTTTGGTACGGAGCCCCTCGTCGCTGAAAATCCTGACAGGGCACTCCAGCTTGCAGCAAAAAGCAAAATCCCAATGCTGGCAGAATACATCGCCAGAAGGGTGGTGGATGCGGACGCCACAGAGAAACTTATCGCAGCCATTGGGAAGAAGCCTGAGACAACGATGAGTATGCTGGAAGGCATGCGCAATGGGTTGGAGGGACGCACCGATTTGAGTGCGCCGGCCAACTGGCAGAAAGTGTATGATAACTTGCAGAGCTCCCGGGTTGAGAAGGTGAAGCAACTGGCATTGGAGGTAGCGCAGTTCTATGGAGACACCGAGGCAGCCAAACAATACCTGGCCACGCTGAAAAACAAAAACACACCTATTGACCAGCGACTGAAAGCGTTAAATTCTCTCGCCGATCAGCAACGAGAAGAACTTGTTCGGGAAATCCCGACTTTATTGAATGAGGAGGCTTTGCGGATCGATGTGATCAGGGCCGTGGCTGCCTTTGACGACAACTCATTGGGCCAGCTACTCATCGATAAGTACTCAAGCTTCAACAGGCTGGAGAAACTGGAAGCTGTGCAAGCGCTGGCTTCCAGGCCTGAATATGGATGGTCGCTCACACAAGCATTAAAAAGCGAAAAGATCCCCAAACCCGACGTGCCAGCCTATGTGGCTCGTCAGCTCAGGCGTGTGGTTGGAAGCGGCTTTGTGGAGGTGTGGGGCCCCATTGACGAACTAGGCTCCGATATTGCCGCCGATTATAAGAAATACACTGGTTTATTGACTGAAAAAGCGATTGGAGGAGCCAATGTTGCCAATGGTAAAATGATGTTTCAGCGCACCTGCAGTGCCTGCCACAAAATGTACGGCGAAGGAGGTAGCATTGGGCCAGAGTTGACAGGTTCCAACCGGGCCAACCTGGATTATCTGCTGAGCAATGTCCTCGATCCTAGCGGCGAAATTCAGGATGACTACAAAATGGTGGTCATCACCACCAGAGACGGGCGCACCTACTCAGGCAACGTGAATGCGGAAAATGAGCGGCAACTAACCCTTAGAGTTGTGGGACAGGATGCGGTGGTGATCGATAAGTCGGACATACAATCGAGGGAGGAATCGGCCAATTCAATGATGCCCCCGGGATTGTTCAAGACGCTGACCGATAAAGAGGTCATCGATTTGGTGGGCTACCTGAGAACATTACAGCAGATAGCTCCCAGTGCCGAGTGATCTTTTTCTTTTGGGCACAGTAGTCATTTTTGGTATACATAAAGGAATGTTGGAGTTGGTACATCTCCGTCAATAGAAGAAAAAGTTATGCAGATAGTCATTACCGATGGATATACCCTAAATCCCGGCGACCTTAACTGGGATACACTTCATCAGTTGGGTGAAGTGAAATATTATGATCGAACGTCGCCTCAGGAAATGATTCAGCGGTGCAAAGAGGCTCATGTCATTGTCACCAACAAAACGCCGGTGACAGCCGAGACCATAAAAGCTTGTCCACATTTGAAGCTAGTTGCTGTAACGGCCACTGGCTACAATATTGTGGACGTGGAGGCGGCCGGAAAGGTTGGAGTGCCCGTTTGCAATGTCCCCATTTACGGGACGCATTCAGTGGCCCAGCATACTTTCGCACTGATTCTTGAGCTTACAAACAGGGTGGGACAAAACTCTCAGAGGGTAAGCAAAGGTGATTGGTCGGCGGCTAAAGACTGGTGTTTCACAAGCGGCCCATTGATTGAGCTTTTGGATAAAACGATTGGCATTGTGGGTTTGGGAAGAATTGGCGAGCAGGTAGCGAGAATGGCAGAAGCGTTTGGGATGAAAGTCATTTACCACAACAGAAGCCCCAAACAGGTGGGCTGGAAATCACGAACAGTCGGGGAGCTTTTTAAGGAAAGCGATTTCATATCAGTCCATTGCCCACTGACCAGCGAAAACGAGAAGTTTATCAATGAACAACTGATTGCCACCATGAAGCCAAAAGCTTTCCTCATTAATACGAGCAGAGGGCAGTTGATTGATGAAGAGGCTCTTGCCAACGCTTTGCAGAAGGGTGTAATTGCCGGGGCTGCCCTGGATGTGCTTAGCAAGGAGCCGCCGCCAAAGGGTCATCCACTTGTGGGCCTGAAAAATTGCCTGATCACCCCTCACAATGCATGGTTGAGTTTTGAAGCCAGGAAAAGAATGATGGCTACTACGGTGGAAAATATTCAGGCGGCACTGAAGGGAAATCCGATTCATGTAGTCAATCAGGGTTATTTAAAAAGTTGAACAATCTTTCTAATTGGCTGATGCTGTGAATATTAAGCGCTGGATCATGTGATCTGTTTTTTCAAATGTGTAAATTTTAGTATTGAAAAGGAGAATTTTTAACTGACCTACCTATACCTACTATGAAAACTAAAGCCGATCGTCGTCGATTTTTAAAGAACCTCGGAATGGGGGGCGTAGGCGCAGGCCTGCTCTCAGCCGAAATGTCGTGTGCTCCCAACGAGAGGAAGGGGATAGCCGAAAATAACAAGCCCATTGGCGAACGTTCGACCAGGGCCTACAATGACAAGTATAGTGACGATTATTTGAGCCGAATAGCCATGCCGATTGGGGGCATGGGGGCTGGCATGTTTTGTCTGGAAGGTGCAGGTGCCATTTCGCATGTGTCGGTGAGAAACAAGCCTGATATATTCAATGAGCCGGGCATGTTTGCCGCCATTGCTATTAAAGGAATGGACAAAGGAGCCAAAGTGTTGGAAGGCCCGGTTCCTGACTGGAAAAAGTTTGGGCTGAGGGATGCAGGCAATGGTCTTGGCGGAGCAATTACCGGGTTGCCGCACTTCAAGAAGGCTACTTTTGAAACCCGGTTTCCATTTGCGGGTATTGAACTTGAAGATGGCGATTTGCCACTGAAGGTTCAGATCACTGGCTGGAGCCCTTTTATTCCCGGCGATGATGACAACTCCAGCCTGCCAATAGGCGCCATTGAATACAAGTTAAAGAACACAGGTACTAATTCAGTAGAAGCTGTGTTCTCGTTTAATTCAAAGAACTTCCTGAAGGTAGATAAGGGTACCAACACAGTGAAGCCCATCACGAATGGATTTGTGCTGTCGGAAGCCGGCACGAAAGAGGAGCCTTCCAAAAAGTGTGATTTTGCTATTTTTACAAACGACACAGCGACAGTTGTTGATCATTGCTGGTTTCGTGGAGGCTGGTGGGATCCTTTGACTATCGCCTGGAACACGATAAAAAATGCTGAAGTGAGGCCGGTGAAGCCCGTAGAATCGGGTGCTCCCGGTGCTTCGTTGTACGTTCCTTTTTCCCTCGCAGCAGGGCAGGAAAAGACGATCAAGGTAATGATGGCATGGTACAGCCCTGACAGCGATCAGTCTTTTGGGAAAATGGGCATTCGTGCGGAAGAGTGCTTGCCCGAAGATGGATGCGCTGATTCACCTGATGAGCTGGATAAATACGATAAGAATTTTGATGCAAAGTTTTTCAAGCCCTGGTATAGTAGCAGGTTCTCAAGTGTAAATGAGGTGAGCAGCTATTGGAAGGACAACTACGATGACCTGTACAAAAAGTCCGATTTGTTCACAAAGGCTTTTTATGCCAGCACATTGCCGCCAGAGGTGGTTGAAGCGGTGGCAGCAAACCTGTCCATTCTCAAATCGCCTACAGTGCAAAGGCAATTCGATGGCCGCCTCTGGAATTTCGAAGGTTGTGGCGATTCATGGGGTTGCTGTCACGGTTCTTGCACCCACGTGTGGAACTACGCACAGGCCATCCCACATCTTTTTCCAGCGCTGGAAAGAAGCCTCCGGCACACAGAATTCTTTGAAAATCAAAATGCCCAGGGTCATCAGAATTTTCGGGCAACATCACCTATTAGGATAAATGATCATAATTTCCATGCGGCAGCTGATGGCCAGCTAGGAGGCATTATGAAAGTGTACAGAGAATGGCGCATTAGCGGAGACAATGCGTGGGTTGGCAAAATGTTCCCGCTGGTGAAGTCTAGTATGGACTTTTGTATTCGTACGTGGGATCCATCGGAAAAAGGGATACTGGAAGAGCCGCACCACAACACCTACGATATTGAATTCTGGGGGCCGGATGGCATGCACATGAGCTTTTATGTGGGGGCGCTCAATGCGCTGGTGGCAATGGGTAAATTCCTGGGCAAAGATGTTGGAAAGTATGAACAACTGGCCAGTCAGGGGAAGGCCTTCATGGAAAGTGAATTGTACGATGGAGAATATTTTATTCAAAAAATAAAGGTGGATGGGCTTAAGGCCCCGAACCCTATTGAAGCTTCGGCGATCAGTATGGGAGGCCAATACTCTGATGAGGCCAGACAACTACTGGAAGAGGAGGGGCCGAAGTATCAATATGGAAGCGGCTGCCTTTCGGATGGTGTACTGGGTGCTTGGATTGCCAGGGTGTGTGGGCTCAATGACCCCATTAATCCTGCCAAGCTAAAGAGCCATTTGCTGGCGGTGCATAAGTACAACCTGAAGTACAACCTAAGCGACCATGCCAACCCACAGCGCCCTACTTTTGCCCTTGGTGACGATGGGGGCTTGCTACTGTGCTCATGGCCAAAGGGAGGGAAGCTTTCACTTCCTTTCGTCTACAGCGACGAGGTGTGGACGGGTATCGAATACCAGGTGGCCGCTCACCTGATGGAAATGGGCGCCGTGGAGGAAGGGCTTGAGGTCGTCCGTACATGCCGTGACAGGTACGATGGCCGGGTGCGGAATCCATTCAATGAGTATGAATGTGGTAGTTGGTACGCCAGGGCGCTCTCAAGCTATGGCATGCTTCAGGGGCTGACAGGTGTGCGCTACGATGCTGTGGACAAAACGCTTTATGTGGATTCCAGGGTTGGTGATTTTACCAGCTTCCTTTCAACAGAGAAGGGCTTTGGTACTGTTAGTTTAAAGGGTGGCCAGCCGTCTCTGGACGTAGTTTATGGCGAGATTTCAGTGGATAAGGTGATGGTATCGGGTAAAGAAGGGACATTGGACTAGTAAGGATGCTGACTGTTAAGAAAGAACATATTATTTCCCTGCGCTACACAATGAAGGATGATCAGGGGGTGCTGCTGGAGGACAGAATGAGCGGCAGGCCTGTTGAATTTCTATATGGTTCAGGAGAAATCTTGCCGGAGCTCGAAGCCAACCTGTCTGGAATGGCACCCGGTGACGTGGCTAACCTCAGCTTCTCCACAGAGCTCGGTAGCTCATCGGTGTCCTATTTTTTTGAGGTGGTGGTTGAAGGTGTACGAAAAGCTACCGATAATGAGATCGCAAATGGAAAACCTGAAGAGATAAATGGGAACACGAGCTGTGGCCCAGAATGCGATTGCTGGTAGCGTTTTTATTGCACTTCATTAGGAGGAGCTGCCATTTGTACTTTGATCTCTGCGCGTCTGTTTTTGGAATGGTCGTCTTCGCCGCAATCCACGCCATCAGAACAAGTGTTCAGCAAAAGAGACTCACCAAATCCTTTACCCTTCATTCGGGATTTGTTGACACCATTCGCAGCAAAATAGTTGAGTACGGTGGCAACCCTGCGATCGGACAGCTTTTGGTTGTATTCTACCGTTCCCCGGGAGTCGGCGTGGGCTGTCACATTAAGTGTTGATTTAGGAAATCGCTTGAGCGTTTTTAGTATATCAGCAAGCTCTGGGTAAGCTTCAGTGCTGAATCGGTATTTGTCAACGTCGAAGAATACTGTGGCTTTATCAACAAAAACTTCTTCGAGCACCAGGTCGTTGAGGAGCTCGCCATAGTAGATATTATCTGTATTGAGGTTATACCCTTCGGGAAGGAAGCCTTCATTGGTAGCATCTATTCTGTATTTTTCGTTCGGATAAACCAAAAATGCATACACTCCGTCAGTACCCGTTTGTACTGATTGCTGGGTGCCTGTGGCAGTGTTCGTTATTGTCACCAGAGCACCTTCAATGACCGACTGTGACTCGTTGCTGTAAATTTTTCCCTTTACAAACAGTTCGTGCTTCCAGAGTTTCAGTTTGATGCTGTCGTAGCCAATTCCTTTGCTGTATGTTGAGTATACAAGCGGTTCCAGTTGAGAATATCCATCCTTTTTCACTGTGAACGTGTAGTTTTTGTCGTAAAGCAAATCAATTTTGAACTCGCCGTTCTCATCGGTAGTAATATTGGTCGATTGGTTGTCTTCGGCATTAGAAATTGAGATGCTGGCACCTGAAACTGTTTTGGCACTGTCAACAAGTTCGTACACACTGCCAGTAACAAAGTAGTAGTTGGTTGTAAAGGCATAAAGATCGTCGAGGCCAGCACCTTCCGGACGGTTGGAGGCGATATACCCCTTTCTACCGCTGTCATCAATCAGAATCGAGAAGTCATCGTGGGCGGAATTGAGTGGCGCCCCCATGTTTACGGCGTTGGTAAACGAGCCATGTTGCCTGTAACTGATATAAACGTCGAGACCTCCAAATCCTCCTAGGCCTGTTGAGGCGAAGAAAAGTGTGGAATCGTTGTGCAGGTAGGGGTAAAACTCTTCTTCTGCCGTGTTGATTTCCGGCCCAAGGTTTTCAGGAGCTGACCATTTCCCGTCTCTCAGATGCGAGACATAGATGTCGGACTTTCCAAATCCACCCGGCATGTTGGAGGCGAAGTAGATGCTCGTACCATTGGCATTCAGGGTAGGATGGCCTACTGAGTAATCTTCGCTATTGAACGGAAATGCCTGGACGTTGGCCCAGGTGCCGTCAGCATTGCAGTCGGCAAAAAAGATTTCAAGATTGATGAGCCTGGCACCGTTTTTTACGGAGGTGTTTTTAGGGTTATTTCTTGTAAAAGCGACCTTTTTTTTCTCACTGTAAAACCACATGGGGCCATCATGAAACTTTGATTTCAGCAGGTCTCCGTATGCCAGGGGGTGGACGCTTTCTGATATTTCGATAGAGTCGAGCGGTACTTCGAAGTATTTGAGCATCACCTCGTCGTCGTTGTGAGCGGTGGAGGGCTGGTATTGAATCATTGTCTCTTGTTTTCTGGAGGAGACAAAGACTAACTGGTTTCCTTTGAGCTGTGGAGAGAATTCGGACTGGGCGGAATTGATTGTTAGGTTGCTTATCTCGTACAATTCGGGGTTCCTTTGGTAGTAGTCAATGTTATTAAGGAAGGCAAGCTTAAGCGCACTTCCCATCATATTTCCGTGATTGTCCAATATTCGCTGATACCATTTTTTTGCTTCCGAATAGTTTCCATTCTTTCTCAATACTTCGGCGTATAATAGCTTCACTGTCGGCTCGGTGCCCGCACTGTCAACGAGCCCTGCCAGCCATGATTCGGCAGATGACGAATCGTCCAGCTTCAGGTAGCATTCCGCCACTCTCAGCTGCGCCTGCTTATTGCCAGGAACTTTGTCAAGCTCCTTCAAATAGTAATATTGCGCTGTCCGGTAGTCGAGGTAGTGAAAGGCTTCATCAGCCTTCGACATGTTGCTTTTAAACAGTGAAGAGATGTTAGCGCCTTGCGCCATTAATTGCGTCAGGCAGCTTATCAAAACGATGGTGATGGCTAGGTGCTTCATGTTAGAAGTATCGTGGCGTGATTACGCCATATTTTCTATACTTAAATCGATAATTGAGTAACATTTCATGAGATCCCAGCTCCACTGATCTGATTGGACTAGTGGTGATAGCGTAAGAATAGCCAACACTTAGCTGGTCGGTCACCTGCACCTGCACGATGAGATTCAATGCACTGCCTATTTTATAAGAAAGTCCCGCCCAAAGGATTTCGTCGAACAAAAAGTTGGCATTCACATCAAGCTCAATTGGTCTTTGATCTAACATTTTAAACAACAAATTGGGTTTAAATTTTATCTGGTTGGTAAGTGTTAGCATATAACCTCCCGTTAAAATGATAGGAAAATTTTGGTACACAGTCTTTAAGTCTGTGCCCCTGTCAAAGACGTTGTTGACAAGGTGTGGCATTGAGAGACCTATATAATACTTCTCATCTGTAAAAAATGCTCCTAGTCCAAAATTGGGGCGCATTTGCCTGATGTCTTCCTGAAATACCGGATCAGATGATTGGAACTGATTTAGCTGGCTGTAATTGGCTCTGTAGGAAATCAGCCCAGCCTGGGCGCCCATAGACAGGTATTTTCTGTCGCCGAACTTTATCCTGTAAGCGTAAGCAAGGTGTGCGCCCGTTTGACTGATTACACCAAATTTATCGTGAATGAAGAGCGCTCCCAGAGCGACGTTTTTGTTAAACAACGGAGCGTGCCCTGAAAAAGTCTGGGTATTGGGGGCGCCTTCCAGCCCAACATTTTGAAACCGGGAAATGACCGTGGCGCTAAGCACTTCATGGCTGCCTGCATAAGCAGGGTTAATGGCCAATCCATTGAACATATATTGCGCATAGGAGGCCGCCTGCTGCGCTTGCAATGATCCAAATGACCACAGCAGGGAACCGAGTATATAGATGACTTTTCTCAATCAATTATTCTTCAGAACTACAAATCCACTGTAAGTTTTACCGGACTGGCCAAGGGAGATCACGTAGAAATAGGTGCCGTCGGCGAGCTTGCCGCTTCCAAGCCCTTTGTTCGATTGCCCCGTCCATACCCGTTCGTTATTGTCGTAACTGGTTGTTTCGAAAACTATGTTGTTGAATCGGTCGAATATCCTGACCTGATTGTTGATGTAGAAATCAATCCCCTCAATCCGCCAATAGTCGTTAATGCCGTCTCCGTTGGGAGAAACAGCTTCATACACAGTGAAGGGGAGATCTTCAACGATAAACACTGCTACACCCTGGCTAAAGTTGTTTGGCTCGGCCGTATCACTGATTTGATAAACAAGCGAATCAATACCCATAAATGTTGAGTTTGATCGGTATGATACTGAACCATCCTGGAACATAGTCAGGCTTCCGTTGCCCGGCTCTACTACAGGAGTTGTGCTCAGGAGAATATCATCACCCTCCACGTCAATATCGTTCTCCAGAATGTTGATAGAGAAGTCTTGATTTCGCAGTACCCTTAGCGTGTCTCTGTTGGCCAGGGGGACGTCGTTTACTGGCGCAATTGTTATTTCAATGACTAGCTTTGTGCACAGAACCGGGTTTCCATCGTCACACATTTCCACCTCCCAATAGGCCGTGCCGTTATAGTCTGCTGAGGGCATGTAGTCAAAACAGAACAGAGCAGCGCCAGACCTGGTCAGCGCACCACCGCCGCTGATGTTGTCGAGCCGATTGAGGGAAATCTGATCTCCGTCCGGATCCAGGGCCTCGAAACAAAAGTTGACTGCTATGTCCTCCAGTGTGGACACCCTTAACGTGTCGGCAGGAGCGCCATTAACCAAACCCACAGGAGGATTGTTAATTTCTATAACATTTATTGTAATCAGCCCAGTGCCACAAATCGAAGCATCGGCCGTGTCACAAATAGTGACTTCCACAATATCTTCGCCGATAAAGTCCTGAGGCGGGGTGTAGTCAAAGCAAAGATCATTCGCAACTCCGTTGTTCACCGACCCGATTGAGCTTACCGAACTGCCTGAAGTAAATACATGCGTATTGCCTTCTTCATCAATTACTTCAATGCAAATTGGTGTCGTCACATTTTCTGGCACATCTACTGTTTTGCTTATCACAGTTGGGGGGGTGTTTTCGGGGGTAACGTCGATAATAGCTATGAGGCTGCCACATAAAGAAGGCACCCCGTCATCGCAAATCACGACATCCCATACCGAACGGCCGATGAATTCGGTCACAGGAGAGAAAGTGAAGCAGAAAGCACCGGCGTTATTAGCTACGAGAGAACCCTCGCCCTCTTTGTTGGTAATGCTTTGAAGCGCCACATTGTTGCCTTCCGGGTCGACTACTTCAAAGCAGAAGTCCACGGGGATGTTTTTGGGAGTGCTGATGAACAAAGTGTCTGCCGGAACGCCATTGACCAGCTCAACGGGCGGCTCGTTGACATCCACAACGGTGATTTTTATAGGGGCCACCAGGCAAACGGAGTTATCCGATTCGTCGCAGATGGTTACCTCGATTTCATCTTCACCAATAAAGCCCTCTGGCGGCGTGTAGTCGAAGCACAAGTCATCCAATGCCCCATTAGCAATTGTTCCGATAGCGCCGGTGGAGGTTGCGCCAGTCAGGTAATTTGTATTTCCTTCCACATCGGTTACCTCAATGCATATTTGAGTGGTCACTTTCTCGTTAACCTCAAATTCCTGGGTTACGAGCACAGCCGGGTCGTTGACAGGTGTTACCTCTATAATTGCCTGAAGTGTGCCACAAAGCGATGGGGACGCATCGTCACAAATTTCGATGTCCCATGTTGAGGTGCCGGAAAAATTGACGGCTGGTGAAAATGTGAAGCAGAAACCCTCACCCTCGGCTGCCACCAGTGTGCCTCCTCCTGAAGTATTTGACACGGATTGTACAGAAATGTTATCACCTTCAGGGTCGGTAGCGTCGAAGCACAGCAGCAAAGGTACATCTTCCGGGGTTGTCAGGTTTAGTGTCTCCACAGGCAACGAATTGACCTCGGGAACTGGGGGTTCATTGACATCAACCACAATTACTGTAATGTAAGCCGTTGTACATACCGAATTGTCGAGTATGTCGCACACTATTACCTCTACCTCGTCTTCGCCAATGAAATCGGTAGGAGGGGTATAGTCGAAACATAAGCTCTGAGCCGTTCCAAGGCCGATTGTGCCGATGCTTCCCACCGACAACCCACTGGTAACATAGTGATCGTCACCTTCCGGGTCATCAACCTCTACGCAAATAGAGGAGGTTGTTTTTTCCGGCACTTCTACCTTAAGGTCAGTACTGCCATTGATCAAGATCTCCGGTGGATAATTGAATGGATTCACAGTGACAATGACTTTGATCTCACCACACTTTGGAGTGACTGGATCGCTATCATCACAGATTGTCAAAGTCCATTCTGATTGACCAACAAAGCCGGTTTCGGGGGTGAACCTGAAGCAAAATGTTCTGTTTGCTGAAGGCGACCCCGAAAAGCCAGAGAGGTATTCAACCGTTGAAGCGTCCGTTGTGAGTTGTGAAGCGCTTGCAAACGAAATGATATCACCGGCATCGGGATCTTTGGAGGTGAAGCAAAAGTCCACATATTGATTTTTGTTTGTTGTAACGTTAAGGTCTTCTCCAGCCACCCCATCATCACCGAGGATAACGGGCTCTTCAGGCACATCCAACACGTTGATGGTGATAATGCCTTCGTCAAACAAAGTTGCATCCCCCGAATCGCTCACTTTCACAGTTACCTCATCGTTGCCAAGGAAGCCGCTGTTTGGGGTATAGTCAAAAGAAAAATTGCCTGTAATAGTGCTTGTGGCATTGGCGGAAGTGGCGGAGGTGAAAGTGAGAGGATCAGACTCCAGGTCGGTTACGTTGAATGAAATGCTGGTGGTTTCCTTTTCATTTACATCTACCGTTTTCTCCACAACCACCGGTGGGTCGTTGACAGGATTGATAGTAATGTGAATTGTAATATCAATGCATTGACCATCAATACCCGGGGTCGGTTGGTCGCATACATTTACTGTAAATTGATCTGTGCCATTTACATTGTCATTTGGGGTGTAAATCAGGCAAAGGGAATTTGATGGGTGATTAGTCACTACCCCCAGGCCATTGACAGGAAGAGTATTAGAATTGATTACAACTAAATCGGACTCAGGATCCTGTATGTCCAGGCAAATCTCTATCGCTGAGTCTTCATCAAATTCAAAAAATAGCTCAGTTACGGAGTTGCCGTCTTCGTCCAAAACTACCGGCGGGTTGTTGTATCCATCGAAATTGATATAGCTGTTTGAATAGGTATTGCTCCAGGCAAGGCCGTCGAAGACCCTGAAGGAAAGCTGTCGGGCGACTTGGGTTACTACAGCAGCTGTGTTGACGTAGACAACCTCCCGAAGTGCGGTTTGATAGGCCGTTATTGAGGCGGTTCCCTCAATTGTCAAAATTCCGCCGGAGAAACTGGTTGCGTTGATGATGCCGTTGATGTCAGTGAACTGGAGTTCTTCGAAAGCGCCGTCTAATACGTTGATGATCCTTATTTCTGCTTTTTCAAACGTGGTATTGTCAACATCAGAAACTGTGACGGACTGGTTTGCCTGGATAGTCCCACCCCCGGATGGATAGGTGATGGTATTTGGATTGTTGCCTCCTGTGACCGGGGCATCATTTACCGGCACCAGTGCAATGTCAACTTGAACTGTGTTGCTCACACCACCAGGATAACCATCGTCGATCACGAATTGTACTGTTCTTGTGGCCGAAGAAGGGTTTTGACTGCCGTTAAAGTATTTAATGCTTCGTAAGGCTGCAGCATAATTGTCAAGCGTTACCTTTTCGGATGAGGTAAGCGTTAAGACACCGCTGCCCCCATCGAAAACCCCGGTAATTTCGGGGAGGTTTGTAAACTGAAGAACATCTTCTCCGCTCACGTAATTACCGCTGATAGTTACCTGGGCGTCAACCATGACGGTGGTTCCGACAGGGTAGTCGGCTTCAGGAGGATACGATACCGCCATGGCCGGATCGATGATTAGGGCTGCATCTCCTTCTGTGAAACTGGCACCAGTGAGGCTGGCCGTCAAAACAGGAGGGTAATTGGGTACAACCACCACTTCTACCAACACTACTTCATTGTCAGGATCGGTGTTGTTGGTATTGGAGCCACAAGTGCCTGGCAGCTGGGCGACGGCAGAAAGTAACATGCCTCCTACCAACGGATCGTCAAATGTGATAGACCATAGTCCTTCGGCATCAGCAATGGCAGTTTTGGTGTCAAGAGGAGTGTTGGCAGAAGCATCCTGATAGAGCTTGATGGTTACTGTGGCGGTTGGCTCGGCAGTGCCTGTGATAAAGTCATCTCCTTCCCTGATTGGGGTATCAAAAGCAGGCTTTTCTGTTACTCCTTCCAAAAAGCCTCCTCCACCTTCGGAAAGGTTGCCAAGGTTGGTAGGGCATTGGTTCTCTGACAATGCTGTCATCGCATCAAATAGCGACGCATAGTCATCATCATTCACTCCGCCGATATCCGAAATGTTGCCACTCATGGCGCAGGTAGCGTTGTTGTTTGTTAGTGCAATAAACCTGATTTCTGTGGCAGTGGTAATGCCAAACTGAGTAGTCAGGTCAGCGAAAGGGACGTAAAAATCGTAGAAATAAGAATATTGATTACAACTAACAATATCGCCGATGGCCCTTTGGTGATAGGTGCCAATTGGGTAAGACAACACAGCGGAGCAATTGTTGTTGCCTCCGTCAATATTGTACACCCTTACGCCGTGAGCATTAGCAGATGGGCCTCTTATTAGTGTAATGTCTATTTCAAAACCAGGGTTTCTCGAACCCGCCACATAATCCGGATCAGAGGGGCCGAGAAGCCCGTCTGTATCGATCAGCACGGAATAACCCGGAACATTTTGCTTGTTGTTTGCTACCCTAAACCGAAAAATAAGGTTGCCGTCCTTGAGAATTGCGTAAGCCGAGTAGCCTTGCGAATCTGGAGTCAAATCGGTGTTGCTGCAGGAAGGGCCCGCCGCATCACCAATCACGTCACCATCTCCAACTTTGGGCAAACCAAACATAGCAAACTCAAACTGGTCAGGCGTGTAACCAGCGTTTGCATCGAAGCCAGCAGTAGTGGCCGAGACATAGCCGTCACCATTTGGATCGAAGACAGCGTCGTTTCCGTGCAGCTCGATTTGGCCAAACTGGGCATGTGCAATCAGGCATTCCAAAAAGAATGCCGAGGTCAAAAGTATCTTATAGCGGAACATTCAGTCATCACTTTACACCTAGCACAATGTCTCTTCCCCGAATTCTACCTGTGCAGAAATCTGCTCATACATAAACAGTCTGAAGCCTTTTATTGCAGCTTCTTCGTGTTAGTAATCAGAAAAGAATCAGAGGTTCAACGACTGTGAGATTTTGGTGAACAAAAACGAATTAATATTCCAGCCAGTCCGTTTATAAATATTACCAGTTGTATTCGCCAACTACTGAGATTTTCATGAAAATCAATCGCAATAGTTGGTGTACATACAGTGAAAGGTAGATAATTTTAATCAAACCGGCAAGTTATGGGGGAGTACTCAAGTGTTACCCCGTAAGCATAAAAAAAGTCCCACTAGGAAAAGTGGGACTTTTAATGCGTAGTGATAAATGACTAATAACTATTTGGAGGTTAAAGTTATGCCAACCACTGCACCAGTTACGTCCTCTCCGTCGTTTGGCTTGCTTATGATATACAAGTCATGAAGCTTTCCGTCCGTTACTGGTTCGAAGTTGATCGTGAACATGCTGGCGTTCATTCCAGCCGCAGATGAGGTTCCTGATGTTGACGATGCTTCGCCAATTTTTTTACCGTCAACTGCATCAAGGCGAACTTCGAACGTATAGCCTTTGGCCATCGGTTGCTGGCTGCCAGTCATGAAGTCGGCGCCGGCAACATCGGTCAGGTCTATCTTGCTAAGGCTGAAAGAACCTGCTGCATTAGGCAATAGAAGCAGGTTCATACCATTGAATGACATGGTTGTGTAGCCGTCAAGCTTACTCGCTTTTGTTAAATCCAATTTACTGCTTCTCAGTCTCAATGTAGATGAACCAACCAGGGGTTTGATGTTGGCACCACCCTTGTCGGTATAACTGGCCCTAATGATCAATGACCCATTGTCCATTGGCTTTTTGTCCAGCGTAGGTTTCAGCGATCCGGTTGCAGGAAGTGACTTGGCTGTCTTGCCACCATCGGCAAGAGAAAGCACCCATGAAACGATGGTTTTCGCATCACTTTCTGAAAGGCCGGGATGAGCTGCCATGGCAGTTTCACCCCATACGCCTGAGCCACCGTTCATGACTTTTTGAGCCAGTTTGCTAATGGCATCCGGATCGTCCTTGTATCTCTTCGCCACATCCATGTAGGCTGGGCCAATCGATTTTTCAGCCTCTTTGTGACAGGCCTTACAGTCCAGGGAGTTCATCATGTTCTTTCCTATCATGTTCTCGGAAATTACCTGGTGGCCTTGTGTGGCCTCTGCCTGGTCGGTGCTTTCGATGTAATCTGCCGAAACAAACAGGCTTGCCATATCTGGTTCTGAAGAGTCGTCACTGTCGCTCACGCTTACTGCATACTCCACATTTTTTCCAGGGAAATAGAATGACTTGTTGCCCTTCACACTAATTGTTACGTCAGGGGCAGCATTGCCAGCATATACCGAAATTGAATTGCTCTTCGCCGTCAGCTTTGCCGGGTCACTCGCCTCTACCGTGATGGCATAGTCGCCAATTTTTGAGTAAGTATAAGTAACTTCAGGAACCGTTGTCTGCTTCGTTTCTCCATTGCCAAAATCCCACGTATAGGAAAGCTTGTCTCTTTCAGGGTCGCTGGCTTTTGCAGTTACAGTTACTTCCAGCGGCAGTGTGCCGGAGCTCTTATTAACGGCTATTTGCTCTACCGAAGGCGCTCTATTGCCGCCGTTAAAGTCCACTCTGGAAAGTGCAGCATCAGCATTTTTTGCGAACCAGCCGTTGCCATATTCAAGCAAGTAAAATTTTCCGTCGGGCCCTACTTCCATATCAATGAGTGAATTGAATTTGGTATGCTCCATGAAAGGCTCCATTTTCTCATAGTCGCCATTAGGGTACATGGTCACAGCTTTGATCCAACCACGGATCCAGTCGTAGATGAAAAGTTTGCCATTGTAGTAGTCAGGGTATCTCGTAGCGGCAGGGAACATGTCAGTATAATAGACGGGCCCGGCCATTGCGTTTCTTCCACCGGTGGCTACCTGTGGGAACTCCTTTGAAGCAGCATATGGATACCAGATAAATGGTGGTGCTACCGGGGGCAATTCTTTGATGCCGGTATTGTTTCTTGAGTTGTTCACCGGATGCTCGGGGTCAAACAATTCACCCGATTTTCCTGTGGCATAGTCATATTCCCTGTACGGGTAGTTTTTACCTACAAACATTGGCCAGCCAAAGTTTCCGGCCTTGCGGGCCTGGTTGAGCTCGTCATAACCACGTGTGCCCCGCACTTCCATGCTGTCGTTGGCAGCGTCAGGTCCTACTTCGCCCCAATAGAGGAAGCCGGTTTTTTGATCGACCGATATTCTGTAAGGGTTTCTGTTGCCCTGCACATAAATTTCCGGCCGGGTACCTTCAGTGCCTACAGGGTAAAGATTGCCTTCAGGTATTTCATAAGAGCCATCTTCGTTCACCCGAATACGCATAATTTTTCCACGCAGGTCATCGGCATTGCCTGAGCTTCTTCTTGCATCATATTGCTCATGCCCTGGTCTGTCGTCGAGCGGGCCAAAACCATTGTTTACATATTTACCACCTGGTTCATTAAAGGGTGTAGAGTTGTCACCAGCCGAAACATAGAGTAACCCGTCTTTGTCGAAGGCAATTGAGCCGCCGGTGTGGCAGCAAATGCCTCTTTGAGAGTAAAACTGTAAAACTACTTTTTCAGAAGCCACGTCAATTTTATCGTCGACAAATTTGAAACGAGACAGCCTGTTGACCGATGTGTCTTTCGGACTGTAGAAAATGAACACATTATTGTTTGTAGCAAAATTGGGATCTTTCTGAATGCCCAACACGCCTTCTTCAGCATTTACTCCCTTCACGCCACTCTGATGATAAACGTCAAGCTTAGCCGCCTCAGTAACCTTTCCTGTACTGTTTTTGTAGAGCAGTATTTCACCCCTTCTCTGCGCAATTAGAATGTCAAAGTTAGGGAGAATGGTCATTTCAGTAGGTTCGTAAAAAACACCACCTTCAGCAAGCATTGTTTTTGTGAACCTGTTTTCCTCGGGTGCTCTCAGGCTGGTCGCTTTTGAGTAGTCAAGTTCGCTGTTGTCGCCAATGGCATATCGTATGCCAGCCAGTATATGCTTAAGGTAGAGTTCTTCTGTGTAGGACTCATCTGTATGGCCAAGGGCTGTGTAGTAGGCACGGCCTCCGTCATAGTCGTGGTACCAGGCCATAGGGTGGTTGCCAATTTTTGCACCGCCTTCGTAGCTATCCTCGTCAATGGTCATCACCACATGAGTGTTGGGGTTCAGGTTTCTATAGCTATAGAATTCATCCGTTTTTGTCCACTTTTCAGGCAAGAAACTCGTGCTTGGGTGCGACTTGTCGACGATGTTGAGTACACCTTCCTGCACATTGGGGCTTTTGTCATTGATGCCTGGGTGATCGAGGAAGTAGCCGCCCACCAATCTGCCGTACCATGGCCAGTCGTATTCAGTGTCGGCAGCGGCATGGATACCCATGTATCCTCCGCCGGCCTGGATATATCTTTCAAAATCAGCTTGCTGGTAGTGATTGAGCACGTCACCAGTGGTGCTGAGGAAAACAACAGCTGAATAGTTCTTCAGTGAGTCCTCGTTGAAGTAATCCGCATTGGTGGTAGTGTCCACCTCAAAACCATTTTCAATACCCAGTTTTTGGATGGCTGCTATGCCAAAAGGAATGGACGTGTGGTGCCAGCCGGCGGTTTTACTGAAGACTAAAACTTTCGCAGGCCCTGATTTTTTTGAGCAGGAAAGGACAGTCAGCGATAAAAAAGCCACCAGGAAAAGGCTTTTTATGATAGACAAAGGGTGTTTCATCGAACGTAATTTTTATGGGTATGAGACGATTGAACTTAGCTTAATATGTTTCATCAACACAATAAACCGAAATTATGTATAAAAACTTCCCAAGATAAAAGATAGGATCGTAAAAATGGCGTTTTTGCATTTCACAAAACGGTTTTTTTACAAATGGTGACATTTTCAGGGTGGCTCATCAAGTTTCTGCGGTATTACATTCTGTTAGGTAAAAATGTTTTTTAAGCATTGAAAGTAAATACTTGCCGACTGCCCGTCAGGATAGTGCAGGATGCTTCCAAATTCTCTATCTTCTAGCTTCAAAAGTTTTAGAACACACCTACCTACATTATGACGAATCAATCAAAGGCGACGCCGGCTGCAGCTTCTGAGGAATACGAAAGAGAGCCAGTACCTGCATCGGCACAGAAGGGATGGACAAGCTTCCTGGGAATGTATGCCGGGGAGCATGCCGCAGGCACAGAGTTTGTCATCGGCCCTTTGTTTCTTACAGCTGGGGTTAGCGCTTTTGATCTGCTCATAGGCCTACTGCTGGGCAACTTCATGGCGGTGATGAGCTGGCGTTATCTCACTGCCGAGCTGGCGGTGAAATACCGCACCACGCTTTATTTCCATTTGGAGAAAATAAGTGGAAGAAATCTGGTCATTGTCTACAACCTGGCCAACGGTATTCTGTTCTGCTTCCTGGCCGGCTCCATGATTACTGTGTCGGCCACCGCTGTAGGTATTCCTTTCGATATGGACATGCCCAAACTTACTGACACGATGCCGAACGGAATCACGTGGGTGGTAATCGTGGTAGGTCTGGGTGTCGTTATTTCTTTGATTGCTGCCAAGGGCTATAACACAGTATCCAAAGCGGCCAACTGGATGTCGCCGGTGATTGTGCTGGGTTTTGTGGCAGCGGGCATTGTGGCTGCCAACCAGCTTGGTGTAAATTCTTTTTCAGACTTTTGGAATATTTGGGGAGAAGGCACTGAGCCATTCCCCGGCCAAATCAAGTATACTTTCTGGCACGTAGCCATCTGGTCATGGTTTTGCAATGCTGCAGTGCACATTGGCATGTCAGATCTTACAGTTTTCAGGTTTGCGAAAAAGGCAAGCTCAGGCTGGACTACTGCGGCAGGAATGTACGTGGGTCACTACATGGCATGGATTGCTGCTTGCTTGCTTTATGCGGTGTATTTGAGAGCACCTGAAACACAGGCCATTTTGGCTAGTGGCGA
Organism: Imperialibacter sp.; assembly: GCF_048007035.1. Classification (NCBI taxonomy): domain Bacteria; kingdom Pseudomonadati; phylum Bacteroidota; class Cytophagia; order Cytophagales; family Flammeovirgaceae; genus Imperialibacter; species Imperialibacter sp. Next base: position 3,502,843 of record NZ_CP180355.1, read on the forward strand.
GGCGCCGTCGGTAGCGCCCGGGCCCTTGGCCTACAATGCACTTGGTGTTTTTGGCGTCATCGTGGTTATTCTTGCTGGCTGGACGACAGCTAACCCCACCATCTACAGAGCCGGACTGGCATTTCAGGCGATCATGCCGAAAGTGTCAACCTTCTGGGTGACTATCCTGGCAGGCGCACTGGCAACAATTGCCGGCCTGTTTCCTGCATTTGCCATGAAGCTGCTGGACTTTGTGGCAGTTTACGGATTTATACTGGCACCGGTAGGAGCAATCATCGTGTTTGAACACTTTTTTGCTAAAAATTGGGACATACAAACATTCTATGCTGAAAAATCGGGTATTGGGTTCAATGTTGCCGTATTTGTTGCATGGGTATTTAGTGTCGGCTTGTTCTATTTTATATCTGTTCAAAAAGGAGTGTTTCTTAGCTTCTTGACACTTCCTGCATGGTTGCTTTGTGGTTTTCTTTACTTGTTCATAAGTAAGCTAACACAGAAGAAAGGCTTGTGATTTGAGGGGCGGCTTGCGTAGTACGGTGGGAAAGGGTATTTTGAGATTTTGTTGTTAACAAAACACATACCCTATACCTACACATGCTTACACTACTGATTATTCTGGTGGCGCTGGCTTTCATACTGATTGCCATCACAAAGTTTGACATCCACCCCTTTCTTGCGCTTTTTGTTGGTGCCATTGGCTACGGTTTACTGTCTGGTATGTCGCCCGACCTCATCCTGAAATCCATCACCGATGGTTTTGGAGGAGTGCTCGGGAGCATTGGTTTATTGATCCTGCTAGGAGTAATGATCGGCACCTTTCTGGAGAAGACGGGCGGGGCCCTGGTGATAGCTCAAAAGATACTCTCCTGGATTGGAGAAAAGTCGGTCATGCTGGCCATGATGATTTGCGGCTATATTCTGTCGATCCCAGTTTTTGGAGACAGCACGTTCATCATGATGAACCCAATAAGTAAGTCGCTCTCCTTTAAAGGAAAGGTGCCATACGCCGCCACAACTGTCGCCCTTACGTTAGGTGCAACAGCGAGCCATTCGTTGGTGCCACCCACACCTGGTCCAATTGCTACAGCCGGCATTCTAAATGCTGATTTAGGCATGGTCATTTTCTGGGGACTGATCATCAGCCTTACCACGTTGATTCCGAGCTACTTCTTTGTGAAGAAGTTTGTTGTGAAGATTCCATTGGAGCCTGTTTTTGCAGCCAGCGAAACCGAGGAGAAAATTGGTAAGCACCCGTCGGCTATCAAGTCATTTCTGCCGATTGTTATTCCGTTATTGCTAATTGTATTGGCCTCCATAGCCAATTACCCTACCAAACCGCTGGGTGAAGGTGCAGTTATCACAGTTATCTTATTTATAGGAAGTCCTGTGATTGCACTTCTGCTTGGAGCTTTCTTGTCTTTTGCGCTGCCGGAGAAGTTTGACAAGCAGGTCTTGTCCTCGACTGGCTGGATTGGTGAGGCGTTGAAGATTGCTGCTCCGGTGATATTGATAACAGGTGCCGGAGGTGTGTTTGGAAAGATGCTGCAGAACTCAGGCATTGCCGACCTTGTAAGCACAGGGTTGAGTGGAGCCAGCTGGGGGATTTTCCTACCCTTCCTTATCGCCTTTTCTTTGAAAACGGCGCAGGGGTCTTCTACCGTGGCCATGATCACCACAGCTTCCATCATTGCGCCGTTATTGGGTACGCTTGGTCTTGATACTGAGCAAATGCGGGTGTTTGCTGTGCTAGCTACCGGTGCTGGGGCCATCGCCATCTCTCACGCCAACGACAGCTTCTTCTGGGCCATGACGCAGCTCTCAGGCATGACTATTAAACAAGGGAATCAGTCACACAGCCTGGGCACGTTCATTATGTCGTTTACGGCCATAATGATGATTTATTTGATTACGCTCTTTATCTAAAACTATCAACCCTCCAAGTGGTTTCAAACCTTGGAGGGTTGAAATATGATCTACCTGGCTGTCCATCCACCATCCACAGCAATCAAAGAGCCCACCATATAAGTGGCGGCATCGCTGGCAAGGAAAATGGCTGCTCCCTGGATTTCTTTCAGCTCGCCCCAGCGCTCAAGGGCCGTGGCGCCGATAATGAATTTCTTCCCATCTTCAGTTCCCGCAATGGGAGCGTTCATTTCTGTGAGGAAAGGTCCTGGGCAAATGGCATTGACTGTGATGTTGAATGGTGCAAACTCAAGCGCCAGTGCCCGTGTCATTTGTACAATGGCTCCTTTACTTGAAGCATAGGGCGTGCGGTTAGGAACCCCCACCAGGCCAAGTGTGCTGGCCATATTGATGATGCTGCCTCTTTTCGCCTTTTTCATGTAGGGTGTCACCGCCCTGTTGCAAAGCCAGGTGCCATTTACATTTACCTCCATCACTTTGTTGAAGTCGGCCAGTGAAAGCTCGTCGATGGGGCCACGGATATTGATACCGGCGCTGTTGATCAATATATCGATGCGGCCAAAGGTGTCCATAGCCGCTTTAGCCATGGCTTCAGTTTGCGCCTGGTTGGTCACGTCGGCAGCAAATGAAATGGCTTTGACACCGTAGGAGCTGCTGATTGTTTTGGCGGCTTCTTCTCCATCTTTTTCGGTGCGGTTCACCAACACGATGTTGGCACCAGCTGAGGCTAAGCCTTCCGCCATGGCCAGCCCCAGGCCCTTGGAGCCTCCTGTGATGATAGCGGTTCTGCCTGTAAGATCGAATAGTTTAATACCGGGTAGTTTTTCTGTAGTCATCAGAGATTTGTCAAGTTTTAATAATGATCAAAAAACACTTGCCTCAGGGCCTCTTTCAGGAGGCATTGAGTGAGGATTAATATTTTATGTAATGCGCTTCAAGCGCAAGCCTCATAAGTTCTCGTTGCAAACTAGAACCATGTACCTATCTAATATTCAAATTGCTGGCGCTGTATTTCAGGCAGGCCAGGTTATTTTCTTCTTCAAATGCAAGCCTCTGTTCGGCCGTGAGTCCAGCCACGGTTGGTAAAGGCGTTTTGGAAGTCTTTTCTTTCACCATACGTAAAGTATTTGCAAGGTACTTGCCTGAAACTCCTTCAAAAACATTCCAGTATTCGTCAGTCAAGCATGGGATTTCCAAGGGGTCTCTGGTGATCATTTCCAGGTTGAACCTGATGTCGGGATTATGCTTTTTGCAAACATCCACCATTTTCTTCAGATCGCAAATGCCTGTACCGAGCGGCACTTCAGAAAGCAGAAATCCTTTTTCGTATTCCATCACACCCATGTCTTTCACGTGGGTGGAGAAAGCGTAAGGTGCCAGAGTTTCTACAACACTCATCGGGTCTTCCATCAGCGCTATGCTATTGCCAAAGTCGACGGTTACACCTACCCATTCGCTATCGATGGTTTTGACGAAGTCGACCAGCTCCGGGGCCATCCAGTCCTTGTGGTTTTCGATGGCCAGTTTCATTTTGTGCTTGCGAACTATCGGTTCGGCCAACCTTACCCAGGCAAGAGAGTTTTTTGTGTATTCATCAAAGTCGCTTTGTGAGTGGAGGCTTTCATACCTCCTTGTGCCCAGGCAAACAGTTCTTAAAATACTCACTCCAGCTTCTTTTGAAGCGATCACCTCTTTTTCAAAGTCAGCTACATCCTCTGCTTTCTTGGGCAGTCCAATTGATCCTTCCAGGTAGAGCCCAAGCTTTTCTCTTCTGTCTCTGGCCTTTTTAGCAAAGTCGGATGTCCAACCACGAACCACTGTTTGCACGCCACCGGCCCCTATGCTGGCACAGTGCTCCATGAGCTGAATAGCATCAGTCATGGGTGGATACTTCTTGCTGTCTGTTTTAGAGTTCCACCGGGCTGCATATGAATGAACCACGACGCCCATAGGAACATCTTTTAGAAAGTCCGGCATAGCTGGAAAGGGAATGCTAAATGCCAGAGCGCCAACGCTCGCTTTTTGGAGAAATTCCCTTCTGGAGGGCTCTCCAGCGGATTTTTGATCTAGAATTTTTTCATAAACTTTCATGGCAGTAGGGTGTAAGTGTCAGTAGGTTTATTGAGCTTTTGTTTTTGCCTCTTCCTGTTCGAGCATTTCTATATGGGTATTTAGCTCAGCAGCTGTCCATGGCACTACACGACCCTGTGAAGTCACTCTCGTTCCTCCCACAAAGCGCCCACTGACCGCACTGGCGCTATTGCCCCACTCATTTCTAATATAGGTCAAAATAGTGGCAATGCTTCTGTCGTCCAGGATCGAATGTGCGGGCATCACAGGCAGTATCTCAGGCGTGTTGTATGTTTTTCCAGCTACTTCAATGGGCCCCTCAATGCCATGTAATATAATCAATGCCAGGCGCTTGTCACTACCCGTCACCCATTCGGAGCCAGCAAGAGGCGGAGCAAACCGGCTTATTCCGGCACCGTCGGTGCCATGGCAACCGGCACAGGTGGTCAGATAATTTTGCCGACCAAGAGCAAATGCTTCACGTTCCTGATCATTTAACGTGTTTCCTGCAGCTTGTGCTATGGCTTCCACTTTATGTCCCGGCCACTCAAACATGACATTTAGTGAGGCAAGCTTTGACGCTTCGATGACAGTCTGAGGCTTGGTGAGAATGATGGGGGCGGAAGCCAGCTTTATTGGCCCTTTTTTGCTGGCACTGCTTTGTTGAATGGCTAAGCCAGTTAGTACGGTGTTTTCCTTCCAGCCGAATGCTGCTTCGTTCACATTCAGCATCGCCAGGAGTGCGCCGAGCTCCTTTGAATCTCTTTTATTGACGATGGAGGTGGCGAGCATTTCAAGAAATATTTCTTTCGGCTGCGACTGACCCTTCCAGTTGGGTGACTTCCAAAGCCGCTGCAGAAAGGCAAATTCCTGATCTTCCAGGCTGCTCATCACAGCGTCACGAATCAGTGGCGAATCGGAGTGCTTTGCTGCTATTTCTTCCAAAACTTGCTGAGCCGCATTCGACGTAAGAGCACTGGCGCTAAGCGCTATTTGTAGCACCTGCTTAATGTCTGCTGATTGGTTGCTATTGAGCAGAGCGGTTTCCAGCTTCGTTTGAATTCCAGGGTTTTTCTCGGCAATAGGCTCGAGAATTCGGAGTGCGGTTGATTGTATCAGTGGGCTTTTGTCAGATAATAAACTGAGAAGTAAATCAGTGTTGGTTTGGTCAAGACCTTCCAGTGTCCACAGGGCATGGAAGCGAGCAAGGTCGTTTCCATCATTTTTTGCAAAGCTGATAAGATCAGCCACTACTGAAAGGTCACTTCTTTCCACTAGCAGCCGTTGCACCATGTCTCTTTGCCAGCCATCAGGATGAGAAAGCAAGTCAATAAGCTCTGTGGATGATGCGGAAGACAGTTTTTGGTTTTTGACAGGCTGCCCGTCTTCAGGAACAATGCGCCAAATGCGCCCCATATGGATGGGTTGATCCAAGTGGCGCTCCAATGTTTTTTCTTTTAAATAAGGTGTGGCGTATTTTCCATCCTGAATGATGCCGTGATACATGTCGACAATGTACAATGCGCCGTCCGGGCCTGCCATGGCGTTTACCGGCCTGAATCTTTCGTCAGTCGATGCCAGGAACTCTGTGCCCGGATGGGGGTCGTTTGCGCTTAATATTACGCCGCTTTCTGTAACCACATTTCGCTTTACCAAGTTGCCGGCAGGCTCACACACAAATGCATTGCCATAGTATTCAGAGGGGAAAAGAGTACTTCTGAGCACCAATGGTGAGCATGCAGCCGTAAACTCAATTAATTTTTCGCTTTCATCGAGCGTGCCTGGAATATAGCCCCTGTTCACTGCAGGTGTTGCACGGATGGGGTATACCCTGCGGTCGATAGTGAGGCCGTGGTCTATGCCAGTTGATGGCTTATGGTTTTTGTTTCGGCTTAGGTAGTTGGGTGGCACAAGGTCACCATGAAGCTGAGACCAGTTGTAGTTGTAGAAAAGCCGGCCTTCGTCGTCATGGCTCACGCCCCACTGCCCCCGGAATTCGGTGCTGTCCCTTACCCACTCGTCGTTTACCAAACGGTACCGAAGTCTTGATTTGACGCTGTAGTACCAGTTGTCTGTGTTGAGCAAAAGCCCGTTGTCTGAGTGCTCCACCAGGCCGTTGCTGGAATAGGTAGAGTCGAGCAGGATTTTCGTGTCGGCCTTGAAGTCGCCGTCCGTGTCCTGGGTAATCCAAAGCGCTTTGTTTTCAGAAATCAGTGCTCCGCCCTTTATCAGCCCTATGGACCTTGGCAGCACCAGGCTATCGAGATAAATGGTGCTTTTGTCCATGGAGCCGTCTCCATCAATATCTTCCAGAATAGAAATTCTTCCCAGGCGGCTGGTCTCATCGTGGCCTTCGATGTCAACCATATAGCCACGCATTTCAGCTACCCAAAGTTTACCGTCTTCATCGAATACCGCAAATACCGGCTCCTGAACCATAGGCTCACTGGCTACCAGTTGGATTTTCAGACCAGGCTCCAGCTGGAAGGTGGCCAGCTCTTCTTCTGGTGTTTTTACTGATGAATCGTCTTTGTTGGCGGGCTTGTTTGTGCTGGAACAAGCTGCGAGGAAATAGAGTGAAATGGCAAAAGAGAACAAACGAGCCAGAGGCGTTGTGTCGCAAAACTTTCTCAAGGAAATGTATTTTATGTTTAAGCAGGTATAACCGTCCACACAAATGTATTGTTGTATGGTTAGCTACAATTTGATACATCTTGTCTGGATACACAAGTATGTTTTACAATAACGGTATGGTGGTGTGGGTAAGGTGGCGACGACTTGATGAGATAGTTTCTGTAATATAATTGTTACAGGTTATGGGATATTTACATTGAGGGTGACTGTGGTTAAGAGCAGTCTGTGTTAGGATTATCGTGACATATCGTTTGGTGTTTAATCAGGCACTTACAGTGTAGCCCCAATCCGGTGGACAAAAACTTAATTGTAAAACAATCAAATGAGGTAGGCACAGAAGCTACTTTGGTTCGTCTGATTGGATTAAAAAGAGAAGTATTTGTCTCCACAATCATTAACCGGGATAGGAGTTTTGTTGAGTTGGATGTTAAAGACATGCCACTGGGTATTTATGTATTGGAAGTTCATGGCGATGGATTATCTGAACAAAGTAAAATCATAATTAACCGATGATATATGAACCTGATAAACAAAGCGATAGGGCTTTTATTGGCTTCATCCTGTTTTTTCGCTTGCGGTGAAAAAGATGACAATACTGAAAGTGGTGAGCAGGACCAAGACTCGGTTAACGTCGTAGCCGAGCAATGTTTACATTCCGGAGAGCTGAAGCAAGATCTATATGCTATAGTATCAAATATACCCGACGGCGGCGGTTTCATTTACAAGCCAGGTATTGTAGACACCACCCGCATGCGGCAATATGTAGGTGCCTGGATGCCCTATGTCTGCAATGGCTTCCCGGATAGCCTGAAACAGGAGGGCCTGGAATTGCTGGTAACCATTTCTGACAAAACGGTAGGCGAGACCAGTCTCAGTGTCTCAACCATTGATTTGGTTGAAGTGGCGCTCTTAAAAGATCAATTGGATAAAGACCCGAGAAACGGCGACGGTGTGTCAACTGCTGATATTAACATTTCGCAAGTTAAAGGTCCGTTTTATACTGGCTACGTCATCAATTCAACTTCGGAGTGGGAGGCGGTCAGCCAACAAACAGGTGCAACCATGGGGGGCCTTGTAGATTTTGAAAGCCAAACGCTGCTTGGCTATAAGATCATGGTAGGCGGATGCTGGCCGGGAGGCCATTTTGAATTTCGTAGATTCATCCAGGATGCCGAACATCAATTTCGGCTACATATAGGCGTCAGAAGCTACGGTCTTTGCCAGGTGGGATATGCCCGTTGGCACTGGGTAACCGTCGATAAACTCACGCCAGAAGATGAGGTTGAGTTCTCTTACAAGGAAGAGGTGATCGCTAACTGAGTATATTGGCCGACAGCGACTTGGTGAGATAGAAAATAAAAAAGCCCAAGAAATTAATCTTGAGCTTTTTGAGTGATCCCGCTGGGGCTCGAACCCAGGACCCATACATTAAAAGTGTATTGCTCTACCAGCTGAGCTACGGAATCTTTTAACATTTATTAACCATCAAATAAGGAGGAATTTTGCTTTATTTGGCAGCCTTTCCTTAATTGCGCCCGTAAATGAGGTTGCAAAGGTAGTACTCTATGAATAATTTGCAAAGCTGGCATATAAAAATTTTCTTCTGTTTTTTCGTAAGCACATTTCTGACGCCAGAATATTCTTCTGCTCAATCAGTTAGCGCTGATTTGCTGAAAGCAGATTCATTGTTTGAACTAAAGAAGTACACTGAGTCATTCGACGAATATCAGACTGTTTTTGAGCAGGGGTTGGCTTCTCCCCAAATGCTGATGAAGATGGCGTTTATCAAGGAGGGGCTCGACGAGTACCCCGAGGCACTTTTTTACCTGACGAAGTACTACGATCTCACTCACAATAATCTTGTGCTTAAAAAGATCAATGAAATCGCCGAAAAGCAGGGCTTACTTGGCTACGACGTGACCGATGCCGACTTTATTATGTCGTGGTATTCGTTGTACTACGATCTCATTCTTACGGTAGTGATGTCGGTGATTTTTGTGCTGCTGCTTTTGCAAGTTTATCGTTTCCTTAAAAAGAAAGGCTTTTCAACAGGCCTCATGACCTGGCAGTTGATATTCGGGTTGTTCCTCGCTGTTGTTGTCAATTACCCATTCTCAAAACCGGAGGCTATTATTGTGGAACCGGCCACTTACCTCATGAAAGGCCCTTCTGCCGGCGCCCCCATGCTGGAAATTGTTTCCCAGGGTCACAAAGTGAAAGTCCTCGATGTCGGCCAAATCTGGACCAAGATCCTCTGGCAAGATGCCGAAGTGTATGTGCGGAGTGGGAGCTTGAAGCGGTTGGGGTGATTGCTTACTTTTTGTTTGTCTAATCAAGTTGTTTCTTGACTGTCAACAAATACTGATGCCAGCAATTTGTTGTTTGTAATATGTGTCGACTGTACTATTTTTAGCTCATAGTTGATCCAATATGAGCAGAAAATATACCCTTTTTATTGCCCTTCTTATTTTTCTCTCTTTTGAGGCCGTCTTTTGTCAGGAAATTTCCTGGACCTGGATGGCTGGGGAGAAAGAGTCGTATACATCAAATAATCCAAGGTATGGAGAAAAAAATGTTGGTTCGCCCCTTAACTGGCCTGGCTTCCGAGCTGGCTCGGTTACATGGACAGATCAGGATGGGAATATGTTTCTTTTTGGGGGATATGGCTTCGATCTTAGAGGAAACGTAGGGCAATTGAATGATTTGTGGGTATGGGATGGGGAAAGTTGGACTTGGAGGTCTGGTTCTAACCTTCGTCAGCAAGCGGGAAATTACGGTACCCTAGGCGTTGCTGATGATTCAAATACTCCAGGAGCCAGATCGTATTCGGAAGTCTGGGTAACTTCCGATGGCGAGATTTGGCTTTTTGGTGGTAACGGATATGACTCGGAGGGAAAGTTAGGAGCACTCAATGATCTTTGGAAATGGAATGCAGGTATGTGGACTTGGATGGCTGGGAGTGATTTGGCCAACCAGCCAGGGGATTTCAGTGAAGCATTTGATAACAACGGCCCGGGTGGTCGCAGCTCAGCTTTCTCGTGGGTCGACGGCGCAGACAATTTATGGTTGTTTGGAGGAGACGGCTTTGGTGCTGCTACAAGTGGAAGACTTAATGATCTTTGGAAATGGGATGGAACAAAATGGGAGCTAGTCGGCGGCGGGAACGTACCTGGGCTTAGGGGAGTGTACGGAGAAAAGGGGATTTCTGGTGAAGAAAACTTTCCTGGAGCAAGGAGTAGTGGAGTGAGCTGGGAAGATTCTTCAGGTAATTTTTGGCTATTTGGAGGAGGTGGGTATGCCGAATCTGGAACTATTGGTGTTCTTAGCGATTTGTGGATGTGGGATGGAGAGCTGTGGACTTGGTTTTCTGGCCCAAAGGATGCTAATCAGCCAGGAACCTATGGAATCCGGGGAACCCCATCTCCTGAGAACTTTCCAGGCGGAAGAAACCAAGCGATAGCTTGGACAGATGAATTTGACAACCTATGGATGTATGGGGGTGCAGGTTATTCAGAAACCACTCAAGTCGGTAATTTGAATGACCTATGGATGTGGGATGGGGCTGCCTGGGCCTGGGTAGATGGAAGCACTACAATCGACCAAAAGACAATCCTCGGCGGAGACGATCTAGGCTCGGCTAAGGATTTTCCTGGAGGAAGATACGGTGCGAGTGTCTGGAAGAAGGAATCGTACATCTTTATGTATGGGGGTTTCGGACAAAACTTAGATGAGGCAGAAGGGCGTTTGAATGACTTTTGGACTTGGGATGGAGATTCCTGGACTTTCGTTGGTGGACAACACCTATTTAATAGAAAGGGTAACTATGGAACCAATGACAATAGTTTTAACTACGAACCGGCTCCGTCGGGTAGATCAAACTCTCATGGTTGGATAGATAGTGACAATAATGTTTGGATTTTTGGCGGCTACGGAAGCGATGAGAATGGTAATCTTGGCAGATTGAACGATTTATGGAAGTGGGATGGCTCAAATTGGGAGTTTTTAGATGGCTCTACCAAAGTATATGACAACGGGAGTTATTCAGAACTTGGTAGTTTTTCTCCTAACAATTTACCACCAGCCAGGTCAGGAGGAACGTATTGGACAGACGATGCAGGCAATTTTTACGTCTTTGGGGGACAGTTCTCGTCTGGGTATATGAACGATCTCTGGAAATGGGATGGGGCGTCTTGGATGTGGGTGAATGGCTCTAGCGAAAGAAATCAGGGTGGGAATTATGGAGCCAAAGGTATTCCATCGCCGTCAAATTTACCTGGGGCAAGATATGGGATGGCAGTGACACGAGATCGCCATGGAAATTCTTGGATGTATGGTGGATATGGTATTGATGGAGACGGCAACACTGGTCTTTTAGAGGATTTATGGAAGTGGGATGGCGTTGAATGGACTTGGATAAGTGGCAGCCAGTTGAGAAACCGACCTAGTTCATACGGAGAAATAGGAGTCTCGTCATTGTCGAATAACCCTGGTGGTCGAAATAATACTGTCATATGGTTTGACGACAACAACCAATTGTGGCTTTATGGCGGGGCCGGTAGTGATGGGAATGGAAACGAAGGGAACTTCTCGGATCTTTGGAAATGGGATGGAGAAATGTGGACTTGGGTCGACGGCAGTAATCTGTTGAATATCGAACCTGTTTATGGAAGTTATGGGGTTCCGTCAGAGACTAATAAAATAGGAAGCAGAGGCGTTCCTGCAAATTGGGTGGATAATAGGAATAACTTGTGGCTTTTTGGGGGAGGAGGAACCGACTTTAATGAAGGCCTTGGAGACTTTTGGAAATGGGATCAAGAAAATTGGGTTTGGTTTGGCGGAAGCGAGATATCAGACCTTGGCGGCAACTACGGTATGCTTGGAACCCGTGACCCGATGAATATACCAGGTGCCAGATGGTATTCTGTCTCTTTCGTTGACTCTAAAGGCGACTTCTGGCTTTTTGGTGGTCGTGGGATGGATGGAAATGGGCAGCATGGTCGACTCAACGACCTCTGGAAGCTATCCATCATCACCGAGACTCAGGAGATTACATTCGATGAGATTCCTGTAAAGAAGTTTGGCGATGGAACGTTTGACTTGGTAGCTTCAGGAGGAGGGTCAGGGCAGCCAATTGTTTTCACGAGCAACAACGAAGAGGTAGCAACGATCGAGGGAAACCAGGTAACAATTGTAGGAGTTGGGGAAGCAACGATCAAGGCCACCCAGGCTAGATATGGTGTATATCAAGCCGCTGAACCAGTAGAGAGAACCCTTGTTGTGAGGAAAACGGAGCCTGAGTTTCAATTTGCATTCAACGCTAGGGATACGCAACTTTCTGGAGGTGAGGTAAAGGCATGGGACGTCGATATCGACACTGATGGAAACATTTATGTCATAGGATACTTTAGTGAGTCAGCCGATTTCGACCCAGGGCCAGGCACATTTTTCCTCACCTCGTTAAGCAACCGTGACATATTTGTTGCTAAGTATACTCACGGAGGAAGTCTCCTTTTCGCAAAATCGATAAGTAGCATAAACTCACTTTATGGAAATAATATAGCTCTGACTAATGAGGGGGATTTTTGGATTTCGGGAACAATAAATGGAACAGTAGACATAGATCCAGGGGAAGGGGTCTATCCTTTGACGGCAAACAATCAGGTTTTTATTGCCAAGTATAATAGCGAGGGAGAACTCTTGTTTGGCTACGTGTATGGTGGAGAGGGAACATCTAATGACGTCGAACTGAAAGTTGACAGCTTTGGGAATGCGATTTTGACGGGAAACTTTTCAGGAACACTGGACATCACCCATCCTGAAGGAAGAAAGATTCTTCAATCAACAGGCAATACAGACGTCTTTCTGGTAAAGTGTTCTCCTTCAGGAGCACTTCTTTATGGGAATAAATTTGGCGGTTATGACTATGACAGTTCTTCATCGCTTTCCATTGATGCTTATGGAAATGCATTTGTAGCGGGCAACTTTAAGGGCACCATTGATTTCGACCCTGGCCCGGAAGTAGTCAATCTGGTCTCAGCCGGAAATTACGACGTTTTTCTGTCAAAGTTTGATGAAAACGGAAAGTTTGCATTTGCTAAAAGGATTGGTGGCAGCGGAGTTGATTACTGTAGTTCTATTACCGTTGATATCCACGACAATTTATGGATGACAGGCACTTTTGGTGGGACAGTCGATTTTGACCCAAATGCCGAATCATTTTTATTGACGGCCTCCGGAGGGGTTGATATCTTCATTGCCGAATTCTCGCTTTCGGGGGAGTTGACAAAAGCAAAAAGTATCGGTGGAAATAGTGGTGAATCAGTTGATGGCATTACCCTGGATCAGAGTGGAAATCTGTACATCAAAGGCTACCTGCATTCTGATATGGATTTTGATCCGGGGCCGGGCTCCTTTGTGTTCGACCAGGACCTGTTCTCTACTAATTATTATTTTGCCAAATATAATTCTGATATAGACTTCATATATGCGGCCAAAATCAAAACAGAGCAGTTGGCTGAATTAACTTCTTTTAAGACACTTGGTGATGATGGTCTAATTTTGGTTTGCTATGGAGAAGGAAATGTGGATATGGATCCAGATGAGGCTGTCTACGACGGTGGTGAGCTTCAAAAATATGCTGTAAACACTTTTATTGGAATATATTCTCCGGAAGGGCAAATGGAATCTGTTATTCAATTGGATGACCTTTCTGCAGTATGGAGTGACGATGCCGGACAGGCAATTGAAATTGACGGTGAGGGCAATGTCTACGTCGCTGGGTATGTTGGTGGGGTGACTGACTTTGACCCGGGGCCAGGTATTGAAGAGCTAAATACCAAAGTGATGCGTGCCCAATTTCTTTCAAAATATGACCAGCATGGGAATCTGATTTTTGCAAAAGCGGAGGAGAACGACGTCTCTTTTTCTGAAGTTGAAGACATGGTAATAGACGGCCAGGGAAATATTTGGATTACAGGCTATTTTAATGGAACCAAAGATTTTGACTTAGGGATTGGGGAATATTTGATAGAATCTCACGGAAGTGACGATGCTTTTTTAGTCAAATATAATAGCGCTGGAGATTTTCTGTTTGCAGAAAACATAGGAGGAACCGGCTATGACAGAGGAAATGCCCTTAGTTTAGACAATAACGGTGATGTCTTGATTGCAGGATACTTTAGCAGCTCTGTAACTGTTGAAATTGAGGATGACTTGGCCTCTTTTTCTTCCTTTGGCGGGAGCGATGTCTTTTTTGCAAAGTTTACCACAGATGGGCAAATGGTTTTTTTTAAACAAGTCGGCGGAACAGGAAGTGAGTGGGGGCACTCGGTGACCGTTGATCGTGAAAATGATATCATCATTTCAGGGCTTTATTCTAGCAGTAGCATTGATTTTGATCCAAGCGAAGTAGTTTTCTCGTTGACTAAACTTAACCCAAATCAGTTTTTTTCAGATGGTTTTTTTGCCAAGTATGATGAGGATGGCAACTTCAAACTTGCTGGCAACATGGGAAGCTATAGAGGTATGCGAGCAGCGGATGTATTGGTAGATTCTGATGATAATATAATAATCACAGGCACTTCTTCGGTAGGATTTTGGGTAGATAATAGTAGAGAAGGGCCTGCAAATGAAGGCCTGGAGGATGTATTTATTGCTAAGTATAGCTCCCAGGGTGAGTTCATTAAAGTCGATATAATAGGAGGCAACCTTGAATCATTAGGTCTAACTGAACTTTTATCTTCTAAAATGGACGGCGACGATAATATTTATATTACCGGTCGCTTCAATAGCGTGCCTGATTTCGATCCGGGAGAAGGTGTTTTGGAGGTGCAGACTAAGGGCGGCTACGACATTTTTCTTTCGAAATTTAATAAGAATGGAAATCTGGTGTATGCAAAGTCGATGGGCGGAATTTTGGATGACGCAGGCAACGACATTGCCATCGGAGCAAACGGCGAAGTCTGGGTGACGGGGCAATTCGCTAATACGGTTGACTTCAATCCTACGTTAAAGCAGTCCAACCTTTCAACGATCAATAATACTGGGGATATATTCCTGGCGAAATTTGAGGAAAAAACTGCTCAGCAGATAGTGTTTGAAATTGATGAAAGTAAAACATATGGAGATGTTCCTTTCGAAATTAGCGCAAGTGCCCCGGAGGCCGAAAACGCAGTTTCATATGCAAGCTCAGACACAAATATTGCCGAGGTATCAGGCAGTACCGTCACTATTAATGGAGCGGGGAAGGTAACACTATTTGCTGTGTTGGAAGGAGATGCTTTAAACCCTTACACTGAAGAAGGAAGGGAGCTCATTATCGAGAAAGCCCCGTTGGAAATAATAGCGCAGGATATAGAGTTGGAATACGGCGTTGATCCCAATGATCATTTCAGTGTGGTATATGAAGGCTTTGTATACGGGGAAGACCAGAGTAATTTGATTGGAGCCCAAAGTTTCAGTATTGTCCTGCGTCCGGATGTGGGATTCTATTCAAATAGAATAATACCTCGTGGCGTCACATCTAATAATTATGCCATCCACAATCAATATGGCGATCTTCGAGTCGTCGCAAAAAATTTGTATGTAATTGGCAATGATATCACCGTCCAATATGGGGATGATGTTAACGATTTGTTGTCGGTAACATACGATGGCTTCGCTTATGACGACAATGAAAATGGTGACTCAAACGGTAATGAAACGCTGTGGGGTCAACTTGAGTTCGAACAAATAGACCAAGTGGAAAGAGGCCTATATGAAGATGCGATAGTGCCCAGTGGATTGACGAGCAACGCAAATTATAACCTGTTTTTTCAAAACGGTGATCTGATCATTGACAAGCGAGAATTGACTGTGACAGCGGATGATATAGCAATTCCCTATGGGAGTTCCATCCCTGATCTTACATACAACATTACCAACTTTGCTTTTGACGACACGGAAGATTTGCTGACTAGCAACATCGAAGTTAGCACTTCAGCTGTTCAGGGAGATATACCTGGCGAGTACGTGATTGAGGTGTCGGGTGGGGAGGCAGACAATTATTCGTTCAAATATATAACAGGCACCCTCACCATTGAGAAACTACAGCCGGACATAACTTTTGATGAAATTGATGATAAGATCTTTGGAGATCCAGCATTTGAGCTTGTGGCTGCGTCTAACATCGAAGGAGACATTACTTTTTCAAGTTCAGATGAAAGTATAGTTGCCATCGGAGGTAGTATAGCAACAATTGTTGGGGCAGGTGAAGTGACCATCACTGCGCATAAGGCAGGCGATGATCGGTACGGTGACGCCGAAGTCGAACAGTCATTAGTTGTTGATAAAGCGCCCCAAACGATCACCTTCTATCAGCCAGAATCAGCTGTTTATCGAGGAGATGATGTTGAGCTTGTGGCTTCATCGACGTCGGAGCTGGAAGTTGTTTTTCAGAGCTCTGATGAATCAGTAGCAGTAGTTGTAGGCGCAAAAGTTGAAATAGCAGGGGTTGGCGCAGCCACTATTACAGCCTCACAATCCGGTGACGACAATTACCAGGCCGCCAGTGCCGTGGAGCGGGTCTTTACCGTTGGCAAGGCTTCACAGACAATCACTTTCGGAGAATTATCGAGTAAAACATTTGGAGATGAATCTTTTGAACTGTCTTCAAATAGTGACTCGGGTCTTGAGGTCGCCTTTCTTAGCTCAGATGAAGCCGTGGCAACAATTGAGGGTTCGCTAGTGACGATCATTGGGGCTGGAGAAACAACCATCACGGCCAGCCAGTTAGGCAACGCTAACTATGCTATGGCTTCAGATGTCGCTCAAACCCTGACAGTAGACAAAGCAATGCAGGTCATCACCTTTGCTAATATAGAAAATCAGGTTTTGAGCACAGGTAGCATAACTCTTGAAGCGGCTGCAAGCTCAGGACTGGTGATTACTATTGACGTGGTAGGCCCTGCAACTCTTGATGGAGCTAGCCTCACCTTTACAGGTTCTGGAGACATTACACTAACCGCAAACCAGGAGGGCAACGCAAATTACCTGGCAGCTGAGTCGGTGTCGAGAAGTTTTGTGGTGATTGACGACACTGTTGTAGAACCTGAGAAAGAAGATCAGACTATCACATTTGATGCGATGGGAGATAGAATCTTTGGAGACGCACCTTTCGAAATCTCAGCTACTGCCAGCTCTGGTTTGTCAGTTGTCTTTTCGGTGAGTGATGGCCCCGCCACAGTTGATGGGCCTGTTGTTACCATTACAGGTGCTGGTGCGGTTACTATTGCGGCAAACCAGGAAGGAAATGAGGTTTACAATCCGGCCAGCGCTGTAAGCCAAACTTTTGTGGTGAACAAAGCTGTGGCTGAAGTCACACTGTCTCAACTGGAACAAGTGGCCGACGGTTCCCCGAAAGGTGTGCAGGTTTCCACCAACCCACAAGGACTCAATGTTGAGATTACGTACAATAGGTCGGCTGAAGCACCGTCGGAAGCAGGCAGCTACGATGTGGCGGCTGGCATTGTGGAAGAAAACTACCAGGGTAGTGCTGAAGGTGTGCTTGTCCTCGAAGAAATTGAAACAGGAATCGGGATTGATGAGGAATATATAGTCGTTTTTCCCAACCCTGTATCAAAAGAGCTTACGATTGATATCAAGGCTGAGATGAGCGGTAAGATTTACCTTTTTGATATGCTTGGTAGGAGAAGACTGGAAAAGGCGTTGACTTCCCAAAGAACTGTTTTAAATCTACAACATCAGCCTGCTGGGATCTACCTGCTGGTAATTGAAAACGAAAGAGGCGATGTCTTGAAACAAATGAAAGTAAGAAAAGAGTAGTTGCTCACGATCATCTGAATAGTTGGCCCCTCGATGCCGGCCAAATCTGGACCAAGATCCTCTGGCACGATGCCGAAGTGTATGTGCGGAGTGGGAGCTTGAAGCGGTTGGGGTAGATTTCTCTTAAGTGTATCTTTTGACCGCTGCTTTTGGTCGAAGTAGTTATTTACTCATGTGTTTGATATTTTGCTGAATGCAAAGGGAGGGTGGCTGCCGCTGACCGGCACCGCAAATCCCTGTCGAGCATTGATGAATGTGAATAACTACCCTGATTCTCCATGAAGAAAGTGATGAACGTTGTCGCCCTGTTACTGATTGGCGCTCTGAGTGTTGCCGGTCAAACAGCCCAGGTAAATGTCAATGAGCCCATTCTGCCTGCAGACTGGAACCCCAAACTAGCGGCTGATTTGGTGATGGCCAACTTAATCAAAGTCACCAGCCCGGAGGCGAAAGGAGCTCATGATGCCTCCTTTGTGATGGTAGGGAGCCACGCTTACATAGCTACCATGATCAACGATGTGCGGCCAGGCGAAAACCCGGAATGGCCCTACGTTTACAATGCCCTTTCAATTGTAAATATTGAGACGCAAAAGGTTGAGCGAATTATTCCGTTCGTAAAAGGAGGGCAGGCTTTCGACAATGCCACACTACCTGAAGGAGCATGCTTTGTTCCCCGAATCATACAAATGAGCAAAAGGTACTTGCGCTGTTTTTTCGCCAGTGAAGAGCCGGGCAAGCGGCAGTCGCAGGTGTGGTACATTGACTTTGATCTCAAAAAGCAAGGGTTCAGAAGTCAAATATATAAAGCCAAAATCAAGACAGCCGCTGGCGTTTTTGATATGCAGCCGCAATACTACTACGAAGATGCTGTCGCTAATGGGCTGATCAGAAAGCCGGTCGATTATGGGCTGTATGTATTTGAATTCAAGGAAATTGATGGAAAAATATACGCCGTACTTAATAACTTTCCGGGCAGGCAAAATGGGCTTGCTGTGCTCAATAAGAAGTTCGATACGTTTGAGTTGCTTGGGCATTACAATGAACCCAACGACCTGAAGCTGAGTGAGTCTGCGGTTAACCAACTGCCTGATGGTAGCTGGCTGGCTATTTGCAGAACGGAGTCGGGAAGTTTAAACTATGCTTTCACTACCAGCACGAATGGTAGGGTTTGGACGAAAGCTGATCACCGGAAGTTTGTTCCCAATGGAACTAACTCAAAACCAACCTTTGATAAGTTCAAAGGCATTTATTATTTAGGCTGGCAGGAGTCGACCAAGGTTAACGGTGCCTTTCGGAGCGTCTTTAATATTGATGTTTCCCCGGATGGTATTCATTGGGAAAGGAAGTATCGTTTCGAGTGCGAAAGCTCTTTTCAGTACCCGAGCTTTGTGGAGCATAAGGGCAGTGTGTGGCTTACCGTGACCCAGGGAGATACAGATGCGAGCAGGAAGGAGCGAATTATGTTTGGCAGGCTGGAGTGATCTGGAGCGGCTATGATACATTGAAGTTGATGCGTTTTTTCAGCGGGTTCTTTCATATACAGCTTAAAAGAACACTTCCCGGGGCCTGGTGTGTATCCTGAAGGGCTGCAAAGCTTTCATCTCGGTTTAGGGATTGGATGCGGATAGATTTTACTACCATTTTCTTTTCGTTTTGTATAGATTTATTCCTCTTACCTTTTTTAATGCCCGTAGCTGCCGATTCCCTATGTATAAAAGAAGACTTTTGACCCTGGCCTGCTTGCCCGCTGTCATTTGCCTTGTATCATTTTCCTCTTTTGGGCAGACCGAAACCATTCCGGATAGCGTCATGGCCCAGCTGAGTGGGCTAACATCCATCAGGGAGAAAGTTACCTACCTCAACGAAGTGGCCTACGCTTTCAGAACCAGTGAGCCCGCCATCGCTTTCAGGCTTGCACGCAGAGCAAGGATGCTTGCGGACGACGATGAGTGGTTGACAGGAAGAACCAACATCACGCTTGCCCAGCTTCTTTTGTACACGGGGGAAATGGACTCCGCTGAAGTATTGCTGAAAGAGGCCAGCAAGATATTTTTGGAGCAGGAAGACAGTACCCTTTTAGCGCAATCCTTCTTTGAGCTCGGCACCTTGTATTACTATCAATCGAAGGATTCACTGGCGCTGGAAAACTTTTTCAAAGCACTGCCTATGTTTCAGGCATTGAAAAACGTTCGAGGTCAGGCGTTTATCTACAACAACCTGTCGAACCTGGTGAGCTATATGGATGATACACAAGGTGCCATTGACTATATGCTAAAGTCCATTGACCTGAAACAGCAGTTAGGAGAGGAGGCGCTGCTCGGTACCAGCTACCATAACCTGGGGAGGCTCTACTACAGGCTCGACAATGTGGACATGGCCATCAACTACTTTCGGATGAGCCTTCGGGTAAAGAAAAAATACAACAACATCAAAGGCCTTGCCACCACTTACAATTCTCTGGCAGGCATTCAGCTAAAGCTTAAACGAAACGACTCTGCTATCTTTTATCACCAGGAAGCTATTGCCATCGACAGGCAACTGCAGGATACGCTGGGATTGGCCAACGACGTGCTTTCCCTTGCTGATACTTACCTGGCGTTGGGTAATTTTAGCAGGGCGGTGCAGTACAGTGTGGAAGCGCTGAGTTATGCACAGGAACCAAGACTAGTAAGGGACACCCGGCAGGTGGTGGCTCAGAGCTACCAGGGGGTGGGCGATTACAGAAAGGCACTGGAATACTACCAGCTGTATATGAGCCTGAATGATTCTCTCACTAATGCCGATCGGCAGAAAAGTATCGACGAGCTAAGAGAAAAATACGAAACTGAAGAAAAGCAAAAGGAAATCATTCTACTGGCCAGAGAAAACGAAATTGCGGGGCTTGAGCTCGACAAAACCCGCAGCCAGCTTTACCTGGCTCTGGCGGCGGTAGTATTAGTGGTGGGTGGCGCTTTTGTGTTTGTGTGGAACACGCAGCTGAAGCGGAAACTGCTCAACGAAGAGATTACCAACCTGCGTAATCAGCTTAATTTATTGCTGGCCCCGGGAGATAGCCAGGGGGAATTGTCCATGGAAGTTGTAAATGGTAAGCTGACCTCGCCGTTAACTGAGCGGGAGTTTGAAATACTGCGGCTGGCCGTGTCAGATATGAATAACAAAGAGATTGCAGAGACGGTCTTTTTATCGGTTCACACCGTTAAGTTCCATCTAAGCAAGATCTACGAAAAGCTGGGTGTGAACGACCGCCAGGCCGCCCTCAAGTTCATTGCAACGAAATAGTCCTTTTTAATAAGCTCGTTTTCAGTTACTTGAAAAAACTAGCCACCCGGCTAGTAGCTGTTTCACCCGTGGTGGGTGAGGAGGAAGGGAGTGAATAAGAGAAAATTTGGTTTCACAAATCGCTGAAACCATGAAAAAATTATTACTCTTCTTTTTACTGAGCAGTGCTGTTCAAGGCATTGCTCAAACCCCAGTGTTTAAGTCCATCACTCCGTCGTTAAATCTCAATGGTGGATGGATAGGTATACGTAAGGGCGTAGTGGCAAGCAATGGCGACTACTACATTATCGGGTATTTTAATGGTGCTGTGGATTTCGATCCAGGTCCTAATGTGGTTAATGCACCTGACCCGGTTAATTTTCAGGCTGAAGACACTTATAACGATGCATTCATAGCAAAGTATAGCAGCACAGACGCATTACTTTGGGTGAAAGCGATGTGGACAAGGGGGCCGATGATTTCGCATAGTGGTCAAGAGCTTGACCCCTTGCTTTTTCTAAACGACATTACCATTGGAGCCGATGGAAATGTATACTTTATTGGGGATATCAAGGGAACCGCTGATGGAATTGGAGCACAGGTAACCGGTTTGCGATTGACAGCTGGAGAGTTTACAAGAGCATTTGTCAGAGGGCTGGATCCAACGGGTTCGCTCATTTTTAGCGCAGCAAATACTTATGGAGCCGGTATTAATATTGATTATTCTAGTGGTGAAGGAATAGCCGTTGATGGATCTGGTAACGTTTTTATTACGGGGCATCAAGCGGGAACAGTTAATGGCAATTACTCAGGTCCGCAACTACATGCTTACTACGCAAAATTCAATAGCTCGGGAGTGCGTATCAATCAAGGGTGGATGATACAAAGTCCCACTGGCGCATTGGATTACAATGCTAATAGGAATTCCCGAGGTAATGCTATCGCTGTTGATGAATCTGGAAACATCTATCTCACAGGATTTTTCGGTCAAAACGCTGACTTTGATCCCGGTGCTGGCACCAATATCATTAACTCTGTGAATTTAAAAGATGCTTTCATCGCCAAATGGACCAGCAGCAACGCCCTCTCCTGGGTAAGGACATACAGCACCGCTTCCGAGGGAACTGAAATTGAGTTGGATGGAAATGGAAATGTATATGCTGCTGTTGGCAACAATTTTATCAAACTAACCAATGCCGGAACAGATCGCTGGAATCGGAATTTAGGGTATGCTCATAGTTTTACCATCAACGCCAACAATGAGTTATTGGTGGCTCGTACAAATACTGAATTGCGTTTTTTGAAGCTTAGTTCGGCTAATGTGATTGCGTATGAAATAGCTCCAACGCTTGTCTCGGGAGACGGCACAGTTGCCAATAAAAGTTTTGTAGCCGAGTATGATAATGGAAATGTTCGTTGGATTAATAACTCAGTTTCCAATTACAACTACGGTAGCGGCCCCAGTGGTGTTTCTGGGAATGGCATATTTATCAGGTATGGTATAGCCAATACCGCCCCTACCAATATCCTACTTAGTGCCTCTTCCATTAATGAGAATAATGCGGTCAATGCGGTTATAGGGACACTAACAAGCACGGATGCAAACCCGGGTGATAGCCATGCCTACAGTTTGGTGGCTGGAACAGGAAGCACTGATAATGCAAGTTTCAATATTTCCGGCAATCAACTGAGAGCGAGCGTTGCTTTTAACTACGAAGCCAAGTCAAGCTATAGCATAAGAGTACGCACCAATGATGGGGAGGCTACTTTTGACAAAGTTTTTACGATTACCATCAATGATGTGGCCGAAGATTTGACTCCACCTGCTGTAGTAAGTCTAAGCCCCCTTGATGATGCTGCCAACATACCAGTGAACAGTAATTTTGTAATCACATTTAATGAGCCTATCAGTCTTATACCCGCAACAGTTTTGGTTGGATTCTTTAAGAATGGTGTACTGGATTTTACCTTAGGCACCAATTCACCATTTGTCAATATCTCCGGTAGCACCTTAACCATTGATCTCAATGTTGATTTGCTATCGGCCACCGCATATGCAATCTATTTCAACCCAAACATTCAAGATATGAGTGGCAATGTGGTGACCACACTTAATAACCAAACTTTCTGGAACTTCACCACTGCAAGCGCACCCAATTCAGCGCCCACCAACATTGCACTTAGTGCTACTTCTATCAATGAAAACAATGCGATCAATGCTGTGATTGGGACATTAACCAGTACCGATGCAAATCCAGGTGATAGCCATACTTACAGTTTGGTGACTGGTACAGGAAGCACGGACAATGCCAGTTTCAATATTTCCGGAAATCAACTTCGAGCCAGCGCAGTTTTTGATTACGAAACGAAGACCAGCTATAGCATCAGAGTTCGTACCAGTGATGGCACAGCTACTTTTGAAAAGCAGTTTACTATCACCATTAACAACCTGGCAGACACAGACGTGACACCACCAACGATATTGAGCTTTAGTCCTTTAGACAACTCAACGGGTGTAGCTCGTGATGCTGATTTGGTGGTGACTTTTAGTGAGCCTGTTCAGCCTTACTATTCTTTTGTAAAGGTGTTGAGAGTAGGAGGGGGAACTCCGGCTGCTTCGGGCTATCCCATTACGCAAACCGAACAATTTACGGTTTCCGGAAATCAGTTGATCATACATTTGTCAAACTCCAGCTATGCACTACCTCCTTACAACACAGAATATTACGTCACTATTGACAATGGAGCGGTTCGGGATTTGGCGGGGAACAACTTTGAGGGAGGCTTTGCCGATACTGAGACATGGAGTTTTACTACAGAGTCAGCACCCAATTCAGCGCCCACCAACATTGTACTTAGTGCTACTTCCATCAATGAAAACAATGCGATCAATGCTGTGATTGGTACATTAACCAGTACCGATGCAAATCCAGGTGATAGCCATACTTACAGTTTGGTGTCTGGCACAGGCAGCACAGATAATGCCAGTTTCAATATTTCAGGAAATCAACTGAGAGCAAGCGCCGCATTCAACCATGAAATAAAGTCTAGCTATAGCATAAGAGTAAGATCCAGCGATGGATCGGCAAATTTTGAGAAGGCTTTTACTATTACAGTCAATGATGTGAACGAGGCCCCGATCAATTATAGCCTGTCGAGCCACACGATTGATGAGGGGAATGCGGTTGGAGACGTTGTAGGCACATTTTCTACCGTGGATCTTGATGATGGTGACAGCCACACGTATAGTTTACAATCGGGTAGTGGCGATACCAACAATGCAAGCTTCAGCATCGTAGGCAATGCACTAAAGGCTAATATCGTCTTCACTTACCTGACGAAGTCCAGCTACTCAGTGCGGGTTCGCTCAACAGATGCTGGTGGATTGTTTGTAGAGCAGGCCCTATTGATCACTATCAATAGTACCGATGAGGACGCACCTGTTATTACAGCGCTAAGCCCGGTCAATAGCGCCACCGCTGTAGCTTTTCAGCCTAATCTGCTTATCACCTTTAATGAGGACGTTGACCTCAATACAGCAAGTAGCTCTGCATTCTTTCAGATTCGAACCGTTTCTGGCAACTTTTTGGAGCAGCAAATCGACTGGAGCTCCTCTCATGTGGAAGTTGTGAATGGAAACCAGATAAGTATTACAGGCATTGAACCGCTGTCAGCTAACACGGAGTTCTGGGTAAGAGCTTATAGTCTCGACAATGTGTTTGTAACTGATGCTTTAGGCAATGAGCTGCCCCCCTGGAATAACGACAATACATTTTGGAGGTTTACGACTGATAAGCAGGAGCAGACAATTACATTTCCCATCATCGATGATAAAACTTTTGGCGACGCTGCCTTTTCGCTCAATGCCGAGGCTAGTTCAGGCCTTCCTGTTACCTACGGTGTGATCGAAGGAAATGCAACTGTGCTAAACGGTATTCTTACCATTACCGGGGCTGGAGAGGTTACCGTTCGGGCCACTCAGGCTGGAGATGGAGATCACAAGGCTGCTGTTGCTGTCGAACGGACGTTTATGGTGAATAAAGCTGGTCAAGCGATTAGTGCGGATCCAATCAGTAATAAAACCATCATGGATATTCCCTTTGCTGTTTCAGCGACAGTAGGTTCCGGGCTCCCGCTGACCTTTGTGGTCAGCGGCCCGGCAACCAACGTGGGCAACCAGATAACACTCACCGGCGTGGCTGGTGAGGTAACGGTCACAATAACCCAGGCAGGCAATGCGAACTATTTGGCGGCTGAAAACAAGGTGTTGACTTTTCTGGTCACAGACCCGGCAAAAACAGACCAAACGATCACCTTCGCTGCAATTAGTGACAAAACCTACGGAGACATATTTACGCTAAGTGCTTCGTCGAACAGCGGGCTTGCAGTCGACTACCAACTGGTGTCAGGCCCTGCTTCGTTGAATGGAAGCGAACTGACACTCACAGGACTTGGTACTGTAACAGTGAAGGCTACTCAGGCTGGTGATGACGACTATAACCCGGCCGCTCAGGTCACCAGAAGCTTTGAAGTAGGCAAAGCTATGCTGACAGTAACAGCCGGGAACAAGCAAATGACCTACGGCGGAACCTTGCCCGACCTCACTTATACCGTTACTGGTTTTGTGAACAGCGAAACGGCCGATGTTATAGTAGGCGGCATAGAAGCAACAACAGAAGCTTCAGCCTCATCCGATGCAGGCGACTATGCCATTGCCGTGAGTGGTGGTAGTGCCGACAACTACGAACTGAACTACGTGGAGGGTACCCTTACCATTGGCAAGGCTGATCAGCTCATCACCTTCGGGGCGCTGGAGGCCAAAACATTTGGTGATGCGTCATTCGAACTGAGCGCCACGGTTGACACTGGCCTGGAGCTAACCTACAGCGCTTCAGAGGAAGCAGTAGCGACAATTGATGGCAGCAAAGTAACCATAGTAGGTGCAGGCAACGCCACCATCACCGTGGCCCAGGCAGGCAGTATCAATTATAATTCAGCAGAAGCAACGCAGGAGCTTACCGTCAACAAAGCAGGGCAAAGCATCACTTTCGAAGCAATAGAAAACCATTTGCTTAGTGCCGGCGGCATAGCGTTAACTGCAACTGCCAGCTCAGGACTGACTGTTGGCTACGAGGTAAGCGGGCCAGCGACATTAGCAGAAACAACATTGACCTTCACGGGGGCAGGAGATATCACGGTAACTGCCAGTCAGGCCGGGAATGTGAATTACATGGCAGCGACAGCATTGCCGAGGACCTTCACAGTAACCGATGATACTCCTGTTGACCCTGTGAAAGAGGATCAGACGATTACTTTCGAAGCCATAGGCGACAAAACTTTTGGTGACCCAGCCTTCGATTTGATGGCCACTGCCAGCTCAGGGTTGCCGGTAAGCTACACTGTAACCGGCTCTGCCACCATTAGCGGAAGTACTGCAACAATCACAGGTGCAGGCAGTGTCACGATCACAGCAAGCCAGACGGGTGATGATAGCTTCAATGCAGCGGCCAATGTGACTCAAAGCTTTATTGTAAATAAAGCCACCGCCACTATCACCTTGTCGGATCTGGAGCAGGAAGCAGATGGTGCACCGAAGATGCCGACCGCCGTGACTGATCCTGCTGGTTTGGAAGTGGTATTCACTTTTAATGGAGAGGCAATCATTCCTGTCGCTGCCGGAAGCTACACGGTGGTGGCGACTATCAGTGACACCAATTACCAGGGCATCGCAGAAGCTGTATTTGAATTAACCGAGGCGGTCGAGACTGGTGTGGACGATGAACTAAGCCAGGTGTTGGTCTATCCAAACCCATTTACAGAAGCGATCAAAATTGAAGGCAAGAACCTCAGTGCGATTCGCTTACACAACCTGAATGGGCAGCTAATGCTTGAAAGAGCCGCAACCGACAAAATAGAGCTTACTATTCCTGATTTGGTGCCTGGTGTTTATCTCCTTTACCTGGTTGATGAAGAAGGAAGGTCGACTGTCAAAAGGATGGTAAAGAAATAGTAGATCCCCCACAACAACAGGATTTATTACTTGTGAAAAACCGGCTTCATCGGACGAGGCCGGTTTTCTTTTTACTAAATTTCATCGAACTATGATCGATTAACCGAAACAATAATTATTTTCAGCTATTTGTCGGGAATTCATATCACTCAGTAAATGGCTTTTAAATTTTGTTGGCTGGGAATTTGTCTGTTGACCATTGGTACCGCTAACGCTCAAAACAGTCAGTCAATAGCCCAACTGGAGCAGGCAGACAAAGTGCAGAATTCAAGAGAGAGGATCACTTTTTTATTGTCCACCAAAGATCTGCAAACTGATTCCAATGACTCTATAAAAGCAGCTTACTATCAAAAATTGGGAAACGCCTACGCCCAGGCCTATTCAAACGACACTGCACTTAATCATTTGAATCAATCGCTACAGTTGGTTGGCTCCAAGCCGTTTTACTTACTGAAGGGAGAGATTTACAATAGCATGGGCAATACTTCACTGACCCTGAGCGCCACTGATGAGGCGATGAAATACTACAATGCGGGCCTGGAAGAGCTAGGAGATTTGACCACAGTGGAAGCAGCTTCTCTCAAATCACGTCTTTTAGGAAATATTGGAGGCATCTATAATGAGCTGGAGCAGTATTCGAAATCACTTGAATATGCACAGGCAAGTTTTCAAGTCATTGAGGAGTATAAATTAGCTGATAGGTATTTTTTCGGGCACCTGATTCTCGCTTTTGCCCACAGTGCCCTTGGAAATTTGGATCAGTCGATGGAGCATAACCTGAAAGTGTTGGATATCATTCTGGAGAATGGCGATTCTTCGTACCTCGCATATGCGTATAAAAATATTGCATCAATTTATCACCAAAAGCAAGACTGGAAACAGGCTACAAAATTTTACCTGAACGCCAAAGATGTAGCGTGGGCAGTTCAGGAGTACGAGGTGTACGTAAGTTGCTTTTCCAATCTGGCGGAGGTAGCAGAGCAGCAGGGGCAATTCAAAACCGGCATTGCTTATGCCGAGCAGGGCATTGACGCCGCTAAAAAGTATGGTTTGCTGCCCAAACATATCGAAGCCATAAAATTTTACTATTCCCTTTTGAAGAAGTCAAATCAAACAGCATTGGCCTTGTCGGCACACGAAGAATACATGGCGCTGAAGGACTCTTTGTTCAGACTTGAAACGGTGGCCCAAATCGAGGAAATTGAATCGAAATACGAAAAGGCAGAACAGCAAAAGGAAATAGCGTTGCTGGTGGCGCAACAAGAATTGACAGAAAGTGAATTGTCACGCAAGCAGCAAGTGCAATTTTTTTTGGTTGGCGCTTCCACGTTGGCAATTGTTATACTGGTGCTTATCATTTATAATCAACGGCAAAAAGCCAGGCTAAGACATGAGATTCTGGAAGGTCAGCTCAACGAATACCGGATAAGGCTCAATGAAATGCTGGGGAAATATGAAGGAGACTTTAGCGTGTCATTGGAGGAGCTCAATGATCGACTGTCGACCCCAATTTCCGAACGGGAGTATGATGTGTTAAAAATGGTTTTCACGCAAAAGACCAACCAGGAAATAGCTGATGAGTTGTTCCTTTCTATCAATACTGTCAAAAGCCATTTAAAAAACCTCTACGACAAGCTGGGAGTAAATAACCGAGGCGAGGTGGTGAAGTTTATTGCTTCGAGGAGGTAGTTCTGTTGGCGAAGCAAGAGGTTTGGTGCCCGGTGTTTATCGCTATATCGCCGACAAATTTCACAAGCAAACATCTTGAACTAGTAGTGCTGATCAGAGTTAATTACCCCATTGACCAATGGAAATATTGTTTCGAAATGGGATCCAATCACAGTTAAGAGACAAATATCGGTTTTTTTTATCATTTAAACTGACATAGCTTTTTCGTTTGAAATTGCCAGTTCCATAGAAAGTAGCCTCCTGATCATTAGCCTGTTTTCCCAAACTGGTTTGCCAACAATACTGGTACGCTCTAGCTTCGGTAGGAAAGCTTTGACCACAGAAGCAGCTTCAACTACTGCCATTTGGCTTCCCAGACAATGATGCATACCATAGCCAAAGGAAAGGTGATCGTTTACCTTTCTGTCGATAATTAGTTGATCGGGGTTTTCAAAATGACCTGGGTCACGATTGGCAGACCCAAGGCAAAGAGTGATGGTGCTATTAGCGGGAATTTCAACGCCAGAAAGGGCAATAGGTTCTGGGTTCGACCTGCCTGTTATCTGCACAGGTGAGTGTAAACGTAATATCTCCCGGACAAAGCGCTCAATGCTGGCGTCGTCATCAAGTTTGCGTAGTAGTTCTTTGTCCTCAATTAATGTTTGCAGGCAAATGCTTATCAGGCTGGAGGTTGTTTCAAAGGCAGCAATGAAAAGAAAAATAATGAGCGATACGGGATCAGCATTAAATTCAGGGTTGCCTTCTGCAGCTTTTTTGACAGCAGCAGCCAATCCGGCCGACTCCTTATCAAGGCTGCTGTAGTAAAGATCAAAAGATGCCCGAAGGTTTGTTGAGGCTACCTGGATATTCTTTAAATCTTTAAAAGTCAAATAGGGATCAAGGAGTTGAACCAGCTTGAAGCCATCTGCTTGAAGCTCTTCTCCTAAAGATCTCGGCATGCCAAGCACATCGCAAACCATCCATACTGGTAGCTTCTTGGCAATAAAAGAGACCAGGTCAAATGATGGTGGCATATCTGCCAGGATTTCATCACAAATCTCGGAAGACTTTGTCGAAAGAAAAGATTTTGAAGGCCAGTTTTTAGCCAAAACGGACCGAATAAGACTATGTATTGGCGGGTTTTGTTGTATAGGCATTCCAGTCACTGCCTGCCGAATCGAGCCAAAGTCTATGTTTCTGCCCGTGGCATATTGAGTCATTTTATAAATCCATTCCGCTCTGGCTCCTGTCTGAAAATTTTTAGCAAAAAGCACATGCTTCACGCCATCATAGTTCATTACTACGAAGTCCCCAGTGGGTGATTGGAATACAGGTGCATGCGCCAATATTTTGGAATATACTGGAAAGGGGTTAGTAATAAACCCCGGATTCGATGGTTGCCAAAGCTTAGTTACGTCCATTTATCAATTTGTAAACGTGCTCGGTAAAGGAAGAAACAGTTGGGTTGTTGTAGAGACTCTGTAAGCTCCCCCTAAAATTGGACCACTCAAAAGTTGACTTTTCCGTTTCACCGGCTGATCAAAAATAGGTGCCTGCTGGCAGCCAGTCAAGACCAAGCAGGCGGTTGATTTTTGTTTATTTTCAATGGCATCAACCGGTCTTGACAGGCTGTGCGCATTCACCTTGGTAATGATCATCGGCTGAAAAGGAAAAATAGTATTCATATTGTTTGTAATAGCTCGACAGGAGATCGATACCCAAGTGACTCATGGGGGCGGTATCGGTTGTAATCATCGAGCCATTCTTCAATCTTATATCTCACCTCTGTGAGGTTATGGAAGACGTTGGCATTTAGTAACTCTTTCCTAATGCTGCCGTTACATCGCTCGACATAGCCATTTTGCATAGGCTTACCAGGCTGGATGAAGGTAAGGTTGATCTGATGACCCCGACACCATTGATCCAACTGATTGGAGATAAACTCGGGGCCATTATCCACTCTGATCATTTTAGGTAGGCCCCGGAACTCTTTCAGGTATTCTAGCACTCTGATTACCCTGGATGCTGGAAGTGATGTGTCGGCTTCCAGTGCTAGTACTTCCCGGTTATAGTCATCCATCACATTCAAAAGCCTGAACCTTCGACCATCCCATAAACTATCATTCATGAAGTCTACAGACCAAACCTGATTGATACCTTCTGGCCTATACAAAGCTTGTTTTACCCTGGCTGGAATCCGCTTTTTATACCTGCGGCGAATATTAAGATGCAGCCCGGTATAGACTCGGTAAACACGCTTGTGATTCCATACATAGCCTTTCTTCCTGATCCTGTAATAGGATTGCCAAAAACCTATCGAAGGGTGCTTGTTCACCAGTTCTTCCAGCTCTCTTATCACCGCACCGTCATCCCTAAATTTGGGTACATAGCTGTATGTGCTTCTCGGCATACTCACTGCTTTACACGCTTGACGCCGACTCACTCCATGCGCTTCGACCATGAACTGAACCAGTACGCCTTTTTCATCAAGCGTCAGAGCTTTTTTGAAACAGCATCTTTCAAAGCCTCATGCACCAGGCTAAGGTCAGCAAACATGCGCTTCAAGCGTGCATTCTCTTCCTGAAGATCCTTCATCTTCTTTACATCACTGGGTTCCATGCCTCCATAACGTTGACGCCATTTATAAAAGCTCGCTGTGGTGACGCCCATTTCCCGGCAAATGTCCTCGGCCTTACGCCCTGCTTCGTGCGCTCTAATCGCACTTACAATCTGTGTTTCTGTGAATCGTGACTTTTTCATATCTACCATTTAAAGTTGATTATTTTTTCTCAACTTTTAAATGGTCGAACTTCAGGGGAGCTTACAACTCAAAGGGTCAATGTCAATTTTATAATGCTCCTCAACATCTCCCAGTAAGAAAATTGAATTCACCGAATCCAGCCCCAGATCATTAAATGCCACAGCATCATCAATCGTGGTGACTTCTTTTCCAATTTCCTTCGCAATTAGTTTTTTGATGAAATCAGCTATTTCAGATTGGCTCGTCATACTAGGAAGTCATGAATGGGTGTAAGATCAATAGTAAAAATTGTAACTGAGGAATTATTGAGCGTTTCATGACGCAAGTCGTCATAGAATATTTCAATTTATAAGTATTTATGGAGATTCAATAACAGCGAAACTAAAATCCTGTTAATTTACCCCTCAAGCGTAGAAATATTTGCCAAAACTTACTTTTTGCAAAGGGGATAATTTAAGTTACTGTTGTTGATGTTACTTGTATTGAATGCTTTTTAATAGTAGCGGCTACGGGGTCTTTCTGATTCTGTTACTTGTGTTTTATTACTTTACTCCAAAATCCTGGAGGTGGATACTGCTTTTAGCCTCAAGCGTATACTTTTACACGACCTGGAATTCATTCTTTCTTATTGTAGTAGGAATTTCAATCCTGATAGATTATCTCTGTGGACTTGCGATCTATAGCTCAAAGCTTCAGTGGCAAAGAAAAGCCTTATTTTGGTCAAGCATAGTTTCCAATATTGGGCTCCTTTTCTTTTTCAAATACCACAATTTCTTTGCTGAGAATATAAATACCGTGTTCAGCGCATTGAACATAGCTATTTCGATTCCCAAAAATTCACTTCCGTTTCCCATAGGTATCAGCTTTTATACCTTCCAAACTCTAA
The DNA here is from genome assembly GCF_048007035.1 of Imperialibacter sp. Classification (NCBI taxonomy): domain Bacteria; kingdom Pseudomonadati; phylum Bacteroidota; class Cytophagia; order Cytophagales; family Flammeovirgaceae; genus Imperialibacter; species Imperialibacter sp. Next base: position 3,534,874 of record NZ_CP180355.1, read on the forward strand.
GCCATACGATAGATGTCTACAAAGGCTTCAGAAAGCCAGAAAGAAACTTTGGAATATTCTCCCTGTACGTTTTGCTTTTCCCCCAACTACTTGCCGGGCCTATTGAGAGGTCAAGAGCCCTGCTTCCTCAATTAAATGGGTTGACCGCTTTGCGCTCGACGGACATAACGGCAGGTGCACGGCTCATCCTTTGGGGGCTATTCAAAAAAATGGTGGTCGGAGACCGTATCGGGGAGTTGGTTGATTTAGTGTATGGGAGCCCCGAGACGTATAAAGGGTTGCCGCTCATGATTGGCTCGTGTCTTTTTACTGTTCAGATTTTTTGCGACTTCTCAGGGTATAGCGACATGGCAATTGGCTCGGCCAGGCTTTTTGGAGTCAAACTGTCCAACAATTTTCACAACAGGGTGTATTTCGCTAACTCTAAAGCAAATTTTTGGAAAGGGTGGCATATTACACTTAGTGACTGGTTCCGGGATTACCTTTTCTTTGCTGTTTTGGGAAAAGGGAGAACGCAAACTCGCTTTTACCTGAGTCTTCTATTCGTATTTTTCATAACCGGTTTGTGGCACGGAGCAAATTGGGGCTTCGTGATTTGGGGGACTTTAAACGGCATGTGGATAGTGATAGAGCGCCTGACTTACAAATGGCGGTTTAGGCAATTTGACCGATTTGGATTGCTTCGTCTCCCAGCAATATTTAACTCTTTTTGTATAGCGTTTATCTTCTTATCTACTTCTTTTACTGCCATGTGGTTTAAGTCCGAATCGTGGGAGGCTGGTGTTAAAATATTGCGATATAGTCTGGATTGGGGGAATATTGGAAAAAGCCCACTTACGCTCAAGGAGGTTCAAGAAATTGGATTTTGTGTGGCTGTCTTTGTTTTAATGGACATTATTAACGTGAGCATGAAATTGAATGATTTTAGCGAATGGATTGGCAAAAAGTCCTTTCTACTTCGATGGGCAATTTACATTGTACTTGTTGAGGCAATACTCAACTTTGGGATTGTCAGCAACGAGTTTTATTATTTTAAATTTTAGAATGAAAAAGGCCCTTCTTAAAGCGCTTCTGTTTGTACTAATTTTGGTTGTGATACGGCAAGTCATAAGTACCATGTTCCCTTTGGAGGACCGGCAATCGGCACTCAATGAAAAAAGGACATTGTTGAGTACAAACGAGAGCTTTAACACCGTCATTCTGGGCTCAAGCAGAGTTGAGAGAGGTGTTGACCCTTCTATTGTCGACTCCCTGACGGCCCGCCATCATTTGAGATCTTTAAACCTTGGATTTCAAAGCCTTACTTTTCCTTATATCAATGTTATTTCAAATCAGATTGTGACAGAGAAAGGAGTCGATTGTTTGCTGGTGGAGCTGACGGGCCCAGGCCTAGACTTTGGAAATATGGGCCCTTGGTTTGAGTTTATGAGATCGAATACCACAGAAAATTCATTTTCTGATATTTTATTCTTATCTCAGCAGATGGCAACAAGCTTGAAAGGGATACTGAGTACTCGCCTGAATATAGTCAATTTTGCAGGCAGATATCATTCACATAAAGGTCTACGACAAAACGGATACTTACCATACCCTGATAACCTGAGGGACGAGGAGAAACTGCCAAATCTTATAAACTCCAGGTTGACATTAGATGTGCATTCGGGGAATTATGCGCAGCGGAAGTTGCAAAGCAAATACCATTTGGAAGAAACAATCGACAAGGCAAATGCCAACGGAGTTAGAATTATTTATATTCTACCGCCATTAATCAAAGATGAAGACGAGGCGACTTTTATATATGAGGCTTTCTATGAGCTTCCTGAGGAGTATAGATTGAATGTTTATTCAGCAGAGTTTGCCGCATTGGTAATGGACAGTACTAAAAGGAAAAACTATTTTCACCTTAACAATGAAGGAACTGTTATTTTCTCTCAAATCCTGGGAGAAAAACTGAATGAGCACCTCTCTAAATGGCCGGATCATAAAAAGCGGGACAATTAGCCAATACCCGTTAAGGTTAAAACTGGGATAGCTTGGCTGCCTTGGTTTGTCCTCTTCCAACCGCCTCACAAAAACCCACTTGAGATTCCAACTATTTAAAATAACTTATACCTGATTTTGTGCGGAGGGGTAAGGAGGGTGTAAATTAAACCAAACTTAATGTACTCAATTTTTTATGAGAGCCTACCTACTACTATTCCTTTGTTTTCTTTTTGTGTCGTCCTGTCAGGAAAATAAAAATGAAGAGCCTTACGATCCCGACTCCTTCATTGACCCGGAGCTTTTTAAAGACCACATTCGTGTGACTGATTTCCAAACCGCTGAGGAGGAAATGAAGGGCTTTCACCTGCCTCCTGGGTTTGAAATCAACCTCTACGCTTCTGAACCCGATATCACCAAGCCCATCAACATGGAGTTTGACGACAGGGGCAGGCTGTGGGTGACGCATTCCATCGAATATCCTAATGAGGCGTCTACAGGTTCTGGGCAGGATAAGATCACTATTCTTGAAGATACCAACGGCGATGGGAAGGCAGATAAATTCACTGATTTCGCCAGTGATCTCAATATTCCTATTGGCATTATGCCGGTAAAGGGCGGCGCTATTGCTTATAGTATTCCCAATATCTACTATTTTGAAGACAAAGACGGAGACGACAAATACGACGAGAAGACGGTGCTGGTTGGCCCATTCGATCATGTCGACACCCATGGTATGATCAATAATTTCCTTCGGGCACCTGACGGCTGGATCCATTCCTCGCACGGCTTTCGAAACAGCTCAAAAGTGTCGGGAGCAGACAAGGATTCCATTAGCATGACCTCCGGCAATACCTTCCGCTTCCGTCTTGATGGCAGCCGGGTGGAACAAACTACCTTTGGCCGGGTCAACCCTTTTGGGTTCGCTGTGGACGATCTCGGCTACGTCTACTCTGCCGACTGCCACACCATGCCCATTTACCAGATCATCAGTCAGGGTGATTATCCGCACTTTGGCAAAAAGCCGCCGGGCCTCGGCTTTGGACCGCAGATGATGAACTACCAGATTGGTTCCACTGCCCTTTCCGGACTGGACTACTACAACGGAGAAGCTTTCCCTGAGGAATACAGAAACAGCTTTTACTCTGGTGATGTGGTAGCCTGCCGGGTGAGTCGCAATACGATTACTTATAGTGGGTCAACGCCAGTAGCAACGCTTCAAAAAGATTTTTTGGTGAGCGAAGACCCTTGGTTCCGCCCTGTGGATGTGAAAATTGGCCCTGATGGTGCCCTTTATATCGCAGATTTTTACAACCGCATCATTGGTCACTACGAGGTGCCGTTGGATCACCCCGGTCGGGACAGGAAGAGCGGTCGTATCTGGAGAATTACTTACAAAGGGGAGACAATTGACCCGGTGGATTGGTCAAAAGCTAGCCTCGACGAGCTGATCAAAGGTCTTGGTCAGAGTACTTTTTTGCAGCGGATGATGGCGTCGAACCGACTGGTAGACTACAAGGCTGATGAGGCGGCGCAGCCGCTAAAAGCACTTTTGGCGGATGGTAAAGCTTCTCCCAAGCAGAAAGTGCATGCCATGTGGGCGCTAAAGAGGCTTGAAGCGCTGTCGGACACAGAGTTAAAAAGTGCTGCTACAGGAAGCGATCAGGAGGTCAGGGTACACGCCTATCGTATCCTGACAGAATATGAATCGTTGAATGATGAGATGAGATCTCTGGCGCTGGATGGGTTAAAACATAGTGATCCTCACACGCAGAGAGCGGCGGCTGGTGTTTTGGTGAGACATCATCATGCCGCCAACATCAAGCCGCTTGTTACGGCGGCTTTGGCGGTGCCCTCGAACGACACCCACCTTCGGTACACTTTGATGATAGCTCTCCGTGATCATCTCAAAAATGCTGAGATCCTTGGTGGTGCTGTGGGACAAACCTGGAACGAAGCGGAAACAAAAGTCCTGATGGACGCCCTGACCGACGTGCCTTCTGCCATCGCCTCAGGTTTCATCTACGTCAACATAAAGAAGTACGATGCCCCGCACGACCGCATGGTGGTGTACCTGCAGCACGTAGGGCGTTTCATTCCGGAAGCGCAGCTTACTTCGGCGATTGATTTTATTAAAGAGAAATTCAAAGGCAATGCGGCCGGTCAATATACGCTGTACAACACGATCCAAACTGGTATTGGGCAGCGGGGTGGTTCTTCCAATGCCAGGCAAATGACCGATTGGGCGACAAGCTTTGCCGGTGACTTCCTGAAAAATCTGGAGACAAAGCCTCAGCTGGTGGCTGACCAGCCGTCAGCACATGCTGATGAGGAGTATGAGTACTTTGAGGAGATTTCTCAGCGTCAGGTGTTTGCGGCGAACATTGCCAGCCAAAATAAACTGACAAGCTATGAACAAGGTCTGCGTGACCTGCTGAAAGCCTCGTGGGCCAAAAGCAAACCCAGGGCGGCTGCGGCCAAAGCATTGCTGGACATTAACGGCAAAGGCAATGTTAATATGGTAGAAGCCAAATTAATCAGCGCTGAGGAAGAGCCTGCCTTCCGGGAAGAGCTGGCCAGAACCATTGGCACATCATCTTATGCCGGTGTAACGCCGTTGCTGAATAAATCGCTGAAAGATGCGCCCAGCGGATTGCAGGTAGCCATCGCTTCGGTGTTTGTGAACTCAGCCGAAGGCCGAGCCAGCTTACTGAAAGCAGCGAAGGATGGCTTCATCCCACCCCGGATACTCATGGACAGGAGAGTGAACGAACAGCTACTGTCAAAGCTGACTGCTGCTCAGAAAAAAGAATATGATGCATTAACTGCTGGTTTGGAGTCCGTACTGGAAGAAAGGCAAAAACTGATCGATACCAGATTATCCAGGTTTGATCCTAAGCCTGATGTGGAGCTGGGTAAGGCGGTGTTTATGAACAACTGCAACGTCTGCCATCAAATCAACAACGATGGCGGCGTGATCGGGCCGCAGCTCGATGGCATTGGCAACTGGGGCAGAAGGGCATTAGCAGAAAAGATTCTAGATCCGAACAGGAACATTTCGCAGGCATTCAAAACGTACACAGTTACCTTGAATGACGGCAAAGTGGTGAGCGGCTTGTTCAGACGGGATGAAGGCGAGCTGGAAGTGTATGCTAATGCCGCCGGCCAGGAATTTACGCTAAGCAAAACCGATATCAAGGAGAAAAAAGCGTCCCAATACACCCTGATGCCCGACGCCTTCGGTGAGTCCATCAGCGAAACAGACTTTGATGCGCTGCTTGGTTATTTGCTGACTCAGAAGTAACAGGTCTGTCAGGGGACAGCCTTGGGGGTTTTTGAGTGATCGGCGATTTTGTGACAGATTTCCGTTTCGAGCAGCGCCCAATTAGGAGGGCAGGGGAAGAATTGGTGGGCCGATGCGCATAAAGGCCAGTGCGTTTAATTCTTCGGGGACTTTTCGGTCCGCCGAAGCGGCTTACTTTTTGTCCGTAAAAAGTAAGAGCCCACCCGGCTTGAGGGTAATTAGATTTTAGAGAAAAATCACCAACGATATGAGAAAATTCATCATTTCAGCCTTCGTTTTATTAGTATCGGAGCAGTCGCATGCCCAACTCATGAAAGACCACGTCGTGGCCGACGACATCCCCTTCAAAAAAACCATTCTCTTCGACAAATTCGTCTCTGAAGGAGTGGCCGTAGGCGATGTCAACAACGACGGCCTCACCGACATCATGGCCGGGCCGTTCTGGTTCGAAGCTCCCAACTGGATCCGGCACGAAATCTACGAGCCCAAGCTTTATGTCGCTGAAAAGGAATGGAGCAACTCCATGCTCAACTTCTCCCTCGATGTCAATCAGGATGGCTGGATCGACTTCATCCGGGTCGATTTTCCGGGCAAGGCTGTTTACTGGCATGAGAACCCCCAGGGAAAGGAAGGCTACTGGAAGGAGTACATGATCCATGAAACCGTGGGCAACGAATCGCCCGGATTTTATGACATGGATGGTGACGGCCGAAAGGACATCTTGTGCGGAGATGTAACCAACAAGCAAATGATCTGGCTGAAGTCGCCCAGCAAAAAAGGGGATACCAACTGGAAAAAACACACCATCAGCTTGCCGGGCACACCTGGCTCTGAAAACTTCTCCCATGGCCTCGGCCATGCCGACGTGAATGGTGACGGCCGCAAAGACGTGGTCATCAGAGAGGGTTGGTGGGAAGCGCCGAGCGATGTTACACAGGCGGCCTGGTTCTGGCATCCATCCAACCTTGGCGAGCCATGCTCGCATATGTACACAGCCGACTTCAATCACGACGGCCATCTAGACGTTTTCTCAGCATCGGCCCACGAAAGAGGTATTTGGTGGTATGAAAATGAAGGAGACGGCAGTAACCAAAAATTCAAAAGGCATATACTTACGGAGGAAATGTCAGAGACTCATGCCGTAGCTTTCTCTGACGTCAACGGTGATGGCAAAAAGGACTTTGTCACCGGCAAGCGCTACTATGCCCACATGCGCCAGGGCACAGGTGCTTTGGAACCAGCCTACCTCTACTGGTTTGAATACGTGCCAGGCAAAGAGCCCAAATGGATAGCACATGAAATCGATGACGACTCAGGCGTAGGCTTGAACGTGGTGGCTGAGGACATCAACAAAGACGGCTTGACTGATGTGGTGATTGCTAATAAGAAAGGGATATTTGTGTTTGAGCAGGAGAAGAAATGATTTTATCGCCTATTTGGAGATTGTAAGTCATTGGCAATTCCGGGTATAATATTTATTTGTGAGTCATTTTTTATGAATCCAAAAGTGGGCTAATCTTCATTTATTGTTTTTTTTGAGGTGAGTCGTGTATTTTGGCTCAGGCTTATAAAGAAATGTAAATCTATCTAATGTCTCAAGCGATGAATTTTGAAGAAAAAAAGCCTCAAGTCATTCTGGATATTGAACAAGAATTTGAAACTATTCTGACCTACTCTGAGCGATTTGATGATAGCTACTATTCTCTTGTGTCTCAGTCATATTCACTGAACGAACACGGGGAAGTAGCATCGCTTGTTTTTGGTAGTGGATCAATTACTGATTTAAACCTAATTTCTAAAATCAGTAGTCTGGAGCTTCTAGAAGTCCAGGACAATGAAATTGAGGATATTTCTCCCCTTTCTGTTTTAAAAAAACTTGAGGCGCTGTATGTCGGAGGCAATAGGATAACTGATATTTCCCCTCTCATAACATTATCGGGCACCCTGAAAAGGCTTGTTTTGTGGCATAATCCCGTTCGGGATATTTCACCTTTGGGTGAACTGATCAGTCTTAGGGAATTATTTGCTCAAGGACTCGAAATTGAAGATTTATCCTTTACCAATAAGCTAGTTAACATTGTTGAGCTATGCCTAGATTATAATTCTATCAATGATATTGTTGGACTTGGCGAGTTGGGGAAGCTAAGGTCACTAATGTTACGACATAATAAAATTAGTCTACTTCCTGTTCATCCAGCTTTGCTAAGAGTAGAAGGGTTGGACATAGGAGAGAACTCAATTACAGAAATTCACAGAAGTTATGCCGAAAAGTTTGGTTGGCTCTCTAGTAAATACCACTACGAGGAAGAGCCCGGACTAGGTATTAATTTGAATGGTAATCCTCTAGAGTTTCCACCCCCCTCCGTTATTCAGTCTGGGCCCAATACAGTGGAAAACTACTACCAAATGGCAGGTGAGTTTGGAGATGCACCGCTTTCTGAAGGCAGAATTATTGTAATTGGCGATGGTAGTGCAGGTAAGTCTAGCTTGATAGAAAAGGTACTCTATAATACTTTCGAAAAGGGTAAAAAACAAACAAACGGTATCAAAATAGAAAACTGGGAATTTCCTTTTTTCGATGGAAGGCCACTTACTTTTCATATTTGGGATTTTGGGGGTCAGGAAATACAGCATGCCGTTCACAAGTTCTTCTTTACTGAAGGGTGCCTCTATGTTCTAGTGTTGGACAATCGGAAGGAAGAAGAGCCTGAGTATTGGCTTCAACAAATTGAAAGTTTAGGTGGTGGAGCGCCTGTGTTGGTGGTTTTCAACAAACAAGATGAAAATGCCTCGGAAATTGCAGACCGTAAATTCCTGAAGGAGAAATACCCTAGTATTGTATCTTTTTACAAAACAAGCTGCGTGTCTGGGTTTGGAATCGACGAGTTCAAAAAAGACCTTGAAAGGGAAACAATAAAGCTTCGGACGGTTCATGAAAGGTTGCCTAACAACTGGTTTAATATCAAAAGAGCCATTGAGGAAAGGACTACTGGGTCGCAACACTATTTGAGCTATGAGGTCTATCAGGCTATTTGCAAAGAAAACCACGCTGAAACGGAGGAAATACAAAAGTTGTTGCTGAAGTATTTCACAACCATCGGGGTGGTAACCTGGTTTGGAGATACCTACCTCAATTTCATGCACGTGCTAAGTCCTGCCTGGATTACCCAGGGAGTTTATAGGATTATAACGTCTAAAAAGACAGCCAAGCTATATGGACAGATAAGTATTGATGATTTCAAGGAGTTGCTCTACCCGGCAGACAAAAAGGACTTCACCTACGATGAAAATCATTATGGATATATCTTAAGCATGATGAAGAAATTTGATCTTTGTTATGCACCGGATGATAAGAATATTTTGATCCCATCCGCTTTTGGTAAGGAGCCCCGGCTAGAGTATCGTGAGTTTCGAGGGGAGGGAGTGAGCACGTATATCCTGCAATTCAAAGATTATATGCCTCCGGCCATTATTCACAGGTTCATTGCTAAGAACCTTTCTGATGTTTTTGAAAGCAACTATTGGTATTCGGGCATAGTAGTCAAAGATTCAAAAAGTGATACGCTGTCCATGGTACACGCCGATAAAGAGGCTAAACGTATTTACGTGCGCATAAAGGGCGACTCCAAGCTGGGCATGTGGGAGCACATCAGGCGAGATATTGATTCGATAGCATCGAGCTACGCCAATATCGTTTATAGTGAGCTGATGGCATTGGATGAAAAATCGGAAAGCACGGTTGACTACGATGATCTTCTCAGCCATATCAAGGCAAGAAAGGCTGTTTTTTTTCATCCAAAACTTAGAAGAGACTTTAATGTAGGCTACCTGATGGGGCTTTTTGAAGACAAGGGGGATACACTAGAAAAGTTTAAGAGCGGTGTTGTTGAGTTGGATGAGCGGGAGTTTCGTAGATCTCCTAAGAAAGAGAAAGTGCCTCCATTTGTTGTTAATATTCTCAACAACAATAGTCCAACTGTTAGCACCAATGTCAATACCCAGATAACAATCGATGTCGACATAGACATTACAGTCGTCCAGAAAACTAGTAGCTCACTGAGGGGTGATGCTGACTATCTATTGAGTGAACTTGGTGAAGGCAGTCCTTTGGCGGATGCTCTGACAAAGACCATTCAATTTGCTGAGGATGCCAAGAAAGCGCAGAACAGTGGTGATGTAGTCGAAAAGGGATGGGGCAAGAAGTTGAAAGGGGTGATCAATACGCTATCAGACGCAGGTGGGCAATTGAAGAATATTAGTGAAGGCAAGGAAACGCTTCAGGAGATTTTTGCAAACATGAAAGAGCTCGCTGCGCAATTTGACCTTGTTGAGGTAGTGTCCTTGTTAGGCAATATTCCAATTGGAATTTGATCTTACCGTGTAACTTTGCTGCGTGAAAACAGAAGCCGAGATCATAAATGTAATTCAGTTGGGAGAAGATTCTTCTCGTCAGTTCAAGGAAAAGCTGAATAATGCTACTCAGATAGCTATTGAAATGTGTGCTATGAGCAATAGCACAGGTGGTATCATTTTCGTTGGGGTTAAAGATGACGGCACCATTTCAGGATTAGAGGCTAAGGAAATTCAAACCTACAATCAATGGATTTCTGCTGCTGCCAATGAACATATTAAGCCACCAGTTTATCCAAGAACTCAGACGATTGAGGTCGATGGAGAGCCTGTAATGTTGATTCACCTGTCTGAAGGAGTTTCCAAACCTTATTGTGATAAGGACGGGATTTACTGGATAAAGAGCGGAAGTGATAAAAGAAAAGCCTCGCCACAGGAGCTTGCGAGAATGTTTCAAGAAAGTGGTCAAATTCAAATTGATGAAACGGCAACTACTGCCAACATCGATGAAATAGACCTCCCTAAGTTTTACACCTTTTTTGAAAAGAACTACAGCCAGCAAGTTGGATCCGATGAGATTTGGTTGGATCAGGTCTTGCCCAATATGAACTTGGCCAGGGGCGGTAAACTTACTTTGGCAGGGCTTCTTTTGTTTGGTAAAAATCCGCAGACCGTGAAGCCATTCTGTTTGATCAGGGCGGTTGCGTACCCAGGTAGCGAAATAAGTGACGACGTTTTTAACGACAAGAGAGATTGCATGGGCTCGCTGGACGAGCAGTTCAGGTCGGCGATGACCTTCTTGAAAAATAATTTATCTCGGGTGCAAACCGATACTTCATTCAATAGCAAGCCAAGTCTTGAGATCGATGAAAGAGCCTTGGAAGAGGCGGTGGTAAATGCTTTACTTCACCGGGATTACAGTAAAAATGGTGTGATTCGTCTTTTGGTATTTAAAGATCGGGTGGAGATTGTTTCTCCGGGAAAACTTCCCAACCATCTTTCTGTAGAGAATATTAAAAGCGGCAACTCTGTTATGAGGAATCCTTTAATGGCGTCATTTGGCACTAAAATTTTGCCCTACTCAGGTATAGGCTCAGGTATACCTCGGATCATCAGAAATCACCCTGCCACGGAGTTGATCAATGATCAAGATGGCGAACAATTTACCATCATCTTGAAGAGAAACAAGAGGCCCTAAAGCCTCTTCACCCTGATATTCTTATAATACACCCTTTGCCCATGGTGCTGAAACATGATGTGGCCTTCCTTGTCGGAGTGGTAGCCGGGGTTGTTTGAGAACTTACTTTCGGCCAGCAATTTTGTCATTTCAAGGCTCCCGATTTCAAACTCCAACACTTTGACGCCGTTGAGCCAGTGCTCCACATGTCCGTTGTTGTGGATAAGCTTAGCTTGATTGAAGTCACCGATGGGCTTCAGTTTTTTATTTGTGGGCTTGATCAGGTCGTAAAGAGACCCGGCCGATCTTACCGCTGCGGTATCGTTGAAATAGATGTCGTCCAATACCTGAATTTCAAAGTTATCGAGCCAGTTCGGGCTATTGCCATTCCCAGCTTCCATGCTCAGGTTCTCCTGCATATGAAAAAACACACCCGAGTTGGCTGCGGTGTCCACCGCCCATTCGTATTCAAGCTCAAAGTTTCTGTAACGTCCTTTGGTCAGCAGATCACGATTAGCAGTATCCGGGTTGGTGACCAACATGCCGTTTTCAACCAGCCAAACACCCTCTGGAAATACATCTATTCCATACCCTCTCAACGAATCAGTGGATGTTCCATCGAACAGAACTACCCATTCATTTTCTGAGACTTCGTTTTGTTCTGCTTTTTTAGTTTCAGTACACGCTGAGATTAGAGCGGCAGGGATTAGAAAAAGGAGTAATTTCTTCATGGTAGTTTTAAATCAAGGACAAGCTTTCTTAAAGTTAACTACTTTTTATCGCATATCCTGTATGTAGTGATGGCGTTGGCCTTTTCTCAGGGCTGTCCCCACCAGCCCATTCTCTACAATCTTCTCAACGTTAAACCTCCGTCAGCCATAATCACCTGGCCAGTAGAATAAGGAATTCCGCCGGTTGCCAGGGAGGCTACAATGCGACCAATGTCTTCTGGCTGGCCCAGCCTCTTTTCCACAGTGAGACCGTTGGCAATCATGTCTTCGTATTTGCCTTTCACCTTGCTGATCATGTCAGTTTCTATTACGCCGGGGCGTACTTCGTACACCGGTATGCCAGCGTCCCCCAGCCTGGTGGCCAACAGCTTAGTCATCATGCCCAGCCCAGCTTTGGCCATGCAGTATTCTCCACGGTTGATAGACGCCACTTCGGCCGAAATGGAGGAAATGGTGATGATGCTCCCTTCAAATGCAGGTGCGGAGGCTTTTTCTTTCAGCATTTGGTTGGCCACCAGCTGGGAAAGGAAAAAGGTGCCCTTGAGGTTGATGTCGAGCATGTAGTCGTAGTCGTCCTCATCAATTTCCAGCACATCTTTACGAACCCTGGGAGCCACTCCCGCATTGTTCACCAGCAAATTGAGCCTTTGAAAATGAGCCAGGGTCTGAAATATCATTTTTTCCCGGTCTTCCTTCACACCCAGGTTGCCTTGCACATAAGCGACTTTCGCTCCCAGCTTTTCCAGCTCCCCAACCACTTCTTTGATGTCCTCTGCCGGACGCATGCCGTTCAGGGCAAGGTCATAGCCCGCAGCAGCGAGGGCTTTCGCAATACCGAAGCCAATGCCTCGTGTTCCTCCGGTGATCAGTGCTACTTTTCTATCCGACATATCAGAGCTCTTTCTTGATTTCTTTGATCAGCTTGGCTTCTTCCATCTGCTTGTAATACGGGTCAAGCGGGAAGCAGCCCGAGATCATGCCATTGCGTGGGCCGGTGGTGCAGTCGGAGAACGTACGGCAAACTTTCGCCCTTTTCATCCCTTCGCCTGACAATACATCTGCCGGCATTTCTGGGTAGGAGATCACCATCCGTCCAATGCCCACAAAATCGACATCTCCATTTTTCAGTACAGCTTGCCCCACGTTGGGCAGCCACTCCTGCAGGTAGGAATACCCTGACCCAACAATGGCGAGATTGGGAAAATCCTTTTTGAGCGCCGCTACCACCTCAAGGTGACGGGCAACACCTACAAGTGGATCCTCTGGTGGCAGGTAGCCGTCGGAAGGAGGGAAAAGAGCAGGCCTGGTTACGTGGGGATTGTAGTACGGGCTGCCGGCAGTGATGCAAAGCAGCTCGATGTCGAGCTCCTCCAGCAAATGCAGAAACTTTTTTGTTTCTGTCAGGTCGTAGCTAAGTCCCGATTTCTCACCGCCAAAGGCATAGTTATAGTTGCCTGTTACTTCGTAAGGCTCGCCCACTTTGTCTTCGGCTTGTGTAAACGGCAACAAATCAATGGCGCTTAATCTCACGCCAATTTCTAATCCGGGCGCTTCATTTCGAATGCCTTCTACAATCGAGGTGAGAAAGCGGGTTCTGTTTTCGAAGGAACCACCGTATTTGCCTCCCCTGTCAATGGCGCTCAGAAACTCGTGACCCAAATAGCCATGACAATGTTTGATGTCTACAAAATGGAACCCCGCCTTTTGTGCCAGCACAGCCGCCTGGATAAAGTCCTCAATGAGGCTGTCAATGTCCTCATCGCTCATTACAGGATAATCGTCGCCCAGGCCGAATTTCTTGTTCAGGACAGGGTGGGCGTAGAGTATCTTTGGCTGTAGCTTTTTTTTGTCGAACGGTTTGCAAAACCTGCCAGAGTGGGTCAGCTGTAGGCCGATAACCAAGTCGTCGGCGCTGCCAAACTGCTCCTGATGATCTTTGATTAACGACTCGTAAAGACTAACAAACTCTGGAAAGGTATCATCGTTGATCATTAGCTGATTGGGGTTGGCCCTGCCTTCCGGATGCACAGCCACCGCCTCACAGCCCCATAGCAGTTTAGCACCACTGATGGCGAAATGATGCCAGCGTCTTTTGGTGTGCTCCGAAGGTATTCCGTCTGTAGTGCCATCCCAGCCTTCCATCGGCAGGATGCAAAAGCGGTTGCCGACGGTTCTGCCCGAATTCAGCGAATAGGGTTGGCCGTACGGAGAATTGGTGGTCGCCAAGTCAGCATCAAATGGAATGTCTGCCCCAATTTCTCCCAGGTAGCTGGTAAGGTCTTCGGCAGTTTTGAGCTGCGCTACTCTTTTAAATACCGGTCTGCTTTTCGTAGCCATTGATCTTAAGCCATTAATCCATTAAAAAACGTATAATACTCTTCACCTTTCAGCTGCTTGGTCAGGTACAGGGCCAATTCCCTGGCATGATAATCCCCCCACATGCTCGACTCGCCACAGGGCACCTTTTGTCCCGCAGGCACGTGGTCCCAATTATTGGGGCGGTGGTAAACAGAATGTAATGTCAATCCCTGATGTGCCGGGTCAGTCGAAAGATAAGGCTCACTGAAAAGCGCCTTTGCGGCCGTTAGCCCCGCTTGCGTATATTTTGGTTCGTTCAGGTACTTGCCAAGCCTCAGAAGCCCTTGTGCACCGATGGCGGCTGCAGAGCTGTCTACCGGCTCGTGGGCATTAAAAGGATCGGAAGGTTTTGACAAGTAATCGCCCATGTGTACCAGGCCAGGGGCTCCTGTATCCCAGTAAGGGATGCCATCAGTACATGAATTTTCAATATAGAAATCGCAGGTAGCTTTGGCTGCCTTCAGCATCAATGCCATTAGCTCCTTTTTGGATATAACGCCTTCCAGTGCCGACTCAGGTACTTTTTCGAAGAACTCAAGCTCTTCTGGAAAACCGCACATAGCCCAGGCCAGTCCACGGGTCCAGGTGCTCATGCCGGTGTAGCCTTGCTGTGTGCTCACGCTGCGGAAATTGCCATCGTTAGTATTGAAGATGCTTTCATGGGCCGTGCGTCCCCAAAGGTCATACAGGTCACGACCTTCGCCATAAAACACTGAATAGTTGGCAGTGGAGATCAGGTGCTGCACAGTTCTCTTTAACAAGCTGATTTTTTCGTCGTTTTCCGCCATCAGCGAATGACCCAGTGCGTGGCTCATCATGAGGATGCGACAGGAGCGAACCGTGTCCACAAACAATGAATGCGGCCCATTGAAGGAGTAGATGAAGCCCCCATTTTTGGTGGTCGTCCACCGCATGGCCTGCACGGCACCGCTTACTTTGATGGCCAGCTCGTAGAAATTCTTTTCCCACTCGTTGTGTTCGGTTTTGCCTTCGTGCATCAGCCTGAGCAGGTTGCCGTAGGTGCTGATGTTGTTGAAACCATGGTCGTGTACACCCTTGTGGGTCAGGTGTGGTGCCATTTTTTCCACTGTATTTTTTCTGCCTATTTCCAGAAACTCCTTTTCTCCCGTAGCATCAAACTGCAACAGCGACGATCCAAACTGGAAGCCCTGCGTCCATTCCGTCCAGCCACGGGTGGTGTATTTGCCTTCTACCGTAAAAACTGGCGTGCCGGACTGTCCGTCATACTGCTTCTCGATGGCTTTTATTTTCTGACCTGACAAGTCCCAAAATTGATTCAGGCTTTTTTCTAAGTGTTCAACCTTCAGTTGGTTGTCTATTTTCATTTTGTTCGTATAAGTTTAAATCACAAGAAGGATTGTATCCTCTCCCAAGGTCAGTAAAGTTCCAAAATTAAACTGTGCGGGCTTTCCTGCTGTGGCCTGCTTATTTTTTGTGCATTGCCATTATCAAGACGCTGATTCCCCCGTGCACCATGTACAACACGATGTCAAAATTTAAACCTGCAATTTGTGCGGGTATCACCGAGAGAATGTTGAGAATGATGCCTATCAGCGCCAGCCCACAGGTGAGAATAAGGACCTTTGGTGGGTTTTCAAAGATCACGGCGGCCAGTACCAGCGGAGCCATCACCGACGTGCCGGTAAAACTTAGCCTGGCCAGTAACACGAGCTGGTCGCTCATATAGATGGAAAAAACCAGCACTACTAATGAGAATACCAGTAGCGAGATTTTTGTATACCGCATCACTGTTTTGTCTTCTCCGGAAAGCAATGACCGGAGCTCCGAGCCGAGCGCAAATATCTGAGCGTTGGTAGTCGAAAGGCAGGCAGCGAACAACCCAACTACTGCCAGGGCAGCAACAGGATTAGCCTGGTCAAACAGCAGGGCCGACGAGAGAAACTCTGAAGTAGAAACGTCAGGGTATTTTAGTGCGCCATATAAGCCAATGAACGCCGTAGGGAGAATCACCAGAATAGCAAACAACCCGACTGCGTATGTCATTTTGTGTACCGACTTCAGGTCTTTCATCACGATGAGTCTGGTAGTGAGCTGAGGTTGTGTCACGGGTATCATCACAATGGCTATAGCAGAGCCAATGAGAAACTGAGTGCTGAACAAACCCTTTGGGCCGGGTAGGGTAAGCAGGTCAGGATTCTGCGAGCCTACATTCGCCATCATTTGGCCAAGTCCTCCAGACATTTCCAGACAGGCTAATCCAATGATCCAAATCACAACCAATAGCAAAATGCCTTGAATGGCATCGCTGTAGACAATGGCTTTGAGGCCACCAATTTCTGCGTAAATCAGCATAATCACCACTGTACCTGCCGACCAGCCCCACGAAGGAATGGCGTCGGGAAAGGCGGCGTTGAGAAAGATAGAAATGCCCCTGATCTGTATGGCGACATAGGGAATCAGGAACAAAAAGGCAGTTAGGAAGAATAAATAACCTGCCCAGGGCGATTCGTAGCACTTAGCCAGAAGGCCTGCAATACCCTTGAAACCCCTTGCTTTCGCCAGCTTCCTCAGCTTGTAGCCGAACCATATGATAAAGAAGACCATCAATGCATCCGAAAAAGCCAGGAAGATCCAGGCACCTACCCCGTGGTTACGGAAGAAGTCGGGCATGCCCATGAATGTGAAGGCGCTGAACAATGCGGCAGCAAAGGTCATGAAGCCGAGGAAGGCCCCTATGGCAGAACCCGCTAGCATGAATTCGTCGGAAGTTCGGTTTTTTTGATAGGATTTAACAGAGGCCAACACCAGCAGGCCAATGAAAATGATGAAGAAAATAATCAGCCAGGTGGTCATATCAATCTTCTTTATGTGGGAAAACCCGGGTTCCTATAAAAGTAAGTGCCACCAGCAGCGCCGTAATAAGGATACTACTCCAGAATACGTAAGGCAGGGAAAGAAAAAACGGCTCGGCATTGCCGGGTTTGAAGACTACGCCAAAGCTCAGAAGAACAAGCAAAATGGCTGCGGCGACAACGACTCGCCAGGGGGTATATGATTTCATTATATAATAAGTAGGTTTTAAAGCGGATGAAGATTGGCAAATAAAGGGGCTTTTGCAATTTGTACCGGGACAAAATTAAATTAATATCTCTTTTGCAATTCATAGCTAATGGGTAAGTCATACATAGGAGAGTTCGAAGAGCTGGCGCTTGCCATCGTCGCCATTCTAAAGGAAGGGGCAAATGGGAATGTGATCGTCAACAAAATTGACCTGGTTAAAACCTTTGATTTTCCGGCTTTCGGGCTGGCGCTGACTGCGAAATACCCCGATAAAAAGTTTCGTTTCCAAAACTCGCTTCACGAGGGCTCGGTTCGTGAATGTCTGAATGCGTTGGATACGGACGATGACCCCAATGAACTCGCATCACTTGATCTCGACTATGCCAAATATGGCAAGGGCGAAGCTGAGCTAGCCTGGTTGGATGAGCAAATCACAATCAAAACATCCGACGGCACGGCAACAAATGTAGCGATCGATTTCATCGAAGGTCTTACTAGCGGCTTCAAACGAGAGCAGCTTCCTATCGGGCATCTTAAGTTGATGATCACGTCGAATGATAAGCAGAGAAAAATTAGTTTCACCACAGTGTCATCCGCCGCCGAAATCAATAAACTCAAGTCTTTTTTTGGAGACTCGAATGAATTGCGCCTTACAGTGAATGCCCGGGTTCAAACAACTCCCGAAGTTCTTAGAGGTTTGTTGGAGGTTGAGCTTGACTTGCTGAGAACAGCCGGTGCCATTATCTCGGAAGAGAATATTGCTTTTTTCCAGCCGGGCTTTCCAACGCCTACTCATCGGATAACCAGCTGACAAGCTGGTCGATCAGCGGATGATCTGCAAGGTTTTGCCAATGCCTGCTTGTAGCACATCTTCCACGCCAGCCCGCTCGGCATATTTATCCCAATGACTGACTACTTCTGCAATTTCCTGTATGATGCTGTTGGCTTTCTTTACGTTCATTTGATAGGCCACTGATAGCAAGTCGCTTTTGGTAATATCTGTTCTTTTACCGTTGATACTCAGGGCGTGCTGGCTTACCCAGTCGCTGCCGGGCCTATAAGCATGGCAAACATCGAACGCCGGCGACAATGCCCATTGCCCGGTTTTGTCCATCATGAAAGCGAAGTTTTTGGTGTGATCATCACAGTTCCTCCCCATCACATTAAAAACCATTCTTCTGTACAGCTGCTCAGCTTGTGGGTAAGGCAATCCCAGGAACCTCATGGTTTCAAACAACTGCTCATAGCTGTACATCGTCACCTCATTAAAGTCGAAATGCCGCATCGCACAAAAGCTTTGCACATGCACTTTGCCCTGATCCGGTATCCGGTCAAACCGTTTGGTCATAAAATGAGCTCTGCCGTTTTCTTCCAGTAGCTTGCTTTCAGTCATTGTTATGCCGGCATCCAGGGCCATCAGGTAGTAGGCCATTTCCACCCGGCCATATCCACTGGATGAGCCAAATTGTGTGTCGGTCACACCGTCAAACTTGATGATCCAGTGCGTGAACCCTTTGGGAGCGTTAGTTTGACCGCTCTTGATTTCACCTGTTGATGAGTTATAGGTGATGAGCGCTTTTGCTCTGGCTCCACCAGCTGATGACCCAATTTTAAGGATGTCGACCAGCGCCTTTTCTTCATCAGTAGTTACGTTGGTACCAAATTTTTGCCGCCCCGACAGAATATGCTCTGCCACTTCTATCAGGCTTTCTATCTCTATTTTTGTGGCCCTATCGTCTGCCTTTGGAAAGGCTGGCTCCACTTCCAAAGCGCCCATGCCTCGGGAGCCGATAAAACAAAGAGTTTCTACAGGGTTCAGGCTATTGGTGGGGCGCCCCTGCCGGGTAAGCCAGGTGTTGATCAGCGCATTGCCGTACTTGTCGGGCAAAATATCTGCCAGCAAACCGGGCAGCCCCTTGAATGTGCTGGTATTTCGTAGTTCTGGAAATGAAAATATCCGACCCTTCGCCTCCTGAAGTGGCATCTTCACCGGTGCCAGATCCCAGTTGTTCGACAGGAAGCCAGGCTCGTATTCGAACGCTCCTATCTCGTTGGTTGGATCCCAGGCGATGGCACCCACTCTTTCTCCCCAGATATTGACAAACGCTGTTGTTACCATTACCAGTCGGATGAGGAGCGCTCTGGATCTTTTCTTTTAGATGCTCGCTGGCGCTGGGTTTGCTCCAGCTTTGCCAGCTGAAGTGGGCTCAGCTTTTTCTCTACCTTGAACAACTCCAGTACCTGCAACTGATTCAATGCTCTAAGCAATTGGATAAGAGTGAGGGTATTGGACCGTTTGCCCTGCTCAAATTCTACAAGGGTCGTGCGATTGATGCCAGCCTCTTCTGCAAGCTGGCTTTGGGTTTTGTTTTGCTCCAGCCGATGGTGCCTGACAAACTCTCCAATGGTGGACAGCAAAGCTGCGTCGCTCATGTATTTTGATTTAATGTTGTTTTTATCCATCATTGTAACTTTATATTAATTATAATGTCGTTTATGCACAACAAATATACGTACCTATTCCTTAAATGAAAAAGCATTTTGTGTTGGTTTTATGCATCATTAAGGTAAATAATTTAAGTTAATGTTAATTATAACCAACAAGCGGGAAGTTTGCCATATGAACAATGGAAACCGCCGCCGGGTTCTTTGGGGCTTGAGATTTGCAGTATTGGCGAAGGATGAGAGCTTACGATGGCCTTTATTTTCGCTACACTAATTTCCCCTTTCCAACCCCACCTCCTTTTCCTATCTTCAGCCCAAAATTAAGCTCCATGGATTTATCATATATCATCAACGAACTAGGCGAAGACAGAGAAAACTATTACCGTTCCGTGTCGCCACCCATCATGATGTCGTCCAACTTTTGTTTCGACAACATCAAAGACATGCAGGAAAGCCTGGAGTTTGAACACGAAATCCCATTCTACACCCGTGGGGTAAATCCGACTACGGCTATTTTACAAAAGAAAATTGCGGCGCTGGAAAAGACGGAAGATGCACTCATCTTTGCCAGCGGAAGTGCTGCCATTGGAGCTGCAGTGATGGCTAACCTGAGTCAGGGCGACCACGTGGTGTGCGTCGAAAAGCCTTACAGCTGGACAAACAAATTACTCAACCAGTTGCTTCCCCGCTTTGGTGTAACCGCTACCATGGTAGATGGCACCGACCCCAAAAATTACGAGAGGGCTATCAGGCCCTCCACGAAAATTCTTTATCTCGAAAGCCCCAATTCCTGGACATTCGAATTGCAAGACATTGAGGCAGTGGTGAAAATAGCCAAGAAGCACGGGCTGCTGACCATTATCGACAACAGCTACGCTTCTCCCATCAATATGAACCCCGCCGAGATGGGCGTTGATATCGTCACCCACTCAGCATCCAAATACCTCAATGGACACAGCGACCTGGTGGCCGGCGTACTTTGTGCTACTAAGGAAATGACCACCAAGATATTCAAGTCAGAGTTCATGACACTTGGAGGGATTATTTCACCCATGAATGCCTGGCTCATGCTGCGTGGCCTTCGCACTTTGCCTATCCGCATGGAAAGGACGGAAAAATCAACTGCCACCATCATTGATTTTCTTGCCTCACACGAAAAAGTAGGCAAAATATACTATCCCTTCCACCCCAGTCACCCGCAATATGAGTTGGCCAAAAAGCAAATGAAACAAGGAACCGGGCAGTTTACGATTCAACTGAAAACGGAAAATCCTGATGAGATTATTCGCTTTTGCGACTCCTTGAAGACTTTCTACCTTGCATGTTCATGGGGTGGGCACGAGTCATTGATATTTCCGGCCGTTGCCATGGTCACGTCAATGAATTACAAGAACGCCACAACACCGTTGAACATGATTCGTTTCTATGTCGGCCTGGAAGAAACTGATTATCTTATAGCTGACCTAAAACAAGCGTTTGACAAAATTTAGCTTTCTGGCATTCCTTATTGTTGGAGTCAGTCTTCTGATTGGCGGGGCATCGTATGCCCAAAGCATCAAGGGAATTGTGATCGACGAGAAAGGTGAGCCACTGCCTTTTACCACCATTTATGTAGGAGGCACTTCTACCGGGGTTTCTACTAATCAGGATGGAGACTACGAGCTTTCTCTGGCGCCTGGCCCCTACGACATCGTTTTCCAGTATGTGGGCTACAAACGCCAGATCCAGGAGGTTGTTGTCATTCCCGGGAAGACCTACATGTTGAATGTGCAGCTTCTTCCGGAAGCTTATCAGCTGAGGGAGGTGGTGGTCAACTCAAAGGACAGAGACCCGGCATATGCTGTAATAAGGGAGGCTATCAGGAAAAGGAAATATCATTTGACTGAGGTCAACGCATTTTCATGCAGGGTTTATATCAAAGGCAATCAGCACCTCGACGACATACCCAACAGCGTGCTGGGCTACACAGTGCCTCTGGACACCGGTATCGTTTATTTGTCGGAGTCCGTGTCCGATCTGTCTTACATCTATCCGGACAAGTACAGTGAGCGCATGATCTCCTCGAGGGTCAGTGGGCAAAGTAAGGCCTTCAGCTTCAATATGGCCTCCGAAATGTATGTCAACTTCTACAACAACCTGCTCGGAATGGAGGGCCTTACCGAAAGAGGCTTTGTTTCACCCATTGCCAGCAATGCTTTTTTCTTTTATGACTATAAACTTCGTGGCGCTTTTCAGGAGGGAGATTATCTCATCAATAAGATTGAGGTAATACCGAAGAGGGCAAATGACCCAGTTTTTAGTGGGTTTATTTATATCGTGGAAGACAGTTGGAGCATTCATAGCATTGACCTTGTGCTACCACAGAAGAAACAGATCGAATTTGTAGACAGTCTTCGCATCCGTCAGCAGTACGCACCTTTGGATCAGGGTATCTGGATGATGCTGTCTCAAAGATTTGACTTTAGAATAGGGGCATTCGGTTTTCATGGCAACGGATATTTTGTTGGTGTGTACTCCAATTATAAGATAGAGCCACGGTACAAGCTCGACGCTGTAAATAAATTGACCGGCCCAACAGTCGAACAGGTTGATACGCTCCCAAAAAATGATGTAAAGCTGTTTCCTAAGCCAAAAAAGAGTTTTGGTAAGGAGGTGCTGGTGATAGAGGAGGATGCCAATAAACGGGAGGATGTGTACTGGGAGAAAATAAGGCCCATACCCCTCAACGACTACGAAAAGAAGGACTATAAAATCAAGGACAGCTTGCTGGTGATAAAAGAGTCAAAGCCATTTAAAGACTCTATGGATGACAAAAGAAACAATCTTAATCTTGTCAAACTTTTTGTTTCAGGTTACAGATACAACAGAAGCTACAAGCGAGATTTCCTTTCATTTGATCCGCTAATCAAAGCTATTCAGTACAACACAGTTGAAGGCGTGGTAACCAATCTGGATGTGAACTATACCAGATACTATGAGAACAACAAATTTTACCGAATCACTCCGGCCGTCAGGTACGGATTTAGCTCAGGAAAGCTCTACGGGCGACTGGGAGCGACCTACTATTATGATCCAAAGAAATTTTCCAGCGCTCAGGTGGATTTTGGACAGTTTGTCTATCAATTCAATCAGGCCGATCCGATAGTTTCATATGTAAATACCGCCGAGACATTGGTAGGTGGCAGGAACCTGATAAAGCTATTTGAAAAGACCTATGTAAGCACGAGATACCGCACAGAGTTGTGGAATGGCGTTTTGTTTACCGGCCGGTTTAGTTGGGAAAAGAGGGTACAGCTGTACAACACCTCATTCCTTTCCATTCTGAAGGAAGAGAATCGTATTTTTACCCCGAA
Organism: Imperialibacter sp.; assembly: GCF_048007035.1. Classification (NCBI taxonomy): domain Bacteria; kingdom Pseudomonadati; phylum Bacteroidota; class Cytophagia; order Cytophagales; family Flammeovirgaceae; genus Imperialibacter; species Imperialibacter sp. The sequence continues at coordinate 3,557,614 of NZ_CP180355.1, forward strand.
CGCTCCTAAAAATTTGGAACTGGCCGATACGAGCTTCCCCACGCATGAGGCAGCCATTGTCGATTTGTCTATCATTTATCACCCGGGCCAGCGATATATTTCACGACCCGATCAAAAAGTATTGTTGGTCAACAAATGGCCATCTTTCACTTTCAATTACGTGAAGGGTCTGAATGGATTGCTGGGATCGGATGTCGACTACGACAGGGTGTCAGCCAAAATCAGCGATGAAATTTCGCAAGGCTTGTTTGGCATGGGAAGGCTGACGCTCGAATCGGGCTTTTTCCCCGGCAAAAAAGTAGCCTACTTCATGGACTACAGGCAATTCAACGGTAACGCAACGCTCTATGCCAGGTTTGAACCTGGCAACTTCCAACTCCTTGATTACTATCTATACAGCTCGCTGAAGCCCTACTTTATGGGCCAGTATGAACATCACTTTGACGGCTTCATTGTCAATAAACTTCCCCTTCTTCGTAAAACTAAACTACAAGCAGTAGGCTCGGTCAATTACCTGCGTGCCGGCACGGTCGACAACTACGTTGAAATCGGCATCGGCCTTGAACATATTTTAAAAATTCTCAGGGTAGATTTCTACACTTCTTTTATTGGCAGAGAACACCAGGCTATCGGTTTCAAAGGCGGGCTGGGTTTCTAGTCAGCGTTCGATAGACAGCACACCATTGAAGGATCGCTGCGAATACTTGACCATGTAATAGTAGACGCCGCTGGGCAGCTTGTCGCCGTTCCAGACAAAATCCCTTTGCCTCGTCGTATACACGTTGGTGCCTTCTCTGGTCATCACTTTAAAAAATTGAAACTGGTCATCGCAGTTGTCAACCGGAAGGTCAGGAATTGAATAAGTGTCGTTAATACCATCACCATTCGGGGTGAAGATATTGGCTGGGAGAAATTCGCTGGGACTTTCACGGTCAATCAGGTCGATAAAAATCGACAAAGTGTCAAATTTTGGGTTGGGGCACCTGGTATCCCAGGAGAGGAAGGAAACCTTGTAGGAAACCTCCCTGGCTTCATCAAAGAGAAAGCACTCCGGTGCCCAGCGGAGGAAACCTTTTGCCTGGCCCTGCCCTTCCACACGGTTGAATTCGAATGTTTCTGATGGTGGCAAAGGCACACCATCGAGCAGGTCGATGGAAAGAAAATCATTATCAGGGTCTGTGGAGGTTACCTCCAGTTCAATAGACTCCAGGCTGTTGATGGTGACCCTGTCGTTTTCAATTCCAGCGACTGTAATCACTGGCGATTCATTGGTTTCCTGAAACACATTGATCTTGAGGCTAATGACATCAGTTTCCGTTTGCAGGCAAAAGTCATTATCTGCAGCAACAAAATTCAATTCAAAGTAGTCCTGCACCTCCGTGTCAACCAGGTCGCAGCCCAGGTTCCAACTGAATGTACTACTAACTTCGCCAGGCCCGGACACGGGGGTGAAGTTGATCAGGTAATCCTCGAAGCTGAAGTTCACGGGAACTGCTATCAGGTCGATCACATCGCCATCTGCGTCGGTAGCAGTCACGGGAAAGGATAAGTTGGTGCCGACAGGAATCTGTAGGTCGTAAGAGCCCAGCGTAGTTGAGAGTTTGGGAGGATTGTTAATAGGTAAATTCACAGTGAGTGACATGCGGATTTCATCCCGGGAGTTGTCCATGCAGAAGTCATTGTCCGACAGCCGAAGTGTGAAATCAAACTGATTTTTCACCCCGAAGGGAAAGCTTCCGCAGCCAGTTTCCCATTCAAATACTGCCTCAATCGACCCTGCTTCATCTTTACCAATAGCGACTTGCATGCCCCACTCTTCGGGGTCAAAATCACTTGCCACAATGTCAAGCACCATCGTTTCGTCATCCAGGTCAATCCCCTCCAATGGCAGGCTGTAGCTAATTCCCTCATCAAGTGTCAGGTTGATCATTTTGCTTGTCTGGTTGACGTAGCGGGGGGCCTGGTTGGGTGGTGGCTCCATAATCACTGCCAGCCTGACTGTGTCCATTTGTGGCAGTGGACAGGCATCGTCAGCCGCAATGATATCGATTAAATAAGGGCCCTCACTAACGTAAGGACATTTTGACAAGCACACCTGCAGGTTGAAAATGTCGTCAGCAGTAGCCAGATAGCCTTCTTTAAGGGTGAATATGCCTTCTACCTGACCTTCAAAGTTTACCCCAACAGCTCTCATTTTGATATTTTTATCCCCAACAGGGTCAGTCACCTGTATGTCAAAACATTTGTTGTCGCCCGCCCGGAATACCAGGGTGTCTCTTATCACGGAATTGAAACTTAGGGAGCCAGGCACACGGACTTTAAGGTTTGGCGGGGGCTCCGGGTTGCACCCATCCACCACCAGCATCTGAAAATCCCTTCTCACCTCGCCGATTTTCACCCCTTTTCTAAACTCCTGACACAAAACTGAGAATACATATAAGCCAATTTTCTCCGGCTTTACAGTAATGAATCCCTTGTTGGTGATGCTTAATGATGGATTGCCGGGTATCGCATTGGCCAGGTCTATGCCCTGGGACCATATCACCTCTGGATGCGGGGCTGGCTGGGGGATCGGCAACGCCTGTAAGGCAGAGCTGTTCAAGGGAGTCACAAGTGTGTAGGCTAATGAGTCCCCATCCAGGTCAACACCAGCAAAATCCGTGTAATATAATTGGTTAACGCATGCGTAATCGCTCAATGGCGGAAACAAAGATGGCGATGAATTAACGAAAGGTTGGCCATTTTTCACCACAGGTGGGAACTCAAGGTAGTAAGTTTGCCCAGCCCCAATTGAATTAACGATGTTGACAATTCCGGCATTTCTGCAACACCTTTCCCACACAACATAATACCCTTCAGGATCGCTGAAGTTTTCCGGCAACAGCTCTATTTCTCTCGTATAAAACGCCCGAAGGGTTTTCAGTTCATCCAGCGAACACTCGATATTGGTGTAGGGTACGGTGGCTCGGTCAGTGAGGAAGAGTGTGTCTCTTCTCATGAAAGCGTTGTCCGACTTTCTGTAGATATAAGCCAGCAGTCCTGGCTCGGGCCCTGGATTAGCACTTTGTGCCTGGTCAAAGTACTGGATCAGATTGAGGTTGTACCTGAAGCCCTGCACGTGAACCAACTCCAACTCGCCGCCGACGATGTGGTTGGCTAATGACGACCCACCACATAGCCACCAAAGAAGTGTAAAAAGAACTATTGCGAGTTTTACTGTGCGGTAACGTCTAATCATCAGTTGCTAAACAATCTACTCTTCGAATCCCCTGTACCTAAAATTATATGAAAGACCACAAATAATGACCAATAGTTGAAGAAAGCTTTTCGCCCCCTCTGTGTTAAACAGTAACTATCGACCCTGGTCGCTCTCTGCCACTGCCTTCTTTTTGCCAAACAAACGCTTTCTGTTTTTGATACCAATAGCGATTACTGCCAGCAGGGGGAAGACGAGAAAGTACTCATTTCTCCAGTTTTCGGACGAATACAAGTACGTGCCCGCACTGATGATGATTGTCCATTTGAGAACGATGTAGCCCACCATTAGAAGTACGGTGTTACGGGAAAGATTCTTCATTGCCTTCATTTTGTTTGAACTTTTTAAAGTATTTACGAGCAACGTGTTATTTTGTTTAGCTATAGCTAATATTTAATTTAGTTAAATCTAAATTAAAAGATTGAGATGCTATTGTTACATCATTGGCATTTGCTGTTGGTCGAATATTCCTACTTTTGGAGTCATTAAATCGAATTGCCATGAAGAAATTAGTTGGTGCGCTTTTCCAGTCAATGCTCCTGATTATCGGGTTTGCTGCGAAAGCCCAGGACGCTAGGACGCTCAACCTCGAAAGGATATTTAGTTCTAATGAATTCAGAGGCGAGTGGTTTGGGCAGCTTACCTGGTTTGAGGAAGGAAACGCTTATACCACATTGGAGCAGTCGGAAGCTGTGCCCGGAGGATATGAGATAGTCAAAAACAACACGGCGACTGGCGAAAGGTCTGTGCTCGTAAAAGCATCTGATTTGGTGCCTGCCGGAAGTCAGCAGCCACTCGAAGTGGAAGACTATACCTGGTCTGACGACAAAAGCAAACTGCTTATCTACACCAATTCTGCCAGGGTGTGGAGGCTCAATACCAAAGGTGATTACTGGGTGCTTGATCTTGCTACCAAAAAATTGACTCAGCTTGGGGGGAAAGATGCGAAGCCTTCTACTCTGATGTTCGCCAAATTCTCTCCCGATGGCAGCAAAGTGGGTTATGTGAGAGAGCACAATGTGTATGTGGAATCGCTGGCGGATGGCAAAATTACTGCTCTTACTACCGACGGCACTGACCGCATTATCAACGGAACGTTTGACTGGGTGTACGAAGAGGAGTTCGGCTGCCGTGATGGCTTTCAGTGGAGCCCCGACGGAAGCCAGATAGCATACTGGCGAATTGATGCCAGAAACATCCGCAACTTCCTAATGATCAACAATACGGACTCAATATATTCTTATACCATTCCAGTGGAATATCCAAAGGCAGGTGAGAAGCCTTCGGAAGCAAAGATTGGGGTGGTGAGTGCAGCAGGTGGGCCAACCCAATGGATGAACATTGCCGGCGACCCCACTAATAACTACGTGCCTCGCATGATTTGGAACGTAGACTCAAAATCATTGCTGGTGCAGCAGCTAAACCGTCAGCAAAACCACAACCAGGTGCTTAAGTGCTTTGTGGCCGATGGCAGGGTAGAGAAAGTGTATGAAGAAAAAGACCCAGCCTGGCTCGATGCCGTTGACGACTTTCAGTTAATGAACAAAGGGAAGTCTATTACCTGGGTGAGTGAAAAAAGCGGTTGGCGGTCTGCTTATTTGATTACGGGATCAGAGGAGAAGCTTATTTCACCAGCAGATTTCGATATGATCAATATAGAGCAGATCGATGAAAAGGGAGGCTGGCTCTATTTCATGGCTTCGCCCGACAATGCGACTCAAAATTACCTTTACAGAATGAGGCTCAGTGGAAAGGGCAAGGCCGAAAGGTTGTCACCTGCTGATCAACCAGGTACTCACAGTTATGAGGTTGCTCCCAATGGCAAGTATGCCCAGCATTCATATTCTAGCGAAGGTGTGCCTCCCATTATGGACCTGGTGTCGTTACCCGATCATAAGGTCATCAAAACATTTGTGACTAATAAAGTACTCACAGCCAAAGTGGAGGCACTGAGCAAAAACAAAACTGAGTTCTTCCAGGTAACTGGCGACAATGGAGTTACCATGGATGCCTACATGATCAAGCCGGTGGGTTTTGATCCGTCTAAAAAGTACCCCTTACTTTTTCATGTGTATGGCGAGCCTGCTGGTCAAACCGTGCGTGACGCATGGGGTGGCAGCGGCTATTTGTGGCATTTGATGTTGGCTCAGCAGGGCTACATCATCATGAGCGTCGATAACAGGGGTACGCCTGGCCCGAAAGGAAGAGAATGGCGTAAGTGTGTGTACGGCCAGATCGGCGTACTTTCTTCTGAAGACCAGGCGGCAGCGCTCCGCAAAATCAAGGAGACATATTCGTTTGTAGATGGAGACAGAATAGGCATTTGGGGTTGGAGCGGTGGTGGCTCCATGACACTCAATATGATGTTTCGCTACCCGGATCTTTATCACACAGGCATGTCGGTGGCTCCAGTGGCGGATCAACGTCTTTACGACAATATTTATCAGGAGCGCTACTCAGGCGTGCCTCAGCTGATGCCGGAGAGCTATGAGAAAGGTTCGCCGGTTAATTTTGCCAAAAACCTGAAGGGCAACCTGCTGGTGATGCATGGCACCGGCGATGACAACGTGCATTATCAAAACACCGAGGTGCTGGTGAATGAGCTGATAAAGTACAACAAGATTTTCTCTATGATGAGCTACCCCAACCGGTCACACGGGATTTACGAAGGGATAAATACCAGCAGGCATGTCAGAGAAATTCTGACTAACTACCTGAAGAACAATCTTCCCGCCGGGCCAAGGTAAAGCTGTCAATTTTCGTTACATCCTTAGTTTTCCTTTTGGGCAAAGCGTAATTTTGCGGCCCTATGGGCAGAGGCAAGAACATAATACTGGAAAACATCACGATTGAGGCAGTAGCTTCAGAAGGCAAATGCATTGCCAGGCATGAAGGGCAGGTAATATTTGTGGAGCAGGTAGTGCCCGGCGACGTTGTCGATTTGCTTGTTTTTCGTAAGAAAAAGGGCTTCATGGAAGCCAGAACTATTAAATTCCATACACTTTCTCCTAAAAGAGTTGAGCCTTTCTGCTCCCACTTTGGCACGTGCGGAGGCTGCAAATGGCAGAGCCTGCCCTATGACGAGCAGCTCAAATTCAAATGGCAGCAGGTAAAGGACAATCTGGAAAGAATAGCCAAAGTACCTTTGCCCGAAATCAATCCTATTCTTGGCTCTCCCGACACGCAGTACTATCGCAACAAGCTGGAGTTTACCTTCTCCAACCACCGCTGGTTGACTGACGAAGAAATTCAATCAGGTGCCGATTTAGAGAAAAACGCTCTGGGCTTTCACGTGCCCAAGCGCTTCGATAGAATTGTGGATGTCGAAACCTGCTACCTGCAGGGAGATCCCAGCAACGCCATCAGGACATTTGTGAGGGAAGAAACCATGAAGGCGGGTTATCCTTTCTACGATATCCTTACCCACGAAGGCTGGCTGCGCAACCTGATCATTCGCACCGCCAGCACCGGGCAGCTAATGGTCATTCTGCAAGTGGCCTACAAGAACGAAGACCTGGATAACCTGCTCGGTAAGATCAAGGAGGCATTTCCGCAGATCACCTCGCTTATGTATGTGATTAACAGCAAGGGCAACGATACCTTCCAGGACCTGGAAGTGGAGCTTTTTCATGGACAAGATCACATCATGGAAGAAATGGACGGCTTGCATTTTAAGGTGGGGCCAAAGTCATTTTATCAAACTAACAGCAAGCAGGCCGAACGGCTTTATAAAGTGGCTATTGATATGGCCAACATTAAGGAGCACGAGTTGGTGTATGACCTTTATACTGGCACAGGCACACTGGCGCAATTTGCAGCAAGAAGTGCCGCAAAAGTAGTAGGGTTGGAGTATGTGGAGCCCGCCATTGAGGATGCCTGGATCAATGCGAAATTGAATAACCTGGAGAATGTGCATTTTCAGGCTGGCGACATCAAAGACCTGTTGACGGAGCAATTTATGGAAAAACATGGCCGCCCCCAGGTGATTATTACCGACCCACCAAGGGCTGGAATGCACACCGACGTCACTGATGCGTTGTACCACTCAGGAGCCGAAAGGATTGTGTATGTAAGCTGTAATCCTGCCACCCAGGCACGGGATATCCAGCTATTGGCAGAAAGGTATAAAGTCGTTGAAGTGCAGCCGGTAGACATGTTTCCGCATACGCATCATGTGGAGAATGTTTGTTTATTGAGGTTGAGAGACTAAAATGAATTTCCATCAGGCGTCGAGCTTTCTAACGGAAATAATTTTTGACCCCAAATTCATTTTGCTCTATAAATATGGTTTTAAAAGCCGTCAGATTATTTTGCTCATAGAAGAGTAGCATTGCCTTTTTGTAATCCAGCGAGTCAACACTACGGTAAGACAAAGGGCAAGCATCATCTGCGATGAGCAGGGCGTTGCTAATCATCCGGCCCGTGCGCTTGTTTCCATCTTCAAAAGGCTGTATATATGAAATCAGCACTACAGCAAGAAGCGCTTTTTCAAAGCCATTGTCCTTGCTATTGATCAGGCCACACATCAGTTCGAGATTTTCCCTGATCTGGTATTCATTATCTAAAGGGCTATAAGCTGTTCCGGTAATCCCTACAGCACGGGAACGAATATTGCGACCAACATTCAAATCTTTGATAAGTAGTGAATGAATTTCTTCCAGTGTGCGTAAAGTAAGGGCCTGGGCAAGGTTTTTATGCTCCATCAGGTATGTAATAACCTCCTTATGGTTCAGTAGCATGATGGCCTCTTCTTTGGTCTTGTTGTCGGCCTCCTTTTTCTCCTTAAATAGCCTTTCCGTTTCCAGCAAAGTATAAGTATTTCCTTCAATCTGGGAAGATTTCCAACTAAGCTCAATAGTTAGTCGTTCCAGCTCTTTTTGGTAGAGTGTTGGCGAAAGGCTTGCGATATTACGTTTATATTCATCCCTTAACTTTTGAAGACCAGCCATCTCTTTGTCAGTAAATAGGCGAACATCTCTTAATGATTGGAGAAGTTCATGGTTGAAGAAAACCCTGGCTCCTCTTCTGTCAGGATCAAGGTCGAAATAGTCAGAAGTATCGACTGGAGCAAACAGTTGATAATCGGGAGAAATAACATAGGTGATTGCTCGTCCTGCGCCTAGTTTTTTCAGGTAGTTGGCTTCAACAAGTTTTGCCATGTCCCTGTTGAGTGTAGGGATGCTTAGCTCCCTGTCAAGCAGCTCTTTGATTGCTGATATAGATAGCCGCCCTTGGGTAGCTATAATATCAATTATTTCCTGTTGGCGTGGAGTAAGATTCATCACGATGCTTTTTTCTATCACTAAAATAGCCTAATCCTATCATAAGTGATAGGATTAAGTTAGAAAAATGATAGGTTTAGTTGCTTGGCTAAAAACATCGATTGACCTGCGTTATTTTCAAGCCCGTTGGTACAGTACAGGCGACTTTTGAATCAGCAAATACATTTTGAAGAATGTCGTACTTTTGCGGTTAGTCAAATAATTTTGAAAAGCAGGTAAAATGCAAAACGATCCCGAACTAAGTGGCAAATACCTTGGCACCATCACCAAAGACTTCGTGGTGGTAGCTGATAGCATTAAAGAAGCCTCTTACCAGATACGCAAACAAGGGTTTTCAGAATTTCCTATTTTCCCCATTGCCAAGGTGGAAATTCCCATTGGTCAACTGCTGATCCCCAGAGAAGATTTAAACTTGTCATGGAATTACTACGCCACCTATATTGATGAGTTTGTTAACAGGAAGCTGATTGAAAGCATAGACGAGTTCAAAGCTGCCTACAAAGACCCTGATGAATTTTGCTGCCTTTTTGTGGTGGACGAAAAGCTGACCAGTTTCGTTTTTGTTCCCTATCCTGAGGATTAACCCTTTTCTTCAAGAAGCAACCTCATCAATACCTCGGCGGCAACAGTGCCTTTCAGCTTCAGGAAAGCACGACTGGTATTGTCGCCAAACTCAAAGACCAGTCCGTCTGTATTGAAGGTTCTGTAAAAGAAATTTCTCGACACAACGCCATTGTCCACTTTTGACGGGCGGTGATTGACGTAGTAGCCTGGGATACCAGCCTCAATACCCGCCAACCAGTTGGTAGTAAGCCCAGGTGTGTTGGTCGGAAGACTGGGGTCGATGGTGTAATAGATATCGTCCCAGGTGCTGTGGAAGTCCATAAAAAATACCATGGTGCCCTTCCTTTTCTTCATGTACGCTTTGAAGTAGTCTGCCACCTGTTTTACCTCCGGCTGGTTTTGTGCTTCCCAATCACGATTGAGATCCACACCGCCAGCACTGTGCCGCCAGTGGCCTTCATCCACGCCATCGGGGTTCATCAGCGGCACGTTCAGTACGTCATATCGTTTCCGAAATGCATTGGAAAGGGAATCATCCCTCAGTACCCTTTCAATAAAGGCCTTCATGGCAAAGAAACCCGTTACCTCAGGCGGATGCTGTCGACTAATGACCGCTACCACTTTTTTGTCTTTCCCCTTCGACACCCGCATCATTTTCAGGTCCCGGCCAAGCGTGGTTTTCCCTATTGTCTTTGGTTTTAGCTTGTATACCTCTCCCACGGAGTCCATCCAGGCATATACCTCTTTGGAAGTCCACATTTCCTGCCCGGCCACCCACACGGTGTCGCCAGCAGTCAGGTCAAGCACCATACTGGCTTCTTTCGGCAGCAGTCGATAATTATAAAAGGCGATGGTGGTGTCCGACTTGGCTATGAAACGGGCGGAATCAAGATTAGCCCAGCTTTTGCCATCAGTGCTCACCACTGGAAAGTAGCGGTGTCTGCCTTGCGGGTAGTTGAACGACAGCGTGACTTGCTTGTCGGTGCTGCTCCATACTTTGAAGGCGTACCAGGGGCTCGGATTGACCGGGTAGTTTTCTGCCTCAATGGTCAGTTGGAAAGTTGAACCGTTAGTGGGCACTGCGTTATTCAGCCTTGCCCCTCTAAAGTCATTGCTGAAGCCAATCCCCTCCTCTTCAAATAGCCAAACTTTTCTTTCCTGAAGATGGATAGCTTTTGACGAAGTTTCAACGATTTGTGTTGGCCCCTGACCTTGAAAACGAAATTGTTTTTCTTGCGGGTAGGCAATCAGTGGAAGAGCCAGAAAGATGAGAAGGAGACGTATTTGCATGAGCCTTGCTTTGAGTACGCTAGGCTACGAAATAGAGGGGAGAAATAAAATCGAAATTATTTACTGGTGCACCAGGCGAACGCCGGATTTTGGGATAACTTGTTGAGAAACTACCCAATCCAGGGCCTTGTTCACAGCGTTAAAGTATCGCACCCTTTCTGGCAAATGCCTTTCCATGCTGCCCTTAATGGCCTGAATGGTGCATTGTGCAAAGGGATCTTCCGGCAGAATGGTGGCTGAGTAGTGGATGCCTGCCCGTATCATTTTAACTGTAAACTCTCCTGCTATGTAGTTCCTGGACCTGTCGTCAAGCACTTCCATGTCCCTGGTGTCGTACAGCACTTTTGTGGCATGCTCCATTTGAACTGCTGAAAGTGTCCTTTGACCTACCTCCAGAATCTCCTCGAAAGTCGCAAAGCCTTTCCAGTCATGAATGATTAAATTGAGTTGTGGATGCCACGCCACCTTGATGTAGGGTTTGTCAAGGTAGGTTTTAGATTCTTTAATGAGAGAAGCAATTGAAAGCATTCAAACGATAGTTAAGTAGGTGGTTACTAGTAAATTTGAATTAAATTTTAGTCGCAAGCAAACATTGAATCCCGGAAACGACGAAATGCTATTTTGAGCGGATGAATTAGTCAATAAAAATAAAAACTAAGTTATTAGTTGTTAAACTAAACTATTCGTTTTACATTTGAATATACGTATAGAACATTATGAAAGAACTGACCAAAGCCGAAGAACAAATCATGCAAATCCTATGGAAGCTTGACAAGGGGTTTGTGAACGAAGTGCTTGAAGAAATGCCCGAACCTAAACCTGCCTACAACACGGTGTCTACCATTATCAGGATACTGGTAAAGAAGGGTTTTGTTGGCTACAAAGCATTTGGCAAAACGCACCAGTATTTCCCCAAAGTGGGTAAGGATGAATACAAGAGCTTCTTCCTTCAAAACTTTATGGGCAATTATTTCAACGGATCGTTTCAGAAGCTCGTCTCCTTCTTCGCCAATGAAAACAAGCTGGATGTAAAGGACATGGAGGAGCTGATGAAGTATGTAGAAAAAGACATTAAAGATAAAGACGATGACTAACCTACTCCTATTTCTTTTCCAATCGGTAGCCTGTAGCCTGGTTTTCTATGCTATCTACTACCTGGTGCTGCGCAACGAGTCGTGCTATGCTTTCAATAGGTACTACCTGCTGTCCTCTGTACTTTTCTCTGTTATTTTCCCATTGGTCAAGGTGGATTTGCCATGGGCTTTGAGCAGGGAAGTAACGGCTGTGATTACACTTCCGGAAATGGTTGTGGATCCTTATGCTAACTATTACAGTGGCGTTTCGTGGCTGGAAGTTGTTTATGCTGTTGGTATCGTTTTTTTCGTTGCCAAGTTGGTGTTGAAAGTAATTTCAGTGGCGAAGCTGATCACCTCAGCCGAGAAGGAAACACATCACGACTATGTTTTGGTCAGAACCAAGGGCAAGCTGCCCACCTTTAGCTTTATGCATTACCTGTTTTGGGACGATACCCAGGAACTTGGAGAAAGGGAACAACAGCAAATATTGAAGCATGAGCTGGCACATATCCGCAGGAAGCATTCGGGGGATATTCTTTTCATCGAAATAGCTCACGCTATCATGTGGTTCAATCCAATAGTTTATGCTATCAAGCATGCACTTGTAATGACTCATGAGTTTGAAGCTGACGACAAGGCTACCGAGGGCAGGGACATAGAGGCTTATCAAAAACTTTTGGCCAGGCAGGTACTCAACCAGTATGGGTTGGAGCTAGGCAGCCATTTCAATCAATCGCAAACACTAAAACGATTACGTATGCTTACAAACAAAAACAACAATGTGTACTGGGGTAAATTTGTGCTACCGGTAATGGCCATGGTCATGGTCTTCGGGGTAGTGAGCTGTGAACTTCCTGGCATAGAAGAAGACCAAATCAATATTCAGGCTGCGGCCGTTTCGCATTCCGGTGGAGAAGATGTCTTTGTCAAGGTCGACGAAATGCCATCCCCTCCCGGTGGGATGCAAGCTTTTTACACCTATGTTGCCAGAGAACTTAGATATCCGCAACAAGCAAGGCGGTTGGGAGTTGAAGGGAGGGTTTTCGTGCAGTTCGTTGTCGAAGAGGACGGGTCGATATCCAACATCCAAACCATCAAGGGCATAGGGGCAGGTTGCGATCTGGAGTCTGAAACGGTGATAGCTGGTTCGCCGAAATGGAACGCTGGAAGACATGGAGGACGAGCGGTGAAGACAAGAATGATTTTGCCGATCAGCTTTAAGCTGGCTCACCCTGAAGGGGAGGAGAGAGTAGTAGGTGATCTCGATATTAAAGTCACTGAGGAACCGAATTTGAATGAGGTAGTGATGGTGTCTTATCCAAGTAAGTAAGCTCCGTAGCTTTATCGGATTCACCTCCTCACAAAAGGAGTTTAGAACGTAAGTTTGTTTCCGGAGAACCAGCTTTTTGAAGCAGGTTCTCGGTGTTTGTAAGCATCAAAAATCCTCTGCCATCATTGGCAGAGGATTTTTTGTTACTGCATACTCAACGACTAATTGTGCGCTGGTTCGGGCAAGTCGAAATACTCACCTTTTGTTTTGTCAAGAGTTGTTGAGATAAGGCTGAAGTTTTCAGCCGATGCTTCAAGGCCGACAAACTTGGCCTGGATAGCTCGCTGTCTGTAAACAATGAATGTGTTTGCTACGTTCGGGTTGATGCTGTTAAGGTTTACTTCAGTAGCCTTGTCGGTCAGCGAGGGAACGAATGTAACAGCGATATTTTTCAAATTAAGTTCTCTTCCGATACTCTCCAATTCCTTTTGCCTTGCTTCTTTGCTGTAGGCTGCTTCGTTTCCATACACGAAATAGACCTTTAAATACTTGCCTCGTTCCACACTTTCCTGCTCCAGAAAGGTCAGCCACTTTCTTATATCATCCCAATCAGGCTTGTTGCCCACGAAGTACAGAATGCCATGATAACGTCCATACTTACAAACGGGGCACGTCCTGGTTCCCTTGTCAGGCCCCCAGGCATGAAAAGGTGTAAACGAGGGGCTGTCTTCACCGATCATCAGCCCGGACGCTTCCGCTGGCTGCTCATTGGTTGGGTAGTTGGGAATATTGCGACCAAGAATAATATTATGTTCAGCAACCTGTAGGTCTTTGTCAAGTAGCACCCGGAGCACGCCACTCCCGCCCCTGTTTTCCATTTCCTTTCTTTTGGCACCTGTTAGCAATGGATCATCGTCGAAAACAAATGCATCAATATAATATTCGTCGCCGATTGCAGGCTCCTTGATCGAGGTGTGGATGTGGGCTGGCTCGTCTCTCTCCGGATAGGGGGCGGGCCGCACAGTGTAGATCGAATACCTGCCGGCCTCGTCTGTCTTCACCCAGCCCCGGATACGTCCATGTCTCCTTGCTTCTGCGGGCATGTCCTCAACCGGAGCGTAAAAACCTTGATTGTCCGTTTGCCAATAGTAGATAACAACCCCGGCAGCAGGAGTGATGCCATCAACTTTAAAGACTTTGCCGGTGACGAGCAGCTTTTGCCCTTCCTCGAACCAGCCAGCACTGGTGTCGGATGCGTCGATGGATGCTGGCATACCAACGAACATAAGCTCGCACCCGTCGCACCCACCTCCTACAATGGCTTTTTTAGCAATTTGTTTCTGACCGCTAACGTTGGGCTGACCCTGGCAGCTGAACAACCCCATTGTGAGGGTTGTCGCTATTAGTACCTGGCAAAAAGTTTTATTTTTCATAGCCACAATTTCATGTGCCTTTTCCGGGAAACAAACCTGAATACGTTAACCTGATGACTTTTTGATTCAACCCGTGGACTATTTGAATTGACTCTTGAACGATGTCGAGTAATTTCTACTCATTCGTACTACCTCACCATTCTTCAGCGTGATATCGTAATCACCATTCAGGCGTGATTGGTAAGACTCAACTTCTTTTATATTGACAATGGTGGACTTGTGAATTCGGACAAATTGCCCCGGATTGAGCTGGTCACCAAGCGCTTTTAGCGTTTCGGAATGAAGAAACTTCCGTGTGGCTGTGTGTAGTGCGATGTAGGGGCTTGCGCTGCTGATGTAAAAAATATCATTCACATTTACTGCTGTTGTTTTTGCGCCACTGCCTACCATCACAACGGATAAATAGCGATTTTCCGATGGCACTTTTGGCTTCTCTCCATCCAGGCGACTGAACACCAGCGTTGAAATGCCATAGATGAGAAGGCACAGGTAGGTATCCTCAGAAAATGAATATTTGAGCAGGTTGATAAACGAATAAGAATGATTCAGGAAAATGGAATATGCTGTTGAGATGATGAATGCAAAAGACACAAGGTGTACCAGGGTGGCCAGGATGGTCAGGACTGCGAGAAAAGCTAATTTGACCTTTCTGGAAAATCTGTTAGAAAATTTTCCGATAACGTAGCCTTGTAGAACGGAGACCGGAAAGAAAACGAACCAAAAGCCTTTATGAAGGATGGACTCCGAGAAGTAAAAGTGGTAGTCATTTATATAAGCATGAAGGTAATCCTGTATGAGCCTGAGGAGCACCGCAAATACCATCAGCAGCCCTGCGACCTTCACTATTTTCCAGCGCTGTGAAGCCCAAAAATCACCCTCTGATGATGCCATATCAAAAATCACCGTTTTCAACATTCGGAGTAAGGTAAAAATAAAATGGCAGACGTTCGCCTAAATTGGAGAACCAAGTGCCTCAAAGTGAACTTTCCTGTTCAAAAAAAATGCTTTCGCTCTGCTGGCACTTTTATTTAGTAAGAAAGCGATCTATCTTATGTTTCAACACTTTTGGCGATGAACACCTACAAACTGCTTCCAGCCGTCCTTTCGGTCATTTTCTTTTCCTGCACCGATACCCGTAAAGCGGAAGAGCCCTACACGCCCCTCACTTTCGAAACCAAATTTGATGGACAGCTATTCCTGCCAGAAGGCTGGGAGTCTACCTTGTGGGCAGAATCGCCGCAGTTTTATAATCCCACCAATATGGATGTTGACGCCAGAGGTCGTATTTGGGTGACAGAGGCGGTGAACTATAGAAACTTCAATAATGACCCGGAATCGCACCTTCACTTTGAAGAGGGCGACAGGGTGGTTATCCTTGAGGACACCGACGACGACGGGAAGGCTGATAAAACCAAGGTTTTTGTGCAGGACAAAGACCTGGTGGCTCCGCTAGGCATTGCTGTGATAGGTAACAAAGTGATTGTTTCCTGCGCACCCAACATCATTGTGTATACAGATGAGGATGGCGACGACAAGCCAGATAAAAAGGAAATCTTTCTTACAGGCTTTGGTGGATTGGACCACGATCACAGCCTGCATTCCGTTGTCGCTGGCCCGGATGGTAGTTGGTATTTCAATACCGGGAATGCCGGACCTCACCATGTGACCGACAAGACTGGTTGGGCGCTTCGGTCGGGCAGCATCTACACAGGAGGCACACCCTACAACAAAGAAAATAAGCCAGCTCAGGTAAGTGACGACGGCAAGGTGTGGGTAGGCGGTTTGGCGCTGCGAATTGGCCCCGACGGCAAAGGGCTGGAGGTACTGGCCCATAATTTCAGAAACTCCTACGAGTTGGCGGTCGATTCTTATGGCAATATGTGGCAGAACGACAACGATGATGAGGTAGTGGCCTGCAGGGTAAGCTGGGTGATGGAGGGCAGTAATGCCGGCTACTTCAGCGCCGACGGCAGCCGGACATGGAAAGCAGACCGAAGACCAGACCAGGAGATTTTTACAGCCCACTGGCATCAGGAAGACCCTGGAGTCCTTCCCGTGGGTGACCGGACAGGAGCAGGTGCGCCAACTGGCGTGGTGATGTACGAAGGCGATGCGTTTGGAGACACGTTCCGGGGCATGTTCCTGAGTGCTGATGCAGGCAGGAACGAAGTTTTCGCATACCAGCCCAAGCCAGCAGGTGCGGGCTATGCTTTCGACAGAAAAGATCTGATCTCTTCCATCGGCACCTCAACCGAAGATTACGTGTGGAATGACGTAGGGCCTGACGAAACAAAGCTATTCCGCCCCAGCGATGTGGCAATAGGTACCGACGGAGCCATTTATGTTGCTGATTGGTATGACCGCATTGTTGGAGGTCATCAGATGACAGACGAAAAAGGCTATGGCAGAATTTACCGGATAGCCCCCAAGGGAAAAAAACTTACCAAGCCAGTGTATGATTTGACCACTACCGCTGGCCAAATTGAAGTATTGAAAAGCCCAGCCATCAATGTGCGAAATCAGGGATTTGTCAAACTAGTGGAGCAGGGCGAATCGGTATTGCCGGAAGTGAAGCAACTTCTTAGCGACAGTAACCCATTCATTCAAGCGAGGGCTGTTTGGCTGATGACCCAATTGGGTGACCAGGGCGTGGGTGAGGTTGAGAATATTTTGGCCACGCATCCATCCCCACAGATTCGTGTGGCAGCCTACAGAGCACTGAAGAAAGATGAAAGCAAAGCCATGTCCTACGCAAAGGTTGCCCTCGATGACCCTTCTGCCGCAGTTTTGAGAGAGGTGGCCATTCCTATGCGAGACATGCCATGGGATAAGGCTCAGGAAATTCTGGTGCCGCTTGCAAGTCGATACGACGGAATGGATGCCTATTATTTGGAGGCATTGGGTATTGGAGCGCTTGGCAAAGAAGCCGACTTGTACATGACCTTGCTTGAGAGTCAAAATCCAGTCGCAGCCAACTGGTCGCCTGATTTTGCTAATATAGCCTGGAGGTTGCATCCTGATGTGGCGGCAACTGCCTTTGCTGAAAGGGCGTTGGCACCTGAGCTTGCTGATGATCAAAGATCGAAAGCACTGGTGGCATTGAGCTACATCAACACTATTGAAGCGGTCAATCTCATGGCTGATCTGGCGGGGTCACAGCCGAAGAAAGTGGCTGAACAGGCAGAATGGCTGCTCAATTTCCGAAAGTCCAATAGTTGGTTTTCATTGGTGAATTGGGACGAACTGGAGAAAGAAATACTGCCTGCGCAAAGCCAGGCAATGCTTGACCAGAAGGCAATAGTTCTTACTGAAGAAAAAACTTTGGACGAAAAAAAGGCGGCCGTCCGCTTGCTTGCCGGAGATGCTGAAGGCGGAAAAATCCTCATTGCCCTTGCATCGGCCGCCAAACTCACAACGCCTTTGATGGTGGAGGCTGGCAAAACAATATTCAGCAACCCTGACCAGTCGGTGAGAACGATGGCCGGGAAATATTTCAAAGAATTAGCTACTTCTGAAATTTCATATGAGCGGATAACTGCATTAAGAGGAGTTGTTTCAAGAGGGAGGGAGCTTTTTGTGCAGAAATGTACCACCTGCCACAAAGTAGGAAGTACTGGCATGGAGGTTGGTCCCGACTTGAGTAAGATAGGGTCAAAATTTGATCAAAGCGGCTTGCTCAATGCTATTTTGGAACCCAGCGCAGCCCTGGCTTTCGGCTATACGATGGTGGAAGTGAAAACCAAAGACGACAATTCGTATTTCGGATTTTTGGTGTCGGAAGGAGAAACGACCGTGCTGAGAGACGTAGCAGGCAAGCAGACTGTTATTGACTCGAAAGAGGTGGTCTCCAAAAAGCCTATGGCTACCAGTATTATGCCCAGCGGCCAGGCTTTGGGATTGAATGAGCAAGACCTGGCTGATCTGACCAGCTATTTATTAGCATTGAAGTAAAATTTGGGCAGCCTATGGGAATTGAGTGTTTGGTATTCTTTCTCTCATCCTTTCTCTATTTTCACAATCTCTTTGATTTTTTTCTCCAGATCAGGTACCAAATTTTCAACTAAAGCCCAAACAGCCCTCAGATCTACTCCAATATAATCATGAATTAATTTATCCCGCATCCCGGCAATTTTCTTCCATTCAACATCAGGGTATTTCGCCCTTATGCCCAAATCAATTTGCTTGGTGGCCTCACCAATTACTTCAAAATTTCTAATCACGGCATCCTGAACCAAAGGGTTCTTTAAAAATAGTTCTTCATTTAGATCCGTAGTATACGATTTAACCTTTGCAAGGGCATCTAAGATATGCTCAAGATAAATGAGTGAATTTTTGGCCATCACAGGATTCTTATCAAATCTTGTTCTATATATGGTTTTAATTTCTCGTTGAGGGATTTGACAGTAATAAGGTCTACTTTTACCCCCAGAACTTCAGACAATTCTTGCTCTAACCCAATTAACTGAAGCAAATCGACCGTCTTATCAAAGTCGATGAGGATATCTATATCGCTTTTAGGAATTTGTTCATTTCGTGCGTAAGAGCCAAAAATACCAAGCAGGGTAGGATTATACTTACCCGTTATTTCTTTAATAATTCGTTTTTGGTTGGCAGTTATCACTTCCCAATTTAAAGAATTTTCTGTCGCTATCAATGGATTACTCGGTATGCCGAAATTGTTTTGGCGCTGACATTTATACTCAAGCCAACTTTGCTGACCGATTTTTACAGGCAGTACGTTTCTGATCTATTGTTGTTTCTATGATCCTTCACAACTGCCCTTCTTTGTTTGATTTCTTCTCTGCCATCAATAACTTCGACACTCTACAGCTACAACTTTCTAAAACATAATTCGCCATGAATACGCTATTGAAATTTACTTTATCGCTATTGAGCTTTGTGCTCTTCGTAGCTATTGATACTGTCTACGCCCAGGAAGCCAATCCGCTTGAAGGAAGATGGAACCTTACGATCACCAAAGACGGGGCGGAGCTTCCTTCCTGGTTAGAGATTCAGCATTCAGGTTATCACACGCTGGTGGGCAGGTTTTGTTATGCTTCCGGGAGCGCCCGGCCAATTGCTGAAGTGAAGGCAAAGGACGGGAAGTTCAACTTTGCTATTCCCGTGCAATGGGAGCCGGGAGAAGGAGACATGGCCTTTGAAGGTCAATTGACAGGCGATCAACTGAAAGGCACCATGCGGTTTACCGATGGGAAGAAATATAGCTGGGTGGGGACGAGAGCACCAAAGCTGGCTTACGTGGACAATCCAGAGTGGGGTGAGCCCATTACTTTGTTCAATGGTCGTGACCTGAGTGGATGGCGTGCAATGGGAGAAAACCAGTGGAAGGTGGTGTCTGGAGTACTGACAAGTGAAAAATCAGGTGCCAACCTGGTGTCAGACCAAAAATTCAACGATTTTAAACTGCATCTCGAGTTTCGTTACCCAAAAGGAAGCAACAGCGGCGTTTATCTACGTGGCCGCTACGAGGTTCAGATAGTTGACAGCAAAGGAATGGAGCCGTCGAGTGGCTTGTTGGGTGGCATTTATGGGCTTATCACTCCCAATGAAATGGTGGCAAAGGACGCAGGCGTGTGGCAGTCGTACGATATCACGTTAATAGGCAGGAGGGTGACAGTAGTGCTCAATGGCAAAACAATTATCAGCGACCAAGCCATTGCCGGCATGACCGGGGGCGCTCTTGATAACAACGAGGCTGACCCAGGCCCGCTAATGTTTCAGGGAGATCATGGAGCTATTGAATTCAGAAACATCATTATTACTCCCAGGGTGGAAGGAAAAAAGTCAGAATAAGCTCACTAAATTTGGTTGGTTATAAAAAGGCCGTTTCTCAAATCAGGGAAACGGCCTTTTTATTCTTACTTCAGAATAAATCCTTCAGGTTAAAATTCAACTCATTGAGTACAGATGAAGTAACTACACCTTCCCCTGCCAGGTAAAGCGTGGGCTTTACCCAGTCTGCCGAATAGTAAATCTCCAGTGTTTGGTTGGCGGGATCAACAATCCAATATTCCAGAACCCCAAATTTCTGATAGGCGTTCTTTTTCTCGTACCTGTCTGTATAGCTATTGGAAGGTGATATAACTTCGACTAAAAGCTCAGGTGGCCCTTCAATACCCCGCTCTGTCACATAGGCAATCTGCCTCTTTGAGAGGAAAATAAGATCAGGTTGAAAAACGTTTCTATTGTCAATATAAAGATCGAGCGGCGAGAATAAGACCAAGCCATCGACCTTCTTGCCGTAAGCCTTAATGACATCATTAAGGTTGCTCAACACAATTTGATGTAAAGGGGCAGGTGATGGGCTTATGATCAGTTCTCCATTGATTAATTGGCATGGAGTATTGGTCTCCCCTAAAAGGAGATAATCATCGACAGTCCAATCTTTCGTTTTATCAATCTTTGCTGTTTCCATAATCAATAGCACCTAGGATACAAAACGATGCAAACATCTAAAAGTGCTTCCAGCCTTGTGCTTTCAGCTCAACTGCGTTGCTATTTTTAGTAATCAAATGCCTGCCCTCTTTGGCGTCCGTCATGTAGCCAATGAAGTGGATGTCCATGTGGTTTTTCAGCTTTTCGAAATCCTCCTGACTAATGGTGAACAAAAGCTCGTAGTCCTCCCCACCATTTAGAGCGCAGGTAATGGGGTCGAGCTGGAATTCTACGGCTGTGTTATAGGTCAGCGTGTCGATAGGCAGTTTGTCCTCATAAATTTTTGCGCCCAGCCCCGATTGCTTGCAGAGGTGAAAAAGTTCCGACGCTAGCCCATCTGAAATGTCGATCATTGAAGTGGGCACGATATTCAGCTCTCTCAATTCATGAATAATGTCCATGCGTGCTTCCGGCTTAAGCTGGCGCTTGACGATGTAATCGTAGGGGCCAAGGTTAGGCTGCATATCCGGATTGGCTTTGAAAACCTGTTTTTCCCGCTCCAGCACCTGCAGGCCAATATAAGCACCTGCCAGGTCGCCTGTGGTGCATACTATGTCGCCCTTTTTGGCGCCGCTTCTCAGGCTTACCTTTTCCGGGTCGGCTTCTCCAATTGCCGTAACAGAAATTACTAGTCCCGATGCCGACGACGTGGTGTCTCCGCCTACCAAATCAACTTTGTAGTTTTCACATGCCATCCTGATGCCTTCATAAAGCGCATCGATGGCCTCAAGCGAAAACCTGTTGCTTAGCCCAATGTTGACGGTGATCTGCGTGGGAATACCATTCATAGCCGCAATGTCCGACACATTTACCGCCACCGCCTTATAGCCAAGGTGCTGCAAAGGCATGTACGAAAGGTCAAAATGGATGCCTTCCATCAGCATGTCAGTAGACACAAGCATCACTTTGTCACCCGTTTTGACGATAGCTGCATCGTCGCCAATCCCCTTCAAGGTTGATGCATTGTTATTTTTGAACCGATCGCTGATCCTGTCGATAAGGCCAAACTCGCCTAGCTCCCCTAGTTCTGTTCTTTTGGGTTGTTCACTCATGATTATCTTATTTCCTGGCAAAGCTCCACCAACACACCGTTTGTTCCTTTTGGGTGTACAAAGCACACCAACTTGTTGTCAGCGCCTTTTTTTGGTTCTTCATTCAATAGCACAAACCCTTCTTTTCGAAGGCGCTCCATCTCGGTTTTTATGTCATTCACTTCAAAAGCTACGTGGTGAATGCCTTCTCCTCGTTTTTCTATGAACTTTGAAATAGGGCTCAGGTCGTTAGTGCCTTCAAGCAGTTCTATTTTGGTGCTCCCTACCTTGAAGAACGAGGTCATTACACCTTCGGAGGCCACTTCTTCGCTCTTATACGGAGCAACACCCAAAAGCTTTTCGTAAACAGCGTTCCCCTCACTGAGGTTTTTTACAGCAATTCCAATATGTTCTACGTTGGTCATTCAGGTGGAGGGTTGTTTGAAACCGATGGCCGATTGATTACTTTTGCAAAGTTGAAGAAACTTTTCTTCTTACGGAAAAGTTTCTAGTAATGCTGATTTATAGATCACTTGCTATAAAAATGCGTTAGGAGCTAGTATCAAACATTGTTGTTTGGATGGAAATAAGAACCGATGTGCATGCCGATGCCGCCAGGGTACAAAATGAAATAAAGACCTACCTTGGCCTCAAAAGCAGCGAGTTGATTTTTGAGTATACTACGTTGGAGGGAGGTAAGGCCAAACTGGATCTTATTACCGTCAACCCCCGACACAATCAGTCGTTTCTGTTTCGCACAGAGATTGGGCTTGACAAAGTAGAGGCTCTCATCAAAATGCTCGACTACGTGAAGAGCTATCGGGAAAAGGAGTACAGCTACACCATTCAGTGGGTTTCCAAGGAAATGCGTGAGCTTCAAACTTCTTACTTCCGGGCCAAAAACATGTATGATGCGCTTGACAAATTGTATTACGGACGAGATGTGAACACAATGACAGTTTACAGTTGCGTTTTGAACCCAATGACTTAAAATTATGAACATAGGTATCACTGACATAGCCAAAAATAAGATTGTTGAATTCCGTGAAAAGGAAGGACACACTAACGACCACAACATCCGTGTGGCAGTGCAGGGTGGTGGCTGCTCGGGTTTGATGTACAACCTGGAGTTTGACTCAGAGTTGAAACCAACTGATGAAATCTTCGAGGACAAGGGAGTTAAAATTCTTGTCGACAAGCGCAGCCTGCTTTATTTGATAGGCACCACGCTTGACTTCAGCGACGGTTTAAATGGCAAGGGATTCCACTTTGTGAACCCCAATGCGACCCGCACTTGTGGTTGCGGGGAGAGTTTCGCTGTTTAGCCCTTTGATTCTGGAACGTGAAAATATAAGGCCGTTAATTGACGGCTTTTTTTATTCCTCCAAGTGCTCCTCTGCCAGTTTTATTTCTTTTTCCATTCTATTAAAAAACTTACTTCGCTCTTTCTCAGCACTACTGCTGATCAACGAGGACTTATTGATCAAATTGGCCAGGTGATCTTCAGTAGACCGGCAGAAAGAAGGGTCGGACGTGGAAAGGATGTTGAAAGTGTTGTACGTCAGGAAGGCCACCCGCTTGTCGCTCATTTTGAAAAATATAGAATTGTCGGCGATCAGAATTTCATTTTTATAGAGGCTGAAGGCACCTCCCTGTTCGCCAGGCTTAGTCGATTTTGATCCTATCTCCGCAAAATGCCTGATGTTGCCTATCATATCATTGAGCTGGCCAAGAATGACTTTGTAAGACTTGCTGTCCTCGAACAGCCCACACTCGAGATAAAACTGAAGCTGCTTGATCACGACAATGATCGTTTCATCACTCCAAATTTCTGTGCTGGGTATCCTGGCGTATAGCGACCAGATTTTATCGCCTATTCCCTTGAGCACACCCGAAACATGGGAAGAAGAAAACTTCTTGTTTTCGAGCTCGGGGTAGCGAAGCACTGTTTTCATCCAGAAAAACATCTTAAATGCCGCCAGCTCAGGATAGGGGAAATAATAGAAGATGGGAATGTCTTTGGCGCAATACACTAACTCCTTATCGGGGAAACTGTTGATCGTTTCCAGGTTGCCCTTTATGCTTTCAAGATATTTCTCAAATGTAAAGCCCGTGGTGGATACCTGCCTTACGTGGAACATGACAGTTTCTGACGTCTGAGCCAGCAGGGCGTCCAGCGAAATGCCAAACTTATTGGAAAGCAGGGTGACTTCTTCAATGCTGAGCAAAGTTTCTCCCCGAATTCTCCTGTAGGCGCTGTCCCTGCTGATATTTAGCAAATCGGCCAGTTCTTCGGCAAAGGCGATATTGGCCGGGAGCTTCAGTCGGATTTGTCCAAGGAACGACGCCTGTATGTTGGGTGTTTCACTCAAGGTTTGAAGGCTGATAAGTATTGAAATTGTCGTTTTCGACCCTCTAATATCTCCATTTGGGGATGGATTTGCAAAAAATGCAAATCCTATCTCCTGCTGACTCCTGCTGTTGGATTTTTTGCAAATCATTCTTTTCCTGTCAGCGCACAACCGGATGACATTCATTTCGCTATTCCCTTACTTTGATATCATCAAACAAAAAAAGGAAGCCGGTGGAGTGGTTATTTTTTAAACCCACACTTATTTTTTAAAACCGCCATCTTAGGTTATCAGCTATTCCGCCGGCACCTTTTGTTTCGGGCTACTAAACAAAAATATTATGGAAGCTAATTATGATATTTCGGTAGTGACGATCTTTTACTTTTTGGCTGCGATGGCTATGTTGCTTGTAGTTAAATTTCATTTTCCCCAGGGATTTTTTCTTCACCAGCTGTCCAGGTTGTTCAAAATTCACCGGCTGTTTTTCTAACAAGTATTGACCAGAGGACAAAGCTCTAATCCGCATAAATTCATTTATTATTGTATACGGGTTATTTTAACGCCATCTGAATGGGAAAGAAATTGCTATGCGCCCTGTCTTTGCTTTTTTGTGTGACGCTTGCTGAAGCGCAGATTACACAAACTGTGACTGGGACAGTGATTGAGAAAGAAACCAAACTGCCACTTCCTGGTGTCAATGTTTTGCTGGCGGATACGCTTGGAGCTATAGGCACCGTCACGGACCTGAATGGGGTGTTTATTTTGAGAAATGTGCCGCTTGGCAGGCGTTCTTTCAGGTTTTCGTTTATCGGCTATAAAGAGACATCACTCAACAACATCCTGGTTACTTCCGGTAAAGAACTTTCGCTTGCTGTTGAAATGGAGGAGTCGGTGGAAGCGCTGCAGGAAATTGTGATTCAGGCATCGGCAAGCAACGAGCCAATGAACGATATGGCAGTAGTCAGCGTCCGGGCTTTTACTGTAGAAGAAACCGATAGGTACGCCGGTAGCCGGGGCGACCCGGCCCGAATGGCGTCCAACTTTGCCGGCGTTCAGGGTGCTGACGACTCACGGAATGATATTGTCATCAGAGGCAATTCTCCACAAGGCGTACTCTGGCAACTTGAGGGTATCAATATCCCGAACCCCAACCACTTTTCCATTCCGGGCACTGCCGGTGGGCCGGTGAGCATCATTAACAATAAGATCCTGGCCAACTCCGATTTCTATACCGGGGCTTTTCCGGCCGAATACGGTAATAGCATTGCCGGCGTTTTTGACCTGAGAATGAGAAATGGAAACAACCGAAGGCACGAGTTCAGCGGGCAGCTAGGGTTTTTAGGCACCGAGGTTTTCGGGGAAGGACCACTTTCGAAGAAGCATACTTCTTCTTACCTTTTTAATTACCGGTATTCCACCTTGTCGCTGTTCAGCAGCCTGGGAATTGATATCGGCACATCAGCAGTCCCCAAATACCAGGACATGGCCTTTCGCTTTAATTTTCCCCTGGCTGGTGGTGGAAGTATTTCGGCTTTTGGCATTGGTGGCGACAGCGACATTGATATCCTGATCAGCGAGCAGAAAAAGCCTGAGCGCAATCTGTATGGAGAAAACGACCGGGATCAGTATTTCAGTACCAAAATGGGCGTAACGGGACTCAGCTATACAAAGCCGCTTAGCAGCAACACTTTAATGAAAGCTACGCTGGCAGCCTCTGCTGGTAGTCAGGATGCCCAGCATTATTATATCTACAGGCACGTGGATGCCGAAGGATTTTATGCTGTCGATTCCCTGCCTCAGATTCTTGGCTATCAGTTCAACCAGGCAAAATATTCAGCTATTCTCACCTTTTACCAAAAGCTGAACGCAAAAAACTCCCTTGTTTACGGCTTCAATAACGACCTGTACAGTTTCAATTTTCTTGACAGCGCAAGGGTGCTTCAGGATAATGGAGTCGACTTCAGCGAGTTTACGACACGGTGGAATTCACAGGAGCAAGCTCTCCTTCTCCAGCCCTATGTGCAGTGGAAGCACAAGTTCAACGACAGACTGAGTTTGGTGTCGGGACTGCATAGCCAATACTTTAGCCTCAGCAAAAGCTTTTCACCCATTGAGCCAAGAGCAGGGGTGGCCTGGCAAATGGGAAAAGGTCAGAGCCTGAATGCAGGAGTAGGCCTTCATAGCCAAATACAGCCAACCTACCTCTACTTTTACTCCAAGCCAGGAGCTTCAGGTCTTTACAATCGGGAGATGGACTTTACAAAGAGTATTCATTATGTGGCTTCGTATGCTAAGATGGTCACTGCCAATATCCGGTTCAAAACCGAAGTGTATTATCAGTACTTGTTTAATATTCCTGTTGAGAGAAACAGCTCCTCTTTTTCTCTGGTCAACACAGGGGCAGGCTTTTCCCGATTCTTCCCCGACTCCCTGGTAAACACAGGAAAGAGTAGAAATTATGGCATTGAATTTACACTCGACAGGGCTTTTACAGGTGGTTATTTTTTCATGCTCACCACTTCCCTGTTTGAATCAAAATACAAAGGCAGCGATGGTGTGCTGAGAGACACTGATTTTAATGGGAATTATGCAGTCAACGCACTTTTCACAAAAGAGTGGACGACCAGAAAAGACAATTTGATTGGCTTGGGAAGCAAAATCACTACAGCTGGTGGCAGAAGGTATGGCCCGGCAGATCCTGTGGCTTCAGAAAGAGAAAAAGAGGTGATTTATGTTGACGAAACAAGAAATTCACTTCAATTTCCGCCTTATTTCCGAGCCGATATTCGCATCAACTACCGCATTAACAGACCAAAGCTAAGCCACGAGATTGCAGTGGACCTTGTCAATGTATTGGGCATCAAAAATGTGCTGAAGTTAAGCTGGGCGCCTGATCAAACCGACCCTTCTGCTGACCCCATTCGCAGGGAATATCAACTCGGGTTTTTACCGCTGTTTTACTATCGGGTAGATTTTTCGCTTTAATCGAAGCAACCGTGCTCAGCGGCTGATGGGTTTTGTCTAAGGCTGGCAACAAATTGTTGAGTTGGTATAAACGGAAAAAATAGCTTTTGAACTGTAATATCCTTTATTTAAAGGCTACTAATTCAATATACTGAACCATTAATCAAATTAATTATGAAACGTTTATCTTATCTGGTCATCATTTTGGCCCTCACTTGCACCGGAATTTCAACCGCTCAGGCCCAGAATGTTGACGATATACTGGCCAGCTACTTCGAAATCACAGGCGGGCTTAGCAACTGGAAAAACCTGAAGAGCATGAAAATGACCGGTAAAATGCTGCAGGGTGGCCTTGAGTTCCCAGCTATTATGTCGCAGAAGTACCCCAACAAGTTTAGAATGGATATTGACATTCAGGGAAAGAAGATCATTCAGGCTTACGACGGAAAAGAAGGATGGATGATCAATCCACTGGCCCAAATTACTGAACCCAAAGTGCTTACTGCCGAAGAAGTGAAAGAAATGGAGGACAACCAGATGGAGGATGAATTCATTGACTACAAAAGCAAAGGACACGCTGTAGCACTGGATGGAGAGGAGAACATTGAAGGAACTGATTGCTTTAAAGTGAAGCTCACGAAGAAAAGTGGGGATATTGAATATCACTTTTTCGATAAGGACAATAATGTGCCAATTATGGTCAGAACCTTCGCCAAAACCGGGCCCACGGAAGGTCAACCGGTGGAAACTTTCATGAGTGATTATGATGCCGTTGGTGATTTCATGCTTCCTTTTTCGATGACGACTAAGTTTCAAGGTCAAACTGTGATGCAGATAGTTGTAGACAGCTATGACCTGAATGCCACATTGGACGATTCGGTGTTTGCACTTCCTAAATAATACCCGGAGGCCTGCACTCCAGCGGGCCTCTTTATCTTCTGCATTCAGTTAACCCCATTTCTATGAAAAGAATTATATCTGTGTGGTTGCCTGTTCTGGCGGCCATTATCATATCTCCGTTTTCTCTATTTGCCCAGCCTTCCATAAAAACCAGTGACCTTTTTGGAGACATCAGGGCACGCCACATCGGCCCGGCGCTTATGAGCGGAAGAATTTCTGATATCGACGTAGTCAACAGCAAGCCCGAAGTTATTTACGTCGGAGCAGCCGGCGGGGGTGTATGGAAATCGCAGAGTGCCGGGGCTTTGTTTACACCAGTTTTTGACGAGCATACCCAGTCAATTGGCAAGGTGACCATTGATCAAAACCACCCCGACACTGTGTGGGTAGGAACGGGCGAAACCTGGGTAAGAAACAGTGTGTCAGTGGGAGATGGCATCTACAAAACCACCGATGGAGGTTCTTCATGGAAAAACATGGGACTGAAAGACTCCGAAAGGATCAGTGATATTATTGTTGACCCCACCAATTCAAACTCCGTGTATGTGGGTGTGCTGGGCCACCTATGGAATGACCACGAAGAGCGTGGGGTTTATAAAACAACCGATGGCGGGGAAACATGGGTAAAGCTGCTTTACGTCAATCCTCAAACTGGCTGCGCTGACCTTACAATGGATCCCGAAGACCCGAATACACTGTATGCAGCCATGTGGGACTTCCGCCGTACGCCGTATTCGTTTAGATCAGGAGGGTCGGGAAGCGGATTGCATAAAACTACCGATGGCGGCAAGACCTGGACTAAAGTCACCCAGGGCCTGCCCAAGGGCACACTTGGCAGGCTGGCAGTGGAAATTGCGCCGTCTAATCGCAATATTATCTACTTATCAGTGGAGGCGGACAAGGAGGAGGAGAAGGGACTCTACCGGTCTGATAATGCAGGTGAATCATTTTCCCTTGTCAATGGCGATTTTAACAATAAAGTGAGGCCTTTCTACTTTGCGAGACTAACGGTTTCTCCTTCCAACGAAAAAATTGTTTATAAATGCGGGCTGCAATTGATCATGTCGGAAGACAGCGGTGCTACCTTTAAAATCATCGACAGCGGCATGCACTCTGACATCCATGCTGTGTGGATTCATCCCACCGATTCAAAGTTCAATTTGGCAGGAACTGATGGCGGGCTTTACAGAACGCTCGACAATGGGAATACATACACGATGTTCATGAACCTGCCGCTGGCACAATACTACCATGTCAGTGTTGATATGGAGGAGCCTTTTAATATTTATGGTGGGCTTCAGGACAATGGTTCATGGAGAGGGCCATCCAAAAGTCAGGGAGGTATAGCCAGCAAAGACTGGCAGTTTGTGCTTGGTGGGGATGGCTTTGCGGCCCATGTCGATTCAGAAGACAAAAATGTAGTGTATGCCGAAGCTCAGGGTGGTGAAATAAGCAGGGTGAACCTGCTCTCTGCTGATAGCAAGGACATCAAACCTTACCCAAGGGTTGGCGAAGCGGAGTTTCGTTTCAACTGGAATGCGCCGATTCACAAAAGCCCGTCAAACCCGAAACGACTTTACTTTGGCAGCCAGTTCTTGTTTATGTCGGAAGACAAAGGAGAATCATGGAAGCGACTTTCTCCAGACCTGACCACCAACGACCCAGCCCGGCAGCAACAAAAGCAGTCCGGAGGTCTATCTACCGACAACTCAGCGGCTGAAAACAATACAACGATTTACGCTATTGCCGAATCTCCGCTCGATGAAAAGCTGATTTGGGCAGGCACGGACGACGGCAACCTGCAGGTAACAACCGATGGAGGAACTACATGGACAAATGTTTCTCCCAACATCTCAGGATTGCCCGCTAAAAGCTGGTGCACAAGTGTGGAGCCTGGCCATTTTGATAAAAACACGATCTATGTCACATTCGATCATCATCGTATGGGTGACATAAAGCCCTACTTGTTTAAGAGCACTGATCTTGGTAAAACATGGGTTTCACTTGCAACACCTGACATCTCTGGCTATGCCTTGTCGGTGCGGGAAGATTTAGTGAATCAAAATCTCGTATTTCTTGGTACTGAATTCGGGCTCTACATTTCAGTGGACGGTGGATCAAATTGGGGTAGGTTCTCCAACAACGTGCCGAAAGTTGGCGTTAGAGACATGGTGATTCACCCAAGGGACAATGCCCTGGTTTTAGCAACCCATGGTCGGGGTGTTATCATCATCGATGACTTGTCAGCGCTGAGAGCACTGACTCCGGAGGTCATGGACAAACCTTTTACTTTTTTTGATAGTCCTCAAGCCTATACTTCAGACTTTGATTTCGGTGGTGGTTGGTTCGGTGGGGCAGGCGAATTTGTAGGGCAGAACCCCAATGGAGCTCCTCGCATCATCTACTTTCAGCAGAAGCGGCATGTGTTCGGCAAAATGTTCATTCAGGTGTTTGATGAGGCGGGTGATATGATAAAGGAACTTCCGGCTGGCAAGTCGGCCGGTGTCAATATTGTGGACATGCCCACCAGAATGGACAAGCCAAAGGCAGCGCCTACCAACAACCGAATGTCGCTGATTGGTAATGTCTTTGGACCTGACCTGCCTGGCGGCACCTATAGGGCAGTGGTGACGAAGGGCAAGGAAACGTTTGAGACTACTTACACTGTTGGCTACGACCCCAAGTCGCCGCACTCTGTGGAAGACCGAAAGCTGCAGGAGCAAACTGTGCGGAAACTTTATGACATGACAGAGCAGATGGCCTGGGTGTACGATGTGTCTTCGAAGTTGCAGCAGCAAGCTGAAGATTTGGCCAAAAGCAAGCCTAAGCTGGCAAAGAAGGCAACAGCCTACGCCAGGTCGGTTCAGGCATTTAAAGACAATCTGGTGTTTCTTGGAGGGGATTTCTATGTCAATGAGGACGAACGACTCAGTGAGAAGATAAGTCAAATTTACGGCACAATCACCCGCTACCCAGGCAGGCCTTCACAGTCTCACCTGGATAGAATAGCCACGCTGGAAGCTGATTTTAAAGTTGAACAGTTGAAGTTTGCTGCCTTGACTGGCGAAGAGCTACAGAAATTAAATTCGGCTATTGAAAAAGTAGGAGCAGAGGCACTGAAAGTGCAGAGCTTTGAGGCATTCAAAGCGAGTGAATAAATGAAAAACTGCCCTGTTTGCTCCAAAAGTGAAAACAGGGCAGTTTTTTATCACTAGTCTTCTTTTCTCACTTTAAACTTAGCTCACTGGAGTATTTCCGCCACCAATTCTTATCGGTTGGGTTGTCGAATAAATGCACCCATTCACCAGGAGCCGGGGTCACGGTTTTTATTTTGTGCGTGTCGGCCAATTCGTTTAGCCATTTAATGGGCTCATACCAGCTGTGCAGGGCCAGGTCAAAAGTGCCCCAATGGGTGGGGTAGAACTGCCCGCCCTGAAGCTGAAGAAATGCTTCTACAGCCTCTTCCGGGTTAAGGTGAATATCTTGCCAGGCTAGGTCATAGGCGCCAATTGGCATGAGCGACATATCGAATGGTCCGTATTTTTGCCCGATTTCACTATAGCCATCAAAATAACCGGAGTCACCTGCAAAGTAGATATTGCTTTCTCCGAACTTTAATACCCATGAGCACCAAAGGGTATTGTCTCTGGTAAACAGCCTGCCTGAGAAGTGGCGGGCGGGCGCAGCTGTGAAGGTGTAACCATCGCCTTCGTGGCTTTCCCACCAGTCTTTTTCAATAATATTTTCTTTCGGCACGCCCCAATGCTTCAGGTGTGATGCCACGCCAACCGGCACAATAAATTTCTTCACTTTACCTTTCAGTGCCAGTATAGTGGAATAGTCAAGGTGATCGTAGTGGTCATGTGAGAGTACGACTGCCTCTATAGCTGGTAACTTTTTCGGGTCGATGGGCGACGGCGCATAGCGCTTCGGCCCCATCCACTGGAAGGGTGAAGCCCTTTCTCCCAGCATAGGGTCAAGCAGAAAGTATTTACCTCCGGCGTGAATGAGCACAGCCGCATGGCCAAGCCAGTTGAGGTAAATGCCGGTCTTGTCAAGCACATTGATGATGTCACGATTGGCCTCTTCAAATTTGTAAGCGTTAGTAGGGGCTTTCTCGGTCTTCCGCCTCATGTAACGCCCCATTACCTGGGGCATGTCCTTAAGAGAAGCTGCCGTGGTGCTTACCGGGTTTTGAAACCTTCCTTTCTGGTATTGATCTGATCGATTGATTACCTCTTTTTCGGGAGCCTTACCGAAGCTTTTTATCATGCTAACAATGTTTTACTTATGAAGACGATCAAAGGTCGGTTTTACTTTATTTTTCACTAAGGAGTGTTCGGATATTCTTCTTTTTCTATCACCGCCGACTCACAAACGTAGGTCGGGATAATGCCCGTCGTTTTGATCCTCAAGTCGGCTTGCTCTGGCAATGTGTTACCCGTGAGAACCAGTACTGTATCGAGTCCAAACTTATTACCGCCAATAATGTCTGTAATGAGCGTATCACCCACCATTAGTATGTGTTCTTTTCCCGGCTTTACTCCATTGTTGAGAGAGTGCTCATAAGCAAAATTGAACATTTGAGCATCGGGCTTCCCGAAACGAATGAATTTTTTCCCTACGATGGTTTCCACCATATCTGCCAGGCTCCCCACGGCAATAGCTACTTCGTTTTTGGCCACCGGGTAGGCGTAGTCGGTGTTAGCGACAATGGCAGGAATGTTTTTCATTCTCAGCAAGTTCACCACTTTGTTGATGTCGTGATTCCAGTCGAAGCCCTCGTCGTCGAGAAACACCAGCGCATTGATATCGTCGGCGTTGGCAATATCCAGCTTTGAGATGGGGACTGTCTTCAAATCATTGGTTTCGATATAGTGGGCGGACTCTTCGGTGCCTAGAAAGGCAACTGACCCTTTTTTCACCTTCAGGGTTAGGTATTCTTTGGCGAGCATTCCTGACGATACTATCCTGTCTTCAGTAATGCTGGGTATCCCAACTTTTTGATATTTTTCGGCCAGTTGCAGCGGGCTTCTGGAGGCGTCGTTGGTAAGGATAAAATAATTGATGCCTTGTTCTTCCAGATAGGTAAATGTGTTTTCAATACCCGGAATAAGGCCTTTGTGGTTTTTTAATACCCCAAATGCATCGAAAAAGACCGTTTTATATTTTGAAACAACCGACTTAAAGCTTCTAATGCGCATGAACTACAGGTTTAAAGCCCGGAAGATCTTATCAGCATCAAAGGTCTTGTCCAGGCGGGGAAAATAGATTTCGAAGGCTTCCTGTCGCAGGCGACTGGAATAAAGCTCATGAAAGAAATAGCGACCATCTTTTACCACATAGTTGAGGATAAAAAAACGGTAGGCTTCCTTCATGAATAAAACTTCATCTTTGGATAATGGGTAAATTGCATGATAGGCCTTAAGGAAAATCAAGAAACGATCTTCCATCAACGGATCAATCAGATAGCTAAATATAGTACGATCTCCGATATCTGACGTTACCCGGCTGAAAAAGTAGAAGTCCATGACCCTGCTGCTCATCCTAAACCAGTCGTAGTCCCAACGGGAATAAAACCTAAAGTCCTTGGTGACGGAGAAGTTTCCGATGTTCCAGTCGATAAAAACAGGAATCGTATCAAAGTTGTGCGCTTTCAGCTTATCGCTGTTCTCATAGAGCAGTTCGCATTGCTGAAGAATGGTGTCTCTTTGACCACGGTATTCAAAGCGGCCAGGGGCAGTGTCCAGTATTTCCACCAGCTGGTCAAGGTCGTCCTTGGCTTGCTTGAAGTTGCGGGGTAGCGTATTTCTGACTTTTTTACAGGCCTTGTGAAATTTGGCCAGCTCTTCACCTAGAATACCAATCTGCGTTTCGTTTAGTCTTTTGGGGGGCTTTTGATCTATTTTAATGGGGTTATAAAAGACAACCCATGCATCCAGAAGGCTGTTTTGATACCGGTAGGTAAATAGCTGCCCGTGCTTGGTGAGCGACTTTGCGACAAAGTTTTCAAAAGGATCGGGCAGGTTGTTGGCCAGGGCGTTGATGATGGTATGATCCTCTACAAAGTGCTGGTAACGCCCGAAATAAGAAAGCTTGGCAATCACCAGGCTGTCATCTTCTAGCTTTACCCGGTATACATAATTGGTAGAGACTTTTGCACTTATATCCGAAATGGACTTGATGCATTGGCTGGGATCGTAGTCGTGCCAGGCCTCTCTTATAATCGTTGTAAAATCAAAAAGCTTTTGCAATTGAATCAGGGGTTATGTGTTCTTATAATGGTATTCGGTTATGTATTAGGCTATCGACGGCCATGTATTACTGTAATAACGTAATTGCCTTAGATAGTTTCAAGACAACTCACTTAGTCAACCACATGCCCAAAAGCACTGCCAGGCCACCTAGTATCACGCTGCTAAGGAAATAAAAAGCAGCTAGAAGGTAATGTCCGGTGGTAATGAGGTTGATGTTTTCAGCGGAGAAGGTTGAAAAGGTGGTGAAGCCGCCACAAAATCCCGTGGCAAGCAGAAGAAATATATCCCTTGTCATCCATTCCGTCTTTACGCCTGCTCCTATGAGCACGCCAATGACGAGGCAACCCAATACGTTGGCTGTGAAGGTTCCCAGGGGGAAGTTCATTGGCAGCCATTTGGCGCCTGCCAGTGTCAAAAGGTAGCGGCCTGCGCTTCCGGCAAAGCCACCTGCGCCCACAAGTAGCACCTCCTTCATGCCTTTACTTTACTGAATTTTTGATGCATATATTTTAGCAGCTGTGCGTAGTCGGTGTGCTCCTGCTGGCTCACGCTTATTTTCCTGCCGTCATCAAATATAAGCGTTACTTCCTTGTAAACCCCTCCGGCAGTTTTGATGGTTTCCTCCTTCCATTTCTGCAGGTTTTTACCTGTGTAGGTTAATTTTTTTCGCCTGATCGGGAAAAACACCTCAAAACGTTCTTTGGCCACCTTCACGTTTTTGAGTGACCAAATAACTTTGACAAGGATAGCCAGCATAATGCCGATAAGAATAGGAATCAGCAGGCGCCCTAGCCATTTCCATTGCCCCATGTTGGGTAGTTGGTAATAGATAAGGCACAGGAGGCCGCCGGCGACTACTTCAAAAACGGCTATACTGAAATAGGTATTGATTTTCGGTTTGCAAACAATCATGGGGTAAAGTTACAAGGAAAACCTGTTTTTGAGCTCCCCAAGGAATTGATTCGATGAATGGATAAGATCAGGGAAAAAGATGTTAAATTCTTTTTCGAAAGCGGCGTAGTGCGCTTCGAGTGCTTTGTGGGCAAGCTCCATATGCGAATTGAACGAAGTTCTTCTCGACATGCCGGTAAGTGTCCATTTAATTCCTTCAACGAATTGGTAGTTGTACAGCCAATTATCGGCGCTCATGTAACTCAGCATTTTTGACGCTCTTGGTGGTAAGTCAGCCCCTCTCGATTTGGCCAACTTGTAAAAATCTTCAGTAAATGCCTTCAAATCTTGTGAGTGATGCTTTTGCCAATCCTTTGCCAGAAAGTGGTCGTAAAACACATCGACAATGACGGGGGCATAGTGTCCAAAGTCTCCCCGTAATTTTAGCTTACTTTCTCTCACCACTTCGTGGGTATCGGTGTAGGTGTCAATGTGCCGGTGGAGTATGATGCCTGCCTGAATGGGGTTGGGAAACTCGGCAAGCTGGTTGCCTTTCACAAAGTCGCCAATAAAGTTACCCAACTGTATGTCGCTTTCGGGGCCAGAAAGGTATATGTGGGCGAGAAAATTCATTTTATTGACCGATTATATTGAATCACCAGATAAGTTTTTGTACTTAATAAATAAAGAAAAGCATTTTTAAAACAACTACGAGCTCCTGATCGGTTATATCCTGTTAATTTCACATTATTTGCTATTTTTACTGGTTCACAACTCAGAAGCGAGTTAATTCGACCTAAGTAGTATTAGTCAATTCACCATGGGCACAGTTACAAGTCAGTATATGTCCCGTTCACAGCTCCAGATTTTGGTGCAGCTGGCCAAAATAGATGGGGTGGTGTCGCAGGATGAAATCGACCTGATAAGGCAAGTTGGAAAAGCCAATGGTCTTACTGAGGAAGATATTGCCACGGCTTTTGACGAGACTCATGA
Organism: Imperialibacter sp.; assembly: GCF_048007035.1. Lineage (NCBI taxonomy): Bacteria > Pseudomonadati > Bacteroidota > Cytophagia > Cytophagales > Flammeovirgaceae > Imperialibacter > Imperialibacter sp. Next base: position 3,593,628 of record NZ_CP180355.1, read on the forward strand.
AGTAGGCAATCTGGCAGACCTCTCCGATGACGAAAAGTACGAGTATATGTACCGGGTGGTTCAGCTAATGAAGATTGACGGCCGCCTCTACAAAGAAGAGATTACCTATTGTGCTAAGATGGCGTCTAAAATGGGTTACAACGAAGATGTGTTGTATCACCTGATCACCAAAATCTACTCCGACCCCCACGTATCGGCCGACAAGGATGCATTGAAGAAGAAAGTGCAGAAGTACCTGATTAAGGATTAGTGTCCCCGATTCATCTCTCTCGAGATACTCTTAAGTAGCTGGCCTGTAAGGTACTATACTTCCCAGTCGTCGTCCTCCAGGGAGAATATAGTGTCAACTTTCTCATTGAAAACGTGCGCAATCTTAAGAGAAAGGAGCGTAGAAGGGATGAATTTCCCGGTCTCAATGGAGTTAATGGTTTGTCGTGAAACACCTACCTTGTCAGCCAGATCGGCCTGGGTGAAATTGTTCCTGGCTCGCTCTACTTTTATTGAGTTTGTCATATGGCTATTCCTTCACCCTTAAATATTGAAACCACCCAATAGCAATTATGAGCGTGATAGACAGGTATTCAAAGGCCGAAATGGAATACCAGCTATCAGTTTCAATGGAATAGCCCTCGTAGTTTTGAACATAATTAATAAGCATTGTTACCACGGCGCCTAAAGGAACTGCTGCGGCCAATGACCTGAATTTGAGATAAGCTATCCTTTCATCATATACCTTCTCCCGTGAGAAAAAAATCACAATAAGGCCCATAGCTACAGGAAAACTAAGTCCTGCAAAATCCATTATTTGATACTCGGTAAGTCTGCGAAAGAAGACGATGAGTCCAAAAAGTATGGTGACCCCACCGAGGGCTTTGGTCCAATGCGGATATAGAAAACTTGGAACAATCGATTTTTGCATGATTCACATATTTAGTCGTTAAAAGAAGACTAAAAGTAAAGTTAACTTTACATAAAGACAAGTAAATTTGATTTTTTCTTGTAATAAGCACGAGTGAACGCTGAAAGAGAGGGGCAGCTACTGGATGGCGGTGGTTTTTAATTTCTCCGGTTAAATAGCTAACTTAAAGCATACTAAAAGTCTGACTATGGCATCTCTCACCCTTCGCATCAACAACAAAGACTACTCCATGGAGGTCGATCCACAAATGCCTCTCCTCTGGGCTATTCGGGACTTCGCTCTTTTGACGGGTACCAAATTTGGCTGCGGCATTTCGCAGTGCGGTGCCTGTACCGTTCATATCGATGGCGAACCGGTTCGTTCATGTGTTACGCCAGTATCCGGTGCCACGGGTAAATCTATCACGACTGTCGAAGGTTTGTCAGTTGATAACGATCATCCGGTTCAGCAAGCGTGGCAGGAAGAGCAAGTGCCACAGTGCGGCTACTGTCAGTCGGGCCAAATCATGGCGGCTGCGGCTTTGTTGAGCAAGCATCCGCAGCCCAGCGAGGAGCAGGTCAATGCTTATATGTCCCCCATCATTTGTCGCTGCGGCACCTATGTTCGTGTGAAAAGGGCAATTGACAAAGCTGTAGCCATCAACCAGAAAGCCTAACCCCTATGAAAACGATATCAACTAACACGCAAGAAAGGTCAGGAAAGCTTCCAAGAAGGGAGTTTTTAAGACTAACGGCCGTTTCAGGCGCCTTTTTAGCGATCGGCTGTTCACCTGGTGAAGGTGGCGAAAATAAGGTGACGACGATTGACCCTGCCGGGGGCTCCGACATATCCCTCAATCAGTTTGTTGTCATCAACACAAACGGGCGGGTACTGCTTTACAACCATCGGCCAGAGATGGGGCAGGGGACGTTTCAGGCCATTCCCATGATACTGGCCGAGGAGCTGGAAGTGGATGTGGAGCAAATCGAAATTTTGCCGTCGGCGGCAGATGAGAAAAGATATGGCAGCCAAATGGTAGTCGGCAGCAGAAGTATTCAGACCGAATATGCTAACCTCCGAAACATGGGAGCTGCCGCCCGTGAAATGCTCAGACAGGCTGCCGCTAACAGGTGGCAGGTGGAGGTGAGCGAATGCAAAGCCAGCCTGGGCGAGATCATCCATAATTCTGGCAAAAAACTCACCTACGGAGAGCTGGTGGAGGAGGCTTCAAAACTGACGCCGCCGGAAAGCCCTCCGTTGAAAGCACCCGGTGACTTCAAAGTCATTGGACGATCCACAGCCCGAAGAGACATTCCAGACAAGACCAACGGCGCTGCTGTTTACGGACTTGATATCCAAGTGCCAGGGATGCTGTACGCCTCCGTGGAGAGGTCACCAGTGTTTTTGGGAAAGGTAATCAGCTTCAATGACGAAAAGGCTAAAGCGGTGCCGGGTGTAAAGGCGGTGGTGAAAACGCAAAGGAATGTATTGGGGCATACCAGAGAAGGTGTAGCCGTGGTGGCCGACAACTATTGGGCAGCGAACCAGGGAAGGAAAGCCCTCGAAGTCAAATGGGACACCGGCGGTCTTGAGAACAACTCATCAGCTACTATCCTCAAGAAGTATAAAGCCGATGCCGCCAAAAAAGGAGTTTCGTTGGCGGAAGCAGGCGACTTAGGCAAATCGAGTGGCGCTGCCTCCGTGGTAGAAGCTGTTTATGAAACACCCTATCAGAGCCATGTTTGCATGGAGCCAATGAATGCTACAGTGAGCGTGATGGAAGGAAAAGCCGAATTTTGGGGCTCAACGCAAAACCCTAATGGCATACGCTCACAACTGGCACGGCAGCTCAATATTGACCCTGAAAATGTAGCCATTAACTACACCTTTATGGGAGGAGGCTTTGGTCGCCGGTCGATGACCGATGTGGCTGAGGAAGCGGCTGATATTTCGCTGCAAGTAGGAGCGCCGGTTAAAGTGGTGTGGACCAGGGAGGACGACCTTACACAAGGGCCTTTCCGGGCAGCGTCTTTGAATGTTTGCCGGGGTACAGTGGCAGGTGGTAAAGTTGTGGTGCTGGAGCATAAAGTGGTGGCTCAGGAAATACAAAACCAGACTGGCGACAAAATGGAAGCCGGCCGACAGCTCATGGGGGGCATCAATACAGAATATGAGATTCCCAACTTCCGGATAAGTGGTGTGCTTCAGAAACACTATGTGCCGATTACCTATTGGCGGGCGGTGTATCACACCACCAACTGTTTTGCTCATGAATCGTTTATCGACGAGTTGGCCATAGCCGCAGGCAAGAATCCACTGGATTTCAGACTTGACATGCTTAAAAACCACCCCCGGTACACGAAAGTGTTGCAAACCCTGGCTGAAAAGACCAATTGGTACGGCCCAAAGGAAGAAGGAGGCGGACGTGGAGTGTCTATTCTTGAGCGGTCAGGCGCATTTACCGGGATGGTTATTGAGGTGAAAAAGGAAAATGGAAAAGTGAAGCCGGTGAAAATCACCACTGTGGTGGATGTTGGCATCTGCGTCAATCCGGACACGGTACGGGCCCAAACCGAGGGCTCTATTGTGATGGGGTTAACGGCTACTTACAAAAGCGGCATTAGGCTGGAGAACGGGGCGGTGACACAATCCAATTTCCACGATTACAACATGCTGACGTTTGAAGAATGCCCGCCTTGCGAAACCTATATTATTCAAAATGAGGAAAAGCCCGAAGGCGCCGGTGAATCAGGTCTTGCCAATGTAGCGCCTTCGCTGTGCAATGCCATTTTTGATCTGACAGGGGTGAGAGTGAGGAAGTTACCGTTGGGTTTGGGGGCTTTGGTATGAAAGCTTCAATATCCTACCTCGAACTCTGAGGTATAATAATTTAGTTTACCATCAATGTCTTAGTCCTGGTTGGAGTGCTAGAGTCTCTTTCATAATATTTGACTATATAGTTTCCTGGGGCTGGGTAGACCTCGAGTTCATGATTGCCTTTCCCGGTTACATAAAATACTGGTAAAATAATTCCATCCACAATGTCATATGTCCAGGTTTCGCTAGCCCCAAAATACCAATTGGTTGGATAGGTTCCGTCAGATGCCTTTTCGATAGTTACCTTTAGACTCATTCCGTCTGATAAAACTCTGCTGCCTATTCCGACGGACGAGCTTGAACTTACATTACTTAGTCCGTCATATAGCAGATTGACCCTATTGTATAATACCAGGTATTGATCATATTTGATTAAATCATAGTCTTTTACATAGAGGGTTTTGGAGGCGAATTGTGTGAGGTAAGAGAAATCCAGTTTCGATAGTACCTGAGAATCAATAGTATTTTGAAATTTGTTGATAAAGCCTTGCTTTACGGAGCTGGTGTCAATGTAAGACAAATGAGTCATTAGATCATTTCCTAGCGAAATGTCGCTTATCACACCATCTTCTTTCAAATCATTACTCATGTCCGTGAGAATCTCTGATATTTCCGATTCTGTCCTAAAGCCTTGCAAAAGGGTTGAAACGGAAAATGCAATTTTACCGATTTCTCCAGCCTGGGAAAGATCAATATCTTCTGCTCTTGATGCGCCTGGGTTCTCAATTTCGAAAATGCCAAGAACTTCATTCAATGCTTGGAGCTTTGCAGAGTCATACGACAACCCTGTTTCAACAAGATATTCCACACGTGGCTTTTCCAGATGAGTCAAAATATTGACATTGATGGCAGTTAATGAGTCCATTCTAAATACGCCAGACAAGTTAATCTTCGAGCTGGAGTTAAAGCCAGTTACTTCATTCCAATAAAATCCGTCAACTACAACTTGAAATAGTTTTCCTTTCGCATTAGAAAACTTTAGCTCATATGAACCGTATTCGTCTTTTATGGCTGAGGTAAAAGATCTTCCTGTCAAAAAGAACTCATTATTCATTTCGTAGAAAGTTAGAAGAGAGCCCTTAATAAAAGGCCCTTTGAATACATTGCCATTCAGAGTTTGATCTACTGAAACTACTTTCAATGTGTTGATCTCAGTATTCAATCCATCAACCATTTCCTGGATCACTTCGATGTTTAAGCTTATGGCGTTATTGGCACTCGTTAAGGAGTCGACACCTGATGTGGCTAGGTCAATTTGAGCTATCCAGTTAGATAGTGTTGCATTTAGGTTCTCTGTATCGCTGTGTTCCAGAAATGCTGTGAGGAGTAGTTTGAGTCCGTCAACCGTTCCAGATGATAACGAATCCCCCGTTTGAGAGATTTCAAGTATTTGCGAGAGTTGATCAAAGACCAAATTGAGATGTTTGATTTCAGAAGCATAAAGCTTACCATCCTCTCCCAATTGTTGGACTTCAGATTTTAGCAACTCAACATCCTTCTGAAGAACATCAACATCTTTTTCTAGTTGCGACAATCTATCGTTGATGCTAGATATGTCATCCTCAAGTTCATTTAGTCCGCACGAACTAAGCAGGGAGAGCGTGATTGCAAATGAAACTAATTTTTTCATAGCCGATTATTTAGAGCGCAATATGTGCTTTGATATTATTTATGAAAATTAAATATGAGGTTTTTTTTAGGAATTTAATTTAAATGACATGTAAAAAATACTGTTAGTTGCGTTGCGGGAGAATTATTGCTGTTTGGATGTATGCGAGAATTTGGACCAATTCCAATTGGTGTTTTGTTTAAGCACCTTATTGTATTTCACTACTTTTGCCCTCTCAACCCCGTTTCAATGACTGACACCAAATCTTACTTCACTAACCTCATATCTCTCCTCAAAAAAGAATGGCAGGAAGACCTTCAGCAGTACAAAGACAAAATCCTCTACACTGCTATTCCTGAGAAGAAGAAATCGGGGGTGTGCTGGTATCCGGTAGTGATGAACTCACACCACATTGGCACGGGCGAAAAGATTGTGCTGGAGCTGGAGAAAACGACAGACCTGGAGCAAGCCCATATGTTCCAGGGTGGTGGCACGGTGAGTTTTTATGCGAACACTGGTGAAAAGGACAAGGGCAGTAGTGCCATCACGGGTGTGATTAAGTATGTGCGCAAAAGTAAGATGGGTATCGTGCTGAACGACGATGACCTGCCTGATTGGATCAATGATGGCAAGTTGGGCATTGACCTGATGTTCGATGAAGCCTCCTACAGGGAAATGGAGCGAACGCTTAAAGTGCTGGGTAGACAAGAAGCCGGGAGACTATTTGAACTTACAGAGATTTTACTGGGCAAAAAGTCGCCACAGCGGGAGCCAGCCTTTGCGCCAGTGCTGCCTTCATTAAACGCCGTTCAGAACAAGGCCCTTGAAGTAATAATAGAGGCCAGGGATTTGGCCATCGTCCACGGCCCTCCGGGGACAGGGAAAACCACCACGCTCATTCAGTCGGTGAAGGAAGTGGTGAAGCTGGAAAAGCAGGTGCTGGTGACGGCACCAAGCAATGCAGCGGTGGACGTGATGGTAGAAAAGTTGGCGGAGGAAGGCATCAATGTACTTCGACTTGGCCACCCGGCCAGAGTAACCAACAGAGTAATAGAAAATAGCCTCGATGCCCGTATAGCCGCACACGATAGCTTCAAGGAATTGCGGACTGTGCGCAAGAAGTACGAGGAGTACCGAAATGTGGCTTTTAAATACAAACGAAACTTTGGCCATGCGGAGCGCCAGCAGAGAAAACTTTTACTGCAGGAAGCTGGCCGCTTCAGGGGCGAGGCCGACATGCTGGAGAACTACATCACCAGTTCGCTGCTCGACAATGCCCAGGTAATCGCCTGCACGTTGGTGGGTAGTAATCATTACTTGCTGAAAGACCGGGTGTTTAAAACTGTCTTCATTGACGAGGCCGGGCAGGCCCTGGAGCCTGCTTGCTGGATTCCTATTTTGAAAGCGAACAGGGTGATTATGACTGGCGATCACCAGCAGTTGCCGCCTACGGTAAAGTCGTTTGAGGCGGCCAGGGAAGGACTTGAGAACACCCTTTTTCAAAAGAACGTTGGCTATCATTCCACTGATGTGATGCTGGAAGAACAGTATCGGATGAAGCCAGAGATCATGGCTTTTCCCAGTAAATTCTTCTACAACGATAAGTTGCAAGCTGCTCCTTCTGCCATTGATAGAGAGGCCCTGCCAAATGTGGCCATTATGAAGTTCATCGATACCGCTGGTTGCGGCTATCAGGAAAAGGTCAATCCCGAATCGAGAAGTACCTATAACGATGAGGAAGGCCGGTTGCTGATCGATCAGTTGCTTGCCAATATTGAAACCATCGGCGAAGAGTATGTGCTTTCGAACCAAATTACATTTGGCGTGATTGCACCCTACAAAGCCCAGATTGAACTGCTGAGAGAGGTTTTGCTGGAGAAGGGACTTAGCAAAGAGCTAATGGACTTGATTGATGTGAACACAGTCGATTCCTTCCAGGGGCAGGAAAGAGACAGTATTTTCATTGGCTTCACCCGTTCCAATGAAGATGGTGAGATCGGCTTTCTCAAAGACATTCGCCGTACCAACGTAGCCATGACCAGGGCCCGACGCCAACTCATCATGATAGGGGACTCTGCCACACTCGGCTCTAACAATTTCTACAACCAGTTAGTGGAGCATTGCACGGCCGCCGATGCGTACCAGAGTGCTTTTGAGTTGATTTATTCTTAGGCGACCTATCCCTTGATATTTTTCAGCGCTGCCACCGTCTCTCTCACCGCATCTTCATTGCTGGTGGGCGTATAGTTAAAGAACTTTTCAAACTTGGCGCTGTCGAAGAAGTAGTCCGATGCAAACTGATAGCTCATTTCATGAAGCTCTTTCATGATAGGCATGAAAATGCCCAGGGCCTTTATTCCCCAACCGGGAAGCACCTGATACTTGTCGGAAGTGCCCATGATAGTCGAAAATAGCTTCACCCACTCTTCCCCCGTCAATGCATTTTTGTCCGTGGGTAAGTTCCAGATTTGATTGTAAGCTGTTGGCGTGTTACCCAGCATGGCGGTGCCTTTTGCTGCATCGGGGCAGTAGGTCATCGAATGTTTTGCTTTTGCGTTGCAAAACCACTGCGCTTTTTTCCCCTTGATGAGGTTGTCATACACCATGATCATCATCATGCTGGTGCCTCGCATGGTGCTGAAGAAATCGCCGCTTCGAGCAATGATAGAGGGCACTTTTCCTTTGTCCATGGCAGCGAGCACCAGCCTGTCGACCTCGGCCCTTACTTCTCCTTTTTTGCTACATGGGCTTATCGGGCAGTCTTCCGTGATGTGGTGGATATATTCTTTCCCGATGGCGTAAATATTATCGAAGAAAACCAGCTTGCTGCCATACTCTTCACAGGCATCCAGCACATTCTTCATCAGCGGCGGCCAAACTGCTCTCCACACTTTAATGTCATAGTTGAAGCCCACGGTGAGGTACACTACCTCGCTGCCTTTCACTGCTTCAAAAACGTCGTCTCGTTTTGTCAGGTCAGCCGGATGAAGGATGTCCTTTTCGTTGACCTTCTTTGGGTTGCGGCTGACGAGCCTGATGTCTTTGGTATATGAAGTCAGGTTTTTGGCGAGCTCTGTGCCAATGGCACCGTTGGCTCCGAGTATGGTTTGCATGATCGGTTTTTTGTAACTAAAAGCTAATGGATTGATCTGTCAGTTCCAAAAAGAGTAATCCCTTACGAGGAGTCGCTTAGCCAGTGAAACAACTTGAAAGCAAGCTGCCGACCTAGGATCGCTTTCGTGTTAAGGCTCTCACGTATCTACTGTCTCACAGCCTCTATTTGGGCTATCTGCTTTTTCTTGGTGTACTCCATCAGAAAAAGCATCTCAAGTGCGATTTCCCGAACTGTTTCATCATACTTTATGTCTTGCGAAGCTGTGCCGTCGTAGTACCTTGGGTCTTCGTAGGGGAGTGAGAACCTTTCTGAGGCACCTGCCACTAGTGGACAAGATTGATCTGCATCGGAACATACCATTACAGCGCCGAAGTCTTCGGAGGGGTTTTGTCGATCACTATATTTTTTGGAGTAGGAGATGGTTTTATTGACACCGTCAGACACCGTGTAGACTGGGTTGTCGCTTACCTGCACATTACTGATAGCAAAGCCGGCTCTTTTCAAAGCGTCGATAGCGTTGGGATTGAAGGCGGTTACCTCCAGGCCACCGGAGAATGCATTGATTCCGTTGATGCCGAAGTATGTGGCGGAAGTTTGTAGCCAAATCTGGGCAATGTGGCTTCTTCTGGAGTTGTGGGTACAAATGATGATCAGGTTTGCTTTGTTGTCATTTATTAACTCACCGGCAAGGTAGTCTCCAATTTCCCGGAGCGTTTCTTTGCGTTCGTTTGAAATTTCAACCATTACTGTAGTGAGGTTTTGGCAATATCGAACCAAATCTTTGTCGAGCTTTTGTGCGTCAACATTCACGGCGATCAGGAAGAGTGAAGTGATGATAAGAAATACTGATAGGTGCTTTTTCATGAGTTGTTAAATGAAATGGGGGTAATTCGTTTTATTGCTATGTTACGATTAATGAGTTGAAAAAAAATTCCTTCTAGAAAGAGGCCATTGCCGGTTGGAAAACAGACGCTACCTGAATGGTTCTTTTTTTTGCTTATCCAATTTCAGCCCATCTCTGGAATGTCCTATGAGGGTTTTCATGGCTGACAATTGGGGACGCAAGCACAAATAAAGCTCAGAGTACATTCAGTAGAACAATGACCATGTCATGCAGGACTGCTCCGATCCCTTTAATATTTGTTTTGTACATTGCAATATTACGATTAAATGATATTGAGAAACACTTTTGAGTATTAAGGAAAAGTTAAATTTTTCAGATCTCCCCGAAAGGCCGTAGAAATGGCTATTCCTATCGCATTTGCAGGCGGCGGCGCACACAATTTTGCTGATTGGGTTAGCATCCTGGTTAACACTAGCTGGACGACGTCCGTTTAACGCTTAGCCTAATTGTTGCCAACTACCCTGGAGTTGTTTACTGGTAAACGTTGGCCTTCGGTCGCTGTAACCCAAAAAAGGCTGATTTGTCGACAATTCGAGGCCGTTGAACAGGTAAAGGAACCAAACGGACAAATGATCTTTTCTCTACCAGAGTGATTTGTAGATTTGATTCACTGATATTGTCAAATGAAAAATCCTTTTGTCTTCATTTTTCTGCTGGTTGTTGCAGTTTTCGCCGCATGTAAGCCTACAGAATCAAATGTATCGGGCACTGCCATTCTTATTACCAATGCCCATGTTGTTGATGTTGCTACCGGGCAGATAGCGGAGGATAAAGCTCTCTTAATCGACAGTGGAAAAATTGTAAGTATTGGAGATGGCAGTGAGTTGTCGGCTTTGGTAGGAAAGGATGATGTTTTTGATGCCGGGGGCAGGTATGTCATCCCCGGCCTTTGGGACATGCATGTGCACATTGAAAGGGAAGACCTTGTGGAGGATAACAGGGCGCTGCTGCCGCTGTACGTTGCTTATGGAATTACGACAGTGCGGGATTGCGCCAGCGATTTGGGAGAGTTGGTGCTTGCCTGGAGGGATTCCATCAACAATGACCAGTTGTTTGGGCCACAGATATTCACAGCCGGTAGGAAGCTGGAAGGGATCAATTCCATCTGGAAAGGCGACCTCGAAATAGCCAATGAAGAAGAGCTCCGGCAAATGCTGGACAAGCTTGATGGATACAATGTGGACTTTGTGAAAATCACGGAAAATACGTTGCCCGGTGATCTGTTTTTGACAAGTGTGAAGGAAGCAAAAAAGCGTGGCTATAAAGTCACAGGACATGTTCCTTATGACCTGTCGGTCGAGGAACTGGCGACTGCGGGATTTTCTGCCATAGAGCACGCCAGCTACATGCTAAGGCTTGGTAGCGATGACAGCGGCATTGTGGATAGCGTCCGGTCAGGGAAGCTGGCGAGAAGTAAGGCTGGGGAGGTGTACAGCAGCACTTTTAACCAGGACAGTGCCTTTACCCGGTACAAAATGCTGGCCGAGCTGGGTGTGGCGGTGACTCCGACACTTATTGGAGGAAAGCAACTTGCCTACCTTGATGAAAATGACCACCAAAGCGATGCCTATCTGAAGTATCTGACGGACAGGTTTACGTCCAAATACCAGTGGAGAATCGACAGAATGGCTGGCGAAACTCCTGAGCAGAAACAGGGAAGAAAAGACCGCTACCAGCTCATTGCTGAGCAGTTGCCTTACCTGCACAAAGCGGGCGTTACTATTCTGGCAGGCAGCGATGCCGCCGCACTCAACACTTTTGTGTACCCTGCGCAGTCGCTTCACGAAGAGTTGGTGCTGTTTCAGGAGGCGGGGCTTGAGCCACTCACGATTTTGCAAAGTGCTACGATTAATGGAGCGAAGTTTTTTAATGTGCAGGACAAGCTGGCGAGCATTGCTCCTGACATGGAGGCCGATCTGGTGATCCTTAACAGCAATCCTTTGGAAGACATCAGCGCCACGCAGGATATTTTTGCTGTTGTGAATGATGGCGAATACCTGAGCAGAGAAAAGCTGGACGAACTGCTACAGCAGGTGCAGGTGATCAAAGGCAAGCTCGACGAAGAGAGAAAAACAGAATAGACTTTGCCTACCTAGCCTATTTGCTCAACTTCTCTTTCGCTTCGTCCACTGAAGCAACGAAGCTAATCCGCCCCTGCCTGTTGCTTTCAAAGATAAAGTCTCGCAGCGCCTTGCTTTCGTATTTCGAAAAGTCACCCACAATAGCCAGCTTTGCCCGGTAGTTGGAAAACTTTTGCAACACCTCACCGGCCAGGCCGGTTTTCAGGTCAAAAAAGTCGGCTGCAATATTCTTCTCATGCCAAATGATATTGTCGGCTCCCTGGTAAGAACAGTTGGCCAACACATCAAGAGCGTCTTGTGCATCCTTTATGGTCAGTTCATTGGAAATCACTTCAGCAATGTCGACCCCGTTGTGTTGGCTAATTGCAATATCCATTCCTTCATTAAGTGTAAAGGTGCAATATAACAATGTCTCTTATTTTCTCAGGCGCCCAATGCTTTCAGCGCTTCGTACACCAAAAAGCCTGGCCACACCATCGCTTTCAGAAATCCAACTACGCCCATCCAGAAGCCTGTAGCGTTGGAGATGTAGTAAATGACAGCACCGATAAATCCGAGGCCGTAAACAGCTCCATTGGGCGCATTTCGTTGCATTGATTCTTTCATATTTTTTGTATTTAACCGTAGCCAATTTCGGGAGATTAATTTCACCGCTCAATGATGAACGTCAGTGAGTTAGGCCTGGAAGAGATGATTAAATGCATTAGTAAGCCAGTAATCTTCTGAGCGTTTTTGAGGAACACAAGAGTAATTAGTTAAACAAATATTAATTATATTCGTATTCGTTACTTAAACAAATATTAATCTAATGAACTTACAGCTCGGTGTGCTTGAAGAAATGATCCTTATTCTGCTCCTGATGAAGCAGGAAACTTACGGGGTCGACATTGCTCAGGAGTATGAAAAGCAATTGGGTCAATCTATCTCGCTTCCGGCTATTCATGTGGTGCTGAAGCGGCTGGAGAGCAAAGGACTGGTGTCGTCGTATATGGGTGAGGCAACTGCGGAAAGGGGTGGCCGGAGCAAACGAATGTACAAAGCGTCAAGCAAGGGCTTTCAGGTAGCCAAGTCGTTGCAGGACAACCGCACCCGGATGTGGGGCCTTGTTCCCAAACTTAACTTTTCGCCATTGTGAGAAAGCAGTTGTCACATCCACCACGCTGGGCTGAACGACTGCTGCAATGGGCCTGTCGGCCCGACTACGTTGATGAGGTGCTGGGCGACCTGCATGAGGCCTACTATTGGCGCCTGGAGGAGAAGGGTCATCGCAAGGCGGCTTTCAAGTTTGTCCTTGAAGCGCTGCTTTCCTTGCGCTTCACTCACCTAAAACCTTTTTATCACTTTAACCTCAATACCATGATGCTCGGTAGCTATCTCAAAATCGCCTTCAGAAACCTTTACAAGCGAAAGGCTTATTCCGTCATTAATATCCTCGGCCTGTCAGTCGGTGTGGCAGCCTCCCTTATGATTTTCATGTATGCCTGGCAGGTTCTCACCTTTGACGATTTCCATACCAACGAGGACCGTATTTTTATGCTTTACAAAGAGCGCATTACTCCCAATGGAATTCAGCCAACCTACGACACCTGGGTACCTATGAAGTCGATGATTAAAGAGGAGTACCCTCAGGTAGTGGCCAGCTCGAGAAGGTATGGAATGACTGGAAAAGTGAAAAAGGATGAAGTATATATCGAGGAAGAAATCACTTTTGCTGACCCTGAGTTTCTGCAAATGTTCTCGTTTGAAGTAGCGAGAGGAAATTCAACCAACCCTTTTTCGAGCCCCAATGCCCTGGTTATCTCCAATCAATATGCCGAAAAATACTTTGGCAGTCTGCAGGCAGTAGGGCGGGAGCTAAGTGTTTACTATCCAGGAGAGGACAGCACCATTCGCTACGAAGTAACGGCTGTTTTGAAGGACTGGCCCAAGAACTCTTCGCTAGAACCTGATATGATTGTTGCGTTTGAAAGCCTTCCGTTTTATGAAGGGGTAAAAAACTTATGGGGAGGAAGCTTTATTGATAACTATGTGATGCTGGATGACCCCACCTCCCAATATGTACTGCTGGATGCCTTTCCTGCTTTTGTTGAAAAGATTTGGGACAAAGAAATAGCTGGCAGGACAAATTTCAAGCTCCTGCCTTTCGATGAATATTATAACACATTTTTGGGAAGCCAGCAGGATGCGAAAATACTTATCTTCATTGCTCTTGGCATCCTGTTCATGGCAGCCATCAACTTCATGAACCTTTCTACAGCGCATTCGGTGCACCGGGCGAAGGAAATAGGGTTGCGAAAGGTGCTGGGAGCTTTCAGTGGACAGCTAAGAGGCCAATTTCTGGTAGAAGCCCTCGTTTTGAGCTTTTTTGCCACGCTGGCGGGGATTGGTATTGTTGCCTTGTGCATGCCATTGATCAACGACTTTTTTGATATCGAAATCGCCTTTTCACAAATTGGGCCGCCGGTGCTGAGTGTCGGTTTTGTAGCAGGGTTTGTCCTTTTGCTGGGATTGATGAGTGGAAGTTACCCTGCCTTCTTTCTATCGAAAATCAGCATACTGGAGGTGATCAGAGGCATTTTCAAGACGAAAGGCGGCAGGCAAGTTAGAAACGGGCTGGTTGTTGTGCAGTTTTCGCTGGCCGTGTTTATGGTAACAGGTGCCCTTATTGTTCGCAATCAGTTGACCTATATGCAGTCGGCTAAAATGGGATTCGAGAAGGACGCTGTGGTGATCATTAATGCCTCTCGCAGAGATTTCACCGATCGTGAAGAAGCCAGCCGACGCCTGAAGACGTTCAGAGATGAGGTGAAGGCGCAATCCTTTGTGAAATCCGCCAGTTTGTCCTATTCCATCCCCTCCAACTGGGTCGCTGGCTTCACCTTTGTGAGGCCCGAGGGATGGGAAGGCGATCCGCTGCGGATGGGGATGTCCTATGTGGATGCCAACTATCTTGAAACAATGGGCATAAAGCTCACGGGCGGTCGCAATTTCCTTCCAGACTCGGAAGGTGACCAGCGGGGATCCGTGATCCTCAATGAGGCGGCTGCGAAGGCTTTCGGCTTCGATAAGGCAGAGGGAAATGTTATCTTGATTGGTGAGAACCGACTGAACGTGGTAGGTGTTGTGGAGAACTTTCACTACGAATCGATGCGGGAAGAGATCAAGCCAACGCTTATTTTTCACCGTACTGCTGAAAATCCGGTGCACCGATATATTGTCTGCAAAATGGAGATGGCAGACATCTCGAACCACTTGTCAGTGCTGGAAGAGCAATGGGGTACACTCGGCGCCACAAATTCATTTACCTATAATTTTCTCGACGACAGCATGGCTGAGCTCTATACTTCAGAACAGCGGTTTCTCAGGCTCGTCGGGTTGTTCACCATTATCTCCATACTTATTGCCGTGCTTGGGCTTTACGGCCTGACCATTTTTGTGATAGAACGAAAACGCCGGGAGATCAGCATCCGCAAAGTAATTGGTGCAGAAATGTCCAATATCGTGTTGTTGATCGTACGGGATTTTTCTGCCTGGATTGCTGGCGGCCTTATGATCGGCTTGCCTTTGGCTTATATTTTCCTTCGTGACTGGCTCGATCAATTCCATTATAGGATTGATATTTCGTGGACAGTGTTTTTACTTACAGCAGCGGTGATAACAACTTTAGTTTTGCTGACGGTGAGTTACCAGGCCATCAGGGCTGCATCAGCTAATCCGGTTAAATATTTAAAGGAAGACTAGGGACAATTCTACGTCCTACTTGTGGCTTGGCTGGATAAAAAGTGGCAACAAAACCCTGTTCATAATCGCAAAAGGGAACTTGTCGTCGTCAGAGTTATATGCGCCGCCGGTAAAAGCAGCTACTAGGTTCAGTTCAGGGAACAGCATGAGGTATTGCCCTCCGTTTCCTGTTGCGACGGTTTCTTTTTTCAGTTCGTCGCCTATTTGGAACGGAATACTCCACCACAGAAAACCGTAGTCCAGACCGGCTAGGTTGGTTTGTCTTTCTGTCGCTTGTCGTATCCAGTCGGTAGATACTATTTGCTGATCGCCCCAGGCACCATGGTTCATGACCAGCTGCCCGATTTTAGCAAAATCACGGGAAGTCATGTACAGCCGCTTGCCGGACGGAATTATATCCCGACCGGTGGTCGTGTGGCCCCACTGCACGTTTTCGATACCCAGAGGAGTGAATAAATACTTTTCAGCGAATGCGTCGATAGACATGCCAGAGGCCTGACTCACTACCTCCGCCGCCAATACAACACCCATGCTACAGTAAAGAGCCGAATCACCGGGGTCTCGTACCATGGGCAAATCAAGGGTGTATTGTAACCAGTCCTTTTTCTTATACACTTTGTCTTCCTGACCTTTCGAGGATTTATCCCAATCGTTGCAGTCGAGGCCGGTGCTCATTGTCAGCAGGTGCCGAATAGTGATTTGTTCTTTTCTTGGGTCTGGGTTCTTTTCAGGCTTCAGGTCTTTAAGGTACTTCGAGATGGGATCGTCAACACTTTCTATAAAGCCTTTATCTTTGGCAATACCAACCAAAAGTGAACGGATGCTTTTTGTGGCAGAGCGCAGGTCGTGAGTTTGGTCAGCTTTGTATTCTCCAAAGTATTCTTCAAGCACCAGCTTTCCATCTTTCACCAACAGGATGCTGTGCACCTGATGATCCTCGTTGATCATCTTGTTGAAGAAATTAAATAGCAGCGTGGTATCTGCTATCTCCTGCAAAAGGTTTTCCGTCTCCCATCCGTCCATTTGCTGAGGAGGCACTGCATATTGATACACCTTTTGTCCCACTGCAAAATGAGTGACGAGTAGCAGTCCAAGGGCAGGTAGTAGGTTTTTTCTCATAGGTTGACAGCCGGTTAACGAAGCGAGGACTCCTGGCGAAGGATTATCGTTGCAAACTACTCTATGTCAATATTGTACTTGCCGAGCAGGCCGGGCAAACCCGATAGGGAAAACTTCGCCTTCTTGATCTTGTTAACTTCAGGATCCAGCGAGTAATTGAAGGCGGTCCGAAAGTCTGCTTTCTCAAGCATGGTGTTGCCAAATACAGCCCCAAGCAGGTCGCAGTTGTCGAACACGGCCAGTGACAGATCTGCACCGCTAAAATCAACTTCTTTCATGCCGCAATTGGCAAACCTTGTTTTCTTCAAATTAAGGTTAAAGAACGAAGAAAGGTTAAGCTGACAATCAGTAAAACTCAGTGCTAACAGAAAAGGATTCACGTCTTCGAAACGGAGACCCAGAAGCTTACAGCCTTTGAAGGTGGCATCTTTGAATGATGTATTACCTAGCTTTGCCATGCTCAGGTCGCAATTCTCAAATACGCATTCCATAAAATTGATGTGCGAGAGGTTGACTCCCGTGAAAAGGCAGTTGGAGAAGTGGCAGGCTTCATAATCGGTGCCCTCCAATGATTCTTCCGAAAAATTGATTCCTTTGAAATGCTGGTCTTCAACAAACCCCTTCGACATGATTTTATTCTTAAGTTATCCGTAGGCAGCGCCATTTGGTGCCTACTCCTTTCACCTCACGAACTTAAAAAGAGCAGCAGGATTTTGCCCGGAAGCAGCCAACTTTTTGAGCCTTGTCAGGTCAAATTTTTTGAATAAAGCGAAAGCTTCTCGCCATTCACCTCAATTTCATCGTCGAACACAAAGCCCAGCTTTTGGACGAGTTGAATTGATGACCGATTGTGCTCCAGGATAATAGCATGAACTTCTTTGTTTGCCGAAACGCTGAAGAAGTCGTTCAGAAATAGCGAAACGGCTTCAAAGGCATAGCCTTGTTTTTCAAACGCAGGAAGCAACGCAAACCCGATGTCGGGTGACTGCAGGTAGTCTCGTTGTATAAGCGTTACTATACCGACCGGCTCCCCGGAGGTGACCAGTTCAATAATCCAGTAGTCAATAGCTGGATTGCTTTCAATCTTACGGATGTAGGCTTCGGCATCTTCCCGGCTCTTTACATTTCTCTCGCCTATGAACTCCAGCCAGCCAGGGGAGTTGACGAGTTCAATAATGAACGGCGCATGGGTTGTGTTTAAGGGAGAAAGTTGAATGCGTGACATGTCGTCCCAATTTAACCTTAAAACTGTTTTCTATAACCGATTGCTGTGACTTTAAAGGGGCGTTTTAGCATAGAGCAACTTTGCTCGTTCAACATCGACGGTGCTGTCCCTGGGAATGCGGAGAAAAAACTCCAGTTGCCAGCCCTGCGTTTTCATTGCCTGCTTGCTCTCCGCCAACTCCCACGGAGGATAGACACGCATCCCGAGTTTCCCCCTTGTCGAGGACTGAGAGACAATCCGATGCTTTATTAGTGCTGCTTTCGGGAAAACAAATTGCCCAAAGTGATCTCCTTTTCTGGTGTTGATGACAAAAAAATCAAATGCGTCCGAAGCGCTAAATGGCTGGGTAGGGCCACCGTCCATTCTTTTCCAGATAGTGACGAACTGCCCCGTTTTTTTCGGCGTTTGTTTGGCGTCCCTGCCGATCACCACTAAGGAGTTGACCGTAAAAGTGCAAGCACCATACTCCTTACTCTCGTCTTCCATTTGCAGGTTCGAGAGATGAAGTAAGCACTCATCATACACTCGTTTCTTAATGTCTGAAAAAGAGTTGTTGCCGTGCTTTGATATTGTTTCTTGCTGTGTCATTTAGCCAGGTGTTCACTCGTTAATTTTCAAAGAAATGAAGTCATAGGAGGCCCTAAGTTAGAGCATTAAAGAGCAGATGAAGCTTTCTCACTGAAGCGACCCCTCCAATTGTTTACATCCAAATGACTTACCCGGCGTGAAGAGTGATGACTACTTTGCCTTTTACACTTCCATTACCAATTCTTTGAAACGCTTCCTGCAGTTCCTCCAATGGATACACTTTGTCGATGATCGGTTTGACTTTGCCTTCCTCAAATAATTTGATGAAAGCACCCAGGGGCTTATTTGGTTGCTGTATAAGAATACTTAGTCGCTTTTCCTTTGTTGATACAAGGCCTCCCAATAAGCCCACCTGGAAAATGGTGCCCAGACGGCCTCCAATCATAGTATATACCCCGCCGGGTTTTAAGGCTCTTTTGTAGTCCGATATCGACCGGGTGGCTATCACATCGACGATCAAATCATATTGCCTGTCTTGTTTAGTAAAGTCTTCTTTGGTGTGATCGATCACACGGCTTGCGCCCAGCGACTGCAGCATAGCGTGTTTTTCTGTCAAATCCACAGCCGTTATGTATGCACCCAGGCTTTTAGCAATTTGAATAGCAAAAGTGCCAACGCCGCCACCGGCGCCATTGATGAGCACTTCGTCTCCTGGTTGGATCGTTCTTTTTTCTGTCAGTGCTTGCAAAGCCATGCACCCCGCCTGAGGAATGGAAGCGGCTTCTTCAAACGTCATGGAAGCCGGTTTGATCATCAGTTCTGTTTCTTTTGCGCAGGTATATTCAGCAAAGCCGCCCCATTTACCGGCAGACAAGTCGCCAAAGACTTCATCGCCAGGCTTGAACTTTGTGATTTTGGCCCCGGTTTCTGCCACCACGCCGGCCACATCGGCACCAAGGATGGGGAGCTTTGGCTTTCCGATGCCGCTCAACAGCCTGTAGATACGGGGCTTCCCCGTGAGCCTGTCCCAGTCCCATGAGTTGAGAGATGCCGCATGCACTTTTACTAGCACCTCGTCCTCCTTTGGAATGGGCTTCTCCACTTCCTCCGGCCTTAGCACGTCTGGAGAGCCGTATTGGGTATAAACCATCGCTTTCATTGGTCGCTTTTTACCGTGATAACTACGTTACCTGCTTTTGCTCCGGTCTCAACGTAGCGGTGAGCGTCGGCCACCTTTTCCAGGGGATAGGTTTTGTCAATCACTGCTTTGATCTCACCTTTTTCAGCAAGTTCTTTGAGGCGGTTTAGGTCTTCGACTTTATAAGGAGCAATGGCGGCTATTACCTTTTGTCGACTGCGCTTCCCATTGATCCATCCTCTCAACATGCCCGACACCCGAGGGTTTCCCATCACACAAACTCCGTCAGCGACCAGCGCCTGGACGCACCGGGTAAATGATTTTTTTCCGACAATATCAATGATTACATCAAAGGGCTTAATGCGTTCGTCGGCCACAAGTTGCCCAAAATCTTCTTTGGTATAATCGATCACGTGGTCAGCACCAAGTGCCGATAGCATTTCCAATTTGCCAGTGCCGTCGACGGCCGTTACTTCCGCTCCCATCGACTTGGCGATTTGCACGGCATACGTACCGATACAGCCGCCTGCTCCGTTTATGAGCACCCGATCTCCTTTTTTAACATTCCCCTTTTGAATAAAGTGTTGGGCATTGAGCCCGCCTGTTGGCAAAGTAGCAGCTTCTTCAAAGCTCATGTTTTGGGGTTTCAGTGCTATGGCATATTTCTCAGGCAAGCAGATGTACTCGGCGTGGCCACCAAGTGCCATTTGGGTGGGGGCAAAGATGGCGTCTCCAATATTGAATTTGGTGACGCTGTTGCCAATGGCCTCAATTTCACCTGCCAGCTCCTGACCCAGCACTTTGATTCTTGGCTTAAAAGCTCCAAAGTATAGACGCAACGGCAGCCAGAGGAAGGCTGGCATGTCGAACCGCCGCATTTCGCAGTCGCCGGCGGTCACAGTGGAGGCATGAATCTTTATGAGTATTTCGCCTGCTTTAGGTACTGGCTTTTTTAGTTCCTGCAATTGCAGTACGTCGGGTGATCCGTATTTTGTGGTGACGATGGCTTTCATTTAATAAATCTCGTGGAGAATTTTCGATAGAAACCGGAGGCTTGCTGCAACCGATGACTTTCCGAAAATCACTTTGTTAATACGAAAAAGGCCTGCTGACGATGTTGCAAGCAGGTAATTTTTGTCGCTTTTGTATTCAATAGGCCAACTCAGCCCAAAGTTTCTTAGACTGGGCATCTACGAGGTAAGTCCACTTTGCACCCCACTTCTCTCCGGAAGCGACATATAAACTGGCAGTGGGTGGTTTGTCGTAGGTTGACAGAAGTGTTTCTCCCTGAAGCAGACGGGAGATATTGTCCCTGGAGGTGACTTGTTTGAATTCTTGCAAGTTAATAGCTGAAGTCAATTTGTAAACGGAAATTCTTGTGCCAGTGCTTTCATCATAATAGCAGTTCACAAAAGTTACTTTCGGAATGTCTATGCCTGAATGAAGCTCATAGCTGTCGATAACGAATTGGCTGCAATCTCTGGAATTGTATATCGATAGATACAGCAATAAAATAGGGCTAAGCAAGACTGCCAGCGCAATGAGCCCGACTATCTTCCATTTTTTTTTCATTCCTCAGTAGTGTTTGTCGAATTTAAGGAAAACAAGAAAATTCTGCGCTCGAATGTTTCAACTGTAAAATAGTGAAAATTTTCGTAGAACTAAGTTTTGCAATCCGTATTATGTTGATAAACAATGAATTGACGATAGCTTTTTTCGAAAACCCACCTATCGTAACTTAACATTAAATAGAATAACTTAAAAATAAGTTGACAAACTTAACATTAAGTTGTAAGCTTGTCTTGCTGATTAACAAAACTCAAAGCAATGGTCACTTTAACTAAGGCAGAAGAGAAGATCATGATGATCCTCTGGGATATTGAAAAAGGTTTTATCAAGGATATCCTTGATCAGTATCCCGACCCTAAGCCTCCTTACAATTCGGTGTCGACGATAGTGAGGGTGCTGGTGCAAAAAGAAATTGTAGGCTTTACGGCTTACGGCAATTCGCATCAGTACCATCCTCTGATTTCGAAGGAAGCCTACAGTAAGGGGCAACTGTCGAGGCTGGTGAAAGATTATTACGACAATTCCCTGAGCCAGGTGGTCAACTTTTTTTCCGAAAGCAAAAAGCTGGACGAAAAGGAGCTGGATGAAGCAATGAAAATGCTGGAAGACTTAAAAAAGAAGAAAAATGGCTAAGCTCATCATGTATCTATTGGAGTCGAGTGCTTTGTTGGCATTCTTCTACCTGCTGTATGTTTTGGTGTTGCGCAAAGAGACTTTTTTCAGTCTCAATCGCTTCTTTCTGTTAGGAATTTTAGCGTTTTCCCTGCTTTTCCCATTGGTGAGTTTTGATTTCAGCCCAACGGAAGTGACGGCACTTGAGCGACCCATTGCTGAAATCAGCAAGGCCAGGATATCGTACTACGAGGCCATGGCTGCCTGGGAGTTTGAAGCACGCAGCGCTGCGGGCTCAACGCAAGCTGTAGCCGAGCCTGGCGTAGTGGCAGGCGCTGGTGCAGACTGGCTTCGCCTGGCGATTGGCGGGATACTGCTCTTGTATGCCATAGGGGTGGTGGTCTGTTTGTCGAGAACGTTCTGGTCGCTTCGCTGGATCTGGAAAGTGATCGCACACCATCCGCATGAGAAACTGGGTGGGATGAAGGTCGTCAAGCTTCCGCAGCCTATTTCGCCATTTTCGTTTCTCAACTATGTGTTTGTGGCCGATTCGCTGGTGGACTCATCGGAGTTTCAGCAGATCCTGGCGCACGAAAAAACGCATATTGAGCAGCGGCATTCCATCGACTTACTTATTGTTCAACTTTTAGCGGCCTTTCTCTGGTTCAATCCGGTGATCTGGCAGCTGATTAAATCCCTAAAAACTACACATGAATACATAGCAGATAAGAATATAATTACTTCGGGTTATTCCTTGGTTGAGTACCAGACTTTGCTTCTGAAGCAGTTGATCAGCAACAACTCATTCGGGTTGGTACACAATTTCAACTTATCATTTATCAAAAAAAGAATAACCATGATGACTAACAAACAATCAGGATGGTCGGGCAAAGTGAAAGTAGCCATGGCCATAGCAAGCACAGTGCTTTTTAGCGCCATTATTGTGCAGTGCAATTCAAAAATGGATGAGTCAGTGGCCGAGTCTGGCCTGGCAGCAGAAACTTCCGCTGACATTGGAGCGGGTGTCAATTTGCCGGTGTTGCCGGATAACGGATATACCTTCGATGGCAACAGATCCGATGCTTTGAACTTTAGCATAGCGGACAACAAGCTAAGCATTGACGGAAAGGCTTACAACCTCAGCGATATTGCTTCCGCAGTTGAAAAGGCAAAGTTATCAGACCATGCGGTCATTATTTTGAGGGTGGATAGGGATCAGCCGATGGCATTCGTGAGGGACGTGCAAACTGAGCTAAGAAAGGTTGAGCGCAGAAAGATTCTTTATATGGGTCAAACAGTTTCCGGCAAGAGTTTCGAGATGCCGTTTTTGTTGCCCCCTACACCTGAAAATGCTGCCAGAAATAGAATTCCTGAGCAACCTGATGTGGAGGAGCTTGCGGCTCAGGGGAAAATGGAAATTATGAGGATTCGTCTGGGTGACAATGCGAGAATGGATAATCAAAAGATGGTGTATAAATTCGTAAAAGGACAAATGGAGAAAGGGTCTTCCGACTACGTAATCAGCGCAGGCTTTGACGACGACGACACCTATAGCGAGTACCTGGTGAATTTGGCTTATATCCAGGAGGCTTTTAACCAAATCTATCAGGAAAGGTCGCAGCAGATGTTTGGAAAAGACTTTTACGATATCGCTGCCAACAACAAGGAGCAGTATCAGGCGGTTCGCCAGGGCATACCAAGAGCGATTTCAGTAGCCGAGCACTAAATTAAAGTTTGGAGAATTTAAGTGAAGAAGAAAGAGCCCTCATGGGGCTCTTTTTTTATGTATGGGCGGTTTATAAAAAATCCTCTCTTATCGGTGCAAACCCATCTACCAGCGTTACTTTTTCAGTCAAGGTCTGTATGCAGTGATTGAGATTAGACGCCACTTTGAAAACGTCTCCTTGATTCAGTAGGTATTCCCTGTCCTCAATGAACAGCTTCAAAGAGCCTGCTGCTACATACGAGATTTGCTCGTGCGGATGCTTATGCGGTGGGTCAGGCACAGCCATCGGGCCATTGGTGAATTCTATGACCGTCATCATTAGTTTGTCGAGGTGGATGACCTTTCTGTGCAAAGAGGCGTTTGATCCTACTTGTTCAAAACCAGAATTGTTTTTTACTACTTCTTCCATTAGGCTTGATTAGTTTGATATAATTGATCTGTGTAATGCATACCGATATTGATGCATCACAGCTTAAAAAAGTATTGCAAGGTGAATTTATGCCTACTTCCACTGAAAGGCAAAGTACTCGCAGCTTCCGTCGGTCAGGTTCTTGAGTGCATGAGGAACATTTGAACCCAGATAAACAAGCGAGCCTTGTGGTGCGTCAACCAGCTGCCCGTCGATATGCATCTGCGTATTGCCCTTCATGATCACAATGATTTCTTCCACAAAGTGGGTATGTGGTGCGTGGCTGTCTTCGCCTTTGTTCAGCGAGGTCACATGCATTTCGAAATTCTCCGTGGCACTGGTAGGCCGGTCAAAATAGTCACGGCGGGTGCCCTTTCCTGTAGGTTTGGCTTCTGTGTCGTTATAGCTGATTAGTAGTGACCCACCGTTGGCTTTTCCACGGGCAGCGTCATGCGGCTCTTTGTCGTGATAGCGCATGATGTAGTAGGTAGCGGGAGTGGTGCCGGCGTTGGTCATGCCATGCTGTTCTCCGGCCTGGATCAGGGCAATGCTGCCAGGGCCCATCACCTTGCTTTGGTCGCCCACGGTTACTTTTACCTGGCCTTCTTTGATGATCACCAGCTCCTCGTCGTCATGAGAATGCGGAGCATGAAAAGCCAGGCCAGCGCCCACCGACGTGGTATGCAGCTCTAAGTACTTTAGGTGATCAGTCGATCCTTCAGCAATCTGCCGACGTTCGCCGTTTTTGCCGGTTTCTACTGGCAGCTCGTCCCAGGTGTAAACTTTGGAGGTGAGTTTGGTTTCCTGCGAGAAGGCAGGCGTAGTCAGGCTGGCAATGAAAATGCCTGCCGCTGCTAAATGGATTAGTTTTTTTATTAGGGATTTCATTCTAAAAAGGTACGGATAAGAATTGAGAAATAGGCGTTTTGAATACTGTAGGCCTTCAATAAACCATCCTCGGTGTCTTTTTGTAAACGGTGAGGCTTAGGTTCAAGTAGAAGATATCTCCGTTCCGATATGGCAGAGATTCCGTGTTCAGCGATGGATCCTTTCTTCTCTTCTTTCTATTTGGCTCCTGTCAGCGCACCGCCATCAATCGGAATCACCGCTCCTGTCATCCATGAAGAAGCGTCGGACGCAAGAAATAAAGCAAGGTTGGCGATGTCGCTGGGTTGGCCCAGTCGCTGTAAAAGGGTTGCCTTGCCTGCATTTTCAACTGCGGAGGCCGGGTCGGGAAATGCTTTTGCTGAGTCGTGGATCAGGGGCGTGTCTACCGGGCCGGGGCACATGATATTTACTCGTACGTTGGGACTGTAGTCTACGGCCACCTGCCTGGCAAGTGCCACCAGGCCAGCTTTTGAAGCACAGTAGGCCGGATGATTGGGGAAGAACTTAAAGGCCGCAATAGAAGCATTCACTACCACGGAAGCACCCGGCTGCTTCATCATTTCGGGAAGCGCATATTTCAGAAGGTAGAAGACCGAGCTCAGGTTCACATCCAGCGTTAGCCGCCACGATTCGATGGGCAGCTCTGTCACCCTGCCGAGCCCCAGGTCGCTGGCGTTGGTGCATACAATATCTAATTGTCCAAACTCAGACAAGGCTCTTTTCACCAGGGCCTCATTGACGGCCGGGTCGGCCACATCTCCTTTTATGAAAATCGCTTTGCCCGCCTGGCCGTTAATTTCATCTACCAGCGCCCGGCCAGCCGTTTCGTTTCTGCCACTGGCTACCACGTTGGCTCCTTCTTTTGCATAAGCCAGTGCTATGGCCCGGCCCATGCCGCTGGTGGCTCCTGTGACGATGGCTGTTTTTTCTTTGAGTTGCATAATCTATTCTTGGGATTAGATATTGTAGAGAAAACTCAAGCTCTAATAAAAGACTCAAATCAAGGCAGTAAATCACCTTTACGCTGTGGTAGATTAGAGCCAACTGCCTGTATGTAGGCGGTTCGTTTCTAATCCAGACTTTGTTTTCTAATTTCTTGTTAGTCCTCTAGCCGGACAGGCTGTTACTTTTCATCAAGGAAAAGTAACCAAAAATCATAGAAAAATTAACGCACAAGCCAACTACCCGCAACCTGCCGCCATTTTTCTCCTCCCCTCCATATTGGGCGCCCCTTCTTTCGATATTTGGTATTCAAGAGAACGCTTTCAATCTGTTTTTTTGTCTTTGCCGGTTCAAAACGAAGGGAACAATGCTGCTTAAATTTGCGCTTCTCCTGTTCAAAGAAAACGAAAATATTTATGGTCATCGCTTGAAAATAATCGTTAACTAATTATCAATTTTGCTGTTGTCATTTGACAGTATGTACAGAAGCGTTGCAGCCTTGTTTTTGCTCATTGTCATGGCCTTCTCTCAAGGGGCCAGTGCCAACGTTTATGAGTCGAGCATAGCGTCGGGGCATGCACTTCTTGCCAGTGGCCACGCCGACTACCTTCAGCCTTATGTTTCAGTTTTCGAGTCAGGCACAGGCGTTGGTTTCGTAAAGCTCCCCATTTCAAAGTTCCCGGGTCTCCAGATTGGCCTGGCTGCCGACGAAGCAACAGCGCTCGGACTCCGGCTTGTAAGTTTTTCTCAAACCTCTGATCATAACAAAAGGTGGATCACCGAAGTGACCGCTCTTTTGTACCCTGCCCACGAGTTTTCATAAAAGAACAATTAGTTACCCTCAGGTAATCTTGTGGGAGCTAGTCTTTCGAAAAAGCATTGTTCTACACTTTATTGAAAACAAATCATGGAAACTAAAGAAATAATCATGTATGCAGTCATCATCATTGCGTGCGTTGCACCAGTGGTGTGGTTTGCAAGAACAGCCTCAAGTAAAAGCAGGCTCATTTTAAAAAGCATTAAAGCAGTTACTGGAAAGCTTCCCGCCCAGTATGATGTATGGACAAACAGAGGGATGGCTTTTGATGCAGCCACCCATCGCCTGGTGTTTGTCAACAACAGTCAGCCTGAGGTAATTACTCAGGTCATTCAGGCCGACGAGGTTATTGATGCGCATGTGCTGGTCAATGGAAAAAAGGCAGCAGACAGCAAAAAGACTATTGATCCAGCGAATGTGAACACTATCGTGCTCCAGCTTATTTGCTCTTCCAAAGACAATGGGGAGATATTGCTCTCCTTTTTTGATGTAAACTCGGACGGGCCTTTTCACGCCAACATTCACTATCAGCTGTCTCGTAAATGGAAGAAAACCATTTTGGAACGCCCTGTGCTAAACCATGCTTAGTGCAGAGTAGATCAAGGGGTTGAAAGCCAATAGACCACATGATGACCAGGAATTTTGCGCCTTGGTTGTCATGTGGTTTTTCTTTTATGCGTCGTCTTCGTCGCACCGGGCATCCAAAATATGCCACCCACCCAAAGGTATTCCCACTGGCTACTTTTTAGCAGGCAATTCTTCTTCAATCGACTACTTTTCCAGTCGAACTTAATTTCACTGATATGTTGAAGAGGATACTATTATTTACGTTGGCAGCCGGGATGGCTTTGCACTCCCAGGCGCAAAAGACATTGATCCAGTGTGGCACGCTCATCGACGGGTTGAGTGACTCACCCAGGTCACAGGTGACGGTGACCATTGAAAATGACATGATTGTGGCAGTGGAGAACGGCTACAAAGCAGGGGGCAAAAATGACAAGGTGATTGACCTGAAAGCCTATACGGTAATGCCAGGCTTTATAGATATGCATGTACACATGGAAAGCGAGGCCAGCAGGGCAGGTTATGTGAAGCGATTCACTCAGAATGAAGCCGACAAAGCTTTCGAAAGCACAGTTTATGCGAAAAAGACATTGATGGCTGGTTTTACTACCGTGCGTGACTGCGGTGGCTCCGGAGTCAATATTTCTCTTCGCAATGCTATTAATGCCGGTACTGTCGACGGGCCAAGGATTTATACTGCTGGAAAGGGCATCTCAATTACAGGGGGGCATGGTGACCCTACGAATGGGCTTCCTTTCGACAAAATGGGAGACCCAGGGCCAAAAGAAGGTGTAGCCAACAGCCCCGAAGAAGGCCGCAAAGCGGTGCGGCAGCGCTATAAGGATGGTTCCGATTTTATTAAAATTACTGCTACTGGTGGAGTACTGTCAGTTGCAAAAGATGGTTCGGGACCCTCATTTACTCAGGATGAAATCAGTGCTATTGTCAATACGGCCACTGACATGCAAATGCATGTAGCCGCCCATGCCCATGGAGTGGAAGGTATGCAGAGAGCTATCAAGGGAGGTGTTACAACCATTGAGCATGGCACCTATATGGACAAAGAGACGATGGATTTGATGAAGCAATATGGCACGTGGTACATCCCCACCATCATAGCTGGTGTTTCTGCCGCTGAAAATGCGGAGATTCCAGGCTTTTATCCGGCTATTGTGGCTGAGAAAGCCAGAACTATTGGCCCGCTGATTCAGGGTACATTTGCGGAGGCTTACAAATCGGGCGTGAAGATTGGCTTTGGCACCGATGCGGGAGTTTTCCCTCATGGCAAAAATGCCCGTGAGTTTGAACTTATGGTAGGTGGGGGCATGAAGCCGATGGAAGCGATTAAGGCTGCTACTTCAATCAATGCAGGTATTCTTCAGAACGAAAAGCTGGGTGCTGTGCAAACAGGCGGCTTTGCTGACATTATTGCCGTGAAAGGCGATCCATTGAAAGATATCAAAGTACTGCAGGATGTAAAGTTTGTGATGAAGGCTGGTGCTGTTTACAAAAGCGAGTAAATTTTAACGTCAAAGGAAATTAAAAGATGGGGAAAAGCGTTTATTGGATGTTATATTTGATAAACGCACTCCCTTTTTGTCATGAAAAATCATCACATTTTAGTTTTGGCCATTGGAATGCTTGCCATGGTCTCTTGTAAAGACGAGGAAGCTGATCCTACGGCACTCACAGGTAAAAGTGTTACCTATTCGCTTTTTACAGGCTCGAACGATTGGGGGTACCAGGGAGAGGTAACTTTCTCTGAGCGAAACGATGGCCTGGCTGTAATAGGCATCAAACTCGACGGCCCCACAGGCACATCAAAGTTTCCTGCACACCTTCACTTTGGGCAATACAGTGTTGAAGCAGACATGGCAGCTATGCTAAATCCGGTGGATGCGGCAACCGGCGAGGGCAAAACACTACTCACACAGCTAGCCAATGGCGACGAGATTTCGTATGCAGAACTTATCAATTTTGATGGGCACATCAAAGTGCATTTGGGTGACGGCGACAACAAAAGCGTGATCCTGGTCTACGGAAACATCGGCAGCAACCCTGCCACTGCCAATGCGGCTAACGTAGCCAATTGTGCCAGCTGGTAACCCCTTTAATTTAAGATCTGCTTTTAACGTTGTCGGACAGGATTTCCGCTGCCAGGTACCAGTATCCCTGCGGGTTTCGCCTCCAAATTCTGACGAAATAACCTTTTTCTTTCATCAACGCATCTATTTCATAACTGCCGTAGCTATACCCCAAGTCCTGCGACACAGATGTCCCGGAGTCGATGGTGGAGAAAATAGCGGAGCCCTTCATATAGGGCGACGCTTCTGAAGATATCCAGGATAAAAATGAGCGTTTGTTGTAGAAGGGGTGAAACCCATTGATGGTTGACAGGAGATTAGTGGAGGCCATTTTTTGGTAGGCTGCTTTGATGCCATTAGTGGCCATCACGTTGAACAGGTAGTCTGCTTCCTCCAGGCTCTCTGCTTTGCTTTTGCCATTGTCAGCTTCCCTTTTTCTTACGTCATATTCAGCGCCGAACACATGCTCAGGGCCCGCTGCAGGTGCCGTAGTGCCCAAATCAAGCAGCACTTTCCACTCCCCCGAAGGCTGCTTTTTCCACACCGAAAAGAAATAACCGTATTGGGGAGGCTGACCATTTGAAGTGTTTGATGTAATTCTCCACGGGCCGGTGTTGAAGCCGAGGTCTCCGCCAATGGACGTGGCCCCATGGTAGGGCTCCCAGTAAAGTGTGCTGGCGGCGGGCTTAGGGGAAGGGATTTTTGTCGAGTTAACTTCCTGAGCATTTTTTGGGTGTGGTTGGAACACCAAGCCATCAGGTGCGAAAAACTTAACCCATGCCTCTGGCAGACCATTGTCGCCACAAAAAGCTGCAAAGTCCCTTTCCACTTGAATGAGCCCCTCGACGGAATCCTGTGCTGCTGTTTTTTGGGGCAGCGCAAGTAAGGCAACAAAAAATATCACGCTCGATACTGACGCTACTTTTACGTGCATATGTTTGAGTTTGAAATCAATAAACATCTATCCGCCAATTACCCTTAACCCTATTTATCGCAAACTGCTATTTTCCACATTTTATCAGGCACACCACCTATTTGATTCGCCCGATTACATGTTTCCTCTAGGCGCTTCATGTATGAATATAGCTAATTTATTCGTTGATAATTAGTTTGTAAACCTAAATTAAGTGGGAGTTGACGGGTTGTAAAGAACCTAACGGCATGTTGCAACGTTATGGTTGAGTGGTTACTTTTTTGGCCGGAAGTTTATAAATTGGCAAAGTAATTTACTTGAATATGAGTTTTAGGATAAAGACATCTGTAGTTCTTTTGGCACTTTTCGTGGCATTTACCTCATTTAACATGCCCGAAAGAAAAACCGAAGAAGGAGGCATTAAGTGGATGACCTTCGAAGAAGCGGTTGCTGCCAACAAAGTGGCGCCTAAAAAGATATTCATTGATTTGTACACTGACTGGTGTGGGTGGTGCAAGGTAATGGACAAGAAAACCTTTTCTGTTGAGGCTATTTCGTCCTATGTCAACGCCAACTATTACGCAGTGAAATTCAATGCAGAGCAGAAGGAAGATGTAATTTTCGATGGTCACACTTTTAAGTTTGTCGCCAGCGGTCGCAATGGCTACCACGAGCTCGCCGCCACACTTACTCAAGGCAAGCTGAGTTACCCAATGGGCGTTTTTATGGATGAGGAAATGAGAATACTCACCCTGTTGCCAGGCTTTCAGGAGGCCAAATTTTTCGACACGGTTATTAAGTATTTTGGTGAAAACGGTCATAAAAAAGTTTCCTGGGAAGAGTGGCAAAAGTCTTACCAGTCCAATTTGTAGGATCTTTCGGATCCTTCGACCTTTTTGTACCTGATCCGCTTGGTTCATCGATGGTACTCACCATGAGATACCCGGATAGCTTTCCTCACGCCCCCACCCACGCTAAATTCACATCAGCGGTTCCCCGGGTTTATAGTATTGATTAATCCAATATCTGATGCGCATTGTGGTCAAATTCCTCTAGTTTTATGCCTCACTAAGGGAGCGAGAAGATGATTGTAGCGGGCTATGTTGCGGCTGTTTTTATTGGACTGGTGTTGGGCTTGATAGGGGCAGGAGGCGCTGTGCTTGCTGTGCCTGTGTTGGTTTATCTTTTCGGCATCGATCCAATGCTGGCAACAGCCTACTCGTTGTTTATCGTCGGCGTTACATCCTCTATCGGGGCGGCAATTCGGTACAAGCTCATTATTATGCACCTCCGCATCGCCATGCTGTTTGCTGTGCCCTCGCTCACCACCATCTTCCTCACCCGCATGTATGTAATTCCGGCCATCCCTCCCGTGATTTTTGAAGTTGGTGGATTTCAACTTACCAAGGGGGCAATGTTGCTGTCTATTTTTGCCATCGTGATGTTTTTCAGTGCGTTTTCCATGATAAGGAATGAGCAACCCGAAGAGGAAGCAGGCCCAACCGTGATCACCAATTATTTTATACTTGTTCTAAGAAATGCAGCCATAGGCGTGCTCTTTGGTTTGGTGGGAGCAGGCGGGGGCTTTCTCATCGTGCCCGCTCTGGTAATTGTGATGAAGCTGCCGATGAAGCATGCCATTGGTACATCACTTTTCATTGTAAGTATTAATACGCTACTGGGTTTTCTCGGCGATGTGGCCAATCAGGCAATTGACTGGCAGTTTCTTGCAGGTTTTTGTGGTATTTCTATTGCCGGGATGCTGTTTGGAAGCTTCCTCGGTAAGAGAATAGATGGTAAACACTTGAAAAAGGGTTTTGGCTGGTTTGTACTCACTATGGCTGTTCTGATTTTTGCTAAGGAGCTCTTTCTTTCCTGAAGTCTTCAAACTAAAGGTGTACCTACACGAACTATTTTGAGGCAGAACCGTTATTTTCGAATCTGCGAGAAGAATGGAATTCCGGACAATAACACCTTCTTGCAGCAACTTCAACACCTGAAAGAGTAACTTATGATGGAATGGTTAAAGTCGCCATGGCCGTGGTACGTGGCGGGCCCATTGATTGGGCTGATTACCCCTGCTTTCCTTTTGCTGGGAAACAAGACCTTTGGCATATCGTCGTCCCTGCGGGATATCTGCGCTGCGTGCTTTCCTTCCGGGATTGAGCTTTTTAAATACAACTGGAAAGAACGCACTTGGAACCTGGTGTTTGTTGCCGGGATTGTGATTGGCGCATTTCTTTCCAGTCATTTTCTTTCTGACGGATCACCTGTTGCTATTTCTGATTCTACAAAGAGTGAGCTAATGGCCCTCGGCATTTCCGATTTCCGGGGTCTGGTACCGGCAGAACTTTTTTCGTGGTCCAACCTATTGACTACCAAAGGATTTATTTTCATTATTCTTGGTGGGTTTCTGGTAGGCTTTGGCACCCGGTACGCCGGAGGATGCACCTCAGGTCACACCATGTTTGGCCTTTCGTATTTTCAGATGGCTTCCCTTGTGGCTTCCATCAGCTTCTTTGTCGGGGGCCTCATTATGACTCATTTCTTGTTTGACTTTCTTTTTTAAAACCACGCCATGAAATAGCCATAAGGAATACCATACCCAACGAGAATGAATATGCCTCTAACACAAGAAATGTTCAATCCCAAACCGGTTCAGCTATTCCATGTGGCCATTGAAAAACAATTATATACACATGAAAAATATAAGGTATTTGTTTTTAGGGATCGTGTTTGGTGTTATTCTAACCAAAGCTGAGGTTATTTCCTGGTTCAGGATTCAGGAGATGTTCCGGTTTCAGTCCATACACATGTACGCTATAATAGGCTCGGCGGTGGTGGTTGGAGCCATTCTTGTATTCATCGTTCGAAGGCTCTCGTTGAAGACAATTGACGGGGAAACTATCACCCTTCCGGCCAAGAGAATGGACAAGGGTGTAGTGATTGGCGGCACAATTTTCGGCCTCGGCTGGGCTTTGACAGGCGCTTGCCCGGGTCCGCTGTATGCGCTGGTCGGAAGTGGAACCACGGTGATGATAGTAGGGCTTGGCAGCGCCCTGCTAGGCACATGGACGTATGGAGCCCTCCAAAAGAAACTCCCCCATTAAGAAGATTGGATTAACACAGAACCCCACCTTCAGCCAAGTCCAAAGTGTTCTTTGGCAATATTTCTGAGATTAGACTCAGATAATGGTTTAATGATGAATCCGGTTACTGATTTATACGACAGTGCTTTCTCTTTGTCCTTTACATCTACTGAGGAAGAAAGGATAAAAACCTTGCAGTTTTTAATGAAACTGGATCCTGCTTTTTCTATGCCCTCAATTATTTCCCATCCATCAAGCAAAGGCATGTTGATATCAACCATTAACATAGTCGGATAACTTTCCTCGGTCAGTTGTTTGGTTAGGTAGTCAAGCCCTTTCTGGCTGTTTGTGAACTGTTTAATCTCGTCAGTGCATCCGATGTTTTCCAGCGCTTTGCTACAGAGAAACTGGAAAATTTCATCATCATCAATTATTACCACTCGCTTCATAGAGAACCAGAAAATGTGTATTCAGTAAGTTTGTACTATTGATTTTTTAAGAACTGATGGACTGCAAATTGACACCTTCTTATAACAATCGGTGTTAAATGACTGTTCACTAATCTAACTGAAAGGCTGAATTATTTGTATGTATCTACTTTAAATTTTAACGAACGCTTGTAGAGAGTTGATTTTGATGGAGAAGAAGATTTTCACTAGCTCTTTTTTGTTAATCGTGTACCGAAAAAGCCAGGCTGAAATATGTTTTAACAACAAAATTATTGCTGATAATAACATTAAATATACCAGTTTTTTTCAGACGAAACCCGACTGGTGGCCTTAGTTTGTTTTAGGCGAATTTAGACATAGCCAGCCACCTTGTAGCTAATGACTCCCACCCATTCCCGAATCAGCACTTCCCAGGTGCGAAGGCTCCCGCTCGATGGAATTATTAAATCCAGGGGGCTCCATTCCCAGGGATTTGAGTAAAGATCGGTGCTGAACGCCACAGGCTGGAGTTCAACCTTGTTGAAACATGCCAGTGATCGCCGCATGTGAAAAGCAGAGGTGATTAACAGAAACGGCTTTTCTGGCCAATGTTTTCTAATAAGCTCAGCACTGTAAAGCGCGTTTTCTCTGGTGTTGCGGGAATCTCCCTCAACGAAGAGGTGGTCGGGAGCAACGCCAGCCATTAGCGCTGTTTGTTTCAGCCCCTCCGATTCGGATACTTCCTGATGGAGCAGGGAACCAGAACCACCTGTGATCAGGATGTTGTCTATTTTGCCTTCATGGTAGAGCTGAATAGCGTGAACGATCCTATCTGCCCCCTTGTTGAAGTGTACCCTGTCTTTTGGTTCTTGTATAGGGTTGGTTACACCTGTGAGAACAACTCCTACGGCAACGTGGTCGGGAAGACTGCTGATCAAAACAGGGTTCACTTCCCACAGCTTCATAGCTAAGTTTGAAATGGCCGGATTGGTGAAAAAGATCAGCAGAGAAAGCCCAATTAGCCTCAGCCTTTTTTTCCATGCTTTTCTTTTAATGAAATAAGGCAGCAACATGCAGAGCATTACCCAACTGACGGGCGTAAGCAACCAGCTAAGAATTTTGGAGAGGATGAAAAACATGGTTTTACTTGTTGTCGTCGATTAGTTCAAGCCCATAATTAATGCCTTTTTCAACTGCTGGAACACCCTCAGTCATCCAAAGCGGGGCGGGGGCGTCCATCAGGAAATAGTCGAAATACTGTTGCATACGTGTAGTCCAGTCTTTTCTGTTAGGATACCTCAACGGCCAGTGCGGCTGGTCGTTGTAAGAGATCATCCAGGTGGGCTTTCCAAGCCTTTTGAGAGCTGAGAACAGTTCTATACCCTGATACCAGGGAACATGGCCGTCGGCGTCGTTGTGCATGATCAGCAGCGGTGTGTTGACCTTGTCGAGCCAGAATAATGGGGAGTTTTCCAGGAACCTTAACGGGTACTCCCATAGCGACCCACCTATACGGCTTTGGGTGTGTTCGTATTGGAACATCCTGCTCAGGCCCGTTTGCCAGCGAATACCCCCATAGGCGCTTGTCATGTTTGGCACAGGGGCGCCTGCTTCGGCTGCTTTGAACAGCTGGGTTTTGGTAACCATATAGGCTATCTGATATCCACCCCAACTATGGCCCTGCACGCCAATTCTGTCCTTGTCGATAAAGCCCTGCGATATGAGCGATGTAACGCCGGGCATGACGCAATTGATGGCGCTTTCACCAGGGTAGCCAATTTTGTAAACGATGTCCGGCACAAACACCACATAGCCCCTCGATGTGTAGAAGGTGAAGTTGATGATTGACCTCCCAAATTCAGGAGTGATATGATTGTGAAAGTTATCAGCATTTTGCTCGTAGAAATAGACCATCATAGGGTACTTTTTCTTTGGGTCAAAGTTGTCTGGTTTAAAGAGCATCCCTTCCAGCGGAATGCCGTCGAGTGACACCCAGTTGAACAATTCTTCCGTTCCCCAAAGGAAATTCTGCTGCTGCGGATTTACGTCGCTTATTTGTTCTAAGTTCGAGAATTTGCCGCTGGTGAGCTGCAGGTTGGGAAACTCACGGTAGGTTTCCCGGGTAACGAGCCACGTGTCAGCATTTAAAGCTTTCTTTTCAAATTGAAGCTGGGCATCTTCCATTATCAACTGTAAAGGATCGGCGCTTCCTTTGAGCTTAAGTGCAAAAAAGCCGTGTTGTTTTTTCTCATTCTGGAAACCTTTTAGAATGATCTCAGCATTGGCCTTGATCGACGTTTCCTCGGGGTCAGTTTTCACGTAGCGATAAGTAACGGAAGTTTCCCGGCCGTTGCGGGTAATCCGCTCTTTGGTGGCAGGGTTCAAGGGGTCAATCTTCCATATATCAAACCGGTCGTAAACAAGGATGTGGCTGTCGTTCTCCAGCCAGCCAGCGATGCCATAAGGAGAAGGGAAATTGGGGGAGTCGTTTTCCTCATCCGAAAAAAGGACTTTTGAGTTATCGGTTAGCTTGCGAATGGTGCCGGCTGTCATTTCCAGGCTATACCAGGCGCTATCGGCCACAGCGTACCAGTAGCCAAACTTGCCGGCGGGTGAAATATTTTCCATCACCCTGGCCTTTTTCTTTGCCAGTTTAGCGGCACCAGTGTTGATATTGATAATGTAAATGTCCTGATTGATGGGTGATCCTTCCCACTGAGAAACCACCCGGTATTCAGCCGATTCGTAGCCTCCAAGTGCAAAGTTGCCAACACCTTCCTTCGTTATTTTCACCTCCTGCAGCTGGAGGTTTCCCAGTTGCACGGGCTTCTTGCTGTCAAAATGGTATACGGCCAGGTAGCCTCTTTTGAGTTGGTCGTCCGACAACACTTTCTGCCTTGGCTGCAGATAATCATCTTTGTAATGCCACACGTCCACTTTGGCTTTTTCTTCATCCAGCAGCGTAGTGTCTCCCACAAGAGGCTTGGGTTGAGTGCCAAAAAACAGTCGCTTATTGTCATCGCTGAACTTCAAGTCCTGAGGGGCCATTTGCCACTCTTTCATCAGAAAGGGATCGTCGGCTTTTACGATCACCCTGCCGCTGTCCTGGCCCGGCGTCCATTGGAAAAGGCCGTACGTTTGAAAAGGTTTTTTCAATGTGTCGCTATCAAAAAGGAAGGCCAGTCTGCTGCCATCGTTTGACAGCCTGAGACCATCGTATTTTCCCTTGCTGCGAAACACCGGTTTCATGGCCAGGTCGTTCTTGCTCACCGAATAAATGCCTGGCGAAAAGCCTTTGTCGTCACCAGTCGACTGAAAGGCGAGCCTGCTGCCGTTTTCGCTGAACTCGTAGCTGGTTACGAATGGGTAAGTTTGGTGGGCGCCATCGGCCAGCTTGAGCACATGCAGTGTGTAGCCATTATCGTCGCTTACTTTTTTCGCTTTTTTTGACGTCGAGTCTTTCTTATCTGGTTTCGCTGCCGACAAATAGGCCAGCCACTCTCCGTTCTTTTCCGGAAGTTTGAAGGATTTTACTTCTGCTATTTTTTCAAGGGAACCATCGGCGAGTTTGTAGATGGCCAGAGAGTCTTTTGGGAGCTCGTCTTTCTTTTTCTTGAGCCGTTTCTGGGCTCTAACCGAGTCCAGCTGTGGCTCCACCAGGGCGATGAGGTGCTTTGAGTCGAAAGTGAACTTTGGCTTGCTGCCACGGGGAATAATAAAGTCAGCTTTGGTACTTAGATTTTTAATAACAAGGGTATTGTCACCTTCATCAGGACCGAAAATGAATTCGGCCCATTTGCCATCGGGCGAAAGGTCTTCGGTTTTAATTTTTTTCCAACCTGCCACATCGTCGTGTGTCAGCGCTCTTTTTTGAGCCAATAGATCAGAAGTGCCAAAAGCTACCGCCAGGCACAGACAAATTTTGAAACTACGGTACATCATTTTCTTGGTTTTCGCATAGAGGGGACACCACTGAATCCCTTCATTACTTTTTTGGGTATATCAAAATAAAGGGTGATGATAAGGATGATGCTCATCGCCCAGATAATGGCAGCGTTGAAATACAGGGTGGGGTAGTATGTTCCCAGAAAGTGCTTTTCCGGCACAAAGAACCCAGCCCTGAAGTCGAACGGGTGCAACGGCTGCGGCCTGCTATAAATAGGGTATATTTTTTGGATAAGGTGGCCTCTTTTTTCAATGATTCTTTCCTGCACGGCGGTGTTTTTCACCATCTGACCAATGCTTTCATTTTCGTACTCATTTTTCAGTGCAATATACTCCTGCCTCTCCTCATCGGTTTTCGTAAGTGACTGAACTGTTTCATCCTTTTCTTTGAAAGCCTTATTGTATCGATTGTTGTAGAACTTTCTCATGGCTTTCATAAAGTCCATGCTTGCTTCAAAAGTGGCTTCATCGAAGTCCTTTATGTTCAGCCTTTCGTAGGATGGTAGTTTGTCGTAGCCGATCATGTCGAGTTCTTTGCCCAACTCGTTGCGGAGTAGTGTAAATCTCTCTTCGAGCGAAGCGGCATATTTCTCCTTGTCGGTCACGTTGTGGCAATACTCCAGTGCTGCTTCCAGCTTGGGAGCCCAATACACCGTTTTGTATTCCGACTGGGCCATGTCTCTATCAAACTGGTAGAATTGGCTGGTGAAGGGGTTGTCTTTGTACTGGGTGACAGCCAGGGCCTCGAAGGCCCACCGTGAGGCCATTATTTCACCAATGATTGGCACTTTGGTGTTATTGGCAAACGTTGGATTGAGCTTGTCAAAGTTCACCACCACACCGCTTAAAATCAGCTGGGGAATGAGCAGGATGGGAATGATAATGTAGATAGTAATGGCCGAATTGAAGGCAGATGATATGTTCAGGCCCAACACGTTGGCAAAGCAGGATACTGAGAAGAGCACCAGCCAGTACGACCAGGTCATGCCGTCAATCTCGAGGATCCAGTCGCCTATGAGCACATAGAACAGGGTTTGGATGGCAGAGAATGAAAAAAGTATCAGCAGTTTGGAAACCAGGTAGCTCATTCTGCTCAGGTGGAGAAAGGCCTCCCGTTTCAGGATTTTACTGTCTTTAATGATCTCTTCGGCGCTTACCGTGAGCCCCATGAATAGCGCCACAATCACACTCATGAAGAAAAAGGCCACTATGTTGAGGTTCTCATAGAAGCTGTATGATTTGGCGGGGTCGTAGTACCGCACGATGTAGGCCAGGAGGGCGGCCAGCAGAGGCGCCTCGAGCAAGTTAATGGCCAGGTACTGCTGGTTAGAAAATTTTGACAGAAGGTCTCGTGTAGCGAAGATTCTTATTTGCTTAAGCCTGTTGGGTATACTGAGCGTTTTTTCGGGCAGCGATGGTTCTGGCTTTACTTTGGGGAGTGTAATATGCTTTTTGAAAAAGCTGTACCAGTCCAGGGGTTGGAACTTTCGTTTGTCGGTGACGTGCCCGTACTCATTCACCACCTTGGTTTCAATGATGTTGAAAATTTGCTCGGGATTTACGTTGCCGCACTCAATACATTCGCCTCGTTCCGCATCTACCAGGTTCACTATGTTTTTGAAGTAGATCACTGCATCCACAGGGTTGCCATAGTAGATCTGGTAGCCGCCCACGTCGAGGATCACCAGCTTGTCAAACATTTTGAAGATTTCCGACGATGGCTGGTGGATGACCACAAATACCATTTTCCCTTTTAGAGAGAGCTCCTTCAGCAGGTCCATGATGTTCTCGGAGTCTCTTGAAGACAGTCCACTGGTTGGCTCATCCACAAAGAGCACAGAAGGCTCCCGGAGTAGCTCCAGGCCAATATTCAGCCGCTTACGTTGTCCGCCGCTGATTGTTTTTTGAAGAGGAGAACCCACTTTCAAATCCCTGGTTTCGATAAGGCCCAGCGATTGGAGCGTTTTCATGACTAACTCGTCAATTTGCTCGTCGGTTTTGTCGGTAAAACAGAGCTTGCCTGCATAAAAGAGGTTTTGATAAACTGACAACTCTTCTATCAACAGATCATCCTGTGGCACGTAGCCAATAACGCCTTCTATCTTTTTTCCATCCTTGTGTACATCGATGCCATTGATCAGCACTGATCCCTCAGAAGGTTTTTCGGTACTGTTTAGCACGTTTAGCAGCGTGGATTTGCCAGCGCCGCTGCCGCCCATTAAGCCAATGAGTTTTCCACCATCTTCTGCTATATTGATATTTTGCAGGCCCAGCTTACCATTCCTGAACTTAAAGGACACGTTGTCTGCCTGAAAGCTGATTTTGGTCGAAGCCGTTTCGTTTCTGAATTTTGACACCACATCGCTGTAGTAAAGCGATTTCGATATCCTGCTCCGCACACTGCTTCCTGAAGAAAACACTTGTATCCTGTTGCTCTTCAGGTGGATGCCGTTGAGATGCAGAGATGCCTTTCCTACATATTTGATGAAGTAGTTTTCAATGACAGGAATACGGAGGATGGCGATAAAGCCGGGGAGGCCGTCCAGTGTAATGTGATGAGATTTAGCAGGACTAATCTCCATTCCATCATCTGCCACTAATATGTTGGTGTTGTCAAGCTTGGAGCGATCCGTGTACATGACAAACTTTTTCATCAGATCAATAGCGGGGTCTTTAATATTGAACCGATCCCCAATGAAATAAACCAACTCCTTCTCCCGCTCGCTGATCTCCCCGTCGGCCACAATTACCTCCAGGAGGTCAATCATTACTACTATTTTCTGCGATTGGGTAAGCTCTTTGTTGATGCCCTCCGTAAGCGATATGATTTCGGCTTTGTCGTCGAAATTTTCTTTCTGAAGCATTTCGGCTGTGAGGCTATCGAAAAAGTTCATGTACTTGTCCTGATCCTGCCTGCTTATGTTTTCCTCAAGAAACTGCAGGATGGATAGCCGTTCGTCGTCCGTCACGTCGTCTTCCTTGGCTACAATTGCCAGCAGGTGTATAATCGCTTTAAGTAGTTGTTCGCTCATGGCAAAATTGTCGGTTGTGGTCGGGGCGCCTCTAAATATAAAAAAAGCATTGAATGGAATGTTCAATGCTTTGATGAAGGGTCAAAACTTTAAGTTTTTTTCAATTAACCGGTAATGTCTTTTCTCACCCTTTCTATTTCAGTGGCAAGTTTTTGAAGGTCATGCTGATGCAGAACCACGCCTCCTTCGTTATTGTTTATTTTTTGCTCCAGTTCGGCCAACTCTTCATACTGAAACCTCAAGATATTCATTTCGGAGATCACGTTGGCAATGGTTTCGTCTTGCTCTACGTGCTTGAGAACGGAAATAAGATCTAGCAGCGCTATTTTTTGATTCAGCACTATCCTCATCAGCGGCTCAAGGATCAAGTCCCGGTTGCTCTCGCTTAGCTGGTCGGCTGGGTACTGTTCAATTACCTGAGTAGAAATATACAGGCCTTCCACAAATGAACCTGCCAAAACAAGGGCTGCCATGGTAAGCCTGTCGCCGGCTTCCAGCTTTTCTTCAGCCACCTTAATGGCCTCATTGATAATGAGGCCCAATGAGTCATTGTTTCCAATGCTCTTTTCAAACCGGGCAAGGAGCGACATGTCAAACGCCGAAGCAATGCCGATTTTGTCGGCCATTTTTTGGCAGCCTTCCATGTAGTCCAGCGCCTCCTGGGCCTGATTGTATGAGGAAAGATAGCCTATATCGGCGGCGTAGACGCCGAGGTTAAGAGCGGACTTATCGTTGGAGGTAAGGTAGCTCTCTATTTTGCCCAGGTCGTTGACAAATTCTGCCCTGAAATCAGCACC
Organism: Imperialibacter sp.; assembly: GCF_048007035.1. NCBI lineage: Bacteria > Pseudomonadati > Bacteroidota > Cytophagia > Cytophagales > Flammeovirgaceae > Imperialibacter > Imperialibacter sp. The sequence goes on from NZ_CP180355.1 coordinate 3,634,678, forward strand.
AGTAGCCTCCAGAAGAAAGGGTACTTCTGATGGAGAAGGCAGGTCGTGTATGACTTTGTCGATTTCATTTTCGAGTTCCTGCTCTGCTGCATCAAACTCTGCGGCAGCCAGGTCTTCAGCATTGTCTTTCGATTTATCGGAAGAACCACATGACGTTGAAAAAAGAAAAAATGAGACTATAATTGATAGAGCCCCTAGTTTGGTAAGGTTAGTTTTCATGGTTTGCATAGTGAACGGTTCGCTCGATAGGTAGAATTGGTTATTCAATTTTAATACTTTTTGACCTCTTATTAAAATATCACATTACTTAATGTTTGCCATAGTTTGGCTAAATCTAATTGCAGTCCTAATCTTGTGATTTCTTGCAAAATTTCTTTTCTTCTTCCATGGGCATTGCGTTCAACAGCTTAAGGGTCGGCAAAAAATACAGACTGGTGAATTATCGGGAGGTTTTTGACTTTGAACTAATGGAGATAGTGGACAGACACGAGTTCAGGTTAAAAGATATTCACACCCTGGAAGAATATTTTATGTCGGATCTTTTGAGGTTCGGACGGGGCAACGACTTTTCCATTATCGAAAGGTAGCGGCTGCCATTTTTTCCTGGTTAGTGTCGCTTGATGTCTGCGAGTTGGCCTTTCTGGCAGCTTTATACCAAATGGATATTCTTTTGTGATAGCTAAGCCAAACGAAAGGATACTTGCATGGATAATTTTTCAAAACTCATATACAACGCCGTGAACAAGGCGAAAAATGCTGTAGTAAAAATCGACGTTCAAAAAAAGAAGGACGGGAAGCTACAGCCCGGGGGCTCAGGTTCTGGCTTCATCTTCTCATCCGATGGCCTGTTTCTCACCAACAGCCATGTGATCCATGGCGCCGATAAGCTTACAGTGACATTGCTGGATGGAACAAGGGAAGAAGGCTTTGTAGTAGGAGAAGATCCGGATGCCGACCTGGCTGTAGGAAAGATTTACGGGGGCAACTTTACGCCTGTCAGTCTCGGCGACTCTTCGAAGCTCAATATCGGGCAGTGGGTTATTGCCATTGGCAACCCATTAGGCTACCAGCATTCTGTAACAGCAGGGGTAGTGAGCGCCTTAGGACGGTCGCTGCGGACTCAAAGTGGAAGGCTGATTGATAGCGTGATACAAAGCGATGCCGCACTTAACCCCGGTAACTCCGGCGGGCCTATGATTGACACTAGCGGCGAAGTGGTTGGGGTAAATACTGCCATCATCGCCAGGGCTCAGGGGCTAAGCTTTTCGATTGATATTAACCTGGCCAAAGACATTGCCGGCCAGCTCATCCGGCATGGCAAGGTGGAAAAGGCTTTTCTGGGGGTGTTGATTCAGGAAATTGATTTGCACCCACGATTGATCAATTTCTATAAGCTGGAATCTACCAGAGGCCTGATGGTGACAAAAATTGAAAGGGATTCACCGGCTTTCCGTGCCGACCTGCTGGAAGGCGATATTATTCTCCAGCTCGACGGTGAAGACATCACCTCATCGACAGATCTTTTCAGAAAGCTTTCGCACGAGAAGGTAGACAAGCAAGTGAAACTCACCATTGTGCGAAATTACCGGACGCTGAAAGAGGTGGAAGTAGTGCCTCTGAAGCGATAGCCTATAAATCCACTAAGCGTATCGTCTTGACCTCTATCCTGTCCCACACTTTTCCGGTGGTGTAGGGGTCGGAGGCGATATAAGCATCTACCTCCGCTCGGGTATCGAACCGGAGGTAGAGCGTGGAGCCTATCATTTTGCCTGAAGCATCCAGCATAGCGCCGCCCGCAATCAGGTGGCCGGCTGCCTTCATCTTTTTGGCGTTGTCGAGGTGTGCCTGACGTGCGGCCATGCGCCTGTCGATGGCGGCAGCATCGGTGAAATCGTAAGCGTTGATTTGAAAGTCCATTTCGAAAGGTAAGCCCGAAGCATGTAATTGAGCAACTGGTTGCACGTTTTCTTATCAAGTGGCTTGAAAAATGTTAACTTTAAAGCCTGCAAAGCCTTCAAATTCCAGCTCATGGTTGTTTTCTCATTCCTGTTTGCATTTTTCACCAACTGGATTTCCTATCCACCGGTTTATGATATTAGCACCATTGACGGGGAGAGAATCCTGTTTATTCAGGAGCTGGAATACATTGAGGACAGCACACGATCGCTGACCTTTGAAGAAGTAAAGGAGCAGCGCTTCCATACCAATGCCTCCTTTCAGCCCAGAGACTACAACCCCTCATCGGCCTACTGGGTCAAGGTGCGTTTGTACATCCCAAAAGATAATCAGGAACAATGGCTCATTGAGTTTTATGACCAAACCATTGATAACCTGAGGGCTTACGTCCCCACAGTGCAAGGTGATTATCGCTTGCTCCAGTTCGGCGACCAGTTTCCTTTTGAGCAGAAAACGTTTGAGCACAAAAACTTTGAAGTGCTTATTAATGACCGCCTTGAAGGAATGCAAACCTTTTACTTCAGGATAGAGTCACACGCTTATGTTGATATACGCATTGTGCTTAGCACCATCAACCAGTTTGTGCACTACGCCCTCAATGAGTACTTCCTGTATGGGATTTTCTATGGCATGATCCTGATGATCATTTTGTACAACATCCTCATTTACATAGCCATTCGTGAAATCAAGAACCTTTACTACACCTTTTACATCCTGAGTGTGGGGGTGTTTGCCATGTGTGTGGATGGGATTGCTTACCAGTACCTGTGGTCTAACTGGCCCGAATGGAACCAGGTGGCCCATGGCGTCGCTCTTTTCTCAGTTATTTTCTGGTCTATTCTGTTTTCAAGGAAGTTTCTCAACGTCACGGCCAGGGCACCTAAGCTGACCAAAATCATTGATGCTGTCCTTATCCTGAGAAGCTTGTGGTTTTTGTTTGCGCTAGTGTTTGATCATGAGCTATTTCAGTTTCGAAATATTGAGATCATACCACTCTCCATTATTTTCTATGCAAGCATATATGTTTGGGCAAGGGGCTACAAGCCTGCCAGATTCTTCGTGGTGGCTTACGGGTTTTTGTTCTTAGGCTTCCTGGTAAAGGCGATGGTGATGCTGTCTGTTATCCCCATCAGCATTCCGTCGTACTATAGTCTGCATGTTTCGTTTGTTGTAGAAATGCTCTTTTTGTCTTTTGCACTCAGCGACAGGGTGAGGATTTTGAAAAGTATGAGAGACAGGGCATTGTTCAGGATCATTAAGCAGCATGAGGAAAATATGAGCCTGAAAGACAAGGTCAACAAGGAGTTGGAGCAGCGGATAAGGTTGAGGACCATTGAGATGGAAGACAAAAACAACCTGTTGAGGGAGGTGAATGAGAAGCTCACTGCCCAAACCAAGGAGATTTCACAAATCAACTCCATTCTGGATCTTGACAACTGGAAACTGAAAAACAACATCAAGGAGATATTGCAAAACAGGCTTGTCAACAAAAACCTTACCCTGGAAGAGTTTAATGGCATATTCCCCGACAAATTGAGTTGCTACAGGTTCCTGGAGAGGATCAAGTGGGAGGAGTCGTTCAAATGCAACAAGTGCAACAATGACAAGTACATCACCGGCAAGGATCATTTTTCCCGACGCTGCAGCCGCTGTGGCTATATCGAGTCGGTCACCAGCAACACCATTTTTCATGGCATCCGTTTCCCTATCGAGAAGGCCTTTTACATTCTGTACGTAACCAACAACCAAAGTGAGCGATTCACCCTGGATCAGCTTTCTGAAATGCTGGACCTGCGGCGCAATACGATATGGAGTTTTAAGAAGAAAATTGAGGAACTGCTTAGCACTGTTGACAAGCCTGAGAAAGACTATCTGAGAAACTTTTTTATGGTGCATTCCAATTAAAACAAGCGAATTGATGAAGCTTGTTACTGAAACGTGATACGGAATCGTTTTCGGTGTCAGTAAATGCACTATACGTCATTTTTTAATGATATTGAAGCGATATAAATAAGGTGATAATACCTTATTATAGCGTGCTCTTACAACTTCTTTTCACCTCAGAAATTAACAAGTGATTGCGGATGCTAGTATCTTTTCACTATCGTTCAAAAGCAACATTAAATATCTACTTATAAACTGCAAATGAAACACACCTTACGATTAGCATCTGTAGTGCTTTTCATCGTTATGTCCATGGGTAGCCAGGCAACTGCTGTGGCCCAGGCCAGCGTGGTCAAAGGCAAAGTCACCTCGCAGGATGATGGGGAGGGGCTACCCGGAGTGAGCATACAGGTGGAAGGAACCAGCCGTGGTACCGTAACAGATTTTGAGGGGGCCTATTCGGTAGAACTTCAAAGCGGAGACAGCAAACTGATCTATTCTTTCATCGGATACAAAACAGTGACGGTGGACGTTGGCAGCCGGTCGATAATTGACCTGGTGATGGAGCCAGACATAGAGCAGTTGGAGGAGATTGTGGTGGTTGGCTATGGTGTGCAGCGCAAAAGCGATGTTACCGGAGCCGTGGCCTCAGTTCGTGGTGCCGACCTTACCAAGATTCCGGCGGCTAACCCCATGCAGGCACTTCAGGGCAAAGTGGCCGGTGTGCAGGTAAGCAGCGGCTCAGGCCAGCCTGGTGCGGCGCCAGTTGTTCGAATAAGGGGCGTGGGCACGTTCAACGACTCCTCGCCTATATATGTAGTAGATGGTGTCATTCTCAGCGACATCTCATTTCTTAACTCTTCTGATATTCAGTCAATGGAAGTGCTGAAGGACGCCTCCGCAACTGCCATTTATGGCTCCAGAGGTGCCAACGGCGTTGTTATTATCACCACTAAGCAAGGTAAGATAGGCGACGAGAAGACTACGTTTAGCGTCAATACTGAATACAGCGTTCAGAAGCTTTCCAAAAAGATAGACCTTCTGAATGGCAAAGAGTTTGCCACCGTGGTGAATGACATCAACCCCGGCTCCTACAACAATGTGGACGCTGTGCCCAACACCGATTGGCAGGATCTTATTTTTGATGTGGCGCCTATACAGAACCACCAGGTGTCGGCTACCGGAGCCACAAAGAAGACGCAATACTACGTGGGCCTCGGCTACTTCAACCAGCAGGGCATTATCGACAAGTCAAAGTATGAGCGACTTACGTTGAAGCTTAACAATACGTATAAGTTTTCCGACAATGTGCGGCTGGGCAACAATATTACCGTGGCTCCCTACTCTCAGCAGGTAGCGCCAGGCGTTGTGTACCAGGTGTACCGGGCGCAGCCTGTCGCTGTTCCACGATACGACGACGGCAGCTTTGGCGTTGTACCCAACGTGGGCAACCCGCTCGCCGATCTGGAGAATTCCAACAACTTCAACAAGGGCCTGCGAACTGTGGGCAATGTGTTTACCGACATCAAACTGTTCAAGGATTTCACCTTCCGGTCAAGCTTTGGGGTGGACATGGCCTACAACAAAAATAAGAGCTTTACGCCCGCCTACACAGTTTACAATGCTGACGGCACTGCCTCACAGCAGCAGAATTTGTACAGCGACCTGAGCAAAGAGAATAGAGAGAACTTTACCTGGTTGTGGGAAAATACCCTGACCTACAATAAAGAGTTCGGCAAACACCGGGTAGAAGGCCTTGCTGGATTCACCAGCCAGAAAACTACTTCCGAATACCTGGGCATCAGGGGTGAAAACATCCTCAGAGACGGACAGGACTTCTGGTATCTCAGACCCAGCTATATCGTGGACGAAAGCAATAACATCAATACGCTGAACAGCATTGCCAATGGCGTGGACGCCGGGCAGTACTACTCCATGGCTTCCGTTCTTTTCCGGGTCAACTACACGTACGACGAGCGCTTCCTGTTTACGGGAACGTTCCGGCGAGATGGTTCTTCAAAGTTTACTGACAGCAACAAGTATGCAAGTTTCCCGTCGCTGGCACTAGGCTGGAACGTGATCAATGAAAGCTTCATGCAAAACATCACCGCTTTAACCAACCTGAAGGTGAGAGCCAGCTGGGGCGCTATCGGAAACGAAAAAATACGGTACAACCGCCAATTTTCTTTGGTGCAGAATGAACTGAATCCAGTGTTTGGTGTGGAAGAGGCCCTGAACCCGGGTGCAAGCTATGGCGTAACCGGCAACCCCGACCTGAAATGGGAAACTACTTACCAAACTGATCTGGGCCTTGAATTTGGCCTGCTCAACCAGCGGTTAACGGGTGAACTCGACTACTACCGGAGGGAGACACAGGATATTTTGGTCGATCTCCTCACGCCTGGGCACCTGGGCAACGGGCAGGGGCAAAGAGTTACCTATAATGCTGGTTCCGTTTTGAATAGCGGCTTTGAGTTTAACCTGGGCTGGTCCGACGAAATTCAGGGAATAAAGTACCGTATTGGTGCTCTGGGGTCTACAGTGCACAACGAAGTGCTGAGCGTAGGCGGTAACAGCGGTGTCGATTCTACGCTGGTAGGTGGCTACCTCGGCGACGGCCGTCCGGTGACATTGAGCAGGGAGGGGCTGCCTATCGGCGCTTTCTATGGCTATCAGATAGACGGTGTTTTCCAAAACCAGGCTGAGTTAGATGCCTATCCGCACGATTCTCAGGCCCGGCCGGGTGACCTCATCATAAGAGATGTGAACGGAGACGGTAAAATTAGCCTCGCCGACCGCACCTATATGGGCTCACCCATCCCGACATTCATTTATGGGTTTAACCTGGAGGCTTCTTACAAGGGGTTCGATATCAATGTCGATTTTCAGGGGCAAATGGGTAACAAAATCTTCAATGGTAAGGAGGTGGTGCGGCCCGATCCCTACAATTTCGAAAGGCATGTGATTAACCGCTGGACAGGAGAAGGCACGAGCACTACCGAGCCCCGAGCGAGCTTTGGAGGAATCAACTTCGCACCGTCTACCAGATTCATTCAGGATGGCTCCTTCCTTCGCTTCCGTAACATGACCGTTGGCTACACTATCCCTGAAGCAGCGCTTGAGCGGATCAACATGAACCAGGTAAGGGTGTATGTGAGAGGCACCAACTTATTCACTGCTACCAAATTCACAGGCTATTCGCCCGAGTTTGGCAGTGAAGATGTGTTGAGCAGCAATATCGACAGAGGGGCTTATCCTGTGTCAACCATTTATTCAGCCGGTTTAAACATTTCCTTTTAATGAGTTACAAAATGAATTTTGCACAACATATACACCAAATAGTAAAAAAAGGGGCACTGGTGCTGCTTGTACTGGTTCCTTTTGCTTGTCAGGACTTTCTTGATATTAGTCCCCAGGGCGATCTCACGCAGGCGTCTTTTCCACAGTCGGCCGCTGATGCACTGCTGGCTACCAATGCTGCCTACAGCACCCTTCGCAACTGGTCTTATCATTCGGGTGGCTATCCAATACTGGATATCATGTCGGACGATGCCCGCAAAGGCAGCAATCCGAACGATCAGCTCCCAACGCTCGGCCCCTTCGATACCTTTACTTTTAACACCACAGCCGATGGCCTGGATCGCTGGTGGGCTGCGCTTTACGAAGGAGTGAAAAGAGCCAACGTCGTCATTGAAAAAGTACCTGAAATAGCGATGGATCAGGCTAAAATTGATTTGTACGTAGCTGAAGCCCGCTTTCTGCGTGGCCTGTTTTACTTTGACCTTGTGCGTGCCTGGGGTGGCGTGCCTCTCATCACAACAGTAACCCCACCGTTAAGAGCGGCCAGGGCAAGCAAGGCAGATGTTTATTCACTGATAGAAGGCGACCTTTCTTTTGCTGCGGGTATTCTGCCGGAGAAAAGTGAGGTAGCCACCGAAGACCTCGGCCGGGCAACCAAAGGTGCTGCAAAAGCGCTGTTGGCCAGGGTTTACTTGTTTCAGGGCGATTTCGTCAAGGCTGAATCCTATGCACTTGAGGTAATCAACTCTGGCCAATATGACCTGGAACCTGATTTTAACGATGCCTTTGGCGAAGCGGGAGAACATGGCGTGGAATCAGTCTTCGAAATTGGTGCACGCCGCAATGAGGGTACAAATAACGGCGGCAATCAGTACTCCAACGTACAGGGCATCAGAGGGTCTCCCAATAGAGGCTGGGGCTTTAATCGCCCATCTATAGACCTGATGAATTCTTTCGAAAACAACGACCCACGCATGGATGCTACCATCATTTTTCTGGGTGATGTGCTGGGTGGCGTGGTAACGATCGGCGATGGCACCACACCTGACGAAACCCGTGATTCCAATGGAAACCTGATTGAGATAGAAACCTATAACCAAAAGGTGTGGACCGAGGGCAGCAACACCATCACGTCGTGGGGGCACAACCGACGCATTGTGCGGTATGCCGATGTGCTGCTCGTGGCTGCTGAAGCACTCAACGAAAATAACAAGGCGGCGCAGGCATTAACCTATCTGAACATGGTAAGAGCCCGGGCCAGGGGAGGCAATGCCTCTATTTTACCCGACATTACTGTCACAGACAAGAATCAACTCAGGGAGCTCATTATCGAAGAAAGAAGACATGAGCTGGCCATGGAAGGGCATCGCTTTTGGGACCTGGTAAGAACGGGCAAGGCATCGGAAGTGCTTGGTCCCCTGGGTTTTGTGGCTGGAAAGCACGAACTGCTCCCTATTCCTCAAACCGAGGTAGACCTGTCGGAAGGGACGCTGGGGCAGAACCCTGAATACTAAAGAATTTAAATTTTAAACCTCAATAATTATTAACTACATCATTATGAAGAAGGCAAAATTAATTTTCAACTCACTGTGGGCGCTGGCTATGGTGGCTACGGTTTCTTTTCTGATAAGCTGTGGAGGCGATGAAGAAGCGGCTGTTGAACTCACAATAGTGAGTCTGAACGCTGGGGATGATGACCTGAATGGTGCCACGAGCCCGGATGGCGTTTCGACTTCGGCAGTTATTACTGGTATTTTCTCAACAGACATTGATCCGGCAACAGCGTCTTCCAACGTGACTTTGGTGAGTGATTTCGACGACACAGAAGTAGAGATTACTGTCGTTGCAGATGGCAGAGCTCTTAAAATTACACCAGATGAAGAGCTGTTCGGAGGCTCTCTCTACATTTTGACCATTAAGGCGGGCCTGACCTCGACAAAAGGAAAAACACTCGGAACGGATCTCACCAGAAATTTTACGACCGTTGGTACTTTCACTCCTCAAAATGTTGTGGCACACTGGACGTTTGAGGGCAATGCAGAGGACCAGGTGGGTGATTTTGATGCCAATGCTGAAATTTCCATCACTTACACTGATTCAAGAAATGCGGCAGCTGGTAAAGCGGCCACATTTGATGGGGACGTTAGTATCATAGAAGTGCCTAATGGTGATAAGCTGATGGATGGCGCAGAATTTACTCTTGCATATTGGGTTAAGACAAACTCCGAGGGGCACGTGAATGCTGATGGAAACCCAACTGGTCATTTTGTGATGGGACTTGGTGCTTTCAACGGTTTTCAAACTGAAATTGGCGGCGACTACAAGTTTATAAAAATGCCCGCAATGATGGAGTATGGAGACGGAACGCTTGGAACCGGTGGAGACCTCTTTTGGAATGGCGATGGAAAAACTAAGGACAATGAAGGATGGCAGGGCACGACTTTCAACAAGACGAATTCTGATTTGGCATCTACATTAAAGGATACCTGGATGCATTACACCTACATTTTTAGCGCTAGTGGCAAGTATAGAGAAATGTATATCAATGGCGCTTTGGTAGTCCGTCAGGAATTCGCATTGTGGCCAGCTGATTCAAAAGAGCCTACCGTAGTTGGTTTGAAATTCAATAGTGATGCGGCCGATGTGAAAAACGTGCTGGCTTTTGGTTTTGTTCAATCCAGAGGTGGCACTTTGTGGCAAAATGAGCCATGGGGCGGCTACAACTTCCCAACGGCAAATCACTTCAAAGGCAAACTCGATGACGTAAGAATATTCTCCGCAGCGATCACAGCTGAAGAGGTTAAGCTTATGTACGATTCAGAAAAATAACAATTTGTAGTTAAGTAGATTGAATTGGTTTAGTAAATGAGGGTTCCCGTTTGGGAACCCTCTCATTTTCCCCAAAACTTTGATGCACAATAAACTTACTCCCTTCTTTTTAGTACTCAGTTTAGTCCTGACTTCCTGCGCAGGAGATGACGATGCTGGAACGACTCCCGATCTTGTCTTGCAGCTGTCCAAAGGTAATATTGGTACGTACTCGTTGAACCTGAACAATTCGGACGAAAACATCGATGCCCCAATTGATAAACCCCTGGTTTTTACATTCACCTCTCCCCTGGAACAGTCCACCGTGGCGTCGTCAGTGGCGCTCAAAGACAGTGAGGGCGTAGTCGTCACCCTTGATTTTTCCTTTCTCGATGACGACAAAACTTTTTCTGCCTCCACCGAAAATGACCTCAAGGGCAACGAAAACTATACCCTTGAGATAAAAAACACCCTAAGAGGAACCAGCAATGAAAAATTTGGCGGGCTAACCGTGTCATTCCAAACTGTTCCCAAAGAAATTAATGTAACCCAGCTACTCATCGATGGAGTGGACTACCTCTCAGCAGAGCGGATCGTTGATATCAGCTTAACGCCCTCTTTTGAAATTACCTTCTCTTCTCCGGTAGATGCATCCACTATCACAGATGCCAATGTCCGCATTTTTTCTTCCAGCGGATTATTGTCCTCCGCCATCACGCTTTCTGAAGATAAAACTAGCTTAACCATTGTGCCTTCCACTGCTTTGAAGGGCCTTCAGAAAACCCAGGTTTGGCTATACGAAGCCATCAAAGGAGAAGAGGGGGAAATATTCAATTTCTACAAAAAGGACTTTTACACCACCTACGACCCCACACCGGCGTTTCCGGAAATAAGCGATGAAGCGCTGCTAACGCTGATCCAACAAAAGACATTCAGGTATTTCTACGACGATGCCCACCCGGCAAGCGGCATGGCCCGGGAAAGAAATTCGTCTGGTAGCACCGTCACCACTGGGGGCACTGGCTTTGGCCTGATGGCCATCATTGTGGGCATAGAACGGGGTTTTATCACCCGGCAGCAAGGCATCGATCATTTTGCTAAAGTCATCGGCTTTCTTGAAACCGCCGACCGATTTCATGGGGTTTGGCCTCATTGGCTCAATGGTGACACCGGTGCCGTGCAGCCTTTCAGCACCAAAGACAACGGTGGTGATCTGGTAGAAACGTCCTTTCTGGTACAGGGGCTGCTCACAGTTCGCCAATACCTCAACGCCGACAATGCTGCCGAAGCTGACCTGATTAGCAGCATCAACACCATGTGGGAGGAAGTAGAGTGGGACTGGCACACGAAGGGCGGAGAGAAGGTGCTGTACTGGCACTGGTCGCCCAATTTCGCCTGGGAAATGAACCACCAAATCCGTGGCTACAACGAGGCGCTCATTACCTATTTCCTTGCCGCCGCTTCCCCAACGCATGCAGTAAGCGCCGACGTTTATCACAACGGCTGGGCCGGTAACGGCTCCATCAAAAACGGCCGCAAGTTCTACGACATTGAGCTTCCTTTGGGTTACGACTACGGCGGCCCGCTTTTCTTTGCTCACTATTCCTTCCTGGGGTTAGACCCTAGTGGGCTGAGCGACACTTATGGCGACTATTGGGCGCAGAACGTGGCCCACAGCCGTGTCAATCAGGCCTACTGCGTAGCCAACCCCAAAGCCTTTGTCGGCTACAGCGACCTTTGCTGGGGCCTGACTGCCAGCGACAACCACAATGGCTACTCGGCCCATTCTCCTACAAACGACCTCGGGGTGATTACACCCACTGCGGCCCTTTCTTCCTTCCCGTACACCCCCGTGGAGTCGATGAAGGCGCTTAAGTTTTTTTACTACACCTTAGGTGACAAACTGCTGGGTGAAAATGGCTTTTACGATGCTTTCAATATCACTCAGGGCTGGACGGCCAACTCCTACCTGGCTATCGACCAGGGGCCAATTGTGGTGATGATAGAAAATTATAGAACCGGGCTGCTATGGGACCTCTTTATGAGTGCCCCGGAAGTGCAGCCCGGGCTTGACAAACTTGGATTTACCTCCCAAAGATAAACGACTATGAAAAACAACCTTTCTATTGTTATCGTGCTGGCCGTCTTAGGGTTGAGCGCCTGTTCCCCAAACAAACCTGCCAGGGATACCACCACAGGTGAGGCTACCATTAGCGACGACTCCCTCATGACGCTGGTTGAGTACCGTACCTTTCAGTACTTCTGGGACGGCGCCGAGCCCAACTCAGGCATGGCCAGGGAGCGGTTCCATACCGATGGCAACTACCCTGACAACGACAAGCACATCGTTACCTCCGGCGGTAGCGGCTTTGGGGTGATGGCTATTCTGGTGGGGATCGAAAGGGGCTTCATCACCCGGGAGCAGGGGCTGGAGCGCATGACCAGAATTGTAGGTTTCCTGGAAACTGCCGACCGCTTTCACGGTGCCTGGTCGCATTGGATCAACGGTGAAACGGGCAAGGTAAAGCCCTTTGGTGAAAATGATAACGGGGGCGACCTGGTGGAAACGGCCTACCTGGTGCAGGGGCTTTTGGCAGTGCGTCAATTCTTCAACGAAGGCACCGACGAGGAGCGGGCCCTGGCCACCCGTATCGACACGCTTTGGAAGGAAGTAGAATGGGACTGGTACCGCAATGGTGACCAGGACGTGCTGTACTGGCACTGGTCGCCCGACAAAGGTTGGAAAATGAACTTCCCGGTCGAAGGGTGGAACGAGTGCCTGATCATGTATGTGCTGGCGGCATCATCACCCACGCATGGCATCCCGGCAGAAGTGTATCACAATGGCTGGGCCAGAAGTGGCGCCATTCTCAACGATTCTACCCATTCGCAATACGGTTACCACCTGAACCTGAAGCACAACTACGCACAACAATATGGTGGGCCGCTTTTCTGGGCTCATTATTCATTTGTCGGGTTAGATCCCCGCAATCTCAAAGACAAGTATGCCGACTACTGGCAGGAAAACAGGAACCATACGCTGATCAACAGGCAGTGGTGCATCGAAAATCCGAAGGGATACAAAGGGTACGGCGAAAACTGCTGGGGCCTTACCGCCAGCTATTCTACAGGGTTCTATGCGGCCCACCGCCCCATGGATGAAGACCTCGGGGTTATTACTCCCACGGCGGCGCTTTCGTCATTCCCTTACACACCCGAAGAAAGCATGAAGGTAATGAAGCACCTTTACTTCGACCTGGGCGACAAGGTGTGGGGGGAGTATGGCTTTTACGATGCCTTCAGCGAGCAGAAGGACTGGTATGTGAATTGGTACCTGGCCATCGATCAGGGCCCCGAAGTGGTGATGATCGAAAATTACAGATCGGGCCTTCTGTGGGACTTGTTTATGTCGGCGCCTGAAGTGCAGAGTGGTCTGGACAAACTAGGATTCACCTATTAACCTACGGTAAAACAGGAAGTCACTTGCATTAAAACTAATTTATTAGTTTATTGACTAATAAATTAGTTTATTATGCGTCATCAACTTTTATTCTCGCTTCGCAGCCTTTGGAGATTTCGCTCCACTGCTTTTCTGCAAATCCTTGGTTTTGTAGTTGGCCTGGGTGCCCTCATACCCGTGCTAATGGTATTGTACTACCACATGCGCTTTGATAAGTTTCACGACAGGGCCGACAGGATTGTCAGGGTAAGCACCAAAGTGAGCTTGCCGGAATCAACCTCGATTTATGCCGCCACTTCCAAGTCGCTGGCGCCGCTGTTGAAAGAGCAAATGGCCGATGTGGAAGAGGTAGTCAGGTACCGGTATATGCCCGCTTCCGTCACCCTGGGCGACCAAAACCTGGGGCAGAGCTACCCGCTTTTTGCTGACCCGGGCTTTTTTGATGTGTTTTCTGCGCAGGTTGTTGCCGGAGATATTGTAACAGCACTGCAAACACCTGATGGATTGGTGATCAACCAAACAACGGCCATTAGATTTTTTGGAAAGGACGACCCTATCGGACAGACCGTATCACTTGAAACACCAGCCGGTAGCTTCTCGGCACATGTAAAAGCTGTTATCAGGGACTACCCCGAAAATGTGTCTTTTGCTTTCGACATGGCCACAAGCTATTCGCATGTCGAAAATGCCATGCGAGACAACCTCGGTGCTCTGGTGCCCGGCAATTTTACCTACCTGCTGATGAAGGCGAGAATTGATGAAGCCAGGCTTGCCGGGGAATTTGCAACCATTACAGAAGAACATTTTCCAGAAGGGATAAGGGACGTAATGAGCCTGCTTCCAGTGGCCTTCACTGAAGTTCACTATACCAATGGCCACCAATTTGACTCCGGGAGAAAAGGAAGCAAGCTCAACGACCTGGCTTTGGGCGTGCTGGCTGCCTTTCTATTGCTGGTGAGCATTGCCAACTATGTGAACCTGGCCACTGCCTTGCTGATGAGGCGATCCAAGGAGTTGGCCATTCGCAAAATCATAGGGGAGCCTGTTGGTCAGCAGTATGTTCAGCTGCTTGTAGAATCTGTTTGCATGCTGTCGCTGGTCATCCTTTTGATCAATGTGCTTACGTTCTTTCTGGTGCCTGAAATTGAAGCCATGCTCAACATCACCTTGAGAACCGGGCTCTTCACAGGCGTCAGCTACTACCTGTTCACTTTCTTTTTTGGTATCACCGTGGCAGGTATTTCGAGCATTATTCCGTTTTGGTTAGTATCCCGCACAATTTCTGTCACCAACCTGAAGGGAGCGGCAACTGGTCACTCAAAATTGAGCCTTCGTTATGGTCTCCTGGGGCTTCAATTGATCGTTTCTGTACTTTTTGCAGTGATTGCCCTTGGCATGGATGAGCAATTGCGGTTTATCAAAAGCAAAGACCTTGGCTTCGACAAAGAACAGGTGGTAACGATGAGCATTACCGATCCTCAGGTAAATACCAAAGCCGACGCCATCAAGCAGGCTTTTCTGCAGCAGTCATTTGTTAGGGCTTCCTCCATATCGCTCACGCCCATTACCGGCGACCATGTGAGGGCGCAGTTCCGGCTTGGGGCAGACAGCACCGGAGCCACCCCGATGATGAATGCGAACTATGTTGATGCGGATTTTGACGAGGTGTATCAAGTAAAGCTTGTGGCCGGGCGGTTTTTCTCCAAAGAGTTTGCGTCTGACATCGGCCGTGCGTTTGTGCTCAACAAAAAGGCCGTTGAGGCGTTCGGCTTCCGATCTCCCCAGGCTGCCGTTGGCCAAACACTATCTAAATTGCTCACTGATTCCCTGAACACAGGCACCATCATAGGGGTAATGGAAGACTATCACTTTCAGTCGCTGTACCAGGAGCTAGAGCCTATGGTTTGGCAAATTGTCCCGACAATTTCCCGCAACCTGCTTGCCGTGAAGCTGGAAGATGGCGACGTGGAGGAGCAAAAGAAAAAGCTAAGCGCCGTGTGGAACGACCTTGGTGTTACGCAGGAGGTTGAATTCACCTCACTCACTGACGCCCTCGACATGGCCTACAGAGAAGACGACCGACTCTCTTTTTTCATCCGTGTCTCAGCTGGTGTCATTGTGCTTATTGCTTTGCTGGGAGTTTTTGGGCTGGCAGCGTTTATTTTGGAAACAAGGAGGAAGGAAATGGGTATCCGAAAGCTACTCGGGGCAGATTTGTGGCACATCATGGCCCAAATGGGGCGTCCGTTTGCCGGGGTATTGGCCGTTGGCCTTATGGTGGGTGCCCCTGTTTCGTATTATTTTTTGGGCAACTGGCTCAACTCATTTGCCTTTCATGTAAGCGCCTCCTGGTGGTATGTGCCAGCAGCTGCGATATTGATCGGTGCACTTATGGCAACATCAGTATATCGGCAGGTAAACAAAGCTGCAGCTACCAATCCAGCGGAAGTGCTGCGGGAAGAATGAAAGCGCTTAGTTGTCGTTGAACTGCGCCTTGATGGAATTCAACGCTTTGGTGAGGGAGTCTACCTGCGGGGGAAACTCGTTCCAGACAAAAGAGATGGAGTTTTCAATGCCTCCCGATTTGATGTCGAGCCAGTAGTCGCAACCATCGTAGCAGCGGGCGCAGGATTCCAATTCCAGTGCTGCGAACTCCTGTAGTGGCACCAGCCCGATCAGGTTTTCCCAGCCCTTTTGGGTAAAGGCCTGTTCAATGATTTCTGTTTTTGGGTCGCCAGCTCCCCAGGTGGTTCTTTTGTAGATGAGCTTATTGGGTGTTACAGCCAGGGAGTCCAAACATACGCCCGCACAAAGCCCACACGAAATGCCGGTTTTAATGTACTCACTTTCCGACTTTAGCTTCACGGAAAGAAGTTCTTCGTCCTCACTACCGCAGGCTCCCAGAATAATAGCAGCTGTAACAAAAAGTAGAATGGCTCTCATAAGTTTGACTGTTTGGATAGAAGACCCTTAATCAAAAGAGAAAGTTGTAACTCAGTGGATGGGCTTTTTGCCAGAAACCAAATACATCAGCGCTCCGCCTGCCGAATGGAAGTCGTTGTTTTTGAGGGCTTCAAAGATCCTTTCTGAGTGGCCTTCGTATTTTTGATGGTACTCGCCGTAAAAGGACAGGTATTTGTCGCCAAACGCCTCAAAGTAAAAAAGATCCGAATTGTTCATAGCATCGCCGGCATTGCCTTTTTTCCAATGCTTGGCAGTGGCCATTTGTTCCTGCGTGTCGTAGGGTGGTACCATCACAATGGCTTTGTCGGACAAGCGAACGTCTATCTTTTCAAAGCCCTGCTTCGACAGCATGCCGGGCAGCAGGTCGCCAAGGGAGTTGTCGCCAAAGCCCAGTCTTTTCTTTCCCTGCTCCACAATCAGGGCATACTTCACATGGTCAACCATCTCGTCGATGGAGGTGTTTTCCGACTCGGAGGTTCTCAGCAGGCTTTGGATCCTGTTGTTAGGCTCCACGCAGAGAATAGTGCCTCCGGGCTTCAGCACCCGCTTCATTTCCTCTACCGCTTTGGTGGGGTTGCCAACGTGGATCAGCACCGTTTGGCAGGTGACAATATCGAAGGACGCATCCTCAAACGGAAGGTTCATGGCATCGCCCTGATAGAGTTCGAACCAGGCGGCCTGGTCTTTAAAAAACCGCTTGAGCTCCGCCGATCCTTTTGCCCAGGTGGGGTCTTTGTCTACACCCACCACATAGGCAGGCTTGCCGAGGTAAGGGGTAAGGATCTTGCTCCAGTGGCACTGGCCACAGCCCACATCAAGCAGGGAGGTGTGTTTGCTCAGCTTGATTCTTTTGGCCATCAAATCGATAAAGCCCTTGTTCCACCAGAAATTCCGGTAGTCTGCAAATTGGTTTTCTGAATGAGGGGTTTTAATGGAGGGCTCAGGCATTTTCAACAATAATCTTTAAAGACTGATAACTATTAAACAAGATGGCTAGCCAAACTTGCCAGACTTTCTTAACAACAGACAATAAAAAAAGTGGTTCATTGTCTGAACCACTTTGTTAATTTCTTTAGGCGATTAATAGTTCTCAGTAATCAGAGTCACGGTTGCCACGGCCATAGCCGCCTCCGCCACCACCACGGTTGAAGCCTCCGCCACCACCGCCACCACGGTTGTAGCCTCCGCCTCCGCCACCACCACGATTGAATCCGCCGCCACCGCCGCCTCTTCTTTCGCCTTCTGGTTTCGGCTCTGACTTATTCACCACTATAGCTCTTCCTTTTACTTCGGCGCCATTTAATTCTTTGATCGCTTTCTGAGCAGCCTCATCATCCGGCATCTCAACAAAACCAAACCCTTTGCTTCTACCCGTGAATTTGTCTGTGATAATCTTCACAGAAGAAACCTCACCGTAGTCTTCGAAATAACCTTTTAATTCAGCCTCTTCAATACTGTAAGGGAGACTGCCAACGAAAATATTCATGCCTTATTAGTTAAATAAATTTTTATAAATGTAGCGGATTTAAAACGAAATACTAGTTTTTTGAAAACTTAATCTAAGTGCATGTATTTTGAAAAAATTCACTTAGAGGAAAATAGGCTACAAAATCAACAATATGTTACGGCCTTGCTGCCGCCAGCATGTGTTGATTCACCTTAGCTTTAAGGTCTTCCAAAAACCGGAAATCAGGGGTTTTTCAGGCTTCCTTTAGTTTTTTTAAAGCAACGGCATTCATGCAATACCTCAGGCCTGAAGGGGCAGGGCCGTCAGGAAACACATGGCCAAGGTGAGCGTCGCAGGTGTTGCAAACAGTTTCGATGCGGTACATTCCGTGGCTCTTATCGGCGATATAGGCGATGCTGTTTTCTTTCACAGGCTGAGTAAAAGACGGCCAGCCCGTGCCCGACTCAAACTTCTCAGCCGCATCGAACAGCAACGTGCCGCAGCAAACGCAGCCGTATTGGCCTGGCTCAAAAAGGCTGCACATGTCGGAGCTAAACGCCCGCTCTGTTCCTTTCAGCCGTGTTACCTGTATTCCTCAGGGGTAAGCTTTGCCTTCCATTCGGCTTCGGTTAGTGTTACTTTTCTATCAGGTGCGGGGTTTCCATTTTTGGCGAAGCTTGTTATGTCTGTCCACTTGATCATAGGAGGGTTCTTTTTGATGATTGAGTAACAGCAATTGGAGGGGAATAGTTTTGAAGACAATAAAGCGAATATAAATTAAAGAGCCCCAAGGGCTGTCCCCTGACAACCCTTCTCTGAGCGCTTTCAGGCGTCAGACCCAGGCTGCTAACTCAAGAATCTTGCTCTTCTTTCTTTTTTTTGCTGGCGAAGCATATCTCCAATCTTGTATCTTTACTTTTGAACCGTTGTCTGAAACGCTAAACAAAAATTTTCCCTGGTTATGAAAAAGATGCTGTCCTTCCTCGTGATAGTTGTTATGTCGGCCACCTGCACATTGGCGCAAAGCTGGCAAAAAGTGACACCAACTAACGAATGCACCAACCGCCACGAGAACTCACTCACCGCCATTGGCAGCAAGCTGGTGCTGGTAGGAGGCAGGGGCGTGAAGCCCGTGGAGTCTTTTGATATAAAAACCAACACGTGGACAAAGCACGTGGAGACGCCCCTGGAGATGAGTCACTTTCAGGCCATCAACTACAAAGGCGAAATGTGGGTAATAGGAGCCTTTACAGGCGGCTACCCACACGAGGTGCCCATTCCCGATGTGTATATTTTTAACATCGAAAAGAATGAATGGCGCAAGGGGCCATCCATTCCCGAAGACCGTCGCAGGGGCGCAGCCGGTGCTTTCGTGTACAAGAACAAGATTTACATCATTTGCGGAGAGACAGACGGCCACTGGGACGGCACCAACGCTTGGTTTGATGAGTATGACCCAAAGACCGACAGATGGAGGAGGCTGGCCGATGCGCCTCATATCCGTGACCACGTGGGTGCGTCTGTGGTAGGCGACAAGCTCTACCTGGCCGGGGGCCGTCGTTCGACAGCTAAAATCCAGCAGGTGCTGAACCTCACAGAACCCGCTGTGGATGTGTATGACTTTAAAACAGGCCAGTGGTCGACGCTGAGCGAGGCGCAGAACTTGCCCACAAAAAGGGCGGGTGCTTCTTCGGTGGTATTGGGTAAAAAGGTGTTGATCATGGGGGGCGAAAGTGATGCGCAGGAAGAGTCGCATGCCAACGTGGAGGCTTTCAACACGCAAACCATGCAGTGGGAGATCCTGCCGATGCTCAACAAAGGCCGCCATGGCACTGGTGCTGTGAACGTAAAAGGCAAGATATACACCGTGGCCGGCTCCGGTAACCGTGGCGGCGGCCCCGAGCTGAATAGTATTGAGGTTTTTGAGTAGAAAGATTAAAGAGGTTACTCTGCCCCAGAGAAAGTCGTAACCTCTTTAATCTTCAGGAAACGATTCGTTACTGACTAAAGAGGTTGCACCTGCTCCAAATTAAAGAGGTTACTCTAGCCTCAAAGAAAGTAGTAACCTCTTTAATCCTCGAAGCACAATTCGTTACCGACTAAAGAGGTTACATCGGCAGGGACGCAGAGAGTAACCTCTTTAGTTCAAACCCCAAATTAAAGAGGTTACTCTAGCCTCAGAGAAAGTGTAACCTTTTTAATATTTAAGAACGATCGGTTACTGACTAAAGAGGTTGCACCTGCTCCAAATTAAAGAGGTTACTCTAGCCTCAAAGAAAGTAGTAACCTCTTTAATCTTCGAAGTCGATACGTTTCAGACTAAAGAGGTTACATCGGCAGGGGGAGGAGAGAGTAACCTCTTTAGTTCAAAGCGTTACATGTGCAGGGACGTAGAGAGCAACCTCTTTAGTCTTTCACCAAAAAGCTCTTAAACGCAATCTTTTGGCGTTTCCAGGTGTAGGTAACGGCTACGGTGTCGCCGTACTGGATGATGGCGGGGTAGGAGAACTCCTCCTCTTCCGTGCCCTTGTCAATATCGACGATGGTGGGCCAGGTGGTGCCGTTGTCGGTGGAAACGCCTAACGAGAGCGGAGACCGGGAGCCCCAGTTGCCCGAGGTGTTGTTGAAGGCCAGGGCCAGCGTGCCGCCGGGTAGCTTCACCACGTCGATGCCGCTGTTGGGGTTGGGGAGCTCAGTTTTGTACACCGGCGACCACGTAACACCGCCGTCTTCAGAATCGCTGCGGCAGATAGCGCCAGCCGAGCTCCTTAGCAGCATGTGCACCTTGCCCGGAGCCGACTCCCACAATGTTGGCTGAATGATGCCTTCACCTTCAATGGCTGTTCGGTCGAGGGGCAGGAAGTCAGATTTAGTCCAGGTTTGTCCGTTGTCAGTGCTGCGGTCGATAAAGGCATCCCATACCCTGTTCGTTTCCTTTGAAGAGCCCGACAGCAGGGTGCCATCGGCCAGGGTGATGGGCTTGTTTCTCACCGGACCCCGGCCTCCCTTGTCGCCTGCTACCAGCTCGGCAGGGGCTGACCAGGTGGTGCCGTTGTCCGTAGTGCGGATCCACCAGGTTTCCCAGTTGTCGATGGTTTTGCCTACTTTGAAGTAGAGGATGATGCTGCCGGAGGCTTCTTTGAAAAGTACAGGGTTCCAATGGGCATCTTCACGAATTTTGGCGACCTCAACGGGCCTTGAGAAGCTGCCTGCGTTGCCTTTGGTCAGCCAAATGCCTACGTCGTCGTGCTTTTCGTGGGTGCCGCCAAACCAGGCTACGAGGAAATTGCCGTCGTTGGTGCGAACGAGGGTGGAGGCGTGGGCCTGGGCGAAGTCACGGTCGTCGCCGAAAACGAAGTCGGAGGTGAGGGGGGTGACGGTGGGTTGGGGTTGTTTTTCCGCCGTTTGTTTTGTTTCTGGTTTGCAAGAATCCATAAACGTCAAAATTGTTATAAGGATACTTGTTGTTTGGATGCTTTTTCGGAAGATAGTGCTCATATGGGATCGGAATAAGTTACTGCCATCTAGGTTAGCTTTATACCATCAAGCAGCATAGGTTGTCTAAAGTTTCTTTTTGTCCTCAAGCCGGACGGGCTGTTACTTTTCCTAGATGAAAAGTAACCAAAAATCATCGAAAAATTAACGCACTAGCCAATTACACGCACCCGGCCGCCATTTTTCGCCCTCCCTCCTGGTTGGGCGCTGCTCGAATAAGAAACCTCGCTAATAAAAAGATGGCATTAACGGTGTATCGAATTCTAAATTAAGATCACATCGCCTTTGAGCCCACTAGTTTGTAGGCTTTTCCGTCTGTTTTCGTGAAAATGTATAGTTCGCCGTCGCTATCGGTGCCCAGTCGTAAATCCACTTTTTTGCAGTCGCAAATGTCTTTGAAGTTCACCGTCTTGCCATTCATGCTCACCTGCCACTTTTTGATCGTCGCCTGCTGTCCAAGCTTCAGATCGGCTATGTTGATATAAGCCAGCCAGCCCTGGACAATGTCGCCAAACACATATTTCCCTTTCAGCTCAGGCACATCCGATCCCAGGTACTCGTACCCACCCAGGATGGCATTGCCCTCGTCGTGGTCGTACTGTGCCACCGGGTAGGTGATGGGGTCGTTAGGCCCAATGGTGTTGGCGAATACTTTGTACATATCGTCGTAGGGATCGATCACGAAGGTCCCTTCTCTGTAAGGCCAACCATAGTTACGGCCTGGCTGAATCATGTAAAGAGACTCAATGCTATGATGACCAACATTAGAAGCCAGCATTTCGCCTGACTGTAGCCACGTCAATCTGTGTGGATTTCTGAAGCCCTTGGCATAAATCTCCTTTACCGTATTGGGGTTGGCATCACTCACAAAGGGATTGGAAGCTGGTATACCATAATTTCCATTTTTACTGTTGGTGCCTGCAGGGTCAATGCGGAAGATAGAGCCCCAGGCTGTTTGCAGGTTGTCGATGATGAAGGCATAGCCATTTTCTGCCGCTCCACCATCGCCAACGCCGATATACATCAGGCCATAGTCAGGGTCGCCTTTCTTCACCAGGGGATTAAACCTGATGTCCTGCACGCCATGAATTTGCGTGACCATATTGATGCGGAACAGCTCACGTTGCCTGGTAGAAGTGAAAGGGGCTTTGGCAGCAGGATCGGTTGTCCACTCCGTTAGTATCCACTGTAGCTTCACCGGAATAGAATCAGCGTAGGCGAAGTCGGCGGGTTTGGTGCCTGGCTCGGTGTGGGTGGTGTAAAGCAGGCCGTTTGTGCTGAATTCAGGGTGGAAGGCAAAGCTGCCGAACCCGGTGGCCAGGCCAGGCTGTTTGATGAAGTTTGGCATTAGCTCAGCCATGTCCATGTACAGCTTTGGTTGCCCGTTCACCATTTCATACAATCTACCATTCAAATCCACCACGAAGTCCCTTTTGGTGCCGGGCAGCTGATCCATTTTGGTCATCCTGTTAATCGGCTGCTTGTCATTTGACGCAGGGAGCCCTGTTATTTCCTTCATAGCCACCACTATGTCCGACGTTTGGATAGTGTCGGGGATAGGATTTTCCAGCGCTTCTCCTTTGTCAGCACCTCCACCAAATACGGGTGCTTCTTTCGTATTGATATAAGCAACTACCTGGTCAATTTGCTCATCGGATAAGTACGAGAACGAGGGCATGTAGGAATTGAATTTCTTAAACAACATGACAGCCCTTTCGTCGCCCGAGTCAATCATTTGCTGAGGGTTTTTCACAAAGCTTTTGATCCAGTCTGCCGATACTTCTTTGGTGAGCCCTCCCAGCTGAGGGCCGATGCCGGCCTGCATAAAATTGTGGCAAGCCCCACAGGTCATCTCAAATGTGGACTGCCCAGCAGCAATCACGGTTTCATCAGTAGAAATATTGTTGTTGTTTTTTGTTTCGCCGCCGCAGGAAGTGACTATCAGCCAGATTAAAAGCAGGTAGCTGAAGCTTAGAAGGGAGGTTGTTTTCATTCGTAAAATAGTTTGTAGGCAAGTATGTGTAGTATCAAATAAATAATGCGGGTCTATATTAGTTAAAGATCATCAAAGGGGAAAAGAATAGTTGGTCAAAGGGGCGGGCTATTTTCTTGTTTCGTTGATTTACCACTAGGACGAAATTTCCTTCCCAGTCACCTACCAATTCGTAACTTTGCGTCAATATATTTAAGGAGGTATCGCATGAGTGAGAAAGGATCAAAGTTTTACGCCATCACCAAAATGAAATGCCCCCGGTGCCATGAAGGTGACTTGTTTCCCGGGAGCAACCATTTCAGCTTTTCGAAATTCACCCATATGTACAAGACATGCCCGGTTTGCAACCAGTCGTTTGAGCCGGAGCCTGGTTATTACTATGGGGCCATGTTTGTTAGCTACGGTATCAACTCCGCTATTTTTGTGGCTGTTTGGGTGACCCTCGCTCTGATTGTCGATGAGGTAACGCTCACCATGATGATGGTGGCCATTGTCACGATCGTTGTGGGGCTGCTGCCATTCAACTACCGCTTTTCCAGAAGCATCTGGATCAACATGATGATAAAGTACAAAGGGATTGCAGCAAAAAAAGAATAGGCAATCAGCCTTTCTTGAAAAGATCGAACTTCAAAAGGCCTGAGTTGTCATCTGACTCAGCTTTTTCTTCTCTGCGCTTCTGCCGCTCTTTTTTCCGCTTTCTCTTTTCCCGGGCTTTTTGCCTTTTCTTTTTCGTGTCTTTGGCGATGATATAATGAGCAGAGAGGCCCGTTGAAAAAGTGAACCAATCAGAGTGATTGACTTCATAGGCGGGTTTGATGTCGGCTGAAATGACAATCGGTAGCCCCGGGAGCTTCATTTCGGCGCCGAGTATGGCGTCGTAGCCATAATAGTTTCCCTGTTCTTTTTGCTCTCCCAAATGCATGCCGGCTCCGGTGTATATATTGAAGCCTTTACCAATCAAAGGAAAATGTTGTTCAATGAGCAGCGTACTGCTGTACTGGCTGGGGTAAGCTGCGAAAATGCCTTCGAGTGTTGTTTTAGCAAACAGCTTCTGTTTTGCAGTGACGCCATAGTGTTCGTTGCCAAAGCGGACGCCGAGGGCTGTGGAATATTTCTGTGCCTGGACTGAAACAGCCAGAAAAAGCAATGGGATGAATATTTTAGACATGGCTAGCTTAAACTTTTAACTGAACGACTTATTGAATCAGTTATTTTCTTACTGCCACGGTGTGTGCCATTATCTTGCCAATTAGCGCAGTTGCCCGATTATTTCTTCTGAAAGCTGTTGAATTTCTTTTTGTGAAGTTTCAATCGCTTCAGTTACTTCGGTGCTGGCACCACCCACTTCCATGTCTTTCACGCTACCAAGTGCCTTCACATACCAGTCGGCCCAGGCGCTGAGGATTTGAGTTTCTTCTGATGCACTGGCTCCGTTCTTTACGGCTTGCTTGCTCAACTCAGCTTCGGCATTCAGTCTGTTGGTGGCCGCACTCTTTATTTCGCTGTTGATAGCCAGGGCAGTTTGGTGATCTGCGTTGACCAGGGTGAAAGCAGAGGCAAGAGCAGCGGTGGCGACGTTCCGTTCTGTTTCTTTGGATACCTTGTCTAACCTGTCGTTGTCGGTATGGTAAAACTGGTCAGTGAAATGCCAAAGCAGCAAACCCGGGATGTTGGCTTCCAGAAAAGGCACGTGATCGCTGCCACCTTCAAAGGGATTGTAGCTCACCTGCCAGTCGGCTGCTTTGCCCTGCTCCATAAAACGATTGAGCATGAAGTCGTTGAAGTAGTGAGGTTTCATATCGGCCAGGGTCACGTCGCCAGCTCCCCATTCGGTGTGCTTGTCGTTGCCTCTTGTCCAGATGGCGCTGGGGTCGGGCATTTTTTCGATCAGGAAGGAGCCGCCTGTCACCGCTGTGTTTTCTCCCACCATGTCGAGGCTGATGCCCCATTTGATGTTGGCCGCCCTCGCTGCATCCTCCTCAATATAGCGACGGGTGGATACTATTTCGTCGCCCCACAGAAACGTGATGGTTCTTTTCGGATCGAATTTGTTCTCCTTCACCAGTTTTGCCGTTACAGCAGCCATTTCCACCTGGGTGCCTGTGCCTGAGGCGTTGTCGTTGGCACCGGGCTCCTGCACATGGGCGCTGAATACCAGTCTTTCATCGGGCACTTGCGAGCCTCTCACATTGGCCACCACTGTAAGCTCTTCGGAAGGATAAATCTTTGTTTCAATCTTCACGTTCAGCTCCACCTTTCCCTTAGCCATAGCATTCTTCAGCTTCTCTCTTGCCTCCCACGACAAAGCCACGCACCAGGCATCTTTGCCTTCCTGATAAGGAATGCTTCTGAACTGGATGGACGTGACGTTTTTCTCGGGCTGTAGGTAATCCGGATTGTTGTACGTAAGCAAAGCCAGGGCTCCTCCTTTTTGCACGGCCTGCTCAAACGCCTGCCGGGGATTGGCATCTGCCAGGGCAATTTTTCCTTTTAAGCTTCCGGCTGCTATTCCCTCAATATCTTCAACAAAAACGACCTCGCCGCCGATGCCAGCTTCTGGGGTGCTGGTGGAGTAGATGGGCAGCATGTTTCTGTTGGTGGCGAAGCTAAGTAATGGGCTGGCGTCGCCTTTGATTGACAATTCCCCGTCCACTGGTTCCCAGGTGGGTTTGGATAATGCCCTTTTCTCGATACGGTAAACAAGCCTGTTGTCCTTTGTGGCGTTTTCCTCCAGCACATAGCCTGCTCTCTGCAATTCAGACACAATTCTGTAGATACTGGAGTCGAAGCCTGCATTGCCAGCCAGTCGCCAGAATTGTTCGACGTAGGCAGTAGTTTCGTACGCCAGGTCGCCCGTTACTTCCGGTCTTACCATGTCAAAATAGGCTGCTGAAGGATTTGGCGGCTCGGCGGTTGGTTGAGCGCAACTGAGTAAAATGAAAGTGAGCGGGAGCAGGGCAATGTTTTTCATAATCAAAGGTAAAAAATGGGAGTAGATATTAAACAAATGTTAGTTGCCATTCCAGGCTCCGTCGAAATTTCAATCAATTTCATTAAATTTGGTTTATGGAAATGAAAGTAAAAATACCCTTTCAGCAGCTTCTCAGAGCAGTGCGGGCATTGACCCCGGCAGAAAAATCCAAGTTGAGGGATGAGCTCAAGGAGGATATGGTGGAAAAAGATGACAAGTCATCATTTGTCGAGATGTTAATTGATGGGCCTGTCTTTTCAAAAGAAGAAATCAAAGTGATTGAATCCAACAGAAAAAGCATTGCAGCATGGCGGACAAAAGGCTAATGCTGGATTCTACAATCCTGATAGACTATTTTCGCAAGACGAACAAGAGCAATTCTCGTCTTGTCAATCATTTCAAATTATACGATCGGCTTTACATCTCCAGTGTAACCGAGTTTGAAGTAATTAATGGCGCTTCACCGGATCATACAGCATTCTGGGATCGCATGCTAGAGCGAATCACGATCCTTGAATTTGACAGTAAAGCGGCCCGAATGGCGGCCGAAATCGTAAAACAACTGAAGCACCTGCGCAAAAGCATTGACAAGCCCGACCTGTTTATTGCAGCCACTGCAATTGTTCATCAACTCACTTTGGATACGTCAAACAAGAAGCATTTTGTTCACATCCCGAATCTTGACTTACTTTCAGATTGATTTTGGGCGTGTGGAATCGGACTTTAAAAACCGAAACACCACACCCGTATCAAAGCAAAGAGATTTGAAGAATTAGTCGCTTAGAAGTAATTCCTTCCACCACCAACCCGAGTCTTTCACTGTGCGTTGTTGCGTTTCGTAGTCGACATGCACAAGCCCGAAGCGAGGCTCGTAGCCTTCACTCCATTCGAAATTGTCGGTGAGGGTCCACACAAAATAGCCGTCTACGTCAACGCCTTCTTTTTTGGCACGGAGCACTTGCAGCAGGTATTCTTCGAAGAATTTGATGCGGCGGTGGTCGTTCACTGCCCCATTGTTGACCTGGTCTGGCAGGCAAACACCATTTTCCGTCACCACTAGTTTTTTGATACCCTCGTAGCTGCCAAAGCGCTTGAGCATGTGGTAAATGCCTTCCGGGAAAATTTCGAAATTCATCGAGTTCATTTCTACATTCCGCTTTGCCGCTGGCACTTCTTTGGCAAAAAGGCCAAGCGAAAACAGAGAGTATTTGGAAACGATACGGAAGTAATTCTGAATGCCGATAAAGTCGAATTCGAACGAGAGCTTTTCCTCATCATCGGCCTTCATGAATTTTTCTATCCGTTTGAGGATAGGAACAGCCTTTGTTGGGTAACCAAGTCCCAACCCTGGCTCCACATACAGTCTGTTGAAAACGGCGTCCATCCGGTTGGCGGCTTCTACGTTCCACGGCAGTTTGTCGACCGGGTCAACATGGGAGCAGGAATAAGTAGTGCCTATGTTGGCATGAGGTACATTGTAGCGAACAATTCGCCCGCCCTCGGCCTGGCACATCGTTGTGTGATGCGCTGCGCTTAGGAACGAGTCCAGCCCTTTTACGCCAGGGGCATGATAGCCAGCCATGTAACCCAGCCCGGTGAAAGCCATGGGCTCGTTGAGTACCATCCAGTTTTGTGCTTTGTCGCCATATTGCCTGGTCACCAGGTCTGCATACTCGGTGAACCACCCAATAATATCCCGGTTGGTCCAACCGCCATGGTCTTGCAGTGCCTGCGGTAAGTCCCAGTGATAGAGCGTGATCCACGGAGTGATGCCATTTTCCAGGCAGTAGTCAATCACCCGGTGGTAGAAGTCGACACCTTTGCTGTTGACGTGGCCAGTGCCGTTGGGAAGCAACCTTGGCCAGGCAATTGAAAACCTGAAGGAGTCGAACCCCATCAGCTTCACCAGGTCAATGTCTTGTTCGTAGCGATGGTAGAAGTCGGTGGCTACGTTGGCATGGTCACCGGTTTTGATTTTGCCTTTGGTGTGGGTAAACCGATCCCAAACCGACTCGCCTTTGCCATCTTTGTTCCAGGCACCCTCAGTTTGAAAAGCGGCGGTGGCTACTCCCCATGTGAAGTCATTGCCAAAATCGGCCCGGCTGAAGGGTCGGACGTCTTCCAAAAGCTCATGACTGCCGCTTGTTTTTGTTGTGCCCTTGTTTAGCATTCTTGTGGATCGACTTGGCTATGCCTGATATTGTTCGGTTTTTCTGTAGCAAACGGCAAAGATAAGGAGGATTATGAAGCCCAAAAATATGGAAGTGGTAAACCTGTTGATCCAGCTCGAATAATCAACTATAGAAAGTGCCAGAAGGATGCCCGGGAGGGAAAGAATGAGTGAGAGCACTTTTGAAAGGGAACCTTTTTGGATAAGAAGTGTACCGAGCCAGCCAAACACAGCAGCCAGCAGCCCCCACTTTGCCCAGGTGAATAATGGGAGAAAATTAATGTAGGGGCTAAAGCTCATTCCGCCTTCCATGTACCTGGAGGTAATGCGAAGCATCATGATGTTTTCTAACAGGTCGCTGGTGAATATGACAAGCCCTGCCCAGGCCATGTTTTTTACAACAGGCTGGTTAGAGATAGCGCCGAGTTTATAAATAAAAAGCGACAAGAAAGAACTGTAAACGGCCATGAAAATGAAGTCGAAATAATTTACTCTGTCCAGCCCAAAAATTTCTTCTTTGTCCAATACTTCCAGTGTGTTGACGACATCCGATGACGAATGCACAAACTCGAGGGCTATAATCAGGCTATTGTAGGGCTGTAAAGCCTTTTCGTTGGGCAGCGAAACACTCCTCATGAGTCCGAGGCAAACGACCAACGGTAAAATAAAAAGCCCAAGACTGCGAAGAGGATAGTTGGGATTATTGATCATTGAATTAATTTAGCGCACTTAAGCTTTGAGGAACTCAATGCTGATCTACAATATAAGCCATCTGTGGTTTAGTAGATGTAATTCAAACTAAACATTTAGATTTGTTCAAATAATCCGATAAATTCAAGCCTTCTAGATAAGACCAAAAACTAATAACTATGAAAAACCTGAAATCACTTCTTTTGCTTGCAGTAATTCCGTTCGTTGTTTCCTGTAGCTCAGGCGACAAAAAGGCTGCATCTGCTGAAGAAGCCACTAAGGAAACCGCCGTTGACAAAGTTGAAAAAGAATTTAACTACCCTATTCCTACCTCTTTCGAAGTAACTAAAATGCTTCAGGATGCGCAGGCAGGATTTGTGTTGGGAATAACCAATGATGCTGAAAATGCTGATCAGTATGTTACTGCATATAGCAAGGCAGTGAATCTGGGCGTTTATGGTGCCGATTTGAGCTACGCCAGTACTTACAACCGTCAGCAAGAGACAATGGACTTTCTTAATGCTTCCAGAAAACTGATCCAAAGCCTCAATATCTCCTCTGGCTTTAGCATGGAAATGGCTCGCCGGGTGGAGAACAATCTTCAAAACAAGGACTCACTGATCAACATTATCACTGAGGCTTTCTACGACACCTACACTTTCCTTAACCGCAGCTCACAGGAAAGAACGTCGCTGCTAGTGCTTGCTGGTAGTGTGGTGGAAGGATTGTATATCTCATCAAACCTGGTTATCAGCAGTGGCTATGACCAAAAGCTGTTGGACGTTATCGCTGGGCAAAAGTCGCAAGTGTCGAAGCTGGTTGATTTACTTGGCGAATTTTCTGACGACGAGAATGTGCAAAAGGTGCTTCCAGCTCTTCAGGGAATCAAAGAAGCGTATAGCAAAGTCGGCGATAAGCTCACAGCTGAGCAATTTGATGACTTGCAGGTAGCCATCGAATCAATCCGTACGCAGATAGTTACACCATAATTTAATTGCTTGAGTTAGTTCCTATTCCCCGGCTATGACCGAGTCGATTGTAAATGCTTTAATGCATCTGTTCGCCATCATTGAGAGTGTCAAAGAGGACGATCAGTTTGACTCGGTTCAATTAGTGATTAAGCCTTATCTTAACAGGAGCCTGAACAACGAGGAGCTAACTCAAGCATATCTTGACCTCTACAATAATTACCTCTCTTTTCACAGAAGCCAACCCCGAACAGGCGACGAGGAAGCACTTCTGGCCACTGACGTAGAGAGTATTTTGCAGGTTACCAAAATCTGCAATCAGCTCAATCAGGAGCTTCTTCAGCATGAACGTATCATTGTATTTCTCCAGCTTCTGGAGCTCATTTTTGCCGACGGAAAAGTAACCGACCGGGAAGAGCAGTTTGTTATGCTGGTGGGTATGAACTTCAGCATACCCAGCAAAGAAGTAAATGACATCAAGGCTTTTGTGCTTAACAAAGATGGCAAGGGCATGGACACCCAGCGGGGGCTGGTGATTGACAACCGTGCCACAGAGTGGTCGGACGACATAGCCTGGATGATGAAAAAGAAGAAAGTGGCCGGGGCCACTGAGTTTCATCACATGCGGGTGGAAAACATGTTTGGGAAGATACTTGTGCTTCATATTGCAAGCATCAACACCTTCTTTTTCCGGTACGACGGCCCCCTCAATCTCTATGTAGAAAGCAACAAAATTGTCAAAAGTAAATCGTATCAGCTCAAGCCCGGGTCTATAATCAAAGGCAAGACGATCAAGCCGATTTACGAAACTGAAATCACCAAAAAGTTTCTCGAAGACCACAAGCGGGGACACATTGTCCTGACCGGGAGGAACCTCACCTTCCAATTCAAAAACAGCGACAATGGCATTCATCCCTTCAACTTTTCGGAGGAGTCGGGCACCCTGGTGGGCGTAATGGGTGGCAGTGGCGTGGGGAAGTCGACACTGCTGAACCTGCTGAATGGCAAAATTGAGCCGACTGAGGGGAGAGTGACTCTGAACGGCTTTAGCATGGAAAATGCCGCCCGTTATGGAATGATAGGCTTTGTGCCACAGGACGACCTGCTGTTTGAGGAGCTGACTGTGTACCAAAACCTTTTCTTCAATGCGCAAATGTGCTTCAGCGAGTTTAGCAAAGAGCAACTTGAGGAAACCGTTGACAAAGTGCTTCACGAGCTCGACTTGTATGAGATCAGAGACCTTCGGGTCGGCGATCCGCTTAACAAGTCTATTTCAGGTGGACAACGAAAGAGACTAAACATTGCTCTTGAGCTGCTGCGTGAGCCAGCGCTATTGTATGTGGATGAGCCAACCTCCGGGCTTTCCTCCATGGACTCTGAGAAGGTGATGTGGCTGCTTAAAGACCTGACCCGCAAAGGCAAGCTTGTTATTGTGATCATTCACCAGCCTTCGTCGGATATTTACAAGCTTTTTGATAAGCTGTGGATGCTGGACAGGGGTGGTTTCCCCATCTACAATGGCAACCCCATTGATGCGGTTGTTTATTTCAAAAGCGAGAGTACGCAGGTAAACGCCACCGAAAGCGAGTGCCCGCATTGTGGTAATGTGATTCCCGAGCAGATTCTTCAGATCGTTGAAACTAAAACTATTGATGACGACGGTCGCCCTACATCGGAAAGGAAAATCAAACCCAGCGATTGGTTTCATAAGTACAAAGAGAAGATTGAGCCGTTTGTTCCTCAGCTGCGTCATGACACGTCCATCCCCAAGTCCAATTTCAGGCTGCCCAGCTCGCTCAAGCAGTTTTTGATTTACAGCAAGCGGAACGTGCTGTCGAAGGTGGCTAATAAGCAGTATATCCTTATCAACCTCCTGGAGGCCCCTGTGCTGGCGTTTATCCTCGGATATTTTTCAAAGTATTCAAGCGGACTTGAGTATAACCTGGCAGAGAACAAGAACCTGCCGGTGTATCTCTTTATGGCGGTGGTGGTTTCCTTGTTTATTGGGATGTCGGTGAGTGCAGAGGAGATTTTCAAAGACCGAAAGATTATTGAGAGGGAGTCGTTTCTCAACCTTAGCCGGTTCAGTTATATCAATTCCAAGGTGAGTTTTCTATTCACACTGTCGGCTTTTCAAATGCTGACATTTGTGGTCATAGGCAATTTTATCCTGGAAATCCATGGCCTTTCTCTCTACTACTGGCTGCTGCTTTTCTCAACGGCTTGCTTTGCCAATCTGGTGGGGCTTACCATATCGTCCGCTTTCAACTCGGTGATCACCATTTACATTTTGATTCCTTTCATACTGGTGCCGCAGTTGCTGCTTGGGGGGGCCATGATCAAGTTCGATGACCTTCACAAGTCGCTTACCAACAGGGTTTATGTTCCACTTATTGGAGATGTGATGGCATCACGGTGGGCTTATGAGGCCATTGCAGTGGCACAGTTCAAGGAGAATGCTTATGAGAAGCATTTCTTTGAAGCGGAGAAAAAGATCAGTGCTGCTTCATTCAATATCTCATTTAAAATTCCAGAACTGGAGGTCATCACCAACTCTCTGATGCAGGACGAGGACAAAGAATCGGAGAGCTTTGAGGCAAGGCTCGATATCCTTCGAAACGAACTGGACCGGCTGGGGAAAAAGGCAGAGATGCAGCCTTTTACATTTGCTAATAACCTGACGCCGAGGAGTTTTACGCAAAATATTGGGAAAAACGTATTGAGTTATCTCGAATCGCTGACGAGGGCATTCACCGTTAAAATGGAAGATGCCGCCAATGAACAGGAGGGTATTTACAATGGATTATCCCGCAAGATCGGAAAGGATGAGATTTTGGTTCTCAAAAAATCATCCTTCAACGAGGCGCTGTCCGACATTTTATTGAACAGGAATGAAATTAAGGTACTCTATTATGGAGCCGACCAGCTGATTCAAAAGAAGGATCCGGTATTAATGGAGCCTGAGTCCAACCTGGGAAGAGCACATTTTTACGCTCCGGTGAAAATCTTTTTTGGCTACCGCATTGATACCTTCTGGTTCAACCTGATGGTGCTCTGGTGCATGACCGGACTGCTTTATGTGCTCCTGGTTAAAGATTTCTTTGGCAGGGCGATGAAAGGCGTATGGCGCACAAGGCTGCGCAAGGAATAGCCTAGCTTAACTCTTCAATAACATGCATTTGCCCTAAAAAAGTGACCTTGTCACCTTGCTTCTTACCAAAAAATGCCTGTCCCAGTGGTGAGCCTGGTGAAATCACAAAGTAGTCTTTTCCATCGAGTGATACTTTGCCAAGGCTGGCAGCAAAGTAATAGTACCCAAGCGACGTTTTGACCATGCTTCCCAACTGGACAGTGCCGGGCGTTTTGGATGGATCAATAGATTTTAATACTTGCAACAGCTTTTGGGCTTCACCTGCTTGTGTCGCATTTTTTTCAATTTCCTGCTGCATCATGGCCCGACCAGTTTCGTATTTGTCGCCGGCGCTGCTTTTCGTTTCTGAATTGGCAGCTTCTCTTGCTTCCGCAATTGCACTATTGGCTGTGTCAATCCTTGACTTCACATGGTCAATGCACGTTTGCAAAAGCTGTTGTTTGACTTCCATAGGGTGAAGGAAAAGTATTGATTTCAGATATTTTTTAAGGGAGAACTCAAATGTAAATAGAATTAAACGTTTTTAAACTTTGGATTGCTCATTACCTTTGGTTTGGCGTTTAGCAACTGACTATGAGTAAAACCCTTATAAGATTCACATTCACCGCTCTTATTTTTTTAGGGCTAAACATAAAAACGTTTGGCCAGGGGTATGATATAAAAATATCTGTGGAAGGTATGCAGGATAGCGTGGCCTACCTGGGCTATGTGTTCGGCGATCAGCGGTTTCTGACTGACACCACCCGGGCAACTGCTCCCGGCGTGTATCGTTTTACTGGAGCGAAGGAGCTGCCTACAGGCATCTACTTTCTTTATACTCCTAATTACTTTCTAGAGTTGATAGTGAAGGAGCAGAAGTTCAGCCTGAAGACTACCAAAGAGGGAGCCTTCCGAACCATGGAGGTTACATCATCACCGGAGAACCTGGTGTTCAAAGAGTTTCAAATGGGAATGGTGGAGCTTCAAACCCAGAAGCAAGCCATAAGAAAGAAGCTGGAGCAGGCTTCCACAGCAGCCGACTCTTCGGCTATTTTTGAAGAAGACAAGCAGGTAAATGAGAAACTCAATGACTTCAGGCAAAACCTCATTGCCAAGTATCCCGATTCATTTGTTGCGAAGTTTGTACGCTTGATGGCATTGCCCGATGTGCCGGGCATTCCTGAGTACAGCGACGTGACCGATGACCTGGAAAGGGGAAGGTTGAAATACGAGTACTACAAAAGGAAGTACTTCGAAAGCATCGATTTTGATGATTCGGGACTGCTCAGGACACCCGTATTGAAGTCGCCTGTTATACACTTTCTCGACAAGGTGGTGATTCAGCATCCGGACACCATTAACGTGTATGTCGACAAAATAATGACCCAAGTGCTTGATCAGCCCGATGCGTTCCGGTTTTGGCTGGTTACGCTCTTCAAAAAATACCAGGAGTCTAAAATCATGGGCATGGATGGTGTGATGGTGAACCTGGCAGAAAAGTATTACCTGACCGATAAGGCAGACTGGCTGAGCAATGAAGACAAAGAAAAACTTGCTGAGGAAGTGGAGTTTGTGAGCCCCAACCTTGTTGGGAAGCAGGCTCCCACCCTTCAATTGCTGGATACCTTGCTATCACCCATCAACCTGAGTCAGGTAAAGGCAGAGTTCACCATTCTCTTTTTTTATGACCCAAACTGTGGGCATTGCAAGAAGTCAACTCCTGTGCTTTTAGAAGAATACCATCGGCTGAAAGACAGTGGGGTGGAAGTGATGGGCATCTGCATATCCACAGATATTGAGGAGTGGCGCCGGTTTGTGTATGAGTATGAGCTCGATTGGATCAATGCCGCTGACCCCTACTACAGAAGCAACATGCGCCGAGACTACAATGTAAGAACCACTCCTCAGGTTTATATACTCGATAAAAATAAAAAGATCATTGCTAAGAAGCTGGAGGTAGAACAGCTGGCAGGGTTTATTGAGCAATACCGGGCTGTACAGCGGCCTGCCGGGGAGGATTAAATAGTATTAGTTGTGCTTAGGTTTTTTTTGCGCTAAATTTTTGGCTGAAACCTACTGAAAATGACAACTCCCCGTTACTTTATAAGCTGTTTTGCTTCATTTAGTCTCATCTTCATTCTTCTTTCATCGTGCGAAAAAGCTTCCAGCGACTACAGCGGCTGGCCTGCCTACGCCGGATCCAAAATGGGTGAAAGGTATTCCTCCAATGATCAAATCAACAAGCAAAATGTAAGTAAGCTGCAGGAGGCCTGGCGCTACAGCACGGGAGATAAAGACCCAAAAAACCGATCGCAAATCCAATGTAATCCAATCGTCGTAGACGGGGTGCTGTATGGCACTTCGGCTGAGTCAAAGCTATTTGCCCTGAACGCTGCCACTGGTGCGGAGAAGTGGGTTTTTGATCCTTTCAAGGAGACCCGGGAGCAGCTAACCGAAGACAGGTTTTGGTTTGCGGTGAACCGGGGAGTGATGTACTGGGCGGATGAGGCTGGCAGCGATAGCCGTATTTATTACAGTATTGCAGAGAACCTGTATGCCGTAAATACAGAGACAGGCCAGTTGGTTGAAAGCTTTGGGGAAGGCGGGCATATTGACCTTAGAGAGCAGCTGGATACCGACCTGGACATCAGCAAAACGTATGCCTCGGGCACTACACCTGGGGTTATTTTCAATGACCTAATCATCATGGGCATGCGGTTGTCGGAAGGGCCCGATGCTCTGCCCGGCCACATCAGAGCTTTTGATGTGAGAACGGGAGAAAGGAAATGGATCTTTCACACGATTCCTCACCCAGGGGAAAAGGGCTACGAAACCTGGGAAGATCCTGATGCATGGAAAAAAATAGGAGGGGCCAACGACTGGTCAGGCATGTCGCTGGACGAAGAGCGGGGAATTGTTTTCGTTTCGACTGGCACTGCCAACCCTGATTTTTACGGAGGCTTTCGCAAGGGCGAGAACCTGTTTGCTAACTGTATTATAGCGCTGAAAGCAGGCACAGGAAAGTATATCTGGCACTATCAGGTGGTGCACCACGACTTATGGGACAGGGACCTGGCTACCAATCCGATCCTTACCACCGTCAAGCATGAAGGAAAAATGGTGGACGCCGTGGCGCAGATTACCAAGCATGGTTATGTGTTTCTTCTGGAGAGAGAAACAGGAGAACCAATCTTTCCGATTGAGGAGGTGCCGGTACCCACCTTCGCACTTGACGGTGAAGCGCCCTGGCCAACGCAGCCCGTGCCCACCCTGCCTGAGCCGTTTGCCAGGCAATCGTTCACTGAAGCAGATGTGTATGGCACAACTCCAGAGGCCCATGCGTATCTGCTGGAGAAATTTAAGACAGTAAAATATAGTGAGGCATTTACGCCTCCAAGCAAGGAGGGCTCGTGGATCTTTCCCGGCTATGATGGCGGCGGAGAATGGGGTGGGGCTTCGGTTGACCCTGAGTCGGGTATCCTGTATGTGAATTCCAGCGAAATGCCCTGGGCTTTGCACATGGTGGAGGCTCCCGCCAGTAGCACCGGTGGCTCTTCTTTGAAGGGCATTGGTCAGGGTGTTTACAACAAGTATTGCATGTCCTGTCACGGGCCCGAGAGAAAGGGCAACGGAGCGGCCTATCCGTCGTTGGTTGATTTGAACCGACGATACAACAAAGCACAGCTATCAACACTCATCGCCACCGGCAAAAATATGATGCCCGCCTTCAAACAAATTCCTGATGGGGAGCAGGAAGCCTTGATGGCGTTTGTGCTCGACTTGGAGGACAAAGAGGCAGTGCCGGAAGTGGCTGGCAATGAAATTCAGGCCCGGACACCCGAGATCCCCTTCAGGATGACTGGTTACAATCGCTTCATAGACGAAAACGGATATCCCGGCATTACACCGCCGTGGGGAACGCTGAATGCTGTTGACCTCAACACGGGCAAGCTACTGTGGAAGAAGACGCTGGGAGAGTTGAAAGAATTGACTGAAAAGGGTATTCCGCCGACAGGCACCGAAAACTATGGAGGGCCGGTTTCCACCAAAGGAGGCCTCGTGTTTATTGCAGCTACCAAGGATGAGAAAATCAGAGCCTTTGACAAGGTGACTGGCGAAGTTCTCTGGGAGGCCAGCCTGCCAGCATCTGGCTTCGCTACTCCTGCAGTGTATATGGTGGATGGCAAGCAATATGTTGTGATTGCCTGCGGTGGCGGAAAAATAGGGGCAAAGTCGGGCGATGAGTACGTGGCGTTTGCGCTGCCTGACTAAGGCTAGCCAGGCATGAGGGCTTTGAGCGTTGCTTCTTTGTAGCTGGCACCGATAGGGATGCCTTTTTTCTCTATCATCACCATATTGCCCTCGATCACACGCACCCGGTTGATGGGCACGATATACGATTTATGAACCCGCATAAACATGTGGGAGGGAAGTATTTCTTCCAGCTTTTTTAGCGATTCAAGGGCTATGATTCTTTTGCCATCGGCAGTAAAGTAAGATACATACTCTCTCAACCCTTCAATGTACAGGATGTCTGCCAGTGGCAGCCTGTATATCTTGTGGTCGGCGTGTACTACAATAAAATCCGGTTGACTGGTGGTGCCTGAATTACCCGTTTTATTGTGGAGGATCTTTGTGGCTTTGTTCACGCCGTGGATGAATCGTTCAATGCTTACAGGCTTCACCAGGTAGTCGACCACGTCGAGCTCATATCCCTCAAGCGCATATTCTGGGTAGGCTGTGGTAAAGATCACGACCGGCTTTTTCTCCAGGGACTTCAGAAACTGGATGCCGGTAAGTTCTGGCATCTGAATGTCGAGAAACATGAGATCGATTGGAGTTGTCTGCAGCACTTCCATCGCCTCCAGTGGGCTTTTGTAAGCACCTACAAGCTCCAGGGTCGGGATTTTGGACACATATTCTTTGATCAGTGCCCTGGCCAGCTCTTCATCGTCGACGATGATGCAACGGATTTTTTGTTGAGTGCTCATGATATTAATATTTTCATCTCGACGGTAAACCCTTCGGCAGTCTCCTGGGTTTTTAGCTCGTGCCGTCCAGGGTAAATAAGCTCAAGCCTTCTTTTTACGTTTGTGATGCCAATGCCACCCTCTTTGTCTTTCGATTTCTTGTTTGCCGAAAGGCTGTTCTGGCATCTGAAGGTGAGCAGGCCAGCTTCTACCTTCAGGTCAATGCTGATTCTCCCCTTAGTTGCATCTTCAATATTGCCGTGTTTGAAGGCATTTTCTACAAAAGGGATAAGCAGCATGGGCGCAATGTCAACATCTTCGGGTGTGTCGTATTCAAACTTTATGTTATCCTTGATACTGTTGTCTTTGAGAATATAAATGGCAATGTAGTTGTTGATATAGGCAACCTCTTTCGACACAGGCACACGCTCTTTGTTTTCACTCTCGTAAATATTGTATTTCAGCATGTCAGAGAGCTTTAGTACTACCTCCGCTGTTTTATCTGATTTTAAGAGAGAGAGTGTATAGATGTTGTTCATCGCATTAAAAAGAAAATGCGGATTGATCTGTGACCTGAGGAATCTCAGCTCAGAATCGAGCTTCTCACTTCTCAGCATCAGGGTTTCTCTTTGCCTTTCGCTGGCAATTTGGGTCACTTTGTAAATGGTGGTTAGCAAAATAACGGTTCCGGTTTGAACGAACATCGGAAACCACATAAACACACCAAAAGCACCAGGCCTGCCACGTCCTCTCAGTGACCAGGAACCGTCGTTCTCAGTATCTGGCATTCGCATGTTTTCATCCGGCGCCGGCCCCCTGAATCCTCTTGCTCCTTCGGCAAAGCCGTCGGGCTTGTAGGCATCCAACAGATTGACCTGATGGAAGAATGTGAGGATGGAAGCGCCAACCACGATGAGAAGGATAATCAACAAGGCGGAAGCAGCTTTTGACTGACTGCCTACATATTTGGGAGTAAGCACTATCATGTTGAAATATGAAAGCGGTATGATAATGCTGAGATTGATTACGCTTTGTATAAGTGCCTTTTCAAATGTGAAAGGGCCGTTGAGAACAAAGAGGTAGAAAGCAAGAAACCCCAACCAAAAGGCGGCATGTGATAGATATGTCTTAAGAGAAATCGGTTTTGGCATGGTAGCAATTTAAATAGGATCGAAAGATACCCACCCCACCTATTATACTCAAACCTATTCAACCTACGCATCGATTTTATCACCCAACACATCGTAAATACCTATCATCGTGAAGTTTATCTATGGCTTGTTTTAGGTAATCTTTTTTCGTTTCAGGCTTGTTTGTTGAGAAATAGCACGGCTTGGTTGAATAAATTTTCTTCACAGCAAGAACGATCACTACTTCGCCATATCAATTCATAAAGGAGGGTGAATGAAAAAGACGATGCTTTTGATTGGTCTATTTTTCGGTTTCATTACAAGTCGGGCAGAACAGGTTTTTTTCACAGGTACGGTGAAGGATGCCTGCATAGACGTCCCATTGATTGGAGCCGTTGTCAGCTTGAGCGCATACCACGATAAAGCAGTTAAAACCAGTACAATCACGGACTTTAACGGGGCATTTTCCATAGCACTTCCCGCTGACGGAGACTTTTTACTTTGCGTCTCTTTTCCCGGGTATGTCAGTTTTAACAACCGAATCACCGGTAGTGATTGTGGGGATAATATGAACATCGAACTTTCAGCAGACCTGATATTGGATGGAGGGAAAGCAAAGAAAGTTAAAAGGAAAAAGCGTAGAAGCGGCTTGCGGCTGGCTGTCGTGGACACGCCTGGGGAACAGTTCTATCGCAGCAAAGAAAACGACCCAATGGCACTTGCCAACTCCATGACAAGGAAGATGAGAAACAGACTTCAGTTGACACCCACGCAGGAAGCAGTGATTGAGCTAACCAACCAAAAGTATTTTTCCCGGGTCATTGAGCTACAATCAAACCCTGGCGACAGCACCTTCAACGCCAGATTATACCAAGTTAGAAAGTCCAGAAACCAACGACTGGAGGAACTGCTCACAGCATCGCAATATGAAAAGTGGGTGAGGTATTCGGACAGCGAACAGTAACGGAGCGGATTCTAAAATGAGTTAGCTGATACTGGTCGTTGAGAATTTCGGATGGTTGGTTGAAAAAATTTCGGCACCCGGGCTTTCAGCATCAATTTTACTTAAGATTTCAATTTTCCAATTGTAGTAGGAGTGAGAAAAGGGTATGGGTTTGAAGAAAATAGCTAGCAAGTTAAAAGTTGTGGTTCTGCTGCTTGGTATTGCCGTGGCAATCGCCAGTTGCGTAGAGAATGACCTTCTGCCTGTGTCGGTAGATTTGATCGATGATATTACCCCTGACTTTATAATTATTGACACGCTCACACTTGATGTGTCCACCGTTCGTCTCGATTCTTTTGTAACATCCGACACCGAACGCTTACTGGTGGGCCGCCATCAGGATGAATATATTGGGGAAATTACGTCGAGCTCGTTTTTCGAAGTAGCCTACCAGGACTACTCGTTTTACCCGCCTGCTGCTTCCCGGTTCGATAGCCTGACACTGGTGCTCTATTACGACTACAACTATTTTGATACCCTTCAAACGCAAACCATCGATGTTTACAGGTTAGCTGAAAGTATGGAGTACAATACCTATGGGACTATTTACAATACGGCAGGCTTTGGTCTCGAAAAAACGCCACTTAGGTCATACTCCTTCAAGCCAAGGCCAAATGCGACTGATTCTTTAGAAATAAGGCTGCCCGATGCTTTGGGCAAGGAGCTGCTTGAGATGGGACTGACAAGTAACAGCGCCTTATTTAATCTTGCACTATTCACCGACTTTCTGAAAGGATTTGCGTTGGTTCCGGGTGCTGACAGTGAGGGCTTTTTGGGATTTACAAAAGCTAATTCGAGCCTCAAACTCTATTATTCTGATTACACAGATATACCACCCACGCAATTGACCAATAAGTTCCCTGTAAGCCAGGGTACGGTTTGCTTCAATAAGACTACGTTCAAGCCAAAATCGACAGCATTGAGTGGCCTGGAGAGCCAGTTGGATGAGCTGAGCTCGGAGTTAACCGATCACTATTCGTTTATTCAGGCGGGTGCCTACATAATGACAAAGGTGGAAATTCCATACATCCAGGAGCTTCTTATCCTGCCCGGTAGTGTGTACATACCCCATGCTGACCTGGTGATAAGACCGGTAGCAGGAACCTACCGAAGCGGGACCAATACCAATCTGCCAACTTCTATTGCGGGATATTATGGAAGTATTGACAATTATCCACTCGGTGTATTTGACACCAGTAGTGAGTTTGTGCTTGACGACGAATTTGGGAAAGATACTTTCTACCGCCTTGAAGTGACCGATCTGGTGAACAACCTGCTCGACACTGATCAGTCAAACGACTATTCGATTCTATTGGGTCTTAGTGAGGATATTATGCTTTACGGCGCCGGCAGGGTGTACCTGAAGGACGGCTACTGGGCCAACGGAATGAAGCTCCAGGTATACTATATACCGCTAGATACAGATGATAATTAAACACACATAGATTAATAAGATGAAATAGCCGTAAGGAAAGTCCATACCCAGCGGAATGAATAAAGTCGGAGAATAGTCGACTATCGCTTCCAAAAGGTTTTGGCTATTCCCGCTTCGGCGGCGGTTCGCCGAGCGACCGATCTGGCCACTAAAAAAATAAACTTTATACAGATGAAATAGCCATAAGGAGAGCCATACCTAGCGGAAATGAATAAAGTCGGAGAACAGTCGACTATCACTTCCGAAATGCTATTGGCTATTCCATGTGGCCGCCGAAAATCAAAATTTATACACATGAAATAGCCATAAGGAGAGCCATACCTAGCGGAAATGAATAAAGTCGGAGAACAGTCGACTATCACTTCCGAAATGCTATTGGCTATTCCATGTGGCCGCCGAAAATCAAAATTTATACACATGAAAGGGATGAATTTAAAAATGAAATGGCTTCTTTTCCTGGGCCTGGGTATTATATCCACCGGATGTCTCGATGATAGCGAAGACGACGACTCACAGGGAAACTGGACCAAGGTGTCTGATTTTGAAGGAGTAACAAGAAGTGGTGCTGTTTCTTTCAGCATAGGAGAGAAGGCATATGTGGCTACCGGCTACACCGGCACAGAATACCTTAGTGACTTGTGGGAGTATGATCCGTCTTTGAACTTTTGGTTGAGAAAGGCAGATTTTCCTGGAGTGAAAAGAAGTGCCGCCGTGGCTTTTAGCGTAAACGGAAAAGGTTATGTGGGTACGGGTTACGACGGGTTGAATGATTTAGATGATTTTTGGGAATATGACCCCTCTACAGACACTTGGACTCAGGTGACCGATTTCGGAGGCTCAGCCAGGTACGGTGCCGTAGCGTTTAGTTCTGCAACAAACGGGTATGTGGGTACTGGCTACGACGGCAATGACCTTAAGGACTTTTGGACCTACGACCCGGCTGCCAATGAGTGGACGCAGGTGATCAGCATAGGTGGATCCAAGCGGGTGGATGCAATAGCATTCACTATCGACAACAAGGCTTATGTAGGCACTGGCAGAAACAATGGTGTTTATCAGTACGATTTTTGGGCCTATGATATGGTGGCCGGGACATGGCAGCAAATGCTGGATCTTGACGATGATGACGACTACCTGGTGGTAAGGCACAATGCTGTTGCTTTTAGCAGAGATGGCAAGGGGTATATCACGACGGGTAACTTTAGCGGCTTGCTGGTAAGCACCTGGGAATATAACCCTGTCACCGACCTTTGGTCAGAATATACGGGTATAGAAGGCCCCGCCAGGGAGGATGCAGTCGCATTTGTGGCAGGCAGCAGAATTTTTGTAACCACTGGACGGAGCTCCACAGTAAGGTTGGATGACATTTGGGAGTTCAAACCTGAAGAAGTCTACGACGAAGATCTTTGATGATGAAAGGCGTCATCCTAACATTTGTGTTACTTCTTAGCACCCTGGCTGCCGTTACGGGGCAGGATATTTATGGCTCGCCCTATAGTTACTATGGCATCGGCCAGCTGGTAACACAGGGCTCAGGCATCAATACAGCCAAAGGAGGAACGGGTATTGGCAGCCGGCCGTGGTACGACTTAAATACCGCCAACCCGGCTGCCTATACAAGCCCGATTGTTCCGTCAAATTATATTTTCCTGGCCGATTATGCTTTTTCATTTCATGACTTTACCTACAGCAGCAGCCACTATAATTCGGTAGAAAGTTCCATTACCAACCTAACGATGTGGTTCAAGCCAATGAATAATCTGGGATTGGTGGTGGGCATGTCGCCCTACTCAAAAATGGGCTACAATATCAACGAGGTAAAAAACCTGGCTGGCTATGGCAATTACGATGTGTTGAACAAAGGCACAGGAGGGGTGAATCGCTACTATGTTGGGGCTGGTTACACGATTTGGAAGCGACTTTCTTTCGGCTTCAATGCCAACTACCTTTTTGGATCGCTGCAGCGGGAAACGAAGGTGCAGCTGGACGAGCTGGACGAAACTTATGCCAGAGACAGGCTGTCTCTTGCCAACTTTGCTTTTGACTTTGGCATGCAGTATCAGCAGAAATTCGGGAAGAATAGTTATATCAACGCTGGAGGCATATGGAAAAAAGGCACTCAGCTGAAAACTGTTCAAACCAATCAGCTGATCAACGCCGAAACATCAAGTCTGCTCATCGGCTGGGATTCTTACCCTGACGATTACATAACTCCGGATGAATACGGGGTGGGACTGGAGGTATCTCTATTCGACAAGGTGGCTGTCAGTGGCGATTTCCTCTACAAGGATTATTCGAAGGCTTTTCTCGGTAACGAGGTGACCATGCTTGATACCCGGAGGTTTTCCGGAGGCGTCGACTGGATGCCCAATCCGGCAAGTCAATCCTATTTTGGCAGAGCAGTTGTGCGGGCTGGCTTCTTCTATGAAACAAAACCCTGGAAGTTAACCCAGCAGCAGCTGGCTGGCTACGGGATAACCGGCGGACTAAGCCTCCCCCTGAGCAATTATATGTCAAGAATTAATCTGGGCTTTGGCTGGGAACAAATGGGGACAAGTGCCACTGGAAGAGAGTCAGTGTACACGGTAAGTGTTGGCCTGAGCCTGCATGACAAATGGTTTCAGAAGCGGGCCTACGACTAGAAAATTTTGAGTTTGTAGACAACGAGTAAAGTTTTATTCAAACCCTTACTCAATTGCAAAGACCACTGTGACATGACGGTGGTTTTTCTTTTTAAAGCCTTTGCAAGGAGGGCGGCTTTCTTCGTCAAATCATTCTATAACCTGCTCAACCAACTCTAGTCGCTTCACGACTTTGTTTTTCTCAAGCACAGTGCCGGGCGACAACACTGCATTGGCCCCTACCTTGCAGTTGTCGCCTACCAGAGCACCGAATTTTGTGCTGCCGGTTTCAACAACCCTGCTTTGATGCAGGACTCTTATTTGCTTGTCCGGTCTTTCATTATTATGATTGGCTATGACGGAACCTGCTTCAAAATTCACATTACTTCCGATGATGCTATCGCCAACGAAATTGAAATGAGCCAGGCTGCTGTGATCGAAAATGATGCTTGATTTCACTTCGCACCCAGGCCCGAT
The DNA here is from genome assembly GCF_048007035.1 of Imperialibacter sp. Classification (NCBI taxonomy): domain Bacteria; kingdom Pseudomonadati; phylum Bacteroidota; class Cytophagia; order Cytophagales; family Flammeovirgaceae; genus Imperialibacter; species Imperialibacter sp. The sequence continues at coordinate 3,679,550 of NZ_CP180355.1, forward strand.
GGTCACACCCTGTCCCAGGAAAACCCCTCCACGCAGGTAGGCATGGGCTGCAATAAAGCACTTTGGGCCAATAATAGCTGGCGCTTTGATGATGGCTCCTTCTTCAATAGTTGCTGTTTTGTGCACGGCAATACCGTTTTGAATGTTGAAATCATCCTTACAACTCTTCAGCAGTGAGAGCACTATTTCTGTCAGGCTTGAGGTGATCTCCCAGGGAGAGAGATGCGAATGTTCTGCAAAACTATTTTCAAAGGCTGAAACAAAGGGAGCTACTTTCATTCCTGTTCATTTTTGATTCGGGGAGGCCGCTTACATATTAAATAAGGATGTCGAATATAGCAACGGCGCTTGTTCCAGCCCAAATAATGTTCAAAACAGTATTGGGGAAGTGGGAGTAAGTCGGGTGATGAGTATGTGGCGTTAGCGTTTCCAGATTGAGTAACACACCTTACGCTTCCATTTCGTTTAGTATTCGGTTACCTCATGTTACTCATTGGAGTTTGGTTTCAACAACTGCTCCTGCTTCCAACATTTTATGAACAGGACACTTATTGGCAATCTCAAGGAGTCGGCCCCTCTGAGACTCATCGAGTTGTCCGGTAAGTTCGATTATCCGCTCGAACTTGCTTGTTTTCCCTGTGGTGTCTTCACATTTTTCACAATCGTCCATGTGCCCCGTGCTATGATTTATGTGCACCAAAACTTCATTAAGCGGCCACTTTTTGCGATCAGCATACATTCGCAGTGTAATTACAGTGCAAGCCGCAAGTGCGCCCATTAACAGTTGATAAGGAGAAGGGCCGGTATCCAAACCTCCTACATTCTCAGGTTCGTCGGCAGTAAATGAATGTTTGCCAGCTTGAATTTGTGTAGCGAAGGCCGAACTCTTTCCACCTATTTTTGCTACGAGCGCAGCGTCGGACATGAGCGGTTCCTCATCTTTTAAAGGAATATACCTGTTGGCCCATGAGGCGATAACATTTCCTGCATATATGGCATCTGCCTTTCTGCTAAGCAGGTGGTCAGCGCCTTCGAGAGAAATAAAACTTTTCGGGTGGTGCGCTGCTGCATATAGTGCCGCCGCATTTTCGATTCCCACTGTGGTGTCTTGAGGGGAATGCAGAAAAAGAGTAGATTTTCTGAGGCCCTTCATCACTTCAGGAAGTTGATGCTCACGCAGGTTATCGACCAGCTGTTTTTTTATTGTGAATGGACGCCCCCCAATATTAACTTTCGCTTCACCTGAAGCCTCGATATCGTCGATGCTATTTTCAAAAAGATGTGCCACATGGGCTGGGTTGGAGGGGGCTCCAATGGTGGCAATCGCCTTGACAGATGGCATTTGTATGGAAGCATAAAGAACGGCAGCACCCCCAAGTGAATGCCCTATCAGCAGAGTGGGAGCCTCATACTCTGCTTCCAAAAACTTAGCGGCATAAACAAGATCATCGACATTGGATGAAAAGTTGGTGTCGGAAAAATCACCTTCGCTGCTACCAAGACCCGTGAAGTCGAAGCTAAGCACGCCGAAACCATTTAGCGTCAGGGCGCTTGAAATTGCCCTGACCGCATGGAGGTTTTTGCTACAGGTAAAACAATGTGCAAAAATGGCATAGCCATGACGCTGGCCTCCGGCTGGCAGCTCGAGCTTTGCAGACAGCCTTATGCCTTCTTTATTTGGGAATGTTATTTCATGTCTACTCATCTTTTTCATGTTGGTATTTATGAGTTGTTATGTCAACCTTAATTAATCAATTGTCTTTGGCAAGCCTAATGCCCAGATCAATCTTTTTGTTTTCAGGTTCACATGTTCTGATCAACTTATAGATTTAGTATTGTCTTTAGTTCGCTTGAAAGTGTTTGGTATAATTTGCTGTCGCCTTTATTTTGTTGCCGATGGGGTCTTTCTCCCAGGCTGTGAGCCCGTTGAAAAATGCTCTTACCGAAAAGAAGTGAAGCTGGTTGTCCTGAATTTTGTACATCGTGTAGTCAGGAATGACAAAATGGTCTTCCGCCATTGATATGGAGCACCAACCACCATATGCTGGCAAATATTTTGACGGGTTGTTAGCGAATTTTTCTCTGTTGCTCTCTGAGGAAAAGTAAATCATTTGCTCGTCGAGGAGGTAAAAGTGCTGAATGTTGCCCGGTGTCGGCGTTCCGCTAAAATAGCTAACCGGATCATAACCTTCGAAAAGGGGCTTGCCGCTCTTTGTAGCAAATTTTTGTTGCGAATAGCTACTAAATGAAATCAAAGCCAGGCACAGGATTAGAATTTTTCTCATGACGAATTTGTGAGTTAATTGGCAGCTATTTGACAAGGTCGCCGTTGATTTCTGACATTTTTTACGTGATTTTTTGTGCATGCTGAGTCAGGTTATTTGACCTCTGAAGGCTGACAAGTTGCTTGAAACCCATTTTTAGAGCGGGCACGTTTGCCGCCTCCTTCATTTCACACTGTCTATATCCTGATAGCTCACCTCGAAAGTAAATCTTGGGCAAGTCATCGGGACGGTTTTCTGACTGGACAGCGGCCACACCAGGGCCGACTGTGGTCAGTAAAGCCCTATGCAGCTTCAAATGCCTTTTTTTCGAAGAAGAAGACAGCGAGGAGCATAATTAATGCCAGCACAGGCATCATAAACATGCCGTCGTTGGCATTGATATGGGAATAGATCGCCATACTGAAATCAAAGAAAAAGCCAACCAATGCCCACTCTTTTAACTTTTCAGAATACCTGGAGGCAATGGCAATTACACCAAGTATTTTAGCGACGCCCAGGGGAATTATTATGAACGAGGGAAAGCCAAGGCTCTTAAAAAGCGTGGCGGTAACGTCCGTATTGAAAAGAAAGTTGAATGCTGACATCAGCATAAATGCGGAAAATAATACCAGCGCAATCCAGTAACCAATTTTGAAACCTTTCATAGTCTGAGATATTTAAATGTTTGTTTGGGGATTAGACGTGAGATTCTGAAATCCTGACAACAGCCACTTTATTTATTAGTGAACTTTGGTTTTACGAACCTTTCCTAAAACCAAAAGAGCAGGCAGCAGTAAAAGATCTGCGATGACTGCAACGACCATGGAAAAGCTGATCATGATGCCCATAGTGTGAATACTTTGAAAGGATGAAGCGGACAAAATCAGAAAGCCTGACATTAGAACCACAGACGTGAATACCATTGGGTTGGTCATTTCAGCCGCAGAGGAGAGGATCGCCTTCCGATGACTTTGGCTTCGTCGATGCTTTCGATAGTTGTTGAGAAAGTGGATGGTGTCATCTACGGCGATACCATAAACTATGGTAAAGATCAGGGCAGTAGATACCTTCAGGTCGATACCAAAAAGTCCCATCATTCCGCTGGCCACTAGCAGGGGTAGCATATTAACTATCAGCGAAATGGCCGTGATTTTTATTGACCTGAAAAAAAGCAAAACAACCAACGACGAAATAGAGATTGCAGTGAGGATTCCCCTTGTAAAATACTTGCTAACGGCGTGGTTTGCATTGTCAATGAGATGGGCTGTTCCGGTTAGCCGAAAGGATAAGTGATGTCCAATGGAATCAAAGACGTGCTGAAGACCAATATTCCTCTCCCTGTACACGGCGCTGCCTAAGTCCAATAATCTGCCTGAGATTCGTGCGGTTTTTTGATCGTTCGATATTAGCTCACTCGCATGCCTCCATATATGATGGTTATTGGCTTGAGCTGCCAGGTTCTTGAGTTTTTGCTTACTGAGTGGTACCTCATAGGAACCTGCAACGCCTCCATGTTTTGCACGGTTGAGAGACCTGATAATGTGAAGTGGGCTTGACAGGTAGCCGGCACCATATTCGTTTTTTAAAAAGCTTTCTAGTTGCTGTATTTCATCAAGTGCTTCAAAGTCGAGGATAGACCCATTCCTGGTCGTCGTTTGCATCACTATCTCGAAGGGTCTTACTCCGCTGAATTTATCCTCAAAGAATTGAAGGTCAGCTTTTAAAGGACTTTTTGGATCGAGGTCGTCGAGAAAATAATTGTTTATTTTTACTTCAAGAGTGAAGTGCAGGCTCAATAAAGCAAGGAGGGAAAAAAGACCAATGACCGTCAACGGATGGTGGACTGCCTTTGATACACCCCTTTCAATCAATGATTTTTTCTTTGTGATGACGTGCCGCTGTGGTGGGGCTATGGGCATGAATCTAAGGAACGATGGAATTAGGATCATACCCATCGCAAATGAAAGCACTATTCCAATCGACGCAAGTGTTGCGAACTGTTGGATCGAGGGTATCGGTATAAACACGAGAGACAAAAACCCCAGGGCAGTGGTGCAAGCACTAAGAAAATTTGGCAGGAGTGTCTCAACAAAAGCCTCTTTAATTGCGTCGTCTTTGTTTTCTGCAGATCTGTATATTTCCCTAAACCTGGTTAAAAAATGAATGCAAAATGAGGTGCTGAGTACAAACACAAGTGTGGGTAGCAAGGTCAGCATAAGGTCCAACTTGATATTGCTGATGGCTATACCACCCATAAGCCATATGAGCGACATAACGATGACTACTATTGGAATTAGCGCATAAGCAAAGGAGCGGAATACAAAGAACAGAGAGCCAACGAATAGCAAGAATGCCAATACTGATAGCATTAGCATTTCAGATTTCATTTTGTTAATGTAGTGATGCTGTGTATGTATCCTTCCCGCCAGATGATAGTCAAATCCTCCGGCACTTCGCATTACATCTTTCAGCTCCTGGAGCAGTGCTTCATTTTCATTGTAGGACAAGTTGTTAGCAAGCAGCAATACCAGGCTGATGCTGCTCGTGTCTCTGGAGAAAAACATGCCTGTATAATCGCCTATGCCATATATCCGCCTGATATCTGCTGGATACCTCGTCGGATCATTTGTGTGGACAACGGGGATTGGCAGAAGCCCGGATAGCGGGGTTTCTATATAGTCATTGAGTGTGGTAGGTGATAGTACCCGTTTGACGTTCTTGACTTCCGAAAGCAATTTTGAAAGGGTATCTACATTGCTAAGAAAGGGCTCATCAAATAAGCTTTGGTGCGATTGTACCCCTATTAGCAGCACATCGTTTTCGTTCCCAAACGTCTGCCTAAAGTTCTGATACGCCTGTACTTCCTCATCGTTGGAAGCAAAGAAGGCTTCGATATCATAATTGAAGGAATTTTTTTTGAGTGAAGGGATTAAAAGAAGGGTAACCAGAATAATTAAAACCAGCGAAGCAATAGGGAGGCCCCCTGTATTCAAATACTCAAATATTTTTCTCCCCACAGTTCTTTTCTGTATTTTTTGTTCCTGCCCAATCAGAGGGTTTTGCCATCTGTGCAGGGCCTTAGCGTAATTATTTTCTCTGCTTGCTTCACACTGACCAGGCTACAATGACTGGGATACACCACCGAGTAGCTGGCCGAGAGGTCAAGCGTTTCGTCAGTTTGCAGAAGCGATTTACATTCCACTCGTCCGTCCGGGGAATACCTTACCAACTGCAAAAGCCCGGATGATTTTGGAGTTAATTCGAACCAGGAGCCAGCGCCCTCGCCAGCCAGCCACTTAATGTTTTTTGACAAGTGATCGGGAAACACGGGTGGCGGCAATAGTTCAGGAAGCTCTCGCATATTTTCTTTTCTCTATATCGATACTTCTTCAAAAAGCCCGTAGGTATAGGGCTGCCTTGCAATCACTTTCACATTCCCGATGGGCGTTGGGGTGATCGTCACTTGTAGTTGTAGTTTTAAGCGAAATAAAAGGGACCTGCTACCCGATTTCAAGACATTGCTAACGAACCTTGAACAGTTGCTCCCGCCGACAATAAATGGGCCGTAGGGCAAAAAAACTTTTCCCTGAACTTTCAAAGCACGGCACATAGCTTTGCCAAAGTTGATTCGCTTGACTGCTGTGAATACTGGCCCATCGCCGTGAAAGGAGGGATTTTCATGAAGTTCTTTCATAATATCTCCCAGGTTTGTAATACTATGGCTTGTCCTTGAAAATTTTGGAATGGTTTTAATCGAAAGGTCATGATCGGTATGTCGGCTTCTTACCCTGCCAAACCCCCTCGGAGCGTGGTACCTTCCAAAATCGAAATATTCGCAGATGGGATCTGCATCTGAAATAAGAATCACGGCCGCATGCCCAACCTTATAGAAGCCATTTTTATTGAACCCCGTTTTTGACATGAGCCGATCATACCATGCCCCTGCTTGCTTGCAGTGAGTTTCAGGCCAGGCTACTGTAATGGCGAACCCTGATTCCATATTAATTCTGGTAAGTGCTGTTTTTGAACCTTAATGTTGATGGAGCAAGACCAAGCTTGGGGTCAATATTTAACCCTTCGCCGCATAAGGCAATTTTGATTATTGCCAAATGGTGAATACTATGATCCAGTGCATAAGCAAGCTCCCTTTTCAGGGAAGAATTGATGACCTCTTTTTCCTCTTCGTCGCCTGAGTAGCTGGCTCTGAGCAACAGAGCTTTGTCTTTGGTAAGCCTTGTAAGCTTGGAAATAAGACCCTGTGCCACTTGAATAGCAAAATTTGGGTCTGTTTCTATTGAGGTATTTCTCACTCTATTGTCGTAGCAGATTTTTCCGCTGGCTTCTTCCAGCACTAACTGTTGGTAGAACTCAAGAATGTGTCGCACATGCTGGCCAATGGTCGCATCATTGATCAGGGGTAGCTGCTTCGTGAATAAATGACTTGGGGTATTGATAAGCAGTTTTTGAATGCTTTCAAGATCTGCAATATTGTGAAACGTAAAGTTCATGATGCCGGAAAATAAAGTGAAAGGTGTTGTCAAGATCTTGTAAGGGGCCAGAGCGTAACCCCATTCCCAGGATAGAATCGATTGGTAGCAACGCTCTGGTTACCTCTTGGTAAAATCAATAATCACTTTTTGTAAATTGTTTTTACCGTTACTTCTACCACTTTGGCCACATTGGTGGAGGGCTTACCTTCTTCAAAAGCGATTTCGAAATCTTTTAGTATAACGTCAAACTTTGTGTCTATACTAACTTCATTTCCTTTGATCGTTACCGTTCCTGAGTTAGAGAATGCATTGGTTACAGCTTTAATAGTGAGGTTGCCTTCCACATTGGCTTCGTACACCCCATCCTTGTCAAAATTGACTGCACTCACATTGGAAATTTTGCCTACAAACTTTGCCTTCGGATACTTTTTCGTGTTAAGGAAATTATTGCTGTTAAAATGCTTTTGCATGAGTGCCTTTTCAAACTCAAAACTCTGCATCGGAACCGAAAACACCACTTCACCCGTCTCGGTATCCAGTGTGCTTGTGACTTTGAAGTTGTCGGAAGAGATGTCTTCGGCTGCGGTGTGAGAGAAGAAATTGATGTGGCCGGTATTGCTTACCAGTTTACCGAATCTGGGTGCGAAAGCAGCTGACACTACAAATGTCAGTATCAATGATAAAAGTTTAACTGAATTTTTCATTTTGTTCTTTTTATAAGTTTTAAAGGAATTATTTTGACACTATATCAGACTTCTCAAGGATAACATTTTCGTAAAGGCCAAGGTCTGCGTCGTAGCCAGCACCGGCCCGGATTACTCCTTTTATCGAGATTGTTTGCCCCACTTTCAGCTGTGCAGCTTTTTCATCCGTGCTTGTCATGAATGTGCAGCTAACGCCAGCTTTGTCTGTAGGTTTTTTCAGCAGCACCACATGGAGGTTGTTCATATCAGTATCGATGGAGGCAATGGTGCCAGATATGATAAGAATCTTCGATTCTCCTTCCTCTTGTAAGTACTTTTCGTTGGCAGCCTCCGGATTTGCCAGGTATTCCGAAACCAATTCACCGGCTTCTAATTCGAAATCCGCATTTGAAGCCTGCACGTCCCGGTGCGGCATATTGAAGAGATATACTGCATATAATACGCCAGCTGCGAGTCCGATAGCTACTACTATAATACCTCGCTTGATAAGTTTATTTTTCACATTCTATTGTTTTGGTATGCCAGAGAGCTGTGGACACTCGCCCAACTCTTTCAACAAAACAATAGACGCATGGTCAGGAGAAACCTGACAGTGATGTGCAGAAAGAATATGTTATTTTTTATCCAGGCTTTTAAGAATTCTGGATTTTAACTCGTCGGTGGAGCTATTGCTCACCTTGGTGTGGGGTGAGTCCTGTGGTTCTTTCAGGAAGTTATTAAGTGTGTTGTGGATGTTTGTAGACTGTTTTTGGTAGGAGCTACAAGCGGAGCACATGCTCAGGTGCATTTTCAACTGGAGGTTCTCAACAGTTGTTAAACCTGTATCCAGTTTTTTCTCAATCAGCTCTGAAGACTTTTTACATGAGAGCATTAAAAAATTTATTATTCGCCACATAGTCATACTGATTTAAACCATTTAATTTCGAGACAGGCTCTTAGTTGTAACCTGGCTCTTCTTAACAGTTGCCAGAAATTGGACGGGGTAACATCCAAATCCTTACAGATTTCTTGTCCGTCTTTTTCATCCATGTATTTGAGATGGACTGCCGAGAACCATTTTGTGGGCAATTCATCGAGGCAAAACTGAAGAACCAGCCTGAAATCAGCATCGTCGAGCAAATGGCTGTTTCCTTCTCCCCAATCCTGAGGCCTGCTATTTTTACGCCACCGACCATTTTCGTCGTAAATCTCTTCTAATAAATTTCCAGACTCCCCATCCTGCTGCAGTTGCGATTGCGTTAGAACGATATTCTTAAATTTTTTGCGGTGGTAGTCAATGATCTTATTATTCAAGATGGAGAAGAGCCAGGTTTTTGGCTGGCTTTCATACTTAAAGCCATGAATGTAACTGAACGCTGCAGTAAATGTTTCTTGAACAAGATCCTCAGCGATGGCCTGGTTGTTAGTTTTATTTAATGCCCATCGGAGTAAATCGTCGGTGTGCAAGTTGACCCAATCTCCTATGATTGCTGACACCTCTTCCGGGCTTTTTTTGGCTGATTCCATAAAGAGGAAATGTAGTGTATGTCTGAACTAGCGTGTTAGATATTTTTTGATGAAAATACTAAATATTCCGTTTGCATGTCGCTCATCACCACTCTGCAATCGACCGACACGCTATCAAGAACGATTTTTCTTTGTTTCTAGCAGCAGACTTTTCTTAAAAGAATTCCTGGCTCGGATTAGTTCTCCATGAGCTGGATTTTCGATTTTGTCGCTGCCTGGGCATACCATTGACCTATTTGCCCTGTTACGAACTTAGGAATCGGCATTGCATCGACATTTGCTGCTGGCCGGTAAGCGCACACCGCTCAAAGCCCGATTCTCAACACCAGCACCTTGTTTTCTTGGCAGGGCTATTTTTTTCAATGAAAAAACGACTAAAAAAATCCCGGACATATTTTGTCAGGATTAGGGCCGTTAGCCGACTAAGTAATCATCTGCAAGCACCGGCCACTTTTCCCTTTTATAGAGTGAGTGAGCCGTGAGAGATGGTTTGCAGAAATATTTGATCTAAATCTTTACGACATGAAACAATTGATTTTACTGCTTGGCATAGCCGTTACGGGAATTCTTATCGCTTCCAATAGCGCAGCTGTTGATTTTGAAAAGAATAGTGAAAAGGGAATACAGTTTCGTCAGGTTACCTGGGTAGAGGCGCTGGAAGCAGCGAAAAAGGAAGATAGACTAATTTTTATCGACGTTTACGCTACCTGGTGTGGCCCCTGCAAGGCAATGAAAGCCAGAACTTTTTCGGATGAAAAGGCAGGTGACGTTTTCAATCAAAGGTTTGTCAACATTGCCGTTGATGGTGAATCCGCCGAAGGTCTGGAGCTGGTAGGAAAATTTGGAGTAAGGGCGTACCCCACCTTATTGTTTGTGGGAGCGGATGAAAAGCTTGTGGGGGGAGCGGAAGGTTATCATACCACGGATCAGCTTCTATCGCTAAGTAAAAATGTAAAGTGATTGAGGCACCTGGAGCCGGGGAAAAGGGTTTGAGTTTGTGGGTAGAACGTGCCACAGTATTAAGCCAGAAAAGGGAACTAGACAACAAGGCCCGGTGAATCCCCAAAGGCTACAAACTTGATCAGAAGGCTCCCCAAGACCCAATACTACCTAACCAACCTTTCAATATGAGAAATATAATTTTTGCCACTTTGCTGTTGTTTTTGGCTGCTTGTCAAAGTGAACTCGAGACGGTCAAAATCATTTACTCCGTGGATGAACCAAAGGGAGAAATTGCCAGCGTGCTTAAGCAGATTATTGAAGAACACACAAGATATAAGGTAGAGTTGGTTATTGGCGATGGGTCATTGGCAGCGTACGATTCCCTGGCGACAGGCGCAGCCCACTTGACTATTGTTGAAAACAATACCCCTCTCAGTGGAGGCGTCTTTGCTATAGCGCCAATTTTCCCGGAGATTCTTCATATTCTGTATAAGAGCGATACGGCCATCCACTCGTTTGAGGATCTTTTTTATGGAAAGACAGCTTACATAGGACAAGAGGGGAGTGGCAGTTATGAATTTATGGTCACGCTGTTTCAATTTTTTGAAATAGACAGGTCGAAAGTAAAATTGACTGACGACATTTTTTCTTCTGACGTCTTTTGTGGATTTACTGATCTGTTGAAGGAAGAGGAGTTAATTGGGTTGGAGGGGTTTAAACTATACAGTTTTGATGACCAGTCTCAAATGGGACTTGGTTCAGTGACTGAAGGTATTTGTATGAAGCATCCTCAAATGAAGACTTTCACGATCCCAAGATATACCTATGGAAAAATGACGCCGACACCGGTGTTCACCTTGGCAGTGGATGCTGTACTAGTTGCAAGCGGTTTTCTACCGGATGATGTGGTTTACGATATTACTAAAGCAGTTTTTGAAAATCACCAGGACTTGAACAAGATAAGTCCTCTTATTTATTCCCGCATGTCGGAGGACTTTAACTCAGATGATTTAAACTTTCCGCTGCACGCAGCTTCCAGGGTTTATCTGGAGCGAGATGAACCATCTTTTTATGAGCGCTATGCGGAGTCGATAGCACTGGCTTTCACTTTGCTGGTGGCGACATACAGTGGGCTCAGGTCATTTGCGAAGTGGAACTCGCAGCGAAAGAAAGATAGAGTGGATGTGTTCTACAGATACACACTTGATATTAAAAACAAAGTGCCCTCGCTCAAAACCACTGAGGAGTGCATTTTAAGTCTATCTGAAGTTCGGAAACACCTAAATCAGGCATTTCAACTCCTTATAGATGAAAAACTACTTGCAAACGAAAGTTTTCGAATTTACATGGAGCTTTCGAGAGACACGCAGTCTGAGCTAAAGACCAGGTTGAGGTATCTAAGGGAGCTGGGTAAGGCTCCCCCAAAGGTCATTTAGCCGTATTTGCCACAGGTCGTTTGGTTAAAAAAGTGTGCGATAAATTGCCACCAGACTGATCCCTATCCAGATGATATTGAGGACTGTATTAGGATAGGCCTTCTTGACATAGGTGTAAATGGCCAACAAGCCGCTTCCAAGCAGGTTCAGCAACTGAAATTCGAAGGATACTCCCTCCAAAAAACCGTAGCTTGTTAGCGCAAAGCCAGCCAATAGCAGAACAGCACCCACCCAGCCCAATCCTTCAATGAGTATATTTTTCACGAGTCTAAATTAAAAAGTAACCTTCTTTTCTTTTCGTCTATAGGCAATTTCCTGCCCCTGAGGTGCTTGAAACTTTTCCGGAATGTGTTTTTTGATCTCTTCCATAAAAGCCGTTATCATTCTCTTTTTCACAAAGTCACGCCGTGTCATCAGGCTAATGACCCGGAAAGGCTCAGGTGCAGCGAAACGTTTGAGCTTCAGGGTATCGCTTTCTCTGAGTTGCAAAGTGCTCAACTCAGGCAAAATCGTTATCCCAAGGTTTTTATCCGCCAGGTTTCTCAGTGTTTCCAGGCTGCCAGACGTGAACTCCAGGGTGTTTTCTTTCTTGTCCCGCAGCTCACAGAACTGAATGATTTGCGAGCGGAAGCAATGGCTCTCTTCAAGCAGCAGCAACTCATTGGGGTCAATGTCTTCTGCCAGCAAAAGCTCTTTGTCAAACTTCCTGGCTGAGTACACTACAAAGGGCTCATAGTAGAGGGGGAAGGCGTTGAAAAGCTTAGTGTCGTCTGGGCTAACCAATATGCCGGCGTCCAGCTTTCCTTCATCCAGCTTTTCAAGTATTTCCTCTGTGACATGCTCTGAGATTTTCAACTTGATATGAGGGTACCGGATCGTAAACTCATAGATAAAAAGTGGAAGCAGGTAAGGAGCAATGGTAGGGATGATGCCAATTTGCAAGTCGCCGGCAATCGTGTTCTTTTTTTCCTGCACCAACTCCTGTATTTTGTGTACCTCCTGCAAAATAAGCCTGGCCTGACTAATCAGGCTCTTACCCGTTTCAGTAGGTACCACAGGGTATTTGCTACGGTCAAAAATTTTTATGTCATATTCTGACTCCAGCTTTTGGATCATCATGCTCAACGTAGGCTGAGTGACGTGGCACTGATCTGACGCTTTTGAAAAGCTTCTCTCGTTATCGAGTGCTACTATGTACTCAAGTTGTTGTAGATTCATTAAATCATGTTTCCTGCAATATAGATTATATCTATTTAATCATAAAAAGAATCAGTTTGAATTATAACTGTATCAGCCGTACATTTGTGCTGTAGAAACATAGATGATATTAGTTACCCAGCTAATAGAGTAGGTGTTTATGAGGAGTAGTCGACCGGCTACTCCTTTTCACTAAAAAGGAAAGAAGGAATGGATTTTTTTCAGTCGATACGACAAGGTGATCTTGCTGGTGTGAATGCGATGGCAACAGCGGAAAGTTCGCTGCTGACAAAGCTAGATGCCCGTGGATTTACGCCCCTTGTATTAGCGACCTATAGCGACCAGATCGAAATCGCAAGGTTTCTACTTTCAAGTGGTGTCGATGTAAATGCTATTGACGCTGCCGGTAACACTGCATTGATGGGCGTTTGCTTTAAGGGCAATGCTGAAATAGTGGAATTGCTTCTTGAGCATGGAGCTGATGTAAACATTCAGAACAAGCAAGGAGCCTCTGCCCTTATTTATGCCACCACCTTTGGTCAGATTGAAATTGCAAAGCTCTTGCTGGATGCTGGGGCCGACAAGCATTTGAAGGACAACAAAGGGAACACAGCCCTGATCCACGCTCAGGCACACGGAACGGAAGCGCTTGTGAAACTGCTCGCATAAAAAAGCTCCCAGATTAACTCTGGAAGCCTTTATTCTTTCATTCTGTTCTCCAGCCGCCTAGGGTCTTTCTTCTTGCAATGAAATGATCCAGTTGGCTATTTTCATCGCATCTTCGTCTGACACTTGTGGCATTGGGGGCATTTCCGTGGAGTAGCCTGGCCAGTTTTCTGCCTTCGGGTTGCGGATAAGATCAACGATTTGCTTCGCCGTATACCTTCTGGCCGCAATGTCTTTATAAGCCGGCCCAACCTGCCTTTTGTCAACCTGATGGCATGCAAGGCAAGTGTTTTTTGCGAGAATTGGCTTGATCTCCTCAGTCGTCAGCACAGCGTTGGCTGAAGCCTTAGGAGTTGCTGGTTTTGCAGCGACTTTTTTAGGCGCTACCTTTTTAGAAGCCGATGACCGTTTGGTGCTCACCTCCGTCATGTTCAATTTCGTGCCTGCGGGAATATTATTCAGGGTGTAGTAACCAGTGCCGTGGAGCACCGATGATCCATTTGCAGACTTTATTCCGGGCAGATTGATCTCATGCACGTAGTATTGGCGCAGGTTGTCAACCACAAGTCTTACACTCATGCCATCATCCGCAACCTTCACTCCTTTGATGCCGAGTTTTTCTGTATTAATAGGCGGGCTACCATAAACAGAGTGGTACTTGTAAATGAAAGACTGGCCGGCGTATGAGTCGAGGTCTTCCGCAGTGGCTTTGTCTACTGGCTGAGTGAAACGAATTTCGAAACCGTCGGGCATGGCCTTCACAGTTTGCATTTCGAAAGGAGTCTCGCCCGTCCACACCACACGTTCAAAGCCAGATGTAGTGCTTCCCGCCGAACCCCAGCCTCGGTTGGTTTCTCCAACGAAGAGCGAACCATCATGGCCCCAGCTCATGCGAAGCACCCCCGATTGGAAATCTTTGATAAAGTCGAAGGCCACACCCTGGTACTCTCCGTTTACTTTTTCAAGGCTTACCCTCATGATTTTGCTTTGACCCTGGTCGCCAATCAAAAGCTGGTCTTTGAACGGGCCAAAGCTGGCCTCTTCACCTATCTCAAGAATTTCTGAATTCGAAATGCCCAGGATACCATGTGGCAACCATACCGCTGGCAGCGTAATCTCAGGTACCGCTTCTTTTGCATGATACAGCATCTCCGGGTTTTTCTCATCGGCGTTGTTCTCAGGCTTGAGGTACCTGCCATCCACTTGCTCCCTTTCCTCATGTACTTTGGAAAAGAACTCTTTAGCGGAAACAGTCACGGGAGATTCCGCTCTGTCGGCCCATTTCAAACCTGCTGGATGCCCGGTGAAGCTTCCTTTTTTGATGTGCCATATACCTCCAGAGCCAATCCAATCACCCTGGTTGTCGGCATAGAATAGTTCTCCGTTGATCATTCCTAGTCCGGCTGGTGATCGCATGCCAGTAGCCCATGGCTCCATTGCTCCTTCTGGTGAAATACGCATGATCCAGCCTCTCCATGGCACTCTGCTTTCGCCTCTCCACCACTCCTGGTCACCAAAAGCCACATTGCCTGATACAAACATGCTTCCGTCGGGGGCTATTTTAGGGCCATAAGAGTATTCATGGTAGTGACCTGATACGGGCCAGGCGTAGATGGTTTCATACACATCGGCTCGCCCGTCGCCGTTGGTGTCCTGCAGCTTTGTGAGCTCACCCCGCTGTGCTGTCAATAGGGCATTCTCATTGAAAGTCAGTCCCAGTGGCTCGTGAAGGCCGCTGGCGAAAAGGGTAAAGGAAGGCAAGTTGCTGTTCCTCATGTACGGATCCTCTACTATCCAAACATCACCTCGCCTGGTAGCGAGAGCCACCCTTCCGTCAGGAAGCGTTGTGATGCCACCTACTTCGAGGAGCATGGTCTCCGGTGTGGGGATGGTAATGATCTTGTAGAAGTCGCTTTCTTCAGCTTCCTGCGAGAAAGCGTTGAATCCTACAAGCAGGGCTATTAATGAGATATATTTTTTCATGATTTCTTTCAGATTTTATTACCAAACAATTTGATAAACAACCGAACCAGTTGCTGGCACCAGGAGCTCTTTCGTAGCGCCCTTGTCAGCAATAGTGGCCTCCTGTGCTGATTTCAGCTCTATATAGTAGTCAAAGCCGTCGATGGCATAGGCTCCATTATCCAGTTTTCTAATCTGGCTGCCTTCGGCTATTCTGACCTGGCTGCCTGTCGGCGCATTTTCAACAGATATTTCCCTTTGAAGCACTTTTCCTTCTTCCACCAGCTTGCTCTTATCTTTCACGCTCGCCCCGCTGTAAGTATAGAGAAAGGTTGGAAGGCCATCGCCATCAAGGGTGTACCCACTGCTTCTGAAATCAGGGAGTTTGTTGAGCTCAAAGTTGGCACTGCTTTGTCCAGGCAATACCAGTGTTGGCTTGCTGGTCAGGTACTCTACTACCCCAATCGGCCTGAATGAGCCATCGCCTCTGTCGTGCCACATCGGTGTTGCGTCAATGAAACCGCCTCTCCAAAGGCATACTACGCTGCCACTTTTCATGTCGTAGATGTAGTTTAGGCCCGCAGGATCACCAACGGCGATGGTATGCGTAAGCCTTTGGCTTCTGTCTCTATTGTAGTCAAGGAATGCTCTCAACAGCCTTGGACTATTGCCAGTTTCGACAATAATCGGAGAGGCTACGTTGCTGGCAGGAGGGAAAGAGCTAAAGGCGTGCAATGCCTGAGGGTAGCTGTTGGAGCTTTCCACCCACAGTCCCATGTTTGGACTCACCCAGCTCACATATTTAAAGTAGGTAATTTCAACCGAATGGGTACCTTTTGTAAGCTTTACGGGCTTTCCACCTCGCTCATAGTAGTTGGAAATCGTTTGCCCATCAATGACCAACTTCATCGCATTGCCGGTATTTGTGTTGAACTTGTAGGTATCCTCCACAGGTATTTCCAGTGCTCCGTAATATTTTACTGCAAACTCATTGTCCTTCTTCGCTACTTCCCAGGTGAGTTGTTCCGTTGAGCCTATCGAAGTCGGCTTCAGGTCTTTGAAATCCTTTTCACTTTCAAAATGCCCGTCAAAAACTTCGTAGTTGATACCAGATAGCGCCACGTTAGCTGGCTTTAGCAATCTGTAGCGGATGTTTCTGAAAGCCACCGGGCCATGGTCTCCCTGGATCATCAAAGGGCCTTCTGCTACTTCCTTGTCATTAATCGGGCCGCCCGTAAGGCGTGGCACTTCCAGGTTGTCATGAATTCGTACGCCATTTAGCTCCACAAATACGAACCGGGCGTTTTCTGTCTTTTCACCAGCAGCATTGAATCGGGGGGCCTGGAAAGAAATTTTAATTGTTTGCCACAGGCCAGGGGCTTTTGCAGCATTTACCCGGGGTGCCTTCCCGGCATAAGCCTTTGTTGGCTCATTTTCCCAGTTGCGATAAATACCTCCAATGTCTCCAAAGCCTGGATTTTTCACCCCCCAGCTGTCAAGGAGCTGTACTTCGTAGTTGCCTTGAAGGTAGATGCCGGAGTTGGATCCTTTGGGAATCATCACCTCAAGTTCCAGCTCAATGTCTCCGTGGGTCCAGTTTGTGACCAGGTTGTCTTTTTTCTGATCGCCGTTGAAATTGAGGAGGATGCTCTGCCCGGAAGTATACTTTACTGGATGCTCCGGTTCAGGTGCGGCCTTACTCTTTTTCTTCTTTTTGCCTGTTTCAACAGGCGGTGCCTCATGGTGAATGGATAGGTTTCTGTCCATCATTACATCGCCAACTATCATCCAGTTGCCGGCCTGAGCCTTGAACGATGACAGGTCATTTAACGGGAGTGTTTTGTATCCTTCCTGAGCCCAGCCAGCGTATGCAGCCAACCAGAGTGTCAGTGAGAATGCGAGTCGTTTCATCATATGTATCAGTGGTTATAATTTCAGAGTAGCAAAAGCGGCTTTACTTAGCCCATAAAACAAGCCATTGTATGTGTCCAATAGGCGGGGCTGAAATTAGGCTGAAATATGAATTTTGGCAAAGAATGGAGGGAAATGGTGGCTGAAATATCTAAAATTCATCTTGGCAGCGTGCCAAGGTGGCTGTGGTGTGAGGGTAAGTATTTGGAGGATTGCCTGCTAAGTTTCACGTGTTCACTCACCAGAATTTTATTCGAAATAAATAACCAACTGGCGAACGCTGAGGAAATAAAATCTCTCAAGTTTATGGTGATTCGCAGTGTTGACTTATTTTTATAAAGGGATAAGTGCCAGTTGCCTATGGTTATAAGCATCAAAAATATGGTTTGTAATCGTTGCATCTTGATGATCGGGCAGGAGCTTGAGAAGCAAGAACTGCAGGTACGAAGCATCGTGTTGGGCGAAGTCGAATTGGAAAATGAGTCACTTTCAAAAGAGCAATTCGACAGGCTCGACGCTTCATTGAGTCTCATGGGGTTTGAGCGCATTGATGACAGGAAGGCGAAGCTTATTGAGTCGATGAAGTCATTGATTATTCAATTCATCCACAATAAGGAATCATCTGAAAGGAAATACAATTGGTCAACTGTGCTCTCGGAGAGCCTGCATTTTGACTACAATTACCTAAGCAACTTGTTCTCGTCTGTTGAGGGAGTCACATTGGAGCAATACATCATCAAGCAAAAAATTGAAAGAGTGAAGGAGTTGTTGTTTTATGATGAGCTCACCCTCAGCGAGATTGCGGACAAACTTGGCTATAGCAGTGTGGCTCACCTGTCGGCACAGTTTAAAAAGATGACTGGTTTCACCCCTTCCGCCCTAAAGAAATCCAGGGAGATTGATATGGAACGGAAATCCCTGGATCATATATCTGAGTAGGAGCTTCGATCCTGAAGAAAGGAATTCTACAACACATTCCGGCATTTGTGTAAAGACGCCCAGCATGCATAGCATGTACTTTGTTCCAAAAGCATTTCGGTATGGAGCAAAAGTACCAAATTCAAATAAAGGGCATGGTCTGCGATCGTTGCATCCTCTTTGTGAAAACGAAACTTGAGCAAATGGGTTTTGTAGTGCAGAAAATTAGCCTTGGGAGTGTAACAATAAATAAAAGCCTTACGCCTGCTGAGCAGTCGCAGCTTGAGGAAATACTCTCTGAAGCAGACCTTCAGGTTATTTCCAGCAGACAACATAAGCTAATATCGCAAGTCAAGTCTGTGATTCATCAAGCTTTAGAGTCAAATTATCATTACGGCGCACCAATGAAATTCTCAAAGCAAATTTCCGAGTCGCTGGGGCTAAATTACAGCTCTATCAGTAAGCTGTTTTCTGAACACGAAGGCATAACCCTTGAGCAATATTTTATCTCAACAAGGATAGAAAAGGTAAAGATCCTGCTGACTTCTTCCACCTTGTCGGCAACGGAAATAGCTTACATGACGGGGTATAGCAGCGTGAATCATATGTCCCATCAATTTAAAGAGCACCAGGGCCATGCGCCTACTTTTTTCCGCAAGGCAGTACCCGAAATGCTCAACGCCACCTGCTACTGAAAGGCGAGTGATTTCCTGCACTCACATCAGGCAAGTCCAATCGCCGGTTGCCGACCGCCATGGAATTATATAAATCGAACCCATTTAAATGTAGAAGAAGGTCAGGCATTTCGAGAAACTTTGTCCCTGTATAAACAACTCAAAATATGTCTGACACAACAACAATCAAAACAAGTGAGCTCAAAGTCAATCGGTGGGCCGCTTTGGCTATTTTGTGCACAGCACAATTTATGGTAATAATGGATACGTCCATTATTGGTGTGGCATTACCGGCCATTCAGGAAGCATTGAATTACACGCCCTCTGAATTGTCGTGGATATTCAATGCCTACGTAATAATCTTTGGCGGTGTGCTTCTTTTGGGCGGAAAGCTTTCTGACCTCTATGGCCCCAAAAAAGTATTTCTTTGGGGGTTTGCTGTGCTTACTGCTGCCTCGCTTCTTACCGGGCTGGCCTGGTCCGAAACCTCGATGAATATTGGGAGAGCCCTGCAAGGTCTTGGAGCAGCTTTGATAGCACCTTCTGCTCTTTCTCTCCTAATGACCATTTTTACGGACCCGAAAGAACTGGCCAAAGCATTTGGGTTCTGGGGAGCATCGGCTGCTGCTGGCGGCTCGGCGGGTGTATTTTTGGGAGGAGTGCTCACCGACTATGCCTCGTGGAGATGGACCTTCTATATTAATATACCCATGGGCATTTTCGTCATGATTGCCGGAGCAATGCTTCTGGTGAGCGGAAATAGACGAAAGGGGAAAATAGATTATTTGGGGGCAGTATTGGTGACGCTGGCCACTATGGTACTGGTTTACTCGTTAGTTATGGTCGACAAGAATGGATTACTGACCACGCACACCATTGGCCTCTTTGCAACGTCATTAGCTTTGTTTATTGCTTTTGTGTTTGCACAAAAAAGGGTGCAGGCTCCATTGTTGCCACTTTCAATATTCAAAGCGCCAAATCTTTCAAGCGGCAATTTAATTATGGCCTTAATGGCTGGCGCATGGATACCTCTGTGGTTTTACCTTAATCTTTATTTACAGCAGTCGCTGGGCTACACTGCATTTTTTTCCGGTTTGGCTTTACTCCCAATGACTATAGTAATCATGGTGCTTATGGTGGGTGTCACTGGTAAGCTCATCGCAAAATTTGGCTTTAAAAAGCCATTGATTGCAGGGCTCGTGGCACTTACTTGGTCACTGCTGTGGTTTTCGCAAGTTCCAGTAAACGGGAATTACCTCTCCGATGTGCTTGGGGCCTCCTTGCTGGGAGCCCTTGGTATGTCACTGGCCTATATTCCAGGCACCATCGCATCAATATCGGGCGCAAAACCTGAGGAGTCGGGCCTGGCATCTGGCTTGGTTAACACTACTTATCAGGTGGGGTCAGCCATTGGGTTGGCGATAGCCGCTGCCATCGCCATCGGTACTACCAACAACTTCTCCGCCGAAGAGGGGGTGACTACAGAAGCGCTGAATGTTGGTTTTCAGGCTGCATTTAAAGCAGCAGCATGCATCAGTGGACTTAGCATTTTGATCGCTGTGTTTGGTATAAAGCAGCAACGGCCACAGTAAGGCACCTTCTAATTTTCTTATTTTTTAATACAAAAAGTCTGGCCGAACGCCAGACTTTTTGCTTTCAGTAAACTTTATAAATAGCTCCGGTTTAAATGCAAATCAGGGTGTGTTGGATTCCCGTTTTTTACATCCATAATCAAACTTCAAACAAATGAAAACAAATGAATTTTTTAGCTATTTGAGTTTCCTGATCATCGGTGCGATTGTTGTCGCCTGCACCTCAGGTACAGACAATGACTCAAATCAAGGCAGTGCGCCCATTAGCCGACTGCCAGTGGATGTCAAGGTTGTGAAATCAACCGCTGTCACCCAGGAAGAAGTCGTTGCTGGCTCTGTCGTTGCTATTCGTGAGGTAATGATCGCCAGCGAAGTATCCAGGAAAGTCGTTGCCGTATCTTTTACTGAAGGCAGCGTAGTACACAAAGGCCAGCTGCTGTACAAGCTGGAGGACGGCGAAATTGTTGCCAAACTGAAGCAAAATCAGGCCGAACTTGGCCTGGCAAAATTGAGCGAAGGTCGCTTGGCTGAGCTGCTGAAAAGTGAAGCGGTACGGCAGGAAGAATACGACGTTGCGCAATCGAGACTTGCGTTGCTCCAGGCAACGGAGGACTTACTGAAGAATGAGCTGGACAAGACCTCCATTCATGCCCCCTTCTCCGGGAAAATTGGAATCAGTAAAGTGGAAGTTGGTTCTTGGGTTTCACCAGGAATGCCTTTGGTTGCCCTGCAGGAACAAGGAAGCGTTAAAATTCAATTTTCAGTTCCTGAAAAATACATTGCATTTGTGACAAGTGGAAAGACAATACAATTCCAGGCACCCACCGGTGGTTCCAGCATAGCGGCTCGCATAATTGCGACGGAATCAAGAATAGACGCTTCCAGCAGAAGTATAACAGTGCAGGCGGTGGCCGACAATCGTGACAATCAGCTAGTGCCAGGGATGTCGGCAAGGGTTTACTTTTCTGTCACTGACGAAAACTCAAAGGGCCTTACTCTGCCCACTCAAGCCCTCATTCCAGGGGCCAATGGATTTGGTGTCTTTGTGGTAAGGCAGGGTGTGGCCAGGTTCAGCCCGGTGACCGTTTTCTCCAGAAATGAGTCCGATGCGCTGATTACGGCAGGTCTCGCCGATGGCGATTCAGTCTTGGTTTCCAACATTCTTCGCACCGGTGATGGTACTCCCGTACAAGTTGTCACTGCTAAATAATTGGAGCCATGAGTTTACCATCATTAAGTATCAAAAAGCCTGTTTTGGCAGGTGTGTTTTCCGCCCTTATAGTGATTGCGGGAATGGTTGGGTGGCGATATCTTGGGATACGTGAGTTCCCGTTAACCGAGCCACCAGTTATTGCGGTTGTTACCTTTTACCCCGGGGCCAGCCCCGATGTAATAGCTTCTAAAATCACGAAGCCTTTAGAAGAATCTATAGCCGAAGCGAATGGCGTTCGCACTATTTCATCGGAGTCCAGAGAGCAGGTTAGCATCATTTCAATAGAATTCAACAGAGAGCTAGACCTTGAAGATGCCCTCAACGATGTGCGTGACAAAGTGGCGAAGTCAAAAAGCCAGCTGCCCTCGGACGTCGACCCTCCAATTGTTGAAAAAGCGAGTTCCCCCGATAATCTGGTGGCATTCCTTGAAGTGGAGAGTGATTCAAGAGACATAAAGGAAGTAAGCCATCTGGCTTCAACAGTTATCAAGGAAAGAATGCAGTCTATCCCCGGCATTCAAAGTGTAAGTATAGTCGGTGAGCATAAGTACGCCATGAGACTAAGGTTCGACCCTATCAAGCTGACAGCCTATAATTTAACTCCAGAGGACATTCGCCAGGCTTTGCACCGAGAGAATATAGACCTCCCCTCCGGAAGGATTGAGGGAAAGAAAAATGAGTTGAGTGTCCGAACCCTGGGACGTCTTACTACTTCCGACGAATTCAATGACATGATTATTAAGCAAACTGCTAATTCAGTGATAAAGCTGAAGGACGTTGGCTATGCAGAACTTGGGGAAGTGAATGAACGCAATGCAATCATTAACGGTACCAACAAAGCAGACAGAGTGGGCGTTGGCGTTGCCATCCAAATACAAAGAGGAGCAAATGCTATCGAAGTTGTGGATGAATTTTACCGCCGCCTCGATGAATTGCGCAAAGAGATATCTGCTGACTACAAGTTGATTGTAGGGTTTGATTTCACCAAACCAGTTCGTGAGTCAATTGCAGAAGTGGTGGAGACGCTCTTCATCGCTTTTGGTTTGGTTGTCATCATTATCTTTCTTTTTCTGCGTGATTGGAGGTCTACCATCATTCCGGTGCTGGCCATTCCAGTGTCAATATTCTCGGCATTCTTCATTATGTACCTGGCAGGTTTTTCTATCAATGTCCTGACACTTTTGGGCTTGGTGCTGGCTATAGGATTGGTTGTCGACGATGCCATTGTCGTACTTGAAAACATCTACAAAAAGATTGAAGACGGAGCCAATCCTATTCAGGCAGCATTCGCTGGATCCAAAGAAATCTATTTTGCCATCATTTCTACCACCATCACACTGGCAGCAGTTTTCTTGCCCATAGTATTTATGGGTGGCATAAGTGGCCAGCTTTTTAAGGAATTTGCGATCGTGGTATCGGGATCGGTGATCGTGTCGGCATTTGTGGCACTCACCCTGTCTCCTATGCTTAGCGCCTACCTGCTGAAGCAGCATGTGAAGCCTAACTGGCTCCATAGAGTTACCGAGCCATTTTTCCTCAGCCTTAATGGAGGTTATGCGTCGCTCTTGAAAGCTTTTATGAAGTTCAGGTGGCTGTCGTGGATTTTCCTGATCGCAGGTGGGGTAGTAATATATGTGCTGGGGCAGAGGCTGCCATCAGAATTGGCGCCTTTGGAAGACCGGTCTAATATGATGCTCATTGCCATAGCACCTGAAGGAGTTTCGTACGACTTCATGAAGGAGAATATGGAGGAAGTAGGTCATTATGTCAACGACAATACTGAAGGCCTCTATCAGACCTACTCTATGGTGGCTATTTCATTTATTCCCGCTCCGGCACCTATCAACGTGGCCGTGCAGAGTATTTATCTGAAAGATCCCAAGGAAAGAAGTGTTACTGCCCAGGAACTGTATTATCAGTATGGGGCGGCTTCAGGGCAATTTAGAAACATCCTTCTTTTCCCCTATATGCCGCCTACCATTGGTACCAGATACGGCGGAGGTCAGCCCGTGCAATATGTGCTGCAAACATCTAATCTGGACAGCGTCGCCAGTGTACTTCCTAAGTTTCTGGCAGCGGCAAGACAAAGCAGTAAGCTAATGTTCGTTGACAGCGACCTTAAGATAAATAAGCCTGAGCTCAAAATTAATATTGATCGACAGAAGGCCGCTATGATGGGTGTGTCTATCGAGGAGGTGGCAAGGGCCATGCAGCTTTCGTTTTCCGGTCAGCGCTACGGGTACTTTATGAAAAATGACCGACAGTACGAAGTAATTGGTCAGGTTGAGCGCATCAACCGCAACGACATAAGTGACCTTCGTGCAATCCACGTGAGGTCTGCTCATGGGCAAATGATCTCGCTGGACAACCTGGTGACTATTGAGGATGGAATAAGCCCCGCTACCATTTACCGGTACGATCAATACACCTCAGCCACCATTTCGGCTGGCCTGGCGCCTGGCGTAAGTCTGGGTGAAGGAATACAAGAAATGGAGCGGATTAAGTCCGAGGTTTTGGGCGATAATTTCAGAACGACGCTAGCCGGGCAATCTCGTGATTACGTGGAAAGTAAGGGAAGCCTTTCGTACACACTGATACTGGCACTGGTGCTGATATACATGATACTGGCAGCGCAATTTGAAAGTCTTCGTGATCCCCTGATCATCATGCTGACAGTGCCAATGGCAATTACCGGGGCGCTTTTGAGCTTGGACTGGTTTAGCCAAAGCCTCAATGTATTTAGCCAAATCGGCATCATTACGCTTATTGGTCTCATAACAAAGAATGGCATATTGATAGTAGAGTTTGCCAATCACCTAAAGGACACTGGCCTGTCAAAGTTTGACGCTGCCATTCAGGCCGCAGAGCAGCGATTCAGGCCCATTCTGATGACTTCACTCGCAATGATTTTTGGTGCATTGCCCATTGCGATGACCCATAATAGCCGTCAATCACTGGGGATTGTAGTAGTAGGCGGGCTGATATTCGCTGGCATACTCACCTTGTTCATCATCCCGGCGGTCTATTCTTATCTCGCCTCAGGTAAAAGGAGAAAGGAAGTAGTGGATGAGACGGAGGCAAATATGGTGATCTCAAAAAGTTAATTTTATGAAAAAGTATAATAGATCATTGATAGCGGCCATTGCGATGCTAGGCATCGTGCTGCCCGCTAAAGCTCAGGAGCTACAGCTCTCACTGAGTGAGGCACTTGTGCTCGCAAAGACGAATAACAAGGCCATGCAAGTTCAGTTGCTGGAGGAAAAGGTCTCCAAAATGGAAACGTCGGAATCCAGGGGCGAATTGTTGCCCACTCTGTCGGCACAGGGGAGTTACACACATTATTTCGACAGGCAGGTGATTTTTATGCCTGGGGCTCTCGTTGGCAATGAGAACGAGCCCGTAGTAGATGTAACGGTTGGAGGAAAAAACGCAGTGAATACCTACCTGGCTTTTCAGCAGCCTTTATTGTTGGAATCTGCCCGCAGGCAGGTGAGGACGGCAAAGCTTAGCGAAGCTTTTCAGGAGCAGGAAACCAGAGCCTTTAAGACCAGAATGGTTGCGGACGTAACGGCCAGCTACCTGCGGGCTTTGCTGATCAGCGAGTCGCTTAAGCTAAGTCATCAAAGCCTGGAGCGTAACATACTCTCATTGGAAGACAGTCGATCACTTTTCAGGCAAGGCAAGGGCTTGAAGGTGGATACCTTGCGAAGCTTTATTGCAGTCGAAAATTTGAAGTCCTCCATTTCTTACCTTCAAAGCCAGTATGAGACAACACTTCTACATCTGGCCAGAGTAGTTGGACTGGAGGTGGGACAGACCATCGTGCTGACTGACAAACTTGGGCTGGATGACGCTATCAGGTACCTTGACACAGCACCCCTTAGCGAAGCGGAAATGACGGCCAGCAGACCTGACCTGCTGCAGGCAAAGCTGAGTGTCGAAATAAGCAGAAGTTTAGTGAGTCAAACGAAGGCTCAAAAACTACCGACAGTTACGGTGATGGGTGCCTATCAACTACAGGCTCAGTCTTTTGACCTCAGCTTCAGCCGATGGCCGGGCACATCTTTTTTAGGTATTCAGGCCTATGTGCCCATTTTTTCCGGGAACA
This sequence comes from Imperialibacter sp., assembly GCF_048007035.1. Taxonomy (NCBI): domain Bacteria; kingdom Pseudomonadati; phylum Bacteroidota; class Cytophagia; order Cytophagales; family Flammeovirgaceae; genus Imperialibacter; species Imperialibacter sp. The sequence goes on from NZ_CP180355.1 coordinate 3,705,133, forward strand.
GAATAAATTCCAGATTGGGTAAATCGAGTATCAGGCTCCAACAAGGCGAGCTAGCGCTGAAAGATTTATCGGAAAAAGCAGCGATTGAAGTGGCCACCCACGAAAATAGCTTGAGGGAGGGCTTGAGACAGTTGGAAATTCATGCGAAAACAGTTGAGGCTGCCAAAATTAACTTTGCAATGGTAAATGAACGCTTTCAATCCGGCCTCAGTTCAAGGCTGGAGTTGACTGATGCTGAGTTGGCCCTGACAGAATCGAGAATGAACCAGCTACAGGCATTTTACAAAGTGAGAATCGCTAAACTTGAATACGATCAAGCACTGGGATTGCTGTCAGAATAATTGATGCCCAAACTGAAATATAGAAAGAGGCTGTCTCGTTTTCGGCAACTGAGACAGCCTTTAGCTATTTCTTAAGCAGCTTGAATCTTTGCGTTTGGTTTTTCGATTCGAGTACTAAAACGTAAATGCCTGCACTGAGATTTTCCGGCAGAAGTATAGCACTGAAAAAGTCACCACGTCTGTCGGCTAACCCTTCGCCTCGCACGATCAAAGCTCCATTGAGGTCGGTCATATAATAGAATACCGGCGAGTTTTTCTCAAGACCCCTGGCAGCGACATTGATATCCGACTGGATTGGGTTGGGGTAGGCATTGATGGAAGGAGCCTCCTTCTGAATCCTGATGGAGGCAATCTTGCTGTAATCATACTGGCCATCAAAGTCAATTTGCCTGATCCTGTAGTAGGATGTTCCCCAGAATGGCTGGAAGTCAGTGAACGCATAATCCTGCCTGTCGTTCGTGGTGCCAGCGCCGTTTACTTCGCCAATTTTCTGATACACCATGCCATCCTCAGAGCGCTCAATTTCGAACAAATCATTGTTAGTTTCTGAGCCTGTGGCCCAGTCAAGTATCGCAACGCCATTTAGCTCAGTAGCGCTAAAGCTTAAAAATTCGACTGGGAGCGGGGTTGTGTCTTCGTCGGTCGTGCCAAAAGTCACGAACTTCGTACTGTAACTAAGGGGCCGGCAGTCATTGAGCCTCCTGTTGGCGTGCCACTCGGAGCGCTTGTGGTGGTGATCATGTCCCAAAGGGTTCCAGACCAAAATGCCATTCGAAGGTTGGCAATGGTGCTTTGAACGTCCGACCCGCTGTTCCAACTTAGCTTTACACTTGAGCTCGCCGGGGAGGGTACACTGATCATCCAGTATTCATTCTCGCTCACTTTCACAATACCGTCGGCAGGGTCAACTGCTGTCACGGGGCCAATGGCAGACGCTCCTCCGTTGTAATATTCAACAATCCAGTCCTTTGTGCCTACATAACCAGTTGGGGCCTTGATTTGCATTTCACCGCTTCTGGATCCCTTACCCACAGGAAAGGTATACGACGAAACATTTGGCGGCAATACTCTTACAAACGGCCCGTTCACGTACCTGGCTGAGCTAAACCCAGACAATGTGCCATTAAGCGTTAGTCTCAGCGTATTGTCGGTATTGGTAGTTATGAGCCCATTTGTGAAGATAAGCTGCCCATCTACATCCACATCTGCATTGGTACTAATTCCCCTGGAGGCGTCGGCGTTGTTGACAATGGTGACGCCATTTGCATTATTGATTTCAAGGTTATTAAATGCATTGGTTCCAGTGAAATTGCCTGACACACTCTGGGCAGCAGGGCCTCTCAGTACTATTTTGCTTGCCCCACCACCATTGTCGAAGCTTGAAACGTCAGACTTGTATATGTTTCCATACACTGAGGTCGAATTATTGCCATCCGGAACCACCACTTTAACTGTCCCCAGTATCTCCAGATCTTCACACACTTTAAGCGTATTGTTATTGGGTACAGTTCTGTCACCAGCGCCAGAAAAAACCAGCCTTCTGACATTTGGTATGTCATTAAGCACGGCATAAGAGCCGTTGCCAGCGAACTCAAGACCACCTCCACCGCTGCAGTTGGCATCCGGAAAGAATTCCTCATAGTCTCCTGTCGGGAATGCCACAGAGCTACCATTGGAAGTGAGCTTTAAGGTGCCGGCACCGGTTACAAAGCCGAGGTTGTGGTTGGAAAAACCTGAGGCAATTTCCAGCGTTGCACCCGCCTCAATTGTCGTTTTTCTGATCCGGATATTATTGGAATTCAGAACCAGGGTGTAGCCAGACTTAACGACAATATCTGACGAGGAGCCAGGGGCTGGTGACGTCCCTTCCTGGTAGGAGGCGTCGCTGTAATAATTGCCAGACGAAGCCAGCTCGTAAGTTGTAAAAGTCGGAACCATATCAGGTATGGCGGCTCCGCAGAGCAATGAGGAGCCATTGTTCTGTAAGGTCACACCAGCAGTATATATACCCTCAAGGGTTCCGTCAGTATTGGAATTGAGAGGGTAGGCGATTCTCAAATTGTTTTCGTCAAATTCAGACTCCGTAAATACTTTGTCCCAGAATGATCCAAGGTTATAAAGTCTTGCAGGCCCGTAATTGGCTACTGTATAGGGGGCGGTTACCGAAAAGTCGGCTGCGTCATAATACATTTCCAGCGTGCCATTGAGGCCTGTTACGCCACTCGATTTGATAATCCAATAGTATTGCAGCACGTTGTCGGAGTCAACTATCTCGGGATCGGTGCAGGCTCCAGCCGTTTCTGCATCCTCGGCAATCGGGGCCAAATCCGCAACCGGCCTGAGGGTAATATAGCTGGCTGAAATATCGTTCACCGTTATCACAGCTGGCGTATATGATGTAAGACCGACTGGAAAGGTGAAAGTGGAGTTGCCTGCTGTAATTGTTGGAAAAATCTTCCTCAAGCCAAAGTCCTTAATGGAGCTGTTGGTCTGAATCATCCTGTGTACGTTAAAGTCTGTATAGGCTTTTCCACCGCTTCCATTTTCTATGGTTGAGGTCTCAGGAATGATAAGAAGGTTACCTCCGATATCAAGTACTCCGGTGGTGAGAACGAGCTTTTGGTCAACCTGAAAGTTTTCGTCAGTATCGGTGATGATCAGCCCTGCTGCGTTATTAAGGTTTACAACACCAAAATAGCTTAGTCCTGACGAAGACCTGCCAAGGTTTTGTTTCTCTGTTCCGTTGAAAACTATTCCAGGCCCTGCTGCTGCGCTTATATGTGTGGCGTCGTGGAGTAGATCCTTCTTAATGTTGAAGGCGTAAGTGGAAGTGTTCAGCGTGCCAGCCAGGATGTCGGCATTATTTGCAACAGTCACGGACTTTGCAAGTACAAGTGAGCCAGATCCTGACTTTTCAAGGTTCCAAAAAGTGGTAGTTCCAGAGCCCGATATCGTTCCGGTGGAAGAGGTTGGGAAGAAAGTCGTTTGGTTGTTGGCAATCGTGCCAGCTGAAACAAATGTACCATCGTTTACAATGCCCTCATTTACTGTTAGATCCAGGCCATTGGCGTTAAATGTACTCCCCGTAGTGATGGACAGGTTGTCAACGGTAAGCGGTGCTGTGTATATTTTAGCAGTCACGTTGGCGGACCCGATTCGCAGCGTTTCAAGATTGATGCTGGAGTAAATGCCGAAGTTCGTTTGCGAGGCAGGCGTATCTGCATTTCCGAGCGTTATTATTGAGCCGTCGGTTATACTGCTTGCTGCTGGCGAAAGACGAACAGTGGGTACTGATGTTGAGTTGAGGTGGCGAACTACTGTGAAAGACTCTCCTGCGCCTTCGTCAATATCGAGATTGAACTCGCTGCCAGGGTTGATCACTTCAAACACTCCCCTTGTGGCGGTTGGAACTGCGTTCTTTCCAAATACGGCTACACCTCCTGTTTGCGTGTACTTTAGAATACCCGAAGTTGAAGCGGTACTCCTTCGTACCTGAGAACCCACGGTCAGAGTGCCAGCGGAAAGTTCAATAGATGCATTTCCAGACGCCGAGTACTCTATAAAGTTGTTGACTCCAACACCGCCATCCATGTTCAGTGAACCGCCACTGATAACGAGTGGCCCGTCAAGTATTATACCAGTGTTGGCGCCGTTTACCCTGGCTACACCTTGTTGGATTTCTAAGCCACCAGACCCGGAGGTTGCCTCAGTATTGAGCGAATTTGGCAGAAGGAAGTTGCCACCACCGCTTGAAAGTGTTATGTCGATTGACGGATCGTTAAGTACCAAAGTGCCATTGACGATTTCGATGGCCTTGTCGGCGGTATTGGTCAGGCCAGTAAGTGTGAAACCGTCGTTGAATGTAAATTCTGCTGCGTTGTTCAGCTTTTTATTTAGCGTAATTCTGTACAGTTGTGGTGCATCGCCACTAACTGTGTTGAATGTGCCAGAAAGACTCCCATTTAGCGTGAGCTTAATATTTGACTCAGCGTTTCCTCCAAAAATCAACCCATTGCCATTGGGTGCAATTGTTGTATTGCTGCCGGTAGTATTTATGACAATATCTCCGCCCACGAACAAGTTGTGATTAACCGAGCCTCCGCTTGCAACTCTGATCACGTTGCCACCACTTGCCGCAGTCCCTGTGGGATTTCCGACGTAAACATCACCAATTACTGTAACGTTCCAGGGGATTCCCGTATTGGGCAGCCGAAGTTCTCCTCCGCCAGTACCGTCAACCAATGGTCGTAAATATAGATTTGCATTGACTGTCGCATTTCCTCCGGAGGCACTACTTAATGCCAGATTGGAGTTGCCACTGATTTCCAGGTTTTGATTAGTTGTGAAGTTTTTAGCAATAGTTACAGTACGATTGTTTGCTCCCCATCCGTCGTTGGTGATAAAAAGGGTAGGGACTTCATCTGGAATATTGTTGATGGTGTAGTCGTTAAATGCCTCATACAACAGCGTAGACGAATCTTGAGCTGTGAAAAGGCCTAAATCAACCGCTGCAAAGCTGGGATCCCTTTGATTCTGATTGGTGCTGCCACCTCTGACACGGATGGTTCCTTCACCTTCTACCACATTGACAAGAATATTACCTGTAGAATTCCAGGTGAGCGTTGGTCTAAACTGAAAATCGTTAGACCCACCAAGCTGAGATAATGGTTTTCTGACGACAGGTGCGTTGCCCAAATTATCGGTCATTTGGATAAATATCAGTCGGGCTGCAACCACGTCGCCCCCGTCGACCCTTGCAGAATGCGAGTAGCCTCGGTAGGTGGTTTTAGGGTCATCATACGGAAAGAAGCCAATCACAGCAATATCTCCTGCACCAGGTGTATCAGGCGAATCCGGATTTGTACTCAAGTGAGGATTGGCGGCGTTGAAACCTGGCTGGTCATTTCTTGTCCACGTATTGGCAGTTGTCCAGAGTGGTTGGTTCCCTGTCAGGTCACGACCCTTCGTGTAATAGATCAATGGAGCATTGACAAACCTTGCTGCCTGGCCTGTTGTAAAATTGGCGTTCGCCAGAGGGAATCCTACGAAACCAGCTTGAGAAAACTCTCCTCCAGTGCTTGTTCCATTAAAAGTGATGTACCGGGTAGCATTGTTTTGGTTTGTGTTTTGGTAGGCGGATGTAACGATGTCTGTCAGGTCACTTACAGGGTTGGACTCGTAGGCCCGTGTAAACGGAGTTTCATCAAGAACATAGCCAGGCACATAGTTTTCTTCTAGGCCCGCAGGTTCCAAGCTAGGTCTGTCCACACCAGCAATTACGCTGTTTGATGCCCTGTAATAGAAGCGAAATGCTACGTTTGGCACCGTTGTAAAATCAGAGTGCCTCACTCGCCAGTAGTGCTGAAGCATTTGTCCGCCAGCAAGGTCCGTTAATTGCAGTTCGCCTGAGACTACGTTAATCTGTACATAGCCATCGTCGGAAAAGTCTTTCACCTTCATTTGAGCTGGTCTTGAGTAGAAGGTAGTGCCGCCATCAAGCGTAAACCCAACAGGAAAGGTGATGGGGGACGTGTTGTTTATTCTTGACGTCACATCCTCCGTTACTGTGTTGCCTTTTACCTTGAGTTTGAGCCCTCCGTCGCTGGGGTTTCCATCGGTAAATACGAGGATATTTCCTGTGATGCCTTCGTTGTTAACTCTAATGACGCTTGTGTTGGCTACGTCACTATTGAAAAAGTTTCCGCCACCATTGTTGATGTTCCATATCTCATCAATGGTCAGGGTGTGGTTTTTTACATAGATTCTGCCGTTGAGGTATTCTACTCTCTCGAAAAGAACGTCGCTATTCAATTCCACAGTAGTAGCCGCCCCTACGTTGAATCTAATGTTTCCAAAGACCGCATCATCTGTCGTAGTGATGGTAACTGGGGGGTCTTCTCTGAAACGAATCTGTGCGAGGTCTGGAGTACCTGTAGCAGTTGGGTATGGGCCTGCACTGAAATAAGTCCCCAGGCGGTCATTGTTTGTAATGCTACCCCAAATCCTCAGCGTATAGGCATTTTGATCCATTGTTCCTGATAACACCGATATGTTACCATTGACGTCCAATCGGATACTCCCGGAATTTCCGGTTCTGGCGACCAGCCTTAGCTCATTGCCGCTGGTTCTGTTGAGCACTACGCTGCCTGCTTCAAGCTGTCCTGTTCCGGCTGTAACTCCGTAGTAGACAGTGTCGATGGCGGAAGTGCCGATGGTTTGATTGAAATAAGTTGTGTTAAAATTTGTTGGGAGGTCTGCAATGCCATCGTAAGGGGCAACACCGCCAAATACAGCCTGATAGGTCGAGTTTCGTCCAACGTAGAAGGAACCGCCAACATAGATATCATTAACATTGATAGCAGATGTAGTCGGCGCAAACACAATTGGATAGTCCCCCAGCGGGTTGTTGTAATGAGTGTCGCTGTACCCGTGGATCACAAGATCGTTGAGTGCTACGAGAGGCTGCCCAGCGACAGATGGTTCGTCTAAGCCTCCTCCGGTGCCTGATGTGGTGCCGATGAGGACGATATTACCCACCGAAGCTGCCGTAGCTCTCATTTTTACATTGTAGAAAGGAGCTCTGGATGTGACTCGGTATTCTGTGGTTGTGTTGGATTGGAAAGTGACCGTGCCGCCAGTTACCACCTGATTACCAGGGTCGCAGTTGATGAATATATTCCCTCTAAGGCTGGAAGTACCTAAATTGTTTCTGCCGTTAACGATCAAATTGCCACCGGTCATTACAAATACGTTGCCTGTGTAGGTAAGAGAGAACAAGGCGTAGTCGGCATTGACTGAACCGCCTCCATTGATGGTGACGGTGCCGCCATTTTGCTCGTAGGTTCCCTGGGCAGAAAGACCATTTACCGATGTTCTGAACGCTGCCATATAAACCGTACCACCATCGACTTTTAACTTTCCGGCGTCTCTCAGAGTTAAGCCGCTTCCAACAGAAGCTATTAGCTTTCCTGATGTGACTTCAACCGTACCATACGGCACTATGGCAGTTCCACCCGTTTTGGCGACAAAACCTCCATCAATCTGAAGCTTCGTAGTACTCGGGATCGAATAATTTCCGGTAGTGTTAATTACAGGCACTGCCACGTTAACTCCCAATTTTACGGTTCCTTTGATAAGAGCGAAGGCGTTCAGGTTGGAGGTTGCCGCAGTTATATCCGAGTTGACATCGTAATTGGCTCTTCCCAGCAATCGGAAATAGGCACTGTCTGGCGCTTGAATGGAAAGTGTGAAGGTTTCGTCTGTTCCTTTGTCGATAACAATTCTTGAGAAATAGGTAAGGTTGTTGCAATCGACGGTCTGATCTTTTGTGGCGCTATTGAAAAAGGTGTTGACCCTGCCTGTTACATCGTCCGTAGTGTAGTAAGCTGTCGATGGGCTGTATCTGGCTGCCACGGAAGCAAAGTCTGTCCGGTTGGTGAAATATGCCTGACCTCCGTTGGTGAAGTTGCCTGAAATGGTAAATGAGTGAGTAGCGTTGGCGTTTGCAGTAACAATGCTTCCGACCCTGGTGCTGCCGTTGTCTTCCACTATTACGTCGCCGCCAACGGTGAGGCTTCTGGCCGTGGTAGTGCCGTCGCCAAACTGAAACCTTCCGTTTCTAACGGTGAGGGTTCCGTAAAGGCTGTAGTTGGAGGCGAGAATGACTTTGTCGGTAGCCGCTGTTTTGTCGATCCGAAGGTTCTTGAAGGTCCTGGAAACAGCAAGCGTCATATCTCCGGCACCTGCCACTATCAAAGTTCCGCCGTTGTCGGGGTCAGAAAAGCCGATATTTCCTGATGTGATACCTGCTGGAAAGTTGGCGGTGCCGCCGTTTCCCTGAAGCCTGATCTGACCGTTGCCGTTTATCGTTTTGAAGTTGTGACCAGTAGAAGTTGTAAGATACAGGTTGCCACGCACTTCCATAGAATTGACGGTTATGTTATTTGTGGCTGGCTGAATGGTCACCGTTCTGCCCGATCTGATAATCACGTCGTCCTCGGCGCCGGGGATGTTGTTGCCGGGGTTCTTTACGATAGGTGCTGTCGAGGCGTCTAGCGTCCAGGTAGCTGAATTCGACCAGTCGCCGTCCTGAAACACATACCATGTTTTAGATGTGAGCTGAGTTCCTTTCCCTAGTGTGTAATACCCCGATTTAAACCTTGAGGCCGGAATAGAAACTACGACTTTATCACCGCTTTCAAGAGAGTATTTGTCCACATATATGCTCGTGAAATTAGCGGAGACATCACTTCTGTAAAGCAGAACATATTCGTTGAGGTTGCCTGAGTAGGTAAGTCCGGCATCGCTAAAGTCGAAAAGCAACTCTGCATTAACGCCGCCTCCGTTGACCACACCAGACTGGCTTACTTCTGTGTACCAGCTTCTCGCCCAACGTGAAGTAACACCAGCTCCAATTTGCGTAGCAAGCCCATCGGCATGTGCTGTGCCATCGTGAGCAAAAGCAACAAACTCTCCGGCGTCCAGCGAACTGTTTACTTCTCTAATCTGCAATGCGTCGGAGGTGGCCGACGTCACCTTAACCGTGCTGTCTACTGTTCCCAGTCCTCTGTATTGCGTGAAGTAAGAAGTGTTGTAGGTGCCCAGGTTGCCAAAAATATCATTTGTGGTCAGGTTGATCCCATATTTATGACCAAGCATGTTTTCGACGATGACCCTTTGTGGCGCACTTACTGCTCCGTTGTAGATGATGACTTCGGCAATATCACCTGGAAAGCTTCGGTTGTCGCTCAGGTTGAAATTTCCGATATATAATGGTGATGCATTGTCGGGCAAAGGAGTAGTTACATTGGTTCCACTGCTTGTTACAGAGTTTCTGTTGAGGAAGAATTTATTTCCTGAAAGCGTATGGTCGTAAGTGGTTGAGATAACATAATTGGTGTTATCAGTGACGCTTACATTGGAAGTGCCGCCGTCGCTGATATCGGCACTGATGCTGCCGGAGTTTCTAAATAGCCGGTAAGACTGATTGGCTCCAACGCCAGTTCTTTTGTTTAAAATTCCCTGGACGCCGCTGTTTTCAGTTCTTATTACTAGAAAGAAGCTCATAGCCGACGACCAATCCAGCAGTGAATTGTCGTTTACCGCCAAATGATAGTTGGTGGTGCCCGTTGGCCCGAAGTTAATGGAAGGCTTGTTATTCAGGTTGGCATTGCTTGCAGTATAGGTTGGTTGCCATGTGCCATTCGCCTGGGCAGCATTGAGACCGTTGCCAGACTGGTCAGCCCATGCGCTTACTTTACCGCTCGACTGGGTAACGCCTGCGTCTGCTTTTAACCATAATACATTTCGTGGAGCAACTGAGCCATCGCCACTACCAATGCCCGCCGGGCCGGTTTGGGCGTAGGTATTGGAAAATGCGCCAAACAATGAAAGGAAGGCGGCAGCAACAAAAACATTTCTCATAGAGGCTAGAATGACTTACTTAAATAGGAAATGGTATCAAAAGTGGAATAAGAGAGTAAGTTTATAATACTGTATTCAAAATTAGACAATTCTAATACAGCGCAGGAATATTTGGTAGAAGAATACTCGGTATTCGTCGAATTTCCTTAAAAAAAAGTACATCTAATTGATTTTTGATGGCGGTAGGAGGTAAAAGGCTCTGGAGAGGCGGTTGAGGCATAGTTTTTCGTGTAAATACTACATTTTGTACTAGACAACTAACTACCGTTGGTATTGTTCAATCTCTGGGTCAACTACCATTTGTTTTTTTTATTAGAAAAGTAAGGAAAATATTACATGTGTCATTTGGTGTTATGCCGATTGTGTGCCAATGGGACTATTTCTACCTGGGATTAGCCAAGTACACCTCCATATCGCTGAGTTATTTTTGTAGGTGAATTTGACTCAGAGAAAATGCCGTGATTGGAGCGGTCATTGGCAGACTTGAGGAGATAAGGATGCTTTTGAATTATTGGAGACCATGAATGGTCTAAGCTGTTGGGAACCTTGAGGGAGGTGGCGAAAGGTTGGTAAGCCTTCACAACGTGGGGGTCTGACCTACACCTTGGAATAATTTTGGGAACTGTAGTCAGGTGCTCGGACGACCCAAAATCCCCCAATTGTTAGCACATTGATAGCGACAATAAAAAAGCACTTACGATTTTCATCTGTAAGTGCTTGATTATCAGCGGAGGGCCCACCTGGGCTTCCGCAGGTGGGCGGATAGACTTCTCGCCCAGAGTAATGTACAAAACAAGAAAAGCACCTCTCAATGAAGAAGTGCTTTCGTTTCTAAATTTAGTGGGCCCACCTGGGCTTCCGCCGGTGGGCGGATAGACTTCTCGCCCAGAGTAATGTACAAAACAAGAAAAGCACCTCTCAATGAAGAAGTGCTTTCGTTTCTAAATTTAGTGGGCCCACCTGGGCTCGAACCAGGGACCACCTGATTATGAGTCAGGTATTTTATGATTTCATCTGGATATAAATTCCTTCTAATTTCTATTAAAACCAATATTTTACTTTCTTCTTTCCAAATGAAATCATAAATTGTTGGCGAAATGTTGGCGAAAAAATATGGCAATCACATTAAGGTATAGTATTGATACACGAACCAAACTCAAGAGCGGAAAGTACCAGCTTCGACTAAGGATAATTTATAACAGGTCCGACTCCTTTATTCCCACAGGGTTTCACTTAACTAAAGAAGAGTGGGATCAAAAAAAGGAGATTGTGCGAAGCACCTCCACAACGCTGACTAACACGACAAGATTCAATAATAAGCTGGCCAAGGACAAAGCAGAGCTAATGGATAAGATTGTTGGGCTTGAGACAGCCGGAAAGCTTCACGGGCTGAGGGCTGTTGATATCAAGGAGCTTGTTTATGCAAAGCCTAGTGAGACATACACTGTTTTATCCTTTATTGACATGGAGATGCAAAGTCTGATTGAGGAGGGGAGAGTGGGAACAGCGAGAACTTTGCGAGACCTGAAGAACAAACTCATCAAATTTCACGGAAGCAAGAGTGCGTTGCATTTTGCAGACATCAACTATGCATTTTTGAGAAATCTTGAGAAGACCCACTTGGCAGCAGGTTCCAACAGGGGCTCATTGGGAGTTTACATGAGAACACTCAGAGCAATTTTCAATAAGGCGATAAAGCATGGTATTGTGAAAGAGGAACTTTATCCTTTTAAGCAATATACTATCCGGAAATCAGAGCCATTTCGCAGAGCACTCCAGGAAGAGGATTTGAAAACGATCATTGGCGCTAATCTTAAAAAAGGGAGTGCCCTTTCGAAAGCTCGGGACTTCTATTTGGCTAGTATCTATTTAAGAGGTGTGAACTGGATGGACATGGCCCTAATGAAAATTAGCGATATAGAAGGAGATTTTGAGCGCATTAATTATAAAAGGCACAAAACAGGCAAGCCATTTAGTGTTAAGGTTATTCCGCAAGTCAGGCAGATTCTTCAAAACCTGAATGGCGACCTTAATTACAAATCAAATCAGTACCTATTTCCCATCCTTAAGCCGGAGGATGAAGGCAACCGGATACCTCTAAAGATTGAGAACAGAAGAAGAAAGCTAAATAAGACCTTAAAGGAATTAGCAGGCCAACTTGAGATAAAAACTTTCACTATTTACTCCGCCCGCCATACTTGGGCAACGCTCAGCAAAAGAAAAGGCATACCTACTGCAGGTATTCAAGAAGGCCTCGGTCATGCGACAGAGCAGCAGACTCAGACCTATCTTGATTCCTTTGGTAGCGAAGTGCTAGACAGGTATAATGATATGGTTTTTGGAAATCTATAGCCACACCGCAAGAATTTGAGCTTGTTTGCATTTTTTGACTACCATCCGTTACAAAAGGCAATCGAAACCGATGCCTGTGGGTTGCTGGAGGTTGTTTGTGCGTATTTGAGGGCGGGGTTAGTAATACTAGTATCTCAGCTACCCACAGCAAATAAATTTAGTCCAACGTATCCGTCCAGTAAACCCATTAGCTATGCTGACTGGGTGGGTTTGTACATTTCCCAGATATTAGGCAGGAGCTGGTAGAGGTTCTTTTGCTTTTGCGACTGAATTCTTTCGAGCACATCGGTGAGCCATAGCAATTCGTTGATCGCATTCCTCTTGCAGGTGGTCATAAAGGAATACATGGCAGCGGTCATATCGGCAGCATCATGTGATTCAGCGAATAGATAATTCTTTCTGCCTACCGCCACTGCTCTGATGGCAATTTCCACAAGATTGTTTCAATCTCTATTTGCCCATGTTGTGCATAGGCAGATAAGCCTTTCCATCTGGACAAACTGTAGGCGATGGCTTGGCCTAACGGGCTGCTGGGCAAAATGGTTTGCTCATGCCCTTTCGTCCGCTCTTCAATTTTGTTGAGCACTGGGACAGCCTCTTGCTGCCTCCGCTCTGTGCGTTGCCCCAAGGGAGGCTTTCATCACGCATGCTCTGTTCTAGTTTATAGAGTTGGCTCATAAGCTCAGCGCATGACTGGGCGTCCCCCAACAACTTACGTCGGCCATGAGCCATGCGATACTCTAACATAACCTGAGCATGATTGCTGTACAAGCTTTCATACCCCCAAAAACCATCAGTTTGAATAACGGCTGAATATCCGGCCAGCACCACTTTGGGGCCGCTTCTGTCACGGCCTTTCTGGTAATCAAACAACACCAATTTTTCGGCAGGAGCAATATAGACCCACATGGACCCTTTGTGGATGCCGTTTTTGTCCTGCTTACCCTTGCACCTTAATAGATGCCTCATCTACCTGTAGATATTTCTGGTTGATCGCCAGTAGCTTGATTCGCTCCTAGATCGGAGCCAAATGCTTCCACCCTTTCATCATCCAGTCGGAAGCTGTAGAAGCTGGGATATTGACCCCCAGTCTGAGGTATTTGTCTATCTGGCGGTGAAGGTGTAAGCCGTATACGTATTTATCAAGGATCATCTGAGCAATAACCCGGTCTGAAGAGATGCCTTTCTCAACCACCCGGTCTGGAATCTGGCCTAATGCAATGCCTTGGCCGTTTGGACTGGCATATTTAGGGCGTACATAACGCTTTACATAAAACTCTGCAGGGACAAGGTCAAGCACCTCGGGGACCTCTTCACCTATTTTAACACAGCCACTTACAACTTCTGATGGCTCAATGACGATGGTTTCCATACGCAGGTTTTCAGGCAATGGCATACGGCCTGTTCCCTTGGCTCGCTTCTTTGGGGCTTTCTTTTAAGCAACAACTACTGCCTGTCCGGAATGCCCCTCTTGTTGCTCCTGTGTGGTGCCCAGGTCAAAGAGGTTCATTTGAGAAAGGTCAGCATCCTGCACTGGAAGCTTTTCGCTCTTCTTGCCAAAAAGGTATCGGGGGAATTTATCCAACTCAAAACGAAGCTGGGTGATCTGCTTGTCTTTAGAAGAGACAATTTGGAGGTGTTCTTCCTCTTTTTTTGGAGATGATCAACAGCGATTCTTCGTAGAGTTTTTTGTAGTCTCCGACCGGGCCTGTCGCTGTGTTTTCCATGCATCTAAAACGGCATTTCAGCTATTTATAGGCACTTTTTAATACTAAAACTTAGTCTGTTTTTACGCTGTTTTTAAGGCGCTGTAACGCTTGCGTAGGCGCACTGTTTTCAGCGTTACCCCCTCCATGAGCAGGGTCAGCTAATGGCTTGTAATGGCTGGCTTATCGCCCGTCGGCCACCGCAGCGGCAGACCGTTCAAAAGTGCCCCGCTCCAGTCTTTTGATGTAAAGAGCAAATCCGTCCCTGTCCCATTGTAGCCAACGAACTTGATTACCACGCTTGCCCAGAAAACAAAAACATCTCAGCGAATCACGGCCTAGCTCACTGCCAACCAGGCCAGCACGAGAGTAGATCCCGAAGCGCATGTCACTGGGGGATCGGTACAAAAAGTAACAACAGCTATGGGATATAGCCAGCATACTACCTGCCTGTCAGTCTGGTAGACTCTGTCAGGCTTTTTAGTAGCCCGATATAGGAACTGCCCAGATTCTGAAAAGAACTGTATAATTCCAGACGAACTCCGGAAGGATACTGAATGGCGGCCATTAACTCCCCCTTATTGTTGTAAGATGGTGGAGGCAGGGGATGAAAACCTGAAGCTGAGCCTGTCTGCAAGGTGAGCCTTTTCAAACTTCCTGATCCAGTAATAAAAAGTTGCCAGAGGGATACCCGGAATTGCTGCGAACTCTGCCTTGCTTTTTCCAGACTCCTGCTACTGATCATAGAGGCCAAGCATCTGCTCGTCGTCATGCCTTTTCATGGCACAAGATTAGCCAGACTAGCCTAATTTTGAAATATGCGATTCATCGGACGGATACCTTGAGGCTCGATTGTTAATGTCAGAAAAATGGATAAGGTCAGGAAATGATCGATACAGGTAATCGAAACAAACTAGCTAACGCATATATCAAGATATGTGCTTCAACTTTGGTTGATGTTTATTGCCCAACAAAACGCCAAAACTGCTTTTAAAAATGATCAAGATCATGCCCGGCATTTGACCCTCGTCACAAACGAGGGCTTACATTCTTAGTAATTTTGAGCTTAGTAGATGGCGATGACATGTTATTTTCATGCAAGGAGTAGAAAACAACCGGACGAGTGAAAGAGCAAACGAAATGAATTCATGAAAGTATGCTCCAATGTGTAAACATAAGCATCCATGGCCTATTTGTTATCAATAATGCTAGTGATTTTAAATGTAATATCAAATACAAAGCACATGAAAGCCTTAAAAATTGCTTTAGCTATTGTGGCGGCATCAACTATCGTTTCCTGCCATATGAACAATGAACTAGACCACCCTGTTCTATCGGGCCAAGTGGCAGGTACCTACAATGGGACGCTGAGATCAAGCTTGTTACAGACCGAAATGTCGGCAACGACTGAAATTACTTCAATTAATGATTATACGATTGAGGTTCACTGTTACAGTGCTGATGTTGATACCACATTTTCCCTTGAACTATACCCCGACGGAGATATTATGAGATCATGCTTCACGGACAGCGATTTCCGCAATCGGTATGGTCACAACATATCGGCCAATCATCACATGATGGGAAGACTGGGCAACTGGACCTCCTGGCAACAGCATATGACAGCAGAGCATGACGTCGGCGATGAGCACTTCGGCAATTTCGATATAAAATCCAGGACATTCAACTACACGTTTGATTTTCTGAGTGCTGATGGGGGCTACTCGCAGTATTTCACTGGCCAAAGATAACCGGGAGCCGTTCACGGCAAACGTTTAAACGGTAAGCAGAGCTTGTAATTTTAGACTGCTCCTTGAAGGGACGAAAATCAACTCAAAGCAATTGCTTTGTGATGCACATTTCTATCAGTCACTGTAACAATCAATGCGCTGCTTACCTTCAAATACTTATTTTTGCTCTCTATCATCCTACATTTTGGTGGAATGGGTCAGGGTAGGCAGCAACAGATTGCAACAACCCCTGCAAGCAACTGAGGTAATAATACCCCGACAACGATCGTAATCTCTGACCTGCCTAGATATGATATAAATCATTTTCTCAGCCAAAACACGTCATACTATGCCGCAAAATGACTCGCTACATTTGAAATGCAATGGGTTGGAGGAAATCGCAGCAAGTCATTCATACTAAAGGCAGCCTAATTAGCAACGAACCCCTCTCATTACAATCAATTTGGATTTTACCGATCTGATAAATTCTTTAAATTTTTGCATTATCCATGATCATTAGAAAATTACGTAAAGCACAAATGCAACTGGCTCTTAGCCTGGTTGTCGCTCTTTCGGGAGTATTTGTCTGCAATTCTCTCTGTGATCTCGGCATTCTGGATATAAGAATGCACTCAGGCAAATCCACCGATGTAGCCCATAACCATGAAGGAACAGGTGGTCATGGTCATACGGATATTAATAGTAATCACCATGCCGATCACAGCTCAGATGACGCAAATCATAACGATAAACACGCCTATCAAAGCGATCTGCAACAACAGCAGGACAAAGATGAATGCTGTGATGAGGAGACAAGCCTGCTGCTGGCCAGCCTCGTCAAATATGACGTACAGAAATTTGAAACCGAGAAAGTCCCCGTATTACTTTATGTGGCCGTCTGCGACGTCAGGTTTACAATTTTTTCTGTCAATAAGAACATAAGTCTTTTTCAACTAAACAGTTCGCTTTCCCCGCCCATAAGAGGGGCTTTTAGGCGCATTCTGTATCAGTCCTTCCTCTGCTAGATAAGCAATATTGATTATTCGGAATTCCTCCGGAGTAGGAGATTCTATGTCTCATTTTTTAGTTAAATCAATATTGTCATGCAAACTATCACAATACAAATAAAAAACATGGTGTGCCCCAGGTGCATCCATGCGGTTAAGCAGATCCTTCTTGAGATGGGCATACCATTCACTGAAGTGAATCTAGGTTATGCGACCCTCAAAACTAATGAGCTCCCTGACCTTGACCGGATCAATGAAAAGCTGGAGAAGCTTGAGCTGGGCTTGATCAGGAACCAGAATGCACTCACCGTCAAAGGGATCACTGAGGCTGCCCGTAGCTATATGGAGAATATCAACTTGCTGGGCCGAAAAGAAAAGCTCTCCGACTACATTTCAAAAGAACTCGGAAAGAATTATCACCAGCTTAGCAAGCTATACAGCCAATATTGCGGCATCACCATTGAGCAGTACTTTATTGATCTGCGAACCAATAAAGTTAAGGAACTTATCAAGCAGGGTGAGCTCAACTTTAGTCAGATCGCCATCACCGTGGGGTGCAGCAGTATCTACTACCTGTCCGGGCAATTCAAAAAATGCACCGGTTTGTCCCTTACGGAGTACAGAACGAAATGGGAAGAAGAGGTCAGAAAATCCTTTACTAAGGCAATATCTGAAAAACCAGTGCCCGATGAATGCGGATGCAGGGAATGCCATTGTGGTGAGGCTCAAGCTGAACTCCCAAAGGAAATAGGTTTGGCACCACTTGACTTGCGTACCAAGGGGAGCTATGGATTGGGGAGGATGCATGAAGGCCATCGGGAGTATAATGCTTTTGTAAACCTATAGCTAAAATGAAGACTTTAAATGCAGGATTGAAGACATTTCAATCCATACAGGGCTATTTTATAGCTGATCGCAGGACGCTCCACTTTATCCAATTAAATCGATGTTTGTGGGACCGAGCAAGTGTCATCTCAAAAATTGGTACACTTCATTTAACCAACCATATTCCTGACACCAGATTGAATGAGGTCCAGGAGAGGTTTCTTAGAGATGATGTACGGACCGGGATTGAGAAACAAACAATTGAGCTATTTGACATTTTGTGTGAGGACTTGTCATTCATTCGTGAAATAAAGTACGTCGTCTCGTATCTCCTATGTGCTCACGATCCCTTGATCTTCCCAATTTGGGATTCCAGAAGAAACCAGATTTTTCAATGGGAGGCACGACGAGAAGTCACCTCTTACAATGAATTGAAGGAAAAAATTGATCAATGCAGATCAACAAATGGGTGTGAAGCACTAGACTACTTCGAGTTCAACAAACTATTGTGGCTATGTGAATGATGACTATGAAACTGTATCATAAAAATCATCAAATAATGCTCACTAGATGTTTAGCTACGGGTCTGTTTGCCCTGGTTTTATCGGGTTGTTTTGCTCAGAAATATTATACAACCGAAAAGGGAAACGTCCATGCATATTTTAAATATCATGACACATTCGAAGGGGCGGCTAGCAATGAAGCAGAGGTTATTTTCAATCGAGATTCTAAAACGATTTGGGTGACTATCCGTTGTTCAGCCCTCAGTACTGGAAACAGGAGAATAGATCGGCATCTTTTTAGGAAAAACGGGCATGAGTTTGTCGTAAAAACTGTGATCCCACTTACAGGAATTCTTTACGATAAGGAAGAGGTATTACAGCTTTCGTTGAACGGACGGATATTCAATAAGGTGAAAGGAGAATCACTGAGCCTCTCTGGAAAGTTTGACTTCAGCCAAGCCGAGTCCAGTGAGACATTCGATTTTCACCTGTATTTCGGCATCGATAGCAAATGGATGGGAGATCGGTTTTTGCAGCATTCCGATTATCCCGTGATCAATATTCAAGTGGCAGCAAAATTGGCACCGGTCACTGAAATGAAGTAATTGAGCTTGCTGAAGATAAGCTTTTGTAGGGTTGAAATTCGTTAAACTTTAGTCAAAACTTCATGAGACATGGGCAGCTTCTGCCCGTTAATCAAGCAAAGGAAATACATTATACTGAGGAAGAATTAGCCTGGTTTTCGCTAATTCTTCTTGAGATATGTAAAAGATAAATCAAGTAAGTATGATCTATAAAAATAGCCTCATTTTAGTTGGTATCGTTGCGGTGGTCGTTTCCTGCAATGTTTATAAAGAAGTCCAAGTCTTCCAAAATAAGGAAGTTGATTTTGGACAATATAAGTCATTCGCATGGCTACCTGAAACGGACCAACCAGGTGATACTGCGACTGCAGACGATTTTATTAGAAAAAGAACCCGAAATTATTTTCGGCACTGCATTAGCCAACGTGCTCTTAGACCCGACACAGTTAATCCCCAGCTTTTGCTGAGTATCGAATGGCTCAGTCATTCCAGAGAAATTAATTTACCTCCAATTTATGATCTGCCGGAGTTCTTCGATGTTGGATATTACTATGGTCCGGCTCCTGATTACACTGGCCGAAAGCTCACCAGTAAAGCCGGTCATTCGAATTTATATTTAAAACCCGAAAGTTTTCAATATATACATGGTGGCGTCAAATTCACGGTCATCGATAGGCAAACCAACCAGGTGATATGGGAAGGGGTTGCTCAAGGGGATTTGTACGGCGAAAAGGTAATATATGAGGATTTACATCCAGCCATTCACAAGATGATGAGGAAGTTTCCATTAGAAGTCCTGGAAAATGATAACAATTGACAAAAGGAAAAAAGACAAGGTGACCAACTACGAGGTTTCGATAGGAGATCCGAACCCATTGGGAGCGACAGTGGAAATGTCAGGTGTAAATTTTAGTATTTACTCCAAAAATGCGGTAAGGATTGATCTGTGCCTCTTTGAAAACGAGGACGATGGAGAGCCCTTTCAAACAGTCTCTCTTAAGTCCTCCGCAAATCATAGTTTCCATTTTTGGCACGTATTTATCAGCGATTTGCCTGTGGGTACTCTTTACGGTTACAAAGTTCATGGGCCTTTTGAACCCGCTAGTGGGCTCAGGTTTGACCCGTCCAAGTTGCTGCTAGATCCTTACGCCAGGGCAGTTGTTACACCAAAAACATATCGCAGATCATCATTTATTGAATTTGGGCAAATGGAACCAGGATATGGCCGGAGCATGAAATGCGTTGTAGTTGACCCGAAAGCGTTTGACTGGAATGGTGACCAACATGTGCACCACCCCTATTCACGGTCAGTTATCTATGAATTGCATGTGAGGGGATTTACTCGTAATCCAAATTCTAAAATAGAAAAGTCGAAACAAGGCACTTACACGGGCATCGTGAAAAAAATACCCTATCTGAAAAAACTGGGTATCACTACGGTTGAACTATTGCCCGTCGTCCAGTTTGATAGCCAGGATACCGTCAACGAGTCCCTCGCCAACTACTGGGGCTATTCCCCGATTGCTTTTTTCGCACCACACAATGGGTACTGCTTTTGTGACCACCCTAATGTGATAGCGGATGAATTTCGAAATATGGTAAAGGCTTTCCATAGGGCAAATATTGAAGTGATTTTGGATGTTGTATTTAATCATACCGCTGAAGGAAATGAGTTTGGACCAAAACTCTCCTTCAAAGGCCTTCAAAATGACACCTACTATATCTTAAATCGCGAATCGGGATGTTTTATGGATTTTACTGGGTGCGGCAATACCCTAAATACGAATCATTCTGTAGTGCGCCGATTGATTATGGACACTTTGAGAAGGTGGGTGGTCGAAATGCACGTCGACGGATTCCGCTTTGATCTGGCCTCGATCATGTCTCGAGACGAACATGGAAATCCAATGAAAAATCCTCCGATTCTGTGGGAAATAGAATCCGATCCTGTGCTGGCTAGCACGAAGATCATAGCTGAAGCATGGGATGCAGGAGGACTCTACCAGGTAGGATCATTCGTCGGCGACAAATGGGCCGAATGGAACGGACGATTCAGGGACGACATCAGGCGCTTTCTGAGAGGAGACAATGGAGCTGTCAGTGATTTTGCAAATCGCATCGCTGGCAGTCCTGACCTTTACAACAAACCCTTTCGGGATCCAAACCGGAGCATCAACATGGTCACGTGTCATGACGGATTTACGCTCAATGACCTGGTGAGTTATAATCATAAGCACAATGAGCCCAACGGGGAAAACAACCGGGACGGGTGTAACGAGAATTATTCCTGGAATCATGGGGTGGAGGGGCCAACTTGTGATCCTGAAATTGAAGCCTTGCGTCTGAGACAGATCAAAAACTTTATGGTGTTACTCTTGTTTTCTCAGGGCACACCCATGATCTCAATGGGAGACGAGGTAAGACGTACGCAAGGCGGAAACAATAATACCTATTGCCAGGACAATGAATTGAGTTGGTTTGACTGGAACCTGGTGGAGAAAAACAAGGATTTGCTCACTTTTGTACAGCATTTGATTCGGTTCAACCAGTCCCAAAAGATATTCAGAATGGAAAGATTCTGGGGGGAAAAGCCTGAAAGAGGGAGTGAATGCATCACCTGGCATGGCGTGAAACTCTTTGGGCCGGACTGGAGCGACCATTCCCATTCCTTAGCCTATCAACTCAAAGAAGAGTTTGGAGACTATCAATACCATTTCATGGTCAATGCCTGGCACCAACATTTGACTTTCGAATTACCCCAAACCGATCATCAGTGGTACAGGATCGTAGATACATTTCATGATGATTCATTTAGCCCGTTTGGGAGGAGCCCGGTGGTCGAAAATACCTGTAAAGTCATGCAAGGCTCATTGACCATTCTGATGTCAAAACTTTATTGAAGGGCTCCTCGAATGAATAGAAAAACACTGCATTATGTTTTAAGAATTTCTGCTTTTACCAGCCAATAAATACCTTAAATAATAGCCAAAATATGGTAAACGAAGTAATGATCCGTATTCTTAAATTTCAAAAAAAAAGAATTAACTGAGACAAAATAATGAGAGAATGTATCAATTAGAAATCTACCTTTCACGTCGGGTGGTGAGAGTCTTTACAATAAATTTTTAAACCAAATTTTACAGATATGAAAACGTTCAAACTGACAATTGCTATGCTGTTAATTAGTGCAGTCTGGTCATATGCACAAACAATTCCGATGACCATGTTCGAAAAAATTGAAAATAACCAGGTTCCTGCAGCAGTACTTAAAACATTTGAGACAGAGTTTGGCCAAGTCAAGAACGATATCCAAAAAGGGGCATGGTATGCCCACTTTGAGCATACCGTGGATAAGCCGGCCGATCAGGGGACTGCTGGAACATCACGGGCGATTCCATTACACTATAGCTATATCGGCAAAATGGATGGAAGGAAAGTTGAAATTAAATTTACACCTGAAGGAAAGCTAGCCACTACCAAAGGTTTAGAAGAGAAAACATCTAATTGATAAATTTGTTGGTCTGTTTCTTGTCGGTGCTGGAAGACAGACTTTCTGGCACTTTTTTTTTGGCAACAATGGGTTGCTATGAGACCGAAACTGAATCACACAAATTAAAAGATTGGCAATTCACTTCTTATCATGATTTCTTGAATCATAGTCAAAATAAGGTAAACTGACATGAGCTTTTTATGGATAAGTTTATCACATGGTTGATTCATAAAAAATCATTATTAAGTAGCATTTTTAAAAGGAAGGGTATGAAAGGAATATTAACAATTTTCATTGTCGGACTATTTGCATTTTTGCAAACTCCATGGAAAGCACCTGTAGAGGCAGATACACTTAAAAACCCGATGCTTGGGCAGGAAGAGGCAATAAAAGAAGGAAAGAAACTTTTTGCAACATATTGTGCCATATGTCATGGCGACAAAGGCAAAGGTGATGGAGTAGCGGGAGCAGCACTTAATCCAAAACCTACCAATTTGACAACAACGACCTTTCATGCTCAAAGTGATGGAGCTATTTTCTGGAAAATCACAGAGGGAAGAGCGCCAATGGCATCTTACAAAGCCACACTTTCTGAAGAGAAAAGGTGGCAATTGGTCAGTTACTTGCGAACACTGAAACAATAAATTTTTGGACTTATGAAATACAAATACTTATTAAGCTCCTTGTTGATCATACTGGTGTTAGTTGAATCAAACGCACAGAATCAATCTGGGATACTCGACCCCAAACCAGGCAACAGCCGATTTTTACTGCGTGGCTATTCTGATGCAACGTTTATGTCCAATGATGAAGAAACTACCTTTGGGAATGCACGGTTTGTACCCCTGTTTCTCTACAAACAATCTGACAAACTGTTCTTCGAAGGAGAATTAGAATTTGAAGTTGAGGACGGTGAGGTTAAAGTTGCTCTGGAATACGCAAATGTTAACTATAGCCTTGCTCCTAATTTAAACCTAAGAGCAGGTGAAATTCTAATTCCATTTGGAATATTTTTCGATAGACTGCATCCATCTTGGATTAATCGTTTACCTACCGTTCCACTTGGGTATGGTCATGATGGTACACTGCCCACTTCTGACTTGGGAGCAGAAATCAGAGGTGCATCATACCTTGGGGGTGTGAAGTTTAACTACTCAGTATATGTTACCAATGGTCCGAGAATTGAGGATGGGGAGGATGAAGCAGAAGAAGTAGGGATGATAGTGCACGAAGGGAATGAGGATAATAACAATAACAAGGCAATAGGAGGGCGTTTAGGAATATTCCCTCTTAGGGATCAATCACTTGAAATTGGTTTTTCTGCTCAGTCAGCTAAGCTCGGCAATCGTGGATCAGAACTGGAAGAACTAGGTGCCCTTCTCTATGCCTTTGACTGGACGTACGTTAGAAAAGTATCCTTTCTAGGTGGAGTTATCGATCTTAAAGGACAAGTCAACTTCATCAATATTGACGATCACACATACACTATTGAAGAAGGTAGCGTGATGGAGTCCTATACCTTCGAAAACAAGTCAAACTCAACCTTCTTTCAGCTTGGCTATCGTCCCACTTTTGGACCAAGCCAATTCATTAAGAATCTGGAGCTTGTTGGGCGCTATTCCACGTTAAATACGCCTGAAGAAGCACCTTGGGCGTCAGAGAATACACAATTGGCATTAGGACTAAACTATTGGATTGATTGGAGGACGGCCGTCAAGTTTGCTTACCAAATGGACAGTATGACCGGAGGACACGCTGAAGATGGTGAGGAACCTGAAGCACTGGATGTGAACACTTTTTATATTCAATGGACAATTGGCTTTTAAACCCAAAGAAGATGAAGGATATAAATAAAATACTACTCTTAATGTCCGTTGTGGCTTTTACAGCAATAGTTTTTACACAATGTGCCTCGCAGCAAAATGTTATAAGTGCTGGTAGTGCCACGAAAGGGGTACCAGAGTACGTTTTACAGAAAAGTGGTGCTCAGCTATGGGCAGAGTCCTGTATCAGGTGTCACAATACTGCCTCTCCAGCCACCTTTAGTGATGTGCAATGGGACGTGGCGGTTAAACATATGGAGATACGGGCACAGCTAACCAGGGTGGAGGCAGAAAAGGTTGTGGAGTTCTTAAAGTCAGCCAACTAATGGGACTGTTATCGGGATATTCGGTTTCTTCAGTTAAGATTATACTCTTAAGCCTTTTCTTTCTTACAGTAACGAAGACCTTCTCGCAAAATGGAGAACTACTTTTTACTCAAAACTGTACCGCCTGTCATACCATTGGCGGTGGGCCGTTGGTTGGTCCTGATCTCAAAGGAGTCTCAGAAAAATATGAGGAAAGCTGGCTTTTGAAGTTTATTCAGTCCTCTCAGACGATGGTAAAGGCTGGTGACGAACAGGCTGTAGCCACCTTTCAGCAGTACAACATGGTACCTATGGTGATTTTCCTTTTAAAGTTGATGAAGTTAAAGCAATACTGGACTATATAGAATCAAAGAGCACTGTGACAGCAACAGTTGAACCTGAACAACCGGAACCCACTGCAAAAGAAAATAATGCCTCGGTGTTACACCCTGATAAAAAATCATTGGACTACTATCATCCTTACAAGAGATTGATGTTTTGGTCATTTACGCTGGCAATAGTGACTGCTTTAGTTTTAATATATTTCACAACACGGTCATAGATGGGAAGTAGCTCTTTGGTTAAAACTACACTATTCCTAGCATCTGTTATTGCTATGATTTTCTCAAATATTAATTTGGCAAAAGCTCAAAATCAATATCACACTACAAATGGTCGCGTGATATTGACAGTTCCGGTAGGTGATTCAGTAATCAACCTTCATTCGCAGAAACTTTTAGTGGAACTTGATTATAAGGAGGCGAACTTCAAAATGAAGCTACCCATCATTTCGCTGCATTCAGGAGCAGATTCACTAGATACTATCATTTCATCCTTGGAAGATCAAGAGGTTACACTTGTGGGTAAGCTATACATCGAAAACAGTAATGATAGCCAGGATAAAATAGATACATCTAAGCACCCTCCCATGACTTTTGAGTTCAGTGCAAAGATGAGCTACAAGCAAACTAATCTGCCCGTAACGGGAACAGGTTCCCTGGAACATATCGAAGGGGGATCACACTTGAAATGCATTCTGGGTCTGACATTTGGATTTAAAGCCGATTTTCTTCAAAGTAAGCCATTGGAAAACGAAAATATCAAAGTTCATATACACCAGCTGGTGTTAGATCAAACATTATAAACTATCAGGTTTCATGAGAATATTATCACAGTAAATTGATCAAAGACGCAGAGTTTGAAGAAGTGATCGACCGAGTGGTTAAAGAACTAAAAAAAGAAGGGTTTGGAATTCTTACAGAAGTAGATGTACAGGAGACCATGAAAAATAAACTCAATATTGAATTCAGCCACTATAAAATATTAGGTGCCTGCAACCCTGAGTATGCTTACAAGGCATTAAAGGCCGAAGATAAAATTGGGACCATGCTTCCTTGCAACGTCATCGTTCAGGATCTCATGGAGGGGTATATTGAAGTTTCTGTAGTTGATCCCATTAGTTCCATGCAGGCCATCTGCAACGAAAATCTTGAAATAGTGTCTTTGCACATTCGCCAGAAATTACTTGATGTTTTACACTAAGCTATTGATGTTTTGAAAGCAAAATATCATACATCAAAGACAAGATTTCAAAAATGGGAAGCGTGACAATGTGCTAATTTTGGATAGTGCAAATCAGTAATGGTTTGATACGGTCAGATTACAATATTTCAAAATTTAAAAAGCACATATTATGCATTGGTTTGAAGGACACTATTGGGGTATGCACATCATCTGGTGGGTAATCTGGGTGATTTTTATCATTTGGATTTTTGCTACACCGTGGGACATACCCGGACAAAGAACAAAAAAGGAGACACCATTAGACCTTTTAAAAAAGAGGTACGCCAAAGGAGAAATCAGCAAAGAAGAGTATGAAGACATAAAAAAGAGCCTGCAAAAATGAAAGAAATAAAAGCTTTCGTCAGGCCGGACCGATTATCAGATATCGTAAATCATCTGCGAGAAGAAGGGTTTTGTTGCTTAACCGTTTTTGAAGGAGAAGGTACAGGACATTATACTGATGAGCGTAAAGACTTTCCTTCGTTACGACACCCATTTTCTCATGCCAAAATTGAAAAGCTAGAAGTAGTAATACCCGACCAGAAGGTGGACAAAGCAATGGAGATCATTCATAAATATGGAAAAACGGCTCATTCCGGAGATGGCATCATTTACATAACAGAGGTAATGGACATGGTGAAAGTTAAAACTTTAGAACCCGACTTGGAGAACAGAGACTTATGAAAAATATTTTAGTTCCAACTGACTTTTCAGAAACAGCTAACCGGGCTGCGGATATTGCCATTGCCTTAGCAGAGAAATCAAGTGCGGAGATTCATTTTTTGCACTTACAGATCACGCCTGTGCCTTGGGTCGAACTTGATAAGGAGAAGGAGCAGCGATTTCCCGAAACATTAAAGGAAATTGGGCATGCGAAGAACGAGCTTAATAAACTGGTAAAGAAAGCGGAAGCGAAAGGGTTGAAGGCGGCGCAGTTTCTCGTGTTTGATGTAGGTCGAGAGGAAATCCTCAAACATATTCCCTTTCATCACCACGATTTTGTAGTGATGGGTTCGCACGGTGCATCCGGTGCAAAAGAACTGTTTGTCGGATCCAATGCTCAAAAGGTATTGAGAGACGCTACCGTTCCCGTGTTGATCATCAAAGAAAAGTCTAAATGGCCTGTTAAAAACGTAGTTTTTGCATCCAATTTTGAAGAGGATGTAAAAGAACCCTTCAAAACAGTGGTGGAGTTTGCCGATCTCAATGAATCCGGCATTCACCTACTTTATGTCAATGTGCCATTTTCATTTGAGGAGACGGACAGAAGCCTTGAGAAAATGCATGCTTTTCATAAAAGCTGTCCTCGCGGAGGAACCTGCACAACCAACATCTACAACTCGTTAAATGAAGAACGCGGCATTCTAAAGTTTTCCGAATCTGTAAATGCCGACCTTATTGCTTTAACTACGCATGGTAGGTCCGGCTTTTTTAACCTGATAGGAAAGAGCATTACCGAAAACCTGGCAAACCATGCAGATATACCAATACTAAGCATTAACCTTAACCGATAACGATATGAAAAATATTTTAAAAACAATGGTGACACTTACTTTATTGATCACGGCTTTATCTGCCTGTCAGCAACAGAAGGATGTAAGCACATTGTTAGAAAAACATGACACCCGAAATGAAATATTTAATACCATCATTTCCGATCATGAATATGCTGAACAATTGATAACTAAAATGATGGAAGATGATCATACTAAAATGATGATGAAAGGAAACCAGGAAATGATGGGTATGATGATGTCAGAGAATGAAGACATGACGGCCATGATGAAGGATAATCCGGAAATGATGCACGGCATGATGAGCAATATGATGAATATGGCTGAGGCAGATTCATCAATGTGTGCACACTTGATGACTATGATGAAAGATAAACCCAATATGATGGGACAGATGATGGAAATGATGCACAAAGAAGGCATTATGGACAAGGAAACGATGATGAGAAACAAAGTAAAGATGGGGAAAGAAAACCATCCCGGCCACCACTAAAAACCTGAAGTTATGAGAAATCACATGTTTTGGATGCTGGTAGGATGCCTGGGGTTATTCCTACTGCTATTCCTGTTGCCGGTTTTCGGCTTCAACGGGACAAATTCGCTGTTTATCTTCCTCATTATTTTTTTCGTGGCCCACCTATTTATGATGGGAAGTCATGGAGGACACGGAGGCCATCGCGGCCATGGTAGCAATCAGGAAAATCAATCTAAAAACGAAAATGATCATGCAACACATAAACATTAAAAGATTCGCACTGGCCTGGGGGGTAACAGGTGTGGTATTCTACCTGGGCTGTATTATACTGATGGCCACTGTAGGCCGTGAAGGTACCATCCTGTTTTTTAACAGTTTGCTCCACGGACTTGACACCAGCCCCATCATCAGAATGGACGTACCCTGGACCGAAGCACTCATCGGACTGGTAGAAATGTTCATACTGGGCTGGTTATTTGGCGCACTCATAGCTACGGTCTACAATATATCTTTTAATAAAAAATACCGATGATTTAGTAAGGATGATAGACTATGTATGGCTGATTTGGTCTTTGACCATTCTTGCAGTATGGGGAATGATTTTTTTATTTAGAAAAGATTACAGAAAGGTGATGCTCAAAATGAGCCTCATCACTATGCCTTTTGGCCTGACAGAACCCTTGTTTGTTCCTGAATATTGGAACCCTCCTTCACTTTTTGATCTGGCTCAGCGTACAGGTTTTGATATGGAAAGCCTGATCTTTTCGTTTGCCATCGGAGGCATAGGTTCAGTGCTATATCAGTTGGTTTTTAAAAAAGTAACTGTTGAAATGTATTTATCAGAACGCACGCATAGACGCCATCGGATGCATCGGTATATCTTGTTTGTTCCTCCGGTAGTATTTCTCATCCTTGCTTATTTCACCAGTCTAAATCATATTTATTGTGGCATTTTAGCCATGTTTACCGGTACAATTGCCACCTTATACTGTCGCCCTGATCTTAAAGGCAAGATATGGATCGGTGGTTTTCTATTTACCCTGTTGTACTTTATTTATTTCGGTAGCATCTTACCATTTTTCCCCGAGTATGTGAACCTCTACTGGAACCTTGATGCTTTGACGCATATACTCATATTGGGAGTACCCCTGGAAGAACTTCTATTTGCTTTCACCTTTGGCATGTATTGGTCAAGCCTGTTTGAGCATCTGTACTGGCAAAAATTACAAGAACACCCTTTAAAAATGCATGTTTATGAATGAATATTGTAATACAGATGAGATGGTTTGCTTACCGGAAACCAATATGCCCCGGCTTGTCATTATTGGAGGAGGCTTTGCGGGACTTGCTCTTGCTAAGGCATTAAAGAGAAGTAGGATACAGGTTGTGCTGGTTGATAGACATAACTTTCATCAATTCCAGCCACTATTTTATCAGGTGGCTACCAGTGGCCTGGAGCCGGATAGCATCGTATTCCCATTTCGCAAACAAATCAGTGGTAATAAAAATACACTATTCAGGTACGCCACAGTTCAGCAAATAGAAGCAAAACAAAACCGGGTATTAACCAATAAAGGTATCATTGACTATGATTTCCTGGTTATAGCCACTGGGACTAAAACCAATTTTTTTGGCTTGACCGATATTGAAAAGTGGAGCTTGGGCATGAAAAGCATTCAGGATTCCCTGAATATTCGCCATACCATGATCCAGAACCTGGAGCAAGCAGCTATCACCTGTGATGAACATGAAAAAGACATTCTCACCAATTTTATTATAGTGGGTGGAGGCCCTGCCGGGGTTGAAATGGCAGGTGCCCTTGCAGAATTCAAGAAATATATATTACCGGGAGATTATCCGGAATACTCCTCCGAAATAATGGATATCTATCTGCTGGAGGCAGGTGATCAATTGCTGGCATCCATGTCTGACAAAGCTTCAGAAAAGGCACTGAAATATTTGACCCGGCTGGGCGTACAGGTTATGCTTGAGGAAGCAGTAGAATATTATGATGGATCGGCTGTCTCAACAAATTCAGGAAAGAAACTCTACGCTAGGAATCTGATCTGGACTGCCGGGGTAACAGGAGATTTTCCTGAAGGTATTGGAGAAGAAAGTATTGTTCGGGGAAACAGACTTCAAGTGAATAACACCCTGCTGGTAAAAGGGTACACCAATATTTTTGCCATTGGCGATATAGCTGCAGTAGTCAGCCAAAGAACACCCAAAGGCCATCCTCAGGTGGCACAGGTGGCCATCCAACAGGGTAAGTATCTGGGTGAAGTGATTAAGTACAGAATTGCGGGTAGAGAATATTCAAAACCATTTCGTTATCTGGATAAAGGGTCACTGGCCACTGTCGGTAAAAGAAGGGCGGTAGCCGATCTGGGTAAATTTCGGTTTGGTGGGTATATCGCCTGGTTTTTATGGTCGGTAGTACATCTTTTTTCCATTAGCGGTTTCCGAAATAAGCTGATGGTAGCACTGAACTGGGTGTGGAATTATTTCACCTATGACAAAGGCAATCGGCTAATCATCCGGGAGTACAAAAACAAGGACTTAGAAAAGGAGGAGTCCAAATGATTACCCGCCTAAACAACTTTTTGAATAATCTGGTAAAGAACCAATCAGCTTCAGGGATTGCCATTTTTCTGGCTGTACTGGTAGCCATGATCTGGGCTAATTCCCCATTCGGGGAAGTATATCAAAACTTTATTCACACTGAAATCTCGCTCTTGGTTGGGGAATTTGCTTTGTCAGAGTCACTATTACTTTGGGTAAATGATGGCTTAATGGCGATCTTCTTCCTACAGGTAGGCCTGGAGTTGAAAAGGGAAATTATAGGAGGAAAACTGTCTTCTTTCAGAAAAGCTATTTTGCCTATCGGAGCAGCTATTGGCGGCATGGTAGTTCCGGCAGCCATTTATCTTATTTTCAACTTCAATGCTGCTACCGAGCACGGTTGGGGAATCCCAATGGCTACAGACATAGCCTTTGCCATTGGAGTGCTTTCTTTTTTTGGAGATCGTGTACCTGTAGGGCTCAAAGTATTTTTGGTGGCCCTGGCTATAGTTGATGACTTAGGGGCGGTTTTGGTTATAGCTATATTTTATACTTCTGCTATTTCATACATGGATCTTTTGCACGCTATCTTGTTTTTTTTAGTACTGGTAGGAGGTAATTATTTAGGTATTCGCAAAGCCTGGTTTTATGCACTCATTGGGATCGGTGGGGTTTGGTTGGCATTTTTTTTCTCCGGGGTACATCCGACCATTGCAGGCATTCTCACGGCTTTCACCATTCCTGGTAAGGTTAAGATCAAGGAAGAAGATTACTTAAAAAATCTCCAAAAACTTCATTTGCAATTCTTAGAGGCAACTCCTATTAAGGGTAACTTCATTTCAGAAAAACAACTCAGTATTCTGGAAGAGATCAAGCAAAAATCAGATGATGCTGAAACTCCCTTGCAAAAAATAGAGCATCACCTGGCACCTATTGTAGGATTTTTTATTCTGCCCTTATTTGCCCTGGTCAATACCGGGATTCACATTCATGGAAATTTAGTAGAAATTTTAAGTCATCCCA
Organism: Imperialibacter sp.; assembly: GCF_048007035.1. Classification (NCBI taxonomy): domain Bacteria; kingdom Pseudomonadati; phylum Bacteroidota; class Cytophagia; order Cytophagales; family Flammeovirgaceae; genus Imperialibacter; species Imperialibacter sp. The sequence goes on from NZ_CP180355.1 coordinate 3,736,359, forward strand.
TTAGCCTGGGGATAGGTTTCGGGCTTTTGGTTGGCAAGTTTACCGGTATCTTAGGAGTAAGCTGGCTTTTGGTGAAATTTAAGCTGGCCGAGTTACAAGAAGGAATTTCCTGGAGACACCTTTCGGGAGTAGCCATGATAGCCGGAATAGGCTTTACCATGTCACTATTCATCACTGAATTGGCATTCCAAAAAGAGGAATATACATTCATTGCCAAACTAAGTATTTTGTTTGCTTCAGTGCTTGCCGGTGTCATTGGTGCAATTATACTTCGTCTGTATGGCAGAACAGAATCTACAACTAAACCGGCAATGAACAATTGACTTATATACAATGGTAAACAAAATAGACTATGATAGTTTCTTAAAACAACTGATCAAGCGCCTGAGTCCGGCTGTGATACTGGTGGCTTTGGTGGCCATCGTTTATGTATACCTCATGCAATTTGTTGATCATAAAATAAGCTGGGTACCTTACCTGGTGGTTTTATTTGCCCTGACCAAAACCATATATTTTACATTTTTTACTTTCAAACAGGTAAATAAATCCATTCGCCAGTGTCATTCCTTTGGGCAATTGCTCTGGATTTTCGGGCTACTGGTACTGTTGATTATCTTCTCCTATGCCGCAGATTATAGCTGTATTGCTGCTGCCAATACAGGCTCATTTCAGGGATTTAACACATCGGACAACATGGGTTATCTCAGCTTTTTATTTGAGTTCTTCTATTTCAGTGTGGTAACTTTTGCGGCAATCGGTTACGGAGACATTGTACCCTTAACGTATCCTGCCAGGATATTGGTGATCATGGAGATCGCTCAAAGCTTTGTACTGATCGTATTCGGATTATCCAACATAAATAATATTCATACCAAAATTAAAACGCAATAACATTATGAAAAAGAAAATAGCACTTATCGGATATGGTGTAATCGGCAAAAGAGTAGCGGATGCTATTGCACTGCAAGAGGATATGGAATTGGCCGGAGTTTGTGATGTGATCAGTGATTGGCGCATTCAAGCAGCGGTAAGCAAAGGATATACTATTTATGCTGCTACTCCAGAAGCTAAAAGCGACATGGAGCAGGTAGATATTTCCCCGGCAGGCAACATGACTGACCTTTTAGATGTAGCAGATGTAGTAGTGGATTGTACCCCCAAGAAGATAGCTGTCCAAAACGTGCAGACGTACAAAGAGCGAGAAATCAAATTTATCCTTCAAGGAGGTGAAAAACACGAAACTACCGGACATTCCTTTAGCGCAGAAAACAATTATGCTTCCGCCCTAAACCGGGACAGTACTCGGGTAGTTTCGTGTAACACCACTTCAATTGTCAGGACACTTTCTGCATTGAAAAGAGCCGGACTGTTAGAAAGTGCCCGTGGTACTTTGCTTCGTAGAGCGACCGACCCCTGGGAAAGCCATCTCGGTGGCATCATGAATACTCTGGTACCTGAAAAAGACATCCCCAGCCATCAGGGACCTGATGCGCAAAGTGTAGACCCTGAGCTGGATGTAGTTACTATGGCGGTGAAAGTTCCTCAAACCCTGAGCCATCTACATTACTGGAATGTGCGACTTACCCGAAAAGCTGATAAAAAGGAAGTGATAGAGGCATTTCAGACATCTACACGAATCACGTTGATAAGCTATAACGATGGGTTGGTTTCCAATAATACGATCAAAGAAAGATACCTGGATATGGGACGACCCTGGGGCGATATGTACGAGGTAGCACTGTGGCAAGACATGCTAAAAGTAGAAGGTAATGAGCTCTATTACGCCTATGTAGTGGACAACCAGGCCATCGTAATCCCGGAGACCATTGATGCGATCAGGGCATTGACCGGGATAGAAGAAAGTGCCGAGAGATCAATTAAAAAGACAAATGAAAGTTTGAGGATCATATAATGAGCTTGTTTGATACAGAAATAAAATCTCTCAAATCACTTAATACCTATCTTCAAAAACTGGTAGCAGGCAAGCTCTGGTTAAAGGTACTCATTGCACTTTTCTTAGGAGTGGGTTTTGGCCTTCTTTTAAGCCCACAAAATGGATGGGTGAGCAAAGCCACTGCCGATGTTTTAGGTAACTGGCTGGCCCTGCCCGGCATGCTCTTTCTTAAGCTCGTGCAAATGATCATGATCCCGTTAATCGTGGCCTCTATCATTACTGGTATCGCCAGTAATGACAAAGACAACCTGAAAAAACTGGGAGGTGGTGTTTTACTTTATTTTGTGGCTACCACCATTATCTCCGTGAGTATAGGAACCCTTCTTGCCACCATTTTTAAACCGGGCAGCTACCTGCATGAACAGGCAGCTGCCGAGCATGAAGCAGTACTGGCGGCAGGCGAAGAAAATGCTGAATTATCGTTTGGCATCAATGATATGCCGGGCATCATTACCGATCTGCTGCCTGAAAACCCGCTGGCCTCTATGGTAAGCGGGGAAATGTTGAGCATTGTCATCTTTACCATTATTATTGGAGTGGCAGTATTATCATTGCCAGATAATCTGCTGAAACCTGTGAAGTTATTGCTGAGTGCAGTACAGGAAATTTGTATGACAGTAGTTAAGTGGGCCATGATTTTAGTACCCATAGCAGTTTTTGGTCTCATGGCTCAGCTTACATCCAGTGTAGGTCTAAGCTCCCTTGCCGGACTAGGTTATTACGTGATAGTAGTCTTGGCAGGTTTACTAATTTTAGTAGGCATATACCTGATGATGGTGAGTTTGTTAGGCCGCAGGAACCCGCTAAAATTCTTGGGAAAGATCAGAGGCGCTCAACTCCTGGCTTTTTCCACCACCAGTTCTGCTGCAGTAATGCCTCTTTCGTTGCAAACAGCAGAAGAAGAATTAAAAGTGGATCATGCGATCAGTAATTTTATCATCCCTATCGGGGCAACTGTCAATATGGATGGCACAGCTCTTTATCAAACCATAACCACTTTGTTCATTGCCCAAGCGTACGGGCTGGAAATGAGTTTGCTTAATATTATCGTTGTGGTTATAACTATAGTTGCTGCGTCAATAGGTACACCGGCCATTCCGGGAGGAGGAGTTGTAATTCTTGCATCTGTCTTGGGCAGTGCAGGTATTCCGGCAGAAGGTATCATCATCATTATCGGTGTAGAGCGATTATTGGGAATGTTTCGTACAGCGGTTAATGTCACCGGAGATTTGACTGCCTGTGTGGTTTTCAATCAATGGTATGGTACAGTTATGCGTCAAGTAGTCATAGCTCCTAAAACCGTGGAAGTAATAAATGAATGATTCCGAGAGTCATGGAGGAATATGTTAATCACACAAAAGCAATTCGAGGTTACTTTCTTACCGATAGAAAACTCATCAAATTCATCAAAAACCGTCCCGGTAATCAGGATATTGATGTCATCAAAGAGAAGGTTATGGCAGTAGCCGATCATAACAGGGTTGATTATTTCATCATGTGCGGCTTTCATGATCATATTGAAAGGCTAAAAATTGATAAACCTCTGACCAAAAGCGACCTTTCAATTGCCATTGGCCTTGCTCAAAATGGGCATAGCGGTATTGATAATGAAACTATAGCATTTGCATCCAGATATTGTGCCGTTCATGCCCCGATGTTTTTTCCATTATGGAATAAATATTCATTGAAAGTAATTCAAAGTTATCACCACAAGACTTTATTGCCATCCGATTATTTGGAATACAGTGAGTTGGTGCATGAGATAAAATCAAAGTTTAGCATGGCTCCTTTAAACTTCTTTGATATCAGTAAATTCTTTTGGATTTATCAGGACTACCTCATCAATTATTACTGCGAAAAGAGCTTTGACTCATAACCTCAGAAAAGTTTTTGAGTATCATAATTTCATACATCTAAAGTGAGATATCGTAAATACCTCCGAGGTGTAATATTCTAACTTTAACATTGGATTGTTAAAGTAGTATAAATGTCAGAAAAGACCGTTCTCATCACAAAAGCTTCAGGAGAAAGAGCCGCTTTCTCAACAGAAAAATTAAGGCAATCGCTGGAACGAGCCGGAGCAGATTTGGCTGTAACAGATCGGATTGTGAGCGAAATTGAGAAGCAGCTATTTGATGGAATGTCTACAAAAAAAATATACAATCAGGCCTTTTCCATGCTCAGGAAGTACTCAAAACCTGTCGCAGGAAGGTACAAAATCAAGCAGGCTATTTTAGAGCTAGGACCATCAGGATACCCCTTTGAAAAGTTCATTGGTGAAATTCTCAAACACCAGGGATACCGCACTAAAGTAGGTGTGATCATTCAGGGCCATTGTGTGACTCACGAAATAGATGTGGAGGCCGAAAAGGATAATAAGCACTTTATGGTAGAGTGCAAATTCCATAATCGGCAAGGTTATAAGTGCGATGTAAAAATTCCACTCTATATAAAATCCCGGTTTGAAGATGTAAAAAAGCAATGGCAGAAACGTAAAGATCATGCTACTAAGTTTCATCAGGGTTGGGTGGTGACCAATACCCGGTTCACCGAAGATGCCATTCAATATGGTATATGTTCCGGTTTGATTCTCGTAGGCTGGGATTATCCCCAACAAGGAAGTTTAAGTGACCGGATTAACTTGTCCGGTTTACATCCTATCACCTGCCTCACTACGCTTACCAAATCCGAAAAGCAACAGTTGATTGATAAGATGGTAGTACTCTGCAAAGAGCTTTGTGACAAGCCAAAGGTGCTTAATGAAATAGGAATATCTGATAAACGGATCAGAGGGATACTTAAAGAAGGAAACGAAATTTGTTCAAGCAGGGCCGTCTATTAAAAATGATTTGTATTTAAAGATGAAAGGAAAAATAACCATAAAATTTTTAGGTGCGGCTGGTACCGTTACAGGATCCAAATATTTGCTTGAAACCGGAAGTAAAAAGCTGATGGTGGATTGCGGTGTTTTTCAGGGATTAAAAGAACTGAGACTGCTCAATTGGGAGCCACCCGAGTATGTCCCGGCATCTATTGACGCGGTGGTACTTACCCATGGGCACCTTGATCACACAGGCTACCTGGCCCGCTTGGTGAAATTAGGCTTCAAAGGCAAAATATATGGAAGTGCGCCCACCCTCAAGATTGCTGAAATTATACTAAAAGACAGTGCTAAAATTCAGGAAGAGGAGGCTGCCAGAGCCAATAAAGAAGGATATAGTAAACACCATCCGGCAGAGGCTTTTTATGACCTGAAAGACGTTGAAAAAACAAGCCCACTTTTTAACCCTGTTTCAGAAGGAAAGTGGCATGTGATAGAAGAAGACTTTAAGGTTAGGTGGCAATACAATGGCCACATTATAGGATCAACCTTTATTGAAGTAGAGATCAACGATAGTCGCCTGGTGTTTTCTGGTGATATCGGACGCAAAAAAGATTTGCTGCTATATGCTCCTAAAAAGCCTGAAAAGGCAGATATACTGCTGATTGAATCCACCTATGGCGGCAGGGTGCATCCGGAAGAGGAAACTATAGTTCCTGAACTGGAACGTATCATCAATGAAACCATTGAACGGGGGGGCAGCCTGTTCATACCGAGCTTTGCGGTAGAGCGCACGCAATTGATGATGCTGATGATATGGCGGTTATTGAAAGAGAAGAAGATACCAAAAATACCCATGATCATGGACAGTCCGATGGGTGCCAATGTACTTCACCTCTTCCATGCCTCGCGGGATTGGCATAAGCTTAAACCGGAAGAATGTGATGAAATGTGTTCTCATTTTCAGGTAGTTAGCAACTATCGGAAAACCTTGGCGCTGAGGGAAGACAACAAATCCAAGATCGTCATTGCCGGAAGTGGAATGATGACGGGCGGACGAATACTGAACTATATGGAAACAAGATCAGGCAATAGTAATGACACCTTACTTTTTGTAGGCTATCAGGCAGAAGGAACCAGAGGAAGAAAACTGCTGGAAGGAGCGAAAGAAATTAAAGTGTATGGCAAATGGCTACCATTCAAAATGCACATGGAACACATTGAAGGACTGAGTGCGCATGGTGACCAAAACGATTTGATTGACTGGCTCTCTGAAATTAAAAAACAACCCGAAAAGGTATTCATTATTCATGGGGAAGCAGCGCAGGCAGAAGCTTTATCAAAAGCCCTGGAAGATAATAAAGGATGGCAAACACATATCCCTCAACTTAATCAAACGGTAGAATTGTGATGGAAGCAAAGGATACCCGCCATAACGTATTAAAATTAGTAAGACTAGGCATTGATGCACGCAATGAATACATGGTATTTATGCGCAAGAATTGTCCGGTATGTGTGTCCGAAGGATTTGAGGCTTTAAATCGTATAAAAGTTTCAAAAGGAAATAAAACCATCGTGGCCTCACTCATCGTTTGGGACAATGAAGAACATCTGACTCATGACCAACTAAGCTTATCAGAAGCAGCCATTGATTCATTGGGAGCAAATGCTGGGGATGAACTCACCTTGAGTCATTTGGATGCCTTGGATTCCATGAGTGACGTCCGTAAGAAAATTTATGGACACCGCTTGAACCAGATAGCTTTTGACAGGATCATTGGCGATATCGTCAATCGGAATTTATCCAATATTCAACTTTCAGCTTTTCTGGCTTCCAGCACAGGGAATGCATTAAATCAGGAAGAAGTGATTGCCCTGACCCGTTCCATGATTAATGTGGGTTTTAAACTGGATTGGGGTAAAGATAAGGTTTATGATAAACACTGCATAGGTGGCTTGCCTGGTAACCGAACTACCCCACTGGTAGTGTCTATTGTTGCCGCAGCGGGGCTGACCATTCCTAAAACTTCTTCCCGTGCCATTACTTCTCCGGCTGGCACCGCTGACACCATGGAGGTAGTTACCAACGTAAATCTTACCACCGAGCAAATGAAAAAAGTGGTGGAGCTAGAAGGGGGGTGCCTGGCCTGGGGCGGATCAGTACAGTTAAGTCCGGCTGATGATATACTCATCCGTGTGGAAAAAGCATTAGATATTGATAGCGAAGGGCAGATGATCGCTTCCGTGCTTTCAAAAAAGGCGGCAGCAGGTTCTACTGATGTTGTGATTGATATTCCTGTCGGCCCAACGGCTAAAGTGCGCTCCCGGGAAGCTGCTGAGCATCTGTCAGAAAAGATGGTTGCCGTAGGCAAAGCCATCGGACTGAATATTGATATTATATTAACCGATGGATCGCAACCTGTAGGGCGGGGCATCGGCCCTGCACTGGAGGCAAGGGATGTTTTGTCCGTCTTAAGAAATGAAGACCATGCACCTGATGACCTACGCGAAAGAGCAGTACTACTGGCAGGCAGGTTACTTGAAATGGGAGGAAAAGCAGCCGAAGGGGCAGGCGCTCTTGAAGCTTTGAGGATTTTGAAAAGTGGAGAGGGCTACAAAAAATTTACCGCTATCTGCCAGGCACAAGGCTTTTTCAGGGAACCTGAAGTAGCCCCCCATAAGCACAAGATCAAGTCCATAACGACTGGGGTAGTTTCAGAAATTGATAATCGCAGACTTGCGAAAGTGGCTAAGCTGGCTGGTGCTCCGGGAGCGATGACAGCAGGCATTTTGCTTCTTACGCCTTTGAATACTCAGGTGGAAGAAAACGATACCCTGTTTGAAATCCATGCTGAGTCACGAGGAGAGCTTGAGTACGCCCTTTCTTATCTGGATACACAAAAAGAAATTATTAAAATAAAAGAGACATAGAAATATGGAAATGATAGTTTTTGCCTTACCGGGCAACGAAGATCTTACTGAAAAAATTGCCGGACACCTTCAGGCTGAAAAGGGTGAGGCAACCATCCGGCAGTTTCCCGATGGAGAGAGCTTTGTACAGATACATTCTGACGTAAAAGGAAAATGCGTGGTGATGGTTTGCACCTTATATAAACCGGACGCTAAGTTGCTGCCCTTATATTTTCTAAGTAAAACAGCCAAAGATCTGGGAGCCGCATGTACCTGCTTTGTAGCACCCTACCTGGCCTACATGAGGCAAGACAAACAATTTAACCCTGGAGAAGGGATCACCTCAACGTATTTTGCACAATTAATTTCCGGATTCGCAGAAACACTTACCACAGTAGACCCACATCTGCACCGTAGAAGCTCGTTAAGCGAAATCTATAGCGTACCTAATACCACAGTGCATGCGGCATCACACATTTCAAAATGGGTGAGCCAAAACATAGAAAAGCCGGTATTCATCGGCCCGGATAGCGAAAGTGAGCAGTGGGTTTCTAAGGTAGCAAAAGAAGCCGGTGCGCCCTTTACCGTGTTAGAAAAAGTACGACATGGTGACCGGGATGTAGAAGTATCCATACCGGATGTGGCAAAATATAAAGACCACACCCCGGTGCTGGTTGACGATATTATTTCCACTGCAAGGACTATGATTGAGACAGTGGGCCACTTAAAAAAAGCCAACATGAGACCTCCTGTATGTGTGGGAGTTCATGCGGTGTTTGCAGGTTCTGCTTTTCAAGACCTCAAAAATTCAGGCGTACAGCAGATCGTAACCTGTAACACCATCCCTCATGAAAGCAATGCTATTGATCTTTCTGAAACTTTGGCAATGGAGATTAAAGCGTTAATGAAGCACCATGCGTAATATCCTCTTCCTCATATTGATATTTCTGCAATTTACTCCCGGCATGTCCTATGGTCAGGAAAAGGAAATGTTGATTGAGCAGATTGCTGGAAAAAAAATAGTTCGTAAAAATTTTGACAAAAATGGAAAACCACAAGGCATGCAAATTTTTCTGACCGGAGAGTTAAAGCGGGAAAGTGAAACCTATACTGTAGAAGTGTTGGTGGAGTTGTATGATGAAAATAACCAATTGGATGAAAAATATACCACCACTTACAAGTGTAACCCCAGAGAATTTGATGTGCTGGTCAATGTATTTCCTTTTACCGATCCGGGAGATGAAAAGACAAAAGTGGATGTTACCTCAGAAGATTTTAAGCAGTTATATGATTTACAAAGTAGCAGTAAGTTGAAAGATATCTATTTGAAGATGAGCGTTGAATCGGGCGTACTCAGTTTTTTTGGTTCTAAAAGCCTGGTTACCATAAAAAACAGGCAGAGCAAAAAAGAAAATGGAAAGATAACTATTAGTAGTGATGCTGTAGTTGAAGCCTATGTGATGGGCCTAAAGATAAAGACCATCAACTACACGGTTGAAGAATACCTGACTGAGAGTTTAGTATTACAACGTCAGAAATTCACGGAGGATGACGGAGCATATTTTACCATGGCCTATGAGCAAAATAATAAAGAGTAGAAAATGGTAGACTTAAATCATATAACCACCTTGCCGCCAGCAGAAGCTGATAAAATGGAAACAAAGAAGGCACTTAAAAAACTGCGTAAGGAGCTTTTTAAGCTACAGAATAAGTTCTATGCCGATGGCAGATACAGTATGCTTATCATCTTGCAGGGCCTTGACACTTCAGGCAAGAACGGGACCATCCGTCACGCTTTCAGTGGTATGAACCCGCAAGGTGTGCAGGTTACTTCTTTTAAAAAGCCTACAGCTGACGAGCTCAAACACGATTTTTTGTGGCGCATTTATCCCCACTTTCCTGAGAAAGGGATGATCAAGGTATTTAACCGATCATACTATGAAGACATTTTGGTGCCAGCGACAAACAAAAGCTTGTCAGAGGATGTGTTGGAGCATCGCATCAATTTGATTAACGAATTGGAGCATCACCTGCTCGCAAATAATACTTTGATCTTAAAGTTTTACTTGCATATCTCAGCTGATGAGCAGGTAAAGCGTATAGAAGATCGGAAAACAAAACCACACAAACGCTGGAAATATGCCAAAGAAGATGAACTCGTACCCAACCAATGGGATGATTATCGGGAGGTGTACCATAACATACTGAATACCTGCGACCACTTGCCCTGGCATATCATCCCTGCAGACAAGCGTTGGTATCGTAATTATACCGCAGCGAAAATTTTAGCTGATCAACTTGAAAAACTTAACCTGGAATACCCCAACATCTAAATTTTGTAAATATGGAAAATCACAAAGGACATAATCACGAGCACCATCATCACAGCAATACCTCCAAAGAAGAGGCACGAGATAAGAAAGAAGAGGTGAAAGATTCCTTAGCAGAAAAATCCAAACACGGTCATGAGAAGGCGATGAATCATTCATCTCATGGGAGACATGGTGATCATTCCGGTCATAACGCCGGACATGGAGAAATGGGCCATGACCATCACAAAATGATGATTGAGGATTTTAAAAAGCGTTTTTGGATATCCCTTGTTTTGACGATTCCGATTTTGGTCTTTTCTCCCATGATCCAGGGCTTTTTTGGCTATGAATGGCTGCTGCCGGGCAATGCGTACATTTTGTTCGGGCTTTCTACCATCGTTTATTTTTATGGGGGCTGGCCTTTTCTGAAAGGGTTAAAGGATGAGCTGAAGGAGGGTGCCCCGGGCATGATGACTTTAATTTCTATGGCCATCAGTGTAGCCTATTTTTATAGTTCCGCAACAGTTTTCGGCCTTGAAGGGGAGGATTTCTTCTGGGAACTGGCCACCCTAATTGATATCATGCTACTGGGCCATTGGCTGGAAATGAAGTCGGTTCTGGGAGCTTCAAAAGCGCTGCAATTGTTGGTAAGTATGATGCCTTCGGAGGCACATAGGGTGAAAGGCGATGCTGTAGAAGATGTGAAACTGGAAGACCTGCAAAAAGGAGATATTATCCTGATCAAACCTGGTGAAAAAGTTCCGGCTGATGGTATTATCGTAGAGGGGGAAAGCTATCTGAACGAGTCTATGCTGACCGGGGAATCCAAACCTGTCAAAAAAGGTATGGAGAATAAAGTAATCGGAGGTTCGCTCAATGGCAATGGTTCACTCAAAGTAAAGGTGGAGCATACCGGAAAAGACAGCTACCTTAATAAAGTAATTACGCTGGTACAAGAGGCGCAAAAGTCTAAGTCAAAAATGCAAAATTTGTCAGACCGTGCCGCCAAGTGGCTTACCTATATCGCATTAGCGATAGGCTTTGGGACGCTGGCTACCTGGTTGTTTTTAGGTTTTCCATTTGTCTATGCCCTGGAGAGAATGGTGACGGTGATGGTTATTGCCTGCCCTCATGCATTAGGTTTGGCCATACCATTAGTAGTAGCCATATCCACAGCAGTTTCTGCTCAGAATGGATTATTGATACGCAATAGAACGGCATTTGAGGAATCCAGAAAGATTTCGGCCCTTGTTTTTGATAAGACCGGAACACTAACTAAAGGTGATTTTGGTGTTACCCGTGTAGAGGCGGTAGATCAGCAATTTGAACCAGATGAATTACTGAGGCTTTCCAGTGCATTAGAGCAAAGTTCGGAGCATCCTATTGCCGTTGGCATCATTAAAAAAGTGAAAGAGAAAAACATTGCGGTTCCCAAGCCTGAAAACTTCAATGCCATTACCGGTAAAGGGGTTGAAGCAAAAGTGGAAGGGAAAGATGTGAAAGTAGTGAGCCCCGGCTATCTGAAAGATGAGCATATTTCCATACCTGATGGTGCCTACAGCAGTGCAGCCGAGACAGTCGTTTTTGTTCTCGTGGATAATAAACTGGCCGGGTACATCGCCCTGGCAGATGAGATCAGACCGGAAAGTGCCGAGGCAATTAAAGTGTTCAAAAACAACAACATCAAAGTGATGATGGCCACCGGTGACAATGAAACAGTCGCCAAAGCAGTAAGTGAAGAACTAGGCCTGGACGGCTACTATTCAGAAGTACTGCCACATCAAAAAGTGGAAATAGTAAAAGAGCTTCAGTCTAAGAGCGAGTTTGTCGCCATGACCGGTGATGGCGTGAACGATGCGCCTGCTCTGGCACAAGCCAATGTGGGTATTGCGGTAGGCTCAGGAACAGATGTAGCAGCCGAAACAGCCGACATAATCTTGGTAAACAGCAACCCGCAGGATATAGCCAACCTGATTTTATTTGGGAAGGCCACTTACAACAAAATGATTCAAAACCTGATATGGGCTACCGGTTATAACACTGTTGCAATTCCTTTGGCAGCAGGGGTGCTTTACACATCTGGTTTCGTTTTAGGTCCGGCAGTTGGTGCGGTTTTTATGAGTTTGAGTACGATCATAGTGGCCATCAATGCACAGCTACTGAAGAAGAAAATCGGTAACAAATAATGGGTAATCGCGAAATCCTTGGCAGGATCATCATTATCCTGCTAAGTATTTTTGTAGTTATGAGTGGGTATGGTGTATTGCTTCCCGTTTTGCCCTACTATACGGAAAGGCTTGCATTAAAATCCGGCATTATAGCAGAGGAGGATATCAACTATCACATTGGAATTCTCACCAGCATTTACCCGTTTTTTCAGCTACTCTTTGCTTTTATATGGGGCAAACTGTCCGACCGTTTTGGTCGCAAGATGCTGATCACTATGGGGTTATCAGGCTTTGTTATTATGCAGGTTTTAACAGGCTTGTCTACTTCTTTGTTAATGCTGTATGTAGCCCGTATTTTAGGTGGTATATTCTCGTCTTCGGTTATACCTGTGGGCAATGCATTTCTCAGTGACCTTACCAACAGCATGCAGCGTAGAAAAGTACTGGCCTGGTCGGGGGTGGCTGTCAGTACAGGTGTGATTACCGGGCCTATGATTGGTGGTTACCTGGCACAAACCAATTTACATTTTGACACGAGAATGGGACACTTGCTATTGGATAGATTCAGTATCCCGTTCCTTGCAGTCGCCTTACTAGGAACAATTATTTTGTTGCTTGCATTCGGTTGGCTCAAAAACCCCAAAGCACAAAGTCTTAACATCATAGAAGCAGGCCAAAAGCCAGAGTCAAATGTGAAACGTGATTTTGTTCTACTATTGTTTCTCTCATTAATTCTTCGACTGGCCGTAACCTTGTTTGAGACGGTGTTTTCTGTTTATGCCAAAGACATTCTCTTGTTTGACACTTCCCAGGTAGGACTTGGGTTTATGCTTTGTGGCCTGGTTATGGCCGTTTTACAGCCATTATTTGCCAATGTAGATGCCAAAACTATCTCTGTAAACACACAACTTTTTATCGGTTTTGCATTGGCTGCTTTTGCTATGATTGTTTTTTCTTTTTGGACATACAATATCTACGTATATACCATGATTGTAATTTTTGCGATCGGAGGTGCAATGGTCACTCCCAACCTAATTACCATGATTTCTTTGGTGGATAAAAACCATACCGGGGCGAATCTGTCTTTACAAACATCAGTGAATAGTATTGGTCAGGTATTGGGACCGATGTTAGGCATATGGTTATACACAATCGGTAGCTCATGGCCTTATCCGGTGATTGGCACGGTGTTATCGCTTGTAGCCGTTCTCATAATTCCGAACTTAAGATTTAAAAGCCAAAAAATGACATAAGACAATAGTAACTATAAAAATCAGATGCTATGAAATGAGCATGTTTGGCAAACACCAACCAGTGATGAATGCTGATGATGCGAATTCCATGTGGCAACTAAAAAAATTACATACACATGAAAAAAATAAATGAATATTTAGGAGATCAGGCGGAATGTCTTCTGCAACATACTTGTAAAACGATTGATAGAACAAGACTTACTTTACCTGGTTCAGATTATCTGGATAATGTTTTTGTCAATAGCAACAGAAATCCACAAGTACTCAATGCACTTTCACGCCTGTATAACAGTGGCAATCTCTCTGGAACAGGCTACCTATCCATCCTTCCGGTGGATCAGGGTATTGAGCATACGGCAGGGAGTGCTTTTGGCCCTAATCCCGACTACTTTGACCCCGAGAATATTGTACAACTTGGTTTGGAAGCAGGTTGTAACGGTGTTGCCTCTACCTTTGGCGTATTAGGGCTTACCGCCCGAAAGTATGCCCATAAGATTCCATACATCGTAAAAATCAACCACAATGAGTTGCTTACATACCCCAATAAATATGACCAGATCTTATTTGGGACGGTAAAGGACGCCTGGAACATGGGAGCTTGTGCGATTGGCGCAACCATCTATTTTGGGTCCCCCGAATCAAACAGGCAAATACGTGAAATCTCAGATGCTTTCACTTATGCGCATGAATTGGGAATGGCTACCATTTTATGGTGTTACACCCGAAATGAATCCTTTAAAACAAAAGATAACGACTATCACACAGCTGCAGACCTTACCGGACAGGCCAACCATCTGGGAGTAACCATTCAGGCAGATATCATCAAACAAAAACTGCCGGATACAAATGGTGGTTTCAGAGAGTTGAAATTTGGTAAGACCTCTGAAGAAATGTACGGCAAGTATATTTCCGATCATCCCATTGATATGTGTCGCTATCAAGTAGCCAACTGTTATATGGGCAAGATAGGCTTGATCAATTCGGGAGGAGCTTCCTCTGGAGAATCGGACTATGCCGAAGCAGTAAAAACAGCCGTGATTAATAAAAGAGCAGGTGGAATGGGTTTGATTTCGGGAAGAAAGGCATTCCAGCGACCAAGGAAAGAAGGTGTTCAACTGCTCAACCTGATCCAGCAGGTGTACCTGGATGAAAAAATTACGATTGCTTAATGATTAACATAGCACCCTGTAAAGATGAAACGATTTATCATCCTAATTTTAGGCGCAACAGTGTTCATATAGGCTTGCGATGATTCCGGAAAACAGGGACACCCCGGTAACTAAGTGGTGGACTTATTTGTACGTTCAGTAAATGATAAAAATTTGAAACCTTCAAATGCAGTGGTCTCGGACAAAGCCAAGATTTATGAACAAGAACCCATTGATGAGTCATGGAAGCACTATCGTGATGGCCATTTGTGGACATAATGGCTATAGGTCAACACCTGAAGCTAGTTACAGTATACCTGCCAAAGCATAAATTTCCATGCTTAACTATGATGCAATGCAGGGAGGCTTGCGGGATTGGTCAAATGGCCGATTATCAGATTGATACAATTCTGAGTCAATTTAAGTTGATAGCTGAGGTGTAAAAGCCTAAACTGTGTTCGGTTACAAAAACAGAGCCAATTTGTGTAAAGGTTTCTGGTACCTACTTTCCGTAAAATAGCATCGGATATGCATTAAGCTGTCTGAGTTCGCAGAATACGGCGAGTATTACCTATAAAGATGGACTTAAGAAATTTACAGAAAAATACATTTTGAAAATCATTGTAGACTATCGGGTTAGTTACGCAATAAACTTCTCGAACGTTTTTGGAATAGCTAGCGACCAGATAAAAATTAAAGTGAAATAGAGAGACTAGGAACGTCAGAATATCATAAACCTTCCACAAGATTTCAATAATAGATTGGCGTACCTCTTCCGTAAATTTACGTAGCAATAAAATTTAAAGCAGTATGGAATTCTTAAGTGCCATTTTTCTTTAAGAATATTTTTCTGTTAACGCCCTTTCGCTGACGCTCAAGTTTCCTGAACAGCGCTCGAAAACTGTCCTAAGGATGTTCTCAGTTCGTGAATGGAGGTTGCTTGGCATTTAAAATGAAGGCTGTTGATGGCATTGTGATCAAATATGAGGGGGCCGTAGAGCCAAAAACATAATACACAAACATTAAATTTCTATTAATCATGAAAGTCATAAGTTTTAGCAAATTAGTCATACTCCCACTGATGCTTTTGGTATCAGGCGTAGTATATGCACAGCAGCCTGCGCTGCAGTATTTCAGGCCCAATAGCAAAGCAGGGGTCAACGTATTCGAACCCTCCAAACAGGATACCGTAGCATTTGACGGCCTCAAAGTCCGGGTTGGAGGTGATTTTGGCATGCAGTTCCAGGGCCTCAACCAAACGAACTACCTGGACAGCCTCGTGGAGCTGGGCTCCAATTTCAACCTGCCTAGTGCCAACTTAAACCTGGACGTACAGTTGTATGATGGGGTCAGGATGCACCTGCGTACCTACCTCTCATCTAAAAATCATAACGAATCCTGGGTGAAAGGAGGCTACATGCAAATAGACAAGCTCGATTTTATCAAATCCGGCTTTCTGGAAGGTTTGATGGAAGTAACCAGGGTCACCATTGGTATGGATGAGTTTAACTACGGTGATGCCCACTTCAGAAGGAGCGACAATGCAAGGGCTATTTTCAATCCCTTCATTGGCAATTATATTATGGACGCTTTTTCTACTGAAGCGTTTGGAGAAGTGACCATACAGAAAAGCGGTTTTCTCGGAGTTCTTGGAGTAACAAATGGTAAGCTCAACCAGAGTGTAGTAGTCAATGACAATTCTGACAACAAAGCCTCATTTTTCGGAAAACTCGGCTATGATAACCAGCTAAGCAATGACTTGAGGGTGCGTCTCACAGGCTCATGGTACATCAACAAGGGCACCACTACTGGGACCTACCTTTTTGGTGGAGACCGGGCAGGTTCACGATATTATAATGTGATGCAGACGCTGGACGGAGATGGCAATGCTTTTGAGGGTCGTTTCAATCCACGGTTCAAACAATTGACCGCCATACAAGTAACCCCATTCATCAAATTCAAAGGCCTGGAGTTTTTCGGAATCTATGAAGTGGCTTCCAACAGCGATGACCAGGGTACTGGGTCTTTCACTCAGCTTGCGGGTGAGCTACTCTATCGCTTTGGCGGCACAGAGCAGTTTTACCTAGGCGGCAGGTACAACACCGTATCTGGAAAAATGACTGAAAACTCCCTCACACAGGAGATCAACCGGTTGAATATCGGTGGAGGCTGGTACCTGACCAACAATGTGATGGCCAAAGTAGAATATGTTACCCAAAAATATGATGGTGAGGGTTGGACATCCACCAAGTATAATGGCGGAGAGTTCAACGGGGTAAACCTTGAAGCTGTGATCAGCTTCTAGGGATGGTGAAGAGTGTGCCGGATGACTGGGTTCGGCACTTTTCTTCATTTTATCTTTATTCAAAGAAATATTACTCTTTACGAACCTTTTTAATATGACTGAAATGCTTACTACAACTGATAATTTGGCTTCATAGCATTCCTTTGCTACCAAATTTCATCAAGAGGGAATCAAACTCAATAGGAAAAATTTTGTACACTAGCAAAGTGTCTTTAAAAAAAAGTGCAACGTTTTAGAAAAATATCGGCCATTCTGTTATCCATGCTGGTGCTGTTCAGTTCTACGAGCTTCACCTTTAGCATGCATTTCTGCATGGGCCAGTTGGAAAGCATTGCACTATTTCAGCAGGCCAAACCCTGTGAAATGGTTACACAACCTGCACCTTGCGTCCATGACCATAATGGATCTCGGGAGTGTGAACATAACCGTGCACATACGGCTAAAAAAGGCTGCTGCGAAGATCACTTATTGCAGGTAGAAGGACAAGATGAACTTGCCCAGGTTGCGGCTTCCGTTTCCATGCCGGATTTTCACATGGTAGCGGTGCTTTACGCACTTGTCTCGTTCATTTCCAGCGCTCCTACTGTTGATTATTATTCCTACAAAGACTATTCTCCTCCTTTGGTTGGGCGGGACATACCTGTGCTCGTTCAGTCCTTCCTTATTTAAGCATCTCATTCGGTGTAGTGCAAAGATGGCTACTCCATCTCCAAAAGGGCATTTGTTTATGCCTTTAACAGATCAGCATATAGAAAATTGAATGAAATCATGCTTAATAAAATCATAAAATTCTTTCTTGAGAATAAGCTCGTTACGGGCCTTGTCGTTCTCATCTTTATTGGTTTGGGTGTTGCCACGGCACCATTCAACTGGGAAATGGAGAACTTTCCCCGTAACCCCGTTCCCGTAGATGCTATCCCCGATATTGGTGAAAACCAACAGATTGTTTTCACGACCTGGATGGGACGATCCCCTCAGGATATCGAAGATCAAATATCTTATCCATTAACCACTGCCCTGTTAGGTATCCCAAAGGTCAAGACCATCCGAAGTAGCTCCATATTCGGGCTGTCCACTATCTATATAATTTTTGAGGATGATGTAGAATTTTACTGGGGAAGAACCCGAATCCTTGAAAAATTGAATTCCCTCCCGGCAGGAATACTCCCATCAGAAGTCCAGCCCGCATTGGGCCCTGATGCGACTGCTCTGGGTCAAATCTATTGGTATACGCTGGAAGGGCGGAACCCTGAAACAGGTGAGCCAACAGGAGGCTGGGATCCTCAAGAGCTTAGAACGATACAGGATTTTTACCTGGGTTACGCACTTACCTCCGCCAAAGGAGTATCAGAAGTAGCAGCCATCGGCGGGTATGTGAAAGAGTATCAGGTTGACGTTGATCCGGCAGCCATGAAAAAATATAACGTCAATATTGCACAAATCATGAAAGCCGTCAAGGAAAGTAACCTCGACGTAGGGGCAAGAACGATGGAGGTCAACAATGCCGAATACTTGGTACGAGGCCTGGGTTACATAGAAAATCTGGAAGATTTGGAATTGGCAGTGATCACACAGCACAATAATACTGCCATCCGGATCAAAGACGTCGCCAAAGTTAACTTCGGACCGGCCACAAGAAGGGGTGGATTAGATAAAGGTGGGGCAGAGGCAACTGGTGCGGTAGTAGTTGCCCGCTATGGTGCCAACCCTTTAGAAGTCATCGACAATGTGAAGAAAAAGATCGCTGAAATAGCTCCCGGTTTACCGTCTAAAGTACTTCCTGACGGCACGGTTTCAAAAGTGACAGTAGTGCCTTTCTATGATCGGAGTGGTTTGATTAAAGAAACCCTCGGCACCTTGGAAGAAGCCCTGGAGCATGAAATCCTGATTTCCATTATTGTAGTGATTGTACTGATGATGAATATCAGGGCATCTATCATTATTTCTGGACTATTACCTCTTGGTGTTTTGATGACCTTCATTGTGATGAAGTATTTCGGTGTAGATGCCAATGTAGTGGCGTTATCGGGTATTGCCATCGCCATAGGCGTTATGGTAGATGTGGGGGTGGTTTTTGTGGAGAACATAGTCCGGCATTTGGAGATGGAAGAAAATCGTGGGGCCAAAGGTCAGAAATTGCTAACTATCATATATGAAGCTTCTGTAGAAGTAGCCTCAGCGATTATGACGGCATTGGCTACCACCATTGTCAGTTTCTTGCCTGTATTCGCAATGCAAGCACAAGAAGGTAAACTTTTCAGTCCATTGGCGTTCACCAAAACATTTGCTTTGTTGTCATCCCTTATACTTGGACTACTTGTTGTTCCTGCCTTCGCTCATGTCGTTTTTTCAATAAGTTTTAACAAACAACGCACCAAGAAAATTTGGGCTGTTGTAATCGGCGGACTTGGCCTGGTTCTTCTTACTATATATAGCAGTATCCCAGCCATAGCATTGATCCTTTTCAGTATCAATAACTTCTTTGAAAGCAAATGGCCGAAGAAATTAGGAACATGGACCGCCCGGCTAAATACATTGATCATCCTTTTAACGGTCGTCTATTTTCTTACAGGGGCATGGGTGCCATTGGGCGTTCAGAATAGTTTCATCATCAACTATCTTTTTGTGATCAGTATTGTCGGTACTGTGCTTGGAGTACTCATGATTATTGTACATCTCTACCCTATTCTTCTGGGTTGGTGTCTTTCCCACAAGTGGCAGTTTTTCACAATTCCAATCTCCATTGTGATTTTCGGTTTGCTCGCTATGCAGGGGTTTGATAAACTCTTTGGTTTTGTGGCGAATGGATCTGAGACAATGGGCATGAACTTACGCCAAACAAACGCCTGGCAATCATTATCCAAAACATTTCCCGGAGTTGGCAAGGAGTTTATGCCGCCGCTAGATGAGGGCTCCTATTTACTGATGCCTACCACTATGTCACACTCAGGGATTGAGGAGAATATAGATGTAATAAAAAAGGTAGATGCTTATGTGGCACAAATACCGGAGGTAGAGTCTGTTGTTGGTAAATGGGGACGAGTGAACTCAGCCCTTGATCCAGCTCCTATTTCGATGTTTGAAAACACGATAAACTACAAGCCAGAGTACATGGTCAATGAGGACGGACATAGATTGCGGTTTAAGGTCGACAAGGATGGCAATTATGTGTTAAAGGATGGGACAACTCACAACCCCGCTAGAGACGGTTTCAAGAAGCTTGAAATGAACGAACTGGTACTCGATAAAATGAATGGTGAATATTTTCGCCAGTGGCGGGATCATATCAAGTCGCCAGACGATATCTGGGCAGAAATTGTAAAATCGACTAATATTCCAGGCATGACTTCTGCTCCAAAATTGCAGCCCATCCAAACACGGTTGATAATGCTGTCTACAGGCATGCGTGCCCCAGTCGGCATTAAGGTATTTGGGCCTGATCTGAAAACAATTGAAAGTGTTGGCCTTGAGTTGGAGAAAATCCTACAACAAGTACCTAGTATAGAAGCGTCATCCGTTTTTGCAGATAGGATTGTGGGTAAACCCTATCTGGAGTTCGATATTGATCGACATGCGATTGCTCGTTATGGTCTGTCCATGAAAGACATTCAAACCTTCATAGAAGTGGCAATTGGTGGTATCAAGTTGACCACCACTGTTGAAGGGAGGGAACGTTTTCCTGTCCGTGTAAGATATGCACGTGAGTTCAGGGATAACCCCAATGACGTGATGAATGTTCTTATTCCTACATCTTCAGGGGCACAAATACCTTTGGGTGAACTAGCGGAAATCACCTATCGAAGGGGACCGCAGATTATCAAGAGTGAGGATACATTCCTTGATGGTTATGTCATATTTGATAAAAAGCCTGGCAAGGCAGAAGTGGACGTTGTTGAAGAAGCACAGCGATTTATCCAGGCCAAAATAGATGCTGGCGACTTTATGTTACCGGCTGGCGTTTCGTATAAGTTCACGGGCAACTATGAAAACCAGATCAGAGCGACAAAGCGCCTTGCCATTGTAGTCCCAATATCACTCTTAGCAATCTTTCTGATTCTCTATTTCCAGTTTGGCAATGTGCAGACAACCAGTATGGTTTTCTCGGGAATATTTGTTGGCTTTTCTGGGGGCTTTATTATGATTTGGTTGTACAGTCAAGGTTGGTTCATGGATTTTGCTGTGGCTGGTGTAAACATGCGAGACTTATTTGACATGCACACGATTAATTTAAGTGTAGCTGTCTGGGTAGGATTCATCGCCCTTTTTGGTATTGCAACTGACGATGGCGTAATCATGGGGACTTACATCAAGCAAACATTCGATAGGGAAAAACCTAAAGATGTTGCGGCTGTGAGAGAAGCGATTATGCATGCCGGACAACAAAGGGTGAGACCAGCCATGATGACGGCTGCGGTTGCCGTAATCGCATTGATACCGGTGCTAACCTCTACGGGAAAAGGCTCTGACATTATGGTGCCAATGGCTATCCCTTCATTCGGAGGAATGCTTATTCAGGTGATCACTATGTTCGTGGTGCCTACCCTTTATTGTGCGTGGCAGGAAAGAGTGGTTAAAAAACAAGCTAAACGATAATACGATGAAAACTATTTTAACAAATATCTATAGCTGGCTCTTTATACTCCTTCTGGCTGTCACGGGAGTTAGGGCACAGGAAACACTAGACCCAGTTAACGAATACCTCAAAATAGCCGCACAAAACAATCCTGAGCTAATGTCAATTTTTAACCAGTACCTGGCAACACTTGAGCGAATGCCACAAGCTAGGGCACTCCCCGATCCAACAGCAATGTTCAATATTTTTGCCAGTCCGGTTGAAACAAGAGTAGGTGCACAAAAAGCTGGCATCTCGCTTAGTCAAGCATTTCCGTGGTTTGGCCAGTTGAAATCTCAGGAAAATGTTGTGGCACAATTGGCAAAGGCCCGCTATGAGGCTTTTGAAGAAACCAAGAATAGGCTCTTTTTCAATGTCCGATCCGAATACTTTGACTTGTACGTATTGGAGGCAGCAATCAGAATTACAGAGGAGAATATTAATATATTGGAGTCATATCAAGAGCTGGCCAATGTACGATTGGAAGCAGCAAAGGGTAGCGCAGTAGACCTTCTTCGGGTAGAGATGGACTTGGATGAACTGAACAACCAATTGTTGTACCTCAAAGATACCCGGCTACCTATCCAAGCCAGGTTCAATGAGCTGTTAAACACCGAAACTCCAATGGCCATTCAAGTGCCGGACACACTGGCTACGATAGCCTTTAAAGAAGGTAAGAACACCCTTCTGGACTCGATCATCGCACAAAACCCTGTGCTTAAGGGTTTGGATTACGAGATATTGTCCCTTGAAGCCGAGCAAGATGTTGCCCGGAAAATGGGGTTGCCTTCCTTTAGCTTAGGCTTTGCCTATACCAATATTTCACCCCGCACGGACGTGAACATGCCCGACAATGGCAAAGACGCACTGATCTTTCCTCAAGTGGGTGTTCGTATCCCAATTTATCGAAACAAGTATCAAAGCATGTTAAAGGAAAAGGAGTTGCTTTCCACATCTGTCTCAAATAGAAAGGAAAACAAAGTAAATCAACTGGAAACAGATTTAGCGAAAGGCTGGAGAGATTATTCCGATGCAGTCCGACGAGTTTCCCTCTATAAGAGGCTGGTTCGATATGCCGATCAGTCACGTGATATACTGATCGCTCAATACACCACGGCAGGGAGCGATTTCGAAGAAGTGCTGCGCATGGAACGCCAGTTGTTGCGATATGAGTTGGAACTTGAAAAAGCTCGTGCCGACCAAAATACTTTCGTTGCCTACATTAATTATCTAACAGGAAAACAACTTTAAGATGAAAATATTAGATGCCTTAAAAAACAACAAAGTGCTGATCAATATAGGCGTATTGATCCTAGGGTTACTTTTGGGATGGCTCTTTTTTGGAGGGTCAGGATCGATTTCAAATGAGGTGGTTTCTGATGGACATTCAATGGATGACCATAAAGCGGGCACTGTATGGACTTGTTCCATGCACCCGCAGATTCGGGCGGATAAACCGGGGAGTTGCCCAATATGTGGAATGACACTTATTCCATTGGCGTCAGATGAAGATGATTCCGATGGAGATGCACAATTTTCAGTAAAGCTTTCTAATGCTGCCATGAAAATAGCGGAAGTAGAAATGAGTACTATCAAAAAGAAAGCGCCTTATAAAGAAGTGTATTTGCCGGGGAAAGTTATGGCGGACGAGCGGAACATAGCAGAGTTGACTGCACGATATCCCGGTAGGATCGAAAAGCTTTTTGTAAACTTCACAGGCGAAAAAGTAAGAAAAGGTCAGGTTTTGGCCAAAATTTACTCCCCGGAGTTGGTCACTGCTCAACGAGAGCTATTTGAGGCCATAAAGTTTAAGGAAACCAACTCTAACTACTACCAGGCCTCACGTAACAAGTTAAGACTCTGGGATTTAACTGATCAACAGATTACTGCTATAGAAGAGTCAGGAGAGGTTGATTTTAGCTTCGATGTATTGTCTCCGATCACAGGTACGGTCACCATGCGTCATGTCACTCTTGGCGACTACGTAAAAGAAGGATCTGCGCTGTTCGAGGTAGTTGACTTGCGCCACGTTTGGGTCATGTTTGATGCCTATGAAAGCGACATTCCCTGGATCAAAATGCGGGACAAGATAAAATTCAAGATCAAATCAATACCCTCCAAGGACTTTGAAGCAACGGTAACCTTCATTGACCCGGTATTGGATCCCATGTCTCGAGTGGCGGGTGTGAGAGCAGAGTTAGATAATCCAAAAGAATTGCTCAAACCCCAAATGCTGGCTACAGGAGTGCTAAAAACGATGTTGCCGGGTTCCTCTGATCAACTAGTGGTTCCCAAATCGGCAGTACTCTGGACAGGCAAAAAAGCGGTAGTATATGTTATGACCGAAAATCATAATAACATGTTTCAGTTTCGGGAAATAGAACTTGGGGCCGACGCGGGGGAGTATTATGTCGTAAGATCAGGATTGCTGGAAGGTGAGATGGTCGCTTCAAATGGTGTCTTTAAAATTGATGCAGCTGCTCAGCTCAAAGGCGAAAAAAGCATGATGAACCCTGAGGGTGGAAAAGTACAAATGGGCCATGCGGGAATGGACATGGGTGGGGGTGACAAAAAGCCAGCCTCCGGTATAGAACCGACCTCTAGCAAAGGACATGAAGGACATGATACCGGAACAAAAGAAAGTAGCATGAAAATGGACATGTCTGTGGATGAAGATTTCAGGAGACAATTGGCTGAGGTATATAAAGTCCACCTAAAGCTTCAGGATGCATTCCTGGCGACCGATGCCTCAAAAGCAAAAACTAGTGCGGCCGATGTGAAAGCAGTTATTGAGAAAGTGGACATGAGTCTGGTTAAAGGTGAAATGCATAATCATTGGATGAAAGGTCTAAAGGAACTCAATGCATCACTGGACAAAATAAAAGGGAGCAGTGATATCGAAAAGCAACGACTGGCTTATGCCGATTTTAATGATGCCTTATATAGCGCAATAAAAATGTTCGGATCAACGGGGGTAACCATATACTACCAGTTCTGCCCTATGGCTAGAAATGGGGAGGGTGCCTTTTGGCTAAGCCCAGTAAAGGAAATAAAAAACCCATATTACGGAGAATCCATGTTGACTTGTGGTGAAAATAGGGAAATAATAGATTGACTAGTTAGTAGGTAGGTTGGAAGAGTCCCCGGTCACTGGAGACCATACCGGGGACTTCATTCAATTTTGATTAAAAAACTAAAAAATGAAAGAGTGTTGTAATGTGGGAGATAAAAGACCTTTTGGAAAAGGGAAGGTTTTAAAAAGGCATTTCTGGGGCTTACTGATCTTGGTAGTACTTGGCTTGGCAGTGGCTGATGCGCTGGGCGTCCAAAAGTTGGAGCCACACCACGATTTCATAAATCATAGTCCTCCTGCCATAAAAAATGATTCAAAATGACACGTAATGATCTATAGTAGTAATTAAAACTTTTAAGATCATGAAAGCAAAAATCAGTATTCTTGGTATAGCTGTCATTGCATTATTTGCAATAAGTTGTTCAGTTGTGAAACCCGGCACGCAGGCCATGAAATGGAAGCCCTATGGAAAAGGGCTTCAGACCCAGAAAATCTATAAAGACGGAGTAGTTTGGCGCTTGCCTTGGAATAACGTGGTACGATACAGTACCCAGTGGCAAACATTTACGGAGGATGTGTCCATCCTTACTAAAGACGAATTGCATATTCCAATTACAGTTTCGGTTACCTTAAGGCCTATAGAAGCAGAGCTTGCACAACTTGAACTAGAGGTAGGGCAGTACTATTACCAGAATGTAGTTAGGCCTGAATTCGTAAGCTTGACCAGGAACAGTTTCTCAGGCTATGAATACAAAGTAGTTTCGCCTAAAAGCCCTGAGATTGAAACTTCGATATACGAGCAACTAGTTACTAAAATTGAGGGGAAACACCTTGAAATCGACAATGTAACGATCAGTCACATTAAGTATCCGCAGGTGGTGACCTCTGCGGTAGATCGAAAATTAGCTGTAGAGCAAGACATACAGCAAAAAGACTATGAAATAAAGATAGCTGAGAAGCAAGCAGAAATTCAGCGTATTCTAGCTAAAGGCCAACGTGATGCACAGCAGATTATAGATGCGGGACTAACCCAAAGGTATCTGCAATACAAAGCGCTGGAAGTGCAGGACAAGCTGACCAGCAGTCCAAATACCAAGTTCTATTTTGTGCCGATGGGTAAGGATGGGCTTCCTCTGATCGTGGATACTGGTGGAGGAAATTAAAATGTGGCACAAGAAAAATTGATAGATCGAAAATGAAAAAGCAAGTAATAATGATTCTGGCCCTCATTGCAGCAATGGGAGCCTACGCACAGCACGACCATGCTGCGCATGGAGCACAATCAAGTACGCAACAAATGGAGCCAATGTTCAAAGACAAGGCAGTGGGTACAGCCTACTCGCATTACACCCATCTAAAGGATGCTTTGGTAGCATCTGATCGGCAAGAAGTGGCAGCCGCTTCCGAAGCTTTGGTGAAAGCGCTTCATCAGATGAAGAATGCTGACAAAGCCCATGCTGAAGCTGCCAAAGTAGCCCAGGGCGGCTCGCTGGACGAACAGCGTAAAGCCTTCACAGCATTGAGTGAGGAAATGGCCAATTTGGTAAAAAACAGCGGACTTTCTATGGGAGAAGTGTACCTGGAGTACTGTCCCATGGCCAAAGCCTCCTGGCTTTCTAGCGAGAAGGAAATTAGCAACCCCTACCTTGGCAACAAGATGCTGAAGTGCGGGAGCGTGAAAGAAACAATTAATTAACATAACATAAGACCTGACACTACGGATTGGACCAACTCATATGGTCAAACCCGATCCATACACCAGGCGAAAACACAATGAGAAATGAAAAAGCACATCATTTTCAGCATGGCGTTCCTGGCAGGAATACTGCTGGCAGCACAAGTACTGGTGGCTCAGCCCGCCAGTGACAAAACAGCACAGCGCCTGGTCCATATAAATGGTAAGGGTGAGGTATCGGATGACGGTGGCACCAAACTCGGATACATCAGTAAGGAAGACATAGTTTTCAATAATCAAGGGCAAAAACTGGGCTTTATCAAAAATGGTAAAGTATATGATGCTGAAGGTAACTCCTTGGGTAAGGCTAAAAAAGATGGCCGCTATTACAACAATGATGGAGTCTTCATTTTGAGTACCAAAACCATTGGAGACAAGTGCGAAATCCTGGATCCGGAAGGTCACAAGAAGGGTACAGTTCATGAAAACTACAAACTTCATGCATGTGCCGCACACTGCTTCTTTTTAGAACAGGAAATGAATAAAGAAGAGGACAAGTAAACATAAAGTCCTGTTTTGAAGAGTGGAAAGTTAGATTGGATATCGTTTCGGTGACCAGTCCCTCCTCCACTCTTCTTGCAGGCACCAAATGTGCAATGCCATGAAGAAAAAGAAATTTAATAAAAATTATCCAGGGACATCCACCAAAATCATGGTGTATGTCTACCTCGTATTAGCTACCCTGGTAGTGACCACCGCTGGTCTAGCGTATTGGATCAACTATCTCCAGCAAAGCCCATCTGATAGCTTCAGCTTTACAGAAGTTCAAAAACCAATTGATCCAAATTTGGTGTGCATGGTCAACGACGCATACATGGGAAAGCCACAAATCCCTGTGCCTGTCAATGGAAAGACCTATTATGGATGCTGCCAGGGATGTGTAGATAAGCTCAACAACCTGGAAAGTACAAGGATCGCCATTGACCCTTTCAGCGGTAATCCTGTGGACAAATCAGAAGCCTACATCGTGCTGCTTAATCAACAGGGAGTTGTTGCCTATTTTGAATCGGAATCAAATTATACGGAATTTTCTAAGACCCAATAAAAGATGGAAATCATACAATGCTTGGCCAATCTTCGAGTTTCACCGGCGATTCCTGTAAACCTCTACCACCTACATTATGGTTTGGTTTCTTATATGGAAAATGAATTCCTCACCGAATCGCATTTGCAAAAGCGAGGGATCGAGCATGAACAATTGTACTCAATATTCGTTACTACCTGTAGATCACTATTGCTTTGTGAACCGTTTTAGAAAAATATTGTCCATTTTATTGTCAATTCTGATGCTATTCAGTTCGAGTAGCTTTAGTATTGCAATGCACTTTTGTATGGGCGAACTGGAGACAGTGTCGTTAATTGGAAAAGCTGAATCGTGTCAAATGATTCAGGAAAGGCCTTCTTGTGGTGCGAATCAATCCAATATTAGTGATGAGCATCACCGAATCACCAATGAAAATAGCTGCTGTCAAGATCAGAAGGTATTAATTGACGGTCAGAATGAAGTTATTGAAAATAGTATTGTCGCCTTTTCAGAAATTCATTTAGCGGCTATTGTTGCCCCGTTGGATTACATATGGTTTGAAACTATTATAGTCGACGGCCCTTCATACAAAAACTATTGCCCCCCGTTGATAGATCGAGATATTCAAGTGCTCGTTCAGTCATTTCTTATTTAGGCCCCTGATCAATTTGGGAGTTTTAAGTTAGCGACACAATACTTTCTGGTATTGGTTCACCCCTTCAATATTATTTCCACAGAATTTATTTATTAACTGTTATACCTAAAAGCGGCCAATCGCCGCAATAGATATCAATCATTATGAAAAAGTCAATGCTAATGTTCGGGCTTGCTTTGGTAAGCTTCTCTGCAAGTGCACAACACGACCACGCCAGTGGCACCGCTGAAAAGGCAACAAGTAAACAAATGGCACCAATGTTTGAAGATCAGAACATAGGTCTTGCCTATGGCGCATACATTCAATTGAAAGAGGCATTGGTGGCCTCGGAATCAAAAAGCGCAACCACTGCGGCAGCTGGACTTCAAAAGTCACTGGCAGCGGTAGACAATAGTAAGTCTGCGCTTGCCGAAGCAGCCAAAGTAGCCAAGGCTGCTACGCTGGACGACCAGCGCAAAGCTTTTGTGGGCTTAAGCAATGAGATGACTGCCCTGGTGAAGGGAGCTAAGCTTTCAATGGGCACTATCTATTTGGATTATTGTCCTATGGCCAAGGGTTCTTGGCTTTCTAACGACAAGGAAATAAAGAATCCTTACTACGGGAGCAAGATGCTTTCCTGCGGCAGCGTGAAGGAGACGATTGAATAGGGGACAGGCCAAAACTAATAATGATCATACATAGAACTGATCATTCAAATGCTCAATCGCCACTGGTTAGGTTGTTATTAAAGGCTGAAGTACTTGAATTCTTTTGAGTATTTCAGCCATTGACGCAGGCACCAAAGGCAGCGAACTTAAATAGGATGCCATTGTCGTGACGCTGCGGATACGTATGTGCGAAAAAGTAAAAAGCTTAAAAGGGCCAAAAAGAAACTTTTAAATTATCACGTGGTATGAAGAGAAGACATTTTGTAAAGCTTTCCGCTGGTTCTGTAGTTCTACCCATGGTTCTTCAGAACTGCATGTTCCACGACAGGGATGGAAATGTAGGCATCGTAGACACGGGGTTTGATATGCCATTGCCATTGCCGGAAGAAGCTGGAGCGTCTCTTGATTTGAGCCCAGGTAGCCAAAGAACCAGCATTTTAGAAGGCAAAACAACCAGCACGTTCGCCTACAGGAGCAATATTCTCGGCCCAACCATTCGGGCTTTTAGGGGCGAGATGCTTACTGCCAGCGTGCAAAACGCTCTATCCGAGCCAACAAACGTACACTGGCATGGGTTGAAGGTGCCAGCTAACATGGATGGCAATCCCGTCGACATTGTAAAAGCTGGAGAATCATTTCAATACAGTTTTCCAATTGATCAAAGAGCCGGAACCCACTGGTATCATCCGCATCCGCATGGCGCCACTGCAAGGCAAGTGCATAATGGCCTGGCCGGAATACTTATTATCAATGATGACGAAGAACTGGCACTCGGACTTCCCGCTGGCGACTTCGAGGTTCCGCTGGTCATTCAGGATAAAAGGTTGAAGGCAGGAAAATTGGTCTATGATCCGTCAATGATGGAAACGATGACCGGGTATTTTGGCCAGACGATCACGGTGAATGGCGTAGCATCACCTTTTCACGAAGCTCAGGGGAGGTGGTACAGGTTGAGGATATTGAATGGATCTACTGCAAGGGTTTATAATCTTGCTCTGAGCCCCAATTTGGGCATGAAAATAATTGGGAGCGATGGTGGTCTGCTTGGTGCGCCTGAAGATGTCAATGAAGTCTTGCTTGGCCCTGGCGAGCGACTGGACGTTTTGGTAGATTTTTCGGCAGAACCAGTAGGCTCTGAAGTCTATTTGGAAAGCAAAAAGTTCAATGGGGGATCGTCGCAAGGAGCCGAGAGCTTCAAAATCATGAAATTTATTATCGGGGCATCAACCGGTGATACCTTTCAGCCACCCGGCTCTCTTTCGGTCATCGACAAGATTCCTGAAAATCAAGCAACTAAAGTCAGGAACTTTGAGATTAACAGGATGGGGATGATGGGCAGTGGAGCTATGCATACTTTCAATGGAAAGTCTTATAAGAGAGGCAGAGTTGACGAGACAGTGAAAGCCGGGGTCACGGAAATTTGGGAGTTTGACAATGCAGGCGATGAAATACACCCGATCCACATACACGCAGTTCAGTTTCAAATATTGTCGAGAACCGGGGGGAGGAATGGCATTATCCCCTCGGAGAAAGGATGGAAGGACACCGTTTTGATCTTACCGAAGGAAAAGGTCAGACTTATTATGACTTTCCCAGATACGCCTGGTGAATTTGTATTTCATTGCCATAATCTGGAGCATGAGGATGATGGCATGATGCTCAACTTTGAAATTGTATAGTTGTGCGAAGTGGAGATTGAAAATTGCCAGCATGCCTGAAACTTTGCTATTCTAACTAGGTTTTTTTTAGCCGGAAAGTGAGCGGTTTTGTGCGAAATTGAGGGGCAAAGAACTTTGCTAGTTCATTGGAAAATGTTAAATTTACTTGAATTGAAAAGAATAATAGCCATATTTATTGTTGCAGCTTTCTTGGGGCAAAGTTTTCAATATATCCCTTTGAAAAAGATAGGATTTCTCCTTAGCCATAGTCTGCATCACCTCAGTTCAGACCACTCTTCTGCTGTAGCTTTACTAGGCCACTATGTGCATGATTGGGAAGACCCAAGCCATTATCCCCTTAGTGAAAATGAAGCTGACCATTTTAATTTGAGCGCCAATAATCCTGTTTGCGTTCAAAATAGTGTAGCCGAACTTTTGGATATGCCAGGCGAATCGTCCTTGGTGAAAAAGCTGAAGCCCTATTGTTTCAGTGTGATTACTTCGAGCGCCAGGTGCATATTTCATCCCCCTAAGTTTTCATAACCAACAACTTTCAAGTTTACGCTGTTTGCAATTTATCGTTACCAATTGCGCTGCAATTGGAATGCATTGCTATTCCATGCCCTAAACTTGGGTGATAATTGGGTTCTAACACTCTCAGCTGCGTTGCGTGTGATCACTGACTGCTTCAGCGGTAACGTCAAACTTATGCCATCAAGAGAGAAACCATCAGAACCTTGAGTTGTTTTCGGGCAGTATACCCCTATGGTGGGCAACTGGCTAGAAACAGCTATTTCCATGCATGCTATATGAGAAACGTAGTACAATCATTCTATTATGAGCCGGTTATTATTGGTGTTCAGGTACCTTCAAATTCTCACCTCGGGAGGAAAGGGAGACAAAGTTGAGTCGGAGTTGAGATCTATTCTGAAACATTGCAGGTCTTTAGTTGAAAGGTTTGATTTCCAGTCCTTTGAGAGCCAATATGGCAAGGATGTCTTGTTTGTGGACTCTGGAAGAAGGGCCATGCCATTTAGTGGTTTTTTGAAAGATTCGTCAAGCGACTGTCGGCTTCATTTTAAAGACTACTCTGTAAGCATCCACACTCATTTCGACATGGCAATGGGGATCGAGGAGTTCAGGTATGAGATTGAAAGCAATGGAAGTTTGCAAGGTATTTCAGGAAGTGGTATAACAACCACCATCTTGAAATTTGACAACGGAGAGTGGAGGATTATTCACTGCCATAACTCCTTTCGCCAATTTTGATCAAGCGTCCATCGAAAGACTCCATTTCAGAAATCAGATGCACACTTGTATGAAACTAAAAAAAATGAACAATTAAAATGGAAACATTAATTCCTGATTGGGCGCCTAATGTGCACCCGTTAATTATCCACTTCCCCATCGCTCTTTGGCTGGTGGCCGTGTTGTTTGATTTCCTCACCCTTATCAAGCAGGGTTGGGAGCTGAGAAATGCAACATTGGCTTTGTATGTTTTGGCAGCAGTTTCGGCTCTGGCAGCCTTCTTCAGTGGTGAGCAGGCCATAGATAATGTGGCTATTTCATTCCAGGGGGAGATGACAGCCGGTAGCCATTCCGACTGGGGACATTATACGCTCTATTTCTTTCTGGCGTACGCTACAGCCCGGATAGGTCTTTTTTGGAAAAGGTGGGACAAGAAGCGGATAATAGCGGTTGCCCTTTTTGCTGTGGGGCTGGCTGGCATCGCCGTGGTAGCCAAAACAGCCGACCTTGGAGGAAAGCTGGTCTACAAATATGGGGTAGGCACGAGCAAATAATTAGTATTCACATTACACAAAAGATGATATGAAATTTTCTAAAAAAGTGACGTATATGATGGCCTTTCTAGCTTTGGCCATGATAGCCTCTTGTTCACAAGTCAATAAAAGTGAGTCAGAAAAGCAAGCGCATGATGAAGTTGCCACTGCGCACGATGAAGAGGGAGAAGCACATGAGCATGCGACAGAAATGCATGAAGGCCATAATGATTCTGCTACCAGTGATGGCGACGCCAAAATATGGCGTCCGGGTGCCACTGATGAAAATATTCTTCAATCTGATTTCCATTTTCTGGCCGGCAGTGTCAATGATGTTAGCCCTGAAGTAGTCAACGA
Organism: Imperialibacter sp.; assembly: GCF_048007035.1. Taxonomy (NCBI): domain Bacteria; kingdom Pseudomonadati; phylum Bacteroidota; class Cytophagia; order Cytophagales; family Flammeovirgaceae; genus Imperialibacter; species Imperialibacter sp. The sequence goes on from NZ_CP180355.1 coordinate 3,768,772, forward strand.
AGGTGAAAGTAAAGTCCTGAAACTAACTCCAAATGGTAAGCAAGCTGGTTTTGTTTTTCATGCCGCCTACGGCAGTGTAGGGGTGGTTGTCTCGACGAATATCTCGCAATTCGAGGGCTCGTTCAGGTTGATTCATCACGCTCAGGACAAAGACAAATTTGAGTTTGTGGAGCTTACAAGTGAAAAAATGAGGCTTGGCCGAACCGTAAATGGCGCCGAGAAAATCTTTGATGAGAAAGCATATTCGCCAGGTACCGGATGGCTAGACTTGAGAGTTTCCGCCGCCGGTTCGCACTACAAAGGGTATATAGGAGATAAGACAATCACACATGGGCATGGAGATGTCATGGAGGATGGTTTTGTAGGAATCATGCTCAAAGGATCTGGAACCGTGCTTATCAAGTCTATTGAAGTTTCACCATTGTCAAACGAATAGTAGATCTCACACACATCATTATGAAAAATTACACGATATACATTTTTGTCTTTTTGTTGTTTTATTCAGCAAAGCCCGCTTTGGCTCAAACTGACACCGAGCAGGTGAAGCAAGTCATGAAAAAGTACAAAGAGGTGCTGGAAAGTCTGGATGTCTCCAAATCTTATGCCTTGTTTTCGGATGACTCACAGGTAGTGGAGTCTGGGAAAATAGAAGGCACTTATGCCGATTATATAGCCCATCACATAGGCCCAGAACTTGGACATTTTTCGTCTTTCACATTCAGTGAATACGAAATTGAGGTTGTTGTGGCCCTCCCTTATGCTTTCACGACTGAGTCGTATGTATATACTCTTGTGTTCAAGGAAGATGGAAAAAAGGTGGAGAGAAAGGCTGTTGCTACATCAATTTTGCAGAAAATAGACGGCAACTGGAAGATAATAAAGACCCACAACTCTTCGAGGGCTAGAAAATAATGGCAAGCAAGCGATATACCCCGGCATTAGGTTTTGCCTCCCTGAGCGACTGGTACGATCTGGCCATAAAGGTGACCATGCCTGAACGAAGGATTAGAGCGAAGCTGGTTGACCACCTGGTCCCAGAGGCTGGGGAGCATATTCTGGAGTTTGGTTTTGGTACCGGTACCAACCTGCTTGTTGCAGCAAATCGCTGTTCTGATTGCCACCTCATTGGGCTGGATATTGATCCAAAAATGCGTGAGATCGCCGCCAAAAAGCTAAGCAGGCATTCATTCAATATCCCACTGGAACTGTATGATGGTGGAGAATTTCCCTTTGAGTCAGGAACCTTTGATAAAGTATACAGTTGCCTTGTGTTTCACCACCTTGATAAAGCTTCTAAAATATGGTCCATGAGGGAAATTCACAGGCTCCTTAAACCTGGCGGAAGATTCGTTCTTGGCGATTGGGGCAAGGCGAAAACAAAAACCCTGCGCAATGCATTTTACATGGTTCAATTCCTCGACGGCTTTGCCACTACCAACGACAATGTCAACGGCCTCATCCCAGAATATCTCTCTAGTGCAGGTTTTTCGGAGGTTCAGGAGGCTGAATATATTAATTCTATGCTGGGCACCTTTACATATCATGTCTGCTCACGCACCTAAATAGATTTATTAACGAAACAATTGAAATGAAGATCAATCATCGAAAATTATTAATAGAAGTGATTTCAGCAGTTTGTATTGTGCTGTCCCCTTTGGAGGAATCCTATGCGCAGGTTGATACAACAGAATATAGGCTGACAATCAGCGAGAAAACGATTAATTTGACTGGGAAAGACAGAAAAGCACTTGCCATCAATCAACAAATTCCCGGCCCCACTCTTCGGTTTGAAGAGGACGGATATGCTGTGATTTATGTCAAAAACGACCTTGATGTAGAGACCTCTGTCCACTGGCACGGACTCATATTACCCAATTACTATGACGGTGTTCCCTACCTCACCACCCCTCCGATAGAGCCGGGAGAAACGCAGAAATACGAGTTTACACTGCGGCAAGGTGGGACCTACTGGTATCACTCGCACACTGGCCTGCAAGAGCAGCTCGGAGTGTACGGGTCGATAGTAATTGAACCACGTCAACGAAAAATAGAATACGATACAGATCTTGTGTTGGTATTTTCCGACTGGACAGACGAAAACCCCATGCACGTGATGAAGAATCTTAAGCGAAGGAACGAATGGTATTCAATCAAAAGAAATACCGTCACTCCGCTGGCCAGGGTCATCAGCCGTGGAGGACTAGGGGCGCAGCTTAAGTTCTGGAGGCAGCGAATGCCAGGTGCCGACATTGCTGATGTGTATTATAACGCCTTTTTGACCAATGGTGCTAAAGAGCAGGAATACCCTGATTTAAAGCCCGGTCAAAAGGTGAGGGTCAGAATGATTAATGCTTCTGCTTCTACTTATTACTGGTTGACATTTGGTGGTGAGACACCTACTTTGATCGCTTCTGATGGTGTTGACGTTGTTCCCGTGAAACGTAACAAAACCCTCTTCGCAGTGGCGGAGACTTACGATTTTTTGGTTACTGTTCCGGAAAATGGTAAGATTGAAATCAGAGCTACCTCTATGGATGGTGCGGGGAAAACGTCAGCGTTTTTAGGTGCAGGATCTATCATTGCGGCACCTGACGTACCGAAACCTGACTATGTAGGAATAATGAAAGCCATGGCGAAAATGGAAATGAAAATGGGAGCGCCAGCCATGATTTTCAACCCGTCTACCAATGAAGGTCTTGAGAAGATGGAGAGGTATGGGATGCAGATGAAGGGAGATATGTCGGGAATGAAGATGGACGGGATGGAAAATAAGGACATGGGAGATAAATCTACTCCCAGTGAAAGTTCCATGCACGAGGGAATGGATATGCCAATACAATCGCCGACGGATACACTACCTACCCCAACAGCGAACCCCATGCAGCACGGCAAGATGCAGATGAATTTGCCGCAGGGCCAGAAGGAGTCTGTACTGACGGGGGTTGGTATGGGGCCTGATCAGGGGTATGATTTTTTGAAGTCACCCGAGGCAACCAGCTTCCCAGGTGACCAGCCTGTTCGGGAAATGGTACTCAATCTGAATGGAAATATGTGGAGGTACATATGGAGCATGAACGGTAAGGTTCTGGATGAAGCTGATAAGATAGAAATCAAGCAGGGAGAAATCGTCCGTATCACCATGAATAACCTTACAATGATGAATCACCCTATGCACTTGCACGGTCATTTTTTTAGGGTAATTAATAAAAATGGTGATTACTCGCCACTAAAGCATACAGTGAATGTGGCTCCCATGCAAAGCATCACTATAGAGTTTGATGCCAACGAATATGGAGATTGGTTTTTCCACTGTCATATTTTATATCACATGGAAGGTGGTATGGCAAGGGTGTTTAGCTACGGCACACCCCGTGACCCAAAATTGAACAGATATCCGCTGTCCGCACTTATTAAGGAGACAAACAAATATTATTTCTGGGGAGTTGCTTACGGAGCAAGTCATATGTCGGCTGTAGAAGTAACGACCTCCAACGTACGCAGTCAATTTAATTTCGGAGTGGAGTACGGCTGGAACAACAATATTGAGTCTGACTTGTCGTACGAGTACTACCTGAGCGACTATTTTAGAGTGTATGGTGGGCTGAATACAGAAAATGCGACCAGTGGAGATTTGAGTCAGTTCAATACTGTTGCTCAGGTAGGTGTTCGTTATTTGCTCCCCTATTTCATAAATGCCGACCTGGGAATTGACAATCAGCTAAGACCACAATTACGGCTGTCTTCTGAATACCTCATTTTCAGAAGGGTTGCTATTTTTGGGAGGTACGAATTCAGACCTGATTTTGGCGTCTTTCAGTCTCCTGACCCTGTGGCGACTTATCGCTCCGAACAGGTATGGAATGTTGGGGTAGACTATATTATATCAAAAAATTTCTCACTGACAGCTAGTCATGACAACCGGTTTGGCACTGGCGGTGGGTTAACAGTCAGATTTTAAGGGGTTAATTTGAATACATATTTTTAAGTGCATACAAACATTTATTTAATGAATTACTATAGAACAACCATAATGAAAAACCTAAGTTATCTTTTATTAGCGCTGGTGCTGCTAACAGCCGCCTGCGAGTCAAAGAAATCTTCCATGGATGAGCACCAGCATCAGGCTACCGAGCCTGCGGTTGCTTCGGTGGATACCCTGAAAAAAAGCATCCCTAAGGAAGCCCATGGACAAGTGGGAGGCGTCCACGTTTCTATGGCATACCACGCTCCCGGAGCCAGAGGACGGGTGATATGGGGAGGACTTGTGCCTTTCAACGAAGTGTGGGTGACGGGTGCTCACAGTGCTACCAGCATCACCTTTTCGAAAGATGTAGAAATAGGTGGGGTAACAGTGCCAGAAGGAAAATATGCCTTATTCACCATTCCCGGTAAGGACTCTTGGCAGATAATTATCAATAGAAATTGGGAACAGCATTTGGCGGATGATTATTCCGCAGCCGAAGACGTGGTACGTGTTGAAGTAGTACCTCAAATTGATCTTCCGCTCCAGGAAAGGCTTAACTATAATATTGAGGACAAAGGAGATGGCAAGGGAGCTATTACCATGACGTGGGAGAAACTGGGTGTGACTCTGGAGTTCAGCGACAAATAGTAACAGACTTAAAATCAGCACAATGGAACATCATCATCATACCAGCAATCAAGAGCATCATGCTCACGAACATTCTAAACACAGCGGTTCGGGTCACCACGGTCACCACGCCCACATGATAGAGGATTTCAAGAAGAGGTTCTGGGTGTCGATTGTCCTTACCGTTCCTATTTTGGCACTATCCAAAATGATTCAGGAGTGGTTGGGATTTGAATTCGGTTTTGCAGGCGATCAATATGTTTTATTCGGACTGTCATCGCTCATTTTCTTCTACGGGGGTTGGCCTTTCCTGAAAGGGCTTATTGATGAGGTAAAGGAGAAGACACCTGGCATGATGCTGCTGATTGCAGTGGCCATTACAGTGGCCTATGGGTATAGCTCGGCTGTCGTATTCGGTTTGGAGGGAAAGGACTTTTTCTGGGAGCTGGCGACGTTAATTGTGATTATGTTGTTGGGCCACTGGATAGAGATGAAGTCGGTGATGGGTGCTTCCCGTGCGCTGGAGCTTCTGGTGCAGATGATGCCAGCGGAGGCGCACCTTGTTCACGACGATCATGTGATGGACGTGAAAGTGTCTGAACTAAAGAAGAATGACATTATACTCATTAAGGCCAACGAAAAGCTTCCCGCTGATGGTATCATAGTGGAGGGCGAGAGCTACCTTGACGAAAGCATGCTGACTGGCGAAAGCAAACCAGCTAAGAAAGCAAAAGGCGATCAGGTCATTGGGGGATCTGTGAATGGCAATCAGTCCTTCAAAGTAAAGGTAGAAAAGACGGGGGAGGAGAGCTACCTCAATAAGGTGATTAAACTTGTGCAGGACGCACAAAAGGCGAAGTCTAAAACGCAGAACCTGGCCAATACGGCCGCCAAGTGGCTGGCATATGTGGCCATAAGCGCCGGTGCGATTACGCTCATCGTATGGTTGGCCATGGGCAAGCCAATGGACTATGCCCTGGAGCGCATGGTGACCGTGATGGTAATATCCTGTCCACACGCATTGGGATTGGCCATTCCTCTCGTAGTTGCCATTTCCACGGCTGTTTCGGCAGGCAAGGGCTTGCTGATCAGAAACAGAACTGCCTTTGAAAATGCAAGAAAGATTACTGCCTTTGTTTTTGATAAAACAGGCACTCTTACCGAAGGTAAATTCGGTGTTTCGAGGTTCGAAAGCAAGACCAAGAGCCTCTCTAAAGAAGAGATGATGGCTGCTGTGGCATCGTTAGAGCAAAGCTCCGAGCACCCTATTGCACAGGGCATTGTGAAAGCCGCCAAAGAAGCAAAACTGAAACTGAAGAACGTAAAGAGTTTTGAGTCGCTGACATCGAAAGGTATTCAGGGACGTGTTGACGGTAAAAATTGGAAAGTAGTAAGCCCGGGTTATTTAAGAGAAAAGAATATTGATATTCCGAAAGAGGCTGGCTCTGACGCTGCTGAAACGATCGTATTCGTGATCAGGGAAGACAAACTGGTTGGGTTTATAGCTTTGTCGGATAAAATAAGGGAGGAAAGTGCTGAGGCCATCAAAACGCTCAGAGCGAAAGGAATGAAGCTCTTCATGGCAACAGGCGACAATGAAAAGACGGCCAAGGCGGTCAGTGAAAAACTGGACCTCGATGGCTATTACAGCGAGGTGCTGCCCGACCAAAAGGTCGACATCATTAAGAAGCTGCAGAAGGAAGGGCACTTTGTAGCCATGACAGGCGACGGTGTCAACGATGCGCCCGCCCTTGCTCAGGCCAATGTAGGAATAGCTGTAGGGTCCGGGACTGATGTGGCAGCAGAGACAGCAGATATCATTTTGGTGAATAGCAATCCTAAGGACATAGCTAACCTGGTGATTTTTGGCAGGGCCACCTACAAAAAGATGATACAAAACCTCGTATGGGCTACGGGTTACAATGCTGTTGCATTGCCGTTAGCGACTGGGTTTATTCCCGGCATGGTGATAAGTCCAGCCATTGGTGCTGTGTTTATGAGCCTGAGTACTGTGATAGTCGCTATCAATGCGCAGCTTCTTAAACGGTCGATGAAGTAGTAGTGAGCTGGGCTGGCCGCTTGCCGCAGCACTTGAAAAAGGAAAAAAGATTTCCGTAAAATAGATGTTTGGAACCAACCTCAGTAATACAAACGTCTTGTCATTCACTATAAAACTGTTTAAGAAACTACAAAGCTCTTGATCCAAACTTTGCAATAGCCTTGCATCACACATTTGCGTATATTTGCATTCAGTGAAAATTGCCTCTTACATATTGAGTTTTTATTTCATATCCCTTGTGGGGGTAGCATGCACAGATACGGTACCCGTAGAGCGCTCACAAAATGCCGTGTCAGTGAGTTGTACTAATGATAGTAATCATGGCCACTCACAGGAAAGCGGCCTGGATGGTTGCTCACTGCTCTGTGTATGTCACTGTTGTCATGTTCACTTTGTATCTGTTTTGGGATTAGTTTTTACTCATCCAACTAAACTTCCCAACGTATATACTTCCTATCTTCAGGATTTCATGAGTATTGAAATCTCCGGCTTTCTCAAACCTCCAAGATCATAATGTCAATTGTTTAGCGGGATAAGTATGCCAGACTGGTAAAGTTTGGTTCATCACACCTTATCTGAAAGTTTGCTAAACACCCCTCACGTGCTTTTCTCATAAAGCAACCTTTTATTCTTGCTCAATTCTATTTGTCCAGCTTGAAAAAACTGAATAAAACCCGAAAGAAACGGGGGGAAAGTGGAAGTAAGAAGGTGACTGTCAAAATCGTGCTGAAATGGATTTTCATTGCTCTCATTAGCGCAATACTCATTTTGGCTACGATTGTCAGGCTCATTCACTTCATTGTTTTCCACGTCTAATAATTTAATAGTCATATGATCAATCAAATCATTTCTTTTTCAATAAAGAATAAATTCATTGTGGGCCTGTTAACGCTGACGCTGATTGGGGTCGGTATTTACTCAATGTCCACCATTAATCTGGGATCAGTCCCGGATATAACTAACAATCAAGTACAGGTAATTACTGTTTCCGAGAACCTTGCAACAGAGGATATTGAACAATTTGTCACTTATCCGGTGGAGTTGGCGATGGGGAACCTTCCAGGTGTTGATGAAATACGGTCTATCTCTCGGTTTGGTCTTTCTGTTGTCACCATTGTCTTTGAAGATGATATGGGTACTTACCTGCCCAGACAATTGGTGCAGGAAAAACTCAATGAACTGAAAGAAACCATCCCTCAGGAATTTGGTAGCCCCTCAATGGGGCCTATTTCCACAGGGCTAGGACAGATTTATGAATACACCATTCAGCCCAAAGCAGGATATGACACAGCGTATTCAGCAATGGAGCTCCGTACTATTCAGGACTGGATTGTTAAGCGACAGCTAACGCTGCTTGAAGGAGTTGTAGAAATCAATTCCTTTGGTGGTTATATTAAGCAGTACGAAGTGGCCATTAATCCGGAAAAGCTGAATGCTCTGAACGTTAGTATTTCTGAGGTTTATGAGGCATTGGCTCGCAACAACGTCAACACGGGAGGTGCCTATATTGAGAAAAGCAAAATGGCCAATTTCATTCGGGGTGAAGGTCTGGTTCGCACCATAGATGATATAGAAAATATTTCAGTCCGTAACGAAAATGGCATTCCAATACTCATCAGAGATGTAGCTGAAAAAGTTCATTTCGGGCATCAGGTTCGATATGGTGCCTTCACTCAGGATGGTCATGAGGCTGTGGGGGGAATCATCATGATGTTGAAAGGGTCGAACCCCAATGCGGTCATTCAAAATGTAATCCAGCGAATGACTGAAATTGAAAAGTCCCTTCCTGAAGGCCTTGAGTTTAATGCATATCTTGATCGGAGCTCTCTAATTGAGCGGACTACAAGCACAGTCAGCAAAAATTTAATTGAAGGAGCACTTATTGTGATTTTTGTTCTTGTTGTGCTGCTGGGAAGTTTAAGAGGTGGCATTGTCACTGCGTCATTAATTCCACTCTCTTTACTTTTTGCATTTATTCTCATGAAAGCCACCGGGGTTTGGGCGAATTTGATGAGCCTCGGAGCCATTGATTTTGGAATCATCGTGGACGGTGCTGTGATTATAGTTGAAGGCACAGTTCATGAAATTGAAAAGGGGATAAGGGCTGGCAAGAATAAGTTTGATCAGGCTCAAATGGACGAAATAGCCTATGAATCCGGGAGCACCATGATGAACGCTGCTTTTTTTGGACAACTCATCATTCTCATCGTATTCACCCCTATCCTTTTTTTAACAGGTGTTGAGGGTAAAATGTTTACTCCAATGGCCTACACATTTGGGTATGCTGTTCTAGGTGCAATTATTCTATGCCTGACTTATGTGCCAATGATGACTGCATTGCTAATGCGTCCAATAAGTAATCCAAAAAATTGGTTTGCAAGGTTAGAAAACGGAATAAACAAGTTCAGCGAGAAGATCATCAATGCTTTAAATAAAGTGTATCATCCGTTGATTATTGGTGCCTTGAAACTGCGATTAGCGGTTATAGGTATTGCTTTGGCTCTACTCGTCGGGGCGGGGCTCATTTTCTCAAGAATGGGGGGTGAATTTATTCCCCAACTCGATGAGGGCGACATAGCAATGCAAGCCCTTATTCGACCAGGAAGTGGTCTCAGTGAAGCTATTGATGTGTCCATTAAGATCGAAAACATATTAAAAGAAAATTTTCCGGAAATAACAACAGCAGTCGCCAGAATTGGAGTTGCCGACATACCAACAGATCCCATGCCTTTAGACATAGCCGATATGTATCTAATTCTAGAGAAGGATAGAGAGAAATGGGTTTCCGCAGATTCGAAAGAACAGCTTATTGAGAAGATCAAAGAGAAGTTAGACATACTTCCGGGCGTTAATCTCGTCTTTACTCAGCCTGTAGAACTTAGGTTCAATGAATTACTTGAAGGAGTTCGAGAAGATGTAGCTGTGAAATTGTACGGTGAAGACTTAAGCGTGTTAACGCAAAAAGTACAGGAAATGGCTGCCATCATCCAAACAGTGCCGGGCGCTGGAGATGTGAATGCAGAACGTACTGCTGGTCTGCCGCAAATGACTGTGAGATACGACCGTAAGAAACTGGCCCAATATGGATTGGATGTTCAAAAATTGAATGAGTACGTTAGCGGAGCTTTTGCGGGAGGTGTAGCTGGGGTCATTTTTGAGGGTGAAAAACGCTTCGAAATGGTCATTCGTTTTGATGAATCACATCGCCAAAGCATCGAGGATCTTAGAACTCTATACGTAGATTTACCTGATGGTACTCAAGTGCCAATCAAGGAAGTTGCTGATATCGAATATGTCCCAGGCCCCATGCAAATATCCAGGGACAATACTTTTCGAAGGACTTACGTGGGTGTAAACGTTCGAGGTAGAGACGTAGAATCTGTTGTGACAGATATTCAGCAAAAACTGGATGCGGAACTGGACTTGCCACCGGGCTATTATATCACCTATGGAGGAGAGTTTGAAAATTTGCAGCGAGCCAAAGCAAGATTGTTAGTGGTGGTGCCGATTGCCCTCTTTCTTATTTTTATACTACTCTATTTTGCCTTAAAATCTTTCCCCCAATCAGTGATGATCTACATGGCGATCCCACTTGCGGCCATTGGAGGAGTGTTTTTCATGGCCGTGAGAGGTATGCCTTTTAGTATATCTGCGGGAGTCGGATTCATCGTCCTCTTCGGGGTGGCTGTTCTTAACGGACTGGTTTTAATCAGTCGTTTCAATTCACTAAAAACCGAAGGGATGACAGACATAAAAGAACGAATTATCACAGGAACACAAGAACGTCTTAGACCTATATTGTTGACTGCTACTGCCGCCATTATGGGCTTTACACCCATGGCATTTTCAGCCTCTGCAGGAGCTGAAGTGCAGCGGCCATTAGCCACTGTAGTAATAGGCGGTCTGATCAGCGCAACACTGCTGACGCTGATTGTTCTGCCAGTCCTCTATTCCTACATTGAAGGTCGTAAGTCTATAAAAGTTAATCTAAATACCGGCTCGGCGGCCAACGCAATTATGGCTCTAATTGTATGTGGTTTGCTTCTTGGAATTCCGTCCAAGGCACGAGCGCAAGAGCTGGAACAGAAATCAATTACTACTTTGGATGAGGCGATCACACTGGGGTTGGCCAACAATGGCAATGTTCAAGTTGCAATTACCAACATAGAACTTCAGGAGCAAGGAAGGAAGACAGCATTTAATTTAGGAAAAACTAGTGTTGGCGTTCAATACGGTCAATACAATAGCTTTGAGAATGACTTCTCCATCAGTGTTGGCCAGTCATTTGAGTTTCCCACCGTTTATGCCAAGCAAAAGCAACTCGCTAATGAACAGGTAGTTGGTGGTCAAAAGCAGCTGGCTGTTACAGAAAATGATCTAAAATGGAAGATACGTCAGGCCTGGTATGAACTGTCCTTCCTGCACGAAAGGCGCAACTTGCTGCTATATCAAGATACAGTATATGGGCGATTTCTAAATGCGGCTACCATTCGGTACGAGACCGAGGCAACCAGTTATCTTGAGAAGGCTGCAGCTGAAACAGGTGTCATGGAAGTTCAAAATCAGCTGAAGTTGCTGGAGGCCGACATTGTCATTCAGGAAAAGCAGCTCCAAATCCTGTTGAATGATACATCTAGTTTGCGTTTCGAGCCTTCCGACCTTATAGAAAGGGATGTCATAAACATACAGGACAATGCTTTGATTATGAACAACCCGCTACTTGGGTTGACTAAACAACAAGTAGCTATTGCAGATGCAGAAAAATCTGTTCAGTCAGCCAGGCTGATGCCCGATCTTTTTGTCGGTTATTTCAATCAATCATTGATAGGAGGCGAAACAGAGAACGGTGGAATTGCGACTTCTTCTGATCGATTTGGGGGAATACAAGGAGGTATTTCCATACCTCTATTTTATGGTTCCTATAAGGCAAGCGTTAAATCTGCTCAATTGCGATCACAGATGGCAAATACCCACTCGGAGTACTACTTTACAGCACTTCAGGGCCAGTATCGGCAGCAAATGGAGGAGATTACAAAATTTCAGGGAAGTCTTGATTACTATAAGCAAAAAGCCATTCCTCAAGCCAATTTGATTTTAAACAATGCCAGAAAAAGCTTTGAAAATGGAGCCATAGACTATGTAGAGTATTTTCAAAACATCAATCAGGCACTCAGCATCAAATTCAATTACATCAATACACTAAACGGGTACAACCAGGCTGTAATCAATCTGGAATTCCTCATTGGACAATAATTCAATATTTCAAAAAATAAAGAAATGAAAAAGCATTTTATATATATCGTAACCATAGCATTTGTGGCAACATTCCTTGCCAGCTGTGGAAATAAGGCAGATGAAGGCCAGCAGGATGAACAACCGCAGGAAGAGATTAAAGGTGGAGAAGGAGAAGTCCATTTATCTCAACTCAAGTTTAACAGCCTCGGCATAAAGGTCGACGAAATACCAACAAGACCTTTGTCGGGAGTAGTTGAAGCCAATGGGCAGCTAGAGGTGCCGCCCCAGCATGAAGCTACTGTCACGGCCATATTGGGGGCAAACGTGACAACGATTAAGGTAATAGAAGGTGATAAAGTGAGGAAAGGCCAAACATTGGCTACGCTGGCGCATCCAGACTTATCCCAATTGCAAATGAACTATGTGAGAGTCTACAGCCAGATGCAATACCTTGAAAAAGAATATGAACGACAGAAAAAGCTATACGAAGAAAAAGTGGGGTCTGGCAAAACCTTCGAACAAACTCAGGCAGATTATCTATCAATGAAGGGCGAAGCCAAAGGTTATGAAGCTCAGCTACGCCAACTCAGTTTGAACGTTGAAAAGGTGCAACGTGGCAATATATATCAGAATGTTCCAGTGGTTAGCCCAATAGATGGTTTCATCGAGAAAGTGGAAGTCCAGATTGGTCAGTTTGTCGATCCTCAAAAAGGCATGTTTATGATTGTCAACAATGATCACATTCACGCCGACCTGATGGTTTTTGAAAAGGATGTTTACAAAGTAATGAAGGGACAGGATATTTTCTTCACGGTAGAGTCTGTTCCCGGTACTACGCTCAAAGCTAAGATTTACTCTGTAGGTAAGCAATTTGAGCAAAATCCAAAAGCGGTTCACGTGCACGCTGAAATTGATCAGAAAGAGGATTTTCTTATACCAGGTATGTACATCAATGGAAGAATCCATACAGGAGAAAAATCGGTCCTGGCCTTACCTGAATCTGCTATCATTGAGGAAGATGGTAAGCCCTTTATCTTCACGGCGGCAGCCCATAAGGAAGATGGACAGACAGAATGGGGTTTCAAAGCGGTTGAAATTCGAACTGGGTTAGTAGATGAAGGATGGGTAGAGATCAAATTGCTAATGCCACTTCCGGAAGGTACTAAAGTAGCATGGAACAATGCCTATTACTTGATATCAGAAATGAATAAAAGTCAGACTTCTCATGATCACTAAATCTAGTGACAGGCATAGGCAGTTGGCAAGAGATTGTCACTGCCTGCTTTCCAAAATAGCCAATTACAACGCCAAAAACTAAAAGAATTAAAGCTATATCTCAGCAATAGCAATTGGATTTCGTATAAAGACCGGGAAATCTTTAAACAATAAAGAAAGAGAGCCATGATCAAAGAGCTGGAAAAAAACCTGAAATCTCACAATATCAAACCCACAGCAATGCGGTTACTGGTATTAGAATTCCTGCTGGGTCGGGAGGCAGCAATCGGACTTACCGAGCTGTATAAGGCCTTTGAAAAGTCGGATAGAACCACGCTTTACAGAACCTTGAAGGTATTTGAAGAATACGGTATGGTGCATAGTATTGATGATGGTACTGGCGTGCCCAAGTATGCATTATGTGAAGAAGGGTGTAATTGCGAAATAGAAAGAGACCTCCATCTGCATTTTCACTGTAGAGTATGTGGGCAGACCAAATGTCTTACAAGTTACAAAATACCGGAAATTGAACTTCCGATAAACTACGAGCCTGAGGAAGCCAACCTTGTAGTAAAGGGCGTTTGTTCAGACTGTAAATTGTAAGTAAACATATTATGGAGCAGAAGATTATTCAAGAAAGGTTGCAGTTTGCCTTTATTCTTAGTCTTATCACGGTAGGGTATAATACCATTGAAGGAATAATCTCTACCTTTTTCGGGGCTACTGATGATACGCTGGCCTTATTTGGTTTCGGTGTCGACAGTTTCGCAGAAGTGCTCTCGGGGATAGGCATAACGCACATGATTTGGCGAATGCAGCGAAGTGAATTGAAACAACGTGACCATTTTGAGGTCAGAGCACTTCAAGTCACGGGTGTGGCCCTGTATATCCTTGTGGCCGGACTTGTGGTGGGTGCCGCACTTTCTATTTTTTACCAGTCCGAACCACAAACGACAAGAGCTGGAGTTGTTGTTTCTGTGGTTTCAATTGCAACAATGTATTTTCTCTACCGAGAAAAAATGAAAGTAGGCAAGCAATTAGATAGTGAACCGATCACATCGGACGCACGCTGCACACTGACCTGCTTTTACCTCTCGTTCATCCTGCTTGCCTCCAGCCTAATTTATGTGATTTGGCGAATACCGTATGTAGATGCTATCGGAAGCCTGGGTATCTCTTGGTTCGCTTTGAAAGAAGGAAAAGAAGCTTTTGACAAGGCCAAAACAAAACGCCTTTCATGTGATAGTAATTGTTGCTAACGATAAATAAGGAAATGAAAAAGCTACTAATAAAAATACCCTTGATACTTCCAGAAGTACCTGATGAGAAAGACCGATGTGTAGATAGGCTCATCATACAGCTTCAGGACAAAGATGGACTTGAAAAAGTACATGTGGCTGATGAAACCGACAATGGTGTACCACAACTCTGCTTCCATTATGATCCGGAGTTGATCTCTATTGACCGGATCCAAAAACTGGCGGAGCAAACCGGGGCTGAGATCACCGAAAAGTTTGGCCATAAACTCATAGAAGTAGAGGGAATAAGGCATACACGCCATGCCCGTAACATAGAGCGAAACCTTAGAAACAAAGCGGGCATTCTGGAAGCGGCTGTCTCAGGTTCCGGCATGGTGCGTTTGGAATTTGATACCACCAAAATAGATGAAGCGGAGATACTGAAATCGTTAAGAAAAGAGGGCCTTGACATACCCGATACCCAGGTAAGTGCTGAGCGATTTCTTCAGCAAGCCAAGAAACCTGAACAACAGGAAACCCAAGAAAAAGAGGATGAGCATTCTCATGAAGAAGGTGAAGATCATGACCACTCACACGGTGGTATTTTCGGCAAAAATACAGAGCTGATCTTTTCCATCATCTGCGGGGCATTGCTTGGAATAGGTTTTGGGCTTTCATATATAGAAGCTATACCTTCATGGGTAAGCTTGACGCTCTACATCGCAGCGTATTTCTTTGGAGGCTTTTTTACGGCCAAAGAAGCTATTCAAACCGTCTCCAAAGGTGGCTTTGAGATAGATTTCCTAATGCTGGTTGCTGCTATTGGTGCGGCTATTCTGGGTGAATGGGCAGAAGGTGCTCTGTTGCTGTTCCTGTTCAGCATGGGCCATGCTCTGGAGCATTATGCCATGAACAAGGCCCGTAAATCTATTGCTGCTTTGGCAGAACTGGCCCCTAAAACGGCCTTGCTCAAGAGAAATGGAAAAACAGAAGAAGTAGGTATAGAAGAACTGAGCATTGGAGACATCATCGTAGTGAAGCCTAATAGCAAAATTTCAGCCGATGGTGTGGTAGTAGATGGTCGGAGTAGCGTAAATCAAGCACCTATTACCGGGGAAAGTGTGCCCGTAGATAAAGAACCTGTAGATGATCCCGATAAAGACTGGTCACAGGAAAAAGACATTAAGGACGAGAACCGTGCCTTTTCCGGTACGATCAATGGCAATAATACACTGGAAATTAAAGTGATAAAAGTAGCGAAGGACTCTACGCTCTCCCGCCTGGTGAAACTGGTGAATGAAGCCCAGACCCAGAAATCGCCTACCCAGCAACTTACAGACAAATTTGAGAAATACTTTGTGCCTGCTGTATTGGTACTGGTAGTATTGCTCCATTTTGCTTTTCTGGTCATTGACGAGACCTTTAGCGAAAGCTTCTACCGCGCCATGGCCGTACTGGTAGCTGCGAGCCCTTGTGCTTTGGCTATCGCCACCCCGAGTGCGGTGCTCAGTGGAGTAGCCCGGGCAGCCAAAAGTGGGGTACTTATCAAAGGTGGCCGCCCATTGGAAGATTTAGGCGTACTTACTGCCCTGGCTTTTGATAAGACCGGAACACTAACAGAAGGTAAGCCTAAGTTAACGGAGGTGGTAGCCTTGGAGGATGTGAAAGAAGAAGAACTACTGAGAATAGCAGTTGCGGTAGAGGGTCTTAGTGATCACCCACTGGCAAAGGCCGTAGTGCGTGACGGGAAGGAGCGACTGAAGGGTGCTGACATACCTGAGGCGAAAGACCTGGAGGCAGTGCTTGGGAAAGGGATCAAAGCCACATTGGGAAGTGACAAAGTCTACATTGGCAACCTGGACCTGTTTGAGTCGCTGGATGATAAGAAGCCATCAAAGGAAATAGAAGAAAAAGTAAAGTCCTTAGAGTCTGATGGCAATACCACCATGCTCATCCGACAGAATGACGATTACATAGGCATCATCGCCCTGATGGATACGCCAAGAGAAGAAGCGAAAAATACCTTAGCGCAATTGAAAAAGATTGGTATCAAACGCATGATCATGCTCACCGGTGACAATCAGAAAGTGGCCGATGCGGTAGCTAAAGAAATTGGCCTTACAGATGCCTGGGGCAGCCTGCTGCCGGAAGAAAAAGTAGAAGCCATTAAAAAACTTAAGGAAAAGGAATCTAAAGTAGCCATGGTAGGCGATGGCGTGAACGATGCTCCGGCCATGGCCAACAGTACGGTGGGCATAGCCATGGGAGCGGCAGGAAGTGATGTGGCTCTGGAAACTGCGGACATTGCTCTGATGGCCGATAAGCTGGAAACCTTACCTTTTGCTATCGGTTTAAGCAGAAAAGCCAAAGGCATTATCAAGCAAAACCTTTGGGTGAGTCTGGGAGTAGTGGCTGTCCTGATTCCACTTACAATTTCCGGTATTGCTACTATAGGACCAGCAGTTTTGATCCATGAGGGATCTACATTGGTTGTGGTCTTTAACGCTTTGCGTTTGTTGGCTCATAAAAGATAGTTTGTCATTAACAAGAAAGCCCTATACTCAGTGTTTTCGTTATGCTTGAGGAGTGATCATCTGGCCGTTTTAAGCTATCGTGAGTTTCAATGCGATTTGTGTGGCCACCCAGTCTAGCTGTCCTTCCTTTGGCCCATCAAACTTCCCTGGTATTGCAGCTACTCAATATCACCTAGTGATATGCTCGATGGAGATGTTAACAGCCGTCTTTCCGGGGGGCTGTCTGAAGACCAACTTTATCTTTTTCGAATAGCTCAGTGGCAGCAGGGAGATTCGAGAGGGTAACAGTTTTATGCTTTGAATTGATATGGAGCAATTTTGAGGCTTATTTATTTTAGTTTTTACTAAAATAATTAAACCTTATTTCTATCTTAGTGTTTAAGTATATACTAAAACACTAAAATGTATGAGCAACACGTGTATCAGGGTATTAGCGGATCATGTCCAAATTCAAGAATGCAAGGATGAACTAAATGAACTGGAAGGTACCCTTAAAAATTTGACCAGGCTTTTTAATTTATCCGGCAACGCTGCTCGTCTCAAAATTCTTTATTTACTAAAGCGGGAAGGCGAGATGTGCCCTTGTGATTTGAGTGACATTTTAGAAATCTCAGTCGGCGGAGTTTCGCAGCACTTGCGAAAGCTCAAAGACGGAGGCCTTGTAGTGGACAAGAAGGTTGGTCAAACGGTCTTCTATTCGCTGATAGAAGAAAATTTAGAAATACTAAAGCCATTTTTCAATCAGCTCGAATCTGCTAAAGTGGCAAGCCCATTGGTGTGACGCCCGTCAAAACAAAGTTATGCGTCAAAAATTATACTGACAGCACTGTTTCGGTCATAAAAAAGTAAAAAGAAGTCATGGAAAATTTAGAAAGTTCAAAGAAATCAAAAGGAATTGTTACCACAGGTATTTTGGCAGCCATAGGTGCCTCGCTTTGCTGCATCACCCCGGTACTTGCTTTAGTGGCTGGTTCTACCGGAGCTGCAGCTACCTTCTCATGGATGGAACCTTTTCGCCCCTACCTTATTGGGGTTACGGTGCTGGTGTTGGGTTTTGCCTGGTATCAGAAGTTGAAGCCGGTAAAAGCGGCTGATGATTGTGGGTGCGAATTAACGCCTGGTAAGAAGCCATTTATGCAAACAAAAACCTTCCTGAGCATCATCACGATTTTTGCTGTAGCGATGCTTTCCTTTCCTAACTACGCACACATTTTCTACCCTGAAACAGAAAGCACTGCTGTAATCACTGAAGTTTCCAATATCCAGAAAGTACATTTCGATATTAAAGGAATGACTTGTCAGGGTTGCTCTGAGCACATCAAACATGCTGTGAGCGAGAATGCCGGAATTGTGCGAGTCGATGCTTCTTGGGAGAAGGGAGAAGCTACCGTAGAGTACGATGCCTCAGTGCTCAGCCTCGACACGCTGACCGAATCAATTAATGCCACTGGCTACACAGTAGTTGGTACTCAATCCATTAAAGAATCAAGTAAATGAATCCCATCAAATAACTAATATGAAAAAGTTTAGTCTTATCATTTTGGCCATTGTCGGAATATTGTTTTCCGTTTAGTTACAAGCTCAAGAAGTTTCCAAAGCTCAAAAGCAGGAGATTGTAAAAAAGAAAGTTGTGCTGAAAATCACTGGTATGACCTGCGCCGGATGCAGCAGTGGGGTACATAAAGCCCTTTCCAAAACAGACGGTGTGATAGAAGACGATGTGGTTTATCCCGGAGACACCTTCACGATCACTTACAATGCAAAAAAGACTGATGAGAAGACCATCATTGATGTAATTGAAAAATTAGGATACAAAGCAGAAAAGCAAAAATCATAAGTTATGTTCAAAAATCTAATGAAGCGTAAGCCACCTGTTGAAGCTGAAGAAATGATAGTTGAAATCACAGGCATGACCTGTGACCATTGTGCCACGTCTATCGAAAAACGTTTCGAGAAGGAAATAGGTATTCTATCTAAAGAGGTAAGCTATAAAGCGGGAAAAGGTACGTTTAGCTATAACCCTGATCGTATCAGCAAGGATAGTATTATAGATACAATTAATCGAGGAGGACACTATAAAGTTGTTTTGGGAACAAACGGTTCCAGTGGCTCTTCCGAATCCAATCAGTATGATCTCATCATCATAGGCGGTGGTTCTGCGGCATTTTCTGCAGCCACTACGGCCAATGATTTGGGACTTACCGTGCTCATGGTGAATGCCGGATTGGACTTTGGAGGTACTTGTGTAAATGTAGGTTGCGTGCCTTCCAAACATCTAATCAGGGCTGCTGAGCAGATTCATCGTGCGCAGCATTCTCCATTCAATGGCGTGGCGGGTGCCAATCCGAAGTTTGATTTTAAGGCGACCATCCAGCAGAAAAAAGAATTGGTGTCTGCTTTACAAAAAAAGAAATATCTGGACGTGGTAGATGGATTGGAAAACATCACTATTCTGGAAGGTTGGGCAAAATTCGTAGACCCTCACACCATCGAAGTGAATGGCAAGCAATACAAAGGCATGAAGTTTTTGTTGGCTACCGGGGCGACGACCAACGTGCCCGATATTAAAGGGTTAAAGGAAATTGACTACCTCACCAATGTTAGTCTGTTTGAAATGGAGGAACAACCTAAGCACCTCATCGTGTTGGGCGCAGGATATATCGCCTTGGAAATAGCCCAGGCGTACCATCGGTTTGGTACTAAAGTCACGATTCTTCACCGCTCAGAACGAATTCTTCGGAAGCAAACTGAGGACATTACTGACGACTTGACCAGCCATTTCAGAAACGAAGGAATAGATATTCGTACGAATGTATCAATCTCAGAATTTATCAAAGAAGGAGATAAAGTGCTGGCGCACACCAATACAGGAATTGTAGAAGCTACTCATGTGGTGGTGGCCACAGGAACGAAAGCCAACACCTTCAGCATGGATATAGAAAAAGCTGGAGTAGAAACAGAGACAAGCGGCCATATTCGGGTGAATGACCGGCAAGAGACCAATGTGAGGCACATCTTCGGCGCTGGTGATTGTACCAACACCCCGGCTTTCGTGTACACAGCAGCCAAAGAAGGCAAAGTCGCAGTGAACAATGCCTTCAAAAGTGCTGGTGACAAGGTGGATTATACCGGCCTACCCTGGGTGGTATTTACAGACCCTCAGATTGCCGGAGCAGGCATGGATGAGGCCGAAGCTGAAGTAGCTGGTATTCCCTACGAAACCAGTGTGATGCCGTTGAGCGAGATACCGAGAGCACAAGCAGCACTGGACACACGTGGGTTTATCAAATTGATTAGAAACAGTGAAACAGATAAACTGATCGGCGGTCGGATCATAGCGCCGGAGGGTGGCGAGTTGGCCATGCAAATTAGCCTGGCAATTAAGGCGGGCATGACCGTGCATGACTTGGCCGATATGTTTCATCCCTACCTGACACTTTCTGAAGGGGTGAAATTAGCCGCCATCACCTTCGATAAAGACGTGTCAGAGTTGAGCTGTTGTGCGAGCTAGATGAACATTTTCAAGAGCTATCAACAAGTGTGACAGAATTGGAATAATGGTAGCTTGTTAGGCGTTTTTATAACTTATTTTGCGCCAAGGAAACTTCTATTGCAATTTAACAATTAATATACAAGGATGACAACTGCCAACATGCGATACACAGGTTGGTTACCCAAGAACTGTGGTAGAAGTCAGACATTTGTAACATGTATCTTCTCAGTCTATCATTCATATAATCTAGAGAAATGGAAAAACATATTGAGATATTCCAATCTATTTACGATAACCTATTAAATCAACAATGCTTCCCAAAGACTTAACGAAAGACGTAAAAAATCGCCTTCAAAGTATCAAAGGTCAGATAGAAGGTTTGATCAAAATGCTGGATGAAGGAAAAGATCCTGAAAAGATTCTTGTACAGTTCAAAGCAGCAAAGAGCGGCTTAGATGCGGCTCATTACTTATTATTGAACGAAACCTTTAGAAAATCCCTGGCAATTAAGATTTCTGAAACTTCGGAAGCTTGTCCTGGGAATTGTGGAAATGAGGAGAAAATTGAAATTCTGCGCCAACAGTTTCCTGCTATAGAAGCGGACGACCTCACTGTAAAAATGAAGGAAATAGTCCAGCTTAAAAAACACCTCGATCAATTCATTCAACCGGATAAAATACAATTTTTTTAACTTTTACTGGGAGCCCACCCCACCCGAAGTCTTAGGTTTGTTTCATCAATATTCAATAAAAAAATCATGAAACGAACAGTTGAAATTTTTACTGCGGGTTGTCCAGTTTGTGATCCGGTAGTCAAAATGGTAGAAGAGCTTGCTTATGATCAGTACGAGATTTCCATCTATGATTTAGTAAAGCAATGCGATGATCAAACATGCCTGAATAAAGTTGCAGCTTATGTTATCAAGAAAGTGCCAGCAGTTGCAGTAGATGGAGTACTTCTGTCTTGCTGTCAAAATCAAGGTATTTCCAGAGAACAGCTAATCAAAGCTGGAATTGGTCAAGGCAGATAAATGTGTGCCATTTAGTCAAACTCCAGCAGCAGACCTGAGTGTTTTTTAATCATGACTCGTACAGATAAGAAGAAAATAGTATGTCTTCAGTTCTTAGCAGCTTCCCTGATTTTTTTCAGGCGTATATGATGGATCCGCTTATCCCGAGACTATCGGAGGTATTTGGACCTGAGCCGCAGATTGGTCTTGGCGTACCAGCTTTTATGATTGTATCCGGTATTTCTATACTTTTTTATAGAAGGATTTCAGGCCGGGTGGAATAGGAAAAATCATTAAGGTATCATTATCGCTTTTATCCTATTGACAGCTTTAGCCCGGGCCTCTTCGTAATTAATTGTTCTCAGGCTTTTAACTGGTCACTGAGTTAGTGGGGTTGACCCTATGTCTCTCTCATCTGGTTTGTACCAATTTACTTGCCTTTTTGAAAGTCTTTCCGGCTTATTACTAATCTCCAGTAAGTTGTTAAAGCCAGTTTTGATAGTTATTATTTATCCACATGTTTGGTGCGTTCATTACATTCATCATTTTTTCTAGTTTAATGTTTGAGAATTTTCCTTTTGCACTGACCATCCAAGGTCAATATGCAATGAAGAATATTATCATACTGGCATATAGTCCCACTATTTGGCCCAAGGAAGGATAGAAAAAAAACTTTGTAAAAGTTTAGGTGACCACCCCTACTCCCCATCTAGATTGTGAAAAACAACAGTAAACAGTTCCATTATGAAACAGATAATTATCATAGCAATGATGCTTAGTGGACTCTCCATGAGTGTGGATGTTCTTGCTCAGACAAACGAAAATGTAGATTCAATTGCGGGAAAAGAATTAGTTACACCCACTAAGCTGACGCTTCAGGTAAAAGGCATGAGTTGCCAGGCCGGATGTGCCAATGGGATTGATAACATGCTGAAACAACAAAGCGGCGTTGAGAAAAGCAAAACCACATATGCAACAGAGTCATCAGTCATTTGGTACAATCAAAAACTTATCACACAAGAAGAATTGATAGAGATGATTAAAGACCGAGGCTATAAGGTCAAAGCTAAACAAGCCCCACATGGAGAGAACCTATAATTGTTCCCAGTATGCAAAAGCTTATAAAACTTAAAGACGATTTCATCAGCATAGCTTCCCTTTTCACTTCGATATCTACCCTGTTGTGCTGTGCTTTACCATCACTGCTGGTAGCAATAGGTATGGGTGCAGTGGTGGCCGGAATAGTATCTGAATTCCCTGCTCTGATCGCACTAAGTAAATACAAGGAATGGACTTTTCTCGGGGCTGGATTATTGATTGGTTTCAATTTCTGGGTCTTTTATGGCAGAAAGAAAAATCAGGTTTGCGAAATAGATGAATATGGAAATGAAACTGCCTGCGATACAGCTGCCCGGTGGAGTAAGATCATCCTCTGGATATCCTTTGGGCTTTATACGCTTGGTTTGTTTTCAGCGTATTTGCTGCTTCCGCTGCAAGAATTTTTAGGGATTTAAAAAGTAAAAGATGAAGCAAACAGTATTAATTGTAATAGTTGCCATGCTGGCACTTTCAAAAACCTACGCTCAGGGACACGGCCCGCTCTTCGGACTACAAACCCCTACTTTGGCCAAGGGAGGAGTAGATTTTAATGCTGCGGCTATGAGTCTTGGTACAGAATATGGTCAGTCTTTCATGCTCAGGTATATCTGGTCTTATGGTGTTACAGAAGACCTACAGCTAAATATCACTACCCCGACAGTGATCAATCGGCTTTCAGATCCGCCTAGGACTAGGGGAAATAGCAATATGCCAGCCAATGGGGATATTGAAGCTTCGGTATGGTATCGTTTTTTTTCCAATGCATTTGGCGTGGGGAAAAGATTTGAATCTACGGCCATTTTGAGTGTTTCAACCCCAACTGAGAAAACCAGAGGACAGACTAAAGTTAGTAATTCAATTCATGGAGCGATCTCTACCGGGTATGCTTCCCGAACCTGGTACGCCTGGGTAGGTGGCGGCTATCAGTATTATTTTGAAGAAGCAAATGATCAGGTGGGCGATTTGCCATACGCAAGTTTGGTTATAGGCTATCGTCCCAACATCTTCATGGGAGACTATCCAAAACCCGATTGGCGGATTTTTGTGGAATCTCTGGCTGAGTTTCCAGGAAGCGACACCTTTGAAGGCCAACTGTCTCCGATGGACAAAAGAGGGAAAAAAGTAATGATTGGCCCTTCATTTTTAGGTCTCTACGGAGCTTGGGGTATATCTTTTGGAGCGTTATTCCCTGCTTATCAGGAAGTGAACCAGGGATCAAATGAAAAATATAGACTCTCAATAAATATTAGTTATTGGTTGTAACATTAAACAAACAGAAATATGAAACAGATAGGAATAATAGTAGTATTGAGCATATTCAGCTTCTCTAGTGCAATAGGTCAGTTGATAAAAGTAGATCAGGAGGTATTTGGAATGGACTGCGCCCCTTGTGCCTATGGGCTGGAGCGTGGACTAAAAAAAATGGATGGCTTGCAAAGTGTCAAAGTAAGCCTCAACGATGGGAAGGCATATCTTAAGCTAGCTGTAGATAATGATTTGTCCTTACAAGAAATCCAAATGGAAGTAAAGAATAACGGGTTTTCAGCCAGAAATGCAGAAGTCACGTTAAATGGAGAACTGGTGAACGATGGAAATGAGTGGAATGTAAGCGTAAACGGAGAAACATTCAAAGTCACCTCAGATACTTCTGATGACATACTTACAAAGCTTAAGCCCGGTAAACTTAAGCTGATGGGGTGGGTAAAAGACGAGGTGGATGGTGGGTTAAGTAATAAATGGAAAATTAGAATAACTGAAGTCTTATAATTAGAAAGAACCCTATAAAGAAAAATGCTTTGTTAAGTCTAGGTCTAACCTCTGTAGAAATCCCTGACTCCGTTTACGTTCTGCTTGAGTAGTCATCATTTAGCCTTTTTTGGCTACCACGCGTTCCAATGGGATTTTTGCGGTCGCCCACATTAATCTTCCTATTTGACCCAATTTATGGTATCGATCAATATTATTGTTTTCTTTCCGCTACTTTAAATTAAGAAAGCGCTACCAGTTTCCTGATAGCGCTTCACTGTGCTAAATATTTGATTAGGTAATGCGTGGATAAGTTAAGGTTGACAAACGCAAATCTTCTAGTTCTTCGCAATTATTTTTATGAAATTAGTGGCTTTTGAGTCCCAAATATATGATTACTAATCGCTCCAACGACCAAAAGTTCCCCAATTTACAAGTTCAAGGGCTTGAAATACGTAATTGTCGATCAAGTTGGCAACTCTGCGGATTTTCCCAGGTGGCTTGATGCACAGGCGATCCCTGGCATTCCGGACGTAGAAGCAGCTTATGCTTGGGACTATGACCTCTATTTGAAGTACCGAAGGAAAAGGCCACAGCCACGGCGGTTTAGAATTCTCTGAAACATAACGGTCATAGAGCCAGGCCCAAGATATTATAGTTAGCAATCGAAAAGGTTTATCCTAACTATTCACTTTTCCTTCGGGGCGGACATTTCAAGAAACCTAACACCGGGCCTATTAAGCGTTTTGCGATTTCGCCCCAATTTTTCCTTAAGGCCAAGTTGCTGAATTTCAATCTATTGCGGTTTTGTCCTGATTTATGTTTTAAAGCCAATTTACAATGCTTTTAATTAATTGATAATGAACTTGTTAAGACCTAAATGGCGGCTGGTGACAGCTACCCTTCCACTGGGCTTAACAAAAGAAATTACATTCATCTGCTCCCTTGGCCCACTCCGCACCCAATTGTCATGACACTCTTCTATTTCAGGACTATTGAGATTTGTGGTGATATGGTTTGCTGTTTCATTGCGGGAGAAATAGTCGACTTAGTTCCTGTGATCTTCATTTTATCTTTTATTGGATATGAGACCCTCATCGGTAGCTTGTTTCTTGCGATGGCCGATGAGAGTGCCTACCATTTAGAATACTGAAGATCATGGTTTGAAGCCTACAAAATGGCCTACATATCAAGGCCTCTTGCTCACTTGATTTTATTGGAAGAGTAAATGGGTGAGTAAACAATGGTCAATGCACAAGCAGGTAAATTGGCTTAAAAACGTGTTGTAGTTAAGGGCGGAAAATCACTAAAAGATTTTTGGCGCACCTCGAAACGAAGCGCTACTGAAAGACTTTTGGAAGACTTTTAAAATTTTTTACAAAGAAAAAAGCATGCCGAAAATAGCACTTTTCCAGAGGGTGCTCAAACCGGTTTGTCAGATCGGTCAAATTTAGCTTAAATAAATTAATACCACTTTGAGTACAAATTACACTTTGGAAGATGCAGTGGGGTTTGAAAGAAGTCGGTTAGTGAAGCTTTGATCTGTCCCTTAGGTCAAGTGCATCGGAGTAATTTTTCATCATTTACGAGCAAATTTGCATGTTTTCGAAATAGAAGCCTTTTCACGGGGGTGTTAAGAGAAGCAGCCCCTTCAAGAATGTTGAAAGCAAAATTTAGCTAAACAATACTGTTCTATATAAATATAAAGTCTAGTAATAACATTTGTTAAAATATTTGTAAAATGTATAGTAAAATATATTACAATAGAATATAGCATAATTAACTAAAAAATCAATATTGACAAGTCTGATTTATTGTCCTCCATTTGATGTAGAAATTAACTCATTCTTCAAATATTTAAATAGGGGGTATGCCATTAATTTGTATTCAAGACTTGTTCCTGGTGAAACTTACCGAACAGGTTATAGACCAAACTTGCCCAACTTATAAGGGAAAACCAAAAGACCTGTGGGTATCTCCGGAAGAAGCCATGCGGCTGCTAAGGATTAGCTCAGTCACCACGCTTCTGAAGTATAAAGACACAGGTAAGATTCGGGCCGCCAGGCTCTCGCTTAAGCACATCCTCTATGACTCCAATTCAATCCTGCAGTTTCTGGACGACCAAGCACTAAACCGATTCTAGAAATGGATGAATACCAATTAACCCTCAAAGGGTTTAACCACGGCTACATGCTAGCTACAGAGAATCCAAACTTTTTGAAAGAGTTGTTGGATTCGATTCGAGACGTAAAAAGCCCCTATAGAGTTGGGCTTGTGAAGGGGATGGAGGTTGCCCACGGGAAGGATAGAGGCAAAAATAAAGGGATGAGTTTTTAACGGTATACCCATTTGTGGGATGAAGTGCCAGCGAGCGTTTAGCATGGTACTGAGGAAAGGAGGGGGGAGTAAGCAAGTGGGAACGGGGCAGAGCCACCGTTCGCAACTTGAAAACCCCCTAAAACGGGTTTTTAGGCCGATTCACTCCCCCCAAATTATAAGTAGAAATATAAAATACTAATCAAGTGACTGATAATCAAGTCATAAAACTATAAAACAGGTTATAATGGGGAGCCCAGAAAGGATAAAAACCGTTGCAATTTCGGAAGTCAGCCATGCCAAACTGGTCAAGCTCAGTCAACGTTACGAAGTACCATTGGGACGGTTTCTTGAGTTGTGTATCATCTATGTTGAAAAACTCAAAATCGACCCGTCAAACCCTACCGATGGTAATCCAACTGAGGCCATCAAAGCCCTGAGAAACGATTTGGTGGCATTTATAAGGACTCAGGAGAAGACGAAGCTTGATCCTATGTTGGATAAACTATCTATTGCCTCGCAGAAGGTTTCAAGTGTAATGGGAGACCTCCCTTCGAAAAGAGATGTGCATTTAATAAAGGAGCAGGTAGCTTTTTTGAGAGATATTGGTGAAAGTCAAAACAAGCACTTGGAAACGCTTCAGAAGGGGTTTAACTGGGTAAGGAGTACTAGAATTGACCTGGCCAATAACCTTATTCGGGTATTTAAGAATTATCTGTTCGAACGGGAGAAACTGAATAGTATGCTCGATTCAAAGAAAATTAAAGAATTGGAAGAGCAGACAATAAAAACGATGACCGAATTCGCTAGATGAACATTAAGGTTTCGTCATCCGAAAAAGGCAATAACAAGGGCTCCAGCCAGCAATTGGTTGATTATTTAAACAAGGAGAATGAAAACAAGGACTTCGATACCTACCGTCACTTCTTTTCGCACACCGAAGACATGGTGACCAGATATGAAGTCCAAACGACCATTGATTCCAACCACCGCAAGCTTTCCAAGACCGATTCAAAATTCTTTATGCTCACTTTATCGCCCTCAGAGCATGAATTAAGACATATTAAATGCAATGAAAAGGCGCTGAGGGACTACACAAGGGAAGTGATGAACGCTTACGCAGCCAACTTCAATAAGGGCTTAAAAGGAGAGGACTTGGTTTGGTTTGGCAAAATAGAGGAGCACAGAGTTGATAAGAAGACGAAAATACAGAAGCCTGGGCTGCATTGGCATGTGCATGTGATAGTCTCAAGGAGGGATAAACAGCAAATGTATAAGCTTTCCCCTCAAAGCAACCACAGAAACACAACAATGGGGGCAGTGAAGGGCGGTTTTGACAGAAACGTGCTTAGGGAGCGAAGCGAGGAGGTTTTTGATAACCTATTCCAATATGAGAGGGCCTGGAAGGACTCATTTCTGTATCAAAACACTCTTAAAAACGGCTCTACGAGGGAAAAGGATCGAATTAGGACAATTACAACTGTTCACAACCCAGTGTCCAGTAGAAGTGGGGCTATTCTATTGGGTAAGATATCAGCAGCCTTGGCTCAGGTGAGCGACGAGGCGGATCGTGAGGAGGCAAAACGGAGAAGGCGCAGGGAGCGAGGTGAAGAGGAGGATCTGGGGTTTCAAATGTAGGAGTGTAATAGCTCTTAATATTCTGAAATATAGTATTACACCATATTACTAAATATTACATGACTGCGATAGAGGGGTGCGACACAGAGGAGACTGATGATTGAAATATTCACTAATACTCACAAATATCATATTACTCCATACTACAATATATTACCATGACCAAAATAATCAGTATTCTCAACGAAAAAGGTGGGGTTGGCAAGACTACCACCACTTCTTCACTTGGTAGCATCCTGGCCAGCAGAGGATTTAAAGTGGTCATGCTGGATTTGGATCCGCAGGCGGATTTGACACTAGCATGCAAAAAAGCAGACGAGGCCACCAATATTTATGACATTCTGTTTGAGACTAAAAAAGTAACTGGCGTCAATGTCAATCCTAACCTGGTACTCATACCTGGGTCAAGTAAAATGGCTGCCACTAAGTTCAAGACAAAAATCCAGGACGAGTATTCTTTGATGCACCCAATCACCGTTTTGAAGAGCGTCTTTAAATCCCTGCTTGTTCGAGAGGATATACATTTCGTTTTAATTGATTGCCCACCCAACCTCGACCTGGTTGTTCAAAATGCGCTGGCTATGAGTACCCATGTTCTTATCCCCATTGTCGCCCATTCGTTTGCCGTCAATGGGGCATGGTCGATTGTTGATTTCATTAAGAAGTTCCGCGAGTCGGATATCAATCCTGAATTAGCGCCAGTGGGCGTCTTGATGAATAGCTTTGATCAAAGATTAAACATTCACCGTGGCGTTTACGAGCTGTGCCTGGAAAGCTTCCCCAACCTGATGTTCAATACAAAGATTAGAGTGAATACTAAGTTGGCCGAGAACACTCATTTGGGGCAGGAGATAGTCACATACGCCAAAGAACTGGCGGATGGCAAGTTCCCAAATAAATTCAGTGGGTTTGAAGATTTTACTCAATTGACTGACGAGTTGCTGGATAGGCTAGGGCAAAAAGAATTGGCGATATGAGCAAGGATAAATTCAAGGCACTTTCAGCTCGGGGAGGAGGCTTGTTTGATGAAAAGATAAGCGAACTTAAGAACGACGGAAAGGCAGACGCTGATGACGCTAAAGTACATACGTTTCGGATCAAACAATCTAATATTGAAAAGCTCAAGAATTACGTCCATCAACAAAAACTTGCAGGGTTTCCTTACATATCCCAGGGGGAAGTAATTGACGAGGCGCTGGAAAGGTTTTTTGAAAGTGTTGGTGAGATTGCAGAACGACCAGAAGACTTGAAGAAGCGAGAAAAAAAACTTACCGGCAGGAGAAAGAAAGGGAATAAGGATTTTGACCTTTAGCGTTTGTGAGACAAATTTTAAATAGTTGGTAACGGATTGCTCTTTTGCTTTAATCTTCGTGGCACCTTTGGGCTTAACTAAATTAAAACCCCATGGGAACTACAAAATTAACTTCTGTGCAGATCAGCGAGGTGTTGGCAATTGTTTCACTTGCTCTATTCATTGTCGCTATTATTGTTCGACGGAGAGGGTAAAACCCCTCTTTTACTCTCAGAGTGGTAAAAGGTTTCGGTCATCAACGGATTGTTCACTACTGCTCAGCTGAGTATTCAATTTTCAGATAATGCCTTCTTGCCCTTTCAAGAAAGGATACCCTATTTGTTAAGTTTATAATATTAAAAACTTATATTATATATCTTACGTTTATATATTTGTGTTGTAGTAAATACTTCTATAGAAGTATCGAAACCTTCTGTTAGAGCAATTCCTGTATCAAGTACTTTACCTATGCCAACAGCAGCATCTTTAGTAAGAAAGCAAATAGATAAGCTAGATCCTGGGTCAGTTTTTGGCTACACGGAGTTTAGTTCGAAGAACATTGACCAAAATGCTTTGGCCATGACTTTAAGTCGGCTAAGCAGCGAAGGAGCGATTGTTCGTTTGGCGAAGGGGAAGTATTACAAGCCTGAGGAATCAAGATTTGGGAGGCTGAGGCCCAGGGAATCGGCCGTTGTTGAGGCAATGACCACTCGCAATGGCAAGAAGTTTGGCTATTTAACCGGCCTGTCGGTGTACAACCGGCTTGGACTTACCTCTCAGGTATCCAATGTCCTGGAAATTGCCACCAGCAAGCAACTTCCTTCAAGGGACATTGAAGGATACAAAATCAAATATCAGATAAGGAACCTGCCCATCAAAGAGATGGACATTCCTTTGCTACAGCTGCTCGATGCTGTAAAGGATATCAAGCGTATACCTGATGCATCTCCCAATGATGTTTTAAAAGTGGTTATGAAGAGAGTGAGGGACTTGTCAAGGAAAGAACAGGGTAGGCTGGTATCATTAGCGTCTTATTACAATCCAGCTACCAGGGCTTTGGTTGGCGCAATTTTGGTGCAAATAGGATCGGACGTTTCGTTGAAAAGCATAAGCTCTTCCTTGAACGGACTAACAAAGTACAACATCGGAATTGATGTACTGCTTCTGCCCAAGAAAGCCAGCTGGAGCATCATATGACGTTTCACCTGTCACCAGAATTTGAGCCGGCTGTTCGTGCGGCCGCAGCCCATTTCAAGCAAAGAGACATCTTTATAGAAAAAGACTATTGGGTCACTTTCGTTTTGAAAGCTTTGTCGCAATCGGAATTTCGGGACAAGGTTATTTTTAAAGGAGGTACCTCACTTTCGAAAGCCTTTAATTGTATTGACCGGTTTTCTGAGGACATCGATTTGGCCATCTTAAACACAGAAGGGTTGTCTGATAATCGATTGAAGAAGTTAATTAAGGAGGTTGAAGGAAAAATTACTGGAGACTTGAGCTACTTCGAGCATCCTAATGAGGAGAAAAGAGGAAGGAACCGGAGGACTTTTTACAGCTATCAAAAAGTCATTTTTGACGATGATGGAACCAGTCCGGTAAAAAGCGATATCCAGCTCGAAATCAACTGTTTCACCAATCCAGTACCTTTTGAGGAGAAACAGTTAAATAGCTATCTGTCACAATTTTTAGCGCTCAGGGGAGAAGATCAACTCATTAAGGAGTTTCAGCTTGATGGATTTTCTATGAACGTGCTCAGGAGGGAGAGAACCTTCTTTGAGAAGCTGATGTCTTTGGTTCGACTTTCCTATGAAGGCCCTGAAAAGTTGAGAGAGAAAATTCGACATTTTTACGACCTCCATGAGCTGCTACAGCTTGATGACCTAAGAGGGCAATTGTTGATTGCAGAGAATCATGAGTTGATCACGCAGGTGCTAAACGATGACTATGTGAACAGCACCTTTGCAGGGGACTGGATTGAAAAGCCCATGGCCGAGTCGCCTCTTCTTGGTAATATAAACGAGATTTGGAGTACTTTGGAAGAGACTTATCAAAGGGAGCTTTCTCGCCTGGTTTGGTCTACTGAGGCCTTGCCGACAACCGACCAGATAGTTGCCATGCTGAAAGAAATATCAGCTTTTATGGAGGGGTATAGTTTCCAATCAGTTGATTCATAGCCTTGGTCGATCTGGTATTACTAGGTCTGTCAACAAAAAGCCAGTTTGACCTTTTGAGCTGCTTTGAGATAACTAGTTGCCAACATCTTTGTTCTTTCAAGTTAGGTCGTCTTATTGAAATGATTATATTCAAAATTGTTTAGCTTTTGAATGCTAATTGAACTATCGATATAATTTAAACCTTTTATATGGAGCCAATGACATTAAGGGATATAACCTACATTGGGGTAATTCTGCTTACAGGTGTTGTGACTTTCCTTACTACGAAGCACAATCTGAGCGATAAAATTCAGCATGCAAAGGAAACGCTAAAAGAGAATATCAAGTCTCTAGAATTAGAGATTGAACGATTAAAAGGGAAAGATGAAAACCAGCAACAGATAATTGATCAGTTTCAGAAGCAAATTCTCGATCATCTACCTGACTTATTTGAAATTTTAAAAGATAAAAAGGGGAAGAAATGAACAATATTAACCTTCAAAAACTTCTTTCTTTGAGCCAGAAAGTGCAGTCCGGGAAAGCAACTAAAGACCAAACAGATGAGTATATGAGCTTATTGTTGCAGAATAAGTCCATTACGGCAAAGCAGTATAGTGACTACAAATCTAACAGAAATGTCGACGATATTGTCAATGCAGCGGTTGTGATTGGGGGCATTGTTCTATTGGGATACTTATTGGGTAAATTGACTGAATAGGGCTTCAGTCCTCAACACGAGTCTCCGCTGGACGGGGTGCCAATAAATTGGCTGCAATGCTGCTTTCATACAGTGACTGGAAGAATTAAATCGATTGAGAGGAGCCTTAAATGCGATCTCAAGGCACGAAACGCTCTTCCAAGGTTGCCTAGTCATTAGACACAATATCCATCTAGTCGCCCGTGGAGGATAGATTGAATGTTCCACAAGGTTGGAGGGGCAGGAGAATGTAGGTAACCATCAGACTTGTCTTACATAATTAGTATATGATATCGGAGGAAGAGTTCTTCTTGGAAAGAAAAATTAAGAAATGGCTAGATGAACGCAAGGCCTCTTTTAAAGGGACAGACGAGGAGTTCGATAAAAAAACTGACAAAGAATTCTCGAAACTAGTATTCACAATTTCGAAAGGTATTGCCAAATCGATTACGGATTACTGTATTAGCCCCAAAAGCGATTTTCGTAGACGTGAGAAGCAGATTGGAAAGAAGATAAAAAATAGATATAGCCTCGGTTTAGAGTTGTTCACAAGCTATATCGAACTAAACACTCAAATTAGCTCTATAACTTACAATAAATACTACAAGCTTTTCACCACTTTGGAGGATCACCAAAAGCTGGATACACTCATTGCGTTACACGTTAGGGCCTGTCAAATTGCATCAGAAATAAGGATATTAGTTTTTGGGGGCTTTGCTGATGGAGCTCATGCCAGATGGAGAACACTTCACGAGGTGTGTATTACTTTTCTTTTTTTGTATGATGGAGACTATGAGCTAGTAAGTATGTACAAGGATTACCTTGTTATCGAACAATGGCGGAAAGCCGTCGAATATCAGAATAGCTATAAAAGGCTGGGTTGGGATCCAATACCGAATGATGAATTGGAAGAGTTGGAAAGTGAACAGAAGCGGATCGTTCAGTGCCGAGGGAAGGCTTTTTCCAAGAGTTACGGATGGGCCATGGATATATTGCCCGAAGGACGAAGGAATATCAGAGAAATTGAGAAATATGTTGGCATGGATCATTTTCGCTCAATTTATGCATGGGCAGGCGATAATGTGCATGCAGGAGTGGCCGGAATAACTGAAAAATTGAGCCTAAGAGATAGTGAACAATACAATTTTTTGACAGGCCCCAACGACCACGGATTCCTTGATCCCATACAATTCACTGTTAATTCTTTGTCAGAAATGAGTTACACTCTTTTAGCAATGGAAAAATCCACGTTCAACAAGATTTTTGAAGAACTTTTAAGATTTTTTGGAGAAGAGGTTGTCCAAGAATTTTCTAAGCAAGAGGACAAAGATAGTTGATAAACAGCTGTCGAGTGTCAACGTAAATCTTGGTAGTTCCAATCCGTTAAGAGGTTGGCTTCATTCGGCTAGATATAGTAAAAACCACAGTGTCGAATTGCACGTCTTGCGACTGTCGTATAGTTTCACCGTTTTAGGCAAGAAGAGAAGCAGCAGATTATGCATGAATTCATGAAAAGTTGAGTATTCCATCGTCAATAAGCTGAATCACCATTCTGCCCCTGGAATCAGCCTCAGTTTCGCCCCAAGTCAAAAGATTGTGAAACATTCCCTTTTGCAGTTTCATAGCGATTACCATTCTACCACCCAATGCGTACTTGGTTAAAAAAGGTTCTGAATCGTCGACAGTTCGTAACGAAATTAATAGAGCACCCTCAGATCGAAACTCTTCCAAGTCTTCATCAGAAATCAGTTCATAAGTTTTACCGTTCGGAACAAAAATCCCTTTATCAATAGGAATACTCAAAGGCAAAAATTGGAGCAACTCTTCGCTTGTAAATGACGAACAAAGCGAGCCTACTTCGCCCGTAAAAGTAGGGATTTGGTCTCGTGAGACTTTTATTTCAGAATTGCGATAAAACAAGCTTTCTTGTGGAATATGTAACTCCTTCAGCCTCAAAGCGACTTCATAAGAACAGATAAATTTTTCGAGCGGAAACATATAGCTAGTAGGGTGTTAGAAAAGCCTCAAATTACTAAAACAAATCCATCTCGCCTGCTAAATTCTTCACGATTCACATGTGGTAAATTTTTCAAGGTATTAGCTAAAATGAGAACTTTAGCTGAATTCTGATAGTGCAGTGAGGGATGGTCGGTGGAGTAATTCAAATAATGAAGTTTACCAGGGAGTCGTTTTATTATTAACTATATCAAGACACACTCGAATTATTTATGAAAAAGCAGATAAAATACAGACTCTAGTAGACCTTTTTAAGCTTCTACTTGAGGTAATTAAGCCTTATGTAGGCTGATTCTTTTACAGCCGATGCGCCCATGCCGGTAAGCAATTTTCACTTTGGTTTACCATTCTTTGGGTTTGACTTAATATTAATTTTTCGGAATTGAAATAGAGTTTACTTTTACCACTAAAATAAGTTTACCAACTATTGGCACTAATTCCGAATCTGCTAGTTTGTTTGCTTTGAATTCAGAGACATGGACACCAAAGTACACATCAATACTTTTTGCGCATTGAACCAGGTTGGGCAAGTAGAATTGGCAATCAAGGAAGGTGTATACAAATGCCGTTTTTGCGACAGCAATTCCGATGTCATGGACTTTTACCAAATCGGTTCCTTCTTTGTTGCACTCGTGAAGAATGCGAGCGAGGAAAATGAGCCGATAGGCACTGTGAAATCTATCCGTGCTTATAGTCCTTTCGATCTGCTGCTATGCTATCCTGAGTATGCCAAAAACATTATTTTAGATCGCTCCGTTTATCATTCGACAAAAACGCAATCGATCTTTCCAGAAAAGCCGGAAACGCAAATAGTTGGTAGTTTCAAGAAGCACCTCAATTGACGACCGTAAGTGGGTATGAAGGCCCGGCTAATCTTCTGTTGTTTACCGAAGGCCTTACCTCATTCTACGTTTACGTTCCAGTTTTGAAATCCTTTGCTCGTGATCAGCAAGCCTATGGCCAATGAATGCCATAAAATCATTCATGTCATCTTGAAAGCCTTTGTGAGCGTCGGCTAAATTTTTGATCCCCTCCTGTACAGACTTAATTCTCGAACCCATGAGTGCCATCCTGGCCTCGATCTTCATTCTATGCTCTTTAAATGGCTGTAAGTCCATATTTTAAAAGTTAAACCAAAAGGTGGCCCATTCCAAAAAAAAGAGGCAGGTTGTACAAATATGGAGGGCTACACAAGCCAAGCCGCTCTCACTCTCAATCAAAACGCACCTGCCTTGGCTATGTGTGAAAGCGACTTCAGTCCGCTGTCCTGGTGGACCGTTATGATAGTGAAAGGGCGGTAATTTGAAAATGGTGGTAAACCCCGGTAGTCAGTAGCTAATCATCATTGAAGCAACATTTTCCTGCTAAAATTTGTTTAAATTTGATTAAGCGCCTTGATATGAGGGTATTTGAGTCAATAAGAAATGTACAGTTGAAAGAAGAGCTTGTTGAAAAGCTCTTCAATGAGAATAGTGTGTGGCTGTGGTCTTATGACCTGGAAAAGGCTGACAGAGCCAACGTGCCAGATAGGCTTCTTATTGAAAAGTACCTTCTCCTGGGCAGTGTTGAGGATTGGGAAAAGCTCAAAAAGGTCTATGAAAAAGAAGTGCTCTATAGTCACTGGATAGAAAACATTGTGCCGTCAGAGAGATATCACCAGAAGCAAATTGAGATGGCCAGGTTCTTTTTCGATATCAAAAATCCGGAACAATTTTTAATAGAGGCCAGAAAGCAACATTTAGCCAATGTTATTGCGAGCAGTCCCTGAAAACACCGAAAGAGTACTTTCGAAACTTCAAACCTATAAAGAACTCGACCAGTATTATCTGGTTGGAGGCACAGCACTGGCTCTGCTGACCAACCACCGACTCAGCGAGGACATAGACCTTTTCTATTACAACCAGTACCCCGGTGAAAAGCTGCCACTGCCCAGGATCAATGCCATCCTGGAAAAAATCAAGGGGGATTTTTCGGATGTTGAGTACATGTTCCGGGAAGGGGATACGTTTGTGCAGCTTCGGGTAGACGGAGTAAAAGTTGATTTTTTCTCTGAAAACAATTTTCACAGAAGTAAGAACTACACCGACTTAGGCTCGATCCGGCTGCCGGACAAAAAATCTCTCGCAGGCATGAAGCTCATAGCCGTCACGTTACGTACGGCATCCAGGGATTTGTATGATTTGTATAGCCTTCGACAGGAATTTAATGAAATAGACTTTTTCGACGGCTTTACCTCTATAATTAGCTCGAAGTATTGCGGATCAAAGTCTCAAAAAATCAAACTATTTAAGTCTACAGTCCACAATAAGTTGAAAAACCAAGTATGGCTTGAGAAAAACTATGACGAGAAAAGTTTCAAGGAGCTGAAGCCGAAGTATATTATTTCCGCCATTGACATTTTCAATGCATTTGAAAACTTTAACCTTGAGCTGAACTTTGATGAGCTGTTGAAAAAACGTCAAAGGAGTCAAAAGAAAGGCCAATCAATCTAGACCTTGTTAAGGCTATAAGCTCAAGCCTTTTCCCTTTAATTTACTTTGGAACTTAAGAATCTTTATTTCCACTCTATGCGTTTTTTATTGTTGGTGGGTTTGTAGCCAGGTTATGGGATTCAATAAGAGCCTTTAAATCATTCCAGCGCCTTGAGTAGGACAATTTCAAAAACGCTATCCTATCTTCTGTTTCAGGATCAATATTCGGATCCCACGACAAAGTGGATTTCATACCGTTAGGTAGAACGCCCGTAGATGTAATCTTTTTCTTGGTCGGGAGAGGTTCCATGTTCGATGAAGCTTTTAATTTAAAGTTAGCAAAAACAAGGGGAAAGAAAGGCGATGTTTGGCAAGCCTTTCTTCCCATGTTTTCCCCTTCTCTTGTTCAGCTTGTTTTGTTTCATTTCGTAAATCACCTTAGGATCGAGACGAAGATCACGTTTGAGTACCTGCGAAAAAACGGTAAGCTCGTCGACATATCGTAGCAGGGAAATAAAGTTCTGCAGGGAGATGTTTTCACCCGCTTCGAACCTGGCAATGGTAGGCCTGCTAATGCCAGTGTACACTGATAATTCCTGTTGTGAATAATTGGCCTGTATTCTAGTGAATTTTTCTGGAGCGCAGCTTTAACCCCTCATATTTATGATTCAGGACGAGGCCGGTGCGATTTGTTTTGGACTTTCAGCAGGAAAGGCTTTTTAGAATCTGTACGGTCCGTTTTCATACTCCGTCAAAAAATTGTTAATCTTCCGTCAAAAAATTGTTAATCTAAAGAATTTCGATGGCCGACACCTGTATTCGACTATCAAAATTTTTTAATACGTCGGTCGAGTTTTGGCTGAATGCCCAAAACAGATACCACTTGGAAGTAGAGATGCAGCGCATGGAACACTACAGTAATATTGACCCATACAATGCTCGTTAGACTGATACCCCCCTAAAGGTAAGTTAGGAGGAAATGCCATTCTTTGAAAATTCAATGGTAAACTTTGTTCCGTGGTTCTCTTGGCTTTCAACCAAGATTTTTCCTTTGTGCATTTCGACGATTTGCTTTACAATACTTAGGCCAAGGCCCGTTGATTTCTCTCCTCTGATCCCTGGGCGTCGGATGTTTTTGGAAAACTCCTTAAAAAGAGAGTGCAGGGCCTGTTCTGGGATGCCGATCCCTTCGTCGTTTACCTGAAAAAGCACTTTGTCACTATGCGCCCTGGTTTCAATTACAATACACTTGCCGTCTGGCGTGAACTTTATGGCGTTGGATAAAAGATTATCAACAACTCGTCTCAACTTTTCTTTATTGCATGGAATGCTGGCGTCGTCACACAGATCAGTTTTAAGATAAATAGCCTTCTCGCTGGCCTATATACTGAAAATTTGCAAGCTGTTTCGGATTATCTCGTTGATATCAAATGGTTCCAATGCCAACCTCTGCTTGTCACTGTCCAGTTCTGCCATTTCTATTAATTCAGCAATTATCGTTTCTGAATGACTACATATGTCGTTTTTCAAGTTCAGATATTCCCGACTTACGCCATCTGCATTACCCATCATCAACTCGTTAAGCATTTGAATTTGAGTAATGGGAGTTCTAAGATCATGAGCAACAAGCTTAAGGACAGCATTCTTCCGTTCATTAATTTCATATGACTCAGAGAGCTTGAGCTCGGCAAGTTTCCGCTCGGTAATGTCCTGCTTAGTTCCATAAACCTTTAATGGTGTGCCGTCAGGTGCGTATATAATCTCACTTCTGCTGCTTACGTAAATTGTTTCTTTTAAAGAGTTGACACATCTATACTCATAGTCGAAATTTTTTTTATTCTTCAAACATTCTGAAAAATAGGCCATGACTTTACTAAAATCGTCCGGGTGGATTAGCGCTTGAAATTCTTCAACAGTGTACCTATCCTTAGGCGGGAGCCCGAAGATTCTAATGAAGTTTCGGGAGCCTCTCCATGTTCCATTCGTGAGGTCTGTTTCATAGCTCCCAAGGCCCGCAATTGCCTCAATCTTTTCTAAAGTAATGTGCCTCTCCATTGGTCGATATAAAGCTCACGGTGATACCACTGCATTTCAATTTTGAATTCAAAAAGAATTGCATACTAAAATAATATACGCAATAAATATTAGAATTCAAGGCAGGTCAATCCTTTAAGGCTTAACTAAGAAACGATCAGGTCCGGGCAACTCATATTTCTAAAACCACATCCGTTCGAAACGTCTTATGTTGATCGCGAGCCACGTACCCCAGTTGGTTGGTATGAAAGGTTGCCTTCCCTATTTTTAACGACTCCTGGTTGTTGTGGTTGTGGCCATGAATCCAGTGATCAATCTTGTATTTCTCGGTCAGCCAAAGCAGGTCTACGTGGTATACCTCGTTCAGGGCGGTAGGTTTGGGATAGCCGCAGTATTCTGGGGGGTAGGGGGCATGGTGACTTACGATAATCGTATTTCCGAGAAAAGGTATGGCGAGAGCCTTCTCCAAAAAGTCGATACAGTTTGCATGACAATCGTTGTAGTCTAGAGTTGTAAAGTTTTCTCCTTTGTAAATGCAGTTACTGAAGTCATTGATCTTCGATTTAACGTAAGAATGATTAGATATCTTGGAAAAAAGTGTAGTGAATAAAATTCGCATACCCGGGAACTCAATCACCTGGTTGTTGAGGTAAAAGATATTGTCTCGGATTGGTAGCCTAAATGATGGAAATGTTCTCTCAATATCGTACGACCAACTATAAAATTCATGATTGCCTGGGACGATGTAAACTGCCTCGAACTGATTCGACAAAGTATCAAAAAAAGGTGAGTTGACATGTAACTCGGTCAGGTAGGTAATATCGCCTGCCAGAATCAAAATTTCTGAACACGGAATAAATGGATTCCTATAAATCCATGCAGCATTGGCCAACATTTCCAGATGAAGATCGGAGGCGTATTGGATTTTCAAAAGAAACGTACACTTAGTGGTTTCTTAAGATAGTTATCTTTGTTCCAATGACCTATGCAATGAGTCAAATTTTGATGGTATGAGGTTATTATTTCCACGCCATGAGGATAATTTACTGAGATGGGGGGAAATCGAATTGAGCCTGAGCTATTCTCCAACGCATTCTTTGCCGACTTGGGGGTTTAACTAGGCTTTTTAAGGGCTGCCAGTTGCCTGGCAACGCCTAAAACTGTGCTAATAAATCTTTTGGCGAAATAGTTAGCTGAGATGGTAAGCTAATTTCCTAAAAATACGTGTCTTCTCCTAATAAATGCAGCAGAGTAACGCAATTCTTCTGGCTAAATTTAACCGCATTTTTTCCTCGCTCACGCCAAAGCAAAATAACTTTCCTTCCAATGCTTTGAAGTCCAATATTTTAGCGACACTTCCGTCGAGCCTACATGTCGCCGCTACAACCAAAAAATCTGCCTGCCCACTGAAAAAAGAGAATTACTTTTCCTTGTGGTAGTCCGGAGTTTAAACCAATGAGAACCTAAGTCTAATCCGTGCAAAACTAGATTATCTACTATATTTGCGGTTCCACAATATGAATTTGGAATATGACAAAGATTATACCCGTTACCCTAGTTTTTACGGCGTTCTCCCTATTTTCCTGTACCAGTGGAAAACGCAACGAAAGTGAAACAACACCTACAAATGACCAGCCGGAAACTTGGATGCTGCTTTTGGCAGGGAGTACGCTGGATCAATGGCAAATGTATAGCCAGGATAGCATAAAAGGCTGGAGCCTGATTGATGGAGAGCTACACGCTTCGGGCGCTGGTTGGGACGCAGGTGAGGACATTATCACTAAAGAGACTTTCGCCAATTTTGACTTATCGTTAGAATGGAAGGTTGCTCCTGAAAATAGTTCAGGCATATTTTTTTATGTTCAGAATAATAGCGATCAGCCAATTTACGAGTCGGCCCCGGAATACCAGGTGATGGATGATAAAGGATGGCCGCAGCAAATGAAGCCCAATCAATATACCGCTGCTAATTATGCAATGCATGCACCTGTAGGCGCTGAAGTGAAGCCTGCGGGAGAATGGAATACTACTAGAATCACTGTCAACTATCCCCATGTTGAGCACTGGCTTAATGGAGTAAAAGTGGTTGAGTATGACTTTGGTAGCGAAGATTGGGAAAATAGAAAAGCATCCGGAAAATGGGCCGATGTTCCCAATTACGGCAAAGCGAAATCAGGCCATATCGGACTGCAGAATGCAGGGAAGGTAGTTTACAGGAACCTCAAAATCAGAGAATTATAGTAGAAAAGTCCAAGCTACCCCTGTGTTGAAAACCGGTTCTCTTTTTTTAAAACTTGTAAAAGCTCTAGGCTATTCGGAGAATAGTAAGCTGCTCATTATTCATGCCGACGATGCTGGTCTTTGTCATGCTGAAAATGTAGCTACAATACAGGCAGTGGAAACTGGAATGGTCAGCTCCTACAGTATGATGGTACCGTGCCCTTGGTTTACAGAGATGGCACAATATGCAAAACGTCAGCCAAGCATTGACTACGGTATCCATCTAACACTAACCTGTGAATGGCAGGACTATAAGTTTGGCCCGGTTCTTCCTGCTCATGAAGTCCCGAGCCTGGTCGACGAGCACGGATATTTTCACCCAAA
Source organism: Imperialibacter sp. (assembly GCF_048007035.1). Classification (NCBI taxonomy): domain Bacteria; kingdom Pseudomonadati; phylum Bacteroidota; class Cytophagia; order Cytophagales; family Flammeovirgaceae; genus Imperialibacter; species Imperialibacter sp. The sequence goes on from NZ_CP180355.1 coordinate 3,810,210, forward strand.
CAGAAAGTTACTTGCCCAGCATGCCGTAAACGACGAGGTACAAAAAGAACTGAAGGCTCAGGTTGAAAGAGCCTTCGATTTTGGTTTGACACCCTCTCATTTGGACTCACACATGTACAGTGTTGGCGCACGTGCTGAATTTCTGGACATCTACAGAGGTTTAGGGCGTTTTTACTGCCTTCCGACGTTGATCAATAGCCAAATGATGGAAGAGGTTGGATTAGATGCCAGCTTGCATATTCGCAAAGACGATCTGGTTGTAGATCGAGTTTTCCTCGGCACTTTTTCAGATTTCGAAAAAGGCCGTCTTGCCGACTTTTATGAACAAGTACTGAGAGAACTACCAGTTGGTTTGAACGTCATTTTGATCCACCCAGCCATCGATAATCATGAGATGCAGGGCATTGCCATCAACCACCCTAACTTCGGGTCAGAATGGAGACAGATCGATTATGAATATTTTTCCAGTCAACGATGCAGAACTGCACTTTTGGAAAATGACATTAAATTGATCTCGTGGAATGATATCAAAAATTTGATTAACAGCACCGAACGCTCACCGACTTAAGGCAGGGTCATATTCTTTTTTTCTCGTTCGATAAAGTCAACTAACCTGGTGGGGCATTTGCCAGTTAACTTTTCAAAATTATCAGAGATTTCGGGCTCTTTTTGAAACCTGGGTAAAAAGTGAAGCATTGCCATCACTAAAGCAAAACCTTTTGGGACGCCTTCATTTCTCTTTTTAAAGTAAAAATTTATCGGATCGACGCTGTTAAAGTGAATTTCTGTACCGATCACTTTGCTGATCAGATGAGTGACCTGGTAGAAATCTTTGTTTTCAGTGCCGGTAATATCGTAGCCAGCATTCTGGTACTTCGTGAATGACTTTATTAGGAGCGCCGTTGCTTCACCGATGTTTCTTACATCAATCCAATTGAATTTGGCATGTCCTGATGGAAGAGTGATTGTGCGGCTCTCCCGGATTTCGGATAAAAGGGTCGTTGTTAGGTTTTGCATAAAATAGCCGGGGCGGACAAAAATATACTTGAAACCATTTCTCCGTATAAGAGCTTCTATTTTGTTGTGAGGAATAATGCTACTCTTTTCCACGCCTTGAACCGATAAAAAAACGATCTCTTCAATGCCATTTTCCTTAGCTGACAACAAAAGAGGTTGAAAGTATTTTTCAACTTGTGAAATATGCGGCGGCCTAAGAAGAAATAGTGTATCGATCTGCTCAAATGCAGATTCAAAAGATTTTGAGTCTTCGAAATCAAACTGTTGAAAGGATAGGTTAGGGTACTCGGAAAACTCTATTTCGGCACGTTCAACATTTCGAACGGCGGCAACAATTTGAGCATCCATATTCAATTCACTGAGAGAGTGTATCACCTCTCGGCCTATGTTTCCAGTTGCTCCCGTTATGAGTATTTTTCTCATCCTTTAAAATTGTCCAATCACAAAAAATCGGAGCAATTATAGCGAAATCATGCAACTAAGTCAGAGAACTCTCACTACAAACGTTTAATTGAATGGCGGCCATCATTATCTTGGTGTTGGTAGGGTTGTATCAAAGGAAATATCTCTGAAAAAGTATGGTTCCGTTTAGGAATATTCTATCAGGGCCAAATATTCGCAGAAAACTTGCTCTAAAAATGTTGTTGAATTCAATTTGGGGCCATCAAAGTGCTTTATATTTTACAATTACTATGTCTTATCGTCTAACCAACAGGCGATGTGGTATGATTTTATCATTTACCACAACATGCACTATATAGATCCCATTGGGAAGATTAGAAGTGTTAATGATTCTAGGGTCGGAACTTACAACGCTTTCAAACATAGCTACTAGTTTTCCATTTAGGTCGAAAACCTTGTAGTCGCATACTTCTTCTTGCGTTTCATTCTCTGAAAGAACATTAATAAAAGCCTCCTTTTCTGATGGATTTGGTGAGATCGTTATTTGTCTACACCCACCGCAAGCGTTTGCTGTAACATATTTTGATGAACTTAATGCATTACCGCAAAGGTTTGAGGGAGTTACAGTAACGTACCCGCTGCTGCTGCCGGCTGTTGCATAGGCTGATGTGGCTGTCGTGCTTGAAGGCCCAGACCAGCCAGATGGCCAGGTCCAAAGATATTGTGCGGCTGCGCCACCTCCCGCTGAAGAAACACTATAGGAGTATGATGAGCCACTGTAAACAGAGCTACTTCCACTTATGGCACTCGCATTATTAGGCTTTCCCACCCAGATACTTTGTGAGAACATTTTGGGGGTGCAGCCACCTGTGCCTTGCCCAGTTAGAGTTGCAGTTACTGTGCCCCATCCACTAACCGTAGAATTTGCCGCTCTAAACGATAGACTAGCTGTTCCCTGGCCTCCTGTAATCGTAATGTTGCTTGAGGTTGACCAAACAATAGTTGAGCCAGAACTAGGAGCATTATAGAGCGTCATAATCTTACCCGGACTATAACAAACAGGGTAAAATTCAAGGGCTAAATATGGGATGCCAATTGTGTTGGTCGTTGTCCAGCTAGAACCTTTGCCCAACCAAGTACTCAATCTTGTCTCATCTGTCATTGCCCCATTCCATGAAATAGAGACTTTACCATAAAAATCAGTGCCGGAACCAGTACAAGTTGAAGTACCTCCATACAATTGACCTACTACTCTTTTATTCTGGTCAAATAAGGCTGCACCTGAAGATCCAAGTTGTGTTAAACCATCATCCCAACCAACTTCCCAGTAGGCCGATCCCGGTGTTCCTGAGGTAGGTGTGGTAGCTGCATTGTTATCAAGTGAAACTTTCATTACGTCCCCTTTCGGATGATGGATCGTAGCGGAAGAAGTTGGGGCTGTCGAACTGTTTGACCAGCCTGCATATTTCACGCCAGAGGAAACTGACGGAGCGCCGTTCATCTGAACCAAAAGAAAGTCTGTTACGCTGGACTGTGCCTTGATACTTGATCCAGAAACTGTCGTCCAAGATGTTGCTTCACTACTTGGAGAACACGTTGGGCTTTTGTATCGGAAGCGGAATACCCAGTTTGGGACAGCGTCAAGCTCACTTTGACTTAGACTGCCGTTTAGGTCAGAATCCATACAATGCCAGGCAGTCAGTATATATGGAGTATAGTCCTGACATGCATTATTCATCAATGTGCCAGTACAAATGCGATTTAAACCTGATATAATCATCGCAACAGCATCGGACTGTGCAGCCCATGCGCTGTATGCGGCACAGATTGTATTATTATCATCAAGGCAGCTTTCTGAGTCACCAAAAGACTTTTGGACAATATTTTTATACCCATGAACAACAGTACTAATGTTTATTTCAGTAAGTCCACTAACTTCTTCTGGTTCAAATAATTCAAGTATTAATCCCTCGCCAGGAATTACATCTGTGGCAAAACTCTTACTTACGCTATTTTCGTTATCAGTGATTGGGCCGTAGATAAATGAACGATCTTCATTATAGATATATAACACATCACCGTGCGGAAGAAAAAATTGATCAAGAAGTAGATTTATTGAATATGCCTTCTTGCTCCTGATTCCAATCTTCCATACTCTTCCACCTTCTACTTTCTCCCAGCTCCCTTCTGAAAGTCCTATTGATACTGGTATTTTTGCTCCGAATCGAAAGAGATCTCCATTGAGATCGCTTATGCTGTCTTCTTGCAGCAGTTTCTTTAAATCAATGCTCGGCATATTTTTTGACTTGACAGCACCGCCCTTACTTTTAAATATACCGGTTTGAGAAACCTCTCCAGGCTCAGTCGCTCGTGACAAGGGCTGTGAAAAAACAAAACTGTTGCCTAGTAGTAGGCAGACAGCCAGAAAGTAGATTGTTTTCATAATGTTGAGAAAAAGGGCTACTCAATTGAGAAGGAAGCTCGGAAGTGTTTAACATCAGACGTGAATTCTTCACCTTCAACAGCAAAACTAAAGGGTGTAGAAAACTCCGTCGTGTAGTTTCCACCAGGTAGTGGTTCTCTCTCTTGATTCACAACAAAGGCACCGGTATAACGAGGCACACCCATGATCCAGGGATATGCGTTCCATGGAATCTCTATGCGTAATGTCTCTTTGGGATAAATTGTCATTCCGTAAACTTTTATCAAAAAAATAGAATCGTAGGGCTTCCCGAAAGAAATCTCATTTCCGTTTTCGTCTTTTTTATCCAATGAAAATACTTCTAGAAAGGTTTCTGTATCCATATCGTCAGTCACAAAAAGTATGTTGTGATCTGAATTATTTGTTATCTGCAGACTGAACACAAAATTCTCGCCTTCATGAAAAGAAGTGGAAGGACTTCCTTCAGAATTAAGGAGTTGGTAATCAATCGTTACTGGAATTTCGGGGTTTTCATCGTGTCCACAAGCAAATAAACAGATCGCCGGAATCACTACCCATATAAATTGAATAATTCTATTTTTCATGATATTAGCTGGTAGTATAACAATAATATTAATTCAAATATATACAATAAAATAGTCTATAATACAAAAGATACTTTGTTTATTTATTATCTCAGAGCTGAGTAGTCCAAATATACTACAACTATATTCCACCCAGCATGCTGAGGAAGATAGTCTGGTTTCGATTCATTCTTGTCTATGGCTCTTGACAATCGAAGTTGAAAAATCGTAATATCAACCGGATCAAAAATCGGACAAGCCGGATATTATTTTTATTAACCGTTATTTAATCAACCTCAAGCCTAAGAGGAAAGTTTGAGTTGGAAGAATCCCAACCATAGCACCCACGGCCAATGAAACCAACAAATACTGAGGGTTTCTGGATCCAGCCTAGTGACAGAATTGCTGTCGTTTGAGCGCGGGGTCTGTTCGAAGGGAGGCAAGCCGAAAAAAAGGGAGGGGTAAAGTTTTAGCTACCCCCCCACCGAGTGCCAGACAGCCCACCTTGAAGCCATCACGTCAGCTTACAGGGTGGTTATTGAGAAACCCGAAGCTTCACATATTCGAGGGCAATTTAAAGGAGAATACGCCACTGCTCAAAGTTACTTTATCAGGCCACTCAGGGAGCTGCCGATTCCTCATGGAGCTGATTTGAAAGTGCAGTTCAAACCTACCGGTGACCTCCCCGTTTACTTCGTCGATATCCTCAATTCTTATCCAGTTGGCCTCCAAGGTATCAATTTCGTAAATATCAGCAAGCATATCACCACCGACATTGGTGTAGAACCTTGTTCGACCATTACAACCAATGGTTTTATTCAAGTCCTGAGTGCCTGGCTCGAGCTGAATCGAAGAGATGACCAATTTTTCATGGATGTTGACATACTCCGGATTACTGATGTTCACATACTCCGGGCTTTTCTCATTCCATTTGCGAATACCCACATCAATCAGATTCGGGGAACAAGGTTCTTCTCCAAATGCTGGCCTGGGTGTAGCGGTGTAAACTTCGTCTGATACCCAGTTTCCGGAGTCATTGAATACTGCTGTGACTGATCCAAAACTTGCACCAGGCGTTTGATCCTCTTCACTTCCACATGAGAAGAGCGAGCAGAGTATTAGGGTGGTAAAAATCGTTCTCATAGCTGTTAATGTTTAATTACAAGTTTTTGTGTGTACCGCTTCTTCCCGATTTGAAGGCCTAAAAGGTACATGCCCTCATCAATTTCGTTATTTATGAGCTAAAATGCATGAGATCCTTTGATGTAATGTTGATCTTCGTCCGACCATATAATTTTTCCTGACAGATCGGTTAAGATTAAGCTCACAATTGAGTTTTTATCCAGTTTAAACTTTACAGTAGTTGACATATTGGAAGGATTTGGAAAGACCACCAATTCTATATCGTTATTTACAGTTTCTATTGTCCGATAATATCCGCCACTAATATTTGCAGTCACTTGATGGGTGTATACACTTTGGGTGGGGAGAGCTGGCGATGTCTCGCTAGAGGTTACTTTAAGCCTCAGATAGATCGTGCCTGAACTTGTAATGGCTCGATTGTAAGTTGAAGAAGTGCTAAGCACAGAACCGAAATTGACGCCATCAGAACTTGCTCTCCACTCGTCGTAGTAGGGAGACTGTCCACACTTTTCTAAGGCTTGCCTGTCAAGCCACCTAGAAAAACCCATGGGGTTATCAACCTCATCCAAGACGACGTATTTCGAGCCTTTAAAGTGATATACTGGTGCTTTTTTTAGTCATTTTTGAAGTGATTTCAACGATATCCTTGATTAGATGGAAGAAACAGCAGTGCGTTTTGCCATCCTAAGTTGATTTTCGTTTTGTAAAACTAAGATCAAAACCGGTAGGTTGTTTTGGTATTCCCGATCCAATGACGCTTTCAAATTACAAGAATGCTGGTGGCTTGGAGCAACTCACCTATCGTTTTTTACCTTTTTTCTTAAAATGATCCCAGGACAAAGTAGATTTCATGCCGTTGGGTAGAAGGCAGGTAGTTGTAATCTTTTTCTTGGGCGTGTGAGGTTCCATGATCGGTGAAGCTTTGAATTTAAGTTAGTAAAAGTAATGGGAAAAGAAAGGTTAGAAGCTCATGGCTTTATCTTTTGACTTGCCTGTGGCAAGCGTCCTCCGCCTCTCTTCAATTCTGGATTGGATGAGAGCAACATGGGTGCTTTAATTGAATATAACACAGCTGGCAGCGAATTTCCGGGCATTTTTTCTCTCTCTAAACCATTTGAAAGACCTTTCATGGTACTAAATGAGGTCAATTGATGGGCTGAAGTATTTGCTTTTATCATAAGATAAGCTATATTTAGTATAGATTACAAAAAAAATTTCAGCTATGTGGAACAAAGACATTACCTTGAAAATTATTGCATTTGGCTTCTTATTTTCTATCGTTTTAGATGCCAAATCTCAGGAATCGACGAGAAAACTCTACGACGCCCTCTCTAAAAACACAAATCTAAATACCAAACAGCAAAACGCCCTTGCGAAAATCAAAACTAGACTCGGCTTCAATAGCTATGACCTAGTTAAGATCCGTCACATTGATATGTCCAAAAGGACGGAAAAAATGGAGTTTAGGCTTCCAGGCACGAATGAAGCTATTATGTTCACTCCTGACAGGGTAGAATTTGGGGAAAGTGGCGAAATTATCTGGCACGGCCACAGCGAGGTAGGATTTAGCGAAATCAACTTGATTTTATATGATGGTGTTTATCGGGGGCAAATCTTCACCGATAGCCGAGTATTTGAGATTTACACATTGGATGAGAATATCCAGGCTATTGCAGAATTTGACCAGTCTACTCTTGAAGGAAAATTTTGTAGCACACTAGAAGCTGGGGAAGGTTCGCCCAGCAATGATAAACCCGAGTTACCGGGCGGTGGTTCAGAAGACGGAAGGATTGTATCCTGTAATTTACGAATACAATTGTTAGCATTGTATACCCCCGCTGCTCTTGCCGCCGATCCGTCAATCGTACAAACCATTATTTCCGCTATGAGCCAATATTCTAATGTGGTCTATTCAAGCGGAATGTCCTCACTTGCCATTCCCACCCTCAAAGCGAGCAATATCGTTCAATATAATGTTGTAGAAACACCTCAAATAGACAACAATTTGATAAACCTTAGAAATGATGCTGCAATTGCAACACTACGGAATCAACGAAATGCGGATATTGTTGTACTATTTGTCAATGGTAACTATACAGGAGTTACAGGAATTTCTTACGAAGGTCCTGATGCTGCACAAGCTTATGCTGTAGTGGAAATCCCTGAAGCAACTACTGATTATGTATTTACTCACGAGATGGGACATCTCTTCGGGGCAAGGCATCAGAGGTGCGACATAGCCAATACAACTAATTGTGTCAACACTATCAGCGGCTATCGGCATGGATACAACTTTCAATATGGACTGTTTAACACCTACAAAAGACGGACTGTAATGCATGAATATTATGAAGGGTATACAAGAATTGGAAGATATTCAAATCCAGATATTCAATGGAATGGAAATGCCACTGGAACTTCAGCTCATGAAGACAATGCAAGACAAATTGATGAACAGGCTTTAACCGTCGCGTCTTTTCGGCTTGGTCAGGACGTCGCATGCTATGTTGATGGCCCTACAAACATTTACAGTCCTGGCAACTACTCATGGGAGGCCGTGGTGAGTTGCGGGCAATCCCCCTATACCTACGAGTGGCGATATAGCACTAACGGGACTACTTTTGGCGCCGTATTGAGTACTTCTGCCATCTACACAAGGCCCGTGAATTATTCGGAAAATTTCTATTTACGCCTTAGGGTAGGCTCAAGCGATGGCACAGAATCTATTAGTATACAAACAGTATATGCTAATATTGGTGGATACTATAGAACATCAAGTGAAAGCTCCGGTACTAGAGATATTGAATTATTCCCAAATCCCGCTGGCGACTTTAGCGATTTAGTATTTAGCCTTAGTAAGGAGGCGGTTGTTGAAATAGTATTGTCAGACTTAAGCGGCAAGACAATCAAAAAAGTCGGAGATGGTTCTTATCTGTCCGGAAATCATAAAGTGAGGGTTAGCACAAGGGAATTAAATAACGGCATATATTTGTTGATATTCAATAACGGAGAATCACGACTCACAAGGAAATTGATTGTTTCAAAATAAAATTACAGCTATGAAAAATATTTCTATTTCTTTATTTGCTTTGATCTTGGTGGCATGTGGACAGAGCGACGACGCAATTTCACCGAATTCTTCTGGAGAAGTTGAGTATAATCTAAACGGTGTAAATCAGAAAACCGCTAATGTCTATTTCGAGTTGAACAGCTCCCCAGACTCCAAATTCTGCGACTTTGATAGTTACCTTTTTCGAATAGATAATTATGAGCGTAAAGTCAACGATAATATTCCTACATATGAAAGTTTCTACTTTGATAAATTGACCCTTGAGCCTGGTAAAAGAGTACTTGGAATAGTCGGTTGCAATAAATCTCTAAACCCAGGAGTATCTTTTTTTTCAAAGTTTTCTGACGATCTTCTAGCTGCAACTTATGATATTAGTCAAGAAGAACTGGAGAATAATTGGATTGCCATCGATGAAATCGATGAGGACACTAAAACGGTTTCAGGACGGTTTAGTTTGAGCTTCATTATGAATTGGGGGCACGAAGAGAATGCTATTCCGGATACTATCCGAATCACGAATGGTAGTTTTAATTTGACTCTTGATTGATTTTCATTTATGAAAATGGTTGAGAAATCAATGGGGGAAAGAACGGCTAGATGCCCAGCTCTCGGCCTTTTGACTGGCCTGTGGCCATCGTCTTTAGCCTTTCTTCAATTCTGGATTGGATCAGCCCGACAAAGTCCTGGTTAACCTGGCTTGCCCTGGCATAGTCTGGCCAGCGGGAAACGACTTCAGCTACCTGGTCGATGATCCTTTCCGGACGCATGATTGAATTCTTCTTTCCTTCAGAAGTCAGATCCTTTCTGGTAATGGCGGTTTTCTTTCCATTCACTGCCATATTGCTGTTTACCCAGGGATTGCCCGGATCATAGCTGTAGCAAACGTCATAGGCGGGTGCTGCTCTCCAGTCTTTGTTATGATCAAGAAGAAAGCTAAAGTTTTTGGTGTGGTCGTCGCAGTTAACGCCGAGCACGTTGAAAACCATTTGGCGGTAGAGCTGTTCCCTGTCAGGGTAGGGTAGCTTTAGGTACCTGGCGGTTTCAAACAAATGAGCGTAGGTGTGGCTGCTTACATCTTCGTAGTCAAAATGACGAATTCCACACAAGGTGTGAATGTGCTGCTTGCTGCCATGTTGCCGATCAAAGCGGGCCGTCATAAAGTGGCCCCGGCCGTTTTCTTCCATCAACCGGCAGTCCTGCATCTTAACACCGGCATCTTTAGCCATTTGAGAATAAGCGTACTCGATGCGGCCAAAGCCGGCCGAATCGCCCAGGTGATTGGTGCCGGCGCCAACATCGAGCTTTATGAGCCATTGTTTAAATTCTGGGCCATGGTCCAGCTGGCCAGACCGTATTTCTCCGGAAGCCTCATTCCAGGCGATCACCGCTTTTGCCCTGGCACCGCCTGCTGAGGTGCCTATGCTCAGGATGTCTTGAAAGCCTTCTGCCCTGTCTGGCTCCAGGTGAGTAGTCAGCTTTCCCGCTTGCTTGACTCCAAAGGCTGCAAGCTGCTCCAATTCATCGATGGAAATTCGGGAACGCTTTTCCTGTACTTCCCTTGCCGGGTGATACTCAATAGCGCCCATGCCACGACTACCAATGTAGGCAAGTCGGTCAAGGGGGGTGAGGTCAGAAAAGCTGACGTCCTTATTTTTGAAATAAGAATTCATGAGTCCTTCACCGAACCGGTCGGGCAGGGAATCTGCAAAAACACCGGGAAGGCCCTTGAAGGAAGCAAAGGGTAGGCCGGGAAACGAAAAAACCGCAGGACTGGATTTCAGGTGAATTGGGGATATTTCAACCCCCATCATCCTGAAATTATCTTCGTACCTAAACCTGGCTGAATTTGTGGTTTGATCCCAAACCAGGAAGCCCACATCCTGGCCCCATATTTTAACCTTTAGTGCCATGCTTTACCCGTTGTGGTTGTTTCTGTTCCATTTCGTAAATTAGCTTGGGATCGAGGCGAAGATCCCGCTTGAGCACTTGTGAAAAAGTGGTAAGCTCGTCGACATAGCGAAGTAGGGTGATGAAGTTGACAAGGGAGATATTCTTACCCCCTTCAAGCCTGGCCACAGTAGGCCTGCTGACTCCGGAATGCTGGGCCAACTCTTCCTGGGTGAAGCCAGCTTGAATACGAGCCACCTTCAGGCGCTGGCCTAATTCCTGAAGGATATCGGTATCTGAGGCAAAAAGATAATCCATGTGTATCACTTTTAATACATTATACGTAAATTTAGGCTATTATGTTTGATATTTAATACAAATCGACTTTCCCCTTCGGGAGCAACCAGCCAATATCGTAGTTAACCTACAAGTATGGAAGATTCAAATAAAACCCCTCAAAATATAAACGCATTAGTCAGTGAAATCGGTGAAAGAATGGTCTTATTCAAGCTTTACTCGATCATTCACGATAACAGCGGTTTGGAAATATTTAAGAACTATTCAGAGCCTGGGTATGACATTGGCATAAGAAATACTCATTTAAACAAAAAAGTCAAAATTGAAGTCAAAACAAGACAACATTTGGTTACGACCACCGCTGAAAAGAGTAAGAATACTTGTCACTTTACATTAACAGAGAACGAGTGGAATCATTCAAATTTTCTAATCGGTTACTGGATTGACTACAATGATTTTTTTATCGTGCCAACATCGGAATTAACGAAGACTAACAACAACAAAAAGTTGGTCTACAAATTGGTGTTTTCTAGATTGAAAAAGGTACAAAGTAATATGATATACTCCGAACAGGTTATGCCTTATTTGAACGATTGGGCAACACTTCTAGAATTCTTGGGAACACCACCCGAACAAAAATAGCTGTTTGTAAGGCGAATTGGCTATATTTATCTTATAGGAACGAAAGAGCAATCCGAGATTTTTAAGAAACAAGGTTACCACACTGCAGCTGAGGTATCTGGTGAAACCTTTACCAGGATTACCCAACACGTTACCCAATTGGTATTGGCTGACCATGCTAAATTGAAGGAGTTGAGAGCCACTAAAAGGAAGAAATAAATTCGGGTTATGACTTCTAATACCTCAGATCGGCAATAAACGGCACCTTGGCCATGCGCTGCACATCGAGCGCATAGACACCAAATTCTTCAACGACTTTGCCTTCCATCAGATACACCCCTCGTCCCTTAAACGGATATTCTTTTAGCGATGGGGGAAAATGTACCGTATCAAAAAAGTCTCCCGATAGATCGATGAAGTGCCCAAAGCAAAGCCTTTAGTGAAAGCACTTGGTCAATTTAATTTAGATACCTCTTATCCGTTCTGCAATCCGTAACTGGCAATAATGACTATGGGCGCATATTTGCGCTTTAGTGTATTTTGGCAATTCGATTTCACCTTCGTATTCTTCTGGAATGAGATTGTTGAACTCGGTTAATACAATTTGCATCTCATCCAGGAGCGCTTTTTCTTCATTAGTGTAGTCGTCAAGCGAGTCTTTAGTGGTGTGATCAATATCTATCGCTTTTTTAGTTTTCAAATAAAGCTTCCAGGAACGGAGTTGTTTTAGTCTTATTGCCGGGGGTTCAACCGTTGAGTCATTCTCATCCGCCCTGCTTTGACTAATTTCCGCAGCAACCAACCGTTTCATTTTTAATGTTTCAGCCCTCTGTGTTAAAGGCGAATTAAAGCCTTGCGACCGCTGGTAGTTGGTAATAATCCGCACCGCCCATGCTGAGGTGTTTTTGATGATAATCTGAGTTTTCACGCTTCAATTTATTTAATCCAACCAAATAATTAAAGGCTTGATTGACAGGATGTTCATTTCTCCATGGTAATGTGGTTTGTTTTACTCACCTCAAATCTCCAAAACCATATCTCTTCGAAAGGCACCATGCTCATTGGCCACTGTATAACCAAGCTGGTTAGTGTGAAATGTTGTCTTCCCTATCGTTAAAGGCACCTGGTTATGGTGAGTGTGACCGTGGATCCAGTGATCAATTTTGTTCTTCTCGGTCAGCCACAGCAAGTCTGTATGGAAGGCCTCGTTCAGAGACATTGAGTCAGGGTAGTCACAATAGTATGGAGGGTAGGGGGCATGGTGACTGACTACGACCGTTTTTCCCTCAAATGGCTTGGCCAACGCCGTTTTCAAAAATGCCAGACACAGTGCATGGCATTCATTGTACTCATGCGTACTGAACCTTTCGTCCTTGTATTTACTGACCCTGAAGTCATTCATCCTGGGATCGATGAACTTGTGATTAGTAATGTGGGTGAACAACGTGGTGAAAAGCAACCGTACGTTGCCTTGTTTTATTACCTGGTTATTTAGATAGACGATATTCTTCCTTACCTGAATCTTCATTGATGGAAACAAGCCCTCAATGTCAAAGGAGTATCTGTAGAATTCGTGGTTGCCAGCTATCATGTACACCTTCTTAAATTGGCTTGAAAGCGTATCAAAATATGGCTCTCTAAACCAGTCTTCATGCAAGTGGGTAATGTCACCCGCCAGGATCAGAATGTCGGCTGACGGTATGAGCGAATTTTCCTCCATCCATATAGAGTTGGGAGCCATTTCCAGGTGAAGATCTGAGGCGAATTGGATTTTCAATGATAGCGTTTTGGTGTGGTAGATAGTAATTGAAATAGTAAACGGGGGCCTAAGAATAATGCTGCTATTTTGGTTAAAATAATATTATATCTCTAACACGAATTAACCAAAATGCAATTTTCGGCATTCTGAGTTTGGCAGGAAATAGGTGCTTTTTTGAGCCTGATTTCACTCTCCATTGGCTGGTTCAATCGGTGACAAAAGATAGGCATCAGGCCCGTAGGTGCGAATAAATAAATGAGCTTCGTCCGATAGGTCTAACTTTTCAAGCTGTTCGATTAACCTTCCCTGACTTCTGATATGCTCCCACTCAAAGAAGCCGATTCGTTTTAATTTCCTTTCCTTGGCTAACCGCAAGGCCATCCTTGTCATGGCCAGGTCAAGGAACAGGTGCGCATATTTTTCGTCATTGACGACCTTAAAGAATTCGGCTTCGTCCATACATTGTTTCTTTAATTATTGTCATTACTGGCTATTGCACTAGTTTTTTGACTGCCCCGTAAGCTGTATTTGAAGGTGGAAGAGGTTCACTCCAAAATTTAACAGGTCTACTGATTTTTGATCATCTAAATACAAAGCAGAGATCGCTGCCATCAGCCTTTCTCGGCTTTCCTCTAGTTCCGCATCGTATTCCTCAATCTTTTCCTTTGAAATCTTATGAGATTTGGCTAGCCATATGGCAACATTTTTTGTGACTACATCGATGAAAAAGGGCGCAAGCTCTTTACTGGTGACTATTTCAATTTTTGACATAAGAAGAATTTGACTTTTGGACTTAAACAAATCTAGTTATTCCACTGCAAAATTGCTAGATATAACTAGTTGTTAGGCGCTTAAAAGCCTAGGATTTTGCGGCCTATGCCGACACCAACAATTCTAGAAAGGCTTGGCGGTAAAATCCGGGAGCAACGGGCGTTGAAAAAGTACAGTCAGGAAGAACTAGCCTTCCGGTCAGGTATTCATCGTGCCTACATTGGATCTATTGAAAGAGGCGAGGAGAATGTAACCATGCTTACCCTTGAAAAGATTGCCAGGGCATTGGAGGTGAAGGTGAGTGATTTGATTGATGGCTAACCATGATTGAATCCTTTCCACAGGCTTTGTCGAAATGTTTGGGAAGAGCAGTCCTGTAACGAATGAAAAAAAGGCAAAATCTTTTTAGACCATTCGGTATTCGCTATTCGAAAGGTATGAAACCGATGTGTTCCTATTCAAATATGAACTAAACAAAAGATCAATTTCAATGGCATGGTGATCAAAATCTGGAAATCAATTTCAGCAAGATCGACCCACTGAACGGCCAAATCTGGCTCTATACAAAGGATAAGGCGCAGAGAGGAATTACAGTCAGTCAAATGCTGGGGCACATTCCACCAAGGAAACCATAGTCAATGTGCGCATTACCCAGAAAGAAATAGAGAAACTTATCTGTGGTCTCGATATCTGGAAGGCCCGAAGGAGTCCAGGCGAATCGGACTCACGGAGACTAAAGGTGGAGAATCCGGCAGCAAGGTTAATTTTTGTGTTCCTTCCTAAAACATAGCAGCGTTGGTTGGTATCTGTGATGAAAGGTATTATTGATACGATGGTATAACTTGGGGAAATTCGTAAGATTGCAAAAGAAAACCCTCCTGTTCCACCAGGAGGGTCTATAGGCTATTAAAGGAAAAGAACCTTTAATAGTACTCCCACAATGAAAATTACGCTAATGATTGTCTTGGTATCAACCTCTAAGGTTACCTTGACATTTGGTTGATGGGGGCCATCTCTTTGGCTCCCATTTTCTGTTTTTGGGATCATATCACCTCCTTTCCGTTTTTGATAAATAGTTTCATTTTTCACAAAAGCATAGGTACAGGAATCTTTTATCTTCAAGGGTAATAATTCTCTTCAAATTTTCAGAGGACACAATTTTCTTCACCTTGCTGTAGAAGTATAGGTAATTCCATGAGTGGAAGTTTTCACTATGTCGTCATGAGTGATTTATTTTTTTCGGTATCGTTAGGACAGCTTTTTTCAAGCTGACAGTAATTGTAAGCTTAGCTAGCACTAACAGTAAGCTTGGCAAAAAAATACGTCCAAGCATATGGGCAATTACCAGATAACAAGCGATTGTGTCCGAAAACATGAGATTGGCAACAAAAACAGGAAATACCCGGCCATGGTTATCAAAAAAGGAGTGCTGATCCTCCAGAGTCGGGGTGATCTGCCTGGCTGCAGGAAAAAAATTGATAACAAAACATTCGAATCTGACGAATCTCCGTGACAGCACGTTGAGAATCTGGGATCGAGGTTGGGACGGTATTGCATAAGCCGGAACCAACACATAAATTCATTTTCTAATAGCAGTTCCCAAACAAATGAAAGTAATTATTTCTGCTGTCTTGTTTTTTGGTTTAAATGCCGCTTTCGGCCAGATCACCTCTGATGACATTGAAATTTATGTAGAGGGGCTTAGTGAGGAATACGAACAGAAATTTAGAAGTGCATCAGAACAAATACCTGATGCCCTAAATAAACTTGGGATTACTTCCGCTACCAAATCCGTGAAATTGCAAGTCATCTACCAAGACTCGCAAATTAACTTTATAAGATTCATTGTGGACTTCGATGCTGACTCAGCATTGTTACAGAGTAAGTATAAACAACACCAAAGGAGCACCCAAGTTTATGGTGATGGAGGAGTCAGTGTTTTACTAATTGAAGACCTATTTTCGGTTCTTGCCCAAATAAAAATAAGTGCTGCTAAGGACGGTTACGCCCTTGATAATGAGATAATCGGCTTCCGAAACGTGGTTCGATTAATTGATAAAAAAGGAGATTGGATCCAGTTCTATTCGAATAATTCTATGAACCGGTACGGGTTCATCCAGACAAGCTTTAATAATATAGTTCATATGAAGGTTAATGGTGTTGATTTTGAGCTTGAATCAAACAATTACAAAGCCTTGAGCGAAATAAAAGTATTTTGGGTAAACAGGGTAGTAGGGCTTGACGGAAAACCAACGCCGTCCTATTACTTTCTTAAATTCTTTAACCTTCTAGATGAAT
This sequence comes from Imperialibacter sp., assembly GCF_048007035.1. NCBI lineage: Bacteria > Pseudomonadati > Bacteroidota > Cytophagia > Cytophagales > Flammeovirgaceae > Imperialibacter > Imperialibacter sp. Next base: position 3,826,481 of record NZ_CP180355.1, read on the forward strand.
AGCTGGCAGCCTAATCATCATAGTTTGCCGCTTTCCTAGCCAGCTTTTACATGCTTAGTTTGCGAAAGCCACCTCTACATAAATTTCTCCGTCTTCATTCATTTGCGCTGCAAATGTGATATCTATTTTCTTTCCAGATTTGGCAACAACCTCTGCCAGGCATTCACATTTGGACAGTTCTTCGTAGACGGCGGTGGTTCTAGCATTTGCCAACTTAGCCTCCTTAAGCCCCTTAAAGACTTTGTAAGAATCCAGAATATGCTTATTCTCGCTCAGGGTGGAATCTAATGAATTCAAATCGGCATATTTTTTTCTGAATTCTACTTTCACGTTTTCATAATAGTTATTGGCACCAATTCTTTCGGCGTCATAATTAGCTTTTGAATCATATCGAAGGTCTTGTAGAAGTTTAAGAGCGGCATCACCAACAGTAATTTCTCTAATCAAGATTTCTTGAGCTGCGATCTTAATTTCTGCATCACCACATTCCGGTATAGTGTTACACGAGGATAAATAGGATAATAAAACTAAAGTTAGATAGACAAAAAGTTGGGTTTTCATACTTTTAAAGTTGTATACAATTCAAGAAAGCCTAACAATATAAAAAAATTCTCTTAGTCGCTGAATTCATCACTACTCCGGGTTATATTTTAAACGATATAGTCCGATTTTAGACTTTTTGAAACGTCACGAGAACTTCTACAAGGTCAGCCATTTATTAATGCTGATCCTCCGGAGCCGGGGTGATCTGTCGGGCTCCAGGCAATAAATTGATAACAAAACATAGGATATAATTATAGATTTCTTTGTTAGTTTTTAGAAAGCGTTGATAATCAACGAACAAAAAATCACCTTGGCCGGTCTTAAAAACGACTCCGAGAGTAGAGAGGTCTTTCCCAGGAGAAACTGGCTTTTGAAGTTGGATCCCATCCTACTCACATCTCCAGACTTGAAAATGGCCAAAAGCAGCCCACGCTTACCACGATATTCAGACTTGCCGAAATTCTTGCAGTGAATCCAGCGTATTTTATTGTTGAAATTTCAAAAACGTTGTGACGATAGTGTGACCATTCACGGAAGCAGCCGAAGCTCTCGATTGTTCGCTAGCCTGGTTAGACCCCCTCGGCGGCAAACCTAGTGAGTCAATCTAGACTAGACCAAGTTTTTGCTCGAAAAAGAACGCATCTGTTTTTTTCAAATGCAACCTTGGTTCAGAGTTCAGAACCAAGGTCGCAAATGTAATTTGACACTATGGTCATCGCCATTCTGACTGCCGTCTAATCATTCGGCAGACTATTCTCACTTTTGCCATCCCTAGCTTTTATTAACAAGTAACATATCCCAACTCTAGCCTGAGTCCTACCAATACCCCCCTGAAGTAATAACAGAAATCTTTCCTTAATTTTATAGTTTGCCCCAACATTAAGATCTAAATATTGACTTGTTGACTTAACGTAGGAATTTAAGTCTGCCCTTTCCGGGTAACCAACTTTAAAGCCGGTTGATACATAAATAAAAGGCTGGAGTTTGCAGTCACTGCAAAAAATATATTTCCCGTATAGCCCAAAGGTATTAAAGTATATTCTATTGATTGTCGTAATACCAGTTGCGGTGATCGGAAGCAATAAAGCCTTCATATACATGTATGATATACCAATTTTGAGTGGTTTTCCGACTGGAGCCTCCAAATCAAGACCAAATGTAGAAACACCTAAGATCTCGCGTTTCACAACAAATTGCGACGAATTGATTGGTGCCAGCGTATCATTTTCTGTGTTAATTCCAAAGGATGGAACTATAGAAATTCCTTGTGGCCTGACCTCATAAGTAAACGTCACTACACAAAAAAAACATACTGAAAATATTATCTGAGAAGTAACCCTCATTTTTAATAGTCGGTTACTTTCGAAATATATGCATACGGGCTCCAAATAGAACAGTCAAAGTATAAATCAGTTGTTGGATCACTTGGTATTCTGCCAATGTAGCTTGCATTCTTGTAAAAATTGACATAGGAACCCTGGCGATAAATAGTGATAATGTCGCCGACATCATAAGTTCCTGGATATGTCATGACCAGGCTTCCGTTGTTATAAAGTTGCAACACATCTCCATTATAGTGTGATACGTATAAATTATATTCAATAGTATCCCAGCTAGCATTATTATTTGGAGGGCCGCTTGATGCGCCAACCATAATATTTGTGGTCTTGCTAGTAATCTCAAACTCATAGAAACCAGTTCCAGAAAATAAATTATCAGCACCGTGAATGTAGGTGTAGGATGAGGCGCCTGAATCCCAGTTATATGTTCCAATTGTCTTTTGCAAGGAAGTTAGGGGCTGACCCTGGCCCTCAGTTGTAGTAGAAAATTGTGTATTTACCAGATTGTTGACGGTTATGGCGGGACTTGCGTCATTGTATGTTGTCCAGTAGAAATTTACTGAGCTAATTTTGTCGTCCATATTCGTGCAAAAAATATCTCCACACAACTTCCAGTCTCCGAGATTATGTGGGATAAACCCATAATAGTTACTCCCATTTCTTGGGTTAATTATAAATTGGTGCGTCTTCCCACCTCTATTATAATCTTGATAGACACTCACAAGCATGTATCTTGTCGATTCGTTGGTCATCCTCATGGAACTCGCTTTGTCATTGAAAGACGTAAGATTAACGGTATAACCCAAAGATTCTTGGTAGGTTTGACTAGAATTTAGTATGGAATAGCTACTCCCACCGTAATTAGGATGTTCATAAAAAATAAGTTCCGAACCTGGTACCCTAACAACCCCGCTTACACGTCGAGCGCTACTGTAAGAATTATCGCTGGATGCACCAGGATTAATCCCTAGAAAATATGATTCATCAAAAATGATTAAGGAGTCTTGAAAGCTTTGGACTTGGCCCACAAACCCAGCAGAATCTTTCTTATAAATACCAGAAATGGCTTCATTGATTCTACCAGTGCTGTCTTTAGTTAGCACTTTTGATTGTTTAGGCTTGTTCTTTCCGAATCCAAATCTCTCTCTCAAAAAGACTTCATTGGATTCCTTATCGTCAAATAGATAAGTAGTCGTATCCTGCATCGAATACGAAAAAACAAATTCATCGTGTTGATCCACCGCTTTCGAAATTAGTTTATAAGCTTTTTCTGATTCTAGGTCGACAAAGAGTAAGGTAGAATCAGAGGCAAATTTATAGCCAAGATTATGAGTTACTCCGTGATAATTTACCTTTCGAAAGGTGTAAGACTCATCTACAGTTGTTTTAATGTCTGAGATATTAATTTCATTCGATATATCAGAACAGGACATTAAAATAATTAAAATAGAGAAATTGATAAGCAATTTTTTCATAGCTGTAATATTTAATAATTTAATATTTAAAGAAAAGGTAAATTTTTTTATTCATATTAGCAACGTGAGATTTTAGTTTTTTTATTCTGCGAAGTTCCTGTGTAATGAATGAAGGCCCCAAAAAGGAAACGGCTTAATAGGGGGGTAGTTAAGGATGCCTATATTGGGAATTGAAAGTGTTCGGGAAGTAGCAGAAAATCCTTCTGGTTAATTTCAGATAGGCCAACCAGTAGCGGCCTTTGTGGGCGAAAAGGGCAGTTCCAACGATGGGAGTCAGATTGGCGTACATAAGAAAATTTAGTCTCAACCACTATGGTGAAAATCTCAATTACTTAGGTTTTTTGCAGCTGACAAAGGATATTTTAAACTCATGAGCTTGCAAAAAATTCAGAAAATTCTAGGTGACTCCATTCAACCTCTCCCGTTTTCTTTGAATACAAAAGCCTGAAGCTGAGGTTAAAAAGGGGCAAAAAAATTTACTATATGTTTTCTTAAAAATTATTAAAGGATTGATAATCAATCGATAACATAGCCCCCTACGGACAACACCTACACCTTGGAGGATGCACACTCGCATTGGAGGCTAAAGATTCAAGGTCGCACAAGCAGATCTCTTCACTTGGGTGCATTAGAATAGCAATATCTTAACTAACGTGAGTTCGACATAAGAATGTCGTCATTCTGGAAAATATTGGCCTAAAATCAAAATGGGCCAATATTAATCCGGAATCTCATATGTCTTGCAGCGGAGATTGTGGAAATTTTCTTCAGATGGGAAAAATATCTGAAGAAAATTTCCACAATGACGCCCCCGGTAATGTTTTGTTACATTCTTATATAGAACTCAGGTTAACTAGTCTTAGTAAGCCTCCACCCTGATTCATCTAACGCTCTTCCAGTGATCTATTTGTTCCTCTCAATATAGCAAAGAACTAGACGGTCAATCTTGTTTTGAGAGCAAAGGCCTCGAAACAAACCAATTTGTTGGCGAAATGTTGGCGACAAAAAAAAGCACTTACAACATAATGTCGTAAGTGCTTGATTATCAGTTGTGGGCCCACCTGGGCTCGAACCAGGGACCACCTGATTATGAGTCAGGTGCTCTAACCAACTGAGCTATAGGCCCTTTAAAGGTTTTTTGTCACAGTTAAAAGGTTATTGACCGTGCTTCCGAAAAGCAATTACCGAATAACCATTAACTTTGAATCCTCTTCCTCTAAAAAAGGACTGCAATATTAGATATTTGCTTTTAATAACACAAACAGGAATCCATTGAATCTTTCAGGAATTAAGCATCTCGTTTTTGATCTTGGTGGTGTCATCATCGACCTCGACATCCCAGCCACATTCAAAGCTTTTGAAGAACTTTCCGGCACGCCAATGAGTGAATGGGAGAAGGGGATACATGAAAGCCGACTCTTTCTTGATTACGAGCAGGGCCTTCTTAATGACGTGGAGTTCCGAGACGGATTGCGGGAGCTCTGTGGGGTGGATGTAGCCGACAGGGTGCTTGACAATGCCTGGAATGCCATGCTGGGCGACATTCCGATGCACAGAATCAATAAGGTTGTGGAGCTTGCTGGCACGTACCAGACCTTTGTGCTAAGCAACACCAATGGCATTCACGAACGGGCTTTTAACCAAATTCTAAACGATTCGTCGGGTAAGCCAACACTCGACCATTTTTTCAACAAAGTTTACTTTTCGCATGTGATGAAAATGCGAAAGCCGGAAACGGAAATCTACCAGACAGTGTTAGAAGAAAATAATTTAAACCCCAGGGAGGTGCTCTTTCTGGATGACAAGCCAGAGAACCTTAGAGGGGCTGAGAAGCTTAAAATACAAACGTTTCTAGTACCTTCGCCGGATAGCTGGTTAGAACTGTTTTAGTGCATGGAAGAATTAGAGGGAAGCAGCCCGGAGCGGTCACTTCAGGAGCAAATTAGGGAGTTGGAAATAGCGGAGAAAAAGAAGGAGCAGAAACGGCTTTTTATTCATATCGGTCTTTTTATTGCCACGTTTATTTGTACCACCCTGGCTGGTGCTGAGTGGAGCAGAAACAAGTTCCTGCTTTTCAGCGAAGGATATACCTGGGCTGATTTTGTGGCTGGCATGGAGTTTTCCATACCGTTTCTGACCATCCTCACCTTTCACGAATTCGGGCATTATCTCACCGCCAAATACTATAAAATCAAAGTTACCCTGCCTTACTACCTACCGCTTTGGCTGGGGTTTCTGGGGTCGCCCAGCATAGGCACCATGGGCGCCTTCATCAACATCAAAGGTAAAATTAAAACCAGGCAGCAATACTTCGATATTGGCATTGCAGGGCCGCTGGCAGGTTTTGTTGTAGCACTATTTGTGCTTTGGTATGGGTTCACTCACCTGCCGCCGCAAGAGGACATTTTCCAGATTCACCCTGAGTACGCCCAATATGGCCTCGACTATCCTAACCATGTTTATAGCGATTCTACCGCATCTATTGGCCTGGGCAACACCATCTTGTTCGATTTCTTCAGGGAGCATGTGACTACACAGCCGGAGCTGCTGCCTCACCCCAATGAGATCATTCACTATCCATGGATACTCGCCGGCTACCTGGCGCTGTTTTTCACAGCGCTCAACCTGTTGCCCATTGGCCAACTCGACGGAGGGCACATCGTTTATGGCCTGCTCGGGCTCAAAAACTCAAGGCTGGTATCAGCCGGCCTCTACATTGCCTTTATCTTCTATGCCGGGCTTGGGATAGTTACGCCTTTTATGGATTGGAGTGGGACAACCACTTTTTTCATGATGCCGGTGCCTAACCTCTTCGCCATTCCGGTGTATATCTATTTTTTGAAGTGGGTCATGCAAAGCCTGACCGACAACGATATGAATCGCTGGATGGTGGCCGTAGGCATCTTTACAGCTCAGTTTGTGGTTTCATTTATCTTCCCAACAGTGGAAGGCTACAGTGGCTGGCTGCTTTACGGAATCATTCTGGGCCGGTTTATTGGCATCTATCATCCGCCGGTAGCTCACGACGAGCCGCTCGACTTCAACCGCAAGGTGCTGGGGTGGATTGCCCTCATTATTTTTGTGATTTGCTGGAGCCCGAATCCGTTTACGACCTAGTTGAGAACTGCCTTTCGGGAGTGTAAATAATGTTTAAGGTAGTTTCTTTCACTTTTGCGAATAGCACACCACTTTTTTCGTGAAAGCTAACTCTCATTTTTGTCAAGAATACTACCAAAAATACTTTTTGCTCACTTGATGGTAGTTCTGAATTTGATCTGATTTGATGGTGTTTTCGGTATGCTAAACCAAAACACGTTTATCGTATTAATGCGACATCCTCCATTATATGGAGAAATGTTGGTTTCACACATTACGGCTTCTCCCCGCCTAAAAAAACTGGTGCGGGTTTGTATTTTGTCACAACTGGTGGTCGAAATTTTCACACCGACAACCGTTCTGGTGGCAAAGTCAACATCTGAAAAAAGAAAATAGCTGCAATTAGGATGGGGGGATTTGAACGAATAGAGAGTTTCCTCTAGTTCTTGCTCGCTATTGAATATGTAGGTTTCCTCAAGCTTATTTAGATTAAGACAACCAATGTTGACTTCCTCCACATCTGTCATTGGAACTCCATCATCCTGAATGGGACTTAAGAAGAGAGTGATAAATAAGGTGATGCTGAATGCCATTTTGTGTATCTTTTAGTTATTGGCAAGTTTGCCACTGGTCTAGTTATTTGAGCGAGAGTGCCCGACTCGAAAAGCGTAATCAACATTAGAAAAAGAAGGGAAGCGGCTAGTTTTCATAAGGTCTCACGTCAAAACTGACATCTTCTTTGGCTGTTTTTGGAATACTCCACCACAAGATCTTTTGCCTCAATACAAAGCAATTGCCATCATCAAACCTTACTTGGCATATAATCTTCTTTTGCCCTTCAAGATGGAAACTTGACGAGTGGTTGAATGTCATACAGCTTCCTGATTCTAGTTTTACCCCGACTAAGGTTCGCTTGGAAAAATCAATTGCAGCTATTTGTGTCTTTCCGCAGTTTAAGTTTGGTGATCTAAACTCGGACATGGCCCTAGTAAATTCTGCCGCACTGTTAAAGACATAATGCATATCTAGTTTGTCCAGGTTTAAACACCCAATAGTAACTTCTTCAACATCCGTTAAAAGAATCCCATCCTCCTGAAGGGGGCTGAAAAGCAAGGCTAAAAGCAAAGTGATATTCACGGTTATAACGGACACTTCTAGTTGGATTTGAGTTTGCTAATGGTTTCCTCCAGGGCTTTGATTCTTGTCTCTTGCTCCTGGTTCTTTTTGTTTTGCTCGATAATGTACAATGTGAGCTCCTCCACCTTCTCCAGTAGTTTGTTGCTCATTTCACCTACAAGCCAGCCCTGTTCCTTTATTTCATTAGCGGAAGGGATGCCTGGGAGGTGGTGGTTGCTTTTGATGTGAGCTTCCACCTCGTTTAGCGGTGTGAGGGGGTAATTTTCATCGAAAACATAGTCGGCGGGTACGTCCAGGTTAACAATGACTTCTTTTGCGTGAATTGTTCCTCTTACATCAAGCTCGTGGTCGGGATCGAGCGATCCCATACCGACTTTTCCGTCTGCAGTGAAAACAGCCGTTGGGTAGTTGTGATTTTTACCAATATAATAGAAGTCCAAAGACGAATTCCCTGAACCATACGCCCCAAAACCTCTCCAGTCGACGGACGCATCATTGGAAAGAAATCCGTAACTAAAGTCCCATGAACTTGCATCTCCCTCACGCTGGAGTCTGACGCCCAAATTGTCATATGTCCGAAAGCTGCGATTTCCAGTTGATGTATCAAATAGTACGGCAAATTTACTGTCCGACCATATTTGTCCTATGGATAGCTTTTCATCCATTTTGACGTTTTTATAGAAACGATAAGTCCAGGCTTTTGAGGGATCGAAATCAAATAGTAATTCATTGTTGGAATTGTAGAATTGAAATGGACTATTGTCAAGCGACTGCAAAACAAAAGTTCCCTTGTAGTTTAGGTCTAGATTGTCGCTGTTAGTTCTAACAAAATAAGTTCCGTCGTTAACTCCTGCGACGTTCTTAAATATCAGCTTGTCACCCTGTGAAAGGGAGATATTTTGAGCATATGCTGCGGTTGAGACAACTATTATCATCATAGTTGTAAAAAATATATATTTCTCATAATTTTAGATAGTTAATATCCTTCTTTTGTGGTTGAATTATTTTTTAAATCGTCATTCATATTTTTTATAAAAAATATAAGATTTTCTATTTTACCAATAGATTGCTATTCATTTTACCCGGCATCTAATCGTCATTAAGTTATCTGCTACAGAAATGCCTTTAAGGTGGTGGTTTTCTTTTAAATACGCACCCACTTTGTTCAGTTGAGTGAGGTAGTAATTTCCATCAAAAGTGTACTTGGTGGAGACTGTTAACATTGCTTCAGCATTTTTGTTTGGAATACAAATCCTCAACAAAGAGCCACTATAAGCAGAGCTTAGAGTTTTTTTATCACCTTATAAAAGTTTCCCAACACTGCCAAAATATTAAACCAAAAAGTAGCTATTAGATATGGTTCAATCGCCCAATTAAGAGCATGCAATTAAATACAATCATTCTAATATAGGACATCCTGTAATTATTGGTTAATTTTTTGTAAAAGTTTAATGAATATTTTAAAAAAATATAAAAAGTAGGAGGCTCAGAAGTTGAAGAGTAGTTTTTATAAGACCAATTTTCTTAAAAGAAGTGAGTAAGAAGTAATGCCACCTTCCAAGTTCTTAACATTCTTGAACCCATGCTTCAGTAGATACTTTGTACCCGTTCGGCCTCTGGCACCTGCTTTGCAATGGATCACAATCATTTTGCTTTTCCACGAGGCAATTTCCTGTAGCCTGAAAGGGAGACTGTTCAATGGGATATTGAGGCCGCCTATGTGGCATTCTTCGTACTCCCATTCTTCTCTTACGTCCAACAGCAGAAAGTCTGCTTTGGAGTCAATTAAGGTCTTCAACTCCTGAGGGAGGATTGTCATTGGTTGGGTCAGTTGGTCAGTATCAATTTAAATGTACTTTTTCTGTTTTGAAAAATGTACTGCACAAAATAAAGACCTTTTGGCAAGTGAGTCAAATCAATTGACCAGGGACGCTGGTTCTCCGTTAATTGAACAGGAAAAGCCTTTCCTGAAACATCGGCTATGAAAACAGCTTCCGGCTTTTCTGAGAAGTATACTATGCCCTCACTCGGGTTGGGGTAAATGGTTAGCTCTTCGATGGGATTTTCATCAAGGCCAGTCACTGACCTGAAAGGCACATTTTCGAATACCGGCCTGATCATCAGGCTTCCATCTGTTCGTTCGTTTTGCACCCAGCCGTTGCCTACGTTGAAGTAGATTCTGTCGCCGGTATTGTTGTTTTTATCCAGCCCAATGCCCACAAAGTTGTCGGTGTACTGCCGGTAGCCAATGTAGAAGGTGTCACTCACCGCCACTGGTATTTCAAATTTGTAGCGCACAAACTGATCAAGCTCCTCTCTGAACTCCACGCTCACCCGCTGTAGTGCCAGCAACGTGGGATTGATATTTGTCAGCGTCTTCCAGGCTATGATGTCCAGCGGCTGGCCATCGGCAAACGGTGCTATTCTGGGGAAGTGGATATCAATCCCTGTGAGCGTGTCTTGCGACAGTGCCGCTACTTTATAGGCCAATTGCCCCCGGCTTTGGTTGATGCCGGCGGCATATTCTGCAGTGCCATCGTCCCAGGCGGTATAGTCTGAAAAAGAAAGACTAATACTTGTGGTGTCGTTGTTTCTATAGTTGATGTTTTCAAAGTAGGTGGTGTCAGCTGTCAGTGGATCAACCCTGCTTATAAGGTATTTGTCTCCTGTTTTGAGAAACAAATCCATATTTAGAACGACCGAGTCCTTGTCTTGCAAAAATGCTTTGATTGCTTCGGTGTCGACGGGCGAACTTGTTATTGTTCGCCTTTCAAGCCCCTGAGGTATTGGATCTACTACCTGGTTTTTATCAACTGAAGAAATCAATTGCCCGGTGCTGGCTTCCACAATCTGAATATTGTACTCCACAGGTTGCAGCAAAGCATCGAGGTTGAAAAACTCAAATGAACTTGTGCCTGATAGCATGTCGGCAGCTGACTGAAATTGGCTTGGAGGTAAGGCGTAAATACCCTTCAGTGGTGATAATGGGGCAGCAGAGAGGGCCCTGTCGAAGTAGGTGTTATTGGAAGGGCTTCGGTTCTGGTTGAGGTAAATGTAGTCGAGGTGCCAATGATCAAACGGCCCGGTTTGTTTGTTGAAACTCTGAAATCGAAACCTAAATCCTTCATGGTAAAACTCAGGTTGCAAAATAGGCACAAACTGTTGTGTAAAGTCATCCTTCAAATTTTCCTCTCCACCTTTGAGTACCCATTTTGTTACCCAAACGCTGTCTCTGCTTAAAAACTGAAGGCGCAGTGAGTCTTCAGTGTTAGGAATTTCGCCCAGGCCCTTTATTTGCCAGAAGAAGCTGAGGTAAACTGTACTACGCAGGTTGGCAGGAATAACCGAGAGGTCGATGGCTTTGGAGGTGAGGCTATCTGCAGGCCCCACGAAATTGGAAGTTGGGTTGTGCGGGATGCCATTGCTATTGAGCCCGTCGAATGTTGCCACACCAAGGGTAGGAGGGTGCAGGCCAAGCGTGGCATTTACCCATACATCGTTGCTGCTGACCCACCACTCGCTGCTCGGCTGACCGGTGTAGCTCGAAAAGTCGTCCCAAAAGGGGAGCTGAATGGTGTCGTTGGCGTCAAGCGTTCTTCCTGAAGCTGCATACTTGCTATTGGTGGGGAAGGCAATTGGTTTTTGGATAAGCTGGGCAATAGCGCCGTGGCTTCCAGCTACAAATGCTGCCAGGAAGAGAATGCCTTGTAGCCATCGCCCTTTTTTTGTCATTAATTAAATCTTTCTGGCTCCGAGCCTACTATCCAGAGGTCTATGTAGTCGCCTATTTTGATCTTTTTGTCAGCCGAAGGAGATTGTTTAAAAACGGTGCCCAGAGGCATTGACTGTTCCTGGTAGGTAACTGCGCCGTCAGCACTTTTTACTTCTATCGTCGCTTTGCCATCTTCTTCGTAGTGAACGTCGCCTACCTTAAGGCCCTGTCCAATAACGGAAAATTCAGCGTCTTCATATGTAAGGCCAATTAAAGTTGGGGCATTAAACACCTGGTTGCCGAGCCCGTCGCCTACAATTAGGTCAATTTTAGCTCCTTTTGGCACGGAGGCTCCTTCGCTGATAGGCTTGCCCTGATAGAGCTGCTTAAGCACCGCATTTAAGGCCATGTCTGATGCGTAGGTGATTTCTCCTAGCAGAAGGTCGTAACTCTTAAGCACCACCTGTGCATTTTTTACCGAGCCATCTACCAGCTGAGGCATCCTTACCTTGGGTGGCTCCTTGGCATTCAATGAGATATATATTTTTCTATTTTCCTTTACCTTCGAGTTGGGCAGTGGAAACTGCTTGAGTACGGCCAACGGCGGGTATTGCGATGAAAACCCAGAATCTTTATTGATCTCAAAACGCAAATTCCGATCAGTCAGAAACTCATCCAGTTCATCCAAAGGAATCCCTTCCAGGTCAGGCACGGTAATGGTCTCTCCATGGTTGGTCGTGTTGGGCAGATAGACGTAAAAGAACCCGAGCAGGAATACGACGGCTATGGCCACCATCAGGGCCAGCTGGATCAGCACATCTCTCCATGAGTTGAATTGAAAAAGTGTCATTTGCTACAGTTTAGGTCAGGCTATTAGTTTTTGTCGCTGCATACCGTAAGTCAGAATCGCATCAATGAACTCGTAGGGTTTGTAGCCATTGATGGCCGATTGGTGGAAAATACAAGTAGCGGGTGTCATTCCAGGTAATGAATTAATTTCAATAATAATGGTTTCTACCTTGCCATCCTCATAAATACGTACAAAGGCATCGATTCTTGCGTAACCCTCAATGTTTAAAATCTCAGCTACTTTTTCCAGGTCTTTTCTTACCTTTTCACTCACCCGCTTATTTTCTTCAGGTGTTTTACCAAACCTCGCCGGGGTGATGTTCTGCCCCTCTCCGGCCAGAAACTTTTCTTCGAGTGAAAGCACGTCGCCAGTGGCCAGGGTTTCCGAAGGCTCAAACAACTCATATACTCTGTCGCCGTTGTCGTTGATGCTTGTGAGCATGCCGCCAGTGATTTCTAAAAAGTGTGTGGCACCGTTTCTGTCTATCAAGTCTTCAAGCAAAAAGTAGCTCTTTTGAGGGAACTCCTCATTGTCCTTCAGCTTGAGCACTTTCTGCTGAGCAGGCAAAAACTCCGGCGTGTCTCTAAACATCATTTCAGCAAAAGCGCAAAGTTCCTGCTGGTTTCTGATTTTCTTCACAGCGGAACTACAACCATCGTCAGCCGGCTTGGCAATCAGCGGATAGGTGAAGCCCTTCTCCAGTTCGGCTATTGTTTTAGCGGGATGCGCCAGGTATTCCTCCTTGTAAACGAGCGTGTGATTGGCCACTGAAATGCCATGTTTCATCAGTAGCTCATTGGTTTCATATTTATTGATAGTAATGCGGCTGCTGTCCACGCCCGATCCGTTGTAAGGAATGCCCAGCTTCTCCAACTCCACCTGCACGGCACCGTCTTCGCCAGGCCTGCCATGCAAGGCGATAAACACTGCATCTACCAAACCTGATAAGTCCTCGTACTTGATTCGCTTGTACTTCAAAATAGTGCCAGGAGCATAGGTGCTGGTAATTGTGCCAGCTTCAGATTTTATTTGCCCAATTACCGGGTGCTCATTTTTGGAGGCTGCCGCATGAAGCTTTTCTCTGATATCATCAGCGTTGTCTTTGAGCATGATATTAACCGGAAGCAAGTAGAGCTCATGGTTTTCTTCGCTGCCAGTGAGGAAAATAGGGACAGGGTGGTATTTTGTGGAGGAGGCTAACTTTTCAAAAATATTCCTTCCACTTTCCACGCTAATATGCCTCTCAGAAGAGAAGCCACCCATGATCACACCCACATTGATTTTTTTCACCTCTGAAACTGCCAGAAGCTGAATCTCAGTATCCAACTTTTTGAGCAGCCCTTTCATTTGGTGGATCATTTTGCCGGTTTTTATTCTAGCGGCCAGTGAGGTGCGAATGATGTAAGTGAGAAACTGCGAAGGGTTAAGCCCTATTTCAGCCGCCTGGTGAAAGAAGAACGACGATGGCAGCATGCCCGACGTCGTATTCGGGTCGTTCAGGAAAATGCTGCCATCCTCGGTGTAGAACCCATCTATGCGGGCGTATACCTGGCAGTGAAGAGCGGTGAAGAGTCTTTCACATTGTTCACGAATCCTTTGAATATCACCGTCGGGTAATTCAATCGGTGTTATTTTCCTGCTAATCCCTGGCAGGTACTTGGAGCGGTAGTCGAAAAGGTCTTTGATTTTTCTGATCTCGGTGGGCGGTAATGCCATCGGCGCACCGTTGTCATTTTCAATAACGATGCACGAAAACTCCCGGCCTTTGATGAAGGCTTCCACCAGCACTGTTTCCTCAGCGTGCTGACTGGTAAGCTGAATAGTATCTTTTCTTGTGGAAGCGAGGTGGTCGAGTTTCACCCAGAGTTTTTCAGGGTGAGATATCCATTCACCCTCCATCATCACAGGAAGACCAATACCTTCCCTGATGTCTGTAAGTTTTATAAGTTCTGTTCTTTTCCCTTCGTTGGCAAGTGTTGCCCACCAGCTCAAATCAATCTCTTCAATGAAAAAAGCCCTGTTCATGCCGTCCACAAAGTCTTCCACGGAGTCTTTATCGATAATGGCCACACCAATGGTCGATCCCTGATTGGGTGCTTTGATCACCAGCGGAAGCTTCAGCTTTGATTTTAAAGAATCGAAAACTGCTTTTTTATTGGCTTCCTTCAGCCACGAGTCTCTGTTAAGTAACTCGTAAGCGGGCGCAGAGAAGTCATTCTTTTCCAAAAGGTCTTTTTGAACAACCTTATTCACGCCAATGGCCGAAGGTAAAATACCGGAGCCTGAGTAAGGAATATTGTACCACTCCAAGAGCCCCTGGATATTGCCGTCTTCGCCAAAAGGCCCATGAAGGGCAAGGAAAGCAAAGTCGATAAGTGTTGGCAGTTCCTCGGGGCTGACTTTGCGGCCAACATGTGAGGCAGCACTCAATGCAAGGTTATGGTCCTCGGCCGCCAGCGACTCGATATATACCTGAAAATGATGAGGGCTTGGCGGCAGCAGCGACACAGGAGGATAGAAATCCCGAATGGTGCCTTTGTACACGTATTGCCAATCGAGCTCTATGATTTGTCCGAGGCTGTCAATGAAAAAGAGCACTGGCTCAAACAATGATTTATTGAGGTTGTCGTAAACTGTACGTCCTCCTGCAAAGGATATTTCTCTTTCCCTGGATTGTCCTCCAAAGAATATTCCTACTCTCATCTTTTAAATTTAATAATTACAGCGGTCACCGGCTACTTGTAACAAAATTACTCAACCGAAACGATTTTCAATGCCTGATAATGACTCTTTGGGCAGTTACGTTGTCCTTCGTTATCGCTTGTATCAGGTACATGCCATTGGCTTCGTTTACGGTGGTTAGCTGATAAATCTGATTCAATGTGTTAGGGTATTCTTTTTCGAAGTACACCCGGCCTCTCACATCCTGCATGCGTACCGTCACGGTTTGCCTCTCAGCCAGGCTAAAGGCCACGTTAATTACTTCTTTCGCCGGGTTAGGAAAGAGCCTGATCAAATCTTCCACAGGGAAAACAGGCGTTGGCTCACCTGACAGATAAAACTCTATGTCGTCCAAATACATATTGTTGCCGTTGCCGTTGGTGCCTACAATGGCCACCACCACACTGCTGTATCCTGCATAGGCTGACAAGTCGATTGTTTCTCTTTTCCAGTGCTCTGAAGTTGAGGGAGTCCAAAAATCTTCAGATTCGGTAATAGCCAGATCACTTCCCCTCTTGTCATATACGACGTCTCTGAAATTGATACCACAGTCCACGGACACCATCACTCTTAGTCGCTCCGAACGGTTTTCCCTTTTGGCATAGGAGAGTTTGAATGACATTGACGCTTCATCGGCGTCGTCAAGATCCAGCACTTTCGTGGCCAACCAGAACTCATCACCCAGCACAGTCAGGTCATAGGAAGTCATCCGGGCTACTTTGTTTCCCTGGCTGAGGCTTTCATCATTTTGAATTTGCCAGGTGCGTCCGTCGGTGTTTGTAATTCTGTGCAAAAGATTTTCTTCCACGCCCCTGTTCGAAGCAAATGTTTCTCTGAATGGGATCACGTCGGTGGCTGTTTTTACATGAAATAGCTGGGAGAAGCTGTTGTCGGAGATTCGCTGGTCGGTGTTGCCATTTGGCTGGTCGAGGGCCAATTCAAGCTTATATGTGCCATCTTCCAGGGCGTCAATCTCCAATGGTACGTTGATCGTTTGGCCAGTATTGATGAAGATATTGTTAACCTGCAATTCCTTTGAACTGTTGTTAACCGTGTAGGAAAGCGAAAAGCTGGTGATGGGTTGCTTCCCAAAATTCTTAACCTCGACCGTTGGTACCGGCTGGTTGATACACGAAATGAAGGAAAGATCAGTTACTTCACTAATGCCGATATCGTAGTCGGCCAGGTTATTACTCGATATTTTTATGTCGTCAAGGTACAGGTTGTTGCCCAGTCCGTTTTGTCCGATGAAGGCGAGCTGTATTCTGTCGGCTCCTTTGAAGCTGTTGAGAGCGATAAACGCTTTTTTCCATTCGGCTGGGCCTGAAGGAATAAATTCTTGTCCGGGCTCTATATATGTGGTGGCAAGGTCTTCGCCAAATCTTTGGAACACAATGTCGTCGTACCCGAAAGTGGCGCCGCAGTCGGTCGAAACTGCCACCAGCAGGCCGTCCGAATTATTAATGCCGTCGTGCCCATAGGCGTAGTCGAAATCGATGGTGAGCGAAGGGTATTTTGTTAAGTCTATTATTGGAGACAGGAGCATTTCCCAGTCGCCAAATTGTGTCGAGTCGGCATTGAAGTAGTCAAACTCCATGGCCAGGTTGGTGGCCAAGGCCTTCGGTGCCAGCGTGATGGCTGCAAAGGGCTGATCGGGGTTGTCGGCCTTCATGACCAATTGAGAACCGTTCTCTTCAAAGGTTTCCAGCATCGGCAGCGAAATTAGTCGCTGGTAGCTGGCGTCTATCGAGACTTTGTTGTTGCTGGCATTGTTGTCTATTGCCTGGTTGACACTGCCGATTTCAAATGTTGTGGTATATAAGCCGCCTTGCTCAAGCAGTACTTCGTCGAAGGTAACGGTGTAGGCAGCCAGGGGGGCGAGGTTGGTGGAGATTGTTCTTGAATCCCACTCCAGCCCGTTAATAACAGCGCTTACCTCAAATTGCGTGATGATGTTGGTGCCATAGTTTCTCACTACTATCTCTGGCATAAACCTGGCAGAGCAGATACCACCTGCCGGACTAACGATCGTTTTTATGCCCAAATCATTGGCCACAAGCGTTGGCGCAACCAGTGCTTCCGATCCTATGAGGCTCCTCCTTCTGGGGCTAAACTCCAGCACGGTTCTCATCCTCTCTTTTTGATCCTTTGTAAAAATATTCATGCACTTGTCGGGGCTGTAGTCCATGTAGTTCTCAATCATGTCGGTAGACCCACAGCTCGCCTTTGACAACTCGCAGCTGCCTGATGAACTAGCCCTGTCTGCCGCTGGAGTATCGGAACAGTAATCGTCTGATCCACAGCCGCCGTCGCCCCAAATATGTCGCAGCCCAAGGTAGTGGCCTATTTCGTGGGTAGCTGTCCGTCCGGTAGAAAACTCCTTTGCATTGAAGCCCTGGCCAAAGTACTCATAGTCAATGGTGACGCCGTCAGGCAGAAATTTATTAGCAATGTTGGGTTTAAGGCCGATCAGGTCTGATACCGGGAATTGCGCAAACCCCAACAAGCCCGATTTAAGGTTGGTTACCCATATATTGAGGTATTTGTCGGGCGGCCAATAGCTAACCTTCTGAAGCAGGTCTTCTTCTCCAATGGCGTAGGAGTCTTTGCCGGCACGAGCCCTTACAATGCCGCTGGTGGGCATGCCTTCAGGGTCTCTTTTGGCTAACGCAAATTCTATAAGTGCGTCAGCTGCCACAGGCTTAAATATCTCTCGGGTGTCGGTTGTGTCTGAGTTTAATCTACGGAAGTCCTGATTGAGTAACTCAATTTGAGACAGTACCTGCTCCAGCGGAATGTTCGATCCTTCTCCATACGCCTCGCCCTGATGCAATATGTGTATCACCACAGGTATGGTGTAAACGGTTTCAGCAGTTCTGCTATTTCTCAACCGAAGCTGACGCTCAGTTTTTTTGGTTTGAACCCACGATTCAAACTCTTTGACAGATTCACCAATAATCGGTCTGTATTTTTCTTCGAGCTGGACGGTGCCACACTTTTCCTGTGAAAAAGCTGGGTGGCTAAAGCATAAAAAAATGCAAACAGCAAAGTCTAAAAAAAGGTATAACCTCCTGCTCATTGAGTATGTTAAAAAACGTGGATGAGAGGTAACGAGGTAATGCTATAAAAATTATTTCATTAAACGACAGCCACATTCACCGCTTCCACTTTACTTATTTCCGGAACAGCTCTTTTAATAGCCTCTTCTACGCCGGCTTTCAGTGTCATGGCCGACATAGGGCACGACCCGCAATTGCCAAGCAACTCAAGCTTTGCCACATGCCCTTCATCAATGCTTAGCAGCTTAACATTTCCACCATCAGCCTCCAGATAAGGTCTGATTGAATCAAGCGCACTTTCTATGCGCTCCATCAAAGCTATATATTCAGGTGTGTCAGCAATCATTTCTTAAACATTAACTTCAACTACTTTCGTTTTTTCTTTGGCAGCATTTCTCATTGCCACCTGCTGAGCCACGGCTTGTGCAATGCCATTGAAAGCATCAGCCGTTATCCCATCTTTCATTACCGCAGGGTAGCCGCTGTCGCCAGACTCTCTGATCGACTGCACAAGCGGTACCTCACCAAGGAAAGGAGCATTGTTTTTCTCAGCGAAAAGCTTGCCGCCATTCTGGCCGAACAGGTAGTATTTATTGTTCGGAAGTTCCTCAGGAGTAAAGTACGACATATTTTCAATGATTCCCAGCACGGGCACATTGATCTGAGGCTGCTTGAACATGGAGTATGCCTTTTGAGCATCAGCCAGGGCTACTTTTTGAGGGGTAGTCACCACCACCGCACCAGTAACGGGCACTGTTTGCACAAGAGTCAGGTGTATGTCGCTGGTTCCCGGAGGAAGGTCAATTAAAAGGTAGTCGAGCTCTCCCCATTCCGTGTCGCCAATAAACTGCTTTAACGCTGAGCTGGCCATGGGCCCCCGCCACACCACGGCGTTGTCGGGAGGGGTAAGAAAACCTATCGATATCAGCTTTACGCCGTATTGTTCTATTGGTAAAATTACATTCTTTCCATTTTTCTCGATGATGCCGGGCTGCTCATGTTCGCAGTTGAACATAGTAGGGATGCTAGGTCCGAAAATGTCCGCATCAATAATGCCTACGCTGGCACCGCTTCTTGCAAGTGCTACGGCCAGATTGGATGTAACAGTGGATTTACCTACTCCACCTTTTCCCGAAGAAATAGCAATGATGTTTTTTACACCAGGTAACAGGGGCGCATTGTTTCTGATCGAAGTAACATTGGAGGTCATCAAAATAGAAAGCTCCACAGCCTCTCCGAAATCAGCATAAATCACGTCCTCACACTGACTCCTGATGAGCTCCTTCAATGGACACGCCGGCGTGGTAAGCTCCACGGCAAAACTGATCCTGGAGTCACCTACTTCCAGGTTTTTGATCATTCCAAGGGTCACCAGATCTTTCTTCAAATCTGGGTCGTCCACCTTGCTCAACGACTTTAATACTTGTTCTTTACTGATTTGGGACATGTAGAAAATGGCTGTTCTGATGCAAAACTGTTGCAAATTAATGCTTATACCAGCATGTAACAATGAGAAGAACGATAAAGTTGGGGAAGCTCAAAGTTTATTGAGCGCATTGGGTTTTCAGAGGCCTTTCAATTAGCCTGAGGTGACTTCAAATCAAATTTTTGAAGAGCGACGAGAAAAAAACTCATGCCGGCAAGCATAATAAGATGAGCGAAATCGTCCCTGTTGAACCATGGGTGGATATTGATGTCGAACCCGTGAACAAAAGCAGCCGAGCTAAGAACAAGGATGCCGATAGGAAAATAGACCAGTTCTTTATACTTCCGGCTCAGGAGGTAGCCACCCAGACCCACAATGAGGGTAAGGCCAATAATTGAGTTGTTCTTTGTCCACGAAAAGTCAAAGGAGACGAAGGCCATGCCCGCCAGCATGATGATCATTTTCAAAAGGGAAAATAGCTGTAGTCTCTTTTTCCAAACCTCTTTTTCGGCGGGGATAAAGGCGTAAATGCCTCTTTCGGCAAAGTAGACTGACAAGATGCCGGTTGTCCAGGGAAGTATTTTTCCGGTGAGCCCCCAGTAGTAGAAAAGCCCGTGCCCAAGTCCGCCGAAAAATCCTGAAATGCCAAGGATGAGGAAGAATAAACTCCAGTTTTTGTATGGAGGAGAGGTGTTTTTACGCAGCTTAAAATAAGCCACCACACCAAAAATGGTAATCAGCCAGTTCCAAACAATCGCCATCGGCTCCATAATGATCAGGCCGCCCCATTCTACAGTAATCTTCTCCATCCGGGCAAAAGTAGTATCTTTTTCAAAATAGGTTTTCACCCTCTTTGATAAACGGAGCAATGCCTTTTACCCGAAAGTATCGCCAGACACGGATTGATCATCAACTTTGGGCCTGACGGCTTTACCGGAGTCGGATTTACTTCGTAACTTCGAACCCCCATGCGCATCAGCGACCACATCATAACAGAAATACAATCCCGGATGGACATCCAGGAGGTGGTGTCCGACTATGTTTCGCTGAAGAAAAAGGGCCAAAACTTTTGGGCCTGCTGCCCCTTTCATGATGAGAAGTCGCCCAGCTTTTCGGTAGCTCCCAATAAGGGGATTTACAAGTGTTTTGGGTGTGGGAAAGGTGGCGACGCCATTTCTTTTATCATGGATATTGAGGGCCTTGGATATGTAGAGGCACTCAAGCACCTGGCCAACAAATATGGCATTGAAGTAGAAGAAGAGGAGGCCACACCCGACCAGATCAAAGAATTCAATGAAAAAGAAAGCCTGCTGATCTTACTCGATCATGCCAAAGGGTATTATAAGCAGCTTTTGTGGGAAGATGATGAAGGGCAGGCCATTGGCTTAAGCTACTTTAAAGAAAGAGGTTTCTCGGACGAAACCATCAAGGCCTTTGACCTGGGCTATAGCCACGACAAGTGGGACGGCTTCATGAAGTATGCCTCCAAAAATGGCTTCACTGAGGAGATGATGGAAAAGGCGGGCTTGGTTCTCGCCAAAGACGACGGTAAAAAATATGACCGCTTCCGGGGTAGGGTCATGTTTCCAATTCATAATCCGTCGGGCAAGGTCATAGGATTTGGCGCCAGGATACTGAAAAAGGCGGATAATCAACCCAAGTACATTAACTCCCCCGAGTCACCGGTCTACCATAAAAGCAATGTCCTTTTTGGGATGTTCCAGGCTAAGCAGGGTATTCGGAACGACGACAATTGCTATCTGGTGGAAGGCTACACCGACGTTATTTCGATGCACCAGGCCGGTGTTAAGAATGTAGTGGCCTCGTCGGGTACCTCATTGACCCGTGAGCATATCAAACTCATCAGCCGCTTTACGCAGAATGTCACTACACTTTTTGACGGTGACGTTGCGGGAATCAAAGCGAGTATGCGAGGCATTGATATGCTGCTCGAAGAAGGGCTCAATGTGAGAGCGGTCGTTTTCCCAGAGGGAGAAGACCCCGACAGCTACTCTCAGCAGCTTGGTGCTTCTGCATTCAAAGCTTTCCTGGAAAAGAACAGCGAAGATTTTATTGCCTTCAAAACACATCTGTACCTAAAGGATGCCGGCAGCGACCCTATAAAAAAGGCAGGCACCATCAGGGAGATTGTGGGTAGCATTGCGAAGATACCTGACGCCATTAAGCGGCTTGTTTTTGCCAGGGAGTGCAGCCAGCTAATGGACATGGATGAGGCTGTGATTGTTGCTGAGATGAACAAAATGCTCATCGAGCAGGGGCAGCAGCAGCAAAAGGAGAGGGAACGGCAGCAAACCAGGCAGCGGCTCGACCTCGACAGCTCCGGTTCAGCACCCGAGAGCTCACCTGATGCGACTATTTCAACGCTCGCAAAGCCGGAGGTTGATCCAAAAATGATTCAGGAAAGGGAAAGCCTGAGGCTTTTGCTCAATTATGGTCAATTCGTGATAAAGGGAACCGAGGAAGTAGATCAGCTGCTCGCCGATTACTTTCTGCATGAAACAGACGAGGTGCATTTCAGTCACCCTGTGTATGCGCAAATCCTTGATATGTTTAAGAACAAGCTGGTAGATGGAGACGTGATAGATGCGGACTATGTGTTGAAGCATGGCACCGAACCAATGAAGAAGGAAGTGATCGATTTGATTACTGAGCGGCATGAGGTGAGCCATCATTGGACTGAGAAGTTCGACATCAAAGTAAACAGTGAAAGAAACGACCTGAAAGGTGCTACCTATGCCAATATTGTCAGGCTTAAGCTTCGGACAGTCAGGGCAGTGATCAAAGAGAATCTTGACAAATTGAAAACTGTAGAAACTGAGGCCGAGCAAGTGGAGATAATGGAGCACCATGAGGCACTCAAGAAGGTAGAAATGGGTTTAGCTGGAATCCTTGGTGTTGTCACCGTCGGTTAAGGCCTTGGAGAGGTTCTTATTTGTCAGTATGCATATTTAAATGAACCTTTGCGGAATACTTTTGATTTTAAGAGTGTTAAAAAAACAGTAGACACCCCAAAGGAGGGTGCAATTAGCACAATGCAAGAAGAAATACAACTCGACAAAATAGAAGACGCCATTGAGGCGATAAAAAGAGGAGAGATCATCATCGTAGTTGACGATGAGGACAGAGAAAACGAAGGCGATTTTATATGTGCTGCTGAAACTGTCACCCCTGAAATTATCAATTTCATGGCTACGCATGGCAGGGGGTTGATTTGTGTGCCCTTAGTGGAGGAACGATGCGAAGAGCTGGGGCTGGAACTGATGGTTGGTAAAAACACCGCCCTTCATGAAACTCCTTTCACTGTTTCTGTCGATCTGAGAGGGAGGGGAGTAACGACTGGCATTTCGGCCAAAGACAGGTCGGTGACTATTCAGGCCCTGGTTGACCCCAATGCAGCGCCGGAAGAATTTGGCAAACCCGGTCACATTTTCCCACTTAAGGCCAGAAAAGGTGGTGTTCTGCGCCGTTCAGGCCACACAGAAGCTGCTATCGACTTTGCCAGGTTAGCAGGGCTTTACCCTGCTGGCGTGTTGGTTGAAATCATGAATGAGGATGGCTCAATGGCCCGCCTTCCGGACCTGAAAAAAGTAGCCGAAAAGTTTAATCTTAAACTTGTCTCTATCAAAGACCTGATCACTTACCGCCTTGAAAAGGAGTCTCTGATCGAAAAACTGGTAGATGTGAAAATGCCTACAGAATATGGCAGCTTTCAGCTTCATGCGTATAAGCAAAAAAATACAGGCGAGCAGCATTTAGCACTCGTGAAGGGAACCTGGGAGCCAGGGGAGCCGGTCCTGGTAAGGGTGCACTCTTCCTGCGTTACAGGCGATATCTTTGGCTCTCACAGGTGTGATTGTGGTGAGCAGCTTCATAACGCCATGACAATGGTGGAGAAGGAAGGTAAAGGCGTTGTGTTGTACATGAACCAGGAAGGTCGTGGGATAGGACTGGAAGCAAAACTGAGAGCCTACAAGCTTCAGGAGGAAGGAATGGATACCGTAGAAGCTAACCTTCACCTGGGGTATAAAATGGATGAAAGAGATTATGGCGTGGGTGCACAGATACTGCGAGATCTTGGTATCAGCAAACTAAGGTTGATCACGAACAACCCCAAGAAAAGAGCGGGTTTGCTGGGATATGGCCTGGAAATTGTGGACAATCTGGCAATTGAGGTGGCTCCTAACGAGTTTAATGAGAAGTACCTCACAACCAAACGGGACAAAATGGGTCATATGATTTTGAAAGAGAAATAGTGGGTCGTTTTGCCTGGGAAATGTAATATTGTAGTATGAGGAGGATGGGAAAGTACTCGGTTTTTTTATTTTTTTTATTTTCTCTTTTAGCAAGTGGTTCATCCTATGCCCAATATTTTCCTTCTGAGTATTGGCACGATGGCTGGATAGTGAATGACGATGCCGACACCCTGAGAGGGGAGATCAAATACGACCTGCCTAACGATTTAGTGCAGGTAAGAAACCGGGATCGGATCAACACCTTCTCCAGCCGCAAAATTCTCTACATAGAATTTTACGACAAGACAACCGAAAACTACAGGCAGTTTTATTCGCTGCCGTATGCAGTTAACTACGACTACAAGGTGCCGATGCTTTTCGAGCTGCTGTACGAAGGAGAGCTGTCCTTGCTGACCAGAGAGTCAATTATTCAGGAAACCGTACCGTCGGTGCAGAGTTATTCTTTTAGTGGCTATAACCAAACAAGGCAAAGACTTGACTATAGTTTCTATTTCCTTGATAAAAAAGGTAATATCAGACTGTACAACGGGAAAAAACCTGAGCTTCAGGATGCTATGCGTGACAGGTGGTCGGAAGTAAAGCCGTTCATGAAAAAGAATCGTTTATCGCCAGATAAAATCCGGGATCTTGTGCGTATCGTAGCTTTTTACAATTCAGTGAAATAATTAACAATGGCAAAAAAGAAACCCCTCATTCTCGTTTCCAACGACGATGGAATAACCAGTCGTGGCATCAGGAAACTGGTAGAACTGATGAAAACACTTGGTGAGGTAATTGTGGTAGCACCCGATAGCCCACAATCAGGGATGGGGCATGCCATCACCATCGGTGACACCTTGAGGCTGGATACGGACGATATTTTTGGCGATGTAAAGGCTTATAAATGCAGCGGCACACCTGCCGACTGCGTGAAAATTGGCAAGCACTATATATTGAAAGATATTCGCCCGGACCTGGTAGTAAGCGGGATCAATCATGGAAGCAATACGTCCATTAGTGTGCTGTATTCCGGCACCATGTCGGCGGCCATAGAGGCAGCCATGGAAGGATTGCCGGCCATCGGGTTCTCGCTATGTGATTATTCACAGGAAGCAGATTTTTCTCATGTGGACGAATTCATTCTAAAAATAGCAAGGCAGGCCCTTGAAAAAGGGATTCCGAAGGGTGTGGCGTTGAATGTGAATATTCCACCAAAGAGAAACGAAGCGATAAAAGGCATCAAAATGTGCCGTCAGGCCAACGCCAAATGGCAGGAGGAATTTGATTTGCGTCACGATCCGTACGGTCGTCAGTATTTCTGGATGGCGGGAAACTTTGTGAACTTCGACAAGGGTGAGGACAACGACGAATGGGCCATTGCCAACAATTACATTTCTATTGTGCCTTGCCAGTACGACCTGACTGCCCACCATGCATTGCCTATCCTTAACGACGAATGGGATTTCTAATCTTCTGATTCAGGCACAACTACTACCGGAGGGTGGAAGAAGTTAAGCTTGTACTTCAAAAACAGGTTCACAGCAGGTACTCCACTACCAACCGTTTTTCCGTAGCCTGGCACAATGAGTACATCCGGATCGCCAGGGTTATCAATGCTGATCAAATGCCGGTAAGATGCCCTGAACCCCAGCCAAAAATTGCCTCTGAAGTTTCCTTCCGATTGAATGGAAAGCTCCAGCCAGCTTGCCTTAAGGCCACCACGTGCAAAAGCTCTTTCGTATGGTTCAAATAAACCAGAGGCACTTTCTATGGTGGTAACGCCTGAATCTTCAAAAGACGCCATTCCATATTGAGCTCCCAGCAGTAATTTATTTTTAGGATTGATGGCTAATTGGTAGAACAGGCCAGGTTTTATATACGTGCCAGTGGCGTTGTAGTCAGAGTTTTTGTAGGCTCCCGTTGGGTTGATGTTGCCATAGCCATAGCTGATGCTGCCCACATACCTGTTTTCAAACACTGCCTGTATGCCACCCTCGGCTTTGCTTTCGAAAGGAGTGGGCAAAGTAAGCAGCTTCCCATAGTCGAGGAGGAGGTGCAGCTCCGTTAGAAACGGATAGTTGGTGGTGTCCTTTATTTTGGCGGGTTTAGGCTCCTCTTCTTCATCGTCTTCACCATCAATGGCGGGAGGATTCGGTTTGGCGGTTTTGGTTGTATCAGCCAGACCTTCCGGATTCACCCGTGTTCTTGGTGGTTTTGGCCTGCCAATATCCTGGCCGTAAGCCGACAGGCTGACCAGCACAAATAACAACAATATGGCAGCCTTAGAAATAGACATTGATGGTAGTTTTTGTGCTCAGGCAAGGATCAGGTAATGCTTTGCAGTATACTTTCACACTGTCAAATGAAAACTTGTCGTCGGTTCTTTCAATGTTGGTGCCAATAAGCCTGGTGTAGCTCTTGGCCGTAAGGTCTTCAACAAACGAATAAGTAAGCTCCATACTATCCACTTTGCCTGCGATTTCGAAATAATATACTTGACTGGTAGTGTTCATATTCAGCGGTAGACTGAAAGTATTGGCACTATCTGAATACGAAACTTTGTTGCCATTGGCCGAGATGCTGGTAATCAAAATTGTGCCCTTGTTAATAGCTGCAGCTGTTTTAGTGAGTGGTGTCTTTGCTGCCGCAAGGGCGGCTTGTTCTGTCGTAATCTCCGTTTGCCTGGCCCTGGCTTCTGTGATCGCTGCCTGCACTGAATCTCTTTCCGGAATCAAATCATTGTTGCCTTCAGTAATTTGCTTGTTGAGGGAAGTTAGCGAGGTGTTGAGTGCCGAAAGCTGAGTAGTAAGGGCTGTCTTTTCCGCAGTTAAATGTTTCACAGCAGTGTCGATTGCTGCAATGGCCGAATTAATTTTTTGCAGACTGTCAATGTTGAAAAACCTGACTTTTACCGCTGGCTCTTTTTCATAGGGCTCTACCTCGCCAAGACAAGACCACAGCAAGAGGCCTGTCAATAGGAAAAAAAGAATTTGCCAATGGTTTATGTTTTTGCCCAGCTTCATAGCTACTGCGGATCGACATCAAAAATAACGGATGTCTGCCGGAATATTTTATCCTGTTGCAATTCTTCCATCTTTTGAGTCAGGAATTCTTTGGCCTTGGGGATAGAAATGCCTCCTTTTTCCAGCTTGATGGTAATTTCCTGATGGTATTGATTTCGTATTCTTGCTATTAACGGTTCCTGGGGGCCAAGTATTCTGTGGCCTCCCAACGAAGTTTGAATACTTTTTAAATAGTGGTTGGCGGTTTCCCAAACCAGTTGTTTGTCCTGGTTTCGGAAAAGCACCTTTATCATTCGCACAAATGGTGGGTAGTGAAAGCTTTCCCGCTCCAAAATCTCCATCTGGTAGAATCGCTTATAGTCGTTGGTTCGTACTAAATGAAAGACAGGCTGCTCCGGGTTGTTGGTCTGAATGATCACTTTTCCATTGTTCGATCGCCGGCCAGCCCGGCCGCTTACTTGTGTCATCATTTGAAAGGCCCGCTCATGAGAACGAAAATCGGGAAAATGAATGATGCGGTCGATGTCCAAAATGCCTACAAGCTCCACGTGGTCAAAATCAAGACCTTTGGTGATCATTTGCGTACCTACCAGCACATCGATTTCGCCATTTTCAAAGTTTTCGATGAGCTGTTCGTAAGTACTTCTCGTGCGGGTCGTGTCGTAGTCCATTCGGCTGATGCGGCCGGTGGGAAGCAACACCTTTAAGTCGTCTTCCAGTTTTTCCGTACCGAAACCAATCGTTTTTATTTTGGCCGAACCGCACGCCTCACAATGCGACGGAAGGGGTTCACGGAAACCACAGTAGTGGCAGAGCAGCTCCTGCCGGTACATGTGATACGTTAAGCTCACCGAGCAGTTAGCACACTTGGGTATGTGGGCACAGTCTTCGCAGTGAAGATAGGGCGCATAGCCTCTCCTGTTCTGAAAGAGGATGACTTGTTTATTTTCTTCCAGGGTTTGCTCAATGGCTTGCAGCAACCCCGGCGACAGGTCGCCGTGCATTCGTTTTTTCTTTCGCTCATCTTTCAGGTCAATGAGTGCAGTTTCAGGCATTTGCACTTCACCAAACCGGGTTTCCAATGTTACCAGTCCGTACTTTTCATACACGGCGTTGTAGTAGCTCTCAACAGACGGCGTAGCGGAGCCTAACAGGATTTTGGCATGGTGAATCTGCCCCAGCATAATGGCTGTGTCTCGGGCGTGGTAGCGGGGCGCCGGGTCATATTGCTTGTACGACGACTCATGCTCCTCATCGATAATGATAAGAGAAAGGTTGTTGAAGGGCAGGAAAACTGATGACCGCACACCCACGACAATCGGGAATCGGCCGGAAAGCACGCCGTTCCAAACTTCGACCCGTTCGTTGTCGGAGTACTTGGAATGATAAATGCCGATTTTGTCGCCGAAGACCTTTTTCAAGCGGCGAAGAATTTGAGCTGTTAGGGCAATTTCCGGAAGCAGATAAAGCGCCTGAGCTCCTTCGTCCAGCACTTGCTGGAGCAGGCGAATGTAGATCTCCGTTTTTCCACTCCCGGTAACACCATGGAGCAGCACCGTCGATTTTTTCTCGAAGAGGCCATGGATTTCGGATAGTTTCTCTTCCTGCAATGAGGTTAGCTCAGGAATAACCGCTTCCTTCTTTTTTGGCTCACCAAATCTTGAAATTACCTTATCAAATTCTTCGAAAACCCCATTTTTTACTAAAGTGCCAAGCGACGAAGTCGAAAGGCCTGATGCAAGGAATTCCCCTTTGGAAACTCCCAGCTGGTTTCTGTCTTTCAGCTCATTCACAGGCACTTCTCTCAGGTATTTCATTACCAGCTCAAGTTGTTTTTCTTTCTTTTCGAGCTTTTGAAAGAGTGCTTCCAGCGCCAATAGGTCATTCTCCAGGGATGCCTGCAGCCGCACCCGCCTTTCTTTTTTCGGCTTGTACTTTTCAATGAGCTGCTCAAAAATCAGGATGGCTCCTTTGGCTGATAGCGATTTGATGAGGTGATAGATGTTTTTAACGCCGGTGATCTGCGAAATCTCATCATAACTCAGGTGTTCTTTTTCTTCCAGCGCTTCAACCACCTTCCACTCTGAGTCGGAATAGGTGTGGGCTCCATCATCGGGATCGAAGTCCGGGTGTTTCTGCACCATCGACTTGCTGCTGAGTTTTAGTCCGGACGGAAGGGCGGCGTTGAGTACTTCACCAGGCGTGCACATGTAGTAGCTTGCCATCCACTGAATGAGTTGGAGTTGCTGATCTACAATTGCCGGCTGGTCATCCAGTATATCCAGAATTTCACGAGCATCGTAATTTTGTGGTTTGGTGCCATGAATCTGAACGATAACCCCCGTTAGAACTTTCTTTTGTCCAAAAGGCACAATCACCCTCCTGCCAGGCTCGGCTTTATCAATATGCTCCGCCGTTACCTCGTAGGTAAACAACCTCGGGATAGGCACAGGAAGGAGGATGTCGGCGAAGGATAGCTTTGTGTTACTCATCAATCAGACAAAAAAACGAAATTTTAGCCACTGATTATACTATCAGGGCAAGAGCTTCTTTTATCGTGCCCACCGGTCGCTGGCAGGCTCGGTTATAGCAAACGTAAACCGTAGACTTTTCTTTCACTACCTTTTTGCCAGCCAGCATAGGCAGTGCGTCCGTTTCCGTTTCTGAGGCAGCCACCACTTTGTTAGGCAGGTAGGTTTGTTTCAATGCTGCTGCCGATTCAAATGCACCTGGCCCCACTATGGCAATTTCCGCCGTTGGCTTGGCCAGCTGACCTGCCATCATGGCCCAGTTGGTGAGGTAATCTGGTTCCGTGAGTATCAACGACTTTAACCTTGCGGTCATTTCCTCAGCGAGTGTGAGGTATTGATTGTTTTCAAAGTAAAGCCCCAGCTTGTGCAGGTTGTGCGCCATCATCGAATTGGTGGAAGGGATAACGTTGTCAAATACTTCCTTCTTTCGGGCGATGAGCTTTTCGCCCTTGCTTGAGGTGTAATAAAAAAGCCGCTCTTCCGTATCGAAGAACCCATCCATTACTTGTTCGGACAACAAATAGGCAAACTGTAGCCATTCCCGATCAAAGCTGGCCTCATACAGCTTGATGAGGCCGTCGATGGTAGCTGCATAGTCTTCCAGATAGCCATAAAGTTTGGCCTGACCATTTTTGTAGGTACGATGCAGTACGCCGTTGTTCCACGCCTTGCCTTTGATAAACGAAGCGCAGTTGGTCGCCAGCTTACTAAACCTTTCTTCTTTGAAAACGATGGCCGCATCTGCCAGCCCTTTGATCAAAAGCCCGTTCCATCCGGTGAGGATCTTGTCGTCAAGTCCAGGTCTTATTCTAGAAGCCCTTACTTGCATAGCCCGCTTGTTGAAGGCAGCCACAGCCTGCTTGGCCTGTGCCATTGGTAATTGATGTCGCTTGGCCACTGCTTCCAGAGGGGCGGTAACAAACAGGATATTTCTACCGTGTTCCCAGTTGCCACTGTCTGAGATATTGTAGTAGTCTTTGATGAATTGCTTTTGATCGCCTGCTATTGCCTCAAACTCAGGTTGCGTCCAGGTGTAGAACTTGCCTTCCACGCCCTCACTGTCGGCATCGAGGGCAGCGTAGAAGCCACCTTCTTCGAGAAGCATTTCCCGCTCCAGCCATTTCACCGTTTGGTACACCACCTCTTTGAACAGCGGATTTTCCGTTACCTGATAGGCTTCCGAATACAAGCTGAGGAGCTGGGCGTTATCGTACAGCATTTTCTCAAAGTGAGGAGCAAACCATTCGCCATCCACCGAGTAGCGAGCAAAGCCACCGCCGGCCTGATCGTAGATGCCCCCCTGAGCCATTTTGATGAGTGTGAAATGCACGTGATCAACCAGTTGCTGGCTGTTGGTAGCATGCCCATGACGCAGCAGGAACAGCCAAATGCTGGGCATGGGGAACTTTGGTGCTTTTTGCAGGCCTCCCCAAATGGTATCAAACTTTGGGAGCAATCTGCCAGCTGCAGAACTGATTTCCGCAAGAGAAAAGCTGCTTTCCGGCGAAGAAAGGCTGAACTGCTCCAGCACACTACCACCAAGGTGGTCAGCGAACTTCTCAGCTGAGTCTTCGAGTTCTTGCCTCTGTTTACTAAATGCCTCAGCTACATTCTCGAGCAGGCCAGCCCAGTTTTTGGCAGGGAAGTAAGTGCCTCCATAGAAGGGCTTTTGCTCCGGCGTAAGAAACACATTGAGGGGCCAGCCGCCGTTCAGTCCCATGGCTTGCACGGCGTCCATGTACACCTGGTCCACATCGGGCCGTTCCTCCCGGTCGACTTTGATGCACACATAATGGTCGTTCATGAGCTGGGCGATGGCTTCGTTTTCAAACGACTCATGTTCCATCACGTGACACCAATGGCAGGCAGAGTAACCGATACTGAGAATAATAGGCTTGTCTTCTTTCAGTGCCTTGTTCAGCGCTTCTTCTCCCCATGGATGCCAGTCGACGGGGTTGTAGGCATGTTGTAGCAAGTAGGGGCTTGTTTCACTGATCAGCTTGTTGGGCTGCGGGCCTTTGGTCATAGAATTTCCTTTT
This sequence comes from Imperialibacter sp., assembly GCF_048007035.1. Taxonomy (NCBI): domain Bacteria; kingdom Pseudomonadati; phylum Bacteroidota; class Cytophagia; order Cytophagales; family Flammeovirgaceae; genus Imperialibacter; species Imperialibacter sp. Next base: position 3,857,686 of record NZ_CP180355.1, read on the forward strand.
TCAGGGCTTGTATCTCTTGTTCTAAATTCAATTGGCTACTCAATTGTTCCATTTCTTCCAGTGTCTTTTTCAAAAAAACCTGATGGTGTGCCGAAGCCGGGTGAAAAGGCTTGTGTTCAAGGTTTTTTTTCAACTTCTGCCACTTAAGAATCAGCTGCCTGGTGGGCTCATCGAAGTAAACCCCGGAGAACTTTTCCCAGATATAGTCGTGCGCTGTTTCGTTGGGGTGGATCATGTCCTTCTCGTAGAAGCGATAGTCTCGCAGGTCGTCCATCATGATCTCGTAGGAGGGAAAGTAGCTAACCTCAGGGAATGCGGTCATTTCAGCCACCGCCACCCGCAGGATGGACTTACTTTGACTGTTGACGACCAGTGTGTCTTTGACATGTCGTACGGGGCTAACTGTGACTATCATTTGGACGTCAGGATTAACCTGAAAAAGCTGGTTCCGCACATTTTCGTAGGCTCTGATCACCTCTTTAACCGACAATATCCTTTTTGAAAATTGGCTGGCAGGCACTTTGTGACAATTCGCCACTATTTCCCCTGAGCGTTCGTATACTACGGCCGTGCCTAAAGTAATGATGAGCCATTTTGCATCAGCGAGGGCTTTGGTGGCTTTTTGCTCAAGCTGTTGCACCTCTGCCTGGAGTTCTTCTTTGGTTCCTTTCCCAAACTTTGAATGCAGGTCGAAGTGCTGGTAAATGCCCTGACTTTCAACGATTCCTTCTTTTGTAAAACTGGTGTTGCTTGCAGCTTGCGAAAGTAGCTTGAAAATGGAGACAGGGTTGTAAACGGTGCCAAATGGATTGATGTCGACTGAAAACTTGCTTTCAGCCATGCGATTGCCCATGACATCAGCAAAGCAGGAGCCTATGGTCAGGATCGAATCCTGATGGGTGATTAAATGCTGATGTGGCGTTATGCTAATTTCGGTGCGAAACATGTCGCAAAATAAGTAAATAACGTATGGAGAAGCATCGTTATTTAAGATGCATGAATTTTTGTAGATTTAATCTGTTAATACTTTAGTTGTGACTGACTACAAACAAATTATTACAATTGAACCAGGGAAGAGAGGAGGCAAGCCGTGCATCCGTGGAATGCGTATTACTGTTAATGATATTCTTGGCTGGCTTGCCTCCGGTATGACTGTTCAGGAAATACTAGCTGACTTCGACGAACTGACAGAAACGGATATATATGCAGCCTTAAGTTACGCAGCTGATAGGGAGAATAGGATTTATCAGGTGTCCCAATGAAATTCTTGTTCGATCAGAATATCTCTCATAGAATTCTGAAATACCTTCCGATTGAATTTTTCTACAGTGCGGATATTAAAAAGGGCAGGTTTAAAGAATACAAATTAATAGCGTTATAAAAAAGCAAAAGGTCCAAGCGGGACGCATTGAACCAGTTTTGCTTTTTTATTTACTAGCCGAGATTAAATATTCGATCCCCGAAGAATAGAGATAGGTAAAAAATTTACTCGGTCGTGACGTTTTAAGCATAAAAAAGGCGCCTTGAGAGCGCCTTTTCTTTATGATCTTGTATTCGGATTATTCACCGACAACATTCACAGTGATCTCGTGCTTCACATTCTTGTGAAGATCAAGTAGTACTGTGTGCTCACCAACGTTCTTCACAGCTTCTTTGAAAGTGATTCTCTTACGATCCACTTCAAATCCTTTGTCTTTAAGAGCGTCAGAAATTTGAAGAGCTGTAACAGCACCAAATATTTTGCCGCTTTCGCCAGCTTTGGTGTTGATAGTTACAACCAACTCGCCGATAGATGCAGCAAGCGCCCGAGCGTCCTGAATGATCTTCTCTGCTTTGTGAGCAGCCTGGCGGATGTTTTCTTCAACTTGCTTCTTATTGGAGTTATTGGCGATAATGGCCAATCCCTGAGGAATCAGGTAGTTACGTCCAAACCCTGGCTTTACAGAAACTGTATCGTTTTTGTAGCCAACGCCTTTTACGTCTTCTTTTAGTATAATTTCCATGATCCTCGGTGGTTTACTTCAATGAATCAGTTACGTACGGTAGAATAGCAATGTGTCTTGCTCTTTTTACCGCCTGGGCTACTTTCTTCTGGAACTTAAGGCTGGTGCCTGTTAGTCTTCTTGGAAGAATTTTACCTTGTTCGTTTACAAATTTCAACAGGAAGTTAGCATCCTTGTAATCGATGTATTTGATTCCGTTTTTCTTGAAACGGCAATACTTCTTGATTTTCTGGATGTCCCTGTTGATGGGCTCGTTCATCAGTGTCATGCTGCGACCTCCTTATCTTTTTTGTTGAATTCGCCTTTCCTACGCTTGTTGTTGTACTCGACTGCGTCTTTGTTCAACGCAACGGTAAGGAAACGCATAACTTTTTCGTCACGGCGGAACTCGGTTTCAAGTGCTGCCACAACCCCAGGAGCTGCTTTAAATTCAAAATAGTGATAGAAACCTGTGGTTTTGTGCTGGATCGGATACGCCAGCTTTTTCAAGCCCCAATTTTCTTCATTGACCATGTCGGCACCATTTTCGGTCGCCACGGCTTTGAATTTGTCAACAGCATCCTTCATCTGAGTATCAGACAAAACGGGAGTTAAAATGAATACTGTCTCGTAATTGTTAAGCATTGTATAACTTATTAATTAAATGGGCTGCAAAGGTATGTAATCGAATCGTAATTGACAAGGAGCCGTCGGATAAGTTGACAGGCCCCCTGATTATGTGTTGTCGTACTCGAAATGTAGTGGAGATGTTACGGCTTATTTTACCGTAAAAGAGCCTGCGCCCATCAGGTAACCGTCAGTGTACACTTCCACTTTGTGAATGCCCAGCGCATATTCACTGCCTTTGTTGTAAAGAAAGGACAGTTTTTGGCGGGTGTTGTCGAAAAGAATCTCCTGCTTGGCTGTGAAGTACATCTCACGATTGTCGAACATAAAAGTTCCTGATCCTCTCGTAACGTCGAAAAGCACGTTTCCATCAGGAGCCACTATGCGCACCAGCACATCCTTGCCGTCTACGGGTGCCACTTTGTTTTCAGCTATATTGAAAGTGACTTTGATCGATTCTATCTGACGATTTTTAAACTCGCCGATAGTTTCTTTCCCCCTGCTATTGACAGCGGCTATTACCATGTTTTCCACCTTCAGTTGAGAGGCAAGGGCTACTTTTTCTTCAAGCTTGTTTTTGGACTGATTGAGGTCTCTTATGGAAGCTGTCAGCTCATTTTTCTCTTCTTTCAGACCTGTGTTCTCCGTTAAAAGCTTCTCATTGATGGCCCTTAGCTTGGTAATCTCTTCGTCCTGTGCCACCAGCAGCTCACGGTAACCTTCCACCCTGGCTTTTAGCTGCCCAATTTCTCTGTTGCTTCGGGTTCTTATGGCCTCTTTTTCTTTCTCCAGCTGCTCTTTCACTTTCAAAAGCGTGTCTATCTCACCACCCAGTTCGGTAATGGTTTGGATGCGTTTATCGAGCTCAGATGATACCGAATCAAGACTGAAATATGTTTCGGTAAGCTCCTCCTGCTTCGCCATATTGTCTGCCGTGAGCGATTTATTGGTGCTGTAGTCGATACCTATCTTCACTAAAGCCAGCAACAAAAGGATAGCCAGGGCTATGACGATTGATTGCTGCTTTCTATTATTACTTCCTCCTTCACTCATGGTATTGGTCTATTACTTGTGCAGAATGTCAAAACAGCCGCAAAATTAGGGAACTAATGTCTTAAAACAATGTTAATTGCCGTCATTACAGCTAGTTTATGAATTTGGATGCCGATTTTTGGACTAAAAGATACCGGGATGGGGCAACTGGATGGGATGCCGGTGCTATTACCACACCTCTCAAGGCCTATTTTGATCAGCTCACCGACAAGCAAACCAGGATTCTGATCCCTGGAGCGGGAAATAGCTACGAAGCCGAATACCTTTTCAAAACAGGCTTCCAAAACGTTTTTGTTATCGATTTGAGTCGTGAACCGCTTAACAACCTTCGTCAAAGAGTACCTGATTTGCCGCAAGAGCAGCTAATAGAGGGGGATTTTTTTGACCATAACGGCCAATACGATATTATTGTCGAGCAGACTTTCTTTTGCGCAATCGATCCGTCACTGAGGCAAAGGTATGCCGGGAAAATGCATGGACTATTGAAGTCGGGAGGTAAGCTCGTGGGTGTTTTGTTTGACGACCCGCTCAATAGCGACCGCCCACCTTTTGGGGGCAATGCTGCGGAGTACAGGGCGTATTTTGAGCCACTGTTTGATTTTAAGGTATTTGAGGCCTGTTACAATTCAATTCCACCCAGGGCTGGCAGGGAGCTGTTTATCCATTTGACAAAAAAGGAAACCATTTCTTAGAGGTCAGTTTAGCACCATAGTACCTCTGTCTCTTTCCTCAAATCAGGGTTGAAGAAAAGTATGCCGGCATGAAAAATATCAACCGACAGTGTCACCGATTCATGCTGGGTTAGCTGCCGCCAGGCTCGCTCCATGCCCGCCGACCAGTGAATGTCTCCGACTACGACGATGCTTTGCTGGTGCAGGCTCCCCTGCAAAGTCTCAAAGAATGAAAGTGTGGCTTCTTCGCTGTGATGCGCATCTATGAAGACCAGGTCCAGTTTTGGTGTGGTTTGAATAAAAGGCATGAGCGTTTCCTGTGCCCTACCTTCTATAAGCTTTATGTTTTGGCAGGCCAGCCGATCAAAAGTCTCTCTAGCCATGGCGGCAATGGCCGGGCTTCCTTCAATGGTGGTTAATTGTCCTGAAGAAGCCTTGTTTATATAAGCAGCCGAAATGCCCAGAGAAGTGCCAATTTCCAGGCTGTGTTCGGGTTGCTGAAATTCTGCCAGCCGGTATAAAAAGGAACAAAAGGCTGGCGACGACAGGCTGTGTTTCGCTATGCTGCCTACTGTTCGTTGTTGCGAGCGACTGATGAGTGAGCCCGCTCCCGGGTCTTGCAAGTCGATGAGTCTTTTGTCTCTTAGTAAAGCCCTTCGCAGCTTTTCAATAGGCTCGAAATGCGCAGATGGGCTTTTCGGTTTTAGTACCTCATTATAAAACTTGAAAAGAAAGGGACTGTGCAAAGACTGCTCGTCAACAGCATTGAGCCAGTAAGAAAAATATGCTTTTGCAGGATAAAGCCTTCTGGAAAGCGACAAGAATCAATTGAGTTTATAAGGCACCACCATGGTGAACTCGGGAATCTTCACCTGGAATTTTTTACCGTCGAGTACTTTTTCCATGAGGTAGGAGCCCAGCATTTTGCCAACGCCCGATCGGAGGTTGCATCCGCTTACGTACTGATGTGTTTCGCCGGGTTCCAGAATTGGCTGCTGGCCCACCACGCCTTCGCCTTCCACTTCCCTCACTTGCGTGTTGAGGTCGTGGATGTACCAGTGGCGGCGCAAAAGCTGTATGGTATTGTCTCCGCAATTTTCTATGGTAATCTTGTAAGTAAACACAAAGTGCATCTGCTTCGGATTGGAATATTCCGGCTGATATTCTGTGATGACGCTCACTTTTACCCCTTCTGTAATTTCAGTTACCATGAAATTGTAAGACTTAAATGCGGATGCCTATATTAGGGTTGGTTGTTGCCAGGAGGCTATTAAGATACAAAGAAAATCAAAAAAATGATTCATGGATGTAAAAATTGAAGAAAGCTGGAAGAAGAAATTGTTACCTGAATTTGACAAAAGCTATTTCGTCGACCTTACTTCTTTCGTAAAAGATGAATATTCAAAGCATATTGTTTACCCTCCAGGCAAAGAAATTTTCAGTGCATTTGCCCACTGTCCTTTTGATCAGGCAAAGGTGGTGATCATTGGCCAGGATCCATATCATGGCGCAAATCAGGCCAATGGCTTGTGTTTTTCGGTAAAGGACGGCATTAAAATGCCGCCGTCGCTGGTCAACATTTTTAAAGAACTGGCCAACGACCTTGGAAAGGATATTCCTCCTTCGGGCAATCTGGAGCGCTGGGCCGATCAGGGGGTGTTGTTGCTCAATGCTACTTTAACGGTAAGGGCCAGCAGCCCGGGATCGCATCAGAATCGGGGGTGGGAAACTTTTACTGACGAAGTGATAAAGACGGTTTCGGTTGAAAAGGAAAATTTGGTTTTTATTTTATGGGGAGCTTATGCGCAGCGCAAGGGGGCTGTTATTGACAAGTCGAAACATTATGTGATAGAATCACCGCATCCGTCACCCTTTTCAGCTCACAGTGGTTTTTTTGGTAGCAAGCCTTTTAGTAAAACGAATGAGTACCTGAAATCGAAGGGGTTAAGGGAAGTTGACTGGTGACTCTCGGGTAAGGTTTGAACCTTTCTAAAAACTATTTTTGTATATTGAATCAAAGGAGCAGAAATGATAACCAAGGATCAAGTAATAACAAGCTTAAAGGATATGCCAGATCAGTTTTCAATTGATGAACTGATGGACAAGTTGATTTTGCTCCAAAAGATAGAAGCCGGTTTAAAGCAATCCAGGGAGGGGGAGGTGTATTCCTCAAAGGAGGCCAAGGAAATGCTTAAGCAATGGTCAAAGTAAACTGGACAAGAGAAGCGATTGAGAATATTCATGAATTGAGGGAGCATTTTGAACCCAGGTCACTTAGATATGCGGAACAACTGACAGATCAAATATTTGAGAAGGCAGAAATTTTAATACAGTTTCCTCAGATTGGGAGAGTAGTTCCTGAGATAGACAACCCGGCAATCAGAGAGCTAATTTATAAATCCTATCGGATCATTTATACCATCCTCACAGAGGATAAAATTGACATTCTTGCTGTTCATAATGGATTGAGGCCTTTGTCTGACATCTCTATTTTTGATTAGCTTTTTCGGAGTTCTGGCCCGCAAACCCAAGTTGATTGGTGACAATTTGAAAAAGAAAATTTTATAAATTGACTTCACCAGCCTAATACCTACAGAATGAAACTACATACCAAACTCAATCAGTACCTTGTGTTTTGTGCAGTTGTTTGTGTCAGCGCTTGCGATCAAAAGCCTACTTCAACATCGTCAGAAACGGAGACTAAGGAAGACAGCCTGGGGGCCATTTCCCAACCGCTTGTCACTGACCTCTACACAGCTGATCCGTCGGCACATGTCTTCAATGGAAAGGTTTACATTTATCCCTCGCACGACTTTGATGCTGGCATTCCTGCCAATGACGACGGCGACCACTTTGGCATGGTGGATTATCATGTCTATTCCCTTGATAAAATTGGAGGGCCAGTAACAGATCACGGTATAGCGCTCCATATCGACAATGTTCCGTGGGCAGGCCGACAAATGTGGGCGCCGGATGCTGCTCTCAAGGATGGGAAGTACTTTTTTTACTTTCCTGCCAAAGACAAAGAAGACGTGTTTAGGATAGGAGTGGCAGTTGCCGCTACACCCGAAGGGCCATTTACTCCAATGGATCAGCCTATTGAAGGCAGCTACAGCATCGACCCGGCAGTATTTACCGATGCCGATGGAAGCTCCTATATGTATTTTGGCGGCATCTGGGGTGGGCAATTACAGCGCTGGGAGACAGGCGAATACGTGCCCTACGACTCCTTTCCTGCCGGCGACCAGCCAGCTATCAGGCCCAGGGTGGCTAAAATGAATAATGATATGTTGGGCTTCGCCGAAGAGGTGAGACAGGTGGATATTCTGGATGAAAATGGAGCTCCATTGCTTGCAGAGGATAACAATCGCAGGTTTTTTGAAGCGGCCTGGGTGCACAAGTACAACGGCAAATACTACTTCTCCTATTCTACAGGCGACACCCATTTTATCTGCTATGCTACGGGCGACAATCCCTACGGACCGTTTACCTACCAGGGCGTTGTGCTTAATCCTGTAATTGGCTGGACCAACCACCATTCGATTGTGGAGGTTGATGGTAAATGGTATCTGCTTTACCATGATAGTACCCTTTCTGGCGGGCAAACCCATTTAAGAAACATCAAAGTCACTGAGCTGACCCACCGGCCCGATGGAAGCATCGTTACCATTGATCCTTATACCAAAAAATAAAATCAGCTAATGGAAGTAAAGATACCCACCGACAGACCTACGTGGGAAGGAGAAATCGCCACCTACTGGTTTGAAGGAGAGATACTTATTTCGCTTTCCAAAAGCATCAAACGGACGGTGGAGTTGATCAGAGGGAATGTGGAACTGGTAAAAGACATTGCTCATAGCAAACCTGTGCCACTACTCATTTACCTCAAAAACTCTCCTGTTCCTGACATGGAAACGCAAAAGTTTTCCAGAGAGATGCTGCCAGAGATCTATACGGCCATGGCCATGGTGTCGAAACCCGGCCTGTCGAGGTTCATTATGAACCTGCTGTTCAGCATGAGCAAACCGCCCATTCCGATGAAAAGTTTTACGGATGCGGAAAAGGCGAAAAAGTGGTTGAAGAAGGTAACAAAATGACTTTTTGCCTGGGTCGTTTCCTGAATGGCATCAGTTTCCGGGAACCTGTAATCTTCCATTTACAAAAGCTGTAACTTTTTTCAATCCCGACTTTTACCCACACTTATTTTTCTTTTGAGTTGAGAGTTTATTGATGTGCGCTGGCGCTTCTTAACTAAAGTCAATGAAACACATCATTGGGGTGACTTGTTTTGCCTCATCAAACTCAAAACAATAAGAACTATGAAAGCAATCTTTACCGGAGCACTATGTCTCCTGCTAGCCCTGACCGCCTTTGGTCAGGCAAAGCAATTCACGATCAGTGGATACCTTAAAGATGAAAGCAATGGTGAGGCCCTTATCGGCGCCAATGTTTTTGTCAGAGAGATATCGGGCGGCACCACAGCCAACGTCTATGGCTTTTATTCCATTACGCTGGCGGAGGGTAGCTACAACCTGGATGTTAGCTATGTTGGTTACGGCAACACACACAAGGTAATTGACCTGACCCAGGATATCAGACTGGATTTGGAACTGCGGTCGGCTGACGCAGAACTGGAAACTGTGGTGATTACCAGCGAGGCCATTGATGAAAATGTGGCCAGTATTGAAATGAGTACGATTGAGCTGGAAATGAAGGCCATTGAAAAGCTACCGGCATTTGCCGGGGAGGTGGACGTGCTCAAGAGTATTCAGTTGCTGCCTGGTGTCAGTTCTGTAGGCGAGGGCACTGCTGGTTTCAATGTGCGTGGAGGAAGCGTCGGGCAAAACCTTGTGTTGCTTGACGAAGCTCCGGTGTACCAGTCGTCACACTTGTTTGGTTTCTTTTCCGTGTTCAATCCTGACGCTGTGAAAGATGTGAAGCTGTACAAAGGCGGCATACCCACCCGCTACGGTGGTCGTTTGTCATCCATTCTGGATATCCGTATGAAAGAAGGCAACAACAAAGACTATGATGTAGCCGGAGGTGTTGGTACCGTGTTTAGCAGACTAGCGGTGGAAGGGCCAATTAAAAAGGATAAGTCTTCCTTCATTATTGCGGGTCGGCGGTCGTATGCCGATGTGCTGGTGCGGCCTTTTACCAATATGCTGTCTGACGGCGCAGGTATGTATTTCTACGACCTCACTGCCAAAACCAATTTTAACATCAATGATAAAAACCGTGTGTACGTTTCCGGCTACCTGGGGCGTGACGTTTTTTCGTTTGACGAATCACAGGGTTTTGACTGGGGCAATCGTACGGCCACGGTACGCTGGAATCACCTGTATGGCAACAAGCTCTTTTCCAACATCTCGGCTTTTTACAGCAACTACGATTATGGTTTCAGCTTTGGCACCAACAAACTGGATAAGTTCGATTGGGCCGCCGAAGTAAGCACATGGAATTTCAAGCCGGAGTTCAACTGGTTTCTGAATGTGAACAATGAGCTAACCTTTGGAGGGGAAGCTATTTTGTACGGCTTCGAACCAGCCAATGCCTCGACAGTGAACAATGGCATCAGAACAGATATCAGCCTCGACAGACGCAAAGCCCTGGAAACAGCCGTTTATCTCAGCAATGACCAGAAGCTTAGTAAGAAACTGTTTGCTCAATACGGAGTGCGATTCAGCTACTTCAACAACCTTGGTGGTAGCCTAATGACTTATGGCGACACCCTGGCAGGTGTGGAGAAACCGTTGCTATCAGTTACAGAAAAGGACGACTGGGAGTCGATCGTTTCTTATCAAAACGTTGAGCCGAGGGCATCGCTGAGGTATCAGCTTTCAGAGTCGAGCTCCGTGAAGGCCAGCTACAACCGCATGAGCCAGTATATCCACCAGATATCTAACACGACGGCTTCTACGCCAATTGACATCTGGCAACCGTCGGATAACAACATTGCCCCGCAAATGGGTAATCAGGTGGCCATGGGCTACTTCAGGAACATTGGCGGAAAGCGTTTCGAGACCTCTGCCGAAGTGTACTACAAGTGGAACAAAAACCAGGTCGACTACATTGATGGAGCTGAGCTGTTTATCAACGAATTCATTGCTTCTCAGCTGCTTTCCGGCGTTGGCAGGGCTTATGGCCTGGAGCTTTATGTGAAGAAAAATGCCGGGAGGCTGACCGGCTGGGTGAGCTACACACTTGGCAAATCGGAGCTGAAGGTGGACGGGATCAATTTTGGAAACGACCGTACGAATCACGAGGGCAACTGGTACGCTACCCGCTTCGATCAGCGCCACAACCTGAAGGTGGCTGGCTTCTACGACCTGACTGAACGGGTTTCCCTTTCCGCCAACTTTAGCTTCATGTCTGGCACGCCGACCACGTTTCCTACCGATCGTTACATGTCGGCAGGTTACGTCATTCCCTACGTGAGCGGAAGTGAGAGAAACAACTTCCGAATTCCAAACTACCACAGGCTGGATGCGTCACTCACCATCAACAATGTGTGGAGGGGCAAAAAGAACCGGTCAGGCAATGACCACATCGTTTTCTCCGTGTACAACCTGTACGCCAGAAAGAACCCTTTCAGCATCTACTTTTCTCAGGGCAGGGACAGACAAATGGGAGATGCTCCACAGCAAACGGTTGCTAAGCAGCTTTCTCTCATAGGTACACTGATTCCCGCCGTTACTTACAACTTCAAATTTTAACACTCAACAACAATGAAAAAGATCATATACATAGCATTAATCGCTCTTGGTTTTGGCTGCGAAACCGCCATTCAGCCGGAGCTCAAGGAAGCTGAGGAAATACTGGTGATAGACGCCTGGCTTACTCAGAAAATGGAAAGACAGAAAGTGATGGTGTCACGATCGCAGCCGTATTTCGATAACTCTTACCCAAGCCTGACGCCTGGAGTGCTGGTAACGGTGGAAGACCTTAACACAGGAATCGTTTACAACTTTCAGGAAGGTGCCGATGCCTACTACTGGGATCCTGCCGATGCCCCGCTGGGCGAAGCAGGCCATACTTACAAACTGGCGGTTACCTATGCCGGTGAGACATTTGAGGCGCTGTCGACGCTCGGGCGTGTGCCTGAAGTGGATACCATATTGTACAAGTACAATTCCAAGGACTTCAATATACTGGAATCGTACTACTCTGCAGAGTTTGTGGCAACCGATCCGGTGGGGCCCGGCGATGCGTACTGGATCAAGGCGTGGAAAAATGGTCACTACCTGGGCAAACCGTCAGAGATCAATATTGCTTTCGATGCGGGCTTGTCGCCAAGCCAGTCGGTGGATGGAGAAGTATTCCATCAGGTTATCCGCCGTGACTTTGTGAACCCGTTGGACCCGCTGCCCGACAGAAAAAACTATTACCACCCGCCTTACGAAATAGGTGACTCGCTGTATGTGGAGATTCACTCGATTGACCCTGTGACGTTTGAATATCTGTCAGGCGTCATTCTGCAGACCAACAGGCCGGGAGGTTTCTCTGAGCTGTTTGCTACTCCCCTGGCCAATGTGATCACAAACGTGAAGAGTACCGATGAAAATTCGAACACCAACGTAGCGGGTTTCTTCAATGTGTCGGCTGTTAGCTCCGGAGGTGGTAGAATCACCCGGCAAATTGCAGACGAGGCGAAGGCGGACGCTGGAAAATAGTGAAGGTTCTCCTCTGGGGCGACTGACGATTCATTTTTAATAGGGTTCAGACCCTGTCAGGCTGGTTGCTTTAGTTAACGAGCAATCCCTTTCAAAGGGGTTGCTCATTTATTTTCCAGGCACTCTTTTGAAAAAAAAACAAGTATTCTCTCTTCTTAACTAAAGTCAATGAAATCGGTTTTTCACCATTCTAATTTTGAGTATTCAAAAACGAAAAACAGTTAAATCAATTTCAAAAACTCAAAACAAAGAAGAAGATGAAAAAGTCAATTTCAACAATCGCAGTAATGATCATGATAGTGGTTATCAGCTCTTGTGGGGCTGGCAGGGCTATCATGCGCAACCAAAACCAAAGCTCCACTCAGGTGCATCTCAAGGAGAATAATTTTAAGGTGATCAGCAGTGTCAGCGGTAGTGCTGAGGCAAAGTACTGGGTGCTGATCGGTGGAAGAAAAAGACAGCAGATGTACAACGAAGCGTACGCCGAAATGGTGAAGTCGGCAGGGTTGATCGACGGTCCCAGAGCGCTGGTGAATTTGCTTACAGAAGAGCATGTTGGCGGTGTGCCTCCATTCTTTTTGAAGCGAACCATTACCGTTAGCGGCCACGTGGTTGAATTCAACAGATAGTCAAAAGCTAAAAAGGGTAGGTGCTGTTTGATTCAGGCAGCCCGCCCATTTTTTTCAACAACAACAAAATTGAACCATGAACTCAAATAAAAAAATGACTAGGATCGCCGGATTCCTTTATCTGATCATTTTCGTTACTGCCGGTTTCAGCGAAGGCTATGTGCGTGCTGGTGTAATGGTGCCGGGCGATGCTGCGGCGACCGCTAAAAACATTGTAGCTGCTGAAGGGCTGTTCCGTCTCGGCTTTGCTGCCGACCTCGTGGCCTTCCTGTGTGATTTGGTGGTGTCCGTGCTGCTGTATCAGCTGCTTAAGCCAGTGAATAAAACCCTTTCGCTCACAGCAGCGCTACTCCGGTTGCTGGCCCATCCGGCCATCGCCAGTGTGAACCTGCTCAACCACTACATGGCCCTGCAGCTACTCGATGGCTCCGACTATCTGGCGGTATTCAGCCCTGATCAGCTCAACGCTTTGGCGCTGTTTTTTCTCAATGTGCACACGGTCGGCTACCTGATTGCAGGGGCATTCTTTGGCCTTCATTGTGTATTGCTTGGCTACCTGATCATTAAATCCGATGGCTTTCCTGCCTGGTTGGGGACTATGATCATCATCGCCGCTTTGGGCTACCTAATTAACAGCTTCGGCAATTTTCTGGCTCCGGGACATGAAGAGCTCTTCGATAATATAGTGGTGGGGCCGGCAGTACTGGCAGAAATGTCACTCTGTCTGTGGCTGCTGATCAAGGGTGTGTCAGTCAGAAAGATGACATCGAAGGCCATCGTAGCCTGATGTTAGAAACAAGGTCAAAAACTCAAAACATTATTTAAAATGAATGCAATTGTATATCAACGATATGGGTCGCCCGATGTGTTAGAACTGAAGGACGTACAAAAACCCATGCCGGGCCCCGGTGAGGTGCTGGTAAAAGTGCACGCAGCCTCCGTGAATGCGGCAGACAAGCACCTGTTGAGAGGGCAGCCGTTTCCAGTTCGAATGATGGCTGGGTTTTTCAAGCCCAAGAACAACATCCTTGGCGCCGATATGGCCGGGGAGGTTGAAACCGTTGGCAAAGGTGTGAGCTATTTCAGGCCTGGAGATAAAGTGTTTGGTGACCTGTCGGCTTACGGCTTTGGCGCATTTGCTGCATACGTAGCAGTTTCCGAAAAAGCGCTGGCGCACATGCCATCAAATGCCTTGTTCGGAGAAGCCGCCGCTTTGCCGATGGCGGCTGTTACTGCCCTGCAGGGGCTTCGTGACAAGGGGCAGATCAGTCCCGGAAAGAAGGTGCTGATCAACGGGGCTTCCGGCGGCGTAGGCACCTTTGCTGTGCAGATAGCCAAAGCTTTTGGCGCAGAAGTGACTGCTGTAGCCAGCACCGGCAAGACGGAGCTGGCGAAGATTCTGGGTGCAGACCACACCATTGACTACAAACTGGCTGACTTCACAAAGGGTGGCGAGCGCTACGACCTCATTTTTGACGTCGTGGGCAATCATTCGGTATCAGCGCTGAAGCGAGTGCTTAACAAGCATGGCAGGTACGTAACAACTGCCTTTTCACCCGGAGCTATGTTTCTAGGGCCATGGATTGCCATCGCCGAAGGCAAGAAAATAATCAATATGCTGGCCAGTGCCAACAGGAAAGACCTCGAGGCAATCAGGCAGATGGTTGATGCGGGAGAAGTGAGACCGGTAGTTGAGCGAAGCTATCCGCTGGCGGATGTTGCAAAAGCCATCAGCTACATGGAAGAAGGGCACCCGTTTGGAAAGATCGTGATACAGGTTAGTTGACCGGTGATTGCGAAGGAGTCGATTGTATTTGAATTGTGTGAGGAGTCGCCCGAGCGACTGTGGCAATCTGCCTGTTCCCAGCAGCGATCTGTTAGATTGCTCCAGGTCGGCCAGGGGATCGTTTAGTCGAAAAGAATGCTACCTCTTCTCCGCCACCCGCTTCCTGATCCTGCTCAGCGACTCCGGTTTCACACCCAGATAGCTGGCCAGGTGATACTGAGGTACCCGGTTCAACAGGCCTGGCCTGGTTTCGAGAAGATTAAGGTAGCGCTCTTCGGGGCTTTGGATGATGTAGTTAGCCAGCATTTCCTGCTGCTTGCCAAAGTCATCCTCCATCGAAAGTCTGCAAAGCGATTCAAACTTTGGGTGCTTTCGGTACAGCTCCTTTTCTTTTTCGTAGCCGAACACAGCCAGGGTAGTGTCTTCCACGCACTCCAGATAGTGGTTGGCGGGCACTTTGTTGAGGTAGCTGTTCATGGAGGCAATTGACTGCTCTTCGGTATAGAATTGGGTAGTTTTTTCCTCACCATCAGAAAGGTAATAGTGCCTTACGCAGCCTTTGATGTTGAAATAGCATTCAGTGGCGATTTGGCCTTCTCTCAGTAGTATTGTGCCTTTTTTGAAGTTACGAATAGGAATGCAGTCGTTGAGTACCTCGGTTTCTTCTTCGGTGAGGGTCATGTGCTGACCGATCATTTCGGAGATGTACTTTACCATGGCTTCTGGTTTGGTTAATAGCAGGCGGCCAGAGCATGCCTTTGTTAATGATATGTTAAAGATAAAAACTATCTACGCTTTAGCAGTCCTAAAAGTTAACATTGGACTGTTGTTCCGGCTTTTCCTCAAATGAATTAACAACTTATTGTACAGACAAAAATTAGTTTTGGTTATAACTCAATGATTTCACAAATGACAAAAAGAGCTAAATGCGTTTTTCAGTTCCTCTTTACGATGTTGGTGGCAGGCACAGTCAGTGCACAATCAACCCAACTCACTCATGAAGATTCACTGAATGTGGTGCTCAAAAAGTACTACGAACTCAACCTGAAGGTTTTTCAAGCCAATTCCCGGCCAAAGGACATCGACAATATTTTTGATCTCTTAACAGCCGACTTCGAGTACATCCACCCTCACTACGGAGGCACTTATTCAAGGCAGGATCTCTACGAAGGCTATCAGCGTAACCAGAAAAACGGAGGCTACGATGGGAGTGTCGTTGATATCAAAATCCATAACAAAATAGTGGGGCTCAACGCCATTGCCGTGAGCAAAAGCTTTGTTACTAAAAAGGATGGAAAGGCAGTAGAAGGCGAGCCCCAAATGACCCTGTTCGAGTTCAGAGATGGAAAAATTGCCAGGATCTACGAGTATTGGTAGTTGTGCACTTAAATCTCTCTGAAAGTCGTTCCGGCGGCCAGCACCAGAAAACCCACTAACAGCAAGGTGTAATTGTATTCACTCAAAATCTGTACATGGGCGTAGTGACCAATAATGCCAAGGATGCCGCTGATCAAACCAATAATCCAGGTAATTTTCTTAGGAGCTGAAGGTGCTTTCATGTTGGGTGTTTTTTTAAGATTGGAAGGTTGCATGAAAAAAAAGGAATAGGGCAATAGTCGGACTATTACCCTGTCCTTATCTTATGATCTGTGTTGAAAGAGATAGAATATACCGAATTGTAAGCCTCTGTTGAAAGAGTTGGATGCATTGTTCTCGCTGATGTCCGTTAGGCCGTGAACGTAGCGGAGGTCATACCCAAAGCCGGTGGAAGGTTTCACATAGCTCATGCCTACAACCAAGCCTATGTCAGTGTTTTTGTAATTGTTTTTTACATCCGTGCTGCCGTCGCCAACTTCCGACTTGGCACTTGCCAAAATCCCCAACTGCGGGCCTGCTTCCAGTCTGAAGCCATTGTCGAACATGTATTGAAAGAGTAGCGGGATATTCACATAGTTCAGGTTGAGCTTCACATCGCTGCCACCGCTTTTGTATTGAGTGCCTTGTCCGGAAAAAACCACCTCTGGCTGAAGTGCAAATTGCTTATCCATATGGATATGACCCAGCAGACCAACATTGAAACTGAGTTTGGGGTCGAAGTTGCCGCTATTGTCGCCCTGGATGGTGTAGGCGTTCAGGCCGCCTTTTATGCCAATATTTACGTGTTGTGCCTGGGTGGAAACAGTTAGGAGAAAAAGGGCAATAAGTGCGAATAAAAAAGATTTCATATTTTTCTTGGGAGTGGAGTCCGCCATTACATTATGGTAGATCATCAAAGTGAGTGCAAAGTTCACCACAATGGCCCATGGGATTGTTGCACAAGGGGAACTATTAGTTACATATATCACGGATGGGGCACCCGGCGTTGAAAGGTGAGGTCTTGGCGTTAAATGGTCAGCACATTCCAGGGAATTTGGAGAAGAGGTATCACAACCTTTTGAATGTGTTCGAAATTTTGCCATGTCCCATACGTTAGTGGAAATTACCAGCGATTACATTGCCGTTGGCGATATCATGGATGACGCCCTTCATAGGACGCTGATCGGCAAGGTCGTTTGTGGGCGAAGGCGATTTTGGTTTGGACAGATAGCTTATAGTTGGGCAGCCAGTCATGTGGGATATCTTATCGGTTTGGGTTCTTTTCGGTATTATTATCATAAGTTCAATGGCTTGTCAGGATTTATCGCTTTAAAATCGTCTATGTCATTGTAACCGATACCTGTTTAACTACAATCCCTACTACAACATGACACATCCTCAATCCAGTCGTCGCCAGTTCATTAAAAACACTGCCTCAGCAGCGACCGGCGTTGCCCTCCTTTCTTCTTTTCCAAAAAGCGCCCTGGCCATGATGCAGGACAAACCCAGGATCAGATTTTCGGTCATAGGTATGAACCATGGTCATATTTATGGCATGACCGAAGCTGTAAAAAGAGGAGGAGGCGAGCTTGTTTCATTCTATGCTCCGGAGCCAGAGTTGGTGGCAGCCTTCTCGAAAAGATACCCCGAAGCAAAACTGGCTAAAAGCCAGAAAGAAATACTTGAAGATAAGTCGATACAGGTGGTGTTGAGCGCCGGCATCCCGGTGGACAGAGCGCCGCTGGGAGTGGAGGTAATGAAAGCCGGTAAAGACTACCTGGTCGATAAGCCGGGCATCACCACCCTTGCTCAGTTGGCCGAAGTACGCAAGGTGCAGAAGGCAACAGGCCGCATCTATGACATCATGTTCAGCGAAAGGCTTGAGAACAGGGCTACTGTGAAGGCTGGAGAGCTGGTGCAGTCAGGTGCCATTGGCAAGGTGATCCAAACCATAGGCATGGGGCCTCATCGGATCGGTCTCACAAACCGACCAGAGTGGTTTTTTGATAAAAAGTACTACGGTGGTATCATCACCGACATAGGATCACATCAGTTCGATCAGTTCCTCTTCTTCACAGGGTCTACCACAGCCGAAGTGGTGGCCTCTCAGGTAGGCAACAACCACTATCCGCAGTACCCGCAGTTTGAGGATTTTGGTGATGCCATGGTAAAAGGTAACGGTGGCGCCGGCTACGTACGGGTCGACTGGTTTACACCTGACGGCTTGGGCTCCTGGGGCGATGGGCGCTTGACCATATTGGGAACAGAAGGCTATATCGAAATACGAAAAAATATTGACATCGCTTCTGGTCACGAAGGGGGCAACCACCTCTACTTGGTAACGCATAAAGAAACCAGGTACATCGACTGCAATGATGTGGAGCTGCCATTTGGTAAGCTGTTTGTGGATGATGTGCTCAACCGCACCGAAACGGCGTTGCCACAAGCCCACGTTTTCCTGGCCACCGAGCTGGCACTCAAAGCGCAGGATCAGGCGAAGAAGCTGGTGATTACGAAATAGCACTGGCAACTCGCATACCCTTAGCAGTCAACCTGTTTGTTTCCTAAAAACGGATACTTTTGTAAATAACTTTACGTTTTTAGGAAACTTTCCGTATTTTTAATTTGTGGTAGTAATTGATACTGGAACAGGAGCGAGCCACAAGGTAGAGATTGAGCCTGTTGACGATCGTGACTTCGCAAGTCTGACGAAGGCGAGGTATTTCTTTGATTGGAAGCAAGAAAAGGAATTCGAGATGTATAAGCTGAGAATAGCCAACACGAGAGATATACTTGGCCTTGTTTCTATAGAGAGAATTCCAGAAGAGTGGAGGTTGCGTATTAGGCTGCTGACCGTTTCAAAAGAAAATAAAGGGAGTAGCAAGAAATTTGAAAACATTGCTGGCAACCTACTGACGTTTATTTCAAAAATTGCTGTAAGAGAATACGGTGAGCTTGCTTGCGTGTCGTTAAAGCCAAACGGATTAATTGCTCGCCACAACATAGATAAATTCGGCATGAATGTAACGGGTCTGACTTTGAGTATCGAGATATTGGAAATTTTCAATTTGATTGAGACATACGACCATGACTAGCAGAAAAAAGGAGATAAAGGAAATTGAAGGGGCAGAGTATGGCGTTGATTCACGGTATTCTTCAAAGAAAGACAGACTGGACGACGGCAAGGCATTAATGGAGGCCAGGTTGCAGAGAATGAAAAACCTGTCGGCCGATCAAATCGTCAAGGCGAAGTTATTGCAGCTAAAGCTGAAAATGGACGAATACATTAAAGAGCCAGTCTATCACACGCATAGTGCTTTTACCGAATTTTTAACCTCATACATCGATTCGATCTATAGCAGAAGAAATAGTTTTGCGAAAGACATTGACGTCACTCCTGTTTTGCTGAGTCAGATTTTGAATAACCACCGGGAGCCAAACGAAGAGTTCCTGTTAAGGCTAATGATACATGCTGAAAAAACATACGAGCATGTGTGTCAATTTCACAAAAGAACATGGCATCAGGTTTACTTTCAAGAGAAAATATGCGATGTGATAGCCAGCCAGGACAAATGGCGGCCTGACGTGGAGAAACATGTAAAGATCAGCAAACTGGCCAAAGTGTGATAGCTAGTGGCTCCAGGTTTGTGGCAAGGCATCAAAACGGGATAAAAAGTGGATGCATCCGATAAACTCATACATCACCTGCAGGAAACCATTCCGCTGACGGAGAACGAGGCGGAATTGGTAAAACAAAGTTTTAAGGAAGTGGCCTTAAAGAAGAAGGAGATGCTTCTCTTCAAAGGCGAAACTTCTTCGCACATGCGGTTCATAGCCGAAGGCTGCCTCAGGAGCTACTACATGGACGAGGAGACGAAGGAGCACATTATCCAGTTTGGTATCGAAGGCTGGTGGATCAACGACTTGTATAGTTACCTCACTCAAACGCCCGCCAGGCAGTTTATTCAGGCCATCGACGACAGCGTGCTTCTTCAAATTCACAGAGACACCCTGAACAAGCTTTATGACGAGGTGCCCGCTGTCGAGCGATTTTTCAGAATGAAATTCGAAACTGCCTATGTGGCTCTGCAGGATCGCACCATCAACTCCATGAGTAAAACCGCCGAAGAACGGTATGTGGAGTTTCGCTCCAAATACCGCGACATCGAGCAGCGGGTTCCCCAATACATGGTGGCCTCCTACCTGAAAATAACGCCCGAGTTTTTAAGTGCTATCAGGAAGAATTTGAGTTGATGGGGAAGTTCAGTCAGGTGCATGCTTGATCTGCCTGACAGAGCAACTATGCGGACAGAGGCGTGATGCGAAGTTGTACTAAAGTGAAACTTTTGATACATTTGCTACGTGGATAGCAAAGTTAGAAAGGTCATCTTCTACAAAGATTATTTCGAATCCTTCTTTCTAAAGCAAAGTGATAAAGTTCAGAAGAAAATTATCTGGACAATTAACTTGATAGAAGAGATTAAAGGCATTTCTGAAACTTACCTGAAGCACATCAAAGGAACTGACGGGCTGTATGAAGTGAGGGTTCAAACTGGAAGCAATATTTATAGAATCTTTTGTTTCTTCGATGGTGGACAGTTAGTGGTGTTAATGAACGGTTTTCAGAAGAAAACTCAAAAGACCCCCAGGGCTGAGATCGAAAAGGCATTGAAAATTAAGCAAGAGTATGAGCAAGAAAAGTAATATAATGACCCTTGATCAATTCAAGAATAAGCATTTTGGTGAGGTTGGCACGCCGAAGCGAGATGACCTGGAAGAAGGCTACGAAAATTTTAAAATCGGAGCACTAATCCACGAGGCTAGACTTGAAAAGGGGCTGACTCAGGAAGAACTTGCTCGAAAAGTAGGAACTACTAAGTCATATATTTCAAAAATTGAAAACAATATAAAGGAGGTTCGGCTATCGACCTTAAAGAAAATTGTGGAGCTCGGTCTTGGTGGACAAGTTGACGTTTCCATAAAGCTGTAAATCTATAACGGGATTCATTTGAATCTCCTTGGGATGCCCTGCGAAACATCCCGAAGAGCAGTGCCCTCAGAAAGAATTTGAGTTGATGGGTCGTTCTTAAGATACCTTAAGGCAACCGGCTTTCATGACGCCCAACTTTGTAAGAAAAAGTTAAAGTCATGAAAACAACAACATTCATTTTGGTCACGCTGCTCACCATTACGGCCGCAACGGCACAGCAAAAAGAAGCAGTTGGTGAAAGTCCCTGGGGCCCCGACGATGAAATAGGTACCCTTAACATGATGACAGAGGCGTCGCAACTGCAGGTGCTTTCGCAGATTGTGTCGGGCAAGGTTTACGACCTCAGCGTCGATTATTTCGTTGGCATGCCGAGCTTCCATTCGTTGGGCGATCCCGGTTATCAGTACTGGCTCACGCATACACCCCACGGTACGGTTGTCGATAATCCTAATGGTTTGGGGGAGGCCATGAACCAAAAGGTAAGCTACACCGGCGATGCCATATCCATGTACACCCACATGGGTACGCACATTGATGCGCTGAACCATTTTGGGCTGAATGGCAAGATCTGGAATGGTTTCACCCCTGAAGAACACCTTGGCGACAAAGGCTGGAAAAAGACGGGTGCCGAAACCATACCGCCGATCATTGCCCGGGGTGTGCTGCTGGATGTGGCAGCTGCCAAAGGGCCACTTCCCAAAAACTACCGCATCAGTGCCGCTGACTTGCAGCTTGTGTTGAAGAAGCAGAACGTCCGGCTGCAAAAAGGCGACGTCGTGTTGATTCGCACTGGTCAGGCACAGCACTATGAAAATGCTGCTGACTATCTCGACAACTACCCTGGCATCAGCCTCGATGCTGTGAAATGGCTGGTGGAAGAAATGAACATCATGCTGCTGGGCGCCGACAACCTGAGCTTCGAGGCTTTTCCACCTGAGCGAACCGACAACTGGGTGCCTGTGCACACGTACCTGCTGGCAGAAAAAGGGGCCATGTTTATAGAACAGATGTTCCTGGAAGAGCTCTCGGCCAACGAAGTGTATGAGTTCGTCTTTATTGCAGCCTCGCTGAAGCTGCGAGGGGCAAGTGCTTCGCCCATGCGTCCGGTGGCATTTCCTATTCAGACAAAGCAGTAGAGCCATGAATAATCCTGTATTACTCCTCCTTTCGTTTTCGGTGGGTATTATGGTCGTGATCCAGGGCGGTATCAATTCCCGCCTCGGTGTCATGCTCAACAACTCACTTGTGGCTACAGGCATCGCCCTGGTGATGAGTGCAAGTGTTACGCTGCTGGTAGTAGTAGCCACTGTACGGCAGCTTCCGACAGCCGGTGAGCTGAGGCAGATTCCTGCCTACATGTGGTTTGCAGGCGGCGTTTTTAGCTTCATCGCCGTCTCGCTGTTTTACTATGTTATTCCGAGGGTGGGTATCTCTACCGCAGTCACCTTCAGCCTCACAGGCCAGGTCATTTTCGCTGCTGTCGCCAGTCATTTTGGTTGGTTTGGTATGCCACTGGAGCCCGTATCAATAAAAAAGATCGCCGGTATGCTTGTCATGATTGCCGGCGTAGTACTTGTAAAATCGTAAATAAGATGAACTTAATAGATAAACTTAACTGGCGTTATGCCACCAAAATATTTGACCCCGAAAAGAAGGTGAGCGCTCACGACCTGGCATTCCTGAAGGAAGCGATCAGGCTTTCGGTGTCCTCGTATGGTTTGCAGCTCTACAAAGTGCTCATCATCGAAAACGATGACATCAGAGAGGAGCTCAGGAAGTCTTCCTGGAACCAAAGCCAGATAACAGATGCCTCTCACCTTTTCGTTTTTTGCAACTACACCCGCAACTACGACCAGCATGTGGATAGCTATATCCGGCGGATCATTGAATTGCAGGGGAAAAGCGATGACGGCCTGAAGCAGTACGGCGAATTTATCAAGAAGACCATTGCTGGCATGCCCACGGAAGAGCGAAAGAGCTGGTCTGAGAAGCAGACTTACCTCGCTTTGAACAACTTGCTGATGGCTTGTGCAGAGCTGAAGATCGATGCCTGCCCGATGGAGGGGTTTGATAAGCAGGCCTACAACCGGCTCCTGGGCCTTGATGAACTGGGACTGAATGCCTCAGTCATTGCGCCGGTAGGTTATCGCTCTGATAAAGACGAGACCCAGGAACGGCAGAAAGTAAGAAAGTCGATGGAGGAATTGTTCCAGATGGCTTGAAGGATTGATGATCAGGAGGGTGTAAGCGCTTAGGCTGAATGTGCCCACGGTGTTCTGCTTTTCATCCAACGAACAATTCTTAAAACAAGAATAACACGCAGCGATGTGTGTTATTTTTGTATTAGTGCCATCTTGGTGAATTGTTTGAAGTCAACACTCGTATGCTTAGCAATAATTTAGCGAAACCGTTCTTTCTGCTTGCTTTCATCAGCGTGCAACCAATCGTTGGCCAGGCCCAGCAAGTAAAAGATGTGCCTGCTGCCTTTGAAGCGCTGAGCGCAGAACCCGAGGTCATTGTGCTGGCGAATGACATTGATGTGCCCACTAAGTCCGGGCATTTGCAGGGTGTGCAGGTAATGGTGCAAGACGGAGCTGAAAAGCTGCTGATGTCGGGCAGCTCATTGAAGCAGGCCTATATTTTGCAGGCTGATCTGGCTTCACGTCAGACCGAGAAGCTTATTCCATTGATGAAGGAGCCGCTCCGGCATGCTGGGGGCATTCAGCTGACTGACAAGTACCTCGGTGTGGGCATCGAAGACAATGTGAAGAAAACCGTGTCAAAGGTGCAATTGTACAACTACCAAGGCGAAGGCCTTTACGAAGACCAGCCAGTCGTTACCATCGATAGGGAGGGAGTGCCTCAGCTGAAAACCTCCGGTGCAACGGGGATACTGGCACTAGAGAATGACTACCTGATAGTGGTCAGCAATTGGGACAGCCGCTATTGGGATTTCTATCGCTTCGACCCCAACGGGGTAGACCGGAGCATTATCTACAGTTTTGCTGCTCCTGACGATTGGGGGAGCTACCAGTCCATCAACCTGATCAGGGGTGAGGAGGCCATTTATGCCATTGGATTTTACAAAATTACCGATGGTAACTACGCCGATTTAATCCTTGTGAGTAAGGCTGGGCCGTTTGATCCCTTCATGGAAAAAGTGCTTACCAAAGCCTTTTACTGTAAAAGCGGTGTGAGTTTTGGTGCTGCTGCTGGCTTGCAAGTGGACAACGAAGGAATATTGCACCTATGGGCCACACAGCCCGATGCTTTCAAGCGGATTGCTGTCAACAGGTTTTCTGAACGATAAACGAGTTGCTTAGCGCTTCCTGTTATGCGGAAATTTCGCATATAATGAAGGCAGCGGTTGCCATT
The DNA here is from genome assembly GCF_048007035.1 of Imperialibacter sp. Taxonomy (NCBI): domain Bacteria; kingdom Pseudomonadati; phylum Bacteroidota; class Cytophagia; order Cytophagales; family Flammeovirgaceae; genus Imperialibacter; species Imperialibacter sp. The sequence continues at coordinate 3,881,828 of NZ_CP180355.1, forward strand.
CGTTCCTTTCTCTCTCAAATACCCCCCTTTTCTTTGCAGCGCAGCAAACGACTGAAACATAGCTAGGTTGAAGGGCAATTATGGCTACAATGGGAATTCATTGTAGCCATGTTTCGAGACGACCCTTGTTATGACAGTTAAGTAAGCGGTTTTAGTTGAGGAAGGTGCGGAGTAGGCTAGTATTGAATAGCTTCATAATATTTGTATTTTACAAGTTTAAAAGTCGAAAATTAGCTCTGTGGGAATGCAGGCAACGTACGGGCACCTCAACCCAACATCTTGGAAATCCAACACAGCTGTATACATTTTTACTATCTTCATTTGTTAAGGGAAAAATGTGGTCTGAGCCTTAAAATCTGGATGTGCAGTTTTTGTGTTGACAAAAGCAGTAATGCTCTTTAGAACTACTATCGACTAGAATTATTCAATTATGGAAGAAAAAATACTTTTCAGAATCAAACTCGATATTCCCGAATTAGATAAGTACTACCCCGTAAAAAGTGAGCCGGTAACCAATGAATATGAGGCCGAACTCATACTAAATTGGCCAGAAGAGCTGATGATTAAGATTTACTTTAATGATCTGGAAAGGTTGGATAATAAATTTGCGCATTGGAGTCACCAATACGAGCACAATATTCTCAATAGAATCACGGTAACAGAAACTATTTCCCCTAAGGATTTGATTCTCGTAGATTTTTGCAATTATTCATACAAAGGAATGACTGTGGCTTCCAATTTCTATGAGTACGGCCTCAAATATTTCACTATTAAGCTTCGAGGTATCAAATTAGGTTACAAGAATCGTGAGAAAGATGATTCTATCTTCTATTTAAATGAAGCTAGCTTCAAACTCATTGAACTCAATTACTTCTACTGTAAGCTCCCCCTAAAATTGGACCACTCAAAAGTTGACTTTTCCGTTTCACCGGCTGATCAAAAATAGGTGCCTGCTGGCAGCCAGTCAAGACCAAGCAGGCGGTTGATTTTTGTTTATTTTCAATGGCATCAACCGGTCTTGACAGGCTGTGCGCATTCACCTTGGTAATGATCATCGGCTGAAAAGGAAAAATAGTATTCATATTGTTTGTAATAGCTCGACAGGAGATCGATACCCAAGTGACTCATGGGGGCGGTATCGGTTGTAATCATCGAGCCATTCTTCAATCTTATATCTCACCTCTGTGAGGTTATGGAAGACGTTGGCATTTAGTAACTCTTTCCTAATGCTGCCGTTACATCGCTCGACATAGCCATTTTGCATAGGCTTACCAGGCTGGATGAAGGTAAGGTTGATCTGATGACCCCGACACCATTGATCCAACTGATTGGAGATAAACTCGGGGCCATTATCCACTCTGATCATTTTAGGTAGGCCCCGGAACTCTTTCAGGTATTCTAGCACTCTGATTACCCTGGATGCTGGAAGTGATGTGTCGGCTTCCAGTGCTAGTACTTCCCGGTTATAGTCATCCATCACATTCAAAAGCCTGAACCTTCGACCATCCCATAAACTATCATTCATGAAGTCTACAGACCAAACCTGATTGATACCTTCTGGCCTATACAAAGCTTGTTTTACCCTGGCTGGAATCCGCTTTTTATACCTGCGGCGAATATTAAGATGCAGCCCGGTATAGACTCGGTAAACACGCTTGTGATTCCATACATAGCCTTTCTTCCTGATCCTGTAATAGGATTGCCAAAAACCTATCGAAGGGTGCTTGTTCACCAGTTCTTCCAGCTCTCTTATCACCGCACCGTCATCCCTAAATTTGGGTACATAGCTGTATGTGCTTCTCGGCATACTCACTGCTTTACACGCTTGACGCCGACTCACTCCATGCGCTTCGACCATGAACTGAACCAGTACGCCTTTTTCATCAAGCGTCAGAGCTTTTTTGAAACAGCATCTTTCAAAGCCTCATGCACCAGGCTAAGGTCAGCAAACATGCGCTTCAAGCGTGCATTCTCTTCCTGAAGATCCTTCATCTTCTTTACATCACTGGGTTCCATGCCTCCATAACGTTGACGCCATTTATAAAAGCTCGCTGTGGTGACGCCCATTTCCCGGCAAATGTCCTCGGCCTTACGCCCTGCTTCGTGCGCTCTAATCGCACTTACAATCTGTGTTTCTGTGAATCGTGACTTTTTCATATCTACCATTTAAAGTTGATTATTTTTTCTCAACTTTTAAATGGTCGAACTTCAGGGGAGCTTACAGTAGTGATAAGCCCGGGAGAGCCCATGCTCAGAGCGAACATTACCATCAATATAGCACCAGCACCTATAGCCAAAGTAGCCTTCGGGCCAATTCCTGACAAGATCTATGCTGGAGTGAACGTGCCACTTACGCTGATAGTGACGGATGAAGCCGGATTTGAACGTCCGGAAGTCGCTGTTTCGCTGAAATCGTCGGATGAAAGCAAAGTCGCAGTTGCGCCGTTCTATAAAATAATTCCCCGTGAAAAAGGTAAAGTGACCCTGACTGCTTCAGTAGGTGGTGTGCAGGGAAAGCTGGACGTGAATGTATTGGAAAATCCCATTGCTAAAATTGATTTGAAAGCGGACATGACGGAAGGCCGCTCTGGCGACGTATTTACACTGACTGCCGTGGCGATGGACAAAAGTGGGAATGTTGTCAAAGACGCACCCATCAACTATTCATTTACTGGTGAGTCGTACGACGTGTCTGCCGCTCCATCGGGTTTAATGACAAAGGAAGGAAAGTTCGTGGCAGACCAGCCCGGGCTCTATGTGTTGAATGCTACTTGTGGCCCGGCCGCAGCTTCTGTCACCGTGAGCGCCAACAACCGCAACATCTCACGGAAAATCGACCTGGTAGGTCAGGGCTCTGTCAACAACAAGCACACGTCTGATTTTTGGATTTGGGAGGGTGTTGACGGAAAAGACTACGCCGTAACCGGCACATGGGGCGCCGATGGCACAGCCTACTTCTGGGACGTAACCGATCCTGCAGGGATGCTGCTGATTGACTCTGTGAAAGTAGATGCCCGTACCGTGAACGATGTGAAAATTTCTGAAGACGGGAAAATCTGCGTGATCTCCAGAGAAGGTGCTTCCAACAGGAAAAACGGCCTGGTGATCATTGACGTGACCAATCCAAGAGATGCGAAGGTTATCTCTGAGTTTTCTGAAAACCTAACCGGAGGTGTACACAATGTCTTCATTTACAAAAAGCACGTCTACGCACTGAGCGCAGGCAGAAAATACTACTCTATCAATATTGAAGATCCGGCCAAGCCCAGGATTGTAGGGGAGTTTGAGCTGGATACGCCAGGTCACGCCATCCACGACGTTTGGGTGCATGATGGCATCGCTTATTCTTCTAACTGGGACGACGGCGTCCAACTGGTCGACGTGGGCAATGGTATTGCCGGTGGCTCTCCGTCGAACCCGGTGCAGTTTGCCAGCTATGCCTATCCAAGTGGATCGAACCATGCGGCGTTTCCTTACAAAGACGAAAAGACGGGTAAATTCTACGTCATTCTCGGCGACGAGGAGTTTCCTTACGGACTTGACCCCGATGGCCGTAAGCCTGGCAGAGCAGCGGGCTTCCTTCATATCATCGACTTCACAGACCTTAAAAACCCTAAGGAGGTGGCCTGGTTTCAGGTGCCGTTTGCGGGATCGCACAATTTCTGGATAGAGGGCGACGTGCTGTATGCAGCTTTCTACAATGCAGGTGTGCGGGTGGTTGACTTGAGCGGAGAGCTGTTGGGCGACCTGAATCGTCAGGGCCGTGAGATTGCCTGGATCGTGCCGGAAGATCCCGATGGCTACATAGCCAATGCGCCATTTACCTGGGGAGCTCAGCCGCACAAAGGCCATATTTTCTATTCCGACTGGAACAGTGGGTTGTGGTCGGCCAAGCTGAGGCCGGTAGAGCCAGAGAACACCAAGATACAAACTAAGTAAGCTGACGCTTTGCATATGAATACTATGATCAAATCATTCTTGCTGTCGGCGGCCATCTTCTTTGGTTACAGTGCTGGTGCGCAGAATTACTATGTATATGTCACTGCTGAGTCAGAGGATGAGGTAGCGCTCATCAAATTTGACGGAACGAAGGCCACAGTAGAAGAAACCATTGCCGTGGGCATCTGGCCGGCAGAAATTGAAGGGCCGCATGGCATCAATGTAAGTCCGGATGGAAAGTACTGGTACCTGTCGCTGGCACATGGTAATCCGTACGGCACGCTCTATAAGTTTTCCACTGAAACCAATCAGGTAGTCGACACTGTCAGGCTGGGGCTTTTTCCCGCCTCCTTGCAGGTATCAAAAGCAACCGGCCTTTTGTACTGCGTGAACTTCGACTTGCACGGCGACATGGTGCCCAGCACGGTGTCGGTGGTAGACCCGGAAGAAATGATCGAGATCGATCGCATAGAAACCGGAGTGATGCCTCATGGTTCAAGGATTTCAGCTGATGGACTGTACCACTATTCGGTGGGCATGATGTCTGGCGAGCTTTTTGAGATTTCGACAACTAAGCTAAAAGTAACCAGAAAGCTCAATCTCGATGGAAAGGAAGAGGAGCCTGAAATGGCCAGCATGGGTGGGATGGACCACAGTGCCATGGATCATTCAAAGATGGATCATTCGATGATGGGAGCTAGCAAACCGATGTATCATAGCGCTGTTAAGCCTACCTGGGCCATTCCTCATCCCACAGAAAGAAAAGTGTATGTGGCTGGCAATGGCTCCGATGAGATATTGGAAGTGGATCTCGACAAATGGGCGATCACCAACCGCTTCAAAACTGGGAAAGCACCTTACAATGTGGACGTGTCGCCGGACGGCCGTTGGCTGGTGGCCACCTACAAAGGCAGCGCCGAGACCGGTGTGTGGGACTTGAAGAAAGCGAAGGAAACCGCCAGAATAAAGAACACCCGCAAAGTGTCGCATGGCGTGTCCATTTCATCCGATAGCAAGTACGCTTTCGTTTCTGTAGAAGGAATTGGCGGAGAACCCGGTACCATGGATGTAATCGATATCAAAAAAGGGACAAAAGTAGCTTCCGTTGACATGGGCAAGCAGGCTGGTGGGATTATTTTTTGGAAGATGGAATAGCTTTACATCGATTAAAGAGTTCAAAAGGATCAGGGGGACTGATCCTTTTTTTGTAGCTACCCAGCCTGTTTACGCTATGATGGTTTTAACCAAAATGCTTCACTATCTTTATCAACCGGGTTATTAAACGAAACCATTGTAATCCGGCAATAAAACACATCCAACAAAACCTACTCCACCTACTATGAAACCTACCAAATATCTTTTTGCTATTCCCTTACTATGCTTTTTAGCCTGCAGCACGTCTAAAGAAGAAGCGGGCGTTGTTGCCAACAATGAAACTGCGAGGGCCAGACTTGACTCGACGCTCAACAGTATGGTAGAAAACGGCATGGTGGCGGGTGCTTCTGCATTGATTTTCGAGAAAGGCAAGGAGGCCTACTTCAATGCCTATGGATATGCCGACCGGGAGGCCAAAGTGCCCATGGATAGAAACACCATCGCTATCATTTACTCAATGACCAAACCTGTTACTGGCGCTGCGCTGATGACCCTTTACGACAAAGGCGCTTTCCAGCTTGATGAGCCACTGTCGAAATATGCACCGGAGTTTGCCGACATGCAGGTGTTTGCAGGGATTGATTCTGTTTCCGGAGAAATGATACTGGAGCCGCTGGATCGTCCGATTACCATCAGAGATATTACCCGTCACACAGCAGGCTTTGCCAATAATCCCAATATGTCTGGCTTGGGCGAGGTATTGAGGGCGGTTGATCCTGCCAACAGAGGGAACACCCTCGTGCAGATGGCAGAAAAGATGGGTACTATACCATTGATGTTTCAACCGGGCACGCAGTGGGCTTACGGGCCTTCTGTAGACGTGCAGGCTTTTCTGGTAGAACGGCTGTCGGGCGTGCCCTATGGCGAATACGTGAAGAAGAACGTGCTTGATCCTTTGAAGATGAACGAAACCCGCTATTTCGTACCTGAGAGCGATCGTAACCGGATGTCGGCCATATACAGAAGAAATGAAGATGGTACGCTCACTCAGCTGCCCGATTCGACCGCCCATTCTTTCAATATCAACACCTGGGCGCTTACCCCGGGAGGCTATGGCCTTACCTCTACCGTCGACGACTACATGCGGTTGGCTCAGATGTACGTGAATGATGGTACGCTGGATGGTGTAGCTATTCTAAAGCCCGAAACAGTAAAGCTCATGGCCACCAATCACCTGGATGAAAACATCAAAGAGCGCATGTGGCTGCCCAGCAAAGGCCAGGTCGGCTTTGGGATTGACTTTGCCGTGAGGCTGCGCCCGCCAGCATCTGCCGATGAGAACCATGGCATTGTAGGTGAGTTTTTCTGGGATGGCGCTGCCAGTACCTTGTTTTGGGTGGATCCTGTAAACGACCTGACGGCAGTGCTATTCGTGCAGATCATGCCATTTGCTGGTCAGGTGCATAAGAAATTCAGGGATGCGGTGTATGGGCCTTATGTGCCTGGCGAACTGAAGTAAATATTGGTCAGAATGCCAAAATGAACGCCTGCTAACGTGGTGGGTTAGGTGTGCTCCACTTTGAATATCAATTTGGAAGACAGCCATAATCGGAAATCAAAAGGAACTGAAATATGAGAGGCCCATTCTTTTCACTTATTTTTCTGATGGTAGCAATAGCTTGCACCCCCGACAAGTCCCCGACAAGTGCTTCTGAGTTAGCGGAAGAGAGCACCGCCGCCATGGAGGAAGAGGAGGCTGCTCCGATGGCCGAGGTTTCGCACGAGCAACTTAAACGTCTTATTGAAACCCAACAGCCTATTTCGGCTGAGTTCCTACCAGCCGCTTCTGAAATGGTGATTTATGGTGGAAGTCTTCGGGATCACACCATTTTGCAGGAAACCAATGACTATTTGTTGGTTCAGTCGAAAGATGGTGGGACTGACATTTCTAACTATTATCTCTTGAGTTTTTCAAAAGAGACTGGAATGGCCATCTCTTTTATTGGTTTAGGTCAGGAGGCAGAGGGGGTTGATCCCTACAAGTTGCGATGGGCGTACGACAACTCGTTTTCTACGGTAGCTTACCAGTATGAGCGATTGGAAGATGAAGAGTCGGGTGCCTACATGAAGGGTGCCCTCATTGACTCGACAGTTACAAATTATACGATTGCAACTGACGGGACAATATCTTCCGGCAACTGATAACCCAATCTGTCGGCCATTCTGTGCTTCGGGGAAGTTCTCAATTGCCAGACCCTGACCCGCACCTGGTTTTCCGTAAGAACTGCCATTTTAACCCCGCAGTCATGTTTTTCACCTATCGGGATTGAGTAAGCGTGAGATGGAAGGCGGCTTTTACAGTCCTTACTTCTTAGCTGCTTTTCGAAATTTTACTACTCTACACTTGTAGAACACAAAAGTTTCTCTACATTTGTAGAGCAAGGTAAATATCCAACGTACATAGTAGATGAAACTGTCACAAAAGGAAGAGGAATTGATGAATTACATATGGCAAGCCGACGAGACCTATATGAAGGACCTGATCGATGCTTACCCCGAGCCAAAGCCTGCAGTAACTACCATTGCCACTTTGCTGAAGCGGCTGACCAACAAGGGAGCCATCGGATTTCGGGCCGACGGTCATTCAAGGGCTTACTACCCGCTGATAGCCAAGTCCGACTACTCTACCTCTTATGTCAAAAACATGATAACTACTTTTTTTCAGGGGTCGTCGGGGAGGTTTGCTTCCTTTTTTACAAAGAACATTAAGCTAAGTAAGGAGGAGCTGCTCGAGCTTCGTGATATGATTGATGACCAACTTAAAGCATCAGACAAATGATTATTTACGTCATCCGCTTCAGTTTGTCTTTGGCTATTGTCTACGTTTTCTACAAAGCTTTCTTTGAGAACGAAAAGGGTCATGGCTTCAAAAGACTGGTGTTGCTGGGTGGCCTGGCGACGTCGCTGGTGGTGCCGCTTGTTTCAATCGATACATCGGAAAGTATTAAAAGCGCCATCACAGCTGTTGAACCCTATGTACCAACGAATTATTTCTTTTGGGAGTGGTTGGCCGGAGCTGTGTATCTGTTGGTGGTAGCTGTGCTGCTGGTACGTTTTGGGGTGGATATTTACCGTTTTCTGAGGAAAGCTGCTTGTAACGAACAGCGCAGGTACGGCCGGGCAACGGTGGTGCTGCTAAAGGAGGACACCACGCCGTATTCCTTCCTTCATTATATTTTCATCAACAAGGCGCAGTTTGAAGCCATCCCGCTGGAACTGTTAAAGCACGAACTGGCTCATGTGCAGCAGTGGCATACGCTCGATATCTTCCTGGTGGAACTGGTGAAAGTGGTCGTTTGGATCAACCCAATGGTGGGGAGGTACAAAAAGGCTATGCAGCTCAATCATGAGTTTCTGGCTGATGGTGATGTGCTCAGAACGCACGATACCCGCCACTATCAGGATATCCTGCTGAGCTATCTTGATGGACAGCGACCGATGAACATGGTCAGTGGTTTCAATTTTTCTCCAACGAAACAGCGATTCCAAATGATGACAAGGGGAAAGAGTAGTATGTACGCACTGAAGCAAGTGTTCATTGTTCCGATGCTGGCGGTCATTTTGATCTCCTGTTCCGATAATCCGGGCGTGTCGGGCAAAGAGATGCTTTACTACTGGCGCTACACGGCTGGCATGCAGGAGATACTCGAAACGGGCGAAATGAGCGAAAAAGACCTGAAGGAGGGGATTCTGTTGCCGATAGAAACAAAAGGGCAATACGACACGCTTATGGCCATCTATAAAAACATGAGCAGTGGGCAGCGGGGATCAGTGTATAAGCTACCGGCTTACCTGGAGCCACTCACCGACGAAGACTGGCAGCAAATGAAACAGAGCATGCAAGCTCAGTAAGTCAAATCTCATTACTACATCTAATCTTCCATCATATGAACTATTATGGCATGAACAACTATGCAAAAATTTTCCTGGCGTTGGTCTGCCTGGCCATCATCGGCCACGCCGCCAGCAGCCAGGCACAGCCGTCTTCTTACCTGCTACAGCTGGGGATGAAAGACAGCGTCTATTCGAAAGTTTTGAAAGAGCAAAGAGACTTCTGGGTGCAGCTCCCGCAAGGCTTCAACCCGGAGAGCAAAACGACTTACCCCGTCATTTACTTATTGGACGGCGGTGCACAGTTGGGTGCACTGGCGGCAGTGTATAGCTACTACACGGGCCATCACCTGCCCGACATGATTCTGGTGGGTATTTCCAACCGCACCAACCGCACCCGGGATCTGACCACTTCTGAAGTCAAGTTTCGGAATGGGGGCAAAGTGAGAGAGGCTACCGGTGGTGCAGAAGCCTTCACCCGTTTCCTGGAAACTGAGCTGATCCCCCATGTGAGCAGCAATTACCCAACCTCACCGTTCCGGACGCTGATCGGGCATTCTTACGGCGGCCTGTTCACCATCAACACGCTGGTTAACCACACCGAATTATTTGACAATTACATCGCCATCGACCCCAGCCTCGACTGGGACGACCAAAAGCTCATGAAAGAAGCAAAGGAAGCGCTAAAAAGCCGACAGTTCCAGAGAAAATCGCTTTTTGTGGCATTAGGCGCTGGTCAGCTACACATGCTCGATGGGGAGATAACCCTTGATAATGTGATGCAGGACACGTCGGAATACAGCCTGTTCGGCCGTTCTATTATTGAGTTTTCCAGGTTTGCAGAAAGCCAGCCACAAAACGGCCTTTCCTTTTCCTGGAAGACGTACCCCGATGACTATCATTGGACCGTGCCACTCCCTGCTTTGCGTGATGGGCTCATCAGGCAGTTTGAATGGTACCAGCTTCAGTCGCCCGCAAAATACAGCAGCCCCGAAACCCCTTTGGATGAATTGCTTACTTTGATCAGGCAGCGGGAGAAAGTGCTGAAAGAACATTTCGGCTACCCTTTTCCGCCGATGGTAGAGGAGCTTTTTAACCAGGCAGGCTACATGTACCTGCAAATGGGGCAGGTAGCGAAATCAGAGGTGTTTTTCAAAATGGGGATCGAGTATTACCCGGGAAGCCCAAATGCCTACGACTCAATGGCTGATTATTATGAGTCGCAAGGCGACTATGCCAATGCACTGGTTAACCTGACAAAAGCTTTTGAGATTAGCGGGCAAGAGTATTATGCTGACAGAATGAAAAAACTAGAGAAGAAGTAGCTGTTGGCGATGAAAAACCTTGTTGGGTGGGTTAGCTTGCTAGCCCCAATCCACCCATTACCTCCCAAACAATACCCTTCTCAGGCATCCCGTCCAGCAGCGGCATGGCCCTGGCAATGGCAGCTCTCACACTTTCCAGCTTCAACGAGTTAGCATGATCCTCTTTTGTTTCCCAAACTTCAGATATGAGGATGAGATCCCTGTTGTCCGGGTCTTTGCCGATAAGGTATTGCAGGCAACCCGGCATGGGGCTGTCAGTTTGTGCATTTTCCATTAGAATGGCAATGAGTTCATCGCCCTTGCCGGGCTTGGCTTTCAGCTTTCCGAATAAGCCGTATTTGGTGTTGGTTTCAGCTGTCATGTTTATTCTTCCAGTTTTAGTGCGTAGATAGTGGGCCAATACTTCCCCGTTACCAGCAACGACTTGGTGCCCTCGTACCAGGCAATGCCATTGAGTACATCCACCTCAGGGTTTTTGATCCTGGCCTGCTCGGCCAGGGCGGAGAGGTCGAGAACGCCCACTACCTCACCATCGGCAGGATCAATTTTTACGATGGAATTGGTTTGCCAGATATTGGCGAAGATATATCCGTTTACGTATTCCAATTCGTTGATCATGGTTACCGGCTGGCCCTGGTAGGTAACAGGAAGTGTTTTTATGACTTTGAGGGAGGCGCTATCAAGATAAAACAGACTGCTTTTACCGTCACTCATAATCAGGTCTTTGCCATCGTGGGTAAGCCCCCAGCCTTCGGTTTCATAGGTGAACTCATTCACTTTTTCGAAGGTGTTCAGGTCGTAAACAAAGCCCTGCTTGTTCTTCCATGTGAGCTGGTACACTTTATTGTTGAGGATAGTAATGCCCTCGCCAAAATACTCTTCAGACAAGTCCACTTTTTTTTCTGGCTTGCCTGTTTTGATATTAAGTACACCAAACCAGGAGTGGCCTTCTTCGCCTGTGCTTTCGTACAGCTTACCATTGTGCACAACAAACCCTTCGGTGAAGGAGCCGGTGTCATGAGGTAATTGGCTGTGGATATTAAAGTCTATTCTATCCGACGTAGCTTCTTCCTTTTTTTCGGTTGAAGTACATGCCGCTGCCAACACAGTAATGATAAGCCAGGAAAAGCTTTTGTAAGTCATATTGTACAGTCTACTTTTCCTGGCAATTTAATTACTTTACTTTCTCTATAAGAAAAATAGGCCCAACTTTCCTGCGAACAGCTATTGATCGGACAACACCCGGTCTTGCTGTTACTTTGCCGTAATCGGAACCTTTTTTGACCTTCCCCAGCCCACAAAAAAGGCCATTACCATAAAGACCAGATTAAAAGCAATGCCTGAGTATTCGCCTCTACCGGCATGAAACAAGGCAGCCAGCAGCATGACGATGACCAGGCCCCAGCCAGCGTAGGCTGTGAGTATAGGCTTGATACGGGTGAGGGCAGGAAGGATTAAACCCATCGCCGCAGCCAGCTCAGAAGCACCGATGAAACGGACAAGTGCGGCCGGTATGTCGCCGGGCCATACCATCTGGGCAACCAGATCGGGAATAGGTGTGGTAAGTTTCATAAAACCAGCCATGCCGAAAGCTAATGCAAGAATGACTTGTACCACCCAAAGTATGATGTGGAGCACTTTTGATTGTTTTTGTTCTGTAGCCATAATGTTTTGATGGATGTTTTGTTATTGAATGTACATACATCTAAGGTGGAAAATGGCCTTTGAAAAGATTTACCACACTATACTTCAGGATAGTATGGCCTCAATTGTCAGAAAGAGACAATTCAGGCCTCCACAATGCCTTTGATCTGCTCCAGAATGCCAGCCCACCCTCCTTCATTCATCGTATCATCATACCGTTTTTGCCCTTCGGCCACCTTTGAGTAGTCTCCCTGGGTGACCGTGAACTCGGTGCTCCCACCTTTCTCCACCAGAGAATAGGTAACGACGAGGTGGTTTTCAGGTAGATCTGGGTAGGTGCCATTGGGATCGAACGTTGTATAGGCCAGCGATTTTCCTTTGTCAATGCTGACCACCTTGCCGGTTACAGCTTCTATTTCTTTGTCATCAAACACGCCAACCCACCTGATGGAGCTACCTGGCTGCCAGTTGGTGATGGGCTCGCAGCCAAACATGTATTTTTTGGTGTGCTCAGGGTTGACAAGGGCGTCCCACACTTTGGAGGCAGGCGCAGCAATAGTAACAGTGTTTTTGATGGTCATTTCTTTGGGCATGAAGCAACGGTTTTAGATAAAACATACAACAAAGAAACATTAGCTACTGACAACCCTATGTCAGTGGCTCAGCTGAGTACCTCGGGGTTGATGATATAGGGAACCTTGCCAGTCTTGTAGAATTCGATAATATTGACGGCCGCCATTCTCGACATTTCATTTCGGGCATTTACTGAAGCTGAGCCAATGTGGGGCAGCACTGCCACGTTTTCCATTTCGAGCAGAGGGTTGTCTGCTTTCATAGGTTCGGGGTTGGTTACATCAAGCCCTGCTCCCCAGATCGTGCCTGACTTCAGCGCTTCGATGAGGTCAGTTTCGTTGTGAGTGCCACCACGGGAAGTATTGATAAAGATCGCTGTCGGCTTCATTTTGCTGAAGGCGGCTTTATTGAAAATGCCTCTGGTTTCATCGCTGAGTACACTGTGCACAGAGATAACGTCGCTTTTCTCCAGCAGCTCATCGAAGCTCACTTTTTTGGCTCCAAAGCGTTTTTCTGCTTCTTCGTTCTGGCTGCGGTTGCAGTAAATGATCTCCATGTCGTAGGCACCGTGGCACCGTTTGGCCATTTCCATGCCGATAGCGCCCAAGCCAAAGACGCCCAGCGTTTTCCCTTTTTGCTCCAGGCCCAAATTGGCTTTTGGTTGAAAGGCACCCCATTCTCCCCGACCTATGGTTTTATGCATGTGAAAGAACTTCCTGCTCACTGCCAGCATCAGCCCAAAGGCTATGTCGGCAGTGGCATCGCTCATGGCTCCGGGCGTATTGCCTACGGGAATACCTGCTTTGGTAGCGGCCGGTATGTCGATGTTGTCGTAGCCCGCTGCAAACTGTGATACAATGTCGAGATGGTTACATTCCTGAAAAAAATGTGCATTCAGCTTGTCAGCACTCAGGGTAAGGATGGCGTGCATTTGGTTCGCCTTCTCAATCAGCTCTGGCTGCGTCATGGGTACTTTCCCTGGCCACACTGTTACCTGAAAGCCAGCCTCTTTTAGCATGTTGATACCGAGGTCTGGAATTTCTCTGGCTACAAGTACTTTGGTTTCGTGGGCCGGTCTTTTCATAACAACGTGATGGGGTTTGATGCAAAGATAACAGCCAAACCGGGTTTATTGGTTTTGAAGGCTGCTTACTGATGTAACAAATGACAGGGTCGTTTGTGTTCGCTTACAGCTACATAAAAAAGGGCCACCCCTAAAAAAGGATGGCCCGTATTATCACGCCTGGGAAGTTTCAACAATATAGTTAATCAATCAGATTGAAGAACCTGCGCCACCTGATTTTATTCAGGAAGCTCTCCTGTGCATCGAGGGAAAGCCAGATGAAGGCAGCTTCACCCACCACATGGTCAGCTGGCACAAATCCCCAAAAACGGGAATCTTCAGAGTTGTGGCGGTTGTCACCCATCATGAAGTAGTAGTCCTGTCCGAAGGTATAATCCGTCACTTCCTGCCCGTCAATATACAGTTTGTAGTCTTTTACCTCAGCATTCTTATGGCCTTCGTAATCAACAATAGTGCTGCCGTACTTAGCAACCAGTGTATCGTTGAGCTGAAGTTTCATGCCCTCGTAGGGTATTTCAAGAGGCCCCCAGTTGTCGGCATTCCATGGGAAATAGTTGGCGTCGGGGAAAATGCGTGGGTTGGGCTGATCAGATGGCATCAAGGTGCTTATCACGTCTTCTATAAAAGGTTCTGCCTTCAATAGTTCGGCGGTGGCTGGGGTGGTATGCACCAAATACCCTCCCTGAAGCTGATTGTGCTCAGAGATCTCGTACTTGGCGAACACCCGATCGTTGATCCTTTGATCAGTTTTTATAAAGTACCTGTACTGCATGAGTTCCGGGTTTTCTCCCTTTTCGCCGTTCACATACACTTGCCCTTCTCTCACTTCCACCACATCGCCGTGGATACCAATACAACGCTTGATGTAGTGCGTTTTTAAATCCACTGGGTGCTCAAACTCAGGTGGGTAGTTGAATACGACCACATCATTTCTTTCTACTTCGCTAAAGGCGGGCAAGCGATACTGTGGCAATTGAATCCAGTCGAGATAGGAAGGGACGTCGGTTCCCCAGATTTTAGCGTGCGTTAATGGGATTTGAAGAGGTGTGGCCGGGGTGCGGGCACCATACGATACTTTGCTTACAAAAAGGAAGTCGCCAACGAGCAGAGATTTCTCCATGGAAGGGGTGGGGATGGTGAAAGCTTCCATGAAAATCCACCGGATGAGCGTGGCGGCTACCACTGCAAAAACAATGGCGTCTAACCACTCTCTCAGAGGAGATTTTTTCACTTGCTCCTTTTCTTCCTTTTTACCAAAAAACTTCAATTTCATTTGAGTATAGTTTGCTTTCAGCGGCCAAAGGGAATAGCAGACACCGTTTTGAGCCTAAATTTGATGGTTTACATGCATGTTCATGCTCTGGGTGTGCCTTTCCCTATGACTATTTCATCTGTGTCTCTAATTTATTCAGGCTATTCGCCCGCAATAATAACTAAAATTTTTCACCTTCTTTTGACCCCATTAAATCATCCATGCCTCGCACTCCTTTTTTGTCGAGCAGCCACTCAGCAGCCACTACAGCCCCAAGGGCGAAGCCTTCCCGGCTAAACGCCGTATGTTTGATTTCTATTTCGTCGATTGGCGATGTGTAGTGTATGCTGTGGGTGCCAGGCACATTCGTCATCCTAAAGGATTCGATGCCCAAGACGCCAGGGTTGTCACATTTATCATTGATCAGTTTGGTGAACTCAGGGCGTTCTTTTTGGATTCCTTCTGCCAGCGTGATGCCTGTACCACTCGGAGCGTCTTTTTTCTCAGTGTGGTGAATCTCCTTTAGCCCTACTTTGTACTCAGGGTAGTCTTTCATCAGCCTCGCCAAGCCTCTGTTTAGCCTGAAAAAAAGGTTAACGCCAAGGCTGTAATTGGAAGCATAGAAAAAAGCACCATTGTTTTTTTCGCAACTGCTCACCACTTCATCCCATTTGCCAAGCCAGCCTGTGGTGCCACACACTGTGGGGATGTTTACTTCCATTAACGAGGTTATGTTTTTTACGGCACCTTCCGGTTGGGTGAACTCTATGGCGATGTTGGCGCCGCTGTCCTTTACAAGCTTTCCAACATTCTCAACCTGATTTTCAAGTGTGCCTGCAATTTCGTGTCCACGTGAAATGGCTATTTTTTCGATGGTCTTACCCATTTTCCCATAGCCAACTAAAAATATCTTCATCCTTAAAAACTTATTTTAATGCCCAGGCCTGCGTAGGCGTAGCCATTTATATTGCCAATAGTGGGTGTGTAATTGATGACAAGTTCGTCATTTATGTCAAATTCGTCGAGGTGGGCAGCGATATGTGCGTCTACAATATTGAGCATGTAAACCACCCCAGTAATGATAATCATATACTCCCTGTTTCTGCGAAAGCCCTGTGTATTTCGGCGGAGTGCCGTTTCATTGAACCTTGGGAATGGGTTCACCGTGTTAGGATCCTCGTCTATTTCAGCAAAAAGCGACTGCCGGAAAATGTTATAAAGCCGGTTATTGGTATAGATCATATGCCCTAAAACGACAAAGGCGCCATAGTAAATTGGCACTTTCCACACCTGGCCCACATAGACCTGGCCCATGCCAGGAAATATAGCGGAAAGCATGGCGGCTTTTTGAGGGTCAAGTTTGCTTAGTTCTTCTTTGAGCATAATGCCCTTCGGGAGGTTTGAAACACTGTCTCCTCTTATGATCAGTGGCTCGCCGGTTACTACTTCAACTGAGTCACCTGATATTTGCTGGGCTTGGGCAAATTGACATAAAAAAAGCAGCAACGCCGCCAAAGATATAACTCTCCAGGCAGGTGTAGCTGCTATCAATTTTAAGGCTTCCTTTCGGAACATCAGATGTTCAGTATTTCCAAAATTCTGTTGAGGTCCTCGGTAGAAACAAAGGGTATTCTAATTTCTCCTTTGTTTTTTTCATCTGCCTTAAGCGAGATCCGGGTACCAAAGTGCGAAGATAGTTTATTTTGGAGGTTTTTTACTTCGGGTGATAACGAAGGATTAGCCGTTTTATTGAGGTTCGGTGATTCAGGAGCTTTTTGAGTGTATTCCCTTACCAACGACTCCACTTTTCTGACAGAAAGATCTTCGCTGATAATTTTCTTGAAAATACTCAGCTGTGTGGCAGGATTGTCGATGCCAATGATGGCCCTCGCATGGCCCATAGAAAGCCGGCCGTCACGCAGTGCTATCTGGATATCAGGAGGGAGTTTGAGTAACCTGAGGTAGTTGGTGACAGTTGTTCTGTTTTTACCAACCCTGTCGCCCAGCTCTTCCTGCTTCAGGTTGCATTCGGAAATAAGCCGCTGATAAGACAGCGCAATTTCAATGCTATTGAGATTTTCCCGCTGGATATTCTCAATCAAAGCCATTTCCAGCATTTGCTGGTCATCGGCTGTTCTGATATAGGCAGGGATGCTTTCGAGTCCGGCCAGCTTTGATGCCTGCAAACGGCGCTCACCGGAGATCAGCTGAAACTGATTTTTGCTTAACTGCCTGACGGTAATTGGCTGAATAATACCCTGAACCTTGATGGACTCAGAAAGCTCAGCCAAAGCTTCTTTGTTGAACTCAGTTCGTGGCTGAAAAGGATTAACCTCTATTTGCGCCACAGGAATCTCACCGATGGCGTTGGCCGTGCCTGCTCCGGAGCCGCTGAGCTTTTCAGAAGTATTGGTATTATCGTCAAGCAAGGCTCCAAGGCCTCTTCCTAAAGCATTTCTTCTTTTAGGTAGTTTATTGTCCGTCATCAAGCGCTCACTTTTGGAATCCTCATTTCATTCCTTTTCAGGATTTCTTCGGCCAGGTTGAGGTAGCTAATAGCTCCTTTGCTTTCCGCATCGTGCGCTATAGCCGGTAGGCCGAAACTTGGGGATTCACTTAACTTAATATTTCTAGGTATGATTGTTTCAAACACCAGTGACTTGAAGTGGGTATTTACTTCTTCCACCACCTGGTTAGAAAGCCTGAGCCTCACGTCGTACATGGTGAGCAGAATACCTTCTATTTCCAGCTCTGGATTAAGCCTGGATTGGATGATCTTAATAGTATTCAGGAGTTTTCCCAACCCTTCGAGGGCGAAGTACTCACATTGAACGGGTACCATTACCGAATCGCTGGCAACAAGGGCATTGATGGTAATCAAACCCAATGATGGAGAACAGTCGATGATGATGAAGTCGTACTCGTCCTTGACCAGGCCAAGAGCCGTTCTCATTTTTTCCTCTCTGCCGCTGATGCTCACCATTTCTACCTCGGCACCTACCAGGTCAATGTGGGAAGGCATCAGGTACAGGTACTCCAAATCCGTTTTTACGATGGCATCGTGCGGATCGTCTCCGTTCACCATACACTCGTAAATACTAACTTCCACTTCCTTGGGGTTCAAGCCTACACCCGACGTAGAGTTGGCCTGAGGGTCAGCATCTACAATGAGGGTCTTGTACTCCAAAGCGGCTAAGCTGGCAGCTAAATTGATGGCCGAGGTTGTCTTACCTACTCCGCCTTTCTGGTTCGCAATCGAAATGATTTTGCCCATGAGAAAATCCAAAAATTGGTTCAGGAAACTGGTTTAAACCTCCAAATAAGCGACTGATTTAACAAAGGTCTTCTTGGGGGAAGCACAAATATAGATGAATAAAGAAGAATTGTTAGTGAATGGCTTATTTGGTAATCCCCAAGTTATCCACGGGTAATTCACAGTGGAGAGAAGTTGTTTGTTAAAGGTTATCAGTTAATAGTTTTTTGCCACTATTAACCAATAACCAATAACTAATAACCAAAGTACCAATAACCTATTTCTTCTTCCTCGAAGCATTACCTGCCTTCATGGCCTCGTCCAGTCGCTGCTGAAACGAAGATTTTTTCTTATTGGCGTTCTTCTTTTTGTTCTCTTCCAGTTTCAGCTTGATTTTGTCTTCATCCACAAACCGTCTGATGAGAATCTGCTGGCCAAATGACAAAATATTGGAAACGAAGTAGTAGTAAGTCAGGCCTGCTGCGTAAGAGTTCAAGAAGAACAGGAACGTTATCGGCATGATGTACTGAAGCGTTTTCATTGGCCCCTGCACGGTGGTCATCTGGCTATTGCTCCAGGTATAAAGTATGGTAGAAGCAGTCATCAGCAAGGTGAACAAACTCACGTGGTCACCATAAAATGGGATCACGAAAGGAAGGTTCAGTACGCTATCGTAAGTAGATAAGTCATGGGCCCAGAGGAAAGACACCTGCCTGAGCTCGATGGCATTCGGGAAGAAATAGAACATGGCGAACAGAATCGGCATTTGCAGCAGCATGGGAATACAGCCGCTGAGGGGGTTAATGCCAACCTTCTGGTACAGGGCCATGGTTTCCGACTGCTGCTTTTGCATGTCATCAGGATACTGCGCCTTAATTTCATCTATCTCTGGCTTAAGCACCTTCATTTTCGCCATGCTCATGTACGACTTGTAGTTGAGCGGGAAAAGTATCAGTCTCATCAGAATCACGATAATGATAATGATGATACCGTAGTTGGTGATGAAGCCTTCAAGGAAATGGAAAACCGGGATCGTAAACCCTTTATTGATCCAGCCCAGGATACTCCAGCCCAGGTTGATATTACTGCTGAACTCTGGTGCTACATCTTTAAGTGTATTGTATTCGTTAGGGCCAAAATACAATTTACCAACCACACCACTGTTTTTCCATCTTTCGGATGGAAGGGTCAGGCTCACCATGGCCTCTTTCACCTTGGTGGTGTCGGCTACGGCATATTTGGTAGCCACATAAGCACCAGAAAACCCATCATTGGCGATAATAGCCGCTGTAAAGAACTTCTGCTTGATGGCCACCCACTGAATGGATTCACTAATCGTTTCTTCTTCCAGGTCTTCCGATGTGGCGCTGAGCTCATCTGTTTCGCCTGCGGTAGTGTAATAGTTGATCGTGGTTCGTATGCGGGAGTCTTTCAGGTCGGCCTCAACCCTTTTCACATCATTTTTCCACTGAAGCACAACAGGTTCCTGGCTAAGGTAATTTTCCAGACCCTTGGTGGTCAGCGAATAGCCAATCTCATAGCCTTTGCCATAGATGGTGTAGGCATGTTCGATGTATTGACCAGTGCTTAGAGAAGCTCTGAGAGTCACTGTGACAGAATCGTTGCCCGATACCTTCTTTGACGTAACAGAAGGCTTAAAATAGAAATCGTTAAGCTTCAGGTTTCTGTTTTGGCCACCAAAGCTCAGGTTCATTTCAGAGCTTTGCTCATCCAGCAGGATCAGGGGTTCGCCATTGTACGTTTTGTAGTTTTTTAGCTCAACTGAGGAAACAAAACCGCCCCTGGTGTTGATCGATACTTTGATGTCGTCGTTTTCCAGGGCAACTTCGCTGTTTTTACCTGACGCAATGGCTGCAAATGCGCCAAACTTTTCTTTCAACTGACCGTCTTTTATCGAGTCGGCCAAAGGCGTAAAGGCAGTGGTGGTAGTATCTCTGGAAACCTGCGAAGGTTGCACTACGCTTTCGGTAGTGGCTACTATCGGCTCTTCAACTGGAGGATCGGGGGCAAAAAAAGTAAAATAAACGGTGAGCAAGATCAACATCATGACCATCCCAATTACTTGCTGTCTATCCATTATTTCTTATTCTGAGGTGATGTTTTATTTATATGTATCTTTTTTAAAGGCAAGAGCGGCCTTCACAAAACGGACAAAAAGAGGGTGAGGGTTCATCACGGTGCTTTTAAGCTCCGGATGAAACTGACTGCCAACAAACCATGGATGGTCTTTCAATTCCATTATTTCCACAAGCTTAGTGTCGGGGTTAATACCCGTAGCAAGAAATCCAGCTTCTTCAAATTGTTCGAGGTATTTATTGTTAAACTCATAGCGGTGCCTGTGGCGCTCCATTATTTTTGAGTGGCCGTAAACCGAATAAGCTTTCGAACCTTTCTTCAACTCACATGCGTAGGCTCCCAGTCTCATGGTACCACCCATTTTGGTTACTTTTTTCTGAGCTTCCATCATGTCAATGACGGGCGCTTTTGTCTTCGGGTCCATCTCAGTAGAGTTGGCCTTCGGTATATTTAGTACGTTTCTTGCGAATTCAATTACAGCACACTGCAAACCGAGGCAAATTCCGAAGAATGGAATCTTGTCTTCTCTGGCATATTTCACCGCCTGAAGCTTGCCTTCCCAGCCACGTTCGCCAAATCCTGGCGCTACTAAAATGCCATGTTTGTCCTTCAAAAGGCGCACTACATTGTCGCCATCAAGTTCTTCAGAGTTAATCCATGACAACTCCACACGACACTCGTTGTGTGCGCCTGCATGCACAAAAGCTTCTGCAATAGACTTGTAGGCGTCCTTGAGTTGCACATACTTACCAACAAGGGCTATTCTTACCTCGTCTGTCGGATTCTTAAGCCTGCCCAGGAATTCCTTCCACTGGTCAATTTGAGGTTCTTTCTTGTGAGAAAGCTTCAGCTTGGTGAGTACCCTTTCATCCAGCTTTTCTTTTCTCATGAGAAGAGGCACGTCGTAGATGGTTTCAGCATCCTGTGCTTCTATCACGCAGTTGCTGGCTACGTTACAGAAAAGCGCTAGCTTCTTGCGGATTTCGCTGGTAAGGGTATGTTCGGTTCTGCAAACCAGTATGTCGGGCTGAATTCCCGCTTCCAGTAGCTGCTTTACTGAATGCTGCGTTGGCTTCGTTTTTTGCTCCCCCGCAGCCTTGAGATAAGGAATAAGTGTGAGATGAATGGAAACGAAGTTATTAATGCCCAATTCAAACCTTGCCTGGCGAACCGCTTCGATAAATGGCAGCGACTCAATATCACCTACGCAACCTCCGATTTCAGTGATGACGATATCGTAGTCGCCTGTTTCTCCTAGTTTATAAAAGTTGTTTTTTATTTCGTCAGTGATGTGTGGAACCACTTGCACGGTCTTTCCAAGGAAGTCGCCCCGGCGTTCTTTGGTGATAACATTGTTATATATACGCCCCGTGGTGACATTATTATCCTGGGAGGTTTTTATGTCGAGAAATCTTTCGTAGTGGCCAAGGTCAAGGTCGGTTTCTGCACCATCATCGGTTACGTAACACTCACCATGCTCGTAAGGGTTTAAGGTGCCCGGGTCGATGTTGATATAAGGGTCGAATTTTTGGATCGTTACCCGAAAGCCTCTGGCTTGCAGTAACTTGCCGAGAGATGCCGAGATGATTCCTTTGCCTAATGAAGACGTAACGCCGCCCGTTACGAAGATGTATTTTGCTTTGGACATAAGAGGTGAGTTCCGAAATATTCTTTCGGGACACAAAGGTAGGCCTAAAACTGAAATAATTAAACAATATAGAATTTCAATTGAACAGAAGTATAATTTCCTGACCGATCGGTTGTAACGCCAGGTTTAAATGAGGCCAGCTCCGGGCTGCCTGGTTTGGGGCTACAAGAAGGAATAGCTGGATGTTGTATTAGTGCTATTGACGAGGTAATAATATGATAATTTAAAGATTAAATATTAATTATTTTATTTTTAAATTTCATACACTACCTTTGGGTATGCCTGCCATCAACCAGCAAATTGTAAAAGGCATTTCAGGTGTATTCTTGTATCTCTTGTTTTTGCAAGGACATGCTCAGTGCCCTCCCGGCCCGCTTGGCGTTGGCCGTTTTCTAGACAAACCCAGCGGTTGTGCCACTGGGGCTGGCTTAATGATACAGTTTCAACCACTGTATAGCCAGCTGGACGACAATGCGGAAATTCATATCGATTGGGGTGACGGCACAGCGGAGACTGTCATTAATGTTGGATCGACTGGAAGTCAGGCCGGTATTTCCTACAACACTCCTCAACCACACACTTATACTGAGGCCAATACTTCCGGCACTTGTGTGCTGGACATCACCTGCTGGGTTGTCAGCTCGTGTTACACAGTGGACGAAACAACGGTGACAGCTGAAATTGCAGTTTTCAATACCGATGATTTTGGAGATGGTGGAAGTGATATCACCATTGCACCCATGCTGGTGGAGGTCTGCGCCGGAACCTCTGTCGATGTCAACTTCGATGACGTGAGCCCCTGGAACTGCACAGATGCCGCAGCCATAAGCACGCTCAACAATAGGCCCAGATGGACACGCTGGATTCATGGTGTTTTCAATGATATTACAGGCACCGTGCTCGTAGATGGAAACCCTGTTGCATTTCCTTTTCAGGAGCCCATTTTCGACCATGTGCCTTCTCCCGTGCTCAATCCCATCGCTCCTGGCAACCAGTCGTTAACAGTGACTGTGCCTGCCACGGCTACTATTGGCGAGGAATTCCACATTCGGCTGGAGAACTGGAACCAGTGCAATCCTTATGAGGATGCTGGCGGCATACCAACGGGTAATGCGCCCGTGACCCAGCAGGCGATCATCAGAATAATTGCGCCACCAGATCCAATTGTCAACACTGTAGTTCCCGGGCCTTACTGTGTGGGCGAGGCGGTAGATTTTGAGTTTGGTGGCACACCTTTGCCGGGATATACCTACGAATGGGATTTCGGAGACGGCAGCCCTGTTTCAACGGATCAGGATCCGACTCATACCTACACCAGCGACAATGGGGGAACTCCCTTTGATGTAACGGTTTCGGTAACGAACAACAACGCCAATGTTTTCTCCTGCCAGGTGGTAACCACTCCAGCCTTCCAGGTAACCGTGAACGCCGTTCCCGAGCCGGTAGTATCCGTCGAAGACATTGTTGGAAACCCAACGGCTACCTCATTTTGCGGCGCCGCCGGCGGTCAGGACATTTATTTTAATCTCGACGCTGCATCTTCTATTCCTAACCCTGGAAACACAGACGTCACCTGGAATTTTTACGAAAAAGATGACTTTGGAACCATAAACACCAGCCTTCTCAATCCAGTCCCGCCGATTATGAGAACGATGGTGGATCCTGGGGTTTACCGTGTGGAAGTGGAAGCGATGGACAACCTCACCAACTGTGGCTCAACCGACGTGGTGGAGATCACAATCTACGACACGCCCGTTTCTACCTATACAAGCCTGGCCAATGTGTGTGAGGGTGACAGGTCGGCGTTTGCTAACATAGCTGACCAGGTTACCTCCATTCCGGTGGTGGTGAATGGCGATCAGGTGGAGTTTTGGGATTGGGACTTTAGCTACGATGGGGTCACTTTCAATCAGGAGCTGCGAAGGACTGATGGAAGCGATTTTGAATGGTATTTGGATGGGGCACCAGTGGTTGGCGAAGTGGAGCCTGCTACCTCCGTGGCAGGAAGCTATCGGGTGGCATTGCGAGTGACCACGCAAACCGGGATGTGCTCTGATCTCTTCGAAACGACTATCACAGTAAATACAGTGCCGGTTCCGGTTATTTCGGTGGAGGATGCTTCCAACGCAGCGCACCCCACTACATTTTGCAAAGCTGTTGCTGGAGAGTTTCTTTACTTTGACCTCGATCCGTCATCCGTCAACCCTCATCCCGGCAACACAGATTTTACCTGGAACTTTTATGCAGTGGATGATGATGCAACTATTGCCTCTTCTGTTGTGAATCCAGTCACGCCAGTGCAAAGGTTCTTTAATGATCCCGGCATTTACCGGGTTGAGCTAGTCGTTGATGACCTCACGTCGGGGTGTTCGGCAAGCACCGACGTGCACATCACTATGTATGACCTGCCAACGGCATCGTTTGAAGCTACGGAAGTATGCGAGGGAGAACGAACCAGGTTTAGTGGAATTGACAATGTTGTTCCGGTGTCTGTAAATGGAGATGTGGTGGAGTTTTGGGATTGGGACTTCAGTTACGATGGGGTAACGTTTAATCAGGAGCTTAGAAGAACTGATAACAGCGATTTCGAATGGTTTTTGGATGGAAGTGATGTTGCAGGTGAAACAGAGCCTTTGGTTTCAGTGGCTGGCAAATATCTGGCGGCACTCAGGGTAACAACGCAAATTGGGCAGTGTTTTCAGATTTTTAGCCTTGAGATAGAGGTAAAAAAAACGCCCGTGGCTACACTTTCTTCAAGCTATATGAAACCCGTTTGCTTTGGCGAAGAGGTGGTGTTCACCAACGAGAGTGTGCAGCCGGATGAAATAAGCCAGGCAGGCCCCGTTAACTATCAACTGCTGGTAACTGACCTCGACAACAGCGACGTGGACACTGTCAATTTTTTTGGAGCAACACTTCCTTATGGCTTTCAAAACAGTGGCACAAGTCAGAAGACCTATGCAGTTAATCTGGTAGCGAACGCTTTCAACAATTGTTCGGCCCGGGCAGATACAATATTTGTTGCGGTAAACCCCGGGTTCAACTCAGCTTTCTCCGATCCCTATTATGACCCATTGATGCCAAACTGCTCTCCGCTAACAGGAGCCTTTGAGGTAAGTTTGGCGACAGCCCAGCTCGATGTCGACAGCTATACATGGACGATTGAAGGGGAGGACGGTGTGCTGGATGGCTTTCCGCTGACAGTACAAAAAGGCCCTGCGAATTTCAATACACTTGCCTATACATTGACCAATACGCTGAGAAGGAACGTGCTCTACAGGATTACCTTGTCAGCTGAAAAGGAAGGTGTTTGTATCACAGACTCACAGCAGATAGTGCGGGTAGATCCTGTTCCCTCGGGAACATTTACCGTCAGCGAATCTCTTGACAGTTGCCTGACGAAGGCTGTGGTTTTGGAAGCAGATGAAAGTGGGTTGGTGGCGTACGACTGGGTAGTGGCTGCCAGCCCCGATCAAATGGTGGAAGACGACGACCTGCTAACGCTCATCTATAGTCGGCCTGACCCGGGGCAGCCGGATGTCTCTTCAACCGTTACGCTGCAAACAACTAACTCAGCAGGATGTGTCAGCAGCACTGAGGAAGCTTCATTTGAAGTTGAAAATTTAAATCAACCAGTTGTGGTGGATTTTCTCGCCACACCCGAACGTCTTATTCTGCCGGATGTCGGTGTAAGTATCCAAAACCTGACCACAGGAGGCGAAAATCTTCAGTATCTATGGGATTTCGGCGACGGCACTGAGTCGTTGGTTGCTGATCCTGGGGTGCACACTTTTCCTGGTGCAGGGAGCTACAGTATCCAGCTGGAAGTCACGAATGGTTTTTGTGTGGAGTCAGTTGAACGAACCGTTGTGATCGACCCAACCGTTCCTGAAGTCGACTTCGTGCCTGATCGCTACAGCGGCTGCAGGCCTTTGACGGTGCAATTCAACAACACCAGCCAATTTGCAGACTCGACCAGGTTCGTTTGGGACTTTGGCGACGATCAGGGATTCTCCACCGCAGTGAATCCAAGATACACTTACAACGAACCCGGGACATATTCCGTCAGTTTGACTGGCCAAAACAGCATTGGCAATTCGGACACCGAGACCAAGGAGGCAATTATTGAGGTGTTTGAGGTGCCAATAGCAGCCTTCGATTTGAGACCGGGGGAGGTCTATTTACCCGATAAACCCGTTTTTTTCTCTAACCTGAGCCAGGCTTATGATTCTGCTTTCTGGGCTTTTGGCGATGGAAATTTTTCGACTGAGGAGAACCCTGTGCATTATTATGCGGAGAAGGGTGAGTACAGCGTCACTCTTATTGTGAAAACTGACAATGGTTGCGCCGACACCCTTAGAAGGCAGAGTGCTGTATTGGCGATTGAAGGTGGTAGCGTTGTTGTGCCCAATGCTTTTACCCCAAGTACGCTGGGGCCCGGAGGGGGAGAAGGTGGCACTGGTTCTTTCAACGACATGTTTTTGCCCCGCACACAGGGGGTCGTTGATTTCCGCATGCTGATTTATAACAAATGGGGCCAGTTGATTTTTGAAAGCACGAACGTGGACTGGGGATGGGATGGCTACTACAATGGAAGGATGGCTCCACAGGATGTGTACGTATACAAGCTTGAGCTTACCTACATCAATGGACAAAGGCAGGAGAAAGTTGGGGACGTAACGCTTATAAGATGATGGGGAACAAAAGTAGTTTTATTGTAGTCTTGATCTTTTTTTATAGCCTGGCTGCGGAGGCCCAGGATTTTCAATACTCCCAATACTACTCTGCACCCCTTTACCTTAACCCTGCTTTTGCTGGCACGGAGGAGCACCAACGCATTACGGTAAACAACCGGATTCAGTGGCCAAGTTTACCAAAGGCTTTCAATAATTATTCCCTTTCGTACGACTACAATATGAAGAACCTCAACAGCGGGGTAGGCTTACTGTTAAGCACAGAACAGGCTGGGTCAGCTGGTTTAAGGAACACTTCAGGCGCTATAAACTACAGTTACAAAGTTAATTTCAATAAAAAGTGGGTCGTTAGCACTGGCATTTACCTGGGCTACACTTCAAGAAGGATTGATCCCACAAAAATCATATTTGGGGATCAGATTGATTTCGGCGTCGATGGTGTGCCGTCATCTGATCCGGTGGCTAGTCAAATAACGCCGGTCCAGTATCTTGACACCGGTGCGGGTATCTTGATGTACAACCAGAGGGTCTGGCTCGGAGCGGGGTTCCATCACCTCAACCAGCCTAACCAGTCGTTTCTGGAAGGGTCAAGTAAGTTGCCCATGAAGTATTCCATTCATGGAGGAATCCAGATTCCGCTTGGAAACAAAACCTTCCAAAGAGGTGAGGCACCGTCGAGTATTTCTCCGAGTTTTGTTTTTAAGTCGCAGGGTACCTTTCAGCAGTTGGACGTGGGGGCCTCATTTCTCTACGAACCGATTATTTTCGGACTGTGGTACCGTGGAATTCCATTTGCTGACAATGGCACCAGCTTTATTAACCACGATGCCGTAGTTTTATTGATGGGGGTAAGGTTTCTTGCGTTCGATGTTGGCTACAGCTACGACGCCAGCATTTCAAGGCTTGGCGCAGACACAGGAGGCGCTCATGAAATCTCGATTCAGTACCGTTTTGATACCACCAACCCTGCAAAAGTAAAGCGGAAAGATAAATTTTTGCCCTGCCCTTCCTTTTATGGTAAAGCCAGTAAAAAGTAAAAGGCAGGACTAGCCTGCCTTTCTATAATCAAATTAGGGTGATTCTCGGGTTATGTTAAAATGGAAACCTCCGCAAAGTTAATTAACTTTTCGGAGCATTCAACTCAACATTACAAGTAATCTGAACTTCATCGGCCACCACGAGTCCGCCCGCTTCAAGGGCAGCATCCCATTTCAATCCGTAGTCGAACCTGTTGATAGCGCCTGTTACTTTGAAGCCAGCTTTCATGCCTCTTCCTGTATCAACCTTGCCATTGTACTTAACATCGAATTTCACTGGCTTAGTCACATCACGCATGGTAAAGTTTCCTACCAGGAAGTACTTACCGCCTTCGTTCACGATTTTACCGCTGAACTTGATGGTGGGGAATTTTTCTGCATTGAAGAAGTCGTCAGATTTAAGGTGTGTATCTCTTCTTTCGCTGTCGGTATCTACAGACGCAGTTTGAGCAGTGAATTCAACCGCTGCGCCAACAAATTTGTCATCACCTCCGGTTACAGTTCCCGAGAAGTCGCCAAAAGTGCCGTCAACTTCAGAAACCACCATGTGAGTGACGGTGAATTTGATGTTGGTGTGGGATTTGTCCAACTCCCAGCTTTGAGCAAATAGTTGTGTGCTGGCCACTGCAAAAATGAGTGTAAGAAGTTTTTTCATAGTACAATAAGTTTATGTGTTGGTACAGATAACGGATTGCCTCAGCTATTGTTTTGCTAATAGACCAACTATCCGTTTTTAATGAAGTTTGCCAGCACTTTCAGGACAGCTCCACCTTTAATGCCTCATTGAACAGATCGATTTCTTCAACTTTTAATGCCAGAGAGGGGAGAAGACGAATGGTATTGGGTTTTGCTTCACCTGTAAATATGTGATGCTTTACCAGTAAGTCCTTTCTCACCGTTGTTTTCGTGTCAGGTAAGTCAAATCCTATTATAAGGCCTCTACCCCTCACATTTTGAGGGCCGACAAGTGCCTGGATTTCTTTGATCCATTGGCTGCCGAGAGAAAGGGTATTGTTCATTAATTTCTCGCTTTCCATTACCTCAAGCACGGCCAGGCAAGCCACGGCTGCCAGGTAGTTGCCGCCAAATGTCGTGCCCAGCATGCCACTCCATGGTTTGATGTCAGGGTGAATGAGCACGCCTCCCACAGGAAAGCCGTTGCCCATCCCTTTGGCAGTGGTAATGATGTGAGGTTGGATGCCTGCGTACTGATGAGCAAAGAATTTGCCGGTGCGGCCATAGCCACATTGAATTTCATCTAGAATGAGAATGCATCCTTTCTCCTTACACTTCTTGTCTATAAACTGCAGGAATGAGTCGTTCGGCATACGGATGCCACCAACGCCCTGGATGCCTTCTATGATCACCGCAGCGACGTCGCCATCCAGCGCTTCGGTGAAAGCTTGCTCATCGTTGAGGGGACAAAAAACGATGTCGTGCCCCGCATTGAATGGTGCCACGATCTTCGGATTATCGGTGGCAGCCACCGCACCGGATGTGCGACCATGGAAGGCCTTGTCAAACGCAATGACCTTCCTTTTGCCGGTGACGAACGAAGCCAGCTTCAATGCATTCTCATTGGCCTCAGCGCCTGAGTTGCAAAGGAAAAGCTGATAGTCAGGATAACCAGACATATTGCCCAGCTTTTCTGCCAGCTCCTCCTGCTGGGGGTTCTTGATGCTGTTAGAGTAAAATGAAATTTTCGAAAGTTGCTCGCTTAACCTCTCCACGTAGTGCGGATGGGAATGGCCGATGGAAATGACCGCATGACCTCCGTAAAGGTCAAGGTATCTGTCGCCTTTGTTGTCCCATAGCCAGGAGCCCTGCGCTTTTACCGGCGTGATGTCGAAAAGAGGGTAAACGTCGAATAGTTTCATTTTGCTTGAGAATAAGGCAGCAAAGATGAAAAAAACGGCTGATTAACCTTAAGAAATTTGGACGGTTTTGTACCTCTGCGCAAAGATTTCGGTCTCTGGAATTCGAGTGTCGTTTTAAAGCTGCAATCGACTGTTTCCTATGTTCAATTCGGAGTTTGTTACCCACTCAATCTCAAGCCCATACCACCCCCCTAGAGGGCTCCCGGTTCTCTGTTTGAAGCTGCTTTGTGAGAGGTCGTAAGTCCAAACTTCCGTCGCCCCGCTTCTTGTGGAAAAAAAGGCTAGCTTTTGACCGTCTGGTGAAATGCTCGGAGAGTAAGAAGACCAGGGATCATCAAACAGAATTTGAGAAGTTTTAGATTTTAAACTGTGCCTATATATAACCTGGTAATTATTTTCACTGCCGGAAAAATACACCTCCTCATTGTGTGGGCTGAGGGTAATTTTGTCAATCACGAAATTGGATGACTTCTCTAGAGCAAAGCTTTGCCTTCCAATGACTGGTTCTTTGAAGCTTCCATCTATTTTAATTCGCCAAACCAGATCATTTTCATTTTCATCGCCGTCAATGTAGTAAATCCATTCACCGTTGGGTGAAAATGTCATAGAACCTAAAGTCGTGGAGAAAACCGGCAAATTGATAGTAGTGTCTTTGCCGAGATCGTAAACTGATAGCTGGAGATCCTTTCCTGAAGGATCATTGGCGTCAAGCCTTCTGGAAAAAGCAATAAGTCTGCCGGAAGGTGACCACTCGCATTCCTTTACATTGTGTTCTATCCGGCGTGGTTCGTTTGTGTAATAAGGGAAAATATATAGGTCAGGCGTATTACGCCAATTGCTATAGATATATCGAGTAATATAAGCCGCACTGTCCGTCGTCGGTGAGAACGAGATGTTTTCGGCATGGTCGTAAACCCAGGAGCCCTTTGTAAGTAGTTTGGGTTTAGAAGGAACCACCATAATGGTGTCATACTGGACGGAAGCCAGTCCTTTTTTATTTCCCGCTACCGTGACATAATAAGGTGTGCCATTGGTTAAATTCTCAATAGAAAGCCGGGTCCCGTCTGTGAACAGCGTGGATACCCTTGTGAATTCAGCTTTTGCATCTGTAGAAACAAAGATGTCGTAAGAGTCTGGTTTGTTTCCTTTGACGGGAAGTGAACTGAGCGCTCCCGGCAGGAGACCACTACGACTAATGAACCCTATGTCAATGCCAGACTCTTTTGGGTAACCGACAAGGTAAGAGGGGCGAAGAGGTACATCCAAAAGATCTTCCTGCTGGCATGAGGATAAAGCAATAAAGCCGAAAATAGACAGAAGTGTAGCCAGTTTTCTCATAAGGCATCTCATTTAATTTAAATATAAGACGTCCAATGATTGAGTTTGGTAGGAAGTGGAGAATAAATATTCTACGGTTTATGCGAAGTTAACCAATTACAACCCCTCTTTTTTTCGTCTCTTCCTCATGCCATTTCTGGAACTGTTTGGTCACAGGCCCTACTTTTCCATCGCCAATCTGCCTTCCATCCACTTCAACTGCCGCTGCCAATCCACCCTCTGTGCCAGTGGTGAACATCTCGTCCATGGTGTACATTTCGGCAATGGTCACGTTCTTCTCTTTCCATTTCACTCCATTTCTATCAGCCAGTTCGAGCATGAGTGCTCTTGTGATGCCTGGAAGGCAGAAATCAGCGAACGGAGTGATAAGCTCCCCTTTTTTCACAAAGAAAATATTGGTGGTATTGGTCTCGCTCACATAGCCATTCAGGTCAAGCATCACAGCGCCATCGCAATTAGCATGGTTAGCTTCTATTTTCGCCAGGATATTATTGATAAGGTTGTTGTGGTGGATTTTGGAGTCGAGGCACTGCGGGGAGTTGCGGCGGATGGAGGACGTAATCAAGGTCAAACCTTGCTCCGTTGTGTATATAGGCGCCTTCCATTCAGCCAGCACGATGAGCGTGGGGCCATATTGGTTCAATTTTGGATTCATGCCGGAGGTAATCTTTTTGCCTCTGGTGAGGGTCAGCCTGATATGCGCATCGTTCATCATGCCATTCACTTTCAGCGTTTCTACCACAGCCTTTTTCACTTCCTCTTTCGATGGAGTACCCGTAAAAGCCATTGCTTTGGCTGAGTTGACCAATCTTTCGAGGTGTTCGTCCAGCATAAACACTTTCCCGTCATACACTCTCAAGCCTTCCCAAACGGAATCGCCGCCCTGCACCACGCTGTCAAACACAGACACTTTGGCGTCTTCACGGGCATAAAACTGGCCATTGATATATACTTTGATGTCGTTGTTTTTCGGGTTAGGTAATTTTGGATCCATGGGAAGAAAGTTGTTGGTTAAAGGTTATTCGATAATGGGCAGGTGGACTAAAAGGTAATTAGTTAAGGACAAGGGATAAATGACGAATTGTTCAAGGCCTGCCGGGTGTTTTTTGGTGTAATTTACACTTTGACAGCACTTTTGTAAAGCTCTTCATATAGTTCAATGCTTTCATCCATCAGAGGCTGTAGTTCAGGTTTTATCTTTTCATTTTTAGGTGTGTACTGGGCGAAACCAGTCGACTTGTGCACGTTGTGGTACCAATAGGGAGCCCAGGCTCCATCTTCCGGCCTTGCTCCAGCTTCCCACGCCAGCATTTGTTTGTAAAACGGGATACCAACAAAGCTGCAAAACGCTCTGAGCATCCCTTCTGGGTTAAGCAGAAGGTCTTTTGAATCGAAAATGAATGTTTCTTTGCCTGCGGCTTTTAGTTTCTTAAAGAGCTCTAGTTGCTTGTCCAGCCCGGTATCACGTAGCACAGGGTGCGGCAGCTGATTGACAAGCGACGGAAGCATTTCCCTGGGGTCACGAATGAGAAACAGATTGACCAACTCATCAAGAAACGATTCATCGAGGCCAACGAGGTGGTGGCACATGTTTTTGATAAAGTAGACCGGTTTATCATTAAAGCCCAGGATTGTTTTGGAGATAATTTTGTCGGGGTTTTTTTCCAGCACTTCCAGCAAATGATCTTTCCCCGGATGCTCCGACCCCGTCGTTTTTAAGTAGTAACCATATAAAGGCTCATCCACCACAGCAGTGTCGGGGCGCTGAGCGAAAGAGTACATCAAAGCGGTGGAAACATTGCGTGGGCCGGACCAAACTGAAATGCGAAGCGTCATAGACTGATGATGAAAAGCGAATATATTTTGATTTGGGTGTAAATGGTAGTAATACAATCGGTTTCGATGATAAATACCCTTTTAAGCTTTCATGCGTGCATCAGTTTGATGATTTTTGCATACCATTGAGTTAAGAGCATTTTACCCTTGCATTCCCTAAAGGGCTCAATTAACATTGGGTTCTCCCTTTAGGGTTGGGGTTAGAAAGGTGATATCGACCGCTAACCTCTTAACTCAATGACGTTGATCCTCATGGATATGACCGACCAAACTTCCTCTGTAATTTTGAATAAAACAAGGCTTCGCATTGCCGTGGCTTCTATCTTTTTTGTGCACGGTCTTAACTTTTCCAGCTGGGCAGCGAGGATTCCCGATATTCAGCTTAAACTGGGACTTAGCGAAGCAGCTCTTGGTGGGGTGCTGCTGATTTTGCCGTTGGGCTCTCTTGCTTCGTTACCATTTTCCGGAGTCATTATCGATAAGCTAGGCAGCCGCCTGGTGGTGCTGGTTGCAACACTTGGGTACGCTCTCACTTTGCCTTTTCTTGGTTTTTCATCCAGTGTGGCTATGCTAAGTGTCGGGCTCTTCATTTATGGTTTTTTTGGGAATACGGTGAATATCGCTGTGAATACCCAAGCCATCGGGGTTCAGACGCATTACGGGCGAACCATTATGGCTTCATTTCACGGCACGTGGAGCCTGGCGGGCTTCACCGGAGCGGGCATTGGCACGTTGATGGTGGCGCTTGGGATAGAGCCTCAGGTGCACTATCTGATCATGTTGGCACTGGTAGTAGTAATTCTATCAATTAACTACCCACACACCCTCAAAGAAGATGTTAACCGGAACACTGGCAAGTTCAAATGGGTAAAACCTGACGGAACCCTTGTGAAAATTGGACTCATTGCCATGTGTGGTATGATGAGCGAAGGTTGTATGTTCGACTGGAGTGGTGTTTACTTCAAAAAGGTAGTGGAAGCCCCGGAGGCATGGGTGCCGCTGGGTTTTAGTGCTTTTATGATGACCATGGCAGGGGGTCGGTTTATCTCCGACCGGCTCACAAATAGATTTGGAATAGGCACGGTGTTGAAAGGCAGTGGTATTCTTATTGCCAGCGGACTGATTTTCGCCGTAGCCCTGCCTTATTTTGCTACTGCCCTTATCGGGTTTCTTCTGGTTGGCTTTGGCGTATCTTCTGTGGTGCCGCTTGCCTATTCAGTGGCTGGTAAATCTAAAACCATGTCGGCAGGCATGGCACTGACCATGGTGAGCTCAATTTCTTTTCTTGGATTTCTTTTGGGCCCGCCTCTCATTGGGTTTATTGCCGAGGCCAGTAGCTTGCGTGCATCTTTCCTGTTCATCGCTGTTATTGGGAGCCTGGTGGCTGTGATTACGTCGATGAGTAAGACCATACAAAGGGCTTAGTGTCAATCATCACAAAACTGTAGGGCAAAAAGCCTTTGTAGCTTAGCGGAATTGCTTTAAAACTTCTTTGGTATACTGCGTGGAGTTTATGCCGTACGCAAATTGAACAACTATTCCAAACTCTTTTTTCATTAATTGAAACTGAATTGAAAAGTCATCTTTCCCTATATTTTTTGCTTCGAAAATTTTCAAACTTCCATCAATTTCCTCATGCATTAGTTTAACGAATTTAAAGAATCTTCTGGTGACATTGTTTAGTGTGAGATCCACGCCGTATTCATCTAGTATCCCAAGAAAAAGTCGAGTAGGATTTGATAAAAGCTCTTTGTATTTTAATGCACTAAATGCTAGGACTTGTTGAATTTCGAGAATCGATTTGTTTTCTTGATTTTCCGCCAAGTGATAGATTAAAACTTTATTGGAAGCCAGGGACGTAGCAAAATAGTTGCTCCTCATATCGCCATCTTCTATGACGTGTAAATGATCTGGATGCTTCGCTGAAGATAATATAGTAGGTGTCGTAATAGGTAATTTTCCAGCCAATGTTGAGTCGAGCTTATTACTAATAGTGTATTTGTTCTCACTGAAGTACGATTTGCTCATCGGCTTGTACGATCTGAGCAAAGTTACTTCATCTTCTATTTCTTCTGAAGAGATTATATTCTTGTCAGAAAAATCAGTAAAGGTTTTATTTAGTTCATTTTCGTATTTGAGGATATCAAAAAAATCCACTGTTTTGAAAATGTTTATCCCAATTTTATCAATAATCTCATCATTGATCTCTGAAGATAATTTGCCAATTTCATCAGAAGTATTGATAGTAGGCTGAACTATCTTGTACCTTTTGCTAGATGCAAAATTAAAAAGTCTGGAAATTGCGCCTATGTAATCTTCGATGTTATTTTCCGTTGCAACCATAACACTTTATTTAAATTGAATCACGTCAAACTCAGCACTTTTGAGCTCTGGAATCTGAAATTCGATACTCATCGGATTTGCGGCTAAATCTACATCAACTAATTTTACTTTGTGTCTAATTCCTGAATAAGGAATTATGTAGACTAACGGTCGAAAGTCATTTATTGATGCGCTGTCAATAATTTTTAAAATCCTTGCGAGCTCCATATCACTGATTGTGCCGTTATCAAAATTGATACCTGCGCCTTTTTTAAGACCAGTTTTATTTTCATCGATTTTGGAGCTATGCAGATCGATATTGGCGATATCTTCCAGGTATCTTTTGTAGATATTTGCAGGCGAGGAACTAGGAGGAATTTTGCTGAATTTGTGATTTTTTTCCAACGCCGATGGATCAAACACCGGAGCGCACCATACGAAGTGATTATTATAAAAGTTCTCGTTAATCCAGTACGAAAGAAATGTATTAATCGAGTAAAAAATGAGATTGTCAATTTTCATTTCTCCTAATAAGTGCTTTTCACTTGCTGTTTTAAATTAAAAACTTCCTGATAATAATAGGTAAAAGACAATTTTCATAACCGAACCTAAATTTAGCTTAAGTTTCTTTCAAAAAGGCAGTATTTGTTCGGCACTTTATTTTAGTTGGAAAGGTGGCCTTGATAAGCCTAATATTTGCTTCAAATGCTACTTTTTACTTTTTCGGCTGATACATCATCAAGTCATCAATCAACTTGTTGACTTTGTGCACCTCCATTTTCTCCACCAGGCGGGCATGGTCCTTACCACTTGTGTCCCAGGTGTTGGTGCCGGTTGAGTCGACCGACATGTGGCCGGTTTCAATGCTGTAGTAGGGGTCGTAGCCTTTTACAGCTACCAATACTGCCGTCTGATCCCAGCTCATGCGCCCTGCTGAGTCTTGTGGATCTAATGGAATAGAAATGCGAAAGACATCTTTTACGGGGCTGTTTTTGATAGCTGCGTTATTGATCAGCGGAAGTCCGGTTTTTATTTTTTGCCCGATGTGAAATCCGCTAAGAAGGATGGGCGTCGGCCACTCTTCCATCACCTGCATCGATGCGATGGGATCTCTTTTTACGTTGTATTCCGCCCCGGTTGGAAACCACCCTGCCATACTTACCAGCTGCTTCACCTTTTTGGCAACAAGCTGCTTGCCGGTCAGGTCGCTGAATTGGTCGGGAGCCGAGTTGAGGAGGTTGGCGAGATTAGTGAAGAACCCCACCGTAACGACGGTCACACTGCCGTCGGGTTGCGCTGCCAATACCTTGCGGTAGACCTCCACTGCGTCTGGTGCTTCGTCATTTGACTGTAGCCGGTGGGGGTAATTAGCAGTTGCCGAATCGGTCCAGTGCTGTTTGTCGGTGTCGGCTACCGATGGGCCTTTAGGAACGCCGATGGGCAAGCCTGGCCTTCCAAAGTAAGTGTTGAATACGTCAATGGCCGCAGCTGCGTTCGGGTGGCTACAGCTAGCAACGGTAGCCAGGATGTTCACCTGGCCACTGTCGGCCAATGCATGGAGAACTGTGATCGCTCCGACATCATCGTAGTCCGGCCCAAAGTCCGTGTCGAAGATCAATTGAACGGGTTCTGTCTGGGTTTTGGCTTTATCATCGCAAGCGGCACCGCCAAGGAGAACGACTACTGCAGTTAACAGACTGAAATTCTTCATCTTTTTTTGCTACAATATACTGCTAACTTTCACTCTAGAGTTTCTCTCCTTTTATCAAAGTCACAGACTTGATCGACTCTTCCTTCAGGTGCAGGAATTTCTTTCTTTCCTCGTCTTTCATATATGCCTCGAAGTCGGTTTGTGATTCGAAGCTTACATAGTGAATTTCGTAGGGTTCTTCTATCGCAATGTCGATATAGCACTCCTTTGAGGGACGTAGCCTGAAAAGCAGTTTCCCATTGTAGATGGGTATTCGTGGAATGGCGATGGCTTCAAATTGATTGAAGATATCTTCCTTTCCTTCTTTGATGTAGATAAGTTGGGTGAGGTATAGCATGCGTTTTTAATAGGCTCGGCTAAAAGTTTTCTATTGCTCCATCCAACTTCTGAATTCTTGCGCTTTTTTCCTACTGACAGTGATCTCTTCCGGCGGACTCGGCGATAGTTTTAACAGCACTTTACCCGTTGGGTCATTTTTCATAGAGACGATGGCTCTCCGCTGAGCGATACACTGCCGGTTGATTCTGAAAAAATCAGTTTTTTCCAGCCATTGTTCCAATTGGTCGAGCGTGTCGTCTAAAGTGTATTCTTTGCCTTCGAAGGTTTGCAGCGCATTGAAGTCGCCCACCTTGTGCACGTAAGCAATACTTGAAGAGGCCAGAGGGACTTTGGTTTTTCCAAAGTTGGCTAAAATCGTCTTTCTGGACACGGTATTTGTTTCCTGGGTTCCTGCTTTTTGCTCAAGCCTCGCCTCATAATGTGCCCTCATATAGAGCAGACCGTAGGCCATTTGAATGATGGTGACCATGAGGCACGCAAAAGGCACATCGTAAGCAAAGACAATGGCGACGTTGAACTCAGGTGGTCTGGTCATGAAGAATTCGTTGTAGAAAAAGCTCACCAGCACAGTTAGCAGCACAGTAAACCCGTACACAACAAACCCCTGGATAAAGCCCCGAAGCGCAGTTTGATCCTCCCAGGCCACTCTTCTGTCGAGGTGTACTATGGTTGCCCTTGTGACTGTAAAAATAATGCCGATCACCAATATGGCGGTGGCTACGTCGAGGTAGTAAATAGGGGTGCTGAGCAGGTCTTTGAGCGACGCCGTCTCGCCTGTATGGCGGTAAAGCACCCCAAAGAAGGGGACAAGCAGCCAAAGCCACTTGTCCTGGTAGCGATGTGAACGATGCTCCATATTTCACAAATATAGTTTTTCGCTAAATCTGTTTGTTGGGATTTTTCGGACTGTTCTTTCAGGTGCCTAAACGGTCATTTCGGGCGCTCAATTTGTTCTTTCATTCTTAAAAAGGCCGTAACAAGCTAACGGATGTACTTTTGTGACGTACAACGCACTGTCAAAAAAAACTCAGCAGAATGAAACGGAACTTAAAAAGAAAGATGCTTTTGATCAGTTGCCTGTTGCTCGCCATTATGGGTTGCCGGCATGCAACAGAAGCTCAGCAACTGCCGTCGCTAAAAGTTAGTGTGCTTTGCCAGGGATTTGGTCATAGCCTGTCGGGCGTGCCCAACCCTTCATTGTCGTATGGCTTAAGGGTGGGCACGGAGTGGAGTTACTTTACCAAAGGTATTTTTGGCGTCGGTCAGGATGTCAACCTGGGTTGGTATGTGCACAAGCGCATGCAAAATTCCTGGATGGTGTCGACGGCACCCACAATCCGCATCGCCACCAAAGGAGGCTTCGAAGCTCATTTCTCATTGGGGGCTGGGAAGGCAGTTAACCTGATGGCTCAAACCGGTTACAAAGACAACGGCGACGGAACGTTCACCAGAGAGCATCATGCATTTTATTCACCGTGGCTTCTCACAGGCTCCCTGGGCATTGGCTACAATCTGGGCAAACGTTCGAACCTGAACATGGCTGTTTTTGCCGAAACCCAAACGATCGCCGAGCTGGTGCGAAATCAGTATACACCTGTTTTCCCCCACCATTTGCTCCACATAGGAGCAAGAATTCCTTTTTCCTCCAACTTTTAATGTACTACAATGAAACCCACCAATTTTTTAATTTTTTCTACTAGCCTGCTGCTTAATTCCTGCACAGGAGAGGTGGCTCCAGGCCCTGAGGTGTCGGATTGCAACACGAGTGCCTATGAAGTGCCGAATGCGACTTTTTATGAATCATTGCTTAAAGAATACTGGCTTGAAACTGGTAGTCCGGGTGTGGTGGCCATGATCAGCCAGCCCGGGAATACCTGGGCTGGGGCCGTTGGGCAAGCCGACCTGGAAAATGGTACTGCTATGCAGACTTGCCACCAGTTTCAGATCGGCAGTATTTCCAAAATGTTTACTGCAGCCACAGTGCTGTTGCTTCAGGAGGAAGGAAAAATTGACATCGACGAAAAGGTGAGCACCTATTTGCCGCAGCTGAAAGGTAACATTGAACATGTTGACGTAATGACGGTGAGGCAGCTATTGAACCATACGGCTGGTGTACCGGATTACTACTACATGCAAGCGTATATTCTTGACATGATGAATGACCCGTCGTCCATTAAGCGTTCGGCAAAGGAGGCATTGCGGAAGTATAACTACGGCAAGAAGGCGGATTTTTTTCCGGGAGAGGGGTGGAACTACAGCAATTCGGGTTATGTGATGCTGGGTTGGATAATTGCGGAGGTAACCAAAAAGCCGTTTGAAGCTGTGGTAAAAGAGAAAGTGATTGACCCTCTCGGTTTGACGGACACGTACATGGTTGACTTTAGGAACCCCCGCCGGGCCAAGAACTATGTAGACCTGAGTGGCAAGGGTGTGCTGATTGAATCGTCGAAATATGACGACGGCGTGATAGGCACTCCGGAAGGAGGCGTGGTGAGCACTGTGCAAGACCTTACTGCGTTTGCCCGTGGGCTCTTCGCCGGAGGATTGCTGACAGCGGAGTCGCTCAGCGAGATGATGTTTGTTCCCTGCGGACCGGATGCTATCGACGAAGGAGTTTGCGGATACACCCTTGGGTTGAGCTACTGGAAGAATACTGCCTATGGCGACGCCTTTGGGCACAGCGGTGGCGAAGTGGGCATGGAATCGCTCCTGCTTTATTTTGTTGAACACGACGCCGTAGGCGTATTTTTCAGAAACCGAAATGGCCCTTCGAGAAAGCAGTTTCTTTTCGATATACTGATGAAACAATAAAAAAGGCTGGCCCCAATACTGTGAGGGTCAGCTTTTCATCGTTCTCAGTGTCTATATGTAATTGTAGAGCAGATTTACCTTGAATGTGGAGTGTTCTGCTTTCAATTCCTCAAAAAACCGCCTTGTAAATCCGCCCAGGTCATAGCTTTCAATTTCTTCCAGTGACACCCATTCAAACTCTTCCGCTTCGTCGTTCAAAACCACGTCCGAGGAGTTGGTTTTGCAAAGGAAATCGATAAATATAAAGTGCTTTTGGGCTTCAAATGTGTCGCTATAAACGGCCTCCTGCAGGCTGATGAGTTGGATATCAGAGATGTCAAGTCCGGTTTCCTCTTTTACTTCTCTTACCAGCGCATCTTCCATTTTTTCTCCAAGCTCTATGTGACCGCCGGGGAAAACATATTTGTCTCCCCATTTCTTTGACTTACATAGCAAGACTTTGTTCTCGGGGTTGAAGATGATAGCACCAACCGTTGGTTCAGGGTATTGTTTCATGTTGAACTATTGATAATGAATTATGCCCACTCAAAGTTGTGGGCACAAATTCAAAGTATCCAAAAATAACTGTCTATTCTCTGTTGTCTGGCAATGTCAATTTTACAGCATGGGAATAATTAGAAAGCAGTTTTCTGAGTTTTAAACCCTACGAATGAAACGATCAGATCGCCACTTTCGGCTTCAGTTACGAGCTTAAATGTACCGTCGAGATCAGATACAGTGCCAATGGTTGTTCCGGCAAAGATGATGTTTGCGCCGGGTATGCCTTCGCCATCATCCGTTTTTACTACTCCGGTAATCACAGTTTGTCCATTTTTATTCTTGGTTTTTTTAATTGCTACTTCCAATGGATCGCCAACCAAGGTAGGCACTGAAGGGATCTCTGTCGCCACAGCCGAGCCGAGCGAAAAATAGATTGGAAGAATCACCCTTGTTCTTACCTTTTTTCCTCTCTGCATGGCGGGCGTCCATTTTGGGGAGGCGTTGATCACTCGCAGGGCTTCCTCATCGCAGCCATTTCCAATCCCTTCTATCACCGTCGCATTGGTCATTGTGCCATCTTTGTCTACCACAAACTCCACCAGCACTTTTCCCTCCACGCCAGCCTTTTTAGCCCCGGCCGGATAAGTCAAATTCTCACCAAAAAACTGGTAGAGGCTTTCCATGCCACCGGGAAAGGCAGGAAGATCTTCAACTATTGTGAATGTTTCCTCTTTGGCGGCCTCGTTAGTAATTTCGATGTCATCGACGGCCTCAGCAGCAGGTTGTTGGTCGCACGAAACGGCGATAAAGAACGCCAAAGCTACAGGAACAATGGCCGCCGGCTTCCACCAGCTTGTTTTTGTTTTATTTGACTTGATCATGGCAATTCTTTTTAGTGTTAAGGATTTGTTGAAGTGGTTGGCAATCGAGTAACCTGCACCGTTTAGTGCCAGTGCCGCAATGAGACTACAGTACGCCTGCTTGTTGCCTTTTTCAACAGATAATTGATCCGCTCTGTACTCATGTGTTTCGACCAGCCTTTGTTTGAATAGGTAGGCAGCCGGATTGAACCAGCAGAATATTTGCAGCAGCTCAACTAGCAGGATGTCCAGGCTATGCCACTCTTTGCAGTGGACTAGCTCGTGGTCGATAATTTTATTTCTGGCCGAATCGTCCAGGGTTGACAGGTGCCCAATGAAAATATGGTTAAAAAATGAAAAAGCATATTCAATGCTATCTGCTTCATGAACTTTCACCGGACCTATTTTTCTTGTCACAGGAATAGCAAAAGAGCGTCGGAGTAAGGTCACCAGTCTGAATAAAAACACAATGAAAAAGACAGAGGTTACGATCCAATAGAGCCAGAGGACAACAGTGAGTATATCTGCCGAGTTGGTGGTGGTCGCTACTTCTGCTTTTTCGGCGGAAAGCAAAAAGGGCGGCAAATAATACCCGTTGAGCTGAGTAGCTTTGGTGGCTATTGGCAGGGCGGTGTCGAAGGAGAGAAGGGGCAATAAAGCCGCCGCTAGAAGCAATAGCAGGATCAAAAATCGTTTCAGAAGAAAAGCTTGTTCCTTTTGAAGAAAGACGATATAGGCGAGTCCAAATAGTAACAGCCCAATGTTTACCTGTGCGAGGTATGATGCGTAGTCTTTCATTCTTGTTGATTTTTAGCCTCCTCCATTAATTTTTCTATTTCTTCTTCGGAGAGGTTGTTTTCCTTGACGAAAAAGGAGACAAGTCCCTCAAATGAGCCATTGAAGTAACCTTTCAGGAAGTTGTTGAGGTAGAAAACGGTATACTTTTCTTTGCTTACAAGAGGGAAATACTCGTGGGTCTTTCCATAAGCCTTGTGCGAGAGGAACCCTTTTTTCTCCAGAATACGCACTGTCGTCAGCACCGAATTGTAAGCAGGTTTTGGATCGGGCATTTTCTCCAACACATCTTTTACCAAGCCCTTTTTTAAGGCCCAGAATATTTTCATTATCTGCTCTTCTACTCTCGCTAATTCCTTCATGCTAGATTTTAAAACTAATCAATTAAGAATAAAACTAATCGATTAGTTTTAAAATTCAAATAGTAAAGTGTAAATATTTTTTCGGTGGGTAAAAGCAAAAAAGGCACCCCAATCGGGATGCCTTCAAATTTTCGATTGCTCTAGTTTACTAGCTGAACCTTTTCAAAATCACCGTTGCATTGTGCCCCCCAAATCCGAAAGTATTACTCATCACATAGTCCACTTTCCTGGATTGCGCCTTGCCTACTGTGAGGTTCAGGCCTTGCGGTAAGCCGGGATCCAGGTTTTGGATGTTGATTGTGGGTGGCACGAGTTGTTTTTGAATGGCCATGATTCCTGCCAGTGCCTCGATAGCTCCGGCACCACCAAGTGCATGCCCTGTCATCGATTTGGTGGAACTAATGTTCATCTTACTGGTGTGTTCTCCAAAAACGGAAACAATACCCCTCAGCTCACTTGGGTCACCCACGCCGGTTGAGGTTCCGTGCGTATTGATATAGTCGATGGCGTCAGGGCCTATCTCGGCATCTTCCAGCGCTGCCCTCATGCCCAGAGCGGCTCCTTCTCCTTCTGGGTGGGTGGCCGTGAGGTGGTAGGCATCGGCTGACATGCCACCGCCCACGATTTCCGCATAGATTTTAGCTCCACGCTTCTGTGCATGCTCCAGGCTTTCAAGGATCAGCGCTCCCGCTCCTTCGCCGATGACGAATCCATCACGGTCGGTATCGTAAGGACGACTGGCTGTTTCCGGGCTTTCGTTTCTGGTAGAGAGCGCCTTCATGGCACCAAAGCCACCTACCCCAGTTTCGTTGATTGCAGCTTCTGAGCCACCTGTGACAAACGCCACTGCTTTGCCCCATCGGATGTAGTTGAAGGCGTCAATAAGAGCTGTGTTGGAACTTGCGCACGCTGAAACGGTAGTGAAGTTTGGCCCCCGAAGTCCATTTCTTATGGAAATTATACCGGAGGCGATGTCGACAATCATTTTTGGAACTAAAAATGGATTGAACCTTGGTGTGCCATCGCCAAGGGCGAATTCTGAGATATTCTCCTGTAACGTGAGCAGTCCGCCGTTTCCTGATGCCCAGATTACTCCCACTTTGTCTTTGTTGAGGTCGGAGAATGCAAGAATGCCTGAATCGGCAAGGGCTTGCTCGGATGCCGCAATGGCATATTGAGAAAACAGGTCATTCCTCCGAACCTCATTTTTGTCCATGTACTGTAAGGGGTCAAAACCTTTGACCTCACAGGCAAAACGAGTCTTGAATTTTGACGCATCAAAACGTGTAATATTGGCAGCGCCAGACTTTCCGGCGGCCAGGCCGTCCCAGAATTCTTTGACCGTATTTCCAAGCGGGGTGATGGCTCCAAGGCCTGTAATAACTACTCTATGAGGCTGTTGCATGGTTGTATGTAAGCGTTAATATTTATTTCAGATGGTTTATTTGTTTAATCCCAGATCGGTTTTAATGCCCTTGATCAAATCACTGAAAGTTTCATTTCCCATGAGCCTGGCTATTTGCACACCCGCCGCAAGGTTGGTAATGATCATTGTTGCCTTCGTTTCGGGCTTCAAGTCGAACGCAAACATACCTTCAGCTTTCCCTATTGCCAAAAGATTGGTGACCCAGTCATGAATAAGGAGGGTAAGGCCCTTCATCACATTCGTCATATTCTCCGGTAACCCATAGAATTCAACACTGATGGCACCCACCAGACAGACTTTGTCATTTTCTGA
Source organism: Imperialibacter sp. (assembly GCF_048007035.1). Taxonomy (NCBI): domain Bacteria; kingdom Pseudomonadati; phylum Bacteroidota; class Cytophagia; order Cytophagales; family Flammeovirgaceae; genus Imperialibacter; species Imperialibacter sp. The sequence goes on from NZ_CP180355.1 coordinate 3,925,829, forward strand.
GTTTATTGAATAGGTTTCAATGAAGGCATCCAGTTGTTCCTCAAGCGACAATGAGGCGGTTTCTTCCTTAAAGTCTTTGAACCGCTGTATGGCGCTCCTGATTACTTCAAGGCCCAGCACTTCTTTAGTAGGGAAGTGATAGTGAACAGCCGCATTTTTCACACCCAGCCTATGAGATATTTCGTGGTAGCTAAAGGAGTTGTATCCTTTGCTGCGGATGAGGTCTTCAGCCAAATCCAGTATCTGCTGACGTGTATCAAGGCGTGCCACAACGCAAACTTACTTACTAATTAGTAAGTTTACAAACGTAAGTTTTCTCATATTAGTTTCGGGTCCTTTTCAGAACCCTCCCAGCGCCTGGATTTATTGAACCATCTGGGCTAACAGAAATCACTCCATTCACAATCACATACCTAATGCCTTCAGGATACTGATGCGGGTTTTCAAAAGTCGCTTTATCAGCGATGGTTTCTGGGTTGAAGACGACCAGGTCGGCGTAGTTGCCAACTGCAATGCTCCCCCTGTGAGTCAGTCCCAGGCGGGCAGCCGGAAGTGAGGTCATTTTTCGGATGGCTTCCTGCATCGGTATCACTCCCAGTTCCCGGCTATAGTGACCAAGCACCCTGGGGAAAGTGCCATAGCTCCTTGGGTGGGGGTGCCCATCTCCTGGTTCAACCAGCGAACCATCGCTGGCTACCATGACCATAGGGTGCTGCATGATCCGCTGCACGTCTTCTTCGCTGATGACATGGAAAATGCAGGAGGCGCCACCATTTTCCTGCGCTTTCATGACGAGCTCGGCACCAGTGGAAACGGTAGGCTTGAGCCCTTCCATTTCAGCCCAGTCCTTTAAGGTTTTCCCTTCCAGCTCTGGCTTCCAGGTAACCCTGCCAAACTGCACCCTGTTCAAATCTCCACCTCCTCTGTCGTTAAGGATGTTGAATTCCACTCCGGCTTTTATGTCCGATCTTGTTTTTTTGTCGTTTAGCCGGGCTCTGTATTTTTCAATCCCGCCTTCCATTGCCCATGCAGGAATGAGCACCGAAATCCCTGTTTGGCTGGCAGTATATGGATACTGGTCCATCATCACGTCGAGGCCAATAGCCCTTGCAGAATCGACCATGGCCAATGTTTTTTCGCTGGCGCCCCACATGGGGAGCCCAATGGCTTTGTGATGAGTGAGCACAACAGGTATCGTTGCTTCCTGCGCAATTTGAATGGCCTCCTGCACCCCCTCAATCAGTCCAAGGCCTTCCTCCCTGAGGTGTGAGGTATAGATGCTGCCGTACGACGCTGCAACTTTTGATAGCGCAATGACTTCGTCCACTGTTGAAAATGCTCCTGGCAGGTACTTAAGGCCAGTCGATATTCCAAAGGCACCAGCCTGCATGGCCGTGTCAATCTGAGCTTTCATGGCGGTGAGTTCTGCTGGGGTAGGCAGCCTGTCCTCCAATCCCATGATGTTGCTTCTTACGGTGTTGTGACCCACGAGGTAGGCGACATTGGGGCCTAATCTGACTCCAGCAAGTGAATCCAGATAGGGTTGAAATGGCCAGGGGCTGCGGCCATCGGGGCCACCCAGGGTGAGCGTGACCCCTTGCCTTAGGTGGGAGGAGGCCGAGGGAATTTGCAACAGCCGCTCAATATGTGTGTGAAGATCGATGAAGCCAGGAGCAACCGCCAGGCCGGAGGCGTCGATGGTGTCCTTACCGCCGTGTTTTAGCTTTCCAATGGCGGCAATGGTGTCGCCATTGATGGCAATGTCACTGAGGATGGGCTCATTGCCGAGGCCGTCGTACACCCGGGCATTGAGAATGACCAGATCGTATGGCATTTTTTGCTGACAGCCAGCAAAAAGAGTAACACCTGTGAATAGGCCTAATAACAGATATTTCATAGTGGGTTTGGCTTTTTGATGATAGAAGTTGCAAAAAAATGGCATTGACTTTAACCAATTCTTATATGACTGGAAACTTGGCAGCGGCTAATTTCCCAGAATACCTCGAAGATGGCTATTTATCTGATTCTTTTGCCTTATTTTGCCGGAAGCACACCTTCATTTGGCTTAACTCGTCTTTTTGTTGATTGTGTGTGCATTTGTTAATTATGAGATTCCTTTTTAGTATCATTTTCACTGTTTTTCACCTTAGCTATCTGCTGGCAGAGGGATCTCAGGATGTGGTACCTCTCAACGACGCAGAGTATCCTTCCACTTTCTATCGGGATTATTTTCACGAGTTGAGAAAGAAAGCAAACAGAGATAGTGTGATTGTGTGGCTGAAGGACGAAATCGGCAAGCAGGAGCAGTTAGGTCATACAGTCAATATCGTCAATCTGCAAATTATACTCGGCCAACTAAGCCGATCTGTATCAAGAACAGATGCTTATTTGGTTCTTGAGAACGCATTGAATGCTGCCCGGAAACTTGATATGCGCTATGAGGAGGCGCTGGCCCACCTTGAAATAGGTAACGTATATAATTCAGTGGGCTCCAAAGAAGAAGCGTTACAACATTTTTTATTAGCGGCGGAGCTTTCGGAAACAAGCAACTATCCTGATCAGGCCTTTCGGGCTTATTATCACGTCGCTAACCTTCACTACTCCTCCGACAACTACAAAGAAGCGCTTGCGGCGCTTGATAAGGGGTTGCATTTTTTTTCCATTGAAGAATGGATGGAGCGGGACAAATTTACAACGACAGACGTAGTCAGTGCCTATAACACCATGGGGCTCTGTTACTATGCGCTTCAGAATTATCCGGAAGCTATCGATGCCTATGACAAAGGATTGATGGTTGCAGGTAAGCGACGAAGTGACATGTGGGTTGGGCTTATCCATGGCAACATGGGCAATGTCTTCTTCAAGCAGGGAAAGCTTGATTCGGCCGAAATGCTGATTAAAATTGACCTCAACGTTAGTAATAAGCACAAAGCTTTCCGCAGCATCGCTTCCGACTACCTTGCCATAGCCAGTATATATCAAGGCCGTAACGATCTTTTGACAGCTCAAACATATTTTGACTCAGCCTATCAGGTCATTAGTCAAAATAAGATGTCGTACGCCAGTTATTTCAAACGAAGAGCTGAGTTGGCTTATGCCATGGGGGAATATAAAAAGGCCATCGACTTTAAGAATACTTACGACGCCATGGCAGATTCCGTCGAAAAAGTAAAGAAGTCTAAAGAGCTTGCTTTGATTCAGTCAAACAATGATTTCAAAACCAAGCTGGAAACATTACAGCTTCTGGAAAAGGAAAATGAGCTAAAGGACAAAGAAATAGCCTATAAAAATGTGCTTATTTATGGAGGCGCCTTCGTCACTTTGCTTGCTGTTGTACTGGCAATAGTGCTGAACAGAAGTAATCAATTAAAAGTCAAGCTTAACAAAGAGCTCGAAAAGGAAGTCGAGAGGAGAACGGAACGACTGGCCAGCACGGTAAAAGAACTTGATACATTTATATATCGGCTGTCTCATGACTTCAGACGCCCGCTTACAACTTTGATCGGGCTCGACTCATTGGGTCGCACGCTAAGCAAAGACCCGGAAACAAGTGAGCTGTTTTCTAAGGTGGGAAAGACCGCTAAGCAAATGGACAGGATGTTGCTGAAGATGACATATATCCACGAAGTCAATACTTTGGAGCCAACTATTGTTCAGACTAACTTGAGGGACGTTGTGCAGGAAGTGATAGCTGGATTTGACGATGACTTCTCAGCTTTGAAAATGCAATTGATTGTAGAAGTGCCTGATGAAATGATCGTTGCAACCGACACACGATTTTTGCAATTAATACTCACTAATCTTTTGGAAAATGCTTTCATTTTCACCGATGAGGGAAAAGAGCAAAAGATTATCAAGGTCAGTTCCAGATTAACTGAAAAGGGATGGGGAATTTTGATCAGTGACAATGGCGTAGGTATTTCACACGAAATCAGAAGCAGAATATACGAACCTTTTTTCAGAGGAAGCCCAATTTCTCAGGGCAATGGTCTTGGCCTTTATTTGGTGAGGAAGGCCATGAGCAAGCTCAAGGGAAGGGTGGTTGATTATAACGGCGACCAGGGAGAAAGCGTCTTCATGCTTGAGTTCTTTATCTCCTGATCGGGCTTTTTCATTTCTTATTTTCAAACCAGCTTAGTGTATGTTTTAGTTGCGACCGACCACCGACTGTGAGTCGTTTTCAGAAACCTCATTACGAAATATTTCGTAGAACTTCTTGCGAGTTCAAAATCAGTTCCTATATTTGAACTACGAAAGTATTCGTATATCACAGAAATCACAATGAGCAAAAGCACACCAACAGATGCAGAACTAGAGGTACTTAATGTCCTTTGGACAAAAGGGCCCTCTACCGTAAGAGAAATCAATGAAATGCTGAGCAAGGAGAAAGAGGTGGGTTACACTACCACACTCAAGATCATGCAAATTATGACGGTGAAGGGCTTGCTCGAAAGAGATGAAAGCAGCAGAACCCATGTGTACAAGCCCCTGATGAAGGAGAGCGATACGCAGCGAACCATGATGGATAAGCTACTCTATTCGGCTTTTGGGGGCTCGGCTTCCAAGCTGGTGATGCAGGCACTCGGCAATAATAAAACAACAAAAGCTGAGCTGGATGAAATCAGAAAATTTCTGGATGATCAGCTCGAAAACAAGAAAGGAGAACGGGAATGAACATGCTTCGACCTTACTTATCTGACACACTTGTGCAAGCCCTTGGGTGGACATTTCTCCACTCTTTGTGGGTAGGGGCACTGTTAAGCGTTATTTTTCTCGGTGTGAGATGGATCATGAAGTCTTACAGTGCGCAGTCCAAATATGTAGCGGGACTTTCATTCCTTAGCTTGCTCCCCGCCATTATGCTGCTGATTTTTGTTTACACTTTTAACGAGTTGGCCCATGTGAGCCCTTCCAGCACGCCGGAGATGGAGGTGGGCACAACCCAGCTGGCTGAGTTTACCACAGGAGCTGCTGATGTAGTATCGCAAACGGCAGAAGTACCATTTTATGTAGGATGGCTGGACGAAATCAGGACTTATTATTTTTACAAATACCATTCGTTTCTGGTCACAGTTTGGCTTTTTGGAATAGCCTTGCTGTCAGCTCAAAATATTGGGGGCTACTTTTATTCGGGGAGGCTTCGCAAGCAGGGACTTTTAGAGCCAGGTGAGGAGTTGATAAAAGTATTTAATTCATTGCTTAAAGCTTCCGGAGTGAGTAAAGGCGTCCTCCTTATGGAGTCCCTTCTCGTGAAAGCGCCAGTGCTTGTTGGCTATTTTAAACCCGTCATTTTACTCCCAATCGGTCTGGCGTCCAGCTTGTCAACCAGCGAAGTGGAGGCTATCCTTGCCCACGAAATAGCCCATATTCGTCGCCATGATTTCCTTGTCAATATTCTGCAGTGCTGCGTGGAGGTACTTTTCTTTTATCACCCTGGTGTTTGGGTGATTGGTTCAGCCATCAGAAGCGAAAGAGAAAACTGCTGTGATGATATAGCCGTGCGGTTAAGTGGCAACAGCATGAGCCTGGCTTTGGCACTCACCCATGTGGAAGAGTGGAAACTGGCCAGCAACGTGGCCTTAGGATTTTCGGGTAACAAAAACTCATTACTCAATAGAATAAAAAGGATAATCAACGACAAAACAATGAAAGCACAAAACAGAGACGGTAATTTGCTGGCCATAGCCATCATTGCCGGCCTTTGCCTGAGCACGCTCACGGCATTGAAAGGAATCGACTATGAAATAGTCCAGGAAATACCCGCTCAGGAGGAAGTGGCGCAGGAACCATTAGAGGTGGAGCCTGTAATTGATGTGCCAGAGCCTGTTCAATCTGACGAGCCTTTTGTGGTTGCAGAAGCTGAAGCCGTGGAAGAGCGTGAAGCCGTTGCGGTCGTGGTAAGCGCTGACACATTGATTCAAGGGGAAGCTGCTCCATTGCCAGCGCTGGCCCCGCTGAGTGGTCGGGCTACTACGCAGCCTTTGGCAGAAACTCCTCCCTTGCCGCCAGTAAATGCGGTGTCGGCTGTGAGCTCTCCGGATACGTACTCTCTGGCAGCCCCGAGAGCCAGGTGGAGCTATTCCCGGTCGGCTGACAGGGTATGGGAGGCAGCAGCAACAGGAAGGGACACTGTCGTTTGGGATGCACCCGCACCGGTAGACACCCAGGAATTTGCGATGCACATGCAGGATATGGCCAGGGAAATGGCTCATATGCAAGAGCACATGGCGAGGGAAATGGCTGTTGAAATGAGCAAGGCTGCTGAGAACATGTCGCTTCACCATGAAGAAATGGCCTCTGAAATGGCCCGACATCAGCAGGAGATGGCCGAGGAAATGGCGGAACGACACAGGGAAATGGCAGAAAAGCATGCGTTAATGGCGCAGGAATTTGGTGAAAAACATCAGGAGGAAATGATGAAGCATCAGGAGGAAATGATGAAAGAGCAAAAAAAGATGCTTGCTATTCAACAGGCTGAAATGAAGAAGATGGAAGCCGAAATAAGATTGCACGAAGAGAAAATGAAGGTGTTCGAGAAAGAACTCAGATCGGAGTTGGTGAAGGATGGTATTGTTTCAGCGAATGAAGATCGTTTAAAACTGAGGATTAATGGAAAAGAGCTTACAATTAACGGAGAGAAACAGTCTACAGATACTTACAATAAATACCGAAAATTCATCAGGGAGAAGCTTGGCGACAGCTACCGTTTTGAAGCTGACAACGATCACGAAATGACCATGAATTTTAGTTTTTAATTTCAAGTCCATATAAAGTTGAAAGGCTGGCCTCAGGGTCAGCCTTTTTTGTATGTCAGGCATGGAGCCTTTGACTTGTAGAAAATTCCTATCTGCCTGACAAGGAAAAGGCATCTGTTGCCGTTTGTATAGGTTGTAGTACCATAGCTTCACCTTCCCTTGGCTTGTGATAAAATATAATTCTAATTTTGGCCCCGGAAGTTCACCAGGCCTAATCCTTTGATCTAAGTTTTCACGCATCTTTGTAAAAAGTGTTACTCATGCGCATAGCAACCACCGTAGTATTCTTTCTGTTTGTTAGTATTTCTTCAGCGCTGGCTCAAAGTCAAAGCGACCCCAGGAGTTTGTCTTATTATTTTTCGGATGTCGAAATGCACGTCGATACGATGGTGTATTCGTGGAAGAAAAATTCTCAAATCATTCAAAACAGACGCCAGCTGCCGTTTGCCTATGACGAGGAAAATGAGGTGGCTGAATTTTATTTGAGATTTAGCCAAGTTGGCGATAGTAACAACCTTCGACTGGCACCTTCAAAAGACTATGAGCTGATTGACTCTTTGTTGGTTTATCCCGGGTATGCTCGTTTCAAGGTGAGATTCAGAGGCCTTACCGAGAGTAATTTTCTCAAATTTACTTTCGAAGTAAGTACTGATACTTCTGCCTATCAGCTGACGGAACTTCCATTATTCCCCTACACGCAGACTTATGTGGAAATTTATCCGTCTGCCGATGAGGTGTTTATAGGAGAGGAAGTTTCGTTTGACATTACGACCAATAATGCCAGCAATATCGTTTATGACAATCGCTGGACTTCGGGGCTGCCCATTAACTACCGGATGGACAAGCAGGGAAGCCAGCTGGTGATGTCGATTGTGCCCAGAAATCTGGGCTATCAACGAGTATCCATTCCCCTGCTGGTTCGTAAGCCAATTTTAACACCGGAGGGATTCTCTTACCATTTGCAACCGCTTGAGTATACGTTTCAGGTGAAATCAGGTCGGCTCGTCTTTCTGCAAATTGACAGGCAGGAAATAACACCGCCCGATGATAATACAGTGCCTATTGAGATTCTCATTGACAATAACCGAAACCTTGAGTTGGGTAAAACCTACCGGGTGGAGAACCAGGAGGCACAGGGTGGTCCGCTCATTGCTGAGCTTTACACAAAGAGTCGACTTACGACCAACAAGATCCTTTGCCTGATGCGACTTTATGGTAATCATAGAAAGTCGGAGGGTTATTTGTACATAAAGGACGGGGATGAGGCGAAGTTTGTGACCAACGTGGACATTACGCCCAAGACTGACATTAAGACCATTTATGTCCAAAGAGAGGGCAAAGACTGGCAGGCCGGAAATGCAGTGTATCCGGGCGAAACAGTTTCCATTAAACTTGAAGGACAGGGGCTGCATAAGGGAAATTTCTTCTTCCAGGGGGCAGACAATTTATTGCTCGATTCACTGATCCGGAATGAGAACATGGCCGTTTTCAGGATCAAAGTGCCTGAGACGACCTCGTCCACCAAGATTGAGATCTTCAACCATAGGGAGAATACAGGCAAGTACCTGACAGTGACTGAGTACCAGAAAGCCCGCAAGTTTGACTTTATGAAACTCGATTTCGGCAATGAGCAAATGCAATTGGATGAAATCAACAAGCCGATTTACTATGAAGGAACCATTACCGATCTGGTGTTGGCCTTCGATCGCTCTAAAATCGACAGACCGGGAGACCTTAACGGAAAGCAATACCTAAAGATTGACGTAAAGGTCAGCAACAAGCAAGGCAACCTGCTTGAAATATATAAGTTTGATCAGGTAGGCATTTGTCCCGCTGAAAACTCGCCCAGGTTCGGACACTACAGCCAAACGGACTGCCAGGCAGAGAACATCAATTTCAATAACTACTTATCCAGAAAGACTTACGATCTGGACGAGTGGTCAAAAATAGAAATCGACATAAGTCATGTAAATGAAAAGTATCCCGGGCAGCAGGTGTCAAAGAAAAGGATCATTATTTACTTGAAAAGAAATCATACATTCGATGTTGATGTATCTTTCCCCGGTGGACTTTTGATATTAAAGGCTGGTAGTGAAGATTTTGCAAATTTTGGTGGTATTAGCTTTGCGATGATTGCCCAATTTAGTTTTTATCAGGAGGGAAGGATTGCCAAAGTGAAGCCATATAAGCTGGGAGCTGGTTTCATTGCCATTAATGCATTTAATTTCTCGGAGGCAGCGCAGGCTAATAGAGACGTCGGGCTGGTGGTCATGGGATCTCTCTATCCGATTTCCAGTACCAACAAATTGACCTTCCCTTTGTATGTTGGGTTTGGATACTTGATGAAGGAGGGTACGTTATTCTCTCTGGTAGGGCCGGGAATCCGGGTGCAGTTTTAGTGCCTGCCTGTTATTTGCTTCAGGTGGTGGAGCATGTGGGCGTGGTAGTCTTCGACAAGAAACTCCAGCGTGTGGAGTTCAACAGCCTCCTTGCCGGTGTCGCAGGTGTTCTTTAGTGCCGGAGCTGGAATATTTCTAACTGTTCGCACAAGCTGTTTATTGATAAGCAGCCAAAGCTGTTGAAGCTCGCCGATATCTGCCGACTGGTAGTTCTGACACCGCACCCATTCATCCTGATGATAATATATCTTGTCATCAGCCTCGTGCTGGGATACAATGAACCGACGAAGGTTGTTTTGAGCGCTATCGATCAAGTGACCGAGAATTTCTTTTTTGGACCACTTTTCAGGAGCCGACTTAAAATTCCATTCTTTTTCCTCAATGGAAGAAAACATGCCGTTGGTTTCGGCCAGAAGTTTTTCTATTTGATCAACTACCGCTGCCATATTTGCTAATTGAAAACCATAAACTTTTCAATTTGGGATCAAACAACCCTGAATAACCTATTTGACGGGCTTTAAATTTTTCAAATACCTGGTGAGTTGGCTAATCTGTCCATCTCGTTCCTCACGAAATTGTAGCCTTAGCAACTTATGAACTTTGCCCGAGCGGGTGCTTAGAAATATTTTGTAGATATAGTCCATGCTCCCCTCCTTAAATGCACTTACATCTGAAGAAAGCTCATTTTTTTCACCATAAAGGTCAAAAATGTCGTGGATGGCGACTTCGTTTCCGAGGATAATTCCTTTTTTGATATAGACAGCCTCTTCATGGATATTAAAAGTTACCATTTTGGGGAACCTCCACCTGTCGTATAAAATGGGAACGAGAAGCAAAAGCAACACCAGGAGAATAATAGTGGGGTTTACACCAAATAAAAAAGCAAAAATGGCGATTGTAAGCGATACCTGGGATTCAAGCTGTTTGCCAGAGGACATTTTAATTGTGATGGAGCCAGTGTCGTAACTAACAACGTATTTGTTGTCGTTAAGCATTTGCACCAGGTGTTGATCCAATTTTAACATCTATTTCTTCAGTTGGCCACTAATATCTTCTCTTCGCTCTGGATATACCATGTGAGCTTCTTCGAGAACTAAAAATACCTCTTTTGGAGATTTGATTACATTATACGTAGAAAAAATGGAAGTATGAGGACAAACGCCATCGTTATATCCAAAAGAAAACCAGAAGGGCGCACCAACTTGCCTTTGGAGCGAAGGGCGAAAAATCAGGTTTAAAAGGAGTGGTAGATCTTTTTTCACGTAAAAAATGAATCTGGAACTCTAAAATAAGACAGAAATATAAGAATGCCTATAATGGAGGTGTTGCAGGTAGCTAACTAGCTAAGTGAGACATTGTTCATATAATGGTCGAAATGCTTTGGCAGAAAGTGCCTATATTGGGTGTGTGCTTTATTAGCTTTTTTAGATTGAAAGCCAACCAGAGAATAGCTATGATGAATAAAACCCTTCCCACATTTTGCCTGCTTTTGTGTGCTGCTTCGATGTTCGCCCAGGACTTGAAACCTTTCGAATTAACGGACGCCTGGCTTGCTGGCGTGGATGAAATCGCTCCATCTTCTACTACTGTCTCCGTAAGGAAAAAGAAGACTCTACTTATTTTCTCCCTGCATACCGGCTTTGAGCACTGGACGATTCCACACACTGAAGCGGTGATGAAGCTGATTGCTGAGAAGAGTGGTGCGTTTAAAGTAGTAACCTCAAAAGACATAAGCGTTTTTGAAAAGGACAACCTAAAGAATTACGACGCTGTTGTGCTCAATAATAACTGCTCGATAAGTGATGAACGAAATATATTCTGGGATGTCTTGAAAACAGACAGCACACTTACCGAACAGGTGGCACGCATGAAAGCAAAACAACTGGAAGACAACCTGCTCAGCTATGTGGATCGTGGTGGTGGGTTGGTGGTTTTGCATGGAGCCATAACGATGGAAAACAAGTCGGACAACTTTAGCCAAATGGTAGGCGGGAGTTTTGATTATCACCCGAAGCAGCAAAACATTGCCGTGAAACTGGTAGACCCAAAGCACCCGATGGTTCAGGCATTTGAGGGGGAAGGGTTTGAGCACATAGACGAAGCTTATATCTTTAATAATGCCTATTCACAACTTAATTTTCATCCGCTGCTCTATATGGAAGCGGATAAAATATCCGGGTTAAAAGAGCCCATTGGCGACAATATCAAGTATATCTCGTGGATCAAGCGGTATGGCAAGGGGCACGTTTTTTATTCGTCTCCCTCACACAATGCCCAGGCATTTGGAAACCCCAAGCTTTTGAGGTTCTTTCTGGACGGGATGCAATATGCTGTTGGTGACCTTAAATGTGACGACTCACCGATGAAGTAATTGGACAGGACTATTTTTGGTCTCCTTTTCTCTTCAAGCCCTTTGTCATTCTCTCAAAGTAGGCTTCCATGCTTTCTCCGGGATTCATTGGCAGATTTTTCAGACCATCTTCAACGATATCAAGCAACAAGGTGTAGCGGCTAAAGTTTGCCTCCAGCACACTTTTGTCGTTGGTTTCCCAGTATTGTCCCTCATCTAGCAAAACAAAGTCTTCGAGATATTTCTCTTTCAGGTATTTCAATAAGTGAATGATCACTTGGTGGACATTAATTCCCGCAAATTGTGTTTTTGTGGAAAGTTGGTAGAGGTACTTCTTTTCATCTTCATCTCTCTGTTCTCCAAAGAATTTTAGCGCAACTGGGGTACTCATTCTCCCATTGGATAAAAATGATAGCCACACTGGTTCGCAGTTTGGCGGGGAGAAGGCAACTCCGTAAAGCTCACCATCAACCAACTGCCCTTCATCGCCTTGAACAGGAAACTCTTCTTTGAAAACAGACAGTTTCCATTGATAGATATTGGCGATGTCTTTCACCTCTTCTATTAAATCAGGCAAAGATGCTCTGTTTCCTATTCTTCCGCTATAGTGAATAGATAGCCCCATTGAGGTTCAATGTCAATTAAATCTATCAGCTTTCAAATGTTCAAGCTCTCATATACGTTACTCCTTACTTCTCCACCCTTTCTAAAAATTTCCCGGTAGCTTTCTCTTTTAGGATCAATTTTTTGGCTCCATAATGAGTCATCTCCTCTTTCACCAGGTAGTGGTCAGCGTCATATTCTACCAGGTGGCCGTCTTTGGTCACACCTGTCTTGCCACGCCAAATGTCGAGCTGCACAGGTTCCCATTGCTTGGTTTTGGCTGACTTATAGCAAGCGTCGAGGATACAGTTCACCACATAGCCATCATAAAACGTTTCTTTGGCCTCCCTGCCTTCTTCTATGGCATCGAACATGTCCATGAACATGTGGTTGTAGCCCAACTCATTCATTTCATCACCTACCGGAAATAACCAGCCGGTATTGCTTTCCGCTTTTTCAGCTACATAGTCAGCTCCCTTGCCAGTGGTGAACATTTCGAAGCCAGTGCGCAGGAAGCTGTTGATCCAAATCGTGCCTTCGGTGCCCATCACTTCGTCTCTCAAGTCCATGCCGCCCCGGAACGTCCAGCTGACCTCAAACTGGCCAATGGCTCCGTTTTCGTACTTCACCAGGGCTATGCCATGGTCTTCTGCATCAATAGGCTTTACCTGGGTATCGGCCCAGCACATCACCTCCACAGGCCTGATATCTTTGCCGATGTAGCTGCGGGCAATTTCCACACAGTGGCAGCCCAAATCCAGCATACAGCCGCCACCTGCCTGCTCCATGTCCCAAAACCAGTTGCTGTGCGGTCCTGGGTGCGTTTCTCTTGATTTGGCCCAAAGGATACGGCCCAACGCACCATTCATTACACTTTCGTGGGCTTTGATGTGCTTGGGTGTGTATACGAGGTCTTCGAGATAGCCGGCAAAAATACCCGCCTTCTCCACGGCTTCCAGCATGCGTTTGGCTTCGGCTGCGTTTCGTGCCAGGGGCTTCGTGCAGATGACCGCTTTTTTATGTTTGCAACAAAGCAATACGGCTTGCTCGTGGAGGTTGTTTGGAAGCGCCACGCAGACTACATCCACTTCGGGGTGGGCAATGGCCTCTTCCATATCGGTAGTCCAGTGTTTTACGTTGTAGTCTTTGGCAAACTGGGTGGCGGTTTCCTCTCGGCGGGCATATATGCTTACCACCTTGTCTTTGTTGCGGTAGCCTTGAATGGAATCAGCGTAGAAGCGGCCAATGAAGCCACCACCAAGCATAGCTAATTTTCTCATCGTCGAAGTAGGTTAAATGTTCATTTCAAGATTCGATGAGGGCCTGTCAGGGGACAGGCCCTGGGTTTTTGGGGCAGGCCTTCTATTTACAAGATATTTTATAATCATGCTGCCACTTTTACCTCCCTCTTCTCTCTGAAGAAAAGGATGAAATAGATCATCACACCAATGGCGATAAAAGCAGGCACCCACCAAATGCTTGTCCAGTCTTTCAGACCGTCAGTGGTATACATGTCTACTGCATAGCCTGAGAACCAAGTACCTATTGTCATGCCTACGCCGTAGGTAGCGAATGTGAAAAGCCCCTGGGCTGCATTCTTGATTTTTGCTCCGGCTTTCTTTTCTGTATACATGTAGCCTGTGACGAAGAAGAAGTCGTAGCAAATGCCGTGTAGGATGATGCCGGCGTAGAGCATCCACATGCCGGTGTCTACATTTCCGTAGGCAAAACACACGTAGCGGAGAATCCAGGCAGCCATGCCGAGCAACAGCATTTTCTTCACACCAATACTGTTGAATAAGAAAGGTATGGCGAGAATAAATACAGCTTCAGACACCTGCCCCAGGGTCATTTTGGAAGCAGCGTTTTCCATGCCCACGTCGTTGAGGAAGGGGTTGGCAAAGCCATAGTAAAACGACAGCGGAATACACACCAAAATGGCAGCGACAAAGAAGATCAGGTAGGGTTTGTCTTTGAAGAGAACGAAAGCTTCTGTACCCAATGCTGCTGAGGCATCTTCGCCACCTTTAGGTGGCGTGTTGGGTAGCATAAAACTAAATACGCCAAGTGCAGCAGAAACTATGGCCGCCATCACGAAGGTGGAAGGCGTTTTTTCAATCCCTAAAAAGCCAATCATCAAGCCAGCCACAATCCAGCCAAGGGTACCAAACACTCTGATCCAGGGGAATTGCTTGCCCGGATCCGTCATTTGCCCGAAGGCAATACTGTTGGAAAGGGCGATGGTCGGCATATAGAGCAATGAGTAAGCCATGATGATCCAATAAAAAGAGGAGTTGTCAGCTACCTGCGTGGCCAGGAATAGCAGTGCCGCTCCCAGTAAATGAAGCACTCCCATGATTTTTTGTGCGGCAAAAAACCTGTCGGCTACCATGCCCACAAAAAACGGTGAAATCATGGTGGCAATGGCCAGGGCACTGTAGGCGGCTCCGATGTGGATGCCGGTTGACCCAAGGTGTTCTGACATATAAGTGCCCATGGTGACATACCAGGCGCCCCACACGAAGTATTCGAGGAGCATCATAATGGAAAGTGAAATACCGGTAGTTAGCTTCATTTGTAGCTGAGATGTTAGTTGTTAATGTTTTGATGTGTAGTTCTACTTTGTGAGAACCTCTTTTTCCCAGCCTGTTTCTTTTAGTGCAGGGTCTTTTTCCTTCTTCAGAAAATCGGACTGGGAGGTAGCTCCGACGGCTGCAGCCTTCATCAGTGCATCATCTTCTACCATCGAAATTGGCTCACGCCATCCCAGAGAATCATCGTTGTAAGCTGGGTTAGAAAGTGAGTTGTAGCAAGAAATAAGTGACCAGCGGGGGCTGTCGGATGTATTGGCTTCCGACCGGTGCAAAAGATTGGGATGAAAGAAGAGGGCATCACCTGGCTGGAGCTCCACGTACATGTGCTCCAGTGTTGCCAAAGCGTGGTCTACCATAACCATGTCAGCACCTACCTGTTCGCCGGTGAAGCCGTGGTTGACACGGCCCATTTTGTGTGACCCCCTGATGATCTGAAGACAGCCATTGGCCTTGTTGGCTTCGGTAAGGGCGATCATTACGCTGGTGAGTTGTTCCGGATATAGAAACTGGTTTTTGTACCAATATCCATAGTCCTGGTGCCACTCCCAGGCTCCGCCAACCTTAGGCTCTTTTTGCATGAGTTTGGAATGGAAATGGCAAACAGGGGATGGGCTATCAAGGAGCTTCTCAACTGATTTCACCATTCGCTCACTTCGCACCAATAGGCTGTAGATATCGTCGCCTGGTTTGAACCAGAGGGTTAGCCTGGTTTTCTTGCCGGTTTGGTCATTCAAATCGACTGCATTCTCTTTCATTACCTGATCGCCGGTGGCCACCTTGTAAAGCTTGTCTATTTCGGCCTTGCTGAAGAAATTTTTGATGATTACGAAGCCATCTTGTTGATAGGAATGAACTTCTTTGTCTGACAAGACACGTGCCATGGGTGTAAGTTTTGGGTGTTCAGTAGTAGCTAATTTACAAACAAAATGATGGATTGGAGTGCCAGCCAGATAAATTCTGTTTCAAAGGTTTTCTGCCAGCATAATGAGCTACAGGAAAACGCAACCGTACTGCGTTCGTTGGAAAATTTTTGTTGTCACCGCTGAGTAATTCTGCTATCTTCCAATTTCAATTATAACTCACCTACTTTTAACCATGTCGATATTCATCATCCTGCTTTGCATCCTCGTGCTGGTTCTTCTGATCACCTGGGGCAAGGTCAATCCATTTCTTGCCTTTCTTGTAGTTTCCATTGGCACCGGCTTGGCGCTGGGCATCCCCCTTGAAAATGTGGCGGGTTCTGTGCAAAAGGGTATCGGTGGCCTCCTGGGCGACCTTGTCATCGTAATTGGCCTCGGTGCCATGTTGGGTAAACTGGTGGCAGAAAGCGGTGCTGCCCAAAAAATCAGTCAGGTGCTGATGAACTCCTTTGGAGAGAAAAATATACAGTGGGCCTTGATGGCTACCGGCTTTGTGGTGGGTATTCCACTGTTTTATAATGTAGGCTTTGTGCTGCTGGTGCCGCTTATTTTTTCGGTGACTTACCAGTACAAGCTGCCTGCCGTTTATATCGGAATTCCGATGCTTGCAGCGTTGTCTGTGACTCATGGGTTTTTGCCACCCCACCCGTCACCCGCTGCGCTGGTTGGTCAGCTGAATGCCGACATGGGGCTGACACTTTTGTATGGGTTCATTGTGGCAGTGCCAACCATCATTGTCGCCGGGCCAATATTTGCCCGTACACTGAAGGGAATTGACTCCAAGCCGCTGGCGACTTTTCAGGCTAAGCCATTGCCTGATGATCAGCTTCCAAGTGGGTTCACCAGCTTTTTCTCAGCACTGCTGCCGGTAGTTTTGCTGGCAAGTGCGGCACTGCTGAATAGATTTGGCGACTTTTCTGGAGGAACAGCTAAGGTGGTTTCTTTCTTTTCTGACGCCACCATTGTCATGATTATTTCGCTTGCGGTTGCTACCTATTCCATTGGACTTGCTTACAAAAAGAAGATGAGCGAGGTGATGGGCTACTACACAGAGGCCATTAAAGACGTTGCTCCCATTCTGTTGATTGTTGGAGGAGCCGGTGCTTTGAAACAAGTATTTAGCGACAGCGGAGTGAGTGTTGAGATAGGGGCTTTACTGCAAAACATGGACATTCATCCCCTGATCCTGGGCTGGATGATAGCCGCTTTTATAAGGGTTTGTATTGGGTCGGCTACAGTGGCTGGATTAACCTCCGCCGGTATTCTGGCTCCAATTATGCCGCAGCTTGGCGTGGATCCTAACCTCATGGTGCTGGCTGTCGGCGCTGGTAGCCTGATGTTTTCGCACGTCAACGACTCGGGCTTCTGGATGTACAAAGAATACTTCAATGTGAGCATTAAAGACACCATTCTTTCATGGTCGCTGATGGAAACTGTTGTTTCTGTGGTGGGTATGGCTGTGGTGTTGCTGATTGACTTGTTTATATGATTCCCATTCAGCGTAGATCTGAGGATTTTGAAACTAACAATTGAAAATTGGATATCGAATGACTGCTGACGAAAGATTTGCCCAGCTGGGCCTTGAATTGCCTCCGCCTCCGGCCCCCAAAGGGGTGTACAAGCCCTTCCTTATTGATGGCCGACACTTGTATGTGTCTGGTCACGGGCCGGTAAAAACAGATGGTACACTGATTTTCGGCAAGGTGGGAGGCGAGCTGGATATCGAGCAGGGTAAGCTGGCCGCTCAGCAGGTAGGCTTGACGATACTTTCGACCATCAAGACCAACCTTGGAAGTCTTGATAAAGTAAAACGGGTGATTAAAGTGCTGGGCATGGTGAATGGTGTGCCTGCTTTTGATCGCCACCCTTATGTAATCAATGGTTGCAGTGAACTGTTTGCAAAGGTGTGGGGGGAGGAAAATGGTATTGGCGTGAGGAGCGCAGTGGGGATGGGCATGCTGCCCGAGAACATCCCCGTGGAAATTGAGGCACTTTTTGAATTAAAATAACTGAGAGAGCAATGAGCAGTGAATGGTATGCAATTGATAATATAGATGAGCTTGATTCGCCAGCCATGGTGGTGTACCCTGAACGGGTGCGTGAGAACATCAAAGGGGTGAAGAGCATAATCGACGATGTAGACAGGCTGCGACCTCATGTAAAGACCAATAAGGCGAAGGAGGTGTGCAAAATGCTCATGGATGAAGGCATCAAGAAGTTCAAATGCGCCACCATAGCCGAGGCAGAAATGCTCGGGATGATCAGGGCTCAGGATGTGTTGCTGGCTTATCAGCCCACAGGACCTAAGCTGACACGGTTCCTGCAATTGATTCGAAAATACCCGACGACTACCTACTCATGTCTCTACGATAACGCCCAGTCCGCTCAAGACATATCTATTGCCTTTGCCGATCAGGGCCTTCGCATCAACGCCTATATGGACGTAAACAATGGCAACGACAGATCGGGTATTATACCAGGCCCGGAAGCCGTTGCCCTTTACGAGAAGGTAGCTACAATGAAGGGCATCGTTCCGGTGGGCTTGCATGTGTATGACGGTCAGCATCGGCAGGTTGATATTGCGGAAAGAACCAAAGCTTGCAACGCAGCTTTTGAGGCGGTGGAGAAACTTAAGATTGATATTCAGCAGCTAGGTTTTCCTGAGCCCGTCATCCTGGCAGGTGGATCACCAACATTTCCTGTTCATGCGCAGCGGAAGGATGTAATATGCTGCCCCGGTACTTTTGTTTATTGGGACAAGGGTTACAGCGATATTTGTGCAGAGCAGCCGTTTTTGCCTGCTGCGTTGGTCGTTTCCCGGGTGATTTCCTTACCCACAAAAACCAGGATATGTACAGACCTTGGGCACAAATCCATTGCCTCAGAGAACGTTCTCACTAACCGGGTTCACTTTCTCAATGCGCCTGAGCTGAAGCCTGTTGGTCAAAGTGAGGAGCATCTTGTGCTGGAAGCGGGGGAAGGACATGGTTACAAGGTGGGGGATATATTGTACGGGCTGCCATTTCACATCTGCCCTACCGTAGCGCTTTATGAAAGAGTTAATACAGTACAAAAAGGGAGAGTGACTGGCGAATGGAAGGTGATAGCCAGAGATAGGAAGATCGAGGTGTAAGTTATTTGTGAGCCTTCTCAACGGTATGCAGCGATCAGGCGGCTTAGTTCTTTAACTCCGCTAATCTCGATTTTACTTCTTCATTGGATGGGCTCAACTCAAGTGCTCTTTTGTATTGCGTAATTGCCTTTTCTGTGTCACCAGCCTGCCGGTATCCTTCAGCCAGGCTTAAATAAGGGATATGTGAATTGGGATAACTCCCTGCGCTCAGTTCCAGTATTTTTATGGCATCAGCTATTCTTTCTTCATCTTCCAATAAATACAGCCCGACCTGATTCAATAATTTGCCTGGGGGAGGAAGCTGACCACCCATTCTCTCCGACAGGGCGTTGTAGTGTTGCCTGATCGACTCGGCGGTTGAGTGTTTTATTTGATTGAGAGGAAATTTGTAGCCTTCAAAGAGATACTGCAGTCCATCGTACAAAGTAATCAGTGGAATGGAATAGTGGTCTTCATTCTCGTAGAAGTGGGTTTGGTACCTAAGGCCGGCTACATGTAAAGTGTCCAGTGTTCTGGTAAAAGCCTGCACTGCTCTTCCCAGCCTTCCAGCTTCGATGCCCTCGTTGAAGGGATTATTGGCCTGGCCAAAGTAGATGGAAGAGGTAAAGGTTTCTTTCCTGGCTAAAAGCTCTTTAACCCTTTTTATCAACACCTGATTGTCCCACCACAGGCTTGGGTCAATTGCGACAAACCCTTTAAATGAATCGGTCTCAAGGAAAGTATCCACAGCAAACAGGCCCGAATACGAATGTCCGACAAGTATCCGGCAGTTGGTTGTCCGGTAGGCGATGTCAGCCGCAGGCAGGAATTCTTCTTCGATGAATCGTCGGAATTCGACTGCGCCAGATGCGACTGCCTCGTTTGCGTAATTGGGTAGCATATCCCTACTTCGGTCGGTGTTTGGAATGCCGATCACAATCATCTCTGGAATTTGCTCTGTACCGCCCGAACTCATGGTTTGTACGATACTGGCAGTTAATTGAAACAGCCGCTCTCCATCCAACACAATCATGACCGGGTAGCTTTTATCTATGTAAAAGTCGTCGCCCTGGTAGGACGCAGGCAGGCTGACCATATACTGTCTGGTTTCACCGAGCACCTTCGAATCAATTGAGTAAGCTCTCCCAATGACAATATCTGTTGCAGGTTGGCCATTTAAATTAAAGAGGCTGAAAGAAAGGAAGAGGAGGGTCAGAACTTTTGGCATCACGTAAACAGGATAGGTTCCTTTAGCTATACGTAGGCACATGCTGCAAGGGTTATGCTTCTGGCAAACCGAAGCTGCAACCTCTAACTATTTTAATGTCACAATTTTCGGAGGCAATTTGATTTGCAGCTTAGCATTGGATGCTGTGTGTCGGCTACTTAAACACAGTTGCAATCGGTAACCTCTGCGCTTTGGCTTCTTCCACAAACAGCCCTGCTACGATACCGGCTCCCGCCACATTCAGATGAGTAGAGTCCTGCTTGCTGTCGGTGAAGAGAAAGATGTCTTTCGATTTTTCTGGCCCCATGCCTGACACCAGCTTGCGTGTCAACGCTTCCATATTCACGTAAGCTGTGTTGGTTTCCCTGGCGATTTGAGATGCTCCTGTGATATAGTCACCGTGCGTGTCTTTGAGGTTGCCCTCTGCATCGAAATGGCGCCTGACAATAGACGAGCAAACGATGGGAGTGGCCCCTTTCTTCCTTGCCTCATCAATGAATTTCTGGATGTTCTGCTTGAAGCTGCCAAACGGCTCGGTGTGTCGGGTTGAATCGGTTTTCTCATCGTTGTGCCCAAATTGGATAATGACGTAATCTCCTTTTTGGAGGCTGTTGTACACTGCCTGCCAGCGGCCCTCATTGATAAAGCTTAGGCTGCTTCGGCCGTTGACGGCGTGGTTGTGGACTTCGGCTTTGTTAGTGACATAGTCAGCCAGCCCTTCTCCCCAGCCAAGCTCAGGATATGCTTTCGCAGACTTTGGTGCCATGGTAGAGTCGCCTATCAGCCAGATGTTTACCTTGTCTGCACTCTTTAATGACAGAAATGCGAGTGCAATGAATGATATGACCGGAAGATACTGTAGCTTTTTCATTTTAGCGAGGTTCTGGAACCGTTTATGTCTTGCGTTGAAGAAAAAACTAAGCCATTGGGAGAGGCCATACTTTCTTGAAAGGCTGCTGCAAAGTTGCTAAAACTGAGTTAGTTGAATGAGGTTTGAAATAATTTGCAGAAAAAATCCATAGACAATTAGAATAAAAGGGATAGTGGTGGCCATTTTTTTGACTTTTTCAAATACACTTAAATCGTCGGATTCACCTTTGTAGTGTATGGAAGGAATGACACTTTTAGATGCCGGTGGGTCAATTATTAATAGTAAAAACACCCCAATGATGTCGATCGATAGCCCTATTATATTTAGAAAGATAGAAGTCTTCATGTTTCTTAACTCAATTTTTATCCACTAGCTGTGACAACTAAGTGTACTAGCTCAAAGCTAATAGATGCAGTTGTCTTACGGGTGGACTATAAACTGCCTCAATAAAAGAACAGTGGCTAGTCAATCGAAATTCTATTTACTATTCTTAGCACATAACCGGTATCCGATAGAAATCGCTCCATTCGCATGGACTGACTTTCTTTAAATTTGGGATGGAGGCTGTTGGCTATATAGGCTTTTTTCTTTTCGAAGCCTTGGGCTTTCTCCGTATTCTCGAAGCCACCAATGGTGGCTTTTAGCTGCCTTTCTGCATCGATCACCCAATTATTGCCCGTCGCACTTCTTTCTTTTAACTCTACAAAAATTATATTTTTATTATAGGTCAGAGCGCCGTCACAGCGTTTTTCCATTGTTCCATCTGGCCTTCTTATCTCAACACAATTATCGATAGCCGTAAAAGCTACATTATTTCTACTTTCATTCTCTACGACCGCAATCCATTTTGAACCATCCTTTTCGTCAATGTATGCAGGGTTTTGAGATGGTGAAGGATCATCACATAGTCCGAATAGTTTCTCGCTAGATTGTGTCTGGCATGTGGCTACAAAGAACTGGTCACTCATATGCTCTGTTGAATCTCTAATAACTTTGCAAAAAGATCATTAGCCTCCCCAAGTCTATCGTTTAATTCGTTTTCATCGGATGGAAGGCCATTGAATGACTCCAATTTTTTTATTGTACCGGTATGCTCATCTAACTCGTAAATTGCCAGGTCATTCGGGTCTCTGATGGTAGATTTTTTTGGGACTATGTCATATATCTTATCCTTATCAAGGTTGTTCTGAACTCGTTCATCCAAAAGACCGGCCTTCACCGCAAGAGTTAAATAGTTGATTAGGTACGGGCTGTGAGTAGTAATAATAAGTCTGTTACCTGGTTTAGTATTATTAAAATCGAGTAAGGAGTTTAATACTTGATGCTGCGACGAAGGAAAAAGGTTTTGCTCAGGTTCTTCAACGATATTTATCAAGCAAGTATTGATGTATTTGGCTAATATTTCGTCTACCTTTTTCGTTTTTTCAGAAGCTGACAAAGCCTTATTTTGCATAACTTCAGCCATCTCTTCATTTCTTCGAATACTTTGCTCGACAGTTAGCCGTTCTCTTGCTCTGTCCTCTGTAATATTTAGTTCGTCTGAAAGAAACTTGGTGACCAAGTATAGTGGCACTAATGACTGATAACCACTGGACGATTCCAGCAGATTAAGGTTGAATCCTTCTCCTACGAGATAGGAAGCATCGGTCTCATTTTCATATTTGAACTTAATATTCCCTATAGGAAGTGGAAGCAACTCCCTATTCAGCGACTGCTGCCCTTTCTTGAGCTCTTCGGCAAATGTGTATAATGTGTCAGGTAGATTTTTTACACCGTAAGCATTTTTAACAACGCTGAGAAAATTCCTTTCGGCAGGAATGTACATGATTTTCGGGACGCTGAAGTGTTGTGTTTCCTTATATTCGATTATTGGCCAATCATTGGCTGCTGAGTAATAAATGTCAACGGCTTCTCCTCTATACTCAATTATCGTGTCGTCTCTGAAATAGTTTTGTATCCTCTGATACCTAAATAGCTCATAAAACTTGTTGTGAGACAGATGATCCCCGTCAACGTCTCCACGATGTAATGCTTTCTCTAACCATGTAAGTGTTGATATTACTTTTGCAATTGTACTTTTGCCACTCCCTTGATTACCAATAAACACAGTAACTTTCTTCACGTCAAGCCAGCCGCCATTCTCTTGATAGCCCTTTTTGATGGGGCCGAAGTTCTCAACCTTTACGCTGCTCATTTTATGTTTATAAGCTTCAAATTTACAATTATTACTCTACTTGGTCTGCATCAATTTCTGACAAACTTCTGCCATTTCAAAGACTTTTCGATACATGGGACTAGATGTTTAAACAATTGGGCTAACTCGAATCTAACCTTAATACTCCACCCTCATCACCTTCGCCGGTGTCAGATACGGATTATCGAAGGTCACTTTATCGCCGACTTTTTTGCCGGGGATAAGGAACAGCCTGGCTGACAGGGCTTTGTTGGTGTATTTGAGGGAAAGAGAAGCCACGTCAGTAAAGATGCGCTCAACAGTAGCCTGTGAAGTGGCACCTGCTAGTGGGATTACGTCTAGCCCTGTGCCTGAGACCGAGGAGAATAACAAAAGCTCCTGCACGGTGTACCTGCCTTCATTGGCTCGTTGCGCCAACACTTTGTCTTCAATCACTGGCAGCATGAGCCCGGAGTAGCCGCAGGTTTTCAGGTCGAGGTTCTTGATTACATCTGTAATCAGGGAGCAGGCACTCAGCGTGGATGGTCCGCCGAAAGGCTGCTTGGTCAGGGTTTCGATGGCGGTGCCGATGCTGGCGTCAAGCCCTGGGGCTGGAGAGGTGTCGATGCCGTCGTATTGCCAGCTGTAGGTAGAGGATATTCTTGTAGCGAGTGCCTGCACTGGAAGGAACTGCTTTTCCAGTTCGGCTTTTAAGTTTTGCCTGGCGTTGACCATGGTCGATTTCGAGAACACATCCGTCAAAAGGTTCGGGTACTCAAGCCCCACGGCAAAACTATTCACTCCCGAATGGAACGCTGCCGGAAAGAACGGAATCCCAGCCGGACAATTGGCAGACGCCGTGAACCGAAAATTGCCCTCACCACCTTTGCCCACTTTGGCAACAGCCACGACTATTTCTGCTGCGGCTTTGATAGCGTTGCGGTGGATGCCCAGGGCTGTGGAAGAAACGGGCAGGCTGAAATTGATGAGTTCTGTTTGGCCAATGAGTTTGGCGGCCCAACTCGCAACTGCTGCATTATATTCATTAGGTGGTAGCACAGCTCCGATAGCAAAGGAAACATCATCTCTTTGAGCGATTTCATCAAATTTCTTCAGGAAGGGCAGAGCCTCGTCCAGCGTTTTGCCTCCCAGGTATTCGTATAAGTTTTGCGTGGAAATTCGGATGGTTTGTACGTCGTAGCCTGCTTTTGTGTAGTCGGTTCTGGCTTGTTTCAGAAATTCAACCGCTTTGACCACCGAGGTGGTATCGGAAAGGTCGTTTACCGTAATACCCGCAGTGATGGTTCTGATTTTAAAGAGGTGGTTGGCGGGCTGAGCGGAAAGTCTCAAAGAGATGCCGAAGAAAAGAGTGGCAACCAGCGATATGGTGATTTTATGCATTGGCTAAATATTGGAAATGAGGTTAAAGATAGCTAAACAAAGCATTTCGACCTCATGCCATCAGCTAATACAAGCGCTGGAAGCTTGTGTCAATACATGGTATTTGGGTTGGCCGACTTTTCCGGAATTTGCTGAACGGAATCCCAGTGCTCAACAATTTTCCCATTGTCATCGAACCGGAAAAAATCCATTGTAACATACTGATCGTTGCCAGGCCAGATTTGATGTGTATGGAGCGCTACCAGGTCGCCTTCCGCCACAGCCCGAACAAATTCGATCGACTTTTGCGGATATAGCTCTCGCATTCGCTCAAAGCACTCAATGAACCCGTTAAGCCCATTTGCCACGGCAGGATTATGCTGAATGTAATGGGAGCCGACAAATAACTCCGTGGCTTTCCTGGGGTTGCCCTCGTAGGCCATCTTGTAGTAAGCGATAGCGTTTTGTTTGTTCTCTTGTAAGTGATTCATGTGGTGGATTTAAGCATCATGCGATTTACAAAGGGAACACTTTTAAAGCCCTAACAATTCTAAGTAGTCAAACAACGGGGGCGATGCCGACTGGATGGCGTGTGACTAGCCTTTATGTCTTTGGTTTTTCTGCCACCTTATACCAAACATTCATATCCTCCAGGCCTGAGTAAATAACACAGTTGTTGATCAGCGTGCCTCCGTAGGTATATCCCAATTGATAGAAAGCTTTGTTCATGCCGTAGGATTCTGCACGGGCGATGGTATAGAGGCAATGGATATTCTCAGCCTTCAATAGCTTCTCAAGTTTTAAAAGCAGCTTCTTAATATGGCCTTTTCCCTGGGCTTCAGGAAGCGTGGCGCAGTCGGTCAGCTCAGCATTGGCGTATTGTCTGTTGATTTCAGCTGATGCGGCGCTTACAATTCTGTTTTGTTCCCTGATGAGCACATACTTTGTGCCCTCCTTCATGGTTTTTCTCACATAGGCTGGGTCGTTGAGGGCAGTTGGATACACCTGAAAGACTTCTGCATAAAGCTCAGCCAGCTCATTTGCGTCTTCCGGCGTAGCCGGCAAAACTATTTGTGTGTTTGCTTCAGATGCTGTGTTTGGCTGGCTCAGTATACTTTCGACAATGCGTCGTTCCTCGGGCTGCCCTGGGTTGCTCCCTCTTTCTGGCTTTGGATACTTCACCAGAAAAAACATGTCTGCCCCTTTGAAATACCCTGCAACTTCAGCCTCCCTGATAAAACCACCGGATAGAAAAATTGCAACTTCCCGTTTCCGGGATTTGACGATAATTTTCTCAGCCCATGCTGGTGTCGACTCAGTTATCAGTGCCAATACCCCATGAGCATCGCCGGAATAGTCGTCGATCCTGATTCTTTTATTGAAAGCATCAGAGTAGAGGCTGATGGCAGATATGTCATTCTTTATTTCCGTGATCACTTTTTTAGTCAGTTGATGCCACCCCACACCACGATGTAAGGGTAAGTGCGAAAAGCTTTGCCGCCTGTATCACTTCTTTTATTTCTATAAACTCGTTGGGGTAATGAGCCATTTTTGTTTCGCCCGGCCCGATCACTAGCGAAGGTATGTTCCCAACCTTTCCCAGCAGCCCGGCATCCGTGCCCCAGGGTGAGGCTTCTATTTTTAGTTTACGCTCATAGATCGCCTCAAAGTTCTCTTTCATTAGTTCTGCGAATGGGTGATCAGTTTCCACCGCATTGGGCACCCATTGCGCTCCAAAGAATTCTACCTTCACTGGATGGTCCTTCAGCCAGTCGTCAGCAGCACAAAGGTTGGCTAAGTGGTCAATCAGTTCTTTTTTTACCTCCTGCATATTTTCGTGCGGCCCCACACCCATGCGGCCTTCCATTGTTACCAGGTCGGGTACGGAAGATGGCCAGGAGCCGCCTTTGATCGACCCCACATTGATGGGGAGCGGGATAGGAATGTGGCTGTATAACGGATCGTCAATGGAGGCATTGCGTTTTTTCTCCAGTGCCAAAATGCTCTGGTGGACTTTGATGGCCTGCTCAATGGCCGACACGCCCTCGTAGCGTGTGCCGCCGTGGGCAGAACGCCCTTCTACCGTAACCCGAAACCACATGGAGCCCTGCTGCTTGATAAAGAGCTTCATGTTGGTGGGCTCAGGAATAATGGCGGCATCGGCAGTATAACCACGAAGCACTGCTGCCAGCGTGCCCACTCCCCCTGATTCTTCTTCGATGACTGAATGAAAGATCACATCGCCCTTTAGTCTGGTGCCGCTTTTGATCACAGCTTCAATGGCCAGTAGCAGCGCCACGTTTCCGCCCTTCATGTCGGTGGTGCCACGGCCATACATTTTGCCATTTTCGATCTTACCTGAAAATGGATCGTCCGTCCATTTACTTCGGTCCCCTTCCGGCACCACGTCAATGTGACCGTTGTAGATGATTGATTTTCCACCCCCCTGTCCTTTCAGCACGCCCACCACATTGGGACTGCCCACATAAGTGTCACGGGAAGCCACGAAGTAGGGACTTTTGGCAAGCTCCTCATAAACAGGGTCCCAAATGTCTACTTCAAGGCCCAGTCTGTTTAGTTTTTCGATCACTATTTCCTGCACGCCCCGCTCGTTGGTTTGCACGCTGGGCTGCTGAATCAATTGCTGTAGGTAGGAGATAGCTTCATCGGCGTGTTCATCGATGTAGGCTTCCAACGTCTTTTGAAGGTCAGTCATGGGCTTTGAAGTTGGTGGAGAAGGAAAAGTCGGCTTCGGTATTGTTTTTCACGTCGGCTAATGTGCAGCCTGGCATCAGCTCATCGAGGTACAGCTGCTGATCGACGATGGAAAACACAGCCATCTCGGTGATGATTTTCTTTACGCAGTGGTAGGTCGTTACCGGAAGGGAGCACTCATTGACAATTTTTGGTTTTCCGTCTTTGGCGCAGTGGTTCATCACTGCGATGAGGTTTTTTGCTCCATAAGCCAACTCCATGGCACCACCAACGCCGGGCACTCTTTTGCCAGGCACGATCCAGTTGGCCAGGTCGCCTTTGGCGTTTACCTGTAGCGCTCCAAGAATGGACAGGTCAATGCAGCCTCTGCGGATCATGCCAAAGGCAATGGCGCTGTCGAAGTAGCTGGCACCGGGTAGGATAGTCACCGGCAGCCCGGCGGCATTGCTCAGGTTGCCATCAGCATTTTCTTTGGGGGTTGGCCCCATGCCCAGAATCCCATTTTCCGCCTGAAAAAAGACCCTCATGTCTTTGCCAAGATAGTTGGGCACCATGGAGGGAATGCCAATGCCAAGGTTCACGATCATGCCATCCTTGACTTCCAGGGCTGCTCTTTTGGCTATTATTTGTCTTGCGTCTCCCATACCCATTTCCAGTTATAGCCTTTCGATTGCACGATGTATTTTACATAAATTCCCGGCACCACAATCTCCTCCGGATCAAGCTCTCCCATGGGCACAATTTCGTCTGCTTCCACAATAGTCACCTTGCTGGCCATGGCCACATAGGGGTTTGTGTTTCGGGCTGTTTTATCAAAGATCAAATTCCCAAATGTGTCAGCTTTCTTAGCGTAAACAATCCCAACATCAGCTGTAATAGGCGCCTCGTAAATGTATTCTTTGTCACCAATGTTCACTTTTGGTTTGTCGTATTCCAGCTGAGTTCCTTTGCTGAGTTCTGTTAAAAAGCCATTTAGTCCCACACCACCTGATCGTATCCGCTCCACCAAAATGCCTTGTGGCGAAAACTCTACCTTTAATTTGCCTTGGTTCATCAAGTCGCCCGCTGTGGGGTTGGAGCCAATATGTGAGGCCAGCAGGTGAGTGGCTCGCTCCAGGCAAACGAACTTGCCAATGCCGATCCAGGGGAAGCCTGCATCGTTGCCGATGAGCTTCACGTCTTTCACTCCTGAGTCTATGAGGCTGTCGATCAGGCCGGGCGGCGTGCCTACACCACCAAACCCACCAAAGAGCAGGGTCATCCCGTCAAAAAAAGCTGATTTGGCGGTGGCATAGTCTGTAACTTTATCGAATAGGTGCATAGGTTAGCTACATTCTTTTAGTGATTGCTCCAGCTTGCCGAGGAGTTCATCGGCTTCGCTTTTGTTGATGATGAACGGTGGTGAAATCAACACGCCGTTCTCATCCGTTCCTTCTTTTCCTCCCACAGCCGGGTAAATCAGCAGGCCGTTTTGGTAGCAGCGCTCAACCAGTTTTGCTTGCAATCCTTTTATCGTTGAATCCAGTTCAAGCCCCATCATCAACCCTTTGCCCCGCACAATTTGTATGACAGGATACTTCTTTTGCAGGTCGTAAAGGGCGGATTTAATGTAAGCACCTTTCTTATTTACATTGTCCAGCAGGTCGTCTTCTTCTACGATATCCAGCACTTTGAGGGCAGTGGCACAGGAAAGCGGATGCCCGCTGTAGGTGTGGCCACTCATGATGAGCCCGCTTCCTTTTTTTATCGGCGCAAGAACCTTGTCGGTCATCAAAGTGGCAGCTATGGGTGCATAGCCGGCTCCCAGGCTTTTTCCAACGGCAACGATGTCGGCCTGAGTGCCCCAGTGCTCCATGCCAAACCAAGTTCCGGTTCTTCCCAGGCCTGTCATTACCTCATCGGCGATGAACAAAATCTCATGTTTGTCGCAGACTGCTTTGAAGCAGGCATAGTATTCGTTTACCGGTGCCAGGGCAGTGCCGGCCGCTCCCACCATAGGCTCGGCCACAAAGGCAGCAATCTTTGAAGCGCCGATCATGTCGATTGCTTTTTCAAATTCGGCTACCTGATCCTCCAGTGAGTCGTTTTCCAGGTCAGCCGACAAAGCAGGGTATTTCTCCAGCATGCCTTCAAACCGCTGCCTTCTCAGGGCATGGCCCGATAAGGAAAGTGCCCCCATGGTGATGCCGTGGTAGCTTTTCTTCCGGGTGATAAAGTGTGTCTTTTCAGGCTTACCTTTTTCCTGCCAGTACTGAATGGCGATTTTCATAGCTGTTTCAATAGCTTCGGTACCACTGTTGACAAAAAAGCTGTGCGTCAGAGACCTGTCAGGCGATAGCTCGTAAAGCCTTGTGGCCAGTTGCTCCGCTTCTTCCGAGGCGAACTGCGACCGATACACAAACTGGAGTTTGTCTAATTGCTTTTTGATAAAGGGCAGGAGCTTTTCGTGGGAATGGCCCAGTGAGCAAGTCACCGCTCCGGAAGACCCATCGAGGTAGGCCTTGCCGTTTTCATCGTAAATGTAGACGCCTTTGGCACTCGTTGCCTTGAGGTACGTCTTGTTCAGGTTGGGTTGTATGTTGTGCACTTTGCAGCAATTGATTCTGTAGAAAGTCGACGTCGTGGCTGGTTTTAAGAATCGTCATCTAAAATTAGCTTAAAAATCTTCTGATTCCCTTTAGGGTCAGGGTAGTGAGGAAGATTTTAAAGCTTTCCTTATGTCACTTACGCCCTTCAAATATCTTTCTAGCCTCTTTGATATCGATCACTACCCTGGTTTTTTCAACTTCCGTATTCCACGTAGTGACGGCCGCCGCTGCTTCTTCAATCCGATCAATCCAGGTGAGAAAGTAATCAGCGTCTTCAGCCGAATGTATGGGTTGCCCACCTACGTTTACAAACACCGCATTGGTAGTGGCATACGGATAAATATCGAGGACTTCAGGATTGGGTGCGCTATGAGCTCGGAGAAGCACCCACGAACTAGTAGTAATATTCAGGGTTCCTGTGAAATCAGCAGTGGTACGGTCGCCGCTGAGCGCAATAGTTTTGACCACCTTCCCATTCTGAATGATCTCCAGCTTGTCGATAGGCACCGAGGAGCGAACAAAGCCTTTGTAGCTGAGCTTGCCTTTTTTTGCAAGCGCTATGTCTCCGCCAGGGCCCTGGTTATCAAGAATAAACCCAAGGAGGGGCCCATTGCTGGCAAAAGTTTTCCCTTTTTTTACGCCTTCAATGAATTTCTCGTGCAGTGGCCGTTCATCACCCTCTTCCATTTTCACAAACGCTCTTGTCAGTCCAACAGGCCCTCGTAACGATGCGTAGTTGGCCATGGCGTCGGTGCCGCCAACAGGAGCCAGTCGAAAGCCACAGTTCATCAGCTTGTACCATACCCCGGCTGAGATATGATGATCGCTATACCCTACCGCCTCATAGTAGTCCACTTTGCCCAAGGCCACATCTACAGGCAAGGAAAAGCTCGTGGGTTGGGAGAGATCAGGCTCCGTTTCGAAAGGATGGACATAGCCTACAATGCCGTTTTGGTCATGTGTGATGTCGGCTACTACAGTGTTGGAAGGATAAGGACTTTCGGCGCCGGTGTGTGTGTAACCAACATAGCCTGGAAGAAGATAATTGGACGTCATGCCCAGCAAGCCCGTATGCCCCCAAAAGCTGGTGTGGTACTCCTGGCCATGCATGATGAGGGTCTGTTCGTCTGAAGCATTGTCAGGATCCACAGAAAAATACTCAATATCCGGAATGCGCTGTTCTTTGTTCACCACAAGGTTGTACACAATATCCAGGTCTTCCGCTTTAGCCTGCAAGGCCAGGTGTGCTGGCGTATTGCGGTAATGCCCACCGTAGTTCATATGCACATGCACGTCGGCTGACTTCCAGGTGCCGTGGTACGACGGAATGGTGGAGGGAGCCCATGAAAAAGCAACCTCTTTTTCCTCGCCTGCCTTTGCCACAACGCTCGTATCATTTGCTTTTCGGAAGCCTTTCCATGCGGTAATTTTTACCTCACCAACTGGTATCGTCACTTTCACTTCTCCTGGAGAATGGAAATAGTAGGTCTCGAATTTTTGCGCCTCCCGGTTAAAAACCTCGTTGCCATGCATCCATGCATCATCTGGTGCATAGCTTTTGTCACCAACCCTTACCGTCAGGCGGGCAGGTGTCGGCTGCTTACTATCGTCGTACGTTCTGATGATGATAGTTGCTGTTGGGTGGATGTATTTCTTTTCACTTATTTGCAATGGCCACTTTTTGCTGGTAAGCCAATCCATCAGGTAGAACTCCGTGTTGCCGTGTTCGTTGCTTATGTAGGCGATCTTGCTTCCGTCGGGTGACCATCGGGCATGAGTGGCGTCGAAATCGCCGTATCCCATGGCAATGGGGTAGCCTTTTTCATCGGCCGGAGTCATCCAGAGCTGGTGCCACTGCTGGCCGAGGTAAGACGAGTAAATAATGCGCTTGCCGTCAGGCGACCAGTCGGGGCTGGCACGCCAGTTCGTTTCTTCCTCCCTTAGCAAAACGGGGTTGTAGTTATCCACCTGGGTGCGGTAAATATTGCCAGAGCCATGCAGCACATCGGGGTTGGTGACGAACACCAGCGATTTGCCATCGGGCGACCAGGAGGGGCTTAGCTGATGATCGGGCTGGCCGTAGTAGTAGCGGGGAATGGCGGTGGTGCGCTCCGGTGAAAGCGGTTTGGCTGCCAGTGTATTGTTGTTCAAGCTACCAATCCAAATGCGGAAGTTGCCAGTATCCTTTGTGGAAACAAAAGCAATGCTGTTGCCGTCGGGTGAAAAGCGAGGGTCGATATTGACTGCGCCGCCCTCCGTCAGTTGGGTGGTTTTGCCGGTTGACAAATCCAGCAGGTGGAGCTCCATGGCACCGTTATCGTACCGCACAAACACGACACTATTTCCATCGGGCGACCAGTCGGGCTGGTAGTCGTAGCCAGGCCCGTCTGTGATTTGTGTGGCAGTGGTTTCATTTATTTTTTGCCGCCACAAGCTGCCAGCCATGGAGTAGATCAGGCTGGTGCCATCGGGCGACCAGGTGGCAGAAGAGGGGCCTGTGGTGAGCTGCGGCACATACATTTCCCGGTAATAGTAAGGGTGGGGGATGTCGATTTGGTCCAACACCCATGGCCTTTGCGCCAATAGAGGAGAGAATGAAAGCAGACCAAATAGCAAAAGGAGATACAGGCGTTTTTCCATTCTTACTAGTTCGGAAAAAAGGCTGTGGTTTCAAAGATGTTTGATTGGAGAGGCTGCTTTGGCTATCAAATCTGACCACCAACAGTTGCATTTTGCACGGTTGTTAGAAGCGACTTCGTCCTAAATGGAACTCCGATAATGCCAGGCTTCCCGGGGATTTGATTTAGCCCCAGGTATAGCTGTCGAGTTTCTCCAGTAGTTTGGTCAAAAATTGCGACATCTCATCGTCAGTGCCGTCCAACCTGCGACGCAGCCAAAAGCCGATGGCTATCTCCTCTGTGAAGTAATAGTAGTCATTGTCGTTCGTGGAAAATTCCTCATAGTACTTAGAAAAAACACTATTTTTCAAGTCCTGAGTGGCGTAGCGGTCGTAGAGGTAGCCAGGACCGTAGAAGCCCTCGGATTGCATGGCATTTTTGTAAGCCAAAGCCTCGCTCTCCCATTTATTGCCATCGGACAGATACTCGTAGCTGGTAGCCAGCATCCAAACCATTCGCCTGAAGGATACCCTGTAAATTTTTCCGGCTTCCTCTCCAAAAAACTGTTGGTTTGGTTCTGGGACGAGGTTGTTGCCCATCCAGCTCACGAAGTTAGGATTAAGCCTGCTGAAGGGCAGGTCGTTCATGTCTCCAGTCGTCTGGTAAAGGTTGAACCCCGATGCTTCGGACACGGCCCTTTGCAGCGAGTAGGAGTCAGCATTGCCATCTTCCGCTTTGAGATATTGGCGAATACCATCGGGAAGGCTTGAGCGAAAAAGCGTGGCGAAATGAGCGTAAACGCCCATATTGGTTCCGTTGATGGTTAGTTCTTCTGATGAGGTGTTAAAATAAAAAGACTCTTCACCAGGCAAAATAACAGCAACAAACCAGTCAAGCATCGAAGTCAGGAACCGAGTCCGGTGTGCTTCATCAAGTGTTTTCGGCCCGGTCTCTTCGTAAAACTCTATAGCAGGAGCCTCTGCCATATCGTCGCCGTCGTAGTACTCTTCCTCATAATATTCTTCTTCTTCCGCCCCGGTTAATTGGGGGACGGGGAGGCCATCTCGTAAAAAGAATCTTTCTGAACTCCGGTCGATATCAAAAAAAGCAATACTATGGCGGAGTTCAATATCTGCCGTGGTGAGATAGACCTGGTCTTGACAAAACACCATTTTCCTGGCCCACACAGCGGGAAAGGAAGCGTAGAGGTAACCATCTTTTTCCTCCAGCATAATGGTGTCAGACCGAAAGTATTCACTAAGGTCAACTGCGTCATACCTATCGGCGAAGGACACAATCACCCTGCCCGGTGTATTGTATTCAGCGCTTATTTTAATATGGTCAAACTCCGTAAGCGCATTGAGGTGGACGGTGGTGCAGCCTCCAACCGGTCCGTAGTAATTATTTGAATTATCGACATAAGTGTCTCTCAGGTATGTCTTATCTACGTAGATGTATCCCAGGGAAATTACTATGGCAACGCCCGCAAACATCCCGGTAGTAACACCCTCAAATGCCGGTTTTGGGGAATTGAGTTCGCCAGCCCAAGCCTTCACTGATTTGAAAAAGGTTGTGGCAAACAAAAGCAACGAGTAAACGAAAAATAAGAGGGCATAAGCAAACATAACAAGGAAATCACTCTTGCCAACGTACTCAAAAACGGCCAGACCCTGGTAAAGAATAGATGCAGAGGTCAGCAATCCAGCAAGGGCGGTCAGGTAGAGCACTGCATACGACTTTCGTGAGCCGGTCATCCACATAAGGCTGGAAATCAAAAACCAAACGCATGTGAAGCAGCTGGCCAATGCCCACCAGAAAGTGGCGAAGCCTGGTTGCAGGAAGACCAAAACTGATTGCAAAGCCAACCCGAAAAAAATCAGCAGGTTAAGAACCGCATAGATCCTGAAAACTATGGGAAACTTCATAAATGAAAAAGTTAGGTTTGATGAATGTAATTTAGATGATTACAGCATCACTTGTATCTGGCAGGAGGGCCAGGAGCAAATTTTTTTTTCGCCACATAACTGACAGGCAGGTGTTTGTAGGAATATGTCTGGTAAAAAGTTTTCGGAAGATACTGGCGAACACCTGCAAATTGCCCTTGCTTTTGTTACTCAATGCTTACCCCTTGCGTAGTAAAAGAGATGCCTTGCTGGCCAGAGGTTGATATCATCACCGCTTCGAACAGTGGCTTGTGAGTTTCATCTCTTACTGCCCACTCGAAGATGAAGTTGGCGCCAGTGCCTCCCTCATTGTCTACTTCATCAATCACTATTTCTATCGTTTCCATCGGGCTGATGAATATCGGATTTTTGAAGTATGTTCTTAGTAGCTCGCCGTGCGTGTTGTAATAGTCGGCCTTCAGCATGTAGATGGAATCGGTCAGACTGGTATTCCGCATACTGATGGTGGACGTCAGATCGTGGGTTCGGCTTTCCGACCGGCTGTAGATTTGTGAGTAAACCGACAGGTAGGTTGATCCTGTAACCAGGGAGTCGGACTCATTCAGTTCGATGAACCTTTCTTTCCAGTTTACAGGTTTCACCGAACTTGTTGGCTCAGGTTCCTTGCAGGCGAAAAGTGCAACACTTAAAGTCGCTGCCAGCAGCAGGTGGCGTGCAAATGTCTTCATTGGTGATGTTGCCCGATTTGAAATGCCCATGAATTGCCTGGTTTCGTTTGAGAGTCAATTTACAGAACAATTGACTAAAGCCATGCTCCACGGTCAATATTGATTGGCTAGCAAAAAGTATTCTCTGCCAAAATCTCGTCAGCTTTATTCCTTC
Source organism: Imperialibacter sp. (assembly GCF_048007035.1). Taxonomy (NCBI): domain Bacteria; kingdom Pseudomonadati; phylum Bacteroidota; class Cytophagia; order Cytophagales; family Flammeovirgaceae; genus Imperialibacter; species Imperialibacter sp. Next base: position 3,960,921 of record NZ_CP180355.1, read on the forward strand.
CACAAATTTCTCTAATTTCCGAGAACTATTTGGAGGCTCAATCACAGATGTCAGAACTGAAGACCATCAATCATGTAAACAAGCAGCTTAGGAATCTCATCATTTCGTTCTTCCTTTTCCTTTTCAGTTTGGGTGTGGGTTTAGTCGGTTTCACGGTGATCGAAGAACTAGATTTTGTGAATGCCCTCTATATGACCATCATCACGGTGGGCACCGTTGGCTTCACGGAGGTAAAGGAGTTGAGTGCAGCAGGCAGGGTGTTCACCTCTATCTATATTTTATTGAATCTGGGTATTTTTGCCTATGTGGTTTCTGTTATATCCAGCTACATATTTGAAGGGAAATTGAAATCAATTGTTAAAAGCTATCGCTCGGGTATGGAAATAAACAAATTAAAGAACCACGTAATTGTCTGTGGCTATGGCAGAAATGGAGCCCGGTCGTGTGAAGAACTTCAAAAGAGCGGGGAGCAATTTGTTGTGATCGAAAAAGATCCCAACATGGTCAACATTATTCCTGATGCGATGAAATTGTTCATTGGCGATGCCACCGAAGATGATAACCTCACCACGGTGGGCATAGACAGGGCCAGGGCCATTATCATTACCACGCCCGACGACGCATCCAATGTGTTCATTACTCTGACAGCCAGGGCGATGAATGAAAAAATCAGGATCATTACGAGAGCTTCCAATATAGAAACGGAGAATAAACTTTACCGGGCTGGGGCTAATAATGTCATTTTGCCCGATTTGCTCGGTGGCATGTTCATGGCGCAGCTGGTGACTAAACCTATCGTTATTGAGTTTCTAAATCTGCTCAATGGCGTGTCGGGCATGAGCTATCACCTGGAGGAAGTTGGCTACGACGACCTGAAGCCGGAGTTCAAGGACAAAACGCTCCGGGAACTAAATATTTCTGCAGCCACGGGTGTCATTGTTGTGGGCGTAAAGGATAATGTCAAAGGGCTTATCCCAGGCCCCTCCGCCGACACTTTTATAGGTGAAGATGACTACCTGATAGTTTTGGGCTCCAATATTATACTGAAGAAATTCTTTGATCAGTACACGCAGTTGAAGTACGAGAAAGTGTAGGATTAACGTGAGTTCGATATAAAAATGCCGTCATTCCGGAAAATATTGGCCTAAAATTCAAATGGGCCATTATTTATCCGGAATCTCAAATGTCTTGTGGCGGAGATTGCGGATAATTTTCTTCAGATGAGAAAAATATCTGAAGAAAATTTCCGCAATGACGCCCCTCGGTGATGTTTTGTTACATTTTTATATCGAACTCACGTTAGGATTAGTCTGCCCTTTTCATTTGAAAAGTTTCCGTTTCCACCTTGTCTCCATTTCTTAATCTCAGCCGTATCTCCATTTCATTGGTTGATTTCCGCTCAAACGAAAGGCCTTTCAGCTCAATTTTGTTTTTGCTAAACCCGACCATTTCAAAAGTGACGTAGTTTTCTTTTGTTTCCCAACCAACCAACTGAGGCGTAAAGTGCTTGAGGCGGAGCCCCGTTTTGTCCAGCACCATAAACTCGTAGAAGTTGAGGCTTCCGTCCGCATTGTGGTGCCGGTACACGCCCATCATAGTGCCGTCAGCAGAGGGTGGCGACCATATTTCTTCCGAGGTACCGCCAAAACCATCGCCCGTCCATCGGCCGGCAAGCCAGGCATAGTCGTTGATGTCGAAAGGTGCCGGTTCATTGCCTGCGGAAACGTAAGGCGTGAGAAAGAAAAGGCAGATAACCGAAGTGATAATTGCTTTCATTGCTTGTTTCATTAAAGGTTTTGAAGTGTAGACAACACAACGCCTGGCGAATGGACGAAATGTAGGATTTATTTTTTTAGTGCTTTCCGCCAGCTTCCATTTTCACCACACTCCCAAGGAAAAAGGAACGCAGCGACGCAACGATTGCCATTTGCACAGCCTTATATACTCTGATGATGGCTGACACGTTAAGCCAGTGTAAAAGCTGTTAGCTTGAAAGGGCCTTTTGCTTGGCGTCAGGGGATGATATAACGGGGAAGACCTCAAACTCGCAAAGGTCGCTCCATGCGTCCATCCATGCCTGTAGTTTTTCCATCGATTCAGCTTCCATCAGTTGGAAGCATACCTCTACTTTTTCGTCAATCCAGCTATTGATGTAAGTGACACCTTCAGGCATCAGCCTGCCTTTTTCGTCAAACCTTTTGTAGAGTTCCTTCACCTTCCCAGGCCGGAACCTTTCAACAATCATATAGTTCATTTTTTGTCTTCTATTATCATTCGTCCAGGCAGGGTATCTCCTCTTTAGTAAACGGAGGCGCTATGGCGTAGCCGTCGATGCCTTCAGCCAGGTCAAAATCATGGAACTGGTAATTGGGCGTGTAAAGGACGGTATCCCAGTAGATTGTCTGCGGATCTGTGGCTCTCAAGTCGCCGGTGGACTCCATCCACTGCTGAAGGTCAGCCTGCAGGCTGCTGATGGTCGATCGGTACTCCGGGTCAAGGGCCAGATTGTGCAGTTGGAATGGATCTTTTTTGATGTCGTAGAGCTCTTCCGGCTGCCGCTTCGCAAAGGTCAGGCTGAAGTAGTCTGGGTTGGCTTCCGCCGCCTTGCCCTCCATAGCCATGATCAGGTATTTGGTGATGGAATTGTCTACGTCGCCATATTGCCCGACCGATTGATGAGTAGTTGGATCACCCGCAGGCCACCTGTCTGGCATGAAGTTTTTGATGTAAAGGTATTGCTCCGTTCTCACGCTGCGGCTGGGGTAGCTGAGGTCGCCAGCCCGCACGTTGGCATGGCGCTCCCTTTCCGAAAATCCCCGGCTTCTGTCCTTGCTGTCAGTACCAGCCAACAGTGGCCACAAGCTACTCCCTGTTGTGAACATGCTGGCGTCTAATCCAGCAGCTTCCACGAAGGTGGGGGCAAAATCCACAGCGTTCGTGAACTCCGTTACCACCGTTCCCTCAGCTATTTTGGAGGGAAAGCGCATCGCTAAGGGCATATGGGCCCCATATTCATACAAATTTGCTTTGGCTCTCGGAAACGGCATGCCGTTGTCGCTCGTCATCACCACAATGGTATTGTCGAGCTCGCCAGCTTCTTCCAGCATTTTCAGGATGCGGCCACTTTCCCTGTCGAACCGCTCCACCTCGAAATAGTAATCGAGGATGTCGTTTCTCACGCAGGGCAGGTCGGGCAGAAATGCTGGCACAATGACGTCGTCCAGCGACATGCCTGTTTGAATACCCGTGTTAGGCACGTAGTCCCGATGTGGGTCGGTACTGCCAAACCAAAAGGAGAACGGGGCGCCAGCAGGCTTCTGCGCAAAAAATTCCTCAAAGGAGGCAAAGTCTTTTCCGGCTGGGTTGTCGGTATAGCCGCCTGCTTTGAAATCACCGGGCCCCCAGCCTTTTCTGATTTTGCCTGTGAAGTACCCATTTTCCCCAAGAATGATGACCCAGTTAGCAAATTTTTTCGGAAACACCGACCACAGGTTACCTGCCGACTCCAGCTGGTGCGGAAAGCGACCAGTTAATATCGCTGCCCTCGATGGCGAGCAGCTGGGCGCTGCCGTATAAGCATTTTGAAACAAGGCACCTTCCGTGGCTATCCGGTCGAAGGTAGGGGTGCGCACCACCGGGTCGCCGTAAATACCAGCGTGTGGGTACGACCAGTCGTCGGCAATCAGGAAGAGGACATTGGGTTGCTTAACCACAGGCACCTCTTTGGCTGGCTGCGATTCTGGCGTGCAGCCGATAATGAGGAGGATAACCAGGATCTTGAATGAAGAGAAGACTTGTTTCACAGGGTAAGTAGATTAGAGGTTCAACTACAGCGATTAAGTTATGAAAAATCCCTCTAGTTGCTACCCTGCGGCATCCTTCTTTTGGAGCAAATGCATTCAGGAGACTCTGTTGAAACCCTCCGAGGGTTCACTTTCGCCTGGCGCCCGACTAAAGAAGACTAACCGTAGTTTGTAGGAGCCTCCCACGTTAAACCCTCCAAGGGTTCACTTTCATATAGTCGCACCAGATATGACTTTCTATTTCGCTCACAAGACAAACCCTTGGAGGGTTGTGAGTAAACAACCGTTGCTGACTACTTCCTCTTATTATTCTTAAACTTATCTCCCCGGGTCTTGGGCTTTGTGTATTTCAGCACAATCTCCCTTTTGTAGGAACCGCCCAGGTTCACCTTTTTGTTCTTCGCTATTTTTTCATGGAAGCTCGGCCCGGCCAGGTCTTTCTTGGCATTCCGGTGTGGGTTCTTGTTGTCGCCGCTTTTGGCCCTTTCTTCGGGCAACAGCTGGTGCGAAATTTCAATACCTTCCGGCATTTTCAGTAGCGGTATCTCATGCAGCATCAGCACCTCAATAGCCAGCTTATGTTCTTCTTCTCTGTCGGTGAAGAAAAGGATGGCGTTGCCTTTTTCTTCCATCCGGCCGGTACGGCCAATGCGGTGGATATAGTTTTCCGGGAAGTTGGGCGTGTCGAAGCTCACCACATGGCTCACGGTGGCCAGGTCCAACCCACGTGCCATCACATCAGTAGCAATAAGGATGCGGTTTTTACCGCTGTCGAAGTCCTCAATGGCCTTGACCCGGTTGTTCTGCGACTTATCGGTGTGGATGATGCCCATTTCCGGTGCGTAGGGGTCTTCTAGCAGGTCGTAGAGGAGGTCTGCGTTCTTTTTGCCGGTAACGAACACCAGCACCTTCTGAAAGGTATCTTTGTCCCGCAGCAGGTGACTTAGCAGGTTGGCCTTGGTGTGGAAGTTGGGTACCCGGTAGGCTGTTTGCTCGATGGTTTCGAGGCGGGCACCGCTGATGGCAATAGATATTTTGACCGGTGCAATGAAGCTGTCGTTGATGAGCTCTTCTACGTCTTCAGTCATAGTGGCGGAAAACATTATGTTTTGGCGCCGTTCGGGGATGAGCTCAAACAGGTTGGTAAGCTGAAAGCGGAAGCCCAGGTCGAGCATCACGTCCACTTCGTCGATCACCAGCTTTTTGATTTCTTTGAGCTGCACGGCCTTGCTGATGGCCAGGTCGTAGATGCGGCCGGGGGTGGCCACCAGGATGTCCATGCCCTGGGCTACAGCCAGCGCCTGTGTTTTGATATTGGTGCCGCCGTATACGCCCATCACCCGCACGTTCATGTATTTGGCGTAGGTGTTTATCTGCTCCACCACCTGCAGCACCAGCTCTCTGGTGGGCACGAGGATTAAGATACGGGGATGCACCTGCTTCGAAAACTTCAGCTCCCGCAGCAGGGGTAGCATGTAGGCCAGGGTTTTGCCCGTACCGGTTTGTGCGATGCCTACTACATTTTTGCCCGAGAGGACGACAGGAAACGCCTTCTCCTGAATGGGGGTAGGCTGGGTAAAGCCCAGGTCATCGAGGGCGTTGAGGAGCGGATTGGACAGGTTGAGTTCTCTGAAGGAATTCATGGGTTGTGCGACTTATCAAACGAACTGCAAAAGTCGGGAGTATTGGCGAGGTAAAAAAATGGGGGAGGGAGTGTTGTTCTTGGGCTATAAGTTAGGGCTTCGCCTCTCCGGTCGGATTTCACCAATGGTTCAAGCGCTGTTTGACTTTTCAGTATTAACAAAAGCGGATACTCGCCCGAGGGAAATGCATCATAAAGAGTCTGTAGTTGCTACAGCCCGTTTGATAGATAGCAATTCACCTGAAATGTTAGCCGTTTCTTCCTCCAGGTCATAGTCGTCCTGCAGTCCGAGCCAAAACTTGGCGGTGGTGCCAAAGTATCTGCTCAGTCGCAAGGCTGTGTCTGCGGTAATTCGGCGGTTTCCTTTCAGGATCTCACTGATCCGGGTTTGAGGAACCTGAATGTCTTTGGAGAGTTTATAGGCACTAATGCCCAAAGGCGACAGAAACTCTTCTGCCAGCACCTCTCCGGGGTGAATATTGGGTAGTTTTTCTGTTGTATTCATCATTAGTGATAGTCTATAATTTCAACCTGTGTGGCGTTTCCATCTGCCCAATTGAAAATGATCCGCCATTGGTCGTTTATCCTGATACTGTAGTAGTCTTTTAAATTGCCGCTAAGTTTCTCCAGCCGATTGGAAGGAGGTATCCGAAGGTCTGCAAGGTTCTGTGAGTTGTTGAGCATCCTTAGCTTTCTTCTTCCGCTTGTTTGAATGTCAAGCGGCCATTTTTTGACTCGTTCCCCGAACCAAACTTTCTCGGTTTCTTTGGAGCCAAAGCTTAGTATCATACTAATGCATTACGTTACTAACGTTAAAGGTAAGTAAAAAATTTAAATGAGTAGTACTTTTTGATCTCCATTGGACCTTCAATAAAAAGAAAGTGTTTTTTATCCGGTTCACAGACCCTACCATAGGTCTTCGGTTCCGCCAATTGGCTTGCCTGCCATTTTATATTTTTAAGTATTGAAATATTCGAAAATCACCTTATTTATGATTATTATTGTAAATAAGATGATTATAACATTCTTATTTGGTTAAAATAAAGAGAATAGTATGACTTTACAGTCTGTATCGGAGAAGCAAATCGTAGAACGCCTTAAGTTTGAGAACCCGTGGTGGGTCACCGGGGCGATCGAGGATTTCTATAACGAGATGCCCAGGAGGCTGTATTTCGGCCTGTTCAAAACGCTGGCCTACGAAACGGAGGTGCGCAGGGCCCTGATATTGATGGGGCCAAGGCGGGTGGGAAAAACAGTCATGCTGTATCATACCGTGCAAGATTTGATTGCTTCAGGTGTTCCCGCCAACAAGATCATCTTTATTACAGTGGAAAGCCCTGTTTATCTGAATGTAGGGCTGGAGCAAATGCTGCATTACGCCATGACGGCAGCTGGCCAGGAAGAACTGTCTGGTCTTTATGTGTTCTTCGACGAGGTTCAATACCTGAAAAACTGGGAGGGTCACCTCAAGTCGCTGGTTGATAGCTACCGGACATGCAAATTCATAGCATCGGGCTCAGCGGCTGCGGCCTTAAAGTACAAGAGTTTGGAAAGTGGGGCGGGCCGGTTTACCGATTTTCTGCTTCCACCGCTCACCTTCAACGAGTACATCCATTTGAAAGGGCTGGAAAATTTAATCAGGCCTTCAAAGGTAGCCTGGCGGGGGGCTGATATTGACTTCTATTCTACCACCCATATTGAGGAGCTCAATAAACATTTTATTGACTACATGAATTTTGGAGGCTACCCGGAAGTCATTTTTTCGGAGAAGATTCAGGCCAACCCGGGGCGGTTTATCAGGCAGGATGTGATCGACAAGGTGCTGCTGAGGGATTTACCAAGTTTGTATGGTATTCGGGATGTGCAGGAGTTGAATTCACTGTTTACCACCATTGCATACAATACTGGCAACGAGTTTTCGCTGGAGACGCTGAGTAAAGAATCGGGAGGTGTCAAGAAGCAGACGATCAAGGCCTATGTCGAGTATTTGGAGTCTGCGTTTTTGATCAAGACGGTCAAAAGAGTAGGGCAGGACGCCAAACGGTTTCAACGGGATAACTTTTTTAAAATGTATCTGACCAACCCGTCCCTTCGGGCGGCTTTGTTCTCGCCTATGTCCGCCACCGACGATTTGATCGGCAACATGGTAGAAACGGCGATTTATGCCCAATGGATGCACCGTGATTGGTTCACTCCGTGGTATGCCAGGTGGCAAAATGGAGAAGTGGATTTGGTTGCTCTGTCGGAGGCTAAGTTTGAGCCGCAGTGGGCGCTGGAGGTGAAGTGGTCGAACAGGTACTTCGAAAAGCCCAGAGCCTTGAAAAGTCTGCTGAAGTTCAGTGCCGAAAACGGCCTGAAGCATGTGCTGGTGACCACCATCGATAAGGAAGGGAGCAAAGAGCTTGAGGGAGTTAATCTGCACTATTTTCCTGCAGCCACTTATGCTTATACTGTAGGTAAGAATACTTTGAAAATGAAGGGTGGGTAAAACCTGGCGCTCATGGATTTGAAGTGCCACGAGGGGATTCCAAACTGGTTGGAGTGTTTTGGTCGGCTCACACACCATATGATTGAGCTTCGGAATTGCAAATTCCGAAGAGCGGGGGCAAGGCAGCTAGTTTTTTATCAAGTCTTTTCTCCCAACGGCGTAAACGACCGCCATCAACACCGACATATAGCCGATCAGTAACCAGAAAGTGTTGGTGCTCCCGGTAAACTCAGGCAGAATTAACAGGTAATTGAAAGCCGCATTGGCACTAATGTGAGTAAGTATGGACGTGAGCACACTTTTGGTGTAGTAGTAGAGCCAGCCCATAAAGAGCGTTCCCAAAACAACCCATAATAGAAACACAGAGAAATTCATCTGCTGGGGTACACCTGCGCCGATGAGATAGGCTGGAAAATGCCAAAGTCCCCAGATCAAGCCGAGGACGATGCTTGCGTACAGCACGTTCGTTTTTTTCATCAACCTGGGGAGCAAATATCCCCTCCAGCCATATTCCTCTCCGATGGCAATCAATATGATCACGACGACCTGCGGCAGCAGCTGAGTCGTTCGCAAATGAAACCCGGAGAGGTCGAAGTTCAGGGAGGTGAGGATGGCTAGCGAGGCCACGGCCGGAATTCCGAACAATGAAAGGAGAAGCCATTTGGTGGCCATTTTCTTCACGGTTTGTTTGACAAACAATTCCATTAATCCTTTTTTACCCGTTGCTGCGGCGGTCATGGTTAGCGCTACGATTGAGGGTGTGAAAATAGATAGTATAGAGAGGCCAGGATTACTCAATTGATGGGCAATAAGGCATACAAGCGAGCTGAGGACAATGGTAGCAGTAGAGAAGATGATAATTTCCTTTTTTTCCATTCGATACAGGATGATGGTCACTCTCCGTCTGACGCTACCGAGCCAGCTTTGGTTACCAGGTTACTTCCTCACCTCATACCAAAGCTCCACCATGCCATTCTCATAAGCAGTGACGTCCTTGAGGTGCAGGGGCTGCTCCACGCCTATGGAATCAAAAAACAGGAGTCCTTCCCCTAATAGTATAGATTTCACGGTCACTATAATTTCGTCAACCAGCCTGGCCCGTAGGAAGTCTTTGGCTATGGCAGCGCCACCTACTACCCAGATGTTTTTGTAGGCGGGCTTCAGCCGCTCAGTGACCAACTTTTCAAGGTCGCCTGCATAAAAGGTGACATTCACCCTTGCGGACTTCAGTGGTCGTCTGGTGAGCACAACTACCGGTTTATCGCCGTAGGGCCAGCCCAGTGCCAGGGCGTGTTCATAGGTTTTGGCACCCATTACATAGCAGTCGATGCCTGCAAGAAAGGATGTGATCTGCTCGTCGGTAAGGGTAACGCCCTTTTCGTAATTATCAGGTGTTTCAATCCACGAAACGTCATTGTCCTTTCTGGCAATAAACCCATCGAGGCTGGAAACCATGTGTAGGGTGACTTTGGACGGGGTGGTGGTCATTGCTTTCTATTTGGCCTTTAGCCGTATCACATAAATGGAGTCTGTGGAGAAAATATGAATACTGTTGCTGCTAAGGGTAAAGCCAGCATTAAAAAGCTCTTCAGCACTCATCATGCTGAGCGAGTCGACGGTTTCCTGGTCAAGTTTGCCCTCGTACATATAGGGAAGGCCATTGCTCAGCTGGCGTGACTTAGTCAAAACTGTGGAGGACTTCGCTTGCAACGTCCGCTTCATGTCATGCGTGGTTGTGAGGAGCTTGGTGAGCGTGAGTGAGGTGCTGCTCAGTTCAGTCAGCGAAAAGATTCCCCCAAAGTTAAGCTTGTCCTGATCGCCCTTGTCGTCAAACGTATGCTCGATATACTTGTCGTCGATCACTTTCCAGCTACCGAAGAATCCATTGTAGAAAAACTTTCCGTTGGGATAATAGCTCAGCGAAACATTCATTGGCGAGGGAAGTGTGTGGCCTTTGTTCTCGGTGGCATCTTCAAATACCCTCCAGTAGCCACCGGTCAAAGTAGCTAAAGCCTGATCGTTGAGCATGATGGCGTCAGGGTTACTGAGTTCAAAGCTCTTAGGCTGCGCAATAGCGGAAGTCAATAAAAGATAACAGACGGCAGAGAAAAAATACTTTACAGCTTTCATGACATAGCGGGTAAGTTGCAAGAATGCCAATGCTAGCGGTTCATCCGACAGGTGGCTTTCATGTAACTAAAATAAACATTCTTTGCGCTCGGGTTTCATTTTTCTGGCAAAATCTGTCCAGGGCTGTGACTGGTGAAGACACCGACGCTGTCAGGAAGAAATAGAAATGCAGATAAGTTAATGTGCGGAGATGCACACAAGTACATGTAAAAGAACACCAATGCCGTCGTTGGGATGTTTTTCAAGATGTGGTCTAACTTGCGCTGATCACCGCATTTCCCTTTTCGCCAGCCAAAGACCATTGAAACATCTCATTTTCCGCAAATCATGAACCGGGAAAATAATTCCCACAATTAGTTCCTATCATTTTCGTGTTTCGGGTTTGTCTCCTACATTTGCCATTATTTGTAATAAGTCTAAATAACAATAAGACAAAACAAGGATGACGAGGCTGGTACTTGTATGGATGTTAGCTTGTTGCACACAGGCAGCGTGGGGCCAGGCTTCCGAAGGTCATGCCACCATTGCAGGGAAGGTCATCTCTGCGTCCGGTGAAGAGCTGGCAGGAGCCAATGTGTTATTGAAAGGTACCACCACGGGGACTGTAACAAGTGTGGATGGCAGTTTCGAAATCGCCCATATTGCTGCCGGGTCTTATGTGCTTCAGGCTCATATGTTGGGGTTTGAGGGATTTGAGAAAGAGGTGAGATTGGCGGCTGGTCAACGTTTGAGGATTGATATCACGCTTGAGGAGGCCAGCTATGAGCTTGACAATTTGGAGATAATGGGGAAATCGGAAAGCACCGAGGTTCGTGAGCTGCCCTATGCGGTGTCTGTAATAAGTACGAAGAATTTATACAACAGCACTTCCAATGCCAAAGAGGTGCTCAACCGTGTGCCTGGAGTGAGGGCCAGGGAAGACGGCGGCGTTGGCTCCAACCTGAGCTTTACACTCAACGGCTTTTCCGGCGATCAGGTAAAGTTCTTCCTGGACGGCATCCCTATGGACAACTATGGCTCCTCACTCAGCCTGAATAACATCCCCGTCAATACCATAGAACGCATAGAGGTTTACAAAGGTGTGGTGCCGGTGTGGCTGGGTACCGATGCCCTGGGTGGTGCAGTGAACATTGTATCGAACAAGCGCCACAACTTTATTGATGCTTCCTATTCTCTGGGGTCGTTCAATACGCATTTGGTGTCGCTGAATGGCGCTTATACGCATCCACAAAATGGATTTACCGTAAGGGCAAATGCCAATGTCAACTACTCCGACAACAGCTACCGGGTGTGGGTGCCGGTAAAGGAGGGGAACAACATTGTGGATTCGGCTAATGTGAGAAGGTTCCACGACCAGTACCGCTCGGGTGTGGTGAAGCTGGAAGCTGGGGTCGTCAATAAGCCCTATGCCGACAACCTGCTGCTGGGAATGATGGTATCGGGCAACGACAAGGAAGTGCAGACGGGAGCCACGATGAACAGCGTGTATGGAGGTATCGTAAGAAACAGCCAATCGGTTATTCCCTCGCTGAAATACAGCAAGGAAAACCTGCTGATAAAAGGATTTAACCTAAGCTTGAATAGTGCTTTTAATGCTACAAAAAGCCAGGTGATTGACACGTTGAGAGGAGTAACTTACAACTGGCTGGGCGACACCACCTATACTCCCAATTCCAACGATGGCGAGTTGTCACGGACTTTTACCACGCTGACCGACGGTGAGTTCAATAGCCAGGTCAACGCCGGTTATATCATCAATACCCAACATTCACTGGCATTCAACCATTCTTTTTCTCACTTCGAAAGAGAGGTGTTTGACAGAGAAAACCCTGACAGAATCGAAAATCAGTTTCCAAAGGCCATCAACAAGCAGGTGATGGGACTGGCTTACAAATTCGACGCCAGCGAAAAGTGGAGCACCACCGTGTTTGGTAAGTTTTACCTGCTGAAAGCGGTGACGAGTAAGCAGTTCGACTTTGGGCTGTCTACCCAGCGTACTGAGCCCATCGAGAGCAAAAAGCAAAACCTGGGTTATGGACTGGCCAGCACTTATTTCTTGCTGCCCAGGCTCCAACTGAAAGCTTCCTACGAGCACACCTACCGCATGCCCTGGGCAACAGAGATTTTTGGAGATGGCTTGTTTGTGCAGCCCAATCCCGACCTGGGGCCAGAGCAGAGCGACAACCTGAACCTGGGAGCGGCCTACCAGTTCACACTCAAGCGCCACAGCCAACTCACCCTTGAGAGCAGTTTCGTTTATCGGGAGTCGAAGGACCTGATCTACCAGGTGGTGAGAGTGGCCAGCCCGGAAACGTATTACGACAACCTGGCCCAAACGAGGGTGCTGGGTATGGAAGGCAGTGTGAGCTACCAGTGGAAAAAGTTGTTGAGAGTAGGAGGTAATATCACTTTTCAGGACATCACCGACCAGGCTGACTCGGTGTACAATGAGTCTTACACCAACACTGGCTACCAAAGGAATTTCCAAAAGGGCTACCGGCTGCCCAACACCCCTTATTTTTTCGGACATGCCTTTGCAGGTTTAACATTTCAAAACGTGGCAGGCAAGGGGTCTTCGTTGAATGCGAATTACTATTTCAATTTCGTTCAGAAGTATTTCCTGAGCTGGGCTGAGCTGGGCTCCATGGACACAAAGAAAATCATTCCGCAGCAGGCTTCCCACGACGTGGAACTGTCTCTAAGCCTCAGAGAGAGCAAATACAATATTTCGCTGGAATGCAGGAACCTGGCCAACGCCAGGCTGTACGACAAATACTATTTGCAGAAACCCGGACGGGCATTCTACCTGAAACTCAGGTATACACTTTAATCATTTTCAACAAACACAAATAATCAAAACAAAAGGATATGTTTTCTAAAAATCAATTCAAGCCATGGGCTATGCCGACACTGATCTTAAGTGCGGCCATTTTCTTCACAGGATGCGGTGGGTCGGATGATCCTGAACCGGAAGAAACAGAGAGTCCGTTTGTGGTATCGCTGGCGATTCAGGGTAGCGATAACGGATTCACTTACTATTCGGTGCCTTTCAGTGATGTGATGACAGGCTCACTTTCAGCCGTCGGCCAGGGCATTGAGCAGCCGGGCTACTACGACTTTACTCAAATCGGCAGCACCATCTATAGCATTGGTGGCCTCGACGATGTGAATGTGGTGGGCATCTCGAAAAATGAAGATGGCTCTTTGGAGCAGGTTGGCGATATTTCATTTGACAACAGTCTGTCGGACATTATCAAAGCGGACGACAATACGCTGGTGGCCCTGGAGCTTTCGTCAACTTCTGATCAGGTAAAATTCCATACCATTGACATCAATTCGGTAGCTGTCAAATCAACCGTGTCACGCCCGGTGTCTGATCTGGTCTCAGAGTATTCCGCTTCCTATGCGGGCATGAGGATCAGCGGTGACTATCTGTACCTGGCCTACTATGTGAGCGACCCCACCACCTACAATACACCTTCTACCGATCAGGCTGAAGTAGCTGTGTATTCTTACCCTGGGTTCGAGTTTCAGAAAATAATGACCGACTCAAGGGTTGGGCCTATTGGCGGTTTCAACGTAAAGGCAGGCCTCATCAAAGATGAAAAAGGAGATGTGTACCCTTTGTCGCATTCTAATCCTGCCAATGGCTATAGCCAAACAACGAAGAGCGCAGGTATCCTTAAAATCGAGAAGGGATCGACAGCCTTCGACGAGGGGTATTTTCTTGACATTGAGGAGTTGACTGACGGCAAAACCACTGCCCACCTCATGTACCTTGGCGATGGCAAGGCTTTTGCCGAAATCAATATGACAGACCGTGCTGACCAGGCAAGATGGTCGGATGGCCCGTTGCAGTCGGCGGTGATCGACCTTTACGCCAAAACCGTCACCTACATCAGCGGAGTGCCTGAGCATGCAGGGCAAGGTCGCCGATTGGCAGCAGTACACGACGGCGACTTCGTTTATATGTGTGTGCCTGAGGCAGCGGGCATTTTCGTCTACAAAATGGATGTGAAAAACTTCACCGCAACAAAAGGCGCAGAAGTAGAGGCAAACTTCGTTGCTGGATTCTTCAAACTATAATATTTGAATTGCCAACCTCCGGCCTGGTGGGCGGGCCGGAGATTGTTGCTGATCTTGACTGTCAATGAAAAACAAAAAAAGGAAGGCTAAAAGCAAAAGTGCCATCAGGCGGCTTAACGATTGGCTTCACCTTTGGCTGGGGCTGATTTCCGGGGTCATTGTTTTGGTCGTGAGCCTTACCGGCTGTATTTATGTTTTTCAGCAAGACATAAAAGATGCACTGGAACCATGGCGTTTCGTAGAGGCGCAAGATCGACCTTATGCTCCTCCCAGTCAGCTGCTCGACACAGCTCAGGCTTATATGCCAGGTGCGAAGGCTACGGGCTTGACCTATGCTACCCGGAAGGGCGCTGCGGCAGTTGGTTTTTCCTCTTTTGAAGAAGGGAAACGCAGCTTTACGGTCGTTTTTATGAATCCTTATACTGCTGGGTTTCTCAGGAAGCAGCAGACCATTGGTAGTGGGCAGTTTGATTTTTTCCGTTTCATTATCGATGGGCACCGGGCACTTTGGCTGCCCTATGAGATTGGCCGACCGATTGTTGGCGTTGCCACTTTGATCTTTCTGGTTTTGCTTGTAACAGGGTTGGTGATGTGGTGGCCCAAAAACAGAAAGAAGGCAGAAATGAAAAAGGGGCTCATGATAAGATGGAACGCCAGTTTTAAGCGGGTTAACTACGACCTGCACAATGTCATGGGTTTCTATAGCCTGATTTTGGCCCTGGTATTGGGCATCACTGGTCTGGTATACAGCTTTGAGTGGTTTGCCGATGGACTCTATTATGCCACATCGGGAGGAGAGAGCCGACCTGAGCACAGTCACCCTCATTCTGATGTATCGAAGGCTGGCCTCGTACAACATAGTGATAGCATTTCACCATTAGACCGAGCCTGGTACAAAGCCGTGGCGCTGGAGCCCGATGCACAGGGGTGGTATATGACACCAATCCTCAGCGATGAAGACGATGCGATTGAGCTAATTGCTTATCAGGATGATGGGTCCTTCTATAACCACAATACCTATTTTTATGATCGATACACACTGGAGCCTTACCGCACCCGGGGCGACAGGTTTGTGGAGGCAGGCTTTGCCGATCAGCTGGCTATGCTGAACTACGATATGCACGTGGGGGTGGCATTGGGTTTGCCCGGGAAAATACTGGCATTCTTTGTCGGTTTGATTTGTGCGAGCTTGCCAGTCACCGGGTTTATGGTGTGGTTGAACAAAAAGAAGAAATCGAAAAAGCGGGAAAAGATTCGGCTGTAGCCAACACACGACTGTAAAAAAATGGGGGATTTGCAAATGGTTGGGTTCAAAGGAAAAAGAAAGGCCATCGTCAGATGGCCTTTCTTTTGAGGTATTTTTGATGTCTGCTATTTATCTACTTTAATGGAGTTTTTGTCAATAACATCCCCCTTAGCATCAAGCTCCACCACTTCATAGCCAAGCTGCTCCAGCTTTTCCCTGTTGGTGGCGCCGTCACCAACAACGAGGATGTAAATGCTATCGTCGTCGAGGTATTTCTTCGCCAGCTTATTGATCTCATCTTTCGAGATGGTATTAATGATCTTGGTTTGTTGATCCACATAGCTTTTGTCGAGGTTGTAATGAGCGATCGTCCGCAGGAAACCTGCTTTCTGCCCAGGCGTTTCATAGCTTCTTGCATCCCGCTGACCAACTGAATTTCTCATAAAGGCAAGTTCATCGTCGGTAATGCCTTTTTCCCGGTAGTCTGTGATCTCTTTCATAAATTCCACCACTGCGCTATCGGTAGCCGTTGCCAAAACCCCTGCATAGGCCTGATAGGGCCCCGGGTCTTCGGTAGAGCTGAAATAGGCGCCGGCACCATACGTCCAGCCTTTGTCTTCTCTCAGGTTGAGGTTGATGCGGCTGTTGAAAGCGCCTCCAAGTGGGTAGTTCATCAGGTAGGACTTGAAATAATCACCCGTCGCATCGTATTTCAGGTCGGTCATGTAACCCACACGGATTTGTGACTGGGGTGCGTTGGGCTTGTCGACCAGATAAATCTTGGTTTTGTCACCAGGCCTGGCGGGTGGCAGTGTGGGCAGTGCCACTTTTTTGTTGGGCCAGCTTTTCAGGAAGCCCAGTTTTGGCAAGATCTCTTTCTGATCAACATCCCCCACAATTACCAGCTCGCCCAGGTTGGGTGAATAGTACTTGTTGTAGAACGCTTTTACGTCGTCGAGGGTGATATTGGCCACCGTTTCTTCTATGCCAGAAGTTGGCACGGAATAAATATGCTCGTCGCCATACAGCAGCCTGTCAAATACCTGCCCTGCTATAGCCGATGGATCCTGCTGGCTGGCCTTTATGCCTTCCATTTGTTGCTTGATCACCCTGTCAAAGTCGATTTGCTGGAACCCGGGCCTCAAAAGTTTTTCTTCTGCTAGCTGAAGCGTTTTATCGAGGTTCTTTTTCAGTGTATTAATGCTCACTACCGTGGAAGTTCTGTTGGCGTAGATATTGATGCTGCTGCCTATCTTCCGCAGCTCTTCCTGCATGGCTTCGGCCGAGTAGTTTTGGGTTGACTCATCCATCATGGAAGCTGTGATTTGTGCAAGCCCGCTTTTCTTTGGGTCGGCTGCATCGAACTTGTGGCCGCCTACCAGTGTCAGCTGTATGGCCACGGTCGGTATTTCATTGCTTTTTGTGCCAATCACCTTAATGCCATTGTCGAATTTGGTCTCCCAAAACTCAGGCACTTTTACGAGCGGGCTCGGGCCGGAAACGGGTCTTTTGCTTCTGTCGAAAGGCTCGTTGGTGGGTTTTTTGTAAGTAAGACCTGTATAATCCGTTTTTGGAAATGCGCTGACACCACTTGTTGGCTTCTCAAAGTTATCAGGCTTGGCGGGGGCCGTTTCTGCATTGGGCAGGTAGCTGAGGATAACGCCAGGCTTGTTGTAGATATACTTGTTGAACACCCGCATCACGTCGTCGGCCGTAATGTCGAGGTAGCGCTGCAGGTCTTTTTTGATCAGGTTAGGGTTGCCGAAAGCGTACTGGTACCTCGACAGCTGTGATACCTTTCCGCTCACACTGGCCAGCCCGTTGATCGTATTCGATTCCTGGTTGGCTTTAAATTTCTTCAGGTCATCTTCGCTCACACCATTTTTGGCGAATTCGTCCAGAATCTGGCGCATTGCTGTTTCGAAGTCAGCCAGGGTTTGCCCAGGGTAGGGCAGCACAAACATGGTGAACTCGCCTGAAAGCTCTGCCGCCGGGTGGAATACTGAGGCCTGAATGGCTTTCTGGGTCAATACAAATTTTTTGAAGAAGTAAGAGCTTTGGCCTGTTCCTAAAATTTCGGAGAGGCAATCAAGCGCTGCTTCATCGGGGTGCATATTGGGCACGGTAGGGTAGGTGAACATCAGCGCCGGGAAGCGGATGTTATTGTCGATATGCGAGATGTAGCGGTCGGCGGGAATCACCGGGGCGTCCAGCTTCATTTTTGCTACCTCCGGCCCTCTCGGAATACTTCCAAAATACTTTTCAACAAGGGTGATAACCTTTTTCGGGTCAACATCGCCACCCACAGTGAGGGAGGCGTTGTTAGGGCCATACCAGCGCAGGAAGAAGTTCTTCAGGTCTTCCAGGTTAGCCCTGTCGAGATCCTCCAATAGTCCGATAGTCGACCACGAGTAGGGGTGGCCATAAGGATACACTGCGGCAATAGTTTTTTCGTTCCACATACCGTAGGGCGCATTGAGCACACCCTGGCCTTTTTCGTTCTTCACAGTCGCCCGCTGCACTTCGAATTTTTTCGTTGTTACAGCGTCGAGGAAGAAGCCCATCCTGTCGGCTTCCAGCCACAGCATTGTTTCCAGCTGGTTGCTGGGCACTGTTTCGAAATAGTTAGTACGGTCACGGTTGGTGGTGCCATTTAGCGTACCGCCCGATTCTGTAACAATCTTGAAATGTTCTTCATCGGCCACATGATCCGATCCCTGGAACATCATGTGTTCGAAAAAGTGAGCAAAGCCAGATTTGTTGAGCTCCTCCCGGGCAGAGCCCACGTGGTAGGTAACGTCGACATGCGCCAGCGGATCGGAATGATCTTCGTGAATGATCAGCGTCAAGCCGTTGGCCAGTTCGTATTTTTCATAGGGAATGACCAGCTCATCACCGGTTTTTGTCACCTTTTCGATGAGCTTGGTTTGTGATTGAGAGGTCAATGCCATCGAAATGGCGAGACAGATGAGTAGCAGTTTTTTCATTCGAACATAGATTAGTTAAAAAGTAGTATTGAGTCTTTAACGTTTGATTACGAAAAAGTGGTGTTGCGGATATAATTTAGTACAAAACGGTGGTTCTAATAAGCTTTCGAGAGCAAAATAACCTGAATCAAGCTTTTATTGGACTTTCGGCGTATATTTTTCTGTAGGAAGGTGGTTTTGGATACCATCATACAACGGGATGGCTGGCAGAGGTGTGTTGCACACTTCTGTCGATGTCTTAATTTGAAGCCAGCAGATAATTGGTACTTCTCCCACCACCTTCTGCTTTCTGTAGTATCTGTTTTGCTACCAAATCCTGTATGTCACGCAGGGCGGTGTCGGGGGAACACCCGGTTATCTTCGCCCACTTGGAGGTGGTGAGGTTGCCTTCGAAGCCGTCCATCAGTTTTTCGAGCATGAGCTTCTGGCGTTCGTTGTCTATCAGGAGCGCATGCTTGCTCCAGAAGGTATGCTTGAATATAACCGCATCCAACACATCGTACGATGCATTGAGCGAGTTGAGCAGGCAGTTTAAAAACCAGTCGAGCCAGCTGGTGATGTCCACATCCCCCTGCTGGGTTTTTACCAGTATGTCGTAATAAGCTTTTCGCTCCTTCCTTATCTGCGCCGACATGCTGTAAAACCTTTGCGGCATCCCATCGGCTCTGGCCAGCAGCATATCGGCGATGGCCCTGGCTATTCTGCCGTTGCCGTCCTCAAAAGGGTGTATGGTAACGAACCATAAGTGGGCTATGGCGGCTTTCACAACCAGGTCATTGCTGTCGTTTTCGTTGAGCCAGAGCAGGAACCTGTCCATTTCCTCATCGACGTGCCTGGCCGGTGGCGCTTCAAAGTGTACTTTTTCCTTGCCCAATGCGCCTGACACCACCTGCATCGGGCCGGTGGAATCATCTCGCCAGGTGCCCACGAGCACTTTGTACATGCCGCTTCTGCCGGTTGGGAACAGGGAGCTGTGCCAGGCGAATAGTCTGTCTTTTGTCAAGGGGGCGTTGTATTGCTGGGTGGCGTCCAGCATCATGTCGACTACACCGTCTACGTCCCTGTCGGAGGGGACGAGTCCGGATAGGTCCATGCCTAAGCGACGAGCCACCGAAGAACGCACCTGCTGCGGATTCAGGATCTGGCCTTCTATTTCAGTTGATTTCAGCACGTCGAGGGTGAGTGTTTCCAGCACAGCTTCGTTTTGTAGCACAAACCCCAACGATTCCATTTTGCCTACCAGCTTCCCTTGCAAGTGGCGCACCCTGCCTAATAGCGGTGTGAGCTGCTCCTGCCTCCATTCAAAGGCTGGCCAGCTGGTTTTCTGATAGATGTATGGTAGTAATCTCCGCATAATATGCGGTAAATATAATCGTTATTCCCCGCACTCAGAAATAATATCCGCAAAATATGCGGTGAATGGAAGAGCTAATCGCCGCACTGGTGCCCACAGCGATAGCTGGTGGCACCAGCTAAGAGATTCAGCCACCCGTAGCATGAGACACAAAAGTTTGGATCGACCGACGGAGGCTGTATGACCAGCCTGGCTAATGCGACTTTTCTTTTCAGTAAAACAGCCGAAACTTTTGCAATCTCTCGCTGCCTGGTCACTAGCCAGTCGTGCCACCAACCCGGCAGGGGCCATCGTTGTGGGCACGACTTGCGGGACTACTCATCTCCCCAAAAGATCGACGTGAAATAAGTTGTGAAGTGTTATTTCTTCTTTTTCTCTCTGGCCTTATCAAGGTTTTCCTCTACCCTGAATTTTACGATTTGGGCAATGAGTTCCAATGGCAAGGGCTTATCGATGGGAAACTGAACCGAGCCTTTAGCGCCTTTGTAGCCTGCCAGCTCTTTTTTGAAAGCCTCAATGCCGGAAGGGGTGGGGTAAAAGCCGATGTGTTTATCGTAGGCGGCGTAATATACCAGCATGCCCTCAAGCATAAAGGCTGGCATGTTATAGCTGATCTTCTCTATTGCCTGGGGGGCTGCTTTTTTGATTGTTGCCCTCAGGCCTTCCATCAGTTGCTGTGTTTTTTCGGGAAATGCGGTGAAGTATTCTTCAACTGTTTTGAATTTGTGAGAAGGTGCTGCTTCCATGGTGTTTTACTTTTTTGAGGTAGACTGGACTCTTTTGTTGTTCTCCTTTAGCCTGAATGCAACCAGCTGCGCAATCAGTTTCAGTGGCATGGGTTGGTTTAGCGGAAATTGCGCCGTCGACTTTTCGGTAGTAAAGGGAGCTATGGCTTTTTGGAAAGCCTGGTCGCCAGCAGGCACCGGATACATGCCGATGTGCTTTTTCCAGGCGGCGTACGACACTAGAAAGCCATTTTGTTTGAAAGCAGGCATGTTGTAACTGATCAGCTCTTCTGCCTGGGGTGCCGCTTGCTTAATTGTTTGCCTCAGCGTCGTTAAAATCGACTGCACTTCTTCAGGAAACGTGCCGATATACTCATCGACTGATTTGAATTTTGCTCCCATTACCTAATGTTTTTGTAGTGTCCGACGTAACAAAAATACCTTTATCCTCATAAATTCCTCCGGTGCAGAAGCGGCAATTGGAGGGGTGGTTTGCGGCAGGTACTATCTGGCTGCGGGATCGTTCTTCAGCTGGTCGTGCCACCAACTCGGCAAGAGCCTTCGTTGTGTGCACGACATGCGGCAGTGGTGCCCACAGCGATAGCTGGTGGCACCATCTCAGAGGAGTTCGGCTCCCGTTTGCAAGAGACTACAAAAGTTTGGATTGTCGACTTTAGGCTGGACAGCCAGCCCGGCTCATGCCGCAATGTTCCTCAGCTAAACCAGCGAAACTTTTGTAGTCTTTTGGCGCCCCATCATTTGGACAGACTTTCAATTTCCTCATTGCACTGCTTACGAAGCGATGCCAGTATCTTCTGCGATGCCTTGTCTTGTACCAGGTTTTTTGTTTCCCATGGATCGTTGACAAGGTCGTAAAGTTCTTCAGAATCTGGAATATCCCTGTACCTGAAGTACTTGTATTTCTCGGTTCGTATGCCCTCGCTGGCAGCGATAGGCTTGAAGTTCCAGAGGTGTTCGCAAAGGAAGACGTCCCGTCGTGGTACGGCCATTTTCGTTTTTTTGGTGTGGCCGGTCAAGCTCATGCCCTGATAAGATGCTGGAATTCTGGCCTGGGCAAAGTCAAGGATAGTGGGAGCAATGTCTACGTTCAGTGCCATGTCTTCCACGGTTTTTGCACCAACGCCTGACGGATCATAGATAATCAGCGGCACACGCAGCGACGGTTCGTACATCAGCCATTTGCCAGCGAGCTGACGTTCTCCGAGAAAGTAGCCGTTGTCGCCCATCACGATAATGATCGTATTGTCGGCCACTCCTTCGGCCTCAAGCGTCTCCCGTATTTTTGCAATGGCCCTGTCTATTCCTGTGATCATCCGGTAGTATCCCTTTACCATTTGCTGGTATTTTTCCGGGCTATCAAACCGCCAGTTCCAGCGGGCTCGGTTGAAGCCTTCTCGCACAGGCAACGGTAGCTTCATGAAGTAGTTGTCGTCGGCCATGGCCGGGCCTGGGATAGTCACATTTTTGTACAGGCTGTCTACCTCCTGGGGCCAGAAATACTGCTGCGGCGAGCTATCGTCGGCATGAGGCGCATGGAAGCTAATGGAAAGGCAGAACGGCTTGTCATTCGGGGCATTTTCGATAAAATCGATGGCGTTGTCCCTGATCACGTCGGTGGTGTGTTTGTGCCTGGTGCCTTCTTCTACCAGCCTGAAGTAGGCCCCAACGGGCTCAGGCTTGTATACATCGAAGAGGCTCGTGTCTCTTTTGTTTTCAAAATTGACACCCATTTTTCCCAAAAATCCGCTGTAGTAGCCCTCACTTTTTAGTACGGATGGATAACTGTTTTCAGTGAATTCGTTTTTGACCGGAGGCTGTTGAAAGGTGTAATTGTGTTTTCTTTCATAAAGCCCTGTAATGATGGTGGCCCGGCTGGCGGCGCAAATGGGGGTGGTGACGAAGGCGTTTTTGAAGTAGACACCCTCCCGGGCCAGCTTGTCCATTTCCGGTGTTTGAATGATGTCGTTGCCGGCATAGCCGAGGGCATCCCAGCGTTGGTCGTCGGTGAGGATGAAGACGATATTGGGCCTGGACTTTTGTGCATACACATAGCCCGATAAACAAATCAACAGGAGGGTTAGGAGGTTTTTTGACGTCATGGGAGGATCGTTTTTAGCGTAAAGTCAGGTTGTCGGTTGCTTATGTAGCTGCTTCGCAAAGCAGATGCTGCTGGCCATATTGGCGTATTGTCCATAGTTTTCGATCACTGTGTAGCTAGCTTTTTTGTATAACCGGATGGCATTTTCATACTGCCTGCCGGTTTCTAAAATACAATATTCGCAGGAAAGCTCTGCAGCCCATCGCTCTAATTCTCGAAGAATTTTGGAGGCAATTCCCCGCCCTCTGCCTTCAGGAGAAGTGTACATCCTTTTGACTTCCATAGTGATAGCGTCGAACTTTTTGATGGCGCCACAGCCGAGAGCTGTTTCTCCATCGTAAGCCACCACTACGTGCCTGATCTTGTCGATGTGATTGTATTGGGCATAAAAGGCATGGTCTTCACCGTCCATGGCTGTCACGTACACATCCAGTTGCTTAACCAACTCTACGAAGGATGGATTTTCAGAAGTGGTTCGTTGCAGTTGGAGCATGGAGGCAAATGGTGTCAGCATGGGAACGTGGTGGTTCAGGATTTTTTTTTGACCTTTATCTCCTTTGGTATTTCGATCAACGGCTTCAAAGCGTCTCTCATCTTCACATACCCAGCGGCATTGGGGTGGAGGCCGTCTGAAAAAAGACTCTCGTCAATCTTGTTGTCTTTGTTCAAGAAGATGGCACCCAGGTCAGCGTATTTCACCTGTTGAGTACTTGAAAGCCTGGCCATTTCCTGGTTTAGGCTCGCCACCCGCTGCTCGTTATTTCTTCTCGGTAAAAGTCCCATCAGTGTAACTTCCGCTTTCGGCTGGCGGATTTTAATGGCGTCGAGCAACAGGCTCAGCCCTTCCAGAATTTCGTCATCTGTATTCAGGTGCAGGTTGTTCGTGCCGATCATGATGAAGATCTTATTGGCTTCGAAGCCATCCAGTTCGCCATGATAAACCCGCCAAAGCACGTTCTCCACTCTGTCCCACCCATAGGCTTGGTTGCGCATGCCTGCTGGTGTGAACAACATTTTCCATGACTCCTCTTCCACCACTCGTTTCGTGCGGGGTAGGCCACCCCAAAAGTGGATGATGGAGTTGGCCAGGAAAACCATCTTGGGAGGTTCGCTGGCGTTCAACTGCAAAATTTCGTTGTGGCGCTCTTCCCAGTCGTAGTTGTTGGGCTCACGGTATTGCGTGACTGGTTGAGTGGTGGAGGCAATGCCGACCGGTTCATTCAAAATAGCCCTCAGGCTTTTTTCGTAGCCCTGCGCATAGTGGAGCATGCCCAGATCGGTGGGGTGGGTGCCATCCACCATGTCATCGAGCCCAAGACCGATCTCTTCTTTGGTGAGATAGAAGAGGCCAGTCACCCCTTCTTTTTTCAGTTGATAAAAAGCTTCCTGCTGTACCCTATTGGCGGTGGTGTATTGCCATTTTCGGTCATCGTTGACGAGGTCTTCGGTGTAGCCGGCATGATCCACCAGCAGGATGGGGGTAGAGGGATGTTTCGCTCTCAGGCTACGAACGGACGCCAGCACCCGATCCTTTAGCCCCTGTTCTCCGTTGATGCCGAGCCTTTCCCAGGTGCCCGGGATCAGGTTGGGTAAGCAGTCGAGCACAAACACTTTAGCATCGATCTCATTGACAAAATCTACAACGGAGCTGTCGAGGCGGCCATTGCCGCTAAAGGCCAGGTTGATCAGCGGCCGATCCATTTTTCGCCCAAGTATGGAGGTCCATGCCATGCCGGGCCGGGAAGCACAGGCGCCATGAGCGATCGATGTGCCGTACACGACGATCGGCTTTTCTTTTCGCACAGGCAATGGTTTGAAATGAGCACCGGTTTCCACGCCTACTTCCAGCCAGGAAACAGAATTGTAGAGTGGCAAATAGAGGCGATATTCTCTTCCCAGCTCATGGAACTGATCGTTGGGTCGGAGTCCCTCATAGCGGTAGACAATGGTATCGCCAAAGCTTCGTTTGGCAGTGCACCAGACTTCCTGTCCTTCATTGGTAATAGCGTAGAGGTCGACGCCACTTACGCCTGTGGCGGGCATGTGATCCATGCCATAATTATTGCCTTCTCCTTTTGGCCTGGAGATATATCGAACAACGATTTGCGTCGAATTGGAACGAAACCGCACCATCAGGCCAGCCGAATGCTGAGAAAGGTTCCAAACTGCTGGTGGGACTTTGCCCTCTGCCCTTGCTGGTAGTCTGTCGTAAGGAGCTTTGGTTTCGCTTGCCCAGGCTTGCCCTTCTATAACGGGAAATGCATGCTCGGCTGGATTCCACCATTTGAGCGCCGTGGTGTTTTGGGAAGCGGCATAGAAGCTTAATAATACAAGAGGGAGAGAAAGTAGGTGTTTAATTTTCATGACACTTTGAATAATCTGATTGACTCACAACAAGAGCCAAAATTGAGCCTCAATCTAACAGATTTTGTTGGAAAACCTGCCCATTCTTCCGTGTTAGGTACCCTGCCCTTATTTTGATGTCAGCGGAGAAATAGTGGGGTGTTTTGAGGGCAATGGGCTCTGGTAGCTACTGAAAATAGAACAGCATATGGCTTACGTCCTCTTCATCCGGAATATGGGCGCTGCCGTAAGTGTTGCCATTGATGTGGTAATCTACCAGCAGCACCAGTCCGGCTTCTTTGGTGACCACACACGAGGGGTGTTTAATGGAGGCGGTGATGTTTCCGTTGGCATCGGCTTTGGCAACGTTAAGTGTGCCCGATCCTAATGGCTCAATGCCGGCAATGTCGCTTCCGAGGTTGATCGGTTGCCCCGCTGTTTTCTTGCTGGTGAGAAAGTCCAGCCAAAAGGTGTAGGTTCCGTTGGGAATCATTCCGGTAAGGGTAATGGCAACAGATGCGGAATTTCCGTCGCAGGTAGCTTTGGCAGTGCCCTGCGCTTTGCGCCATTCCAGCAGTGTTAACTGGTGGTTGTCGGGTGCAGTGATGGGCGTAAGCTTTCCGATAGGTGCGTCAAACACATTTCTAGCATAAAGAGGCTCTTCATCTTTTTCGGGCAGGCCGCCTGCCTCATTTCTTATTTCGCCAAAAACGTCAATGCTGTTGAGTACCAGTAACCCATTCAATGTTTGAGGCTGAATTATAAACGCTACTGTTTGCTCACTACCTGCTTCAAGATCGAGGGCGAGGGTGTCTTTAGAAATAAGTTTTGTCGACAATGGAGGTGTCACTGTTAACCGATAGGCACCGTCCACGCTGACATCAAACCCGAAGCCGCCATCGCTGCCGGTCAGCATTGTTGCTGTTTCCACTGTGCCAATGAGTTGAACCTTTGCGGCAGGGTAGGGATGACCATCTTCATCTTTCACCGTGCCGGAAACTTCATTTTTGCTTACAGGAGGTTCTCCGTTATCACTTTTGCACGCTGCAAGTACGAAAGGGATAACGAGAAGAAAAGGATAAAGCTGGGTTTGTTTCATGAGTAAGCTTGAAAGTTTAAGATACTTAAAACTAACCAGTTTAGGTGTTTTGGTTGCTGATTATAAGTCAGTTGACACGAATAAATTCTTACTAAACCTACCTCTTCCTCATCCTCCCAGGGTAAACAACCAGTTGGATGAAGTTGAATTCGATGCCGTTGAATGAGATAGATTGTCCATTATCAATTGGCAAATCTAGTTTGGGGAACCATCTCAGGTTGGTTCTCAGCAGCCATGTTTGTATTCGGTTTGGCCGGATATCCCACCCGAATGTGATGCCATATCCCAGTTTGTTTTCTGATACCCCGGCTGTCTGCTTGTTTTCGAAAGATTCATCAAATGATAGCTGTTCGTAGGTGAGCACGGGGCCAACAAACGGAACAAAGCCATGGTAATCGAAGAGGAACTTGGTGGCTTCGAGTCCGGCTGACTTCCTGTTGAGGACTTGTATGGTGCCGTAAGTGTTTGTTGAAGTGCCATAGCCCCGGTACGTCAGTGCGATATTCATATCTGGCTGGTGCAAATAGTACCCAAGGCTAAAGTCGGGCATTATTGACGTATTGTATTTTGGAAGGTAGGACCTGTTGACAGCGTTGTAGCTGCTTTTGCTCATCCAAAAGGCTGACGAAAGCCCCGCTCCAAAGTAGAAGCTATTCAGTCTTTTTTTATCAGCCAGCAGCTGGGTTACTTCTTCGGTTCTTCCTGACTCCCAGCTCTTTTCAGCGCTGATTGTGGTGTCGAACATCAGTCTGTAAGATAGCGTCAGATACAAAGGGGGTGTTTTTACATTCGTTATGTCAGTTCTTGAGATGTAATAGTCTTGTTTGTTGGCGTAGTTCCAGAGTACACCTGCCTCAAAGAGGTGGCTTTTATGGTTAAAAGTCAATCCCGCCAATAGGGGTAGCGAGGTGTGGTTTAGCTCCGGCCCATTGCCAAATTCAAGGTTAAGGTTGTTTTGCTCAAAGTAAAATGCGGCCACCGAAGTTCCGATGAAGGGTCGGATTTTCTGACTTTCGATCTTCAGAGGATAGTATTTGAATACAGTTTCTACACCGCTCAAATAGTTGATGGTTTGATTCTCTTTTTTAAAAGTGGGACTGTACAAGGGAATAGCGATGTAGAAGTCGGCGTGCCCCCAAAAATGGGTACCTCCTATGAGAAAGCGAGGTTTGTGCAGTTGCCCCAGAGCCAGAGATTTCCTATTGCCGTTCGCATCAATGTATTCAGTCTTTCCGCCGAAGTTGGTTTGGTAGTCAAGCCCCAGATTCATCTGAGCAAACCGGTGCCTGGTCTGTTTTTCGAGGTAGACCTGTGCGGTAAGTTTTTGGCATATAAGAATTGAAAGAAGAGTAATTAGTAGTTTGACTTTCATTCCAGTGAAAGGTAGTTCGAGTGGTTAAATGTTTGCGCTTAGGGGTATGCTTAAGGAATGTGCAAAAGTCCACTGATTCTGAACTTTGACATCAAACGACAACTTATTTTTGTATCCGCTTAGGAAAAAGATTTTGGACATAAGTGCTTTAATATAGCCCGTCTTTGCGACAACTACCAAGTCTTTTAATTGTTTGGCTGATAAAAAGTGGAAGGACTAGTTGCTTTGTCAATTGAGGGTTGTAGCTACTGGAAGGCAGATTGATAGAGTTCCTTCCCAAAAGTGTCTTCAAGGTCATTCTATTGTAGACACGGGCGTCACCACAAACCCTCTTTCCCTCAGCTGGCTGATCAACCCGCATTCAAACTGTAGATGACTCAAGCCTACAGCGACAAAGCAGCTTGAGGACTGGAGATCACCAACGATTTTTTCCAGCCAACGGGCGTTGCGGTCGGTCAGCATGAGGCTGTTGCGGCAGGGCTCCGTTAGCCGGTAGTCAAAGGCCATTTCCCGGTACATGCTGGTGGCTTCGCAGCTTTGGGTATCACCTCCGCTCTTTATTAATTGGATAAGCCGGGACAGGCGTTTTTTATGCACTTTTGGTGGCATGCCTTCAATGTCTTTCCTGATCAATTCCAGTTGCTCTTCGGCCGTTTCCAGGCCGATCACCCGCTTGCCTGACTGCTTGGCAAGAAAGCCGATATATTCGTCGATTGAGAGATTGGGATCGGCGGCGGATCTTGTGTTGCAGGTGTTAACGGTGTATTCCCTGTTGAGAGCTGCGTGCAGTTCCTCAGGTCGCAACTTTTCAAAGTTGGCGGGACTGTTTTGCAGGTGCTCTCGTAAATAGGCCAGGTCAGCTTTTGTCAGGTATTTTGACCATTGAGTGTCAGCCGTACGGGCGTTCACAATATCGTTGGCTGTGTGCCCGGGTGCGGGGTCTGATTCTGTAATCACGATATCCGCTGCCATGAGTTTGTCGTTCGCATTTTTCAGTGTATCAAAGAAAGACCTGCTAAAGGCATGGTGGGTACCGAAGAGGTAGGATTCAACCGAGCCATCGGGTGAAATAACTCGAAACAAGAGCGTATGGAGTACCTCACCCTGGCGGTTGCTGGCAGCGAGCCTTCCAGCGATAAAGCCGAGGAATATTGCAAGAAGAATAGATGCAAATTTTTTCATCAGTCAGTGTTGTATCTACTTAAATATCCTTGAGTATACCCTGGTGAAATAGAGGAAGCCAGCTATGATTTTAATTGCCAAAATTGCGAGGTTACTGCACAGCAGGATAGTAAAAACTGGACAAAAGATGTTTAGCTTCAGTTTCTTGTGAAAATGGGCATCTGCAATTCCCTTGGAGCTTTTAGGTACTCTCCCGGTGTCAGGCGTGTGAACTTCTTCATTTCTTTGATAAAGTGCATCTGGTCATAAAAACCATTGTCGTGAGCAATGGTGGTGAGGTTGACCTGGCTGGCTTTGTTAGTGGCTTTCAGTGTATGAAACAACCGAATCAGCTGCCCACACTGCTTGGGTGACACACCCAGGTTTTGCAGGAATTTTCTCTCAAATGTTTTTATGGTAACGCCGGTTTCTTCAGCCAGGTCGAGTATGCGGTGAGCGCCCCTGCCGTCCACAATGCGGTTAATCAGGTAGTCGAAGGTGGTATCAGCCTGCCGATTGAGCGTCAGCAGTCTTTTCATAAAGTAGGCTTCAATATGCCTGACCCTATCCAACAGGCAGTGGGTTTCAAAGAGCTTGCTCTCCAATTCCAGTATGTCTTTTCCAAAAAGGTCTTCAACGGGAATTGACTGATTGACGGTTTCCTGAAGGCCAGGCTTGATAAATGGATAGAGCCCATAAGGCTTGAAGCGAACAGATATACCCATTGCTCCATCTACCTTCACATCCTGAGCAATAGTTTTGAGCCCGGAGAGGTGACTACCCAAAACCTCTACTTTACCTGAGCCGTCTTTTATTTTTCTTTCCAGCGTACCGGAGGTAAAGATCAGCTCCACTGTATTGTCAGGCACCACCAGGTAGGTTCGCCCCTTGTTTTCAGGCCGCTGTGTATAGCTTTCTGTCCACACACAGTCGATATACCGACTAAGCACACTGTTCAGCTTGAACTCCTGGTATTCATAAATCATACTGATGCTCTTGTGACCGTATGGAATGAGTATACTTTGGTTATTAGAATTTGTTGCAAAACTGTGGTGAGTGGCAGGAATTGGTAAGCGACGGGCTGGTAAACCAAAGGGCCAGTTGCTGAAGCTGGCTCTTTGGTTACATGCCATATCAAATCAGGCCTACTCTTAGGTTGCAGCCTGAGTTATTGTGTTTTCTCGTACTTTAGAAGGTTACTTGCCCATGGAATGAAGTATTGGAAGTTGGGCGCATCGGTGTGCCCACCATCGTGCTGCCGCCATGCCAGTTCGCCGTCGAGCAGACCTGTAAGGACGGGAGGCATTTGCTCGCTCTGATAGTTATTGGAGACTCCAATGTCTTTGACTCCTAAAAGCTTGAAAGCCGGGCCAGCGGCCACTGTAGCCATGTAGCTTCCGTGCTGATCGAGCCATTTAGCATCGCCTTTTTCTGGTATTCCGTAGCTGATGAATGTTAATCGGGGGGCGCACAGTGCAATTAATTGGTGAGAATCAACGGGCAGGTCGCAGCCTGTCTTACTTCCGAATTTGGCTTTGGAGGCGCCGTACTTCAGGTAGTTACCGGCCATCCAGTGGTATTCTCCTGAGCCGGTGAGGTTTTCTACGGCTTCACCAAAAACACGCCGGTGAAGCACGGCACCGCCCTTCCCCGACGATCCTATGAGCCCCACGGCAAATCTTTGCTCCAAAGCAAGCGTTACCAGGGCAGCTTTTCCGTACCGTGATACGCCTTCGATACCCACATTCTTTGCATCTACCAGGGTGTCTGTTTCCAGGTAATCGAGGCCTCTGGCAGCGCCCCATGCCCAGGCACGAAGCGAGCCCCAATCTTCAGGCTTGCGTGGCTGGCCTTTGTTTACCAGGCCAATGATTCCCCGGGTGAGTCCGGCGCCATTGTCAGCCTGGATGCTGGCAGGTTCGATGGTGGCATAGCCCCAGCCAGCTGCCAGCAGTTGTTCAGTTGGAGGCGAATCGCCCGTGGGAGCTGGTGCAAAAAAGCTCGGGCCAGGCAATTTTGTGATGGGTGTGTAGGCTGGATAGCGATCAAAAATTTCCTTTACCTCAGGATTGCTTTTGATCATCATTTCTTTGAAAGCAGCATTCAGGGTTTCCATATCAGGATTTGATGGCTGCGCAGGCGAAGGGAATGAAGGACGGCCGAACATCATTAACACGGGTACGGGGCCTTTTACATTGGTAGGCACCACCAGCATCATATTGATGTCGACGTTGATCAGGGGATAGGCGCTGTTATCGACATGCCCCACTAGTTGCCTGGCAATAACCGGTATGCGCCCCACAAATTCTCTGTCGGTGATTTTTACCTCCCAGGTCACCGTCGGGATGTTTTTCGGCAGGCGGCCGTACATTTCTCGTTCAATATCTTCTACAATTTCAGGTCGGCGCTGCTTCCACCACATGTCGGCCGAGGTGACCTTTTTGCCACTGTTGGTGACGAGCAGCTCTGGCAACTGAGGGCAGGGGTTCGCAATGGATTCGTCGTAGTTGGCATGGTTGGGTGCCGACTCATTGCCACTAGGGCCTGGTCTTAGCTGTTGAATGCCCAACTGCTGCATCATGTTGGCGTGGTCTTCCTGGGCTGTAAAAGTGACCAGAGGCGGGTATTTGCTGCTGTCAATTTTCGCCCCCTGGCCAACGGCCATGTGGCTAAGCGAAGCAGCAAATAATAGGATAAGTAGGTTTTTCATTTGCTCGTGTTGTTAATAATCTGGTCGGAATATTTGCGTACAAAGCATCATTGGTCTGTTCTGAACCATAGCCGTCAACCTAAGAAATAATTGGTGGATATGGCAAGGCCATTCCGCATGGCCGAGTTTTATTTTCCATGTTTTTTGAAAGCCATTTATCGGAATGGCCGACCGTTTTTGTTGATCTAATTTACTGGTTTAAGACTACATTTAAGTATGTTTTGGTAAGAATATCTGATACTTTTTTTTGCCCTTTTTTATACTCTTTTTCATGAAATGCGTTGCTGATTCGATACAAATCCGTCAGCCATTCGATGAGTCGGTGACTGTTTTGCAGCACAGGTAATGTTAACACTTTAGATCGCCCTTGTAGCGTACTGACTAGCTTATGAAAGCTCAAATCCTTTTGGGTTAAATTCTTTAAGTGATTAAGAAAAGTCCAGTTTAACATTACCCACAGCAGCTTGATGAGAATGATGCATTCTAAACGGGTCGCATTCACTGGGTGTATTTTATGTAATCTCATCACACTTTTCCAGGTTTTAAAGACAAGTTCTACCTGCCATCTCAATGTGTAGAGATCATAAATCTGAGAGGCGGTACATTTTTCCCTTTCCACGTTGGTTACAAATAGATTCAAGCCAATGGCCTCTAACACGTCAGTCCCTAATTTTCTATTCGCTGATTTCTTCCTTAAGCGTTTCTGCTTTTGTTCTTTTGTGAGCAAATTAGCCACAAGCCGTACCTTAGTACGAGTTTTTTCGCCAACATATACATCCATGTCCAGATACCTTTCTTTCTTTTCCTTTAATAAGCTGATAATAGAGGCTGTTGGAAGTAATGAGTATTCTCCCTCCTTGAGGATATAGAAATTCCATTGTGACTTTGCCCTGCTGATAAAGTAGATGTCTTTGCTGCTTAGCTCTTTAAATGCCTTAGGAGAAAAATACCCTAAATCTCTTAGCAATAATGTTTTGGGAGGTACCTTCTCAATATTCTTCATCCCCTCAATGCTATCAGAATCTCGTGATGAGCCAATGGAAATCTCGGTTACCTTAGAGCCTAGCAACTGATACTCAAATTGGATTTGAACACTGGCTTCCCTTCCCTCTCCTCCATACCCAGGAAAAGTATCTGCTACCTTTTTGGATACTTTAAATTCTGAACTATCCATGATACGGATATCAGTAAACCAACTGGAGGGAATGCTTTCTTCTGAATTATGGGCCATTTGCTGTGTCAATACCTCTTGGAGAAGTCCTGCAAGCATCTGTTTTGTGTTTTTATTGAAACGCTTATCAAGAGCTTGTTTAGAAACACTCACGCCATGATGATGTGCAAGATCTATACTGTATTCAGATAGAGAAGGGCATTTGCCATTATTGCTAAAAAAAACCACGTCCAGAAATGCCTTTGGCGAAATGACCGACTTACGCTTTTTGAATGACGATGCTTTTGCAATGGCCTCAATACGCTCATCAGAAACAAATTTTGAGAGGTATTTTGAGAAATTCCTGATTTTTCGGCACAAAATCGAGTTCAGTTTCTTTTCCTAGCCCTTTTTCGCTTAGGTTGACGGCTATGGTTCTGAACGGAGAGGCCGGTAAGCCTTCCCGGTTATACAAGTTTGGGTTGTCAGGGTTGTCGGCCCAGGCATATCGCACATATTTTGGTTCCGTCACTTCATCGCTCCAAACAATCACTTTATCACCTTCAATCTTTGCCTGTGCCCAAACAAAATTTTTATCGTCTCCGGCAATGGCGAATTCACTCAATTCTTCACCGTCATCTGTTATTAAGCCACTACCAACGTGTGAAAACGAAATGGTTATTATGTTACCCTCGATAGAATTGTTTTGGTACAACGGACCTGAATAAACGACGGCCTCCCCATAAGCTATTTTTAGAGCAGCAAGAGCCATTCTTTCTCCCACATCCTTTTTATTGTCAGGGTGAATATCATTCCATTCTCCCAAATCAATATTTACCGTCATGGCTGTTTTGGGTACTGCCAGGCCCTTTAGCTGCGATTCTCTCAAAACCGCCCAGTTGCTTTCGGAAGGCAGGTAGCTCACATCCATAAAGTTGGGGAGCTGCGCATAAATAAATGGCGCATCGGGATAACTGAATTGATTTCTCCAGTCTTTGATCAGTGCCGGTAAGAGGTCAGCGTATTCGGCTGGCTGGCCTGCATTGCTTTCTCCCTGATACCACAATATTCCTTTTATCCGATAATTGGTGATAGGGGCCACCATCGCATTGAAAAGTGCGGTAGGCTGGCTTTGTGCGTTGATGCCTGGCGGTGACGGTGGCCTGGGTACAAACACAGCACCCACTTTGTATTGCCAGTAGCCCTTCAGGTCGACAGTGTCGGTGTCGGCAAACACACAATAAGGCTTGTCGGGCACGAACCCACCTTTGCCGCTGTAGTTAGTGACCTTGACCACAAAAACATTCTTCCCTGCTTTTAGCAGGCCAGCGGGAACCGGGTACATTCGTTGTGGGTATTGATACGTTTTGTTTCCGACTTCTTTTCCGTTGATGTAGAGCACATCTGCGTCCACTATCCGCCCAAGAAATACCTTCGCCTCTTTGCCCGCCATTGAAGGTGGCACGTTAATTTCTTTCCTGTACCAAACAATGCCGTTCAGGTCTTTGGCACCCTGGTCTTCCCAGTAGCCAGGGATGTTGATGGTACGCCAATCTTTTGGAACAAAATCAACTTCATACCATGGTTTTGGTCCGGTTAGTCCCTTGTCTTCCGGCTGCTTCTGAGGCTGGCTTGGCCTTGCTTTTCTATTGATTGCGTTGACATAGGCCGTGTCCTTGTTGTTTTCGATGGTTTGCAGGATGGAAGGGAATTCTTTGAAGCCTTCCTCACTTGTCCACGCCTCAATAGGGGTGCCGCCCACGCTGGCGTTGATCAAGCCGATGGGTACATGGTATTTCTCATAGATCTTTTTCGCAAAAAAGTAGGCCACCGCCGAAAAAGGTCTCACCTCTTCTGACACGGCCTGGCTCCATGACCCGTCATCCAAATCTTCCATTGGGCCTGCCAGGCTATTGCGGGTTGGAATAAGAAACTGCCGTATTTCAGGGTAGTTGGCATTGGCAATTTCATCGGCATAAGTCACATCATGGATGTTTAGCTGGTGAACCATGTTCGATTGCCCCGAGCAAAACCAAACATCACCAAGCAGGATATCTTCAAGGGTAATGGTGTTCTTGCCAGAAATAGTCATGCGATACGGGCCGCCCGCCTTCATGGCAGGCAATTCTACCTGCCATTTTCCCTCTGCGGAGGTTGTTGCCTTATATCGCTTGTTGTTGAATGCAACGGTGACCTTTTCGCCCGGAGATGCCCACCCCCAGATATTGAGTTTTACGTCACGCTGCAAAACCATGCCATTTGTAATGATTTTTGGCAGCCTCACCTGCGAGAAGCCGTGCGTTAGCGGGGCTATCAGTAGCGCAAGTAGAAGCAGCCGTTTGATGCTTCTCAGGTAACTATACTTTCTCAACATGCCTGGTTGTTTCCTTTTTTTCAATGGGTGTTTACATGAGTCAGATTTGACACTTAATGTTCTATGGGGTTAACCATAAAAGGCAAATGTTCGGTCGGGCCCAATGATGAAGATAAAATATTTTGTACAGATACCCCAAAACAGGGGCTAACGGCTCTGCGCCTATTCTCGACTCAATCCAACTTCTCCAGCTCCACATAAAAAGGAAAGATGCTCCGGCCATTTACTGCATAAAACGAGGTCAGGTCGCAATCCAACTGAGGCAGGCTGACGTTCTTCATTTCTATCATGTCGGTAGCGCTTCCGGCCACCTCCATCTGCTGGATAATGGGCCCCGTTTCGAGGTACAAGGTGCCGCCACCCGGCACTGTCTGAATGAATTTGAAACGGATATTGTATCGGCCTTCCCGAATGCCGACCCTCCAAAGCCCATAAATTTCTTCCTGAGCCCAAATGCCACGCTGCCCGTCAGCGTCGTTTCGGTTGAGGATCACAGGGTTTTCCTTTACACTGCCAACAGCAATTCTGGGTGGGTTCACCAGATTTTCGGAGGTGATGAGCTCCCTGTAGGTGCGGTCAAGCTCGGTTTTTAAAGGTGCCGCTATGGCCTTGCCATCTGCGATGATGTTATTTTGCTCGTATGGATCGGCTTCAATATTGTACAGTTCAAAAGCTTCCAGCGGGGCATTGTAGTTGGTTTTTCCGACCAGCTTATAGGGCCCTTTTTGCAGCGCCATGTTGTTGTATAGCTCGGGGTAGCGCCGGGTCCAGTAAAAGAACAGAGTCCTCTCTGACCAGTCGATCTTTTCGCCCCTCAGCAAGGGCCAAAGGCTCCTGCCATCAATTTGGCGGTCGGCTGGAGCGGCTACGCCACAAGCCTCTGCGATGGTTGGCAGGATATCGATATGGGCAGCAGTGGTGGCGACATCTTTGTTGCTTTTCAGCTTGGCCGGATAGCGCAGATACAACGGCACCCTGACTCCTCCCCGGTAAACGTCGCCTTTCCGCCCTCTCATGCCTGCTACATAACGGTTCTGCTGAGGCCCGTTGTCGGTCATAAAGATGACGATGGTATTGTCGGCGATTTTCAGTTCGTCGAGCTTTTTGAGGAGCTTGCCTACATTGTCGTCAATATTGGTCACCATGGCATACACCCTGCGGGCATCTTCCTTGTCCTTTTCGCTCATAGGCACAAAAGGTCCGCCATCGTTGAAACCAGTTGACGGGTCAATGTCTTTGTACATCTGGTAGTATTTGTCGGGCACTTGCAAAGGGGTGTGCGGTGCATTGAAGGCCAGGTAGCAGAAAAATGGAGACCGGCGATTGTTTTCAATAAACTTCACGGCCTGTTCAGCGAAAACATCCGAGCAATAGCCTTTGTATGCCTCCTGCTTCCCATTGTGCCAAAGTGTTGGGTTGAAATAGCTGCTGTCGCCTTTGAACCAGGTGGTAACATCACCAACCTGGCCCATCCCTCCCGAGAGGTGAATGACAGATTCATCAAATCCCTGATCGTTGGGTCTGCTGGGGTAATTGTCGCCCAGGTGCCATTTCCC
Organism: Imperialibacter sp.; assembly: GCF_048007035.1. Taxonomy (NCBI): domain Bacteria; kingdom Pseudomonadati; phylum Bacteroidota; class Cytophagia; order Cytophagales; family Flammeovirgaceae; genus Imperialibacter; species Imperialibacter sp. Next base: position 3,997,266 of record NZ_CP180355.1, read on the forward strand.
AAAGATGCCGGTGGTGTAGTTGGCTTGTTTGAGCATTTCGGCAATGGTCACCTCGCTGGTTGCCATAGTAGCTCCACCATTGTAAGTGTCTCTGATGCCGGTACGCAGTGAATAGCGGCCTGTCAGCAGGCTGGAGCGGGTGGGAGCGCACACAGGAGATACGTAGAAATTATTGAGTCGGGCGCTTTCCCTGGCGAAAGCATCGAGGAAAGGGGTTTTGACATGTGGGTTGCCTGTAATTCCCAAATCGCCGTAGCCCTGATCATCGGTCAGGATGATGATGACATTGGGTTGTTGCGCCTGCTGGGCATGGGCAAGAGACGGAATCATCCAGCCTGTGATCAAAATGGTGAACAGTGCTTTCATTGTCTGGTTGTTATACTTTGACATCATCACTCTACTTTATAAAACCTGTAGTTGTTGTTCCAAAGCAACACCACCGGGCCATTCTCAGTGGCTGAAAAGACAATCTGGTCTCCTTTTTCCAGGTCGATGAATTTCATAGCCTCCGTCGGCGTCAGACTGAATGACGTGTTTTGGTCGGGGTCAATCACAGTCAGTTGACCATTCGTCAGCCTTACTTCAATATAATAGCTGCCGGATCCCGGCACCTGCTCTGAATACTGATACTTTCCGACAAATTCCTGTAGTTTTTCCGAAGAAAGTTTGATGGTTTCTATGGTTCTTACGTTCGAAAGTCCCCAGTCGTAATAGTCAGAGGCGGCATTCATGATTTCGCCAATCAGACGGCCTCCGTTGTCGGCATTCGTCATTATGATAATGGCTTCTCCCTTATGGACAAAGGCTACCATATTGTTTGTAAAGCCTGCATTTTTTCCACCATGCTGAAAAATCAGGTCATTGCCCTCGTTTTTCAGTGATGGCCCCAGTCCCCAGTCATTTTTGTCTTTGGTGAGCATGCGGGTCACCATTTCCTGTGATAAGATGCCATCCTTTTTGCCAGCCACAATGGATTGAATTTCGATGCAATATTTGGCCAGGTCGGATGGGGTGGTCCAGAGGCCGGCAGCTGCCTGTTCAGGGTAGTTGTGCCAAAGCCCGTCAATGAGGGTGCCATTGCTGTCGTAGGCGGCACTGGCTTCAGCAGCACGATCAGCAGGCAGTGGCTGCGCATAAGTGCTGTGCTCCATACCCAGAGGTTCCAAAACACTTTGCTTCAGGTAAATGTCGAGGGGCAAGTCGGTCACATCTTCAACTACTTTTTCCATAATAGTATAGCCTCCGCCTGAGTACCTCCACAGGGTGCCGGGAGTTGTGTCTACATAAATGGCGGGTGTGTTACCCCTGCCATTCAATACCGTTTCGATGCCGGGGAATATCATGCTGGGGTGATAACCCGGGAAACCGTGAACAGTGGTGCCGGCTGTGTGAGTTAACAGCCGACGAAGTGTTACTTTTTCAGTTTGAGTAAATTCGCTATCAGGGACTTTCCAGCTTGTGAGATACGTATTTACATCGGCATCCAGCTCAACTTTCCCCTCCTTGGCAAGCTTTAACGCAGCCAGTGCGGCAATAGGCTTGCTGATGGATCCTGCCTGAAAGAGCGTATTCACATCAACCAGACTGCCTGTTTGTGAGTTGGCGGTTCCATAGCCTTTGGCCCAGCTAATCTTTCCGTCTTTTACTACGGCAATGCTTAAGCCAGGCACGTTATAGTGGGCCATTCTCTCAGCAAGCGTGTAGGTTTTCTTTGATTCACCTTTTATTTGCAAGCCAGCCACCAGGCTATTTTCGATGACCTGGGCGGCGTCTCCATCGCCTACCTGGGTTGGGGTGGAACAGGAGTAAAAGATGACAAAACAAAGAAGGGCCGGAAATGTCAGAAGTTTCATGAAGCAGATTAGGTGGGTTTGTACTAAGGGCAAAGTTGTTTAATAGTAAGCAAGATAGCAGAATGTACCGAAAGGAGGTCAATTCGAGGCGCATCAAAAAAAGCCACCCCCGGGGGGATGGCTTTTCGATGTTTTGAATGCTGTTTTGAGGCTTTACTCGTATCTCAGTGTTTTTGAAGGATCCAAAACAGCCACTTTATATACCTGGTAGCCCACGGTGAATAGCGCAATTGCCAGCACAATGAGCAGAGACAAGGCGAGAAACAACCAGGGGAAGCCAATCCTGTAGGCATAGCCATCAAGCCATTGAGTCATCCCAAAGTAGATCAGCGGTGCGCCAACCAAAAATGCAACTGCTATCAGCGACAGGAAATCTTTGTAAAAGATGCCAATAATATTTGGTACCGAAGCTCCCAACACCTTTCTGACACCCACCTCCTTTGTACGCTGGATGGCCATGAAGGACGAAAGCCCAAAGAGTCCGAGCGTGGCTACCACCAGGGCGAGTACAGCGAAAGCACCGAAAACCGCACCAAATCGCTTGTCTTCCTGATAAAGTCCTTCAAATCGCTCATCGAGAAATGTATACCTCAAAGGGTCATTTGGGAAGAACTTCTGCCAGGTGGTTTCAAGGATTTCCAGCCCTTCCCTGTACTTCCCGGCTGCCAGTTTTACCATCACCTGAGAGGGTGTGTCATTGTAAAAATAAACCGTCGGCTCCACTTCATTTTTGAGCGAGCTTCTGTTCACGTCTTTTACAATACCTACGATGTCATGCTTTCTATTTTCCGGGTTTTTTCCAAACTGCACCTTTTCATTGATCAGTGACACATCGGGCACAAGACCAAACCGCTTGATAAATGCCTCATTGACCAGTACAGTGGCAGTATCCACTCCTCTGTTTCTATCAAAGTTACGACCATGGAGAATTTCCATACCCAGAACGCTGATTACCTCATCATTCAAAGACAACACATAGGTAGTTGCGTCCAGCCGGTCTGTTTTACCGACGATTTTTATCCCACCGCTGCTTGAATTCACGTCGGAGCTGCCCCCACCCGGGAGGTTGGAAATCATGGCAACTCCCTGAATCGCAGGATAGGTCTTTAGTTCTTCGGCAAACAGCATCCGCTTTTGTTTGTGGGCCTCGTAGTCGGCGTCGTTTACCCGTGGGTTTCTGAATCCAACCACCTGGTCGATCGACATGCCGATGTCTTTGGAGCGCATGTAGTTGACCTGCTGGTAAACAATGAAGGTGCAGGCAATCAGCGAAAGCGAGGAAGCGAACTGAAGCACTACCAGGCCTTTTCTCAACCAAATACCTTGCTTTGAGTTTCTGAATTTGCCCTTCAGCACCATTACAGGCCGGAAGCCAGAAAGTACAAGAGCTGGGTACACGCCAGATACGAATGTGCCGATGATCGAAAAGATGAACACTTTCAGTAGAAACCCTGGATCATTCCAGGTATGATCCAGAATTTCTTTACTGATCAGGTTGTTGAACAATGGCAGGGCAAGTTCTGCCAGCCCGAGGGCCAGCAGTGAGCCGAGCAAGTTGATCATGAATGCCTCGGTAATAAACTGGAATGTGAGTTGATTTCTGCGGGCACCCACTACCTTTCTGATACCCACTTCCTTGGCTCTGTCAAATGACCTCGCAGTAGAGAGGTTCACATAATTGACCCAGGCAATGATGAGTATGAAAACTGAAATCAGGCCAAGGAAACTGACGGCTTTGGCGCTGCCATGCATCTCGGGTTCAAATGTAAAATCAGAATAGAGATGGATGTCGATCACAGGTTGAAGATAGAATACCAGGCTGCTTTCTTCTCCCATATACTTTTTTGACAGCGCTGGCAGCAGCGGTCTAACGTTCTCTATGTTGGCACCCTGATCGAGTTTCACGTAAGTGTAGTAGTTGTAGCCGCTCCATGCATCATCATCCAAACGGTCTTTGATGGTGCTGATGGACATGAGTATGTCGAATTTGTAGTGTGTGCTCTGCGGCGGGTCTTCAACGACACCGACCACTTTAAAGTCTCTGTCGAAAGCGCTTTGGAGGTAGATGGTTTTGCCTATTGGGTTTTGGTCTCCAAAATAGAATTTCGCTTTTGACGCTGACAGTACAAGGGTGTTGGGCTCTGTGAGCAGGCTTTCTGAGCTGCCTTCAAGTACCTGATATGTGAACAACTTCAGGAAATGTTCGTCCACTGCCAGCACGTGCTCTTCAGTTACCAGGCTTTCGCCCTTCCGGAAAATGAGCTCCCCAAAATTCTGTGTTGTGGTGGCTGCTACAATCTCGGGAACCTCTTCCACCAGCGCTTTGCCTGACGGGGCGAACGACATGGCATCTCTGGTGCCCAGCACACTGTCGACCACCTGATCGGTTGTGAGGCGATACAGCCGATCAGCATCGGCATAGTGCCTGTCGTAGCTTTTCTCAAACTGTACATATTGCTGGATGAGCAGAAAGGCTGCAAGGCCAACAGCCAATCCCATCACATTGATAAAGGTAAAGGCCTTCTGTTTCAGCAGGCTCCTGATACCTATTTTGAAATAATTCTTTAACATACCTGTGTCCTTTATAATTGAGTTTTTGAATAATGGTCGCATGAGTGATGGCCGGAAGAGTACAATCACCTGAAGCACGTACCTCCATGATGCCGTTCGTGAGGAGGTAGCTGCATGGCGCAGGTAAAGCTCCTCCAGGTCACCGCTGATGTCGGGGTAAAAGTCGGGGTGGAGGTACCACTTCAAGAGCCGGTTGGCAGCCTTTTTAATCATGTGAACTTAAAATCCAGGGCAACCGGTGGGATGGCATTATAGAGCGCCAGACGGACGTCTTTGGAATGGTCCAGCGCTTTTTTTCCGTAGGCTGTAATAGTGAAATAGCGCTTGGGCTTGCCACCCCGCTCTGCGTTGGGCTCGCCTTCTTTGGAGTGAAGGTATCCCTTCTTTTCCATCCTTCGCAGGGCCGACTGCAGGGCGCCCACACTCACTTTACGTTTCAGTCGAGTTTCTATTTCGTCTTTGAGCGCTACACCGTATGCCTCCGGGTAAAGCACTCCCACGGTGAGGAGTACAATCTCTTCGAACTCCCCCATTTGATATTCCTTCATATGAATTCTTCTTATTTAATGGCGACTTTGGTTTCTGTTAATCCTTTTGACTCAAAATAGGCGAGGAGCTCCAGCGCATCCTCTTTTCCCCGCTGCGCATGGTGCAAAAAAGTAAACCCGTGAGGGCCGAGCGAATGAATGACCTGTGGGTAGGCTTCCAAAATTGGCTTCACCAGGTCAGTTTTTCCCAGCATGGTCAGGGCATGCAGGGTGGGCCTGGCACCGCTGTCGATCAGAAAGTTGACCATGTCTTTATGCCCTACATGCCCTCCGGCTTCAATGGCAGACTCAAAATCGCCGTTGCCCCAGTCATGGCTGCTGTAGATGAGGTTGGGGAACTCAGCCAACAGCTCTTTCACCTTGTCGAGGTTGCTGTGGCCTGCCCCCACAAACTGTGAAACAATATCCTTTTGGTACTGCGCCGGCTTGTCTTCCTGTCCCAAAATAGTATTGGGAGCAACCAGGAAGGCAGAAGTGCCCAGCCCAAGTCCTTTGATAAATTGTGATCTTTTCATATTGGGTCCGTTTCGTGTGTTTTCTTCGTCTGACAGGCATTGAACAGGTTGCTCACCGATTATCTGCACCAAGCTAAATTTTCAATGTCTTATTTGTAGTATTGGTAAATGTAGGAAATTTTGTTCAATATCCTAATTGTAGTATTGAGATTTGTGGTGCCAGCTACAGGAAGCTACGTATGTTTTGAAGGAGAGATTAGATGCTATCCTCCTGAAGCATATAAATGGCTTTTTCTACTCTCTTGGCTTTGGTTTCCTCTGTTTTCGCATCTTCAATCGGTTGTATCAGCAGCTTCTTTTTGCTATTAGAGAGGCCATCAAATTTGATTTTGAGAAGTGGATGCATTTCAAGGGCTTTTTGAAGATCTTCCGGTACATCCATTATTCTAGGAGCAGTATCCACTTCAAGTGAAACCTCGACTTTGTCACCACCCCCGAGGCCTGACGCTGCCCTGTGGGCTGAGCTAAAGCTGATCAGGAACTTTCCTCCCATCACTGCAATGGCACTTCGATACGTGTAATCATTGACGGTGACTACCACCAGTGGTTTTTTGCCAGCACCAAGTGCTTCAACGGTTTCCGGTGGCACCTCAATGCCGGTATTGTTGCCCATTTGCAGGATGGCCGTTTTGAATTTTAGCATATCGGAAATGGTTTGAAAAAGTGATAAGCGCAGACTAATTTTTCACTCTAAGTTTTCCGCCAAGCCAGGCACTGGGCCAGCCAAGTATAATAAGGGCGATAGGATACCAATGAGGTGGCTCACTCCACATAGCGATGGCTCCAAGGATGCCAAGCACTGTGCCAATGGAGGCAAGCACAATGGTGTGTCGCATGGGGTTAGCGTGGGACACTTTTGCCGTCACGTAACCGCCGACAAACACATAAAAGGTGCGGTAGAAAGTGACGAAGAGCTTTAGCCAAAGCGGATTTGAGTCGAATGGCAGCAACATCAAACCCGATTTCTCCAAAACAACATCGGTGACGTGAGACAATGCAAAAATGACAACCAGTCCAAGCAGAACAGCCCCTGCGCTTTTAAAGAAGTTCATAGTAGTAGGTTTAGGTTGGTGAACGTTAATTCTTCATTTTACTCATGTCCATGTAGAGCACATTCCAGCGGTGGCCATCCAGATCAATAAAAAGACTGCCATACATCCAGCCGCTCATTGCGGACGGTTTGTGAGAGCTTTTTCCGCCCGCATCAATCGCTTTTTGAGTCAAAATATCTACTTCCTCTTTGCTCTCGGTATCTATGGAAAGCAGCACCTCGCAGCCTTTGCTTGTGTCGGCAATGTCAGCATTTGCAAAGCCCTTAAACGCAGGCTCTTCAAACAGCATCACCACCACATTTTTCTCTCCGACTAAAAGAGCCGCAGAGGTTTCAGTATCTCCAGGTCCGGTGCTGAACTGAAAACCAAGTTTGGTAAAAAAGGCTTTTGACTTCTTTACATCTTTCACAGGCAGGTTGAGCCAAAGTTGCTTTGTCATATCGGTATTGGGTTGGGTTTGTGAGAGTCAAATATCAGTTTTTTTGACAATGACACTACGGTATGAATGCGACAAACACAAGGGGAGTCTGCGACTTGCCGCATTCGTAAAAATGGTTTTTAGACAAGGGTTTTGATTAGCTCGTCCAGATTGTCGTGCGCCATGGCGAAGCCCTCCTGGAAGCCCATGTTCACCATGGCTTCAAGCTCTTCCACCGAGTTGTATGATGTGACTACATTGACTTTAGTGCCGGTTCCCGTCGCAGAAAAACTGACCTCCCAGTACGCTCCCGGAAAGTCTTTATTGATCTTCCCAGCCTCATTGCAAAATGCATCTTTGGCCGAATAGCTGATATGAACTTTGATCTTGTCATAGTCAAGCCTGGCCCAGGCTACTTCTCCTTCAGGCCCCACCATGCAGTAGTGCCAGTAGCCACCTTCCTTAAAGTTCATCGATTTTGTTTTGGCTTTCCATGGGCTTGGGGCCCACCATTGATCCAGCAGCGTGGCGTCGGTCCAGGTTTTCCAAACCAGTGCTACGGGTGCATCAAAATGCCTTTCGACTAATATTTTCTTATTAGTCAAATCTTTGGTGAAAACTGTCTTATTCATCTTTGTCTTCTTTTAATTGGTTAAGCAAATTATCGAGTTGGTTAAATCTATTTTCCCACATTTTACGGAAGGGTTCAAGCCAGTCTGCCACAGCCCTTAGCTTCTCCGGCTGCACCTGGCAATAGCGCTCCCGTCCCTTTTGGTCAATGATAATGAGCCCACACTCAGTCAGTATCTTGATGTGCTGAGATATCGCAGGTCGGCTAACCTCAAAGTTTTCAGCAATGCTATTCAGGTTAAGCGACTTGTGTGTAAGCAGGTTTAATATGTCCCTTCTGGTGGGGTCGGCTATGGCTTGAAAAACGTCTCTTCTGATTTCCATTCTATATTACGTAAGTAAGTGCTTACAAATATATATGTAAGTGTTTGCTTACGCAAATAATTTTAATTTTTCTTCCAGCAGCATGTGTAGTGGCGAGCGAAAGTGTGTCGATGCTGATCGCAATTCATTGACAGTCAAATAAATAGAAGCTGTTTATTCTCTAAGTTGCATTGGTAATGCTAGCCGACTCGGCTGCGAAACTCCCTTTTTCCAAAAAATGCCCCTGCCACATTGAGTTTGAAAATAGCTGTTCGGTGATATCTTACGTTGTTATATTGCACCTTCCAACCCTGAGACAAGATTTTGCCACATTGCCGCCTTGCACAGGCAGGGATGACTGGACTATATGCCAGAAACAAAAAGAAATAAATTCATAAAGATCATTGCCGGAATTGTGTTGAGCATATTGATGCTTTTCATTATTGTCGTTTTGATCATCCGAAGTCCCTGGGGCCAGGATATCATTGTGAGCAAGGCAGTTGGCTTTGTAGAGGAGAAGACGGGGGCAAAAGTGGATATCAAGAGACTCTTTGTCACCTTCTCCGGCAACGCTTTTCTGGAAGGCCTTTATGTAGAAGACCAGCAGGGCGACACACTGGTTTATTCGGAGAGCCTGGAGATATCGGTAGCACTGATTCCGCTAATCAAAGGAGATGGTCTCAACCTGAAAATGCTGGAATGGTCGGGGCTTACTGCCAGGGTGAACAGAAAAGAGCCCAGTGGAGCCTACAATTTCGACTTTCTGATAGCCGCATTTGTTGCGGAACCAGACACGACCAGTCTTCCAAAAGCACCTGAAGCGCAGTCTTCTTTCACTATTGACGTAAGTACTATCGCTTTCAATGATTTTGACATTACCTATGATGATGAGGTCTCTGGAATATTGGCATCATTGAAAATCGGTGACCTTCAACTCGAAATGGACGATTTTGACTTAGACCAAATGAGGTTTCATGTTGAATCGGTTGCGCTGGAGCATTCCGAAGTAACGTATAAACAGGTAAAGCCCTTAACGCAGTCCGTAGATGCGACTGGGTCACCGTCTGTGCTTCCATTTTTAATCGTGGACGAGCTGACGCTGGACGATGTGAAAGGCAGCTATGTATCAATGCCAGATGCCATAGCCGTGAAGGCGCAGATAGGTCACTTTTTAGTTGAAGCGCCGAAAATCGATTTAGCCAACAACATAATCAACATCGAAACTATTGTTTTCCGGCAGTCGGATCTGTCCTATGTTTCCACCAAACGTCAGCAGCCTGTTGTCCAGCCTGTAGACACGGCTGACAACCAGTCTCCTTTGACCTTTGTATGGCCTGACTGGCAGGTGGAGGTGGGCGCTATTACATTGGCGAACAATCGGTTCGCTTATCAGGCAGACACAATTCGCTCCCGGGAAGGAGTGTTCAATGCCAAGGCCATGGCTTTCGCTGACTTTGCGTTCGAAGCCTCAAATGTGGCTCTTCATCCGGGTTTGGCGCAAGCGCAAGTCAATAGCTTTTCCTTTAGTGAAACAAGTGGCCTGCACCTGACGCAACTCGCTTTTGGTTTGAAGGTGGAGGACAAGACCTTGTCGTTGACAAACCTGGAACTCGAAACAGGCAAAAGCAGTGTGAAGGGTAGCCTGGGCGTTTCTTATCCTTCCATTGCAGAAGCACTCAATTCACCTGAGGCATTAGCATTCGATCTCGATATTACTCGGCTGGGCATCAATGTAAGCGACGCCTTCATTTTTCAGCCAGCCCTGGCAGAAAATAAGTATCTGACTGCATTGGCTGAGCAAGAGGTGAGTGGTCATTTTCAACTAACCGGGTCGCTGGCTGCCTTGGATGTTAAAAACGCCCAGGTGAATTGGGGCGATGAAACATCCCTGACATGCAACGGAGTACTAAAAAATATGCTGGGCTTGGAACACCTTCAGTTTACAGCGGCACCTTTTACTTTTAAAACGAAGAGAGCAGATGTGCTTAAGTTCATTTCTGAAGGCGAGCTCGGCGTGGCCATTCCCGAGACAATCACCCTGAGCCTGACGGCCGACGGAGAGCTTGAAGAGTCAACTATATTCGCCGACCTGACTACTCTGGATGGTAGGATTCACCTAAACGGTAAGTTTTCTAATAGAGAACAAGTATCATTTGACGCTGATATTGACGTGAAGGAACTCCGGCTCGGTAAGCTGTTGAAAAGTGATCAGATAGGCATGCTGACTTTCTCTGCGAAGGCTTCCGGATCAGGAACAAGCCTTTCGTCACTTAATGCATCGCTCCAGTCTGACTTTCAAACATTGGAGTTCAACCATTACGACTTTTCAGGATTGACACTGGCAGGCGGCATCAAAGATGGAAAAGGCGATATAGATCTTTTGTTTAAAGATGAGAACCTCGACGTTTCGCTGAAAGCCCTGATGAAGCTGGATTCTTCATCATCAACGGTCAACATGGTGCTTGACTTGAAAGGGGCCGATCTGCTGGCACTTGGAATAACCAAAGAAGACATTAGGGCAAAATTAAGGCTGGAGGCCAATTTTGAAGGAAATGCAGATGCATTTCACCTAAAAGCAGACATAGAAGATGGTCTTGTCATCTACGATAGCCGATCCTTCCCACTGGATGCCTTTAGCGCAGAGGGGGCCGTAAGGCATGACAGCACCAGTTTACGGGTGGCGAGTCGCTCCTTGCAAATGACTGTAGCATCAAACACTTCTCCAGCGCTGTTAACAGCTGCCATTAACAGGCAGCTTGATGCTTACTTTGCTGATTCAGTGGCAACCGACACGGTTTTGCGCAAGACTACCATGGAAATGGCTTTAACGATCCGGCAGTCACCGTTGCTTAATGAAGTGCTGTTGCCCGGGCTCGAACGCCTGGATTCTATTAACATCACCGCAACGTTTGACGAAGCCAATAGCTCCCTGGAAGCACAGTTGCGAGCCCCACTTATCGCCTATAGCGGGAGCAAGGTGGACAATCTTCGTTTCGCCTTGATGGGCAGGAAAGACAGCGTGATATTCGATTTTGGCTGGCTGGGGGTGGAAGCGGGTCCACTGGCCATTCAGAGAACCACCATTGCTGGCACACTTACGAACAGGCTCCTGACGTTCAACGTCGATAGCTTCCATGAAGAGGAGACCATCGCACACGTGCGGTCTGAGGTTAGGTTTGAGGGCGACACCATCATTTACCACGTGGTTCCATCGGGTTTCGTGCTCGATGAAAGCCCCTGGTCAATTGAAGAGGTCAATGAGATACGCTATGCCAACAGACTGCTTACGTTCAAGGATTTCACGTTGAGCAAAAATCAGCAATCGCTCACTGTTAGCTCCAACCTACCCAACATCGAAAAAGCGCATGTTGGCATTGATTTTAAGAATTTTAGCCTGGCCACATTGCTTAGTCCGCTTAACCCTGAGGAGCCGCTCGTTACGGGAGTTCTTTCGGGAGATTTCATTGTGGAGGATCCTTTTGGTAACACGGGCATGCTGGCCAGCCTCAGGATAGATCAGCTTGATGTCATGAAGGTCGATCTTGGCAACATGGCGGTTAATGCCAAATCGCTTGGAAGCGGAGGCTATGACTTCAATCTGGCCCTCAAAGGCGGGAATGCCGACCTTGATCTGACAGGCGACTACCTGGCTGATGAGGGAGGAGCCAAAATGAATCTCGATTTGGCAATCAATGAGGTGAAAGCCAGTGTGATAGAAGGATTTGCAAAGGAGGCCGTTTCTGAAGCCAGCGGAAGCATGGCCGGCGTTGTCAAAATCAAGGGCACTACTGCTTCTCCGGAATACACCGGCACAATTCGGTTTAACACAGCCAGCCTTATTGTGAATAGCTTAGACACCCGCTTTACATTACCCAGCGAAACGCTCAAGGTTGACAACACTGGATTGTACCTCGATAATTTTACTGTCGTCGACGATGACAACAACGCTTTCAGGCTTGACGGAAAAGTGCTGACAGAAAACATCAGTAATCCGTCTTTCCAGTTGACGATCAACGCAAGAAATTTCCAGCCTGTCAATGCCGCTAAAGAAGACAATGAGCTTTTTTACGGAAAAGTGAAAATGGATGCTGACCTGACGGTGGGAGGCGATCTGAAAGTCCCTGTTGTCAGGGGAAAGCTTGCCATCAAAGAAGGAACGGATTTCACTTTTGTGGTGCCTGAATCTCAAGTAGACGTGATGGAAAGAGAAGGCGTGGTGCTTTTCGTCAACAGAGAAAATCCCGACGATATCCTGACCCGGGGAGAGGCCAGGGCAGCGTCGGCGCAGCTGATTGGCTATGATGTGAACACCAGCTTGTCGGTAGACAAGAATGCGATATTCAAAATTATCATTGACGAGAAGACTGGCGATAATTTTCAGGTGTCCGGCACCGGCGATTTGATAGTCGGGCTTGAACCAAATGGTCGGACGACACTTTCCGGCACTTATTCGATCAGCAACGGGCATTATGAAGCGAGCCTGTACAACCTGGTTAAAAAACGATTTGAAATCTCCCCTCAGAGCACGATTACCTGGCGGGGCGACCCATTGGATGCTTCACTAAATGTAACGGCCATTTACAAGGTAGAAACTTCAGCAGCTCCATTGATGGCCATCAGGACCTCGGGTGAAAGCACCGGTCTCGCTAACAAATACCAGCAGAAGCTTCCATTCCTTGTTTATCTGAATGTGGATGGGCAACTGCTGCAACCTGAGTTGTCGTTTGCACTGGATATGCCTGAGGATGCGCAGGGGTCGATTGGCGGTGATGTGTATGGCAGGCTGCAGCAGTTGAACAGCCAGGAGAGCGAACTGAATAAGCAAGTTTTCTCACTGCTGGTGCTTAACCGATTCTTTCCTGGGTCGGGGAGCGACGGGAGCGGCGGCGGCGTGGCATCCATCGCACGGGGCAACGTAAACAAAGTGTTGTCGGGGCAGCTCAATAATTTTTCGGATAAACTCGTCGGTAAGACAGGCCTCGACCTGAATTTTGGTCTGGACAGCTACACCGACTACCAGGGAGAAACACCGCAGGACCGAACCCAATTGGATATCAACGCACAAAAGAAGCTTTTCAACGACCGGCTGATTGTGCAGGTGGGCAGCGCCGTAGATATTGAAGGAAGCAGTCAAACAACGGAAGGCACCACACCTGTTGTTGGCAATATCAGCCTGGAGTACCTGCTTTCAGAGGACGGACGGTATCGACTAAAGGGTTTTAGAAAAAATGAATTTGAAAGTGTCATCGATGGGCAATTGATCGCTACCGGGATCGCCCTTATGTATAACAGGGAATTTAACAAGTTCAGAGAGCTTTGGCAGAAAATAGCAAAAGACGAGGGAGTGGAAGACGAGATAGAAGAAAACAAAGCTGAAAAGAAATAGGAATTTGAAGGCATTCATCAAAATACCGGTCTTTGTTGCGGCGTGCTTTTTTGCAGGCGTGGTCTCCTGTCGGGTGAAAAAATTTATCCCGGAAGGTGAATTGCTCTATACAGGGTCAAAGATCGACTTGAAGGCGGAGACCAAAGTGCGGCACCTTAGTGAAATAGAGGCCGAGCTGGAAACTGTGATGAGGCCTGAACCCAACTCCAAAATATTGGGGATTCGCCTGGGGCTGCTGGCTTACTACAAGGCACAAAGGAAGCGTCCCGGCCTGTATTACCGATTCTTGAACAAGAAAATAGGCGAAAAGCCTGTTTATCTCTCGGATGTGAATCCCTTGCGGGTAGAGGAGCTGATGAACAATCGACTGGAAAACCGGGGGTTTTTCAGAAGCGACATTAACTCGTTGGAAAAAAAAGGAAAGCGCACCGGATCGGTTCTGTACGCAGTGCAGGTAAAGGCACCGTACACCATCAGAGCCTACCAGCTCGACAGCGGCAGCCTTCCCATTTACAAGGAGATTGGTGAGTACATGAACCGCAGCGGCTTTGTTAAGCCAGGTGCCCGGTTCGATTTGGAGCGTTTCAAAGTAGAACGGGAGCGGATCGATCTCTTCCTGAAAGGCAGGGGCTACTACAACTTTAATGCTGATTTTTTGATTTTTGAAGCCGATACCAATGGACACAAAGACAAATCGGTAGACTTGTTTCTAAGGCTCAAGAAAGATGTGCCTCCAAAGTCAGTGATTCCCTATGAAATTGCTTCTATCAATGTGTTTCCACACTATTCGCTGGATGAAAGTGGGGAGAACGACACAGTCACACTTTCTCAAATCAATTTTATTCAGGATTCAGGGTTTTTCCAGCCCAGGCGCCTGGCTCCCTATATTTTGCTTGAAAAGGACAAGAGGTATAATCCGACTGACTCACGGCGCACAAGCAACCGGCTGTCGTCGATAGGCACCTACAAGTTTGTCAACATTCGCTATGACGAGGTGGGCAAAGAAAATGCCAGTGATACTTTGGGTTATTTGGCAACCAATATTTATCTGTCGCCTCTGAAAAAGCGGGCCCTGCGAGCAGAGCTTCAGGGAGTGACGAAGTCAAACAACTTTGTGGGGCCATCGTTGTCGCTTACCTACAGCAATCGTAACCTTTTCCGGGGTGGAGAAACGCTGAACGTTACAGGGCAAGCTGGCTATGAGCAGCAGTTGATCAAGGGCGACAATACAGGCTTAAGCAGTGTGCAGCTGGGTTTGAAAGGTGACCTTGTTTTTCCACGGCTGCTGTTTCCTGTGGCAGTAGGGCGGAAGTTTAAATATGCAGTGCCTAAAACCCGGCTAAGCACAGGAGTTGAGTACCTGAATCGGAGTAAACTATATACGCTGCAATCAGTCACAGGCTCCTTTGGCTACAACTGGAATGCCAGCAGGTATGTTTATCATGAGCTGACTCCTGTGAGTGTCAATGTTGTGAACCTTGCCAGCACGTCGCCGGCGTTTGAGACCATACTGGCGGAAAACGAGTTTTTGCAAAGCAGCTTTGACCAGAAGTTTATAGGAGGTCTCACCTACACCTTTACCTACAACGAATTATTAAGCTCAGGTATCAGAAACCCCTTCTTTGTAACGCTCAACGTAGATATGGCGGGCAATGGACTGGGTTTGCTCAATAAACTAACGGCAGCGAAGAAGGAGAACACGTTTTTGGGTCTGGAGTATGCGCAGTATTATAAAAGCGATATCAACATTCAGCATTATGCTTACATCAGCAAAACACAAAAGCTTGTGACAAGGCTTTTTGCTGGTTTCGGCTTTCCTTATGGAAATTCGGTGACCTTGCCGTTTTCCAAACAGTATTTTTCCGGTGGGGCATACAGTGTGAGGGCGTTCCGTGTGAGGTCGCTTGGGCCAGGCACCTACTATCCCGATAGCGAAAATATTGGTTCATTCTTCGATCAGGCTGGAGACATCCGGCTGGAAGCCAACCTGGAGTATCGGTTTCCCATCTATTCTTACCTGAAAGGGGCACTTTTTGCCGATGCAGGCAACGTATGGCTGTCCAACGAAAATGAGGCATTGCCCGGTGGTAAGTTCACTTCCGGTTTTATTAGGGAGCTGGGCGTTGGCGTAGGAACGGGCGTTAGGCTGGATATTCAAAACTTTGTGATCAGACTCGACCTGGCAGCCCCCATTCAGAAGCCCTACTTACCAAAGGGTGAGCGCTTCGGATTTGACTGGAAAAATCCTGTACTCAATTTTGCTATTGGGTATCCTTTCTAGTTCTATTAATTTGATACAATGTCGATTAGTCAAGAGCATTTTACCTCAATGCCTTACAGGACGCTACGCTGTTTTAAGCGATGTCCATTTTTTGATTCAGAAGCTCAACATTGAAGTTTATCTTGGCATTAAGAGCCTTGAAAACCTTGATGATTGTCTCAAACCGGGCATCGGTCAGGCTGTTCTCAAGTTTAGAAATTTGAGCCTTTTTCACCCCTACTAATTCTCCAAGCTGCTCTTGCGTCAGATGACGTTCCTTACGAGCGTCTTTGATCGCTTGCCCTAATAATTCCATACTTAATTCATATTCAAAAGCATCACGATTTGGGCTGCCCTTCTTGCCAATATGCTTATCTGTGAGTGCTTCAAGCGTATAAGTTTTCATGATTTATTTCTCTTTTTGTCCTCAAAATATCTTAATCTCAGTTTTTCTGCCCTTTCTATTTCCGACTTTGGCAGCTTTCCCGTTTTCTTAATTATTCCATGCGTTGAAATCACGACTGTATCAAAACTGTCATGCTTATCCCAAAATGCAAAGAACCGGATATAGGTCTTCTGATAGAGTGTTCGGAATTCCCAAACGTCATCATTGAGTTTCTTGAAGAGTTCTCTATCATTACTATTTCGTGCTTTCCAAATGTTGAAAAGCACTTTTTCTCGGGTTTTGATTGGTAAATTGCCCAAAAAGTCAGCCGCTTCTTCCATAAATTCAACCCGAAAACGTTCCGCCATAACGTTTTTATTCAAAGGTAATTGTTTCCTTATTAAGAAACAATTGCGAATATAGCGATGAATTTGCTACTGGTGTTACCACCAAGCGGGATGATATGTTGTTGACTATCGATCACAACAGCAGGACGCCGAAGCAAAGCACCCAGGGACGCTTGAGGGATGCAATACTGTTTCCTCAGCGATCAATTGAGGTTACTGATTGCCCTCGTTAGCTTTTGCTGAACCTCCTTTGCTATGCCTTCCAGGTCTGTGTTTTTTACTGAGCCCATAGAAGCAATTGGGTCAACTGCCGACACCTCAATTTCTCCGTTGGCTTGCTCTTGCACCACCACATTACAAGGGAGGAATACGCCTATTTTATCCTCACTTTGCAGGGCTTTGTAAGCGAATTGAGGATTGCAAGCACCAAGAATTTTGTACTTTCTGAAATCTACATCCAGCTTCTTTTTCAGCGTTTCTTTGATGTCAATCTCGGTCAATACCCCAAATCCTTCTTTTTTCAATTCGGCGGTCACTTGCTCCGTTGCTTCATCGAAGCTTTTACCTTTTAGTATTTTATTTATGCTGTAGCTCATGGCTTTACGATTAAATAGTGTTGTTAATTGTTCCTACTCGTTTAACAAAAAGCGGGGAGATATCATTCAGGGAAGCCGACTTTTGCTGCCTAAACAATCCGGACAAGCCCCATCAATTTGAAGCCATTCTCCTTTTTCGCCACTTCACCACCTCGTACCAGATAACAAACAGGAAGCCAACTCCACCACTTGTGCCTAACTGCCCCAACCCAAGGGGCTCAAAGCCAAAGAATCGTGTAAGCGGAGGCACAAAAAGAAGCAACCCTAAAATGAGGACAGTGATGCCGATAATGAGTGGAACCAGCTTGTTTTTATACTTTAACGTAGTGAGGATGGAATAGAAAAACGACCGGTTGACCAATGTGAGAAAAATATTAGAAGAGATGAGCGCCACAAAGACCATGGTGCGGGTGACATCTTCATTGGCTCCCGCATGGACCGCCAGCTGGTAGGTGAGCAGCGTGCCAACAGTGATAGTCAACCCCTGAAGTACGCTGGTCGCCAACTCTCTCCAGTTAAAGAAAGTGCTGCTGAACGGCCTCGGTTTTTGTATCATGGTGTTCTTCTCAATCGGCTCATTTTCATAAATAATGGAGCAGGTGGGGCCCATGATCAGCTCCAACAGAATAACATGCAAAGGCGAAAAGATATTTGGGTATACCCATCCGAGGGCCAGCGGCAGGAACACAGTCAGGATGATGGGTATATGTATGGAAATAATGTATTGGATGGCTTTTTTCAGGTTCGTATAGATTTTTCGTCCCATGGCCACTGCTTCCACCATTTTGGAAAGGTCGTCTTCCAGCAAGATAAGTGAGGCAGCCTGCTTGGCGATTTCGGTTCCTTTTTTGCCCATGGCTATGCCAATATGGGCGGCTTTCAGGGCAGGCCCATCGTTCACGCCGTCGCCTGTCATGGCCACAATTTCATTCCTCGCCTTCAGGGCGTTTATAATTTTCAGCTTGGCTTCGGGGAACATTCGGGTGAACACTTGCATGTCTTCCACTTTCTCCCCCAGCTCCTCTTCCGTTAGCTGCATCAACTCATCACCACTGATGCTTTTATCGAAACCACGAAACCCCACCTGTCGGGCAATGGCCCCGGTGGTGAGGGCGTTGTCTCCAGTCACAATTTTCACCTGGATGCCAGCGGCATAAAACTGTTCCAGCACCTGTGGGATATTCTGTTTTGGCGGATCGTAAAAAGCCACCAGGCCTTTGAAAGTAAAGGTAAACTCCTGCTGAGTAGCAGGGAAGTCGTTGCCATTAAAGCTGGCTTCGCCTACCCCCAGCACCCTGTAACCATCCTTTGCCAGGGTGTTAATGGCTTCATGCACTTGCTCCTTTTCACCGGCCGACAGGCCAGATACAGCTATCATCGCTTCGGGGGCTCCTTTGGCTGCAATGATGCGGGTACCTTTGTTGTCTTCAAAAATATGTGTCATCATGGGTGGCTTTCCACCCAGCGGATATTCATGGATCATCTTGAAAGCAGGCCGTTCATCAGCCACCGTAAATTGTCCGTAACCTTCGTGCAGCGCCACTTCCATAGGGTCGAAAGGAATCGGTTCGCTGGCCCACATGGCCAACCGAACAAGGGACTGAGCATCTGCTGAAAGCGGCTGACTGGCATCCACTACTTCCTGCGAAGACAGCACAAACAACCTTGCCAGGCTCATTTTATTTTCGGTTAGTGTGCCGGTTTTATCAGTGCAAATCACCGTGGCGCTGCCCAGTGTCTCGACGGTCTTCATCTGCTTTACCACTATGCCCAGCTTCATGAGTCGCCAGGCACCCAGCGCCATGAACGTGGTGAAGGCCACGGGTATTTCTTCCGGCAAAATGCTCATCGCCAGTGTCAGCGCTTTCAACAGACTGTCCAACACATTGTACGACTGGAAATAATTGATGGCCCATACAATCAGAAAGACAATTGCGCCGATCAGCACCATCTTCTTGACAAAGTTTGCTATCTGCTTTTCCAGTGGTGTTTTTTCTTCAGCAATGTCTTCGAGGCTTTTTCCAATTTTGCCCAGGCTGGTGGCGTTGCCAATGGCAGTAACGGTAACAACAGCCAATCCACTGGCTACTGTTGTGCCCAGCGAAACCTTGTTGTCTTCTTTGGTAGCATCTTTATACACTGCCATCGACTCTCCAGTGAGAATCGATTCGTTGACTGAAAAATCATTGGAATGCACGATAACGCCATCTGCAGCAATGGTATTACCCTCTTCAATCATCAGGCTGTCGCCCACCACCAGTTCTTCACTTTTTATCTCTGTCATTTCGCCACCCCTTATCACCTTGCACATGGGCTGGCTAAAGTTCTTGAGCTTCTCCAGGGCGTTGCGGCTGCGGGAGTCCTGATACAGGGAAATGCCCGCTACCAGCACAATGGCAGCTGCCAGAAAAAGGCCATCACCAACATTGCCGGTAAAAAAATAAATGGAGGAGACAACCAGCAGCAGCACAACCATGGGCTCTGCGGCGATGCTTTTGAGCGCTTCGATAAGGCCGCTCTCCTTTTTGTAGTTCAGTGTATTGGCACCATGCTTTTTCCTGGCTTCGAGGACTTCTTCAGACGAAAGGCCTTGAATATTAAAGTGATTGCTGGCCATAGTGGATTCGTTGCGCAGTAGTTTCTTGTGTCATCAGCCTGGTGATGTTTACGGGCCGTTTAGGAAAGTAGTGGAAAGAATCGGTTCATTAAACAGAAATGAATAAAGAATTCTGAAAATAGAAGCCTGCTGTACATGGTCGCTGGTCAAACTGCGTCTGTAAAGGGAAGCGCAATGTCATAAGTGGGCGAAATAATTGCAAAAGACTCATATTGAAGCTATTATCGTAGGTTGAGGGATAGGGAAAGTGGGTGCACATGGCGGTGGTGCCCAAATGGTAATTGAAAACTTTGGAATTTTTTACCGCATATTTGCTGGTAAGTAGCTTCTGGTATGTGATGCAAAAGTGACTTGAAAGTCGGCGAGTGATATGATTGCATGGCTTTTTGAGTCATGCGGTTCACTCGCCTTGAGAATAATAGTACACCCTATAGCTAATAACGCAAAACAATGATTGTAGGCCTTCTAAAAGAAAGCGGAAATGAACAGAGAATCGCTTTTTTACCGGAAATCGCAGCCAAATTGGTTCAGCAGAAAGTTCGGGTTTTTGTAGAAAAAGATGCAGGATTAACGGCATTTCAATCCAATCAATTATACGAGGAAGCAGGAGCGGAAATAGTTTCACGAGAAGAAGTGTTGGCTAAATCTGATTTGCTTGTGCAAATCGGTGAGCCATCGCCCGAGCTGGTTCAGCAGTTGGGGAGCGATAAGGTTTGGCTGAGTCAGTACCACCCACTGTGGAATAAAGGCCTGGTGAAGCTGTTTCTCCAAAAGGGCATTACCAGCTTCAGTATGGACTCCATACCCCGGACGTCGAGGGCGCAGGCAATGGATGTGCTTTCGTCGATGGCTACTGTTTCAGGCTACAAAGCTGTGTTGGAAGGAGCCAGCCAGCTGCCCAACTTTTTCCCCATGTTCATGACGGCAGCAGGCACCATCCGTCCGGCCACGGTATTGGTGCTGGGAGCGGGAGTAGCCGGCCTTCAAGCCATAGCGGTTGCCCGAAAGCTCGGTGCTCAGGTGCAGGCTTTCGATGTGCGCTCGGCAGTGAAGGAGGAGGTGATGAGCCTGGGAGCCCGGTTTGTGGAAGTGGAAGGGGCCAGGGAAGACGCTGCTGCAGGCGGATATGCAGTAGAACAAACGGAAGAATTCAAACAAAAGCAGCAGCAGGCCATCAACGACCATGCTGCAAAAGCCAACGTGGTGATATGCACAGCTCAGATTCCAGGCAGAAAAGCACCGCTTCTTTTGCCGAAAGAGGCAGTGGAGCGAATGAAACCAGGGTCTGTGGTTGTCGATTTGGCGGCTTCAAGTGGTGGCAATTGTGAGCTGACACGGGACAATGACACCGTTGTGCATCATGGTGTGAAAATCATCGGGCAATCAAATTACCCTTCGCTGATGCCGGTAGATGCCAGCAAGATGTACGGAAAAAACGTTTTTAATTTTCTCGAATTGCTGATTGCCGACGACGGGTCGCTCAATCTCAATTTTGAAGATGACATCGTGGCCGGCACGTGCATCACCCACAAAGGGGAAGTTTTGAATAGCCGGGTAAAATCACTTTTTGGAGAGCTAATTGATATTTAATGGAGCAGGTATTTGTTTTCTTTTTCACTTATAGAGAGGCCATTTTCATTATTGCCTTGTCTGTTTTTTTGGGAATTGAAGTGATTTCCAACGTGCCATCCGTATTGCATACCCCGCTCATGTCGGGTGCCAATGCCATAAGCGGTGTCATCATCATTGGCGGGATTATCCTCGTTGGCCATGCCGATGCGTCAAAAGTGTCGCTGGAGCTGATACTAGGAATTCTTGCAATCATTTTTGCCACGCTCAATGTGGTCGGGGGCTTCGTGGTGACGGACCGCATGCTGGAAATGTTCAAAAAGAAAAAGAAATAAACCACCTATGGATCAGGTAATCGGGAATTTAAATGGTGTCGACTTCACCCTGGGAGGGGCTTTGCTCGAACTAAGTTATTTACTGGCTGCTCTCCTCTTTGTGGTGGGCTTAAGGCTGCTAAGCCATCCGGAAACGGCCAGAAAGGGAAATTTCTATGCGGCTGCCGGTATGTTTCTGGCCATGGTCACCACACTGCTGCTGCACAAAAACAGCGAGGGAGCGGCTATTCCACTGGCCAATGTATGGATCATTTTGGCGGCGCTGGGAGTTGGCACCGTACTGGGTTGGGTGATGGCGCTGCGCATTCAGATGACGGCAATGCCCCAGATGGTTTCGTTTTACAATGCCACAGGCGGTGCAGCCTCGGCCCTGGTGGCGATGCTGGAGTTTCCGAATACCGACATGGGCAATGTGGGCTCGGCGCTGGCCACACTGCTGGGACTGATAGTGGGAAGTGTCGCCTTCAGTGGTAGTATGTTGGCCTACGGCAAACTTGACGGAAAAGTTGGCGACACCCTTGCTGGCTGGATGAAGTACTTGAATTTGCTTCTGCTGCTCGTGGTGGTGGGACTGTCGGCTTACATGATGGCGTCAGGCCAAACAGCGGGTGAGCTGAGCTGGGCGTTGTATCTGCTGCTCGGTATTTCATTGGTGTATGGGGTCACTTTCGTAATGCCTATCGGCGGTGCCGACATGCCGGTTGTTATTTCCCTGCTCAACAGCCTCACGGGCATCGCAGCCACCATGGCTGGATTTATTTACGGCAACCAGGCAATGATCCTGGGAGGTATTTTGGTGGGCGCTGCAGGCACTATCCTTACGGTGCTCATGTGCAATGCTATGAACCGGTCGCTGCTTAATGTAATACTGGGGGCCTTTGGCGGGGCAGGAGCAAGTACTGGCGCCGGACCGGAAGGCGACATGAAGGAAATCAGCATGAGCGATGCTGCCATTTTGCTTTCTTATTCGAAAAGCGTGGTGATTGTGCCTGGCTACGGACTGGCAGTGGCGCAGGCACAGCATGTATGCCATGAGCTCGATATGTTGTTGGCTGAGAAGGGGGCCAATGTGCGCTATGCCATCCATCCAGTGGCCGGCCGCATGCCCGGGCACATGAATGTGCTGCTTGCCGAAGCCGACGTGCCTTACAGCCAACTGGTGGAGATGGACGACATCAACACCGAAATAGCCAACACCGACGTGGTAGTGGTCATAGGTGCCAACGACGTTGTGAATCCGGCGGCCATTAATAACCCGGCTAGCCCCATTGCAGGCATGCCTATCATCAATGCGCATTTTGCCAGGAACATCATTGTGATGAAACGAGGCAGGGGCAAGGGCTATGCTGGCATCGAAAACGAACTCTTTTTTGATCCCAAAACCAGGTTGTTGTTCGGCAATGCCAAAGACACTTTGCAGAAGCTTGCCAGCGAAGTAAAGAGTTTGCATTAGGAAAATCTCGCCGGCGTTTTTTTTAAGCCAAGGCCATCACAGGTGGCCTTGGTTTCAAAAGAGAGCCTGATGCAGTGCTATTTATTCAAGCCCCAGGAAATTACTCGCATTTTGAAAGTAAACCTTTTCTAATACCTCCCTGGGTAGGCCCAGGCCCCTCGTATGCTGCTTCCTGATGACCAGCGAATCGGTGGTGCTTAGGTACCGCCACAGGTCGTTGTAAGTGGCATTGAGGTCTTTCTGCTCAGCATCGAGTTGTTCGGCTGTCCAGCCCTCAGCCGGATCGTAATTCCCGAAGTCGGTACCGAACATGATCCTGTCCTGGTACTTCACATAGAAGGCCTTCACCTTGTCGCTGTTCTGGCTGGCCAGGTCGCCAAACCGGGCCGCAGGCTCTACCATGATGTTTGGATACTTGTCCAGGCGCTCGGCCACCATGTCCACGCTGTGCGACATGCTGCCCATGTGGGCGCACAAAATGGGCAAATCCGGATTTGCTTCAATCCACCGGTCACGGGCAGCAATGATGGTTTCATAGCTTGGAATCTCAGGATGGGCAAACGCATGGTATTGCGGATTGTTTTTGTAGTACTCGTAGTGCGGATTCATTGGGTTGTCCAACGGCCGCCATGCCTGCACTGGCTCACCTATATGGGCCATGACTGGGATGCCTTTTTCCTTTAGAAAATCCCAAACAGGCTGCAGGCGGGCATCATCAATCTGGATAAAATTGCCAGCAGCGTCTTTCGTCACCATGCCAAAGTTCTTCCACACCTTCACCATTTTGGCCCCGGTGGCAATCTCGTTTTTCAGCCGTTCAATGTTTTTGGCGGCAAAGTATGGGTCATCAATGCCAGCGCCCACCAGGGAGCTACACAGATAGAATACCTCCGGGTTTTCAATGTTCATGTCCACATACTGCTCCCAGCTGCGGTCGATGCCACTAGTATCTTCATGAGCCACATCCACCAGCACCGCTTGCATGTTCCAATCCTGGAAAAAGGAGGGAAGGTAGGGACGGGGATAGCGATAGTGGGCATGCACATCTATTTTTCGTATCGTTTGCTGATCGATGGCTTCGGCCTGACTGCTGCTAGTCTTTTCCTTAGCGGGACTACAAGCCCCAAGGATGAACACGAGGAAGAGATAAGAAACTGCATTTTTCATATACATTGGACACAGATTAATTATTGGCTAGTAGTTCAAGAAAGCGCTGTTGCTCACGAAGGCGATGCGTTTTCCATCGGGTGACCAGTTCGGCACATTCATTGAACCCTGGCCTCCATAAATATAGCCAATAATTTTTGGCTCACCCCCGGTAATCGGCATTAGCCGGATATAGCAGTGCTTGTAAAATGGGTGCTGTCCTGAGTCCACCGTTCTTGGGAAGGAAATGAAAACGATCCATTTGCCGTCGGGAGAAATGTGTGGAAACCAATCGTTCAACTCGTCGAACGTGACCTGCTCCGGATTGCTTCCGTCGGGCTTCATGCGCCAAATCTGGCTTATGCCAGTCCGATTGGAGTTGAAGTAAATGTATTTCCCATCCGGGGTGTATTCCGGCCCGTCGTCGAGGCCGGGAGTTTTGGTAAGCTGCACTTCCTGACCTCCTGAAGCAGGTATTTTGAAGATATTCCATGTTTTGTCACGCACGGCAGTGTATACCAGCTCTTTGGCATTTGGCGACCAGCCATGAAGGTAGGAGGGGCCATTTGGGGTGAGCCGTTTCGGATTGCCGCCTTTTCTGGGCATGGTGAAAATAATCGAATGCCCGTCTTCCGGCGGGGTGCTGCTGATTCCCATTTGCTTTCCATCAAATGACAGCACATGGTCGTTGTTGTTTCTGACGGCAGCACCAGTTTCCAGTTTTGTTGGTTTTCCGGTTCTCAAATCAAAATCATAGAGCAATCCATCGGAGTTAACAGTAAAGACATTGTCGTCTACCATCCAGTTGGGTGCCTGCCAGGAATTATCTGCGCTGAAAACGATTTTCCGATCGCCCGTGGCGACGTCCATCAGCTCAATATGACTGCCTATATAATCTCTGTAGGGCACATAGTCTGGCTTTGGCGGAACAATCACCCGCACATTTTTGAATGTGGCTGTTTCAACCACGTCGGGGTTGTGGGCGCACACCGACAGGCCAATATACACCTCGTTGCCCAGCTCGATGCCCGATACCTGCTCCTCAAAAAATCGCTCTCCCATTTTAGCTGCCGACATGATGAAGGTGTCTCCTCTTCGTTCTAATTGAATGACATCGGCGTGGGTCATGGCGAACGCCTTCTGATCCATGTCCGACTGCGGATTTTCACGGAACTGCAACGACACAAGTCCATCGCCATGCAGAGCTGCCGATACACAAGGGGAGTTCACTTCGAGGCTATGCCTTACCATCCAGCCAATTTTCCTGTGTGGGTCAACGCCTTCACCAACAAAGGCAACGTTTGCCCTGAGAATAAAATCGCCTGTCATTTTGCGGTAGGCATACTGAAACTCATCCTTCTGGCCCCATATATTTTGCCCTGAGCCCGAAATGGTATACGACTGCTTGTCGGGGTCATAGCTGGTTTTTCCGGCTGTTTTTGTAGCGCCTACATCTGCATTGTTGGTGAATACTCCGAGTGCAGCAGGCTGCGCCATGGCCGAGTGAAGGAATAGCACAAAGATGAAAGTGCTGCAAAGGTTCAATAGTGGTGTGTTACATTTCATAATGGTGTTGTTAATCACTGAGGTAAAAAGATAGATAATCCACCGGCTGAACTGCCGACGGGTTTGATAAGTGAGTATAAAAAACAACTTCCCGTGGATGGCGCTGTGAATGCCTCACGGGTAAGTTCCACCATAAACTTAAACAGCGCCTTGTGTGGCCGCTGAACAATTAAATGTAGTCAAAATTATTGACGGGAGGAAGGGTGGTGTGCTCGGATGGGGAAACCCCTAAAGTCTTGTTCCGGGAACTACTGTCGGCCTGTCACTGCTAAGAAGCAAAGCCTATGAAAGTATGCGGCGCTACTACTTAAAATTACAACCGCTTCGGCGGATCGTTAGGGTGAGATGACCCCGTCCCACCCTGGCGGAGTCTACGAGACCGTGCAAGTGGGCTGTAGTCGCCAGTGATTCAGCAGCCTGGCATGAGAGATATTTACGTCAGTTGGAGGGATTGTTCTGGTTAAGAATACGAAGGAAAAAATCAGTAGTATAAGATTGAAGTTTTTTGCGATCATGGCCTATTCCATTGACCAGAATAAACCTGGTGTTTGAATTCACGCTTTTGTACAGGGCTTCTGAATTTGGCCACCTTGATTGGGGATCATTCCCAAAAAGAGTATCCACCAAATCTGCCGACTCTTTCTCCCAGCCATCGGTGAAGTCAAGAGAATCGTTATTGTCTGCTGACCCCATCACGAAAAGCTGCGGAACCTGAACATAGGTGATGCTATCGAAGGGCATGCCGATCAGTGTTTCCAGGTCACCGACGCCAGCCGGATAAGGCAGTAGGTTGTTGTTATACTTTTTTAGAGGTGCAATGGGCCAGCCACCTGGCGAGCCAATCGCAGCGGCCAGTATCCTGTCGGGATGCAGCATCGTAAACCGGTTGGCAAACATTCCGCTGGCGGAAAATCCCTGAATCAAAAATTTTGGATTTGAATGTATGCTGTCTTGTTTGAGAAAAGCCCTGGCCTCATCAATCATGGCTATTAATTGAAGGTCGGTTCGAGCAAGGTCCTTGCGGCCTGTAGTCAAAACATCCCTGTCAAGCGCATGGGTGTAAATATGCCAATCGGTGCCGGGCCGGATAAATGCCGGAACCAGCAAGACCACATCCAGATCATTGGCTATTTTATATCTTTCAAAGCCAGTCCACCAGGCATCCTTTTTATGGACAGCAGGATCGTCTGAAGTGATACCCGAATTATTAGGCTGAACAAGAAAGGTAACAGCTTTGCCGCTTGCGGCTAATTTTTTGGCGCCCGGTGAAATGTAAACATAAAAACCGGCATAATACCCTTTGCCTGCATTTGCAGGATAGTAACTGACGTTCAAAAAGTAGGGACCGACAAATAGGGTGATTGCAGTAGATCCGAGTAACAGTAGACCTGTCAGGATAAGTAAAATTTTTTTCGTCATCATGCATCGATTGAAGGAAATCCGGCCACAATTAATATGCCCGAACAGAAAACGTTAATTCTGTCGAGCAATTGATACACGGTGTGCAACGCAGTGCCCGTTCATGAACAGAGATGGTAATAAAAATGAACATGCTTAGTCGTTTAGAGGGCGGTCTTGAAGTCTGGTGAGGCATGAAGTGAGGGTGTCAATGATTAACTACTGGAGCTGCTACATTTGACTGGACAGTAAGTTAAGCTTGCTCAGCGTACCTACAGGGTGCCCTGGCACCCAATTCAGGTGGACGGTTCAGTCCCGCAGCAAGCCTGCCAACGGCTGACGGATGGGCGCATAGTCAACCGATCTGTTACCGCAGGTTATTCAGGTTGAGGTATTTTGTATTTGTCCTTGCCGTCGGTTAACCATTCCAATGTGAGCCGGACAAACACATTTTCCTGGTAATCATCCTTTTCAAATAATAAACCAATATCACCATTGGCAAGTATGGTCATTGAAGAATAAGCCGAACCTCCATGATAAATGGTTTTCCCATCTGTCCAACTCTTTCCTTCATCATAGCTTATTCTTATGGTCATATTGCTTCGTTCGTCTTTCATTTTTGCATTTGAAAACAGTATTCTGTTTTTGTCAGCCCCTTCATTAATCGAAGTATACCTGATAATGCTGGCGTTGCAGCCCGGATCGATAAGCGATGAGTCGGGTTTAGAGAGCCATGTTGCCCCTTCATCAGTTGAAGTATGAACAACCCTAAACCCTCCGCTATTCACACGACTATTTATCATCCATGTGCCGTCGGTAAGCTCGATTATTTTGGATTCATCACCTGGTATAATTGGGGTGTCAATTAAATACCAACTTTCACCGTGATCGTCACTTCCAAAAAGATGAAGGCCTTTTTCTAAATCCACCAGTGTGTGTAATAATTTACCACTACTGGCTTGTATACCCCGTCCGGAAGTAATGAACTTAAAATCATTGCGCCATTCCGATTTTGTAATTTGTGAGGTGATATCGACAGGCGAACTCCACGTTTGCCCATTATTTATGCTTTTAATTACTTTCAGATAATACACATCTTTTTCATGGTCTAAATCCATGAAATTAAAGAACATGAAAATTGCACCTGTGACTTTATCAACGATCATTGAAGGATCTGAGGCTGATTTACCCAAAGGGTAATCAACCACAGTTTCAATCTCAGACCAGGAATCGCCACCGTCAGCGCTCCTTCGTATCACTATATTTATGTCCCTGCTCAATTTTAAGTCGCCGCAGGAGGGCACCCTTTCATCAATAGCAGCAATCAAATCTCCATTTGGAGCGGTAATAATTGCCGGAATCCTGTAACATGCAACCCCGGCCCGTCTGGTCGCATTAAACAAATCCTTAAAATCAACGGCTTCATTTTTAGTTTGCACCCGCTCAGTTTGAGGGTAAACTATGAGTGACACCGCTGAAAAAAGTAGGGTAAGCAGTCCTTTCATTGTGCTAAGATTGTTTGAATGCATGGTTCGTGAAGTGAGCTATGTGCAGCGCTGTTTCCACTGGCATTTGCCCCTATGCACTGAACGTGGTTCGGGTGGGGCCGTGACTAAATTTAAGCTATGTAGCGCACAATCCAAGCCAACCGCCACCAGATTGCCAGTGAGGCATGCATTCATTTTTACTGTGTAGCTTTAGTTTTAATGGTTTTTGTATTTTGGTTGTAAATTACATGCTATGATCAGGCGGTTAACCTTTCTAATTGTTCTTTGCGCTTTGGTTTCTTGCAAAGAAGAAGAGCCCGATCCTTCGGTGGAGGACTGGTGCCTGGTTTTTGAGGATGAATTTGATTCCTTAGATCAAGCGGTCTGGGAAACCTCAGTAGCACCAAATGGTATCACCTACAGAACAGATCGCCAGAAAAATGTTAGAGTAGAAAATGGCTTGCTCATCATGGAACTTCACAAAGAAGATTATGAGGGATATGCCTACACCGGATCCGATATCGCCTCTGTTGACTATTATCAATACGGAAAAATAGAGTGCAGAGCAAAGCTCCCGACTGCCAATAGATCCTGGCCTGCGTTCTGGATGTTGGGATCGTACGATGAATACGGAGAGTGGCCAAATTGTGGAGAAATCGATATTTTGGAGTACTGGGGGTACAATGCGCCTGACGTTTACACTAATACTCACACCAAAAATTCGAATTGGCAGAATGGCAGGAACAGAGAAAAGCATTCAACTTCAGTTTCTCTTCCGGATGCTAGCGAACAATTTCATGTTTATGGACTTGAATGGTATAGAGACCGTTTGGAGTTTTATATCGATGGGAGCCATTACTGGACTTTCAACAAGTTTAGCAACAACTGGAGGAAATGGCCGTTTGATCACCCCATGAGGATCGTTTTTCAGATGTTTGCAGCGCCAGATTATGAGGGGTCCGATGCAGACCTGCCCGATCAATTTGAGGTAGATTATGTCAGGGTCTATAAAGCCTGCGAGTGATCTTTCAACTCAAAGTGGCATTTTTGGAGCTGCTACGGTATGTAAAATACTTTAGCCATATTCTCCCTAAGCCCTGCCAAAAATGAATGTGGGAGTTTTATGCAACTCCGCTTCTACTGGCACTTAGCCACGCCTTGCCTGCCGCAGCTTAAGCGAAGGTAGGGCGATGTGAAAATTATACTTTGTGGCGGACATTCCAAGCCAACTATCCAATACCAACCGATGAAACTCACGTTCACTATTTGTGTTAGCTTGATTTTCAGTTGTCCTTTACAAGGCTATTGATGGGAAATGAGTCGCTTGTCCCACATGGATCTACTGTCCTAACGTTAAGGGTCAGCCATCGATGGCTTTGAAAATCCGACAAATCCATTTGCAGCCGATTTTCAGTCGTGGTAAACAATCTTAGATTTAGGTCAGACTCATCCGCAACAACTACGAAATACGCCAAGTCATCGAGAATGCCTGGTTGGGTAGTGTCAGTGACGGGCTTCCAACTCAGCATAACCTTTGAAAAATCAAAGTCCCAATGTTCTGTCAATACTTGTATTTTATACTTGAAGTCACACGCCTCAACAGCTCCTCTGGTCGGTACCCCAATGATTTGCAAATTGCAGTTGATGATATTGTTGATGCTATCATTAGCGGGCTGCCATGTTAACCGATAGCTGTGAAGTGAGTCAATAGTGTTCTTTCCTATGTTCGCTTTGTGAAAAGTTTGCCGACCGTGCCCATCTTCGACTATCAACTCATTTTTAACGAAGACAATTTCATTGGTCAAAATTTGATTTTTCTTTACACGTCTTCCGTCAACAAACACACTCTTGGCTGATACAACTTTTAGAGGCTGGCAATTTGCCGAAAAACAAAGCCATAACAGACAAGGCAATATTATTTTCTTCATGTAGGAACCTTCAAGCCAACGCTCTGCTATATAGCGTGTCGGTAGTCCGCAGTTAAAATAATCAAAATATTTCTGCCGTCATGTTTTATAGTTTGTTGGAAGTAGTTTTTATTCGCCATCTACTTCTTCAATAAGCAAATCATCATTTAAAACCATTCCACTGATTAATTGTGGGGGGCAGTACATTCCAAAGTGAGCTTGAGAAAGTTTGTTTTGAATGTTACCAATCTCCGCATGAGCCACTAAATTTCCGTTTTGCCAAACTTTCGCATACCCATTTTCACGAAAGTCTAGATAGATTTTTAATTCTACCCATTCTCTTTGTGGGAATGTTACATTTTTGGTACTGTAAACATGTGCTTGATCTCCTTGATCGATTGTGTTTTGTAGGTGAACCAGTCCATCATAACTCAAATTCACTAAAACACTTCTATCCCAATTATCTGATACATCATCAGTAAAAGTGGCAAAACTAAACCAATCGTCTATTCCTCCTGAGTTAGTTGGATTTAATTCAATATCAAGCCATACCCATAAAGTAATATAACATGGCGTTTGGAATACTCCCTCAGATGTTTTTTGAAACTGAATAGTGGGGTATCCTCGGTGGTTGTTATTGCTCGTAATTGAAGCAGGATTTGCACCATTGATCCAGGCTCTATGTGCAAACTCACCACTATGCACAATAGAATCGGACAGATCATGATAAGTGGTGCCTAAATGTCCTTGAGGTGTTATAAAAAAGTCGTTAAAATCATCTACCGATTCAAAGGAACTCATGAACTCTCTTGTCTCAGGTACCGATGGTACTTCCGAATCTTTATCACAACTCATAAAGAGTATTCCAACTAAGAATAAAAAAGTCATTCTTTCCATAGTCCATTTCGCCTGACTAGCATGAGTGGTGGAATGTTATGCACTTCCCCCGCCGCTAGCACTTAGCCACTCAACTGATAAAATTATAATTTGTGGCGGACATTCCAAGCCAACTGACCTTTGACAACCTGTGAAGCCCAAATTCATTTTACCGCTGTGTTGTAGCTCTTTTATTAGTCGGTGGCTAGCAGTCCAGAGAGTTTATGGATCACTTTTTTCCTGGCGATCACATAAACCCCATGGAGAAAAAACCTGAACAGAGTTGCCATAAAAATGAAACCGAAAATTCCGATCACCCAGCTAGTCAGTTCGCTAGTTGCAGTCAGCCCAAAAATTACGAGAGCGGTTATTACTATAGCCCAAATGTTGTAAAGGATTCGAAACGCTCTGTGAAGCGTTGTGGCCAGCACTATCTGCCCTTTTTCGCTATCGAAATGTCCAGATACAACACAAGCAGCACCAATTGGAAACCATGAGCTGATAAGTCTAAACTCTTGTCCTGATACCGCTCCGATAAAGTCCTTGGAGGTGGTTCTCATCACCAGTTTACTGCTTGCAAGAGTCCGTTCCGAAAGTCGGCTGGTCAGTTCTGACGAGTTCAGAGAGGTTTGAAAGTTAAATGTATCAGTACTCAGTTTCATGCGTTCTGGAGTGAGCTACCACGCCCGTGTGTGTTAGGCACCTTTTAATTCGATTTGAAATATCGTAGGACTTTGGTCTTTGATGGTGTAGAAATCGATACTTCGACTATCAGACTGTCCCCTGTCAATAATCTAGATATTTCTTTGTTAGAGAAATACGAGTCAGAATAAGTATGACCGTCAATCTTATACTCATATTTGATTTCATGAACAACACCTTTGCCATGGGGAGCTAATCTATTTTCAATAACAATAGCAGTTACTTCCTTTGTGTCACCCATAAATAATGGGCCATAGTTAAACTTGTCATATACGTAATAAATCAAAAGCACAATAATAATTAGAAGTCCGAGAATTCCGATAGTCCTTGTCATGATTTATAAATGGTGCCTAACCTGGCTATGGCGAGTGGGGTTTTGTAATGCACTTCGCTTACTACTCGCACCTAGCCACGCCGATGATAAAATTAAATTATGTGGCGGAGATTCCAAGCCAACTTCACTCAACTAACCTGAACAGCCCCCATTCGCTATAGCCTCGTGTTAGCCTCTTTTTTATCTATTGCGATCCATGAGTCTCCCAATCGTTCGAAAAGAGTTGGTAGCAGGTAGTGGTCAGCTGTTTCGACTATGCTCAAGGCCATTTTTTCTAACTTGTCCATGGCTTCCTTATCATCGCTACTAGTCACCAGGAGAATATCCCTAGCTGGAATTGCAATTACAATATTTCCATCCACTGGAAAATTATCTTTGTTCCAAATGCCATCTAGTAGCAACAAACTGGATTCATAGTAACCACCAGCAGTTACCATAAAGATATCGTGTTCTATTTCACTTTTTTCCATATCGGGCAATACACTTTGTAGATTGGAAATTGATAACTGGCGTAAATCGGCGAAGTCGATGCCGGTTGCTAAGAAATCTTCCTTATTAAAGATGGAGACACTTGTCTCCAAGTCTTCTGAGTAAAGAATCACCAGTTCATCATTGAGATATTCATACACGAGATCAATCTTAGCAGAGTCACCTTTAGCCAAGTCCATAATGTGTGAAAGGTAGCCGACGTCCTTTATTACAGGAACGATCCGATTAACGTCAATTTTTTCGCTAGGACTGTAAAGTTCACCAGAAGCGTCTACATACTTACCAATAATTTCGTATAGGTCTGACGGCCTAGAAATATACTCTCTAAAAGCATTGTCAACATAGTGCTGAACTTTTCCTCCGTCGTTACTGGCTGTGATTTTGAGAACGTCTGTTATTTCATATTCGATGTCTGGAAACCTCTTCTCAAGCTCCGTTTTGTATAAGTCTGTAAACTGTTTTTCGTCCATAACTGAGTTATTACGACAGGAGCAAACAAGAATGATTAGAAGTAAAAGGTTATTACGCATAGAAGATAATTGAAGATAACAATTCGGTATGGCTATTAGCCATACTCCAATTATAACTATTTTTTAAATTATTTATCAAAATAGCACAATGAACCTCATAAAGCCATATTATCCGTTTGTAAACCCATAATATACGTATATTATCATCATAATATGGGGGTGCGGTTTTCGTTACTTCCTCCTCACCACCAGCACCATATCAGCCCTTCCCGGCACGGCCACTTTGTTGTCTTTCACTGCTCCCTTCGATATAACTTTCCCCGTCGTTACATCCATCCACTCCGTGGAGTAGCTCCCAGCGGGCAGGGTGAGCGTAATGTCATAGCTTTTCACTGCCAGCGATTCCCAATACACCACCCACATGCCGTTGCCATTGCTCATGGCCAGCGTGGTGGCGCCGGGCGCTGCCTTCACCACCGAGGCATCGGGCTTCAGGTTCACCAGGTCGTGGGCTTCCATGAAGTTTTTCAGAATGCCAAATTGCTTTCTCAAGTCAGGACTGCCTCCGCCCGGCGATTCGTAGGTGGTGTCCTGTCCGTTTTCCTGGCCTACCGAAAAGGAATAGTCGAGGTGGCTGAACAGGGCCCCTCCCGCCATCACAAACTGCCATACCTGGCGGCGATAGGTGTCGTCTTCGCCTCCGGCAAAGCCCGTCTCGTTGAAGCCCAGCACCTTGTTGAGGTAATAGTTTTCGCTGGCCGCCCTTGGGTAGGCATAATGGAAGTTGAAAATGTCGATCTGCGGGTCAGGCTCGGTGATGGGGTAGTAGAAGTTGGAGATATTTTGTGAGATCAGGTGCTTGTTGGCCAGCTTGCTCTCCTCGTCTTTGATCCAGCTTGCCACTTTCTTTTGCCATTCGTTCGACGCCTGCGACACCACCTGAATTTTGTCCGTCCAGGGGCTTTCGCCGTAGTCGTTTCTGGTGAAAATAATCTCTGTATTGTCCGCCCAGGGCTCGTTTTGTATTTCAAAGTAAAAGTTGCCGAACCCGTTCAGCTCCCTCACCAGTTTTCGCACATAAGCTTCCTGGCGGGCCAGTAGCCCTTTGTTATTCAGGGTGTTCACCTCTTTAGCCTCCAGCTCGGGCGTGCCGTTGATGTTGTTGCTGGGGTTGAAGGCAGCGTAGTTCCACCCCCCGCCATAATGAGCCGAAAAAAGGCATACTTCCACCATCACTTTGTTGGTGCTGGCCAGGGTCATAAAGTCTTTCAGTCGGGCAAAGTAGGCCGGGTCCCACTGGTCGAGGTCAAACTTGTTGCCGCCCAGCGCATAGCCGGGCTGGTTGCTCCGCTTCCATGGCAGGATGGCCCTGCCCTCTGCCGGTGCCATGGTGTTCTTTTTGATGCCAAAGTCGCCCTGCTTCTCCAGGTAAGCCCCTGTAAACAAGCGGGTATGGTTGAGGCCTTCCTTTCCCAGGGTGTTGAGATAGGTTTTGTAATCAAAGTCGAGGTTCATTACCGCCCCGTAGTGTTCCCCTGAGCCGATAATGATCATCGGCTTTCCCTGGTACTGAAAGTAGTGAGTGTTTTGGGGGTGAAGCTGCAAGATGTTTTGAGCCTGGGCTGAG
Source organism: Imperialibacter sp. (assembly GCF_048007035.1). Taxonomy (NCBI): domain Bacteria; kingdom Pseudomonadati; phylum Bacteroidota; class Cytophagia; order Cytophagales; family Flammeovirgaceae; genus Imperialibacter; species Imperialibacter sp. The sequence continues at coordinate 4,032,106 of NZ_CP180355.1, forward strand.
CATGTGGCTAATAGCAAGCCTAGAAAAATGGAGCGTATATGAGCGACTTTCATAAATGATATTTGTTGCAGTTAACACCGTTTGGTGAGGGGCGGTGAATGTTCTTTTTGTAAATATAAAGATAGCCAAAGTTAATGCTGATGTGTTATGCTGGTAGAAAAACCGTTCCTGCATTGTAAGCCGTTGCAGGAACGCCATTCTGCCCCAATTAGAAGCCTCTTTATTTGAGGCAGAGGGCAATGGTGGCCGGGCTGGTTGGGGCAACAAAAAAAGGGAAGCAAAGCCTACAAGCTTGCCTCCCCCTCTAACCTAAGAGATTTACCGCACTAATACGGCGTCTTAAACTTCTTTTTATTCGGGGTTGAGTACAAAATCTTGTGTGGTTGCATTAGCTGCCACAATTTCCACTCCCTCGGAGGTAGTAGCTGCGTATCCTTGCGCTTCCACCGTTACGTTGTAGAGGCCAGCCTGTAAGCCAAGCACGGTGTAGGTGCCATCTTCGGCTGTAAGAGCCGTGGTGTTGAGGGTGTCGGCAGCATAAACCGATACCGTGGCTCCCCCCAATGCGATGATTTCAGTTTCCGTTTCCCCTTCCACTTCGGTTGTTACAGCACCCACCAGCCGACCTGCAAAAGATTGGTTGGAGGCCTTGATAACAGGCTTGAAATTGAACCCGGTGATGCCAGACGGTGAACTGGTGTTTCCTTTGGCCACAAATGAGCTGGCCACATCGAAGTCCAGCAGTAGTTCGGCAGTTAGGCCCCCCGCTACTTCTATGCCTGGCTTTACAAATATTTTAATGCCGGAGGAAGAGCCGCTGGGTACCTTCAGATCATACGATGTGCCGTCTTTTAATACCACAGTGGCATCGGCTACATACACCCTGATGAGGTCATAAGTACCTTCGGGAATTTCGACGTCGGCCAGGTTTTCAGTCACTCCATTCGTAAGATCCAATAGATTGGCTGAAACCTCGTCTTCCATAATGGTAATAAATGCGCTTTCTGAGTCTCCGCCTTTTTGCCTGGCTTCAATTTTAGTAACAGTTACGTTTGCTTCACTCACCAAATCGCTTGGAAAAGGGGCGTCTGTCATTTTTACTACCAACTGTCCGGTTCCGCCCGAGTCGCCATCGTTGTTGCATCCCACAAGTCCCGCAATAATAGCCATGGCAATAAATGGTAATAAAATCTTCTTCGTTTTCATGAATTTTTGTTTTGTTGTATAAGAATAACTGGTTTAATCAATTGGTAGTCAGATTGATAGTAACTGTAGTTTCTTTTCCTTTTTCGATCAATACCTCGTCAAGTGTTGAGGTTTCGTGGTCGACTAATTCTGCCTGCACCTGATAACCTCCCGGCGTCAGGCCGAGAATGGTAAACCTGCCGTCCTCACCACTCAGTGCTGTTGTGTGAAGTGTGTCGGCTGCAAACAGAGAGACCTGGGCTCCGGGCAGAGCGGTGCCGTTCTGGTCGTTAACGGTACCAGAAAGAGTGCCGGTAGCGTGCTGATTGGAAGTCCGGATGACTGGCTTGAAGTTGAACCCATTGATGCCCGCAGGAGTGTTTGGATTGCCTCTCACCACAAAGCTGCTGCTAACGTCAAAGTCCAGTAAGTAGCTGGCACTTTCACCTTCTTCTATTTCAATATCAAAGGCTGGTTTTACTTTAATGCCGCTCTTGTCGCCTGATGGGATTTTGAGATCGAATAGTCGCCCGTCTTTCAGTAACACACTTCCCTCGCTAACGTATACGCTAAAGAATGAATAGGAGCCAACCGGCAATGCTGTTTCACTGAGCTTTGCGGTGATGCCATTACTCAAGTCGAGCAAATTGAAGGTTGTCGGCTCGTTAAAAACTGTAATAAAAGGTATGGTGTCATTTGCTTCGCCGGTTTTCACTTCAATTTTGACTATTGTGACGTTGGCTTCTTCAATTAAATCAATCGGGAAGGGGGCGTCAGTTAACAAAAGCTCCAGCTTTCCCGTGGCCAGTGGCAGGCCTGTATTGTAAAAGACTCTATCCCCCTCGTCGCAGGTGTCCTGAGCCGTGTCAAATGCATTTTGTAGCGCAGTATTTCCTTCAATCACTTGCGCCCCTATGCTCGTAGCAACCTGGATAGGGAACTGGATAGAAAGAAGGTCGTCGTCATTGAATTCATTTAAAAGTTGAAAAAGAGAGGCGTCGTCGGCTACTGTTCGGATGTCGGCAAGCTGATTTTGCAGGTCATAGGTGGCCATGGAGATCGGATACTCGATGTCGACACACTCGATGTCGTCGTCAAGTCCGTTGGCAACGCATAGGGCAGCCAGCACGTCCAACTCTTCCTGACTGGAAACTGCCACCTCCGTGTGATCGGATTTGATCACACGCAGGGGGAAGTCTAAAAGAAAACGGTCTGACTGGTAAGGATTTAAATAATATATGTCCTGTAAAACAGCTAAATCAGCCTCTTTGCCAACAGTAAATGCCTTTCCTCTGAAGCTTCCTTTTACCGGTAGCACCAGCGTCAGACAACTGGCATTGTCAATTACATTGTCGTTGGAGCCATCCTTTAGCGACATTTTTTGCAGCAGCTGCCCGAGGGCCGATCCTTTGGTGAAAGCCATTTCTTTGTCCGGCTCCGTAATATCCTCCGAAGGCTCCTGGCAAGAGATCGCCAAAATCACCAGGCTCACTAATAAAATGGACTGCTTCAAAAATGAAATTTGCCTCTGCATAGGTTTTTGCCCCGCTTTCGGTAATAAAACCGGCTGACACTGAAAACTCCTACCTGTAAACCTAAACTTTGTTAAATTGGGGTTCATATGAGCCATGAGAAGCGAAATGTTTGTGATGAAGGCAGGTTTAAAACACTTTTCAGAGCGCTCTCAAAAGACCTTCATGATTTTCTCTACTATAAGTACGGTGCCGGAAACCATCCCGCAGATATTGTGCAGGAAGCTTTTGTGAAATTATGGAATAACTGCAAAAACGTACCACCTGAAAAGGCCAGGGCCTTCCTTTTTACAGTGGCCAACAACCAAATGTTAAATGAGCTGGCAAAAAGCAAGACAGCGTTACGGTATCAGGAGACCGCAGAAGCCAAGCGATACACAATTGAGTCGCCTGAATTTGCGATGGAGGAAGAGCAATACAGGCAGCGACTTCACGCTGCTCTCGAAAGCTTGACTGAGGATCAGCGGGTGACTTTTATGTTGAATCGGGTAGAAGGAAAAAAGCACCAGGAAATTGCCGATATGCTGGGTATAGGTCGCAAGGCAGTTGAGAAGAGGATATACACAGCATACAAAATTATAAGGGAGCAGCTGGGCGATTTTTGATCGTGTAAAAAATGTGTCAGGTAGGAGATTCTTGCATTCATCTGTTTTTATTAAGAAGTAAAAATTATGGACGAAGAAGACTTGGTGAAAAAATGGCTGGCCGAAACGCTTTCGGAGTCGGAACGGCTGTCGTTCGAGCAAACCGAAACGTATCGAAAGCTGCAGCGGACGGAAGGTCTTTTGCAACGGATGAAAGCCCCCGATTACGATGTTGAGGCTGAAGAGAAAAGATTGCCTATAGCTCCCCGCCAAGTCGGAGTTGTCTCCTTGTGGCAACGAAATTTTTTAAAGGTTGCGGCCTCTTTGCTGCTAGTGCTCAGCGCAGCACTTGTCATAGGCTATCTCTTGTTGAGAGATGAGACGGTCAGGGTGCTGGCGGCCACGAAAACCACCACTTATCTGCCTGATTCTTCAGAGGTTGCGCTGAACAAAGCCTCAAGCCTCACCTATAGTACAAGCGGGTGGAACAAAGCCAGAGTAGTTGAACTAAGTGGCGAAGGTTTTTTTAAAGTCTCTCACGGCTCCCGTTTCGATGTGAAGACGTCTTTAGGTACGGTAACTGTTGTGGGTACGCAGTTCAATGTGAAGAGCAGAACAGGGTATTTTGAAGTGCAATGCTATGAAGGAACGGTGAAAGTTCGGTCAAAAGGCACCGAGCAAATATTAAAGAAAGGCCAGGGGTGGCGTTTGATAGGCGGTTTGTCAGCGGCTCTGGAGTTAGGTACCGGCGATGGCCCGGGTTGGTTAGGTAACGAAAGCAGATTTGAAAGTGTGCCGTATAGTCAGGTGGTGGAGGAGTTTGAAAGGCAGTATGGCGTTAAAGTAAAACTGGTTCGTGTGGATGCCAATCAAATGTTTACTGGCAGCTTTACGCATGACAACATAAATCTTGCTCTTAAGTCAATCACGCTTCCGCTCAATATAAAGTTTGACCGTGAAGAGAACCTGGTTCGTTTGTCTGGTGATCAATAGAAAAGTAAAATTTTTTCTCCTTCTACCACTCCTTTTTTTGGCAGCACACATTTTTGGCCAGCAAAAAGAAGATGCGCAGCCGTTGTTATCAGTTCTCAAAATTCTTGAGGCCAGGTATGAAATTGCATTTTCCTATGCAGATAAAAATGTTGCCCACCTCTATGTTGATCTTCCGGATGATGCCTTAAGCCTGGCTCAATGTCTGTCGTACCTGCGACAGGCCACCGATCTGGAATTCGAGCAGTTGGACGATCGATTTGTAGCTATAAGAAAGTTGGAGACCACCGCCAGGGTGCTCTGTGGCTACCTGAAAGACGTGGGAACCAGCGAGCCCGTGACGTCGGCCGTCGTAAGCCATCTGTCAACTTCGGTTGTTACCAATGTGGAAGGATATTTTGAGTTAACTCTTGAGGAGCCAGAATCCGTCTTGCGTGTAAGGCACCTGGGCTATCAACCTCTGGAAATAGATCTGACTAAAAAAAAAGCTACGGATTGTCTGACCATCAGTCTCACAGCCAAAACAGTGGAGCTTGAAGAGGTTCTTATCTCCAATTACCTTGTTGGAGGAGTGGGTAAAACCGTTTCGGGGGCATTTGAGGTGAAAACCAGGGAATTGCAGGTGCTTCCCGGCATGAGCGAGCCCGATGTGCTGTATACCATGCAGGCTTTGCCAGGCATACAAAGTGCCAACGAGTCGGTTTCCGATATCAACATTAGAGGCGGGAGTAACGATCAAAGTCTGATACTTTGGGACGATATAAAAATGTATCAGTCCAGTCATTTTTATGGCCTTATCACCGCATTTAATCCCTATTTCGTTGACAAAGTAATCCTGACAAAAAATGGTACCGGCGCTCGTTTGGGGGAAGGAGTTTCAGGCACCATCGAGATCAAACCCGACAACAAAGTGGCCAAAGAGTGGAGTGGCGGTGGCGGCATCAATCTGCTGAGTGCCGACGGCTACCTTACTGCGCCACTATCTTCCAGGGCTTCGATAAGTGTGGCTGGCCGCAGGTCGATGGCTGATATTGTCAGCACACCTACCTACGACAACTATTTTGACCGGGCATTTCGCAACACCGACGTCGCCAGGGTTTCGGCTGGAGATAGCCTGCTGAATAGCAACGAAGACTTCTATTTTTACGATTTAACGGTAAAAGTTAACTATCAGATTTCAGCAAGCGACAAGCTAAGTCTCAGCTTCCTGCAAATTTTTAACGACCTGACTTACACCGAAAATGCTGAAGTAAATGGGGTAAGGGAGTCAAAGGCAAGTAGTCTTACTCAGCAGAGTATGGCTTCAGGCATTCGGTATGAAAAGGAGTGGAGTCCGTCGGTGAAATCAAGGCTAAGTGTGCCTGTGTCGTGGTACAAACTCAGGGGCGTTAACAACAACATTCCCAATAACCAACGGCTAGAGCAAGAAAATGAAGTGCTGGATATCGGTTTCAAAATCGATACCAGACTGCTTATTAATGAAACTACCGATGTAACGGGAGGTGTGCAACTTACAGAGGTAGGCATTGGTAATTTGGAAGTTCTGAATAACCCGGCTTTCAGGAGGTATATAAAGGAGGTTAACAGAAGCCAGGTGTTGTTTGCCGATGTCAATCACTCTACGCCATCAAACAATACCAACATAAGTGGAGGGCTTCGTGCCAACTACTACTCTACACTCGATCAATTTACCCTGGAACCTCGCCTTGCCATTCATCAGAAGCTGGCCGAAAATGTTGCACTTGAACTGCTGGCTGAACAAAAAAGCCAGTTTACTACCCAGGTGATCGATTTGCAAAACGACTTTTTAGGTGTCGAAAAACGAAGGTGGGTTCTTTCCAATGGAGTGGGTATTCCACTTATTCGCAGCAAGCAGGCTTCGGTGGGCTTGCTGTATTCTCCCGACAAGTGGTTGATTAGTGCAGAGCCGTATTTAAAACTGGTCAAAGGTATAATTACCTCCAGCCAGGGGTTCCAAAACCAGTTCCAGTACCTAAGGTCAAATGGTAGCTATCAGGTGTTTGGTGTGGACGTGCTGGTGAAAAGAGACTTTAAAGAGCTTTCTGCCTGGACGAGTTATGCTGTGGCTAAAAATCGATATGATTTTCCTCAACTGTCGGTAAGCGCCTTTCCCAATAACCTTGATATTTTGCACAACCTGACGATTGGTGCGGGCTATACCAGGGATAGTTTTCAAGCGTCCACTAGCCTTAGCTGGCACTCAGGCCGGCCTTATACGGCTGTAAATGCCTCCAACCCAATAGTTAATGGGACTATCAGCTACGACCTCCCCAACGCAGCCAGAGTGAGCCCTTACTTCCGCATTGACTTGTCAGCCAGATATAACTTTAATTTGAGAGCTGGTGTACGAGGCCAGGCCGGGTTTTCTATCTGGAACCTGTCGGCGTATGAAAATGTGTTAGGAACCTATTACCGCATTGCCGACGGAAACCTGGAAACTATCAACCAGGCTGGATTAAAGCTTACACCCAACATGATGTTCAGGGTATTTTTCTAATCAATGAAAGGCAGGTTTTGATAAGCAGCCTAAAAAAAAGTTACCACACCGGGAGAGTCAAACTTATCCAGATGTGGCAACTAAGAGAAATTTCTATTAAATCACCTTGAGCACTCCCCTCACATAGCCGAAGGATTCAGCGGCTCCAGGAAGTGGGTCCTTGCCGTCTTTCTCATACTCCAGCGACATATAGCCGGTGTAGCCTACTTTGATCATCGTCTTCAGAAACGCCGGTATGTCAGTCACACCACGGCCGATTTCAAGCGGCTTGCCATCTTCCTGAGCTTTGTCTTCGTCTTTGAGGTGGATGTCGTAAATACGGTCTTTGAATTTTTCTGCCCACACAGACGGGTCTTCCCCAATACGCACCACATGGCCAATGTCCATACAAAGACCAATACGCTTGTCGAGCCCTTTCACTTTTTCGTAAACGTCCTTGGGGCTGCGGTAAAGGTCATCTCCGGGGCCATGGTTATGGATGGCCAGTTTAATGTCAGTTTCCTTCACTTTTTTCTCTGCCAGGGGCAGCAAGTCGTGGTTGGGCACGCCAATGATCATTTTCATGCCGGCAGCTTTTGCATAAGCAAACGCCTGGTTCACTTCTGCTTCGGTTTTCATGTAGATAACACCAGCACCGTACAACTCAAGGCCTGCATCGGCTATTTTCTTGGCAGCCGCTTTGATGTCTGCCTCTGAAGAATCAAGCGGCAGGTGCATGCTTTTTAGGGCGATCTTGGAAATGCCAAGGCGCTTTGTGTATTCTATCGTGGTGTCCAGCGAAAATTCACGAAAGGTGTAGCTGGCAAGGCCAAGCTGAAAGGTGTATTTGCTGGCTCTGGCCGGTTTGGAGGAGCTAAGAGCAGGGGTAAGTACCATCCCTGCACCAGCGAGGCCGGCCGTTCTTAGAAAGTCTTTTCTATTCAATGTCATCTGATCAAAAGTTTAAGTGGAATTTAAATATAAGGGATAGCGACAGAAAGGGCTACAGGTTTTACAAAATCTATGTTCAGTGGTATCGTAAGGAGCCGAGAAATTGCTGGGAAATAGTCTGGTAAGTTTGATATTATATTTTTAAATAAACTGAACTTTAGGCCTTTTAGGCACTATAATTGCTTTAATTTTTCGTTTAAAAAACTAACGAAAATCAGCATGAAAAGACTTTCTATCGCAGCACTATTTGTTTTGTTTGCCTTTGCAGGCCATGCCCAAATCAACAAAGGAGAATCGTTTATCGACGGATCACTCAGCTCTTTATTAGTCCACCAGGCACATGTGTTTCAAGTAGGTGCGGGCTACTCATACGCCGTCAAAAATAATCGATTGCTGGGAGTGGGAGTAGGTTACAATGACATCTCTGGAAACGCTACGTCTTTTAATTTTGGACCAAACTTTGCATGGAATTTTAGCTTGGGTGAAAAGTTATTATGGGGGGTAGGTGCCTTTAGTACGATCAGCTTTACTGGAGGAAACGATGCTTATGTCAACGATGTTCTTATCGGAGTCAGTTTGCCCTCCCTGGGTTACCGAATTCATGATCGGATCATACTGAAGTTACGCACGGGAGGCCTATCGTACGGATTTAAGAGTGAGGCCCTGCAATTATCTGGTAGTTTATCAGGTCTTGGGATTGGAGGAATGATCCGTCTAGGAAAGAAACCTGGGTGATCTTCGGTGATGAGAATGCAAGTACTTGGTTTAGGATCCTATTCTATTTGAGCCGATGACAGGAGTACCAAGACTTCCAAAAGGAATCCAAATGTAACTTAGGTTATGCCATTGTCTTACTATACTTCACTTCTATTTTTTGCACTCCCTTATAGATAAAGAAGGTAGCCGCAGCCATCAGCACGTGACTAAGCGCCAAATGATTGAACCACTGGTGGAGCGACAGCTTGTTCATGAAGACCAGTGCGGCAGCTGCCGCAAAGGCAATACCGATGAGCATGTTTTTACTGGCAGCATTTCTGGTTTTCAGGTAGAGGTAGCCTTCAAACGACAACACCACGAACATCAAGCCATAGCCGGAGTGGAACTCAACAAAAAAGAAATTGAGCGTGAATATAGTGAGGGATAGAAAGGTGAGCAGCTCAAGGATGTTGATCACCTTCAGTACTTTGACGGCTGACTCCTTGAAAAGCACTCCGGAGTGTTCAATTGCGCCTCTTTCAATCAGCATAATGGCGAACATGCTGATGATCCAGCCGGGCAGCTTCCAGCCAAAGGAAAAGGCATAGAGAAACGCATGCCCAAGCAAGCCGCCGAACGCTGTGGCAATACCCATAAGCAAGAAATAGTACTTGAACCAGGTAAATACTTTCCCGGTCTTGCCCGATTTCTGAAGCTTGTAGAAGTAAAAAATACACAGCGCCGACACCAGCAGATCGGTGATGGTAACAATGGGCTCATCTATCCTAAGTCCAAACAGATGAATGGTATTTATAGCATCCATATTTTGGCAATCCTATTGACTTCATAACGGCCCTTTCGGGCTTTAGTTCCACAATCTTCAGCTTTGGTGAGTTGCGCCCGATAATGTATGTGAGATCGATTATGCTAGTATTTTATTTTTTCACTGAACGGCTTTTATTTCTGGCTAATGATTAATTTCCGGTGACTCTTTCATTAGTTTCTTCCGAAAATGCATAAACACATTTTTACGCAATGCGCCTTTTTTTGTGTCGCTATGTGGCATAGCTGCGCTACCTTTGGTCAGATTGCATTGCCTGTCGATGACAGGAAAATTGTGCTGATAAAAGCGATAAAGACAGATGGAACCGAGGTTGCGGGTTTTTTACTTGATTTCGACAAGGAAAACGGGCTTCTTCATTTTCAACAACGAGATGAACTGCTGGTGGAGGAGCTGAGGGCCGAAGAAATTGATAGAATTGCTTATTTCAAGAAGGGCAGTTTCTGGAGAGGCTTCGGTTGGGGGGCACTAGTTGGGGAGTCATTGTGGGCCACCTACGTGTTTAGCAACGAACCTGGCTACTTTGGTCGGGGATTCGACCTGGTGGTGGGGTCTGTGCTGTTTGTTACGCCGGTAGGCATAGTAGCGGGTATTGTGGATGGAGCCAAAGGCGTGCAGCTTGATTATGAGGTAGGAGGAGACAAGGCTGCCTTCCAACTTCCGATAGACCGGCTTACAAGGTTTACCAACCAGGATATGCATTTGATAAGGCCATCGGAAAAGGGTAAGAGAAGGCTTCGTAACTATAGCTTCACTGAGACGCCAATTGCGAGACGGCATCCGCAGTATAGCCCCCGGTTTCACTTTGGCCTTTCCTATGGCCTTTCCTATGGGCTTGGGCTAACTGGCATGGTTAGAAAAATCGAAAAGAACTACAGCCCTTTGCAGTTTGACAGCAGGTATGGTGACAGCAGAAGAGGGCATGATGGTATATTTAGAATAGGCGTTTCTTACTCGCTCAGCGATACACTCGAAGTGGGTTATGACTTCCAGAATGAGTATGGTGATGTGGTTAACTTGTACGGCAGCAGGAATGGTTACGAGATCAGAACATCCGTTTACATGTTCCAGAGTAGCCACAAATTATACGGCATGTACCACCTCAAGCCTTACTACAGCGCTGTTGGCACCCCTTTTCAGTTGTCGGCAGGTGCCGGACTGATTTTTAGTAACACTTACCTGGCGACGGAAACGTACGGCTCCTCGTCGTTTCCTGATGTTTTTGTGTACGACGAAGCAAGGCGCACGACGCTTGTGCCAGGTCTTGCCTTCATGGCAAAGGCATCTTACTTCATCAACCCAAACTTATCGGTCCAACTATTGCTTGAGCAGGATGTATATACAAGGGCCTCAACTACAGGCCTGAGCCTGGGTGAGCCGGTAAACTACACCACAAAGCCACTCAGGATCGCTCCGAATCTTTTCTCCATTGCTACTGGGCTCCGGTTTCATTTATGATCGGCAGGCTTACTTGAGTTCCTTGTATTTTTCAATATACATCTGATCCAACTCCTCCGAGTCTTTGTACTTCACCCTTAGTCCGGCCAGCTTCTCCTTCAGGTCTTTCACCACATCGGCATAGGCCGGATCGTCGTACACATTGGTCATTTCCTGCAGGTCCTTTTTGCGGTCGTAGAGTTCCCATTCGTCCACATCGTGGTAAAAATGCACCAGCTTGTAGCCTTCGGTCACAATGCCATAGTGGCGCTTCACCATGTGCACACCTGGATACTCGTAGTAGTGGTAGTAAACAGCATCTCGTTTGAAACTATCATTTTCGCCCTTGAGGAGGGGAATCAGGCTCTCACCCTGCATATCGGCGGGCACTTCTGCGCCCACGGCTGATAGCAACGTAGGAGCAAAGTCGAGGTTTTGCACCATTTGGGTGTTGGTGGTACCAGGCTGAACCACACCCGGCCATTTCACCAGCAATGGGGTTTTGAACGATTCGTTGTAAATAAATCGCTTGTCGAACCAGCCGTGTTCGCCCAGATAAAAGCCCTGGTCGGACGTGTAAACAATGATGGTGTTTTCTGCCAGGCCGTTTTGCTCCAGGTAGTCAAGCACTTTGCCCACACCCTCATCCACCGAGGCAATGGAGCCCAGGTAGTCCTGCATGTAGCGCTGGTAGCGCCACTTCATCTTCTCTTCCCGGGTCATGTTGGGGTAGTTCTTCTTAAACTCCTCGTTCATGGGGCCATAAACGGCGTCCCATTTGGCTCTTTGCTCAGGATTCATGCGGCCTACTTCTCTTTTGAAGGCGGCTTTGTCCCAGTTGGCAGTTTCAGGTATGCCAAGCTCATCCATTACCTCCGGATAAATTTTGGAGTCGCCCGCCCAGTTCATGTGGGTGAGCAGATTCATTTCAGCCTCTTTGGCTGCGGAGCCACGGCCTTCGTAGTTGTCGAACAGCGTAGCAGGCTCCTCAAATGTTTTGTTGATATACTCTGTGTAGTGCCTTTCTGCAGGCAGCCATTCTCTGTGGGGCGCTTTGTGCAGGTACATCAGCAGGAAAGGCTTCTCAGCATCTCTTTCTTTGTCGAGCCAGTTCAGCGTCATGTCGGTAATAATGTCGGTCACATAGCCTTCTACCTTAATATTGCCCTCGTTTTTAGTGATAAAATCGGGGTTATAGTAAGCCCCCTGGCCCGGCAGAATTTTGAACTGATCGAAACCCTTGGGGCTGTTGCCAAAGTGCAGCTTGCCGAACATGGCCGTTTGGTAGCCTTCCTTTTGCAAAAGCTGCGGGAAGGTGACATTGGTAGTATCAAACGGAAAGTTGTTGTCGATTTTGCCGTTCAGGTGGCTGTGCTTGCCTGTGAGAATAACGGCACGAGATGGCGCACAAATGGAGTTAGTAACACTGGCATTGGTAAACAGCATGCCTTGTTTGGCAATCCGGTCAATATTGGGTGTTTCAATCAGCTTATTGGAATAGGCACTAATGGCCTGGTAGGCGTGGTCATCCGACATGATGAACACGATATTGGGGCGCTTTTTCTCTGCTTCTTTGGGAGCAGAAGGGCTGCAAGAGTAAAGGATAGTGGCAAAGAAAAGGCCGAAGATCAGCTGACTAGCGAGTTTCATTGGGAACGGTTTAAGCTTGAGTAAAACTCAATTTAGGAATAATGATCAAAAACCTAAGATGTGGAATGGATGATCGGCAGTAAGACGGTTTTAAACGAGCACTTCGATGGTTGGATTGAGCTGCTTCAGGGTCGCCAGGAGTTCGTTTTCCCTTTCGGGTGAAATGACTACTTCTCCGTCTTTGTACTTTATTCTAAGTCGCTTGACCGAGTTCGCCGGTGCCGACAGCAGGGTGTAAGTACGATGAGCTGTCCAGATATCTTTGATATCGACTTTGTCAGCTGTAAACGGCCCGATTTTTACAATCAGAACATGGTCTTTTATGGCATAGCCGGTGCCGAAAAATATGGTGAGAATGAAGACCAGAATGGGAATCCAAATAGCCAACGAGATAAGGATGGAGCTGGTGTGCATCGACACGATAGACCGATAGATGTTAGCTGTGCCCAGGTACGCAAGCAGCAGTACAATGAGCCAGACAAGGAAGCTTTTGCGGGAGGGGTAGTAATTATTCGGTAGTGACGTCATGTCGGCTTAATGTATTCCAATAGCTAATATAACTGTTAAACTCATATTGAATTGGGTAAATGATCGTTGCGACGTTTTCTTACATTTGTTTAGCAACACATACTTCTACCATGCGATTCCTTTTTGTCATACTCATCGGGCTTTTCTTTAGTTTATCTGTGTATGCCCAACAGCTAACTTACTGTAACCCTATCAATATCGACTACGGCTACACGCCCATTCCCAACTTCAGCGAAATGGGGAGACACCGGGCCACGGCCGATCCTGTCATTACTGTTTTCAAAGGAAAATACTATCTCTTTTCGACCAACCAATGGGGCTACTGGTGGAGCGACAATATGTACAACTGGAATTTTGTGCCACGTAAATTTCTGAAGCCGTGGCACGATGTGTATGATGAGCTATGCGCTCCGGCCACACTCGTATTGAGCGATACGCTCTTCGTTATTGGCTCAACTCACACCAAAGAGTTTCCACTGTGGATGAGCACCAACCCTACGGTGGACGACTGGACAGAAGCGGTGGACAAGTTTGAAGGTGCCGCCTGGGATCCGGCCTTTCTGGAAGATGACGATGGCAGGGTGTATCTCTACTACGGTTCAAGCAACTTTTACCCTATGTACGGGATAGAAATTGATAGAAAAACCTTGCAGCCAATAGGAGAAAGAGTGGACATGATCCACCTGAATGACAGCATCCATGGCTGGGAGCGCTTTGGTGAGCATGCCGACAATACTTTTCTTGCTCCATTTATGGAAGGGGCCTGGGTGAACAAGCACAATGGCAAGTACTACCTGCAATACGGTGCCCCGGGTACGGAGTTTAGTGGTTATGCCGACGGCGTTTACACCAGCGACAAACCGTTAGGGCCATGGACGTACCAGTCGCACAATCCTTTTGCCTATAAGCCGGGAGGGTTCGCCAGAGGGGCCGGGCATGGTGCCACCTATCAGGACTTGTCGGGCAACTGGTGGCATGTTTCCACGATAGTCATCGGTGTGAAGAACAACTTCGAACGCCGCCTTGGCATTTGGCCAGCGGGGTTTGATGACGACGGCATCCTGTATTGCAATACCACTTTCGGCGACTACCCTCACTACCTGCCGAATGGCCCGGCCGACCATTTGAAGAGCAGGTTCACCGGGTGGATGCTGCTCAACTACAACAAACCTGTGCAGGTGTCATCGACCTTGGGAGGTTTTGCGCCTAATCAGGCGGTGGATGAAAGCATTAAAACGTACTGGAGTGCGGCTACCGGCAACAAAGGGGAGTGGTTTCAAACTGACCTGGGGGAGGTGAGCCAGGTGAATGCCATTCAAATCAATTATGCCGATCAGGATGCTGACTTCCTTGGCAAGCCGACCGGTTTCTACCATCAGTGCATTATCTACGTTTCAGAGGATGGTAAGAAATGGAAGGTGGCTGCCAACAAGGCACAAAACAAAACAGATGTGCCTCACGACTACATAGAATTCAGTGAGCCCATTAAGGCTCGCTACCTGAAGATGGAAAACATTCATATGCCCACAGGCAAGTTCGCCCTCAGCGGTTTCCGGGTTTTTGGTAAGCAGAACAAGCCACTTCCAGCACCTGTCCGGCATTTTATCGTGCTCCGTGGCGACAGCGAGCGTCGCAATGCCTGGCTCAAATGGGAGCAGATGCCCGATGCCACTGGTTACAACATTTACACAGGTATTGCACCCGATAAGCTTTACAACAGCGTGATGGTGTACGGTGCCAATGAGTATTATTTCACAGCCATGGACCTGGACAAAAGCTACTATTTCCAGATAGAGCCTTTCAACGAGGCGGGCGTCGGGCCAAGAGGTGAAATCATGAAAGTAGACTGATGCCCCTGTCAGGAACCAAAATGTTTTCTGGCGAGCAACACATTTGGCAGGCCAATGGCCACAATTAGTATACATGAACCAATGATGGCTGAGGTCAGGTTGAAAGGGAACTTAGGCGTATTGGATAGCGGGAGCACTACCTGATTCATTACCAGCCACACACAGAGGCCGTAAGTAACCGCCGGAAGAACAACCCCAGCTCGCAAAATTGACACTCTGCTATAAAGCAAAAAGAAGAGGGTAGCCCATGAGAAGGCTATCAGATAGTGGAACATCAGGCCGAAAACTGCGATCATTGCTCCACCGGGGAGCGCTTCAACGCCAAAAACACCACTGGCAACGAATTTGAGCACGGCTGAGGGGCTGGTGGAATTTCGGAGCCAGGCACTGGCGAATGCGGAGAGGATATCCAGTGTGCCTGTAGCAAAGCCAGCTGAAACAATAGCTTTACTCAATGGCTTGTTTGATGTGCTCATAGCGAATTTGTTTAAGTAGCCGGATGTTCTGGGTTAAATAACAATTATCACGATATTTACTACTATCGGAAGAAGGGTGCATAGTCAAATGGCATCAACGGAATGCCAGTTTGCGACAATTCCTGTCCTTTCATGGAATTGAAGGGAACCCTTTTCTCTAAAAACAGTTTGATACATCATGCAGAAGGAATTTCTAGATAAATTATACAAGGATCACCAGGAGTGTCCCAGGTGCCCAAGCCCTAAAAGAGTGTCGCAGTTTTTTGTGGACTTGCTTGAAACGCTGTTTCCCGATTTTTCTATGCGGGCTTTTTCTTCGCAAAGAGAGCTGGAGATACACCTGAAAAAGCTTCAGATTGAGCTGGATGAAATGCTCACGCTCAATCCAATGAAGGGTGTGGTGGACCTGGAAGATGTGGCGAAGCTCTTCTTTGACAAGCTGCCGGAAGTTCATTCAAAAATCGTTGACGACATCAAAGCGTTGTACGAAGGCGACCCGGCTGCAAAGAGCCAAAGTGAGGTTATTCGCACGTATCCAGGCTTTTACGCCATTGCCTCCTACAGAATAGCCCACGAGTTGCACAAGCTTGGTGTGAAGGTGATTCCGAGAATTATTACTGAACATGCCCATGGCAAAACCGGCATCGATATTCACCCGGCCGCCACTATAGGAGAGCATTTCTGCATTGACCACGGCACTGGCGTGGTGATAGGCGAAACTACGATCATTGGAAACCATGTGAAAATATACCAGGGCGTAACCCTGGGAGCCCTTAGCGTCGACAAAAAAGATGCGGAGATCAAAAGACATCCTACCATTGAGGACAATGTGGTGATTTATGCTGGTGCCACCATTTTAGGTGGCGAAACCGTTATTGGCCATGATAGTGTGATCGGTGGTAATGTGTGGCTGACTCGCAGCGTAGCTCCGAACACGAAAGTCTACTACCAGGCCCGCATGTACAACAGTGATACCGAGGAAACTGATCTGCTCATCTTCAAAGAATCTGCTCAATGAAGCTTTTTGATTTGATTGGCAACACGCCAATGGTAGCGTTGGAAAAAATTCCAACCAATAAGAACGTAACTATATACGCCAAGCTGGAAGGACAAAACCCCGGCGGAAGTGTCAAAGACAGGGCAGCCTACAATATGATCAAAAGCGCTTTGGAGCGTGGCGATATCAAGCCGGGTGATAAGCTGGTGGAAGCAACGAGTGGAAATACGGGGATTGCCCTTGCCATGATTGCCCAGGTAATGGGGGTGCACATGACACTGATCATGCCCGACAACTCCACCAAAGAGCGGGTGCTGTCGATGGAAGCTTACGGAGCCAAAGTGATCTTAACTCCTGCTGCCAAAACCATCGAATACTCCAGAGAGCTGGCCGATAAAATGGCAGCTGAGGATGGATATACCATCCTCAATCAGTTCGCCAATCCCGACAACTGGAAAGGCCATTACAAGACCACGGGCCCCGAGATTTGGAACGATACCAACGGCAAAGTGACGCACTTTGTGTCTGCCATGGGCACCACAGGCACCATCATGGGAGTAAGCCGCTACCTGAAGGAAAAGAACAAGAATATCCAGATCGTAGGCACTCAGCCGACAGACGGCTCTAGCATTCCGGGTATCCGCCGCTGGTCGCCGGAGTTTCTGCCCAAGATATTTGAGCCCGACAGAGTTGACCGGGTTGTGGACGTAAGCCAGGACCAGGCCACCGAAATGACCCGCCGCATGGCCAGAGAGGAAGGCATTATGGCGGGCATGAGCAGTGGTGGTGCCTTGTATGCCGCCTTGCAAATTGCTTCCGAGCTGGAGTCAGGTGTGATCGTGTGCATTACCTGCGACAGAGGTGATCGGTACCTGAGCTCCGATTTGTTTGGGTGAAAGTTTCTGCCAATAAGGCATTGCGGCCTTAGTTTCCGCTTTAACTGCGGGCAATGAATTCTATTGCAATTCTTCGAGTTAGAGAAAGGATGAGGTTGATTAATAATGTAATTTAAACGTTACGTAAAGCAACCCGCCGATATATTTTTTTAATCGATCCAGTGTCCCTGGTTGGGAATTATTTCAGGCTTAGCTATTTAGTTTACCAATCAGTTTAACTAGTATTTCTTGAGAAAGAGGCTTGATAATATAGTCGGAAACCAGAGTGATTCTTTTGACTTTTTCCAGGTCATCCGGCGAAATCGATGACGTGCAAACATAGATTTCAATTTTTTTTCCTATGAAAGGATGCAGTTCTATGAATTCTTCTAAAAACCCCCAGCCATCCATGATTGGCATGGCCAGATCCAGAAAGATAACATCAGGAAGGCTGTCCGGGTTGTTTTTGTTTTCAGTGAGAAAGTCAATAGCCTCCTGACCATTGCCGAAGACTTTGATGACTTCAACTAAACTGGTTTCCTTGATTGTAGCCGTAGTGAGATAAGTGTAAATATCATCGTCGTCTACCAAAAAAAGATTTTTGACTTTATTCATAAAAGTTGATTAACAAATTTTACATAGAATGTGGTTCCTTTACCGGGGTGGCTGTCTGCCCAAATTTTCCCTCCCATCGCCTCCACCTGAGTTTTGGTCATGTATAGTCCAAACCCTTTTGCTTCAGGGTGCTTGTGAAAGACCTTTCGGATTTTAAATAAATTTTGCTGATGACGTTTTAAGTCTATGCCCAGTCCATTGTCCGTAAAAGCAAGCAGCACGCTGTTGCCGCTATTATCGGTTCTCACGTTGATTTCCGGCCGACGGTCTGGCGATCTATACTTTAGTGAGTTACTAATGAAGTTGCTGAAAATGCTGTCAATATATTTTTGAGGAAACTTAATGACAGGAGCAGAATCGAAGTCCGTATTAACTATTGCTCCACAATCATCTATTTGATTTCTGAAGCCAACTAACACACGACTAAAGCTACTTTTGATATGGATTTCACTTTGCTCAATATCAACGTCGTTGCGCACCTGTACAGATTCTACCAATTCGTTAAAAACCTCATTTAGGTGATGTACAACTGGTTTTAGTCGCTTCAAGGCCTCCTTGCGCCTGTCAATATGCTTGTTGTTCTCAATGATATCAACCAGCATGGAGATGTTTATCATTGGCCCACGCAAGTTATGGGAAACTATGTTACAAAAGTCAACTAACTGCACGTTTTGCCTTTCAAGCGTTTTGGCGATTTTTTTTCTTTCTGTAATGTCTCTGATTACTGCCGAAACGACGGGCCCGTCTTCAAGTGTTAACGGGCTTAGGCTTATCTCCACGGCAAATTCGCTTTGATTTTTTCTGATGGCGAATAGTTCTTTTTCGGCTCCAGCCAATATCGGTTTAGCTTTGTTGCCAAAGCTACTATTGCTGATTGGGTTGTCCGCCTTGAACCGTTCGGGAAATAGGATGCCAACACTTTTGCCATAGAGCTCTGCTTTTTTGTAGCCGAATAGTTTTTCAGTCTGGGCGTTAATCAGAATGATTTGGCCGGAAGTATTTACTATTACCATGGCATCGGGGGCAGACTCTAGTAGTGACTTGAACTTAGTTTCCGATTCGGCAAGTTTAACCTCAAATGCCTTCTGTTCTGTGACGTCTTGACAGGTCCCCACCATTTCGATGGGATCATTGTTCTCGTTGGTATAAATCTCTCCGAGCAGGTGAATCATTTTTACCTCACCTCCAGAGGTTATGATCCGATGAAAAAAACCTTTGAATTTTTTCTCACGAAGAGACTCTTGTACACGCTCCGTAACATAGTCTTTGTCGTCGTCGTGAACGTACCCAAAATAGGTGGCGTAGGTAAGTGGTACATCCTTGTCGTGCCCGAACATTGGAAACAGGTTTTCAGACCAAACGACGTCATTTGATATCAAATCCCACTGCCAGTGCCCCATCATCACCACCTGTTCTGCGGTAGTGAGTAACTTATTTTTCTTTAAGAGGTCACTCGCTACACGCTTGGCGGAAGTTAGGTCATGCACCGACGCCAATACAAGTTTGTCCTGGCCGAAACTCAACGGACTAAAAATAATTTTTATTGGAAACGTTTCTTCCTCCTTTTTCTTTCCAATCGCTTCAATTGATTTAGGCGCTGGAGACTTGTCGCCAGTGCCAAACAAAGTCTGTTGTTCGGCAGTGAGGTCGTTTGCCAAAAGGAAATTTGGGTGCTTTCCCGTCAACTCATTCTTAGAGAAGCCAAACAGTGTCTCCGCTCGGCGATTGACCAGCAATATTCTGCTATTTCCCCCCAATATGATAGTCGCATAAGGCAGTGCAGTTAAAAATTCAGTTAGCTGACCAAGGCTGTTGTGGTGCACGACGGGCTGAAATATTTCAATTATTCCAGCAATTACTCCTTTTTCGTCAGTGTAAGGATGTAGTGTGCTGGTGACTTCTACTTCCTGACTGTTTTTAGCTATTTTTTTGGAGGCAAATTTCTTTACACTTCTCCCATTCAAAATTTGCTTTACCAAACCGATTTCCTTCTCGGTGCACTCGCTCGGAGTAATTGTATCAATCGTTTTCCCGGTGAGTTCCCCCGGACTGTATTTGAGCAGTTGCTCGCCTGCTTGGTTAATAAAAACAATTTTACCCTCCAGATCACATACAATCACAACCTCTTCGATTGCCGAAGCCAGGCTTTGCAATGGACCATACCGTGTTGAAGCTTGCATAGCTATTTGCCGGGGTTGTTGTTGGTAATTTTCCAGTGTCTGGAACGGAGCTGATTCATAAATTGGTTATTTTTAGAGAAAATTCATCGTTTTTTGACGTTTAAATTATAACACAGCAAGACGTGATATGGTTATAAAAACGTTTTAGATGCTCGAATAGAACGCTGTTTCCGCATGAAAAGATCATGAAAGCCAAGCCTGCCGCCATTGTGCATTTAACAGTTAGGTAACTTATTATGGAAATAAAGAGGATGCCGCAGAGGCCTCAGAACATAAGTGGATATCAGCCAGAATCAGGCCACCAAATTGACACGCCGCATGGCCAGAGAGGAAGGCATTATGGCGGGCATGAGCAGTGGTGGTGCCTTGTATGCCGCCTTGCAAATTGCTTCTGAGCTGGAGTCAGGTGTGATCGTCTGCATTACCTGCGACAGGGGTGATCGGTACCTGAGCTCCGATTTGTTTGAGTGAAAGCACTCAACACTTCATTACTACCTCATTTGGTGGGTTTGAGGCTATTAATTTCATTTCTGAGAATAACGGCCTCTTTGGACGCCTTGTCAGTCTTTTCTAAACGATTCTTCAGGTTTTCGATCTGTACCCGAAGCTTCTTTGATACCTTTTCTATACCTGCGCTATTCTTCATTTTAATACCTTATAAAGGATGCGCCAGCAACACCTCTCTGGATTCCAGCAGCGGCACAATTTTGCCCAGCACTATTTCCTTAAAGTAGCCTGCATCCCGGTGTGTCTGTAGCGCTGCTTCGTCTTTGTAGCCCTCGTAGAGCGCAATCGTGTGGTCATCGTCTTTGCCCTGATGCAAAGTGTAAAACAGGTTGCCCGCTTCCGCTCTTGTCTTCGGAACCATTT
This sequence comes from Imperialibacter sp., assembly GCF_048007035.1. NCBI lineage: Bacteria > Pseudomonadati > Bacteroidota > Cytophagia > Cytophagales > Flammeovirgaceae > Imperialibacter > Imperialibacter sp. The sequence continues at coordinate 4,052,860 of NZ_CP180355.1, forward strand.
CCTTGAGGTGTTTGATGACTGTATCGACCTGGCCTTGTTTCACTTTCCAGGTAACGATGAGGTAGATAGGTGGTTGAGTCATAATAATGGTTGTTTGGTCATCTGTTACTGCAATCTTACCAGCTTTTCAATATTGATTTGGTTGAGGTCTATCGCATCAATTTTTTCGATGCTATTGGTCGTTAGAGTATCGCCTGAAATCGTAAATGCCAGTTCAAATTTCTGGCCTTCCCATTCACGGTAATTACAGTAGTTGAGGTGCTCGAAGTACTTGTCCTTTTTTACTTCATATCTTCCTCCGCCCGAAACGAAAATAGCAGTGCTATCCTTTCCCTGACTGAGGTCGTGCCGCAAAAAGGCGAAATGCGTGTCGTTATACATTTTGATCATTTCCTGACCCTTGGTATAGTCAATCATGACAGTATCATCGCCAGTAATCTGTATACCAGCCACCAGCTGCCAGGTACCCACCAAAGGATTGACGCTAGTCTTCAGTTGGCGAGATTTGTCACCACTAAGACTACAGGAAGACAAAAATACCAGTCCTAACAAAGAGAGTTTAATTTGTTTCATTTCACTTTCAATTGAAGTAAAGTACCCTTCAATATCGCAAGGGTCTCCCTTGTGATGTATACTTGACTGGCGTCCGCCACTTCCGAGATGGCCGACCATTCAGCCGTGGCTCCCTACTTCTCCCCCAGCGCCTCAAACTTAAATTTCTCAGTCGCCGCCGGTTCATGCTCCCGCTTCATGATGGCTTCAATTTGAGCTACTACTTCGGGGTTTTCTGCTGCTACGTTATTTTGTTCCTGAGGATCACTTTTCAAATTATACAGTTCCACTTCCAGGTTGTCTTCAAACATCCCTTTCCTAATGCCCTTCCAGTCGCCCATTTGCACAGCCTGCTGCCCGGTGTATTCCAGCAGCTCCCAGTAGAGAAACTCATGCGTAGCTTGATTGCCCTTTCCCAATAAAGTGGGTAAAAAGCTGATGCCATCTGTTTTGGCAGGAGCGGCTATGCCAACGAGTTCGCAAAATGTCGGCATCACATCGTAAAAAGCTGTCGCAAGGTCGGTGGTAGTGCCTGGCTTGATTTTACCTTCCCAGCTGGCAATCATCGGCACCCGGATGCCCCCTTCGTACACAAACCCTTTGTTTCTTCCATAGCCATTCGTGTAGGGGCCGGTGCTGTTGAAATACTCGAAGTCCACGCCCGCCGTGTAGGTAGGCCCATTGTCGCTGGTGAAAATGATCAGCGTGTTTTCGTAAAGCCCCAATTCTTTCAGTGTTGCCACCAGCTCGCCCACCTGATCGTCCAGATAGCTGATCATCCCGGCATAGGCTGCCCTTGGGTAGCGGTGAGGGAAGTAGCCTAAGTTGCCAAGGTAGGGCTGCTCCTCACCAAAAATGGCATGATACTTTTCCACATACTCTTTTGGTACCTGCAAAGGCAAGTGTGGCAGGGGAGAAGCATAGTACAGAAAGAAGGGGTTGTCTTTGTTTTCACGCAAAAAGCCCAGCGCCTTATCATGCATAACACCGGGAGCGTAGTCAGCCTGGTAGAACTTGTCGAAGCTCGACTCCGCCAGCGTGTCTGAACCCGTTGCCAGTTTTTCTCCGGGAGCCATGAACTCATTGTTCAGGTAAATCCGGTTTTCATTTTCCCAAATATGTGTGGGGTACAGATTATGTGCCTGGCGCTGACAATTATAACCACAGAAGTAGTCAAACCCTTGTGCGTTGGGCGTGCTTTCGGAGGCAGGTGCACCCAGCCCCCACTTGCCAATAAGTGCTGTTTTGTAGCCAGCTTGCTGCATTACTTCGCCCATCGTAAGCGTGCTGTCGGGTATCGGGCGCTGCCCCTCCAGGGTCGAATCGGCCAGCATGGCAGCAAAGTCCCACACGTCGCCTCTCTCCCGCCATTCGTCGTTGCCCCGGATAAACGAATGTCCCATGTGCAGCCCGGTGAGCAGTGCATACCTCGATGGGGCACAAACAGGGGCTCCGGAATAATGGCGGGTAAACTTCATACCATTCTTCGCCAATGCGTCAATATTGGGCGTCTGAATCAACTTTTGCCCGTAAGCGCCTACATCGCCATAGCCAAGGTCATCAGCCAGTATGTAAATAATATTGGGTTTCTTCTCTTCCGGAGTTGTTGAACAAGATAACAGCACTGCGCTGATACAAAGCAGGATAATGAAAGACCGCATGATAGATGGTTTGGTGTTGAGGAGCCAATATAGCCATTTTATGTTTTTCTCGTTAAGGTAACTGGAAGGGAAAAAATCCCCCGGAATGGGGGCCATTTCGAGTGCAGATGGTTTTATATTTACCTTTATGATCAAATGCTTCTATTTCAGTCTTTTAGTGGCTGCTTTTGCTTGCGACGCCACGCCAGCCCCTCATGTAGAGTCGACAGTGAAAGCCCTGGCGACTGCGCTGAAAGATAATTACATCTACGAGGACAAGGCTGAGCAAATGAGTGACCACCTGCTCCAACGCCTGCGGGAAGGGAAGTTTGATGGAGAAATGACCGACGAACAGCTGGCCAATCTGTTGCACGAGGAAGTGAGGTCGGTAGTCGACGACAAGCATTTGCGAATCTGGCTGAGCAGCCGGGGCAGAAGCGTTTCTAATCGAAGGGAAGTGCCCGGTTATCCTCATGGATTTGGGAAGGCGAAGATGTTGGCTGATCACATAGGCTACCTTGAAATCACTGGTTTTCATAACCCGATTAGTGCCTTCCGGGCCGACTTGACTAAACAAATGACGCTGCTGTCAGGAGCCAAAGCCGTGATTCTTGACCTTCGAAATAATGGTGGCGGCTCACCAGAAGCAGTACAGCTTATCTCCAGTTATTTTTTCGATAGAAGCAAGACTGTTCACCTTAATACGCTTTATTTCCGAAACAGCGATTCCAGTACCGATTATTACACCCTGCAGGAAATTGAAGGGCCCGACCTCCAAAGTAAGCCACTTTTGATACTTACAAGCGATTACACTTTTTCAGCGGCTGAGGAGTTTACTTACAATATGCAATCGCTTAAGCGAGCCACCATTGTGGGTGAAACTACTGGCGGCGGGGCACATCCGGTTAACCGGTACACCATTTCTGAAGCAATTGTGGCCATCATTCCAGTCGGTCGGGCCATCAATCCCATAACAAAGACCAATTGGGAAGGTGTCGGTATAAAGCCTGACGTGGAGGTTGATGAAGAAAGTGCGCTTGATAAAGCCTTAGAACTGCTTTCCGGCTCCTGATTTTTTTTTAGCAAGGACTAATTCCTAATTTGAAATCGACAAATTTCAAATCCTCTATGTTCACCATCGACGCCCACCTTGACCTGTCCATGAACGCCATTGAATGGAACAGGGACATCAGACTTCCAGTAGCTGACATTAATAAAAGGGAGGAAGGGCTAACCGACAAGCCTGACAGAGCGAAAGCCGTAGTTTCGCTGCCGGAGCTACGCCGGGGAAACATCGGCCTGGTGGTGGCCACGCAAATTGCCCGTTATGTAGCACCTGGAAATCCTTTGCCCGGGTGGCATTCGGCTGAGCAAGCCTGGGCGCAAACCCAAGGGCAGTTGGCCTGGTACAAAGCCATGGAAGAGGCTGGTGAAATGACTCAAATCACTAACCTTTCCCTGCTCAATAAACACACTGCTTTGTGGGGGAATGGGCTGCCAAATGAGCGCAAGCCGGTAGGCTATATCTTGAGTTTGGAAGGGGCAGACTCCATCGTTACTGTGGGTCATCTAGAAAGAGCCTATGCTTACGGTCTCAGAGCTTTGGGCCCGGCGCATTATGGGCCTGGCCGCTATGCTCAGGGCACCGATGCCGCTGGAGGGCTCGGTCCAAAAGGTCGGGAGCTGTTGAAAGAAATGGAGAGGCTGGGGATTATTTTGGATGCCACTCACTTGTGCGACGACAGCTTTTGGGAAGCTTTGGATAATTATCATGGCCCGGTGTGGGCCAGCCACAACAACTGCCGGGCGCTGGTTAACCACAACCGCCAGTTCAGCGACGAGCAAATCAAAGAGCTAATTGGCCGTGGCGCTGTGATAGGGGGAGCGCTCGACGCCTGGATGATGGTGCCCGGCTGGGTGCGGGGCCAATCGACTCCCCGGGCCATGGATTGCAACCTTGAAAAAATGATTGACCACATGGATCACATCTGTCAGCTGGCCGGCAATGCTTTGCACATAGGCATTGGATCCGACCTGGATGGTGCCTTTGGGAAAGAGCAATGCCCTTACGATTTAAACACGATAGCTGATCTGCAAACAGTGCCAGATTTGCTGACAAAACGAGGCTATTCGGAAAAAGAAATTGAACAAGTAATGCACGGAAATTGGCTTCGGTTTCTTCAAAAGGCCTGGGCCGGGAAAGATTGAAGAGCGAAAGTTTTATTCAAGGTGCTTAAGTCATATATTTAGCAACCCAGAAAAAAGTGGGAATTGAAAGCAGGTAAGCTAAGTGCCCCAAAAGCATTTGGTGTTACAAGCCAAAAAGCACCATCAACCAAATAGTTCATGTTCTTTAAGAGAGATAATTTTAGACAGTTCATCTTTCTGAGTAAGCCTACTGTCTGCCTTCTTTTGCTGACTCTTTTTCTCCCTGAAAGAGGTGCTGGCCAAGGTGCGGACAAGCCTGATTCATCCATTGTCGATGAGCTTTCGTCAAAGGCAGATGTTGCCATGCTGTCCAATGTGGACTCGGGCTTCTTCTATGCCAAAAAGCTGTTGGAGCTTGGCGAGCAACAAGAATTTGACTATGCCAGGGCGAGAGGGTATGAGAAGCTTGGCTGGACACACTGGGTGGAGGGAAATTACGCTGACGGGCTGAAAAATGCTTTGGACGCCATCAGGATTTTCGAACAGTACGGCCCCTCCGAAGGTCTCGTCAGTGCAGTTTTATCTGCCGGGAGAAACCTTTTTGAGCAACGTAGCTACACCATGGCACTGACCTATTATCAACGGTCGGAAGCATTAGCACAAGAATTGGGGCTGGAGAAGCCACTGATAGAGGCCTACAGAGACCTTGGGGGTATTTCAATCTCTCTTGGCGACTATGAAAAAGGCCTCGACTATTGCACACGTGGCCTGGCGATCGCTAACCGGCTGGGGTTGAGGTCATCTATTCCGATATTTTATAGCCATATAGCACTCATCCATTTTAATCAGGGCGACGTGGAGCAATCGGTGGATTATAATTGGCGAGCTATACTGGAAGGGAGACTGACAGGCAACCGCCGCATAGTGGCACTTGGCTTTGAGCGCCTGGCCAATATCGATCTTCAGCAGGGGTTGTACGATGAAGCCATCCGCAAAGGAAAAGAAACCCTTGAGATGGGGCAGGAGCTTGGGTCGTCCCTGATAGCCATGCGAGCCTATATGGTGCTTTCCAGGGGATATGAAGGCAAACGAGACTATGAGAAGTCCCTCACCAACTACAAGCTATATATTGAGATCAGCGATAGCACTTACAACGCTGACAAGGAAAGTATCATAGCGTCCATTGAGGCTGTGTATGACCTCGAAAGCAAGCAGGGGGAAATAGAACTGCTCGAAACGGAAAGAGCACTTAATGAACAGGAGTCGAGGGCCAAGAATTACTACATCATTCTGTCCCTTGTAGCCATTGGACTTCTGATTGCGCTAACTTTTGCTTTGTTCAGAGCTTCCAGGTTTCAGAACGAACACAATAGCGAACTGCAGGCCAAGAACGCTGAGATAGCGGCCCAAGCCAAAAAGCTCGGAGAGATGAATGCCACAAAATCGAAGATTTTTTCGATCATTGGCCACGACCTGCGGAATTCGGTGGCCAACCTGAAACAGCTGCTGGACCTGCTGAATAGTAAGAAAATAACCCTGAAAGAGCTCAGGGAAGTAGCGCCAGAAGCCAAGCAAAGCGTAGATGCGTCATTTGACGTACTCGATAACCTCCTGCACTGGGGGCTTACGCAAATGAACGGAATTAGAACCAATATAGAGCCGGTTTTGCTCCAACCCATCCTAGCCGAAATCGTGTCTCACTTTACACTTTTTGTGGAAAGGAAAAACATCACATTGACCTTCGAGTCAGAAAAAAGCATCACTGTGATGGGTGATGCTCCACAGCTGACTGTGGTGCTCCGGAACCTGGTGGGCAATGCCATAAAGTTCACCAAAACTGGCGGCGCCATCGTTGTCCGGGCAAAAGACATGGGCGATTTTGTGAGAATTTGTGTGAAAGACAACGGTGTGGGTATTCCTGAAGACAAGCTCAAACTTTTATTTAAGCATGAAACCCATTATTCCGAATCGGGAACCAACGACGAAAAAGGAACCGGTCTGGGCTTGCTTCTCTGCTATGAATTTGTGGAAAACATGGGCAGCCGACTGGAAGTAGAAACGGCCCTTGACAAGGGGACTACCTTCTTTTTTGATATGAAAAAAGCCTGATACAGCTTTTCTTACTTATGCTATTCTTTCTTGAGAATGGGCTAACTTTGTGCCATGGGTGAGCATGTGAATAAAATACTCAGCGTTATGGAGAGCGACCCAGCGTTTGCCATTGTTGGTAAAGCTGCAGACGAGCTGGGTGTGGAGGCGTACGTTGTTGGTGGGTTTGTGAGAGATATTTTCCTGGATCGTCCATCCAAAGACCTTGATTTTGTGTGTGTTGGCAGTGGCATAGCCTTGGCAGAGCAAGTGGCTCGCAGCCTCAAGGGCAAATCCAACCTTAGTATTTTTAAAAATTTCGGCACTGCTCAGGTCAAGTGGGGCGAGTATGAGCTTGAGTTTGTTGGCGCCCGCAAGGAAAGCTACCGGACTGACAGCCGCAAGCCGATTGTGGAAGATGGCACCCTCCAGGACGACCAAAACCGCAGGGACTTCACCATCAACGCCATGGCCATTTGCCTGAACAAGAAAAGGTTTGGTGAGCTTGTTGATCCTTTCAATGGCATTGAAGACCTGCGCAAAAAAACAATCAGAACACCGCTTGATCCCGATATTACTTTTTCTGACGATCCATTGAGAATCATGCGGGGCATCAGGTTTGCGGCGCAGCTCGGCTTCGACATTGCTCCCGACACTATGGAAGGCATTACCAGAAATGCCCATCGGTTAGAGATTGTTTCAATGGAGCGGGTAACTGACGAGCTTAATAAAATTATTCTGTCGAACCCGCCTTCTTATGGGTTTCAGCTTATGTTCCATGCGGGAGTCCTCAAATATGTGTTTCCCGAAATGGTAGATCTTTATGGCGTGGAGGTGATCAATGGCAAGGCGCATAAAGACAACTTCTTTCATACGCTGAAGGTGCTCGATAATGTTAGTCAGGTCACCAGCGATCTGTGGTTGCGGTGGGCGGCCATTATGCACGACATCGCCAAGCCAGCCACAAAGCGCTTCAACGACAAGGTAGGTTGGACTTTCCATGGCCACGAAGACAGGGGTGCTCGCATGGTGCCCAAGATTTTCAGAAGAATGCGCCTGCCCATGGACTTAAAAATGAAATATGTGCAGAAGCTGGTCAGGTTGCACCTGAGACCCATCGCTTTGGTGAAGAGGGAGGTAACTGATTCTGCCATTCGTCGGCTGCTGTTCGAAGCAGGAGACGATGTGGAGGACTTGATGAAGCTTTGCAAAGCCGACATCACCAGCAAAGACCACAACAGGGTTCAGCGCTATCTCAGTAATTTTGAACTGGTGGAACAGAAAATGGCTGAGGTAGAAGGCAAAGACCATGTGCGCAACTTCCAGCCGCCAGTTTCAGGCGAAATGATCATGGAGGCCTTTGGCATTCCCCCTTCCAAGCCCATTGGGGAGATCAAGGAAGTGATCAAGGAAGCGATCATGGAAGGCGAAATCCGCAATGAATTTGAGCCTGCCTATGAGCTGATGCTGAAAACAGGATTGAAGATGGGCCTGAAGCCCGTAAAGGAGTTGAAAAACTAGCAGCCTGACTAAATCGTGTAGCCGGGCTGGCTGCCGATCGATTCAGGTAGCAGGATCGGTTAAATGTTGTTAAATCGTGCGTAAATATTTCGTGATTCAACTGAGGAAGTTAATTTCGGGATTGTTAAAGAAGCTTATTAACTAAGAAAAATATGAAAAGAGTAGTTGGTACGTTGATGTTGGTGTTTTTTGGAACTATTGCATCCTTTGCTCAGGATTCGCCTCAGTCTACGCCCGAGTTCAAAAGAAACAAACAGGTGTTTGAGATGGCCTCTTTGTTCAACGATGCTGCCGTAGCCAGAACAGCCCTTTATAACATGATTGCCATTGATAGCCAAAACCCAGCGCTACTTGACTCACTGGCTCTTTTGTACTACGAATTTCAGAATTATTCGTCTGCTGCTATTGTGACCCAGGCAGCTCTTAGGGCTAACCCCAGCAATCCATTGATGCTGGAGCTTTCTGCCATTTGCTACGAAAGCCTTGGCTTGCCCGACAGAGCACTCGCACAGTACGAGACGCTTTACATGAAACAAAACAATCCTTTGACACTGTACAAAATGGCTTTTCTTCAGCTACAGGTGAAGCACTACGTGGAAGTAAACACGTCAGCCGACATTCTGCTGGCAAAGCCGGAATTGAAAGAGACCAAAATCGTGTTTCCTAAAGCAGATGAAACCACGCAGGAAGTGAGCATGCATGCCGCTTTATATAACCTCAAAGGGCTGGCTGCTAAGGCTCAAGGCGATAATGTAGGAGCCAAAGCTATGTTTGATAAAGCGTTGGAGGTGTCCCCTGATTTTGAAATAGCTTTGAAAAACGCTCAGGAGGCAGCCTCTAAGTAAATCTCGCCTTTTAAATTCTCCAGTCTACGGAACCTGTAAAGGAATTCTGCCAGGTAAAATGCGCCTACGCCGGTCGATATATGCCATAGAAAATGCGTGCCCATGGGCAGTGCATTTTCCTTCCAGGCATCGAGTTCCCTGAAAACAAGCGCCAGCACGAAAAGCGCTATCGAAGCACCAATTATTCCCGCATAACGGTACTTTATCTTGTTTAGCAATAGCAAAATTGGCAGAAAAAGCAGGGTGCCCGTAATAGCATAGGAAATATTGAGTGCGGTATGAGGTGACACAAGAAAATACATGCCATACCTGATAGCGGCGGCAGGCACGATGATATAGATGATCTGCCACCACTTGGGTAACACTTTGATCCAAAAGTAGATGCTGAGTGAGATGGTTAAGACGGCTGTGGGAAACACATCCAGCCAGAGGAAAAACTCACTATTGCGGAATGCATGGAAGAGTGTGCTGCCAAGCCCGCCCAAAAACAGCAACGGCATGCAGTAGGCAAGAAAAAGGTAGTTCTTTAGCTCCTTGTTAAGCTTGAATGCCCAATAAACTGCCGGAAGCAGGATAAGCAGTGAGGAAATGGCATTCCATGGCTCTACTATGATCCATTCAGGATGAAATTCATGGTACACGGGCCCCCCGTCAGGCAGGCTGGCAAAATACCGTGCATGCTCTGTGTTGTTGGGTAAATCAATTACCTGCATAGTTAATCACCTCATTTACTTCAACTTGCGCCCCGTTGATCGGGTATATGTGCCGAACACATAAAGTTCTGAACAAAATAGACGTCAAAACACTTACTAAATAGTATACCAGGCGACAAGAAGTGATGTTCATCATTTGTTTCAGGCAAATTTTCGCACTTCTCATTCGCTTAACAACACAAAGTTATCATGAATTTATCACGCCCAACAATATTCTTTATTGCAGGACTCATTTTATTTACTTCAGCGGATATTGCCGCTCAAAAGGAAGGAGGAAAAGCGGATGTTGTAGGGAAGATCGTTGATGCGGGTAGCGGTGACCCTCTGGAATTCGCTACGGTTTCCTTCTATACGCCCGACTCCAGCCTTGTATCCGGCGTTGTTACCGACCTCCAGGGCCAGTTTAAAATTGAGTTGGCACCCGGGTCCTATTACAGCCTGGTGCAGTTTGTTTCATACGAAGACAAGTATTTCTCGGGAATAACCTTAGCGGAGGGGCAGAAACGCATGAATCTGGGCACCATAGCTGTGGAAGCAGACAGTGAAACCTTGCAGGAAGTGGTGGTGGAGGCAGAGAGAGGCCAAATGGAAATGAGCTTCGATAAACGCATATTTAACGTGAGCAAAGACCCAAGCAACGTGGGACGAACTGCCACGCAACTGCTCGACAATGTGCCGTCTGTTACTGTTGACACCGATGGGAATGTGGCGCTTAGGGGAAGCCAGAACGTAAGAATTTTGATTGACGGAAAACCATCCGGGCTGGTGGGGATCAGCGGCTCCAACGGGCTCCAGTCGTTGCAGGGAAGCCTGATCGAAAGCATTGAAGTAGTGACCAATCCCTCGGTTCGCTATCAGGCAGAAGGGTCGGCCGGTATTATCAACATCGTACTGAAAAAGGATGATAGAAACGGAGTAAATGGATCTTTTGAGTTGAATGCTGGCTACCCGGCCAACTATGGAGCCAGTGCCAATGTCAATTTTCGCAGGGAGAAAATAAACTACTTTGTTAACTACGGGGCCAACTACCGGGAGAGCCCGGGCGGAGGCAGCTCCTTTCAGCGATATACGCTTCCTGACACCTCATTTATCACAAGAAGAACCGAAGACAGAACCCGGGGCGGCTGGGCTCACAACCTGCGAGCCGGAGCCGATTTCTTTGTGACCCCAAAAGACATCATTACCGTATCGGGAGTGGTGAGGTACGAAGACGGCGAGAATGTGAATAATCTGATTTACGAAGACTTTAATAGCAACGACGTGTTGCAGAACAGAACTGGTCGGGTCAATACCGAGCAGGAAAATGAACTGAACTCAGAGGTGACGCTGAACTACGAGCGGTCGTTTGACGATAAAGACCGCAAACTAACGGCATATGCCCAATTCCGGGACAATAACGAGTCGGAAGATGCCGATATTGAACAACGCTTGCTCGACGGCGAGGATCCAGAAATGATCATGTTGCGTCAGCGGTCGTTAAACGATGAAACAGAAAGGAACCTCCTGGTTCAGTCGGATTACGTACACCCTTTTTCTAAGGACGGAAAATTCGAAGCCGGATTCAGAAGTACTTTCAGACAAATTTCAACTAACTATCTTGTGGAAGAGCAGGATTCCATTGGCACCTGGAATAATCTTGTGAACTTCACCAATGATTTCAGATATACCGAGAATGTGCATGCTGTGTACGGACTGATTGCCAATCGCCATGGCAAGGTGTCGTATCAGGCTGGTTTGAGAGCCGAGCTATCCGATATCCAGACGTTGTTGCTGCAAACCGACGAAACAAACAACCGGCTTTACGCCAACCTTTTCCCAAGCATCCATGCCAACTATCATCTCAACGAAACCCACTCCTGGCAGGTAAGCTACAGCCGCAGGATCAGCCGACCAAGGTTTCGGGAACTCAACCCGTTTTCTTCTTTTAGCGATGCAAGGAACATACGCACCGGTAATCCGAACCTGAATCCCGAATTCACCAACAGCTATGAAATCGGCTACCTTGTCAATGGCAAAACGTCTACCGTATACGCTGGCGTGTACAATCGCCGGACTAGCGACGTCAGTCAGCGGGTGAATTACGTGGATGCCGATGGTGTAACGTTTTCGCAGCCGCTCAACCTCGCTTTCGAAAACGCCTTTGGCGTGGAGTCAAATATTTCCAAAGACTGGTTTGACTGGTGGACATCAAGCCTCAACTTTAACTTCTATCGGAGGATCATCGAAGGTGACTTCAATGGGGAATCGCTCAACGCCGATACCTACACTTGGAGCGGGAGGGTAAACTCCAGGGTCACACTTTGGAAGAAAGTCAACTATCAGGTGAATGCTTTCTACAGAGCGCCTCAAAATACACCTCAAGGTGAAAGGTTGGCCTACTATGCCATCGACATGGGCCTGAACCGGGACATCCTCAATGGAAATGGCACGATCAACCTGAGTGTGAGAGATATCCTCAACTCCAGAAAGTGGAGAGGCATCACTCAGGGAGAGACATTTTATCAGGAGAGCGAATTCCAGTGGCGCTCCCGCCAGTTTATGGTCAGCTTTGTGTACCGGCTCAACCAGAAGAAAAGAGGTGGAGGCCGGGAGGAAAGAGAGGACTTCGAAGGTGGTGAAGGCGACTTCTAGACTCCAGCCGTTTTTATCACTCCTTCATAAATACCAGCTTTCCACCCACAAACGTAGCTATCACTTTGGTGCTTCGGATCTCGTCGCCCGGTATCGAAAGAATGTTTTTATCCAACACCACAAAGTCGGCTAGTTTTCCCGGCTCAAGGCTGCCTTTTATATCTTCTTCAAAGGAGGCGTAAGCAGCATCGACAGTATAGGCCCGGAGCGCTTGCTCCGCAGTTATTTTTTGTTCAGGCACCCAGCCGTCCGGGTCGGCGCCGTCCAGGGTTTGGCGGGTGACAGCAGCATAAATACCTTCCAGTGGAATGGGAGGTGCCACAAACCAGTCGCTGCCAAAAACTACCCTGGCTCCGGCATCGAGCAATGATTTGAAGGCGTAAGTTCTTTTGATGCGCTCAGCGCCAATTACTTTTTCAGCCCATCGCCCGTCGTCTATGGCGTGATAGGGTTGCACTGAGGCAATGATGTTTAGCTCAGCAAACCTTGCGAAATCGTCAGGAAGAATGTGCTGTGCGTGCTCAATGCGGAAACGACGGTCTTTTGAACCATTTTCTTTTTCTACTTCTTCAAAAATACCGAGCAGCGTGTGGATGGCCCTGTCGCCAATGGCGTGTACCATCACCTGCAGGTCGGCTGAGTCGGCACTTTTGATCCACCGATGGAGGTTGTCTGGTGTATTGACAAAAAAGCCAGAGTCGGTGGGTGTGTCAGAAAAAGGCTCGTAGAAGGCGGCTGTGTGCGAACCCAGGGAGCCGTCCACAAAACCCTTCACGCCACCAAACCTCAGCCACTTGTCTCCACCTTTGTACGCTTCTGCATCTTTCAGGGCATTGCGCCAGCTAGCCAGCGAACCTGTCACATACACCCTGGTGGTCATTTCTTCTTTTTCGTGAAGCTGAGCATAGGCATCGTTCATATCGTTAAGTGCATGCACCGAGGTTACACCGTGAGAGGCCACATATTCCATTGCAGTTTTGGCCGCTCTCAGCTGTTGTTTGAGAGAAGGGTCAGGCAACACTTTGTAAAAAGGTCTCCTGGCGTTGTCCTTAAAAATGCCAGTGATATTACCGGCTTCATCTCTTACAATAGTTCCTCCGGCAATATCTGCCTGCCGGTTGGTGACATTTGCCAGCTCCATGGCCTTGCTGTTCACAAGCACCATATGGCCGTCCAGTCGGTTGATGAACAACGGGTTGTTGGCTGTTACGCTGTCGACCCAGCTTTTTTGCGGCAGCTCGCCGCCCCAATTTTCGTGGTTCCAGTCACCGCCCAGGATCCACTCGCCCGGCTCAATGGTGGCTGCATAGGCTTTGATACGTTCAATAAATTCTTCGGGCGTGCCGGCGTCTCTGAGCTGCACTGATAGCAGGTTGTAGCCACCGTCCATAAAGTGGGTGTGAGCGTCGATGAAGCCAGGGATGATCATCTTATTGTCGTAAGCCTCCACAATAGTATTGGGGCCTTTGTAGGCTATTATTTCCTGCAGGCTGCCCAGCGCAAGTATAGTATCGGCCTTGATGGCCATGGCTTCTGCCTGTGGGTTGCTATCATCGCCTGTCCAGATAAGCTTCGCACTTACGATCAAATCGGCTTCAATGCCCCTGGAGCATCCAACACTAATTATTAAAATGGCAATAAGTGCAAATAATTTATTCATAGTTATAAGGAATAAGTAGTAGACTTTGAGTAAATATGCAATAAAACTGTGATTGAATAAATAGAAAACGCTTCCTGATTTTTTGTAAAAAAATGGAAGCTTTCAACTGGAAGGAGTGTCTTTTAGTAAGCGTCGTTTGCTTTATTTTTTGGTGAGCTGTTGCGAATGCCCTGGGTTTTACACGAACTGAACCATTAGTATGTCCTAATCATGATCCAATGAAGGCTATTTACTCTTTTGTTTGCCTCGCATGCATGCTGGCTTCCTGCGCAAGCCAACCCGACAACTACGAACTCCTCGAAGGCGAATGGAGGAATGTGTCGCTGAAACTGATTCAGCATACTATCGCGAACGGCACCACCGATTCCACGCTGACTATTAAAAATGGTGACTGGGATAGCATTCTTCAAATGAGGCCAATCCGAACTACCTTTAACAGCAATGGTACCTACATGTCTCGCTACTATAATCTTAAAGACTCTCTGATTTTTGAGGCGGGAGGGCATTGGCATTTCATTGGCGACAGCCTCTACCTGTCATCCGACGAAGGTGACAATAGCTACTTTTTTCAGGTGTTGGAAAACAACCAGGCCAGGTTCGTTTCCCGCCTCGACTGGGACAATGACGGCCAACCGGACGACGAGTACGACGGTATTCAGCAAAAACAATAGAACAATTTTTCACATTTAACCTCCTCATGCAACCCTCTATTTCTCCTAAGGTCTTTGGTATAGAATTTCGAAAGTTTTGGAGAAAGCAATTGCATACAGGTTGGAGGATTCACAAGCATATACAGTGACGGAGGAAGGGAAAAGCGCCGTTGTCAATATCCATCAGTCCCTTATCGACAGTTGTCGGGAGGGGAGCAGAGAGGCGCAATACCAGCTTTACAAACTGTATAACAAAGCCATGCTCAACGTTGCCTGGCGCATTGTGAACAACCAGTCTGATGCTGAAGACATCCTGCAGGAGTCTTTCCTAAGTGCCTTTCGTAATATTCAGTCGTACAAGGGTGACGCCACCTTTGGTGCCTGGCTGAAGCGAATAGTGGTGAACAAGGCGATCAACCACATTCGCAAACGAAAGTTGGAAATGAGCGACCAGGAAATCGGCGAAGTGGATGTTGCCGATGAGCAAAATTCGTTTGAAAATGATCCTGAAGTTTTGTTAAGTGTGGAGAGGATCAAAAGAGCCATTCCACAACTTCCGGACGGTTTTAGGGCAGTGTTGTCGCTCTACCTGTTGGAAGGTTACGATCATCGTGAAATTGCAGACATATTGGGCATAACAGAATCAACATCGAAGTCGCAGTTTAATAGGGCAAAAAGCAGATTGAGAGAAATTTTGAAGTCGGAGGTGAATTATGAGTAGTCGTTTAGAAGAATTTATTCGCAACCACAAGGAGGAGTTTGATGACAAGGAAACCTCCGATAAGGTATGGGCCAACATTAGCAAAGGGCTTGATAAAGACAAAAAGGAACCCGTTCCCATGTGGAATTGGACCTGGAGAGTGGCAGCTGTGTTTTTCTTTCTAACCAGCTCCTGGTTTGCAGTGGAAAAGGTAATGCAGTACAGGGAAAACGGTGGAAATGAAGTGGCTGTAAGCGAAGAGTACAAAGAGTTTGTGGAAGCTGATCACTATTACACAACATTGATCAGCCAGAAGAAACAGGAGATCGAAGATTTTCGCCTCGCCAATAGCGATCTCGAAGAAGAGTTTTTGCAGGATGTGGAGAAACTTGACTCCATGTATATGGACTTGAAAAAGGAATTGAAAAGCTTTCAATATAATGAGAAACTGATGGATGCAGTGATTCGCAATCTCCAATTGCGTGTCGAAATTCTAAATCAACAAATCAGTCTTCTGCAGCGGATTCAGCAGAAAAAAGCGCAGGAGGAAACAGTTTCTATTTAAGAGAAAGACCATGAAACAGAACATGTATAAACATTTGAAATATTCGGCACTGGCTCTTTGTCTGCTGTTTGTGGCAGGCCTGGCGAGTGCTCAGGGTTCGGAAAAGGAGAAGAGGGTGTCGAAATCGTACCAGGTAAATGATAACCGCCTGGAGTTTTCGGTAAGGAATAAGTTCGGGAAAGTGGAGATTTCCACCTGGGACAAGCCACAGATAGATGTGGAAGTAGTGATCAAAGTGGACAACCGAAATGAATCCAGGGCCATGAAGATGCTCGACCAGATCAACGTTACCATCATGGAGTCGTCGCAGGCGATTTCTTTTGAGACGAGGATTGATGGTAGCCTGAACAACCGCAACAACGAAGAGTTCGAGATCAACTACACGATCAAAATGCCTTCGAACCTGCCGCTCATAGTGAAGAACAGCTTTGGCGACACCTACATTGGTTCCTACGATGGCCCGGCCACCCTCGACATTGCCTACGGTAATATCAAAGCAGAAACATTTTCCAACGACCTGAGACTCGAGCTGTCGTTTGGTAGCGGTGACATTACCAGCACCAAAAAAGCCGACATGACCGTGAAGTACAGCAAGCTCGACATAGGCAAGGTGGGCAACGCCACTATCAATAGCCAGTTTTCGGATCTTGATATTGAGGAGTTGCTGGATGTGAACCTCGACGCTAAGTATGGCAGCGTGGAATTTGGCTCGCTCAACAATATTACCGGCAGGGTGAGCTTCTCTGGCTTTGAGCTCGACCTGCTGCGGAAGTCGATGGACCTGACCACAAGTTATTCCGGGGACTTCACCATACGCAAGGTGAGCAAGGGCTTTCAGCGCATCAGCCTCGACGGCAAGTTTGGCTCGTTTGATCTTGGGCTTGAGAGCGGAGCCAACGCCTCGGTGGAAGCCAACCTGAAGTACTGCGACATGTCGTACTCAGGCGTGCCCTTCGAATTCAACTACGTGGTGAAAGACCACAACAGCAAGGAGTATCGTGGTAAGCTGGGCACCGGCCAGGGCGGCACCATCAATGTCAGCAGTGACTACGGCGACGTAAGAGTAAGAACAGTACAGTAATAAGCATATAATTCAAGTCCTGAAAGGCCATGCCAGTATAAGCTGGGGTGGCCTTTTATTCTTCTCCCGGCACAACCGGCGCTTAAAGTACTCGACCCTTTGCTAGGCTTTATGTAGTTATGCCTGGAACTATACCTTTCCATTATGTTTGCTCGTTCAGCTAATTTCTCTAAAATTGCGAGCGGGCTTATGCTAGCAATTGCTTTCCCCTGGAACCATCAAGTTTTTTCTTTAAAAGTTCTATCAAGAATTTTCGTGCAACCACTATGTATATACCCGAGGAGAACGACCGTCACGCTCCTGATTTACTAAAACCTGGTCAGTTGAATAAGCTTTTACAGCGCCAGCTTGAGCAGTTTCTTTCTGCCGGCGAAACGATAGCCCCGCATCTTGAAGGGTTCCTGCAGACCGTTAGCGAAACCTACGAAAATTTTGAAAAGCAACTGCCTGGCGAAGAAATCCGTTCGCTCGTGTCTCAGCAAATTGGTAGTATGGGTACCTGGGAATTGACTTTGGACAGCCAGAACCCTCTGAGAGGACAGTTGGATTGGTCAGAAGAGATGTACGGTATTTTCGGGTATGCCAAAAATGAGGTGCCGGTGACCCTGGAACTCTATTTTGCTCACTTGCTGCCTGCCGACAAAAGGTTGGTGGAGGCCACGCTTGGACAAATGATTGCATCGGGAGAAGATTGCCGCATGGAACACTGGCTGATTAGAAAGGATGGTAGCGAATGCTTCGTGTGTCAGAGGGGAACGCTCGTGCGTGATGAGGAAAGTGGCGAGCCTCTGCGACTGATTGCCATAGTGCACGATATTACAGACCAAAAAAGAGCCCAGGAGGAGATACAGAATAAGGAGACTCATCTTAGTATGACTCAGCGTATTGCCAGGGTGGGTAGCTGGGAGATGGGCCTTCAGCAGCCGCTGAATTCACTTGCCGGCTCTCTTCGGTTGTCTGACGAGTGTTATCGCATTCTAGGCTATGAACCAGGGGAGATTGTTCCTGACGTTAATGTAATCACTTCACACCTCCATCCGGAAGACAGGAAAAGAGTGCACTCAGTAGTTGGGGAAGCTATGGCGGCATCGTCGCCTTTTGAGGTAGAATGCAGAGTGATTACCAGACAGGGCCAGTTGCTTCATGTAGTTGGCCGTGGTGAGATAATCATTAACGGCTTGCGCAACAGACCAGTGAAGGTGATCGGGATACTGCAGGACGTAACCGAGCAGAAGCGAGCATCTCTGTCACTGGAAGAGGCCAAGGCCAATTTTAAAAATGTTCTGGAAAACACTGATACAGCATTTGTACTGCTTGATGCTGAAAGAAGAATTCTATTGTTCAACAGACAAGCCGATGAACTAACTAAAAGAGAAGCAGGCAACACCATGACAATTGGTGCCAAATATGAAGACATCGTGCTGCCAGGCAGGAAGGAAATAGTAAGGCAAGCACTGGAAAGTGTAGCGCTTTCGAAGCAAAAGTTGGTCTACGAGTCCCACTATGCAAATGCTGACCGCCCGGAATGCTGGTTTTCAGTAAGCATACATCCCATTTTAAGTGAAAATGATGAGCTCATCGGCATGAGCGTAGCCACCCACGAGATTACGAACGAGAAGAATCATCTTGAACAAATCAAGGTGAGCAATGAGAGGTACGAGTTGGTCACCAGGGCTACGAAAGATGTGATTTGGGACTGGAATCTGATGGATGATATGGTGTATCGTTCAAATACTTTCATTGAAGTGTTTGGAGGAATAAGCGTAGCCGATGAAATGCTCAAAGATGGATGGATAGAACAGGTGCATGAGGAGGATCAGGCTCGTGTGCACCAGCACATGATGAGCTGCATAGAGGATCCCCGAGCGAATGTGTGGGAAGATGAGTATCGGTTTTATCGGAAAAACGGAGAGTTGGCCTATGTAAGCGATAGGGGTCTGATTATTCGCAACAGCCAGGGCCAGGCGGAGCGAATGGTTGGAGCCATGAGAGACATAACCACCCAAACGCTGCTTGAAAAGGAAAGAGACAAAATCACCAACGATCTGCTGCAACGAAACGTAGCACTTGAGCAGTTTACTTATATTGTTTCACATAATTTGAGAGGGCCTGTGGCCAATATACTTGGACTTTCAGGGCTGCTAAAGTCCTCTGCACTCGACGAGCAGTCCTTTCAGATGTGCTTAACCTCCATGGAGTCCACTACAAAAAAACTCGATCAGGTGATCAAAGACCTGGATCAGGTATTACAGGTGCGTCAGCAGCTTACCCAAACAAAGGAAAAAATAAGCCTGCGTGGGCTGGTGGAGGAAATTCAATTGATGATAGGGCACGAGCAGGGGCACAATGACATTTGGATAAACATTGACTTTTCAAAAACAGACGAGGTGTACAGTTTAAAGAGCTATCTGCATAGCATTTTTCACAACCTCATTACTAATAGTGTTAAGTACAGAAAACGTGATCAACCGCTGACTATCGACATAAAAAGTGATCAATCAAACGGTTACACCCTGCTTACCTTCAAAGACAACGGCACGGGCATAGACCTGAAAACCAATGGGGAAAAGGTTTTTGGACTGTATAAGCGATTTCACGAAAGCGTCGAGGGAAAAGGCATAGGATTGTTTATGACCAAAACGCAAGTGGAATCGCTGGGAGGTAGAATTCATCTCCAAAGTGAACCGGGCGGTGGCACAGAGTTCACCGTCGAGCTGCCGCTTCATTGATGTAAGCGTAGTTCTGCCTGAATGTGCCACCGGTTGTTCAGTGTGTTAACAGCTAAGAAGAAAGTGCCGCCAAGTGTGACTATAAAAGGAACCGAATCGTTGACTCTTCAATGAAAGGCGCAGCCGAAAAACCTTATCAGCATTGGCTAATTCCGTTTCGGAGGCCCTTGCTTCTTCATTTTTTCGAACTTTTTTAACTGCTCTTCGGTCAAAGTGGCCTCCAATTCCTTGCTCATAGCCTTCTGCGTAGCCTCAGCTTTTGACCGGTCTTTCATTGAAGCCTCATATTTTTTGTGAATCGTCGTCCATTGTTCCACCTGGGCGTCTGTTAAGTCGAGCTCTTTGGTGGCACGCTTTACTCTTTCTTCTACCGAAGGAGGGCCTTGTCTTTGTTGGTTGGGTTGAGCGTGGCTCAGGTAGCTAAGACCAATGAATCCGACGATCAGCGCTAATTTTTTCATATGAATGTTTTTAAAGAATGTTCGACTTTTCAAGTGTTTTAATGTCAGCCATCAGTTGACTGATGGCTGCTTTGTTTAGTCCGTTATAGATGCCTCGTATGTGCCTGTTGCCGTCGATCAGTACCATATTTTCGGTATGAATAAAATCGTCGGGGTCTTTTTCAAGCCCGAGGTCTTCTTCTACAAAATAGGCATTTCGGCCCAGGTTGTAAATTTGGTCTCTGTCTCCAGTGAGCATGTGCCATTTCCCATCCACTACTCCCTTCACATCTGCGTATTCTTTCAGCACAGCCACATTGTCGTAGTCGGGCGTTACAGAGTGAGAAAGTAGTAGCACCTGGTCGTCTTCCAGAAATGCCTCTTGCACCAATGCCATATTACCTGTAAGCTTAGGGCAAATGCCTGGGCAGGTGGTGAAGAAAAAATCTATCACGTAGATTTTTCCCGCCATGTCCTTTTCGGTAATGGTGTCGCCCAGCTGGTTGACGAGTGCAAACGCTGGTACCTGGTGAAAGTCGGCGGGAAGCTGTGCTGGCGAGTCAAACCACTTGGGTGTGAAGGTAGCCTCCTCATAGTAGGGGAGCTCTTCCACTCTGCTGGTGGTTTGCTGCTTCGATTCGCAACCGAACAGGAACAATATCAGAACCGAAAAGTGAAGTGCCTTATTCACTGTATTGAATAGTTTCATCATTTAGCTCGTAACATAAGTTGGCTCGTTTCAGACCAAATATTCGTCCGTTCTTTGCCTCGTAGTTGACGTAGATTTTGCCGTTTTCACGCCAGGCACGCTGAAGCCCTTCCTCTTTGCCGTCAACCATATTGAGCTCTTTGAAGAGACTGCCGCTGGCGAACCATTGTTGCTGCAGGCCGTGGGCTTTTCCTTCATTGAAATGGGATACTGTGCGCAGTTGTCCGTTGGCCCACCACGATTTCACCGTTCCGTGAAGTTTGTTGGCGTGGTACTGAGCCTCATAGCTTGGGGTGCCATCAGGAAACCACTTGCGCTGAAGGCCTTCCTTGCGGCCTTCGACGTAGGAGACTTTCTCAGCTGTCTTGCCGGTGGGATATTGCGCCACGCTGATGCCTGTGAAGGGAGTGCCTTTGTAATACACCATCCCTTCATTGGCATGCAGGGTCACCAATTCATCGGCTACTTCAACCCCGCTGTTTGCACTCGCAGTGTGATTGCTTTTTTTCATCGACTGGCCCGACAACAGACCAGCAATGATCAGAAGGATATGAATGCTAGTTAATGGCATTAGCTGTGCCTTGATAGTCGCCAGGGAAAAGGATATAGTACTTGTTGAGGTAGAGTTCGTTTTGAATGTGGTAGTGATACTCTTCATCACTGCTGTACTTTGTGGTGCTGGTATGCCCACCCGAAGCATCCAAATCAGCTGGGTAAGTGCCGGTGGAGGTACACTTTCTGCCATAAAGGAAGAAACCGTCGGAGATGATACCTATCAGGTTGTCGTCATCTTTTGACCAGGCCACGGGCTCCAGGTGATAGTGATAGCTTTGAGGGCCGGTGTGTGCGCCATTGTAGTCGAGCGAAGGAGCTGCACCATCCAGCGGCACATTTGGCCCTTCCTCGTCGTTGTAAATCATGGCGCCGCTCACAGCAATACCTATCGCCCCGAGGCCGGTGGCCGACGACCTGGAAGCTTTGGCAGGAACAGCAGGCACCGTAAGGGTGTACGAACCATTGAAATCGTCGATGTTGCCGGGAGCCATTTGCTTGTAAGAAGTGACTGTAGGCTCCACAAACAGCGGATGATTTACCGCTGCAGCAGGGGTTGTTAAAGTGTTGCCCATCGGGTCTATTGCCGTGCGGGTAGTGGTGTTGGACCAGTAGGGCGACGTGTGATTGGGTAGCCCGTTCGACTCTATGATTACCTCTTCACCATCGAGCATGATGGTGGTATTGTCGGTGTCGAAAGCCGCAAAGGCTGCGTGCAGCTCTACCGTGGCACCCTTAGGGTCGGTACCCGACGAGTCATTGCTTCCGCAAGAGACACAAATTGCCCCACTTAGGGCGAGGGTGAAGACATTCAGTTTAATCAAGTGCATATTTAGTTTTTTTTTTTGTACTTCAGCTATAGACGCAAACCTTTTAGAAATCCCTCGGAGGAGGGGGAGCGTTTTTTTCAGCGCCGGTCAGCACCTGAGTTATTTTTTCGGTAATATCATCGAAATGAGTTAACTGAGCTGGTGTACACAGGGCCTTTAGCGCTTCAAAATGTTGATAGGTCAAAGTAATTTTTTTTTCTTCCAGCGCTGATAGCTGTGTCATCCGGGTTGCCTGGGTAAGTGAGTCAGAAGACGCCTCCCTGAGGTTAGAGAAATAAGCTTTCAATAGTGACCGCTGCTCTCTTTCAATATCCATCATGGCCATTTGATGGCCTTGCGCCATTTTGAAATAGCGCTGCTCCTGGTCGCTTGTAAGGGCTAACTGCTGGCTGATCCTTTTCATCATATCTTCTTTACCTAAAGGGCGAGGCGGAAACTTAGGCCCTCTGAACATGAGGAAGAGAAGGATGATATTCATCGCCAGCATAACAAAAAGGCCTATCTGGTAAATTCTGTGGGTGTTCATTCTGCGTAAATATTATAGCTCGAAATCAAATCCGTATAGCTTTGCAATTGACTATTGGTTTCGGTGCTGCTGACATAACTGGAAATGAAGAATATGTTGCTGCAAACCATCAACACTATCGCTGCTGCTACCGCCATCCAATTGTCGCTTCGCTGCTTTTTCTTTGGTGAAAGCGCATGGATTTTTTGCTGAATTTTTGAAAAAGCATTGGCAGGTGGCTGGGCTTTCTCCAAGCCCTCCAGGCTGTTCATAATTTTGTCTTTCCAATCTTCCATATCGTTATGACGTTGTTTTGTTTGAATTCCCTCGGCCGGGGTAATATTTTTCTAAAGCAACCCTCAAATTGGCTTTTGCCCGCTGCAATAGCGACTCCACTGATTTTCGACTCACGTTCATAATGTCAGCCACCTCCTGCTGAGGCAGCCCCTCCACTTGCGTAAGGATGAAAGCTGTTCGTTGATTTTCCGACAGCTCGTCGATCACCCTGAAGAGTAATTTACTCTCTTCGGCATTCTCCATTTTGACGCCGGGATGCGCAAAGTCGGCGATATCATGCTTGACCTCTGCTGAATCACGTATGTAGATGGAACTGAAGATGCCGAGGCGCTTGCGGCTGTTCTTTTTTCTGAGAAAATCGAGAGATTTATTAACGGCAATGCGGTAAATCCAGGTACTGACCGACGAGTCGAACCGAAAGCCAGCTGCCGTTTGGAAAACGGTGACAAACACATCCTGAAGCACTTCTTCGGCGTCTTCAGCACTTTTGGTGAAGCTGATGATGGTGTTGTAAACCCGGTTCGAGTAGTGCTGGTACAGCAATTCCAGTGCTTCCTCGCTGCCGCCTGCTATCTCCTCCAGCCATTTTTTTTCATCAACCATTCACCGCTTTTCACGTGATTTGGCGTTAAGATGGATAATTTATGACAGAGTTTAAAAGGGGAGGCAAATAAAAAACCCCGCATCAAAATGATACGGGGTTTACCTGTGCTGCCAACTTGTTTATTGTAATTACCTTTTTATTGAGGCCTTTATTTATCTGGTAGATTTTATTCGAATAAAACCTGCTCATCCGCCGTACCAGTTGCTTTCCCAGCCTTTGCTGATGCCCAACTTTAATCCGATAGGATGTTTGTTGAGGTACACCACTACTGGGTATTCGGTGCCTGTGGCGTCGCCCTTGAATTCAAATCCGTTCAATACGTAAACCTTGCGGTTGTCTGAATTTACCTGTTTCACAAAGGAAACGGTGTTTTGAACGGGCTCAGGGCCTGGGTATGGTTGCTCAAAACCCACTTTCAAAACATCTTCATTGTGATTAAAACCAGCGATTTCCATTTGAAAGTCCCATGTTTTTCCTCCGTCTGTTGTGGTGGTGATAATGGAAATCTCCTGCTCCTTTTCCTCCACTATCACATCACTTGTATAAGGCTCGCCAGTGGCACTACCGTCGGCACGAAGCATGGTAGCAGTAATGCTATAGATTGTCTCAATTGGCCTGGCTTTGCCCTCAAAAGTGAGCGGCTTATACACATAGGTGTTGAGTCCTTTTTCAGAGTTGGATTTGGTTAAGGTTAGGATAGCTGTTTCGGGCGTGGGTGCCGGATTACCGTATAAGTTGTTGAACTTCACTTGCACATAGGAAGCGGGCTCATTCGTTGGGTCGGCGTTTTCATCAACAATGACCCTGAAATTAGTGCCGCTGTTGTTTTCTCTGATCCTTATCCTGCGAATCCGGCCGCAGCAGGGCCCTTCCACCACCACATATTCAGTAAAGGCGCTCAAAGGTTTTCCATCGAAGCCCATTAGGATCGCCGTTACGCTGTAAGCCTTGTCGGTTTCCAACATGTCACCAGCACCTTTGGCCACGTAGGTAGTGCCACCGTTTTCATCGTTATCAATGCTTTGGGCTGTGGGGTAGGCAACCTGCTCTATCACACCGTTTTCAGTTTTGACCATGAAATCGACGTGTTCTACGATGCTTGAAGCACCGTTGCCATCAAGCACCACAGACGTTCTGAAGTAACTGTCTTCACGGCGCTTTCTGATCCTGATTCTTTTGATACGGCCTGTGAAATCGGCTTTTTGAATGGTGGTTTGTCCGCCACCTGGTTCCCCGATAATTATTCCTTCCAAGTCGGCCATGGTCACAGTAGTGTTGAAGATGCCGCCTGTAGGATCAGTGGGTGTCCAGACAAGACTGTTTACTGTGCCAAGTTTTTTCTGTAGCTCGCTTAGTGTAATCTTCTCCGGCGGCTTCATGCCGCTCATGGATTCCGTGAAGGCGATGTCTATCTTGCTCACCACGCTTGCCGGGTCGTTGTAAATGGGAATGGATACAGCTAGCTGGAAGCCCTCTTTGCCGCTGGCACCTGTGCTGAGAATAGTTAGGTCACCAAGGATGGGCGCCTGCAAGGTAGTTTTGCCTTTTTCATCCACATAGGCATCGTATTGATGTGATTGCACCAGGTTGCCTTTGCTGTCATAATACTTCAAGTCGATAGTGATCACAGAGCCCTCGTAGCCATTGCTGGCCGGGGTGTAGGGGATGGAGTACTGTGTGTCAATTTTCCCGAAGTTTAAGGTGAGGTGCTCGCTTCCTCCATGATTGTCTTTGGAGCTGATCGTAAGCACCGTTTTTCCCTTCTCGTCGGGCACCACCGAGTAGTCTCTAACCACTACTTTGTGCTTGCCTTTATTGGTCGTTCTGAAGACCACGGTGGGGATGCCCTGGTCGTTCATTTCAAGGTCGTCGTCGGTCAAAGCCTCGGTCAGCAGGTTGATGTCCTGCGGCTCGATGAGCTCGATCTGTTCCTGGCAACCTGCCAGCAGAAGAAGCATGACAAAAAATCTCAATACGTTGGTTTTCATAAGACGGATGATGTTTATGAAAACTAAAATAGGGCAGGTTTAGTCACTAATCTCAGTAAATGAGGAAGTGCCCGGGGTGGATGAGTATTCGTTACAGTAGGGTGAACTTTGCCTCGGCTCGGACGCTTAGACTACGAAAATTTACTCAAGTAGCGCAGTAGCCTATTAAACCTGGGTTACTTAAGAGAGTCCTTATGGGCTCATCTGAGCTTTTGTAGTCTGAGGCACATAACCTCCGCCGATGTGTCCTTCTTGCTGGTTTCTTACTTCGGCGTACACCACTTCTACTTATTCCTTTCAGGTTAGCACTTAACTGGAATGAGGAATTTTCCCCCATCGTCGGATCGACCATGCCTATTTTTCATTTCAGCAGGCAAGAATGACGTTGGGCGGGAGGCTTTTCGGCTTCCCGTTGTCATTCAATCGCTATCCTAAAACATTTCCCCTCCCTTGTAAATAGTCCATTATCGCTCGGGGAGGTGTAGCTGGCTATTTCCTCTCCAAACTTCTCATAGAAACCAAATGATTTTGGGTGGCTGGAGCTAAGGTAGATGTCAGTGTAACCCAG
Organism: Imperialibacter sp.; assembly: GCF_048007035.1. Lineage (NCBI taxonomy): Bacteria > Pseudomonadati > Bacteroidota > Cytophagia > Cytophagales > Flammeovirgaceae > Imperialibacter > Imperialibacter sp. The sequence continues at coordinate 4,078,876 of NZ_CP180355.1, forward strand.
TGTTCCGTAGACGGGCATCACTACTTCTTTAAGCCACTGTTGCCCAATGCCCTGGCCCCGCTCCATGATGTGGAAGTATTTGAGAATAAGGGATTTTTCCGGCTCTTGTATCGGATACCTGGATTCAACGGACGGCAGGTCGCCATGTATTATGAAAAGAGCGCCCTTCAGTTCTTCTCCCTTCATTAGCAAGTGTGAATCTACCTCCAGGGGCGCTTTCTTTTGCGCCTCATCAAAAAAACGGGTAGCATGGGTCAGCTCATTGTAGTCGTCCCACTCGTTGGCGAGTTTCCATTGCACGTAGTGTCCGGTGGGAGCCAGAAACCTGGGGTGGAATACTTCACTGAGGAAGAACGACCAATCGCCTGAGGTATATAGCTTTTGCATCACTCCACAAAAGAAGCAAATATGTGGCCCGCCCGGTAGAGCGAGCCATATAAAAGTGGGAATTACTGCTGTGTGCTAGCACTGTCTGCTGGCTCAGCCAGTGGGTCAATATCCATTCCTTCCAACTCGCCCTCCAGCCTGGGAATAAACGTGGAGCCAGAGAAATCAGGGTTGTTTATAATGTCGGAAATGGCCTGCTTTCTTTTTTCCATGTCTTTTTCGTTGAGTGCGATCCTGCCAAATTTGGCGGCAGCAATATCAACAGGCTTTGGCGACAAATTCTCTTTTTTCACCCAGCCTGTTTCTATCCAGGTGCCTTCGTTGCGTTTGCCAACAACTTCCGCCCAGTCGTCCTGTAGGCTTTTGATGGCTACGATGTCCATTTGGCTGAAGCTTTTGTCGGACTTGGTGAGTAGATCGGGTCTTTTGTATATAGAAACATCATCTGTAAATACAGCCGCAGTACCTCCTTCAATCACCAACAGGCTCTGTGCCCAGCCCTCCTTGCCATCGGCAAGGCTTACCTTGGCATATGCCCGGTTGTTGTCGGCAGAGTCAACGGCGGATTCTCCCAGCAGGGTCAGTGTTTCCCCTATGCTGATCGAGGTGATGTACTTGCTTTTCGAGTTAGGCTCAGCTCTTACGGAAAGATTGTCCCATACGCAAACTGCGGCGAGTGGCTGTGCGCCTGCTTCGCTTTCGTCGGAGCTGGCCACGCCTTCCACTGTAGCCTCATCGCTGGCGGAAGTTTTTTCTGTTTGTGAGCATGCTCCCAGGAGAAAGGTTGACAGAAAAAAGAATGCTATCTTTTTCATAGTTAGGTTGGTTTGGTTGTAATAGTTAGATAATTATTCCTTCAAAATAGAAATAATTAAGATGTAATGAATCATCTATTCTAAAAAATCCGTACAAAAACTACGGCCAGATCAATTGGATTGAAATACTAGTATGCCCATGACGCTATGCAAAGGCAGCGAAAATAGGCTACACCAGGAAAGTACTGCGCTCCAAATCAGGCGTTCTGCCGATGATGAACGCCAAGGCCTGCCCCGGTTTTGTCAAAAGAAGAAATATTCCTTTACAAGGGGTTACCTTCGAAAAGTCATATTGTAATATGCTTATATTCAGTGTAATATGTCTGTGAGATAAAATTCTATTATATTTTAAATATTCAGAATAATCGTTTAAAAATATCAGTTCGTCGAAATTATAGTAACATTTATATTCAATATTCAGTATAATATATTGAAATGAATGTTAAACTTAAAACCATAAAACTATGACAATATTGGGAATTTTGGCAATTATCTTCGGGCTTTTGATGCTCTTCTTTAAATCTGCGCTGTCGGGGCGAATGTCGTCATTTAGCGATCCAAATTCAGACAGCCGGTTACCGGCTTTTTTTATGCTCTTTTCACGGGGAACAGCATTGGCCACCGTTCTGGCAGGCGCTCTTTTGGTCGCCATCCCCTACATGTTTTTCTGGGCAGAGCCGGGTTATCAGTACTTCCTGGTCTACCCCACAGGCAACACCGGGGTGGAAATGGATCAGGGTATAAAATGGAGAGGTTTTGCGAAAATCACTCCCTGGCAAAAGTTCATTGACGTGAAGGTGTTAGCTGAAGGCGCCGACAGCAAGGAGATAGAGGGTGTAATGCGTCCGATACCTATCCGCTTTATCGATCAGGTAACAGCCACTGTAATGATCTCAGGCCGGTTTCAGTTGCCTTCTAACGAGGAGGACTTCATCAACATCGCTATCAAATACCGAAGCATGGAGAACCTGGTGCAGAACACACTGATACCGACCATCAGGGAGCAGACCAACAACACTGGCTATATGTTCGCTGCGCAGGACTACATCTCGGGTGAGGCACAAAGCTTCAGGCAGACGCTGGACGAGCAACTAAAAGATGGAGCGTATGCGGTGATCAAGATAGAATCGAAGGATACTGTTTTCAACGAAATACAGATGGACAGAGAAGACCGGACGATCAAGGAAATACGTGCCAGGTACACAGTGGAGAAAGTGTTGGAAAATGGGGTGCCAAAGCGAATTCCACATGAGCTGACAGAAAACAACATCATCGTTTCTCAGGTGATTGTGGATGACGTGGAGCTGGAGCCCACCTTTAAGCAGCGGTTGGAGGCCCAGCGTGACGAATCGGCCAAGCGGCAGATTGAGCAGCAAAAGGTAGAAACTGCCAAAGCCGCACAGTCGAGGATCATTGCCGAGGGTGAAAGAGACAAGTCAGCCGAGCGGGTTACGCAGGAAAAGGAGCAGGTGAAGCAGCTGATTTCGATAGAAACCAAGCTGAAGCAGGAGCGCACCAATAAAGAGCTGGCGGCCATTGCTCTCGAGACTGAAAGGCTGAAATCCGAGCAGCGAAGAGTGGCAGCCGATGCACAGGCCTACGAAAACGCCAAACTGGTAACGGCTGGTCTTACGCCACAGGAAAGGGCCGAATGGGAATACAAGACTGCCATTGGTGTGGCAGGTGAAATAGCCAAGCTAAACTTCCCTCAAACAATGATTATGGGGAACGACGGTAAAGGCGGCACACCTCTGGAAGCACTCATTGGGGCGGCCATGTCGAAGCAGCTAACGCAGCCGAATAGTTTTAAAAACTAGGGTTAAGGCAAAACAAAAGCCGGTGTAACAGCCGGCTTTTTTGTTGGGTTAAATATTCCACCAGTAAGTAAACTTCAGTACGATGGCCCTGTTTTTTACATTGAACAGCCCCGGCTCATAAGGCGTGGGCAGGTAATTGTCGGTATACACAATGAACAAATCTGACGCCGGAGCATAGCGCCACTGAATCCGTGCATTCAGGTTCACATTGTCCTGCTGGTCGTTGTACTGCAAAAAGCCTGTGAGATAAAGCTTGTTGGTCATGGTCACGTCAAGGCGTGGGCCAATCAGCCAGAATTTGGTGGTGTTCCATGGTTCTGACATCACAATCTTGTTGTAGCTCGAGCTGAGGGCAATGCTTACGTATGGCTGGAACCGGTAGCCAATATCGGTGGTGAAGTTAAACCGGATGCCGTCGTTATAGTAACCACCGTAGCGGGTGCTGAACCCGTAGGTAAAAACACTTTGTGGCCGACTGCTAAACTCGGTGCCCCACGAGGCCCAATTGTGCTTGCTGCCTGTTTGCAGGCTGTCCTTGCCTGAGTTGGTGGGGTCAAATGGAAATAACAGCTCCACATAATCGTAGCCCCGCCACACGGTAAATCTCTCCTGCTTTCTGAAAACGAAATTGTAGCTACCGAAGGTGGTGTTGTCGGTCAGGTAGAAGTCCGGTTTGAACACGGTGTAGGTGCCCAATGTAGGCCCGTGGCTGAGCAGTAGCTTGCCTTTCGGGAAAAAGTTGTAGCTCACCTGTGGCGACAGTCTAACGAAGTTTTTGCGGGGCACGTAGCCTGCCTCGGCAGTAAAGTTTTTGCCCACATATTCGTGCTGCCAGGCAACGGTTAATTTCCTCCCGGAATACTGCAGGTTGGCCGCCTGGGTGAAGTCCTGCCCTTTCACGTCGGGGCTAAACGACTTGAGGAAGAGTGCTTTGCCGGTCAGCTTGTTGTTTGACGTGGCCAGGTTATACTCCAGCCCCATGTTGCGGTTGTACTGCGAGTAAACCGGCTTATCCGAGCTGAGGTCAGGCGTGTAGTTGATCGACTCTTTGTTCACAAACAGGAAGCCTATATTAGAACGGGCAAACACCCGCCGTTGCAGCGCCATCACGGCAAAGTTTTGCGATGGAAGGGCGGTCTTTTCCACCTTTCCCGTTTGCATATCCATCAATCCTATCCGCCAGTTGCGGTTAATTCTTCCACTGAGCCTGGCACCAAACTGAATGGGCACTCCCAGCCCAACTCTCCGGGAAAAGAAGGGGCGAATGGAAGAATAGCCAAAATTGGCAAAGAGGTCACCGTTTTCCAGAAAAAACTGTCGGCGCTCAGGAAAGAACAATTCAAAGCGATCGAGGTTGGTTACCTGCCTGTCTACATCAACCTGCGAGAAGTCGGGATTGATAGTAAAGTCGAGGTTGAGGGATGAGGTGAGCGCTATTTTGGCATCGGCCCCCACATCGCCAGTCACGTCGGCGTCGGTGTCTTCTTCATAGTTCTTCGTCACACGACCGAGTGTATAGGGAATCACCGAGATGTTAGGGCCGGCAGCCGGTGGCGGCTGATCCCAAACGAGTATGCCGGTGTAAGCCAGCGAAGCACTGGGAAACTGTCGTGGCACAGGCGCCCAACTCGACTTCTCGGTTGTTTTCAGGTCGAGACGACTGAAATTGATGCCCCAGTTGGTAATGCCATTTTTGTATCGGATGCTTTTGAAAGGCACGGCCATTTCGAACACGTAGCGGTCGTCGTAGTTTTTTACTGCGGACGTCCATTTGTTGTCCCAGCTTAGATCTACCGAACCCCCATTGTACATAATGCCATCCCATTGTGCTCCGGCCGCATTGGCACCAAAACTGAAACCATTGGTCTGATCATCGAAAGGATCCATAAACAGCAGGAAGTTGTCGTTCTTCCCGAAGCTAAAATCCCGTCGCAGTGACTCCACGTAGTACGGGCCTTCTATTGGCCCATGAAAACAAGTGGCTATCAGATAAAGGGTGTGGTCGTTGTAGGTCATGCGCACATCGGTGCGCACCCTGGCAAAGCTGGTATCCATGGGCAGGATACTAAAGAAGTCGGTAGCGACGTCGGCGTCGAGCCAGGCCTGCTCATCCATGGCACCGTCGATAACTATTGGTGAAGATGCCTTTTGGATGTGGAGCTTATAGTCTTCATTTTTTTTCTGAGCAAAGGTGACATGCCGTGTTAAACTCAACAGCGTAACCAGGAGTAAAAAATACTTCACGTAGTAGGGGTATTGTTTAAGAGGTTCCGGCAAAAGTAAAACCTTATTTCAAGTTTTGAACGACGGATTTGACCAGCGGCCATAAGTCAGTTGATTACGGAACCTGAAAGCATTTTCGTTCGCATGAGAGATAACAAGTTCCATGTTTTTTTAAAGCCATTACCTCCATCGGCATTAGTCATATTTAGCTGCAATGAGGCTGCATTTTTTTCAAGGCAAATATTGAAGATTATTACTTTTTATATAAAAAAAAGTTATTCGTGTTAGTGGCTGGTATTCAATATTATGAAATGAAACGCATTGTCTTAATTGATGGGTGGTTGGAACTTGTTTCTGTAAATTCTATAGATTTATAACAGGTGTCAGAAGTAATTCGGTGTTTTTAGTCTGGTAATATTTATCTTATTTGTTGGTATTTTGCAATTTTTATTATAAATAATTACCCCATATCACTTCTAGCCGACTTTTTGTGGTGTGGATTGGCTTTTTGAAAGATTAATAATTATGACAAAATAACAGAAAAGTGGGCTGTGGCTTCTGATTCATTCCGCAGCCTTTATGAGAAGACAAAATGCTATCAGAAGTTGATAAACGTATTATTGGGGGATTTGCGACGGCTTTTTTGCTTCTGGTTGTCACCATGTTCTTTTCCTACCGGAATATGTCACAATTTCGTTCCATCACCTTTGAAGTGTCGCACACACACGAAGTGCTTTTTCAAATTGAAGAGATTTATTCAAATCTGCTTGAAATTGAGTCGAGCCGGCGAGGCTTTATCATCTATGGGGATAAATCCTTTGAGGATACCTACAAACAGAGAAGCAGGGATATTGCCGTACACCTGGATAGCCTGAAAAAGTTGGTCGCCGATAATGCCGGGCAGCTTGGAAGCTTGGATACTCTGGGGCAGTTGATAGCACAAAAGATTGCATTGGGAACCATAGAAAGTGCGGGTATTGACCAACTGCCAACTCCGCCGAATCGAAATTCGCTGACTGGCAAGCGGCTTACCGATGCCATCAGAAAAGTGTCGGAGGCAATGAAAAGCCGTGAAAGAGATTTGCTAAGCAGACGGGTAGGTCTTGCTAACGCTGCCAACCGCCAGTTCTACCAATTGTATGTCGCCTTTGGGTTGATTATTCTGGTGATCATTATGATTACATTGTATATTTTTCGGGGCCGGATGAAGGAGCGTCAGGTTGCTGAAAATGCACTACGGCAACGCTCCGAGGAAATAAGGGATTTGTACGACAATGCACCTTGCGGCTATCATTCTCTTAATGATAGGGGTAACTTTATTGAGATAAACAACACGCTGGTGCGCTGGCTGGGCTACAGCAAGGAGGAGGTATTACACAAGAAGAATTTCTCAGATTTATTGAAGGAGGAAGAGCGGGAGGTTTTCAGATCGAATTTCCAATTGTTCAAAGAAGGTGGGAGGGCGGATGCTGTTGAATTCGAGCTTGTTAGAAGTGACGGTACTTCTTTCCCGGCTATATTGAATGCAACGGCTGTAGTCGATGAAAATAAAAAATTTGTTAAAGACCGTGCTTCTATCTTCGATATCACTGCCAGAAAGCAGGCAGAAGATAAAGCCCATTTTTTGAATGAGGAATTGGAAGCGTTTAGTTACTCAGTTTCGCACGACTTACGGGCGCCTTTGCGGTCAATTGATAGTTATACGAAGATTATTGCGGAAGAGTACAACGACAAACTTGACGACGAGGGTAAAAGACTGATCAATATTGTGCTGCGAAACGCTGCCCGGATGTCACGGCTTATCGACGACCTGCTTGATTTTTCACGTCTGGGCCGGAAGGAGCTGATCAAGTCTACCTTTAACATGAAATTGCTGGTGCAAAGTGTGCTGGAAGAAATGGAGGTGCGGAACGATGATCCCAAGATTTTCTTGAAAAATGAAATAGCTCTTGATGCCTGGGGGGATAAAAAAACGATACGGCAGGTTTGGAACAACCTTATTTCAAATGCCATCAAATACTCCTCCAAACTTTACCGGGCTGAGCTAACATTTGGCTGTTATTCCGAATCACACCGGCAAGTGTACTTTATAAAGGACAACGGTGTAGGCTTTGATATGGCCTACTATGATAAACTATTCGCAGTTTTCCAGCGACTGCACAGCCCAAAGGAATATGAGGGCACTGGTGTTGGGTTGGCTTTGAGCCATCGGATTGTTACCAGGCATGGGGGGGAGATATGGGCAGAGTCTATGCCTGACAAAGGATCAACATTTTACTTCAGTTTACCGATAAAAAATATGAAAGATGATATCTGAAACAGAGGAAGAACGATATCTGGTGATTGTGGATGATAGCGAAGAAGACGCCGAGCTCACCACCAGGGTGCTCAAATCAGGAAAGTTGATCACGAGTGTTGTGCATTTCTCTGATGGAGCGGCGGCTCTTGATTATTTCTTTTCAGCTTCATTCAGAAGGCCTCCTATTCTCATGTTGCTGGATCTGGACATGCCAAAGGTGGGTGGGCTGGAAGTTTTACGAAAAATAAAACAAGACGAGCTGAAAAAACACATCCCTATCGTGATCATGTCATCTTGTGGCGACGATAACGTGGTTCGGGAGTCTTACTCCCTCGGGGTGAACGGTTTTGTGAGGAAACACGTGCAGTTTGAAAGATTCAAACAGGAGATGCTGTGCGTTGGCGATTTCTGGCTGAGAACCAACTACTATCCGGGCAATCACAACCTAACTGACCAATGAACAAGCCCAGTTCTTTGCGAATATTGATCCTGGAGGATTTTGAAGAGGACGCTGATCTCTTAAAGATAAATCTTAGGAAGCAAGGCGTTGTATTTGAAGACGTTGTGGTGGACAACAGGGATGATTATGTAACCCAACTGATTGACTTCAAACCGGACTTGGTGCTGTCCGATCACTTGCTTCCTCAGTTTGATTCTACTGAGGCGCTCAAAGTTTGCAGAGAAAAGCTGGGAGATATACCCTTCATACTTGTGACTGGTACGGTATCGGAAGAGTTTGCCGTGCTGTGCCTCAAGCAGGGCGCCGACGACTATATACTTAAGAATAACCTGGCACGCCTTTCTTCAGCTATTTACAATGCCATTAATCAAAAGGAAGGAGAAAGAAAACGCAAGGAAGCTGAGGATAACTTGAAAAAGCAGAACCGGCAACTGAAGAAAATCAATGGAGAGCTGGATAGTTTTGTTTATCGGGTGTCACACAATCTCAGGGCGCCGCTTACTTCGGTGCTAGGCCTTATTCAGTTATCAAAGCTAAATGGGGTGTCTCAAATTGAGGTAGAGAAATACCTGAGCTTGATGGAGCAAAGCATAGTCAAGCTTGATAATACTGTACGAGGCATACTTGATTATTCTCAAAACACCCGCAAAACCCTTGAGTATGTGGCGGTCGATCTCGATAAGGTTGTTACTGAAAGCATATTCAATTTCAGGTACCTGGAGAGGTTTGAGTCAATTGACATTCAGAAGGACATCAAACAAGATATTCCCTTTCATTCTGATGCGCTGAGGCTCACTTTTATCTTTGATAACCTCATATCCAATGCTATCAGGTTTTCGAAAAAGCTATCAGATGAGCCTCGCTTTATAAAAATATCGGCTGTAGTTGATGAAGAAAAGGCGATCTTTTCTGTGGAAGACAACGGAGTGGGTATTGACCCCGAATACCGGAATCAGATCTTCAATATGTTTTTCAAAACATCTGAGTCGGGTGCTGGTCTTGGATTGTACATTGTAAAGGAAACTGTAGATCGGCTGAAGGGCAGCATAATTTTGAGTTCAGAGCCTGATAAAGGCACTAAGCTGACCATACAAATCCCCAATCACGCAGGTTGAGGAATAATCCGATCAGGCAGGCCGTACATTGCTGCCAGTTCTTTCATTTTTTTATTAAGCGCTTCCGTGTAGTATTTCGGCATTTCATTTCGGTGCTCAAAGAAGCGCAAATACTTCTCAGTGAGATGTGGAAAGTGCTGTGCAATGGCTTTCATCACAAGTACCTTGCTATCAGCAGCATTATTGCCAAACAGCGTCAGGCTAGCTGGCATCACGTACCGGGCACCCACCTTTCGAAAGGCAGCCATCATTTCATGAAGGTGCTCGCCAGTATCGGACAGGTAGGGTAGTAGCGGCATGAGGCTCACACCCGCATGAAATTGCTGGCTCAGGCAGTCGCTGAGAGTGACGAGCCTTTTCGATGGTGGTGTTGCGCCAGGCTCAAAAATATGTGCGAGCTGGTCATTAACTGTCGAGAATGAAAAGGTAATCAGCAGGCCCGAGGGAGCTTTGTCTTTGAGGTCATCAGGCAAAATAGCCTTGCATTTTATTTCCTCCAGCAAATCAATATCTCTGGAGATAAGATCCGACTTGGTGATTATGTGCAGGGGGAACCTGTACTTTAAGATTACCTCAAGCAGGCTTCTGGTCAATTTAAAGGTCTTTTCTGCTTGTAAATAGGGGTCTGTTGCAGAAGAAAGTACTATGTAGCCGTATTGTCCTTTTCGGGCTCGCAGCGCCAGGGCCTTATCAAGCAGTGCCGCTGCATTTTCCTTTACAGCCAGCTTTTCCTCCATGTGCGTGCCGTATTTACTACCTCTGATATAGCAGTAGAGGCAGTTGAAAGAACAGCCGCTGTAGGGATTGACAGTGTAGTCGTCCAGAAACCAGGGGTCACGCCTTTTGGTTTTGTTGAGGATGGTTTTTGCCTGGATAAGCTGTGGCATGGGCCTTGGGATACATTGATTACTTCTTCTGTCCCCAACTATTTGGACGCAGAAACTAACTGCTAAAAGTAAGCAATTCAGGCTTGTCTAGAAGTCTTCTGTGGAGAGACTAAAGCTGTCTTTTTTGGAATCGAGCAGGCGCCCGGCCTCACATTTGAGTACCCGGCCGGGGTATTTTTTCAGAAAGGCGTGGTTGTGAGTCGCCATCAGAATGGCGGTACCGCTGTTGTTGATTTCCAGAAAAAGTTTGAAAATGCCATCAGAAACGTCTGGGTCAAGGTTACCTGTGGGCTCGTCGGCCAGCAGTATAGCAGGCTCGTTGATCAGCGCCCGGGCAATCACTACCCGCTGCTGTTCGCCACCCGAAAGCTGGTGAGGCATTTTGTTGCCAACTGACCCCAGGCCTACTTTCATCAGCACTTCCGACTCACGGGCCTTCATTTTCGATCGGTCAGTCCACCCGGTGGCCTTCATCACGAAGTTAAGGTTTTCCGACACCGTTCTGTCGCTGAAAAGCTGAAAGTCCTGAAACACGATGCCTATTTTCCTGCGAAGGTAAGGTACTTTTGAGCTTTTGATGTTTCGTATTGAGTGACTTGCCACTGTGGCGTCACCAAGTCTTAAAGCAAGGTCGGCGTAGAGGGTTTTTAGCAAAGATGACTTTCCGCTTCCTGTTCTTCCAATCAGGTAAACAAACTCGCCTTTTTCAATCTCAAACGTAATGTCATTTAGCACCGTGCTGTTTTCCTGAAACACAGTAGCATTACTTATCGCAACAACGGGTTCAGAACTAAATGACATTTTCAGAGGCTTAGCTTTTGGAGCTTGCCAAAAGGCAGCTCAGTGATCAATTTTTGAAGTGCTTCTTCCTTCCCCTCCAATCCGTACTTTTCAATGTTTTTCAAAGGCCTGTCAGCCCTGAAATAGGCAATAAGCACAAAATTATCATCCCTCAGCTGGATGTAGTCTGGAATTTTGGCCTTGCCTTTTACTTTGATAATATACATATCTTCAATGGTAGATGAAGATACAACTGCTGAGACACTCATTTGTTAGGAGTTGCCTTTTTTGTAGTCGGCCAGAAATTTCTCCAGACCGCTGTCAGTCAACGGGTGCTTCAGCAGCGCTGTTATAACATTCAGCGGGCAGGTAACCACGTCGGCGCCTATTTCTGCACATTTGATCAGGTGCATGGTGTGGCGAACCGATGCAGCCAGGATCTGCGTTTCAAAAGCATAGTTGGTGTAAATCTGCACCATTTGCTCAATCAGGTCAAGCCCGTCATGAGAGATGTCATCGAGTCTTCCGATGAAAGGAGACACATAGCTGGCGCCGGCTTTGGCTGCCAGAATAGCCTGGCCTGAGCTAAATACCAATGTGCAGTTGGTTCTTATGCCCTCAGCAGAGAAAGCTTTGATGGCTTTCACGCCGTCACGGATCATCGGCACTTTTACTACAATTTTATCATCGATTTTGGCAAGCTCTTTTCCCTCCTTCATCATGCCTTCGAAGTCGGTGGAGATAACTTCGGCGCTTACGTTGTCATCCACAATTTTGCAAATGGCCTTGTAGTGAGCCAGAATATTTTCTTTGCCTGTAATGCCTTCTTTGGCCATCAGGCTTGGGTTGGTGGTTACACCATCCAACACGCCCAGGTCGTTGGCTTCTTTAATCTCGCTAAGGTTCGCTGTATCGATGAAAAATTGCATAGTATGAGGGGGTTTAAGAATGCTTACAAAGCTAGTTAATCTCTGCTAAATTGTAAGGAGGGAAATAAAAAATGGCAAACCGAATATCGCACCGCTACAACCGCTTACCCTTGCTTCCTTCCGGACCTGGGGGATTCAGCAGGAGCTGGTCGTACCGATTTGCCGCTGCAAAGTTATGGAATTATTAATGGTAAAATCAAATAGAAAACAAACTTTGATGGGATTGCCTTATTCCACCAGGCCTTTGAGGTACAGATTAAATTCGAGAGGGCTGCCTTCTTTGAATTCATCCGCCGCCAGGTCTTCGAAAATATCTTTGTCGAATACCCTTTTGGTTTTTTCTATTTGCCCATTGGTATGGACAATGAGTTCCGTGCCTCTAAAGCTCTCCGGGTTGACCTGAACCAGTATTTTGAAGCCCTCAAGCTCCTTTTTATAATATTGATGAATGATGTCTTTCATACCTGGGGTAAAGGTATGAAATGGAAACTACAGATCGTCTATTCTTCTGTAACTGCTCTCTCGGCTAACCGACACATCGTAAAATGTGTCGTCGTCTTCATCGTCCGTGTCTTCGCTGGTTACAACCACCGTCTTTTCGTATGTGTTGTCCCACAGGTCAAAGTATAAATCGTCGAGTTCTCTTTCTGCTTCCATGTGCTATTGTTTGGAAGCAAGGTATGGTTGGTGGTTTACAACTATCGAAATTATTTTTTAATCTTAAGTGAAATATTGGTAACAATGACCACACCTCAAGTGAAGGAACAGTTTGAGACAGAAAGACTGAAAATAAGAAAGATTGTGCCCACTGACACGCCCCATGTGTTCAATACTTATGCGTCCGTTAAAAAATCCACAAGGTACATATCGTGGCCTACTCACAAGTCCGTAGAAAAAGATACGCTGCCTTTTGTAGACTATGCGCTGCAAGCATGGAATGCAGGCACTGACTTCACTTACCTGATTTTTGACCTGAGTGGCACCCCTGTTGGCTCAATTGGCTTTATCAATGAAAAGGGCAGAGTGTCTTTTGGCTATATTCTTGGGCCGGCTTTTTGGGGTAAGGGCTTTATTGTGGAGGTGCTGAACGAAATGCTGCCCTGGTTTGCCGCCCAGGTTTGGGTGTATCGCCTGTGGGCCTGCTGCGATGTGGACAACACCGCCTCGAAGCGGGTGCTGGAAAAGGCTGGACTTCAATTTGAAGGGCGAATTGCCGACTGGGCCATATTTCCCAATCAAAAATTCAAGAGCAAAGACTGTTTCTTTTTTTACTATCCGTTAAAGAAGAGATAGCTTTTGCAGCGAGGGCTGAGTAGCATCGGAAATATTCACTTTGTCGAGTAGTTCATCCTCCAAAGCGGATGCCCAGGTCATCAGGTACTTCACCACATCGTCTCTGTGGTTGTGGCGAAGGTTCCGTTCCGTCAGGGGAAGCATGCCAAGCACTTCCTGGTCAGAAAGCCTTTCGAGGTGAACAAGGTCTTCTCTGTCAAGCCCTGCGCTCAGCATTTCGCTAATAAGCAAGTCCATTGGCATGCCGCTGGTGGGGCAGAAGTCGTTGATTTGATCCGACCAGTCGCCGTGGCCTCTCATCGCATAGGCATGGATATCGGCCCTGGTTAGCTGAGTGATTTCCTGAGCCAGATTGCCGCAGTTGCAGCTTCCCATATGGCCCCACATATAGTCGTTGCCCTTTTTTAGTTTTTCGGCCGTCCGACGAATCGCCTGAATCAGGGCCGCATTTGCTTTAGCCATTCTTCTCTTTTTTGATGGAAAATTTAATCATCTCCCCGAGATTTTGCTAACTAAGCGTGCGCCTTATTTGTTTGCTTTCTCATGGCTTTCGGCCCATACCAAAGCCAAAAACCGGTGATTGTGAACACGAGGAGAGCCAGGCCGATAACTGTAGTGTATGTGAGCTTAAAAAGGCCTTTTTGCCAGCCAAAAGCATCGTCGACAATAGAACCGTCGTGGATGTGCTCGATCAAATCTGATAATCTGGTTTCGGTGTGCAGTACCTCCCCCGTGGTGCAGTCGATCTGAAGGCTTTTATAATGATCAGTAAACAAGATTTTCACTATCCCCTTGTCGGGCCGGATGTCAAGTCTGTCAATAGCAGGGGAAAGCGAGGCATCTATGGAGTCGTGAAGGTAGGTTTGGGCAATTGCCATTATTTCACTCATTGGTTTCCATTTCTGCTGGTTGGCTGACTGCCCGGTTCGGGTTTTGGCCAGGATCAAATCGCCCGAATGTTTTTTCCACCCGAGCACCAGGCCTGATATGGAAACAAAGAAGAAGAATACGAAGAGGAATGCGCCAGTTAGGCGATGCACCTTTCGGAAAACTCTCAACACTTTTGCTTGCGCCTTGCGGGATGCGTTGGCTTCGGAGTTGCTCATTTTAATTTCCTTTCTGTTTCTGCGAAACTATCGGATACGAGAATTTATTCCCTTCCGGCTATGGAAATTGTGAAAGGATGTTGCGAGTTCATGGCTGGAAACCGGCAATGGTACATTCGTCGTGAAGGAACCACTAAAATTTGCTAATATTGCACTTCAACTTAAATTTGCACCGCAAAACATAATTACAATGGGAAGAGGAGATAAAAAGACGAGAAAAGGAAAAATTACAATTGCTTCTCACGGCAATTCCAGGCCAGCTAAAGAGAAGAATGAGAAAACCAAAATCCAAAGTCCTAAGGAGTCGTAAGGTCTTTACAGGTTTTGGTACGTATGAATGTCTCATGGGAAAGACAATAAATCTTGCCTTTGAGACATTTTAATTTAAAAGGAATCCAAATGAGGTTTTTTCGGATTTTGATCTTCATTGCGGCTTGTCTGTCCGGGGTTTCTGTATCGGGCCAGGAAATTGATGAAACGGCTACAGCGCCCACTGGCAGCAGTAAAGGAGGCGCATGGGGCTATTTTGGCTTGCGTGGAGGTGCGCATTTCAGTGAAGTGCTTTTCAGCGACACGTTCAGGCCTGTGATTATGCAAACTAGTTTTGTTTACGGTAAGCAATATGGCGCTGTAGGAAAACTCTTTCTGGCGGAACATGCGGGCATTCAAATGGAAGTGAACTACATCGAGAAGGGTTACAAACAGCTCCTCGACTCAGGTTTTTACACCACCAAAATGAATTATTTGGAGATTCCCTTGCTGATGAATGCCTACCTTGGAAAGCAAAAGACTCAATTTTTTGTGAACATGGGTCCCTATCTGGAGATATTCCTTAATCAGAAGGACGAACTGCAGGGAGTGGTAAAAGATGGTGAAGAGTTTTATCGGTTTGACCCGAATGTTGATCGCACCATTGGCTATGGGCTGAGAGCATCGGGAGGGCTCAATAGACTTTTCAGCTTCGGGCTGCTACAACTGGAGGGCGGCCTAGAGGTCACCATCAGCGATATGATTTTTTCAAACAGGCTCATTTCTACTATCCCCGACAGCTCCAAGCACCTGGTAGGCTTTGTGTCTTTGGCCTACATGATTCCCATAGGCAAAAAGCCTGACACTGCCGGACAGTAATCCTAGGTTTTCAATCTAAAGCGCAAGCATCAAGAACAGAGCATCCCGGCAGGCTGTCGGGACTTGCGGCTGGTTCGTTACAATCTCCTTTTTTTACCCTGCTGAAAATTTCTAAAGCAAAAGTGAGCCTGTAAATGGCTACGAAATCGTTTGCTGAATTAAATTTGTGTTAACATTATTTATTATTTTTTGTATATTATCTAATGAAATGATTAATTTTGTGCGTAATTAATAAAAATATCATCACTCTATTAAGCATTACTATTATGGCTACTTCAGCTAATGAGAAAATTGAGATGGCTTGCGTTGAGGCACGTGAGAAACTCGCACAACTTGGGATTGAAGAGAAAATTCAAGCAGAGCTGGACTGGGTACTTGGAAGTTTCAGGAATGACCAAAACTCGTCCGGATTGTATGAGATAGGAGCAAAGGCCCTAAAGGCTCTTGTGAAATATAAAAAAGACAAACCCAAAGCCATTACCAAGAAAATGATTGATGAGCTTGAAAAGGCATTGAAAACGAAATAAACTTTTTTGCTACTTACAGAGCTGTTTCAATAGGCGGTTGCGAGTTTGGCGTAAACCAAATGTCAAATTTTAAGAGCGAGCCTACCTTTCAGTCAGGTTGGTCAGGCAACTACCTTTGAAACAGCTTTTTCTTTACTTCCCATCCCAGGAATTCACAAACCTTTAATCACAGTTCTGTTACGTACTGTATCATAATTGCTATTTTTGTTCTGTTAGTGATTTTAGGCGCACCCATGCTTCAATGAAAGGAAGGAAGATACTTTTTATACTACTGTTCTTAATGAGCGGGTCGGTGCCCCCCTTGTTCGGAAGACACTTTTATCAGGAACCGGCGAAACCATCTCACAATCACGTCTCGCTTGTCGACAGCATTAACCATCTTGCCAGTGTTTTTCTTAGAACGGAACCTGATTCCGCCCAGGCATTAATCACCGAATCACTGGAAGTTTCCCGACAGTACGACTACACCGCAGGCGTTGCGAGGGCTTTATTTCTACAGGGTAACTACTATCAAAACAGAGGTCAGCTTGAGTTAGCCTACAGGACTTTTTACGAATCGCTTCAACTTCATGATGCTCAGAAAGACAAAAAAAGTGTTGCTGAGTGTTATAATAGCATTGGTGACGTTTTCAGGAGGCAAAAGAACTACAAGGAGGCGAGCAGAAACTACGATTTGTCCTTTGCGTTAGCCACCGAAATAGGGGACTCGGCACTCGTTTCGGAGAATATCAACAATTTTGGAGACGTTTTCAGGGATCAAAAAGACTACGATGCGGCAATTCTTCGGTATAACGAAGCACTCGAAATTGATCTGAAAATAAACAATGGATATGGCGTAACCGATGGTTATAATAACCTGGGCGATGTGTATCTCTATCTGGCGGACTATGACCAGGCCATATCGTATTATAATCGTGCACTGAGGCTGGCTGAGTCAATGAATAACCAGCTGGAGGTAGCAGACAACCTCAATAAACTGGGCCGGGCTTATGCTGCAAAAAACGATCTGGAAACTGCTTTGTTTTACTCCAAGCTGGCAGCCACGGTAAGCGGCAGAATCAGGCTTACTGAGGAGCTTATGGAAGCCTACTACAGCCTTGCGGAGGTGTACCAACGGGTGGGCAGGTATGACAAGGCGCTTGAAAGTCATATGTTGTATTCCAAGTTTCAGGACTCACTGCTCGACGTCAGGTCTGTTCGCAAAATATCGGAACTGCAGTTTTTGTTTGAATCGGAGAAGAAAGACAGTGAAATACTATTGAAAGAAGCAGAACTTGAAACACAGTCTGTTCAGCTCAAATGGCTGATTACAGCGGTTATACTGCTGATCATTTTGGCACTGGTGTTTTATAGAAACTACATTTCAAAGCAAAGGGTAAACAACAAGTTGATTGCTCAGCAGGAGGAAATCAAACACCAGACCGAAAGCCTGGAAGAAAAGAACCGACAGCTGAAAATTATCAATGAAGAAAAAAATGAGATCATTGGCATGGTAGCGCACGACCTCAGAGCCCCGATCAACCAGGTCATGTCGGTGGTTAACCTTATGCACTATGAAAAGGAAGCCTTTTCCGACGATATGGTTTCCTATCTGAGTATTATGGAACGGGCTACGACGAGAATGAAATTCATGGTGAGCGAGATTCTTGATGCGGAAGCAATAGAAAACTCGACTTTCAATATGGATATTGAAAATGTCGACCTGTGCGAAATTATTGAAGAGGAGAAGAAGAATTACCGGTTATATGCCGATAAGAAGAAATTAATACTGACTACTGAACTGGTGGGTAACCCAGCTTGCGCCAGGGTTGATAAAAATATCTACCGGAATATAATAGAGAACCTGCTTTCCAATGCGCTGAAGTACTCTCCCGAAGGAAAAGAGATCAAGTTGATCCTTCGGTTTGAAGCTGACAAAGTGGTCACTTCGGTGAAAGACGAAGGGCCTGGGCTAAGTGAAGAAGATATGACAAGAGTTTTCGGAAAATACCAGAGACTAAGTGCTCAGCCAACAGGTGGGGAGGAAAGCATCGGACTTGGGTTGTCGCTGGTGAAAAAATTCACTGAAGCCATGAACGGAGAGGTGTGGTGTGAAAGCACAAAAGGAAATGGTGCCGAATTTTTCGTGTCATTTGAAAAAGTAACTTCCAATTCAAACAAATAAACATCAATGTATCTAGCTAAAAGAATTCTTGTGCTGCTGTTGGTAATAGTGGCATCCTGCAATCCTCCAAAGGAGGTTTCCACTCAACCTGAGAAAAAGGCGGTGAAGAATATAATCTTCATGGTGGGTGACGGTATGGGATTAACCCAGGTGACCGCTGGTCTTGTCGCCAACAACTTTAAGCTCAACCTTGAGCGGGTGCAGTATGTGGGATTAAGCAAAACGTTTTCGAGCGATGCTTTGGTTACTGATTCAGCTTCCGGAGCCACTGCTTTTTCTATTGGTGAGAAAACCTATAACGGAGCCATCGGTGTGATGCCCGACTCAACTTCCAGAGAAACAATTTTGGAAACTGCCGGAGCCAGGGGGCTTGCCACTGGTCTTGCTGTGGTATGTACCATCACCCATGCCACTCCGGGTTCCTTTTATGCCCACCAGCCGTCAAGAAGCATGCATGAAGAAATCGCTTCCGACATGATCGATTCACCTCTCAACTATTTTGTTGGTGGCGGAAGAAAGTACTTCGCCGCTCGCAAAGACAGCAGCAGTATATTACCTGCTTTGGAGGAAAAAGGCTTCAGTTTTGTCGAAAGCCTTGAAGCGTTCAAGAGCAGTGCATCGGAGAAAATTGGCTATTTCATAGCTGACGGGGAGCCTGCTCCCGTGGCTGAAGGCAGAGGGCCGATCTTGAGCGATGCGGTAGAGGCGATGCTTCCAAAATTAGCCAGCGACCCAGAGGGCTTCTTTTTGGTCGTAGAAGGTTCTCAGATTGACTGGGGTGGCCACTCCAACGACTCCGACTATATCACCTCCGAGATGATTGACTTTGACAACGCCATAGGCAAAGTGCTCGACTTCGCAGCAAAAGATGGTAATACGCTTGTGGTGATTACTGCTGACCATGAAACGGGCGGTTATTCGCTCACCGAGTCAGAAGATCCATGGAAGTTTGAGCCCAAGTTCACTACCGGGCATCACACAGCTACTATGGTTCCTGTGTATGCTTTCGGAGCCGGTTCGGAAGATTTTGCTGGCATCTACCAAAACACGGAGATTTACCACAAGATGATGAAGGCCTACGGCTGGCAATAACTTGCAAAATGTTTTGAGCTTCTGGCACATCTTCACCGGAAGCTCAAAACATTTTCTTACCTGATAATACTCACTTCGCCTTTCCACGTTTTACCCTTTATCGAATTGGTAAGCGTATAAAAGTAGACACCTGACGGCCAGTCTCCGCCAGCCCAGTCATTTTGATAGTCGTCAGTTTCAAAGGCCATGTCGCCATCTCTGCTCACTACCTTAAGAGAAGACGAAGGCTTGATTCCTTTGATAAAAAACTGATCATTGAACCCGTCGCCGTTAGGCGTAAAAGCTGAGGGAATAATCAGTGGTTCCTCAATCAAGTCAAAATTATCTATAAGGATATTGCCATTGGTTGCACGATTGCCGCCAGGGGTTGCCACAAACACCAGGTACCTCAAGTTGTCCATTTCAGGCCGGATTACTTCCTCAAAATGAATCCAATCTGTGTTATCCACCAAGGGGGATTGCCATAAAAGCTCCTCTGTAAGGCAGCTTTCCGTTCCTCCGTAAACTGTCAACTTAATTGGCCGGTTCACCCATATGAAAGTGTTGTTATCATCGTATCCCATGTCATCGGCATGAGCCAGGCTTACGCTGATCAAGTAAGGAAAACCTGCAATCATCGGAAGGTTGAGTCTGGTTTCCATGTCCTCCCGTACTTCGAACGGTTCGACAGGAAGGCTCCGGGTAACGATGCCCATATAGGTTTTGCCATCATCGGCTGGTAAAGTCACTCCATACGAGAATGGTTGCGTATCTGGTGTGCTTTCGGATGAACACGGGTACCAAAACGCAGGTGGTCTGTTGGGGCGATTGGCTCCTTCAAATGATTTGTTGTTGACCAGCTGAGCCCAGCCGGACTGTTGAAACATGCAAACAAATAATAACAATACCAGGTTTTTCATTCAGTTAAATATGGCCCGTGGCTTTTTAATTCAATGACAATTTCTGGCTCTACACAATTACCTAAAGGTAAACAGAAATTAAGCTTAATTTGAAACTATATTGGTCAAAGCGTCTACCAGTTTGTCGAGCTCTTTAATGGTGGTATACAAATGCGGAGCAATTCTGGCACCATGTATGTCATCGTTGTCGATAGCCACAGTTAATATCTTGTATTCGGAATAAAGAGTATCTACTAATTCAGTCGGAGACATGCCTTCAACGCCCAGATTGCAAATGGCATAAGACTGACCTTCTCCCAATGGTGTGTTAATTTTTATTTTGGGTAAGCTTTTTACCTTGCTCACCCAGTAGTGTTTGAGGTAGTTCAGTCGTGACGCCTTCAGGCCGCTGCCTATACTCTCGTGGAACCTGATGGCAGCAGCTATCGATAGTTGATTGGCGCATGGTTGCGTACCGAAGTGCTCCAACTTCTTGATGTCGTCTTCGGCAAAATCGGTGTCGCCAAAAAGTGGCCAAACATTGCTCGCCTTCCCTTTTTTTACATAGAGTAGGCCGTTACCCAAAGGTGCGCATAGCCACTTGTGCAAACTGCAGGCAAAGTAATCGCAGTCCAAATCGGTAATTTTGAACGGCACATGGGCAAATGCATGCGCTCCGTCTACGATCACTTCAATGCCCTTTTTGTGTGCCATGGTACAAATTTCCTTGATTGGCAGCACCTGGCCTGTCAGGTAGGTCATGAACGATACCAGAATCACTTTCGTCTTGCTGGTAACAGCTTTCTCTATAAGCTGCACGATTTGCTCCTGCGAATCGGGAACCAATGGAAGTGAGACCACCCTTACCGACGTGCCAAATCTCTTTTGCCGTTGATCCAGCGCCTGAATCATGCTCGGGTACTCTCTGTTGGTGCGGAGAATCTCCTCGCCCTCTTTCAACTTTAGCCCCTGAATGATGATGTTAAGAGATTCAGTGGTGTTTCTGGTCATGATGAGCTCATCGGCGCCACAGCCTGCAAAGCCCGCCAGCTGTTTCCTTAGGTCGTCTCTTTCTTCAAACTGCCTGCGCCTCATATAAAAACTGGGCGACTCATTGATCATCCGGACATTGTTAATTTGATCTTCCAGGGTCACATTGGCAGCGGGGCTAAAATAGCCAGCCTCCAGGTTGATAAAATGAGGGTTCTGAACGTAGCATTGCTGCACCTGATACCAAAACGATTCGTCTGCCACCAGATCGGCATCAGACTTATTTATTGGCTTTTTCAGCGTGGCGCAGGTCTTTTGTGAACTTGCCAGTGGAAGGAAAGTGGCGACGAAAGCCGCCTCACCCGTCTTTGTTAAGAACGATCGCCTGTCAATCATGAATGTTTTTTATTCAATAAAGCAAATTCTGCTGAGGTAAGCACAGTCGTTTAGGGGTATGTCGCAGAAAGTTTGTCTTATAGTTACTTTCCAAGAAATACATAGGTTTCTTGTTTTCTGTATAAATACCACCCATGCATTAGCGGGTGGTATTTTTTTGCCTGATAGTTTCTGCAAAGACATATCTTTCGCAAATGATATTGCGTTATATTTCAAAATATTTTTCCTGTTTGAACTACATCATTATGAACCTTAACAAGCTGCTTTTTACGGCACTTCTGGCTTTCCTTTTTTCTCCGGCTATTTCGCAATCTTTTAACGGACGAAACCTTGCCGATCATATGCTGATCAAGATCATGGACAAAAGCCTGTACAAACAGGAATATCCTGTCGATGGCTCTCCCTACTTAAACCCAGAGTTTACAGAAGGTGAGGTGTACACCAGCAAGGGGAATTATACCGAGGTGCCGTTGCGATACAATATTGATACAGATGTGATTGAATTCAGCCAGGACGAGGCAGTATACGCACTTGACCCTGAGCCGAGGATAAAGAAAGTGGTGATAGGCGAAAATGTGTTTGTGGTAGAAAAAGGAGAAATAATCGGGAAGATGAATAACAGCTTTTATCTTCGGCTTGACAGCGGCAAGGCCCAGTTGTTGATGAAAAAAGCGGTGTCGTTCAGAGAAGCTCAGCCGGCTCAGGCCATGCAGGCGGCGTCTACCCCGGCCAGGTATCAGAAGATGCCAGATCAGTACTTTTACAAAATAGGAGATGGTGGGGTAATGAAAATCGGCAGTATCAAGAAATTGATCGAAGAGTTTCCTGACAAACAGGAAGAGCTCAGTGCTTTCGCCAAAAAGGAAAAGATATCTCCTAAAAATGAGAGGGAGCTGATCAGCTTTTTTCAGTATTACAATTCTCTCTAGGCTAACACAGCATCGTTTCTTTTCAGCTAGGTACACTTCACTTGTTCTCCTCATTTCCTTTGCAAACAGGAAATAAATAGTTTCTATATCATTTGGTTTTAGGAATCAAATCTGCTTACATTAGATTTGGTTTTAGGAATATAATACGTAGACTATGAAGTTAGGAGCATTTGAAGAATTGGTATTACTGGCGGTAGGTTCGCTTGGCGAGGAGGCCTATGGGGTTACTGTAAAGGAAACACTTCAGCAGAAAATGGGTAAGAACCCCAGCATTGGTGCGCTACACTCCGCTCTTTACCGGTTGGAGGATAAGGGCTGTGTAACATCTGAGGAGGGCGGTGCAACAACGGAACGGGGTGGTCGCCGGAAGAAATTTTATAAGCTGACGGCCTATGGCATTACCATGCTGGAGGAAGCCAACCAGTTGCGAATGGAGTTTGCCCGCCAGGTGCCCGGGCTCAACTTAAGCACGGAGTAAGTCGAGCCCACAGCGACACATCAGATTTTTTCGCTGTCAGTTCAGTCATAAGCTGGCGGCACGATTTATAGAAAGAGCCATGTCAAATAGAAAAATACACCCTCCCCGCCTCGCTGACCGCTTCCTGCAGTGGTTCTGCTCTGAAGACGTGCTGGAAACACTCCAAGGGGACTTGTATGAGCTGTATGAAAAGCGGAGGGAGAAAAAGGGGGAACTCCTGGCGGACATTTACTATGCGTTCGATGTGCTAAGTGCACTTCGGCCATTTGCACTTGAAAAGAAAAGGTCAAACTCAAATTATACAACGATGCTTCATCATTATTTAACCATTTCGTGGCGGAACCTCCGGGTCAACCGCCTTTACTCATTGCTCAATATTTCCGGGCTGGCCGTTGGCCTGGCTTGTGGTATACTGATCCTATTGTGGATTTCGCATGAGCTGAGTTACGATACTTTCCATAAAAACCAGTCAAACATCTACCAGTTGATGCGCCATGAGGTAATGAGCGGTGAATACTTCACAGGCGATGTTACCCCTGCGCCATTGGGGCCGAGCCTCAAGAGTGGCATGCCCGAAGTAGTTTATGCGACTCGTACGCTTGGGGCTGGTAAACAGCTGGTGAACGCAGGGCACGAAAATACCTATGAAGCGGTACTTTATGCGGATCCCGATTTTTTTAACATAATGACCTTCCCGTCTGTTACGGGGAATGCCATAGAAGCTTTAAATTCTCCCGGCAGCGTAGTCATTACCGAGCGAACTGCCAAAAAGCTATTTGAGCACGCAGACCCAATAGGAAAGACGATCACAGTTAATAATACCGACGAATTTTTGGTAGCATCCGTTATCCGGGACGTCCCAACCAATAGCTCGATCCGATTTGATATCGTTATTCCTTTCAGCACCTATGAGCAAAACAGACAGCTTAAGTGGGACAATAATTCCTTCCAGACATGGATACTGCTTGCTCCGTCCACAGATTTGCTTGCTTTTAATGAAAAAATAGATGGCATGGTTGAAGAGCATTTGGACAACGAAGAAGTTCATTTGTTTGCTTTTCCCCTCGAACGCCTGCACCTCTACAACCACTTTGCCAACGGAAAGCCCGATGGTGGCAAAATAGACTTCGTCTACCTCGTGGGGGCGCTTGGCGTGTTTATTTTGCTCCTTGCTTGCGTGAACTTTATGAACCTGGCCACGGCACGCTCCGAACGGAGGGTAAAGGAAGTAGGGATCAGGAAGATGATAGGGGCACAGCGAAGAATCATTGTGGGGCAATTTTTGACCGAGGCAATGGTGATCACATTTTTGGGGCTGTTCCTGAGCGTTGTGGCAGTCAAACTCTTGTTGCCGTCTTTCAATGAACTTACAGGCAAAGACCTTTCAATGTCGCTGGCCAACTGGCGGCTGTGGTCATCAGTGTTGCTGCTTGGCTGGGTCACCGGGATGGTGGCCGGGAGCTATCCTGCATTTTTCCTCAGTAGTTTCAAGCCTGTACAGGCCGTGACGGGGCTGGGCAGCGCAGGCAAAGGAGCGTCTGTTTTCCGGCGTGTTCTTGTAACGTTTCAGTTTTTCGTTTCCATTTTCCTGATTATAGCCACTATTGTAACTTATGTCCAATTGGAACACGTGCAGAGCCGACCATTAGGATATGACCAGGAGAACCTGGTTGAGCTGCCAGTGCGTGGGGATATGGGAAAGGAGTTTGATGTATTTAAGAACGACATTCTGCGGGTGCCGGGCGTAACGGCGATGTCTGCAGGAGGAGACAACCTCCTCAAGGTTGGTGGTGGCCTCACAGGATTTCAATGGCCGGGAAAAGGCCCCGATGAAGACTTCCCCATTAATATTACCTGGGTTCACTACGATTGGATAGAGGCAACTGGTTTGGCCATTGCCGAGGGAAGAGACTTTAGCCAGGCATACGGCAGCGACTCATTGGCATGCCTGATCAATGAAACTGCTGCCAGGCGCATGAGGCTGGAGCAACCTGTTGGCACCCATATAGGTGGCAATAGCTATATTATCGGTGTCGTAAAGGATTTTGTATTTAACGACCCTACCAGCGAGCCGGAACCTCTGGTTATTTATCTTGGAACAAATCAAATCAAACACATTTTCATACGCTTCCAAAACGACCAGGCCTGGCAGGATAGACTCGGCCAGGTAGAGCAAATATTTGCCAGCTATTTCCCTACTTATCCTTTCGAAGTTCATTTCACAAAAGACGAGTATCAAAAGCGATTTGCGACAATCCGATCTATGCGGGGAATGGCTACACTATTCAGCGGACTAGCCATCTTTATTGCTTGTCTGGGATTAATTGGCCTTTCAGCCTACGTAGCTGAGCGACGTAGAAAGGAAGTAGGTATTCGTAAAGTGCTGGGAGCTACCATTTCAAATATCAGCATTGCCCTTTCTTTGGACTTCCTAAAACCGGTGTTTTTATCCTTTCTCCTCGCAGCTCCCCTTGCAGGATGGCTATTAGATACCGGCCTGGACAATATTGACTATAGGATAGAGCTTTCGTGGTGGATTTTTGCGCTGGCTGGCGGGCTTGTATTGCTACTGGCATGCCTGATGGTGAGCTATCATGCTATCAAAGCGTCGACAGCTAATCCTGTGGAATCGCTGAGAAGAGAATAGGCTACTACATTATTGTCGTTCCTGCCACAAAGGTATAATTGACATATGTTATACTTTATATAACATATGTCAATTCTTTCCGTATATTTGTTATACTATATATAACTAATGGCAAATGGAAAAGGAATACATCGGTGAATTGGAAGAGTTGGTGCTGCTCCTGATAGTGATGCTCAAAGAAGATGCTTATGGGCTGGCTATTAGAAAGGCGCTGAGGGAACAAGCTGGCCGCACCGTTACTATTGGTGCAGTGCACGGCACAGTGAACCGCCTGGAGAGCAAGGGCTTTATCGAATCGAGACTTGGTGGCGCCACCGAGGCAAGAGGAGGGAGGCACAAGCGGATTTTCAGTCTCACTGCCTCTGGTAAAAAGGTGCTGGAAAGAAGCCGGGATGTGAAGGTCAACCTTTGGATGCAGATTCCAGAACTGGCCATCAACAAGCTAGGCTAATTGCCCATGACTGCATTCAAAAATCAACAACCCCCAAGGTCGGCAGAGCGATTTCTTGCATGGTTCATCAAAGACGACTTGCTGGACGAAATCCTAGGAGACCTGTATGAATACCACACTGAGCTGGCAGATCAACCCCACTGGAAAAAGAGCCTTTTCTACTGGTTTCATGTGCTTCATTTTCTGAGGCCATTTGCACTGAAAAGAATAATAAGGTCAAACTCAAATTATACAACCATGTTTAAGCACTATTTCAAAATCTCCTGGAGGAACCTTCTCAGGAACAAGGGCTACTCTTTCATCAACATTGGTGGATTGGCGGTCGGGATGACGGTAGCCATCCTCATCAGCCTGTGGATTTACGACGAACTCTCTTTTAATAAGTATCACATAAACTACGACACGATCGCTAAAGTCTACCGTACCAATAAATTTGACAGTTTCGCCAATACAGTTCATGCGCCGGGGCTTGCCTCTGTGCTCAAGACCGACTATGGAGATTTTTTTGAGGATGTGGCACTTGTGAGAGCCAGGCTGGAGGAACGGGTTATTGCTGTTGGAGAAAAGAAGTTTTCGCAAAGCGGGTATTTTATGCAGGACGGCGGGCCGCAAATCCTTACTCTGAATATGAAGTACGGCAGCCAGGGCGGCTTGAAAGAAATGAACTCCATTATGCTGTCTTCCTCACTTGCTGGCAAGCTTTTCGGCGAGGCAGACCCTGTTGGGGAGATGGTGACCATGGATGCCACCACCAGCCTGCAAGTGACTGGTGTGTACGAAGACCTTCCGAAAAACACTGAATTCAGTGAACCGTCCTACCTGGCACCTGCCGAGCTATATGTAAATGGCTGGACAACACTCAATGTGTGGGATAATTATTTTACCTACATCTATCTCCAAATCAAACCAGAGCACTCGTTTGATGAGATATCAGCTACCATAGCTGAGGCAATGATGCCTCATGTTGACGAGGAAACAGCAAAGTCAGAGCCGAGAATATTTCTTCAGCCAATGAGCCAATGGCATCTTTATTCGGAATTTGAGAACGGCAAGCCGGTGACAAGCCAGAGGCTGAAAGCTGTTTGGTACAACGGCATCATTGGCGCATTCGTGTTGTTGCTGGCCTGCATCAATTTCATGAACCTCAGCACAGCCCGGTCCGAAAAACGTGCCAAGGAAGTCGGGATACTCAAAGCCCTTGGTTCGCACCGCAGTCAGCTAATACAGCAGTTTTTCGGAGAGTCCATGCTGGTCACCCTGCTTGCCTTTATAGTAGCCATTTTCTTAGTAGTGCTGACGCTGCCCTGGTTCAATTCGGTGGCAGCCAAAGCCATGGTATTCCCATGGGCAAGCCCCCTCTTCTGGCTGGCTGTGTTGTCGATTGTGCTGGTGACCGGAGTGTTGGCAGGCAGCTATCCTGCTCTTTTCCTTTCATCACTCAGTGCGGTAAAGGTACTGAAGGGTACGTTCAAGGCCGGTCGTTTGGCATCGTTGCCACGGAAAGTATTGGTGGTTATCCAATTTACAGTATCGATCAGCCTGATCATTGGCACGCTGGTAGTATATCAGCAACTGGAATACGCCAAGAGCCTGCCCGTTGGCTACTCCAGGGATGGTTTGATCTCGCTGAGGAGTGCTTCGAAGGAGTTCAAAGGAAAGTACCTGGTGCTAAGAAATGAACTGAAGCAAACAGGCATGGTGGAGGAAATTGCCGAAGCAAACTATTCGGTGACCGACACCCGTGGTTGGAATGGTGGATTTGCCTGGCATGGAGAAAAATATGAGCAGACATTCAATACTATTTTTGTGACGTATGAGTATGGCAAAACCGTCGGTTTGCAATTCGTTGATGGCAGAGATTTCTCGAGAGACATAACAAGCGATAAAAGTGGCATCATCATCAACGAGTCAGCCGCTAAGCTATTTGCACTCGAAAACCCAGTTGGCGAAGAATTAGCTTGGCAGGACAGAGGTTCCTATACCATTCTGGGCGTAGTAAAAGATATGGTGAAAGGTTCGCCTTACGAACCCACCGATCCGTCGGTCATTTTCTTAGGGGAGTTTGATATGTCTTGGCTGTATATCCGCCTCAATCCTGCCGTAAGCATGCACGAAGCCCTCCCGAAAATTCAGGAAGTGTTTGCAAGACTCACCCCATCTACACCCTTCGACTACACCTTTGCTGATGAAGCTTACGCTTTAAAATTTGAGGAAGAAGAGCGAATCGGCAAACTGGGGTTTGTGTTTGCTGGTTTGGCCATTTTGATTAGCTGCCTGGGATTATTGGGGCTGTCGGCTTTTGTGGCGGAGCAACGCATTCGGGAAATTGGCATTCGAAAGGTGTTGGGTGCGTCAGTAGCGAACCTTTGGCAAATGCTGTCCAGAGACTTTGTGGTGCTTGTGGTCATTTCCTGCTTTATCGCCATGCCATTGGCCTGGTATTTCATGGACAGCTGGCTGGATAGCTTCGTGTACCGATCTACCATCAGCTGGTTGGTTTTTGCCGTCACTGGTGCCATTGCCTTGCTGATTACCCTGGCTACTGTAAGCTTTCAAGCTTTGAAGGCTGCGACCGCTAACCCGGTGAAGTCGTTGAGAACAGAGTAGCTCTCCCTTCCCGGAAGGTTAAAAATTTGTATATTTCACTAGAAAAAGCGTATAGCGATGGCTACAGAAGTAATGAAGCGGTTGATTAATGTAGACGAGTACTACAAGATGGCAGAGGTGGGCATATTAAAGCCGGGTGATCGTGTGGAATTAATCAATGGAGAAATATATGAGATGAGTCCAATAGGAAATAAGCACTATAGTGCTGTTAATAAGGTCAGTAATTTTTTGAAAGAGGTCTTGCTGAAAAGTGTGATTGTCAGTGTGCAGAACCCAATTAGAATTAATGAGGGAAATGAACCAGAGCCTGATATTTGTTTGCTGAAGCCCCGAAGCGACTTTTATGCTGATCAATTTCCAGGGCCTAATGATGCTTTACTTATTATCGAAGTGGCTGATAGTTCACTTCAGTTTGACAGGGACGTGAAAAGCGTTACATACGCACTAGCGGGCATCCCCGATTATTGGGTTATTAATCTGAAAGAAAACGTTCTGGAAATTTATAGCGATCCGGAAAAAGGCAGATACCGAACAAGTTCAGTCAAAAATAAGGATAGCAAAGTGTCCCTTTCATTCATTGATATGGAAATACCTGTTAGTGAAATAATGATTTGAGGTTCATATGGCTACAGAAGTAATGAAGCCATTCCTCCCCGGAAGTGATTTATAGCCTCACCATGAGGCTATAATTTTTTATGATTATTTACTTAACAAAACTGAAACTAATATATTATATTCACGTTTGTTAAGTAAATAAATCATGAAATGAAAGAGCAATCATTAGGTGAATTTGAAGAGCTGGTGCTGCTGATGGTGTAAGCTCCCCCTAAAATTGGACCACTCAAAAGTTGACTTTTCCGTTTCACCGGCTGATCAAAAATAGGTGCCTGCTGGCAGCCAGTCAAGACCAAGCAGGCGGTTGATTTTTGTTTATTTTCAATGGCATCAACCGGTCTTGACAGGCTGTGCGCATTCACCTTGGTAATGATCATCGGCTGAAAAGGAAAAATAGTATTCATATTGTTTGTAATAGCTCGACAGGAGATCGATACCCAAGTGACTCATGGGGGCGGTATCGGTTGTAATCATCGAGCCATTCTTCAATCTTATATCTCACCTCTGTGAGGTTATGGAAGACGTTGGCATTTAGTAACTCTTTCCTAATGCTGCCGTTACATCGCTCGACATAGCCATTTTGCATAGGCTTACCAGGCTGGATGAAGGTAAGGTTGATCTGATGACCCCGACACCATTGATCCAACTGATTGGAGATAAACTCGGGGCCATTATCCACTCTGATCATTTTAGGTAGGCCCCGGAACTCTTTCAGGTATTCTAGCACTCTGATTACCCTGGATGCTGGAAGTGATGTGTCGGCTTCCAGTGCTAGTACTTCCCGGTTATAGTCATCCATCACATTCAAAAGCCTGAACCTTCGACCATCCCATAAACTATCATTCATGAAGTCTACAGACCAAACCTGATTGATACCTTCTGGCCTATACAAAGCTTGTTTTACCCTGGCTGGAATCCGCTTTTTATACCTGCGGCGAATATTAAGATGCAGCCCGGTATAGACTCGGTAAACACGCTTGTGATTCCATACATAGCCTTTCTTCCTGATCCTGTAATAGGATTGCCAAAAACCTATCGAAGGGTGCTTGTTCACCAGTTCTTCCAGCTCTCTTATCACCGCACCGTCATCCCTAAATTTGGGTACATAGCTGTATGTGCTTCTCGGCATACTCACTGCTTTACACGCTTGACGCCGACTCACTCCATGCGCTTCGACCATGAACTGAACCAGTACGCCTTTTTCATCAAGCGTCAGAGCTTTTTTGAAACAGCATCTTTCAAAGCCTCATGCACCAGGCTAAGGTCAGCAAACATGCGCTTCAAGCGTGCATTCTCTTCCTGAAGATCCTTCATCTTCTTTACATCACTGGGTTCCATGCCTCCATAACGTTGACGCCATTTATAAAAGCTCGCTGTGGTGACGCCCATTTCCCGGCAAATGTCCTCGGCCTTACGCCCTGCTTCGTGCGCTCTAATCGCACTTACAATCTGTGTTTCTGTGAATCGTGACTTTTTCATATCTACCATTTAAAGTTGATTATTTTTTCTCAACTTTTAAATGGTCGAACTTCAGGGGAGCTTACAATGGTAGCAGCCCTGCACGACGAAGCCTATGGGGTCACAATCCTCGAAAACCTGGAAGAAAAGCAAAACAAGAAAGTCAACATAAGTGCGATTCACGTAACGCTGAAGCGACTGGAAGACAAAGGCTTTGTCATTTCCAGGTATGGCGGAATTACTGGTGAGCGGGGCGGTCGCAGAAAGAAGTATTATGTGATCACTGCTCTGGGCAAAAAGACGCTCGACACTCAGTATTCCTTGCGCACCAGCCTGTATCAGCAAATTCCCAAAATATCCTTCGGATGAACGTAGTTCGCCCTCCCAAATACCCCCTCTGCTTCCTCCGCTGGTTCTGCCGGGAAGACTACCTCGATGAGATAGAAGGAGATCTGATTGAACTCTTTGAAAAGCGGGCTGAGAAGTCACCGAAAAAAGCCAGAAGGAGGTTTGTATGGGATGTGATGAAGTCGTTCCGGCTGAGAAACCTAAAAAAGCGTGTTATTACGCCAAATCTATTCTACAATTTATCATTCCGCCAAAGCCTCAGGTATATCGCCCGGGAAAAGGGCTACTCTTTACTGAACTTTACAAGCCTGGCGATTGGTGCCTTGTTTTTTATACTCTTTGCCTGGTATGCCGTTGAAGAATCCTCTTTCGATAGCTTTCATTCAAACAGAACCAATATTTACAGACTAGCTTTTGGCGAATACCTTGATCTTGGGCCCTACGCTACCACTAGTTACCCCATTGGCCCTGCTGTGAGAAAGGATTTTCCAGAAGTTCAATTCATGAGCAGGTTCGGCAGCAATGGCCGGTTGACCGTTCGCAATGGAGACGCTGCTTTTTTTGAAACTGTGAACTCAGCCGACGCTGACTTCTTCAAGATGTTCGATTTTGAACTTCTGCAGGGAAACCCTGAAACGGTGCTGGAAGCGCCAAACTCAGTTGTCATTAGCGAAACCCTGGCCCGAAAGTACTTCAAAGATGAGGATCCATTGGGCAAAAAACTAACAATAGGCTCTTCAGGTAACTACGATTCGCAGGTAACAGGCGTCTTCAGGGACGTACCATCCCATTCACAGCTCCAGTTCGAATTGGTCATGTCGTACAGCACTCTGGAGAAGCTTTACAGTTGGCTATCAGACCTCTGGCAGCAAATGCCGGGCAACTACACTTACGTAGCCCTATATCCCGGCACCGATGTACCCGGCTTTGAAGCCAAGCTGGACATGATCAAGCAGTCTTACGTTTCCGATATTGAAAGAGGTGACTATAAGCTGACTGTGACTCCATTCGCCGATGTCCACTTTCAAGAGGGACTCAACAGAGAGCTTGATACGAAGGGAAGCAGGTCGTCGCTGCTCATGTTTGGAGTAATAGCACTCACCGTGTTGCTGGTAAGTGTCTTTAACTTCGTGAACCTCATTTCAAGCCGTTACCTGGTGCGACTCAGGGAAATGGGCATCCGAAAAGTGATGGGAGCCAGCAGGTCGGGCCTTGTCCTTCAATTACTTTTTCAGGCATTCCTTGTCGTTGCCTTTTCTCTAATTATCGCTTGCGTGCTTCTGGTGCTGTTTCTTCCGCTCTTCAACGATCTCACAGGTAAAGATTTCACACCGGAATGGCTGTTGCAAAAGGAAACTGTGGTGACAGTAGTTGTTCTACTAGCCGTCTGCACACTGGGAGCCGGTATTGTGCCTGCGCTCGGAATCACCGGAATGACACCTGTGCAGTCGCTGAAGTCTAACAAAGTCGTGGAGGCCGGCCGGTGGAGAGCTGGCAAGTCCCTGATGTTAATTTTTCAGTATGCCGTGTCGGTGCTACTGCTGGTGGGAAGTATTATTATTTTCAGACAGTTACAGTTCGTGGAGTCTTCGATAGAAGGGAGTTCTGAAGCAGGCACACTTGTGATTCCTCTCAATTCTGGCCTGGCTGAAAAATTCGACCTTTTGAAATCGGAATTGGTCAGGCATCCGTCAGTTCTTGACGTAGGTGCCAGCTCTCATGTGCCTGGTTTCTATGGCGACAGCTGGCCGGTGAGGCTAAGCCCTGGGAGCGACCCTTTACAAACAGAAAACTTTGTCATCACAGGCAATTACCTCGACTTGATGTCATACCAAATTGTGGCAGGCCGTCAGCTAAATGAAAGCCTTGCTTCCGACAAACAAGCTGGGTTCGTTGTGAATGAAACATGTGCCAGGATGCTGGGTTTTAATTCGCCAGAGAGTGCTATTGGTCAGACGATCTTTTTTGGCAGTGAAGAACTGAAGGAAGGGAAGATTATAGGCATCGCCAAAGACTTCCATTTCGAGTCTTTTAAAGAGAAAATAGCGCCTGCCTTGTTTCAGTTTTCACCATACGACTGGATGGGGTACAACTTTCTGGTAGTACAGGCAAAAACCAGTGACGTTTTGGAGGTCATCTCCGCTATTGAAGAAGAAGTGGGAAAGCTGGATCAGCAATGGGTGGTAGATGCCAAGTTTTTTGATGAGCATTTCAAAAAATTTCACCTGGAGGAGATAAGACAGGGTAAACTATCAACTGTTTTTGCAGTTGTGGCCATTATTCTTAGCTGCCTGGGGCAGCTGGGCTTGCTGGTAAACGGAACGCTGTCAAGGCGAAAGGAGATCGCTATTCGCAAAGTGCTTGGAGCCAGGGTGAGTCAACTTTGGTACCTTATGACCGAAGGCTATGTCCGTCTTTTTGTTGTGGCGCTAATTTTTGCATTACCGCTGGCTTGGTACCTGAGCATGAAATGGCTTGATTCTTTTGCCTATCATATCTCGCCTGGCCCGTGGCCCTTTCTGGCAGCCACGTTGGTTTCAGGGCTTATTCTAATGACCATCGTTTCAGTGGTTACTATTCGCTCAGCCATTGCCAACCCAGTAAACAGCCTGATGGATGAATAGTAATAAAAGTACACCGCCTGCCTGGCCCCTCCGCTTCCTGCGCTGGTTTTGCAGGGAAGACTACCTCGATGAGATAGAAGGAGACCTTATTGAGCTCTTTGAAAAGCGGGCTGAGAAGTCGCCGAAAAAAGCCAGAAGGAGATTTGTGTGGGATGTGATGAAGTCGTTCCGGTGGAGAAATATCAGATCATTTAGTAAAAGTCAAAGCTCAAATTATACTGCGATGTTAAAACACACCATTATTTTGTCTTTCCGCAGCTTCAGGAAGTACAAAACTACATTTCTTATCAACCTTGCCGGGTTGACCTCAGGTTTGACCTGTGTGCTGCTCATTTATCTTTGGGTGAATCATGAGCTGAGTGTCGACAAGTTTTACAAACATGCCGATCGCCTGTATCAGGTTTTCGAAAACAGGGAGCAATCGTACGGAATATGGACGGCTGAAACCAACTCGGGGCCCATGGCTGCAGACATGCAGGCAGATTTTCCGGAGGTTGAATACGTGACTGGAGTGGCTTCAAGAGGCAAAGCCACGCTGACGGTAGGGGAGAAAAATATCAAGAGTGATTACATATATGCGGGGAAGGATTTTTTCAAAGTCTTTTCCGTCACGCTGCTGGAAGGTCAGGCTGATCATGTGTTAGCAGATAAAAGCTCCATGGTAATATCGGCCGATATGGCCGAAAGATTGTTCGGCGACGCCAGCAACGTTGTCGGTAAAACTATTCGCTTCGAGCACGAACAGGATTTTGCGGTGTCTGGTGTTTTCGAAACAGCACCGCTCACCTCTTCATTTCAGCATCATATCATCATTTCTATTGATCTGATAAAAGACCAGTACGCACGTGTCTGGAACTACAATAACACATTTGTGAAGACGTATCTGCTCCTTAAGCCCGGAACTGACGCAGACGAACTCAATAAAAAGCTCGAAGGATATATTGCCAGCAAGGTCAACGGAGAGACCAACCGGACGGCGTTTGTGGCACTGTATCCGGACTATTACCTGCACGGAAAGTATGAGAATGGACAGATGGTGGGAGGGAGAATTACCTATGTAAAGCTGTTTTCCATCATCGCTGGGTTTATTCTGCTGATCGCCTGCATCAACTTCACCAATTTAAGCACCGCCAGGGCGTCACGAAGGATGAAAGAGGTGGGCATTAAAAAAGCTATGGGCTCGGGTCGTACGGCACTGATTTATCAGTACCTGGGCGAGTCAATTTTGGTTGCCATCATTTCTCTGATGCTTGCGTTGCTGACGGCCTATCTCCTTTTGCCTCAGTTCAATGTCGTCACGGGCAAACAAATGGTCATTGATTTTGACTTAAAAATGGTCGCCGGGGCATTGCTCATAGCCGTTGTTACAGGCTTTTTGGCTGGTAGCTACCCTGCCTTTTACCTGTCCGGATTCAATCCGTCGACGGTGCTGAAGGGGCAGCTGCATCGCTCGATTGGTGAACTATGGGCACGGAGGGGGTTGGTCATCTTTCAGTTTGCGATTACCATAGTGCTCATCACCTCTGTGCTAGTGGTGTACAAACAAATGGACATGCTTCAATCAAAAGACCTTGGCTACAACAAAGACCAGGTGCTCATCTTCCCAAGGGAAGGAAAGCTTGAGAGTATTTCGGCGACGACTACCTTCCTGGCTGAAGTGAAAAACATACCCGGAGTTATCAATGGCTCCAGCACGGACCACGACATGACAGGCCATAACAGTGGAACTTCAGGGATTTACTGGGAAGGAAAAGATCCGAACGATAGGTCTGAGTTTGAAAACCTGCCCGTCAATTATGACCTGATGGAAACGCTTGGAATAGAGCTCAGAGAAGGCCGTACCTTCGACAGGTCTTTTGGTGCCGACAGCTCCAAAATTATTTTCAATGAAACCGCCATCCGCTACATGGGCCTTGAAAACCCCCTGGGAAAGACCATCAAGCTTTGGGGTGAAGACCGGCAGATAATTGGCGTGGTAAAAGACTTTCATTTCGAATCTCTTCACTCAGAAATAAAGCCGGTTTTCTTTATACTCACAGGCGAGGATGGTGAAAGCTTCATGGTCAAAATTGCGGCGGGCAGAGAAAAGGAGGTAGTAGGCAGACTCGCCGAGCTTCATACCAGCTTCAACCCCGGTTTCCCATTTGAGCCCCGGTTCCTTGATCAGGACTATCAGGGGCAGTATCAAGCTGAGAAAAGGGTGAGTACTTTGTCCGGGTATTTCGCCAGCCTGGCCATCATCATTTCATGCATGGGGTTGTTTGGGCTTGCAGCGTTTGCGGCCGAGCGAAGGCTGAAGGAGATCGGGATCAGGAGAATATTGGGCTCCAGTATTGGACAGATTGTCTACATGCTCTCTGCCAGCTTTAGTAAGATGATTTTGGTGGCGATCGTTATCGCCATTCCTTTCAGCTACTACATAGCCAGCAGCTGGCTGGAGGGTTTCGCTTATCGGATTGACCTGGAGTGGTGGTATTTTGGCGTGTCGGGATTATTGGCGCTGGCTATTGCCTGGGCCATCGTGGGCTGGCAAACATTCAAAGTGGCGTCAGTAAATCCCACAAAATGTCTTCGGGATGAATAAGCTGTAAGTAAACCTAAGTTTTCAAAGCCGTGTTTTCACGGCTTTTTTGTTAGCGACTCTTGTATGTGCTTAGCCCATCTTGCACAAACTTGAACAGCGTTTGAACGGAAAGATGACCTTCATTTTCATTAATTGAGGAAAATAGGTTCAAAATAAAACTCAAATGAAAATGAAGAATCAAAGTAACAACACCGAAGCTAGGCACTGGTGCTGGAAAATTGCTTTCACGATGTTGGTGTTAATCACGTCGTCCGCTTACTTAATCGGCCAGTCGGCCAAATACACCATCCTCGTCGACGTTGCCCACGGCCAGAAGTTCTACAACAATCCCAATAAAATGAACGCCTCGGCCGGTGGCGATGCGCCCAGAGTGGAGTACCTTATCGGGGAACTAAGCAAAAATGCCAGTAGTCTTGGTGCTCAGGTTGGATTTCTAAACGAAGCCATCACGCCTGCGCAATTGGCAAAATGTGATTTGCTGTTCATTCATATTCCATCCAGCACTTACAGCGCCAACGAAGTGAAAGCCATTACCGAGTACGTTGCCAAAGGAGGTTCGTTATTCCTCGTGATGGAAGAGGATTACTGGTCAACACTGAAGCAAACCAATACCAATGATTTGATACGACCATTTGGCATTCAGTTCGGTGAAAATAGTACAGATTCATTGTCTGGTGGCTTGACCAAACCCACACCTGTTATTAAGAACCCTTTGAAGATCACCTATCACGGAGGTCGGGTCGTCACAGGAGGCACGCCGTTTTGCTTCAACAGCCAGACCAAAGCGCCTTTTGGAGTTTTCACAACACTTAACAACGGTGGAAAAGTGATAGCGATGGGTGACGGCATGACTCCCCTTTACATGACTAGCTGGAATGGCGTCACCGACTACCAGTGCAGCGAATTTATGGGTGCAGTGCTTGGGTGGTTGTTGGAGTGATGAGCCTCAAAAACAATACGGCACAGGTTTCATTGTCTTTGGGCAGTGGACCTGCTTCTTCGATTTCTCAGATGCTGTTCTATTTGTTTTTCGGAAGGACGTGAGCCAAAGCACTTCAATTTTTTCAAAGAAGCGCTAATGCGCACTTTCTTTCCGTCAAACACGCTTAAAGGGGCTAAATGTTTCATGCGAAAAGGCACTTTAAGATCCAGTTTTGTGGCAAATTAGTTTGCTTCAGGATTTTCACAGTCGCTAGGCATGCGACAAGATAAACTCTGCGTCAATTTTTAATTTGTCGTGAATAGCCTTTAAAAAAGCCACATCAGGCTCACGTTTACCAGAAAGAATTTGAGAAAGTTTAGGAGCACCAATTCCCAATGCTTTCGCCAGTTTGGCTTGCGTTAATTTGTATTCAACCATCTTTAATTCTACTGCTTCCCGCAAATTACCTGGCCGGATAGGCATTATTTCCATCACCCTGTCTTCATAAGTTTCAGCCAGTTTTGAAAGGGTATTTAATAAATCGCTCTCTTCTTTTGATAGTTTATGAAATCCTCCTTTCTCTGTGACCTCTTTTAAGAGCTCCTCAATGGTTTTCATCACCACCTGGTATTCTTTCTCAGTTCTTATTTTGGTTATCATTTTGAAGCCGCTAAATTTTAGTACAATCAATTTTGTCGTAATTGGTGTGCGTGCCAACATAACGGATATAAATAGTTCTTATATCAAAGAATATCATGGCAACCAGTCTGTATTTGTTTCCCTTAATATTGAACACATACCTGTCATTGCCCACATAATCGACCGAATTAAATGTGTTCCTTATGTCCTGTAGCGTAGCCCAATCAGCTTTTCTGGTTTTAGCCCACCAATCGTTCAAGGGCTCAATGGCGTCGGCGTGGCTTTTCCCAAATTCCTGTAGTATCATTTTCGCTATAACAACCACTTTGATCAATTAATTTCAATAATGCAAATAATATTTCATTTTTTGAAATATTATTGAAACTACTCCAAACAACTTTTTTCTCCTTTTCTGCAACCTTTCGTTTTTTCTCAGGTACCATAGACAAAGGTGAAACAAATAAAAGCATGAAAGGAACATATCTTGGTGAATTCGAAGAGCTTGTATTGCTAACCGTCGGTATTCTGTACGACGATGCGTACGGACTGGCCATTGTGGATGAGCTGGAAAAGCAAACAGGTCGCAATGTAATGATCAGCTCGGCGCATAAGGCTTTGGTGAGGCTGGAAGACAAAGGCTACCTGAAGTCGAAAATGGGGGGAGCTACTGAGCAAAGAGGTGGAAGAGAAAAGCGGCTTTACGAGCTGACCCATGCCGGTGCTAAAGTGCTGGAGCAATCCAAAGAGTTGCGCAACGCTATGTGGAATCAGGTGCCAAAAGTGGTTTGGGAAGGGAATTTCCTATGAAGACCCCTGCACCAAAACATGCGGGGCCACCAAACTGGGCCATCAGTTTCTTTCGCAGGTTCTGCAACGACCACCTGTGTGATGCGGTATTGGGCGATATGCTGGAGCTCTACGACCGGCGCTTCGTCAAAGTTGGCAAGCGGAAAGCCGATTGGCTGTTCGTTTGGAATGTCGTTCAGTTTCTCCAGCCATTTGCCTTGAA
The DNA here is from genome assembly GCF_048007035.1 of Imperialibacter sp. NCBI lineage: Bacteria > Pseudomonadati > Bacteroidota > Cytophagia > Cytophagales > Flammeovirgaceae > Imperialibacter > Imperialibacter sp. The sequence goes on from NZ_CP180355.1 coordinate 4,117,473, forward strand.
AAAAACAAAGAAGTCACAAAACTCAAATAACGTAGCCATGTTCAAAAGTTACCTGAAAGTCGCCTGGAGAAGTATGGCCAGGCAAAAAATGTACACTTCGATTAAAATCGGAGGCTTTGCGCTCGGTATTGCAGCTTGCATTCTCATCAAGCTGTTTATAAAGCAGGAGCTTAGCTATGACAAGTTCTACAAAGACGGCGAGAATATTTATAGGGTTTACAATGAATTCGGGAGAGAAAGCGGAGCCAACAAGTGGACCTCCTTTCCCGCACCAACCGCCGGTATCTTCAAAGCAGAATTTCCGGAAGTTAAAAAATCAGGGAGGTTGATTCCATACGCTGGTTGGTTCAATGCGGGCAGCAACTTGTTTCGGACTGAAGACCAGCGACAAAATACCTACGAGGAAGGTTTCGTATACGCCGATCAGGCTCTGCTTGACATTCTTCAAGTACCGATGGTGTATGGCCAAACAGAAAATGCGTTGGCCGACCCGTATTCGATAGTGATCTCCAAAACGGTTGCTGATAAATACTTCCCTAACGACGACCCGGTGGGAAAAGTAGTTTTCTTGAACGATGACCAAAACAAGCCGTACAAGATTGGTGGGGTTATGCAGGACTTTCCTGACAACACCCACCTTCAGTTTGATTTTCTCATTACGTTAACTGGCGTCGAATTTTGGGGTGGAGAACAAACAAGCTGGTGTTGCTGGAACTACAATATTTACTTTGAACTGCAGCCTGGCACTGATCCAAAAGAGCTGGAAGCCAAGCTGCTGTCTGTTCGGGACACACACTATGTGGGTCACCTCGAAAAGGAAGGGGATCAATCGGTGGACGAGGTGCGTAAAAATCACTTCTTCAAGCTACAACCAGTGGCCGATATTTATCTCTACTCCGACGGTATACATGCCATGGTGGAGCAAGGCGATATTCGGTTTGTTTGGCTTTTTGGAGGTGTCGCATTTTTTGTTCTTCTGCTGGCGTGTATCAACTTCATCAATCTTTCCACCGCCAAATCGGCAAACCGTGCCAAGGAAGTGGGAATGAGAAAGGTAGTAGGATCAGTGAGATCTCACCTTGTTAGGCAGTTTCTTACTGAGTCAGTTCTCTATAGTGTAGTGTCGTTTGTGGTAGGCATTGTGTTGGCCTGGATAAGTATGCCATTCTTTAATGAGCTGGCTGATAAATCACTGAAAATGCCCTGGCTTGAATGGTGGTTTATCCCAACCCTTGGAGGGGCGGCAACGCTTGTTGGTGTACTTGCCGGCCTTTATCCTGCCTTTTACCTGTCAGGGTTCAAACCGATAGACGTTTTGAAGGGCAGCCTAAGCAGAGGAAGCAAAAGCTCAAGAATGAGAAGTGTGATGGTGATATTTCAGTTCACAACATCCGTTGTGTTGATCATAGGCACCTTCATTATTTACCGCCAAATGCAGTATATCCTCAACAAAAAGATTGGTTTCGACAAAGAGCAGGTTGTGTTGATTCAGGGTGCAAACACACTTGGCGATAAGATAAAAACACTGAAGGCCGAATTGGCCAACCTTTCGGGCGTTCAAAATGCAGCAATAAGCGGCTACCTTCCTATTTCTGGTACCAAACGTGATGGTAACCCTTTTTGGAGAGAAGGCAAGTCCAAAGAAGACAAAGCCGTTGGTGCACAGCGATGGTATGTAGACAGTGACTATATAGGCACTCTGGGAATGCACCTGGTGGATGGTAGAAACTTTGTGCAGGGCATGGCCTCCGACTCCTCTTCAATTATTGTCAACCAGGCTTTTGTGAAAGAGTTTGGCTTTGAAAACCCAGTAGGGGAGAGAATACAAAACTGGAAGCCCTACACTATCATTGGTGTGGTGGAAGATTTTCACTTTGAATCACTAAAGGGGAAAATCGAACCCCTTACAATGGTGTATGGAGAATGGGGCGATGTTGTTTCGGTGAAAGTCAGCTCGCCAGAAATGAAGGAAGTCCTTGCTTCGATCAAAGAAGTTTGGGACGACTTTGCTCCCAACCAACCCATGAGGTATTCGTTTCTCGACGAAAGCTATTCCAGGATGTACGAAGACGTGCAGACAATGGGCCGGGTGTTCACCACTTTTGCTGTGCTCGCCATTATTGTGGCTTGCTTAGGGCTCTTTGCCCTGTCCGCCTACATGGTGGAACAACGGGGGAAGGAAATCAGCATCAGGATCGTGTTGGGAGCCTCCGGCAGGGTTATCTTCAGCCTGCTGACATTCAACTTCATCAAGCTAGTCCTCATCTCTCTTTTGCTGGCTATGCCGCTGGGCTGGTACCTGATGAAAAGCTGGCTGGACGACTACACCTACCGCACCGACATTACCTGGGAAGTCTTCGCCATTTCCGGGTTGATGGCATTGGGTATTGCTGTGCTAACTATCAGCTTTGAGTCGATCAAGGCATCAAGAATGAATCCTATCAAGAGTCTGAGGTCAGAATAGATTGAATGATAAGCTAATATAGGTAAGTAAAAAGCTCCGGGATTTGGAGCTTTTTTTATGCAAAAATGCCCCGGGTTGGTTAATCGGAAGCGATGATATTTTTTGCCCAATAAGCAGTTTGTTTTTGAGTAAGTGATAATTAACGTACTTTACGTATAAATAAAGTCATTATGGATCGTAGTGAATTTAAAAGAGAACTCGAACGGCACAAAAATCAAATAGATGCCAGCATTAAGTTTTTGCAACAGGGCTTTGAAGATTTGAATAAGCGCAACTACGAGTTTTACGAATTCGTCGAGTCTAACTACTACGATTTGGAGGAACGGCTCTCAGCCCTGGAGAGAAAAGTAAAGGAAATTTCCTGATCACAATTTCGTAGTTACCAGCAGCTTTTGATTGAATACAGGCCTTGAATTTACTCAAGGCTTTTCTTTGCCGATGAGGAAAGTCTGGTTTGAGCAGGTTTGAACAGCATTGTGACACGCTTGCAGGAACTTGAACAGTGGTTGAATGGCGAGACCGTTATGCCACTGCCTATTTGCATCGCAAAAAGGAACAAAACTTTAAAGCGATGAAAAAAACGATTCTTACTCTTTATTTGGCAGTGTTATTAAAATCCGGAATTGCCCTGGCCCAGACCATCTATGTGAATCCCGGTACCGGAAATGATATGGCAGATGGCTCCGAAAGCTCTCCTTACGCTACATTGGAAAAAGCCGTACATATAGCCAACGAACTTACCGGAAGCGGGGCGATCACCATCAAACTACATCCTGGTTTGTACTCGCTAACGGATAAAGTTGCTCTCCATCCCTTGCGAATATTGAGCGACACTGTTCGTCTTACATTGGAGGCAGTAACCATGCCCGACGACCCAGACTGGACGCCAGCAAAAATGCCGGTGATTCAATCCATTTCCAGGAATAACTCCAGCACTCAGTTTGTACATTCCACAGGTTTGCTGGTGGCAACAAGCCATGTTACCATTCGTGGCTTGAAGTTTCTGGGAAGCGCCCACCCCGATGTGACTTACTATTATCCCATTTCTAAAGAGGATGAAAGACTTGGTGACATGGAAGTGTCACAGTGCTATTTCGTATCTGAAGTGCATAGCTCTCAAATACAGGGAGCCATTTGGGCCCAGGGACATCAAACACAGATAGACCATTGCATTTTCTACAACTGCCGCAATGCCATCCTTCTTTTTAAATCGGTCGAAGACTTTTCCGTGACTAATTGCATCATTTACGGTGCCAACGAAAGTGCAATCTGGATGGGCCCTGTGGAACGTTTTACGTTCAAAAACAATGTGGTGGCGGGGAGCAATTATGTGTGGGTTCGGCCCGGTGACTCCAGCCCAGCTTATAAGTTCACCGGTTGTGTCATGGTAGATAACCAACACTATATGGGCTACTACGGCAGCAATGGGCTGGTAGAAACAACCAACAATAAAAATTTCGTGGAAACCAATGTGGTGAAAAAGGGCAAGGCGGAGCTTGTGATCAGGAAAGAGCCAGCTTATCCCACCAACTATCTGCACCTTACTCCTGAGTCTACCGGCTACAGTCTGAATGCAGGGATATTTAAGAAGCCCAAAAGTTCTTCCGGTATGTAAAACGGTTTGCAAACTGTACCTCGGGTTTCTAACCCGTGAAAACATCATTTTGATAATTTGGACTTCCCAGGCGCTTTCAAACACCTGGGAAGTTTTTATTTTAGAGGTGGAGAAACGGACATTTTGGTGCCAGACAATAACAAAGTTTTTTACCGCCGCAATCTTCCTCATTTGCAACCGATGGGAGGGTTGTTCTTTGTCACCTATGTGCTGCACGGAGCAATACCCAGGCAAGTAAATGAACAGTGGCGAAGAGAACGTGAAGAGGAGTTAATACAACTCATGGCGCAAGAAACAAAGGATTCTTTCGCTGAGTTAAAAAACATTGTAGATCGGAAGTTCTGGTTAAAGCAGGAGAAGTACCTGGACAACAGAAAGGATGGGCCATTTTATTTTAAAGACGATAAGTTAGCGCAGGTAGCAGTTGAGAGCTTGTTTTTTTGGGATAATAGAAAGATAGAAGTCATCTGTTTCTGTGTCATGCCAAATCATATACATGCAGTCCTAAGGACAATGAGACCTGACGAAGTTGAAGGCGGTATGAAGGTAGCACTCAATAACATTATGCACTCCATTAAGCGTTATAGTGCTAATCAGTGTAACAAGCTTCTTAATAAGGTTGGCCGTTTTTGGCAAGAAGAAAGTTTTGATCGTTTAGTTAGAGATCGAAAGGAACTTTCGAAGACAATTCTTTACATTATTAACAATCCAGTTAAGGCTGGGTTTTGGCAGTCTCCTAAGGATTGGAAGTGGAATTACATCAAGCCGGATTACAATGAGTTTATGTGATCTGAAATCTGCTCCTTTAAAGTTCAATGGGAAAAATCGATGCATTTTGTACCCTGATAACTATGCTGCCCGGTAGCGCAGGTTTTCAACCTGTGCCTGCATAGAAGAATTGGTTTTTTTCCGGGTTATAAACCCGGTGTACTGGGCGTTGCTCTTCTTGGCTGGTTACTCCTCGTTTAGTTCTTTTTTGTCGGCCGATAATATTTTACATACAAACACTGAATATATTAAAATCATTTTACATACATTTAATGAACAAATGAAATACTTGAACTGATGAAGGGTACCAACTTAGGAGAATTTGAAGAGCTCGTACTGCTCACAATAGCTGCCCTAATGGAGGAAGCTTATAGTGTGGCAGTGTGCGATGAGCTCACAAAGCATACTGGTAGAGAAGTGAAACTTGGCGTGGTGCACGCCGTGCTCAACAGGTTGGAAGAAAAGGGCTATGTAAAGAGCGGCTTGGGCGAAGCTACCAACGTTCGTGGCGGCAGAAGAAAGCGCTTTTACACAGTTACCAATGGCGGGAAAGCTACGCTGCTCAAAGCCAAGGAGCAACGTGACCAGCTTTGGAGCATGATCCCAGACGTAGTATTTAAAGGAATTTAATGAAATCAAAACAGTCAGCATCATTCCGTACCGACAGACCGCCCCGCTGGGCCACCCGTTTCCTCGAGTGGTACTGCAAGCCTTCCCTCTACGAAGATTTGCAAGGCGACCTGCTGGAGTACTTTGAAAGAAATGTGAAGGCAAGAGGAGTAGGCTATGCCAAGCTCATTTACATCATCGACGTCCTCAAATTCTTCAGACTATACACAGCTCAAAAACCTCAAATATTTAAAGGAATGAATCAGTTTATCTTACTATCCAATTACTTCAAGACCTCGGTCCGCAGCATGGCCAGGAATAAGCTTTTCAGCACCATCAATGTGGTGGGGTTGGCCATCAGCATGACAGTCGGGCTGCTCATGATTGCCTTCCTCACCGACATTTACTCATTCGACACGTTCCACGAGAAGTATGATCGCATCTACCGGGTGGGTAACACTTACCAGCGGTTGGAGGAGGACGAAAGCAAATTCGCCTCTACCTCTATCCAGGCAGCCAGCCGGATCAAAAGTGATATTCCGGGTATTGAAGAAATGGTGCTGATAACCAAAAACTTCCGTGGAGACGCAGCTTACAACAGTAAAGTCATTGCGATAGAGGGGCTTTATGCGCAGGAATCTTTCTTTTCTGTGTTTTCCTTTAAGCTGAAACAAGGTGATGCAGCCACCGTGCTTAAAGAACCGTATTCCGTAGTACTGGATGAGACCACGGCAAAAAAGCTTTTCGATGACAAAGACCCTGTTGGAGAGCTGATCAAGCTCAACGACAAGGATAGCTACACTGTTACCGGGGTGATGGAGGATATGCCTGGAAATTCACATTTGAGGGCCCGGGTAGTGGCGTCTTACTCCACCTACGAAATTAAAGAAAAGGAAAATGAAGAGTCCACCAGGCTCACCCGCTGGAACAACATGTGGTCTAATTACATCTACCTCGTGGTACGGCCAGACCAGGATATCGAAGCACTTCAGGCAAGCCTCAATCAGATAAGTGCAGAAGAAAATGAAGTAGATGAGCATACTACTATTAATATGTGGTTGCAACCCATGTCGGCAATCGTGCCTGGCGAGGACTTGAGCAATCAAATAGGGCCGTCTTTTGAATTGAAGATGGTTTGGATTATCACTGTTTTAGCTTTTGTGGTACTCGTTTCGGCTTGTTTTAATTATACCAACTTGTCCATTGCCCGCTCTTTAAGGAGATCCAAAGAAGTGGGTATTCGCAAAGTGATAGGTGCTTCCGGCGGGAATGTCTTTGGGCAGTTCATCCTGGAGGCAGTCGTTATTTCCGGACTGTCGCTGGTCTTTGCTTTTATTCTGTACTACACAGCTATTCGGCCCCGCTTTTTAGGCCTTAGTGAAGAGATAAGTGAAATGATCACTCTTATCCCTTCCCCACTGACTTTCCTTTACTTTCTGCTGCTGGCAGTTGTAACGGGAGTTTTGGCAGGATTCTTCCCAGCGTTGTTTTTTTCCCGGATCAGCGTTCACAAGGTGCTAAAGGATGTTTCGTCCCTGAAACTATTCGGCAACATCGCTTTTCGCAAGGTGCTGATCGTTTTTCAGTACACGCTGTCTCTTGCTTTTATCATCGGTGCCACCATGGCCTATAAACAATATGATTTCGCCGTCAACTTCGACCTTGGTTATGAGACGGAAAACATTCTTAATATCAATTTGCTGGGCAATGATGTCGAAAAAATAAGAACCGCTTTGTCTGAAATTCCAGAAATCACCGACATGTCGGCATCAACACTTGTAACGAGCGTTGGCAGCTATTGGGGCACCAAGGCCAAATACAAAGATCCGCTGGACTCCACCAATATACATTATAATGGTATTGATGAAAACTACATTCCTATTCACGGGTTAGAGATCATTGCAGGCCGAAATTTCATTCCGCAGTCGGATAGCTCGGCAGAGAGCCAGATCATCGTGAATGAAAAGCTTCTTAAACGGTTCAATATTGGAGAACCATTGGATGCCATTGGGGAGACGCTGAAGGTGGATGACAAGGATGTGAAGATAGTGGGTGTGGTAAAGGATTTTCACTACGGTAAAATAGATTCCCCTATAAAGGAATTTGCTTTTCGTTATCATGCAGACCAGTACTACGTCATTAATGCTTTGATTTCATCGGCCGACATTCCTGGCACAATGGAGAAAATTGAAAGTAAATGGGATGAGCTGGACGCCATCCACCCTTTCGAGGCCGAGTTTTACGACGACAGGATTCAGAAATCGTATGAGGAGTACCTTGTAATGGTAAAGATCATTGGCTTTTTGGCTTTCCTTGCAATCTCCATCGCCTCGTTAGGTTTGCTGGGAATGGTAGTGTTCACTACGGAGACAAGGTTAAAAGAGATTAGCATAAGAAAAGTGCTTGGTGCATCTGAACAGGCGCTGGTGTTCCTGCTTGGCAGAGGATTTATCTTCCTTTTGCTTATTTCTGCTGCAATTGCTGTGCCTGCTACCTGGTATTTTTTCAATCAAATAGTGTTTAACGACCTGGCCTACAAGGCGACCTTCGGCTTTCTGGAGCTGTTTGGAGGTGTTCTGGTAGTTTTTGCCATTGCAGCACTGGCCGTGGGTTCTCAAACTGTGAGGGCTGCCCGGACGAACCCGGCGGAGACGTTGAGGAACGAATAGGGTATTTGATATAAAACAAAAGAGTCATGGGGGAAACCAGGGCTCTTTTGTTTTATATTTACTAGAGAATACTTCAATCATAAGGTGCTGTATGCTTACCAGGCTTCTTATTATATCTATTTTATTTGCAGTGGCTGGCTGTGATTTCATTAACTCTGATGTCAATATCGATCCCAACCAGCCGGTATCAGTCAGTCCGCAACTGCTCCTACCACAAATTCAGTCGAGCAGTGCTAGAATTTTAGCAGGCGATCTCAATCGAGCGCAGCATGGCTTTCTTGGCCTCACGTCTTATCTGGATGATTTTAATATGTCGAATGGTACGTGGAACGATGCTTGGGAAGCTCTATACTCTGGCCCGTTGGCTGACGTGGAAAAAATGATTGCGATGACTGGCGAGTCCAATCCACATTACTACAGCATCGGCCTGATATACAAGGCCTATTTCAATACCATTTTGGTGGACTTGTGGGGTGATGTTCCCGTAGATGTTAGTGCTGGCACGCCAGACGATCCAACTCCATTTCAGCCAGGCATGGTGATTTACCAGAACGCATTGGCAGATTTGGACCTCGCTATCCAAATGCTTGAACGCCTGTCGCCGGTAGTGGTGACAGGCGATTTGATTTTTCAAGGAAAATCTTCTGCCTGGCAAAAGGTAGCCAGATCACTTAAGCTTCAGCTGCTGATGACGACCCGGCTGGTCAATAGCAATATTGCAGCTGACATTAAAGCTATTGTTGATGATGAATTGATCAGTGTTCCCGGCGATGATTTTTCCTTCGTCTTTAGTAAGGCACCTGGGCAAAACCACCCCTGGTTTGAATTAGCTTATTCAGGGGATAACCAGTTTCAATATATCGACTACCAGGTGATGTTCGAAATGCTCTGGGACAAGGACCCAAGGCTCAATTTTTATTTCAAGAGGCAGACTGATGATTACAGGGCAGTCATTACTGAGTATTTTTCGTCCCCAATGGAGGAGTATTACTTCTGCGGCCCGTATGGAGCCGGAACCTGCTTCAAATACCTTGCAGACAATAAACAGGTTATAGAGGCGCTGTATGGTGACGACCCAACGGAAGAAGAGTTGAAGTATCTGGGCGGTTTTTTGGGAAGAGACAGGGCCAACCCTAGGGGAATTCCTGATGATGGAGACCAGAGACTTTTGCCAGGGTTATATCCTGCTGGAGGATTATTTGATACCGAACGTCTCATATTTCCTAAGGATAATACAGATGGGGATAATGGTGTTTTTCCGATACTGACATCAGTGGACGTTAGATTCTATTTACTGGAAGCTTCATTACTGGGATATATCCAACTTGATGATGCTGAGATATTTGAGCAGGCCATCAGAACACATATCACTCAGGTGGTTGAATTTGGAGGTAGCAACATCGAGGTGGAGTCGCCTTCAGCAGATGCTATCGACAAGTATGTGACATTGTGGATGAGTAAGCTCAACGTTGCTTCATCGGCTGAAAGGAAACTTGATATAGTTGCAAAGCAACGGTGGTTTTGCAGCTGGGGCAACGCTTACCATGGGTATAATCTTTTCAGACGCACTGGCTATCCCACTGAACTACAGCCACCAATACAATTGCCCCGACAGTTTGCCCTCCGGCTTCCGTATCCTTCCAGCGAACTAACGCTCAATCCTCATGCAGAAGCCTATCAGCAAATCGTTTATGATCTGGACGCTGTTTTTTGGGATACGCTAAGATTTCAGTTTTAAAGGCCAATAAGTTTTCAAAAAAATCCCCCTGTTTACGGTAGAGGGTCAGGCAACTCTAAGCTGTTACCAAGCGTAAGTAAGGTCATACTCCAACCGTATTTTGTGGCCGTGATCGATTTGCTTGATATAGCTGCTTTCCAGTTAGCCTAATTTTTATTGTATGTGGTCAAACACTATGACAACCATTCCTACCAAGATTTGTATCGTTGAAGATAACTTTGTTATCAAAGAAGGCTACAAGATTCTGATCGACAGTATTTCTAAATACCATGTTGTGAATACGTATGCTTCTTGTGAAGAGGCCCTGGATAATATCGAAAGCGACGCACCAGATGTAGTATTGATGGATCTGGAACTGCCGGGCATGAGCGGCATTGAAGGCATTGGGCGCATCAAGAAGAAGCTTCCGAAGGCCAATATAATAGTGGTTTCGCTGCATACGGACAAAGAATCAGTTTTCCAGTCGTTCAATGCAGGTGCAGCTGGCTTCATGGCAAAGGCTGTTAGCTACAGCGATCTCCTCGACGGTATTGACGAAGTGCTACAGGGAGGCGCCCCTCTTTCCAAAGAAATATCACGCATGGTTATCGAATCTTTTCAACGCAACACAGACTCGCCGCTTTCCAGAAGAGAAACAGAGGTGCTGGAGAAACTGGCAGAGGGAAAGAGCTATTCCCAGATCGCTGATGAATTATTTGTTCACAGAGAAACCATCAAGACGCACATCAAAAATATCTACATAAAGCTGGGCGTAAAATCGAAAGCCAACGCCATAGAGATAGGCCGGCACAACAAGTACATCTAAGTTTCAACCTGAATATACAATTGGAAAAAAGCCTCTTTAGAGGCTTTTTTCATTTCCCGCTTACTCAATTCACCCTGCAAAGGAATTTTCCCTTGTACACATGCTTTCTCAAGCGGCCTTTCATTATAGTATTTTCAATGAAACATGCTTTCTGTTGGAATTATTGAACGCCCCACATTTTAAAATCCCACAAATAGGGGGAATTAATCCCGCAACACTTCGCTGACATTTGAGATTGGATACTTCCGCTAAGGTAGCGGACTCTTTCCGGCAGCGAAAACCAAGGACAGCGAGGCGACATGCATAACCTGTGTGTATCGAATGGCTTGATAGCCACAATCATTTTTAACTACAATCCAATTATTTTCTTATGAGAAAAATTCTACTGATTACATTTTTGTTTACTGCGACAGCATTAACCCATGTTTGGGCGCAGGACCGAACCGTATCCGGTAAGGTAGTCTCAGCCGAAGACGGCACAGAGCTACCCGGTGTGAACGTGGTGCTGAAAGGCACCGCAACTGGTACCGTCACTGATATTGACGGTAATTATAAAATCACCGTTCCTTCATCGGGAGGGACATTGGTTTTTTCATTTATTGGTCTTTTGTCCCAGGAAACTGAAATCGGCTCCCGTTCCGTCATCGACGCAACCATGGAGTCCGACGTGAAACAACTCTCAGAGGTGGTTGTGACAGCAGTTGGTATTGAGCGGGAGAAGAAAGCACTTGGCTATGCTGTAACGGAGCTGAAGAGTGACCAGATAGCTCAAAAATCTGAGCCTGATGCTTTGAGGGCCTTGCAGGGTAAAATACCCGGCGTCAACATCATTGGCGCTGGTGGTGCTGCAGGCCAGGGTTCAAACATCACCATCAGAGGAGCCTCTTCTCTGCTGGGAAACAACCAGCCGCTTTGGGTCGTGGATGGTGTGCCTTTTGACAACACCACCTATGCCACTGGCTCATTTACCAGCCAAACCACTACGTCCAACCGTTCCTTTGATCTTGACCCCAACACCATCGAGTCGATGACAGTGTTGAAGGGTGCTGCAGCTGCGGCTCTCTACGGCTCAAGGGCTGCGAATGGTGTGATTGTGGTAACAACTAAAGCTGGTAAGAAAGGAACCCGTAAGGGAATGGAAATCAGTGTAAACACTTCCTATTCCACTGAGAAAGTATCCAACTTGCCTGATTATCAGACCCAGTATACGCAGGGAAACAATTTCCTTTACGTTGATGGCAACTTCGGCACGTGGGGTGCTCCTTTCGATTTGAATTCCCCTGCATGGCAAGTGAGAGAGAATGCCAATTTGATCAAAAGCATAGATCCCGCTACTGGGCGTCCCTGGGTAGCTCACCCATATGACCGGTACAACAACCCAAACAATACGCCTTACTTCCCTGAATTTGGTAGCGATTCAGTGCTTCTGGGTACTTACAATACTCCTAAGGACTTTTTCCAGACAGGTGGAGTTCTTGAAACTGCCGTGAATATTTCAGGAGGCAATGACAAGGCCAATTTCGTAGCCGGCCTTTCCAGAATGAACAATCAGGGAATTGTAATTAACAACGAAGTGACCAGAACCAGCATGAACTTTGGTGGCAACACCACGCTGGACAATGGCATTTTTATTGGTGGTAGTATGACCTATGTGAATACTGATCTTACCTCCCCTCCGTCAACAGGTTTGTTCTCGGGAGGGCCATCTGTAACACAGCGTTTGCTTTTCACTCCACCAAACGTCAATGTAAAAGGGCTGCCTTATCAGGATGCCAATGGCAATCAGGCTTTCTATCGTCCTGACAACGACAACCCTTACTTTTTGGCCTACCATGCGCCACATACCAGCGATGTGGACAGGTACTTCGGAAATTTCAACATCGGATACGACGTTTTCGAATGGTTGAACGTGACGTACAAAGTTGGATTTAATGGCTTTACTGATCGCAAACTAGAGGTGCTTCCAAGAAGCAATACAGCATTTCCCACAGGCAGGATCATCAAAGATGACCTGAGAAGGATGGAACTGGATGGTAACTTGCTTGTAACTGTTTCAAGAGATTTGTCTGAACACATAGGGCTAAAGGCCATCGTTGGTCACAACGCTAACCTTCGCACCGTGGATCGCCAGGCGTTTCAGGGAGTGGGTATCATCGTTGATGGTATCAACGACTTGGACAACACGCAGAGCGTAACGCCTTTTGGAGGAAACAAATCTGAAAGAGCCTACCAGGCCTTCCTTGCTGACCTTTCTTTCTCGTACAAAGACTACCTTTTCCTTAACCTAACTGGTCGGAATGATTTAACCTCGGCATTGCCTAAAGACAAGAGAAGCTATTTCTACGGAGGAGCAAGCTCATCTTTCATTTTCACTGATGCCCTGAATATTTCTAACGACATCCTGAACAGCGGAAAAATTAGGGTAGGCGTTGCCAAGGTGGGTAGTGACCCATCGCCATACCTCACACAGTCAGTGTTGTTCAATACCAACCCGTCCGGGCCAGGCTTTGGTAACAATATTGCCTTTGTTGATTTCCCTTTCATTGGAACCAACGGACAAACTGTTTCGGGTGGTTTGGGTAATGGGCTGTTAACGCCTGAATTTACTACTGAATATGAAATCGGTACCGATCTGAGGTTGTTCAAGAACAAGGTCGGAATAGACTTTACTTATTATAACCGAAACACTACTGACCAGATTGTGGCCATTACTGTGCCGTCTACTTCTGGCTTTAACAGTGCCGTGTCTAATATCGGTAAAGTGAGTAACAAGGGAATCGAAGTTGGCCTGGATCTCACACCAGTATCGCTGCCCAATGGCTTCAACTGGAATATTTTTGCTTCGTTTACCCGCAATCGCAATGTGGTTGAAGAGTTGACAGAAGGTCTGGATGAAGTGTTTATCAATGGCTTCGGCAATAGCGTAAGGGTTGTTCATGCTGTAGGCTTGCCATACGGTCAGATCAAAGGCTCCGTGGCTGCCAGATCCGAAGACGGCCAGCTCTTGGTTGACCCTGCCACCGGAAAGCTTATTCAGTCGTCTGAGGAGCAAATCATCGGAGACCCTAACCCTAATTACATTCTGGGTGTTACCAACAGCTTCACCTATAAAGGGATAACACTGAATGTGCTTTTTGATTATCGTGATGGTGGCGATATGTGGTCAGGAACCTACAATCAGGTATATGGCCGTGGTTTGACTACAGGTACCGTGCCAGAGGGGCCAAGAGGCCGTGAAGTAACGGTTGTCATTCCTGGTGTGGTTGGTGATCCAAGCACACAAAGTGCAAAACTGGATGACAATGGAAATACCATTCCTAACACAACTTCACTTACTGTCAACGACTGGTACTTTATCAACACATTCGGAAGTTCAGGACCGGAGGAGTTCTCTGTGTTTGACGCAAGCACCATCCGCTTGAGAGAGATTTCTCTTGGCTATTCGTTGCCAAAAAACCTCCTGAGCAAGACACCTTTTGGTTCTGCTAACATCTCATTGTCAGGCAGGAATTTATGGTTCAAAGCGCTCAATTTCCCTGATGACCTCAATTTTGACCCAGAGACAAACTCCCTGGGAACGGGCAATGTGGAGGGCTTGAGTGCATTCCAGAGCGGTAATGCCCAGGGCATTGACCTGGGAATTATCCCAACCACAAGGAGATATGGTGTTAACCTAAGATTCACCTTTTAATTGAAGAGAATATGAAGATTATAAATAATAAACTTTCAAAGGTAGTGATAGTGATGCTGGCGATATTTAGTATGTCGTGTGGCTCAGACTTCCTTGATATAAACACTGACCCAAATAACCCGTCTGAAGCCTCATTGAACCTGCTTTTGCCGGCGGCACAGGTGTCAGCTGGTTTTTGGACGACTAGAGACTTGCAGGAAAATGCATCTATATTTGTCCAGCATTACACAAGGCTGAATCCTAGCACCTACAATATTACCGGTGCGAACTTCTCCAACGATTATAATTCAATGTTTGACCAGGCGCTTAAAGACTTGCAGACAATTGTTAAGCAAGGAGAAGAAGCAGGGTTTAAAGGCTACTCTGGTATAGCTAAAGTAATGAAGGCTTACCTGTACATGGTGTTGGTGGATACCTGGGGCGATGTACCTTACACTGAGGCACTGCAGGGTGAGGAGATATTGTTTCCGCATTACGAAGACGACGCTGCGGTCTACGACCACATCATTGATTTGGTAGATGTTGCAAAGGCTGACCTGAAGGAGGCCATTGAGAACAACGAGTCGCCAGTTTCAAGTGATTTGATTTACGGCGGCAACTACAGCAAGTGGGTGAAAGCGGCCAATACGCTTAAACTCCGTTTGCTGCTTAATATTCGGTTGGTCGATGCCGCCAGATCCAAAGCAGGCATTGAAACGCTGATAACGGAGAACAATTTTATATCGACCAATGCTGACGATTTTCAGTTTACGTTTGGGTCGTCTGTGTCTCCCATGAACCAGCACCCTATTTATCAGCAAGAGTACATCCCTGGCAGCAAAACGCAGTACATGAACAATTACTTTATGTACCATCTGATTGCCAAGAATGACCCCCGTTTGCCATTCTACATCTTCAGACAGGGAGAAGACGCTGACCTGGATTTCCAGACCCAGCCATGCTCTCAAAGGAGCGATTGTGTGTATGGATGGCTTGGAGGACAAGATCCTTCAAATGGCCTCCCTGCATTGGGTGCTGCGGCCGACGGTTATATTGGCAGAGACCATGGAGATCCGTCAGGTATTCCTGGTGACAACACTATCAGAGCAACTTTTGGCGTGTATCCGATAGGCGGCTCCTATGATGTAGGTCCCGGTGGTGGAGAGCGCAGGTTCGACAGGGGGCACGGTACAGGTGCAGGTATTATGCCCTGGCTAACTAATTTCCATGTATCATTTATGCTGGCAGAAGCGGCTATTACCCTGGGTACACCAGGCGATCCTTTGGCACTTACACTAAAAGGCATCGAGGACTCCTTCAGCAAAGTGGAGGCTTTTGGCCTGGCAATTGATCCTAACAATGCGGTAGCAATGGATCAGGCTGATGTTGATGACTATCTTGATGCCATTTCAGATAGTTACGCAGCGGCAGGAAACAACAGCCAAAGACTGAACATTGTGATGACTGAAAAATTCTATGCCAGCTATGGCAATGGGTTTGAGTCGTATACTGACTACCGTCGCACAGGAATGCCAAACGATCAGCCATCGGCGCTTGCTCCTAGCGGCCCATTCCCATTGAGGCTTCCCTATCCTCCGGGAGAGCTTTCTTCTAATCCAAATGCCCCCAATCCGGTGCCTTTGGTAAGTGAGCCAATTTTCTGGGATGCTAACTAACCATTAAAGAGAAAGAACATGAAGAAAATAAGCATATTAACTGTAGTATTTGCCTGGCTCATTCTATTGAACGGCTGTCAGGACGAGGACTGGAATCCAGCACCGGATATCAATGATAATATTGGGGCAGTGACGAAAATTTCGGTGAACCCAAGTAAAAACTTCTTCAATGCCCTGAATCCTTTGGCGTCAGAAGAGGTGGAATTTACCATTGATGTGGACGGATTTGACGTAACAGAGGTGTCAAGTGTGGATATCATGCTGACCTTTACCGAAAAGGATGGCACCTACAATGAGCTGGAGGATGTGTACGTGGATAAGGTATACGATGCAGTGAAGGTCGGTGAGGTTACTTCCTTTCCATCTACATTCAGCCTGAGTGCTGCTGCTGCAGCGGAGTCGCTGGGCGTTGACATTGACTTTTTTAAGGTAGGTGATGGATTTAACCTCACTTTTCCAATCCACTCTACCGACGGAAGAACCTTTACAGTGGCGCTTAACAGCGATTTGTGCCAGCAGCCTGCGCAACCTTCCTTCGGGGGCTGCAACGTGCGCTGGTCGATTGCATGTGCTTCCGATCTTGGTGGAACGTATGACTTTTCTACCACTGTGATCGCAGCTGGTCCTGGTGGGGCAGCTGGCAATTGCAGCAACCCGGTTACCGGCACAGGTACCCTAACAGCGCTTGGCGGTGGTAGGTATGCCGTCTCCGATGCTACATTTGGTCAGTACGACTGCGCCTGGGATGATACACCGGCGGTTGGTGTACGTTTGGTGGATGTGTGCAACAAGATTAGCCTTACTGGCTCCGATCAGTATGGCCTTATTTACACCTTCGTTATTAAAAACAACGATGGCACAAACCTAACGATTGACTGGTCCAACGATTATGGGGATGCTGGTACTACAGTTTTAACAAGAACAGACAGCAAAACCTGGCCATCGGAACTTTCCAATTGATGGTGTTATTGATGAAAAATAAAAAAGAGGCGAAAGCCTCTTTTTTATTTTCTCTTTACAAATTCAAAGTCCATGGCTTGGCCATCCCCGGATATTTGAACCTCAAGCCTGTCTCCTTCAAGCGTGTAGGCGATCTTCTTTGGGAAATCGTGTGTTGGATTTTCGCAAACAAAGCCTTGCTTGCTAACCTGGGTGAATTGAAATGGCACAGGCGTTTTATTCTCTGGCACGTCGGCTATGTAGTAGATACTTCCATTTTTAACTAAAATGCTCAGTTTTTCCAAAAAGGTAGTGTCTTCTCCCTGCAGAGAAACCCCGAACCCTATCCACTTTGTTTTGCTGTCCTTTTCCCACCTTTCATGAGCACTTTTTCCCGGCTTTACATTTGTGCGATCCCAGGTGCCTTCCAGCCATGAGAGCTTTTTAAAATTTTTGGCAGAAGCGGCGTTTGCTGATTGTGCATATGACAACGAGGCTGTCGATAGGAGCAGAGTAATGGTCAGGATTGACTTCATAGTTTTTTATTCAACATTAGCTAAGCGAAAGCATTTTGTATTGTAAAAAGCCGACATCTATTTGTGAAGGAAGAAATTGGCCATGTTTTCTTCGTTGAAAAGGTAGCCTGTGGGTTCTTCCCCCGTAAATGCTTTGAAATTCCTGATAAAATGAGACTGGTCGAAATGGCCGGAATCTAGCGCCAATTGCACCCATGCCGGATCTTGGTTTTGCATCAGGTCAAATATTTTATTGAACCTGATGATTCGGGAGTAGTACTTAGGTGATAACCCTACATGTTGCTGAAAAAGCCTTTCTAACTGCCTTTCGCTAATGCCAACTCCCACTGCCAGCTCGCCGACCTGCCTGGTTCCCCCGCTTTCGAAGACGACTTGCAATGCCTGTTCGACCCTGGAAGTATCGTTTTTATACTCCGTTCTCACTGAACTGAACCAACTATCTATTCTTTCGAAAACCTGTGAGCTTTCAGGACTCTGAGAAACGATTGATTCAAGCTCCAAAAATTTGCCATTCGCCACTTTGTGGAAATTCACCACTTTGTCTGTAAGAGCATGCATTGAAAGGCCAAACAATTTAGCCAAAGTGGTGGGCATCAGCTTGACTCCAATCATGCCATAAGCGCCGGTGTTTCTGAGAAAGAAGTGTTTTTTTATTTGTCCGGCGAGAAGATGCGATGTTTGCGGTTGCCATGTTTCATATAGGCAGATTTCGAAGAGAGAGCCATAGTGGAAGATAATCTCCGGGTACCCATCGGGGATGATTTTTTGGGTAGCAATGGTTTTGTCACCCTCGCTGTCTACCCGCCAATAGCCCTTAATTACATGCCGCAAATGGGGCGCCGGATCTCGCTTCTCGTATATCATGAATCAATAAAGCTGCCTGGTTTTAAATATAACCGAGTGGCAGCTTTATTAAACCATCATTGTTGATTTATGATGTCGCAGGCAATTAGAAATCAACCACCGCAAATTCTTCAATTTTTTTCCTCTTCCTCGGCGCCAGCTCTCTCTGCTGCAGCGCTTCAGGCAGGCTCTCATGGCTGTCCCGATAGCCAACGGCAATCATTACTACTGGTTGCAGATTTTCACGAAGGTTGAATGATTCTCTGGCCATCGTTCTGTCAAATCCGCCTATTTGATGGAGCGAAAGCCCGAGATGAGTAGCTTCAACGCTTAAGTTGCCGACTGCCAAACCCAGGTCATACAGCGCAGAATGATTTGGGGCACCATTGCTGTACGTAGTGCGTGCCATCACCAGCAGCAACACGGGGGCATCCGGTGCCCAGGGCTGATTACCCGGAGCAAGTGTCTTCGCTAGTGTGTCATGGCTTTTTGTGCCTTTTTGTGCAGCCAGTACCTCCCAGGGTTGTTCGTTCATGGCAGAGGGGGCCCAGCGCATGGCTTCAAGAAGTTGGTTGACGGCATCACGGCTCACCTTTTTTTGTGAGAAGGATCTTGGGCTCCACCTTTCTTTAATGAGCGGATGTATATCGAAGTCGGTGGGGGTTTCCTTTTGTATTAATGTGGATGTCATGGAGGTATCAATATTTAATGTATATACATATAAATACGATAGTCTCCATGAAAGTTCCACAATGCTCAAAAATAGCCGGTAGGGTGAGGAATCTCTGCAATCACAACCTTCTGCGAGGTTGCCATTGCACTTACAGTCACTAGGTTTACGGCAAGTCTTCGGTTTCTACAAGCTTTTTTAACTTATAGACAGTCAATGGCTTAGATATAAAGTCAGTTACAAATGACAGTTCTTTAATCTTCTCAATTTCATCTCTCAGAATCGTGGAGCTTACCACATATAGGCAGGTATGGTGAGTTTGATGAAGGTTTAATCGTTGGTAGTCAGAAAGAAATTGCCAACCGTTATACTGTGGCATATTCAAGTCCAGCATGATATGCGTTGGATAGCTCTGCGCTTGCTGATCCAAAGAAGATAGGTAGGCTAACCCTTCAACGGCACTTTCAAAACTTCTGATTTTGAAATCGCCAGAAATCTCCTCAATCATTTTTTTACAAATGAAATTATTGATCGGGTCATCATCAATAACTATTAGCTCCTTCATATCCGTAAACTCCATTATCATAGAAGTAATGCTGTTTTACTTTCAGTAAATATAAAAAAAATAACATTAAGTAAAACATTGTATGAAATCATAACACAGCTTTATTGATGGATTATAAAAAAATAGGCCATCAAATTCAACTGTAAACTCGATAAATAACTGTAAAAAATAACTTTCAACAAGAATTCACCAGAGGGCCACCTTTATTTGTACCTTAAAATCATTTTTTAAAGAGCCATTTATCTCTTGCAAACCGGACCCCGTACTTTTGGTATTCATATAGGAAAATTTTGCCCAGCGCCCCCATATGGTAACCTTATCACCGATTTTGTACTGAACGAGCAGGTAAGTTCTGATGCCTTTGCCCGTGTATGCAGGAATAGAAAAGGCATAGAGTACATCTTTTTCATACACATATTGCCGATTGCTGTAGTCGTCGGTGTCGAACAAGGCTATGCGTGAGCTGAACCTCCATTTTGGTAGCGTAAGGTTCAAATCCTGAATGATCGCAAATCCTGTGCTCACCACTTCTTCCTTTTCGTACCTGCTTAGCTGCAACCGGGATTTGAAGCTTAGCAGGTGGCCTGTGTCATGATCCAGATTGAGGATTATGTTTCCTTTTTTGGTTTCAACCGGCACCTGTAAATTATTCGCTAGTACTTCGCCATTTTCGGCCTTGGTCTGTTGCCTTAGTTGCACATAAAATTTCGTCAATTTGCTGAAACTGTAAGTGACCATGGCAAGGTATTCGTTCCCATCCGAAGGAGCGTCGGTATTGTAGCGTAGCCAGGGAAAGCTAAACTTGTCGTAATAGGCAGTGAACAATAGCTTTGATGCAGCTCGCCATTTGATGCCCCAATAGATGCCTTTTTCATTGACATTTCTCGAGGCCTCTCCAAAGGATCTTGCATAAAAGCTGTGGAAGTCCCGCTGGTAGTTTCTCGCCACCATGCTGGCACCAAGACTATTGGTGATGCTCACCATAAGTCCGCCAATAGCCCCCCAGCCTCCTGAACTGGATCTGGCCGCTTCGCCGAAAAATTGTGTGTTTTGCCAGAGCTTGGAGAGATACAAGCTGCTGATATGGTTAGCTTGGCCGGAAAACTCAAACTGGTTGTACAGTGCCGGGGTTTTTTGAATGGGTGTACTGAATTGGGTGTACAAAGTGTTGAGACCAAATTGAAAAGTGCCGCTTTTGTATTGCAGGTTGCCTCCCACGTCATGCTCCACCACCTGACCTTTGCCATTTATTTCCGATTCGGTTCGATGGAAGCCTGTGTTGAGAATGGAAGAGATGTAGGCTTCAGGGCCGTCGGTGATGGTGTCTGTTCGCACGGTGCCGTCTTGCCGGAGTCGGGAGGCAATGGCGGTGAGTTCCCATTTACCGAACGAATAGGTAGCGGCAGCCCCTCGGAAAAAGCCCGTTTCCAGCACGGAGGTGTAAGGGAGCAAGCCTGTAGAGTTTCTTTTGACTGTCAGTAGGGTTTCGCCACCTTTGCCAGCGGCAAACCCTGCTCCGAACACCAGTCCTTGCCCCATTTGAAGCTGGTAGTCACCAATATTGACGGCTTTGAAATTGCCCAGGTTTTTCAATTGCCCATGAAATGAATAGAAATCGGCACCGTAGGCATGTCTCGACTGGTTCCATGCCAACTCCTCACCTGCGTCTTTCTCCGCCGTGAAACCAAAGCTAAAATCGTTGGGGTGGCTTACCCGAAAGCGGGCGTAGTGTTTGTAGGGACTTCCGGCGTACCTGCTACTCAGGTCGCCATTGGCAGCTGTATCGGCCTGGGTGTAGCCCCTGGCTATTTCGAGGGTTCTTTCAGTACGCAGTAGCAGGTAGTTGTTCTTTTCGTTTACCACACGTTGTAAAAGTGGGCTTCCT
The DNA here is from genome assembly GCF_048007035.1 of Imperialibacter sp. Classification (NCBI taxonomy): domain Bacteria; kingdom Pseudomonadati; phylum Bacteroidota; class Cytophagia; order Cytophagales; family Flammeovirgaceae; genus Imperialibacter; species Imperialibacter sp. Next base: position 4,138,925 of record NZ_CP180355.1, read on the forward strand.
TGTTTGCTTCCTGTTCCTGAAACGGTGACGAAGGGCCTGATATTTCTTATGGTAGCCAGGTCAAAATTGGGTACGGCCTGTAGCTCGTAAAGGGAGAGAAGGGTCCCGTTGAGCTTCCGGTAATTGAGCAGACTTTCTATTTGAATAGGACTTAGTATGTAAAAAGAGGAGAGCTCTTCGAAAGTGGCAAGATTGATGTCTATCGGGCTGGTGTAGAGTTGGAACAAAGACTCGTACAAGTCGTCGTAGTTCACGTCTTCGTCTTGTATAGCAAAGAGCTCTTGCACAAAAGCATATAGATCGATGTCCTCAGCAGGTGGTTCAGGTGGCTGCTGCTGTCCATGTAGCTGTAAGCAGCACAACAGACAAAGGGCAATGCCAGCGAGGCTATTTTTTATCAGCGAAAGCATAAATCACTGACATTTGGTGCAGTTCTCCCAGTCTTGCATCATTCCTGAAGGCATAGTCTATTTGAAATTTGCCGGGCTTAAACCCAAGGCCGAAGCAGGAAATAAACGGGCCGGTGCTGAAACCGGTTCTAAGTGCAAGCTGGGGAATGATGAAATATTCCATTCCTGCTCTCGCTATCGGCTTGTAGTTAATGTCTTTGGATACCTCCATATTGACCATGAATGCCGTAATGGGTCGGTACGAAACCCCAAGCTTCATCACAGTCGGCACCCTTTCACCAGTTCCCGGTACCAGTTTTGATTGGGTGAGGTTGTAAATATGTGCCCCCAGGTGCCACTGCTTGTTAATCGTCGCTATGCCACCCAGGTCAACCACCAGCACACCCCTTGTGCCAATTGTGGGGATATTGTACTGCACATAGCTCACGCCTCCACCGAGACTCACAAACCCAATTTTATTGGCCAGTTTTAAACTTACCAGCTGTTCTGTGTAGAGTTTGCCACCAAACCGATAGAAACCCACGCCGGTGGTGAACTTTCCGAAAGGAATGGAAGCGCCTGCGCCCATCACTTGAAAATCTTCTATTCGATAGCGATTTTCATAACTTGCAAAAACGCCTGGCGAGTTTGCCTGAGCCAGCCCGGCAGGGTTGTTGAAAAGACTGAACTGATCGGTGAGTGTAGAAGAGGTGGTTCCCACGGCGGCGCTTCGGGCGCCCAGAGAGTAATCGCCGGCCTGACCAACTGCCCTAAGTGCGAGAAAAACGATACATACAGAGAGTAAAAGCTTTTGAACCATTGTATTAATCTAGCCAAAGCTCTCTCTTTTGCAAAATTATGTGGAGGTTAAAACAAGATTGGCGTGCCCAAATCATTGAAGTTAAATGTTCTAATAGCGTTCTCTATCTTTAATTTCTCACTGTTTGCGCAGCCTGTAGTAGAGAAATACCCCACTGGAAGCATTAAAAGTGAGGGGATATTAGACGAGAATCGTAAGCAGGGGGAGTGGGTGTTTTACTATCCTTCCGGAACGAAGAGCGCCACTGTTGATTACAGCCTTGGCCAGCTCGACGGCCTGGCGATGTACTATTATCCCGATGAAACTATCATGGCCAAAGAAACATGGGAAGGCGGATTGCTCACTGATTCAGCCTTCTATTATCATGAAAATGGGGAGCTTGAGAAGAAGGGAGTCTATGAGGAGGGTTTGTACAAAGGCCAATGGGTTTTTATGAACGACCGGGGTGTTTTGATTCGTAAAGGCACTTATGAAAATGGGCTACCGAACCACGTTTGGACGTCTTATTACGATGACGGCACTATTTGGTGGGAAGGAGCTTATGTTGATGGGCTGGAAAGCGGCTTATGGAGGTTTTATAGAAAAGATGGTTCTTTAGAGTATGAGGGCCATTATGAAAATGGAGCACGTGTAGGGGAGTGGTTTTTGGTCAATAAAAGAGGGAAGAGAAAGCTTGTGGTTTTTGAGGAGGGTAATTGAGGATTTGGCTGCGAATGCTTCTTACAATTCTGCCTTGAAGTTGAGGAAGAAGTGAAAGTCTCCCTGGCTGTTATAGGAGTATTCCGTTCGTACTACAAAGTCGTAGAAAGAAACCAGGTCGAGGCCTGTGCCGACGCCATAAAGCAGCTTGTTGCTCAAGCGGGTGTTGAGTTCATAGTTGGGGTAGTTTTGCACGTAGCCCAGGTCAAAAAACACCTTTGCATATAGGGCAAGCGGTAGCTTTTGAAACTGAGGAATCAGCATGATTCTGCTGATGTCTTTCGTAGTTTTGAAAATCTCTTTCTTGAAAGTGTTCTTACTCAGCACGTATCTCGGCCCTTCTACCACGTTGAGCTCAAAGCCCCGCACATAGTTTCTGCCGAAGCCCAGACTTTGGTTTACTGAGTAGGGCTGGCTTGACGGCCCAGAAACTAAGCCGGTAAGGCCTGTGGCAAAGTAGAACCCCTTGCCCATATCCCAGAATTTAGCATAGAGTAATTTTCCGCTCCAAAGATTAATATCTGACTTATTGCTGAGACCATCCTTTTCGCCTATGAAAGATACATAGTAGCCCTTTAACGGATAATTTCGGAAGTCTCTCCTGTCTCTTAGAAATTGATATTTTAGATGAACGAACTGTTGTTGCCCCTTATTGATGCCGAAGTAATTTGGGTTTAGTTGCCGTATAGTGTCGGCTGCTTCCAATTTTTGATATCCAACAGTGAAGTAGTGAAAGTTGTAGAAGGCATTTCTGTAACTGTACTGGAGGTAGGTATTGAACCGGTTTTGTATCAAGTCTTCCGACCGGATAAAAGTGGGAATGTGGTTATCCGTTTGGTAGGCTACGTTCTTGGACTCGTTGTAGGAGGCGCCGGTTGTAAAACCATGACGCTGCCGTTTGTCGAAATAAGGGATGCTGTAGGTGATGTCAAATTGCCTCGTAAATCCGAACTGAGCTATTAGCCGCAGCCGGTCATTCATGCCCCGCAGGTTGTACTGGTCAACCCTTACGCCATAGTTGACCCGGCTAAGGTCCCGCTCCCGGTTTGTCCACCAGTCGTTAAAATTACGGTCGGCTAGCTGAAAGATAGGGGCAGGGAAGAAGTACCAGCGTTCTTCCACTTTCACCAGCACACTCCCTATTCCGGGGGCGGTTTCAAGCAGGGTCACATCCACGGTGTTAAACAGCCGGGTGTTAAAAATTTTTTGTTTGTCGAGCTCCAGGGTGATGGCCAGGGTGGTTGAATCGTAGATGCCATTCTCCTCGATGCTCAGCTCCCGGGTAATGATCGACTTGCGGGTTCTTTTGTGGCCGATAATATATATTTTCTCAACCTTGATAAACCGTTGTCGCACTGTGTCCGCAGCCAACGTCTTATTTTTTTTGCCTGAATCCTGGGCAGCCGAAGGCAGGCAACTGAAAAGTGTCAGCGCAAAAAAGCAGGCAATTGCAAATGCATTGATTTTCAGCTGCATTACCGGTTCATCCTTTCCTATATTCCTTTTCTGTGGCAGCTTCATTTCACGGACAGACCCAAATTTTCCTTTATTTGTTGTACTTCAGGTTCTTTAGTTGGGAAAATTAAATAAAGAAACCTCAAACTTAGTTACTCTGCCAAACAAGTCCTCATTAATGCTGATATTTAAGGTGAAAAGGAAGTGTTTAAGCCTTGGGAATATTTTAGCCGGACTGATTGTTGTAAAGGAAATTTAAGACATGGGAGGCAGGACGTTTTTTCGAAAGCTGGGTATTTGGTTGGCTGTTTTGCCTATCAAGTTTTATCAGTATAGCATTTCGCCACTGTTTCCATCGGCCTGTCGCTATGCGCCTACTTGCAGTGAGTATGCCAAGGAGGCCATTACCAAACATGGCCCCTTCAAAGGTGGTTGGCTGGCCGCCAGGCGAATCGGAAGGTGCCACCCCTGGGGAGGAAGTGGCTACGACCCGGTGCCATAGGCGAACTTTGTGGCTAAGGATTTGTGAGAACCAAACTAGCCCTGGCGCCTAACGTCAGAACTTCGTCCGATATTTTCACTTTACCCCTGACGAATGCTTCTCTATATCCAACAGGTATTGTGATCGATATTTTTTTCGCAGACAAGTTGTGATAAACCAACGCATGCGTTTCCCCCAGCCTTCTGCTAAACGCCAGTAAATTGCCTCCGGCAAGCGGCAGACTTTCAATGGCCCCCAATGAAAAAAGGGCTGTTTTCTTGAGTGCAATAAGCTTTTTGTAAAGACTGTACATGGAGTTGCTGTCAGTCATCTGTTGTGTCGCAGGAACAACTGTTTCGTCAGTAGAGTATCGGGGTGTTATCCAGTGGGTTCGGCAGGTATCTCTTTCTATTTCATCCCACAGCATTGGCTCTCTGATGTGCTCATCCGGCTTCATGCCCAGCATGCCCAGCTCCTCGCCGTAGTATATGAATGGAATGCCGGGAAGCGTGAAAAGGATGCAGGCTGCCAGCTTGATCTTGTCTGCCTTTCCACCCAGGGCAGAAGCGGTTCTGTTCTGGTCATGGTTGCTGAGAAAGCTAGCTTCCGCAAAGTGTTCGTTGTGAGCTTTGAACCACGGCGCAGATTCATTTATGATGTCCACCAGTCGCTGGCCTTCACTTATTTTGTAGGAGTTACCGACTACCGCTGCTGCTTTTTGTTGCCGCTTGTCTACCGATTCGAGGATGCTTTGTGCCAGGTCAAAGTTGAACAGTGATGAAAACCCCGCTGCGTAGGGTGAGGCACTTCTGGCATCGGACCATACCTCCCCAATAAGATAGACGTCGGGCTTCACCGTCTGCATTTGTGCTCTGAACTCTTCCCAAAACGCATGTGTATCGGCCGATCTGTCGTATGGGAAGATGTGCTTGGCTGCGTCCATTCGGAAGCCGTCAACGCCAACTTCCGATAGCCAGAATTTGCCGATGGCATACACCTCGTTCCTCACGGCCGGGTTGTCGTGGTTCAGGTCGGGCATGTCGCTATTGAAAAACCCATAGTAATATTGCGCTGTTGACTCTTTCGTGCTGATTGGGTGCCATTGCCGGATGTTGTCGGAATCTGCTGAGGTTTCCTTCTTCTCTATTTGCTCTGCCACGTGCTCCTTGTCTGCCCAGATGTAGTAATCACGGTATTTTGCGTGTATGCCTGTGCGGGCATTCAGGAACCATGGGTGCTGAGAAGAGGTGTGGTTGATGACAAAATCAATGATCACCTTTATGCCACGAGCGTGGGCTTGGTGGACGAAGTTTTTAAAGTCGTCGAGTGTGCCGTAATCGGGATGGATCGAATAGTAGTCGGTTACATCATATTTATGGTAGCTCGGCGAAGGGCAAATGGGCATGAGCCAGACGGCAGTGATGCCAAGCTCTTGCAAGTAGTCCAGTTTGGCAGTCATCCCGTTGATGTCGCCAATGCCATCACCATTGGAGTCAGCAAAGGATTGAACAAAAATCTCGTAGAAGATTGCTTGGGTGTAGGACAATTTTGTCTGTAGAGGTTAAAGGCGCAATTTGCTAAAAACTGGGTACATATTTGTCCGATGGATCATCGGGACACAACAGGTCAGCCTTGGATTTAAGCGTATTTATTTACCACCCTTTTCAAGCCATCTGTAAGGAGCGAAACGTTGAAATTGATGATCAAACCAACACTTTTTTTCGCTAGCTTCAGATAGGTTAAAACCTGCGCAAGGGCAATAGGAGGTAATTCTGTTACCGCTTTTATTTCTACTATGATTTGCTTCTCCACAAAAAGGTCAATTCTATACCCACATTCCAGAACGACACCATCATAAATCAATGGCATCGACTTTTCCTTCTCAACATAAAGCCCAGATTTGACTAATTCGTAGTAAAGACATTCTTGATAGGAAGATTCAAGCAGGCCCGGGCCCAGCGCTTTATGCACTTTTATGGCGCAGCCGATGATCTTTTCAGTTAGTTGGTTGTCAGTCATAGTTTTGTGAATAAGTAGTGATTATTTTACACGATAATTTAACATTATAAAGTTTGTATTTGCATTTTTACTCAAAATGAACGCCACTTTAAAGCTGCGAAGACTCTTTATAACTCACTTATCTTTATTGTGAAGGCGAGAAAAAGACCACCACAGAGAAAAAGGATGGACACAGGGAGAAGTCGTCTGCTTCAGGTTTGGTTTTGGCTGCACAGCAGGTAAAATCTCTGTGCAACTCTTTTTAACTCTACGGTAGAAATAAAAATAAAGAGGAACCACCGCAGAGAAAGGGGAGGGACACAGAGGAGAGCCTCCGGCCTCAGGTTCTGCGTTGACTGCCAGTAACAAAATCTCTGTGCAACTCTTTTACCTGCGGTAGAAATAAAAATAAAGAGGAACCACCACAGAGAAATGGGAGATACACAGAGAGGCCTCTGGCCTCAGGTTCTGTTTTGGCTGCACAGCAGCTAAAATCTCTGCGCTACTCTGCTATCTCTGTGGTGGGGAAAATGCGGTAGTAAAATTCCAGGTACTTACTGAAATAATCCCAGGTATATCAGCACTCCTCAACCGCAGTTCATCAATTGCCCTCTGTCTCGCTGTCACTAGTTGTGTAGAAGCTAACCAAGCGCCTCCAGTTCCTCCTCAAACCCTCCTGATAAAATAGGAAACCGGCACCAGGTGCGGGGGTCTACATTGAAATCGTCGAGGTGGAAGGCAGGGGCGATGCGCTCTCTTTTCCACTGGTTGCGGCTCCACAGCCTGAAGAAACGCTTGATATGCTGTTTCAGCAACTCGTCTGATTCCAGCTTCAGCGTTTTCACAATTTCGAAAACCTCCAGTGGCGACTTCCGGTTGCGGATTCCTTCCCGTTCAATGGCGACCATCACATGGTAAGGCATCAGGTCCGTTTCGTCGCTCTGGTGCTGCTCTTTAGGCCGCAGTTCGGCAGTTGGCGCAAGGCTGTTCACTCTCGCCAAGCCTTCGTAGCCGAGTTCTTTTTGCGCCCATTTGAGCCATTGTTTTACAAACTCCTTGTCGACAGCGGCAATTGGCGCCAGGCTACCGCTGGTGTCGCCGTCCATGGTGGCATAGCCCACATCGCCTTCACTGCGGTTGCTGGTGGTGAGTAGCAGTGCATTGGCAATATTGGCTAGCATCCAAATAATGGGCGAGCGTGCTCTCGCTTGGATGTTCTGCAAAGCAATATCATCCGTTTCCCAGGTGAGGGGTCTGCGCAGGGCTTTTTCCACCTTTTCTCTGTAGCCTCTTACTTCGTCGTCAATCTGCCATTGGAAGAATGTGGCTCCTATGCTTTCGGCCAGCTCTTTGGCGGAGTCGAAAGTATCGTCAGAACTATTCACCGTGCCCTGGTAAGCGGTTTGCAAAATGCTGTGCACAATCGCCTTGTTGTCATTTGGCAATGAGGATGCCAACCCCAGCTTGGTTTTGAAGGCATCAAACCCCAGCTCTTCTGTGCCCCTTCTTACCATTTCGGCCACCAGCACTGCACAGGTAGAAGAGTCGGCGCCTCCGGAAAGTGAAAGCACAAAGCCCTTGCTGTGGCTCTTTCTCATATAGTCGAACAGAGCCAGTGCCGCTGCCTTGGGGAACTCTTCATTTTGGTTGGCTATCGGCTTGATTGCCTGGCGTTCCGACTGCTCAGGGTTGCTGAAGTTGACCTCACAGGTTTGCAGCTTCCAGCTGACAAATGAAAGCCGCTGCCCGTACGAGAGCAGGTCTCCATTTTGAGCCAGAATCACATCGCCGTCATAAACCATGCGTCCAGCTTCATTACCCAGCAGGTTGCAGTAGAGGTATGCCACGTTGAATTTCCTGGAGCTTTCAATGACTAGATTTTGCCTGAAACTGGCTTTGCCAAAGGCAAAGTGACTGGCGCTGGGGTTGAGAATGAGCTCTACGCCTTTTTCCATATGATGGCAGGCGGGGCGCACGTCATGCCAGGCGTCTTCACAGATCTCAAAGCCCAGGTGCACGTCTTTGAGGTGGAAAGTCAGTTCGCCGATGGGGTAGGTCTTTCCTCCGGCTTCAATGGCATCGGTGGTAGAAGGTGGCCACGGTGTGAACCACCGGGGCTCATAGTGCACGCCTTCGTTAGCCAAGGTTTGCTTGGCGTAGAAGCCCTGTATTTGACCGTCGACTACATAGCTGGTGCAATTGTAAACTTTGTTCTGATGTCGCACAGGCAAGCCAAGTGCTACCGCTAATCCGCCACACTCGGGGGCTATTTCGAGCAAGATCTCCATAGCCCTGGCCGGGAGCCATTCGCTCAGAAATAGATCTTCGCAGCCATAGCCGGTGATACACAACTCAGGCAGGCAAAGTAATTCTACACCTTCACTTTTCGCTTGAGCGATACAGGCCAGGATATTGGCTTTGTTGTTTTTCCAGTCTAAAGGGATTTGGTTGACGGTAGCGCCACCCAGCTTGAGTGTTTTCATTCGTTCATTCAAAACCAGATAAGGTATGTTTGATGCGGGACGGCCATCACTCTACGAAAATGTCATGTTGAGCTTGTCGAAACATAGCTTCAGTGATTTAAACGATCTTCGACAGGCTCAGACTGACATTTGTTTTCACTTGATCGCTGCCCTCCCGCATCCATCAAACACATCCTTAAAAACAAGCCGAAGTTATGGCAGGTTTAGCATTTCACAAGTTTTTTGGGCGGCATCTTGTTCTGCTTTTTTCTTGCTCAGCCCAAACCCTTTGCCGAAGGGTTCTTCATCCACCATTACAAGTGCTTCAAACTTGCGGGGAAAACTGTCCTGATTGAGTTCGGTAATTTCGAACCGAATGTCCCTGTTTTCCTTTTGGGCCCATTCTATGACCTTGCTTTTATAGTTGGGGTTGTTCCGAACGATGTGTTGGATGTCGAAGTGGTTTTTCATCAGCTTGTTCATCACAAACTTGCGGCAGAACCGGTAGCCTCTGTCGAGGTACACAGCGCCAATGAGTGCCTCCAGGGTGTCGCCATATATGGATTTATGACCCACACCGTTACGACCTCCCCCTTCGTACTCTATGATCTCGCCAATGCCCAGTTTTCTTGCAAGGTCATTGAGGCTCTCCCGGTTTACAATACGTGACCTGATCTCTGTGAGGAAGCCCTCGTCTTTAAAAGGATATTTATTAAAGAGATACTCTGCCACGATCATGCCGAGCACCGCATCCCCCAGGTATTCCAGCCTTTCGTTCGATTCTTTAAAGCCGTTGTTATTTTCTTTGGCAGCAGAGCTGTGGATGACTGACAGCCGATACACGTGGATGTTGATAGGAGCATGTCCTACAATGGTTTTAACGGCCCTGCTTAATGAGCGCTCCTTTTCTGTGTAAATGGTGAAGAATGACTTGAGACGCCTGACCAGATTCAGCACTATCCCTCGTATTTACGGAAGATGATGGAGGTGTTGTGGCCGCCAAAACCAAAAGTATTGCTTAGTGCGATGTCGATTTTGCGTGCCTGTGCTTTGTTGAATGTGAAATTCAGCTTGCTGTCCAGCTCTTCGTCGTCAGTGAAGTGGTTAATGGTAGGAGGAACGAGCTGATTTTGAATGGCCATGATTGAAGCCACTGCTTCAATTGCTCCTGCGGCTCCCAGCAAGTGCCCTGTCATGGATTTGGTAGAGCTGATATTGATGTTGTAGGCGTGGGGCCCAAACACTTCTCTTATCGCCAGCGTTTCGCCTTTGTCGCCGAGAGGTGTTGAGGTGCCATGAACGTTGATATAATCTACGTCAGTAGTTTTGATACCGGCATCTTTTAGGGCATTGATCATCACATTTTTTGCTCCCAAACCTTCAGGATGCGGAGCAGTGATGTGGTAAGCGTCGGACGACATGCCCCCGCCAATGAATTCCGCATAGATTTTGGCACCACGGGCTTTGGCATGCTCAAGCTCTTCAAGAATGATGCATGCTCCCCCCTCGCCCAACACAAAGCCATCTCTGTCCTTGTCGAAAGGTCGGGAAGCTGTGGAAGGGTCGTCGTTGCGCTCAGAAAGTGCCTTAAGGGCGTTGAATCCGCCCACGCCCGCTTCACACACCGTAGCCTCTGAGCCGCCGGAAACAATCACGTCGGCATGGCCTAGTTTAATATAATTGAGCGAGTCGATGAGGGCGTTGGTAGCAGAGGCGCAAGCAGAAACCGTAACGAAATTGGGCCCTCTGAAACCGTAAGTGATGGAAATGTAGCCGGCAGCTATGTCGGCGATCATTTTGGGGATAAAGAATGGATTGAATCTGGGTGTTCCATCGCCACGTGAAAAATCAGTGACTTCGTCCTGAAAGGTTTTGAGACCGCCTATGCCGGCACCCCAAATCACTCCAACCCTGTCTTTGTCTACTTTTTCCAGGTCAAGACCTGAATGTTTGATGGCCTCTTCACTCACTATAAGTGCATACTGAGTGAAGGGGTCCATCTTTCTTGCATCCTTTCTATCAAAATGATTGAGAGGATCATAGTTTTTTACCTCACAGGCGAACTTAGTTCTGAATTTTTCAGCATCAAAGCGGGTAATAGGGGCCGCACCACTCACTCCATTGGAAAGACCTTTCCAATATTCTTCGAGGTTATTGCCGATGGGGGTAAGCGCTCCAAGACCTGTAACTACTACTCTTCTGCCATTCATAAAAGGGTGTCCGCCGGGTTGAGATTTATTTTGCGTTTTCTTCGAGATATGTAATTGCTTGTCCTACAGTGGTGATATTTTCGGCTTGATCATCAGGAATAGAAATATTGAACTCCTTTTCGAACTCCATGATAAGTTCTACTGTGTCAAGAGAATCAGCACCTAAGTCGTTGGTGAAGCTTGCCTCAGGAGTAACTTCAGACTCTTCTACCCCAAGCTTATCCACGATGATAGCCTTAACTTTTTGTGCAATTTCAGACATTTTTTTAATGTTTAGTTAGTAAAAAACACTGCAAAGAAATAGATATTCCCCAATAATGTCAAACAAATTCGTTCAATCTTAATTTTAGCTAAAGATAGCAAAAAACGGTTTGGGAAGGGCTTTTTTGGGCTGATAATGAATGGGTTATCTGGACTTAAAAGCGAGAGTGCAAGCCGAAGAGAAACATCACTTTAATAGCCTGAAGGTGCCTTAAAGCAACACTTTACCGAATGGGGCAATTGTTAAAGGCTACAGGTTGTGGTCTGTTGTTGCTTCCTTTGTCTGGCATGCCTGCAGGTAGTTTCGAGCTGGGAAGTGTGTCGTTGATTGCCTTCAGGGAATAGAAAAGATTTGACAACCGGTGTTTTTTCGACGTTGAATTTGCCCTTTTTGCCTTTACAGCTACCACAATAACGCTAACTTTGTGCTGGTAAACGCTCCGCCGCCTGTCACATAGTAGTTAAATGTGTGCTATGCCCACAGGCTTGACAGAAGAGGTAATGCCGTAAAAAAACTAATCAAAGATCCCGGGAGCCACAGGTGAAGAGCAAAAAGTTACATATTGAGTACAATTATGACTTCACGCTGCTTGGCCTGGCCACTTCAGCCAGGGAGTACAAGCTTGCCTGGCATATCAATAGTGCGCTCGGTGTGAGGCTGGTAAAACAGCAGGAACTCAGTGTGGAATTTCTCAATGATCGTGAAATCACCATTTCCCACTTTTTATTTAAAACGGAATACAGTACTTTTCGGCTCCTTAAGAATAAGAGCCTGGCAGGTGCCGGAAAATCCGGCTTTTTACTAGCTGAGTTGGCTCACTTCGATTATCTCATAATGATTAATGACGACGGCGGATTTTTTGATCCTGATGGTACCCTTACGGCTCTGAAAAGCATTCCCGTGGTAGAGTACCTGGCCTCAATTAATATCAATAAACTGAAAGAAAAGGAAAATCTTATATTTGAATAACACTCATGGAAAGCTCACCAATTTTTAATAAGACGAAAATCATAGCCACCGTAGGGCCTGCCTCTAACAGTAAGGAAATGCTGAAGAGCCTTATACAAACGGGGGTAGATGTTTTCCGCCTCAACTTTTCCCACGGTTCTCATGAAGACCACCTTAAGGTTATTAAGCTGGTAAGAGAGCTCAACGAGGAAATGGGTACGCACGTGGCGTTGCTACAGGACCTTCAGGGGCCGAAGATTCGTACCCGTGACATGGAAAATGGGGGAGTGGAAATTGTGCCAGGTCAGGAAATCATTATCACCACAAGAAAGCTGGTAGGCAACGCTCAGATTATCAGTACGACCTATGCAGGTATTTGCAACGATGTGAGCATTGGAGATGCCATTCTCATCGACGACGGCAACCTTGAACTGAAAGTGTTGGCCACTTCAGCCGATGAGGTAAAGTGTCGGGTAGTATACGGTGGAATCTTAAAGTCGAAAAAAGGGATCAACCTCCCGAATACGCCAGTGTCTGCCCCGTCGCTGACTGAAAAGGATGAGGAGGATTTGTATTTTGGTTTGGAGCATGAGGTCGATTGGATAGCGCTTTCTTTCGTTCGGAAAGCCGAGGATGTACTTGACCTGAAGGAGAAGATCAGAAGAAAGGGAGGCACCTCGAGGATCATCGCCAAGATTGAAAAGCCCGAAGCACTCAAAAATATTGACGCCATTATCGAAGCGGCCGATGGCCTGATGGTGGCTCGTGGCGACCTCGGCGTGGAGATTCCTATGGAAGACGTACCGTTAGCCCAGAAGATGATGGTGAGCAAGTGCAACAAGGCGGCAAAGCCCGTGATTATTGCCACGCAAATGATGGAAAGCATGATTGAAAACCCAAGGCCTACCAGGGCCGAGGCGAACGACGTGGCCAATGCAGTAATGGATGGTGCTGACACGGTGATGCTAAGTGCAGAGTCTGCTTCAGGCAAATTCCCTATTCAGTCTGTGAAAAGCATGGTAAGGATAATTACCTCCATTGAGCAGGGCACCGACGTAATGTTCAATAAGTTCTCTGAAAGCAACGACGACTCTGCCACACTTGTGAACGACAAGCTCGTGAGAGCTGCTGCCCGCCTGAGCGCCAACATCGACGCCAAAGCTATTTTGGGAATGACGAAATCGGGGTATACTGGTTTCAGACTATCGTCACACAGGCCAAAAGCGAACATCTTTATATTCACAGATGACCGCAAGATCTTGAACACCATGAACCTCGTGTGGGGTATCCGTGGCTTTTACTACAACCAAAGGGTAGGCTCTGAAGAGACGTTGAAGCACCTGGAAGACATCCTGATAGACAAGGGATTCCTGCACAAAGGAGATACCGTGGTATACACTGGCTCACAGCCGCACCACTGGGAAAACCGCACCAACATGATGAAGGTGGATGTAATCGAGTAATATTGATTGTTAATAGATGATGTGAGAGCCACCGGAGAGATTCGGTGGCTTTTTTGTGGCCCTTTGTCTGCGGCTATTCTGCTCATTTCGAGCGGACTGCCAGAGACGACAATACGCTTCGCCTCTGTCCTCCTTTCAGTCATGGTGTGTTTGACTTGGTGTGCTCTTCCATCTGTCAGGGTAATTTCTGAGATGACCAGCGAGTAAACAAGATTCGAATTCTTATTTTAGCTTCATCAAAAACTCAATACCATGTTAAAAAGCTTACTCTTTTGCGGCCTTGCTGCTGTTTCGCTGACGCTAAACGCCCAAACCACCGATCTCCCGTACTATCAAATACCAGCCTACCCGGCGTCCTATGGGCCCGGCACCGTGGCCGCTCGTATGGTGGACGGCCTGGGCTTTCGCTACTACTGGGCTACCGAAGGGCTGCGTCCTGAAGACCTGGCCTGGAGCCCCGGCGACGAAGCCCGCAGCAGTATGGCTACTGTCAAGCATATTCATGGCCTCAGTCAGGTGATTGTGAATGCCACCCGCAAGCAACCCAATGTGGGCGGAGATCCTGCGCCGGAAACCTTTGATGCCTTGCGCAAGGCTACGCTGCTCAACATACAAGAGGCCAGCCAAAAGCTACTCACCGCCAGCGCTGCCGATCTGGAGAGCTTTCGGATGATATTCGGCAGTGGCGACAAAGCGCAGGCGTATCCGTTTTGGAACGTGATCAACGGCCCTATTGCCGATGCCCTGTGGCACGTAGGTCAAGTGGTTACTTTCAGGCGTTCGTCCGGCAATCCATTGCCTAAAGGTGTGGGCGTGCTGGAAGGGAAAAAGTTTGACTAAAGAGGTGAGGCTGTTGGGCACGCCGGCCTGCTGTAGTATGTTGCATGCCACCTGTATCCTGTGGGCTCGTAGGTTGGTTATGAAACAGCAGCACAATCCTCTGGCACCGACCTCTGCAGGGGCGTCATGCCAGTCCTTCGAGTTCGGGAAATCAGGTATTCGTGGGCGCACTGTCGGGGTTAACCAGAGGCAATGTTGGGGACACCTGCCTTCCCTTCCAGGTTGGTCGGCCTTAAAGTGAAGGCATAATGACTTGGCTGGCTTGCTCCTACTTATTACTCTTTTCCAAATCAAGTAGGAACTTCTTTCGCCATATGCCGCCGCCGTAGCCAGTGAGGGCACCGTCTTTGGCCACCACCCGGTGGCAGGGGATGATGATCGATATTCTGTTCATGCCATTGGTCCTGCCTACGGCCCGTACAGCTTCTGGCCTGCCCAGCTTTGCTGCCTGCTCTCCGTAGGTGGCTGTGGTGCCATAGGGAATGCTCATCAGATGCTTCCACACACTTTTTTGAAAGGCCGACCCAGGAAATGATAGCGGAATGGTAAAATCCTGTAGTTTTCCGTCGAAATAGTCGGCGATCTCACGCTCAAGCAGCTCGAAGTGAGGGTTGCTTCCCTGTACAATGGTAGCGTTGAAATGTCGGGCAAGGGCTATAAGTTCGGTTTCCAGCATTTTCCGGTCGCTGAATTCCAGTAGGCAAATGCCCTCAGTGACAGCGCATACGATCATGGTGCCTAGTCGGGTTTCTACTCTTTTCAGGTCAATTACCCGTTTCGCTTTGCTATTTTTTGGGGCCACACCGAAGATATTTTTGAATGACTCTCCAAATCCGCTTAGCGACTCAAAGCCGGCATCAAAAGCTGCCCCGGTAATACCATCTCCCTGCTGTATTTTTTTAAAAGCCGTATTAATTCGAAACATTCGCTGATATGCATGAAAAGTGATGCCATGGTTTTTCAAGAACCAGCGCCTGACAGTATGGGGCTCCAGCCCACGCTCTAGCAAGTCGCCATCTTTGAGCCGTCTGCCCGGGTTGGCTTCCAGCTCTTCTATCAGGGCGTTCATTTCAATGGGCATTTCGTTGAGGTGGTGCAGAGGCTTGCATACTTTGCATGGACGGTAGCCCCGGTGCAAACATTCTTTTGACGTGCTAAAGAATTCTACATTGTCCGATTTGGGTTTTCGTGCCGTGCAGGAGGGACGGCAAAAGATGCCGGTGGTTTTTACTGCCGTAAAGAAGATACCCTCAAAAGAGGTGTCTTTATCCAGAATGGCCTGGTACATGATTTTTCTACTGAGCTTCATTGTTTGAATTTATCCAGGGCAGCGAACAAAAAAGAAGATTATGGGAGTAATGTACAAATTCGCAATCGCTTGCCAAGCTTAGTTTATAGAACCAGTCTTTTGTCTGTTTTTATGGGGCAATTGCATTGATACATTCAGCATGATTCTGGTATTCAAGCTGAACGCCTGACCGGAGTAGGCCATGCCAACGCATACCGGAAAACCAATATTGATGTTGCCTATCTGCTGGCTGGCTGTGAAACATACTCCACTCGTTTCGATCCAGAGGGGTACACTCTCGGCCGATGCGGCTGGAATGTGAGTGACTTCGCCAAAACAGCTTGTGGTGATAGCTGTGGCGTTGTCAAGCTGGCGTTTGCTTACAATACCACCAAAAAAGGTATAGTAGCCGACTACGTTGCTACTGTTGATGAAAGAGGCTAGTTCCAAAAATACCGGCCCTTTGCTGAGGCCCATGCCAGCCGAAACTAGTGGGGTGTACGACCATTGAGTGGACTTGAAATTGTAGTTAACGAGCTGGGGGGTGCGGGCAAAAAAGTTGGCGGTCAGCCGCTGGGCGCTACCAGTATGGGCGAGGAAGATCAGGAGGCTTGAAAAGAAGATGGTTTTCATGTTTCTGTTGTTTTTTGTACAAAGAACATGCGCTCACCGTAGCCTGGCAACCGAAAAATTGACAGGTATTTTTTATTGCAAGCCAAGCCATGTGATGGTCGGAGATAGCAGCCTGGTTATCAGCCAGGGACTTGATTAGGTACTTTTGGGGAAACTGTTAATGCTACCGGGAAGAAGGTTGCGGCTTTAGTCAGAGATACCTGCCTGCGCAGGTATGACGGTGTATCCGACCGAAGTGCTAGCATCAATGGTTATTTATCCTGTAGTATTTGTGGTGAGGCTGTGAAAAGGGCAGCGACGTTTTTTGTCGTACCAAACTCAGCAGGGGCGTGATGCCTGGCTACCAGCCGGGGTCTCAATCAGGCATTTCTGGAGTGGGCTCTCAAGGTGTATTGAAATATTCTAGCCAATCCCCAAACCCAGCTGCACAATAGGTTTCGCTGCTTTGTGGTGTTCTTCGTCGAGCTCGTCTACAATTTCAATGTCGGCAATTCGGTGGATTTTGGTTTCCTCACCCAGCAGGCAGGTCACCAGGTGGTTGACAGCAGCATAAAGGGTATTGTCGTCGAGATGTGGGCAGTTGCCTGCCTCTATGAGCAGGGTGTGCTGCCTGCCACTCGCCGGTATCAGCACATAGTGCCAGGGATTGGCATCCACAGCCTGCTGGTTCATTTCCTCGTCATACACTGTGAAGGCAAAGTCTTGCTTCTTTGGTTGGTGTGCTGGGTAAAACTCCCAGTCGGCGAGCTCGGGTGCCTGCTCCACAATGGCTTTGGTTTGCTCCAGTAGCTCGGGGTCGCCATTGGGCGAAATGGTCAGGCTCCAGGGACGGTGCATGCCTTTCTCGATGTCCCATGTGAAGGTGCCAATGGCCAGGATGTGTTGGTCAAGAGAGCTGACGACATATTCCCGATCGGGGTGGGAGGGGTCGAGCAGCACAGTGCGGATTCGGCCAAGGTTGTCTTCAAACCAGGACCAGAAAGCGAAGATGTTGTTATTGGAGGAC
The DNA here is from genome assembly GCF_048007035.1 of Imperialibacter sp. Taxonomy (NCBI): domain Bacteria; kingdom Pseudomonadati; phylum Bacteroidota; class Cytophagia; order Cytophagales; family Flammeovirgaceae; genus Imperialibacter; species Imperialibacter sp. The sequence continues at coordinate 4,155,879 of NZ_CP180355.1, forward strand.
ATGGGCGAAGGGTTGCAGATCTGAGTATTTGAAGAATTGAGGATGCGAAAGTACGGATTTGGAGGTTACGGATTGAAGGTATTTGAAATTTCTGATTAGAAATCCCTTTAAGCCTTTCGGGCGTCTGACGACTGCCATCGCAGAAGGCCAGCGCTATAGCAGCGACGCCTACTCCGGACTTCGGTCTCCTGTCCTCCAACTTCCGTCTCTACACTTTTACCCCGACCACAAACGTCCCTTTGAATCCTTCTCCTTCTTTTTCCAATGAAAGGGTAAGCTTGCTCAGATCGGAGGAGCGGAGTACGCCGTCGCTGGTGTAGGTCGTGGGGCTTTGTCCCCGGGCGGCGTAGAGAGGTGAGTTGTAGACCTCTTTAGCGATTTCCCAGGGCGGATACATTTGTGAGGTGACAAAGCTATTGCCTGGCATGTATACTTTAAAGTGAATATGAGGCGCCCGACCCGGGTACCACCCGGGAAACATCGTAAGAAAGGAGGCCACTCCGTCGGCATTTGTCTGCTGGTGGCCACGGCAGAAGGTTTCACCACTGGTGTCGATTCGCTTTTCCCCCTGGCGGGGGTAGCCTGAGTATAGGCCGTCTTTATCAGAATGCCAGATGTCGACGATGGCGTTGGCTATTGGAGAGCAGTTCTGCACATTTACCACCCGCACTTTGAAGGCAAGAGGAAGGCCTGGTCTGGCTTCTGTGATATCGCTCCGTTTTAGTTTTGTATCGAAATAGAAGGGGCCTGAGGTTTGCTGTGGCGTGAGTACGCAATTGTAGTCTGCTTCAGCGACGGCGCTTTCAGCTTTGGTTTCGCAGCTGAGCATTGGAAGTATGGCCGGGATGGCTACCAACCCGGCGGCTGTTTTTTTGAGAAAATGACGACGGAGTACCATAAGCGTATTGGATCGGATTACCTTGTTACCCTTGTAATTTACGAAAAATGAGTGAAAGGATGAGGGGGTTGGAGTGCGGATGCCTGCTGCGGTCTCCTGTCTTTCTTTTAGGATGGGGCTTCACCGCCATCATCCTCGAATTGCGCCCTTTCAAGGCTCGCAGCTACCCAACCCCTGAAATGGCGCAATACCTGTGCATTGGGTAAAGCCCTATGCATCAGGTTAATGCTATCCTGCCGACGCCTGCTCCGGTCTTCTGTTTCCGACTTCTGCCTCCTTTTAAGCCTTCTGGGCGTCTGACGGCTGCCAGTGCTGCCGTACCGACGCCTGCTTCGGTCCCGCCAGTAGTCGGGCAGGCTCCTGTCTTCCGGCTTCTGTCTCCCGTCTTCCATCTTCCCACTTCTACGCCTCTGGCGCAAGAGGGCTACTGCTGCTGCTGTATCTGTTGGTACCTTTGGAAAGAATTCACGTCGGGCGTAGCGGTGGCTTTGGCTATTTCTTCAAGGGCCAGGTCCTGGTTTACTTTTGGCCCTCCCTCATATTCTACCGACACGGCTACTTCAAGGGTATGGTCGGCTGCACCTTTGTAGGTGCCTTTCACTGGTGAGCAATCAACAAAGCTGCGGCCTATGGCCAGGCGCACGTGCAGGTCGTTGACGAGGCAGTTATTGGTCGGGTCTATGCCCACCCAGCCATGGTCGGGGATGTAGGCTTCCACCCAGGCATGGGTAGCGCCCTCGCCCCGCATGCCATTTTTATTGGGACACACATAGCCACTCACATAGCGGGCCGGAATAAAGAGCTGGCGCAACATCACAAGCAGCATGTGCGCAAAATCCTGGCAAACACCTGACTTCAGCTTCCAAATCTCATCGAGTGTAGTTTCCACAGTGGTTACTCCTTTGATATAGGCGAAGTGGTTAAACACATACTCGCTAAGGTTAAGTGCGGCCTGGAGAGGAGTGGCATTTTGTTTCTTGATAGATTCAATCAGTGTCATTACTTCAGGAATCGCCTGAAAGTTTTCCTGCCTGAGAAAATCAATGTAAGGCACATGGTTCGATATGTTGTAAAGGTGCTTCCACTGCTCATCGGCGGGGCTTTCGTCGGCAACTTCCGGTGCTTTCTTTGTCTCAACCTCCAGAATAGAGTCGATCAGAAGCTGAAGGTGAGGGTCGGCAAATGCAAAAGAGCCCACGTTGTTGCCATAATAATCTTTGTGCACATACACGTCCGGGTTACCGGTAATGATCACCTGATGCTGGAGAACTTCCTGATGATCGTCCTGGATGGGATAGAGCATGATCTCGTTGGCACTGTTCGTCGCCGAGGTGGTGTAGGTGTATTTGGTCAGGTGGCGGATGTTGAACTTGGGCATAAAGGAATTGCTAATTTGAAATTCGGATTTGACAATTACAGATTGGAAGTTACAAATTTGAGATGAAAGGACAGGAGGTTGGTGATTTGAGATTTCAGATTTGATATTTGACTCCGCTTCGATCCCGCAGGCTTTCTACTGTCTTCTATCTTCGCTCTTCCATCTTCGGTCTTCCATCTCCATCTCCCTCTAACTATAAGCAAAACAATACTGGTTCAACTTGCTGCTGATGTCCGACAAGTCCTTTTTGATATCTGCCAGGTATGTATGCAGTCCCATGGCCTCAATGTCGTTGAGCGTAGAGTAGCGAACCTTGCTGCGCAGTTTACCTATTTCGAAATTGAGCTCATCAAAGCTTGCTTTGTCAAGGTAGGCACTGAGTTGCTCGAAGTTGCGATGCAGGTGATCCAGCGAGTAGATGACAGATCTTGGAAAATGTGTATTCAGAACAATTTGATGAACCACATTGCGGGCTTCGAAGCCTGACTGATAGTTTTTTAGGTAAAGCTTATACCCCGACACCGACATCAGCAGGTACTTCCAGTAGAGAGTGTCGTATGCTTGCATGTCTTCCGCCGACATGCTGCCAAGCTTCACATCGAGTATATCAATTGATTGCAACGCTCTTTCCAAAAACTTACCCAGCGACATGAAACAGTAGCCACTGCCTCTCGACATGGTAATGTCCACAGTGCCATAATATACCAGGCATTGCTTCACCATCAGGTCAATCACCGAAATAGCATCGCCTTGCGCCAGGCTGTTGATGTGGCGTTCGTCCCTGATGAGGTGGTAGAAGTCGTTCAGGCATTGCCACACTTCTATAGTGACATTGTCCTGGACCGAGCGGGCATTCTCCCGGGCGTGGATCACTATGTTTTGTACCGAGTTATCATTTTCCTTGTCAAGAATCATGTAACGCAACACCTCGCTGCTTTCGTTGGCCAGCTCAATAATGGCGGGCCCCTCCAGATAGGTGAACACCTTCAGCACAGGCTGCCAGCTAAAATCGCTCAGGTTGTCCTGCGACGAGTTGTAATTCACCTTAAGCATGCGAAGGATGCCGTCGGAGCGCTCCATATAACGTGCCATCCAGAAAAGTGAGTCTGCTACTCTGCTAAGCATATATTTATCTTCTAAAGTCTGTTGTCAATTTCACTATTAAGCCAATACCCAGGTGTCCTTGCTGCCACCACCCTGCGAGGAGTTTACCACCATGGAACCCTCTTTCAAAGCTACTCTGGTGAGGCCTCCGGGCACAATTTCGATGCCATCAGGGCCGTACAATGCAAACGGGCGTAAATCTACCCGCCTGGGCGTTAACTTGCCATTGATGTAGCACGGAGATGTGGACAGACTAATAATAGGCTGGGAGATAAACTGTCTTGGGTCTTTCAGAACCGCTTTTTTATAGTCCTCAATTTCCTTTTCTGTAGCGGAGTTACCCATCAGCATATCATAGCCACCTGAGCCATTGGTCTTTTTGATTACCATAGAGGTGATGTTGTTGAAAACATGCTCCAGTTGTTCAGGATCTGCGCAGTGATAGGTCGGCACGTTGCTGAGAATGGGTTCCTCGTTGAGGTAGTACTTGATCATGTCAGGCACAAAGGTGTAAATGGCTTTGTCGTCGGCTACGCCGTTGCCTACTGCGTTCACAATGGCCACATTGCCTTTTCTGTATGCCGACATAATGCCTGCCACGCCAAGCACACTTTCTTTGTTGAAAACAAGTGGGTCAAGAAAATCATCGTCCACCCTGCGGTAAATAACATCAACCTGCTGCAGGCCATAGGTTGTTTTCATGAAAACCTTATGGTTTTCTACCACAAGGTCACGCCCCTCCACCAACTCAATGCCCATGAGGCGGGCCAGAGTCGTATGCTCAAAGTAAGCAGAGTTGAACATGCCGGGCGTAAGCAATACAACTGTGGGGTTAGCCACCTGCCGGGGTGAGAGTGACTTGAGGTTTTTATGTAGCAATGTGGGATACTGCGTCACTGACCTTACCGAGTTGCGGCGTAGCACGTCAGGAAAGATCCGCTTGGTAATTTCCCTGTTTTCGATCATGTACGACACGCCGGACGGTGTGCGCAAATTATCTTCCAGCACATAGAAAGTACCGTCGCCGCCACGGATAATGTCAATGCCTGATATATGCACATAGATATCGTGAGGTACTTTCAGTCCATGCATTTCACGAATAAAATGAGGACAGGAATAAATAATGTCGGTGGGCACTATGCCGTCCTTCAGGATGAACTGATGAGAATAGATGTCTTTCAGGAACAGGTTGAGCGCTTTGAGCCGCTGCCTGATGCCCCTCTCAACAAAATCCCACTCGTCAGCCGTGATGATTCTTGGGATAATATCGAAAGGAAAGATTTTTTCTATGCCCTCGCCGCTGGAATACACCGTAAAAGTGATGCCCTGGCTCATAAAGAGACGCTTGGATAGCTCCTCCTTCATGGTGAGGTCTTCGGGACTGTTACTCTTAAGAAAATTAAAAATTCCCTGATAGGCTGATCTTACCTCCTTGCCCTGGTACATTTCATCAAAAGTACCCTCGCCGATGTGGTAAGACTCGAAAATGTTGGTGTGTTGCATGAAGCCTGTGCTTAATTTTAGTCGATACCTTTCTTTAAAACATTTGTGAAGCAGCCATTGTTCGGGTCAATCCTTTCTATTGACTTTGCAATGAATCATCCGGCAACAATACTTCCCCGCCAGAGGGCACGAAGGAAGGCTTGCCTGAGTCTGCAGGTCAGCCCGTTTCGGGTGCTCGCAAATGAGCTTTATATAGTCAATCAGGGTGTGTGTTAAATATCTCGCAATAAATTATGACTTCATTTGAATTAAATCTAATGAATATCAAAATTTATTAGAAAAGAGTCCAGATTGTGATTGTCTTTCCAATAAAAGGAGGCCGTTGAGAGCGATTTGATATGCCGGCAACGGCAATCTCCCTTAATATAGTCAATAGTTGAGATTAATAAAAAAGATGAGAGCAGATGGCGAAAACTGGCAGCGTGTTCTACTGATGCCTAGTGCATGGCGATTTGATATAGTGCTTCCCTTAGCCCGTGGTTAAACCTTTCAGTGTCTTCAATCATTGGGTAATGTCCGGTTGGGCCAATGTCGATAATTTGGAAACCCGACAGGCAAGTCCTTGCAAGCCCGGTTGTGTCGGTTGGGCTGAAACTACTGTTGAGTAAATACAGCTTACAACGTAGGTTTCTTAACAGATCAGCTTCCCTGGCCTGGTACCAAACCAGTTGTTCGATGATGTCCACCGACACGACCGAGTCCATTTGCAGTACATCTTTAACAACTCGCTCTACGGCTTCAGGAGGGGAGTTTTCTACAAACAGACCATTTCTTACATATTGATCAGCTACCTCGGAATAGTGGAGTGAAAAGTAGTCAAGAAACTCCTTCATTTGCGAGACCTGCTCCTCAGTCATTGCTTGCCCCACTTCTTTAAAGTTATCAACGCCAATCAGCCCAATCACATTATCAGGCACGAGGGCTTGCGTTTCGAGCATAATGTCGCCACTCATAGAATGGCCTATGATAATTACATGGTCAAGACTTAGCTGCTCAATGGTTTGGGCTACATCTTTCCCCAGTCGCTGTGGCGTCCATTCTTTGTGCTGGCCGCTTGAGCCCCCATGGCCTGCATGGTCTATCACCACTACCTTATAGGCAGGGGAAAAGGCGCTTACTTGATTGGCCCAGTAGCTTTTGTTAATGCTCCAGCCGTGCAGAAACAAAAGGGTAGTATCTCCTTGTCCATGGATTTGGTAGTCGATAGTGACACCATCATCCGTCACTACTTTTTCAGGTTGATTTGGTGTACAACCGCCGATGGAGAGGGCTATGATACAGAGAAGGAGGAACCGCATATCCTGTATTTGAAGTTATTAATGCATGAAAGTGCTTATGTGCCGTCAGAGGCGCTGGCTTAATTGAAGAGCATGATTGATGGTGAATAGTTGTAAAAGGCTTGTTTTGAGGCAGCCGGTTGCTAATCGCAGACCGGATCAAGTTGCTCCGCAAATCGCCTGATAACGCATCAAAGAGGCAATTCAGACTAGTTCAAAACTTGACAGATTGTTGGGCGCTTTCTTGTTCTCTTTATTGCAGAATGGCTATATTGAACCTTTTCCCCGAAAGGGAAATACTGTTACTTAAACTACATTGATACCATGCAGGATCAGAATAGCACCCATCAATACGATGCCATTGTTGTAGGGTCAGGAATAAGCGGTGGTTGGGCCGCCAAAGAGCTTTGCGAAAAGGGACTAAAAACCCTTGTGCTGGAGCGGGGAAGGTCAGTAAAACACGGAGAATATCCCACGGCTCATCAGGACTCCTGGGATATGCCCAATAATGGTGTGCTAAGTTATGAGGAAGCTCAGGAAAGAAAAGTACAAAGTCGCACAGGGTGGATAGGGCAGGACACCAAACATTTCTTTGTAAACGATAAAGAGAACCCATACGATGAGGTCAAGCGTTTCGACTGGATCAGGGGCTACCAAACCGGAGGCCGCTCCCTCACCTGGGGTCGCCAGACTTACCGGTGGAGCGACCTGGATTTTGAAGCTAACGCCAAAGAGGGCATCGGCGTCGACTGGCCAATTCGCTATAAAGACATTGCACCCTGGTACGACTATGTAGAAAAATATGTGGGGATCAGCGGCGAGGCTATGGGGCTTCCTCACTTGCCAGACGGGCAGTTTCTGCCACCAATGGAGCTCAACTGCGTGGAGCAGCATACCAAACAACAAATAGAAAGTAATTTCAAAAACAGGTACCTGACCATTGGTCGTGTTACCAACCTTACCCAGGAGCATAATGGCCGTGGGCCGTGCCAATACCGCAATCGTTGCTCCAGAGGCTGTCCTTTTTCGGGATACTTCAGTAGTGTATCATCCACACTGCCTGATGCAGAAAAGACAGGCAACCTGACCATGATATCGAATGCAGTTGTGCATTCTATTATTTACGATGATAAGACGGGAAAAGCTACCGGCGTGCGGGTGATTGATGCTGAGTCAAAAGCCACCACCGAGTATTTTGCGAAAGTGATCTTCCTGAATGCCTCCACCATGGCCTCCACGTTTATTCTTCTAAACTCTACTTCTGACAGCTATCCAACGGGGCTTGGCAACGAAAGTGATCAGCTCGGGCGCAACCTTATGGATCATCACTATAGGGTGGGTGCCATAGGTGATTTCGAAGGCTTTGCTGATAAGTATTACGAAGGCCGCCGCCCTAATGGTATTTACATCCCACGATTCAGGAATATTAATGAAGAAACCAAAAGGAATGATTACGTAAGGGGCTTTGGGTATCAGGGTGGAGCAGAACGGGCGGGGGCAGGCAGAGGCGGCAGCGTGCCTGGTTTCGGTGCCGAATTCAAAGACGGTTTGATGGAGCCCGGGCCATGGCAAATGGCGTTGGTGGGCTTCGGTGAATGCCTGCCTCATCAGGACAACCGCATGTGGCTCAATTTTGACAAAAAGGATCCGTACGGTTTACCGACCCTTACAGTCGACGCTGAGTTCAGGGAAAATGAAATGGCCATGAGAAAAGACATGGCTGATTCGGCTGCCGAAATGCTGGAAGCGAGCGGCTTCAAGAAAGTAGAAACGTACGACTCACCGGCAGCTATGGGACTGGGGATTCACGAAATGGGCACCGCAAGAATGGGAAATGATCCGAAAACGTCGGTACTCAATAAATGGAATCAGGTGCATGGCGCTCCGAATGTTTTCGTGACTGATGGATCCGCCATGACTTCTTCAGCTTGCCAGAACCCTTCACTCACATATATGGCTCTTACAGCCAGAGCCGCTAACTATGCTGCTGAACAACTAAAAAAGAAAAATCTCTAAGCCATGGAAAGAAGAGAAGTAATCAGAAGAATGGCCCTGAGTATGGGGTACACCCTTTCGGCCCCTGCCATTTTATCGATTTTAAATAGCTGCGAGTCCGCCCCTGAGCTGGGCTGGCAGCCTCTGGCGCTCACCCCTGAGCAAGCAGCAGCATTAGACGAGCTAACAGAGACTATTTTGCCAAAGACCAGTACGCCGGGTGCCAGGGACATGAAGGTGGCTCAGACCATGGACGCCTTTATCTCGGCGGTATTCTCACCCACCGATCAGGAACAATTCAAGTCAGACCTTGACGGGTTCCTGAAAGAATGCGAAACCATGCAGGGCAAGACCTTTGTGAAATGTAGTCAGGAAGAGAGAAATGCGTTTCTTGCCAAGTACGATACACCAGAGTCTTATGGCATATCGGTGTGGGGCACCGACATGGCTAAGAAGGAGGTCAATGCTGTTTTCAAGAAGGTCAAAGCTATGACTGTTTCCAGTTACCTTAACACTGAGGAGCTGGGTGAACGGATATTGAGGTACCAGCCGATTCCCGGCAAATACGTAGCCTGCCAGCCTTATGAAAAAGGAACAAAGGTGTGGTCGTTGTAGTGATAGTGGATTGAGTTTAGTAGGACTAGTTTTTTTTGAGTCTGAGAGAAAAAACCGCTACAGTTTTCGACAAAAATCCAATAGCTTGTGAAGACCGGCTTCACTTTTGAAGTCAATAGACTCCGCTTTAATAAAATCACGGATGGTGTTCTTGTGGCGGGGCAGTATCCGGTAGATGTACTTTCCGCTGGCTGGGAATACTCTTTGGTTACGGTCTATTAAGAAGAATGCCACCTTCTTTTCCACGATGATGTTGCTCCGGGCAAACTGGTCTTCCAGCACTCTGTCGGTGTCGTTTCCTACTCTCCTTAGTACGATGTTGGTTGTGGAGGGATCGACAAAATTGGAGTATCCATCAAAGGTGCCTTCATCTACAGGAATTAAATGGACAAAGTCTTTTCTGGCAAGCTTTGGGAACAACGAGTCGTTCTGTGCTTCTACAAGGCCATATTTATAGTCGTTAAGAATGACCGTGCCTCCAAAGTCATATTTTTGAACCAGATAGTCGTTTTTCAAGAAAGTGGTATCTTTTTTCACGCTGATCAATACCATTTTTTGATATAGCAGACTATAGTTGGCCATGGCCAATGAGGTGTTGCCATCCACATAGAAAATGGAGCACTTTCGGAAAGCTGGAAACAGATAGAGTTCGTCGAATGGTACTATGCTTTCCACTTTGACACCTGCGGGGACACGGTAAGGCCAATTCGACTGGCCCACGATCTTTCCTTGAAAAAGAAAAAATAGCGATGTAACTATCAAAGCCTTCATATCAGGTCGTTTTTGCAAGTACCTGTGAAACTCAAGCATTTAACAACTCAACGGCTGTTTGGTTTGGTGGCAGGAGCTTTTATCAAGGTATGAATTTAGGCAGAGGAGTTCAAGATAGTCGGCTTGTATTAATGTGCACTGCCTGCCTGTTGATAATTAGCGATCAAGATTGTGGGTCTGGCAGACGCATTCGGCAGCAGCAAAGCAATCCTTTGGAATAACGCTGCGTGGAAGTTTTGGAGGCGAACCCAGCGCACTAATCAGTTTTTGGAGTCACTTATGTTACTGCGGAGAGTCCTCCTCCTCGAAGAGGTTCCCCGTTTTGCTGACGATTTCATGAATAATGGCATCAAGCTGTTCGATGGTTAGCTGCATGTTCTTAAAAACTTGTCGGTTTTCTTCAAGCGAGTTTTGATCCAAATCAATCAGCATCATGAGCCCTTTAATAGACGCAACCGGCCCCCGCACCTTGTGCGATTGTATCCAGGCAATTTCTTTCAACGCTTCATTTTGGCGCTTAAGCCGTTCCTCAGTTTCCTTAAATGCGGTAACGTCCTTGGCAGTGACCAAAATGCTGGTGTCGAGGTCATCGCTCCCTGAAAGGAGCGAAAATGAAACGGCATGTGTAACTGCAACGTTGCCCGATGTGAGGAAATTAAGTTCCAAATTCACCGAGATGTTATTTTCCTTCAAATCTTTCTCAATCCGATCCAGGCTGTCCTGATAGTTGGGGCCGAGTAGCTTGCTGAATGGCTGGTCAACAAGCTGGTCTTTGGTGTATCCAAGAGAGCTTAACACCTGGTGATTGACCGTCTCAATAGTGAAGTCTTTCTTTAAAATGATCAACAGATCGATAACCCCCCTGTAGATGTTTTGGAGGTAGTTTCTGGATACTGTGGATGCCTTAATTTCTTCTCCCAGCATATTGATGCCCCCTATAAGGCCATCAAGCTCGTTGTTTTCGGCTGAGCGCTGAAGTCGGAAGTTGTAATTGCCGTTGGCAATTTCGAATATCATGGACTGGATTTCTTCAATCCGATTGTAGATTTCTGCTGGTAGGGTGGATTTAAGTGACATGCTCTAAGGTAAAATATGTCCAATAAATTGGACATAAACAGGTTAGGTTAATAGTGGTTCTACTTATAAGGTTATTGAATGCTAACGTATATTATGCAATTTCTTTTCATATTTCAACTTTTGAGGCCAAATTGTATAGGTGATGCAACTAAATGACGGAATCGGCTCAGTTATTTAAATTATATTTTTCAAAGAATTAGTTGTTTGATTCTTTGGCAAGTTTGGCGTGTGACCTGAGCACGAAATGACTGATAAAAGCTACCGAAAGACGCATCTATTGGATGAGTTATTGTCATATTTGCTTTCTTTTTGAAACACTCGTTTGGTGAATTGATAAAATCAAAATTTTAGAAAATGAAAAGATTAGGTATTCTATCGGTCTTTTTGCTGCTTCTCTGGTCGTGTGGCACGCCGAAAACAGCTAAGGTTGAAAGGCAATGGTACAAGGGAAATTTACACACCCATAGCTATTGGAGTGATGGTGACGAATTTCCTGAAATGATCATGGGTTGGTACAAGGACCACGGCTATGACTTTGTTGGCCTTTCTGACCACAACACATTGGCGGCTGGTGAAAAGTGGAAGCTGGTGCCGAGGGGCGGGGTGTATAAAGACGCTTTTTACACTTATCTTGAAAAATATGGAGAGGACTGGGTGGAGTATAAGGAGGACACAGGCCGGGTAAGTGTGAAGCTGAAAACTTTTCAGGAATACGTGCCACTTTTTGCCGAAAAGGACAAATTCCTCATCATACATTCAGAGGAAATTACGAACAGTTTCGAGGGAAAACCTCTACACCTGAACGTTACCAACGTCAAAGAGTTAATTGGGGCACAGGAAGGGAGTAGTGTATCGGATGTGCTGCAAAAAAGCATCGACGCAGTAGCGGCACAACGACAGACCACCGGCCAGCCAATGATCATTCACGTCAACCATCCCAATTTCTATTTTGCTATTACGCTAGACGACATGATCTCACTCAACGGTGAGCGATTCTTCGAGGTGTTCAATGGGCATCCCATGGTGAGCAACTACGGCGATTCCACCCATATTGGTATGGAGGAGATGTGGGACCGCATCAATATTGCCTACCTGACCGCCGGTAAGCCCCTCATGTATGGTGTGGCAACCGACGATAGCCATAATTATCATATGTTAGGCGATGCCTATAGCAACAGCGGCCGGGGCTGGGTGATGGTGCAGGCCGACTCACTCCGACCTGCATCTTTGATTGAAGCCATGGAAGCAGGCGACTTTTATGGATCGACCGGCGTGACTTTGAACGGAATTGTCCGGGAAGCAAATAAGCTTAAAGTGGACGTGGCTGCAGAGGAAGGTGTTGCCTATACGATACAGTTCATTGGTGTGAAGAACGGGGAAGAGATGTCTTCAGTGCTGATGGAGAAAAAAGGAATGGCTGCTGAATTTGAACTGACTGAAGACATAGTGTTCGTCAGGGCCAAAGTAGTATCCGACAAGTATAAAGAAAATCCTTTCAAAGAGGGTGATTTTGAAACGGCCTGGACGCAACCGGTGACTCCCCGGTAGGGTAACCCTTTTTGAACTTCATGCGCTTTTGATCTATCTTTCAAAGGATTAAAATCAATAGCATCGGATGGCTTTTCGGTTTACACTTTTTATGCTGGTATGCATTAGCATAGCCGGTCAGTTGCTGGCGCAAGACTCATGGACAAAACGTCTACCCGGAATCGGGACTTTTTCGTCGCCCAGAGTAGCTGACCTCAATGGAGATGGCATCAAAGATATTATTCTCGGGGCGGGCAGGGAGGAATTCAAAGCCTGCGATTCGGCCGTTTTTGCACTGGACGGGCGAACCGGCGACATGCTTTGGAATGTGTCGGCTATTGATCAGGTGTTTGGCTCAGCCAGCCTGAAAGACATCACCGGCGATGGTGTGATGGATGTGTTCATCAATGGGAGGTCAGCGGAGTTACAGGCTGTAGATGGCAAAACCGGTGAAGTGATCTGGCATTTCAACGACCCGGATCTGGCCAAAGAGCGGAAGCAAAAGCAGTGGTTCAATTTTTACAATCCACAGTTTGTGCCAGACCAAAATGGAGATGGTGTGGAGGATATCTTGATTTCCAATGGCGGGGATGTGATGGCAGAGCCTTACGACCCAAACAGACCAGCAGGGCATTTGGTAGTGCTCAACACGCTCACTGGGGAAGTTCTGGGCAAGGCGCCGATGCCTGATAGAAAGGAAATATACATGTCGGTGGCTACTTTGCCGATGGCAGGAAGCAATGACAGAGAAATCATTTTTGGAACAGGGGGCGAAACCATTGGGGGAAACCTGTGGTTGGGTACCCTCTCTCAGGTAATGAAAGGCGATTTAACGGCCGCCATTAAGCTCGATAGCAGTGCCAATAAGGGGTTTATAGCTCCGGCTGCCTGGGTAGATGTGAACGACGACGGCAGGCCGGATATTGTTGCCAATGCGGTGGATGGAAGATTTCTGGCTTTTGACGGAAAAACGCATCAGAAGATTTGGCAGGTGCAAATGGATAATACTGAAGCTTATAGCTCGATTTCAGTCGGGTACTTCAACACCGATAAGACCGCCGACTTTTTCTTGTCGTTTGCTCAGGGTTCCTGGCCCAACCTCGACTGGACCAAGCAATTCATGGTGAATGGCGCCAATGGAGCGGTTGAGTTTTTGGATTCCCTTGGGCTTTATCAAACCACCACGCCTGTGATTGCCGACTTTACCCTCGATGGTGTTGATGATGCACTGGTGATTGTGAACTATCAGGCCGAGAGCCTGGAAAATGGTCTGATGAAGAAGTACTTCTACAATATGCTGGCGGTGATCGATTTCACCACGGGTGAAGTCATTGATCTCGATGTTCATACCGACGGACATAATCTTTCGTCAACCCCCTGGGTGGGAGACCTGGATGGCGATGGCAATATCGACATCGTTTACTGCCATGCTACAAACACAGAACACACTTACACCTTCGATGGGATGGAAGTAGTCCGACTGACTACCACCCTGCCTGTTAACAAGGAAATTAAATGGGGTGCCTATATGGGCAGCGGGTATGATGGCGTGTTCAAAAAATAAGGCAAAATCATTTTAGCGAGTCCCACCATCTTTCCATCGGGAAGTCTGGCTGGCCCACCATCAGTCTTTCGCCAATTTTTGGTGTAGCGATAGGCATCCCCAATGCAGCAGCCTCTTTTGTCACCCGGTCAATAGGATCTTTCCATGCATGAAGCGCCAGCACAAATGCCCCCCAGTGGATGGGCATCACAACTTTTGCATTTAAGTCAATGGCACCCTGGGCAGTTTCTTCTGGCAGCATGTGAATATTGTGCCAGCGCAGGTCGTACTGCCCGCACTCCATAAGGGCCGCATCAAACGGGCCGTACTTTTGACCAATTTCTTTAAAATGTGGGCCGTAGCCGCTATCGCCACTGAAATAGATGTTGGCGTGCTGTCCTTTGATTACCCAGGAGCTCCAAAGCGTTGAAAAACGATTGGTAATGCCCCTGCCGGAGAAATGCCTTGCCGGTGTGCAGACAATTTGGAGATTCTCATGTGTAGTTTCCTCCCACCAATTCATCTCATGTATTTTGTCTTCGGCTACACCCCAGGCTGCCAGGTGAGCGCCCACACCCAACGGCACGTAAAAGTCTTTCACTTTGCCCTTTAATCGCATCACCGATTCGTAATCGAGGTGGTCGTAATGGTCATGGGAAAAGAAGACAGCATCGATAGCCGGAAGCTGTTCGATTTCTATGGGTAGCCCCTCGGTAAACCGATGCGAGCCCAGCCACGAAATAGGAGAAGGGCTGTCGCCAAACATAGGGTCCAGCAATATGTTTTTGCCTTCTATTTCTAAAAGAAAAGCTGAGTGACCAAACCAGGTGAGCCTGGTAAGCGTGTCGGGCCGGTTCACAATGCTAAGTGAATCGACTTTGAGCACGGGTAGCAAATTTTCCGGTGCAAGGTTAGGCACGCCAACAAGGTAGTCCCGTAGCAGGGTTTTGATCGTAGCCCAGTCCATTTCCATGGAAGTGGGGGTGTTGTTAACGAACAAACCCTCTTCAAAATGCCCCGACTTTTCGTAAGAAGCGACTTGCGCCTCTGTTGGAGAGCCGCCAAACTGGGGGCTAAGGCTGGTGAAAAGAAAGCCGCCAACAAACACCAGCAAAAGAATAGCAGCCAGTGTCAGGCCTGTGTATTTTAGTATTGAAAGGAAACGTCGCATGTAGTTCATAAAAAAAAGCCTGATTGACGTGTCTCAATCAGGCTTCAAATTAACTCAATCCCTCACGAGATTGTTCCCTAAGCGAATTTATTCATATCTCAACGCCTTCACAGGATCGGACTTGGCCGTCGCCATGGTTTTGTAACCAACAGTGAGCACGGCGATGACCAAAACCAACAGGCCTGCAACCGCAAACACAAGTGGTGTGATGGCGATCCGGTAGGCGAAGTTATCCAGCCAGGTATTCATTACGAACCAGGTTGCAGGCCAGGCAATCAGGTTGGCGAAAAGCACCAGGTATACAAACTCCTTCGAAAGCAGCATTACGATGTGGGCAACATCGGCTCCAATGGCTTTCCGGATGCCAATCTCCTTGGTTTTTTGGACAGCGTTGAACGACGACAACCCAAACAAGCCGAGGCAGGCGACGATGATAGCAAAGCCTGCAAACAGTGTAAACACCCTGCTGAATTTCTTCTCGGAATTGTACTGGCGATTAAAGAAGTCGTCGAGAAAGAAATAGTCAAACGGATTGCCGGGGAAAAGCTTTGCGTAGGAGGTCTCTACTTTCTCAAAAACCTGCTTGAGGTCTTTGCCCGCCGTTTTGTCTAATTTGATAGTGAAGAAGCTGCTTCTTCCGGTGATCAGCGGGAACAATAATGGCGTCACACCAATCTTGGCTGACATTTGGTTGTAGTCTTCCACGACACCGATAATAGTTTTTTCTCCTCTACCCCAGAAAACTTTTTTATTGATGGCTTCCTCGGCCGATTGGAACCCCAGGTATTTTGCACCCGACTCATTGAGGATGACTGCACCGGTGTCTGTCGTAAACGTCCGGCCATAGTTGCGCCCCGCTACCACTTCGATATCGTAGGCGGGAAAGTAGTCATAGTCGACGCCGGCAATGTAGATGGCTTTGTTCGACTCCCTTGGCTCTTCGGCTCGTCGGATGCCATTCGCCCAGAATATCTCATCACCAGGCACATTGGTGCCTGAGGCGAAGGCTCTTATCTCCGGGTTTTGCAAGAGCTCATTTCTGAAAGTCTGCAAAGTTGGTCTGTAGAGTGAGTCTGCTGTAAACACACCGGGCCCTTTCACTACCAGGGTTTCCGTCATATCGAAGCCGAGGTCAAGGTTGTTCATGTATTTGAGCTGCTGATACACGATGAGCGTGCCGGCGATGAGGCAAACAGAGGAAGCAAACTGAAATACAACCAATACCTTACGAAGATAAATACCAGCCTTGTTTCCGGTCATTTTTCCTTTCAACACCTTCGAAGGCTGGTAGGAGGATAGCACAAAGGCTGGGTACAAGCCAGCAAGAATGGAGCCCGAGAAAATCAAAAGTGCAGATATGCCCCAAAAGCTTCCTTCAGCAAGAAAGGTGAGGCTTAGTTTTGAATTAGTAAGTCCATTGAACTGGCTGATGCCAATTACCACAATCAGAAGTGCAATGGTGAATGCCAGCAAATTGAGTATTACAGACTCTGTGAGAAATTGGCCAATTAGCTGACTTTTGACGGCCCCCATCACTTTTCTTACCCCTACTTCTTTGGCTCTTTCGATAGATCTTGCAGTGCTCAGGTTGATATAATTGATCCAGGCAATAAGCAAGATAAAACCGGCGATAATGACAAGGAAAAACACGGCCTGCCCATCGCCTTGCTCGTCTGGCTCCGACTCCTGCAAAAGGTTTGAGTACAGGTGAATGTCTGTGATAGGTTGCAGAGGGAATTCCTGACGAAAGTTGTACTTATCAAAATCTTCCTGTCTTTCTGCGAGCAGCACCTCTTCAAACTTTTTGTCAAATTCTTTTGGATCAGTGCCAGGTCTCAGTAGCACATAAGAATTAAAATCGTACCAGCCCCAAGCCGTCTCCGACTCGTTGTCTGTTTGGTTATTTAGGGTCTGATAGGAAATAAGGAAATCGAACTTGATGTGTGAGTTGTCAGGGACATCTTTGGCAACACCCGTTACTGCCATGCTATACTGCCCATCCGCTCTGATCATTTTTCCAATCGGGTCTTCGTCTCCAAAATACTTTTTGGCGGCCGTCTCCGATATCACTACCGTGTTGGGCTCATTCAAGCATGTTTCAACATCTCCTGTAACCAACGGGAAAGTGAAGATTTTGAGAAACGCAGGGTCGACGATGTGGATTCTGTTTTCTCTGAAGTTGATATTTTGGTAGGAGACCACCATCGATAATGGATAAGCCCTGGCAAAGTCTACCACTTCTGGCATTTGCTCTTTCATGAAAGGCCCCACTCTGGGAACTGCAGCGGCACACTCATACTGAAGCTGCCCGTCTTTGAAGTTGTTGTATTGGATACGGTAAAGGTTGTTGGCATTTTCATGAAACTTGTCATAGCTTCTTTCGAATGCCACATACTGCATAATAAACATGCATGCAGCCATGCCTAGTGCCAAGCCCAGCACATTTAGTGCGGTGTATACTTTGTTCTTGGAAATGGTGCGTAGCGTAATCTTAATGTAATTTCGAATCATAGCGCCTGAGTTATTTTGAGTTTTGTAATGTCGTGTCCGCCTGAGGTCATAGTTGCGTGCTGAAAGCACAGCATCCTTTATATAATGGGCCGAAGCATTCCACCTGCCTTTCGTTGCTATTCGTTCCTCGTACAACTCAAGCAGGTCGCCGTGGATCTCCTCAAACAGGTCCTCACTGTAGATCTTCCTCAGTAGGAAAGTGCCGAAGGCGGGTGGTCGATTTGGTGGCTTGCGAAGGGGCTCCATAATTGAAAACCGAAGTGCTTAAATAGTCGAAAATGACAGTTGGGGGATGTTCGACCAAATCTGCTCTTTTGTTTCTTTCGCTTCTTTCAGGATGGCATAACCGGCTGAAGTGACTTTAAATAGGCGCTTCTTTTTTCCCCCTCTTTTGGATGTAGCGCCGCCGAATTCGGAGGTAAGAAAACCCTTGTCCTCAAGCCTGTAGAGTGAAGAATGAACGGCACTTATGTTGACCACCCTGCTGGCAGATTTTTCCAACTCTTCCCGAACAGCCACCGCATAGGCTTCTTCGTCAAGCGACGCCACCATGAGTAACACAAGCTCTTCAAGTTCACCAAGGTTGTTACCTTTCATTTTTTTAGGTTTGTGGTTGATTATCCTCACAAACGTAAACAAAATGGATTTGTTTTCCTCAGTTTTGTAAATTATATACCAGGCGGGGATGTTTGATGAGCTTTTCGGGGATGCAGTCGGCTAAAGAAGGATCAATATGTATTTCTGGGGGGATCGAATGTTTCGTTTGTGGTTAAATAAAAAAGCAAAACTGGTTCAATGCGTCTCGCTTGGACCTTTTGCTTTTTATGACCACTTGGGATATTGGGTTTAAAGGGCAATCCCCCCAGATTTTCCGCTTGATCCCTAAAGAAGCCGCTGCCAGGCATCCTGCCAAGGAGCGGGCATCCCCTCTTTGCCGCTTTAAAGCATTAGGCTTTGCCGGGCGAAGTAAAGCGTGCTGGAAGCAAAAAGAAGGACAGAAACATGAGTTAAGCTATCAACCGAGAATTTTGGCTAAGTCGTGCTCTTTGACTGGCTTAACAATGAAATCACTTACTTCCTCGTAGCTCTTGGCCCTTTCCAGGTCTGCTTCGTCAATCGACGAGCTTACCATGTAAATGGTGATCTTCTTTTTTATCAAGGGCTTAATCTTCACAAATTCGTCAAGAAACTGCCACCCATCCATCACTGGCATGTTAATATCGAGTAGTATAACATCAGGCAATTCGTCACTGGAAGTAATCAAGGGCTTCATGTACTTAATTGCCTCTGCACCATTTTTGAAAACCAATAGATTTTTACTGTACTTATGAAAATCAATCAGCTTTCTAAGGCCAAACACATATATCTGATCATCGTCTATAATACACGCCAAATCTACCATACTCATGCAAAATATATTTTAAATGTCGTTCCTACACGCACTTCGCTTTCTACCTCAATCCTACCTCCCATACTCTCCACCTGATTCTTTGTAATGAAAAGGCCAATCCCTTTCGCATCGGCGTTACCATGAAATGTCTTATACATTCCGAATAGCTTTTCCTTGTGGAGCTTGAGATCTATTCCCATGCCGTTGTCGGCAATTTGCAAAAATTTTGAATTATTAGTGGTAATAAAATCGATATTAACTACTGGATTTCTCTCGGGGTGACGGTACTTGATAGCATTGCTCAGGAAGTTGAGCAAGATGCTTTCCAGATAGGCTCTGTTGTAAGTAATTGTGACGTCGTCGCTTATGTTTAAATTTATTTTTGCTCTTTTCTCCTTTATGTCGCCCGTCAGTATGTGCATTGTTTTGACGAAGTACTCCTTCAGGTTGAGTTCCTCTGTTTGAGTGTTAATATCCACCTGTATTTTGACCACCTCATTCAAATTGGTGATAGTTTCGCTCAGTGATCCTGATATTTGCGCCAGGTGCTGAATAAGTTCTTCTTTCTCCTCCGGAGTTGAAGTCATGTTGATGAGATTGATCATCATCTCAAGGTTGCCCGAATGGGAGCGGAGGTTGTGCGAAACTATGTGGGCAAAGTTGAGCAGCCGCTTGTTCTGCTCGCTGATAATATCAAACGAGTGCCTGACCTGCGCCTCTTTTTCCTTGCGCCAGGTAATGTCCGAATGAGTGCCGATGACTCGCAAAGGCTGGCCCTTTTCGTCAAATTCCGTGACTTTGCCCCGATCAAGTACCCAAACATAGTGCCCATCTTCATGTTGCACACGATGCTCATTGATATAAATTTCAATTTCACCCCTCAGGTGTTTTTGCATTTCCTCAAAATAGGCTTCCTTGTCATCTGGATGTACCCGCCGATCCCAGAATTCGGATTTACCGGAGGAGGCTTTATTGTCGATCCCAATTATGCTAAGAGACCTTTTAGAGTAAAAGACTTCTCCGGTTGCCAGGTTCCAATCCCACACGCCATCGTTGGCTCCTTCAAGGGCGAAATGCCAGCGCTGTTCACTTTCTTGCAGCGCCCGCTCGGCAAGTTTCCTGGCTGTGATATTGTAGCTAATCCCTATCAGTCCAACTATTTCTCCTCTGTCATTTTGCATGGGAATCTTCGATGACAGAAACCAATTCGTACTGCCATCATGCCGGGTGTTGATAGTCTCTTTGTTAAGAATTGGTTTGCCAGTATTGAATACTTCAAGATCTTCTTCTCTTGATACTTTGGCTGACTCCTCCGGGTACAGATCGAAGTCGGTTTTGCCAATCACCTCTGATTCTTTTTTGAAGCCCGAATATTCCATTTCCAGCCTATTGACAAGTGTTTTTCTCGACTCCAAATCTTTGATGTAAATATTGACCGGAATATTGTCGATCAACGATTTAAGAAGCTTTCTTTCTTCTTTCAGGGCATTCTCTGTTGCTTTCCTTTCTGTGACATCTTCTATTTGAGAAATGAAATGGAGAGGCTGGTTGTTGGCATCTCGCACCAGTGAAACGCTCAGTAGCACCCAGACGATATTTCCATTTTTATGAAAATACCGTTTTTCCATTTTGTATGAATCAATCTCTCCGGCCAGCACCTTTTGTACGTGTTGAAGGTCACTCTCCAGGTCTTCGGGGTGAGTTATCTCCTGAAAGGTGGTTTGCAGAAGCTCTTTCTCCTCAAATCCAAGCATTTCGCAAACACGGCTATTTACCTGTTTCCATTTGCCGTCAGGCGACACCAACGCCATTCCAATGGCCGAATACTGGAATGCACCCCTGAATTGTTCTTCGCTTACCTTTAGGTTGAGCTCAGCCTTTTTTATTTGGTCTATATCTTGAAAAACGCCAAAAAGCCTGCGGCAAGTGCCGTCGCTAAACTCTGCCTGCCCTACGGCCCTGGTCCATACGAGCGATCCATCGGCTGCAACGAGTTCCACTTCTAAGTCGTATGGAGTTCCGTCTAATATTGCGTTCTGAACTGCGGCTTCTATTTTCTGTCTGCTTTCGCCTTCTTTGAAGAACTGGATTGCGCCGTCAAGTTTGGGTTCATAATCGGCAGCCACTTTATGTAGTTCCTTCGTTATTTTGTCCCAATACACGGTGTTGTTAACCAAATCCACCTCCCAGGCACCGATACTTGCAGTTTCACTGGCTTGCTTTAGAATGGACTCCAGACGTTTTTTTTCCTCTTCTTTCTGCTTTAGTGAAGTTATGTCAGCGGTGTACATAATAAGCCCTCCTACAACGCCTTCATTTTTATACCATGGTCGCACCTCCCAGGTTAGCCATTGCACAGAGCCGTTTGCCCGGCTGAAGGATGCCTCATCTACTTTGTTCACCGCACCGTTGAGACACTCCTTATGAATTTCCCTCCAGTCGTCGCCTATTTCAGGAAAAATCTCATAGTGTGAGACTCCAATAATTTCTTTGTCTATTATGCCATAGTCTTCTTTCCATTTTTCCGATGCAGCCAGGTACCTCATTTCGGTATCGAACATGGCAATGGCTGATGGAGCTTGTGCGACAAAAACTCTGTTCCGCCTATCGCTTTCCTCCAGACTTATTTCAAAAAGCTTTTGTTCGGTAATGTCCCAATGAGTGCCCGCAATTCGGAAAGGGTTGCCCTGTTCGTCATAATGGACTACACCATTGACCTTGATATATCTAACAGATTTGTTGGGTAAGACAATCCGATGCTCAAAATCGATGACCAGCTTATTTTTTATGGCGAGATCAAATGCTTTGTCGGCCCGTGCCAGGTCTTCCGGGTGAGTCCTTTTGCTTAATGAGTCCAGAGATATTGGCTCGTAGGGGTCAAAACCCCAAATTTTTCTCAATGCCTCATTTACATCAAGGAAGTTATCCTTGACATCGATGGTCCACAAACCAACGTTTCCACTACTGGTAGCCAGTTGTAGCCTTTCATTAAGCAAATTTAGTTCTTCCGTTCGCTCTGCAATTTTTTCTTCCAGCGACTGGTTGAGGTCTGAAAGTTGATTTTCGGCTTCTTGTCGTTCGGTATCCACTCTATTGAGTATGAAGGCCACTCTCAGGATGAGGACAAGGCAAATTGCCAGAAAGGAGATTGTTTGTAGCGAAATGCCGAATTCCACTGATACTATGCCAAATCTCTTGGAAAGAATCATTAAAAAGCCCAGCGCTATAACGAGAACGCCGATTTGCGGCAGGAGCCGCTTCGCCAGCCAGGTGCCAAGGTTCCGTCCCTTAAAAAAGCCAACCAACCCGAGGTGCGGCCGACTGAGACTCGCCGCTAATGAAATCAATAAAAAAGTGATTGAAGTGTGAATGGCCATTGTGCTAAAAAACGGCAGTTTAGCACTTGAGGGAACCTGATAGAAAAAGCCCATTAGTGAAATAAATGAGAGCAGGCTCACCAGATGAAGAACATACTGTGCAAGCGGCAAAAGCCGCACCCTGGATGACGAAAAAATCAGCAGGGAGGCCCCCAGCAATAGAAAACACGTAGCAGTAGCGGCCGACATACGACCCGGGTAGGGCGCATTTGCCACTCTCGAAATATTGTCGACAAAGAAGAATTCATCAACCCCCAACGAGTAGCCAAACGCATATTGCGAAAGCGTAAGGAGGCCAATCAGCATGGTTAAGGCAGAAAATAGCTGGACAGGCAGGTTGAATCCGTTCCTGAAAGTGTCAAGGAAAGTCAAAGCCAGGCCGGCGAACAAAAAGCCCAGAGCAGTATTGAATTTCATCGTTGGCAGGCCAGGAGCTACCGCTAGCAGACTGTCGAATCCAATAATCCACCCAGTAATTACCAGGACGGCAATAAAGTTGACGGCCAGACTTGTGTAAGTAACAAATGAACTGTCCTTGCTTGTTCTCATTTTATCTTTTGCTGGTTTGCCTATCAACAGGCGTCAAGAAGTAATTCCGCTAAAATAGACCCTCTTAATGTATAAGACTTTACTTTAATTAGGAAAATAACATGTAAAAATATGACGGAAGGAGGGCTTTCGGCCTGTCTCCGGGTCGATCAGGTATTGTCAATATAAAATTCTATGCCGTAATCCGAACGCTATGTCGCTGGTGCTCAGCGGAGAACGGAACTTGGTAACTGTCAGCCGATGCTTGCTGACTCCAATTTTCCTTGGAAATATATATTGTACTATTCTTAAACACCAAGACAGTTTTTCGCTAAGGCAGCGCCGGGCGACCCGGCTTAGATTCTCTGATCTATCGGCACCTTTTGTCTTTCCTGGTATATAAATGATTGCCACACTTAATTTACAGCGCATTAGCTTGATGATTCTTATCCTCCAAACCCATTTCTAACCGCTGACCATTTTTTACTATCGTTGTGTAACTGAAGCTGTGTATTTTACAACTTATTTAACGATCAGCTCCTTTTGTTTGAAGGGACGCAAGAAAAATTTCTTATTACTACAAAAGCGATAATACTTTGAGACGCAGAGACTTTGTACAGATAGCAGGTTTAGGAATGGCAGGGGCTGCTTTGTCGATTCCAATGATAGGGAATGCGGTGCCGGTACAGCGCTTTTTGGAGTCGCCACTGGATGTGGCCCAAAAGAAGCAGTTTGCTGACGTGGCACTGAATGCGGCAAAGGCGAACGGAGCTACCTACGCCGACGTGAGGATAGGAAGGTACCTCAACCAATATGTGTTTACCAGAGAAACGAGGGTGCAAAACATAGTCAACACTGAGTCGTTTGGTGTAGGCATTAGAGTTATCGCCAATGGTACCTGGGGCTTTGCCTCCACCAACGAGGTCAATCCGGCAGGTATTCAAAAAGCTACTATGCAGGCGGTGTCCATAGCCAAAGCCAATTCAAAATTTCAGACTGACCCTGTGAAGCTGGCTCCTGTTCAGTCATACGGGGAAGTAAGCTGGAAAAGCCCAATAGAAAAGAGTGCTTTCGAAGTGCCTGTATCCGAAAAAGTTGATTTGCTACTAGCCGCCAACGCAGCAGCCATGGACGCTGGTGCTAGCTTTGTGAACTCTAACCTGTTCATGGTGAATGAGCAGAAGTACTTTGCTTCTACGGAAGGGTCATATATCGACCAGGATGTGCACAGGATATGGCCAACATTCAACGTGAATGCCGTGAACCGTGCCGAAGGAAAATTCAAGTCCCGCTCTGCCATGAGTGCTCCAATGGGAATGGGATGGGAGTACATGCTTCCAAAGGAATCGGACAAGCTGGAAGGCCCCGGTGGCATGAAGCTGTACAAAAACAGCTACGATATAGTAGAGGATGCCAAAACGGCGGCACTTCAGGCGAAGGAAATGCTTGATGCCAAGTCGGTGGATCCGGGTAAATATACGATGGTGCTGGAACCGAACCACCTTGGTTTAACAATCCACGAGTCGGTGGGGCATCCACTAGAGCTGGACAGGGTGCTTGGCTATGAGGCCAATTATGCCGGGACAAGCTTTGCTACATTGGATAAATGGAAGTCAGGCGACTTCAACTATGGCAGCAAGGAGGTGAATATTTTTGCTGACAAGCTACAGCCCGGCTCCCTGGGTGCTGTGGGTTACGACGATGAAGGAGTGAAGACCAAGCGTTGGGACCTGATCAAAGACGGTATTCTGGTGAACTATGAAGCCATTCGTGACCAGGTTCATATTCTCGGTCAGAATGAGTCGCATGGCTGCTGCTATGCCCAGACATGGCAGGACGTGCAGTTCCAGCGCATGCCAAATGTTTCACTAGCGCCTGGCAAGGAGAAATACTCCTCGGCTGATATGATCAAAGACGTAGAAAAAGGCATTTACATTGCAGGCAGAGGTTCGTACTCTATCGACCAGCAACGCTACAACTTCCAGTTTGGCGGCACTGTCTTCTATGAAATCAAGAACGGAGAGATTGTTGGCATGCTCAACGATGTGGCCTACCAAAGCAATACCCAGGAATTCTGGAATAGCTGTGTGAAAATATGTGATGAAAATGATTATAGAATGTTCGGCTCTTTCTTCGACGGCAAAGGTCAGCCCTCGCAGGTAAGTGCTGTATCGCACGGAAGCTCCACCACAAGGTTTGATGGAGTGAATGTGATTAATACTGGAAGGACTATTTAATAGTCTTTGAACAAGCAAGGAACTCAAACTAAAATAATACAAGGACTAATTTACATTAACCCATGAGAAGAAGAGATTTTGTTCAACTGGCGGGTTTGGGAGCTGGAGCAATGATGTTGCCTGTTTCCGCTTTCGCCAAATCGGTAGACCCCAGCCGACTGCTGGAGCCTGCCCTGGACGTGATCCAGAAGAAAAGACTGGCCGATGTGGCACTCAATGCGTCCCGTTCGGCGGGAGCAACTTACACTGATGTTCGTATCGGTAGATACCTTAATCAGTTCGTGATCACTCGTGAAGACAAGGTGCAGAACATGGTCAATACCGAGTCGTTCGGTACGGGCATCCGTGTGATTGCCAACGGCACCTGGGGGTTTGCATCTACCAACGATGTGACCGAGGAGGGAATTGCGAAAGCAGCAAGGCAAGCGGTGGCCATTGCCAAAGCCAATTCCAAATTCCAGACATCGCCCGTAGAACTGGTGCCGGTGAAAGGTTATGGCGAGGTGAGTTATAAAACACCGATCAAGAAAAACGGATTCGAAGTAACCATAAAAGACAAAGCTGACCTTCTGCTGAATGCGAATGCAAGGGCAATGGAGAACGGAGCAAGCTACATTAACAACATTCTGTTTCTGGTGAATGAGCAAAAGTATTTTGCTTCATCTGAAGGATCATACATCGATCAGGATGTGCACAGAACCTGGCCTTTCTTTACCGTGACTGCTATTGATAAAGATTCAGGGCAGTACAAGCAGCGTGGCTCTTTCAGCGCTCCAGTGGGCATGGGCTACGAGTACCTCGACGGCCGTGCTGAAGACAAGATCGTTGGCCCCGCAGGCGTAACGCTTTACGATAAGTCGTATGACATGGTGGAAGATGCTACCATGGCGGCGCAACAAGTGAAAGAGATACTTTCAGCAAAATCGGTGGAGCCTGGTAAATATGATTTGGCACTGGAACCTTCGCATCTGTGGTTGACCATTCATGAGTCGGTGGGGCACCCGCTCGAACTGGACAGGGTGCTCGGCTATGAGGCCAACTACGCAGGCACCAGCTTCGCTACTTTGGACAAATGGGAGACCAAGAAGTTCAACTATGGTAGCAAGCAAGTCAACTTTGTGGCTGATAAAACGCAGGTAGGTTCGCTAGGTGCCGTGGGCTGGGACGATGAAGGTGTGAAGACAAAAGAGTGGGATCTGGTAAAGGACGGTACGCTGGTGAACTACCAGGCCATCAGAGACCAGGCCAAGATCATAGGAGAAACTGAGTCGCATGGCTGCTGCTATGCTGACAGCTGGAGCAGCGTTCAATTCCAGCGCATGGCCAATGTGTCGTTTAAGGCCGGCAAAGAGCAGCTTACGCCCGAACAGCTTATCGGGGGCATTGACAAAGGCGTTTACATTGTAAAGGACGGCTCATTCTCCATCGACCAGCAGCGCTACAACTTCCAGTTTGGAGGACAGCTGTTCTTCGAAATCAAGAACGGAAAGATAGCTGGTATGCTGAAAGACGTGGCTTACCAGTCGAACACTCAGGAGTTTTGGAATTCCTGTGTGCAGGTTTGCGACAGCAGAGACTACCGACTCAATGGCTCTTTCTTTGATGGCAAAGGCCAGCCGGGACAATCCAGTGCAGTATCTCATGGGAGCGCCACCACAAGGTTCAACGGTATCAACGTGATCAATACTGCGAGAAGCATTTAACCTATTAACTAACTCGAAATCAGAATTCAAAATGGCAATATTTTCAAAAGACGAAGCAAGGGCGATCCTGGAGAAGGTGATGAAATTCTCGAAGGCGGATGCTTGCGAGGCTAACCTCAACGGCTCCAATGGGGGCAATATCCGCTATGCAAGGAACACCGTTTCTACTGCTGGGGAAAACAGCGATGTGACGCTGGTGGTGCAATCGAACTTCGGGAAGAAGTCGGGCACTGCAACTGTGAATGAATTCGACGATGCGTCGCTAGAAAAAGCAGTGAGAAGGTCGGAAGAACTGGCACAGCTGGCGCCAGAAAACCCTGAATTTATGGGGCCTCTTGAGCAACAGACCTATGGTGAATCAAAATCTTACGCCGAAGCAACAGCCAAGATAACCCCAGAATACAGGGCGCAGGCAGCCGCCAATAGCATCAATCCTGCGGCAGCTAAAGATGTAACTGCAGCTGGGTTCCTGGAAGATAGCTACGGCTTTGCCTCCATGATGAACACCAAGGGTCTTTTTGCCTACAACAGGTCTACTAACGTCAACTTTACCGTGACCATGCGTACCAACGACGGACTGGGTTCAGGCTGGGCCACGAGAGACTACAACGACGTAAGCAAACTTGATACGGCAGAAGCATCGAAAATTGCGATTGAGAAAGCTGTGAAATCAAGCACTGCCAAAGCCATTGAGCCCGGCAAATATACTGTGATTCTTGAGCCCGCTGCGGCTTCTGATCTTTTGCAGAATATGCTACGGAGTATGGGGGCACGCCAGGCCGACGAAGGAAGAAGCTTTCTCGCTAAAAAAGGCGGAGGAACGAAGCTGGGAGAAAAGATAGTTGATGAGAGAGTAAATATCTATACCGATCCTTTCAATACTGAAGTGCCTGCTTCTCCCTGGACACAGGATGGCCAGGCCAGGAAGAAAATGGACATCCTTAAGAACGGTGTGGTAAGCAACATGTTCTACGACCGATACTGGGCTGAGAAACAAGGTGTAGCGCCAGTGCCATTCCCCGGCAATGCGATCATGGAAGGTGGCACAGCTAGTCTTGAGGACATGATCAAGGATACAAAAAAAGGCATTTTGGTGACTCGTTTCTGGTATATCAGAACGGTTGATCCTCAAACGTTGCTTTATACAGGCCTTACCCGTGACGGTACTTTCTACATCGAAAATGGCAAGATCGCCTATCCTGTGAAGAACTTCCGTTTCAACGAAAGCCCTGTGATCATGCTCAACAATCTGGAAACGCTGGGCAAGCAGGTGCGGACTGATGGTAACCTGATTCCTTACATGAAAATCAGGGACTTTACCTTCTCCAGTTTATCTGACGCTGTTTAAAACTCTGAAGGGAACGTCTTCCCGGCACCTTGGTGTTGTCGGGAAGACGTTTAGTAGTAAACAGGTATGAGCAAAAAGCGTTTTGAGGAGTTTTTCTTTACACGGCTTCAGTATGAATCAGGTGACTGGGATGTAGATCAGCGCATGCCGTCCAATTTGCTCAATTCTCTGGTGGAGTATACCACATTGCCGGTGAATACCAGAGAGAACATTGTTTCGCTGAGCTCTGATGAGATTTTCAACAGTCCTTTTTGTTACCTGAGCGGCCACAAGCTGGTTGAGTTTACCGCTACCGAACGGGACAACTTCAAGAAGTATGTGGAAAATGGAGGCTTTGTTTTTGTGGACGACTGCAACCATGATATCGATGGTCTGTTTGCCAAGTCATTTGAAACGCAAATGGAAGAGCTTTTTGGAGCGGACCAGCTGAAGAAAATACCTAATAATCACCCTATCTATTCTTCTTTTTTCGAATTCGATGGCCCGCCTACCACCTCGCAGGAGCTGAACGGTTGGGGCGACGATATTGTGCATGACTACCTGAAAGCGATAGAAGTGGACGGAAGGATAGGGGTGCTTTACAGCAACAAAGATTACGGTTGTGAGTGGGATTATGACTTCCGCAACAAACGGTTCTATAAGATCGACAACACCAGGTTTAGTATTAATATAGTGATGTACGCCATGATGGCCTGACCTTTTAGCTGGTTGGGTTTGAGACATTGATAGCATGAATGCAGAATTAAAAGAGATAGAAAAGACGGCTGAAAAGCTGGTAACCAGCCTGGGTGACCTGAAGAAGGAAATTGGGAAGGTGATAGTGGGCCAGGGAGAAACAATTGATCAACTGCTGATCACGTTTCTGGCGGGAGGCCATGGCCTGCTCGAAGGCGTGCCGGGCTTGGCGAAGACGCTGATGATCAGAACGCTATCGGAAGCCATCGACCTCAAGTTCAGGCGGATTCAATTCACTCCCGATTTGATGCCGACCGATATCATTGGTACGGAAATACTGGAAGAAGACCATACCACAGGCAAAAGGATATTCAAGTTCAATAAAGGCCCCATTTTCGCCAATATCATTCTGGCAGATGAAATTAACCGAACGTCGCCCAAAACGCAGTCGGCATTGCTTGAGGCTATGCAGGAGTTTGAGGTTACTTATGCCGGAACAACCTATCCGCTGGAGAGGCCTTTCTTTATTTTGGCCACGCAAAACCCGATTGAGCAGGCGGGTACTTTTCCACTGCCGGAAGCCCAGCTTGACCGTTTTCTTTTGTACATCCGCATAGGCTACCCAACAGCCGAGGAAGAGCTTAATATTTTGGAAAGCACTACTGGTAAGAAGAAAGAAGCGGTGAAAAGCGTTATCAAAGGCGGAGAAATTCTGGAAGCACAGAAGCTGGTCAGGGAGGTGCATATCAGTAAAGACCTTATTGGCTTTGTGAGCCGGGCAGTGCGAGCTACCAGAGCTGGCGAAAGTGAGGTGAGCTTTGTGAACGAATGGGTGCGCTGGGGCGCCGGGCCAAGAGCGGGACAGGCGATGATTTTAACTGCGAAGGCTAGGGCTTTGCTCAAAGGCCGTTTTGCCGTGACCATGGAAGACATCAAAAGCGTCGCATTTCCTGTCCTTCGCCATCGAATTCTCATGAACTTCAAAGCTGAGGCCGACGGCGTCACTTCTGACAGAGTAACAGCCGAGCTTTTGGACAAGATCAAACTTCCAGGCGGCGTTTAGGCAACAACCAGGGCATTATTTGTCCTTCAAAGGCAAACTAAAAAGGCTTCTATTGTGAACCCACAGATTCGCCAGTTACTCACACCAGAGATCCTCTCCACCGTTAACGGGTTGGAGCTGGTAGCCCGTGTGATAGTGGAAGGCTACATGAGCGGAGGCAACCCAAGTCAGTCTGTAGGGGCCGGGCAGGAGTTCAGCCAGTACAGAAGCTACGAGCCCGGCGACGACCTTCGTCAGCTCGACTGGAAGATGTTTGCCCGCTCCGAGCGCTACTACATCAAACAGTCAGAGATCGAAACCAATATCACGGTGAAGTTTATGCTGGACGCCAGCCGGTCGATGGAGCATGCCGAGGGTGGCGTCAGTAAAATACAAATGGCCAAAGTGCTGATTGCGGCATTGGCTTTTCTGGCGAGAAAGCAGAGTGATACATTTGGCCTGTTTTCTGTGAACGACCTTGATATTACCGCTGTGCAACCTCGCTTCGACCAGCAGCAGTACATCAGGTTTTTGAATGAGCTAATAAAGATAAAGGCTGAAAGCACCTGGAAGATCGGCAATGGGCTGGAGCATATCTACAGCCACCAGGGCAAAGAGATGATCCTGTTTTTCACCGATATGTATGACAACGAAGGGAACCTCCACGATTTTATTCGAAAGCTGAAGACTCCCCGCAATGAAGTCATTGTCTTCCATTTAATAGGAAGGGAAGAATTGGAATTGAACTACAGTACCCAGCTTACCTTCGAAGACCTGGAAACAGGTGAACGGCTAAAAGTAGACTCGCCTGCTCAGCAAAGCATTTATCGCAAAAAGATGAGTGATTGGATAGATGCCACCAGGGACTGGATGTTGCAAAAACAGGTGATCTACCAACCGACCTACCTTGATGACCCTGCACCTGAGGTGCTTCGGACTTTTTTGAAGGCCCGTAAATCGATGATAAGATGATGCAGTTGACGAATCCGATATGGCTTTGGGGATTGCTCGGGCTTGTTGTGCCACTCGCTATTCATTTGCTGAGCAGGAAAGAAGGCAAAGTGATTAAAGTGGGTAGCCTTCGACACCTGACTGATTCCACCACCAGGCAATTCAAAAGTGTCAAGCTCAATGAGCCTTTGCTACTGGCATTGAGAAGTCTGCTTCTACTCACATTGGTGGCTTTGCTTGCTGGATTGCTCTTGCAGTCTTCGACGAGCCTTCCAAAATGGGTAGTGGTGGATAGGGGAGCAGAGCAACACAAAGATATCAGCCGGATAATAGACAGCTTGACGAGCAACGACTATGAGCTAAGGTACCTGGAACAAGGGTTCCCTCTCCCCAAAGACACGATGTCAGAAGAGCAAACGCCGAACCATTGGGTTCTTGCGGAGCAGCTTGGGGAAGCAAAGATTAGCGAAGCTGTTGTTTTTAGAAAGGCTTACATGTCCGGCTTTCGTGGAAAAAGGCCGCTAAAGCCAGAGCATGTTACCTGGTTTGATATGCCAGTTGAGGCTGAAAAGCTGCCTGTGATCTCCATTATTGAAGGCGATACCGTTTGGGAAGTTTCGGAGCAAACGGATGATAAGTTTACGAAATTCACCTCGATTAAGGCAGCTATAAAAAGCGCTGTCTCTACTGAGGTTCAAGCAAAAAAGGTAGTTATCGTATCAGACGAAACACATGCTTACGACGCAAAAGTACTCGAAACGGCTTTGTTGGTTTTGAATGATTTGCCTGGTTTCAGGATGGATATTCAATCGGAAAGTGCTACGTTTTTTAGTGCCAACGAAGAAGCCGTAGTTTTTTGGCTGGCGTCGGTACCTGCTCCTGAGCTGGATAACGACTTTGTTTTTCTTGAGGAAACAACTTCCGACGATCTTTTGATACAACTATCACCAGGACAATGGCAACTCACCAAACGGCTCAATAAAAGGGTGGCATTGGAAGATCAGTTGATTGTTGAGCTATCTGAGTTTTTCGAGACTGATCTGCCTGCAATGGCTGAGAGCGACCGTCGAACGATGCCGGAGGATTGGCGTTGGAGCAAGGCAGTGCCAGAGGAGGTTGACGTCGATAGCAACTCTGCTAACTATGCTGACATCAATCAGTGGCTGGTGGCACTCCTGGTTTTGACGCTTGTAATTGAACGCCTTGTGGCATGGAGGAGAGGCCAATGAAGCAGACACAAAACCATCAACTCATAGCGTTACAGCGGAGATACCTGACGCTTCGACTGATTGAAGTTCTGTGTCTTGCAGTTGGGGTTGGACTGATTTTGATAGTGGTTGGTGAGATTGCTGGTCTTGACCAAATTGATGCGCTGGTACTTGCCGGAACCGTTGGCTTACTTGTGCTCCTCCAGCGAATCTACGGGCTTGGCTTGCACCAGCTAAGCCCTGCACGACTGGCGTCTTTTATTAATCGGCAATATCCAGACCTGGACTGGAGTGCTGACCTTTTGGCGACTGATCAGCCTTTGTCAGGTCTACAGCAGCTACAACGAGAGAGGGCTTTGGTGAAGATTATGGAGTTGAGCAAGCTGCGCTTTCCTCACCAGTTATGGGTGGCGAGCGTGGTTTTATTAGCAGGAATTTTACTTATCATTTTCTTCCCGGGAATTCCGGTCGGTGTTGGTTCTGGTCAAACTGCTGCGGAAAATTCCGCTACTACAGCCTCTGCTGAAAGTGCTTTTCAGCCGGTTGTGCTGGAAAGTATTGAAGGCACGATTAGCGCCGCAGCTTATACAGGTCTGAGAACCGTTTCATTTACCGATCCCAACGTTAAAGCCGTTGAAGGCAGTGTTGTCAGTTGGGAATTGAGCTTTTCGTCAGCGCCACAGCAAGCACTGATCATCTTCTCTGGCTCCGATACTTTGGCCTTAAAAAAAAGGCAGGCGATGCTCGGTGGTTCGGCCAAAGTCTTTAACACAGGATTTTATCAGGTTGCCTGGCAGCAAGATGGTGAATGGAAGGCCTCTGATTTTTACAAGCTTGAAGTGGTAGCAGATTTACCTCCCCAACTGGCGATAAGGGATTTGCCTCAGTTTCAGCAGTTCGAGTGGAATGACGTTCAGAAAATAAATATAAAAACAGATTTGTCGGACGACTATGGCCTAAAGGACGCCTACCTGATCGCTACAGTCACCAAAGGAAGCGGGGAGTCGGTCAAGTTTAGGGAAGAGAAGTTGCTTTTTGAAAGGCCACAGACCATCTCAGGCAGAAAGGTGTTGGCAGAAAGAGTCATCGACTTGAAGAAAATGGGCCTGGAACCTGGCGATGAGCTCTATTTTTATGTGGAGGCCTGGGATAACAAGGTGCCCAAACAGCAAACGGAAAGAACAGAGACCTACTTTCTACAGCTAAAGGACACGGCCTCTTACATCGTCTCCAACGATGGAGGGCTCGGGGTTGATCTCATGCCTGAGTACTTCCGCAGCCAGCGCCAAATTATCATCGACTCCGAAAAGCTTGTGGCGGAAAGGAGCAAAATAAAGAAGGAAGTGTTCGATAACACCAGCAATGGTTTGGGGCATGATCAAAAGGTGCTGCGACTCAGGTATGGGCAGTTCCTTGGCGAAGAGTTTGAGTCTGGTATCACCGAAACCGAAGCGCATGAACCGGAAGAAGTGGCTGCCCCGACCAACACGGACGAAGCGATGAAACAATTCGGGCATGCGCATGACACCGAAAATGAACACAATCTAGTGCCGCAAAAAGATCACGAACATGCAGGAGAAGAAGAGGAGAACCCTTTGGAGGCATTCGCTCATATGCACGACAGCGAGGAGGAAGCTACCTTCTATATCCAGTCGGTTAAAACGAAGCTGAGAGCGGCTTTGTCGATGATGTGGGATGCTGAGCTTCACCTTCGGATGAACAGTCCGGAGCAATCTCTTCCTTATCAATACAAGATTCTAAAGCTGTTAAAAGATATCAGTAACGACTCCCGCATTTACGTACACCGCACGGGATTCGATCCACCGCCAATCAAAGAAGAAAAGCGGCTGACAGGTGATTTGGCAGAAATCAATCCTGCCCGGAGGAGATATGTGTTAGAGCCCAACAGGTCGTTTCCGAATTCCAGAAAAGCATTGGTTCTGCTGGAAAAGTACATGCTACAGTCTGCCCTTGCGTTAACTGCTGAAGAAAAGGAAGTCCTGCAGCTGGCTGGCAATGAAATGGCGCAGCAGGCGATAGAGTTCCCTGGAAGATACCTGGAAAGTATGAGTCATTTGAAAGGCCTGATTGATGGAGAAATAGTTCAAAACCAAACATCGCTGCTGAAGATTAGGAAGGCGTTGTGGGAAATAGTACCTGAACAGCCTGCTGCGCCTGCTTTGCATCCAACTGCTGCCAGTGCCATCGATCAGCAGTTCTTAAAAAGAATGGAGGCGAATGAGTAGCTGGATACTGTCATTTGAGCCTTTGCTGAATATCCACCTGACCTTATGGGGCCTTATTTTGCTCTTTGCCATTATTGCTATCCCAGAGTGGAGGAGAAAAATGGGTCGGAAGCTGCTTCGGCTCTCAGCACTGTTGCTGGCCTTTATTGGCCTGGCTGGCATCCTGCTAAAACCTCATTATCAAACCGAGAGTGTTCTGTCGGACATCATGCTGCTTACCCAAGGGTACAATGTGGAAGAGGTGGATAGCCTCCTTCAATCGAACCGGGGGTTGAGCGTGTATAAGGCACCTGGCGCAGCTGACTTTAAAGCAGCTGCTGAACTCAAATCATTTAATGAGCTGGCAGGAATCAAGGAAAGGGTTCGCTATGTGCTGGGAGACGGACTGCCCGACTATGTTTTTAACGATGCAGCTCCCCTTCGATTTGCCTATTTTCCGTCGTCGTATCCTGAGGGCATTCAGGCAATCAATGTCCCCGAGAAAGTGAGTACGAACAGGAGAAGTGCCGTCAGCGGGAATGTGAACCACGTAGCATCAGGAGGCATGATCAGGTGGAGTGGCCCCGAGGGAAAGATCGACTCACTACGCCTTTCTTCAAGCACGAAGGAATTTTCCTTTGGCTTTACCCCTAAACTGGCTGGTAAGTTTATCTACGAATTGGAGTCGTTGGATAGTGCAGGCTCCTCAATCGCCACTTACAAAGTTCCGGTGCAGGTAGCCGAAGAAAGAAAGCTGAAAATGGTTTTCATTAGCCAATTCCCAACTTTTGAATCGAGGTATTTGAAAAATCTGATGGCAAAGCAAGGACATTCCCTGGCGCTGAGGTATCAGCTATCGAAGGACAAGTTTCGCTACGAGTTTGCCAATCAAGCCGAGGTGCCGTTCAGGAGATTAACAACGACTCTTTTGGACGATGCCGATTTGCTATGGATAGATGAGGCATCGTTGGATGCATTGAGCAGAGCGGAGGCAAATGCCCTGAACGCAGCCGTAGATCAGGGGTTGGGTGTCTTTATCACAGTCAACGAAGTGTCTGCCAGCCGGAGGCCCAGTCGTTGGCTACCTTTTCAGTTGACTCGGCATGATGGGGATACTTTGTCGGTTGCTGTTGACTTGGGCAGGCAAGTTAGCTTGAGTGGGGTAGGGCTTGCGATTGACAAGTCGCCGGAAGTAATCCCGGTTTGGGAGGATGGAAGTGGTAGTCTGCTCGCCGCTTATGCTTACCAGGGTTTGGGGAAAATAGGAACGTCGCTGTGGCAGGACACTTACAGGTTGGTTTTGAAAGGGCAGGAGCTCACTTATGCGGCTCTGTGGATGGAAGTGATTGAGTCGCTGGCCAGGAGGGCAGCTATGTGCTGCGATATTCAGGTAGAGACCAAAGAACCATATTTTATAGATGAACCCGTTCGATTTACCGTTATAAGTTCTTTAGAAGAGCCGCCGCTGGTGAGGTACAAAGGTGAAACAGTTCCGCTGCTAGAAAGCTGGCAGCTTGACAATGTTTGGAGCGGCACTATTTGGCCGGATGCATCTGGGTGGGACTCGCTTTTTGTGGATGCTGCCGGGCAATCAATGCATTTTTTCGTGCATGAACAGTCAGACTGGCATTCTGTAGCTGTTACTCAGCAAATAGCTAATACTGCGTTGCATGCCGGTAAGGAGCCAGGAATCTCCAGGCAATACATGCAGGCCATCAAAAAGCCGATCTCTGCAGTTATTTTCTATCTGCTGCTGCTGGTCGGGTTTGGGGGATTGTGGCTGGCTCCGAAAGTTTAGAGACTTCGCTTTTTGCTATCTCACACCACCACCCTCGGAATATCCTTGTCCAACCTCGTCAGTAGCTCGTAGTTTAGCTGCTCGCTCAAGTTGCTGAAGTGGGAAACGGATATCGACAGGTCTCCATCATTGCCTATTAGCGTTACTTTGTCGCCAATATTCACTTCGGCATGGGTGATTTCCACTAAAAACATGTTCATGTTCACCACGCCCACCACACTCAGCCGGTGGCCATTGATCAGCACCCTTCCGTGGTTGCTCAGGCCCCGGCTGAAGCCATAGCTATAGCCGACTGGCACACTTGCCACCCTCATGTCGTATTCAGCAAGGAACGATGTGCCATAGCCAATGAACTCGCCCATCTTCACTGTTTTGATGTCCATCACATGGCTTCTCCACGAAATCACCCTGCTCAAAGGATCTTCAGTAAGTTTGTGCTCCCTCATGTAGCTCACCTGTGTTTCCTGGCTTGGCCAAAGCCCGTATTGTAGTATCCCAATTCTCACCATGTTCAGATTGTTTTCCGGATACATAATGGCCCCGGCACTGCACGAAGTGTGGAGGATGGTTGGGTTTATTCCTTTGCCTTTAAAATAAGCCACTCCGTTGCTGAATATCTCCTTTTGGTTGAGGATACGTTTATAGTTAGAAACGCTCTCTGCCCCGGCAAAATGAGTACACATGCCAATCACTTCGATGCAGTCGCTATAATCCTGCAAAAGCGCAGCCATCTCTTTCCACTCACTGGGGTTAATACCCGTGCGGTTCATGCCCGTTTCCAGCTCAAGATGAATGCGGGCTTTTTTCTTCATTAGCCGGGCTTGCTTACAGAGGGCGTTCAATCTGATTTTATTGAACACAAAGCATTCCACATCATTTTCAATCATCCACGGCATGTGGTCATCCAGAATGTCACCCATGATTAGAATGGTGGACGACTCTGTGCTGAAACTGGCTACATCCAACGCTTCAAACGAGCCGAACACAGAAAAATGACGAATACCCAGTCTTTCCAACTCAGGCACCATGTGTTTGATGCCATGTCCATAGGCATTTCCTTTCAGCACCGAAGAAATTGTCACATCAGGGCCTACTAATTTTCTAAGAAAATCAATGTTGTTTTCTAATGCCAACCGGCTGAGCTCAATGGAAGAGCTGGAATTTGGGAACATGCTTTTTTTGATTTGGCCAGCCAAAACAAGCCAGCCTTTGAATGAATAAAGAATATCCGCAATATGATACCTGACAATGCGTAAGGCAAGTAAAACCGAGACTAAAGGGCTTTTATATTGAAAGTAAATTCCTGCAATGTCAAATGCAGCTTATGTTTATCTTTGCCGCATGACTCGCCAGGAACTATTTGCCAATATTAAGAAGAAGCGTTCTTTTTTGTGTGTTGGCCTCGATACAGACATCACGAAGATTCCCTCACATCTTCACAAAGAGAAGGATCCCATCTTTGAATTCAACAAGCAAATCATTGATGCGACAGCAGATGTAACGGTTGCCTACAAACCTAATATAGCTTTCTATGAAGCCATGGGGCCAAAAGGCTGGGAGTCGCTGCAAAAAACGCTGGACTATATCCCCAACGATATTTTCACAATAGCCGATGCCAAAAGAGGCGACATTGGCAACACATCTGCTTTGTATGCCAGGGCGTTCTTTGAGGCCATGAGCTTTGATAGCATTACAGTGGCTCCGTATATGGGTAGGGACTCGGTGAAGCCCTTTCTGCAGTTCGACGGCAAATGGGTGATTCTGCTGGGGCTCACCAGCAACGAAGGTTTTGCCGACTTCCAGAATGAGCCTATGGCAAATGGTCAAAAGCTTTTTGAAAAGGTAATTGCCACCAGTCAGCAGTGGGGGAGTGCCGACAACATGATGTATGTGGTGGGCGCTACCAGAGGCGAAATGTTCAAAGAAGTGAGAGTCCTCGCTCCGGAGCATTTTCTGCTTGTGCCAGGCATTGGTGCGCAGGGAGGTGACCTGGAAGCCACCTGTAAGTATGGCATGAACAGCCAATGCGGACTGCTGGTTAACTCAGCAAGAGGTATTATCTACGCAGGTAATGGCGCCGATTTCGCTGACAAAGCCAAGCTAGCTGCCACGGATCTTCAGCAACAAATGGATGAAATGTTGGAGAAGTATTTATAAATTGGATGACTGTGAAGCTTTAGACAGCCCAATCTATTTACTTTTTCAATGACAAGATGTTTCCTGAAGAGTTCCTCCATTTTATCTGGCAATTTCAATATTTCGATAGCTCAAACCTTCAAACCACCGACGGGCAAACCATCTTGATAAGTAAGCAAGGTTTTTTGAATACCGATGCCGGACCAGATTTCAAGGAGGCCAGGGTGAGAATTGGGGACATGGAGTGGAACGGGCAGGTAGAAATCCATCTCAAAAGTAGCGACTGGCACAGCCACAAACACCAGTTTGATAAGGCATATGACAGTGTTATACTTCACATCGTGTGGGAGGCAGACCGTGAGATTCTGAGAACCGATGGTACCTATATTCCTCAGCTGGAGCTAAAAGACAGGGTGTCGCTTCAATTGCTCACCAGATACCAGGGCCTGATTCAGCAACGAGTTGAGGTGCCCTGCCAAACACAAATCAAGAACATCGATGCACTAAAAAGGCAGTCGATGATTGATCGGGTGCTCGTGGAGCGCTTGCAGAGAAAGACAAAGGAAGTTGAGTTACTCTTGAAAAAGTACGGTGGCGATTGGGATGCCACTGCGGTTCATTTCCTCATCCGGTATTTTGGCTTCAAAAAAAACGAGGAAGGCTTTCAGCAATTGAGTAAGCGGGTCTCTTATAAGGTGATGAAGAAACTGGCTTTCGACAAGAAGGACCTGGAAGCCTACCTGCTGGGGCTGGCTGGGCTGCTTGATGTCGACTCAAGTGACTTTTACTCGAAAGCCCTCAAAGAGCGATTCGACTATATCAACCACAAATTTCAGCTTATAGCCACATCGTTGCTTCCTATTCCCTGGAAGTTTATGCGCATGCGGCCTGCCAACTTCCCAACGATCAGGCTGGCACAGTTAGCAGCCATCATCCATCAGTCGCCCCGGCTTTTTGCAGTGTTCGTTGAGTCAGATCTGGCCGGGCTCAGAGGCGTTTTTAAATCAAAGGTGTCCGACTATTGGTCAACGCATTTTCAATTTGCTAAGGAAGGACCCGGAGTGGAGAAAGCGAAAACAAACAGGTCAAGTGCTTT
The DNA here is from genome assembly GCF_048007035.1 of Imperialibacter sp. NCBI lineage: Bacteria > Pseudomonadati > Bacteroidota > Cytophagia > Cytophagales > Flammeovirgaceae > Imperialibacter > Imperialibacter sp. The sequence continues at coordinate 4,194,963 of NZ_CP180355.1, forward strand.
TGTCGGCAGCAAGAGCATAGACATCTTGCTTATTAACTGCGTGGTGCCATTGTTATTCGCCTATGCAAAGGAGCAGGGGAGTACTGAGCTAGAGGAAAAGGCATTGCTGCTGCTGAACCAGCTGCAGTTCGAGGAAAACACGATTACCAGAAAGCTTTCTTTCTTGCCTGTCGAAAAACCCACGGCCTATGAGTCTCAAGCATTTCTTGAACTTTATCAGCACTACTGTCAGCCCAGACGATGCCTTTCATGCCAAATAGGTACTCACCTTATCAGGCAAAACCACTAATATGATCGTCGGCTCTTTTCTCCTTGTGATCATCGGCTGGGCCTGTCTGCAATTTGCCAGACCAGTTTTCGGAACCAGGGCCACTCTGATCCTTATGTCGGTTAAAGTAGCCGCCGGCACGATTGCGATGGTTTACTATTTGCAAATCCGACATGAAGGTGATCTTTTTTATTATGATGAAAAGGCCTCTGAATACCTGACGGATATTCAGTCGGGCTACCCGATTTGGGATTTTCTGGCGCAGGAAGCCGATCCGGCTGCTAAGGCAACTCCCCAAAACCGCACTTTTTTCTTTGTGAAGATCATTGTGGTTTTATACATGGTGCTCGGTAGTAGTATTTGGCTCAGTAGTGTATTTCTTACTTTCATCAGCTTTTCATCAGTCGTTTACCTGGTCAAAAGAGTACACCTGATTGGTGTTGATATCCGGTGGCCGGTAATTCTCATTTTCTTCCTTTGGCCAAGCATAGCGATATGGGGCAGTGGGCTGTCAAAAGAAACGCTCATGCTGGCTGGGATCAGCATATTGTTTGGTGCAGTTGTGCCTTTTTTTAGTGGAAATCGTTCCAACTGGCTTTTGCATGTGGCTTTGCTGGTGGTGGCCATGGTGGTGCTGGCAAAGCTGCGTATTTTCGTTTTGCTCAGCCTGCTTCCATTCTTGTTCGGCACCATGCTTTTCAAGATTCTTCAAAGGTATATGCAAAAGCCTGCATTGCGCTGGGCACTTGGCATTGCCGGTGTCATCTCAATTGTATCACTTGTCGTTGCTTTTAGCTATGCCGACACAAGTTTCAATCCTGGATATGTGGTGAAGGCATTCACCGACAACCATGCGGCGATTGTGGCTCAGTCGATGCCGGAGCATGTTGTTTTAGGCCTTGGTACGCTGTGGGAGTGGCCACAGATTGTATTGCAGGCTATGTGGGGTGCTGTCGCAGGGATGTTTGGCCCATTTCTCTGGGAGGTCAATGCTACTTCGGAAATTCTTCTTCTGCTTGAGCCGGTGTTGCTGCTGGCGCTCTTTTTTACGAATTCGGGGCTTCGCAAAAGACTTCCGGTCTTTATTTGGATGCCGTTGTTGGCTTACATCCTCTTCACCTCCAGCATGATCACACTCTCAACGCCTAACTACGGCTCTCTTTCGAGGTATCGACTGGCTTTTTACCCCATGCTTATTTTTCTTGCTTCTTTCCAACACCCCTGGCTGTCAAAAATTAGTAAATTGAAGCTTTTGGAAGGCAACTCAGGTGTTTGATGATAAGGCCAATAGCCCTACCTTTGCACTCTCAAAACTCACAGCAACAAATAGATAAAAATGATCAACCCGGTAATCATATTCGGAACTGGCCCCATGGGGCACCATGCGATGGAGATTTTCGAAAGCAATGGAGTAACGATATATGGGTTTTTGGAGGAGGATGCTTCTCGCCATGGAACGGAGCTTAACAGCATTTCTATTCTGGGCAGGCCCGATGACGACGGTTTTCTTAAATTGATAGGAAAGAAATGCGATGCCTTTATTGCCAGCGATGACAACGCCTACAGGAAGTCGATGGTGAAAATGCTCAACGAAAGACGGCACGTGCAGCCAGTGAATGCTGTGCACAAAAGAGCGGTGTTGGGTGTGTCTGTCTCCCTTGGTCATGGCAACATGATCAATTCAGGTGCTATTGTGGAAGGTGGGGCAACCATTGGGCAACACTGCGTGATTCATTCAAACGCTGTGGTTGGGTCTATGACTAAACTGGGCGACTATGTGCAGATAGGCATTGGCAGCATTATCAATTCCAATGTGGAGATAGCGGATGAGGCGTTTATCGGAAGTGGGGTAACAATAGTAGCCGGAGTGAAGATTGGCAAGAAAGCCAGGATTGGTGCTGGTTCGGTTGTTATCGCCAGTGTGAAAGATGGAGAAACAGTATTTGGAAATCCGGCGCAAGCCGTTAAATAAGTTAAAGTCAACAGCTAAAAGCCAAAAGCCGATAGCAAGAAAGTAACACCTTGTTGAAGCAAGGCAGAGTTATAACAATGAAAAATTACAGCATACTTCTTTATTACTGCTATGCCAGGATCGAGGATCCGGAGGCATTCAGAGAGCAGCATCACCTTTACTGCATCGAAAACAACCTGAAAGGCAGAATCATCATAGCCCACGAAGGGATCAACGGAACCATTAGTGGGGGCAGAGAGGATTGTCAGCGCTACATGGACGATCTGAAAGCCGACCCCAGATTCGCTCACACAGACTTCAAGGTGGATCACAACGATGCCAATGCATTTGCAAAGCTGCATGTGCGTGTGAAGCCGGAGATTGTTCACTCAAGCCTCAGCCATATAGACCCCAACCAGCGCACAGGCACTTATGTGGAGCCTGCTGAGTTCAAGGAAATTCTGAAGAATAAGACAGATGATGTCGTCATTTTGGATGTCAGGTCCAACTATGAGCACTCCCTGGGTAAGTTCAAAGATGCCATCACGCTTGATATCGAAAACTTCCGTGACTTCCCTGAAAAAGTGGAAGAGTTGAAGGCTTTGAAAGATAAAAAAATTGTCACCTATTGCACCGGTGGTATTAAGTGTGAAAAGGCCAGCGCCTTTTTGCTGGAGCAAGGGTTTGAGAATGTGTACCAACTCCATGGCGGTATTATCAAGTATGGGATGGAGGAAACTACGCAAGGCGAAGACTTCGAAGGCAAGTGTTACGTGTTCGATAACAGGGTGGCTGTTGAGGTGAACAAGGTCAATCCGAAGGTAGTGTCAACCTGCTACGTATGCGGCACAAACAGCGACCGCATGGTGAACTGCGCCAATGCAGAATGCAATCGCCATGTACCAATTTGTGAGAAGTGTGGATGGGAAATGGACGGGGCTTGTTCCGAAACATGTAAGTCCCATCCCGACAAAAGGCCTTACGATGGTACTGGTTACTACCAGAAAGAAATGAATGGTTATAATCCTTACAGAGGGCTGTACAGGAAAAAAGAAGAACCGCAAGGTGCAACCAATAAGCTCTGATGGCAAGAATCCCCGAGTCAGAGCTTATTCTTAATCCCGATGGTAGTGTTTACCATCTCAGCCTGAAGCCTGAGCACATTGCTGATACAATCATTGCCGTAGGAGATCCCGGCAGGGTGCATCAGGTAAGTCAGTACTTCGACTCCATAGAGTTTGAAATGAACAAGCGGGAGTTCATTACACACACGGGCTATCTCAATAAAAAGAGGGTAACTGTTATCAGCTCTGGCATCGGCACCGATAACGTAGAGATACTGCTAACCGAGCTGGATGCCCTTGTTAATATTGATCTGGCTAAACGGGAGCCAAAGAAGAAACTCAAGAGCCTAAATATCATTCGTATTGGAACGTCCGGCGCTATGCAGGAGGATATCAAACTGGGAAGTTATGTTGTCTCAGAGAACGCCATCGGCTTTGACACACTTGGCTTTTTTTATCCTTACCCTCAGTCGGCCGGGGAAACAATGATAGCCAGCAAGCTGAAAGAGGCCATCTCGTTGGAGTTCATGCCGTACATTATCAGTGGATCCGAAAAATTGATGGAGAAATACGCCTTTGATATGGTCAAGGGAAATACGGTTACTGCGCCTGGGTTTTATGCACCGCAGGGGCGGGCACTTCGTCTGCCCATCAAACACCCTAATCTGGTGGATCAGCTAATGTACTTTCACGAGGATAATTTTTGGATCACCAACTTTGAAATGGAAACTGCCGGCTATTATGGATTGTCTCGGATGATGGGACATAGCATGCTCAGCCTGAATGCCATTGTTGTAAACAGGGCGAAAGGCACCTTCTCAAAGAACCCACTGAAAGTTGTAGATGGTTTGATAAAAAAAGTTCTATCCAGAATATAGCCCCAGGTCGGCTAAAAGCTCACTTTTAAAAATATTTTCATAATTGGTGAAACATTTAGAAGCTTAATCATGTATATACATGTATGTACATACATTTACAATATCAAATAACTAAAAACTTATGTTAAGCACAATTTTCACATCATTAGTACTTCTTATCAGCAATCCTTTTGCTGATGACACAAAAGCTGTTTATAAAGTAAGTACGTTAGAAAGCAAGGTAATCTGGACAGGTGAGAAGCTGGGTGGAAAGCACACAGGCACGATTAACCTTTCTCAGGGCGACCTTCAGTTCGACGGCGATAAGCTAACAGGTGGCTCATTTACCATCGACATGAATTCAATTGTTGATCTTGACCTTGAAGGTGAGTACAAAAGTAAATTGGAAGGGCACCTTAAGTCTGACGACTTCTTTGGAGTAGCCACTTACCCCACTGCAACTTTTAAGATCACCAGTGTGAAGTCGACCGGAAAGAACAAGTACGACGTAACTGGCGACATCACAATCAAAGGCACCACTGAGAAAATCACTTTTCCGGCCGAACTGGCTGTTAACGGGAGCAAAGTAACAGCTACCTCTAAAATCACAGTTGACAGGTCGAAATTTAATGTGAAGTATGGTTCCAAGAGCTTCTTTGCAGAAATTGGCGACAAAGTGATTTACGATGAATTTGTACTTGACGTAACGCTTGTTGCGGCCAAGTAAGTAAACCCAGTAAACAAGTAGCTAAGCCGATTCGGGAAACTGGATCGGCTTTTTTTGTTTTGGCACGCACTTTGTATTCGGTAGATTACTTTTTAGAAAACGGATTATTTAATCGACAAATAGAATGACCATGAAGAATTTTTTAATCTCGGCCTTCCTCCTGATTTCCGGGGCAGCCAGCGCTCAACAAATTGTAACAGATTTCGAGTCGCAGAAGAAGAGTATCGTGAAAATGGAGTTTTTCTCTCCGTTAACAGGCAACACCACCTTTGGGTATGAAAGGTATATCAAAGACTGGGTGTCGTGGGAAGCCAAAGTGGGTATTATCGGCTTGGGCCTCGATCCCGACGAAATTGATCCAAGTGGCGTGCTTTTCAGGGTGGGCCCAAAGTTTAAGCTCAATCCTGATTTTGTGGCTGACGGCATGAAAGGATCACACTTACTAAGTGGAAAATACATCAGGCCAGAGATAGCCATGAGCTTTTTTACACAAGACAATATTGTGTATGATGAATTCAGTGGCAACGAGTCCAGAAACAGAGAGGATTACTCTGCTGTGGCCATTTTGCTGAATTATGGCCGCCAATATGTGCTGGCAGACATCATGAGCCTCGACTATCATGTCGGCCTGGGCTATGGGTTCAACAGTGGCGGTGAGGGAAGGTACAGCTACAGCCATGCTGCCGGCGGACGAGACTTTCCGGTGGCAGTCTCTGCCGGATTCACAATTGGAGTCCTTTTGAAGTAAGACATAAGGCCTGGAAATATTGTAGCCGTCTGGTAGGATCAAACTTACCGGGCGGCTATTTCTTTTTCTTGCCGAGGTTCCAGATAGTCTCTGCTTTTTTTCCCAATAGCCAGAAAGCCACAGCAAGAATCATGAAAAAGACGGCTTTGTGCAGCGTGTCCCACCCGTACTCCACATAGCGGGAAAGCAGGTTGATGAGCAAAAAAACAATACCAAAGTCACGGCTAAGAAAATCATCGTTCTTCAGCCCATAAATGATGGCCCCCACACTGACGGCCGCCATGAGCACGGCCCACCCCCACAGCTCTACCTGGCTAACCTGGCTCCAGATATTGAAATCAGTATGGTTGCCAAAAATGGATAGAAACCAAAGAGAGGTGAATAGCTGAAACAGGCCAAATCCGTACGTAACAGGTTGAAACAAAGAAATTTTTGTGTGGCCAATCAAAAAGGAGCCTCCAACGATAAGGAAGCTGAATACCGTGTACCGGAGCGGGTAGTTCATGCCCCAGAACAGACCCTCCCAATTGGTTACATAACCGGTTTCGGTGCCAAACCACGCACCAAAGGCTATCAGAAAGAAAAGCCAGATAACCTGAGAACGCAAACTATAAGCTACCACGGCATACACTGCCGTAAGCAAAAGTATAAGCAGGGAAAAATGCCCAGACCCCGTATCAAACTGCAAGCCGAGGAAGGTGGCGGAGACAGCTGTGCTAATAACGCCCAGGATAAAAAGCGCTTCGTTGCTGTAAATCTGATCTGGTTTCTGAGTTTTGCGTCGATAGCCAAAGGCATACAATGCAAAAGCAAGAACAGCAAAAAGGAGACTTTTCACCCAGTGAGGGGCATCAATTAAATCCTCTATGAATTTGAGAATCCATTCGTCGGCAAGCAAAAGAAAAACACTGACAATGATGGAGCCAATCGCAAACAGGAAGGCGTAGAAGGCTAGTTTTTGCCAGTCGAAGCCAACGGGCTGCACATCGTTAGCTAGCTTGTCAAAAGTTTTTTCATCGATAAGGCCGGAATCCTTCCAATGAGCAATAGCTTTTTTGATTATTTCAGCCTCTTTCTTGCCAGTTTGCAGCATGCTTTATGCGTTTAGCTCAGAGAGCTCAAGCCACCGGAGCTCTTTTTCTTCCAGCAAGGTATCAATTTCTTCTATTTTTGACGCCCATTCAGTAAGCTCCTCGTGTGATCCATTTCCACTGTTTAGTTGAAGGATGAACCCTTTCTTCTTTTCTTCTAACTCCTTCAGCTCGGCTTCAATGCCTTCCAGTTCTCTTTTCTCTTTATATGAAAGCGCTTTTTTTTCGGTTGGTTTGGCTACCTCTTTCGGTTTTTCTTTAGGAGCAGGTTTTTCCAGCTTGGCCGCTTTCTCTGCCTGCTGCTCTCGGAAGTCGGTGTAGTTGCCTGGGAAGTCGTGGATCACCCCGCCTCCTTCAAATACAAACAGGTGGTCGGTGGTGCGATCGAGGAAGTAACGGTCGTGAGACACCACCATGAGGCAGCCTGGAAAGCCTTCGAGAAAGTCTTCCAACACATTCAGCGTTGTGATGTCCAGGTCATTCGTAGGCTCATCGAGGATTAAGAAGTTCGGATTTTTGGCAAGGATGAGCAGGAGCTGCAATCTTCGCTTTTCACCACCACTTAGTTTTCCAATGATTTGATATTGCTTTTCAGGTGGGAAAAGGAACCTTGTAAGCAATTGCGAGGCAGTAATAATGGTGCCGTCCGGCCCTGGGTGCACTTCAGCAACTTCCTTAACGGCCTCAATTACTTTCTGGCTGTCGTTGAAGGTGAAATCTTCCTGGGTGTAGTACCCAAACATGGTATTGACACCCTTGTCGGTTGTGCCTGCGTCAGGCTTTTGCTTGCCTGTGAGGATGTTTAGAAAAGTTGTTTTACCAGCACCGTTTTTACCGACAATGCCAATCCTGTCGTTTTTCTTGAAGGTGTAGTTGAACTTGTTGAGGATGGTGAGATCGTCATAGGCATGCGACACATCCTTTAGCTCCATAATCTTTCCACCCAGTCGGCGGCCTTCTGCATGAAGCTCTACCTTTTCCTGACCAAGTTTTTTGGAAGCTGTTTCTTTGATCCCTTCGAAGGCTTCCACTCTGTACTTGGCTTTGGTGCCCCTGGCTCTTGGCTGTTTTCTGATCCAGTCCAGCTCCTTTTTCATGAGGTTGCGTGCCTTGTCGACCACGGTCGATTCCAGAGCCTGACGTTCTGATTTCTTTTCCAGAAAGTAGGCATAGTTGCCCTGGTAGCGGTTCATCTGTCCGCCGTCCAGTTCGAATATCAGATTGCAGACATTATCGAGGAAGTAACGGTCGTGAGTGATGAGCAGGAGGGTAGTGTTTTGTGTAGCAAGGTGCTTTTCGAGCCATTCCACCGTGGCTAAATCCAGGTGGTTGGTAGGTTCGTCGAGCAGCAGTACATCAGGCTGTTCGATCAGTATTTTAGCCAGTGCCACTCGCTTTTTTTGGCCGCCCGACAGGGTACCCATCAGTATGTCTACATCGAGGAGACCCATTTGGCCTATTACCTGGCGAACAAAGGCCTCAAAATCCCAGGCCTGCAATTCATCCATTTTCTCAAGCACGCCTTCGGGAAAATCTTTGCCGTGGTGCTCCGCCTGGTACATGGCCTCTTCGTAATCACGAATGGCTCGAATCATGGGGGAATTGGCTTCGAAGAGAGTGTCCAAAATGGAGGTTTGTGGATCAAACTCGGGCTGCTGTGGGAGGTAGGATACCTTGAAGTCTTTGCGGGTAGACACTTTGCCACCGTCTGGTGCTTCCCATCCGGCTATGGTCTTGAGAAGCGTAGACTTGCCGCAGCCATTTACTCCAATGATGGCAGCTTTTTCTCCCTGGCTAAGGCCAAAGGTAAGGTTGGTAAATAGAGGCTTGTCGGTGAATGACTTAGCTAAATTTTCAACGGAAATAATGTTCATTGACCCTGCAGCAGTTAATTGAAATTTGATTCAGGGTGCAAAAGTACCAGTTGCAAACCACGATTAACTAATAACAGCCAACAAATAACTTTTGTGCTAGCCCTTCATTTTCTTGAAAGCAGCTTCGGCAGCGGCTCGTAGTTCGCCAATGGCTTTTTCAAGATGCTCCCTTACTTCGATCCATTTGGGCTCATTCTTAGCTTTGAACGACTCAAACTCTTCCTCCAGCTTCTCTTTCTGGCCTTTGAGCTCTGCTATTTTCTCTTCTATTTCGTCAGTTAAACCATCCTTTTTCTTTTTGCCCTCAACGATCAACTGGTCAATTTTCTTACCGAGTTCGGAAAGCAGGGACTCCACTTTGCCTTGTTCTTCTTGCGACATATCGAAAGGATTTAGATTTATAATGGAAGGTAGAAGGATCGGATGATTTATGCAATGACTTTTACCCCTTTGCGCACGACTTTCAGTTTAACCTTGTTCACTTTGGCTCTTGCTTCGCCGTCGATGTGGAGGTAGATGCCTTTTTTTGACTCAATAGTCGCCTTCTTCACTGCATACTCTTTTTGAAGTCTCGATTGATGGATCGACTTACTGAAAAGCTGCCAAACCAGAAACGGTACGTCTAACCATTGAAATTTCTTTAACACGACAATGTTGACTTTGCCGTCGTCGAGTTCTGCTTTGGGGGCAATGAATGCGTTGTTGCCAAATTGTGTGCTGTTGGCAAAGCTCACCATCATGGCCTTCTCTTTGATTGTTTTGCCTTTGAAGGAGATCTTGATTGGCCGATCTTTTGACTTGCCGAACTCTTGCAGCGTGACTTTTGCGTATGATTTTAGTCCTCTAACCTTCAGGTTTTTGAACTTGTGCGCTACTTTGGCATCGAAACCAATACCTGCCACATTGACGAAGCTGTCATCATTGATTTTTACGTAATCAATGGCTTTTACCTTTCCCTTGTTAAGTGCCTGGAAGGCACCTTCGATGTTCATGGGGATGTTGAGCGTTCTTGCGAGCCCATTGCCAGAGCCAGAAGGAATCACGCCAAACCACTTTTTGCTGTCGAGCACGCCTTTGAAAACCTCGTTGACAGTACCGTCGCCGCCTACAGCAATGAAGCCGTCAAATTCTTCCAGCCGTTTCCGGATCGTTTCAGTGCCGTCGCCGGCATGCCGGGTCACATGCATTTCATAACTGAAGCGATTGTGGTCGAGCCACTTCTTAATCAGCGTTTCTTCAAACTTGTGGGTGCGGGTGCCGGCGGTGGGATTGACGATGAAGAGGATTTTCTTTCTCTTGGGCATTTTACTCTTTGAAAAGTGGCACAAAGGTAAACCTTTCGCCATCAAAAAGTCCCTGGTCGCTCAACTTTAACATAGGGATAACAAGCAGCGCCATAAAGGATAGGGTCATAAATGGTGCTAAAAGTTTTGATCCCAGCTCTTTGGCCATCAGGTCAATCTCCTGGTACTTTTTGCCCACGGTATAACCATCTTCAGCCGCCATTAATCCGGCAACCGGTAATGGTAGCACCTTTTGTTTTCCATTTCCAATGGCAGCTACACCGCCTTTGTTGTCGATCAGGAGGTTGACTGCTTCACAAATGGCTTCGTTGGAAACGCCGATGGCCAGGATGTTGTGCGAATCGTGCCCGACGGTGGAAGCAATGGCTCCCTGCTTCAAACCAAAGTTACGGATGTAGGCTATGGCTGGTGGCTGATCGCTGTAGCGGTTGATGACCGCAAATTTCAAAACATCATGTTCGACGGAAGTTTGTGTGTCCGTGCCGAGTAGGCTTGAATCAAACCAGCTTTCCTTAGTGATTAGTTGTCCGTCGAGAGCATCGATAACTCTTACTTGCGAACCACCCATTTTGAGGTAGAAGTCACTTGGTTTCTTGGGCAGGCAATTGAACTGGTTGATGGGTGTGCAAGGCTGGGTGTCGAAAAGGGCCTTCCCATTTTCAGCCACTTTTTGCCCACCTATCCAGGTCTCCATGACGCCAAAGTTTTCGGTGCTGTCTACCACAATAAAATCGGCTATGTCGCCCTTTTGCAGCAAACCAACATTCAATCCATAATGCCTGACGGGGTTGATGCATGCTGCCTGCAGCACATCGAAAAGGTCATGCCCTTTTTTCAAGGCTCGCACTACTAGTTGATTGATATGGCCTTCGATCAGGTTGTCAGGGTGTTTATCGTCGGAGCAGAACATCAGCTGATCGGCATGATCCTTCATTAGTGGGATTAGCGCCTCGAAATTTTTTGCTGCACTGCCTTCCCTGATGAGGATTTTCATGCCGTGCTTCAGCTTGTCCAGGGCTTCTTCAATAGTGAAGCACTCATGGTCGGTGCTGATGCCAGCAGTGATGTAGTTGGCGGCTTGCTCTCCTTTGAGCCCTGGCGCATGCCCATCCACAGGCTTACCATGCTTCTGCGCTACCCTGATTTTGTCCATCACCAGTGCATCCCTCTGCATCACCCCCGGCCAGTTCATCATTTCAGCAAGGTATTTGATCTCAGGCTTCGAAAGGAGATAATCAATATCCTCAGCGGTGATAATGGCTCCTGCTGTTTCAAATGGAGTAGCTGGCACGCAGGAGGGAGCTCCGAAGTTGAACTTCAGAGGAACGGTTTTAGCATTTTCGATCATGAACTCAACGCCCGCCACGCCCAGCACATTGCCAATCTCGTGGGGATCCGATACCGTTGCTACCGTGCCATGGGTAACCGCCAGCTTCGCAAATTCAGACGGCACCAGCATCGAGCTTTCAATGTGCACATGCGCATCTACAAAGCCGGGGAGGATGAAGCGTAGAGGTGCACCTGCCGTTTCTTCAATACTTTTGATGACGCCAGCTTCTATGGTAAGTCTGCCGGGGTAGACTCTTTTGTTCTCAATGTCGAATATTTGGCCTTCTACCTTTTGCATCGCATTAGTTTAGTATTTCAGTACGATTGACGGATCCACTGGCCACCTTCCAAAGGACTTGCCATAAACAGCCACACCACCTTCGCCTTCTGTTCTTATTTCTACTGTTATTTTTCCGGTAGTGGCGGCATCTTTTAGCATTCTCTTTGAAACTGGTACTTTAGTCAGGTAGCCATAAGAGCCTGCCTCTCGCAGCTTTTTGTCTTGTAGCTGGTGGTGCCAGCTCAAGATTCCTTTGTGGTCGGCTGGGTCGTCGGCTAGGGTCGTCGTTTGCACCTTGGTGCCGTTGACCCAAATAGAGACGGTAGATGGAAACATCGTTTCGTCAGTCATTGGGTAAGAGTTGGGGTTGCTGCTTGGTTCGGCCCTTGCTCCCAGCATGTAGTCCTTGTTGGTGTCGAATTGCTCCCGGTCTTTGGCAAACAACTCCTTGGCAGAAATCTCTACCAGAAAGTAAGCTTCTTTTGCTTTTGCTGTCTCCGTACCGCTTAGGTCAAAAGTATATTCGAAGCTGCCTTTACCAGCGCCGTTCACCTTTAGTCCATCCAGTACATTCCACTGTTTTTTACTCCAGTCAGCTTTGGTGAAAGAAGCCGGAGCAACACTGATCACCTCTGTTTTTGCCACCTTGTCGCTTCCCGTTATTTCGAAGGCTGTAAAATTGCGGTGCACCACTTTGCCACTCATGTCTTCCAGTCTCAACTTGAGGATAGACAAGCCAGCTGTTGAAGGCATTGTCACTTCTATTGGGGCAGGTGCGGATTGAATATATGGCTTGTAGTCTACCAATTGACTGCCTTGTTTGATGGATGACGTTTCGCCGAGGTAGTTGGTGTGGGTCAGCTCGTACACGATTTTTAGCTGGCTACCCATTTCCTGGGCGCTCATGGACGATAAGTAGAGCGGCACGCTGACTGTTTCTCCACCTTTTACCGTTTTGCTTATTTCATTTCCGGTAGAAAGATAAACCAGGGAATGAAAGTCGTTGGTGGTCATTCCTTCAACGATGTCGCCCAGCCCCGTTTTCTTTTCCGTCCTGTCGAAACGCCAATATCCGTTCCATTCGTTAATCACATCATGGTGTTCAGTATACAACCAGCCCGACATGAAGGGGTATTTGCGGAAGGTGTTCATCATGCGGTGGTAGTCCCATGTCCAGTCCACATCGCCGGTGCTACCATCGTAGCCCCACACATTGCCGCACTCCGAGTTTAAATTGGGCTGATTGCCTTGCGTGAAACCGTCTTCAAAGTCGTAAGTGCTGCCCAGATAGGTATTTTTCTCCAGATTGGCCATAAAAGCCTCCCATTCCCATCCGGGAAGATAGCTGTGCCAGGAGTTGATATCCGTTTCTGTATGGCCTGCGCCGCAGCAGATGGAGTTGTCTTCTACCAACCGACTTCCATCCAGCGACTTGGTCAGGTAATACATGGAGGCCACCCAGTTTTGTGTTCTGGGCAGGTACTTGTTCTCCTTTTTGCCATCGACCTCCACAGCGGTTCTCAAGCCCCATGTTTCGTTGAAAACAATCCATGAAAAAATCGCTGGGTGGTTGTAGTCTCTCTTGATCATTTCCCGAAGGGTAAACTCTGCTTCGGCTTGCATTTTCTCTTCTGGCTCGCCCCAGCTATTAGGCAAATCAGCCATGACCAGCAGGCCCAGCTTGTCGGCCCAGTACAATTTACGGGGCACTTCAGCCTTGATATGAACACGGATGCCGTTCAGTCCTATCGACTTGCTGCGTTCAATTTCTTCCCGCATAAACTGATCGGAAGGGAACGTGTAGAAACCATCAGGATGATAAGACTGATCCAAAGTAAGCTGAACGTAGATAGGGTTGTTGTTCAGTGCGATATAGGGATAGTCAGTGCCCGGAAGGTTCACTACGGAGATCTTGCGCATGCCGAAGTAGGTGCCAACCTTGTCGTCGCCCAGCGTTGCTTCGGCGGTGTAAAGGAAGGGATCCTCAAGGCTCCAAAGGTGAGCGTTTGGAATATTGATACTGAAACGTACTTTGTTCTTTCCTTTTGTGATAGTGGCTTCTTGTGAGATCGGCGTCGGTGCACCTTTAATTACCACGTTTACTTTGATGTCCTCTGCTGCGTCATCTGGCAAATAGGCCGTAACGTCCACTTTGTTGTTGTCGATGTCGGGGGTGAAATGAACGGCTTCCAGGTAGTTATTTCCTCTGGCCTCCAGATAAACGGTTTGCCATAGACCTCTGGCATTGCCGTAACCTTGCTTGCCATACAAAGTAAAATCTCTGCGAACGTCATCTACCCGAATGACCAATTTTTGAGTTTGGCCATATTTCACAAATGGAGTAAGATCAAACGAAAAAGGTGTGTAGCCGCCCTGATGACTACCCAGCTTTTGCCCATCTAGCCAAACAGTGGTTTCCCAGTCGGAGGCGCCTACGGTCACGAAAGCTTTTTTACCCTTCCAGCTTGGGTCAACGGTGATCTCTCTTTTGTACCAGGCGATGTCAGCCTCATCCTTTACACCAGAAAGGGTGGAACCCCACGGAAACGGTACCAGGATTGCTTTGTCGAAGCTGGTATTTCCGGCGTTCCAGTTTGCGCTTAAGCCTTCATCGTCAGCATCAAATCTAAATTCCCAAATTCCGTTGAGGTTTTTCCAATCAGCTCTTTCGAATTCAGGCCTAGGATGCTCTGGAAGCGGAATCATCTGTGGGAAAGCAGCCAGCGAGATAAAAATGCCGAGGCTGGCAAGAAGTAAGGATTTCATAAACGAGTAGGTAAAGTGTTAAATCCTAAAACTATGTTTTCAAGCGCCCTTTTACAAGTAGAAATTGGACTGTAGCTCGGAGAATTTATAGACAGTCAAGGATAATGTCGGGCAACATAACGTTAGTCTACAGAGGCTGTAAGGGTATCGTCTAACGAATATAGTTAATTATAATTTGTATTTTTTATATAGAATAGCTGTTAATAGTATAAAATGAACATATAAAGTAAAGATAAATGTAGCTTTGTAACGAACTATAGCAATGGACAACACGGATTTAAGAATACTGGATGAGCTGGCTGCCAATTCCAGGGTAACAGGCGCTGAAATAGCCAGGAAGATTCACTTGTCGCTGCCGGCTGTGACGGAGCGCCTTAGGAAGCTGGATAAGTCGGGGGTGATCGAACAGTATACGATCAGGTTCAGTAGAGAGCGGTTGGGCCTCAAGCTGCTTGCTTTTGTGCAGGTGTGGCTGGAGCATGCTGGTGCCTCGGCGGCAAAAGAATTCCTAATAAGCTTACCGCAGGTGTTGGAGTGCCATCATATTGCCGGGGACTATGACTTGCTCTTAAAGGTGCTGGTGAAAGATACGGGGGAGCTGGAGGAACTACTTTCCAACCGGATCAAAGGGAGCCCGGCTGTGACGAGAACAAGCACAACCATTGTGATGAGTACTTATAAAGAAGACATCAACATCAGATCAAAATAGAGATGGGTAGCAAAGAGGCTGAACAACTGGTAAAAGGATTTGAAGAAGGCACCTGGCCTTCATCGGGGTGGACACACTTTGCTCATTTTGTAATGGCGTTGTGGTATACTTACCACCATCCGATAGCGGAAGCAAGAAAACTCATCAAGGAAGGCATCAAAAAATACAACGAAGCTGTTGGCGGCAAAAACACCGAGGACTCCGGCTATCATGAAACCATCACCGAACTCTATATCCAAATCATTATAGGCTATCTGTCAAGCCTTACCGGCGAGTACGACTTCGATGTTTTGTTGTCGAACCTGGAAGCACAGCCCTTCATTCAAAAGGATTTTCCTTTTAGGTTTTATACTAAAAAGTTGTTGATGAGCAGGGAGGCGAGGGTAGGATGGGTGGAACCTGATGTAAGACCCATCACCTTATTTGACACTGAAGGCAAAATATTGAACGCTGCCTCCTAAAGCAAAAGCCCCAGCAGAAGTTAGTTTCTGCCGGGGCCTTTTAGAATTAAAACTTAGAGAAGGCCTACTTCAAATTCGCCAGAAACTCCACCACATCTCTAATCTCTCTCTTGGTCATGATGCCGCCCATGGGAGGCATGCTGGATGGGGAGTTTTTGCGTTCGCTTATTCTTGCTGTGGGAATGTGAAGTGGTTCTGCTTCTGAAGTTTTCAGCACCAATTCTTTGTCGGTTTCCTCCATCAAAATGCCAGACACTTTTTGTCCGTCTTTCAACGTCAGAGAAACAGAGCCAAACCCTGGTGCCAGTCTTGCACCAGGCTCGATCAGTGCCTGGAGTAGCTGCTCTCTTGTGAGCTTACTGCCTATTCCGCCAAGTTGAGGGCCCACGGTAGTGCCCTCTCCTCTGATCACGTGGCAGCGGGTACATTGTGCGGCTGGGTGGGTGTAGAATGTTCTACCACCCAAGCGAGCATCGCCACCGTAAAGCGTTTCCTGAAAGGCAGCAACGGTATTCGTATCGTCAGACTTGAGTGGGACAAGCTTGGAGGCCAGCGCCGCTGAACCATTTGCCTCGGATGCCTCTATGAGATCAAGCGTCAGGCTCTTGTCCAGTTTCTTGCTGGTAAGCTGATCGATAAGCCCTGACAAGATAGCCTCACTCTTTTCAGGGGACATTTTACCAAGCACTGTCAACATTTCTTGTTGTTCTTTTAGAGAACCTTTGGCGAAAATAGGAGTGACAATGCCAGGTAGATTTTCAACGGAAATCTCCATTCCACTCAAAAGGCTTAGAGCCGTAGTTCTTACCTCGCCTTCTTTATCGTTCATGCCTTTCTTCACGAGTCCTTCCATGTCGCTGTAATTAAGCTTGCCCAGGCTGGTGAGCATTGCCGCCCTTACTTCGGGAAGTGGGTGGTTTGTCATCATCGTGGCTAGTTGGTCATTAAAGTCAGGTACTTGTAATTCTGCCAGCATATTGGCAGCGGCCATCACCACGGCACTATTGGAGCTCTGAAGAAACTTAGCAGCATTCGCTTTCGCTTTTGCCTGAGCAAGTGCAGCGTCTCTTTTGATTTCACCACGGTAGCGGCCGTCTACCCTGTCCATCACCGATGGATTGGCCCAGGTGCCCAGCGTGGCAAGTGCTTCTGCTTTTAGTTCCGGCGCCACGCCATCTCTGAGTGCAAAGGCAATGACCATATCAAGCTCTTTATCTCCACCCACTCTCAAAGCCGCATTGATAGCCCTTCTAAGCAAAGGCTCTGAGGTGAATCTGGTTTCAGTAAGTACGCTTGCCAAAGCTGGCAAAGCTGGTTCTATCGACCAATCATCGTTGATGGCTCGTGCTGCTTCTGTTACGATATACTCATCCTGATCTTTGAGAAAGGCAGCTACCTTTTCGCTACCAAGTCTTCTCAACACCAATACAGCAGCAATGCGCAAAGACCTGCTTGAGCTGCTTGCCAACGCTACCACTGGCTCTTGTTTGCCAATGCGGCTGAGAGCGAGTACGCCTGCGTGTCTGATGTAAATATCTTCATCGTTGTTAGCCTCTATCATTTTGATAAGGTCGGGAATAGCCTGTTCGTACTTGATTCTGCCCAGCGCCTCAGCGGCATAGAACCTCGCTCTTGGATAGTCATTGCTCAAAAGTTTTACAAGCTGAGGCGCAGCTTCGGTGTACTTCACATCTCCAAGCATTTTTGCAGCCTGAGCCACTATTTCAGGATCGCTGTCGCCAAGCAACCCAACAATCGGCGCTGCATGGTCGAGGCGTTGTCTTCCCAGTTGACCCAGCCCCCAAATACCATGAACTCTGGCAAGTTGGTTGTCGGTTTGGTCAATGGCCTTTTTAAATATTTGTGCGCCTTTTTTACCACGGTTCACGAGCTCAAACTGTGCCTTTTGGCGAATGCGCATATCGGCATGAGAAAGCAAGCTGTACAACTTGTCTTCGCTTTGACTTTCGTAATCCAGCACCATCAGTTCTTTGGTTTCTTTACGGGCGGCTGCCAGGTCATTCTTGTCGCTGGTCACATCTATTTTCCAAACTCTGCCATAGTTCTTTGTATCCCAGCCATTGATCCAGTCGGCGGCATAGAGCGCACCATCAGGGCCAAAGCGGATACCAGTAGGAAGGATGCCCAAAGCCAGTTTCTTCTCCTGCTCCAGCTCGAAGGTTGCTCCTTTAGGCTTCAGGGTAAACGACCAGATAGGAGACCTGCTTGGGTTGCCAACAAACTCCACAAGGAAGAAATGGTTTTTCCAGGCTGAGCCAAGTGCCGTGCCGGGGTTATATACCATTCCAGTTGGTCCGTTGTGATAGTTCATGATGGGCGGGATGATATACGCAGCCTGACCTTCCCAGCGTGGTTGGAATAGTCTTTCATCCATCCATACATGGTACTTATTGTTGCGGGGGTCGGTGTATTTTCCATACTGCCAGTTGGCTCTCCAACCAGCGTCGTGTCCCTCTACTATGTGAACAAGCCTTTCGCTTTCACCACGGTGGTCGCCGTCGTTGTCAGAGCTGATGATGTTGCCATAGGCATCGAAAACAAATTCATGCGTGTTGCGAAGTCCGGCAGCAAATACCTCAAAGTTAGTCCCGTCAGGATCCGACCTTACTATCACACCCTGGTTAGGATATTTGTAAGTACTTTCGTCTTTGGCGGTCAAGTTGGCGCCAATGTCACCAATGCCCCAGTAAATACGACCATCGGGCCCTTCAATGGCACCCGACATTCCGTGCCCACCGAAGCCGATATGCACAGCAAACCCTGTTGCAATCGACTCTTTTTTATCTAGCACTTCATCCCCGTTAGTGTCTTGAAGCCTCCACATATCTGGGCCAACACCCACAAAAACGTCGTTTTTCCTCACCAGTAGTGCTCCGGCTACGTCAGTTATTTCGTCATGAAAATCGCTGAGAATCCGCTTGGATACATCGGCAATGCCGTCACCATTTTCGTCGGTAATTTTCCAAACCTCTTCTTCCTCCACAGCAAGGTCTTTCCAGTCATGGACGCCGTCATTGTTCAGGTCGGGCAGGTATTCATTTCTGGCACTGTTTTCTGGTGCGAATTCCATATGTAAAAAGGCCCGGCGTTCCTCTGCGGTTTGCAATGCGATGGAGCGGGTCATCCAGTCCTGGTGGCCACGAATATCGAATTCAGAGTGCTTCTGACGGTTGGTTCGGGTCAGGTACACATTGCCCTCGTCATCTATCGACATGGCAATGGGGTCAGGTGCCAGCGAGTCGGACGCCCAAAGGCTCATGGTAATGCCATCGTACAGCTCAAGGGAAGTATTCTCACGTACTTCCTTGGCCCGATTATAAGCAGTGGCCTGGTCTTCTTTTATCGTCAGTGGAGTTTCTTTAGGCAGCTCTTCGGTACAGCCGACGAGTAGCAAGGTCAGAAAAAAAGCAGGCCACAACCTGCGGGTGTTCAGTAGGAATGTCATATTAAACAGGAGTATATATTTGAAAGTATAAGTTTATATTATTTTAGACGAGGAAGCCAGTAGTTTGCCTTAAACGGCAGGAAAATTTCCCAGCGGCGTCAGATAACTTCCTTTTTTTGGCTGGGAGTGACCGAATACCGTTCAGCCTGACAATCAGGGTAGATACATAATTTTTGTATTGACTTTTGTGAACCTGTCCTATAAAAAGGAGATATTAAGCTACGCATTTAAATGGAGCGCTTAAACTACCTGCTTTGAACATTCAATATTTTACAGAAGATCCTCTGTTTATTTTAGCTATCGGAATCCTTGTTGTTTTCATCAGCATTATAGGATTCAGGCTCCATGCGTTTCTGGCGCTACTGCTCGGTGCCTTTGTTGTAGCTCTCATCACTCCCGAATCAGCAGTTCTTCTTTATCAAATGGGCAAAGGTGCCTCCGAGGCTTCGGCTCAAAGGCTTGCCACCCAAGGTGAAGGGATTCGCATCGCTACCGAATTCGGGAATACCTGTGGAAAAATCGGGATTCTGATCGCTATGGCTTCCATCATTGGTAAGACCATGCTGGGAAGTGGGGCTGCTGAGAAAATTGTGCGATCCACACTGAAAATCACGGGCGACAAATATGCGCCCATGACATTTCTGGGAAGCAGTTTTTTCATTGGTATTCCTGTGTTCTTTGATACTGTTTTTTATCTAATGGTGCCGCTGGCTAAAGCCATGGCGATGCGGGTGGGAAAAAATTATGGACTGCTGATCTTGTGCATCGCTGCGGGGGCAGCCATGGCCAACTCATTAGTCCCACCGACGCCGGGCCCACTATTTTTAGTCACCGAAATGAACATACCCATTGGCATGATGATGATGGGAGGCTTCCTTGTTGGGCTGGTGACCATCAGCGCCGGTTACCTTTATGCCGTTTGGGCCAATCGCAAGTGGCCAATTCCGTTGCGGGATGCTGTGGATGCTCCGCTGGATGAGATCAAGACACTGTCTGAGAAAGACGAGCGGGAGCTTCCTGCGTTGTGGTTTTCCTTGCTGCCGATATTTATTCCTATTGTGTTGATAAGCGTAAATGCCCTGATCGGCTCTTTTGCTGAGGTGAGTGAAACGTCATCGTTCACTGGGGTGCTGGACTTTGTCGGAGAAAAAAATGTTGCTTTGTCCCTTGGAGCTCTTTCTTCCATTTGGCTGCTGGCTGTGCAGAAAAAAGGGGACAAAAAAGGACTAACTGCCTCAGTTCAAACCGCCTTGATGAGTGCTGGCGTGATCATCCTTATTACCTCAGCCGGTGGCGCTTTCGGAGGTATGTTGCAACAAACGGGCATTAGTCTGCGACTTGCCGAGCTCACAAAGGACTACCAAATGGCGTTGATACCGCTGGCCTTTTTTATAACCGCTATTGTTAGAACGGCCCAGGGGTCGGCGACAGTAGCGATGATTACTGCCTCGGGCATACTGGCAGGAATGGCAAATACAGGCACACTTGAATACCACCAACTGTACCTGGGGCTGGCCATTGCCTGCGGCTCGAAACTTATTCCCTGGATGAACGACAGTGGATTCTGGATTGTGTGTAAAATGAGTAACCTTACCGAGCAGGAGGCACTCAAAACTTTCTCGCCTTTACTTACCATTATGGGGCTGGTGGGATTGGTGGTCATCCTTATTGCCGCCAGCATTTTCCCTCTTATATGATTGACCTGTCTGAAACATCGAAAAACATGACACAGAACATTAATCGAAGAAAAGCCATTTCTTCCCTTATCAAATCCTCTCTTGGAGCTTCAGCTGTGGCTGGATCGTTGGGTTCGGTAATGACCGGATGTGAACCAGCCGATGGCAAAGAGGAAACTACATCAACCCCAAAAGCTAAGCCCATGCGCATGCACGTCGGCTGCCAGCACGGAGGCACCGGGAAAGAAAACCTTGAGTACCTGGCCCGGCACGGTGTGTTTCACCTGGACGGAGGCTCTCCGAAATTGATTGAAGGAGTTGGCTGGGATTTGGACGACTCTCTGGCTAAAAAGGAAGCCTGCGAAAAATACGGGATCAGTCTCGACGCCTATCATCTGCCGCTATCCTCAGCTGGTATCGACAAGATTTCAACACCTAACATCATGCTTGGGAAAAGTCCCGAAAGAGACCGTGAGATAGAAATGATCCAGCAAATGATTTCGGTGGCGGGAAAAACGGGTGTTCGCACCCTCAACTACAACACAATTATCCTGGAAATACTCAGAACAGGCAGAACAGTTGATCCCACCCGGGGCAATGCCTCTTACAGCACATGGAACTACGAAGAGGCTCTGAAGCAAGACAAACCAAAAACTGTTGCAGGAGATGTTTCGATTGATGCCATGTATGAGCGGATTACCTACTTCCTCGACCGGGTGCTGCCAGTAGCCGAGGAATACAACGTGCGCCTGGCCAATCACATCGCCGACCCACCAGCACCCGTGGGGTTCAGAGGGATAACTAGATGGAACAGCCCCGATGTGTTTGAAGGGATCAAGAAATTTGCGCAACTATACGACAGTCCTTCACACGGTTTTAACCTCTGCCTGGGCTCCACTGCTGAGGGCTTAAAAGACCCGAGAAAAGAAATCTTGCCCATCATCAAATGGGTAGGTGAACGGAAACAGATATTCAACATTCACCTGCGAAACATCAAAGGCGGGTGGAATAATTTTCAGGAAGTATACCCCGATAACGGCGACATGAACTTTGCTGAAATCATCCGGGAATTGAGAAATGTGGACTATGACGGTATGGTGATGCCGGACCACATTCCGCACCACGACGACCCCGCCAGTGGCTTGCAAGGGCACGCCTTTGCATTTGGCTACATCAAAGCATTGATAGACGTTATCGGCAGTGAAGTGTAAAATTCAAGTAATTTGTTGTGCCCCAGGCCAAATAACCAATAACTAGTCACTTAATTCCCCCTATGAAAGGCCCCATCATCAAAGACATCATCATCACACCCATCGCCACAGTCGACCCACCGCTACTTAACGCCGCTGGGCTGCACGCTCCTTATGCGCTCAGAACGATAGTGGAGATTGTTACCGACGACAACATTATCGGCATCAGCGAAATCCCCGGCACGGCCGACACCAACGAGGCGCTGGAAAAGGCAAGAGAGCTTATCATTGGAAAAGACGCCTATCAACTCAATCAGATAAGAGACGCCATAGAAAGCCATTTTGATGAGGAAACCACCTCAGAGCGTGGCGACGCTCCGTGGGATCAGCGCAAAATTGTGCATGTATTCAGTGCCATTGAGGTGGCCTGCCTTGATATTCAAGGCAAGGTGCTTGGTAGGCCAGTTGTTGATCTTTTGGGAGGCAAAAGAAGAGATCGGGTGCCATTTGCAGCCTACCTTTTCTATAAATATGAAGGAGCTGGTGGCGAACTAGCGTTTGGCACTGACCCCAAAGCTACAGGTTGGGATGCCGCCCGGCAGGCCGAGGCGGTTACCCCCCAGGGAATAGTTGAGCAGGCTGTTGCCATGGTCGGGGAATTCGGAAATAAGTCAATCAAACTAAAGGGGGGGGCTTTTCCGCCTGCCGAAGAAGTGGCGGCTATGTTGGCGCTTTACGATCACTTTGGCCCGGATGTGCCCCTGCGTCTCGACCCTAACGCCATTTGGAAGCTCGAGACGGCCATCGAATATGGTAAAAAGATGGAGGGTATTCTGGAGTATTTCGAAGACCCCGTGAGGGGACAGGAGAATATGGCCAAAGCCCTAAGGGCGTTGAAAATGCCGCTGGCTACCAACATGTGCACGACTAGCTTTGAGGACATTCCTGGTAGCATTGCTCTGGGTTCTGAAGACATAATCCTTAGCGACCACCATTTTTGGGGTGGACTGCGCAGCTCGATGGAGCTGGCTAAACTCTGCCAGACATTCGGGCGCAAATTGTCGATGCATTCCAATAGCCATTTAGGCATTTCGCTGGCAGCCATGGTGCATCTGGGTGCTGCCTTGCCGGAGATTCCTTACGCATTGGATACCCATTATCCGTGGCAGTCGGAGGAGGTAATTGCTGGCGGCCGAATGAAGTTCGAAGAGGGAGCTGTGCAGGTGCCCGCTGGACCTGGTCTTGGCGTGGAAATAGACCAGAAGGCGCTGAAAAAGCTTCACCAAAACTATTTGAAATGTGGTCTAACCAAACGTGACGACCTGGTGGAGATGAGAAAGGTGAATCCTGACTGGGAATTTAAGAAGGTGAGGTGGTAGACACCATTTATTCTTTCATCACCTCTGCCGAAAAGCTCTCTGCCCAGTTAACGAGCAAGTCCCTTTGCTCTTTGGACAATTGTGCATCGCCATGCATGATCGTGTACGATTCCAGTGGCATTTTTCCCTCGCCCACCTCTTCAGTAAGGTCTTTGAGTATTCTCACTTTTTTACTCTTTCTGAGGCTCGCCCATTCCGAAAAATTAACTTCTTCTCTACCATGATTAATATGGTCGAAAACGAACCAGGAAACTGGCGTGATATACGAATACCACGGGTACCGGGTCTCATTGGAATGACAATCGTAGCAGGCCGCTCTTAACAAACCGCTCACTTCCGACGAAATCTGAGAAGTCGCAATCAGGTCATCTGGATTGTCGGATGCTACCTCAGGTGGAGTACCTCTGAAAAACTGGAGTCCTACAACGAGGACTCCAATGCCTAAGACTATTTTCTTGATCAACGTTTATTCTAATTTAGCGAGCGCAGCTTCGGCCCATTTGTGCAACTTGGCTGACTCTTCCTCGGTCAGTTTCATATTGGGGTACTTCTCCACCATTTTCGCAGGAGGCATTTCTCCTTTGTCGAGCACTTCCAAAAGCTCGTCAAGCTTAGCCATGGCATCGGCACCGCTCAGGGTTTGCAGCTTCTCCCATTGTAGTTTCTCTTTGGCTTTGTCGCTTTTTCCCGAGGGAGAGTGGCAGCCCAGGCATTTTGCTTCAATCACCGACATGGCTTCAAGAGTGAATGCCACTGTTTTGCCAGCGTCGGCTTCGGGCACCAGCAGGATTTTTGTAGGTTCTTTTTCCTGAGCCATTCCTGACGCAGCGAACAGCAGGAGAGCTCCGGCAAGTAGAGTAAATTTTTTCATAGCATGTAGTTTTTCACTCTAATATATTAAATATCGGTATGTATGGACATCCATACATAAAAAAATTGTAGCCCCCTTCTTTGCATTTTGATTTGAAGCTCCACTCTGCTATTGCCACGTCATTTTAGCACTTGGGCGTGGGATGACGTTTTTAGCCTGACGGCTACACCTTCCACTTAGCATCGTCCTCTTCACATTCTTTTAGTCTTAGCTTGGTCATCTCGCCGATAAGAGCAAAGGGTAGCTCTTTGTTGTGTGGGAATTGTACCGACCCTTCAGCTGTTTTGTAAGGCTTCAGTTCGTTGGTGAAAGCAGCGACCACAGACGGCGTGGGGTAGAACCCAATATGATTTTTGAAGGCGGCCCAGGTCACCAGAATCCTCTTGGCGGTATATGCTGGCATACGCCATTTGATGCCTTGCTCGGCGGCAGGAGCTAGGGCAACAATGCAATCGTGCAGTTGGAAAAGCCGTTCCCGAAGCGCTTCTGGGGCGTTTGAAATGTACTCGTCAATGCTTTGTGCTTTAGGTGGTGCCATAGGCGTTGGTTTTGTCAACGACAAACGAAAGATAATAAATTGGACTTCAATGGTTTTATTTTTGGAAACAGAAAGTAAATCGGGTCAGTTGGGTATTACCGGGAAATTAATATTGATTTCTATTTTTTTATTGAGAGATTTAAGAGCGTTATTTTATTTCTAACCATTTCAATACAGCTAATCTTATGTCAACTATTCATGTTACGTTGGTGATCGACACTGACGCTCTGCCGTCAGATCCATCTCAATCACCAGCGGCTGCCTGCCTGCTTTACGACTCATGCCTTGATGCCGACACCGGGTCGAGTACCGATTTTACCGTGCATGCAAATCCAGGCGACACCGTCATATTTCATATTTCTTCGAAAAACAACACTTCAGCAGTAGCGATCAGCTCATTTGCCTACCTGGGGGGCGCTGTTGGTGTATTCGAGTCGCTTCCTTCAAGCCCAAATTGGGCAGGTACAGTTGGAGATAAGCCAGGAAAATCAGAAAGCTACACCATCGGCTTTAAGGCGAATGGAAATACCTATACCCTGGATCCGGATATTAAGGTGAATTCCTGAAAAATGTGGAAACAGTTTGCAATTTGGAGGGCCTGCTTGTGTGCTGCGGGCCTCCACCTCTTTTTTTATGCTGACACTTCTGCCCAGGATCAACACGAAGCCGATAGTCTTATACAGGTGTTGGAAACCACAACTGTGCCCGACTCGGCCAAATTTGAAATTTTGCGACGCATTGCCTTCCAATCGACCAGGCCAGGCGAGATGCTTGAGTATGCGGAGCAGCTGATTGAGCTTGCCACAAAGCACTCCAGCTACGTTTGGTTGCATAGAGGGCATTTACAAAAGGGTAATGCGCTGAAGTTTCAGGGCGACTTTGATCTGGCTATTGCCGAGTATTTCAAAAGTGTCGAAATGGCCCAGAAGGGTAATTATCAGACTGGAATAGGAGGGGCTTTTTTGTCTATTGCGGGTGTTTATGGTGATATGGGCGACCATGTAAAAGGGATCAAATACAAAAGGAAAGCTGTTGGCATACTTAGAGATTCCGGCGACTCGCTTACCCTGGCGGCTGCCTTGCTCAATACCGGCTATGAATACTACCGGGTAGCCAACTACGACAGTGCGCTGTTCTTCTTCGACGAGTCTGGTCAGATTTATGAACGAAAGAATTTTCTGGTAGGGAAGGCTTACAATCTGGGCAATTCCGGGCTCGTTTATGCAAGGACAGGTGCTGCTGAAAAGGCTGAGCAATACCTGGCTGAAGCCATTCAAATACTGATAGAGCTGAGTGATTCGTATGCCATTACGGAGTTTCAGACTGAAATGGCTGACATTTATCTTCAAAAGAAGGACTTCAAAAGTGCAGAGAAATTGTTGCAAGAAGCCCTGCAGTATGCTGAAGCTGACGGTCTTCAGGAAAGAGTTCGTGATGCCAGCCTCAGGCTTTCGGAGCTCTACCGTGAGATGAGTGACCACGAAAAGGCCTATACTTATTTGCATCAATACATCACCTACCGGGATAGTATAAAAAACGAAGATGTGATTCAGGAAATGGCCGATCTTCGGACCGAGTTCGAGGTAGGGCAGAAGCAAATTGAGGTGGACCTATTGCAAGCTCAGGCCCGAAACCAACGGATCATTCTGATAGCTATTGCCATCGTGCTGGTGCTGGTTGTTATTTTGGTGTACGTACTGTTCAGGTTGTACAGGCTTCGGAACCGGGCCATTAAAATATCAAGGGAAAGAAGGAGAATTATTGCCTCTCAGCGGGACCGCCTTGAAGAGTTGAATAATACGAAAGACAAATTCTTCTCGATTATTTCGCACGACATCCGGGGGCCCGTTGGTAATTTTCATGGCTTTGTACGACTCATTGAGCTCAGCCTCGAAAGTGGCGACACCAGCGACCTTGTTGAGATCAGCCAAATGCTTGATAAGTCTGCCATTGAGTTATCCGCCCTGCTCGATAACCTGCTGCACTGGGCCATGAGCCAGCAGGGGAAATTCCCCAATAAACCGGAAGAGCTTGATCTTACCCGACTATGTCAGGAGAATTTGAGCATGATCGAAAACATGGCTGTCTCCAAGCAAATCACCCTCACCAGCGATTTACCTGGCACCGTCAATGTGTTTGCCGACAAAAACAGCGTGTCCACCATCATCCGAAACCTGCTCAACAATGCACTGAAATTTACCAAAAAAGGAGGCACGGTGGGGCTATCACTGGGCTTAGAAGGAAAGGAGAGTGTTATTGCTGTTTCGGACTCCGGCATTGGCATCCCGGCTGAGAAAATGGAGACGCTTTTTGGCTTTGACGCAGGCCGCAGCCATTGGGGAACTGGCGGCGAAAAAGGAGTGGGCCTTGGCCTCAACCTTGTCAAGGAGTTTGTGGACATGAACAAAGGCCGCATTGAAGTGGAAAGCGAGGAGGGAGTGGGGACTACGTTTAGGGTGTATTTGCCGAAGGCTGGGGCATCCGAATAGGTGCAGGCAAGTGTGATTGGCGTACCCTACCGCAAGTTTAGCGAGAGCGTAACCCTCCCATCCCGCAAGGGTCTTCCCCGGCCGGGCAGGCTTGTGGGTTCTTAATTTCGGCGTCTCTCCGCTATCATAATTTTCAAAATGTAACCTTTTCAGGTTTAAAAGACATATGAATTACACATTTTACAGACAGGCTTGCGGAAGAGAGAGTTAAAACGAAAATAACAGTATCATAAGAATTACCATAACAATAAACATAATGAAGAACTTAAAGCACCCACTTAAAAAGCCTGACTTGCCATCTTCGGTTTGTGATATTTTGTGATTTAGACTTTTTTCTATTTTAAAATGTCGACCAATACAATTGCCTACTACGATGAGTTCACCTTCATCGACAAACTGGATAATTACAACATCAGAACGGTTAAAATGGTCGCAGTTTGGTTCGAAATGGAATTCTTGCATTTTGCTCAGGCCAGGAAGTATCTCTCCCATTGAATGAAATTCAGATTTATTTTCAAAAAGACCTACCGCTTTTCCATCGAATTGGTTTCTGTTTTTTGTAACAAAGTAGGCCTTTTTAATCAAGGGTTGTTTTATAGCTTTGGTGATGTTCTTGATTTTGATTTGCAGAGCGAAATGTGATTTCTCAGGACGTACCGATTCTACCGTGAAAGTCAGCGGACCATTGCTATTATTGATGATTTCTTCAAATTCTTTTCCTAAAGAACCTTCCATTACCGACGTGCTGGTGTGTGAGTATTAAATATAACGTATTTTGGTAAGATCAAAATCAGTTGGCTTCTACAAGCCAAAAATCGACTAGAATTAATCTTTTTCTTCTCGCCTTCATACGCCTATATTTACCCCAATGACTCCTAAACCGGAAGCCACCAAGTCCTTCATCATCTACCGCTCCTCTGCTGGCTCAGGAAAGACCTACACGCTGGCTAGGGAGTACATTCTTTTGGCACTCCAGTACCCAACTTATTTTCGACATATTCTTGCCGTAACCTTCACCAACAAAGCAACCGCCGAAATGAAAAGGCGTGTGGTGGAAAAATTGCATGAACTTGAGGAAGGTGGAGGCCAGGGGCTACGTGTAGAAATTCGGAATATTCTGGGAATTTCTGATAAACTACTTTCAACAAAGGCCGACGACAGCCTCACAGCCATTCTGCACGACTACAGCCATTTCAATGTCAGCACCATCGACAAGTTCTTCCAGCGGGTGCTGCGGGCCTTTGCTAGGGAGGTGGGTATCCAGGGCGGCGTGACGCTGGAGCTGGACCAGGAAAAGGTGCTGGACGAAATCATCGACCGGATGCTGCTGGAGGTGGGCGACAACCCCCAGCTCACCCGCTGGCTCACGCAGTTTGCCGAGGACAAACTGCAGCAGGGCAAGTCGTGGGACATTCGCAAAGACATCCGCAGCCTGGGTAGGGAGCTCTTTAAGGAACGCTTTAAAGTAGTGGCTCCCATGCTGGCCGAAGTCGCCAAAGACGACAACCGGGTACAGCTCTTCATGAAAGGCATGCAGGAGCTGCAGGCCGTTTTTGAAAACACGGTGAAAGGCTTTATTGTCAAATTTGACAAGGTGCTGGAACAGCACAGGCTTACCGTCGCAGATTTCAGCCGTGGAGGTAGTGGCCCGGCTGGCCTGTTTGCCAAGTTTGCTAAAAACGAATACGAAATCTCCGATACCCGCCGGGGCGCCACCGACAACCTTGATGCATGGATCACCAAAACCAGCAAAATCAGGCCCCAGCTGGAGCAGGCGCTGGAAGGAGGTATTCTGGCCGCTTACAATGGCATGATCGACTACAACGACCGTAATATCCTGGCCTACAACAGCGCCATCCAGGTCATGCGCTACCTGTACACGCTGGGCATCATTTCCGACCTCAGCCGCAACCTGGGGGACTACCGGGATGAGGAGGAGGTGATGCTTATCTCCGATGCGCCCGACTTTCTCAACCGCATCATTGGCGATAACGAAACGCCCTATATCTACGAAAAGGCGGGTACCTTTTACCGTCACTACCTCATCGACGAGTTTCAGGACACCTCCGGCTTCCAGTGGCGCAACTTCCGCCCTTTGGTGGAAAACAGCCTGGCGCAAGGCTACAAAAACCTGGTGGTAGGTGACGTAAAGCAGTCTATTTACCGCTGGCGGGGTGGCGACTCCCAGCTACTGCTTGATCAGGTGGCCACCGACATTGGCGAGGTGTATACCCAGGCCGAGCAGCTGCAAAACAACTGGCGGAGTAAAACCAATATCATCAACTTCAATAACGAACTCTTTGACCTGGCTCCGAACTTCCTTGCCGATCTGCTGTTGGAGGGCGCTTCTTCTATTCCTGAGCCAGCCATGCAGGCAAGGGTAGAGAAAGAGCTGGAACGATTCCGCTTGTCGTACCATGAAGCAGCACAAGGGCAGGGAAAGGAAAGCAATATTGGTGGACTAGTTAAGCTACAATGGTTTGAAAGTGAAGTTCTTGAAGAAGAGGACGACTCAGAGGCGGCAGGTAGCTGGGATGACAAAGCCATACAGGAGGCCATCACCACCATAGAACATCTCCAGCAGAAGAACTATGCACTGCGAGACATCTGCATCTTGGTGAGGCGGGCAGAGGAAGGTCGCAAGATGGCCAAAGCCCTGCTGGAGAAAAAGGAAACAGCAACAGGCAAGAAGCGCTATGACGTCATTTCACCAGAGTCGCTTTACCTGGGTGCGTCGCCGGTCGTGCGGTTGCTCTTGTCTGCCCTCAGCCATTTGTACAACCCAAAGAACAACCTGGCCCTGGCACAGCTAGTGTACGAATACCATCATTTTCTTACCAAAAAGTCTGTGCCCGGACTGTCGGAACTATTTATTTGGGCAGGCAACCAAGAAAAGCAGGCAGATTTTGAGCAGTTGCTGCCAGCGGATTTTATTGAAGAACTGCCTGCCTTGCTGAAGGTGCCGTTGCTAGAGCTGACCGAGCGCTTGATTGGTTTATTCGGCCTGACGGAATACCCAAGAGAGTTTCCCTATCTCCAGGGCTTTCAGGATGCCCTGCTGGAGTACAGTAAAAACAACCGGGGTGATGTGGGTTCCTTCCTGCAGTGGTGGACTGATACTGGTGCCCGTCGCAGCGTGCAGGTGCCGGAAGAGCAGGACGCCATACGTATCATGACCATCCATAAAGCCAAAGGCCTGGAGTTCAAGGCTGTGCTGGTGCCATTCTGTAGCTGGGACTTTGACCACAAGCTCGAAGAGGTGCTGTGGTGTGAAGCTCCGGCTATTTCGCCCTTCGACAGACTGCCGTACTACCCTGTGCGGTACTCCAGTAAACTGACCGCCACTTACTTTGCCGAGGCTTACTATCAGGAGAAAATGCAGATCTACCTCGACAATATTAACCTGCTCTACGTGGCCCTCACCCGGCCAGAGGAAGCGCTTTACATTTATGCGCCTTTGCCCAAGTTCAATAAGTCAGGAGGCTTCAGCATCAATAAAGTATCGGATTTACTCTACAAGCTCTTCCTTGATGAGAGCACCGAGGACTTCGCTATCACACCTGCGCCGGAAATAGATGTAGCCAGCTACTCAGTACAAATTGGGGGCCTGCCGTTGTACGACGACGAGCAGATCGGGGACAGACAGCCCACGGTCGGCCTCAAAAACTACCTTTCCACCAACTGGCGAAACAGGCTCAGCATCCGCTTGCAAGGCGGCACACTTGACGAAGGTGTCAGGGAGAAAAGCCTCGTTTCCACCCAACGAGGGACGGTCTATCACCGGCTGCTTTCTCATATCAGACATCAGGACGATCTCCAAAAAGTATTGACCGACCTCTTGCCATTGGAGCCAATGGACAAGGAAGAACAGCATTCCATTCAGCAGCAGCTTGAAAGATTGTTCAACCTGCCTGAAATGAAAGGTTGGTACGGTGGAGATTGGGAAGTGCGAACTGAAAGTCCTGTACTGCCTATGAGCGGCAACATCAGGCGCTTCGACAGGGTGTTGCTGAAAGCGGACGAGGCGGTGCTGATAGAATTCAAGACCGGGATGCCTTCCAATAACCATGTCCGGCAGGCAACGGAATATGTGAGTTTGCTCTCTGGTATGGGCTATGCCAAGGTGACTGGCTTCCTGGTGTATATCGACGAACTAAAAATCAATCAGGTAGCATGAGCCAGCAGCGAACATTTCTGGAAGAGATTGCCGATGCACTCATCGCCGAAGGGGGCGAAGACCTGGGCAAGGTAAAGCTGATTTTCCCCAACCGCCGGGCGGGCCTGTTCCTGCGCCGGGCATTGGCACGAAAGATCAAGAACCCAGTGTGGGCGCCGGAAATATACAGCCTTGAGGACTTCTTGTTTCAATATACAGACGTCCAAATTGCCGATAAGCTTACACTGGTGTACGAGATGTACAGCGCTTACCGAAAGGTCAACCCTGAGGCGGAATCGCTGGAAAAGTTCTTTTTCTGGGGCGAAGTGCTGGTGGGCGACTTTGAGGATATTGACCAATACCTTGTGGAGCCGGATCACCTCTTTCAAAGCATACAGACCCAGAAGGAACTCGATGACGCTTTTGCTTACCTGGGCGACGAAGAGCGGCTGGTGATTCAGTCGTTCTGGAAAAGCTTTATGCCTCAGGCCAAAGGAGACCAGCTTCACTTTTTGAAGACATGGAGGCTGCTGGTGCCTATCTATCAGGATTACCGCATGCGACTTACCGACAGGAAGCTTGCCTACAAGGGTATGGTGTATCGCAGCATTGCCGAGGCCTGCAATGCTGATACTTTCGATCCCGTCCAGGGCGATTCACAGTTTTGGTTCGCTGGCTTCAATGCGCTGACTTCTGCCGAGGAGGCTGTGCTGAAGTACTTTGTGAGAGAAACCAACGCCCGCATTTTCTGGGACATGGACGACTATTACGTTCGGTCGGGGCAGCAGGAGTCGGGTCAGTTTTTCAGGCAGTACAAAGAAGATACGTTGCTGGGCAAAACCTTCCCGGCAGAAATCCCCGCCAACTTCGAAAAGCCGAAGGACATCGATGCTGTTGGCGTGTCGCTGGAGATAGGGCAAGCCAAATACGTGGGCGAACGATTAGAAGAGCTGGCAAAAGATCCGTCCTGGGTACCTGAAGAAACGGTCGTTGTCATGCCTATGGAGCATTTCCTGTTTCCGGTGCTCAATTCTCTGCCGGAAGGCGTGAAGCAAGTGAACATCACCATGGGCTATCCGTTGAAGGATACACCACTTTTTGGGTTGCTGGATGCGGTGCTCGACCTACGCAAGAACACGAGGACAAAGAGAGATGGCGACAAAGCCTTCGAAGCCTATTCCTACAGGGATGTCCTGGCGATTTTGAGACACCCTTATGTTTTCTCCACGGTTACGAAAGAAGCAAGCAGCCTTATTTATACCATCGAAAAAGACAATATCATCTCACTGGATAAGGCCGATTTTGCTAATGCCGGAAGTTTTATCAAGACGTTGTTCTATTCGGAAGCGTCGCCGCTTGACCATTTGCTTGCACTGCTGAATCTCTTATACGATTCGCTTCAGGAGAACCAGCCGGAACAGGCTGACCTCGAGGTAGAATATATCATCAAGTTTCATGAACAGCTAATGCGGTTGAAAACGCTGCTTGTCGGTAACGAGGCTCCTGACGTGACCCTTTTTCAAAAGCTGTTCCGAAAGGTGGCGCAGGCGGTGCGGATTCCGTTCAGCGGCGAACCACTCAAAGGCCTGCAGGTAATGGGCGTGCTCGAAACCCGTAACCTCGACTTCAGGCAGGTCTTCGTGCTGGGCATGAACGAGGGCTACTGGCCAGCGGAGGCTGCTACGCAGTCTTTTGTGCCCTACAATCTCAGGAAGGGCTTTGGTCTACCCACTTTCGATCAGCAGGACGCTTTCTACAGCTACCTGTTTTATCGCCTGCTGCAAAGGGCCGAAAAGGTTACCTTCCTGCACAATACCAGTAACGAAACCAACCTGAAAGGAGAGCAGAGCCGCCTGCTATACCAGCTCAGGTATGAGACAGTGCACGGTGAGCATATCAAATACAAATCGCTGAGCAGTGATGTGGCCATCAGCGTGCCCCAACCGATTCTGATACGAAAGACGAATGAGGTACTGGCAAGGCTTGGTGAGTTTTTGGTCACCGATGATGAGTCGTCGGCTCACCAACGACTGTCACCATCTGCACTCAACACTTACCTTGACTGTCGTTTGCGTTTTTACTTCCGTCACGTGGCCAGGTTGTATGAACCAGAAGAGGTGCAGGCAGAGATAGATCCGGCCGTATTTGGGAACATCCTTCACCATGCGTTAGAGTTTTTGTATGCCGACTTTATAGAAAAGAAAGGGTCTTCAGAAATTGAAAAGAGCGACTTCGATGGTATAAGAAAAGGTGTTCCAGAAGCCTTGCAAAAGGCTTTTGAAATGCACTATAGTCTGGGCACAGGCAAACAGTTCAAAGCAGAAGGGCGAAACCTCATTGCACAATCCATCGCCAGAAAGCTGACAATGGAGATATTGAAGAACGACGAAAGTTATGCGCCGTTTGAAATACTTGGTTTGGAACTGGACGAGCTTCCGCTTGATTTTCAGCTAACGGGCGAGCGAAAAGTAAAACTTAAAGGGATCATCGACAGGGTCGACTGCAAAGAAGGCCTGGTGCGGGTAATGGATTACAAAAGCGGCGCAGACAACAAGGTTTTTTACGGCATTGACACTCTTTTTGACCGGGAGCACCCGAAGCGAAACAAGGCAGCCATGCAGACCTTCTACTACGGCATGCTTTATCTCAATAGAAACGCCGTTGCCGAAGACATCAAGGTGCTGGCCGGTCTGTACAATAGCCGGGAGCTTTTCAACGACAATTTTCAGGTAGAGCTTGAGCTAAAGGCGGAAGGGTCGAGAGGGAGGGGCACCCTGGTGCAGGACATCAGGCCTTTTATGCCCGAATTTGCGGACGGACTGAAAACATTACTTGATGAAATTTTTGACGAGGAAACACCCTTCGACCAGACCGATGATCTGAAGAAGTGCAAAAATTGCCCTTACAATTCCATTTGCCATCGGGACTGAATCAAAAAAAAAGTCCTCCCCAATGGGGAAGACTTTTTATGACAACTAATACTAATCAACCTAACCTTAACTTTTATACTCCATAGCTGGGACGTTCACATGAGTGAACAAATGGATTCATATATGCTGTTTAACAGTTAGTCTCTTTTTGATTGCCTACCTATTTCCAATTTCAGTAACAACCTACATGGCTTTAACGGAGTTAATCCATTTATGTTATACGAAAAGTATAAAAAAAAATTAAATTATTCATATTTAAGAATAAATATTTTCTTTTGTCGGACAAGCGGAGGCTTAGCTGTTACAAAAGGGCGAAAAGCTATTTAGAGGTTTATTGGCGGCTGACGCCAAAAGCCGTGATCAGCCAGCCAGCAATAAAGAATAGGCCTCCAAAGGGAGTAATAATGCCCAGATACGCAAGGCTGGGGGCCAGGCACAACGTATAAAGAGAGCCACTGAAGAGAAGGATGCCAGCAAGAAAACAGGTGGCAGACCAACTGAGGTACTTGTTGTTGAAGCGCAACTGGAGCAAGCCAACCACCAGCAGGGCGAAAGTGTGATAAAAATGATACCGCACGGCAGTTTCAAAGGTGTCGAACCGGCCAATTTCCAACAAATGAGCTTTGAGCGAATGAGCGCCGAAGGCTCCGATGCCTACAGCAAGTGCGCCGAAGACCGAAGCTACGATAAGGGTTCTTTTGGCATCCTTGTTCACTGAATCTGACATGATTGATCTGCTGCTGGGTGGTGTTGTGACAAACTACGATTTATGCTGAATAATTCCTTTGACCAAAAATAGCACTTCCCACACGCACCATCGTGCTGCCCTCTTCAATAGCAAGCTGGTAGTCGCCACTCATGCCCATAGATAATTCAGCCATGGTGACTCTGGGGTGGTTGGTTGTAGATTTCAATTCTTCGAAAAGCGCCTTCAAATGACGAAACTCTTTTTTAACCTGCTCCTCACTTTCCGTGTTGGTAGCCATGCCCATCAGGCCCACAATACGAACGTTAGGCAGGCCGTCCAATACCTCTGGGCTTACCAGCAGCTTCACTTCTTCATCCGACAGCCCAAACTTAGTTTCTTCCTCCGCAATGTGCACCTGTAACAAACAGTCGATCACCCGATTGGCTTTTTTTGCTTCCTTGTCAATGGTTCTTAGTAGTTTTTCGCTGTCTACACTATGGATCAGGTGAACAAAAGAGGCTATGTATTTCACCTTATTGGTTTGCAAGTGCCCAATCAAATGCCAGTGTATGTCTTTTGGCATCTCTTCATGCTTTTCCACCATCTCCTGCACCTTATTTTCACCAAATTCCCTTTGGCCTGCTTCGTATGCCTTCATAATGAGGCTTACGGGCTTTGTTTTGCTTACCGCAATCAACTTAGCTTTATTTTGATCGATGGTGCTTAAAAAAGTTTGAAGATTTCTGCCAATATCAATATCCATTTTCTAGCGATTTTCGTAATCCAAAATTAATCAAGGGAGTTACTGATTCCATGTTTTGTTGTGTAACTTTCTAATTAAATTCAATTGCTGCCGGTTTATGGAGATAATAGGAAAGCTATTAAAGAAGGGAATTAGACTGAGGGAAAGTTTGGAGCAGGATTACTCGTTTCCGGCCGACCTTCAGAAGATGGAGCTCAGGAAATTATTGATACAGGCCCGAGGCACGGAATTTGGCCAGGCCTATCATTTCAATGAGCTTTTGACCAGCTTCAAGCACAAACACAGCAATCACTTTTACGACGAGTTTAAAAGAAACATTCCTGTTCATAATTATAGCAGCATGTATGCCAACTGGTGGCACAAGCTGATGCAGGGAAAGCCGGATGTGTGCTGGCCGGGAAAGGTAAAGTACTTTGCGCTTAGCTCAGGTACTTCAGAGTCGGCGTCAAAGCACATTCCTGTCACTAAGGACATGATCAAGTCCATCCAGAGAACCAGCATCAGACAAATCCTTACCCTCTCCAAATACAACGTATCCGACGAGGTGTTTTCTGCCGGCATATTGATGCTGGGTGGTAGCACACAAC
The DNA here is from genome assembly GCF_048007035.1 of Imperialibacter sp. NCBI lineage: Bacteria > Pseudomonadati > Bacteroidota > Cytophagia > Cytophagales > Flammeovirgaceae > Imperialibacter > Imperialibacter sp. The sequence goes on from NZ_CP180355.1 coordinate 4,231,125, forward strand.
TTCAGCGAAATGGATCTTATTTCGAGGGCGACTTGAGCGGTATCACTGCCGGGCAGATTCCTTTCTGGTTTCAGCATTTTTATAAGCCAGGCAAGCGAATTGCTAAAACCAGGGATTGGAACGAAAAAATCGAAGAGATTACTTTAAAGGCGAAGGATTGGGACATAGGCATCATTTCAGGAGTGCCGGCGTGGCTTCAAATCCTTATGGAAAGGATCATTGACCATTACAAAGTCAAAACCATCCACGATATCTGGCCGAACCTGACCATTTTCGTTCATGGTGGCGTTTCGATGGATCCTTACCGAAAGAGCTTTGAAAAATTGCTGGCCAAGCCCCTCATTTACATGGAAACCTACCTGGCTTCCGAAGGTTTCTTTGGCTTCCAGTATATCCCATTCTCAAAATCGATGCGATTGGTGCTGAACAATGGCATCTTCTATGAATTCATTCCTTTCAACGAAACCAACTTTACAGCCGAGGGAGAAATGGTCGATAACCCGCAAACCTATAAAATCGACGAAGTAGAGGAAGGGAAAGAGTATGCATTGCTCATTTCTACCAATTCGGGCTCCTGGCGATACCTGATTGGCGACACGATCAAGTTTGTGTCAAAAGACGACTGTGAGATCATGATCACTGGCCGAACCAAGCATTTCCTCAGCCTCTGCGGGGAGCATTTGTCGATGGACAATATGAACAAAGCTGTGGAGCTGGTGTCGGATGAGCTGAATATCCGGGTGAAGGAGTTTACTGTCACAGGTGAAAAGTACGGGTCGCTTTTTGCTCATCGGTGGTACATAGGCATTGAAGACGAAACCGACCCAAAGCTGTTCAAAGAAAGGCTGGATGCCAGGTTGAAGGAGATCAACGATGACTACAAAGTGGAGCGCACTGCTGCCCTGAAAGAGATTTTTGTGGAGCTGATTCCATCGCAACTCTTCTACAAATGGATGAAAGCGCAGGGCAAAGAGGGCGGTCAAAACAAATTTCCACGTGTATTGAAAAAGGAAAAGTTGGAAAGCTGGAAGGCCTTTTTGGTGGAGGAGAATGTGGAATTAAAGGGTGGCTGAAAAGGAGCTACGTGATAACCGCATCTTTGGCCAGGGTTTTCTCAGTGCGGCACCTGATTCAGAATAACATTAAAAAGATTGGGCCCGAATTTTACAAAATGTAAACCTCGGGCCCGAAGGAATTGGGATGATTATTCCGCTAAGGTAATCATGGGAACTCTCACCTCAGCTTTGCTCTTCAGTATCCTTCCGCTCATCATCCCACCTTGTATCACACCAGTTCTTCCAGCGGTTCTTGTACTTTTCTCTCTCTTCTTCCGACATATTTTTCCAGCGGTGTTTCCAGTAGTCGCTCCTGTTATGGCTTTGTTTGTGCCCCTTACCGCCATGAAATCCGCCAAAGAGGATTTTCGAAAGGATGGTAATGGCAATCGCCTGCCAGAATGTGATAGTGCTAATGCCAAACAGAGCCGGAAGGGTATAGTTCCAAAGCGTCATGACAACAAAGCCAAACACGAACACGAAAAGCGGCACAAGCACGATGATCAGCCCGATCTTCTTCGCCCAGTGTTTACCACGGTTGAACTTATTTTCAGTATACATAACTATGTTATTTTAATTCATTAATTCATTGTAAAGCGGCAGCAGCTTTTTTCTAAGGTGCTGCACTGCGTATCGTTTCCTTGATATCAAAGTTTTGATGTTCTCTCCTGTTAGGTCTGACATTTCCTGGAAAGTCATATCCTCGATTTCGTTCCAGATAAAGACTTGCTGCTGGTTGACAGGGAGCTCCTCAAGCGCTGCGAAAAGCTCTTTTCTGAAAATTTCCTTCAGGTTTTCAAGCTCAGGCACATCTTCCTCCGATGGCAAAAGGTCTCTCAGCATGTAATCGCCGTCGCCATCATCTTCGAAAGCCTGATCGTCCAGAAGATCAACCTTCTTCTTTCGGTAGTTGTCGGTAATCTTGTTTCTGGCTACCCGGAATAGCCAGGCATTTACCTGCTCTATCGACTCCACATCAACCAGGTTACTGAATTGATACCACACCTCCTGTGTGATATCTTCAGCCTCTTCCAGCGTTCGCACCCTCGATCTGATGAAACCAAACAGACGTTTCCCGTATTGCTTTAATGCTTCAGCAATGTTTTGAGATCTTCTTTCGGTCATTGTGAGTGAAACAGGTTCGTTCATCAAATAAGCAGACGAACGCAGGTTTGATTTTACTTTAAAGGTTCTAAAAAAACTTGAGAAATCTATCGTGCCCGTGCAACCTAACGGGATGGGTGGTCATCTAACAGGCAATAAAAACTCAAAAACGGACTATGAAAAAGACTACGATTTCTTCACTGGTTGTGCTGCTTCTTTCGGCACAATGCGCCTTTTCTCAGGGCTTTGGCATCCCCTCAAAGAACGGCGGCATCGGATTTGGCAACCTCCCAAGTTTCACCGGAATACGTTTCAATTTTAAAGACAGCAACCTGGAGAAGGTGAATGGGATCAATATTACCGCCTGGGCACCCAAAGACGAAGAACTTCATACTGGTGACGTCAATGGCATCTCAGTGGGGATTCCAATGGCGCTTGGCTCTGAAAACAGGAGCGGGATAAGCCTCGGGATATTTGGTGTTGGCGCCAGGAGAAATGTGTCGGGCATTAACATCGGTGGCATTGGCGTGGGTGCGGGCAATAAACTGTCCGGGATAAACATCGGCGGTGTGGGCGTAGGCGCTGGTGGCGATGTTACCGGGTTTAACCTGGGTCTGGTTGGTGTCGGCGCCGGTGGTGATATCAAAGGCATCAATATTGGAGGCGTTGGTATGGGAGCTTCTGGCAACGCTGTCGGCTTTAACTTCGGTGGTATCGGCGTAGGCGCTGGCGAAAGCCTGAAGGGAATTAACCTTGCCCTGGTAGGACTGGGTGCTTCTGAAAATGCCATTGGCCTTAATGTAGCAGGAATTGGTATGGGAGCCGGCCAGAAAATGACAGGAGTCAACTTGGCGCTAGTAGGAATTGGCGCCGGAGAGTCACTTACCGGTATTAACTTTGCTGGTGTAGGCATGGGCTCGAAGAAAATCAGAGGCATCAATGTAGCACTGGCCATCGGCGGTCAGCAGGTGTCAGGCATCACAGTTGCCCCGATTTTTCTGAAAGTTGAGAGCGGAACGGATAGTTCATTGAACGGGATTTCCATCAGTGCCGTTAATGCTGTGCAGGGCACTCAAAATGGCTTGAGTATTGGTATAGTCAACACCACTCATCGCCTTCGTGGCATGCAAATAGGTCTCATCAATATTGTAAAAGACAATCCGAAAGGGCTAAGAGTGTTACCAATTATTAACGCCCATTTTGGAGGGGGGAAAGGCGATAGAATTGATCAGGACAAATAGCACTCATGCCGAAGCTGGAGGCCTTAATCCCTCAGTATATTGCTCATAAAGCTGCTTTTTAGCAGCAACCAAAGCAATAAGAACGCAATGGCCCATTTCAGGTAGACCGTGTAAAAATCGGTCGTGTCCTTGAATTGGGTCGTTTTTATTTCAGCCTTTTCAAACTCATTAATCTCCTGGAATACTCTTTCCAGTGCATCGTTGTCGATCGCTCTGTAGAACTTGCCTTCACCAATTCGGGCAATTTCCCGCAGCGTAGTTTCGTCGAGTGTATTCTCCACAAAGCGGGTTCTTCCAAAGAAGTCGGTACCGAAAGGCACACGACCTTCCTTTCCAATGGCAATGGTGTAAATCTTAATGTCATAGGCCCTGGCAAGCTCTGCGGCAGTGATGGGGTCAATATTGCCAGCGGTATTATCACCGTCGCTCAACAGGATAAGCACCTTCGATTTGGAATCTGACTCACGCATGCGGTTGGTGCCCACTGCCAAAGCACTGCCAATGGCCGTTCCCCGGCTTTCAATTAAGTCAAACGTTACAGTGTTGATGTTTGCGTTAAGCAGGTCGTAATCGGTGGTGAGCGGCGACATAGAAAATGCATCACCGGAAAATACCACAAGACCGATTCTGTCCTGAAACCGGCCTGTAATGAAATCCCGTGCCACCTGCTTGGCCGCTTCCAGCCTGTTGGGCTCAAAATCCTGAATTTGCATAGACTCAGAAATGTCAATCACCAGCATGATATCGATGCCTTCCGTCCACTGCTCCACTTTTTCGTTCGTCTTCTGCGGCCTCGCCAGAGCGATGATGAGCAGCAAAAACGTAAAAAACAGTACCAAACCGGGTAAGAACCTCAGCACACTAAGCGGATCAGACCTTAGGTCGGTTTTGGTAAGGGCAATGTCCAGCTTCTGTTGCCTTTTGAACGTTAACAGCCATTTCAAAAGGAAAAGTAGGGGCACGGCAGGTAGCAGATAAAGCACTACCGGAAAAGCCCAGTCAAAATTTTCAAATGTTGAGGGCGCAAACCATTTTAGAAAGAACCACGGAGTTTCCTCTGCCATTTTTATAGCTGCCTCATCCATGTTTCACCTCCTCTACCTTCTTTTTGTATTTATCCAGACAAATGTCTTCTAATACCTCGAATTGCTTGAACAATTCTTTGTCGTTTATTCGGCCGTAAATGCTTCTGTCGATACTTTTCAATGCTGTCTGAAGTTGTGCATTCTCTTCGCCTTTCAGTATCTCTTTTGTGGTGAGTTTGGTGTAGGGAATCTTTTCAAGCGATTCCAGATACGTCTTCCACAGTATAAGGGTTATTTCGGCATCCCTGATATCGCTTTCGCTGCGAATGGCTCTCAACTGCTCAGTATAGCTATTAGAAAACTTCTCATATTTCTTGCGCATCCGGTACAGGGTGATCTTTTTCCTCACCGTTTTTCCAAAAACAAGGAAAAGAGTGATAGCAATGATGAGAAAGAGAATCCCACCAATAACGAGGTAGGGATAGTTGAAAGCGAAATCCAGCGGACTGTAGCCCACAGTTTCTTTTAATTTGGCATCCTGTGGAATTTCGTCCAGCAAACCATCAATAAACAGTGAATCGATGTTAGACATCACCTTCAAGCTGTCTTTTTCTCTTAAGCGAAACACCGGTAGCTGAAGGCTTTGGTAGGGCTCCAGCTCAAAAGTGGAAAGCTCATAAATGACGCTATCCACCACTGAGCCATCTCTCAGTTTGGAAGGAAAAAACGTTTGTTTGTTGAATTCGAACGGGGTGAAACGATGCGTAGAGTCGGGAAATAGCACTTTGATACTGCCGGGATACTCCGCTACAAGCACATAGCTGGCAGGGCTACCCAGCTTCACGCTGTCTTCCAGAAAATATCCCTTAACATTCACCGACTGGCTATGCAATGCGCCCCAACTGAGCAGCCATGCAGCCATGAAACAAACCGTTGTTTTACCCACTTTTCCTGACTTTATTTCTCACTCTAAACAAACGGATCAATTTTGGCACGTATTCTTCTTCGGTACTTATAGAAAGGTAGTTGGCCTGATTCTTCTTGCACAACTTCTCAAGTTCATACTGATTTCCCTGATAGATGGTTTCCACTTTTTTACGAAAGGCAGGGGCGGAAGTGTTCACCCAAATCGTTTTTTTGCTTTCCTTGTCATACAATGGCACTATACCCAATCTTGGGAAATGTGTTTCTCTCCTGTCGCTCAGGTGGATCACCACAAGGTCGTGTTTTTTTGCTAAAGCCTTAATGCCCTGTTGATAGTCATCGTCCACAAAATCGGAGATCATAATGATCACGCTTTTGCGGTGAATCATGTTCATGGCGCTTCTTATGCCCAGGTTTAGATTGGTACCTGTTGATGATGGCTTCAGATTAAACAGGCTATCTATAATTTGATAGGCATGCCTCAGCCCCTTAGCTGGCTTGATATATTTTTCCTTTTGGTCAGAATAACATAGTACACCAACCTGGCTACCCTCCTTAATGGCTGAAAGAGCCAAAAGCCCACAGAGCTCTTTTCCAATATCTATTTTCTGCTGCCCGTCGGCGCCAATTTCCTGCGAGGCACTTACGTCGAGAATGAAGAAGACCGTCTGCTCCTTTTCCTCCTTGAACGTTTTCACAAAGGTACCGTGCCCTTTGGCGGTCACATTCCAGTCTATGGTTCTGATATCGTCACCGTACTGGTATTGACGCACATCGTCAAACTCCAGACCGGAGCCTTTAAAGATCGAATGAAAATCTCCCTGCATTTGTGAGGTGATTGCCTTCCTGATCTCAATCTCATATCTTCGCAGCTTCTTGAGGAAATCCTTCATCACTCTTGGTTTGGGGTTTAAAGTTAGAATTTATTTAGCTAAATTTTGTCGGTGAAAAATGTTTTTTGGAGCCTTGGTGGCCTTTTCTTGATATCTCTCTTTGGATGTAGCAACAAAGAAGAAATTCCTGCTGGTATCGTTGAGCCTCAGCGAATGATCAGCATTCTTACCGATATACATCAGCTGGAAACGGAGGTAGCCTCGCTAAAGCTAACCTACGACTCCTCTACGGCTCTTTACAAGCAGCAGCAGCAACTTTTGTTTGATAAGCACAACGTGTCAGATTCGGTTTATACACATAGCTTTGAATACTACCTTGAACACGTTGAAATGCTGGATAAAATTTATGCAGCTGTGGTGGATAGTCTTTCGCTAAGGAGAAACATGGGTACTCGAAAGGAACCTGAAGAGTCAGGAGAGTCGCTATGAGGGTTTTTCCTGATACTTTCGAGGCCAAAACGGGCTTCGACAAAATCCGTGAAATGGTGGCCGCCAAATGCCTTAGCGGCCTCGGCACAAGGCATGTGGAGAAGATGAAGCCTTCAGACGACTTGAAGTACCTGAAAAGGCTTCTGATTCAAACTGAGGAGCTTAGACGGTTATTTGCGGCAGGTAACAGACTGCCCGACGCTAACTACATTGATCCGGCGGAACAGCTGGCTAAAATGAAGGTTAGCGGTACTTACCTGGAGGAAGAAGAAGCCTACGACCTCAAACGGTCGCTCAGCACCATTATTCAACTTCAGTCCGTGTTGTCAAAACATGCCGAAGAGTGCCCGACACTGCATGGGTTATCAGACATGGTAGATCTTCCTGCCGACATTATCAAATGGTTTGAGGCTATTATTGATGACACAGGAAAGCTTAGAGCCAACGCCTCCAAAGAACTCATGCAAATAAGGGCTTCTATGGTCAGCGAGCATTCATCGCTGAGGCGGGTGATGGATCACATAAGCAAAGACGCACAAAAACAGGGGTGGTCACCTGACGACGGTTCCATTGCTGTAAGGGGCGGACGTTTGGTTATTCCGGTGCTGGCAGAGCACAAGCGCAAACTGAAAGGATTTATTCATGATGAGTCGGCAACAGGGCAAACTGTATTTATGGAGCCTGCCGAAGCCCTGGAAATCAACAACCGTATCAGGGAGCTGGAGCTGGAGGAAAGAAGGGAAATCATCCGAATTCTTAGAAACTTCACTGATCAATTAAGGCCTCATATTCCTGCGCTGGAAAAAGCTTACCATTTTCTTGGGGCGATAGACTTCATACGAGCGAAGGCTTTGTTAGCTATCGAAATCAATGGCTTGCTGCCTGTCATAGACGAAAAGCCAGTCATTGTTTGGCACAAGGCGGTGCATCCTCTTCTTTATCTTTTGCACAAAAAGGCCCAAAAGCCAATAGTTCCTCTGGATATTGAGCTTGATGCAGAAAAGCGCATCCTGATTATTTCGGGGCCAAATGCCGGCGGTAAGTCGGTGTGTCTGAAAACCGTCGTCTTACTGCAATACATGCTGCAGTGCGGCCTCTTGGTGCCAGTTAGAGACGACTCTGTCATGGGTGTCTTCAACAAGATATTCATCGATATGGGCGATGAACAGTCGCTGGAAAACGACCTAAGTACCTACAGCTCTCACCTTACATCCATGCGGTTCTTTCTGGAAAATGCAGGCGGGAAAACTTTGTTTCTTATTGATGAGTTTGGCGCTGGCACCGAGCCGCAGTTTGGTGGAGCTATTGCGGAGGGTGTACTGGAGCAATTGTACAAGAAGCAATCCTTTGGGGTGATTACCACGCATTATGGCAACCTGAAGAGTATGGCTGAAAAGAATGCCGGCATCATCAACGGAGCCATGAGATACGATGTCAATCAGTTGAAGCCTTTGTATGAGCTGGAAGTAGGGCGACCCGGCAGCTCTTTCGCATTGGAAATGGCTGCAAATATTGGGCTATCAAATGCGGTGATTGAAAGGGCAAAAAGTCTTGTTGGGCATTCGCAGGTTAAATTTGAAACACTCATCAACGAGCTGGAAGCCGCCAAGAACGACTTTCAAACCAGGTATGAAAGTGTTAATCGAAAGAACACTGAGCTTGAAAAAATACTCAAGGACTACCAGGACTTGAAAGCTCATTTGGATGCAGAAAAGAGCAAAATCATTAAGGAGGCCAAGCAGGAAGCAAAGCGCATTGTGCTTGACGCCAATAAAGCGGTAGAAAATACTATCAGGGAGATAAAAGAAAACAAGGCCGAAAAGGAAAAGACAAAAGAAGTGCGCCAAAAGCTCACAGATATACAGGTTTCGCTCACTGAGGAAGTGGAGGAGAAAAAGCCTGTATGGACAACTGTGACCGGCGAGATAAAAGTAGGAGACAAGGTCAGGATGGCCGGGCAGGAGTCGGCTGGTGAAGTGGTTTCCATTCGGGGAAAGAAGGCTGAAGTGCTCATGGGAGAACTAAAATCTCACATTGCGCTCAACCGTCTCGAAAAAGTAAAATCATCCCAGGGGAAAAAGAGCTTGAAGCGGGAGAGCGTAGGTGGCGTCTTTAAGGGGATCGATATGAACCAAAGAAGGGCTGACTTTTCTCCCAATCTTGACCTCAGAGGAAAGAGAGCCGACGAAGCCATTCAATTGGTGGATGATTTTATAGATAGCTCAGTGCTTTTCAGCATGCACGAGGTGAGGATCGTGCATGGCAAAGGCGACGGTATTCTCAGAGAGGTGATCAGGCGCTACCTGAGCGGTAATAAGTTCATTGAGCGGATGGCCGATGAACATGTGGAGAGGGGTGGCAGTGGAGTGACAGTTATCAGCTTCAGACAATAAAAAAAGGCCCGTTCAGGGCCTTTGAATTAGTTGTATCTGAGATCGATATTAGTTAGGGAATTCAAACACCCAGGTACCGGCTACACCTTGCATACGGCCTGCACCAGTATCTTCGATAGTGAATGTCAGACTAAGCTTGGTAGATGTTACCGAAGCAGCCATAGTAACACCATCGCTTCTCACGATTTTGCTAATGTCTTTCTCTCCGGCCGTTGCGCCGTCACCAAATGACCAGGTACCGCTTGCTGGCCAAACTACGTCAACATTGGGTACTTCTGAGGCTGCTGGTCTACCAGTAGCTGTGTAGCTTCCACTACTGCCAGAACCGGTAAATTTCAATCCGAAGTTGTCCCACTCGGTGGCTGCTATACCATCCTGCTTGACCGCTCCGGCCGCTACTGCCCATTCTGTTCCTCCGTTGAGGAGCAATGCGAGACGCTCGGCTACGGGATCCGGCTCTGTTGTTCCCGGGTCGTCCTTGCCTCCGCAACTGATAAAAATAATCAATGCGAAAATTGTTGTTGCTGTGAATAGATTAGATAGTTTGTTCATGTGGATTTAGTTATAACTAAAAATTAACCTTTTTCAAAAATAGCAGAAATTGAAAATTATACCTAATTACGGTTTAAAAAATTAAAATAGGAATAATCCAATGTTTCACTTGAATTCTTCAATTGAAATGGTGTTTCTACACATTTCATATTCATAGGACTGGTTGGAACAAATCACCACCAACCGATCCTGTAGCACAGAATTCAAACGTTCCAAATACCAATTTATTCCATTGGTGTCCAAATTACTTGTGGGCTCATCGAGGATAAGAAGCGGTGTGGCACTCAAAAAACTGAGAGCTAGCTTGAACCGCTGTTTCATGCCTGACGAAAGATGCTTCACTTGTTTTTGCGCCGAGTCTTCCAGCCATGCAAAGGGTAGGACGTCCTCTTTCGACTTGCCAATTTCCAATCTTTTAAGGCTGAAATGGAAGTTGACCATTTCGGTTAGCGTGAACTCCTCAATGAGCTCCAGATAGGGTGCAGCCAGCGACATATGCCTGTAAACCAGGTGCTCATCGAGTACTTTACCGTCAATATAGTGTTTTATCGTTCCTTCAGAAGGGATTAACTGTCCGCTCAGAACGGCTGCAAGTGTGGACTTTCCACTTCCATTTCTTCCTGTAATGGCGTAGGAGGAGCCTTTTTTAAAAGCATAGTTCAAATTCTTGAAAATCCACTCACGCAAATAGCGTTTGCCGGCATTTTCGAGCACAATCTCCATGTCAAACGGCAAAACCCTTCATTATCCCTCTTTCTGACGACCTGATAAAATCAACAATCTGATCCCTTTCATTGGAATGAGGAGTTTCGGCAAGAATCAGTTCAATGGCTTTGGAGTGATTGAGACCTCTGAAATAAATGTAGCGATAGATGTCCTGTATTTCGTTGATTTTTTCGTTACTGAACCCTCTTCTGCGAAGACCCACGGAGTTAATGCCGCAAAAGCTTAAAGGCTCTCTGCCTGCAGTGGTAAATGGAGGGATGTCCTTTCTTACAAGTGAACCACCCGAAACCATTACGTGGGAGCCGATTCTGGAAAACTGGTGAACGGCTGTGGTTCCACTAATAATGGCCCAGTCATCAATCACCACATGTCCGGCTATTTGCACTGAGTTGCCAAGAATACAGTTATTGCCGATAGTGCAATCGTGGGCCACGTGGGCATAGGCCATGATCAGGCAGTCGCTGCCCACCACAGTCTTTAGTCTGTCGCTCGTGCCACGGCTAATGGTGACAAATTCACGTATGGACGTGCCGTCACCTATAAAAGTCTCCGTTGACTCTCCTTTGAATTTAAGATCTTGCGGAACTGTAGAAATAGAGGCGCCGTTGAATATTTTTACGTTTTTGCCGATGCGGGCACCCTCGTAAATTACCGCATGCGAGCCAATCCAGGTACCTTCGCCAATCTCCACATTGTGATGGATCACAGCGAAGGGCTCAATGGTTACATTGGGCCCCACTTTGGCTTCAGGATGAACATATGCTAGCGGGTGGATCATACGTCTTTTCTAACTATGCTGGCGGTCATTGCACCTTCACAAACCAGGTTGGAGCCAACATAGGCTTCGCCTCTCATTTTGGCAATTCCTCTTTTGATAGGTGCCAAAAGTTCGCAACGAATTACCAGCGTGTCACCGGGGAGCACCATTTTTCTGAACCTGAATCCCTCAATTCCCAGGAAGTAAGTCCAGTAGTTTTCGGGGTCTGGCACGGTGTTCAGTACCAATATACCACCTATTTGTGCCATTGCCTCTACCTGAAGCACCCCGGGCATTACCGGATTGCCAGGAAAATGACCCTGGAAGAAGGGCTCGTTGTAGGTTACATTTTTCACGCCTGCTACCCACTTCTCATCCAAATGAAATATTTTGTCGATCAAAAGGAAGGGATACCGATGCGGAAGTATGTTAGTAATCTTATTGATGTCTAATACAGGAGGTATTTTTGGGTCGTAGTAAGGCACGCCGTCGTTGGTAGAGCTCTGCATTACTTTCTTGAGCTTCTTTGCAAAAGCTACATTGGCAGCGTGACCTGGTCTGGCAGCCAAAATCTGGGCCTTAATGGGACGGCCGACAAGAGCAAGGTCTCCCATTACATCCAGCAGTTTGTGTCTGGCGGGCTCGTTTTTATATCTCAGGTCAACGTTGTTGAGAATGCCTTCTTTTTTCACCTGTACCTTGGGCTTGCCAAGAAGCTTTGCAAGGCTATCGAGTTCGTGTTCTTCAACTACCCTGTCTACTACCACAATCGCATTGCTAAGGTCGCCACCTTTGATGAGGTTGTTTTTATGCAGCGTTTCAAGTTCATGCAAAAAGCAGAACGTGCGGCATGAAGCAATCTCAGTGGCAAATTCGCCAACATTCGTCAATGTAGCATGCTGGCTTCCCAGAACAGGCGAGTTGTAGTCGACCATCACAGTCACCCTGTAATCGTCGAGCGGGAGGGCAGCAATCTCTATTTCATTGGTTTTGTCTCTGTAGAAGATGCTTTCCGGCACCTCGAAAAAGTTTCGTTGAGCATTTTGTTCTTCAACTCCAACTCTTTGAATCGCTTCTACAAACAGCAACGCACTTCCGTCCATAATCGGCACTTCGGGGCCGTCAAGCTGAATCAACACGTTGTCTATCTCCAGGCCCACCAAAGCAGCTAAAGCATGCTCGGTTGTGCTCACCCTGGCGCCGTTTTGTTCCAGGGTAGTGCCACGGGAAACATCGACAACTAAGTCAGCATCGGCATCGATAGTTGGTTGATCTTCAAGGTCTACCCTTTGAAACTTTATGCCGTGGTTGGGTGGAGCTGGCACGAACGTCATTGTGGTATGGACGCCTGTGTGTAAGCCTACGCCTGAAACGGTTACTTTCTCTTTTACGGTTTGCTGCCTAATGTTCATCGTCTGTCTTTAGCGACGTCAAATTTATAATTTTTTCTTCAAGTTCTCTGATCTTCTGGTTTAGTTCAGGAAGTCTTTTGAAAAGCATAGCGGACTTCATGTACTGCAAATGATCAAATGCCGGGCTCCCAAAAAGGATTTTTCCTTCTTCCTTGATAGACTTGTTGATGCCCGATTGTGCGGCGATTTTAGTCCTGGCCCCAAGTTGAATATGGCCTGCAAGCCCTACCTGCCCGCCAATCATGCTGTATTCGCCAACTTTCGAAGACCCGGAAATGCCAGTTTGAGAGGCAATGACGGTGTGTTTCCCTATTTCCACATTATGCCCGATTTGAACAAGGTTATCGAGCTTCACACCCTCCCTGATGATCGTTGAATCAAAAGTGGCGCAGTCAATGGTGGTGTTGGCACCAATGCTTACGTGGTCTTCCAGCACCACATTCCCCACTTGTGGAATTGTTTTGTAGCTACCATCGGCTTGAGGAGCAAATCCAAACCCATCGCTACCAATGACAGCACCAGAATGGACGGTACAGTAATTCCCAATTTTCGTTCTGGAGTAGATTTTTACGCCTGCGTATAGTATGGTGTTGTTGCCAATGGTTACATCGTCACCTATGTAGGTATTTGGATAGACTTTTACATTATCACCAAGCCTGACGTTTTTTCCGACATAAGAGAAGGCCCCTCTGTAGGTGTTTTTTCCCTCGGTGGCTGTATCAGCGAAAAAGCACGGTTGCTCAACCCCCGATTTTTGAAAGCTGACCAATTTATGGTACTCTTCCAGTAGTGCTGTAAAACTTAAATATGGATCGTCGACAAGGATTAGACCGGCCGAAATTTCGCCTTTTGGTTGAAAGCCTTTGCTCACGATCACAGCCGATGCTGTGGTCTTGTAGATAAAAGGCTCATATTTAGGATTAGACAAAAAGGTAATTGCCCCTTCGCCACCCTCTTCAATTTTGCCTACTCTGTTTACTTTTACTTGACCGTTGCCTTTTAGCTCGCCATTAAGAATGTGAGCGATTTGTGCCAGGGTAAATTCCATGCGAAATGGGCCTCAAATTTCTGTGTTACAAAGATACAATTTTGGGCCAGCATAGATAGTGTTTAGTTACGATTTTGCTCATGGCCTTGATGTTTGGGAGGTCTGACGCAGTGGCAACATCGACAATTTGCCCTGCTTTGGTTAAAATATTGATGGTCTGCCCTTCGGCAATATACGCTTTGTTGCTGATGCTTCCCTTGCCGATAAAATAGTTGGCTTCGTCCTCGCTTACACCCAGTTGAGATTGAATTTTCGTCTTCAGCCCTTCCGCTACCGACTCCTCAATTTTATCATTTGACATCACAATCTGGAATAGCTTGCGTTGCAGCAGCATAGTGGAAAGCATGCTAAGCACCTTGTCGTCGTAACTGGTCCAGAATTTCACGGAGCCCCAAATGTCGTAGTCGTCGAGCGATGCAAAAACATCAAGTAGCTCGGGGTCATCCTGAAGATCCTTTAGTGAAATATTTCTTTCAAGAAAAATGCTGAAGGCTGGTGTGGCTTTGATAGATGTGCCGTTTTGCACCAGCCACTTAGCTCGTTTAATGAGCTGAATCATCATTTTCTCCGAAGCCACAGAGGTTTTATGAAGGTACACCTGCCAGTACATGAGCCGCCGGGCACTCAGAAAATTTTCGATACTGTAAATTCCTTTTTCTTCCACTACCAACTGTCCGTCCCGGATGTCAAGCATCTTGATGATGCGGTCCGCACCAATAGTGCCTTCGGAAACGCCTGTGAAAAAGCTGTCTCTTTTCAGGTAGTCGAGCCGATCTATGTCAAGTTGGCTTGAAACCAGTTGGTTAAAAAAGGTACGATGATATTTATTTTTGAAAATTTCGAAGGCAAGAGTAAGCTTTCCCTCGAAATACTCGTTAAGCTTACTGATAAGGAGAACAGATATATGCTCATGACCAATGCCATTCATTAAGCTGAATTCCAACGTATGTGAAAATGGACCGTGGCCAATATCATGAAGTAAAATGGCAATCAGCGCCGCTTCGTATTCTTCCGGAGAAATTTCGTGACCTTTGCTCCTCAGGTTGTCGAGGGTAATTGTCATTAAATGCATGGCCCCCAGCGCATGATGAAACCTGGTGTGGAGTGCTCCCGGGTAAACAAAGTCGCTCAACCCGAGCTGTTTGATTCTTCTTAACCGCTGAAAGTAAGGGTGTTGGATAATATCAAAAATCAGATCGCTTTGTAGGGTGATAAAACCGTATACCGGATCGTTTATTATTTTCTTTTTGTTCAAACTAGTTGTACTGAATTTTGGGTGTAAATTGATCACTCAGCTTCTTAAAGTAAAGCCACTATGCAAAAATATTCCATTCTTTGGGCCGATGACGAAATAGACCTGCTTAAACCTCACATCTTATTTCTTGAAAGCAAGGGATACAAAGTCACACCGGTGATTAGTGGTGCAGATGCGTTGGATCAATGCGATCATAATGATTTTGATATTGTCTTCCTCGATGAAAACATGCCTGGAATGACGGGGCTGGAAACGTTGAGCTATATTAAATCGACCCATCCAAGTCTTCCTGTGGTGATGATTACCAAGAGTGAAGAGGAGGAGATCATGGAGGGAGCGATAGGGGCAAAAATCGCTGACTATCTTATCAAACCACTTAATCCGAATCAGATCCTTCTGTCTGTCAAGAAAATCCTCGACAACCGCAGGCTGGTGAGCGAGCATACTAACCAAAGTTATCAGCAGGACTTTCGGAACATAAGTATGGCTTTCAGTGAGCACATGGATTATGAAGAGTGGGTGGAGGTGTATAAGAAGCTGGTGTATTGGGAGCTGGAAATAGAAAATACAGAAGATAAAAGCATGGCTGAGGTGCTCGAAATGCAAAAAGCAGAAGCGAGCAAAAACTTCACTAAGTTCATAGCCGACTATTATAAGGACTGGCTTAACGATCCAGAGTCCAAAAAACCAATGCTTTCACATCAGCTAATGAAGAAAAAGGTATTTCCTCAGCTGAAAGAAAATGACCCGTTGTTTTTTATAGTGATAGACAACCTTAGGTATGACCAATGGGAAATATTAGAGCCTGTCATTTCTCAATACTTTAATATTAAGGAGAAGGAAACCTATTTTTCTATCCTTCCCACAACGACAGCCTATGCCCGCAATGCGATATTTTCTGGTATGCTGCCGAGTGAAATGGAAAAACATCATCCCGATCTTTGGGTGGGAGAGGATACCGACGACGGCAAAAACAACCATGAAGAAGATTTTCTGAAGCGGCAAATTCAGCGCAACAGGTTGAATATCAAGTCATCATATCACAAGATCATCCATGTAAATCAGGGCAAGCATTTGTTGGATAATTTCAACAACCTGATGAATAACGACCTTAATGTGATCGTCTATAATTTTGTGGACATGCTATCGCACGCCCGCACTGATCTGGAAATGATCCGGGAACTGGCTCCTGATGAGGCAGCCTATCGCTCTATTACCAAATCGTGGTTCGAACACTCGCCACTTTTGGATGCGCTGAAAAAGATATCTGAAAAGAAGTGCAGGACAATTATTACAACCGACCACGGCACGGTCAGGGTGAAAAGGCCTTTCAAGATTGTTGGCGATAAAAACACCAATACCAATTTGCGCTACAAACAAGGCAAGAATCTTGGGTATGACGGGCAGGATGTGTTTGTCGCCAAAAAGCCTGAAGAGATGTTCCTGCCAAAGGTGAATGTTTCTACGTCCTACGTTTTTGCTGTGGAGGATTATTTCTTCGCCTATCCCAACAACTACAATTATTATGTCAATTTTTATAAGGACACCTTCCAGCATGGCGGTGTTTCCCTCGAAGAAATGATCATTCCTATTATCTACCTGACACCCAAGGGAGGCTGAGTTGACTACAGAATTGTTTTGTGAGGATATTGGCCGGCTTCCGGAAATTGCGAGTCAAATCATTGGACTGGCAGGCGAAAGCAAGGTGTGGGTTTTTGAGGGTGAGCTGGGTGCTGGCAAAACCACGCTGATTAAGGAGCTTTGCGAGCAACTGGAAGTGGTTGACAATGTGAGTAGCCCCACGTTTTCGATTGTAAATGAGTACGAAACTACTGAAGGGGAGACTATTTATCATTTTGACTTTTACCGGATCAAGTCTGAGGTGGAGGCGGTTGATATCGGTGTAGATGAGTATTTTTACTCAGGAAATTATTGTTTCATCGAGTGGCCTTCTAAAATTCCCTCGTTGCTGCCCGAAGAATACCTCAAAATTACCCTTATCTTAGTGTCAGGAAACCAACGGAAGATTTTGCTCGAGAGATATGGCTGACAAGTACCGAAAGGAAGTGGAGGAACTAGCGAAAGAACAATCCCTGTATCCGCAGGAATCACTTCTGAAGGTAAGAGAGGGTGATAAGTCTCTTTTTATTGGCATTCCCCGTGAGAGGTCACTTCAGGAGAATAGAGTGGCGCTGAAGCCCTCTTCAGTAGCTGTTTTAGTGGCCGGAGGTCATGAGGTTTGGGTAGAGACTGGCGCAGGAAAAGCGGCCAAATTCCTTGATAAAGACTACAGCGAGGCTGGCGCAAAGATTGTCTATTCTGCCAAAGAAGTCTATTCTGCAGATATCATACTCAAAGTAGAGCCACCCATGTCGGAGGAGATTAGCTACATGAAAAGTGGCCAAACACTGTTTTCTGCTATTCAAACGGGGCGTCAATCGGCTCACTTCATCAATGCACTCAATGAAAAGAAGGTAACTGCACTTGCCTACGAGCTAATTGAAGACAAGGTAGGTGGGCTGCCACTGGTAAGAGCTATGAGTGAAATTGCAGGCAGCACAGTTATGCTCATAGCAGCGGAGTACCTTAGTAATGTGAATGGGGGCCAGGGTGTAGTTGTTGGCGGTATTACTGGCGTGCCACCTACGCAGGTAGTCATACTGGGGTCGGGAACAGTAGCAGAGCATGCTGCAAGAGCTGCACTCGGTCTTGGAGCGGATATTCAAATTTTCGACAACCATATTTACAAATTACGCCGTGTAAAGCACGCCCTTGGCCAGCAGGTGTACACGTCCACCCTCGATCATGCCACTTTGCTGACAGCCCTGAAAAATGCCGATGTGGTCATTGGGGCTATGAGGGTAGAAAAGGGGAGAAACAAATGCGTGGTGACAGAAGAAATGGTGATGGAAATGAAACAAGATTCCATCATCATTGATGTCACTATTGATCAGGGTGGCTGCATAGAAACAGCCGAATTGACAACTCACAACGATCCGGTTTTCAGAAAGCACGGTGTTATTCACTATTGCGTGCCGAATATCGCTTCCAGAGTAGCCAGAACAGCTTCAACAGCGCTCAGCAACATATTCACTCCGGTGCTGATGCAAATAGCCGAAGTGGGGGGCGTTGGCGATATGATATTTACTCACAAGTGGTTCATGAAAGGCGTATACACTTTCAAAGGAAGCCTCACGAACCCTCATCTTGCCCGCAAGTTCAATCTTAAATACAAAGATTTGAATTTGTTAATGGCGGCGAGGTTCTGACAGTTTGCTACCAGAACTCACCCTGCCTGCTCATATGCTTCTTTCAACCATCCTATAGTTTCAGGGGAGATTTCTCCGGCAGACTCAAGTTTGATTTTGTGCGAACACATCGAATTGGCCGCTGTGATTTTTTCCAAGGCACCACTTGATTCGTCTCCTTTTAAGTTGACCCCAATTTCGAAGCGGGTTTTGGTAGCGGGTGTGAGCATAGCAAACTGCTTTTTGCGTCGCAGGCTCACATAGGCCTTTTTCGGCGCTACTTCCACGTCGGTGCCAAATTTCTTTATTTCAGCCAGCAGCTGATCGTAAATGGGCTTTAAAGCCTCTTTGCTTTTATATTGTTCTGTAACCAGGTCGGCAAGGTTGGCTGCTGAACCTGCATCGGATCCTTTCGCCTTGTGAGCCACCAAATTGGCATAGCCGTGTGTGAGGCCGTGCGTTTCCTTCAAGAGCTTGATTATTTCGCCGTGCTTCGAAAGGCTCGTGCTTTTCACAATTGCTATCCATTCATCCAGCGACTTTCCGGAGTTTTTCTCCAGGTTGTCGATCATAGTTTGCGCTGCCTGATCCATTGATCTTTCCGGTTTGATACACTTCGAATATAAGAAGGCTGAATAAAAGATGGTAAACCCAACAACCGAAGCCGCAAAAATGCCGCCTCAAACCTAATATTTGGTAGCCTGGTGTATCCAAAGTCAATAATAGCAGGTAACCGGGCTGACCTTAAGCCATAGAAGATAGCCGTTTGTCAATCTTTTAGGTGATTCTTATAATTTTCCGAGGTCGCTCTATTTGTGCTGTATTAAATTAGGTATCTTGGGGCTTGACGAAATATTCTTTGGTATTTACAACAGAATGCCGTTGATCTTCGTTAGAGTATACAATTCGACAATGAAGTTGACAAGGACACTATTTGTTGTTACACTTTGCTTCTGGGGGCTGTTGTCCATCAGTGGTTTTTCGTTGCCCCAGCACGGAGGTTCCAAAGCTGACGATACTGCCCATCTTAAAAGCCAAATTCTCCACTCTTTCGATCTGCAAAATGTACTCGCTGGAGAAGAAGTTGAAGATGATATCAGATCCAAAAATCACCTCTCTCACGCAGTTGGTCTCGTTGGAAGCTTTGTAAGAGTTGGCGAATCAGAGTCGCTCGAAGATCAAGGAAATATCCCTCCTACAAATGCCTTAAAGGTATTTTCACTCTACCATCAGTTTTTTTAAAGTAGCTTTTTGATACCGGCTCCCCGGTTTGATCCCGCCCTGCACTATTGGTGCCAGGAGGTAGTTTTTTTTTACATCTGATCATTCTCAAAAAGTTATTGCAATGAAGACAATAGAAATATTGGTCGCTTTGGCCATTTTGCTCCCAATCGTACTTTTCTACATAAAGAAAAAGCTTAGTTCAAAAAGAACCCCGCCTGATTATTTAAAAAAGATTAGTCAGGAAAACGAGCTGGATATCACAGATTTCGAGGACCTGCCTGGAAAGTTTCTGGTGATGGATACTCCCCACAAAAAACTCCTTTTTAGCAGGTATGCCAGCTCCAAAGTGCAGTCGCTGGTGATTGACCTCAACCGGATTCTTAGCTGCCGGATGGAAAAGGAAGTGATAATTACGTCCGGTCATGCCCACATAGAAAAGATCGGCCTGGTGTTCAAGCATAAGTTCCACAAAGGTGAAGAGGATATTCACATCCCACTGTATGACAGCCATAAGGACGGAATGGACGAGGCCTTTCACTACTATGAAGTAGCCAAAGGGTGGGCCAAAAGAGTGGAGCAAGGTCTCGACAAGCAAGTGCAAGTCAATTGAGTGATAGGTTAACGTACACCCTTTCGGACTTTTCGAAAGGGTGTATTTCCAGTTAGGTTTTCATCGTTAGCTCGTCTATGATTACCTTTAAATTATGAAAAATTTCCCCCGCTCAATACCAGGACTTGCGGCTATATTATTGATTTTTGCATCAGCAGTTCTTTTTGAAGGTTGCAGGGCTTCCCAGTTTAAAACGCAGAAAGCCCGCACAATTAAAAAAGGAAAACCTATACCTTGCCCGCTCAAGGACTGCTAATATTCAATAACTGATATTTGATGCGAAAAATAGTTATAGCTATCGATGGTTACTCGGGTTGTGGAAAAAGCACCACAGCACGGGCTGTAGCCGGCCTTTTGGGTTACATCTACATAGACACGGGTGCCATGTACAGATCGGTTACCTTGTATTTTATTGACAACCATGTTTCGCTTACTGACCCCAGGGCGGTTTCCAAGGCGCTTGAACAAATTGATATAACATTTCATTACAATGCTGCCAAGAAGGTAAATGAAGTGTATTTGAATGGGTTGAACGTGGAAAAGGAAATCCGGGGGATGGACGTATCACAAAAGGTAAGCGATGTAAGTGCCATCAAGGAGGTAAGGCATGCTTTGGTAGCTCAGCAAAGAAAAATGGGTAAGAGCAAAGGGGTGGTGATGGATGGAAGAGATATTGGTACTGTGGTATTTCCTGATGCCGACCTTAAAATATTTATGACAGCGGACCTGTATGTGCGTGCTGAGAGGCGTCAGAAGGAGTTATTGGGCAAAGGCCAGCTCGTTGAGTTGGAAGAAGTGATTGAAAACCTGCGCTCCCGAGACGAAATAGACACCTCCAGAAAAGAGAGTCCCTTAAAGAAGGCAGCAAATGCTATTGAAATTGACACCACACATATTACCTTTGAGGAACAAATAGAGCTCATTACCAACCTGGCCACGAGCAAATTAATTTCCGAAGTTGATCGAAACAAGAACTAAAAGCTTGTTTCAAAATTTTGAAATCGATCAACGAAGCAAGTAGGGCAGGAAAAAGCGTTATGAACATTACTATCGACAAAAATTCTGGGTATTGTTTCGGAGTTGAATTTGCCATCAAAATGGCAGAGGATGAAATGGAAGACAATGGCCAGTTATATTGCCTGGGCGACATCGTTCACAACGACATGGAAGTCAGGCGCCTTTACGAGAAAGGTCTCCGGATTATCAGCCGGGACGACCTGAAAAACCTCCACAATACAAGGGTGCTGATTAGAGCACACGGCGAGCCGCCGGAAACGTATCAATTGGCTCTTGAAAACAATATTGAACTAATAGACGCTTCTTGCCCCGTAGTGCTAAAACTCCAGAATAGAGTGAAGCACGCCTACGACAACATGAAAAAAGTGGAGGGTCAAATAGTTATTTATGGCAAGGAGGGACATGCCGAGGTAATTGGGCTTGCCGGGCAAACCAGAGAAGAGGCTGTTATTGTTATGACTGACCAGGATTTGGATAAGCTCGACTACTCTAGGCCAATTACGCTCTTTAGCCAAACTACAAAGTCAACAAAGGGTTTTTATCATATCAAAGCCCTCATTGAAGAGCGAATTCGTGAGAATAAAGGTGAATTGCGAATTCAGGATTTCGATGCCAACGACAGCATTTGTCGTCAGGTGTCGAACAGAGAGCCTCAAATGAGGAGGTTTTCGGAAGACCAGGATGTGGTGTTGTTTGTTGCCGGGAAAAAGAGTTCAAATGGACGGGCCTTGTACGAAGTATGCCTTTCCATCAATCCAAGAAGTTATTTCATTGAGAGCGAAGAGGAGCTGGACTTGAACTGGCTTGCCGACGCTGAAAATATAGGTATTTGTGGGGCTACGTCCACTCCCATGTGGTTAATGGAGAGGGTAGCAGAATTCATTAGGGAAAAAAGTCCTAGTGAACCAACAATTGCTTAAATGTGCTGTTTATGTAAGTGAAAATGAGGGTGGTAAAAAACCTTCGAACGAATAATTTCACTTACCTTTTAGTTGAGTTAAATTTTATTAATTTTGCCACGTTTTAAAGGATTTCGGTCTATTTTACCTATTGAAAATGTCTAAATTCGTAAAGCTCAAAAAAGGGTTTAATATCAATCTCGCAGGCAAGGCCGAGGAAAAAATTGGTGAAATTCAACAACCTGAGACTTTCGCAGTCAAACCAACCGACTTTCAGAGAATTACTCGCCCCAAACTACTGGTCGAAGAAGGAGCCAGTGTGAAGGCTGGTACACCCCTGTTTTTCGACAGGCTTCAGGAAAACATAATGTACACTTCGCCTGTTAGCGGGGAGGTAGTTGAAATTAAGCGGGGTGAGAAAAGAAAGCTTCTTGAGATCAAGATCCTTGCGGACAAGAAAATAACACACGAGCAGTTTACCAAGTTCACGGTGTCCGAAATGAGCTCTCTTACAAAGGAAACAGCTACAGAGCTCCTGACTAAGAGTGGTGTATGGCCAAATATTATTCAGCGCCCCTTCGGAAGTATAGCCGACCCAACTGCCACACCGAAGGCGATATTTATTTCAGCATTTGATACCAACCCCCTTTCTCCTAACTATGGTATCTTATTTAAGGGGCAGGACCAATTCTTTCAGGCTGGTATAGATGTTCTTAAGAAATTCACACCAGGCGTTGTACATGTTAACACCAATGCTGACGCTGAAGTGCTTCCCATGTTTGCGCATGTGAAAGGTGCCGAAGTCAATAAGTTTTCCGGGCCGAACCCTGCTGGCAATGTAGGTGTTCAAATCCACCACCTTGATCCAATTAATAAAGGAGATCTTGTTTGGACTGTTTCGCCTTATGGGGTGATTCAGATAGGGAAGCTATTTCTTGAGGGAATATATGATGCCTCTAAAGTGATAGCAGTTTGTGGTTCTGAGGTGAGCAATCCGCAGTACTACAGCACATACTCCGGAGCCAATGTGGGCAGGTTCTTAGAAGGCAATCTTAAATCGGATCACGTTAGGGTGATTTCAGGGAATGTGCTTTCAGGCGAAGCAGTTGGAAAAGACGGCTTCTTAGGATTCTTTGCCAACCAGGTAACTGTTATCCCGGAAGGAGATAAGGAAGAGTTTTTGGGTTGGATACTACCAACTTTCAATAAGCTGAGCTTTCAAAGAGCATTTGGGCTTTTTGCCAATACCAAAAGAGAGTTTGTGCTCGACACAAATACCCACGGTGAGCAACGCTCATTCGTTCAGTCTGGCAACCTCGAAAAGGTGCTCCCAATGGATATTTATGTCACTTACCTCATGAAAGCTATTTTGGCTGAGGACTATGATGACATGGAAGCTTTGGGTATTTACGAGGTTATCGAAGAAGACTTGGCACTTTGCGAATTCGTCGATGTTTCGAAAAACGATATCCAGAAAATACTAAGACAAGGACTTGACTTAATTCAATATAGCTAATCGTATTTATGAAGTTCTTACAAGATTTCTTCGATAAACTAAAACCTTTTGTAGAGAAGGGTGGGAAGTATGAAAAGTATCATACGCTTTATGAAGGCCACAGAACTATTGTGTTTGCCCCAGACCTTACCACCGGAAAGAAAGGTTCCCAGGTAAAAGATGCTGTAGACCTGAAGCGAATGATGTTTACTGTTATCATCGCTATGATTCCGTGTTTGCTGTTTGGCATGTGGAATGTTGGTCATCAGCATTTTCTGGCAACAGGGGTTGAGGCTGAACTAATAGATAAAATATTGATTGGAGCATTGAAAGTGGTTCCTATCATCATTGTTTCTTACGCAGTAGGCCTCGGTGTTGAATTTGTTTTCTGCGTGATCAGGCAGCACCCCGTAAGTGAAGGGTTCCTTGTGACGGGCTTGCTGATACCGCTTGTGATGCCAGCCACCATTCCTCTTTGGCAGGTAGCATTGGCTACTGTGTTTGCGGTAGTTATAGGAAAAGAAGCCTTTGGAGGCACAGGGATGAACATACTTAACGTGGCGCTTGTGGCCAGGGCGTTCCTTTACTTCGCCTATCCAACTGCTATTAGCGGCGAGGTTTGGACATATCTTGGTGATGCTGCGCCAGTAGCAGCCTACTCGGGTGCCACACCTTTGGCAATTGCTGCCAGCACTGTGGGCAACCCTGGGGCTACCCCGGTTGTGGATTTACTCAACGATTCATGGTCAGCAGGTATTTATGATTTCTGGAATATGTTCCTGGGTATAATGCCAGGCTCAATAGGTGAAACGTCTACTTTGATGTGCCTGATCGGTGCAGCCATCTTGGTTTTAACCGGAGTAGGTAGTTGGAAGATAATTGTGGCGGTTTTTGCTGGTGCTTACTCAATGGGCCTTATCTTCAATCTCGTTGGTCTCAATGAGTTTATGTTGATGCCGGCACAGTACCACTGGGTAATTGGAGGCCTGGCTTTTGGTGCCGTATTCATGGCTACCGATCCTGTTACAGCTTCTCAAACTGAAACTGGCAAATGGATTTATGGATTCCTGATAGGATTATTAACAGTGTTGATCCGTGTGTTTAACCCGGCATATCCGGAGGGAATCATGTTGGCGATACTTCTTATGAATGTATTTGCGCCACTTATCGATTATTACGTAGTACAAGCAAACAAAAAACGGAGGCTACAACGTGCGACAGTCTAACGCTTATGTTCTTTTATTTTCGGGAGTGATGACCATCATACTTGGTGGAGCTTTGTCACTTGCCTCGGTTGGCCTTAAGCCAGCCCAAACCAAGCAGATTGAGCTTGATACCAAGAAGAAAATCCTGGGTGCGGTGATGGATATTTCTAACCTCAAGACAGGAGAGGAAGTATTGGCACTATATGACAAGCGATTTAGGTCTGTGGTTGTAGATATCAACGGTAATCCGGTTGAGAAGGACGCTAAAGGCAATCCTTTGATCGCTGAAAAGATCGATATTCAGAAGAACCACAAAGTGGACAAGGAAGTGAGAAACTACCCTGTCTTCATGTTTCTTGATGAAAACGATCCATCAAAAGTGGCTGCTTACGTTTTCCCTATGTTTGGCAGCGGTCTTTGGGACTGGATTTCGGGTTATATGGCTCTGGATGGCGATCTGAATACAATCAAAGGAGTAGCATTTGACCATAAGTCGGAAACACCAGGCCTTGGCGCCAGAATTACTACGCCGGAGATTCAGGGACGCTACGTTGGAAAGGAAATTTTTGAAAATGGTGATTTGGTATCTGTTACTATGGTGAAGGGAGAAAGTGGCAAGCCACAGGATGCCCACCATGTAGATGGAATGTCGGGTGCAACACTCACAGGAAAAGGAGTGAATGCAATGCTCGAAAATTACCTTTCGTCTTACACTGCATTTATTAAAAAGCAAAAGTCAGCTAGCGGGCAATCTGCAATGGCTTTTTGATTAGAAGAGATTAATAAACACTAAAATCAGTTTGCGATGAGCACTGAAACGCTAGAAAAACCAGTAGTTAAAGAAGCGGAACCTTTATTCTCGAAAAGGCGGAAGAAGTTTGTTACCGACCCGCTGAACGACGATAACCCGGTTACTGTTCAGGTGTTGGGTATTTGCTCGGCATTGGCAGTAACGGTGAAAATGCAGCCTACCCTTGTGATGGCGATTGCCGTTACACTGGTAATTGTTTTTTCTAATCTTCTTATTTCGCTTATGCGTACCCTTATCCCCAACAGGGTGCGTATCATTGTGCAACTAGCAGTAGTGGCAACGCTTGTGACATTGGTAAGTGAGGTGCTAAAAGCCTATGCTTTCGATATGTATAAGGTGTTGGGAGCTTACGTAGGTTTGATCATCACCAACTGCATTGTGATGGGGCGCCTTGAGGCCTTTGCGCTGGCTAATAAACCCTATGATTCAATACTTGACGGTTTGGGTAGTGGTCTTGGTTACTCGTGGATCATCCTGGCGGTAGCTTTCTTCAGAGAGCTTTTTGGATCGGCTTCTATATTTGACTTCAAAGTATTTGCCGCCATGGGACTGGACTTTCCAACCAACGGATTGATGGTTGACCCAATCGGAGCATTCATGATACTTGGCTTGATCATTTGGGTACAAAGAACTAAAAACGGTTACGTAGAACACTAAGAACATGGAAGCATTAAACATATTCATTAAGAGTGCATTTATCGACAACATGATATTTGCCTATTTTCTTGGCATGTGTTCATTCCTGGCCGTTTCCAAAAAAGTGAGCACGGCAATTGGTTTGGGTGCTGCAGTAATTTTCGTTTTGGGTATTACCGTGCCGATCAACTGGGTAATGCAGACTTTCATACTGAACGAAGGGGCACTTAGCTGGCTTGGGGCTAGTTTTGAAACGATAGACCTAAGCTTCCTTACCTTTATCATGTTTATTGCCATCATTGCAGCCATTGTGCAGCTGGTGGAAATGATCATTGAAAAAGCTTCTCCTGCGCTTTATGGCTCCCTGGGTATATTTCTTCCCCTGATCGCTGTAAACTGCGCCATTCTTGGAGCTTCTCTTTTCATGATCCAGAGAGACTATACGATTGTGGAAGCAACAGCCTACGGTTTGGGATCCGGAGTAGGGTGGATGCTTGCCATTGTGGCACTGGCCGCAGTAAGAGAAAAGCTCAAGTACTCTCATGTGCCAGATGGCCTCAAAGGTCTTGGTCTTACGATGTTGATTACCGGATTGATGGGGATTGCATTTAAGTCCTTTATTGGAATCGCTATTTGATTGCCGCAAAAACAATAACAAAACTTCGATATCAAAGAAGGCTTTGCACTAAATTGCAAAGCCTTTTTTATTGTATATGAGTAGAGTAGTAAGTTATTTCTTAAAGGGATTGGTGTTTGTGGTGCCACTGGCTCTTACTGTTTATGTGAGTGTGGGGGTGGTGCGATGGCTTGATGGGTTGATTCCAATCGACATTCCAGGCCTCGGTATCCTGGCGATACTGGCAGGCACGCTCATGATCGGTTACCTGGCTACCTATTTTATCACCAAACCCTTTTTTGAGTATTTTGAAAAGATTCTGAAAAGGCTGCCGCTGGTCAATATGATTTATTCGTCGTTTAATGACCTGATGACGGCTTTTGTAGGCGATAAGAGGAAGTTTGATAAAGCTGTAGTGGTCAATATGGATGCGCACGGCATACTTCAAAGAATTGGTTTTATAACTAATGAGGATCTCAAAGCAATCAACTTACCAGGGAAGGTGGCTGTTTATTTTCCCATATCTTACAGCATTGCTGGCGACTTGTATATTGTGGACAGGGCGAATATCACACCGTTAGATATTCCTGCGATGGAGATCATGACTTTCCTGGTTTCAGGAGGAATGACTGACTCTTTCGGGAAATACAAGAAGAAATTTCGGGATACCACCAAAAAATGAAACAATTGCTTGTATTGATTCGTTGAGCGACATACATTTGTGCCCATAATTACCAAACAGTTGTTTACAATACTTACATATTGTCCCTCAGTAAACAATTTTAGGCCAAGTACTCCGAGGCCATAGGCCTTGCTATACCCCAGTGGTACCTACGTGGTATCCTTTTCTCCCCAGTCTGTTTTTTCTTTTTTCTCAAAACTATTAACCGTAGGGTTTTTGTACAATGACACAATTTTCTGTCAGGGTAGCGACAGCTGCCGACGTTCCGTTTGTTGAAACAATCTGCCAGCAGATAGAGGAAAGCGCTCTAAAGAGAGGTACCGGCATCGCCAAACGTTCTCCCGAGTATATCGCTAAAAAGATGCTGGAAAATAAAGCAATTGTGGCCTTTACTAAAGGTGGAGACTGGGCCGGCTTTTGCTACATCGAAACCTGGAGCCATGGCAAGTTTGCTGCCAACTCCGGCCTGATCGTTCACCCGGATTTCCGCAAGGAGGGCCTCGCCAAGAGAATCAAAGAAAAGGCGTTCGATCATTCACGTAAAATGTTCCCGAATGCGAAGCTTTTTGGCTTAACCACCAGCTTGCCGGTGATGAAAATCAACTCCGATCTTGGCTACGAACCCGTAGTTTATTCAGAGCTTACTGAAGACGAGGACTTTTGGAAGGGCTGCGCAAGTTGCGTGAATTACAGCATTCTGATGAGTAAGAACAGAACCAACTGTATTTGCACCGCTATGCTTTTCGACCCAAAAGAACAGTCGGAGAAAAGGTGGAATTTCATTAAGAAATCAAAGGTTTATGAGCGTCTTGTGAGGCTCAAGCGGGCAGCTTTTCTTAAATTCACGGCCAAGAAAGCTGCTGAGCAGGTAAGCTTGCAGAGAGCTTAGAAAATCATCGGGTAGCATCGTTCAAAATATTACTAATGAAGAAGAAAGTCTTATTGGCCTATAGTGGAGGGCTTGATACCTCCTATTGTTTGATCTATTTGCAGTCGTTGGGTTACGAGGTGCATACGGCCTTGGCCGACACGGGAGGTTTTACCAAAGAGGAGCTGGATGTGTTGGCAACAAAGGCCAACAAACTTGGAGCGGCCAGCCATCAGGTGCTCAATATTGTAGAAGAGTATTATCAGGAAGGCATCAGGTTTTTGCTGTATGGCAACGTGCTGAAAAACCAGGCTTACCCGCTATCTGTGAGTGCTGAACGGGTTTTTCAGGCCAGGGCCATTGCCAGGCTGGCTAATCAGCTGAATGTGGATGCGATTGCCCATGGTTCTACCGGCGCTGGCAACGACCAGGTTCGCTTCGACCTTGTTTTTCAGGCGCTTTGCCCGGGCAAGGAGATCATAGCACCGATAAGGGAGAAAAAACTTAGCCGGGAGGAGGAAATCCAATTCCTGAAAGAGCACAAGGTAGATATGAACTTCGATAAGGCTCTTTACTCAGTAAACCAGGGGCTTTGGGGTACGTCAGTAGGAGGAAAGGAAACACTTGGCTCTAACGGCTTTTTACCCGAGGAAGCTTTCCCGAGCAAGGTTACTGAGTCGGTGTCAAAGTCCATTGTCATCGAATTTGAGAAAGGGCAGCCAGTTGGATTAGATGGAAAGAAAATGAAGCCCGTGGAAGTTATTAAAGCGCTCAATGCGCTGGGAGGCAGCTATGGCATAGGAAGAGATATCCACGTGGGCGATACAATACTAGGCATAAAAGGTAGGGTTGGTTTTGAAGCACCGGCACCGGCCATTCTCATCAAAGCCCATCAGGGACTTGAGAAGCATGTGCTGAGTAAATTTCAGCTTCAGATCAAAGAACAGCAGTCGCTGTGGTACGGACAACTGATGCATGAAGGCCTTTGGCTGGATCCGGCTTGCCGCAATCTGGAGGCCTTTCTCGAAAGCTCGCAGGCAAGGGTAACGGGTAAAGTTTTCGTCGTGCTGGCTCCCTATCGTTTTCAGGTGCATGGTATCGAGTCGAAGTTTGACTTAATGAATAACCTGTTTGGTAAATATGGAGAAATGAACAGCCTTTGGTCGGCGGACGATGCGAAGGGCTTCGCCAAGATATTTGGCGTGCAACAAATGATCATTCAAAAAGTAGGGGAGCATGCCGGAGAGTAAAGAATCGAAAACAACAGCAGGTATATGGGGTGCGGCTGGCTACACTGCCGGGGAACTTGTTCGGATACTCCTTAATCATCCCAAAGTATCGCTCAGCCATTTGGTGAGTGAAAGCCAGGCTGGGTCACCTATTTCCAGTATCCATACCGATTTGTTTGGAGAGACCGACCTGGTGTTCGCTGAGAAGTTTGACAGCTGGCCTGATGTCATTTTCTTGTGTAAGGGCCATGGCGCCTCGGTCGGTTTTCTAAAAGAGCAGTCCATCCCCGAGTCAACCAAGGTGATCGACCTCAGTCATGACTTTCGGTTATCGTCCAACCCTTTGGGTTTTGTATATGGACTTCCCGAGCTCAATGCCGATAAAGTGAAGAAAGCGAGACTGATTGCCAATCCGGGTTGTTTTGCTACAGCAATGGAATTGGCTCTGCTGCCTGCTGCTTCGGCTGGTCTGCTGAAAAGCGAAGTACATATTTCCGGCATCACAGGGTCTACAGGAGCAGGCCAGTCGCTTAGCCCGACCAGCCATTTCACATGGAGAGAAGGTAACATGTCTGCCTACAAAGTGATGGAGCACCAGCACCTGGCTGAGGTGGCTGAAACACTTTCTTTTGCCTCGCTGGCGGAGGTTCCACCCATCAATTTTATTCCTTACCGTGGCAACTACACCAGAGGGATCATTACCACGGCTTATTTCGACTATGCTGGTGACGAGGCAAAACTTGTAAAGCAGTACACTGATTTTTACAAGAAAACGCCCTTCACACATGTCTCCTCGGTGAATCCCGATTTGAAGATGGTAGTAAACACCAACAAGTGTGTGGTATATCCAAAGAAGGTGGGCAACAAAGCGGTGGTTATTTCTATTATCGATAACCTCTTGAAAGGTGCGTCGGGTCAGGCGGTTCAAAACATGAATCTTGCTATGGGTTGGGAGGAGAGGACGGGCCTCCAGTTGAAGGGAGTGGCTTTCTAGCAAAATAAAAAGCCTTGCAACTTCCCAAAAGTTTGCAAACTTTCGTGACTCATAGTAAACCTACCTAAGCAATGAACAATTTCTTATCCTTAGATGACGTAAGTGACCCGATGGCTTTTGCGAGAGAAGCTATTGAATTGAAGAAGAATCCATTGGCAGACATGCACCTTGGAAGAGGAAAAATGCTGGGAATGGTTTTTTTTAACTCGAGTTTAAGGACAAGAATGAGTGTGCAAAAGGCCGCCTTTAATCTTGGCATTCAAACCATGGTGCTCAACGTGGGGGGCGACTTGTGGACGCTTGAAACCCAGGATGGAGCCGTAATGAATGGAAAGGCTGCTGAGCATATCAAGGAAGCTGTGCCGGTAATGGCTAACTATTGTGATATACTTGCCGTTCGGTGCTTTCCGGGGCTGGAGAACAGAGATATTGATTCTGAGGAAAAAATTTTAACCGCCTTCGCCACTAAGTCGGGGAAGCCGGTAGTTAATATGGAGTCGGCTACGCTGCATCCGCTGCAATCACTGGCTGACTTGATAACGATACTGGAGCACCAACCAAAGCCGAGGCCAAAGGTCGTGCTTTCGTGGGCACCACACATCAAACCACTCCCCCATTGTGTTTCCAATTCGTTTTCTCAATGGATGAATAAAGCAGATGTGGAGTTTGTGATTACCCACCCAAAAGGGCTTGAGCTTGGAACGAAATATACCAAAGGTGCGGTAATAGAGCATGACCAAAAGAAGGCGTTTGAAGGGGCAGATTTTATTTATGCTAAGAATTGGTCATCATATAACGACTACGGCAAATTTATGGACGCTCCGGAATGGATCATCGATGCTGAGAAGATGGCGTGGACAAATCAAGCCAGGTTTATGCATTGTCTGCCGGTTCGACGGAATGTGGAGGTGGCCGATGATGTGTTGGATGGGCCACATAGTATCGTGGTGAAACAGGCAGCCAACCGGGAATTTGCTACGCAACGAGTTTTAAAGGAATTATTGAAAGAGTTAAAGCATTGATTTTTGTTCAATGAATCATTTTTATTTTAATGAAAATGGCAATTTTTTCACCTTTTAGGTGATAATTTATCAATATCAGATGTTTTAGGTCTAGCCAATTTGCAAAAGTCTAGACTCGTTGGATTTATATTTGGCATTTTTGCATTTAGTAGGTTGAAAATTTCATTTTATACCGATCCGGCGATATTTTTGATATACAACAATGCTCTATTGAAGATCAACACCCACGATCGAAAAAGTAGTTAGGTAGTATATAGTACAGTATAATCCTCTTATCAGATTGGTGATTTAGTGAGCTCAAGCAGTGCACGCTTTTCAGTAGCTCCTGGATCAGGCTCAACACCCGAGCTTTAATACGCAGACATTTTAGCAGCACCCCTCGACCTCACGCCGCATTTGCGGTTCGTGCTTGAATTCTATTGATCTATCTGTAACGAAAACTGTAATCTATGAAAAACAATTCTACGACGTTGATGTTGGCAAGAAGTTTTCTGCTAATGTTATTCATTAAGTGCATCTCTGTTTTTCCTGCAAGTGCTCAGGAACGCATTATCAGAGGCAAAGTGACTTCAGAAGAAGACAAGAGCGGTATTCCAGGAGTAAATATTGTGGTCAAAGGAGCCACAACTGGCACCATTTCCGACGGTGACGGAAATTACTCGCTTGGAGTGCCAGCGAACGCTGAAACCCTGGTTTTTTCTTTTATCGGCCTTGAAACCCAGGAAGTGGCTATCGGCTCACAATCGGTTATCGACTTAGCGATGAGCTCAGATGTAAAACAGCTTACGGAGGTAGTTGTAACTGCCTTTGGTATGGAGCGTAACAAAGCAGCGCTGGGCTATTCCATACAAAGTGTTGGAGGGGATATTGTTAGCAAAGTACCCAACCAAAATATTGTGAATAACCTTTCGGGAAGGGTGGCTGGCTTGCAAGTATCGGGGAATAGCGTGCCTGGAGGCAGTCCGGAGTTTATCATTCGTGGCTTCTCCTCGGTAAGCGGCAACAACCAACCGTTAGTTGTCATCGATGGCGTGCCCATTCAACAAACGTCGAATAGTACATCGACAGAAAGAACAAATAACCAAAGATTTGGAGGTGGTCTTTCGGAAATTGACCCGAACAACATTGCCGAGATCAGCTTATTGAAAGGGCCAAATGCAGCGGCGCTTTATGGGTCAAGAGCTGCTAATGGTGTTATTCTTGTTACGACCAAGAGCGGGAAGAACAATAAAGGTATCGGGGTTGATGCCAACTTCAGCACCACTTTCGAAAACCCTTTGGTAAAGCCAAAATTCCAGAACACCTATGGAGGTGGCTACGGATATAATTCATGGTATGCGGACGGCTGGAGTGGTACTGTGGATGGCTTCAAGGGCACCCGTGGTACAGATGAAAGCTGGGGTGCACCTATGGACGGCAGACTTGTTCGGCAGTGGTGGACCGGCACGGAGACAGCGCCACTTGTGCCGCAGCCAGACAACTGGGAACAGTGGTGGGAAACAGGAAGGACGACGGTTAGCACGGTGGCCATCTCGGGAGGTAACGATAACGGAAACTTTCGTCTGGCCATTGGCAGAACCGATCAGGATGGTATTGTCCACAATAATAATTTTTGGAGAAATAACTTCAGGTTGAATTCAACCTATAAGTTCACTGACAAGCTTTCTATCACCACTATTGGAGAGTACATTAAATCAGGATCCGACAACAGAAACTTTCTAAGTAACTCTACTTTCATCTGGCACCACCGGGATGTTGACTATGATAAGCTTCGCAATTATAAGGACTATGAAGATGTACATATCCAGAGAGCGGGCAATACCGAGCCGCCTAACTGGCAGCACACCTATTTCACCAATCCTTACTTCATCGAAGAGGTGCTTGTGCGGCCCAATGAAAAGGATAGGTTTCTTGGCAATATCGCATTGAACTATGAGTTCAACGAGTGGCTCAGTCTGATGGTGCGGTCGGGCACGGATATTTGGACTGATACAAGATTGAATATCATAGCCTACGAAAGAACGAGAAACTCTTTTGGTAGAGGCTCTTACAGCGAAGAGGTGTTAAGAAGGCAGGAAACTAACTCTGACTTCATTTTCACACTGAACAAAGATTTGACCCCCGACCTGAAGCTGACGGCACAAGCCGGAGGCGTTTCAAGGGTTAATTATTATAAGCGCAACTATTCAGAGGTTCAGCAGCTCACCATTGACAAGGTGTACAACCTTGGAAATAATGCCTCTCCCAATATCGACGCCAGTGCTGTAGAAGAATCCCAGGTAAATAGTTTATTCGGATCGTTTCAGGTGGGATACAACAACTACCTGTTTCTTGATGTAACAGGGAGAAATGATTGGTCAAGCACCTTGCCAGCTTCTAACAATTCCTTCTTTTACCCTTCTGTGTCATTGAGTGGGGTTGTTACTGAGATGTTGGGAATAAAGAGCCCGGTGCTTTCATTTGGAAAGTTAAGAGCCAGCTGGGCGCAGGTGGGTAACGATGCTGATCCCTATTTACTACAGCAGGTATTTAGTCCTACAGGCCTGTGGGATGGAGCTATCCCGAAATTTGCCGAAAGCAAGGAGATTGCCAACTCTAGCCTCAAGCCAGAAATTACCACGGGAATTGAGCTGGGTGCCGACTTACGCTTTCTTTCCGGCAGGATTGGTCTGGATCTGACCTATTATAATCAAACCACCCGGGATCAGATTCTTGGTGTAGATATCTCAAGAGCTTCCGGATACACCCGCAGAGTTTTGAATGCAGGAGAGATTCAAAACAAAGGAGTGGAGATTCAACTCAACGGAACACTGGTGCAAATTGCCAACAGCCTGAGATGGGATATAGGGGTTAACTTTTCAAAAAACAGAAACGAAGTAGTGGCTTTGGCTGAGGGGCTTACCTCTCTCACTTTATGGTCTGACAGAGGCGCTTCACTGGAGGCACGTGTCGGGGAGCCTTATGGCAACCTTTATGGCAACAAGTTTGCCAGGACTGATGACGGGCAGTTGCTTTACAAAAATGGCTACCCTTATAACCTCGCCGGACAGCATGTGATAGGCAATATTACGCCTGATTGGCTGGCTGGAGTGTCTAATACATTCAGCTATAAAGGTGTTGCCCTCAGCGTGCTTTTCGACATGAAGAAAGGTGGGGCACTTTACGACATGGGAGTAAGCTTGCAAAGGGTGACTGGTGTGCTGGAAGAAACCGGCGTTGGTCGTGAGGAAGGTGTGATTGGTGCTGGTGTCAAAAACATGGGGACTGAGGAGAGTCCACAGTATGTCACCAACGACGTGGTGGTTCCTGCCCGTAACTTCTACGGGTACTACAGCGGTCGCCAGTATCATGAGGCTGCAGTTTTTGATGGCACTTATGTGAAGCTTAGAGAGGCATCTTTGTCCTATACCCTGCCTGCAAAATGTCTGAGCAATAACTTCCTTCAGTCAGTTTCAGTGTCGGTGGTAGGCCGCAATCTTGCTGTTCTTTTCAAAAACACGGTTCATGCTGATCCCGAAATTAGCAGTGCAAGCCTGGGCTATAGCTACGGTCAGCTGCCCAGCACAAGAAGCATGGGTTTCAGCGTAAATGTTAAATTCTAAATAGCCATACAATGAAGAAATATATATCAATTACACTGAGTGTTGTGGTGCTGATACTGGCTTCATGCACTGGAGATTTTGAAGAGCTAAACACAAATCCCAACCGGCCTGTAAGCGTTGGTGCGCAGTTTTTGTTGCCGCAGGCATTGCAAACTACCATCGATAACTACTGGGGAAATAAGACCAGAAACCAAAGGCTCAACTTTGATCATGCGATGTCGTGGGTGGGGTATATTTCCCGCAATATTTATGAAAATGAGGGAGACAATTACAATGTGCAGCCCTCGGTAAACATATCCAACTGGGAGGTTTTCTATACAGACGGGCTTATCAATTTTCAGAAGATTGTTGAAATAGCAGGGCCCGATGGCGATAAGTACAATCCCAATTACATGGGGATTGGGATTGGTATGAAGGCATGGATATTTTCTATGTTGACGGATGTATGGGGCGCCATTCCCTATTCCGAGGCAACAAGAGGTACAGATGCAGAGGCGATTTTCTCTCCGGCCTATGACTCGCAGGAAACCGTGTACGCCGGCATTATTGCCGACCTTGAGGAAGCCAATAGCCTTCTTGACGCTTCAGGGCCAAGCGTTTCCGGCGACATTCTTTTCAATGGAAATGTAGTGATGTGGAAGAAGTTTTTCAATTCGCTTCGCTTTCGACTGTTAAACAGGCAAGCGCATATTGTGGCCGGTTCGGGGGCAATAATGCAAGCAATGCTTGATGATCCGGCTACTTATCCGATGATGGAGAGTAACGATGAAATGGCAGCCTTGACTTATGGATCAC
The DNA here is from genome assembly GCF_048007035.1 of Imperialibacter sp. Lineage (NCBI taxonomy): Bacteria > Pseudomonadati > Bacteroidota > Cytophagia > Cytophagales > Flammeovirgaceae > Imperialibacter > Imperialibacter sp. Next base: position 4,266,892 of record NZ_CP180355.1, read on the forward strand.
GTCCGACGAACAATCCGTGGCATGATATCCTCATCCTTCAGGGCAGAACCGACTGGAATATGAGCAGCACACTTGTTGACAAAATGAGCGAAATGGGAGACACAAGGCTGTCGGTTTTTGCCACGCCGGGAGAGTTTGCTGAGGGTGAGATTTTGGGGACACCCAATGGGCTGCCGGGTTCTGTTGGCTCAAATTACCTGGGCTATAGTGCCATCATTAATCCAGATAATTTTGCTCAGGAAACGTCATCGGTTATCCTGATGAGCTATACCGAACTGCTGTTTTTGAAAGCAGAAGCCGCTTTGGAGGGGGACATCACGGGAGACCCTCAGATGTATTTTGACCAGGCGGTTCAAGCTTCATTTGACCAATATGATACAACCATGCCGACGGGATTTGTTGCGTCTTTAGGCCCTGTTTCAAAGGAAAATATTATCACTCAAAAGTGGGTGGCACTATTTGGTCAGGGTATAGAGGCATGGACTGAGTTGAGACGTACAGGTTTTCCAGTGCTTCCAGCGGCCGATCCAAGGGCTTTGTTTCAGAACGACGGTGTGCTTCCTACAAGGTTAGTGTATCCCTCCACTGAGTATTCACTAAATGGGGCAAATGTTGAAGCCGGTGCTGCACTCAATGGTGGCCCCGACGACATGAAGACAACTCTCTGGTGGGTGGAATAATCTGACGTGAAAAAATGATGATAACTAAATCAAGCGTAGAAAAGATGAAAAAGATATATATAGTTGCTCAAATCTTTGTAGTGGCACTTGTTTTCTCAGCCTGTGAAAAGGAGGATGAACTTATTTTGCCAAGGGTAGCGTCGCCAGTGCTGTTGGTGACCGAGGACGGAACGGACAACGTGATGGCGTATTTTTATGAGCTTGACAAGTCCGGTATTTTGAATCAGTCAGTTGGGATTGACACAATTCCGGTTGCCGGGTTGTCTATCGAAGTTTTCGCCGCCGGAGTAGCTTTGGGGAACTTTGAAACGGGAACTGACGGAGCCATTTCAATTGACTTTACAGATACTAAGCCAAATGAATATGCTGGAGAATATAAAGGAATCGCCTTTAGAATCTTCAAATAGCGAAAAAGGGAACTTGTAAACTTTAGCATCCGGGAACCCATGAGTGAAAGCTCATGGGTTTTTTTCTGTTTTATTCCTTTTACTGCATATAGAAGTATATTTTTGAAGCTGCATTCGAAAGATGATTTTGTAGAGGCTTAAAGAGTAATGAAGAATTTAACGGTAGTGAAAGTTGGTGGCGGGGTGCTGGAAAATGAGGAATCTTCCAGTCAGTTTCTTAAAGCATTTGCAGCACTGGAGGGCAATAAACTATTAGTACATGGTGGAGGAAGGCTGGCCGACCAGTACCTTCTCAAGCTTGGCCTTCAGCCAAACATGGTGAATGGCAGGCGTGTAACTGATAAAGACACGCTCGAAGTGGTGACTATGGTGTATGGTGGCCTGGTGAACAAACAGTTAGTCGCAAACCTCCAAAGCCGCAATGTGAACGCCATTGGATTGACGGGTGCCGATGGCAACCTGATTGTGAGCGTAAAGCGTCCTTCTGATAATGGAGTTGACTGGGGCTATGTGGGCGATCCTGTCGAAGTAAATGCCGATACCCTGAATGACCTTATCGAGCAAGGTACGGTGCCGGTGATTGCGCCACTCACTCACGACGGGAAGGGGACATTGCTTAACACCAACGCCGATACCATGGCAACGGTGGTGTCAGTGGCTTTGGCACAACAATATGACGTTACCCTCATCTTTGCCTTTGATAAGGCCGGAGTGCTCACCGATGTGGATGATGACAATTCTGTGGTTGAAAAGATAGACGAAGCGGGCTTTGCTGAAATGAAAGCCTCCGGACAAATACATTCAGGCATGATACCCAAGCTCGAAAGCGCTTTCGAGGCCCTGAATGAAGGAATAAGGAAGATACGAATTGTGGGCTTCGCTAATATTTCAAATGAAAAAGCAGGCACCACGCTCCAGCTAGAAAAATAGAATAAATGACAGTAAAAGAGTTGACCGAAGGTTCAGTCCAGCTATTGAAAGACCTCATTGCTATTCAGTCTTTTAGCAGAGAGGAAGACCGGACTGGTGATGCTATTCAGAATTTTTTTGAGGAGCACGGCGTGCCTGTACAAAGGGTACAGAATAATATCATTGTAAAGAACAAGCATTTTGAGCCTGGCAAACCTGCGATCTTGCTCAACTCCCACCATGATACCGTCAAACCCAACAAGGGTTATACCAGGGATCCATTTTTAGCTCATGTGGAAGAAGGAAAACTTTTCGGACTGGGTAGCAACGATGCTGGTGGCCCCTTGGTCTCGCTTATGGCCACTTTTTTGCATTTTTATTACAAAACCGATCTGGCTTACAATATTTATCTGGTAGCGTCGGCAGAGGAGGAGGTTTCGGGCAAGGAAGGGATAGAGATCGCCTTGCCGGTGCTGGAAAATGTGGAAGTAGGTGTAGTGGGCGAGCCCACAGGTATGAACATGGCAGTGGCCGAAAAGGGACTGATGGTGTTAGACTGTGAAGCCAAAGGTGTGGCCGGTCATGCGGCCAGAGACATTGGAGAAAATGCTATTTACAAGGCGATAAAAGATATTGACTGGATCAGAGCTCAGAAGCTATCCAAGACTTCGCAATGGCTGGGGCCCGTGAAGATGTCGGTGACCGTAATCAATGCCGGGTCGCAGCATAACGTGATCCCCGATTCCTGCAAGTTTGTGGTGGACGTGAGGGTCAACGATTGCTATACTTTACCTGAAATAGTCGACTTTATAAAGAAGGGCGTTAGTTCGGAAGTGGTTCCCAGATCAATGAGGATGAACCCATCGACTATTCCCGTTGAGCACCCACTTGTTTTGGCCGCTAAAAACCAAAACATCCATTTATTTGGCTCTGATACCACGTCAGATCAGGCGCTCATGCCATTTAGTACCGTAAAAATGGGGCCTGGACTGTCGGAGCGTTCCCATACTGCCGACGAGTTTATCTACCTTTCAGAAATAGAAGAGGGGATAAAAATATACATTCGTCTTCTGGAAGAAGTGTTAACCAAACCAACGCCTGCTTGACCAGGTGTTTTATCGTACGAAATGAAACTTTGGGATAAGAATATAACCACCAATCAGGCAGTGCATCAGTTCACTGTCGGCAACGATCAGGTGCTAGACATGCAGCTGGCAGCTTTCGATATTTATGGCAACATGGCCCACAGCAGGATGTTGCAATCTATTGGCATTCTTACGAAAGGCGAGTCAAAAGAGCTGCACAAAGGGCTGCTGAAATTGTTGGCTGAAGTGGAAGCGGGCACTTTCTCCATTGCGCCAGACACTGAAGACATCCATTCTGAAGTCGAATTTCGGCTCACCGAAATGCTCGGCGATCTTGGAAAGAAGATCCACACTGGTCGCTCCAGAAACGACCAGGTGTTGGTGGACTTGAAAATGTATGTGAGAGCTGAAATTGAGGAGATTGTCCGGCTTATTGAGCAGCTAGTTAAGCTTCTTAGTGAAACTAGCGAGGCTTACAAAGATGTGCTCCTACCAGGCTATACCCATTTTCAGGTAGCGATGCCATCTTCAGTCGGTTTGTGGCTCGGGGCTTATGCTGAGTCTCTTACCGACGATCTTGAGTTGCTTTTGGGAGCCTACAAGCAGGCTAACAAAAACCCGCTCGGTTCTGGTGCGGGCTATGGCTCTTCCTTTCCTTTGGATAGAGACCTAACGACCGATCTGTTGGGTTTCGATGTGCCTAATGTGAACGTAGTTTATGCACAAATGACCCGTGGTAAGCTGGAACGCTCTACACTTTACGCATTGGCTGGTGTGGCGCAGTCGCTCGCTAAATTGGCCTATGACAACTGCCTGTACATGAGCCAAAACTATGGCTTTCTGTCATACCCTGATGAGCTAACAACGGGCTCCAGCATTATGCCACACAAGAAGAATCCTGACGTGTGGGAGTTGATCAGAGCCAAATGCAACGAAGTATCTGCCACTCCAACCGTGGTTCAGCAGGTAACGGGCAACCTGCCCTCTGGTTACCACCGTGACTTTCAGGTGCTGAAAGAGTACCTGATGCCGTCTATTCAAAAAGTGAAAGACTGCCTGGCGATGACGCACCTGATGGTGTCGAATGTGAAGGTCAAAACGGATCTGGTAGCCAAGCCGGAGTACGATTACCTGTTCACTGTGGAAAAGGTAAATGAATTGGTGCAAGCTGGCGTGCCGTTTCGGGAGGCCTATCGTGAGGTGGCCAAAGAAATAGGCGCCGGCACTTACAAGCCCAACCGGAACATTAAGCACACTCACCTGGGTTCAGTCGGCAGTTTAGGGAACGAAAGAATAAAGGCCATGATGGAGGAGCGGGTAGCTGCCTTCAACTTTGGTAAAGTGAATTCGGCATTGGAGTTTCTTAAGAATGGGCAGTAGTCTCTGGCACATATGTTCGCCGACGCATTATGAGCTTAGCGGAAACCTTTCAATAGTTCATGGTACTTTAATAGAAAGCAAGTACAATGAAATCGATAGGTTTATTTCTTCTTCTTTCTCTTTCTCTGGTTTCCGCTGTCTGGGCTCAAAATGCCATGGTAAGTGAGCACCGGGATTTGAGACCGTTTAGTGCCATTTATGCCAAGGGAGGCATTGATGTCTATATCAAGCAGAATGACTCTACCACTACACTTGTTGAGGGCACCTTGCAAGAGATGAAATATCTTATGACAGAAGTGGTTGAGGATGTTTTGTATATCTACTATTCAGACAAAGGGCTGAAAGATGGGCGAAACCGCAAGGGTCGGGTGTATATAACTATTCCAACGATAGCCGGAATAAAGAGCAGAGGAGGTTCTGATGTGTATGGAGAAGGCGTTTTTAGATTGGATGCCATAGAACTCATAGCCACTGGAGGAAGTGACATTCGAATGGCAGTAGCAACAAAGAAGCTTGTTGCCAACGCTTCAGGTGGAGCCGACATTATTCTCAGTGGAGAAACCGATTTCTTCAAGGCTGATGCATCTGGTGGCAGCGACATCAACGCTCATGATTTGAAGGTGAAAAGGGCGGAGCTCCAAGCCGGAGGCGGAGCCGATATTCACATATCTTTCGTAGAAGAATTATCAGCAGAAGTTCACGGCGGTGCTGACATTTCTTACAGAGGGACACCTGACAAAGTGTATGTGGTGCAGAAGGGCGGCGGGGATGTGAAGAGAAGGAATTGAGACTTTTTACCTTTTACCTTATCTTCTTAGTTGCTTGATCTTTATGTTGGCGGCTGAATCCTCAATCAACGTCGTCAGTCTTTTCAGTCGTGTGACTTCCTGTTTGGCACTAATCACCCACCAAATAGCAGGTTTTTTATAAGAAGGGATCATTTTGCTGAAATTGCGCCACGCTGTTTTATTAGCTCTGAATATGCGTTCATAGTCTTTACCAAGGGTAACCTTCTTTTCCCTAAAGGAATAAAGATCTGACATTTTATCTTCCCTCATCCTAAATATTTCAAGGCCTGCGGGAAGCATGAGTCCCAGTTTTGTGAGCTCACCAACCTTCTTGATATTCACCGGACTCCAGATACTTTTTGGCCTGCGGGGTGTGAAACGAATAGAGTAGCTCTCTTCGTCTATCGACCTCCTTATGCCATCTATCCAGCCAAAGCAAAGCGCCTGATCAACCGACTCCGGCCAGGTAATGCTCGGCTTGCCTGCTGCTTTCTTGTAAAAACCCACCAGAAGTTCAGTTTCCTGTTGGTGGTTTTTTTCGAGCCATTTTCGAAAATCCGATGGGGTTGGGAAAAAGGTGGGTGACATTTACATACTTTATTTTGTGATGCAATTTAGCGATACTGATCAATCAAATAAAGTCATGGGAGAATGCACCCGGCATCCCGTAGATCGTTGTTCTTATACAGCCCTCATTCTGTTGTTTCTCGGGTTGTGCTCAACTTCAGCCAATCCAAGAGCTTCCATCAAAGGAGGAAGGTACATGCCAAATCGGCCTCTTAGTCCTTTTTTTAACCCATACCATCCGCCGATAGGGTTTTCAGAAGACCTGCCCCAGGCTTCAACTGTGCCGTCTTTGGCGGGCTTTTGCTCGTCGGCCGAGCCTAAGTCCATCCAGCCGCCGTGCTTCTTGAGCATTTCATGGAGGTCTTTGATGCACCTGAAATCATAGTGCAATACCGTTTTCCCGACCGTGCACACGAGAATTTCCTTGCCGTCCTTCACGTCCTTGTACATTTCGTAGTCCGACGTCAATGGTGGCGTCTTCAACTTCCAGGGGCTTTCTTTGGTTCCTTTCTCAGTAGTCATAATGGGTTATTTTAAGGTTGAAATAATTTCCGCTTCTTTTTTTAGATCTGCTGCATATTGTTCGAACGATTCCCGGAAATCCGGAATGCTTTTCGCTGCCAGAGGAAACATCAGCCCGCTCATGGTTTCCTCCATGGTGAAGTTGACACTTCCGTCGTCGGCAGAGGACAGGAGATAAGTGCGTTTGCCTTTGAAGAATGGAGCCATTCCATCGGTCCATGTCATTTTGCTTTCAGGTTCAAAGCCTTTCACCTTTAGTTTAAAAGTACGTTTTGGGTCAAGCGTCGACTTCAATTCTACCTTCCCACCTTCTTTGATTTCGCCGTGCATCGAAACAATGGTGGAATTCCATCGGGGGAAGTCGTCGGCATTGGTGAGCAAAGCCCAAATAATTTCTTTAGAAGCCAGGATATTGATACTCACACAAGTTGTCCGTTTAAAGGTGCGGGAAGTTGCTATTGCAGTTCCGTTTTGTGCATGCGATTGAAGTACCGATGTAGCCATCATAAATAGAATTTTTTTGGTAAGATGCGTCATTCGTGTTTGTTTACATTTGGACGAATGAGCAACTCAAAACGATAGGCCGCTTGTCAGGTTTCTTTCAAATAATTATCCATAACTTTTTTATTATGCTGTAAATGAAGGAGTTGTAACTCAGAGGCGCCAGAGTTAAATGGATCAAGACTTTGCAGAATTTTCGTTCTCATGTCGAAAAGCTCTTCTTTGTCTTTGCTTTGAGCCAATCGGGCCATGTCAAGCTTCATCACCTCTTCCTGCGCCTTTTGCTTCGGGTTAAAAATGCCGTTCAACTCTGTGCACTGGTGGCAAGCTCCCTCTTTGTTAATGAGTGCGCACTTTTTGTCAAAAATCGAAATCATTTTACTGCGGGCCGCATGCAGGTAGTATTTGGCCATGGCCTCCGATAATGAGAGGATCTCTGCAACTTCCTGTACTTTAAAGTGGTATACTTCCTTCAGCAGTAGGGCAAGTTGTTGCTCTATAGGGAGTGACTTGCCTATACATGTAAAGCAAAAGGCAATGTGCTCTTTGATTTCGAAGTTGCCTTGCTGCGAGGTCATTCTCACCTGCATCATGTTTTGCAGAAAATCTCTGTTTCCCAGCGCAGCCTCCCGGCAAATGTCAGTTACTGTCTCAGGCCATAGTTTTTTAGACCTCAGCAGGTCTTTGGCCAGGTTGCTGGCAATAGCGAAAAGCCACGTTTTAATACTGGATTTCCCTTCGAAAGAGGACAGCTTCTGATGCGCTTTGATATAGGTTTCCTGCACCAGGTCTTCCGTGTCCTCTACACTGGCAGTCATTCTCAAAAGAAACGATTTCAGCTTTGGTCTTTCTTTTTCAAACTCACTGGTTAACTGCGGCTCCGTGTACATGGTGTATGGCTCGAGGATGTTTTATAAAACTATAAACAACTCAGATTCCTCAATAACTTATGGCACAGAAAGCAAAGGACTTTTCTTGTCGGGGCGGGGAGCTTTGGATGCTGCCCATGAGGACGGGCGCAATGATGGTAGAGGATCATCCTCCTTTTTGGGGAGGATGATGGGCTACCGCTAGAGGTTTATCGATTATTTCACCAACTTAACGTTGATGGCATTCGCTCCTTTTGGAGTCATTTCAGTTTCAAAAGTGACTTTATTGTCTTCTTTAATCGGCTCCATTAAGCCTTTGGCATGGACAAAAACACTTTGTTGAGATTCCAGGTCTTTGATAAATCCGTATCCTTTCGATTCATTGAAGAATGTGACGATGCCTGTTCTGGTGGGGTCTATAGGCTCGTTGGAATGTTTGGGAACTCCAATTTCTATATCGCCGGCTTTAGTGACTTTCTTTTTCTTTGGGTCGGGTGGGGTGGAAGTAAAATTGCCATCTTCGTCGATATACATTAGCATATCTTCCAGGCTCTGGCCTTTAGATGAGTTGGCTTTTCTTTCTTCTTTCTTTTCTTCTTTTTCCTTCCTCTTCTTTAACTTTTTCTTTTCTTTCTCTTTCTTGTTAAACGTTTCTTGCGATTTACCCATTATAAGTATTTTGGTTTTAGTTGAAATTACCTGAAACAACCCGAGCGGCGATTTTCGGCGTTTTGCAACTCGAATGTAGATCGCAGCGAAAGAAGAAGAGCCCGGGAAAGCAATCCAGCAACCACAGATGTGTGGCTTTTGCAAAGGTAGTGATAAAAGAAATGAACCCCGCCTAATTGGCAGGGTTTATCTATAGGCTGAGGCAGGGGCTGGTTGCCTATTCCGATTTGAGCGTCCTGGCTGGGTTGATGGCAGTCAGCCGGAATACCTGCGTTAACACAATGAAGATTGAAATGATAAGGCAGCAAGCGGCGGAAATGGCCACCACCTCAATACTCAGATCGATGTGTAAAGGATAGTCAGAAAGCCAGTTGTCGGTAAACCAATATACTGCCGGTCCTGCGATGAGAACTGCCACGGCAAATAATTTGACAAAGTCTGACGACAGCAGATAGGTTAGCTGAAAAACAGACGCACCAAGCACTTTTCGAATACTTATTTCCTTGGTCCTGCTTTCAGCCAGGAAGATAATCAGGCCAAATACTCCACAGAGGGCAATGATGATAGCAATGGCTGTGAAGGCACTCACCACCCGGAAGAATTGCTGCTCAGATGCGTAGGTTCTGGCGAAGGCATCGTCAACGAAGGCCATCTCGAAGGGATCGGTAGAAAACTCTCTCCAGGTGGTTTCCAGTTGCTCCAAGAGCGCAGGTAAATTTCCTGTTGTTACTCTCATCAACACATTGTCGGGGCTCACCCTGTAGCCCGGTCCGTAGACCATGTAGGCTACTGGAGCAATGGTACTGTGAAGCGATGTGTAATGATGATCTTCAACCACGCCGATTATTTTTCTGTTTTTGCCGCCAATCTCAACCACTTCATTGAGAGCTGATATTTTACCCATGAAATCCCTGGCTTTTTCATTGATGACCACCGACCTACCTGAATCGGCCTCGAAGGGCAACGTAAAGGTAGCGCCTTCGGTCAGGTGAAGGCCTACGACGTCGAAATAGTCTTTATCGACCCCCACAATGTCGATACCCCTTTCTGTATCAGGCTCGGCTCCCTGCCAGTAAAATCCCCACGTGTTTTGCATTCTTGCAGGCAGGGGCTCTCCGGAGGTTGCCGCCTTGTCAACACCCGGGATATTTTTGAACGATTCCTTGAGTACATCGATTCTTTGCTGCAGCCCACGGTCATTCACCGCCACGTTGATCAATTGCTTTTGATCAAACCCCAGGTCGAACGTCTTCATGTATTGAAATTGAAGATAAACAACAACACTGCCCGTTATAAGGAAAATAGTGATGCAATATTGAATAGTGATCAAGACCTTTCTTGGCAGGCTGCTTGTTTTGCCTGAGCTATGCCCGCTGAGAGCAACCACTGGCGAATACCTTGTGAGCACAAAAGCAGGGTAGAACCCGGAAAGGGCTCCAATGGCTACTATCCCAATTGCCGACCAAATCACTTCCCTGAACCCAAAAACAGAGGCGGATAGTTGGAGACTCATCCAGCTGTTGAGAAACGGAAGCGCTATTATGATCAGGGCAATGGCAAATGTAGATGCCACCAATGTATAAAAAACCGATTCAACGAGGATCTGGGCAATCAAGTCCGCACGCCCGGCGCCGATGGTTTTTCTTAACCCAATCTCTTTGGCTCTGGAGAGTGCCCTTGCCGTGGAAAGATTCACGTAGTTGAGCACGGCGATCAGTAAGATGAAGAAACCTATGGTGGAGAAAATGATGATATTGCCAATGTCTCCTGCGAGCTCATTTCCACCCATATTTTTGCTATAGAGATAGACGTCCTGCATCGGCTGAAAATCCATCCCTAGCCTCTCTACCATGTCTTTCCCAAGGTATTTTTCTATGATAGCCGGTTTCTGCTCCCTGATGCCCGAATGTGCCAAATCAGGAATGAGGGCATAGGTTCTCACCCAGCTAAACCCCCAATGCGAAGCCAGGGAGGCGTACATTTTATCAGCAACGGCCATCGAGCCGAGGCCCGAAAACTGAATGTGTGAGTGCTGTGGGGGATCAGCCACCACGCCCGTCACCTTCATGTTCATCTTTTCATTGCTGTCATAGATCTTCACCGTTACGACTTTATTCAATGGGTTCTCGACACCGAAAAGCTTTTGACTCAGGCTTTGAGTAAGCACAAGTCCGCTGGGATCTGATAGAGCAGTTTTTGGGTCGCCGTGGATCAGGTTGAACGAAAAGAGGTCAAAGAAAGTAGAGTCTGTCCAGTAGAAATCCTCGACAAGTATTGGATCGATATCACCAATTTTCACAGGATCACTTCCCATGCTGCAGATTTTGATTCCCGGAAACTCACTGCTAAGCACCTTGCCAAATTGAGAGGAGAGTGCGGCCGTGGAAGGGTCGACGGGATCGGTTCTTAATACCCGGTAGATTACGTCCTTTTTCTCATGAAACTGATCGTAACTGGTTTCATTCTTAACGTACAACCCAATGTAGAAAACGGAAGCGATGCCGAAGAAGAGGCTGAGTAGGTTTACCGCAGTGAATACCCTGTGCCGGAGTGAGTGACGAAAGGCAACTTTGAAGTGATTGATGAGCATAATGTTCGTATTTAGTCCTTTGAGTTTCTTTATTCTGTAGAGCCTGACTGACCCGAGTACACCAAAAATGAAGAGCTGCGCCGCTTTTCGTTTGCCATATTGAGCCAGGTTTCTATCGTAGAGCTCGCATAAGTCCCCTTCCAGCTCGTCGATGAAGCGAGCCGAGCAGTACAAGCGCAGTAGCTTTACTGCCCACCTTGGCGGCGTATTATTCATAGTTGAGTTTTAAGTTGGGCAACAGACTCCAGAGCTTCTCTCTTTGTTCTTTCACTTCGGCTAAACTTCGCTGACCAGCCGTGGTTACTTTGTACAGTCTTTTTTTTCTCCCACCACGCTCTTGTGTGGCTCCGCCAAAGTACGACTCGACAAAGCCTTTTTCTTCCAACCTGTAAAGAGCGGTGTGTACGGTGCTTACTGTCACCTTGCGATCAATATTCTTTTCAATTTCATCCATCACAGTGATGCCGTAAGCATCGCCATTTAAAATGGCCACCGTCAATAGCACGAGTTCCTCAAACTCACCCAGGTATGTTCCTTTCATATTTCAATCGTAAATGTAAATCAAATAAAATGATTAGATTCTTAAATGTCAATGAAATAAAAGTAAAGTTTATTGACACATTGTTCTGCCATGTTTAAGATTAGAAAAAATAGCTTTCATACCTAACAGAACTTTCGCTATACTAGGTGTAAAATTCATTGCTATGAAAAGGCTTTCCGTTTGTTTGTTGCTCCTTATTTCGGTTTTCTCATTAAAAGCCCAGTCCCTCAAAGCCCTTGTCGGCGGCACACTCATCGACGGCTTTGGAGGCACCCCCATTCAAAACAGTGTGATTATCATAGAAGGCGAGAAGATCAAAGCGGTTGGAACGGTGGGCAGTCTGGAGATACCATCCGATGCTGAAGTCATTTCTACTGAAGGGATGAGTGTGCTGCCCGGCCTTTGGGACATGCATGTGCATTTAATGATTAATGGCCACTCGGATTACGCCTATTGGGACAAGACCTACCCTCCGTTATTCAAAGATGTAATCATGCCATCTTCTGCTCATCAACTGCTAATGGCGGGAGTAACAAGCGCCAGGGATCTGGGAGGCCCACTGGAGGAAAGTTTGGCAGTGAGAGACGCTATCAATAGCGGAAAGATCGCAGGGCCGACGATGTATATGTCAGGCCCATTTTTGCAGCATGCGCCTTATCCAGGCACAGAGCAGTTTCGTTGGGGGGTGAGCGGTGAAAAGGATGCGAGGAAGAAGGTGCAGAAGCTAGCCAGGGCAGGGGTGGACTGCATCAAACTCATAGATCAGGATCAAATGACCTTTGCTGAGGTAAAGGCGATTGTAGATGAGGCGCACAAGCATAATTTAACGGTGGTAGCGCATTCGCACCGGCCGGAGGAAATAAGGATAGGCCTGAAAGCTGGCGTTGACTGCTTCGAACACACCGGGCTCTCTTCAGCGCCCGAATATCCGGCCGACATTATGGTAGCGCTTAAGGAACGAACCGCCAATATGAGCACCGGGCCACTATTTTGGACGCCGACCATCGAAGGCCTCTGGAATTATGAGTACTTGCGTGACCACCCTGAAAAGCTCGACAACGACTCCTGGCACCTTGGCCTTCCCGATACGGTTATTGCTGACATCAAGGCATCGATAGAATACCCCGGTCGGCTTCCTTACTTTCAGTTGACTCCGATTAGGAAGCCAACTTTGGAGAAAAAGTTCAGACAATTGCAGGAAGCGGGTGTGGTAATGCTGGTAGGCACTGATAGTGGTATACCTATGAAATTTCATAGCCAAAGCACCTGGAACGAGCTCGATATATGGGTGAGGGAGTTGGGGGTTGATCCACTGCTGGCCATCAAAGGAGCTACCTACTGGCCGTCGGTCATTATGGGAGTAGACAAGCAGGTGGGAACAGTGAGCGAAGGAAAGTACGCCGATATCATTGCTGTAAAAGGCGATGTGCTAAAGTATATCAACCTGCTACAGGACGTTGACTTGGTGGTGAAGAGAGGGCAAAGGGTGAAGTAGCACGAATGATATAATCACTTTTGTTCATTGTCGACATTTCTCGGCCACTCCTTCCCTTTTTAATTTTTCGTGCACTGTAGATTCACTATATTTCGATTCACAGATTGATTCGAGTGAATCTTAAGTTTTTTCTTGAACTACAAAACCAAAAAAAGCATGAATACCATTAAAGGCCCTGCCATTTTTCTGGCGCAGTTCATGGGCGATACGGCACCCTTCAACAACCTGGAAAGCATTTGCAAATGGGCAGCCAAGCTCGGCTACAAGGGCGTTCAGATTCCTACCTGGGATCCTCGCTGTATAGATCTTAAAAAATGTGCAGAGAGCAAAACTTACGCCGACGAGTTAAAAGGGAAGGTAAAAGCCTGTGGAGTTGAAATTACTGAGCTTTCGACGCATTTGCAGGGCCAGCTTGTGGCTGTTCACCCAGCTTATGATATTATGTTTGATGGGTTTGCTCCGGCTGAATACCATGGAAACCCAAAGGCAAGACAGGAATGGGCAGTGCAGCAAGTGAAGTGGGCAGCCAAGGCATCGCAAAACCTGGGAATCAACGTTCACGCTACATTTTCGGGCGCTCTTGCATGGCCTTATTTATACCCATGGCCTCAGCGTCCTGCTGGCCTGGTAGAGGCAGCTTTCAAAGAACTGGCTAACAGATGGAAACCTATTTTGAACTACTTTGACGAGTGTGGAGTAGACGTTTGTTACGAAATTCACCCCGGAGAGGATCTTCACGATGGAGTAACGTATGAGATGTTTCTGGAAGCCACCGGCAATCACTCAAGGGCCAATTTGCTTTACGATCCCAGCCACTTTGTGCTGCAGCACCTCGACTACATCCAATACATCGATTTTTATCACGAACGTATCAAGATGTTCCATGTGAAGGATGCTGAATTTAACCCAACAGGAAAGCAGGGGGTATACAGCGGATTCCAGTCGTGGATCAATCGTGCTGGTAGGTTCCGTTCTCTTGGCGACGGCCAGGTAGACTTCAGCTCTATTTTCACCAAGCTTTCGCAGTACGGCTTCGACGGTTGGGCTGTGATGGAATGGGAGTGCTGTATCAAAAGCCCTGAGCAGGGAGCCGAAGAGGGGGCGCCTTTCATTCAGAGCCATATCATCCGGGTAACAGAAAAGGCGTTTGATGATTTTGCGTCATCAGGCATGGATCACGAGACTAATAAAAAGATACTTGGTATCAAGTAGTCCATGACGTTACTACGAGGAACCTCCATCGGTTTTTAAAAACATTTGCAAGGGATGCTAAGACATTCCTTGCATTTTTTTGTTTACAAAGTAGCGTACAGATTTATTGGGGGCTGTGACACTAATCTGACTAAGCTGATGAATAAATAACCATGAGAGATTTTACAGAAGTCCATTCAGGTGGAAGAAGGAAATTTATTCAAACATCAGGTTTGGCCCTGGCGGGGTTAGCCTTGCTTCCCAGCTGCTCGCCTTCCAGCCCCGGTAGAAGATACGGGCTGCAGTTGTATACGCTGAGAGAACAGTTGTCGGCAGATTTGGAGGGTACGCTTAAGGCGGTGGCAAAAATTGGCTATAAAGACCTTGAGATTTTTGGTTATGCTGATGGCAAAGTATTTGGGGTAACACCTTCGGAGTTGAGGAAGATGGTGGAAGACCTTGGGATGAAGCTGGTGAGCGGCCACTACCTGACAGGAAATATTAATGCTCCCTGGCAGGGAACATTATCTGCAGGATGGGAAAAGGCAGTGGAAGACGCCAATACAATGGGGCTTAAGTACATGGTCAACGCATTTCTTTTTCCCGAAGAAAGACAGTCAATTGATGACTATAAGAAGTTGACGGACCTGTTGAACGTTTCAGCCAAAGTCGCAAAAAATGCAGGCATCCAATTTGGCTACCATAATCATGATTTTGAATTCCTGGAACTGGAAGGCCAGCTTCCTATGTATGTTATTATGGATGGAACGGACGACGACCTGGTGGTTGCGGAGTTGGATCTTTATTGGGCAACAAGAGCCGGCCATAGCCCGATGCATTTTTTCAAAAGATACCCAAAAAGAACAGCCTTGTGGCACGTAAAGGATATGGCTGACTCTGATGACAAAGAATTTACCGAAGTGGGTAACGGCGTGATAGACTTTAAAGCTATTTTCGAAAAGTCCATGTTGTCAGGAATGAAGTACTTTTTTGTAGAGCAGGATGTGTGTCAGCGGCCACCTGTCGAAAGTATAGCAATAAGCTACAAGAACTTAATGAAGTGGGGGATTTGAAGACTTTGAACAAGACGATGAAGGGTTGGCTTGGTATTGTGTTGCTAATAATGAGTGTCGGCACGGCCGTTTCCGCAAGGCAGCTGACTCAAACAGTTAGAGGAACGGTTGTAGACGACACAACAAAAGAGCCACTGGTAGGTGCTTCGGTAGCGCTTCTGCCGTTGGCAAGTGGTGTGGGCGCGTCAACAAACGAGTTTGGCGAGTTTGAGATAAAAGACGTGCCTGTTGGTCGGCAGTCCATTCAAATTACCTACACAGGGTACAAGTCCGACGTTGTGAGAGAATTACTGGTGGTGTCGGGAAAGCAGAATGTGGTGCATGTTGCATTGGAACAGTCCCCAATGGAATTGGAAGAGGTGAAGGTATCTGCCGCTTCGGACATACAGGAGTTTGAACAAATGGGCAAGGTTGACATAACGGCCGAGCAATTTCAACGCATTGCTGCTAACTATCTCGATCCGGCCAGGGTGGTAATGAGTAGCCCCTCAGTAGCCAACACCAACGACCAAAATAATGCAGTGTCGGTGCGTGGTAATTCACCCATTGCCAATACCTGGCGATTAGAGGGCGTTGAAATTGTCAACCCCAACCACCTGGCCAATGCCGGCACAATAAGCGACCGCCCGACCCAAAATGGTGGGGGTGTGAACGTGCTGAGTACACAAATGCTCGACAAATCTTCTTTCCTGATGGGGTATATGCCGGCAGGATACGGCAATGCTATTGGTGGCATTTTTGACATGAACCTGCGCAGAGGGAATAACCAACGGCGGGAGTATACGGCTCAGGCAAGCCTCATCGGGCTCGATTTTGCCGCAGAGGGGCCGTTCAAAAAGGGTGGCTCAGCGTCCTATCTTGTCAATTATCGTTATTCATTCACTGGCGTCCTTGCTTTAATGGGTGTCGACTTCGGAGGAGAAACAATCAAGTTTCAAGACCTTTCGTTCAATGTGTCGCTGCCGGAAACACCTATTGGCAAAGTAACTCTGTTTGGAGTGAATGGGTGGAACAGTAATGAGTTCAAGGGGCCTGATGACCCGACGGAGTGGGAGGAAGAAAAGGATCTTTCCGATATTGATTATATGTCCTCTATTTATGCATATGGTATTACGCAGGAGGCCGCACTTGGAAGCAAAAGCAGTTGGAGGAATGTCTTGGTGTATTCTTCGACTGTTGCAGATAGAAATCAGGCAACAAACGCTGATATCCTTAATTCAAATAACACAACAATATTTAATAATGATGTCGAATCAGTATCTAAGCTGTCTTTCTCGTCAAGTGTATCGAGCCGGTGGGGAGATGCGTTTACCACTACTGCAGGACTAAAAGGAACTTCGTACTTTTGGAATATTAAGCATAAAGATTGGGTTGATTCCACTGACCCTGATTGGAGTGACAAACAGCCTCGGGATTTTAGTTTTGATGTTGATGGATTGCTACTGCAGCCCTTTGTAAATGGTAACTTTGTGCTGGGACAACGTGTTGGACTTGACCTTGGCCTTAATTCATCGTGGTTTGGATACACGAACGAATTTTTGTTAGAGCCAAGAGCAAACCTCGATTTAAAGCTTGGCGCCGCTTCTCTACTTTCTTTACGAAGCGGCCTTTATAGCCAGGTATTGTCGCCCTACGCATATCACACCACAGGTGAGTTTTGGAATCCGAATACACCGGCACCTACCGAAGTTGATCTAACAAATACAGGGTTGAGGTTTGTGAAATCATGGTCGAGTGAAATAGGTTGGCAGCAGGCTATTGGCAAGTCGTTAAAACTGTCGTTGGAAGGTTTCTATCAATACCTGTACGATATACCAAATGCTTACTACGAAAGCAATGGTTCACCTTACTACTTCAACTACATGAACTATGACGGTGAAGACTATTTGGGTGTCTTGTATTCAGGCGGAAAAGGCCGAACCTACGGAGTGACTGCGGAAGCTAAGCAGGCAATTGTAAACGGGTTCTACATCTGGGCTGGTGGCACCCTGTACAGATCGGAGTATCAGGATCAAAACGGAGATTACCTCCCTTCTAAGTTCGACGGTAGGTATAACTTCAATGCAACTTTGGGGAAAGAATTTCATAAGAAAAAGTCTGAGCAGGTCGAAAAGCTCTTTGGTGTCAATTCAAGAATTTTCTATCAGGGTGGGTTTCGTCAGCAGCCGCTTTACACCTTTTGGAGCGAGTATGATGTGAAGCTAAAGGACTATCTAAGGTTAGATCTTAGGATTCAGTGGACAAAATTCAAAGAGAAGTACACGAGAATGTTTGCAATAGACATCCAAAATGTACTCAATACGCAGAATCCTTCTTACTACTATTTTGATTCCGTTGCTGGGAAAGAAGTACTCAAGACCCAGCTTGGAATGATACCAGTATTAGTTTACCGAATAGATTTTTGATCATGACAAAGAAAGTAATTCACGGAATTCTCGCAGCGCTGTTTGTGCTATTCACCTATGTGCAGTTCAACGATCCAGACCCTGAGAGGTGGGTAACCTTGTACGGCATGGTAGCCGGATTGAGCCTGCTACATGGCTTTTGGAAGCCATTGCCGTATGTGACCGTGGCGCTGATGGGGCTATGCCTGATATGGGCGCTCACGCTTATCCCCGGTATGCTGGAATGGTTCGACTCGGACGATAAGTCGGAAATGCTGGGGCACATGATGGACGATAAGCCCTATATAGAGCAAACCCGGGAGCTGGGTGGGTTGTTAATTGCCTCAGCCGCCTTGTTCTATCTTTGGTGGAGCTCAAGGCCTAAAAAGGAAGAGCAAGCCTGATTGCACCAACTTACCAGCTTGATTTCACAATGTAGGGAGCTATGCGGTGCTTATTCTTTTCAAAAAGGTAGTGCATAACGCCGTCTTTCAGCCCCACATCCGGCACTATGATGTATCGGGCGTGGGCTGCCTTCATCGCCCCCAGGTAGATTTCAGAGGCGGGAATGATCACATCGGCCCGGTCGTGATTTAGCTGAAGCTTGAAAATGCGCTCTTCAAGTGTAAGCTGAGATAGTCTTTCAACGACTTCCTGAGCTTTTTCATAGCTTAGCTTCTTGCCTTTCTTAATGCCCGACAGTTCAAATATTTTGGAGATGTTTCCACCAGTGCCAAGAGCGGTGATTTTTTGTGAACGAATCGGAATCTTCTCCTCAATCCAGGCCTTCATTTCCTTCCAGACTTCTGGTGAGTCTTTTTTATCGAGCCTCCTGACCCCACCCAGGCGGAACGACCTTGATGCTACTTTTTCTCTCTGCAAATAGACGTTCAGTTCTGTGCTTCCACCGCCCACATCGATGTGCAAAAAAGGAGCATCGGTAATGTGAGTGTTGACTGCCCGGTTGACCAGCTCTGCCTCAGTGTCTCCTTCAATGATGGAAATTTCAAGTCCTGTTTCTTCCTTTACTTTTTTCTTCAGCTCTTCACCATTACTTGCTTCTCTCATGGCCGATGTGGCGCAGGCCATGTAATCGTCCACCTCGTACAAGTCAATAAAAAGCTTAAAAGCTTTCATGAGTTTGATGAACTTGAGGCTGGTTTTCTCACTTATTTGCCCTTGGGAAAAAACATCGTGACCCAGGCGCAGCGGAAAGCGGATGTACTCAAGTTTTTTGAAGACCACATCGTTGTCATATTCGATCACGTTCGTGACCTGCATTCTAATGGCATTGGAGCCAATGTCTACGGCAGCTAGTTTCACGCTGCGAAATTAGAATATTTCCCATTAGGAAGCGTTGCCGGGCTAAATTATCCCTTCTCTAATTGCAAATTTCACCAGCCCAACGGTGGTGGTGTTCAGCTTGCGGCGGATGTTGTTTTTATGCTTTTCGACCGTTAGATGGGAAATAAAAAGCTGAGCGGCAATTTCTTCCGCACTATACTCCATGGCAATAAGGCGCACGATTTCAATTTCTCGTTTGCTTAGTAAAATGCCCTCTCTGTGACCAGATGGTGCCTTTACGGTTTGTGCAGGAAAGTACTTTTTCCCGTTGGCAATCAGTGTCACAGCCTCCATGAAATCTTTTACATCGGCAGTTTTCAAAATATAGCCATCAGCCCCTGCCTCTATCATTCCAGCTATGTCTGCCGGGTCGTCCGACATGCTTAAGGCGAGGACTTTAATTGAGGGGAAGTCCTTTTTGATAGATTCAGTTGCTTTTATGCCGTCAATGGCGGGCATTTTCACATCCATTAACACCAGCCCAGGCTGCAATTCTTCTACAGCCTTCAACACTTCAAGCCCATTTCTGCAGGTGGCCAGCACCTCATAACCTCCTTTTCCTGTTAAAAGCGAGCTAATACTTTCTCTGAAAATTTCGTGGTCGTCGGCTATTACTATCGTCATCTTTCGTCTCAGTCACACCAATTACTAACCTTTCACCGAAGCAGGTTGTTTCATGGGATATGATTTCAAGTGATGAAGATTGCTGTATTTCTTCAACAACCAAAGAATAAATGGAAGATTCATTCACTCTCCTACCCGAAGTAGTCATCGAGAGTTGAAAGGGAGTTGTAGCCAGAACGAAGAGACTTGTTTGCCCGGCCTCGTTGTGACTGCTGTTACTCACCAACGAATGAATACTCGTTAGAAGTAAAAGACTGTCTTTAAACGACAAATTGCATTGCCCTTTTATGATCGTTAGTTCTATACTTTTATTATTCTTGAGATTGAACTGAGCCACATACAGCGATAGGTGGTCGATGAATTTGTTGGTGATAAGTTCGCTAAGAGTTGTTTCAACACGAGGAAGGGTAATAGCTGGGGTTGGAAGAGAGGGGAGTTCAGGATTATTTTCAAGAGTTGTCAATTGATAAACGTCCTCGACGAAGTTTTTTCTAGACAGCACCACTGCGTGCAGCTTAGGGTTGGCCTGTGAGCTCTTTTTTAAAGATTTAAGTTCCCTTCTTAGCCGTAAGCCGCTCGTTAGCAGGTAAGTGTAGCCGCCAATCAGCAACCCGGACACAGCAATAATCACGAAATTCATACGTGTAATTTTACGTCAATTACACGCTTTTGGCAAAGGAAATAAATACCCTAAAACGGGTAATTTTAAGTTAGTTGATTGATCACAATTGGCACCTCGATAAAATAAGTGCACCCTCGACCTTTTGATGACTCCACAGTAAGCTTAGCATGCAGCGCTTCTGCCCGATCTCTGATATTGTCCGTGCCAATACCGTTCACTACCTTGTTGGGATCAAACCCAACGCCATCATCTTCGGTGGTAATGTGAATGGTATCAGCTTCCTGATGAATTTGAATGCTTAATTCGCTGGCCTTTGCATGCTTCAGACAGTTGCTTATAATCTCTTGAAGCATCCGGAATAAGTGCGTTTCTGCTTCTGGGTTCAGTTGGTATTCATCCCGGTCGCAATAGAAGTTGAGCTTTAAATTTGTGCTTTCTTCTACCTGACGGCTTAAGTCCTTGAGCGCTTCCACCAAACCGTATTTCTGAAGTGCTCCAGCCATCAAATTGTGAGATATCTTCCTAACCTCATCGGCCGACTTTTCCGCAAGCATTACGGCCCGGTTATTGGCCGAGCCACTTTTTACATCACTTTGCAAGCTGATTTTGAGCGCCGCCAGCATACCGCCCAGCCCATCATGAAGCTCTCTTGCCATTCGCTTCCGTTCTTCTTCCTGGCCTTTTAGTAGCGACTCTATCCTCGTTATTTCAGATTCCTTCAGCAACTGTTTGATTTTCTGATCGAATACAAGCTTTTCTTTTTCAGCCAGAAAAAGATCCGCCTGGTGTTTCTTTCGCTGCAGGTAAAAAAAGCCAACACCCCAGCCAATGATGAAAATAACGCTAATGATATAGATGATTCTCTCAGTCTCCGTTTGAGCTATTTTTTGTGCCTGGAGCTCATTGTCTTTGGCTAGCAGGGCTATTTCGTTGTCCTTCTTTTCCGATTCATATTTCTTCTCCAGGTCTTCAATCCTTTTTTTCGTTTCTTCACTTCTCAAAGTGTCTTTCAGTGCTATTAACCTGGTTTGGATGTCGAGGGCAGCTTTGTAATTTTTTCTGGACTGATAGTGATCGAACAATGTTTTCGCAGCCTCTTCTTCCAATACGGGGCTCACCTCCCTGGCCATATGGTAGCCTTTCAATATGTATTCTTCGGCTTCCGCCCGGCCAAGAAGTGACAGTATGGAGCCAGTATTGTAGTAGGCCGAAGGGATCCCGTATTTGTCGTTGGCTTCCAATTTGCTTTGCAGGGCCAGTTCATGATAATGAAGGGCACTATCGAGGTTGCCTAAATCACGGTACACGTTGCCAAGGTTATTCTCCGACATGCCGATTTCCATTCGGTTTCCGAGCGTTTTTCTGATATCGAGCGACTTTTTGAAATAAAAAGCTGCGGAGTCGAAGTCTTTCCGCCGGGCTTTATTGGTGCCAATGTTATTGTAGGCCATTGCCGTGCTTTGCTTGATGCCCATGGCTTCAGCCTCCTTGATCGCCTTGTGATAGGAGGCTTCCGATTTGTCAAATTGCTCGAGCCTTGAGTAAATCACTCCCATATTGATGTACGAAGACATCAGGCCTCTCCGGTCGTTCAGTTCTTCTTTTATTTTCACCGATTTCAGGTGATACACCACCGCCTCTTCATACTCGCCTTTTTGAGCCAGCACATTTCCAATATTCATAAAAGCGATGGCCTGAAGCGTAGCGGTATCGGTAACGTCGAGAGCCGTTTTGTAAAAGAACAGGGCCGAATCCAGCTCTCCAAGGTTTCTTTTGGCGTTGCCGATACCGTTTATAGCAGAGGCATATTTGCTTGTTTCTCCGGCTTGAGAAAAATAGCTGGAAGCCTTTTTGTAAGCGGAGATGGCAGAGGGAAAGTCCCCACTTTGTCTGTTCAGATTACCGAGGTTCAGATAGGCGCCTCCAAGGCCGCTGAGATCTTTTGTTTTTTCGTAGGCGATAATGGTTTGTTCAATAAAATAGCTCGCCGAGTCTAATTTTCCCTGACTGTTATAATATACTGAGAGGTTGTTGAGCCCCTGTGCGAGGCCTTTGTTCAGCGATTCTTTTCCGGCTAAGTTGATTTGGAGATGCGCATAATTTTTTGCCTCATCTGGTGAAAATTTGATGGTTTCGATAAAAAGGGAATTGTACAAGTCCGACTTAACTTCGGCGGAAGAGGCCTGTGATAGGGCTGCCTTTAAGGAATCAAGTGGCGTAAGGGTCTGGTTTTTAGCAGATAGTGAACTGGTTAGCGAAAATGAAATCGAAATAATTAAAGTAATCAGTTGGCAGCGCATATAGTCAAAATTTAAGCTCAGTTTAAATATGCAAATATTTTTAGTTATGCCAATTGTGGTATATTTGCACCTCTTATCAAGAAAGACTGAGGGATGGGCCCTTTGAAGTCTTGGCAACCTTCCACCTCCCTGGGGAATAGGTGCCAACTCCCACTTGGAGAAAGTAGTGCTGAAGGCGCTGCTGATCCGAGACAGATAAGCGTAATCCTTCCTTTGGATACCTTTCCTGATAAGAGAATTAATGTGGCTGGTAAAGTGTTCTATGCTTTCGCTGGAATATTTCAAACCAAAACAAAAAACACTTTTATGAATATAGAAGAGATCTTAAAGGAAAGAATTCTTGTGCTCGACGGTGCCATGGGTACCATGATTCAGCGCTACAACCTGGAAGAAAAAGATTTCAGGAATGAGGCACTCAAGGATCATCATATCCCCCTGAAGGGAAACAGTGATTTACTCAATATCACCAGGCCCGATGTAATCAAGGCCATTCACAAGAAATACTTTGAAGCCGGGGCCGACATAGCAGAAACCAACACTTTTACCGGTACATCCATCGCCCAGGCTGACTATGCTTTGGAGCACCTGGTGTATGATATCAACTTTCAGGGTGCAAGGCTTGCCAGGGAAGCTGCTGACGAAGCAACCGCTCTTGATCCCTCAAAACCAAGGTTCGTGGCTGGCTCTATAGGGCCAACCAACAGGACCGCCTCACTGTCGCCGGATGTAAACAACCCCGGTTACCGGGCCATCGATTTCGACGGATTGAAGGACGCCTACAAAGAACAGCTGCGTGCATTGATGGATGGTGGTGTTGATATTATACTGGTGGAAACAATTTTTGATACCCTGAATGCCAAGGCTGCTCTTTTTGCCATCGAAGAAGTGTTTGAAGAAAGAGGTGTGAGGCTTCCTATCATGGTATCGGGTACTATTACTGATGCGAGCGGACGCACCCTGTCAGGGCAAACGACGGAAGCATTTTTGATCTCCATGGAGCATATGCCATTGATGAGCGTTGGCCTTAATTGCGCCCTGGGAGCTGCTCAGCTGAGGCCTTACCTGCAAATTATGTCTGAGAAATCCACCTTCAACGTAAGCGCTCACCCCAATGCCGGACTGCCTAATGAATTTGGACAGTACGACCAAACGCCGGAGCAAATGGCTGCGCAAATTGAGGAGTTTTTGAAGGAGGGCATGATCAACGTAATCGGTGGTTGCTGTGGCACCACTCCAGATCACATCAAGTTAATAGCCGAAACGGCAGCGAAGTATAAGCCGAGGAAGGTGGGCTCACTCCTGGCTGTTGGTAGCTAGTCGGTTTTACATGCAGTCAAATAGAAATCAGTATCCAGACAGCAACGAACCTGAAATCGTCATCCGATAAGGGCTCGGCGAATTTTTACAACAGAAACTAACAGATGTCAAATAAAGTCGAAGAAACTGTGGACGGTGAAATTGCCGCCAACAACCCTCGCCCACTCAAGCTCAGTGGCCTGGAACCCCTCATTATCAACCAGGAGACGAATTTTGTGAATATTGGCGAGCGGACCAATGTAACTGGCAGCAAGAAATTTGCAAGACTGATCCTGCAGGGTAACTATGAAGAGGCTGTTAGCATAGCCCTGGAGCAAGTGCAAAACGGCGCACAGATCGTCGATATCAATATGGATGAGGGCATGCTCGATGGCGAAAATGCCATGGTGACCTTCATCAACCTACTGGCTGCCGAGCCGGAGATCGCAAGAGTGCCGTTTATGATTGACTCTTCTAAGTGGCATATTATTGAAGCAGGGCTAAAATGCTTACAAGGCAAGGGTATTGTCAATTCCATTAGCTTAAAAGCAGGCGAGAAGGAGTTTCTTGATCAGGCTAAAAAGGTAAAACGTTACGGTGCCGCCGTGGTCGTAATGGCTTTCGATGAAGATGGCCAAGCCGACTCCTACGAGCGCCGCATTGAAATCTGCGAGCGCTGTTACCGTCTTTTGGTCAATAAAATTGATTTCCCGCCTGAAGATATCATTTTCGACCCCAATGTGTTCCCTGTTGCCACCGGCATGGACGAGCATAATAACAATGCCCTTGACTTTTTCAGGGCCACCAAATGGATCAAAGAGAATCTGCCTCATGCCAGGGTGAGCGGTGGTATTAGTAACGTTTCCTTCTCATTCAGGGGCAACGACTCCGTTCGTGAAGCGATGCATACCGTGTTCCTTTATCATGGCATCAAGCATGGTCTGGACATGGGTATCGTGAATGCCGGGCAGATTGAAGTCTATGATGAAATTCCCAAAGACCTTTTGGAGAGAGTGGAAGACGTGCTGCTTAACCGCAGGCCGGATGCCACCGAAAGAATGTTGGAGTTTGCCGAGACAGTGAAGTCGAAAGGCAAAGTGAAGGTGGTTGACGATGCCTGGCGGAAGGGCAGTGTTGAGGAGAGATTAAGCCATGCGCTGGTAAAAGGAATTGTCGAGTTTGTGGAGGCCGATACAGAAGAGGCTCGGGCCAAGTACCAAAGCCCCTTGAAAGTAATTGAAGGGCCTTTGATGGCAGGTATGAATATCGTGGGCGATCTTTTTGGAGAAGGGAAAATGTTTCTGCCTCAGGTGGTGAAAAGCGCCAGGGTGATGAAAAAGTCGGTGGCCTACCTGATTCCTTTCATGGAAGAAGAGAAAAGAAGAACTGGAAATACATCGTCCAATGCAAAAATACTTCTTGCCACGGTGAAGGGCGACGTTCATGACATCGGCAAAAACATAGTCGGTGTGGTGCTGGCTTGTAACAACTTCGATATTGTCGACCTGGGTGTGATGGTGCCAGCCGAAAAAATCCTGGAAGCTGCCGTTCGGGAAAAGGCCGATGTGATTGGCCTCAGCGGGTTGATTACACCGTCACTCGACGAAATGGTGCATGTGGCCAAAGAAATGGAGAGAATGGGAATGAAAACACCATTGCTTATTGGTGGGGCTACTACCTCCCGCATTCACACAGCGGTAAAAATAGCGCCAAATTATTCGGGCCCGGTGGTTCACGTGCTCGATGCATCCAAAAGTGTGCCCGTAGCCAGCGAGCTCATAAGTCCGGATACAAGAGAAGCATTTGCCAGCAAAGTTCGAAAAGAATATGACGAAGCAAGAACGGACCACGCCGGTCGGCAGAAGGAGAAGAACTACATTTCGATAGCTGAAGCAAGAAAGAAAAAAGCACCCGTCAATTGGGATGATTTTGTACCGAAGAAGCCAAATGCACTGGGCGTTAGTGTATTCAAGAATTATTCTCTGGAAGAGATTAGACCTTATATCGACTGGACGCCATTTTTCTCTACCTGGATGCTGAAAGGGAAGTATCCGGCTATTTTTGACAATGAAATCGTTGGAGTTGAAGCCAGAAAACTGTTCAACGATGCCAATGCCATGCTTGACGAGATCATAGCTAAAGGCTCTCTGAAGGCCCATGGCATCGTTGGCTTGTTTCCAGCCACTGCTGTTGATCATGAAGATGTGAAGATTTTAGATGAGTCAGGAAAAGAGCTTACCACGTTCCATTTCCTTCGCCAGCAGGGCAAAAAGGCAGCAACGGTGCCCAACCTGAGCCTGGCCGATTTTGTGGCGCCGGCAGAGACCGGCAAGCAAGACTATATGGGAGGATTCGCAGTTACAGCCGGCGACGGACTCGACGCTATCGTCAAGAAATACGAAGCGGATCAGGATGACTACAATAGCATCATGGCCAAAGCGCTTGCTGATCGGTTGGCTGAGGCTTTTGCAGAATTGCTTCATGAAAAAGTAAGGAAGGAGCTATGGGGCTATTCACCAGATGAAAAACTTGATACCGAACGGCTCATCAAGGAGGACTATGCCGGCATTCGTCCGGCACCGGGCTACCCTGCCTGTCCTGACCACACGGAAAAAAGGCTTTTGTTCGATCTGCTGGATGTGGAAAAAAAGACTGGCATCATCCTTACAGAGTCTTTTGCCATGTACCCTGCGGCTGCAGTAAGCGGTTTTTACTTCTCGCATCCTGATTCGAAGTATTTTGGTTTGGGCAAAGTAGAAAAGGATCAGGTAGAGGAATATGCACGGCGCAAAGGCTTTTCTTTGGAAGACATGGAAAAATGGTTAGCGCCAAATCTCAATTACAATATTTAATCAAAAACACTTCAGAGTAAACCGAAGTGCTGCAATAGCTGAAAAATGAAAGTAGTAGATCATATTAACAACGCTAAGAAAACCCTGTTCTCTTTTGAGATTTTGCCTCCGCTAAAAGGGCAGAGTATGCAGGCGATCATCGACACCATAGAACCCTTGATGGAGTTTAAGCCTCCTTTTGTAGATGTAACTTACCACAGGGAGGAGTACATGTACAAAAAACGCCAGGACGGGCTTTTGGAGAAGGTGACGATCAGAAAAAGACCCGGCACAGTCGGTATTTGCGCCGCCATTATCAATAGGTTTAAAATCGACGCCGTTCCTCATATTATTTGTGGAGGTTTCAGTAAAGATGAAACTGAGGATGCACTTATTGACCTGGACTTTCTTGGTATTGATAACGTGTTGGTGCTGAGGGGTGATCCGATTAAGTCGGAGGGGGCTTTTGTGGCCGACCCTAATGGACACAGGTATGCATCAGAACTGCTGGAGCAGGTGATCAATATGAACAATGGTCGCTACCTGCATGAGGAAACGGAAGGCAACCACACCAATTTTTGTATTGGGGTGGCAGGGTACCCTGAAAAACATTTTGAAGCGCCTAACCTGTCGACGGACATTCGCCATCTGAAGCGCAAGGTTGAAATGGGGGCGCAGTATATTGTTACTCAAATGTTTTTTGACAACAACGAGTTTTTTGCTTTTGAGAAAAAGTGCAGGGAAGAAGGCATTACGGTGCCAATTATTCCCGGCCTCAAGCCGATTACCTCTGTCCGTCAAATGACGGCATTGCCCCGGTCGTTTTTTATCAACTTGCCCAACGATTTGGTGATTGAACTGGAAAAATGCAAAGACAATAAGGCTGCCAAAGAGGTGGGTATTGAATGGTGTATTAATCAGTCGAAGGAATTGATGGCGAGCGGCGTGCCGGTGCTGCACTACTACACCATGAGCCGTGCTGAGTCGGTTAAGGACATTGCATCTGCCTTGTTTTAAGATAGGAGGAGAGTGCTGATATGGTTAGATTGCTACTGAAGAGCCCTTTCTGCGAGTAAACAGAGGAAATAGCGAACAAACCATGAAGATTATTGAATGCCCCCGGGATGCTATGCAAGGCTGGGAAAGCTTTATTCCCACGCAAAGTAAAGTTGATTACATCAATCAACTGCTTAAGGTAGGCTTTGATACGATAGACTTTGGGAGTTTTGTTTCTCCCAAAGCTATCCCGCAAATGAGGGACACGGCGGAAGTGCTTTCACAGCTTGATCTTTCCGATTCCCAGACTAAGTTATTGGCTATTATTGCCAACCTCAGAGGCGCTGAAGAGGCCTGCCAGCATCCGGAAATCGCCTATCTGGGGTTTCCACTTTCACTCTCAGAGACCTTCCAGCAAAAAAACACGAACAAGTCTATTTCGGAGGCATTAGGTACAGTTCAGGAGATTCAAAACCTATGTTCCAAGCACGATAAGGTGTTGGTGGTATACCTTTCCATGGGGTTTGGCAATCCCTATGGCGATCCGTATGAACCCAGTCTTGTGACCGATTTTGTTAACAAACTGGATGCAATGGGCATTGAAATTATTTCGCTGTCCGATACAATCGGTGTTTCGTCACCGGTTAATATCAAAGCTTTGTTCCGGGAGGTCATCCCAACGTTTCCTCATATCGAGTTTGGTGCTCATTTGCATTCAACAAAGGAATCGGCGTGGGAGAAAATAGAAGCTGTGTATCAGGCCGGGTGCAGACGAATGGATGGAGCTATCAATGGTTATGGCGGTTGCCCCATGGCAGACAACGATCTGGTGGGGAATATGGCTACGGAGCAAATTACTGCCTTTTGTAGTGACCGCTCTATTCAAACAGGGTTAAAGGATGATCAGTTTTTGAAATGCTTAAAATTGGCTTCGGTGGTTTTTGCCAACCAATAGTTTTACTGGCAGTTTTTTAACCAGGCATCCTTCCCGCCCTTTGATCCAAGCTTTTCGGCCTCCAAAAAGTCCCTGCAGGCAAGCTCAGGGTACTCAGTTTCAAGCAAGGCCATTCCCCTGAGGTAGAAGCCGGTGCCTCTGTCTTTGCTCGAATATTTGAGAAATGAATTGAAGTCAAGAACAGCAATATCGAAGTTTTTGAGCTGATAGTGACAATAGCCCCGGCCCATAAAGCAGTCGGAATAGTCGGGGTTGATTTCAAGAGCATGGGAGAAGTGCCTGACACCGCTTTCATAGTCTTGCTTGCCAAATGTGCTGACTTCACCCAGGTAGTAGTAGGCGCTGTCCCAATTTGGTTGTTTCATCAAGGCGCTGTAAAAAGCGCTATCGGCTTCATCAAACTTCGATGAATTTTTAAGGGCAATGCCTTTTTTCAGATAAAAGAAAGCACTGTCCGCTGCAGTTTCGGAATAGCTTAGGCCCTTGCTGATATGAGATAAAGCACCATTAAAGAACCTCAATTTTTCCGATGACAGAATGGTCGCCATCCTGGCGGTTTCCAGGTTCCGTACGCCAACACTTCTGTAAGCATAGTCAAGTTGTTTTAATGCCGGAAACCACTTCTTCTCTGCGTAAAGCTCTTTTGCTTCGTTATAATAATAGATGGACGCATACACCTGCATGGAAAGCGGAATGCAGATCGCCACCCCAATCAATAGTACCATGAATATGCTAGCCTTGATTTTTGTGCGCCGGGAGAAGACCACTGGCTCCGGCGGCTTCCGTGCCCGTGCTTTGTTCCTTTTAAAATAGGGGTCACGGTCTCTTGGGGAACTGGATGAGGGTGAGGGTGGTGGTTTCGGTTGGCTGAATTGCTCGTATGTAAACGTAGTACCAGCGCTGGAAAGTACCTGGTAAGCCTCCAGCACCCGCTTGAATCTCTCCTCAGCATCTGAATCCCCAGGGTTTCTGTCAGGGTGGTATTTGAGTGCCAATTTCCGGTAGGCAGCCTTTATTTGCGCTTGCGTGGCACCGTACTGAACACCTAATACCTGATAATGGTCTGCCATTTTACCTGATAAGTTTAAACTGCTTTCCAGGGAGGGACTTAACAAAACCCTCAAACTCCAAATTTAGCAATTCGGAGGCTAGTTGATGAATTGGTATTTGTGTGTTCCAGCTCAAAGTGTCCAAATGGATGCCATTGGGCTGTTTCTCCAGCGAATCCCATATTTTGGAAGCCATTTCGCTCAGGGCTGCTGGCTTGGTTGCCGTCTTCTTTTTTGTGGACGAAGCAAGATCCCAATTGAGCAGAGACGCAAGACTTTCCGCCGATGTATAGATATGGGCTTTCTGTTGTTCAATAAGCTTGTTGCAGCCCTCTGAAAAACTATTACCAAGGTTGCCGGGAATAGCGAGCACCTCCCGGTCATAGGAATTGGCAATTTCGGCGGTGATAAGCGCACCTCCACGGCTGGCGGCTTCCACCACTATCACCGCTTCGGCCAGGCCGGCAATGATCCTGTTTCGTGCCGGGAAGAACGACGCTTCAGGTTTGGTTCCGGGTGCATACTCTGTAACCAGCCCACCTTCTTCCAACATTTTGATTGCCGTATGCTTGTGCGCCGACGGGTATATAATATCAGTGCCAGAGGCCATTACGCCAAATGTGGGGAGGCCGTTGTCAAGCGCTGCCCTGTGAGCTTCTATATCGATGCCGTAGGCCAGACCACTTACGATAAGTGGGCTGTAGGGAACAAGTGATTGAATAATTTCACGGGTAACCTCCCTGCCATAATCGGTGGCACTTCTGGTGCCAACAATAGCTACCGCCTTTGTTGTGTCCAGTGTTCCAGCTCCCTTTTTGAAAATTATCAGGGGAGCATCGTAGATGTGTTTAAGCCGCTCAGGATAGGCCTCATCTGTAAAAAATATGGCTTCGGTATCTTGCTTTTCGCAGCTCTCCAGTACTTTCTCGGCTTCTTTTAAAAAGTCAGCCTGGATCAGGGCTTCAGCTGTTTTCTCTCCAATGCCGTTGATCTTTTTTAGTTTTCCTTTTGGTGTTTTAAAAATAGAAGAGGCTGATCCCAGATGACTGATGAGCATGCGTGCCATGCGGGGCCCAACTCCCGGAACCAATTGGAGGGCTAATTGATATAACTTTTCTTCTGTCAATCTTTCTGCTCTAACTCGCCTCTTAATTTAACGAGGAAAGACCTGACATTCTTCAATCCATCAATCATTTCCAGTGTATCCTTCGCTTTTTTTGCATTTGTTTTCAAAAAATCCCGTGCTCCCTGCAGGGTATAGCCCTTTTCTTTTACCAGGTGGTAAATAAGTTTTACATTTTCGAGGTCTTCTTTGGTAAACTGCCTGTTTCCCTTTCGGTTTTTCTTAGGCTTGATGATGTCGAATTCAGTCTCCCAAAACCGAATCAGGGAGGTAGCTACATCCATCATATCAGCTACCTCGCCGATGGTGTAGTATTTTTTCTCGATCTCTTTTTCTTTGTATGGCACGTTAATTATTGATTTTAAAAGTGATCAAACCATCATCTAAAATTTCCAATGCTGTATCAGGGAAGTCCTGCAAGGTTAGCTCTTTTATTTTACGAAGCACTTTCTCATTCTCGTCGACCAGCGGCCCTCCTGAGCCCAGCTGGTGAGTGGAGAATATCTGGCCCTGTAGAAAATCACCCTCTCCATTGACCCATAGCTTTACAATGGGGGCGATGCCATTGGGGCCCTTAAGGTTAAACCGGCGATAGGTGCAAAAATTGCCCATGCTGTACGCAATAAATTTTCCTTCGTAAAGGTCAATAGCTCTGGTTACATGCGGGCCATGACCAAAAACGATGTCGGCACCGGCGTCAATAACCAACCGGGCAAATTCATACACATTACCCCTGTCTTCCCCTACAAATGACTCTCTTTTTCGGGTAACGTGCTGAAATTCTGGTCCCTCACCACCTGCGTGGAAGGAAACAATCACTATCTGGCACGTCGAGTCAAGGTGTTGAATGATTTCCCTGGCCCGGGCGTAGTCGTGAATGCTAATGGTGCCTGTGTTGGGAGCGAAGGCTGCAAAGCCTATTTTGGTTTTTTTAGCTTCGAAGATCGTGTAGGGCGTTGATTGAGTGCCTGCCACGGCAATACCCAACTTCGTAAGCACTTCGATGGAGCTTTTGCGACCTTCCGGGCCAAAATCACCAGCGTGATTATTGGCCAGGCTCATCAAATCGAAGCCAGCTTCTTGCAAATGAACTGCATAGTGTTCCGGCGTTTTGAAAAGATAGCAGAGCTTTGGATTGTTACATTCCTTAGGGGTGCCTTCTTCGTCAATAAGCACTCCTTCGTAGTTGCCGAAAGTAATATCTGCATCCTTGAGGATGTCTGCTACATCGCTCAACAGCATGCTGCCATTTGCTGGTGGCAGATACTCTTCAGAGGGATATGCTGTTCCCAGCATAATGTCGCCCACGCCAATAACGGTCAATGTGTCGGGCACTACTTCGAATACTTCAAGGGCTATCTCCTCACCAATTTTTTCAAGCGTGTCACCCTTTGAGGTTACATACACCGGGGCCGGTGCAGGCACAACAACCGTGTCTTTCGCAACTGGAGCAGGGGTGTTATCCACCGTTGACGCCAGCCTGCTTGTTTTGCAGGAAAATGCCGCTAACGCCAATAGTATTACGTACCCTGATTGCTTGAACATGGTTTGGATGGTGAGTCACAAAAATAGGATATCGGGCTGGAAGTGGCTTTTCTATTTACATGAAATTTATCCACAATTTATAGACACAAAAAAGGCAGCCTTTCGGGAAAGCTGCCTTCATGTTCAGATTCAACTGTTTTTATCCAAGTGATTGGTTTTCAACAGAAGCAAGTCTGAGAATTTCTTCATACTCTTCAGGTGTAACCCCCTGGAAGAAGTAGTGGACAGGGTCAGTGGCTTTGCCATTAATGTGCACCTCATAATGCACGTGAGGAGCGGTAGACTTTCCGGTGCTTCCAACAAAGCCGATTGTCTCACCTCTTTTTACCCTCTGGCCTACTTTTACGTTTTGCAAGTCCATGTGACCGTACAGGGTTTCGTAGCCAAAGCCATGGTCTATAACCACATACTTGCCGTATCCGCCAAAGTCATATCTTACAGATTTTATGACGCCATCTCCTGTCGCATAAATAGGTGTGCCTCTTTCCGCAGAGAAGTCAACACCAGCGTGCATTTTAGACGTTTTCAGGATTGGGTCAATTCTTATTCCAAAACCCGAAGCCAGGCGCTTCAACTCCTTGTTAGATATCGGTTGGATAGCAGGTGTGGCAGCCCAAAGTTCTTCTTTGTTCTTGGCCAGTTTCATGATTTCGTCAAACGACTTGGTTTGAATATACATCTGCTTCTTCAGCTTGTCGAGTTTTTTAAATGACTCCACAATCAGTTCCTCACGCTGAAGGTCAGACTCTATCATTTCTTTGTAGCGGTTAGCACCACCAACTCCCGCTTCTCGTATCGACGATGGGATAGGCTCTGCTTCAAAAATAACCCTGTAAATCTGATCATCCCTGTTTTGCAGGGAGGCAAGCATGTCCTGAGTCTCATTCATGTCTTTCTTGAGAAGCTCATAGTACATGTTCAATTCCTCATTTTCCTTCTTAAGGAGGGCCTCTTTAGGAGAGTCAAAATAGGTGTTGTAGCCCAAAAGAATGCCGATAGCTAAAATTAAGGCGACAGTAAGGAAGCCAAGAAGATTAAGGAAAATATCCCAGGAGCTGACCTTGACACGCTCATATTTGCATGTTTCGGTGTCGTAGTAATATTTTATCCTAGCCATAGGTTGACAGTTAGTCTTTTATTATAACTTTGCTTCTATATAAGCGAATCTCACCGCTTTTACGAAAAAATTTGAATTGCGTTATAATTCAGGCGCAATATAAGAATTTTTAAACATATTCTGGATATTTCCCAACCTCCGGCAAGTTTGAGAGCAGCATAAACCCCTTTAGTTATTGATAAGTAAGCTGTACAATTCTAAGATGCTACAGTTTATCAGACCATTTAATTCAAATGACAGCAGTAGAGATAAGACAGCAGTTCCTTCAGTTTTTTGAAAGCAAAGGCCATAAAATAGTGCCTTCAGCCCCTATGGTGGTACAAAACGACCCTACATTGATGTTTACCAATGCGGGCATGAACCAGTTCAAAGACTACTTTCTTGGAAATAAAGAGGCGCAGGTAAAGCGAATTGCTGACACACAGAAGTGCCTGCGGGTGTCAGGTAAACACAACGACCTTGAGGAAGTAGGGTTGGATACCTACCACCACACCATGTTCGAGATGTTGGGCAACTGGTCTTTTGGAGACTATTTCAAAAAAGATGCCATCAACTGGGCGTGGGAGCTGCTTACTGAAGTGTATAAGCTACCAAAGGACAGGCTGTATGCCACTGTGTTTGGGGGCGATGAATCGGAAAGCTTAGAGAAAGACAACGAGGCATTTGACTTATGGAGTGCTCATTTGCCTGCCGACCGGGTGCTCGACGGCTCGAAGAAAGACAACTTCTGGGAAATGGGTGACACTGGTCCCTGCGGCCCTTGTTCAGAATTACATATCGACTTAAGAGACGAGGCTGAAATAGCAAAAGTACCAGGAAGAGAGATGGTCAACATGGGCCATCCTCAGGTGGTAGAGATTTGGAACCTGGTATTCATTCAGTTCAATCGGGTATCGGATGGAAGCCTCAAGTCGCTGCCAGCTAAGCATGTGGACACCGGCATGGGCTTCGAAAGACTGGTGATGGCTTTGCAGGGTAAAAAGTCGAACTACGATACCGACGTCTTCCAGCCAATGATCGCTGTGCTGTCTGAAAAGGCAGGAGTGGCATATGGCGACGATGAAAAGACGGACATTGCGATGAGGGTGATTTCCGACCACATCAGGGCTATTTCGTTCGCTATTGCTGACGGACAGCTGCCGTCCAATGTGAAGGCTGGCTATGTGATAAGGAGAATTTTGAGACGTGCCGTGCGCTACGGATACACCTTCCTGAAGTTTAATGAGCCGTTTCTCCATACTTTGGTGCCGGTGCTTTCCGATCAGTTTGCTGGTGTGTTTCCGGAGCTGGTGGGTCAAAAGGACTTTATTGCCAAAGTAATTTTCGAGGAAGAAACATCTTTCCTGCGCACGCTGGACAAAGGACTTAAGCGGATCGAGGTGATCAAGCAGTCGCTGAAAGGAAAAGAAATTAGCGGTGCTGTTGCTTTCGAGCTTTACGACACGTACGGATTTCCGCTTGACTTAACGGCTTTGATTGCCAGAGAAAATGGACTGACGGTGGATGAAGCTGGTTTCCAAACGGAGATGCAGCAGCAGAAAGACCGTTCGAAGAAGTCGTCAAAAGTATCGACCGGCGACTGGGTGGAGGTAAAGCAAGAAGAGGAACTTGGTTTTATTGGTTACGACAACCTGGAAGCGGTTGCTCAGGTAGTAAAATACCGGGAGATAGAAGACAAAGGCAGCAAACTGTTTCAGCTTGTGCTTGATAACACACCGTTTTATGCGGAAAGCGGCGGACAGGTGGGCGACAAAGGCATGCTCATGTCCGGCGATCAAAAAATAAAGGTGCTGGACACA
Organism: Imperialibacter sp.; assembly: GCF_048007035.1. Classification (NCBI taxonomy): domain Bacteria; kingdom Pseudomonadati; phylum Bacteroidota; class Cytophagia; order Cytophagales; family Flammeovirgaceae; genus Imperialibacter; species Imperialibacter sp. The sequence goes on from NZ_CP180355.1 coordinate 4,302,144, forward strand.
AAAAAAGAAAATGACCTGATCATTCACTTTGTATCCGAGCTTCCCAAGGATCCGACTTTGCCTTTGCAGGCAAAAGTCGACATTTATAAAAGGCAGCTGACAGAGAACAACCACAGTGCTACCCACTTATTGCATGCAGCCCTCAGGCAGGTGCTCGGCACGCATGTGCAGCAAAAAGGCTCACTGGTGTCTCCCGATGTGCTTCGGTTCGACTTCTCTCATTTTGCAAAAATGACGGATGAAGAGATCAGAGAAGTGGAGGCCATTACCAATAAGAAAATAAGAGAAAACATAGCACTGAATGAGCGCCGCAATGTGCCCATTGCCGAGGCCAAACAGTTAGGAGCTATGGCGCTGTTTGGAGAAAAGTACGGTGAGTTTGTGCGTGTCATTACTTTTGACCCTCATTATTCTGTGGAGTTGTGCGGAGGTACCCATGTGCGTGCCACTGGCCAAATCGGTTTCCTCAAAATTGTCTCCGAAAGCAGTGTGGCTGCTGGTGTGCGACGCATTGAAGCAGTAACGGCCGATAAGGCAGAGTCACTGGTCATTGAGCAGGACATGCTGATGAACGAGATGAAGGAATTGCTGAAGAACCCGAAAGACATGGCCAAGGCTGTGGCACAGCTGCTTGAAGAGAAGCAAACTTTGACAAAGGAGCTGGAGGGGTATCGCCTGAAAGCATCGCAAGGGGTGAAGCAGGACTTGCTCAAAGAAGTGAAGGCCATTGATGCCATCAGCCTGCTGGTGGCAGAGGTGGCATTGCCAGATGCCGACAGTTTGAAAAAATTGGCTTATGAGCTCAGAAATGAGTTGAGCTCGCTGGCCATGGTGCTGGCGGCGAATATTGACGGCAAGCCTCAGGTAGCTGTGATGTTCGACGATTCGCTCGTGGAAAAATTTGGATTGAATGCCGGGCTCCTCGTGCGTGACCTGGCCAGAGAAATACAAGGTGGTGGAGGCGGACAACCGTTTTTCGCTACTGCAGGAGGAAAAGACATTAACGGATTGCCCAAAGTGGTGGAAAAAGCAAATGATTTACTGGCAAAAGCGCTTAACTTGAGCTCTCTTGCTTAACCGAAGTGCATCTAATGAGTGATTTGAAGGACAAGAATAGCTTTGAGGCCGTTATTGGACTGGAAGTGCATGTGCAACTGCAGACTAAAAGTAAGGTGTTTTCACCGGATGCCAATAAGTTTGGTTCAGAACCCAATCAGCACATCCATGTGATTAGCCTGGGGCATCCGGGTAGCATGCCGAAGTTGAACAAAAAGGCACTGGAGTACGCCATTGAAATGGGGCTGGCGTGTCACAGCGAAATAGGCCGCTATAATTTCTTTGACAGAAAGAACTACTTCTACCCCGACCTTCCAAAAGGCTATCAGGTGACGCAGGACAAAACACCGATTTGCAAAGGAGGCTACGTCGAAATTGGTTTCGATACCAACACCCCGAAAAAGATCATGCTCCATAAGATTCACATGGAGGAAGATGCAGGAAAATTGATGCACGTCGATGGTAAGGATATTTCGGCAGTGGACTACAACCGGGCTGGCGTGCCTTTGATAGAAATAGTGACTGACCCCATGATTACCTCATCGCAGGATGCCGGTGCCTTTCTTACTGAAATAAGAAAAATGGTACGTTTTCTGGGCATTTCTGACGGTCATATGGAGGAAGGCTCTTTGCGTTGCGATGCCAACGTGTCGATTCGTAAAAAAGGAGTGACCACACTGGGCAACAAAGTAGAAGTGAAAAACCTCAACAGCATCAGGTACGTGCAGAAGGCAATTGAGGTAGAAATAGAACGGCAAACGAATCTCACTCTTCAAGGCAAAGCCATCATTTCCGAGACCAGGCTGTTTGATCCCGAAAAGAACCAGACTTACGGCATGCGGATGAAGGAGGAGCTGAACGACTACAGGTATTTCCCTGAGCCCGACCTGGCGCCCTTTGTTGTGGATGACATTATGCTGGAAGACATCCGTAAAAAGATGGCCAAGCTTCCGAGGCAGTACTACGACGACTTCACGCAAAAGTATGGCCTGCCAAGCTACGACGCACTGGTGATCACCGAAAAAAGGGACTTTGCGCACCTGTTCGAGGAAGCCATTGCTCATACCACTTGCTATAAGCAGGTAAGCAACTGGCTCATGGGGCCGATTAAGAGTTACCTGAAGGAAAATGGCACCTCCCTGCGAAAGCTTTCGCTCACAGGCGCTATGCTGGCCGACTTGGTTAATCTGGTGGAAAAAGGAACAGTGAGCTACACCGTGGCCTGCCAAAACATATTTCCGGAAGTGATAAAGACCGGGAAGGCACCTCACGACATAGCGCACGACATGAACCTGGTGCAGGAGTCGGACAGCGATGTGCTGATGCCTGTGATACAAGAAGTGCTCGCTCAAAATGCAGATAAGGTCGCCATGTACAAAAGCGGCAAGAAAGGTCTGCTTGGTATGTTTATGGGCGAGGTAATGAAAAAGACCAATGGAAAGGCCGATCCGAAACTAACTAACCAACTTTTGGTTGAATCATTGGCTTAGAAGTCTTGTTAGAGAAAAAAAACAGAAAGATGATAAAGTATCTTGTAGTAGCATTAACAGGAGTTTTATTTATTACCTCGTGTTCTGAGGGTACAACTCAGGAAGGGCTGAAAATTGCTGGAAAAGTAAAATTCCCTCAAGAATCAGGCATCATTCAACTGGAAATGCTGGGTCTCGAGGGAATTGACCCTATAGATACGCTCACATTGGCCGCCGATAGTACGTTTGAAACCTATGTTCAAATCACTGAACCTTCTTTTTTAAGAATCAACTTCTACGGCAAACAGGTGGTGCCATTGGTGTTGGACAAAAGCGATGTTTATATAGAGGCGGAGGCTTATTCGCCGCAGGCCCCGTTCACTGTGACTGGCTCAAAGGACACGGAATATTTCGAAGCCGCTGGTAAGCTCAATGCCAAGTTTCAGTCCGATGTGCAGATGATTAACAATGACTACAGCCAGGCAATGATGTCGGGTGATATTGAGGGGGCAAATAAAATTCGGCAACAATATATTGACATAGAGGCTGTTTTTAGCAAAAAGATGAAAGAGTTGATCTGGTCGATGGATAATTCGGTTTCAGCCATATTTGCCCTGAATTACATGGACGCCGAGGCGCAGTTTCCTTTTTTTGATAGCGTGGCAACAAGGTTTCAAAGTGATTTACCCGATTCCCGCTTTACCAAAGAGCTTGTGACCAGGGTGGACAATATGAGGGCGTTGGCCGTGGGGGCAATGGCTCCGGAAATTAATCTACCAAACCCAGATGGCGAATCAATTGCTTTGTCATCGCTAAGAGGAAAATACGTGCTGGTGGACTTTTGGGCTGCCTGGTGCAAGCCTTGTCGTCAGGAAAACCCGAATGTGGTGGCTTCTTATAACAGGTACAAGGACAAGGGTTTTGAAATATTGGGTGTTTCTCTTGATCGAACAAAGGATGCCTGGCTGAAGGCAATTGAAGACGATGGCCTTACCTGGAAGCATGTGTCGGATTTGAAATACTTTAATTCGGAAGCGGCTGCTACCTACCAAATCAATGCTATTCCGGCTACCTACCTGATTGGCCCTGATGGAAAAATCGTCGCCAAAAACCTTAGAGGAGAGTCATTGGAAAGGAAACTTGAGGAAATCTTTGGGTAGGGGAGTAGGGATAACAGGGTTTCGGTATTCAGCATCCGACTAATGACGGTCGAAACGAGGCTGCGTTTTCGAAATTGAGGTAATTGATTCGAAAAATTTGCCGTTCTACCTCCTCTTTTCTAACTCCCGAATCACATCACTGGCAATCCACTTGCAGGTCTTGTCATCTGTGGCCTGGAGTTTCCTTGCCAGTTCAATCACCTCGACAGTTAGATGAGGTCTTTTCTTCCCGACCTGCCTCATTGCCCAGCTTATTGCTTTTTTTATGAAATTTCTGGGGTCGTTGGCTACCTCAACTGCCTTTTGGAGCATCGAACGCAGCTCGTCGTCGGTTACGTTATTCTTTTGGTGCATGGTGGCTTCGGCTATTAGCACAATGCCCGCCCTTCGGGTGAACTCATGCTTGCAGGGGATCCATTCGGCTACTTTGCTTTTCCAGAAGCGGGTATACACAAACAGGTTACCGCAGCACTGGTCGCACACATCCCAGGAATACATGTCTGCCACCCATTCATCCATTTGTTCCGTAGTCATTTGTTTCGGGTCGCCAACCATGCTGGCCAGCACTTTTGCTTCATGAATATCCATTTGCCAGAGCTGAAGCGCCAGGGTGTGGTTCTTTTTGATGCTTTTGGCTATTTTGCGAAGCTCAGGTGTTTTGATACCCAATGCTTTTTCTGAGGGGATGCCGAATCGTTCTACGCCTTTTTTTAGGCCCGCATCTGCCAGCAGTTTTAAACCACTAATAACACTTTCTACCGTCTCCATAAATTGATGTTACTGTTTCTGGCTAAACTTACTACTTTGGCAAAATAACCTTTTATCAAACCAATGACTCGACCTACAAACTTAAATTTAGCACTGCTTTTTACCTTTTTGACAACGGCTGCGCTCGCTCAACCCGACAGGTGGCAGCAGCGTGTAGAGTACACCATGGACATTGACATGGATGTATCTGCTCACCAGTTCAAGGGTAAGCAAAAGCTCGTTTATTACAACAACTCTCCTGACACGCTCACGAAAGTGTTTTATCACCTTTATTTCAATGCTTTTCAGCCGGGAAGCTCGATGGACGTTCGCTCCAGAACCATCGCTGACCCGGACAGGCGGGTGATGGATAGAATTTACCATTTGAAAGATGACCAGATCGGCTATCAGAAGATCAACGGCTTGAAGCAAGATGGCAAGGTGCTTTCGTATGCTGTAGAAGGCACTGTGCTGGAGGTGAACCTGGCCAAGCCAATTCTCCCGAAAAGCAAAGTGACTTTTGATATGGAGTTTGAGGCACAGGTACCCTTGCAGATTCGCCGCAGTGGCTGGGCCAACAAGGAGGGGGTTGAATACTCTATGGCGCAATGGTACCCAAAAATGGCTGAATATGACTACGAGGGCTGGCATGCTGATCCTTACGTAGGCAGGGAGTTTTACGCTCCATGGGGCGATTTTAATGTAAACATCACGATTGACTCTGCTTATATGATCGGAGGCTCAGGCTATTTGCAAAACCCTGAGCAAATTGGCAAAGGCTATGCAAAGCCCGGTACTACTATTAAAAGACCGAAAGGTGGCAAGCTGACCTGGCAGTTCAAAGCGCAAAACGTGCATGACTTTATGTGGGCTGCCGACCCTGACTATCTGCACGATGTGGCACAGGTGCCTGGCGGGCCTGCCTTGCACTTCTTCTACCAGGGTGACACGCTGGTGGAAAACTGGAAGGAGCTTCAAGGCATTGCAGTAAAGGCATTCGACTTTCTGAATAAGAACTTTGGCAAGTATCCCTACGACAAGTTTGCTGTAGTGCAGGGGGGCGATGGTGGCATGGAATACCCCATGTCGACATTGATTACCGGCCATCGGTCTGTTCGCAGTCTGGTGGGAGTGACCGTGCACGAAGCTCTTCACAGCTGGTACCAGGGCGTGTTGGGCACCAACGAGTCGCTGTATCCATGGATGGACGAAGGCTTTACGGACTATGCCACGCAGATCACCATGCACTACCTTTTCGATGGGCCGAGCGGTGGTAATTATATCAACCCGCTGGAGGGCTCGTATCGGTCATACTTCTCTTTGGCGCAAAGCGGCCTGGAGGAGCCCATGTCGACACATTCCGATCATTACAATACCAACAGAGCTTATGGCTCGGCTGCCTATTCCAAAGGAGCTGTTTCGCAGCATCAGTTGAGCTATGTGATTGGTCACGAAACGTTTATGCGGGGACTTCGGAGGTATTTTGATACCTGGAAGATGAAGCACCCCAATATGAACGATTACATCAGGATTCAGGAAAAGAATTCAGGCCTCGAACTCGACTGGTACTACGAGTATTTTGTGAATTCCACTAAGACGATTGACTATGGCATTAAGTCGGTAGAGGAGCAGGGAGAGCAAACAAATGTTACCCTGGAGCGGATTGAAAAAATGCCGATGCCGATAGAGCTGTACCTGGAATATGCTGATGGCAGCAAAGAGTTGTTTTACATTCCTTTGGATTTAATGAGGGGAGTGAAGGAGCATGATGATCCAAGTATTCCACGCACCATCCTTACCGACTGGCCCTGGACGCATCCGTACTACACGTTTAGCATTCCAAAGAAGCCGAAGGACATCAGGTACATGGAAATTGACCCAACGCAGCGCATGGCTGACACTGACCGCACCAACCAGAGCTACCCGTGGCGGTCGGCGGTTGAAGCGGAGGGAGAGGTGGTGAATAAGTAGGCCGGAGGAGGCTGAATCAAATGGCCCCTACAGAACGAAATTGTCATATTGAGCTTGCAGAAAAATGTGGGTTTCGACAGGCTCAACCTGACACATTTTTCTGCAAGCTTAATAACACGTCATCGGTGGCTTGTTGAAATACTCAGCGATTGCTAAGGTTTCGATACCGACCTGGAAGGGACCAAACTGACGCCGCTTTGGGCCATTTGATTCGATCTCCTTACTTTGCATAATCATTCCATGCAACTCTCCACCCTCGACTACATTATCATTGCGGTGTTCCTGGGGCTAACCCTGTTCATAGGGCTGCGGTTTCGCAAACAGGCGGGAAAGGACATCGCTCAGTTTTTTCTCGGAGGCCGCAACCTGCCCTGGTACATCGCAGGACTCTCCATGGTGGCGACCACCTTCGCTGCCGATACACCGCTGGCAGTCACCGAGCTGGTAGCGCAAAACGGCATAGCTGGCAACTGGCTTTGGTGGAACATGCTGGCGGGTGGCATGCTCACCACCTTCTTCTTTGCCCGTTACTGGCGCAGGGCTGGGGTGCTCACCGATATTGAACTGATAGAACTCCGCTATTCGGGCAAGCCTGCTTCCTTTCTAAGGGGATTTCGAGCCCTTTATTTCGGTATTTTCATGAATGTACTCATCATTGGCTGGGTGAACCTGGCACTGATGTCGCTGTTGCAGGTGTTCTTCGACATTCCTGAAGGCTTGCTGATTTGGTATGTGGGTGCCTCCATGCTGCTGGTAGTGATCTATTCTGGGATGTCGGGCTTGCTGGGGGTGGCGTTCACTGATGTGGTGCAGTTTGCTATTGCCATGGCGGGCAGCATCGTGCTGGCCGTGCTGGTGCTTTATTCTGATGAAATAGGTGGTATCGATCAACTGAAAGCCAATTTACCAGAAGGATCGCTCGATTTCTTCCCCACAATTGGAGGTAACAGCAACGGTTCATTGCTGGCGCTGGGTTTGGGGAGCTTCTTTGCGTTTATTGGCGTGCAATGGTGGGCCAGCTGGTACCCTGGGGCTGAGCCCGGCGGCGGCGGTTACATTGCACAGCGCATGATGAGCACCCGCACCGAGAAGGACGCCGTGTATGCTACCTTATTTTTTCAGATCGCTCATTATTGTCTGCGCCCCTGGCCCTGGATCATCGTAGCACTCTGTGCGCTGATCTTATACCCCAATCTGAGTGCTGATGAGAGCAGGCTGGGTTATGTAATGGCCATGAAGGACTATCTGCCAGCTGGATTGAGAGGGCTTGTGCTGGTGGCTTTCTTCGCTGCCTATATGAGCACCATTTCCACCCAGCTCAATCTGGCGGCTGGCTACCTGGTCAATGACTTTTATAAGCGTTTCATTAGGCCTGAAGCAAGTGAAAAAAGGCTGGTGCAAGCCTCCCGTGCGGGGACACTTGGTTTGATGGCTATTTCACTTTGGGTGACGACCTATATCACCAGTATTTCAGGCGTATGGGCCTTTATCATTGAATGTGGTGCCGGCCTTGGGCTGGTGATGATTCTGCGGTGGTACTGGTGGCGCATCAGTGCCTGGAGCGAGATAGTGGCCACTGTGGCGCCGTTCCTCGCTTATGGGCTATCGAAATTTGTGCTGGTGCGCTATGACCCCATTTGGGGCAAAGGCATCGGGGAAGACCCCACCAGCTTCTTTTTTACCGTTGGCTTTACTACGCTGGCGTGGTTGCTGGCGACCTACCTGGCCCCCGGCACAAGCAAAGAGCGGTTGCAGTCTTTTTTTGATAAAATACAACCCAATGGCAACTGGCGGCCCTTTCGTAAGGACTGGAACAGAGGCAAGCTGCTGCTTCTGGTGGTTTGCTGGCTAAGTGCCATCACCATGGCCTATGCTGTGCTATTCGTTACAGGCAGTTTGATTTTTAAAGAATGGGCACCAGCCGGGGTATATGGACTGGTGGCCGTGGGGTCTTTTTTAGTGTTGAGAGTGGCTTCGGGAAAGGTGAGAATTTTTGAGAATTGACCCAATAAGGTTTCTCTTGGATCAATCGCAGTGAATTACCAGGAACGGAATACTTTCAACAAACCGCAAAATGAGGTAGATTGAGATAAAATTATAATGGGTATATGGACCAGGTCCATTATGTTGGAGAGTATTGTGGGAACGAATAATCTTTCGTTAAGGAAATGAAAATAACAACTCAAAGTGATCTACAAAACTTGATCAACAATCAGATTGAAGAAAGTTTAATACTTGAATACAAGGCAGCCCCAGCCCTTGAAAACTCACAGGGTAAAAAGAAGGAAATGTCTAAGGATATTTCGGCAATGGCGAATTCCAACGGTGGAACAATCATCTATGGAATAGCCGAATTCCAAGACGAACAAAGAAAGCATCTACCAGAGAGAATTGATTCAGTTGATCGAACAAAATTTTCAAAAGAATGGATTGAACAAGTCATCAATTCGAATATCTCTCCAAGAATCAATGGTATTGTAATTCACAGTATTCAACTAACATCAGGAACCGATGATGTGGTTTATGTTATAGACATCCCACAGAGTGATACAGCGCATCAGGCGAACGATCTTAAATATTATAAACGATTTAATTTTCAATCTGTCGCTATGTACGATTATGAAATAAAAGATGTGATGAACCGGCTTACGCATCCAGTAATCGATTTGACTTTTGAGATTGAAAAAAGAACATTTGAAGTCGGGTCAAATAACTACTTCCAATCATTTAACCAGCCAAAACCAAAGGAGTATAAGACAATTTATGAACTTAAAGTATGGGCTAAAAACAACGGCAGAGTCTATGCCAATTACATAAACTCCAACATATATGTCCCTGACGTAATTGTTAACAAAGATGCTAACCCGTCAAATGATATGTATGCTCAATTTTATGCAGAAAACACAATTAGGGATTTGTTTGATGTAGAGTGGAACGGAGTTTCATCTCCCAAGGAAAAATATGGGCCGGCTCGGTACGATCCAATACTTCCAGGCAGAAGTATGAAGATTGAAACGATAAAAATTCTAAATCCAGAACATCACCTAGCGAAAGAAGTTTCATGGAGATTAAACGCTGATAATTCACCAGAAAGGACTGGTAAAATTACTATTTCTGAAATTCCGATCACGGAAGTTGAATAAAAAACACTCTCCAACAAACACTATCATCCATAAGCTTACTGAGCTATTTGCAAAGGCTAGTGCGATGAGATACTTTTATAGATATTAATAAAGTCCAGCTTACGGATGATAGTTGGGCGTTAGATGCAACTATGCCTTACTCGAAATTAGTATCACTGGGACTTATTCTGCTGCTTTTCGGTTGCGGACAACCATCGAGCGACAAATTAACACTGCAGGCAACTGGGCAACCAAAGTATGTAAATAGCTACGTTGATAAGGTCGGTGAGCAACTGCTATATTCTCTCTCAACGAACGCAGTTAGCCGAAATGAAGTAAGGCTTTGGGTGGACTATTCAATCATGACAACAGTCGAACTCTTTACCCTACGAGACTTTGATTCAACCACCTATTTGACCAAATATCGTTGTCAGCGATATGGAATATTAAGCGACTCTCATTTTGATAGTGTGAGAGTGGAGATAGAATCCCCAACTGTGAGTGCCAAATTTCTAACAAGGAGACTATATAGCCTTAATTTTCGTGACCTTATTAGCCAACCCGACAGTATAAGCCAAATGATCGGGGACGGAATAATATATACTTTGGAAGTCCGAGATTCAACGTACTATAAAACTATCAGTTACAATGTACCACATGAATTCCCGGATTCTAACCATCAAAATTTCATGAGGATTATCGGCGAGCTTGAGAAGGCGATGAATTGGCGTTACGAAATGTGGTAAATGCATCTAACACAACAGTAAAGTGAATGTGGGCTTCACCGGTTATCAAAGGTCAGTTGGCTTGGAATCTACGCCACAACGCCTATTTTTATCTTCTGCGTTGCTAAGTGGTGACGGAGGTGGTACTGCATAAAACTCCAACATTCATTTTAGGTAGGCGCTGCGCTGCATTAAAAAATGAGAGACATAACAACAATAATAGTTGCTGAAAGAAAGGCACTCTTAAAAGGACTGACAATTTTATTTCTGTTGACTTTGCCTTTCACTTTCCTGCCAGCGATTATCAGGAGTGGGTTTTCAATTTCAATGATTTTTGAACGTTTAAATGATTCCATTCTTTATTCACTTGGATTTGCTTTGATTGTGGTCATTGCAGCGGTAATTCAAAACTACAGTGGACTTGCTGACCGAAAATGGTATTTCGATCGACCCGCTTTTAAAGACCTGGACTTTTACGGACGAGTAGACGGAGTTGGAAGTGTCGTTCACGACTTAGAGACAGTTCTTCTCGGTAAAATCGATAACTACTTCTTCCGGCTGAATTTAATTGACACAGATAAAAAGAAGCCGATTTTAGAAATTGTACCACTAATCGATTTGACAGACAAAGAAGAGGAAATTGAAAAACTAAGGTTAGACGACAAATTTGAGGCTGACTTATTCTTTGGAAAGAGAATTAAGCTAAACGAAATCGACCTGGAAGCTCAAAATAGCATCAGGAAAATTTTAAAACACTTAGCAGCAAGACTTCAAGATTTAAACTTTGAAGGCCTTGACGTTGACGAAGAACAACTAGAAATGGAATTAAGAAAATAAAAACGACCACACAACAATGGGAATAAATCATGGGGCGTGACCGGTGTGGGTAATTGAAAAACTGAAATAAACAGCATGAATCTTTCATCAAAGGCCAAAGAGATCCATTCACAAATTGCGCAAGAAACTACTAAGCTTGGGGACCTTCGGAAAATTGCAAAGGAGATTAAAAAGGACCACGACCTGGCAATGCAGCTTTGGTCGGTTGGCGAATTTTACCCACGCCAACTGGCAATTTTAATAATGGATAATAAGCTCCTTAGCCAAGCAGTAATCGACCAACTCTGCAAGGATATTCAAAATCAGGACCTGGAAGAACGAAACCAATTAACAGATTGGTTGATGGCCAATCAGCTTTCCAGGGACAAAAAGACCGTTGCATTGATGGAATCGTGGGAGAATAGTTCTTCACCGCAACAAAGAAGGCTATTTTGGTATTATCAGGCACGACTAAGATGGATGGGAAATACTAACCACTCTAATACGGAATATTTATTGGCTTCAATTGAAAAGAACCTGTTAAAGGAAAAACCTGAAGTTCAATGGGCAATGAATTATACCGCCGGCCAAATAGGGAAATGGCAAGAAGAATATCGCAACAGATGTATTTCCATTGGAGAAAAAACGGGGCTGTATAAGGATGAAGTTGTTGCCAAAAATTGTACGCCAAGTTATTTGCCGGATTTCATTTCAATTGAAGTCGCCAAATTGCAAAAGCAATAAAACGAATGTGGTAGCGAAAAGACGGACGAAAAACTACATGCAACAAAACAGCGTTAAAACAAGTTTAGCCAAACCGGTGACAGGAGTACCAGAAAAAGTAACAGCCTAAAAAAAGATGCAAGACATACTATTTGACTTTATCGCAAAATACATTACCCTGACCGACGAGGAGAAGAACGCCATCAATTCTGTAGATATTTTTCGTTCGGTAAAAAAAGGCTCTGTTTTACTCAGCAAAGGACAACGATCGAAAAACAGCTACTTTGTACTAAAAGGCTGTATCCGGACTTATTACATCATAGACGGAGAAGAAAAAACTACTGCTTTCTATACGGAAATGGACGCCTTAACACCCCATTGTGTGATCAACAAAGCGCCCTCCGACTATTACATTAGTTGTGTTGAAGACACTATTCTTACAGTTTCAAATTTAGATATGGAAGAAGAGATCAATGCTAAATTTCCAAAGTTTGAAATCATGTGCAGAAAAATGTCGGAAGAATTGTTGGCCAAACACCAAATAGACTTCGACGGGTTTAAGACTTCTTCCCCTGAGCAGCGATATTTGAATTTATTGCAGTCACGACCAGACCTTCTTCAGCGGGTTCCGCAGCACCAGCTGGCGAGTTATCTTGGCATAAAACCACAATCATTGAGTAGGCTACGGGCAAGAATTTTGGAGAAAGACAGAGGGTAGGAGTCGTTTCTTAACTTAAGTGAACGTTTTGAGCCTGCCTGCCCATCTACTTTTGCAGCATCATTTTCACCAAAAAAAGATATGCAAAAGAAAATTCTGGTCATTGGCTTCGCCTTATTGCTGACAAGCTTCTTACCACTCAAAGCTCAATCGGCCAAACAAGACAGTACTTATAAAAAATGGTTTGTTGGCAGTACGCTATTACTCTTAGGCAATTTGGATGGCACTAACAATCCTGGCTATATACAAATAAATGCAGGATATAGGGTTACACCTAAAGACGTTATTCAATTCAGATTTAAAAAGTCTAAGTATGCGTGGCCACTAGGTATCCCTTTCGGGCCGGATTTTGATGGGCCAGGGCTCAACTATCCCGGCCATGCACGCATACTTGCTCCTCAAATTGGGTACCAGCGGTTTTGGTGGAAAGGAGCCTATACATCTCTTTATGTATTGAATGCTTTTGAGAAATACATGGATGAGGATAAAAAGAAGATTGGAAACGGATTTACGCTATATACCGACTTCTACCTAGGGTACCAATTTAAGTTTTTCAAAGATCGTTTCTTTTTTGAACCAGCTATCGGATGTAGTTATTGGCCTCTGAGAACCGGTGTTCCGGATTCTTTTATAGCTATTGAACAAAAGTGGCCTAACTATTTTATTCAACCCGGGCTTGATTTTGGATTCAAGTTTTAGCATCCATGTCGAGCCATTACCCCGATACTTTTTCACCTGATCCGCCCTGACGGCATCGAACTCAAAGAGGCCGTTTCGCTGCTGAATGCAGGTGATCTAAAACAAAGGGAACGATTTGTCGTGTCCCGCCAATCCAGTTTTTCCATATCGTTTAACACAAGCAAAGACTCAAATGAAAAAGAAAATTCTATTCGTTGTTCTTGTCATATTGATGATAAGCACGCCCCATCTGAAAGCACAGTACGCCAAACAAGACAGCACTTACAAGCGGTACTTCGTTGGTAGCACGATATTTCTGTTAGGTAATTTGGCCGGTGTGAACCCACCCAACTTTGCTCAACTCAACATAGGCTATCGGATTACAGCAAAAGATGCTATCACATTAGAACCAAAAACCTGGAAATATGCATGGCCAAATGGTATTCACCCATTTCTAAACAAGGCATACGGAAAGGATGAAGAAAAATTTCCGGGATATGTGCGTGAATTTGGCTTATCGGTGGCCTATCAGCGATTTTTCTGGAAAGGCTTGTATGCCGAGCTTAATGTGATGCCTACGCTGCAAAATTTTGTGAATGTGGACGGCGATAAAATTGACAATGGCTTTCAGGTTTTCAATACGTACCGTGCGGGTTATCACATCAAACTTTTTAAGGATAGATTTTTTATTCAGCCATCTATTGCCGTCACCCATCGTGCTTATCACACAAGACTACCCGACGGGTTTAAACAGTTGGATGACAAATGGCCCAAGTTCATCTTCGGAGAACCGGGATTTCACTTTGGGTTTAATTTTTAGTTGATGACTTATGAGCACACAGGAAACACTGCATGACATCAAAGTCAGTTTGAAGCTGAAGCTCGCTGCACTGTGGGCGAGCTTTATGTTTCTCTACATTTATGTTGATTATTTCGCTCTCTACATGCCTGGCAAGATAGAAGGTATGCTGGCAGGGAAGGTGTTTGTATTCGATATTACGCAAGGATTTCTTTTGCTTGCACTCGCCTCAGTGACAATTCCAGCACTGATGATTTTCCTTTCCGTTGCCTTGCCGGATAAAGCAAATCGTTGGGCAAACATCGTTATTGCCACGGTGTATATTCCTTATACGTTGTTTAATCTGGCTGGCGAGGCATGGATGCACATGGCGTTTGGGGCCGTTGTAGAAGTAGCTCTTCTTAGTCTGATTATCCGTTATGCATGGAAATGGCCTCGTACCGAAGCATGAGTGGTAAATAATTTTCATAATTATTGGAATGTTCAGGTTAGTTGAGCGTGGCTGGCTTGGATTCTCCGCCGCAACGCCTATTTTTAACAACCGATATCGGTTGAGTGGCTATTTGCCGATGAGCAATTAACTGCATTGTAAAATCCGGCGCACGGGTTGGGCATTGTTGCCAACCTTAAAACAACCGCTCATTTCTATTTGGGTACAGTCCATTTCGAAATGAAAGAGGCTACGAAGAGGATTATTTGACTACTGCTCCTAACATATCTGATAAAATCAGCATTGCGGTTCTTCCGTTCGTGAATATGAGTGCGAGCGAGGAAAACGAGTATTTCAGCGATGGGATTACTGAGGAGATTATCAATGCACTGGCGCAAATCGATAGACTGAAAGTCAGTTCAAGAACATCCGCATTCTACTTCAAAGGGAAAAACATTCCGATTTCTGAGATTGGAAAAGCGCTTGGAGTTTCCACTATCCTTGAAGGGAGTGTTCGGCTTTCCGGTAATAACATCCGAATTACAGCGCAGCTGATTGATGCTGTCGAAGACTTTCATTTTTGGTCTAAAAGCTGGGATAGGCAATTGGACAACATATTTGAGGTTCAGGATGAGATCAGCTTGTTGGTGGCTGAACGGTTGCGAGAGCACTTAGGCCATTTTGAAATTCAGGAACAGCTTGTCCTGCCCAATACCCGAAGCGTGGATGCCTACAAACTTTTCCTCAAAGGGCGACAAACTTTCAACAAATGGAACCCTGAAGATGTCAGGCAATCCATGGAGTTTTACAGGAAGGCTGTGGAAATAGATGCTAGTCATGCTGAGTCAATGGTGGGGTTGGCTGGTGCCTATAGTTTTCTAGCTACGATCGGGACTATCCCTTATGCCGAAGGTTGGGACAAGTGTTCGGAGCTCATCCAGCACGCTTTAACTATTGACGATAAACTTCCCAGCGCCTACTATCAACTGGCCAATCTGGCTTTTTATACCAGGGGCAGTTACAGTGAAGCATTTGAGAACGCTTCCAAAGCGGTGAGAATAAATCCAAATTATGTGGAATCCCGTCATTTAATGTCATTTCTCCACATTCTGGCAGGAAGGAAATCAGAAGCCAAAAAACACTTGTCTCATGCGCTGAGTATTGACCCACTTTCTCAGGAAACGCAGTTTTACAATGCCTATGTCGAGTACATGTCTGAAAATTATGCCTCCTCCATAAGCCAGTTAGATGCATGCCTGGAAGCGAACCCGATGAATGTCCCCGTACATTCTGTGAAAGCTTACTGTCTGCTCAAAACTGAAAGGTATGATGAGGTGATTGACTATTTTGACGCCTTGCCCACTCAGATCGTTGTAACTGCTGAAAAGATAGGTTTAAGCGCCCTTGCCTATGCGTTAAAAGGTGATTCAGTCAATGCCGGAAAATTCACCAAATTATTGGAACAGAGAGCGAACGGTATCGATGATTTTGTAGCGGACTCCTATCTGTTTTTACTGGCTGCCTCAACTGGTAATAGCAATAAAGCATTTGCCTTTGTAGAAAACACCCTGAAATCACCCTCCCCGCTTTTATTGATGAGGTATTCAGATCCACTGGTCAACCCAATAAAAGCGGATCCACGCTATTCGAACTTTCATCAGAAACTTTTTCCTCCGGAGTTATTCGAAGTAAAGGGTGCCCCTGTGGACAAGAAACCCATACTTGATGCAACTGCTGCCGCTGCTCTCAAAACCAGGCTGGAGCAACTGATCGAAACAAGTAAACCTTACCTAAATCCGGAACTTACCTTGCGTTCGTTGGCGGATCAATTAGAAACGAATGCAAACCAACTGTCGTGGCTGCTCAATGACACCATTGGCAAAAACTTCAACAGCTTCGTCAATCAATACCGCATCGAAGAGTTCAAAAAAATCGCCAAAGATCCCAGGAACGACAACTTTACCATTGAGGGATTAGCCTACAATTGTGGCTTCAATTCCAAAACAGTATTCAATACCTATTTCAAACAGCAAACCGGCCTTACCCCAAGCGAGTTTCTGAAGGCCTAGTCTTTTTCACCTCCTTCTTCTCAAAAGTTGTTCGGAATCATGATTCCGAACACGGTCACCCCAATCCCGAACGTCCGCTACGGTCAGGCATCCGTTCTTTGAATCAAAACTCAAAGGGCTATGAAAATCACACGATTAACATTTTTGATTTTGCTGGTGTGCTCTTCTTCAGCTTTTGCTCAACAGAGAGAGGGCACTAAGGCAAAACTGAAAACAAGGTTTGGGGACAGGCTGGCGCTCAAAGCCGACTACTTCGGAGAGCTGGTTCTACATCCAGGGCTTACAGTCGGTATGGACTACACCGTGGCTGAAAACAAGTGGGCTACGCTGCATTGGGACACTGACCTTGGAGGCTTCTGGCATCGCTGGAACAACTCATCGGTTTTTCTGAAAACAGCTTTTGGCTTCCGGTTGACCATCGGCTCCGTGTTCGCCGACATCAACCTGGGCGTTGGCTACATGCATTCATGGGCTGCGGGTTCTTTGTACCAAAGAGCTGAAGAGGGTGGTGTCGAGACAGCTACCAATTGGGGGCACTCACACTTTATGCCCAACACATCGTTCCTGATAGGCTGGGATGGAAGCAGAAGAAACAATCGGCGATGGGCCGTTCACGCTGGGCCGGAAGTATACCTGCAATCTTCATTCAATCACATTTTCCTACCGCATGTAGCGGCCAAAATAGGTTTCACTTACAAACTCAATCAACAATGAAAAACCTAACCATACTCATTGCTATTCCGGCGCTCATGCTCCTTGCTGCTTGCCAAAAGGAATCATTTTACCAGGGCGACCAATTCTTTGTGAAAAACGCAGGCGCAGAGATGCCTGTGTTTGTAAAAGGTAATATTGCCTCAGGCACATTCATTCTTTTTCTCCACGGCGGACCCGGAGGCAATGCATCGCTTCCCTCGTTTATGCCTGTGTCACACGAGTTGGAAAAGGACTTTGCCTTTGCCTACTGGGACCAGCGGGGCTCTGGCCTATCCGGGGGCAATCCAGACCCGAGCACCTTCACGGTCGAGCAATTTGTGGAAGACCTTGATCTTGTGGTTGACGTCATTAAGCAGCGTTTCAATAACCCCCGGATTGTTATTTACGGCATCAGCTGGGGAGGTGCACTGGGAAGTGCCTACCTGAGCACTGCAGACTATCAGCAGAAAATTGACGGATTTATCTGCATGAATAGCGGGCACAATTTGGAAGATGGCTTACCCAAATCGGTGGTTTTCGTGAAAAACTATGCGCAGCAGCAAATCGACCTTGGCGTTGACGTGGCCTACTGGACGGAGGCACGTGACTGGTGTGCGAAGGAACCGGACATGACCGTCGTTGACAATTACTTCAGGTATGACTCTTACCTGTCCAACACCAATGCCTACAGAAGAAACCCCGGTCAGGTCGTACAGGGGCCGGAGGTGGGTGCCCTGGGTGCCATGAATTCTTATCTGTCGCTCGCCATCTTTTTCAATGGCCGATACCTGACGAAACGCTTCAATATTTTAGAGCTCAACCTTAGCAAAGACATGGAAAGAATTAAAATCCCCTCGCTGGTGATTTGGGGAAGACATGACGGAGTCAATACCATTGAAATGGGTTATGATGCCTATAACAGCATTGGTGGACCAGATTTTACTGAAAAGGAACTGGTCATTCTGGAAAACAGTGCCCACGAGGGGTATATGGAAGAGCAGGAATTGTTTATCAACACCTTCCAAAGATTTGTGAAAGGTCTCTAAAAAATAAGTTATGAAAGCAGTTAAATATACAAAATACGGCGCTCCCAGTGTTTTGAATCTGGTTGAAATAGAAAAGCCGCAGCCAAAGGACAACGAGGTCCTTGTTAAAATTTACGCCACTACTGTTACTTCAGGTGATACGAGGTTGCGAAGTTCAGATTTCCCACCGGTTGCCTGGCTCATTGCCAGGCTGCTGTTCGGCGTGTTGAAGCCGAAAAAGGAGATACTGGGTCATGAATTTTCGGGAATTGTCGAAGCAGTTGGCAAGGATGTCACAAAATACAAGGTGGGTGATGAAGTGGTAGGGACACCAACCATGCTGCCCACAGGCTCTTACACTGAGTATCTATGCATTCCCGAAGAGAGAAATAAAGGCGTGCTGGCATTGAAGCCCAAAATCCTCAGTTTCAATGAAGCTGCAGCCCTTCCTGTTGGGGGAATGACAGCCTTGTTTCTACTGAAAAAGGCCCGGTTAAGCAAAGGACAACAAGTGCTGATTTATGGCGCTTCGGGCAGTGTAGGAAGCCACGCCATTCAAATCGCCAAAGCGCTGGGCGCTACCGTAACTGCTGTATGCAGCAGTGCCAATTTCGATATGGTTAAATCACTCGGAGCCGATAGCGCTGTGGATTATAAGCAGCAGGATTATTCTTTGCTTGAACAGAAGTTCGATATTGTTTTTGATGCCGTGGGAAAGACCTCAAAAGCCAAAGCTGGCAAAGTGCTGAAAAAGGGAGGCCGATTTGCATCAGTAGCCGCTCTCACCAGCCCGGCTCAGGAACATTTGGATGAATTATGCCAGATGGCTGATGAAGGGAAAATCAAGCCATTTGTCGACAAAACTTTCCCCTTGTCTGGCATAGTGGAGGCTCATGAATATGTAGACAGTGGGCGAAAAAGGGGGAATGTCGTTGTTGAGGTCGTTAAATCATCGAAAAAAGAACCGGTTCCGGTAAAGCACAAAAGTGGCCTGCGGCTCAGTCCTGCCCAGGCGCTGTAACCCCTTTGTTTTTACAGGCAAAAAAACGAATTTGTTCTCCCTCAGAGTCCCTTTCAGAAGACTCTGAGGGAGGGCGTTTGAAAATATGGCCTAAACACACAGTATCTGGCTCGAAAACTTACGAATAGGAAAACCAATAACAGGCACTAGCAATCCATAGCCGTGTGTCCAAGTTGTAAAGGACATTTGAATCAGATAGTTTTAAAGAAACTAACAGCGGCCAGGCCGAGAGGTTTTGCCTGCCGTTAGCGGTAAACTGGTACGACAAGAGAGCACAAGAAAGGCGTTTTACATGCCAGAGATTAAGTTTTTCTCATGCAAAGCAAATTTGTAGACTATTTTTCAAGAATATCGCCGCTTTCAAAGGAAGAGTCAAAAGCTATTGCTGATAGCATGCAAACTAAGACGTATAAGAAGGGTGACTATTTATTGAAAGAAGGGCATCAATCAGCCAATACCTATTTCATACTTGAAGGCTGCATAAGAGAGTATTTTCTGGCTGATGGTGATGAAAAAACGACGAATTTTTTCACAGAAGAACAATGGGCCATTTCGTTAAACAGCTTTTCTCCACAAAATTCTGCAAAGCACAATTGGGTCTGCGTTGAGGACACCACTGTTGTTGTGGGCAACGAACAGCGGGCTCAGGCCCTTTTTAAACGCTTTCCCAGGTTTGAAACAATATCACGCACCATCATGGAAGCAGCTTTTGCAGAGCAAAGAGAAGCATTGGCCGCTTACTACACAGACTCACCTGAAAAACGCTATCTAAAGATATTGAAATCAAGGCCCGATTTACTTCAGAGAGTACCTCAATATCATCTTGCCAGTTATATCGGGATAAAGCCAGAATCTTTAAGCCGTATTAGAAAACGGCTTTTGTCTGATAACGATTAGCTTGGAATATGTTCAGTTTCCTTGAGTCCTTTTGCGATCAGCCAAATGCTCAGTGTAATCTCAAATAGGCTCCAAAAGTCCGGCAATTGTATTTTGTGATCCCATAATTTCTACGCTTTTCAATCCATCAAATTCCATTTATACCGTAATGACCACATTTCCTCTTTTATGCCCCATTTCCACATACTGATGCGCCTCGGCCATTTTGCTCAAAGGATAGATACGGTCTATCACCGGCTTAATTTTCTCTTGTTCCGTCAAAGTTTTCAGATTGATAAAAGCGTCTTTGGGAGTCAAAGGAATACCCTGATCGATGGAAATATATTTACCTTTAGGAGTAAGGGCTTTTTTGCTTTTCTCCTTAAGGTGTGAGGATTTGGAGTTTCCAACAGTGTCTATTACATATTTATATGTGCCCAATTGTGAATCAGCATTGTCTGCCGTATAGTCAATCACCTCGTCGCTGCCCAAAGACTTAACTAATTCAAAGTTTCGACTGCTGCATACACTGGTGACATGAGCGCCTGCATTTTTCGCCAATTGTATGGCCATTGTACCTATGCTTCCCGAGGCGCCATAGATTAAAACTTTGTCTCCCTTCTCTATCGAGGTCTTCCCCAGTAGATGTGAAGCAAGCAATCCTCCATAAGGGATAGCGGCTGCTTCTTCGAAACTGCTATTTTTTGGCTTGAGCGCAATATTCCAATCTTCAGGCAGGCAGATATATTCGGCATAGGAACCAAAATGACGCTTTGTTGCTGAAACCGAGCCGTAGGAAAAAACTTCATCGCCTATATTGAATGAACTTACATTTTTCCCTTTACCTTCTACAACTCCCGATGACACCATTCCCAAGATTGGGTTTCTTGGCTTTCCAAAACCAAAAAAAAGTTGAACCATAAATCTTGCCACAGGCGACGCATTCAATCCACGTATAAGCACATCGCTGGTGGTGACTGAAGTCGCATGTATCTTAATCAGGACCTCATTGTCTTTTGGCGTGGGCTTGTCGACTTCTGTTAATACCAGGTTTTCTGAACCTCCGTACTTTAAACATTCAATTGCTTTCATAATTTTTTCTTTTGATTACATAAGCAAAGTTGGCTAAGGTGCGCTTCGATTCCATTGACTTGGGTTAAGAAGTGAAATACAATGATGCTCACATATTCAGGAACAAAAAAGGTATTTCTGAAAAGCACCTAATCAAAACTGCAACGGCCAGTGAGCCGACAATCGTGAGTTACGATAGCTATTATGGGGAACTCATTTTCAGTCATTTGTTGGCTTGGAATGTCCGCCACAAAATATAATTTTAGTGTCGTCCTACCTTCGCTAAAACCACGGTGGGCAAGGCGGGGCTAAGTGTCAGCGGAGTCGAAGCTGCATGAAACTACCGCATTTACTTTAGGAAGACCGCCACTGCCAGAGACTTAGTATAGTTGACCCAACCAAAGACGATATGGAGAACCTTATTAAATTCTTTAACAGTACTGTCCCGCTTTCTGAAACAGTCATAAGCATGATGGCGGGGATGTTTGTTTGCGATGAGCTGAAGAAGGGGGCGTATTTTGTGAAAAAGGGGGAGTATGCGAGGGAAATTGCCTTTCTGGAAACCGGCATTGTCAGGGCGTTTTACGTCAACAATGAGGGGAAAGAATATAACAAAACCTTCTTTTCAGCGCCTTCAATCATCGGCTCCTATGCGTCACTCATCAGCAAGCAAAAGAACAATGTTGCCCAGCAGGCGCTTACCGATTGCAAAATTTGGAAAGCTTCGTTTCATGAAATAGAAAAGGTATCCGAAGGGAATTTCGAGATCGAAAGATTGAGACGAATGATAGCAGAAAATTACTTTTTGAGCAACGAGAAAAAAGAACTCGAGATGGCTATGCTGGACGCCGACAAGCGATATTTGATCATGCAGGAGGAGTATCCGGGAATTGAATTACGAATTCCACAATACCATATTGCCTCTTACCTTGGCATTAGCCCTACCCAATTGAGTAGAATCAGAAAAAACCGATCCCTCTGACCAGCATTTCTTTACATATGTAAATGCGCAGCTGTTTTTGATGCTCTTACTTTACAATTCAATTTTAACCAAAATCGATATTGTAATGGAAAGCAATGAACTCAGTTTTTTCAAAGGCTTATTTGTTGTTTCAGCGCTATGGAACCTGGTAGGAGCAATTTTTGGCTATTTCAATACCGCTTTTACCTTCAATGGTTTTTTTAACCGGGAGTTAGCAGACCCGCTTTACTATGCCATCTATCAAGGAGCATGGGGGACAACATTGGTCTATTTTATCGGCTATTCCATAGTGGCCTACAATCCACTGAAACATACTGGAATTGTCATAGTCGGAGGGATCGGTAAAGTTGGCTTTGCCATTTCGTTGTTAAAGTTTTACCTGTCGGGGCTTGCCGGGCCTGTGGTGTTCATAGTCATAATCGGTGATTTCATTTTTTCGATTCTTTTCATGTATTACTTCTTCAGGCTGTATCAAACCAAAGAAAGTATCCTCTAATTAGTGGAAATCGTGAAAGCTAGAATATTACTGATAAGCGCATTCGGTTTCTTGTCAATAGTATCTCACGCTCAACAGTCGTGGGAAATTGACAGGGACAAAGACGGCATCATCGTTTATACGAAAGAGGAAGAAGGGTCAGCTTTCAAATCCTTTAAGGCTGTTGTGACAATCCATGCAGCGACGTGTGAAATAGTAGAAATACTAAAAAATGCAGACGACTATACTAAATGGTACGGCTATACAAACACATCTGCACTTCTGAGGCGAGAGGGAGATACACAATACAATTATGTTGAAACCATATTTCCATGGCCATATAGTAATAGAGACATGGTTTACCGCATGTCTATTAATGCATCTACTCAGGGAGTAGTGAAAATAGTGCTAAAAGGAATCCCTGACTACCAACCGGAAAAGCAAGGAATAGTGCGCATGAAAAAGGCGGAGGGGTACATTTTATTGCAGCCTATCGGCGAGAAAACAGAAGTGACCTATGTATTTCACTCCGAACCCGGAGATAATATTCCTCCATGGCTGGCAAACAATTCAATAGCAGAGCTGCCTTTTCGAACACTATCTGGATTAAGAAAGGTACTTAGCGAGTAAAATGAAACACATCCGGCCAATACCGGGGTCTCAACTTGATTTAAGAAACTACTGCAAAACAGAATCTGTTTGGTTATTAATTGGTAAATTGTTTTCGATAAAATTTGAAGAATATGGCCCTCATCATCAGTGACGAAACGCTTTCAAAGGCTAAAACATCTGCCGATGAATTACTCATCGATGTGGCATGCTACCTGTATGATAAAAAAAGGATGAGTATGGGACAGGCTCGCCATTTGACAAGTCTTGATCAAATGAGCTTTCAAAAGGAGCTAGCGAAGCGAGATATTAATATTCATTATTCTGAAGAGGACTTAAATAGTGATCTCAAGAATCTTGGAATTGATCTATGACCGTCGTTTGCGACACGTCATCAATTTCTAATCTTCTGCAAATAGGTCTTGTAAGTATTTTGCACACACTCTATGGGCGAGTTTTGATCACTCCTGCTGTGCAAGGAGAGTTAAGGGCATTCTCAGATCATGGTGAACAGATAGACCAATTTAGTTGGATAAATGTAAGGGCACCAGAAAACCGTGAGATGTTAGCTCAATTACTCGAAATGCTCGATTTGGGAGAGTCTGAGTCCATTATTGTGGCAATCGAAAGTAATGCAAACTACCTGATCATTGATGAATATAAAGGAAGAAAAATAGCTGAATTGTACGGGGTCAAAATATCTGGAATACTTGGGGTTTTGATTCAGGCTAAAATGCAAGGTTTGATTTCATCAGTCCAAGAAAATATTAAGAAGCTCGTGGAGATTGGATTCAGGCTTGATAAATCACTTGTGGAAAGGGTTCTTAAGAGCCTCGGTGAAGTGCAGGGCGATTAAATCTTAGCTTCAAAAGAGTATTAAAAAGGCTCCGATCTCCCGGAGCCTTTCAATTTATCTTTCTCCAAACCATTAAAGAGGTTGCTATGTGTTGTCTGGCAGGGTAACCCCCTTTGGTCGATTAGTTCTTATACGCCTTGTCCAAAAACACGTACCGGGCGTCGTCTTTTGCATCTACTGCTTTTGATTCCACATCGATGATCATGACAGGAGGCGTCGTATCTTTGGCTTCGGCAGCTGGCCAGTTGGGCACGCCTTCACCATTGGGGTTGCCAGTTTTAATGAAGTTAGCAAAGAAGTTTTCCATGGTTTCTGACACTTTGAAGTCATCAGGCGTCCAGGCGTAATCGTCGACCAGGTAAAGGTTGCCCATGCAGTACTCAATTTCTGGGGCGTGGAATCTGATGAAGGTTTGGCTGTATTTCAGCTTTATGCTTCTGCTGGACCGATCCTTTGTTAATATGTACCTATTTTTATATTTTTGGTACACGTATGATAAACATGGGACACGCAGCACCATATTCGCCGCTTGCAAAACTTCCTCCTCCATTGGCATTAGTTGAAACGATGGATGTGTTGAGGCAAACCAGCAAGGCCGCTGCGGCTTTGGCTGAGCTAAAGGGTATTGCCGATTCTATTCCTAATCAGTCTATGTTGGTGAATGCAATAGTTCTTCAGGAGGCAAAAGACAGCTCCGAGATAGAGAATATTATCACCTCTCAGGACGACCTATACCGGGCGCTGACAGCGAGTAGCTCTATTGTATCAGTGCAAACTAAGGAAGTTGTTAACTATAGAAAGGCCATACTCCAAGGGTTTGATTTGGTGCAAAGGCAAGGGTTCTTGCGAGTCAATGATATTGTGTCCTTGCAACAGAAATTGGTGGAGAATATGGCTGGGATAAGAAGTACTCCTGGAACTGTGCTAAAAAACGACAAAACCGGCGAAGTTGTTTACACACCACCACAAGACAAGCAGGAGATTCTGAATCTTCTGGACAACTTTATCGAGCATTTCAATTTGTCCGGCCAAAAGCTTTCTCCATTAATTCAGCTTGCCATTCTTCATCACCAGTTTGAGAGTATTCATCCATTTTATGATGGAAACGGCAGGGCTGGGCGGATTCTAAACATCCTCTATCTCATTTTAAATGGGTTGATAGACACGCCCATTTTGTATCTAAGCTCTTATATTATTAAGCATAAAGTCGAGTATTATCGACTACTAAATCTGACTAATAAAACAGGGGAATGGGAGGAATGGATATTGTTCATGCTGAAGGCTGTGGAAGAAACCGCCAGACAAACAATTGCAAGAATAAAAGAAGTGAGGTTGCTTCTGAGCGAAACCATTGAAGAAGTGCAGAAAAAGGCACCTAAGATATATCGAAAAGAGCTTGTTGAACTGCTGTTTGAGCAGCCCTACTCCAAAATAGAATTTGTAGTGAAGGTGCTGAATGTTGAAAGGAAAGCGGCATCAAGATACCTCAGGGAGCTTGAGGCCGTTGGTATTCTTGAGTCACGTGTAATTGGACGTGAGACTATCTACGTGAACAAGGCTTTGCTGGAAGTTCTGAGTCAATAAAAAGGCTCCGATCTCCCGGAGCCTTTCAATTTATCTTTCTCCAAACAATTAAAGGGGTTACTATGTGTTGCCTGGCAGAGTAACCCCCTTTAATCGCTTAGTTCTTATACGCCTTGTCCAAAAACACGTACCGGGCGTCGTCTTTCGCATCTACTGCTTTTGATTCCACATCGATGATCATAACCGGAGGCGTGGTGTCTTTGGCTTCGGCAGCTGGCCAGTTGGGCACGCCTTCACCGTTGGGGTTGCCAGTTTTGATGAAGTTGGCAAAGAAGTTTTCCATGGTTTCTGACACTTTGAAGTCGTCAGGCGTCCAGGCGTAGTCGTCGACCAGGTAAAGGTTGCCCATGCAGTACTCAATTTCTGAGGCATGGGAAGCGCCAACTGGTTCTGGCATTTTCGGTGCATTTTCATCTTTCTTCACAGTGCCACCCGCCAAACCTGAAGCAAGCGTTTGGTCTCTTAGCGGAGGCCTCACTCTGCTGAACAGGTAGCGATACACCGGCTGGTTGCTATTTTTTCTGTGCAGGTCAAACCACTTCCAGGTGCTGTAGGAAATGAATCTGTCGGAAGCCAGTGCGGTGGCTGAAAGCTCGATCTCTTTTTCTGATCCATAAGGATAGAGCTTTAGCACTTCTTTGTGGTCGTCCGGATATACTTCCTTCACTTTGGCCACATAGCTTTCTTCGTTGTAGGGTTTGCCCTGCATAAAGGCACCACCTGGAATTTCCGCAGAGTTCCAGCCCAGCAATAAAGGCACCATGGCCTGCTCTTTGGCGTTGAAAATCTGAGGGATAGTCTTAGGATAGAAGTACCCGTCGATCACTGTAGGGAAGCCGAAGCGTCGGGATGCCTGGTAAATCTCATATACTTCTTTGGTGCTAAGGGCTCTCAGCTCTTTCAGTGTTGGGTAACCAGCTTTTTGCGCAAACTCCAGTCCCGTTTTTTCGGCTTCAGCCAGGGGAACCGGCGAAAGAGTAGGGTTGATGCCCGCACCGCTTTCGCCTATGGCACCGGCAATCAGGTTTTTGGAAAGGGGAGAGGCCATTTGTGCACTCACCGAAATAGAACCTGCCGACTCGCCAGCGATGGTCACTTTCTTAGGGTCGCCACCAAAAGCAGCGATGTTTTTCTGTACCCACTTGAGGGCAGCGTTCTGGTCGAGCAAGCCATAGTTGCCTGATCCTTTGTAAGGCGACTCAGCACTCAACTCCGGGTGAGCAAAGAAGCCAAAGATGGCCAGACGGTAGTTGACAGTCACTACTACAATGCCCTTTTTGGCCATGCTGGCTCCATCGTAGCGTGGCTCAGAACCATCGCCCGCTACAAAGCCGCCACCGTAGAAGTACACAAGCACAGGCAGACCGGTTTCTTTAGCTTTAGCGGGTGACCACACGTTCAGGTAAAGGCAGTCTTCGCTGATGCCGTCGGAGCGGAAGTTCATGTCGCCGAACACTGCTGCCTGCACGGCACGTGGGCCAAATTTCTTGGTTTGCCTCACACCACTCCAGTTGTCAACTGGCTGCGGCGCCTTCCACCTCAGGTCACCAACAGGTGGTTTGGCGAAGGGAATGCCGAAGTACATTGATAAGCTGGTAGTCACATCGTAGTTGCCTTCGATGGTGCCATTTTCAGTTTTTGCTTGTACTGGAAAACTATTGTTTTTCTGTGCCATGGTTGTAGCGCTGATCAAACATAGCCACCCCATGAGTAAGGTGAGTTTTTTCATATGTTAGTAGGTGTTTTATTATTGTCTCAATTTGAAACAATAATAAAAGAAGTTTTGGATAACTCCTATTAATTGCCAATTATTGGGAGTGATGAATCAGTGTTGTGGCTATGTTGTGCCCACTGCGAGGTCAGCAGCCGGGCTGGTGGCACGACATTTTACACTCTCAATGCTCAAATGAATCCAAAGGAATTCCTTCCTCATATTGCGTACGACTCGGTGATCTTCGGTTTTTCCGGCGACAAGCTGAAGATTCTAATCATGGAATACCACAATACCAGGCTGTTTGCTCTGCCTGGTGGTTTCGTGAGAACCAATGAGGCACTTAACGATGCCGTGAGGAGGGGGCTGAAGGAGCGGACGGGACTCGACGACATTTTTCTGGAGCAGTTCTATACCTTTGGCGACATGGCCCGTTTCAAACCTGAGGTGATGAAAACGATCATGCAAGGCCTCAACGACAAAGTGCCCGACAACCACTGGCTGCTTGATCGTTTCATTTCGGTGGCCTACTACGCACTCATCGACTACAAACAGGTGGTGCCCCGGCCTGACGCCATTTCTGATTCGTGTACCTGGTACGACGTGGACAGTTTGCCAAAACTGATTTTAGATCATCAAAAAATTGTCGACAAAGCACTTCAAACCCTCAGGCAAAACCTCGACCACAAGCTGACCAACCTGCTACCTGAGAAGTTTACGATGAAAGAACTACAGTCAGTGTATGAGGCCATTCTTGGTGAAAAGTTACGCCGCACCACTTTCCAGCGGAAGTTGCTGGCGTCGGATCTGCTGGTGCGGCATGAGAAGCTGTACAATGGAGGAGCGCACAAAGCGCCGTTTCTTTATTCGTTTGCAAGAAGTGGGGGTTTGGAGAGTTGAGGAATTGGGTATTGGACAATGATGTACCAAATACCATTATTCGCTGCAAAGATGGTATGAAAGGTGTCGGTACGGCAAGAGGGCAAAAGGGAGGGGCCGTCAGACGCCAATCAGCATCCCAGGCGTCTGACGGTTTCCTTCGCTGATAGCCTATGCTACCGTGCCGACGCCTTTGCCATTACAGCGTTTCCCCAACAAATTCCACAAACCTTTCCACTTCCGCTTTCGAGTTGTAGATATGCGTCGATACCCGAATGGCGTCGAGATGGCTTTCGGGCACTACCCGCAGTCTGAAGCCGGCTTTGGCACCCAGGGTATTGAACTCCCGATAGCCAATATTTTTCGGTTTGAATGTAACCATGCAGATCCTCGACTGCTTTTCGGCAGGGGTAAGGATGTCGAGCTTTGTTTTGAGTCCCGAAAGCCCTTCGAAGAGCAGACTCGATAATTCCCTTACCCTTTCCTCTATTTTTTGTTTGCCTACCAAAGTGTGGAAATCGGCTGAAGCAGCAGCACCCATGTACATAGGTGTACTTTGGGAGCCGTAGTCGTAACGATGGGCAGTGGGCACATAGGCAGCCATACTGGGCGGGTTACTGTACAAATCCCAGCCTGTGTCGGAATAGGCACCTACCTGATATGCCTGCAAAGTGTCGAGCAGCTCTTCCCTTACATAAAGAAACCCTGTGCCATTCGGCCCAAGCATCCATTTGTGGCACGACGTAGCATAGAAGTCGCAGCCGAGTTCCTTCAGGTTCAGGTTGAAAGTACCTGCACCATGCGCTCCATCAATAGCCGTGAAAATGTTTTTGCTGCGGGCCCAGGCAGCAATCTCTTTGATGGGCAGCACAAGGCCGGTGGTGCAAGTAATATGGGGGATGGCAATCACCCTGGTTTTGGATGTCACCAATGCTTTTATTTTACTGAAGTTTTCGTCTGCGGTGAGCCCCGGTTCGAATGGCTTGAGTACAATACCATGCAGTTTGGCCCGGTTGAGCCAGGGTAATGCATTGCCCACATGCTCGTGCAGGGTGACGATGACTTCATCTCCTGCTTTGAGCGGCAATCCCCAGGTAACGATGTTGATGCCTTCTGTGGTGTTGTGCGTCAGGCTGAGTTCTTCGGTTTTTACGCCGGCATAGGCTGCCAGCACTTCTCTTGCTCTGTCGGTATGGCCGTACTCGCCGGTACCATTGGTTTCGTCGAGGTACTTTTTTATGGTGTCAAGTACCGGAGTTGGCGACGGACCAAAGGTGCCGTTGTTGAAGTAAACCCGCTTGTCTTGTAGTGGGAAGGCTTTTCTCAATTCCGTCCAGTAGGCTTCGCCTTCAGCTGTTGGGAATTGGAAAGAAGCTGGTGCAGTTGACAGGAATGGTATGGCGGAGATACCGATGGCACTTTTGGAGGCTTGTTGAAGAAAGCTGCGTCTATTACTCATAACCCCTAAGTTGTATTCCTTATTTAAAACAGACAAGGCTTTATTTTTATAAGGCCTGGTTGGAAGGGCGATAAAATCGCCAGTCTCATTCATGCCGGTTGCAAAAGGGTAGGATGGGTTTTAATCCACAAAAGTCTCCTTTAATACCCTTTTTACCTCAGTAATTTCATTTGAAGCCAATTTGCCCAGCAACCGAATGACCCGTTGCTTGTCAATAGTTCTTATCTGATCCAGTACAATCCACCCCTCCGTTTTATCATGATTGACCCGCACCCTCGTTGGGTAGTTTTTTGATGTTGAGGTCATCGGCGCAATTGTTACAGTACGAATGTTGAAATTCAGTTCATTAGGCGATATGACGACGCAAGGTCTTGTTTTTTTGATTTCACTTCCCACCGTAGGATCAAGGTTGACGAGAACGATGCTGTATTGACTTAATTCCATTCGTCGAAGTCTTCTTCAGCCAATACATCGTCGATCAAAAGCTTATCGTCACCTTCTTTCGCCATTTCTTTAAAGGCATTGTCCCAACCTTTTCTGGGTTGCCGGATAGGCCGTAGCACGATCTGATCCTTTTCAAATATCAATTCCACTTCATCAGTGATTTGGTATTGCTCGAGCACTTGCTTGCTTAGCCTAAGCCCTTTTGAGTTACCTATTTGAATAATAGAAGCCTTCATAATGATGTTATGTAATTACAAAGTTATTACATTCCTTGAAAACATTCAAATGATATCTAACCAGGATTGAAAAGGCGATACAATCGCCAGTTTCACTCCTGCCAGTTGCAAACGGGTAGGAATGAGAGTAAGTGGCTAACCCGGTTATTTATTCTCAAACGATTTATCAGGATAAGCAGGCACCGGCGGCACGGGCCTTGGGTCTTCCTTGATCTTCAGTTGCAAGAATTCTATCGCTACTTTCAGCTGAGCATCTTCGCCTTCGAAGGTTGCATGGGGCAGGTTGTCGACCACAATGTCCGGCTCAAAGCCATGGCCCTCCACCAGCCACTTGCCTTCCGGCCCATAAACGCCCATCATGGGTGCACGAGCAATGCCTCCATCGCTCAATGTGTTGACCCCACTCAGCCAAATTTCCCCACCCCAGGTGCGGGTACCAATGGCTGTGCCCAGCTCCAGCCTTTTGAAACCGTCAGCAAATGATTCCCCATCGGAGGCTGTGTTTTGATCCACTAATATCACGATATGTCCCCTGAAGGCATACTGCATATTCCAGTAGGGTTTGCCTGATCGGCTTTTCCAGTACATCCAGGCTTTTCTCAACAGCTTCTCCAGTACAAAGCTTTCGATATTGCCACCCCGGTTGTGGCGCACGTCTATGATCAGGCCTTGTCGGTCAAATACGGGATAAAACTCCCGGTACCACTGCTCAAGGTCGTTGCTGCCCATGGCTTGCAAATGCACATAGCCCACGCTTTTGGCTGTGGCGTTGTCTACCTCCAGCCTTCTGGAATATTCCCAGTCCCGGTAGCGCAAGCTGTATGGATTGGCCATCGGCACCACAATCACATCTTTTTCGGCAGTGCCACGCTTCACGCTCATCCTCACCTGCTTGCCAGCCTGGTTGCGGATCAGCTCTCCAATGTCCAGAGCGTTTAAGGCTGCCTTGCCGTTCACACTTGTGATGATATCACCCACTTTGATGTCGAGGTAGGGGTCGTCCAGTGGCGACTTTTCGTCAGGATAATCGGGTTCAGCTTTGTAGATATAGTCGATGCTATAACCGCCATTGTTGTCGTCTCTCGAACAGATCGCCCCAAGACTGGCCACGACCACATCCAGCTTGTCTTCCCTCGTATCTCCGCCTCTTACGCTGGTGTGCAGGGCGGAAAGCTCACCAACAAAGCGTCCAATCAGGTCGGAAAGCTCTTCTCTGGTAGTAACCCTATCCACGAGGGGCAGGTATTTGCCATGCATGGCATCCCAGTTGACGCCGTGCATGTTTTTGTCGTAGAAGTAGTCCCTTTCCATGCGCCATGCGTCGGTGAAAATCTGCTCCCAGTCTTCTTTGGGTGTAATGGCAAACTTCCAACCGCTTAGGTCGATCTTCTTATCGTTCAAGTCAGTCACCTTGCCAGTGCCTGCTTCAACCATGTAGTAATTCCTTTGTTTTACCACCAGCATTTTCTCGCCGTTTCCAGTCAGGTTGAAGCCGTTGATGTCTTCGATCATCGTGACTAGCCTGGGGTCGTCGTTGGTGATCTTTACCACACCGAGATGAGTTTTGGCACCCACCCCTGTTTCGCTGCTCAGCAGGTAAAGGCCTTTCTTTGTCACTTCTAGTCCTCTGTAATTGCCTGGGCTCACGGGCACTTCTTCAATTCTTTCGGCTATGCCGTCTTTGTCTATTTTTACAGCAACCGCAGGCTTGGCTTCCTCTTTCTTATCACCTTCCTTACCCTCAGGTTTGTCTGTTTTTACCGCTAATTCATCCTCTGGCCGGAAGGGTGACCTCGTGCCTTTTTGCAGGGCAATATGGTAAATTTTTTCGCTGGCATCGAAGTAGGGCTCGGGTTGCCTTGCTCCCCAGGGTGAGCCAACCAACGTGGTAAAGCTCCGATCCGATAAGAAGTAGATGAACTTGCCGTCGGGACTCCAGGCAGGCCAAAGGCTGTTGGCTCTGTCGGTGGTAATAGGAAAGGTATCGCCGGTATCAACATTGGATACAAATATTTGATCCATGGTATTGTCGGCCGACTGTACGAAGGCTATCCATTTGCTGTCGGGAGACCACGAAAACATGCCGATGCCTTCTTCGCTGGTTGAGATTCTTTTGCTAACCCCCGTTGCCAGGTTCAGGACAAACATATGCCGCTCCAGGTCGTCGTAAGCCAGCCACTTTCCGTCGGGCGAAGGCGTCCCTTTGTATCTTAGAACGGTGCCGTCTTTCGTGATAGCTTTATGGGCACCAATGCCATTGGCAGGCATACTGATAAATTCAAATTCACCACTTTCGTCGGAAAGGGTGTAAATATTCTTGCCGTCGGCGGAGAAAACGGCATCTCTGTACCGAACGTCTTTTTTGTCGGTGAACTCCACGGTTCTGCCCGATTTCAGCGGGACAGCGAACACCCGCCCCCTGGCTGTGATTACAATTTTGTTTCCTTCTTTGTCGGGTGAAACAGAACTGATATACTGAGCCGGATTGTCTACCCATCTTTCTCTGAGCTGATCCAGGTCTGTGGGAATCCTGATGTCGATTTTGGTTTGGGTGTTGTCAGGAATGTTGTAATGCCAGATGTCGGCGCCCCATTGGTAAACAATTTGGCCGTTGTGGAGGCCAGCATCCCGAACGTCAAAGTCTTTGTGAGTAGTGTGCTGTGTTAGGTCTGTACCACTTTCATCTGTCGACCAGATGTTCATCGTGCCGTCACGGTCTGTGATGAAATAGACACGCCCGTTGTACCACATGGGGTGATGGCTTTCACCTGCATAGCCGAGCGTAAGCTGAACTGCCTCCGGGCTTCCTTCAGTATATTTCCAAATCTGACGGGCGGTGCCCCCTTTGTACCTCTTGGTCACATTGCCGTGGTACGATGGTCTTACGAAGTACACTGTTTTGCCTGTGGCGTCGAACGACGCTTCGCTGGCTTGCGCAAGTGGCACTCTCGACTTTTTTTTGGTGGCAGGGTCAATAGTTACCAGCTGACGATCAGGAAGGGTAGCGTAGGCCCGGGTGTCGTACACCACCTTTCCGTCGGGCGTCCAGCAGTTCATAGTGGAGGCATCGCTCTCATAAGTCCAGCGGCTGGGTAAGCCGCCGGAGATGGGCATGGTGTAAATCTCCTGCGGCCCTTCGTAGCTGGCGGAAAAGGCAATGGTGGTGCCGTCGGGAGAAATGGCCGCATCGGTTTCTTCTTCAGCATGAGTGGTGAGTCGTTGTGCCAGCCCACCTGTGAGCGGCACCGTCCAGATGTCTCCCTCAGCGGTGAAAACGACTGTGTTGTTGTGGATATTGGGAAAGCGGTAGTAGCCTTCAACGCCCTGGGCAAAAAGAGCAGTTTGTAGGAGAAGTAGGGAAAGTGCTAAAAAAGAGAATAGCTGCTTATTCAATTGGGGCTTCATAGGAATGGTCTTTTTGGGTTGAATGTAACAAGAACTCTAATCTGGAAAATACAGGGTGTCCAGTATTTAAATGCCTTTTGGAGGCTGCATTACGCATTATACAACGTGACAATTTAGTACTTTCAATCAGAAAGCATTCTCCATTTATGTATTTGAATGCCTCTTTACAGCGCTTGACCCGACTACTGCAATACCTCTTTCAAAAACGCCACCATCTTATCAGTAAACTCTGGCTTGTCATACTCCTGCGTGCCATGGCCAGCGCCATACACCACTTCAAACTGCACCTTCACGTGATTTGCCTCGCAAGCACCCACCAGCTCCAGCGACTGGTTGATCGGTACCTGAATATCCTGTTCACCATGCGCAATGAATATCGGTGGGTCGGTAGGATCAACCTGATAAACAGGGCTGGCCAGCTTTGCCAGGTCTGGTACTTGTTCTACGGGTTTGCCCAGCAGGAGAGCCAGTGCTGGTGCCCGCACACTGATGCCATGGGGCGTCGATTGACTTAGTATAGTGATGAAGTTGGCAGGGCCGTACAGGTCAATTGTCGCTTGCACGTCGGAGCTTGTGGTCAGGAAGTCGCCAAGAGTACCTTCCAGTTCCTTGTTTCCGTTGGTAGTGCCGATTAATGCAGCCAGGTGCCCACCTGCGGAGGAGCCCGCCACGATAATTTTGTCAGACCTGTACCCATATTTTTTGGCGTTAGCCCTCAGGTAGCGAATGGCAGCCTTGACATCGTGCGCCATGGCCGGAAAGGGTGCCTCCACGCTCAGTCGGTAGTCGACGCTTGCCAGGGCATAACCATTTTCGAGCAGCCCTTTGGGTGGGTTTTCTTTTGAACCCGAATGCCAGGCACCTCCATGCACCCACACCACAAGGTAAGGGTTAGATGAGTTTTCCGGCAGGTAAATATCGACCAGCAGGTTTCTGTCCCCTGATGTTGCATAAACAAGGCCTGTGTACTGCTGTCCGACAACCAGCTGCGTGGATAGAAGCAGCAGTGCTGCTATCAGGGTTGTTTGTGTGGTGTGCTTTGTCATGATGTTGCGGGCTGGCAGTTCAGTTCTATTTTTGGATGGAACTTACAGGAAAACAGCCGCTATCGCCTCTTCTGCTATTCTTTCATCTTCCGATTCGGTGAGTCCGCTGATGCCGATGCCGCCAATTACTTTGTCATTTTGAACAATTGGGAGGCCACCACCAAAGCCGGTAATGCCAGTATCGGTCCAGTAGCCTTGTTCACGATTGACGGTGCGCATAAATTCTCCCATGGACCTGGTTGACTTCCAGTCCCTGGCGCTGGTGTATGCCTTACTTTGGGCGATTTGGGCTGTGGCTGGATTGGCGCCGTCCATGCGAAGAAAGGAGATGAGTTCCCCTTCCGTACCGGATATGGCCACAGCGATGTTTTTATCAATTTCTTTGGCCAGCTCTACGGCTTTTGCAACGAGCTTGAGGGCTTCTTCCGCACTTACTTTCTGAATCGTATGCATTTACACTTAGTGAGTTTAAGTTATTCGTGTCTGTTATGGGTTAAGCCCTGAAAATAGGCATAATATTAAACTTTTGCCCGGGGCTTTGAGCCAAAGGTGTGTGGGGCGTGCCACCGGCCTGCCATTGAGCCGACCGGATTTTCATTATCAGCCTGAAGTGGTTATTATTGTCTGAAACGATATTTTTCACAAGTCATCAATAACAATGACACAGCAAAAAGTTAGATGGGGCATTATCAGCACCGCCAAAATAGGAATGACCAAGGTGATACCTGGCATCCAAAAAAGTGAGTTTTGCGACGTAGTGGCGATCAGCTCCAGAAACCAGTCTGCTGCTGATGAGGCGGCTAAGAAACTGGGCATACCGAGGGCTCATGGCTCCTACGAAGCGCTGCTGGCCGACCCTGAGGTAGACGCCATTTACAACCCATTGCCCAATCATTTGCATGTGGAATGGACGATCAAGGCCATAGAAGCTGGCAAACATGTGCTTTGCGAAAAGCCGGTGGGCATGAATGCCAAAGAAGCTGAGCGATTATTGGTGGTAAGCAAAAAGCATCCCCAGCTCAGGGTAATGGAGGCCTTTATGTATCGATTCCATCCGCAGTGGGTGAAGGCAAAAGAGCTTGTGCAATCAGGCGCTATCGGAGATGCTAAAGTAGTGCAGTCTTTCTTTTCTTATTACAATGTCGACCCTAACAATGTCCGCAACCAGGCCGATATTGGTGGCGGAGGACTGATGGACATCGGCTGCTATTGCATTTCGTTTCCCAGGTTCCTTTTTGGTGAAGAACCAACACAGGCTGTCGGCCTTTTGGATTTTGATCAGGTGATGAAGACCGACAGAATAGCTTCCGGGCTGCTCGATTTTTCAGGTGGAAAATCAGCCACTTTCACCTGCTCCACGCAACTCATGCCGTACCAGCGTTGTATTGTGTTTGGTACCGATGGCTATGTGGAAATTGAAATACCCGCCAATGCACCGCCCGACACTCGCTGTCGGATCTGGCTGGTCACAAAAGAAAAAAGGGAAGAAATCATGCTCCCTGTTGCTGACCAGTATACTTGCCAGGCAGATGTTTTTGCGAAGGCCATTCTCGACAACAAGCCAGTACCGACGCCGCTGGAAGATGCCGTTGACAATATGAAAGTGATTGACGCCATTTTCGAAAGTGGTAAAAGCAAAAGTTGGGTGACGATTTGATCACCCACTTTTCGGCTAAGCCTTCACTAACATTTTACCAGTATTGTGTCCTTTAAACAAGCCCAATAGTGCTGTTGGTAGCTGATCGAATCCATCAATAATCGTTTCAGTCGTTTTTAGTTTGCCCTCTTTCACCCATTGAGTCAGGTGTTTGAAACCTTCCGGGTATTTGTCTTGAAAATTGAAAACGATAAAGCCCTGCATAAGCACGCTTCTCGTAAGCAGCATAGGCTGTAAGCGAGGGCCGGTAGCCATTTCAGTATTGTTGTACAGCGAAATCTGCCCGCACAGCGGAATGCGAGCGTGAAAGTTGATATTGCTGATGACTGCATCTGAGATAGGGCCTCCCACGTTGTCAAAATAGATATCGACCCCATTGGGGCACGCCTCTTTTATGGCCAATCGCATGTTGGGAGTGGTTTTATAATTGATCGCTTCGTCAAAGCCAAACTCCTTTTTGATCATAGCCACCTTTTCATCTGTGCCGGCGATGCCCACTACTCTACAGCCATGGATTTTGGCAATTTGGCCAACGAGCACTCCCACTGCGCCGGCAGCACCAGATACCACAACTGTTTCCCCTTCTTTCGGCTTCCCAATATGCATAAGACCGAAATAGGCCGTGAGTCCGGGCATTCCCAAAATACCCAGGTAGTAGCTGGCAGGTGCAATCGTCGTGTCAACTTTCCTTAATTCCTTCTCATTCGCAACGATGAGCTGTGCCCACGAAAGCATGCCGAGCACCACATCTCCTTCTTTGAAAAGGTCAGACTTGCTGGAAATCACCTTGGCTACTACGCCGCCGTAAAAGGGCTTGCCTACCTCAAAGGGTGGGGCATACGACCTGGCATCACTCATACGGCCACGCATGTAGGGGTCGACCGAGTAGTACAATCCCTGCAGAAGTACCTGGCCTGTTTGAAGTGCGGGCACCTCTGTGGTTTCAAACCTGAAAGTGTCTTTGGTGGGGGTGCCAACGGGTCTGGCGGCCAGAACGATTTGTTGCGTAGTCATGAGTGAGTGTTTGAAGGTAAAGGTATAAGAAAAGCGGTGATTCGATGAACGCTCACCCACTTACTGAAACTTCAGTTCTTGAACAGTCCAGTGGGATTATGCTTTTTGGTGATCGTATTCACCAAAAAGCATAACTATCGGTGATTACGATCACCAAAAGTCATGTTTTGTACCCAAAGCATATCCAACGATTGGCCTCCACTGAAAACGGCAGGATATTGTAGTCGTTTAAATTTTTTCTATCTTCTCCCTTGTAAGTTCACCGGGATTGTTTCCTGTGTTAACCGTTGCAGCAGGCTCAAACAGCATCACGGAAACTTCTTTTTCAGCCACTGGCCGGTGCTCCACGCCTCTGGGCACAATAAGGAATTCATTTTCGTGGATCATGATCGTTTTATCCCTGAACTCCATTTTCAGCTCCCCTTTGATTACGTAAAACAATTCGTCTTCGTCGTCGTGCTTGTGCCAGACAAACTCACCCTGGAGTTTGGCCAGCTTTACATGCTGACCATTAAGCTCGCCCACAATGCGTGGGTGCCAGTGGTCAGAGAATAGAGAGAACTTTTGATTGATATTGACCAGGTTATTTTTCATCAGAAAAGTTGGAGACCGGTTTCTTTGACAAATTTACCACTCTAGCTTCAACAGAGAAATGCCTTGCCTTGGTAGCTTCATGCTGATGGTAAGTTTTTTGTTTTTCACATCCACCCACTCAGGTGAGCCATATAGTTTAAGCTGTCCTGCTTCTTCAAGGGTTGCCATTTGTTCGCTTGTAGGGTTTTGCGGACTTCCCATCTCTTTCCACACTGTGTAAGAGTTGCTATGCTCCTGATCAATTCGGTAGTGGGTGAGCAAGATTCTTCCATCTCCTGGAAAACCCTCGATATTTATTTTAACGGGAGAGTCTTCCACGGCCAGGTCATTGGTATCGTGATAGTTCCAAACCATCACTGTAGCTACGTCGTTCGATTTCGATGCCAACGCATTGACATCAGGTTTCTCTCCTCTCACACTTTCGTCTCTTACCTTCAGGTAGTTGTAGCTCAGGTTGTCCTGACTTACTTCCACCCTATTGCCTTCCATCATTCCGAACATGCGGAAGGTGTTCAGCACTGGTTTATCGACGCCATTAGTAGCCATGTCTCTGAAACCGGCAAACCAGGGCTGTTCTTCGAATTCGAAACCCCAGGTAATGGCACCAAGGAGGTTGACGCCGTGGTGTTTGGCGAGGTCGTATTTTCTGGCAAAGGCGGCAGCTGTATAGGCCGCATACATGGTACCGTTGCGGTAAGCATTGTGAGGATAATCAGCCTCTGAGCACGCTGCACAGCCTTCGGGATCCGACTCGCCAATCAAAATCGGCAGGTGTTTGAGAGTCGGGTAGGAGGCCACAACTTCAAACCCTTTATCAATATCACGCAGCTGGGTACCAATGTTCATTTGCACCATGCCGTCCACTACTTTCGGACTGCCTTTCGCATGGAACGAAATAAAGTCCAGCGGAGAGCCGGTTTTGCCAGTCACGTAGTTTTTACCGGACACAACATGATCGAGAAATGCCCGGAGAAACTCTTCGGCTTTATCCCAGCCCGGGCCTGTGGTTTCCGGGCCACCTACTTTGGCTGTTGGCAGTGCTCGTTTTACGGCATCGGCACTGTAGTCATACAGCTTGATATACTCCTCGGTGGTTCCCTGCCAGTAGCCGATATTGGGCTCATTCCACAGTTCCCAGTACCAGCTTTCCACTTCTTCTTTTCCATACCGATCCACACAGTGAGTTACCCATTGGTAAACCAGCTCAGCCCACTTTTTATAGTCTTTAGGCGGATAAGCCCAGCCTGTGTAAATGTCGTTGTACTCTGCGCCGGGCTTCCAGTAATGCCGGTAGGGCTCAGGTTTGCTTGAGAGGGCCTGTGGCATGAAACCAATTTGAGCAAAAGGCTTCATACCCCGTTCTATGTAGGTGTCAAATATCCTGTCGACGATTGTCCAGTCGTAGATCGGGCGGCCTTTTTTGTCTTCGGTGTAGGCATTGGTAGAGCCCCATTTCAATCCATAAGTGCCTTCTCCTGTTACCAGCAGGCTATGTGCTCTCACATAAACGGGTACTTTGCTCAGCTTCGCTATTTCCGAAAGCAGCTTTTGGCCATCCTTCATGTAAGTGTAGTTGGGCTCGTCGTAGCCCCACCAGGCCCAGATGGGCAGCAGTTCGCCCACTTCGTTAGACAGATCAACCTGGATGGTTACAGGTTCAACGGCGTATTGAGCAATGGAGCGCCCAAAACTTAGAAAAAGAAGCAGAAAGGGTAAGAGCTTTCGTAGAGAGGTAGACATTGACCGATCCATAGACTTATACATTGGGGTGTTACATCAGCCTAAAATAGGTATAAATGTTGGCGATGTCCCCGTTGAAACAGAAAACCAGATGATCGGAGTGGTTATTTAGAGGATTATCAAATAAAAAAATAGTGACATCACGATGACCGTAACCGCCAGAAGAATAAGTTTTTTGACAGTCCTCGTCTTGTTGGCTTTTACCAACTGTGCCCTGAATCGCTTTAGGTATCGTTTGTTTGCTCTTTTATAGACTGGGGCTTTTCTGGAAATGATTGAATCGGTGATATAGGCCGTGTCGAAGTTCTTGTAATGTGCGGCATACTTACCTTTCAAGAGCGCCCTGTTACTCCTCATGGTATTGATCGCATCGAAAACAAATCCCGCACCGAACGTCATAACAGAAATGGATGGTGTTATGTGTTTAACGGCAAAGTTCGCAGTGAGGTTAGATCGATCATCTATTTTCCTCCCGGAAACCATTCCTGATCAAAAGCGCTTCTTAGCTCCTTTAATTTTTCATCATACTCGGGCTTGGTCGTAAAATGTGTCATTTCGTGGGGATCGTTGTTAAGGTCGATCAGGTTTTCCTCGACCCCCACCACGTCGTACCGCAGGTATTTGAGGCCGTCTGCCGACACTACCATCTTTCCTACCTGGCTTTCCACACCAAGATGCTCTCGCCAGACAACTTCTTTGCCTTCAAACAAAGGCCGCAAACTTTTGCCCCTGGGATCTGATTTTCCGTCGATGCCAGCATAGTCGCACAGGGTGGGCAGTAGATCCAGCCCGTTGGATATCAGGTGGGTGCTGTCGACCCTTGCCGCTGGAATCTGGCCTTTCCACATGGCCAGAAAGGGAACGTTCGCTGCCTCCTCATATAGAAGGCTTTTGTGCTCCAGCCGGTGTGATGCATCCATTTCTCCATGGTCGCTGGAGAGCAAAACCAAGGTGTTTTCTTCCTGTCCGCTGGTTTTCAGTGCATCCAAAATTGTTTGAATCTGCCTGTCTACCACCTCCGTCAGGCGGTGGTAGGCCCAGCGGTGCATGCGCCATTGTTTTTCGGTGTAGTGATCACGGGCCTGTTTCTGAAAATTCCTTTGTTCAACCCGCCAGCTAATGGCGGCCGGTTCGTCTTCCTGAGGTTCAAAATTAGGTGGGAGTGGAGGGCAATGCTTGCTAAAAAACTCATCTTCACTTACACCCTCAGGCAGCTTTAGCGCCTCATCAAGTGTGGCTAATTCTGTTTCGCCAATTTCGAGGAGCCTCTTTTCCTGCTGTGTTTCGGCAAAATCCCGAATGGCCATGTAGCAAATGTCGTGCGGATTGATCAGCGACACCACCATAAAGTAAGGCTTTTCATGGGGCGTGGAAATGTACTTTGCTGCCTCCATGGCCAGCTCGTCTCGTTCATCATTTGTGATGTCGGTGAAGCCAAGGGCTTCAGGTGTAAGTGACTTTGGCAGGTGTTCCTTTCCGCCAAACACCAGGTCGTATCCGGCCGCTTTCAGGTAAGCCGCTATGGTAGCGTTTTGCACGTCTACCGACACGTCAGGGATCCTCATGGCTCCAACATTCTCCCGAACCGGCTGACCATTGGCGTCATTGAAGTAGCCCGGAAATCTGCCCGTCATCATGCTCACTCGTGAAGGTGTGCAAACCGGGTTGGTCACATAGGCCCGGGTAAACCTGACGCCGTTGTTGGCGATATAGTCCATGGCTGGTGTCTTCAGCCACTGGTTGCCGGCGCAGGTCATCATGCTGGCATTTTGCTGGTCGGTGTAGATATAGATGATGTTCGGCTTTTGATTAACCTTTTCGGGTTCACTACCGCACCCGCAAAGTGCGATTGCCAGTAACCCGATGGAGAGTTTTCTTATTTTATCCATTGTGTCAAACTGTATGCGAGTGTTAAATTTTTTGTAAGAACCGCTTTGAAGAAAGTGCTGACAGGAAGAACAGTGACCAGGTTTTTCAATGTGCTTTTCACTGTTTTTCGAGTCTTATTACTGAGAATCCAATATAATCAATTGCACAAAGCAACCGGGACATTTTTCAAATTTTGTGCAAGCTGGCCGGTTAACTCTTTACAAATTCTCACTATTGGGCGCTGTTTTTTGCACGATTAGCAACCTCCTACAAGGCTTTTTTTAAATCTTCAGCAAAACTTCAGAATTACTCCCGAAATACTTCAGAATCAGTAGATGAATTTTGTTCGGTCAAAAGTGACAACTGAAATAGTTAAGTTTTTTGGAGAATCAAGAACGCAAAATTATTATGAATAAAACACTCATGTTCGTGGGTTTGTGTGCCCTGTTGTGCTACACAAGCTGTGAATCGCACAAGGAAAAAGAGGAGGAAGAAACTAAATTTTTAGTGACTAGTCCGTTGAGGATGGACACAACTGTTACAAAAGATTACGTATGTCAAATTCGGTCGGTCCAGCACATTGAACTGAGGGCACTTGAAAAAGGCTATTTGCAAAAAATATACGTGGACGAAGGGCAGCGTGTAAAAAAGGGGCAGCTAATGTTCCAGATAATGCCCAAACTATATGAAGCGGAGCTCCAAAAGGCACAAGCTGAGGCCAGTTTTGTTGAAATTGAGTATCAGAACACAAAGCGGTTGGCAGAAAGTAATGTAGTAGCGCCAAATGAGCTGGCCTTGGCCAAAGCCAAATATGATAAAGCAATGGCTGAGGTATCGCTGGCAGAAGTTCACCTGGGATTCACCCAAATCAGAGCACCTTTTGATGGGCTTATGGATCGCTTTCATGTAAGGCAGGGCAGCCTTGTCGACGAGGGAGACCTGCTGACAAACCTTTCCGACAATAGCAAAATGTGGGTCTACTTTAATGTTCCGGAAGCAGAGTACCTGGAATACGAATCCAGCGTTAAGTCTGACGAAAAAATGGAAGTGGGTCTTTTGATGGCTAATAACAGGCTGTTCAACCATAGAGGCGTAGTGGAAACAATTGAGGCGGACTTTAACAACGAAACCGGCAATATTGCTTTCAGGGCAACCTTCCCGAACCCCAATGGATTACTCAGACATGGTGAGACAGGCAATATACAAGTGACGGTAGACCTTAAGGGCGCCCTGCTCATTCCTCAGAAGTCAACTTTTGAAATCCTCGACAAAAGATATGTTTATGTGATCGACGAGGAGAATAAGATCCGGTCAAGAGCAATAACCATTTCGGCCGAAATGCCGCACATTTATGCTGTTCAGAGCGGGTTGGAAGTAAACGATAAAATCCTTCTGGAAGGGCTGAGGCTGGTCAGAGAAAATCAGGAAATAAGTTTTGAGTTCAGGGATCCGGCAGAAGTACTGTCGCATTTAACGCTCTATGCGGAATAATCAGGCATCCTTAAAATCGAGAAGAAATGTTTAGTAATATAATTCATAGGCCCGTTTTTGCCATTGTAATTTCGGTCATTATCGTTTTTGTAGGTTCGCTGGCTATTAAGCAGCTGCCTATCTCGCAATTTCCCCAAATTGCCCCAACAACTGTAAGTATTTTCATTGCTTACCCAGGTTCCAGTGCCGATGTACTGGTTAAGTCGACGCTCATTACCCTTGAAAACTCCATCAACGGTGTTCAGGGCATGAGGTACATGACCACCGATGCCACCAGTGCCGGCGAAGCTACAGTCACCATCATCTTTGAACCAGGCACGGATCCCAACCAGGCGGTTATCCGGGTGAAGACCAGGGTGGATCAGGTGATGCCTCTTTTGCCCGCACTTG
Source organism: Imperialibacter sp. (assembly GCF_048007035.1). Classification (NCBI taxonomy): domain Bacteria; kingdom Pseudomonadati; phylum Bacteroidota; class Cytophagia; order Cytophagales; family Flammeovirgaceae; genus Imperialibacter; species Imperialibacter sp. Next base: position 4,345,754 of record NZ_CP180355.1, read on the forward strand.
TGCAACGTGAAGGGGTGATCATCACGCCCATCCAGCCCAGTATGTTGATGTATGTGAACCTCTACAGTACCGAGGAAGGATTGGATGAAAAATTCCTGTACAACTACGCCAACGTTAAAATGATTCCTGAAATAAACAGGATCAATGGTGTGGCCAGAACGCAGATATTGGGTAGCCGCACCTATGCTATGCGGGTGTGGCTCAACCCTGACCGCATGAGGGCCTACAATATCTCCATTGAGGAAGTAATGGAGGCGCTTGCCGAGCAAAGCATTATTGGTCGTCCGGGTAGAATAGGCCAAAGTTCAGGTATTGCTGCGCAGTCGTTAGAATACGTACTTACGTATAAAGGCCGGTACAACAAGCCGGAAGAATACGAGCAAATCATTGTTCGGGCGAATGCTGAAGGTGAAAGCATACACCTGAAGGACATTGCCACAATTGAGCTGGGTAGTGAGTTTTTTGACATTTACTCTAACCTGGATGGGCACCCTTCTGCGGCTATTGTATTGAAGCAAAACTACGGCAGTAACGCCAGTGAAGTTATTGCTGAGGTGAAGGCGAAGCTTGAAGAGATGAGGGTCAGTTTCCCTCCCGGAGTGGACTACAAAATCAGTTATGACGTATCCAAGTTTTTGGATGCCTCCATTGAGCAGGTGACACACACTTTGCGTGATGCCTTTATCCTGGTGGCTCTGGTAGTGTTTGTATTCCTTGGCGACTGGCGCTCCACGCTCATACCGATTCTTGCTGTTCCTGTATCCCTGATCGGTGCATTTTTTGTCATCCAGTTTTTTGGGCTTTCTATCAACCTTGTGACACTGTTTGCACTTGTGCTGGCCATTGGTATAGTGGTGGATGATGCCATTGTGGTGGTGGAAGCTGTGCACGCCAAAATGGAAGAGGAGCACCTTTCGCCTTACAATGCTGTGAAAAAGGTAATGGGTGAGATCAGTGGAGCGATTATCGCCATCACTATGGTAATGGTGTCGGTGTTTCTGCCCATTTCATTTATGACCGGCCCCGTAGGCACCTTCTACAGGCAGTTCTCTATCACGATGGCAAGCTCGATTGTGATTTCTGCTGTAATAGCCCTTACTCTTACACCGGTATTGTGCGCCATGCTGCTGAAGAACACACACGGGCAGCCCAGAAAGAGAACGCTGATGAACCGGGCGCTCGATAGTTTCAACAGTGGCTTCGAAAAAGTGACTGGCAAATACACGGGCTTGCTAAGGCTGATAGTTAACAGAAGGGGACTTACTTTCATCATCCTGGGCGTTTTCTGCGCAGGTATATTCTTTGAAAATGAAATTCTACCAGCTGGATTTATCCCCAGTGAAGATCAGGGTACTATTTACGCTATCATCCAGACACCTCCGGGCGCTACCCTGGAAAGAACCAATCAGGTGTCTCAGCAGCTTCAGAAAATTTGCGAGGAAATTGATGGTGTGGAATCCGTTTCTTCGTTGGCTGGCTATGAGATCATGACAGAAGGTCGGGGCTCCAACGCAGGTACTTGTTTGATCAACCTAAAACCCTGGTCGGAACGGGAGCATTCGGTGAAAGAGATTATGGAAGAGCTGGAAGAGGAGTCGAAAGGCCTTGGAGCTATTGTCGAATTCTTTGAACCGCCTGCTATCCCCGGGTTTGGATCTTCCGGAGGCTTTTCCATGCGCTTGCTGGATAAAACTACGGACACCGACTACCAGGAGTTTGATAAAATAAACAAGGAGTTCATGGATAACCTGGACAAGCGTCCGGAGCTCACTGGCTTGTTTACCTTTTTCGCCGCTAACTATCCTCAGTACGAGCTGTTGATAGACAACGAACTGGCCATGCAAAAGGGCGTTTCTATCGGCAAAGCGATGGAAAACCTGAACATACTTATCGGAAGTACCTACGAGCAAGGGTTTATCAGGTTCGACAGGTTTTTCAAGGTGTATGTTCAATCTGCTCCTGAGTTTAGAAGACTTCCCTCCGATGTTTTGAACTTGTTTGTCAAGAATGACAGGGAAGAAATGGTACCCTACTCGTCGTTCATGAAGCTCGAAAAGAAACAGGGACCTAACGAGATTACCCGCTACAACATGTACAACTCGGCTGCCATCAGAGGGCTGCCTGCCGAGGGGTATACTACCGCCGATGCTATCCAGGCCATTACTGAAGTGGCGTCCCAAACGCTGCCGAAAGGGTATGACATAGCCTGGGAAGGTCTTTCTTACGATGAATCAAAAAGAGGGAATGAAGCGCTGTACGTCTTTATCATTGTAGTACTGTTCGTCTACTTTGTGCTGGCGGCTCAGTACGAAAGCTTCCTTTTGCCTCTGGCAGTAATATTCTCCTTGCCAGTTGGGGTGTTTGGCTCCTTCCTGTTCCTTAAGGTAATGGGGTTGGACAACGATATTTATGCACAGATTGGTCTCATTATGCTGGTGGGATTGCTGGGTAAAAATGCAGTGTTGATTGTGGAATTTGCTGTTCAGAAACGGCGACACGGAGCAACAATTTTTGAAGCAGCCATTGAAGGTGCCAGGGTGCGTTTCCGGCCTATCCTGATGACATCATTTGCCTTCATTGCCGGTTTGATTCCTCTGGTGATTGCCACGGGTGCTGGTGCCATAGGTAACCGAACCATTGGCTCATCGGCCCTCGGCGGTATGCTCTTTGGAACCATATTCGGTGTGATCATCATTCCGGGACTGTACTACATTTTCGGAAAACTAGCGGACGGCCGTCAGCTGATCAGGGATGAATACGACAGGCCTCTGAGTGAGGAGCCCCAACACAAACATTCGAAAGAAATAAATTGATTATCATGTTGAAACGAATCATATATAAATGGGTTGGAGTGGCCTGCCTTTCCTTGGCGGTTTGGGCCTGCAAAACGCCCGACTTAGTACAAAAAACAGAGAGCAAGGCAGTGCCTGCGAGCTACAACAGTTCGCAGGACACCACCAATACTGGCAAGGTTCGGTGGCAGAACTATTTTACCGACCCGTACCTGATCTCCCTGATTGACACAGCTTTGCAAAACAACCAGGAGTTGAACATTGTGTTGCAGGAAATTCAAATTGCCAGAAACGAAGTGCAGGCCAGAAAAGGAGAGTATTTACCTTTTGTTGGCTATGGTGCGGGTGCAGGGGTCGATAAGCCTGGCCGCTACACAAGCAAAGGTTCCAGCGAGGCTACGACGGAAATTAAGCCAGGAATGGAAACGCCAGACCCGCTGCCCGATTTCATGGCGGGGCTGTATGCTTCATGGGAAGTGGACATTTGGCACAAGCTGCGCAATGCAAAAAAATCAGCCTTCAACAGGTACCTGGGGACAGTGGAGGGCAAGAACTTTCTGGTGACCAACCTGATTGCCGAAATTGCCAACTCCTACTACGAACTGCTGGCGCTGGATAATCAGCTGAGAATAGTACAGCAGAACATTGAAATACAAAGCAATGCCCTGCAAATAGTAAGGCTGCAGAAGCAATCGGCCCGGGTAACTGAGTTGGCGGTTCGCAGGTTTGAGGCGCAGGTACTCAACACCAGAAGCCTTCAGTTCGGTATTCAGCAGCAGATCATCGAAACTGAGAACAAGCTCAATTTTCTGGTTGGCCGGTTTCCACAACCTATTCAGCGCAACTCACAAAGCTTTATTGACCTGGTACCCAACGTGCTGAATGCTGGTGTTCCCGCTCAGCTGCTCGAAAATCGTCCCGATGTAAGGCAGGCCGAGTTAGATCTGGTAGCAGCCAAACTGGACGTGCAGGTGGCCAAAGCCAGGTTCTATCCTTCGCTGGGGCTTTCTGCCGGGCTGGGCTTTCAGGCGTTTAACCCGATTGACCTGGTGAAAATGCCTGAGTCGCTGATATATGGCCTGGCGGCGGATTTAGCGGGGCCTTTGATCAACAAAAATGCCATCAAGGCAGCTTATTCAAGCGCCAATGCCATGCAGATACAGGCGGTGTACAATTACGAGCGAACCATATTGACCGCTTACATTGAAGTGGCTAATCAGCTGTCCAATATCGGCAACCTGTCAAATACTTTCGAACTGAAATCACTTCAGGTCGAAGCGCTGACAGAGTCGGTCGACATTTCCAGCAATCTGTTTCGCTCAGCCCGGGCCGATTACATGGAGGTGCTGCTGACTCAAAGAGATGCGCTGGAATCAAGGTTTGAGCTGATTGATACCAAAATGGCGCAAATGCACGCTGTGGTAAATGTGTATCAGGCGCTGGGTGGTGGATGGAGGTAAGCACGACCGCCAAATGTAAGAAATGGAGCTGTCTGGGTTAGGAAAAAGGTTGATCGATTGAAGTAACAGTAGTAGAACAACTCCACAAAAGGCCTCCGAAGTCGAAAGATTTCGGGGGCTTTTTTTCTCTTGTATGGCTGGAGGTCTGGATTAAAAGCAGAGTGGCAACCGGCCATGAAGTGGATTTCTTTACTCAGACTTCATTGCTTTCGTAAGATTTTAACAATCCTGCTATAGACCACCTCCGATAAATTCCAGTTGTAGCCATCAAAATTGGTTGTATTCGTGAATTGAATTACAACAGTGTCAATGTCCTTGTGGTATTCAGCAATGCTCTGATAGCCGACAAGCAGCCCTGTATGTTCATACTCGTAGATGGAGGAATAGATTTCCTGTTCCCCTTCATCGAACACCGACCCATCGTTCAATGCTCTTATGAATGTGCCAACATCCTCGGCTGTAGCAATTATTAAGCCCGTATCTTCATATTTAAAGTCTTCATCAATACCTACATAATAGCCACTCATTACATCGTCTATATCCACTTCACTGAGTGAGCCGAAAGTATTTTTGAGCCCAAGTGGGATCAAAATCTCCTCCTTTATATACTGCTGATGGCTATAGCCCACCACTTTCTCAATGAGGTCAGAAATCAGCATATAATTGGTATTTGAATAGCCATAGTCCTCACCTGGTTCAAAGTCTGCTGGTAAATCCAGTGCATACCCAAGTGTTTCTTCTTTGTTTTTTGGAGGGTTTTTCCAATAGTCAGGGTGGTCAACAAAATTGGGAATACCACTCCGATGCTGTAGCATATGCCGCAGGGTTATTTTGTCTGAATTTTCAATTCTTCCCGCAAGCGCTGGAAAGTACTCTGCAAGTGTTTTGTCCAGAGACAAACGTCCGTTTTTGACTAATTTTGTGGTAGCCACAGCCACATATAGCTTGGTAATGCTGGCAATCTTGAATAAGGCGTGTGGGTTGGCCGGTATTTTGGCTTTTCGATCATGCCAGCCTGCAGCGTAAAAGCCAGGTTCCTTACCAGCCTGATCTACATAAACAATGATTCCGTCAAATCCATGATCAAGCGCTTCGTCTACTTGTGCCTGAACTGTATCAGGAAGGGGGAGTATCCAGGCCCATACGATAGGCCACGGCACAAAGTACAGGGAGCCGATGCTTGCAAGAATAAATACTATTCTGAGTACTCGTTTTATATTGTTCATATTTGACACTGTAAGGGTTAGTTTACTTTTCTATTATTAAATTCTCAGCATACCTGAGGGCTGAAGCCAGCAGATTGCTTCGATTCCTGGCTTTTTGCTTAAACTCATCAAGCATTTCTTGTTTGATCATCCGTCCCCGTACCATCACCATTTGAGGATTCCTAAGCACTTCCAGGCGATCCAGAGGATTGTCTTTCGTCAGAATTAAATTGGCTAGCTTTCCAATTTCAATACTTCCCTGGTTACTTAAGAAATCATGGGTTTCTGAGGGATTAATTGTGGCCGTTTGAAGTGCCTGATAGTTGCTCATGCCCGCTTGTGTGTAGAAATTCAGTTCCTCGTGCAGGGAATAACCAGGCGGTGTTACGCCAATGCCAGCATCCGTACCGGCAACGATCTTCACCTGTCGTTCATGCAATTTTTTGATGGCAAGCAAATGGAAATCGTGTTGGTCTTTGATCCTGCTCACTATGGTTGAATCACTGCTCTTCGTGCCTGCCCAGCGGTCAAACTGTGCCTGGCTGTCTACGGTTCGAATGAGAGGGTTCATGTATGCCAGCCCTTCCGAGTTTAGAATGTTATCTTCTGTCAGGAGTCGGTAAATATTGTAATAAACCACGAGAGTAGGACAATGTGCAGTATGTGGGTGCGTGGCATAGAGATCGACCACCTCACTTAGCCTGGCAGTGTCCAGGCGATACTCCAGCGGTTGTTGTACAATGTCCTCGGCATGCTCAATGGTAACGATTTCAGGCTTGAAATGGTAACTATAAGGCACCTTGGGGCTTGGGTGTGCAACAATGTCAAAATCTAATTCCCGCCCTTTTTCCACTACCGCATCAAAGAGCTCGCCGGTCAGTCCGTAATAGGTCTTGATGAAATCATACCCTCGTTCTTTGTATTCGGCAACTTTTGAATAGGCCTCCTCGGCAGTGAACAGCTGAAGATTATCATCGCCCATATACTCGGGGCCTGTGAGTTTGGGGCCGGAAGTAAAAAACAAAGGCCCAATGACCTCTTCGTTACTTATGGCTTTTTTCATGCGCAGGTGCATTGGTTGCCCCCACAGGTTTCTCACAGTAGTGACACCATTTGCCAAATAAAGGCCAAGCTCATACTCGTCCCACACATGAACATGCATATCGACCAGACCCGGCGTAAGGTACCCTCCTCCGGCATCAAACACTTTTGCTTTTGAGTCGGTTATTGCATCTGCTATCCTGGCAATCACGCCATCCTGAATAAGCACCATTTGATTCAGAAGCACTGTGTCGGCGGTCATTGGCACAATATTGACGTTTGTGATCAGGTAAGTGTTGGATTCAAATGCTGGATTGCCTTTGACTTCCAGGTAGGCGGTTCCCCTTTTATCAATAATCAAAGCTCCGGCTGCCACCAAAACCATCATCAAAATGAGAACGCCAACGGCCAGAGCAGTTATTTTCAAAATTTTCATGCTATCTACGTTTCAGTTTGTAAAAAAATATTTATCTCCTTTAAACCAGTTAAAATACAAATCTCATCCCGGTCATGCTCTTAAAAGCGGTTTTTTTCGCCATTTTAACCGGTGTAGTCGATTTCGTAAGCTTTTTGGATGCTAATTCCCTATCCTGATAATTTTACCATTGGCTTTTCGCAGGTCGCTTCTCTCAATCAGTGCGATGATGTCTCCGCCGGGAAGTTGTTTGACTGTCCTGACTCTGCCTTTTATCGACAAGCCAAAAGTTTCGCCCGTTTTGTGGTTGTATTTTATCAGCCTTCTAAAGGCCAGCGAACCAAAAATAAAATAATCGTTCCAGTCCGAAATATTGCTTTCGCTCACCTTTAACAAACAGGCAGGGGCAACAGCCTGGCCACCGTCTCGGGTTGGAACCGTCCAGTAGTGCGCTGGAAAAACTGTGAACTTAGCAGCAGAATCTTCGGAAATAGTAGATACCCACGCACCGTCGTAGTTGATGCCGTAAGTGAAAAGCGGCCAGCCATAATTCTTTCCCTTCTCTATTATATTGAACTCATCCCCGCCTTTGGGGCCATGCTCAATCCCAAAAAGGGTGTGAGTGGATGCTTCAAAAACCAGACCCTGCACGTCCCGGTGCCCATAGCTCCAAATGGTGGTAGGAGAAGCATACCCATCGAAGACGGGATTATCTGCAGGGACACTTCCATCATCCATTAACCGGTGAATCTTTCCTGCATCGTGGTTGAGGTCTTGTGCATGTAATACTGGATACTCACTGGTTGAGAAATCAGAATTTCCGATGTTGAGAAAAAAATGAGTTTCGTCTTCCCACACTATCCGCATGCCGTTGCCGGTGTAGTTTTGGTGCCGGGTGGTGAAAATAGTTTCCAACTGAGAGACAGTATTGTCCTGTACTTTAAGCCGGGATACTTTGGCAAAGCCGTCCGATGCCAGATAGGAAATGTATATCCAGGAATTGGTTGAGTAGTCAGGATGAAGACTTACATCCATTAACCCACCGTGCATAATGGCAGCTAAACCCGGGGTGCCAAAAGTCGCCACCTCCGGCATTCCATTGATCTCTGTAAGGGTGCTGTCCTCAAAGCGGAACATTTTCCCTACCCTGTCAGTAATGAAGTATTCATTTTCACCCACAATGGCTATTCCATAGGGGATGTTAAAGCCACTCGCTATGGTTTTAGTAGTAAAAGCATCATCGCTTACGGTATAGGGAGAATCCGGAACCAGCACAAGGTTTTGTTTGCAGCTAACCAGGCAACCAAAAGAGAGCGCCAGCAGCCAAAGAATTGTAATTAATTTCATCTGTATAAAATTTACTTTTTAGCGGCCAGATGGAATAGCCTGTACCATTACGGAATAGATCTTAGTCTGTTGACAGGTTATTCATTCCGTTGGGTATGGCATCCCTTATGGCTATTTCATAGTCTTATCAGCTTAAATGTTTTTGACTGTACAAAGGTCTGTCAGAAGTGCAGAGGCCAGTTATGAGCTATGCGGCGAAATCCATCAAGTTTAAGGAAGGCCCATAAATTATGATGCGGGGCTATAAACTATGACGCAAACTGCATAGGATGGCTCTGGCCAGGCAGTTGCCTTTTGCGCTTTCCGCCTTTCCACACCAACCACACAGCCAGTGCCAGCTCGGCAATAGCCATGGGTGCGCCCAGGATCATTTCAGCCATGGCAATTGCATCGGCGGCCTGAGGAGCAATGGCTTTGGCTGCATGGATGGTCATATAGCTAAGTCCGGCAACATACAACGACCAGCCCATCCACTTTGGAACGGTGTTGGATTTTAGGGAAAGGTACCCCAGCCCCAAAAGGTGAACACCAAACAGGATGAGGCCAAGCGACCAGTATTTTTCAAAGCCAGCCACCAGGTTCATCAGGGCCACCGCATCCTGATTGGCAGAGAAAAGCATTTGCCACACACCACCCAAATGGAAGATGGCAAAAGCCAGGATGGCCGAGTAGACAGCCCGCACCAGACCGGTAGCAAAGGAGATTTTAGCATCTACATGGGCAAAGAATCGGTAAAGACTCCATGCCACCAGCAGGTCGGTGATGAGGATGATCATCCATCCGATGACGCCACTACCGAACAGGCCAGGTGCGTTGTTGAGATTGGTGAGTGTAGCTGCTGGATTACCAGCTACTACCAGGCTGCTCTGCACATAGCCATAAGCATAACCGGCTGCAAGGGCCATGATAATGAGTGAAACACCGGCGACGATAGCGTCTTTTCTATTTGAGTTTTCCATGATTGAGAGGTATTTAAGAATTGACCAGATTGATTCGTTTCCTTATGCTGCCACTACTATGACCACATTGCCTTTTTTGTGCCCACAGGCGATGTAGTGATGTGCTTCAGCAACCCTTTCGAGTGGGTATTGCCTGTCTATCACTGTTTTCAGGTGGCCATTATTATGAAGCTCGATTACTTCCAGCAGCGTCGTTTTCAGCGTGTCGTCCGCATTGGCACCTGTCGCTTCAAACTTTGCTTTCTTTTTGCCAAAAAGTGAGGAGGTAATCATGTGCATGAGCAGCGAAAACCGGAGAACTGGCGACAGGTACATGCCTCGCTCAGTCAGTGCCTTTTTGGCTTTGGCAAATGGTGTCTTTCCGACTGTGTCAAAAATGACATCATACTGAGCAGTTAACCGGGTGAAATCCTGTTTTTGATAGTCGATGACTTCATCTGCACCCAGCGATTTTACCATTCCTGTGTTTTTGCTGCTGCACACTCCCGTCACGTGAGCGCCCAGGTATTTGGCGATCTGTATGGCTGATGTGCCCAGGCTGCCGGCAGCGCCATTGACCAACACCCGCTGACCAGACTGCACCTGCGCTATCCGCTTGAGAAAATTGTAGGAGGTTAAATGACCGTCGCAATAGCTGGCTGCCTCTGCGAAGGGCAGGGAAGTCGGCTTGGGGAGCATTACTCCATTGGCGGGCACCACTACGTACTCTGCATTGGTGCTGAAGCCAAGGGTTGTTTCACCGAACACCTCGTCGCCCACGGCGAACTGGGTGACCTCACTGCCGACGGCTTCAACCACTCCGGCAAACCCTGTGCCTGGAATAGGATGCTTCGGTTTTGTCAGGCCGACGAATAACCTGGCGACATAAGGTTTGCCAGTGAGCATCATGGCATCGGCAGTTGTGGCGGCAGATGCCATTACCTTGACTAGTACATCTTTCGGTCCGGGGATTGGCTTTTCTACAGAGGTGAATTTTAACACTTCCGGTGTGCCGTATCCGCTGGCGACAATAGCTTTCATTTGATTTGCTTTCATGCTTTTGAGTTTTTAATGATGAAGCAAAGAAAAAGCAAAGGGCAGGGGCATGTGTTCCGAATCAATGGCGATAGGTTCGGAATTATAAAACGGAACTCATTCGGCTATGAATGCAGCTTCAGGAAGGCGCTGGGAGTTATTCCTTCTGCTTTTTTGAAGTAAGTATTGAAGACCGTTTTGGAATTAAACCCACTTTCGAAAGCCAGCCCAACCAGCGAAATATGTGAGTTGGCCGGATCTACCGCCAGCTTTTTGAAATGCCCGATCCGATAGTTGTTGATGAACTCATTGAAGTTTTTGCCGATTTTCTCATTGAGCAGCCACGATAGCTGATTGGGATGCATCTCGATTTGCTCGGCCAGCGACCTCAGGCTGAGTGAGGGATTCAGATAAGGCAACTCATCATTAACGAATGCCATCAGCTTTTCCTCATAAGCGGCGGCCGTGGCCTCATCCAGTTGCGATGTATTGGTCTTTGGGGTTGGCTCCTTATGTTTCAACTCCGGATAGATCCGATCAGCATACCGCCGGAATCGCTCGTCCTCTCTGAGGTTCTTCGCCAACGGATCATAATAATTGAGTAGCAATATGGACGACTGATGCGTAAACAACTTTTCGACGATGGCAAAGGCTTCGTCTGCTTTGGACTGCTGCGCATAGATCCAGAAAGCATAGGCATCTGCCTGAAAAGAAGCGTTTTCGTTGGACTTGGCCATCACCTGAGTCACATAGGGCGCTGCCTTTTTGCTATCCCCCTTCATTAGGTAGGCCAGTGCGTTGATGCCTGCTCTTTCGTCGGGTATCATGATTTCATCCGGCATGTTAGCAGTTTCTTCAATCACCTGATCCATCCGCCCCAGATGAAACAGACAGTAGCAATGAACCATGTAGGCCGGAAGGTTTTTGGCGTTTGTTTCGAGCAACTGTTGGCAGATCGCAACTGCTTTCTCAAAATCCTCCGTTCGGTAAAAGTAGTAGGCCTGATAGAACAGCGTTTCCTGATTGAGCGGGTCGACGGAGCGGACATATTGCAGATGCTCATTCGCTTTTGTTGTGTCGTTTTTGAGCAGATACAGGAAAGCCATGAACTGCTGCCCCTCAGGGTAGGTGGGTCTCGACTCGATGCTTCTCAGGGTGTATTTGAAAGCTTTATTGTAATCGGCTTCCGTAAAAAAGGCATGATTGGCAAGCTGATAGTTGAGTGGTGCATGGTTCGGGTTAATGCGCTCCACAATCTTCATGTGCTCAAAAGCTTTCTTCCAGGAGGCCTCTCTTGGAGCAAAACCAGCCGTAGCCAGAAATCCATAGGCATCTGACAATCCCATGTGAGCGTCCAGCAAATCAGGATCCTGATCGATGGCTTGTTCAAAAAGACTGATCGCTTTGTTGACATCCTCGGGGTTCCAGTGGTTAAACAGGTATTTTCCTTTGAGTAATAGCTCATAGGCATTGAGGTTCTGAGTGGGGGACTTTGCCAGGTGGTCTCCGATCTCCATGTGCCCAAACTGTTCTCTGAGCTTGTCTGCAATATGGAGGCTGATTTCATCCTGTATTTCAAAGATGTTTTCGAGCTTTCTGTCCCAGGTTTGTGACCAGAAATGTGAATCCGTCGCTACTTCGATCAGTTGTGCGGTGATCCTTAGCATATTGCCACCCACCCGCACACTTCCTTCCAGTATTGCCGACACATTCAGCTTTTCGCCTATCTCCTGAATGGATGCTTTGTGATGCTTAAAATAGAAGCTGGAAGTGCGGGAAGTAACCTTGAGCTCTGTGACTCTGGCCAGCGCATTAATGATCTCTTCGGTGATGCCATCGCAGAAGTATTCGTTCTCGCCATCGGCACTCATGTTAACGAAGGGCAGAACCGCAATGGAGGTCTTTATGTGCGTGGGAGTACTAAGAATGACGGATGCTTATTAAAATAGTTCAGTTCGAAAATAACTCGATTTTTTTAGTTTCCCATGGTGAAATATCTGGGCCAAAGATAATGGGAGAAGGGTGGGTGGTTTTGGGGTGTGTTTGGTATTAGTCGCTAGAAAGATTGTAGGTGTTTTATATAGCTTACAAAGGAAAGCCGACAAGAAATTTTGATTTGTGGCGGACTAGGCGTCCCCGAAAATCCAAGCTAGCAACCCTATGGTAACTGGTGAAGCCACATTCATTCTTAGCGGCGTGTTGCAGCACTTTTATCTCGTTCCAGTAGTCTTTTAGCGGCCTCGATGGCTTCGGGAACTAGTTCGTTTTGAGACAGCATCCTTTGTAATTCTGCATGGGATTTGCCTTCAAACTTGTTTTCGAAACGCAGCACAGATGACTCAAATTTTGCCTGTTTTGATTCCTCCGATTCCGGTTTAGGTGTTATGGATGCTTTAAAGGATTGAAATACTTCAGGGTTAAGAGCTAGATGGAAAATTAGTAGACTCAGCGCAGTTACTTCAAATGAAATTATTCCGATTCCAAATGAAAAAGTCTGATTGTAAAAACTAATCCATGGTGTAAAAGCCAAAAGCGTTAATATGGTGAAAATGAACTTCCATACCTGTTTGTTCAGCAGAATTAGAGTCAACACTATTAACAGACCGAAACCGCAGAACATTACTGAGTCGGAAACGGCATAAGTTACTTCGTTACCGTCTGCGTTCACATAACCCGGTTTCAGAAGCGTTTGAATTACATGAGTCAATACCAGAATTGATGCAATTCCAAAGGGGATTAATTTGGGTAGTTCTTTTTTCGTCATGAAGGTAATGTGATACAAAGACCAGCTATCGTGCGTGGGAGGGGTAATGCAGCTCCGAATCCACTAGCACTTAGCCCCGCCTTGCCAACCGAAGCTTCAGCCAAGGTTGGGCAATGATAAAATTATACTTTGTGGCGAACAATCCAAGCCAACTAACCCGTGATAACTGGTGAAGCCCATATTCATTCAACCGTTGTGTTAGCGTCATTTTTACCGGTTGTCAGTATCATCGGCTTCTTGAAGGTCTTGAATATCTACAAGGATTTTATTCTCACTAATGTCGTTGCAACGTTCTACCCCATTGGCTTTTTTGGGTTCTCTATAGCCAGTAATTTCTACTAATGATTCAGAATCCTTGTATTCTAAGATACGCCCGAAAAGAACTGTATATCCACCGCTAAAAGCACCACACTTATTTTTAACAACAAACCTTACTTTGGCTCCAATAGGAAGTTCTAATTTTCGTTTTTCATAAAATTCATGCACTCTTTTTTCGCCGGCTTCCTGCTGCTGTCGAACGTAGGCTGTATCAGTTTCCATTCTACGTTGATGTTCTTCAGCATTTTCCCAATAGGTCTGGTAGTATTCAATCTGCTCTTCAACGTCCCAAGGGTTGCCTGTTAGTTCACGATAGAAACATCTGAAGATTATTCCCGACATGTCGTCTGGGTGTTGAATACCAATAGAGTTAAAATAGGATGCGAGCTCACCGCCCTTCCATAAATGCCAAGTATTCCTGATCCACATTCCTTGTGAAAAATGCACCTGCCCTATGTATTCGGTTTCATCTAGACTCTTAATCCATTGCTTAGTTGAATCATCGGTCAGCTTACTCATATGTCTCACCGCATCCTCAAGATCAACTGGCCTATATTTCCAGTCCTCCTTTGTTGGATTTTGTCCGTACGCACCGATACAGATAGCGAAAAATGATAATGTCAGAAAAATGTGCCTCATCTAGATAATTGATGCCAACCTCGGTAAAATGAGGGCGTGGGGGTTTTAATGCAGCTCGGCTCCCACTAGCTCTTAGCCCCGCCTTGTCAACCGAAGCTTCTGCGAAGGTTAGGCGATGATAAAATTAAACTATGTGGCGGAGAATCCAAGCCAACTGACCTTTGATAACTGGTGAAGCCCACATTCACTTTACTGTTGTGTTATCAGCTTTTATTCCTTGGTCAGACTTCTTCCGTCCCAAGTTCCAACAAAGCTATCCTTGTAGCCGTCCAGCTTGATGAACAGCGAGCCGTTGTCCAATATTTTCCATTCGTAGGTGTCAGTGTCAAGTTCCCAAAATTCACAATCGCATTTAAAGTCTAGTTCTTGGCTATCGAATTCCAGGACAAGGCCACCTGCTGTTTTCTTGAATGCCAAGAAGTGAAAGTGTTCAGGGTAGCCATTATCATAAAAGTAATCGTATCCAGTGTCCTGAAAGGCAAGGGCGACATCTTGGCTGAATTTAGGGAGCTGTCTGGCCATTTCTAATTCATGAACTCTAAAATCAGTGAAGTATACTTGTCCATTAATGAATATTTTATACCAGACTTCGTGCGAGAATTTCCAGGTGGTATCAGGATTTTGATAGGTTGTTCGATACTCGATTTCAAAAAGTTCGATAATCGAATTTGAGTAAAGTCGTCCCGCCACGTCAATGGAAGATTTCGGTGAGCTGTTCTTGAAAAGAGTTACGCCATTCTTGGGAGGAACAATATAGCCAGTGTTTCCTTGAATGCGTTCGATTTCTAATTGAGCATCAATTTTAGCTGTCGTGCTGAATCTTGGCGACGTACTTTGCAATTCATAAGCGCCTGGCACCATCTCGAAATAGGTCGGTGACCGTAGGATATTTTGGCCGTAAAGGCTTGAAGCAGCCATGCCAAGGATTACGAGTATGCGAGCAGTCATGTTTGTCCGTCGTGAATTTGTCGTTCTAAAGAGGTCAAAAGTTTTTCGAGGGCCGTCTCCACATTATCTGCTTTGAACAACCTGAGTGCCTTTTCCAACATCAGAATCAATGTTGCGCCGCTTTCAAGTTCCCAACTGTTAACACCTGAAAATGGCACCGCTTTCAGTCGTTGCTCAGTAATTGGCTGACCAAAATAGGCCGAAAGTTCACTTACGAATTGCGAGATAGATTCGATATCTGGAGTCGGCCAGTCTTGCATAGCCGACGCAAATAGTTCTGCTATTTCTCTCAGTTCAGTTGAGACCAAGCTTGAATCCATAGCACTCTCAAGTTGATCCAATGTAGTGATTCTTTCCGTCACGTATTCTTGCTGATAACATTTTTACAACCCCAAATCCCAACTCAGACTTGGGTGCACCCCACCATAGAAAGATAGGAGTTTTTGATCCAGGTTTTTATTCCAAACCCCTATAATAAACATATATTTTTCAACTCATTCATCCAATCCGTTCATTGGGGCAGGGCAAACGCATTTAAAACCATTTGGCTTCGAAATTCTTCTTTTTACCCTAGCCCTAAAGGGAAAGACGAATTTCAAAGCTGTTTCACCCTTAAGGGTCGGGGTAAAAAAACAGCTTTGAAAAAAATTTGACTCCTTTTTGTTTTAAATGCGTTTGCCCTGTTCATTGGGGTTTTTATCTGATCAACGTCTGCGGTAGGAGTATGCGGATTGACTTGGGTGGTGGTAAGCTCTTCTGCCTCTCAATCCCCTGATTGTTCGGATTATACCGAATGATTGCGACAAATGAATATTTTGATGCTAAATGTTCAGGAAAACTTCAGGATTGCTCCCAAAATACTTCAGAAATCATAGGTGAAATTTGTGGTATCGAAAGAATGGGTTATCGCAAAAGAGTTGAAGGTTGCATGATGATTTTTTGCGTTTAACAGGTTTCCTGTAAAGGAGTGATACTCATCACTTGTTTTATTCTTTCAGTTGGTTGTTTGCAGGCCCGGGTGGCGGCCATTGGGGGATGCAGCCCAGGGCTGCCGGGGCTTGCACAATACAAAGTTGACATTTGGTTGAGGGTTCCTTTTAGTTGCAGCAGGGAGATAGCCGGGCAACTTAATCGCCCGGGCTGGCTTAGTAAATAACGATTTCTAGTAAATTGTATCGTTCAATGTCAAAAGTCGAAATGAAGGAAGTAAGGGTACTTCTTGTAGAAGACGAATACCAATTACTAAAGGCAATCAGGACTTTCCTGGAAGAGGAGAAGTATGTGGTGGTGGCTGTGGAAACCTATCGGTCGGCGCAGCAGGAAATAAAGAACGAGAACTACGATGTGTGCCTGATCGACATCAACCTGCCCGACGGCAGTGGCAACTCACTCATCAATCTCATCAAGTCAAAACAGCAAAAAACAGGCATCATCATCATCTCGTCTCACAACATGACTGAGGACAAAGTGCAGTCGCTGGATCTCGGGGCCGACGACTACCTCACCAAGCCTTTCGACCTGCATGAGCTGAATGCCCGGATCAGGTCGGTGCTGAGAAGGAAGTTGGGCGATAGCCGCCATCAGGTGGTTTCGGAATCTATCTCTGTTTACCCCAACGAGTTCAAGGCATTTGTGCATGATGTGGAGCTTGAGTTGACCAAGAAGGAATTTGAGATGCTGCTTTACCTCATGTCTAACAAAAACCGCCTGATCACAAAAGAGAGCCTGGCCGCCCACCTATGGGGAATAAGCATAGAGTTTTCCGATAACTACGACTACATATACACACATGTGAAGAACCTGCGAAAGAAATTAATGAATGCAGGAGCCACGGACAACATCAAAAACGTTCACGGTATCGGATACCGGTTTGAAGTGGCATGAGGCTGGTCGTAAAAGAACTCATCTTTAATCTCCCCGCCATTATCATAGTGGTTGCTCTTGGGGGTGGAATTTTTTACCAGTCCATTGAGTCGGTGCTCGAGACGAACGAAGATGAGGTGCTGAAAATAAGAAAGCAGTATATCATTGACCTGCTGGACAACTACAAAGGAGAGAGTCCATTTATTGAGCATGCATTTGCTGACATTTACGAAATAGAAGAGGAGGATGTCTTGCACCTGCCAGTGACGGATGTCTTCTCTGATACAGTCATTAATAATCCTAAGCTTGACGAATCCATCCTGTATCGCCAACTGCGGTTTCAGTACAGCACAAATGGCAGAAATTACATGGTGTGGGCACGCACAGCAGAGGTTGATAACGACGAGGTACTCCAGTCGGTTATCTCTACCATCGTCATTACTTGTCTTTTAATGGCCGTGGTGATCTCCTTTCTTAATGTTTACTTCTTTCGGAAGATATGGATGCCTTTCCATGGAATACTCAGTAATCTGACCCGGTTCAATCTCGATGGCTCAAGTGAATACGTGAGTGCACCAAGCAGCGTGAAAGAGTTTCAGATGCTTGACGCCACCCTTCGTGAAATAACAAGCCGACTTCAGAGTGAGTACGATGAGCTGAAGGATTTCACCTCCTACCTTACCCACGAACTGCAAACACCCCTTGCGGTGGTCAACGGAAAGATCGACCTGCTCATTCAGGATCAGAGCCTGAGCGAAGACCAACTGAGGAGCCTGGTGGCCATTCGCAATACCATTCAAGGCATCAGCGAGTTTGAGAAAACCCTCATTTTCCTGAAAAGAATAGAGCTGGGGCAGTTTAATCAAATGGGTCATATCGACTTTTCAGCCACGCTGGCCTCGAAACTTGAGCAAACCGAAGAGCTGATCAAGCTGAAGAAGATTAGCCTGAAAGCTGAGATTGTGCCGAACGTGATGCTTGATATCCATCCGCAACTAATGGATACGCTGCTGAACAACATCATTTCGAACAGTATTCGTCACAACGTCAAGAATGGGTTTATTGAGGTGAAACTGACTCCAAGGGAATTGAAGGTTACCAACAGCACCCGTGAGCACGGAGAGTTGTCTCACGAGGGTGCCGATTTTATTTCTATCAGGGGGCTGGGAGTGGGGGCCTCCATTATCAAGGCCATCTGCAACAGGCATCAGCTCAATTTTAAGGTGGTGCAAGAAGACAATGCCTACAGCCTGGTCATTGGCCTCCATCCGGGCTAGAGTGAGAATTTTCGAGTCGGCCTTGAAATAGAAAAAGCCGTCCGTTTTGGACAGCTTTCTCTCGTCTGTTTTCAAATTAACTTTACTCTGACCTCAACGACTTCACCGGGTTTACGCTGGCGGCTGTGAACGACTGATAGCCAACGGTTAACCAGCCAATGACTACAGCAGTGAGGGCTGCGAGGAGGAATGTCCACACGCTGATGTCGATGCGGTAGGCAAAATTATCCAGCCACTTGTCCATGCCCCACCAGGCGGCAGGTACCGCCACAAGCACGGCTATCAGGATAAGTTTCGTAAAGTCCCTGCTTAGCAGCAGTACGATGTTGAAGATGGAAGCGCCCATCACTTTGCGCACCCCAATTTCTTTGCGTTTTTGCCCTGCGGTGTAAGCAGCCAGGCCAAACAGGCCAATACAAGCGATCATGATGGCCAGCGATGTAAAAATGGTGAACATATCGCCGCTGGTTTTTTCTGCGTCATAGAAGCGCTTCAGGTTTTCGTCCAGATAGTAGTAACGCAGTGGCGTGTCTTTCGTGAACTGGTTCCACGTTGCTTCCACACCGGCCAGAGAAGCCTTTAGCTCGGATGGATCAACCTTTACCACCATTTTGTTAATGAAAGTATTGGGGGAGTTAACGTGAATAATGGCCACAGGCTCCAGCCCAACATGCAACGACTGAAAATGGAAGTCATTGACGACTCCTATGATGGTATAGGTAATGTCAGTGTCGCCGCCATTATTCACATTGATTATTTTCTTGCCTATGGGGTCTTCCAATCCAAGCTTGGCTACGGTGGAGGCCGCAAGTATCATAGATAGTGAATCGTTGAAGCTCTTCGAGAACAGTCGTCCTTCCAAAAGTTCGATCTGCATCGTTTCGAAAAAGCTCTCATCTACCGAAAGTCCTCTCGCTACCATGCTTTCTTTTTCGCCACTACCTGGCACTCTCACTATGAACCCGGGCATTACGTCGCCTGGCATAGCCGAGGTGTAGGTGGCATTTTTCACTCCAGGCACCTTTTTGATCTCGTTCTCAAAGGTTTCGTAGCGGCTTCTGATTTGAAACACATCGGCATCGGGGTTCTGAAAATTGTCTCTGTTGACGTTGAAGGCACTTTCAATCACCACCACATGATCTTTTTCAAAGCCCAGAGACTTATTGAGCATGAAACTCATTTGGTTGAAGATGATCATGGTGCAGGAAATCAAGCCGATGGAGATAGCAAACTGGAAAACGACGAGGCCGTTGCGAAGAAAAACGCCATACTTTGATGTTTGCATCTTCCCTTTGAGCACTGCTGCGGGCTGAAAGGAAGACAACACAAAGGCAGGGTACACACCAGCGAGGAAGCCAATGCAGAAAATGACCAAAACGATCACTGTAATGGTTGCGGGTGCCAGCAGGAAATTTAATGTGAGTGCCCTGTGCGATACATCGGCAAAGAAAGGCAGGATAAATATCAGCGCTACCATGGCAAGCACAAAGCTGATCAAGGTAAGCAGAATCGATTCGGTGATAAACTGGCCTATCAGCTGATTTCTTACCGACCCAAGCACCTTTCTAATCCCCACTTCCTTTGCTCTCTCGGTGGAGCGGGCGGTGGATAGGTTCATGAAGTTGATGCAGGCAATAAGCAGGATGAAAATGGCCGCTGAAATAAAAATATATACGTAAGTGATATTGCCGTTGGCTTTTATTTCTCCTTCAAGGTTAGAATGAAGGTAAATATCCTTCAATGGTTGAAGTGTGTAGATGTAGCCATTGCCCGCAGCGATGTATTCGTCGTAAGAAATGCCATTGCGCTGTTGAATGGGCCCCGCTGCATATTTTTTCACAAACTCAGGAAACTGTTTTTCGAGGGTGGCCGGATTGGAGCCGGGTTGTAGTTTGAGGTAGGTAAGCACGTCGAAGCCGATCCAATTGGGCTGTGCAATGAACGGGAAGGTGCTCATCGACCCAATGAAGTCAAATGCCATGTGGGAGTTGCCGGGGTAGTCTTTGGCCACGGCCCTCACAATGAAATTGCCCTGTCCGGTTTCCATACTTTTGCCCATAGGCGACTCATCCCCGAAGTATTTTTTGGCCATGGATTCGGTGATGAGCAGACTGTTGGGCTCTTTCAGGGCAGTTTTGGGGTCGCCTTCTATCAACGGAATCTCCAATACTTCAAACAGCGTGCTGTCTGCGAAAAGTATATTTTCTTCATAAAAGTAGTTGTCGTTGTAACGCACCACAATGGGAGCAAACGCCTTTAGCAGGTTAGCAGATTGGATCACCTCAGGGAAATCCTCTTTTAACTGAGGGCCAATGGAGTGGGGAATGAAGGCGTAATTCACCTCTCTTTCAGGGTATACTCTTTTGAGGGCGATCCTGTACACATCGTCTTTTTGAAAATTATCGAAGGAGAGCTCGTATTGTACAAAAATGACAATGAGCAGGCAGACAGTGATGCCTACCGCCAGGCCGAAGATGTTCACCAGCGAGTAGCCAACCTTCTTGAGGAGGCTCCTGTAAGCGATAATGATGTAATTCTTAAGCATAGTCCAATTATTAAATTGAGTTTGATTGTATTTGTTGTTCCTTTTTTTCCAGGCAAAGGGCTGACAAAACTTGAGCACATGCCACACATATTGCAGCGAGGCCAGCCTGCTGTTTTTTTTACTGGCTGTCTCTTCAAATATTTCCCTGATGTCCCCTTCTATGTCTTCGGCCAGCTCCTCCCGGCAATACCAATGCAAGAAGCCAGTGGCCCAGGCTGGCGGCTCAGGTCTTTTATTCTCTCTGTTGTCCTTTTTTATCAGGGTAGGCATTGGTCAGATTTTACATCCCCTCCATCGAGAGCTGAGGAATTTCCGTCCAGTAGCTTTCTCTTAGCTCCTTGGCCTGCTCCAGCGACTTGATGCCGAAGGCTGTTACTTTAAAAATACGCTTTCGTTTGCCGCCTCTTTCGGGAGTGGCCTCGCCAAAAGCGGACTCCACAAAGCCTTTCGAATCAAGACGATTCAGCGCACTGTGTATGGCACTGATGGCCACACTTCTGCCAGCTTTTTTCCTGATCTCTTTTTGTATGGCAACTCCGTAGGCTTCTTCATTGAGCAAAGCAACCGTGAGCAGTATCAATTCTTCAAATTCTCCAAGATGTGTTCCCTTCATGATCGGTAGTGTAATGAATTAAAAACGTTGTAACTCCGTTTATATCCTCTTTTTACGGCGCTGGCACCCTGAGGTTCTGTTATTTTTCATATATGTAGAAAATATAGGAAAAATTCACCAAACAGGCACCTTTCGTGCTGATATTTAGGCAAAAATCGATTGACCGATTGCCGCAGTATCTGTAAGACAGGTATGAGGAAAATCATAGCAGCCTGCTGTTCTAAATCATTTCAGGGGCAAGGTTTTGGTGCCACTTTTGGTATAACATTAACACAAGGAGGTAGCTATGACACTCGTCAAAAGAAACGGCAGCCTGCCAATGATAGACTCGCTGCTGACTGATTTATGGGACACCGAGAAATTCTTTGGGGACGATTTCCTGCAAAGACCGTTGTTACCCGCTGTGAACATTAAGGAAACCGACAAAGGCTATGAAATAGAAATGGCTGCACCCGGTTTCAAAAAGGATGATTTCAGGGTTTCCATTGAAAAAGGAATGCTGACTGTGACATCTGAACGTAAGGAGGAGAACGAAGAGAAAAAGCCCAACTACACGAGAAGAGAGTTTTTTCAAACCAACTTCAAGCGCTCCTTTTCCTTGCCTGAAGATGTCAACGAAGAAAAAGTACACGCTGAGTACAAAAATGGAGTCCTGCAACTCCAGCTCAACAAAATGGCTGAGCCAGCGAAACCGGTGAGGAAAGTGCTGGTTGAGTAATAATTTTTTTGGGATGATGGTTGTGAGCAGTCCCGTCTTTGTGACGGGATTGCTTTTTTTATGCAGGTAGCTGCGGCCATAACAATAGACTTTCAGGTGCAAGGGTTTTTTATCTTACCTTGTGATATGAATCTCCTGATTTTTCTCTTCGGAATGTTTGCCATCGACCACGGTCTCTACGTGTCGGTGACCAATGTGACGTATGCAGGCAACGATACCTGGGAAGTAAGCTGCAGGCTTTTTAATACTGACCTGGAGGATGCTATCAGAGATTTTTCAGGAGAAAGTGTTTCGCTCCGAACCGATGGCGATATCAAAAAATCGGAAGCGCTTGTTGCCGGTTACATCAAAGCAAAGATGCATTTCATCACTCAGCAGGGAAACGAGCTTGCACTGAAATGGGTAAGCGGCAGTGCAGAAAACGATACTGTTTGGTCATACTTCATTGTAAAGGGGACGTCGATTGACGTGGTGGAAAATGCCCTACTGGTTGAGCTATTCAGCGATCAGGAAAACGTGGTTGCCATCGAAAGGGACGGAGAGAAGCGATACCTCCGGTTCAATGCCGGAGTCAAACGGCTTCAACTTGAATAGCTTTGCTATTTCCCGCCTTTGAACAAATCAAGCAGGCCAGTGCTGGTTACCTTCACGCCCGTTGCTATCGATGTTTCAATAGCTGGGTAGTAAAATGGTGAATGAAGGCCGGGCAATGACAATTCGCCTTTTGCCACTTTCGCTGTTCTTTCTGCTGGCACTGTGCCTAGCCAGAAGAGTGTAGTGGGTACTTTATGCTCCGTTTTTCCATACCTCGAAAAATCCTCGGCCACCATTTGTGGTTCTGCTGCCACCACATTGTCTGCTCCAATCGCCCTGGCAGCAGCCGCTGATAACCGGTCGACCAAAGCTTCGTTATTGAAGTTCGCTGGTGTGAAAGTTTCAGGGATGATTACCTCTGGGTATTTGTCTTCAGGAAGTCCGGCTGAGATCGCCACACCCCTGGCTATTTCTTTGATTCTCTGGTGAATTTTCAACCTTACTTCTTCTGTGAAAGTTCTTACGGTGAGCTCCAGGGTCACTTCGTCGGGTATAATATTGTATTTGGTGCCGCCCTTAATAACCCCAACCGTCACCACTGCATTGTCGAGCGGGTTCAGGTTTCTGCTCACAATTGTCTGAAGCTCCATTACCAGCATAGATGCCATCACCACCGGGTCAATCGACATGTGAGGAGAGGCCCCGTGGGCACCCTGACCAAATACTTTGATGCTGATGGCTTCTGCGTTGGCCATAGTGTAACCTTTGCCAAAGCCAACTTTGCCAGTGGGGATGGTGGGGCTGCAGTGCAAGCCTACACCGTAATCTGGCACAGGAAACTTCTCGTACAAGCCCGCCTCCAGCATCAGCTTGGCGCCCGCACCAATTTCTTCTGCCGGCTGCCCAATCATCACCAGCGTTCCTTTCCATTGGCTTTTCATGTCCATCATCGCCTTGGCTGTGCCGAGCCACACGGTCATGTGCATATCGTGCCCACAGGAATGCATGGTGCTCACTTGTCCTCCCGTGCCATCAGCTACAACCACCTGACTGGCGTAGTCAAGGCCGGTTTTTTCGACCATAGGCAAAGCATCCATATCGGTGCGATACAACACTGTAGGCCCTTTGCCATTTTTCAACACACCCACCACGCCGTAGCCACCCATGTTTTCTGTCACTTCAAAGCCAAGCTTACGCAGCTCAGCAGCCAGTGTTATTGAGGTTTCCTTTTCAGCCAGCGAGAGCTCGGGGCTTTGGTGCCTGTCAAGGTAAAATGCTTTAAGCTCAGCCATGTGATCAGCGACAAAGGCATCGAGCGCCTGACTGCCGGGGCCTGAAGCAAGCAGGGAAGACGTTATGAACAGAGATGTGAGGAAAAGAGAAGCTTTGCGCATTGGTGGGTCATTAATGAAACAGTAAAGTACTTCATGAATGGCGGATTCTCAAATCCAATTTGATAATCGGGGGGGTGAAAAAAAGAAGGCCGCCAATTGGCAGCCTTCTAATAAATATAGCTGACTAAAACATTCCCTAACTCAATTGCTTGCTTTAACTGCCGTTACTTCCACCCAGTAGTCCGACTCCTGTACTTCTTCAATGCTGGTTCCTGGGTAAGGGAACACATTCACTAATGTTACCTCATAGCCCAACACAACGGCCGATGTCTTTGGGTCTTGTGGATTGGTAGTCAGGGTGAAAGTCTCAGTTTTTGAGCCAACCCTTGCTTGCATTTCAACAGTTACCATGCCTTGCCATATGCACATGGCATTGGCCGGACACCGTGAATCTTCTACAAGCTTCTTAAAAGTGAGTTGCTCTCCAGCGGTGGAAGTAATGGTTTCTCCCAGCTTAATCGCCAGTGTATCGGAAGCAGTTTCTGTTCCTTCCAGGACTGAATTGATCTCTTCCTTTCCGCAGCTCATGCCTACGCATACGATGGCTACAAAGACGCCAATAATTCCTAATGCCTTCTTCATATCAAAAAATGTTTCCTAAAGGACAGCCGAATCAAAGAATAGGTTGGAGGCAGCAAAAGAAAATTACACTACTTTTTCAGGGTAAGAATGGAGAACTCATTCTCGTAGTTTTTATAGATTTTATACAAACCCTGTGATTCATAAAAAATGATCGCCACCTCGTTCATGGTTTCGGCCGGCCTGAAATTTACGAGATTTCCTTTTTCGTCATACAAATAGCTGAAGGCCTGCACGGGATCGATGACAATGAAAAGCTTGCGTCCCCCGCCAAAATCGTAGAATTGAGAACTGGCAATGCCGCTGGACAGATAGTCTTTTTCGAAGAGCACTTTGCCAGCCTGGTCTACAATGGCAATTCTGTTGGCATCCTGCCTTGTAAAAATGTAGCCGTTGCCTGAAGCTTCAGGCACGAGCTTAAATTTTGACTGAGCCGATGGCCGGTAGAGCTGCTCCCTTTGCAGCACTTTGCCAGCGAGATTGATTTGAATAATTGACCCATCATCGGTAATCGTCGTTAGTTTACTATTCGCATTCGTTGAGCCCGCCTCAGCGAATACCGGATTGTTTACCGGTGCTTTGAAGTCTACCGGGAAGCCCGCCACGGGTTGTGCCCGCCGGTTGAATACCCGCATGATGCCATTGCTTTGCAGGGCCACGAGAAAATCCTGTCCTCTCACCCTGATATGCAGAGGAGAGGAGGCAAGCGGGTGCTTGATTTCCTTTGGGTTCCACCCCTCCAGCACTTTGCCATCTTTGTCCGATATGTACAAATCGCCCCGGGTGTCGGCGAAGAAATAACGATAATTTTTGCTCTTGTCGTAGTCGACCAGGTTTAAATAAGCGATTTCTGTTTTGCCCTTAAACTCTACGGGAAAGCCAGGAAGGTACTCGCCTGTTCGGTCGATGGCATAAATGTATTTGGGGGTGGAAAAC
Organism: Imperialibacter sp.; assembly: GCF_048007035.1. NCBI lineage: Bacteria > Pseudomonadati > Bacteroidota > Cytophagia > Cytophagales > Flammeovirgaceae > Imperialibacter > Imperialibacter sp. Next base: position 4,371,115 of record NZ_CP180355.1, read on the forward strand.
AGATATTGCAGCTTGCCGTTTTTGTAGTAGTCGATCTGAAAGACCGGACTGATGATTTTCCCTTTGATGGAGTCGAGCCATAAAACCTCCTGATTGGCAGACAGCAGGTAAATCATCTGGGTGGAATCCTGAACCAGCGTTTCCAGCGTTTTGTCGTTGTGGTTGCGAACCACAAACGGCTTTGAGATGAGCGGCTGCGCAAAAGTCACGGCGTTGTCGGCCAGCAGAGGTTTTTGCGCCCCTTTTTGTGCTGCCTTTTCCGTTTGCTGTAGCATGATGCTGGTGTAGAACTTGTCTTCGATAAAAGACCACTGTATGGCCATCAGGTCAATCGACTGAAGGGTGGACGAAGCATCCGTAAACTGCTGCTTCCAGGCATCGTCCAGGTTTTGCTGCCACAGATTCCAGGCCCTGGGTGTGTGAACGAATACACTGAAATTGGCTTCTCTCAACGTGTTATCGAGAAACGAATTGATTTGCACTGACTTTCCCCACGTATTTTCGTTGGTTATATCGTCGATCACGGTTTTCAGAATTTGCACTGAAGCCGCCCCGATCAGGTAGTTGCGGTAGCCGGTGTAGTACAGCGACGAAAATCCACTAAATGGTTCTCCAAACAACTGATAAGGAAATTCCTCGATTTCAAGCTGCCCAATGGTGAAGTCGGCATATTCTTCATAGTAAAGTGTGTCTCCCTGCGACTTGTTGATTCTCTCGGAAAGCTCCCTGAACTGCTGAAGGCTTTCCGGCAAATCCTCCATCTCAATGTAAACTACTTTGTCAGGATCATGGCCTAAAGAAGATTCCTGCAACGAAACGCCTATATGTCCACCAATACTCTCAAAAAAGGAGGCAATATCAATGTCCTGATCTTTCAACGTTGTGCTTCTCAAATCGACCAACTCAGGTTCGTTTGTTTGCCAATAGGGTATCATCTGAGTGTTCCAACGCTCGGCAGACTCAAAAGTGAGGTTAAAATAAACAGCGGTTCGGTTGCTCACTACCTCCTCCATTTTGAGGGAAAGTGCAGGGTTGTTTTCAAACCCACTAAAATAGCCTGAATAGTCTTGCGGTATCAACGTAAAGCCATTCATTAGTAGCTGTGGCTCGGTTACTTTGATGTCGAGAAAAGATGATGAACCCAGGCTGGCTGTTGTTCTCAGGTCCAATAATTTTTCATTAATGAACGTATCTCCCAGCCTGTCGAGCTTGTCAGTGTTGACGTACAAATTACCCTGATCATTTTGCAATCTGGAGAGAGTGAGAAGGCCAATGTTTTTATCAAAAAAACCTAAGCCTGCAGTTTCAATATTTCTGACGGCATCCTCCACGAGAAACGGGGTGAAGCTCCCTATGAAGAAATTTTTGTAGTAAATGAAAGTGAACAGGTCCTTCGTTTTTTGAGACCTTAGCTCGCTAATGGTGTAGCCCTGGTAAGTTCTGTTGGAAATGGTGTATCCGTTTTTCTCTGAAAAATAGGCCAGAATATCGTCCATTTTTCCCCGGCTATCCAGCGTGGGTAGGTCAACCAGAAGAAGGAAGTCGAGCGATTGGCTGCCGACACTGTGCAGGCTGGCCAGGAAAGTCTTGTCTTTGAAAAGCGTGGCTGTTTGCTCATTTCCTCCCAAAATCGTGTCAAGCTTTGAAAGCATTTGACCGGGACGCTTGAATGCAGCAATAGATTGAAGCCCTTTGCCAATATTCGAAGAAGTGAATGCCGCCCAGGCATTCATGGGCGAGGTAGACTCGTAGACGGCCAGCGCATTGTCAGGAACCAACGTCCAGAGGGAAATATTGCCTCTTTCGAAATAGGTTTTGTAGGCCACAAAAGCCCCGCCGCCAATTACCAGAATAATTATAAAAATAATGAACCTCTTCAATGGAAAGTTGGGTCTACAGCATCAAATTCAATAACGAAAGTTAAGCAACAAATTGCTTCGAATACACTTTGCTTCTACAAATGGAAACCTAATTCTTTTTTGAGCCTTCATACATGTCGTAGGCCACCAGCCTCGAATCGATCTTCGCATTGAAGAACGGCCATTTGGCTGACGAGCGAAGCCCCACCTTTTTGATCAGGTTGAGGTTGCCGGTAAATATAAAGCCTCGTTTTCCCTGACAGCGCTGCTTGAAAAAGTCACCAATGCCTTTGTAAACAGCTTCCAGCTCCGATTCCTCTCCCATGCGTTCTCCATATTCAGGGTTGAGGATAATGATGCCTTCTCCATCTGGAAGGGTTGTGTTTTCATAGGGGCAAAGCTCCCATTTGATCATAGAAGCCACACCAGCTTCTGCAGCATTGGTGCGGGCTGCTTGAAGGGCTTTCATGTCTCTGTCGCTACCAATGATGGTCACGTTTATTTTAGCATTCACCTTCGATTTGGCGCTGGCCAGCATGGTTTTCCAGGCATTATTGTCAAACCCAATAAGGTGTTTGAAGCCGAAATTATGCCTGTTCAGCCCAGGGGCGATGTTGGCAGCTTTTAGAGCCGCTTCGATGGCAATGGTGCCACTGCCACACATGGGATTGATGAGCGGAATCGACGGGCTCCACTCAGTTGCCTGCACTATAGCGGCAGCCAAAGGTTCCGCTACTGGTGCCTTGAAAGGCATTTTTCGGTAGGTGTGTTTGGAGATCGTTTCTCCGGAAGTGTCGATGTATACAGTACAGTTTTCCCTGTTCCAAAAGAAGTAAACCACAGCTTCGTTGAAGTCGTTACCGGAATCAGGCCGACGGCCCGTTTTGGATTTGATTCTGTCAACAATAGCGTCCTTTGCTTTTAAGTTTGGATACCGGGTGTCATTAATAGACTCATGCTTGGCAAAAGAGTGGATGCTGAAATAGCCATCGTTAGGGATAACGGTTTCCCATGGCATTTCGAAAATATTCTTGTATAGCCCTTCCGAATCTTTCAGTTCAAAGCTGCCCATCTCCCAAAGGATGCGGTTGCCGGTGCGGAGGTGCAGATTCAGGTACATGCAGTCGTGCAGGGTTCCTTCGGTGACCACATGCATATTGGCTTCTTCGGTTACAGGAAACCCCAGGCTTCTGAGTTCGTTGGCGGCAAAAGGAGGGAGGCCGGGATGGCACTGAACAGTGATCTTTCTTTTAATATTCCACATAAGTGCACAAAGATAGTTATTAAAGTGGGAGAGTTGGAAGGGAAGTTGGAAGACGGAAGCCAGGAGACCGGGGCCGAGCTGTGCTGCGGGCGTCGGTACGGCTGTCCCTCCCATGGAGCCGTCAGCCGCCCGTAAATGGAATGCATCCTCAAGTCCATACGATATAAGGAAGCAATAAATCCTGAATTCGCTATCGATGCATTAAAAAAAAAGCCGGACAGTTTTGGTGGAGCGCCTAGCCATTTTCCGGAAGGATGCCCTATCTTTGGAGCCCAATAAAAAACAGAGGCATTATGCGTATTTGGTTTGTTTGCAAGGCGAAGTATCAGAAAGAAGACGACGAAGGTCATTTGAAAAACACCACAGAAACTTATCTGCTCGATGCGGTAAGTTATACTGAGGCGGAAGCCATCATGTACGAAAAGCTGAGCGAGCGGGTAAGGGGTGAATTTGTGATCACCAGCCTGACCAAAAGCCGTATTACCGATGTGTTCCTGTATGAAGACGCCGACTTCTGGCACAAGTGCAAAATCACCTATTTCGTCACCGATGCTGACAGTGGTAAAGAGAAGAAGGTAACGAACCTGATGATAGTGACAGCCCACGATGTAAAAGATGCCTACGACCGCATTCATCAGAGCCTGAATAATATGCTGGTAACATTCCGTGTGCCGGAAGTAGTGGAAACGTCTATCGTAGAGGTTTTCGCCTATGGACAGGATAATGAGGAGGAAGAAGAGGTTCCCGCTGGTTTTAAGCCGGTAAGTGAGGTAGAGGAGGATTGATTACTTTATCATCAAATTGTGTTAACTTTTGGATATGAAACTTACCGCAATAATTGAAAAAGCAGAGGATGGATGGTATGTAGGCCAGATAGAAGAAGTTCCAGCCGCTATTAGTCAAGGAAAGACAATTGAAGAGGTGAAAAGCAGCTTGGTGGATGCGCTAAAGCTTTTGTGGGATACAAACACAATAGAAAAATGATAATTATGTAAATAGAAAAGGGGCCGAAGCCCCTTTTCTATTTAAATCAAATATTTCTAAACGTTCTCCGACGTCAATCTGGCGCCAATAAAATCCCGGTTCATTTTGGCAATGTTGGCCAGAGGAATCTCCTTAGGGCACTCTGCTGCACAAGCACCAGTGTTGGTGCAGGCACCAAAGCCTTCGGCATCCATTTGAGCCACCATGTTCTCTACCCTTGTCTTGGCCTCAACCTTTCCTTGCGGAAGCAGTCCCAGGTGAGTCACTTTTGCTGAAACGAAAAGCATGGCAGATGCATTCTTACAAGCCGCCACACAAGCCCCACAGCCAATGCAGGTAGCCGAATCCATCGCTTCATCAGCTATCTTTCTTGGAATTGGAATTTCGTTGGCGTCAGGCACACCTCCGGTGTTCACGGAAATGTAGCCGCCTGCCTGGATAATCCTGTCAAATGCACTGCGGTCGGTAACCAGGTCTTTGATCACGGGGAATGCCTTGGCTCTCCATGGCTCAATCCAGATAGTCTGACCGCTTTTGAAGCTGCGCATATGGAGCTGACAAGTAGTGGTTTGCTGAGGGCCATGAGGCTTGCCGTTGATGTATAGGCTACACATTCCGCAGATGCCTTCCCGGCAGTCATGATCAAAATGCACTGGCTCCTCGCCTTTTTCTTCCAGCCCAATGTTCAGCACATCAAGCATTTCAAGAAACGAAGACTCATGCGATATATCTTTCACCTCGTAGGTGACAAACTTGCCTTCGGTATTGCTATTTTTCTGTCTCCAGATTTTTAATGTTAAATCCATGGTTAACTTGTTAAGAGTTAATGGTTATTAGTTAGTTGGGTCGGTGTCAACACGTAACGATTTCTTTTTGGCCTCCGATAAATAATTTATGTACCCATTCAGTATGGTGGTCGTTTTTTCAATCAACTGTCTGCCAACAATTAAGTCAGGCTCATCTATATATTCTTCTTCTTTAGCAATTAACAAGTGATCCAAAGTCTCGTAGAGTGACCCTCTGCCTTGCCGGCAAAACTGGATGTTTTCCTGAAAGTGAAATCTCCCATATCCCTCTGCTATGTTATTGGTTACCGATCGTGATGATCTTTTTATCTGGCTTGTTAATGCATACCGTTCATCTAATGGAAACCGTTTCGTGAGTTTACTGACAAAAACTCTCAGTTCCTTTCCTGCTTTCCAGCATTCCAATTCTTCGAATGATTTTAAATTTGCCAAGATGTCCGATTAACTAATCACCTAAATCGAATAACTAATTATTACTTGTAGCTTCTTTGAGTCAATTTGACGTTTTCAAACACAAGATCTTCTTTGTGCAAAGTGGCCTTTCCCGGGCCATTGTATTCCCAGGCAGCTACATAAGAGTAGTTTTCATCGTCTCTTTTGGCTTCTCCTTCTTCAGTTTGGTATTCTTCTCTAAAGTGTCCGCCACAAGATTCGTTGCGATTCAGTGCGTCGTCTATCATCAACTCGCCAAGCTCCAGGAAGTCAGCCACTCTGTTGGCCTTTTCCAGCGACATGTTCAGCTCGTCGCTTGTGCCTACTACTTTCACATCCTTCCAGAATTCATCTCTCAGCTCCTGCACCATCTTCTTGGCCTTCTTCAAGCCTTCGGCAGTTCTCGACATCCCGCAATAATCCCACATGATGTGCCCAAGCTCCTTATGGAACTGGTCCACGGGCTTTTTGCCGTTGATAGAAAGAAGTTTTTCTATCTGGCTTTTGACACCAGTTTCAGCTTCTTTGAAGGCAGGGTGATCCGTTGAGATTTTGTCAGCAGGGTTTTGCGCCAGGTAGTCGCCCAGGGTATAGGGAATGACAAAGTAACCATCGGCGAGGCCCTGCATTAGTGCCGAAGCCCCAAGTCTGTTGGCGCCGTGATCTGAGAAGTTGGCTTCCCCAAGTGCGTAAAGACCAGGTACGTTTGTCTGAAGATTGTAGTCTACCCAAAGGCCACCCATTGTATAGTGCACCGCCGGGTAAATCATCATTGGCGTTTTGTAAGGGTTTTCCCCAACAATCTGCTCATACATATCGAAGAGGTTGCCATACTTTGCCCGGATGGTGTCTTCTCCGTCTCTTTTTATCGCATCGGCAAAGTCCAGATACACTGCAAGGCCGGTCGATCCTACGCCTTTGCCATCATCACAAACATCTTTTGCATTTCTTGAGGCTACGTCACGGGGAACCAGGTTACCAAATGACGGATATTTTCTTTCCAGGTAATAGTCACGATCTGCTTCAGCAATGTCGGCCGGTTTTACTTGTCCTTTTCTCACCTTCTCTGCTGTTGCTTTGTCTTTTGGTACCCACACACGACCGTCGTTGCGGAGCGACTCAGACATCAGCGTGAGCTTCGACTGGAAGTCACCGTGCACAGGAATACAGGTAGGGTGAATCTGCGTGAAGCAAGGGTTGGCAAACAAAGCACCTTTTCTGTGCGCTCTCCAGGCAGCCGTTACGTTGGAGCCCATGGCGTTGGTAGAAAGGAAGAAGACGTTGCCATAGCCACCTGTGCAAAGCAACACTGCATGGGCACTGTGTGACTCTATTTCGCCTGTAATGAGGTTGCGTGCTACAATACCACGTGCCTTGCCATCCACCATTACCAGGTCAAGCATCTCCGTGCGTGGATACATCTTCACTTTGCCGTTGGCTACCTGGCGGCTCAATGCGCTGTAGGCACCAAGCAAAAGCTGCTGGCCTGTCTGGCCTTTGGCATAGAAGGTACGTGACACCTGAGCGCCACCAAATGAACGGTTGGCCAGGAGCCCGCCATAGTCACGGGCGAATGGAACGCCCTGGGCTACGCACTGGTCGATGATGTTGACACTCACTTCAGCAAGCCTGTGAACATTGCCTTCACGGCTTCTGTAGTCACCGCCTTTAATGGTGTCGTAGAAAAGTCGGAATACGCTGTCACCATCATTTTGATAGTTTTTGGCGGCATTGATACCACCCTGGGCAGCGATACTATGAGCCCTCCTTGGGCTATCCTGAAAGCAAAAGGACTTCACGTTGTAACCGAGCTCCGCCAGAGAGGCGGCAGCTGAGGCACCAGCCAGGCCGGTACCTACCACAATCACGTCATATTTACGCTTGTTGGCCGGGTTAACCAGCTTCACATTGAATTTATGTTTGGTCCATTTCTCAGCCAGTGGGCCTGCAGGTATTTTGGAATCTAGCTTCATATATCGATGATGATTAACCTAAACTCTTGATGTAAATAAGGATTGGGATAAGGGCAAACAAGGCCGGAACGATAATGGCGTAGCCTTTACCGATAGCCTTAATAGCCGGAGTATATTTCACGTGATTGAGCCCCAGTGTTTGAAATGCACTGGCAAATCCGTGAGACAGGTGAAAGCCTACGAAGAACATGCTCACCACATACACCGCCGCATACCATACATTGCTGTAAGCCGCTTTCACAACCAGAAACACATTGGGCATTGTTTCACCGTCATAAGTGACCATGGGAATGCTATCGTTTTTGAATTCCCACCAAAAGCCTTTCAAGTGAATTACCAGAAAAACCAAAATCAGTGTACCCAGGATGCCCATGTTGCGGGATGTCCATGGACTGTTGGTGCTGGCAGCAGAATAACCATATTTCACGGGCCTGGCTGTATTGTTTATCCTCGAAAGCCAAATAGAATAAATAACGTGAAGCACAATAAAGGCAAAGTTGAATTTGGACACCAATTGGATAAAAGGATTGTGAGCCATCGTGTGCGCATATATATTAAACGCCTGCCCTTCGTCGTTAAAAATTAACTGGATATTCCCTGCAAGGTGCACGGTGAGGAACAGAATGAGGAAAAGCCCGGTAAGCGCCATGAGGAGCTTTCGGAAGATGCTGCTTTTTAGTGAATCAGTTAACCAACTCATATGTTTTTTGTATTACACAAACGTTTTAAATAGAACCAGCCAAAGGTAATTCCCGAGCGGCACTTTACCAATCCGCCTGTCCTATTTTGAACGCTTCTAAATTTATCCATTGGGGGAAGCACCTGGTTCGTTGTTTATTGATTGATTACCTGCGCTACAACCAGCCGTAAAATGGAATTGTTTTATCTAAAATAGACCTTATGAAAGTCATCGCTTGCTTTGCAGCTTTCCTGCTGGGTTCTCTCAGTTGCCTGTTTGCCAGCCATATCAGAGGTGGGTACATCAGGGTGGTGTCGGGTAGCGGCTCATTATCTTATAAGTTTGAGGTGATTAGATTTACTGACACAGGCTCTTTTACTGGTTTTGGTGGCGGGGAGGTGGATTTTGGAGATGGCACAACTATTAACCTTGAGGAAAGTGATGCCAACCACGAAACTATTTTGCTGGACAATGAGACTTCGCTTACCAAATTTACCATTAACCACACCTACCAGGCACCGGGTGCTTACACTGTCATGTTTAACGAATTTTATCGCAATGCCGGCATCACAAATATGATGAATTCTGTACAGACGCCGTTCTTTGTCTCCACCCAAGTGATTGTTGACCCTTTCTTTGGCACCAATTCCACTCCGGAGTTGGGCGTTTTTCCAGCCGTTTTTTCCAGGGCTGGAAGTCGTTTTTTCAGTGCCGTTGGTAGCAAAGACGAGCAGGGTGATAGCCTGGTCTATAGTTTGGCTGTGCCTTTAAGAGATTTTGCTGAGGAGGTAGATAGCTACCGATGGCCAAATGACATTTCGTTTTATGCTGGAGAAAACCGTGGCGAAACGCCTGTTTTAAAGCTCGACAAGCTTAGTGGTCAGCTAACCTGGGACACCCCCCGCCTTGCCGGTGAGTTTGCCGTTGCCTACAAAGTCATCGAATACAGAAAAGTGGACGGTGAAGTCCACAAGTTGAGCGAAACCACGGTTGACTTACAAATTATTAACGTGGAAAGTGACATGCTGCCACCCAATATTGATTTTGAGTATCAGGGTGCATCAAACGGGCGGATTGATTTTACAGTTGGTTATGAAACAATGACCGCTGATTCTCTCGAATGGAGCTTTTACTGTAGTGGCTCGTTAAATATGAATGGGGCGGATATAAGTGGACATCAGCTTACAGATACCATTGCCGGCGGCGCTAATTTCAATGGGTTTGTAGCATTGCCTCAGTCGGCAGCTAAACCCGTCTATTTTGTGCTGGCGGCTCGCAGTTTGAACAGCCTTAATCCTTTTAAAACTGTTAAATCGTTTGCCGTTAATCCAACCGGAGAAGAATATGTGATTAGTGCCGTCGGTCATCCGAAGGAGGCGGTCATTTTACGAACGTATCCCAATCCGGTAGCTGGTACTATGATCATTCAATTTCCAGAGCTGAATCCGAATAAAGTGCAGGAAATAGAGCTTATTAATGCCGCCGGGCAAAGTATTTTAAAAACCGGCATTCCCATTAATGGTAATTTGGCTACCTTGAACACTGAAGACCTACCTGGAGGAATTTATTTGCTTCGCACCTATCTGGGCCAGCAAATTTATTATTCGAGATTTATAAAAGAGTAATACAAAAAAATACTTGCAACCGTTTAGATGAAATAGCCATAAGGAATAGCATATACAGCGAAAATGAATAATGCTGTTGTAAAGGCAAATTTCATTTCGAATCTGTAGCTATTCCATGTGGCCGCTGAAAAACGAATTATACACATGAAACAAGTGTTTACTTGGTTGATAGAAACCCGTCGACAACAACCTATGTTGAAAAAGTTAATACTGACGCTGAGTGCAGGGCTGATCTTTCTTCTGTCGTCCACTTCAAATGTATCTGCCACCCACATCAGGGCCGGTGAGATTATCGCCCGCAGAATCTCCAATTCCAGCCTCGAGTTCGAGTTTTCAATCATTGGATATACAGATACCGGTTCGACGGTGAAATTTGGCGGCGGTGATATTGATTTTGGTGATGGAACGGTGCTGAATGTTGAGTCAGAAGCTGACCCTGTTGTCACCATCAATTTGGGTGACGAAGTAGCCTCAAACGTTTTTACCATTCGCCATACCTATCAGGCCCCGGGTGTTTATACAGTTAGGTTCAGAGAATTTTACAGAAACGCTGGCGTAGTTAACATGGCTAATAGCGTTGAAACTCCATTTTATACTGAGACGCAGCTGATTATTGACCCTTTTTATGGCCTCAACAACACGCCTGTGCTGCTGGTGCCACCAGTCGACAGGGGCGCAGTTGGTGCCACCTTCATCCACAACCCTGGTGCTTACGACCCCGATGGAGATAGCCTTTCATACAGGATATCAGTGCCCAAAAGGAATTATAATGATACAGTATTTGACTACAGAAGCCCCATCGACCCTAAATTTTACACCAAAGTAGACTACGCCACCGCCAATCAAAATCAAGACGGGCCTCCTACCTTTTCACTCGACCCTGTTTCGGGCAACCTTGTGTGGGATGCGCCTGGTCTGAGAGGCGAATACAACGTTGCTTTTATTGTGGAAGAATGGCGAAATGTGCTGGGCACCTGGGTAAAACTGGGGTATGTGACCAGGGACATGCAGATAATCATTGAGGACTCGGAAAATGATCGTCCGGAAGTTATTGTTCCTGAGGACATCTGCGTGGAGGCTGGCACGCTAATAGAAGAAGCTATTTTTGGCACAGATCCAGAGGGTCTTCCTGTAATATTGGAGGCCTATGGCGGGCCTTTTGAGTTCCTTGGTTCTCCCGCTACTTATACTCCCTTCCCTCCGGCTTATCAGGATTCGCCAGGCACACTGAATTTTACGTGGCAAACGGTGTGTGGACATGTGCGTGACAGGCCTTATGAAGTGCAGTTCAAGGTAGTGGATACTCACCCACCGCCAAATGCAGGCCCAAAGCTTGTGGATTTCAAAACCTGGAACATTACCGTGGTGGCACCGGCTCCTACCGGTTTAACTGCAACTATAAAACCTGACAAGGTCATAGAACTTGAATGGGATGCTTACGAATGTGCCAATGCTGAGTACATACAGATATGGCGACGGGTTGATAGCTACGACTTTACCCCGATTGACTGCGAAGTAGGCATGCCTGACTATGCTGGCTACGAGCTGATTGATGTAGTGGACGACGGAGCACGCTCGTACACCGATGACAACAAAGGCCAAAGACTCGATGTGGCGGCCAACTACTGTTACAGGCTGGTGGCTGTGTTTCCTACGCCGGGCGGTGGTGTCTCTTATGCATCGGCAGAGGCTTGCGGTATTCTTGAAATAAACGCCCCGGTCATTACCAATGTGGATGTGAAGGCGACGTCCGTAGATGCAGGCGAAATAGAGGTCAGGTGGAGTCCACCGATAGAAATTGACCAGGCAAGTTTTCCACCGCCTTATAATTATGAATTGTTCAGAGCAGAAGAACTTCAGGGCGAAAAGAACATGATAAGCCTTGGAGTGATTGCTGACGACACAGTGTTTTTGGATAATGGACTGAACACCAGGGATGTAACCTACAATTACAGGGTTCATCTGGTGGATACCCAGGGGGGAGTGATCGATACTTCCGGCGTAGCTTCTCAGGTGAGGCTGGAGCTAAAGCCGTTGTTGCAGTCTATTGAATTGACCTGGGATGCGAATGTGCCCTGGTCGAACAACACCCAGGATTACCCAATCCATTACATTTACCGCAATAGGGTAGATGAAAATGATCCAAGTCTGCTTGTTCAAATTGCCTCTGTGGACGTCAACGAAGAGGGCTTCTATTTTTGGGACGATGGTTCGTTCAACGGAGTGCCTTTAAACGAAAACCTGGAGTATTGCTATTATGTTACTACCCAGGGCTCCTATGGTAACATCGCCCTGGCCGAGCCCCTGATCAATAATTCGCAAATTATATGCGGGCAACCGAACGATAAGACGCCGCCTTGCGGCCCTGTAAACTTTGTGCTTGACGAAAGCTTCGGCTGTGACGCAGTGCTTCAAAGTCAATCCTGCGATTTCAGCGCCTTTAGCAACAAGTTGAGTTGGGAAAAGGATCCTTCTGATGAGTGTGAAGACGATGTAAGAAGCTTCAATATCTATTTTAGTGAAACTGGCGCTGAGGGTTCCTTTAACCTGATTGATAACGTAATTACTTCTACCTATCGTCACGTTGATTTGACTTCGTTCAAGGGTTGTTATAAAATCTCGGCTGTAGACCGCTCCGGCAATGAAAGTGAGCTGAGTGAGGCCGTTTGCAACGACAATTGCCCTTATTTTGAACTGCCAAATGTATTTACCCCCAATGGTGATGGCAGGAATGATGTATTCAGGCCTTTCTACGACGACGGAACGATCACAGGTTTCGACAGAGCGAAATGTATTCGGTTTGTTGATGCCGTGGTATTTACCGTGTTCGACAGGACAGGTAACGCCATCTACAACTTCACTTCTGCGGGCGTGGAGAACAGTATTTTGATTGACTGGGACGGCCGTACCAACGAGGGCTCGGAACTTCCATCGGGTGTCTATTTTTATACAGCGGACGTTACGTTTGATGTGCTTGACCCCAGGCAAATGAACAAACAATACAAGGGATGGGTGCAGATCATGAAATAGCCGGCATTCCCGACAACCTGATTCTGTTTGATGGAGTGTGCAATCTCTGTAATTCTTCCGTCAATTTCGTAATTGAAAGAGACCGAAAGGCCGTTTTTTCCTTTGCATCTCTTCAGTCGGAGGCAGGGCAGGCGCTTTTGCGCAGTCAGGGTATAACCGAGGCAAAGCTGGAAAGTGTGATGCTGTGGCGAAATAGTGTGCTTTATAAAAAGAGCCGGGCAGCACTCGAAATAAGCAGGCAGCTGAGCGGGCTTTGGCCCATTTTGTATGTATTTAGAATTGTACCCGCTTTTCTGAGAGACTTCGTCTACGACTTTGTAGCGGCCAACCGTTACAAATGGTTTGGCAAGAGAAATCAATGCCGGATGCCGGAACCAGGACTGAAAAAGCGGTTTGTGGAGAACATACCGGCTTGAAAAAAGCTTTGAAACTGAGAGGTAGCTAGCGGTAAACCCTCTTTCAGTTGTTATTGCATAAGTTTGTCACTTAAGTAATTCCAGCTGATGAAAAGACTAGTAGAGGCATTTCTTTTGTTGCTTTTCTCCTGCACGGCTGCATTTGCTACCCATATTAGGGCAGGTGAAATCACTGTCAGACGTATTTCCAATGGCGCTCATACATACGAAATAACTGTCATAGCCTATACCGACACAGGCTCGCCAATTCAGTTTGGCGAAGGAAATATTAACCTGGGCGACGGGTCAGTTTATGCATTAAAAAACCTGGCGGCAAAGGAGACCATTCCACTGGGAAATGATGTGGCTTTTAACAGGTTCGTATTCACTCACACGTATCCAGCGCCGGGTGGTTACACCATCAGCTACCAGGAAAGCAATCGGAATGCTGGTGTTCTGAATATGGTGCGGTCGATTGACACTCCCTTTTACATTGAAACAACGCTGGCAATAGACCCTGCTTACAAGTTAAATAGCAGCCCTGTGCTATTGGTACCCCCGGTTGACAGAGCGGTTGTTGGCGCACGGTTTGTTCACAATCCCGGGGCCTTCGATCAGGATGGTGATAGCCTGGCCTATAAAATGTGGTACCCAAAGCAAAACCGATTTGACTCTGTATTTAATTATCAGAACCCCAATCATAAAATTTTTTACGAAGGCAGGGATTATTTTGCGGCAAATCAAGACCAGGACAGCATTCCATCGTTTACCCTTAACCCCATTAGTGGCGACCTTGTTTGGGATGCGCCAGGGATGGCTGGTGAATACAACGTTGCATTCATTGTAGAGGAATGGCGGTTGTTTTTCGGAGAGTGGAAGCTGCTGGGCCAGGTGACGAGGGATATGCAAATCATCGTGGAGGAGTCGGATAACAAGCCCCCGGATTTGATACTGCCAGAAGACATTTGTGTAGAGGCCGGCACATTCATACAAGACCAGGTCGCTGGTATTGACCCTGAAGGAATGAGGGTTTTGATGGAGGCTTTTGGTGGCCCATTTGAGTTTTCGAGCTGCAGTGCTTCATTTTCTCCAGCCCCACCGATTTATCAACAAACTCCCGGCACACTGAATTTCATGTGGCAGACTGCGTGCAGCCATGTTCGTCAGCGGCCTTATGAAATTCGTTTCAAAGTAACTGATGAGCCTGCCGATGGTGGTGCAAAGCTTGTGGATTTTGACACCTGGAACATCACCGTAGTGGCGCCAGCACCAACAGGACTTGTGGCAAGCTCAGAGCCCAATGGAGTGGTCAGGCTGTCGTGGGATGAGTACGCTTGCACAAATGCCGAATTGCTACAAATTTGGCGACGGGTGGAGAGTTATGATTTCACACCGGCCAACTGTGAGGTGGGCATGCCGGCATATGCCGGTTATGAGCTAATCGACGTGGTTGACGCAGGCGCTCGTGGGTACGCAGACAACAACCTGGGAGCTGGGCTAAATCCCGGCGCTTCCTATTGCTATCGGTTAGTTGCTTCATTTTATGAGCCCGAGGGTGGCCTTTCTTATGTGTCTGCGGAAGCTTGTGCTATCATCAGGGCCGATGCACCGGTGATTACTCACGTGGATGTTGACGCCACTTCAGGTGAAAACGGGAGAGTAAATGTATCATGGGCATCTCCATTTGATGTAGACAAAGTCGATTTTCCACCACCTTATACCTACGAGGTGTTGAGAGCAAAAGGCATGAATGGCGAAAATGAAATAGTAAGTCTTGGCACAACGCAGGATACAACCTGGGTCGATCAGGGGTTGAATACAGCAGACTTTCCATACAATTACCTGGTTCGCCACGTTGCTGAAAACGGACAGCTTGTTGGAGCTTCGTCGGCGGCCTCTACCGTCAGGCTTGAACTGAAGTCAGACAGCACAAGTATTGGTCTCAACTGGAGGTTTGATGTTCCCTGGTCAAACAACTCAAAGGAATTTCCGAAGCATTTCATCTATCGAAATAATGTAGACGTGGTCGACTCCGATGGCTTTTACCTTATTTCATCCATAGACGTCACCCGTCAGGAATTTCGTTTTACGGATACCCTTGGATTGGTGCCTAAGACCGAATACTGCTATTATGTAACCACCCAGGGTAGCTACGGGAACCCCGCAATCGCTGCTCCGCTCCTCAACAGGTCACAGATTATCTGTGGCTACCTCGATGATAAAGTGCCGCCGTGCCCGCCGGTTAGCCTGGCGCTGGACGATGCACTTTCCTGCGAGGCCCAAACTCAGTTTACTGATTGCGGAGCTAGTGACTTTTCTAACAGAATATTGTGGGAAAAGGAAGCTGTGTTTGAGTGCGAAGATGAGGCTGTGAGTTACAATGTGTACTTTTCCGCTCTTGGTGAGGAGGGCACCTACAACCTGATTGCGCAGGTGAATACCACAGACTTCACCCACCAAAACCTAAATTCTTTCAAGGGCTGTTATAGGGTGGCGGCAGTGGACAACTCGGGAAATGAAAGTGAGTGGTCGGGCCCGGTATGCAACGATAACTGCCCCTATTTTGAGCTGCCCAATGTTTTTACACCCAACAACGACGGGAAGAATGACCTTTTTATCCCTTATTACAACGATGGAGCCATCGCCGGTTTTGATTTAACGAGGTGCATGCGTTTTGTGAAGGCGGTCGATTTTAAAGTATACGACAGGTCAGGTAAGATAGTGTTCTATACCAATTCCAGTGGTGTTGAAGGCTCAATTTTTATCAACTGGGCAGGACAAACGGAGGCAGGAATAGATCTCCCTTCGGGGGTTTACTACTATGTGGCCGATGTAGAATTTGATGTGCTGGATCAGCAGCAGGGTAGGGAAGAGTTAAAAGGCTGGGTTCAGCTGGTTAGGTGATTAATGCGTCTTCTTTTCAGGAACTGACATTTGCATATTCTTTGTAGCTTTGGGGTTTCAAACTAACTCACATCGTCTATGAATGCATATGTTTTCCCAGGACAGGGGGCTCAGTTTTCCGGAATGGGCAAGGAGCTGTACGACACCAATGAAAAGGCAAAAGCGCTGTTCGAAAAAGCCAATGAAATACTGGGATTTAGGATTACAGATGTCATGTTCAGTGGTTCTGATGAAGAGCTAAAGCAAACTAAAGTCACCCAGCCGGCCATCTTTATACATTCAGTGGTGATGGCGATGGTTTCAGATAATTTCAAACCCGACATGGTAGCTGGCCATTCTCTTGGCGAATTCTCGGCACTTGTGGCCAATAAATCGCTCTCTTTTGAAGATGGACTTCGCCTCGTTAGCAAACGGGCGCTCGCCATGCAAAAAGCTTGTGAGCTGACGCCGTCCACCATGGCTGCGGTGCTGGGACTCGACGACGCAAAGGTAGAAGAAGTTTGTGCTTCAGTTACTGGCGAGGTGGTAGTGCCTGCCAACTACAACTGCCCGGGTCAGTTGGTTATATCAGGGTCTGTGAAGGGGATAGAAATTGCTTGCGAGAAAATGAAAGAGGCAGGGGCAAAAAGGGCGTTGGTGTTGCCTGTTGGAGGGGCGTTTCATTCTCCGCTGATGGAGCCAGCCAGACAAGAGCTTGCAGCCGCTATTGAGGCGACTCATTTCTCTCAGCCAATATGCCCGGTTTATCAAAATGTAACGACAAAAGGATCGGTTAATATTGATGAAATTAAAAAGAACTTGATTTCGCAGCTTACAGCTCCTGTAAAGTGGACACAGTCGGTTCAGAACATGGTGGCCGACGGTGCCGTCAACTTCATTGAATGCGGTCCGGGTAAGGTACTTCAGGGGCTTGTGAAGAAAATTTCACCCGAGGTTTCTGCGGGTAGTTTGTGATCTGTAAATATTAAAAGCTGATCTTCAAATTGTTATGTGAATAGCCTCCTTGTGGGGCACTTTTCTTGAAACGTTCACAAAACATTACATCACTTTCACTTCTTCGAGTTCGCCTATCTTGTCCTCAAGACGTTGGAAAAGTTTTTGAAAGAGGCCATTGAGTTTGAGGGTCAGTGCTTCGGTGTGCAGGTTTTTGTCGCCGTCATAGAAGCTTGTCACTTGAGTGAGTGCGTCAATTAGCTCAGTATACTCAAGGGTATTTAAGGTGGAGAAAATTTTGTGCTTTAGGTGAGAAAAGGCCGTAGAATCACCTTTTTCGATGCTTGCGGTTATTTTGCCATGAGCTTTTTTAAACTCCTGGTACATAAATTCAAGCAACTCCCTGTAGGCAATAGGGCTGCTCCGGTATAAGCTGTCTAGGTTTTCGAAGTTCATCACAAAAATAAAGGGATAACATTTACTTGTTATCCCTAAATTAAGCCTTTTAACTTTTGCGGTTTATGAAAAATTCGGAAGAACCTTACTCCGACATTTTAGCGTCCATGCGTTTCCGCTCATTTTCATCAAGATAGATTTTTCTCATCCTGATAGAAAGAGGAGTCACTTCCACGTATTCGTCTTTTTTGATATACTCCAGTGCTTCTTCCAAAGAGAACCTTCTTTTTGGGTAGATCTTCGCACTATCGTCAGTTCCGGATGCCCTTACGTTGGTGAGTTTTTTACCCTCCTGAACGTTTACAACAAGATCATTATTTCTAGAGTGCTCTCCAATGACCATGCCGCCATATACTTCTTCCCCTGGATCAATAAAGAAAACGCCACGATCCTGTAGTTTGTCTAGCTTATAGGCAGTAGCGCTTCCCGTATCCACAGATATGATTGATCCATTAATTCTCCCTGGTATAGGCCCCTTGTAAGGCTGGTAGCTCAGAAAACGGTGGGTCATAATTGCCTCACCCTGAGTAGCAGTTAGCACGCTGTTTCTTAGCCCGATGATCCCACGAGCGGGAATCTCAAATTCCAGGTGCTGCAAGTCGCCTTTTGGCTCCATGATCTTGAGTTCGGCCTTCTTTTGAGTGGCAAATTCAATTACCTTACCTGCAGACTCCTGTGGCACGTCTACAACAAGTAATTCGATAGGCTCATTGCGTACTCCGTCGATTTCTTTGAACAACACCTGAGGCTGTCCAACCTGGAATTCATAACCTTCACGGCGCATGGTTTCGATCAGGATGGACAAGTGAAGCACTCCACGTCCGTATACAAGGAACTTGTCTTCAGAAGTGGTTTCTTCAATCTTAAGTGCAAGGTTCTTTTCAGTTTCTTTGAAAAGACGGTCTCTTACGTGACGAGAGGTTACGAACTTCCCTTCCTTACCGTAGAAAGGTGAGTTGTTAATAGTGAAGAGCATACTCATAGTAGGCTCATCTATAGATATGCGTGGCAGCGGCTGCGGGTTCTCAAAATCAGTGATTGTATCACCGATCTCGAAATCTTCAATTCCCACAAGTGCACAAATATCGCCAGCTGATACCTCAGGTACTCTTAGTCTCCCAAGCCCCTCAAATACACTGATTTCTTTTATTCTTACTTTCTTAACAACACCATTTTTCTTACAAAGACCCACAGTGGCACCTTCAACAAGTTTGCCCTGAAACACCCTGCCGATAGCAATACGACCGGTATAGGCGTTAAAATCAAGAGAGGTGATTTGCATTTGTGGCAAGCCCTCTCTCAAAGGAGCCGGAGGAATTACTTCCAGAATCGTATCGAGAAGGGCAGTGATATCTTCAGTTTTTTCTTTCCAGTCGTGGCTCATCCAGCCGTGCTTCGAAGAACCGTAAACAGTTCTGAAGTCAAGTTGGTCTTCAGTAGCGTCCAGGTTGTACATTAGCTCAAACACCTGCTCATGTACTTCGTCAGGGCGACAGTTCTCTTTGTCTACTTTGTTAATAACTACGATAGGCTTAAGTCCCAGCGCAATCGCCTTGCTTAATACAAAGCGTGTTTGAGGCATAGGGCCTTCAAAGGCGTCTACCAAAAGCAACACGCCATCAGCCATTTTCAGTACCCTCTCCACTTCACCTCCGAAATCGGAGTGACCAGGGGTGTCGATAATGTTGATCTTAACGTCTTTGTAACGAATAGATACATTTTTTGACAGGATGGTGATGCCACGCTCTCTTTCCAGGTCATTGTTGTCAAGGATCAAGTCCCCAAACTCCTGGTTTTCCCTGAAAAGCTTGGACTGGTGGATGATTTTGTCAACCAAAGTAGTTTTACCGTGGTCAACGTGCGCTATGATAGCGATATTACGGATATTATCAGACATGTCTTTAGAAATTCGCCCGCAAAGGTACGAATAAAACATGGCTAAAAGAAGGCATGTTAAGAAATAGTAATTTCAAAGGCAAGTTGAGTGAACAGAAAGCCAGCCGCTTAGTTTATTTCGTCTTCTTTTTTTGCGATTCTTTGTAAGCCGTTTCGAGCGCATCTTTTACCAACTCTTCCGGTACGTTATCCAGCTCAAACGTAGTCCAGCCCTGCTGGCCCCATTTGTTGGGAACCGCATATACCCCTTTTTCAAATTCGCAAAAAACGGATTGATCTACCTCGTTGAACTTGAGGTTGGCAGTGTGGCTGGCCTCATGAAGCGTAGCAAATATCACCCTGGCTTTGAAGGCAGCTCTGTCGAAGTGCGGTTTTTCTTCGACCCCCGGAAACGCCGACGCAATTTTTCTAAATACCTCTATGGTTGCCAAAGCAAATCTTGTTGATGTGCTCAGCAAATTAATAAATACGTTGTTAAGTCAAACCGAAAATGAAATCGTATCCGATGGATTCTTTGTGCCGACTTTAGCAGCTCAACTCTTAAACACTTTCACTCTTTCCCCTATCTTTGCAGCCCAAACCAAGAATAATGGCTAAGAAGACTTACAAAAGACACACCGTTACCGCTGCATTGATCTATGCCAATGGCCCCATCCATATAGGGCATTTGGCTGGCTGCTATCTCCCATCCGACATCTATGTGAGGTATATGCGCTCAATGGGGGAGGATATTGTGTTTGTGAGTGGAACGGATGAGCACGGCGTACCCATCACGCTGAAAGCCCGCAATGAGGGAACAACGCCTCAGGCGGTGGTGGATAAATACTACGACATCATTAAGAACTCTTTTGCTGAGTTTGGTATTTCTTTCGATACCTATTCACGCACAAGCCGGGAGATTCATCATAAGACCTCGCAGGATTTTTTCCTTAATCTTTATGAGAAGGGGATTTTTGAAGAACAAACCACCGAGCAGTATTTTGATGAAAAGGCCAACCAGTTTTTGGCAGACAGATATATAGTAGGTACATGCCCCACTTGCGGCAACGAAAACGCCTACGGCGATCAGTGCGAAAAATGTGGGAGTACCCTAAGCCCGCAGGAGCTTGGCAACCCCCGCTCCATGCTGAGCGGCAAGAAACCTGTGCTGAAGCCAACCAAAAACTGGTACATGCCGCTGGATAAGCTTCAACCCAAAATTGAGAAGTACGTAGACAGCCACCCTGAGTGGAAAACTAACGTATTTGGGCAGTGCAAAAGCTGGCTAAACCAGGGCCTGCAGCCTCGCTCCATGACTCGTGACCTCGACTGGGGGGTGAAAGTGCCATTGCCAGACACAGAGGGGAAGGTGCTTTATGTGTGGTTCGATGCACCCATTGGCTATATCTCCGCCACAAAGGAACTAAAGCCCAACGACTGGGAGAAATACTGGAAGGATGAGGACACCCGCCTGGTGCACTTTATTGGTAAGGACAATATCGTTTTCCACTGCATCATTTTCCCTTCCATGCTGATGGAGCACGGCGATTTCGTGGTGCCCGACAACGTGCCTGCCAACGAATTCATGAATCTTGAGGGGCAGAAGATAAGCACCAGCCGCAACTGGGCAGTGTGGCTGCACGAGTACCTGGAGGAATTCCCCGGCAAGCAAGACGTGCTTCGCTATGTGCTTTGCGCCAATGCGCCGGAAACCAAGGACAATGACTTTACCTGGAAAGATTTCCAGACAAGAAATAACAGTGAGCTGGTGGCCATCTTTGGAAACTTTGTGAACAGGGCAGTGGTGCTTACTCATAAGTATTATGACGGTAAGGTGCCTCAGAGGGGAGAGCTCTTTCAGTTTGATGAAGAGACGCTGGCTAAGTTGGCGGAATTCCCAGGGGTGATTGCTGGCTCTATCGAACAGTTCAAGTTCCGGGAAGCGTTGGCTTCGTTGATGGACCTGGCGAGGTTGGGTAATAAGTACCTGGCCGACACGGAGCCATGGAAGCTGATCAAGACAGACCCTGAGCGGGTGAAAACCATCATGAATATTGCGCTGCAAATAGCGGCCACACTGCAGGTGGTGTGTGAGCCCTTTTTGCCATTCACTGCCAGCAAGTTGGGTGGCATGTTTAACCAGAAAGGCGTCAAATGGAGTGACCTTGGAAAAGGTGATCTTTTAGCGGCTGGGCACCAGCTGGAGGCAGCGACGTTGCTGTTCGAAAAAATAGAAGACGATGTGGTGGAGGCTCAGATAGCAAAGCTGGAAGCAACAAAAAAACTAAACAGTCCTGCCGAAATAGCAGGCAAAATAAAAAAAGCAGAAAAAATGGAAGTACCCGGGCTTAAGGAAGAGATAGTGTATGACGATTTCACCAAGCTTGACTTGCGAGTGGCTACTGTGCTGGAGTGCGAAAGAGTGCCCAAGTCGGACAAGCTGCTCAAGTTTTTGCTCGACACGGGCATCGACAAACGCACGATCTTGAGTGGCATTGCTAAACATTACCAGCCAGAAGACCTTATAGGTAAACAGGTAGTGGTGCTGGCTAATCTGGCGCCCCGCAAAATGATGGGTATTGAATCGCAGGGCATGATTTTGTCAGCTGAGGATGAAGAGGGTAACCTGAGATTGTTGCAGGCCAATGCGGTGACAAATCCGGGAGCGACCATCAGCTGATATTGTCGTTAGATTAAAGAGGTTACTCTGTGCGGTACTGCACAGCGTAACCTCTTTAATTTGAAACCACCTTTCGCTTCGTCGAGAAATTGGACGCTCATCAAAATCCATGTTGTTTCTTGTACCAACCCATATTAACTTAGCACGCCGTTAGAAAGACTATACGATGAGAGAAATACAATTCAGAGAAGCCCTTCGTGAGGCGATGAACGAAGAGATGAGAAAAGACCCCAAAATATTCCTGATGGGGGAAGAAGTGGCCGAATACAATGGTGCCTACAAGGTAAGCCAGGGTATGCTTGATGAGTTTGGGCCAGAAAGAGTGATCGACACCCCCATTGCTGAATTGGGTTTTGGTGGACTGGGCGTTGGTGCCGCTATGAACGGACTGCGACCAATCATAGAATTTATGACCTTTAACTTCTCATTGGTAGCCATCGACCAAATCATTAACGGCGCTGCCAAAATGATGTCGATGTCAGGTGGACAGTTCAATGTGCCTATCGTTTTCCGTGGACCTACAGGAAACGCAGGCCAGCTGAGCTCACAGCACTCACAAAACTTTGAAAACTGGTTTGCCAACACTCCTGGTTTGAAGGTGGTGGTGCCCTCCAACCCCTACGATGCCAAAGGCTTGCTGAAGTCGTCTATCCGTGACGACGATCCGGTTATTTTCATGGAGTCGGAGCTGATGTATGGCGACAAAGGTGAAGTGCCTGAAAGTGAATATCTGATTCCACTTGGTACTGCCAAGGTGGTGAGAGAGGGAAATGATGTAACTATCGTTTCATTTGGTAAAATGATGAAAGTGGCTTTCGAAGCTGCCGATGCCCTTCAGCAGGAAGGAGTTTCAGCCGAGGTTATCGACTTGATGAGCGTACGCCCTATCGACTACGATACAGTGGTGAATTCGGTGAAGAAAACCAACAGGTTGGTGATTGTGGAAGAAGCCTGGCCTCTGGCGTCTATTGCTTCAGAAATCACTTACCACATTCAGCGCTACGCTTTCGATTACCTGGATGCGCCAGTAAGGAGAGTAACCAATCTCGATGTGCCACTGCCATACGCCCCCACACTGATTGAATTCATTTTGCCTAACGCAAAGAAGACGATTGATGCGGTGAATGCGGTGATGTATCGCTAAAAAATAAAAACATTGAAGTTAAAAGGCCCGCCAATGGGCCTTTTTTTATGCCTTATGAGCTGAAGGAAGGCTACTGTTGCCCTGGTCGTTGATGAACTGACAGACTGATTTTAATCCAGATTCTGTATTTTAGAAAAACCCGGGGAGGGGCTCGTCCGTAAATTCCATATCAAATAAAGTTAGTATGGAATCACTTTTTGACCAAAAACCTGCACTAATTCTAATAGACATACAAAAGGCCTTTGAAGATATTGCGTACTGGGGTGGGCATCGCAACAATCCAAATGCTGAACAGAATGCGTCGGAGCTACTTTTTATGTGGAGAATTCACCAGTTGCCAGTCTTCCATGTTCGACACTCTTCTGCAAACCCCCGGTCGCCATTGCATCCTTCTAACCCGGGCCATGCTTTTAATGAACTTGTGGAGCCTTTACCGGGAGAGCCCTTGGTGGAGAAAAATGTCAATAGCGCTTTTATAGGAACAAACCTTGAAAGCCGACTGAATGAGAAAGGAATTGACACGCTGGTCATTGTCGGGTTAACTACCGATCATTGCGTTTCAACCACCACAAGAATGGCCGGCAACCTGGGCTACAAAACCTATTTGGTGCACGACGCAACGGCTACTTTTAACAAAATCGGACATGACGGAAATGAGTATTCCGCTGGAGTCATTCATGCCACGGCCATTGCCAGTTTGAAAGACGAATTTGCACAGATTGTTTCAACCGATTCGCTAAAAGCGATGGAGCCGATATTGAATTAAATAAAATCAATTCTAATGATCGTTGCTAACCGCTGCCCGGATCAGGAAACGCTCACCCGACTAAGGAATAAAGTCAATAGCGGTGACAATCGAGTGCTGGAATGGCCCAATGTGGTAGTAAACACCCACTATCAGGCGTTCGAGAAAGAGATACCCGAGAGCTCATTCACTATCTTTTCTGTCAATACCGACGGGCTGGTGACGCTCACTACCAATGGTCGTGATGTCAGGTTTTGCAAGGAGACTATTTGTGTTGTTAACCCCTTTGAGCACTTCAGCTTCTCAATTCGTGACTCATTACCAGTCAACGTTATGAATGTTCACCTGGGCTTTGATACTTACAATGAGATCCTTTCGAATCTCCTGTCGGACGATGAAAAGCTGCTCGACAACCCGGCTGGACGCAAAGAGCCTTATTTGTTTGATAACCGACTTTTTTTCAACGAGCCCCTGTTTAGAGGCAAGCTACTTAGCTACCAGAGTAACAACGGCGATGAATACCTTTTGGAACTGATGGACGTGATGGGAGGACTGATTGGCAAAAACAAAAAGTCTGCTATGAGGATTCCGTCCCAAAAAAGCGCCACCCGAGCTGAGCTTTTCAAGAGGGTAGCCATGGGCAGAGATATCATTTTCAGCCAGTATAGCGACCCATCGTTGACGGTAGATGCCCTGAGCAGGGAGGTGTTGATGTCGAAATTTCATTTTATTCGGGTATTCAGGCAGGCCTTTGGGTTTACACCGCACAAACTGATTCAGCAGGTGAGGGTAAGAAAAGCACTCGAGTATATCGGGAGTGGCGAGATGACCATTGCCGACGTGGCCGACAAAGTTGGTTTTCAGGAGGCTAACTCACTTTATCCTTTGATCAGAGGGAGACGATTTGAGTTTAATTAGCAATTTCGAATAGCTGGCGTGGGTTGGCCTGGTGCTAGTTTTGTGTCAAAAAAACAACAAAGACATGGAACTACAGCTTATTCGAAACGCTACCGTCAAGCTGCGATTCGGTGGTGTCACTTTTTTAATTGATCCTTATTTGGGAGAAAAATATAGCCAACCCTCACTGGCGGGTAGATCCAAAAACCCAACTGTTGATCTTCCATGTAGCATCAAAGAGATCGTAGAAGGTGTTGATTACATTATTGTCTCTCATTTGCACCCTGATCATTTTGATGACGAGGCACAGCGTAATCTCTCCAGGCAGGCGCCCATTTTTTGCCAGCCTCAAGACCTGGGTGCACTTATGTCAAGGGGTTTTGGAAGCGTCAGGGCCATTGACCGGGAGTTGGACATCGAGGGGGTGAGCATCACCAGAACGGATTGCCAGCATGGCGCTGGTGAGATTCTGCCGCTGATGGGCACGGCATCTGGTTTTGTGTTCCGGCATTTGAAAGAGAAGACTCTTTACTGGTGTGGTGACACCATTTGGTACGATGGAGTGCAAGACGTGATTGACAGGCACAAGCCAGAGGTAGTTGTCTGTCATGCAGGAGGAAACGCTTTTGTGCATTCCTACCACGTATTTGGGCCAGCTTTTTCTGGCGATAGTGAGTCTCTGGTGATGGATGCAGGACAGGTGCTGGCGCTTTGTGAATACACCTCGCAAGCAAGGGTGGTGGCCACACATATAGGAGCTCTGGACCATGACTCCCTCACCAGGGAAGAGCTTCGGAACCGGGCGATCACACAAGTGGAAAGAGGACAGCTTCTTATACCCGGAGACGGACAGAAAATGATTTTTTAACCATAAGATTATATGACCAGCATTGAAAAACAAATCAAAAAATTGGGGCTTGTTCTGCCGGAGCCGTCAACGCCGGGTGGCAACTATTCCTCGTGCAATACCCGGGGAAACCATGTGTCGGTGGCGATACAGTTCCCGATAAAAAATGGAGAATTCCTTTACCAGGGGAAGCTGGGCACCGACCTGGACACAGAGGCTGGCTATCAGGCCATGCGCTTGTGCGGGCTCAATGTGTTGGCTCAGATAAACAAGTATTTTGAGGTCGAACAGATGGAAGGGCTCTTACATGCAGACATATTTTACTGTGGCGCCGAAGGTTGGGACGATGCCCCAAAGGTAGCGAACGGCGCTTCTGACCTTTTTGTGGAGGTGCTGGGAGAAAAGGGTCAGCATGCCCGAGCTATTCTGGGTGTGCATGCGTTGCCCCGGCAGTTTTCGGTTGGGCTTGCCGTAACCCTGGTTTTGCGGCGACGGATTCCGTGGATTTTCGCCTGACAATCTGCCTGATAAATGCATTTTCTCTTTTTTAAATTTTTGACATGAATACCACGAGACGTATCGCTGACCCTGTGCAACTGTCGCTTTCATTTTTGGAGCGTGTGTGGGGCCCCTCTCACGACCTCGACGCCATCGATGAGCTGATGACCGAGGATTACACCATTACCACCGGCGGCATCAGTATCACCGGGCGCAACGAGTTCAAAGAATGGGTGCGAAGTTTTCAACAAAAACTCACCGACGCCATCACGGTGAGCCAGGAGACAATCCGAAATGAATCAGGCGACCGGGTGATATCCCGGTGGATCTGTACGGGAAAAAATAATGGGATTTTTGGACTCCTGGCCGACGGCCGGGAGGTTACCTTTACCGGAATTGCCATTTGGAGCGTTCGGGACAATCGCCTGGCTGCGTGCTGGGTGGAGCGCAGTGCGCTCGAACTCTACCAAAAACTCAAACATGAGCATTCATGATTTTTAATCCGGTTGTGTCGCCGGAAAATTTATTGCTAACCAAAGTTGAAAACTGTGAGTAAGAAGCTTTTGGGAAAATTTGCAGCCGGTGAGGAATCAGGCCGGGAGGTTGCCCTCAATTTGTCAAAGCAAAAAAAACACTTCACTTATGAAAAATTTAGATAGCCTTTGGATGGCCCATGAACAACTGCTGGTGACCAGGCTCGGCGGGGACGTAACAATCCCAGATATTGAAAAGTGGGAAATCTCTCTCTACAAGGCACTTGATGCTATCGGAGACGGTGGACAATTCAAAATCCTGGTGGATCTTTTTGGTTTTAGTGCCATCAATGTGGAGGCTCATAAGCGATACAGGGAGGTCATTCCCCGCACCCTGGCCGACTATGGGTGGCGGGTAGGTTACCTCGATATGTTCGAGGAGGCCAACGGGCTTCTGTTAACATCCAAACGAGGTATCAGGTGTGTAGCTGCCGCCCACGTTCACCAGGATGCCACTAAAATTGAAAAGTACCAGAGCTTGTATGGCACAGACCGGGAACGGTTTTTTACAGATCCTTCGCTTGCAAGGGAGTGGATCGACCAAGTTCAGGTATAAGATTTTCGGCGAGCCCAATGCAACCATTTTCATCACTTTAATGTCTGGTTTTTATTTCAAAACTGATGAGAGTTATACTTTTTTTACTGCTGTTTCCGCTCCTGGCAGAAGCCCAGCTCAACAATGATTTCTGGAATACAATCGAGCCTAATCTCGCAGGCAATACGGTCTTCTATTCGCTACAGGTAAATAGGCGGGGAGACATTTACCTCGGGACGAACAACGGCATCGTTAGGAGCGCCGACGAAGGGCGGTCCTGGACAAGTTTAGACGTCGATCCCGTGCCCTTCTTTCACCTGATTGTTTCTGGCGACTCCATTTATGGCGTTTCTGGCAGCGGCACCATTTATGTGTCGATGAACAGCGGAGAGAGCTGGCACAGGAGTCAGCTGCAGGAGGTAATTGGTGTGACCGATATACTGCTACTGGCCAACGGCACTGTACTGGTGGCTACTGGTTACCTTGAGGTCGAAAATGATGTAGGCTATTTCCGGGGAAACGGACTTTTTAAATCTCAGGACAACGGAAGCACCTGGCACAAAGTGGAGCTGGTCAGTGCACAGGATCAGTATATTTCACACCTGGCACAAGACTCACAGGGCCGCATTTATGCATCGTTGAATGAGTATACGTCGGCGGACGGCGCCTTGCTGTATTCTACCGATCATGGCGACACCTGGCAGGCAATGCCCGACCCTTTGTTCGACTGGGGAGGCGAAGACGGGTTGGGTACGACTAGCATTGTACAGGTAACCAGTTTGGAAGTCGATCGGCAGGACAATATTCGCATAAGCCTACAGGGTGCTTCTGGTAGAGTGGCCACTTCTTTGAACCTGAGTAGCAGCTTTCAGGGGGCTGTCAATGGAGAGGAATGGAGCCACCAGCATTTGGTGCCATTTGGCTACCCATGGCTTTACCTGGAGGCGCACAACAGCTACTTCGCTGCCAATGGCGACAGTTATGCTTTCAGGTTTGGTACCTCGCTGACTCTTTCGGGTGTTTCCTATTCAAAATCCGGGTCTGATTTCGAAAAGAAGCATATTAACCCTTTGGTAATTGATGGCGTGGCCCAGTTCAGCTATTGTGTTTTTGCTGAGGGGCCGACCGGCAGGGTCTATTTGATCCAGCAACTTGATCGTACGCTGTATTACACTGATGAGTCTGTCAAACAGCCTGTGCTGGGTGTTGACAAAGGCACTGCCATAGCCATCTACCCAAACCCTGCCAGCCATAGCGCACGTGTCAGGATGGCGCCCCCTGCAATTCAGGGGCAAATCAATGTTTTTTCGTCCGATGGTCGCCTGGTTTACAGCAGTGCTTGTGCACCTGGGGAAGAGGTCGAGATTCCGCTAACCGACGTGTTGCCGGGCATTTATTTCGTGACAGTGGCTACCGATCGCTGGAAGGAAACGCACAGATTGGTGGTTGAATAGCCCGAAAGAGCAAATAGCCCAATAAGTAGCGGGAGGGCTTATCTAGCCGAAAATGGGCGTTCAATATTTCATAATTTTTTGATTGATTGGGCAGGTGTGAAAGTTGAAGGTATGGACATAGGCATCGTTGAATACTGCGAAAACTGGAAAAGAGGATTCGAAGATGAAAGAAAACTGATGGTCACCACTTTTCGGAGTCAGATTAAAGCCATTGAACATATTGGCAGCACTTCTATCCCCGGCCAGAATGCGAAGCCGGTAATTGATATTTTTATTGCCGTTTCACCATTTCGCAAAGTTTCCTTTTACGATCGGAAGCTTTCTGCACTTAGTTATCGCAAAACCCCAACGGATATTGCCGGTCGGCATCTATTTGCCAGGTATACCCGTGAGAACACCTGGACGCATAATTTGCACATTTTGCCATGGGATGTTGAATTCTATTCACGGAACGAAATACTATTCAGAGACTATTTGAGAAAGAGACCGGACATGGTAGTCAGGTACAATGATTTGAAAAAACTGTTGGTGCTCCGGAATTCCTCTTCACTGGAGGAGTATACAAAGGCGAAAACTCAATTTATTCAGGAGGTTGTGGATTTAGCCCGAATTGAAAAAGGACTTCCGAGACAAAACGTTTGGACGATGGAGTATATCAAAGAGGACAAGTGACTCAAGCAAAAGCAGTCGTTAGCCTATCAACGCCTTCCAATAGTGTCGCACCCGTCTAGCGGAAGACTGGCAGCCACAAAGGAGCGCAATGGCTTCACCTGAACCATCAGGCAGATTCACATTGAGTAGCATTTACAGGTATCTTCTCCTAAACTCCCTGGGTGTGCAACCGTTCATTTTCATAAAGCAGGCATTGAAGCGGCTGATGGAATTGAAGCCACATTGAAATGCGATTTCGGTGATGCTGGTGTCGGTAGCAGCCAGCTGACGCTGGGCATGTGAAATTCTTTCTTTCATAATGTGCTCGCTCAAAGTGCTGCCAAATGCTTTCCTGAAAATGGTGTTCGCATAGTCGGGATGGAGGCCTACCGCTTCCCCTATTTCAGCGGCTTTAATAGGTTGGGCGTAGTTTTGAGCAATGTAAATAGCTATTCTTTCCACTTGACTTATTTCAGTTGAATGAATAGAGGAATGGTTGTTTTCTTTTCGGGCGACACTGTTATGCGCCATCCTGAGCAAACGGGCACGCATCTCCAGCAGGGTTACCTCAAGACCTTCGTTTTTCCCAAACTCACTGATCCAATTATTTAGCAGGAACTCATCATATGGCGAAAACGCTTCAGAACCATCTAGTAAAACTTCGCCTCTTAGCACTCCATCAACAAATGAAGTGGGAAGCTTCCATTCTAAAAATTGGGAAAATGGGATGGTGCAAACAAAATAGGACGTGATGTTTTCGAAGTCAATGATTTGATGGGGAATCAGCCCCCAAAACAGGGCAAGCTTTTTTGAGGGGATAGTGATTTTTTTATCGTGAAAAAGGTAGGTGATAGCACCCTCCCCAAAATAGTTGAGTTCAATTTCGTTGTGACGGTCGGGTCTTCGCATCAGGCTGGGCGTCCACACCTCGCAGGTGATGCCGTAGGGCTTGAACTCCTCTCGCTTTTCATCAAACACATTTAAAATCTCGGAATTCATCATGTTTAATTACACATACGGGTAGTTTTGGTTTGAAACCGAGATTAAATTTAGGTCTTTGACTATTGATTAAACTACACTCACCATGAAGAATTTTCTTTTCGCCTTTTTTTTGATACTTAGCACCAGCCTCCTGTTCAGTCAGCCAGTGCAAAAACACCGGGTAGTTATCCTGTCCGATATTGAGGCAGAACCCGACGATATCGAATCTTTCGCCCGATTGGTGTTGTACTCGAATGCGATAGACATCAAAGGAATGGTAGCCACCACCTCCATCTGGAAGAAAACAAGTGTGGCCCCGGAGTCAATTCGGAAAGTGATCAGGGCCTACGGCAAGGTGCAGCCCAACCTTTTGAAGCACGAAGCTGGTTTTCCGGAAGCCGAAGATTTGCTGGCGATAGTGAAGCAAGGGCTGCCGGTATATGGCATGTTGGGAGTGGGCGATGGAAAGGACTCAGAAGGGTCGGATTGGATTATCAAAGTGCTTGAAGAAAAGGACGACCGCCCTTTGTGGGTAACAGCCTGGGGAGGGGTGAACACGCTGGCCCAGGCCCTGCACAAGATTCAGAAAACCAAGTCGCCGACAGAGGCTAAACGACTCATTGCCAAGCTGCGGGTTTACACCATATCGGACCAGGATGACAGTGGCATTTGGATCAGGAATAACTTCCCAAGCCTGTTTTACATTGTTAGTCCCGGCGACCACTACGGCAGCGCTACATGGAGTGCCATCAACAACGTTATTAAAGGCATAGACAATGAAAAAATAAGCAACCCATGGATAGCGCAGAACATTCAGCAAGGCCATGGCCCCGTGGGCGTGGAATACCCGGACGTGGCCTGGGGCATGGAAGGCGATACACCGTCGTTCCTGGGTTTGATACCTAACGGGCTCAATGAGCCGGAGCATCCGGAATGGGGTGGCTGGGGTGGCCGCTACGAACTCTACAAGCCAGATATTGCTACGCTGAAGCAGGGGAGCTCAGGTGTTCCGTTTGAGCCTGAAACCAGGCCTATATGGACAGATACAAAGGATAATTATACGCCGTATGTGCCCAGTCTGTACGGACGCACCGTTCGCCGAGATACCGTTTCTTTCAATAACAACAAGGCGACGCTGTTTCGCTGGAGAGACGACTTTCAGAATGATTTTGCTGCCCGAATGGACTGGTGCACCATGTCGTACGAAGAAGCTAACCACCCGCCAACCCCAGTGCTGGAGCATGCCGACCGGTTGACTGTGAAGTCGGGAGAGGGCTTTGGCCTGGATGCATTCAGCTCTACCGACCCTGATGGCGATAACCTTAGCTTTCTCTGGTTCCACTACCCCGAGGCAGGCAGCTATAAGAAGCAAATAGATATCTCTGCTGAAAACGTACATGGAGTGTATGTGAAGGCGCCGGTCGTCGACAAGGAAGAAACACTACATTTCATCCTAAAACTGTCAGACAAGGGGAGTCCGGTATTAACCAGATACAAAAGAGTGATTGTGACTGTTGTGCCAAAGTAGTGGAGGCCCTGAGGCCGTCAGTTCTGTTGTGCTGTCGCTATGTTTTGGAGCCGGACAGAGTGCCTGAGATGGACATTTGTAGGATTCCTTTCGCTGTGAGGAAAAAACAAGTAGCTTAGCGAGCCCTGGAGGATAGCAAGCGAAGGCGTGTTATATCCACCCAATAGGCAAATAAAGTGATCATCTAATGTTCAGGCATCAAGGTAAAAGCAGGACACTGAAGCATAACCTGCAAATTGCCACCGTACTTTCCTTTGTAGCTGGCATTGTGAACGTAACTGGTTTTTTGGCTCTCAAACAGTTAACTACAAATGTAACAGGCCACTTCGCACTGTTTATTTATGACGTGTCAAATCTGGAGTTTTGGAGAGGGACGGTGTATTTCCTTTACATTTTCTCTTTCTTCTTTGGCTCGTTCTTGTCAAGCTTTCTTATTGAGCTCTTCCGGGAAAATAAAAAATGGAATGTTTATGTTTTGCCCACAATAATTGAGTCTTTGGTTTTGCTCTCTATAGGTCTGCTGAGCAATGTGGTGGACATCACTTATCCTGATGTCATCGCCTGTTTATTGCTATTTGCCATGGGGCTTCAGAATTCTTATGTGACAAAAATTTCCAACACAATCGTGAGAACCACCCACCTTACGGGGCTTTTCACTGACTTGGGTATTGAAATTTCGCAGCTACTCTTCCCTAAATCGCATCCGAACAGGGAAAAACTCAAATCGACCATCAAACTGCGCATATACATTATTTCATTCTTTTTTGCCGGAGGTCTTGCCGGCGGTTTTTTCTATTCTAAAGTCGACCTGAAATTAAATACGCTGGTATTAGCTGCCGTAGTTTTATTGCTAAGCTTGCTATTCGACGATTTTCGATACAGTTTGATTAGGGCTAAGAGAAAATATCGCCAAAAATGAAAGCTACGCCCGATCCCATGCACGTAACTTTCGTACGGTCTTACTAGCCGACACAGCTATTTCTGCGAAGAGACACGGTCATTATTGCTGTTATTTCCCCTCCAGGTACTCTCTCAAGCTCCTTCCCACAATATCCGTCCATCCGGCGGCAAAGTTTTCAGGTACCAAATCCGGATTACCGCTGTTGAAGCTTTCAATGTTCGCATGAGTGAGTCGCACCAAGGTGGAGTTCCCCTGGTCAAACAGCTCCCAGGTCACGTAAGAGATGCCAGGCTCTCCATCGTAGCGCCAGCTGTGGGCTAGTTTTTTCTCCTTAATCACTTCAGTCACCTCGCAAATGTGCAGGTACTGTCTTTCTGGTGGGCCACCTTTAAACCGGAACTCAAAACCCACCTCAGCTTTGAACTCAGCCAGATCAAAGTACCAAACCTTCATTTTGTCTTTGTCGGTGATGGCTTCCCACACTTTTTTAGCAGGTGCGTTGTATGTTTTTTCGATGGTAAATGGAGTCTTTGCCATATTATTGCTTGGTTATAGATGCTTATACATTTCAGCGTATTGTGCCTTCAAGGCCTCTTGTTTGTCTGGTATTTTTGGCGTTGTTTCGTCGCCTGCCAGCGTTTTCTTTAGTGTATCGAGCATAAAATGCCAGCCCGCCGGAACTGACTTTGCCCATTGCCCATCCACTTTACTATGTGTAAGTGTAAGAAGGCATCGTTCGGAACCCAGCTCCTGAAGCTCCCAAGTAACAAGCTCCTCTTCCCAGTAGTACTCAAACAGCTTGGTCTGGACGATCCTGGTTATTTTTCCAAATGATTCAGAGTTGTCGGGTTCAGGAAAGCGGATGACCATTTTGCCACCTGGTTTGAATTCCATTTCTGTTGCCATGAACCATGTCGCCAGCTTGTCGGGATTTGTAATTGCCTCCCAAACAGCTTCGGAACTAAACGGAAACTCTCGTTCGAATACCACTTTGTACCCGTCGGGTTCATTGGTGAGCTTTCCGGGGTTTAGCAGGTCACTCATAACTTTTGCCTTGTTTTGTATTTTGGTCATTTTCCAGAAACACCTCTAGTGCATCCAACTTCTGAGTCCAGAAGGCCCTCATCTTTGCTGTCCAGTCTGTTACCTCCTTCAATCCATCGAGCCTGGCGCTACAAAAGCTCTCCCTGCCTCTTTTTTCAATATCGATCAGCCCACACTCTTTCAGTAGCTTTAAATGCTTGGCCACTGCCGGCCTGCTGATGTCGAACTTGTCGGCCACAGTGTTAAGATTCAGAGGCTGGCTGACCAGCATCGTAATGATCTCTCGCCTTGTGGGGTCGGCTATGGCTGTGAATACGTCTCTTTGCATTAGGGAACCTTTTGGTTTCAAATATATAAAGGAAACCTTTTAGTTTCCTAATATGATTACCCATTTTTTCAATAGCTGCCTGAGGCTGGTTTTGGACGCTTCTGGCAGCAAATTCTTGGGTTTCAGGGGTGTTAAAAATGAGAGGCCGCTGAATAATTGTAAATTCATTCATTGACTACCCAAATTTTTAACTATGAGACGATACCTGATTATGATCCTCTTCTGCACCACTGTATTTAGTGTCGCTGCTCAGGGTGTACAAAAAGATGCCGATGGCTTTGAGTACTTTGAAATGCAGGAAGGAGATACAACGTACATCATGAAAAAGTATTTTTTTGTGATGCTCAATAGCGGACCAACAAGGAGCCAGACGAAAGAAGAAGCGGCGGCCATTCAGGAAAAGCACCTGGCACACATCAACTGGATGGCGAGCAATGGCTATGTAAACCTGGCTGGGCCTGTTGAGTCCGAAGATGAATTCAGGGGAATTTTGGTCTTCAACGTAACCTCTTTGGAGGAGGTAGAAAAGCTGGTGGCGATGGATCTGGCGGTAAAAGCAGGCAGGCTGGTCATGAAGATATATCCCTGGTGGTGCGTTAAAGGAGGTGTGTTGCGCTAACTGAAAATCAACGCTTTAGTAGTAATAATTGCGTCGGCGGCTTATCTTCGGGAGGACATTGCTTATAACCTTGAGATTTATCCGACCAGCCAAAGTTTTTCTTTTTGTTGTTCTGCTTTCTATGCCCGCCGCTGTTTTTTCGCAGGCGAGCACTATTGATAGATTGAAAGCAGAAAACGAAGCCTATACCGCCCTGGATAGTGTAAAAGTTGATATGCTCAACAGGCTGGCCCTTGAAAATCAGTTTGTTTCTATTCTCGAAGCATTTTCTTACGGACGTGAGGCACTGGAACTAAGTGTGGAAATTGGCTATGTGAACGGTGAAGCTTATGCCTACCGAAACCTTGGCAGCAGCTATGCGATACGGCAGGATTTTGTCACTGCTGTGCAACTGTTGGAGAAAGCGCAGGCACTTTTTGAGACAATTGACTCGCAAAGGGGAGTGGCCGATTGTTATATTTCCATGGGGCATGTGTACAGATGGCAGCTCGACTATTTCAAAGCCATTGAATACCAAAAGAAGGCTGCTGACATCTATGCAAAGCTCGATATGCCCGAGCGTTATGGTGTCACTCTTCATAATCTTGGCGAGAATTATCTCCTCATAGGTGACCTGAAAACGGCACAACAAGTTACCCAGCAGGCTACAAAGATTTTTAAAACTGTTGACAACAAGCAAGTATTGACTTCTTGCTACAAGGTGTTTGGACAGATAGCCTTTGAGAGAAAGGATTTTAGAGGTGCCGAAGAGTATTTTAATGAAGCGCTGGCCATCTCCGACGAGCTGGGGAAGGATTCTCAAAAGGAGGCCACATTTGATGTTTACCTGATGCTGGCGAAGATATATCATCAACAGGGACAGAGGTCTGAAGAGGAGTTAATGCTAAATAAGGCGCTTTTGCTGGCCGGAGACAATGTGCTGCTGTCGCAGGAACGGCAGGCTTACACACAACTTGTTAACCACTATTTTTTCTACAAGGAATATGAGTTGGCACACAAAACCTTTGATGCTTTCAGCCTTATCAATGAAAAAATATACGAGCAGCAAAAAATAGAAATGGCCAACATGATGGAGCAAGTGCTTCAAACGATAAAGGTGGCCAATGAGAATGAACTGCTAAGGCAGGAGAGGCAGTTGCAGGAAGAAAGGATAACGCTTCAGCAATACCAGATCTACTTTTTTGTATTTTCCATTGCGTTGCTTGGTACCGTGGCAATTCTTTTGGTTCGCTCAGGCAGGCTGCGGAAGAAGTATACCGAGGAGCTGGCCGCAACAAACGAATTGATAGAAGAGAAATCGAAAAAGCTTGAGGAGTTGGTGCGGGTAAAGGACAAGTTCTTCTCTATCATATCTCATGACCTTCGCAGCCCCATAAGCACCCTGGCCCAGTTTGTGGTGATGCTGAAGACCAGCTACAAAAATTTTTCTGATCAGGAAATGGAGGATGTGCTCGGAAAGTTTGACTCGCAACTGACCTCGACACTTTCGCTGGCCGATGATATCATTCTTTGGGCGAAGGCAGAGATTAATCAGGCTCCCGGAATAAATGATGCTTTTGAAGTTAATAAAGCTATAGAAGCTGTGGTCAAGGTGGCAGCTGAACAGCTGCGAATGAAAGGGATTGTTTTGCAGGCAGAAATTGGCAACCACCTGATGGTGTCAGCAAACAGGGACCAGCTGGAGTTTTGTATAAGGAATATTCTAAGCAACTCGATAAAGTTCACGCCTACGGGCGGGCACATCGGTATCGGAACCTTTTCCGAAGGAAACATGGTGGCTGTGAAAATAGAAGATAACGGAACCGGTATTTCGCTTGAAAAGCAAAGTATTCTGTTTCAAAGCCCGTTGAAACAGAGTGAAGGGGAATTGGGCACCGATGGTGAAAAGGGTAAAGGGCTAGGACTGTACCTTGTGAATGATTTTATGAAGAAAAACGGAGGCAGGGTGGAAGTGTCCAGTGAAGAGGGGAAAGGCTCCGTTTTCACACTCTATATTCCCGTTGCCACGGCGTCATAGGATACCGCCAACCACCTCAACTGCGCTAAAGTTGGAAAAACAACAAGCCCTTAGCTCGAGATTAGCGCCTCATCATGTTGCCCAGCGCCGCTTTTGCGCCTCCCATTTTGTTCATCGTTTTCATCATCTTGCGCATTTGCTCAAACTGCTTCATCAGGTTGTTCACCTCCTGAATGCTTGTGCCGCTTCCTTTGGCAATGCGTTGACGGCGGCTGCCGTTGATGAGATCCGGATTTTCTCTTTCTTTAGGTGTCATCGACTTAATGATCGCCTCAATAGGTTTGAATGAATCATCATCGACATCCACATCCTTCAGGGCTTTTCCCATGCCGGGAATCATACCCATCAGGTCTTTGATGTTACCCATCTTTTTGATCTGATCGATTTGAGAAAGGAAATCGTCAAAGCCAAATTGGTTCTTGCGGATCTTCTTGTTAATCCTGTCGGCTTCCTGCTGATCGA
Source organism: Imperialibacter sp. (assembly GCF_048007035.1). NCBI lineage: Bacteria > Pseudomonadati > Bacteroidota > Cytophagia > Cytophagales > Flammeovirgaceae > Imperialibacter > Imperialibacter sp. The sequence goes on from NZ_CP180355.1 coordinate 4,408,194, forward strand.
AGGCCTCTTGCGCTTTTTCTACCAAAGACACCACGTCACCCATGCCCAGGATTCGCTGGGCCATCCTGTCGGGGTGGAACAGGTCGATGGCGTCCATTTTCTCGCCAGTCGAAATAAACTTGATTGGCTTGTCAACCACGGCCCTGATAGAAAGTGCCGCACCACCACGGGTGTCACCGTCCAGCTTGGTCAACACTACGCCGTCGAAGTTGAGCCTTTCATTGAAGGTTTTGGCCGTGTTCACAGCATCCTGCCCAGTCATTGAGTCGACTACGAAAAGCGTTTCGGTAGGCTTCAGTGATTTTTTCAGGCCTTCAATCTCTGCCATCATTTGGTCATCGACAGCCAAGCGACCGGCCGTATCGACAATCACTATTTTCTTGCCAGTCTTCTTCGCCTGTGCGATACCATTCTGGGCAATTTGAAGAGCATTTTTGTTTTCTGGTTCTGCGTAAACATCTACGCCTACCTGATCGCCCAATACTTTCAGCTGGTCAATCGCAGCAGGACGGTAAATATCGCAAGCCACCAACAGCACCTGACGGCCTTGCTTTTTCAATCTATTGGCAAGTTTGCCGGTGAAGGTGGTCTTACCAGAACCCTGCAAACCCGATATAAGCACAACAGCGGGGTCGCCACTGATATTGATGTCAGCCTGTGAGCCACCCATGAGGCTGGTGAGCTCTTCGTGCACGATTTTGGTAAGCAACTGGCCCGGAGAAACGGCAATAAGCACATCACGGCCAAGTGCCTTTTCTTTGATGCCGTCTGTTACTTCCTTAGCAACTTTATAGTTTACGTCAGCCTCTACCAGCGCACGGCGGATTTCTTTGATCGTGCTGGCAACGTTAATCTCTGATATTTTACCCTGCCCTTTGAGGGTCTTAATGGCTCTGTCGAGCTTTACACTTAAACTATCGAACATGCTTCAAGACTATTTTGAGGTGCAAAGATAGGACAAAGTGTGCAAGTGTGCATGCATTCAATCGGATAAGTGTTTACGTAAACAGGCTGGCAGGCAATCGCAATCCGGTTACAATGACATCGCATGGTCGGCGGGCACATCTACACCATTCCATATCTTTTTGGAAGTCCAGTCTGCCGCTGGTGCGGCCCAAAAGCTGTTATTGGGTGGTAGTCCAAGTGGTAGAAAAGCCATGGAGCAAAGATAAAGGCTGCCGGTGGAGATGTATCCTTCAGCAATTGCTGGCTGGTGCCCACAGAACCCAATAGTAAGCCAGCCATTTTTGTCAAAAGTGCCTTCTGCATCCATTATTTTCTTCATGGAAGTGGTAAGCGCCGACCGGATACTGGCCGGTGATATACCCTCGCTGAGCTTTTCCATAAGCGTTATTTGTGCCAGCAACTGAAAGGCACCGATTCGATAAGGCAGAGAACGGCCAATTGGCGGAAAGGAACCATCAGCCATAATCAATCGCTCCTGAATGGCGGCATAACGCTGCCCGATTTTCAGGAACTTGTCAAATGCCTTTTGAAAGTACTGATCGTTGCGTTTGTCGAAGGGGATCATTGTGGCGGTGATATCCAAAAGAAAAGGCTGGATGACGTAGCTGTTGTAATAGTCCCAGTGAAAGTCTTCACCATCTCCAAAAACACCGTCGCCTTTGTACCAGCTTTCCATTTGTCTAACTGCAAGCTCTATTCTTACAGCGTCGCCTTCATTGTAGAATTTGGCCAGGGCGGCTTCCACCATGGCGCTGAAAAGAATCCAGTTGCTATGATAGGGCCTGATTACTCTGCTGGAGACAAATGCGTTTTTCAGGTTCAGTTTTGTGGTGCTATCGAGCGATTCCCAAAGCTCTTTTGGGGCACGTATCAATGCGTGGGCCAGGAAGGCGGCATCCACCAGGGGCTGGGCATGCTCGGTGAAATTCATAAAATCAGGGGAGCCGGGATCTACCGCTTTGCTGATGGCTGTTCTTGAAAGGGTCGCATATTTTTTCCGGAGCTCCTCTTCCTTGCCCGTTAGGCTCGTTGATGCCAGCCAGGGGGCCATTCCAGAAAGCAGCCTCCCGAAGGCTTCCAGATAGGTGACCTGCCGCCTCGAAGCTTCCTGTCCTTCTTTGCACTCTACTGGCATGTTCTTTTTCAGCGTGCCTGCTGCCAGGTTAGTCAGCACAGGATCTGCTATTTTAACAAGCATGTTTACCCAATAAGTTCTGTCGTCTTCTGCGGCTACCTCTGCGCCATTGGGGAAGGCAGATAGAGAAGCTGGTGTCATTAAGCCAAGTGCGCCAAACCCAGCGGCATTTTTTATGAAGTTTCTTCTTTCCATGGTATTAGTTACTGCAATTCGGTAAAAAACACAAACACCCGACATTTTTCAATATGCCAGGTGCTGTAGGTATTTGCGTTTGCAAACTGCCTGTTGCTAAGCGAGCTTTGCTTTTTCAGGATCCCAGTTCACAATTCTGTTTTCGAAGTAGCTTAGGTTAGAGCAAAGCGCCGGACCTGCTGCCCGCATGCCAAACAATGCGTCTTCCAGAATAGGCTTACCCTCTCTAATGCCAGCATAAAAATTGGTATGATGCGAGATATCGGCGCTATAGCCTTGAGGCGCCTTGTATTCTACTTCCGGTATCAGCATTTCCGGTGCTTCTGGTGGAAACTCCGCTTTGTACCACTTCTCAAATTCTTTCTGCTGCGCTTCCGTGAATGTGCTGAAGCTGTCCCAGCCGCCGTAACCCGGGGCTTTTTTGGTTTTGTTTCTTTCAACGGTGAGCCCACTCCAGCCCAGGGTGATGGTGCCTTCGCTGCCGACCAGGCGCACTCTGGAGCCACCGCCCCCGCCATCCACAAAGTTGACCCTCATTTGTAAATTAAAGGCCGGGTGCTTGGCAGTGGCAGGGTAGTCGTGGATGGAGCACATCAGGTCTGGTACATCCCTGCCGTCTTTCCAATAGCGAAGGCCACCCGACGCATAGATTCTGTTGGGTCCCGTTGAGCCGGTGATCGTGTGGAAGTTAGTGAACAAGTGAACGAAAAGATCACCCGCTATACCTGTGCCGTAGTCCTGATAGTTTCTCCAGCGGAAGAACCTCTTTGCATCGAAGGGCACTTTTGGCGCATCGCCAAGGTAGCGATCCCAGTCAACCGTGGCCGGGCTGGCATCGGTGGGGATAGAGTACTGCCAGGCGCCGTTGCCACCCTGGCGGTCGTTGTAAGTTTCCACCATGATCAGCTGTCCGATAGCGCCGGACTCATAAATCTCTTTGGCTTTGTGACTCACCAGGTTGCTGGCCGATTGGCTGCCTACCTGAAAAACTTTCTTCGTTTTGGCTTGAGTATCGATTACTGCCTGGCCTTCGTCGAGCTTATGCACCATGGGTTTTTCGCAATACACATGCTTGCCCTTGTTCATAGCATCGATGGAAATACGGTCGTGCCAGTGGTCAGAAGTGGCGATGATCACCGCATCAACATCTTTTCGGTCCAATATTTCTTTATAGTCTTTTGTCGTGAAAATATCCTTTCCGTAAAGCTCTTTCGTGCGATCCAGTCTTCCAGTGTAAAGGTCGCAAGCCGCCACAAGCTTTACCCCTGGTATTTGCACCGACGTACTCAGATTATTGAAACCCATGATGCCCATACCAATGACGGCGATATTGACTTTGTCGTTGGCGGCGTATTTTTTTAGCTCGTTTTCAGGCTCTTTAATAAGAAAGGTTTGTTTGCTTTTTCCTGCCATGAGCAGCGAAGGGGCAGCACCGGCCAGCAGCGAGGTTCCTACTGCTTTCTTAATAAAATTCCGTCTGTTTGAAGTAGGTTTTTTCATTGTAAGGGAGTTATTAACTATCGAAACTGATAGTAATATACTCCATAAAAGTCCAAGCTTCAAACAGCAGGCTGTTGTTGGTAATTATTGGTGAAGTATGGCTGAACAGGCACTGCGGAAGGTAATGCCAAATATCATTTATTTGCAGGTGTGTCCGCTAACAAATGCCCCAGGGCATCGATGAGCTTGTCTGATAAAACCGAGTCCTCTTTGTTGTCGCTAAAGAAAGGTTGTATCTCTTTTACGTAATTTTCGAAGCCCTCAAAGTCTCTTTTTTCGACGAGGGAAAGCAATATTTCAGCCTCTTTCATAAACAACTGTGTAACCTCCTTCACAAACGGGTTGAAGATCTGTATTTCTGCATACAGCCGGGGGTTTTGCAGCACATACCGAGTGTAGAAAAGCAGGAATATCCGGTAAGTGGGAGAAGAGAGACTTTTGATGAAATCCAGGTTGGCCCCCATATGCGCCAGGGTTTTCGCACTCACGAATACATTGAAGTGGTTCAGTCCCTGAATCACACCCATCAGCCTGTCGTGTTCATCATAAGAGATGTCTTGCACAAGGGCCCCCTGCGTCGAAAACAGGCTTTTCCAGTAAAGCTCAGTTTCAGTCTCAACGTTTACACTGTAGTTAAAGATCACTACCTGGCCTTCGACGTTCTTCACCGAAGGGGCAAACATGGGGTGAATAGAAATGTATTGGGAAGAAATACTGCTCTGTTCCCGGGAAATTTTTTGGTGAGCAGCCACAATGCCTGACTTGACGCTACATACATCTATCAAAAGCTTGTCATTCAACGATGGGTATATTTCGGCAAGCACAGCCTCCATGGCCGAAATGGGCACTGCCAGAATCAACACATCGCAGGCCGCAACAAGCTCAATGTTAGAGCTGTACTGACTTGATTCATCATTGGATGTGAAACTTACTTTATGGCCTCTGTCAGACAGAAAATCCACCAGCCACTTGCCCATACCACGGCTTCCACCAACCACACCTATACTTTTCGAATGCTCGCTTTTCATAAAACTATCGGTCATGCTAAAGTAATTGAATAGCACGTTTTCTTATAAAAGTCTGCTAAATACATAATTTTATCTTTTCGTTCCTTCCGGTTAACTCAATTTAATCTGAACGTTCGTTCTTAAATCGGCATTGAAATTATATTATTGCCGGATAGATACTGGTACCTGTCCGCTGAGGGCACGCTCAGATTTAATGGGGGCGCCTGGTTCAGTATCATAGCTACTACTGTGAGTATAGGCCTTTTATGAGGATGGGGTTGATTTTGGAATTGGCTCCCCGGCGAAAAGATAAATTTGTTACACATGAAAATTACCTTTAATAAGAAGGTTATACAGCATTTTATAGCCATAGCAGTCTTCTACCTGTTGACTATATTCTTTTTCAGCCCTGTTTTCTTCGACAATAAAAACATCAATCAGCAGGACATTCTCCAGTGGCAGGGCTCCGTGCAGGAAATAAAGGAATTCAGAGCAACGACGGGAGAGGAGCCACTCTGGACTAACTCGATGTTTGGCGGAATGCCAGCCTACATGATCGATGTGGACTGGAGCAATGATATTGTGGAGTTTCTGCAATCGGCTTACAGCTTATGGCTGCCCCATCCTGTCAGGTTGGTGTTTGCCAGCATGGTTTCGTACTACATTTTACTTCTGGCTTTTGGTGTCACTCCCTACCTGGCTATAGTGGGGGCGGTCGGTTTTGCCTTTACTTCTTACAACATGATTTGTCTGATGGCCGGGCACAACGCAAGACTGGGAGCCATAGCTTTTGCTCCGCTCATTCTGGCAGGTATTCACAAAGCCTACGATGGCAAAAAGAGAATCGGGTTTGCACTGGCGGCGTTAGGGCTGGCCATGCACCTGCGGATCAATCACCTTCAAATCACTTACTATTTGCTGCTTATCATCATCATTTATGCCATAGCTAGGTTGGTGGTGGAAATTCAGAAGGGGCTGCTAAAGCCATTTCTGAAGCATAGTTTTGTGCTCATTTTAGCAGCCATGCTGGGGCTGGGGACCTTCTTTGGTGAGTTTTGGGCTACCTACGACTACGCCAAATACACACAAAGGGGAAGGCCCGAGCTGACAGCCCAAAAAGAAGCCAAGCCCAATGCTGACGGCCTCGACAAAAGCTATGCCTTCAATCACAGCAACGGCATTTTCGAGCCTATCGTAATGTTCATCCCCAATTTTTATGGGGGAGCTATGGTGGGCGGGTTCGATACGGACGGTGCTGCCGCTGTAGAGCTCCAAAAAATGGGGGTTCCACGTCAGCAGGTAGCCCAGCAATTGAATGGCTTGCCCGCCTACTGGGGTAACCAGCCTGGCACGTTGCCTTACTATGCAGGGGCCATTATCATTTTTCTGGCAGTGCTGGGAGGCATCGTATTGCCTGGTAAACAGAAATATTGGATGTTCGTGGTGATCGCCTTTGGCATCGCACTTACCTGGGGTAAGAATTTTTCTTCGTTCAACTACTTTCTTTTCGACTACTTTCCGGGCTATAACAAATTCAGGTCAGTGACTTTTGCCTTGTTCATGCCATTGCTCTGTTTGCCACTATTGGGCATGCTGGGGCTTCAGCTTGGGTTGGAAAAGTCATTTGATAAGCAATGGATGAAGGGCTTCTACATCGCCCTTGGCGCAACAGGCGGATTCTCCCTGCTGGCCATCGTGTTTGCTGGCATGGGTGGCTACGCAAGCCCAAATGATGCAGGCCTTGAGCAATACCCCCGGTTGTTGCAGGCGCTGAGGATCGACAGGGCGTCATTGCTAAGAGCTGATGCATTCCGGTCGCTATTGTTCATCGTTGCGGCAGGTGCATGTGTGTATTTTTGGGCCAAAGGCAAGCTCTCGGCAGTATGGGCTCCCGTATTACTCGTTGTCGTTACCTCTGTGGATGTAATTTCAGTAAGCAGAAGGTACCTGAACGACAAGAATTTCACAGCGAACCCAGCTCGTCAGTTCTTTGCCCCTTCTGAGGCAGACCAGGTGATTTTGAGTGACAAAGATTATTACCGTGTTTTCAACCTCAATGATCCTTTCAACGATGCACAAACCTCTTACTTCCATCATTCTTTGGGGGGGTATCATGCAGCCAAACTCAGGCGCTATCAGGATTTGATCGAGTACTGCTTGTCGGGTGAGGCTAACCAGTTGTACTCCACTGTGCAGGCTGGCTCGAGAGATTTTTCAGGCCTTGGAGTAGTCAATATGCTTAATACCAGGTATTTCAAATTTGGCGATAACAAAGGGGAGGTGCTTAGAAATAGTGACGCCAATGGCCCGGCTTGGTTCGTCTCCAACGTTTATAAAGTAAATTCAGCTGATGAGGAAATAGACGTTTTGTGTGGTACTGACACCAAATCGGTAGCCATTATTGATGCCACCAAGTTTGACGTAGCCGCTACTGAATATGACGACTCCGGCACCATCGCCTTACAAAGTTATGCACCCAACAAACTGGTGTACAAGTCAAGCTCTTCCAGCGAGGCTTTGGCCATCTTCTCCGAAATCTACTATCCTGAGGGTTGGGTAGCCCGTATCGACGGCAATGAAGTGCCGATTCTCCGGGCCGACTATGTGCTCCGGGCACTTCAGGTACCTGCAGGTGACCATGAGATCGTGTTTACTTTCGAGCCTGTGATTTACTCCGTTGGCAACAAAGTGATGCTTGGTTCCTCCTTCATTCTGTTGATTGTTGTGGTGCTGGTATTTGGGTATCAGGTGAGAAAGATGTTGTTTGATCAAGTTTAATGGCCATGATTGACGAGACCGAAGAAAGTGATTTGAACAAGCAAATCAAGAAACTGGAAACCAGAAAGTCGATCTCAAAAAACCTATCCATCATCCTCAATTCGATAGTGTTGTTTGTAGTCGTTTGGAACCTGGCCAACCTTTCAATGTTTCTCGACTTGAACAGAGAAGGCGCATGGGTCATTTTGGCCGCATTGGTTAGCACAATTTTCTATCATCAGGCAAACACTAAGCTTTTGAAGCTAAAGCTGAAGGTGCTCGAAAAAAGGGCTTCCAGCGGGCAAAAGTAAGACTCAGGAAGGTTTTGCTATACTTTCGAACTTTTGATGCAACCTTTGTCCTAAATAATAGTATATATAGTACCTTGTAATACAAAATACTATCAAAATGAAAAGGACACTATTACTGATCGGACTATTTGCTTTTACCTATGTTGCCGCCAATGCGCAGCGACGTGTGAATGAAAGAGACCTGAAGGGCGTTTGGAAGCTCGTTATCGATGTTGACAAAGACGAAGTCAGGGAGGAGATTGAAGACGAAGACAATATTGTAGCCCAAATCTTCGCTGAGACAATCACAGACTTCGCTTTCAATATTATTGATAAGATCGACATTCGATTCGAATTTCTTCCTGATAACCGCCTGCGGATTGAAACTAATGCTTTTGGTGAGTCTGATGTGGATTATTCAGAATGGCATATCAATAAGGATGGAGAGCTTTGGATCAGTGATTCAGATCATTTTAACATCGGTGATGACGATGAAGACGACTTCTGGATGTTCGACGGAAAGAATTTGGTGGCTTATGAAAAGAGTCGTGATGGACGTAAAAAAAATAAGGAGGTTTATTTGAAGCTTGTTCAATAAAGCATCCTTTTGGTGAAGACAAACAAGGGCAGAGGCAATTAGCTTCTGCCTTTGCTTTTACAAAGGGTTGTAGGTAATCAGGCGGAGGCTTTCTCCCTTTTTGAAATTTTGGCGATTTGACGGCAGTTCAAGAAATGCATTGGCATACAGCAAATTTGCCAGGTCACCCGACCCACCGCCTGACCGTGGCTGCGCCCAAAGCACTCCTTCCTTATCCAAATGAGTCTTCACCTGTAGAAAGTAGGTGAGGGGCGACGCAAAGTCAAAGTCTTCACTCAGCTTGGCATATTGTTCCGTTGGCACAATGCCCAGGCAGGCTTTTAGCCATGGTAGAAAATACCTGTGAAAGCACATAAATGTGGAAATAGGGTTGCCCGGAAACGCAAATACAAACTTTTTCTCTTCGATACGGCCAAACCAGAACGGCTTGCCTGGCTTTTGCGCTACTCTGTGAAATATTTTCTGCACCTGAAGTGACTCAAGTACTTCAGGCAGGTAATCGGCTTTCCCTTTTGACACACCACCACTCAGTAGCAACACATCATTCTGCTTCAGAATGTTGCCAAGTTGCTCTTGCAGGCTTTCTTTGTCGTCCTTGATATGGAAAATTTCCGGCTCCACTCCCCAGCTCTGGAGGGCAGCGGCAAGGGCCTGACTGTTGGAAGACCGTATCTGATAGGGCTCAGGGTGATCATCTACAGCCACTAGCTCATCGCCGGTGGCAATAACAGCCACCTTTGGCAGGCAGAACACCCTGGGCACGGCTGTACCCACAGTTGCCAGCACAGCGATTTCCGACGAACGAATGAGCGTACCGGCATCCAAAAGCTTGGTGCCTTTTTTCTGGTCCCTCCCTTCTTTGTGCACGTTTTGGCCTTCCCTGATTGGCTCAACAGCGAGCGTTGCCTGTCCGTTTGTGATCTCAATATCCTCATAGGGAACGACGGTATCGCAGCCGACGGGGAGCACAGCACCGGTCATTACTTCCAATGCTGCGTCAGGATTTTGAAGACTTTTTGCCTCTTCACCTGCCAGTTGTGTGCCTTCAATAGCGAATGTTCGAAGCCCTGTTTCGTAGGCTTTGTAGGCAAATGCGATGCCGTCCATCGTTACCCGGTCGAAGGGAGGGAAATTTCTGTCTGCAAAAATCTCCATGGCCAGCACCCTGCCCGACGCCTCCTGCAGGTTGACGTGCTCCTTTTTCAACCTGAGCTGAGTGGATAAAATAAGCGAGGTGGCTTCGTTAACTGAAATCATTGCTTAGAAGTACTTAGATCAACTGTCCAACTTTATTTTTTATCTTTAGCGAGTATTCTCTAACTGAATCCCAGACCAAAGTAAATGAACATTAAAGAAAAGGAACTTAGCCATGTAAACAAAGAGGGGCAGGCCGCCATGGTGGATGTGGGCGAAAAGAAGGTGACTCGAAGAATGGCTTCGGCAAGAGCCATTGTTGTGCTTCCTCAAGAGGTGATGTCCTTGTTGAAAGATGGAGAGCTCTGGGGAAAAAAGGGGCCTGTGATTCAAACGGCCATCATTGCCGGCACCATGGGGGCCAAAAGGACAGGGGAACTCATACCCATGTGTCATCCGTTAGGTCTGGAGAGTTGTTCATTTGATACCGAATGGAAGGGCAATGAGCTCACCATTCAGTGCACTACGAAGATTGAGAGTAAGACAGGTGTTGAAATGGAGGCTTTAACCGGGGCGTCGGTGGCGGCGCTCACGGTTTACGATATGTGCAAAGCTCTTTCGCACGACATTGTCATTAAAGAAATCAAACTACTGGAGAAGCGTGGAGGAAAAAACGATTTCAAAAGAGAAGCATAGCAAACATGCCAAGTTGGCCAAGCCAATGGGGGGAAGCTATCACCGCCAGGAATGGGCCATATTGGGAACTCCTTGCGGAGAAATCCGGAAGCTGGTTGGCAGCCTATGTGCTGCATTGGGTGAAAAATGGAAGCTGGCCTATCTTGATGAAGACCATAAGGCCTCAGAAGAAGAGCATAACAGTTCAATGCTGAGCGGGCATGCATTTCTGGAGGCAACCAATAAGATCAACTATTTTCGGTTCGACCACGCAACAGCCCCCACACCCTTTGAAGCAAAAGCTAGTTTCAATCCACTCGACGCTGTTTTTATCAATGGAAACCACTTTGCGGCCTCCAGACAAATTGTGGTGATAGATCCACGAAAGGATGTGGTAAAAAAGATAGACCGGCTGACCAATATTTCCCTTGTGCTGATGACGGAAGGGAAAACACAAATTCCGGAGGAGGTGCAGTCCCGAATGAACCCAGGCACGCCGGTTATTTCAATTGCCGACACGCAAAGGATTAACAACTGGGTGGCTTCGCAGCTCGAGCTTTCTGTTGCGCCCGTCAAGGGGCTTGTGCTGGCTGGTGGCAAAAGCCAGCGAATGGAGGCTGACAAAGGGCTCATTTTTTACCATGGAAAGCCACAACGGGAGTACATGTATGATTTGCTGAGTGCAGCAGGCATTCAGCCTCACCTTTCTATCAGAACCGATCAGACCTATTCTGTTTCCGAGGAGGCAAATACGGTGATGGATCGTTTTTTAGGTCTTGGGCCGTATGGCGCCATTTTGTCGGCTTTGATGAGCGACCCGAATGCAGCCTGGCTTACCGTAGCTTGCGACTTACCACTTTTGGGTAAGGAACACATCGACCTGTTGCTACAGTACCGAAACCCTTCAAAGGTAGCAACGGCTTTTTATAACCCCGAGACCGACTTCCCGGAACCATTGATCACCATTTGGGAACCAAAGGCCTACCAGGTTTTACTTAACTACCTTGCCCAGGGGTATTCATGCCCCAGAAAGGTTTTGATTAATGCGGATATTGAGTTGGTGAATGTGGTAGACCATGCATTTATGATGAACGCCAATACTCCAGACGAAAAAGACAAAGCGCTGAACCTTATTGCCGCCTCAGCCAAATTCAACTGAGCTGACTAAAAATGGCTTTAATGGCTATTTAAGGCACTACCTCAACAAAAATGATTTTTTTTCTCTCAAAGTGAAACAATTTCAATCAATTGTATGTATATACATATAAGTACAAACATTTAAATTAATACATACAATGGAAACACAAACTCTGACCCAATGGAACCTTGATACTATGCACTCTGAACTTCAGTTCAAGGTGAAGCACCTGGTCATTTCAACAGTAACCGGTTCATTCAAAAACTTCAATGTGGAGGTAGCCACAGAAGGCGACGATTTTACAACTGCACAAATAAAGCTGACAGCCGATGTGAGCACAATTGATACCGGCAATGAGCAAAGAGACGGACACCTCAAAAGCGACGACTTTTTTAATGCTGAGAAATTCCCTGCGTTGACTTTCGAAAGCACTGGCATCAAAAAAGTTGATGAGGAAAGCTTCATTCTTTCAGGAAACCTTACAATCCGTGACATTACCAAGCCAGTGGACTTGAATGTGGTGTTGGGAGGCATTGCAGTTGACCCATACGGCAATACTAAAGCAGGTTTTGAGGTAGAAGGGAAAGTGAACAGAAAGGAATTTGACCTCAAGTGGAATGGCGTAACCGAAGCTGGTAGTGTGGTGGTAGGCGATGTTGTTAAAATCCTGGGAAATATTCAGGTAGCAAAGGCACAGTAAGCATATTTCAACCAATCGTAGGCGAAAGTCTCTCATTAATGAGAGACTTTTTTGTTGATTTTTACAGCGAAAGGTACTCTTTTATCGAACTGGCTGGCTTTCTTTTCCCCCAGCTAATGCCTACATTCAAATTTGAGTTAGTTATTACTTAAGTGAATCGCCTGGTAAAAATTGTACTTATTTTCCTGATGGGAATAGTCCTGCTATTCCAGAGTGCTTGCCGTGACAAAGAATCACCCAAGGAAATGGGCAATCTTTGGCAAGCAATAGAAGAGGCGAAAGAGCTTAGCATTTTCGAGAATGCTATCGTCGTTGCCGGCCTTCAGCCTCTTTTTGAAGAACAAGGCCCCTACACGGTTTTTGCGCCCACCAACGAGGCAATGTTGACTTTTTTTGAAGAATTTGGCTTTACCGAAGGTCTTGCCAATTTAAGCCCTCAGGATTTACAGATAGTGGTACTGTATCATGTAGTCGATGACCGGTTATTCCTGAAGAATTTCGGAGAGGAGCTTGGCTACCCGACGTTATTCAATGGGTTTGAAGCACTTATAGCACGATTGAATAATGATGTGTCGATCAATGGTGTTTCAAATGTCATTGCTGGCGATTTTGAAGCTTCAAACGGCGTTCTTCATATAGTTGATCACACCTTTTTTATTAAAGCTTCTGATGGTTCTATCGGGATACCCGGTGCCGACGGCGGGGGTGTGGGAGGAAATAACCCTAACCGCAGGGGCCCTTGAGCTATTTCTTGATCAGGTATTTCTGAGCCAGTTGCCTCAGGAATTTTTTGCTTGTGCTGATTTCCGGGTCTGCATAAGTAAACTGCGAAAGCTCAGCAATCACACCGGGCAAATACCCAAGTTTAAGAGCTATTTTTTCACAAAACTCGATTTCGCTGGTGAAGACTTTGCCATCTACCTTCATTAACTGCACAATGTTCAGGAGGTAGTCGAGCCTGTCGTCTTCGTTGACGCCATCCAGTGTAGGCATTGGCTTTGGGTGATCAATCAGCGTTTCTATCTGATCCTTTGACAAGCCATTGAGCGCACCTATATAGTGAATCAGTTTTGATTCAGACGGGGCTACGTATTTATCTACCCTCGATAAATGAACCAAAACGCTTAGTTGATCAACAACATCCATAAAGCAAAGTTAAAAGTATCTGTACTCAGGCCAAAATGATAAAAAAGTAAAGCTATTTGGTTAGGTTGGATCAAACTAAAATTACAACTAATTCTTAATTTTCTACCTTTTGCCCTCAAAAAAATGCACATAGCTAAATCTAGTGGAGTGAGGATTTTCACTACAAACGGAGTTCGCTAAAGAATGAAAACTTATCCAGTTAGTTTTTCTCCTTCCTCAATCGCAAGAAAGATTTCTTTAAAAAATTCCCTGATGTCTTGCGGCGTAATTCTTCGGCTACTACATTAGCGTCCGTTATGACAAAAGCAAGCGCTCATATGATCTGGTGGTGGCACAATTCGACATTCGAATCGTGAACCGGTAGATTTTATGATCTTGAGAAAAGGGCCTGTTCACGCAGGCCCTTTTTTGTTGCACCATGAACCAAATTTTTATGTATCACATCAGGCAAACATCCAAAAAACTGCTGGCAGATACCCACACTCCAGTGAGTATTTATCTGAGACTGAGAGACAAGTACCCGAATACGTTTCTGCTTGAAAGCTCTGATTATCATGGACAGGAAAACAGCATGTCTTTTATCTGCTGCCAGCCCATGGCTTCTATGACGCTGAGAGGCAGGGAGTTTTCATCCGAATTTCCCGACAACAGCGTGGAGAACCATTCGTTAGGCGACGCCGGCAAACTTACCGAATTGATGAGCGCCTTCATGGGCAAGTTTGACATTAAAGAGGAGGCTGGTGTCAAGTTTTCTGTCGCAGGGTTGTTTGGCTACCTGGCCTACGATGCTGTACAACGGTTCGAGGACATTAAGTTCGACTCATCCAAAAAAGATCAATTCCATATTCCTGATATGCACTATTCGCTTTTCAGGTATGTGATTGCGATCGACCATTTCAAGAATGACCTGTTTATCGTTGAAAATCAGATCGACGGTCAGACTTCCAGCATCGATGAAATGGTGAGCCTGATCACTAGTCGCAATGTGCCTACTTTTCATTTTAGCATTAAGAACGGAGAGGAATCGAACTTTACAGATGCTGAGTTTTTGGAGATTGTAAAGAAAGGAATTCATCACTGCCAGGTGGGTGATGTGTTTCAAATCGTGCTTTCCCGCAGGTTTCAGTCTTCCTTCGAAGGCGATGAGTTTCAGGTGTATCGTGCTCTCCGCTCCATTAATCCTTCTCCTTATCTATTCTATTTTGACTACGGCAACTTCAAAATTTTCGGCTCCTCGCCTGAGGCACAGATAGTGATAAAAAACGGTGAAGCCACTATTTACCCTATTGCGGGCACTTTCCGAAGAACTGGTAACGACCAGTCGGATGCGGAGCTGGCCAAGAAGCTTTATGAAGACCCCAAAGAGGACTCTGAGCACGTGATGTTGGTTGATTTGGCGAGAAATGATTTGAGCAAAAGCAGCGACGCCGTGAAAGTTGAGACCTACAAAGAGATTCAATATTACTCTCACGTGATTCACCTGGTTTCGAAGGTGTCGGGTAAACTGAAGAAGGGCACTTCGCCGCTTGAAATGGTAGGCAGTACTTTCCCGGCGGGCACTTTGTCGGGTGCGCCAAAGCACATGGCCATGCAACTGATTGATAAGTACGAGGCTGTAAAAAGGGGATACTACGGTGGAGCAATCGGCTACCTGGGGCTCAATGGTGACTTCAATCATGCCATCATGATCCGGTCCTTTCTCAGCCAGGACAACACGTTGTTCTACCAGGCGGGGGCGGGAATTGTGGCCAAGTCGACGCCGGAAAGTGAAGTGCAGGAGGTGTATAATAAATTGGCGGCATTAAAATCAGCGCTGGAGTTGGCGCAGCAAATATGAAGATTCTGGTATTAGACAATTACGATTCATTCACCTATAACCTGGTTCACATACTAGTGGAACTTGGGTATGGTGACACCACTGATGTGTTCAGAAATGATAAAATTAACCTGGAAGAGGTAGAGAAATACGATAAGATACTGCTATCTCCTGGCCCTGGTCTGCCAAAGGACGCCGGCATTATGCCAGAGCTTTTGAAGAAATACTCGCCAACGAAAAGCATTCTGGGCGTTTGTCTGGGGCACCAAGCCATTGGCGAAGCCTTCGGAGGGGAGCTGTTCAACATGCCGGTTGTGTTGCACGGCGTAGCGAACGACACCATCAGAACCGGTGTAGAGGATGCCCTGTTCGAAGGGTTGCCTGATAGTTTTAGGGTGTGCCGGTACCACTCATGGTCGGTGGTGGCAGAAAACCTGCCGGCAGAATTGCTGGTGACGTCAAAGGATGCGGAGGGAAATATTATGTCGATGCGGCACAAAAAGTATAGCGTAAGAGGCGTGCAGTTTCACCCTGAGTCGATTCTGACTGAGCATGGCAAACAAATGATTAATAACTGGGTAACAAAATGTTAGTGCAATGAAGGAAGTACTGAACGAACTATTCGAGTATAAATCGCTGACAAAGGAACGGGCCAGGGAAATACTGGTGAACCTTGCCAAAGGCGAATACAACCCATCGCAAATGGCTGCTTTTCTTACTGTCTTCATGATGCGGTCGATTACGGTAGAAGAGCTCGAGGGATTCCGTGACGCTATGCTTGAGCTTTGCATAGCGCTCGACCTTAAAAAATACGACGCCATTGACCTGTGTGGAACAGGAGGCGATGGTAAGGATACGTTCAACATCTCCACTCTGGCCTCTTTTGTAGTGGCCGGAGCGGGCCAGAATGTGGCCAAACATGGCAACAATGGCGTTTCATCCATCTGCGGCTCGTCGAACCTGCTGGCCTATTTTGGCTACGAGTTCACTAACGACAAGGACAAGATTGAGAAGAGTATTGCCGAAAGTGGTATTTGCTTTTTGCATGCACCCCTCTTTCATCCGGCCATGAAGAACATAGCCCCGATTAGGAAGGAGCTGGGCGTGAAAACCTTCTTCAACATGCTTGGCCCCATGGTAAACCCGGCTTTTCCCGACAAGCAGCTTGTCGGTGTTTTTAGCCTGGAATTAGCCCGGCTTTACGGCTACCTCTATCAGCGGTCGGGCAAGGAGTTTGTCATCCTTCATTCTCTGGATGGATACGACGAAGTGTCGCTAACCGGTGGGTTTAAAATGATCACCAACCAGGGAGAGAAGGTGCTTTACCCCGAAGACCTTGGTTTGTCGACCGTGAAGGCGATTGAACTAAAGGGTGGCGAGACAATTGAAGAGTCGGCAGCCATCTTTCTGAAGGTGATCAAAGGCGAGGGAACCAGGGCTCAGACAGAGGCCGTTTTGGCCAATGCCGGGCTGGCACTTTATGTAGGTAGGCAGCTAAGTTCTGTGAAGGAAGGAGTGCAAATGGCCAAAGAATCTCTTGAATCTGGCAGGGCTTTCCAAACATTCAGAAACTTAGTTGGCGATTCAAAGATATCTGTAAGTATTTCATAATTTTGTAAGCAATGGAGAATATCCTGGATAAGATTCTTGCCGTAAAAAAGCAGGAAGTAGAGCGACGAAAAGAGCTGTTTCCAGCTAAATTACTGGAAGAGAGCATCTACTTTCCTTCGCCCACTGTGTCGATGAAAAAGTACCTGCTTCGCCCCGATAAATCTGGCATCATCGCCGAAATCAAAAGAAAGTCCCCTTCGAAAGGAGTCATCAATCCCAACGTCTCCGTGGAGCGCATTTCCATAGGGTATATGCAAGCTGGCGCAAGTGGGCTTTCGATCCTTACGGATACTGAATTCTTTGGAGGTAAAAATGAGGACCTGACCACGGCCAGAAACTTCAACTTTTGCCCCATTCTCCGCAAGGACTTTATCATCGATGAATATCAAATCATTGAAGCTAAATCAATTGGCGCTGACGTGATACTGCTGATAGCTGCTGCCTTACCACCAAAACGACTAAAAGGCCTGGCTCAGTTTGCTAAGTCGCTAGGGCTGGAGGTGCTGATGGAAGTGCACAATGAGGAAGAGTTGCTGAACAATATTCATCCCGAACTGGATATAGTAGGAGTGAACAATCGTGATCTGAAGCGCTTCGTTACCGATATAAATATCAGCAAGGAACTAGTGGCAAAAATTCCTGAAGACTATGTGAAGATTTCCGAGAGCGGCATAAGTGATCCGGCCGTTATGCTCGAATTAAAAGAATGTGGCTTTGAAGGCTTCCTGATCGGTGAGCAATTTATGAAAGAAAGCAGGCCTGAGGTGGGTGCGAAGCATTTTATCGAGCGCTTTCATTTTCTGGAGAAAACCAAAACCCAAACGGTTTAATACATATGGCTAACCAACGTCTGCAGTTGAAAGTGTGCGGGATGAAATTTCCTGACAACATTAAAAGGTTGAAAGAAGTGGAACCTGATTTCATGGGGATGATTTTTTTCTCAAAATCTCCCCGGTTCGTTGGTAGCGAATTGTTATTTACTGGCACAAGCATATTTCCTCCGGGCGCAAAAAAGGTAGGGGTGTTTGTGAATGCCCCTCTTTGGGATATTGTGAAAGTGGTGGAGGAATACAAGCTGGAGTATGTGCAGCTTCATGGCGAAGAGTTTCCGCAGTATTGTGTCGAGCTGAGGAAGAAAGGAATGAAGGTGATCAAGGCCTTTCAGGTGAGCAATTCCTTCGATTTTAAGAAAGTGGAGGCGTTTGAGGGGTGTATCGACTATGCTCTTTTTGACACCAAAACGCCTAACTACGGAGGGTCGGGCGAGAAATTTGACTGGACTCTGCTCAATTCCTACAAGCTAAGCATTCCCTTTTTTCTAAGCGGCGGCATTAGTCTGGAGGATATAGATGAGATAGAGCAGCTAGACTTACCCAAGCTGTTCGGAATTGACGTGAACAGCAGGTTTGAAGTGTCGCCAGGATTGAAAGACATCGATAAGCTGCTGGAATTGAAGAAGAGAATGGGAAAAATGAAAAAGGAGACGATCTGATGGAACAAACAATATCCAAATATGCAGTGGATGAGCAGGGGTACTATGGAAAGTTTGGAGGTGCCTTCATTCCTGAGATGCTCTATCCAAATGTAGAAGAGCTGAAGGAAAAATACCTCGACATTATTTATGCTCCGGAATTTCAGGAAGCCTTCCACGGGCTTTTGAAAGACTATGTAGGAAGACCGACACCGCTTTACTTTGCAAGCCGTTTGTCGGAAAAGCATGGTGCGAAAATTTATCTGAAGCGGGAAGACTTGTGCCATACGGGCGCTCACAAGGTGAACAACACGGTTGGGCAGATCTTGCTCGCTCAACGACTAGGTAAGAAAAAGATCATAGCGGAAACAGGTGCCGGTCAACACGGAGTGGCTACCGCTACTGTGTGTGCCCTCATGGGCATGGAGTGCATCGTGTACATGGGCGAGGTGGACATGGCCAGGCAGAGGCCCAATGTAGAACGCATGAGGATACTTGGTGCCGAAGTGCGTCCGGCCAAGTCAGGCAGCCGCACCCTGAAAGACGCCACCAATGAAGCCATGCGCCACTGGATCAACAATCCGAACGAAACACATTATATCATTGGTAGTGTAGTAGGCCCGCACCCGTATCCTGACATGGTGGCTCGCTTTCAGTCGGTGATTAGTGCAGAGATGAGAGAGCAGCTTTTGCTCAAGGAAGGAACTGAAACCCCCGATTACGTCGTTGCCTGTGTAGGCGGCGGCTCTAACGCTGCTGGTGCATTTTATCACTTTCTCGATGAGCCTAACGTGCAACTGGTGGCTGTGGAGGCAGCCGGGCACGGAGTTGATTCGGGCAAGTCTGCTGCTACAACGGCTTTGGGACGAGATGGTGTTTTGCATGGCAGCCGCACGATACTGATGCAAACTGAAGATGGGCAGGTAGTGGAGCCACATTCAATATCCGCCGGCCTCGACTACCCTGGCATTGGACCTTTGCACGCCCATTTGTTTGATAGTAAGCGTGGTATATTCCTGAATGCTACCGACGAAGAGGCCATGGTGGCTGGCGTTGAGTTAAGCAGGCTGGAAGGCATTATTCCTGCCATTGAATCAGCCCATGCAATTGCGGCGCTGGGAAAGCTGACATTTAAACTTTCCGATGTGGTGGTGCTTAATCTTTCAGGCCGTGGCGACAAAGACCTGGAGACGTATATTAAGTGGGGGGAGTATTAAGGAGACGGAAGCTGGAAGACGGGAGACGGGAGACAGGAGAGCAGGCGTCGGTACGATAGCGCTGCCTTTCTGCGTCGGCAATCGTCAGACGCTCGAAAGGCTTAAAGGGAGACGGAAGTTTGAAGACGGGAGACAGAAGACGGGAGACAGAAGCTGGAAGACCGGAGGTGGAGGACGGAAGGTAGGAAGCTTGCCCGACTACTGGCGGGACGGAAGTAGGTGTCGGTACGGCAGCGCTGGAAATAGTGCTGGCAGCCGTCAGTCGCCCGGGCAAACGGAAGCTGGAGTTGGGATCGTCAGCAGCCGGGGCAATAATCTTTGTGCCTTCGTGGCAGCTGAAGTGAAAAGGTGAAAGTTTAAGAGTATAGAATCGGGAGAGGTTAGAAGTCAGTAGATTGAGGATCGAAGTACGCTTTGCGTCTTAGCGCCTTTGTGTGAAACCTCCTTTGCGTGAAAGTGGTAATTGTTAAAACGGAAATAACATGAGTGAAATAATTGAAGCAAATAGAATAGACACCCTTTTTACCGAAAAGGCAGATCATATATTGTCGATGTATTTTACTGCTGGCTATCCGAGCCTTGGTGACACCAGAAAAATTATGAAGGCACTTCAAGAGGGTGGTGCCGATGTGATTGAGGTAGGCATTCCCTTTTCAGATCCCGTGGCCGATGGCCCTACCATCCAAAAAAGCAACCAGCAGGCGCTTGAGAACGGCATGAACATGAAGCTGCTTTTCGATCAGTTGGAGGGCATGCGTTCTGAAATCGATTTACCTGTTTTATTGATGGGCTACTTTAATCCCGTGATGCAATACGGATTGGAGAAGTTTTGCGCCAGGTGTCAGGAAATAGGCATTGACGGACTTATCTTACCTGACCTGCCAGTATACGAATACCGAAAGTTTTACAAAGAAACCTTCACCAAATACGGCCTGCACAATATCTATCTCATTACACCGCAAACATCGGAAGAGAGGATTCGTGAAATTGATGAGCATACTGAGGGCTTTATTTATATGGTTTCCTCTGCCAGCACTACTGGCGCCAAAGGGGCCGTGAGTGAGGTGCAGGAGGCGTATTTTGCCCGGATTCAGATGCTCAGGCTGAAGAACCCACGGTTGATTGGCTTTGGTATTTCCAACAACGAAACGTTTGAAAGAGCCTGCAGGTATGCCAGTGGCGCCATTATTGGCAGCGCCTTCATTGACCTGCTGGAGAAGTCGGATAATATGGAGAAGGACATCAAACAGTTTGTGAAAGGAATAAAAGGAAATTGATGACTAGAATAGTTAAGGCATTTCGGAACCGGCAAAAAATCCTTTGTTTCACCCCAACCCTGAAGGGAGCCAAAGGATTTTTGTGCCTCAGTTCCACCAGCTGGTGTGTATCGGTAGATGCTCTAAATTTTTCAAATTAGTCTCTGCACGTTTTATGTCGTTGATAACAAAAAAGAACTTTTAAGAAACACCCTGTTATGATTATCCAACTCGATCCGGCCATTTCGGAAGAAGCGAAGGCTAAGATTACCGATACCCTTGGTCAATTGAAGTTCAAAGGCACCGAAGTGAAAACCCAGATGGGCGACTACCTTGTATGCATTGGGAAAACCAATATTGACATCAGACAGCTCGGCTTTCTACCAGGCATAATCGACATCCACAAGGTGTCGGACGACTACAAACTTGTGTCCCGAAAATGGAAAGTTAATTCAACCAAAATCGACCTTGGCGATGGTGTTGTGATCGGCGATGGTAGCTTTTCCATCATGGCTGGGCCTTGCAGCATCGAAGGAGAGGAGAACGTTAGGGCGACCATCAAGCACCTGAAGGAGAACGGGGTGAACATCATGAGGGGTGGCGTTTTCAAACCGAGAAGCTCTCCTTATTCATTCCGTGGCATGGGTATTGATGGCCTGAAGATGTGGTATAATATTGCCAGAGAGGAAGGCATCAAGATTGTGACTGAGGTAATGCAGGTGTCGCAGATTGAAGAGATGTATCCTTATGTGGATGTGTTTCAGGTTGGTGCCAGAAATACGCAGAACTTCAATTTGCTGGACGAGCTTGGCAAGGTAGATAAAGCCGTTATGATCAAAAGAGGCATCTCTGGCACCATAGAAGAGCTTTTGTATTCTGCTGAGTATGTATTCTCTGGTGGAAACGAAAAGCTGATCCTTTGCGAGAGAGGTATAAGAACCTACGAAAAGGCCAGCCGCAATACGCTTGATTTGAATGCTGTGCCGATTTTGAAAGACAAGACGCATTTGCCTGTGGTCGTCGACCCTTCCCATGGCATTGGTATCCGTGATTATGTCGACAGCATGTCGCTGGCAGCTGTGATGGCCGGGGCTGACGGTGTGATCTTTGAAATACATCCATTGCCTGAAAAAGCAGCCAGTGATGGGCAGCAAACGCTTGACTTCCAGCAGTCAGCAGCACTCATTAGGAAGATGAAGAAGACCTATACATTGAGGGAAGAGTTTGAGATGGCGGTTTGAATATAAGGTCTTTGAGTCACTATGCTGCCTCCAAATCCTCGTCATTTCGAGGGAGGAACGATCGAGAAATCCCCAAGGCCTAGCTGTAGGTCTGGGGGATTTCTCCGTTACACTACGAAATGACGATGCCCTGGCAGGCGATAGCTGTAGCTGATTGCCGTCGTGAACTTTAGTTTTTTTAAACCCTCCCCATATAAGGATCCGATATGCTATCCGCTCCGGTTTCGAGTCTACCGGCAAAGCGTACTTTCAGGTTAGGGTCATTGGGGCTTGTTACCGAAAAGTCGTACCAGCCCTTGCTTGATGCAGTATTGAGTGTTACACTTTCCAAACCATCAGCTTTTAGCTTTAGCTCTTTTTCCAGGTGCTGGTATTTGTCGTCTTTGAGCTCCAATTTTAAACCACCTTTGCTTCTGTTTATGATGGAAACTTTCAGCTTCCCATTAACTTTTCCCCCAGTCATTTCCGGGATACAAGTTACGTCTACACCATTCCCTTCATTGCCAGCAAACTCCCTGAAAAAGCCGTTTGGGCCATACACTCTCAGGTGATATTGCCCATCCTCGAAGTTATCCAATGGCCACTGGTACTCGATTTCGTCGCCAGCTTTAACGGCAAAAGCCCATGTTTTAACCTGTTCAAAGGTATTTGTCGCTCGATTGCGATACTTGCCGGGCGCATATACATTGAATGGCGCTCCCAAAGAGCTTTCACCAAAAAGGCCCTTTCCCGCTTTGAAGCGAATGCGGAAATGCTTGCTGTCGTGGGTCAAATTGCCCGTAACATGCAATTCGTAGCCCAGCGCATTGGAAGGTTTGGTGCCAGGCTCCTGTTTTGGGAGCTGTGTCGTCAACATCCTGGTATCTGCTTTGAGGGGTTTGAAGTTGTTGGGCAAGCCTTTGAAGCTGGCGTTGTAGATTTCCTGCATGTGCCTGTCCCTGTCAAGCGAGGCTGGCATGTCAACCTGCTCGCCATTATATGGCCTGAACACCGAGGTAAGGTCGCCACTGATGGCCCTTCGCCACGAGCTGATATTAGGCTCTTCGATTTTCTTACCCGTCTTTTTGGAAAGGAATTTTTCCATGAACATGATGGTAGACGTGATATCACACACTTCTGAATTCACCCATCCACCCCGAGACCATGGTGAGGCCACAATAAGCGGCACACGGTAACCCAAACCTACCGGACTAGTCCTTGCCTCCTTTTCCTCAAAGCCAGCTTTTATCTCTTCATCTACGGTCACGTACTCACCATCGGTTTTCAAGCCATCTGAGATTTTCCCATCATTTGGATCGGCTGGGTTGGGTGCTACAAAAGGTGGGATGTGGTCGAAATAGCCATCGTTTTCGTCGTAGTTGAGGATGAAAATTGTCTTTTTCCATACTTCGGGATTCTCGGTGAGGATGTCCATTATCTCAGACACATACCAGGCGCCATACCACGGAGCACTTGGGTGGTCGGAGAATTTCTGAGGCGCTGCCAGCCAGGAAACTGTGGGCAGTTTGCCTTCTTTTACGTCTTTTCGGAACTGATGCAGAATGTCTCCCTTGGGCACTTTAGTAGAGCGTTCTACGCCATTGTCGGAGTAGGTCATGTCTTCTACCTTGTGGTAGTCGGGGTCACCAATATTGGTCGTGAAGGCCTTGTTGTGCAGGTTTTTCTCCCGCTCCGAAAGCTTTTCGAAAGCTTCGGGACTCCATTGCTGCAGGAGATCGTTTACCTGAACAATTCCTTGCTTTGTTGCATCAATCTGCCCCTGCAACTTGACTTTATCTGTGCCAGGAGCATTCAGTTGTTTTTCCAGGGCAGCCAGCTCGCCAGGCAATTCTTTTTCTTTCGTCTTCAAATAATCATGAAAACCTTTGCTATAACGCACGCCATACTGGGTAAACCACTCCAGGTTATTGTCGGTGAAGTTGGCAAGCAACGAGTCGTCCTCCACATTGGTAGGCAGGCTGATTTCGTTTTGGTAGACCTTCCACGAAATGCCATTGTCTTCCAGTCTTTCAGGGAAGGTTGTCCAGCTGGCCTCCCTGTCATAGGTCACTTCCCCATTCCGCACTTTGGCCTTGTCCCCTGGCTCGCCGTGTGTTTTACCAGTCCAGTGATAGCTGCGGTTGGTGGTGGTGCCGGTAAGAGCGGCGCAGAAGTGCTGGTCGCAAACAGTAAATGCGTCAGCTAAAGAATAGTAAAATGGAATGTCTTCCCGGGTATAGTAACCCATGGTAAGAGGAATGTGCTTGTAGTCTTTGTTGCCGGGTCTTTTTGCTTCTATCCAGCCATCATATTTACCATTGTTGCGGGCGTCGACCTGGTCTTCCCAGGAGTGAGGTACGCCGCCCATCCAGGTAGCTTTGGTGTCTTTCATGTCGAGGCGGAAAGGGGCGAACCTGTTGCCGGCACTGTCTGGCTGAAACCATACAGGATTTTTGTCTGGCAGCGAAATAGCGAGGGGATCGTTGAAACCACGCACCCCTTTGAGCATACCAAAGCAGTGGTCGAACGACCGGTTTTCCTGCATGAGCAGCACCACATGCTCGGCATCGTAAAAAGTAGTGCCGGGATCAGGTGAAATGGCCAAGGCCTTTTCAATCGAAATGGGCAGTGTGCTCCAAACGCTGGTGCCACCAGCCAGAAGGGCCGCTTTTTTCAGGAACTCTCTTCTCGAATCGCTCATAAATATTGTTTTCAGACAGGTTAGGCCAGCGTAAACACGCTCCGGGTGCAATAATATCGACCGGGCTTGCCAAATGAGTTGACGCAGCCATTATGTGTTCTTTAATAACATACGAATATGTTAACATAAAGGAAATACCCCAAATGGTTTTGCAGGCAGATGTCGAAAGCATGGCCGAAGGTTGGTTGTTTTCTCCATCCATCCTTTTGCCGGTTGAGTTATCGGAGATTGGTTAATACCTTTCCTTCGTTAAACATACAGGTATGATCTCCGAAAAGCACATCAAATACGTTCTCATTTTTGCCGTGAGTATTGCCACCCTGTCCGGCAGTCTCGCACAAAAATTCCCCTCCGATAAATTTCAAAACCTCAAAATCAGGAATGTCGGCCCTGCCAACATGAGCGGACGGATCACCGCCATTGCTGCTGTGGCCGACACGCCCACAAAGGTCATTTACGTAGGCGCTGCCTCTGGAGGCGTTTGGAAATCTGAGAATGGCGGCACTGCCTGGGAAAGCATTTTTGATGACAATCCTACTGTGAATATTGGCGCTATTGCCGTGCAGCAGAGCAACCCCAGTGTGGTGTGGGTGGGTACCGGTGAAGGCAATCCCCGCAACTCGATGAACCTCGGGCTTGGCCTTTTCAAATCGTTGGATGCGGGTAAAACATGGAAAAGAGTAGGGCTGGAAAACTCCAAAACGATTCATAGGATTATCGTTGATCCTACTGACGGAAACACGGTATATGTAGGTGTTATGGGCGATCCGTTTACGCCACATACCGAACGGGGCTTGTACAAGACAACAGACGGTGGCCTTACCTGGAAGAAAATCCTTTATACCAACGACAAGTCTGGTGTTGCCGATCTGGTGATGGATCCAACTAACCCAAACAAGCTGCTTGCTGCCATGTATGAGCATCGGCGCACGCCCTACAGCTTCACGTCAGGTGGTCCAGGGTCTGGACTGTATATGACTTATAATGGTGGTGAGACCTGGAAGAGGCTGAGTGAAAAAGAAGGACTACCTGCGGGTGAGCTGGGTAGGATAGGATTGGCCATTGCCCCGAGTAACCCGGATCGGATTTATGCCAAAGTGGAGGCTACCAAAAATGCGCTTTATCGCAGCGACGACGGCGGCTTGTCGTGGAAGATGATCAACGATAATCCCAGGTTCACCAACAACAGGCCGTTCTACTTTCAGGAACTGGCTGTGGACACCAAGGATCCGAACAGGCTCTACAACATCTACCAGCCACTGCATGTGAGTTACGATGGCGGCGTGTCTTTCGATCCGGTGCCGATGATCCCCGCTGACGAGACCAAGGGCATCCACGCCGACTTCCATGCCTTTTGGGTAGACCCCAACGATCCCACTTTCTTTATCATTGGTGGCGATGGAGGCATTGGCATCACCCACGACCATGGCAAAGCCTGGTATTTCCCTGAAACAATCCCCGTGGCACAGTTTTATCATATCAATGTGGATGAGGACATGCCCTTCAATGTGTACGGTGGTATGCAGGACAATGGCAACTGGTCAGGTCCTGGTTATGTATGGAAGCGGGGCGGTATTCGCACACTCTACTGGCAGTATTTGGTCGGTGGCGATGGCTTTATCATACAGCCTGATTCGGTGGACTCACGGTTTGGCTACGGCACGTCACAAAACGGCGAGCTCTATCGCTATGACAAGCTGACGGGCTATTACCAGCACATACAACCCAAGGCACCGAACATGAACACCCGCCTGCGCTACAACTGGAACGCTGGTTTTACGCAGGATCCAAACAACAACGACGTGGCCTACCACGGAAGCCAGTTTGTGCACAAAACCACCGACAAGGGAAAAACCTGGACGATAATTTCGCCTGACCTCACCACCAATAACCCCGATCACCAAAAGCAGGACTACGGCGGACTCACCATTGATGCTTCCGGGGCGGAGATTTACAATTCGATCATAAGTCTGGCTGTGAGCTACCTTGACAAGAATGTGATCTGGGCCGGGTCTGACGATGGACTTGTGCATTTGACCAAAGACGGAGGCAAAACCTGGACGAATGTCACTGCCAATATCAAAGGCCTTCCAAAACAGGCGTGGCTTGCTCAGATGCAAACATCGCCCCACAAAGCAGGTGAAGTGTGGCTGGTGGCCAATAACTATCGCCAGGGTGACTATGCACCTTACTTGTTTCGCACGCAGGACTATGGAAAAACCTGGGTACGTATGGCTGACGCCAGTCAGGTAAAAGGGTATGCGTTGTCGGTGATGCCCGACAGCAAAGAGCCAAAGCTTGTGTTTCTGGGGACTGAAAATGGTCTGTGGATCAGTATCGATGAAGGAAAAACCTGGGAGCAATTCAAAAACGGGTTCCCCTCTGTATCGACGATGGATATGACTATTCAGCAACGGGAATCGGCGCTGATTGTGGGCACCTTTGGTCGGGCCATTTGGGTGCTGGATGACCTGTTGTCGCTGCGAGAATTAGCCAAAGGCAAGCTGGATCAGCAGCCGCTGACAGCTTTGCCAGTCAACGACGCCGTGCAGGTAAAGGGCTTGTTCATCAATCCTCCCGGCAATATCTGGACGGGCTTTTATACTACTTTCGAAGGCGCTAATAAGCCATTTCAAAAAGTGGAGATTCCGTTTTTTGTCAAAGACAACAAGGCAGGAGACAACGCCATGGCTGAGGTGTACAATGCCGACAACCAGCTGATCCAAACAGTAAACACCGACAGTGTGGTGGCTGGGCTCAACTACCTTACCTGGAAGCTCGACGAGCAAATGGCCCGACTGCCGGGTGCGTGGGTAGGAGAGGGCTCACGGGATATTCCTGTGCTGCCCGGTGACTATAAAATCGTGGTCAAGTATGACGATGCCAGTTCAGAAACGGCGGTGAAGGTGATTCCTGATCCTCGTTTCGAGTACAACGAGGAGGTGGACAAGGCTGTGTATACTTTAAGCAAACGCCTGAATGTTTCTACTGAAAAGCTTTCCAGTGCCATGGCCAGGTTGCAAGCGAGCGACAAAACGATAGAACATGTGCTAACCCAGGCGAAAGCGGTCGCAGCCAAAGAAGTTGTGACGGCCTCCGAAGCCATACAGCAAAAAATCAAAACACTGAATGACATGGCCCGTGCCCCTCGCCCCGACAAGCAGGTGGGCGCCTGGCAGTCGTTTGCCGTAACGGCAACATCAAAGATGAGTGATGCTGCTCAGGCGCTGAGAGGCCGACTTTTTGTGCCTACCAGCCAGGACGTGAAGGTAATCGAAGAGGCCGAGCAGTTGGTTGGGGACTTTGTGAAAGCGGTGGATAGTTTCTACGCTACCGAATGGCCTGCCTACAAAAAGCAGGTGGAGGAGGCGAAGCTGAACTGGTTTAGGGAGTAGAGCTTGATGTAGTCCGGGTTTCAAACCCGGTGATAGGGCTTCCGGTTTCTCCAGATGGATTGCAAATCCGGAAGAGCTGACGATAATTATTTACGAAGGTTACTGATGAAATCCTGAGTGTCAACATACTCCCCTGTTTTTGCTTCATCAATGAGATATGCCATTGCCAAATCCTCAGCATCTTGGTTGGTCAGTATCCTGGCTTTGATGCCTAATTTGTTTGCTAATTGGAGCAGTAATTCAATGTCAGAGTCAGAAGCGCTTGATAGAATAGCTGTTTTCATGCTTTCGATATTTTCATAAAGATCATCAATCTCAATATCTTTTCAAATGTTCCGATTGCGGATCAGTGCTTTTACACTTTATATTGGCCTGCCTACAAAAAGCGGGTGGAGGAAGCGGAGCTGAGTTGGTTTAGGGAGTGATGCCAGGGGATATACAGTTGTAAGCTGAATGAGGATAAAAAGTTCTTGTCTATCGAGTTTTCAAGATGCCTGACTGCGATACCCGAATTTATTTCCCTGGCTGCAAAGTGTTGTATTTACGGACGAAACAACCTTTCATCAAAGGGAAATTTTTCCCGAGCGGTTATTTTAATTTTTGAGAATTCAGAGTGGAATGGATTTATAAGGATGTTGTGATCACCCCTTGTTACGACAGAAGGAATTTTCAGTAGGCAGTGCTTATTCGCATTCACGAAATCATCGCCATATTTCTGGGTATTTTTATTGTGAGGAAATTGATTCCACCTTGAAGGAAGGTCATTGACTTGTAAAGTTATTATTGAGGTGTTATCTGGAATAAATATGGTGAGCATATAGTAATCGTCCGGAATTGTTGCCAATGAAAAGTGGACGGCCACTTCGGCCATTGCCAAAGATCTATTACTGGCAGTATAAATTATTTCGGTACCAATACTATTCCATCTGGCTCCTTTGATTGCTGCTCCTTTTCCTGACAGGTCTGAAATGTATTTTAGCCTGGATAATCTGAATACTTCCATTAGACAAGAATGCCGTGATCAATTCTTGTTAATTCCGCCAAAACCAAATCTTTGCCATAAGAATCCCGCAAAAGCTCAATTGGCTTCAAATTACCCAAAGAATAATTTTCCGTAGTCAACCAGCGTTTTAGTTTTTCCAAGTCACCAAATACTTCAACGCCAGTATCGAGCACCTCAGCCATCCCAAATATTTTCTCGGTATACAAGGGTTTGAACCTGGTTTTTTCGGCTTTGTAACGTTGTAAAGACTTGTAGGAGATGTTCAAAAACCCAGACCAATCATGTAGGGAAAATGGGCTCTGACTCTGAATTAAATTGAAAATAGAATAGGGTAGGCCACTTCTTATAGCGAAAACCAGAAAAATTTTGCTTTTCAGAAAATCGCTATAATCTATTTCGTTTGGGATACTAATGTGTTCATATGCCGCAGTATCTTTAAGAAAAGACGTGAGTTCTTTGGACAGCTGCTTTTCAATGTTTGCTACTTCCATGGCTAGGACATTTGTCTGTAAAAATAACTTATTTGTCCTAATAACGAAAAAATTGTTTGATTAGTTTGTAAGGAAGTGCCACCTTCTCGTTTCTTAACCTTCCCGGGCGGGCAGCCGTTTCTTCCGATAGCTCCCGAAACTCAAACAAAGAACATTGAACTGCCCATTCCTTTCAACCGTTTCGGCATTGACCATTCTAAATACTATTTTAGTCGGCTACTAGCGATTTTTAAATTTTAGCACGATGCCCTTACGATTTTCAAGATCCTTTTTGCATTTCAAACTCGCCCTGGTTTTGGCGGTATTTGCCCATCAGGTTTCCTTCGCTCAAAGCTCCGGGCAAGCCCTGACAAGCCACGTCAATCCTTTTTTGGGAACGGACTTTTTCGGGCACACTTTTCCCGGCCCGGCCCTTCCCTATGGGATGGTTCATTTGAGTCCGGATGTGGGAACCGACGGATGGACGTATTGTGCTGGTTATATCTATCAATCCAAGTCAATTATTGGATTCAGCCACACTCACTGGAGTGGTGTGGGCATGGTGAATGGCGGTGAGGTGATGCTTATGCCCACAGTGGGCAATATGCTGCAGGTACTCCCAGGCACAGAGGAAAACCCGGACAGCGGCTACCGATCCCGCTATTCACATCAAGAGGAGGAAGCATCACCTGGTTATTATTCCGTCATGCTCAAAGACTACGATGTGAAGGTGGAACTGACCACCACCCGGCGTGTCGGGCTGCATCGCTATACTTTCCCCAAGGCAGAAAACTCCAGGGTGATACTGGACCTGGGGCATCAGATAGGAAGTGCTTATTCCGAGGAAAATTCGGAATTGAGTATAGTCAATAACAACCGGATACAAGGAGTGAAAACGACCCAGCAGGGCAAGTTGTATTTTGTCGCTGAATTCAGTAAGCCGTTTCTATACTACGGTACCTTCGATGCTAATTATGTGACGCCTGAGTCGGGGGCCAGTATTTTTCCTTATAAAAGTGGGGAAGCCGGTAAGAAAATTGGGGCCTTTGTGCAGTTTGAAACCAACGATAAGGAACAAATCCTTGTGAAAGTGGGGATTTCCTATGTCGACGTGGCAGGAGCAAGGAAGAACCTGGAAGCTGAAATCCCCGATTGGGATTTTGAAGAGGTGAGAAAGGAGGCCAGTCAGGTTTGGGAAAAGGAACTTTCTACCATTCAAATTGATGGCGCTTCCGACAATCAAAAGCAGGTTTTCTATTCAGCTCTCTATCGCTCGTTCTTGTCGCAATACATATCCCAGGACGTAGATGGCAGGTACCGGGGATCTGACGGGAAAATACATGTAGCCAAAGGCTTCGATTTTTACGGTTCTTTTTCGTGCTGGGATACCTATCGTTCGCAACATCCTTTGCTGACCTTAACTGCACCGGAGCACGTCAATGATTTTATCCGGTCGATTGAAGCCAAGGTAGACAATTTTGGGTGGCTACCCGCCCAGCATTTTCAGGGTGTTTTTAAGGAGTCGATGGTGGGCGACCATCTGATTCCGGTCATTGTGGATGCGTATATGAAAGGCTACCGTGATTACGACATCAAAAAGCTGTACGCTGCCATGCGCACCAAAGCGTTGCAAAACCCTCAGCCTCCCGTGCCTGAATACATGGGAAGAGCAGGTTTGGCGTATTACCTGGAGCTGGGCTACACACCTGTCGACCGGGTGACCGAAGCCGTGCCGAATACCCTGGAGCTTGCCTACGACGACTGGTGTATTGCGCAGCTGGCTCAGGAGCTCGGCAAGCAGGACGACTACAAGCTGTTTATGAAACGTGCCGGGAACTATGCCAAACTATGGGACAAGGAAACGCAGTTTATGCGCCCCAGGAAAGCGGATGGAACATGGCTTGAGCCTCTGGGTAACCATGAACAGGAAATTGAGGAATACGAGGGCCACCATTACTACAAATATTTTGATCCGTTGCTGGTGGGGCGTCGCCCCAACCGGCACTACACAGAATCCAACGCCTGGCAGTACGTTTGGTCGGTGCAGCACGACCCTCAGGGGTTGATCGATCTCTTTGGCGGCAACAAAGCGTTTGCCAAAAAGCTGGACACGTTTTTTGAGATGAGCCCACTGATTACGCCTCCGAAATACGTGGGTGTGGTGGGCACCATTGGCCAGTATGTGCACGGCAATCAACCCTCGCACCATGTGGCCTATTTGTACAATTACGCAGGCCAGCCCTGGAAAACGCAAGAGCGGGTTAGGCAGATTTGCGAAGAGCTGTATCGGCCCGGCCCGGGTGGCTTGTGCGGCAACGAAGACATGGGCTCATTGTCATCCTGGTATGTGCTCAGCTCCCTGGGTATTTATGCCGTCACGCCCGGCTCCACCAATTATGTGATTGGCAGCCCATTGTTTGGGGAGGCCACCCTTCAGCTCGCTGGAAATAAAACCTTTGCCATCAAAGCACTCAACAATTCTAAAGACAATAAGTACATTCAGTCGGCCACGTTAAATGGTGCTGCTTTCAACCGCACCTGGATCACCCAGGATGAAATCACAGCGGGCGGTGAGCTCATCTTCAGGATGGGGCCTACCCCCAATGAGAAATGGGGAACGGGACGAGGCGCAGCGCCAGCTTCGATGTCGGTAGGGAATTGAAGTCAGGAGGGTAAATTTCAAAGGGACGACTATAGTAGTAGGAATGTGGAGATACAATCGCCTGACTCATCATGTCCTCCCGGGCGGGCCGCCGTTTTCGCTAGCACTCAAACGAGGACGTTAGGGGCTTTGTCCCCATCTTTTTACGTATCATTTACAATCATTTTACAAATGAAACGGCTGCATCGGCTGTCATGCCTGTAGTTTTGAGTTATCATTTTCATTAAAACCAAATTCGCTATGAATTTCATGCTACTAACCCTTTTGTATGGTCTGCTTCATTTCTTTGCTGGCGATCAGCCTTCAGCATATTCACCGTCAGCTGAAACAAAGATGGTTGAACCAACCAAAGAGGCCGAAGCCACCAACATCATTCTCCAATCAAAAGATGGCGGGCAGACGTGGCAGGATATCAGCCACGGTTTGCCTGAACTGGAAGAGCGTATTGGCTTTTTTGCCGGTGAGTCGGAGGTCTATTTAAGTACCAACGGTGTATTGTATCGCAGTAAGACTCATCTTAAAACGCCTGTTTGGGAAAAGGAGAATGTTCCTGAGCTAAAAAGCACTTCCATTACTTTCAATCAATCCGGGGTGATGGCCTACAGTAATGATGGTCACATTTATCAAAAAAAGCCCTTATCAGACACATGGTCGCCGATATATACAAGTCTTATAACGCATTCGGTAGCAACTATCTTTGAAACGTCTGATGGGACGGTATTTATGGGTACAGGCAAGAGTCTTTCCAAATCTACCGACAAAGCACAAAGCTGGAAGCCAGTCCAAAAAGGCTGGGTTGATAATATCGTCGAGTCAGAAGGTGTTCTATTGGCTACTGGTCAACAGGGGATCATGCGCTCGACCGACAATGGTGACACCTGGGAATGGGTCATCAGCGAGGGGGGCGTAGGCATAGCTGTCGAACGTGTCGATGGTGGATTTGCAGCGATAGCCTACAACGCACGAACTCAATCCAGAAGGATACATACTTCATTTGATGGCGGAAAAGCCTGGCAAGCCATTGATGAAGGACTTCAGCCGTCGAAGAACATTTCATCTGTTAAACAACTGGGCAACTATTTATTCGTGGGTCATCCGGATGGTATATTCCGTTCATCCGACATGGGTAACACATGGCAGCGTGTTCACGCAGGTTTTGGTAACCCGCTATATGCTTCACTGAAATTCGCCTTGTGGACGCCGGCAGCACCTGTTGAGAAAGTGTTTAAACTCTATGTTTCCGGCAATGTACTCTACGCTGTGGCGGTATCTCCCGGCTGCTGAGTAAACCGCCCTACAAATCAAATCCTGCAACTGCTTGCGGGATTTTTTTGTGCTGATGAATGAGCAAGGTTCGGCAAAGTGAGTGGCTGTGGCTACGGCGACTGTATTTGTGTTATACGGAGTCAGAGAAGTAGTGCGTCGTGAGCTTATCGTTCGACCATTTACTCGATTTTAATTTCGACTAAATGTATTGTAGTTTTGTCACTAGATTTTGAATCTCTGTGACTCTAAATTTCGAGTCCCTAAAGAAAACAACTTCTCCCTCGTTCTTATTATTACTTATCGAAGATAAATCTCTTCCCTTGCTATTGAATTTGAGAGGAGAAATTTGCCACACGACGTCCGTATTTTCAAAATCTTAGCCGTCTGCATCAGTTTTTCTAATAATCTCTTTTATCTTTCGGATTGTGTCCTGTATGTATGATACCATGCCAATGTCGTTGGCAATCGTGTAGTTTTCTTCTGATTGCAGGAAATCGGATAGCCTGATTTCAAAGACTGTTGAAGAATCTTCATTTCGTAGGTGTCTGCTTGTTTTTTTAGGAACAGTGTCCACCACTCTTTTGCAGAGCTTACTCAGAACCTGAGTGTTTATAGATAGCCTTGTGATAGCATCACTATGTTGGTAATCTTCTTCAAAATAAATTTCAAAATCACTTATATAAAACCCGATGCCACAAAAGTGCAAAAGGTTTTCGAGGTGAAATTCTGAATTAGAAGAGGAAAAAGATTCAAACTTATTTTCCTTTTTATTCCACTCCAACTCAAATTTAACACTAAAGAAATCAACAAACGAGAGAACTGTTGCCTGCCTATCCGTGAAAATTAAACTGTCCAAAAGTCTTTCCAACTGAGGAGTAATATAAAGCTCCCAAAGCTTAGATGTATTGGCGCTTTGCAGGAATTGGAGAATCCCATGATCGTCAGGTTCCCATAAGGATTCGGTGATCAGTCTTGAAAATTCATCTCCTTCAAAACTATCAATATATTTTACAATTATGTATGTTTTGATTTCAGAATGACCGAACCGATACCAATCCTTATAGGGAATAAGAATGGGGTTAAAATCCTCGATTCGGATTTTCTTCACCCCTATTTCTTTGAAGGCTTGAATTACACTTGATTTCGTTGTGCTGTAATTGTCGGATTGCTCTAATCCTTCAATAATTGTCCTGGCCGCCTTAATAAATAATTCAGGCTGAACACCGATTCTATAACAGTGGTAAGTAAAGAATTTTTCTAAAAGCAGATAAGTGTCTAAATCACCTATGGCTACTTTATTTTCAGAGATAAAATGGCAGATACTTTCAAATATTTCCTTGTCATCTTTTAAGCTCGATAGAGCTGATTTGTTCCTTTTCAAGTCGTTTAATAACTCAGTGTAACCATGTGCTTTCAAAAACATAATAGGCTGATAATCTTCTTCTTCAACCGGTAGGTATTCTTCAATTATTGAAGCGTAAGGTTTGGGTTCATATTTTTTTCCTTTCTGTATAAATTTTGAAGGAAGATTGCGGTGCTTTTTTTGAACTTTCTTGTTCTTGCGTAGCGAAGAAAAATCTAGTTCAAAAGTGGTTTCAAGCTCTCTAATGTACCTTTCCGTGAGTCTAAAATTGTACTGCGCTCTTAATTCTTCAATTCTATAATCCAACGAGTCCAATTCTAATTCAAGATTATTCCACAAGTAGTAGTCGATGTCGTCAAAGATTAGCTCTTTAATGTGCTCTCTTATCCTTCGGATATTACTATCATAAAATTTTTGAAACTCTGTTGGAAACACTTCTTTAAAGCTGTAAAGCTCCTCATATTCGGTAGCAAATGTGATGCTTGGCTATTTCGGTCTAATGGTGCCAGTGATTTCGGCCTTATGGTGCCACTAGTTGTTCCACTATAGGAGAGTGTAATTTTAGCATAAATATTATTAAAGCACAGGTTGTTTTCTTAAAGATTGACCTTTGAGGTCTATCCTGTGAGAAGAGTTAACCAACCGATCCAGAATAGCATCAGCAATGGTGCCTTCTCCGATTATATCATACCAAGCGGATACGGGTATTTGTGATGCTACAATAGTAGAGTTGGTGTTGTAGCGCTCCTCAATGATATCAAGGATAGTTTCCCTGGCATGATTATCCATGGATTGTAGACCAAAATCATCAAGTATGAGCAGGTGAGTTTGGTTAATCTTTCTTAGTTCCTTTAAATAGGTTCCATCCACTTTAGCAAGTTTGAGTCGGTTAAGCATCCTGGCCGTATTTTGGTAGACGACCTTGTATTCCATCATACAGGCTTGATGCCCCAATGCTTGGCTTAGGTAGCTTTTCCCCAATCCTGAAGCACCGGTGATGATGAGGTTTTCATTTTTGGCAATGAAGTCAAGGGTAGTAAGCCTTTGAAACATGTTTTTGTCCAGATTTCTCTGTTGCCCGTAGTTGATCTCTTCAATGGTTGTTTTTTGTCTAAACCCAGCCAGTTTGAGTAGTCTCTGAGATTTTTGATGCTGCCTGGCTTCCCATTGATGGTCGGTAAGCATGCCGAGGTACTCATCGGAAGTCATTTGCATGTGTTGATTGGATGAGACTTGTTGCTCATGGAGCTGTGCCATGGCTTCCAGTCTCATTGCACGTAGTTTTTGATTTGTTTGTGTGTTATTCATATGCGATTGTTTATGGTTTCATGTGGATAGTATTTTCAGCCATCACATGGCATCCCCAGGGTCATTTCACTGATAATACCGGGCACCACGGATATTTTCATGGACAGGGATGTGTGAAGATTGATCGGCTAGTTTTTCTACATCAAGCTCCAACTCTTCCTGTTTATTGATGAGTATATTTTTGACCAGTGTGTAGCGGTATTCTGCCAGGTCACAGGCTCTTTTACAGGCTTTGTTAAGCCTGTCACCGCCATGGTCTCGGCCCATGGCCAGGATGCCCTGTGCCCGCTTGTAGTTGATCTCAGGATAGTCAGGATTAGCAAACAGGCCTTTCATAAAGCTAACAACTGCTTCTCCATATCGGAGAGCTGCTTTTTGGAAGAACTCAGGACTCCACTCTGAATAGGCCTTGTGGGTACTGCTCAGGTGGTCTTTATTGGTGATGTAGGCCCCTTTCACAGGGTTGCGATGATGAGAGGCTATACGTTGGTGGTTGTAATAGACCTCTATTATATCATCAGTATAATGAATCTGCGTTTGATGTCCAATGTAACGATAGGGCACGCTGTAGTAGGCTTTGTCTGGCGAAAAGAACACATACCCCATCTTCTGTACCTTCGCTCGGGTATAGTCCTTGAGCTGGTAGCGACTACCAGGCAGAGGTTTGAGATAACCTCTATCCAGGGATTGGTAGAGCTCTTTTCGACTGGCCTGTTTTCTTTGAAAAAGCAGATCATTGTACACCTGTAGCTGTTTTCGGATCTCTTTATTGAGATCGCAAAGACTGAAGAAGGTAATTTCCCGTAAGGGATAGAAGATACGCTGATAGGTAAGGTGTACTGCATTTTCTACCAGGGCTTTGTCTTGCGGTGAATAGCTGCGTGTGGGGTTAATCACACAGTTGTAATGCCTGGCAAAGTCTTTTAATGACCGGTTGATGTCCGCTTCATATTTACTGGCTTTGGTTACTGCCGACTTAAGATTGTCTGAAACAATGGCCTTGGGTACGCCATCAAAAAACTCAAGAGCATTGCCCAGGCAGGAGAGAAAATCACCCCGTTTCTGGCTATCACAAGCCTCTACATAGGTGTATTGACTACAGGGAAGTATCGCAACGAATACTTCTACCTCACAGACTTCGCCTGTTTGCCGGTCTACCACAGTCATTTTCTTGCCTGTGTAATCCACGAACATTTCATGGCCTGCCTGATGGTTGAGCTTCATGGAGCCTTTTTCACGGGCATATTTAGCTCGGTAATGAGCCATGAACTGGGTATAGCTGTAGGGTGATGAACATGCCGATGCGTACTCCTGATAGTGATAGAGAAAGGTGAAGCCGGGGTGAGAGCACTGCTGATGGACGTGCTGTAGGTAAAGCATCAGTTCATTGTAGCGATCATTATCAATGGTAGTTTTTACTGGAAATTGTTCCCGTAAACAGGCTTCATCTAGCTGTAGAAGTGCTCTGAGGGGACGATCGCTGCCTTTAAAAAGCTGTAGGTAGCGATTGATTGTATTGCGGCTGATGCCCAAAGTCTCACCAATCTTGCGATTACTCAGGCCGTCCAGGTGTAAGGTGATGATTTGTTTTAAGTCCATAGGATCAAGGGTTTTTGACATGTCAGCTCTTTTTTGAGCTGAGTATAAAAACACTTCTCCTATAGTGGTAACACCTCGTGGCACGGTTAGAACCGTGTTGACTTCTTGATGCAATTAAATTGGCACGGTTAGAACCGTTGATAACCCAAACTCAATTGGCAAATAGTGGCACAGTTTGAACCGAAATCGCTGGCACTGTTGCTCCGAAATCGCTGGCACCCTTAGAACCGCAGTATCCAATGCTGCGATAATAAATCTGAATGATATCTTGCGGGCTAATTTCAAGGTACGGTACAAGCGCTTGGATAACACTTGGAAAATAGATCATTGAACGATGGGTAACTACCTTTCGGTTGTCATCAAAGCTCTTGATATCTGTTAGTACCTTATCAAGTATGAAGTCTCTAACATCCCTATTTTCATCCCAATCAATAGGAAACAAGCGAATCAATTCTTTTAACTTAAAGTATTGGGTTTCTTCATTAGAATGGTATCGTGTTAGTTGATCTGAAAGCTCTTTGGGTTCGGTATTGAAATAGTTCAACACCTCAAACTCATAGAGTAACTTTTGCTTTAGTAAAGCTTTTAAATCCTGACTTAGTAGTATTTTCTGCCCATAGAGAGGAATATCAGACTCGAAATCACTAATCTTTTCTTCCTTTGTACAGAAGACAAATGTCAATTGATTGAAAAACCTAGCTTTTAAGATAATCGGGTGTATCCAAAGATACCCGTCGTTTCTGAGAAATTCTAAAAGGTAGTCTTTGATCCCGGGACTTTGGAATTTAATAGAGGTGTCATGGTAATATTCATCCTGATTGATTGAAATGTAAAATTCCTCAAGCTTTTTAAACTCCTTATCGAAGTCTCCAGGAATTATACCCTCATTCAAAATTTCACGAGCCTTAATTTGAATATCGTTAAAAGAGGATTTTAAATCCTTAATATCCATAGGGTCTCCCGAAACTAAAAGGATCAGAAGGATTGCTTTGGCTGTCGGATTTAGCTTTTGAAAGGTGTCGTTCCAAAAGGCCGTGGGGTTGTCTAAGTACCTAAATAGGGAGTCATAAAAGGCATATCTAGATTGGTAGCCATCACTTAAATAAGTTTTAATAAAAAAGTCCAGATGTCGCGGTGAATAGTTTCGGTGTTTAATGATGTGCTCAAAAGTGTCATTATACAGAGCATTCTGAAAATAGCTCAAATCAAAATCATAAAACAGTAAGTGATTGAGCAAAATCTTAACCTTATCTTCCCTGGAGTGATCTTCAATATTTATGACATGTTTATTTGTATTCAACAGATTTTCAGTCTCAAGCTCTGCTTCCTTAAGCACATCTCTTATCACGTAGTCTCTGGAAGTGAGAATGAGAAAACAGTTTTTTGAATTGGTAAAGTGTCCTATAATGGTTTGAAACTCTCTTTGGAAAGTGTCGTGGCCTTTAATCTGAGGGCTAAAGTTTTGGCCCCAAAAATCATCAACAATAATTAGCCTGTTTTCCTCGGCAATACTTAACGTATCGGTGTAGTCTCTTTCTTCAAGAAATATGAGGTCTTTTACTTTTTTACTTAAGAAGAAATTGGCTATCATCATCGCAGTAGTTGTTTTACCTACGCCAGGATTACCGGTGAGGATAATTACTTTGTTTTCCTCAAGATGCTGAATGAGGAAAGGAAGCTGAGCCGTATGATGAAAGAGCCGGTGTTTTGTCTCTATTTCATGCAGGAAGTAAGTTGTTTTCTGATAATATTTTCGAAAAAAAACTTTATCGAGAGCTAATTCTATAGATTGAAAATTAGGGATTAGTAGTTTTGAATAAGATTTGAAGAGGTATTGATATTGCTCTTGACTCAGATACTTGTTGAGTTTGATTCCATCGATTATATCCTCCTCTCGTTTGATGTAACCTGAAAAAATCTCCAAAATTTCAGATGAGCGAAGAGGAGTAAGCTCAATGTTAATACAAAGAATATATCTATTGGCATTTTCCCTCTTACACGTAGCTAGTTCCTTCTTGAGATTTCTAAGCAATACATTGTATTTAGTAGGATCATATAGCTTGCATTGCCCAATGATTTTCTCCTTGCTATTGGTAGCTCTGATGTCTATCCCGCCGTCTCTTCCTCGTCTGTAGGTAGTGAACGTTATGCCCGTCTCTCTAATCTCTAACAGGTCTCTACAGAAATTTTCAAATTCGGTTGGAAATAGCAACCTATGAAAATCAAAATTTGTCATTCAGTATTTTGTAAGTCAGATGATAATCGTAAGACAGCTAATATCGGTGCATATGGACCAGTGCATGTTATGCCCCTTTTGGGTTATCTGTGAATATACACCAAAATAATGCTACTAAATACATGTTTTTTTTGGAAAGGCTACTCCACTAATCGCCGCCAGAAGCAGTAGTTCAGCTTGCCCAGGTTGGAGGCCGTAGCTGTGTACTTAATAGCGTAAAAAAAACCACCCGACAGGATGGTCTCTTTGTCACAGCTTTGTTGACTAGTGGGTTTTGATCACCTGGCCGGTACCAGCACCGAAAGCACTTTTGCGAAAGCCGTATTCCAACTGCCTCATCGTTGTTGGTATTTCTCCGGGGAAAAAAGGAAAGTACTGTGGTGAGTTTTCAATCACCGTTGGGCTTACGGCATTGATCCTGACGCCATTTTCCAGTTCAATGGCCGCCGCCCGAACAAATCCCTCCACCGCCCCATTGGCCGCCGATGCGTTGGCAAAGTTCCGCTGGGGCTCATGCGTCAATGCCCCGGTGATCAATGTAAAAGAACCCCTGGGCTTGATATAGTGCTGACCAATCAACACCAGGTTGATTTGCCCCATCATTTTACCTTCTACTCCCTGGCGGAACTCTTTGCCGGTAAGACTCTTCCAGGGTCCCACATAGGTAGGCCCGGCGGTGCAAATCAGTGCGTCAAAAGCGCCGGTTGCCTTGTACATATTCTCGATCGACTCAGGCGAGGTAATGTCTACCTGCATATCCATTCCGTGGCGATCAGCCCGAACGATTTCGTGTTCTTTTTCAAAAGCTTTTGACAAAAAGCTTCCCATGGTGCCTGACGCACCCACAATGATAATCTTCATGATTCGTGTTTTTTTGTTTGATTAAAATTCTTCTTCTACCAACTCCTTGTTCACCATTAGCCCCGTTGTTGTGCCCATCGAAACCGCATTGGCAACGGTTCGCATGCGGGTGACGTTGTCGCCGCAGGCATATACACCCGAAACCGAGGTTTTTTGCGCAGCGTCTACCTTGATGTAGCCTTCTTCGCCGAGCTCGCAGCCCAGTTGTTGTGGAATGTCGCAGTGTTGCTGAAAAGGGAGCCTGGCATAGAGGGCAGTGACCAGCTCTGCCCTGCCAGTCTTGAACTGGATGCTACTGAGGTAGCCGTTTGTTTGGTCTAGCTTGAGGATTTGATCTTCTACGATGTTAATCTTATGATTGTGCAACCTGGCAGTTTGCTCATGCGTTAGCGTGCTGTTGCCGTTGGTAAATAGCGTCAGGTCGCTTGTCCAATTGGCAATGAGCATGCAGAATTCATAGCCACTATCGCCGTTGGCGAGTATGCCGGTTTTCTGGCCTCGCACTTCGTATCCGTGGCAATAGGGGCAGTGGAGCACACTTTTCCCCCAGCATTCGGCAAACCCGGGTATATCCGGCATCAGGTCGACAATGCCAGTGGCAAAAACCAGCTTCTTTGCGGTAAACGATTCGCCGAATGGCATAGACACCTCAAAGCTACTGTCCAGTTTTTTGGCACTTACCACCCGGTCGTTCAGAAAGCTCACCGTGGTGTAAGCCGACACCTGCTGGCGAGCGATTGATGCGATTGCTGCGGGCGCTGTGCCATCCTGCGTGAGGAAATTGTGCGAGTGTGGCGTTTGCCGATTGGAAGATTCTCCGCTGTCGATGACCAGCACTTTTCTCAGCGCTCTGCCCAGAGCGAGGCCAGCAGCCAGGCCGGCATAGCTTCCTCCAACGATGATCACATCGTGCTTTATTGCAGTGTCCATGTTGTTGTCGTTTGCTTTATTTTGCGTTTGCTTTGCCTGAAAACTGAGCTAGCAGCCGGTCGAGTAAAGGAACGCCTACGAACATCATCCACGGAACCAGAGAAATGGTTAGGATAAAAGTTCTTTGATAAAGTGGCAGCCCAGCCAGGCTTTCGCCAAAGACAGCCAGAAACACTGTGATGGAAGGATAGATGACCAGCCATATTTTCAGCGAGGCCATCAGACGTGTTTTTTTGTTCATTTTGTTACTTGTTGAAACTTGATGTCACAAAAGTAAAGTGAACAAAAGGGGTGGGAGTAGGACGAAAATGAAGTTGGATGGGACTTATCGGAAGTTCTTGCGAAAAGCGTCTGGAGAGTGGCCTGTATGTTTTTTAAAGAACCGAATGAAATAGGAAACGTCCTCGTATCCCAGATCCCATGCGATGTCTTTCACCTGATTGGGGGTGGCGAGCAGGTAGCGTTTTGCTTCGAGTATAATCTGTTCGTCGATCAGTTGAGCGACAGTTTTACCTACCGACGCTTTGGTGATAGCATTCAACTGGTAGGGTGAGAGATTGAGCAGGTCGGCATATTGCGATACATTTTTTAATTCGCTGATCCGGGTCTCAAGCAGTTCAAGCAGTTCTTCAAATCGCTCCTGCGTATAGAGGTTACCATTGTTTGTCAGTTGATGTGGGGCAGGGCTCTGCCTGTTGTATGCTATGCAAAGGATTTCCAAATTGGCTTTGATGATATCGAGGTAGCCGTCCTGCTTGCTGGTGTATTCTTCAAAAATGTTGGCCAGGATGCCGTCCAGTTTGTCGAACCTGCTGGCTTCAAGTTGGCAGAAGTTCTTGCCGCTTGCTTTTCGCAACCGCTGCGCAGTAACCTGATCTTTGGAGCCGCAGAACTCCTGGTCGAATTCCATCAGATATCCGGTGGAGCCAACCTTTAGCTGGAGGCGGTGCACCTGACCCGGCCTCAGAAAAAACACGGATCGGTCGGATACCTGATAGGGGGTGAAATCAATTTCATGAACGCCCTTACCCTGCGAGACCGCCAGAATAAAAAAGAAGTTGTGCCGGTGCAGGGCGTGCAGCATGTCTTTCCCCTCGAAGATATCCTGCAGCCTCCGGATACTACATCGCCCAAAAGGCTGCCCACTGGTGGTACGAATGTCTCTGATGGGGATTTTCTCCATATAGCGTCGTTGATGAGTAGACAGCCTGAATGCCTCGATAAAGCCTTTGCTTCAAGGTTTATGCGGTATTGTAAATTACAATTTAGCTCGATGATTTTACCGGAGTGGATAAATGTTTTTTGAAACAGTTGTAAGCCAACCTTCTATCAATCTATCCAATTACGGGCAGTGCCATACTGTTAACATAGTGAGGCGGTTGCAGCAAATGGCTGATTTAGTGCTTATCCTAAAATAACACCTACTCCTTAAGTTATTCTAATGACTTGTCGACCAGGACGTTTGGGAGTTAAATGGTGTTCGAGGGGGATTTGGGTAGGAAATAGGGTACATCGGCTTGTTTCAGATACATTTACGTATTTCTGCTGACTTGGGGCAGATTTCTATAATACTCATAAATCCTTTCAAGCGTAGATGTCAAATTTCCCTTGAATTTAATACTGAGGAGGTCTTCCACTTTTTTGGTATTCGCCAGTTTCTGCCCGCCTTCCATGTATAGTTTTCCGTATTTCTCTTCAGGGTCAATTCGATGCAACGGAGAGGTGCTGCCCGTTATTTCTTTGATCTTGTTGGCTAACTCATTAACACTGATTCTATTGTGAACATTGCCGATATTGACCGTTTGTGAGGTAATATCACTTTCCTGTAGCTTTACTAAAGTGTTGATGAACTCTCTTACGTCGCAAAAACTTCTTTGCTGGAGCCCGTCGCCAAAGACCTCCAAAGGTTGATTTGAGAGGCATGACTCAAAAAACCTTGGAACCACGAACCCCAATTTTGAAGATTGCTCTTCGCCTATGAGGTTAAAGGGCCTGCAAATA
Organism: Imperialibacter sp.; assembly: GCF_048007035.1. Classification (NCBI taxonomy): domain Bacteria; kingdom Pseudomonadati; phylum Bacteroidota; class Cytophagia; order Cytophagales; family Flammeovirgaceae; genus Imperialibacter; species Imperialibacter sp. Next base: position 4,451,821 of record NZ_CP180355.1, read on the forward strand.
ATATAAGACAGTTTGCCAGCAATGCCCCGATTCCTGACGACCACTTCTCCAGTGTATTTCCCTAAGGCATACTCAATTCTTGCTCCGTGGTGGATGTTAAGAGTTATTTCTGAGTCTTCCATTTGCTGCGAAGAGGCATAGTATATTTCAGACGATGAAATATACATCAACTTGGCTCCCGACCCCTGCGCCAGATCGGCGGCTTTGTTGGCAAGGTCAATGATTTGCTTTGCAATAGTTCCTGCCTTATCTAATATGCCAATGGCACCCACGGGACTAGCCAGGTGGTAAATGTCGTCAAAACGCTCGTCGGGCAGATCGTAGTCCAGAAGACTCATGCTAGCAACCTCGGCCTTGGTAGATAACTCCTCGACAACCTCATGAGAGATTTCGCTACCGGAGAGGTCATCAATTACCTTAATGAAATAGTTGGGGTGGTTCTCATGTAAATAACGAACCAAATGGCGGCCTATGAAGCCAAGCCCGCCTGTGATCAATATTCGTTTCATTGCTGATTGTTAACACATCCTCATCACTTCAAACCCTTCGGCAAATTGGAAATTAGATTGCTTACCACGCAGTGACGCCAGGTTTTTCAAAATTTCCGGTGACCTATGCTCCCTTACCTGTGATGCGTAAAGCTGATAAGTAGCCAATTTTTTCTCCAGATTCAGTTGTTTAAAATATACCGGCTGAAAAGACCTTACCGGCCAAAGGAAGGTTTGCGGCTGTTCGTAGACCAAAACGTTTTTCACAAAAAAATTTAAATCATGTGGCCTGGCAGCGCAGTGAGCTGCTTGGAAAGTGGCCCTATGATCCTGATTGTACGATTCAGCCGGAATTATTAGATATTCAGGCTGATGCCTGTTGATGGCCTTCTCTATCGGACTTATAAGGTCTGAAGTTTGATATCGATTTACCTCAAAGTCGAGCACCTCGTATTGAAAGCCAATTTCTCCGGCAACAGCACTTAGCTCGTTTTTCCTTTCTCGTGCGGAAACATAACTTCTATCCTCTACACCAAGATACAGAACAAAGGTATCCCGGTTTAGAAAAGTAAATGCTCCAAGCACTTCGTCATCAATGTGAGGTGAAATAACTAGGTTTCGGGTTTGATCCATTGACTATCTCGCTAAACATTTTGCTATAAGCCTCGCTAACGTTATCCCAGGAATATGTAGTATCTATAAGTAAGAAATTTTTTTTCAGAAATGGTTGATCCAGGGTTTTTCTTGGCTGACTAAGGAGTATGTCCGATACATCTTTGCTTGATGAGAAATAACCTCCGTTGTCACCAAGTATCAGTTTATTAAACTCATTGTCATGAGCATAAATCAGACAGTATCCGCCCATAGCCTCAAGCAGTGATGGGTTTGTGCCGCCAACGCAGTGCCCGTGAAAATAAAAATTACTATAGTACCTGAGTGCCGACAGCTTCTCTCTGTCAAAAATGCCATCTGTAAAGATAATTAGAGGGTGGTTGCCATATTTTTTCTTAATTATTCTACCAAACTTGGTTGCTGTGCTGCCTGTGATGACAAACTTATTGTTGGGGTCGTTCGCATAGATCGTCCCCTCTATAATCATCTCAATATTATTTTCGGGCTCCAGCCTGGCGATCATCAAATTGTAATTGTAAGGAACCAGGTTGAATGATGTTAATATATCAGGACTAGGGGTTTGTGTGATCTTGTAGGCGCCATACGGTATATAAATGGAGTCCTTTGAATAGGTCTTCAGAATATAGTCTCGAATAGCCTTTGAATCGGAAACCAGAAAGTGACTGCCTGATACCGCCCATTTTTCAGCGACACGTAGAAATTTTTTTATCAGAAAGTTCCATTTAGCTCTTTTCCACTCAAAGCCATCCATGTTGCTTACAATCATTGACTTGCCCCTGGGAAGTAGCCAACTCCAGACAGAACTACTGGTATAGCCTACCTGGAGGATAATGTCAAAATTGTTTTTCCGTGTATCAAGGATGCAAAATAAGTCGTAAATGAACTGGCCAGATGCGCCAATGTATTTTTCGGGATTGTAGTGCGTTGAAAGCTTTACACCTTTGTATCTGTCGTTTTTATAGGGGTGATCACTGGCTTTGTAAACAGTAACCTCATGGCCTTTCTGAACCAAACCGAACGAAAGGTGCTCAGCAAATTCCTCAATTCCAGAGTAAGAATTTGGAATGCCCCTTGTACCTAAAATCGCAATTTTCAATATAGCTGGTGTTAAGGTGGTAAATTGGGCTCGAATTTAGAAAAATTATTGGTGACATTCTTTATGTTTTGTTTTCTAGCAAAGTCATCAATAACGGTCTTCTCCAGTAGCCATCGATACCTCATGAATGGGATGTTGAGAATGAATTAATTTACCCAACCTCTTTCCATATAATACTCCTTATCCATTTCCAGCTTTTTCGCTTTACCATCGATACTTACGTCGACTGACCTAGGAAAAACCTGCTGTCACATTTACCCAACGGTAGCCGAGTGTGCTGCCATCTAATTTGTGATCAAACTGGATCAATCTGCATTTCTGAGGATTGAATGCTTCGTTTGTGGTAAAATAAAAAAGCAAAACTGGTTCAATGCGTCTCGCCCGGCCGGGATAGGCTTGGACCTTTTGCTTTTTTTATGATCACTCGGGATATTGAGTTTAAAGGGTAATCCCCCCAGATTCTCCGCTTGATCCATCAAACTCCGAAATCCTCACGTCTCTCAGGAATTGGTCAAAGAAGGGCCCTGGGGAATTTTCTTCATACGCCCTCGTTGATAAGCAGCCCACCGACATCTCATCCGGCTATTACAGCATTATTAATTAACTACTTAACCTGCTTATTGCGGGAATTTGTCAAAATGTTTTTTTGCTGTAGCATTTGGTCAGTTCTTAGCCTCGCAAATCTCCTTCAACCTACTTAAAGCCTTTGGCCACATTTCGCTGAACATTTCGGCAAAAGCATCCGCCGTGTCGAGATCCACCGTCACTGTAGTCACCCCATTACGTTCTTTGAAGGTGTAGTTTTCCATGGCGCCAGCCCACATTTCAACCATAGCGCCGGAGGTGATTTCCTGGTCGCCATCCACCATACCGTAATGACTGACAGATACGAACTCAGCGGGTTTGTTTTCCAGTATTTTGGACACCATGCCGCCCCGCTTGCCGTCCTGATCAAGCCCCACGAAAAGTATTTTGCTGCCTTTGTCCCAGCTTCCCTCGTAAGAACCTGGTGCTCCATCTGGGTCGGGGTTGAAAGCGCTGGTCCAGTCTTGATAGCTTTTGATATCATCAAGGCCCAGCATCAGCCTGTAAACTTTTGTAGCAGGCGCCTTGACGTCCTGGAGAAATTGAAGATGTTTCATAGCAGTTTTATTGTAGTGTATTTTACCTATCAAAGATCGCTATTGCCAACAAATTTCTCGCTGTAGTAAAACGACAATTCAAGAGGGCGATTGCGCCATTTTCATGAACAAGTTAAGCCTATTCAATCTTGCTGGCATCTACGTAATAATCACTGTCTACCGCCAGCTTACGCATGGGCTGGCCTAACTCTACGGTCTTCCAAGTGCTCTCAGGAATCAACCTTTGTGTTTTGCCGTCGATGCTCACCTCCACTGGCATCGCAAAACCTTCCACACAGTTAGTCCAACGATAGTTGAGCGTTTTGCCGTCGGCTTTGTACTCCAACACAGGGATTCTGGTATCTCTCAGGTATTGGTCAAAGAAAGGCTTCAGATCCATCCCTGACTTTTCAGCCAGGAAGGCTTCAATTTGCCAGGTGGTAACAGTTTGATGATAGAACTCCTCATTCAAACCTCGCAACATCATGCGCCATTTTTCGTCGTCGTTCACCAGCTGGCGCAAAGTGTGCAGCATATTCGCTCCTTTCGAGTACATGTCGCCTGAGCCTGATTTATTCACCTCGTAGTAGCCAATGATAGGTCTGTCGTTGCGGATGTTCTTGCGTGTGCCAATCACGTATTCTGCGCTGGCTTCTTTGCCGTAGTAGTAGTCTACAAAAAGGTTCTCTGAGTAGGCAGTAAAGCCTTCGTGCACCCACATGTCGGCGATGTCTTTGTAGGTGATATTGTTGGCAAACCACTCATGCCCCGACTCATGCACAATGATGAAATCGAAGTTAAAGCCCCAGCCAGTGCCGCTTACGTCGGTGGTGTGGTAGCCGTTTTTGTAGAAGTTGCCATAGGTTACGCTGCTCTGGTGTTCCATGCCGTAGTAGGGCACTTCCACCAGCTTGTAGCTGTCTTCATAAAAAGGGTAGGGCCCAAACCAATGTTCGAAAGCGGCCAGCATTTTCGGCACTTCTTCGAAATGGGTTTTGGCTTTCTTCAGGTTGTCACGCAACACGTAGTAGTCGCAGTCTAGTGGACCTTTTTCTCCCTGGTACACCTCGCCAAAATGCACGTAGTCACCCACGTTCACGTTCACGCCGTAGTTGTTGATCGGGTTGGACACAAACCACTCGAAGGTTTTGGTGCCATCGTTGTTGTTCGTGGTCTTTCGCAGCCGACCATTGGAAACGTCCATCAGGTGCTCAGGCACGGTTACGCTGATGGTCATGCTGTCGGTTTCGTCGTACATGTGGTCTTTGCATGGCCACCACAGGCTGGCACCATCGCCCTGGCATGTGGTGACGATGAAATCGTTGCCGTTGCTGTCCTTTGTCCAGGTAACACCACCTTCCCAGGGCGGAAGCTTGCTCACTTGAGGCCTTCCACCATAACTGATTATCAGGTTGTTTACAGCCCCAGGCACCTGCTTTTTCTTGAACGTAATGAACCAGGCATTGCCATTTTGAAGGAATTTTAATGCCTTGCCATCCTGCATCACCTCAGTGATTTTCATTGGGTGTTGCAAGTCGATCTGCATTGTTTTGGCCTCCGTGAGCACTTTGTAGGTTACCGTGTTCTGACCCGAGAAAGTCTTCGCTTTAGGATCGACCTTTACCACGAGGTCATAATGTATCAAATCCCACCATGCTCTTTCCGGGGTGATGGAGCCACGGAGTGTGTCTTGACGGGTGAACTTGGGTGCTTGGGCAAGAGCCGCTGTCACAAAGCCAATGAAGAAGCAAAGGGTTAAAGTCAACGATTTCATAAGCGAGATATCAGAGGAAGCAAGATATAAATTTTGTTATTAGGAGTTCACAAGCAATCGAAGCCATAAGCCGTCCCGGGCAATTAACCAAAAGGTTTGCTGTGTCCAAACCAGCCAAAGTCACCTTATGCAAGCAACTCTGCAACAGCTTTCCCCTGCCCATCGGGGGTGGTGTAAAAGGGCCGGCCTTCAATCGTGTAGTTTGTTTCAGAGTGGATGCCCAGAGCGTTGTAGATCGTCTGGTGTATTTGGTCAATAACGACGGTATTTTCAATCGATGAGCAGGGTCTTTCATCAGCCGTTTTGCCGTAAACCAATCCTTTTTTGATGCCCCCTCCCCACATGAGGATGGAGCTGCCATCGGTAAAATGCCGGTGCATGCCATAGAATTTTTCGTCTTCAATCACGTCTGGTTGATTCACCTGGTCTTGTACTTTTTCGCCGGGCCGCCCTTCCAGCAAAGCATCTCTGCTAAATTCGCTGGCCAGCACAATGAGCGTCCTGTCCAAATGACCCGATTCATCTAAATCTTTGACAAGCTGCGCAACAGGGCCATCGATCAGTTCCTTCATTTTCACCACACGGGTATGTCCGTTCTCATGCGTATCCCACCCAAGAAATGGCTCGTATTCCGTGGATACACTCACAAACCGGGCGCCGTTCATGGCCAGCCTCTTAGCAGTCAGGCAGCCAAGCCCAAACCGGCCGGTGTTGTAGATGTCATACTTCTCCTTTGGCTCTCTGGTCAAATCAAACACCTGCGACTCCGGTGAATTCAATAGCCGGTACGACTGCTCCATCGACCGCATCAACGACTCCCGCTGGTAATCACTGCCTCGTTCCATCACCTCACTTTTATTGGCCAATTCTTTGTAAAGCTGATTTCTTGCCTCAAACCTTTTGGCCGACATGCCCTGCGGCGGGCGAACGCTCTCCAGCCCACTTGACGGATCGGGAATGAGAAATGGCCCATATTCACTGCCCAGGAACCCTGCCGTATGAAAAGCTTTTAATTCTTCGCCTTCTCCCACTGTAAAACGCTGCCCCATAGCAATAAAAGGAGGGATGACGGGATTGACCGGCCCCAGCTCTTTGGCGATCCAGGCACCAATATGTGGCGCTTGCACCGATTGCGGCGGCTCATAGCAAGTATGCCAGTGGTACTGGTGCCGGGTATGCAGGATGTGCCCCAGGTCGGCCGATTTGTAGGACCGGATGATAGCGCCTTTGTCCATCACACTGCCAATGGACTCAAGTCCTTCTGAAAAATACAGTCCGTCCACAGCTGTCGGAACCTTTGGAAACGAGCTTAAAATTCGTTTGCTCTCTACGCCTTTTGTGTAGGGTGTATAGGCCTTGGGGTCAAAAGTTTCGGTGTGAGCCATGCCTCCGGCCATCCAAAGCAATATGACGGTGTCGGCCGAAGAACGAATTGCTGGTACAGTGCTGCATGAACTTAAAAAACTGGCAGTGGGAATGCTGACAGCCGCAGCGGCCAGGCTGGCAGCACCCATTTTCTTCATAAATTCCCTGCGTGAATTGGCTATGTGATCGTTCATTGTTTCTCGTTCTAATAGATAAACTGAAATTCAGGCAAGAGCAGCGTGGCCCAAAACACGTCCTGCAAACCTTCTTTGTCCGGTGTGTCTCCCAAAGCACTTAGCATGATGTCTTTTTCTTTGTTCGAGGGTTTCCGCCCAAGGCACTTTAAGTAAAGGGCATCGACAATGCTTGCTGCATTGCTGCCATATTGCTGCAGCCAACTGCCGGCACCTTCTTCGAGTACCTGGTTAAAATAGGCACCATTGGTGAGTTCCAGCGATTGCAGTAAGGTAGCCTGATCATCCCTGGAGGTGGCTACAGTTTCCCGGCTTGGCCGACCAAGCGCTTTCAAGAACGGATGCTGCCTGACCAGACTGGCCCGGGCATAAGTGGGCACATTGTCTTCAAATGTAAAACTCAATAACTGGTCCCAATGCATGGAACCATAGTTGCGGACGGTTTCCCAACCCGAGTCATCAAACGCAGCGCTCAGCCATTCTTTGCCGGGGTTCACATCGGCGCTTTTCCAACCCTCGCCACTCGCCGATTGTATGGTGGTTTCAAGGTTGTCCTTTTGACTGATCTTCATCGCAAACAATATCCCGGCAGGGTTGGCGATAGGGCCTTCGTTTGTTCCCTCGATGGCGATAACGTTTTCTCCACTTTTCAGGAACTTCGTTACGTCCAGCTTATTTACTTTTCTCCAGTCGGTGCCCTCAGCCACCTTCTGTCCATTTAGGTAAAACGAATAAGAATGATCAACCGAAATCAGGGCCTGAGCGTTGATGATTTCCCGGTCAGTCAGGGTAAACTTGTGGCGGAAATATCTTATGCCGGGCTCAGGCAGTACGTCCCGGTCAAATTTCCTTTCCCGGTGCCAAATCCTGTTCGAAGATAGCTGGTCGCCAGAAGGGTTGTAAGCGGCGGCATAGTATACGGGGGCTATAACCTGGCTCACGGCGTCAGAAAATTGCTCGGCGCTCATTCGTCTGACAATTGGCCCGTTGAACACGTAGCGAGCCGATTTCACCTGCTCCAGCTTTTCATAACTCACCGTTGGTAGCTGGTAGGCTTTAGATGTCATGATGGTGCGCATCAACTGCTTCATGTCATAGCCCGAATCAATAAAGTCCGCCGTCAGCCAGTCGAGCAAATCAGCATCCCATGGGGTCTTGTCCATCTCATCCAAAGGTTCGATGAAGCCCCGCCCCATCAGCCTTTGCCATATTCTGTTGGTAATGGTTCGGTACAGCCTGCCATTCTCTGGCTTCACAATGACCTCTGAAAGTTTCAGTAAGCGCTCTTTTAAGCTGTCGGCCTCCACCGATCCTAGTTCCGGATACAGGAAACTCACCTGGGCCATTTTTCCAGTTGGTTGATCACACCGGTTGAGTTCCATCACCGAATCGGCAAATATGGACGCAAAGCCATAAGCCTGATCCAGCGTGAGGTTGCTTACAAAGCTGTTGTGGCAAGACGCACACTTCACATTCACCCCCAGCAGTGACTGGCCAATATTCTGGGCGGCCTGCATTTCCGTGCGTTGACTGGCGTTTACCACGCCCCGCCATTCTATACCTTTGATAAACCCTTCGGAGGCGGGGGTGGGGTTGATCAATTCCTTCACCATGGCATTGTAAGGCTTGTTTTCCAGCAGCGATTTGTACAGCCAGTCAGTGACCTGCTTTCTGCCGCCAGTAATAAACCCTGTGCCCGAATAGTCGTTCCTAAGTAAATCGTTCCAAAAACTCAACCAGTGCTGGGTGTAGTTACTATTATCGGCCAGCAGGCGATCAATCAGTTGCGTTCGTTTGTTAGCATCCTGATTATCGACGAACCGATTGATGGCGTCAGGTTCTGGCAGCAGCCCTACAATATCCAGATAAGCTCGTCGGATGAAGGTTTTGTCGTCTACCAATTGTGGCCAGGCGATGCCGTTCTTTTCAAAGTAGACATCCAACAGATTGTCAACGGGGTGTACTTGTTCTGAGGAAGCGGGCAACACCGGCTTCGACAAAGCAAGGGCCGCTTCCGGGAACACTTTCAGCGCCCGGTCCGACCAATGAGCTCCCTTTTCTATCCACAATTTGATCAGGGCAATTTCATTTTTCTTTAGCACCTTGCCCTTTTTGGGCATTACATCATCGTCATTAGAGGACAGCGTAATTCTTCTGTATAGTTCGCTTTCTTTAGGGTGGCCAGCCACAATCACTTTCCCGGATTTTCCACCCTGGAAAACGCCTCTTTTGTTTTCTAATACCAGCTCCCCTTTTTGCTTGTTTTCGCTGTGGCATTGGTAGCAGTTATGCGCAAAAATGGCCCTTACTTCCAAATTAAGATCGTCCAGCTCGGTTTCTGACAGGGAATCCAGTTGATTCAATTGGGCCAATAATGCCACGCCTCTGCTATCATCGTAAGGATCTGAGTTTCCTGGGAGTGCGCTTGACAGAAAGTCTTCGCCATGTGTAAGGCTTGCACCCAGGTGACCTGCAATGGTAAGCGTGATAACCGATAGCACCAGCAGTGACCGGTAAGCCAGAAAATTGGATAACTTCCCTGCATTTGTTTTTTGGAGCAAGAAAGCGGCAATGACAGATAGTACGGCTGTGGCGATGCCCAGATTCTGGTGTAGCTGCACCAGGTCGCCCGAGTAGTCATCGAAAGTGCGAAGGAACCACCCGAGGCTAGCGGCCAATACGGCTGAAGCGGCGCCCAGGTACACCATCCAGTTGATGCCATCCCTCAGGCCGGGTCGTTTGCCATTCAGGGTGAGGGCTTCCAGAAAAAGGGCCACAATCAATAATCCAATAGGGAAGTGCACTGCTACCGGATGCAGGCGACCCAATAGCTGAAATATCCAAGACCACGCATTCTCCTCCATGTTTGAAAATAGGAGGAATTTTTCACAAAAACATCCTTTAGGTTATGATTGGCAGAGATACTGAACGAGCGGATTAGGCGGGATCAAAAAGTATTAGAACCTAATCAGGCAGGTGGTGGAGTCGTCTACTCTATTTTGGCGTTGTTTTTATTTCTTTTCCTTCCGTTGAGAATCAATAAGGTCAATATGTATATCAAAACAATTGTGAATGGGATTGCTATAAACCTATATTCTGGCAACAGATACCAAAGAGCGACTATTGATATAGTTCTTGTCATTGTGTGAAAAATACCAACCCAATGTTTTATAATCCACGAGAAAGGTAACCACATCAATCCAGTCAAAATCCCTACAGTCATTGGAAGAGAAGAATAGTCAACGAGGAAAAATGGAATAGCTATTGAATAGACTAGAATGGCTTGTCCTGCAGTAAAAAGGAAAAGTGTATCGAACTCATTCTTAGGTTTACTTTTATCAAGGAAGTTTTCACCAGTAAATTTTGAAAGGAATAATCCTAAGTATACGATGCTTCCTGTTCCAATAAAAATTGTCCACACCGCAATAAAGTCTGAGAAAAAAATCCCTCCGATTCCAATAATCGTCCAAATAATGAGACCTGCTAAAGGTGTAGCGAGAAATTTTTGATTGGAAAATTCAATTCGCTGTTGTTCAAGTGTTTTTTCCATACAGGGGTTCAAATACCACACAACGCTCCAGACAAAAATGGTATGTTAGAACGTGATGCTCGGGCTGCATTATGTGTTGATAAATGAAGATAGTAAAAATGCAGACAGATGTATGAAGTTCGCTATTGTTTGAAATCTCCTTTCCTCCTTATCACGACCCACATCACGCCCAACCCCGCTAGCGGAATCAGCGGATCGAGCAGGGAGCCATTGGTGCCAAAGACTAAATTAACCAACGCTATCAAAACCCCGCCAATGGCCCATGCGATGGTGGTGGGCACCGACCAGGTCATGAGCTGGAGCTTCACATCGGCAATGCCCATCATGCGATTCACCACCCAAAAAAAGCTGTCGTTGAAATAGCTGAAGAATAGCGAGCCCAACACGGCGGCCTGTGCTGCGAACAGCATATTAACATCGGGTAAATTGACCAGTATCGGTGCCGTGATAGACGCCGCCGTGATCATGGCCACAGTGCCCGATCCTTGTATCAGCCTCACAATGGTGGCGACGAAGAAAGGGATCATGATGGGGGAAAATGGGAGATTGGCCATCAGTGCGGCCATCTGAGCACCGGAACCGCTTTCCCGCACCACAAAGCCAAGTGCTCCGCCTGCGCCAGTTACCATTAGTATAATACCCGCTGATCTCAGGCCTTCTTCCAGTCGTTCTGATGTCTCATGCCGGTTGAGGTGAGGCACCAGGGTGTAAACGGCAATCAAAGTGCTGATGCACAAAGCAATGACAGGTGAGCCAGCAAAGGCAACTACCTGCAAGACCCATGACAAAGTTGTGCCGTCGGTGGCTGCAAGCGAAGGGAACAGGTTGGTTACCGCCTTCAAGAAGATCAGCCCGATGGGTACAAGAATGGGAAGCAGCGACTTTGTCAGGCTGGGGAAGGGCTTGGCCTCTTTTTCTTTTAAGTAATCAGCGTGGACGGCTTTCAGGTCTTCCTGCACCACTGTGGCTACAAAGTCAGGATATGTTCTCCCAAGCCACTGCGCATACCAAACGATCGCCAGGGTGCAAGGCAGGGCCAGCACAATGCCGAGCAGCATCATGGAACCGATGTCGACACCAAATAGCCCCGCCACGCCCAAAGGCCCCGGCGTGGGCGGCACCATGGTATGGGTCACGATAAGGCCGCCAGCCAACGCAACGCCTAGCGTCAGGAGATAGCGGTTGCCTTTTTGCGCCAGCGCTTTGGCAATAGGGTAGAGGATTACAAAAGCGGAATCGACGAAGATGGGAATGCTCACCAGGTAGCCGGTCAGAGCCAGCGCCCATTCTTCTCGGCGGTGGCCCAGCCATTTGATTAAGGAATAAGCGATTTGCTCAGCGGCGCCTGATACTTCCAGGATGCGCCCCATCATCACCCCCAATCCGATCACAATACCAATGGTGCCCAGCGTGGCGCCAAAGCCTTTGGTGATGGCGTCGAGCGTTTCATTGACCGACAAGCCGCCGGTTATGCCCGCCACGCAGGCTGCTGTAATCATAGCAATGAGTGGATGCACTTTGGTGCGCAGCACCAGCAATATCAATACGTAGACGGCTACCGCCAGACCAATGATGGGAATGGGGAGGTCGCTCATCAGTTGGGCTGCTTGTTGGATGCGACAAACTGAGTAATAAACGCATCAAATTCGCCATCGACCGTGAAGCCAAGTGATAGCCCCCTGGTATTGTCGATGGCGGCAGGCCAGCTACTTACGATGGCGTTGATAGCAGCATCTGGTTTGAACTGCACCCTGGACAGAGCGACCTGGCCGGAGATACGCTCCAGCGAGTCGAGCATTTGTTGCACCGTGACACTGACGCCCGGCAGGTTCACTGTACGCCAGTCACCGAAAGCTTCCGCTTTCAGCGTGACGGCATGGATAAGGTTTTGGATAACAGTATCGGGGCTTGAGAGCCAAAGCGCCAGGTTGGTGGAGACGGGGCAGATGGCCTCTTCTCCATTGATGGGTTCCCGAATGATGCTGCTGACAAACGAAGAAGCCGCCAGGTTGGGTTTCCCTGGTCGCACACAAATGGTGGGCAATCGCAGCACCCTGCCATCGACGAATCCTTTTCGGGAATAGTCGTTGACCAGCAGTTCACCAATCGCTTTCTGGACGCCATACGACGAGCGGGGAGTAAGCGCCGTGGTGTCTAGCACGGTGGCGGGCAGGTCACCACCGAACACAGCAATGGAGCTTGAGAAAATAAACTTAATGCCTGGTTTTTGATGACGGCAGGCCTCCAGCAGTTGGCGGGTAATGTCCATATTGACTTTCCAGCCAAGGTCGAAGTCTTTCTCCGCATGGCTGCTCACTACCGCTGCCAGATGAAAAACAAAACCTGTTTCGGCGGAGATAAGAGATTTGGCTGCCCCCGCTTCAGAAAGATCAGCTTGCAGGCACCGAATCCGGCTGTCATTTTCTGGCTGAGGAGGCATCACAATGTCTGTCAGCAATAACTCATCAAAAGCAAGGTTACTGCTGAGCAGGGCATTTGCCAGGCGCTGACCAAGGAAACCTGCTCCTCCGGTAATGATTATTTGCATAGATTCACGGCTTGTTAAACGGGTCGATTTGTTCGACTTAAAAAGGTAAATAATAAATTTAATACCCCACCACCTACGAAGCTTATTTGAGTGGTTGATCAGAGACTTGCGATGTACGAGAACGTAAACCAAAAATTCAATCAATTGCCGCCGGAATATCCCGAAGACCTCCTGCCGGCCATTCAAAAGGAGTTTCTGGAAAGTGAAAAGACCATTGTAGTACTTGATGATGACCCAACAGGCACACAGACGTGCTACGATGTGACGGTGCTTACCTCGTGGGAGGTAGGCCTGATAGCGGCAGAACTCAGACAAAAGCCCTCCATTCTCTACATCCTTACCAACTCCAGGAGCCTGCCGGAGGCAGAGGCCATTGACCTGGCCCTGGAAATCGGGCGAAATCTTAAAGAAGCGGCAAAAGAGAGTCAAAGAGAAGTGGTGGTGGTGAGCCGGAGCGACTCCACTTTAAGGGGCCACTTTCCTGCAGAAGTAGACGCCGTAGCCGAGGCTCTTGGTCTTCAGGGAGCAGTCACCGTGCTGGTGCCAGCTTTCATAGAAGGCGCCAGGTACACGATGGACGATGTGCATTACATCGTTGAAAATGAAGAGATGGTGCCTGTGTCTGACACACCTTTTGCTAAAGATGTGTCGTTTGGTTACCAGCACGCCAACCTGAAGGAATGGGTGGAGGAAAAGACCAGGGGGCGGATCAAGGCGTCGGAAGTCAATTCGGTGTCCATTGAAGACCTGCGAGCAGGTGGCCCGAAGGTAATAGCAGGGAAGCTGGACGCTTGCGCCGATGGATCAGTATGCATCATGAACGCCGCCAGCTACCGTGACCTGGAAGTAGGGGTGCTGGGGTTGATAATGGCTGAAAAGTCAGGTAAGAAGATTCTGTACCGTACATCCGCCACCTTTGTGCCCATCAGGTCGGGCATGGTATCAGGTAAACTTTATGTCCCTCAAAAAGAGGATGCTGCTTCCAGTCACGGGTCGCTTGTGGTGGTTGGCTCACATGTGCCCAAAACGACCAACCAGCTGGCCTGGCTGCTGAAACAGGGAAGACATCAATCTTTAGAGGTGGATGTAAGCGCTCTCCTTCAATCACAAGATGTAAGCGGCAAGGCAAAAGCTACCAGTGCCCAGGTGGATGCGTGGCTGGCTGCTGGCGAAGACGTGGTGGTTCATACCAGCCGCACATTGGAAAAGGGCTCTGATGCCGAAAGCAGCCTGAAAATCAACTCCCTGGTGTCCGACTTCCTTGTCGCCATTGTGCAAGGGATTTCTGTCCGTCCGAAGTTTATGGTTGCCAAAGGCGGCATCACGTCAAGCGACCTGGCTTCGAAGGGTCTTTCGGTTCAAAAGGCGGCAGTTCTGGGGCCAGTTATTCCCGGAGTGCCGGTATGGAAGTTACACGAAGAAAGCAAGTTTCCCGGCCTGATTTACGTGGTGTTTCCCGGCAATGTAGGCGATGACAAGGCGCTGACGCTGGTATGTGAAAAGCTTGGTGCTGGGTAGCATTATGCGGGCGGAGTGACTACGTCTGGTTATATGAAATAAGGGTTGCTGGCTAGTTTTAACTAGCGCAACAACCCTGCGTAGTTGTTAGTTGCCCGCAACCCTCCAAGGGTTTATCTTCTTCAGGGCAGCAGGCTGTCATGTCTCCAGGGAGAGGTTGGCTAAAGGAGAACCCTTGGAGGGTTTCATTGTAAAGCTTTCCTAAATACGTTTGCCTTGGAGGACTTGTCACTTAAGCCATGACCGAGCCATCAGCTCCACAGCCTGTCGTGGGAGCGCTTAGCATCCCATTCCGGCGTTGGTCTGAAATAGCTATCGTCTTCCGCATGAAGATGCTTTTTAAGCTCATCTTCATTTAGCTCCACGCCCAGGCCTGGTGCATCGGTGGGCACATGTGCAAAGCCTTTGGTGTATAGCGGTTTTTTGCCGACCATTTTCACCAGCTGCGGCCACCAGGGATTGTCCACACACTGAACGGGTAGCTCAAGTGCCATAAAGTTTTGGGTAGCTGCGGCACAGTGCACGTTGGCCATAAACGAAATGGGAGTGCCGGCGAAGTGCATCTTCATAGCCACGTCGGTTTCTTCTGCGTAGTCTCCAATCTTTTTCGTCTCCAGTATGCCACCGGAGGTACCCATATCAGGGTGCACGATGTCGACGGCATGCACATCGCAGAGCTTTCTGAATTCCTCTTTTCCAAAAATATCCTCACCTGTAATGGTTGGCGAGTTGATCGAATCGGTGATGTGCTTTAGCTGCTCGGTGTTGTCCCAAGGCACAAAGTCCTCCAAAGAAGCCAGCCTGTAAGGTTCCAATGCATTGGCCACCCTGATGCAGTTATTCACATCAAAGTGTCCGAAGTGGTCAGCAGAAAGGGGAATATCATACCCCACCACGTCCCGGATCATGCCTACATAGTTGGAGAGCAAATCCAACCCCTTGTCGGTAATTTGCACGCCGGTAAAGGCATGTCTGGTGTTTTGGTAAGAAAGGTAATTATCAAGGTTGTCGTCGTTGAAACCGGGGATGTATTTGCTGTTAACCACGGTGCCTGGTACGTCGCTGTACACATGGATGCCCGGATGCATCTTGAGCCACGTGAAGCCCTGATCCACCATGCGCACTTTGCAATCGGCTTTGAACTTCTCTATGTCCATGTTTTTGCTGTTGTGAGCAGGCACGTAGGCGTAAAGCCTCACATTCTCCCGGTATTTTCCGCCTAAGAGTTGCCATACTGGCACATCATATGCTTTGCCCACCAGGTCCCACAGCGCCATTTCCACACCGCTCACGCCGCCAGCTTTGCGGCCATGACCACCAAATTGCTTGATCACTTTAAAGATCATTTCCACGTTGCAGGGGTTAAGGCCCAGGATCCGGCTTTTAAGAAACAGGCCGTAGCGTGGATCTGCACCGTCTCTTAACTCGCCCAAACCGTAGATGCCTTGGTTCGTGTCGATGCGGATCACCACATTGCGGGCATTGGTATAGGAGGTGCCATTGTCCAATGTCACGTAGCGCATGTCCGTTATTTTAAGATCGGATGGATTCGATGCCTTTCTGACCTTTGAAGTGGTTTGTGCTACCGAGTCTTCGAATGTCATGCCTATGAGACTTGTGAGTGCAATGCCGCCCATGGCTGTTTTCTTAAGGAAGTCTCTGCGGTTATCCGGTGTGGTGGGATTGTCGATCTCTTCCTGAATGGCAGCAGCCTCATCTTGTTCCTGCTGCTTGTTTTCGCTGATCAGCTTCTGTAAGATACTCTTCATAGTGTAGTTTATTTATAAGGTATGTTGAATGCATTTCAATGCTCCGGGGCAAGTAGAATCACCGGAAATAAGCTCATCGACGAGCTTCAACCATCAAGAACCATATCCTTTCCTCTGTAGAGAAGAGCAGAAAGAACTAACCACAATCGAGTATACTTACCAAAATAAGCCTAAATGGATGAACCCCCAAATCGGAATGCAGAGAACGGTGGTTGATCGGATGATATTCTGCAAACGGCCTTGGAGAATGTTAGATGTGTCCTAGCTCATGAGGAGCTTTTGTCATTTTCGCCCAATTTTTTAGCATGACTTCCCCATCTTGTTGTCGTCCATTCTTCTCGCTGCTCCTTCGTAAGAAATGTCCATGAAACAATGCGACTGGTTTTATTTCCCTGCCCCATGGGAATTGTTTTTACTTCAGAAGCTTGTGCTTTCTTTAGTGCTTCATAGACGCCGTCAAGGTTCGATGACTTCGACACGAGGGTTGAAAACCAAAAGCAATGGGAGGCGAACTGCTTACTTTGGAAGGCCATATTCCTGATAAACCCTTCTTCCCCTCCGGCATACCACAGTTCATTGCTTTGGCCCCCAAAGTTCAAAATGGGTTTGGTAATTTTCTTTTGCTTTAGATTTCTCAGCTTTCGTATTGTTCCGGATTGGGCTTCAGCAAAAGAAGCATGAAAGGGTGGGTTGCAAATCGTTAGATCGAAGTGTTCATCCTTTTGAATGATGCCGACGAATATGTTCTTGGAATTTGACTGTAACCTCAGTTCAACCTTCCCTTTTAATTGGGGATTCGCTTCAATCATTTTGTTGGCAGATGTAATAGCCAAAGGGTCGATATCGGCACCTACAAACGACCAGCCATACTCCGCATGCCCTATGATGGGGTAAACGCAATTGGCACCTACGCCGATATCCAGACATTTTATTTTGCTGCCAGTTGGAGGCTTTCCCCGTTTCGGCAGGGGATGAGAGGAGGCCAATAGATCTGCCATGTGATGGATGTAATCGGCTCTCCCTGGAATGGGTGGACACAAATAACCTTTTGGGATATCCCAGTCTTTTATATTGTAATGATGTTTTAAAAGCGCCTTGTTCAGCGCTTTGACTGCTTCTGGGTTGAAGAAGTCAATTGATTCATCACTGTAGTCATTCAACCTTACAAATGGCACCAAGTCTGGATTGCTCTGACTAAGTTGCTTGAAGTTGTAGCGCTGCCGATGCTTGTTGCGTGGGTGCAATTTCGGTTTTTCCACCCTTTGGCCAACCTGATCCGCTGCATTTGAAAATTTCTTTTTCTTATCTGGCATTGAGGTGTTCTCTCTGGGGATGGAGTCACTTTAGAAGCAACCCTGTCCACACCCAAAGTTACAAATTGTTGGCAGTAAATGGGCTTGATGACGAATCGGTGGGTTGTCAACAAAGGCCCCCATTTAACACCTTGTTTATCCAGTGGCCAAAGGAAATGTTAGCTTCGTTCTTCTGCCAGTCGGCTTGCATAGGTTTTGAACCAGCGAGCGGAAAACAAAAGCGGCAGAGCGGCTAAGGCAATAAAAATACCGGATGAAAGAAAGACATTGGCTGGCTGCACGAAGAAGTCTTCAAACACATAAACGCTAAGAATAAGTGCGACAGAAAAAGGCAAAGAGCACGCCAATGCATTCATGCCAAAGTCGAGGTCAAACGTGCGGGGGCGAATCGGGTTTTCCTGTGCGCTTTCTAACGTATTAACTGCCGACATGTGGGCAAACGGCCAGAAGCTACAGGCACTCTGAGGAAACACCACGATCAGAATCATAGTAGGCACGTCGGTTACTGGCAGTAACACCAGTAGCAATCCGCTGATGACAAAAGCGATGGCAGACCGGAAGAACAGGAAGGAGAAAATGGCTTTCACCTGTTGCCAGGTAAACTTGATGGAGATGCCGATGAAAAGGAGTATGAGTGGCGTCATCATCAAGTTCATTTTGTCGACTGAATCTCTCAGAAAACCAGGCAGGGAGTCGAAATGTAGCCCAAAAGCCAGCATCACAATGGCAGCCAGCATCACCATATTTACAGGCTCTTCCAACATCGATTTGAAAAGACTTTTGAGTTTTTCAGAAGTGTTCCGGTTGCCAATCTCATTGCGGTCGAAATACCATTTCATGGCAATGCTGTATAATATTATCAGCACAAACACTTTGTTGCCCACGTCGGCCAGCGCAGCCAGTGCCAGTGGCTCCTCGCCGTGGTACTCCATAATGAATGGAAACAGCGAAAGGCCCGGTGCCAGTGAGGGTAGTAGCATGATCAGTGTGCGATACTGCTCTTCTTTTAAGTTAAACAGCGAAGGCAGGGGTAGCTTGCTTACCAACAAATACATGAGCAGGTTGAAGCCAATTGCCAGCACAGGCACAATGATCATTCCCCACGAAAACTCAATTTTCAGTAAAGCAATGAAAATGGTGGCAGGAAGCGCCAGGCTGAGTATGAGCGTCTTGATGCCATCCTTTCGCTCCCTGCCCTGGATTTTTTTCTGAAGAAAATACCCGATGGCAATAAGGAGAAGGAATGAAATGGTTTTAGTAATGGCTGAATTCATGAACTAAAACAGAAATACTTTGTGCTTATAAAAAACGAACGGTGGTCGATTGAAAAGGGGGTATTGTCGATGTGTGGGCGCTGCCCCGGGCCATCGCTGTGGGCACCTGATTGAGTGCCGGAAACTCAGCCCGGGCAGCTAACACATAGTCAGTTAACTGACAATCTCGTAAAGACTTTTAGTGAACAGTTTCACTTCGTCCATGGTGCCCATGCTTACCCTGGCATAAGGCTTCCCGTCGATCTCAAACCCTCTGATGCCCACACCTCTGTCCATAAACTGAGTGAGGAACTCTTTGGTAGGTACCTGAATAGGGAATAAGATAAAGCTGGTGAACGACGGTATTGGATTCATTCCGGCCTTTTTTAGTTCGGCGAACACATATTCCCTGTTCTCCTTATTGTGCTTTCTGGTGAATTCCTGGAACTCAACGTCCTTCAGGCTGGCCATACCACCTTCAAGTGAGGTCACGCTGATCCCCATTTCGGTGCGAACCATGCTCTTGATAGCTTTCACTCTCGCCTCATTGGCGGCCATATAGCCAAGTCGCAACCCTGCCATACCATGTATTTTGGAGAACGTACGGCAAATGATGACGTCGTAGCCTTCCTGCACAAGACTCACTGCCGTGTTTGCTTCAGGATTATCAAGTAGCTCCATATAAGCCTCATCGATAAAGACCGGTACTTTTGAAGAGACTTTTTTACAGAACGCCTTGATCTCACTTACCGGCGTCATAGTGCCGGTTGGGTTGTTCGGATTACAGATGTATACAAGCTTGGTTTCATCATCAATCGCAGCGGCCATGGCATCCAGGTCGTGCGAATAGTCTGCCTTTAATGGAATGTTCTTCCACGTACCACCAATCGATTGAGTGGTTCTGATCATCGACATGTAGCTGGGGTCGGCAGAAACAATGTTGCCTCCGTTCATAAACAATGAAAAAGCTACTTTTTCAAGGATATCGGTAGAGCCAGGCGACAAAAGGATGGATTCTTTAGATACACCTTCTTTTTCAGCAAGGAAGTCGACCATTTTGGCTGAGCTATTATAAACATAACGGTTGCCCATTGAAGCACTTGCTGCAATAGCTGCAACAGCTTTCTTTGAAGGCCCCCATGGGTTCTCATTAGCAAGCAGCCTGGCTTTCATATCAGCTCTGTCAGCCATCATCACATGGTAATTTTCCATGAGGCTGTACTTGCCTTTATAAGGTTTCATGCCAAGCGCTGGTTTGCTGTTGGCAAATGCGGGAAATGCAGCGCTGGTTACAACACCGCCGGCAGCCAAAGCGCTATACTTCAGCCACGATCTACGATTAAGATTGGTTGTCTTTTCCATCCTCTTATTATTACAGGTTTGAATATTGGTTTAATTATCAAAAGAAGCCTGAGCATGCCTCTGGTAATCCTGAAATGTTCCTCTGATGGGAACTCAAAATAAAAGGGGTGTCGAATAATGTAGATGCTCAGATAAGCATAGGAAAGATAAACAAAAGCGCAGGTAATAGTCAAAAATATTGTCGCCTCTTATGAAGTATTCCTTAATTTTTAGAAAGTTGATAATTTATGAGGGTAATAATTGCAAAACAGATAGCGCTTAAGACAGCTTGAAGACCTGTTGACGCTTTTCGCTCTCAGGGCCATTCAAATTAAATTCGTTCAGGGAGTTGAATAAAACTTCATTTTTAGCCGAAAAATGAATTTATTGAGGTGAAATTGGCGGGCCACCTACCGGGAGAAGCCGGATACTGGTGGTGGCCATTCGATTGTTTCACCCTAAAACTATCATAGATAATGAGCAGAAAAATAAGAATGGGCATGGTAGGTGGTGGCCGTGGTGCGTTTATTGGCGCTATTCACCGTCACGCAGCTGGCCTCGATGGACAGGTTGAATTAGTATGCGGAGCTTTCCATATTGATCCTGAAATATCTGTCGCTTCGGGTAAAGACTTTTACCTGCCTGAAGACCGTTGCTACAGAACTTACCATGAGATGTTCGAGAAGGAAGCTAAACTTCCGGCTGACAAGCGCATGGATTTTGTTACAATCGTTACGCCCAACTTTGTTCACTTTGAGCCTGCCAAGCTGGCACTTGAAAACGGTTATCATGTAGTTTGTGAGAAGCCGCTGTCGTTCAGCCTGGATGAAGCACTGCAATTAGAGGCTTTGGTGAAAAAGACAGGTCTCACATTTGCCGTTACACATACCTACACTGGCTATCCGATGGTGAAGCAAGCCCGTGAGATGATTAAGGAGGGTGTTTTCGGAAAGATCAGGAAAGTAGTGGTAGAATACCCACAGGGTTGGTTGTCAACTCCGCTGGAGCAGTCAGGTAACCAGCAAGCCAGCTGGAGAACAGACCCTAAGCGCTCGGGTAAGGCTGGAGCTGTGGGCGACATAGGTACCCATGCTGAGAACCTCGCAGAAACCATCACCGGACTTAAGATCACAGAGCTTTGTGCCGATGTAAGCCGTATGGTGTCGGGCCGTTTGCTTGACGACGACGCCAATATATTGCTGCGTTTCGACAATGGCGCCAAAGGTGTTCTTCACTGTAGCCAAATCGCTGCTGGAGAAGAAAATGCTCTCAATATTCGTGTGTATGGTGAAAAAGGAGGCTTGGAGTGGCACCAGATGGAGCCTAACACCATGCTGGTGAAATGGCTCGACAAACCCACTCAAGTGTACCGGGTAGGTGGTGACCGTGCATATATGGGCGCTGTTGCCCAGGCGAACACACGTACACCGGCAGGCCACCCCGAAGGATACCTGGAAGCGTTTGGCAATATCTATAAGAACTTTGCCAAAACTGTGCAGGCAAGAATCGATGGCAAAAAGCCAGATCCGGTAAATCTCGATTTCCCTACAGTGGAAGATGGTGTACGTGGCATGAAGTTTATCGATGCCGTGATTGAATCAGGCGACGCTGGCGCTAAGTGGGTGAAGCTGAACTAGGGGCTGGCGCTATATGTTATTAAGAGTAACTACGGTGTATTCGCTATGAATCATTATATTGGTAATACTGTTACGAATTGAAACCAATAACGAATGGACAAGAACACTGAAAACGCTATTGTTAATGCGCTTGGAGATATTCATGTTACTTTAGACTACATGAAAAATGACGTTTCTGATGTGAAGAAGAGTTTTAATGTTTTCGCAGGAAAGGTGCTTGACAAGCTTGATGCTATTGATAGCAAGATTACTGATGTCAGGTGCTGAGGGAGGAGATTGAAAAGCATTCGTCGGATATTGAAACAATAAAGAAGCATTTGAATATTCATTGAGAATTCAGACGAAACACTATTTACAAACTGTTGATTTTTGTAACTTTATAGCAGAAAATGAACGGAAATACTTATCATATCTATTACTATCATGTGGCTCCTGAGCGATTTAGGCAGTAATAGACGATATTTATATAGCTATTAGAAAAAAGGCCTCAATCGCATGATTCAGGTCTTTTTTCGTTATTAGAGTAATTGCATTAACCCAACAAGTGAAAATTATACGTTTATGAGACAGATTTATGAGAATTACGACGACGAGGACTTCAAGGTCTGGCAATTGTTGTACGATCGCCAGATCGTAAATCTTCCCAATGCAGCATCGAAGGCACACCTGAAAGGACTTGAGCAAACAAATTTTGTAGCCAGCAATATTCCCCATTTCGAAGACACCAATGAGATCCTGCACAGGATTACTGGCTGGAAGCTGGCGGTGGTGCCGGGGCTTGTGCCGGATTATACTTTTTTTGAGCTGATGTCGAACAAGTATTTTCCGGCAACTACCTGGCTGCGGAAAATGAAAGAACTCGACTACCTGGAGGAACCCGACATGTTTCACGACGTATTTGCCCACGTACCCATGCTCACCAACCAGAACTTTGTCAACTTTCTGGAAGAGTTGAGTAAAATTGGGCTGAAATACTGCGGCAACGACTACGCCATAGAATTGCTTTCCCGGATCTACTGGTTTACGGTTGAATTTGGCCTGATCAGAGAGAACGGCGAACTGAGGATTTATGGTGCAGGTATTTTAAGCTCGGCGGGGGAAACTAAATTTTCGCTCAGCGATAAACCAGCTCACTACGAATTCAATGTCAGGCAGATTATGGCAACACCTTACTGGAAGGATAAATTTCAAGACAAGTACTTCATTATCAACTCCTATGAGCAGCTCTACAAAGCGATTCCTGAGATCAAACAGGTGATTGCTGAGGAAGTTGATAAGGCGCAGCACGTCCATTGATTTCACTTTAAACCCGGAACTTAAGGTAATTCACATAAATTTGCCGGGGTTTTCTATTGCCTTTTCAGAAAAGCGGGCAGAAAACAATTAGCACTATTGATGGAAGAGAATGAAAGTAGCGATCATAAAATACAATGCAGGTAACGTACAGTCGGTGACTTTTGCGCTCAATAGGTTGGGCATTGAACCAGTGCTGAGCAATGACCCTGAAGTGCTCAAAAGTGCTGACAAGGTCATCTTCCCCGGTGTGGGAGAGGCCAGTACAGCCATGGCTTCGGTGAAAGAAAACGGGTTGGATAAAATCATCCCCGGGCTCAAGCAGCCTTTTTTGGGTATCTGTCTGGGACTTCAGCTGATGTGCAGGCACTCCGAAGAGAATGATACACCTTGCCTGGGTGTGTTTGACCTGGAGGTAAAGAAGTTTCCGCCTGATGAAAAAGTGCCTCATATGGGGTGGAATAATATTCACTCGCTCAAAGGGCCACTAATGAACGGGCTCACCAATGATGCGTATCTGTACTTTGTGCATAGCTACTATGCTGAAATGGGAAGCAGCACCATTGCCCAGTCGGACTATATGGTACCTTTTAGTGCAGCACTGCAAAAGGGGAATTTTTACGCCGTGCAGGCTCACCCAGAAAAGAGTGGTGTGGATGGGGCAAGAATACTAAAGAACTTTATTGAACTGTAGGAATGGATATTATACCAGCAATCGACATCATTGATGGAAAGTGTGTGCGCCTGACCCAGGGCGATTATGACCAAAAGAAGATATACAATGAACGCCCGCTGGAAGTGGCTATGCAGTTCGAAGATGCGGGCCTGACCCGGCTTCACTTGGTGGATCTCGACGGAGCCAAAGCAGGGTCGGTGAAAAACTGGAAAGTGCTGGAGACCCTAGCAAGCAAGACAGCCATGGTCATTGATTTTGGTGGTGGCATCAAAAGCGCAGAGGATGTTGACATTGTTTTTGAATGCGGCGCAAAGCTGGCTACGGTAGGCAGCATGGCCGTGAAGAATGAGGAGATATTCTCCGACTGGCTGGAGCAATACGGAGCCGACCGATTCTTTCTTGGTGCCGATGTGAAAGACGAAAAGATTGCCATAGGAGGCTGGTTAGAAACGACAGACATCTGGGTGTATGATTTCATGGAGAAGTATGTTCAAAAAGGCGTTACCAATATATTCTGCACCGATGTGAGCAAGGATGGTTTATTGGAGGGGCCGTCGGTTGATCTTTACAAAACCCTGGTGGAGCAGTTTCCTGATATCTATTTTGTGGCCAGTGGTGGCGTAAGCTCTATGGAAGATCTCGAAAAGCTCAAAGAAATTGGCTGCAAAGGTGCAATTGTAGGGAAGGCGATTTATGAAGGAAGGGTCAATATTGCTGATTTAAGATTTTTGATTTGAGATTTTGATTTGCTTGGCGGAAAGGCTGCAAAGATTATTTAAAAATTGAAATTATGGCGTCGATCAAAAGGTTTGAGGATTTGGAAATTTGGAAGGACGCCAGACGGCTTTCTTTTGAAGTATACAAGCTAACCTGTGAGCCGCCATTTGCTACTGATTTCAGGTTTCGTGATCAAATTAGGGCTGCGGCGGGCTCTGTGATGGATAATATTGCAGAAGGTTTCGAGCGGTCGGGCCGGTTGGAGTTTGTGAACTTTCTGGGTTTTGCGAAGGGCTCTGCCGGAGAAGTACGGTCACAGTTGCATCGGGCGTTCGATCAGGCGTATATAAAGGAAGCTACTTATCAGGCGAAAATAGAAGAGTATGAAAAGCTTAGTGCCAGCATCGCTGGCTTTATTAGTTATTTAAACCGTTCCGAGATCAAAGGCCAGAAGTTTAAAGACCGCCGGTAATCTCAAATTAGCAATCTCAAATCAGCAATCTCTGTGTTAACAAAACGTATCATCCCCTGCCTCGATATCAAAGACGGTCGCACCGTTAAAGGCGTTAATTTTGTAGACCTGCGAGATGCCGGTGACCCGGTAGAGCTGGGTGCCCGCTATGCGGCGGAAATGGCCGACGAGCTGGTCTTTCTCGACATTACCGCTACTGTGGAAAAACGAAAAACGCTCGTGGAACTGGTGAGGCATGTGGCCAGGGAGATCAATATCCCTTTTACCGTAGGTGGTGGCATCAGCTCTATTGCTGACGTATCAGCCTTGCTCAATGCTGGCGCTGACAAAGTGTCGATCAATTCATCGGCGGTGAAGCGGCCCGAACTGATCGATGAGCTCAGTCGTGAGTTTGGTAACCAGTGCATTGTGGTGGCTATCGACTCCCGGTTTGTCGACGGTGTGCATGTGGTACATACACATGGCGGCCGCACTCCTACGGCGCTGGAAACTATCAAATGGGCCAGGGAAGCCGAGAATAGAGGCGCCGGCGAAATTTTGCTTACTTCTATGGATCATGATGGTACCAAAGTTGGCTTTGCCGATGAGCTTACTGCAACGGTTTCGGAAACAGTGGGTGTGCCTGTAATAGCATCTGGTGGGGGTGGAACCCGGGAGCATTTCCTGGACGTATTTACCCAAGGAAAAGCCGATGCTGCATTGGCGGCCAGCATTTTCCACTTTCAGGAGGTGCCTATTAAGGAATTAAAGGAGTACCTTCGTGACCAGAATATACCCATGCGATTATAAAGAGAGAGGATAATGGAAGGATTGGATTTTAGTAAGGGAGACGGGCTGATTCCTGCGATTATACAAGATGAAGCGACAAGCAAGGTGCTGATGCTCGGATTCATGAATGAGGAGGCGCTCTCAAAGACACAGGCAGAAGGGAAGGTTACATTTTTTAGCAGGACAAAGAACAGACTGTGGACCAAGGGAGAAACTTCGGGCAACTTCTTTTTTGTAAAAGACATTATTGCAGATTGTGACAAAGATACCTTACTCGTCAAGGTGAACCCTGTTGGCCCAGCCTGCCATACTGGTGCCGATACCTGTTTTAATGAGGTGAATGCAGACGGTATAGCCTTTCTTAATAACCTCACATCCATCATTCAAGACAGGCACAATAACCCTTCTGATAAGTCGTACACGTCATCTCTTTTTGAGAAAGGAATTAACAAAGTGGCTCAAAAAGTAGGTGAGGAAGCTGTTGAAGTAGTGATTGAAGCCAAGGATGACAACCAGGAGCTTTTTCTCAATGAATCGGCAGACTTACTTTTTCACCTGATGATCCTGCTCGAAGCCAAGGGAAACAAGCTGGATGACGTGGTTGACATTCTGAAACAAAGGCATAACAAATAGGCCCTCCTGCTGGAAAATTAGCTTTGTAAGTGCGAAATTGGGCAAATGCCCAAAGAAATGAAATTGCAAAGCAACGCTGCACCAGCAGTCCTCATGGTGAGACCGGCCAACTTCGGCCCCAATCCCGAAACAGCCGGAAGCAATTCCTTCCAAAGCGCAGCCCAAACCGGAGAACTGGATAAGATTCGCTCGCAGGCCATTGCAGAGTTTGACGTTGCCGTAGATACACTCAGAAACGCCGGCGTCGAGGTAATTGTGGCTCAGGATACATTTTTGGAGGAGCGACGTGATGCAGTTTTCCCCAACAACTGGGTGTCTTTTCATGAATCAGGCGACGTGTTTCTTTACCCCATGCAGTCTAAAGCCAGGAGAACCGAGAGAAGACAAGAAGTGATTGACACTGTGAAACCTCGGTTTACAGTACATAAAATCACTGACCTCTCAGGAACCGAAGAAAAAGAGCTATATCTGGAGGGTACCGGGAGCTTGATTGTCGACTACCCCAACCAGATTATGTACGCCTCCAGGTCTATTCGGACAAACGAAGGCCTGGTGAGAGCCCACGCCGCCAGACTTGGTTTCAGCGCTGTGGTTTTCGACGCCGTCGACAGAAGCGGCATGCCTATCTATCACACCAATGTGATGATGTGTCTCGGCACATCCTATTGCGTCGTTTGTCTTGAGAGCATTCCTGAGGGTGGGGAAAAGAAAGCATTTCTTGCAAGTCTGACTGCTACGAACCACGAAATCGTCGACATTTCTTTTGATCAAATGGAGCGTTTTGCCGGCAATATGTTGGAAGTAGCTACCAGAACAAGTAAGCCTGCACTTGTTATGTCCATCACCGCATTTACCGCTCTCACACAATCGCAAAAGATTATTCTGGAAAAATATACTAACTTAATTGCCATAGACATACCGACCATCGAAAAATATGGAGGGGGAAGTGCCCGCTGTATGATGGCAGGAATACATTTGCCAGCTGTGTAAACAACATTTTTTAAACCTTAATAACCTGGTAATGAACAAGTTTGATGTTTGCGTTATTGGTGCGGGGCCTTCCGGCTATGCTGCAGCCATGCGTGCCCTGGATTTTAAAAAGAAGGTAATTCTCATTGAAAGAAATCAGGTAGGTGGTGCAGGAGTGCACGATGGCGCCCTTTCAAGCAAAACATGGTGGGAGCTTTCCAGAGACTATTTCACCCTTCGAAAGCATGGGAAAGCATTTAATTTCAAGGTGCCGGAAATACCTTTTCAAAAAGTCAAAACGGAGGTGTTAAAAGCCACGAGCGAAAGGAAGGATCTCCTTGAATTTCACATGACTTCCATGAACAACAATGGCCAGGACCTGATGACATTCAAAAGAGGAGAAGCCAAACTTTTGAGCAAGAACAATGTCGAGATTTTAGGAGACAATGGGGCAGAAGTCATTGAGGCTGATAATATTATTCTAGCTACAGGAAGCAGGCCAAGGAAGCTCCCCAATTTGCCAATTGATGAGAAAATTGTCGTCACCAGCGATGGCATCCATAACTGGACAGAGTGGCCCAAAAGTATGGTGATAGTAGGTGCGGGTGTTATTGGTTGCGAGTTTGCAACCATCTTTTCCAATTTTGGAAAAACGCAGGTTAACTTAATTGACAAGGGAGAAAGAATATTGCCGTTTGAGGACGGCGACGTGGTCGATGTGATTGAAAACAACCTTGAGGAAAAACACGTGTTGGTGCATCGCAATTCCAAACTCATTGATATGAAAATCGTCAACGGCGAGGTGGAGTATGAACTGGAATATGATAACGGCGAAAAGAAGAAGTTTCAGGTGGAGAAGGCCCTGGTGTCTGTGGGAAGGATACCTAACTATGAAAATCTTGGTTTGAAGGAGATTGGCGTTGAAATTGATGGCCGTGGAATTATTGACGACCTCACGCAAACGTCAGTATCTAATATTTACGCTGTGGGCGATATCACTGCTGACATTGCGCTTGTGAATGTAGGCGAGCTCGAAGGCAGGTATGCGATAGAGCGGATATATGGCAAGCCTTTGCATAAGCTTATTTACGAAAATATTTCAACGATCATGTTTTTGGCACCCGAAGTTGCCGGGGTTGGGTTCAATGAGATTCAGGCCAAACAAAAGGGAATAAGCTATAAAGTAACCAGCTTGCGCTATAGCAACATTTCAAGGGCAACGGCCATGCGGAACACCGAGGGTTTCATCAAACTGCTGGTAACAAATGATGATAAAATGAAAATCCTGGGCATGCGTGTTGTAGGAGAGCATGCCTCAAGTGCTATCCAGGCGGTAGCATTGCTCATCTCCATGGACAAAGGCGTAGAAGAGTTGGCCGAGCTCATCCACCCTCATCCTTCTATTATTGAAGGCATTCAGGAGTGCGCCAGAATGCTGCTGGGCAAATCAATGCTCAAACCAACAGTTTTGCTGGAATCAATGGCTTGCAAAACCTGCGTGGGAGGAGTTTACGAAAACATCATCTATTAAGTATTCGTCTGCATCACAAAGCGTCCCGCTATTTTGTAAACAATAGCTTTCCAATAGATGGCGATATCTTAATGTTGGGTAGCTTGAATTTGTTTTCAAGTTCCGGAACATCTCCGTTGTTTCCTTTCACAATCTTTATTTGCTCTTTCTTCATAAAAAACGTCTCCAGCCCCCCCTCTAGAAACTTAAGTCCAAATGCTATACAGCCCTTAATTACAAGGTCTAAGTACTGGATATGCACGATCACGGCGATTGCTTCACCCAGAAACACCTCTTCAGAAAGGAACATGATTACGGCCACAGTAAATATGATAGTAGAAGCTTTTTTCCCAACCTGGGCCTTTACTAGCTGACCAATAGTGCTTTCAAGAAGCATATTTTTCTCAACTATTTCCTCATTCTGTTCAATTATACGTTCGTTAGCCTTGTTCAGCTTCGACTGAAGCTTGTCGCTAACCTTTGTAATAACCTTGCTCTGAATAAGCAGATCCTGATAGCTGTCTATAAATTGTGCAAGATCCTTTCTTGAAATATTATCCTGTTGCGCTTTGGTTTTAAACGCATGGAGTGCTTTGTCCTCTTCGTCATATAGTCCCCACAAGTCATTCATACCTTTTAAAATTAGTTAGGAGATAGGTATTAGGTATACAGTGTCGCCAACAAAGGGTGTACCTGTGTTTGGAAGTTTTGAACAACAACTACCTGCCCTGGTTGGCTATAACGGTTAGTGCTTCCCGTGGTCAAACACACCACAGCAACTGAATCGTTAAGCAGCGATAGTAATAAAGTTGAAATTCATGCGAAGTATGTCAGAAAAATCCTCACCTACTTCTCTCATTTCCTCATCTTCTTCCAGGTAGTACCAATTGATGGTCACACATCGGCCTGCTTCCTGCATTTTGTGGAGCTTTTTTAGCATGTTAAAAATGCACTTAGAGGAACTCGTGTTAAAGTAGTGAAATGATAGGTTAGCGGTGAGTCCCCCGCTTTCGTGGGTAACGTACTCGTCTAGCTCCACAATAAATTTTTGATAGAAACTATTTGAGTTGGCGGGATTTGAATTCCCCTTTAATTCTATCAGCCCCGTTGAAGGGTCGAAATAGACGAACGGCGTATAGTCCGTAGCTTGAATGTAAATCTTTTCCATAATCTCTCAGGTTTGTTACTGTTATAATCTCAAGTAAAATATATAAAAAGAAGGGTGGTTCTACATCTCATCCCTTACTCCTAATAATCTTTACTTAAGTTATTTCTTTTAGAAGCTTGATTGCCTTCGATTTCTGGCCAATACTTTCTCATGTAAGATATCCATTATATGAGGAGTAAAATATTATTTAAATAGAAGTGTTTAATTAAACATGTATATTTAAATAACTGTAAATCAACTATATATATTTCTACTCTAATAATTAGTTTTTTTGAAAGCGCCAGAGACTGATGTAATATTTGTGGGCTGAAAGTTGAAATATGCTTCAGATAGTTGAAAAAACGCACGGTTATAGGGGTAAGAATAGTGAATGTTATTTTATAGATATAATTTTTGAATTAATGAATAAAAAGGGGAGGTACATGATAGCTTGTGTGTGGTTTCATTGATATTTTTTAGGTTAATATGTTTGTAATCAATGATTTAGGTTGGTGCCGGCCAGGATTCTGCCCTATTTTTTGTGATGTTATTGTACGGGGGTTAATTCTGGCCACGAAGCGGCCCGGGTGATTTCAGAAGACTAGCGGGGAGCGACTTCTGAAGTGACGAGACCGGGAGACTGTGTGCTGCTAACCTCCAACTCTTCCCACAAACCTTCCTCAACAATTTTTGAATGCTCTCTCCGCATAAAAAATTTCTCGATCGTTGATTCGAAGGCCTTTAGGGTAAGGGCCATGCAAAGCTTCACGATTAACCCGATGTATGGAATATCAACATAGCTGTTGATTGCTTCCTCAAGAAGCACTTCTTCAGCCACGAAAAGCACAACGGCGGCTGTAAGTATAATGGTGGAGGCTTTTTTACTGACTTTGGCTTTCACCAGCTGCTCTATAGTATTGTGGAGCAGCTTATTGTTGTCACTGATGGTTGTGTTTTGTGCTGCGATTTGCTCGTTTGCCTTGTTAAGCTTCGACTGAAGCCTGTCGCTAACACGAGTGATTACTTTACTTTGTGTGATGAGGTCATCGTAATTGTCAATGAAGCCTATCAGACTTTTTTTTGAAAGTGCATTGTCTTTCACCTTCTCCTTAAATTCTTTTAAGGATTTTTCTTCTACGTGGAAAAGGCTACTAGTTTCGTTCATTTCAAATTGTGCTGTTGCTGTATTGATGGATTTTACGCTGACATCGCAATAAAATTGAAGTTTAGGTTCATTAGGTCAGAAAAATCTTTCCCTACCTCGTACATGTCTTCGTCGTCGTGACTGTAATACCAATTGATGGTTACCTGACGGCCTTTTTTCCTCATGGCGTTGAGCTGTTTGAACATATCATAGAGGCATTTCGAGGAACTTGTATTGAAATATCTGAACGCCATGTTCGCTACCAGCCCTCTGGTGTCGTTCACAACGTAGTCTTCGAGCGTATGAATCACTTTTGTGTAGAAGGTGAGCGAATTGTGAGGGTTGGAATTGCCCTTTAGCTCTATTATCCCGTTGGAAGGGTCGAAGTGGACTTGCGGAGTGAATTCTGTTGCCTGAATGTAAATTTTTTCCATACTGGTGATATTAAGAGGTACAAATAATTGCTATACCGGTTGGTTACTTTTTTACTATATCACAAAGTAAATGCAAATGCCTGGAGCAAAAGTGGCAAGTGCAGACGATTACTATCTGATGTAAGATTATGAGAACTCTTAAGCCTTTAGAGCTAAAATTAAAAACAGTGGATAGAGGAACTTAACACCTAACTAGCTGTAAATAAGTGAAATATGTATAGATGAGATAGATATTGGGCGGTGTAAAAAAGTTGACCTGTGATGTAGGAATTTGAAATGGTGAGAGCCCTTCTTGCGCATTTTTCAATAAAAGGGGAGGTGGGGTGCACGTTAAAGTACAAAAGCAGCAAAGAGAATTAGGATGATAACCAGTCCGTTTTATGGGAATCAAAACGGACTGGTTGCCGGTCTTTTTTTGAATACTTATACTTTTACCGAATCATAGACCTGCACCTTGCTCCACATATGTTGGGCTTTTTCAACGAAGGCCAGATGGACGGGGTGCTCCTGGTAAGCATCCTGATCTTTCTTGCTATCGAAAGCTAAAATGATATTGAAGGTATAGGTATTGTCGATAACGGGTCTGTTGGTGTCGGCAGGCGTTCCGATGAATCTTTCCTTGATCACATCGATGCTGCCTGTGTATTCCTTCACGTGGGAAAGAAAAGTTTTCTTGTTGGCTTCGCTGGGATCATTGAGCCAGAAATAAACAACGTGATAGAAGTTAACAGATGAATCTTTCATAGTTTTTGTTTTTGCAAATGAATATGTACCTAAGCCGAGCAGGCCAAGCAGACCTGTTCCCTTTTTTAAAAATGAGCGACGTTGCGAATCCATTTTGGTTGTAAGTAAAGTGAGGGACTAAAGATAGAAGGTTGAGATTATTTTTTCCTCGTTTTGTGACGAATCCTTTTCTGAAATGCCAGGATGAAGCCTCCTTGAGGTGTTGCCTACACCTTATTATATAGTATCAATATTTAGCTATTCTTTAATGTAAAAGGAAGGGGCGAAAAAAATTTGAACAATTTTATCTTTTTGGGTTTTAATTGATGTTAGTGGAACCTAAATTTGGCCTTGTAAAATGAAGTACCTGAGACACTCCCATATATTCGATCATCTGCACGTGAACCACGATCATGTGTCTCGTCATTCCCATTAAGGAAGAACATTTTACTTCAACATTGGCCCGTATTCATTTTACTTACTCATTTCTCTAATTAAGCTTTTCATGCTACGTATTGCAGTTCAAAAATCAGGTCGCTTAAGCGAAGATTCGTTCCGTTTGATCAAAGAGTGTGGTATACACTTTAATAATGGTGTCGGTAAGCTAAAGGCCTCTTCTCATAATTTCCCGATGGAGTTTCTACTGCTCAGAGACGATGATATTCCTGGCTATGTAGCCGACGGTGTAGCCGATGTTGGCATTGTGGGACTGAATGTGGTAGAAGAAAAAGAAAAAGATCTGGATATAGTAGTGAAGCTGGGTTTTTCCAAGTGCAGGCTTTCTTTGGCCATTCCCAGAAATGAGGAGTATGAAGGCCTAAAAATGCTGGAAGGCAAAAGCATTGCCACCTCCTACCCAAAGATTTTGGGGAGCTATTTGAAGAAGAACAGTATCAGCTCAGATATTCACGAAATTAGCGGTTCGGTAGAGATTGCTCCAAGCATTGGGCTGGCCGATGCTGTGTGCGACATTGTTAGTTCCGGTAGCACGCTTTTAAGTAACGGATTGAAAGAGGTGGAGACCATCTTTACATCCGAGGCAGTGCTTGTTGCCCATAAAGGGCTCGGTGCCGAAAAGAAAAAGCTCCTTGAGCAACTCCTTTTCAGGATTCGGTCAGTGCAGAATGGATCTAATAATAAGTACATTCTGCTCAACGCTCCCAATCACAAAATTGAGGAAATCGCCAGTCTTCTGCCTGGTATGAGAAGCCCAACAGTGCTGCCTCTGGCTACCGAGGGTTGGAGTTCCATTCATTCTGTGATCAATGAAGACAGGTTTTGGGAGATAATAGAGAAACTGAAAGAGGCAGGTGCTGAAGGCATCCTTGTGGTGCCCATAGAAAAAATGATATTGTAGCCAAATCGAGGATCATGCAACTTATATATGAACCACCCCGGAAGCAGTGGCTTGAGCTAACCAGCAGGCCTGCGCAAGATCCAGCCAGGCTGGAGAAGGTGGTGAAGCCCATTCTGGAAAAGGTGAAGCGCAACGGCGACATGGCCTTACGAAAGTTTGCGCTTGAGTATGATCATGTTGAACTGGACGACCTCTTTGTGACAGAGGAAGAGTTATTGGCCTCGGCCGATCAGGTAGGGGAGGAGCTGAAGGCTGCTATTCATGTTGCAAAAGAAAATATTGAGAAATTCCATCTGGCGCAAAAGGAATCACCGATAACAGTGGCGACTATGCCTGGTGTGGTATGTCGGCGCAAGAGCATACCGGTAAACAGGGTTGGTCTTTATGTACCAGGAGGCACGGCGCCACTCTTTTCTACAGCCCTGATGCTTGGTATTCCGGCAAAAATCGCTGGCTGCAAGGAAATCATTATTGCTTCCCCCACCGACAGCATGGGCCAGGTGAATGCCACAGTATTATATGTGGCCCACCTACTGGGCATAAAAAAGATATTAAAGATTGGCGGAGCTCAGGCCATTGCTGCTATGGCCTACGGCACGGAATCGGTGCCCAAGGTTGATAAGATATTTGGCCCGGGCAATCAATACGTGACTGCGGCCAAGCAAATGGTGAGTCGTGACACGGTGGCTATCGACATGCCAGCTGGTCCTTCGGAGGTGCTGGTGTTTGCCGACAAACATGCTGAGCCGTCATTTGTGGCGGCCGATTTGCTGTCGCAGGCCGAGCATGGTGCCGACAGTCAGGTGATACTGGTAACATCCAGCAAGCGCATGGTGGACAGCGTGGCGCAGGAAGTAGAGCGACAACTCGCTACTTTGCCCAGGAAAGCTATGGCTGCGAAAGCATTGGAAAATAGCAGAACCATCTACTTTGAAGACAAGATAACAGCCATGGACTATATTAATATGTATGGCCCTGAGCACCTTATTCTTGCGTTGAGAGATGCCGACAGGTATGCTGAAATGGTGGAGAATGCAGGGTCGGTATTCATAGGTAACTATACGCCCGAGTCGGCAGGAGACTATGCGTCAGGCACGAATCACACCCTGCCCACCAACGGCTGGGCCAGGGCCATGGCGGGTGTATCCGTCGACAGCTTTGTAAAAAAGGTCACCTTTCAGAAAATTACGCCGGAGGGACTGCAGCTGCTTGGGCCCAGCATTGAAGCGATGGCTGCTGCAGAAAAGCTCGATGCGCACAAAATGGCTGTGACACTTCGACTACAAAAAATTAAAGAAGGTACCAATGAGCTTTGATCCGAACTCGCTACTTCGTAAGCACCTGATTAACCTGAAGTCATATTCTTCAGCCAGGGACGAATACACAGGTAAAGAGGGTGTTTTTTTGGATGCCAACGAAAATCCTTACGGTTCCGCAGGGGTAAAGGAAGCTTACAACCGCTATCCCGACCCTTACCAGCAGGAAGTTAAGCAGGCGATTGCCAAAATTAAAAACATAGGCACTGAGTCTATTTTTCTGGGAAACGGCAGCGATGAGCCTATTGATTTGCTTATCAGAGCTTTTTGTGAGCCAGGCAAAGACAAAGTGATCACAGTTCCCCCCACTTACGGCATGTATGAAGTGAGTGCCGGCGTTAATGATGTGGGCATTGTGAAAGTACCTTTGAATGAGAACTTCCAGCCCGATGTAAAGGGAGTTATAAGCGCTGCCGGTTCGGATACGAAAATCCTGTTTCTTTGTAGCCCCAACAACCCTACAGGCAATCTGATCCGAAAGGAAGACCTTTTCACACTACTTCATCAGTTTCCCAACCTTGTTGTGATCGACGAGGCGTATATCGATTTCGCTCCTGAGGCTGGCTTTCTACCGCATCTGCACCGGTTTCCTAATCTGATAGTGCTGCAAACACTGAGCAAGGCCTGGGGGCTCGCTGGTGTGAGACTGGGAATGGCTTTTGCCAGCCCTGAAATAGTCACTATTCTGAACAGGATTAAGCCACCTTATAATATAGCTGCACCAACACAAAGCATTGTAAGAGAGGCTTTGGGCAATGTGCTGGCCAAGGAAAAAATGGTAGCCGATATTCTGGAACAAAAGAATTGGCTGGAAGATCAGCTCGAAGCCTTACCTATTGTGCAGCATATCTATCCCAGCGATGCTAATTTTATGCTCGTCAGGGTGCCGAAGCCAAAGGAAACCTACCAGTTTCTGATCGATCAGAAAGTGATTGTGAGAGACCGAAGCAATGTGATGCACTGCCATGGCTGTCTGCGCATAACCGTGGGAACGAGAGCAGAAAACGAAGCTTTGCTAAAAGCCATGGCTCTGGTAAAGGAGGACTCATTCGCTAATTAAGTTGAAAAAATGAAGAAGGTATTGTTCATAGATAGAGACGGCACGATCATCGTGGAGCCACCTGAAGACTTTCAGGTAGACTCGCTGGAGAAACTGAAGTTCATTCCCGGGGCTATTTCAAACCTGAGGAAGATAGTGGAAGAACTCGACTACGAGCTTGTGATGGTGACCAATCAAGACGGATTAGGTACGGCCAGTTTTCCCGAAGATACCTTTTGGCCGGCGCAGAACAAGATGTTGGAAACGCTGGAAGGCGAAGGGGTCAACTTCGCTGCCATCCACATCGATAAAACCTTCGAAAAGGACAATGCCCCAACCCGAAAGCCCCGCACAGGACTTCTTACACAATACCTGACCGAAGATTACGACCTGCCCAATTCCTATGTGATAGGAGACCGTAAAACCGACGTGGAACTAGCGAAGAACCTTGGCACAAAGGCTATTTTTATAGGAGAGTCAAACCCGGAGGCGGCTTTAAGTACCACGAATTGGGATGAAATTTATCGTTTCCTCAAGTTGCCGCCAAGGATAGTGGAAGTAAAACGAACCACGAAAGAAACCGATATATTGATAAAACTCAACCTCGATGGCACAGGCCAAACGAAGATGAACACAGGCCTGGGGTTCTATGATCACATGCTTGATCAGCTCGGCCGTCACTCTGGTTGTGATTTAGAAGTAACTGTGAAAGGCGACTTACATATCGATGAACACCACACGATAGAAGACACAGCTTTGGCACTGGGTGAGGCCTTTCGTAAAGCAATAGGCGATAAGAAGGGCATTAGCCGCTACGGCTTTATGCTGCCTATGGACGACTGCCTGGCGCAGGCGGCTATCGACTTTGGTGGAAGACCCTGGCTGGTGTGGGAGGCAGAATACAAGCGTGAAATGGTAGGCGATATGCCAACGGAAATGTTTTATCACTTCTTTAAGTCGTTTTCTGATACTTCGCTGAGTAATATCAACATCAAGGCGGAAGGCGCTAACGAGCACCACAAGATAGAGGCAACCTTTAAGGCGTTAGCGAGAGCCATCAAGATGGCTATAGGCAGAGACGCCAATGCACTGAATCAGTTGCCTAGCACGAAGGGGGTTCTGTGAGCCTAATACCTATTCAATCAACTTCTGAATAATGACTTCAATTGCCCTTGCTTTGAGATTTGCCTCGCTGAGTGGAATTCCCTCGTTCATTCCTGGCCTTGTGTGCCCTGTGGCCGTTAGCCAGGCATCTTTCATTATTGACTGCCGCTCTTCGATCAGTTGCAGGATTTTTTCACCGTTGCTGGCGGTGGAAACGGCCTCCCCGGCGCTGTCAGCCCTGGCCAGCTCATTCAGCTCCAGGTACGCAAGAATAGCTTTTGCCATGATCCAGTGGCCAGCTTTGTCCGGGTGCACGCCGTCGGAGGCGTATTTGAAATCAGGATCGATCAGCCGCCTGTCTTCCAGATGCTTTTTCATCGGTCCATGCACGTCAGCCACGCTCCAACCCTTTGTGTATCTATTACTAATCAGCCAGTCGGAGTAAATATCGAGCACATTGGCGTAGGCTGCACCCTTTCGTTCGTCAAACACCGGTGGGGTGAGGTGGATGATGACAGCGCCCGACTTCGATACTTCTTCCTGAGTTTGACACGATTTTGAGTTAAGTAACTGATATATAAGTAATTAAAAAATTGCTTTCGATATACAAGATTTTATAAGTATTTGATTATCTGATCCTTAGAAAAAAGGTCAGGCAGGTTCTTTTCAGCCACTGCTTGTAGTAATTGCTGTGAGATTTCAGAGGTCTTGGAGCGCAGGTAGAAGTATTGATCGGCTTGTTTGACAAGACTGACTTGCATTTTGGACAAGTGGGTTCGGATGGTTTGCTCTGTAAGTGGGGTGCCTTGTTTGGTTAGCCGAAGTTGTAAATGGTTTAGCATGCTATAGGCGATATAGCACAGGCAAATGTGACCCTGGATACGCTTATTGGTCCAGTGGAACATCGGGCGGGTTTCCAGATAGCCTTTGAAGGTACGGAAGCTATGCTCTATCTGGTATAGATGGTGGTAGTGATCCAGCACCTGTTCATGGGAGAGTCCTTTGGCGTGGTAGGCGATGGCAAGGAAGCCGTCATACTTTTCGCTTCTTTTGATTTTTTCAGTATCAACCACATACTTTTCCCCTTCGGTATTTTTGAGGTAGTAGTGATGGGCCTTCTT
The DNA here is from genome assembly GCF_048007035.1 of Imperialibacter sp. Classification (NCBI taxonomy): domain Bacteria; kingdom Pseudomonadati; phylum Bacteroidota; class Cytophagia; order Cytophagales; family Flammeovirgaceae; genus Imperialibacter; species Imperialibacter sp. The sequence continues at coordinate 4,489,844 of NZ_CP180355.1, forward strand.
TTTGAGTTGCGTTGGGTTTTTGAGCAACAATTCAGCCTTACGAAGCTTTTCTTCTCTTTCTTGTCGATCTTTTTCAGCTCGCTTTTCGCTGTAGGTAGCTATGATCTTTCGCTCATTGTATTCCAGGACAGTGTAGCGAACTTTGACCGGCTCACGCTCCGAACCTACTGAAGAACTCATCCATTGATGGTGATAGTTATCCAGATCGATCAACCGGGCCTGGATGGGTTTGGGGAGTACCTTGAGCCGCTCTCCCATGATGAACTCATAGCCTTTGTCAACAGTGACTTGCAGGTTGTCAGTATTGAGCATGCCTCGGTCGGCTACCAAGACGATGTTTTCGATCTGGTATTCTTTCTTGAGGCTTTCCACCATTTCTGTGTAGGTGTATCCTTCCCACAGGTCTCCGCTATAGAGTTTGTAACCGATGGGTTGCTTGTATCTGTCAATGAGCATGGCAAAAACCACTTGTGTGCTTCCTATTTTGCCATCTTTGCTAAAGCCTTTCTGACGCAATGCTCCTTCCTGTTCTATTTCTGATTCAAAATAGAAGGTGGTCACGTCATAGAACACCACATCTAATTTCTGGTTGAACAGGTCTCTACCAGTTTGGAAAATGGTTTGCTGGATCAGTTGGCTATGGTCAGCCAGGTAGTCCAGACTCCTGTAGAGGTGTTGCAAGGACACCTGAGCCAGTCCCAGGTATTCTTCCTGGTGGAAAAAGCTACCCCGCTTGCTACAAGGATCATTGAGGCGCTCAATGAGCAGTAGTAAAACTACTTCAGTAAGAGAGAAGGTCAGCTTTTTCTTTTTGGTGATCCGCTGAAATATGCGATCAAGGCCGTAATAGTGGAGTATTTTACGGTAAACCAACAGAAAGCCGTAGTTATATCTGCCTTCTTCGCTGACCTGCTCACCGAGTAAATCCTTCAGATTTCCACCACCTAATTCATAGAGCCGCTGGCCCATTCGTTTCAGAGACTCGGGCGAAAAACTGTCTACCCGCCCCAGGCTGTAAAGCGTTTTGGTGCGTGGCTTGCCATCCTGGTCACGATAAGACTCAACGATGCGGATATAATCACCTGATGGCTTCTTGTCGATAATGATACTAGGCACTCAAAATCTGTTTGAGGCAAATCAAGCCACTATCTGAAAGAAAATCAAGCGAGTTTTCGATATACAAATTTCTGAAAAGTAGTCTAAAAAGTGCCCATACACAGCGCAATGGCACTTTTTCAATTTCAGCGTGTCAAACTCAGGAGGGGTCAACTTCGCTGCCATCCACATCGATAAAACCTTCGAAAAGGACAATGCCCCAACCCGAAAGCCCCGCACAGGACTTCTTACACAATACCTGACCGAAGATTACGACCTGCCCAATTCCTATGTGATAGGAGACCGTAAAACCGACGTGGAACTAGCGAAGAACCTTGGCACAAAGGCTATTTTTATAGGAGAGTCAAACCCGGAGGCGGCTTTAAGTACCACGAATTGGGATGAAATTTATCGTTTCCTCAAGTTGCCGCCAAGGATAGTGGAAGTAAAACGAACCACGAAAGAAACCGATATATTGATAAAACTCAACCTCGATGGCACAGGCCAAACGAAGATGAACACAGGCCTGGGGTTCTATGATCACATGCTTGATCAGCTCGGCCGTCACTCTGGTTGTGATTTAGAAGTAACTGTGAAAGGCGACTTACATATCGATGAACACCACACGATAGAAGACACAGCTTTGGCACTGGGTGAGGCCTTTCGTAAAGCAATAGGCGATAAGAAGGGCATTAGCCGCTACGGCTTTATGCTGCCTATGGACGACTGCCTGGCGCAGGCGGCTATCGACTTTGGTGGAAGACCCTGGCTGGTGTGGGAGGCAGAATACAAGCGTGAAATGGTAGGCGATATGCCAACGGAAATGTTTTATCACTTCTTTAAGTCGTTTTCTGATACTTCGCTGAGTAATATCAACATCAAGGCGGAAGGCGCTAACGAGCACCACAAGATAGAGGCAACCTTTAAGGCGTTAGCGAGAGCCATCAAGATGGCTATAGGCAGAGACGCCAATGCACTGAATCAGTTGCCTAGCACGAAGGGGGTTCTGTGAGCCTAATACCTATTCAATCAACTTCTGAATAATGACTTCAATTGCCCTTGCTTTGAGATTTGCCTCGCTGAGTGGAATTCCCTCGTTCATTCCTGGCCTTGTGTGCCCTGTGGCCGTTAGCCAGGCATCTTTCATTATTGACTGCCGCTCTTCGATCAGTTGCAGGATTTTTTCACCGTTGCTGGCGGTGGAAACGGCCTCCCCGGCGCTGTCAGCCCTGGCCAGCTCATTCAGCTCCAGGTACGCAAGAATAGCTTTTGCCATGATCCAGTGGCCAGCTTTGTCCGGGTGCACGCCGTCGGAGGCGTATTTGAAATCAGGATCGATCAGCCGCCTGTCTTCCAGATGCTTTTTCATCGGTCCATGCACGTCAGCCACGCTCCAACCCTTTGTGTATCTATTACTAATCAGCCAGTCGGAGTAAATATCGAGCACATTGGCGTAGGCTGCACCCTTTCGTTCGTCAAACACCGGTGGGGTGAGGTGGATGATGACAGCGCCCGACTTCGATACTTCTTCATGCAGCCAGTTGATTCCTTCTTTATAAGCCTGGAAACGAGAGTCATCGAAGGGCAGGTAAATGCCATCGTTCATGCCGTAGGAGGCAAATACCAGTTCGGGTTGGGTTTGCTCAAGAACACGATCCAGCCTCTCCCGGAGGTCTGGTCGGGGAAATTTGCCGTCTGCATGGTTGGGCTCAGATAGCCCTGATACTGTTTCGCTTGGCAGGCCCACATTGATGACCTCAAATTTCCTGTTGGGGTAAGTCAGCTTGAGGCATGCTTCGATGTAGGATACATACTGTCCTGCATAAGTAATGCTGTTGCCCAGAAAAGCGATGCGCTGCACCGAATCGGGGATGATGTAGCTGCCCTGGCTTTGGGCACTCAAATGAAGAGAGGAAGCAAACAAAAGGCAGGTGATCAATCGGGTCATAATGACGAAGATAGGAAATATCGAAATACGACTTACTCGCTTTTTTTGTAGTTTCGGACTTGCCGTACTTTCCCCAGGTGAGTATGGTAAGCGGATCAACCTAATTTCCGACCATGAGAAGACTATTCCCCACAGTTCTTGCTATTTGCGCCTTTTTCAGCGCATTGGCGCAGGAACAGTTAACAGACCAAACAAAAGCCTTTGTAACCCACGAAAGAGGCACCTACCTCCTTCAAAACCTCACCCTGGTAGATGGTACAGGCGGTGCGGCAAAGACCAATCAGGATATTCTTATCGTGAGTGATAAAATTGAAAAAGTAGGAGCTGACCTGCCCGTGCCAAAAGGGGCGACGGCCATCAATATGGAGGGCAAAAGTGCCATGCCTGGTATGGTCATGCTGCATGAGCACCTGTTTTATCCAAAAACGACACCAGATGTTAATTATGGCGTGGATCAAATGAGCTACTCATTTCCCAGGCTTTATCTCGCCGGTGGTGTTACCAGTATGAGAACCGCCGGAAGTATCATGCCCCAGGCCGACCTGAATATCAAGAAGGCCATTGGACGTGGAGAAGTGCCAGGCCCGAAAATGGATGTGACCAGTCCGCACATTGACAGAGAGGGGGTGGGTATATTTGAGCTTGGCGCCATCGACTCTCCAGAAGGGGCAGCCAGGGCGGTTAACTACTATGCCGACATGGGTATTACCTCCATCAAGGTGTACAACTTCATTACAAGAGAAGACTTAAAGGCGATTGTGGCGGCGGCGCATGCCAGAAACATGAAAGTCACGGGTCATATCTGTTCTATTACTTACAGGGAAGCCGCTGATATTGGAATTGATAATCTTGAGCACGGCTTTTTTTCATGCAGTGACTTTGTGAAAGGCAAGCAAGTTGATATTTGCGATCCTTTTGAAATGCGCAAGGCCCTGTTGACTATTCCGGTCGATTCAAAGGAGGTGACGGAACTGATAACGCACCTGGTGAGCAAGAAAGTGGCGTTGACCTCTACCATCAATGTATTTGAGCCCTACACCGGCAGAGAGGTGGTGCCGGGAGGAGGCATCGACGCTTTGTTCCCCAATGCAAAAGAGAAGGTGTATAAAAGGTGGGCCAGCAAGCAGGGGAAGGATTCACTCGATTACCTGGCGTTCAACAAAGCCAAGGTGTGGGAGAAAGCTTTTTACGATGCAGGTGGCTTACTGGTAGCAGGCACCGACCCCACTTACGACGGGAGAATTGTGGCTGGTTACGCTAACATGAGGCTACTGGAGTTGTTTGTGGAAATGGGCTTTTCTATTCCCGAAGCCATTAAAATATGTACGCTTCATGGCGCCGCTTACCTGGAGCAGGCAGCTTCTATTGGTACATTAGAAGCAGGAAAGATTGCCGACCTGTTGATTATGGACAACGACATCAGCAAGGATATTTCTGCCATCAGATCGCTCAATACTGTTTTCAAAAATGGCATCGGCTATGACTCCAAAAAGCTGTTCCAGGCGGCGGAGGGGTATGTGGGGATCAGGTGAGAGCTCTTTCTGAACTGTCGTGCGCAAAGTGCACCCGACAAGTCTTCTTCTAAACTCCTAAATAACCAATTTGTACTCCCTGCTTGTTCTACTGCCTTTCTGTGCTAGTCTCGTTTATGGTCTCGAATATCAATGGCACTCGAGATTTCCGCCATTACACGATTCACTATTTTATCACATCGGCTAAGATGAAAATCATAGACGTCTGACGATTTGTAGTGACCGCTTAAAACATCCCTCAGCATTTCCTTGGCTCGGTTGAGCCTGACCTTCACATTGGATTCTGTCAAGTCCAGGGCGTCCATAGTCTCGTTGGTGCTCATATCTTCTAGTTCTCTCATCACAAAAACCAATCGATATTTTTCCGGGAGTTTGGCAATCGATTCTTCCAGCACAGCTTTCAATTCACTGTTCATAAGACTGCTTAAAGGTGTTTCGTAATTGTAGTTACTATCCAGCTTCTCCAGTGAAACCTGACTACGTTTTGATTGCCGCTTTTTATGCAACAGGCTTTCGTTGATCAAAATTTTCGTCAACCATGTGGCGAAAGTGGATTTGCCTTTGAATCCCGCCAGATTAAGGTATGCATTGAGGTAGGCGGTTTGCATAATATCCTCCACTTCGTCTTCATCGTGCACAATGGATCGACTGATGCGATACAGTCGTTGATTGTATTTTCGGATTAAAGCTTCGTACAAGTAGTCTTCACCATCGAGAATGCGATGGATAATTTCTTCATCAGTAAACATGTCGGGTGTTTTTGCCTCACATAATCAAACACCAGTATAGAGTATAAAGATCGGGAAGCGTTACAAAGTTTTTTTTAGAAAAAATAGTTGTAACCCTTCACACCTAAAATGCTCTAATCAGGCAAACATCAAAAAAGACAATGTTATGGATATCATCATTAAGAAACTGTCAGACATTCAAACCTATTTGAAATTCACTTATGGTATAGTACCTATAGTAGCCGGTGCAGACAAGTTCACTAATCTTTTAGCAAGCTGGAACGAGTATTTGAATCCGATATTGGCAGGGGTGCTGCCATTTAGTGAGAGCACATTTATGATTTTGGTTGGGATAGTTGAAATAGCAGCGGGAATTCTCGTTTTTGTTAGCCCCAAAAAAGGAGCCTATATCGTTTGTGCGTGGCTCGTGTTAATTGCAATAAGCCTACTGGCAAGTGCAGCATACCTCGACGTGGCTGTTAGGGATTTGGTCATGGCGGTAGGGGCTTTCACTTTTGCCCAGCTTTCCAATCTTCCTCTCTCTGCAAACAGAGGGAATTCATGAAGGCCTAATTAGGTGGAGCCTACGAGCGATGGAAAGAATTGAGTTGCTGGAGATAAAGCATTTGTCTCCTTGTCTGAACGATGAAAAGCGGCTGGGAGATGATGAAAAGGTAGTCATTATCGCCCGACACTTTAAATCAATAATGGAAACACTGGGACTTGATGTCAACGATGACAGCCTGAAAGCCACTCCGGTTCGGGTAGCGAAAATGTATGTCAAGGAGGTATTTAGTGGGCTTAACCCCATTAACAAGCCATCTATTAGTTTGTTTGAGAATACGTACGGCTACAATGAAATGCTTGTAGAGAAGGACATTACGCTGTATTCTTATTGTGAGCACCACTTTGTCCCCATTATTGGGAAGGTTCATGTCGCTTATATCCCTGCTGCCAAGGTGATTGGATTATCCAAAATCAACCGGCTTACGCAGTATTACTCCAGACGGCCGCAGGTGCAGGAGCGATTGACCAGAGAGATTAGCGAGGGCTTGAGGGAGGCTTTGCAGACGCAAGACGTGGCAGTTTGCATTGAGGCCGCCCATTTGTGTGTTGCCTCGAGGGGAGTAGAAGACACCAAGAGTAGCACTAGGACTGTCATGTATTCCGGGAGGTTTCAGGAGGCGGGTATGAAGCTAGAATTCCTCTCTGCCTTAAGATAGAGAGGTCGATAAAGTTTGTAACCCTTTTGCCATACCATGCTCTAATAGAGTATTAACTAAAACATTAAAACAATATGAAAAAGGTTCAAAATTGGTGCATTGCCCTGGCATGCATATTTATCAGCACAGGACAGGTGGGCGCACAAAATCCGAAGCTGTCAGACCCTGAGGTAGCGCATACCGCAGTTACCGCTAATCAGATAGATATCGGATATGCCGAAATTGCAAAGGAAAAGTCCAAAGACAAGGATGTTCTAAAGTTTGCCGAGACAATGGCGAATGATCATAGGGCTGTGATAGAGCAAGCCGTTGCTTTGGCCACCAAACTAGGAGTAACGCCGATGGACAACGCTGTGAGTAAGCAGCTATTGTCGGATGCCGAGAGTACCAAGAAAGAGCTCCGGTCAAAATCCGGCAAGGATTTTAACAAGGCTTATATCAATAATGAAGTGGCGTATCACAAGGCGGTGATTGCGGCAGTTGAGGGACTCTTAATACCTGAAACAGAAAACACGGAATTGAAGAAGCTTTTGGAAAATGTGGTGCCTGCGCTGAAAACCCACCTGGCACATGCAGAAATGGTTCAAAAAATGGTTGCTGGTAAATGATCCAATGTGAAATGAAAAGCACGATGATTCTTTTGTTGACTCTCGCTGTCCTGAATAGTTGTTCGGATGAAAAGAAGGAGCCGCCACCAACTGCGGTAGGTCATGAAAGTATCGGCGAAAGCATTGATCCTACCCAGACAGATTCAGCCTTGAGGAATACCGACACTTATCATACCGTCGTTATACGGCAAATGGAATTTTCACCAGCAGAGTTGAAGGTAAACAAAGGAGATACAATAGCATGGATCAATCAGGACATTACGGAGCACGACATTACCGAGCTAAACGAAGAGAAGTGGTCGTCTTCAAAGCTGCCTGCAGGTGCGAGCTGGAGTATGGTGGTGAGTGAAGGTGCTGACTATTATTGCTCTATTCACGTGGTTATGAAGGGTAAGCTTATCATTGAATAGAATATGCTGGTTATTGTATTTAGGAAAAGCGGCTGCACGATGCACCCGCTTTTTTGTTGTGTGGCAGGATAGATACGGTTCTTCGAATCAATTTGGTTACCTGCTTCGTGGTGATTTTTCAGTTAAAGCTGCTTGATAAACACATTTCTGTAAAAAATCTCGGCGCCTTCTGCCTGCAATAGGATTTTTCCTTTGGTGAGCGGCTCCCAGCTATTTTTTTCAGCATCCCAATATTTCATATCAATGGCCTCATTGACCACTTTCCCATTAATGGTGAAAGTGGCATGGTCGCCATTTACCTCAACTTCTACCTTGTTCCAGCCCGACACTTCCCATGAAAAGGACCTGGAGAAGCGATGGTATTTGTTTTCAATTTCGCCCTTTGTCTTGAGTTCGCCGTTGGTGGCATAGTGCTCAGAGGCATCCACCCTGGCTGAGGCTCTTGCCCCAATGATCCATAAATCTCCAAGGTCTCCTTCTTGTATCTGACATTCTACGCCATAAGGCCAAAAGTCAGTTTCGTCAAAAATATGAAACAGAACACCAGCGTCTTTTACATTACCAGTCCTGGGCTCAAACTTTTTCTCGCCCCATTTGAAGTCAAACGTTAGAATATAGCTGCTGTATTCTCCTTTGGTTACTAACCCGGCAAATGACTGACGTGAACCATCCTTTTGGCTGGGGTAAGCGTGGATCGTTCCATTTTCAGCACGGAATATCTCCAGACTGTCGGGGCCATTTCCGTCACTCACAGTATACCAGCCTTCTAAATCAACACCATTGAACAGCGCCCTAAACCCTTCCGGAGCTATGGTTTCTGAATTGGGTATGCTTTCTTTGGCTGTCTCGTCTGCTACAGGCGGGTTGCACATGGTAGCAACAAATAAAAGGCATAGTAATAGTAGCGATAGTGATTGACCGTGTTTCATACGGGAAGATAGGACTTTTATGGTTACCTCGTAATCTCAACAGTGCATGGAATTGATTCCCTGGCTTCGAGCAGGCTGGTGCACCGTGTCCGGTGACACAATCACTGGAAATGACCAGTTGCAATGCGTATATTAAATCGTAGAACATCCAAAACAAAGCCATGGCTGCCACACCCTCACCTTTAGGTATCATCCCGGTTCTTCCCTCGCTCAACATACAACGTGACATAGAGTGGTATGACAAGTACGCCGGGTTTAGTTACTGTTTTGGTGATAAAGGATACACCGGGTTAAGAAGAGAAAACCTGGAGTTCCATTTGCAGTTCCATCATGGCAATGAGGACGATCCTATTACCGGCGGCTCTGTCATGAAGATTTTTGTTGCCGATATCAGGCCCTATTTCGAGGAGTTTGTGAAGCGGGGAACCATCACGAAAGAGAAATTGCGAATGAACACGCCCTGGGGTACCCATGAGTTTGGCTTCTATGACTTGAACAAAAATGCCATTTTTGTGGTGCAGGATACGTGAGCTGATTTATGGGTGTACTTTGAGTATGTCCCAGAGCTTAAACTTCAGCTCAGCATGGCGAGGCAATGGTAAATGCACAGAGGGTTGTTATCGCCCAATAAAGTTTTGTTAAATTGGCAGGGAACCAAGTGCAGCTTGCACACAAGAATGGAAGACCGGAATATTGAATTTTTTTTTCTCGACACGCTCCTGAAAGCATGCGTTGTTGGGGTCGCTTTGATCCTAGCTTCTAATTTTTTCTTTTTCCCGGAAGACGCCATAGGTGTCATTAATGCGCTGGTTATTTTGGTGGCCTGCCTGGTGGCACATCAGATCAGGGAGAAGCACCCAACGCCGGCGGTAATAATTCTAACGTCCATTACATTGGCAGTGGTATGCTACCAACGCCTCATGCAAATCAGCCCTTCCATTACCCTGGCTACTGTGATTATTATTGGTTTTATTTTTTCAGTGATGCTAAAGGGGCGAACCATGTGGGTCATGCATGGTATTGCTTTTTTTATGCTAAATACCGTATTTCTTTATCACGTGTCGGACGTAGTAACGGCTGCCATCACCTACTCGATTTTATACCTTATCATCGCCTATGCCAGTGCCGTGCTGAAAGTAAACTACGACAAAATACATCAACACTTGCGACACGCAAATAAGGAGATGAGGAAAAAGGCAGAGGAGATAGCAACGCAAAATGAAGCGCTTCAGAAGACACAGCAAGATCTTAATGCATTGAACAAGAACCTGGAGCAGATGGTGGGGGAGCGTACAGCGAAGATTAAGGCACAGAATGAGATGCTGATTTCCTATAGCCATACCAATGCACATCATTTACGGGGACCGGTGGCACGACTACTTGGTCTCGCCACCATTTACGAGCTTGAGTCTGGCGGTAAGGTTGATGCGCTTGTGCAGAAAATGATAGAGCAGGCCAACGAAATTGACACCGTCGTTAAAAAGATAAATGCCGATCTGGAGTCAAGAGAACTGGAAATGTAAAGCGACAGTCGGTCGGCGTTAAAACCAGAGCTGCAAGACCAGGCTGAGCGGTGTCAGGAGTCTGCCTGTTACTTGCAGGGAACTCTTTTTATCATTCCGTTGTGCCCTTGCTTTGCTGACCTTGTGGGGCAATTAGTTAGCGAAGAAATTAGTCGTTTCAATGACTCCCGAACCACCATCAGGTTCCTGTCTGCCGACGGGAAAAAGTAAGACTGTTTGTACTTTTTTTTGACTTTGTAATTCATCTATGGCGGGTGTTTACCAGCTAAGCCTATCGATGTTTTTATTTAGAGAGAGTATGTGTGTCCGCAAACAAGATGTTTTTGGATGCATAAATGAAAGAGAGCGAATAGCAAAAACTCATTGCCTTGAGCCCTGCGGAACGATAGCATGATTTGGACTGAGAATAGATAAAAAAGCATTTCGCTAAGGAATTTAATAGTTGCTGGCCAATTAGTTTGAATGACCACTTTACCTCAGCAAACTTTTGTTAAATTGAAAGCGAACCGATTTTTTTTGAGCAACCAGCTAAATGATAGTAAGGAATATTGAGAAATTTTTTCTCAACACCCTTTTGAGGATAAGTATTCTTGGGGTCTCTTTCATTCTCTTGTCCAGTATTGTTTTCCGTCCGGAGAAAATGCTGCCCACTGTAGTTTCACTAATCATCCTTGTAGCATGCATTGCTGCCTATAAGTTGAGGGACAAATATCCCCAACAGGGGGTTTTACTGCTAACCTCAGTCACGCTGCTGGTGGTGTCGTACCAGCGACTGATTGTAGCCCATGGATCCATCACACTGGCGGTGGTTATGATCATAGGTTTTATTTTTTCAGTAATGCTGAAGGGAAGAACCATGTGGGTGATGCACGGGATAGCATTCATTCTCCTTAATACTGTGTTTGTCTATCATGTGTCGGAAAAGGTTACGGCCTGTATCACATTTTCTATTTTGTACTTTATCATCACGTTTGCCACTGCTGTATTAAAAGGTAGCTACGATGGGATACATTATCACTTGCGAAACACCAATTTAGAACTCCAGCGAAGGGCGAACGAAATAGCTGAGCAAAACAAAGAGTTGAATGCAACACAGGCAGAGCTTAGCTCATTGAACCAAAATCTGGAGCAAATTGTGACTGAGCGCACGGCAAGAATTAAGTCTCAAAACGAAATGCTTATCAGGTATGGTCACATCAATGCCCATCATTTGCGTGGGCCTGTGGCAAGGTTGCTGGGCCTGGCCGCCGTTTACAAAATGGGCTCTGACGTGCAGCCTGATCAACTGGTGGAGAAAATGATAGATCAGGCCAATGAAATTGATGCGGTGGTTAAAAGAATCAACGCTGATTTGGATTCCAACAACATGGGATGGGAAAGCGAAGATTGAGAGGGGATGAACCAACTATAGGCGTCGGCACGGTAAGATGGATTGTGCGCTTGGGGCGTCAGCCGCCGGATGCAGGATCAAGCTGTGTCTGACGGCTCTTGCTGGGGGCTATTTGGCCGTGCCGACACTTGCATTGGCCATGCCTTCAGCGCACGTCGAAGTGTAGCTCTCAATCATTCCCATTTCACGTATTTGCGCCAGTTATGCTGCTCTTTGAAGTCCAACACTTCACGTATTTTTCGGTTGGAAAACAATGCCTCATGCTCGCCCAATTCACGGGTAATTGGCACACCCGGGAAAAACTGTTGAGCTAATTGTTTGCTGGGGATAATCGCACCGTTGTGATCGTTGCCAGCGTTGAAAACCTGATAGCCCAGGCCGTCTTTTTTCAAACATAAATCCACGATCTGCCCCAGGTCACGGGCGTCAATATAACAGAAAGCATTCCGGCGGCGCACTTCAGGATTTTTGAAGTAACCTGGAAAAATTTCAGTGTATTCGTGAGGTTCAATCACATTGCCGATGCGAAGGGCATAAATATCAGCGCCCGAACGTCGCTGGAAGCTGCGGGCTGTTTTCTCATTGACAACCTTCGACAGCCCATAGCTATCCATGGGGTCAACGTCATAGTCTTCCTCCAAAGGCAGCACATGCGGGTCGGTTTTGCCATCTGAAAAGCAGACACCATAAGTGGTCTCCGACGAAGCAATAATGATCTTCTTGATACCAAGCTTCACAGCCGCTTCAATCACATTGTAAGTGCCTATGGTGTTGACCCGAAACGTTTCATTATCGGGGTTGATCAGGATCCTGGGCACGGCTGCAAAATGCACTACGGCATCAAAATTTGGTACGCCATGGCCTGCCTCCAACTCATCCAGCCCGGCATACGAACTCATGGCATTGAACATTTGTCCGGAGTCGGTAATGTCGGCCTTCAGGTTGTCCACCCCTGGGTAGTTCAAAGGCACCAGGTCTACATTCATCACTCTGTGCCCCTGGTTGAGGAGGTAGGGTATCACGTGCTTCCCGGCCTTTCCTGATCCCCCGGTAAAAAATATCCGTTTTTTTGTCATCCATGCTGTTGTTTAAGGAGTGAAAGCAACTTACGCACTGATGGAAATAAAGCCAAAATGTGAAGGGGGAAAAAGCCCGGGCGACGCAGCGGGAGGTGTCGGTATGGCAGCGGTGGATTGTGTGCTCGGAGCCGTCAGCCGCCGGATGAAGGAATCGATCAGTGTCTGATGGCTCTTGCTTGGGGGCTATTTGGCCGTGCCGACACCTGCGTTAGTGTGCTCAGTCTGGGGGGAGTGAAGACCTCAGTAGAACAAGCTTTGTTTGGGAGCTGGCGGACGCCAGACTAGTTTGAGCCACAAGCCTGCGCGGCTGGGAGAGACGCTTGCGGCATGAACTTATTCTGAAAGCCCTCCATACTGGGCTTTCAGAAATAGCTAGATCACTTCTCCGCCACGGGCTCGCCTTCCCCTTTCAAATACTTATCCAAAAACACCAGCACCTGGCCGTAGCCCTCAATCTCGTTTTCCTTTTTGCGGAAGCCATGGCCTTCGTCGTCGAAGACCACATATTCGACCGGTACACCATTGGCTTTTACACCTTCAACTATTTCGTCAGATTCTACTGGCAGCACCCGCACGTCGTTGGCGCCCTGCAGCACCATGAGGGGCTTGGTTACCCTCTCGGTGTGGAAGAGAGGCGAGATCTCATACAGTCGTACTGAGTCGGCCGTATAAGGGTCGCCCATTTCGTCGTACAGCGACTTGCGGAAGCTTTCCCAATAGGGAGGGATGGACTTCAGCGTTCGCAGCCAGTTGGTCACACCAAACAGGTTTACACCCACATTGAATTCTTCAGGCGCAAACGTCAGCGCTGCCATTACCATGTAGCCGCCGTAGGAGCCACCAATGATGCCCACCTTATCCATGTCAATCACCCCAGTTGACTCCAGGTAAGTTTTCCCAGCCACGCAGTCTTTCAGGTCTTTGTCGCCATGATTTTGGTCGTCCATATGGTAGAAGGTTTTGCCATAGCCGCTGCTGCCCCGGTTGTTCACCGCCAGTATCGCATAGCCATGGTTCACCAGGTATTGGATCAAAGCAAAGTAGCTCAGCCTGGTTTGTCCGCCCGGGCCGCCGTGCACCCATACGAGCGCAGGTACTTTCTCGCCGGGAGCGGCATTTTTAGGCTGGTAGTAAATGCCCGGAATCTCTGTGCCATCAAACGACTTGAAGCGCACCACCTTGCCCTCTACCAGGTCGCTGGCAGCCATTTCAGGGTTGAGCGTGTCGGTGAGCTTGGTCAGGGCATTCGTTTCGAAGTTGTACACGTAGATATTGCTCGGCGAAGCCGAGGTGCTTACCGTCAGGCGGGCCAGCTTTTCGCTGTCGGAGATGTTTACCGAGGCAATGCTGCCTCCTTCAATGGCCGGAAGGGTCACTTCCTTGCCGGTTGTCATGTCAAAAATATGCACCTTGGTAGAGGCGTCTTCATTCACACCAATCACCCTGTACTTGCCGCTCTGTGACACATAGGCGTACCACACATCCCATTTGTCTTCGTATACTTTTTCGATGGTTCCTGTAGCGAGATTCCTTTTTACCAGATAGACAAACTCAGCACCCTCGTCCGTCAGGTAATAAAGCTCTTTGTTGTCGAGGCTGAAGAACTGTGGGTTGTATTGCACGTCGCCTTCATGCTCGCTGATGTCGGTGGTTTCGCCTGTTGCTTTGTTGTAGAGGTACATTTTGGAGTCGGCGCTGGTGATGGACTCAGTCAATGCGAAATAGTTCTTGTCTGGCGAAATGGCAGCCACGTCCCTGCCGTCGTTGTTTTGGTAAATCACCTCACCAAAACCGGTTTCACTGTCAAGAGAAGCAATCGTGCGCTCATACACGTCCATGTATTTGGCGTCCCGCTTGTTGGAAGCAATGAACATGCTCTGCTTGTCCTGGCTCCATCCGTAAAACGAGCTCTTGGCGCTGTCGTACGGTGTCAGGTCTTTCTGTGTGCCGTCGGGCTGCTGCAGGTAAATGTGGTTGTTTTCGTTACCACCCTGGTCGGCGGTGAAGAGTAGCCGCTCGTCGTTTGGGAAATAGGAGAGCGCAAAGTAAGAATCGACCGTGGAGTTGGTCAGCTGCTTTTTCTCGCCTTTGCCGTCTACCGGGATCTCATAAGCATTGTAAATACCCGTTTCGTTGGTGGAAACAAGCATCTTTGATTCATCTGGCGAGAAGCTGCCGCCGCTCACATTGATGTTTTTGTAGAACTGTTCGATGGAATAGGTTTTCACAGCCACCTTCTCGGGAGTCTGTTCGCACCCGAAAAACAGGCCAAATGCCATTGCTGGCAGGATAAGTCTTTTCATAAGAATGGTAAATTTTGGTAATTAGGTAGGTATAAAGATAGGGGAAAAGTGGGAGATGGAAGTGGCCCACCTGCGCTAAAACTTCGGCGGGCGAGGAAGACGGGAGGAAGAGGACCCGGCGTCGGTCGGCTAGTAGGCTTGTGGCGTTTGGGCCGTTAGCCGCCGGAAGGAAGGAGAGTAGCCCACCTTCGCTGTGCATTCTTGGTGTCTTTGTGCCTTTGTGGCGGTGACGTTGTGAGTTTGAGCTGGGGCGGTTAGTCGTCGGTTTTTGGAGAGTCAGGGTTTATTGCTACCTAACCGGTGTCTGACGGTACTTGCATGGTGGCTATTGGGCCGGGCTGACACCTTAGTTAGCTCAAAGTGAAGCGTTTGCTGGGGTGAACAACTATTTGGAAATCCTCAATTATGGCACAGCATTTTGTGCTAACTTTCGTATAAGGAACCATGTACGTTGCCAAAGCAGTGGATCGACACATGCCACAATTCATTCTATGGACAATTTCATTTTTGTAAAAACGGGTAAATCCTTTGTCAAAATAGACAGCAACGACCTGGTAGTCATTAAAGGTCTGGGAAATTACGTGCAACTGCAAACCGCAGACCACCAGAAGCATACCGTTTACAAGTCACTGAAGGGGGTAATAGAGAAGCTGCCCGACGACTTTATGCGGGTGCACAATTCCTACATCGTCAATATCAGGCATATCGATAAGGTTGAAGACAATCACGTATTCGTTGGCGGACAGAAGATTTCTGTCAGTACCAATTACAGGCAATGCTTACTTGAGAGGATTGAGCAACATCAGTTGTAAGCACATAAGCAGGCGCCACATCCGAATAGTAAATACCAAAGGTCGAATAGTTTAGTTGAAGTAGTCATTGAGTCTTTTCATTTTCGTCTCAAAAAGATGAAAGGACTTCAAATTTTAGTGGTGATTCTGGCACTTGCGTCTGTAGCCAGCCATGGACAAACACCGATCACTTACCCGCTCAAAGAAGACGTAGCAACTATCGAGGGATTGATGAAAGCTTCCTACGAGGTGGTGTCAGGAGAAGCTGGTCAACCAAGGCAGTGGGAGCGGGATCGGTCGCTTCATCATCCGAAGGCGGTTTATAGCTTTCCTGTGAAAGGCACAAATGAGCAGCTCACAATGACCCTCAAAGAGTTTCATGGAGAAACTGACGACTTGGTGACCTCCTCAGGGTTTTATGAATATGAAATCGACCGTCGGGTACAAAGGTTTGGTAACATGGCTCATGTTTGGAGTGCCTACGAAACCCGCACGGAAAAAGACGGCCCGGTGGTGGCCAGAGGAATCAACAGCGTGCAGCTGTATTTTGACGGTCAGAGGTGGTGGATCGTGTCGTGGGTGTTTGACAGAGAAAGGCCGGATAACCCTTTGCCAGGGAAGCTTTAAGTAACTGGTTGACTGCGGGGTTGGCTACCTGGACTTAGGTTTGTACCAGCAGTTCGAATTCACCAATGTGTCTTTCCTCGCCGTTCACAATCAGCGACACCTTGTGCAGGCCTGAGTAGAATGTTCGTGTGGTAATGGGGCGAAAGCTGTGCTTTTTTAGCATATCAACCTGACCATTGCCAGCGATTTTCCGTTCGCTTATTTTGAATACTTTTTTGGAGTGATGGCCGTTTTTCAGCAGATAATAGATGGCGTACTCCAGACGGAGTGTTTGCTCGCTGGGCGTTATATTTGTGAGGGTAAATGAGAATTCGAGGCCACCACCAACGCTTACTTGAGGTGAATGAATCTCCAAAGCTTCAAGGTCAAAGACAGGCGTACTTGAAATTCCGAACAACTCCAGCACTTCCGTATTTCCCTGTTTCAACAATGTGCGGCATCCATGTTTCACTATAGCGTCGGTGTCTTTGTTTTTGCCTTTCCATTTTTTGGCGATGGCGATCACCAGCCCGGGATTGTCTTTTGCTATGTCGTTCAGGTTGTTGGCGACGCTGCGCCGCACAAACTCGGAAGGGTCATGTTTGAGGTTCTCGAGGATGGGAAGTATGGCCGACGGATTTTTCTTTAGTTCAGGCAATGCCATGGCCCAGGGTAGCCTTGGCCGGCAGCCTTCACTGGCCAGCCGCCTTACCCGATTATCCTGGTGCAGGCTCCAGGCAAGCATTTGATCCATCATTTTGTCGCCATATTTAACAATGAACGGCCGCACTGCAAATTCGCAGCTGGCGAATTGAGTCACCAACTCCATCAGTTTTGTTGACGTGTCGAAGTCGTCGATGCCGTAGGTTTCGATGTAGTCGGCAAGGAACATATATTCAAACGACATAGTTGAAGGGTGCTTGACGAGGAGTTTTTCGACAGTGCGCCCGATAATTTTTGCTGTCTCCTGAAAGTTTTTCGGCAGAACCTCGTGAAGGGCAAACGTGATGTGCTTCATCCTTTGTTTGAGTTCTTTACCACCCCATTCTTCGTCATGGATCAAGCCGAAGAACCGGGCCTTTGGAAATGAGGGGAATACCTGGCTTATGATCTCTGTGAATTCGTTGGTGAATTTTTCTGAGTAAAGATATTTAAGGGGTGTAGCCATTGCTTCAAGGTTGTCTGTCGGCACCAAAAGTATCTACAGCTGCTGACAACTGTATGTCAGTAAAAGTTCTCAATCCAGAAAATATGTCGGGCCGTCTGTACTGTATTTATCGCCCCACCTTAGCATAAGCACGCACTGGAAATGTGCCCATGCCTTTGATCTTTGGAGGCACGGCATAGAAGGTGTAGCCAAAGGCTGGCAACATGTCGAGGTTGCACATGTGCTCTACAATGAGGATGTCGGCACCAAGGAGTGTCGAGTGCGCTGGGCGGCTTTTGCCCCTGGTGTCGTCGATGTTGTGGCTATCGATGCCCACCAGTTTCACGCTGCATTCCCTGAGGTATTCTGCTGCTTCTTTGGTGAGGTAAGGATGGTCGGTGAAATAGGCTTCTGTGTTCCAGTTGGTGGCCCATCCGGAGTGCACCAGCACAGCCTTGTTCCTGATCTCTTTGTTTTTGAAAAAGTCGATACCAATTTCCATCACGCCCCTTGCCTCTATAGTAATGCCGTCCAATCCGGTAAACGCAGTGAGTGGTACTTCCGATAAATCCATGCCTTCTTCAAAGAAATGAAATGGGCAGTCGATATAAGTGCCTGTGTTGGCTACCATGTCGATGCGCCCAATTTGTACCGTAGCACCTTTGTCGTAAATCTCCTTTGATTGTTCTCTGCTCAGGTAGTCGCAAATGACAGGGGCGGGCAGGCCTTTGTAGGTCACCAGGCCATCAAAAACAGTATGGCTGAGGTCGATGAGCTCTTCTCCTTGTGCAAGTGAGATAGGAGACCGCTTGTGCTCTTCGGCGAGGTAGCGTTTGTTGATGATCTTCACTTTGCCTACCATCAGCAGGCGCATGTCCCACACGATGTAGTCGGCTAAATCCTGATCAGAGATGGACTCACCGCCGATGTCAAGCCGAAATTCCTGACCTTGTATGCCACCACCGTTGGTGAAACTGATATCAAAATCAAATATTACTCTTTTGGACATGGCTGATTGGTTTGTCAACCGAATATAACGAAACCAAATCAGAAGAGTTGAAGACGACGAAAAAGTATCTGCTTAGTAACCCTAGTTGAGTCTCAGGTTTTTCGAAATTCGTTCGAAAAGATCGTTGGGGTTGAACGGTTTTGTGATAAAATCATTCATTCCTGCCTTCATGGCCTCGTCCTTCACTTCCAATACGGCGGAAGCGGTCAGGGCTATGATGGGGATTAGCTGGTATTTTTCTTCCGGAAGCGCACGAATCTCCACTGTAGTCTGATAGCCATTTTTTATAGGCATCTGTATATCCATCAGAATCAAATCGAAGTGATGCGATTTCAGCAACTCAAGCGCTGAATCGCCATCGTCAGCTATTTGTACGTCGCATTCCCAGTTTGACAGAAACCTGCTCGCTACATACTGATTCACTTTGTTGTCTTCCACCAGCAGCAAAGATGTTCCTTTCAGGCTTTTTCGTTTGGCAGTGAATGGTTCGGCAATGGTGCTTGTCTGGCTTTCGGCTTTTTTGAAGGGCAAATGAAACGTGAAAACAGACCCGACTCCTTCTTCGGAGGTGACTGTGATCGATCCTTTTTGCAACTCAAGAAGCTGTTTAGTGATGGTCAAGCCAAGACCGGTGCCGCCGTGCTTTCTGGTGGTGTAAGATTCTGACTGTGAGAAGCTTTCGAAGATCATGTCCAGCTTGTCGGTAGGTATGCCAATGCCGGTATCGCTGATGCTGAACGTGATGTCGACATGATCGCCCTTGTCTTCCTTCATTGATGCGTCTATTTTTATAGAGCCCTTTTCGGTGAACTTCAGAGAATTGCCAACCAGATTCACAAGGATTTGGTTAAGCCTCCCCGGATCGCCAATTACACAGCGAGGCATGTTCTTATCCCAGTTAAGCTTGAGAAAAATCTCTTTTTCGTCGGCTTTGTACTGGTAGGCTTGTTTGATGCTGTTTACAAGTTCAAACAGGTCGAATTCCTCCGCTTCAAACTCAATTTTGCCAGATTCTATTTTGCTGAAATCAAGTATGTCGTTGATGAGCGTGAGTAAATGTTCGCCTGAAAATTTTAGCGTGCTTACGTACGTCCTTTGATCTTCCGTAAGGTTGTCTTCCAGCAAAAGAAGGTTAGTCATTCCGATGACAGCGTTCATAGGTGTTCTTATCTCGTGACTCATTGTAGATAAAAACTGCGCTTTTGCCATGCTGGCCTCTTCTGCTTTTTCCTTGGCATCTATCAGCTCCTGCTCAGCCTTCTTGCGAAGGGTGATGTCTCTAATGATGACAATGTATGTTTGATTTTCTTCTGTATTAAAGGGGCTCACCGATATCTCGCAAGGTACTTTTTCACCCCTTTCCACCTCTATATAGACAAGAAACTGAACCTGGTCACTTTTCTCAAAAGCGTCGATAAACTGTGGTAAATTCTCGAAGTCACTTAAAAGAGAGACAAAGCAAGTGCCCTTGAGCTCATTTTCCTCTTTCATGACGATCTTTTGTGCTGACTTGTTGACGCCCAAAATCCGTCCCAAAGTGTCAATGGAGATAACCCCATCCACTACACTGTTGACAATGGCCGATAGATAGGCTTCGCTTTTCTCTTGATTCCTTTTATTGAGATCGAGCATTTCTTCCGACATCAATTTGATTGATCGATCTCTGAACATCAGATCGTTCTCAAAATTGGAGTAGCTGTCACTCACTGCGGCGAGTAGCTGCTCCTGAAACTCTTCCGGAGATTCGCTGCGTCGCTGAATTTTCTTTATTTGCCTTTCAAGTATGCTGTGTCTCATTTCTCAGTGATCAAAGTGATGGTCATAGTTTGGTTGTGCAGCTCGCACAGTCCGGTTTTCACGTTTGACGAGATTTCGCCATAGGAATAGAAACCTATTTGTTTAGTGTTTGTGTTAAAAACAGACTGCACTGTTTCTACTTCCTCCTCAATTCGATGGCCTAGCACCAGCTTCCTGCCAACACAACTAATGAGGATAGCCAGGCTCTCACCATTTTCGTCGTCTCCGTTTTGTGATTCAGTGATGCTGGCGGCTTCGTTGGCACCATCGATCAAACGATCGAAGTTGGACATCATGAGCTTTGCCATGTAACCCTCCGGAATGTCGCCAGCAAATGTCATACTCTTGTCTTCTTCGCTCACAGCCAGTATTGTTCGAACAATGCCTTCCTCCTCTGAGTGGGCTGGTCTTATCATCAGCGGGAAAAGTAGCGCACTCGATGGTAGCTCTTCTGCTTTTTCGCCCAGGTATTTTTTATATAAATCTAGGGCTGGCTTTCCGTCCAGCTCATAAAGGATGTTGGATTTGGATTTGGTTACCAGCCTGTCTGGCCCGAAGGGATCCCAACCACCCACTGACCCCTGGCCAATGTGAATGTGGTTTCCATAGAACCCAACGGCAGCAATTTGTCCAGGCAGAGCGTAATCATTGCAGGCAACAAGGGTACGGCCAAAATCAGCACCATCGCCCGACAAACCACCCGATATGATGACATCTTTCGGCAGCTGATTGCCAATACCTTTTATTAAATCGGTTCCGTTGACAGCAAGCCCGTCCGATAATACAAATATGGACTTGAGTCCTTGCTTATTGAGTGTTTTTCCCAGCTTTTCCCCTACGTTATACGATTGTTCACTATTGTCAATAAACTCATAGGCAACATCGAGAGTGGTCTTGTCGAACCTTATGGCTGTGGCGACCACGTTTCCGTCAAGAACTTCGTCCTCGATTATTTCACCTGCTGTGCTACAACCAAGAATATGGGCTTTGGGAAATTTGTCTTTTAACCTGGTATATACTTTTGGTTGAGCGATTAATTTGGTGGCGCCAAAGAAAAAAACGAGCTGAGCGTCAATGTTTTCGTTGGTGTCGTAATTCTCCCAGGAATCATTCTTCCAGATTAATTGTGTGGCTTGCATGTAGCTTGTGGTTATTGGACCATACAAAGAAACAGCACAGTGCCCTCGTTTTGGGATTATTTAGAAGTTTGGAACGTTTCGTAGGATTAAATTACTGGTTTACCCGTTTTTCGGGATGACTCGTCGTAGCGCTCGAAGAGGAGCCCAAGTCATAAATTGGGCTCCTTTTTATAAAATCACCCTGGTTTTCGTAGTGGTTCGTTGCTTACTTTTCTAAATTGGTTTTGGTTGATGACACCTGATTATAGATTATGGACAACACTTTCGATGCGATTGTGATCGGCTCGGGGATTTCCGGTGGCTGGGCCGCCAAA
Organism: Imperialibacter sp.; assembly: GCF_048007035.1. Classification (NCBI taxonomy): domain Bacteria; kingdom Pseudomonadati; phylum Bacteroidota; class Cytophagia; order Cytophagales; family Flammeovirgaceae; genus Imperialibacter; species Imperialibacter sp. The sequence goes on from NZ_CP180355.1 coordinate 4,511,415, forward strand.
GAGCTCTGCGATAAAGGACTTAAAACCCTGGTGCTGGAAAGAGGCAGAGACGTGGTACACAACAAAGACTACCCCACTGCCAACCTACGACCCTGGGAGTTGGAGCACAGGGGAGCGATCACTAAAAAATACAGAGACGACAACCCGCTGATCAGTAAAGCCGCTGGGTTTGGAGAAGATACAAAACACTTTTTTATTGAGGACAAAGACCATCCTTATGTACAGGAAAAGCCGTTTGACTGGATCCGTGGCTATCAGGTGGGAGGGAAGTCGATTATTTGGGGACGGGCTACCCAGCGCTGGAGTAAGTACGAATTCACGGCTCCTGAGCAACAAGGCTATGGCATGAACTGGCCGATAGGCTACGATGACGTAGCACCATGGTATGCTCATGTGGAGAAGTTTATGGGCGTGTGTGGTACGAAAGATGGCATCGAGGCCATGCCAGACGGTGAGTTTCTTCCCCCCTTCCAGTTCAACTGCGTGGAGCAGCACATGAGCGACAAAATCAAAGAGCACTTCCCTGACCGGCACATGGTGCATGCCCGATGGGCTCACATTACGGAGCCGCAGGAGATTCATTTGCAGCAAGGCAGAGGCAAGTGCCAGGCGAGAAACCTGTGCATGAGAGGCTGTCCTTTTGGTGGCTACTTCAGTTCGGTTTCTTCCACGCTACCGTGGGCGGATAAAACGGGCAACATGACCATCAGGCCATTTTCGGTCGTTCACTCCATTATTTACGATGAAGAAACAGATAAAGCCAGTGGCGTGCGGGTCATCGACGCCAATACCAAAGAGATTACTGATTTCAAAGCCAGGATCATCTTCCTGAACGCTTCTGCGCTCAATAGTACCCTGATCATGCTCAATTCCAAATCGGATCGTTTTCCAAATGGCCTTGGAAATAACCATGACCTGCTCGGTAGATATGTGGCATTTCACAACTACAGGGGTTGGGCAAGCGGAGAAGTGGAAGGGTTTGAAGACAAGTACTACTATGGACGGAACCCAACTGAGCCCATTATTGCCAACTTCAGAAACCTTGGAGAAAGAGACACGGACTTTGTGGGTGGGTACACTATCTTTTCCGGGGCATGGAGAGACAGGGGTGTACACTTCAAACAGCCTGCCATAGGTGCAGCTTACAAGCTGTCGCAAACGGAGCTTGGTGGCTGGCATGTGTACATGTATATGCAGGGAGAGACGATTCCGAAAGCTGAGAACCATGTGAGACTGAGCGCTATAGAGAAGGATCAGTGGGGGATACCGCTATTGGTGACATCGGTAGGATATGACGCCAACGACGAAAAAATGCTCAACGACTTTCTCACACAGGCAAAGCTAATGATGGAAAAAGCTGGCGTAAAGAACATAGCGACAGACGATAGCAAGCAAGCCCCGGGCCTCGACATCCATGAAATGGGCGGTGCCCGCATGGGGACGGATCCAACCAACTCTATGTTGAACAAATGGAACCAGGTGCACCAGTGTAAGAATGTGTTTGTAACCGACGGAGCCTGCATGACCAGCACGGGCAACCAGAGCCCGTCGATATTGTACATGGCGCTAACGGCCAGAGCAGCGAATTATGCTGCTGAGGAGTTTAAGAAAGGAAATCTGTAAACCGAGAGCGATGAACAGAAGAGAAGCCATATCAGCCACCGCACTACTTATGGGGGGAACCATGGTAGGTGCACAGGCATTTTTAACCGGGTGCAAGCAACAGGCTCCAAAGGAGGGACTGTTTAGTGCCGACGACCTTGCCTTGCTGGATGAGGTTGGCGAAACCATACTGCCGACAACGGAGGGCTCTGCGGGTGCCAAAGCCGCTAAAATTGGTGAGTTTATGAAGGTGATAGTTACTGACTGCTATAGGGAAGAAGAGCAAAAGGTATTTACAGAGGGAATGGTTAAACTGAACAAGGCAAGCCAGCAAATGCAAGGAGACGACTTTATGGTTATTAGCTCAGAGAAGAGAGAGTTATTGCTTGTTGCCCTTTTGGAGCAAGCGGAAAAGTACAATGAAAGCAAGGGTGAGAGCGAACTGGTTCACTATTTTACCATGATGCATCAGCTTACCAATTGGGGCTATTTTTCCTCAGAGCCGGGAGCCACGCAGGCGCTGAGGTATATTGCCGTGCCGGGAAGATGGGAGGGATGTGTGCCTTATGCGAAAGGTGATAGGGCTTGGGCTTAGGAAATGGCGAGAAAGAAACCTAATTGCTTTTGGCGACATCGTGCTACTCGTTGTCTTTTAGGTTATCGAAAACCGTGAGAACTCTTACAGTATTGTCATCTATTTGATATACTACCGAATTATGCTTCGAAATCACTGCACGCCTAATTTCAGGGACAGAAGGGGATGATGGGTAGGCGTACGGGAATTTCTTTACAATTGATTCAAATTTCTTTAAATCTTGGATAAACAAGTTAACCTCTTTTTCTGTCCATTTAATCCTGATAAAGTCTTTTATTTCCTCAATTCTGTTTGAGGATTCCAGCGACCAGATCACCACTTTGATCTCATCCATGCTTCTTCCAGAAATCTTCGCTACTTAAGATCCGGCCTTCTTTATGATCTTCTTGTCCTCGAGTAATAGACGCCTTTTGCTTATCGGTCAGGCTTTTATACCAGTCTCCATTTTCCGAAGATTTCTTGATTGCACTAATTGCTTCAAGCAACTCCTGATCGTCGAGTTGTATAATCCATTCAACTAATTGACTTTTGGTACTTGCAGTCATTTGTTAGTGTTTAAGTTAAAGATAACGAAAATGACCGAAATAATAAGTTCGTTCTTAATTGGATTTACCTTTTCTGACACTTAAAGTTTGATCAAATAACTATACTCGTCAATCATTTCGTGCTCTTTACTGAAGCTGGCGCCCTGCAATTCAAAGAAGCTGCAGCAATTTTCAGAAACACCTTTGTATACAATCGTACAAATCACGGTTCCGGCGTCGCCAAGCTGTAGTTCAAACTCAGTGGATCCGTCTGCACTTTTCCAGCCTATTTCATCGGACACGATTTGGTTGTCTACAATCAAAAAATCCACATCCTGACCGGTATCCGTGGCTTTTAATTTGATATCGGCCGTGCTGATCGTTCCATTTTCTATCAGATTAGCGCCGGTTTCCAAATCCACAATCTCCAGTGTAAACCTCATTGGTGGACTCGTGCATTCTGACTTACAGCCGCAGGAGTAACAGAAACACAGGACAGCAGCAATTGAAAAGATGGTTTTCATGGTGTTGAAATAGTTGCTCAAATATACAAACCAAGACTTGCTAAAGTGGCCTGGCTTCTACTCCTTCAAAAGTAATCTTTACAGGCTTGATGGTGCCGTCCTCACTGAACTCCAGTTTGTCGATGCAGGTAACTCTGTGATCCCGTCCTTCGTTCGGGATGGGACGACGGTGATACACAATATACCATTCGTCGGTGTTGGGGGCGTTCATTATAGAATGATGACCTGAACCCGTTGCCACCTCCGGGTCTTGGGACAGGATGGTGCCGATTCTTTCAAATGGTCCAAAGAGGGAGTCGGAAATGGCATAAGCCACCTGGTAGGTTTCGTCTCCCCAGTTGCCCTCACTCCACATGAAGTAGTACTTCCCGTTTCTGATGGCAAAAGTGGGGCCTTCCACATAGCCTTCCGGGGTAATTTCTTTCACCAGATCACCATCCTCAAAGGGTACTAATGCTGTAAAGTCATCGTTGAGCTGGCCGATATTGCAGTGACGCCAGCCGCCGTAAACGATGTAATATTTGCCATCCATGGCTTTGAAAACATACTGGTCGATGGGTTGCGCACCGTTGTAGAACTGGTCAATCAGCGGCTTGCCCAGGTAGTCGGCAAAAGGCCCGGCGGGACTGTCGGCCACACCAATGCCAATGCCACCTTGCTGTTTGGCTGCATCGGGGTTGTCTTTCCAGTAGGGGCCATCCTGATTTTGAATGTCGTTGGCGGCGAAGAAAAGAAAGTACCTCCCGTCTTTTTCAATGGCCGAGGGAGCCCACATTGCCCGATTGGCCCATTTCACGATGCTGGTGTCAATAATACTCTCATGTTTTGTCCAGGTGACGAGGTCTTTTGATGAAAAGGCATCGAGGAATACCTGCTCCTCATATTTGGCTGAGAACGTTGGGTAAATCCAGTACTCATCGCCAAACACCACACCTTCCGGATCGGCGTACCAACCTTCCCAAAGGGGATTACCCGATAAGGCCTTCTCTTCTGTTTGACTGGTTTTAGTGTTTTGCTGACACCCGGATAGGGCAAGTAGCAACCCTGCAAAAGCAAATGCTTTATTCATTGTAAAAGACTTGATGAACGAAAAAGTGAAGAAAGTGAGAGAATGCTAGAACTCAAAGAAGGGAGGCTCGATTCCTTTCAGCCTTAGATAAACAATAGCCTCAGCCCGGTGGTGGGAAGTGTGAGCAAATGCCCGGAGAAGCAAATCCCTTCCAGTGTGTTCTCTCCAATAGTTTTCATCTATGATGCCCTTTCTATCCAGATCTGCTAATGATATTTTTTCGATCACAGAAGTGCAATAGTCAAAGTTCTCTTCAACGTAGGCCCTGGCCATCGCTTTGGTGATTTCTTTGGGTTCCGGCATGGCTTGCTTCCCCTCGAAGGGGGCTATGTAAAAAGAGTTCCAGAAGGCCATGTGCGTCAGCTGTTTGCCAAAGCCCATTTGCTCGGCGGTGGGCGCATAGTTGAAATGCTCTTCTGGCATTTTGTCAAGCACTTTCAGTGTATAGCCTTTGCTGGTTTCCCAGCGGGGAAGGAAGTCGGATGTGAAATCAGCTGTGTGACTTCTGCTCCAAGTGGCTAGAGGCAAGACTGTGAGCAGTCCTGTTCCAGCAGCTATTTTGGTGAGAGATTCTTTTCGGTTCATCGTGAAAAAGGATTTACCGAAGATAAGGTTTTTGGGTTAGAGGTCAATTTGTGAATCCGCTGAACCTGTTTTGTCATCTTTTTTGCTGGGAAAGGCAAAAATGTCGCCAAAACTACCTGCTGCATTGGTCGGCGTGGGTTGAAGCCCACGCCTGTAATGTAGCGCCCGATGGGGCTCTGGTGCTGAAATCTGATAATTACGGCTCCAGTTTAGTCTACCACTTAGCTGCAAGTGCTGTAATAAAATCACTGTCTTAGCATCCTTGATTTCGCCGGCTTTGATCATTTCAAGGGCCTTAGCGAATGGCACTTCCAGCACATCAATGTATTCTTGTTCATCCACGCCGCCACCGTCGCTTACTTTCTGATCTTTGGTATACGCTGCAATGAAGAAATACAGGATCTCGGTGACCGATCCGGGACTCATGTAAAGCTCAAACACTTTCTCCGGTTTGCTGATCTTGTAACCCGTTTCTTCCTTTGTTTCCCTGCGAATACACTCTTCCGGGCTATCGGCGTTTATCCTTTGGGGTTTTCCCAGTTGTGGGAAGCAAGTCAGGTTGAAAGTTGTTCTCCGATACCATATGCCGCCCTGTCAAGGGAGCTGTTGCCAGCAAGCCCTCTCCGCTATTAGTGATTGTTTTCTATTCATCGGTAGATGATTTTAGACTAATATATTTATATTCAGGCTCTAATGAAATTGAAGGCTATGAAAGACATGATTCGTATAAAGATAGTGGTAGTTATCGTAGCTATTTTTCAGATTGGTTGTGCGCAAGAGGAAAGGCAGTTTTCCATCAGCGGCACTATTTCAAACTATCCGAATGAGTTTGCTTTTTTTGTTCGGGACACTGTCGGATACGGGCTATCGACGGTCATTGACACGCTCAGAATCAATGAAAAAGGTGAATTTGCCATTACTATTGGTAGGTTAAATATTAATTCCCTCCTGGTTTTTGATGGTAAGAAGCAACTAAGAGTTACCATACCAAAGGCACTGACAAAGCCTGTTAATTTCACTATCGACTATTTGAAACGAGATTCAATAGCAGTTACAGGAGAACAGGCCGATTTTGTGAGGTTCTACATAGATCAACGAAAGTACTGGATAGATATTGATCGGGAAATGGCAGCCAAATTTCCGGAGTTCGCATCCAATGACCTTAGAAGTTCAATCTATCACGCTGTTCAAGACACAATTACCGAGCTGCGAATTCAATACCTTGATGATTACTTTAAGGATTCGCACCTTCCGAATCAGGAAAATTTTATTTCTCTGGAGCGAAGTGACTTAATGTATACGGCCATGCATTTTCGAATGAGTGGTCAGCCAGATGATATAGTAAAGCAATTCAGGTTTTATCAAGAACCGGACGAAAGCCAAAAGACACAAATGATTTATTCAGACCAGGTGGATCTGTCGGACACGAGTGCTTTTGCAGCCCTGTACTATAGGGAATTTGCAAACTTCTTTATTCCCGCCGTCGTTCGGTTTGAAAACCCCGACATTTATTTCTCTCCCAAGAATAATCTCGAAAAGGGAATGGAAATTATTGATCGATACTACATCAGCCCAGAGGCAAGTCGTCTACAAAAAATTATCTATGTGAATGACCTTATGGTCAAAGCTCAAAGGCAAAAGGGAGAAGTAGACGTTTCCAGGTTTCAAAAAGCCATCCAGGAATTGGCGGGAGATGGCTCACAGGACGTTTACATCTACGTTCTCCAGAGTAACCTCTTGCAATTGGCTGAGGTAGCTTCAAAGTTTTCAAAAGGAGCCCCTGCTCCAAATTTTAGACTTAGCAACGTTGATGGGGCTCACCTTGAATTGGCAGATTTTAAAAATAAAACGATACTTATTGACGTGTGGGCAAGCTGGTGTGGTCCGTGTTTTTCCTCGTTCCCCAAGTGGAATAGCATGGTGGAAAAATACTTAGAAAGCGATAGCATTGAATTCTTGTCAGTATCAATAGATGAAGACCAAAGTAAGTGGATCGATGCGCTGGGAAAACGTGACTTACGAGGAATGGCGTTATATGCCTGCGCTGACGGCTTCAAAAGTCCATTTGCCAGGGACTACCAAATAAGTGCTATACCACAATATATTTCAATTGATGGACAGGGTAATATCCTAGCCGTAACGCCATTTATAGAAGACTTTAAGAAAATACTAGATGGGCGTTGATCACACTAATTTGTTATCGACAGTTCTAATCAAGATGCTACTAATTTCACAGCCATCAATTGCCTCACAAAATTGCCAAAAAAGCTAATTGAAATGACCACCTAGTTGTAGGTGCTGAAGCAAGATCACGGTCTTGGCATCTTTGATCTCGCCGGTTTTGATCATTTCAAGGGCTTTAGAGAAGGGCACTTCAAGCACATCAATGTCCTCGTGTTCATCCACGCCACCGCCGTCACTTACTTTTTGTTCTTTGGTGTACGCTGCAATAAAGAAGTAAAGGATTTCGGTGACGGAGCCGGGGCTCATGTATAGCTCAAACACTTTTTCGGGCTTGCTGATCTTGTAACCCGTTTCTTCCTCGGTTTCCCTGCGAATACACTCTTCCGGGCTATCGGCATCCAGTAAACCTGCGCAAGCTTCAATCAGCATGCCCGTCTCGTTGCCATTCACATAGGTGGGCATGCGAAACTGCCGGGTAAGTATCACCGTTTTTTGCTCGGTGTTGTAAAGCAAAATGGCGGCGCCGTTACCTCTGTCGTAACACTCTCTGGATTGACTGAGCCATTCTCCTTCTTTTCCTTTGATCTGGAAGTCGACCTTGTAAAGCTTGTACCAGTTGCCGGATAGCAGCTCTTTCTTTTCAATTTTAATATTGAGATTGTTCATGTATGATCATTATTCGATCAAAAGTAATCATAAAACAATCAATTTCAATTATTCTCTGCTATCTTTACAAAAAAGAATCTCATGAGTAGCAGGGCACGACAAAAAGGCATACTTGATCAACTGAAAGCGGGCGAGGAGTTGTCGGTGAAGGAACTGGCCGACCTGTTCGAGGCGTCAGATATTACCATACGACGGGACCTGGTCGCCCTTTCAGAAAAGGGACTGCTGGTGCGCACACACGGCGGGGCTATGCTGCCAGAAAGTACGAGTTTCCATCAAAAAGAGTTGAGAAGCAACGCAGCGAAGGCATCCATAGCCAAGCTGGCAGCTTCTTACGTGAAAACTGGAGACGTTATTTTCATGGATTGCGGCAGCACCGTGTTTCAAATGTGCAAACACTTGAGGCGGCTTGAAAAGCTAACCATCATCACCAATTCTCTTCCGGTAGTGACGGAGCTTTTAGGCCAGCCAGGCTTCACGATCAACCTGGTGGGCGGAGAAGTAGATGCAGGAAGGAAGGCCGTGCATGGTAGCATGGCACTTGATCACATCGCCCGATACAAGGCAGACAAAGCCTTTGTGGGCGTCGATGGATTTTCGCTTGCCAATGGACTGAGTGCCAGTGGTGAGAAGGAGGCGTCTATGACGCTGGCTATGGGCAGTCGGGCAAAAGAAACTTACCTTTTGTGTGATGCCACAAAATTGGAGAAGGAAAGCTACCTGAAGTTTGCGCCTCCTGCTTTGTTCGATTTCCTTATCACTGATAAATCGGTAGCTGCTGACCTGGTTGATAAGTACAGAATGGCTGGAATTAGGCTGGTTTGTTGAGAAAATTACTCCACGTACACATTCTCCAGCACTTCCTGTTTTCCGTCGATGTTATCCGGGGTCTTTAGGCCGAGAATTCTGGCAATGAAAGGGTACACGTGTACATTGTCAAAAGCGGGGATCTCCCAACCTTTTTTGATATTAGGGCCTTTGGCATAAAAAATAGCACCCATTTCAGGGGTCACATACGGGTCGAAGCCATGCACGCCCCACGGTGATTCCATCATTGCTTTCGTGGTGTCGGGCGAACCGCTTCGGAAGTAGTGACCTGGCTCAACAACCAACACCAGATCGCCAACTCTGGGGTGCTCTCGGTAATGCCACCTTTCAGGAGTTTCCAATTTGCGGTAAGTGGAGTAGAAAGTTTCATTTTCAGTAAGCTGCTTGAAGAGCTTTTCCCTGGTCAGGCTGTCTTCTTCGTAAACGTGCACAACAGCGCCGCTGCTGGCTATCTGAATACTGTCTTCGGGAGCAAAGAGATTATCCAGATACACGAAAGTTTCGGGAGATTCTTTCATTTCATACATCCCGTGGTCTGAAGTAATAATGATGTCTACTGGCAAATTCAGTGCAGCTATTTTTGTATCGATGAGCCCAAGTAGCCTGTCAGCTTCAAATACGGTTGCTTTCAACTTCTCTGAGTTCGGGCCGGAGTCATGCCCTTCGCTATCCACCAGCGAAAAATACAAAGAAATGAAACGGGGCCTTTCTGCTTCGGGTATCTGAAGCCATTCCACCACTTTTTCAATTCGTTCTTCGTTGGGCACTGCCCCATCATAAATCTCGTAGTAGTCGGGGTAACTGCCAGCCACGGGCGCTTCAGAGCCTACCCAAAAATATGAAGCTGATTTGAGTCCTTGTTGCTGCGCCAGCTGCCAAAGCGGCGTTCCGCCATAGTAGTAGGCATCCTCCACCAGCTCCCTTTTTCCCATGCTGTATTCCACCTTTCTGCCCGGATCGTAGAATGTGTTGTCAACCAATCCATGATGGCCGGGACACAAGCCCGTCACGATGGTGTAGTGGTTAGGGAAAGTTTTGCTGGGAAACGAGGGAGTCATGGATTTTGCAGCCGTGCCCTCTTTGATAAAATCAAGAAAATGCGGAGGCTGGTATTTGGCAACATAGTCATGCCTGAAGCCATCGAAGGAAATGAGGAGGACGTAGGGATCTTGCTTTTTGCCTGGGGTGCAGCTCGCAAAAATGAATGCAAGAGAGGCAAACAGTGAAAAAAAGGCAAGGCGTTTGGACATAGTTGGGTTGGCTTATCGGTGCTTAAAAATAGGGCAAAGGCACCAAAGCAGCGGCGACTTCACAAAAAGATAATGTAAGCAGGTTGTTAAGGCAGGATGTTGTAGGCAGCGGCGAACATGATCACCCGATTGTTGTAGCTTAGCTCTGGTGGGGCACAACCTTCGTAGCAAACGGTTTCGTCGGCCTGGAATCGATAATAGAACTTTCTCCCCAGGATAAGCGATGCGTCCAAAGTAAGCCTCTCGAATATCCTGACGCCTACGCTGGAGGTCATTGGGAAAGCAAGGCGTAGCTGGTTGTTATAGGATACTTCTAGGTTCAGATTCTCAGACTGTTCATTTGGCGACAGATCATCACGGTAGCTTCTCGACGCCTGTTGCACAAAGGATGGCCCGAATCCCCAGCTAATGAAGGGTGTTACTTTGGTCTTGAGTATGTCATAAGATACCCGAATAGGGGCATAAACCCTCGAAACCTTGTAGGTAACTTCTGCGGGACTCGAAGGTGCGCCAACAATTGAATTGGAAACAGCCGACTCATTTGTGTACCGACTGCCAGTTTGAAGAAAGGAAGCCTCGGCTGTGGCTCTTAACCGGTAGGGAAGTTTGTAGCTGGCGAAGATGCCCAAAGCTTTGGCGTTGGTTGGGCTGTAGACTGCCTCTGGGCTGTCGCCGGGAAGCGTTTTGCCCCAGCCGCTGTACCCCAACCCTCCTTTGAACCCGAAACTAAAGTCGGACTGCCCGAAGCAAACAATGCTTTGGGCAGTAAATATTGCAAAGAGGATGAGGCTTTTCATTCGTTGCTACACGTGCTTTGTTAACAAGTTAAGCAATTTTCTGTCAAGTTTTAGTCCGTACCAGTCTTCGTAGTCAACATCCTCTCTACCCGAATTGAGGATGCCGAAGCTGCCTTTGAACTCCCACAGAGCAAAGCCTATCTGGTTGGTGTGCAGGATGTCCATTACGTCGCCAAACCAGGCAAGGAACACGTCGTGTGGCGTTTTGTTGTAGCAGCCACATTCGCCGCAATGCACACCCACGCCCTGGTTTTTCAGTGCAATCCATGGCTCGTAAAACTTCTCGAGCATTTCTCTGCTCAGGTATTGGTCGCCCACCTGGCCGGGCCACTTCACTTCCGGCAGGTTGTCGATGTCCTTCATGGCCCAGGGAGCTTTGTAGTGTGACACTATGCCCGGCGTGTATCCCCGACAGCTTTGAGCGATGTCGAGGTCGGCGATTTCCGGAATGACCGTGCTGCCTGTATTGTTGCCATCGGCAATGATGAGGTGCTTTTTGTTGACGCTTCTGATAGCTTCGGAAGCGGCGATGGCCATTTTGCGGTAGACATCGCCAGGCACCGAACCTCTTTTCGAGTGCTGGTCGTTCATGTCTTCCCGGTTGCTGGGCTCGTTCAGCAGGTCAAAGCTTATTTTCTTTCTCGAGACATTTTTGAACCGGGTGGCCCAAAAGTTCCAGTGAAAGCAGAAGTCGTCCAATGCTTGCTGATCGGTCCATAAATTGTAGGGCTCGTGAAAGCCGGCATTTACACAGTAACCAGGCCCCCTGTGTAGGTTGAGGCTCACATGCAGTTTGTACTTGTGTGCCAGGTACACCAGCTCTTCAATTTTGTCGGTCGCCTCAGTATCTATGTTGCGAACTTCTTCCGGCAGAATGTTTCGGGTGCGGTCGAATTTAAGATAAGAGGGATACGCCATCGGTATTCTCACAAAGTCAAAACCCCAATCGGCCATCCACTTAAAGTATTCTTCTTTGGTGCCTTCCCTTGAGTTTGCCGGGTTAGGTGAAAAGAAGTCGAGAAGGTTGAAGCCTTTCCACTCAGGTAATTTGTTTTTCGAAGCGGGGGCAGCCGAAAGATTGAAAGGGGCATTGGTGGCCAGTAAGGCTGCGGCAGCAGCAAGGCTTGATTTTTTCAAGAAATCACGGCGTTGGAGGGAATCGGGGTTGTTCATAGCGGGTGTTTAATTAAGCTTCAGATTCGATACAGAATAGGTTTCAACTAATATAAATAACTTCGGGTAGAATATGGATCGTTTTTACTCAAAGGGATAATGGAAGGTATAGGCATTGGAAGTATAATATGCTGGAGGCATTGGCTTCCTTTGTACCTCGTTGTCCTTAGCTTAGGAAGCACAAATGCGCAGCAGTCGCAAATAGGTCAAGGAGGCCCAAGGTGCCATGTTTTGGTACTCTACGAAAACAGTGGCCACCACCTTGAGTATACTGATGCAGCCGTTCCCTGGCTGAGGCAGCTAGCGGCAGACAGCTCTTTGGTGATTGACTTCATTACTTCTACTGATGAAATCGACGAAGCTTTTTTGGCTAACTACCAGCTAATTATCCAGCTCGACTATCCGCCTTATGGCTGGAAGGAGGAGGCTGCAGCAGCTTTTGTAGGCTACGTTGAAGACGGCAATGGTGGCTGGATAGGCTTCCATCATGCTACTTTACTCGGTGAGTTTGACGGTTGCCCCATGTGGGGCTGGTTTTCAAACTTCATGGGCGGCATCAGGTATCAAAACTACATAGCCACTTTTGCCGAAGCAGACGTTTGGGTCGAAGCAAAAGAGCATCCGGTGATGAAAGGATTGCCCGGACGATTCCACATTAAAAAAGAAGAGTGGTATACCTACAACCAGAGTCCCCGGCCTAATGTGCAAGTGCTAGCCTCCGTGGATGAAGCCACATATTCACCTGACTCTGAAATCAAAATGGGCGACCACCCTGTGGTGTGGACGAATGAGAAGATGAAAGCAAGAAACGTCTATATTTTCATGGGACACTCACCTCTCTTATTTGACAACAAGGCCTATACCACCATGTTCAGAAATGCTATTTTCTGGGCGGCAGGGAAATGAACAAAAAAAACCGGAAAGCTAAGCTCTCCGGTTTTCTTACTATGTCAATTCAAATTAATGATTTACATGCTTGAAGCATCGCCTTTTTTCAGCATCACGGCTTCTACGCCTTTCTGTTTAGCCTTTTCGTTCAGCTGAGGGATATCGCTGTTTTTGATTTGCTCCCACTTGCTAAGCTGCTCATTGATAGCCGATTCAAGTTCCGTTTTTACGGCGATCGTCTGATCGGTTGGCTTGTAGTCGCTGCTATTGGCTACCGAGCTCAGGTGACCAAGCTTGTTGTTCAGCCTGATGGGGTAGTTCAAAGGATCCTGACCGCTGCGATTTTTGGTCTGGTACAGTTCTTCTTCTACCGCTGTCATCTTCTTGTTGATCTCGTTGATCGACTCAACCAACTCTTTGTAAGCATCCTCTTTGCCCAGCCTTTCTTTCAGGTCATTCATTTGCACACGGGCAGAGCGAATGTCCTTAATTGTTTGGTGAGTCTCCGTCATTTTGGCGTTTACTCCCTGTATGAAGTCGAACTGAGCCTGGATGTCGGCCACAGTGCCTTCCGTACGTGGGTCCTTCAGGATAGTGAATTCCGTTTCGCTTGTCTTTCCATTGGCAGTAAGTCTGGCTTTGTAGGTGCCGGGCACTGCTTTTGGCCCACTCAAACGAGCCGCCCACATGATCAAGCCATCGAAACCTTCCGGAGCTGGATATTGCATATTCCAAACAAAGGTGTTGCCACCTTTCTTCACAGTCAGCTTTTCGCCACGCTCTTTCGATACAGTAGAGAACTTCTTGATCAGGTCGCCGTCGGCTTCCATTACTTCCAACGTTACCGTGTCCTTTTCGCCGGGTTCGTTCTTAAGTGAAAAGAAAAACTGTACGCCATTGTGGTGGTTTTTGCCAGCGCCTGAAGGAACACGCCATGCAAAGCCGCCCATGCGGTAGCTGTCTATTGGCTTAAACAGATGCACGTCGGCAGCTGCCACCGTGCTGTTAAGCTGATGCAAAGGTGTTAAATCGTCGATCAACCAGAAGCTTCTTCCCTGGGTTGCAGCAATCAGGTTATCGTTTTTGATGGTCAAGTCGGTGATTGGCACTGTAGGCAGGTTCAACTGAAATGTCGACCAACTGGCACCATCATCAAACGAGATGTACATGCCTGACTCCGTACCTGCATACAGCAAGCCTTTGCGCTTTGGATCGGCCCTCACCACTCGGGTGAAGTGTGAGGGGTTGATGCCGCTGGTGATTTGCTTCCAGGTTTTGCCGTAGTCTTCTGTTTTGAAGAGGTATGGTTTGAAATCACCTATTTTGTATTGTGTACCAGCCAGGTAGGCCCCACCTTTTGTAAAAGGGTCAGGGTCGATGCTGTTCCACATCACGTATTTAGGTGCCGTGGGAGGCGTTACATTTTCCCAGGTTTTTCCAGCGTCTTTGGTCACGTGCACCAGCCCGTCGTCAGAACCTGTCCAGATAAGATCCTTTTCGAAAGGCGACTCAACTGCTGCGAAGATAGTGGCGTAGTACTCCACCGCTGTATTGTCTTTGGTGATCGGGCCACCTGCAGGGCCTAACTTTTCTGGCTCAGCTCTGGTAAGGTCAGGGCTGATGGTTTCCCAACTCTGGCCTTCATTGTAGCTCACATGTACCTGGTTGGAGGTAGTGTAAAGCTTGTTACCGTTGTGGGGAGAAAAGAAGATCGGGAAGTTCCACTGGAAACGGAACCTCATGCCTTCAGCACCGTGCCCCATTGGGTTGTCGGGCCACACGTTGATGTTTCTCTCTTCAGCCGTGGCGTGATTAACCCTTGTGAGGTACCCGCCGTAGCTACCGCCGTACACAATGTCATTATTGTCAGGGTCAGGTGCAATGTGTGCACTTTCACCACCAGCAGTTTCTTCCCAATCGCTTTCTGTTATAGCGCCGCCGTCTACTCTGTGGCGAATTCTTACCGTTGAGTTGTCCTGCTGTGCACCATAGATACGATAAGGAAAACTGTTGTCGGTGACAACACGATAAAACTGTGAAGTTGGCTGGTTCATGTAGGTTGACCAGTTGGCTCCTGCGTCGAAGCTCACCTGTGCACCGCCATCATCCGCCACAGCGATTCTGTTGTGGTCGTCAGGCGCTATCCAAAGATCGTGATGGTCACCATGTGGTGTGTCGTATTCTTCGTACGTCTTTCCGCCGTCTTTCGACTTGTGAAAGTTCACGTTCATTACATAAACGATGTCTTCGTTTTCGGTGTCGGCATATATCTTGGTGTAATACCAGGCACGCTGACGAAGGCTACGGTCGCTGTTGATCAAACTCCATGAGTCTCCTCCGTCATCGGAACGGTACACGCCGCCTTTGTCATTTTCTATGATAGCAAACACTCTGTTGGAATTAACCGGCGACACAGATACACCGGCGATACCCCAGATGCCAGATGGCAAACCTTTGTTGGTCGAGATGTTTTTCCAGGTGTCACCGCCGTCAGTTGATTTCCAAAGGGCAGAACCCTCTCCACCGCTATCGAAGCCGTAAGGTGAGCGATTGAATCTCCATGTAGTGGCAAAAAGGACTCTCGGGTTCCCCGGATCCATGGAAATGTCCACGGCACCAGCATCTGCATTTGCAAAAAGCACTTTTTCCCAGCTTTTGCCACCGTCTTTAGAGCGGTAAACACCACGGTCTGCTGAAGATTTCC
Organism: Imperialibacter sp.; assembly: GCF_048007035.1. Classification (NCBI taxonomy): domain Bacteria; kingdom Pseudomonadati; phylum Bacteroidota; class Cytophagia; order Cytophagales; family Flammeovirgaceae; genus Imperialibacter; species Imperialibacter sp. The sequence continues at coordinate 4,526,804 of NZ_CP180355.1, forward strand.
AAATATCGCCCAATACAGCGGCGTATACCAGATCCGGATTTTTTGGGTGTATTCTTATTCTCGGAATATGTAGTGCATTGGGTAGCCCCATGTCTGTCCAGGTTTTGCCGGCGTCTGTAGATTTCATGATGCCAAACTGGCCGTCAGAAACGTTACCCCTTACCGTACCTTCTCCGCCACCGACGTAGATCACGTTGTTGTCGTATTCGCTCACGGCTACTGCGCCAATGGAGCCTCCAAAGAAACCGTCGGAGATGTTCTCCCAGCGCTGTCCGCCGTCAGTTGTTTTCCAAACGCCACCGCCGGTTGCACCCATGTAAAAGAGATTGGGCTTATTAGGCACTCCTGTCACTGATGCGGCTCTGCCACCTCTGAAAGGCCCAATGGAGCGCCATTCTATTGCAGAATACAGTGATTCATCAAATTTGGTAGTTGCCGGAGCAGAGCTGCTTCCTCGTCGCTGGCTAAAAGCATCGGTGGTGCCCATCAGGACAACCAAAGCCAGCAAAAAACCCTGCCAGGGCATTTTTGGGTTGTAAGTCATTTTCATATACAGTTTTCGATTAATTAATGAACCTTAACAAGTAGTAATTGAGGTCAAATTACACCAAGTGCTATTCAATTAAAATACAGAAAGGAGCAGCGAAAATAATGAAGGATGAACGGTGGCGGGGTTATTTTCTACTCTTCCGGGTTATTGCTTTCTTAAACTATCGCCTTGTCTGTTTTCTTTGGCGAAGTTCTGGCAAACATCCACGCCATTACCACGCCAAGTACTACTCCTGAAAGAGAGGTTTCAAGAAGATGGGCCAGCCTCACAGGTTCGGGCATGATAGGGTTGGGTAGGAGCAGCTGACTGCAACCAACAATGCTAAGCAGAAGCGCAAGTACTATACCTTTTCCCACCCAATTGCCCTTGATAGATCGAAACACAAGAAGGCCAATGAGTGTCCAAAGTATACCTCTCAGCACCTGAAAAGAATACAGATGTGAAGCGATATTCTCTTTCATCATGAACAGGAAGGAGGCTTTTTCGCTGCTGCCTGAATAGTAAATGCGAACCTCTTCAAACTGCCAGGCTATGAAGTAGCCGGCCAGAAAGTAGATCAAAGGCCAGATGACTATTGCCATCAGTGCTGTCATTGTTAAGGTGTTGGAAAGAGGCATCATCTCACCTTTTGACGCTAGTTGTTCCTCTTTTTTGAAGTTTCCTGTTACCCATACCGCAAAAACGGAAAACAGCACGGAAGAGATGGCACCTCCTGCCACCAGTGCCCAAATGCTGTTCAGTTCCATCTTGAGGCTGTCGTTGAACCAAAGCGTTTCAATTTGAGACATAAAATACTGAATGCTGAAAAGCGCAACGGCAAGGGTAAGCACCAGGTGCCAGCCCCAGCGGTGCGTTCGGTGAATAAAGTACATAATAGCGGCCGTATTAAGGCCACAAATGAGTAGCATGATCGGCAGTCCATCATCTCCCGACCCGTTTGACACCTTCATCAGATCACTGGGAAAGAGGATATTGCCAATGATTAAACCTACGATCCAGAGCACAAGCATTAGCATTGATAAGGCTATCCAAATGGCAGTGGTTTTAATAGAGCTTTTCATGTATGGAAACTTAAATAGTGGGTAATACAACCAATTGACTGAAAGAAAATCATTCAAAGTTTTTTGTTATTTGTTTTAACACCGACAGACTCACGGCTACGTCTTTTGCCGGCAGGCGCTGCATGGTTTGAACATAGACCTTACCTGAAGTAGCTACCATTTCCGTCTGCGATTCTTTTCCTTTTTTTGTCAGGTAAATGAGGTTGTTCCGCTTGTCGAGCTGATCTGGTATTTTAACAATCAGGTTCCTGTTGATCATATTGTTAATAATCCGGGCAATGGTTGTCTTGTCTCTCCTCAACTCGTTGGCGATGTCCTGCTGATTGATGCCTTCCTTGTACCATAGCAGGGCCAGTATTGAAAACTGCTCAGGCGTAACATCGAACCCACCTTCCTCAAAAGCCATTGTGAGCCTCTTATGTAGCAGCTTCGCCACTTCACTGATCTGAAACAGTAAATTGTCTTCCAGAGAATTGGGTGCTTTCATATTAGTTGTATATGCATCTAATATAAAAGTATGAAAAAGAAGTTTCTCGATCAATTATTCTAATTCATTCATAAAAAGTTAAATTCCTCGCTAATAGTGAAAAAGATGAAAACTTATCAGCCATTAATAGCTATTGCCTGTATGTTCTTGCTCGGTTGTGGCGGCTCAAATAGGCAACCCACAGAAGCCAACCAAAAGGAGGAGTCGCTTGAATTCCCAGCCGAACTGATCGATTTCAGTGACTACCCTGACAATCCGATTTTTAGCGGCACTGGCCAGCCCACCTGGGATGAGCACATCAGGGAACGGGGTTATATACTGAAGGAGGATAGCGTCTATAAAATGTGGTATACAGGCTTTCAGACTGAGAATAAGACTTTGTCGCTTGGGTATGCCACTTCTGCCGACGGAATCAATTGGGATCGTTATCCTGGCAACCCAGTATTTGATGGGAGCTGGACAGAAGACATGATGGTGATAAAGGTGGACGGTGTGTACCAGATGTTTGCCGAGGGGCGGGGAGATATAGCCCATCGTCTTTCTTCGCCGGATGGTATTCGTTGGACAGATCATGGCTCGCTGGATATTCGGCAAATGAATGGAGAGCCACTTAGCGACGGTCCTTACGGCACGCCAACCGTTTGGCGTGAGAATGATTTGTGGCACCTATTTTACGAACGCAACGATTTGGGTATCTGGCTGGCTACTTCTAAAGACCTTCGGGTTTGGACCAATGTGCAGGACGAGCCCGTGATAGAAATGGGGCCTGAGGTATATGATAAGTATGGCTTAGCGGTCAATCAGATTGTCAAGTACAACGGAACGTATTATGCCTACTACCACGGCACAGCCTTTGAAGACTGGCACGAGTGGTCAACCAACGTGGCTGCATCTAAGGATATGGTGAACTGGACGAAGTATGCGGGCAATCCCATTATGGGGGAGAACCGATCCAGCGGTATACTAGTGCCGGATGGTTCAAAGTTTCGGTTGTATACCATGCACGATCAAGTCGACGTGTTTTTTCCTAAAGATTAAAGAGGTTAGTCTCTGCGCTTGCGCAGAGACTAACCTCTTTAATTTTAAAGCTCCATTGTCAAAATCGTCATGCACATTTTGATGCCCTGGCTGATGTTGCCGATGCGGATGTTCTCATTGGGGTTGTGCTGGTTGTTGTCCATGTTCACCATGGGCACAATAATGGCGGGGATACCCAGGGTGTTAATCGCCGGAATGATAGGCACGGTTCCGCCCATGGTGCGGATGCTCACCGGTGGGGTGCCAAATTCTTTTGTAATAGCTGCCCGGAGCTTTTGACCAATAGGTGCCTCCATGTCGGTTCTGAAGGCATTGACAAAGCCGTTGGTTTTGAAAGTTACTATTTTTTGGTGCGTGAGCCGTTCTTCGTCGGTCGGTGCCCGATCCAGCACGAGGAATCCTTGTTTCTCAATATGCTTTCTGATCTTATCAAGCTGCTCGCCGCCGTCAGTTTCTGCCACGAGGCGCACGTCGATGTAGGCCGTTACTTGTTCAGGAATAATGGTTTTTAGGCCAGGGCCTTTCCACGAGGTGTCGATGTGGCGGACGTTGAGAGACGGGTATTGCAGTGCTTCCTGATAATTATTTCCCACTTTTTCAGCTTTGTGTATGACCAATCCTTTTTGGATGTCTTCATTGTCGTCTGGCACCTGGCTGAGAAGGGCTGTCACAGCTGGGGTCATTTCTATGCCGTCGTAGTAGCCATCCACCAGCACTTTTCCGTTTTCGTCTTTCATGCTGGCGAGCAAATGCGACAAGGTGAAAATAGGGTTGGGTACATAGTTGCCATAGTGCCCGCTATGCTGTGGTAGTTTGGCACCATAAGTAGTGATGCTGCAAGTAGCATTGCCCCGGCAGCCAAAAGTGAGTGTAGGTTGATTAGTAGGATGAGCAGGCCCATCCATGATGATCATGTAGTCGGCGGCGTAGTCGGCCTTGTATTGGTCGAGGGTGGAAAGGAAGGCTTCGGAGCCGGCCTCTTCCTGTGGATCCAGAATGATTTTGATGTTGACCCCCAATTTGGTTTTGGCCTTGTCGAGCAGCTCAACAGCAGTCAGCATCATCATGATCGGCGCCTTGTCGTCGGCTGCGGCCCGGCCGAAGATGCGCCACTCGGGGTCAATGGCACCATCCAGGTTTTTCCAATCGATAGCCGACCAGTTGCCCTGACTATCCAACTGTTTCAAAACCGGCGTAAAAGGATTTTCCTGATCCCAGTTGGCGGCGTTGACGGGTTGCCCGTCGATGTGCAGGTAAAAGAGAATTGTCTTCGCTTTTTTGCTGACCGTTCGTTCTGCCAGCATGAGGGGCAGGGTGGAGGACTCCAGCATTTTCACTGTGAACTTCTGCTGCTCCAATTCTTTTCTCACCCAGTCATAGTTTTTCATGATGCCGTCACTGTCTGAGGCAACATTAGGCAGGCTAACGAACTCCCGGTGTTTTTTGAGGGTTGCAGGGAGCACTTCGGCAATGGCAGCGTCCAGGTTTTTTTGAGCGGCCAGCTGAAAGTTCGCTGCGATGAGCAGGCATGCGCAAAATGCAGAGATAGCTGGAAAGCGGGATTTAGTCATGGGTTAGAAAGGGTCGGTTTCGGAAATTGAGAATGTAAATTGGTGCTTTTTGTTCAAACACCCACCACTTTGATGGTCAACGGTTAACTATTGCTTTCAGGAAGAGACTACCTCAATGTTGTATCCGATAAAAAGCCCGCTGTCCAGCACCCCCCCAATGAGCTTGATCTCTTTTTCGAACCCCTCTCCAATATGGTTGAAGCGTACGTCCAAAATGAAATTTCCGTTTTCGGTGATGACGGGCCCGTCTTTACCGCCAGCCATCCTCAGCTGTATACTAACAGCCCCCAAGGTTAGCAGGCTGCTTTCAACGCTGCTTAGTGCAAATGGATTCACTTCCACTGGCACCGGAAATTTCTCACCAAGCTTTTTCACCAATTTGGAGGAATCTGCGAGAATGAAAGTTTTGGGCGAAGCGGCCATGATGAGCTTTTCCTTGAACATGGCCCCACCTCTTCCCTTGATGAGGTTATTGGCAGGGTCTACTTCGTCGGCTCCGTCGAAGCACCAGTCGGGCCGGGCGACGTTGAAAGAAACGGTAGGGATTCGCTGTTGAGCGCACTTGAGCTCTACCTCATGGGAGGTTGGGATAGCCTTGATCTGAAGGCCTTCGGTGGCCACTCGTTTTCCTATTTCGAGGATAGTGAGGAAGCTGCTGGAGCCGGAGCCAAAGCCTATGGTTTCGCCGTTTCTAGCTTTGGCAGCCACCATTGCCGCCAGGCTAAGCTTAGCCTCCCGGTTATTGATGTTGGCACCGAAGTTCAGATTGCTGATCAGTTTGCTGTTCCAGTCCATTCTCTCTTTTTTATGTGTCGTACCTACGGCACTTCCCATGCGCCAGAGGCCAGCTGTACCGATATGTCGTCCCGATGGGACTGGGCTTACCCGCATAGCTGGCATTACCGATATGCCGTCCCTATGGGACTGAACCGAGCGCTAGAGGCCACATTAGCGATATGTTGTCCCTACGGGACTGGACTGGTGCCTGAGCTCTCTGACCGATGTGCCGTCCCGATGGGATTTACTGCGACAACGGCAAATGCCATAGAAGAGCGCTTTCAAAACAACCCAGGCCTGGTACAGTTGATGGTGCCGCTACTTACTCTTCAAGGCCTTAGCAATAGCCGCCTCTGCCAGCGGTTCCATTACATTATACCCTGCTTTCGTAGGATGCACCCCATCTTTAGCCAGTTCTGTCGGCAGCCCGTCTCTGTCGTCGGCCATGGCTGAAAAATAGTCGACATACACGATCTTGTTTTTGTCAGCATAGGCTTTGATCATTTTGTTGAGGGCCACGATTTTGGGCGCTGGTTCCATCCCTGGCTTCCACGGGTAGTCATAGGCAGGAAGGGTGGAGGAGAGCACCACTTTGATGCCATTGGCTCTCGCCAGTTCGGCCATGGAGTAGATATTGTCTGCAATCATTTCCAGGGTGGAAGGGCCGGTGTTGCCAGCAATGTCGTTGGTGCCTGCGAGGATGATCACCACAGCGGGTTTCAAGTCAATGACATCGGCCCGGAAGCGAACGAGCATTTGAGGTGTGGTTTGGCCGCTGATGCCCCTGTTCACATAGGGCTTGCCTTCAAAAAACTCCGGGTTCACCTTGCTCCAGCCTTCGGTGATGGAGTTCCCCATGAACACAACCCTGTTTTCCCCTTTGGCCGGCGGTGCCAGGGCCGCATTTTGTTCACGGTATTTGGCAAAGTTGGGCCAATCCTGGGCAAACGCCTGGGAAGAAAACAGCATGATGATCGTGAGCAACAGGGCATTGTTTTTCATAATATTGGTTCAGGTAGTTTTAGTGATGTCTCAATCTAAGCATCATTTTCGTCCAATTCCATAAAATCGTTGACAGGCGCTCCAAAAACTTTTGACATTTTCAATGATACCACTGTAGAGGGCACGTATTTTCCTTTTTCAATAGAATTGATGGTCTGCCTCGATACGCCAATTGCCTGGGCCAGGTCTTCCTGCGTGAGGTCTTTCTTTGCTCTTTCCACCTTGATGCTATTCTTCATCTTTGGCTAATTGATATTTGAAGTAACCATAGGTGGCATTGGAATACAAAAGCAATAGTGTAACGACGGCCAGATTTCCCCCGACCTCAGGAAAATGATAGGGTTGCCCGGTCCAAATGGTAGACACCCATGTTATCAGCGGGAAAAGCAGCATGGCAGCGAAAGTAAAACGAATACCGTGCATCATGGCCTTGAACCTGAGCCCCAGAAACATCTCGTCCTCATTTTTTTCTTTTGAGAATAGCAGAAAAAACAGCCCGATACTGAGAGGAACATGGAGAAAAAACAGGCCCCAGCCAGCCCAAAATGCAGAAAAACGATCCATGGCGCCGGTCATCACAACGAGCGTAAAAATGAGCAGCACCAGGGGAATGCCTCCAATCAATAGTATCCAACCCCATTTTCTATAGGAGGGGGTTAATAAAAACGACTCAATTTGATCCAGATTTTTCATATCAAAGTAAAGTTAATAGAAATATGTAAACCTTATACGACCAAAAGTAAAGTTTGTTTTACATTTAGTAAAATTTTTATTTCTTTTTGTAAAGGCAGGTGATGGCTTGGCCTAGCGTATTTTGTTTGTTTTCTTAAATGCTGCCCAGTCGGCTGCCTGTTTGGCTACCACGTCAACATACTGCTTTACTGCTTTTGCTGTCGAAATTGTGGGCGTCATATCATTTTCCTGAAGGATTGACATCAACCGGCTGAGTCTTCTGTCGGTTCCCATCAGCTCCCGCTGCATTTGGCTTGCCGCAGCAGCCTGCGATTTGCTTTTTCCCTTGCCAGCTTCCAGATTTTTACTCACCTTTTCCATTTCATCGAGCAGAGCGAGACTCTTTTTCCTCGTTTCGTAGCAGGCCATCGAAAGGAAGAACTGCTTTTGCAAATCCACCTTAGAAGTTTTCACCCTGGGGTCCATTTTGATGGTAATTGACTGGCTGTATGATTTGCCGTCCACGGTTAGTTTCACGTTGTAAGTATCGGGCAGCACAAAAGGCCCGTCAGGTTCTGGCGCTGAGTTCTGATAGATAGCAGCGATGGAGAAACTGCCTGGTGTTTCGAGTTGGGTGTAGTGCATGTCCCATTCAAAACGGTTGAGCCCTGCCTTGCCGGAAAGGATTTTTTGTGGCCTTAGCCAATAGTGCGGAAAGTTGACCGGAGGCACCTCATAAGGTTTGTCGTTGCTGGTGTATTTTTTTATCAAAGTGCCATTCAGGTCAAAAATCTCCAACGATACTTCTGAAGCATTGGTTGGTAGATAATAATTGATGACAGCGCCGTCGGGTGGGTTTTGCCCTGCCGGTTCCTCTTGTGGCAACGGTGTGTCGGTATTCATGTTCCAGCGCACCCGGTAGGTGTCTTGGGGTTTGAACAGCACCGGCTGGGTTACAGCTGCAGTCGTCAACTGTCGCAGGGGAGTAATGTCGTCCAGTATCCAGAACGAGCGCCCGTGCGTGCCCACCACCACATCGTCGTCTTTGATCACAAGGTCACGAATGGAGGTGGCCGGCATGTTGAGGCGCAATGGCTGCCAGTAGGCACCGTCGTCGAACGACACATGCACCTGGGTTTCCGAGCCGGCATAGAGCAGTCCCTTTCTGACAGGATCCTCCCTTACTACATTGATGGGGTCGTTGGGCAAGCCTTTTACGATCTCTGTCCATGTTTTGCCACTGTCATGTGTTTTGAAAATATGCGGTTTCATGTCATCGTTGCGAATGCTGTTGATGGCGGCATAGGCGGTTTCCTTGTCGAAGTGACCGGCATCCATCAGCGACACCTTTTCCCATGAAGTGACCTGGGGTGGTGTAACGTCCGTCCAGCTTTTGCCACCGTCTTTGGTTACATGAATCAGTCCATCGTCGGTGCCTGCCCAAATCACCTCACCATCAATGTGTGACGGCGCCAGGGTGTAGATCACACCACGGCTGGGCATGGTTTTCATGCTTTCGTCGGTGTAAATGCCCACGCTCGCAGGAATGTCCCAGGTGGCCCTTGTAAGGTCGGGGCTAATGACGTCCCAGCTGTCGCCGCCGTTTTGGGTTTTGAACACTACGTTGGCGGCGGAGTACAGTGTTCGGGGGTCAGTGGGCGCAAACAGGATGGGCATGGTGCGGATGTAGCGATAGCCGCCATCACGCACAGGATCAGGCGATACGTTTTGCACCTGCCCGGTCTTTTTGTTGTATTTGCTTACCCTGCCGCCGTAAATGATGTTGGGATCAAGGGGATCGGCTGCCACATAGCCATATTCTTCTACGCCCACGGGATGCCATTCTCTGAAAGTGATCTGGCCATCGTTGCCACGGCTGGCAATGCCCACCGAACCACTTTCCTGCTGACCACCATAAACATTGTAGGGGAAGTCGTTGTCGGTGCTGACGTGGTAAAACTGTGCCGTAGGCTGGTTGTACCAACTGCTGAAAGTTTCTCCACCGTTTACCGTGATGATGGCTCCCTGATCGGCTGCAATCAAAATAATATCGGGGTTGGTAGGATTGATCCAGATCCGGTGGTAATCGTCGCCACCCGGGGCACCACGAAAAGCGGAAAAGGTTTTGCCGCCATCCACAGACTTCCATGTTACCACGTTAGCTGAATAGAGAATGTCGGGATTGGTGGGATCGACCTGGATTTCTGCAAAGTCATCGCCACGGCCCCAGGGCCTTGGGTCATGGTTGATAAGGTACCACGATTCGCCTGCATCGTCAGAGCGGAAAATACCGCCAACGTCTGGAGCGTTCACACTGGCGTAGAGCCTTTTGTTGTCACTCGGTGCTACCGAAATACCGATACGGCCCAGGCCCTGCTCATAGGTCGGCAAGCCCTTGGTCAACTTTTTCCAGGTATTGCCGCCGTCGGTTGACTTGTAAAGGCCGCTGTTGGGTCCCTGCCAGGCGGCGTTTTCCCATGGGCCCTGGCGAGCTTGCCACATCGAAGCATAAACAGTGTTTGGGTCTTGTGGATCAATCAACACCTGAATGGCTCCGGTGTTTTCATCCATATACAACACCCTGTCCCACGTAGTGCCGCCATCCAATGTGCGGTACACGCCACGCACCTCGTTGGGGCCGTAGGGGTGACCGAGCACTGCTGCAAACACCCTGTTTTCATTTTTCGGATCGATATCAATGCGCCCAATCTGTTGACCGTCTTCCAGACCGAGGTGCCTCCAGGTTTTGCCGCCATCGGTGGTTTTGTACATGCCGTTGCCGACAGAAAGGTCGGGGCGTTGCAAGCCCTCGCCAGAGGCTACGTAGAGCACATTGGGGTTGGAAGGCGAAACGGCAATGTCACCGACAGACCCAGTTGGCTGGTCATCGAAAATCGGTACCCAGGTGCGGCCGTAGTCCGTGGTTTTCCACACACCGCCGTTGTTTACACCGATGTAGAACACATTGGGTTGCTGGGGCACGCCCACAGCGCCTACGGTTCGCCCGCCCCTGTGAGGACCTATCATGCGCCACTTCATATCGCCGAATTTTTCCGGCTGATAAATTTGTGCGAACAGTTGAGTGTTCAGTAGACAAAATATGCCCAGCAAAAGGGCTAGTATTGGTTTCGGTTGGTTTGACATGGCAGATTCGTTTGGTGTCGGAATCTACCAAAAAAGTTGAAAGTGTAGCAGCCTTAGTTGTTAAATGGCTTAGATCGGTATATCTGAATCATATTCAACAGCGTGTAGGCGAGCACCGCCAACGGAATGAAGGGCGGCTTTATCTTCAGCGGCAGCACATCGGCAGGTACATTGGGAAGCAGGTGAACATAGCATGCCACTATCATCATAATGCTTAGTGAGCCATGACCCACTAGCAGCGATACCTTTTTTGAGGCAGCAGAAAATGACAGGAGCCAGGGAATGAGCAACAACAAGCCGGTGGCTATTTCACCGACGATACCCATGGGATAGGCAACAGAGGGCATTCCGGAAGTTTCTATTTGCGTGGCATACCATGTTTGAAAGGGATCGATAAACTTCAGCAAGCCAAAGGCAAGACTCATGGATCCGAGAAGGATGGAATTGGTTCTGATGGTTTTCATGCTAGTCGATATTGTTGTTCTTTTTAAACACTTTGGCCATCATCGCCCGTGAAAATGATGCAGGCACCACGGTGTTCATCAGTCTGTACTTCAGGCCAGGCAACACCGAAGGCCGGTTTTTCCTCAATGCCTCCAGTGCCTCACTCACACACTGCTGCACCGACAGCGGCTTCATGGGCAGGTTGTCTTTTGTGAAGCCAAGCAACGGCAGCACCGGTGTTTCTGTGGGGCTGGTCACCAGCACTGTGATGTGGATGCCACTGGCTTTCAGCTCCGTGTTAAGGGCTTTGGCGAGGGCCTGCACCATCGCCTTTGTGCCCGACTCATTGGCCATGTAGGGTAGTCCATCAATGGCGCCCATGGCTCCGGTGAGCAGGATGCCGCCTTTGCCTGCAGCCGCTATTTTCCGTCCAAAATGATGGGTCAAAGCGATGTGCGAAAGCGCATTCAGTTGAATGGTGGCCATAAGGTGATCAAGACCAAAGCTGAGGAATTTGCCCGGTTTGCCGGTGCCGGCGTTTGATATCAGCAAACCGATGTTTAGTCCATCCGTGCCTTCAATCACTTTTTCAACACCAGCCGCCGTGGAAAGATCAGCCTCAATTACTGTATAGCTGATTCGGTGTTTTTGTTTCAGCTCTTGCCCCAGGTTTTCCAGTAGCGGCTTTCGTCTCGCTACCAGGATCAGGTCAAATCCCCCGGCCGCCAGTTGTCTGGCAAACTCCTCTCCAATACCGGCGGAGGCTCCTGTTATCAGGGCCCATGGGCCGAACTTTTGTTTGTCTATCGTTGTCATTGTTACTGTGAATTGTCATGTTCACAGCAAAAGTCCGGACTCCGCACCTGTTTGCTTTGTACAAAAAAGTCAATGAGTTGACTATTCCGGTCGGGAGAGCTGTTTAGGTATTCGCCGAATTGCGGTAACCGGATGGGGATAACAGAAAGGCGGCTTTGAATGCCCTGGAAAAATGAGCAACGTCATTGAAACCGGTTTGGAACGCTATTTCGCTCACGCTTAAGGTACTTACGCCGAGCAACTCTTTTGCCCGTTCCAGTCGCTTGGTGCGGATGTAGTTGGCTGGGCTTTGATGGAAGCTGGCCCGAAATGATCGCTGGAAAGTGGATATACTCATGTTGGAAAGCCTGGCGAGGTCTTCCAGCGAAAGGTTAGAAAAAAGGTGATTGTTGACCACATCCCGGATGTTGACCTGTCGGGGGGTGAAAAGGTCGGAAAACAGCTGAAGCACCGAGCCGGCATTTTTAGTCTGTATCAGCAGCAGCACCAGCTCCTTTACTTTGAGTTCAAGCAGCTCATCGCTGACCAGGGAAGGGTTGTCGAAGTAGAAGTAAAGGTTTTCAATAAACTTCCCAATCAGCTGGTCAGGAATTACCTTTCTGAAAAACGAATTTGATTCCGAAGCCTTTACAAAAGACGGAATCTCATGCTTATAAACGCTCCGGAGGATATCTGGATAAAGGTGCACAACAAGAATCTCGTATGTGTTGGAAGCTCCATACTTAAGCAAATCAGCAAAGTGGCTGCCGCACTTCAGCAGCACGGAGTCTTCCGGCTCAACAGGTAGCTGACCAGAGGGAGAATTGATCCTCGCTTCACCAGCTGAAAAGTGGATAAAACAGGCTTCTTCGTGGAAGTCAACAGCAAATCGAAAAGGGGCCTTAATGACCACCTTTTCGATCAGACATTTGTTGCGATAGTCAAACTTTTCGTGACTGATGACCATCGTTATAGTTTAGCGAACTTCTTAGACACTTTCCGTGTGCTTTTTAAAGTTATCAAGAATAGCCTGCCAGCCACCCCGCTGCATTTCAATTGGGTTTTCTTTTTCAGGATCAAAGGTTTCTACCACCTTAGTTTTGTCGCCATTGGAAGTAAAAACAATACTTACCTTCCGGCCATCTTCCATGGTGTAGGCTATGCTTTCATGCGTTTTTACCTCGTCGTATATTCCGCCGAAGTCAAAGCTGAAGCTGCCGTCCTTGGCGGCCATGGTAGTTTTGAATTTGCCCCCGGTCTTTGGGTCGTTTTCGGCAAAGGGAGCGTGCCAGTCGTCGGAGGCATGGCACCATTGGGTGATGTGCTCCGGCTCGTTCCAGCAGGTCCAAACTTTTTCAATAGGAGCATTGACAACGGCTTCTATGGTGATAGGTGCAAGGGTTTTGTTATCGCTCATAACTTTTGTGTTTAAGTGAATGAATGATACAAATTTAGGTCATAGCTTCAAAGAAGAAGCTTGCTTAAACCGGCAAATTGGAGGGTGGATTGCGGCAGAAAGTATTCTTTTACTCTCCAACTGCGGCAAGTGCTGCCTGGATAAGTCTTTGGTGCAATCTAAACTCAATTTTTGAGGTGAGGATCTCTATTTCGGGCTTCAAGAGGGGTATTAGCCCGACAGTTTTTGCCTGAACAAGGATACCCAAAAGTCCAATTATATTAAGACCTTCTTTTTTTGCGATATCTCTTCCCTTTTTTTCATCAACCAGTAGGTAATCGGCCTTTTCTTCAAGGGCGAGCACGATGGATTCTACCTCGCCGAGGTCGAGTTCCAGCTTAAGCGATTGAAGTTTCTTGGGATCAAGCGGAAAACCTGGGGAGTAAAACTCAAAAGAACATTATTCTATTCAACGATTAGCAGGCAATAAAGAAGCAAAACTGGTTCAATGCGTCCCGCTTGGACCTTTTGCTTCTTTATGCTAACACAAAGTACCGATGCCAAAAATCAACTCCCCCCAGAAATTCAGATTGATCCGTTTCTTGTAGTCTTTTATTCCCTTTACATTGATCCAGGAGGTGTTTATGTCTTCAATAGGGTAGTTGTATTTTCTGAGCGTGGATAGTTCTGAGTAAACTGTAGGAGTGAGAAGAACGTTGTGAAAAAGGTTTTGGAGAAGGTGTAGTTTGTTAATAGCCAGCAGGCCAGTAATAACCGAACTATCACTTACTACTACCAAGTTTTTAGGAGTTGAAAGATTTGATAGTTTTCAAATCGTCAGAAAGATCATTCAAATCATAGTTGAGGTACTCGTTTCTGTGAGCGAGTTCTCTCTGAAAAGCGATTTTATCTAATGAAACAAGCTCACAAGCTTGGCCAATTGAGAGCTTACCGTGTTTGTACAGCGCAATAGCCAATTCCAGCTGCAGTTCCTCACTGCTTAGGCCTGTGTTGTCTAAGATAGTATTGTCGATCACCAGAGTCATCTACTTGCTTTTAGTAAAGATAGAAATTTATCACTTCACATGTCAGGTTTAAAACGACGAAGTAACGGTAAAGAGTTTCCTTTTTTGAAAATCAGTTATTTGCTGAGGCAAGTCACTCAATCACCACCATCTTCTTTTTGCCCTTTATTTTGAACTTTTCTCTGATGAAAAGGCGGCCGATCAATCCTGCGCCAATCAGTGAGCCGCTGATGATCATGGTGTTTTTGTCGAACCGGCCTGTGTTGATCACATCGAGGGCCAGGTAACCAGCCCCGGCAATCATGGTAAGCTTCACAAACTTGTAGCCGAAGGCAAACCAGGCCCTGGTTTTTTGATCAGTGTAAAGCACTTCGAAATCGTTGGGGTGCACCTCATAACCATCGAACAGCACCAGGCCATCCCTGAAGCCTTTGATTTGGTCGGTTACTTTGAAGTCGTTGTCTTTGATGCGAAAAGCAATGACTTCGCCAGCAAAATACTGAGCCTCACGAGTATTGCTTTTATGGAACAGCAGGTAAGGCTGCTGAGCCCGGAGTGGGAAGCACAGGAGAGTAACGAGGGAGAGCAGTAGCAGAGTTTTCGGCATAGTTGGCAATGTAGCAAGAGATATTTATTGAAATGGCATTTCGACTCACTTGCCACCACCCATCGAAAGGACATTATCCTCCGGCAGCAGCCTTGATGGTGTTTTACCGCTGACGCTGCGGGCACGATTCCCACCAGGGCTAATACTATTTTCAGGGTGGGTGGAAGTGCCGGTGAACATCAGGCAATGACCACCAACTTCATTTTTCCCTTGATTTTAAAGACCCTTCTGAAGATGACATGACTTAAAACGCCGGCAGCAATCAGAGAGCTGCCCAGGATGATCGTGCTTCTGTCGGTTTCATAATTGTTGAGTAAATCGAGCCCCAGATAGGCAGCGCCGGCAATAGAGCAGAGTCTCGATAGCTTGAACCGCAGGGCAAACCAGATAATGGTTTTGTCGTCCATATATAGGTGGGTGATGTCCTTTGGGTCAACTTCATAACCATCGAAGAGTATCAGTCCGTCTTTGAAGCCTTTGATCTGGTCAGTCACCTTGAAATCGTTGTCTTTGATGCGAAAGGCGATCACTTCTCCTGCGTAATACTTCGCTTCCCTTATCCTGCTTTTATGAAACAAAAGAAATGGCTGCTGGGCAAGGCATTCTGATGCAATGAAAAATATGAAAAGCAGAGCAAGCAGGTGTTTGACCATGGGCAAAGACAAGATATAAGAAGGGGAGCAAAAGCTCCCCCCGTGGCTTTAGATATTTCTGCGCTTCCTTCTTATCCGCACTATGATTACGATTATGAGGATAATCAGCACAAAGGGCCATAACTCCACCGTCCAAACCATAAAGCCCAGGAACTTAGCCCAGCCTACGCCAAAGCCACTTCCTACTTTATAGAAAAAGCCAAAGCCCTCGGAGTCGGTCTGGTAGAAGTTGATCCAAAGTGTGGCAAACTTCACCCTGTTTTGCAGGTAGTTCATGCGGCCCTGCATCGATTCAATGTCCGTTCTCACCTGGCCCAGCTGTGCTTCAATGGCCACCATGTCGGTGACCGTTTTGGCTTGCTTAAGCAAATCGATATAGCGGGTTTCCAGCTCTTTTTTGGTTTTGAGCCGGGTTTCCACGTCCACATACTCCTCCGTCACGTCGATGGCGTTCACATTTTTGCTGTCCACCTTGCCTGCGTAGGAAGAAATGGCTGCCATAAATACCTCAAACTTCTCGTCGGGAATACGAACGGCCACGCTTTGCTCTATCATGCCCTCGTTCTTGTACATGTTTTCGTTGAAAACATAGCCGCCGTAAGCTGTGACTGCTGAGTCAAGGAATGTGCGTGTTTTGCCCACGTTTTCAGTTTTGAAACGCATGTTGCCTTCTCTGATGAGTTTGCGCTCAATGGTGTTGGGAGCGTCGCCAGAGTGCATTTGGGGAGCCTCTTCGGTAGCAGCCATCTTGCGATCGGCGGCAGGAGCCATTTCGCTGCTGAAACCCATGGGTTCGCCGCCGGAGTTGTTGTTACCACATTGCGTGAATAAAAGCACCAGCGCCAGGCCGGTCAGTTTGATTGTGTTGTTCATCTTTATTTTGTGTTTGAGCAATCTCTGGCATTTTTCATGCCATGAGCCGTGCCTTTTATTTTTTTATTTCCTCTGGCGACACTTCTCTCTGCACAGTGTATCCCCAGAAACCGATATTGCCAGTGCCTTCTTCCTGGCCTGTGTTGTCGAACCACCAATCCATGTCATTTTCTACGTCTTGAGGGCCGCCGTCGAGAATTTCAATAGTGGAGCCAGCGAAGCCGCTAAATTCCGTTACCTTCCACGACCAAGTGATATTTCGGAGCAAGTCCTTGTTCAGGTAGGTTTCGGTGCCATCGGTTGCCGCCACTTTAGCCACAACCAGCCTGTCCAGCGCTTCGTTGTTTCTATCAGCAACGATGGCCCTTGCCTTTGCAATGTCTTCAGCGCTCGAAAGTGGCAGAATGTAGGAGTCGCCCTTTTCTGCACTAAACTCGGTGACCAGAAAGAAGACGGTGGTTTCGTTTTTGGGAATGTCGTCGTCGGTTACTCCGCAGCCAGCAAGTGCTAGTCCGCTTAGGAGTAAGATGAAAAAGTGCCTGATACTCATAATGAATTTAATGTTTGAGCGATAGGACACGGGGAAGCGGAAAGGAGTTGGGGCGGCGAGTGAAAATAGGTGATACGCTAGCTCAGAGAATCCTAAAAGATTAACATCCAGGCAATACTACAACCTTTGATCTATTCGAAAATATCGCCCACTGTCAGGTTGATTGCGGAAAGCATGCCGCATGGAACATGATCGTTGCCGGAAAGTCTGGCGGCAGACTGGTAGTGGCCATCGGCGCCGAGCAGGAAAATCTCTACAATGTTGTCGTTAGGAAAGACCAGCCAATACTCGTTGACCTTATGTTCCCTGTAAAGCTCGAATTTATCTTTGAGATCTCTTGATGCTGTGGATGGAGAAAGGATTTCAATAATTAAGTCAGGCGCTCCGATACATCCTTTTTCGTCAAGTTTTTCCTTGTCACATACAATGCAAACGTCGGGCTGCACAACAGTAAAAATCCTCTTATCCTCATCGTTCTTCTTATTGGGTAGCCGGACATCGAATGGCGCATGAAATACTTTACATTGCCGGTTTCTGAAGTGAGGCGCAATAAAGCTCATGAGATTGCTGCTTATCAACTGATGTCGCATAAGAGGTGCAGGCGACATCTTGAAGATTTTCCCTTTGATGATTTCGACCCTTTCCTCAAAGGCCCAACGGAGGTAGTCGGCATAGGAATAGGAGACTTCTGGATCCAGGAGGGTGAAGTCTTCGATGCGCTCTTCGGGGAATTGATACTCTTTGGCCATGGTTAAAAATATGGAAAAAATATGAGTTTTTCTGTTTGTAGAAAGGGGTGACAGAGTAATCTGCTTGTTAGGATGGTACTCCGAAACTGACAGATTGCTTCAGTCGCTTGGTGTTAATTGCCATAGATTTGGCATAATTCGGCTCCATCGCAATGACGGTCAGGTGGTGGTGGCTTCGAATTTGAAAGCGCTAAGCCCAACTCTACCGTCATTGCGAAGCTACCTCACTGCATGTCTATTATGTGCGAAATCTCTGGGGTAGCTGCGGCAATCTGTTGACTACGGAGCCGTATCCTAATTGACAGATTGCCACGTTACGCTACTATTTCACAAACAATCAGCATTGGGGATCTTTCTGCCAATGACGTGTTACTGAGTCTTTTAAAGAATGTGGATTTCGACGGAGCTCAATCTGACACATTCTTTTAACTTTTCGAATCACGTCATCTCAATTTTTGCGATGCCATAATTGTTGCCTCTCAATGTGACATTTATAATAAAAACACCTTTTGAAATATCTCCAGATGTCCTACCCCTTCCTTTCAGGACGCTTTCTTGGCTCGTCTACTTTTAGTTTGGTGGTGGAAGTTTCTCCTCCCTGGCTAATGGTAACTGTGTAGGTGCCGGGTACGAGGTAGGTTTTGCCATTGTCGGCCTTTTTCACCGCCTTGGCTTTTTCTTCTCCCAGCTCTGCTTTCAGCGCTTCAACTTGTGCATCGGTCACTGTCAGGTCATAGGCATAGTAATTGAGCCCTTTGTCTGCTTTTACAGTGGCCTCGAATACTTTGGCGCCCTTGTCTGAGGTGAGGATGAGTGCTACAACACCCCCTGTTTTCGCATAGAAGGGCAATGTTTGGCTCGGCTCATTCACGGGTCTCCATTGGCTGAAGCCTGGCATGCCCCAGCGTTCGCTGTGGGTTACCTTGTCGGTGTCGAACAAGTGCAATGCTTTGGCCAGCACGTCGCCAGTCAGCATTTGCAGGTGGGCCACATTACCGATGTAAATGGAACGTCCATGCGTGCCTACGATCAGGTCTTTTTCCCTTGGGTGTATGGCCAGGTCGTGCACGGCTACGTTGGGCAGGCCACCATCAAAGGCCATGAAGCTGGCACCTCCGTCTACCGTCACATACAGGCCGTGGTCGGTGCCTACGTACAGCACATTTTCATTTTCAGGATCTTCTCTGATGATGTTTACAGACTCTTTGGGCAGATTGGAGCCCATTTTCTTCCAGGTGGCACCATAGTCTTCCGACACATAAACCAGCGCATCAAAGTTGTCCCAGCGGTAGCCGTTGAGCGAGGCATACACCCGGCTTTCTTTGTGTTTGGAAGGCTCCACATTGCTCACCCAGTAGTTCTGTGGCAGCCCGTTCATAATCTTTGTCCAGCTGTAGCCGCCGTCTTTGCTTACGTGGATCAGCCCGTCGTCGCTGCCGGTGTAGAGCAGCCCGAAGCGGGTGGGGGACTCAGCAATCACTGTCAAGGTGCCGTAGCTTACATTGCCTTTTTTGCCGCCGTTGGTCAGGTCGCCGGAAAGGGTTTCGAAGTTTTCGCCCTGGTCCATGCTGCGGTGGAAGCGGTTGGAGCCCATGTAGAGCACGTCCTGATTGTGGCGGCTGAGGAAGATGGGTGTTTCCCAGTTCCAACGGTAGGGCCGCTCGCCCAGCTCATGCGATGGCGTGATGCGCTTGCGGTCACCGGTTTGTGAGTTGCCCCTCACGTAGTTGCCGAATTGCAGGCCTGTGTAGTAAGTCAGGTTGTCTCTGAAGTCGACTTGCACCTGCATGCCGTCGCCGCCAAAAATGGACTTGTAGGGATACTGGCCTTCTGCCTGCCACCCGTTGCTGTATTCGTAGGTGCTCGGCCCCATCCACACGCCGTTGTCCTGTAGGCCGCCGTAAACATTGTAGGGACTGGCCATGTCGTAGCTCACCGAGTAGAACTGCCCCAGCGGAATGGGGTTGCACTTGTTCCAGGTTTTGCCATCGTCGTACGAAATGTTGATGCCGCCGTCGTTGCCAAGAATCAAATGGCCAGAGCGGTTGGGGTTGACCCACAGGGCATGGTGGTCACTGTGTACGTTGTCGTTGTCGATGGACTCCCAGGTTTTGCCGCCATCGAGTGAACGCACGATGGGCACGCCCATGGTGTAAATATGGTCGGGGTCCCGGGCATCGATGCGCACCTGCCCAAAGTAGTAACCGTAGCTGTACACCAGGTCTTCGATGTAACCTGCGTGTGTTTTGAACCATGTTTTTCCACCGTCGTTAGAGCGGTACATTTCCCCGCCTTTCACTTCGGTGTCAAACAAAAGCGAGTTGGCATCTTCGGTGTATTCCACCAAGTCGAGCGGCTTTACTTTGCCAGCTTCCACGTCTTTTTTAATATCGGGTGCATTGTATTTCTGAGGAAATCGGTTGGCATCCAGGTAGGCATTAATGTCCTTGTTGTCGAGTGCCAGAAAGTCAGCTTTCGAAATTGCCCTCAGCAGGTCTTTTGTCACTTTTTCTTCCTCGTCTTTCTTTTGTTTTTTATCCCGGAAGTCCTGGTTGTCGAGCATGGCGTACACAATTGACGGATTGGACACCGACACCTCCAGGCCTATGCGCCCCACACCTTTGGTAGCAGGGAAGCCGCTGCCTTCGGTATTGATTTTCGTCCAGTTGCTGCCACCATCGGTGCTTTTGTAGAGACCGGAGCCTTCACCAGCGCCGTCGAAGTTCCATGCCTTGCGGTCTTTTTGCCAGAGGGCGGCGTAAAGGATGTCGGCGTTGGAGGGGTCTTTTGCCAGCTCAATAGCGCCCGACTTGTCGTTGCTGAACAATGTCTTTGTGTAGGTTTTTCCGCCGTCGGTGGTTTTGTAAACGCCTCTTTCGGCATTGTCGGAATAAAGGTGACCAAGGGCTGCCACCCAGAAGGTGTTGGGGTTAGTGGGGTGCAGAATGATTCGGCCAATGTGATGGCTTTCTTCGAGGCCCAGGTGAATCCAGGTTTTGCCATTGTCGGTGCTTTTGAATATGCCATAACCAGAATAAGAAGAACGGCTGGAGTTGTTTTCGCCCGAGCCAATATAAATGGTGCCGCTGTTCCAATCGACAGCTATGTCGCCTATCGACATCACAATCTCATTTTGGAACATAGGTGTGAAGCTGATGCCATTGTTTTTTGTTTCCCATAAGCCACCCGAGGCATAGGCCACATAAAAATGGGTAGGGTCAGAGGGGTCTACTTCTATGTCATCCACCCGGCCGCTCATTACTGTGGGGCCCACATTGCGGAAGGGAATGTTTTTCACCAGCGAGTTTTGCTGAAGTGTCAGCCTTTGTTGGTAGCCCTGCCAGCGCTCTGTGGCGGTTGTTGCTTTGGGTGCTATTTCGGCGGGAGTAGCCTTTTTTCGCTGCGCCCATGCTGGCAAGGCCAGGAAAAGGGTTAGCGATAAAGCGATCAGTAGTTGTCTGTTGTTCATTTGAATCCTCTTTTTTTGCACTATTTAGCTAAAAGTAGGCAAAGGTGAAATGGGAATAGTGGTAAGTGGGGTGATGATCAGGGCAAACGCATTTAAAACAAATTAGATAAATTATTTTCAAAGCTGTTTTTCTACCCCGTTCCACGTCGGCGACCCTTAAGGGTGAGCCTGACCGGCCGTAACAGCTTTGAAATTCTTCTTTCCCTTTAGGGCTAGGGTAAAAAAGAAGAATTTCAAAGTTAAATAGTTTTAAATGCTTTTGCCCTCGGGTGATGATGAATGTGGATTGATATGCAAATTGACTATCTTTCATTAGTTATCTACTACGGAAATGCTGAAAAAAGCTATTTAACCCATACACTTACGCAAACTACCCCATTATGAAAACGATGACCTGCCGACAGTTGGGAGGTGCCTGCGACAAAGCCTTCCATGCTGCCACGTTCGACGAAATAGCTCAGCTAAGCAAGGCCCACGGCACTGAAATGTTTAAAAAGGGAGATGCGGCCCACCTCGAAGCCATGCAGGCCATGGGCGAGCTCATGAAATCGCCGGAGAAAATGAAAGCCTGGTTTGAGGCGAAGAAAAAGGAGTTTAAAGCACTTCCTGATCATTTGTAAAACTGCATGGCGGCTGTTGCTTCTCGTTTCTTGATGCTAATCAAGTGCGCAAATGGGTGGTAGTGTATAAATTGCCTGAAAAAATACATGCTCACTTCCGTTGTTCCCAAGCTTCCTTTTATCAATAAGCAGCAAACTGTTGATTTCTATGTCAATCAGCTCGGTTTTACCCTGCGGTCCGACTATGGTGACTACCTGATCATGGACAAGGACGGGGTGGAGTTGCATTTTTTTTCGTTTCCCACTATCGTGCCTGCCAAGTCCGACTTTATGATTTATGTGCGGGTGGCTAGCGATATTGAAAGTCTTTTTGAACAATGCAGACAAGGCAGCCCTGCCGTAAGAATAATCACCCGTTTGGAGTCAAAGCCCTGGGGGCAGAAGGAGTTTTCGATAGGCGATCCGAATGGCACTTGCCTCACGTTTGGGGAGGCTTATCGTTAGATGTCAAGGCTAGCTTTTTTCCCATGTAGTCCTGCCAGGTAACGAGCAGGTATTTTTCTTTGCTGTTGTGAACGACAGACATAAATCCAAAATCGTAGCAAAAGAGGTAGACATCGCCGTTGCTGTTTTTCCAGTAGTGGGTAAAAAAGTGGGGATTGAAACCTTCGTTGTGAAGTATCTCCCGCCGGATGGTGCTGTGGCCACTAAGGTTGTATTTTTTCAGAATCTTGCGATTGGTTTTTAGTTGTTTGTCGACCTGAAGGAAAAACTGTTCGCTTTCCAGTTTTTTTTCATACTGGTCGACCGACTTGCACTGGACTGAGCAAAATATTTTATCGACCCGACCTTTTACCACACCACCACAAACAGGACAAGTTCTCATATCAGTATATTATACGAATATTATACGACTAATATACGTATAATATACTGATAAGTATCTTTTCTCTCTCGTTATTGCTACCCCATGGAAAAGCTGCAAAACATTACGTTAAGACATCTTTACTTCAACGATGAGAAGTATATAGGTATTCAATTTTACCCTCACAAAGTGGTGCAGGCGCTGGTAAAGGAGCTTCCTGAGCCGAAATGGAGTAAGACACATAATATGGTGTGTATTAGGAATACACCTCAAAACCTGACTACTATCTTTAATAAGTTTAAAGGAGTAGCTTGGGTGAATTGCCATTACTTCTTTAAAAACAGGCCGATCAATACCTACGGGGAAGGGAATGGGGATGTCAGTTGGCTTGAAAAAAGGAAACTAGCGCCCGACTATCGAGCGTGTCCGCCAGAGTACCTGCAAAAGCTGGCGATAAAAAAGTATTCAGCCAGCACGATCCGCACCTATGTTAGCTACTTCGAGAAATTCATCAATTATTATAAGGAGGATGAGCTGGGAAACCTGAATGAGCAACATATCAGGAGATTTCTCGAAACAATTGTAAAGGACAGAGGCTCCAACTCAGCTCTGAATCAGGCAGTGAACGCAATTAAATTCTATTATGAGATTGTGTTGGATATGCCCAACAGGTTTTATGACATTGATCGTCCGAGAAAGGAGCACAAATTACCCAAAGTGCTGGCAAAAGATGAAGTGTTGGCCATCATTGCTAACACCACCAATATCAAGCACCGGTGTATTCTAGAGTTGCTGTACTCAGCCGGGCTGCGAAGAAGTGAGCTCCTCAACCTGAAGGTGAGTGATATAGACAGCCATCGGATGCTGGTTCGTGTGGAAGGAGCGAAAGGTAATAAAGACAGATTTACACTATTATCGTCGACTGTGCTGACAGATTTGCGCAGGTACGTTGCAAAGTACAAGCCTCAAAATTACTTGTTTGAGGGTCCAGCCTGTTCAAAATACACCGGGAGTAGCCTGGAACATATTCTGCACGGAGCGGCTAAAAGGGCTGGCATTCTAAAAAAGGTTACGCCACACATGCTGCGGCACAGCTTTGCCACACATTTGCTTGAAAACGGCACTGACCTGCGAAATATTCAGATATTACTTGGGCATAATTCGTTGAAAACTACTGAAATTTATACTCATGTGGCTAACAATGCTTTTTCTTCCATCAAAAATCCGTTAGATTAACAAAAAACATAATGTATATATACCAAACCCTTGGTTTACCCAGGTGTTATGTGCAATACGCACCTTCATTACTTCACAACGCTTATTTTTCGCCAGGACGCTGCCAGAGGCGGCGGCACCACTTCAGCAGAGAGACAGAAATGGCTATGGAAACTTGAGAGGAAGTCTTTGGACGGCTGCACCGTGGAAAGCTTTGCTTTCAGACGAGGGTAACGTCTCACAAAGACTTAGTCTAAGACACTTGTCGAAGTTAGTCGTTTTTCACGACAAAATCAAGTTTTAATAGCCTGTCAATTGAAAGGATTCTGCTGGAGTGGTGCCGGAGATGATTATGGAGGGCAGTGTCCAGGTCGACACTTTTTAGACGTCTTTTTATGGGAGATAAAAAAGCATATAAAAAGTTAAAAATAAGCCGTTGGGGCCAATATTTGGATGAAGGTGCGAACTGCTCCGAATTTGTCTGGGTCTGCCAGGGGCAAGTGTAGCAGACTCGGACTTCATTAAAATTTTCCATCTGCGGAATAGGTTCAGGAATTTTAATAAATTCACATAACAAAGTCTATAACCCATGGTCGCTCAATCCAACGCAAGACCCGACCACGGGTTATAGCCAGGTGTTGGGCTCAATAGACTGCATTACGCAGATCGACATGCTAGCAAAAAACGTAGTACCAAAAGTCGTAATAGTTGTCGGGTTCCTGATCTGTATCAATTTATATTGGCTGATCATCGGAGGGCCAATTTGCATACTTGGAATCATCTATCTGCTGCTACAAAAACGATCAATCAGATCCAAGATATTGTGGACTCTTTGGCCTCCTTTACTTGTATATCCGGCTTTTCTAGTATTTATATATGTAACTGGAGTTATTGGGACGGCTACGGCTCAAAAGCTTGAATTCAGATTCCCTAAGGATTTTCGAGGAACGGCTGTCGTGATACCCAACATGGACTGCGGCCAAGAGGTCATAACAGAGGATGGACGTGAGATTCTAAATTTTCCAGAACATGGGATTCTGTTATATAGGGGTCGTATTGAATATGGGTATATTAACCATGTATACAGAATCTACGACTCAACTGGTGACTTGGTAGATTTACCAGAGCTCATTATACAAGAGTTCAACTCAGAACCGAAGCAAGACACCACTGAACTCGGTGTGTTTTATAACTACGCACCGACAATGGCGAAAGAAATCCCATCTGGGAATGGAGCCCTAGGTTATACCGTTTCGACGTATGAACAGATACAGCCGTTTTATGAATTTCAGAATCAAAAGAAACTAGAGCGTGCCATTGACAGTCTAATTCTTAGCTGCAAAAGATGAGCCCAACACAAACCTATCATGCATGGGGGCTCGGTTGTGATCGTGCCGCAGCTGGCTTGGATTGTCCGCCACAAAGTATAATTTTATCAGTTGAGTGGCTAAGTGCTAGTGGGAACTGAACTGCATTAAAAACCCCCACGCACGATAGCTAGTCGTTATGTGCAATACGCACCTTCATTACTTCACAACGCTTATTTTTCGCCAGGACGCTGCCAGAGGCGGCGGCACCACTTCAGCAGAGAGACAGAAATGGCTATGGAAACTTGAGAGGAAGTCTTTGGACGGCTGCACCGTGGAAAGCTTTGCTTTCAGACGAGGGTAACGTCTCACAAAGACTTAGTCTAAGACACTTGTCGAAGTTAGTCGTTTTTCACGACAAAATCAAGTTTTAATAGCCTGTCAATTGAAAGGATTCTGCTGGAGTGGTGCCGGAGATGATTATGGAGGGCAGTGTCCAGGTCGACACTTTTTAGACGTCTTTTTATGGGAGATAAAAAAGCATATAAAAAGTTAAAAATAAGCCGTTGGGGCCAATATTTGGATGAAGGTGCGAACTGCTCCGAATTTGTCTGGGTCTGCCAGGGGCAAGTGTAGCAGACTCGGACTTCATTAAAATTTTCCATCTGCGGAATAGGTTCAGGAATTTTAATAAATTCACATAACAAAGTCTATAACCCATGGTCGCTCAATCCAACGCAAGACCCGACCACGGGTTATAGCCAGGTGTTATAGCGAATGATGCAGAGCGCACAGAAAAGAGCATGTGACATTGACTCCCTACAAATTTGAGACTGACAGTCGTAATCGTACTTCTACTGTTCATCACACACAACTCTCACAGCTGTGACTGTGTATCGGGCCCAATAGCGACGCAGTTTGACGGCTCGGACTACGTGGTGACTGCTGAAGTCGTTGAGCTATTGGATTCTCCGTCAGAACGAGAAGAATTTCACTGGCCTCAAAAAGACCAGAGTAGCTATCGTGTAAAAATCAGGGTGACCAGAAGCTTCAAAGACAGTCTCAAAGCAGGGGAAATTATTGAGCTCGACTCTGACTTCACAAATTGTGATCCCCTTTTCGAACTAGGTGAAGTCTATCTGCTATTTCTGCATAGTCAAGACGGCAAGTTCCGTGAAATTCCATGCTTTTCCTGGGACAAGGCATCTGAGGCAAAGGCAGACATAAAAAAGATTGCAACCTTAAGCAGACGGCAAAAAAGCGGGCGTTGAAGATCATGCCTCAAGGTGACTACGGAATCTGAGTGTCCAATGTCTTATCATGCGGACAGTAGAGCGGAGAGAGATAAAATCGCTATAACACAGCGGTAAAAATGAATGTGGGCTTAGTCGGTTATCAAGCATTTGCTGGCTTGGAATCTCCGCCACAAAAGTTAATTTTATTCATTGGCGTGGCTAAGATGTAGTGGAAGCGGAGCTGCATAAAACTCCCACACTCATTTTACCGAGGCGTTAGAGCTAAATATTTGGAGCGGCTAAACTTGATGGCAGTCAGACTTTCGATTCTTTGTAGTGCTATACTTCTATCGTGCGGACTGGCCGCTGGATTTCCATGCAGCAAGTATGTCTTTGAATTTGGAGGTGGAACTGCCTATGCTACTCAGGGTGACTTGAAAGTGGCTTGGAAAATCAACACCGGACTTAACGGATGCTCGGTAGACTCTACTTCAGCGGTTGGCAAAGAATTCATAGTGAGGATACGAACGTTTTATAATGATTTGTTGCTAGCGGACACGATCCAACAAAGTCACTACCGATTTCCTTCAAACATTGGCAATGGACACGGCCTTATCTTATTTGACCTACAAGAGGTTGATGATCTTAATTCGGTCTATACTATGGGAATAAGACTTCTCGCTAATCAAGAAATGCAGTCCGCCAATAAAATTGATTCTTTAAATCACTACTTGTGGGATGGGTACTTTTTGAATGCAGCTCACATCATTTACGAACTCGACGACACCAAGCTGTTGAAGCAGGTGACAAATGCGTACCATGAGCTTTTTCCTGAAAACTATCCAGACAAGAAAGACTTCTTTAACTGCTATGTCGACAGCGTATCGATGGATCTGAGGCGAATGCCGTTCGTAGATGGAATGGACAACTTCATTAAAGAGGTCAACAGGCTGACCAAGGCGGAATTTACAAAGTCACAGGGCTTCAAGATAGAAGCGAAAATTTCAAAAGACGGAGAGCTAAAAACCTACGAAGTCTATCCGTCCGACTACAGAGACGAATTTGAACAAGCCAAATACCTGCTTTCATTCACAGCGAACGATTCCAAAGATCAGCTTCTGTTAATTTCTATCGGAAGGAGCAAAAACAGTCGGAAGTACGAAATAGTCAATAGCCGAGCTCTTCTAGATCCAAATTCAAAGAAATACGAGAAAAGGTTTCGCTATCGGGGAGCTGTGAACTAGAGGATGCGGAAAAAAGCTCTAACACAAACCTATCATGCATGGGGGGCTCGGTGGTTAGGAAACGGCGGCTCGCTTGGATTGTCCGCCACAAAGTATAAATTTATCAGCTGAGTGGCTAAGTGCTAGCGGGAACCGAACTACATTAAAATCCCCCACGCACGATAGCTAGTCGTTGTGGCCCATGATCTTGCCGGAGGTGATACTCATTAACGCACAATAATGGCTCTCGTTTCAAGCCGCTCGGTAAATGGCTGAAGTGCAAACATACAACCCCTCTTACTGATCACGCCCGCTCGGCCAATTCTTAGCCCCCCTCTCTGACGAATTCCTCCCGACTCGGCCAGCGCACTCCGTAGGTGTAAATGACAGGTCTAAGGCCGGGACACCCCCCACTCTGTTTTCGCCCACGCCGCTTACGCACGATCCCCTTACACAGGCAATTCACGCCCACACGGCCATCGCACCTGCAGTGAACGATCAGTCTGCAAGGCCGTTAACAACTACAAACCAAAGACGGCTCTCCTGCTGAGGGCGCTGCCAGACAATTGAAAGGGCCACAACAAGGGCCTAAAAATGAATGTGGGCTTTAGCAGTTTTCGGGCTGTTCATGGCTTGGATTGTCCGCCACAAAAGTTAATTTTATCATCTGCGTGCCCGCCCGAACGACGTTCAGTCGGGCGGGGCTAAGTGGTAGTGGAAAGGGGGCTGCATAAAACTCCCACACTCATTTTAGGCAGGCGTTGTAGCCAATAGTCTTGCTAACGAAAAGAAAGCCTTTGGCAGGTAAATGAGAATGGCTGCATTAGCCGATGGACGCCTGATCACTAGCCTTGGATAAAAAAGATGACTGCCTCATAATATTGAACCTGGATGTTCGGACTGACAAAACGCATACCCATCTATATCAGAATTTTCCGAGACAAGATCGTGGCAAAACGACTTGACAACAATCAGGAGGTAGCACTTTTGACTGACCCCCCAATTTCCAACAACAGATTGCTGCTGGCAAACTACGACAGCCTAGTAACAAATCTGACTGTAGTGGTTAACATGCTGAATAGGAGTATGGTTGTAAACAAGTATAAGTTCATTTTCCAACTTGTTGACAAGGAGCTGACTCATGTGGCTCAGACTGAGAAGATGTGCCTTAATGATGCAGGACTTGCGTGCGGTGCGTCGTGGGTCTACATAGTGGATCATTCAGAGGAACTGCGGGATGCAGAATTGTCAAAAATCATTACTGCGAGATAGAAAAATGGCTACAACACTTGGCTAAAAGTGAATGTGGGCTTCAGCAGTTAACATGGCTAGGTTGGCTTGGAATCTCCGCCACAAAAGTTAAATTTATCATCGGCGTGGCTAAGTGCCAGTGGAAACGGAGCTGCATAACACTCCCACACTCACTTTAGCCGGCCGTTAGGTGTTATTGCTGGGTGGAAAGTAAAAGTTGTGTTGCCAAGCTGAGATGGATCAACCAAGATTTCCAATAATTCAAATCTTCAAGGGTGACAACGTGGTTTATGGCTGTACCACAGAACATGACTATGTTCGTTGCGACGTAACTTTTATAGACAAGTTCACAAACGCCATTGTAATAGATTCCAGCGGACGACTCTTTGAAATTGACAGTGCAGTGCAGACCGGGTGGGGGACTTGGCTTTTTGGGTATAATCCACTTATGAAAGGTAGACTGGCAAAAGTTGCTTTTTCCTACAAGGTCGTGAAAGAACTTACCTGGACTGACTTTGTGTCCTTCCTGACCGAACAACTAAGCAAGAAGGTCGACCTGAAGTGGTTGCCGAACCCGAAGAGTAAAATACTTAAGCAGTTAGAACGTTCGGACAGCTTCCGGGATGTTATCGAAATGTTCTCGTATGAACGGGACTAAAAAAACACCTAACACAACAGTAAAGTGAATGTGGGCTTCACCGGATGTCATAGGGAAGTTGGCTTGGATTGCCCGCCACAATTTATAATTTTAATATCGCCGTGGCTAAGTGCTAGTGGAAGCGGGGCTGCATAAAACTCCCACACTCATTTTACTGAGGCGTTGGGTGCAATAACCAAAAAAAATGAAGTCAACCCTTGTTAGACTCGGACTGCTAAAGACAAGTTACCCTCAAATTAAAAATGGATTTAGGGGTGAGGGATACGTTTACGAACTCGGGAACAGAAGAGTTAATGTATCTACTACTTTGGACAAAGTGGAAAAAATATACTTGGACGGTATAAGTAATTGGTATGAAAGCGAACAATGGTATCGTGGCGGACCACTAACAAATGAAGAGAAAATCAAAATATTTCGGGACATGGTTTTCTTTATTCATGAACAGAGAGGGAAAAGACCTATTGTTGTAATTAACATAGACAGGGACAAAGACTTTTGGGAAAGTGTTTGCGAACAATTCAGAAATAGAATAAGTGGTGTTGAGTACACTGCGACAACTGAGAAGGACAGTACAGAGTATAACAGGTATTTAAGTTTTATAAGGACTGGGCTGACACTTGAGGGGCAAGTAATTAAAAACCAAAACGACTTGGACGATTATTGGAGAAACAAAAGAGTGAAGTGATGGTTACTGCACCCAACAATGTGTATGAAAACATAGCGCTGGTTCGGTGTTGCTTTGTAGTTTTCGTTTCTTAATTTCGTTTGGCCACGTGGGACAAAACGCAGCAGGTCGCTAAAGCCATTCCTTCGTCATTTGGCTTTAGCTCCTATGCCGCGCTACGTTTCATACACCAGCGTTATGTGCAATACGCACCTTCATTACTTCACAACGCTTATTTTTCGCCAGGACGCTGCCAGAGGCGGCGGCACCACTTCAGCAGAGAGACAGAAATGGCTATGGAAACTTGAGAGGAAGTCTTTGGACGGCTGCACCGTGGAAAGCTTTGCTTTCAGACGAGGGTAACGTCTCACAAAGACTTAGTCTAAGACACTTGTCGAAGTTAGTCGTTTTTCACGACAAAATCAAGTTTTAATAGCCTGTCAATTGAAAGGATTCTGCTGGAGTGGTGCCGGAGATGATTATGGAGGGCAGTGTCCAGGTCGACACTTTTTAGACGTCTTTTTATGGGAGATAAAAAAGCATATAAAAAGTTAAAAATAAGCCGTTGGGGCCAATATTTGGATGAAGGTGCGAACTGCTCCGAATTTGTCTGGGTCTGCCAGGGGCAAGTGTAGCAGACTCGGACTTCATTAAAATTTTCCATCTGCGGAATAGGTTCAGGAATTTTAATAAATTCACATAACAAAGTCTATAACCCATGGTCGCTCAATCCAACGCAAGACCCGACCACGGGTTATAGCCAGGTGTTATGTGGAATATGGTGTTACGGAAAAAAACTCTTCTCTTCATTCTGACTGCTGTTGTTTTTTCGTACTGCACAGACGAGAAAAAGCCGACGCAAGTCATGTATTTTAGCCCCCCAGCAATTGGTGGCGAACCGACTGGCTGGTACCGAGTCCTTAGATCGCCAAACAAAGGACACGGAGACACAGTAGAACTCACTGGATATTTTCAGTACGAATTCGAGAACGTAGCTTTTTATCCGCCAGACTCGAGATCTCCTGCCTTTGGTGTGTGGATGAACCTTGACAGATTTTCACCATCTGATATGGAACGCCTGAACGGTCGAACAATTACAATCGAAGGCATAATTGATACAACTCATCATGGACGCCTATCTGACTTTGGTAGTGAAATCCAGGTGACAAGGATAGCGGAGTGAATCCACATAACACAGGCCTAAAAATGAATGTGGGCTTGGTCGGTTATCAAGTATTTGCTGGCTTGGATTCTCCGCCACAAATTATAATTTTATCATCGGCCTGGCTAAGGTGTAGTGGAAGCGGAGCTGCATAAAACTCCCACACTCATTTTAGGCAGGCGTTGTAGCATAAAAAACCAGACCGTAACTAGATGAAAAATTTTGCGATAGCTGTTCTATTAACTTTTGCAGCTTTCAATTTATTCGCTCAGGAACAAGTAAGCCTCGACGAGCTATTTCAAATTGCAACCCGACAACAACAACAGGGTGATTATGACAACGCAATTGCGAACTACACCACACTTCTAGATTATGCTGACGACGACGAAATTAGACGTCAAATTTTCATAAAACGAGGAATTGCAAAAAGTGGCAAGCAAGACTACAAATCTGCAATTCTTGATTTCACCGAATCAATCAAACTGGATTCAACCGACTTGGCTTCATTCGTAGACCGTGGGAAAGCCTATTATCGTGATCTTAACTTTGACAAAGCAGAATCAGACTTTTTCTATATTCTTGAGGTTAATAAAGCACCCAAGATGTTTGAGAATTGCTTCTATTGGCTAGCCAACATCGAGTTCGCCAGGAATAACTTCCAAAAATCAATTGAATACTGCAACAAGGTACTTATGTCCAACCCTCTCGACTCAGAAGTTTGGTTCATCAAAGGAGTTGCTTACTCAAACATGGCCGACAATACCAATGCGATTAAGTCGTACGACAATGCAATAAAAGCCTCACCGGACTATGTGGAAGCGATTGCAAATAGAGGTGTTGCAAAAATTAATCTCTTGACCGGGTCAGGAAACCCAAATCCCAGCAAGAAAGAAACGAAAGATGCCTGCAAAGACTTAAAGCGAGCGTTTGAACTTGGGGACACCTCTGTTGAGGATTTGCTTTTCCTGTACTGCAAATGAAAATGCTACAACACAAACCTATGACGTCATGGGGCTTCACCTGCAAGGAAATGGCAGTGGGGATTGTAGTCCCCGCCACTTTGTGTATTTTTATTCATCGGCGTGGCTATTTGCGGACGGCAGCGGTATCTCTTACCAATCCCCACGCCGCATAGCTAGTCGTTGGGCTCAATAGACTGCATTACGCAGATCGACATGCTAGCAAAAAACGTAGTACCAAAAGTCGTAATAGTTGTCGGGTTCCTGATCTGTATCAATTTATATTGGCTGATCATCGGAGGGCCAATTTGCATACTTGGAATCATCTATCTGCTGCTACAAAAACGATCAATCAGATCCAAGATATTGTGGACTCTTTGGCCTCCTTTACTTGTATATCCGGCTTTTCTAGTATTTATATATGTAACTGGAGTTATTGGGACGGCTACGGCTCAAAAGCTTGAATTCAGATTCCCTAAGGATTTTCGAGGAACGGCTGTCGTGATACCCAACATGGACTGCGGCCAAGAGGTCATAACAGAGGATGGACGTGAGATTCTAAATTTTCCAGAACATGGGATTCTGTTATATAGGGGTCGTATTGAATATGGGTATATTAACCATGTATACAGAATCTACGACTCAACTGGTGACTTGGTAGATTTACCAGAGCTCATTATACAAGAGTTCAACTCAGAACCGAAGCAAGACACCACTGAACTCGGTGTGTTTTATAACTACGCACCGACAATGGCGAAAGAAATCCCATCTGGGAATGGAGCCCTAGGTTATACCGTTTCGACGTATGAACAGATACAGCCGTTTTATGAATTTCAGAATCAAAAGAAACTAGAGCGTGCCATTGACAGTCTAATTCTTAGCTGCAAAAGATGAGCCCAACACAAACCTATCATGCATGGGGGCTCGGTTGTGATCGTGCCGCAGCTGGCTTGGATTGTCCGCCACAAAGTATAATTTTATCAGTTGAGTGGCTAAGTGCTAGTGGGAACTGAACTGCATTAAAAACCCCCACGCACGATAGCTAGTCGTTATCAGTAATACACTTCAAACTGGCAAATGACAGACGACAAATTGCGGCAATCATTTGAGGCCAAATGCCAGACCTATCAAAAGTGGTTCATTCAGATTGAATTGCGGCGACTTGCAAAGCCATTAATTTTAGTATGGATTACGGACCGCACCGACAACGACACTGACAAGCTGATTGTAGACAAGAACAACCAAGTAGTTGCCGCTCACGACCATAGACAGCTGATCCATTTTTTGAAGGATAACAAAAGCATCCTACCAGACTCTTTAAATACAATCAGCTGGACAAACGACATCGAGAGATTCGAGAAAGCCTACCCGACGATATATGACATCATTGCTATCGAGGCTTCTCTGAAATCGAACGGCTTCACAAAGGCTTCAGTTTACGAATCCATCAACTTCATAAACCTTTTCAACGACCTTGCAGATCAGCTTGATGACCTGCAACTACGATCGTTGACTAACAAACAAGCGGTAAGGAATCTTTGGGATTTTGGCTACAATGAGATCGTCTGGAAAGAGTTTGGAGAAGATGAAGAATTGCCTTCAGTATCAATCTCCCAATTTCCAACCGACTATAATGCCCTGTCTGCAGCTCTGAGTCAAATGATTGATGCGTTTATCGAAAGGTTGGTGGTTCTGGACGACCAATGAAAAACTGATAACACAAAGCTATAGCGAATGGGGCCCTCACCAGTAACCTGATCGCTGCTGGCTTGGATTGTCCGCCACATAGATTAATTTTATCATCGGCGTGGCTAGGTGTAAGTGGGTAGCAAAGTGCATAAAACAACCCCACTCATCATAGCTGGCCGTTAGAGCGCATGGTGATGTGCACCTTTAATCCATAATTTTCGTAAATTTGACTATGGAATGGCGAGAACACATAGTATCAGACAATAATGTCCTTCTAGGCAAGCCGACTGTCAAAGGCACTCGGATTTCCGTCGAGCATGTCATCGGCCTACTGGCCCAGGGATGGACTGAGCAGCAAATACTGGAAAACTACCCTCGTTTAACGCATGAATCTTTGCAGGCAGTATTTTCATATATACAGGAATGCCTAAAAGACGGGCTCCTCTACTCAAACGCCTGATCCCTACCTCATCTTGAAGTTACTGGCCAACGAGAATGTTCCGCTCTCAAGTGTGACCTATTTGAAGTCACAAGGCTTTGATATTACCGCAATTGGTGTCGACCACAGTGGAATTTCAGATGAACAAGTGATGGAAATCGCCATTGCTGACAATCGGACAATTGTAACTTACGACAGCGACTACGGCGAACTCATTTTCAAACATGGATATAAGCCAGGCGCTGGCGTTATTTTTATTAGGTCTCAACCAGTAGATCCCCTGGAGACATCCAGAATTCTCCAACGATTAGCGGAGACACCAGGCCTTTCCTTCAGGCGAACCCTGACAGTGGTTGACTCCAATTCACTGCGGCAAAAGAAATACTAAAGCTCTCTAACACGCACCTAAGACATCATGGGGCTTCACCTGAAAGGAAATGGCAGTGGGGATTGCAGTCCCCGCCACTTTGTGTATTTTTATTCATCGGCGTGGCTATTTGCGGACGGCAGCGGTATCTCATACCAATCCCCACGCCGCATAGCCAGACGTTAGGGCATATTATGACTGCATGAAACTGAAACTGGCAACATTCTGCGTTATACTTCTTTGCTGCTGCCACAGTGAGCATACGCTAACGGACACCAAAGAACTTCTAGCTGGAAAATGGATCGACGTCGGTTCATACAAAAATGGCAAACCGCTTTATGATACTCTGGGTGTTGAGCTGAATCAAGATTTTGAAGGTGTTGTCAATGAATTAAAGTATGTGATCAGGACGGACAGCGGCGTATTCAAACACATATATACGGCAGACTCGAATAGATTTGTTGGTATCGAGCCTGCAACAGAGCTATCGATTGGAGAGTACCAATTTATCAATGATTCTGTTGCAAACTTAACTTACTACCAAATTGATACTTCGCACTTTCAAACTACAGACTCTAAGATGTTTGGTCATACTGAGGAAGTAAGGCTTATAGAATCTGACTCTGGCATTGTCATGGAGGTTCTATATCCCATCAATTTACGGGATGAATATTCTGATCCGACTTACCATGTTTTTGTAAAGCGGCTGACCACTGACTCACTAATTCTCCAGTTCGGCAACGGGGGAACTATATACGTCAGATTTAAAATGCCCTAACACAACGGTAAAATGAATGTGGGCTTCAGTGGTTATCGTTGGTCAGTTGGCTTGGATTCTGCGCCACAAACCATAAATTTATCATCGGCGTGGCTAAGTGCCAGTGGAAGCGGAGCTGCATAAAACTCCCACACTCACTTTACTGAGGTTGTATGCCATTAGAGAAAAACGGCAACAATTATCTTATTACATCGTCAGAATTAATATAAAATATTAAAATCAAATAATTTATGATTGTAAGTACAGAACAAAAGCATTCGATTAAAACTGCAAGAATAGCTGGCGTATGGTATTTAATGATGGCTATTTCAGGGGTTTTAGGATTTATGGTCTTTCATTCTCAAATATTTGTATCTGGTAATCCTGAACAAACGCTGACGAATTTAGTAGAACTAGAATCTACTGCAAGAATTAGGTTGCTATTAGAGTTTGCTATCGTAATATCACAGGCACTTACCGCAGTTTGGTTTTTCAAATTATTTAAAGACAGTTATGAATGGGAAGCTTGGACTTTAGGTATATGGGGAATTGTGAATGCTTTAGCCATTATGATAAGTGCAATTTCAATCGCCTCTGCCATAGGTGTTGCCAATTCTGATATAAGCGCTACGGAAGACAAAGTTTTACTAATTCAGGTCTTTCAAAATATAATCTCAAATGCTTGGGGTATTGGTGGTCTTTTCTTTGGGCTTTGGCTATTTCCTATGGGATACATAGTCATCAAATCAAAAAGAATGCCTGTCTGGTTAGGAAGAGTAATTGTTTTAGGTGGTATTGGCTATCTAATTAGCACCGTTATCCGCTACGCAGGAATTGATTTTAGCTTCAATAGTTTTCTTACTCTACCCGCAACCATTGGAGAATTTTGGATGATAGGTTATTTACTAATTTTTGGCATAAGACCTATCAACGAGTAAGATAAAATTAAAACGACACACAACAATGGCTACAAGTAATTGCCTGGTCTCGCCAACTTTGGATATTACGCAGGAATTTCCAACTTGGTACTTACTTGCAAAGTTAAGAACTAACCCACGCAACTACTCATAGCTGAGGCCATTGTAGCCAATGGTCTTGATAACGAAATAGAGAGCCTTTGCGGATAAATAACGATAGGAGCATTAGCCGACAGACGATGGATCGCTAGACTTGAATAAAAAAGATAACTGCGCACAAGATCGACCCTAAATGTTCGGACTGACAAAACGTATACCAATCTATATCAGAATTTTTCGGGACAAGATCGAAGCAAAACGACTTGACAATAGCCAACGGGTAGCACTTTTGACAGACCCACCGATTTCCAACAACAGACTGCTGTTAGCAAACTACGATAGCCTTTTAACAAATTTGAGGGTCGTAGTTAACATGCTGAACAGAAGTATGCTCGTAAACAAGTACAAATTCATTTTCCAACTTGTTGACGATGATCTGACTGATGTGTCTCAAATAGAGAAGATGTGCCTCAACGATGCAGGTCTGGCCTGTGGAGCAAATTGGGTCTACATCTTGGACCATTCAGAGGAACTGGGGGATGCAGAATTATCAAAAATCCTTACTGCTAGATAGAGAAATGGCTACAACAAGGATCTAAAAATGAATATGGGCTTTGGTAGTTTTCGGGCATTAGCTGGCTTGGAATCTCCGCCACAAAAGTTAATTTTATCATCGCCACCTTCGCTAAAGCTGCGGTGGGCAAAGCGTGGCTAAGTGCTAGTGGAAGCGGAACTGCATAAAACTCCCCCTCTTATTTTACCGGGGGTGGCAGTAGTGGGGCAGGATAAATTTGTGTTCAACCAACGAACGACAATCCGACACCTCATTATGAGAAAATATTTAATAATTCTTCTTTCGATTACCCTGCTCTCATGTAATAGGGAGCAGCAATTATCTACAACTCAAAAGCTCCATTTGACTGCTAAAGTATGGGGATTCCTCAAATACTACCATCCCAAAGTAAACGAGGGGAAAATCAATTGGGATAAACAACTCGTTGACATTATTACAAAACTGGATGATGTAAAAACAAAGCAGGACTTATCGGATACTTACATCAAATGGATCGAGTCCTTAGGTGAAGTGCAGTCGTGTGGTAATTGTGAGTCCAAAAAGGAAAATAAATATTTTGATAAGAATTTTGACTTGGCGTGGTTACAAGATGAGGCATTCGCCCCAGCACTTGTTGAAGAACTACTATACGTCAAAGAAAACCGAACACAGCGTCAGCATTTTATTAGCCTTGACGGGGCTAATCAAATTTATAAGAACGAACCACAATACACAGCCTCGCAATGGAATGACGAAAATGTTCGGTTGATTACCTTGTTCAGGTACTGGAACCTAATTGAATATTTTTACCCTTATAAGTATGTGATGGATCAAAACTGGGATGAGGTGTTAATAGAAATGATTCCAAGATTCCAGCAGATCAAATCCGAAGAGGAATATCATGTGCTGCTGCATGAACTGACTGTGAAGCTTTGCGACTCGCACAGCTTCTTCCTTACTGACCTGGTGCGTCAACATGCTGGCAGGAAATACATAGCGAGTGACTTCATGATAATAAATAATAAGGCAGTGCTTTCTGACTTTTATGATGACTCACTGGCAAGGCTGGATGACCTTAGATTGGGCGATGCCATCCTTGCTGTGAACGATACCCCGGTGTCTGATATCTATAAAAAAATAAGAAATATATCAATGGTTCCAATGAAGCAGTAAAAACGCTGTGGTATTCAAGTCGATGGATATGCAATGGAAATACAGACAGTGTAAAGATCACATTCGACAGAATGGGAACGATTAGCACAAAGACTATCAGGCGATATGCGCCATCATCGTGGACCAGAAAAAGTACTCCCGTGAAAAAATGGGAAATTCTCAACGGAAATATCGGATATGTAAACATGGAAGAGGATGCTGTGACACTAGAAGACTTACCCCACATGATGAAGGAACTCACCAACACTAAAGCGATTATTTTTGATTTGCTTGGCTATCCTGCGTTTATCTGGGATGAAGTGGTGGGATACTTCAACTATGAAAAAAAGGTGTCTGCAAGCTACACGCAACCGGATTTGACTTACCCAGGTCGGTTCATCATGTCAAATGCCGACTCCATCGGAAGAAGGAACCCTTCTCCGTACCAGGGTAAAGTAGTAATTCTAATGAATGAGGAAACCCAGAGTCGTGGGGAGTCTTTTGTAATGGCATTGCAGACTATTGAGGGAGCCATTACAGTTGGGCGTCAGACTTCAGGGGCCGATGGAAATGTTGCTGAATATACTTTATTTGATGACAAAACTACTTGGATTACCGGACTAGGCGTTTTCTATCCTGATGGTAGGGAGACCCAACGAATCGGAATCATCCCGGATATAGAGGTACCAGTAAGTATAGATGACATCAGGATCGGGCGTGATGCAATTTTTGAAAAAGCTGTTGAAATTGCCACGGAAAAGTGACCATAGAGCCCTACTACTGCCAACAAAATGTTTATGCAATGCGGCGATTCAGTGTAGGTGTTTAGAGTATTTTTCTAATTTAGTTCAGTAACGGCTGACATTTTCGGAGATGGTCGGACTAAACATTTCGCTGCGCTTCATTTTTTAGCCGTCCTGCCCCATAAATGGTTCGGGCGAGTTTAT
This sequence comes from Imperialibacter sp., assembly GCF_048007035.1. NCBI lineage: Bacteria > Pseudomonadati > Bacteroidota > Cytophagia > Cytophagales > Flammeovirgaceae > Imperialibacter > Imperialibacter sp. Next base: position 4,565,686 of record NZ_CP180355.1, read on the forward strand.
TATGTACATAAACAATCACTTCGCCTAACAACGGTTATTACTAATAGGCCTTTGCTTGGCTCTTTTGCTAACTTTCGATCAAATCAAAAATTGGCTGGCCCTCGCCTACGAGACATAAACAGGCCGCTGGTGATAATTGAAAACATCATGAAATAGCCATAAGGAAAGTCCATACCCAGCGGAATGAATAAAGTCGGAGAATAGTCGACTATCGCTTCCAAAAGGTTTTGGCTATTCCATCTGGCCGCTGAGAAATAAATTATATACACATGAAATACTCAATCTATTTTGTTGTAATTATCCTTCTATTTGGCTGTAAGCAAAAACCGTCAAATGAATTTGACTTGGTTATCTCCAATGTAAATCTTATCGATGGTATGGGAAACCCAATTCAGGAAGGAGTTTCAATTGGCATAAAAGAAGGTAAAATCGTTGCTATTGATACTTCGTTGGTTGGCACTGAGGCCATTAGAATTGAGGGATCAGGGAAGTTTCTCATCCCCGGATTGTTTGATTGTCATGTGCATACTACAGATTTTGAAAGAGACTTCCCCAGGTTTATTCATTATGGAGTAACCTCGATTTTTATAACGGGAGGAAGCTTATGTACGAACGATTACTATCATGCTATGCGCAGACAGGGTAATCAGGATACAGTTGCTGCCCCCTTTGTGTTCCATACTAGTCAACATTTTACAATGGAAGGCCGTCATCCATCAAAGACGTATAAAAGCAGCAATTGGCGAGATGGCAAATCCATATTCTACCTCAAGGACACCATCCAAATTGAACGCCTCGTTCATGAAGTGTCTCAATACCCAATAGTCGGAATCAAATTAACCATTGAAGATGGCCCTGCTCCCCCTTTTGTTGAACGAATGCCTCAATCATTCATAAATAAGACCGTAAAAGAAGCCTCCAAATACGGATTTGAAGTTTTCGCCCATGTTAGTGATAACACTGAATTGGAAATGGCCATTAACGGAGGAATTCAAAACCTTGTTCATTTTACCGGAATAAATATTAATCCACAAGACAGCATCCAACTACAACTTCTGCAAAGGTTTAGAAAAAGAAACCCCTATTGGGTGACAACTTTAATGATTGATAAATCATTTCTATATCCTATCCACCCTGAATGGTTCAGGTCTGAATCTATGCTTTCCGAATACAGAAATATGGTCAACGAGCTAAGCCCGGAAGTAGTAGAACGTGCAAAGATTTATGTGAATATTCTGATGGAAGAATATGGATTAAATGAAAGTAGTCTTGAGGCTCTACTGCTCCCTCAAGTTGAGGATATTCGCTTCCTTTACGGAGAGGGATTTAACATGGTCTTGGGTACAGACACAGGAAATGATTTTAATTTCCCGGGCTATAGTTTACACGAAGAAATGCAGCTTCTTGAAATTGGAGGAATGGAGCCATTAGACATCATTAAAATGGGAACGCTGAATGCTGCGAAAATGATGAAGGCACAAGATAGTTTGGGTTCAATTGAAGTAGGGAAAATTGCAAATTTGATATTGCTGGATAAAAATCCGTTGGAGTCGATCCGTAATACGTTAGAAATAAACAAAGTAATTAAAAACGGCGTAGTTCAGAAACGGTTAATGGAATGAAATGACCACCAATAATGCATAAAAGCAATATCCGGTTCAGTAACAACTCGGCATGGTTTGTTTGATCAACCTCAACTGTTGGCCAATCACTATCTGGAGCTTTCGAAGCGATTTAACAAATCCAATATTAAGCGGACACTTGCCACAATTAATAAACTCGGGCTTGAACGCTCCAAGTACAAGTTTGGACAACTGTAATGGCTTCCAAAAAAAACTGATAACACGACGCTAAGAATGAATGTGGGCTTCACCAGTTATCATAGGATTGATGGCTTGGATGTCCGCCACAAAAGTTAAATTTATTCATCGCCGTGGCTAAGTGGTGACGGGAGGCGGTAGTGCCTAAAATCCCCACTCTCATTTTACCGAGGCGTTGTGCGGTATTAAAAAAAGACAAAACCGGATAATAAATGAATTATGTTGAAGAAATAGTATCCAATAAAATTCTAAAGGTAGATGTTCTTTGTTACTGGCAGATGAGTGGACATATCAATTCAAAGGAGGGTGTAAATTCACGTTATTTACCCAAAGGTCAAAATATACTGGTTTTCAATTTTGGAGATAGTGTTGAACAGTTGAGCTTATCGCAAAATAGCGACTTTAAAACCCCATTTTTTATCTTTCCAGCAATAAAAACTAGCACAATTATAAACCAAAGAGGAAAAATTGATTTGTTTGGAATTTCATTTATAGGTGAAGGTTTATATAAATTGATACAGCAGCCTATCTCAGAACTAATAAGTGAATTCCCGAATACTTTGAGAGGTAAGTATGAAGCCTTGTACTCAGAACTGAGCGAGAATAATTTTTTGGATAAAGTTAATATCGCAGAAAATTTTTTACTCGAGAATCTTAACCAGAAAATTGAAAGCCCCGTATTTCATAAAGCAATTGAAGTTATTCACGAAGCTAAAGGTGTAATCAAGGTTTCTGAGATCACTGATAAGGTTCATGTTTCTGAACGTCAATTACAACGATTATTCAAGACACGGTTGGGAATTTCCCCAAAAGACTACTGTAAAATTATTCGTGTAAATAACTACCTTGAATTTATCCTTATTAAAAATAAATCTGTCGATTGGATGGAATTAGTGGTTGAATACGACTATCACGATCAGCCCCACCTTATTAATGAAGTAAAGTCAATTTCAAAGTTATCACCTAAAAAACTCATCTCTTTTAGAGATACCCTTTATCACCGATATATCGGAGAATGATTGGTCGGATTTCTACAATTATTCATCAAAATATGAATGGATATTTGGATGAAAAATGATAAAAGTCAACCTTATTCCAATACGTGTTGCAAGGCACAAATATTTTCTTTGTGTCTTATTGCTGATTTCAATTATCTTGTCGTTCCCAAACGTTCTTCTTGGACAAGGCAAGCCGCTGAGTACACAATATGTAGGCTTCCTTCCCTCCGTGTTGCTGGAGCCTTACGATACCGTCAACGCCGTTGAGGCCAATGTTTTACCCCTGGTTTATGAGTTTCGCTGGGGTAAACAAAACGAAAAAAGCGTTCAGGTCCGTCCCATTATCAATTATCGTTTTTTAAAAAACAATTCAGGCATTAGTCATTTAGGCGGAACCTTGGTAACTAACAGGTATCTGGTAAATATGTTTAGGGAAGGATTTTGGCTCAAACCTCAGTTAGGCGGTTACTACACCCATTCCTACAACAGGCTCGACAAGGTTCAAACTATGACTTTGGGTATTGAGTTGGGAGCATTCATGATCCTCTCTAATCGCTTTAGTTTCTCAATGAACTTACAACCCGGCATCAACTATTATCCCGATCCATTTTCTAGGTCTTTTGCAGATGCCAAAAATGGGTTTAAGCCGCATTTTGGATTTATTTTTCATGTAGGATACAATTTTTAGTTTGGAAAAAAGACACCAAAGGTAAAAGTGCAGGATTACAAAAGTAGACCAATGATTTACAGTTTGTTGAAAAGATTAATTGGTCGGATTTCTACAATTAATTTTATGCGCTACATTGGAAATTTGCATGTAAAAAAACGAAGCATTTACTAATATTTCTAATTTTTTATTAAAATGTACGAAACGTCAACAGCTCAAAAATGGCTAGATACAAGCCAATACCCGTTTCAATCAAACTACTTTGCCACTACTTACGGTAAGATGCATTATATAGACGAAGGAGAAGGAGAAACTTTATTGTTTGTTCATGGTACACCCACCTGGTCATTCCTTTATCGAAACTATATTAAAACACTATCAAAGCAATACAGATGTATAGCCATAGATCATCTCGGTTTTGGTTTATCTGATAAGCCTAAGAATTTTGTTGGTACACCTCAAGAACACGCTAAGAATTTAAGCAAACTGATAGCACATCTTAATTTAAAGTACATTACCCTAATCGTTCATGATTTTGGTGGGCCAATTGGTTTGTCTTATGCGATATCAAATCCTGAAAATGTGGAAAGGATTGTGATGTTTAATACCTGGCTCTGGGAAACAAAAGAAGATAAAGATGCTCAAAAAATTGATAAAATCCTTCACAGCAGCTTGGGCAATTTTCTTTATCTAAACACTAATTTTTCACCAGCAGTGTTGCTCAAAAATGCTTTTCACAACAAAAAGCTCCTCAGCAAACAAGTGCACAATCATTACAAAAAACCTTTCCCAAATAAGAACAGCAGGTATGGTTTGCTCAATATTGGAAAATCGTTAATTGGTTCATCTAATTGGTATGGTGAACTATGGCAAAATGCAGTTGTGATAAAGGATAAGCCTGTATTAATTCTGTGGGGTGAAAATGACGATTTCATTAAGATTAATAATCTAGAGAAATGGAAAAGCTTCTTTTCGAATAAAAAAACAAATGCTTTTGATGCTGGACATTTTGTACAGGAAGAGGAAACTGAAAAGACAATTGAAATTATAGCTAGCTGGCTAAAAGAGCAATAAACCCCAAAATCATCAGCTATGGGAAAAATACAGTTATTGTTGGCGGAAAACTCCATTTCGGGCTTTCTAACATTGACCTTTATGATCTCCTTAATATCATTTGTGTTGATGTTAAACATTTCGGGGGCACACACTCCAGAATCATCCAGCGGCCTGCCTATTTGGCTCATTGCCATTTGGAGTCCGAATATTGCAGCTATTGTCATCTGGATTGTAAGAAAGGAGTTTGTATCTAATATTCATCTTGCGTTTTCTTTTCCTAAGTATTCATGGTGGTTGTTATTGGCCTTAGTTCCTATAGTGGTTGCTACATTGCTATTACTCATTGAGGCAATAAATGGGAGTGTAATTGAGTGGTCGAATTTTAAGTTCAGCTATCTGTTCCCTCTAATTTTCATTAACCTATTGATGGGGCCATTGGGGGAAGAACTGGGCTGGAGGGCATTTCTTTATCCAGTAGTTAAGGATAAATATGGATGGATGGCAAGTGCTTTAATTGTAGGCGCAATTTGGACTCTATGGCACGCTCCTCTCTGGTTTTTGGATTCACCACAATCAAAAATTCCTTTTTGGGCGTTTTCTATCAATGTCATTCTGTTGAGCATCCTAATGTCCATAATTTACAATCATTCTCAGGGTTCAATAATCGCTATAATTCTGCTTCATTTAACTTTTAATGTAAGCCTTGGTGTCATTGATATATTGGGATCTCATAACCCTGGAGAATTTATTGTAAAGAGCTTATATGTCTACGCTCCATTGGTTTTAATACTTGTGGGCATCCATGAGTTAACCTCAGTTGACAAATGCATAGTTGAATAACCACATTCACCCATCAATAAAGATTTTTATAAATGGCCGTCAAAATTTAAAGGCTATTTTTCATCTAGCTACGAATTGACTTAGATTTTAAGCAAATGAATCACTCAAAAAGTAATAGAAGAAACTGGATAAAACAAGTGTCTATCTTAGGAGCTACATCATTGTTTCTAACACCTGCAGCTCTAGGCAATGAATTAGTACCAAGACCAAAAGATATAGATTCTGAGTTTATTAGATTAAACAGAAACGAAAATCCATATGGCCCTTCAAAGAAAGCTCAACAAGCAATTTTAAATCATATCGGATCCACCAATCGATATCCTTTTGATTTGGCTAATGATCTTGCGAATGCAATAGCGGCCAAGTACGGAGTGGATAGACAAATGATTCACCTAGGAGCTGGCAGTTCTGAATTGTTGCAGACACTAGGTTTTTGGATCATTAAGCAAGCACTCCCATTGACTTACTGCACTCCCACTTTTGAAATCTTACCTAGTTTCGTGCAAAGACTAAATGGACAGGTACAGTCCGTACCCATGCTCCAACAATTTAAATATGATTTGGATCATTTACTCTCAAGATGTGCCAGAATCCCTGGCGTAGTGTACTTAGTAAATCCAAATAATCCAACTGGATCTAAAATTGAAAAAAATGACTTATTGACTTTTTGTCAAGAAGTTACAAAGCACTCTTACTTAATACTGGATGAAGCATACACAGAGTATGTTTCAGATGATAGCTCTCTAATTACACAGATCAATCACAACCCTAAACTGATTGTGGTTCGCACTTTTTCTAAAATATATGGCCTGGCTGGCTCACGCATAGGTTATCTGATGGGGCATGCATCTTTAATAGAGAAATTAAAAGATCTTAGTGTTTGGGATAATCACAGCTTGAATGGTGCTGGAATCATGGCTGCTATGGAATCGATAGATGACCATCAATTTGTAAAAGAGAGCAGATTAAAAAACAACTCAGTAAAAGAATCTACTATTAAAGCGCTCACTGACCTGGACATTATTCCATTTGCTTCAGCAACCAACTTTATTTTTTTACCTACACCAAATAATGATGACTTAAGAAGTATTCTTGAATATAAAAAAATAACGATTGGTCAGTTAAAGATAAAGGAAACAAACTATGCACGGATTTCAATTGGTACAAATGATGAAATGAGCAAACTAATAAAATGTTTAACAGAAGTATATTATTGATTATGAAACGTATCTCACAAATTATTCTTATCGGGTTACTTGCCCATACAACACAAGCTCAATCATCTGCCGATGATTTTAACGAAGTGACCAAGGTGCTGAACTATTACCTAGTAGGTGGCACCAATAATGATTTTGAAACGCTAGCTAAAGCATTTCATTCAAGTGCTACTATGAAATTTATTACTGACGGTGAATACCGCGAGGTGAATGCACTTGATTTTTTCGAAAAAGGAATGAAACCATCCTCACCACAGGAAAGGACGACTAGCATAGAATCTATTGAGATAACAGGTAATTCTGCACAAGCCAAACTAAAAATCGATTATGACACCTTCTATTTTCACGACTATATGCAGCTCCTGATGATAAACGGAGAATGGAAAATCACATCTAAAATATTTTACAAGGAAATAAAATGAAAATACTAACACTGCTCATAATACTCTCAGCGCTCTTCACAGCATGTGACCACAAAGAAAAAATCACTGAAAATGATGTCGTAAGCCTTATAGATTTATGGAAAGAAGCCTACTATCAAAAGGATACATCTCTATTAAACGAGGTATTACACAAGGACTACATCTATGCGGGTAATGCAAACGATACTTTTTCCTCTAAGTCGCAATCAAAATTGAATCTCATCAATAGCGATTTTGATATTATTGAAATTAACTTAAACAATCCGGAAATCATTTGCTATACCGATTTTGCTATTGTGAGAGGTTCCGAAAAGATCACATTAAGGTTGAGTAATGGTGATACCACTAATGTAAAACTGCAATTTACCGATATATACATAATGGATAATGGGCGGGCACAGGCCTTGGCTACCCATAGCTCACCATTGGAATAATGTCATTGGAGCGTATCTAAATCTATTATATCTGTGCTATATCCATTTTTAGATCAATGAAATGTCCATAAAGGATGCCATACCACCCGTAGATAAGTGTAGCCTTGCCCTTAGGTTAGAACTTTCATTTCAAACCACTTGTCTATAACCACCAGTTTGCAACCAGACTCTAACTATTGTCCTGATTCTAATTCTAGGATCCAATAAATACCACATATGGTTTTAAGTGCCATTATGGAATATTTTCCCAAACCGAGTATAACTTTTGGGTAAGGTTGAAAGAATAAGGTCAAGAATAACAAGTATCTAAGTTTAGGTTGGATCGATTTCACAATTCCACACCGCTACTTTGATAGGCTAAGTGGTCGTATTTCTACAATTATTCTTAGTAGTCATATGGGATATTTGCATAGAAATAATGAAGCGAATGTTCATAATCTAACTCTTGTTACTATGTACGAAACATCAACTGCGCAGAAGTGGCTGGAAACCAACGTCTATCCATTTGAGTCAATCTACCTGACTACAGATTACGATAAGCTACATTTAATTGATGAAGGCAAAGAAGATGTCATTCTGTTTGTTCAAAGATGAGAATCTTAATCTTGCTAGCTGCAACTCTTGTCATATTCATTGGCAATGGGAATGCTCAAAGCACTCGATGGACGAACCTCAACCTTTTAGGCGATCTATATACTATAGATGGATACATATCCGCACGAGAAGTTCTTGATACTACTCAAATGCAGTATGACATTAAGTCCCATAAATTTTTCATTAAAAAGTCTCAACATTTCACATACATAGCCATTCGATCCAACACGAGTAGTATTCTTAACACTTACCTAGTCAGTGAAGATGTAATCACGGTACTCCATGCCTCTGCGGCATTAGGTCAAATAGATTTTGTCAAACACCACCATACATTCAAGCCACTTAAAACCGAATTCGATTGGATTTATAGAGACCCAGTTGCCTGGCAGGAACAACATGAAGATGGTGTTGACACGATTCAAGAATTTTATAACCTTTTTGGCTGGATGGCCAATACCTGGCATTCAGGTTCTTATCGAGAAATGGAGATGATTATTGATAATACGCTCATGGATGAAAACACCAAAATTGTTATTAGTTACACTTCAAAGGAAGATGAACTTTATGGCATAAGGTTTAAAATTGGAACAGAGGATACTAGTTTAAGTGGTGATGAATCAATTGATAATCAACTACATAATGGATACATACCGGCGACCATTAATTTGAATGATAGTCTCAGTTTAAATTGAAATTATTATTAAAAGTATTTAAAAAGGAAAACATTAGAAACAAAGTGTTTATGCAATAAAATAACCCTAATTAATCCTACTAAACATATTAAAAAAGTGAAAATAACTATTAATAATCTACTCATTATTTTTCCAGTTTTGTCTGTGATGTCAATGTCATGCTCTGATATGATGATCGAAGAACCCAATCATAATAATAATTTCACATGTGCGGATTCAGACAGATTAATAGTGTATAAGTTCATATTCATTAGAAATACCGATACACTGTACTTTTCTGCAGCGACCTCTGATGAAAATGTAATTCTAAAAGCTGATGAAGAACTTGACAAACCTCTAGATAACCGAATTAAGCACATAAACGGCTTACTTTCACCGGGTGAATGCGATTACAATCCAAACTATGACTGGCACTTTATTCATAATGAGTGGGATTTAGTTGAAGCCTCCATTGAATGGTGTGATGCATTTCCTGCCAATCCAGATAGCACAGGGCTTGATCGTGTCTGTCCATGGTCATCTAGGGTTTATGAACGCCTATAATTTTTGAAAACACTGGAGAAGAAATCAGTAACAGAACTTAACTCAAATTTTAAAAATCAAAAAACATGAAACTCAATGCCGGTATTCTCACAGAAAAACTAGCAAAAAGCAAGTATTTCTACACCGAAAAATTAGGATTTGGGGTAACATTTGAAAACGAATTTTACCTTTTGATGCATACGCCTAATCGGCAGGCAGAGCTTAGTTTTTTGCTCCCACATCATCCATCACAACAACCGTTTTTTCATAAACCTTACAACGGGCAAGGTTTGTATTTGACTATTGAAGTAGATGACGTGGACAGCATTTACGAGGACTTGAAAAGTAAAGGAGTTGAAATCAAAGTGGAGCTACGTGATGAACCATGGGGAGATAGACATTTCGCCATTGAAGATCCGAATGGAATTGGTATAGATATCGTAAAATATTCAACACCTGAATCATGAAACTCGGCTTTGAGATATACACATCTAAAGTACTTGAGTGTAGAGCTTTTTACACACAGTATTTTGATTTTCAGGTTAGGTTGGAAATTGAAGGTTTCGTGATACTCGAATACAAAAAGAAACCATACTATGAGTTGTTGTTCTGTATTCCTCATTCGCCTTTTGTTAATCCGATATTTCACCCTGAGTTCAATGGTCGGGGTGCCATACTTCAAATGGAAGTAAAGGACGTAGAAGCAGAGTTTCAAAGAATTAAAAAGAGAGATATTCCAATTAAAGTCCCATTGGTCAATGAACCTGTCAATGGTCACCATTTTACCATCCAGGATCCAGGTGGACTTCTAATTGATATTGTTCAATATACTTGATATGGCTACAAAATACAGTATAACAGACTTGTGTGGCGGCAACGTCGCCAAAATATTAGCGGACAAAATTTTACAGATTTATCCATAGTTCAATTTATCTAAAGAATGCAATTATGAATAAAATACATGTAATAATGGTCCTCCTAACATTATCTATACTAATAGGATGCGATCAAATGGGGAGCCAGAATAAATCAACACAGTTATCTTCGGGAGCAACAAAAGAAGCAATGATTCTTGGAGTATATCATTTTGATAATCCTGGAATGGATACCTATAATCTCGAAATCGATGATTATTTCACAAAACAAAGACAGACTGAGATTCGAGAAGTTGTTGATTTGTTAGCGCAATATAAACCAAACAAAATATTTGTTGAATTCCTGCCTAGCCAACAAGTCAAAATAGACAGTTTGTTTACCCTGTATGCAAATAATGGTTTATCATTAAAAGACATTAATGGTGGACAAAATGAGGTATATCAATTAGGGTTTAGGCTAGCAAAAAAATTGGGTATTAAAGACATTCTGGCAGTAGATCATTCCGGAGCATATTTAGCACCTTATGCGGATTTTATTGCAGACACACTTTCTATAAAACAGTACCAAGAATATAATGCCGATTACAAACAACAAATGGAAAAACGGCAAAAGAACTTTACTCAAAATACAGTAATGGAAAATTTGATTCATCTGAATGATTGGCAGCAAATTTTAAATAATCACAACTATTACAACAACGTAGCGATTATTGTAAAAGATACTTCAAATGTGTTGTTTAGTTATAAAGAAGTGGAACAGGAAATTGATGGACTTCCTTATCAAATGCGTTCTTATGATTTCAACAATATTGGTGTAGAACTGGCCACTGAATGGTATAAGAGAAACCTGTTTATATACCGTAATATCATTGAACAGACCGATGAGAATGATAGAATTTTAATCATTTTCGGTAGCGGACACCTAAAGCATTTGAAGCAATTTTTAGATGATAATCCCGAGTTCAGTATTGTTGATTCTAATAACTTTTTGAATAATGGAAAATAACGACCGCACAACATTGGCTATACGTAATGCGGGGGAAACTGCTGATATGAAAGCATTTACATTAAATAAACTTTTCGGTAAGCGGACAGTGAAGTGCCTTGAAATTCCTCACTAAGCATAGCCGAGACCGTTGGAGTGCACCTACCATCATCCTTTGGAACGACAAGTTTTGAAGACTGTGTTAATTTTCTAAATTGAAGAGTTGACTGTGCGGAGCCTTAGAGGCCTTCTATCAAAACCATTGCGCATGTAGTGGTGGTTGGAGGGTAATTGGCTGCTGAAAGAGAGTGTAAAATCTGTAGTGTTGCTGTGTTGGGTAGGGGGTAATCTTGAAGGGGTGAAAACAGCTGTCACATGAGTTCCCGCCATCACGAACCAGAAAGAAACCTAAACACGCCCTATATGACACCAATAGACGACAGCTCCTCCAACTCCCGCAGGAAATTCTTCAAAAAGGCCTTCGCCTCCATTGCCCTGAGCACCACGGGCATTTATAGCGTGAAAGCCTTCAGTTCCAACAGCCCGTCCTTTGCCGGTGAGCGGGAGGCGATCAGGATCACCCGGCTGGAGATCTTCAAAGTAAAGCCCAGGTTTCTCTTTTTGAAGGTGCACACCGATCAGGGTATTGTTGGTTTAGGCGAGCCCATCACCGAAGGCAGGGCCGACACCTGCGCCGCTGCCATTAAAGAAATGGAGCCTTATTTAATTGGGAAAGACGCCAGAAGCATCATTCACCACTGGCAGGCATTGTACCGCCATTCATTTTACCGGGGAGGCCCCATTCTCACCAGTGCACTCAGTGGCCTCGACCAGGCACTGTGGGACATAAAAGGCAAGGCCTTGGGTGTGCCTATTTACGAGCTTATGGGTGGCCCTACCCGTGACAGAATCAGGGTGTATGCCCACGCCCGCACGGCCGAGTCGATCAAAAAAGCAAAGGAGCAAGGGTTTACTGCCTTTAAGACCGGCGTAAGGAACGCCACGCAATCGGGAGTGATAGCCACCCAAAAATTTGTGGAGGAGGCTACGGCGGACTTTGCTGAGCTGAAGTGTGCCGCCGGCAAAGATGGTGATGTGGGCATCGATTTCCACGGTGCCATTAGTCCGCAAACTGCCGGGCTTTTGATTCACGCACTGGAGCCCTACCAGCCTTTTTTTATCGAGGAGCCGGTTAACTGCCAAAATGTGGACATTATGGCGAGCCTGGCCAGGCAAACCCACCTGCCGATTGCGACCGGGGAGCGGGTCTTTACCAAGTGGGGCTTTCGGGAGATCCTTGAAAAGCAAGCGGCCAGTGTCCTTCAACCCGACCTCTGCCATGCGGGGGGAATCTTTGAAGGCAGGCTGATTGCAGGCATGGCTGAGGCCTATTATGCGACCATTGCTCCGCACAATCCGTTAGGACCCATCTCGTTGGCCAGTGGATTGCAACTGGCAGCCTGCATCCCTAACTTTTTATGTCAGGAGCAGGTAACGCTGGGCGAGGGATACATCAAAACGCCCTTCGTGGTGAAAAACGGACATGTGGAAACGCCAAAGGGGCCTGGGCTGGGCATTGAACTCGACGAAGACGCCATCGCCGACAAGCTGGGCCACGAGTGGCACAACCAGGAATCCTACCTCAATTCGGATGGCTCGGTGGTTGACTGGTAGGACTGGGGGATGGTTTCTGGAAATTTCGTTGGCAGACAGGTTCAGCGTTTTCGGCTTTCAGCCTTCATGGCACACAATGTGTAAGAGGCATTTCACGCATAATGTCGTAGAGCATTTCAATCCTTCGCTAAAGCTGTGGCTGGCAAAAACGGGGCTAAGTACAAGTGGAGACGGAAGTGCGTAGCATTCCAGCACTCACGTTAGACGCTGATGATAGTTATAAAATGACGTCAACATCAAATCGAGGTGAGTGTGAAAAACAACTTTCAAAATGGATGGAGCAGTTTAAATATTTGTAACTTATAAGAAACTAAAAACTGATGTGGGCGGAACAAGTGAAAATATACGATGAATTAGTCGCCAAATGTCCACGTTTTGAGCGAAAAGGTAAGACAATGCCTTATACATCTGCGAACGGCTACATGTTTTCCCTTGTCAATAAAGCTGGTGAAATAGGAATAAGGTTTTCCGAAGAAGTAAAAAAAAGGTACTTGAAGGAATTTAGGACGACAATCTATAAATCCTACAATTCTGTGATGCATGGATACATTTTGGTCACTGAGGAAATGCTTGAGAATCCGAGCAATGTTGCAAAGCTATTGGATGAAAGCTATGACTACGTAATGAGCCTTGAGCCAAAGTAGAAAGCTTCCTCGTGCGACGGGTATTCGTTCCAGGCCATCGCACCATGCAACTTGGCTGGCACGTTATATTATCAATGGACATAGCAATAATCGGAGGGTGTTTCAATAACGAGCAGGGCGACAAAATTGCCTGATGACTCTGTAAAAAGGAAGCTGTGAAATCTGAACGTTTGGTAGATAAAATACACATTACAAAAATAGTAAACCGTCGGAGCTTTAGACCAGGGCATGGCGGTGGCTTCGGAATGCCTTCGAATGTAGTTCCAGCAACTTTGTGTATTTTTGTTTACCTAAACTAGTTATCAGGAGCGTGCCAGCTGGACCATCGAAATTTGCTAGAAACTATATCGAATATGAAGGACACAAGTCACCACGATGAGCGTATTGCGAAAATGACATTCGCTTCGGTATACCCGCATTATGTAACGAAAGTTGAAAAAAAGGGTAGAACCAAAGCTGAATTGCATCAGGTTATTGAGTGGTTAACTGGTTATGATGAAGAAAAGCTAAACGGGCTCATTGAAAACAAGGCCACATTCGAACAATTTTTTCTAGGGGCCTCACTCCACCCCAATGCTCACTTGATCACCGGCGTAATCTGCGGTTATCGGGTAGAAGAAATCGAGAATCGATTGACACAACAAGCCCGGTACCTGGATAAGCTGGTCGATGAGCTGGCAAAAGGTCGCAAGATGGAGAAGATTTTGCGGGTGGCTTAAGCTTGCCTGTGAGCCCCCGAAATGCCAGGCACTGTTGGGGAAGTGCTGATTATTCCACAAAATTATTGCGTAGCTAAATAGCTACACATATATTTGTAGTCAAATAGCTACATAATGAATTTAAGACGTGATGTTTTCCAGGCCATAGCCGACCCCACAAGGAGGGCGATTCTTCTCCTGGTGGCTTCACAGTCGATGACAGCAGGGGCCATCGCCTCCAACTTCGACACTGCCAGGCCCACGGTGTCAAAGCACCTGCAGATTCTCACTGAATGCGAATTGCTTGAACAAGAGCAGAACGGAAGAGAGATTTCCTACCACCTCAATGCGAAAAAAATGAAAGAAATAGCCGACTTCATTGAACCATTTCGCAAAATGTGGGATGACAGATTCAACAAGTTGGAAGCTGTGATGAAACAGCACAAAACCCGGTAAAAAGGATTTTATGGAACGAAAAACAAAGATTCACGCCGAAGATGGCAAGCAGGAATTGCTGATCACGAGAGAATTTGATTTGCCGTTGGAGCTGCTGTTTAAGGCCTATGTAGAGCCAGGGATTGTGGAACAATGGATGGGCACGAAAGTGCTGAAGCTTGAAAACAAAAAGCACGGTAGCTGGCAATTTGAAACCACCGACCCAAAAGGGAACAAGCATGGCTTCAATGGGACAATACATGAATTTGTCCCCGACGAGAAAATAACAAGGACGTTCGAGATGGACAATGCACCTTTTGGCGTGCAGCTTGAGTTTCTTGAATTTGAAAAGCTGACTGCCGATACCAGCAAACTCACCATGCACGTCGTTTACAGGTCAGTGGCCATCCGTGACCAAATATTACAGTTGCCCTTTGCGCAAGGTATCAATATGGCCCACAACCGCATCCAGGAAATATTAGGCCAGAGCTAATGCCTGAAAGACATTAAAACTTACACCCGAACACACAAAATAACTAACCATGACAAAGACACACCCGCCTGCCGGAAGAGCAGGAAAAATCACTTACTGGATTGCCACCATTTGGCTCGCCCTGGGCATGACTTCAACTGGCATCGTGCAGCTGATAAAAATGCAGGAGGAGGTAGAGAAAATGGCTCAACTTGGCTACCCCGGCTACATCCTCACTATACTTGGCCCGCTGAAACTTTTGGGAGTGGTGGCGGTACTTGTCCCCAAATTTCCTCTGCTGAAGGAGTGGGCTTATGCTGGCTTTTTCTTCAATATGGTGGGCGCCATCTTTTCTCATGTAGCTGCCGACAGCAATCCCTTGGAGCTCTTTGGGCCAACGTTATTGCTGGTGCTGACTGTGGTGTCTTGGTATTTCAGGCCATCGTCCCGCAAACTTGCTTCAGTTGCCTGAGCCGGTAGCGATATGCATGCCTCGGATTGTGTTTTTACTGCCTCTCACCTAAATTTAGCCACATGAGCCATATGAGCCCCAGTATCGATGCTTTCTTTAGTAAAACTTCCCGCTGGCAGGAGGCCTTCCATCAATTGAGGAGGATTATTCTCGGCACTGAGCTGGTGGAGGAGTTGAAATGGGGAAAGCCTTGCTACACGCTGCAGGGAACCAATGTGGTGTTGATCCATGGATTCAAGGAATACTGCGCTGTGCTTTTCCATAAGGGGGTGCTGCTGGAGGACAAGCATGGCTTGCTGATACAGCAAACGGAGAATGTACAGGTGGCACGCCAACTCCGGTTTACCAGTGCTGAGCAGGTAGCAGAGATGGCGCCGATCATCAAAGGCTATGTTCTCGACGCCATTCGGGTAGAAAAATCTGGCGCTCAGGCAGCGCTCAAAAAAACGTCGGAGTTCAATATGCCGGATGAGTTTCGCCAGACACTGGACGAAAACCCAGCCTTGAAAGCTGCTTTCGAGGCGTTGACGCCTGGGAGGCAAAGAGGATACCTGCTGCATTTTTCTCAACCTAAGCAATCCAAAACCCGGGAGTCAAGGATCGAAAAGTATATGCAGCATATTTTGGATGGAAAAGGACTAAACGATTAGCCATATGTCAAAAAAAGAACTGTCACCAGCACAAAGCGAAGAGCTGCTAAATACCCTGAAGGCCCGCTTTGAGAAGCACATGAATCGCCATAAAGGGCTGGAATGGGCCAAAGTAAAGGAAAGATTGGGAGCCAACCCGGGCAAGTTATGGGTGCTCGACGACATGGAAACAACAGGCGGTGAGCCCGACGTTGTTGGCTTTGATGCCAGTACCGGGGAGTACATTTTTTATGACTGCTCCGATGAAAGCCCTAAAGGCCGGAGAAGCCTTTGTTTCGACCATGAGGCACTGGAGTCGAGGAAAGAACATAAGCCAGCCGACAGTGCTGCCAACATGGCCGCCAACATGGGTATAGAACTGTTGACGGAGGAAAACTATCGGATGCTGCAAACCCTTGGAGAGTTCGACTTGAAAACCTCAAGCTGGGTGCAAACGCCTCCTGCCATAAGAAAGCTTGGCGGTGCTCTATTCTGTGACCGCCGCTTCAATCATGTGTTTCTGTACCACAACGGTGCAGAGTCTTACTATGGCGCCAGGGGCTTTCGTGGTTCGCTGCGGGTGTGAATTAGTAGAATCTAACCCGTTGGTAGCCGTGTGAGCTCCGGGGCATTCAAGTCGTTTGGTGGAGGCATCTCCCTCACATGTCAGGCCGCAAATCGTCGGCTTACACCTCTCTTTGTCTGATCGAACAATACATTTATCTACTTATTCCTGTCACCCAAAACAAAAGCAGATTTCGAGATTGTTTTTTTAGTAATATCGCAGAAAAAATAATCGTAGCTAGACGTCAGTGTTATGGGAAAGATCATCAGGCCGGCCTATCCGGTGGAATTTAGCGTGGGGCTTCTTTTGCTTATTTTTGCTTTATCATCCTTTTTGGGCTCCCAGCTTTTTGAGGCTCCCTTCGGCGAACTCAAAGACGACACCAGCGGGTATATAGGCATGGCCCTGGTGGGTCTTGCGGTCGTTATTATGGTGTTAATCCTTTGGGAAGAATTCTTGTTCCCCATTACAGTAGTGCCCACCGAAGGGCAGGTGGTCTTCAGAAACCACCGAAACAAGTTGCTGACACAATTATTCATCTATTTCAGCATACCTGCAATTTTCGTTTTCATTTATGCCAACTACGAAGTAAATCAGGTTCGCTTCTTCATTTGGGCGGCCATTTGTGTCATTGCACCCGTTGCGGGGAAGTTAATTTCCGGGATCAATAACTACAATGATTTTTTGAAGCTGACCAATGAGGAGATCGCCTATAAAAACAATAGAAAAGAAGGCGTTTTTAAGATAGCCGAGGTTCAGCACATTATACCTGTGAAAGATGAGAGGAATGTTCTTCACAAGATTCAGGTGCAGCTGACCAACAACAATCAGGTGATAATAGACCTGGATGAAATGGAGTTGGCCGACTTTTACAACTCGATTGATGAGGCGCTTAAAGCTCACTACGAAACCATTCTGAAGGAAGCCAAAATTTCGGCTTAAGCAGCGTATAAAAGAAAGAAGGAATTCGTCGGTAGTGTTAGGGTACTGCCTTGTCAGCCGCATATCGGTGGGTTACTTCTCCGCCACCAACCCCAGGTGATGAAACCTGGGTTCACTCTCGCAGAGCGGGTAGAGGGTGTCCACAAACTGCTTGATGTAAGGGGAGTCTTTATGCTTTTCGTCGGCATCCTCGCCTGTAAAGCACATTAGGTGCACAAACTCCTGGATATCGTGATTGAACTGAAATGACTGATAGGCCAGCGTGCCAGGCTCGTTATTTCTGATATTGTCGATAAAGCCACGTATCAGCTTTTCGGCTTCCTGCACATGGCCTTCTTTTACACGAAATTGAACCATTACGCAGAGCATAGGATTTTTCTTTTGTGGGAAGTACTAAATTGGTCAGGCCTGATCAACATATTTTATTGGTTAACCAGGAAGTTTTAGGTGATCAATGTCGAACGTTTCAGAGGTTTGAATTACTCGATCGGATAGGTTTTTTTGAAAGTGAGAAAATAGCAAAGCTTCCTGAATTTACAGTAAACTACTTATGCTTTGAGTGCCTTGCATTAATATTGTTAAATTTAACAGGTCGTTTGGCATGGCGCCTTTTATTTTTTTTCACTTAAGTAACTTCAGTAATTACCCATGAAAAATATTGCTTTGCTACTTCTGTTTTTTCTTTTTGTTAATGCAAAGGCGCAGGTTTTATTATATGTTGCTCCTGATGGCAAAGGTGACAAATGCTCATTGAAACGACCTTGCAGCCTTGTGGCTGTGCAACAGAAAGTTGCGGACTTTACTCCGTCGATGGCAAGCGACATAATTGTATACCTGTTGGGAGGAAGGTATAAATTGGACACCACACTGACTTTTTCAGAGAGACATGGAGGCAGGAACGGGTTTTATGTGCGCTACAAGAGATTTGGCGACCAGTCTTCAAGTATTAGTGGAGGTGTGCGGATAGGCAATTGGTTGGAAGTGGGTGGAGGCATCTATAAAGCTTTTTATGGAGGACCAATGTTTAGGCAGCTTTACGTCAATGGTGTCAGGGCTACACGGGCAAGAAGCCCGAATAAGACCGACGAAATAAATTTTGGGCCTTACTACTGGTACAAGGGCTGGGAGGCTGAGGGTAGAAGAGTGAGGGTGAATGCCTCCGAAATACAGACTTGGGCTGGAATCCAAGACATAGAAATGGTAATTAAACACCATTGGAATCAGGCTAGGTACCGAATTGACCGGTTCGAAATCAAAGGTGATCAGGCGTGGGTTTATTTTAGAGAACCTGAAATGAGTACAGAACCCTGGCAAAAAGGATGCTGCCCAGGGTGGGCTGATAAACAACCATTTCATTTTGAAAATTCCATTGACCTGTTGGATGTTCCGGGTGAGTGGTTTTTCGATGAATCATCGGCTGAGGTGTATTATCATCCTTTGGAGGGTGAATCTATGAAAAACGCCGTGGTAGTTGCTCCTGTTCAAAATATACTACTCAATATTGATGGCGCAAGCCATCTGTCATTTGAGGGTTTGATATTCGAACACACAAATTGGGCCATGCCGGATGAAGCACGAATCGGTATTCAGGCCGGGGCTCGCCGGGGCTACAGCGCAGGATTCATACCAGGTGGTATCCGGATTGTTCGATCGAATAATATTCGGTTTGATGGGAATGTTGTACGATTCTTTGGTGGAATGGGGATAGAATTTTCTCATTCATCATACAATAATGTTGTTAGGGGGAACCTGATAACAGAGATAGCTAGCAATGGTATACAGGTATATTCCGATGTCGGGAATCCCAACCCCGATACCGCTCATGAATGCAAAGGAGACTCGATCGATAATAATTATATCACGAAAGTAGCTCGTGACTACACAGGAGGCGTTGGAATCAATGCGACCTATGTGAACGGTATTGTGATTGAACACAATGAGATTTTTGATTTACCCTATACGGCGATAAGCATAGGATGGGGATGGACTGATGCAACCACAAATCTTAAAAACAATAAGGTCCGTTACAATGATATCCACCATGTGATGCAATTACACGACGATGGCGCTGGCATCTATTCTCTTTCGAAAGCACCTGGTACCGAGTTTTCCAACAACTACATCCATCATATCAACAGAGGCAATTGGAATGAGGATTGGCCAATGGCTGCTATATATCTAGACAAAGGCAGTTGTTATTACACGATAGAGCGCAATGTAATTGGATCTGCTCCCAGAGCACTTTCATCATGGAACAAACCAAACTATGGAAATACCTTTCGACAGAACTGGTATTTAAAAGGAGACGAGATTGTTGTAAGGACAGAAGGAAATGTATTCGAGAACAATATTGAAATTGAAGGGGAGAATTGGCCGGGTGAGGCTCTAAAAGTAATTGAAGAGGCCGGGCCACAGGTTATTGTGCCTTTATTGCTTACACCTGTCCAAAATAGATAGCAGCCAAAATGTGGACGAAAAAATATTAACTCCAGCCAAGTTCGATCTGACTAAGCCTCCTCAAAATGCTCGCTATTCTTTGGTCGAAGAGTATGGAGGTCTGAAAAAAATTGATTTGTCTTGAACAGTTAAGGGGACAACTTGACAAAATGATATTTACAATTTGATGAATTGCCAATAATAGCAAATTGAGCAAAGCTGAATATAAGCCTGTTTGACTGACCTTTGCTCTCTCCCATTTCTAAAAGCTTACAACCAGTAAAGGCAGTAGTTTATCCGCTGTCTCCTGATGTTTAAAATAGTTAAAAAATATCTCAATTAAAATAAATAGTCCCTACTCATTTTGGCAAACTGCCCCACTTTTTTATCTAAATACGCCTTACTTCTCCGCCACCAACCCCAGGTGATGAAACCTGGGTTCACTCTCGCAGAGCGGGTATAGAGTGTCCACAAACTGCTTGATGTAAGGGGAGTCTTTATGCTTTTCGTCGGCATCCTCGCCTGTAAAACACATCAGGTGCACAAACTCCTGGATGTCGTGATTGAACTGAAATGACTGATAGGCCAGCGTGCCAGGCTCGTTATTTCTGATGTTATCTATGAAGTCACGTATCAGCTTTTCGGCTTCCTGCACATGGCCTTCTTTTACACGAAATTGAACCATTACGTAGAGCATCGCTGGCGGGTGTTTTAAGGTGAAATTGTCTTCTAAAGATACAATTTTTTCCGCTGTCTTGTTACAACTCAAACTCCAGATAGGGCAGCAAGTTCAACATGTCCAGTGCCAGGAAAGTCAAATGTGTCATGATGATGGTGCAGAGCTGGGCATAGGCTGTGGCCATGATCGACAGCGTAACACCCATCCAGTTTTTCATTCGAAAGAAAGTGGTGTAGACCCAAATATTGTACAGAAGCACCATTACTGTGTAAACGGTTATGATGGCCGCCTTGGCATCCGGGAATAGCTGAAGAAATGGGAACATGATGACGATGAGCGCCAGTTGCTGGGCGGTTACATAAATATTCATCACCAGATGCTCCGAAAAGTTGTCGCCAATGGGTTTGAAAAAAAGCCAGGTGGAAAAGGTATAGATAGGGATGGCGATGATGTTGATGAGGGTAGAATACTCGTTGGCAAAGTCCCAGAAACCAACGAAATGCATTTTGTACCAATGCCAGTCTTCAAAAAAGTTGCTTTCCTGAGCCACTTTGAAGATGCCGTAGCGGATGGAAAGAATGGTGGTGACAGCGCCAACCAACAGCAAGAACTTGGCCGGGACATAAAGACTGAGCCGCTTGCCATCGATATACCCCCTAATGGCTTGTCCCGGACGAATCGCCAGTTCTTTGAGGGTGCCAAACAGGCCGGTCTCGATATCGAGCGACGATTCGAAAGACTCCGCCAGCAATGTTTTCATATCAAAGCGATCCACGCTGGCGCTTTGTGCACAGTTAGGGCAAAAATTACCCTGAAACACCGTTCCGCAGTTTTT
This sequence comes from Imperialibacter sp., assembly GCF_048007035.1. NCBI lineage: Bacteria > Pseudomonadati > Bacteroidota > Cytophagia > Cytophagales > Flammeovirgaceae > Imperialibacter > Imperialibacter sp. Next base: position 4,587,289 of record NZ_CP180355.1, read on the forward strand.
ACATACCATCGGAGGTGAAATTAGCAAAACGGCTGCTTAACTATCACAGCAACGGTATATTATGTGAGGCAAATATCGGCGGCATGACTTTTCGCCGGAAGGGCTCTATTTCATAAATAGACTGATAATTCCGACATTTTATCAACATAGCCACCTGTATAAATCCAGCCGCTATTTGATCCTCATCCTTGTATCTTCGCTCTCTTAGAAAACCAAAAAACATTGAGGACATGAAGAGATTAATACTCCTGTTTATGGGCGTAAGTATGGTCTTGTCTCCGGCACTGGCTCAGGAAAACTTTCCTGTGAATGGTGCTCAGGATAAACGGCTGAATATTTATGCTTTTACGAACGCCACCGTGGTGGTGGATTATCAAACAACATTAGCGAATGCAACATTGCTTGTGAAAGACGGCTTCGTGGAAGCAGTCGGAGCGAGTGTTGCCATCCCCAAAGGCGCCATCGTTACTGACCTTGGCGGAAAATTCATTTATCCTTCTATCGTAGACCCTTATACCAGTTATGGTATGCCTGAGGTGAAGCGGGGAAGGAGAAGCTTTATGGATCCTCCACAGCTTGATTCCGACCGCAAGGAAGCTTATGGCTGGAACGACGCCATCAAAGCCGACTTCGACGGAGCCAGCGAGTTTACCATCGATGCCAAAACGGCTGAGAAGTGGAGAAAGCAAGGCTTTGGCACTGTGCTGGCCTTCAGGCCCGACGGCATTGTGAGAGGAAGCGCTACCCTGGTGACGCTCAGCGATGGCCCGGTGAACGAAGTGATTGTGAAAGAAAGAGCAGCTGCCAACTATGCATTCGACAAAGGTAGCTCGACTCAAAACTACCCTAACTCGATCATGGGTTATGTGGCGTTGCTTCGCCAAACCTATTACGATGCCCAGTGGTACACATCGCCTCTCAACAAGGTGCAAACCAATGTGAGCCTTGAGGCATTCAATGCATTGCAGGGCTTGCCACAAATTTTCGAAACTGACAACAAGCTGAGACTTCTCCTGGCCGACAAAGTTGGCGATGAGTTCGGTGTTCAGTACATCATAAAGGGCTCGGGCGATGAGTACCAGCGGATCATCGAGGTGAAGGCCACGAAGGCTTCTCTGATCATTCCGGTGAACTACCCCGCTGCCTACGATGTGGACGACCCTTACGATGCATTGAATGTTTCGCTTTCTCAGCTAAAGCACTGGGAGCTTGCACCTGCCAATGCCGCAACGGTAGCCAAAAACGGCATCACCTTTGCCTTCACCGCCAGCGACCTGAAAGACCCTGCCGACTTTTTGCCAAACGTGAGAAAAGCCATTAAGTATGGCTTGAGCGAGCAGGAAGCCCTGAAGGCCATTACTTACACACCGGCAACCCTTGTGAAGGCCGCTGACAAAGTAGGTAGCCTGAAAAAAGGTATGTTGGCCAACTTCCTGATTACTTCAGGCAACCTGTTTGACGAGAAAACAGCTATCTTCGAAAACTGGGTGCAGGGCAATAAGTACGAGGTTACTGACATGAACGCTCCCGATTATGCCGGCAACTACCAGTTGAGCTACTCAGGCAGCAGCTATACACTGGAGATTTCAGGCAAAGCAGGCTCGCAGAAGGCTAAAGTGAAAGTGAACGACTCCACTTCGGTAGATGCCAAAACGACCATTGACGGACAGAACATCAGCCTCAGCTTCCAGCCAGAAAAGAAAAAAGAGGGTAACATCCGATTAAGTGGCTGGTTGAACGGCAAAAACTTCAAAGGTGATGGTCAGCTGGAAAACGGCGACTGGATCAAGTGGACAGCTACTTACCAAAGCGCCATAGAGGAGAAAGAGAAGAAAGAGGACGGAGACAGCGACAAAGCTCCTGATCTTGGTAAGATCATGTATCCTTTTGTCGCTTTCGGTAACGAAGAGCTTCCAACAGCCAAAACGTACCTGATCAAAGGAGCTACCGTTTGGACCAGCGAAGATGCCGGTAAGCTGGAAAGCACTGATGTGTTGGTGCAAAACGGCAAGATTGCGCAGGTAGGCAAGGGGCTATCCGCTCCGGCTAGCGCAGTAACTATCGACGGTGCAGGCAAACACTTGACCCCAGGCATCATCGATGAGCACACACATATTGCACTTAGCGGCGTGAACGAAGGTTCCGAAGCTGTCACTTCTGAAGTACGCCAGGAAGATGCTATTGACTCTGAGGACTCTGACATCTACCGTCAGCTGGCTGGTGGTGTGGTAGCGGCTCAGTTGTTGCATGGCTCGGCCAACCCTATCGGCGGCCAGTCTGCCTTGATCAAGTTCCGTTGGGGCGCAGCTCCTCAGGACCTGCTGATCAAAGGTGCTGATAAGTACATCAAGTTTGCTTTGGGTGAAAACGTAAAGCAGTCGAACAGACCTCCTACCAGCAATATCCGTTTCCCTCAAACCCGTATGGGTGTGGAGCAGGTAATGGCAGATGCATTTACAAGAGCCGGGGAATACGACAAAGAGTGGAAAGCCTACAACGGCCTTTCCGCCAAGGCGAAAGCAACAGCGGTGAAGCCACGGAAAGACCTCGAGCTGGATGCGCTGGCTGAAATAATTAACAAGCAGCGTTTTGTGACTTGCCACTCTTATGTGCAGCCCGAAATCAACATGATGATGAAAGTGGCTGAGCGTTTCAACTTCCGTGTAAACACGTTCACACACATTTTGGAAGGCTACAAAGTAGCCGATAAAATGGCCGAGCATGGCGTGGGCGGTGGTACTTTTGCCGACTGGTGGCAGTACAAATACGAAGTGCGTGAGGCGATTCCTTACAACGCTGCGCTGATGACCATGGCCGGTGTAACGGTGGCCATCAACTCCGACGACGCTGAAATGGCCCGTCGCCTGAACCAGGAGGCTGCCAAATCGATCAAGTATGCCGACATGGGCGAGTTAGAAGCCATAAAAATGGTGACCATCAACCCAGCGAAACTACTTCACCTCGACAGCAGAATGGGTAGCATTAAAGTAGGCAAAGACGCCGACCTTGTGTTATGGAACGATCATCCGCTGTCTATCTATGCCAAACCAGAGAAAACCATGGTAGATGGCATTGTGTACTTTGATATTGAGAAAGATGCGCAAATGAGAGATGCCATTCAGGATGAAAGAGCCAGGATTATTGCCAAAATGAAGTCAGCGAAGGCTTCTGGTGCTCCTACGCAGCGTCCAAGCCGTCAGTACAAGCACAGATGGGATTGCGAAGACGAATACCTTGGCGACATGATCAAAGCTTCGCAGGAAGACTAATCGTCCACTTTAAAAGCTAAACGAGATGAAAAAATTAAAATATATAATTGCAGCCTGTTTGTTGATAGCAGGACAAGCCAAAGCTCAGGTGCCTGAGCCGGTAGGCCCGCAGGAAAAACCTATCCTGCTAATGAATGGCACGGCGCATATTGGCAATGGCCAGGTGATCGAAAACTCATTTGTTACTTTTGAGAATGGAAAAATCACCAACGTGGGCGATGCCACCGTTGTGCGGTTGGATATGACGAAATTCGAAGTGATCAATATTGCAGGCAAGCATGTGTATCCTGGCTTGATACTGCCTAATACTACCTTGGGCCTTGAGGATATTTCTGCGGTGCGAGCGTCTATTGACAGCGAGGAAGTGGGAGACCTGAATCCCCACGTAAGAAGCCTTGTGGCTTACAATACAGATTCTGAAGTGATTGCTACGTTGCGCTACAACGGCATTTTGCTTGCCCAGAGCACTCCTCAGGGCGACCTGGTTACGGGCACTTCTTCTATCATGATGCTGGAAGGCTGGAACTGGGAAGATGCTCAGTACAAAGCCGACGATGCCATTCACCTTAACTGGCCTACCAAAACGTTTGGGCCACGCTGGTGGATGGGCGAGACTGAACCTCGCAAGAACCCCAACTACCAATCGTCGATTGACAAGCTGGAAAAGTTTTTTGCAGACGCAAAAGCCTACAGCGAAGGACAACCCGCCGTGACCAACCTAAGACTGGAAGCGATGAAAGGCTTGTTTACCGGAGCACAGAAGCTGTTTGTTCATGCCGATAGGAGGGTGGAGATCATGGAGGGCATTCAGTTTGCCAAGGCGAGCGGTGCCACCAGCATTGTTCTTGTGGGCGGAACCGACGCAGGCAACTGCATCGATTTTCTGAAAGACAACAACATTCCGGTGTTGCTGACAGACGTGCACAGAATTCCAGGCAGAGAAGATGAGGACTATGATCTTGCCTATAAGTTGCCGGCCATTCTTTCAAATGCAGGCATCAAAGTAGGTTTGACTTATGAAACGCTTCATGGCTCAAGGAACCTGCCTTTCACAGCAGGGACAGTAGCGGCCTATGGCGGTATCAGCAAAGAGGAGGCATTGAAGATGATCACGTCAAACACTGCGCAGATACTCGGCATCGACGGCACTACGGGTACCTTGGAGATTGGCAAGGATGCCAATATCGTGGTGTCAGAAGGAGATATTCTCGACATGCGCACCAGCAAGGTGACCAGCGCCTTTATTATGGGCAAAGGCATCATATTGGATGGCAAGCAGCAAATGCTGTACGACCGCTTCAAGCGGAAGTATGAGTCTCAGAAATAGATCACAGTGGTGATATGAGTGAAAGGCCTCAAGATTGCTTGAGGCCTTTTTTTGTGCATCGCCCAAAGAATTAAATTTTTTATTCACGAACAGCAACTATTTTTGCGCCCGCTCGTCATTGTGATATTATTATCATTTTGTTAAAATGTTGAAGTTCGTTTCCGCTGTTATCCTTTTTGCATCGTCCTGGTCTGTTGCCCCGGACAAAACTGATGTTGCCAAAGAAGCCGGCTTCAAACAGGTGTACGCCAGGGAAAACATTACCCTTCACGAGCGGCCCATTGTCAACAGATATGGTGTTGATGTTCGGGAGGTGAAAGCAGTCTTTACTGCCAGGAGTAGTTCTGCGGTGGTGGTAGAAATGCTGAGAAATGCTGATAAGGGAATACAGTGGAATATTGGCGCCGGTGCCTACGATGTGCTCAACAACGAGAAACACACCTGGGTCACATATATTGAATACGACCTGCCCTGGCCACTGAACGACCACGATGCCGTGCTTCGCCACTCTCTGGTAGAGAAGGGTAATATTATTGAGGTGGCTATTGAAAGTGTGGACGATGTCCTTCCTTTGAAGAAAGGCGCCGAAAGGATGGAACAGGTGCAGGGAAAATGGACGATTCGATCTTTGGGATTTGACGTAGTCGAAATCAGCTATCAGGTCAGCACCAAGCCAAGCGCCGTACCACGGCTTCTCACCGATCCCATCGTTCACTATCAAATGACCAAGTCGATGAGCGCTCTCAGAGAGTTGCTTGAACAAACGACTATTTAATTGCTACATCCAGTATCCTGCACAACTTGTCATTGTAAATCGACGGTTCAGCATTTCTTTGTGGTATAGTCGCTTTTTGCGGCGTTTCTTTGATCAAAAGGAAACGATATGGAAAAAGCGATACTCATTTCTCACGCCTCTGCTGGTGCATTGGTACTACTCACCGGCCTGTTCAACTTCATTAGCAAGAAGGGCGGCAATCTCCACAAAAAGCTGGGGATAGCGTATGTGCTGGGAATGGCCTGGATATTTGTTTCTGCCATACTTATCATTGCATTCTTTCGATTCAATGCGTTTCTCATGGTGGTGGGGGTAGTGAGCTTTTACGCCACCTTCACTGGCTATAGGGTAACCAAACGAAAGAAGATTGGTGAGCATACCTGGGTTGACCTGGGTGCTTCGGGACTTACTCTAGCTTTTGGTATCGGATTGGTGGGCTACGGATTCTTCGTGGGAAGCGTCGCTGGTTTTGGAATGTCTTTGGCCATCCTCAGTTACATTTTCGGTTTTTTCACTGCTTTCGCCGCCTATAGAGATTTGGTTTTTTTACTGAAGCCGAAGGAAGAGACCTATAAACTGTGGTGGTTGCGCCAGCACATCAGTGCCATTGGTGGCAGTTATATTGCAGCCATTACAGCTTTTGCAGTGCAAAACGGTGACCGTATCATGGGCGGCTCTCAGCATCAATGGCTGCTTTGGCTTATTCCGACCGTGGTTTTTACGCCAGCAATCATCTTTTTTCAGCGTAAGTTTAAAACAAGGAAGGAACACATTACCGTATCTGCTGGGATATAAATTGGAGGCTGCCTCAAGGCATTGACTGTAAGTCAGTGGTAGAGACAGCCTCGCAGTGTTTAAATCACGTTTGGCAGGTCAGCTACCAGCTTCCATTTGCCTTCCTTTGTCAAAACAAGGAGTAGCGTAGAAACAAACGTCATTTTACTGCCCTTAAAGCTTACCAGAGCGTTAGCAGTATTTCCGTTGATAGTCACATTGGAAATAGTCACCTCTCTTTTGTCGCCACCAAATTCTTTGTTTTTGATCTTTGCCAGGTAAACTTCCCGGGGCATGATCGTCACACCTTCTGAGCCAAAGAGGCGGTTCATCACCACCCTGAAGTTGGTGTCCAGTACTTCTTCAAGGATAATCGGATCCTGATAGTCGGCCGCCGTTGCGAATTGCATGATCGTCTTTTTCACCTCTTCCACGCCAGTTTCCTGCCCCTGAGCAATACTAAATACCATAGTGCCAAATACGGTCATCATAATGCTTGAAATGTTTGTGTTCATGATTAGAAATTGTTTGAGTTTTATAATTGAATTGTTGTTTGCGTTCTCATGACCGAATGATGCTGGAAGTCGTCTTCCAGGCTATAGGCCATTAACAGGGAGTAGCTTTTGCCAGGCTCTAAATTCTTGCGGTACGCATCAATTGCCTCTATGGGCAACGAGAACCTGACGACTGTCCCCTCTTCATTTTCCAGGCCTTCAATAGCGTCGACCGATACGAGAGCTCCGAATGTTTCAATAGGTTGGTAGTCTCCCGGCTCGACAACAAAGTGTTCTTTTACTGTCACCAAGTTGTTGGCCACCCTGCCCATGATGAGGTAGGTGTTTTTCAGTTGATTCGCCTCGTTGAAGCCTATGGCTACCCAGCCCGTTGTCGGGGCTTTCAGTTCGAATTGCACCCGATCGTCCTGATGGACCCAGATGACCTCCATTCCGTTTTTTCGAATGGCGTTGGTTTGGTTGGAAGGGGTGGGGTTAAATAGCATTGCTACAGCGCCGCAAAGGATACCGATGGTTGTAATCATTATTTTCATTAATATCAATTATTGATATGTCAATTGTTTATAGAAATTTTTTTACATCATGTTGCCCTGGATTCGCAGCAGCATATCTTTCAATTTGTTTACCTCTTTCTTAGAAAACCCTTCCAGGCTTTTGGCCCGGTGACTTTGTACCATATCCATATGCTTATTGATGAATTTTTGTCCTTCTTTGGAAACAGTAATCATGTATTGCCTTCTATTGCCCTCTATGGCTTCCCTTTGAATAAGCCCTTTCTTTTCCAGTAAATCGAGCATCCTGGTAATAGAAGCGGGGTCTTTGATTGATTTCTCGGCCAGGTCACGCTGAGAAAGACCAGGGTCTCCTTCAATCACCTTGAGCAATACCCATTGATCTACAGTGATGCCGGCACCTCTCTTATCCAGCTCCTTTTGGGAGTATTGCTTGGCCAGCTTGTTGGTTTGGTCAAGCATAAAGAGCACTACTTGTGACAAATCATCTTTCATTATTGATATATCAATTATTGATATACAAATTTATAGATGATCTGCTTAACGAGAAAGTTTTGAAAAGGTTATTTTATTGGCTCCCGCAAAATTGTTTTTAATTTTTCCGGGGCTGTTTTCCTGAAGTCCGACAAATAGATCTCATGATGCAAGCCGTTCCGTTTCCAGCCATTGGCTTCAATAAACCCCTGAAGTTTGCCCAGGCTTTCGGGTTCTTTGTCGAACGGCCCAACATGGAGGATTTGCACAACGCTGCCTTCGTTCATTTCAAAGTGTTCTACCTGCCTGGCGAGTGTCAGCCCTTTTTTGCTAACAACATTGGATGCTGCAGTGGTAATACTCTCTTTTTTCACAAATTCTGGCATCCTTATGAGCAAACGAAACATCCACTCTGACCTCGGGATTTTGGTTGGAGCGTCTGTCATGGATACCCCGCCATACTTGTCCTCATCAAACCACCATTGCCCTTCCAGCTTTGGCACCACGAAGTCCTTTCCCGCAGCTTTCCACTCAAATTTAATGGTGTAGGCGACTGAGTAGAGAGCTTCTATGCACTCAGCAAAACCTTTTGATGACGGATCGCCCTGGCCTGCAATAGCCAGGTATTGCATAGGTGCCAGTTTCAACAGCTCAGGCTTTTGCTTGGCTGTATAATATGTTTTGTCGGTTTTGGAGAGGTCAATCTTCGTCATTGCTGCGCTTTTTGTTATTGGGGTAAAAAAACGCAGGTCACTGACAACCTTGTGTCAGTGAGAATCAGTTTTTTTCTCGCATTTGTTAGCAAGCGACTCAAGAACTTTGGTAAGGAGGGTAGAAAGGGTGGGGTCCGTAATTTCTCCTTCAAGTGAAAATCGTTGCCTGATGGCCGGAATCGTTGAGGTGGTGCTTTCATCAAAATCAGCGTTTTGGGCTTTCAGTGTGAGGAGCAGCGTGGAGAGCGCATTTTCGCCACCCATCATGGAAGGAGAGTAGCTCAATGCCGCCAATGGCTTGTGGTAAACTTCTCCACTGCCTACCAGCCAGTCGAGGGCGTCTTTAAGCACTCCAGGCAAGCCGAAAGCATACTCTGGTGTGCAGATAATGACAGCGTCGGCTTGTTTCCAGAGGTTTCTCCAGGCCAGCACCTGTTCGTTTGTCGTACTGTCCGATAGTTGAGGGTTGAAGTGGGGGATGTCGCCCAGCCCTTCAAAAATGGTGAATTGAAAGCCAGTGCCTGCGAGCCTTGCAATAGCTTGCAGGAGCCTCCCTGCGGTTGCGCCAGGGTTGATGCTACCTGAAATCGCCAACACTTTCACGGTCTTACTTTTCATAAACACAAAAATGAATGTAGCCGACAAGTTGATTTGTCGGCTAAAAGTCATGTCAACGAAAACTCTTCCGCCTAAGTTGACTATTCGTACCGCAGGGCATGACTTGGATTGACCAGCACTGTTTTGAGCACGGCGAGCGTCACGCTCAAGCTGGCTATAACAAGGATAATAGCGACGGTGATAGCGTAAGGAACTAGCCCGATAGGCACTCTGTAGGCAAAGCCAGCCAGCCATTCGTTCATGGTGAAATAGGCAACTGGCAAACCGAGTACGAAGGCTATGGCAATCAGCTTCAGAAAGCTGAAATTTTCTTGCCAGAGCAAATTGCCAATAGAAGCTCCGAGGATTTTTCTCACTCCCATCTCTTTGGTGCGCTGCACCATCATCAAATAAGCCAGTCCAACGAGTCCCATGGCGGCAAGCAATAAAGCAATGCCAGCAAAGAGGTTAAATACCCTGAGCCCCTGTTTTTCCGCTGTATACAATTGCTGGTTTTTCTGATCGAGGAAATAGGCTTCATAGCCAAACTTCTGTTCAAAACCTGTGTAGATCTTGCCAATCTGTGCAACTGCCTGCTGGATATTTCCGCCATCTAATTTTACAAGCAGAAAGTTAAGTTCGTCGTAATCGACCGTTATCAGTAGAGGCTGGATGGGCACATGCAGCGACTGAAAATGGAAGTCTTTTACTAAGCCCACCACTATACCATCTAGCGCTGCATCCTCGTCATCCCAGAGCAACCTGCTACCGACAGGTTCTTCCAGGCCGAGGCCTTTTGCGGCTGTTTCGTTCAATATGTAAGACCTGCCAAGGGAGTCCATGCTGTTCGACTTGTCAAACCACCTTCCTGATACCAGTTCCAGTCCAAGTGGGTCTTTAGCATCGAAATCTACTCCCATTTCTGACACGTCCACATTGATGTCCGGTACGCCAATTTGAAAGATGCCATTTTGGTTAAATTGGGTGCCGGGAAGGTTCGAAACTGCTCCCATGTCGATAACGCCAGGTACCATACTAATCTCGTTTTTTATGGCCTCCAGGCTTTCTACCACATTTCTGCTTTTGAGTTCGACCACGAGCACCTGCTGATCGTCGTATCCAAGGGGCACCTGCTCCAGGTAATTTACCTGCAACACCAGGATGGTGCTGCCAAAAATGAGAATGGCCGAAACAGAAAATTGAATCACTACCAGCGTCTTCCTTACCCAACTGCTTTTGGTGCCAGTCACAAATTTTCCTTTTAATATTTCGCCGGCTTTGATTCTGGATACCGTGAGGGCCGGATACAGGCCGGCGATGGTTCCGACAACAACCACTACTAAAAGGCCAAGAAATGTATTGAGTGTGGTGAACAGATCACTGTAAATGAATGGCTTTCCAGTTAAGCTTTTGAAGCCGTCGAAAGCCAGCAGGGCCAGCAAATAGGCCAAGCCTAAGGAAAGCAAACAGGTGAAAATGCCTTCGGACAGAAACTGCCAGGAGATACCCGTTCTGTTGGCTCCAAGTGTTCTTCGCACACCTACCTCTTTGGCCCTTTCGAAAGCCCGGGCGGTAGACAAGTTGATAAAATTGATGGAGACAATAGCCAGAATGAATGCGATGGCAGCCACAAGTATATAAACGTACACAATGTTGCCATTGGCTTCCAATTCCCAGCGGATATGTGATTTGAGATGGATGTCAGTGATGGGTTGCAGGTCGAATCGAATCTCACCACTTTCGAATCCAGCGTACCAATGGTCGTTGATATGACCATTTCGATACATCCACTCTGGAATTTTTCTTTGCAGGGCAGCAGCATCCGCACCAGCCTGTAGTTTTAAATAGTTGAAATGGCCATAGTCGTCCCACTGAAACCAGGAGTCGGTTGGATCCATGTATTTCAAAGTGACATATGAGATGATGAAATTGGGATGAAAATGCGATGTCGCCGGGGCGTCTTCCATGATGCCTGTTATGATCACGGGATGGCCTTCGGCATCTACTTCAAGCACTTTACCGAGGGGATTCTCGTCGCCAAAGTACTTTTTAGCCATAGATGACGAGATGATCATACCGCCGATTTCTTTCAGCGCTGCATCGGGGTTGCCCACCAGCAGCCTAAAGTCAAAAACCTTGAAGAAAGTGCTGTCGGCAGCATAGCCATCCGGCTCCCGGAACATAACGTCCTTCTCAGGGTTTCGGATATACATCGACTGCTTGGTAAGCCCTGGCCCATAAAGAGGGGTAAGAGAAACTGCCGCTTCCACCTCGGGAAACTCTTTCATCATTTCCTGTGCCATGGGGTGAGGCGTGCGGGTTTGCGGATTGCTTGACATGAAAGCGATCCGGTATATGTCCTTGGCCCTTTGATGAAATCTGTCGTACGACAGTTCATGCTGGATGTAAATAAAGATGAGCATGGCGCTGGCCATTCCTATAACCAGTCCTGACAAATTGATGAAGGTAAAGGCCTTCTTTCTTGTCAGGTTTCTAAAGTAAACTTTGATGAAGTTGTTAAGCATGATACCTGTGATTTGTAGTGAACCAAAAGTACCCTGCGTAACGTGGTTTTGACGTATGTTGGCCTCATGTCGGCGTTCGAGATCATCATGTCGAACGTCCCGATCCCTGTATTGCGATGGCGTGAGGCCGGTAAATTTCTTGAAAACAGTGTTGAAGGAAGATTTGGACATGTAGCCGACCATTTCACCTATCTCCTCAATCCTCAGTGCCTTATTCTCTTCCTTTCGAAGCAATTTTTTAGCTTCCAGCACTCTGTGGTAGGCCATTAGGTCAAAGAAACTCATGCCCTTGGTTTCGTTGATCACCTGAGAAAGCTGATGCGGAGATGCGAACACTTTTTTGGCCAGTCCGGCCAGGGAGGCGTCGGGCTCCAGCGCATATTTCTTTTCTGTCAGCTGGTGATCGAGGGCATTCATGATCCTGTATTTTTCAGGCTGATCGAGAGATGAGCTGCCGTACTTCTGCTCGCTTTTCAGTGGCTCATGTGCACCTGGCCCCGAAAAGTACCAGGCCGATTGAGTGGAGAGCGCAAAAGCGCAAATGATGAACAACATTTGTGGTGATGCCGCTGGCCAAATTTCCCATAGAACGACCGTTATTATCATGGCGGCCATCATCAGGAAGAAGAACTTCAGCCAGATTACCTTCTTGCTGCCGGAGCCAGGGGTGTCGATGCCTTTGAGTCTGGAATAAAATAAATAGGTTTTGATAAGTGCGTAAGCCTCCCACATCAAATAGATGGCAGTCACAGGCCCGGCGACTGAAGGAATCATATAACCGACAATGCCTATAAAAAGAGGAGGTAGCAGTTGGAGGGTGTATAACCTGGGAATTGGTTTTTCAAAGAAGGTCAGCAGCAAGCCCCTGAAGAGAAATGGAGCTGGCAAAACCAGGTAGAGACTGAATGCCGACTCAAAGTAGAAAACCAGGCTGAGGATCGTTATCCAAGCCCAGGCGTAAGTGAGCCATTGTGCGTAGGGGATAACTCTCTTCCTCAGGGCGCCAAAAGTAAGCATCGTCATTTGCCCAATGGCGATCAGCAGAATAATTTCGGAGTATCCCAAGTTTGGCATTTTCTGGTAATGAATGGCGTGCTTTTGTGAAGGAAAGCAAAACTAGCCCCCATCCACCACATTATCTATTCCTTGCTTTTATTTAGAAACTCATCAAAGGGATGCAATACTTTGAAGACTTTGGCCGCGTGATCTAAAAAACCGTCGGCAACAACCTGGCTGTCGCTTGGCTTATGGGTAGCCAGAAAGCTCTTTTGCCTCAAAAGCGCTATTTCCGGGTGGTCAGCATCGTAGCCCTTGGGTGTTGTTTTCAGACTTTCGCCTTCAATCTGACCAAAAGTGGCTTTGAAGTCTTTGCTGTCAAGTATTTTATGCAGCTCAGCTCCGTTATAATCTATCTCCTGCCTGATGCTCTTCAGCCAGTCTTTCTCCGGCAGGTAGGCACCACCGGCAAGCATTGAACCGCCTGGTTCCAAATGGATATAATAACCAGCCCTGGTATGGATCTCAGACCTTTTAGCTGCCGCCGTCACATGGGCACCAAAGTGCGTTTTGTAGGGCGACTTGTCTTTGGAAAAGCGCACATCCCGGTAAATGCGGAAGACACAATCTTTGGCTTTGTGGTGGCCTATTGTGGGATCAAACTCAACGATTTTTGCAATAAGGGCATCTATGAAAACTTCGAATTCAGCTTTTGCGGCTTCATACCTCTTCTTGTTTTCTGTGAACCACTCCCGGTTGTTGTTGTCTTTGAGTTCTTTTAGGAATTGAAAAGTGGATTTGGATATCCCTGGCATAGCGATCAGCTTGGTTAGATGAATGGTTCTGATACATAAATCTAATCAAAGCTTTCAAAAGACAGAACTCACTTAAGCTTTATTCTAGTTAGTGTTCTTGACCTTTAGTGCCCGGTAGTAGTCTCTGATATTGAACGAGACAGGCAGCACCATTCTCACAAACACTGGTTGTCCGTTTTGCTTGCCAGGTGTCCATTTAGGCCCTTCTTTTATGAGCCTGATGGCTTCTTCGTTGCACGTCTTGCACAATCCACGCTGTACCTTGATGGCATCAATACTGCCGTCTTTGTTGACCACAAACTGCAGGAATACCTTTCCCTCTTTCTTCTGTTGAAGTGCATCGGGCGGATAGTTCATGTTTTGCTCAAGGTAGGTAGTGTAGTTTTTCATGCCACCTACCGGCTCGGGGTTTTTGTCAACTATAGAATATACTTTCAGGTCCACACCACCTTCCATTACCTGTTCACCCCATTCGCCCAAACTCGCCTCATACACTTTTTTTGAGGCTTGCATCAGCGAATCTTTTTTTGCGGGTTCGGGCGTTTCTCTGGAAAGGCTTTCCAGACTTTTGCTTACTGCGTAGTAGAGCTGGTTATTGGTAAAGTAGTTGTTAGAGACAATGGAATCGAACATGGCGACTACCTGCTGCCACTTGCCTTGTTTGAAGGACGTGACAGCGGAATCGATATGTCCCCCCGTTAGGCTTGGGTTCTTGCTGTCATCGGGGTAAGCCGATCCCGGTTTTTGTGCCGAAGCGAACAATGGGATGGCAGTAACAGCCAGGAAATATAAAACTTTCAACATGAGTTTTCGAAGGTATAAAAAGAGAATGACTCTGCCATCTTTGAAAGAGATGGCTGGCGATCTTCACCTGTCAGGAGGTGGTATTTGAATTTGCCTGATCATGATAAAAAAATGAGATGAAAGCTTTTACGTAGTGACCTTCAGAAGGTTTTGAAAATGGCTGCGATAAATCAGGTTGCCAATTGCTTACCAGTCGTTGAACGCTTTGTTGCCATAGTCCAGTGCCAGTTTCATGTACTTTTTTACCTCGTCGTTGATGTCGTCTTTGTGCATTAGCCGCAGGTAGTGCTGGTAAACTTCGTAGCCGGGTACTTCACCAATGCGATGGAAGCAAAGGTTGTCTTCGTATTTTCTGGGTAAAGTGAGGGCAACGTCAATAAACTCTTTGCCCACTCGTGGGATGTAACCAAACCTTATCTTCGCACCAAAACCAATCTGGGTTTTGGCGGGGTGCACCTCAAAGTCGCCAATTTGCTTGTACTGATCAATGAAGTAGTAAAACAGCTCTACTATTTCTGGCTTTCGTCTTTCCAGAAAACTTTCCAGCGTACGGTCGTTGCAGGAGTGGTATTGGTTTTCCCTGGAAAAGCTATGGTTGCATAGGGGGCACGTCCACATGATTTACCGGCAGCTATGACTTCTTCAGAAACTTTGTCAGAAGCACCAACTGCTGGCCATTCACCTTGCCTTCGATTTGCTCTGCATTGTCGGCTACCAGCGAAATATTGCGCACCGCCGTGCCACGCTTGGCTGTAAAGCCGCCTCCTTTTACATCCAGGTCTTTTACGAGCACCACTGTATCGCCATTGGCCAGGGTTACGCCGTTGCTGTCCTTGTGGACGACGGCCACTTCTCCGTCTTGCATCAGAGTAGCCTGGGCCCATTTCAGCTCCGTTTCTTCCATGTACATCATGTCGAGCAGATCCTGGGGCCAGCCTTCGCCTCTTAAACCATGAAGGACTCGATAGGCTTGTACCTTTA
This sequence comes from Imperialibacter sp., assembly GCF_048007035.1. Lineage (NCBI taxonomy): Bacteria > Pseudomonadati > Bacteroidota > Cytophagia > Cytophagales > Flammeovirgaceae > Imperialibacter > Imperialibacter sp. The sequence continues at coordinate 4,602,366 of NZ_CP180355.1, forward strand.
CGGCTGATACTTCGCTCCAGATGGTGTCGTTGAGGCAGCGCCAGTGGTTGGGGTCGGCTGGCTCACTTTCGTTGAGTTGGGCCTGACATTTACCACACACCAGGATGCTGTTGTCGAGGGTTTCGCTCTCGCCAGGTGATACGAGATAGACAGAGAGGTTTTCTGTGGCTTGGCAAAGCTCACACTTTGATTCACTTCTTGCTTCGAGTTCGGATGCTACGCTCATGGTATTGGTTTAAGAGAGCGCAAAAATACGGATTTTTAATGGAGGGAGGTAGCCGTATTGATAACAGCAATTTCAATAAGAACCGTCACCTCGAATCCCGAAGGGGAACCGACGTAGAACGGGTCTCCCTTGAGGAAAACAGAGTCGGATCGAGGTGACGTTACTTGCTATTGATGTTGTTCGTTAATGATGGTGTCCACCCGGGCCATGCACGTGGCCGTGGGCCAGTTCGTCTTTGCTCGCATCACGCACGTCGAGCACCTCTACCGAAAAGTTCAGCTCAACACCTGCCAGCGCATGGTTGCCGTCGATGGTGATGCCATCCATTTCTACTTTGGTCACGGTCACCACCTGCTGCCCGTTTTTAGTGCCTGCATTGAACTGCATGCCCACTTCCACTTTTTGGTCGCCGAAAGCTGAGCGTGGCATCTTCTGGATCATTCGCCCGTCACGAACGCCATAGCCTTTCTCAGGGCTCACTTTAATTTCTACTTTGTCTCCTTTTACTTTTCCATCCAGGCCTTCTTCCATGCCAGGAATCAGGTTGCCAATGCCATGAATGTATAGTAAGGGCTGATCACCAACGCTTGAGTCAAGCGTGGTGCCTTCGTTGTCCTTAAGTGTGTAGTGGATGGAAACCACTTTTTCTTTGCCGATTTTCATTCGTTAACTTCAATTTGTGAATTAATAAAAGGTGAAAGGTAGGAAAAAAGTTTACACGGGGGCTTTTTTGATGAGAGACTAGTTGGTGACAACTGGCGTTTGATAAGCGAGACTGTCTAGTATTTATTCAGCGAATCGTAATAGCTGACGAGGGAGACAAGCCCCTCCCGGTTCTTTTTGAGCTTATTTTTTTTTGAGTAGCGAAGAAGCTCCTCATGATGACCGGGGAGCAGATTGATAAACTTCTTAAGTTTTCTGACTTCGCTCATGCCAGCATTTTCAGTTGTAAAGTAAAAGCGTTGCTCAAAGTCCTCTGCAAGAAATTTGAACCCCGTCGGAGTGCTTTCAGCTGCACTCAGATAGCTGCTTCCAACAGGGACATAAATTGGTGTCTTCTGATTTGAACTTGCGGCATCCTGCATGATGCCAGGGTCAGGTTTGTAGATTTCCTTTGCGAGCAGCTCGTTCTGGCCTCGTCTCAGTAACTCAAAAAAACCGAATCTGGTTACTCCCTTGAACTCAAATGCCCTGGAAACCAGCACCAACTTTCCGATGTGTATTTCGCTGGCGCCACTGGTTGGGCGAATCTCAAACACGTTATCCCCACTCTTGATTTCAATGGCATCGCTGAGTTTATGGTACCTCATCAGCAATGTGTCTGATGGCAGGTCATCGCCCATAAATATTAGGCCTTTTTTGAACTCATCATTGGGATAATATAAGCCAGCGAAGTGTTGCCTGGGCTTCCCCATCATTTTGTAGTAGGTGATGTGTTTTCTGTAGTCAACTGTTTGAAAGCTGGACGCACCATTAGATTGGGCAACTGTGTAACCGGCGCTAAAAAATATAAGTAGTAGCAAATATGCTCTCATGCTGTGTGGAATCGGGAAGACAAATTAACTATCCGCAGCCAGAGATGCCAGCAACCGACGTTGTCAAAAGAACAGCATCTTCGTTAGGTAGGCTCTTTTTACTTCCCTACTCTGCCCATCCGCCCCCAAGCGCTTTGTATACGTCCACTTTGGCTTTGAGCTGGTCGGCCCGGAGCTGTGTTAGCTCCAGCTGCGCCTCCACCATCCTTCGCTGTGCCATGATGACCTCAAGATAGCTGGCATAACCTACTGAAAAAAGGTCGCTGGAGTTGGTAAACGCCCTTTTTTGCACTTCCACTTCTTCGCTTTTGATAGCCACCCGTTTTCTGATGTTTTCAAAGGCATTATAACTAACATATACCTCATTGAAGGCCTGTAAGATAGTTTTTTGGTAGTTCAGCACTGCATTGTGTTGCACGCCCTTCGTTTGTGCAAACTGCGCTTTTATTTTTCCCATTTGAAACAATGGAGCCGACAATCCGGCACCCAGGGCGTAGATGCCGGAACCCGGCACAAACAGCTTATCGGGCCCAAAGGCCTGAAAGCCAAGTTCTCCGTTGAGGGTTAGTGTGGGGTAAAAAGCACCTTTGGCTGCGTGAACATCTGCTTTGGCGGCTTCAAGCTCCAGCTCGGCCTTTTTTATGTCGGGACGAAAGGCGAGGAGGTCACCGGGCAATCCGAGATGCACACTGTCGGGCAGGTGCTGTGCAAGGGTGGTGGAGTTACGCTCAACTTTCTGCGGATATCTTCCTAAAAGAAGATTGATGGCACTTTCGTTGGCAATGATGGCTTGCTCTATCTCTGGCAACCGTGACTGCGTGTTCAGGAACTGCGCTTCAAACTGGTCTACTGCCAGCTGGTTGACCTTTCCGCCTATTTTCTGGATTTTGATAAGCTCCATACCGAGCTCCTGAAGCTCAATATTTTGCAGGATGACGGTGCGCTCATTGTCGAGTCCCATCAGCTGAAAGTAAAGCGTGGCCACTTGAGACACGATTTCGGTTTGCATCCAGTGCATACCTTCTTTTGAAGCCAGCCATCGGGAAAGTGCTGCTTTTTTCTTGTGCCGCAGTTTGCCCCATATGTCGGCCTCCCAGGCGAAGTTGGGTGCTATTTTGTAGTCGGTGTAAGGCTTCGGTAGTCTTTTGCCTTCTTCAAGCACGGGCTCTGACCGGTTGGTGTCGTCGTTTCCAACGCCATCCATGGTGTAGTCTCCATACCTTCTAACGCCTGCGCTGCCACCCATGCTCACCTGCGGAAACAATGCCGACCGGACAATTCTTGACTGGCTTTGTGCGATGGCAATGCGTTGCAGGGCCATCCTGGCATCCAGGTTGTTTGCCAGCGCCTCTTCAATCAAGTTCACGAGGCTGGTGTCAGCAAAATAGTCCGACCAATGGAGGGCGGCGTCGCTGATGCCAGTATCGCCCAGGCCATAATCGTTGCCAATGTCTGGCTTGCTGTCGTCCACCTGTGCTGTGATCACACATCCCTGTGCCGAAATGGCTAAAAGCAAAATCAAAAGATATTTTCGAACAAATAGCTGCATCAATCTCATCGTCAAATCATTTTACCATCAAGCCATTTTAGGTTCTTCGTGAGGCTCTTCCCTTCTCAGTTTACTGGCGATCGATTCAAATATTACAAACAGGCCGGGTATCAATACGATGCCAACCAATGTGCCCACCAGCATACCTCCCGCTGCCGCCACCCCGATAGACCGGTTGCCCAGCGCTCCGGCTCCCGAAGCGAAGCAGAGTGGAATAAGCCCGGAAATGAATGCGAAGGAGGTCATTAGAATCGGACGAAGCCTGGAGGTAGCACCCTGTACGGCGGCGTTGAGTATCCCAATGCCCTCCTGCCGTTTCAAAATTGCAAACTCAATAATCAGAATCGCATTTTTGCCCAACAACCCAATCAGCATCACCATGGCCACTTGCGCATAAATATTGTTTTGAAGGCCTGCCAATTGAAGGAAGAGGAAGGAACCAAAGATGCCCGCCGGCAGAGAAAGAATAACAGGTAAGGGCAGTAGGTAGCTTTCGTACTGAGCTGCCAATAGCATGTATACAAAGAAAAGGCAAACCATAAAAATGATGATTGTTTGGCTGCCTGAGGCAATTTCTTCCTTGGTCATGCCCGACCAGTCATAGTTGAAGCCACGTGGCAGGTAGGCCCTGGCGGTTTCTTCCACCACTTTGATGGCATCGCCCGAACTGTAACCAGGGGCTGGTTCTCCGTTGATCATGGCTGAGGTAAACATATTGTAGCGAGTGAGCTGCTCCGGCCCAAACACCCGCTCCATTTTAATAAAGCTGCTGTAGGGGATCATTTCGCCTTCCCGGTTTTTGGTGTAGAGCTTCAACAGGTCTTGTGGGTTGCTGCGAAATTCCGGCGATGCCTGCACCATTACCCTGTAGAGCTGCCCAAAGCGGATAAAGTTGGAGGCATAAAAACTGCCAACAAAGGTCTGAAGAGTGCTCATGGCTTCTTCTACGGATACACCCAGTTTAGCCGCCTGGTCGTGATCCACATGCAGCAGGTACTGAGGAAAGTTGGGGTTGAAGTTGGTGAAGGTGTTCTGAATCTCCGGGCGCTCATTCAGCGCATCAACAAAACCAGTGACTATTTTCGCTGTATAGTCAAGTTCGTTGCCCGTTTTGTCCTGTAGCTGCATTTCGAAGCCACTGGCATTGCCGAAACCCGGCACTGTGGGCGGTGGAAAAAACTGTATTTCAGCGTCAGACACCTCGCTGGTGGCGTCTTGCAGCAGCAGAATCATTTCCTCAACGCTTGCTTCCCGCTCTTCCCACGGTTTCAGGCTGATCATGCCCATGCCATAGGAGGCCCCCTCCGATTCTGTGAGCAGACTGTACCCGGAAAGTGTCGACATGGTCTCTATCTCTTCGAAGTCGACAATAGCTTCCTGCACTTCTTCCAGCACGGCCTGCGTTCTTTCCAGTGTAGCGCCGGGCGGGGTGGCCACGTTCACATAGATGGTGCCCTGGTCTTCTGTTGGAATAAAGCCTGTGGGCAAAATCACCCCCATGCCCCACGTGGCCACAAAGAAGACTACAAGCACGGTCAGCGTAAGCAGCTTTCTGCCAGAGGCGAAAATGAGTGTGCGCTTGTATTTGTTTTCGATCTGGCTGTAACGGGCGTTGAAAGCTTTAAAAAACCTATCCATCGGACTTTTTTTCTCCTTAGAGTGGTTGGGCTTCAACATAAGGGCGCACAGGGCAGGGGAGAGCGTAAGTGCATTGATACCCGAAATAACGATGGCTATGGCCAGGGTAATAGAAAACTGCCGATAGAAGATTCCCACCGGGCCTGTCATGAAGCCCACGGGAATAAACACAGCCGACATCACCATGGTAATGGCGATGATGGCACCACCTATTTCTCTCATGGCTGCCATAGTAGCCTGGCGCCTAATTTGTCTTCGTCCATTTTTACGTGCACCGCTTCCACCACCACTATGGCATTGTCTACAACAATGCCTATGGCGAGTACCAGGGCAAACAGAGTCAGCAGGTTGATGGAGAAGCCAAACATTTCCATAAAGAACAATGTGCCCACCAGCGACACAGGCACGGCGATGGCTGGAATGAGCGTTGACCGGAAGTCCTGAATGAAGATGAACACCACAATGAATACCAAAATGAAGGCCTCAAAGAGCGTTTTCACCACTTCATGTATGGAGGCATCAAGAAATGTGCTCACATCGTAGGCAAGGTTATATTCCATGCCGGGTGGAAAGCTGGTTTCCTGAAGTTCAGCCATTCTTGCTTTGATGTTGTCGATCACCTCACGGGCATTAGAGCCAGGGCGCTGCTTGATCATGATGGAAGCAGAAGGCCTCCCGTCTGTCATCGAAACCATGTTGTAGTCGAGCGAGCCAAACTCAACTTCGGCCACATCTCTAATCCTCAGCATGGAGCCGTCGGAGGTGGATTTGATGATGATGTTTTCGTACTCAGCTGGCTCACTGAACTTACCGGTGTAGCGCAGCACGTACTGGAGCACCTGGGCCGACTTGTCGGAGCTGATACCCGTTTTTCCCGGCGCAGCCTCCACATTTTGCCGATGGATAGCATCGACGATGTCCTGTGTGGAGATATTGTAGGTGGCCATGCGGTCTGGTTTCAACCAAACTCTCATGGAGTAATCCCGGGAGCCCATGATCTCGGCTCGACCTACACCATCAATTCTCTTGAGGTCGCTAAGGATATTGATGTCGGCGAAATTGTAGACAAACTTCTCGTCGTGCGCCGGGTCACGGCTCATCAGGTTGAGGTACATCAGCATGCTGTTGACCTCTTTTTCTACAATCACACCCGATTTGATTACCTCGTCGGGTAATTCGTCGAGTACTGATGTGGCTCTGTTCTGAACGTTCACGGCGGCCAGGTCGGGGTCGGTGCCTACGTTAAAAAACACTGTAATGAGGGTGGTGCCGTTGTTGGTACAAACGGTGGAAATGTAGTTCATACCAGGCACGCCATTGATCGCCCGCTCAAGGGGAGTGGCGACTGTTTTGGCACAAACCTCCGCATTGGCACCTGTATATTGTGCGTTCACTGTCACAGAAGGCGGCACAATCTCAGGGAATTGGGTGACGGGAAGTCGCAGCAGGGAAATGACTCCTACGAAGGTGATCAGCACGCTGATGACCGAAGACAGGATGGGACGTTTTATGAAAATATCAAACATTGACTAATCGAAATTTGACAATAAAGACCGTAGCTAAGCAGCTCACTGAGTGGTCAATGGGTGGTAGCAGACAAGTCGCCAGAGTAAATTAAAGGTTGTTCAAAGAGACCAGGACGCTGTCCGCCTGCACCATTTTAGGGTTGATTGTGTTGCCGTCACGTATGGACTGCAAGCCTTCGTACACAATGGTTTGCCCGGCTTCGAGCCCTTCTGCCACATAAAACAGCTGGTACCTCATGGCAGGCGTAAAGCTGTGAGCAACTGCTGTATTGTTTTCACCCAACAGAAAGACGTAGTTTTTGTCCTGAATTTCAAAAGTTGATTTTTGCGGTACCAGCACCACGTTCTCCAACTGCTCTATCATGCGTACTTTTCCACTGGCACCATGTTTCAGTAATTTGCTGGGGTTGGGGAAGCGTGCCCTGAAGGAAATTGAGCCAGTGCCAGGTTCAAAATCTCCATCCATTGTCTCCACAAAGCCTGTTTCTGAATATTCTGTGCCGTCGGCAAGCACCAGCGAAACAGCGGGCTTGTCGTTGAACTTGCCCAGTCCGTTCAGCTTGTTGCGGGCAAATTGCAGGTACTCATTTTCGGTGAGATTGTAGTAGGCAAATACCTCCGACACGTCAGATACAGTGGTCAATAGTGTACCTGAATTGATCAGGCTGCCAATTTTGAATGGAATCCTGTCAACTGTGCCGGAAAAGGGTGCTTTGATATAAGTATAGTTGAGGTTGATCTGCGCATTTTGCAGTACCGATCTCGCCTCTGCCACAGCCGACTCAGAAGCATCCTTGCGTGCCTTGGCCACTTCCAGCTCGGTGGAGGAAATGATTTCCTTTTCTACCATAATTCGCAGCCTGTCTACTTCTAAATTGGCTGCTTTGCCCTCTGCAATGGCCCGCTTCAGGTTGGCTTCCGCCCGACTCACATGTTCCTTGTATTCGTGAGCACTAATCCTGAACAGTGGCTGACCCTTTACCACTTCCTGACCTTCGTCAACATAAATCTGCTCCAGGTAGCCCTGCACACGTGCCCGTATCTCCACATTTTTCCTCGCCTGAATGTCGCAAATGTAATCGTGAGGCACCCTTACCGTTTCCGTTTCGAGTTGTATCACGGGCACTACCACGTCTTTTTTACCAATTTTCTGTTTTAGTTCTCCATTTCCGCAAGCCCCCAATAACACCCCACAGAAAGCCAATAAGAAAAGACCCGATTTTCCAGTTGCCATAGTTAAAATTCAGTCGGTTAAAATGAACACACCCTGCCATAAGGGTGGTGAAAAGAAAGCATTAATTTACTGTGTGTCCTGCCAAAGGGTAAAGCGTTGAAATGCAAATGGCAGATAACGGCAGATGAACTACTCAATTGCCTGTTTGAAAGGAAAGTGGCTGTTTTAGTATGAAAGAAGCAATGAAGATGCTTGCATGTTGTTATATTTTTAATAAAATCAACTAAAAATCGTTAATTTGATGATGACAACTTTTTACATTTTTTTGCTTGATACTTTGTTCTAATTAGCACTTTAGGTGAGATTAATCCATGTGGATTTTTTATGCCCTGATTTTCAGTTGCTTATAATTTGATAGGGAAATTTGAGAGCGGCGAGCTGCCAAAAGGAAACGGATTGGCGCTGTAAACTGGCAGGTTATCAGGGGGTGTTTTTTTGAGAACAGATTGAGGGAGTTGCTCGGTTGGGACTTGAAAGGCTACCGGAATTCCGTCAACAGAAAAACCGAGCGTCTCCACCCGGTTTCCATTATCATCTAAAGCCTCGAAGCCTTATCTCAAATCAGCCATCTCAAATTTATAATCCCTTAAGCGCCTCTTCCAAACTCTTGATCTTTCCTTCGGCATCTGCCATCTTCTGCTTTTCCATGGCTACTACCTGCTCAGGTGCGCCGGCCACAAAGCGTTCGTTGCTGAGCTTCTTCATAACGGAAGCCAGGAAGCCTTTGGTGTAGGCCAGCTCTTCTTCCATTTTCTTTCGCTCAGCCTCCACGTCAATCTTCTTACTCATCGGGATATAGAACTCGTCGCCTTTGATCACAAACTGCGTGGCGTTATCCACTTTGTCGGAGGTGAAAGTTACGGAGCTCAGGTTGCCCAGCTTCTGCATAATGGGCATGAAAGATTCGTATAATTCCTTTTTTTGCGTATTGATCAGCAGTTCCAGCGCCTCTTTGGGAGACAATCCTTTCGCATTTCTTGTGTTCCGGCATTGCCCCACGGCTTCAAATGCCCAGCTTGCCTGCTCCAGCAACTCCGTATCAAATGGCTTCTTCTCCGGCCACTCAGAGACGATGATGCAGTCTTTGTCGCTTCTTTCTTTCATAGCATGCCACAGCTCTTCGGTAAGGAACGGCATAAAAGGATGTAACACCTTCATCAGGTCTTCAAACAGCCTGATGGTGGCATCGTAAGTAGCTCTGTCAATCGGTGCCTGGTAGGCGGGCTTGATCATCTCCAGGTACCAGCTGCAATAGTCGTCCCAAATGAGCTTGTACACCGTCATCAGCGCATCGCTCATGCGGAATTTTTCGAAGTGGTCTTCCAGTTCGGCAAGAGCCTGGTTGAAACGGCTCTCGAACCAGCGGATGGCCATTTCGTTGTCTTTGCCCGAAAGGCTGTCATCTATTTCCCAGCCACTTACGAGGCGGTAGGCGTTCCAAATCTTGTTGGAAAAATTACGGCCCTGCTCCACCAGCTTCTCGTCAAACAGCAGGTCGTTGCCTGCTGGCGAGCTGAAAAGCATACCGGTGCGCACCCCATCGGCGCCGAAGTCACGAATGAGGTCGAGTGGGTCTGGCGAGTTGCCCAGCGACTTCGACATTTTGCGGCGCTGCTTGTCACGCACAATGCCGGTCAGGTACACGTCTTTGAACGGACGCTGCCCTGTGTATTCGTATCCAGCAATGATCATACGGGCTACCCAGAAGAACAAGATTTCCGGAGCCGTTACCAGGGTGTCGGTAGGGTAGAAATAGCCCAGGTCTTTGGCCTTGGTCAGGTCAATTTTGCCAGTTGCCTTATCGAAACTCTCGTCGGCAAAGCCGCCAAATGTTTCCGTAGGCCAAAGCCAGCTTGATGCCCAGGTGTCGAGCACATCAGAGTCTTGCCTCAGGTCTTCAGCCTTCAGTGCTGCGTTGCCGCTTTCCTTTCTGGCTATTTCGAGTGCTTCTTCTATTGTTTCTGCTACTGCAAAGTCGTTTTCCCCTTCGCCATAGTAGTAAGCCGGAATCCTGTGTCCCCACCAAAGCTGCCGACTGATACACCAGTCACGCACGTTCTCCATCCAGTAGGCGTAGGTGTTTTTGAACTTGTTGGGGTGCAACTTCACCTCATCATCCATCACGGCTTTGTAGGCACGTGTGGAAATGTCTTTCATTTTGATGAACCACTGGAGCGAAAGCTTGGGTTCAACCACTGTGTTGGTTCTCTCCGAGCGACCAATTCTGGTAACGAACTCCTCTGAACCAACAAGTATTCCAGCAGCGTCGAGGTCTTTTACCACCATTTTCCTTACCACAAAGCGATCTCTACCCACATAAGCAGGCACTTCGCACTTTTCGTTCAATGTGCCGTCGAGGTCGATGGTGTCGATTACCTGCAGGTTGTGGCGCTGTCCAATCTCGTAGTCATTTGGGTCGTGGGCTGGTGTTACTTTCAGGCAGCCGGTACCAAATTCCTTGTCAACATAATCGTCGGCAATGATCGGAATCTCACGGTTGATGAAAGGCACCAAAGCATGCTTACCTATTAAATGCTTGTAGCGTTCATCAGTTGGGTTAACGGCAATAGCAGTGTCACCCATGATGGTTTCTGGTCGCTGTGTAGCAATGACCACGAACTCATCAGGACTGCCTTTGATGGCATATTTTACGGAGTAAAGCAGCGACTTCTCGCCGTCCTCCTTGTAGATTACTTCTTCGTTGGAAAGGGCAGTTTTGGCTTCGCAGTCCCAGTTGATCATGCGCAAGCCTCGGTAGATATAGCCCTTTTTGTGCAGGTCAACGAATACCCTGATCACCGCCTTGTAGTAGTCGGGATCCATGGTGAATGCCGTGCGATCCCAGTCGCAGCTGGCACCCAGCTTTTTGAGCTGCTCCAGAATGATGCCGCCGTATTTCTCCTTCCACTCCCAGGCATATTTCATGAACTCGTTCCGGCCGATCTCCGACTTTTTGATGCCTTTTTCACGCAGCATGGCTACCACCTTGGCTTCCGTAGCAATGGAAGCATGGTCGGTGCCCGGTACCCAGCAGGCCTCAAAGCCCTGCATTCTGGCCTTACGGATGAGGATGTCCTGAATCGTATTGTTGAGCATATGGCCCATGTGCAATACACCTGTGACGTTTGGAGGAGGAATGACGATGGTGTAAGGTTTCTTGTCCGGATTGGGCGTGGCTTTAAAAAAGCCTTGTTGCATCCAGTGCTTGTACCATTTGTCCTCTACCTGAGTCGGGTCGTATTTGGTAGCCAGTGCCATAAAGTGTCTGTATCTGCTTTTGTTGAAATTCGAGGGGCAAAAGTAATCAAAATCTGAAAGAATGAGGGTGTGACCATCGCTGCTTTGTTAAACTTTCGAAGTTTATGGAGATTAGTGTTATCGACTTATGTAATTTCAAATGACTATGATAAGCTTGATGCGGAAAGTATTGGTGATAGCCTTTTTGGTTTGCGACATTTCGGTGTACGCTCAGTCAGGTAGTCACGGCGCTGAAAAGGCTGCCTGGGTGAAGGCTGTGACGTCAGCGGAAGTCGACTTCGGCAAGACATATACAGACAAGGCCATTGTGGTACATGCTGATAGTGAGGGATTGAAAACCATAGATGTAGATAACATTTCCGACTTCTATAAAAACCGAAGGTGGGAAAGGGTGGAGTCATTGACTTCTATTGCAGCCTTTAACGCTAGTACGCACATTGACTATGAGATAATCACTTTTAGAGCTAACAATGAAAACTATATTCAACTTGTCATTTGGAACCAAAAGGAGGGTAGGCCACTGAGGGAACTTGAGGTACTTGCGAAGTCTGAAAGCGAAGACAATGTAGGCCACGAGGCGATTGATGCGGCAAGAGACGAGTGGATTCGGGTTTGTAATGAGCACGATCCTTTGAAGTTGGTAGCCGAGCGGTATACACCCGACGCTTTGTACTATAATCATAAACCGATGGTTGTGGGCACTGAAGCGATAGCAAAGGAATACGGGTATATGGGTAACTCCAGCTACCAATTGAACCTGACGCCGCTGGTAACTAAAATGGCGACCTCAGACCTGGCATTTGAAATTGGGCAGTGCTCGGGCAGTTACCAGGGGAAATATCTGTTGGTGTGGCGCAAGAGTGCGAAGAATGGCTGGCAGGTAGCGTTCGACTCGAATATTTGAAGCAAAGCGATTATCTCTTACCTTAGACAAAAACTACTCATATGTATAAGCTTGACCGGACTGCATTTTCCGCAGGAAGTCATAAGGAACTTTCTGACAAGAACCGAGAGCATTGGAAGAGCCAGAGTATGGAAGAGAGGTTGCGAGCCGCCGCATACCTTAATAGTGTTGCCTGGAACTACCCGCTGGACACGCCCCCTAAAATGGACAGGAGTGTGTTTAGTATGAGGAAGCATAGGTAATAATGGGAAATATTTTTAATGATGATTTTAGAGACTTTATAAGTAGTCTTAATAGCCACGGTGTAGAATATATTCTTATCGGCGGATACTCGGTGATACTGCATGGATACCCAAGAACGACTGGTGATCTGGATATATGGGTGAATCGAACAGAGGAAAACTACAGCAAGATTGAAAATTCCTTTAAGGAATTCGGAATGAGCGTCTTTGATATGACCAAAGAGAATTTTCTCTATAATCCTGAATACAACGTTTTCTCTTTTGGCAGGCCTCCGGTGAGTATTGATTTGTTAGTTGAAGTGAAAGGCCTTCATTTTGCCGAAGCGTTCAGTAAATCGTTTGTAAGAAAAGTAGATCAAATAGAAGTTAGAGTTATTCATATCGACGATTTAAAAGTGGCTAAGAAGGCAAGTAATCGCCCTAAAGATCAGGATGATCTCGATAATTTGGAGAGTTGAGCCGTTTAGAAGGATGCTTTTACTTCGTTAATAAAAATTTTACAAACAAGGAATCCAATTGAAGGTTTCTTCACGTAAGTAGCTTCATAATGTTTCTTTGAACATTAGTAACCTTACAAAAACGAATTAATTAACAACAAAAATGGAATTAACTGCAACAGTACCGTCAACCTCTGGCGAAATTCAATGGAAGCAACTATGGAGCCTCGTGGCACTTTATGCGTCAGTGATCATAGGTTGGATTGCCTACTACAATTATCAGCCAATCCTTCTTCATAAGTACAACTTCACTGACCTTACTCTGTTTCTTTTTATAGCTCAGGGTATTATTATGGTCGTTACCCCACCCATTGCCGGACTTTTGGGCGACAGGTTTAGAAAATCAAAAGGCAACAGGCTCCCGATCATTAGTGCGGGCATCAGCGCCGCTGCTATGGTATTTATGTCTGTAGCGTTTACGCTGATCATGGATCCGGGAGAAACCTTTAAATGGATACTTCCTATCCTTATTGTGTTTTGGCTGGCATCAATGAGCATTTTCACAAGTCCCGCTATTTCGACGATAGACTTGTTCGCCCCAGCCAACAAACTGCCCCGGGCCATGGCTATTATCACAATTGTTTATGGTGCGTTGTATGCCCTTGAACCAGTGATTGTTGACCTGGTAGATTTTCTTGGCGCTCCTCTGACTTTCGTTGTTGGCGGTGTTATCACGGCAGGCTCAGGCTTTTTGATGAAGAAGAATATGGGCAAGAGTCTTGACGGTATTGTAACGGATGTTAAGAAGGAGGATACCAAAAAGTCCGATTACACTTATGCATTCATAGTGGGATTAGCGTTCGGCATTTCAACTACCATTCTTTTTAACTTGTTTCCAAACTGGCTTGAACCTAAAATAGGGCACGTTTTCGACGTAGGCAGCGGCGTGATTATATCTGTAGTGCTTTTTCTTTCCGCTGTATTCTCCCTGCCCATCAGTAGAATCGTAGAAAAACGCCCGCTCTACATATCACTGCTTGTTAGTATAGTGGCGATTTTTGCCATTATTTTTGCCATCTACTTTGTCGAGAGCTCGTACCTAACCCTTGCCCTGCTGTTGCTCTTCTCTTTTTTCTACAGTATGGTGTCAGTTTGCGGGCTTCCTTTGGCACTGAGTGTCATCAATGATAAGAACAAGGTGTTTGGCGTTGGTATTTTCTTTGCTGGGTTCGAATTGCCCAACGGAATTCTCGAAGCGATATTGGTTGCTCAGGGGCTTTACTAATTAAGATTCCTTGATCATTCTTTTAACTTTGCTGTAGTTGAAAGAACAAGACCCAAAGATGATTATAACAGCAAACGATCCCTCATTAAAATCATGGGTAGAAGTCAGGCCAGGGTCTGACTTCCCCATTCAAAACCTTCCCTTCGGTATTTTTCAAACAGCGGACACCCAGCCCAGGGTGGGTGTGGCCATCGGCGACTATGTGCTTGACCTCAAAATGCTGGCCCATGAAGGGTTTCTGGATGCACTTCTTATACCTGAATCGGTGTTTGCCCAGCCCTACCTCAATGAACTAATGGCTTTTGGAAAGGAAAAGACAAGTGCACTAAGGAACAGAATAGCCGACCTTCTCAATGATGAAAACGAAGACCTCAGAGACGAAGAGGATTTGCTCCCCGATCTCCTGGTGCCTATGAAAGAAGCAAAAATGCTCATGCCAGTGCTGGTGCGTGACTACACCGACTTCTATTCCAGTAAAGAGCACGCCACTAATGTTGGTACTATGTTTCGGGATCCTGAAAATGCTTTGTTACCCAATTGGAAGCACTTGCCAGTGGGCTATCACGGACGGGCGTCGTCGATTATTGTGAGCGGAGAACCCATCCGTCGGCCGAAAGGGCAGCGAAAGGACGGCGACAAAGACCAGCCGGTGTTTGGTCCCAGTGGTCGCCTCGACTTCGAGTTAGAAATGGCATTCATCACCTGCAAAGAGAACAAGCTGGGAGAAAGTATTAGCACGGCTCAGGCAGATGACTACATCTTTGGCTTTGTGCTTTTCAACGACTGGTCGGCCCGTGACATGCAAGCCTGGGAGTATGTGCCGCTCGGCCCGTTTCTTGCCAAAAATTTTGCGTCATCCATCTCGCCCTGGGTGGTGACCCTCGATGCTCTTGGACCATTCAGGGTGGCGGGGCCAAAACAGGAGCCGGAAGTTTTGTCTTACCTACAGGCCGAAGGTCTCAGTAATTTTGATATTAATCTCGAAGTGGGGATTCAGCCAAAAGGAAGTGCCGAGAAAGTGGTGTGCCGATCCAACTTCAAACACATGTACTGGAACATTCGCCAGCAGTTGGCCCACCACACCATCAACGGATGCAATATCAATGTAGGCGATATGTATGCTTCCGGCACCATCAGTGGCCCCACGCCCGATAGCTATGGCTCCATGCTGGAGCTGGCCTGGAAGGGGACAAAGCCAATACCTATGCCGGATGGTAGCACAAGAAGCTTTCTTCAGGATGGTGACATGGTAACCATGCGTGGCTTTGCAGAAAAAGATGGGATAAGAATTGGTTTTGGTGAAGTAAAGGCTGAAATTTTACCAGCTACTTAAACGCTGTCCTATGAAATCCATTCTTCTTACACTTATGCTTGCAGGTTTTTTTATGGTTAAAGCCCAACCAATCAAAGTGGCTTGTGTTGGCGACAGTATCACTGAAGGTCATGGCATTGACGAGGAAGAAAAACGATACCCGCAGGTACTGGGACAGCTGCTTGGCAATGGTTACGAGGTTAGAAATTATGGCATCAGCGGCCGGACGCTTTTGAAACAGGGCGACTTTCCTTATTGGAACGAACCAAAGTACAAAGAGGTGTTGGCCTGGCAGCCCGACATCGTTGTCATCAAGCTTGGTACGAACGACAGCAAACCGCAAAACTGGAAATATAAGGGAGACTTTATTGACGAGTACCTGGAATTTATCCAGTCATTTTCTTCGTTGCCAAGCCAGCCAAAAATTTACATTTGCCTGCCGGTACCGGTTTACAAAGACGCTTTTAGCATTACGGAAGAAGTGGTAAAAGGAGGAGTGATTCCCAGGGTGGAGCAAACGGCAAAAGAGGCCAAATTGAAAACGATTGACCTTTACAAAGCATTGTCAGGACATCCCGAAATGTTTCCTGATGGGGTACATCCTGATGCGGCCGGGGCAAACCTGATAGCCGAAGCTGTTTATAAAAAAATCAAATAGGATGGATCAGCTGATGACCATTGATCCGAAGGATGTAAGCGTGCCAGCTTTGCATGGGCTCATGCAGGGTGTGGTGGCTCCGAGGCCCATCGCTTTTGCCAGCACAGTTGATAAAGATGGAAAGGTCAATCTCAGCCCTTTCAGCTTTTTTAATATGTTCAGCTCCAATCCGCCGGTTCTTATTTTTTCCCCTTCCAGAAGGGTGCGGGACAATTCTACTAAGCACACACTGGACAATGTGCACGAACATGGGGAGGTGGTGATCAATATCGTGAGCTACGCCATGGTGCAACAAATGTCGCTGTCCAGTACAGAGTATGAGAAAGGGGTCAATGAGTTTATTAAAGCCGGGTTTACGGAAGTTCCTTCAGAAAAAGTGAAACCGCCCAGGGTAGGGGAGTCGCCGGCAGCTTTTGAATGTAAGGTGAAGCAGATTATTCCGCTCGGAGACCAGGGGGGCGCAGGCAATCTGGTGATTTGTGAGGTGTTGCTCATGCATTTCAAAAAAGAGATACTGGATGAGCAGGGTAGGGTGGATACGGAAAAAGTGGACACAGTTGCCCGCATGGGAGGCAATTGGTATTGCAGAGCCCACGGGGAGGCTTTGTTTGAAGTGCCAAAACCGCTGGAGAAAAAGGGAATGGGTGTGGACCAACTGCCGGAGCGCATCAGACTCAGCAGTGTGCTCACAGGCAATGACCTCGGCATGCTCGGTAACGTGGAGCACCTGCCCAGCGACGCCGAGGTAAGAGAGTACCATAAGCACGAGAAAGTACAACTGCTCGTCGAGGAATACGAAAATGACCCTACTGGTTTCGAGGAGGCCCTGCATCAGCTCGCCCAGCAATACCTGCATGATGGGTATGTGGAGATAGCGTGGAAGATATTGTTGCAGATGTAG
This sequence comes from Imperialibacter sp., assembly GCF_048007035.1. Lineage (NCBI taxonomy): Bacteria > Pseudomonadati > Bacteroidota > Cytophagia > Cytophagales > Flammeovirgaceae > Imperialibacter > Imperialibacter sp. The sequence goes on from NZ_CP180355.1 coordinate 4,619,071, forward strand.
AAAGAGTAGAAAAAAGGAAAGCCATCCCTTTCAGGGACGGCCTTGCCTACTACTACATCCTATTTAAACTACTTGTTATTCAGTAAACTCTTAGCAGCCAGGATGCTTCAGTCAAGCAATTCGTAGGCTATCTGTGGTTTTCCACGTTCGCCCCCCTGCATCAGTGCAGTGAATTTCAGTTTGTAGTAGTTGCCACTTGCATCTTTGATCACGTAAAACCTGTCTTCACGCACACCCGGTTGACTTCCGCCAGGCCCGCCAGTCACTCTCCAGGTTGAACCAATTGACGCCTGGCTTTCGCTGAATTCCAGGCTGGCTATGTCGCTGCTGCTAAAGCTTTCGTAACTTTTAGTTGCTGTCAGCACCATGGCTGTTTCCACTCCGGCTGTATTTTGCAATACTATGTCCTGGAAATAGTAAGGGATAAGGCCACTTCCAAAATTGGTGGAATTCATGAAGCCAGTCCAGGCAATGTCCCACTTGTCTTTGGCCGGTTCTACGTCCACGACGCCATCCTCGAAGTGTGCGTAAACGAATTGCTGTCCTTCCACTTTGTCAATTTCTATTTCCTCAAAAGTGGTAGCGGAAATGTCGGCATACTGAAGCAGGTAGCCGTCTGCTGTTTGAGTTATTTTGATTTTTTGCCATCCTCTTGTTTCGCCCGGAGCAGCCGCAGTAGCGGCCGGTGCTTCGCCCCGGTTAATGATGTACACAACATTTTCATCTGCAGTAGCTGATACTTCAGCAATGGCAGTTTTGCTCAAATCCCCACTTGGATCATCAATCCAGCCAAAAGCGGTGGTCGAAAAGGCGTTGATACTCATAGTTGCTGCAAAGCCAACTGTGTCCGAAGCAGTTACTTCAGCCAGATCAGTCTTTTCCAGTACCTGGGCAAACATAGTAACCGATGAGTTGAGAATTACTTTGAAGTCGCTGCCAGAGTAAAACCCAAGGTCCCAACTGTCACGGTTCACTGCTGTTTGGCGGTTGGCACTCAGGTCGATAAACACTTTGTTGGGGTAGGTAGTACCTCCTCCTTCGATGACGATCTGGCCTTGTGCCGCCAGTATCTCCGCAAAGCTGAGCGTCATGGTGGCGGTGGTGCCAGGCAAAAGCCCATCGGTAGAAGTTGAGAGGGTAAACGTGATCACCTCATCTCCGTCGAAAAGTGCTCCATCCACCTTAGAAACTGTGAAGGATGCCTGCTCGGCACCTTCAGCAACTGTAAGAGCGATGACGCCGTTACTCGCTGCGGGTGTGGTGGTGAATTTGGTTCCGTAGGCAATGTTTTCTCCGGAAAGCTCTACCGTGATTTCAGCGGTTGCCACATCCAGTGCTCGTGAAAATGAGAGAACCACGTCAAGTTCGCTTTCTTCTTCAGTAATGCTTTGCTGAGCGGATGGAAAATTGACAAGGTTGTCGGGAAGCGCCGGCTCATCGTCGCCGCATGCTGTTAAAATAGCCATAGAGCATATTGATAGAGCGAAATATTTGGCCGCTATCCAATGTGTAATTGTATACTTCATCGTTAATTTTAATTAGACTTATTATAAATAGATTTCTAAATTTTTTTACTCTCGTTTACTTGTTCAGGTTAAAATTCAGCCCCAAAAAGTAAGATCTTCCATAACCAATTGGCCTGGCACCGCCCGTGCTGTGGGTTCCGCCTGTGTCGGTGGACGTGTTGTTTACATTCGTCACATTGAGGAGGTTTCTTACTCCCAGAGTGGCATTCAGGTAGCCGAACAATTGTTTTCTGGCAGTAAAGTCCATCATGTGGTACCCATCAATTTTGGCTAGCCGAATGGTTTCGCTGCCAGCGTCGTCAGTGCCAACTTCATAGTTAGGCAACGAGCCAGTATACTTATAGAATAGATTGAACGTCAGCCCGGCAGGCTCCAGTTGATAGGTGGTTACCAGGTTCGCTTCAGGCGTCCATGTGAATTCGGGAAGCTCACTATCGTCTTCTATTAGTTGGTTGTATCGCCCGGTGTAGGAAACCCCCACTTTTACTTCAAGGGCCTTGTCTGTATAGGTGGTGTTCCACATGAGTCCCTTTGTTTTAAACTTATCAATATTGATGTAGGTAGTTATCAGACTGTTGCTGGGTTTCTGTCCGTAGCTAATCATGTTATCGACTGCGTTATAGAAACTATTCAGTGTCATGTCAATCCTCGATTTGGCTGTGCTCATCACCTTCCAGCTAAGTCCACCATTTACACTGTGAGATAGTTCGGCCTCCAGGTCGGGGTTTCCTTCGATGGAATGGCTGGCGTCGTAGAAGTTGAAGTACAGCTCTCTCAACGATGGCGCCCTGAAGCCTCTTGCGTAGGCAGCCCTTAGTACCAGGTTGTCGGTTAGCTTAAACTTAGTGTTGATCGAAGGAACTGCTGGTGGTGCCTGGTACACAGAGTTTTGAATGACCCGAAAGCCAGGCCTGATAATTATTCTGTCACTAGGGGTGTATTCAGTGGAAAAGAAGAAAGCGTAGTCGTTCAACCAGGGAGCGTCGGCACTGATGCGGCCACCTTCTCCCTGTTCGAGGTTGATATCGTAGCCCGGCTGAAACGACCACTGAGGTGAAAGCTGGTACTGGAACGTTCCTCTCAGACTAACACCGTCGTACGAAGAGATGTCTTGCAAACCTGCGCCAAGAGCCAGCCTTACATCACCAGTGTCCTGATCCACTGTGGTTGTGAGCGTGCGCCTGCTAAAATTGATAAGAGAAACAGCACCATTATAGCTCAATTTTTCAAATAACCTGGCTTGCCCCTGCAACTGGTGGTTAAACCTTTTGGTGATATACTCCTGATCAAGTGCCTCGCCACCATTGAAAACGCCCGGGTTTTGGATAGACTCGTCCAGATAGTCGAGCTTGTAGAAAATGTTTGATTTATCATTTCTGAAGCCGATGAGCCCGCTGCTCAGCCATTGGTTTTTTGGGTGCCATTGCTTGTCCCGGCCCGTGGCATTTCCCTGCCAACCATAAAACTGGTTGTGGCTCACTCTTGCCTGGGTATACACTTTGCCCAGCGTATAGCCTGCACCCATGCTTTGATTATGAACGCCCTTGTCGAACCCGTATTCCGATCCGGCGGTCTCTTCCTGCACCCTGGCATCCAGTGAGAGCTTGTCGTTCTCCGGCTTTTTGGTAATAATATTGATGACTCCTGCCAGCGCATCAGCACCATACACTACCGACATGGGCCCTTCCACTATCTCTATTTTCTCGATGTTGTTGACATCGACCTGATTTAGGGCACCAGAATTAGAGGTGCCCTCCCTCGTAATCAAAGGCATGCCATCTATCAACACTTTGATGTTTTGACCGCCCAGCCCTTGCAGTGTCATACTCGATTCACCAAGCGCCATGTCCTGAGAAAACCTCACATTGAGTTCCGTCTGTAGCACATCCTGCAAACGATTAGCTCCCTGTGACTGGATTCTTTCCATGGCAATGGTTCTCACCTGATACACCGACCTACTGGCCGATTGAGGTTCAAACTGGCCTGTGATAACAATGTCGTCCATTACATAGCTTTTCAGGCTATCCTGCGCCACGAGGCCAGAATGAAGAACCAAAAGACAGGTGAAGAGAAAAACTATTCGCATCTCTATAGCTTTGGTAGTGAGTCGACCAATTGTTTCCATGCCTCCAATTCAGGGATGCCTGGTTTTCTAAGGCCAAAAAACTGGGCAATCATATTTTTCTCGGCGTCAAACACTTCTATGCTGGTAACATTGCCTTCTGACGTGGGTTTGCGCACTACCCAGGCAGTTTGGCTGGCCTCCAGCTTCAGGTGCATGTTGAATTCCGGGTCAAGGACATTGAGCCATTTTTCCTGGCTTTCGAGAAGGCGGATCGTTTTTACCTTTCCTTGCTGTATTTGCAGGTTGCCCCGGTTGCCTGCAAAAATCATGATGGGAAGTTTGGTGCTTGCGGCAGTTTCGAGTACCTGCTGAAGGTTGTCGGTGCTTATGGGGTAACTAAAAGTGCCATTGGCAATCTCAAGCGCCTTGTAGCGATGCACGTTGTGCCTTTTCAGCACGCCAAAGAAGTCGTGGGTATCTTTTAATTCACTCCATTCTTGAAGAAAGGCGGGTTTGTCGACGGAGTCTCCAAAGGTGGGTTGGCTGTATGGCTCCACCCTTTGCCCCGGCTCCTGGTTGTCGGATCGGTAGTCTTCAACAATTTTCAGAAAGGCGTCGTTGTTGCTTTTTTCTTGCAGATAAATTTTGGTGATCGCCTCTCCGGCCTTATCGAAAATCTGCAAGCTGGTGAGTGTTCTGTCGCCTTTGGTCATTTGGTGGGCAAACCCCACATGCCAGGCGCTAAAGAATACACGGGTTTCGATAGGGCCAATCACCGTTCCCATGGCTCTTTCACCTTCGCCAAAAGTCTCCACTTTCTGGAATTTACCCTTGTGTTCCAGCACACATGCGTCATTTCTGGTTAACGACATCACGTAGCCAAGCTCCGGTAGTCGTTTCAAAAAATCGGGCCAGCTTCGTTCAGGAGTAGCTTCCAGTCTCACGCAGGCAGGGCCCACCTCTGTGGCCAAAAGTTCTGCTTCACTAACTCCCAGCTCCTGAGCAGCATTTCTGATTCTTACAGTGGGTTGTGCGGCTTGAATCTCTGCCCAGGCTTTTTTTAGTGCCTGTACATCAGCTTTGTCAATCGTTAAGTTTTCCATTATCTGCTATTTATAGTTTCGTTCAAAAGGGATGTATTTTCAAAAGGGATGGAACCCTTTGTGTATATCATAGGTATGTCACTATTCTCACCGTAAATCAGCTCGACTGGGTAGGAAAACGTATGCTCGATCATTTCCTTTCGGAGCATAAGTTGACTAGGCCCCTGGCCCACTTCTTTGCCATTTTTCAGGAAGAGAAAGTAGTCGGCATACTGAGCCGCAAGGTTGAGGTCATGTATCACAGCGGCTACCCCATATCCACGTTCCACGCACCTTTGCCGAACTATGTCGAGCAAGCCATGCTGTTGTGCTATGTCGAGGCTTGAGGTCGGTTCATCTAGCAGCAGGTAAGTCGGATGCTCCTGCTGGTCGTGCAATTGAGCAAGTACCCTGGCCAGGTTCACCCTTTGCTGCTCGCCGCCCGACAGTGTTTGGTAGACTCTGTGCTTGAGGTGGTAAACATCTGCCTCCCTCATCACCTCCTCTGCAATTTCTTTGTTTTGGCTGTTGGTTGTGCTGTGGGGTGTTCTTCCGAGTATCACCACCTCTTCTGCGATAAAGGCCAGGCTCAGATGGGTTTTTTGCGGCAGTACTGCTCTTGTCAATGCCAACTCCTTGGGAGAATAGGTGGGTATTGCCTGACTGTTGATGCTGATTTCCCCGTCGTCAGGGAGTATGTCCCGGCATAGCGCTTTTAAAAGCGTTGACTTGCCGGCGCCATTAGGGCCAACAATGGCAGTGAACTTTCCTGGGAAAACAGCAACCGATACCTGGTCGAGTATTTTTTTACTGCCTACAGAATAACTTATATTTTTTCCCTGATACAAGAGAGTCCGGTTAAATCTGAATTCTTTTTTTTCTGGCTGAGGCAAGCATCCAAATGAAAAATGGCGTTCCCATTAGCGCTGTGATAATGCCAATAGGGAGCTCTGTAGGAGCAACAATTGTTCTGGCAATCATATCTGCTACGGTAAGCAAAATGGCACCGCCTATAGCTGAAGCTGGAAGTATCAGCTTATGATCCGGGCCAAATGCCATGCGAAGAATGTGTGGCACAACCAACCCAATGAACCCGATGGCTCCGGCCATGGCCACCGATGCCCCCACTGCCAGAGCGCTGAGAAAAATGATCCTGTGCTTAATTTTCTCTACTTCCACTCCCAGATGCCGGGCTTCCGATTCCCCCAGCGCCATGGCGTTGAGTGCCTGGCTTTGCCCGATAAGGGCCACAGCTGGCAGCACGATAAGCCAGATGGCGAACCCTATTTTATCCCACGAGGCACCACTCAAATCGCCCATGCTCCAGAAAGTGAAGGAACGCAACGCCGTTTCGTTAGAATGGAAGATGACGATGCCCATGAGGGCTGCACAAAGAGCAGTGATGGCTACACCTGCAAGAATGAGAATGGTGACGTCGGTTTGATACGCACCTTTGCTGAATTGGTAGGCGATGTAGGTGGCAGCAAGGCTACCTGAAAAGGCTGCCACTGGTAGTAGCCACGTTGTAAGATCCGGAGTTAGAAATGCGGCGAACGTTGGACCAAAAACCAGCACAACGACAGCCATCAAAGCGGCTCCGTTGGAAATACCAATAATGCCGGGCTCCACAAGCGGATTTCTGAAAAGACCCTGCAAAGCGGCGCCAGAAATACCCAGTGCGCCACCAACTGCCACGCCAAGTACCAGCCTGGGAAGGCGGATCGACAGTAATACAGCAGAGTCTCTTGAACTGACTTCTGCTACGTCAAGTCCCAGGTTGTCAAGGAGAATATTAACAATTTGGCCAACGCTGATGCCCAGGGCACCCACACGAAGCGAAATGAACATAGTGCACACAAGCAAGGCCACCAGGCTGCCTAATATCGCAGTATTAGTAGTGAGGTTGCTTTTAGCTTTCATTGCCGGTAGGGTAGCCACTTGCATAGGTTAGTTGCTTTGGGCCACGTTGTGTGCTGCCAGCTCCGGGTGAATGCTGGTCGCCAGCTGAATAGCTGCTTTGCCCACCCCCGGCCCAAAGCCTGAAAGCCAAAGCCCGTCCATGGCAAGGATCTGCTTTTTTTCACCGGCTGTGGTTTGCATCAGGCCCTGTATTTGAAGTGCACCTTCCACGCCGCCCAGGCTTTCGAGGCCACTGTCAAAAAACAAGATGTAGTCAGGGTTGGCTGCTACCAGGGCCTCTGGTGTTAGTGGTTTGTAGTCGAATACTTCATCAACAGCAAACTGCGCTCCGCCCATTTTGATGAGCTCCTCGGCAAATGTGTTTTTGCCGCAGATACTCAGTGAGCCAAGCCCACGTGCATACACAAACAGTACCCTCGGTTTCGTGCTGGTTTTGCCAATCATCGAATCCAATAGACTAAGATCTTGCTCCAGTGTGAGAACCAGCTGCTTTGCCTCCTGCTCCTTGTTAATGATTTTGCCGATGTCAGCTATTATCTTTTTGGTAGAAGCGACGTTAAGTTCATGTTTGAACGTATGAACTGGCAAGGCTGTCGCTTGCAACTGGGTAACAACCTCGGCATTGATGTGGTCTTCCTCAGCCAGAACAATATCAGCATCGAGCGACACGACGCCTTCGGCTTTGATGCCAGTGCGATAGCCTACCGAAGGAAGGTCTTGCAGGCTTTTAGGCCGGGTGCTTGTTTTGTCAGCTGCAATAATCTGATCACAACTTCCCAGTGCACAAACGACCTCAGACAAAGTCCCTCCAATACTGACTATTTTCAGTGATTCTTTTTCGGGAGCTGAGTTTTCTGTACTCTTCGATGTTGTATTTGCGGGGCCGCATTGGCTGAATACGAGTAGGAATGCCGCCGAAATAGCTATTTGATTGATATATTTCATTTATTTAGAATCGTTTTAAATAATGGCAAATGTAGGCCGGGGAGATTGGGCTGTCAATCGCTTGATTGAGCTTAAATAGCTGCTTCTTTAAGTACAGAGGGTACTTGTAGCGGGGATTAGTGATAGCTTGTTTAAGCTATTGGTGTTATTATTCGGAGGGGATTGCTGAATGTTTTCAATTAAAATGTGCATTAGCCATTTTTGAAATGCGGCGCTTCTTTGCGCATTGGACGTTTGACAGGAGCCAATGATTCATGTATTTATAGCCCAACAAATGCCCAGTTTATGAGCTATAAAAATTTTCTTATAGCTCATCAAGGTATGGCGAGTAAGGTTTGTTTTGACTGATTGAGGAAATTAGACCGTAATAAGCTTCTCCCGGATGGCCTTCACCACGAGCTCCACAGGAGTCTTCACATTCATCTTCTTAAGGATGTTTTTGCGATGGGCGTGAATGGTATGAGGACTGAGGTGCAGCTCCTCTCCAATTTCCTCTGTCGACATGCCTTTTGCTATGAACCGGACAACCCCTATTTCTCTTTCAGAAAGCTGGTTCTCTGACTGTAGGTCGTCGGCTGGTTCGTTTACAGCCAGGAAGGCTTCCATCACTTTGTTGCAAACAAACTTTTCCTCATGAATCGCAGCTTCCAGGGCTGCCAAAACCTCCCGCTGGCTGCAGTTTTTGGTAATGATGCCAATGGAACCCAATTTGATCAGCGGCTTTAAGTCTTCCTGTTCGATGCGGGGCAGAAGTAGGAGAGGGTAGACATGAGGATTGTCGGCAAGCACTTTCAAGAGACTCGCTGGGTCCAGGTCTTTCACCCCATAGGGATTGACTATAAGGATGCCGGATGGAAAATTTTTCAGGACGTTGCTCAATGCAACACGGCTCTTGACCATTTCTACCTCTACGGTTTCAAAAGCTTGATGCACCAGGTATAATAACCCGGCGACGGACAACTCATGTGTATCAGCTACGATTATGTTAGGTGCAGACATCAGGCATTTTATCCTTAGTCTGCAAATAACACGAAGTCCCTTGAGAAATTAAAGCTTATTTAGACTAAATATAAATAAAAGATTTAACTGGTCTGTTTCCAGGATGAAGTGAAAGCACCAAGCCGGTCTATTTGCTCGTCATTCTGTAGGTAAGGGCACCCGAAGGACATTTTTTCACCTGCTGAATAATTTCTTCAGTTGTTCCACCATCAGGCTTTATCCAGGGACGTTCCTTGTAATTAAACACTCCGGGCAAGCCTCTCCAGCATTTTTCCGAGTGCTGGCACCTTTCAGCCTGCCAAATGATAGTTACCTCTCCGTTACTGTACTCCTTTATGTTATCGGCCATATCAGTTTAGTTAATTTCGGTGTCTATTGGGTTAGCTTTTGAGAGCATTTTGTGAATGGGACAGCTATTGGCCACGGCAGTAAGCCGGGGTAGCTGCTCCTGGGTGTAGCCAGCCAGCGCTACCTTTCTCCTGAAGGTGCCCACGCCATCAACCGTTTCATACACTACGTTCACTGATTCAACAGACGCCTCCCACCCTTTGTGCTGGATATACATCTGCAACGTGATAGTGGTGCAGGCAGCAAGGCTTGCACAAACAAACTCTGAGGGTGTGGGTGCGGTATCTCCCCCTCCTTTGTCTTCGGGTTCATCGAGCAATACTTCGTGCTGGCGAATTTTTGCACTCACCTGAAAATTTGTGTTGTTTGGGGTTGCTGTTGCTTCTGCCATGGGTGTTATTTAAATCGTGCTTGGTTTTTCTCATTCATCAAGTCATGGTACTCCTTGTGTTTTTTCAAAAATGCTACCACAAACGGACAGAGCGGTACCAGTTCGTGGCCTTCTTTTCTAATAATGTCCAGTGCTTCTTTCACAATTTTACTGGCCACACCTTTTCCTCTTAACGACGGATCAACCTCTGTATGAACAAGGAACATTTGATTAGTTGATTTCTTAAACGTGTATTCTATCACAGACAGAACACCATCAATCTCTAACTCAAACCTCTTTTTGTCGGGGTTATTGATAGTCTCATAAGCGTCCAGGTTCATAACACGTCTCTTAATTCGGGGTTCTTATCAAATACGGACCTGGCAAAGGGGCAAAGAGGGATGATGCTTATCTTCTTTGCTCTGGCATAAGCTACGGCGCTTTCTACCATTAGCCTACCTGCACCCTGACCACGCAATTCGCCGTCCACTTCGGTGTGGTCGATAATGATACGATCTGTGCCAGCCTTGCTATAGGTCATCTCGGCCATTTTGCGGCCTTCGATTTCTATGTAGAATGATCCTTTTGAGTCTTCTTCCCGTTGTTTTACTTCTAGCATGGTTGTAAGATATTAAAAAGGCTGGCAGATCAATCCGCCAGCCGTAACTGATTTAGTTCATTGGCACTTCCATGAGCAACACCTCCGCATTGGTGGAAGCAGTTAGCTTACTCAGTTCGGTTTCCCACACTCCGAAGCCATCTCGTTTTCCCAGTTTCTGCCCGTCCACTTCTACATCGCCTTCCAGAATAAAGTAGTAGAGCCCATTGCCTTTTCCTTTTACCTGATAGTCGAGCGACTTGCCTGCGTCCAGTTTGGTCATGCTAAACCAGGCGTTTTGGTGTACCCAAACACCTTCATCATCCGCATTGGGCGACAACACCTGCTGCCATGCATTGTGTTTTTTGTCAGCGTCCAGGGTGATCTGGTCATAGCGGGGTGTCACATCCTTTTTGTTGGGGAACATCCATATTTGAAGGAATTTCACCTCTTTGTCTTTGTGAAAGTTCTTCTCACTATGGTAGATGCCTGTGCCGGCACTCAGTACCTGCACATCTCCCTGCCTTATCACCTGTTTGTTGCCCATGCTGTCCTGATGCTCAAGGTCGCCTGACAATGGAATGGAGATGATTTCCATATTGTCGTGTGGGTGAGTACCAAAGCCCATGCTACCGCTAACGGTGTCATCGTTCAAAACCCTTAAAACACCAAAATGCAGCCTTTCAGGATCGTAGTATTGTGCAAAACTGAAAGTGTGATAGGAATTGAGCCAACCGTGGTTAGCATGTCCTCTCGTATTGGCTTTGTGCAAAATAGTTTTCATTTTCTCGTTCTCCTCTCCGAACTAAAGTTAGTTTTTAATCTCTTTTGTCCAATTTTCATACATTTATATGTATGTACATACAAATACGCATGGACAAGAAAAAAGTTGTTTTTAAGGGCGTTTTAATTTGTTGCTTGCGCTTTTTTCATATCTCTGCATTGTAATCGGCTTTTATAGAGTTGCAGTGGAGATTCATGTACTTTGCCGTGACTTTAGTGAGTTGGACTCATAGTAGTTCTTATCTTTAATAGATTTCTATGAACATACTACTGGTAGAAGACGAAGCAAAGGTGGCATCATTTATCAAGCAGGGGCTTGAAGAGCAGGGCTATGTAGTTGACCTGGCTACTGACGGGCAAATGGGGCTAACCTTATTTCTAAAGGGGGCTTACGACGTCGCAGTCCTGGATGTGATAGTTCCCTTTATCAGTGGGGTAGAACTTTGTCGGGCGATAAAGAACAATAAACCCTCACTGCCGGTAATCATGCTCACTGCGCTGGGTACCACCGAAGACAAAGTCAACGGTTTTGAGGCTGGTGCCGACGACTATCTGGTCAAGCCTTTTGAATTCAGGGAGCTTTTACTCAGGCTCAAAGCACTCACCCGCCGAAGTCAGAGGGAGGAAGTAGTCTCCCATGTGCTGACAGTTGCTGACTTGACCCTAGATCTCGACAAAAAGGTGGCTCACCGGGGGAACAAACAAATAGACCTGACTGCGAAGGAATTTGGTTTGCTCGAATACCTGATGAGGAATAAAGGCAGAGTAGTGTCGAAGATCGATATTTCGGAGAAAGTGTGGGACATTGATTTTGACACTGGCACCAATGTGGTAGAAGTATATATCAATATCCTGAGGAAAAAGATAGACAGAGACTTTGAGGACAAGCTCATCCACACCCGGATAGGGATGGGGTATATTTTTGAAAAAGCCTAATGCAAATCAGGGACAAGCTTACCTTCCTTTTCTTGCTGATAGTGGCGCTGATCATGGGTGCTTCTTCGTTAGCCATCTACTACTTATCGGCTCAGTACCGCAAGCAAGAGTTTTATGAAAGGATAGAAAACAAAGCGAGAAATGTGGCCAAGCTGCTTATTGAAGTAGAGGAGGTGGATGCAGAGCTGCTGCGGAAGATTGAGGAAAACAACCCGGTGAGTCTGCCAAATGAGGAGATTACCATTTTCGACTATCAAAATCAGGTGCTGTATAGTTCAGAAGGGGTGCAGACAGTGGAGGTGAATGAGGCTCTACTGAACAGGATAAGGCTTGAGGGGGAAGTTAGGTTTGTGTTCGGAAACCAGGAAGTACTGGGAGTGCTTTTTACGGATCAATACGACAGAGTGGTGGTGGTGGCTTCGGCTACGGATATTTTTGGTTATCGAAAACTGAACAACCTGCGCAACGTGCTTTTTATCGTTTTCGGCGCCGGCCTGCTTTTTACTTTTATATCAGGGCGAATTTTCGCACAACGTACCCTCAGTCCTATTTCCAGGGTAATCGCCCAGGTTGACGCTATTGGCATCAGTAACCTGAGCAGCCGGGTCGATGAGGGGAATCAAACCGATGAGCTGGCGCAGCTGGCAGGCACATTCAACGACATGCTCGACAGGCTGGAAGAGGCCTTTAAGCTCCAGAAGAACTTCATAGCGAATGCCTCGCATGAGTTGCGAACGCCGCTTACTGCTATTACCGGCCAGCTGGAAGTGACATTGCTCAGCGATAGAAGTGCCGAAGATTACAAGCGCACCGTAAATTCTGTTCTTGACGATATCAAGAACCTGAACTATCTGTCTAACAGGCTGCTGCTGCTTGCGCAGGCGAGCTCTGAGAGTGTTGAAAGCTCCTTTGGTTCCATAAGGGTGGACGAGCTTCTCTGGCAAAGCGCTGGTGAGCTCCAGAAAAGAAATCCATCATACAGGGTCTCAATATCGTTCAACGAGGATTTGGAGGATGATCAGATGACCATTGTCGGTAATGAGCAGCTGATAAAAACTGCTTTGCTCAACCTGATGGACAATGGATGCAAATATTCTGACCCTCATGAGGTGCAGGTAAGCGTTGAACCGGGCAGGGGCCGACTGGTGCTGACTTTCCGGGATTTTGGCATCGGCATTGACGAAGAAGAGCAGGAGTTGATTTTCGAGCCTTTCCACCGGGGAAGCAACGCTCAAAACATCAAAGGCCATGGCATTGGGCTGTCACTTGTGCAAAGAATAGTGAAACTGCACGAGGGCACGCTGACACTTATCTCAAAAAAGGGCGAGGGCAGCACTTTTACCCTAAAGCTTCCGGTCGAGAAAAAAAATTAATGCCATTTTAATCTCGCACTAATAGGGCCTTTAGATGGCCGTCGTACAATTGTGTCATAAACATCAAAAGTATGAGCGAGTCATCATCAACATCGAGAATTAAAGTCACAGCTTATGTAATAGCCGGGCTTTTGTTTGTAAGCCTTTTTATTGGCGCCCACTATATCACCCTGAACAAGGAGGCGGTCGCCAGTCTTAACGAGGAGAAGCTTAAATCTGAAGCATTGCTTTCAGAGAAACTTCAACTTCAAAAAGAGATTGATAAGTTTAAAAAAGAGATAGCCTCTCTGACAGGCAAAAACGCCAATCTTGATCATCTCCTGGCTCAGGCGAACGATAACCTGGCTCAGAAGGAAGCGCAGCTAAGCCAGATTAAACGGAGCAATGGTTCCATAGCCGAACTGAACAGGCAAATAGCTGAGTTAAAAGCTTTGAAGTCAGGTCTTGACTCGCAAATTGCCAGCCTTAACGGAGAAATTAACAAGCTTCGGGATGAAAACGGCAACCTGAGAAAAGAGAACGCCAATGCTAATGCCATGATTGCTCAGTTAGAAATGGACAACAAAGTCCTTACTGAAAACATGGGTCTCCTTACCGCTTTGACCGAGGATAACCTTGTGCTCGTCACCAAAAAGAATGAAAAATTAACGGTAAGAGCTAAGAAAGCGAAGAAAATTAACTTCGTGTTCGACGTGCCACAGAGTGCGCTTGGTGGCCTGGAGTTCAAAGTAGTATCTCCTGGTTCAAAAGTTTATTCCAAAGCCGATGGCACTGTTTCACATCACCTCTTGCAGGGAGATGGCAACCCTGTCGCAAGCCTTGGAGTTTATCCGGGTCAGTTTGAGATGGTTCAAAGAGTAGAGATGGTTTTTACTCCTAAGGAAAAATTGACCACCGGAATTTACAAGATCGAGGTGTATAACAAAGGTACTAAGCTGGGTCGCATGCAGGTGAAGCTGGATTGACCCCAGAAAGATAATATAGGTTGATTAGGTTAGGTTCCTGATTGAAAAGCGCCGGGTTTCCCAGCGCTTTCTTTTTTTAAACTGTTCATACAGCCTCAGTGAGTTTGTTGGGTGCAAAAGTTCTTCAAACTTTTTAGCTGCTGAACAGTTTTAATATCTTGTCCAAAGTTCCTGTACTACTTATACCACTCAATGAACATTCTTTTAATCGAAGACGAACCAAGTGTCATCTCATTGATCCAGAGAAGCTTTTCATCTTCTGGTTACAAAACGAGTGTGGCAATGGATGGTGAAACAGGCTTACAAATGGCATTGAATAATGATTTTGATTTGATCATTTTGGATCTGATGTTGCCTCTTATGAGTGGAATGGAGGTTTGTAAAAATTTCAGAGTTAAGAATACACATACGCCGTTGCTCATGCTTACTGCGCTGAGCACTACGGAAAACATTGTGGCCGGACTTGATGGTGGGGCTGACGACTACATGACCAAGCCATTTAAACTTGCTGAACTGAACGCCCGTGTACGAACGCTCACACGCCGACCGGGTACCCGCCCTGAGGAAGGGGATAAGTTGGCATTTTCTGATATCGAGCTAGACAGGGCTACAAAAATAGTAACCCGGGCAGGAAAAAAAATATCTCTTACCGCAACTGAATTTCGACTACTCGAATTCCTTCTCGCTAACAGAAACAGGGTATTGTCCCGAATGGAAATCCTTGAAACCGTGTGGGATATTAATTTTAATTTGGGCACCAATGTAGTTGACGTATATATTAACTATTTGCGAAAAAAAATTGATGTAAATAGTGACAATAAGCTCATCCATACTGTGTTCGGAATGGGTTATGTCATGAGAAGTGAAGAATGAGCATCCATAATAAAATATCACTGATTGTTACCGGTATCACCGGAGCCATAATTCTTCTACTGAGCACCTTCATTTATATTTTTTCTGAGCGGAGCACCTTCGAGATGTTTTTTCATAGACTCGAAGTCCGAGCGGCTATCATTGGACACGCTTACCTTGAAGACAATGAGAGCAATGCCGCAATCTATCACACGGTGAAGGAAAGGCATCTAAAAAACCTGCCAGATGAAGATCACTATATTATCGAATTGGTAGGTATTGGTTCGCCGATCTCGTCGGATCAAAAGCCGGATTTGCCGCTTGACAATAGTTTCTATAAGCAACTGATTCAGGAGGGCAGAGTACGATATTTTGCTAACGATGTTTTTTATATCGGAGAGCTGATTCATGAAGGGGAAAGAGACATAGCTGTGGTCTCCGAAGCAGTAGACACGCTTGGGTTGGAGGAACTTGCATACCTGAAAAAGCTGCTGATATTCGGTTTCTTCGGAAGCATTGTCATTACCTATTCTTTGGGCAGGCTTTTATCAAGCCAGATTTTTAAACCGGTAAGAGAAATTATAGATAAAGTAAAAGGGATTAGTGTTTACAATCTAAATGAGCGTCTCGAGGATACTAAAAGCGATGACGTTATTGCAGACCTTACGCATACATTTAACGATATGCTTATCCGTCTGCAAATGACATTTGAGATGCAGAACAACTTTATCAGTAACGCCTCGCATGAATTCAAAACCCCGCTGACCATTATTGCGGGAGAAGCGGAACTTGTGCAGGAGGATGGGGAGCTTTCCGATAATTTGAAACAGTCTCTTGAGGTCATTACGAACGAAGCAGAAAAGTTAAAGGAGTTGATAGATGGAATGTTGGCCATTGCTCAAACAGGATTCGACGGAATAAAGCAACATTGGGGAGAAGTCCGGCTGGACGAAATCATCCTTTCTGTAAAAAATACAATTAACAAAATTCATTTTAACAACAAAGTGGAGGTAGACTTTGGCGATCTACCTGATGATAATGGAAGGTTATGCCTCGAAGGCAATAGTACTTTGCTTAGGGTCGCTCTTAGTAACATTGTTTTGAATGCCTGCAAGTATTCTGATAATAACAAGGTTAGGATCAGGGTGACTACTGACGACAGACGAATATATGTGCAAGTTAGCGATCAGGGTATTGGTATTCCTGAGCGAGACTTACCACAGGTATTTGTGCCATTCTTCAGGGCATCGAATACTCATAGATATCAGGGTCACGGGGTTGGGCTTCCCCTAGCCAACAACATCGTAAGGATGCACAAAGGCCACGTGAATGTAAAGAGCAAAGAGGGTGAAGGCACCACGGTAATAGTCTATTTTCCTAACTTGACGGAAAAAGAGCTCTAACGAAATTCTAATAATCCTCTTAAAAGATTATAATCTACCTCTTATATCGTCCTAATGTCTTGAAGGCATTATTGTAGAAAAATAATCTACAATATGAAGACAATCCTTATTCCCTCCGATTTTGCCAAAGATTCTGTGGCAGTAGCCCAAGAAGCTGTTCACGTAGTTGAGGGAGATGTCCGTCTACTGTTTATCCATGCTTTTAGCATGCCAGACAGCGAGCAAGATCTACTTTATGGTAACTACAGAAAGAGAGACAGAAAGTATATATCCGATGAATTTATGAGAGAGGTGGAGGATCTTAAAGATGTTTTGTCTTATAAGATTAAACATATAGTTGTTGATTTCTTTTATGGCACTACTCCAATGCTTCTCGAAAATTACTTGGACTACTATGAGGTGTCGTTGATTGCCTATTCCTCCAAAAGGAAACCCGGGAGATTGTCGGTAAATAGCATTGACTTTGATTCAATCATAAAACGATCCAGCCGCATGTCGGTCGATATTGACTCTTTTGAGAACCTCAGATCGATTTTAACTCCTTTTGCCTGAGTCAGATTATTATTCAAAACTTGAGAGCCCTAAATGTTATTAAAGAGTAATATTCCAATCAGGTACGTCATAGGTAAAATCAAGTACGAGATTTTGGTGGTAATGGCCTATGGTATTGCCATTGAAATGGTGTACCAGAACTTCCATGTTTCCGAAATATCTATCCCGATGACTGTGCCTACAGTTCTCGGGACAATTATTTCTTTGCTGCTAGCCTTTCGCTCAAATCAGGCATATGACAGGTGGTGGGAGGCCAGAATAATCTGGGGAGCTATTGTAAACGACAGCCGTACACTTGCCAGGCAGGTGCTTTCGTTGGTAAATGAAGATATTGACCCGGACTCATCCCGGAGATTTCAGGAAAGGTTTATTCATAGGCAAGTGGCTTGGTGCTACGCATTGGGTAAGGGGTTGAGGAAAGACAATCCCTTCCCATTTGTAGAAGGCCATGTAAGTGATCCTGAGCTTGAGTCCCTGGCAAGTTACGATAATGTACATGTGGGACTTACTCTTCTTCAGTCGATTGACTTGCGGAACGCTTATCAGAAGGGATGGCTGAATGATTTTCAGCAGGTTGAAATCGATAAAACTTTGACCAGGCTTTGTGACTCTATGGGTAAATGTGAACGTATAAAAAATACTGTTTTCCCTTCTACTTACAGCTTGTACATACACCTCGCTCTTCACTTCTTTATTTTACTATTGCCCTTCGCTATGCTCGATCTGTTTGGATTTTTTATGGTTCCAATTCTTGTAGTCATTGCAGCATGCTTTTTTCTCATCGAGAAAATGGCTATCCATCTTCAGGATCCTTTCGAGAATAAGCCGACCGATACCCCAGTGCTTGCGATTTCGAGAAATATAGAGCGTGATTTGAAGCAAATGTTACGGGAGAAGCATATCCCGGAGTCGATGAAGCCCAAAGAATTTTACATCTTATAGCATAATCATCAGGAGTATTTGATAAAAGCTTGCAGGAACATCAAGCGTTTCGGTTGGTAGAGCACAACGGCGAAAAATTTTCGCCGTTGTGCTTTTTAGCCTATTCGGCGGCAACCTTCGGTGGCTACTTTTCGACTACCGGCATCCTCACCCAATAAATGTCTCCCCTTCCATTACCAGGGGAGTTGAGCTGCCTGACAAATTCTTCGTATGTTGGAGAGCCTTCCGTCTGATCGGAAGATTTGACTCTTTCACTGGTGAAAAAAAGCCACTGTCCGTCTGGCGAAACATATGGGCAATAGTCGAGCCTGGGGCTGTTAATGGCATCACCCATGTTAACTGCCAGCTGCCACTTGCCCGCAGCATCTTTTCTGCTGATGTATAAATCGCCACCTCCCTGGCTGCCTTCCCGCTGCCAGGAGCCAAAAATGATAAACTGTTCGTCCGGGTCAACGAAGGCATTGTATTCGTCGGTGGATGAATTGACCGCCGAGTCCAATGGCTCAGGTGTCATGAACTTGCCATTTTCAAACCTGGAAAGAACGATGTCTTCTCCGCCCATGCCACCTTCTTCCAGCCTGAGTGTGAAATAAAGGTTGCCACTTTTGACTACAGATGGGTAATACTCATGGCCATCGGAATTCACAGGCGCTCCCATATTTTTGGCTTCCGTCCAGCTTCCATCCTGTTGTTTTTCGACATACCAAATATCAAAGTCTTTGTCGGGCCCACCATTTGTTAGCGACCGCCTTGAGGCAAAATATAGCTTCGACCCATCGGGCGAGAAGGCAGGTTCAATGTCATAACTATTACCAGAGAAAGAAGCAATGGCTGGGTCTTCCCAGCGCCCTTCACGATACTTGCGCATTACAATCACACTCTTTTGGACGCCCACCAGAGAATAGTAGATTTCAGTTCCATCGGGGGAAATCGCAATATCTCTTTCGTTGTTGCCAGTTGAGACATTCGCAGGAGCAAACATTTCAGGAGTGGTGCCAGGCGTTGACTGGCCAAGGTATTCCCACGGCTTTTCAGGTTGTGCTTTACAACCGACAATCAGTGCAAACAGAAGCAAATAGCGATTCATGGTGATAGATTTAGTGACGTTAGGTTAATCCCTGCTGCGTTTCTTTCGGGCAGCCTTTCTTAGAACAACCCACCGGCAATCGGGCCGTATTTCGGCAAAGGTTCATTTTATGTTCAGTCAGGCATCGTACACGCCGGAATGCCGACATTCATTTCGATGCTTTTGAGAATTTTATTTCTGACATCTGCGTTAATTTGCAATTGATATGAAGGACGGCCAAAGTTTTGGGTGATATATTTTTAGAAAAAGATTGATGAACAACGGAGCAGTTGCGGCCACTATGGCCAACGAAACCACCAACAAAGCCACATTTTCCATTTTGGTTGCACTTAGTATTTCACACCTGTTGAACGACACTATGCAGTCGCTGATCCCATCCATTTACCCGATGGTGAAGGAGAATTATCAGCTCACGTTCAGCCAGATTGGCTTAATTACACTTACGTTTCAGCTGACGGCCTCCCTGCTACAGCCTGTAGTGGGTGCATTTACAGATAAGCGGCCACAGCCATTTTCACTAGCTATTGGAATGGGCTTCACCCTGCTAGGACTGCTGGGCATGTCTATGGCCGGAAGCTTTACCATGATTCTTGTGTCGGCGGCTTTTATAGGCCTGGGTTCATCTGTTTTTCATCCGGAAGCATCCCGGATGGCACACATGGCGTCCGGCGGCCGTCATGGAATGGCTCAGTCGTTGTTTCAGGTGGGAGGCAATGCAGGAAGCTCCCTGGGACCGTTGCTGGCAGCGTTGATCATCGTTCCGCTTGGGCAATTTCACGTCATATGGTTTTCTCTGCTGGCACTGTTGGCGATGATTATATTGGCCAACGTCGGCAAATGGTACAAGTTTCAGTTGGTCGTTAAGAGCAGGAAAGCCAAGCGAGCCGTTGCCGAGCCGGAAAAAATATTCGCCCTTCCGGTAAGGAAGGTAGTCTGGTCGTTGACTATTTTGTTATTGCTCATTTTTTCCAAGTATATCTATATGACCAGCATGAGCAGCTACTTTACTTTTTACCTGATTCAAAAATTTGATGTTTCGGTAAAGGCATCGCAGCTGTACTTATTTATGTTCCTTTTTGCTGTTGCTGCCGGCACCTTCCTTGGAGGCCCCATGGGAGACCGGTTTGGTCGCAAGTATGTGATCTGGTTTTCGATACTTGGCGCAGCTCCTTTCACGCTGATGCTGCCTTATGCCAGCCTGTTCTGGACGGGGGTGTTAAGCGTAGTTATTGGCCTCATATTGTCGTCAGCTTTCTCCGCCATTCTTGTTTATGCCCAGGAGTTGGTGCCTGGCAAAGTGGGCATGATTGCCGGACTGTTCTTTGGCCTGGCTTTCGGTACTGCCGGCATCGGGTCGGCCTTGCTCGGGGAACTAGCTGATAGAACCAGCATTGAATATGTCTTTGCTATATGTTCTTTCCTACCCCTGCTGGGTATTATAGCTGTGCTCTTGCCGGGCAGAAAGGAGCTCCAGGCTGGTTAATGTTTGGGATGTTTGGCAGTGACCGGTACCGTCCGCTGGCGGGCAAATCAGCTTTGTTACTGGAAATATAATATTTGCAATTAGTTGATTTTCAGTTAATTAATTTATGGAACGATGATTGCAAAAGCGCCGACAAAGTAAAACCGCTATCACTATGTTGACGAACTTCTTGAAATCAGCACTCCGCAACAGCCTGCGGCACAGAGGCTACACACTGATCAATGTCCTGGGCTTGTCGGTAGGCCTGGGAGTGTTTTTGATCCTCATGTTCTATATCAGATATGAGCAAAGCTTCAACTTGTATCACTCGAAAGCTGATAAGATTTATAGAATCGTAGAAAGTGGGACTACTCCTGAAGCGGGAGAAGTGAAAACTATTTTCACGAACTGGGCCATGGGAGGGGCGTTGAAAGCTGAGTTTCCTGAGGTAGAGAACGTCGCCAGGGTGTTTATTTTTGGCGGTGCTATGCACACAATCGGCGAGAAGAAATTTCTGGAGCGAAATTATTATGTAGTTGAGAAGTCATATTTTGAGGTGTTCGACCACCAATTCACAGCAGGAAGTATCGCCCAGGACGTTGGTAACAATGGTGTGGATCTGATCTTGACTCATTCGGCAGCCAAAAAGTATTTTGGTGCTGAGAACCCTGTTGGCAAAATGATTGACTCTGACCGATTTGGCTCCTGTAAGGTGGTGGCTGTGATAGAGGATGTGCCAAAAAATTCAAGCTTTCAACCTGATTTCTTTTATCTCGCCGACATAAAAATGTGGAGCGAAAATTACCAAAGATATTTCGCCAGCTGGGAGCCTCGAAATTGCGGCACTTTTCTGGTGCTGAACGATCAGTCGGCGGTTGCCTCTGTCATGCAAAAGAAGGAAACGTTTCTGAAAGACAACCTGGGAGAGCAGTGGAAGACAAGGGATTTTGAGTTGCAGCCATTTACGGATGTGCACCTCAGGTCTGTAGACATTGACACTCCCACCCAGCATGCCAAGGGTAATCAGCAATACATCATCATTTTCGGGCTCATAGCAATTTTTGTGCTTGTTATCGCTGTCATCAATTACATCAACCTGGCCACCGCAAGAGCTATTTTCAGGCGTAAGGAGGTGGGTATTCGCAAAGTGGTTGGTGCATCGAAAGGGCAGCTGATAAGCCAATTTTTAGTGGAGTCGATGTTGGTTTCAACTGTGGCATTAATTGCCGCATTAGGGCTTATCGAACTGGCACTTCCATGGTTCAATAGCCTTACTGAAAGAACTATCGAGATCCCTTATCTTCAGCAGCCTTTCATCCTTGTGGCAATCTTCAGTGTGAGCGCTATAACGGGCATCTTTTCCGGCTTGGTACCTGCTTTCATTATTTCAGCGTATCAACCGGGCCAGGTGCTCGGCGGGCACTTTCAAAAGGTCGGTAATTTGATATCCCGAAAAGTATTGGTGGTCTTCCAATTCTCGTTGTCCATTGTTCTGATTATTGCTACCGCTGTGGTGTACAATCAAATGGACTATGTACAAAACCGGGATATGGGATTCGACAAAGAACGAAAAATGGTGATTGATATTAACTCAGGAAATGTCCGGAGAAGCTTCAGAGCCATGAAGAGCGAGTTTGCTTCCCATCCTGATGTTCTGAATGTGGCGGCGGTCAGTCGGGTGCCTGGTGAGTGGAAATCACTCCCTGCTGTTTCTGTGACAAAGACGGCAGGCGAAGACCCCCAACTGATGCGTTTTATGGGTTTTGACCCTGATGCACTTGAGACATTTGATATCAAATTAAAGGTGGGGAGCAACTTTTCAGGTAACGATCAGTTAGATTCTCTCCATGTTCTGCTCAACGAAAAAGCAGTTGCAATGCTCGGGGGCGAAGGCATCGTTGGTGAGAGGATTCAGTTTCACGACGGGGAAGAATCCATTACTTCTCAGGTAGTAGGGATTGTGGAAAACTTCAATTTCGAGTCCCTTTATCAGGAGATTGGCCCGATGGTGATCGGCCCGTGGAACAATGTGATAATGTCCATCGACTACTTCGTGCTCAACACCAAAGGTGACCCCTCTAATGTACTGGAACATGCAAGTGCTGTGCATGATAAGTTTGCTCCTGAGGGTTCCATAGAATACAATTTTCTTGACCAACAGTGGGAACGGTATTATAGGGATGATGTGAAGAGAGGAACCGTCTTTGCGCTGGCGGCGGGGTTGGCAATTTTTATTGCTTGTCTCGGCCTGCTTGGCCTGGCTAGTTTCGCAACCTCACTGCGGCTGAAGGAGTTTGGCATCAGGAAAGTGCTGGGCGCCTCCAACCAGCAGCTGGTTTACCTGATCTCGAAAGAGTTTCTGTTGCTGGTGCTGATTGGTTTCGCACTGGGCAGCCCACTGGCCTATTGGCTGATGGACAAATGGCTAAGTAGCTTCGCCTATGCTGAAGGGCTTTCGATATCGACATTTGCAATAACAGGACTTGCTGTTGCCCTGATAGCGTTGCTTACCGTTGGCTACAAGTCTTTGCAGGCTGCTCGCCGCAACCCGACCGCCTCTTTGCGAAATGAGTAAATAAGTGATGACAGTTTGATGTGCAACCTTTTTAGTCGACCTATGTCTTTTGTCATAAATAGGTTAATCACTCTAAGTCAAAAACTATGAAATTACTCAACAAACCAGGATTAACTGTAGCCTTACTGTTTATGGTGGCGGGAATGGCAACAGCACAGCAGAAGGTAGACAGAACGTTCAGTGGTATTAATAAAGTAACTATGAGCATTTCGTCCGGCGATGCCTTTTTTGAGAAATCTGCGGATGGTAAAGTATATGTGGCATTGGAGCATGATATAGACGACTATGAGCCTACTATAGAGCAAAAAGGGTCTACGCTTGTGATCAATGAGGAGAAGATGAAGAACCGGAGAAGCTGGAGCGGAGACTCAAAATGGACAATTAAGGTGCCGGATGAAGTTAACATCAGCTTCAATACTGGTAGCGGCGATGTGCAAATTAGTGGGCTGATGGCTGATCTAAGCACTAATTCGGGCTCTGGAAACACCAGAATTGAAAACTCGAATGGAAAAATCAGAGTGAATACCGGGTCTGGCAACATCCGAGCCAGAGAGTCTAAAGGTGAGCTTAGCTTCAATGCAGGTTCTGGCAATATCGACTTGTACTCCGTCGACGCTGAAGTGAGCGCCAATGTGGGAAGTGGAAATGTGAGTGTCGAAAAACTAAAACTATCGGGAAGAAGCTCATTCAATTCGGGCTCTGGCGACGTTGAGGTGTCTTTAGCTGCCACGCCAGCTTATGATATATCGGTTAACAGTGGCTCAGGCGACTCAACGCTTGACTTTGAAGGGAACAAGATTGAGGGTGTGATAGTAATGGAGGCCAACAAAAACAATGGAGACATTGATGCTCCATTTGATTTTGACAGCACTGAGGAAATAGGAAATGGCCGCAATACCACAGTGAAGAAAACAAAGAAGATGGGATCTTCTGATGTGAGAATTAAGGTGAGTACTGGCTCAGGAACCGCTGAAATCAAAAGCTAAACAGACACTTTTTTTCGCAATTAAGGTATGGATGTCAGGTCATGTGACCTGACATTTTTTTTATGATTTTCTTAGGACATAAACTCCCCCAATAACGAGAAGCACTCCGAAACCAAGATAGATGTAGGCGGTAGTTGCGCTAGTTTCATTTTTAGCAGAAAGCTCCAACTTGCCCACTTTCAACGATGCCGATGAATTCTGGAGCTGGGTTACGCCTTCATATCCCAGGTATATACCACCTGCGACGAGTAAAATACTGACAATTTTCTTCATAGCTATTGAGTTTGTAGGAGTTGCAAGGTACATAACGAACAATGGAACACAAGAATTGTTTGGAGTATGGTCGCCGGAGAAAGCATTTAAGGGCTATTTGTCCTTTTTGCCTTTGGTTTTGGTTTGACTTGTTTCTTGTTTTTCAGGCTTGGGAAAAGCCTTGTATTCCTCCCGGAGTTCGGGACTGTCTATGAAGCAGACTGGGCTGGAAGGTTTTGGGCTAGGTTTTTTTCTGTTATCTTTCATATAGCTCATCACGAGTAAAACTTGAATTTCTCGTCTGAACCCCAATTTGAGATTGAAGGGTTTTAAGTTTTTGACTAAGAGAGTGGTTGTCGCCTGTCACCATCTTTTTAAGAAACTGGACAACCACTTCATTTAATGTTGTTCCATGTTTTTCAGCATAAGCTAAACTCTTCTCATAGAGTTCGTCGGCTATCTTAATGTTTATACTCTTCATGATTCTTTGCGCTGAATATAAGATACCAAATTTTTCTCAATTCTGACTTTGATTCCAGATGAAATGATTGAAAACTGCCCTTATGTCGTTGTAGCTATAGTCATCGCCTAGCTGAACCTTGATAGGAGTGGCGCTAAAATTCTCAGCCTTTTGAACCAGCGGAAGTATTTTTTCCACTTTTTCTACCGGAACAAGATCAAAAATGGAGAGCTCCCCCGTCTTGATAAAATCGATCAGGTGGACTTCGATAGTGCCCACAGCCAACCCTCTTTCCTCGGCTATATCAGCAATGGACTTGCCCTTTTTGAACAAGTCCATCGATGTTTGCTTACTGTCGCCTACCTTGGCTTTGGGCAGCCGGGGAGGAGGTGGAAGCTTCTCAACCACCTCCCTGTGATGTTTGTCGGCTTGCTGCAACACCTGGCTGCTGTCGATTCCCTCGCTTAAGCCTTTGGTTAGTAGCAGGGCCTGTTCAATCAATTGTCGCCGGGCGAGCAACTGTACCTGAAGTGCGTGTAGTTCTTTCAGGTACTTTTTTATACGCTGCTTTTTCATCATCGAAGCGATATGTGCTTTCAGGGGCTCGAAGACTTCTTCTGCCATTCGCTTATCGAAATAGGCCTGTGCAGCCGACATGCGTTCGTGGAGCTGAGCATACCTGTTTTGCTCGGCGTGGGGTAACAAACCTTGAAGCTGGGCCAGGAACTTATCCGCCACATCTTTGTGACCAAGCGTGGTTTGCACCATTTTGCTGAACAGTTCCACGGCCTCTTCTTTGTTGGGCACCTGCCGACCGTCAAAGCCTTTGTAAAAATCAGTCATCTCCTGGCAAACCGGCTGCCATTGAAACGTCGTCCTTAATTTATTTTCGATGAATGCCTTTTGCTCGATCTTTAGTAGAGGTGAAAGTGATTCTTCGCTTTCAGACTGAGCAACAAACTCATTGACTTTGTCGTCGCTGAGGATGCTTTGCGGCGGAATGGCTGAACGCAAAACCAATCCTTCCATATTGGTCAATCGGCTGAGTGCCACATACACCTGGCCGGAAGCGAACGACTGCCCGGCATCGATAATCGCTTTGTCAAAGGTCAGGCCCTGGCTCTTGTGAATGGTAATTGCCCAGGCCAACCTGACCGGGTACTGCTTGAACCGGCCCATTATCTTTTCGTCGATGCTGTTCTTTTCCGTGTTGTAGGAGTACCTCATGTTCTGCCATTCTTCCTGGATCAGCCGAATCGTCGAATTATCCTCCGGTGTAGAGACAATGATCTTGTCGTTGTCAATACTTTTCACGACGCCTATTTTACCATTATAGTACTGCCTTTCTTCTCCCTTGTCGTTTCTGATGAACATCACCTGCGCACCGACTTTCAATTGCAGTACCTCGTCGGCAGGATAGGCCCTGTCGCTGAATTCACCTTCTACTGATGCTTTGAAATTGTAAGTCTTGCCAGGCAACTTTAAGAGTTCTTCTTCGTTGATGGCATGCGCTTTATGGTTATGGGAGGTGAGAGTTATATAGTTTTCTCCTTCAGGAATTCTGAAGTCAGGAAGGAAACGCCTGTTGAGCATGGCCAACTGTTCTCTGGTAACGGTGTTGGTTCTGATGCCATTGAGTAGCCCAATGAAGTCCTTTTCCGTTTGGCGGTAAATTTTCTGTAGCTCGATGCGCAAGACCGACGCCTCAGCCATCACATGTGCATCGAAGAAGAAAGGGCTTTTGTAGTGTTCTTCGAGCAGTGTCCACTCATGATCTTGCACTACAGGTGGTAGCTGATACAGGTCGCCTATCAAAAGCACCTGCACGCCGCCAAAGGGTTCGTGAAAGCGTCGGCGAAAGTGTCGTAGAATCTGGTCGATAGCGTCAAGCATGTCGGCCCGTACCATCGACACCTCATCGATGATCAGCAACTGGAGTTCTTGCATCAATTTGCGCTTGTTGCCGTGCATTTTCATTTTCTGAAACAGCGATAGCTTATCGTGAGCGCCATCGGTTTCTTGTCCTGTCCAGTTGCGCTTGACGGGAAGAAAAGGCCCGAACGGAAGCTGAAAGAAGGAGTGCATGGTGACCCCGCCTGCGTTGATAGCGGCTACACCTGTGGGTGCCACTACCACATAGTTTTTTCCTGTGGTTTCTACAATGTGTTTTAAAAAAGTGGTCTTTCCTGTGCCAGCCTTTCCGGTCAGAAACAAGTGTCTGCGGGTATGGTTGACAAACGAGGCTGCCAGCTGGAAAAGCTGATTGGAAGTGTCTGAATTCTTCATGGAGATCGTGAAGTTAAGAAAGTTGTAAAAAGAAACCGGCCGATCAGTTGACCGGCCAGCATTTAAAGTTGATAGCATTATTTCGATGAGCTTCTGTCGCCCAGGAGGAGGAGCTCATTTAGCTGCACTTCGGTAATGTACTTCATGTTACCTTCTTTGTCTTCGTAGCTGCGGTGCACCAGCTTGCCTTCCGCCACCAGCTCCGAACCCTTGTCCGTGTACTTCTCGACTATTTCAGCCACCTTGCCCCAGGCCACTACCTGATGCCATTGCGTTTCTGTTATTTTTTCACCTTTCGCATTGCGATAGCTCTCATTGGTAGCCAGGCTGAACCTTGCCATTTTCTTTCCACTGTCTGTGGTGCGCACTTCTGCTTTGGCACCCATGTTTCCGATCAACTGCACTTTGTTTTTTAAAGCGTACATAACTGTAATTGTTTTGGTTAAAAATTTTTATCTCAGTCGGAAGGCGTTGGCTTAGATGCTTTTGCCGAACCGACGATACAAAGGTGCAGGGAGCCAAAAACGAAAGCCGGTTTCTAGTCGTTTACATTCGATAGTAGTCGTTTGTAAACGTTTACAAACGTTTGTTTTCGGATAATATTGGTCTTATATTGGTGGGTAAACTATTTGATAATGAGTGAAATAGCAGATTCAAAAGCCTGCCTGGCTTGTGGGAAACCTTTGCAGGGAAGGATTGATAAAAAATTTTGCGACGACTATTGCCGCAATACTTATAACAATCAAACGAAGTCGGCCAGCAACAACCTCGTCCGGAATATTAACAATGCTTTGAAGAAGAATAGGAACCTTCTGGAGGGCATTGTGCCTGAGGGAGAGGTGATGGCCAAAGCCCACAGAGACAAACTGACGCAGGGAGGTTTTCAGTTTCGATACATGACGCATACCTATACGAACCGCAAAGGCAATATCTACTATTACTGCTACGACTACGGCTACCTGCCGCTGGAGAATGATTGGTTTTTGGTGGTAAAAGGGAGGGAGGAGTAAGTGAGAGGGTTTTCAATGAGAAAGTGAACGGTAATAGGCAGCGGATTTGCGAAATTTGTGGCCCATCACGCCACCATCCTTAAGTACTGTTCCGGTGTCATGACTAGTAATTCGCTTTTCTTATAATCCTTTGTGTTTCTAGTCAGAATAATGTTGATGATCCCTGACTTAATCGCCGAAAAATTCTGAAGTGCATCTTCAAGATCAGAGAAGCCTGAGGCTAATGCATTTTTTATAACATCTTTGTCGATGGCAAGCACATCAAGTATCGACATGAGGGTGCTGAGCTTTTCCACAGTCATGTCGTGGCTTGCTGTTTGCCGGAGTAGATAGTAGGTATTACTGAAAATGACAGGGGTAATGTGTCCTTTTATTTGCCCTGATTCGCAAAGGACAAGTACTTGAGCTGCGTGTTCTGAAAAAGGTTGCCGGTCAAAGAAAAAATCTAGCAACACATCGGAATCGAGCAATACGCTATTCATCCCTGAGATATTTTTTGGCTAGCGCCTTTTCTAGTTGCTCCTTGTAACTGAAGTCTGAAGGTGCTTTGAATGAACCCTTCAATGATTTTATCATCGGAGAAAATGCTATTTCTTTTGTTGTTTCCTCTTTGGTGACACTCCGCAAATAGGTCTCTACCACATGCGAGAGGCTTTGACCATTTTTCTCGGCATAGCTCTTCGCTCTTTCAATAACTGATTTCTCAATGGTTAAAGTGAGTTTGGTGCTCATAATTAGCTTTCAATTTTTCAGTATAAAGATAAGATATTCTTCGATGCACGTGCAAGTGTGAATTATTTTATACGTGTTTTTTTGATTCGTAGTTTCAGGTTTCGATGTAACCTTTCTCCTCCACCCAAGTACTCACTCCAGCTAAAAGAGGAGCTTGTGAAGAAAAATTACCCGGTTCCTGCAACCCTTTTCTTTCCGGCTTGTCACTCAAAACGTACTGGTCAAAAACTAAATCTTATGCTTAAGAATTTCCTTGTCGTTGCCATTCGAAGCCTTGGCAAAAACCGCCTCTATTCGATCATCAATATTTCGGGGCTTTCGGTTGGGTTCACCTGCAGTCTGCTCATCTTGCTGTGGGTAGCCGACGAAACCTCGTTCGACTCCTTTCACCCCAAGGCTGATAGGCTGTATCAGGTATGGGGAAATGCGGAGTTTGACGGCAAAATCAACTCGTGGCGGTCGGTGCCACTGCCGACTTATGAAGCATTGAAGGATGCTCACAGTGGCATCGCCAACACCACCGTGGCCGACTGGGGTGGCAGCCACCTGCTTAAGGTCGGGGAAAAGCGAATGATGCAGCAAGGCTACTATGTCGGGGAGGAGTTTTTAGAAATGTTTGAGTTTCCCCTGCTGGTAGGGGATGCTGCAACTGTGCTGGACGACCCGTCTTCAATTGTCATTACAACATCTTTGGCCAAGTCACTTTTCGGCGATGCTGATCCAATGGGTCAGGTCATTCGGGTGGACGATAAGAGTTCATTGAAAGTAACCGGCATTCTCAAAGACATACCCAATAACTCTTCCTTTGAGCTGGAATACCTGATGACCTGGAAGCACAGGGAAGTTATCAATCCTTGGGTGGTTGAAAACAAGAACAACTGGGGTAACTACTCTTTTCAGGTATACGTGGAATTAGTGGATGCCACCAAGCGTGAAGAGGTAGTAGCAGGCATCGAAAATATGCTGTATGAGCATGGAGAAACAGAACTTATTACCAAGCTCTTTCTTCACCCACTTTTGAAATGGAGATTGTACTCCTCATTTGAAAATGGAAAGATCACCGGAGGCATGAGCGACTACGTGAGGCTGTTTACGGCAATCGCTATTTTTATTCTTGTTATTGCCTGCATCAACTTCATGAACCTTTCCACAGCCCGCTCCGAACGCCGGGCCAGGGAGGTTGGCATTAGAAAGAGCCTTGGCTCGAGAAAGGGGCAGCTGATTGCGCAGTTTCTGGGAGAGTCACTCTTTCTGTCAATGCTCTCGTTTTTTATTGCTGTGATCATCTCTCTTTTGGTGCTGCCAGCTTACAACAACCTGGTAGAAAAGGAACTGGTGATTGACTTCACTTCATCTCAGTTCTGGATCTACTCAATCGTTGTGGTATTTATAACCGGTATACTGTCAGGCAGCTACCCGGCATTTTACCTCTCTTCATTTAACCCGGTTCGCACCCTGAAGGGGTCTTTTTCTGTGGGTAAGAGTGGTGCAACACCAAGAAAGGTACTTGTTATCATACAATTCGCTTTTGCCATCATGCTGATGATCAGCACAGTGGTGATATTCAAGCAGATTGAGCTGGCTAAGAACCGGGAGCTGGGCTACAAGCAGGAGAACCTGATCACCATTCAGAACAACGAAGAGATTGCCAAGAACTACTATATCTTCAAAGAAGAGCTTGAGCAGTCCGGTTATGTGGAGTCTGTGACACGCTCTAACAGTGCTATTACTGACATCAACTCTAATAACTTCCTTGGCTGGCCTGGTAAGCCGGAAACGCAGCGGGTGATTTTCACCACGATTGCCTGCGAATACGACTACGCAAAAACCATGGGTATCGAAGTGTTGATGGGCAGGGACTTTTCGAAGGAATTCACGACCGACACTGCCTCCATTGTGATCAACAAGGCTGCGCTTGATTTGATGGGACTGGAAGATCCACTGGGCACACCTCTGGATCTTTGGGGCGGCAAAAAGAAGCTCATTGGTGTGGTCGACAATGTGATGATGGGCTCACCTTACGATCCTGTCAAACCTATGTTCATGATTTTAGACCCCAATTGGACGGATGCCATTACGGTGAGGCTAAAAGCTACGGATGACCTGCAAGGCTCGCTGGCGGTGGTTGGCGACATCTTTAACAAACACAATCCAGCCTACCCATTTGAGTATACTTTTGTGGACGTGGAATTCCAGAAGAAGTTCACTACCATCAATATGACTCAAAGGCTGGCAACAATCTTTTCCTTTCTTACCATTTTCATTACAGGATTGGGACTGTTTGGCCTTGCCTCATTCACGGCGGAGCAGAGGATCAAGGAGATTGGGGTAAGGAAAGTGCTTGGCGCTTCAGTGTTCAGTTTGGTAGCACTAATTTCCAAGGACTTTACCAAGCTTGTGCTTATCGCTTTTGCGGTGTCTGCCCCAATGGCCTGGTACCTGCTAAGCAAGTACCTGGAGCGTTATACAATTCACACCAACATCGATTGGTGGATATTCCCGTTGGTTGGGATTGTGGCCCTGAGTTTCGCCCTGGCTATCGTATCAGATCAGGCTCGCCGAGCGGCGCTGACCAACCCGGCCAGGTCGCTGAGGAGTGAGTAGGTACTATTCAAAAAAGCCGGGAATGCTTACTTGATCAATATACCAGAAACCGTATTGGTGCCTGAAGCCAAGTAATGCATTTCCGGCAAATGAAAACTCCTCACCATCCGGTGAAAATGCGGAATAAGCCAGGTCGATGACAACCCTGGCTTTTTTCTTCTTAAGGCTAAAATCAACTTCCGTGATTTCTTCCTTCGTTACTTCAAAGTCTTTCCATGCAGCCTGAAATAGTTTTATTTTATCGACAAACGGTTCTTCCGAAACCTTCGCCTGTCCACTTTGACGCAATTCCTTGCATAGGGTGTGGCTTGCAAATTCATTCCAATCGCTTTTGAGCAGCTGATAGATAAACTCCTCTGTATGCTGTGTGAGATCGTGGTTATGATTGGGGTAAAATTCCTCATAGATAAAGTGGCTCACCATGCCATCCATACGAACATCGTCCATTTCATAACGGAATAGCTCATCGACGATAAACTTGTAAATAACACGGTCATCTTAGTCATCCATGTAGTCGAGGCAAACGCCATGCTCGCCCATGTAGTCAAGGAGCTCATTGAGTTTTTCGGTAATCGAGCCGCTGTCAAGATTCGCTTCGGCTTCGAAAGGCGGCTCCCCGATGAATTTGTAGACAGAAATCTTTTTAGCGTTTTTGTGAAGCTCCTCGAAGTTCTGAATGTAGTGGAGCCATTGATTTTCAATGACAGGGCTCAGCTCGTTTTCTGATCCCTCAAAAAATTTGGCACCTTGTTCTGCCATCATCTTCAGCTTTAAAGTGCTATTTTCCTGCTGAATTATTTCTTCGGGGGTTTGTTCGTTTTTGTCTTCCTCCATTAGATAGAAATGTTTTCTAATTTAATCTAAGAAAAATTTTTGGAAGGAAAAGTCGAAATAAGAATTGCTTTAACTTTGTTGATATGGCAAGTTCCCGTTTTACCCAAAGGTCTTATCCTAACCCATTTGAGGGGCGTGAGGACGGCAGCACAATTTTTGCGCAATTAAAACCCTACCTATTTTCGGTGGCTTACAATATCCTTGGCGAAATACCGGAAGCTGAGGATGTTGTTCAAGATGCTTTTGAATCTTTTTTAAAAAAGCGGGACACTGAGGTTCATAATACGAAATCGTATCTTACCAGAGTGGTGGCCAATAAAGCCATTGACCGTTTGAAGGTTTTGCAAAAGGCCAGGGAGAGCTATTTCGGCACCTGGCTGCCTGAGCCTCTTGTAGATTTTTCTTCTCCCACAGTTACGGATGAAGGTGTGATGAGTTATGAGGTTATGGTTGCACTCGAAAAACTTACGCCGGTAGAACGTGGCGTGTTTGTGTTGCGGGAAGCATTCGAATATTCCTTTGCTGACTTGAGTCAACTGTTTGGCCTGAGTGAGGAAAACGTCCGGCAGGTGCTTCACCGGGGGAGAAAGAAGGCCAATCAAAAGGGCATGAGCAGCCAAAGGAGGCCAGGGGATAATGCGGCCCGACAATTGGTGGAAAGTTTTTTGAAGGCATGTACTGAAGGAGATACAAAGCAGCTTGAAACACTTCTGAAGGATGATGTTGCCCTCTATTCGGACGGAGGAGGTAAAGTCAAAGCCGCAGTCAATTCGCTTCACGGGCCTGAAACAGTGGCGAAGTTTTTACTGGGGATTTTTAGAAAGAGCTTGCCTTTCAACGTAGAATTAAGGCAGGCAACCGTCAATGGTGCCCCAGCTTTTGTCACCTTTGCCGGCGGTGAGCCGTATTCTGTTTCATATCTTTCGATGACAGGCGATAGCGTAGAAAATATCTACATAATAAGAAACCCGGATAAAATTCAGCTTAAATAGTTGTCACAAAAAGCTGGGCGTTCAGACATAAGGAAAAAAGCTTATGTCAGAAAGATTAACACCCATCGAAATGCCTGGAGGGCTGATGCTCAAAATCGCCTTCTGGTACTCCAAAAGAACCTTTGGGAAAGTGATTACTCCCCTGAAGAAGATTTACTCACGCATGCCAATTGCTTTTGGCACCTGGAGCGGAAAAATCTCCAGCCTTGAGAACAAGCTGCCAATTCCTCTGGAGCTGAGGATACTCCTGAGGATTCATGTAGCTCAACTAAACGGTTGTCATTTCTGCATCGACATCGGACAGGCACATGCCATGCAGCGGTTTAAAGACCAGGAGAAATTTTTTACTGT
Source organism: Imperialibacter sp. (assembly GCF_048007035.1). Lineage (NCBI taxonomy): Bacteria > Pseudomonadati > Bacteroidota > Cytophagia > Cytophagales > Flammeovirgaceae > Imperialibacter > Imperialibacter sp. Next base: position 4,652,361 of record NZ_CP180355.1, read on the forward strand.
AAATGACTTCGAAGTGTCAACTCTGTTTTCATACAAGGAGCGACTAGCGCTCAGGTTTGCTACCGAAATGACGCTGCATAAAAAGGTTGGCGATGACACCTACGATAGTTGCAGAAGCCACTATTCTGATGAGCAAATGCTTGCCATCGCCTGGGTGGTGACCAGCGAGCATGTGTACAATTTGATGAATCTCACCTTTGAAATTGAGTCCGACGGGCTTTGCCAGCTTCAATCAAACAAATCTCTAACAATAAATAGCTGAACAAATGAAGCAACGAATTAGTATCAAAGACCTTGAGCCGGGCTTTTATCAGGCGATGTTCGGGCTGGGAAAGTACGAAGCCTCGACGAGCATCACTGCCGGGCTTAAAGACCTCATCAAGATAAGAGCATCGCAGATCAACGGGTGCGCCTACTGCCTGCAAATTCACACTGTGGATGCAAGGAAAGGTGGGGAAAGCGAATACCGAATTTATGCGCTGAGCGCCTGGTGGGAGTCGCCCTTATTTTCCGATGCAGAAAAGGCTGCTCTGGCGGTCACTGATGAAGTTACCCTTATTGCTGACAGGGGATTGTCTGAAGCTACCTATCAGGAAGCTTCCAGGCACTTCAATGACCATGAAATGGCACAACTGATTGCCCATATTATTGCCATCAACGCATGGAACAGAATCGCTGTGTCAACGCATATGTTTCATGAAGTAAGTTGAATAAGTCCATCGAATCACTTCCCTCCGGGCGAATGCCCGGGGGAAGTTTGACTAAAAATAGCTTGATAAACCAAGCTGAACGCCGCTAATGAGTGCTGGGGGGTTGCCCAGCAAGTCTGTTTGTTGCATGTATCGGTAGTTGGCCCTTATCACAGTTTGTGCGTTCGGGCGGAAGCTCAATGCTGGCACAATAGCCCATAGGTGTTCGGAGATATTGCCATCGGTTTCGTCGAATTTACCTGCATTCCAGTCCACATACTCCAGCCTGCAGGCAATATTCAGTACTGCATTGCTGAATCCCAGCATGGGCTGACTAAGAACGGGTTGCACTACGTCAATAAAGCCACCCCTCTGCTTGTTGCCGTAAGTCTGGCTGTAGGTTTCGGGCACATCTACCATCACCCATGCCCATTCACCAACGATATACGTTTTGCTAAACGGCAGGGTAGTGTTGACGTCTACTGCCCACACGTCCAGGCGTCTTTTGTCGTCAAGCACAAGACCATCGTCCTGAAACTTGTTAAACACCCCGCCCATGTACGACAGGCCGATTTCTCCTACCATATTGTGCCTTAGCGCAAACTTACCGGTAACCAAAGGCTGCCCATTGCTGCTTTCCTCAAACCTGTCCTTACTGGCCTTTGATGCAGGCAGGAAAGTTTTGTTTTCAGCATTGCTAATGATGGAATCGTCGAATCCGTTGGTTACATAAGCCTCGTAGCCAAATGCCCAGTCATTCATATATTGCTTGCCATAGAGCCCAAAGCCGACATTGCTCCAGGTGGCGGGCAGCATTTGGGTCATGGCAACCGGACGATCCACAAACTCCCATTTTGGGCCGTCGTGATTTTGGTTGAAGGCACCTATCGGATTCATGACCACGCCTCCACGTAAATTAACCAGAGGATGAAAGCTAAAATCCATCGCTGCAAATTCTATGGAAATTTCTTTGCCACCTTCCTCCAACTCCAGTTCCGAGAGGAACTTAATCTTTCTATGGATGGTGGATGCAACAAACAATGTCATTCTTGGTATGCGGAACGTGTGCCCGTCAGTTACACCATCTTCACCCATGTACTGGTAGTCGGCTTCGACATAACCACCAAGGGAAACGGGCATTTTTCCCATCTGAAGAAATGGCCTGTTGTAGACGGCGTCCATGTTCATTCCTTTGGCCATTGTGGTATCAACCGGTGACCGCCGCAATAAAGTGCTGTCTATCTGGGCTTGTACAACTAAGCTTAGGTTGAGACAAATTATCGTAACGAAAATTGATTTCATGAGAGGTCAATTTTTAACATATCATTCTCCTTGTCAATGAGGAATCTTCTCAGGTTTTTGTCTGCAGGGCCATTTTGTACAGCACCGGTATTAGAGAATTCGCTGCCGTGAGCCGGGCATTGTAGCCTGTCGCCAAACACCTGCAGTTCTGTTCCCTGGTGTGTGCATCGCATGAGTACGGCACTGAAGTCCGTATCCGAGAACCTGTAAACACAGATCGGATACTCCAGCTTTTCATTTTGCACTACCACATATCTCCTGAATGCCTTTTGTCCCTTCTTTTCTTCTTCAAAAGAGGAGAGAGGAACCAGCAAAGATGACCCGGTTATCTGTCCGGTAATGTATTTTGTTCCGGCGCAGCTTTGCAGAAGGCTTAGGCCTCCCAGCATGCCCACACAGCCAATGCCACATGTTTTGATAAATTTTTTTCTATCCATGGCTACAGTGATTTAAGAAATTTGAGGATAGCATCTTTGTCTTCTTTGGACAGCAACTCAAACTGCGTTTTACTGAATTGCCCTTCACCGCCATGTAGCAGGATAGCCTCTTCGATGCTTTTTGCCCTGCCGTCGTGAAGCAGAAAATAGCTACCGCCCTGGGAGTTGGGTGAAAGCCCCAATCCCCAAAGAGGTGGTGTACGCCATTCGTATGTTTCAGCGGAGCCTTCTGTGTAACCATCATCAAGCCCGGGCCCCATGTCGTGCAAAAGCAGGTCGGTGTAGGGGTAGAATTTCTTGTTGGAAAGCGCTTTGATATTTGTTTCCGGGGTCGTCCATTCTTGAATATGGCAACTGGCACATCCAATTGACGAAAACAACGCTTTGCCTTTTACCACCTGCGGGTCAGAGCTAGCCCGGGGTATGGGCTCCTTGAGCGTTTGAAGATAAAATACCAAATCGTGGACGACCTGATCAGACACTTCCGGATCGGTAGGCAGGTGCGTGTGTGGGTCAACTGGCTCGAAGGTAGTAGTAACGCCGATGTCCTGGTTATAGGCGTTTACGGTTTGATGAAGCAGGTCAATAGCGGCCGCCTTTTTCCCGAACCTGCCAATGTACTTGCCGTCAACAGCTGTATGTGTTGCGCCAGGCTGAAAGTAGGGCGGAGGAGTGATGTAGTTGGGCACGCCCGAAATGCCATCTCCGTCGCTATCGTCGGGGTCAGCATTGGCAAGGATTTGCGCATCAGTCAAAGCTTCAAGGAAGCCGAGGCCAGTATTGGCGGGTGGAGTAAATCTGGAGAATGCGACTCCATCAGGAAGCTGCTCTGGCTCATACCCTGGCACGGCCCTGTTTTGCAACTGTGGCCCACCTTTTCCAATGAACGGGTTGACGCCCGGTGCTGATTGACCAAAGCGAGTAAGGGTTGTAAAGGGGTGCCCTTTGCCATCTCCGGCGTGACAGCTCCCACAAGATGTGGCGACAAATAAGGGACCAAGCCCATTAGCCGACGAAAATACTTCGGCGTTAAAGGCAAAATCACCGTTAAGGAATCTTTTTCGCTCAGAATTGGAAAGCCCTTCCACGGGCCCATCAAGCAGTGTGTTTTCTTCAGGTGCTTCAGGAATGATCCCCTGGCAGCCACTTAGGGCAAGGCAAAACAAACATAAAAAGCATAATGACTTAATTAATTGCATTTCGACCAACCTTTATTAATTATTAGGCAAATATACTCGTTAAATTTTTAAATACAATAAAATTAATTTAGGCTAATCTAAAAATAAGAGAAACAAAACTACCCTTTAGAAAACCGATTAGATTATTTTTTGATAAGTCGCTGCTGCCAGCTTTGCGAAGGAGTTGACAGACGGATGGTGTAAACACCTTTTGGTAGCAAACCGATTGCTATTTCAACAGACTGTCCCGGGCTGGTATCCAAGGAGCGACTAAGCACCTCCTGCCCAGCCATATTGATGATGGATATAACAGCGTCATTTTGCTGCTTGAGAAGTTCAATAGCTATGGTCTCACTTGCCGGATTTGGAAATAAATTGAAGATGTCAGCCGCAGTTTCTACCCCAGTTACTTCCAATACCTGGTACGCCATTGACACAGAATCGGCACAGCCTTCTTCATTATGGGCTATAAGCATCACGTCATAAATCCCGGCGGAATCGAATGCCAGTAGTGGCTGCTGAGAAATGTCTATCAGGCTTCCGTTGATCATCCATTCCCACGAAGTAGCGCCTGGCGACAGGCTTGTAAAAGTGGCAGTCCTTTGCTTTTTAAGGATGAGAACCTCGGGCTCAATAAGGAAGTCTGCAGAGAAGTCGTAAGGATAAATTGAAACTTCAACAGGGTCACTTTCTATGATAGAGTCGATCCCTTTTACAATTAGCTTCACAGTGTCCGTCACGTTCAAAATGTCGAATCTGCTTCCCTTGTGCAGTGGCTCCCCGGTGTTTGCTGACGTAAAAAGAAAATTGCTCCCGTTTTCCGGCACCAGGGTGAAGTTTTCGCCGGGACAAACCGGGCTATCGGACACCAACGGCAGCTCCGACTTGGTGAAGCTCAATAGTTTTGAAATTGACGAAGTACATCCCTGTTCGTTGCTGGCCACCAGCCTGACGGTAATTTCGGTTTGCTCTGCCAAAATCAACTTGCTATTCATTGTGTCTCCTATGAGGCTATCCGCTAAATACCATTGGTAGCCAACGGCATTGGAGCTTTGATTGACCAGAAGGATCGCCGATTCGAACTGAGTAGTATCAGGGAGATAAGTGAAGTCAACCATGGGTTGATTCAGCTGCACAGAGACCAGTACCTTGCGGCTTTCAAAAAGGCTGTCTGCATTTGCCACGTAGAACGAAGTGTCTTTATCAAGCAGACCGGAGGTGAAAAAGGCACCTTCGAAGACTGCAGCCTTGCTAGTCGAGTCGGTGTAGACTTTTATTTTTGTGGCATTTGCAGCCTGAATAGTTGCGGAAGCATTTGCGCAAATTACTATAGCATCGATCACCGGCTGTGGCGCTCTGTTAGCCACCAAAACAGTTTTAGTGGCGTTGGAAACACACCCTGCTTTGCTGCTCGTTGTTAGTGTTATGTCATAGGTGCCAGGCTGGTTGTATTTTGCCTGAGCATTTTCTAAAGTGCTTTGGGAGCCATTGCCAAAGTCCCAGGCCCAGCTCACTGCTTTTTCGCTTTGGCTGGCGAGGCTGATAGTGGGGCTAACACCTGGCTCAAGCAGAACAGTGTCTGAGCTAAGGCTGAAATTGGCGTCGAGGCCGTCCATATTAACCTTCACAGAAAACAAGTCGCCAGTGTAGTTGTTGTCAGCGTTTCGCACGAAGAAGGTGGCAGGTGATTTGATGGTATCTGTCAGGTAGTTATTTCCGTGAATCAGCAGCGTGTCTGTGGCTCCGGCGTCGGCAAAGAAATCAAAAGAAGTGCCACCGGACAGGCTGATGGTAACCGGAGAATCCTTACAGGCCAAAACCGTGGCGATGGTTCTCGGATTGTTTTGGAATTCAGCATACCTGAGGCGGGCTCGTTGCAGGGCTGTAATGAGCCCATTTTTTGACTCGGCAGTAATCCATGCAAATGCTACTTTTTCACTCTTAAAGGCGCCAAGGTTCCCGATCTTCACACCATTCATTTGAGCAGTGTTATTGCCTGCTCCGCTTTGGCCGGCAGTTGTTTTGACCATTTCTGCACTCAGCCAGACAAACTTGAGCGAATCGGTAAGCAGCGAGTCGGTCACGGCTATGTTTTCGTTCAGGTTGTCGATGTCGGCTGCATAAAAAGTTGGCGTATTGTTTGTGAGCAGGGCTATCCCGCCATAGATGTTGTCTTCGTCAATATAAGTAATCCCGAGTCCTAGTGAGTCCACCCATTCGGTGCGGTTATTGTCGCCGTTGCCAATGCTCCAGTTGGTGAAGAGTCCGGCATGAAGGTTCTCGACGGCATCAGAGGAGGTGTTGGTGACCCGATATTCAGTGATCAGAAAGTTTCTGTCGTCAGGAGAATCCCAGGACAGCGTTTTCTGTTCCACGAGCGTTGACAGGGCTTCACTGAGACTTGCTGTAAAGCTGTTTTCGTAGTAATTGTCGGCAACTGTTCCGCCGAATAACTTGAGGTGCTTGTTAACGGAGAAATCATTATTCCTTGTTCCGTATACGAGGTTATTGGCGACATTATCAGCCAATGAAGTGCCGCTATTTCCAACCAGGAACCCGGCGTGGCTTACAACACGAATATTTTGAAATGTAAACCCATTGCCTGCCTTTAATGAGTCTTTTGTATAGCCGAGATCCCCTTTCGAATTGATGGTGAGCGATAGATTGGCTGACGAGGTAGTGGTCGAATCCGGGTGCGTGGTGAACTCGAAATATTGGGTGTCGTTGTAACCGGAAGCTTTGACTTTGGCTTTGAAAATAACCCTGGAACCAGGAGGAGTACCTTCATTCAGAATAGCAGAAAAAGCGTAGGTGGTCGTATCAAATGTAGCCAGGTAGGGGGTAGTCCAGGTGTTGCCGCTCAATGTCACTATACTACTCAGTGGTTCGAGAGTAATCTCCAGACCAGAGGCAGGCTTGAGCCAGTTAATAGCTTCCAGGTCATAGTGCACAGTGTCGCCAAAAAAAACCTTCTGCCCGGCTTGGGTATGCAAAGAATCTTTCACCAAACGCACCGAAGGAGAAAGCGTATCAGTTAGAGCGCTGTACATGTTGAGCATGCCCCGGCCCAGCAGACCCTTGTATTGTGCATTGCCTGCCAACCCGTCCACCGACGTGCCGGTGATACGCAACTGCTCCATGATTTGGATGGCAGAGTATTTTGGGAAATAAGATCTGAGTAAAGCAGCTGCCCCTGCCACCTGAGGCGACGAGAACGATGAGCCATCAGCAGTGCCATAGGTACTATTGTTTCTTGTTGAGTAGGCGGCAGTGCCGGGAGCTACCAGGTCGACATAGTAGCTATAGGTAGCGAAGGACGACTTGGTGCCATCGTTAGTGGAGGCAGCTACGGACAATACGTTGTCGTAACTGGCGGGATAAAAAGTGAGCTCGGCATTGGTATTGCCAGCGGCAGCCACTACCACCACATCTCTCTCCAGAACAGCATAGTTAATAATATCTTGCGCCGCCTGGCTATAATTCCCAGCCGAACCCCAGCTAAGATTGACGACGTCCATGCCCTGATTAGCAGCATAGATAATAGCTTCGTAAGTGCCGAATGAAGTGTTGTCTTCCGTTTTGAAGGCCTTTAATGGCACAAACTTAGACTTGAAGCCCGTTCCGGCCATTCCTTTGGCATTGTTGGTTCTGGCTGACGATAAACCGGAAACGTGGGTGCCGTGGTCTCCAAAATCTGATTTGGGGTCACTATCTCTATTGGCGAAGTCCCAGCCACGGTAGTCATCTACGTAACCGTTCCCATCGTTGTCGACGCCATCAATGGGGTCATTTGTGTTCAGGTAGATGTTTTTGCTTAAGTCTTCGTGGGTATAGTCTGCTCCGGTGTCAATAACGCCAATGACAATGGTAGAGTCTCCAGTCGTAATCCCCCAGGCGTCATAGGCTTTGATAGACGAGAGATAGGGCTGCTTGGGGTTCGCTGTGGCGGCATCTGGATCGTTGGGTATGAGAAAGAGCTGCTCTTTGAAGATTGGCTCGGCATAAAGCACATTCTCATACCGGAGCAATTCGTTGATCGTTTCCAGCACATTGCCTTCTGCCAACTCAACTTTGTACATGTTAGCCAGGTATTTGCTTGGCTGCTGGAGTGTCCTTGCGGTTGAATTCGATGCAGGATCGAGTGCTTTCAGCTCTTTTATTGGAAACTTCTGGTTGATGGTGGATGGGTCAATATCGGGAGCTACTTGTAGGGTCCTGCCGCCTGTTGAATAGCTGCCGTCTTTGAATTTAATGATGAGTTGGTTTGGCTGGATATCCGATGCTGACTTGCCTGATGGTAGTTGGTATTTTCTGGTGGGTTGGGCACTGCTTGCCACGGGCCATAAGGCCATAAGCAGTAAAAAACTGCCCGGTAACAACACTTTATACCAATGGCTTACCCTCATTTTTAAGTTGCTAACGCACCTTTACCTTCCGTACTATCTGTGAGAAAAGAGAAGGAAAAAAACGCTTCACATAAATACCCCCCACTTCTTTCACTCCTCCTATGTATACCTCTTCCTTTTCTTTTTCCACTGCCTTTACAATAGTCCTTGCTGCCGTTTCCGGCGCAATGCCATTTGCCTGAGCGTCGTCCATCTCGTTGAATTTCCCCCCGTCGCCAGTAACTGAATTGACGGAAATCTGCGTCCGGATGAATCCAGGGCAAATAATGGTCACTTTGATATTGTCGTCGTGTAGTTCTGCCCTCAGGCCGTCGTAGAAGCCATGCAGAGCATGTTTGCTGGCTGCATATCCTGTCCGGTAAGGTGAGCTGATGATGCCCACAGCACTGGAGATCACGACATGGTGCCCGTTTTTTCGGCTGATCATGCCTGGTAGCAATGCCTTGGAAAGGGCAATGGCGCCGAAATAATTGACTTCCATTACTTTGCGATCCACATCCAATTGAGTGTCTTTGGCCAGTGAGCGCTGGCTGATGCCGCCGTTGTTTACAAGCACGTCTACCGCACCAAACATGGCTTCAGCTTCTTTTGCTTTGGCATCAAGACTTGCTGCATTGGCCAAGTCGACTGTCAGTATTTTAACATTTTCCTCAGCCAGGCCTTGCACGGTTGCCACACAAGCAGCTTTCACTCTTTCCAGTTCTTCCTGGCGGCGAGCCGACAGGATAAGTTTCGCTCCCTTTCTGGCCATTTCATAGGTAATCGCCTCCCCAATCCCTGAAGATGCACCTGTGATCCACACTACTTTGCCTTTTACCTCAGCCATACGCTACTTTCTTTTTTTCCACTGGGTGAATGAATAATTATAAGGATTTTTTTCGTCAGAGGACATGTCTTTTCGACTAACTTCTTCCCAAATGTGTGTATCAGGAAGAGGATATTTGACATTTCCCTCCACAATTACATCAATTTCTGTGATATAAAGGATGTCAGAAATCGGCTGTGTTTGCTTGTAGACTTCCCCACCGCCAATAATATAGAGCTCCTCTTCTCCCGCTGCTTTTGCTAACGCTATGCCTTTTTCGATAGAATCAACAACATGAGCACCCTCAAGGCTGAAGTTTTTGTCTCTTGTTACGATAATAAACGTTCTGCCAGGGAGAATTTTACCAAGCGACTCGAAGGTTTTCCTGCCCATGAGCACGTGGTGCCCCATTGTTTGATCCTTGAAGTACCTGAAGTCGTTGGGCATATGCCATAGCATTTTATAATCATTGCCGATGACACCATTTTTTGCGACTGCCACTATTTGAGAAATAATCATATCCTGTTGCCTCTGAGGAATTCTTCAATGTCCATCCTTTTCTTGCCTTCCATCTGCAATTCCTCGATGGAGACATACCCATCTGCAGTTTTTAGATAGAGGTACGTCTTGCTGTCACTCAGCATTTCTTTTTCGCCCTTTTGCTCTACTTTTCGTGCCTTATAAACTTTCACAGTTTTGCCCATTAGGGTTGTCCAGGCGGTAGGGTAGGGCGATAGGCCTCTGATGAAGTTAACCACCTGCTCAGTCGGTTGTTCAAAGTTGATCTCGCAGGTTTCTCTGAATATTTTTGGCGCTGTGGGCGTATCTTCAAAAATTTCCTGCGGCTGTTCCTTGTAGTTACCTTTTGCAATGGCTTCGACAGTTTTCAGCACCAGTGCCGCTCCCTTGTTCATGAGTCTTTCATATACTGTGCCAACGTTGTCCTCATCGCTTATGGGCTCTTTTTCCTGAAAAAGGATATCGCCAGTATCGATTTCGTGTTTCAGAAAAAAAGTAGTGACGCCTGTTTCTTTCTCGCCGTTGATAATGGCCCAGTTGATGGGGGCCGCCCCCCGGTATTTGGGTAACAGTGAGCCATGCAGGTTGAAAGTGCCTAAGGCCGGCATTTGCCATACTATTTCGGGCAGCATGCGGAAGGCAACTACTATTTGCAGGTTGGCGTCCAAAGCCTTCAACTCCGCTATGAATTCAGGAGCCTTCAGGTTGGTTGGTTGCAGAATGTTGAGCCCCTTATCTTCAGCATAGGCTTTTACAGCCGATACACCCAGCTTTTTACCTCTCCCTTGTGGCTTGTCAGGCGCTGTAATCACCCCAACAATATTCCACCCATTGGTTACTAAAATATCGAGACTTGGCACGGCGAATTCCGGCGTACCCATAAATACTATTCGAAGATCCTTTGTCATGAAGGCTGTTTATTCAAAATCATCATACAGCAGATGCTTTTTTCTTATCTGCTTGTATACATCAAGCTTTTTCTGCCACGTGGCTTTGATCTCAGCCTCACTCATTCCCTTCTCAATTTGCTTGCGAAGGTCAGGAGTTCCCGCCAGAAGGGCGAAGTAATTATTAAAAAAACTGGAGTCGGCTGGCGTTTTCTTGTAAAATGAAATGAGGTAGGAAAGGTCCACGGCATTGGGTACGGGAGCTTGCCTCAGGTCGATACCATAACAAAGTTTGTCCTGATGCTTGGGATCCATCGACATGCCCGGAATTGGAACGGGAGTAAATTGAAAGTTGCCAAACTCAGGCGAAGGGTAACCCAATACTTCAAAAGGAAAGTGCGTGCCTCTGCCCAGGCTCATCATCGTGCCTTCAAAAAGGCAGATAGATGGATACCAGGCGATGGAATGGTCGGTCGGCAGATTGGGCGAAGGACTTACAGGCAGGTTATAAGTACTGCTGTGTGTCCAATTCGCCAGCTTGATTACTTGCAGGTCGGCTTTAACGCTATTTTCCAGCCACCCCTCGTTGTTGATCATGGTGGCCAGCTCACCCATGGTAAGGCCATAGGCAATAGGAATGGGATGGAGACCCACAAATGACTTTTGGGCTTCTTCCAAAACAGGCCCGTCAATTACATTACCCAGTGGGTTGGGCCGGTCAAGCACTATAAATGGCAAACCGTTTTCTGCGCAGGCTTCCATGGCATAACTCATGGTGCTGGTATAGGTGTAGAACCTGGCCCCAACGTCCTGAATGTCAAAAATCACTACGTCAAGGCCCGAAAGGTCTTCCTTTGTGGGCTTGTTGTGGCTGCCATACAGGGAGAGGATGGGGATTCCTGTTTTCGAGTCGACTTCATTCCCCACCTTGTCGCCGGCGGGGGTGTCGCCCCGGAAGCCATGTTCTGGCGCAAATATTTTTTTGATAGCAATCCCTCTGCTTAGCAGCGAGTCAACCAGGTGCGTTTCCCCCAGCATGGTGGTATGATTCACTACCATGCCCACGTTTTTATTTTGCAGCAGTGGCAAGTATTCTTCCATCTGCGCAGCACCAACTTTTATCTGAGAATCAGCTACCTCTTCCACTACGGCCTCCTTATCTCCTTGCTTTGCCGCATCAGAGCCGCAGGCAGTCAGCATAATGGTAAAAAATGCAATCCTAATCATAGTGTAAATGTGAGGCATGTCTTTATTTTTGTGAGGGTTGAAACTAATTCCGCTGGCAAAATTAATCATTTTTGAATCTTTCCTACTTTATATCGAAGCGAATAAACAAAGACCATGAAGGGTCATTTTCGGCCTCCATTGGCAGGATTGCCGTAGCTAGCATTGCTGTAGGCCTTGCCAGCGCTTTGGTGGCTTTTTTGATCCTCAGAGGCTTTCAGACTACGATCGTTGACAAGATATATGGTTTTGCGGGTCATATGCAGGTTTCCAGGTATACTTTGAAATCCAACAATTTTGACGAGCCCCCCATTAGCCTTACATCCGACTTTTACACTCACTGGAAGGAATATGACTTCGTCACTCATGTGCAGCCTATCGGCTACAAGATGGGGATTCTTAAAACTGAGGAGGCAGTTTTAGGCGTGGTGTTCAAGGGAGTGACGAAAGATTTTGATTCAACCAGGTTTACGCCAAGCCTTGTAAAAGGTCATTTCCCACATTTTTCTGACAGTACTTACTCTCTTGAGGTGCTATTGAGCCAAAGAATAGCAGACAAACTGGAGAAGGATGTAGGTGATGAAGTGATCATGTATGTCGTGCAAAACCCACCCCGGTTCAGAAGGTTGTCGATTGCTGGCATTTATGAAACAGGTCTGGAAGACTTTGACGACAGGATAATTTTAGGCGATTTGGGCCTGATACAACGCCTCAACAACTGGCCCGACTCTTTAGTCGGTGGCTATGAGGTGTTTTTGCGTGACCCTTCTGATATGGAAGCCGCTGAAAATGAGATGTACGATGTGCTGGACTCGGATTTATACGCCGATACGGCTGACAATAAGTATTTTCAGATATTTGAGTGGCTGCAGATGCTGGACAGGAATGTGGCTATTTTTCTGGTGCTCATTCTTTTTGTTGCCAGCTTCAACATGGTGTCTTTTCTGCTCATCCTCATCATGGAGCGCACAAACATGATTGGGGTGCTGAAAGGCCTCGGGGCCACGGACCTGACGGTAAGGCGAATTTTTTCGTGGAATGGCATGCGGCTTATTGCCAGGGGGATGCTGTGGGGCAATGTAATTGCCGGTGGGCTGGGCCTGCTTCAAAGCCAATTTCACATCATACCGCTTGATGCTGCCAGCTACTACATGCACTACGTGCCTATTTATTGGGACTGGTGGGCGATTGTGTTGGTAAACATCCTCACTTTTGTGGTAGTGAACCTCACGTTGTTTATTCCGACAACTGTGATTATCAACATCAGACCTATTGCTGCTATTAAGTTTGACTAAGCTTCTACCCGCAGGTATTTCCTGAAAAGACTATAAATCCTCATTTGTATCACGCCCAGAACAGCTTCCTGAAAAATGCCCCGGGTCATTTTGGATTCTCCACGGCTTCGGTCGGTGAAAATGATCGGAATCTCCTTTATTTTGAAACCATATTTCCAGGCAGTGAACTTCATTTCGATCTGAAAAGCGTAACCAACAAACTTAATTTTGTTGAAGGGAATAGTTTCCAGTACATGCCGGCGGTAGCATTTGAAGCCTGCAGTAGTGTCTGACACAGGTATGCCAGTGATGAAACGGACATATAAACTGGCGAAAATAGACATCATTACCCGGCTTATCGGCCAGTTGACTACATTTACCAGTCCATCGACATACCTTGAGCCAATGGCCACATCAAAGCCGTCTTTGGCACAGGCGTTGAAAAGCTTCTCAAGATCTTTAGGGTCGTGGGAGAAGTCGCAGTCCATCTCAAACATGTATTCATAGCCTTTATCCAAGCCATATTGAAATCCGGCTATATAAGCGGTGCCAAGCCCGTGCTTGCCCTCTCTTTCCAGAATATGAAGTCTGTCTGGCCAAATACCCTGCATGTGCTTAACAATGGCTGCGGTGCCATCCGGAGAGCCGTCATCCACGATAAGCAGGTCAAAGTGCATGGGTAAAGCGAACACCGCTTCGACCATAAGGCCGATGTTCTCTTTTTCGTTGTAAGTTGGGATAATGACTAAGCCTTTATTCACAGTTTTTGCTAGTGAACGCCAAACATATTAAAACCATTTCGTTTCTTGAATATATAAAGTGAATTTGCCGCTTTTTTAACGATTAAATACCGGGATCAGTTTATGAACAAGGCTATATTTCTTGATAGGGATGGAGTAATTAATGTTGAAAGGGGAGAGTATACCTTTAGACCTGAGGACTTTACCATCGAAAAGGGAGTGAAAGAGGCTTTGGAGATGTTAAAAAAGAAGGGGTACACAACGGTTGTCATCACCAATCAGGCCGGAATTGCCAGGGGTATCTACGCCAGGGAGGACGTGGAAGCTTGTCATGCAAAAATGCATGAGCAATTGCCGGGGCTTATCGACGACGTGTTTTATGCACCCTACTATCCGCCGCTCTCGGAATCGCTGGGCCGAAAGCCGGGCTCCCTGCTTTTTGAAAGGGCACTTGCTTTGTATAATGTTGACCCTCAACAGTCGTGGATGGTGGGCGACAACGACCGGGATCTGGTGCCCGCCAGAAAGTTGGGAATGCATACGATTGGCATCGGGGCTGCAGAAAAGTTTCCCTCCGCCGATGCCTGCGTAACCAGCCTTTTGGAGGCGGTCAACAACGTCATTATGAAATAGACTAACGGTAGCAGAAGTTAGCTGGCTATTTGTAGCCAAGTATCTTCAGCATGCTGTCGCTCTCCTGCTCTTCTCTGAAAAGTTTGGTTGTTACCGTTCCTCGCTGGTCTCTGTCGATGATGATGTGCTTGGGGGCTGGAATAAGGCAATGCTGAATGCCGCCGTATCCTCCCAGGCTTTCCTGGTAGGCGCCGGTATGGAAGAAGCCGAAGAAAAGTGTTTCGTCGTCTTCAATCACCGGCAAGAACACCTCCGAAGTGTGAGCTTCCGAGTTGTAGTAGTCCATACTGTCGCAGGTAAGGCCGCCAAGGTTCACTTTGTGGAAATTGTTGTCCCAGTTATTGATGGGCAGCATGATGTATTTTTGGTTCAATCCCCACACATCGGGCAGATGAGTAATGAATGAACCGTCCATCATGTACCAGAGCTCCTTGTCGTTTTGCAGCTTTTGGTCAAGCACCGAGTAAATCGTGGCGCCGCTTTCGCCTACAGTAAAGGAACCGTATTCCGTGAAAATATCCGGCACCGGCACATTGTTCTTATTGCAGATCCACTGGATGTTTTCAACGATCTGCTCAGCCATGTAGGGGTAGTCGAACTCAAAAGCGAGCGAGCTTTTTATGGGGAAACCGCCGCCAATGTCGATGGTGTCGAGTTCGGGGCAGGTCTTTTTTAGCTCACAGTACATGTAAATGAACCTGCTGAGCTCCGACCAGTAGTAAGCAGTGTCTTTTATGCCGGTATTGATGAAGAAGTGAAGCATTTTGAGCTTCGCTTTCGACTTGCCGTCCTTGATTCTGTTTTTGTAAAAGTCGATGATGTTGTTGTACCTGATGCCAAGGCGGGAGGTGTAGAACGCAAAGTTCGGCTCCTCGTCGGCAGCCACCCTGATGCCAATTTGAAACTCGTCAACGGTAACACCCGATTCATATTTATCAAGCTCTCCCAGGTTGTCAAGAATGGGCACACAGTTTTTGAAACCGTCGTTGATCAGGTCGGTAACGTACTCCGTGTAGAGTGGCCTCTTGAAGCCGTTGCAAACCACAAAAGTGTCTTTGGATATCTTGCCTTTCTCAAACAGGTTCCTGACGATGGGAATGTCGTAAGCCGATGATGTTTCGAGGTGAATGTCGTTTTTAAGGGCTTCTTCCAGCACAAAGGAAAAGTGCGACGACTTGGTGCAATAACAATAGGTGTACTTGCCCCCGTACTTATGCTTGGCTATTGCGTTATTGAAGATTTCTTTGGCGTACTGTATTCGTTCACTGATTTTCGGTAGATAAGTGAGTTTGAGGGGTGTGCCATATTGTTCTATGACATCCATCAGGTTCACTTCGTTAAACAACAATTGATTGTTTTCTACTCTAAATTCCTCAGTGGGGAACTCAAAGGTTTGATCAATCAGATCGAAGTAGCTTTTCATCTAAATCAGTGCGGTTCTTGATTACATTTAATATACCAGGCGCTGCGCTATAAAAGGCACAGAAAAGCAAATATAAAGGTATAGGTCGGCCATTAACAACAGTATTGCCAAATGATCTGGGCTGGCAACGATTTTTTTATGTAATCACTTATTTTTCAGGTAATTAGTGCAAATGAAGAAAAGGTTAACATTTCAGGTGCGCTTTAAGGGTTCCCATGGGTTAGTAGTGAGTTTTGGAGACATGCGCAATTTCGTGACGTGTTTTTACGAATTTTTAATATTTGATGCGATTTCGATGCTGGAAATATCTTAAATTGCACCGTGGATGAATGTTATTGGCATCCTTACCCTAATTTATGTCTTGTTACATAGGTAAACAACTGGAACCCAACCAGGCGCTCAGAGTCAGAGCGTTGCCGTGCAGAATATACCTGCCCTACTATCATTTTTCGTATAATTAGCACCGCCTGATGCGGGAACGCCAAACAGGTCTGCTTTTTTTGACATCGTAAAGCAACAGGCGTTCGTTAACTGGTTTTCAAAGCTTAAACAACATAATCCCATTATAATGAAAGAGATTTTGCTCATCGAAGTTAAGTCAGAACTCGGTGCAGGCACAAGAGGTGCCAGTTTGGGCATCGATGCTGTTAAAATTGCCAGCATCGACCTTCAGTCAGATTTTTTTGCAAGGTACGACTCAGTGAATGTTCGCACCGACAACAGCCCATTGTTCACCGGCTTCATTTCACCTTCGGCTAAGTATGTGAACGCTATCATTGGCGTGGAAAAGAGAGTGTGCAACGCCGTTTGTGAGGCATTGGAGTTTGGTCAGCTGCCCATGGTGCTGGCTGGCGATCACAGCACAGCGTTTGGTACTATCGCTGGCGTGAAAAAGGCATTTCCGGATAAGAGACTCGGCGTGATTTGGGTAGATGCCCATGCCGACCTTCATACACCCTACACCACGCCGTCGGGCAATGTGCATGGCATGCCTCTGGCCATGGCGCTGGGCACCGACAACCGGGACGTTCAAACCAACGAACCACCAGCCGAGGTAGCCCATATTTGGGAGGAGATCAAAAAAATCGGCGTAGAAGGGCCTAAGCTGCACCCTTCGGATGTGGTGTTTATTTCAAAACGTGACACTGAAGCACCCGAAGACTACCTGGCTGAGAAATATGGTATGCGTAATTACACAACTGAGGAAGTAAGGAAGTACGGCCCGAAGAAAGTAGCAGCCATGGCGTTGGAGCAGCTCCGGGAATGCGATATGATTTATGTGTCGTTTGATGTCGACAGCCTCGATCCTTCTGTGTCGGTGGGTACTGGCACCCCCGTGCCTGGTGGACTTACCGTAGAGGAAGCAAAAGTGATCAATACCGAATTGGTCAAGAGCCCAAAGGTGCTGTGTTGGGAAATGGTTGAGATTAACCCCACACTGGATTCAGAAAACAAGATGGCCGAAGTAGCTTTTGAGATTATGGAAGCAACAGCCAGGTCGTTTGAAGATTCGAGGATGAAGCCGGTGTTGGTGTAGTTACGACCTAACTGAAATTGGTTTATCAAAAGGATGTGGCATCAACCACATCCTTTTTTCGTATGGCGTTGCTAGATGCCCCGCAAGAGTCGGAATAACAATGAAATAACCAATAGCACTACGAAAATGTAAAACACAATTTGTGCGATACCTGCTGCGGCCCCGGCTATCCCGCCAAAGCCCAAAACTGCTGCAATCAATGCGATAATCAGCAGTCCAATAATCAATCTTAACATAGCTTTTAATTTTGGTTGAAAATAAAATGATCTCCCCAATGCTAACAGCTCAAAACAGCCTGGGTTGGGAGCTGGGTAGCTATGTGCCTGATTATGAGCCAGATAAAATTTTAGAAAATAGAATTATAGAAAGAAATTATTGAATATTTTCGTGCTAATAATTTCCCTTCAAAAAGTATTGATTGACTGGCGAACACGCACTTGCTCTACTCCTTCAACCAACCCATACGAGCTGCCCAATCCCGCAGGTAAGCCTGTCTGAATTTGTTCACTGTTTTTGCGCCGGCTCTATTGCTTTCGATGAGCGAATCGGCAGGGTTGTCCGTCCAGAAGTGCGGGCCGTGGTTAGTTTTTACAAATGAGCCGCCCCAGCTTTCTCCTTCCGGGTTGTCTATGTCGCCATTGAGAAAATAGAGCACCGATGGTGTGTCGCCCATCTTGATGTCTTTTTTCTTGTTCCAGAACAAGTCTCCTAGTGCGCCGTGGCCCTTTAAATGATTATCAACAAAAGAGAGATTACCCATGGCATTGGTGGTATCGCCTCCCATGTACATGCCCCGGAAGGTGGTGTTGTTTTCTATCCACCACAGGTCGGGGTGGTTGTGGAAGAGGTAGTCTCTGGATTTTGGGTCTTGAACCGTGTTCCACGATCCAATAGAGTACACTCTTATGTTGCTTTTTATAGAAGGGGCGTGGTGCACTGCCTGGGCTACATCGGTTATTGATCCCCACACGAGGACGTACAGCGGCTGGCCAGCGTTTTCTTTGGCCTTCTCTATGAGCCATGAAGCACCTTCGCTTAATGCTGTTGGGGCTTCTGTTTGGAGAGAATCGGTTGCCCCTTGTTTGGTGATGCTGAGCAGGTACTCCGGGGAAGGAAAGCGTGCTGAATGCTTTTTGAGCTTTTCTAAATCAGCGGCATAGGCTGCAATTGTTTCTTCTATGTGTTCTTTTCTCCCCGCATCAGGGGGCGAACTAATCAAGCCTAGGAGATTGAATTGGTCGGCATAGACAAACAGATGAACGAGAGACTGGTAGTCATCAGGATCGCTGCCGCCGATATCTGTGGAAACTATGATATTTGGTCGGTCAGCCACGGGCTTGGTATCGTTGCAAGCTGAGGCAAGAGCTATTGCAGCCAAAAGCAGCAGTCGCATTGGATGGCTGGAGATGTTTTTGAGCTGCCTGGTAAGCCCGATTTCTTTCTGGGATGTCACAGTTGGGGATTAAAGAGAAAATAGAGCAATAAAATATAATTTATACAAGAATTATTTGGGTATTTTTTATATAAGCAGTACCTTTATCGATTGGCTATCTTTTTTTGAATACATTATACCTCTTCTAGCTATTGGACAAACAGGTGTATGAACTTTAGTTGAGTTTGTCTTTAGGCTAAATTATATAAGTTTTACTCATTATGGCTGTTCGACCTAACCTAAAAGCAGCAGTGGGACTGATACTGCTATTGCTATCAGGCACTGTTTCTGCCCAGAATTTTTCTGCCGGTGTAAATACCGAAAACCCCAACCCAAGGGCGGTGCTGCACCTTGTTTCCCCCAACGGCGACCAGGGGCTACTCATTCCCCAACTCACCACAGCGCAAAGAACAAGCATGGGCGGCGGTCTCAATGCCCAGTCCAACGGATTGCTTGTGTATGACAATGAACAGGGGCTGTTCTACTTCTGGCTGAATACGGGCTGGATTGCCTTGTCAGTTACTGATAATCAAACCCTGGCAGTGTCGGGTACCAACCTTACTATCCAAAACGGCAACTCAGTGGATCTGGCCGCCACGGGTTTTCTTCTGTCTGAAACTGATCCTACAGTGCCAGATGCCATCAAAGACGGCATCGACTGGACTGAGCTAACCAATATACCGGCGGGCTTTGCAGATGGTGTGGATGAAGTGGGGAGCTCCGCAGGCGACGGAACGACCATTTTAGGCGACGGCAATGCAACCCCCTTTTCTGTAGGCGTGATAGACATAGCAAAAGTAACCGGCCTGGCGGCTATTGCAGCGAGCGGATCGTTCAACGACCTGGCTGATGTGCCGGCCAATCTGGATGTGGACAATACCGATGACCTTTCTACTTCTGCTGTTCCGACCCCTGGCGATGTTTCAGGGAGCTTTGCGCTGGGACTGGTGGTGGATCAGGTGGGGGGTGAGGCGGCTGCTGATGTTGGCGCTGCAACTTTTTTTGTGATCAACAATCCTTCAATTGATCCTGATTTCAGCGACGATCTTACTTTGTCTGATACGCCTTCCGGCGGCGATGTGAGTGGCGATTTTGGAACTGGATTGGTGGTTGACTTTGTAGGTGGGGAGGCAGCTGCTGATGTTGGTGCAGCCACTTTTTTCGTGACCAACAACCCCTTTATTGACCCTGACTTCAGCGACGATCTTACTTTGTCTGATACGCCTTCCGGTGGCGATGTAAGCGGGGATTTTGGAACTGGGTTGGTTGTTGATTTTGTGGGAACTGAAACGGCCTCTGACGTGGCAGCCGCAACAGCTCTTGTGATTGCCAATCCGAACATTGACCTGGATTTTAGTGATGATTTTGACGGGAACTACTCCAGTCTAACAGGTATTAGTGTGGTTAATGCTGATGTGAATGCGGCTGCTGCGATAGCCGGAACCAAGATCGCTCCCAACTTTGGCACTCAGGCAATTACAACCACAGGCGCCGTAACAGGCGGAAGCTTTTCAGGTAATGGCAGCGGATTAACCAACGTAACAGCTACCAACTTTACAGGTGCACTCGCAGGCGATGTTACAGGGACTCAGGGAGCGACTGTTATTGCCAATGATGCAGTAAACAGCGCAAAAATACTCGATGGAACTATTGCAAATATTGACGTAAGTGGTACAGCTGCGATAGCCGGAACCAAGATCGCTCCCAACTTTGGCACTCAGGCAATTACAACCACAGGCGCCGTAACAGGCGGAAGCTTTTCAGGTAATGGCAGCGGATTAACCAACGTAACAGCTACCAACTTTACAGGTGCACTCGCAGGCGATGTTACAGGGACTCAGGGAGCGACTGTTATTGCCAATGATGCAGTAAACAGCGCAAAAATACTCGATGGAACTATTGCAAATATTGACGTAAGTGGTACCGCAGCGATAGCTGGAACCAAGATCGCTCCCAACTTTGGCACTCAGGCAATTACAACCACAGGCGCCGTAACAGGCGGAAGCTTTTCAGGTAATGGCAGCGGATTAACCAACGTAACAGCTACCAACTTTACAGGTGCACTCGCAGGCGATGTTACAGGGACTCAGGGAGCGACTGTTATTGCCAATGATGCAGTAAACAGCGCAAAAATACTCGATGGAACTATTGCAAATATTGACGTAAGTGGTACCGCAGCGATAGCTGGAACCAAGATCGCTCCCAACTTTGGCACTCAGGCAATTACAACCACAGGCGCCGTAACAGGCGGAAGCTTTTCGGGTAATGGCAGCGGATTAACCAACGTAACAGCTACCAACTTTACAGGTGCACTTGCAGGTGATGTTACGGGGACTCAGGGAGCGACTGTTATTGCCAATGATGCAGTAAACAGCGCAAAAATACTCGATGGAACTATCGCAAATATTGACGTAAGTGGTACAGCTGCGATAGCCGGAACCAAGATCGCTCCCAACTTTGGCACTCAGGCAATTACAACCACAGGTGCAGTAACAGGCGCAAGCTTTTCAGGTGATGGCAGTGGATTAACCAACGTAACAGCTACCAACTTTACAGGTGCACTTGCAGGTGATGTTACGGGGACTCAGGGAGCGACTGTTATTGCCAATGATGCAGTAAACAGCGCAAAAATACTCGATGGAACTATCGCAAATATTGACGTAAGTGGTACAGCTGCGATAGCCGGAACCAAGATCGCTCCCAACTTTGGCACTCAGGCAATTACAACCACAGGTGCAGTAACAGGCGCAAGCTTTTCAGGTGATGGCAGTGGATTAACCAACGTAACAGCTACCAACTTTACAGGTGCACTTGCAGGTGATGTTACGGGGACTCAGGGAGCGACTGTTATTGCCAATGATGCAGTAAACAGCGCAAAAATACTCGATGGAACTATCGCAAATATTGACGTAAGTGGTACAGCTGCGATAGCCGGAACCAAGATCGCTCCCAACTTTGGCACTCAGGCAATTACAACCACAGGTGCAGTAACAGGCGCAAGCTTTTCAGGTGATGGCAGTGGATTAACCAACGTAACAGCTACCAACTTTACAGGTGCACTTGCAGGTGATGTTACAGGGACTCAGGGAGCGACTGTTATAGCCAATGATGCAGTAAACAGCACAAAAATACTCGATGGAACTATCGCAAATATTGACGTAAGTGGTACAGCAGCCATAGCAGGCACCAAAATCACTCCCGATTTCGGCACACAGAATATTATCACGTCAGGTAATATACAGCTAACCACCAGCCCCACAGCCGGACACGTGCTTACCTCCGACGCTACTGGGATCGGAACCTGGCAGCCGGGAAGCTTTGCCTTGCCGTACACCAATTCTGTTGCTGATATCAACGCCCTATTCGATCTTGACAACGTCGGTACTGGGCCGGCTGCCAGATTTGCGAATACAACCACTAATGGTACAGCATTGCAAATGGCTGGAAACATTGCTTTCGAAGAAAATTTAACGAGAAAGATTGCGATTCGAGACAATTTGACTGCTGCGGGAGATGATTTAGAGGTTGCTGCAGGAAACACGCAATTCGCCGCCGCCAATGGTGGAGTTTTAATATTAAGAGGTGGAAATGCTTTAACAGGAAATGGGGGCAATGTGCGAATCGAGCCAGGCACGGGAACAGGAAGTGGTGGCATTGATATGCGTGGGGTTACCCGTTTTGGGCAACCTGGGTTAGCCCCAGGACGCATTGAGCTGGAAGACGACACTGGATTAAATGCGGTTTCAATCATTGCTCCTTCTGGCGTCACCAGCTACACACTAACTATGCCAACCGGAACAGGTACCGGCGCTTTAACTAATGACGGATCCGGAACTTTGACATGGAACCCGGCCGGAGCTGGTAATTATATTATTGACGCTAATGAAAACCAGAAAGGTGGCGCAAGCGCTGCCCCGGCGACTACCACGGGCGCTCAAAATATTGTGCTCGGAAACCTGTCGGCGAGTGGATTAACCGTTGGAAATGGAAATATCGTTGCGGGTTATTCTGGAGCGGTGAGCTTATTGGGAGGGTCAGATAACCTGGTGATTGGCCGCCTTGCAGACGTCTCTGGCGATGGAAGTAATAATGTAGTGCTGGGCGATAACGCAGATGCGGCAGGAAGTAATTCTGCTGTAATTGGTGCAAGTGCCAGCGCTTCGGGTAACTGGGCTATCGCTATAGGAGAGAATACGCAAGCAAATGGTATTCGCAGCATGGCTTTCGGTGCCGGAACTATTGCAACAACCGATCAAACAGCCATTATTGGTGATGGTATTACCAACAACACAACTTTCGATGTAGGAATAGGTACTAACGCCCCAACAGCACGGCTGGGAGTAACGACTATAGTTGGTGAAGCCAATAAAAACGGTATTGTCGTTAACCAACAGGCAAACCTTGGAGCTGGCCTGATTGTAAACTTGGCAACGGCTGGTAATTCCAATGATGCGGTGATTGTCGATAATGCCGGAAGTGCCAGAGCTGGTATTTTCAGAAATACAAACGCTGCAAATGGTTCTTCGACATTGACGGTAGAAGACTCTGGACTTGGCAATGGGCTGCAAGTTGATAAACTGGCTGACGGAAACGGAATAGAGGTAAACTATAGCGGCACAACCACGGGAAGTGGCCTGCTGGTGAATATGAATCTTGGGGGAACAGACCCAGCTATTTTAGTAAGCAATTCGGGAGCAGGTGGATCGATTGTGGCCGATGGTGCTATAAACACATCAGGTGATTTGACGATCGGCGGCGCATTTACAACGCAACCGAAACCTGAAACAATAGCGGGAAATGCGCTACCCATGCCCACATCTCGGGTTGTCAGAGTAACTCTTTCCGGCACTATTGATCAAATTGGCGCAGGCCAGGATGGTCAGGAAGTGATATTGATTGTTGGTGGGGGAGCACCACCTGTAACAGTAAATTCTGGTTTTGCAGGTGCCAATGGGCTGCTACTTAATGGCACATTCAATATGAGTCAAAACTCAACCCTGCACCTCATGTACAATGCCGATTTGTTGCGGTGGGTTGAATTATCCAGATCAGCTAACTAAGGGATGAAAAGCTTTATTACTAGTCTGATTTTTGTATTATGTGCTACCTTCGGGAAGAGCCAAACCTTCACCCTCGGAGGTGACGCCGGACTATTCGTGGGCAGCGGTGCCAGCTTTTACTTCGGAGGCAACACTACCCTGAATGGAAACCTGAACAACCAGGGGCAGGTAACGAGTTTCAGCCATATCAACTTCGTTTCAAACACGGATGTCGGTAGCATCAAATTTACAGGCACCGCTGACCAGGAACTTGTGGGTGAGGATCTTATTTTCTTTGACTTTACGGTGGATAAAGACGGACAGCTAAGGTTGAATCCAAGAAAAATTACTATCAATGGCGCTCTGAGCATGGCCAGAGGGGTGATCAAAACCGATGCCGACCAGCAGGTGATTATCAAAGGCAACACGACGGCTGGTGGCACGGGATACATCGAAGGGCGAGCTTTCGGGGTATTGTCCGATGGACAGCTTACCTTTCCCACCGGGATCAATGGATTTACCAACTACATTACTTTCAGCGGCTTCGATCCTGATATCACCTTCGAGGTGCAAATATTGCAGCCCGACCCCGCCACGCTGAACCCGGATGAGGACATTGTGGGCATTGCTGACCAGGTAGAGTGGCAGGTGGTATCTCCCGAAGTGTCGGCAAGCGCTTTTGTTAGTGTGGATTTTTCAGGTATAGACCTGGAGAATTTCCAAAATGGGGAACCGATACGGTCGGAGAAATACGAAGCGGCGTTAGTTATGTACACTGCCGACGATACCCTATACCATAGCGTTCCCGGCGTCTTTGTGGATGGCTCTGATCCGCAGTCATCGTCGTTTGGTAGGTTTGAATCCACCGAGCGTATCCCTATCTCAAGTGAAGTCACTCGGTTGAATATAGCACTGATACCGGTCATCATCAGGCCCCACTTCTTCGTCCCCAACTCCTTTGCACCCAATGGTGAACTGGACGAGAACCGATTGTTCCGGCCGTTTTACTCCGGTGATAAGGTAACAAGTATTTATATGCGGGTGTTCGACTCGTTCAACAAAGAGGTATACCTCTTTAGTCAGGCGGGAGACGATGTTGATCTATCGCTGATGGGATGGGATGGCACTATGCCATCGGGAGTGGGAGCGCCCAATGGCGTTTATTACTACACCATTCAGCTGCAGGGCGAAACGGAGAATCATAATCAATCGGGCGCAGTACTTTTGGTAAAATAATATGAGAAAAACTTTTACTGCAGCCCTACTTTTCGTTTCACTCAATACCCTGGCTCAGGAGGGGCAGTTTTCGCAATACTTTGCCAGTTCGTCTTTCATGAGCCCGGCTTTTACGGGAGCTATTCCTAACCTCTCCCTCAACTCCAATTACAAGCGAGGGGGCAGCCCCAATTCAGAAAATTTCTTTGAGATGGTGCAAACCACCTTCACCTACCCGTTTCAAAAGCACACGAGCAAGTCGGTGCAGGTAGGTGGCGCTGGGATCAGCTTTTTTCAGGAGCGCCGGGGCTACCAGGGGCTTTACAGTGCCAGAAAGGTGCTGTTGAACGGTGCCTACAATATCAAGCTTGATCAGTTTTCGAACCGTTACTTTATTTTTGGGCTACAGGGTGGCGCTGCGCAGCAGCGAATCAATGGCAATCAGCTACAGTGGGGCTCGCAATTCAACAAATATTTTGGCTATGACGACACCAGGCCAGGGGAGGGCATTCCCGTTTCTTCTGTTTTCTACCCAGTCTTTAATTTTGGGGTCATGTACACAGCTTTCGACAACCAGAATCTTTATATCAGAGACAGGAGCTTTACTTTCGGTGCCAGCATCGACAACCTCAACCGGCCAGTGATCGACTACCAATCGGTTGAGCCCAGCCACCTCAATTTTCTCTATAAGGCATTTGGTTCGGTGAAACTGCCGCTTGCACCTCGCTGGCACATATTCCCGTCTTTCTACGCTTTACATTCCCATGGCAATACACAAGTAAACGCCGGTACTTACCTGTCCACCTTCCTCAGCTCGGTGCGCTCCCGCACGGCGTTTCTGATGCAGTTTGGTGCCTGGTACAGAGTGGGAGATTCGGTCATTGTGCTTACGGGCTTCCAGGTAGAAAATATAAGGCTCGGGTTCAGCGTGGACCTGAATGCACAAACCTATAACCTGGGCACGGAGCTAAGCAACGACCTGCCAACGTATGAAATCTCGCTCACTTATAATTTGAATTTGTCTCGGCCGCTGCGTAATATGACCAGCCCCATTTTCTAACCAATGAGAAAAGTAGCACTCATCGTTTTCATTTTATCGGCCCACATCGGCTTTTCGCAGTCGGTGCCCAGGCTGGTGGAGTTTGCGGAAGCGCACTTTGAGGCTCATCAGTACCTGGAAGCCATTGAGTACTACGAAAAGATTGTCAGCATTGACAAGCAAAATATTGAGTCGAGGTACAAGCTGGCCATTTGTTATCAGCAGACGCTTCAATACGACAAAGCAGAGGTAGCATTTATTGCGCTGGGCAACCGGCCCGACCACCCTTTTCGGGCGAGATCACTTTACTACTATGCCACTTTGCGCATGCACGACAGTGCCTATGAGGAGGCGGACTCAGTTTATAATGTTTTGATCTCCATGCCCGACGCAAGTCCTGAATTGATCGATTTGTCACGGAACCATAAAGAAGGTTGTTTGCTGGCTATCCGTCAGAAAAAGGTAGACAGAGGATTTTCGGTAAGTGCACTGGACGGTATCAATTCAAAGTTTCACGACTTTGGCGCTGTCGTGAATCCTCGGAATCTTCACCTCGTGTTTGCCACTACCCGGAAACTTCCCGGAGAGCAATATGAAGGCAGTCAATACGATGGTCTTCTTCCTGATTTGGCCGCCTACGAGCATCGAAAAAACAACCGATGGATATATGCCGGCGCTGACCAGTCTTTTGATGTAATGAACTCTGAATGGGCGGAGGGATCTGGTTCTTTCACCGCTGACGGGAAGAAGTTCTATTTTTCTTCCTGTCTGGGAGAGGCGGCTTCAGATTGCTCGATTTATGTTAGCTATCTTGAAAAGGGCAAGTGGACAAAGCCGGTGGTGCTGAATGAGTACATCAACGAGCCCGGATCGGAAAACAAACACCCTTATATCACAAGCTCCGGTGATACTTTGTTTTTCAGCTCGGACAGGCCTGGCGGAGCCGGTGGAGCGGACATATGGATGAGTTTGACCGGCGCCTATGCCGAATCATGGTCGCCGGCCATCAATATGGGTAAGGTGATTAACTCTTCAGAAAATGAAATAACACCTTACTATTCGGAGGTGTTCAGCTGCCTGGTGTTTGCCAGCGATGGCCACGTAGGCTATGGTGGTTTTGATCTCTATGCTGCCAAAGGGCAATCCTTTTTTGAACCCCATGTCTATAACCTGGGTGCTCCCTTTAACTCTACCTGGGACGATACTTATTTTAATATTTCCGACTCTGTTGGTTTCCTCACCACCAATCGCCTTAACGGAAAAATACTGGATCTTTTTACTTTTCAGGTCAGTGACGAAAAGCTGTTTTTATCCCTCCTCATTTCCGGGGAATCGCTCATAGACGCCCGCATTATGTCGAACCTCCGAGATACTCGGTCGATTGATATTGTTACGCTCAGGGTGGAGGATTATCAGGGGTATGAGCTATATGAAGCGGTTAACTTTGAGAAGCCAAAACCTGACCTGATAGTGGAAAAGCAAATGGGCGCCCGACCCAAAAAAGTATACAACCCGGACGCAATTGCAGACGGGAGCGGTACGCAGGGAGCGGGGTCACAACGAACGGGTGCCGGGCCGTCTTATCTGCCGTCGGGTGCTGGTGGCAGGGCTCGCCTGGGCTTTTCCGGTGGCAGGTCGGAACCCTCCAGAGACCAGCCTTTCGAGAAGATACTATTCGATTTTGGCATGTTTGTGTTGCGACCTCAAGCGAAAGCAGCTTTGAACAACCTGGTGGAGCAAGTGAGTATCGATGACATCAGTAAGATCAGCCTGTTTGGTTTTGCTGATAACCTTGGTGGCGAAGAGTACAATATGGAACTCTGTAAGAAGCGGGGAGAGGCTGTAAAGGCCTATCTGACAACGCTCGGAGTGACGGCCGATAAGGTCTTTGTTTACCCACGGGGTGAATTAACACCTGACGGTGACAACGACCATTGGTTCAAGCGAATTTTGCGGAGAAGGGTGGAGGTGCAGATTGAGACCAATACACCCGTTAGCCTGGTTTCGGCGAGTACCTACATCCTCAGAAAACCCAATGACCTTAATGAGATTGCCAGGCAGCTTGGCTACGAACCGGATGCTTTGATTGCATGGAATGGTAATCCAAAAAAGCCACTACAAAAAGGCAGCACTATCCGGGTGTTTGAACCTGCTCCCAATCCACCGAGCATGGCCTATTTTATCACTGAGGAAAACTTATTTGACTTTCTTCACAAAGTAGAACTCAATGCCCCTCCTCTAGAAGTTTTTAGAGACTAGAATATAAGCGCCCCAGTCGTAAGGGTTGTCATACTCCTTTCTAAACAGTCGTCTGGCACTGAAGAAAGCATCCTGTGGATCTTCGAGTGACAGCAATTCCTGATAGTAGATATTCATGAAGCGGCGTGCGGCGTTGTCGTTGATTTTAACAAGACTAAGCAATACATTTTTGGCGCCCGCTACCAGAAAAGCACGCTGAAGACCGAATACTCCTTCCCCATTTTTTACGGTGCCGAGCCCGGTCTCGCAAGCAGCCAGCACGATCAGGCTGGTTTGGTCCAGCACAAGGTTCATGGCTTCGTAAGCGGAAAGTAGCCCATCGTTGTCGCTGGATTCCTCTCTGGAAAGGTAAATACCGCTGCTATGGAGGGGGTCAACATGGTTAGGGTCGTCGTTGAAGTAGCCGTGCGTGGCGATGTGAACCAACCCCGGGTTCGACAGCCGTTTCATTTGTCCTTCAGTGGCATCGTTGAAATAATAGGTGTCTGACTTCCACTTTCTTACGTCAAGGATGCCTGTAATGTCGTTGGCTTCACGCTCGGCGCCGGGTAGCTGAAGCAGTTTGTGTGTTTCACCCAGCCTGCTAAAGTTGGGGTTGCCGAAGATTTTGGCATCTCTTACGAACCTGATGTCTTCGGAGTACAGCAGGTCTTTTCCACTTGTGATATGAATCAGGTCGTATTCGTCGGCGATGTACATATCACGATCTCTGTCAAAAAAGATGACCGGGTTCAGCTTGTGGAAAATACCATCGGGTGAAAAATAGATCGTTTTTACATCTTTCAAATGCGCTCCAATGGGCTTCCAGAACACGTTGTAGCTATTTACATCCTGCACGCCAAATTGCAGGGCATTTTTGTACAACGAAAATGCCTTGGCAAAGTCAGTTTGCATCGGCCAGGTAACCGTCTCCAGCACATTGCCCGGCTTGATGACAAAGGCGGCATAGCGCTCCCTTTCTTCAAAACCCTGCTTCAGCTTTTTGTCCTTCACCTCCACAGAATAATTCCTAAATTGAATGATGTCCACCATGGCTGCGCCTTCCTTCATCACCTCGCTCAGCTCGTTCCAGGTGTGGTACGACGACTTCTCCTGATCCGAGAAGATTTTGAACGATAGAGAAAGCTCTTTTTCAAGCTGCGCCGACTCCGCCTCAAGCAGACTGATCGAAATGTTTTGTCTTATTCTTTCTTCTTCCGTTAAAAGATACGCCTGCGCCAGCCTGTATTTTTTGTCACGCCAGTCGTTGTACATGTTGACCACTTTCTCATCGCCACTACCCTGGATGAGTTTCTTCATTTTTTCAGAAGCGTAGAACAGAATGCCTTTGGTGTTCAGAAAGTGGTTAAGCGCATCTTCGGCATATTGCCCGCTGAAAAAGCTTTCGGAAAATGCAAGCGAGCAGAATCGTTCGATATTGTACCTGGTTTCGTCAAAATAAAGCTTTCGCTGCCGGTCTGTTAACACAGGAAACACATCCTGCATGTGCTTAATTTCAGAATTCAGGGCTTCGTTAAATACCTCCATGGCCGCCACCGAGTCTTTCATTAGCAAGTGATAAATGCCGAGGTCGTTAAGACTTTTGATATACAGAGGATGGTATCTGCCCAGCGCTCTCTCCCGTATTTGCTTTGACTGCATCAGCAGCTTGCCAGACAGAGAATAGTTGCCCAATTGCATGTAGAGCAGTGCTACGTTGTTCAGCGAAGTAGCGTAGTTTGGATGATTAACGCCCGACAGCACTTTGTCCATATCGAGCACCCGGGTGTAAAGGTTAAGCGATTCACCCAGCTCTCCCTTTTCTTTCAAAATGCCGGCCAGGTTGTTCAGGCTGCTGGCGTAGTCGGGGTTCATGGTGCCGTAGAGCGCTTTGAAACCTTCGGAGCTTTCGGTGAAGCACTCTTCGGCTTTTTCCAGGTTGCCTTTTTTCATGTAAATGGCTCCGAGGTTATTGAGCATGTAGGGCCTGATATTTCGCAGGTCTTTGCCGGTTTCCAGTGCCTGATCCATGTACGACTCCGCCGATTCCAGGTCGTTCAGCCGGTAATACAGATAACCCAGCTCATTCAATGTCTCCAGCATTTCGTCGGGCTGGTCTCCATAAATCTCCCTCTTTCGTTCGAGGTTGTGCAGCAGGTAGTTTTCGGAATCAGAATAGTCGCCTTGCTCTATTTTCAATGAAGATAGTCTGTCAATCGCCTGGAAGTACAACCACTCATGGTTCTGCTGTGCTAGTTCTACCGCACTAATTAGTGCTGCCTCGCCATGATCGAGCTCGCCGAAATGCCGGTAGGTGGTGCCCAATTCAATCTGGAGAGTAATTCTAATCGAATCATTTTTTTCACCAATAAAGCTAACGGCTTCATTGAGTGCGGCCAGGCTTTTTTCGAAATCCCCGGTTTCACGGTAGTAGATGCCTTTGTTCAGCAGGAACCTTGTTTGGGCCTCATGGTTGTTAAGGTACCATTTATTCACCACCCGCTCGGCGAGGTTTAGGTACCTGCCCGATGTTCCAAAATCTCCGGTCTCCTGGTTGATCGTAGAAAGGTTATAATACAGCCCGAGCAGGTCTTTGTGGATAGAGTCTTTGTTGACCAACTCGTGCTTGAGCCCGGCTAATAAGCTGTTTACACTTCGTTTTCTGTCGTTAAGCTCCCAGAAGAGGAGGCCTATATTGTTGTAGAGAGCGGCCAGACCAATCTCTTCCACACACCTGCCCGAATCAAGGTCTACGAGCAGTGCGTTGGCATAAAACTTTGCCTTTTCAGGATAGCTGTGCTTGTACCGCTCCACGCTGTCATACTTTTGGATGCAGGTTTGCCCTGCAGCCGTCAGCGAAAGCAGTGTTAGCACACACACGAAACCAAAACGTTTTGTCATCAGCACGGATCAGGTCGATTGTTTCTCACCTTTATTGACCATGAATTAATGTTTGATCAATAAAGAACCTGTAAGATAACACTATTTGATATTTGAATGGTGCAAAGAGTGTAAAAGAGCCGATTCATTTGGCTGCTTTGCAAGCAGACGAAGCGGGTTAAATATTTGATGACTGTTGCTGCCAGCCTTTTTTCAGGTAAACATATACTGTACATTTGCGCCCCGACTCCCTTTAGTTCCTTTCTTACCCAATTCATTTTATAAATTCTCGTTTTAGATGTGGTTGCGAACCAGTTGCGAATTGACTTTCAGTATAGCAGAGCCTACTCCCTTTATTCTCATGCTAAGGCCCAGGAGCGGCGGACAGCAATGGGTTGCCAGAGAAGAATATGCCATCCTGCCGTATGTGCCGGTGTTTGAATACACCGACGACTATAAGAACCTTTGCCAGCGACTGGTAGCGCCGGTGGGCGATTTTGTGGTGCGGACATCAGCCAATGTAAAAACAATAGATCTGGTGGAAACAGCGCCTGGCGCACCCTTTGTTGAAATTCAACACCTGCCCAACGAGGTGTTGAGCTATTTGCTGCCCAGCCGCTATTGCGAGTCCGACAGGTTTGGAGAGCTTGCTAATTCGATCACGGCCAACTGCCTTCCGGGCTACGATCAGGTGGCGGCTATCGAAGGCTGGCTGCGCAGCAACATCCGTTATTTTTCCGGCAACAGCGGCCGTCCGATTTCTGCTGCCGAGGTCAATCAGCAGCAGTCAGGCGTTTGCAGAGACTTTGCTCACCTGGGCATTGCCCTATGCCGCAGCCTCAGCATTCCGGCCCGCATGGTGGTGGGCTACCTTTACAACCTGGACCCTATGGACTTACACGCCTGGTTTGAAGCCTATGTAGGCGGCAACTGGTACACATTTGATGCTGTGCAAAAAGGCATCAAAAGAGGCTACGTCGCTGTTGGCTATGGCCGTGATGCTGCCGATGTGGCCATCTACAACCAGTTTGGCCCGGCTGTTTTTCCTATTACGCAGATCGTGGCAGTGGAGCAGATTGAGAACCCGGATCAGGGAGCGGACTTACCTGCCACTTCAGTGGCTTGAGTAGTTCGTTTTGGAGGGAACTAAGTCGGCAGGTAAAATTGAGTGAATCTTTTAGGTGAAAAGTGCTTAGTGCTAAGTTGGTGGTCAAAAGCTCGGTAAAAGGCTATTTCCTTTTCATTACCAGGGTCACCTTGTTCCAGTCGGCAGCCGCATTAACTACTTTTCTGAATTCCTCGAATCTTTCTTGCGGGAAATAGATTTCATTATAGAACTCGTCAATGGTGATGGATAATAAGGCATTCTGAAGTTGATGGGTGCTCTTAAAAGCATAGATGACCCTGCCGTCCTCTTCAACCTGAACGTTCATATCAATATCGCCGGCGTTTTCGATCAAAAAATCAGGGGGTAGATGGATTTGTATTTTGCGAAAATAGCTCCTGTTATTGGTGTTCTGTACTCTGGTAATCCGCTTTTCGTCCTGGTAAAGCTCGCTTTGGGGTCCGATGAGCTCACCGACTTTAAACAGCATGATGTCACCGGCGAGTTCCAGGTAAGAGGGGGCCTTATAATTCGCAGTTATGACGAATGGATCATTCCAGTTTTGGTAGGTGAATGATTTATTATCCAGGCTTACATTTTCCACCTCTGCATCGATTGCCAAAAATTCAATCATTTCCTCCAGAAGGTCCTGCTTTTTCTCAGGCTCAAGAAACTCATAGATAGATTTGAGATAGGATGCCTGTACCCCGCCAAAACTTCTCTGTACGTCAATTATTGCTGCGCTGAGATCGTCGGGTATCTTGACGTCGATGGCCAGGTTATCAAACTCCATGGTGTGATCGGGTTCAGGTATCCACCTGACTTCGGCAACCGGGTAGGTGAAGTCTCTTACCTTCATCGGGCGAATGTAGAGGCCGTTTGTGGCTGTTAGGTCTGATGGAATATTCCCCAGGCGAAGTTCGAAGGCATATGGAGCGAGGTAGGAGCCCAGATCAGGTAAATAAATAACGTAGTCGTTCAACGAACTCCAGGTGTCAAAATCTTTGTCGAAATACACCTCCGAACGAGACTGCGTGAGTACTATTTCATGGCTAACACCCAGCTCGGTAAGCAATGCTGCAAAGAGAATCGTGAGGCCTCTTTCATTACCAAATTTTTGCCTTAGTATCGTGCTTAAATCTTCTGCCTCCGAGCCCGCATTTTCATTGAGGTAAAAATTTGTTTTGACATAGTGCTCAGTCTTTGATATTTTTTCTTTTGCTGTTGCCAACTTATCCACTCCCACAACTTTCAGCAGTTTTTTCACATCTTTCATCTCCGCAGGACCAAAACTGTAGATCTGATTGTAGATTCTCGACGCAGCATCGTTCCAGGTAAAAAGTCGATTTTTACTTGATGCGGAATTGTAAGAAAGCTTGAAATCCAGCCTTTGCCGACTGCCATCGAACGATGAGAAAGCTTCCTCCGGGAGATCTTCAATATAATCAGTGTGTAGCGTATAACGATTGAATGACTTTGATGTATCGCTTTGTGTTACCTGGGGTAGTCCATTGTAGCTCCTAAATTCAAATTCAAGATTTTCAGGACACGTCAATGTGAAGGAAAAGTCCTTCAAAGGGTATTTGAGCTGCGCAAATTCACGCCCGAAATAACGGGCAGTTATCTTTTTTGTGTAGAAGTATTCTACCTCGCCGCCAATTTCAGCCCCCTCGATGGCAAAAATCTGATATCCACCCTCTTCTTCATCCTTTACTTCACGAATATTACTTTCATCTAACAAAACAACCTTGCCCGACGGAGTAATGGTTCGTGCCTTTACGTCGATAAGTTCGATCATGTTTTCAGTGGGAATATAGATTCTGTTTACCCTCTGAAGTGCCTCATCGTTGTTTACCCGAATGATCTGATGGTCGGTCAAGTAACACACGGGCTCCTTTCCTTCTTCTTCGTACAGGTATTGGTATTGAATCGATCTTTTCAGGTAGAGCAAAGGTAAATCTGCCTCTGCCTTATCTAAGCTGGTGAGCGCTCGGTCGGGCGTCCATGTGTATTCTTCAAACTGTTGCCCCATCGAGCTGTTTGAAAGAAAAACGAAACAAATAAATAGGCTGACGGGATAAATATTTTTCATCTTACTCTGTTTCTTTTTTACTGAGAATGACTACCTGCCGCATACTTTCGGAGTAGTGTTTTATTGCTTCGTTCCAAACGGGAAATTGCTGTGGATGCAACTGTAGGTATTTAATCTGATAATCTCTCTTCTGCACAATTCTGTTTGCTTCCTGGGTATAGGTTATTTTATAACTAAAAATGTCTGTATCTATGCCTGAGTCCTGAGGAACAAAGCTTACGGCGTAGCCTTCAGGAATATTAAAAATAGCTTCGCTGGAATTCACGTACTGATATTCATTATCCAAAGAATGAACCCGGTCCGGTTTGATGGTGCTGCCCGCCATACCCTTATCCATGTTCATGTTGAAAAAAATCTGACTCCCTGTTGTTCGGTAATAGTCCTCCACTCGAAATTGGTAGTCGAGTGCGATGGGCTCGTCTCGGTTGTCGAGGTGAGCTATTTGATAATTATCTACAAAGAATTTATTGCTTCCTCTGCTTAAAAGGCGGTTAACATAATTATCAACGCTGGTTTTGTTGGACTTTATCATTTTGTATGCGTTGAATACTCTTGCATGGCCTGTGAGTTGTAATTTTCCTTCTCCCTTCACCATTCCTTTTTCAATTGAGTAGGTATAGGAATCGCTCATTATGCTTTCGCTGGGGGTTTGCACCGGTACTGTGACTAATTCGTAGTGATCTTCTTCCACAGCCACCAGCGCTTCCTTCCCCTGAATCATAGAGGTGGGGTAACCGAACGGAATGTACTGCCCGGTGGCATCCAGAAAAATCCAATCTTTTCCGTGCTGGTAGGCGGCGATCATGTGGTTATCAACCATCGGGCTTGGAAGTTGGGAGTATTTGTAGGGAAGATCACGTGACCCAATCCATGCAAACTTGGCATCAATGCCAAGTTGGTGCAGCATGCTTATGATTATACTTGACATGCCCTTGCAGTCACCATATCGGTTGTTGAGTACATAGCTGCCGGGGTGGGGAATCAGCCCCCTCATACCTTGTTCAAATGCGATATACTTGATGTTGTCCTGCACCCAGTAAAAAACCTTCCGCACCTTCTCTAACTCGGTATCTTCAGGGTTGACTATTGAATCAAGAATACCCTTTATCGACGGGTCTTCTTTTTTCAGGTCGTGAATGAACCCCCGGTACCAGCTGTAAAGATCCTGCAACGAAGACAATACTTTGACCTTTTCATTTTCAGAGGACGTAAAGCTTCTGATGACAGGAATTAAATGAGGCTCATCGTAGCTTAGACTAGGACTATTGGCTTCAAATTTGATTTTCGGAATATTCTTACCGCTGAATCGAAAAATTCTCTTTCCACCAATACTTTTTTCTTCTCTCGAATAAATGTCCTCAAATCCGTGGAAGGTATAAAAGTTAATGTCTATTCCATCATCTATCGTTACCACGAACTCCGACTCGATAACAGGAATAAATGTAGCTGGTCGGTATTGCCCTAAAAAATGTGGGTCGGTAACCTTCTCGGTATATAACAACTGAGTTCTTGCCCCAGGCTGGATTGCAGGAAAGAGAAAGTTGATATACTTGACGTCGTCGTAAAATATATTAGAATCTTTGTCAAACGATTCTTTAAATTCTTTGACTTGCTCAACTTCATATTTCTTTTTAGCGGGAACGAGAGTTTTTGCATCCAATTGGCTAACCCTTATAAATGAGCTGCTGTAGATTTTTCCCTGCGCATAGGGTTTCGAATTTTCGCCCAAATGAAGCATCTCCTCATAATGACTTGTGGTAATCATCAGCGAGTCATTTGCCATTGAGATATTCATATGCTGCTTAAGAACAAGGTAGATTGCCTGCTCATCGGGATACAAGCTTTTGTACCTGGCAAAGGTCGCTTCCGGATCGCCGGTTTGCCCGTACAGGTTGCTTAACGCACCCAGGAAGATTACAAGCAAAAGACCTATAAAAAGCTTATTGGTATAATTCATCATTCCAGTAGTAATTTCTTTTTTTCACCTTGCCGTCAGTAGAAAACACAATCTCTTCACCATTTTGTTTACCCATATGCCAGTTTACGACCTTGCGTAACTTGCCATTTGGAAAGAAAAACTTCTGAACACCTTCCAATTCATCGTACTTGTAATGTGACTCACTACTAAGTTGACCGTTTGCAAAGAAATGTCTGTATGGTCCCGACAACTCTCCATGCGAGTAATGCCCTTCTTCCTGAACGGTTCCGTTAGTTTCGTAATATTTCAGCGACCCGTGGATCAGTCCGTCTTTATACTCCTGCAAACAACTTAGTTCCTTGTTGGGGAAATAGGCCTTGAGTGTAAAATCTCCAGACGGATCGAATGGGAATAATTGACTAATAGTTCCATCGGGCAGGAGGTGTCGATAACCCACCACATGGTCATTGTCGTAAACTTTTTCTACCTGTAGTGTGCCGTTCATGCTGTAATAATGGCAGCTTCCCTCTCTCACGCCATTTTTGTAGGAACATTCCGACTCCACCTTGCCGTTTTCGTAATAAT
The DNA here is from genome assembly GCF_048007035.1 of Imperialibacter sp. Lineage (NCBI taxonomy): Bacteria > Pseudomonadati > Bacteroidota > Cytophagia > Cytophagales > Flammeovirgaceae > Imperialibacter > Imperialibacter sp. The sequence goes on from NZ_CP180355.1 coordinate 4,688,958, forward strand.
GAATGCTTTTTCCGCTCCTTAAACCATTTAGAAATTCAGTTGTGGAGGACACTGAGCCGTTGTCGTCGTACCATGTCCATAATCCGGACTGTTTGTTGTTAAGGTAGTTGCCGGTAACCTTCAGCTTCCCCTCCGATCCAAAAAATTCGTAGGTGCCGTTGTATTCTGCATTTTTGACAGGGATTTTTGTTGTCACACGCCCATCAGAGGCGTATACAAACACATCGGTTGTGTATTCACCGCAGACGCTTTCGGATTTTTGCCGAATATTGCCACTAATATATTGAAGCTCATAGGTGCCGGAGCCATTCTTCAATTGGGTATTATAGAAGGGTGATCCAAGGGTGTCATAGAGTACAATTTTTTCCAATATGCCCTGATCATAAGTGTATTCACTGAAAGACCTTCCTTTGAAGTCATATTCACGTACCGGGCCATGAAGTTCACCTTCCCGGTAATACGATTCACGTTCCAACGTGCCATCCGGGTAGTAGTAATGCCATGTCTGAACGGGCATATCATCCTGCTGCCAGCCTTCTGATTTTACCTTTCCGTTAATATAGTATTCCCGAAAGTAGCCGTTAGCCTTTTTGTCAGAATAAGTGTTGTGCTCCCTCACCTGCCCATTTTCATAAAAGCTTTTAAATTCTCCGTCCCAGCTGTTGTCGACGGCCTTGCCTTGCTGGCTTAATTTACCGTTATAATGGCGATAGATGAGAGGGCCATTCAGCTTTCCACTTGTTACTGTTCCCTCTGCCAACACCTGCCTAAGTGCATTGTAGCTTTTGTAAGGCAGGTTTCCTGAAACGTCGGCTTCATGTGCAATAACAACTCCTTCTGAATCGTAGTAGGTGTATTCTACTACCCGATCCTTTGAGTAAACTACTTCGCCATAAAGGCGCCCTTTTTTGTCAAAAAATTTATAGTTACCGTGACTATTGCCTTCTTGATCGTACTGTTCAATTTCGGTAAGCAAACCGCCCTGATTGTAGAATTTCCATTCGCCAGTCCTGTTTCCGTCCAGAAAAGCCCCTTCGAATCTTAGCTTTCCATTGTCATGAAATCCTTTCCAGTCTCCGGTTTCATTGCCTTCGAAGAAAGCCCCCTGCTCATCCTTTGAACCGTTCTGGTGAAAGCTGCTAAAGGGGCCGTGGCGTAGATTATTTGCGTAGGTATAGGACGTTTTTAGATTTCCCGATTTGTAGTAGTAGTCGTATGTTCCTTCCAACGACCCATCCTGACTTTGCATGGCGGAATACTTTTGCCCACTACTGTAGTAAACCACCCCCTGACCGGTATTGGCTCCATTTTCATAAGGCTGGATTTCCGATACCTGACCACACGCCATATAGTACGTGAGCTCTCCATTCAATTTGCCGTCTGAAAAGGGAGCCTCAATGGAAAGTCTCCCCTCGTTATCATAGTATACCACATTTTCAATCACCCGCTCATTCTCATCGTATACTTCCTTTCTTAGCAATTCGCCGTTTTTGTGATAGAAAAACCAATCTCCAATTTTCTTTCCGTCTTCGGTGTATTTCCCAATACTACTTTTCTCCCAGTTGTCATAATAGATTACCCAGGGGCCAACACGAGTGTCATCATCCACTTGTTCTCCAAAGGCGTTCACTCTTCCATTGCTATAGTACCAAACAGGGAACATCTTTGTTTCGCCGAGAAGTGTAATTTTTTTGCTGAATTTGGTGCTGGCCAACTCCTTATTGGCTAAGTCGACATAGGCATCGTTTTCTTTCTGGTGACTTTTTAACCACATGCTCACTTTTTCATTCTTTGTGGATGAAAGTAGCTTGTAGATGAAAAATGTAGAAAGACCCTGCTTATGTAGCTTGAGATAGAATGGAACGTAAAATCGCATCCAGAAATCCTCACTTTCAGAATTGTAAATTAAGTTTTCGAGAAGCATCGTGCTGTATTTCACGAGGGAGGCATTGAAATCCACCGAAGTTTTGAACCTCTCGTCTAATGGTGCTTTTGACCTGAGCAAGAGCTCGATCGTGTAAAAATCATTATTGATTTCATCTGCAGCGAGGGTGCCTTCCAGGCGGTTTGCGCCGTTAACGAGGTTTTCCAGCATTACCAGGGCGCTGTTATCATCCGGATTAATCGCCAAATAGGTCATTAAGCTCAGCATAGCTTTCGTTCGCAGCCCTTTGAGAATCATTATGCGGGCGAGCATAATATGGGCATTGGAATAGAATGGACTAACGCTCAGGCATTCCTTTAAATGGTCTTCAGCCAGCGCATATTGACCTAATCTAAAGTAGGCAACACCAATATTGTTGTGCATCATATGGTGTGTGGGGTACCTGTTCAGGCCTTTTATATAGATCTCGACTCCTTTTTCGGCATCCCCTGCATTGAGCCAGGCATTCCCCCATTCTAAAAAATTGGTGGCATTGTACTCGTTGTTTGTCGACGTAAGACGTGCGCCCAATGCTTTGGCAGGATTAATGTCATTTGCCACTCCGTAAGTAACAAGCAGTTCGGCTTGGGCAAGAAAATAGCTTGTGTCGCTTTCGGGTATATGCTTTAATAATTCGACGGCGCCAGCATAGTCTTCATTGCTACGGAACTCTCTGACCTTTTCAAAAATTTCCAGTGGCTTTATTAGGGGAAGTGTGTCGTTTTGGGCCTGCCCGAAAATCGGCATCAGCAGCAGGAAAACTATTGGCTGGTGTCTAAGCATTGGTCGTTATTTTTCTGTTTGGAAAGTAACTTTTTTTATTGAAAAATGATTTTTATCCCTTGTTTTTATTGCGTAACTCAAGGCCATAGCTGAGCGCTAATGGGAAATAATGATCTGAAACAATTGTTCACACAGGGTTACTAACGCTAAAGTTATTTCCGATTTAACCAAAGCTAGCATGATATACAAATTGTAGTTGCCGTGCGTTTGGGTACAGGAAAAGACATTCTATGGTGTATTGAAAGCAGGGGAAGGGAGTTGGGTTTTACCTTCTTTCAGCCAATTTGTGTGGTTACTATTTGCGTGTGTTGTCTCTTTGGACCGGCGTCAGGATATTTTACCTTACTGAGGTTATTTGCCAGCCAAAACCATTGAGTTTCCGACAAGAAGCTCTTGCTTTTACCCACCATCCATTGTATCAATCTCCTACTACCGCACCCTTCTAAGGTATTTTAGAAACGGCCTTTCAGAAAGCTCATGCCCGAGCGGTCACAGATGAATTTAGAGGAGCAGTTCCTGGAAGGCATTTTACAGGCTGATGGTTATTTTTCCTTTTGCTCCACCGTCCATTCTATGCCCCAGCGTTTCACATATTCCTGAATGGGGCCGAGGCCTACTTCCTTTCTCCTCTGGTTCACGTACTCCGGGTCTTTGATTTCATACACTATTTGCTGCCCGCTCTCCTTGTCGTTGGTTATTTGAGAACCGTAAGTCTGTGGTTGGCCGTTGCGCATTTGGATCCTGTCTTCCAGCAATGCCAGGTGACTGCCGCTCGATTCTCCTTTTAATACTGAGGCCTTCAGCAAAGGCAGGTATTTTTCCTGCGTTTCGAGCGGGGCATGCTGGATCACAAGCCACAGGGTGATATTGGCTTGTCCTCCCACCAGCGGTATGCCCACCCAGCCCCTTTCTTCAATAATTCTTGCCACTTCCACCTCGTTTAAGCTATCCTGTTCAGCCATCAATTGCCAGAAGTACTTCATTTCGTCGGAGTCTTTCCCGAATTTCTCTTCTGCATCCATGTACAGCTGTCGCAGTGTCTGATCCCTGACGTATATTTTTTCCAGCTGTTCCTTCAAGGGTTTGTCAAAGTCCTTTTCATACTCATCGAGATTGGTTTGCATCTTTGCTAAAATCGGTTCCCAGTTTTGATGGGTATGCAGGGAGGTCAGGTCGTTGTCTCGCTGAGCATGCTTCACGTTTTTCCAGCCTTTGTCCGCCGCCAGGTCCAGGTATTTTGCCGCCTGTGCTGCATTCTCAGCCAACGCCCAGGCACAAGCTGCATTGTAGTATTGACCAGCAGTGCCCTCTTTTATGGCGAAAGCCTTATCGTATTCCTTTCCTGATTCAGCGTATTGCTTTTCGTCATAAAGCATCTCGCTATTGGCGAGCAGTTCATCGAACGTCTGCGCCCGAAGGGGCAATACAATGGTGCACACAATCAGCGTCAATAATAATCTCATGTCTGGAGTTCTTGTAGTGATGAAATGCAAAGATATGGTTATCAACTAAACTTTTAGTCGAATCATTATTGTTTTTGTAGTTACCCGGCTCTGGGGGGTGTCTTCACCCGCCAGTACCTTTTGATTAAGCATTCGGGAGGGTGAAGACGTATAGCCTAGGCGGTTTAGGTGGATTGCAGATCTCGAAAAGCGAAGCTTCTGGAGCAGCGGAGGGCTAAATAATTATTATCGAAAGGTGAAGGTATGCCACTGCGGCCTTGGGTCTAGCCTGCCGGGCTCAGCATTTTATATGTGGTTCGGCTTTCTCGCTCAGCGATGCCCTTCAGAACACCTGGAAGAGCCGGGTAGTTGGTGTTACTTTGTTTTTTGATAGTCCCTGATTAAGAGCCCAGCTGACAAATTAAGCCTCGAAGCAAGATTTCTGATCATTTCTACTGTCAGCTTTCTTTTTTTATTCAATACTTCCGACACTCTACCCTTTCCCCCGATTTCTTTTATCAAATCGACCTGCTTGAGATCCAATTCCTCCATTCTAATTTTAATGGCTTCAATTGGGTCGGGGGCTTCGATCGGATAGTGTTTTCTCTCGTATTCATCAATCAATAGACCGAGAACGTCTGCTTCGTCACTTTCGGGCGTCCCAATCTGTGCATCAAAAACTATTTCAAGTCGCTCAAGTGCACTTTGGTAATCTGTTTCAGTTCTTATCGGCCTAATGTCCATAGTAGTAACTATTAAATCGTATTCGCATCAATTTTATCGTATTCTGTGTGAGTGCCGATGAATCGAATAAATACCCACTTTTTTTCGAAGTTAAATTTTGCGACCAGACGGTAAGAATTTCCTTTTATGTTAAAAACGATCCTGCTGCCTTTTAGAATTGAAGCAGCGGCAAAAGTGCTTTTAACGTCCGCCGGGCTCTTCCAATCACTATTCATGGCTGTGTCATACCAGGTTTTTAAGTATTGTTCAACGTCGGCATGTTTTTCCCAGTATTTTCTCAAAGTGCTTTTCGCAAATACTCTTTCCACAATCCACTGTTATTAACGAACAAATATAACAAAAGTTCACTGTTTGGGAACCCTTTTAAGAGGTGAGATGCTAAGATATAGCTATCAACTAAATTTTTAGTCATATCCTTATTGTTTTTGCAGTTACCTGATTCAGGGGAATGTCTTCACATGCCAGCCTTTGCAACGAGCATTTGTCGTTCAGGCAATCCACAACCCATATACCAGCTTCAGACACAGCACCGACACCACTCCTCCGAAAATGATCATCAAAGTGCGTGGGTTGGCTTTGTGCCCCGCCTTTACTCCGAGAGGAGCAGTCGCAAAAATGCCGAGGATGAGAGGCAGGATGACACCCAGTGAAATATAGCCTATCTGCCACGGCAGCACTTGCGTTTCTGCGGCCGATATGTCTGCCAGCAGATAGCTGAGAGAAATGGGTACGGCCAGCACAGCTACGACGCCAATAGAAATTGAGCTGGCGCTTTTGATCGGCATCTTCATAAGGTCGGTGAGCAGGTATCAGCACCACGCCGCCGCCCAGCCCCGATAGGGAAATGGCCACGCCAGTGAGCAGCCCTACAAAGGGAAATAGCCACTGGCCAGGACGAGCATCGATCAAAGATGCCTTGCGGGCATTGGACAGAAACAACCGCAGTGCAAGTACAATGAGTAAGGCAAGGAAGACAATGTCGAAGCTGCGCTTTTCATACCAGTTGCCATTGCGAATGATTTCTGTGACAAAGTAGGCGGTGACGGTGCCAGGCACAGCGGTCAATAGCATTTCCTTTAAGAAGAAATTGCCCGCCCGGTACTGCCGGAACGACACGGTCACGCCTGTAAACATGGTCACAAACAGCGACTGGGCAATAATGAACTTGACCATTTCGGCTTCAGGTATGCCCAGGTAGGTGAAGAGGATGTCGAGGGCGGGGATAAGCAGGACGTTGCCGCCGGTGCCAATAAGGCCCGAATAAAAGCCCACGATAAGACCTACTGCAAAGAGAGCCACTGCCAATGTGAATGTCACGCCCGGATATGATTTACTCGCAAGTTTCGGGAATGCCGCCGCAAAACAAAAGGAGGTGCTAGATATACGGCGGAGTATGTGGGATTTCCTGCGTTGTTCTGACGAGTGCTGGTTGGGCAGTCCCTGTTTTTTTACTTCGTTCTGGCGAGTGTCTTCACTCGTCAGCATCCGTGGGTCGTGTATTCCGGCCGGCAAAGACGCACGCTCAAGGTGGTGTTTGGGCGGATTGAAAATCCTACGATAGGACATTCGAGATTGCAAACTTCAGCGAGCTGAATTCAATGAACCTGTCACACGTCGGGTAGTACACGAGACCGTTCCACACCCACCGTACGTACGGTGGATGTGACCGGGCTGGCGACCCAGAGGCCCACCGGTGCGCTTAACCGCTCATCGGCCGTCTGTTCGATTGGGGCACATATAATCCCTTATCGCATCACCCAAGACTTCTTATCAAATAGCTCCGCATTAGGATGGTAGAGTCTGCCTTTGTTAGGTATGTACGAGGTTGGGGGCTGATCGTCACTCGGTGTTAAGACTATCGTTGTGCTGTCTGTCGACCAAGTCCCTTTTGTGATTTCGTCAAACGTTCCGCAGTCACCGCCGAAATACATGTAGTGATAAGTCGAGTCTGAATACAATCTAAGCCTTTCGGTCCAAATCAGGGAAGTTCCCGTAATGTCAAAATACCAGCGTGTCAAAAAGTTGCCCATTCGCTCCGTTCGTTTATACTCCCCGAGTAGTTCCGGTTCAGCCTGCCCGAAAGCTAGGGTAACTATGAAAAATGGAAGTATGGTTAAAGCTCTTGTCATAGTACGCAGCGCATGTGCCCCAACATCTGGGTATGAACCCGGTTCATATTCCCATTATATCTTTTAGTGAATCTAACTGATTTTTGACGGTGGTGAAAATAGTAAGTGAGACAAACTGCATTTTCCATGCTGGTCACCCGGCTTTTACCTGCTATCCATTGTATCATTCTCCCACTACCTGTACCTTTGCAGGGCATTTTAGAAACGGCCTTTCAGAAGGCCCATGTCCGAGCGATCATAGATGAATTTAGAGGAGCAGTTGAAGGAAGGCATTTCACAGGCCTTCAAGGAAGTATTTAACCACGAGCTAGCCGCACAGGATGTTGCTTTTCAGCCTACCAGAAAGGAATTTGAGGGTTCACACACCTTTGTTACTTTTCCTTACCTGAAAGTAACAGGCAAGAACCCGGAAGAAACAGGTAAGCTGCTGGGCGACTTTCTGGTGGCGCATGTAGGCGTAGTGTCGGCCTACAACGTGGTGAAGGGCTTCCTCAATGTGACCATGAGTGATACGCTCTGGGGCAAAATTCTTTCCGAAGTGTACGTCAATCCATCTTTCGGTATCACACCACCGCACGGAGGCAAAGTGATGGTGGAGTTTTCTTCGCCCAACACCAACAAGCCGCTTCACCTCGGCCATCTGCGAAACAACTTCCTGGGCGACTCCACTTCCCGCATACTTCATGCGCATGGCTATGAGGTGTTCAAGGTAAACCTGGTCAACGACCGTGGCATCCACATCTGCAAGTCGATGCTCGCCTACAGCAAATGGGGCAATGGTGAAACGCCGGAGTCAGCCGGGCTGAAGGGCGACCACCTGATAGGTAAGTATTATGTGATTTTCGATAAGGAGTACAAGAAAGAAATTGAAACCCTGAAGGCGCAGGGAATAGAGGAAGAAGCGGCCAAGAAAAAGGCACCGTTGATTCTGGAGGCACAAACCGTGCTGAAGAAATGGGAGGAGAATGACCCCGAGACGGTGTCTCTATGGAAGCTGATGAACGGCTGGGTGTACGAAGGCTTTGACGCCACCTACAAGGCCATGGGAGTGAGCTTCGACAAGATGTACCAGGAGTCGAATACCTACCTGCTGGGTAAAGATATCGTGGATGAAGGCCTTGCCAAAGGTGTGTTTTACAAAAAAGAGGACGGCTCGGTGTGGGCCGATCTTACACAAGAAGGACTGGACCACAAGCTGGTGCTCCGCTCCGATGGTACGTCGGTGTATATGACCCAGGACCTAGGCACCGCCGACATGAAATACGCCGACTACCCGTTCAATAAGTCGATTTACGTAGTGGGTAACGAGCAGGACTACCACTTCAAAGTGCTGTTCAGCATACTGAAAAGACTGGGGCGCAACTATGCCGATGGACTTTATCACCTGTCGTATGGTATGGTGGATTTGCCGTCGGGTAAAATGAAAAGCCGGGAAGGCACCGTGGTAGATGCCGATGAGCTGATCCAGGAAATGCTGGATACCGCAGAGAAGCACACGACTGAGCTAGGCAAGATAGAAGGGTTTACTGAGGCAGAAGCCAAAGAGCTGTACAACACCCTGGCACTTGGTGCGCTCAAATACTACCTGCTAAAGGTAGATCCTAAGAAAAGGATGCTGTTCAACCCGCAGGAGTCCGTTGAATTTCATGGGCATACAGGCCCCTTTGTGCAGTATACCCACGCCCGGATCACGGCAATTTTACGAAAGGCAGAGCAGCTGAGTATCGAACTAAAGGGCTTCGACCCGTCAGCACTGGAGCTTGAGACACTAGAGGCTGAAGTGATCCGTGTGATAGCTGACTTCCCTGACAAAGTGAGAGTGGCTGCCGAGGAACTGAATCCTGCGGTAGTAGCCAATTATGTGTTTGACCTGGCCAAGGAATACAACCGGTTCTATACAGAGCACTCTATCTTCAATGAAGACAATCAGGACAAGGTGAAGCTGCGGGTGATGCTTTCGTTGGTAGTCGCCAGAACAATTAAAACGGGAATGGGGTTATTGGGAATAGACGTTCCTGAGCGGATGTAATTAAAGAGGTTACTCTGTGCGGAAGCGCATTGAGTAACCTCTTTAATCGGCTTGACACGGAGTAACCTCTTTAATCATAAACCGAATACCATGAAAAAGCTACTCTACCTTCTCATCTTTATCACTTCCACAGCTATGGCACAAGGCTCCTTCTACGACTTCAAAATGGCCTCTATTGATGGCGAGACCATCGACTTCTCCAAATATAAAGGCCAGAAGGTGCTCATCGTCAACACCGCTTCAGAATGCGGCTACACCCCACAGTACGAAGACCTGCAGGCACTCCATGAGCAGTTTGGCGGCAAGATGACCGTGCTGGGTTTCCCGGCCAACAACTTTGGTGGACAGGAGCCAGGCTCCAACTTGCAAATTGCCCAGTTCTGCAAAAAGAACTACGGCGTCAGCTTCCAGCTATTTGAAAAAATCGATGTGATCGGTAAAGACCGGGCGCCATTGTATGCCTGGCTGGAAAAGCAAAGTGGCAAGGTGCCTACCTGGAATTTCTGCAAGTACCTGATTGATGAAAACGGCAAAGTGGTTCAATTTTTCCCGTCGGCCGTCAACCCGATGGATGAGCAGGTGACTGGGTTGTTGTAGCCGAGGTGTCGGCACGGCAGCGCTGGCAAAGGTGTTGAGAGCCGTCAGACACCGATTCGAAATCTCAACACCACCCGCCCTGGTAATTGCGATCCGCCAGTTAGGATAGCGCTTTGCAATAAACAGATTGCTTCTCTCGATGATGTAAGCCAGTCATAATTGATAAGCAGAAAGCTCGATCGCAATGACCGACAGGGGATGTTTGTGCGATAGTTCGCCAATCACCGCAGGGCCGCAGCCAAATGCCCTTTCTCAAAATATCCACTCTTCCTCACAAACTTGTCAAAATCTTTTATAGTCAGCATCTCCTTCACAGCCTTCTTTTTGTCTTCAGCCTTCTCGTAGTATGCCTTCACAATCTGGTAGCCCATCCAATACCCCAGGTCATCAGGTCGGCCCTCCTTGGCTCCGCCATAGATCCAGCCCTCCCAGCCCTCTTTCCATTTTCTAGCCATTATTTGCTGAAACTCCGCTTTCAGTTCATCCTCTTGTTGGTCTCCGTACAGGTAAATGCCTCTATTAGGATGTGTGCCGGTCACAAGCTCACAAATAAAATCCGCACTACCTTCTTTGATCGATTGCTCCAGTAGGGTAAACGACTTCAGCTTGAAATAGTACCTCTGCTGGTAGTGGATCAACTCGTGAACTACCACAACTGGGATTATATCAGTGTCCTCATATTTTTCCACACCAATCAGCAGGCCTTTGCCTGAAATGGTGCCACCGGAGTTGTTTCTACCTATCAGAAAATAGACATCAGGAAAAACCGCTTTTGGGTACAGTGCCTTTAACCTGCTGAAGTAGCTTCTTATTTCATCTTCTCTCGATGGAAGTGCCTGGCTGCCTGTTCTTATCCTTTCATATTGCTCCCTGTTCTCATAAATCGCCCTGGCAAGGTTGTTGGCATTCCCTATCCGTAATTTGATGAAGCTTTTGAGGCCAGCAGAGCCATTGTCAAGGTAATGCCTTTCGTAGGTCATGGCCTGGTTTTTTTCGCTGTCTCTGTCGAAGGCATTCCAGAAATGCTCAATGTCTGTGGTGATCATCTGGGCTGCTTCAGGCTTTTTACTGGCATGCATCTTTTTCGATACACCACAGCCAACGCTGAGGGCACCCAGAAGCAAGGTGACAAAAGTGTTGATGTTTAGGTTGAAAAGTAGCTTTCTCATGTAAAAAATAACGATTGTTAAGTGTTGCAATGAAAAGACATCTCTTTTTGCCAATAGTTTCTTTGCCCTTCAAAAGCAGCCTCTTCTTTCCCTTCAGCCTTGCTAATGTCCGATAAGCGCTCCGGTACTTTTTTCTTACTTATTTTCTAACTATATAGATAAGGGATAACGGTTTCATTGATGCCGACATGCCACATTTCCTTTTTGCGTTTACAATAAACACCTACTTAAATGAATACTTTTAACATCAATCGCCGGCATTTTCTTAAAGGGGCCTCGGCAACCCTGGCATTGTCCACCTTTGGGTTCCGGGGCATCGATCTCATCAATCCGCAAAGACCTTTTAGGGTTGCGCTAATCGGCACAGGTTGGTATGGAAAAAGTGACTTGTTTCGACTGATTCAGGTGGCACCGGTGGAAGTAATTGCTCTTTGCGATGTAGACAAAAACATGCTGAACGCTGCCGCTGACCTGGTAAGCAAGCGTCAGAAGTCGGGCAAGAAGCCTAAGCTGTATGGCGACTACCGCAAGCTGCTTTCAGAAAACGAGCTTGACATTGTGCTGATTGGCACGCCCGATCACTGGCATTCGCTGCAAATGATTGACGCTGTGAAAGCCGGTGCTCATGTGTATGTGCAGAAGCCCATCAGTGTGGATGTGCTGGAAGGCGAGGCGATGGTAGCCGCCGCCAGAAAATACAACAAGGTGGTGCAGGTAGGAACGCAACGCAAGAGCACCCCGCACTTAATTGACGCCAAGAAAAATATTGTTGACGCCGGGTTACTTGGCACTATTCGCCACGTAGAAATGTGCTGCTATTTTGCCATGCGCAACAATTCCAACCCACCGCTGGAGCCGGTTCCCGACTTCCTCGACTATGAAATGTGGACAGGCCCGGCGCCTTTGCGTCCTTACGATGGCCTTCCGCATATCCGCTGGTGGAGAGCGTTTATGGAATATGGTAACGGGGTAACTGGAGACATGTGCGTGCACATGCTCGACACTGTCCGCTGGATGCTGAAGCTGGGCTGGCCAACAAAAATCAGTGCCAATGGAGGTATTTTTGTCCAGAAGGATGCGAAATCGAATATAGCAGACACACAGGTGGCCAATTTCGAATATCCGGAGTTGAACTGCGTGTGGACGCACCGGACCTGGGGCACACCGGCCGATCCGCAATACCCGTGGTCATTCAAGCTTTATGGCGACAAGGGCACGCTTTCTGCAAGCACGATGCAATATGATTTTGTGCCTGTGGGTGACGGAGAAAAGATTCACAAGGATGTGGTGTACGAAAGAGAAAAGTATCCTGAAGATTTGACAGAAGAACGTATTGAATTGAATGCCGCACCTGCCACCAGGTTGCATATGCTCGATTTCCTGAATGCCATTGACAAGAAGAGCCGCCCAGTAGCTGATATAGAAGAAGGGCATATCTCTACCGCAAGCTGCATACTGGCCAATATTTCGATGGAGTTGGGAAGGCCGTTATCCTATGATCCGAAAACCATGACGGTGCCAGGCGATGCTGAAGCCACTCAGAAGTTACAAAGGGCCTACAGAAGCCCTTGGGTGCATCCTGACCCTAAGAAGGTTTAACAGAGAAACGAAGAGGGGCGATGAGCCCCTTTTTTTTGCAACCCCTCCAAGGATTCAAAACCCCTTGGAGGGGTTTGGCGTGATCAATTCACCACCACCTTCTTCCTGAGTTTGACACGATTTTGAGTTAAGTATCTGATATATAAGTAATTAAAAAATTGCTTTCGATATACAAGATTTTATAAGTATTTGATTATCTGATCCTTATGAAAAAGGTCTGGGAGGTTCTTTTCAGCCACTGCTTGTAGTAATTGCTGTGAGATTTCAGAGGTCTTGGAGCGCAGGTAGAAGTATTGATCGGCTTGTTTGACAAGGCTGACTTGCATTTTGGACAAGTGGGTTCGGATGGTTTGCTCTGTAAGTGGGGTGCCTTGTTTGGTTAGCCGAAGTTGTAAATGGTTTAGCATGCTATAGGCGATATAGCACAGACAAATGTGACCCTGGATACGCTTATTGGTCCAGTGGAACATCGGGCGGGTTTCCAGATAGCCTTTGAAGGTACGGAAGCTATGCTCTATCTGGTATAGATGGTGGTAGTGATCCAGCACCTGTTCATGGGAGAGTCCTTTGGCGTGGTAGGCGATGGCAAGGAAGCCGTCATACTTTTCGCTTCGTTTGATTTTTTCAGTATCAACCACATACTTTTCCCCTTCGGTATTTTTGAGGTAGTAGTGATGGGCCTTCTTTTTGAGTTGCGTTGGGTTTTTGAGCAACAATTCAGCCTTACGAAGCTTTTCTTCTCTTTCTTGTCGATCTTTTTCAGCTCGCTTTTCGCTGTAGGTAGCTATGATCTTTCGCTCATTGTATTCCAGGACAGTGTAGCGCACTTTGACCGGCTCACGCTCCGAACCTACTGAAGAACTCATCCATTGATGGTGATAGTTATCCAGATCGATCAACCGGGCCTGGATGGGTTTGGGGAGTACCTTGAGCCGCTCTCCCATGATGAACTCATAGCCTTTGTCAACAGTGACTTGCAGGTTGTCAGTATTGAGCATGCCTCGGTCGGCTACCAAGACGATGTTTTCGATCTGGTATTCTTTCTTGAGGCTTTCCACCATTTCTGTGTAGGTGTATCCTTCCCACAGGTCTCCGCTATAGAGTTTGTAACCGATGGGTTGCTTGTATCTGTCAATGAGCATGGCAAAAACCACTTGTGTGCTTCCTATTTTGCCATCTTTGCTAAAGCCTTTCTGACGCAATGCTCCTTCCTGTTCTATTTCTGATTCAAAATAGAAGGTGGTCACGTCATAGAACACCACATCTAATTTCTGGTTGAACAGGTCTCTACCCGTTTGGAAAATGGTTTGCTGGATCAGTTGGCTATGGTCAGCCAGGTAGTCCAGACTCCTGTAGAGGTGTTGCAAGGACACCTGAGCCAGTCCCAGGTATTCTTCCTGGTGGAAAAAGCTACCCCGCTTGCTACAAGGATCATTGAGGCGCTCAATGAGCAGTAGTAAAACCACTTCAGTAAGAGAGAAGGTCAGCTTTTTCTTTTTGGTGATCCGCTGAAATATGCGATCAAGGCCGTAATAGTGGAGTATTTTACGGTAAACCAACAGAAAGCCGTAGTTATATCTACCTTCTTCGCTGACCTGCTCACCGAGTAAATCCTTCAGATTTCCACCACCTAATTCATAGAGCCGCTGGCCCATTCGTTTCAGAGACTCGGGCGAAAAACTGTCTACCCGCCCCAGGCTGTAAAGCGTTTTGGTGCGTGGCTTGCCATCCTGGTCACGATAAGACTCAACGATGCGGATATAATCACCTGATGGCTTCTTGTCGATAATGATACTAGGCACTCAAAATCTGTTTGAGGCAAATCAAGCCACTATCTGAAAGAAAATCAAGCGAGTTTTCGATATACAAATTTCTGAAAAGTAGTCTAAAAAGTGCCCATACACAGCGCAATGGCACTTTTTCAATTTCGGCGTGTCAAACTCAGGAGAAACGAAGAGGGGCGATGAGCCCCTTTTTTTTGCAACCCCTCCAAGGATTCAAAACCCCTTGGAGGGGTTTGGCGTGATCAATTCACCACCACCTTCTTGCTCACCGTCTTCCCTGAGTCGGTAGCACTTAGTAAATACACACCGGTTGATAACAGGCCTTCGGTGTGAATAGTCATTTCATTGCCTTCAGCAATCAACTCATGCACCAGCTGCCCTCTCAGGTCATATATTTTCACCAGAGACTGGCTTTCAAATCCTGACAGCCGGATGGTAAGGTCGCTGGTGACCGGCATAGGAAAGAGCTGGATTTCTTCATTAGGTCTGTTCTCGGCTACGGCAGTCACGTCGTAGAACCTGTACATCTCAGGCATCTCATTCCCAAATATCGCTGCGGACGAACTTTGGAAGGCAATGAAGCTTGCTTTTGCAGCCTCGCTGCTATTGGCGTAGGGCACGTAAGGAAACGACCAATTGGCATTGATCCAGGTAAGTACCCAGGCGATGTTTTGCGAACGCCCAGTTGGGTCTCCGGTAATAGCGGGCAGTATTGTGTCCATCCAATATCGGGCTGCGTCATCACCACTGGCTGCCCCTCCGTTGGTTCGGTTGCCAGTTTCGGTAAACACGGCCACTTTGCCGCTGGCGAATGAGTAGTCGACAATGGGCGCCAATATGTTGCGGAGGCCGGATATACTGACTTCATAGGCATCTACCCCAACAATGTCGACATAGTCGTCGCCCGGGTAGTAATTGAAATCGACTGGATTGTTGGGTGACCAGGCGAACAGCACGAAGTTGGTTCTTTCTTCCACGTATTGTTGGGTGAGCCGGTAGAGGGCTTTGTAAGTTTGGGGAGTGGTGGCTTTGCTGCCCCACCAAAACCAGCCGCCATTCATTTCGTGCAAGGGCCGGAAAACGATGGGGATGTTTTCACCGTCGACTACCAGTTCATTATTGATAATGTCAATTACTTTATCCAGCTCTGCGAGGTACCAGTCTCTGTCGCCATTCAGGTCACTTACAATATTATTGACAAGGTCTTTCACTCCATCTTTGTACTCGTAGCTGGTCGTTCCCCGTGCGCTGAGATGCCAGTCGTAAGTGATGACGTAGCCTTGCTGGTAGGCCCACTTTACAGCCTCCGTGTGGTAGCGCCTTTCTCCCTCCGATTTTTCCAAATAGTAGTGAAAGTCAGATCCCAACACAGCGGGGTGCGCTCCTGTGACGTCCTTGCTGTCGGAGGATTCCTTGTCTCCATGAGCAGAACCGGAGGAGTAGCGGAAGCTGTTGAAAAACTCCTGACCGAAAAGAAACTGGTTGCTGGCTTGTACCCTTCTTAGGTTTTCGTACAGATAAAAAGTTTTGTCGGAAGCATCCGGATCGACTTGGCCTAATGCTCGGAAACAATAAAAGGATAGGGCGAGGCAAAGAAGGGAAAATGGAATCAGTTTCATAAACCAAAGTGTTAGGAGGTAAGTAAGTTACATATTGTTATGTGGAATCTAAAAACCGGAAATAACAGGGCGACTCGACTTTGCCCCGGACTTTGCCTGGCAAGTCGAACATTTTCCCAATTCCTCCTTACCTTTGCCTCATGCAAATCAAACCCTGGATTTCGGCCTTCAGGCTTCGCACGTTGCCCCTGGCACTTTCGGTCATCGCTATGGGCTCGTTTCTGGCTGCTGCCCACGGCCAGTTTCGCTGGTCAGTATGGTGGCTGGCAGCTCTCACCACCTTGCTGCTGCAAATCCTCTCCAACCTGGCCAATGACTACGGTGACTCCATTCATGGAGCCGACAAAGGTGACCGCAAGGGGCCAAGCAGGGCTGTGCAGTCAGGGCAAATAACGCCATCAACAATGAAAAGGGCTATGATCGTTACAGCGCTTCTTTCATTTGTCAGTGGGCTGGCGCTGCTATGGATCGCACTTGGCTCCGAACTGAAACTGCTGCTTATTTTCCTGGCGCTGGGCGTTTTGTGTATCCTTGCGGCGATAGGCTACACCAACGGAAAGCGACCCTATGGCTATGCCGGTCTGGGCGATATTTCTGTACTCATCTTCTTTGGCTTGGTGGGAGTGGGCGGCTCTTATTTTCTGCACACCCAAACCATTGACTGGGCAGTGGTACTTCCAGCCTTGTCCGTTGGTTTTTTCTCTGTGGGGGTGCTCAACGTCAATAATATCCGTGACATCGAAAGCGATAAGGCAGCTGGAAAATATTCCATACCTGTGCGTGTCGGCAGATCAAAAGCGGTTATCTATCACTGGTTGCTGTTAACGGCGGGCCTTTTTTGCAGTGCTATGTATGTTTTGCAAAATGCCGGAGGCTATAGCAGCTGGCTCTTTCTTGTCAGCTTGCCACTCTTCTGGAAAGTGGGCAGGGGTGTGCAAACTATTGAGGACCCAATGCAGCTCGACCCATTTTTGAAAATGATGGCTTTGAGCACAATGCTTTTTGTCATCACCTTCGGAATCGGCATTCTGATTTAAATCAGTTACCTGTTTGTTTAAAAAGCTTAGTAAATGCTGAGGTATTTACTATTTTTAGGTTCATTCTAACATCACAATTTTTACGACATGAAGAATATCCTTGTTCCAACCGACTTTTCAAAACAAGCCAAATATGCTTTAGACTTTGCAGCTGTCATCGCTAAGAAAGCGTCAGCTAAAATCAAACTTGTTCATGTGCTTGAAGTGCCCAGCAGCTCTTCTTTACACGTGACAGGAGAAGTTGAAAGCGACGATCCGATGGAGAAAATATTCACCATCAAGCTGATAGAAAGCTCCGAAAGAAGAATGGCTGAGCTTGCTGCAAGCGTGTCGGGAGTAAAAGTTGAAACGCATATTCACTCAGGAAGTCCATTCAAAGTTTTGACACACGAAATCAACGACAGCAATGTGGATCTTGTTGTGATGGGTACTTCCGGGTCGTCTGGTATTGATGAGCTTACAGTAGGCTCCAATGCAGAGAAGATGGTACGTCATTCGACCTGCCCTGTGATAACGGTGAAGAGCCCCATTACAGGTGAAATCAAAGACATTGTTTTTGCCTCCGATTTTGCTGAAGATCAGCCAGCACTTGTCGAGCAGTTGAAACTCCTTCAGACATTTTTTGGAGCCAAACTGCATGTTGTGAAAATCAATACACCTCACGACTTCCACGCTTCCCATGATGATGTGGTCAACATGGATACATTTATCAAGAAATATAAGCTGGAGAATACTTCAAGAAGTATTTACAATGACCTAAGCGAAGAGGAAGGGATTATGCACTATGCGAATGATATCAAAGCCGATCTGATTGCTATGGGTACAAGTGGCAGAACTGGTCTTGGTCACTTCTTCCTGGGAAGCATTGCTGAAGATATAGTGAACCACGCCAAGCGCCCTGTTTGGACGTACAGACTCCATAAGTAATATAGAAGCTTATATTTCATGTCGAAAAAGAACAGCCACAAGGACAGGGTAGGAATTGTGTACTCTACTGCATCGGATTTTGATTATACCACCGATCAGGAGGAAGAGGCTGATACATTGCCCGTTAATCAGCAGGTGCTGAAAATTTTTTATGAAAACAAAGGCCGGGGAGGAAAGCAGGTAACGCTTGTGAAGAACTTCATAGGAACCAATGCTGACCTGGAGGCGCTTGGCAAAAAATTGAAAGCCTACTGTGGCACTGGCGGCAGTGTGAAAGATGGCGAGATTTTGATTCAGGGAGATCTAAGGCCCAAGGTTGCTGAGTTTCTCAGGAAGCAAGGGTATCAGGTGAAAGGAGCCTGACCTTTCAGATTTCTTCTGATTTGTAAAGCATAAAAACCCCGGCACACAATGCCGGGGTTTTATTTTTCCCCGAAGGGAATTTGATCGCATAAACCAGTGAACCATCGACCAGATGGCCGGTTTAATGTTGAAAGGGACTTATGCTGCCATGCCCTTTCGTTGTCGTTGTGGAATTACTCTTTGATGATTCTGTAGGATTTTACTTTCCCTTCGGTTGAGACTTGCAGTACATACACCCCTCCGGTCAGGCCAGCCAAACTGATGGATTCGACCTCATAGATACTACTGCTGACCTGATTGATGACGGCGCCGTTGAGAGTTACCAGTTGAAGGCTGCTGCCTTTGGATAGCCCTGCCACTTTTATTTGCTTAGTTGCTGGGTTGGGGTATACGGTGACGTTGACGAAGGCTTCGGCAACACCTGTTTTTGTGCCTTTTTTGACTGTTACCGTGGCTGTCCACTCCAGGGTGCTGCCATCCTCAGCAGTAACGATGTACACAACTGCTGATGAGAAATCCTGAGCCACTTCACTGCCAGGGCTTACTGTAGCTTTGTCGGAAACAATGATTGCAGGACTAAGGTTAGTGATGTCAGTGCCAGCTTCCACCTCAATAGTCACTGTATGATTAGTGGTATTGATTAGGGCATCACCTGTTTGTTCGTGAAGCAAAAAGCTGATGATGTCCTTTGCGCTGCTTAAGGGTTCCGTGGCTGGAGCTACTGTCACGGTTGCTGTCCACTCCTGCGTACTGCCGTCTTCGGCCGTCACCGTGTACACCACGGCGCTTGTGAAATCCTGAGGGACACCGCTCGCCGGACTGATAGAAGCAGCAGCTGAAATGGTAATGGCAGGAGTAAGGCTGCTTACATTAGTTCCTGCAACTACTTCAATAGCTACTGTATGTGCTGTAGCGTCAATTACTGCCGGCCCGGTTTCTTCGGGCAGCGAGAAAGTGAGGATATCCCTGGCACTGCTCAACGGCGCAGGCTCAACTGTTACTGTGATTGTCCATTCCTGCGTGGCACCATTCCCCGCAGTTACCGTGTAGGTGACTGGAGCAGAAAAATCTTGTGCTGCGCCACTCGCCGGACTAATTGTCGCCTGATCCGAAATAGTAATAGTGGGGGCAAGCACTGTGGCGTCGGTGCCAGTGGCAACAGTCACCAATACGCTATGATTTTCTGCGTTAATCACAGGATTTCCTGTTTGTGCTGCCAACACAAAGGTCAGGATATCGGTGGCTGAATTCATAGCAGGCGTTGCTGTTACAATCCACTCCTGAGTGCTACCGTCGCCGGCAGTCACTGTATAAACGACCGCAGAAGAAAAGTCGACAGTGCTCTCACTTGTTGGGTCAATGGTTGCCTGCTCGGAAACCGTAATAGTTGGAGTAAGTGCCGTCAGGTCGGTGCCATATGGAACGCCGATGCCTATCGTATGATTTTCAGCATTGATGACAGCATCACCAGTTTGCTCGGCCAACACGAAGGTCAGGATATCGGTGGCTGAATTCATAGCAGGCGTTACTGTTACAGTCCACTCCTGAGTGTTACCGTCGCCGGCAGTCACTGTATAAACGACCGCAGAAGAAAAGTCGACAGTGCTTTCACTTGTTGGCGCAACGGTTGCCTGGTCGGAAACGGTGATGGTTGGGGTAAGCGCCGTAAGTTCAGCGCCGTAAGGAACACCTATCTCTACCGTATGATTTTCGGAATCAATGACAGCATGACCTGTTTGCTCTGTCAATACAAAGGCGAGGATGTCGCTGGCTTTATTGGGGGCGATGGTAACGGTCACTGTCCACTCCTGCGTATCTCCATTTTCGGCAGTGACAACGTACCCTACCGGATTGGTGAAATCTTGTTCAATACCGCTTTCAGGGTCAATACTGGCTTCATCGGAGACAGTGATCGTTGGCGTGAGCGCAGCGAGACTGGTGCCATAAGCGACCTCTATTGCTACTGTATGGTTGGTCATGTTAATTACTGCATCTCCAGTTTGTTCAACAAGGGCAAATGAAAGGATATCAGTGCCCGTGTTTGGAGCCTCCGTGACAGTAATCGTCCATTCCTGAGGAGTACCGTCTTCGGAAGTTACAGTGAAGACTGTAGGTAAAGAAAGATCAACGCTGGTGCCGCTGGCAGGGCTCACGGTTGCGCCGAAACTCTTAGTTACTGTAGGAATAAGCGTTGATAAATTGGTGCCCAGTGCAACCTCGATGGCAACCGTATGATTTTCCGAATCAATCAGGGCATCGCCTGTTTGCTCGTCGAGTTCAAACGCCAGGATGTCGTTTGCCGATGATAGTACCCGCAGGACAGTGACTGTCCATGGTTGTGTGCTGAGGTCTTCAGCGGTGACTGTGTAGGTGACAGGGTCGGAGAAGTCCTGTACAACTGCGCTTGCGGGCACCACAGTTGCTCCGTATGATACGCTTACGGTAGGAATAAGAGCAGCCACATCTACTTCTGTTGCAACTTCTACGGTCACCGTATGAGAGGATTGATTGATGACGGCCGGGCTGAGTTGATCTTCCAGTTCGAACGTAACAATGTTTGCTTCCGGGCAGGCCTCAAAAACCTCGATAGTAATGAAAGCGCAAATCCCCTGATCGGCGCAGCCGCCTTCACCTCTCACGTAGTAGGTTGTTGTGCTTGTTGGACTTACCTCAACAGAGGCACCCGAGCCTACGAAGGTACCATTGCAATCTCCAGCATACCATTCCCAGGAAGTAGCGCCATTCAATACTGCGTCGCCTACGGAGAGTGTTACGGTTGTTCCCTGGCAAATTTCCGCATCAGATGCAGTTATCTCCGGTAAATCTGGATTTTCACAAAGACTAAATAGGTAGGCTGAACCAGCACTACTGAGAAAGTTTAAGCCTTCTGCATCTTCTGAATCACGTTCTGAGGTTATTAATGCGAACTGTCCGTCTACCGCTATAACACCACCAAAGTCGTCATTTGAAGTACCATCCGACGAAGTCAAGGTGCCAGTTGTTACCCATTCACCCTCGCTATTTTTACTATAGATAAAAACGGCAGGTAGGTCCACAGACTCCTCCATTCGTTCAGCTGATATCATCAGCGTTTCATTTTCAATGGCCACACTACGCCCAAAATATTGTTCTTCAAATGGTGTTGAAAACAATATTGTTTGGGACTGCTCCCAAACCCCTCCTGCCGATCGGGAAAAAACGTAGACTGCTCCGGCATCTGATGTTGATTCATCAAAATCTTTATTTTCGTCAGTCATGACAATTGTTTCTCCACTCATGGCGATTGCATAGCCTGCGTAGTCGTATTGTTCGCCCTCGGCTGCAGTGAGTTTTTGAACTTCCGCCCAAACACCGCTTTCGTTCCTTTCAAATACATAGATAGCGCCTGTGCTTTCAATTTCGGTGGTTCCATCGGTATCCAAGCTGTAGCTTTCAGGAGCTCCGATCGCAATATAATCACCTGAAATAGCTGCCGACTCACCAAAATAGTACCCTCGGGTGCCCCTGTCACTGGCAACAATTTTCTGCACTTCAATCCATTCTCCTGATTCATTCCTTTCAAAAACGTAGGCAGCACCTGCATCATCTGCATAGTTCATCCCGTTTTCGTCGTAGTATTCATATAATGCTGTAACCACCAGCCGTTCGCCTGAGATGGCAACTGCAGTTCCAAATTCTACGCCTTCGTCTTGTCCATCCGAAGGAACAAGCTTGTTAACCAGTTCCCATGTGCCGCTTGCGTTGCGCTCATATACATAAGCAGCGCCGTCTGAATTTCCGCTTGTTTGATCCTCGTCGTTTGGCACCCCAACTACTGCATAGTTTCCGGAAATGCTCACGCTGTAGCCAAAATACAAATACCCGGTACGGATTGGAGCCACTAATTTTTGCACCTGCTCCCAGGTACCATTTTCCTGCTTTTCAAACATATAAGCAGCACCTGCGCCATTTACATAGTTGGCGCCATTCTCATCAAAGTCGCTATTAGTTGACCCAACGATGGCATAATTTCCTGAAATAGCTCCGGCCCCTCCAAAATTATCACCTGTACGTCTGTCGCTTGCCACAATTTTTTGTAGCTGGCTGCCAGAGATGCCCTGAGCACCAGCAGAGAAATCTTTTATGGCAATGGTAAAAGTCTCTTCGGTGAAGTTTGCCCCATTGTCCGTTGACCGAATTCTAACAGAATAGCTGGAGCCCATATTAAAATCGAAACTCTTTTTACTGATCAGTTTATCGCCGCTGATATCGAAGAGGGAATTGTTGGCGTCGCCCGTCCCGCTTACAAGCGTATAGGTGTGCTCATCACTAGCATCTAAATCTTCTGTGCTGAGTAAACCAACGGTTGTCCCTACAGGAGCCCCCTCATTCAGGCTTAAGTTGTCAATATTGATGGCAGACGGTGTTTCATCAGGGAGGTCGTTCACGTTGATGGTAAATACTTTTTCGAAAGTCCCGCCATAAGCCACCTGATCGTCGGTTCGCACCCGGATAGAATAGCTGGTCTTGGTTTCGAAATCCAGCGAAGTGTTGACTTTTAGGTTGGATCCATCTATAGTAAAGGAGCTGTTGTTTGTGCTACCTGTGCCGCTGACAAGGGTGTAAACGTGAGTGTCTGCTACATCAGCGTCAGTACTTGTAAATGCACCAATCACTGTGCCAGTGGCTGTGTTCTCATCTACATCGGTTTTGTTTAATGTTATGCCGGTTGGAGCATCATTCTTGTGCACAAGTGTCACGGTCCAGGTATCTGTCGTTACACCGTCCTCTGCTGTTACTGTGTAGGTCACCGGTGAGGTGAAGTTTCTGGTTACACCGGTAAGTGGGCTAATCGTAGCACCGTAATAGGTAGTTATGGTGGGTGTCACTGAGCTAAGGTTGGTAGCGGTGGTCACCTCCTGAAATACTGTTGAATTTGAATTGTCGATAATGGCATACTCATACTGGCCTGCGTGGCTGAAACTTAAGATATCAGCCACCATATTGGGTGCCTCAAATGCTCCTTTGCTGGGCCGGGCTGTGTGGCGAGTAGTGCCTTCTATGTCTTCTGTGACCGTTGTGATAAAGGCAGAACGGAAGTCTGGGTTAGTAAGGGATGCACCTGCCAGCGAAAGGTCGCCATTTGCGGCATTGGCAAAGCTGGGCTCTGCAAATGTCGTCGTAGCGTCGTAAGCCAGGGCAGCAGCCTTATCTCCTCCGACTGTGTTGCTATAGTATTTAATTGTGCTTACGCCGTCATCTTTTATGTAGATGTTGTTGCTCTTGGCGCTGAAGCTGCCAGCGAAAATGCCAGTTTTTCCTCCCGTGGCGTCACTTTCGCTTTGAATGCTGATCAGGTTATTTTGTATTTTCCCGTTGGTCTCGCTGTAAATGGCGCTATTGTTAATGCCAACTGACGAGTTTTTCGAGCTGGTATTGCCACCGTCGAACAATATGGTATTGTGCATCACCTCGATATCGCCCCTGTCGGAATGAATACCAATGTTGGTTGGCATGGCAGTGCTGTGGGTAAGATGAATATAGTTATTGTAAGCCCGCAGGGCGTTTCGGACGTAAATAGCATATACATTGCCCGAATTGTTGGTTCTTTCGATTTTGTGGAAAAGGTTGTTCTCCACTCTGAAATTGGTGGGCCATTGAGAAACTGCTGTTGACGTCGGATACGATATGATCGCATATACTGAACCGGTTAAATCCAGCGGAGTTTCTGTGAAGAATTCGTTTCCCTGGATAGTAACATTATGCCAGTGAGCGGTGCTGGAAACGTTGTTTCCGCAGTAAATGCCGTATCTATCCACCATATTGATTTTCATATTCTTGATGGTAATGCCATCATTCAAATATTGGATCGTGATCACTCCATTTAGCTGGATGACCCGATCTCCACTCACCGGATGTGCACCGTCGAAGATTACATTTCGCTCACCACTGAAAGTGATGTCGTGATTCAGTTCGATCAATGTTGCGTCGGCCGCTGGCTTCACTGTGAGAGAATAATCCAGATAATTTGGAGGGCTTGTCACGCTCAGGTCAGTTGATGATGTGTAACCTGCTTTTAATTCAAACACCACATCTGACGTGAAAGGGTTCGCTGCCGAAACATCGTTGAAGGCGTCCTGAAGCGTAGTATAGTCGCCCCCGGTTCCAATGGTATAAGTGCCTCCCGTTACCTGGGCTGCTACTTTTTGACCTGAAAAAAATGCTAGTACTCCCAGCAAGGCCAGTGTGCTGAGGCACGAAGTTTTTAATTTGTAAAAGGTTTTCATGGCATAAAGGTTTTTGCGATTTATGCCAGTGAAGTTGCAGTCTATACAAAAGAATGAGCCTATCCCACCCGGGTAGTTTGCTACCTACCCGGGTGGGTAGTTTTTGTAAGTGATTGTAAATGAGATGATTAAAATCTAATCTTTCGGAGTGCTCAAGGCAAACTGCATTGCCTCTTTGCGATTGGTTACGCCTAGTTTTTCGTAGATGTTCTTCAAATGATACTTCACTGTATTCACCGAAACGAATACTTTCTCGGCGATTTCAGAGTTGTTGAGGTTGCTCAGTGCGTGGGTGAGTATTTCAAATTCACGCTCAGAAAGCGGTTGCGCAAGGCGTTGGTTGATGTCATCAAGCTCCATGTTCAGTGCCTGGGTATCCTGGTCAAGCACTACTTTTATCTTTGTGCGCATCTCATTGACCTCCGCTTCCAGCTGCAGGCGCTTTGCCTTGTACCTCGACATTAGCGCCAATGTGATCGATAACAATGAAATAACCAGGATGGCAAGTGAAAACATGAGCCATCTTTCACGAACCTCCTGGCTGGCTATCTCGCTTTGCTGCACCTCATTCTCAAGCCGAAGTATGGTGTTTTCCTGCTCCTTTACATCCACTGCATATTTGATGTTGAGTTCGGAGATGGCATTTCTGTTAAAAAGGGTAAGGGTAGAGTCTTCCAGCAGTTTATACTGTTTGAATGCATCGAGGGCTTCGATATATTCACTTTTGTACTCTTTTACCTTAGCAAGCAAGCGGTAACTCTCTTTCAACTGAATCAGGAGTTGATTTTTTTTACTAAAGTTGATGTTCTCGGTCAGCAGGGCCTCTGCTTGTGCAAACTGGCCGGTTAACATAAAGTTTTCCGCCAGTGTTAGCCTTGCAGAAGACAGGTGCTCACTTTCTTCCATACCTTCGTAATAATGCATGGCCAGCTCCACCAATCTTCGTGCCTCACGGTATTTTTTTTGCTGGTTGTAGATGGAGGCAAGATTCACCCAACGCTCTGCTATATTGATGCTATCGTTGAGTGCCTGATGAGCCTTGAGCGACTGCTCCACATAATACAATGCACTGTCCATGATGTCAAGTTTTTGATAGGCCAGCCCAATGCTGTTCATTCTTTCAGCCACTGAGTTGGCATTGCCACCACCTTTTCTGTGCATCAGTATGGACTCCTTGTAGTGAGTGATGGCTCTGTTGTAGTTGCCATTCTCCTCACTAAGGATACCCATTTGCTTTAAATCAAAAGCTATGGCCGATGTGTCTCGTTTGACCCTGTCGATTTCGTAGGCTTTGTTAGTATAGTCAATGGCGTTGGCAAAATCGCCAAGCGACTGATAGCCAGAGCCCACGTTGTAGTAGGCGGTGGCCAGCTCGGTAGAATCTTGCAACGAAACTGCGTAGTCCAGCGCATTGAAATAGTAGTCCAGCGCTTTGGAGTAGATGCCCAATTCCCGGTAACAGAAGCCAGCATGAGAGTTGCATTCGAGCATCAGCAGCAGGTCGCTTACTTCCGACTTTGATGCCGCCTCGATGGCCAGAAGGTAGTTCTCGAGCGACTCAGGCAGGTTGTTAACGTAGTAGAGGGCATCGGCTTTTAATTGATAAAGCCTGGCTTTTTCAAGTGGGTCTTTTGAGTTTTCGAGCAACTGACTTGCGACGGTCACCACCTGCTCGTACTCCTCCGCCCTGACCATTTCTTTCAAACGATCAACAGTGATTCCCTGTGCCAGGCAGTGAATGCTGATAAAAAAAACAACGACAAATAGAGAGGTACTTTTCTCAGGAACTGGACACCACATACTCTACTGCCTCTTTTCGGTTACTTACTCCCAATTTAGTATAGACGTTCCTTAAATGGAACTTAACGGTATTAATAGACACGAACAGGTTGTTGGCTATCTCCTGGTTTGTTTGGCCTGCCAGGCTGAGGGTGAATGCTTCGAATTCACGTTCGGTTAGCGGGTCTACCAGTTTCTTATTTATGGTGGCAAAGTCTACGGCAAGTTCTGAGGCCATGGGCCCTTCCAGCAGGTCTACATAGCGTTTTTGCAAGGCATCAAATTGATGCTCTTGAATGATCATTTCTGCTTTTCGGTGCTTCCCCTGCATGGTGGCATAAATCATGAGGCCGATCACCAGCATCGATAGGCAAATAACGGTGCCTGTAAACCATGCTCTTTCGCTGGCTGCCTTAGCGTCGTTGATCTGGTTTTGAAGTGAAAGGCGCTCAATTTCCGCTTCTTTTTGGGCAGTGCTAAATGCCACCTCCAGTTCGGCTATTCTATCATTTTTCTCCTGGCTTACCATTTCGCTCCATATAGCTACCGATTTTCTTTCAAATTCCAGGGCTGCTTTGTAATTCCCGGCCATCTCTTCAATGTCGGCCCTGTTAACATAGATAAGATGCTCTATTTCCCTGGAACTAATGGTGGCCGCAATCGCCTCTGCTTCCAGCAGAAGGGCTCTCGCTCCGGCAAAATTCCCATAAAAAGCCCGAACCTCTGCAAGTTCCCCAAGTGTGCGGGCAAGGCCTTGCAGGTCATCAATCTTTCTTTTTAGCGCAATGGATTCTTCAAAATATCCTGCAGCCTTCTTTAGGTCATTTAACGACACATAAGCGGAGCCGATATTGTTCAGGGCGTTGGCTATTTTTTTCTCGTCGTTGAACTCCCTCGCAATAGCAAGCGATTCTTCGTAGTAAGCAATGGCTTCTTTGTATTGTTCTTGTTTCCTTTTGATGATGCCCAGGTTCAGCAGGCTATTGGCGAGGGGGAGCCGCTGGCCTTCCTGCCTTTTTAGCTCCAACGCCTTTAGTTGATACTTTTCAGCATTTGCCAGGTCGTTCATACGATCGTAGGTAATGCCCAGGTTGTTGTAAGAGGAGCTCAATTTGGGGTCGTTTGCGGCCTCTCGGATGGCCAACGCTTGCAGATGATAGTCGATGGCTTTCTCATAAGCCGATTTATAAGTGAAGCAAAGGCCGATGTTGTTGAGGAAACTGGCCAACTGTGCGGTGTCGCCGGCAAGCTGTGCGTTGGGCATGCCCCGCTCAAAATAGTAGATAGCAGAGTCGTAGGCGGCGGTTTGAAAATGGTAAATGCCTATAAGATTGAGCACTTTCACAATGGCAACAGGCGAAGTTTTCTCATTGGTGAGCAACAGCGCCTGCTCGGCATACCACCTCATCGAGTCGCCGTCTTTGTTTCTGAATTGGTTGGCAATCTCCGTGAAGAGGTCGATTCGTGCGTTATTGTTGGTGGTCTTTGATAAAACCGTTTTAAGGCTGTCGACACCGCCTCCCGATGCAGCCGCATCGCCAATAGTACAAATGAAAAGTATTAGTAGCCAGGGCAGCTTCAACATTAGGCAGCTTGATTAAAAAAATGAATCCTTAAAATAGTAAGGGAACTCCTAAATGACAAAAAAAGAGCCGCTATGATCTTTCACAGCGGCTTTAATAATGTAGTGGTAATATAAGGTATGAGCCTACTTACTCATCCAGCTGTACAGGAGATCAAGCTGCTGCTGAGTGGGGTTTTCCATCATTTCGATGGATGGAGGTGATTGCGTTTTTACCATGACAGCCTTCGCTTTTAGTTTCACGTTTTTGACCTTTCCAGGCTTTACTTCACGTTGGACCAATGCTGTGATTTTGTCACCCTCTTTGCGGCTTTCTTTGTAAGCCATTACAGCCTCCTGGAAATTCTGAACGGTTAGTGCTATGCCGTCAAATTCCAGCAGATGATCTCCTTCCTTATAACCCATGTCGATACCAAAAGCATTCAGGTTGTCAGCTTTTGCAACTACCAGGTGACCGCTTTCCTGATCTAGTCCGAATGAGATATTTCCCATAGACGGTTCCATTTTTGCCTGAGAAGGAGTGAAGCTGACGCCAATTTTGGCCAGGTATTCTTTCAACGGCAGGGGCTTGTTTCCTTCCACATAGGTGCTGAAAAACTCCCTGATTTCCGGATAAGTAAGCTCAGTGATTTTATCGAACAGCTCATCGTCCTTGAAAGACTTGTCCTCGCCATATTCATTGGAGAGCTCTTTCAACAGTCGGTTCACGCTGTACTTGCCACCGGAAAGTTCCCGCAACCTGATGTCCAGGCAAAGTCCAATCAGTGCACCTTTTTCGTATACGTTGCCATACTGATCTTTGTATTGGTCGAGGCAAAGCTTGCTCATGACGGTAAATGGCACCGTGTCGTTATAGCCAGCGGCGTTAACCACCTTCTCTTCTATTTTGGATAGGTATTCGTCGATACCATACAGCCCTTCGGCCAGCTGCACGTGCCCGGCGAAGTACTCAGTTACGCCTTCGTACATCCAAAGGTGCTTCGACATTTTTGGGTCGATAAAATTGAAATTCCCTATTTCTTCTGAATGGATGCTTAGTGGCGTAATGATGTGAAAGAATTCATGGGCCGATACATCTTTGATCAGCTGAGTAAGGTACTTAGGGTTCACCTCGGGCAGGCTGTACATAGAGGAATATGAATGTTCGAGTGCACCAAGGGCACCGGATTGTGATGGCCCTGCAAAAAGATAGATAATGTAAGCGTATTTTTTAATGGGCAATGTTCCACCCAAATAGTTTTTCTGAGCTTCCAGTATCTGGTTTACATTGTCCTTTACAAACTCAGCCGTAAGTAGCCCATTGGGTGAATAGACAGAGAAAAGAATTTCAGCGCCACCCACATTGATCGTCACTGTGTCTGGTACAGAATACATCATTGGTGCGTCGGCCAGACTGAAATAGTTGTCGGCGATGTAAGTGTCGGTATTGTTTTCGGACCTGGCAGCCTGCAGCGAGGTAGCACCATAGAAGCCTTCGGGATACGAAATATTTACTTCGTACTTCACTTCCTTCATTCCTTTGAGATAGCCAAAGAACCCGAAAGTGTTGATAACGAAGTTTTTTCCTTCTTCAATATTGGTACCCGCCGGCTCAAATACTGTGTTGCCCTGCTCGGTATCGTAAGAATCTTCTACCCAGTATTCAACTTTGGCCAAAGAAGTGGCATTTTTAATCAGCCACCTGTTCTGGTCAAGTGAATCAACCGAAAGCTCATTGCCATTGGCATCAAATGCTTTGAAGTCGGACAGGAACCTGCCAAAGTCGTAGATGCTGTAGGTGCCAGGTACTATTTTTGGCATTTGGTATTCGATCTCCGAGGCAGACACAGCAGGTAGTTCAATGCTCACCTTCACCTTGTCATCCTTAACAACATTGAGGTCGAGAAATGCTTTGTAGCCAGTAGTTTGAGCAGAAAGGGAGCTCCAGGTGAGAAGCACCCCTAAGAAAAGAGTCAACTTTTTCATTGAGAGTTTTTGTGTTTGGGCTCCATTCCTGTCACCAGATTGCGGATCATTTAATGAAAGCCATGTTGTTTTAGAAAGTTGCAAGCAAAAGAAGGGCGCAATTAAGCTAAATACTTTTTGTTGCTCAACATTTATTATGGTGAAAAAACGTTAAACCTTCCTCTTTTCTACCCGAATAACGCCTTTGAGGCCCGACCAGTCGTCATCAACGGCGCAAACTTTTACATCCACCATGTCGATGGTTAGCATGAGGTTGCGGATATCGTCTTCAATCAGGTCCTTTGGTATTTTGGACTTTCCCTTGGGCCAGGAGACCCAAATCATGCCATTTTGCTCAATTTTTTCCTTTAGCTTCGGCAGTTGTTTGTGGAGGTCGTCTTTGCTGGTGGTGAAAAAGTGGATGATGTCATACAGGTCAACACTTTGCGATTCATGGACTAGTACGTCAGTGGGAAAATCCTCAAATAGCTCGAAGTAATGTGACGGACGGTTGACAAGAAGTACTTTGCTGTCTTCATTGATGCCCAGTTTTTTAGCGAGAGGAGTGCCTGAGTAGCCAGCCATGGTGTGTCAGTTTATTGTAACGGAGACTAATTTAGGTAAACTAGTTTAATTGCTTTGACAAATAGTCATCTGGAAACTCCAAAAGACAAAAAGCAAAGCCCAAATAAATAACAAATTCGAAGCACCAAAATCAAAACAGAAAGACGGGTAGTTTGAGATTTTGAGTTTCGGCATTGGTGCTTATTTGTTATTTGGCGTTTGCGTTTTGTGACTTCACTTGAAGTTCCTTCCTAAAATAAATCCTCGACTCCATAGGATCCGGGTGTTCCGAAAAGCCACTTACATAGTAGCCCTGCGATAGACAAAACCGGATCATGGGCTTAAGCTTGTTTCTTGTTTTGAGGAGCATGTGGGTATAGCCGTTTTCTGAAGCCCACTGCTCCATTATTTCTGTCAGTTGCTGATAGATACCCTGGCCTCGGTAGGCCGGAAGCAGCCCGCCCATCCACAAGTAAAAACTGCCATCTTTGTACCTGTTGTAACCTACCTTAAACCCGACAACTTTGCCTTCGGTCTCGGCTACCAGCATGAGATGCTCCGTGTCACCGAGGCGTTCGTGATAGACCCGTTCTTCGTAGGGGTTCATAAGTTCGGGAACATGCTGCGATGCCTCAACGATTTCGGCGATGGTACCCGCTCTGATTTTCATTGCCCAACTACCTTCACTTTGGCCAGCAGCCATACGTTCGGGTCGGCAACAACACCGGCTGGCATTTCGGCGACGTCCCATTCTGCTGTTGTGCTTTCACCAGACACGTCTATTGTTTTGATTGTGCTGATAGTTCCGTCGGCACCTTGGATCCCCACCTCCAGTGGCAGCCTAACCGACTTGCTTAGTCCTGAGCTTTTTACCTCCACAGACAGTTTGCCTAGCTTTTTATTGTACTTCCAGCTGAGGGCAAGCTCGGGCAACAACGGCTGGAAAATCCACTGATCAAAGAACCAGCCAAGCTGCTGTCCGCTGGCTCTTTCCATCACGGCCTGAAAGTCGGCAGTGAGGGCATTCGATAATTTGTAGGTGTCGTAGTAGGTGCGCACACCCTGAAAGAAAGCGTCGTCCCCGATTTGTTTGCGCAGCATGTGCAATACCCATGCAGCTTTTTGATACACATTGGGGCTAAGCAGTGTTTTGATGTCGGTAATGGTGGTGTCTACAATGGGCGAGGTGGGGTGTTTTGCCCGGTACTCATTAATTTTTGGTAGCATCTGCTTCATCCCTGCCTGCAGGCTGTCCATCCCATAGGTTTTTTCTCTGTATACCTGTGTA
The DNA here is from genome assembly GCF_048007035.1 of Imperialibacter sp. Classification (NCBI taxonomy): domain Bacteria; kingdom Pseudomonadati; phylum Bacteroidota; class Cytophagia; order Cytophagales; family Flammeovirgaceae; genus Imperialibacter; species Imperialibacter sp. The sequence goes on from NZ_CP180355.1 coordinate 4,720,527, forward strand.
AAATAGGTGGCAAACCCTTCGCTGAGCCACACGTGGTGCCAGTCCTTTTCGCTGGCTGAGTTACCAAACCACTGGTGGGCTACCTCGTGGGCGATCAGGCCTTCAATCTTGCGCTCTCCCGACACCGACTTCTCGTAATAGAAAATATTACCGGCGTTTTCCATGCCGCCAAACTTCGTTTTGGACTGTACGTTGGCCAGCTTTTCGAAAGGGTAGGGGCCAATGATGTCCTGCAACGAAGCCAATATCTCTTTGGCCTGGGCATAGCGATAAAACCCTTCGTTTCTGTTTTGGTGATACACCCACGACGACACTGGAATATCACCTACCCAGCCAACGTGATCCACAGCAAAAGTGGCCGCCCCAAATACCATTACTTTGGTGGAGATGGGCACCGACTCTATCCAGTGAGTGATTTTTGTCTCGTAGGAAAGCACTGTTTCTTCTTTGAGTCGGCCATTAGCCACCACCTGATAGTAGATGGGTGCTTCAATGATAAACTCGCAGGTGGCCTTGTCCGACGGATGATCCACTGTGGGCAGCCAATGGTGCGCCCTGTCAGGCCAGTTGTCACCGAAAAAGGTTTTTTCGCCAAACAGGTTAGTGCCAATGATAAGGCCATCAGCCGGCACTCCTTCATATTCAATCACCACTTTGAGCATCTCACCGGCTTTTCCGGAAGCATCGATACTGATTTTGCTGTCAGTGTGGCGATATGCGGTTTGCTGGCCGTTCACCTGCAGCGTCACAATCTTCATTCCCCCTGCTGCCGTTTCATTTTGCAAATCCAGCGCAAAGGTCTCCACATCTTGTTTGAGCAAAATTTCGATGGCCGTTTTGCCAACAATGTTATTGGTTTCGGCGGACAGCTGTAGTCGGAACGCATAATGCTGTACGTCAATAGCCGGATTCAGTGGGTAGGGGTCGGTGCCGAAGAGAAGAAAAGGGCATAGAGCGAAAATGAGTGTGTGTAAAATGGGCTTCATGTTGTATTGGGTTCCGGCCCTAAAAGTAACTTAAAAACGAGTGTTTCAAATCGAAAGAGGCGGAATTGATCAATGACAAGCGACCACACCCTCAGGCAGCGGGCCAATTCTGGCTGCCAGGTCTTTGTACTGACAAGCCACCTTTTCATCGCCTACTGCCTGGTAGCAATCTGCTCGTAGCAAGTAGATTTCCTGTGCTTTGGGCCATACGTTGGCCAGCCACTTCGTTTCGTGCAGGCTTTGCTCCACATTGCCCACCAGCAGATAACCTCTTGCCTCGCCCAGAAAAATGTCGAGATCTTCCCGGCCTACGTTCCCACTATGGATCAGGATGATGTAGGCCTCTCCAAACGACGAGATGTAACTATTGATAACAACATCGGCGGCTTTATGATAATAGTCCAGCGATGCTTCATAGTCCGATAGGTTATCCCGATAAATCTCGGCCATGCTCTTCAGAATGTGTCGCTTTTGCAAGCCCGACTGCAACAGGTTGGTGTAGGTGTCGATGGCTTCGTTGAATTGGCTGGTTTCTTTGTAGCACTGGGCCATCCTCAGCTTAAAGTCAAAGGATTGGTAAATCAGGTAGGGCTCGGCAATCAGATAGCTTTCGAGTGCAGAACCGTACTCCTTTGCTTCGAAAAACACATCGCCATCGTGAATCACCCTGGTCAGTAGCTCTTCCTTAAATTCTTTGATATAGTCTTCTGTTTTATAGAAACTCACAAAAGGAGAGAGGATTTTCAGCGATTCATCCACATGCCCCAGCTCTGCTTCTTTTACTGCTGTGTCAAAAATGCTCCTTCTCTCATCCAGCAGGGCTTCCATTTTCAGGTTCTGGTAGAAGGCGTAAGCTTGCATGGCCGCCATGATGACCGTGGCCAGCGCCAGCGACAAGCCAAAGGCCCAGAGAGTGCCCTTGTTGTTGCGCTTGAGGTCCTCATAGGAATAGGTGGTCTTTTTGCCTTTTCGGGCATAAGGAGGCCGCCTCGTTTCATATGTTTGGGTGGGAGGCGTGTATTCGTAAGTAGGTACACTGTATTTGAAGCGGTAGTCGTAGTTGGCCTTTTGAATAGGGTCGGAGAGCACCTGGTAGGCCATGTTGATCTCCTTGAAGCGCTCTTCCATGGCGGGGTCGCCAGCATGCTTGTCAGGGTGGTACTGCATGGCCAGCTTTTTGAAAGCTGCCTTGATCTCATAATGCCCTGCCTCTTCGGGAACGCCCAGTATTTCGTAGTAGTTGCGCAAAGGAAAATCGGTTCTGAGAAATGAATTTAGCGATTATCCTTGAAAAACGATTATCAGAAGCGTTTTGTTGTTGACAACGGTGTGGGGTGAGTAGATAACGCTAAAGTCCTGGCTGTGGCTGTACTGTCAGCTGACGATGACTATTGAGGGTTTTTCAGAAACTATAGCTCAACCGTTAACTGGCTTTGGCCTTCTCTTGTCGCAAATTCCGAGCCATTTGAAAGTTTAGTTTTTCATTAGCCTTATGGTTTGCTGGCTGCCGCCCGACTTCATATGCAGAAAGTATATGCCTGGTCTGTTGTTTTCGAGGTGTAGGTTTAGTAGATTTTGTATGATCGACTTAGTCTCACTCGCCAGTTCAAAAACCACATTACCATCGGCCGAAGTAAGCGATACCGACTCAAGCGAGGCATAGTCTGTGTTCAAATTTAACTGCCCTTTGAAGGGGTTGGGGTATACTGTGGCCAGCGCTGTGGGTGGCTCCAGATCGCCGAGGTGGTGCGCAACAGGACTCACAGACTGGGTGCCATCAAAGTCCGTTTGGATCAGCCTGAAGTAGAGATTGGTACCGCCTGACGTATCCTCAAAGCTATATTCGGAGATGGAATCGATATTGCCATTTCCTTTCACATAACCCAATACCCTAAAACTTCTCGCATTGTCACAAGATTTCTCTACAGTAAACCCCTCATTGTTTGTCTCCGATGAAGTGGCCCATTTGATAAGTACTGACCGGCCGACCCCTCTTTCAATTTTAGTGTAGAGCCATTCCACAGGGAGAATAGTACCGCAGCCTGTGCCGCAGCATCCGTCAGTGCAATTCGAGTCGCCTGACATTAGATTAGTGCCGTTTTCGTAGTAAGTACCGGTTACTGACATCGTGCCGCTTCCAGCCACTGTGCCCAGAGGGTTGTTGTAGAAGTCGCCACCAACGGCAACTTCTCCGTCGTTGGTCAGCCAGCCGGTGGTTGGTATCAGCACGATAGTGGCTCCATTGTAGAAAGTGCCGGTCATGCTTACCGAACCGGTAGAGCCTACCGTTAATGTGCCTGTGTTCACAATGATATTGCCGTTGACAATCAGGTTTCCGTTCACCACCACGTGGTCATTGATGATCAGGTCGCCGTTGATGGTCATAGTACCATTGATGGTAAGGGTGGGATCACCAACGAGGCTGCCCTGCGTCACATTGCCGGATTCGGTACACGAACCAGTTTGGGTTTGGTTGCTTGTATAGTTGGCAGGACATGCACCCCAGGCCCTGAAGCAACTAAAGCCAACTGTAAACAGGCAAAGGAAAAGAGATCGCAGCGAAGATTTCATTGAAGGAAAGATTAGTGCTGAGAGTTAAACTCATTGCTAAATTAGATGCTTCGTGTGAATCGTCGAGAATCGGTGTTTTTTCAGACTGTCATATCTAAACTATGGTTGAGTTAAAAGTTGTGAAAAACTGCAATTGATGCGTCAACCTTACACTATTTTTTGTTGCCCAGAGTTGACCTGAAACATAGCTAATCAGGGATTCAGTCGTACGGTGAATGTTTTCTTTGTAAAAGTGAGAGTATTTTTTGTTCTATTTCAAGAGAAGTATTTCTCATAATACTAAATCGTATTTCCGTCAAATTTCTCAGTTTGTTATAAGGCCTAATTATCTGTATTTGTTGGGATTGTATAGGTGGAAAGCGTCCCTTGTGTTGGATTTAGTGGCAGTGTTCAGTCCCGATAGGGACGGTATGGCGGTATTGCCAAAAGTGGAGTAGTGGAGTAGGGCGAGTGCCGTAGGTACGGTAAATAAAGTATCGCCTTGGCGTCGCTGCTTTGGTGCGAAGGGTGTCAGCCCTTCGCATGGATATTAGGCCCCTTCAGGGCTCGAAAGGCATTAACGAGGTTACTCTGCCTGAAGCAGGGTGGCTTTCTGGCCGTGCCTAGGCCTTCAGGTAATCTCCGTTGTATCTCTTGCCTTTTTGCCTTAACTAGCAAGCCGTTACTAATCAACTCACTATGCAACGAATTACAACAACATTGACCCTGCTGCTGTGCTTTGCGCTGGCAGCATTTGCCCAGAAAAAAGATGACAAAAAGAAGGGCCTTCCGCTTGACTCCCTTCGCACCATTCCCATTGAAGTAAATGAAGGCTCGTGGATCCACCTCGATGTGAGCCCCGACGGGAGGACCATTGTGTTTGAGCTGTTGGGCGACATTTATACTCTGCCTATGGCGGGAGGCCAGGCTTCACGCCTGACTAAAGACATTGCCTTTGATTCGCAGCCCCGCTTTAGCCCCGATGGCAAGGAGCTTGTATTCATTTCCGACGGGTCGGGCGGAGAGAATGTGTATGTGATGACGCTGGCTGACACCATCAAACGCCAGCTCACCGAAGGTAACAACAACGTGTTCCAGTCGCCGGAATGGACGCCCGATGGCCAGTACATTGTGGTTTCCAAAGGTGCTATCTTAAGAGGAGTGCCCAAACTGCAGCTGCTCCACAAAGATGGTGGCAGCGGCATGGAGCTGATCAAAGAACCCGAGCAGCTGAAGACCGTGGAGGCCGCCTTCGGGCCTGACGGTCGCTATATTTGGTTCAGCCATAGAAACAGAAACTGGCAGTACAACGCCGTGTTTCCGCAGTACCAGCTCGCAGTATACGACCGGGAAACGGGCAAATACGAAACCAAAACCAGCCGCTACGGCTCGGCTTTCCGACCGACATTGTCGCCTGACGGCAAGTACCTGGTGTATGGCAGTCGGCACGATGCCGAAACAGGTCTGGTGATCAGGACCCTGGCCACCGGCGATGAGAAGTGGCTGGCCTACCCTGTGCAGCGTGACGATCAGGAGTCTATCGCCACCCGTGACGTGCTGCCCGGCATGTCGTTTACGCCCGATAGCCAGTTTCTGGTGCTGTCGTACGGTGGCAAGATCAGGAAGCTGCCCATCGCAGGCGGCGATGCGGTGGAGATCCCATTCACTGTGAAAGAAGACCTTGAGGTGGGGCCGTCTGTGCATTTTAACTATAAAATCAGCGATGACCCAACCTTCATAGCGAAGCAGATCAGGAATCCGGTGCTGTCGCCCAATGGCAAGAAGCTGGCGTTCACCGCCCTCGACCGGCTGTACGTAATGGACTATCCGAACGGCACGCCTTCAAGAGTGACCACCTTTGATATGACAGAAGCCCACCCTGCCTGGTCGCCCGACGGCGCTTCGCTGGCGTTTGTAACCTGGAGCAATGCAGCAGGTGGCCATATATACAAAACTACGTTTGGGAAGAAGACCACGCCGCCGGTGAAGATGACGCAGGAGTCTGCCGTGTACCGTGATATCGCCTGGAGTGCGACTGGCAGGATAGTGACTTACAAGGCGCCTATGCAAGCGATGGCCGACAGCTACGGCCCTACGGATGCGCTTGGTGTGTCGCAGGACCTGGTGTGGATTCCTGATGGTGGGGGCAAAGCCACGGTCATTGCTACGGCAAAAAGCAGGAACGTACCTCATTTCACTGCCGACAAAGACAGGATCTTCCTTTACGACGATGAAAAGGGCTTGGTTTCCATCCGATGGGACGGCACAGATGAGAAGGCTTATTTGAAGGTAACTGGGAAGACGATTCCCGGCACGAAAAAACCGACAGAGGCAGACTATATCAAAATGGCACCCAAAGGAGACAAGGCCATGGCTTTGCTCGACAACGAGGTGTTTCTGGTGACGGTGCCCATGGTAGGGGGCGAAACGCCCAGCATTTCAGTGAATGATCCGGAAAAGGCGTCTTTTCCGGCTAAGCGATTGACCGACCTGGGGGGGCAGTTCCCCGTGTGGACAGCCGATGCCAGTGCGATTACCTGGTCGATTGGCAATGCGTTTTTCTACTACGACCTGGCCAAAGGGGAGGCCTTTGCCGATAGCGTGAAGCTGGCCGAGAAAGCCAGGGCCGAGGAAAAGAAGGAAGAGAAAAAAGAAGAAAGCGACGAAAAGACGGAGGAGAAAGACGACAAGAAGAAAGAAAAGCCATCATTCAAGCCGGATGAGCTACGGGTGAAAGTGGAGGTAGCCAGGGACATTCCCCAGGGAAAAGTGGTGCTTTCGGGTGCCCGGGTGATCACCATGAATGGCATGGAGGTGATTGAAGACGGTGCTGTATACATTGAGAACAACCGGATTGTAAGGGTAGGGAAGGCGAGTGAAATCAATGCTCCTGCTGATGCCCGGGTGATCGACGTTAAAGGCAAGACCATCATTCCCGGCTTTGTGGATGCGCATGCGCACATGTGGCCGGAGTGGGAAATACATAAGGATCAGGCGTGGATGTACACCGCTAACCTGGCCTATGGCGTGACCACCACCCGTGATCCGCAGACAGCTACCACCGATGTGCTCACCTACGAGGACATGGTGAGGGCAGGCAGGATGCTTGGGCCACGCATTTACTCAACAGGGCCTGGCGTTGGCTATTGGAACACGAACGTACGTGACCTCGACCATGCCCGCCAGATCATGAAGCGCTACAAGGAGTACTTCGACACGAAGACGATCAAGATGTACATCACCGGCAACCGCCAGCAGCGGCAGTGGGTGATACAGGCCGCACGTGAGAACGAGCTGATGCCTACTACCGAAGGGGCACTTGACCTCAAGCTTGACCTGACGCAGGTGATCGATGGATTTCCGGGCCATGAGCATTCGTTTCCGGTTTATCCGCTGTATTCGGACATTACTTCACTGCTGGCCCAGCTGAAGACGGCTTATACGCCTACGTTGCTGGTGTCGTACGGTGGGCCGTGGGCGGAGAACTACTACTATGCTACTGAGAAGGTGCATGATGACGAGAAGCTGTCGCATTTCACCCCTCATCAGGAGCTGGATGAGAAGAGCCGCAGAAGAGGTGCCGGCTGGTTCATGGACGAAGAACATGTGTTTAAGAAGCATGCTGAGTTTGCAAAGGATTTGTACGATGCCGGGGGATTGGTAGGCATAGGAAGTCATGGCCAGTTGCAGGGACTAGGCTATCACTGGGAGCTATGGTCGGTGGGGTCGGGCGGACTCACACCACATGAAGCTTTGCGGGTGGCAACAATTCATGGTGCTGAGGACATCGGGCTAAAGAACGAAGTAGGCTCGCTGGAAGCAGGAAAGCTGGCTGACCTGATTGTGCTGGACGCCAATCCGCTGGAGAGCCTGAGGAACACGAATACGATTAGGTATGTAATGAAAAACGGCAGGCTGTACGAAGGAGCCACTCTGAGCGAGGTGTATCCGAACAAGGTAGAAAGAAAGGACTGGCCGTGGAATAATTTTAAGCCGGTGGGTGTGCCAGGGGTGAGGTAGGAGATTGCCTGTTAAGCCATGAAATGGTGCGAAGGGCTGTCACCCCTCGCAAGGGTATGCCGCCCTTTCAGGGCTTGGGTGTCAACGCCTTCAGCCCTGAGCCGGGCGCCCCTGAAAGGGCGGCATAAAGCAGGATGGTGGTGTGGCCACATCCCGATGCTAGGATTTATTTCTCGAAAAGGGAGTAATGCAGATTCTTTGCGAGCTCTGCGCCTTTGCGTGAGATTCTTTCCTACTTCCTGTACCCCTCCGGCACTTCCATGCCTTCCAGGTTCATTAGTTCCACCTTTCTAAATTGGATAGGGTGGCTTTCGCTTTGCAGTGAGATCCAGCCTTCGGTCAGGGCCATGCCGTCGAGTTTGGCTGCCGGGTCAAAACCGTTGACCACGCCACCGCCCACCTGAGGTCTGGTATATTCAAGCACATTCACGCCATTCACAAAATGCCGGATGAGCGAATCGCCCAATACCAGCGTTTCCACTCTCACCCACACCTCGCCATCGAAAGTAGGAGAGGTGGAGTTGATGCAATGGTCGGTGAATAGGGAGTCGCCAAGGAAGACGTGGGTGCCGGGCGTGCACAGGTTGGCTGTGGGCCTTTCCCCCACACCAAGCCCTCCCAGTAGCTGCACTTCGATGGAGATGGGAAAGTCCTGCTCAACAGTCATTGTGTTGGGGTCCTGGCCATGCACCATGATGCCGCTGTTTCTTTCTGCCCAGCCTTCGCCACCGGTGGCCTGCTCACCCACAAAGCGGTATTCGGTGGCGATGATGTATTTCGAGAACTTATCCTTATAAAACAGGTGACCGTACTGGTAGCGAAAAGAGTCGTATTGATCGTAGGCTACGGTCAGCAGGCCGTCTTCCACCCTGAAGGTGTTGCCGAAGTTGTCGTTCACGGGATGGCCGCTGATCTTGGGAATCCAGCCAGTGAGGTCTTTGCCGTTGAAAAGCTGCTGCCATTCGGGTTGCTGAACTTCCGTGGTTTGCTCGGCTTGCTTTTGAGGGGAAGAGCAGTTGCAGAGGACTGCGAGACAAAAGATGATTGGTGCTATGTGTTTTGAATTATTCATAGTTGGTTAGATAAAATGGTAAGGTGTGAAGGCACTCCCATAAACGTAGAATTGGAAATGAAATAGGGTGTGAGACACACCCTAAGACTGTTGTTTTTACGGATCACAAGAGGTAAGAAATAGGGTGTGAGACACACCCTATAACTCATTTGTAAATTTAATACAGGTTAGCTATGCTTCAATACCCCACCCCGTTCAGGTGCGTGTCTCACACACCTGCCTAAGCATCGTAACTCACGCCCAGCCTGTCGAGCCATTCCTGTGGAGCGCCATTCCATACGGTAGGCCGGTTGCCCATGTACTGCAAGTCTTCTACGCCCAGCTTGCTGGAATAGAATCCTGTGAGCACCAGACTGCGGAAAGTGCTAAAGAAGGCAACTCCCTGGCTGTAAACCGGGCTTGCAGTTTGCGGATAGGCAATGTCATCCAATATCTGCTTTTGCTCTCCCTCTGAAATGGCCGTGAAGCTCTTTCCAAAGCGTTTCGTGCTCTCCAAATTCATCCAGCGCAGGCCACCTCTTATTGGGGTTTGCATATTCTCCCTATCGACAAGGGTGAATTCAATGAAGGCCGTCACGTTGGCATCTTCTGCACTGCCCGACTTGTCGTCTGCCGGAATCACCAGGTTGGCTAGCACTCTTACCATTTCTCTTTCCTCATCAGTGAAAAACTTCTGATTAAGCATCTCCATAACCTCGGGTGTGAGGTTGGCATAACCCTCCGGCATATCGGTCGGGTGCTCGTGTCCGGCCATTTCACCTTCTTTGCCTGGTTCACAGGCAATCATTGCACCGGCGGACAGTGAGGCAAGCGTAATATATTTAAGGGAATCTCTTCTGCTAATTGGTTCCATGTTGATTAAAGGTTTTGTTGTTTCATCTGATCAATGATGTAATCACAAGTTCTCCAGCTCAACGCCAGAATGGTCCACGTAGGGTTTTTATCGGCCTGCGACACAAAAGGTCCACCATCGCAAACGAATACGTTTTTGGCTTCATGCGCCTGGCAGTAGGCATTCACCACGCTCGACTTAGGGTCGTTCCCCATGCGGGTGGCGCCCACCTCGTGGATAATGCGCCCCGGAGCAGCAATACCATAGTTGCTTTCGGGCCCTGGTTTTGCACCAGTGAAAATGCCTCCCATGTTGGTCAGGATTTCCTCAAAGGTGTCCTGCATGTGCTTCACCTGCTTGATCTCATGGTCGCTCCAGGTGTAGTTGAAGCGCAGCACAGGGATGCCCCACTGATCAACCACATTGGGGTCAATTTCGCAGTAGTTGTCGTAACGGGCAATGCACTCGCCACGGCCAGAGAAGCCAACAGTGGCTCCGTAGAGTGTGCGGGCATCTTGCTTCAGCTGAGCGCCATAGCCGCCACCGCTTGGTCTTGTGGTGCCGTCGGGCGACTTCAGGTGTTTGTTAGCACCTTCAATGCCCCACATGTAGCCGTAGCCAGGCATGTGGCGTCCGCCCCAAATCTCTATGTGGTAGCCTCGTGCGAAGTCCAGCTTTTTGTTATCGAGCCACCAGGGAGTGTACACGTGCATGCCACCCACGCCGTCTTCGTTGTGAGGAATGCCGTCAAGCAACGCAGGGATAATGGCCGACCTGGAGGCACCTGTGGAGTCGGTGATGTAGCGACCCAACACGCCGCTGCTGTTGCTTAGTCCATTTTCATGTACTGTCGATTTCGAGTTCATCATCAGTCGGCCCGACTCACATGCACTGGCTGCCAGGATCACGATCTTGCCTTTTACGTGGTAGTCGAGGCCGTCTTCTTTGTTGACATAACTTACGCCGGTGGCTTTTCCTTCTTTGTCGGTAGTCACCTCCCGGGCCATGGCACCATGCAATATCGTGAGGTTGCCGGTGGCCAATGCAGGGCCGATCAACACCGAGGGAGAAGAGAAGTTGGAGTGGGTGCTGCAACCCCTGTTACACTGCGAGCAGTAATGGCAGGCTGCACGGCCGTTGTGCGGCTGAGTTAATATGGACAAGCGGGAAGGGATGACCGGTATTTTGATCTCATCGCACGCCTTTTTTACCAGCAGCTCGTAGCCACGTGGCTTAGGCGCCGGCAGGAAGTTGCCGTCGGGTTCGTTGTATATGCCTTCTTTTGAGCCAAATACGCCCACAAGGTCATCCACTTTGTCGTAATAGGGTTTGATATCATCGTAAGAGATTGGCCAGTCGTCGCCAAGGCCGTCTATGCTTTTTCGCTTGAAGTCGTTGGGTCCGAAGCGGAGAGAAATACGCCCCCAGTGGTTAGTGCGGCCACCCAACATGCGGGAGCGGAACCAGTCGAATTCGGTGCCCTTCGTTCTCGTGTAGGGCTCGCCTTCCAGCTCCCAGCCACCGAAGGCAGCATCGAACTCACCAAATGCTCTTTCTTTGGTGCCGGCGCCACGGCGTGGAGACGAGTAATTCCATTTGAACATATCGCCCTTGGCGGAGTCGAAATGGGGGCCAGCCTCCAGCATGAGTACTTTGGCGCCAGCCTCGGTAAGCACTTTGGCAGACATACCACCACCAGCACCTGAGCCGACGATCACCACATCGTACTCCTCGGGGACTTCTTTGATTTGAAATGCAGACATAGTAGGTATAAAGGATTAAGCGTTTTCTAAATATCCCTCATTTTACAAAAAAGGGTTGGGAGTGGAAAGGGGTTTGTATATTAAAGTAAGAGAGGAACGTAAGGGAGAGTGTGGAAGTGATGAGTGGGAGAAAAAGACTGAAGATGGAAGATGGCCCACCTACGCTGAAAGCTTCGGCGGGCGAGGAAGACCGGAGACGGAAGATGACTGAAATCGGCGAGGCTTCACTCAGTATTTGCTTCGTGTATCAGGGATGGTGTGATCAACCAAATGGAGTTGGTATTACTATCGACGTAATACATAGTTTTCACCACGAGTGGGCGTAAATCCTGAAAGAAGAGTTGTTACTGCCCTTTTACTGCAATATGGAATGGGTTGAGTCCTATTCTCAGAACTAAATACCCCATACCCGCCCAAAACCCTTTGAATGGTCATAGTATTTTGGCAAATTATATATTGATCTCAACCAGATTAATTGACTACTCACTAAATGCGACTCGCCTGCCTCACGTGTGCCTTACTTAGCTTAATTTTTGCGGTATCCGCCCAGCCGCCTGATTTCGAACTGATCAGGAAGGATCTGGAGAAGGTGGATTCGTTGATTTTTACGTTCAATCAAGAGAAAGCATATCCTATCATCAAGAACCTACGCAGACTGGTCTTGTCAGAAGAAGCCAGATTGTTACTTGACCTGTATGAAGCTCGAACCGATTTTCACAACAGAGAGTTGGACAAAGGGCTGAAAATGCTAAGGGCTCTGAAGGAATCAGTTGAGCGGACGGGTGATGATTATCTTAAAGGGAATTGGCTCTTGGCTAAGGGGATTTATCATTTTAAAGAACGGGAAAATGATAGCACGCTGCTTGTATTGGATAAAGCGATAGAAACGCTAGAGAAATCTAATGTTGGACGGAATGACCCATTGGTTTTTGCTTTCCACTCTTTGGTTCTCACCAAACATTGGCGGCTAGCCTCAGAGGCCTCAGCTTTGGCAGCGGCACTACGTATGGATGAACTTTTGAGCCCTTATTCACCTTCGTCGATATATCGAGCTGATGTATGGTATTCTCTTGGATCCATTTATAACTCCAGAGGAGACATAGAGAAGGCAAAAACATATATTTCTCAAGCGGTCGTCGCTGCAAAAGCGACTGGGTGGGAAAGTTTGGTAAACAATGGAATGGTTGTAATGGGTAATATTTTTTACTCAGTGAGTCAGTATAGCGAGGCGATTCCCTTCTATTTGCAAGCGATCTCTGCTGAGATAAGAATGAATGGTGTCAACAGCCATGCGCTTGTTGATCAATATGTCAATTGCGGCTTCGTATATGCTTTAGTTCAAGAGTATGATGATTCATACAGCATGTTGATGAAAGCCAAAAAATTGGCTACCAAACTTGATGGAGTTGAATCAGAACCGTATTCACGAGTGATTTATAACCTGGCGGACTACTTTCGCCGAACCGAGAACTTTGATTCTTCTATGTATTATTACCGAGAAAACCTCCGAATCAGAAAGCAAATCTTCGGAGTGCGACATCTACAGGTTGGGTGGGCCCACATTGGTCTCGCTAATGTTTGTAGAGATTTACACCTTTACGACTCAGCTTTGGTCAATGTTCAAAAGGCGATTATTTCGAATCACCCCACCTTCAACTCCCTAAATCCAGCGGATAATCCACCATTTACAAATGGTGATATATCTAATAGCATGTTTCACATACTTTCCTGGAAGTTAAAGCACCTCGTTTCGAAATGGCAAAATGACCGTAGTGAGTCGACGTTATTCTCGGCGATGGATCTGTACATGGCTTTGGAAGATGCATCATTTGCCAGGCGACAACATCTCGATAGTGATATTTCGAAGCTGTATATGTTTGAGGATATGCGAGACATTTTCGAGGCAGGCCTTGAGATATTTTCAACATTACACATGATGAATCCGGACGATGAAATGGTTCTCAATCGGTTTTATAAGATTTTACAAAAGAGCAAGTCAGTTTTGCTAATAGAGCAGGCCTATAAATCAGAGCAAAGAATTGGAAGGTCAATCCCTCGTGAACTGTGGCAATTGAATCAAGAGACGAGGACGAAACTTAGCAGACTTGAGGACGTGGAGCAAAGTAAAATATTCTCCGACTCGGTAGCCACACTAAGGCTACAACTCTCTAGGCGGCAGGACAGCATCAGCACCGTCGTTAAAAGTAACTACCCAGGCTATTATTATTTGAATGCTTTCAATTCGGAGGATAACATTGTAGATTTAAAAAGCAGACTTAACTATCAGAAAGCTGCGTTCGTTGAGTTTTATTGGGGTAACAATGGAGTTTATGGTCTTTATTTTGATGGACAGAAGTTTTCGGCGAAAAAGCTAGAAAGCTTTGAATTATTAGAAGAAAGAGTTTTGTCTGTCATTTCAATGTTGCGAGCCATTTCAAGAGATAAGGACCAATTTGGCGAACATTCATATTGGCTTGCACTACACTTGTTTGATGAATCTTTCTTATCATCACTCAGGCAGTGCCGACTTTTGTACGTCATACCAAATGGTATTTTGACATCCCTTCCGTTTGAGTCGCTGATTACTGAGAAGCCAAAAGACGGTGACGACTATGAGAACTTCAAATACTTAATACTTCGCACTCCTACTATCTATTCCTACACCTCTCACTTCGTGCTAAATAATGAACCTCAAGATTTCAATACAACAAAGGGGCTAGGATTGGGGTCATACGTCGAAGGGCTGTCGACCGGCTATAACTTGCCGGGCTCCAAACGTGAACTAGATGAGCTGCGTCACATTATGAAAGGGAAAGTAGTATACACTGCCCGCAAATCTGATCTATTAGACAACTTGGATCAGAAAGGCATTTTGCATTTGGCTGTGCATGGCGGGGCAGATACCACTAATTTTTTCGGGTCCTATTTACAGTTCTTTGGAGAACACCTAGACAATTCACGCTTTTACTCATATGAACTATATGATAAGAGAGTAGCCGCTGATCTTGTGGTTTTAAGCTCATGCGAGAGTGGGTCAGGAAAAACGCTTAGTAGTGAAGGAGCATTTAGCCTTGGCAGGGCGTTCAAGTACTCCGGTGCAAGTATGGTGATTCAAAGCCTTTGGAAAGCAGATGACGAAGCAACTGGTTCGATAATGAATGCCTTTTACCGGGAGCTAAATGATAATGGTCAGCCACACCTTGCCCTACATTTAGCCAAAAAGCAACTAATTTTGGCCGGCGATAGCAAAACCGCCCACCCGGGAAGATGGGCGGCTCTTTTGTTTTATGGAGAACCAATGGTTCACTCCCACAGCTATTCGAGATGGTTCGTCGCAGCTCTTCTCACAGCAGTGGCGGGTGTTGTATTTAATTGGATACTACGTCGAAGGCCAAATCAAAGAAATATGGTTTTCCGTCATATTCGATAGAAAACTGCTCCAATCTAAACGCCACTTCTTTTCCTATTTCCAAAGGAGTGTTCTTGGTATTTACAAAATAGACAAATTCCCCATCCTTTGCTTTGATCAAACCCCATTCGTCTTGTCGCTCATAAATGTTTCCGAATAAGTGCGGAGCGCTCACCTCTCCTTCAAATTGTCTACCATCAGGCTTTAAGTTCATGGTAGCAGCAGATGGGAAGTCAGGTCTGTTGGCTACGTGATCATGACAATCTCCGCAGTTGCCAAAAATCGGCCGTTTGCACAGGTCATAAGCGACCGCAATCTTTACGCCGAGTTCCATAATCTCGATGATGGCGATGTCGGCGCAATATCGATTGAGAATAAACCAGTCAAAACGCATTCTCTCCCAGTTTACTTTTTGCCCCCTTGTGTTGAATGCAAGCATGGTCTCGCCGGACACCACGTTATGGTAGAGGTAGCTTTGTCTAATTCCTTTGTCTTCGGTGCTTAGTTTGTCGCAGCCATTGCAAGGATCATGGGTGTGACCTGCTTGGTGCGTAAGGTTTGGGAAGTCAAATAATTGCAAGATGACGTAGATTAGGGCCGCAAGTATTCCAGTAGAGATCAGGCTTTTTTTTACTACAGTGTTCATAGTACTTCGGTTTAGTGATTAGTATTTACATCGCTTTCAGTATCTCTTTACTCCTCTCCTCATAAGCCGTGCCCGACTCTGCCAACTCTTCAAATATTACTTTCGCTTTCTCGTCCTCATCCAGCTTCAGCCAGGCCAGGGCCAGGTACCATTGCACCTGCGTTTTGTAGTCTTCGGCTTCTTTGCTCAATGGTTCCCAAATGTCTGCTGCTTTGGCGGCTTCATCTTTGGCCAGGTAGCTCATGCCCAGGTAAAACAGTGTGCCTTCGTCCGGGTGTTTGATACTTTCAAAAATCTCAATAGCCATGTCATAGTCCTCATCGGCATATCTCCTGAAGGCCAGGTCTTTGCTTGTCAGGCTGTCTTTGGCACTGCTGTCCCGGTAAATGGGCGCTTCCACATTGGGGTACACCTCAAAGTATTCGGCATACAGTGCTTGTGGCTCCGTACTTCTCAGCAAAAAGAACCACGCAGCTACTACCAGCAGCGCCACCGATGCTGCCGCTGGCAACCAAACCTTCCAGCTGAAAGTAGCCGCCCCGGTCGATTCAGTATCGACAATGTTGGCTTCTGCAGCCTGAATCGCCTTCCAGGCTTTCTCCAGTTCTGCTCGTTCCAGTCCTTTCTGTAAGTATCTCACATCTTCAAACAGTTGTGCGAAATCTTTTTCTGCTGCCAGCCTTTGCCTAAAGGCTTCTTCCTCGCTCTCTGAAAGCTCACCACTGAGGTACCTGTCGATTAGTGCTATGTCCTGCTCTTCCATTTACCTCTATTAAGCTAAAGCCATTTGAATCTTTTCTTTTTGCAGAAGCTCCCTTAGCTGTTGCAGGCACTTGTATTTCTTGTTCTTGGCCGTTGCTTCGTTTTTGTAGCCAAACTCCTCCATCAGCTGTCTGATGCTTGCCCGGAAGTAGTAAAACCTTGTCAGCATACTTTGGCACGGATCGCCCAGCTTTTCAATGGCCTTTTTAGTCGCCTCCAGCAAACTTTCTTTCAGCAGCGCTTCGTCGGTTGCTTCCTGACCTTCACCTCTGTCATCCACCCATTCCAGGGGATTGCTGCTCAAAGGTATTTTCATGTCTTCCCTCACCATCTCCTTGTACACATTGAGCCCTATGCTGAACAGGTAGGGCTTTATGCTGTCGTACATCATGGTCATTTTTCCCTTCACCACATTGTTGTAAAGCCGCAAGGTGGCTACCTGATAAATGTCCATGGCGTCGTCGTTGCTCATCTTGTATTTAGCCCGGATCATGGCGATAAATTCCTGACGGTATTTGCTGTATAATTCGCCGAGGGCCTGCATGTCTCCGTTTTTAAGCGAAGCGATCAAGGTTTCATCCATTCCGGTTGTAGTATAATGATTGAAAAGACTAAAGGTCACCTAAAATACCTAAATATAAGTAGCAGCAAAAAAATCCAGAATGTGCGGTGACCTTTTCTTGGAATCGTCATAAGGTAGTGTATTAAAAATGAAACTATCATGACCGAACAAGCCAATCCATTAACGAGAAGAGAAAAGGAGATCATTGAGCAGTTGTCGTTTGGCTATAGCGCCAAGCAGATTTCGGACATCCTTTTCATTAGTGAATTAACCGTAGCCAAGCACAAGAGCAACCTGTTTATGAAGCTGAATGTGAATAATACACCACACCTGGTGAGCCTGGCTTTGAGGGAAGGACTGATATGCTGAGATTATACAGAAAGAAATATCACAACAACAAAATATGAGTAGGTAGTAGCAATTGAAAGTAGTAAAATCTTTTAGTTAGGTACACAGATCAGTGGAAAGCCTGGGGTAGATAGCCCCGGGCTTTTTTGTGCTGGCAACAATGTTTGCAAAACTGCTGGCAAGGCTTTCAGGTCACGGTACAGACACGGAAGTAGGGGCGAGATTGCTCACCAGGTACCTGGCTGTGGTGACACACGAGGAAAAGAACTGTTCTGACGACTTGCCGGAGATTGGGAGCTATTCCAGATAGTGGTAGCGAGTGCCCTTTCTCTCTCCAATCTTTAACAATAACCCCTCATTGACCAGGTAAGCCATGTCTTTCTTCAAAGTGTTTCGCGAATGAGTTTTAAATGCTTCCTCTATTTCGCTCATGCGAACAGCCTTCCGCTTTTTGACGAACTCAAGCACTGCTTGCTGTCTTTCGTTCAGCTCTTTTGTCAGCTTGCTGTAGACCTCATATTTTGCTTCTAAGCGCTTGATAAGCGTAGACAGACAATCCAGAAAAAATAAGATCCATCTGTCTATCTTTTCGGTTTTCTTGTACCGGTTTTTCTGGCCTTCCATCAAAGCCCTGTAGTAGTCTTCTTTCCGCTCTTCAATGATGTGCTCAAAAGATACGTACTGAATGAACCCATACCCTTGTTGCATGAGTAGCAAAGTGGTCAATAACCGTGACAGCCTTCCGTTTCCGTCCTGATAAGGATGGATGGATAGAAATTCGTATACAAAAGCGGCTGTAATCATTACCGGATGCATATCTGCTTTTGTCAGGCGTTCGTCAGTCCAGTTCAACAACTCTTCCATTTCCCTGGAAGTGGAAGATGGGTCGGTTGTTTTGAAAATGGTTCGTTGTGTTCCGTCAGGGTAGTTAGCCACTACCTGGTTAGACAGGGTTTTATACTGCCCTTTATGGCTCTGGTCTTTGCCACTGTGCTTTAGGAGCATCCCATGCAATTGATGGATATATCTTTCTGACAAAGCAATGTCCTTATAATTATCCAGGATGACCTGGAGCGTTTCAAAATAGCCAACCACTTCTTGTTGTTCTCTGGTGGTTAGCTTGGTGATTTTTAGAGACTTAAGGAGCTTTTCAACTTCTGCATCTGTCAATGTCGCTCCTTCGATTCGGGTAGACGAACCTATGCTTTCGATGGTCGCTATTTTTCGGAGTTCTTTGAGGTGTTTGCTGTGTTTTAATTCTATCGATTGCCAGTTTCCTTTGAAGCTATCAATAATACTTAACAGCTTCATCAGTTGTTGGAAAACATCTCCGCCGAATTCAAGTTTTTGGTTCATTTCCATCTAATTTTTATGGATATACCCAAAAAGCATCCAAATGTATCCATAAGTAATTCCTTCTTTGTTGTGCGCTTTGAATATATCCAAAACGCATCCAAATATATCCATAAATTTTCTTATTCAGCGGCACCAATGCATCTGAGTTTACCGCTATTAACTTACGCTTCAGGTCCTTGGGGGTTTGGACAAAATTTTGGTAGAAGTAGACCTCGCCTTCTGTGAAAAGATGGAAGAGAAGGTGAGCCTGATACGTTTTCTATTCCTGAAGGCCTTGCGACTGCCCGGCCGGGGAATACACACCGCACCTGGTGAGCCTGGCTTTGAGGGAAGGACTGATATGCAGAACTGCCGCAATCATTTTTTATGGCGGGCCCATAAATCCAGGCATAAACTTATAGTTAGGCGACGGATTTCAGAAAAAAGCCAACGTATTGATGTTTCTGGCTTTTTTTGCTACGTTATTTTAAAGTTATTCTTGAATCAAGCTCAGTTAGTTCTTTTATGCCAGGATAGGGATTAAAAGAAGAATTTCACCCCACTCTGGAGGCTAAATCCACCATAACTAGCATCTATTGTGGCAAGATTCTCCCGGGAATGGGAATAGGTTGGATTGAAGAACACAGCCCAGGTGTTAATTTTATAGTCAATCTCAACACCTCCGTAAAATGCCATTAATCCTGCAAACTGAGAGCTTGAAAGGTCAGAGCCATCTGCATAATACTGCTCTTCCCGCCCTTTAAAAACAGAAAACCCACCTTCAAGCGAACAACTTATTTTACTAAGACTCATGACACGCAGTTCGCCACCCAGATTAATAATGTTTGTTGCAAATGAACTCTTTCCTTCCCTCCGTGAGTCAATTACATTGAAGTTTGAATCATAAGTATATATAACTGGAATGCCATTTTTTCGCATATGGCTGAAGCTACCCTTAAGAAAGAATCTTTTTGTAATTGGCACTGCAAGGGCTAGAGATGCCTTAGGTACAAAATTGGAGCGATATACATCCTTGAAGCTCGGTTCATTGATCAGGTATAAACCTATGGACGGAGCTACATAAGCCAGTTTGGTTGAGTCTTTTTGAGCCAAACAATTTCCAAGCGAAAAGACAAACAGGGAAAATAGGATTAGGCCAATAGGGGGTATATTTGCAAAGGGATTCATAGGCATTCGTATTAACAATTTCTTTAGGTAGCTATTTGTGGGGGCGATATTGGAGTAAGGTCTACCGACTCGCTTCAGCACTGATATAGTTACAGTCTTTGCAGGTAAATATCTCCTCACTATATATAGGACAAAGAAAAAGTTGAAAAATCCTCGCCGCATCGATTTTACCTGCCTCTAAGACAAACCTCTAGCGTGTCGGTGTTTTGATGATCAAAATACAAAAGGTATTTCCTGCATACTTCTGCCTCAAAAGCCGCTGATTGAAATTCCTTGCCAAAGAATTGGTGAATTATTATTTCAGAGTGGTTATGCTAGTCTGTTGAAGGTTCATGTCTTCGTCAACGACTTTGAATGTATCAATAGGAAATGAGTAGGGCATGGTGAATACAAATTTTCCTGTTGAAATATCATTTACAGCAAGCCAGATACTGGATTCCGACAAACTGATAGGTTCGTCGCAACAACTATACAGAAAAGTGCATATGAGCAACCGGAGCAGATTATCGGTGGAAAGCCTTTTACGAATCATGGAGTTGATAGATTGGCCTGTTTTTTTCAAATTCCAGGCACAAGTATGGACGAAAACAAAATTGAGACACTCATCGCTTCCATACTATCTTGCGACAGCTGCATACGCCCCATAAGAGTTGTTCTTGTCTTCAAACACCTTTTTTCCATTGTAAGTTACCTTAAGGTAGGCGAAAATGTCTTCACATTTTTTCTCCTTTCCCTGAAAGCAAACCTGCACAGTGTCAATGTTCGCTTGATCGAAATGTAAATAGTACAGCTTGCAAATCTCTTCACTAAATAGCGTGGGGTCCGTTGCTATGTCAGCAAAGCTATACAACCTGATTGTCTCATTCACGATATCCCAATCGGCTTCGGTTAAATCTTCGTGCAGCATTTTAAATGAATCGGGTGGAAAAATATAAGGGCTGCCGAAAAGCCAGTTCCCCGAAGTTGAATCACTTACGCCAAAGTCGATATATCGATAACTTAAAGGGTCAGGGTCATCGCAACAGCTGCTTAAAGCAAACAGTGAAACCAGGGTTAGGCCAATAGGGGCAAAAGTTTTCATAGACGTTCCTTTTAACGATTTCTTTCAATAATTATTTGTCGGGGAATGATTGAATCTTTGTAATGGATTTGAAGGAGATAGTTTCCATCCGGCAGGTGTTGCACTGACAGCTTTTTCTTTCTTGCCTTACTCTTTACTTCTCGTAGCTTCTGTTGGGAGCTATTAAATAAATACACCTCAAAATCTTCCTTAAGGTCTCTTGTCATTAGGGTTCCGGTGCTGTCTGTTTCCTGCAACTCTATGTTTATTTCATCGGAAGCAGGATTGGGATACACCAAAAACGAGGATGACTGGGGGCAGTTCATAGTTTCTCTTGTAAAGTGGAAGGAGAAATTGGAGCTGCCGCAAGTGTTGGTGGCCGTAGCCGTTATGGTGGCGGAGTTTACCTGAAATGGCCAAACAGTAAAGTCAACGTTATTCCCTGAGGAGAGATAGGGAATGCCCGACGGGGCAGACCAGTTTACAGTTCCGTCACTATCCCCTTGCGGAGTAATGCTAAGGTAATGATTACCGTCGCACAGCGAATTGGATGAGTAAACCACATAGGGGTTGCCATCGGCCATGGGGTTAATAAAAGTAGGCTTGTGGATATGGATGGGTATCGAAAATTGTATGTTGCTGCTGCATGAAGTGGTTACTTTAAACGTAAGTGTGGCGCTACCGTTTACAGCCGAAGAAATAACCTGCAGGTTCACGTTTTTGCCCGTGCCGCTGCTTGCGCTAAATAAACTTCCTGGTGTGGCATCCCAGGTAATGGTGGCATTGGCCGGTACATTGTTGAGCGTGTAGGAGCCAGAGTTGCCGCACAACAGGGAAGCCCCGGAGATGGTAACCAGGGCAGGGTCATAGCAACCAGTAAGTTCAATGTTATAGTGACCTTGAATACTGGTATTTTTTGGAATTACTTTTATATAATATACGCCTGAGCTTAAAGTTGTTTGAATCAGGGAAAAACCGTTGCCTCCGCCATCATCATTTGACGTTACCAAGGTCAACTCATCGTTTGCAAGTTTATATAGATAAACATCAGTATCTGCATTTGTCTGTCCGCTGACTGCCGATGTCCGAATAAAATGTGTTGCATTATTTTGAGCCTCGAAATAGAACCAGTCAACATCGCATGTCTGCGATTCGTTCGCCAGCTCATAGTTGAAAGTGTGGTGTTGCTTTGAGTTAAAGTTGAACAGTTGCGCCATGCCCCTGGTGTTGTCTGGCTCGAAGATATCAAATTGAACTGCATTGCTGCTCCAAATGCCAGGGGAACCAGCCCTTTCAATTTTATGAATCATCACTCCAATTTGATGTTTTGTAAACGTTAATCTGCAGTCTCCATATGAATAAGACATTATGTTTCCGACGTCGGTTTTTGTAGAACCAGATGGAGGATTATTGTATTGGTCACCAAAATGATCCTTTTTCGTGGTTATTAAATTACATTCATCCGTTACATCGAGGGGTTTTATGAGTTTAGGATCGGCTGGCGTATCACATAGGCCGTCACCAGTCATCTCACATAGTTTTTCTGAAAAGAGCCATGGTCTGCATTGAGGGAAAAGATTTATTCTATCTCGGTCCACGGGCTCAAGTCGGCAAGCTGCGAAGGGGGTGTTGCGAGTCCAATGGTATGCATGGGTGTGTAACAAGCCAAGATAGTGCCCTGCTTCATGAGTGATGGTCGATGGCTTTATAAGAGGTGTACTCCATGAAATAAAAATATTCTTTGGCGCAGCAGCTAAATAAACGCCTCCTGCTCCCACTACCTCATCGACAACGTGGACATTCATTACATTGTCATATTCAAATTCTATCCAATCATGTGGGGCCAACCATTGATGGTAGATTGACAACTTTGTCTTTGATGTGTTATTAATGTGCGTGGGTAAACAAAGGAGGTAAAATCGAATTCCAGTCCCGTTCTCTCTGAAGTCATCATTTAGCTTATCGATTAGCTCCTTTACCTGATTGTCGGTTATGCCGCCGGAACCATCATTTCTGTGATATACCCAAAATGCAACCGGAATCCGGTACTTTACAACCGTGTTTGGCTCAACTCTGTAGGCTGGGTCTACCGGGTCAAACGGCCACCCAACGCTGTCGAGCAAGTCGTCGAGGTATTGATTATTACCCACCCAGGGAAGTTGATAAAAAGCGGTGTTATCGATATCCTGTGTTCCGCACGTATCACCTGAAATTGCATCATAGGTCACGCTTGCATTGGGCGTTAAAACGGAAAGAGGCTTTAGGGTAATACTGTTCGTCGTTGCCTGAACATTTAGTTGACAAACCACCTTCATAGGAATGAAGAGGCAAATCAGAATAGCCATCAGCCCGTTTGTTGCATGTAGGCTTAGCTTCTTCGCCATGTTCATTCTGGTTAAATTTTTAAATGGGTTCATACAGGTTTTTTTGTAGGCTTACTTAATTATTGATTTCTCCAGTTGCTTCATGCCTTCCTTGAGCTTCTCATTCTCCTTCTTCAGCTCTATCATATAAAGCGTCAGTTCCTCCACCTTTTCCAGCAGCATATTGTTCATTTCGCCTACCTGCCAGCCGGTTTCTTTTATTTCGTTGGCAGAAGGGATGCCTGGGAGGTGGTGGTTTTCTTTTACGTAGGCCTCTACTTCGCTAAGTGGCTTGAGGTAGTAGTTGTCTTCAAAGACGTAGTCGGCCGGCAATTTGATAATAAGTGTAATTACATCACTCCAGCATTGAACTTCCCCAGTAAAGTGGTGTGAAAAGACAAACACTTTCACAGGTTTAGCTTCAATGCTTAATTTTTCACTACCAGTTTTTTAGCTAGTCGGCCATGCTTTGACTCCAAAACACAAATATAAATGCCATCAGGCAGTGCCAGATTGTTGTACTGGTATTCGTGGGCTCCCTTGTCAAGCTCCCTGTCAAGAAGCATCTCAATTATCCTTCCAGACACATCTGTTATATACAATTTGGCCGACGAGGCCTCAGGTAACTGGAAGGCAAAATTAGCGGCATCTGAGGCAGGATTGGGATAAAGAGACATCCCGTAACTACGGGAGACAGGCTCTTTCGTTTCCATTTCAGGCTTCTCATAGTTTGTTCTTGCAAAAATCCTGTTCGGGTTATCGTAAGAGCTACTATTACAAAATGCGCTAACAGCACCAGAAGATTGTTGGGCCAAAAAAGTACTGCCAGGCACTCCTAGTGGAGAGTATGCTTTTATGGTTGTATTTGGAGTAATCGTTGTTCCGGCTATTATAGTAACACCTTGGCCAGCTTTGATAGTAGAAGAGGAGTTAAAACTTACGTTGGGACCGATCGAGATATGTCCCCAAGCACTTCTACTTCCTGACGAAGTGTTTGAAAGTGTTAGATTTGTTGAGTAGTCGCAATACTTAACTGAAGAATATGAAAAAGATGGAGCATTCGATATACCTACAGGATACACAGCAGATAGTAATACATTTTGGGTATTCGCATCAGAATTGGCCCGTTGCATATTTACTAGAAGTTGCAGACTGACTTCATCAGGGTCATAACCACAGCTCAAAGGATAGATGACATAGTCATAGAAAGTTTCGGATTCTTCATACCCAAATTCCAAGCTGAATTGGGTGATGTCACTTATCGGTACAAATGCGGTTCTTCTTATTTCTTCACCATTTTTCTTGAAAATTAGACTTGCCATTATGTCTATGTTGTCACTTCTTAGACCGGATGCGGGATTCAATACATAAGAAATATTTTGTGGTAGCTGGAACAAATAGCTGTGTTCTACAGTTCGTTCATAGTTTGAATTTCCTTGAGTCCCTGTGACGGTTTCGTTAACCATGTATTTGCTATTGATGATAGGAGTAGTCAGTAAATTGAAAATTCCTAAAACCTCGTTGTAGTAAGGATAGTCTTTTGAATCCTTTGTTGCTGTATATAACGATCCGGGTGTATAGAAAGTGATGTCTCCGTAGTTATATGTTGCAGAAAGTGTGCCGCTGAGAGCAATAGTGCCATTCATTGACATAGGCATCACTTTGACTGATTGTGGAGCCGGAGACTTTTTCCCACCGCTGATAAAAAAGTCGACCAATTCTACAGCTGTACCTATGTAAGGCGCTGCCTTTAGCCCTTCCTTGAGGAAATCACTCTTTGCCAGTGCATCTTTAAGTTTGTTGAGGGCATTTCTTTTATTCTTTTCTTCAGTGTTTAGCTGGTTATCTGTTTTGGTCGAGATACCTAAAGACTTCTCAATCCCAGTAGCGAATTTATCGATCCCCTGATAGGTCTTTTGAGACTTTTGCGCTTGGCTTAGCAAATCTTTAAACGAGTAACCATTATCAGCCACCGTTACAGTATTGTTCGTCATGCTTGTCAGTGTAGCTGAGTAGCTCCCAGTAATGCTGATATCAGAGCTGTCAATTAGTTTAACCTGAATTACCAAGCTAGATTCGAACAGACATGTACAAGGATCATAGCCCATTTGAAAGTCAGCATAAAACCATTTCCCTGTGTCATTAGTATACTGGCTTACTGCGGCAACTGTTGGATCATTTTCAAAACTGTCAAGCGCAAATATTTCAGACGCACTACTAAGAACAGATGACATCTGATCGGTGCCTGAGGGATTGAAAGAAATTTCCATTTTTGCTCCGTTATAGTTAACTCCAGCACCGGCGACAAATACCCTCAGCACTCCTGTATATTTATTGTAAAGCACTAAATGTATTGTTGTAACCTGACTAGATTTTGGAGTACCATCTTCATTATACCCCGTCTCGTATTTAATAAGCTCCCATCCATTTTCAGGCAAGCGATCCTTGTCATTTAAGAAATAACTAACATTTAAATTGTTGGATTGGTCAAATGGGGAGTCAATTGTACTTCCCTGAATTGTCGAAGAGTGAATATTATAAGAAGAGGCTCTCCAGTCAAAAAAGGTATTAAGTTTTGATGGCTTTTCGTTATTAACTGGACTGTCTGGGTTTGTAGTAATTCCTTTGGTCTGGCATGGTTGCGAGACGACTTGTAGCGAGGTGCTACACATTAATGTTATCCAAAAAAGTATATGTGAGCTCTTCATCTTTATCAATTTAATCGTTTACCAACAAAAACATGATTGGTTCTATTTTGAAGTTGTGGGTTGTTTTCATCTCCGGCAGCAGTTGAAAAATGTACCTCGACATCCATGTTGTTTTCACTGAGAATTAACCAACCTTTTGGATCCTGACAATCACCTCGGTATTCGCCGCTCGATGCTGATCTGCTTACATTAAGTTTTCTGAAGCCTGCATGGATTTCTGCCCCCAAACCCACATTTTCCTCACTGAGATCGCATCCTCGATTGATATTGATTAAATCATAGCCTGAAGACCCTTTTCTAGTCACTTGAATAGCGAAAATGTCGTCTGGATCAGATTCCAGGTGACCCTCATATTTGCCAATAATGGGATTAGAGTCCTTATCTACAATAGTTAAATAGTGCTCCACCGTATCTATTCCATCATCTTGCGGAAAGCAAGTGAGATTGGGAGTTCTTTTCGCTATTAGCCGAATAGGCAATGATTGCTCTGGATATTGGAAGAACAGTTCGAACCGCCTTTCTGTAAACGTCCTGGGGTCTTCGCCAATAGTCCACTCATAGCTCTCAGCGCCTTTTTCTGCTTCAAAAACTATATTGTTAAATATCAGCGCCGTGTCATAGACAAATATGGTATCTATGCCTCCGGAATTGGTAATATGCTCCCCCATAGTAAAGTCAATTTGGATGGAGTCCAGAGTAAGCCCTTCGCAGGGATCGGGGTCATCATCTGGTTTGCAGCTTTCCAGTACGCTTAGCGTAAGTATAAGACAGAAAAGAATTACTAAGCTGGTTAAAAAGTTACGCTTCATTTAATTTTCTTTTTTAGTTGATCGATTTCTTGCCTCATTTCCTCATTCTCTTTCTTCAACTCGATCATATATAGCGTCAGCTCTTCCACCTTTTCCAGCAGCTTATTGTTCATTTCGCCTACCTGCCAGCCTTGTTCTTTTATTTCATCGGCGGAAGGTATGCCTGGGAGGTGGTGTTTTTCTTTTATGTAGGCCTCCACTTCAGCCAGCGGCTTTAGGTAGTAGTTGTCTTCGAAGACGTAGTCGGCTGGGACATCAACAACGACTTGAATCTCTTCGGCTTTGATTTTGCCGTTGACAAGCAGTTTGAAGGCTGGATCCAGTGTTTCGGTGCCAATTCCAACTGTACCTGTTGCTGTATTGGCTGTTAAAGTCTTATTACCTGGAGCGCCAGTGGACGAATTGATTCCTGCCAAATAGAAATAATCGTCTGTCATCACGTATAAGTTACCACCGTAGTCGTCCACTCTGCTGTATGTGGCCGTCCAGTTGGAAGCTCCCCAAACTAAGCCTTTTAATGTTGTTGTGTTTTTGAATCGTATTTCGTTTGTAATTCTTTGGTTCCCATTTACCTCCAGCTTGGCGTTTGGTGAACTTTCGCCAATGCCAATTTTGCCATCCGTCGTCATTGTAAAAAAGGTATTGTCTCCGATACCGGCGCCATTACCAATCTTAAATTTCCTTGAGTCAGAAACATCGACACCCATTGAGTAAATGATATCACCTGGGTCGTGGAATAAAAAGCTGATGTCAGCATTGTCAATTTGCAGCTCCTGGCCACCGAAGATTTTAGTCGGGCCATTTACCTCTAGCTTGTAAGTCGGTGCAGCGATGCCGATACCAACGTTTTTTGATGATGACGAGAGGGTTACATAGTTGCCTGCTTCAGTCCATTGAGCATCGACATTTGAAAGCACTCCAAATGTTAATAGAAGAATTAGAATAGGGAATTTCTTCATAGATAATAAATATTGAGGTTATTTATTGATTATTTATAGTTTATAAATTTGAATTTTTTTTTCTTGAAAAGAAAGTGTTTTTTATTGAAATTAATTATTAAAAATATTGAATAGAATTCTTTATCAGGCTTTGGTGGTTATCCAATATGAACCATCTATTGGTAGATGTAGTGGAAATGGTGGAGCTTGACTAACTTTTATTCATGGAAATAACCACATATTCAAATTTTCGTCAGAACATGAAGGCCTTTCTCGACAAAGTGCTGTCTTCTCATTCGTCTCTGTTTGTGTCCCGAGCAAATGGCGAAGACGTGGTGGTGATGTCGAAAGCTGACTACGAAAGCATGGAAGAGACGATGTATCTTTTAAGTAGCTCCAAAAATGCTGAAAGACTTGCCCGTGGAATAGAGGAATACAAAGAGGGAAAAGGGGTAGAGCGAGAGCTGATTGACGAATGAAAATCGTTTTCCTCTCTCCGGGATGGGAAGATTATCTCCACCGGCAACAGACTGATAAGATGATGCTTAGGAGAGTCAATGAGTTGATCAAACAATGCCAGCGAACGCCATTTGATGGTATTGGTAAGCCTGAACCACTAAGGAGTAATTTATCAGGCTGGTGGTCGAGAAGGAATGATCATGAGCATAGGCAGGTGTATAAAGCTGAGGGAGATTCACTTTATATTCTTCAGTGTAGAAAGCATTATTAGCTGAGACTATTTTAAAGATAAACTAGAAGCGGACGCTTGCGTTAGGGGTGCTTGCACCATTGCATAAAAAAAACCGAACACCTTCCGGCATCCGGCTTTTCGGACTTGAAAATTGGGCAAATGAAAATTTTTGTAATCAGTAGTCGGTAAGTGGTAATCAGTAGGGTTCGACTGCTTTACTGATTACTTCTCACCGATTACCTTCCTATTCCTTCCTCACGCTCCCCGCTCCCGACCTTCTGATATCTGTACTTGCCTCCCCCTGGTACACAATGGTGCCGGCACCAGATGCTTCAGCTTTCAGGTTGACCATGGCATTTACCTTGGCACGGGCTGCTCCCTGGGCTTTTACTTCCACATAGCGGGCTTCGCTGCCAAAGGCGTCAAGCGAGGCAGCTCCTTCCACGTCGGCTTTTAGCTCATTCACATTACCCCGCAGGGTCAGCTTGCTGCCGCCGTCCATTTCTATGTCTAGCTTGGAGGCGTCGATGTCCATGTCTACCTGGGCAAAGCCGGATAGGTTAATGTTCAGCTTGTTGGCCTGGAAACCGTCGACATAGGCTTCCGAAGCGCCGGACAGCTCAAGGCCTTCCAGGTCAGGTGTGCTGATGTATACATAGATTTTGTCGCTCGACTCCCAGTTGTCACGCCAGTCCCAGTTGCGGCCACGGATGTCGAATTTCAGCACCCCGCCCGACTGGCTCACTTTCACTCTTTCCAGCCATTCGTCGTCGCCGGTGATTTCGATGTTTTTGTAGTCGCCCTGCTTGATGTAGAATTTGAAGATGCCGCCAGCTTCTATCTCATCATATCCTTTGAAGTCGTACGTCAGAGGATCGGCATCGAAAGAGCTTTTTCCTGAGCCTGAGTTGTACGAGTAGTAATCGTCGTCCTCTTCGCACGTGGTGCACTTCAAGCCTGCGTCGGTAAACACCCACGTGTTACCTTCCATTTGGCGGGTAGAGTAGCCGTTTCTGTAAATAGTGTTTCTCAGGATCCTGGCCAGGCTTTCGTCCATTTTGAAGGGCTGGTTATAAGGAATGTACAGCGTAATGTCGAGGTTCTGTACCCTGAAGCGGGCATCGTTTTTGAACTTCAACTCTCTTGGAAAGTTAAAGATGGAATCTTGCACATTGAGCTCATAGGTAACCATCTGCGCATTTTCGAGCGCAGTCGAGCGGTCTCTTCCTCTGGCTTCAAAATCGAGGACTGCTTTGTACACAGAATCGTCGTGGCCTCTCAGGCGAAGTTCTACAGCTTCATACTGGCCGTTCCACTCGTCCCACCTTCTGCGGTCGCTGTCTGACAAAGTCAATACCGCTGTTTTACCGGCCATGTCGTAGGTCTTGGTTTCAGTGTGGATGGCATCTGTGCGGAAGTCCATGATAATGCGTGGCACAGTGTAGCTCACGAGCACGAGGCTGATGATCCATAATCCGAATAGCGTCCATCCTAAGAAGGATCCGGCCACCCATCTTTTGGCCATGATGCTGATACCACCCAATGTGACGGCCAAAGCTGGTATGAAAGCTGACAGGAAGAGCCCAAAGACAGCCCAGCCTGGTAGGGTCTGCTGGAAAAGCTCTACTGGCACGCCGTCAACCGATACCCAATCCCACCAGCCGATGGTAAGCCCGAAGAACATGGCACAAGTGATAGCAATGGCGGTCATTGTCGACAACCCAAGCATGCTGAAAAGCAGTCCGATGAATACCCGGATGATGTCAACGAATACGTTGGCGGCAGGGCCGATAAATTTGGCGATACCATTGATAATCAATGCGATCAATCGGAATGGAAACAACAACACTTTCACGATTGGGCTTTCTTCGTCCTCCTTTATGTTGAGGTTCGACTTAATGTTTGTCTCAATATTGGAAAGCGTAACGGGCTCTCCCTGCATTTGCATTTTCTCGGTGATGGTCTTTGCCAGGGGCGTGATGATCCACAAGATGATATAGACAAAGAATCCGGTACCTCCGAGGAAGATGGAAAGCACGAACAGCAGTCTGATCACTGTTACATCTACTCCGAAATAGGCGGCGACACCACTGGCCACACCACCCAGCACCCGGTCTTCCTGGCTGCGGAACATTTTCTTGATCTTCTTGTCGTCTTCAAGGGCCTTGTTGCCCGGCACCACAATCCACAGGATAATGTAGGCGAGCAAAATTGCGCCACTTAAGCCCGGTAGAAAGAAGTTGAAGAACATAAGCAGAAAGAGCAAACGCACCCACATGGGGTCGATGCTGAAATAGTGAGCAAGACCACTGCACACCCCACCAACGACTTTTCTGTTGATGTCACGGTATAGCTTTTTCGAACCGGTCTTCTCTTTTTCCTCGGTCTTTTCTTCCGCTGTGTCAGTACTTTCCCCGCTGCCAGTGTCGGCTGCTGCCGCAGGTGCTGCTTTGTCCTCTTTGTCTTCAATCGCTTCGAAGTCGGCAATGGTACCCATCGTAGAAATCAGCATATTGACGTCTTCAATGGCCACTACCTGCTTGTTTTCTTTGTCCAGCTTCTCGAGGAAAATCTCAGCAATTCTGCTTTCGATATCGGCGATAATTTCTTTGCTGTCTTCGAAAGTCGAAAAATAGGTGGTAATGGATTCGAGGTAGCCCTTTAGCCTTTCATAGCCATCTTCCTCTATGTGGAAGATAATGCCGCTAATATTGATGCTTATATTCTTATTCATTTCTTTTGCCCGTTTTGCTTTTTCGTTGTCATAATTTTACTGGTGGAGCCCACAAGTTCATCCCAGGTATCCTGGAGCCCATTTAAAAAAGTTGTTCCTTCATCAGTCAGGGTATAGTATTTTCTGGGTGGCCCTGAATTTGATTCAACCCATTTGTAGTCAACGAGGCCGGCCTTTCGCAGCCGGGTAAGGAGGGGGTAGAGTGTTCCTTCCACCACCATGATCTTTGCAGAGGTAAGCTCCTGCAACATGTCGGAGGCATACACCTCGCCACGTGATATGATATGGAGGATGCAAAACTCGAGAATTCCCTTCCGCATCTGCACCTGTGTATTCTCAATGTTCATCTCTCATTTTGTTTAAAAGTTTTTGACCTTAGCACTATATACGGAAAAGTACCTTGCATGGCCAAGTACTGGCTAAGAAATATTAGTGAATAGGCTATAATCATTAAATAGTTATATATATAACCCTATAAAGTACAATAAATAACTAATTTTGCTGAGTTTGTGTACCGATGGCTATGGACGCAACACTTGAGTAGTTCACAGTATCGTTGACAAATGAGCCCTTCTGCAAACAAGGGGATAAGAGCGATTGCTGGTAGCTTCACCCGTCCGGTAATTGCGAGTGAGCAGGATGATGGTCAGTCTATGCGAAGAAATTTCAAGCGAACGTGGCAATCTGTTAGTTAAAACCACGTTTCGAAATACACAGATTGCCGCACTCGTACCGTGTTCTTTTACATGGATAAACAGTTTTTAACTCCCTCGCAATTACCGACGGGCGGTGGTTGGTAGCTTAGATAATGCTGCATTCCGGCAAGTGGCCGTGCACCAGTGAATCCTTTTTCGCCAGCTTCCAACAAAGACCAGCATCTTCATCTACTTTTGTCGTCTATTTGTCGAAGTATTCCAACAAGTGAGCGGGTATGTTGGTGTGGAGAATGTTATATCATTAATTTTAGGTTGAATTAGTCACTGAATGCGGATAGCGTTACTTTTTACTTTGTGTTTCTTCTGCTCCGGCCTTGTTGTGGGTCAGGGAAATGCGCCCAAATACAGTAATGAATTTCTTGCCATAGGAGTAGGAGCCAGGGCATTAGGCATGGGCAATACCCAGGTGGGTTTGGTCAACGATGTAACGGCGGGTTATTGGAACCCGGCAGCACTCACTCAGCTCACCGAGCAATATCAGGTGGGGCTGATGCATGCGGCCTACTTTGCTGGCATAGCCAATTACGATTTTGCGGGATTTGCTACTCCCATCGATAGCAATACTTTCATGGGTGTTTCTGTGATCCGTTTTGGAATTGACAATATCCCCGACACCAGGTTCCTTTACGACGCCAGCGGCGCTATCAACTACGACAATATCCGTTTCTTTTCTGCAGCCGACTATGCCTTTATGTTTTCTCTTGCAAAAAAGATGGGTGGCTTGTCGCTGGGCGGCAACCTGAAAGTAATCCATCGGACGGTAGGCGACTTTGCAAATGCCTGGGGCTTTGGCCTCGATGCGGCACTACAGTACAACAGGGGCAACTGGAAGATGGGGGCGGTGCTCAGAGATGCTACCGGAACGTTCAATGCCTGGACACACAATTCTTCGTTGGTGATTGATGTATACACACAAACAGGTAACGTAATACCAGAAAGCAGCCTCGAAATTACGCTACCCCGTTTGTCGCTGGGGTTGGCCAATGCGGTGGTGAGCAAAGGAAAATGGACAGGACTTGTTGGTGCAGACGTTGATTTGACGTTTGACGGACAAAGAAACACATTGATCAAAAGTAAATTGGCCAGTATAGATCCGAAAGCAGGATTTGAAGTGAGCTATGCGCAGAAAGCCTTTTTACGGGGCGGCGTGAGTCAGCTACAGCAGGTCAAAGACTTTGATGGCAGCAAATCGTGGACTTACCTGCCGTCGTTTGGCATCGGACTTAACCTTCAGGGAGTGCAGATCGACTATGCTTTAACAGACATTGGAAACAGGGCGCAGTCGCCTTATAGTCACATCTTTTCATTAAGATATGGATGGAATGCGAAATAGACTGTGGACATACAGAAGTGCTTTACTAGCCGGGTTGCTGTTGGTAGCAAATATGGTGCAGGCGCAGCCATGGGGCAACGAATGGATCAGACCAGGGCAGTCGTACTATAAAATAAAAGTCGCCAGAGAGGGAATGTTTCGCCTGACGCAACAGCAACTGCTGGAAAGCGGTGTGCCGCTGGCCTCCATCGACGCCAGACGGTTGCAGCTTTTTCACAGAGGGGTAGAGCAGGCTATTTATCTGCCAGGTCAGGAAGATGGCCGACTTGACGCCAGCGATTATATTGAGTTTTACGGGCAGCCATCGGATGGCAAAACCGATACGGAACTGTATGTTTCTGAAGATGCCCAGCCTCACACTTTATATAACTTGTTTTCTGATTCAGCAACCTATTTCCTTACCTGGCCGCTAACGGCTACGTCGGGCAAGCGGATGTTGGCACCTGTAGCAGAAAACAATGTAGGTAACTTGCCTGCTGAGCCTTACTATCTCCGGGAAGTACTCAAACTTCAGGTCAACAATTACTCGCAAGGGAAAACCTACCAGGGTGGCGACATCATTCTTAGTCAGTACGACCATGGCGAAGGTTGGACAGGCAGTGACATTGCCAAAGGTGCCAATCAGGTGGTCACGCTAACTGGGTTGACTAACAGGGTGACTTCCGGGCCCGACCCTACGCTGGAGGTGCTCCTGGTCGGGAGAAATAACCTGGATCACAATGTGGAGGTATATGTGGGCCCATCTTCGTCAAGTTTGCGGCTTTTGCATACGGCAGAGTTTTCAGAGCATGATCCCTATACTGTCTCCGAAACCATTTTATGGTCAGATATTTCATCTGTCGGAGAGTTGTTTGTGCGGGTGAATGTGGTTGGCATTGGAAGTGCTGCCGACCGGGCAGCGGTGTCTTATGTAAAGGTTAATTACGCTGCCAGCACCGACATGGCTGGTCAGTCGCAGAAGATATTGACGCTAAGGGAGAACACGGGAAATAAGTCTTTTATTAGAGTGACCAACCCAGCTGGGGCCAGCAGTCTTTTTGATGTAACTCAGCCGGATAATGTGAACAAAATTGGTGTCATCACAGGGACCAGCGATTTCACGGCAGTGGTGAACGGCACTGCCGTTCAGCGGAAGCTCATCGCTATTAACACCCCCTATACTCCGGTAGCAATCAAGCAGGTGACCATGCCAGCTATCGATCCAACGGCTTTTAATTACATCATTGTCACTCATCCCGACCTCAGAAAAGCCACCACTTCAGGAACGGCCGATCCTGTCGCTGCCTACAAAGCTTTTAGGGAAAGTGCAGAGGGTGGAAACCATCAGGTGCTTATTTTGGAAATGGAGCAAGTACTCAATGCGTTTAACTATGGAGAAATATCACCCTGGGCTATTCGCAGGCTGGCGGGCTACCTGCTGGCCAATGGTACGCCAGAATACTTCTTTCTTATAGGAAAAGGAACAGGCGTGCACCGAAATTACTACAGGCAAGACCCGGCTACCACCACGCTTATTCATTTTGTGCCGACAAATGGTGTGCCTGGCAGTGATGTTGCTATGCTGGCCGGACTGGCTGGCACTACTTACGAATCGCCAATTGCTATTGGGAGACTCAATGCAAGGAACCCGGACGACGTGCAAGCCTACCTGAGCAAGGTGATGGAGATGGAAAATCAGCCCTTCAATCAGTTGTGGAAAAAGAACTTCATTCATTTGAGTGGAGGAGCCACGCAGGGGGAGTTGGCTACATTTCGATCTTACGTTAACGGGTTTAAGTTCATTGCGGAAGGTAAATACCTTGGAGCCAATGTGGTCACAAGTAGCAAATCCACCAGCAATGCAGTGGAGCTTATCAATATTGCCGAGGAGGTGAATAACGGGGTGTCAATGATCACATTTTTTGGTCACTCGGCAAGCTTTTCTACAGACATCGATATTGGTAACGTGTCTAATCCGGGATTTGGGTACAACAACAAGGGCAGGTATCCGGTAATTTTGGTCAACGGGTGCGATGCCGGCAATATTTTCGAAACCTCGTTCACCTTTGGTGAAGACTGGACGCTGACGCCGAACCTTGGGGCTATTGGCTTTATGGCTCACACTTACAAAGGGTTTTCCAGTGACCTGCGAAACTTTTCTGGTGTTTTTTATGAGACAGCCTTTGCTGACACCTTGTTCGTAAAGGAGACCCTTGGAAATATCAAAAATGAGGCATCAAGGAGATATCTTGAGCGATATGGCTCTTCCGAGCGGAACATTACTCAGATCCAGGAAGTACTGCTTCAGGGCGATCCCGCTATCAAAATATTTGGGGCAGGTAAGCCTGACTACGAAATCAGCACCGATGCGCTGGAGGTAATAGACACCGAAGGAAACCCGCTAACTGTAGCAAAGGACACATTTGCTCTCAAGTTTGTGGTGAAGAATTTTGGTATTGCGACGGAATCTGACTTGAAGATTTATGTGAGACGAAGGCTTGAACACGGGAGTGTAAGTCTTGACTCGTTGATTTCTCCGTATGTGCTTCGGGAGGACACCATGTACTTCGGTATTTCAAACCCAGATCTCGCTGGGTTGGGCAACAACACCTTTGAGGTAATCCTCGACCCAGCCGATGAAATAGATGAACTGAATGAAGGAAACAATTCGGTCAGCATCGATCTTTTTCTGGCCAAAGGAACAACGATACCCATTTTCCCGATGAAGCGGGGTATTGCTGGATCGAATGTCGACTTTGTGATCCAGGCAAGTGACTTGTTTTCACCCTCACGAGGTTTCGAACTTGAAATTGACACGTCGCCAGATTTCAACGGCCTAATGAAGCACAGGATCAGTGGCGATATGCGGGTGATCACAGTTCAAAATGTGGATTTGGCTTCTACATTTTCAATCGCCGATTCTACCGTGATTTACTGGCGGAGCCGCTTCCTGAACCCAGAGCCGGAGGAAGATACTTCGTGGGTTTTGAGTCAGTTTACCATGATCAACGATAGCCCCCGTGGATATGCGATGGTTTCTGCCAATCAGTTTGCCGACGCCGAAATCAAAGGGATGTTGCTATCGGAGTCAGGCTTTGATTGGTCCTTTCCAGAGAACAATCTGGATATTAGCATCAAAACCTTTGGCCCCAACAATCCTGGTGCCGCCGCACGTGACTACAGTGTGAAGGCAGGTACGCTGGAGCTTTTTGTGGAAAGTGAGAGTTTCAACGTATGCCGGGCCAACACACTTAACGTTGTTTTGTTCGATAAGCAATCGACGGTGCCTTATGCACCATTTCCCGAATGGCAAAAGTTTGACGTAAGGCTCACCTGTGGATTGAATTCAAAACGTATTCACAACTTCACTGACGGAGAGATGTATGACCCTGCCGGCTCCAATGGAGGAGCCAGAAGGCTTTCTCAACTGCTGAATGCCGTGCCTGAGGGAGACTATGCTGTCTTTTTTAGTATAGGCACTGTGCAGTACGACAGATGGGATGCTGAAGTAAAGGAGCAGCTAAAAGCCTTCGGTATACAAACATCCTCATTGAATGGCCTTGTGAATGGGCAACCGGTAATTTTCTATGGAAAGAAAGGCCAGGCAGAAGGAGCTGCGGTGGAGTTGCTTTCCGATGGAAGTGGCAGCCCGGCCGATGAGCAGCAACTCGTGCTCAATGATGTAGTGGAAGGTAAATTCTTTAGCGGCAGCGTGTTGTCGGGTAGGATAGGCCCGGCCAAGTCGTGGGGATCGCTTTATCAGGAAGTAAAGCTTGGCGCCGGACAAACTGCCGGAAACTTTAACCTTGACATTTATGGTCTGCGGAACGATGGTATTAAAGATTTGCTGTTTGCCGATGAAAATGTATCAACGATAGACCTGACATCTGTAGACGCCAATTTCTACCCTTATCTGCAAATAGACTACCATACGACCGACGAGGCCAATCTGGTGCCTGCGCAACTAAAAAAATGGATAGTCACATTCAATCAGCTGCCAGAAGGTATATTATTGACGAGCGACCCGACTGCCAGGAACAAGCTGACCAGAACCGCCAATGAGGGGGAAGCGCTCGTTGTGCCGTTTTCGTACTTCAATCCTTCTCCGGTTGATTATGCCGATTCGCTGACGGTAAGATACCAACTGGTGTCAAGTGAAACCAGCACTATCCAGGAGTTTCAAATGAAACTGCCTGCGTTGCTTGCGGGAGACTCGGTGCAGTTCAGTGTACCGTTGACAACCCTGGGAGTAGATGGGCGGGAAAGCCTGCGTACTATCATTGAGTCGACAGAAAGGGAGCTCATTTCGACCAACAATCAGCTGACTTTTAAAGATTATTTGGACGTAAATGCGGACAATGTTAATCCACTGCTTGATGTCACCTTCGATGGTACTTACATCCTCAACGGTGATATAGTTTCTCCCAATCCGTTGGTAAAAATGAGACTGTACGACGATTATGAGTACCTGCAAAAGCAAGACACGATTGGTATAGAGGTGTATCTCAAATCTCCCTGCTAGGAGTGCGACTACGTGCGTGTACCTTTTTCCAGAGGCAAAATGACATGGTCTGCCAACATCGAAAAGAAGGAGTTCAATATTGAGTTCAGACCCGGGCCGTTGGAAGACGGCATTTATGCGATGCGTGTGATAGCGGCCGACGTGAGTGGAAACCAGGCTGGAACAGCTCCCTACGAAATCAGCTTTGAGGTCATCAACGAGGCAACGGTAACAAACTTCTATCCCTATCCCAATCCCTTTAGCACAA
This sequence comes from Imperialibacter sp., assembly GCF_048007035.1. Taxonomy (NCBI): domain Bacteria; kingdom Pseudomonadati; phylum Bacteroidota; class Cytophagia; order Cytophagales; family Flammeovirgaceae; genus Imperialibacter; species Imperialibacter sp. The sequence goes on from NZ_CP180355.1 coordinate 4,758,100, forward strand.
GCACCAAATTTGTGTTTACCCTCACAGGGTCAGAAATACCCGATCAGCTGAAAATACAGATCATGTCGGTGTCAGGCAGGGTTGTCAGGGAGATCACCCAGGACGAAATTGGTCCGATTCGCATTGGTAATAACATTACGCAGTTTGCCTGGAACGGAACAGATGAACACGGCGACCAGCTGGCCAATGGCGTTTATCTTTACAGGGTGCTGCTTCGCATGAACGGCCAATCGCTGGAGCACAGGGCGACGTCCGCCGACAAGGCCTTTAAGAATGGCTTTGGGAAGCTGTATATTCTGAGATAGAAAGCCTTACCAAATCTCATTGCTTTCAGTAAGAATCACAGGTTCGCTATCTGTGACGATAATCGTATGCTCGTGTTGCGCTACAAAGCCACCTTTGTTGCCCACAAGCGTCCAGCCATCTTTTTGCGTCTTTGCAAAAGTAGACTTGGTGGCAATAAAAGTCTCAACGGCCACTACAGAGTTTTTCTTAAACCGCTCTCTATTGAAACGGTTGTAACAATTCAGAATCTCTTCCGGTGCTTCGTGGAGGCTTCTGCCCACTCCATGGCCCGCCAGATTTCTTATCACTGTAAAACCAGCCTTTCTCGACTCAATTTCAATTAGTCGCCCTATGTCTGCCACACGAACACCTCCTTTTATTTCACTGATGGCTTTCCGGAGTATTTGCCTCGATGCATTCACCAGCCCTCCGTGGTTGCCGTGGTCTTTACCCAAAACGAATGACCCCCCATTGTCGGCCCAGAAACCATCGAGTTCCGCAGAAACATCGATGTTCACCAAATCCCCATCTCTAAGCACTTTCGTTTTTGCTGGTATGCCATGGGCTATTTCATGATTAAGACTGATACAGGTGTATCCCGGGAAACCGTAAGTTAGCCCTGGTGCAGACCGGGCGCCATATGCCCTCAGAATACCCCCTCCATACTCGTCCAATTCTTTGGTGGACATGCCTGGCTGAGCATATTCTCTCATGAGCTTTAAAGTGGTGCCCACCACCTGACTGATTTGCTTGATACCTGCTAATTCTGATTGAGAAGTGATCGACATGGATTGAATCTGATGGTTTTGTTTAGAGGGCGTTTACGACAGTTGCGCACTATTGGTTGGGTTTTTTGAAGCAGCAGTCGACATCATTCTTTTCGGCTTGACTAAAATAAAAAGACGTCTTAGTGTTTCCAGTCCATGCAGGCCAATTATTATGGTTAAGCCCGTCAGAATAGGTTCGTTGATTGAAAGCATCAAAAGGAATAGCACAATAAAAACATTAGTGCAGGCAACCCATAAAACTGCTCCCCACAGTTTGTTTTCGGCAAGCCCGCCGTTGGCGATTGTGCCCAGGAAAATAATACTGAATAGGATCAGCTTGGGAGTGCCCGTCCACGATGGTTCCTTGTAGATATAAAAAAGCAACAGACAGAACAGCAGCAGCCCGCCAAAGCCAACGAAGGTATCGCTAAAGAAGCTTTTTTGGGCCTCATGCTTTCTCAACTGCGGCAGCGGAAGATGGAGCCACTTTAAAAAGGGGATGTTATTGGCCCAGAATGGGTTTTCCGATCGAACCGGGTCGTTGGTACCGAACGCAATGTCAATGTCATCACGTTCCGCCTGGAATGTACCGAATAGTTTATCCCATATCACGAAGGTACCGCCACAGTTTTTATTGATGTACTCGGGGTTTTTGCCGTGGTGGACTCTGTGGTGGGAGGGAGTGATCATGATATGCTCCAGCCAGCCGCTCTTTTTCACAATTCGGTTGTGGTTGTAAAACTGAATAAAGTAATGGACTGAAGAAACTACAATGAATATCTCCAGAGGAAGTCCCAAAATGGCCAACCCAGCAAAAAATGGAAAGGAGGTAAGTGAAGAATACCAGGAGTTTCTGATGCCCAGGGATAGACTGAAATGCTCTCCCTCATGATGGACAACATGCACGGCCCACAGGAAACCGACGGCATGGTGAAGCCTGTGCAACCAGTAAAAGCAAAAGTCCCAGGCGACAAAGGCAAATACCCACTGCAGGGCAACGGGCCACTGAGCCACCCAGCCGAAACTGAAATGCGTCAGCAACCAATGAAACGCTAATACCTCCAACCCCCGGAAAATCCACAGCAGGATATGGCCGGAGTTGAGGTTCATTACGATTTCCTTCCAGGGAATTTTTTCCTGAAGGAAGTACCTGATGGCGGCAAGCTCCATCAGAACCAGAAGGAAAAGAAGACCAGTGCCGTATACCAGATTCATGATTTAAGACTTAGAATTTAAACAACAATCCACCTACAGAAAATCCCGCTGCAGTACCAATCAGTAAGCAACTATCGCCCCTTTTAAGCCGCCCTGATTCGATCGCTTCTGTCAAAGCCAGTGGAATGGAAGCAGCGATGCAGTTGCCATAGCTCGCCAGGTTATTGACCACTTTGTCCGTGTTGCCATCAAGAAGACTGTCAAGCAATAGCAGGCCTGACTTGCTGGCCTGGTGGGGTATGATCAGGTCCACTTCTCCGATTGATGAGCCGGTTTGGCAAAAGAGCTTTTCAGCAAACTCGGGCACTTTTTGCATAGCCAGTTTCAGGAGCTTTTTTCCCTCCATGCTAAAAGAATGAAGCGTTGCATCATAGGGGTGGTCTTTGAAGAAAAACTTGTTTCCGCCGCCTCTGATGATGGTGTGTTCGGCGCCCTCAGAATACGTAACCAGCCTATGTTTCACGAGACCGCTTTCTCCGGTGTCATCAAAAGAGACGATGATGGCAGCGGCAGCATCTCCAAAAAGGCTGAACGTTTCCTTGTGTTCAGGGTTAAGGCCCTTTGAGGCTATTTCTGCACTCACAATGGCGATGTGCCGGCAGTCACTGTTGTTGAGCAGGCGGGAGGCATAGTCAAGCGCCGTGACAAAGCTGAGGCAGGTGGTGTCGATGTCGATACAGCTTAAGTCAGTATCGTGCCAGCCCAACTCATGCTTGATCATGCTGGCTTTGTTGGGCAGCGGGTAGTCGAAAGTAGCCGAGGCAGCGATGAGGCAGCCAAGGTCTTCCGGTTGCAGACCAGCGTTTCGCATGGCCTTTTTTAATGCCTCTGCACCAAGCCAGCTGTTGCTCTCCGTGGTGGCAAGATGGCGTTTTTCGACACCTGAATATTTGTAAATCCAGCCGACCGGGAGCCCAAGCTCTTTTTCCATTTCCTGCGAATGGACACACTTCGAAGGCAGGCAATAACCTGCACCGACAATCTTAAATGGTCTGACGACTTTCATTCCTTATTCTTTTGAATTTGACTCCCTTCTGGAGGAGTTGCTCTTCTTCCCGAATGATCGTAATGCCGGGAATACCAAAAATTTCAAATAAAGACTGAAGTGCACTTTCAGCTTTTCCGTAAGCGTTCAAAAAATCTCCTTTGCTTACTTCAATAAACAGGCCAATTTTTTTCTCACTTTGCCTGGTCACCACGTAATTATCAATCACATCACTGCTGAAAGCCACGGCCTGGCGGATAAAATCTGGGTAGATCGTGATGGTTTTCCCAGCGTGGTCAAATTCAAAAACGTCGTCCGATCTGCCTTCTATTTTAGCGATTTGCATCGTTTTCAGTCCGCAACTGCATGCCACACCTTCATGAATGATGTCGTTGAGCTCGTAACGAATAATGGGCTGGGTCGTTCTCAGAAAATCGGTGATGACAGGGTGAAATCTTTTTTTCTCCTCGTCCAGGTACTTCTTCTCAATCAGTAGCCAGTCTTCGTTGAAATGCAGAAAACCTGCCTTGCAGGTGTGAGCGAGAAATCCCTCCGTACATTGGTAGACCTGCTCTATCCTTTTTTTAAAGACCTTTTCCAAATAGGCTTTCTGGTCATTTTCCAGTACTTCCGCCACTGAAATGACTTTTTCGAAGCGAGCAGCTATCTGCTTTTCTTCAAAATATCGGGCAATGTGCATGAGCACCGATGGCTGACCGACCAAAATGTGAGGCCTGGTGGCTGCCACCGTCTGGCAGTGCTGGGCCATATCGCTTTTTATATCATAGAATTGAAACTGGAGAATGGAAGAGTTCACCGACTCATAAAGTGTGCTGTTGGCCCTGAGAAAAAAGGCCACTTTTCTTTTTCGCAACGAAAATCCAATGACCCTGTCCAAAACAGCGGCAACCCAGATAGCTCTCTCCTTTTGACTGGCGAGGAAAATGCCTCGGTTGCCGCTCGTACCGGAAGATAGCCCGATAGTTATGCCCCGGATGGTTGGGGAGAAATCCCTTGACTTTTCGCTGTCTAGTCCCACCTTAAATGCTTCTTCTTTTGCAATACCCACTGTGTTGATATCATCGAAATGGGCCATGAACGAGCTTTTGTCCATGATGGGAAATTGGCTGAGCGACTGACCTGAAAGCTCTTTGTAGAAGGGTGATTTTTGGAGGTTCTTTCTCCACCGGTTTTCTTTTGTGGCTCGCAGTTGGTGAACCAACTTTTGGTTGTAGCGCATTCTTCTTTGCCAGCGAAACAAAAGAAAATGCCACAAGATTTGAAGTTTGAAGCCTATCATGACTGCGGGCCGTTTAGTGCTTTCAGCGTGTCGAGGCAGTGGCATGGGATGATAAGTGTATCCGGATGAGCCTTGTGGTAATTGTGCACCCGATTCAGGCTGGCCCTGTACTCATCCCATGAGTTAAAGAACAGACGGACGATGGGGTGGGGTAGCTTCAGGTCGGTATAAGCTGGTTTCAGCCAGGCTGCATCGGAGATGAGAAAGACCCGCCCTTTTTCCGTTGCGAGCAGTGCCCCGAGCTGGCCTTTGGCGTGGCCATCCAGTCTGGTCAAAAGAATGGTGCCATCTTCAAACAGATCATGCAGTGGCCCCAGATGCTCGTCTTTTGAGACTCCTTTTTCAATGTCAAGAAAGTCGGTTCTCTCTTCAAAGCCCTCAGGCATCTGTGTTGGGAGGAATCCTTTTTTCAATGCAGTCAACCCGCTTTTTCCTTTGATATCGCCGTAGGCTGCCCGGTCGCAGATGAATCGGGCATTCGGGAAGTCTTTGAGCCCCCCGATGTGGTCGGCATGGAAATGCGATACTATGATGTAGCGAACGTCTTCCGGCGGTATTCCGTCCGCTATTAATTGTGCTGCGGCCTCTTCTTCGGGTTTTATAAAAACGGGTGTAAATGCCCGGTACAACTTGTACGGATAAGAGCTTGTGCTTGAGAAAAACCGTTTTGCGTAACCGGTGTCGAAGAGGATTACGCCATGCTTTGGATGTTGGATCACTGCATAAGTGGCGTAAAACCGGATGGTCTTTTTGGGTGCGCCCTTTTGTGCATGATGCCAGCTGGCTGTGCAGTAGCCAGCCGACTTCAGCTCAAAGCTTACTATTGGGCCTGTTTGGTTTTGCCTCGGTGTCATTGGTGAGCTGTTTTGTACCACTCGGCAAATTCGTCAATAGCCTCCCAGGTGGTTTGACCTGGCTCATAACCGAGTCGCTCTCTGGCTTTGGTGATATCGAGGGTCATAGATTTGGCCAATATGCCCACGGATTGCCGGGTGAGTACGGGCTCCTTTTTTGACCGGGACAGAAGCGATTCCCATTCCATTATGGTAGCAGCAAAGGAAGCCACTGGGTAGGGTACCTTGCCTTTGGGTGGTGGTAAGTCAAATTTACCCAAAACATAATTGATGGCCTCCCAAAGCTTCACAGGTTCTCCATTGCAGATGTTGTAGGCTTCTCCGCAAGCGTCTTCAGGAGCGTGCATGGCCAGTTTTACAGAGTGAACCACATTCGATACAGCCGTTAGGTCTACTACGTTATCGCCCGAACCCACCACCTTCAGCCGTCCTTCGTGGTAAGACCGGATGAGCCGGGGGAAAATCACGGTGTCGCCTCTGCCAATCAGTGCCCGTGGCCGGATGGTAATATAGCTCAGGTTCGACTTCTCAAGTAGCTGCTCAGCTTGTAGTTTCGTGGCGGCGTAGTTGTTGGAGGCCTTTTGGGGCAGTGGGTCACTTTCTTTTACATTGAAGCGGTCTTTGAAGTTGAAGTAAACTGCCGGTGTAGAGATATATACGTAGCGCTGTACCCCAGCTTTTTTGCTGGCAGCAATCAGATTGGCCTGAGATACGATATTGGCCTGATGAAAGGCCTCATAGCTTCCCCAGGGCGACGACAGACTGGCGCAGTTGACAATAACATCGATGGGTTGTTCTAGCAGGCGATCCACATACCCGGCATCCGCCAGGTCGCCCAGCTGGTAATTTAGCTTTTTGCTTTCAACTGTGTGAAGCGGGTCAAGTTTTCTTCCAGCGGCAACTATCCCACTTATTTTGTCATCCAAAGCCAGTGCCTCGACTATTCTGGAACCAAGGAATCCGGTGGCGCCTGTTACAAGTATGTTCATGATAAGCCCTGGTTGTTTGACGCTCTAAATTAGTCAATCTTCCGCTCATCCGTATGGAGGCCAAAGGGAAAGAGCATTGAACCAGCGGCACAATGCTCTTACAAATCATGAGACTTAGTTAAGACTATTCGTAGGGTTGAATGCAGGTGATTTCGACGCTGTAGTGATCGCCCGGATAGGCCTGGCAGACGCCGACATCGGGATTTGGTTCGTAGTCATCCAGTATTTTGACACCTATATAGTACTTTGTTCCCTCGTCAGGATTGTCCGGTATTTCTACCCCGGCAGCAACGGAAACCGGCTGAAGCAGGAATGAACGGACGCCGCCCGCTTGTTCCGTTCTTAAGGTCTGAAGCCACAGGTTGTCCCATATGCCCGTTCCGCAGACGACTGAGGCGGTTTCAACAGCCCATCCGCATTCCATTGACTCGGGAAGTGCCAGCAGCTGTTCTGCATTCGATGCATTGACTACCCAGGCCTGAAAACCCTCGATGGGCCTGTTCCCTTCCATAATATCAAGAAGATCAAAGGAGAGCTCTTCGGTAGGAAGTGCTTCACACATATCATTGTTGCTATCGTGGATCAATGCGAAGGTCACCACGGCGGGGATGGTTGAGGAGTCAATGGTTCCGTCCCACACTAGTTTGAAATCATGCTTTTTGCAGCCGCCTGCATATTGCACGGTTACTTTCAGCAGCGAGTCATTCAGTACAGCTTTTTTGATAACAAATGGGTCGCCAGTCGTTTGCGAGGTGGCAGCAATAAAGGCATTGGCATTGACTTCCCAACTAGTGGAAAATCCCGATGAGGGCGTAACCGGCTCGTTTTGGCAGGAGAACACGGCCAGTGAAAAGGCCAGCACCAGTAGACTTGAAACAACAGCTTTCATAGCTCAGGGGTTTGCCATAAGAAACCTTTTGCTGCTATTTGGTTGGAAAGCGTGGATGATTGTATGGCTGAAAAAAGCAAAGGCCCCATTGGTGTGGGGCCTCTGCCTGGGAGGATAATGCCGATAATACTTAGTTCATCATCACAAAGGCACCCCAGTAGTAAGGCTCGGCATATTTGGTTTTCAAGGCATTTTGAGCTTTGGCAAACGCCACCTGCTTGTCACCCGACTTCAAAAACTCTTTGTAGAAGTTGACCATTAGCTCCTGGGTGGCTTCGTCGTTTACTTTCCACAAACTCATGATGATCGACCCCGCTCCGGCGACCTGAAACGCCCTTTGGAGGCCATACACACCTTCACCACCCTTGATCTCCCCAAGTCCGGTTTCGCAGGCGCTAAGGATCACCATGTCTGTTTGCTCAAGATTGAGGTTCAGCACTTCATAGGCTGTAAGAATGCCGTTGTCGGCAGTATTAACCTCTTTGTTTTCGATGCTGCCAGTGGTGCCTTCCACACCAGCCAGAAAGAGCCCGGAGCGCAATAGCGGATTCTCTTTGGCCTTGCTGATCTCCACGCCCAGCACCTTGTCACCCTCGGTGCCGGCCACGTCCTGAAGGAAGAAACCATGGGTGGCAATATGAAGAATACGGGGGTTTTTGACCTTGTCTTTCAATAGCGCCTCGGTGGCCTGATCCTGCATGTATACGTCGGCGGTGGTGCCCGATGTTTTAGCCAATGCGCCGATGGCCTGCACTTCCTTTTGGGTTCCCGGCAGCGGGGAGAGAGTGCTTTTTGACCCGTAGTTCGGGAATCCGACCAGTACAGTGTTTTTCGAACCACTCCTGGCGCTGGCATTTTGGGCCAACTGTCTAGTGCTACTCAGCAGCACTATGTCATGTTTGTCTTTCACATAGCTGCCATCGGTGGCCTTGAGGGTGATCACGTTAATCTGGTTGTACACGCCGTCGAGCGACATATACAATTTTTTACTGCCTGCAACCTTGCCCGCAATAGGCTTCCAAAATTGCTCGTAGGTGATGGCATCTTCCAGCTTGTTGGTCACCATGTTGCGGTAGGCTTTGGCATACCTGGTTTCAAGTTCTTTGCCGTTGCTGATGGTCACTAGTTCCGGTGAAGCAGCGCCATTTTTCACGAAGGCAAAGGTGTATTTATTGTTGTCGGTAAACGACTTATCAAATGCCGGGAAAGTAATAATTTCTACTGCCATTTCTCCCGGTTTGAGCTTGGCAGCCACATCGGCGAGCTTCACCGACGGCAGCTTGTTGGCATCGGCGAAGTCGGCGCTCATTTGGTTAAGCTTTCGCTCCAGGCCATTGGCTGACGACTCGAGGGAATCCAGGTTGACCTTCTGCTCTTTCAGTTCATCTTTCGACAGTGAGTAGTAGCTGGCCAGCGACTCCTTCAGGTTTGTCCAGCTGAGGTAGGTGTCAATGAGGGGCTGGTTGCCGCTGTTGAGGATGTTCTGCCGAAGCTTCACGGAGCTACTGAGCAAAATGCCCTTCGTAGACAGGTGAGCCTCATACATCCGTGTGGCCAGCTCAGGCTTCTTGCTGCTGTTCTCTGCAGCAAAGTTGTAAAAGGCCAGGAAGGAAGGCCGCACCTTGTCCCAGTACTTGCCTTTTTCGTTCTCGCTCATGGCACCGAAATACTTTTCAAGCAGGTCCATATGTTTGGTGAGCAGCGCTCCAAAAGTGGAGTCGGCTTTGTCCGTTTCACCCTTCTTCCAGCGAGTGATGGCCATGTTTTCCAGCGTGCCCAGGTACTCGGGGTGGTTGTTGCCAAAGTTTCTTTCGTAGATACCAATCACATCACCGAACGTGGCAACAGCCTTGTCGTACTGATCGGTGAAATAGTAGTATTTACCCAGGTTGCGCAGGGTGGCAGCATAGGCAGGGTGGTCTTCTTTCAGCTTCTTTTTGTAAATCTCCACGGCGCTGGTCAGCAAGCCTTCTACCTCATCGGTCCTGCCCAGTTCCATGTACAGGCCGGCCAGTTGATTCTGAATTTCCGCATAGTCGGGGCTGCTCTTGCCAAAGCGTTTTTCCTTCAGTTCCAATAGCTCTTTGTAAATGGCTTCGGCTTCAGTGTACTTCTTCTGGTTTTGGTAAATAACGGCCAGGTTGATTTTTAGCTTGGTAAAGTCGGTACCTTTTTCGTTGATGTGCTTAGACGCCAGTTCAATGCTTTTGTTGAGACTGCTCACGGCTTGGTCGTTTCTGCCCAGCTCAAACCGGAGAATGGCTTCATTGTTCAAAGCCACAGCGTACTCCATTTGGTCGTCAAATTTGTTTTTGGCCATTAGCCTCAGGCATTCACCCATGGCTTTCTCGGCTTCGGTGTATTGTCCAAGGTCTTTGTAAAGCACGGCCAGGTTGTTGAGCACAGAAGCCATGGCCTGGCTGTTCGGACTGATTTGCTCTTTGATCAGGGTTTCCGTTTGCTCATAGTAGCTTTTGGCAATGGTGAACTGCCCCTGCGAATGATGCAGGATGGCCAGGTTCATCATGGTCTTGGCCAGGCCGTATTTTTCCAGCAGATTCAGCGAGTTGTTGGCAGTGATAACCTCAACTACTTCAAAAAGATTATTGTCGTTGTAGGCACTGAGAATTTGATCACTCAGGTAGCTGGTGGCCAGGCTGCCTCCGTAGTTTTCGTCGAGCAGGTAGTTCAAGCCACCGAGAAAATTCATCCTTGCACTCCACTTGCTGATGCTTAGGGCAATACTGCCCGACCGGTTGGAGTCGAATACTTTTTCCGCTCTGGTCAGCTTCACCACATTGTTGCCGGAGTTGTCGGTGTAATTTTTCGCCCCCACCAAAAAGGCATTTTGATTGTCTTCTCTATTGTCGAAAAAGGACACTTTAGAGCCTTGCGAAATCGCCAGGTTGTAGAAAGTGGTGTCTTTGGTGGTTTGCTTGTCTCTTGGAGAGGATGTGAGTGACTCTGTTAGGTTTTTCTTCAGCTTGTCCATCAGCTGAGCATTGGCCTGAGGAGCAAACAAAACACTAAAAAAAATGATGGTGATTGAAAAAATGGGTTTGAATGACAAGGTTTTCATAAGATCAATGATGGATTCAAAGTCAAAATGATTGATGGAACGGAATAGTTATATTCCGGTTTCAAATATGGCGATTTTTAGAGAGGATTAATAATGATGAAGTCGGTGTTGTTGATGCACAATGGCCGCTAACTAGCTCAGCGGCTTCACCATATCATCATCGCCGCCGTTCAGATCAAACTCGCCTACCTTTAAGAAGCCATTCTTTTCATAAAACCTTCTGGCCCTTGGGTTGCCATGCTGCACACCGCCCCAAAGAATGATGTGGGTGGCACCTGCTTTCTTTGCCTCGTATTCAAGCTCGGTAAATATCGCATTTGCCAGGCCGGTTCCATGATATTTTTCGTCAACAGAAGGCGCATAGGTAGCGTAGGTAAATTGATCGGTGTCTATGCCGTAGCTCTTCAGCCGAATGTCGTCGTCAGGTAAGATGCCCGGAAGGAGCAGGCAGTAAGCCACACACTTGTCGTCAGCAAAAGCCGCCAGTCGGGTGCAGGGATCATCGTCGAGGTTTTCACAAATGGCTTTGACAGTGGCCTCGTCGAAGGGGTGGGGGCCAAACCTTTTGCGGGTGAGGTCAGAAAAGCTGCCAAAGTAGGCTAGGAGGGCAGGAGCATCAGTTGGCTGTATCGGCCTTATGAATACCGCTTCGCCTGAAGGGAGCATTAGTTTTTTCATCGTGGCTTCTAAAGCGTCTTTACATAATCCAGCGCTAATTTGGCAAATGCTGGCCACTTCGTTTCGTAGTCGACCGGCATCCGAATCCAGCCTCCCATAGGCGGGCGCTCCGGCATGGGGCGAAAAACCTCACATCCGTCAAGGCTCAGGGCTTCCTTCTGTGCGTCGCCTTCCAGCTTAAACACCATATTGTCTTTCCATGCCATAAAGGCGGCCTTGCCGTTGGCTGCTTTCACGCAGTTAGCGCCAAACATCTTGCTCTTTTTGCCGTCGGGCAAAGACTCTGCGATTTGGTGAAAAAGCTCTTCTGTTCTGGTCATAACACGGAAGGGTAGGTTATAAACTAAAGTAGCAAAAAGACTGGCTTTTTGCTACTTTAACTTACCCAAAGAAACTACAGACGCTTAAGGCGTCTCGTTTTCTTCCACCAGCTTTTTCCCAAAGCTGCTCACAGTTGACACGTTGAAACAGCCTACCACTTTCACACCTTCCTGAGACGGGATAATGTTTGTCGGTACGTTGTCAATAGGCGTGGCAAACAGCTCTCCAAAACCTCCCGGCCGATCTATCTGAATTTTCATCAGGTTCAGGAAATCGAAGGTTGTCTCAGACACCGAATGGATTTCGACATAAATAGAGTCCCCATCCAGATAAGAAGGCAAAAACTTGCCTGTGTCGGGATCCTCGTCGCTGCTAAGGTTGATACCTGTGCCGGATCTCACAGGTGTGATAAAGATAAACCCATCTACCTCCGACCCCCGGCTAAATCCGGCGTCGTAGGCGGTCAGTATTTCAGCTGGTTTGCTGAGGTACTCCCCATTTTTCCATCCCCTGATCCAGTAAGCATTGCCGGGCCCATCCAAATCTCTGGCCCAAACTTCGGCAAACCAGGTAGCAAGAGCGAAGTCGTTTTCCGGCTCAAAATTAAATGTGATGCTATCAATTTTTGGTACGCCTTGCGTGATGGAGGTCGAGGTATACTCAATGCCTTCGGCTAAAATGCTAAGTGAATATTCAACACCCGGGAGTCCTAATGAGTCATCGCTTAGGGCAGGATCCCACTCGTACCATCCGTCGGTGTTCGACTCTGTAAACAGGAATACCTTGCCCTGATCGTCGGTGATGCTGACCTGTGCGCCAGAAACACCCGCAGGCCTGTTCTTGTCAAAGTAGTATTGGGTTTTGGTTACTTTAATCACCTGCGTCTTTTCCTGACTTGTTACAAATGCGTCGATAGAAACCACAGGTTCACTATCGGCCAGCTCGGGGTAAATAGTATCTTCACAGGCCATGATGGAACCAGCCAGGAGAAGGAATGCTATATATTTTGTTATTGAGTTCATGATATCAAAACTTGAAGTTGTAAGTGATAGAAGGAAAAATGGAACCAATGATAGCAACACGAATCGCCTCGGTGGGCAGAGGTTCGCCTGCAACCGGCCGGTCTCTCCCCTGGGTGAAATAGATCGAGAATGGATTTCTTCTGTTGTACACATTGTATACAGATAGAACGAATTGATCTGTTACCTTTCTCGGTTTCCCGTTTCTTTTTACTGTTTTTCCATTGAGTGTGGCACCAAGATCGAAGCGGTGGTAGTCAGGGATTCTTACATTGTTTCGGCCATTGCCGAAATTGTAAGGCACCACGTAGTCCTGCCACTCAAACCTGTCTGTTGGGAAGGTGGTGGGTGTACCGGTGATGTAGCTGAAGTTGGCTGAAAATGATAGTCTTGGTGTTACATCATAGAAAGCAGCTACTTTCACATTGTGGGTTTGGTCGTAGCGTGTAGCATACCAGTTGTTGTTGTTAATGCCATCTACTTTTAGCTCGGTTCTTCCAAGCGTATAGCTTACCCATCCGTTCAATTTCCCTTTCTTTTTCTGAACATATAGCTCTACGCCATAGGCCCTTCCTATACCGCTGAGCAGATCGCCTTCCAGATAGGGGTTGATCAAAAGATCGGCACCGTCGATGTAGTCAATCTGGTTTTTGGTCGCACGGTAGTAGGTCTCCACCGACGCTTCAATCATGTTGTCGTTGAAGTTGCGGAAGTAACCCAGCGACACCTGCTGGCCTGTTTGCGGCTCAATGTTGTTGGTGCTCGGTGTCCATACATCGAGCGGATTGCTGGCTACGGTGTTGGAGATGAGGTGAACGTACTGAGCGGTTCTGTTATAGCTACCCTTGATGGAGCTCGTTGGATCTACCAACAGCGAAAAGGAAGCCCTGGGCTCCAGGTTAAAATAAGTTTGAATAGTTTCCAGGTTGTCCGCCTCCGAAATCGAGGTCACGGTTTTTCTGACGCCTGGCTCAGGTGAGTCGTACTCATAATATTGACCAGGCCCCATATAGCTAAATGAAGATAAGCGAAGGCCATAGTTGACGGTCAGTGCCGACGATAGTTTCTGTTCGTTACCTGCATATACGGCGCTCTCCATGCCAAATTTTCGATCCAGGCTGATATTGCTCACCTCGCCATTGCTCACGCCGAGGGCGTTGGCCGGATCGAACTGATACACTGTTACATCGCCACCAAAGCTCAATTCATTGTTGGTATTGATGAAGTAGCTGAACTCTGGTTTGAAATTGAAAGTGGATATTTCCGATGTCCACTCGAACTTATCGATGTCATTTTCACCAAAAGCCAGAGAGTAGTCGTAGTTGCTATAGAATGCAGTGAAGTTTGAAAACAACCTGTCGTTGAACAAATGGTTCCAGCGGATGGTGGCAGTTTTATTGCCCCAGTCAAATCCCTGGCGGGCGTCGAACAAGAACTTATCCCTTCCAAAATAGCCTGACGCAAACACCCTGTTCTTTTCATTGATGTTGAAGTTGGTTTTCACCGTCAGGTCGTAGAAATAGAGCTGTGCACCGTCGTCCAGCACATCAGTGAAGGGCTTGGCCAGCACATCGGCATAAGAACGCCTGCCAGCGATGATGAACGACGACTTTTCTTTTTGAATAGGCCCTTCTACCGCCAGGCGGCTGAAAATGGTGCCAATGCCACCTGCCACATCATAAGATTTATTGTTCCCCTCTTTCATCCTTATATCAAGGATAGAGGAGATCCTTCCTCCGTAGCGGGAAGGCATGGCGCCTTTGTAAAGCTTAATGTCCTTCACTGCATCGGGGTTAAACACGGAAAAGAAGCCCAGTAAGTGAGAAGAGTTAAATACGGGCGCCTCGTCGAGCAGCACCAGGTTTTGACCAACCGAACCACCACGCACGTTGAAGCCCGAAGCACCTTCGCCAACGGTACTTACGCCCGGTAGCAGCTGTATCGTTTTCAGCACGTCGACCTCACCGGCAAATGCCGGCACTTTGGTGATGGTTTGCATATCGAGCTTGGCTACGCTCATCTCGATGCTGGTTACATTTTGGTCTTCCCGTTCGGCCGATACCACCACTTCCTGCAGTTGCTGCTGTTCGGATCGGATCTCTACGTCCATCCTCACATTAGCTTTTAGATCTACCGTTTTCACAAGTGTTTCATACCCCACATACCTGTATTCCAGGGTGTAGGTACCTGGCGGCAGCGTAATAGAGTAAAAGCCATAAAAGTTGGTGACAGCACCGTCGCCAATTTCTTTCACAAGCACATTGGCACCGAAAAGGTCTTCTCCGTTGGCGGCGTCTTTTACATAGCCATTAACAGTTACCTTTTCCTGAGCGAATGCGTGTAGTGCACTAAAAATCAGGCAGAGCCCGAGCAATAAAGTTCTTTTCATTGAGTTGTTGAGATTGATCTGAATAAATTCACTTAGCCTGTTACGATAGTTTAAAGCAGGGGTTGGGAGTTGTTTAAAAAATAATAGAACGATCATCCGGAAAAGTCCGAATCAGCAAAGATGCTACCTGTAGATTCATTTTGTGAATAATAGTTTAGTTTGCTTAGTAGTAAACATAAACCATTAGTACCCCTATGTGTTTTGGAATTACTTGAGAAAAAAAAATATTAATAGGGCAGAATGAACCGCTGATCATTCATTTACAACCACGGCCAGTTTGTCTCCCTTTGGGCTAACGGCCAGCCGGGTGATGCCATTCAGTTGGAAAGTAGCGCCGAGATCAGCTGCTTCCGCCCAGCCCTTTGTCGCTGGCGACCACACAAAAAGTTTGCTGCCCTGGCCCATGATAATCTCACCTTTGGGCGTCCAGGCCATGTCTTGCGAGTCGGCCATCGCTTCGCAGATCGTTTCAATTTTTCCTGTTTCAGTGTCAAGCGACTGGATCAGCGCTGGCTGGCCTTCTCTGTTTTGCAGGAAGCTGATCAGGTTGCCGCCTGGGATTTTGTGGATAGAGCGGCCGATATTACTGGCGACTACCTTATTGGTTTTAGTCGCCAGGTCGGAGATCTGTAGCGTTTGGGGATCGCCCAGCACAAACGACACCAGTGTGTTGTCATCTCTCCAGGCATGGTAGCCAATCACAAGATCCGGCACTACAATCACCGGTTCACCTTTTCTGATGGGAAACTTCCATAGCAGTTGCGTGCCGTCTACCTCTCTGATGCAGGATATGTATTTGCCGTCGGGAGTGAGGGTAGGGGAGTATTCGTTGGAGGCGTTGTTCGAGAAATTGGTTTTGGTGCCTCTGGCAGGGTTGTAGATGAAGATGTCGATCTGTGGAGTGGCGTCCTGCGACACAAAGAAGAGCTCACCTGTTTTTTGAGAAAAAGAAGGCTGATTGTCGTAACGGCCGGAGTTGGCGGAAACGTTGATGGGGTTGGAAATACTCATCGTTTCGCCGTTGGCTTTCATGTCGAAAAGGTAAACCTCGGTGGATGGCTGGGCAATGGCTGATAATGAGAGGAGGGTGATGCAGGCAAAGTAGAACAGACCTTTTTTCATGCTGTTGAAGGATTTTCGCTGCCAATATACTATTTGAGGAAATATGACCATTTTATGGCCTTAAATTATTTTTGTCTATAAAAAAATCCCGAGTAATTTCATTTTTAGATAACCAATTAGAAAAATCTACGCAATCTATTTTAATATGAGGTTCCTTGTTGTCAAATAGAAAGTAATAATGCTTCATTAGTAAGCTCAATCTTTCGTAATGATTTTTTGAGTTAAAACCAAACTCGATAACTACAGATTTTTCAGGCATCCATAAAATATTGGCTAAGCCAGCCCCATGTTGGGCTATAACGGCGACTGCAGAATCAAAATACCTAATCTGATCCTCAAATGATATTTTTTCCAATTTCAAATTATGAAATTCATAATTAGGAGAGACTTTTGATCTAATATACTTTTCGAGCTCATCATGATTCTTGATTGACCTTCGAGATGAACCTGATCCCTTAATGGTAGCACTAGTTTGATAGTAGGGGTCAGGAGGAATACGCTCTATCAATAGAATTTTATTTGGTTTGCTAGTGGAATCAATATTTAATTTTTCGCAAACCATTTCTTTTAAGTTTTTATATTGAAAATGGTTAATGTTGATTTGAATTGGATTCATTCCAATCAAATTCACCTTTCTTTCCCAGGCATTGGATCGAATACGAACCCGGTTGTCAAATAATTTCAATAAAATGGGAGTTAGAACACCAAATCCGTTTAGCGAAAAAATGACATTTGAGGGTGTTTTTTTTATTATAAAACTGAGAGGTAACAGTAAATCAAAGATAAAATGATAATAATGTTCTACATGTCCGCCCGCAGAGAAGGGGGGGACAGGATTGAGGGCGATATTGTGTGTGGATGTTGCAAGTCGAATTATTGACCGTTGATTCCATTTAACTTGGTGCTGGGCAAAGAAACCACTTATTTTTATTCGATTTCCCAACTTATTTTTCAATATTTTCATCGCTCATTACTCTTGCCTAAAATGAGTGTGGGAGTTTTATGCAGCTCCGCATTCACTGGCACTCAGCCACGCCTGCCGACAGCTACCGGTCGATAAATTTATACTTTACTTTCTTATTTTGCTTCAAGTTCTTCGGCAAGACCTATGAGAAGGCCTTCTGTGCCACGTATGTAGCACAGCCGGTAGACGTTCTCATACTGCATCACTTCACCAACAAGTTGGGCGTTATGTTTGGTCATCAGTCTTGCTACCAACTCGTCAAGGTGCTCAACCCTGAACATGACCCGCAAATACCCCAGGGCATTCACCGGGGCAGTTCTGTGGTCGGCGACAGTAGGCGGGGTGATAAACCGTGAAAGCTCAAGCCGGCTGTGCCCGTCGGGCGTAACCATCATAGCAACCTCCACCGACTGATTGCCGAGCCCGGTTACACGCCCGGCCCACTCACCCTCCACCATCATTCGCCCTTCGAGTGTCAGCCCTATTTCAGCGAAAAAGGCAATGGCGTTGTCAAGGGATTCTACCACAATGCCCACATTGTGCATTTCCATCAATTTACTTTTCGCCATGGTTTTGTTTTTTTTCGAGATGTGTTGTGTAATGGGGGTATTTATAGCTCCAACGGCCTGCGTTTTGTCTCACTAACTGCCGGCGAGTGGGGTTGACTAACGTGCATCGCTTGCCATCAGCACATAGCCACACAGAACATAAAAATAGGCGTTGTGGCGGAGATTCCAAGCCAACCAGGTAGTGCAACTGGTGAAGCCCCATGATGCCTTATTATCCATGTTGCAGGCTTTAAATAGTCACTTATGGTATCCAACTTTGTTCAATTTTGGATTTGGATTTGGCCCAGGTTTCAGCATACGTCATACAAGGCTTAGTTATTATTAAAACTCATAGGTCTGTCGTTGAGAATTTTCATAAACACTTTTAGTTTTTTGCCCTCTTAACATAGTCCATAAGTATGCTGAAAAACTCAACTGGTTGTTCTTCCAGAATCTCATGACCACATTTTTCGATTACATGTGTTTCACTAAATCTCAGGCTCTCTTTTTGTAAATAAAAAGTAGATTCACCTTGGTCATCTTGTCGGCCATATACAATGAGGGCCGGAGTTTTCAATTGCTTTAGCTCATTTGTGATGTCCCACTTAGTTTCTATGACTTCCTTGTCGATAATTGGGATTGGCTGAAAATTGAAACTGTAAAAAAGGTCGTCATTGTTTTTTTTGGATATTTTACTTCTGTCGTAGTACATGGCTCGAACATGCAGGGCGATAAATTCCTTGTAGGCAACAACTTCTTTACAACTCGGATCCGAGATTTTAAGAGAGTCCAACTCCTTCTCAGTCTTTGTTGAGAATACGTTTTGCAAGATGTCCATTGAATCCAATTCCGTTTTGGAACGCCTTGCATATTGATTGTCGTACAGCACATTCCAAACTGTATAGGAAGGAGGAGCTGAGCAAACGAGAATAAGGTTTGAAACAGATTCCGGATGAAACGCAGCGTAATTCATTGCCAGCAGGCCACCCCATGATATCCCTAGTAACGTAATTTTTTTGTCGCCACGTTGCGCCCTTAAGAGCTCAATGTCTTGAGTATAGTTATCGATTGATATTGTTGTCTGATTGATAGGGATATTTCTTGATTTTCCTGAACCTCTTTGATGTATTAAAATGCAGGTATAGAAGGATTTAAGACTATCAACTATCTGTCGGTATGGATGTTCTGGTGCTTCTCCCGGCCCGCCAGACAAAATGTATAACGCTGGCCCCTTACCATATTCTTCATAGTACAGTTTTAAAGAGCCATTATTGAAACTCTTGAGACTCTGTCCTGAAGAATAAAAATAGGTCGACAGCAAAAGAATTAAAAGCAAAGAGAAATTTCTCATTTGTATTGAATTTAGTGCTATGTCGGCCATTTCTCTTCTCATTGTCGAACTATATTTTCGTTTTTCGAAATCCACAATGTCGCCAGGCCTTTCACTAACCCACCCGAAAATTTTTTCTGTACAGAGTCATCCGGCTATAGCGAATATGACGTTTAATTTGCTTAGTTCGGGACTTTCATCGCTTTCTTTTTTAGCTTGTTAACGTATTCTCTTTTAAAGGATTTTTTAAACTTTATGAACGCTACTCCCCTCCAGCTAACCGCCTCCGATGGCTACCAACTGTCGGCAGCGTTGTTCAAAGCTTCGGCGCCATCAAAGGCATTGGTAATCATCGCTTCAGCCACAGGTGTGCCCAAGCCCTATTACAGCAAGTACACTGCCTACCTGGCCAATACCGGACTGTTCGATGCCCTCACGTTCGACTACCGGGGCATTGGCGAGTCTCTCGACGGAAAGATCACCGACTGCAAGGCAAAGATGAGCGACTGGGGTGCTTTGGATTTGCAGGCAGCATTGTCTTGGGGTTTCGAAAACTATGAAAAGGTATTTGTTATCGGTCACAGTGTGGCGGGGCAGGTGTTTCCACTGGCGGAGCTGAGCCACCAGGTGACGGCTGTCTGGTTCATAGGATCGCAGTGCGCAGCCAATCATTTGTGGGACGGCGTTCACAGGTTTCTTGTTAATTTTTTCTGGAAAGTCTCCCTTCCGCTTACCTCCAGCGTGCTGGGTTATATGCCGGGCATTGTGGTGGGTAGCGGCCCGCCACTACCGAAGCAGGCAGCCCTGGAGTGGAGGACTTGGGGTTTGCATCCGCAGGGCATCTGGAAGGACGATAAAGCCGTAAGAGAAAGGTTCGAAGCACTTACCATGCCCATTCATTTTGTTGGCGTGCACGACGACCATATGATGGCTCCTCCGAGAGCCGTTAAGTTTTTGCAGTCGCAATACTCAAATGCCCAAACAACCAATGAACAATTGAATCCATCGGATTTTGGATTGAAGGAGATCGGACATTTTGGGTTTTTCAGAAGCAGGTTCAAAGACAAGCTTTGGCACCTGCCGGTCGACTTTTTTCGGCCTTACCTTTAGCTGAGCACCCCCAGCTTTTGCAGGTCTTCACGAAGCTGCGCAGCGCTCTTGAACTGAATTCCTGTGATGCCCAGCTGCTTTGAGGCTACTATGTTGTCGTGGTTGTCGTCAATAAAAATCGCCTTTTCAGGATCCACCTTGTAGCGATCGAAAACGATCTGGTAGATATCGTGGAAAGGTTTCCTTGTTTTCTCCACACCACTTACCACTATGCCCTCAAACCAGTGCAGAAAAGGAAAAGTTTCCATGGCATGTGGCCAGCTTTCCGCCGACCAGTTGGTCAGCGCATAGAGCCTGTAGTCTGTCTTGTTTTTGATATGCTCAAGTATCTCAACGGTTTCCTGAATCGCCCCATTGAAGCTTTCTGTAAATCGACCATAAAACGCTCTGATCGGTTCTTCCCAGTCAGGGTGTTTGGCTACAAGCAGCTCTGTGGCTTCAGCAAAAGACCGGCCGCCATCCTGCTCCACATTCCAGGCACTGGTGCAGATATTGTCAAGAAACCAGGTGATCTCTTCTTCGGTGTTAAAAATCTTGCGGTAGAGGTAACGTGGGTTCCAGTCGATGAGCACGCCGCCCAGGTCAAAAATAATGGTGTCGATTTGTGGCATTTGAAAAAGCTAAGTATGATTTTGTGCGGCTAAGTTAAGCCTACTTTGATACATTCAAAAAAACCTGAACCATCGTACTCCGGCGGCCGACGGTTCCCTGCGCTAAGGCCCGTGCTACCGTACCGACGCCTGTCTTCGGTAACACAGGTGTCGGCACGGCCATAGCCATTTGGCAAGCTGTGTCCGGCCACTGGCGGAAGCCGTCAGGCAACGGGTTCAGAAAACCTGTTGCGCCGTACCGACGCCTGCCATTTTGGTACACCTGCCGACCATTGACACATAAAGTGACTTTTAATACATCAACTTTTGATTCAAATAACCATTTTGCGATTACAAGAGATATTTAACTAAAACCGTAAGCGTCAAATGGAATTATCCCTGGATATTTCGAGAAGCGCCATGCTTCAGTATTTGCAGGACAAGAATTGGATGGAGCCTTATGAGGAGGTTTTGAGACTGGAAAAGCCCGGCGAAGGCAATATGAACGTGGTGGTGAGGGTGGTAGGAGATACCAGGAATCTTATCCTGAAGCAGTCCCGAGCTTTTGTCAACAAATACCCGCAAATTCCGGCACCCATAGAACGTATTGGCGTGGAACGGCAGTTTTATACCCTGGCAGCCTCCCTGCCTGAGCTGAGAAAATACTTGCCCTGGGTAGTCGGCTTCGATGCGAAAAACCACCTCATGGTGCTGGAGGATCTCGGAAAAGGCGCTGACTATACCTTCATTTATAAGAAAGAACAAGAGATGGCCGCTGAAGATTTGTCGGCCGCTATAGAGTTTCTACGGGCGCTGCATGCGCAAAAATTCGATAGTGAAACGGTGAGGGCCTTTCCTGATAACCTGGCCCTACGAAAGCTCAACCACGAGCACCTTTTTGTATACCCCTACATGGAAGACAACGGCTTCGATCTGGACACCATACAGCCGGGGCTTCAGGCCCTGGCGATGCCTTACAAGACGGACTCAGCATTAAAGCAAAAAGTGTCGGCGCTTGGTGACATGTACCTGTCGGCAGGCAGTACCCTGCTGCATGGCGACTACTATCCGGGCAGCTGGCTGCGGGTCAATGCCGGCTTTAAGGTCATCGATCCGGAGTTTTGTTTCTTTGGCCCGGCGGGGTATGACCTGGGCGTGATGCTTGCCCACCTGCGCATGGCGCAGCAGCCGGAAGCTGGCATTGAGAAAGCAGTGGCGCAATACGGGGGAAACATTAATGCCCGATTTGTTGGACAGATTGAAGGAATGGAAATCTTGCGGAGGATTATTGGCCTGGCACAACTTCCACTCGATTTGTCGCTGGAAGAAAAAGAAGCGCTGCTCAAGCTGGCAGCTAAAAAGATCACATCAAATGCATAAGACAAAACATATTGCCTCGACTGTCACGTTGGCCCTCATGATTGGGCTCCTGGCCTGCCAGCAGAACAGCGAAAACAAAGCGCCCGCTTTCCCCTCACCGGGGGTGCCTTCTTCTCAGGTCTCGGCTGATTGGCCTAAAGGCCTGACGAAAGAGCAGTACTACGACAAAGTGCTGGGCATGCTGGTCGGCTCGGCTATTGGCGACGCCATGGGAGCCCCCACAGAAATGTGGCATCGCAGCGCTATCCAAACGCAGTTCGGCTTTGTCGATAGCCTCGATGCAGTGACAAGAGAAGGCTCACCGGAAGGGCCATGGGAAGACAACCTGGCTGCCGGTGGCACCACCGACGATACCCGTTGGAAATTGCTGATGGGTAACTACCTGACTACCCAGGCAGGTAAAGACTCGCTGGATGCAAAGGCTTTTGCCAACCACATCATCAATCTGTACAAGGCAGAAATGCAGCAGGTGAAGGAAATAGATGCCTTTGGGCCAGAGGCCATGGAGCGACAGCTGATGCACATGACCTGGCTGCAGGAGTGGGCCAAGGTAGCCAGGCCCTTTGCTGAAGATGATTTGCAAGGCTATAGCTACGCTGTAAATAGGTTTTATGGGGGAGAAATGGCTTGTGCAGGCATGCTTTACGCACCTTCCATTGGTGGGTTTTATCCCGGCCAGCCTCAAAAATCATACACTGAGGCCTACCGACTGGGTTTCTTCGATCATGGCTATGCCAGAGATATTACGGGCTTGACAGCAGCTTATGTGGCCAAAGCCATGGAACCGGGCGTAGAACCGGAGCAAATAGCATTGATTACAAGAGAAGTTGACCCACTGCGCTATTTCAACAGCCGATTGATCGGGCGCCTGGCCTATGCCAGCTATACTGCTTCGAAGGAAATTGCTTACAAGGCCAAAGCGGTTACTGAAAAGGATGTTGATCCGGGCATAAGGGTGCCTAAAAACTATAAAGGCAGCAGATTGGATTATGCGCAGCTTTCCAAAGCCTATGAGCTGATGGATGGCCGACTTCAGGACATTCCTTTTCATGCCGGGGAGATCCACTTCATCAACCTGATGGCGCTGGAGTATTCAGAAGGCGACTTCCGGAAGGCCATGGAGTTTGTGGTGAACTATGGCCGTGATAATGATACGGTGGCGGCCATCACAGGCGCCATCCTCGGTGCTTATTGGGGATACGATGGTTTGCCCGAAGGCTTGAAGGAAAAGTCATTAAAAGCGACAAGGGAGCTAGTGGGGATAGATCTGGAGGATTTGGCAAGAAGAACGGCTGAAGCGGCTTACAGGGGGGGCTAGTTTCAGCTAATTTTGCCAGTATACAAATCCCAAACCGGAAAAATCAAATCGTAATCCATCCAGTTAAGATTACCGTCAACTATCTCAAACTTCGTAAACAAATCCTTATTGAGACACCTTTTAACAGCGGGATGTTTGCTTTTGGTTAGAAATTCTTTGAAATCGACCACTTGAGTAGTTCGGTCGCTAAAATGAATCCGAATGGTGTAGTAATTCACATACTCCGCCATCGAAACGCTCACAATAGCCTGGCTACTTTCTTTCGTGTCGTCAGTGATAATCATCAGTTAAAAACTAGCAGACATCACACTATCAGTGCCAATTCTCAGGCTGCTAAGCCCGAAAGAATGGATAGTCATGCCGTCGTCTTCCGATTCTTTGAAAGTCAGCCACTTGGAGGTGCCGGCCAGCTGAGGTGCATCGGAGGGAATGTAAATATCAAGGGTAACACTTTCCCAGCGGCTGAAAAGGAAGTTTTTCCAATGCTTGGCTTCAGGGTCGTCCAATTTGATGTAGAGGGTTCCTTCCTCCGAAGAAAGGTTGAGCTTGTCGAGCAGGGCATTGTCGCCGATGATTTTGCCCTGGCCAACTCGTTGCGTATGTACCCTCACCTGGCAGGGAATATCAATAATCAACTCGGTAAAGGCAGGCAGCGGTCGCTCGAGAACCTTCTCACTATCGCTGACCATCAGATGGTTGCGCTCCACCACTATGCAATACAGGATTGCAAGGGTAAAAAGTAAATAGGCCGCTAACTCTCTTCTTTTCAAAATGAATTGATTTTGCTTATTAGATGTCTAATTTGGTGTCAGGGTTGCATCTTCGGAAAGAAAAATAATGGGAACGCCTCCAATTCGCCTTCACGATACCTACTACCACGACAATTTTCTCTATGTGCTGGCTCATGTAGAAAGACTGTATGCATCCTTTTTAACTCCCTTTGAAACTGGCTTCCTCTCCGAGTTCCGAGCCTTAAGCATCAGTGCTCAGTGCCTTTACATCAGGATGGCCAATCGCAAAGGTCGGTTTTTTCGACCATCTAAACTTATATATGCTGAGATAAAGGATACCGCCACTGCCTGGCAAGAGTTACACAAGAATGGATTTATTTCTTCGCCTGTGGTCAACGACGAGTGGGATGCGCTGGATTTGGTAAGGCTTTTTACAGTGGGTGAACTGAAAGAGGTGCTGAAAAGTGTGGGTGTGGAAGCGAAGCAGGCAAAGAGAGAAGAGTTGGTATTGCTGCTGTTTGAAACTTTCACCTTGCCCAAAATGAGGAACAGGCTGCTTGAACTTGAAGAGGTAGTGGAGATGGCAAAGCTGGAACAATTGGAGATGATCAGGCTTTTCTTCTTCGGGCACCCGTGGGGCGATATGTCGCAGTTCGTGATCAGGGACATAGGCAATGCTAAGTTTGAGACTTACGACGAAGAGCTATTCAAGCCACAATTCAGAAGCTACGACGAAGTGAGCCAGCTTTTTGATTTGCACCAGCAATACAGGGCGCTAAAAAAGGCCATGCTTGTGGAGGATGAAGCGTTGATCGATGAAGCTGTAAGTGCGCTGACCTACGTGCCCGAAAACCTGTCGCCGGTGGCAGAATCCATTGTGAAGAAATTCATCATGCGCACCGGCAAGTGGTATGAACAAAACAAATTTTTGGAAAGAGCGGCCATCACCTATTCGAGGCATTCGTTGCCGGAGTCGAGGGAACGGCTGGTGAGGGTGCTGATAGGCCTTGGGAAAAAGGATGATGCAAAGGAAGTGCTGCAGCGAATTGCAGCCGAGCCGGAAACGCACTCTGAGTGGCTTTTTGCCAGCGATCAACTGGTGAAGCTTTCCGGTAAGAAACAGGTGCTTACCACTACAAAGGTAATGAAGGAGGCGCCGGAGCTGATTGTGCCAAAACCCGATGGAAGCCTGAACATCGAAGAGCATGTTTTGATTACCCTGAGGGAGCAGGGCTTTGAAGGCGCCCACACCGAGAACTATATCTGGCGCAGTCTGTTTGGCCTGGTCTTTTGGGAAGAGCTCTACAGCCAGGAGCGAGCGCTCATTCACCAGCCGCTGCAGCGTGTGCCGCTCGACTTGCAGGATCGTCGTTATTTAAAAAGCCGTTACCAGGCCTTCGAGCATTTTTTATCTGTTTTCGAGAGTAAACAACAGTTGCAGGAAAAAGTGCATGTGACCATGCAGGCCAAAGAGAATATCGTTAACCCGTGGGTGGGCTGGCATTCTGATTTGGCCGCCCATATGGAAGCACTTTTTCGGCACCTAAGCCTTGAACAGTTGAAGGAAATCTCATTGGAAATGGCCCGCAATCCGCTGGAAAATGGCACTGGTTTGCCCGACCTGTTCGTATGGAATAGCAATGACTATCACTTTTGGGAGGTGAAATCTCCAACCGACCATCTATCGGCTCATCAGGTTTTTTGGATCAACTTTATGAAGGAGCATGGCGTGAAGGTAGAGGTGTTGAGAATCGTGTATAATTAATTCCTTTTTTACCGAACTTATCTACCACACTGATCCTTTCTTTTTTATATTGAAGCATAAATCCATTTGAATGAAGGTACTCATGCTGGGGTGGGAATACCCGCCCGAAATTTCCGGAGGATTAGGTGTTGCGTGTCATGGCTTGACCCTGGGGCTGAGTGAGCGGAACGTGTCGGTGGATTTTATACTTCCAAAGGTCACAGCGAAGAAATCATGGAACAAGGTATCTCTCCGTGAGGCTGAAGAAGTGGAATGGAAAAAGGTGCTGTCGGAGGAGCGGGAATGGTGGGAAGATGTGAAAGTGCTGGAAATTGGCTCCTACCTTTTGCCCTACTTGTCGGAAGAGCAGTTTGTTAAACAGCACGTCGTTCAAAAACAAACAAAAGAGAAAACGGTATTAAAAGAAAAACTTGAACCACTTCGTAAAAAACTGAAAGGTGGCTACGGCCCCGATCTGTTCAATGAGGTGGTTAAATATGCCATTATAGTTGGAGAGGAAGCCACAAAGTCAGATGCCGACGTTATCCATGCGCACGACTGGATGACATTCGAGGCTGGAGTAATGGCAAAGTCGGCTAGCGGCAAACCGTTGGTGGTGCACTGTCATAGCACCGAATTTGATAGAATGGGCGTGCACGTGAATCAGCACATCTACGATATCGAGCGCAAGGGCTTTGAGCGTGCAGATGCCATCATCACAGTAAGCCATCAAACGAAGGAGCTTATCCATTTGCACTATGGAATTAAGCTGTCTAAAATTCACGTCGTCCACAATGGGTATTTTCCTGTGGCGGCTGCGAAACCGCACAAGAGAAATACTTTTAATGTGTCATTTCTCGGCAGGATGGTCGGTCAAAAAGGGCCGGAACATTTTGTGGATGTGGCCAGGGAATTGCTTCGAATGGATGACGCTTACAGGTTTACCATGGCGGGCAGCGGGCATATGCTCGACGAGTTGAAAGAGAAGGTTTACAAAATGAATTTGTCCCACTATTTCAATTTCCCGGGTTTTTTGAACCAAAAGAAGCTGCCTCAGTTTTTTGCCGACACCGATCTGTTTCTGCTGACCTCAAATTCAGACCCTTTTGGCATTGTGGCTCTGGAAGCAGTGAGCGCAGGCGTGCCGGCTGTTTTGTCTGCCAAAGCGGGCGTTACCGAAGTGCTCACCCATGCAGCGAAGTTTGACCCATGGGATACGTTCTCCATCAAGAACTTCATCAGTGAGTTGAAGAACGACCCAGCCAGGCTCAAAGCCTACACCAAAGCCCAGGAAAGCGACCTTAAAAAGGCTTCATGGCAAAGAATGGGTGAAGAGGTGGTGAGTCTTTATAAGAAACTCATTTCGCCTAAATAGGCATCTTCAAGAGCTTTTTTCCTAAAATCCCATCTCAATAAGGTATTCCCAGCTTCTTATAAATGAAGTGCATCAGCCAGGCTGGCCCAATAAGGAGGAACTGGAGGTCTTTGAAAAACGATGGCTTTTTTCCTTCCACCTTGTGCCCGTAGAACTGGCCGATCCAGGCCACAACAAATATCCCCAATGAAATGGCCCAAAGAGGGGTAGCAAAAGTTTGGCTCAGGTAATTGGCCGCCACACAACAAACAGCAGCTACCATCAGCATGCCAAAGGAGAGTGGAATAGAAAGCGTGATGTAGTAGATCAGCGTAATGGCCAGCAGAAGAGTGGCCCAGTTCACATAGGGATTGTCGCTGATGAAATTCTGCAAAAAGCCACTGGGGATAGACCAGATAAGCCCCACTATGCTAAAAAATATCAGTGGCACGCAAATCCAGTGAATGGCTTTATTGGTTCCGTTTTGGTGGCTTTCGCCATACTCCGAAAGAAGGGCGTCTATTTTTCTCATAATGATCGTTAGGGTTATGTTCTTCTAAAATACATAATCCTTTTGATATTTTAGCCCATTTATCAACAACGGGTGTCGGGTAATTGATCGATTCACTAGCTTGCACCCAAACAAAACACGCTTATGTCATTAAGTTTTTGGGAAAGCCAATCGTTTCAAAACTGGGACTACATTGTGGTGGGCGGCGGTATCGTTGGTTTGAGTACTGCCATTAGTTTAAGAGAGAAAGCACCGGATGCCGACATACTTTTGCTGGAACGTGGCTTGCTGCCGTCGGGGGCCAGCACGAAGAATGCGGGCTTCGCCTGCTTTGGCAGCCTCACAGAGTTGGTAGAAGATATAAAGATACTTGGAGAGGAGGGCTGCCTGGCTCTGGTGAAAAGAAGATGGGCCGGACTTCAAAAGCTCAGACAGCGGGTGGGGGATGCCGGGCTGGGCTTTCAGCAAAATGGAGGCTATGAGCTGGTGTCGGAAGCGGAGGTTAAATACCTTCCAGAAATACCAAAGGTGAATACGTTGCTGAAAAGCTTTTTTGGTATTGAAGTATTTCAGGAAGATACGCAGCTTGTTCAAAAGTTCGGTTTCCACAGGTCGATGGTAAAAACGGTCATCGCCAATCCGCTGGAAGGACAGCTGCATACCGGCAGCATGATGCGAAGTCTGTATCAGATTGCCGCTGCCAAAAAAATACACGTGCTGACCGGTTGCGAAGTAAAGCGGCATGAAGACTTAAGGAGTCATGTGGAGGTGTCTGCCTTTTCGCAGGGCACCAACACCGATATCATATTCAAAGCCAAAAAGCTGGCTTTCTGCACGAACGCATTTGCCTCACAGTACTTCCCTGAGCTCGATATTAAGCCAGGCAGGGGGCTTGTCTTTGTAACCGAGCCAATGAAACAGATTCCTTTTGAGGGCACTTTTCACATGGACAAGGGCTTCTATTATTTCAGGAATGCCGGTGACCGGATTTTGCTGGGCGGCGGCAGGAACCTCGATTTTGATAAAGAAACTACCACCGATTTTGGCGTGAATGAGGTAATTTTGGCGGAGCTGAAACGGCTGCTTGCCGAGGTGATCGTACCAGGCTCTTCGCTTAAAATTGATCAGCAGTGGTCTGGCATCATGGCGTTTGGGAAAACGAAGGAACCCATTGTAAAAAAGGTTTCTGATAACATAACCATTGGGGTGAGACTCGGTGGTATGGGCGTGGCTATTGGCACGCTGGTGGGGGAAGAACTTGCTGAGCTTGCCTACAGTTGATTGTTGTACTAATCAAAGACAGAACCAAAACATTCGGTGTAAAATATTTATACAAATGCAAAAGCGAGCCTCCCTTTTGATTTTTTACTATCTTCAAACCTTATTCATATCGTTATAAACCGTTTTTATGCAAAAAACGAAAGAGCCAACCCTTTGGCATGCCTTTATTCCAATCATTTTCCTTATTGTTCTGCTGTCTCTTAATGTTGTTATTTTTGGTGATGCAGCCCTCGACGGCTCCAACCAAATCGTACTCATTTTAGCAGGCGCTGTGGCTGCACTGGTTGCTTCGAGACTAGGCATTTCCTGGGATGATATGATTGACGGGGTGGTGAAAAGTATCAGCTCGGCCATGTCTTCGATCTTGATTCTTTTGTTGATAGGGGCGCTGGCAGGCACGTGGTTGCTAAGCGGTATTGTCCCTGCTATGATCTACTACGGCCTTCAAATTCTTAACCCAGCCATCTTTTTGTTTGCCGCCTGCGTTGTCAGCGCCATAGTATCTCTGGCAACCGGCAGCTCCTGGTCCACCATTGCTACGCTCGGCGTTGCGCTGCTCGGTATCGGGCAGGCACTTGGAATCTCAGAGGGGCTTGTAGCAGGGGCCATTATTTCGGGCGCTTATTTCGGCGATAAGATGTCACCACTTTCCGACACGACTAACCTCGCCCCTGCGATGGCCGGTACTGATTTGTTTACGCACATCAGATACATGGTTTATACAACCGTTCCCTCGCTCACACTTACTTTGTTTATTTACATCGGAATTGGTGTATTCTCTTCGTCAGACGGCGCAGTAAATGATATTGAGCCTATTCTCGCCTCGCTAAGCAATAAATTCGATATCAACGGTTGGCTGTTTATAGTGCCCGCAGCGGTCATCTTTATGATTATCAGAAAAGTACCTGCCATTCCTGCGCTACTGGCTGGCACCCTGCTGGGTGGTGTGTTTGCTTTCATCTTCCAGCCCAACATTATTTTGGAGGTGGCTGCCATTGAAGGGCCTCTTTGGAAGCAAACCTATGTGGGAGTAATGAAGGCACTTTATACAGACATCAATGTGGTGACGGACAATGCCATGGTGAACGAATTGCTGTCAACCGGTGGCATGTCGGGCATGCTCAACACCATTTGGCTGATTTTGTGTGCGATGGTGTTTGGAGGTATCATGGAAGCCGGCGGTTTGCTGAAAAAGATCGCTGCCGAGATTATCAAGCGGGTGAATTCTACCTGGTCGCTGATTACGTCAACATCAGCTACCTGTGTGTTTTTTAATATCACGGCTTCCGACCAGTACCTGGCTATTGTGGTGCCAGGAAGAATGTATGCAGACATTTACAGAGAAAGAGGACTGAAGCCAGAGAACTTAAGTCGAACGCTGGAAGACAGCGGAACGGTGACGTCGGTGTTGGTGCCGTGGAACACATGCGGAGCCACTCAGTCCAGCGTACTTGGTGTTAGTACCTTTGTTTATGCACCATATTGTTTTTTTAATATAATAAGCCCACTAATGACCATTGCTTTTGCTGTGTTTAATATCAAAATCAGAAGGTACAAGGAGCAGAAGGAGGCAGTAGCTTAATGACCTTTCCAAAGAAAATTACGAAAGAGGAAATATTGCAATTACCCGAGTTTCGATTTGAAGGTAAGGTGCATGTGATCTCCAATGAGGCTGACATCAAGGATGCCACCACTGTACTAGCCAGAGAGAAGCTTTTAGGTTTCGACACCGAGACAAAGCCGGCGTTCAGAAAAGGCCAATATTTTCCGACAGCTCTTGTGCAGTTTGCTACTCAGGAAGAAGCCTTTCTCTTCAGAATCAACCACCTGGGGCCGCACTATCGAATTTATGACTTGATGGAGGACGTATCCATTGCCAAAATTGGTGTGGCCTTGCGTGACGACCTGGTAGATTTGAACAAGATTAGACGCTTTGAACCCGATGGGTTTATTGACCTGAACGAGGTGGTGAAAGACCTTGAGTTTGAAAACATGGGTGCCAGGAATTTGACCGGGATGATTCTGGGTAAAAGAATCAACAAAGCCCAGCAGACGTCGAATTGGGAAAATGAAGAGCTCACTAAAGCGCAAATCCATTATGCGGCTACCGATGCCTGGGTGTGCCGGGAAATCTACCAGGTGCTGAACAGCAAGGGCTATTTGTATTAGCATTATATGGCTTTCACTATGCGAACGCTGGAAACTCCTGCCAGTGCGAGTTTCTCTTTGAGCAAGTCGCCGGTACCGATCTCAATAAAACCCTGTATTGAGCAGGTTTCCTGAAATGTTTGCGCTTCTATTTCCAGGTTAAACTCTTTTGCAAGCCTCATCACATCGCTGGTCTGCTCGTAGGTGAAATCGATCAATACCTCGTCTTTGATGGTTGTTTCAATTACCTCAGCCGCATCTAGCGCTTCTTTTGCTGCTGTCTTGTAAGCTGTGATGAGCCCGGATACGCCCAGTTTTGTCCCGCCAAAGTACCGAACCACCACCACAAGGGTATTTGTCAGGTCTTTTGATCGTATTTGGCCCAGAATAGGGTCGCCCGCACTGTGATTAGGTTCACCATCGTCATTGGCTCTGTATTTATCACTTTCGTTGCCAAGAATGTAGGCATAGCAGTGGTGTCGGGCATCGTAATATTGCTTTCGGAGCTCATCAAGCCTGTTTTTGATGTCATCCTCCGTCCGCACTGGAAATGCAAATGCCAGAAACTTACTGCCCTTTTCTTTATAGAAACCTTCTGATGTAGCTTTTATGGATTGAAAAGAGGGCACTTCACTAATGTTTTAGATAACCTTTGGCTTCTTTTTCTACTTCCTCAGTGGTGGCCCATTCAATGGCCAGGTTAAACTGCCCATCGGCAAGATCGCTTTTGCCCTGGCTCCGGAAAATTCTGCCCAAACCCAGATAGGCCAGGCTTTTATAGTATTCCCCCTTAAATTCAAATGTAGCCGATTCGCTCAGGGCTTTTTGGTAATAATAGGTGGCGTCACTTAAGTTTTGCGCCTTCTTTTCCTCAATGATGCCAAGAAATAAGTTGGCTGACATCCGATAGTAAGGGTCCGAATTCCCAAGAAGCTCATCAGCCAGTGGACTCACTTCCTTGTAGCGCTCATTCATCACCAGCGCCTCAGCAAGCTTCGTTTGGAAAAAGGGGTTTTTTGGATAGTCTTTATTAAGTCTTCTAAGATATTTGAGGGCAGTTTCCGGGTTGTTCTCGTACCGGAGGTAGATATAGGACGTATAAAGATTGGCTTCAACCTTCGTCAGCACCCCTTGCCGACAGGCCTGGTCAAGCTGCTTAAGGCCGAGCTCTTTGTCTCCACTCTTAAAAAACCACAAAAATGGCTTGTAGATAGGATGCCTTTCAGGGTATGTCTCTCTGAAATAATTGTACAAGCCAACAGTAAACAGAAACTCCGGATTTTTGTCAGTTAGCTCGAAACCCTTTTTGATGAAATCATAAGTCTGTTTAGCCTCGCTAATGGCCTTCATGTAGCTGCCCTCGTCGGCGTAATATTCAGCTAATAGCCCCCTCGCCGACATTTCAAAAAAAATGCCTTCTTCATTGTCAGCGTCCTCTTTCAATATTTTTTGCGACTTTTCAATTACCGCTTCAAGTTTGGTAATGTGGTTTTTGTAACCGGGGGAATGAACATTGAAAGGCATTTCCTGCCATGAAATGAAAAAGGCATCGAGCATGTCTAGCGCAGGATGGTCTGGCAAAGCAATTTTTATCTCTTTGTAAAGCACTCGGGCCTCATCAAATTCCATGTTGTAAATGTGGTCCACACAGAGCTGAACTAATTTGATTTTACTCTTGCTGCTAAAAAGGGGAAGCCTTTCCTGCGATGTTGCGGTGTGAGGAGGGGAGAGGATGACGAATAATAGAACAGTAACTAGCCCAAAGGTTGGTTTCATAAATGGCAGCAATAATCTTTCATTCAGTTGCAAAACTAAAAACTAAACGTCTAACTATGCATGAATTATGTTGTGAAGCTTTTTTTTCTTTAACAATAAGATGGTCAACGGAGGCTGGCGTCAAACATGGGTAACCCAGGTTGTATGGAGGTAAATTTCTATCAGAATGGAAAGGGCCTGGAAAAAAGGCAGTGGGCGTTTAATCCGTTGCTCTTTCAATCTATGGCATTTGTGAGAAACCAATTTCCTGATGGAGGCTACGTTTCGTTTACTTTGGAGAGGGGCGGGGAGGTGCATGCCATCATTCATTTTTCGGTGGAAGAGAGTGGATGGGTTAGTTTACCTAAAAGTCCTTTTGGTGGGGTGTCGGTTGCGCAGGAGGTAGGCGAGCAACATATTCAAGCCCTTGTTGATCGGATATTAGGTGAGTCTTCGGAGAACCAAGTAACAGTTTATTTGCCCTTCCCCGAACTTCCGACAACTGCCGGGAATATGTTTGTGAGGTGTCTGAAGGAGGCTGGGTTTTTTACACAATTCGCTGACTTGCATCAACACATCGCCGTAACGCCAGCGCACCGACTGAAAGAAAAAATGCATGACAGTCAGGTGCGGCGCTTAAACAAATGCCTCAATGCCGGGTTCATTTTTGCTGCCGAGCCATTTGAAAAACTCGGCGAGGTGTATTCATTTATTGAAGAGTGCAGGAGGGAGCAGGGTGTTGCCATCAATATCTCGGAGAGTGACCTTCTGCGTTCGTGGGTGAACCTGGAAGGGGTTTACCAGGCATTCACGATCAGAGATGACCAACGCATCATTGCTGCCTGTATCACCACTCACGTGTCAAATGCCGTGCTTTACTATTTTTTGCCCGCTGCCAGCACCGCTTACAATAATTACAGCCCAATGGTGCTGCTGATCGTTCAGCTCTACACCTGGGCGGCTGAGCAAGGATATATACTCATTGACATGGGGAAGTCGTCAGTGCGTGGTGAGCCTCAGAAAGGCTTGTTTAGTTTTAAAGAAAAAATGGGGGCCGAAGTCGGTTCCGCTCCTTGTCTCACGTTAAGGCGCTGAGAACCCATCGATGACTTCTTTATAAAGAGCCTCCAGCTGCTGCGTAATTACCTGTTTGGAGAAGTGGGTAAGAAAATACTGCCTTATCTCGTTTACTTCGAAAACGACGCTTCTTTGCGAGAATTTCCTCATTGCTTCAAACAGCTGCTGCGTATTCGCTTTGTCCACCACCATGCCCACTTCTGGCGCCACAATTTCCTCTGACCCGCCGCACCTGGTCGCTATTACGGGTTTGCCCACCGCCAGAGCCTCCAACAATACCAGCGGATGGTTCTCGTGGATGCTCGGCAGTACAAAGGCATCGCAGGCCTGTAGCGTTGCTTTCACGCCTTCTCTGCTAAGCGTGCCCAGCCAATTGATGTGGTCAGTCAGCCCGAGCTCCTCAGCTTTTTCTTTGTAGTCATCAAGCTCCGATCCTTCACCTCCCATAGTTAAGGTAAAGCTGGCACCTGACTCTTTCAACAAAGCCGCCGCTTCAATGAGGTACTTCACACCTTTCTGCTCTTCCATTCTGCCAATAAAAGCAAAGTGGAACTGGCCGATACGTTTTCCAGGCGTTGCTGGTTGAAAAAACTCCTCGTCAGTCAGGTTATTGATAAGCGTTAGGTTAGGCACCCCTTTGGCTGCCATCGTTTGGTAGAGGGCCCTGGATACCGCAATGTTTTTTTGTGATCGCTGGTAGGGCACCAGTATTAAAGGGTGCAAACTGCCTTCGATATCAAAGGTTTTTAGAGGGAACGGGCTCATTTGTTCGGTGATCACATAGGGAATGCCATGT
The DNA here is from genome assembly GCF_048007035.1 of Imperialibacter sp. Lineage (NCBI taxonomy): Bacteria > Pseudomonadati > Bacteroidota > Cytophagia > Cytophagales > Flammeovirgaceae > Imperialibacter > Imperialibacter sp. The sequence continues at coordinate 4,792,629 of NZ_CP180355.1, forward strand.
TTCTTCCCAAGCTTCATGGCCACATAGCCACCCGGGTAGGCGGTGTGAGCGTGGATGATGTCGGGCTTGCCAAATTCACTGGCAAAGCGATCATAGTGAGCTTCATTGCTCTCTATGATTTTGCTGATGTTACCTTTTAAAAACGATCTCGACCATGTAAAAGAGGGTGTGAAGTATTCTCTGCAGTTGTCGGCGTGGTTTGTTGTGTGCGACTTCAAGGCCAACCCATTTAGTATCTTTTTACCCCACAAATGGATATTCTTTTTTTCCAGAAGGAGAGTCCGCACATGAGATCCCCAGGTTGAAATACCAACCTTATTCAGGGGATTGCAGGTGGCCAGTGCAATAGCTTGCTCCTTGATGAATATGCCGGTGTGAGGCTCATCCTCGGTAGGGTACCACGACGGAATGACGAAGATGTTCATTGGTCGGAGTTGTTGTATTTTTTATCCTCCAGCCAAACGGCGATACTGTCTATCAACTCAAATCTATAATCTTTATGGTGTGGAAATGGAATCGAAGGCTTCTCTGTCCCTAAAAAATCTGATAGCTTTTTCCATGGGTCGGCTTCTTCGGGCAGGTTTACCTCGATGAAGTTATCCCTGCTGCCGAAGTAGGAGCGGGCTTTCATATGAAATTCGTGGTATCCATTTGTAAACATTTCTTTGTCGAATGTAGTGGTTCCGAACAATTTCCTATGGAAAGTTTTGGTTGGTTCCCGGTTAAATGCCCATGCATTGGATTTGTATCTGAACATCCAGTCACAACTTTTCAGCCATGGGGTTAACTCCCGTGTGGAAAGAATAAACAGTGATCCGGGGAAAGCCTTGTCTAGCTTTGGGTACAAAAGTGAAAGTGGTGTGTCGGAGAATGCCGAGAACTCTGACATAATCGGGTGGTGAATATCTTCCCAAAGCTGCTTTGGAAAGTGAATACTCTTTAAGCCGAGGTATTGAAAAGCCCTATGAATGGAAGTGGTACCCGTTCTGGGGAGCCCAATACAAAAAATCTTATTTTCACCATTTTTGTACATTTTGCAAAAGATTTGAAAAAGGTATCTGTCATCTGTCTTTGCTATAACCAGGCACCCTACCTACAGGAGGCGCTGGAGTCGGTTTGGAACCAAACCTATCCTGATATTCAGGTGATCGTAGTAGACGATGCCAGTACGGACAACAGCGGTGAAGTTATCAAGTCTTTGTTGAAAGGTAAACCAGATATTCCATTTATTGAGAATATAGAAAATCAGGGAAACTGTAGCTCGTTCAACAGCGCAATGAAGCTGGCTGCAGGTGACTATATCATCGACTTTTCGCTTGATGACGTGATGCACCCTGACCGGGTGGCTGCGCAAGTTTCTTTTTTCGAAACACTGGATGAAAGCTTTGGTGTCATTTACCATAATGCTGAATACATTAACGAAAATGGTAATTTCCTGAAGCACCATTTTTCTGCTTCCTTTAGTCAGCCAGAAGCAGACATTTACAAGCGGCTCATCTCTACCTACTTTATCGCTCCCCCCACTATGATGTTCCGGAAACAGGTGATAGATGGTCTTGGTGGATACGATGCCCAACTCTCATACGAAGACTTCGATTTTTGGGTCAGGTCGGCCAGGAAGTATAAGTATGCCTATCAGCCTGAAGTGCTCACTTCGATCAGGAAGCATTCAAGCTCTATGTCGACTGGGTGGTACAAAAAAGGAGACAAACAGCTGTCTTCCACCTACCTGGTTTGCCTGAAAATTCAGCAAATGAACCGGTCAGCAGAGGAAGATCAGGCACTTATTCGAAGGCTCAGGTACGAAATACGCCAGTCGGTATTCAGTGCCAACCACAAAGAAGCCACGTTGTTTTTGGACTTGCTTAAGGGATATGGACGCCTCCCTTTGATTTACCTTATTTTGGAGCTTCTCAACCGTAGTAAAATTGATCTCAGGTGGCTGCGAAACAGTTACCATTGGCTGCAAGGGCATTTATTTACGCCAAAATCTCATTTCAAGTGATATTCGGGTGGTTCTTCTGTTTTTGTTGACAGCCCCACCATGGATCAGGTAGGGAGAAAACACCATCACATGGTTGATGCCGGGGTTAGGCCGCTCAAGAGTGATCGGAATTTGAGAGTCGATAATGCCCGGCACATTGAACTTCACGCCATTCATAACAGCCCCTTCCTTCGTCCGGGTAATTCTGTGTTCAGGCCACAAATGCGAACCCGGAGCCAGCAATAGTGACGAGTTTTGATTGCTCCCCACAAGCGGTACATAGATATTGATGGCACCCTTGTTTTCTGCCTGCCAGGCGTCACGGTGCAACGGATTGAAGTCTGGCTCTCCTGGCCTCACTACCCGAAAATGGAAAACTCTTTCTCCGTTCATGGGCTTGATGGATCTCACAGGTACCGATACTATCTCTGAGACGACCTCCTCAATTATTGACACATGAATAGGCAGGTCATACCATTGCAGCAGTTTGGTTTGCTCGATTACTTTAAGGTGGAGATCATAATTGCTTTTTACCAGCTCGTGGTAATTGCTTGACTTGAAATTTGAGCTGACTTCGACACCTGCCCGGCTAAGGCACTTGCGGAATAGTTCTTCCATACCGCCATGAAATTGAAGGTAGGTGCCCGAAGGGAGGAACTTCTTTATTATATAGCCCTGTTTGTGCCAGTTTCTCCTGGAAGTAAGATCATCATCCAGCTTTGCCAGTACCTCATTCCTGCCAATAAAAGGCTCCCCTTCCACCTTGTAGTCAATTGATCCAAATCCTACTCTTGCCTTCATCTTTCTTAGTTATATCTTTTGCTCTTTTCTGGCTGAGGCCTGTGCTACCGGCGATTGTCCTCGTCGTCGTACATCGACAGATAGCTGTTGTATCTGCTGGCCGGCACTTTCCCATTATTCAGCGCCTCAACTATGGCACACCCAGGCTCGTGGGTATGAGTACAGTTATGGTACTTACATTGGCCAATGAGTTCCCGCATCTCAGGGAAATAATGGCTAAGCTCTTCCTCTTCAATTTCTGCCAAAGCTAGCTCCTTTATACCCGGCGTATCAATTACAAAAGTATTTTTTTCAATTTCAAACATTTCTGCAAATGTGGTGGTATGCACACCTTTGTTAGCAAAGTCGGATACTTCCTGCGTTTTTTGGGTGATGTTGCCGGTGAGCTTATTCAAAAGGGTCGATTTGCCTACGCCTGAATGGCCTGAAAACAGCGATGTTTTTCCGTGCAGTACTTCTCTTAGCTTTTTAATATCCACATCGTCAAATGAAGACATTATGAGTGACGAATAACCAATCGATTTGTACGTTTCCACCATTTCTTCTACAAAACTGCGTGCCTCGTCGTCCCACAAGTCTTTCTTATTGAACAAAATAAGAGAAGGTATGCGGTAGGCTTCTGCTGTTACTAAAAACCTGTCGATAAAGCCCGTTGATGTTTTTGGGTAAACGACGGAAGCAACCAGTACTGCCAGGTCGATATTAGAAGCAAGCAAGTGCCCGTAGGCCATTTTTTTTGGTGACTTTCTGATTATGTAGTTGTCTCTTGGATAAATATCCGTAATGATGTGCTCGGTGTCAGAACTTGGCTCAACAAGTATTTCCACCCAGTCTCCAACTGTTACCGGGTTGGTCACCTTCTGCTTGTCCAGTTTGAATTTTCCCCGGAGTCGACAGTTCACCACGGCTTCATTCTCCAGTAGCACTGAATACCAAGACCCTGTCGACTTAATAACTCTGCCCTTCATGCTACTTAAGTTGTTTGATCAGGTAATCAACGATAGTGTTGGTGGCTCCGGTTTTACTTTGGACGTAATCTCCGGCTGCCTTACCCTTCGCCTTCCTCGTTTCTCCGTTTTCCACCAAATCGGTTAGCACTTTTGTGGCATCGGCAGAGGTGCGTATTGGAAGTCCACCGCCTGAGTCCATGAGACCTGCGATTTCGGCAAACCTTGCATTTGATTCACTGTCGCCCCAAAGAATTGGAATACCAAAAGCTGCTGGTTCCAGTGTATTGTGAAGCCCTCCCCGAAAGCCTCCTCCGACAAAGGCGATTTCCCCGTAACCATAAAGAGATGATAGCATCCCAATATTATCGATCAGCAGAAGTCTGCAGTTGGCCGCTGTTTCGGCAGTTGCCTTCGAAAAACGGACTGATGAATGATTGAACTTCATCTCAATCCGGGTCAGGAAACCGGGCTCAATTTGGTGTGGAGCAATAATGATTTTTACTTTTTTACCCAAATAGTTGAGCGCCGGGAAGAGTACTTTCATGTCACTTTCCCAGACACTTCCGAGCACTATGACCAACTCATCATCTTTAAACGCACTGGCTATTTCAATGTCCTTTGCTTGCTGCCTTATGGCGGTCACTCTGTCAAATCTTGTGTCACCGGCTATGGTTATTTTGCTAATATTGATACTTTCAAGCAATTGCTTGCTGGCTTCATTTTGCACAAAGAAGTGGTCGAAATGGTAGAGCGACTCCCGAAGGAACCTGCCATAGCTTTTGAAGTAAATTTGGGCTTCCCAAAAAATAGATGAAATGGAAAGCAGCGGAATGTTTCGGCTATGTGCCTGGTCGATATATTCCTTCCAAAACTCATACTTCACAAATACAGCCAGCCTGGGGTTGGTGAGGTCATAGAAGCGTTTGACGTTTTCTGCAGACTCAATGGGCAGATAGCAGATATAGTCGACCATCGCATACCCTTTTCTGACCTCAAAGCCAGATGGTGAAAAGAAAGTGAGCAGAATCCTCACATTTGGCAGCCTTCTTTTGAGTTCTTCAATTACGGGCCGTCCCTGCTCAAACTCTCCCAGTGAGGCAGCATGAAACCAAACAAGTGGTTCGCTGCTAGCAGGTAAATTATCTGCGAGATTTTGAAATAAGTTCTTTCTTCCCTTGTAGAAAAGGGCAGCTTTCGGGTTAACAACAGCAACAATTCTTATTAAAGCAAAGTATAACCAGGCCCCTGCTTTATAAAGGAAGTAGATCATGCCGCAAATTAAATAAAAAACGCACCACCATGCTGACCAACTTCGCTTCTTCGCAGGGAAGGCTGGCTGAAGCATTTTGGGCGGGCTTCGTTGTGCTCTCTTTTAAGTCAAAGTGGAGCTATGCAAAACAAATACCCACTTTAGGGGATTGATGCCAAAGATTGAAAAAGTCAATTTTGAGAACATTTTGATAAATCTTGAGATGAATTGATTAAAATTACATTTTAATAGGTTTGACTAAATAATGAACCAATCTAAATCGTATAGCGTATGAAGTCTGTTTTTACAAAAGTTTTTAGTTGTCTCGGGTTAGCCCTTTTTATTGTTGTCCTTTCTTCAAAGGAGTCTAAGGCTCAGGATTTCTCTGAAGTGTTGAAAGCACAAGGCGATGATGCCGAAAAATTATTGGAAAACTACATAGGGCCTTTTTTTACTGGCTTTGGCGTAGGGATGGCCAATGGATGGTACAACACTGCTGCTCCTCACAAGTTTCCAGGTTTTGATTTGACCGTTTCCGTGAATTTGGCTTCAGTTCCGCAAGACGGGCAGGTTTTTAAGTTCAATGCGTCCGACTACAGTTCAATTACTGGCGTGAGGCAAAATGGAGGAGCTGCCCAAAGCACTGCCGATGTGGAAACACTTTTCGGTCCAGGAGACACTGAGTCAGAATTACAGTTAAGCTACCAAAGAGAATACCAGGGGCAGACCTATACGGTAAATAGCGCTGTTGAACTGCCTTCAGGCTTTGGATTCCCTTATGTACCAACGCCTGTAGCACAATTGGGCATAGGCTTGCCGAAAGGCACTGATTTGAAACTGAGGTTGATGCCAACTATTGCCTCAGAAGATTTTTCTATCAGCCTATTCGGTATTGGCGTAATGCACGACTTCAAACAATGGATTCCTGGAATGAAAGTGCTCCCTTTCGATGCCTCAGTACTTATTGGCTACACAAAGCTTAGTGCCGAAAACAGCTTTGCTGGTTCTGAAATCACTGATAATGGAACCGGAGAGATTTCCGTAAGCTCGCTGACTTATCAGGTACTTGTATCGAAAAAGCTATCTATCCTTACTGTGTACGGTGGATTTGGCGCCAATTCGATTAAGTCGAACTTGAAAATGTTGGGTACATACACAATAGAAGCTGAAGCTTCCAACGGTGCTTCTGCGGATATCGAATTGCAGGATCCTGTTGATTTGATGTTCAAGTCAGGAGGAGCAAGAGCCACCATCGGACTTCGTTTGAAACTGGCTATCCTCACCCTGCATGGTGATTATACTGTGCAGAAGTACAACACGATTACTGCTGGCGTTGGATTCAGCGTGAGATAATCAGATTAAAACCAATAAAAAAGGAAGGCCATCTATTTCGATGGCCTTCCTTTTTTTTATGTTCTGCTGAAGCAGGATGACTAACGAAAGTCAATCACCTCCACGCCCTTGTGGGCAGCTATGTCGAACACAAAAACCTTGTCGCTAAGTGTTGGCTGCTCGGTGAATTTCGTAATGGCGTAAGTGTATCTGTTACCCGATTTGTCGAAGATTTTAAAGCTGTTCAGGTTGTTGCCTGCGCTTGTTATGTCCATCCTTATCTTGAAGTAGTTCAGATTTTTGTTGTCAGGAACTAAATCCACAGTCTTTTTGGTGGCGGTGGTCATGTCATCCACCATCATGTATTTGTAACCTGTTTTATATAAGTCAAAGATATTGTTCAGGTTAATCTCAGCATCATCAGGACTGTAGGTATTGATCGTCACCTCATTGACTTCCCCAAGGTAAGTCCAAACTGTTTCGCCATCATTGATGATTTCCTGCCCTTCGAGCTCAAGCTTGAACTTAGCTCCTTTCACGGTGATTTTGCCTACGAACTGCTCATTAAGTCCTTCCTGAGGATTCTCAAGCGTATAAGTAAAATCGGCAGTGAAGGCTGGTACCTTGCGGTATTTATTGCTCATGGCATCAAGAACTTCTCTTGCAGCCGGGTCTTGCTGTGCGTAAACAAAAGTGGTTAATACTAATGCTAATAAACTCAATACTCCTTTTAATGTCATTGCTTCTTTTTTTAAAACTATCATTTCCAACTTGTAAAACTACACCTTTTATCTCACCAATCTTTCAATAAAGTTCGAATGCTTCAGATTGCAGAGGTCAGGTATCAGTTGTCCAAGTTTGGTGCCAAGTTTAATTATCAAGCCCTTTAAGGATGAATTCCAGCTCCATTTCGTCTTTTACCAGCACTTCTCTCGCCTTGCTGCCTTCAAATGGCCCTACTATTCCGGCTGCTTCCAACTGGTCGATGAGTCTTCCCGCCCTGTTGTAGCCGAGTTTCATTTTTCTCTGGATCAGCGAAGTGCTGCCCTGCTGATGCATAACGATAAGCTTGGCTGCCTCGTCAAATAACGCATCCCGGTCGGATAGATCTACTTCACCCACTCCGCTTTCGCCGCCCTCATCTCCGTCAAATTCAGGCAGGATGTAGGCGGTGTCATAACCTCTCTGAGCCGCAATGAATTCGCAAACCCTTTCTACTTCTGGTGTGTCTACAAAGGCACATTGCAACCTGATGATGTCGCTTCCTGTAGACAGCAGCATATCACCCATACCCACCAGCTGATCGGCGCCACCAGCGTCGAGGATGGTGCGGGAGTCAATTTTGGAGGCTACCCTGAAAGAAAGCCGTGCTGGGAAGTTCGCTTTGATTACACCCGTGATTACGTTCACCGAGGGGCGTTGAGTGGCTACCACCAGGTGAATGCCAATGGCTCTTGCCAGCTGCGCAAGTCGTGCAATAGGTGTTTCTATCTCCTTGCCGGCTGTCATCATCAGGTCGGCTAATTCGTCAATCACCACCACGATGTAAGGAAGGAACCGGTGCCCCTTGGTGGGAAGCAGTTTTCTGTTAACAAACTTGCTGTTGTACTCCTTGATATTCCGGCAAGCCGCATCTTTCAGTAAATCATAGCGCTGATCCATTTCGATACAAAGCGAATTCAATGTGAAGATCACTTTCTTTGTGTCGGTAATGATGGCTTCTTCGCTGTTGGGCAGTTTCGCTAAAAAGTGCCGCTCGATGGTGTTGAATAGTGTTAGTTCTACCTTTTTCGGATCGACCAGCACAAACTTGAGCTGAGAAGGATGCTTTTTGTAGATCAGAGAGGTGAGCAGTACGTTGATACCTACTGACTTTCCCTGTCCCGTGGCTCCGGCCATCAGCATGTGGGGCATTTTGGCCAGGTCAAGAACGAAGACCTCGTTGGAGATGGTTTTTCCCAAAACAACTGGCAGCTCCTTGTCGCTTTTCATGAACTTTTCGGTCATGATCACCGACTTCATGTCCACCATTTCCCTGTTCTTGTTAGGCACTTCAATGCCTATGGTTCCTCTTCCCGGAATGGGCGCAATAATCCGTATCCCCAGGGCAGCCAGGCTTAGAGCAATATCATCTTCGAGGTTCTTGATCTTAGAAATCTTTACCCCGGCGTCAGGCACTATTTCGTAGAGAGTAACTGTGGGGCCTATGGTCGCCTTGATGCTGGAAATCCCAATTTTGAAGTTGGTAAGGGTCTCTACAATTTTGTCCTTGTTGGCCTCCAGCTCTTCTTTTGTAACTTTTACCTTGTTGTCGGGGTAGTCGTTCAGCAGCTCAGGCGTCGGATACTTATATTTCGGCAGGTCGAGAGTCGGGTCGTAGTTCGCCAGCTTTCCGTCTACTACCTCTTCCTCAACTTCCTCCACCTCAAGGGCCACGTCTTCAGCGACCGAAGGCTTGGGTGATGAACTGAGGATTTTTTTGAGAGCTTTGTCCACTTCCTGCTCTGCTTCCAGGTCTTCCTCATTGAGTAGCTCCAGCGGCACATTACCAGTGCTTTTTTCTTTTACCGGTGGCTCCTTGTCAAGGGCTAGTTCTATAGGCTCTTCGTTTTGTTTTCCGCTGACAGTCCAGCTTTCGAGTTCTTCTTCGTCGGAAACCTCTTCTGTTTCTTCCGCAATTTCTCCCTCCCCAGCCTCATTTTCGACTACAGGAGCAGGAACTGTTTCAGTAAAAAGTTTAGTGATGTTGAAGAAATAGATGTTGAAAGCCAAAAATGCGAAAACCAAAAACAAGAAGGTGCCCCAGCCCATGAATTCGTTAAAAATCAGGGCCAGCTCGTAGCCGATGCCGCCGCTAAGGAATCCGTATTCCGAAATCTCATTACTGGAAAGCAAAAAGAAGCCCAGCAGGAGGCTTGTCCAAAAGATGAAGAACAAAGAGAACGAAAGTACCCGAAAGGGGGGAAGCAGGTATTTGCCAAACAGTATTTTGAACCCCACGATGAATAGAAACGGGGGAACCAGCAAGCACGCAATACCAAACCATTTGAAAATAAAGAAGTGCGAAGTGACGGCACCGAGGAGCCCCAGCCAGTTTTTGATTTCCGACCCCGAAGCCCTTATCCCTGTGTCCATGAACGACTCGACCACACTTTGGTCGGCCTTGCCCGAAAACAAGTAGGAGAAAAATGATACAAATAGAAATATGGAAAGAATGAGCAAAAAGAAGCCGAAAACGAGGTGGGTTCTTTTGTCCTTGAAAAAATTGGGAAGGGGCGTGCTCTCCTTCTTTGGTTCTTCTTTTTTGTAATTATTTGTTTTGAAAGTGTTTTTTGCCATGTAGGAGGTTCTCCCAGGATGTATTAATAAGCCTCAAAAATAGTGATACCTCTTCAGCAATTCAACGAAAGGCTCAGGAGTTTCTTGTAGCCTTTGTTGAAGCCGCTGTATGCTTTATGCTGATAGCTTTGGTAGGATCAAAGCTGCTTGAGAATGTTCTTCACAATGGCTGGCCCCTCGTAAATAAAGCCAGAGTACACCTGCACTAGTGATGCACCAGCGTCAAGTTTCTCCTTCGCATCGGCGGCTGTAGAGATGCCACCCACGCCAATAATGGGAATACTGCCTCCGGTCTTTTCGTGCAGATAGCGAATGACTTCGGTTGATCTTGATTTCAGAATCTTTCCGCTTAAGCCACCTGCACCAATTTGTTCTACCTTTTGCCGGTCAGTAACAAGGCCATCTCTGCTGATAGTGGTGTTGGTGGCAATAATGCCAGCAATGCCGGTTTTAGTGACAATTTCCACTACGTCATCCAGTTGGCTGTTGGTTAAATCGGGGGCGATTTTCAGCAGGATAGGCTTAGGTGCTGGCTTGGAAAGGTTCACCGTTTGTAAACTGGACAGCAGCTCTTTCAAAGGCTCCTTTTCTTGCAGCGCCCTTAGATTGGGCGTATTGGGTGAGCTTACATTCACTACGAAATAGTCGACCACATCAAATAGCTTCAGGAAGTTGAGCACGTAGTCGTCGACAGCTTTCTCATTCGGGGTCACTTTGTTTTTGCCAATATTGCCGCCAACAATCACCTTTGATTTTCTTTGGCGAAGCCTTGCCACTGCAGCGTCCACTCCCTGGTTGTTGAAGCCCATTCGGTTAATAAGCGACTCATCCTCCGGCAACCTGAAAAGCCGTGGTTTCGGGTTTCCTTCCTGAGCTTTTGGCGTCAATGTACCGATTTCAATAAAGCCAAAGCCCAGCGCATCCAGGCTGTCGATCCACCTGGCATCTTTGTCGAACCCAGCTGCCAGACCAACAGGATTGGGGAATTTGATACCAAACACCTCCCTTTCCAGTGAAGGCCGCTGGTAGCTAAATAGTCTAGAAATTAGCCACTTTCCGCCAGGTATTTTACAAACCAGCGAAAGCAAATCCATGGCCATGTAGTGGGCTTTTTCGGGAGAAAGAAGAAAAAAGAGGGGTTTAATAAGGGCTTTGTACATTCAATGATATTTATGGGCAAAGAAAACAACAAAGCATTAATCCACCAATTTTAACTCCGTGGGTGGAACTGCGTAATCACCTGCCTCAGGTAGTCTCTGTCGAGGTGGGTGTAAATTTCGGTGGTGGTGATCGATTCGTGTCCCAGCATTTCCTGCACGGCTCTCAGGTCGGCACCGCCTTCTATCAGGTGTGTGGCAAAGGAATGACGGAAAGTGTGCGGGCTGATTTTCTTTTTTAGCCCAATTTTCGCTGCCAGGTCTTTGATGACCATAAACACCATCACCCTGCTGAGCTTTGAGCCCCGCCTGTTTAGAAACACGAAGCTTTCATTGCCAGGCTTGATGGGGATATGCACTCGCACTTCGTTCATGTACATAGTGAGGTATTTCTTGGAGTCAGAGCCAAGCGGAACCAGCCTTTCTTTACTCCCCTTACCAAGCACCCTGAGAAAGTCCACGTCCAAAAATACGTTTTCCCTTTTGAGACCGACTAATTCTGATACCCTGAGACCCGACCCGTAGAGCGTTTCCAGAATGGTTCGGTTTCGCATGCCCTCCGGGGTGGAAAGGTCAATGGCCGCCAGAAGCTGCTCTATTTCGTTGTAGTCGAGGGTGTCGGGTAGCTTGCGACCCAATTTAGGCGATTCAATAAGCGCCATCGGGTCTTTCTGAATGTCACCTTCATTCAGCAGAAACCGGAAGTAGGCTTTGAGGCCGGAGATGATTCGTGCCTGCGAGTGGGCGGCCAGGCCAAGTTCATTCACGTGTTCCAGAAAGTCGTGGATGTGTTTTGGCTTTACTTCTTCGGGGCTCAGCGAAAGTCCTTTGATTTCCATAAACTGTGCAAACAAGCGCACATCGTGCAGATAGGCATCGATAGAATTCTGAGCCAGAGAGCGCTCCAGTTTCAGGTAATTTTTAAATTGCTTTATGTAGAGTTCCCAGGCCATAGGCAGTAAATTTAGGAGAATTGTACTTGCCAATAGTCAAGGAACATTTACTTTACAAAATATTTAGATAACACAGGCTTAAGGTATGCAAATAAGTATCGTTAACGGACCCAATCTGAACTTGCTGGGAGTGAGGGAAAAAAGCATTTATGGTGCTCAGTCGTTTGAAACCTATTTCGAAGAACTCAAGAAAGCATTTCCGTCGGTTGATTTGCAGTATTTTCAGTCAAACCACGAAGGGGAGCTGATCGACTATTTGCATAAAATTGGTTTTTCGCAGAAAGGCGTTGTGCTCAATGCCGGTGCTTTTACGCATACCTCGGTGGCGCTTGCTGATGCCATTGCTGCCATCGAAACACCTGTTTTAGAAGTTCACATCTCCAATATTTATGCCCGTGAGGCTTTTCGCCATCATAGCTACCTGACAAAGAATTGTGTTGGCATCATCAGTGGGCTGGGGCTTACCGGCTACAAACTAGGAGTTCAATACCTGCTTGATAATAAATGAGTCGCATCTCTTTCTATCCGGGACCGTCGAGGGTCAATGCAAAGGTAACTGAGTACTTCTATGATGCTTACATGGAAGGAATACTTTCCGAAAACCATCGGAGTGCTGCCTTTATGAAGCTTTTCAAAAAGACAAAGAAGTTGCTGAAGCAGAAACTCGATGTTCCCGAAGACTACGAGATCGTTTTCACCTCGTCGGCTACGGAATGCTGGGAGATTATTGCGCAGAGCTTGACGGCGAAAGCCAGTTTTCATGTGTATAACGGAGCGTTTGGTAATAAATGGTGTGAATATGCCGGAAAGCTTGGTGTTGAAACCCATGCCGCTTCATTTGATATAGAAGATCCAGTCCCGATAAAACTACTTTCCGTTCCTGACGAGGCGGATGTTATCTGCGTCACTCAAAACGAAACCTCCAACGGTACGCAGGTAAGCGATGTAGAGTTGACAATCCTGCGGAGGCAATTCGCTGACAGGCTCATTGCGGTGGATGCCACGTCCAGCATGGCAGCCACAACCCTGCCTTTCAAAATGGCCGATGTTTGGTTTGCTTCCGTGCAAAAGGGATTCGGACTGCCCTCTGGCATGGGGATTATGATCTTATCGCCCGCAGCCGTTGCTAAGGCTGAGAAATTGAATGAGAACGACCATTACAACAGCCTTCTCTTTTCTATAGCCAATAGCAGAAAGGACCAGACGCCCTACACACCCAATATTTTAGGCATTTATCTGCTCTACCGGCTGATGGAAGACAGAAGGCCTATTGAAGAAATTAATCGAAAAGTCAAAAACAGATTTCTCGACTGGATGGATTTTCTGAACAAGTTCGACTCATGGACACCGCTGGTAGAGAATGAATCGGTACGTTCTACCACCGTCATTCCGCTGAAAGCTGAGCCTTCGGTGATAAAAGAGTTGCTGGAGAAGGCCTCTGATGCAGGGTTTACTTTAGGAAGTGGCTACGGTGAGTGGAAAGAAGACACGATACGAATTGCCAACTTTCCATCTATCAAGAAAAAAGAAATCCAATCGCTTCGGTTTTTCCTCAAGAAAAACTTTGATTAGCTGATTCAGAGAGCAAAATTTGCGCTCCCAATTTTTCAAAAGGAAAATGTTCAGCTTCAAAGAAATTCTTTCTGTTTCTCTCATCCTCTTTTCTGTCATCGACATTCTGGGTAGCATTCCCATCATTGTGTCGCTCAGGCAGAAGGTGGGCCATATACAGTCAGAAAAAGCTACATTGGCCTCAGGAGTTTTGATGATCGTTTTTCTCTTTCTGGGAGAGAAAATTCTTGGCCTTTTTGGTGTTGATATCAGCTCTTTTGCTATTGCCGGAGCGCTCGTGATTTTCATCATTGGTCTGGAAATGATACTTGGGGTAGAGTTCTTTAAACACGAGCAAATAGAGGGAGGAGCTACATCCAGCTCCATTGTGCCCATTGCTTTTCCGCTTATTGCCGGGGCAGGCACTATGACAACCCTTCTTTCTCTCAGGGCCGAGTACTCGCTACCCAATATTCTGGTGGGCATCGTGGTCAACCTGATGTTCGTTTATCTGGTGTTAAAAACTACCAACTGGCTCGAACGTAAACTGGGCAAGGCCGGACTCAACATCCTTCGGAAGGTATTTGGAATCATCTTGCTTTCGATAGCCATCAAACTGATTAAAACCAATCTGCTGACATGAAGGTAATTATGTACACCGACGGCGCAGCGAAAGGCAATCCCGGCCCTGGTGGCTACGGCACTGTGTTACTGCACAAAGACCTCAGGAAGGAGCTAAGTGAAGGCTACAGGCTGACTACAAACAACAGAATGGAACTGCTGGCTGTCATCAGAGGGCTGCAGGCGCTCAAAAGACCGGGCGTGCAGGTGGATGTATATTCCGACTCACAGTATGTGGTGAACTCTGTGGAAAAAGGCTGGCTGGCAGGCTGGGTGAAGAAAGGGTTCAAGGGAAAGAAAAATCAGGATCTTTGGGAGGAGTATTTAAAAGCTTCATCACCTCACAAAGTGAAGTTTCACTGGGTGAAGGGCCATGCTGGTAATGTAGAAAATGAGAGGTGTGATCAGCTAGCAGTGCAAAGCGCTGAAGCTCCGCACTTACTAGTTGACCAAGGATTCGAGGATTCTACTACTTAAACTTACGACTACTAAAGTTTCTTGATTCTGATAAATTCCAGCGCCTCCTCAAAGCTGCTCTTGTTCAGTTTTAAGCTTAGCTCTCTCTTCAGTGTTTCGATAGTGTCTGATGAAAGGCCTGTTTTTGAGCACAATTGCTGTGCGTTGTATCCTTTGGCCGATAGCTCCAAAATAGTCGACTCATCAGTTGTGAGCCATTGTGATGCAGCCCTCAGGTTGCTTTCCAGTCTTAAATTTTCAATGATCAGTTCCTCGATAAGCGAGGCCATTTCATGCTCTGAGAACATATCGCTTAGGATATCGTTCTCGTCCAGATCAATATAAAAGTCTTCGTGGCCCACTTTCAAATAGATATATTTTTTGTCATCGTCTTCTTTTTCTACCAAACGAGCTTCAAACATTCCTTTTCTCTTGTAATTGGTAATCAGCCCTATTACAGATGAGCTTTTAAGATCATCCGCAATTGGTTTATCATTGTTGATTTCAGGTTGCATTGCCTCACGGGGTTAGAAGTTAGTGGTTCGACATTTTCAGAAACCCCAATGATTGCTCAGGTCATTTTTCCGGGTGCTTTACTTTTTCTAAGTATCGCTTCCGAACAGGATTTTCGCTGTCGTTTTTGTACGTATCGAAGTACCCAAGAATAACACGGAGTTCTATACCTATTTTTAGGTATTTTTAACACCAGAAATCGTATTAACCTTCCAAATGAGGATTTTTATGGGCTACAAATGAGCGTGTCACTGGAAGGTGAGAGATTTTGAGGGCAATATTGTATGGGAAATAACTTTTTTCAATTCAAGCAATTCAGGATCAACCAGGAGGGTGCCGCCATGAAGGTGAGCACTGAGGGCTGCCTGCTGGGGGCGATTGCCACCTGCGGTCACGATGCCAGCGTGCTGGACATTGGCTCCGGCACGGGCTTGCTGGCTTTAATGATCGCTCAACGGACGAATGCGAAAATAACGTCGGTTGAAGCTGACGAGGAGGCAGCAGCCCAGGCGCTTCGAAATGTGGAAGGCAGTCCGTGGAGTGAAAGAGTGAATATTGTCAACAGTACCATTCAGGTTTTTGCAGAACAAGCGAAGGAGCGGTTCGATATGATCGTTTCCAACCCACCATTTTACACCAACTACCTTCCCTCCGATGATGTCAGAAGAAAGCTGGCGATGCATACCTACAGCCTTTCGATGGAGGATCTTGCTACCGTTGCTGGTAAACTGCTAATGCCGGAGGGCAGGTTTTTTGTTATCTACCCAGCCTACGAGGCAGGGCTATTTGCACAAACCGCCAAACTAAAAGGATTACATCCGTTGGAAAACCACATCATCAGAAACAAGGAAGGTGGCTCGATATTCAGAATGATCACTTGCTATGGACAAACTGAGGCCAAAACAACACAAAGTGAACTGGTGATACGAGACGACTCGAATGCCTATACCGCAGCCTTTGAAAAGCTGTTGGCGCCTTATTACCTGAATCTATGACAGTTTCTATCCTTTGGCGGTCTCCATCAAGTCTATTTCCCTTTCGCTGAATTCGAACCCCATGGCTTCCAGTTCTTTCAGTACCGGCTTGTAGATTTCTCTTTTCGTAGGTATTTGAACGCCGCTCAGTTTGAACTCACCATTCAAAATCATCTTAGCGCCAATGCCAAGCGGCAGCCCCACTGTTTTGGCCATGGCCGTGTCGTTGGCATTGTCACCCATTACCACCATGTACGACTGGATTTCCCTGGCCTGGTCGCCTTCTTTGAAATCAAACTTATGCCACATCACGATCATGTCTTTCTCGTCTTTGCGGGGCGTCCACTTTTTCTTTAGAATATGCTCCAGGATTTGTGCCGGAGTGCCTTCTTTTAAGCCAACTAACTCATCATCGAACAGACCCAGCCACTTCAGCTTGTACATTTCTTCCGATTCCATGTCAATATTCAGGTAGTGAGCCAGTTTCAATTCTACGGAATCATGTGGATTGAAATACAGGAAGGAATTGATGAACTGCCGGTGTGTCATTTCGTCGACTCTTTCCATTTTAAAGGAGTCGTCTGTGGCTCCGAGTTGAATGAAGATGTCCCAGGCTTTACAGAACCCGGGCCTGCGCAACGTACCCCGGTAAAGGGTTTGGATGTCCTGCAGCTCATAGGAGTCGACATACTTCAGCGAGTCTCTGTTGGCGTATCCTTCAAAATACCCATGCCCGGGAATGTGGATGACTTCCGTGCGCCTGAAAACCTTGTGATAGGGGATGTACTTGAAGCGCCCTTCCTGAATAAACTTCACAATGCCTTGCCCGGCCAACACCACGTTGCGGGGGTTCCATGTAAACTTGTACTGCCAGGGGTTGTCTTCGGTGGAGGGGGCCAGTAGCCCTCCGGTGAAGGTTTCGAACGCATGGAGTTTGTAGCCTTTGTCTTTGATCCGGTCAAGTACCTTCATGGCCGACATATGGTCGAGGCCGGGGTCGAGGCCCATTTCCATAACGCAAATGGCTCCTTTGGCTTTGAATTTTTCATCAAGCGCTTTGATTTCGTCGGTAACATACGACGCCGTAGTCATGTTGATGCCATGCTCCCCACACACTTCAGCCACGTGGATATGGAACTTGGCGGGAAGCATAGAAATGACCAGGTCAGATTGCGTTATTTCTTTGGTTTTTTGCTCCTGGTTAAAAATATCAAAGGAAATTACCTGTACGTTTTCAGCTGAGCCAAACTTTTCACTTAGGAAACCAACGTCGAGATCGCCAATGCAAAGCTGCCAGTTGTTCTCTTTTAAGAGGCTAATGAGATAGTTGATTAAAGAGAAGGAAGATCTTCCGGCTCCGACTAACAGTATGCGCTTCGTCATGTATATTTTGGGTTAAATCGCTCGAAAATTAGCCGATTTGGTGGAGGCTTTAAAACTTTTTCAACAATAAATCAGTATAATGCTGTCCATCGAATATGTATACATGAGCAGAACGGGTAAAGTAGAAATCGATTATACAATCGTGCCATTAAATGAGCTGGGCAAAAAAGAGGCTGCGTTGATGAAAAGCGCCTTGCAGACACGCTTCACTGCACACGCACCTTATTCCAATTTTCAGGTGGGGGCGGCGGCATTGCTAGCTGACGGCACAGTGGTCGTCGGTTCCAATCAGGAAAATCGTTCCTTCCCTGCGGGGCTTTGCGCTGAGAGGGTTTGCCTGTATCACGCTTCCTCCAATTACCCTGACACACCTATTGAAATGCTGGCAGTTGTCGCTTTTCCGGCAAAATCGGAGGTGGCTGAGCCGGCTCACCCGTGTGGAGGCTGCCGACAGGTGATGATGGAAATGCAGCATAAGCAACACCGTCCGTTCAAGCTGCTACTGCTGTACCCCAACGATGAAGTGCTGGTGCTCGAAAAAGCCAGTGATTTGATGCCGTTTCCGTTCGAATCCGAAATTTGATCAGGACTCCCTGTGCACCATGGTGGCACTTGCCTGGGCGGTCGGGAATAGTACGATGTCGCTGAGCAGCACATGAGGAGGCCGGGTAACCACGTACTTGATAACATCCGCCACGTCGTCGCCTGTCAGAGGTTTCATTCCCTTGTATACCTGTTTGGCTTTCTCTTCGTCGCCTTTGAAGCGAACCAGCGAAAATTCAGTTTCCACAAGGCCAGGGTGAATGCCCGTTACTCTAATTCCATAGGGGTTCAGGTCTAGTCGCATGCCGTTCGTAATGGCATCTACGGCATGCTTGCTGGCACAATACACATTGCCTTTGGGATACACCTCTTTTCCGGCTATCGACCCAATGTTTACAATAAAACCCGACTTTTTTTCTACCATCCCAGGGATGATGGCCTTGCTTACATAAAGCAGCCCTTTCACATTGATGTCAATCATGTCGTCCCAATCCTGCGTGCTGCCCTCATGAATAACATCCATGCCATGCGCATTGCCGGCATTGTTGATAAGCACATCAATATCTCTCCAGTTTGCTGGCAGCGACTCAATGGCCTGGTTCACGGCCCGCTGATCTCTTACGTCGAAGCTCAGTACGTGCACATCGGTTTCGGTTCGCAGGTTGTGCGCCAGCTCCTCCAGCTTGTCTCTTCGCCTTCCGCAAATAATCAGGTAAAACTGGTCGGCAAGGTAGTGAGCAGTTGATTTTCCAATGCCTGAGGTGGCACCTGTGATGAGGGCAATTTTTTTCATGGAGCTAAAATGCTTTGGTGAGTAAACGGCAGCAATTAAAGATATAGCGACCTAAACTTCAACCAAATGGCGCATAGCCTGCCACAATCAGTGGACAAATAGTCGCTGAAAGTTGAGAATGGTCATCGGCAGAATTAAGATGGACCGCCTTCGAAGGTGATGTAAAGGGTCAGGTTGTGAGGTGAAACCCGCTTTAGCGGATCGTTGTACTTGTTGACGTCGTTAGTCAGGATATTGGAGATTCCCCAGGAATAGCGGATTTCAGGGGCGAACTTGAACAGCGGGTAGTAGAGGTCGAAGCCAACACCGGCTTCCAGTGCCACAGAAGTGCTTTTCGTGAGCAAACGCTCGCTGGCGTCTGCTTTGTCGTCTTTTCCACGGGCCTCAATGGTGGGAGTAATGCCGCCTATCAGGTACATGCCAATATTATCCCTCCTTACCGACCGGTATTTCAGTAGCATAGGTAGCTCCACTGTGGTGGCGTCAACCAGCTGCTCCAGCGTGTTTCCTGTCACCGACCGATACAAAAGTTTGTTTTCGTAGAAGCCTACTGTAATCAAAAAACGAAAGTCGAGGTATTGCAGCACCCTCATGTTGGAGATAAATCCAATTTTGAAACCGCCCAGGCTGTGCGGAACAATAGAATGAAGCGTATCGTCGGCAGCAAAGGCATCGGAATATTGAATGGCATATCGGGAACTGTGCAGGCCCATGCCAAACCCGTAATGAAGAAACTTTTCAGTGTAATTGGGCAGGTTGATAACAGTGCTGTGCTGCGCTATGGATGGCGAAGCAAGGCCAAGCAGCAAAACGATTGTTGCTACTTGATGCCGGTATAAATGGAGCAAATGCCGAAGGTTTGTGGTTTGCATATTGTTTTTTTGAACCCAACCCGATCCAGTATGTTAGTAAAAAGCACCCCGTCGGGAAACGCTTTTACCGACTCGGGAAGGTATGTATATGCCGCCCGGTCTTTAGAAATCATTCTGCCGATAATAGGCAATATGTACTTAAAATAAAAGCTATAAAGCTGCTTCATAGGAAAGCGGGTGGGTTTTGAAAACTCCAGTACCACCACTTTTCCTCCTGGTTTCAGCACCCTCCACATATCGGCCAATCCTTTTTCCAGGTTTTCGAAGTTCCTTACCCCAAAGGCAACGATGACGGCATCGAAGGTATTGTCATCGAAGAGCAACTTTTCTGAATCGCCCATCTGAAGTTCGACTTTATCTTCCAGCTTCATGCGGGCAATTTTTTTCTTGCCCATGGCCAGCATGCCTTCCGAAATGTCGACGCCAATTACTTTGTCGGGTTTCAATGAAAGGGCTTCAATAGCGAAATCACCTGTGCCCGTCGCAATGTCGAGTATTTGCTTTGGCTTGATCTCTTTGAGCTCCCGAATAGCTTTTTTTCTCCAAACGATATCGATGCCAAGGCTGAGGAAGTGATTGAGGAAATCGTACCGGCGGCTAATGTTGTTGAACATTTCAGCCACCTGAGCTTTCTTGCTTCCTTCCTTTTCTTTGTAGGGTACTACGGTCATCTAGTGCAAATAATTGTCAATAAAACCAGTAAAAGCGCAATGAATGAGGGAACTGGTGTGCGAAACTTTTCGCAAGTATACTGCAAACCTTGCGTTTTTAAAATTTGTTCTCGGCAGGGTTTGTATCTTTGCCAAAATTTCAAAAAATGCGGATTGATACAGCCACTTTTCTGGCAAGCTATGCCAACGTTAATACCTGCCCCGAATCCGAGCTGCCGGAGTATGCTTTCATTGGGCGCAGTAATGTCGGCAAGTCGTCGCTCATCAACATGCTGACCAACCACAGCAAGTTGGCCAAAACATCGTCAAAACCAGGAAAGACCCAGTTGCTCAACCAATTCCTGATCAACGATTCGTGGCTGCTGATGGACATGCCGGGCTATGGCTGGGCCAAAGTAAGTAAGACAGAAAAGGCCAAGTGGGAGATCATGAACCAGCAGTACTTGCTGGAAAGGAAGAACCTGTGTAACCTGTTTGTGCTTATCGATTCGAGGATTCCTCCCCAGAAAATTGACCTTGAGTTTCTTAACTGGGCGGGAGAGAACGAAATCCCCTTGTCGATTGTGTTCACAAAAGCCGACAAACAATCAAAAAACCATACCCAGTCTTCGGTGGCGGCCTTTATGAGGGAATTGAAGAAGTATTGGATTTTTCTACCCCCATCGTTCGTAACTTCTGCTGAAGACAAGCGGGGAAAGGAAGAATTGCTCGGCTATATAGAAGAAGCCAATGGGCTTTTTATGCAAAAAAATGATTAAGCGTTGAATGGTGAGATTAAAATATCTAAAATTGCGCCCACAAACTGACAAATATGGAGTTTAAAGAAATTGCAACAGTGTCTGGCAAAGGCGGACTTTTCAAAGTACTTAACCCTACCCGCTCAGGCGTCATACTGGAATCGTTAGATGAGAAGAAGTCCAAGCTGATAGTCAACGCTAACTCCAAAGTGTCTATCCTTCACGAAATCTCTATTTACACCACCGACAATGAAGGAACGGTGGCGTTGGAGGACGTGATGCGCAAGGTGCACAAGGAATTTGCCGGTGACACTGGTCTTACCAAAAACTCTGATAACGAAGAGCTGAAGTCGTTTCTGAAGCACGTGTTGCCCACTTACGATGCCGACAGGGTATACGTGTCCGACATTAAAAAGCTGGTGAACTGGTACAGCATTTTGGTGGAAGTAGCCCCTGAGGTTTTCGACGAGCCCAAAGAAAAGGTGAAGGAAGAAAAGCCTGCCAAGGCAAAGGCACCTAAAGAAGCGGCTGCCAAAAAAGCTCCTGCTGCCAAGGCCGCTGAAAAGCAACCTAAAGAAGAAAAACCCAAGGCCAAGCCCGCTGCCAAAAAGAAGTCCGCAGATAAGTAATGGCTGAACGTGATCTTGCCAACAGGACACTGGAGTTGCTGAACAAGCATTTCGAGGTGCCTGAAGGCATTGAGAACACCGCAGCTGATGATGAAGACAAAGCCAGGAGTCTGCTTGTAGAAGTGCTGACTCCTGTCATTCGCCGGATGCTCGATCAATCGTTTGAACAACTGCTGAACGTCCTCTACCGGATCGACCTGCCCGAGCCTAAAGTCATATCATTGCTGGAAGAGAGCGCACCCGAACACGTGGCGGGCAATCTTACCGCTGCCATTGTCGATCGGCAGCTGGAGAAAATCAAACTACGGGAGAAGTATCGGCAGTCGCCAGATTGAACGACTCTGCCATTTCCATCATTTCGCTGGATCCGATAAAAAAGGGTGTTCTCTGGTGAAGTTCGTTGGGCAGTAAGTCAAGAATTCGTTTTCCTTTTCCGTTTGTAGCTTTTCCGCCTGCCTGCTCAATAATATAGGCCAGCGCATTGCATTCGTAAAGCAATCTCAATTTCCCATTGGGAGCTTTCGGAGTAGCCGGGTAGATGTAAATGCCGCCTTTCAGCATGTTTCGGTGAAAGTCGCCGACCAACGAGCCGATGTACCGGGCCGTAAGTTGTTGCTCCTTGCAGTGCTGAATATACTGCCGAACGCCATCGTCGAAAAGCTGGCTGGATCCCTCGTTGATGGAGTAGATGCTGCCGGTGGCTGGGGTTTTCATGTTGGGGTGCGACAGAAAGAACTCTCCCAGCGACGGATCGTAAGTAAATCCATTCACGCCATGCCCTGTGCTGTACACCAGCATGGTGGAAGAGCCATAGAGCAAATAGCCTGCAGCCACCTGGTCGTCACCTTTTTGCAGCACGTCCTCCCGCAGGGCTGGGCCGCCCACCGGTGATAATCTTCGGTAAACCGAAAATATAGTACCAATGGATACATTGACGTCGATGTTGGAAGAGCCGTCGAGCGGATCGATGGCCACAATGTAGCGACCATGCGGATTGTTGAGGTCGATGATGCCGTCGTCTTCTTCCGACACTATGGCGCATACCACGCCGCCGTTTCTCAGCGCTCTTTTGAAACGGATATTGGCGATGACATCAAGTTTTTGTTGATTTTCACCCTGGATGTTCTGCTCACCTACTGAGCCTCCTAAGTCCACCAGGCCGGCACGGCTGATCTCTCTATTGATGATTTTGCCTGCCAGCCCGATGTCTCTCAGAATTTGGGATAACTCCCCGGTAGCAAAAGAAAATTCGTCTTGTTTGTTTTTAATAAAACGATCAAGCGTTGTGCCAACAGGTTGGCCCAATTTGCTTTTGTCTACCATCTGCTTAAACTTTGGGTTAATGTCTAAAACAGGCCTAAAACTACATCTAAATCGATTGCACCAGCAAGAAAACCGCTGGAAATATTTTAAATAAACCTTGAAAGTGTTCGCTCAACAGCTGCGAGATAGGAGGTGCCAAAAAGGTTGACGTGCACCATCAAAGGGTACAAGTTGCAGAGGTCGGTTCTCTCTTGCCAGCCAGGCTGCAGGGGGAAGGATTCGTGGTAAGCGGAATAGAAAGCTGTATCAAACCCTCCAAACAGCTGGGTAAAAGCCAGGTCCATTTCCCGATGGCCAAAATAAACTGCTGGGTCAATGAGCCACGCATGTCCGTCGGGCCCCGTGTGCACGTTGCCACTCCACAGGTCGCCATGGAGCAGGGAAGGTGGCTCTTCAGGAAAAAGAGCAGGCAGCCTGTCGTAGAGGACTTCAAATCGCATCACCGTGTCGTTTGCAATGAGGCCGTTGTAGGCAGCCAGGCCTACCTGTGGTTTTAGCCGACACTCGATAAAGAAATCGGCCCACGATTGCTTGGCTTCATTTTTTTGAGGGAGTCGGCCAATGTAGTTGTCGTGATCGAGGCCAAAGAAGGGGGAGGAGTTTTGGTGCAGAGCGGCCAATTCCCTGCCCAGAGTTTCCGCATAGCTGGCAGCTCTCCTGCCAGGCCCAAGGAACTCCAGCACCAAGTAGCTTTTGCCTTCTGCGCTTCCGGTGTTGATTATTTCCGGCACCCGCACCGCCCCCGTGTCTTGCAGGAGCGTCAGCCCTTTGGCTTCCACTTCAAACATGCCTGCTGGTGCGCTTTCGTTCCATTTTAGAAAGGAAACGCCAGCCTTGCAGCTTAATTTGACCGTATTGTTGATGCAGCCACCAGCCACAAAGCTAAAATCGATCTCTTCTGTCTCTACACCAGTACTTTGGAAGATGACCTTTTCGAAGAACGATTTAAAATGCTCATCAAACATTTAGAGGTTCTTTTCCCGGGCAATGCTGTCAATTAATTTGTCGCATGCCCGCCACAGCATATCGTACACTTCCTGGAAACCGTCCATGCCTCCGAAGTAGGGATCGGGCACGTCGAGGCTGTCACGTTGCTCATCAAATTCCCGCATCAGGTAAAAGTGGGGATGCTCCTTTTTGAAAACAGCGGCAATGTCTCTGTAGTTGTTTTGATCCATAGCGAGGACATAATCAAACTCGTGAAAGTCTTCAATACGAACCTGCCTGGCTTTGTGGTCAATGGGGGTATTGTTGGTGATGGAACAGTCGATGGTACGTGGGTCGGGGTCGGCCCCGATGTGGTACCGTGAAGTTCCCGCTGAATCGGACGCTATCTGGTCGGACAGCCCCCGCTCTTTGAGCTGCCTGTTGAAAATTGCTTCCGCCATGGGTGACCGGCAAATATTTCCCAGGCATACAAAAAGTACTTTTACCATGCTCAAATATCAGGTTTTAAAATAAAATGAAAAAAAAGTAAATTATTTTCTGGGGGAGGTGGTTACTTAATGGGTATGTCACGTATATACCTTTACATAACACAAATTTATTCATACACCTGTTTAACAGTAAAGAAAGCCTCTTGATCTTCAGGAGGCTTTTCTTCTTTTACAGCCTTCGACATATCATCATTATTTGTCACCGGCGAGAAAAAGCTCGACGATCCGGTCACTCACATTTCCATACTTTGTAACAGAAGAGTTGGATAAAAGCACGAGAATCAAACCTTCCTTGGGGTAGACCCGAAAATCGGTAATGCCTCCCACCGAACCACCTGTGTGGCCGAACCCTTTTCTGCCATTCTTTTCCCATACGCCCCAACCCACACCATATCCTGTTACTTTACCATCGGCCAGCGTTTGGGAGGTAAGTAAGATAGAACGAACGCTGTCGCTGAGGAATGTTCCGGTGCGGTGAGCCTCCCCAAATTTGATCAAATCGGTCGTGCAGCTGATAAATCCTCCGCCAGCCCACTTGTAGCTGTTGTCGACGTAGGTGGCATTCACGATGTTGCCAAGGCTGTCGACGTCGTAAAACGACACACGCCCGGGAATGATTTGGTGGTTGATGTCGGGGGTAGTGTGATTCATTTGAAGTGCATCGAAGACATTTTTCTGCACAAACGGGAGAAAGTCCTGCCCACTGGCTCCCTCCACCACGGCGCTGAGCAGGTTGAATCCATAGCTGGAGTAAGAGTATTTCGTGCCAGGAGCAAACAGCAGTGTGTCGTCCTTGAAGATGTTTAGTCCTTCGGTTACCGTTGGGTAGTAGGCAGCGCTCAGCATCTCCTGGCCCCGGTAATGTCGAATGCCGCCAATATGGCCTCCAACCTGCTTGACCGTGATGGGATATCTCTTTTCTGGGAAGTCTGGGACATAAGTTTGCACAGGTTGAGTAAGGTCAAGTTGACCGGCGTCCATCAGCGTGCCCATGGCAGCCGAGGTAATGGGCTTTGACACGCTACCAATTCTGAACAGTGAATAACCCGCTTTTACCGGCGCTTCATGCTCCAGATCGGCATAGCCAAAGCCTTGTGACCAAACGATTTCGCCGTTGATAGCGACAGCTACGTCGATGCCAGGCACTTTCTCGGCGGTCATCAGCGAGTCAATCATGCGGCTGCTTTCAGCAATGGCCACTTCGTAAGGCGTGGAGGAGGTCTCGGGTTGCCGGCAACTGTAAGCGAAACAGATGACAGCCAGGGAGGTCGAAAGCAATTTTTTCATTATCCAATATAGCCAAATTTGAAAGCAGGAGCCACCATTCACATCAAGCAAATAGCTAATGGCAAGAAATGCTTCGAATTCCCGGGACAAATGGCTATCTTGATTAAAACCTATTTAAACAGATATGCAGAGAAGATCATTTGTAGCTACTACCGGGGCGGCTGTTGCTGGCTCCATGTTGGTGAATCCCATGAATGCTTTTGCCCGCCGGGCAAAAAGGAAAGTTGTCATGGTGGGCACAGGGTCAAGGGGAATTGGCTTCTGGGGAAAGAGGGTTGTTGACAACTATGGCGACGACCTTGAGTTTGTTGGGCTGCATGACGTTAACAAAGGGCGGATGGACCTGGCCAAAAGCGAATTCGCCCCCAACGCCAAGATGTTCGACAACTTCGACGACATGCTCGACAAGACCAAGCCTGACCTGGTGATTGTTACCACCATGGATTCTACACACCATGAATTTGTTATCAAATCGCTGAACAAGGGCTACAACGTGCTCACGGAAAAACCAATGACGACCGACGACGTTAAATGCCAGGCGATTCTGGATGCGGAGCGGAAGTCGGGCAAAAAGGTGATTGTTGGTTTTAACTACCGGTATTCCACTTTGGCCACGGCCATCAAGCAGCAGCTGGCAGACAATGTAGCCGGGAAGCTTACCTCGGTGGACTTCCACTGGTACCTGAATGTGTACCATGGGGCGGATTACTTCCGTCGCTGGCACCGACTGACTGAGAACAGCGGCAGTCTTTGGGTGCACAAGGCCAGTCATCACTTTGACCTGCTCAACTGGTGGATTGATTCTGACCCCATTGAAGTGGTAGCATTTGGAGAGCTGGAGCACTATGGCAAGAATCATACGGAATTCAAGCACACCAACTGCCGGCCATGCCCGCACAAAAGCAACTGCAAGTTTTACTGGGACATGACCAAGAGTAAAAACCTGATGAGTTTGTATGCCGACAACGAAAAATATGACGGCTACCTGAGAGACGGCTGCGTTTGGAAAGACGATATCAACATTTACGACAAAATGAGTGCCCAGATCAAATATGCTAACGGAGTGGTGGTGAACTATTCGCTGACGACCTATTCGCCTTACGAAGGCTGGCGGGTAGCATTTAACGGCATGGAAGGTCGGCTCGACAGCTGGGAGGACATTCCATGGCAGCAGGGCAAGGATGAGGTAGATCAGGCCAACCGTCATGAGCTGGAAATGACCCAGGGCAAAAAGGAAGAAGCTGAGGAGTTTGACCAGATGATGGTGATGAAGAATTTTGCCGACTATGAGCAGATTAAAGTGCCAAGAGTGAGGGCAGGTCATGGTGGAGGCGACAGCCGACTACAGGATAGAATTTTCAAAGACCCCAATGCACCTGATCCGCTGCGCCATGCGGCAGGCAGCCGGGATGGGGCCATGGCCGTGCTGATTGGTGTGGCAGCCCGAAAAAGTATTGAGCAAGGCAATAAGAAAATTAAGATTGCCGACCTGACGGATTTGAAACCCAGCGTAAAGCGACTTTAATAACACATGTATGAAGGCGGGGCTTACGCTGTAAGCCTTGCCTTAAAAATTGGCCTGATGGCGAGCCAAATCAGCGGAGGCAGCCCTGCGCTTAATATCACTGCAATGGTTGGGTTCTCTGTCCCCGCACTGCCGATAAAGGCAAAGACAAACCCCATGGGAATGGCACTGCTGGCGAGCGCCAGGTGAAAGTGTGTGGCATTCATGCGAACCATGCCAGCCATGCACGAAATCACCTCAGGAAATACCGGCAGCCAGCGGGAAAGCACCACCACCCAGCCGCCTATTTTGCCGGAAAGCTTCTTTCCTTTTTCGTAGTCCTTTGCCCCCAGCAGCTTGATGGCAGCTTTCTCGCCCATGAGGCGGCACAGCCAGTAACCGAAGGAACCAGTGATGAACGAACCGGCTGCGCTAATGAGCCCACCGACTACAGGGCCATAGATATAGCCCAGGGCCGACATAACAAGCGTGGCAGGTAGAGGGAGCAGCAAGTCGCCCATCAGCAGCACGATGCCCATGGCCCAGGCCCAGCTGCCATACTGACTCAGCCAGTTAACCGAGCCTTCCATAGAGAAAGTTTCCATTAGCGGATCGCCCCAGATGAAGAAGGAGATCAGCACAATGGCTGCCAAAGCAAGGAAAAGGTAAAGGAGACGCATAAACGAAATTATTGAGGAGACGTAATTTAACCAACAGTGGGATGGTTTTTATCCTGCTGTTTTTCAAAGGAAACAGTTAATTTTAGCTCACTAAGAAAAGAGAATTATGCCGAAGCCTACTCCCGAACCCATCGACCCTGCTAAAGTACCACAGCTTGCAGCCGAGCTTGTGATAAAGGTGAAGTTCCCTGTGTTAGCCACCATCGACAACGACCAGCCCAGGTTGCGCCCTGTGTCGCCGGTGCGCACGGACGGTTTTACGGTGTATGTGGCCAACCTGAAGAGCTACGGGAAAACAGCCGAGATTGCTGCCAATCCAAAAGTGGAGCTTTGCTATGTAGACGAAGAACACAACCAGGTGCGCATTACGGGCTTAGCAGACGTGGTAACCGACAGGGCCTTGCTGGAAGACATCTGGAACAGCAATCGTCTGTTGCAGCACTACCTGGGCAGCGTTGATAATCCCCAGCTTATTGTGTACAAGATCGTGCCCAACAGGGTGAGGTTCATGCTGGAGTGGGCGCTGGAGTATTATGAGGTGCCGCTAACGTAAGTCGTTGAACCGCTATACATAGCGTTACGAAGGGCTTTAAAATTAGAATAGCCTGCTTATGCGAACATCAGCTTTCCTTTGGGAGTTGGTATATTTCGTCCGTTCGCAACGGCAGTTTCTATCCATTCCTCTATCACCACTTCGACATTTGCCAAGGCCGCCTGATATGTTTCTCCATCTGCGGCACACCCAGCCAGTTCTGGTACCTCAGCGACAAATGCATCGTCTTCTTTGCTCCAGTAAATAATTATTTCGTACCTGGGTTTATTATTCATTCTCTCTCAAGTTAATCTGATATTTCACAATGATATTCCTTACTTGCTTAACCTGGTATGGTTTGGCTTTGCCCGAAGTTTCTTGAATATTCAAGATTTCGCTAATACCATCTTTCCACAGAATGTGATGGCTTCCCTTTATTCTCTCTTCAAACCCTATGTGCAGTAGCAAGTTTCTGAATTCCTCAAACCCGATATTTTTATCGGAAGTTCCACGTAGAATTTTGATTAATAGTTTTTCGTGCCTGCCCATGCAAGGTGAAATTAATAATTAACCGTTTACTGTCGGGCCAATTTACAAATAAATTCATCCGGCATCTCAAACGATAGATAAGTCAATCGGGTCGTTTTCCGCCAACTTTCCCTGGGGTTCCAAAGGGCTCCAGGATAAGTAATAGCGGGGAGTCTCAGACAGGGCAAACGCATTTAAAAATAAACTATTCAAATTTTTTCAAAGCTGTTTTTTTACCCCGACCCTAAAGGGTGAAACAGCTTTGAAATTCTTCTTTCCCTTTAGGGTTAGGGTAAAAAAGAAGAATTTCGAAGCTAAATGGCTTTAAATGCAATTGCCCTGGTCTCTGACTCGGTTTATATCAAAGTGTGACAGATCTTTTGTAGCTTCTTTGGTGGAAAGCGTCAAAGACTCAATGCATTTAAATACACAATAGCGCTGCGTCATTCAAATGTGAAAAGAGGTGAGTGATCGGGCGTTGCTGGAAGACATCTGGAACGGCAACCGCTTGTTGCAGCACTATCTGGGCAGCGTTGATAACCTCTAGCTAATCGTGCCCAACCGGGTGAGGTTTATGCTGGAATGGGCACTGGAATACTATGAGGTGCCGCTGGGCTAGCACCTGGCCTGCGACGTTTTATATACCTATGTTTCCGCCAACAATTTCCCCATTCAACACTTTTGCTTTGTGATCTTCGTAGCCAGGTAGTAACTTATAGTACGTTCCATGTATTGGAAAAACTATAGAAC
This sequence comes from Imperialibacter sp., assembly GCF_048007035.1. Lineage (NCBI taxonomy): Bacteria > Pseudomonadati > Bacteroidota > Cytophagia > Cytophagales > Flammeovirgaceae > Imperialibacter > Imperialibacter sp. Next base: position 4,822,177 of record NZ_CP180355.1, read on the forward strand.
GCTCTAACTACTTAAACTATGGCACCAGCAAGAAAAATCAACCGGCGGGAGTTCGTCGGATCTGCTGCTTTGGCGTCGATGGCATTTACCATTGTTCCGAGGCACGTTGTGGGAGGCACAAGGTTTGTTGCTCCCAGCGACAAACTCAACCTGGCGTATATTGGGTGCGGCACCCAGGGGATGCGGGAAATGGTAGGCCTTATTGCCAACCCAAAGCTACAGATCACCTCCGTTTGTGATCCCAATAAGCTAAGCACCAATTATATCGACTGGTCACCTTACGGCATAAGAAATAGCATCAGAAAGGCTTTGGGCGAAGACTCATGGGGTGCCAACTTCAATGGGATTATGGGTGGAAGGGACGTAGGTCACGATTTTGTGACCAAATATTATGCAAAGAACAAGCCATCCGGAAAGTACAAGGGGTGTCAATCCTACGAAGACTTCAGGGAGCTGCTTGAAAAGGAAACAGACATTGATGCGGTGAAGGTGATGACGCCCGACCACTTACACGCCACCGTGTCGATAGCAGCCATGAAGAAAGGCAAGCATGTGGTGATTCATAAGCCCATTGCCAACAGGATGTACGAAACCAAATTGACGATAGACACAGCCAGAAAAACCGGTACGAGCACCCACTTATTGGCCTGGAGCAAGCGAAGTGGTAATGATTTGGTGAAAAAATGGATTGATGAAGGGGCCATTGGCAACCTGAAAGAAATTCACAACTGGTCGTACCGCCCGGTGTGGCAGCAGTGGACGCAAAACCCGGCGGAGACGCAGCCTGTGCCCGATGGCTTCAACTGGAACCTGTGGCTGGGCCCCGTGCCTGACCGCCCTTATCACCAAAATTACACGAATTGTGTGTTCCGGGGCTGGTACGATTTCGGCGGAGGCAGCATAGCCGATATGGGACATTATAGCCTGTGGCCGTTGTTTCTGACGCTGGGAGTGAAAACACCAGCCTACAGTGCGGAAGCCTATGGCACCACCACCAGAACAACTGTGGATGGCGTAAGCAAAGCGGTGGTAAACGACGTCGCATTCCCTTATTCGAGCATCGTGAGGTTTAAGTTTGCCAAACAGGACACGCTTCCTGCCTTCGACCTTTTCTGGTACGATGGTGGTATGAAACCCCCGACACCTGAAGAGCTTGAGGTGGATGGCAAAGACATGCCTCAGGAGGGTATGATGTTCGTGGGTGATAAGGGAAAGATTTTGGCAGAGTTCAGGTGTGAGAACCCGGTGCTGCTGCCCGAGTCAAGGATGAAGAGCTATCTGGCAGGAAAACCTGCCCTTGAAGAGACCACAGTGAGAGGCGACGACGTTTGGATTGATGCATTTCAAAATAGAACACAGTCACCTGGAAGCTTCCTTTATGCAGGGGCTATTTCTGAAACGATCAACCTTGGGGCTGTGGCTCTGCGAGCCGGCAAACGGGTGGTGTATGACTCGGCGAAGATGGAAATTACGAATGATGCCGAAGCGAATAAGTTCCTGAGAAGAGAATACCGGAAAGGCTGGGAGTTGTAAGAGAATGCAGGATTGTCGTGCCCACAACTTGTTGGTGGTACGACCTGCACCGGCAAGGCTAACCAAAAGAAGAATCAAACACCTACGATATGAACAGAAGAGATTTTATGGGAAAAACAGCGGCTGTTGGTGCCGCCTCCCTGATGGGGCCTGCTGCCTTTGCGGCCTGCAAAACGAAAACGTCAACCCCTATCATTATGAAAGATGATATTTCGCTCGCACAGTGGTCGCTGGTGGATGAGGTGAGAGAAGGAAAATGGAAAACCGTCGATTTTGCCAAAGTGGCCAGGGAAGACTTTGGTCTTAACGGGATAGAATATGTGAACACGCTCATGGAAGTGCCTCACGAAAACTACCTGAAACAGCTTAACAAGAATGCCGCCGACCACGGTGTAAAAAATGTGCTCATTATGGTGGATGCCGAAGGCGACGGAGCTTCCGATACCAAAGAGGGCCGCAGGCAGTTTGTGATCAATCACCGCAAGTGGATCGACATCGCCCAGTATCTCGGCTGTCATGCCATTCGCACCAACTGCAGAGGGCCGGAAGGAGCCAACAAAGACGAAGCGCTTAAATGGGCGGTGGAGTCGTACATTATGCTGCTGGAGTATGCCGTGGAGGCCGGTATTAAGGTGGTGATCGAAAACCATGGTGGCGTGTCGAACGACGGCGACTGGATGGTGAGGCTGATGCAGGAGGTGAACAACCTGTACTTTGGCACGTACCCCGACTGGCGCCGCCCGATGGACGATTTTGACAATGTGACTTACCTGGAGAAGACGCTGCCTTATGCACATGGCATGAGCTACCGCAACCAGCCAACGGAGGAGCTGACAGCCAAAATGATCAACATGGCCAAGGAGTCGGGCTACAGTGGCTGGTATGGCATTGAGTCGAGCGGGCGAGCGGAAATCAAGAAAGGAAAAGAGCTATTGAACAAATATTTGTTCAATAAGAAATAGAAATATTGGAGGTAAAAAGCTTTCGGCTGGCTTGTGCTGGCCGAAAGCTTTCAAGCGCTTCGCTATCGCTGATTCATGAAGGCAAAGCCCCATGTGAAGTTCAGGTAGAAGCCCGTGTAGGGCCTGGAGCCTATTTCTGCTGTAAACACGCTGTTCATCAGGCGCTTGTAGTCACCATCATGTGGATCGAGGTACCACTGAAAGCCACCACGCCAGCCAACAAATTTGTCTTTTTTCAGCTCAGGAGCGATGGCCTCGTCGCTGAGGCTTCTTACCGGGAAGAGCATCACATCTATGAAGTACCGGCCAAAGCCAGCGCCAATTCTGTCAACGTCATCGTTGATTTTTGTTTTCACATAAGCCTGCGACGTTTTTTGAACCCCAATGTAGGGGCCCACAAGAGACAGGTTTCCTACTGCCGCAGCCGCTCTGATACCATCGCTTTCAACACTCATTCCACGGGTGTAGATACCACCCCTTACGCCGTACTGGTCTTTGTAGTCCATATTCGGAATGTTGAGGTATTTGGTTTCCTCTATGTTGTAGCTTTTGCCGTTCTCGTATTTGGTGCCTGCGTAGGGGTTGTAGCTCAGGATCACCGGCACGTCTTTGATTTTGGTCTTTGTTTTCAGGGGAAGAAAAACGCCGCCTTCCAGGTGATAACCAAGGCCTTTACCATTCAACTGGTAAACATCCAATTGGGCATCGCCTTCAAAAGTTAATTTATCAGAAATGCCCATGCGGGCATTGGCACCGACCAATATGCTTATGTTAGCTCCGGAATACTCTGAGCCAAATTCTGGCGCTATGAACTTGGTGTAAGCCTTTTCAGGGTTGTTTTCAAGAACGGTGTAAGAATAACTCTGTGCTTTGAGTTGGCTCAGCGTGACGACAACTACGAATAGGGTAAGTGCTAATTTGCGCATAGGTTTTTTTTGCACAAATATCTTGCGTTGCATCGGTCGGGGGTATCAGTGCCGTGTGGCAAATCGTATCAGGGGAAGAGGGTATTTGTGGGCTGTATTTAACACCCGTTAACCCAAACCCGCCCGTCATTGCGAAGCTGCTTCACCGCTTGTCTATTATGTGTGAAATCTCTGCGGCAGCTGCGGCAATCTGTTTATTCCGAAGCGTGATCCTAACGAACAGATTGCTTCAGTCGCTTCATGAATAGTGACATGGAGAACTTGTCTACTGCTCCATCGCAATGACGGCAGAGTGCTGGTTTTCGCTTCGAATACTTCTACCTGGATCGAAACTGCAGACACCAAAAAGTAAAGAGGTCGGTCTTGCAGCTTGCACAGAGCGACCTCTTTACTGATTACCCTTTTTCCTCTACCTTCCCATCGGCGTGGATGGCGAACCTGCCCTTTTCTCTCGCATGCACGTGCTCGTGGTTGGGCCAGGGCCAGCCGCCAAACTGCGTGCGCTCGTACTCCCGTACCCGTGGGCTGTCCCCTGACAGCACACTTCATCATTCCCGTCTGTCGGGGGACAGACCAGGGTTCGGTAGCAAATCGTATCAGGGGAAGAGGGTATTTGTCCAGGTATTTCTGCCGGCAGGTGAAGACGCCAGGCCGGAACGAATTGATGGCGATGCCCTCCGCTGCCCCCCTCAATGCTATTAAGTTAAGAGGTTCCGTTGTCCCAATTCTACTTTGACCCCTGACCCTAAAGGGCGAGTGAATTGTCGTTAGCAGGATCCTTTAGGGGACACCCGGCTTAGGGATTAAGGGGCGCCCAGCCAGGGTAAAATGCTCTTAACTTAATAGCATTGCTGCCCCTTACCGGTAATTGCGAAGCTGCCTCAATATTTGATCATTGTGTGAAATCTTGTGGCGGCAGTTGTGTTTCCCCGTCACGGGCAATCTGATGGACAGAATGTGGCTCTTTATCTGGCAGATTGCCACGGCACAAGAATAATGTAGCACAATAAGTGATTGAGTTTGTGCCTCGCAATAACCGGTGGGTCGGGCTTTGGTGCTTTGGGATTACTCGGCAGCCATGGTCTGTCCCCTGACAGCACACTTCATTATTCCCGTCTGTCGGGGGACAGACCAGGGTGCGGTAAAGAAAGGGTCTGTTAAAAAGTAAAGAGGGCGCTCTTGTGCTGGCGGATAGAGCGACCTCTTTACCCGTTACCCTTTCTCCTCCACCTTCCCATCAGCATGGATAGCGAACCTGCCTTTTTCTCTCGAATGCACGTGCTCGTGGTTGGGCCAGGGCCAGCCGCCAAACTGCGTGCGCTGATACTCCTGCATCGCTTGCTGAATCTCCGCTTGGTTGTTCATCACAAACGGGCCATACTGCGCCACTGGCTCCCCAATTGGCTTGCCTTGCAGCATCAGGATAAAGCCAGGCTCCTTGCCGTTCGTTAGCACCGCTTCCTGATCGGCTTGCAGCTCCACAGCCTTGTAGGCATTGATGCTTTGGTCTTCCACCTGCAGCAGCTCGCCTTTGTAGAAGTAGATTGACCTTTTGGCTCCCTTCGAAGCTTTAGGCAGTGTAAACGTAGCGCCCGGCTCCATTTTGATCGTCCAGATGGCGACGTCATGGTCGGCTTCGTTGGCCCACGAATGAGGTGGGGGAGTAGGGGCGCTTTTGTCACCCAGCTTTCCGGCCACAATCATTACCTCGGTCGATTTGCCATTGGCATCTTTTACCACTTCCCTGGGAATGGTCTCGTTCCACAGCATGGCAAAGTGAGGAGGCACCAGCTTGTGCTTTTGTGGCAGGTTGAGCCAGATCTGGAACAGCTCAAGCGGATTGTCGTTCTCCTTGCTCAGCAGCGGAAACATTTCCGAATGCTGTACGCCTTTGCCGGCCGTCATCCATTGCACGTCGCCATTGCCAAAGCGGGCGGCAGCGCCCAGCGAGTCGGAGTGGTCGATCAGGCCTTTGGTGGCGATGGTCACTGTTTCAAAGCCACGGTGCGGGTGGGCCGGGAAGCCGGGCACTTTTGAGCCGTGGTACATCCTCCAGCCGTCTTTGATGGTGAAGTCGTTGCTAATGGCCCTTCCGGCCAGGGAAGCATCCGGCCCCATGCTGTCGTTGCCTTTAGGATAGGCATCGGCATGGTGCACACAGAAGAGGAAGGGATCCTGGGTTTCCCAGGGGAATCCCAGTGGTTTTATTTTGATAATGGCTGACATATGTGATCGTTTTAGTTATTTATATGTACGTACATGTAACTAACGAATTAAGTCAAAATTAGTTTTGATGGGCAAGGTAAAAAAATAGTGGCGGTATAGAGGAGGGTACTCTTGCTATCGACTCTCAATATTGTGCAGCAAACGGCACAGCTACGGTTCAGTGAGAAGTTAAAAACCGGCGTGAGCCATGCGGTGAAGAAGGGTTGAGGTTGGAGAATGGACTACTATTGTCTATCCCTGGCGTATATTCTAATAATAGGTGTATATTATGCGTATAACATACGTTTACAAATGGATAATCAGCTTTCAGTGGCTCTAATGGAGCTTTAGAGTTTCAGAAGGTTAGAAAATATAGGATGGGAATATATGCAACTAGTTGCTTATATTCGGATTGTTGGAATTCATTATGAGAACTGCAATCTTTACACTCTTACTTTTTGGAAAGGCTGAGCTCCTTGCGCAGGACTCAATTTCATTCACATTCTGGGAACGCAAAATCTTGCTAACGGAGAACTTTGAAGATATGCGAACCGGAATCCAAAGTGGTCAATTTGAAGTGCTAAATGACAAAACTCAAATTCCAGAAAGCTTGATTGAATTACTAACTGAACATGACCCCAGCGAACAGATACTTGGAATTAGAAATTTGATCAAATTTTCTAACCCTGATGAAAAATATCGAGCAACAGACGTAGTGTATGATGCGGAATTGCCAAGCAGGCAAATTATGCTGCTAGCGAAGGATTCGAGTCAGCTCCTTTTAACTTACAAACATGGCGGAATGGGACACCATCATCATATTTTGTGGTGCGAACTGACTAATAACCAAGTTACGAATCTCTGGATCGGTGTAACTTTTAAAGACATGTACTCAGTGAACGATGTGATTCGAATAACGGATATTGATCCGAGGAAACTGAACACCAATATGGTATGCAAATAAACGAAATGCCAACAAATGCTATGAATGGGGTTTTATCGGTCAGGATATTTTCGTGGGGATTGAAAAGACCTTCACAAATAATAAATTTAAAATAAGGAGTGGCTATGGGAGCATGGAAGGTTAGAGCGTTCTAATCCCCACTCATCCATCATAGCCAGGCGATCCCATTGACTGCATGACGTATTGGGCTACATTTTTCTGGGTATTGGCAATACTGAGTTTTATCGGAGGCGCAGTAACATCGCTTTCAATCTTTTCGCTTCGTAACAGTTTTGCAAAAAAGCTGGGCACAACTTTTCCATTTATCGAAGACAAAATGAAAGAGTTTAAGGAGCCTGAATTATTAAGCGAGTATGAGTGCTTTAAAATCAGATGCAAAAAACGCAAGCGCATATCAACTCTACTTGTGATTGCATTTCTAATCCTTTCCCTTTCTTCTATGTTGGCTAACAACCTGTGAACTAACGAACAAGCACGACCTGATTATTTAATTACTCATCCCTTCGGCCATGGGTTGGCTGTCATTTAAGAGGATCAAGCGGAAAATCTGGGGGATTGTCCTTTAAACCCAATATCCCAAGTGGTCATAAATAAGCAAAAGATCCAAGCCTAACCCGGCTGGGCGAGACGCATTGAACCAGTCTTGCGTTTTATTTAACCACAAACGAAACATTCGATCCCCCAGAAATACATATTGATCCATTTAAGAACTTAACTACGAAATCTGAGAGGTATTTGCTCTTGTTGGGCGAGTTTTTACGAGCTGTTTGTTGTATGATTAACGTCGTGGTCGAATGCATATTGTACCGTAGAAAATTTAGCCGAAAATGGTGTATTGGAAGAGCTGAGATGAATATTTTTGAATGTTCGCCGTATCAAGTGCTGCCAAAAAACAAGGCAGCACAATCACCAGCAACACGCCAGTAATGAAAACGGAAAGCATTGAAAGCGAGGTAGCGAAGCCGACGTACTATCATGGAACGAAGGCAAATTTGAAGCCAGGAGACCTGATAGCACCAGGGTTTAAGTCCAACTACGGAACGGGGAAAAAGGCGGCTTATGTCTACTTCAGCGCCACGCTGGATGCCGCCATTTGGGGAGCGGAGCTCGCTGTTGGCGAAGAGCCTGGTAGAATTTACATAGTGGAACCAACAGGCTCCTTTGAAGATGATCCCAACCTGACAAACAAGCGCTTTCCAGGTAATCCAACCAAGTCGTACCGAACCGCACAGCCCATTAAGGTATCCGGCGAGGTTAGAGAATGGCAGGGGCACTCACCAGAGCAGCTCAAAGCGATGAGGGATCATCTTGAGAAGTTGAAGGAGCAGGGGATAGAGGCGATTGAGGATTAAGTAGCGTATACAACAACGCTAAGAGTATATGGCGGGTCGACAGCACTCAAAAACTTCTGCCGACCCTGCTTTTAGTAAGCCTATTAATTCACATTAGCCGGATCCACCCTTGTTGGTGTGTCTTCTCCTGAGATCATGCCAGTAGCAGCGGCAGCAATGGCCTTGATGGTATTAGTCATATGTGCTAAGTCTAACGTGCTTACTTCATCCGATGCCTTGTGGTAGTCTTTGTCAACATCGATGGGCGTGGTGCTGATAGAATGGGCCGGCACGCCTAGCCTGGCCAGTGTGGCGTTATCGGAACGGTAGAACAGGTTTTGGTCGGGGTATGGGTCGGCGTAGAACTCATACTCGGTGCCCTTCACGGCCTTTTGCAGCAACTCACCAAAGCTGGATTTGTCGAAGCCGGTTACCCAGGCGGTGTTGGGCCCGCTCACGGCAGGCTTGCCAATCATTTCAATATTGAACATCGCCACAATCTCGTCGGGGTTCAGTTGTCGGGAGAAGTACTTTGAACCGTAGCCTCCGCCTTCCTCGGCGGTAAAGGCAGCGAACAGAATGGTGCGCTCAGGCTGCGTGCCCATGTCTTTGAAGTATTTGGCCAAAGTGATCACGGCTGTAGTACCTGAGGCGTCGTCGTTGGCGCCGTTGAAGATGGTGTCTCCCTTGGTGCCCCTGATGCCCAGGTGGTCGTAATGGGCACTGAAAAGAACGATTTCGTTGGGCCGCTTTCCGCTGATTTTGCCTACCACGTTCGACAGGCTTTCTGTTTTAACGTCGTTTTCTACGTTTACGCTTAAAGAGCGTATCTCGGTAATACTTGTAAGAATCAGCACAAAAGCCTTTTTATCCAATGCCATCACATGGTTACCTCCCGACAATGAGCCACGGTACCTTTCGAACATGACCTGATGAGAAGGATCGGCCAGGATCAGTGCTTTCCCTTTCACGCCTCTGGCTTGAGAAATGGCTCCCCGCAGGTTGCCGTCGGCGTTCACCACGATGACTTCAACCTCATCAATGCTTGTGATTTCCAGTTTTTCGTTGTTCACCGAAACAGCAGCGTACCCTTCAGCTACAGGTTGCCCGTTGAGCGTCACCGACACACTTTTGGGCGTGATGGTGTACATATTGAACTTTTGCTCGTAGCTGGTCAGCCCGTCTACATACTCCAGTCCAGCCGCCTCAAATTCTCCCTGAATGAACTTCGACGCCTTTTCAATGCCCGGGCTAAACATCCGTCGGCCTTCCATGTCGTCGGCGGCCAGGGTGGTGATGATACGGGTCACATCGGCTTCATTGATTTCGGCTGCCGGCTGACAGCTGATGATGAGTGATGTGAACAATAGGAAGAAAGCTGGGAGGATAGACGTCTTTTGCATGTCAGGTTAAATCAGGGATTTAAATAGACTGGAAAGTTAATACTTATTTTATCACTTGGTCAACTGGCTACACACCAATGGCAACTTCTCTATTCTGAGGCGTGACATTTGGAGGGCCTCGTTAGAAGCAAAGGTAATTATTGATATATTAGGGGATATTTGATTCGCAAATGGTGTCCTTTCTATTCTCTTAAGAATCTCCATCTAAGCACGATGCAACGAAGAAACTTTATCAAAAAATCCTCATTGACAACTCTTGGCATCGCCGTTCTTGGTGCTATACAGTGGAATTTTAAACGAGTTTTACGTGGTGGCATGCTGAATGTTAACGCTCAGCGAATTGAAGACCGGATTACCGGGATGGCCCAATTTGGGCGGAACGACAAAGGCCACGGCTACAGGATGGCGTTTACTCAGGGCGATGTTGAAGGGCATGCGTGGTTTGTTGACCTGATGAAGAAGGCGGGGCTAGAAACAACCATCGACCAGGCTGGGAATATCATTGGGAAACGAAAAGGGAAGAAGCCTTCACTCAAACCCATCGCCTTTGGCTCGCACATCGACATGGTGCCTGATGGTGGTAATTATGATGGCACGCTTGGGTCAATTGCTGCGCTGGAGGTAATTGAGGTGCTCAACGAAAACAAGGTAGTGACCGATCATCCGCTTGAAGTGATCATTTTCGCTGATGAGGAAGGGAGTATGATTGGCAGCAAAGCCCTGTCTGGAAAGATCACGCCCGAAATACTGAATCAAACAAGCCATAGTGGGCTCACCATTTCTGAGGGTGTTAAAGTGCTTGGAGGCGACCCTGATACTATTCAAAACGCCCGCCGCAAGAGAGGGGACATCCACGCTTTTTTAGAATTGCATATTGAGCAGGGAGGGATTTTGGAAAAGGAAGGCCTGCAGATTGGTGTAGTGGAAGGGATAGTTGGCATAGAGCATTGGGAGGTGACAGTGGATGGTTTTGCCAACCACGCAGGAACCACCCCCATGAGCTTGCGCCAGGATGCCATGCTATCAGCTTCAAAATTGATTATTGCAGTGAATGAGGTGATCAGGGGGACAGAAGGAAGCCAGGTAGGCACCATAGGAAAGATTAATGCCTACCCTGGGGCATACAATGTCATTCCCGGCAAGGTGACCCTGGGGCTGGAGATGCGTGATTTGTCGCCTGAAAAAATCGAACGACTTTTCGCTGAAATAGAAAAGCAAGCGATAGCCATTGCCGAAGAGACGAAGACGAAAATCAGTTTTGTGAGGCAGCCGAGCGTAGCGAAGGCGGCACTTACTGATAAAGGGCTCCAGCAGATTATCCACACGTCTGCCCAAAAGTTGGGATTGAGTACCAAATTTATGCCCAGTGGTGCAGGCCACGACTCTCAAAACATGGCAATGATTACTCCTGTGGCGATGATTTTCGTGCCCAGTATAGGTGGCATCAGTCATTCCTTTAAGGAATCCACCAAAACGGAGGACATGGCAAACGGAGCCAATGTGCTGCTGCAGGCGATATTGGCTGCGGACAAAGGGTAGGATTGGGAAGTTTTTGCGATCCCGAAGATTGGCAGGTGCCATAAGCCGAACTAAAGAGCAGCTTTAGGTCTTGGGCTTTCCTCTCCCATGCATCTATTCGGTTCATGGCTCATAATTTATTTCTCTGGTGTCGAAAAGTTGACGTCGCCGTGTATTTTTGCCAATGTGCACTGTGGCCACGCTGCGCCTGTCTGCTGCCTAACCCATAATTGTCCCGTTTTATGCGCCAACGTTTTGTGAGGGAGTTTGTCCCGATGTTTCTGCTCCTTTTTGCTGCGAATGTTTACGCTAAGCAGTCGGGCGCCAGCGAACTTGAGAAGCTGTTTACTGAAGCAAGTAGTGTCCTGTGTCAGGATATGGAAAAGACTGACTCGTTGGCTACCCTGTTGCTGGAGGTGGCTCTGCAAGCCAAAGACGTCAGTTATCAAGCCCGGGCCTATAAGTTGATGGGGGACAACGCCTCCTGTCAGCAGCAGTTTCAGAAGGCCATTCAAGGGCATCGGCGAGCAGCAGCTTTGTTCGGGCAGGTGGGCGACGACGAATTTACTATTCGCAGCCTGGTTAATCTGTCCAACAGTTACCTGAAGCTCAGCAAGACAGATTCGGCCCTGGCTGCTCTCAATCAGGCTGAGCTGATCAATCGGCGACTGAAGTCCGACTTTATGGAAGCGCAAATTTATCTGGTAAAAGCCAGCTATTACAGCGACTTCTCTAAAAACGATTCCGTCGTTTTTTATTCGCTCAAGGCGCTGAGTCTGGCGGAGAAGATTCCTGATGAGTCGATGATTAACCGGGCTGTTATCACGCTTGGCGCTGCCTACTATCAGAACGAAGACTATCAGCTGGCCATCAGGTACTTCCGAAAGTCACGTGAGCAGTTGCTTAGCCAAACCAACCAAGCCAACCTGTCGATAGTGAACTACAACATGGCCAACAGCTACACAGCGCTCAACATGTTTGACTCTGCCACCTACTTTTACCAGCAGGCACTTGAAAGCCCCGGGGTAGAGGGCAATAAGTTTTTGCAGGCCTACTTTTACGAAGGGCTGGCTGAAATGCAGGGCAGCATGGGGCTGTACAAGGAGTCGATTGCGAACCATTTGAAGGCGATTGAGTTGTGCAAGGAGGTGGGGGAGAAACGAAATTTGTCGGCGGCCTATGTGAACCTGTCGGAGATATTTCTCAAGACAGGGAAGACGGCCGAAGCGATCAGGTATGCCGAGCTGGGAGCCGGGCTTTCTCACGATATTGAATTCATTGAAAAGGAATCGGACGCTTACTGGATGCTGAGCAATGCTTACCGGGCGTCGGGCCGGTACAAAGAAGGCCTGGAGGCACTACACAAGTTTTATAAGCTCGACAGCACCATGCTGAACCAAACCAAGGCTTTGCAGATATCGGACCTGAACATCAAATACGAAACGGAGAAAAAAGAGAATGAGATTGAGCGCCTGGCACAAATGGCAGAGATACAGACGTTGCAGCTCAGCCAGCAGCGATACCTGATTATTGGCGGGGCGATTGTGCTGCTGCTGGTGATCGCTATTTTGGTGCTTTACTACAGGCAGAGGGCCGACAGGCAAGCCCAGGCGTTGACCCAGCTGGAGCAGAAAGCCCTGCGAAGCCAGCTCAACCCACATTTTATTTTCAATGCGCTGGGGGCCATCCAAAACTATATGTTGCAAAACAAACCTCAGGATGCTGCTTCGTTTATGAGCCGTTTTGCCCGGCTCATGCGTCAGATTTTGGAAAACTCCCGGGAGGACTTCATTTCGCTGGAAGAAGAAGTGGCCACGCTGGAAAACTACCTGGAGCTGCAGCTGCTGCGGTTCAACAACTCCTTTGAGTATGAGCTGACAGTGGACGAGGCCATCGACCCTGAGGAGGTATCGATTCCGCCGATGTTTGCCCAGCCGTTGATTGAGAATGCCCTGGAGCACGGGCTGAAAGGGAAAATGGATGGAGCCAAAGTGAAAATCACTTTCCGGCAGGAGGGTGAGTATGTGCTGCTGACCGTGGAAGACAACGGCAAAGGAATTTCCAGCGAGGTGAAGGCGAGGGAAGGCCATAAGTCGCTGGCAGGTGTGATCACCAACGAGCGGATTGAGCTGTTCAATGCTGGCTTGAAAACCAAGATCAGGCTAATTGTGGAGGATTTGGCCGGCGTAGGTAGCTCGGGCACCAGGGTGCAGTTGATGTTGCCTTATAGGGAGGGGTGATGCGTATTTCTCAGAGTCCCTGCAGGAGAGTCTGAGTGAAAATCTATTTATGGCCAGGTGCTACTAAGCGATTTGAAGCTTGTATTTTTGAAGCAACTCTTCTTGAATAAGGCTTTTTAATGAAGTGTCGGCTGTAGGAATTTCCGGCCACAACACACCATCCCCCATGTTCTCAAAATCACTTAACTGTTCGGAGCTCGCCGTTGCCAATCCTTTGAGCTGGCTAATCTGACGCTGTAGAACAGTACCATTATTGAGGACAAAGAGAATTGTGTTATTCTCCTTCTGTATGATCACCTCACTGATTTTCAGACCATTAAAGACGATGGCTGTTTCTATTGGTGACATTTCGGATGAATAGATGTCTACCTGATCGCTCTCTTTGAATTTCGAAAGAATCTCTTCTATCGACTTTATATCAGTTTTGTCAGTTATTACAGTAGGCATTCCAGTATTCAGTTAGTTGTGCGATATTCTCTTCGGCTAATTTAAGCAATTGTCGCTTCTCTTTTTGCTTGAACCCTTTTAGATAAAAAACTTCTATTCTCGGCTGAATCCATATTTTCCCATTAGCGCCTCCTTTTTTAACGTGCATATGCGCACGTTCGGCGCAGTCTGCTGCAAAAAAATAGAAGATGTAGCCCTGGATTGTTAAGACTCTTGGCATGGCTCAAAAATAATCTAAATGGTTAGATTCTCCTCAGAGTCTCCTGCAGGAGACTCTGAGATGGAATGCTTTTCTCAATCCAAATGCTCATTCACCACATCCAGCAAATACTCCTTCGGGTCGCTGGCGTATTGCCAAAACATGATGCCCGCCAAACCATTGTCGTTAACATATTCACACTTAAGCTTCACAGAACTTTCATCATCGTATACCACCAGCTGGTTGTTCCCGGCATTGAAAAGATAGGGTGACTTGGCTGCATCATCCCAGTAGCGAACGAACCCTGGCTTGGCCATCAGGCTGTCTTTGATGAACGTAAAGCCGCCACCTCTCATTACCTCGTCCCTGGGGCGAAGGATGCCCAGATTATCGCTGCTTTTCATCGTCCAGCTACGGCCATAGAAGGGTACGCCCAGCACCAGCTTCTCAGCCGGCACGCCCTGCTCGATATAAGTTTTCACGGCTTTGTCGGCAGAATTTTCTTTCTCATAGTTTTCGGAAGGATAGAGGTTGCTGTGGTGGCCCACTGTATCGCCGGCGACATAGAAATCGTAGGCCATGATGTTCACGAAGTCGATATGTTTGGCTACGTCGCCCATGTTGGTGACTTCAAAAAGTCTTGGGAAGCATGGAAGAGCAGTAGACACAATGTATTTCTTGCCAGTGGTAACGGCCAACGCATCCAGCTCCTTTCTGATGGCTTCAAACATCAGCGTAAAGTTTTCCCTGTCTTCATCTCTGAAAACATTGTCCTCACCTTTCAGGCCGGGATACTCCCAGTCGATGTCGATACCATCCAGGTTGTAGTCGGACACGATTTTGGTGCCACTCTTCGCAAACTTTTCCCTGGAGCTGGCTGTAAGCACCGCATCGGAAAAGTTTTCACTCCACGACCAGCCCCCGATGGAGATCACGATTTTCAGGTCAGGATTGTCCTTTTTCAGGTAGTTGAGCTTTCGAAAGTTGACGCTGTCAGTTTCGAGGTTGGTTAACCAAGCCAGGCTGTCTTTTACGTCAACAAAGGCGTAGTTGATTATGGTGAGCTTGTTGGCGTCGATATCTTTTTCATCAAGCAAACCACGGAAGCCTGGTACGTAGCCGATGATTTCTTTATTTGAAGTGGGAGTTCCAACAGCTTCTTTGGGTGGCTCCTGGCGGCAGCTGTGAAATAGTAAGCAAAGTGCAAAGATGTAATAAAGCGACTTCTTCATAATGTTGAGACTAAAGATCATTTTGTCCTCAAGCCGGACGGGCTGTTACTTTTTCTTGACAAAAAGTAACCAAAAGTCATCGAAAAATTAACGCACAGGCCAAAAAACGCACACCCTGCCGACATTTTTCGCCCTCCCTCCAGAGAGGTACCTGCTTTACGTACCAGGCTTAGGAGTTTTTACTTTGGAAAACAATGACCCTTACCTAGACTAAAAATCAGTATCGGCCTTCTTCAAATCCAATTCTTCAATCCAGATATTACGGTAGAACACGTCGTGGCCTTCTGCTTGTAGCTTAAGTCCGCCAGGCACGTCGGTGATGCCCTTGCCACCATCATTGCCGCCATCGATGCCTGAGTTAGGCCCGCCCCACACCTGGCTGATGACCTGATTGGTATGGGCTTTTTTGCCGTTGAAGTAAACCGTCACCATGGGCTGTTCGGTCAGCTTGCCGTCTTTGAAACGAGCGGCACGGAAGACGATATCATACGAATTCCATTTCCCTAAACCATTGTAAGCGAAATAAGGAGATTCGGATTCGTTGATCACTGCACCCAAGCCATGGCTGGTAGAATCTCCATCCAGCACCTGGATTTCGTACCTGTTTTGCAGATAGACGCCGCTGTTGCCGCCGGGGTTGACAATGAGGAACTCTACATGAGCTCGAAAATCACGGAACTTTTTGTTGGTTACGATGTCTGCCGCACCATACTTGCCTCCGGCACCGGCAGGATCGTTGCTGCTCATGACGGTGCCACCGTCGACCGGGTCTTTCACAATCTGCCATTTAATCGGCAGTTGGGCAGACAGTCTGGGGCCGTCCCAGTAGGTCCAGTTTTTATCCAGCATATCACGGGAGCCATCGAAGTAAACCACAGCTTTCTTGGTGGGCTTTGCGCCGACATTCATGTTGGACTGAGCGAAAATACTGGTTGCTGAAGCAGCCAGGAATAGGATCAGAAGGGCGTTCTTTTTCATTATTTGTTGATTTGTTAGCTTCAATTATTTCGCACCAGGAACATTCATTTTTACTCCATAAACAGCATCCATGGCTGTGATGAAAAGTGTTTTTCGGTCTTTGCCACCAAAGCACACATTGGCGGTCCAACCTTCATCGATGGGAATTTTTCCGATTTCAGCACCGGTCTCATCAAATATTGTGACGCCTTTTCCCGTCAGGTAAATATTGCCCCAGCTGTCGATGGTCATGCCGTCGGAGCCCATAGCGGTGAATAACGTGCGGTTGGTGAGGGCCCCGTCTTTTTGAATGTCGTAGCGGTAGGTTTTTCGGTCACCAATGTCGGCTACGTAGAGGCTCTTGCCATCGGGGTTGCCAACGATGCCGTTAGGTTGCTTGAGTGTTTCATCCACTCGCTTCAATGTCTTCTTGTCGGGACTAAGGTAATACACGTGCTGGCCGTCCTGTTGCATGGCCGGATCTCTCGTCCAGTAGTCTCTTTTGTACAAGGGGTCAGTGAAATAAATGCCGCCTTTTGCATCGATCCACAGATCGTTCGGGCCATTCAGGAGCTTGTTGTCATAGTTCTCAATAAGCACCTTGTGCTGTCCGTCCATGCTGAACGACCACATCTGATTGTCCATGTCGGCGCAGGCTACCAGGTTGCCTTTCTTGTCAAAATACAGGCCGTTGGAGCGGCCGGAAGCAGCAGCGAAGGTGCTTATTTCGCCCGAAGCTGCGTCCCAGCGGAGAATGGTGTTGTTGGGCTGGTCAGTGAAGTAAACGTTGCCGTTTTTGTCTGGTGTTGGCCCCTCGGTAAATTTATAGCCATCGCCAAGTAGCTCGACAGTTGCACCGGGTGCCAGCAGTGAGCGGAGGTCTGTTATCTGGGCTTGCACGACCCCTAGGAACAGGAATGAGCAGGCTAAAAATAGCGGTGAAGTTTTTTGCATAAGGAGTGTTTAAGTAGCAGTCATGAATTTCAACTTTTAAACTCAAAGAGAAAAGTGTTAGCTCAAAAGATACATGGAAGGTTGTATAATGCTTCTTATCAGCCATCTTTTCAAGGCAAAAAATGAACTACTGACTACAAGATATAATTTCAATCATCCCTGCAAATTTAAAAATTTATTTTAAATTTGCAGGGATGATTGAGCGGCTTATAGAAAAGGATTACCTTACTTCTTTGGAAGAGTTTCCAGTTACGGCCCTTATCGGTCCCAGGCAGGTGGGGAAAACTTCACTCGTCAAAAGTGCCTTCGTTGAAGCTGAAATGATTTATCTGGATCTTGAGAAGGATTCGGATATCAACAAGCTCCAGGATCCGGAGCTATTCTTTTCTGCTCATATCAATAAGACGATCATCCTCGACGAAATTCAGCACAAGCCGGAGCTTTTTCCATTGATCAGGGCATTGGTAGACGAAAACCGAAGACCAGGCAGGTTTCTGGTGTTGGGGTCGGCTTCTCCGGCACTCTTGAAGCAAAGTTCTGAGAGTTTGGCAGGAAGGATCAATTACCTGGAAATGTCGCCGCTGAGCCTCATGGAGGTGAAACATAAGGTTTCGCTTGACAACCTGTGGATGTATGGAGCCTTTCCAGAGCCTGCTCTGTCGGGCAAAAGGGGTTTCGTTGAGCGGTGGTACCGAAGCTTTATCAACACCTATATTCAGCGGGATCTGCCCCTTTATGGCTTGCCTGCTGCGCCTCATGTTACCAGGCAATTGCTTCAGATGATTGCCTCCGTGCATGGTGGAATTTTGAACTATAGCGATCTGGCCAGGTCGATAGGGCTTACTGTGCCCACTGTCAAAACGTATATGATGTTTTTGGAAAATGCGTTTTTGATTACACTGTTGCAACCATGGTATGCGAATGTGGGCAAAAGGATCGTAAAATCTCCCAAAGTATATATGCGTGACACTGGCGTTTTACATTACCTGTCCAATATTTCAACTTATGATAATCTGATAGGGCATATAGTGGCAGGGCGCTCCTGGGAGGGTTTTGTCATACATCAGGTGTTGATGATGCTTCGTGCCGATGATGAAGTGTACTTCTACAGGACGCAGGATGGAGCAGAAGTTGACCTGCTGGTTCGCAGAAATGGCCGCTGGCTGTTGGCCGCTGAAATCAAGCTGACGAATTCTCCTGTGTTGACCAGGGGCAGCTACCTGGCAAAAGAGGACTTGCAAGTAGAAATACTTCACGTGATTACACCTGGTGCCGACAATTACAGGATTGCTGAAGGCGTGGAAGTAACCAGTTTAAACGCAATACTGACATTTTTGGCAAACAAGTAAGCATCTTTTGAAGAAGGCCCAAAGATGCAATAGGGTCATTCAGAGACAAAAGTAGCCTCACACATTAATTCTCATTGCATTTCCCGACTGCTTGTGCTATCCTGAGCTAACAACACACTATCATGGTACTACGAATATTTACCTGCCTCATAGCTGTTTTCTTGGTTGGAGGCGGCATCAGTCCACTTTTGGCCCAAAAAAAGAGCAAACAAAAGAAGGAGAACAACTCGCCAGAGAAAATAATCCTTGCGGATAAAGAACAAACCCTCTACCGGATTGTCGTTCCGTCGGCAGCCACGGCCGATGAACAAAAAGCTGCCAACGTATTGCAGGACTACCTGCTTCAAATTTCGGGGGCTGTGCTGCCGATTATCGAAGCTGACAGGAGCCGTAGCCGCTACGAGATAGTGCTCGGGCAAAATGAAAGGCTGGGCGAGTTGGGGCTCCCCATCAACCTCAATGACCTGAAAGAAGACGGCTTCCTGATCAAGACTGATAGTCTGCGGTTGATTATCGCAGGGGGTAATGAAAAAGGGACGCTTTATGGTGTTTACAGCTTTCTGGAGAAGTACCTGGGATGCAGGATGTATTCACCGAAGGTGAAAGTGGTACCCAAACAGGCGACAATTGTGTTGGATAAAATTGACAACCTTCAGGTGCCGGTGATTGGCTTCAGGGATACCCACTACCGGGTCACTTGGGACAAGGAATACACCGACTGGCACAAGCTTGACCACAATGCTAAGGGCGGCAGGCCTGACTGGGGCATGTGGGTGCACACCTTCAATGAGCTGGTGCCGCCAGATGTATACTACGATGAACATCCTGAGTACTTCGCCATGATTAATGGCAAGAGGTTGCCTACGCAGCTATGCCTGACCAACCACGACGTGCTGGGCATCACCATCCAGAACCTTCGTCGGAAAATTGCAGAAAACCCCGATGCCAAATACTGGTCCGTTAGTCAAAACGATAACCGGAATTTCTGCACCTGCGATAATTGCAGGGCCATTGATGACCGGGAGGGCTCGCCTTCGGGTTCCATCATCCAGTTTGTGAACCAGGTGGCGGATCAATTTCCCGACAAAATGATTTCTACCCTGGCCTACGAGTATGGCAGGGCAGCCCCCAAAACTTTGATTCCGAGAGACAATGTCAATATTATGCTTTGCAGCATTGAGGCTTACAGAGACAAACCCATTGAAGCAGACACCGCTAGTGCCGATTTTGTGAAAGATGTGCAGGACTGGGGCAAGATCGCCAAAGACATCATTGTTTGGGACTATGTGATCCAGTTCAATCACCTGATCAGCCCTTTCCCAAATCTTCACACCCTCAAGCCGAATATTCAATTTTTTGCCAAAAACGGAGTAAATGCGCTCTTCGAGCAGGGCAATAGGGAAGTTGGAGGTGAATTTGCAGCCTTGAGGGCCTACCTGCTATCGAAGCTGATGTGGAACCCCGAAGAAGATGTAGCACTGCTGATGAATGATTTTCTTAACGGCTACTATGGAGCAGCTGCGAAGCCTATACAGCAATACATCGATGAAATGACGCAAGCACAGGCTGCTTCCAGCCAGCCGCTGAGGATTTTTGGTTCGCCCAACGAAGCGTCAACAAGTTACCTGTCGCCAGTGCTGATGGATAGGTATGCGGAACTGTTTGATCAGGCCGAGAAGTTAGTAGCTGACTCAGCCCAGCTACTGGAGCGGGTGAGGATAGCCAGGCTTCCTCTGGAATATGCCTGGATGGAACAAGCAAAGAAAAAGTATGCAGGAGAAGGAGGGGTGTTTCAAAAAGCTGGAGATCGCTGGGAGGCCAGCACTAAGTTCCGGTCAAAAGTTGACGACTTCACTGACCTGTGTATTCGGGAAGGAGTGACCCAGGTAAAAGAATGGAGTACCTCGCCCGACGAATACAGAACAGCCAACTATCGCCTGTTGGCTCAGGGCATGAATGAGCATTTGGCCTACGGCAAAAAGGCGACATTTATTAGCCCGCCCAATGACCACATTGCCAGGGAGCATGCCACCATGCTTACAGACGGCATTCGGGGTAGCCAGGACTACACCTACAACTGGTTTAGCTTTTCAGGACAAGATCTGGAAGTGGTGATCGACCTGGAGACAGTTCAACCCGTGCGCCGGATTGAGTCGGCTTATTTTCAATATGGCTTCTGGCTGCGGCTTTTTCCTAAAAAGGTGGACTACTTTATCTCCGCCGATGGCGAAAACTATTCTCTGGTAGGAAGTGTGAACAACACCTTGCCCATCGATCAATACGGAGGACAGCAGCGTGACTTCATTGCAGAGTTTGCGCCACAAAATGCCCGGTATGTCAAAGTGAAGGCCCACACAATAGGCAACACACCAGGGTGGCACCCGGGAGCAGGCAGGCCAGCCAATATGTTGATTGATGAGATCGTGGTGGAATAGCGCCGAAATTTGGCATGCCCGGAAGTGTTGGTGACTGTTCCGTCGTCATACGGCAATTGCCACTGGTGCATGCCTTGAAAGCTATTTATTCCAGTAAATTTTCAGGTTGTTGCTGGCCCTTCCGGCGGCCACAATGTCCAGTTTGCCGTCGCCGTTCAAATCCATTACCTGCAAATCTTCGCAGGCCATCCCGTTGTCGTCGATCCACTGCGACTCCCATTTCCCTCCATTTCCTTGCTGATAGAGCTTGATACCTACCTTTCCCTCGGCATTGGGCACTCGCCATCCGGCAACGATTTGCTCATTACCGGTGCCAAGAAAATCGGCTACTGCCAGGGCGTGGCCTTCTTTCAATTGGTCGTCAAGCACTGCCCTTGTCCTTTCGTTTCCAAGGTAGGCCACCACAGCATTTCCATGCATTGGCTCAATTGTGGCGAGGAGGCTATTACCGACCCGTATTTCTCCGGCTCCGTACTCCATTCCCGCTATCTTTTTGGCTGCCCCGGATGAGCTCTTACCTGCGAAATTCTGAATGACCCTCACACCCTCCTTGCCACCAAAATACAGGCTGCCACTCTTTGGCCCTGAAGCTGCCACATCCAGGTTGTGGGTCATGTGCATGTTGTTATCTAAAACCACGCTATTCCAGTCACCTTCAACGTTCTTTGGGTATTCGTAGGCGATGATTTTCACCCCGTCTCCTTCGCCTCCTTTGTTGTTTCTGCCGTGCAAAGGCACCACTATGAGGTGAAATTTACCGTTTGATGCCTTTGCCCAGCGCATCCGGTGAATGGTAGGCTCGTGTGGAAGCTCGACGGCCTTCCAAAGCTGAGTTCGATCTTCGGGTGCTATCAGGTAGTGAACGGAGCCCGATTGTTCTGCATTGCTGGTTTCGCCTGGGTTCCATTGGGCGCCAACGGCTACTTCTACTTTGCCATCTCCGGTGATGTCCATTGCCGCAATGCACACATTGTCCCGCTCGGTCAGGTTGTCGACCATAACAAACTTCTTCCAGTCGCCATTTCGGTACCAGACGAACTGCTTTTTGTCGGCCAGGAGAATGTCGGGCTTGCCATCGCCATCAACGTCGCCCAGTGCGATGCCGTAGCCAATCGCTACCTGGTCGTCAATTAACTGTGCCTCGAATGGGAGCTTGGGAGGTGTGGTAAACACCAGAATGATGAGACTGAGGAAGTAAATCATGGCGTATGTTCTTTACATGGAAAAAGCAACAACCCGGCTGCTGAGCTCCGGGTTGTGGGCTATTTGCAAATGAAAATACGAGTTTCTTATCGAAATACGGAGCAAACCGGCAACTACCTGTACACCAGTCTGATCCTTCCGTCGGAGGTGCTCAGGTTCACGTCTACACCGCCACCGTTGGTCTTGCCATCGATGACCTCTTTTGTGGATCGCCCTGAGAAGTTGACCAGCGGCACGTCGACGGATTCTCCTTTCACATAGAGGTTCATGCCCAGATTGTCGGGCACAGAAATCTCTATGTTTCCGTCAGAGGTTTTAGCCCTTAACGAGCCCCTTAATTCAATGATATTGCCTTTGATGCTGCCATCCGATGCTATGGCCTCCATTCCCCCGGTCAGGTCTTCGAAATAGATGTCGCCGTCCGAAGTTTTGGCGGTGTGTGTTTTCCCTTTGGCTTTGTAAATTTCTATGTCGCCGTCGCTTGTGTGAGCCCTGGCGGTTCCATTGATATTTGTCAGCCTTATGTCGCCGTCACTTGTCGTAGACTCCACGTCCCCAATAACATTGTTGAAGTCGATGTTGCCATCGCTGGTCCGGCTGTATACACTTCCTTTGATTTTCTCACCCCTGATATTGCCATCCGACGTCACGCCGGATACGTCTCCGGTGATTTCTGCAAGGACGATGTTGCCATCACTGGTCTTTAGCTTCTGGCTGGCGGTCATGCCTTTAATCGTCACATTACCATCCGACGACCTCAGGTCGCTGGCGGTTTCTTTGGGAGCATACACTTTAAAGTCCACATTGATGCGGTCTCTCCAGTCAATATTCCACGAATTATTGGGGTATTTCACCGTAATGTCAACACTGCTGCCTGTTTTAATGATGGTGAGTGTCAACTCTTCTTCCAGCTGAGTTCTTGAGATATCAAGCATCCGGCCGTTTTGTTTGACCACAAAAAACACCTCTATCTCACTGCCATTACCGGGCAGCACATCGATGTTGCCGTCGGAAGACGATATGCTGAGTTGTGCAGGTGTTGAAACTTTGTAGGTTTCTTTGAATGAGTAGTCAAAGTCCTGGGAAATAGCGGAAGAGACCGTTACCAGTGCGCAGAAAAGTAGTAGAGCAATTGATTTCATTTTATTTGAGTTTTGTTAGAAAAGCATGGTAATGAACCACACTGGTTAAGACGTTTGTCGTTGCCAGTGTGGTTACACTATTTAAAGATGCTTTTCGGGCTCAAAGGTTGCGTTATCTTCTTTTTTTATTTCTTACTCGTAGCGCAGGCAGTCGGCGGGGTTCACCCGGGCAGCTCTTAATGTTTGCATGCCTACTGTGATCCACGCTATTAGCAGCGCAACTGTTCCTGCTCCTGCAAAATACCAAACCGTCAGATTGATAGAATAAGCGAAGTCCTGTAGCCAGGTGCTGGTAAGATAATAGCTGATGGGCAAGGCAATAAGGATGGCGGCACCCACCATTTTTGTGAAGTCTGATGTAAGCAGCCATACAATGCTCCAAACTGAAGAGCCGAGGATTTTACGAACACCAATCTCTTTAAGGCGACGCTCTGCGGTGAAGGATGCCAGACCAAACAAGCCAAGGCAGGAGATAAGGATCGCAAACCCTGCAAAATACTTCGACAGGCTGCTGACCCTCTGCTCAGCCACGTACTGTGCCTGGTAGTCCTGATCAAGGAAGCTGTATTCGAACGAATAGCCTGGGTTGAATTCGCCATAAAGGTCTTCCAGCCTTGCGAGCGTCTCCTTTTCTTGGCCAGCCTCAATTTTCACCATCACTTTCATCGTTTGCGATGGATCGAACCTGATGATGAGCGGGTTTACTTTTTGGTGTAGCGACTGAAAGTGAAAGTCTTTGGCGATACCGGCGATTTTCATGTCCTTGCCCCAAAACTTGACAGGCTTCCCTACAGCATCATCAAGCCCCATGGCTCTGATGGCTGCTTCATTGAAAATAAGGTTTTCCTCATTGGCACCGAAGTCTTTCGAGAAAGAGCGGCCTTCCAGGATGTCAATGCCCAATGTTTCAATAAGGCCGTAGTTAACCGTTACTACCTCAAACCGCACATTTTCCTCGGGGTTTTTACCTTCCCACTCCACACCCTGCGTCGAGTTTTGGGAGCCTACTACAATGGCTTGAATGCTCGATGCGTTCACTACACCCGGGAGGTTTTTAGCTTCCGAAAGAAAGGCATCCTGATTCTCCATTACTCGCCCCTCCTTGTCGAAGTGGATCACATTGTCCTTGCTATAGCCAAGGTTTTTAGACTGCACATAATTCACCTGCTGATACACGACCACCACCGAAACGATCAAAATAACCGACATGGCAAACTGAAAGACAACAAGCCCCTTTCTTGCCCAGAGTTGTCCTACCGAAGTGCTTATTCTACCGCCTTTTAGCACAAAAGCCGCATTGAATTTCGAAAGGTAAAGTGCGGGGTAGCTGCCTGATAAAAGTCCGGTAGCAATTGTGATACCAAGCACCATGACAATAAGGTTGGCGTCAAGGCCGAGCGAAAGCTGCTTTCCAGTGATGGTATTGAACTGTGGAAGGAAAAGTAAGACGAGTAAAATGGCGACAAAAAGAGAGAAAAAGGCAAGCAGGGTAGATTCGCTCAGGTACTGAAAAACAAGGGACTTCCGATCGGCTCCAATGGCTTTTTTAACACCTACTTCTTTCACCCGTCTGGAAGCCTTGGCAGTGGACAGGTTCATGAAGTTGATGCAGGCTATCAGGAGGATGAAAACGGCGATAACCGAAAAAAGCCTGACATATTCTATTCTCCCACCGGCTTGCACGCCGTTTTCGTAGGAGCCATGCAAGTACCTGTCGGAGTACCTTGTGGCAAACAGTGATACGTTGGAGTTCTCAAGTTTTGATTTGATGTATCCCTCAATTTTTTGGTTAAATGCATCAATGTCAGTGCCTTGTCTGAGAACCAGATAGGTGTCTGGGCCGTGATTTCCCCAGTGCACATTTCTTCCTATTGCATCGCTCATGTCCTGCCACATCTTCCACGAAAGCACCATGTCGAAGCTTTCAGTTGAGTTGGCCGGGAGGTTTTCAAAAACAGCCGAAACAGCTACCGGGTATTTGAAATTGAGGAGCTGAACCTCCATGGTTTTACCGATCACATTTTCAGTGGTTTTAAAGACTTTTTTAGCCAGGTCTTCGGAAATGGCGATCGATCCAATGTCGGAAATAGCTGTTGAGGCGTCGCCTTCAATCAATGGGAAGGAGAACATTTTGAAGTAGTCTGTCTCAGCGTACTGACCGGTGGCTTTGAAATAGTTGTCGCCTTCCACAAGCGTGAAGTTGCCAAACCACTCGGAGGGAGTAACGCCAGCGCCCATTTCGATCTCAGGAAACTCTTTGATCATATTTTCGGCCAGGAAGTCAGGTGTGCTAGTTTGCGTAATGATTCCATTGGCCAGCTCAGTGTTTTCCATTACCTGATAGAGCCTGTCGTCGTTAGCATGAAATTTGTTGACGTGAAGCTCGTCGTTTACCCACATGTAAATGAGCAGAGCGCAGGCCAGACCGGTTGACAGACCAACGAGATTAATAAAGAAGGAGCTTTTGTACTTTTTAAAGTTCCTGAAGGAAAGTAGTAAGTTGTGCTTGAACATGGTTGTAATATTTGAGTTTGTTGACTGTGTCTTTCTTATTGCAAATGGCCTCAGGTAGTTAAGTGTCTGATACCAGTAATTGCGCCGGGCTTTTGATAGTGACTTCCTTTCGGCCGTCAGATAGAATTTCTCCTCCAGGTCGCCCAGCACTTCCTCGGCGAGGCCGTCCTTGAGAAGCTTTACAAGCAACTTCCCAGGAAGACGTGGAGGAGTGTTCGTTTTGTTCATGCTATTTGGACGCTTTTACTATGTATGGTGTAACATTCATCTACTCGCTTTTCAGGCTTTTGCCAGGGTTCACCATCGCCGCCCGGATGGTTTGGTAGCTGACAGTCGCCAGCGTGATAATGAGTGTGCCTGCCAGAGTGACTACGAACACCCACCAGTTGAGCGTGGTATGATACTCATAGTTATCAAGCCAGCCGGTCAGCAGGTAATAGGCCATTGGAATAGACACGAGAGATGATATGACCACAAGAGCCGCAAAGTCCCTGGAAAGCAGTTTCCAAAGGTCGAACAATGAAGCACCCAACACTTTTCTCACACCAATTTCCTTGGTGCGTTGCTCTGCCACGAATGAGGCCAGCCCAAAAATGCCCAAACAGCTGATGAAAATGGCCAAAGATGCGAAGGCGGTGGCCAGCTTGCCAATTCGCTGTTCGTTGCCAAATTTCCTTGCATATGCTTCGTCAACAAACTGATATTCGAATGGTTGAGATGGGTTGAATGTAGTGAAGACTGCTTCAATAGTTGCCATGGCATTGCTGCCACTTACGGTGGGATTGAGCTTGGCGATCACATAGTTGCCGGGATCATTGTTAACATAGTAGACAGTAGGCGCCACGGGCTCATAAGGAGAGCTGGCAATGACGTCTTTGACAACACCCACCACCTTTAGCGGGTCGCCAAACCATTTCACAGTTTCTCCCACCGGACTTGGCAGACCCATAAATGCAACAGCCGCCTCATTTAAAATCACCGCTGAGCTGTCCGATCCAAAGTCTTTTGAGAAGTCCCGGCCCTGTGTTACCTCCCAGCCAATGGTTTGGCCAAAGTCGAAGGAAACACCTACCGTAGGGAAATCGACCGAAAGAGCGGGATCTTTACCCGGCCAGTCGAAGCCGCTGGTAGTTGACCAGGTGCTCGTCATCGGGCTTTCCGATTCAGCCATTTCTACGATGGCACCCTTGTTTGTCAGCTCTGTTTTGACTGCATCAAAATGCTTATGAATATCGCTGGTCAGGAGGGGTATGGCCACGAGACCGTTTGAGTCATAACCCAGGGGTCTGTTTCTGGCAAATTCGATCTGCTTAAATACGACCAGCGTGCCCACGATCAAAATGAAGGAGATAGAGAATTGAACGACTACCAACACTTTGCGTGGAATAGTCGCCATACGGCCTGCTTTGTAGGTGCCTTTGAGCGCCCTCACTGATTGTATGGATGAGAGGTAGAGCGCAGGATAGCTGCCTGCAATAAGGCCTGTGAATAAGGTGAAGCCAACGCCAATCATCCAAAAAACGGGGTTGTTCCAGAGGATTGCTATCTGCTTGTCGGCCACTTCGTTGAAAAATGGCAACGACAATTGAACGATGATGACAGAAAGAAGAAAAGACAGACAGGTGACCAAAACTGACTCGGTGAAGAACTGTGCTATCAGGTGGCTTCGGTGGGAGCCAATCGCTTTGCGAATGCCAATTTCTCTTGCCCTTTTTTCGGACCTGGCGGTGCTCAGGTTCATGAAGTTGATGCAGGCCATCAGCAGAACGAAGCCCCCAATGATGCCAAACAGCCATACGTACTTGATCCTGCCGCCCACGTTCACTCCGTTTTCAAAGTCAGAGTACAAGTGCCAGTTGCTCATGGGGTCAAGAAAGAGTGCCGGTTGCTTTTTGGCCAATTCGGGATTTACCTTTTTGAGCTTTGCATCTTTTATCTTGGCCGAAATGGCACTAAGGTTTGCATTTTCGGGTAACTCCACGAACACCTGAAAGGCGTTGGGCCGCCACGGATCATTCATTGTTCTGATCCACTCGGTGGCATCGTAGTACAGCTGCCATGGCGCAAAAAAGGAAACGGTTTTGAAGGTAGAGTTGCCCGGCAGGTCTTCGTACACGCCTGTGACGAACACATTCATCCGGTTGTCGAGCTGAAGCTGCTGTCCAACCGGGTCGTTATCGCCAAAATAAGCCTTTGCCAGTGATTGAGAAAGCAGGATGGAAGCGGGATCCTGCAAGCTGTTCCGGCTGCCGGCAATCATTTTTAGTGTCAGCACCTCGGGCAGGTTCGGCTCTACAAACAACCCGGTCTTGGTGAGCTTTTTGTCACCTGCTGCGATGATCATTTCCCATTGGCCGGAAGCGAGAATCACCTCTTTAAAATCACTTCCGTAGCTACTTCTGAGCTCCTCAGCTAGTGGATAGGGAGCCGTTCTCCAGGTCTGAATTTCTCCGTTGTTGGATACGTTTTGTATTACCTGGGCCACATGGTCATAGTTTTCGTGGTACTTGTTGTACGACAACTCGTCCCAGATCCACAGGCCAATGAGGATGGCGACTGCCATGCCCCCCGAAAGCCCGGCCGTATTGATAAACGAATGCAGTTTGTTTTTCCGCAGGTGGCGTCCAGCAGTTTTGATGTAATTAATGTACATGTCGATGTTATTTGAGTTTATTGACCGTTTCGATTTCCTAAGAGCAAATGGCCTCAGGTAATTCACCACCTGGTACCAGTAATTAATCCTCGCTCTCCAAACAGACCTCTTTTGCACCGTTAGATAGAACTTCTCCTCCAGGTCGCCGAGGACTTCTTCGGCGAGGTCGTCTCTGACCACTCGGAGGAGAAGCTTTTCAGCCAGGCGGGGTGGAGTCGATTTTATTGACCGTGGCATTATTCTGACCGTAATTTTTCAACAGGATTTGTTAGAGCTGCTTTCAATGTTTCAATGCTAATGGTCGCCAGAGCAATGACAATTGCTGACAGACCTGCAATGGCAAACAGCCCCCATGATAGCTCCACCCGGTTGTTGATGTCGCCAAGGAAAGCATCCATTAAAAGCCACCCGATTGGAATGGCAAGAAAAACGGCTACCAATACCAGCTTCATAAAGTCGAGGGCCAGCAAGGCAGCAATACCGGACACGCTTGCTCCCAGGATCTTGCGAATGCCCACTTCTTTGCCTCGCCGCTCTACCATGTAGGCTGAAAGCGCAAACAGGCCGAGACATGCGATAACAATTGACAGTACTGCAAAAGTCATGAAGAGTGTCCGGGCCCTGGTGAGGGCACCATACATCTGTTCAAAGCGCTGATTCAAAAATGCGTACTTGAAAGACTGATTGGGCACGAAGCCTTCCCATACAGCACCCAGGGCAGTCAATGTGTTTTTGATATCGGCTGACTTCACACTTACAGACAGTACTTCGTTTCCTGTGCCGTAAACCATGGCAAGTGGCTCTACCGTCCCTAGTACAGATTCGAAATAGAAGTCTTTCACGACTCCGATCACTTTGTATTTTTCGTCGAACATATCGATGACCTCGGCTCCCACAGGCTCCTGAAGTGCCAGTTGCTTTGCCATTGATTCATTGATGATAATATTGAACCGGTCGGAGGTTATTCCGGAAAAGTTTTGCCCCTCCATGAGCGTCATCCCAAAAGCGTCAAGATAATCTTCATCGACCGTCCACCTGGCCGCTTCGAATCCGTTATTCAGCAGCCTTTCTTCAGCCAGCCAGTAATTTCTATTGTGCGTTGCGCCCCCCTCCACTGGGAGGAAGTCGCTTACTGTCGCAAAGTTCACTTCAGGAACGCTCAGTAATTCATTCTTAAGCGCTACTTTCTTTGCTGAATCCAAAGTATTGAGCCCCAAAATATTGATGACCTGTTCTTTGTCGTAGCCCAGCGATTTGTTCATGATCAATCGAAACTGCTCCTGGCATACGATCGCACTAATGATAAGGATCACAGTTACCGCAAATTGAAACACGACCATGCCGCTTCGCATAAAAGAAGTATTTTTTCCTGCGCCTTTAACACCTCTCAAAACTTCTGATGGGTTGAATTTTGACAGGTAAATAGCTGGGTAAAGCCCTGACAGGATGCCAATGGTCAATGCAAGAGCCAGAAGGGAGGGAGCAAACCACCACTCGAACCAGGGCATGTCAAGGGATTTTCCCGCCAGAGAGTTAAAAAATGGAAGGGCGATTGTCGCCATGATCAGTGCCAAAAGAATGGCTATTGTGCAAAAGACGACAGACTCGGACAGATATTGAACGATCAGGTCGGACCTAACAGAGCCCACAACTTTCCTTAGTCCTACTTCTTTGGCCCTCTGGATAGACCTGGCAGTAGACAAGTTGACAAAATTCACACAAGCCAATAGGAGAATAATGCCGGCAATGGCACCAAAAATCCACACCAAATCGAGAGAGCCGTGCTGACTGTTATCGTTTACTTCGGCGCTGTTCAGATACACATCGGCAATGGGCTGCAGATAGTAGCTGTGGTGCTCTTGCATTTCATTCAGTCCTGCTTTTCCAGCTGTGCGGAGTTGATCCATTACGTAGGTGTCTCTCACTTGTAAAAGCTTTTGTTCAGTAGCGCCAGGATCAGCTCCAGGTTTCAATTTGGTGTAGAAGACATAATTGGTACAGCACCAGCCGCTCGTTCCAGGGCCAGATTTTCTGCCAAAGAGCGTAAGAATAAAGTCTCCCTGAAGATGCGAATTGAGAGGAAAATCTTCCATGACTCCGCCAACAGTGTAAGTATCTTCCGGATTGTCATTGAGTACCATTTGTCGGCCAACAGGGTTTTCACCCGAAAAATATTTGTCAGCAATGGTCTGGGAAATCACCATTCTGTTTGGCTCGGCAAGTGCATTCTCTCTCGTGCCATGAACCATTTTGATTTCCAGAAAGCTGAGAAGCTCCGGATCGGCATAAAAGAAGCCATCCTCATCAATATTGAAATTCGATTCGGTTTTCCTGACGAGGTTCGAACCGGCGTTTCCCCAACTCCACAGCACTGTTCTTGCTACGAGATCTACTTCCGGAACATTTTCTTCAATGACGGTTTTTAGCGGACCTTGCAAATTGGTCCATCTCCCAACTTCGCCACCTTCCTTCCATTGGTTGGTCATGCGATAAATGCCGCCCTGATCCTGATAAAATGTATCGTAGCTCAACTCATGCCTTACAAACAAGGCGATAAGTAGGCAAGCAGCAATGCCCATAGCAAAACCGCCGATTTTGATTGATGAAAATGCCTTCTGGCGTGAAACAGATCGCCAGGAAATTTTGATATAATGTTGTAGCATGGCCTGTGTATTTGAGTTTTTGAGTCTTGACTTTCGTATAGCAAATGGCCGCAGGTAATTCATCGCCTGGTACCAGTAATTCAGCTTCGCCCTCCTGGCCGACTTTTTTTCCACTGTAGCATAGAACTTCTCCTCCAGGTCGCCCAGTACTTCCTCGGCGAGGTCGTCACGGAGCACTCGTTGGAGCAGCCGTTCTGCTAAAGGGGGCGGTATGTGGCGCCGCTTTTTCAACCAAAGTTTAGTTTGCCAGTGGCAAAGGCCGGAAATTGACTCCACAACGAAACCCGAAAGTCTCTTGAAGTCTCCAGTGCTCGTTGGCCACTGGCGGTGATGGTATAGATGCGCTTCCTGCGCCCGCCCCGCTCGGCTGTGGCCTGGCCCATTTCCGATTCGAGAAAGCCCTTTTCCTCCAGCCGGTTAAGAGTGGAGTGCACAGCTCCGATGGAGACTTCTCGTTTCGTCTGACT
Source organism: Imperialibacter sp. (assembly GCF_048007035.1). Taxonomy (NCBI): domain Bacteria; kingdom Pseudomonadati; phylum Bacteroidota; class Cytophagia; order Cytophagales; family Flammeovirgaceae; genus Imperialibacter; species Imperialibacter sp. The sequence goes on from NZ_CP180355.1 coordinate 4,853,474, forward strand.
TTCGAACTCTTCTGCTACTTTGAAAGAGTAGGCTTCTTCTCCCAGAATGCCCACAAGCAGTAAAAGAACTTCTTCAAATTCGCCCAATTTTGTTTCCTTCATGGTATATGATACTAGATTGTAGAGCTAATATACGAAGAGAGTCATTATTTGTTCTACTTTTTAGTAGGAAATAGTTTTTTAAACATGAAAGGCAAAAACGAAAATACCTTTATCGAGATAAATCGGTGTCGAACGGATATTTGGGGGAGCTGATCGAATATCTTGATGATACGGCATATATTTGACTACCTTATGGTGGCAACCTTTAAGTGAGCATGGAAAAGTTAGTTTGGTCAGTGATTTTTATTCTTTGTGTCTTGTTTTCTATAGAAACGGAGGCACAAATAGCCAGCATCGATAGCCTGGAAGTTGAGTTGAAGTCGGTAAAATCGGATACAGCCCGACTGAGAGTTTACATCGACCTGATTGAGCTTTACGATAAACTTGCACCCTCCGAGAAGGCCATGCAAAGAGTGCTTGAAGGCCTCGATCTTGCCAAGAGAACTGGCAACGAATTTGCTCAGGCAAAACTCCTGCAATTCCGTGGACAAATTTATAATGAGCTTTACCGGTCAGACTATGATGGTGCGTTGTCATTTTTAGCCCAATCTATTCAGCTGCATAGAAAACTCTTAAAAGCCAATCCAGACAATTTTGCTCAGCAACGGGAAATTGTAAGTGTACTTAACAGCACTGGTTATATTTATTGGCAGTGGGGCAAGCTCGTTACAAGCCTTTTTTACTACGACTCCACCATTCAATTAGGAAATAAATTAAGGTTGGTCGACTCAACTGACTTCCGGACCAACAGGCTTCTCGGTATTGCACTGAATAGCAAGGGGGCAGTGTTGTGGGGGTTGGGTAATTATAGTGAAGCCATTGAAAGCTATATAGATGCGACTGCCTATTTCGAACAGTTGGGCATGACCAAGTTTCTAAGCCTGGCGATGTCCAACATAGGGCTCATCTACGAGTCGTGGGGACAAAAAGAGGACGCTCTTTTTTATTTTAAAAGGGCGGTGACCCTCGCCAGGGAAGCAGAGGATCAGTCGGCTACCGGGTATGCACTCAACAATATGGGCAGCTTCATGCGTTCGGCGGCACAGTACGATTCTGCACTATATTATTTTCAATTGTCGCTGGAAAAATATGCTGAGGATAACATAGGTGGGATTTGGCTGAACTTAAATGGCTTTGGAAAGACATACGCCAAAATGCAAGCTTACGACAAAAGCCTCGACTACTTTTTCAAAGCTTTGCAATTGGCCGAGGAAACAAACTCCGACTACAGGCGAGCACTTGCCAAGCAAAGTATATCGTCGACCATGGCAGATAAGGGAGACTACAAGAATGCACTTCAGTTTGCCAACGAGAGCAATGCCGTCGCCGAAAAGTATGGATACAAGGAAATAGTTAAGGACAACTACCTCAATATATCCAGGGTGTATTCACTCCAAAATAACTATCAAAAGGCATATGAAACCTACCAGCGATATTCCGAGGTCAAAGATTCATTGTTTTCTGATGAAAAGTTTCGGCAGATCACACTCATGAAGGAACAGTTTGAAGCGGAAAAGAAAGAAAACGAAAACGAGTTGCTCAGGAGAGATAGCCTGCTTCGGGATCAGGATTTGCAGCGAGCCCGCCTTGAGCAATATGGGCTGATCATATTGCTAATCGCAATGTTGACTTTCGGAGGGTATTTTGTGGTGACCAACAAGAAAATCAAGGGTATCAATAAAGTGCTCACCGGAAAAAATCTGGAGATAACCCGGCAAAAGGAGGAGCTGGCGTTGCAGGCAGAGGCGCTCAGGAAGTCGAATGAGATAAAGAACCTTATGTTTTCCATCGTTTCTCACGATTTACGAGGGCCTATTGTGAACCTGGGTGGGTTAGTCGGACTAATTAGCAATGAGTCAATTTCGAAAGAGGAGTTCCAAAAATTGCTCCCAACTGTCTTGACTAATATTGGCAGCCTCACCGCTCTGACTGACAACCTGCTCTACTGGGCAAGGAGCCAGATGGAAGGGATAAAGGCAGTGCCTCAAAGGTTTGACATCAAGGAACATTTGGGGCCGAAAATGCAGCTGTACGAAAGAGCAGCGCTTGAGAAGGGAATTATATGCATTGATAACCTGGAGCCCGCCACTATGGTATTTGCTGACCCATACATGGTTGAGTTGGTGGTTCGTAACCTGGTAAGCAATGCTATTAAATTTTGCAACGCTGGCGACACCATCACCACTTCCTCAAACGAAGCAAATGGCTTTGTGGAAATAACAGTACAGGATACGGGGCAGGGCATACCACCTGAATACATGGAGCGCATTTTTAACGACATTCAGTTCACAACACTCGGCACCAAAAACGAGAAAGGAGTTGGCCTTGGACTGATGATGTGCAAGCATTTTGTGGAGGTGATTGGTGGCAGGATTTGGGTGGAAAGCATCTTCAAAAAAGGAAGCAGCTTCCATTTTACAATTCCCGTTTCCTGAAATAATGCCTTCCGGGAGGAAAGTCAAAACGATAAAATCCCAGCATTGAGTTAGGTCAAATCAGCTGATCAACCATGGAGGTATTGAAAGGGACGTTATGTGCCATCCACCGGCTGTGCTATTTTTTTGCTGATCCAAAGCATATTGTCTCACCACTTTAAAAGCATTTTCCAATTCTATTCCTTAATTTTGCACCCTCTTTTGAATTAGTAATTGCGCTTTTTCAGAATTATTATCGCAAGACAACACTTAAAGACAGAATAAAAAATGGGAAGCACGCTGTTTGATAAAATTTGGGATGCCCATGTAGTAAAGGAGATCAAGGACGGCCCGAGCGTTTTGTATATTGACAAACACCTCATTCACGAGGTTACGAGCCCTCAGGCCTTTGGAGGCATCGAAAAAAGGGGAGTGCCAGTGTTTAGGCCGGAAAGAACAGTGGCTACGCCAGATCACAATATTCCAACCATCGATCAGCACCTGACCATCAAAGACCAGCTTTCGAAGTTTCAGGTTGATAAGCTGACTGAGAACTGCGAAAGACACGGCATTACGCTTTATGGCATTAACCACCCTTTTCAGGGGATTGTACACGTGGTGGGGCCACAAATGGGTATCACACAGCCTGGCATGACCATCGTTTGTGGCGATAGTCACACCTCAACGCATGGCGCATTTGGTAGTATTGCTTTTGGTATAGGCACCAGCGAAGTCGAGATGGTGCTGGCTACTCAGTGCATCATGCAGCCCAAGCCAAAGAAAATGAGAATCACAGTCAATGGCGACCTGCACAAGTCGGTAACTGCCAAAGACCTTATTCTTTATATCATTTCCAAGATTTCTGCGTCAGGCGGAACGGGCTACTTTGTCGAGTATGCAGGTTCAGCCTTCACCAGCCTTTCTATGGAAGGCCGGATGACGGTCTGCAACATGAGCATCGAAATGGGCGCCCGTGGTGGTTTGATCGCTCCTGATGAAAAAACATTTGAATACATCAAAGGCAGAGAGTTTGCGCCAAAAGGTGCTGACTGGGACAAGGCTGTGGCCAAATGGAAACAGCTTTACTCTGACACCGATTCGAAATTTGATAAGGAGCTGACGTACGATGCTTCTGATATCGAGCCAATGATTACCTACGGCACCAACCCTGGCATGGGTGCTAAAATAAAATCGCATATTCCGAAGCTCGACGAGATGCCTGCCAGCGAGCGGTTGTCGTTCGAGAAGTCGATGAAGTACATGGGTTTCAATGCAGGTGACGAGCTTCAGGGCAAGCCGATCGACTACGTGTTCGTAGGCAGCTGTACCAACGGCCGTATCGAAGACCTAAGGGCTGTTGCAGAATTTGTGAAAGGCAAAAAGAAGGCTGATAACATCACTGCGTGGATTGTGCCGGGCTCAAAAATGGTGGAGAAAATGGCCATTGAAGAAGGCATAGTGGCGACACTGGAGGCTGCAGGCTTCAAAATGCGTCAACCTGGCTGTTCGGCATGTTTGGCAATGAATGATGATAAAATTCCATCTGGCAAATACGCCGTATCTACTTCAAACAGAAACTTCGAAGGAAGGCAGGGCCCGGGCTCAAGAACCTTGCTGGCAAGCCCGCTAACGGCAGCAGCAGTGGCAGTTACCGGTCACCTGGTCGACCCCAGAGAAGTAATGTAATTCACCCTAATCAGAACTCTATCATGGCAAAAGATAAATTCCATACCCTAGTAAGTCGTGCGGTACCTGTCGACGTTGAAAACGTTGACACAGATCAGATTATTCCTGCCAGGTTTTTGAAGGCAACCACCCGGGAAGGATTTGGTGACAACCTGTTTCGTGACTGGCGATACGACAAAGACAATCAGCCGATTCCTGAATTTCCGTTGAACAACCCTAAATACAGTGGAAAAATCCTGGTGGGTGGCAAGAACTTCGGCTCTGGTTCCAGCCGTGAGCATGCTGCGTGGGCAATTTACGATGCCGGCTTTAGGGTAGTTGTATCAAGCTTTTTTGCTGACATTTTCAAAGGCAATGCCCTGAACACTGGCCTTCTTCCTGTAACAGTTTCTGAAGGGTTCCTGCGCAAGATTTTTGATGCGATTGAAAAAGATCCAAAAGCTGAATTCGAAACCAATCTGGTGGATCAGACTTTCACCATCCTGGCTACAGGCGAGAAGGAAAGCTTCGAAATCAACACCTACAAAAAAGAGTGCATGATCAACGGTTTCGACGACATCGATTACCTGTTGAACATTAAAAAAGATATTGAAGCATTCGAGTCTTCAAGGGCTTAAGCCAATTCCATGAAGGTTGAAATAATGGATACGACCCTCAGAGATGGGGAGCAGACGTCCGGTGTCTCTTTTACCGACAGTGAAAAGCTGACGATAGCGCAGCTATTGCTGGAGGAGCTGAACATCGACCGGATTGAGGTGGCGTCGGCTCGTGTATCTGAGGGAGAACTGAAAGGGGCGACGAAAATACTGAATTGGGCAGGCCAGAACGGCTTTCTCGACCGGGTGGAAATACTCGGCTTTGTGGATAAAAATATTTCTGTCGACTGGATCAAAAACTCAGGAGGCAAAGTGCTTAACCTGCTGTGCAAAGGCTCCCGCAAGCATTGCGAAGGGCAGCTGAAAAAGACGGTAGGCCAGCACTTGACAGACATAGCCGAAACAGTTGACTACGCTCACAAGCAGGGGCTCATTATCAATGTGTACCTCGAAGATTGGTCGAATGGCATGCGCACCTCGCCCGATTATGTAGATACCATGATTGAGGGGCTGCTGAAAATGCCCGTTAAAAGAATCATGCTGCCGGACACCCTTGGCATTTTGAACCACAAGGAGTCGTACGACTTCTGCAAGGCCATGACCGCTAAATTTCCTCAGGCTCACTTCGACTTTCATGCTCACAACGACTATGACCTGAGCACAGCCAATGTGTATGCAGCGCTTGAGGCAGGCATTTACGGCGTGCACACCACCTTGAATGGACTGGGCGAACGGGCAGGCAATGTGGCGTTGTCGAGCGTAATTGGGATTGTGAAGGATCACTTGCACCTCGATATGCAGGTGGATGAAACCAAGCTCTATAAGGTTTGCAAAATCGTTGAGTCATTCTCCGGCGTCCGTATTCCTGGCAATAAGCCATTGATTGGTGAGTTTGTATTTACCCAAACCAGTGGCATCCATGCCGATGGCGACAGTAAGGATAATTTGTATCACAACAGCCTGAGCCCGGACCGGTTTGGTAGGAGTTACTCTTATGCGCTGGGCAAAATGTCGGGAAAAGCGAACATCAAGAAGAACCTTGAGGAGTTGGGCATAGAGCTGAGCAAAGAGGATACCAAGAAGATTACCGAGCGGATTATTGAGCTCGGAGATAAAAAGGAAACCATCACTAAAGAGGATCTTCCTTTCATTATCAACGACGTGCTTCGCAGTGAGAAGATTGAGCAGCATGTCATTATCAAAAACTATTCCTTGTCGGTTGCTCAGGGCTTGAAATCCATGGCAACCCTTTCTATCCAGATAGGAGGGAAGACCTACGAAAAGACTGCCGCTGGCGACGGACAGTACGACGCCTTCATGAACTCGCTGACGGCCATTTACGACGACTTCGGGCGTAAGCTGCCCAAGCTGATCGACTATGAGGTGCAGATTCCTCCGGGAGGAGAAACCGATGCGTTGGTGATCACTTCGATCACCTGGGAGAACGGCAAGAAATTCAAAACCAGGGGACTCGACCCTGACCAGACTGTTGCGGCCATTAAGGCTACCATTAAGATGTTGAACATTATTGAAAATCATAAATAAGGAGCATGCAGTATAAAATAGCCACCCTTCCGGGAGACGGAATAGGCCCGGAGATCGTAGATCAGGCCGTTAAAGTGTTGAAAGCCATCGGTGAAAAATACGGACATAGTTTTGACTTTCAGTTTGCCCTGACCGGTGCAGCTGCCATCGACAAAGTAGGCGAGCCTTACCCTGATGCCACCCACGAAATTTGTATGGCTGCTGATGCCGTGCTTTTCGGCGCTATTGGTGACCCCAAGTACGATAACGACCCGAAAGCCAAAGTAAGACCTGAGCAGGGCTTGCTGGGCATGAGAAAGAAGCTTGGCCTGTATGCCAACATTCGTCCCGTAGCTACCTTTCCCTCGCTGATCGACAAAAGCCCTCTGAAGAACGACAGGGTAGAAGGGGCTGATTTCGTAGTTGTGCGTGAGCTAACAGGTGGTATCTACTTCGGTCAGCCAAGAGGAAGGACAGAAGACCAAAAGACGGCTTTTGATACCTGCGTGTACTCAGTGGATGAAATTGAAAGGATTTTGAAGCTGGCGTTTGAGTATGCTAGGAAGAGAAACAAAAGACTGACCGTTGTTGACAAAGCCAACGTGTTGGCCAGCTCCCGTTTGTGGAGAGAGGTGTCGCAGCGGATGGAGAAAGACTACCCCGAAATCACTGTGGACTACATGTTTGTCGACAACGCTGCCATGCAGTTGATCCAGTGGCCAAAGAAATTTGACGTGATGGTGACGGAGAACATGTTTGGCGACATCCTTTCTGATGAGGCCAGCGTGATTACTGGTTCACTTGGCTTGTTGCCGTCAGCGTCTGTTGGCTTGCATACGTCTGTGTTTGAGCCTATCCACGGTTCTTACCCTCAGGCAGCTGGCAAAAACATTGCGAACCCTGTGGCAACCATCCTTTCGGCGGCCATGCTGCTGGAATCTTTTAATCTATTGGATGAAGCGAAGAAAATAAAAGACGCCGTGAACGCTTCACTTGATGCGAATTTCGTGACAGAAGATATCAGCAAGGAAGCTTCGAAGTCGACTTCTGAAGTTGGTGACTGGGTAGCTGATTGGGTGAAGAAGAATTGATATTTCCTCGCTAATTGTTGTAAGGGAAATCATCGAGGCGCAAAGGGATAAGTGTTCTCTTTGCGCCTTTTTGTTTTAGTGAAATCTTTGAAGAATGTCCTAATTCACATGTCAGAAAGGGGGGACAAAGCTCGATAGACTAAACGCTATCAAAGTTTACCCAACAACGCAATAAATTCTTCTGGGGTAAGGTCGATTTGCCTCAATATTGCTCTAGTTAAAGACCGGCTGATGTCCGTACTCTTGTGGTGTGGGAGTGTTGTATATCTTCCATCCGGGTGCCGGTAAAAAACATGGCTTCCTTTTTGTCTTTTTATCTCAAAGCCGAGCGACAAAAGCAGTAGTTCAAATGTCTTTGAATTGATAATAGGGAGCTTGCTCACACCGAAACCGATATTTGCTGGAAGCCTATAAATTCAGATAAATTGCCGAGCTCCTCCGGGCTTAACTCTTCCAAGCAAAGCTCCACTACCTCTTTCAAGTTGGTCTGCAGCTCGTCGAGTGTGCTCGCCTGTGTGTGTGCCCCTGGGAGGTTAGGTACAATACCGACGTAAAGCCCGGTTTCTTTGTCTTTCTCTATTTGCGCAGTGAACTGATAGCTTGTTTTCATAAACTGACAACTTGTAATTATAAAGATAATGATAACAATTTTAGTTTCTGAGTAGGAAACTAGCAGAATGATTATCATTTGAGCCGCTTCTCCATCGTGATGCCCTGGTAATCGTCCACAACCACTCAGAAAGGAACACGAAACCGAGTTCCGGGTACTTTGCTATTTTCTTACCACCGGTTTAAATCAAAACAGGGACGAGTCACACACCGAAAGCACCCTGCATCAGGATTTGCTCATTTCTGGAAATGCCGACCTCTGCGGCAATTGTTTTCCAGTTGCTGACCGACGACTTCACTTCATCAATAATAATGTTCATTTCTTTCTCAGATAACCTGAAATAAACACCAACAGATTTAGCCAGGGTTAAATCCAGGGCATTGCTATGCATATCAATGTTTAAAGCGAGGCCATTTTTTTCAACAGAGGGATTTAGGTCAAAAGCTGGTGACAGGCGCCACCCGTCATTGGTCAATATAAAACCATGATTTCTTAAGTGGTCATCTGTATTTGAAATTAAAATATTGAACACGAGTCGCCGCCAAAGCTGCCTAAGGTCTTCGGTCAGGTGAGCTCCTGAAAACTGAATGAACTCAACGATGTCCAAATAGGAGGGCGTTTCATCTCTGATCAGTTCCTCATTTTTCCCTAACATGGTCATAGCGGAAGCAAAATGAATACGATTTTGTTTTTGACGGTCGAAGCGTTTAGTGAAAAAAGTATGATAGTTTCCGGCCACCTTTTCCATTTTGGATGCTGCCATATCAATGCCTGCGTCAACTGCCAAACGATAAGTGAGGTATTCCCAGGCACCTTTGTCGGTGGTGTCATTTTTGGAAGGGAATTTTGCAATCCACGGATGGCCAGTCTCGTCTAAAATATTCGCTTTGGGTCGGGCGCCGCCCAACGAAGAGCCAGGAACTATCAACATGGCCAGCCATTTCCTGATTTCAGTAGTATCATGATCAGCTTCGATCATTGAAGCTCCGTATTGTAATTCTCTTACTGTTGCCCATGGGGGTGTTGGCGATGAAGGATCGTCGTCCAGAAAGTTGCCATCGGGATCTTTTTTGAACCGCAAGGCTCCCATACGACTAAGGTCATGCACACCTAATAAAATCTACCTCGTAAAGAATAGGTATTGCTTTTGCATGGTCTTGTGCGATTAATGCTGCTCTGCGTCTCATCAATGTCTTGCCCCAGGTATCTGGCATTGAATCGAGGAAAATGCCAAAGTTTTCTTTGTCTTTGGGGTATTGTGGCCCTTTGTACCACATGATGTCCAGATCAAGGAGAAGTCGTTCCTGAGAGGCAATCCAGTGTTCATCGTAGGCGAAAGTAAATGCTTTTCTCCCCTTGGCTTGCAAGGCAGATAATATACCCATGCATCTCGGTTCTTCCATACCCAACCAGTGCGCATATACCCATATATCTGTTTTGTCAGCCATTTCTCTTTTTGCTTATCAGTTCCAGGTCCTGAAGCTTTCTGCCAAACTCATCATCTGCTGCAAGTTGTAAGAAATCATCCTGTAGGCCCAATACCCGTAGCACGTTGAAATAAGCTCCCAGAGAAACACTTGGGTTACCTTTTTCAATATGATACAAGGTAGTGCGGTCGATGCCAGCACGTTCAGATACTTGCAACGTCGTAAGTTTCCGGCGTTTGCGGGCAAGTTTGATGTTTTCCCCAACTTGCTCTAATATCTTCTGGAATTTGGGAAGGAGTACCTGTTTTTTTGACTGCACTGGAAAAAAAATGTTGTTTATTATAAACAAAAATAGGATAAATGTTGATAATAAACAACAAATATTGAAATCAGAAGCAGCCTTAGTGAATCTCTTCAGGGTTTGTTATCCATAGCTACGATTTAAACCTGCGTTCGCCCTTCGATTCGTTTCTTCTCCACATCCATTCTGAAAGGAAAACAAAACTCCAAACACCCAGCACGTCGCTGACCATATCAGCCAGTTCAAAAGTTCTGTTGGCAAAGGCCAGCTGGGTAAACTCTTCGGCTATCGCAAAGCACAAGACCAGTACTCCGGCCACATTGATGTCGAATGACCGTATTTTTAGCCGTCGGAACCTAAGTGCAACATTGATCAGGCCTGCAAGAAACCCAAAGAGCATAAAGTGCCCCACTTTGTCGCCAAGGGGGACGCCTTCAATAATCTTCATTAAACCAAGCTTATGATTTGTATCTGCCATTACAATTATGAAGCAGATGAAAGCAAAAAAGAGGAGGGAGGGGATGTATCTCATTGAAAGGGATTTTCTTAAGTTATTATCTGTGACTATTCGTTGTTCAGATGAGCCAATTGGCTGGGTGCAAAAATTTTAGACTTCGCTCCCTTCAGGGTCGGGGTAATCGAAGTCTAAAATCATTATCAGCGACATCTACTCAGTAGCAATATTCAACTTGTACCAGTTAATATTCCGTGTGAAGTACATGGTGATGGCCAGAATAATGGTGAGTCCTATGCTGCCCATCAGCAAGGCATAGTCGGCCAGCTGAAGCGTGACAAACAGAAAACCATAGATGCCAATAAGCGTAGCTACCAGCAACATGGAGAGCTTTGGCATTTTAAACACACTCATCGAATAAAGCGAAATCATTCCAACAATCGCACAGGTGGCCACGGCATAGGCAACGTTGAAATTGGTGTGTTCTGAAATCGAGATAAGCAGGATATAAAACAGGGAAAGAGCTAATCCCACAAGTGTATATTGGAAAGGGTGGATTTTTCGGCCATTCAGTATCTCTACCAGAAAGAAGATAAGGAACGTAAGCACAATTGTCATGATGGCGTATTTAGCCGACCGCATCGACTTCTGATAGTCATCCAGGGGCAAGATGAGATCCACACCAAAGGCCGAATTTTGCAGCTTCTCGGCTTCTCCCGAGTCGATCCACGATTGAGGGAAGTTTCGGTTGAGCTGAAGCACTTTCCAGTTGGCAGAGAAGCCGGCATCGCTTACTTCCCGGTCGTCAGGAATGAAATTGCCGTTAAAGCTCGGGCTGGGCCATGCTGACGTCAGCTTGATGTTGCTGTTACTGCCAAGAGGAGTGAACGACAGGTTCTGGCTTCCCTGAAGCTTTAGGTCAAAACCAAAAGCGAGATCCTTTCCAAAGGCATCGGTCAGGTCAGGTACTGCGACGGTAAAGCCAGCATAGGCGATGTCTGAAATACGGGAGCCGGGCTCAACTTTCAGGTCACGGTTATTCCATTTAACGATCACATCGTCTTCAATACCTCTTAGGTCTGATATGCCGATGGTAAGAAACGCCTGCCCCCACCTGATGGTCTTCAGGTTGTTTTCGTCAGGCATTTTGTCGAGCACAAAGCTGCCATTCACAGCCAGCGCCGACCTGTAAACGACAATTTCGTAAATACCTCGCCTGAGCTTCTCCGGGTCAACCGTTCCGTTGATGTCGAGCGACTTGGGCAGGATATGCCAATACTTCACCGCTTCCACTATCTTGTCGTCCTTCAGGTATTCGTACACAAGGGGTATGGTGAGGATAGGGCCGTTCACCAGTTGACTATCAGCCCATTTGCCACTGACTTCTGATACAGCTGCATTATTGAGATACTCCCGTTCGCTGATGATCGATGTGATCATTGATGTGGGAATTAAGAGCAGCAGTACCAAAATGGTAATGGTGGCAAGCTTTAACATCACTGAATTCTTAATCCAGTTGTTTACTTTTTCTAGCGGAGTGGTTTCATTTTCCATGTTAAGTAATTTAAAAGTACTTTGTTTTTCAAAGTGATTAGATAAATTTTTTTACTTCAAAAGCTGTTCAATGGCCTTGATATGTTTAACAAAGGCTTCTTTTCCTTCCGACGTGGCCATGTATTTGGTGTTGGGTTTTCGTTCAATAAACTCCTTTTGGACAGAAATGTAAGTGCTTGTTTCCAGTGACTTCAGGTGAGTCGCCAGATTGCCATCTGTAACATCGAGAAGACCTTTGAGCGAGTTGAAATCCATAGCATCGTTGACCATCAGGGCAGACATAATGCCCAGACGGATTTTGTTCTCAAACGCCTTGTTCAAATCTTTCAGCAGTTCTTTCACGACCCGTACTTTACATGCATCACAATGCCATAGATAATGTGCAGCAAGCCGAAACCTACCGCCCAAAAGAGCAGGCCATACCCAATAAACTGACAGGCCAGTAACCCCAGTGCCACCTGCATCAGGCCCAGGCTTCTTACTTCCGAAAGTGTGTATTTACTGGCGTTGACGAGTGCGAGCCCATAGAAGAGTAATGTAAGTGGGGCAAGCAGGCCGATCAGCCCTTTAAAGAGGAGGATGACGCACAGTATGCCGCCCGCTGCCAGTGGGATAAACAGGTTGATGAGCAATCGTCTGGCCTGACTATCCCACAATTTCTGGTTGTTTTTGGAGGCTTTGCGCTGTGTGAAGAACAAACCGGCACCCACAGCCGACAGCAGGAGTGCCACAGCGATGATCAACAACTGAGAGATGTTCTCGTTGCTCAGCAGTGCCTGCCGGTAGCCAAGATAGTCCTGGCCGCTATAGACCATTTCGTAGGCGACGTAAGCCCCGATGAGTCCCAGGAAGCCAGCTACAATGCCCGACATGCCGCTTAGTGAGATAAACCTGGAAGAGCGATCCATGATCGACTTAATTTCCTGCAGGTCGTCTAAGTATTTTTGTTTCTCCATTTAAAAAGTACTTTGTAATTCAAAGTAAGTGTTAATACGGACAATTTGCAAATGTGTTTTTCAGTTCGGGTGAATTATTTTTGCAGCCAGGCTTTTAATCGGGCGGCGACATGATGCCAGTCGGCTAATTTTTCTGGATTTCTTGGTGAGCCGACATAATACTCCACGGTATCTGAAAATTGTCCATTCTCAAGTTTCGTTACTTTTTTCCTGTGAAAGCTAAACACTTCGCCTTTATGTTTCAGGTGCACCCAACCTGTCTTTTTGGTCAGCAGGATCTCATTTTCAAGCCCTGCTGTTTTAAGCAGGTTCATTATATCTTTATGCTCTGTTGGGAGGAGGCGCATAGGTGAAAGTTACGTATAATTTTATCTCGCAAAGCCGCAAAGATCGCAAAACACCCCACTTCCCTTTGCGACTTAGCGTCTTTGCGTGCTTTTACCTTCACTCTTAACATATCCTTAACCTCACTTCTGCTTAACAATTGAATAACAAATCGCTATTTTCGGACGATGGGAGAGACCAAACCGGAAAGTGCTGTAGTTGATAATAAACTTGAACCTAAGCTGGGCCCACTGATGCTCTGGGGGCTTGGCGTTGGCTACGTCATCTCTGGTATGTACTTCGGCTGGAACCTAGGCCTGGCGGAGGGTGGAACGCTTGGGTTGGCCATCGCTACCTTCTTCATTATCATTATGTACGTCACGTTCACTTTCAGCTATACCGAGCTGGCTTGCGCTATTCCAAAGGCAGGAGGGGCGTTCGACTATGCTAACCGGGCACTTGGTAAAAATCTTGGTTTTCTCACAGGCATGGCTCAGAATATAGAGTTCATTTTTGCACCTCCGGCTATTGCAGCAGCCATTGGCGCCTACTTTCATATTTTCTTTCCTGCCATCGATACGCTATTGATCGCTTTGGCAGCCTATATTATTTTCACATCTCTTAATATCGTCGGCGTCAGGGCGGCAGCTACTTTTGAACTAGTCATTACTATCCTGGCCGTAGTGGAACTGTTGATTTTTGCTGGGGTGACACTGCCTGCTTTTGAATTCAAAAACCTCCAGGCAAATTCACTGCCCAATGGATTTCAGGGCATTTTTGCCGCTCTTCCTTTCGCTATATGGTTTTTTCTTGCCATCGAAGGGGTAGCCAATGTGGCGGAGGAGGCCAGAAATCCACAACGCAGCATACTCATTGGTTTCGGCTCGGCTATTTTTACCCTGGTGGTACTCTGTGTTCTTACGTTTGTCTCATCGGTGGGTGTGGCGGGATGGGAGGCCATCGTATTTCCCGAAGGAAGTACCACTGCCTCAGATTCGCCACTGCCACTAGCGCTTGGGAAAATAGTTGGGAATGAGCATATTCTGTATCACCTGCTGATTACGGTTGGGCTTTTTGGCCTGGTAGCATCGTTTCATGGTATTATTCTGGCAGCAGGTCGCTCTACTTTTGAGTTTGGAAGGGTAGGCTATGTGCCCAAAGCCCTTGGCAGGGTGCACCCCAAAACCGGTACACCTGCCAATGCCCTGGTGGTAAATATGGGCATTGGAATATTAGCGCTGCTCACCGGAAAAACTGGCGAAATTATCACTATTGCATGTTTCGGTGCGTTGACACTCTACATTTTGTCGATGATTACATTCTTTGTACTCAGAAAAAATGAACCCGACCTCAAGCGCCCGTTCAGAGTGCCGTTGTATCCTTTATTTCCTGCGACTGCGTTAGTAATAGCAACGATAGCTTTTGTGGCCATCACGTGGTACAATCCAATGCTGGCCCTGGTCTATTTCGGACTGCTAATTATCGCTTATATTTGGTTTAAGCTCACCTATAAAGAATCGTGACCATGCAAGTGAAAGGAATGCTTACACTGGATGAACTGAAAAAGAAAGTCGCCTCTGAGGAGATAGAGACAGTGATCACTGCCTTTACCGATCACTATGGTCGCATGATGGGCAAGCGCTACGACGCTGAGTTCTTTTTGGAGAGCGTCGTGAAAGGCGGCACCCACGCCTGCAACTACCTGCTCACCACCGACATGGAAATGGAACCGGTTCCTGGCTACGACTTCGCCAACTGGGAGCTGGGTTACGGAGATTTTCATTTGGTGCCCGACATGAAAACACTGCGGGTAGCCAGCTGGTTGGAATCCACGGCTCTGGTTGTTTGCGACGTGTATTCCGATAAAACGCATGAACTGGTGCCGGAAGCACCCCGTTCCCTACTTTCCAGTCAAATCAAGCAGCTAAAAGCTCAGGGCTTCGATTCTGCTGCGGCTACTGAGCTCGAATATTACCTGTTTGAAAACGATTATCGCTCAGCGCATGAAACTGGCTATAGCCAAATGACTCCTGCCGGTTGGTACCTGGAGGATTATCATATCATGCAGGGCAGCAGAACGGAGGAGTTTACAGCCGCTGCCCGCAAGCACCTGAAGCACTCGGGTGTGCCAGTAGAGAACTCCAAAGGAGAATGGGGGCTTGGTCAGCACGAACTCAACGTACAATATGCAGAAAGCCTGGAAATGGCAGATCGCCATATTGTGTATAAGCAATGCCTGAAAGAGCTGGCAGATGCTATGGGCATATCTGTCACCTTTATGGCCAAGTTCCATGAGGACAGGGCCGGGAGCAGTTCTCATGTTCATATCAGTTTGTGGAAAGATGGCAAAAACCTGTTTGTAGGTAATGAAGACTATGGTCCGGTAAAGGCGTCGAAAGAGTTTGGCTATTTTCTGGCTGGCTGGATCAAATATGTACCTGATGTGATGGTGTTCTATGCACCAACAATCAACTCCTACAAACGATTTGTGGATGGCAGCTGGGCACCCACCCGAATGGCCTGGAGCAAGGATAATCGCACAGCAGGTTTTCGCATAGTAGGGGAGGGAAATAGCCTTCGCATTGAGTGCAGAATCCCGGGAGCCGATTGTAACCCCTACCTGACGCTGGCTGCCTCTTTAGCCAGTGGATTGAAAGGATTGAAGGATAAGCTGGTACCCGAAAAATGCTTCGAAGGAGATATTTATGCGGCAGCGCATTTGCCAAGGGTACCCAGGACTTTGAAAGAGGCAGTGAGCTTGTTTAAGCAAAGCACTTTTGCCAAAGAGGCATTTGGAGAAGAAGTGGTGAAGCACTATATCCATTTCTATGAAACGGAAGTAGCCGATCATGAAAAGGCCGTGTCGGACTGGGAGCGGAAAAGGTATTTTGAGAGGATATAGAGCGGTGTTGCTCTGGTGCACACACCGTTAGGTGGTGGCAACAGAGAATTAGAATATAAATAGAACTATAGAAATCACATTGGTGCCACCAGCTCGGGCTGTGGGCACCAATCTAAAATTTACCATAACCAATACATGAGACTAAAAGACAAAGTAGCCCTGATCACAGGGGGAAGCAGTGGCATAGGAAAGGCCAGCGCTATGCTGTTTGCAAAAGAAGGTGCCAAAGTAGTAGTGGCCGATGTGAATGAGGCAGGTGCGACAGAGACAGTCAGGGAAATCAAGGCTGCTGGCTTTGAGGCGGCCTTTGTGAAAGCCGATGTGTCCAAAGCTGCTGACTGCGAAAATATGGTGAAGTTTGCAGAGAGCACTTATGGCAAGCTGAACATCCTGTTCAATAATGCAGGCATTATGGACTCTAACGATGACAATGCTGAGTCGACGTCGGAGGAGACCTGGGACTTGACCATGAACATCAATGCCAAGGGGGTGTTCCTTGGTTGCAAGTACGGCATTCCCGCACTGAAGAGAGCTGGCGGTGGAAGCATCATCAACACCGCTTCCTTCGTGGCGATACTTGGTGCTGCCACACCACAAGTGGCTTACACCGCTAGTAAAGGAGCGGTACTTTCACTTACAAGAGAGCTGGCTGTTATTCATGCCAGGGAAAACATTAGGGTAAATGCATTGTGTCCCGGCCCGCTGAAAACAGAGTTGTTAATGAAGTTTCTCAACACAGAAGAGAAGAAGCAACGCCGCCTGGTGCACATCCCGATGGGGCGCTTTGGTGAATCAGAAGAAATGGCGAAGTCAGCTTTATTCCTTGCTTGTGACGATTCTTCGTATGTTACCGGGACAGAGTTTTTAGTGGATGGTGGTATTACCGCAGCATATGTAAC
Organism: Imperialibacter sp.; assembly: GCF_048007035.1. Classification (NCBI taxonomy): domain Bacteria; kingdom Pseudomonadati; phylum Bacteroidota; class Cytophagia; order Cytophagales; family Flammeovirgaceae; genus Imperialibacter; species Imperialibacter sp. Next base: position 4,870,314 of record NZ_CP180355.1, read on the forward strand.
TCCTCAATAAGTTTATGCAAAAGGGTTTTCAAATCATCAGCCCAGTTGATGGGTCAGTCTACGCCGAAAGGAGTTACGCTACGGATTCTGAAGTAGATGCTGCTGTAGCTAAATCTTGCTATTCGTTTCCTTCGTGGAGAAAAACAACACTGGAAAAGAGAGCTGAAATTTGCCGCAAAGCTGTGCAGTACTTTGTCGACCATGCCGACGACTGGGGCATGGAAATTACGATGCAAATGGGAAGGCCGGTGCGTTATACGCCTAACGAAATCAAAGGCGGTTTCAAAGACCGGGCAGAGTTTATGATCACCTCTGCTTTTGACGCATTGAAAGACAAAGAAGTATCGCAAAAAGAAGGCTTCAAACGCTTCATTCGAAAAGAGCCGCTAGGCACGGTGCTTGTGCTGGCTCCGTGGAACTATCCATACCTTACGTCTGTAAATGTGGTTATTCCGGCTATCATGGCTGGCAATACAGTGATACTGAAGCACGCTGAGCAAACGGCCCTTTGCGCTGAGCGATATGCCGAGGCCTTCAAAGCCGCCGGACTGCCCGACGGTGTTTTCCAGTTTTTGCACATCAGCCATGCCCAGGTTGCCGACCTGATCCACGATTCAAGAATTGCTTACGTGGCATTCACTGGCTCCGTGGAAGGCGGTCGTGCCATTCAGGAAGCGGCTGGTGACAGGTTCATTACGGCAGGGTTGGAGCTGGGAGGAAAAGATCCAGCGTATGTGCGGGAAGATGCAGATCTCGCTTTTGCAGTAGAGAACCTGGTGGATGGGGCCTTCTTCAATTCAGGACAAAGCTGTTGCGGTATTGAGAGGATTTACGTGCATCAGTCGAAATATGATGAATTCGTAAAGGCCTTCGTGGAGTTGACAAAGACCTACAAAGTAGCTGACCCTCGAAAAGCTGACACCACGCTGGGGCCAATGGTAAGGCCTTCTAACATGGCCAAAGCTCAGCAACAAGTGAAGGAGGCGGTGGCCAAAGGAGCCAAACTGTTGGTCAGTGCCATTGACTTCCCGGAGATGTCGGCGCCCTATTTGGCTCCGCACGTTTTGGTTGACGTCAATCATAGCATGGAGGTCATGTCTGAAGAAAGTTTTGCGCCGGTTGTGGGCATTATGCCGGTGAAAGACGATGTTGAGGCCATCCGCTTGATGAACGACAGTCAGTACGGATTGACTGCCTCTATCTGGACTAAGGACGTAGACAAAGCCCTTTCTATTGGCAACGAAGTCGAAACCGGCACCTGGTTCATGAACCGCTGCGACTACCTCGACCCTGAGTTAGCCTGGACAGGTGTGAAGAATTCTGGCAAAGGTTATACGCTTTCTTCCTTAGGATATGATGCACTTACCCGTCCCAAGTCGTTTCACCTGAGAGTATCTTAACATGAAAGTGGCTCTGCTGGTTTGTGATCATGTGGCGGTGCAGTTTGCTGAGAAGCATGGCGACTACCCCTTCATGTTTGATCAATTGCTGCCTGAGCTCAAACTGGAACCATGGTTCGTCTGCGATGAAAGTTTTCCAGCCATTGCAGACTATGATGCTTTTGTTTGCACAGGCTCGAAGGCTTCAGTATACGACGACATTGCCTGGATACACCAGTTAAAAGCGTTTACGAAGGAGATTTACGACAGCGGTAAGAAGTTCGTCGGGGTGTGCTTTGGGCACCAGATGATGGGAGAGGCCCTTGGGGGAAAGGTGGAGCGAGCTGATGTCGGATATTTGATCGGTGTTCATCAGTTCGCTATCGCAGAAAAACCAGGGTGGATGAAAAGCTCCCCGGATGTCTTCAATATCCTCATGCTTTGTCAGGATCAGGTAACCAAGTTACCACCGAGTTCAAAAGAGTTAGCCTCATCTCCTGACTGCCCGGTTGGGATGTTCACCGTTGGAGATACATTTCTGGGTATCCAGGGGCATCCGGAATTTAGCTGGGAGTATGACCGGGAGGTCTTTGAATCGAGAGTGGAAAGGATTGGGAGGGAGAAGGTAGAGAGGGCTGTTGAGAGTTTGAACGTAGAGCCAGATAGGGAGTTGTTGAAGGGGTGGATACTGAGCTTTATTGATTGAAAAACAGGGCTATACACTGCTTCTTTCTTTGGTAAATATTTAATAATTCTAAGGATTAGTATTCAAATTCTTTTTCCAAAAGCAAGTTTGTAAAAGATAGTAGTTGATTATTTACTGTAAATATATATTATTGGCTGACATAACTATCAACACTTTTTAAGTGGTTATATGCGCCAAATATTTGTTCTTGCAGCGATTGTATTAAATAGTTACTTCGCCGTCGCCGAAAAAGATGTTTCCGTTGACAAATCATCGAATTGGGTCACCAGGGTAGAATACGACGACTCTATAGTTCCGGGTAGTAGCAATTCTTATCAATATCTCCTTATTCAACAAGAAGATCATTTACCAAAGGAAACGAAGTTCCGACGGTTTGTTTATAAGATTTTGAACGCTGACGGTGTGCAATCAATGTCCGATATCAGCGTGTCATTCGATCCTACTTACCAGAGGCTTGTTTTCCACGAATTGAATTTGATCCGTGAAGGCGTGTCGCATAATAAGCTGAGCAAGGAGGTTATAAAGATTTATCAAAGGGAGACCAGTATGGATCGGTCGCTTTATGACGGATCCCTCACTGCTGTCATCAATTTGGAGGACGTTCGGGAGAACGATATCATCGACTACTCTTACTCTCTTATTGGTTTCAACCCAATAAATGGTGGCCACTTTAGTGCTAATTACTACCAACAGTTTTCGGTGCCGGTTAATTCATTGAGAACCAAAGTTATCAATGACCCCAGCAAGTTTATTCAGTTCAAATTATTCAACGCTGCGGAGAGCCCTCGCCGCACGAATGCCGGTGGTATGGATGAATATAGTTGGACTGTGAATGCAAAAGACTATTTGCTGGTTGATAACAATATTCCGACGTGGTACGACCCTCATAGACGGGTCTCTTTTTCAACTTTCAAATCGTGGGAAGAAGTTGTTGCCTGGGCCTTACCACTGTATCAATATCCTGAATCTGAAGTACAGCAAATTGAGTTCCCATTGAGTAGTGGTGTAAGCAAAGAGGTTAGAATTGCGAGCTTGATTCAGAAAGTGCAGGATGAGGTAAGGTACTTGGGGTTTGAGTCGGGCATAGGGGCCTATAAACCCCATAATCCGGTCAAAGTCTATGAACAGAGGTTTGGAGACTGTAAGGATAAGTCCCTTCTTTTGGTAGCACTTTTAAGGAAAATAGACGTTGTGGCGAACCCGATGCTCGTGAATACGGCGGTAGGCCATAAGTTAGGTGATGAGCTACCTGGATTTTCGTTATTCGATCACTGTGTTGTATCATTTTCTCACAATGGAGAAGACTATTTTGTCGATCCAACGATTTCTAATCAGGGAGGGAATATCGAGCTAATCTCATTTCCCAATTATGAATTTGGGTTGGAGATAAAAAAAGGCACTAGTGCTCTTAGAGAAGTTGCAACAAAAAACTTACCGACTATAAAGATAAATGAGGTAATCAGCGTTGAATCCATAGGTGGCGGGGCAGCAATGCATGTTCGAACCGAGTATACTGGCAGCCGGGCAGATTACATCCGAAGCTATTTTGCCTCAAACTCTTTCGAAAATATAAAAAAAGAGTATTTGAACTACTACAGTAGCCTTTATCCCCATATTGCATCTTCCGGGGACGTAAAGTTTTATGACTACGATCGTCTTAGCAAGAACAAGATTATTGTCGAGGAATTTTATGAAATAGAGAAATTCTGGGTCGACTCAGATGACAAAGAGTACATCCTTTGCGAGGCGTATCCATTGGTGTTGGAGTCTTATTTGAACTATCCAAAAGCAGCTAACCATGAAATGCCCTACTATTTGGGACAGCCTTACTCCTATATTCAGGATACTCAAATAGATCTTCCTGAGGATTGGTCTGGAGAGGGTGAAACTATAAATCTTGGAAATGAAGCATTTGATTTCTCGAAGACGACACAGATAAAAGGAAGAACTGTGTCCGTGTCGTTTCGCTACGACTTGAAGAAAAGTTTTATCTCAGGCGATTCAGTTAATGGTTTCCTACAGAAGATAGAAAATGTAAAAACTGAAATGCCACAATACCTGACGTACAACGAGAACCTGGCGGCGTCTGCTTCTAAGGTCAGCTGGGTATCATCCTTTCTGGCGGTTGTGAGTTTATTTCTTGGAGTTTTCTTTGCAGTGAGGACATACAAAACCTATGACCCTGAACCTTGGGAATTCGCTGAAGATAAACCTATAGGAGGCTGGCTAATCCTGCCTGCTATAGGTCTTACGCTCACTCCAATCAGGTTGGTTATTGACCTTTTGAGTAATGATCAATTAAGTGCAGGGATGTGGGATGGTATTATATTGCTAACGGACGGCGGGGTAAAATCACTCCCTGTTCTTGTATTTGTCGGCGCTGAGTTAGTGTACAACTACATGTTTTTCGTTTTCAGCATTCTGATAATTGTTCTCTTTTATCAGAGAAGAACAAGCGTTCCGAGGCTGGTGACCATTTTTTATGCACTAGCCTTGATAGTGCCAATTGTTGATGCATTGATTACTGATGAATTAATTCCAGGAGTGCTAAGTGAAACTGACCGAAACTCGACTATTAAGGAGGCGGTGCGGGCAGGCGTGGCTGCATTAATTTGGATCCCGTATTTCAATATAGCAGAACGAGTAAAAAGCACTTTCTGCAAAAAAAGGATCAACTAGTAAATTTTCGAGGAGGACTATTAATGGTTGACCAGGCACTATTTATAGCCCTGCCACCGCCTTTATATCCCTCACCTCCAGCACTTTTTTATCATAACCCTTCAATGTTACCCCCAGTATGGCCTGCCCCAGGTCAGCCAGCGTACTTACGCTGCCAGGAAAAACTGTTTTCAGAAAAGGATACATCCAGGTGATGTATTTGTAGTATTTCAGCGTATTGCTGAGGCCGGGCGTTGGCTGCATGTAACCAGGACGGAACATGTACGCTGCCTTGAAGGGCAGCTTCAACAGGTCGTTTTCCGTCTTGCCCTTTACCCTGGCCCACATGCTTTTGCCTTTTTCACTGCTGTCGGTGGCTGCGCCGGAAACATAACAGAAGGTCATGTCAGGATTCAGTCTGGCCAGCAGTTCGGCCGCATGCAGGGTAAGGTCATAAGTGAGTTTTTTGTACTCAGGCTCTTTCATGCCCACCGATGAAACACCCAGGCAGAAGTAACAAGCATTGTAGCCCTTGGTTTGGTCTGCAATAGGAGTGAGGTCAAAAAAGTCCTTATGAATGATCTCAGTAAGCTTCGGGTGAGTGGTGCCGCACGGTTTTCTACCGATCACCAGCACCTTTTCTACATCAGGGTGATTCAGGCATTCGTGCATGACCCCTTCGCCCACCATGCCGCTGGCACCGGTAACGATAACATTGATTTTTGTTCCCATAGAAATGATGACGTTTGACCTGCCGATTTACTTTACCAATTATCGAAAGGTAAGCAGTTAAACTGAGACCACCTCGCCATCGGCAGGTACCAGAAGCCGTTTTGCGTGGTCGTTTTCGGAGGCGTATTGGGTCACGTCAGTTTTGTGCAGGAGGCAGTGGTTGACCGTGTCCATATGAACGGCAATGACCTTTGCTTTGCCAGACGCCTGCAGCACTTGCTCAATGTTGGCCAGGGTCATGGTAATTGGATCCCCTTTGAGAAACTGTGCTGCACCTGCATTCACTACAATGGCAGCAGGTTTGTGTGTGGCTATGGCAGTTTCTACTTCACCGCACCAGATGGTGTCCCCTGCAACGTATAGTTTGTCTTTGCCTGCACCTACAACAAAACCGGAAACTATCCCCATTAGTTGGCCAATCTCACCCGTGCCGTGCTGCCCTCCGGTTCTGGTAATGGAAAGGCCTTTGAAAGCATAGTCGGAAGCAATTGCCACGGCATTTCCAAAGCCCAGTTCCCTGATTTTCTCAAGATCCGAAGGTTGGCAGAATATCGGCTTGTTTTTAGGTATGATAGCGTGGGCTTCGCTGTCCCAATGGTCCCGGTGGGTATGCGTTACTAACACTGCATCACATTCGCTGATCAATGATTTTGTTTCGTCTGATGACAGTGGAAGGTTCACCATGGGAATGCGGTAGTCGTTACCGGCGTTTTGCACTGGGGCCATGGCGTCTTTTGGCGACAGCATAGGATCAACCAGTAGTTTCAATCCACCTATCTCAATCCAGAGAGTGGCGTGTCTGATGAGGCGAACGCTCATCTTTCTTTTGTGGGCAAAAGAGTGAGGGCTGCTGGTGGCCAGCAACCCTCCGATAATCAGTGAACGCTTTAAAAAATCTTTGCGGTTCATGGATTGTATTTTCTAACCCAATAACGAAAATAAAACCGCTGCGTTGGCTTTTATTTCTCTACCCAGAAATCAACTACTGTCACACCATCCAGATGCGGCCCCACAATGCCACCAAATACTTTGTGATCAGGGTGAACAAGGTAATCATCCCTGTCTTTTTCGCTGTTGAAGGTAAGGATGAAAGCATGAGTAAGTCCCTGGTTCAGTCCTTCAGGGCTATTGTTGGTCCCCCATTCGAAAGCTTTAATTTGTTTGATCTTTTTAGGGAGCGCCTCAAAGGCTTCTACCACTTTCTTTACATCTTCTGCGGAGGAAGTGTCTTTGAACTTGAATAGTACGACGTGACGAAGTGAATTTCCTTTTCCCTGAGCCATGGTATTAGATGAAGTGAAAGCTATTGCGACGAAAGCAATTGCAAAGCAAATAAGCAGGTTTTTCATTTTGTTGGAGTTTTATTAACCAATAATAACTCAACTTCCTGAAAGATGAACGCTTTCAAGAAGTTTTATAGCCATCTTATTGAGGAGAGACGGTGGAACTCATCCCCGACCTCCCCCTGATATCAAAACACTTTAGCTTTACCGTGCTGCTCACGGCCACAGGCTCAGTGTATTCCGGGGAGCTGGCTGTGGGCTCTGATCCGTCGGTCGTGTAGCGAATAATCAAGCCGGGATACTCACTATTGGCCAGCAGCAGTCCTCCTTCTATTTTCGCTCCCGGTCTGGGGATTCTGTAGCCTACGCCCCCTTCAAGGTAGCTAAGCCTCGGCATTTCCCGCTGTCCCATGGTGTTGGCAAAACCATTCCAGGCAGCCTCTCTTGCTTTTATTCTTTGCTCCAGATTGTCAATGGTCGCCCATTTCGGGTTGCCGGCCCAGGCCCGTTCCGCCAGTCCGACCAGTTTAGGAAATACAACGTACTCCAGTAGCTCCGGAGTTTTTGCCACTTCAGCCCAAAGCTGCCCCTGTATCCCAAGGATGTTTTTCTCTCCTTCGGGTGTCAGCTTCACCATCTTCTTCATTTCTGCCTCTACATCTATTGAGTTACCCCGACTATCCTTTTCCGAAGAGTAGAAAATATTCTGTGGCACTATTTCCCAGGCCGATTGGGTATTAACAAGGCCTGCCCATGTTTGACCCGGTTCTTCGGGATCGTTATTATAGGCCAGATCAAAATACAGCTTGGTGGCATTAGCGATGATAGGCGTGTATCCTGCGTTGGCCAAAAGCCCTGGTAAGTTGGGGTCGGGAATCCATACGTAGGGGCGCATCCCTGAATTGGCAAAGGCCGGATTAACTTCTTCTTTTCCATCAGTTCCTTCATGCATGGCTACCTCCTGCCAGCCAGAAGTAGGCATGCCTTTTTTCTCAAGGATCTTGATCAGTTCGCCAATGAAGTAGGGCATCAGATCATGGGTTTTTGCAATTTCAGGATGGGCCCTCTTGAACTCATCGCAGATCGGAGACTTTTCCCAAACGCCTTTAGGCACTTCGTCGCCACCTATGTGAATAGACTCCAGGGGCACTCCGGCTTCCTTGTGCATGGCAATGATTTCGTCAAACACTTTCTCCATGAAAGTAAGAGCAGAAGGACGGCAAACGCAGATCACGTTGTCGGGGAAGTTCTGCACCGACATGTATTCTGACGCATCTTCAGGGTCATGAAGGGCATACTGATTGGCTTCTTCAGTTTTGCCTTCTTTCATGAGGCGATTGTACCGATTCCTCATTGAAACGATCGCAGCTCTTGAATGACCAGGGATGTCAATCTCAGGAATCACCCTGATATGTCTTTTATGAGCGTGTTGAAGTATTTCTATGTAATCTGCTTTGCTGTAAAAGCCATTGCCTGGAGAGTTAGGGTCGTTGGGGTCAGGTCCCGACCCGTATTCCGGGTGAAGAAACTCTTCCTCGGTGGTGGTGTGCCCTCTGCGGCTGCCTATCTCCGTCAGTTCGGGAAGGCCGGGTATCTCAAGCCTCCAGGCTTCATCTTCGCTCAGGTGCATATGGAAGTAGTTGAGCTTGTAGTAGGCCATCAGGTTGAGCAGCTTAAACACTGTTTCCTTCGATTCGAAGTTCCTGGCCATATCCAGGTGCATACCCCGGTAGGCGTAACGTGGAGCGTCGTCAATAGTCAGTTGATCAAGTGAAATGCCCGATGCTGGCGTTTCATAGGTAGCCACAGGCAGCAGCGCTCTTAAACTCTGGATGCCATAGAATACTCCGGCAGCATCAGCTCCGGTAATTTGAATGCCTGTAGTGTTAATAGACAGCGTGTAGGACTCAGGCCCTCCGGATTTACCCAACTTGAGCTGCATCGATTGGCCCTTGCCTTCTTGAATACCCACGTCACCATCAAGCACCTCGCTCAGAGCCGACTTAAGTAATTCTGCCTCGCCGGCTAAACCAGCTTCATGATAGATCACAAGCGGTGTTTGTAATATAAACGAGCCCTTTCCTGCCATTATGCTCATGGGCGTTGGCACCACGTTGCTCAACTGAGAGGCAGGGAGCATCTTGAGCGACTGGTTTTTCTCAAAGAGATTCTTAGCCGTAGGAATCAGCGTTTTTACAACCTTCAGCACTTCCGGGTTATCCATTGTGAGGGTGGCAGGTTGGTAGTTGCTTATAGTTTTGGCGTTGTCATTTCCCTGCGCAAGGTAGGGGCCTAGTGGCTGCTGTGAGTTTTTAACGATAGCACCCCCGGCCGTATACTCGAAGTTGAGCGTTTCACCCTGGCCCAGTTCAAATCCTTCCTTTGGCACCAGCTTGAAAAGCGTTCCTAATTTAAACTCGATAGCCAACTTTTCTCCTTCCGGGAAAACAAAATCATGACTGGCGATTTGGTTGTAGTAAATGGCCCAGTCGGTACCTGAGAGTGCGGGGCCATTGTTAGTGATAGTAAACTTTGCCTTGTGCTGGTTTTCTCCGCCCGCCTGATTTTCCACCAGCTCCCAGCTGAGTTGAATATCATCTGCGTCGATCAGCTTGTTTTCCTTAGTGCCGCAGGAAAACACGATAAGTGACAATGATACAAGAGTGAATCGAAAGAAGGATCTCATAGCGAACGGGTTTGTTTGGGGCTTCAATATCGGAAAATGTGCTTTAAATTAAAATGTGTGCGGAAACATTTACTATCGAACCCTATCTTTTTACATAGATAGTCAAAAAAACACGGAAAAACTTTCAAGTAATAAAATGAAACTATATTTTTGACTGACCGTTTAGTCAATGTAAAAGTAACTTATAAATGAGTCCAAGAACCAAGGCGCAGATAGACGAGATAAGAGAGCAGAGCAGGGAGAAGATTATTGCTGCAGCATTGGATTTGTTTGCCCACAATGGGTTTCATAGCACATCTATCGCTCAGGTTGCCGCCAAGGCTGGCATTTCGAAGGGGCTTATTTATAACTATTTCGAAAGCAAGGAAGATTTGCTTCAGGCCATTTTTACCGAGGCAATGAAGAACTCCGAGGATATTCTGACCCTAGATCCGAACGCAACCGCCAAGCAGAGGCTGATAGGTATGGCAGAAGCATCGGCTGATTTCATGTACAATAATCAGGAGTACATGCGCCTTTTTCTGACACTGATGATGCAGCCTGACGTGGTGAAAAGTATGAAGCCGTGGTTCGATACTGTGGGCAAGGCTAAGAAGGACATGTTGATGCCCATGTTCGAGGAGATATTTCCCGGACGAGCTGAGGTCGAGTATTTTTTCTTCGGTGCCATTATGGACGGCATTGGCTTTGGGTACCTCGTACTCGGGCGTGAGTATCCATTTGAAGATGTGAAACGAAAATTCATTGACTACATACAAAATCAATAACTGATTGCTATGAAATATTTTTTGACCACAGGATTTATTTTTTGTCTGTTCGCTTATCAGGCAAACGCCCAAACAGCTCTTGAAATCATTAAGAAGGCTGACGAGAAAATGCAAGGGGAGAATGGCTATGCCGAAATGGTGATGAAGATTGTGCGGCCCGACTGGACTCGGGAAATCACTATGAAAAGCTGGAACAAGAACCAGGACTATTCGCTGATATTGATCACAGGGCCTGCAAGAGACAAGGGCACGGCCTTTTTGAAAAGAGGCAAGGAGATGTGGAACTGGCAGCCCTCCATTGACAGGGTGATTAAAATGCCACCGTCGATGATGATGCAGTCGTGGATGGGGTCGGATTTTACCAACGATGATCTTGTGCGCCAGTCGTCTATTGTTACCGACTACACGCACAAGCTATTGGGCGATACAACGATGTTAAATAGGAAATGTTGGAAAATGGAACTGACTCCGAAGGAGGATGCACCGGTAGTGTGGGGCAAAATTGAAGCTTACATCGATCAGAAAGACTATTTGCAGCTACTCATTAAATATTATGATGAAGATGAGTATTTGGTGAATACGATGGTGCTGTCCGACATCAAAGAGTTGGGAGGCAGAACGCTGCCCACGCACATGGAGATGATACCTGCCGAAAACCCGGATCAGAAAACAGTGATCGATTATGTGAGCCGGACTTTTGATACCAACCAACCCGACGACTTTTTCTCGATCCAGAACCTAAAACGTATCAGATAACTTATCGATTATGCTGCTATTAATAGCCTGGCGTAATATCTGGCGCAATAAGCGCCGAACGCTGATTACTCTTGCTTCCATAGGATTTGCTGTTTTTTTTGCCTGCATCATGCAGAGCATGCAGTTGGGGTCTTATGAGCGAATGATTGAAAATGCCGTCCGCTTCTACACCGGCCATATCCAGGTGCATGAAAAAGGTTATTGGGACGACAAAACGCTTGACAATAGCCTGGAAGTGACCGAAAGTCTCCAAACCAAGCTGTCGGGAGAGGCAGACCTGAGCGCTTACGTGCCCAGAATTGAGTCCTTTGCCCTGGCTTCTCACGGAACGCTTACCAAGGGTGTTCTGGTCAATGGCATTGACCCCATAAAGGAAACAGGGCTCACCGATTTGCAGGGAAAGATTGTGGAGGGTCAATACCTTTCCACCCCTGGAGATATCATGATAGGTGAAGGACTTTCCACCTACCTGAAGGCAGCACCTGGCGACACCCTGGTGCTCATTAGTCAGGGATATCATGGGGCAAACGCAGCTGGCAAATACCGGATAGTAGGCACATTGAAGTTTCCGACGCAGGAAATGAGCGCACAAGCTGCCTACATCATGCTCAGCGATGCCCAGTACTTTTTCAATATGCCCAACAGAGCTACTTCGCTTGCCTTGCTACTCGATAATTCGGAGGCTGTGCCCGGAGTGAAAGCTGACTTGACCTCGAAGCTTGACACGGCTGTGTATGAGGTGATGGACTGGAAAGAGCTGATGCCTGAACTTGTGCAGAGCATTGAAATTGATTACGCCAGCGGACGCATCATGTTGTATGTGCTTTATGCTATCATCGCCTTTGGCATTTTCGGCACCTTTCTCATGATGACCAACGAACGGCAGTATGAATTTGGCGTCATGCTGTCAATTGGCATGAAGCGACGACTGATGCAGGGAATGTTGCTTTTGGAAATCATTATGCTGGCAGTGTTGGGGGTAGTAATGGGCATTATTGCGGCGAGCCCCATTCTGGCTTATTTCTATCTTAATCCCATTCAAGTGGGTGGAGAGATGGCCCAGGCGTACGAAAAAATGGGTATGGAGCCCATTCTGCCATTTTCGCTTGCGCCCGAGGTTTTTGTCAATCAGGCCCAGGTCGTGCTGGTGATGACGATTCTCATGGCGATCTATCCTCTTTGGATTGTAGGTAAGCTTAAGGTAATCAAGGCACTTCGCAGTTAACTTAAATTGAAGAAGTATGATTTTTAATATTTCATGGAAAAACATCTGGCGCAACAAACTCCGCAGCGGAGTGGTCATCGGCGCCATGATCCTGGGGGTGTGGGCACTGCTTTTTTTGTTTGCCTTTTCCGATAGCATCACCAACAATATGGTCGGCAATTCAATCAAGTACGACTACAGCCATATCCAGCTGCACAACAAGGCCTACAAGAATGATCCTACTTTCAATAATAGTATAAGTGGGCCAAACGAAGTAGAAACCGTGCTTGCAGGATTGCCTCAAGTGGCCTCGTACTCCCAAAGACTGATGGTTTCGGGCATGGTTGGTTCAGCTAATTCCACGCAGGGAGCAATGATTTATGGCATTGATCCGGAGGCTGAAGCGAGTGTCACTTACCTGGATGATCAGCTGGCCGAGGGCACTTATTTTACAGAAATAAAACGGAACCCAATTGTATTGAGCCAGCACATGGCTGAGAAGTTAAAGGTAAGATTGGGCTCCAAGGTGGTGCTTACTTTTCAGGACAGTCACAACAATATCACGGCTGGTTCATTCAGGATCGAGGGCATCATCAAAGCAAAATCGCCACGAATCAACGAAGGAGTGGTATTTGTGAGAAAGGGAGACCTCGAAAAGCTGACAGACTGGCTGCGACCGCAAGAAATAGGGATAGTGCTTCAGGATATTCAGGAAGTGGAGCTGGTGAAGGCAGCTTTACAAACTTCGCTGCCAGCCCTCGAGGTGGCTTCGTACAAAGACCTTGCCCCTGACCTGGAGGTGATGACCCAGCAAACAAAAATTTCCAAAACTGTGCTGATGGTGATCATTATGCTGGCGCTGGTTTTTGGCATCATCAACACCATGCTCATGGCTGTGCTCGAGCGAACCAAAGAAATAGGCATGCTCATGGCCATTGGGATGAAACGGATCCGTGTGTTCACCATGATCATGATAGAGACAATTTTGATCTCACTGGCGGGTGCGCCGCTGGGAATGCTCATGGGGTATTTGACCATCGTTTACTTCAGCTCCCATGGGTTTGATTTCTCGGCCTACGCCGCTTCTCTCGAGCAGTACGGCATCGACTCAATTATTTACCTGTCTCTGGACGTTAGCAATTATTTCATGCTCGCTTTCACTGTGGTGATCACTGCGGTGATTGGGGCTGTTTACCCGGCCCGAAAAGCCACCAAGCTGAAACCAGTAGAGGCATTAAGAAAACTTTAACACTCAATTTTTTAGAAATGATAGTTATCAACGCTAAAAACATCAGCAAAACATATAACCCCGACAAGGTGCCGGTTCACGCTTTGAATCATGTGGATCTTGAAATACAGAAGGGCGAGTTTACGGCTATTGTAGGTCCGTCGGGATCAGGTAAATCCACACTTCTTAACATCATTGGGGGCCTTGATGTGCCCACGGAAGGAACTATTGAGCTGGGAGGGGAGGATATTTCCAAATTCAGTGACAATGAGCTCATAGACTTCAGATTGCAGCACATCGGTTTCGTGTTTCAGGCTTACAACCTCATTCCGGTGCTTACTGCCGAGGAAAACGTAGAATTCATTATGCTGCTGCAAAAACAGAGCGAGAAGAATAGAAAGGAAAGAACATTAGAGCTTCTCACAAAGGTTGGGTTGAAAGATCAAATGAACCGCCGTCCCTCTGAGCTCTCAGGTGGGCAGCAACAACGGGTGGCCGTGGCCAGGGCGTTGGCGTCGAAGCCCGAGTTTATTCTGGCCGATGAGCCAACTGCCAATCTTGACTCACACTCTACCGCTACTTTGCTAGACATGATGGCCAATATGAATGAGAAAGAGGGCGCCACCTTTGTTTTTTCTACCCACGACCAGCGGGTGATTGACAAAGCCAGACGGGTGATCACGCTTGAAGATGGAAAAATAGTTTCGGATGAAGTTCGCTAAGTACGCAGGGCTGGTTATTCTGCTGGCAGGTGGGTTTAGCTCGCAGGCTCAGGACGAAGCGCCCAAGTTAACTCTCAAGGGCTATGTGAAAGATTTATTTACGGCTAATTTCTCCACGCCCAACGATGCCAGGTTTGACAACCTTATTCACAACAGGCTGAACCTAAAGTGGTATCCGAATGAACACCTGACAGGTGCTTTGGAGGTGCGAAATCGCTTTTTTATTGGCAACAGCCTGGGGCTAATCCCCAACTATGGCTCCTATGTGGATGTGAACAACGACTATGTAGATATGTCGGTGCTGCCAATTAATAATGACAAGGCGGTACTGCATATGATGATCGACCGTGCTTACCTGCAATGGAACAAAAACAACCTGGAGGTGACTGTCGGCCGACAGCGCATCAACTGGGGACAAAACCTGGTGTGGAACCCCAACGACATTTTCAATGCCTACTCCTTCTTCGATTTCGACTATGAGGAGAGGCCTGGTAGCGATGCGTTGAGGGTACAGTACTACACGGGCGTTGCCTCCAGTGTGGAGGGAACTATCAAAGCTGCGGATTCGTGGAGCAAAGTTGTAGCTGCGGGCATCTGGCGAACCAATAAGTGGAATTACGACTTTCAGGGCTTTGCCGGGAAAATGAAAGAGCATGCTGTGATAGGAGGCGGCTGGGCTGGAAGCATAAAAAATGCCGGATTCAAAGGTGAAATGACCTGGTTCAGTGAGGCGGCCGGGCGCAAGGCGCAGTTCATTACTTCAAGCTCAATCGACTACTCTTTTGCGAATTCATTCTATGTCAATGGTTCGTTCTTATTCAATTCATCGGGAATGAGCAAGCCTGATCAAAGTGCCCTGGGTGCCTTTTCACTCAACAAGCTGGATGTGAGGAGCCTGTCTCCTTACCGGTGGTCGGTGTTCGGCCAGGCCAGTTATCCGTTCCATCCGCTGGTGAGTGGTGGGTTGTCTGTGATGGTTTTCCCGTCAGACATGGGATGCTTCACAAGCCCTTTTGTCACCTACTCAGTTGTTCCCAACCTTGACCTCGACCTGCTCGGTCAATTTTTTCTTGGCGACATAGGAGAGGGGTACACACTGCTGGCTAAGGTAGCCTACACTCGTGTTAAATGGAGCTTTTAACCTTGCTGTAGGGGGTTCGGAGTTGAGGGGTGTTTTAATAGTGTAAAGAGTAAGAATCGACGTAAAGAAAGTCAAATCTTTTTGCCCAGGTATGAATTTATATTTGGGTTCAGGTACTAAGGAGCTTCGGCTCCTTTTTTTATTTCCTTTATTGAGTATTTTTATCTTTGCGCAGAATAGCCTAACCACTAAAGTCCTTTTATGGCGTCGTTGAAAGAGAGAATTGATAAGATCACTCAGTTTATTGAGGTCGATATATGGAGAATTAAACTGGACTCAATACCCTGGGGCAGAAGCTTTCTTTACAGGCAAATAAGGGTGTTGGTGTTGGCAGGCAAAGGTTTTGTGAGAGACGAGGTTGGCGTCAAATCCTCAGCGTTGACCTATTTCACTTTGCTGTCGATTGTCCCAGTAATTGCGCTCGCTTTTGGTATTAGCAAAGGCTTTGGATTCGATATTCAAAGCACCATCACCAGGTTGCTCGCCGGTCAGGAAGACCTGACAAAGTATGCATTTGACGCTGCTGAAAATATGCTCGATAACGCCAAAGGCGGAGTTGTCGCTGGAGTGGGATTAGTAGTGTTGCTTTATACGGTATTGAGACTGCTTAATAGTATTGAAGAAACTTTCAATGATATATGGGAGATCAAAAAGCAAAGATCCTTGCAACGAAAAATATCAGAATACACTGCTATTCTGCTCATATCTCCTATTTTAGTTTTCTTCTCAAGCTCTCTCACGGTACTAGCAAGCTCAGAGGTGGGGAAGCTGACTGAGCAAATTGAGCTGCTCAACCTTTTTGCACCGCTGATTTTATTTCTGCTTAAGTTTTTGCCATACACCCTTATCTGGCTTTTGCTTATTCTTCTCTATCTGATTATGCCAAACACCGGAGTGAAGATAAAGTCTGCCATGATAGCTGGCATTGTTGCCGGAACTGCTTTTCAACTCCTTCAATGGGGCTATATTGAGTTTCAGGTGGGTGTGTCAAAGTATAACTACATCTACGGCAGCTTAGCGGCTTTGCCTTTATTTCTTATTTGGGCTCAATCGAGCTGGATGATAGTTCTTTTTGGTGCAGAACTTTCGTTCGCTCACCAAAATGCAGCCCGGTATGAATTCTCAAATGAGACCCTCCAGCCCAGCACCAGGCACAAGGAGTTCATCGCTCTGCTTATTGTAAGGCTGCTTATACTCAGGTTCAAAAAAGGAGAGCCTGGCTTGACTGTGGGCGAAATCACTGACCGGTTGTTGGTTCCCTTCAGGTTTGCCAATGTGATTGTGAGGGAGCTCGTAGAGGTGAAAATTCTTTCTGAGATCAACATGGGAGAAAGGGAGGAAAACACTTACCAGCCCGCAATGGACATTGATTTAATTACCGCCTATCTGGTGATTGACCGCCTTGAAAACAGGGGTCTGAACAATATATGTATTCTCAATGATGATGAAGCTACACTTATGTTACAGACGATTGACACAATGGAAGCCGACATGGATAAGTCAATGGTGAACAGGCCGCTTGGCGAGCTTCATTTGTAGTATTCGTATTCCAGATAAGTACAGATGTAGTTGGGGTTTTGCTCCTGATTGAACTCGATCGCATCAAGAAGCTTTTTTTTGTCATAGGTGAATTCACCACTTTGGGTGATGTTCCCTGCTGCTGCCTTCATATAATACGAAATCAATTTTCCGCTATCATTGAAATTCTCTTCATAGATTCGGGTGGTGTCACCCGTGGTTTCATCGATATGGAAATCTGAAATATGGCTGGGAGTTCCGTCGCCATAGAAGGAGTTGACCTTCTCCCTGATAACAAGCCGATCTTTGTTCAGCAGGCGAGCATGGGCAATCTTATTATGCTTATTGTATTCGTACTCCATCGATACCTCGTCCTCAATAATGCTTGCAGTGGAGCTTGACATGTAGATACGATCGCCAAACTCATTGTACTGGATCACTTGGGTAGCCACTTCATCGCCTGACACCACATTGAACCTTGTGAATGTTTCTTCCAGTAGTGTTTCGTCTTTGTAGGAGTAGGTGGCCACTGCGTGGGTTCTGTCGAGATTATCTCTTTCCTCCACTTTAATCGGGAACCCATCAGGGTTCAGGGTGACAATCTTGCGCATTTCACTTCTTACCTGTCCATTTTCAAGGAAGTCTGTTGTGAGTGTATCATATCCTAACTTGTCGTAGTACTTAGTCTGAATGACAATATTGTTTAGGTTATACAGGTTTTGATAGGTTTTGTCGCCTTCCGGCCCATAGAAGTAGTGGGTTCTGCTTCTTAGCTCACCTGAATATTCATAGGCAGCTTGTTTCAGCAGCCTTCCTTCTTCATCAAACTCTCTTTCTTCCAGCACAGTGCTGCGACTTCTGGGCTCTGTAGACTCACAGTCGTAAAGGTAGGTGGTGATTTTCCGAATATCCAGCGAGGCTATTTCCCATTGATATTTCAGAACCTCCTTTTTCTCAGGAGAAAGCCTTGGATCAATCGCCTCATCATCCTGTGTGGAGAGCCCACCACAGGAAAATAATAGTGGAAAGAGAACAAGCGGAAAAGAATGGCGCATTATGCTGGCTAACCTCATAAAATTACTTAGAACGTTGTTTAAAAGACCAGGTGAATTGAAACACAGAAACGATTGTGCCGTCGTGCAAAGTGCCGGTGGTTTTGGCAGTCACAGTTTGAGGCTGCCCCGAGCTTATGGCTAACTCAACTGCTTCAAATATTCTCTGACCATCCTCGCAGGTGAAGGTAGTTTTTCCAGTCGCTCTTTTTGGGAATTCTGCTTTCAAATCTACAATGATGGTGGCCACACTCGGATTTCTGTCCGTTATCGCCAAAAGGGCAATAGACGCCGTGGAAAGCTCTGCCGCCATACTTTGAACAGCAAAATATATAGATTTGAATGGGTTTTTGTTGAGCCATTTGAAAGGGATGGTAGTGACAGCCCTTTCTTTGTTCAGTTCCTTTAGTCTCATTCCGGCCATCCATCCTGCAGGCACGTTGCCAAATGTGTAGACCCAGAAAAGAAATGGGTTCAACATCTTCCGTCTGAACTTTTCCTGTTTCTCTGTAAGTGTACTTGTGCTGCTGCCCATGTTGCGTGCCTTTGAATGCAACCCAAATTAACAAAAAAGGCCCGGATATTTCCGAGCCTTCAAATCTTAATGAGTGGGTGCTACCACCATATAATGTAAATGAGGGTCACCAGCACAACGATGATGAGCGCCATGGTATTAAACTGTTTCGAAGACTTGTAAACCCTTTTGGATATATCAATTGCTTTTTTGTCGTAGTCAATACCCTGCGACAGAAACAGCGCTACCGCCACAAACATCAGGCTCATCAGGTGGATGAGCGTTTTGCCTATATGGGTATCCATGCTAAGTACGGTCCCATCGAACATTTCATGGTTACCTCCCTCCATGATGATGAAGAGGAAAAGGCAGCCAACAATGATGAGGAAATTCTGATCCTTCCATTTGAAGTCCTCTTTGTCGATCCACGAGATGATGATCATTGCAAAGCAAAGGACAATGAACACAAAACCCATGCGGTCAATAAATGGCACTTCGGGGACGAAGAAATAGAAAAAGGCATTGATAGGTATTGAAAGCACGGCCACCCACAGAGCTGCGTTGGAGGTTGACTTGCTCCAGAACATACCAAAGAGGAAGATAACTGTGACAGCCGGGGTCACAAAGCCGGAAAACTCCTGGATATACTGAAACATCTGATCGAAGCCTTCCAGTGCGGGCGTTACAAGGCACGCTATTGCCAAAGCCACGAAGCTTGTAATACGGCCGACTTTCACCAGATTGGTTTCAGTAGAATTCTTATTGATGAACTTATGGTAAATGTCCATCGTGAAAATCGTCGCCGTTGAGTTCATCATAGAAGCTAACGATGAAATAATGGCACCAATTAAAGCGGCAAATGTTACTCCCTTGAGCCCTGCTGGCACGAGAGACAACATAGCCGGATAAGACTTGTCAGGCTTCATGAGCCCGTCGCTCATCATCGCATTAATGATATTAGCGTCTCCCGTTTTGTCGACAAGGTAAAATGCTGCAACACCCGGGATCACCACAAAGATGGGCATGATCACTTTCAGGAAGGCTGCGAATGCCACGCCTTTACGTGCTTCGGTAAGGTTCTTGGCTGCAAGGGCTCTTTGTGTAATATACTGGTTGCATCCCCAATAGGCCAGGTTAGCAATCCACATGCCTCCGATAAGCACTGAAATTCCGGGCAAATCCATATAGGACGACTTGGATTCACCATTGATCATATAAGTGGAGTCCACGTCAAAGACCATGTCAAACTTACCAGGTACTTCCCTGATGAGGGTGAGGAAGCCACTAAAAGCACCTTCGCCGCCACTCACTAAATTAAGTGCGACTCCTGATACGAGAACCCCGCCGATGACAAGGAATATCACCTGGATAATGTCGGTGTAGGCTACGGCTTTTAATCCCCCGTAAATAGAATAAAGGAGAGCAAATGTGCCAAGACCCAGGATGCCATACAGGAATGGAATGCCAATAACGGTATTGAGAGCTAGCGCCCCCAGAAACATCACCGTTGTCAGGTTGACAAAAACATAGAGAAGGAGCCAGAATACAGCCAAACTTGTTCTTACCCTGCCATCATATCTCAGCAAAAGAAACTGAGGCATGGTGAAAATCTTCTTATTTAAATAGATAGGCAAAAGATATTTGGCCACCAGCAGCAGCGTTACTGCAGCCATTAATTCATAGGCTGCAATGGCCATTCCTATGGCGAATCCCGATCCGGACATGCCAATGATTTGCTCTGCCGAAATGTTGGAGGCGATCAAAGAAGCTCCTATTGCATACCAGGGCAGTGATTTCCCTGCCAGAAAGTAGTCGGTTGAATCCTGCTCAACGCCTTCCTTTTTTCTGGAGACCCACCAGGCAATGCCTATGATGATAAGAGCATAAATACAAAATACAACAATGTCAATTGACGAAAAGCTCATAACAGCAATGTGGTTTAAGTGGCTGGATTTTCACTAATTGGGCAGCATAATACGCATTTGCGGGCTTATCACAAAGCAACTTTAGTTTAAATAGGCGTTGGGAATGGGCTGAAGCAGGATCGAAGACAACTTAGAATTATACAAGTTATTGATGTTAAGCCCGAAACACTGCAACTCACTTCAGGTGTGTTGAGCGCTACGAACACCAATTATTATATAGGTTTCTTGCTCCCTTTAGACACAGGTTGGGCAAAACAGAGCCGAAAGTTCACCAACGGTGTCCGTTTGTGGTCACAAGTGTGTACGGATTTGAAAAAGGTTTGCAATAGACATGAACGGGATATTTCTTTTTTAAGTGGTGGAGAGGTTTTTTTTCCTTCTTTTTTGTAACCCTGAGCGTGGCGGTCTGCCGTCAGTGCTGGCGGCCCTAAGGTGGTTTTCTTGAAAATACATCAACAAATCAGCTGTTTTATTAAAAAAAAGCTAATACAACTACCTCCTCTGCTCTTCCGGAAGTTTTATTTTCAAAATTTCTTTCGGCTTTTCTCAGAACTTGGCCGAAACCTTGCCCGTACAACATCACAAGGTTTAAAACTCGAATATTATGAAAAAAGTTATGTCAACAGCAGCAATGCTGGTAATGGTTACCAGTATGGCTTTAGCTTCCAAAAATACTAATGAAGCTACTAAATCATCACAAGTAAAAATCACTCAAAGCACAGCGATGGGTATTTATAATCTGCGTTTCGACGCCGAAAGCCCAGGTCAGGTAACAATCAAAATTGCCAACGAAAAAGGCAATACCCTGATGAAGGAAAAGATTGCTTACACTACTTCATTTGAACGCCCCTACAACTTGCAGGATTTGCCCGACGGAACTTACCGTATGACGGTTGAGCGGGACGGCAAGGTGATTGAAGAAACCATTCAGCATGTGAAGAACAGGTCGGCAGTAAGGGCAATTTACGATGTGGATGTTGAGGAGGTATCAACCGGCAAATATCAGTTGGTGGTGAAGAAGACAGGTCATCAGGCAGTAAAAGTTAAGATTACTGACAAGAATGGGGTCATCTTCTTTAACGGCGCCATTGACGAAATGGGTAGCTTCAGCAAAACATTCGACTTAAGCAATATAGTTGCCAGCGACGTGAAGATGGAAGTCACGATGGGCGACAAAACAATTGTAAGGAGCTTGTAATATTTTTCTCGATGCTGGTGAAAGCCAGCTTACTTTAGCCACTCAAAAGCAAAAAGATTTTTTTAACTGAAGATATTACCGGAGGCGAAGGCCTCCGGTTTTTTATTTTACGTCAGGAGTGTATAGCAATCTGTTCTCCTGAAAATCATACAAAGTAAGCCTTCTAAGGTCGTAATATGCTTGCCAGTAGCTCTCTAGTGCACCAATGTAGGCACGCTTGGCATTGTCTTTTTCCGTGAGGGCAATATTCAGATTGGTGATATCTATCTTGCCTATTAAGTACCTGTTTTGGGCAACCTCGTACCGTTTTTGTGCCACCTGATCAGCTGTCTTTGTTATTTCCAGCGAGCTCAGTAGCATATCAAACTGCTTCGTTTGCGTGATGATTTCCTGCTCGAAATTCACTTCGTCCTGGGCAATGACGTAATCAGTTAGCCGTTGGTTTGCCAGGGCGGTTTGCAGCCTTGATTTATTTCTTCCCCAGTCCAAAATAGGCATGTCAAAATTGATATTGACCCGCTGAAGTGAGTTAGGGTTGGCGTAAACATCGCTGAGGTAATCACCACGGTTGTTTAATCCGTAGGAAGCTGATAGGTTGACCTGAAACCGTTGCTTTCTTGCCTGTTCCACATCACGCTCTGCCTCCAGCCGTCGCCGCTCAAAGGCAATAAAATCTGCTCTGTTTTGTTTTGCATAGGTCAATGCCTGCTCCACTGCGATTTCGAACTGCGGAATTACTTCTGGCATTGCCAGTTCCACTTGCTGGTTGTCGTTGAGTCCTATGAAGGTTTTTAGTCTCAATATTGCATTCTCAAAATCGAGGCTGGCCTGCGCCACGTCCTGCCTTGAACGCAGTAACTGAAGCTCCACCTGAAGCAGTTTGTCTTCTGATGTAGTGCCGATATTGAAGCGGCCTTTTTCAATCTGATAAATCGTGTCGTTGTTGGCAAGATTAAACTGCGCAATCTGAAGGTTGATCTGAGCATCGAGTACGCTAAAAAACCTGTCCACAGCCGTTCTGGAGATGAACTCCATTTGTTCCACGTACTCTCTTTTGCTTTCTTCAAAACGGATTGGTTCAGTTCGCTTCTGCCATTTTAGCGAGTTGAATGCAAAAATGGGTTGGAATACCGACAGTCTTAGGATATTGCTTGTCCACTGGGTGGTAGTTCGCTCGTAGTCCTGAAACTGATAAACATCGGAAAGAAGGTAAACAGTACCTCCAGTTAACCCCAGGGGCTGTGTCAAACCAAAGGATATGTTCGAATTGGTCTGTGTTCTGGGTTGAAAAATCAAACTGCCGTCATTTTGACGGGTTGCCAGAATATCTTTGCTAAAACTGGGCACATCTCCGCTAAGTCCAAGCTGGGGGTTGTAGTTAGTTTTAAAGTACCTGTATTGCCAGTATCGGTTTTCTTTGACTGTTTCCGCTTGTTTTGCCGAGGGAGATTGATCCTGCGACCGTTGAATAATGTCTCGTAGCGTCAGTTGCAACTTTTGTGCATCAACGGCGAGAGAAAAAAACAGAAAAACAAAAAAGAGTAGATAGCTTCTATTATTCATACCTGAGGGATGTTATCGGGTCTTGACTGGCAGCTTTTTGTGCCGGGGCTATTCCAAACACAAGGCCCACCGTGGCCGCTACACCGAACGAAACGATGACTGAAGAAAAAGTGATGATAGTGGGGAAGTCGCCAAAGCTGGATATGCCCAGTGCAAGGCTAATGCCGAGGACAACCCCAACTATTCCGCCACTTACGCTGATCATCATGGCCTCGAACAAAAATTGAGTAACGATGTCAGTTTTCTGTGCTCCAATGGAAAGGCGAAGGCCAATTTCTTTGATTCTCTCCATAACGGACGCCAGCATGATGTTCATAATGCCAATGCCTCCAACCAGCAGCGAAATTCCTGCAATGGCTCCAAGCACGATATTGAAGATGTTTTGTGTTCGCTGCTGTTGTTTAAGAAGGAGCTCAGGAATGGTGATCTGATAATCGATCACTCCAAAATGGCGTCGCTCCAGCATTCTTGAGATTATTTCAGCCGTAGGCTGCATAAGGGCCGCATCTTTTACCTGCACCACCAACCGATCGATCTGGTGGTAATTGGCTGGTTGCTGCTCGCCGTTGTTTTCATTGTTATTATTTCTGGCGGCAGCTTTTAACATGGTGCTGGTGATCAGCTCCCGGTTTCTATACCGCATCAGGAAGGTTTTGATAGGTACATACACATCCATGTTATAGTCCCGTATACCTAGTTTACTGATACTTTTCTCGGAAATAATCCTTTCGTCAAGCACACCTATTACCTCCAGCCACTGGTTGCCGACTTTGATTGTTTTTCCAACAGGATCCTGTGTACTAAAGAACCTCGCCCGAATACTTTTGCCAATAATGCAAACAGGTAGCCCGCCTTTGATCTGCTCTTCAGAAAACATATTCCCTTCCTGAAGAGTGAAGCTGGTGAGTTCAAAATAAGCAGGCATTACGCCTACCAGCTTGGCAGATCTTCGAAACCCGTCCTTTATGATAACGGTCTCCATTATACACTCCGAGCTCATAGCAGCAATATCAGGGATGGTTTCAAGAATAGCTTCTGCGTCTGCCATTCTCACACCAGGTGAAAATTTCTTTTTTTCCTCTCCGGCAGAAGTGGAGGTTTCATCTAATTTTTTCTCCTCCTGCTCCACTATGGGCTCAATAATGATGTTGTTAACGCCCACCATTTTGATCTGCTCAAGAATCTCCTTTTGGGCACCGTTTCCTATAGCCAGCATAGCGATCACTGCAGCCACGCCAAATATGATTCCCAGAGCAGTCAAAAGCGATCTTAACTGATTGGCCAATACTGCTTCCAGGGCAATCTGGAAGTTGGCCAGCATCCTTTTGTTTATCATATCAGTCAGGCTTTCTGGGTGAGCGTACTTCAGACGTTGTTTGACTTACTTCAGCTACCTCCTGGTTCCTTTCTTTGTTTCTTTTGCCATTCAGAGAGCTGAGCATGTTGATCTTTGACTCACCAGTTCCCTCAGGGAGGGATAGGTATACCTTTTCGTTGCCGGTAAGCCCCTGAAGCACAACAGCTTCATTTGAGTTGGTAATGCCCATTTCTATCTCTTGATTCGAGCCGTCGGCGAGAACAACATACTGAATCGAATCGTTGCGGGAATGGATGGCTTCAAGCGGCACAAAAACAGCCGAATCAAGCTCCTGTACCACTATATTGTTGCTGGTAGTCATTGCAGGCCGTAGCGATGGGTCGCTTTCATTTACTCTAACTGTAACCTCAAAAACCTTGGCGTCAGAGTTAGGGTTCTGCTGCCCCACATTGGCCACCTTAATCACCTCACCGGTAAGCCTTTTGTCAGGGTAGGCATCAAGGCCCACTTTCACCTTCTGACCAGGCTTCACCTTTCTGATGTCCACCTCATTGATAAAGGTAACCGAGATCATTTGAGTGAGGTCAGGGAGTGTAGCCACTACCGGATCCCACGGGCCAAATTGAGAGCCAGCAACACGCTTGTTTCCGCTCCAGTCCGAATAATAGATGACCATTCCATCTTGCGGAGCGAGAATAGTGAACTCTGTCAGTAACTCCTGAAGCGAGCGATAATCAGACTTCTCTTTTTTCAGTGTAGCCCCCACTTCCTGCATTTTTGCTACCGACTGTTCAATTTTTAGTTGATAGTTTTCCGTAGTTTGATCAAGCTCACGCTTGGCTTTCTGGACAGCAATTTCGTTTTGCTTTACAGTAGCTGGTGGTTCAAATTGAGATTGTTCAAGAATCAGCTCCTTTTCCTGCAGTACGTACTGTAGGTTGATTATTTTTTCTCTTTCAGTACGGAGTGTAATTGCGGAGTCTAATTTGGCCTGATCAAATTGCGATTGCGCCTTTTCGAGATTCGTGCCTGCATCAGACAACTTGGTGTGTACCTCCGATTTGTCGATAGAGGCAACAAATTCACCTTTCTTAACTACTGTCCCCTCGTCGACGATCCGTTCAATTTTAAGGTTGTATATCCGGTTGTTTTGCGCATGGCTGGGCCCAAGCACTCTTACCGAATTAAGTGCGCTCAGCTCACCTGTAGTGGTAACGTCAACCACGAATTTACCCTTACCAACATCCACCAGGATGTTCCTTCCATCGTCTGTTTGGCGCTGACTGAAAAGAAGGAGGGCAATGAGAATAACTAAAATAGAAGCAGGTAGAATGTATCTTTTTTTCATGATGGTTAAGTTCGATTAGCATACACAATTAACAGAAGTATGAATTTGCGCAAAAATCATACTAAAAAAATCAAAAGAGGTAATTAACTTCTTTTATAACTCAAATTGCGGTACGGTTGGTATACTTTACAAAAAATTATTAGTTACAAATATACCTAACAATTTAGTTGATGCATTTACCTGACGACACTTTATTTAGCCGGAAGTCAAGTAATCGCTCGTGTTTTTAGGTTATTTTGGCTATTTCAAGCTGATCGTTGGCAGTTATTGGGCGCATCTTACTATCTTAGTGCACGCAAAAAGCTTTTTATGTCGTCTCATATTCTTATCTCCAGTCTCGAATTCAATCAGAAAAAAATAGAATCATTGCTGGCGGATCTCACAATTGATGAAACACTGGCGTTCACTCACGACAACATCAACAATATCCACTGGATCGTGGGCCATATTGCTTCTCAGCGAGATACGTTGCTTGAAGACCTGACAGGTGAAATGACTTTTCCGCAGGAGCTCAAGCAGTACTACGGCAAGACCGGCGATCCCCGAAAAATGCCCAAAACAATTGACTGGGCGACTTGCCTCGATATCTTGAAAGAGCAGTTTAATGATATCTCTGCCTGGGTTTTGGAGTGGGATAGCCAGGGACGCCTTGATAGAGAAAAGGGTGATGTGATAGTAAAATACCTAAGCCACGAGGCATATCACATTGGGCAGGTAAGCCTGATAAGGAAGATGCTTAGCAAAAACTCTACGAACGCTGAGAAATCACTTTAGTTTTTTCGAAAAAAGGGAAGAAGTGTGGGGAGTGTTTGATCTCTTCGATCAATTCCACAGTTAGTGGTTTCTGAATGTAGTCGATAACAGACTTGTGATTTTTTGCCCTCTTAAAGTCTTCGGGGTTCACGCTTGAAGAAAGAATTATGATCTTAAGATTCGGAAAACTCTCAACGTGTTTTGATGTGAATTCATCCAGAAACCCCCACCCGTCCATTACAGGCATATTCAAATCCAGCAAAATTAAAGATAAACCCGGAGCGTCGGCATCGGATGTCAGTAGATCGATTGCCAGCTTTCCGTTTTCAGCAGTAACAACATTTTGAGTGAAATTAGATGTTTCGAGGACTACCTTACAGATCATTAAGGTGACGGGGTCGTCATCTACGCACATGACAGATTTTAACATATTAGATGGTCTTTTTAAAGTAAACCCTGAAGGTGGTTCCTTTGTTTTCAAAACTTTCTACTTCGATCTTTCCTCCGAGAGCAGTCACCTGAGAATGAACTATGTACAGACCAATTCCTTTACCATCGGCATTGGAGTGAAAGCGTTGGTACAAGCCAAATATTTTGCCTGAATACTTAGACATATTAATGCCCAAGCCATTATCGACAAAGGTAAGCACCACAAATTCCTTTTCCTGCTTTGTGGAGATGTTAATTTTTAGTGACCGTTCCGGATGGCGGTACTTCAATGCATTGGTTAGTAAATTCAACAAAATGCTTTCAAGGTAGGCAGGATTAAAGTGGAGGCGGCTACACTTGGTAAAATCAGAACGAATTGCAGGCTTTGTTTCTGCGATAAGCCCTCCAGCTACCCTGGTGACCTTCTCCCACGCCTCAACAAAGCTAATTAATTCTTTGTCGGGGTGAGTATTTTGTTTGATGATGAGGATGTTTACAAGATCCTTGATGGTTTCATCCAGTTGGAAGGTTGAAGCTCTGATTCCCTCAAGGAGTTGGAGCGTTTGCTGATTTTTTATTTCGTTAGTATCCAGCAATTGCAAGATACCAATGAGGTTGGAAAGGGGGGCTCGCAGATTGTGCGACGTAATGAAGGAAAATTGTTTGAGATCCCAATTGTTATAAGTAAGTTCCTTAATCAGCAATTCTTTTTCTTTGCTTTGCTGTAGTCTGGTTGTTATGTCCCGTGAATTGACTACAATTCCCTGCACTGCTTTGTCATTTATCAGGTTTGTAGCTTTGCATTCCAACCACCGCCAGTTGCCAGCTGCGTTTGGAAACCTGAATGGTGTCATCTCAATAAAAGCTTCTTCTTTCAACCTTTTCGCCTCAAGTTTCACCCCTTGAATATCATCAGGATGCACCAGGTCAAATACATTTTTCCCAACCAGGTAGCTTTCTTCGAAGCCGAGAATTGTTTTCACCGAAGGACTCAGGTAGGTATAAATACCCCTAGCATCAACTATCGATATCACATCGGTGCCGCTTTGAACCAGGTGCCGAAAACGCCTCTCCTTTTCCGCCAAATCTAACTCTGATTTTTTTCTTTCAGTGATATCCTGAAGAGCACCAATAAGTCTGATAGGCTTGCCATCACTGTCTCTGACAAGATAGGCTCTGTCAACCACATAGGCGTAGTCCCCATCATCTCGCATCATGCGGAACTCGTGCTCAAATTTCAGAGAGTCGGGGTCTTTGAAAAACTCCTCCAAAAACCGGGAAGTTTGCAACTCGTCGTCGGGATGAATTCTCGCTTTAAATGATCCTGGTTTGTCAAACTCATGCGCACGCTTTGCTCCAAAAACTTTCTCCCATCCTACTCTGCTTCTGTAGGTTTCGTTTGTGAGCAAATTCCAGTCCCATACCATATCATTAGTGGCATTAGTGACTAGTTCATACCTTCTGTTACTTTCGATCAGTTGAGCCTGGGTTTTGATCCGTTCTATGCTATAGTTGAGGCTTTTGTGAAGGGTGGAACCACTTAGATCGTCTTTTATTATATAATCCTGAACTCCAAGTTTAAGGCTATCAATCCCATACTTATCGTCAGCATAACCAGTAAGGATTACCACTGGGGTGCTGCCCGCTCTTAAGACCACCTCTTCGATGAGCTCCTTACCAGAGCTGTCTGGCAGGGTGAGATCGAGGAGGACTGCATCAAAGGTTTTTGATGCCAACTTCTCAATGGTGGCTGCAAGAGTCAGGGTATGTGTAACTTCGACTTTCTTGGGGATATCCTGTAGGTACTCGTTGATGAGATAAAAGTCGCCAGGGTTGTCTTCAACAATCAGGATATGCCAGGTTCCTTTCTTCATGTTTACAGTCAATCATTACACCCTCGTGGGCAGTTTGACAATCGATAGCCAGAAGCTTTCTATGGCATGAACCACTTCAAAAAACTTCAGCACATCAGTTGGCTTGGTTATATAACAATTGGCATGCGCCTCATAAGCGTCAATAATGTCATTCTCAGCAGAAGAAGTGGTGAGCATTACTACCGGTATTTTCTTGAGCTGCTTGTTTGACTTGATGAAGGCCAGCACCCCCTTCCCATCAATCTTGGGAAGATTGATGTCCAGAAGTATCAAATCAGGATATACTGCATTTGAATAAGGCTCCTCTTTACTTAAGTAGTTGACAGCCTCCTGCCCGTCTTTTACCACAAAAATTTTGTTCTTAATGCGCCCTTCGTCCAGAGCCTCCCTTGTAAGAACCACGTCTCCCTGATTGTCTTCAACAAGTAGAATATTGATCGGATTCATAGTGCAAGATTAACCAGATTAAACTACATTAATTATTGTTTAAATTAAATTATAAGAATGAATCTTTTCTCAGTCGTTAGCCGCAAGCTTTCTCGTGTAGTGTTGTTTGTCTTTGAATACATCCATAACCAGCAGAGTAGCCTTGCCAAAAAACAAAACGGTGCTGTCCTGGTAACGGCGTTCATCACTTCCTGGCGGTATTAACGGTTATTTTGATGTGCAAGCTGTGCAGTGGCGTGACAAAAGGCAAGCGAGTAAGCCGAGTTGTCTTTCTTAAGTTTTAGTCTTTTTTGGGAATGCTGATGTGGAAGGTACTTCCTTTTCCTATTTCAGAATCGACCCAGATATTTCCTTTGTGCTTCTCAACGATTTTTTTGCAAATAGCCAAACCAATGCCTGTTCCTGAAAACTCACTCTTGTTGTGCAGCCTCTGGAAAATGATAAATATCTTATCAAAGTAGGCCTTGTCGATGCCGATGCCATTGTCTTTGATGGCGAAAATCCAGTTATTCTTATCAGACGAGCCAGAAATCTCTATGATTGGGTCGGTGTCACGCATCCGATATTTGATAGCGTTGCTGATTAGGTTTTGAAAGAGCCGTAATAGCTGCTGCTTGTTTCCCCACACTGTCGGGAGCTTTTGAATCTTGATTTGCGCATTCAACTCAATGATATCGGTTTTAAAAGTTTCCAATATACTTTTGCCGACCTGATTGAGGTCGACATCCGTATATTCTTCGTCGAGCGTATTGACCCGGCTGTATTCCAGCAAATCAAGTATGAGAGACTTCATTCTATTAGCACCATCTACTGCGTAGAAAATGTACTCTTTGCTTTTTTTATCAAGCTTCTCTCCAAATCGCCGTTCGAGTAGCTGGAGGAAACTAGTTATCATTCGCAACGGCTCCTGCAAGTCGTGAGAAGCTACGTAGGCGAAGCGCTCGAGCTCAAGGTTAGAAGCGGCTAGCTCTTCGGCCCTTTGAAGAAGCTGTCGGTTAAGATCGGTAAGCTTTATTTCATATTGTTTTCTTTCTGTCATGTCTTGTAGTGAGCCAATCATCCTGATGGCTTTCCCATGCTCATTTCGGATGATATAGCCTCTTTCAAGCACGTTGGCGTAGCTGCCATCCTTTTTCCTGAGCCTGAATTCAGATTCCCACGTAGCCGCAGAAGGGGAAGATAAAACTCTTTGCAGACGCTTGTCGTCTTCCGGCTCATCTTCGGGGTGAACGATTTTGGAAAATGCATTTACTGAATCGATAGTTTCATTTTTTGTGTACCCAAAAAGTTTTTCAAAGCCATCTCCCCACTGTATTTTTTCTTCTACAATGTCCCAGTCATAGATAGCGTCTTTGGCAACCAGGGCAACCATATCGTATCGTTCTTTAGCAACTCTTATTTGCTCCTCTGCCAAGCGTTTTTCTGTTATGTCTTTGAAATACACAGACAAGCCCAAAGAAGAGGGGTAGACACTTATTTCGAACCATTTATTGATAGGGCCATAGTAGTCTTCAAAATGAATGGCCTCATTTATCTCCAGGGCTCTATGAAATTCTTTGAAAGAAAGAGAGTTAATATTATCGACGAAAATTTCCCATATATTTTGATCCAAAATAATGTTTCTTGGCAAGCCAAGTAGCTTCTCTGCCTGATTGTTCCAATATGTCACAATCCAGTTTTTGTCTATTGTAAAGAATCCATCTCCTATGCTTTCAAGGATTGTGTTTTTCTCGAAATAAGCGTCCTGTAGCGCTTTTTCAGCTTTTTTCCGACCGCTGATATCCGTATGAATGCCGTAAATGGCAATTAAATGACCCTGATCGTCAACGATTGGGCCAGCACTGAGATAGAAATCGAGAATTTCCCCCTTGGCATTGATCAGTTGAACATCGCCCTTCCAGTAGTTGCCTGCCAGAAGAGTCCCGAATACTTCTTCCGCCAGTTTTTTGTCACTGTAGGTGGAACGAGGTCCAATGCCCTTTTCCAAAGATTCGACAGTGTAACCGAGGATTTCACTGAAGGCAGGGTTCAGGTAAATGGTGTTGCCGTGGTTATCGAGTATGCCAACGCCATCTCTTGAATTTTTTATTACATTTTTAAATTTAAGGAGGTCAATTTCAGCTTTTTTGCGATCCGTAATGTCCTTGAAATAGATAGTTAATCCGTCCTCGGAGGGGAAAGCGCTACCCTCAAGCCAAATTTGAAGGGGGGAGAAATATTCCTCAAACCGAATGGAAATGCTTTTTTTCATAGCTGTGTGGCTGTCATTGAAAAACTTCATTGACTTGGTCTCAGGAAACACTTCCCAAAAATTATTGCCTACTATCTCCTCCCGCTTTTTGTTGAGTATTTTCTCTGCTTCTTTATTCCAATAGGTTATCCTCCAATTTGTGTTCAGGGAGAAGAAACCGTCCTGGATACTCTCCAGCGTATTGGATACCTTTCGATTAGCCTCCTGCAGCCGTTGTTGGCTTCTTTTTGCTTCGGAAATGTCTCTCTCGATAGCAATCCAGTGTGTAATTATTCCTTTGTTGTCTGCTACCGGACTAAGGCTCACGCTTACCCAATATTCCTCGCCGTTTTTCTTGTAGTTAATTGTGGAAATAGTGCAGGACTCAGAGTTTTTGATAGCGAGGTCTAGTCTTTTGAGTTCTAGTTGGTCGGACTTTGGCCCTTGTAATATTTTCGGCGACTTGCCTTTCACGTCATCAGCAGTGTAGCCAGTCATTTTGGTAAAGGCTTCATTGACGTAGATGATTTTTCTGCCTATACCTGATGTTTTTGTTGTTTCAGTGATAATTACGGCGTCATTTGTAGTGGTAATGACCGACTCTAGTAACTTGAGCCTGTTCTCTTCCTCTTTTTGTTGTGTAACATCGTGCATGGCACCCACCATCCGAATGGCGTTGCCCTTGTCATCCCGTATCACGAAACCTCTATCAGCAACAAATGCGAAAGAATCGTCTGCTCTGAGGTAGCGGTATTCTTTTTCCCAGTTTGTTTCGCCACTTCCTATCACTTCGTATATGCTTTTAGTCACGGCTTCCAGGTCTTCAGGGTGGATGTGGTCTGTCCAGGAGCTCACATCTGTTTTCAGCGTCTTCAAATCGTAGCCAAAAATGGTTTCGAATCCTTCTCCCCACCTTACCGTTTCTTCAACCAAATTCCAATCCCAAATAGCATCCGAGGTGGCCCTTGCTGCGAACAAAAACCGTTCGTTGCTTTCACGCAATTCTTCTTGAATTTTAATAGATGCGGTAATGTCGTTGGCTATGATCATCATCGCCTCGCTGCCCTGATAATTGACGTAGTGCCCGGTGATTTCTGTGATAATTGTATCACCATTTTTCTTGAAGTGAGTCCACTCGCCAAAATCTATTTTTTTGCTTTTATCAGCAACAGCCGTCATTCTTTTCATTCGATGGAGCTCAGCTTTCAGCTTTAGCTGGGTGATTTTCATTTGCACAAACTCCTCTCTGGTGTAACCGTAGTGGTCGATGGCTGCCTGGTTCACCTCCAGGAATTTGAGTGTCTTTAAGTCGAAAATCCACTGTGGTAATGGACTATTATGGAAAAGCGAGCGATATTTTTCTTCAGATTGTAACAATGCCTTCTGTGCAACCTTCTCACTGGTGACATCCATCACCGTAGATATCATCAGGCTTTGGTCAGGTAGTGGAATGGATTTGACATTGGTGACCCTCTTTTCACCATCCTTGGTTGTTATTTCCAGGCCCTCCCAATCCATTCTTTCCTGGTCTCCACTTTGAAGATCTTCTCTAACTTGGTCTAGAATTTTTTTACGGTACGCGGCATTAGGATAAATTTTTTCCAGGAAGGAAGGCATGTCATCAAGCTCATGAGCAGGCCAGCCATATATGGCATGGAAATTGTTATTTTTTAGGACAGCTTTTCCGTCGGACATGCTGGTCACCAACACGCCTATCGGCAGGTGATTGATCGCTGCTTCAATAAACTCCGTGCGTTGGGTCAGCTCCTTGTCTCTTTCGACCTGCTCTGTGATATCACGAACAACCCCGATCATTAAAAGAGGCTTGCCCTTTTCGTCTCTGGTCACCTCGGCCTGCTGCTCTACCCATCTGATTGAGCCATCCCGGGCAAATACCCGATGTTGGATATTGTACGGCGTATTGCCCTTGTAAGCCAATTTTGTTACTTCTTTGACTTGCTTCAGGTCGTCGGGATGCACCAGCTTGAAAAAGCTTCCCGTTTTACCATCAAAGTCCTCGTCTTTGATGCCAAATATTCTGAAGGTTTGTTTGCTCCAAACAAGTTTACCGTCGTCAATATTCAGGTCAGATATCCAGTGCCCCACATTGCCTACCTCCTGTGCCTTTTCCAGAAAGTAGGTTGTCTCTTTTAATTCCTGCTCAGCTTTTACCTTGTCAGTGACGTCCCGGAAATTATCAATAATGCCTCCAATCGCCGGGTCATCAACAAAATTGGCCAGACTGCCATCGCACCAGCGCCAGGAGCCATCTTTGTGCCTAAGTCGTGAGACGTATGCGGGACTTATTTTTCCAGGGTTTTTCAGACAATCTTCCACCGCTTTCATGGCACCGTCAATATCGTCAGGGTGCATAAGACCGAAAACGTCCAGTTGCATGGCCTCTTCCACGGTGTAGCCAAGTATTCGTGTAATTGATTCTGAGACAAATTTGGGCTTGGTATCTTCTGGGTTCAAGATCACCACAGCATCTGAGTTGTTTTCTATCAGCACCTTGTATTTGTATTCGTGAGCCAGCATCTGCTCTTGTGCCTGCTTTGATTTGGTGATATCTGAAATTGTTACAAATACACCAAAAATGACATTTTTGTCATCTAGGGCTGGCTTGTAGCGGACTGCAAAGTGTCGGGAAGAGTCGTTGGAGATAGGCAATGAATACTCTGACGATTCAGTAGCTCCCGCCAGCACTTTCCTATAGATTTCTCCTACAATGGCTCGCCTTCCTGGAGGGGAATAATCCAGGATATTATCTCCCTTTTTAACCTCCCGACCCAAGAGCTGCAAGTACCGGTCTTTGAATTGCTTGTTGAAGTTGACGATTTCCAGCTGTGTATTGAGCAGCACGAAGCTTTCGTCGGTATTATTGACCAAGAGCGACATTTCATTTTCTAACTTTTTTCTTTCAGAAATGTCAATAATAGTATTGCTTGACTTGAGCTCTCCAGAAGGCAGGGTGAATAATGCAGAGGATACTTCGCAAGGGAAGCGCTCACCATTTTTTCGAATGCCTGTCAATTCTCCAAACAAGCGGCCCTTGACATCTCTCGTCTGAATGAAAGCTGACAGCCGGGGATCGCTGGTATCAAGGATATCAAGTCTGTTTAAGTGGTGAAACTCGTCACTAGAATAGCCGAACGTTTCGGAAGCAGCCTTGTTGGCATATAGAAGGGAGCCGTCGGGGTTGCCAAGAAACATCGGTATAGGAGAGCTGTCAATTGTGATTTGGTAGACGTTATCAGCGAGATAAGTGGTGTCGGCTCCGGATTGTGTAATACCCAAACTGATGAACACGCCAGCGATCTCATTTGAATCATCAAAGGCTGGCCAATATTTAATGTGCAGAGCTATGTCCAGAGAGCTGCTTGAGCCTGGCTCTACATCAATTTCCTGTTTATTACCTTTTAGTGCTTCGTCAAGTGCTTGCTTGAAAGCGGGAAACTGAGTAAACGGAGCGACGTCTAAAGCCAATATCCCGGAAGAAAGCTTGACACCCCAGTGGTCCCTGAAAAATACGCTGGCCGCTTTGCTGTAGGCGCAGATGAGCGCTGAGTTGTTGACCATCATTAGATTTTCATCGGTATTAGCCATCAAAAAATCTACCTTTTGCTTTAACCCTTCCTCAATAATCGGATTGCTTTGTTTTTTCATGCTGATTGAAAGTGTCTCCAGTCCTGTTTTGTTTCAAAACTTTTCCCTCGTCAAAATAAATGTAGCAATCGACCGATTGGGCCACCCTGGAATCGAGTAGTATAGTTTACTACTTATTTGGGTGAAATGAAAATTCCGCAAGGCGTAAGTTATCGTCAGGCCTGGGAATGTTGCCATTCTGGAAAATTTTGAGCTAAATTTAAAATAGGAGCCATCTTTATCCCAGATGTCGTGGAGTCTGCAATGTGTTTTGCAGTCCTCAGTTATAATTTCGACGTAGGACTGAAGAATTTGTTCAAACGAAGAAAAAGCAAGAATCCGTGGAGAGTAGTCCCCGTTGAGGCTCAACGGGTATTTTCTTTCCCATCACACATCAGGCCAATATAGGCAGGCATAGAGGTAAGAGGAACAAATTTTTTATATAAAGGATGACGCAGTTGCGGGCATTATTTGGCAGGTGAGTCCTGATATGAAATACTTTCACCTGCCAGTAGTATCCACAAAAACTGTCAACCTGCATTCCTCACCGTTGAGCGTAACCTGTTCAACCGAGAAAAGTATCAGTCTTTTTTGTCCTCGTTTTGTACTGATCGAGAGTTTGCTTTCCCAGGACTTTGAGTGCTTGCTGTTTCGGCTAAATATTTTTTTCATTTCGCCCAGGGGCACACCATTGAGTGTTAGAATTGGCTTGCCTGTGTATTCTTCGTAACTGTAGCCAAGCAATTCTTCCGCACTCTTGTTGATTTCGAGACAGATGGCGTCTTTGCTGCTTGTGATGCACAGTGCCACGGGACTTGCATGGAAGGCGTCTAAAAACCTTTCTTCACTGTCACGCAAGTGCTTTTTGATATTGCTTATTTCCGTTTTGTCACTGATCGTGAGGAAGTAAACCAGGCTGCCATGATTGTCAGCAAATGAGCCGCCATTGTACCTAAGCACTTTGACCCAGTTTTTTTTGATGCTTTTTATTCTGACATCAACGCCATCTACTTTTTCATTATTCAAAAGCCTGGTTAAAGGCCACTTGCTGATCGGAAGAGGTCGACCATTTAATTGCTCAAATTTGAAGTGTTTTAACAGTTCAGTAAAATTTTTGGGAGGGCTTTGCAAAGACATGAAATCGTGCATTTTGACGGCTGCTGCGTTCCAGTAGAGTAGCCTACCTGTCTTGTCAGCCACTATCAGCCCTTCCGACATGTGATCTGTAATGCCTTTTAGGCGACTCTCGCTATTTAACAGTGCGTGAAAAGTGGTTCGACGTTCGGTAATGTCAACTACTGACCCGCTAAACCTTTCTGTCTGGCTTTGTGAGCCCTTCACATAGGTTCCTTTCATCGCAATCCAATGAACAGACTTGTCGGGCCAAACCGCCCGCACTTCAAAATCAAAGCTGCCTTCTACTTTGGCGATGGTAAAAATTTCGTTCGCAGCCGACCGATCTTCTGCGTGGATGTGTTGAAGCAAAGTCGGTAAATCCCACTGAGTAAGCTGCTCAGTATACCCAAAAATTTGGTCATGGATTCGATTTCTTACCGATTTGCCAGATACAATGTCAATTTCCCAAACACCTATTTTCGAGTCCTCAACGGCATTCAGGTAGAGGTTAGCGAATTGTGCATCTGATTCACCGGGAGAGGCAGATTCAGTAACCTCTTTAATATTGTCCACAATACCTCCAATGGAAGGGTCGTTGATCAGATTGACGACAGTGGAATCATAAACATGATAGCTACCATCTTTGTGAATAATCCTTG
The DNA here is from genome assembly GCF_048007035.1 of Imperialibacter sp. Lineage (NCBI taxonomy): Bacteria > Pseudomonadati > Bacteroidota > Cytophagia > Cytophagales > Flammeovirgaceae > Imperialibacter > Imperialibacter sp. The sequence continues at coordinate 4,907,165 of NZ_CP180355.1, forward strand.
AGCGATGTCCTTTTATCGGAATGCCCGGGTTAAGGATCGCTTTTTCCATCACTTTTTGATTGCCAAGCACGTCGTCCGGATGAAGGCTTGAATACATGTCAAGTAGCATCGTCTCTTCTGGTGTATAGCCCAGAATATTTTCGACAGACGGAGACACATAAATTGGTTTGCCTTCGGGAGAAAGGACAATGACAGCGTCTCCACTGGCCTCCAGAAGGGCCTGGAAGTTCATTTGAAACTTTGCGGGCTCACTGTCGTCAGCATCGTTTTCAAATATTAAATAAAGGAAGGCACCAATTAAGTTTCCCTTTCTATCGAGCGCTGGTTCGAGGCGGAAGCTATAGTAGGTGTCTTTGATACTTACGCCACTTATTACCTCCTGTTCGTTAAAGGCCTGCTCAAAAAGAGAGCAAGTCGTTTCCTGATCTTTTGCAAACAGCGAACTGATAACTGAAAGTCCCCTCCTTGGTGCCGTACCCGTAATGTGAGCAAAGCAGCTCTCAAAGCGGGGGTTAAACTTCTGAATTGCATAGTTCTTGTCTATCAACGCTACGCCGTGATAGGCATTGGATATGGAAGTCTTGATGCTTTCATTAGGTTCTGTGCTTTTACCGGCATCGGTGGCGGTTCCCCTGTTTCTTTTCATGCAAGCTGAATTTACAAAAAAGGCTGCTTTAGTGAAATGCACTAAAGTCAACTATTGTAGTCAATAACTTATTAAATAATAGCTAGCGAAAAGGAGAGCGGGCCGATCTTTAGCTCCCGCTGTCGTCTGAATTAACAACGCAATATCAGCGATGGGTCGTTTAGTTGCGCCAAATTTTTTTAATATTTTTTAACAATTAGCATTTCAACTAAACTTGACAAAAACTTTAGGCTTTTATAAAATTGCCACCGTTTCCGGGAATTCTTCGGAATTGTACACATAAACTGGTAGTTGTTGAAAACTTCTTAATTGTTTTTTTTAAGACAGAAAAATCATGTCAATAGTTGTCGAGAACCTGACCAAGAAATATGGAGAGCAGAAGGCAGTTAATGATATCTCCTTCAAAATTAATACCGGTGAGGTAGTTGGTTTTCTGGGGCCAAACGGAGCTGGAAAAAGCACCACCATGAAGATGATAACCTGCTACATGGCACCCACGAGTGGCGATGTCAGGCTAGACGAGTTGAGCATCCTTAATGAGCAGGAGGATATAAAGAAGAAGATAGGTTATTTGCCTGAAAACAATCCGCTTTACACCGACATGGCGATTGTAGACTACCTGCGGTTTTGCGCCGAAATACAGGGAGTGAGCAAAGCAGAAATACCCTCCAGAATAAGCGAAATGATAGACATGTGCGGCCTGGAAAGGGAGCGTCACAAGAAAATAAGTGAGCTCTCCAAAGGGTACCGCCAAAGAGTAGGGCTTGCACAGGCCATGATTCACGACCCGGAGATTTTGATACTGGATGAGCCAACCACCGGCCTCGACCCCAACCAAATTATAGAGATCAGAAAGCTGATCAAAAAGCTGGGTAAGGAGAAAACGGTGATCCTTAGCTCTCATATCCTTTCGGAAGTAGAGGCCACCTGCGACCGCATTCTGATTATTAACAGGGGCAGGATTGTGGCAGACGGCACCTCCGACACATTGAGAAGCCAGGCCGAAGGCAAAGAGCTGCTGACTGTTAAAATTGAAGCGGCTGATGCTGATGTGAAAAAGGCGCTGCTTGGGCTGGCATCAGTAGAAACTGTGGAGCCGGTCGAGGGTAAAGCCGGCTTCTTCTCGGTTCGTAGCAAACCGGAAGTTTCGTCCAGAAAAGAGGTGTTTGACCTGTGTGTATCGAAAAAATGGTACTTATTGGAAATGACAGGTCACGAAACCAAATTGGAAGACGTGTTCAGAGAGCTGACCAACTGATTTGGCTGCATTAACATTGAATTGCGGCAAGCCCGGCAAACACAATATGACATTATACCTTTGAAACCGAATATCGTTTTAATAATAACCGACAACGACTGATATGAACAAGATTTGGATCATTGCCAGAAGAGAGTTGGCCTCCTATTTCGATTCTTTGATCGCTTATGTAATGATCATTATTTTTCTGGGAATGAGCGGGTTTTTTACCTGGCTTTTCGGAAGCAATATATTTATGATCAACCAGGCCAGCTTGCAAGTTTTCTTCGGAATTTCGTTCTGGACCCTATTCTTCTTTATCCCGGCCATCACCATGAGAACCCTGGCAGAGGAAAATAAAAGTGGAACCATTGAGCTCCTTTCGACCAAGGCCGTGTCCGATTTCCAAATTGTTGTAGGTAAATTTCTCGGCTGCCTTTTGCTGGTGGCTATCGCCCTGCTGTGCACGCTGCCTTACTACATAACTGTGTCGCAACTAGGTAATGTAGATCACGGCGGCATTATCGGAGGCTACCTCGGACTCATTTTGCTGTCGGCAGCCTATATCGGTATCGGGCTATTTGCCAGCAGCACCACAAGTAATCAGATTGTAGCTTTCCTTATGGCACTTTTTATTGGAATTTTCTTTCAGATCTTATTCGATGTGCTTGGGTCCAGTTTTAGAGGTGCTGCAGGTGGAATATTCTATTACCTGAGCATGCAAACCCATTTCGATTCTATGAGCAGAGGAGTAATCGATTCTCGTGATTTGATCTACTTTGGCTCCCTTATAGCTATCTCTTTATTGCTATCCCAGGCAATGCTTTCACGTCGCAATTGGCAATCTTAAACAACTACTGACATGAAGGGAAGAAACGTAATTATTCAATTGGCTATAGTGACTGGCATTCTTGTGGTAGTCAACTTACTGTCTAGTAAACTGTACTTCAGAGGTGATTTTACCGAAGACCAGCGATACACACTCAGCACGGCCACTAAAGATATATTGGAAGATTTGCCTGAGGTGGTCACGGTGAAAGCCTATTTTTCGGAAGACTTGCCCACGCAGCTTGTGAGCACCCGTCAGGACTTTGAAGATTTGCTACTGGAATACGAGAACAGGTCGGACGGCTATCTGGTCTACGAATTTTTGAACCCAAACGAAAATGAGCAGAAGGAGCAGGAAGCGCAACAAGCCGGTGTGAACCCGGTAATGGTAAATGTGCGGGAAAAGGATCAGATGAAGCAAATGAGGGCTTACCTCGGAGCCATCATTCAGATGGGCGACCGCAAGGAGATCATTCCTTTGATACAGCCGGGAGCGGCCATGGAATATGCCCTTACTACGGCTATTAAAAAAATAGCCATAGCGGACAAACCTAAGATTGGTTTGATACAGGGGCATGGAGAGGTGCCTTTGGAGGAAATGATTGAGCTATACCAACAGCTGTCGGTGCTCTATGAGATCGAGCCTTTTGGTCTTTCTGATTCGGCCGCCGTACCTCAGTACTACAGATCGCTGGCATGGATCAATCCAAAGGATACCATTCCGCAGGCAGATTTTGCCAAGCTCGATAAGTACCTGGCCAATGGTGGTACCATGTTCGTTGCCTACAGCAACCTGAACGGTGACTTAAGCCAGGCGTATTTGTCGACTGCTAACGACATAGGCGTAAGCAGCTGGCTTTCAAGGCTGGGCATTCAAATGGGAAGGGAGTTCGTGGTGGATGCGGAGAATGCGCCGGTTTCGGTACGGCAGCAAATGGGCCAGTTTACAATGAACCGGCAAATTGCCTTTCCTTACTTTCCCATCATTAAAAACTTCTCCGACCATCCTGCATCCAAAGGACTTGAATCGGTCTTTCTGCCTTTTGCCAGCACGATTAACTTTACCAAGACTGATACCACCTTTCGTTCAACCAGCCTACTCATGACTTCCGAGCTTTCCGGCCTGGTCAGTCCGCCGACTACTGTCGACATTCAAAGGCAGTGGACGGAGAACGATTTTCAAAACAGCTCGCTGCCAGTGGCAATGGCTGTTGAAGGGCCCCTGAGTGGTACTGCATCTTCGAAAATGGTGGTGGTGTCGAATGGTCAATTTATTATCAATGGGCCGCAAGGGCAACAGCAACAGCTCAATGCCGACAATGTGAGCTTTGCTTCCAATGCCATCGACTGGCTGTCGGACGACACGGGTTTGATTGACCTTCGAACCAAGGGAGTAACGGCCAGGCCACTTGTTCAGCTGGAGGATAGCACAAAGGAGCTCTTAAAATATGGCAATGTGCTGCTTCCAATACTGCTGCTGCTCATCTATGCTTTTGTGCGGAAGCAAAGAAACAACCGCAAGCGGCAACAGTGGGCAGCCGGCAATTATTAGATTCATTGAGTAGTATTCGTTCGTAAAGCGGAAAAATCACACGAATTATGAAAAGTACATTGAAACTATTGGGTGTTCTTGGGATACTCATCGCTCTTTACTTTGTGGTTCAGTTCACAACAGACAGGGGTAGAAGTAAGTCGTTTAGGTCGGAACTGGTGAAGATTGATACTGCTGCCGTAACAAAACTGCAGATCGAAGCCAACGGTGAGCAGCTCGTGGTGGAAAAGGTGAAGAACCAGTGGAGAGTGAATACACCAGCAGGAAAGAATGTGGCCGCAACGTCTTCGAGCGTTAAAGGTATTTTGAATAGCCTGATGTCAGTCAAGCCAAGCAGGCTGGTAGCCAAAGATGAGTCGAAGTGGAAAGACTATCAGGTCGATAGTGCAGGCACGAGGGTAGAAGTTTTTGAAGGAGGCGAGAAAACACTTGACCTGGTGGTGGGGAGGTTTAATATGGAAGGGCAGCGGCAGTTCAGTACCTATGTCAGGCTGTTTGAGGAGCCGGAAGTTTACTCGGCGGCCAACTTTATGGGTGCCAGTCTTTCGACCAATTCTGCCTCTTATCGCAACCAGCAACTGGCCAGGTTTACCAGAGACAGCGTCTATCAGGTGACATTTGAGTATCCGGATTCAGCCTTCACGCTCAGTAAAACAGATGGCAAATGGTTGTTGGGCGGTCAACCTGCCGACTCAGCCAACACCGCCAAATACCTGCAGGGCATTGCCTACCTGTCCAATAGAAACTTTGCTGATGATTTTAACCCAGTTGGAAGCCCGCTGTTTAGCGTGACTTACCTTGTTAAAAGTGGTAATCCGCTTAAAGTGGAGGGCTACCTGCCCAATGGTGAGTTGGTGGTGCATTCTGACTTCAATGCAGAAGAGTACTTTAAGGATGCCAGCTTGAAGGACAAAATATTCAAAGGGTCGACGTATTTTTTGAGTAAGGAAGAGTAGGGCCGGGACCAGCCTGTCGCTACTCTGGCTTTTCGAACGGGTTGATGCACTGTTTAATACCTGAAAGGAGGGAATGCCACCAAAAAGCAAAGATGGATTTTTCCATTTCCCGGCTAGCCGATATTTCCCCTACTATTGGGGCTTCCATTTTGCCTATCCTTTTTGCTCGTGAATATGGTGTGGAGATAGGTTTTGAAGTTCTGTGCTGATGGTGCCATGGCTAATTTCCTTTGAAAAAGAATCACTGACTGCCTCAAATAGAAAAAACTCGTTTGAAAGAAGGCCTAGTTGCTTGATCTCAACCTTCATATCTGCGCCTTCGCCACTCCCATTTAGTCGAATGACTTCACTGCTGTCTCTTCCGTTGACAAGAGTTGCTCTAATGACAAGCGAGTCCAGCGTAAGTTGGCCGACGACAATTTCATTTTTGAAAATGAGACCAATTAAAGACATCCCTTGGACAGAAATTTGAGCGGCTAAAATACTGGGGGTCAGTAAATTGTCCTTGATGAGGAACGGCTGAGGTTGAAGGGAGTCTCTCGGAGATATTGTTAATCTCTGAATCGTAACTCCAGGCGGTAAAATAGATGCTTTGAGGCTTTGGTATTCAATAGCGTAGTTATGCTCTGTTAGCTGAGCAAAATGAGTGTTTAATTTTTCAGCAAGGAAGCTACTGCCATAAAATTGCACCAAAATGATCACAGTCAACAATATGGCTGCACCAATGGCAGTAATCTTCAGCGTTATCTCCATAAAGGAGCTTGATATCGACAATAGATTGTTGGGGGTAAGGAATATCTTGATAGTTTAGGAGGGTAAAACGGTAAGTATCCAATTCATTGAATATACTAAAGATAGCCTTTTCGGCGCTATTGATGATAACTTCACTTTTCACCAGCTTTCAATTGGTGAGGCGGGATGACTGGTATTTTCGCATTTTCGATTTTCCGCACGTTCAGCTAACTGTCTTGAATTTGGTTTTTTTGACTGGCCATCTTGTTCTGACGAACTACGGAAACTGGATAGACGTGAGCATTGGGGCGGTTGGCTTAATTACCGTTTTTTACCAGCTGGCGATCATTTATCCGTATACGCCAGCAAGTAGCAAACAGGTGCAAGATACCGACCCCGCTATTCCGTCAACATCGATTTCGGTGCTGGAGGCCAATGTATTAATGTATAACTCCAACTATGAGGGGCTTGTTAGTTTGGTTAAAAATTATCGGCCTGATATTGTTGTTACGCTCGAAACCGACGAGAAATGGAAAAATGGGCTGAAGGAGCTAGAGTCTCTTTATAAACAGCACATCCTTCTTCCGCTGGACAATACGTATGGTATCTGTTTTTATAGCAATGTGGCGTTTAAGGATGCAGATATTAAACACCATATAAGCGAAGAGGTACCATCTATTGAAATGACGCTTGATCTTGAGGGAGGCCAGGAAGTAAAGCTATTTATCGTTCATCCGGAACCGCCAAGCCCGACTGAAAAGGACCTGTCGACGCCCAGGGATGCGGAATTGGTTTTGGTGGGCAGAATGGCAAAGGATTGTCCGCTGCCGGTGATTATTACGGGTGATCTGAATGATGTTGCCTGGTCGCATACGTCACGTCTGTTTCAGCGCATCGGGGGCTTGCTTGATCCCAGGGTAGGGCGGGGCTTTTTCAACACCTTTCATGCCAAATACTCTCTCTTTCGCTGGCCTTTAGATCATGTGTTCGTATCCCGCCATTTCACTGTTGACAAGATTCAGCGACCACCAGCCTTCGGTTCGGATCATTTTCCTATTTTGATTCAACTGAGCATACCTTTGCACGCACCCGATAACGAGGCTGCCCCGGTGGCCAGTAAAGAAGATAAAAAGGAGGCTAGACAGACGGTGGCGGCAGCAAAAGCCGACGAAAACTGAAAGCCATAATGTCTAGTTGGCACCACTCATGCCAGATGGTACTGCATCCTGCTGATGCACGCCCTTGTATTTCACCTGCCTTGTGTAGGTATCAATAGTGTCTTTGGAGGCTTGATCGATGTGGTAGTACTCATAAGTCACGTCTACGTCCAATTCATATTTTCGTGCGGATTTTTTTGTCCCTTTGATGGAACCCTCTTTCAAAGCAACATCCGACGTGTACCCGCAGTAGCAATAGTAAAGAAAGAGCGTTTTCAAATTCTTTAGCTCGTCACCAGTGTATTCAAAGCTTTCTCCCGGATTTTCCAACTCGACGAAGAAATCTTCCGAGTATTCATCGTCAGCAATAGATTTGTCGTCTTCTCTGACGTAATGACGATGGAAAACGACGTTGTCACCTGAGAATGCATAGGGGAACTCACCAGTGAGTTTGGCATCAACGAAGAAGTCAAGGCTCTCTTCTGCTGGATTGATGCCTTCTTCTTGTCCGCACCCAGAGAACATGAAAACATAGAGAATTACTAACACACTAAAAGCACGCATAAGTCTGTTTTTTTATTAAAGACATCACAATGGCGGACTTAGTTGGAAAGAATCAAGTCAATACCTCCAAAATAGCCGATCCCAGACTGTCTTGAACAGCCGAAATGGCTCTTTGCCGAGGTTGTTGGTTTTCGTTTGAAGGAAATCCTCTATTTCCGGTATGTTGGTGATGAAAAGTGGCGACAATTCAACGACTCTTCTATCTTCTGTGTAAAGCAAAAGACCGAACTTAGCCAGGAAGTTTAACGGAACTACTTGCTTTTTGAATCCTTTCAGTTGACTGTAGTTGAACGCTTTCTCTTTGCCCCAGAACGGATACTTTATGGTAACCTTTTCCTCGTCAAGAGTGATTTTCGCCAAAATCGGATAGAGTGACGTGAAAACCTGATAGTTGCCCAATAGTATAACGAAAAGAATGGCAAGTGTCATGCCAGTGGAAGTATAGTCTTTTGCCAGTGATACCATAAAGCTCATCGCTACGATCACCAACGGCGCCATCAGGAGAATCATTTTCATCCAAATGACTTTGAAAGTGTCTCGCTTTACATCCATTACCATTTAAGTTTTTCTCTTATAAATGAGGTCAGACTTCCTGCCATCTTTTTGTTGTCAGCCACCCTGGGGTGCCCTCCCTTTTCGATGAAGGGAAAGAAATGAGTATAGATCAACGAGTCACCCAAACCATCCACAGCCTCCTGCACATAGCCAGGCCATGCTGAGCCCTCTTTGGTTGCATCCATGCTGCCCAGCGCACAGATAATCGGGGTGTCGGGGTACACATTTCTGACCATGCTGATAAACTCCTGATAAGAGGCGATGATTTCCTCTTCGCCTGGTGCGGCTTCTCCCAGCCGGAGACTAAACGACGGCTGCTCGGGCATATTGACTAGCCAGGAGTCATTTTGGAAGAGGTTCACCACAACAAGGTCGGGCGTTATGTGGGAAAAGTCCCATCTGCTAGCGGAGTCCCTCGGATTGAGCCGGGGAAAAACCTCAGGCATGATGATGGTTGGATCCCAGCTGATCATGACACCAATGCCGCTGCGGCAGGTGCAAACATAGTCAGCATTGAAATTCCGTGCCGTTATGGCTCCGTAGGTAGGGTAATTGTTTGTGTAAACGCTGTCGGGCGAATCACCACCTGTGAGATCTTCGATGGCGTAGCCAGCAGTGATGGAGTTGCCAATGAACTCAATCGTTCTTGAATTTTCAGGAGTCGGTAGCAACTCGCCTGTAACTTCAAACCCGTGAATGGTGGTACTTCCCTTGTCCCATTCATTTCTTTTTATGAGCGAAATAGTGTGTTCTCCCTCTTCCAGGTCTTTGGCAAGCGTATACCACTTTGTTGCGCTGTCTAGCCTGATATACCTGATACTGTCTTTGTCGATGACAATATTAAAGTAGTTATCACCTCCCTCGTCTGCAAGTTCAACTCTCAGGCCCGTGCCGTTAATAGTCAATGTTGCCTCCGAGCCCGACCAGAATAAAACAGGTGCCTTGGGGTTTCCAAAATCGATTCGGCCAGTGTAGTTGATTTGCTGATTGTCGGCCTCTATCTTAAGTTTTTCCAGCTGAGAGCAACCCGCTAACATAGAAATTATCAACAGGAGAGGTAGGACTAGGTGGTTTTTCATCGCATGCTTTTTAACTCAATGAAGAAGACAGGGAGGGCATTGCTTCCAAGCCCATATATTTACCCATGGCATGTCACTAAAATGCCAGTATAAACTTCTAAAAATATTGGCAGATAAAATAATCGATTTTGCCATAAGCAAAGCGTTTCCATCCTGGGCTATTTCTTAAACAAAAAATATACTGCTGCTACCAGGCAGGCAAACCCGGCCAGGTGGTTCCACCGAAGCGCCTCTGTTTTGAAAACAAGCAAGGTAAAGACCGTAAACACAATAAGTGTGATCACCTCCTGAATGACTTTGAGCTGCATGAGCGAAAAAGGGCCTCCGTTCTCCCGGAAGCCGATGCGGTTGGCAGGTACCTGAAACATGTACTCAAACAAGGCGATGCCCCAGCTAATAAGTACAATAGCAACCAAGCCGAGGCTTTCGAACCACTTCAGTTCCTTGAATTTGAGGTGGCCATACCAGGCAAGTGTCATGAATACGTTGGAAGTAATGAGCAGAAGGATGGTGTAAACCGCTTTCATACGTGAAGATTAAGCGGTAAATATACTGAAAGGGCTAATTCAATATAACGATGGATGCATTTAGCAAGGCTGCAAACGAAACCCAAATAAGATAGGGAACCAGTAGCCATGCAGCAGCTTTACTAATGAGGTAAAACCGATTGATAGAAAGCAGGATGGCAACCCATAGCACCACAATTTCAACTAGTGCAGCAGTAGGGTTTCTCAGACCAAAAAACAGGACAGACCAGAGGCTGTTTAGCACCAACTGCCCCACGAACAGACCCAATGCCAGTTTTACTCCGATCGACTCTTTTGCCCTGGACCAAACAATACCTGCGGCCACTCCCATCATTGCGTAAAGCAGCGTCCACACAGGGGCAAACAACCAGTTGGGCGGATTAAAAGGCGGCTTGTTTAAGGTAGTGTACCAGGTAGATACCGATGATGAGGTTGCAATACCAGACAGTCCGCCTACCGCCAAACAAACTATCACTGAAACTGCGACCCTGATAATAATTGTTTTGTTACTAGCCATCTTGTTATAACCCTCAATTGGCCAATAAGTTTGGTAATCTATTTTTTGTAAGGTACCAGGTCCGATTTAATGGTCACTTCAATTTCCTCGGCTATATTTTGAAACACGATCTGAGGAATTTCGATGTCATGATCCACTAATTTGACCATGAAAACTGACTCAAGACGAACGACGCTTCCTTCTACGAAGAGTTTTGCTGGTAATGATCTTTCTTGCGGCACACCATGTATGTCTAGTACGCCCTTGGCGGTCACTTCATAAACGCCATTTTTGGTAAAATTAGAATTGCCAACGATCGATCCTTTGAAAGTGCCATAGGGATGCTTTTCACTCTCCATATAATTTTCGTTGAAGTGCTCTTTCATCAGGTCTTTGGCAAACTCGAACGTTTTGATGGGCACCCTGAAGGAAAAGGTTTTGTCGGCTACATTGACCAAGCCCTGAGCTGAAGTAGTGGTCGCTGTGATGTCTTCTATCAATGCGTCGGAGAAGAAGCGGACGTTGGAGCTTTCCAGCATATAAATCTGAGCTCTGGCAGTTCCTGCATATACGAAAAGAGCGAGGAGCACTACAAAGGTTAATTTCGGTGTCTTTTTCATTCCATTCTCGATTTCTTGGACAGTGTAAACTCTCTCGTGACATTAAACCCAAAATGTATGCCACCATTGCCCCATGCGTCGGTGTTTTCGGCAATGAATCCTTTTTCCATCATAGCCAAAGAGTTGGTGAGGTGCAGTTGGAAGACGTGGCCACCTGTTTCGATGTCGAAACCGATAGAGAAGGAGTCGTTGTAGTTGGCTACGTTAGGGGCTTTTTTATCGGCGACCCTCAGAATGTATTCACCATTTAAGGCCGTTCTGCGGGAGAGTTTGATCCTTCCCCCAAAGCCGACAGCAGGTATATCATTTACGTCGGTGGTACCCTCTACCAGATTGAAGTGCACCCAGGTAGGCACGACCTCAAATGAGAACCTGTCGCTGAATTTGCGGGCCAGCACAAGCTGATGCACAAAGGCGATGCGTGAGCTAAAGTAATTGGTGCGGTCGGGAAACTCCCACTTCAAACCATTTACCGACATATTGCTGACCCAAACGGCGCTAAGGGGCATTACTTTTTTGCCCGTCGACTGGCGGAGGATGGCTGCCTTCACAAAGCCATCGTAAGTCTTCTCGTAGGTTGACCGCCCCACGCCAACCATGAGCCATTTGGTCAGTCCAAAGTCGAAACCAAACCGAACCGACGACTGGTCGAGGCCCCACAGGTTGTAGGCACCCCCATTGAGTGGGCCAAAACGATGCGAGATCCTGAATTCCATGGCTCCGGGGGCTACTCTTTCGGGTGAATGAAGGTTGATGACCCTGGAGGATTTGAAAGTGGCCGTGGTATAGTCGATGGTTTCGCTCTCTATCGAGTTGAGCAAGTCATCCAGGTCTTGTGCAAGTGATGGTGCAATGGCAAAGGCAACCAAAAGGATAAAAATTGAAAGTCTCTTCATGGTTCGGTGTTAATTATTGAGGGTTCCTTCTGCAATCCATTGCTCTATCAGGCTGATTTGGCAGGCGGAAAGCTTGCTGCTCCCCCGAGGCATTTGGGGGTAACCGGATTGGTGCTTGATGGTGCCCAGCAGACTGCCATTGTCGGCTCTTACTTTCACATTTTGATAGGAATCAAGCCTGACTCCCCCGCCTAGATTTGAGGATGCACTTGCCGAGTGGCAAGAGAGACAACGTGCTGAAAGTATCGGTTGGATGGAAGCCGAATAAGTAATTGCCGTTGATCCATCGCAGTTGGTGCCACCTCCTGTTTCCTCGGGATAGAGGTCTTGTTCATTGTCCCACTTGCACGAGGCCAGGGCAATACAAAGAAGCACTGGTAAAAACAGTTTTTGCATATAACGCTTTTTGGTTGAAGGGTTGGCTGACGGTTTATTTACAAATAAGTAACATTCATACGACTTACTTATATGAGATACGAAGTAAATATGGAAATGGTGGCTTCGGGGTAGCTACCACTTTTTTAAGCTGGTAGATGTTTAGGGTAAGAGCTACTGTTTTCGTCTATAGAAAATGCTTGCTACCAAGGGCCAGCTAATCTTTCACTTCCTCTCCTCCAATCCAAACACCTGAAATACTCTTGCTGTTCTTAATATCTTCCAGTGGATTGGCGTCCAGCGCCACAAAATCTGCCCAGTAGCTAGGCACAAGCTGGCCAACATCTTTGAGATCGAGGCACTTAGCAGCGTCGCTGGTGGCAGACACAATGACCTGCATTGGGCTTAGCCCGGCATCAGCCATCATAGCCATTTCCAGGTGTTCGAAGTAGCCCATAAAGCGGGTAGGGATGCCACTGTCGGTGCCAAAGGCAATGGTGACGCCGTTGTCGGAAAGCGTTTTCAAGTTGGCCATGGCAGTTGGTAACTGTTGCTTGTAGGTTTGGGCGCTTTTGCTGTTTTTGATCTGCTGTTGTCTGGCCGGGTCAAGCAGCGGCTGAACCGTAGCCTCACTAAACTCTTTCTGAAAGAAAGGGTCTGAAAAGAAGAAAGTCGTGTCCTCATAAACATAGGTTGAAAGCTCCCTGGTTAGTGTTGGGCAGTAGCAAACTTCGTTTTCTTTGAGCAGGCCGATAAGCTCATCGTCCACCGGGAGATCACGGACACTGTGAGCGAGGAAGTCGGAGCCAGCTGCCAATAGTTTTTTGGCGTCGTCGAGGTAGTACATATGAGTGGCTATTTTATAGCCAAGCTCATGAGAGCGGTTGATCACAGCCTTGTAGATATCTTCTGACATTTTAGTGCTGCTGCCCAGGTTGTCGTCCACCCTGATTTTCATAAAGTCTACCCCCATGTCATCATTTTGATCAACTACGGCAACAGCCTCCGCTGGCGTATTGCCGGAAATCACCTCGCCTGCCATGTAAAAACGGGCTCTTTGCCTGGCCGTCGTATCTGTGACTGCCCGGAGTGATACTGCTTCTTCTTTATCAGCCCCAAGACTAACCACCGTGGTGACGCCATATCTGGCAAAAAGGCTCAGGTTGTCGATCACATTTTGCTTTGAATAGTGTCCTCCTTCAATACCTTTTACATCACCAACGTGGCCATGTGCATTGATAAGACCCGGGATGATGGTCTTGCCCGAAAGGTCTTTCACTGTGGTGTTGTCGGGCAAAGTCACCTCATTCTCTGTCCCCATCGTCACAATGCGGCCATCTGCCACCAGCAGCACACCATTTTGGATAGGAGCGGCGCCAGTTCCATCAATAATGGTGGCTCCAGTGAAGGCTGTGTAAACTTTGTTATCGGTTTGCTGCGGCGCTGAGCAGGAAATAAAGCCCATGAGAGCAAGAATAAGGCAGTGACGAGTTTTCATATAATAAAGGTAATGAATTTCGGAGCCGACCACAGCAGGCTGGCCTATTCTGCTGATGGTGCTATATCTCTATGATGGATTCTTCAAAAGTTTCGGGGTCGATAGCCTTGTTTTTAAGTCGTGTTTTGTACGTGTAAATGGTATTGATCGAGTAGTTCAATAGCCTGGCTATCTGATTATTGTCATTGATCCCTAGTCGCATAAGAGCGTATATGCGGATTTCAGGTGTGAGTAACTTCATATTCGAATCCAACTGCTCATCTTTTTTCAGCAGGCCATTCAGCTTCTCAATAAAATCAGGAAAGAGGTTGAGAAACATATCATCGAAATTCTTGTAAAGCAGCTCCCGCTCTTTGAAGGAATTAATGTTGTCGGTGATTTCTGAGAGGTCGTCAAACTTTCGTTGACTCAGTTTTCGATTGATGGATGTCACCAGTTTTTCAGTTTTGAACAGGTGCTCCGAAATCAGGTTGAAAAACTGTCCAATATAGGCCTCTTTGATTTTGTTGGATTCTTCCAGTTTGTGATTGGTATTGAAAAGTGACTCGTTGGCAGCGTCGAGGTTCCGCTTTGATATCCGGAGTTTGCTGAGCTGTCTGAAAATGATAAACAAGAAAAGCCCCAGCACAATCACCAACAGTGTGATAATGTAGGAGTATTTGATGACCCTTGTGTTTCGGCTTTCCAACTCCTGGTACTGCTTTCCCTCGATAATTGGAAGTATGTCTGACACTTCCACTTTTCGAAGCCGGGAAGAGTAGAAGTTGGCATCATCAAGGGCTTGCTTGATAAACAGGGATGACCGACGCAAGTCGCCCTTCCTGAAAAGGCTTTCTGCAAGTTCCCGCATAGAGACGTTCTCCTTTACAGCACCTCTTATGTCATTTATGGCAGACAGCGCTTTGTAGTAAATGGCTTTTTCCGGGAATTTTTCATCAAAGACAACTCCCATATCATACGATCTCATGGCTAACTGATGGTGAGTCAACTTAAAATTTTTGACCATTGAGAGGTAGACTCTTTCTGTTTCTTCGAAGTCGCCGTCCGCCTGACTGATCTGGATGCGAATAAAATGAGAGCGAAGGGAGGACTGCGAATGAAGCGCCAATTCCCTGTTCATATAGTCTCTGCTTCTTTGCTGGTAGATTTTGGCGTAATAAAAATCCTTTACGAAGTAGGCCATAAAATCGTAGAGCCTTGTGGTGACGGAATAGAACTCACTTCGGATGCTATCGGGAACGTTGGTGAGGTCTACCGCCTCCAGGGTGTCGGCAGCCTCCTTCAGCAGTCCGCCCGACTCCAGCACAAAAGCTGTTTTGATGCGAGCGGTTTGAATACATTCAAAAGATCCGATTTGATGGGCGAGGTCAGAGAGCTTGAGTGAATAAAAAAATGCGGAATCGTATTGAAACGACTTGTATTGATCCACTATGTGCCAGCATGCATTGTACTTATCTGTGAGGCTGGTTGATTTACTGAGAGAGGACTTATACGCATCTAAGGTGGCTAACTTCTTTTGTATGTAGGTTTCCTTTTCCGCAATTTCTACCTCAAGCACTGTTAAAATACTATCGGTATTCAAAAGAGTAACCTCTTGAGGGAAAGCAAAATATGGAACTAAAAGGGCAATTAAGAGGTACTTTTTCATTGAGTTAACCCGGCATAAAAGGCGGTTGAATTTCCCGATCGGTGAGTGCTTGTTTTGGGGTTAAGGCCATAACAACACCAGCTCCTGACAAGATATTTCTCCTCCTTTAGAAAATTAACTCATTTTAAGCTTTTTTCAGCACAAAAAAAGACCGGAGACATAAAACCCCCGGTCAACCCTACAAACCTCTCGGGTGCTTTCCCGAAATGATGCGGAATGATACTTTGTAATTGGCCGTTGCGACGAAGCAACAGAAAAATGTTTTGTGGCCTAGCTGGCCATTTTCGGCATTCTTTCTATTTGAGATTTATCGGAAACAGTATAATTAATCAATATCGTTTTGTCTGAACACTGGAGAATGGCATCATCTTTTAAAATTGCTTCGCTGATGAACCTGGTTGCCCCTATAATTACCTGAGAGCCTCCTTCTACCGAGATGAACTTCACTTCCTTGCAATTGAGCTTACTGAAGTCCAGGCGGCAATTGCCGGATGCGTTTTTTACTGTGAGTTTCCGGCAGATGCCGTTAAATGAAACGGCACCAGTGCCTGCTATATCAAATTCGACAGCACCCTTTGGGTTGTAAATCATGCCAGCCAAATCAAACTGACCGTTAGCGATGAATTCTACGTCGCCAAAATTTCCTATGAGAAGGTCGCTGCTTTTGCTGTCACCTTCGAACTTCATTGTTCTGCTGTTTGAGTAGGGTTGTATCATAATGTATCAGTTTACCGGTGCTGGAGTGGGCAGTAAAGTCAAAGGAGTCAGTGAGCTTCGATGACTCAACGTATTGAAATCTACTGCACACCCTTGAGCATTATGAAATTACCGAAGCAGGAGGGAAAGAGGAAAAAGTGATTGAGGAATATAGAAATATTTAGCATTTCAATGTTTTAAAGTGTTGATTATGAGTGAAATAATATATTTTTTACTGGGGTCGTGTATAGATTAAATATAGCGAAGTAAGTGAAGGTTTGGGAGGATGTATGCAGAGGGGGCAACGTGGGAGGAGAGTTTAGCAGTGTTCTGCTTTTAGCCTCCGGCAATGGTTGCTCGTTAAGATTGTCGATGAGTTTCTGAGGTGGAGCTCAAGGCTATCGATGTAGTTGAGAAGCTGTACATGTTTTTCTCTTTGCGAAGGGCTGTCACCCTTCGCAAGAATATACCGCCCCTTCAGGGCTCTGATGCATCCGTATCCAAGCCCTGAAAGGGCGGTATACCCACAGGATTGGGTGAAAGCCCAATCCTGATGATAATAGCTGTTAGCCGTTAGTTTTTTATATTTTTATTTTACGAAGGGCCGCCACCCTTTGCAAGAATATACCGCCCTTTCAGGGCTCTGATGCATCCGTATCCAAGCCCTGAAAGGGCGGTATACCCACAGGATTGGGCGAAACCTAATCCTGATGATAATAGCTGTTGGCCGTTAGTTTTTTATATTTTTATTTTACGAAGGGCCGCCACCCTTCGCAAGAATATACCGCCCTTTCAGGGCTCTGATGCATCCGTATCCAAGCCCTGAAAGGGCGGTATACCCACAGGATTGGGTGAAAGCCCGATCCTGAAAATGAAAGTTTTAAAAAAACGAAATTAGCTATGCCGCAATCTCTTGTAAAAAACTATGTTCATATCGTCTTTAGTACCAAGCACCGTGAACCACTGATATACCCTCCTTTTGAGGATGAATTACATAGGTACATGGGTGGGATTTGTAATGACCTTGAGTGTATACCGATCAAAATAGGGGGATATGTTGACCATGTTCATATTCTCTGTTTGCTATCAAAAAAGATAGCCTTGATGAAGTTGCTCGAGGAGGTGAAATCTCACTCTTCAAAATGGATGAAGACGAAGCACGAGTCTCTATCAAATTTTTATTGGCAGGATGGTTATGCGGCATTTTCAGTCAACCCAACACAAATAGGTAGGGTTATTGCCTACATTGCTGGCCAACATAAGCACCATAGTAAAAATGGGTTCATGAATGAATTCAGGAACCTGATGCTACAGAATCAAATGGAATTTGACGAAAGATATGTTTGGGATTAGGCTTGATGTTTTCTCTTTGCCTTGCGAAGAGCTGCCACCCTTCGCATGTGTATGCCGCCCATTCAGGGCTCTGAGGTGATCATATCCAAGCCCTGAGCCGGGCACCCCTGAAAGGGCGAAATACCTACAGGATTGGGCGAAACCCAATCCTGACTATTTAGCCGCCCTATTAATCGCCCTCAACAATGACTTCGGCCCCCTGGCATCGCCTTGAATCTGCCAGATCATGATGCCGGAGGCTTTTTCTTTGGCCAGATCCACCTTCTTTTTCATGGTGGGGATGCCATTGTAATAGAGAATCTTCCCATCAGGCATTGTCCATTCATCTTTGAGCTCTGAGCCTTTGAAGCTCTCGACAATCTTGCCGTAGCTCATGCTGATGGCTTTGGAAGTTAGCTCCGGGCCATAGCCGTAGCCATAAAACGGAACACCAAGTGTCATCTTGCTTTTCGGCACCTGGCGATCTTCTCCAAAATAGGTGAGGTCGTCTACCGCATGCTCATACAAGGCATGCGGGCCGGGCTTTTCTGGTCGCCATGGGCCCGTGCGGTCGTAGCTCATCACGTTAACAAATTCGAACTGCGCAATGGCTTTGTCGGTAAGCTGGTCTTTGTAATACACGGCAATGGCAGCTGTCATGAGTTTGTTTTGTGCCCTTAGCGCTATGCCCAACTCAGTCACGAACACTTCATAGTTCTCATCAATATTGGCGCTTTCGAGGTCTATGTCCAGTCCATCCAGCTCATATTTGATCACCTGCTCAACGAGAGACTCGATGAACATGCCTCGCTGACCCACCTCCAGCAATGCCTGGTACTGAGGCTGGTGACTGCCACCCCCAATGGAGAAAAGCACCTTTACACCGTGCTTGTGAGCTGCTTTGACAAACGAAGCCAAGCTCGATAGGTCATCGACAAAGTTTCCCTCAGTGCCAGGATTGAGAAACCATAGGTTCACATGCGTAAGCTGTTTGAATGGAACGCTCTTCACTTCTCCGGTTTGGGCGGCTTTTAGTGAGTAGTAGCCAACTATCCTGAATTCATCCTGAGCATTGACAAAGGTGCTTAGGAGCGAGAACTGTAGAAGCAAGACAAATGACGTTAACCGCATGGCAAGAGGAGGTTGTTTTTCCGAAAGTAGGATTTCCCTTCCAATGAACGTGCTTACAATATTTCAATGGTAAGGTGAGCAAAGGGAATGGTGAATTGTTAAAACGACAAATCACAGAGACGCAACGCATTCACCTACTTTTTCAATGACACTGATCCAGTAGGCCTTCATTTCTGCTCTCTGGTTTTCATCTGCCAGGTGATCCTGATGAAAAGAAAGCGTTGCCTTGTTTCCTACCGGAATAACCCTGATCTGCAGCATAGAAAAATGTTTCCAGTTAGGCTTCTTCCACTTCATCCTAAGATGGGAACCTTCCTGTAAGGTGGTGATAAGGCCTTCCATTCCTTCGTCGCTCCTGAAAGGTTCGTGATAGGGAAGCTCCGCTGCTACGCTTCCAAACCAAAGCTCAACGCCTTTTTTGGATAAAACAAATGCCCAGAGCTTATCCCTGTCAACCGCAAACGCCTTCCGAACGCCAATCTGAAAACCGGCATCTTTTGTTTGTCCAACTGGTTTGTGGTCTTTCATACTTCGGTAACCAAACTAACTGGCCAGCAAACTTTCAACTCTTGGAGACAATATATTTTTCCACTTTGACTGGGAGTGCTTGAACCGTTCATTTTCTTCCATGAAGTTTTCTATGGTAATGCTAAGTTCAGTTTCGTCGTCAAACTCGGATAGCTCATAGGTAATGTGAATGTAGTTTTGAGGCACATTGGCCAGCCCGGCGTTTGGATCAAAAGTAGAAAACTTAACCCTGACGTCTTTTTCGTATTCGAGGATGTCACCCGATCTGAAAGTTGCGCATGTTTCGAGGGAACGGGCCGCCTCTTCCGAGTTCCGTTCAGCGATTTCGCAGTTGTGAGCATACTGCTTAATCAGGGTAGGGCAGACGAGCGACTGCCAAACACTTGAAACAGTGTTCGGGATACGGTAGGTTCTTTTAATGGTAAGGCTGTGGTTCATTTCTTTGCTATTTATATTCAAAGAAATTCCTGCTACTGACAACCCTATGTCATCGAATTTGAAAAATTTTCAGGAAGATCTTTTATGTAGTCGTCCAGGTTGATGTGATCCTGCTTATTAAAGGGTTTTGCCGTGCATTCAAGCTTTTTTATCCGCACCACACGGAAGTCCCGGTAGTCGTTTCTTTTCCAGCACCAGGCAATCATGTGCCAGTCGAACATGTAGAACAAAAGACCGACTGGCTCCACCTCTCTGGTGCTGGTTTCAAGCCCTTTGTTTTCATACGTCATTTTAAGCACTTGTTTGCTGCTGATAGCCGTTTGAATGATAGTGAGATACTGCGCATCAAGCATGTCATGATGCCACTTAAGCACCCGGGTTTGCTCATGCAGGTGGTCCACTCCTTCCTTTTGGCTTCCCTTAAGTACAGCCTTTACTTTCTCGACAGCCGTTTTGCTGTGCCTGATAATGGACTTGTCGGTAAACTGGTCGGCCAGTGAAGCCATGAGTATCAGGGCGTTTGCTTCTTCATTGGTGAAGGAAACGGGAGGGAGGAAATAGCCATCGGTAATAAAGTACCCCTTGTTGGGTTCGAAACCCAGGGGCAGGCCCATGTCAGAAATTGCCCGAAGGTCACGAAACACTGTTCGCTCACTTTTGTCGAATTTCCCGGCCAGCTGCTGAAGGGATGTGTATTTTCTGGATTGGATATAAGTAACTACCCCAAAAAGCCGGTCTATTCTGTTCATAGCTATGAAAAGTGAACGACAATTTAGGGATTTATCTTACCGCTGCAATGCAAAAATCACCTGTAAATAGGAGGGGAGAGAATTATTCCTTCAGCCCTTTATAAGCATTAATCAGCCCGTTGGTAGATGAGTCGTGGCTGGTGACCGCACTACCGTTGAGTAGCTCAGGAAGTATTTGATTGGCTAGCTGCTTGCCAAGCTCCACACCCCACTGATCGAAGCTGTACACGTTCCAGATAATGCCTTGCACAAAGATTTTGTGTTCGTAAAGCGCTATTAGAGATCCAAGTGCTCTCGGGGTTAGCTTCTTCATCAGGAAGCTGTTGGTAGGTCGGTTGCCTCTGAAAATCTTGTATGGTGTTAGCGCTTCAATATCTTCATCCGATTTGCCGGCCTTTTTCAATTCAGCAATGACCTCTTCTCTGGTCTTGCCAATCATTAATGCCTCTGTTTGAGCAAAGAAGTTGGAGAGGAGCTTTTCCTGGTGGTCTCCCAAAGGGTTTTGGCTGTTGGCCGAAGCAATGAAGTCGCAAGGAATCAGCTTCGTGCCCTGGTGGTAAAGCTGATAGAAAGCATGCTGGCCGTTGGTGCCTGGCTCTCCCCATACAATGGTGCCAGTTTCGTAATTCACATCTTTTTCATCACGCCCTACCGACTTGCCGTTGCTTTCCATTTCACCTTGCTGCAGAAATTGCGCAAAGCGGTGCATATACTGGTCGTAGCATAGAATGGCCTGGCTTTCTGCCTCAAAGAAGTTGTTGTACCACACACCGACTAAGGCTAGTATCGTTGGAAGATTTTCTCCGTGCGGTGCATTGAGGAAGTGGTTGTCCATGGCATGCGCCCCGTCGTGCAGCTCCATAAAGTTGTCGAATCCTATGGCACAGGCAATGGACATACCAATGGCTGACCAAAGCGAATAACGGCCACCTACCCAGTCCCAGAACTTGAACATGTTCTCTTCTGCAATACCAAACTGCACCACCTTCTCTGTGTTGGTAGAAAGGGCGATAAAGTGATTGCGTACATATTTTTCGTCCTTACAAGCCGCCAACAACCAGTCTCTCGCCGACTCGGCATTGGTCATGGTCTCCTGCGTGGTAAAGGTTTTGGAAGCGATAATAAACAAGGTAGTTTCCGGATCTACCTTTTTGAGCGTCTGTAGCAAATGAGTGCCATCTACATTTGATACATAGTGACTTTCAATACCTTCTACCTGATAAGGCTTGAGCGATTCGGTAACCATGTACGGCCCCAGGTCAGAGCCTCCAATGCCGATATTTACTACGTGTTTAATGGACTTGCCAGAAAATCCTTTCAATTCACCCGCATGCAGTTTTTCCGTGAAAGCCTTCATCTTTGCCAGCTCTGTGTTCACGTCTTCCATCACATTGTGCCCATCAACAATAATGGGTGTGTTACTACGGTTTCGCAGGGCTACGTGAAGTACTGAGCGACTTTCGGTTACGTTGATGCACTCGCCTGAATACATCTGCTTCTTGGCATCCTGCAGTTTTACCTGGTCTGCAAGTTCCAGCAGCAGGTTAAGCGTTTCTTCGGTGATGATGTTCTTGGAGAAATCAAAAAGAAGGTCTTCGAACTTTAGATGGAATTTATCGAAACGGGAAGAATCCTTTTTGAAAAGATCCTTCATCTGTACTGTTTCCATCTGACCAAAATGAGCCTGAAGTTTCTTCCAGGCTTCTGTGGTGGTGGGGTTTATCTTAGGGAGCATCTTTTATCAATAGTCAAAAAAACAGAGGCAAACATTGCGATAATTCCAGTGATTTTCAACTGCCGCCGCAATCGTATAGAGGGCAAAGTGCCTTTATGTGTCATCGAAAACGTTTGAAATGACTTAAAAAAAAACTGAAAAAAGATTGAGTGTATCGGGGCAGATTGCCCGCCGCACAGTTATATGCAAATTTTCAGCTACACCACCTGGGCCAGGGCTTTGTTGAAAGCCTCCATTTCGTCCTTGCGCCCTATGCTCACCCGGCACCAGTCCTGATTTTTAAAATTCCAGGATCTTACCAGCACGCCTTTTTCTTTCATGCGACTGAGAAAAGTGCTGCCATTCATGTCGATGGGGAACATAGCAAAGTTAGTGAAAGAAGGGATGAGGCTGGCACCAACGGCCTTCAGACCTTTGTATAACAGCTGTTTGGATTCTTCTGTTTGCTGGACGCTCATGCTTAGGAATGCCTTGTCGTCCACCGAAGCTGTCGCTGCCAGAACGGCTGGTCTGGATAGGTCAAACCCTCCAGTGGAGAATGGTTTCATTTTGGCCAGCAGGTCTGGTTTGGCTACACAATAG
This sequence comes from Imperialibacter sp., assembly GCF_048007035.1. NCBI lineage: Bacteria > Pseudomonadati > Bacteroidota > Cytophagia > Cytophagales > Flammeovirgaceae > Imperialibacter > Imperialibacter sp. Next base: position 4,929,722 of record NZ_CP180355.1, read on the forward strand.
CCCACCCGTAAACCAGCGAAACCATGCACTTTGGAAAAGGTTTTGCAAACAATGACATTCTTGCCTTGCTGCACGCAGGAAATCGTGCTCGCTTTCAATCCTTCAGGATGATAGTCGATATAAGCCTCGTCCACAAAAACAGGGGCCCTGTCACTTACGGAATTACAAAAATCCCTCATCTCCTTACCCGATACCTGGGTGCCCGTCGGGTTCATGGGATTGACAGAATAAACCAGAGAAGTTTTGCTGCTAACCGCATCGGCCATTTTGCCCAACTGCTGTTTCAATCCACTGTCCACGTCAACCTTCACCAGCTTGCCACCTACACCTTCAGCGTATTTTGGCAGGCTGTCGAAAGTAGGATGGGAAATGACAATCTCACCACCCTTCATGCCGAAAGCAACACCAGCGGCCATGAGCAGTTGAGTTGAGCCAGCGCCAAGCAAAATATGATCTTCCGAAACACCCTCGTACGCTGCGATTTTTCTTTGCAGTTCTGCTCTTTCGTCGAAAGGATACATGTAGCTGTCCTTCAGAGAATTGGTAATAGCAGCAATGGCCTTTTCCGATGGCCCAAATGGGTTTTCGTTAGCAAAAAGCCTAGCCTTTACGCCCTCCTGTCCTTCGAAATAGTAGAAGGCCCTTTCTTCATCTGTCATGGAAAGGAACTCGGCGTTGTAAGAAGGGGATTTAGCAAAAAGGGAAGGTAGATTGACAAAAGCGGCAGAAGCGGCCAGTGTGCCAGCTTTCAAAGCCTGGCGACGGGTGAGGGAAGTTTTCATAGGTAGTGTTGTTTGATACAATTTAAACAAATGTTTTGAACATGTCACGACGGATTTTACCTATCAGAGCAAAAGGCACAAACAAAAATGGATGTCTCAAAAAATGGAAGGCGACGTCATTTCGAGTGACGAAGGAGCGAGAAATCCCCCAGACCTGGCAGTAAGTCAGGGGGGTTCTCCCTCACGGTCGAAATGACGTCTTTTTTGGCAACCTTTTTTGTTTTACTCTTTCCCTATCGGCGGAGGGCCTTCGATCATCGGGGTATACACGTGATCGCCTTTTCTTTCTTTGAATTCTTTTTTCATGGCTTCTACTTTCTTGGGGTCTTCGAACAGGTCAATGGCGGACATGGAGAGTGCTTTGGCTGCGTGTATCATACCCTTGTGGCCAATCGACATTCCCCCGCAGGCTACTACAGCCCATGAGTGCCACGGAGTGCCGTCAGGGGCCGTGGCTACACTAAGGCGGGCAACTGGCACCACCCAGCTTACGTCACCTACATCGGTAGAGCCGCCACCTGGATGCTCCAGCGTTTCCTCCATGGGCTCAATTTTACTGTTGAGACCAATTTGTGGTTTTCCCGTCGCTTCCTGAATTTTTTTGGCATAGTCTGTTTCGTCGGCTGTGTAAGTTATAGGGCCTAGCAGTTCCAGATTCTTTTGGATAATAGCGCCTCCGCTGCGGTTGACCAGAACCTCGTAGATACCCGACACAAGGTTAATTTTGTAGTCGACATTCGCCAAAATAGCGGCACCCTCAGCCATGGCCCTTACCCGCTGGTATACCTCGTTCATCCCTTCTCTTTTGTCGTCACGTACCCTCACCCAAATGCGGGAGTAGTCGGGCACTACGTTTACCACCTGGCCACCATCCTGAATGTGGTAATGGATGCGCACTGTAGGCTTGATGTGCTCCCGGTAGGCGTTGATGCCGTGGGCATATAGCTCCAGGGCGTCGGAGGCGCTGCGGCCGTTCCACGGATCGCCGGAAGCGTGAGCAGCCTGACCAAAGAATTCAACGGTAAAGTCGACCAGAGCCAGGCCGCTCTGCACGGCGGTTTTGGTTTCAGCACCCGGGTGCCAGTCGAGGCAGGCGTCGAGGTCATCGAAAAGCCCCGCCTTGGCCATCCATATTTTGCCGAAGAATTTCTCTTCAGCGGGTGTGCCGAAAAATTTGATGGTGCCTTTCAGCTTACCTTGTGCCATCAGGTCTTTCACTGCTATGGCAGCGCCCAGGCTCGCTGTCCCAAACAGGTTATGTCCGCAGCCATGGCCAGGCTTGCCGTCATGCAAAGGGCTTTTATAGGGCACAGTGTTCTGCGAAAGCCCTGGTAGCGCATCGAACTCACCAAGGATGCCAATAACGGGGCTTCCGCTACCATAAGTAGCAATAAATGCGGTTGGGATGCCAGCTACACCACGCTCAACTGTGAAGCCGTTGGCTTCGGCATAGTCGGCAAGTAGGTCAGCTGAAACGGTTTCCTGAAAGGCGATTTCTTCTGCCGCCCATATTTTGTCGCTGATAGTAGTCAGTTCGGAGGTGCGGCCGTCGAGATCTTTGATGGCGGCGGCTTTACTTGCATTGATTTTTTGAGCCTGGGCATTTAGCACTGCAGCACAGGCGAAAAGTAATAGTAATCTTTTGGTCATACTTGAGAAGTTTGGAAGTTTGAAATGGAAAACGAAGGATAATAAGGATGTAGTAAGGTCAATTAAAGAAAAAAAGCGGAACGTTGGAAGGGCGGTGCTGTGAACGGCCAGGAATAGTAATGCAAGGGTAGGGCTATGTCGGCAGTAGCGACAATCAATGGATGTCAAAGCTTGGAACCTCCATAAACAAAAATCCCCGAAAGTGGCCAGGTGTTGGCTACTTTCGGGAAGCTGAATTGTCGTTGTATTAGTGAGTTGCCTTAGCTGTTCTTGCCGACCAGCTTAGCGTCTTCTATTTTGGAGGCCCCATTCTTTGCCAACGCCATGGCATCTTTCCCAACTGATTCTATTTTGGAAGAGACATTATCAATGAGTTTGTTGAACCTGGTTTCAACTTCGTCGAAATACTTATCCCCTTTTTTAGTGATTTTCTTTCGAGTGGCTGCTCCTTTTCCCGGGGCAAATAAAACACCCAAAACGGCTCCGACCGATGCACTAATCAATACAGCTGCTAATACTTTTCCAGAGTTCATAATTTTACGGTTTTTGTTAAAAATAATTTATTAAAATGGTCAGGCTGTATTATACTTAACGGGTAAAATGGCCTTTTTGTTATTATTTAGGCCGATTTGGTGAGTGAGGAAGAACCATAATTGGCAGGGACAAAGACTCAATCACCGTCCAGAGAGTCGAGGGGACTCTTTATCGCCGTTTGCCAGCATTTCTCAGCAATCACTATGGTGGAAATGAAAAGGATAAATAAAACTGGGAAAAGTATCAGCGTGGGGTCGAGCCCGATCCTGAAAGGGTAATCGTCCAACCACTCTTTGGCACTGAACCATACGATGGGGTTGGAGATGAGGTAGGCGATGAGAATAAGTTTCAGAAAATCATAGAGCAGAAGCAGCATAATGTTGTGGGTGGGGGCACCGAGGATCTTCCTGATGCCAATTTCCTTTGTTCGTTTCTGTGTCACATAAGAGGCAAGCCCAAACATGCCCATATTAGCGATGACTATAGCGATAATGGCGAAAAAGAAGAACAATTTCAGCATGCCTTCCTCCAGCGCCAATCGGTTTTCGAAGCCCCTGCTAAGGAAGAAGAAATTGGGGAAATATGTCCCGATTTGAAATTTGATTTCCTGCAAGAAGGTTGATATGTTCTCACTTTGATTGGGCTGGTAGAATAAAACAAAATCCATGTACGTTCTGTGCCGGAAGCCTGTAACGTAAATAGAGGGTGGAGCATTAACCTGTTGGTTTTTGACTACGCCTACTATCATATGGTAGCCACCCCGGGAGTCAATGGTTTGATGCACTGCCATTTCCAGGTCGCCGAAACCTAATGCTTTGGCGGCCGATTCATTCACAACCAAAGAGTTGAAGTCGTCACCCATACTTCTAAAGTTGCGCCCCGCCTGGAAAACTGATGAAGAGTCTTTCCAGTACTGCTGATCGATCACATACAAATTATAGGTAGTGTCTGTTAGTCCGGGAAAGAGTTTTACATAGATACCGTCTTCCTGTTTTTCTACGGGAGCCAGGCCAGAAATAGCCTGCATTGTTTTGATTTTCCCCTGATAGAGGTTCGAAATGCTAATGCCCCTGATACCCTCACCCTTGTTGTGAAGTATAAAACGATCGACCTGATTGGTGAATTCCTTATTGGCGCCTGGCAGGCCGGGGAATACGCCGCTCATTTTGATCTCACGTGAGGTGCCGCCGCTTCTTTCCATGTAGTCCAGCTGCAGATAAACGATGTAAACAGCCGAAAGGAAGATGATGGAAGACGTCAATTGGAAGATCAGCAGGGAGCGGATAATGCTGCTTCCCTTGCCAAGGTTGCCTGAATTGAGTACGCTTATTTTGCCTCTGAGAGAATCGATGGGGTTGAGTGATGACAGGTGAAAAGCCGGATAGGCGCTTGATAACAGGGTGCTCACCAGAATAAGCACAACAAGAAAGGGAATAAACACTGCCATGTTGGAATACCCCACTACCGGGTAGCTGATTTTGGTGTACATCATGATCAGCTTGGTACCAAATAGAAAGAAAAAGATACTGAGCAAGCCTGCCAGGGTGTTAGTGAGCAATGCCTCACCTACAAAGGTGAGTGTAAGCTGGGTGGGAGTTATCCCAAGAAGCTTTCTTACGCCGATTTCTTTGGCTCTTTCTATGCTATTGATGATGGCGTTGTTAACGTAGTTGGTGCAGGCAAGCACAACAATGATGATACCAATCACTGCCAGAAAGATGAGCAAAGTAGGACTGATGCCGTTTTCGGGCTCATCGGAGATGTCCGTCGTCAGGTGAATGTCTTCAATGGGGCGGAGAGAAATTCCTTTTTCGTAAGTGTCCATTTCTGCGGAAGACACCGGGGAAGTGGCCGCCTTTTCAACAGCCGAAACATCAAAATCAGGGGACACAAGAACGTAGGTATAAACGACCTCCGATTGCTGCATACCCGGGTTGTTCATACCGGCAGCTGGTGAGTTGAGAGAGGCCAGCAGGTCAAACTTAAGATGGGTTTTTTCGGCTCTGTCGTCGAATACACCACCTATAACATACGTTTGTTCGAAAAACCCCGCCGCAGCAGAAACAAACTCCTGGCCGACAATGGAACTGTTGTTTTCCATTTGTTGGGGAAAGATTCTTTTTGCCAGTGTGGCCGAGAGCAGCAAGGTGTTAGGGGCTGCGAGCGCTGAATCCCGATTTCCCTGGAGCAGCGTCAGTGAAAGTACATCCAGTATGGAGCGGTCGGCGTAGTAGGCCTTTTCAACAAATACACTGAGGGCAAGGGAATCATGTTTCTGGTATTTGAAGAAAGCGCTCCCGTACTCAGAGAAAGGTAGCAAGCGGGCATAGTCACCTACTCCTTCGTGAATCTCAGAAAGGTGAGGGCCGACTACCGGCGCAGTGAAGGCATCTCTGACCGTAATTTCACCTCTTGTGGAGGTAGTTGTTTCAACTCGAAAGACGCTTTGGCCTTGGGGAAGCCGGTCATAGAAGAGGTGGGACTGGATATAATTAAACAGAAAAATACAGGCCGCCATGCCCAGTGTAAGCCCCAGAATGTTCAGGTAAGCCGCACCTTTATTGCGCAAAATGTTCCTTACAGAAATAAGGAGAAAGTTCTTAATCATTATGGCAAATAGTAGGTAAAGAGCCTTTTATGACAAATGGCGTGCCATGCAAAAGAATGTATGAATAAGCCACATGAGAGCAAACTGATCGGGTTGAGAGATGCGGTTTTTGTTCAAATATGTACAAAAAATGTACGGTGGTGCGCTCAGTGATTGGCCAGTTACTTGAGTAAATCGATACTCCTCTGGATCGTTTCCTTGTCTGTTGATGTTTTAGCCAATGCAAGTGCCTGCTCAAGGCGAGCCTTCGATTTTGTATTATCAATGCCTTTGTAAAGTTCGCCAAGCAGCATGAAGTAGAAGTGATTGTCGGCTAATTTTAACTTCTCAGCCTCAATGATCGCCGCTTCCTTCCCACTGACTTTGGCCAGGGCATAGGTTCTATTCAGTGCAGCTATCGGCGAGTATTCAAGTTGTAATAACTGGTTGTACAATTGAAGGATGTTTTCCCACTTCTCTTTGGAATCTTCTTTGATGGTATGCCAGTAAGCAATGCTTGCTTCAAAATGGTATTTGGAAATCCGGGTTCCCTGAGAGGCCTCTTTCAGGTAGAAAGCACCGCTGGAGATTAGCTCCTGATTCCATAGGGACTCATCCTGGTCCTGGTAAAGAACAAGCTCTCCGTTTGCACCTTTCCTCGCCTGAAACCTACTGGCATGAAAGCACATCAGGGCCATTAACGCATTGACTGGAGGCGTATTGGTATGTTCATTGTCAAGAAGCTGTTTTGTAAGCCGCATGGCTTCCTGACAAAGCTCTTCACGCAGAACGCCGTCCTGGCTTTCTGAGTAGTAGCCTTCGCTGAAAAGTAAATAGAGGGTTTGCAGCACAGTGTCTATCCGCTTGCTGATGTCTGACCGTGCGGGAAATTCGATTGGTACCTTATCTGCCCTCAGCTTTTCCCTTGCTCTGAACAGGCGCTTGTTAATAGTTTCCTTGTTGGTTAGAAAAGCGTTGGCGATTTCATCGATGCCAAATCCGCAAAGGATCCGAAGCGCCAGGCCGATTTGCGACTCAACGGGGATGGCCGGATGGCAGATGGCGAACAGCATTTGGAGCTGGCTGTCTGCAATGTTTTGGTCTGATAAGTCTATACTAAACTCTGTTGCCTCTTCTGAAGGCGTGATATTCGGTTTCACCTTGTCTGCGAAAATATGCTGACGGGTGAGGTGGTTTTTCGCTTTGTTTTTGGCCACTGCATACAACCAGGCGGTAGGGTTTTCGGGGATCTTGCTGTAGGTCCAGGTTTCAATGGCCAGCATGAACGTTTCGCTGGCAATATCCTCAGCCACTTCGATATGGTCGGCTCCAAAGCACCTGCAAAGCACAGCGGTAATTTTGCTGAACTCAGTGCGGAACAGGTGAGGAATGAGCTCCTGGTGGGTCATTGATCAATAAGTGGGGTATAGAGCATGGTGTATCTACTATGTGGTGCCACCAGCTAAGGCTGTGGGCACCACAGTCGTGCCCACAGCCTTAGCTGGTGGCACGACGAACTACTTGAAGGCTAATGAACCCCGTCGTTTTTGGCAATTCGCCTCACTTCCATTGTATTGCCCTCACCCTGCAGCACAGGGCAACCTTTAGCAAATTCCACAGCTTCTTCTACCGACTCCGCTCTTACGGTAATAAAACCACCGATGGTCTCCTTGATGTCGCCGAAGGGCCCATTGGTTACCACCTTTTTTGAGTTCACCACCCTGGCATTGTCGAATGGAAGACCTGTGCCGCTAACGAATTTGTTTTGTGCTGCAATGCCACCGATCCAGTCCATAGTTTGCTTCATCCATTCCTGCATTTGCTCGGCTGAAGCTACTTTGGCTCCATCTTCATGCCTCATGATCAATACATACTCATCCATGATGTTAAATTTAATGTTTCGGAATAATTGATTTACACCCTCATGTCAAATGAGTATCGATCAATTGGACACGTAGTAGAAATTATTTTCGGGAAGTTAGGAAAGACTTTCAGTTTTCAGGAAATCGCCATCTACAATCAGTAGCTTCACGCCCTTTTCTGACACAGACCGATGAGAGCTTAGCTCGTCAGATACCACATAGCTCATGTTTTTCCCCAATTTAAAGGTGCTTCCGTCTTCCATCTCGGTAATAAACTCCCCCTCAATGCAATAGACAATATGCCCTTTCTGACACCAGTGGTCTGCCAGGTAGCCAGCGCCGTATTCTACGATGCGTACTCTCAATCCTGGAAATTGGAGTGTTTGCCAAAAGGAGGTGCCGGTTTCACCAGGATACTCGGTTTTTGGAATGGAATCCCAGTCGATGGATTGGAAAGGTATGTTCATTGTATGCTCAGGGTTTGAAAGACAGCCCGGCTGACGCAAGGGCCTTGTGCAACTTCGGCAAGGTAGATGGCCCCATACCATGAAGTTGCATTATCTCTGCTTCCGTGTGCATGGCGAGCTCCCGCACCGTAGTGATGCCCTTGCCTTGCAGTGCACGCCTGGCTGGTGCCACCAGTGTGCTCAGGAAGTCATCATTAGGCTTTTCTTCGTTGGCGCAAATAGGGCACACCGGACAGTCGCTGCTTTTGTAGTATTGGTGCCCTTTTTTACAGGTTCGCAGGTTCTTTTTGCTGGTTACCATGGGGTTTAAAAGTGAGAAACAATCATAACCGTGTCTACAGATAATTTCGCAGTCTAGGCCTTCAATCTTTTGAAGATTGCTATGAATTCTCTCGTTCTGCCTCCATCAAATAGAATCCAACTCTCCATTACAGGCTCGAACTTCACCAAATCCCAGCCTTCAGCTCCCCACTCATCAAAGTTGCGGCTCAATTCCGACTGAAAGTCCTTCTTTTTCAAATGGGCAACGCTAATGGTTACGATCTTATATTCAAATTTCTGCATATCATCCTATCGACACCCTTCCACCATCTTTTGCGGATCGGTAAATAGCCTCCACTACCCGAATATCTTTCAAACCTTCTTCTCCGGGCACCATCACTGCCTGTTTCTTCATGATAGCCATGGCATCGTCGTCCATTTGTTTGGCCTGCTCGTTGTTGATTGGCTTGTTGAGCTTGATGCCGTCGCTGGTTACTCCATCAATGCCGCTGTAGGCGGAGAATGGCTCCATCTTGTACCAGCCATTACTGCAATCGACCTGCATGGCATTCATGCCCCTGCCAAAGCTGGCCTCGCAGGCTGCTGTGGCTCCGCCTGGGAATTCAAGGTCGAATACAATGGTTTCTTCCACTTCATGGTAAATCTCAGGCCTGGTTGTTGAAGCTTTCGCTGTGACAGCTATTGGCTCCAGTCCGGTAGCATATCGGGCAGCGTTGAGAGGATAAACACCCATGTCGTACATGACGCCACCTCCCATTGCTTTGATCTGTTTCCAGTGGTCGGTGCGACCTTCCCTGTAGCCGGCAGCAACGGTCACCTTTTGCACTTTGCCGTAGGTTTGGTCTTTTTGGAACCTCATGATTTGAATTGTATTGGGCTCGTGTTGCATGCGGTAACCAATACTAAGTTTCACTTTGTTTTTGTTGGCGGCATCAATCATGCTCTGGCATTCGGCCTCGCTCATCGCCATGGGTTTTTCACACCACACATGCTTGCCAGCATTGGCTGCTCTTATGCTATACTCGGCATGCATCGAAGGCGGGAGGACAACGTAAATCACGTCTATATCAGGATTGTTGGCCAGCTGATCATAGTTGTCGTAGTTGTAAACGTTTTTGTCCTTGATATTGTACTTCTGCTGCCATTCGGGGATTTTGGATGGCGTGCCGGTGACAATGCCAGCCAGGTAGCAGTTTTGCGTTAGCTGAAGGGCCGGAGCGAGCAAGTCACGGCTGTAGTAGCCAAGCCCAACAAGGGCTACGCCCAGTTTATCTTTTTGGCGGGGAACGATGATGTTGGCAAAGGCATGAGAGCTCAAAGCCAGGCCTGACAGGCCGACCAGCGATTGGCCAATAAATTTTCTTCTGTTACTCATAGGGCATTCTTTTTGAAATAGTCTTTCATTTTTATTCTTGTGGCCTGATCAGGTAGTTCACCATAGCAGGCAGCCATATTCTCTTTTACATGTGCCACCTGTGTAGTGGCGGGAATGGTACAAGTAACGGCTGGGTTTGATATGATGTACTTTAAAAAATATGCCGCCCAACTGTTAATACCATATTCCTTTGCCCAGGCAGGCAAAGAAACCCCCTGAATATAGTTAAAAAGCCCACCAGTTTCAAAAGGTTGGTTGATAATGACGGCAACGCCACGGTCAGCGGCAAGCGGAAGCAGGTAGTCTTCGGCCGCTGCGTTGCGAACAGAAAGGTTGATTTGAATGAAATCCAGCTTTTCCTTTTTGATAATTTCAGCCAATTGTTTGTGGGCATGGTCGAGGTAATGAGTAACGCCGACATATTTGAGTTTGCCTTCTTCTTTCAAAGACTGGAGCGTTTCCAGGTGAGTGTCCAGGTCTACAAGGTTGTGCACCTGAAGCACAGAGGGCCATTTCCGGAAGTAGCCCAACGAGTTTTCGATCTGTCCTTTGCCAGCAGCTTTCCCCTGTGTCCAAACTTTGGTAGCTACCCAAAGCTTATCCGTAACTTCCAGCTCTGCCGCAAGCTCTCCAATCACCTGTTCTGACCGGCCGTACATAGGAGAGCTGTCAATCACCCTGCCTCCCTGCTTAATGAATTCCATCAGCACGTTTCTCATTGGGGCCCTTTCATGTTCTGATTCGCCTACATTGAAGGTCAGCCAGGAGCCCATTCCTATGGCAGGTATTTGTTCTCCGGTTGATGGAATTGTTTTCATTAACATCTGGTTGCCTGAGGCGGAAACGAGGCCAGGGGTGAGATAGAGACCCGCCGCTGTAAGCAGGCTTTTCTTCAAAAATGATTCTCTTGTCATTAGTTTAAAAATGATGTGGTAATCGAATAACTAACTGTACAAGTAGAGAAGAGAAACTAATTTACTGATTTAGAGGCTTTGAAGCAAAAACACCCTGACTGGCATTTAACCAATCAGGGTGTTTGTCAACAAAGTTCCTGTAAGTTAGCTATTCCGTTCTCAACGAACTGGAGGGGTTCATGGCGGCGGCTTTAAAAGAATGCACACTCATGGTTAGCCAGGCAATTACGAAAGAAAGACCGCCGGCAAGAGCAAATACGCCGGCACCAATGGTTGTGCGGTAGGCGAAGTCCTGTAGCCAGGCGTCCATGGCAAACCACGCCAGGGGCACTGTGATCACAAAGGCAATCAACACCAGCTTCATGAATTCCTTGCTGAGAAGTAAAATAATGGAGCTAATGGATGCGCCCAGCACTTTTCTGATGCCCACTTCTTTGGTGCGCTGTTCGGCGGTAAAGGCCGCAAGACCAAACAAGCCGAGGCAGGCAATGAAGATGGCCAGTCCTGCAAAAATCCCGAATATCTCCCCGATTTTTTCTTCTGCCTTGTATTCGGCATTGAATTCCTCATCGTAAAAGGCGTATTCAAATGGCTGGCCTGGGGCAAACTCATCCCATTTACTGTGAAGGAAGCTAATGGCCTCTGCATATTCAATGGTATTCAGCTTGAAAGTAATTCTACTGGTGCTTTCGCCCAGGAAGATGACAGCTGGTCTTATGTCAGTTTTTAGTGATTCAAAGTGAAAATCCTTCACCACTCCAATCACTTTGAATACTTTGATTCTCAGGTCTTCCGGGTCACTGTCGTCCCCGTCGAAAGTGCCCAATTCCTGCCCAATAGGGTCGTCAGCTATTCCAAATTGTTTGGCAGTGGCTTCATTGATAATTACTCCTGTCGAATCTGCTCCAAAATCCTTTGAGAAGTTACGTCCTTCGATCAACTCCATACCCAGGGTCGGGATGTAGTCGTAGTCTACGTAGAACATCGCCAGGGAAGTAGTGCTGTTGCTCTTGGGGTTTCGTCCAGGGAACATCGCACTATTGTTGCTGTTAGATCTGATTGGTAAAAAGCCACTAATTGATCCACTCTTGAAATAGTTATTGGCAACAACTTCGTTTTTGAAAGACTCTATTGACTTATCGAGTACGTAAGTGTTTTGCAGCACGATCAGCTGCTCACGATCGTAGCCTAGTTTCTTCTTTTGGATATAATCGAGCTGATCAAAAACGATAAGTGTGCCAACCACCAGAAAGATAGAAATGGAGAATTGCAGCACCACCAGCACACTGCGAAGCGAGCCGCTCTTCATGCCAATGTTTAGTTTTCCTTTCAAAACACTGGCTGGCTGGAAGGCGCTGAGAAAGAACGCTGGATAGCTACCGGCTAATAAACCAACTACTATCAGGATTGCCACCAACGATACTGCTAATGTGGGCGTGGTAAGAATGCTTAGACTGAATACTTTGCCGGTCAGCTCATTGAAGTAAGGCAAAGCAACTGCCAGCAGGCCAATGGCTACCACAAAGGAAATAGCCGTGATAATTAATGACTCCAGAAGAAACTGGGTGATGAGGTTATGTCTGTAAGCGCCCATTACCTTTCTCACCCCTACCTCCTTGGCTCTGTTGGCTGAGCGGGCAGTAGCCAGGTTCATAAAGTTGACACAAGCAATGATCAGAATGAAAGCAGCAACCGCCGAAAAGATGTAGACATATTTGATGTCGCCAGGAGGGCCTAATTGGACATCTACCTGTGAATGAAGGTGGATGTCGGTGACGGGGGTCATATAGTAGCCAATGTTATTACCGGCCTCTGCGAAGTCTTCCATAGAGGCGCCCATAAAGCGCTCCAGTTCCGGGCCAATGTATTTCTCTACCATTTCAGGGAACTTGGCTTCGAGGTTTTCCACCGAAGCACCTTCCGTCAGGCGGAAATAGGTCTGGAAGTTTTGGCTCAGCCAAATAGCATTTTTGGCCTCGTCAAGCGTTTCCATACTCGCAAGAATATCAAAGTGGAAATGAGTGTTTTGAGGCAAAGATTCCATCACTCCGGTGATTTTATAATCCTGGTCGTTCGATATCTTTACCACTTTACCCACGGCCTCATCATCACCAAAAAGCTTTTTTGCAAGGGCTTCTGTAATAACCAGCGTTTTCGGTTCTTTCAGTGCGGTGGCTGGGTCGCCTGATATCATGTTGATGCCAAAGAAATCGAATACATTGACATCGGCATATGCCACACTTTCTTCTTTGTATACATCCTCGCCGTATTTAACCAGAAAGTAACCCCTGGTTCTGAACCGTACATAGTCTTCCACTTCTGGAAAGTCTTCCTTCATTTGTGGACCCTGAGCAGCACTAACAACAGCGATATTGAAGTCGTTGCCGCCAAATCGACCAGTCATGTCCATCCGGTACATTCTTTCCGCATGTGGCAGGTGCTTATCGAAACTGAGCTCATCCTGCACAAAAAAGATGATTAGCAGAAAGGAGCATATGCCAATGGCAAGCCCCAGTATGTTGATGAGAGAGAAAAACTTGCTTCTCCGCAATGAGCGAAAAGCAATGCGTAAGTAGTTGGTTAGCATAGTAGTCCTATTTTGAGTTTGATAACATCAACGGAAAAGGCTTTCAGTAGGTTGTATTGCAAGGTAGCTTTCTTTACCATTAAACTGACTTGCATCCATTTGACAGCATTGCTGTTGCCATGGTTACATGGCAGATGCAAAATAGTGATGAAGGGTTGCGTCGGGTGGTTAATTGTTAATTATCCGCTGCGTGGTATCGGCTTTTTGGATCAGCAGGGAGTCGGGGGGAGTGGTGTCGGGGAGAACGGGTACGTCGTAGTACACCGGGGGAGGAGTGGGGAGGTCGTCTTTACTTTTATTTGGGTCAACCAGCGCATCCTTTACTTTCCTTAAAACATTTAGAAAGTTAAATGACTGAGGGCCAGCCATGGCAGCCCGTTGGTTCTCGGCTGCATCCATGCTGTATTTGCGGTAGTCGTAAATGAGCACCTGCTGCGTAAGTGCCGCCATGTTCTTTTCAACGTTTTTATATTCCTGGTCTGAGAGTTCGAGCGTCAGAATGGCTTGCTTGAACTTTTCGATGGAAGCGGGAAGCACCGTAATATTGGCATTCTCCATCATGATGGTGTCTTTTTGGAGCATCAGCTTGGTTTCAAAAACGGGCGAAGTCAATCCCTTTGGGATAATCAGTTGCTGCGTTTTGTAGCCAACGTAAGAAACACTCACGGTGTCGGTGGCGCTCACCCGTACCTTAAAAATGCCTTTGAAGTCGGTAGTAGTGGCTCGCTCCTTCACCGTTATGTGAGCAAAAGGAAGGCCGGTATAACTCTCGTCTTCCAGTACCTGACCAATTACCAACACTGAATCGGCTGGGCTAGATTGTGCATAGCTATTGCCATAGAACAAAACTGAAAAAAGAAGAGTAAGAATCAGGTTTCCCGATTGGCGCATTGCAGGTTTTTTGAGAGCACGAAATTACGGTTCTCTATAAGAATGCCAAAACAGGTGAAATAGTTGTAACGACGCTAATTATAAACGAATAAACAGGTAGTAGGTGTAGGAGATGAAGCAAAGGAGATACAGAAAGCCTTCAGCTCTGTCTAGCTTGTATTTCCCAAAAGTATACATGAAAACGAAGAGCATCATGGTGCCGCCCATGATTACATAAAGGTCAGTGTTAAGCACCGTGTCGAAAGTCAACGGGCTATATCCAGAGCTCACAAGGCCTGAGGTTCCCAGCACCAGCAATAAATTGAAAACGTTGGAGCCTATGATGTTGCCTATGGCCAGGTCTGATTTCTTATGCAGGGCAGCTACCACGGTAGTGGCTAACTCGGGCAGGGAAGTGCCCGCTGCGAGAATGGTTAAACCGATCAATCTTTCGCTGACTTCAAAAAAGCGGGCCATCGCCACAGCATTGTCCACGATCAGTTTTCCACCAAAAGTAAGGCCAGCCAGTCCGCCAATAACCATCAGTGTGGTCTTTACACTGGTAAAAACGACAATATCTTCTTCCCCTTCTGAATTTCCTCCTTTTTTGAGATTAAAGAAGATGTAGAGCAGAAACATGGAAAACATGACCAGCAGAATGACAGAGTCAACTATACTGAGTATGTTTTCTTTTGCTCCAAAAAAGAGAACATCGTTGACGAGAACAAAGAAAACGAGCGTGGCCAGAAGTGAGTAGGGGATTTCTTTCCAAAGGGAGCTCTTTTGAACAGAGATGGGGTAGATAACAGCTGCAATTCCCAGAATCAGGAACATGTTGAAGATGTTTGACCCGATGATGTTGCCAAATACCGCTCCATCGTAGCCTTCCGTTCCGGATATGATATTCACGACCAACTCTGGGGCGGAGGTGCCCATGGCAACTATGGTTAGTCCAATTGCGATGTCTGAAACATGAAATCGTTTGGCAAGGGACGAAGCTCCACTTACCAGAAAGTCTGCCCCCTTGATAAGGAGGACGAATCCCACGATAACTAAAACGATATTGATTAGTATTTCCACGGTCAATGAGGTCGATAGTTCAAATAAGGTATACTAATATAAATATTTTTAGATTTAGTTATATAATACAGCACGAAATCAGGGATGAATAGTCCAGGATTATATTCAAAAATGCAAAAAGCGTACATAAGAAAGGCCCATGGGTGCATGGGCCTTTCAAGAAAAAGCGGCAAATCTGCTAGTTCAGTTTCATATCAGCTATGATGCCATCAATTCTTTTCATCAGAAGGCCTTCGGCATTTTTGAGCTCTTCAGCATTTTTCACCGGTGTGGTTACGCTAAAGTAGAATTTTATTTTTGGCTCTGTGCCTGAGGGCCTTGCGGAGATTTTGCTGCCATCTTCAGTAAAAAACTGCATCACATCGGACTTAGGATAATCCAATTTGGAAGTTTTGCCTGTGACAAAGTCCCTTTCCTCCAGCAAAGTGTAATCTGCTAGTTTAAGCAGTTTGCTACCGTTGATCGTTTTGGGTGGGTTGGCTCTCAGGTTGTCCATCATTTGCTTGATTTCTTCCTGCCCTTTGATTCCCTTCTTTGTTAGTGAGATGAGGTGCTCCTTGTAGTAGCCAAATTTGAGGTACATTTCATTCAGCATTTGGAACAGACTCATTCCCTTGTCTTTGGCAAAAGCGGTCATTTCTGCAATGAAAGCACAAGAAGCAATGGCATCTTTGTCTCTTACGGCATCGCCTATCAGGTAGCCGTAGCTTTCTTCACCACCGCCAATAAAGGTTTCTTTGCCTTCCAACTCTCTGATCAATGCGGCAATGAACTTAAAGCCCGTGAGTGTTTCGTAGCATTTTACTTTGTAGCCATCGGCAATTTTGGCGATGAGGTCGGTGGTGACGATCGTTTTGACCACAAACTGCTTGCCATCGAGTTTGCCGTTGTTTTTCCACTGCTCCAGCAGGTAGTACACCAGCAGGGCACCTGTTTGGTTACCATTAAGGAGTTGGAACTCTCCTTTGTCATTTTTCACCGCTATGCCCACTCTGTCTGCATCGGGGTCGGTCGCCATCACGAGGTCAGCGTCAATGGCCTTCGCTTTTTTCAAAGCTATGCTCATAGCCTCAGCTTCCTCAGGGTTGGGATACACCACTGTGGGGAAGTTGCCATCGGGCGTAGCTTGTTCGTCCACAATGGTCACGTTTTCAAATCCCATTCTTTTCAGGATTTCAGGTACCAATGTAATGCCCGTGCCATGGATGGGCGAGAAGACTATTTTCAGATTCTTTTGCCTTTTGATGATATCGGGCGAAAGGCTTCCTGCTTTGATGGCTTCCAGATAAGGCTCGTCAACCTCTGTGCTTATTTTTTCGATGAGCGACTTATTTGGCGTGAACTTTACATCGTCTATGCTCTTGATATTGCCTACTTCAGTAATGGTGTTCTTGTCGTGCGGTGCAATCATCTGCGCACCATCGTTCCAGTAGGCTTTGTAGCCGTTGTACTCTTTGGGGTTGTGCGAAGCTGTGATAACTACACCGCTTTGGCAGCCAAGATGACGGATGGCAAAGGAAAGCTCGGGCGTGGGACGAAGTGCGTCAAAAAAGTACACTTTGAACCCATTGGCAGAAAAGACGTCGGCCGTTGTTTGAGCAAAGAATGGGCTATTGTTTCGACTATCGTGGGCAATTGCCACCTTCACTTGTTGATCCGGGTAGGTCTTTTTCAAATAGTTGGCCAGACCCTGGGTAGCCATGCCAATAGTGTATTTGTTGATTCGGTTTGAGCCAGTCCCCATGATCCCACGAAGGCCACCGGTGCCAAACTCGAGATCTCTGTAAAAGCATTCAACCAACTGGGATTTGTCGGTAGAAGCGATCATCGCCTCTACTTCTTTTCTGGCTGCGTCATCAAGGTTTTTGCTTGAGAGCCATTGCTTCGCTTTTATCAGGGCTTGCTGTTCCATAAATGTTCAGTTATTTTGAGAGGGGAATTTAGCAGATATGTTTTCAAGACAAAAGGGTCTTCGGATTTCTTCAATAAAAATGAAGGCAATGCTAAAAATCTGAAGGCTTGCTTGAATCTTAAAGTAAGTATTCCAAAGTTTGTGCGCTTTAAACCTATTGAATAATCTCTTAAGAAAGCTTCGAATATGGATATCAATAAACTTGACAAGGCCCTCATTGATTTGGTAGAAACAAAGATTGCCTTGAGCGGACTTAGCTACGACGACCCAAAGTACGATGATCTGGAGGAGTTACTTCACGACCAGGAAGACGAGTTTGTTGACAATTACGGCGACTATATTGAGGAGGCGCTAAGAGATGTGCATGATGAATTCTGCCCCGACAGTGAGGTGTTGCTGCCAATAGCCTATCTGGCAAACGAATACATTAAGAAGGAATCGGACGGGAAGGTTACTTACACTACGTTGACTAATCAGGGTGTGCCGGTGGATATGGACGACTTTCCTGACAAGAAAACAAGGATTGTTCTGATTCCCGCTCCTACACGCCTGGTGCTTATTGTTGATGCCCAGAATCAGCAGGTTGTGTGGAAAGCCGAGTAACCCGGGCTATTCCGCATTCTTTCAAACATTAAAATAACCGTTTCCTTCTGTGAGAAGGGTGTAGTATATTTTCTGTAGGTCATTCGGCCGAAAATGGCTATCATTATCTGACCAGGCACACACATGCCCGGCTATTGTCAGATCATTTGTAAACCTACTTAATAATGAAAAAACACCTTATTCTTGCCGCCTTTGTGTGCTTTGCAGGTAACCTGCTGGCCCAAACAGGCAAAGTTTTCGACAACCTTACAGTTACCAGTAAAATTTTGAAAAGCGAACGCAAGTTCGCTATCTATCTCCCACCAGACTATGAGACGTCGCAGCGCAGCTATCCGGTGCTTTATTTGTTGCATGGTGCAGGCGACGACCAAACCGGCTGGGTGCAGTTTGGCGAGGTGCTGCGAATTGCCGATAAGGCCATTCTGGATGGTACGGCCACAGCCATGATCATTGTGATGCCCGACGCTGACACTGGCGTGAGGGGCTATTTCAATACCATCGACGGCAAGTGGAACTACGAGGACTTCTTTTTTCAGGAGTTAATGCCGCACGTTGAAAAAACTTATCGGATCAAAGCCGACAAGCGCTACAGAGCAGTGGCTGGCCTTTCCATGGGCGGCGGCGGAACGTTTATTTATGCGCTGCACCATCCTGAGCTATTCTCTTCGGCATGTCCTTTGAGCGCCAGCACAGGCCCCCTTACTCCCGAGGATGGCCGCCGGTGGCTGGAAAGGAGTGGAACGGAAAACCCGACTCAAGCGCAGTTGGAAGACTACTACAATAAGTTTGGTGTGAATAAAATTATTGACGGTATGGAGGCTGAAAAGCTGAAGTCAGTGAAGTGGTATATTGACTGTGGCGATGATGACTTTTTGTATGAAGGTAACTCGCTTGTGCACATAGCGCTGCGCAAGAAAGAGGTGCCTCATGAGTTCAGAATAAGAGACGGTGGCCACAATTGGACTTACTGGCGAACAGCCCTGCCAACGGTGTTGTCTTTTGTGTCAGACACCTTTCATCAGAAGTAAAAATAAAAGGGCGGTTGAAAGACCGCCCTTTATTATGTTGTTTATTTGAAAACCTTACGCATGCTCCCGAAAGAGCTTCTCAAGCTGATAGCCCGGCACTGCGCCTGACTGCCGCCATTTGATTTGCCCGCCTTTGAAAAGGATAAAGGTCGGGACACCCGTTACCCGGTAGCTCTGCGCCGCCTTAGGGTTTTTGTCCACATCAATTTTGATGATCCTGGCCCTGTCCCCCAATTTACGTTTCACATCATCCAGCACCGGTGCCATTGCTTTGCACGGGCCACACCAGCTGGCGGTGAAGTCAACCAATACAGGTTGCTCACTTTTTATCAACTCAGAAAATGATTGTTTGCTCATAATGTTATTTCACTTCCTCATAAACCGTTTCCTGATCAGGTAAGTTCTCTTTTTTTGAAGTTGTTGGAACCGCACAGCCACCGGCTCCACAACACCCGGTATTGGTGATAGCCTGAAACAGGAAAAGTGCAGCCAGAACGCCTGATAACACATCGCTTAACTGAATAGCCTGGGCTGCCAGGAAAACTCCAAATCCAAGCCTGAGCCGCCTCGCAAAATGCCATCCTGTTGTCACTAGTTCGTAGATCTTTGTCATAGGTTCTGGAAAAAAAAACAAGGCTTGCAGGCGTATGACGGAAGTGTTTAAACGACTGCTTTCCAGAACTGCAAGCTTACTTGTCTAACTGGGTAGTTATCTTAATTTATTTTGAAGACTCATCCAGCCACCGCCATTGTGCACGGTGTAGCCTTTCGATTTAAGAAGGCTTTTGGCTGATCCGCTTCGCATGCCCGATGCGCAGCAGGTAATAATGGTCTTTTCTTTCTTTAGCTTTCCAAGGTTATTTCCCAGCACCTGAAGAGGGATGTTGACGGAACCCTTCACATGGCCACCAGCATATTCTCCTTTCGTACGAACGTCCACTATCGTGGCGCCATCCTTCACCAACTGTTTTAAATCAACAGATGGTCCCATGCCTAGCATGTTTTTTATTGCTTGAATCATACGATTAGCTGTTAACCATTTCCATGTTTACCTCAAGCCATGAACCGCCGTTGGAGCAGTCGATACCTTGTGTTTTTAAGAAACCAGCGGCCTGGCCACTTCTGTTGCCGCTAGCGCAGCAAAGAATGATGGGCTGAGCCATTTTCTTTATCTCCTGAACTTTTGAAGTGATGTCTTGTAATGGAATGTTGATTGATCCCCGTACGTGCCCACCCATGAATTCTCCTGGAGTACGCACGTCTATTACTGTTGCGTTCTTACTCATTTTAGATATAAAGTTTATTTTATAAGATTATTTTTTCTTTGTGCTTAAGCCAAACGGCAGATAAAGCGGACAAACACCAATGAAGCTTGTGAGGATAAAAACGCCCGCAAGTATCAATAAAATAGTGGCGGCCATACCGGACAACTGTCCAAAGTAGTAAAGTGCGCCGATGACCAGTGCCAAAATAATTCTGATCGCCTTGTCGATTGAACCCATATTTGCTTTCATGATAGTCGTATGATTAGAGGTTTATGTTCTAATACGATACAAATATCCGACCGCAATCGGGCGAAGTATGTGACTTTGGTTACGTTGGAATTTTTTTTGAAAAAAGAAGCCTTCAGTTCCGTAGTTAGCTGAACCCAAGCGTGTCCCTCACCCTGTCTAACACCTTCCGGGCAATCACTCTGGCTTTTGCCTCTCCTTCCTTTAGTTTGGCTTCCAGCTCGTCCTGGTGAGTCATGAAGTAGTCGAAGGTTGCCCTTTCTTTGGCAAAGTGTGAAAGGATCAGTTCAAGTAGTTCTTTTTTTGCATGCCCGTAGCCGTAGTTTCCGCCCAGAAATTTACCCCGCATGGCTTCGACGTCAGAAGGTGATGCCAGCAGGCTGTAAAGCTTGAAGACATTGTTTGTGTCAGGGTCCTTCGGCTCTTCCAGAGGAGTAGCGTCTGTTACGATAGACATCACCTGCTTTTTGAGGTCCTTTTCAGAAGCAAAAATATCGATCGTGTTGCCGTAAGACTTGCTCATTTTCTGTCCGTCGGTACCGGGTATAGTCATTAGCTGCTGGTCAATACGGGCCTCTGGCATGACAAACACCTCGCCATAGCGGCTATTGAAAGCCCCTGCGATGTCTCTGGCCATTTCCAAATGTTGCAGCTGGTCTTTGCCAACAGGCACCACGTTGGCATCGTAAAGTAAAATGTCGGCAGCCATTAGTACGGGGTACACGAAAAGCCCGGCGTTGACATCAGCCAGCCTGTCCGACTTGTCCTTAAACGAATGGGCATTCTGCAACATAGGAAATGGCGTGAAGCAGTTCAGGTGCCAGGCCAGTTCCGTCACCTCGGTTACCCTCGACTGGCGGTAAAATATATTTTTGTCGGTATCGAAGCCGCAAGCGAGCCAGGCGGCAGCCACCGCTTTCGTGTTCTCTCTCCTTAACTCAGCGTCTTTGATGGTGGTGAGCGAATGCAGGTCGGCGATAAAGAAGAGGGAATCGTTCTTTTCCTGCCTTGAAAGTTCAATGGCCGGAATGATGGCTCCCATCAAATTACCTAAATGTGGTTTCCCTGAACTCTGTATGCCTGTAAGTATCCTTGCCATTGATAAAATTTTGGGCAAAGTAAATAAAAATCTTACGTTGACACTTCAGTAATAGTGATAAGTGTTGATCGTTAACTACCGACTGCGTTATTTCGTAACAAGTTTAGGATGAAAAATATGGAGACAATGAAAAGGCTGGTATTTACATTTTTGGTGGGCAGTGTGCTGTTTTTTTCTGCAAATAATGCGATAGCACAAAGTGGCGCTGTTGCTAAGTTTACCGAAGCAGAACACGATTTTGGAGATGTAAGAGAAGAGGAGGGGCCCATTACTCACACTTTTGAGTTTGTTAACAAAGGCAATGCACCGCTGGTTATATCCAGTGTGAAAGCCTCGTGTGGATGTACTACCCCAGGCTGGAGCCAGGAGCCTGTGTTACCGGGAGAAAAAGGTTTTGTGAAGGCGCAGTACAATCCGGCCAACCGCCCAGGCTCGTTTCGAAAGTCGCTTACAGTAACCAGCAATTCATCCGCTGGGGTTACCAGCTATTTGTACATAAAGGGCAATGTGACGCCCAAGCCACGAACACCTGCCGATGACTATCCGAGCAAATTGGGAAACACCCGGTTCAAGTACCGGTCGATGAACTTTGGTGTGATTACAACTGAAAAGCCCATAACGAAGGAATTCGAGGTATATAACGACAGCGACGCAGCCATCACATTCAAAGAGAACACAGAAGCGCCGGCTCACATTAAGGTGTCGTATGATCCATTGATTTTGGAGCCTAAGAAGGTAGGCAAGGTGGTGGTTACTTATGATGCAAAGCAAAAGGCCAGGTTTGGCTACAATTCCGACAATGTGAAGCTTTTTACTGATGAGTCAGAGAATGGAGAGAAGCTCCTTTACGTGCTGGCTACAATAGAGGAATATTTTCCGCCAATGACAGATGCCGAAAAAGCCAAAGCGGCGAGGTTGTCGTTTCAGGAAGTGACTCATGATTTTGGAAGGATTCAGCAAAGTGCGAGCGTTTCGTTCGACTTCGTTTATACTAATACAGGCAAGGCTCCGCTGAATATCAGAGACACCCGAACCAACTGTGGTTGCACTGTATCTACCGCAAGCAAGGAGGACTTAAAGCCGGGCGAAACCGGTAAACTGTCGGTTACCTTCGATCCCAAAGGAAGAAAGGGAACACAACAGAAGACCATTACCATTTTCTCCAATGACCCAACAGCCTCAGCACAGACGCTGACAGTGAAGGCTTATGTAGAATAAAAAGCTTCTCAAAATATTGACAAGATGAAAGCCGCTCCAGAGCGGCTTTTTGCATTTAAGAGACCCGTTTCTAACTGACGGGAATTTACTTTAACGAGTCTGTGTTCATCCGAGGTGTTTTAGTGTAAAAATGGGTACAAGTCATATGGAAATAGGAATAGACAGCTTTGCTTCGATTGTGTCGGATAGTGAATCCGGTGTGGAGGCAGACAGCATGCAGGCGATGGCCGATTTGCTTGAAAGAATTGAACATGCCGACAGATCGGGGCTGGATGTGTTCGGCATCGGCGAACATCATCGCAGGGAGTTCCTCGATTCCTCTACCGTCACCATCCTGGCGGCGGCGGCCGCTCGTACTAAAACCATAAGGCTAACAAGCGCCGTGGCAGTGCTAAGTGCTGCCGATCCGGTGAGGGTGTTCCAAAGTCATGCCACACTCGACCTCATTTCCAAAGGCCGGGCCGAAATGGTGGTGGGCAGGGGTTCTTCCATAGAAGCCTTTCCACTTTTTGGGTTTGACCTGAAGGACTACGACCAGCTTTTTGTTGAGAAACTGGGGCTTTTGCTGCATATCCGTGACAATGAAATTGCTAACTGGTCAGGGAAATTCCGTCCGAGGCTTGTTGATCAGCCGATTTATCCAAGGCCGGTGCAAAACCCACTGCCGGTTTGGCTGGGAGTGGGCGGCACGCCGCAGTCGTTTGCCAGGGCTGGTATGCTTGGGCTTCCCCTCATGGTGGCCATCATCGGCGGCGATACGCATCGGTTTCGCCCCCTTGTTGATTTGTATAGAAAGGCGTGGCTGGAAGCCGGCCATCCAGAAGACAAAATGAAAGTAGGGCTGCACTCGTTGGGTTATGTGGCAAACACCACTGAAGAAGCAATAGCAGACTACTTCCCGGGCTTTTCTGCCAACATGACGAGACTAGGGAAAGAGCGTGGGTGGCCGCCAATGACCAGAGAGCGATTTGAAATGGCAAGGGCACCCCTGGGTTCGTTGCTTTTGGGAAGCCCCGAGGAGGTGGCAGAGAAAATTTTACGGCACAGCGAGGCATTAGGAGGCATAGATCGGGTGACTTTCCAAATGGATAATGCCAACCTTCCTCATGAAAAAACCATGCAGGCTTATGAGCTGATTGGCAAGAGAATAAAACCTTTGATTCAGGAGTAGCCGCTAGAGCTTTATGGTAGCAGGCTTGGGGGAAATGAGGTGCATCAGCATGAGTGCTACCACATAAGCGCACCCACAAATGATGAAAAGCACGCTGTAGCCGGCATTAATGTCTCCAAGTGCCTTGTAGTAGTCTAGCAACTGCCCCACGACAATTGGAAACAGCACACCGCCAAGGGCGCCCGCTAATGTGCCAATACCAATCAAGCTGCTGATAACCTTTTTGGGAAATTCATCTCCTATGGTCGTGAGAATATTGGCACTCCAACCCTGATGCGATGCCGCCGCCAGGCTGACTAATGCGACGGCGATCCACAAATTACTTAAGAACTGCGCCAGCATAATCGGCACTACGCAAAGGGCAAAAACCAGCATCGACACTCTTCTGGCTTTGAAGATAGACCAACCCTTTTTGATCAGCCAGCTCGACAGGTAGCCACCCCCGATGCTACCCAGGGTGGTGGCGGTGTAAATAATCGCCAGCAGCAGGCTAGGCTTGGTGAAGTCGACCTGAAAGGCATTGACAAAGTAGGAGGGCAGCCAAAACAAGAAGAACCACCAAATGGGATCTGAAAGGAATTTGCCAACAATAAATGCCCAGGTTTGACGGAAGGAAAGCAGTTTGAGCCACGAAACCCTTATGGTGCTTTCATCTTTTTCTTCATCATCGCTGTGGATGTAGTCGTATTCCTCCTTGCTTAGCCTTTTTTGCGATACTGGGATGTCGTAGAATCTCCACCACAATGCGAGCCATACAAACCCCATAGCTCCGGTAAGGATAAAGGCTTCTTCCCAACCCCAGAGGGAGACGATAATGGGTACGAGGATTGGCGCCACAATAGCCCCAACGTTGGTGCCGCTAATGAAAATGCCGGTGGCCAACGCTCGTTCTTTCTTGGGGAACCATTCTGCCACTGTTTTGATGGCTGTCGGTAAATTCATGGCCTCACTGAGCCCCAGAACGGCTCTTACTGATGCAAAGCCAATAGTCCTCGTTGTTATTGCGTGTGCCATGGAGGCCAGGCTCCAAATGATCAACGAAAGGGAGTAACCCAATTTGGTGCCGATTCTGTCGATGAGCCCGCCAAAACTGAGTAATCCCAGAGCATAAGAGGCTGTGAAAGCCATCACCACATGGCTGTAGTCGATTTCACTCCAGCCAAAGTACTGCTCCAGCGTAGGCTTAAGTATGCCTATGACCTGTCGATCCACATACCGGAGGGTGGTGGCGTAGAACAATAAGGCACAAACATACCAGCGATAGTTCTTTATTACGCTTGATTTGAGCGAATGGGAAGAGTCGGCTGGCATGTGCGTTGACTAGTTTCGAAGATGCATTGGATCCATCACAATGTAGCTACGAATCAAAAACCAAAATAGGTTTTGGCGTTGTTGTAGCAAACATCCTCTACCATTTGACCCAGCAGTGCCATGTCATTTGGAAGCTCACCGTTTTTCACATCTTCTCCGATCAGGTTGCAAAGTATTCTTCTGAAGTATTCGTGCCTGGGAAATGACAAAAAGCTTCTGGAGTCAGTAACCATACCCACAAAAACAGAGAGAAGGCCCATGTTGGACAGTGTGTTCATTTGCTTTTCCATGCCGTCTTTTTGGTCGAGGTACCACCAGCCGCTTCCCCATTGCATTTTCCCGGCTGTTGTTCCGTCGTTGAAATTGCCGGTCATGGTAGCGAATAGCTCGTTGTCGGCCGGGTTGAGGTTGTAAAGGATGGTTTTTGCCAGCTGATTGCTGCTATCAAGGTGGTTGAAATACCTGGCCATGGTTTGGGCCTGTGGGAAATCGCCAATGGAATCAAAGCCAGTGTCGGGGCCCAGCTCCCGCAGCATCCTGTCGTTGTTGTTTCTTAAGGCTCCCAGGTGAAATTGCTGCACCCAGCCTTTGCTGTGGTAAAGTGTGCTGAGGTGGCTTAGGATAATAAAACGAAGACCAACTGCCTCAGCGGTAGTCAATGGGTGCCCTTCTAAGGCCTGAACGAAAAGCTTCCCGGCTTCTTTTTCAGTGATGTTGCTAAAAGGGAGAGTCTCCAGCCCGTGATCCGCTGCACGGCAGCCGTGGTCATGAAAGTAATTTACTCTGTTTTCAAGGGCTGTGAATAAGCCCTGAAGAGAGCTGATGTTGACGGAAGAGGCTTCTGCTAATTTTTGCACATAGGCAGCATACGATGTGGAACCAGCAAATGTATATGCTTTGTCAGGCCTGAAGGTTGGCAGCATTTTGAGCGTTTTTGATGACTGCATCTCCTCGTGGTAATGCAAGTCGTCGCAGGGATCGTCCGTTGTGCAAACTACCTCTGCTTTCATTTTTGCCAGCAAGCCCTGCACCCTGAAGTCTTCCCTCTGCAGCATGTTGGAGCAATCCTCATAGATCTTCCGGGCACTTCTACCATTGAGAAGCTCTGTCACACCAAAATACCGTTGAAGCTCCAGGTGGGTCCAGTGGTAAAGCGGATTGCGCATCGTTTTTGGCACTGTCTCTGCCCACTTCACAAACTTCTCTTCAGGTGTGGCGTTGCCGGTGCAGTAGCGCTCATCAATGCCGTTGATTCGCATTGCTCTCCACTTATAGTGATCACCTTCCAGCCAGATTTCAGTAAGATCTGAAAACTGACGGTTCTCAGCAATATCTTTCGGAGAGAGGTGATTATGGTAGTCTACTATGGAAGCATTTTTGGCATGCTTGTGATACAATTGTTTTGCTTCTTCCGATTGTAAAAGGAAGTCCTCGGTTATAAAGGTTGGGTTCATGTTTAGGTGTTAATCGTAAGAAGTCCTGTTGGTTGCACGCTTTCCATTGACATGCGTTCAAAATATTTAAGTTATCACTGACTAAACTCCACAATAGGCATTGAATCCGCCGTCAACAGGCACCACCACGCCGGTAACAAACTTAGAAGCGTCGGAACACAACCAAAGTAAGGTTCCAATGAGCTCTTCGGCGTCGCCAAATCGCCCAAATGGTGTTTGGTTGACCACAGCATTTCCTCTGGCTGTTAGCGTGCCATCAGGGTTAGTTAACAGCGCCCGATTTTGCTCTGTGAGGAAAAAACCGGGTGCAATGGCATTTACACGTATGCCTTCACCCACTTTTTTAGCCATTTCTACAGCAAGCCACTGCGTGAAATTGTCAATGGCAGCTTTGGCAGCTGAATAACCCACCACCCTGGTGATAGGCCTGAACGCCGACATAGATGAAATGTTGATGATAATGCCTTTTTTGTTGGCGGCCATTACCTCGCCAAATATTTGCGAGGGTAGCACTGTGCCCAGCAGGTTCAAATCAACTACCTGCTGAAATGCCTTCGTATCAAGATCGAAGAATGTTTTGTCGGGCGAGATGGTAGCTCCCGGCATATTGCCGCCAGCTGCATTGACCAAAACGTCAATTCGCCCGGTCGTTTTCAGAATACCTTTTTTTACACCTAACAGGTTGTCTTTGTCCAGTACATCGGTCTTGAAAAAGCTGGCTTTACCGCCAGTTTTTTCAATGTCATTGACAAGGCCTTTGCCTGCATCTTCTCTTCTGCCGAGAACGACCACATGAGCACCAGCAGCAGCCATATTTTTCGCCATCACCGAGCCCAATATGCCGGTGCCACCGGTGATTACAATTGTTTTGCCTTCTACCGAAAATAGTTGGTTGGGGGATTGATTCATGAATTGCCTACTTGTTAAACTCTTTGAACTGTTTGTTCATTTCTTCGTCACTCAAAAACTTGCCGGAGCTGAGCAGTACCCTGTGGTTGAAAACGATCGACTCACCTGGGTTCAGTGTGGTAGTAAACTCCGGATCGGTGGGAACGTATGATTTGGATGCGAGATTGTTGACAGCAAACAACCCGTAGCCACGAGCATGCCAGTGTGCCGGATAGCCCATGTTTTTCTTGTTGTCTACCATGGCAATGGTAATATCTTCGTTTCCTTTGGTAGCAGAAAGGCTGACCCAGTCGGCACGCTTGCCCCATACGTCACCTTTTTCGAGCCCGCCGCTGTTTCTGTACACACCGTTCACGCCTTCGTTGTTAAGGGCGGCCACTGTTGTTGGGTTGCCCGCTGCGTCGGTAAATACTTCCGGCTTGTTGCTGGGCTCTTCAAATGCCCGATCTAATCTAATGCCCATCATGCCTTCCTTCGATTCCTCAAAAACCACCTTGTCTTTTTGGGCTGTGAGCTTCGTTGTACGATCGATAGTGCGAAGGTCGTCGGTTCCTGAAAATATGAACGTTGTTTCTTCCACCATGAGCACCTTGCCGGAGCTGTCTACCCAGTTCGATTGCACCACCAATGTGCCTTTGGTTTTGCCGCCTTCTGCTTTTATCACTTTTTGATGGCGGATGCTGCCATAATCCATCTTTTGATCGGCAGGAATGGCATATGAGTTGTTCCAAAAGTCAAGATTGTTTACATCTCCATAATTGAACCATAAACCCACATGGTGAGGGTGATCAATCCGCTCTCCTGCTCTTGGATCTCTGGGGAAGCCTCTGGTAATCACTGTGCCGTTTGCGGTATATATCGGGTAAAGTACTGGTTTGTCCAGGTCTTCGGGATAGATATAAGATGTGAAGAGTTTTCCATCAATCATCACATCTACCTTTTTGTTCTTTTCGTCAGTTACAAACTTCACACCCTTCATTTGCGCATACCCAACATGGGCGATCAGTGTAAACAGGAATAACGCAGCGCCTGTTTTTGCAATTTTACCTAGTAGATCCATTAATAATGTAATTTATATTTTGATTTTGGATGAGTTTACAAATTGTCATAGTTATGACGAAATTTTCATGGTCAATCCTTACATGTCTCCCGCTTTTTTCTGGTGCCCAGGAGTAAACTAAGGGTGGTAAAAGAAAAATCCGTCTTAGAGTAATAATGCACCTTTTTTCACAGGGCATTCTCAATTCGTTCGTACCATTCCAGGCTTTTCATATTGCTGTTACTTAGCGAATGAAAAGCGGTTCACAATATTATAAAAACCTACTTTACTATTATGAAAAAGCCAGAACCATTCACCCGAAGAAAGTTTATTAAAAACACTACGGGAGCTGCCATTGTGCTGAGCTTCCCCACCATTATCCCATCAAGTGCCTTTGGAGCCAACGACAAGGTGCAGGTGGCTGTGCTTGGCGTAAACGGCAGAGGGAAAGACCACATCAAGGGATTTCAGGGCCTTGAAAACGCTCAGGTGGCGACACTATGTGACCCTGATAAAAATATCCTAACCACCAGGGCCGGAGAATTTGAGGCGACGTATGGCGCTAAAGTGAAAATGGAGCAGGACCTGAGAAAGGTGTTTAACGATAAAAACATTGACGCTGTGAGCATTGCCACGCCGAATCACTGGCATACGCTGGCCGCCATTTGGGCCATGCAGGCAGGCAAGGATGTTTACGTGGAAAAGCCGGGGACTCATAACCTTTACGAGGGTAAGAAATTGATTGAAGCCGCCAAAAAGTACAACCGTGTGGTTCAGCACGGCGTTCAGCTTCGGAGTTCAGTGGCGATACAAGAAGCGATACAGCACCTGCGTGACGGGCTCATTGGCAATGTTTACATGGCCAGAGGGCTTGTCTTCAAGTGGAGGCCCGACATTGGCGACAAAGGAACGGAGGCCGTGCCAGCAGGGCTCGACTACGATCTTTGGACTGGCCCTGCCGAGATGCGGGACTTCTCCAGAAACTACGTGCACTACAACTGGCACTGGAGCTGGAACTATGGCAACGGCGACGTAGGAAACCAGGGAATTCACGAAACCGACCTGTGCATGTGGGGGCTGGATGTGGGATTGCCTACCCAGATCGCATCGATGGGAGGGAAGTTCCTGTGGGATGATTACAAAGAAACCCCTGAAGTGTTGACTTCCACCTACCACTATCCGGATCAGAAGAAGATGATTCAGTTCGAGGTTCGCCCATGGATGACTAACAAGGAAGATGGGGTCGGCATTGGAAACATCTTTTACGGTAGCGAAGGGTACATGGTGGTGAATGGCTACAACGAGTACCAAACCTTTTTGGGCAGGGACAAGACACCTGGGCCAACAAGAAAAGAGGGCGGCAGCCACTATCAAAATTTTGTAGATGCAGTGTTGGCCAAAAATCCAGCTATGTGTAATGCACCTGTTGAGACGGCCCATTTGTCGTCAGGCCTGGCTCACCTGGGGAATATTGCCTATCACACTGGCCGTGTTTTGACCTTCGACCCAAAAACGGAAACATTCCCGGGTGACGATGAGGCCAATGCTATGACGAAAAGAGAGTACCGGGCGCCTTACGCTATTCCAAAAAAGATCTAAGGCATAGGAGACCCGGTGTATTTTCAGTTGGAAAGGCTGTCCTTAAAAAACCCCAAACAGCTCAATGTCAAAAATGAGATTGGAGTTCTTAGGGATGGCCACCTTGCCGGAATTGTCACGGACATCGTTTGGCCCGTACCCAAGTCCCGACGGGATGTACAATGTAATTGTAGATCCATTAGGGATGAGAGGTAGCGTTGTTTGAAAGCCCGCTATCAATCTGTAAAGATAGGTTTCCAGCTTATCGCCGGCGTCGAATTCTTCGCCAGTACTGAGCAGTTTGCCTGAGTATTTAATCCAGACAACGTTTTCCAATATTGGCTTTTCACCATTGCCCAGGGCATCGATTTTATAACGAACGCCCTGAGGCTCAGTTAAAATTACGTCTGTCAGGCCCCACATGGCCAGCGAATCATCAATAACCTTCATGTCTGCCTGTAGCTGAGTTTGGTCTACATTCTTAAGTGCATCATCCAAAAGGTCTTGTGCTGTCAGTGTTTCAGGCTCTTCTTTGTTGCAGCCTGAAAAGAGAAAAATGAATGCTGCCAGTAAAATATTTACTCTCAAGGCAAAGGTTCTGTTTTGTACAATCCTCATTAGTTAAGTTTCTGTTTAAAGTTGGCTAACAATAGTAGCTGATAAGACCCACACAGCCTCAAATGGTTTAAAGGCAATGGTGATTTTGTAGGCTCAAAGTTATAAGAAATGAATCTTTTAATAGGCTATTTGCGGCAGGAAGGCGCAAAAATTACCTATCAATTCCAAGAAGAGGCAATGAAGCAGTGGCTTCATGAGTTCAATAGTGATAAGTTTAATTGTCGCTTAGTTGCTTCAACGCCTGTTCCACACTTTTTACCGGAAGCTTGCAAACTTTGTTTTGGCATACATAAATGATGGTTTCGCCCTCTACAAGTTTGTTTTCAAGAAGCGGAAGGTTTTCACTGTCCCCTCCCATAAGCATCATTCCTGGGTGATACTCTCTCATCAAAAGCTGGCTTTTTTCCAGTGCATCTGGTCCCATTACTGCAACTTCAAACGGTTCGTTCACCAGCAAGCCCATCGAGCTCGCCCATTTGGCAAAGTAGGGGCCACTTTGGGTGAAGTCTTTTGATAGCGAGCCTACCATTTTTTTGCTCATGTCCAGATTGGTGGCAGACTCATAGTAATGCCCAAGTTTGAAAAGCGCTTCGGCCATGGCTGCGTTGGAGGAGGGGATTACCTGATCGGCGATTTCGAATTTCCTTGCCACCAACTGCTCCGACGTGTTGGAGGTGTAATAAAAAAAGCCCGTTGATGTATCGTGAAAGTGTGCCACGGCATAGTCAGCAAGGCTGCGGGCCTGCTCAAGCCAGCGAATATCAAATGTAGCCTGATAAAGTTGGATGAATGCCAGCGAGAGGAAAGCGTAGTCGTCAAGGAAGGCCTCGATTGACGGCCCGCCATTTGTGTAGCTTCGCCACAGCCCGCCGTCGCTTCTTATCATGTTTTTCTTCAGAAAATCAGCATTCTTAAGGGCAACAGCCAGGTACTCCGGTTTGCCGAACGCCCAGTAGGCATCTATGTAACCCGACAGCATTAGGGCGTTCCAGGAGGTGAGTATCTTGTCGTCCAGCGACGGACGGATTCGCTTATTTCTGGTCGCCAAAAGCCGTTTTCTCGACTTTTCAATTGAAGTTGTTGCGGCATCTTCGGTCAGTGCATACTCCGTGGCCAGCTCTGACAGACCGGTTTGTCTGTACAAGACGTTCTTCCCATGCTCCCAATTGCCTTCTGCACTGATACCGTAATAGTCGCAGAAGAGCTCCGCCGACTTTGCGTCAAGAAGCGCTTCTATTTCAGCTTTTGTCCACACGTAAAATGTGCCTTCTTCACCTTCGCTATCGGCATTCAGTGAGGAGTAAAAGCCAGACTGTGGGGAGGTTAGTTCGTCGCTTACGAACGAAAGTGTTTCTTCCACCACACGAGCATAAGCCTCATTTTTCGTTAACTGATACGCATGGGCGTACAGGCTAACCAGTTGGCCATTGTCGTACAGCATTTTTTCAAAGTGAGGTACTCTCCACTCTGCATCTGTCGAGTACCTGGCAAACCCTCCCGCAAGGTGATCGTAAATTCCACCGGCAGCCATGGCATCAAGGGTAGTGCTGACCACTTTCAGGGCACGTTCATTGTTGTTTTGGCGGTGCTCCTGAAGCAGGAATTCCCAAACCACCGGCATTGGAAACTTGGGTGCCCCTGCCAGGCCGCCAAATGAATAATCAAGGTCTGGTTCCCAGCCCGGGAAGATGCCCTGATAGGTTTGAAGTAGCTCGGTATTTGCTTCTGATTCAGTCGAAGCAATCATGTTGTTTTCAAGAATGCCTTCAGTGACGGCTGCTGCCTGTTTGTCTACATTCAATCGATCAGACTTGTATGCCTCGGTGATTTGATTCAGCAAGTTGATCCATTGGTCTTTCGGAAAATAGGTGCCTGCGTAGAATGGCTTGCCGTTTGGTAGCGCAAATGCATTCAGCGGCCAACCAGCACGGCCTGAGATAAGTTGGGCGGCGTCGATGTACACCTGATCGACGTCGGGCCGCTCTTCTCTGTCGATTTTGATCGCCACAAAATTCTCATTCATGATGCGGGCCACCGTGGTGTCCATAAATGACTCTTCCTCCATCACATGGCACCAGTGGCACGAAGCATAGCCAATGCTTATGATCAGCGGCTTTCCTTCGCTAGTCGCTTTTGTAAGTGCCTCGTCTCCCCATTCGTACCAGTCCACGGGGTTGTCGGCGTGTTCACGCAGGTAGGGGCTGCTCGCTTTGGCCAGGCGATTGAGTGATTCGGTGTTTTCTGTCGCCGGCGAACTACATCCTGCACAAACCAGGGCTGTGAGCACTACCCAGGCCCATCCTTTTCTCTCTACACGCATATTCAACTATTTATTGAGCGCTACTTTGTCATCAGCCGTGGCCAGGGAGGTCGAAAAAACCCTTAGCATGTCATTATTGGATGAAACCAGCACCAGCCAGTTCTTCCCAGACTTGATCATTTGCACATCTTTGACATTATACGGTACAAAGAAGCCACTCTGAAGGCTTCCCGCTGCCTTGAATTCGAAGCTGCCAAGCCCTTTCAAAAACGCACCGGGCGAGGCATCATTGGGAGTGGTTTCTACTTCTGTGTCGAACTTGTTGCCTGCCACGAGAAGGTCTTTGATGCCATCGCCATCAAAATCCTCTACGAGTATGCCGTTGACCGCTGAAAGCTGCGCTTCGATAGGCAGTTTTTTACTTTCAAACTTTGCGTCATTGTTCACCAGAATGGCGTTTGAAAAAGTATAGACTTTTTTATTCAGCGCTGAGTTCATTCCCGGCCCTAAAATCGATTGAAGATCGGAGCTTGCGAAGGAGAGGTAGCTGGGGAATTTTTGTCGAATGGATGGCACCTGGCCGGAGCTGCATTCGATACCACGAACGGGCACCAAAACAGAGTCGTTGTAGTAACGGGCCAGGAAAATATCATTAGTCCCATTGTTGTCGAAATCTTTGGCAAACACCTGAAATGGCTTTTCTAAGTTGGTTTTGAACTTGTAGTTCTCACCCAGGTTTCCCACAATCAAATCCTGATCTCCATCACCGTCAATATCGTTGGCCACCACTTTGTTCCACCAACCTTCTGTTTTGTCCAGTCCGTAGATCACGGTGGCGTTTTTTAGCTTCCCATTAACGTTGGCAAATACCATCACAGGCATCCATTCGCCAACAACCACCAGTTCAGCTGTTTTGTCTCCATTCAAATCAGCCCAGATGGCGGAGGTTACCATGCCCACATCGGTAAGGTCTGGTGCGAGTGCCTTGGTTTGATCGATAAATCGCCCAGACTCATTGATCAGCACATAGCTTCTTGGAGAGTAGGGGTAGGCACCGGTGATAACGTGTCCACCACGGAAAAGGTCGAGGTCGCCATCGCCGTCAATGTCATAAGGCACCACGCACGACCCGCTGCTTTGCGTGTTGATGGTTGCTGATTTGGCAAAGTTCCCTTTCCCATCATTCAAATAGAGTCTGTCCTTGTATTGCTCGGCTTTGTCAGGGAACTCGCTTCCTCCGCTCACAACATAAAGATCAAGGTCTCCATCGCCATCAGCGTCAAACAGCGTCGAGCCCATGTCCTCATAGCTTTTATCTGCTGCAAAGGCGGCTGTAGATTTTTTGATCAGCTTGCCTTTTGACTGTATGTAAAGCTGCCCTGCCTGGCCAGAAGCACCACCAATGAATAGATCGTCTTCTCCATCTCCGTTAACATCTCCAGTTGACATGAAAGGCCCGCTCTTTGAAAAATTGTGTGGCAGCAGCGTCTGGTCCTTGTATTCATTCACTTCGTTTTCCCTGTGCACAAAAGCTTCCGCTAATATTCCGGGCGAGGCCTGAAACAGTAACTCCTTTGAAGTGAATAGTTTCTTTGGTTTCACTGCTTTCTCGTGGGCGACAACTACTGTTTGATTGACACCAGCAATAGACATAGTATTTTGCATGCCATCGGGCCATGAGACTTTAAGGCTGTCGATGCCAGCAATTTGACCCAGACCAAAATGAACTATTGGGTCGTTTGACGAAAGATAGCCCCTTACAGTTTTGTTCTCAAAAAACTGAATTTTGCCGTCGTAGTATATGGTAACTTTAGCTCCGATGCCATGTGCATTGGTAGAGGGTCCCTGGAGTTTTACTTTCAGGTAGTTGTTTCGGTCAGAAGAGGTGTTTTCGTAAATGAACGCTTCGTCATCCAGGTTGTTGACAACGAGCTCCAGGTCTCCATCGTTATCCAGGTCACCCACTGCAGCCCCATTGGAGAAGCTGGTTTCATCAAAGCCCCATGCGTCTATGGCATTTTCGAAGTGCAGGTTGCCGGTGTTTCTGAAAAGGTAGTTTTTCACCTTAATGGGATCATACACATCAATGAAATCCTTGTAACCATTTTTAAGCATGTCGTTCATCGACGTGTATTTGCTTTTGTTTTTTAGGACAAAATCCCGCAGTTTCTTATCAAGATCTCCATCAAACACATCACGGCGATAACCATTGGCCACAAAAACATCCCTGTAGCCGTCGTTATCAAAATCAGACATCAGTACCGACCAGCTCCATTCAGTTTTGGACACTCCGGCCATTTGCGAAATGTCGCCGAAGAATGAATTCCCCTGATTTAGGTGGAGCGCATTGTGCATGTATTGCTTGTGCATGCCTCCGTTCACGATGTTGTAGAAGCCTTCGACGTCCATTGAAGGCATGGATACCTTTGACCGCTTGTAATCTTCGGGAAGCATTTCGGTAACCATAATGTCTTCCAGCCCATCATTGTTGATGTCTGCCACATCTGTTCCCATCGAGTACATCGAGATGTGGTTGGTGATTTCTTTGATTTGTTCTTTGAAAGTGCCGTTCTTCTGGTTGATGTACATATAGTCACCTTCGGCAAAATCATTGGCGACAAAAATGTCGGTATAGCCATCACCGTTAAAGTCAGCGGTAACTACGCTGAGCGCATAACCAAAATTGTTTTTGATGCCGGACTGCGCACCAACTTCATGAAACTTGCCATTTTCATTCTTGTAAAGTTTATCTCTACTGAAGGAGGGAGACAGCTTCTTTTGTCGGATCATTTCGGTGAGTGGAAGGTCGAACGAATCCGGTCTGTTAGTCAGGTAAACATCCAGGTCGTTGTCATTGTCCATATCAAAAAATGAGGCATGTATGGAGTAGCCAGACTCGTCAAGCCCGAAGTCTTTTGCCTGTTCTTTGAAGGTCAGGTCTCCCTGATTGATATATAGCAAATTGGTTCTTTCTTCTTCACTATCGTGATAGCCGCCCTTGCAGACGTATATGTCAAGCAAGCCGTCGCCATTGATGTCTACCATGGTCACGCCGTTGTTCCACCGGCCATTGCCTTCTACACCTGCTGATTGAGAAATGTCTTTGAATTTCAGGTTTCCCTCATTGAGGTAAAGTTTGTTAGGAACTTCATTACCTGTAAAATATATGTCAGCGAGTCCATCATTGTTGATGTCTCCAATACCAACGCCGCCGCCATTGTACACGTAAGCGAAATTATCGAAGTAGTTGTTGTAGTTCTCATCCACGTCGTTGCGGAAAGTCACTCCGCTGCTGGCCCCGGGGAGCCTTTTAAAAACAGGTTCTTCCTTCTTCTGTTCAGGCGTCGAGATGGCATCCGGCTTGGTTTCGCAGGCAGTAAGTATCGATAAAAGCAGAAGTGCTCCGAAAATGGATTTTAGATGTATTTGTAGTTTAAACAGCATAACGGCAATATGATTTGGGCAGGCAATCAGTTGAAATTCAATAGTTATTGGCTGAATTACCTGCTCTTTTAAAATTAGGTCAAAGTTAAAGGCTTTGCAAGACTAAAGGATGTTCACCAGTCTTTCTCTTTTCTCACCGGAGCCAAAACATTTGTAAAACTGGTGAGGCCAATTAATCGCATTGATTTTTCGACATCGCCCTCAATAAAATAAGAAGGGCCAGGCAATATGCCCGGCCCATCAAAAAACTGCTATTTAATTATTACTGAAGTTTAATTGCAATCTGATCCCGGATAGCCACAGTTCTGAGGGTATCCACCCACAGTTCTGTCGATCTGTGTCTGCGGTATTGGACGTTTGGTATGGTAGTCCTGAATATTGCCTGCCCCAAGCGGATTGTAGGCCCGAACATACTCCACCAGTTTTCCTGTTCTCGCAAGGTCGAACCAGCGACACTGCTCGCCATCCATTTCGAGAGCACGCTCTTTAAGGATAAAGTCGATATCGACATCAGCTGCAGTGATTTGCATCGCTGCCTCCATACCTTCTTTGGCGGCCCTTGTTCTTACCACGTTGATGTCATCAGCAGCTCCGGCGCTATTTCCAGCAAGGAAGCGAGCTTCGGCACGAAGCAGGTAGGCATCAGCCAGTCTCATTACGAACCAGTCTCTTGAGCCACGTTCCCACTGGATAGTCGGTCTGCGGGGATCAATGAACTTTTTCAAAGTAGGGAACAGTCTTTCTGTATAAAAATACTGGTCGCCATCAAAAGCCGGATTCTGAGTGATAACGTTGTAGCGAACCTGAAACTTCTTTCCAGTCATCCATTCAGCGTCTTTACCTGGCCCTGGTACATACATCGCAGTGTCTCCTACTGTGAATCTGTCCGTTCCAATGTCACTAGCGGTAACCGTTGATCCGTCGGCCTTCTTAGCTCCGTTGGTTACATGCACCTGTTCCCACTTAGGAATGCTTTTCGGGTTGTTGCTGATATAAGCATGCTTGTATGTTTGATCATACCTTGCATCTATATCACGGGTTTCTGCCCAAACGGTACCCATATAGTCAGTAGGTCTGAATCTCTTAAATGGACGCCCACCTTCTATATCACGAATCATCCCTGCACGGATGTCATACTCCATCAAGAAATAAAGATGGCCTCTGTTACCTACGCCACCATTACCGCCGTTCAGGATAAGGTCAGTAGCATACTGCACCGCCCAAATAATTTCTGAATTGATCTGATTGTCCTGATCCCAAAGGGCATCATGAGACTCAACCAGCGCATAACCGTGGTCATTGATCACATTAGAAAACAAAGTATTGGCACTTGCAAAATCCGCTGGTGAGCCAAAAGACTGCTGTCCTCGTGTGAGGTATGCCTTAGCAAGTAAAAACTGAGCAGCGCCTTTTGTGGCACGGCCATAATCGCTTTGCGCATCTGGCAAATTGGCAATAGCAAACTCAAGATCAGGGATGATACCATCTGCGTATACGGCCGACTGAGGTGAAGGATCCGCTTCTACTTCTGCACCTATGGTTTCCTCAAGGGTAAGGTAAACATCACCCCAGGTTTGCACCAGGTAGAAATAGTAGTACGCCCTTAGAAAACGGGCCTCAGCCTGGCGCTGCGTTTTTAATGCATCACTCATGTCTTTCACATCTTTCGAACGGTTCAATACGGCATTGGCCTGATTGATTCCCTGATAAAGGAAAGTCCATTGCTGATCAAGGATGTTAACGGTAGGGTTCAAACCGTTATCGTAGAAGTTAAAGGATTTGTAACCCCCATCAGCACCGTTTGTATGTGTATCCGTACCAAAAATGGTTAGCATGTAGGCACGCTCATTACTGTGAATTTCACGCAAGAAAGAGTAAGTGGCATCCACTGCGTCTTCCAAACCGGCAGCTGTGGTGTAGTAACTTCCAGCCGAAACGTCTGAAACCAGCTTTTCATCCAGGAAGTCGGAGCACGACTGGGCCGTGAACGCCACAAGCGCCAGGGCCAGTATTATCGATTTTATATTTTTATTATTCTTCATTATTTTCTCGGTTTTGATTCCCCTTAAAATGTTACACTTAGTCCACCCAGAATTAGTTGGTTGGAAGGCATCTCTCCTGAACCAAGATTACCACCTCTCTCAGGATCAAATAGTTTGAATTTCGACCAAACAAGCGGGTTCTGAGCCGTCGCATAAATTCTCACATTCGTAAACCTCAACTTTTCGAGCACACTAGAAGGCAGTCTGTAACCTAATGTGATGTTTCTAAGCTTCACATAGCCGCCTTCTCTGTACCTAAGCGTACTACCATTTGTAATACCTTCTTGATTTTTGTTGGGTCTGGGGTAGTCATTAGTAGGGTTGTCAATTGTCCAATAATCAACTTTCAGGTTATTATAGCGTGCCTGCATACTTGCCTGACCCTGACAAAACTGACAGTCGATCATAAAGCCAAGGCGATAGTAGAAAAAGAATGACAGGTCAAAACCTTTGAAACTTACAGTGTTGGTTAATCCACCGTAGGCCGCAGGTACGTCGTTGCCCAGAATTTTTCGATCAGCTGGAGTGAACTTGCCATCGCCATCCTGATCTTTCACCTTAATCTCGCCAGGTACAGCGCCCATAAACGCCGCAGCCTCATCTTTTTCAGAAACCTGCCAGATGCCTATTTTCTCGTAGTCGTAGAACGAGCGAATTGGTTGGCCGATGAACCAGCCGCTGCCTACGTCATCTATCTTGTTACCATCTGCATCCCTTTGGGCAAGGTCAACAATTTTCTCTTTGTAGTGTCCCATGTTGAAGTCTGCATTCCACTTCAATCCATTCGACATGTCAAGGATGGTGGCTCCCAAAGTGATTTCAAAGCCATTGGTTTCCGTTCCGCCAATGTTCTGTAGAATCGAAGTATAGCCTGATGTTGGAGGCAAAGCTCTTCTCAGCAATAGAGAAACACCTGTTGAGGTATGGTAATAATCGAATGTACCAGTCAACCTATTGTTGAATAGTCCAAAATCAAAACCTACGTCGGTAGTTGCTGAATATTCCCAGCTTAGGTCCGGGTTAGGTATGCCACCAAGTGCAAATCCTCTTGCATCGGCTTCATTCCAACTATAGACTGACTGGTTAAGTGCACCTTGTGTCTGGTAAGGTGATACCGCAGTGTTTCCCACTTTTCCGTAAGAAGCCCTTAGCTTCAAATCACTGATAAGATTGACTCCTGAAAGGAATGCCTCATCTTTCATTCTCCAGCCCACTGAGATGCCAGGGAAGGCATTCCACTTGTTGCCTTCAGCCAACCGAGAGGAACCATCCCAACGCATACTGGCCTGGAAAAGGTACTTTCCTTTGAACGAGTAATTTACTCTTCCCATGTAAGACAGTAGTCTGTAACGCTCAAGCCTTGAACCGTAGTCGGAAATGGTGCCGAGACCAAGATTGTACCACTGAGCTGTTTCGTAGGGCAAGTTTATTGCAATCAAACCTGCTCTGGTCGAATCCTGCTGTGCAGAGCTTTGCAGGCCTGTCAGGCCAAGGCTATGATCTCCGAATGATTTGTTGTAGGTCAGCAGATTTTCCTGGGTATAACCAAAGCTCTGTTGGTTGAAGAGCCCGGCAGAGGGGGTACCATTTTTACGAGCCTGAGTGAATTGACCTTCGAAGCGGCCTCTTTCCCAAGCCTGGAAGTCCTGACCAATTAGGAACTTGTATTTCAAACCTTCTAAAATTTGAACTTCAGCATACACAGATGAGAATAGTCTGTTTACTGTTCTTTGGTCTATGTATTTACCCGGCACCAATTCATTCAAAGGATTGGTACGGATACCGTCCGAAATAGGAAGGAAGATAAGATCTCCATTGTCATCGTAAGGCATACCAAGTGGAGTTTGGTTAACCGCTTCGGAAATGGTCGACCCGGAGCCCCAGTTTTGAACTGAATGCGAATAAAGTGAAGACATGCCCACCTTGAAGATTTTGTTTATCTGATGGTCTACATTTACTCGTGCAGTATATCTTCCGTAGTCAGTTCCTTCAACCAGTCCATTTTCTTTGAAGTAGCTAAGAGACAAACTCACTTGTGTTTTTTCTGTACCACCGTTCACACTGATTTGTTGGTTCATTTGAGAACCGTTTTGGTAGATCAGGTCTTGCCAATCGGTAGATCGGCCTTGCTGGGCTGAAAGCAACTCAACTGGATCAACAAATACAGCGTCATCTGCTGGAA
Organism: Imperialibacter sp.; assembly: GCF_048007035.1. Taxonomy (NCBI): domain Bacteria; kingdom Pseudomonadati; phylum Bacteroidota; class Cytophagia; order Cytophagales; family Flammeovirgaceae; genus Imperialibacter; species Imperialibacter sp. The sequence goes on from NZ_CP180355.1 coordinate 4,970,091, forward strand.
TAGAAGATCCAGCGTCTCCCCACGCACTTCTGCCGGATGCGCCGTTGGCATCTACTCTGTTAGCTTCACGTTTTAGGTCAGCAAACTCTTGCCCATTCATCATTGGGATAGTCTTAAACGGAGCAGTTGCGGCATAAGTGCTGGTGTAAGTCACTTGTGTTTTTCCGGGGCGACCTCTTTTGGTTGTAATAAGAATTACTCCGTTGGAGCCTCTTGATCCGTAAATAGCAGTTGCAGCGGCATCTTTCAACACTTCCATGGACTCGATGTCCGAGGGGTTAAAGTCCTGAATTGAATTTGTTCCAGCAGTCATTGGAATTCCATCTACCACGAAAAGTGGATCATTTGAGGCAGTTAGGGATCGTCTACCACGGATAGTGATATTGGAGCTCTGTCCGGGACGCCCACCACTTTGCAGTACGTCAACACCAGCTACCTGCCCCTTCATGGCCTCCATGGCATTGCCAGTTGGTATTCTGGTAAGCGATTCGCCATCGATAGATGCGATTGAAGCAGTTACGTCCCGCTTGTCCTGGGTTCCGTAACCAACTACTACAACTTCGCTGAGCGACCTGACATCTACTTCCATCCCAACACTTATTTGAGACTGCGAGCCGACGGTCACTTCTGTGGTAGAAAAGCCGATGGCGCTAAACACCAAAACGGCGTCTCTTGAAGGAACTCTTAAGGAGTATTTCCCGTCAATATCTGTCACTGTTCCCGTGGTTGTTCCTTTAACAATCACGTTGACACCAGGTAGGGCCGAGCCATCTTCCACAGATGTGATCGTACCTGATACCGTCGAATCCTGCCTGGCAATCACCTGGCCGGAGCAAATCACAACGAGTGCCAATCCTATCGGAAAGCACCACAGGATTTGCTTACATTTTGATAAAATTTCATTCATAGTAAGTAGGGTTTATATATAATGTAATGAATTAAATTTGTTTAGACCCAATGCCTTATCACCAGCTTGGCTTTGAGGCATTTAGTAAGTTAATAAAATCGAGCTACCTTTCTTTTGTTTTGGCGACATATAAATACTCTTCTTTATCCTGGAAGACAGTTTAGTGGTGAAAAAAAAAATTAGACTATTGATTTCCTTAAAGACTTTAAAGCACGACTCATTTGTGTTTCAATGGTTTTAACGCTGAGATGAAGCCGATCGGCAATCTCAACGTAGCGCAGGCCCTGGTCACGACTTAGCTGAAACACCAGGCGACACTGTTTAGGCAACCTGGCTACAGCGTTATCTATACTTTCCTGCAATTCTGCATACTCCGACCGCTTCTGCGGGTCGAAGTGATCGCAGGGAATAGCCAATTCGTTCTCAATATTTGTGAAGCTGTATTTCTTCTCCTTTCTAAGATAATCGAAAGAGATATTTCTGACCGCTGTGTAAAGGTATGACTTGGGGGAACTGGAAATGACAATCACATTTCGATTGATCCAGATTTTAAGGAAGACTTCGCTTACTAATTCTTCAGCGACTTCATTATTCTCAACCAATTTCTCGCAGAAGCTGCGAAGCGGATGATAGCCAACAACGAATAATTTTTCAAACGCCTGAGAGTCGTCATCACGAAGTACTCTCCACAGCAAATAGTCTATGCTGTCAACAGATTTTGACGGAGCCAGTCTTGTCCCGGTAATAGAAGCTCTTTCGGTTATAAGCATTGTTTAAGTAAGTCGTCGATTTCAATCGATTGAAATAAATTTACTCTCAAAATCTGAACAAAACAGATTTGAGAAATTTTTTTTAACGGTATCTGTCCCGGGAACGGTACCGAAATTTTTTTTAGCTTTACATTGAGCTATCAAATTCTAATAATGAGCAAATCTGACTCTACCATCCGAGACATTGCACGCATGTTGGGGGTGTCAAAATCCACTGTATCCCGGGCGTTGAACAATCACTATGATGTAAGCCAGGAGACAGCCAGGAGGGTGAAGGAATTGGCGCTTAAAATGGACTACCAACCTAATATATTGGCACGGCAGTTAAAGCTCCAGCGCACCAATACTCTGGGGGTTATTATTCCGGAAACCATTAACCGGTTTTTTGCTAAGGCTGTAGGAGGGATTCAAGAGGTGGCTAATGGCGCCGGATACAATGTGATGATTTGCCAGTCGAACGAAACGCTGACGCTTGAACAGAATAACTTACAAACCCTGATGTCGAGCAAGGTGGATGGATTGCTTGTATCGGTGTCAAGGCAAACAGACCGGAGCGACCACTTTCAGTATGCGATTAATAAGGACATACCGCTGGTTTTTTTCGATAGGATATTAGAAGAGTTGGCGGTGTCTCAGGTATACTCCGATAATTTTGATATTAGTTTTCAGGGGACAGAACACCTGATCCAACAGGGTTGCAAAAGAATTGCCTTTGTGGCTGGACCATCGCACCTTTTTAATAGTCGCAACAGACTTAATGGCTACCTGGAGGCGCTCAAAGCTAACAATGTGCCCGTGGTAGAGTCGCTTATAGTTCAATCCAACTACCAGGCCGGACATGTGCAGCAATACACCAGGTACCTGTTCGACGCCGAGGAGAAGCCAGATGGCATTTTTGCCATCAACGACATATCTGCTCTTGAAATGATGCATATTTTGAAAATGCAGGGGTTGCAGATTCCCAGAGACGTGGCGGTGCTGGGCTTCAACAACGAAGTCATCTGCGATTTTGTAGAGCCAACGCTGAGCAGCATTGAACACCCTGCCTTCGACATGGGAGCAGCAGCGACAAGGATTTTGCTAAAACAAATCTCATCTAAGGAAATCACCCAGCAGAAAGAACTGATAAAAAGCCGACTTGTTATCCGTGAGTCGTCGAGGCGGTACTAGCAGTTCTCTAAAAAAGCCGATTGGTGGCGAGGATTCTCACGTAGTTGGAGGAAGTTTCCTTATATTGCTTTCACACCCTTTGCCAATTACTTTACCCGGAACCTTAAAGTTAAAATGAACAGCAAACTATCTCCCATAATTAGTGCCGATGAACTGCGAGCTATTTATAACTACGACGATTTGGTCATTGTGGATGCCAGCGGTGGCCCGAAAGCCAGAGAAAACTACAGTAAGAAGCACCTCGACCAAGCTTTATTTGCTGACATCAATAAAGACCTTGCCAACGTAAAGCCCAATGCGGCAGAAGGGGGAAGGCACCCGTTGCCTACAGCGGATCAATTCTCGCAGGCGCTGGGGCGGTTGGGGATCACACCCGGGAGTCATGTGGTGGTGTATGACGACATGGGCGGCGCCAATGCCGCCGCTCGCTTGTGGTGGATGCTGAAGGCATTTGGACACTCCAAAGTCCAGGTGCTTAACGGTGGGCTTTTGGCAGCGGAAAAGGCCGGGCTGGCTACGTCTTCAAAAATGGAAATCCCTGGAAAAGTAGCTCCGTACCCGGTAGTCGAATGGAAATTGCCTCAGGCGGACATGCTGGAGGTGGAGAAGGTAGCCAAAGCAAAAGACCACCTGGTTATCGACGTTCGGGATGCCAAAAGGTACGCCGGTCTTACGGAGCCCATCGATTTGATCGCCGGACATATTCCCGGTGCTGTCAATGTTCCCTTTAGCGACAACCTGACCGCCGATGGTCTTTTTAAATCTCCCCAAGAGTTAAATGACAAGTACCAGGCTGTATTTGGCAACATACCCACCGATCGGATTATTGTACATTGTGGATCGGGCGTTACTGCGTGCCATTTGTTGCTGGCCGCCGACTATGCTGGTCTTGATATTCCCAAACTGTACGTGGGCTCATGGAGCGAGTGGTCCAGGAATAATAAGGAGATGGTGACAGCCGACACTGCCGGGCACTAGCGGCGTAAAATGGATCGTGCAGTTTTCTGAAGCCATTCGGTAGCTGTATTTTACGGAACGAACCTAACTTTTATGGAAAAAGAGGAAACCCCCAAATGGCTTGAAGACCTTCAGCAAAGAAGCTGGGAACCGGAAGTGCTGCTTTCAGGAATTGTGTTGTTTGGCATGTTCAAGGTTCCTCCATTACTGGACAAGGCGCTGGCGTTTTTCAAGTCCCAGGTATTTAGCTCAACCACCGATATTGATAACCTGGTGGGCATACTCAAACTTGGGATTTATTGGCTCATTCTCGGCCTTATCCTTCACTTGATTTGCCGGGGCATATGGGTAGGAATGGTAGGGCTAAGCTATACCTTCCCCAACGGAGTTAACGCCGAGCGACTCAAATATAAGCATCGCTTTAAGGAAAGAGTCGAGAAGATTCCACCCTTTCAGCGCATTATTATTAATCTGGAGAAACTCTGCAGCTCCTTGTTCTCGCTCTCTTTTATGCTCTTCATGAGCATTGTAGGGGCCTACCTATACTTTTTCATCCTTTTGGTTATCCCGTTTTTTATAGGGGTCGCTTTTCAGGGGAACTTTAATTTTACCGACACACGGGCCTTTGAAATTTATGTTGTTGTGCTGCTGGTAATCGCCTTCATAGGACTTATTGATTTTCTTACCCTCGGGTTCTTCCGGCGCTTTTCCTGGATCAGTAAAATCTACTGGCCTTTTCACCAACTCATTAGCACGTTTACATTGGGGCGCTATTACAGGCCTATTTATTTCGCTTTTGTAAGCAACTCCAACCGATGGGTGGTCTTCTTGCTTCTTACTGTGTTTGCTGTTGGGAGCTTATTTGGGCTGGATGAAGTTACCAATGATGCGTATGATGGAAGTTCATTCTCCCGTTTGAGCTTGTGGCATGGTGATGATCAAAGGCTAAGGGTGTTCACTGGTTATTATGAAGATCAAAATGAAGAGCTTTTTTCCTACCAGGCGCAGATACCCTCTGATATTATCGACGGGAATGTCCTTAGACTCTTTATCCCGGCCGGAGTTATTAAGGAGGACTCGATCAGGGCGTATGTGAACTATGATTCTCTGGTTGTTGCCAGCAAGGGCATGACCAGAGATGCGAGGGATATGCCCGCCATAAAAAAGTTTTACCATGTCTACCTGGACGACAGCCTGGTAAGGGAATACCCTCTTCTCTATCATTTTAGGCTTAAGACAAATCAGCCGGGCTATCTGGCTTACATCGATATCGCACAGTTGCCGCAGGGTATGCATACGCTGGAAGTTGGGGGGCCACCTTCCATGTACAAGAATCGGTGGGCGTCTATTCCATTTTTCAGAGAGCTGGACGCAAGTGAAAGGAAAAGCACTAGTTCCACCCAGGAAGAAGAAGATGGCTATTTTCAGGTGAAGCCAGGACTGCCCAGGTGAGGCTGCAAAGTGCGAAGGATATAATCGTTTTGTGTTGTTTGACGCATAATCGTAATTCTACCAGAAGTCTATTCCTGCCATTCGACTTCCCCACACCAGTGTTCAGAAGCTAGTCTACGACCTTTTAATTCTATAATGGTGAACTACTCAAAGGCTAAACTAGCGCTAGCTTCTGACGATGTTTTTGATTTTATGTATTTAGCACCAGCCAGTAGTAGATAGGCATCCCAATAGTGATATTCACCGGAAATGTTATCGCCAGCGCCATGGGCAGGAATAGGCCTGGGTTGGCTTTGGGTACAGCAATTTTCATAGCCGCTGGCACCGCTATATAAGAGGCGCTTGCTGCAAGAATGGCCAGTATGAATCTGCTACTCACATCGGAGGTGAAAAGGCCAGTGGCTATGGCAGCCGCAGTTCCGTTGATAACGGGCACAATGAGGGCAAAAACCGTTGGAAAGGGCCCACCGGCGACCATTGACTTAAGCTTTTTGCCACTGGAAATGCCCATGTCTAGTAGGAAAACTGCCAGAAAGCCTTTGAAAATGTCCGTTGTGAAAGGTTTGATACCTTCGGCTTGCTCGGCATTGGCGAAGTAACCAATCAACAGGCTTCCAAGGATGAGCAGCACGCTTCCGTTGGTAAAGGAGTGGCTTAGAGCCGTCCTTTTTTTGATCTTTTGCGACTCGTCTTTGTTGAAAATGCTTATCAAAAGCAGTCCGGCGATAATAGCGGGTGATTCCATTAGTGCCATAATGGCCACCATATGCCCGTGAACTTGACTACCCTGGCTTTCCAGGTAGCTCACTGCCGTTACAAACGTGACAGCACTGACCGAGCCATAGGCTGCTGCCACTGCGCCAGCGTCAAACACATTCATGTACCGTTTGAGTATAAAAAAGGTGTACAATGGGATGATGATGGAGATGCCGACTCCGAAAATCATGGAAGATAAAACTTCAGCTGTAAATGCCTCATGCGACAGCTCCTGGCCACCCTTAAAGCCAATGCTAAACAGGAGGTAGAGGGAGATAAACTTTGAAGAGCCAGCTGGTATTTCCAGATCACTCTTCACATAAACGGCGATGATGCCGAGAATGAAAAACAATAGTGCAGGATTAGTCAAGTTGTCGATAAGGAGATTCAGACTCATAGTTTGTTTGGTTATGGGTTGCAATAATCACAGTAAGCGGGGCCTTCGCTGGGTTTGTCCTGTGGAAATAATTTGTGTTCTTCGAAATGGCAGAGCTGGCAGCCATACGTGCTGGCCATCACGGATTTAGTAGGTTGTGAGCAAACCGAGCAGGGTAAGCCGGCTGCCTGACGCACAACCCCAAAGCCTGGCGCACCACACACAGCGCAGCTATTTTGAAGCTTGTGAATAAGCTTGATCGTAGCAGCCCTGATAGTTTCCATTCTTAAAGGGTTGTGCATTGCTCTCATGTCGGTTTCGACATACACCTGTCCCCACGTGTTCATAGTGGATTCAAAGGCTATTTGGAGTGCTGGCCAGGTGTTGATTCCTTTAACAATTCCAGCATCGCTCTTTGGGTTTTTCCTAATAATAAGCCCGTGAGAAGGAAATAGTGCCTTTTCTGCAAAGGACTGGAGTTCCTCTAAGCTGACAATGGCCTGCCCGTTAAAGTTGGTTTGGAAAGATACTTTTGAGGCTGATACCTCGAACCCATTCCTGCTGTCAACGAGAAGCACAAGCTCTTCATTGGCTGCTTGAAATGGTAGCGAAGGATGTGATCCAAATGATCCCTCGCTGGCTATGCAAAGGTCACCGCCGATCTCGGAGAGTGCCATCCTGCATTTTCGCCTGGCAGCTTCAATCGGACTAAATCGCCTTGGAATCTCCCCGCTGAAGGTGCCCAGCTGATCGGTGTCTAAATCAGCTGGGACAACGCACTGACACCCCAGATAACGTTCTAAAAGTGGTGCCATTACTTCTTCTTTTTGATGAAGACTCGCAATAATGACAGTTCTACCGTTGAACCAATCCTTCGCAATCATTGGTTTCAATCATGGTCAAAATAGGATACCAGTTTTAAGCGGAGTGGTTGGCTTTTCAGAGTTCGAACCTTCCCTATCAAAACCATTTTCAAAGCATCAAGCCGTTCTATTTCCGACTGGCAGTGTTGATTGGGTTTGAAATAGATCACGTGACTAGATAGATTTTTTAACTTTAGGAAATTGATCTTCTGATCAATTAGCCCTGAAATTACCTCCTCAGCGTTTTCTGGCAGGTATACTTCATTTAAAATGGTTACTTCATTGTTCTGCTTCATGTCTTTCGCTTTCATTTCTTATTACGCTATTTAAAATTGTTGCTGGTATAGCCGCTTTTTGCTATCAAACCCGTGCGAGTTTTTTTGTTTCAACTCCAACGTGCGGTGTACTGATTGGCTGCTTAGAAAAAGTTTATTTTTCCTTATAGTGTCCCACGATGATTTGGAAATCATGATTGTGTTTCCGCTCAGGTACACCTTTGCGCCCACCTCCAATTCATCGATTTGAGTCTTTGCCCCAATTGCTTTGACGACTCTTCGTGTAGCGTGCATGATTTCAATGCCTATTTCATTCCCTTTCACAATTGCGTTTGTTGCACGTACTAGTTGTATTTATTTCGCAAAACTGATGCAGTAAATTCATTTATTTTTATTTATATTTATTATGAAACACATAAAATTTATTTATGAATTATACGTTAAACCAGCTTCACATCTTTCTGAAGGTGGCTCAAACGCAGAGCGTGACAAGAGCTGCGGAAGAGCTGCATTTAACCCAACCTGCTGTTTCGATTCAACTTCGAAATCTTCAAAATCAGTTTGAAGTGCCGCTCACTGAGGTTATAGGCAGAAAAATTTACATCACCGAATTCGGCCGTGAAATTGCCGAAATGGCGGAAAGAGTTCTTCAGCAGGTAAGAGATATTGATTATAAAATGCTCGCCTACAAAGGACAATTGGCAGGTCGGCTCCAGCTTTCGATAGTGTCGACTGGAAAATACGTGATGCCCTATTTTCTAACCGATTTTATGAAGCAACATCCAGGTGTGGAGCTTAATATGGATGTGACCAACAAGGCAAGAGTGATCGACAGCCTTAAAAACAATGAAGTTGATTTTGCCCTGGTGTCGATTTTGCCGGATGAGCTGGCGATAAATAAAGTTGACTTACTTGATAATCAACTTTTCCTTGTAGGCAATAAAGATAGTACCGTTTCATCGGGAAGAGACCTCGCTCAGTTCTTTCAAAGAGTTCCTCTTATTTTTCGTGAGCCTGGCTCCGGCACCCGACAAACGATGATGCGGTTTGTAGAAAAGAGTAGAATGACCATCGGGAAGAAGATGGAGCTTACCTCCAACGAAGCCGTGAAGCAAGCTGTGCTGGCGGGGCTCGGGCTTTCCATTATGCCTTTGATAGGCATTAAGAAGGAGCTGGCGTCAGGGGAAATGAAAATTATTCCAATAAAAGGGCTGCCCATAACCACCTCCTGGCAATTGATCTGGCTGAAAGCCAAGAAGCACTCTCCGGTGGCTCAGTCATTTTTGTCGTTTGTTGAAGTTCATAAGGAGGACATCATCAAAAAGTACTTTTCGGAGCTGGATCGCAGGGTCTAAAGTCTTCAAATTTGTGCTTATTCTATTTCCACCAACTTCACTGGCCCTATCAATCCCGACGGCTGCACCTCCCAGTCGCTGGCATCGAACGCCTGATAGTCGATATTCACGAAGTTAATTTCGTGGTACTTGCGCCATTCTATCCCCGCCCTGTCCATGTAGCGAATGCGGTTGGCCATCAGGTTGGCTACTTCTATTTCTATGGTATTGTCGCCTTCTTTTAGGTAGTCCCCAATCCTTAACTCGTGGGGCACAGCCCAGCTATTACCTGCATACAGCCCGTTCACCCATACTTTGGCACTTTCCCGCACATCGCCCAGCTGTAGAAGGTAGTCATCCTTTTTCGAAACCAGGATGAAGTGGGTAGCGTAGGTAGCAGTGCCGGAAAACTGGTCGGCCAGTGAATCTCCCAGGGCCGTCCAGGGCTGAAGCTTGTCCAGGGTTTTGTTGCCGGGCAGGGTGGGGCCGCCAGCTTTGAAGTTAAGTGTCCATTGACCATTGAGCGCAACGGTTCCACCGGTTTCGTTGGCATAGCTCCAGTCGGTAGCAGAGCTTTCGTTGCCGACTTTAAGGAAAAGAGACTCGCCAGATTTGATCTGCATGCGGACTTGCGTTAGCCCGTTTTCGGTTTTTGTTTCGGCATTGCCAGCACGGCCTGTCATAGCATCCAGTATCACAGCCTCCTTAAAAGCTTTGTTAAATGGCACCCACCCATCGAAAGCTTCGGGTCGCTGGTTGACAATAAAATAATAGGTATTGTTGCCATCCACCCTCCGTACAAACTTAAGACCGAGTGCCGCCAATCTTTCAGGCTGAATCATGGCAGCTGTTAACGATGCCTGTACGTTGCCGGCAGGGCTCGTGGAGGTACCCAGGCCCATCACTAATGAGTCGAGAATTGCCCTTCGCTGCTCCAGATTGTGGAGGCCAGGCACGTCTTCCGGCAACCCCTGGAGAATGATGGTCACTCCCTGTTTTTTAAGTTTAAGCAGTGTCTGAAGTGCTTTGGTGGACATAAAGGTCATTTTGGGGATGACCAGTGCTTTGTATGATGTGCCGTTGGGGCCAGTGCTTAGCTGTCCGTTGGGAACGGCCAGTTTCTCCAGCCAGCTCTCAGAGATATAGTCGACCAGGTAGCCTTTTTCTGTCAGCCTTTTGGCCGTTGCATAAAAGTTGGTCGGGTGCAGCCACTCATCGATATTGTGTACTGTGAACAGGTACTCCAGGCTTTTCTTGCCTGAGAAGTATGCAGCGTCGTCGTAGGGGAAGTAGAGCAGCACGTCGCCATCGGCCTGTCCGGTTTGGAGCACCGACTGACTTCTGTTGATGTAGCCGGTGAGCCCACCTATATGGGGCCACCAGCTGTTGGATGGAGCAAAGTTGGTAGAGGCATAGAAGAGCCACCCAGGCCACTGCACTTCGGCCGGGCTGTAGGTAGTGCCGTGAAAGAACACGTGGTTCACTCCCGCCAGAAATGCCTGGTCGAGCTCGGGTTTGGTTTGTGAAAGGGGCGTTTTAAAATGCTCGCCTAGCCAGGTGAAGGTTTCAGACGACACCAATGGCTTGCCAGCCACGTGGGCTGCCGAGGAAGCAAACTTGAGCATATAAAGATCGGGTGGCAGGTGACGGCTGGAGTGGGTGTAGTTCTTGGCACCGGGAATATCGAACCCGGAATAGCCAAAGGTTTCGCACTCCGGAATGTCGGTAGAGGCGTACACATCCAGCAGGTTGGCCGGGGAGCCATGCGCCTGGTTGCGTGACAAAGCACCGTGGTTGTTGATCCAGTTTTTCCAGGGCTCACTGAAGTTGGCCAGCAGCATTTCGCCCATGGTTTGGCGGTAGTCGGCCTTGAGCCTGCCCACAGTTGCTGAGCTATCGCCACTGAGGAGGGTGGGCAGGTATGGTTTGAGGTCGTAGCCACGGCTGCGTTCAAAGGTATCGAATAGCGTAGGCGTGAAGTTGGCACCGTACACCTCATAGCTGTCGTTAAAAAAGCTTCGGATATTGGGGCCGGGTGAGCCAAATGCTTCTTCGAATCGGGCTGTGTAAACGGGGAAGGACTCTTTATTGAGGTGATCCATCACTAGACCGGCGCCACCGGGAGCAGCTCGCTTCACCATTTGCCCCGTTTTGCCGGCGAAGATCGCATAGAGCTCATAGTTGGCGTCTGGTGTCCATTTCAAAAGTCCATCCTCACTCAATGAATCAGTTAGGTCAATGGTTGTTTCAGGCCCATAAGCCATTAATGTTACCAGCTTGGGGCGCATGGCTGCCTGCTTCTCATCGTTGACAGTAATTTTCTCTTTCAGTGCTTGCCCTGCTTTTAGTGAGTATTGTTGAACCACCATTTTAGAGGCAGCATATTCCGGCGTGATCTGCGGGCCGCCGTAGGGCCAGCCCGTGCCCAGGTTCATGTCGACGCCAATGCCCAGGGAGTCGGCCACCCGGATCACAGTTTGCAGTCGATCCATCCAATCTTTGGAGAGGTAGTCAATGTACTGCTCTTCAAAGCCCATGGCACCATAGATGGGGGTGATTTCTACGCCGCCCAGCCCGGCCTCGTGGTAGGCTATGAGTTGCTTCCTGATATTGGCATCGTCCACAGCGTTGCCCATCCACCACCAGCGGGTCCATGGTTTGGTGGTGACCGACTCAGCGGGCCAGTCTTGCTGAGGTGTGGTTTGGCAGGAGAGGAGGAGAGCAAAGGGTAATAGGATGAGCAGGTAGCGCATATGGGATTGTAGTTTGAAATAGACCGGGTAAGTTAATTGATTTTTTTGAGTGGAGAGAAATGAAGTGCCGGATATGCTACCATTACGTCGGATTAGGAATTCGGCATTTTAACTGTGTCGAGTGTCCCTCTCAGCGGAGCCTTGTGGACGATATCGAAGAGCAGAATGCCGCTAACATGGATACTATCATGCATGGGGGCTCAGTAGGAAAGAAACGGCAGCTATCTTGGATTGTCCGCCACATAAATTAATTTTATCATCGGCGTGGTTAAGTGCTAGTGGGAAGTGACATTCATTGAAATTCTAGCAACTCTTGGTCAGCTATTATGAAAAGCGTTTTTATGAAATACATCATTTCAGTTCTTATTATTTCGATTGCCAGTGTGGCATATGGACAGGAAGATTTACCCGCAGGTAACGACCAGTTCATGAAAAGACAATTCGAACACACCGCCACTGCCTTTAAAATGTTGTCTTATGATCGTGTAGCTTGGGTGAGCTCGGATAGCATTCAAACTCTTTCGAAAGAGGAACTTAGCACCTATGGAGGTCAGTGGTTTTGTTATCTAGATTCTGCAGGGCGTTATCATGCATTGTACGGAGCCTACGATTCAACCTATACACTCACTGCCCATTATTTGGTGGACTCCGCTTCTTTTGCTGTCAACCGTACTTTTGGACAGTTTGATACAACACTCGCAGTCCATTATTCAAAAGCTTATGACTTGGCCCTTGCTCGAAAAAATGAGTTCCTGGGGCCTGAAGATCGACTTAGATACAATCACTTTATTTTTCGAAGTGACACTTCAATAAAAGTTCATTTCTTGCCTGCGTTTCAGCCAAATGGCTATATGATTTATGGAGCTGAACTACATTACACTTTGAGCTCCGATGCAAGCGAGATTATTGACACTTTGGAATATTTTAACGAATACCGGGGATATCAGTCAATGCCCAACAAAACGATATCAATTGTATATGAAGATTTAGATTATATTCCAGTAGGTGCCGTGTTTTTCCTATTGTATTATGAACGCCAATTCAAGTCTATAAGAATCGTAACGAAAGACTACGTAACTACATTGATTCGAGGCAAGGACAATGAACCATCTTGGTTCCATGTAGTAAGAACGCCACCAAAAAAGAAGAAGAAAAAGAAAAGTAATCCTTAGGTTTCCGTTAAGCGCTTAACGAATTCTCGTTAATGTTTTTTTTTGAAATCTTTTGCTCGCAATTTTTAGCTTAGTGCCAACGATCATCAGCCAGCAACACCTGCAAAAGAAAGATATGATTAGGCCCCAAAAGCCAGTCAATAATTCCGATAGTAACTCCTGACCTTGCTGATGGCCTGATCATAAAGCGGTGCCGTAAATTCCTCGAACATAAACTGAGGGCTGGGTGCTGAAGCTTCCACTGTGTTCACCATGGCAAGCTGTTCATCGCTGAGTGCCCGTTCGTCGCCGTTGAAAGAAGCCCAGCGGATGGCCCAGGTGTACTCACTTGGAAACTTCTCCTGGGTGATTACTTTGTTCAGACCATTGTCGAACACCTTGAAATCCAACACGCCGGTCCCCGTAATGGCCTTTTCGTTCGTGGTAAGTTTGGCCTTCACAGTGCCATAAATTTTCACGTTGTCTTTAGTGGCAATCACCACACTGTCCCGGCTAACATCGGTGGTTGTTTTGTTGCTGTACACATTGCCCAGGTTGAACCGGTCAAACTCCATGGTGATTATGTGATGCACATAGTCCAATTTCTCGGCATTTGCTTCGCCTGGAGTGTAAAACCGCACATATTGATTGATCACGGTGTTGTGCAGGTATTCATTGATTTTGTTCACAAAAAACTCATGCTTGATATTGAACATTCTTGAAGGAGATGGAATGGGCTCCACTACCACACGCAGCGTGGCATAGTACAGAGCCTCTCCTAGCTTCTCGTCCACGTCTTTGAACCTGGGCGCTAGCGCCTGAGCGGCCATAAAATGCTGATGTGCTTCAATAGCTTTGGTGCGTTGTTCCTTTCGCCTGAGCGCTTCAACTCCAAGGTTGTAGTGCACGTCGGCAGCATTCCTCCTAGCCTCGGCCAGCTGCGCATCGTAGCGGGCCGGGTTGGGTACTGCCGCCCTGCAGCCAGGGCATCTCTGGATTTCATCAGCCAAAAAATTGATGTATTGATAATCTCTGGCAATCGACTCCCACTTCATAATATCGTTGGAAGCTTTCGCTTTTTTGATATTCCCCAAATGAGACTCCAGGGCATATTTGTAGGCCTTTTCGAGCGTTGCTTGGGCCTTTTTCTGCCCGTCGTTGGATCGGAGCCGGTTGATTGCTTGTGAAACTGCCCTTTCGTAGTCACCCTTTTGGAGCGCTTTTTTCCCGCTGGCACAGCCGGACAGCATTGCAACAGCGCCTAAAATAATGAGCAGGTGATAATATTTTTTCATGGTTGGTTGGCTTTGGTGCTAAGATAGGGATACCAGAAATAATGCCAACAAAAACCTACCGCCAGTTAGGGGCTTATCTGCCTTAGCTTAGAGTGACCTGCAAAAAAAGAGTCGCAGCTACTTTAAGTATTTTTCAGCCATCGTTAAGAAATCAATTTTGCTAACTAACGGCTGTTAGCAGGCAACCTTGACATTTTTTAATGTGCAAGCCAGAATAGCATTCAGAGACTTTATTGCTTAGCTACCCTATACTACCCAGGAGTTGACCATCACGGTGGTTACAGCCAGCATGCAGCGCATGAGGAATTGCAGTTTGAAATTGACTGGATGATACGTCGATTTTTTGGAAGAGAGAGAAATTGAGGGCCTGGATTAGAAACATGACTTTTGAAACACTTTGAGTGCCTCGCTCAGCGTGCCCTCCGAAACTTCCCGACTGACAGAAGGCACCAGAGTTGTGCGTGGTTCGATTCATCTCACACCTCATTTTTTGTCAGCGGTATTTGACCCCTACGCAAACTCACCTAACTTGCCCCGGTGCATTTTATTTGATTCCTTTTGCATCCTCATCTGACGGTCGGAAAGAGACGGCCTTGGAAAGTCATATGCAAAATGGTAGCCAACCAGGACAAAGCTTATGAAGTATATAATTATTGCCGCTTTGCTCATGCCAAGCACTTTTCTGTTTGCGCAGGACATTGAGTTTCGCCACAGCGGAAGACTAATATTGGGAGATGCTAAAGAAAAAACTGCTTCTATTGGGGTTGGAGATATTGACAACGATGGAGATATCGATGTCGTTGTCGCCAATGGAAGGCACTGGCCCGAGCAAAACAGAATTTTTTACAACAATGGACTGGGGATTTTTACGGTATCCCGTCCGCTTGACGACGTGAGCGAAACCAGCTATGCCACCGAATTGGCAGATTTTGATGGCGATGGTGATTTAGATATTGCAGTTGGAAACGACATGGCGCCCAATGCGATTTATATTAACTCAGGAGGAGGCATTTTCGAAAGAGGCTCCTCTTTTGGAAAGGAGTATGCCCCAACCCGGAACCTAACCACGGCGGATATTGATGGAGATGGTGATATCGATATTTTGATTACCAACCGGGGTGCCGAAAACGAAATATGCCTGAATGATGGCAAAGGCAGGTTTGACCGGGTGCTCCAATTCGGCGAAAAGGACGATTCAACAATCGACGTTGAATTGGCGGACATCGACGGAGACAATGACTACGACCTGATACTGGCCAACAGGGACGGTCAGCAAAACTATATTTATCTCAACGATGGAAAGTTAGGGTTTGCCAAAAAGGTACCTTTTGGCACTGGCAGTGATGAAACACGAGCAGTAGCCGTTGCCGACATCAACAAGGACGGTATCATGGACATTGTCACTGCCAATATTGGTGAACCCAACAGGGTGTATTTTGGCAACCCTGCATTGACCTACGACACCTTTGTTGTTTTTGATGAAAGTGACGACGAGTCCTATTCTGTTACGGTGGACGATTTAGACCTGGGTGGAGATATCGATATTATTATTGCCAACTCTGGGTCTCCCAATTTGGTCTTTTTCAATGATGGGGGAGGCAAGGTCTGGCGGCGGATGATACTTCGAGAGGTAAACCACGACACGTATGATATCATTTCGGCAGACCTCAATGGCGATGGACGGCCAGATATTATAGAGAGTAATTCAGAGGAAATTAATGCTTATTACCTGAACCGTGCTGTGGGTAAAAAGTAAGCCACCATGGCATCCCCGGGACAATGATTGAGCGTTTTCGCTACCCGAGTTAATTAGATTCTAACCTGCCTTCACTTCCGCTGACCGTTCTTCCATTCTTTAAAAAATGGAAGTGAAAATGCCGTACAATCTTGCTTATTTCGCCAGCGAAATAAGCTTTTAAAACGCTCTATGAAGTCACTCCGTACCATTTCGCTATTGATTCTTTTGGCTGCCTGGGTATTCGTTGTTGGTTGCGGTGGAGACACTGAGGAGCCTGATCCTGTTGAAGAGGTGGATGCGGAGGTTCATTTGAGTGAGTCGACCGTTAATATCGTGATGGGTGATTCCACCAGGCTGCTTTATACCATCACGCCCGATACCATTATTATTGAGGACCTGGTGTGGACTTCCTTGAACGAAGACATTGCGACGGTGTCGTCTACAGGCATGCTCAAAGCTTTGGGCATTGGAACCACAACTGTTAAGCTGAGCAGTGCGAGCGAGGGGGCCGAAGCGCAGCTTACCGTTAATGTACTCCCTGTTCCCTTGTCAGCCGTGGAGATAGCAAGCGGCGATTCAGTGATCGTTGCGTTCATTGATGTTGAGCAGGCCTTGCCATTGTCTTTCATGCCGGACAACGCTACCGATCAAAGTATACAGTGGAGGTCGTCGAATACCAATGTGCTGAGCGTGGATCCCGCTGGAAAGGCGCTGGCCAAGACCCTGGGCTATGTGTTTGTGGAGGCTTACCGGGAAAACGACCCCCTGATTTATGATGCAGTGACTGTGATTCCAGCCGAAGAAGGCCAGCTGGTGGCCGCCAGTTTTGTGAACGTGGTGACATTCGCAGGCAAATACCAATACAAAGTGTTTCTAGGCAGTACCGATGTGCCAGTAACGACAGGGAAGGTCACTCTGTACAGTACCAACGGCTTTACTTTTACTATCGAAGCGGAAGTCGCTACAACGACAGAAGCGGTCGATATTGCGGCTGGTAAAGCTGCTCAAATAGCCACCCTTGAAGTTACGGAGGCTGAATTTAATGACCTCTCACTCGGAGCGCTGGTGAGTATAGAAATATCACTTAACGGGGTCGACTATGATGTAATGGTAAATGGCAACAGTGTGATAAGGGTGGTAGAGAAATAGCGGGCCATTGCTGAAGTTAACAATGGCCGCCTTTCGTTTTTTTGTGTGAAAACCCCACGTTCCTGACTCTTTCAGTCCGTCCGGTCTACTCGCTCCTCAATGTGCTGGCCGGATTTGTCTTCAATGACTTTAGCGCATAGCTACCTAAAACAACCCATGAGGTCACCATCACAATGCCAGCCGCCAGCAAGTAGGCGAAAGGCCCAAGGTTGATTCGGAAAGCGAATCCCTCAAGCCAGTCGTTCATTACATAGTAGTTGAGTGGCACCGCAATGAGCAGACTTGCCAGGAGAAGAAGTGTTGTTTGCTTTAGGAGGATCATGAGTAATTGTTTTACAGAAGCACCTAATACTTTTCTGATGGCCATTTCTTTCATCCGCTGTGCCACAGTGAAGCTCGCCAGGCCAAGAATACCCAGCACGGCCACCAGGATGGCCATAAAAGTAGCATAGAGTGTCATAGAGCCTATACGTTCTTCTGTTTCGTAGAGGTTTTGGAACTGCTGATCGACAAAGGTGTAGTCAATCGGGTGATTGGCCTCAAAGCCTTTCCAGGCGTCCTCAATTTGAGCCATGGTTTCGCTGAGTCCGACGGCATTGAGCCGTACCAGCAGCATGTTGTAGCGGTTGCTGTTTCTGCCCCGGAACACATGTATGACGGGTTCTACGGCATTGGCCAGGGAGCTGAAGTTGAAATCTTTTACTACCCCAATCACCTCGAATCCTTCATCAGAATCAGGAAACATGAGCTTATGGCCTTCAACCGAAGCCCAGCCCAGCTGTTTCATAGCAGCCTGGTTGATAACCGACTTGCGTTGGTCGGAGCGCATATCAATATCAAAATCCCGGCCTTCCACAAACTCAATGTCCATGGTGGAGAAATACTTGTCGTCGACGCCAACGAACCGCCAGTCGAGCGGGGCACGGTCTCTGGCGTCTTCAGACTGCACCAACACGAAACTCCCCCGGTACCTGCCAGGTGCGGAGTTGGAAGCACTCACCGACTTCACGCCAGGCACTGCTTCGAGCGAATTTCGGAAAGCTGCCCACCGCTGTTCATTTTCTTCACCCTCACCTGACCGTGCGTTGATGATCAGTACATTGTCGGGATCGAAATTCATGTCTGCCGTCTTCATGAAGTTGATTTGCTGATACATGATCAGTACAGCGCTGACAAGCATCACGGCAATTGCGAATTGGCAGGTGACAAGAATATTTTTTGGGTCAAAGCCGCTCCGCTTCAGAGAGGTACTGCCGTGCATTACTTCTCCGGCTTTCAACTTAGAAAGGGTGAGGGTAGGGTAAATACCGGCTATCAATCCCAGGCCGATAATGCCTGCCAGTAGGCTGACCAATGGCAGGGGCTCAAACAGAAATGCGAGTGACATTTGCTGACCAAAAAGGTCGATGAAATAGGGTAGCAGAATAAAAGCCAATGCTATGCCCAGAATACTACCGACGGCAAAAAGAAACGTAGTTTCTCCGGTAAACTGGAGAACCAGGTCTTTGCCCCCGGCACCAAACGTTTTGCGCACTGCTACCTCTTTGAACCTGCCAAGCGACTGGGCAGCGTTGAGATTGGCAAAGTTGAAAAAGGCAATCAGCAGCAGCCCGATAGAAATATAGCCCAGAAAGTAGCCGTACTGCTGCTGTCCCGTGTTGAAGTCGTAATAGTCGGCCAGAGGCATCAGCTCCAGGGTGCCCCGCTCAGAGGGAGTGACAAATTTCTCCACTAGTTGGGGGAATTGCTCAACCAGGGCTTTCGGGTTCTGCCCATTCCGAAGTTGGATGAAGCTGAACATAAAAGAAGCGTCCCAACCAAAGTAGCCGAGCTCAGTCCATTGCTGCCTTCTTGACTCCAGATTGATGACAATATCAAAGTCGAAGCTGGAATTAAACGGGATCTTGTCCAGTACCCCGGTGACTTCATAAGTGATTGGTTCATTAAAGGCCACCTCAATTGTTTTGCCCAATGGGTCTTCGTCTCCAAAGATTCGCTTAGCCACCTCACTGCTAATCACTACCGACCTTGGATTTTCAAACACCCGACCTTTGTCCCCGTGGAGCATCGGAAACGAAAACATATCGAACATGCCCTGTTCACTGAAAGTCACGCCCTCGCTGTACTCCTGCTCCCCATGGCGGATCGTCGTTTCGCCGGCAAAAACAAATCGACCAATAGAAGAAACACTGGGAAACGCTTTTTGTACTTCTTCCGCCAGTGGCGCCCAGGTGTCGCTCACATCCATTTTTCCACCCTCGGGGGTCAAACGGGTGCGGTACAGGAAGTAGATATCTTCTGTGTTCTCATGAAACTGGTCATAGGTGATGATGTCGTAAGCATAAACACCCAGCAACAGGCTTACAGCCACACCCAGGGTAAGGCCGAGCACATTGATGGAAGCAATGAACTTTCTGTGTCGGATGTTGCGCAGCGCAATGAGGAAATAACTGCCCAGCAGTGGCCAGTAGGAGCCGTTGTACCTGAATTGTACTGAATGCTCTTCTTCACTGATGTCGGCCGGAGTGCCCAGCTCTTCGATGGCTTTTTTACAGGCCTCTTCTGCAGAGCTGCCCTGCGTTTGCAGCCGTTCAATACTTTGTCGCAGGTGATCTTCCAATTCGGCGATCACGCCATCTTCCAGGTTCTTTTGCTTTCGGAGTTGTTGGCGCCACTGAGTGATGTGGCGTTCGATGAGTTGTTGATTATCCATGTGAAGTTTTTGAGTTGAGTGACCAAAGCTTCTGGAGTACATGGTGCATAGCCAGCCAGTGTTCCTGCTCCTGATGAATGGCCGCCTTGCCAAGCTCGGTAATGGCGTAGTACTTGCGGTGACGTCCATTGTCCGACTGGTTCCATTGTGAGGTGACCAATCCTTCTTTCTCCAGCCTGTGGAGAACAGGGTACAGCATGCCGTCGGCCCATTCCAGTTGTCCGCCCGAGAGGGTTTTGACTTGCTGGATAATATCATATCCGTAATTGGGGCCCTGCTGTAGGATACCGAGGATGAGAGGTTTGGAGGAAGCAGCAATCAATGATTTGGAAAAATCCATATACTTAAGAAGTCTTTATACATAGATAATCAATGTATAACGAAAACGCAAATCAGACCCTGTGAAAAAGTCCGTTAGCAACTACTTCATGAATGGCTTGATTATTAACTGGCTGGTAGTGGGGAGTGCCGGCACGAGAGCGGGTTAGGCGATGGTCCAGGTACCGAGCGCCTCATCAATCGCCTGTAGCAGCTCATCTGCATTTGCCTGCGTGAAGCACATGGGTGGCTTGATCTTCAGTGTATTGTCGAAGGGCCCATCGGTACCTATGAGGATGTTCTGCTCTTTGAGTTTGTTTTTCACAAAGGCAGCCAGCTCGGTGAAGGGTTCTTTTTTGGCCTTGCCTTTCACCAATTCCAGCCCCAGAAACAGGCCCTGCCCCCGGGCATTGCCTGCCCATTCGTATTTCCTGGTCAGGTTCTCAAAACCGTTGAGGATATAGGTGCCAAGTTTTTGTGCGTGTTCAGGCAGTTGTTCTTCTTCCAGCACGTCGAGCACGGCATGGGCAATGGCGCACGACACTGGGTTGCCACCGAAGGAACTGAAGAACTCCATTCCTGTTTCGAAGGATGCAGCGATTTCCTCAGTCGTAACAACAGCCCCCATCGGGTGGCCATTAGCAATTGGCTTGCCAAGGATCACAATGTCGGGAACCACTTCCTGCATTTCGAAACCCCAGAAGTAATTGCCTAGTCGGCCAAAACCAGTTTGCACCTCATCGTTGATGCATACACCTCCATTGGCCCGCATATAGGTGTACACTTCTTTCAGGTAGCCTTTGGCCAGCGGCACTTGTCCACCGCAGCCAACGATAGGTTCAGAAATAAAAGTTCCGATGTCAAGATCACTTGCTTTTATTCTGGCGATCAAATCGGCAGCATATTGTTTGCCTGCCGTACCGTCGTTCTGGGTGTACTGGCCTTTGTAGGTATCGGGCAGGGTGGCTTCCAGAATGTGCTCTGCTTTTCCCTGGCCTCCCTTGCGGTTGTATTTATAATGACTGATGTCGATCACCTGCCGGGTGTTGCCATGGTAGCCGTGCTCCATTACCACAATGCCCTTTTTGCGGGAGTGCGTTTGGGCCAGCCGCAGTGCCAGGTCGCTGGCTGCACTGCCGGAATTAACAAAAAAGACTTTGGATAGCTTAGCCGGAAACTTGCTCAGCAGCTTCTCTGCATAGTTGTTATACACCTTGCTCAGGTAGCGGGTGTTGGTATTGAGCCGGGCCATCTGTTGTTGACCAGCCTGCACAACCCTTGGGTGGCAATGCCCTACGTGCGGAATATTGTTATAAGCATCGAGGTAGGTGTTGCCCAGGTCGTCGTGCATGTACTGAAAGGCGGCACTCACCATGTGGACGGGCTTGTCGAAGCTGATGGACAATGCCTTACTAGCTACTTTAAGCCTTTTGCTCAGCAGCTCATCGGTGTTGTCGCTAATAGTCGGAGGCAAGCCAATAGCTGTGCGAAACTCGTGACTGACCCGTCTGGGATTCATTCGAACCCATTTTTCCAGAAGCTCCCAGGCTGGTTTTTCGCTAATAGTAATGTAGTCGCTGTCGGGCTTCAGGGTTTTTGTGTAAGCCGATTTGCTCACACTCACCGCCAGGCGGGTGCCGATGAGGTAAAACAGTAGGTCGACCTCCGGCGGAAGGAGGGGCATGACTTCGTTGTAGCCGGTCAGCACTGGGATGGCCCATTCCAGCGGTTCTTCTTTCTCAAACATCACGTAGGTAAGCGCTATGGCCAGCTCGTTGATGAGAGGACTGTAGCACATGTCGCCAAAGTCGATCAGGCCGGTGACTTTGTCGTCACTCACCAGTAGATTCCAGTCATTGGCATCGCCATGAAGGATAGATTTTCTCAGAGAGGGAAGAAGAGGATCCACCACCTCTTTTTGCTGCAAGTAAAAGTACTCAGCCCATTTGCGTTTTTTTGAATCTTCGATGTGGGAGGCATGCTGAAGGTTGCGTGAGTATAGTTTCAAATCCCAGTCGAAGTCTTTAGCAGTAACCGCTGAGTAGTATTGCCCGGTTAACGCCTTGTCCATTTTGCCAAGAAGTTGGCCCAATGAGTAATAGAGGGCAGTACTTGGGCTTGATTCGGCAAAGAAAGAGCCTTCAAGAAAGGTGAGCAGGCGCAGGAATACGGTTTCGCCTCCGTTAGTTTGGATGATGGTGACTAGCTCCTGCCGGACATTGGCGATGAGGTTGGAGAAGTAGCCCGGCAGCTCATTGTTGAGAAGCAATAGAATTTTATTCTCGGCATCCAGCAGTTCTTCAAGGCCAGGCTCTTCCTGATAAATTTTGAGTAAGAAGGTGCCCTTCTCCGTTAAGACTTTGAAGTTGGTACTGTCGTAGCCTTCGAGGCTTTTGAAGTCGGTGCAGGCGAGGTTGTAGTGTTCCTTGATCAATAAAAGAACGTCAAACTTATCGGTCATCAGGTATGATTTGTGCTTTTGTCCTCAAGCCGGACGGGCTGTTACTTTTCCTAGGATGAAAAGTAACCAAAAATCATCGAAAAATTAACGCACGGGCCATTTGTCCCGCACCCCTCCACCATTTTTCTCCCGCCAGCCGTGTCGGGGGCAATTAAGATCGAGAGCTTTATTTGGGAGGAGACTTCACCTTTTTAGATTTAGAGATTTGGGGGTATTTGTCGTGCCCACAGCCTAAGCTGGTGGCACGACAAATCTAGTAAACTGGTTAATCAATCACCTGATGCACTTTCAGCCAATCGGCCAGCCTGTCTGCCCAGGAATTGAATATTTCGTTTTTAGTGTTGACCATACCCAGGCCATGAGCGCCTTTTTCATATATATGCATTTCGGCAGGCACTCCTGCTTTCTTCAGGGCCAGGTAGAAGTAAAGGCTGTTTTCTACGGGCACGGCCGAGTCTTCTGTGGTGTGCACCAGAAAAGTAGGCGGAGTGAGGTTGGTTACCTGCTTTTCGTTCGACATCAAGGTTTGCTCCTCCTTGTTGGGCGAGTCGCCCAGCAGGTTGAACATAGAACCCCGGTGAGTGAAGCTATCGTCCATATTTATTACCGGATAGCCCAGCACCATGTAGTTCGGTCTGGAACTGACTTTTTCTACAGGGTCTTTGCTGCTTTTGTCACCATCAGTGAAATGTGTGCCAAGGCTGGACGCCAGGTGCCCGCCGGCGGAGAAGCCCATGATGCCTACCTTGTTGGGGTCGAGCCCCCATTTACCAGCATTGGCTCTAACCATTCTTAGTGCTCTTTCTGCATCCATCAGGGGTACCGGGTGAGTGTAACCACTTTTGTGAAAACCGAGGCGGTAGTAGAGCACATAGGCAGTTACGCCACGGTCGTTGTACCATTTGGCCACCTGCTTGCCTTCGTGGTCGTCTGCCAGATGCCCGTAGCCTCCGCCGGGGCAGATAACAACTGCGGATTTCTGTGCGTTTTTGGTAGCAGGATTGTAAGCCATCATATAGGGCTGATCGGCATCTTCTTTGCTTTTGGCCATGGGAGCACCGTCAGGCCAGAGGTATATTTTTTCCTGAGCGAAGCTGTTCATCGATATGCAAATGATTCCGAGTAAGAGTAGGTATTTCATCTGTGTAAAATTTACTTTTTAGCGGCCAGATGGAATAGCCTGTACCATTACGGAATAGATCTTAGTCTGCTGACAGGTTATTCATTCCGTTGGGTAAGGTATTCCTTACGGCTATTTCATGTTTCCTTTTTTTGAAAAGGAAATTACAGCCAAGCGGCGAAATACCAAGAATCAAAAGACAAAAATCAAATAAAACTCAAAAGGGGAAGGTTGAAATTTTGAAAGGCAGTTGCTGCCGAACGGTGATTGCGAGGCCATTATGTAGTTCTTTCCCAGGTCAATGGCTAATGGCCCGTGGCAATCTATTTATAAGGGGTAAAATTCTAATAAACAGATTGCTTCCGCACTCATCAAGCTGCGCCACAATTGGAATGAGAACCAGTGCTTCCCACCAAGCATGGGCAAACGCAATCTCATGGGACTTGTAAGTTTGTTTCCCTTCGAATTTGGAGCTTATTTGGGCTTTGCCTCTTTTATTTGTTTTTTTTCGGCCTCCTTTATTTCTTCGCAGCTATAAACTCGAGCGACACCGAATTCAGGCAATACCTCAGTCCGGTTGGCTTGGGGCCGTCGGGAAATACGTGACCCAGGTGACCACCACAGCGGGCACATAGCACTTCGTCTCTTATCATTCCAAGCGACTTGTCTGTGCCTACCAGTATGTTCTTTTTTTCCAGTGGCTGGTAAAAACTTGGCCATCCGGTGCCAGACTCAAATTTGGTTTGAGAGCTGAATAGTGGAAGTGCACATGCAGCACACACATAATCTCCTTTTTCGTGGTTGTCCCAGTATTTGCCAGTGAAAGCCCTTTCAGTTCCCTTTTCTCTCAGCACATAGTATTGGTCGGCCGTCAGCTTTTCTTTCCATTGGGCTTCTGTTAACTTGAATTCTCCCGTACCAGCATTGGCGGCTGCCTCTTTCTGTCCCTGTGCCTGGCAACTGGTAACGAAGGCCAACAAGGCAAGGCCTGTCATTTGTATGAGTATGTTCTTCATGGTCTTCTTTTTTTGTATAACTACGAAGTTAACAAGAATGTTGGTTTACCTGGTTCAGTTTATTCGATCCAAACGTCACGAAGAAGACTGAACGCATGAACAAGGAAACAACAAAACTCAAAAACCAAAAAGGCAAATTAACATCAAATACAAAGCTCCAGACTTAGGCCTACTGCCAAATTACCGATCGGTGGAGTTGCCCTTCAATTTCGAATTTGGAACTTCTTTGTTTTTTTCCTTTTGCTATTTGTTTTTTTACCCAGCTATTCGTTCCTCAGCGTGCTCACCGGGTTCGAATAAGCTGCTTTGATCGCCTGATAGCTGATGGTCAGGCCGACGATCAAAAGCGTCAGACCGCCTGCCAGCAGGAAGCTTCCCGGCCCGATATTGATGCGAAAGCTAAAGTCGCTAAGCCACCCGTCCATAAAGTAGTAAACCACGGGCACGGCAATCAACAGCGAAAGCAAAACAAGCAGAGCAAATCCTTTGGACAGTAGCAAGACGATGTTGCCAATGGTGGCACCCAGCACCTTACGTATGCTGATTTCCTTCATTTTCTGCTGTGCCAGAAACATGATCAGACCATACGAGCCCAAACAGGAAATTAGGATAGCAATACCGGCAAAGTAGCCTACTATTTTTCCAAGTCGCTCTTCATTACGGTATGAAGATGCGAGCGTTTCATCGAGAAAGGAGTATTCAAACGCCTTTTCGGGGAAGTGCCTGGTCCAAACCTCTTCTATGCCGGCAATGGTGGCAGGCAGGTTTTGCTGATGAACTTTAATTGAGAACATGGTAAAGTTGGCCACCGATACACGAAACGCCAACGGCCCTATGGGCTGCTGCAAAGTCATGAAATGGAAGTCTTTGATTACTCCAACCACCTGGCAGTCATTTCCTTCTACCGTGAATTTTTTGCCAATGGCCTCTTCATTAGAACCAAAGCCGTAGTCTTTCACGGCTGACTCATTAACGAGTACTGCATTGAGGTGGTCAGTTCCAAACGACTTGTCAAAGTCCCTTCCGGCAACAACGCTCAGACCATAGGTATCGATAAAGTCATAGTCTACCGATAGCACGGGCGCTATGATATTTTCTTCTCTTGTATGTCCATCGGGAACAACAGGCCGATAAACAGATCCCAAGCCTAGTGGATTATCGGAAAGGGTGGACGCCAAGACATTGGGGCTCCTCATCATTTCGTCTTCGAAGGTGTTCATTCGTTGCCTCATGTTGCCTTCAACGCCGCCAAAAGCATTGTTGAAATTATTGCTAAAGAGAGGCACGTTAATTATGAAGTCTTTTTCAAAACCCATAGGTCGATTGCGCATGAAGTTGACTTGTTGGTATACTATAATACCACCTGAGATCAGTATGATGGAAACGGTGAACTGAACAATTACAAGGACCTTACGAAACGACAGACCCGCTTTTCCTTTGTTTGAAAGAATGCCTTTAAGCGAGTTGGCCGGATCGATTTTAGTTACAAAGAATGCGGGGTACAGCCCGGCAGCGATGGCTGTTATGAGAACCAGAGCAAGAAA
This sequence comes from Imperialibacter sp., assembly GCF_048007035.1. Taxonomy (NCBI): domain Bacteria; kingdom Pseudomonadati; phylum Bacteroidota; class Cytophagia; order Cytophagales; family Flammeovirgaceae; genus Imperialibacter; species Imperialibacter sp. The sequence continues at coordinate 4,996,209 of NZ_CP180355.1, forward strand.
CATCAATGCATTGGATGCAGTGATGAAGTCACCAAATACCAGCTCTTTGTCGGTAAGCGTATTCAGGGCAGGCAGCAAATAAAATGAGAGCCCGCAAGCAATGAAAGCCGCTACCAGGCTTACCACAAGCGATTCGCCTAAAAATTGTATGACTAACTGGGTTTTCCAGGCGCCCAATACCTTACGCATGCCAATTTCTTTTGTCCGTTGCAGCGACTTGGCAGTGGACAGGTTGATAAAGTTGATGCAGGCAATGAGCAGCGTCAAAATGGCAATGGCTGAGAAAATATATGCAAAAGTGATGCTGGACACTGGTTCGGGGTCTGCAGCAAGATTGGCATACAGGCGGGTGTCCGACATAGGAAAGAACGACCATTTCTGACCTAATTTGAGATTTTCAGGAACAAACTTATCATAGAAAGCTTCGAACCGTTCATTGGCCGTTTCCACTGATTCCCCTTCTTTCAGCAGTGCGTAGGTGTATAGGTGTGAGGCTACCCAATTTTGGTTGAGTCGTTGCTTCAGCTCCTGGCCATTGCCCTGTTCTATGTCAAATAGGTTGTCGAACGGAGCGATCATGCTGAAATGAACATGAGAAGCACTGGGAAAGTCTCTTATTATCCCCGTTACATTGAAAGGGTGATTGCCTGCCAGATAAATGGTTTTACCTATGGCGTTTTCATTTCCAAAATACTTCTCAGCCACCTCATCGGTTAGCACAACAGAAAAGGGATTTCTGAGCATTGATGCGGGGTCGCCAGCCACGTACTCAAAAGTAAAAATGTCTTGAATAGTGCTGTCTGCGAAGAAAATCCTGCCTTCTTCGAATTGCTTTTTATTACCGGCCTGATCTACGATTTCGACACTGGCGTCCCTGTTGTACATTCTTGCCGCTTTTTCCACTTCGGGAAAAAATGAGACAAGGTTCGGAGCAATCGGCAAAGGACTTCGTGCGAGATTGAATCCATTGATTTCGTATTTGAGTCTGTAGATACGCTCACTCTTGGTGTGAAACTTATCATAGCTCAACTCATCTTGCACATAAATGAAAAGCAGCAGGCAGCAGGTGAGGCCGATAGACAGCCCAAGAATATTGATGAGAGAATAGGCTTTGTGACGCAGAAGATTCCTTATCGCCACTTTGAAGTAGTTCTTAAGCATGTCCTTTGAATTTTGAGTTACTGTATGAGCGAATTAATGTGAAAAAGGTTGCTTTTATTACGCTAATGGTGGAAATCAATTCCCTTGTGTCACTATTTTTATATCAGTTGACGGCAGTGGCGGCCACGATTACTCCAAAATAGAAAACAAATGCCAATACACAGAGTGCTTACTGATAAAGAATTGAGCCGCAGGGAGTTTGTGCGGACATCTGGGTTGCTGGGGCTGATGGTGTATGGCGGCGGAGTACTTGTGGGCTGCAAACAAGAAAGTGATAAACCTTTCGATGCGATTGTCGAAAATGATATCATGATCGACATGCGGGATGGGGTACGGCTTGCCACCGACGTTTATTTTCCTGCAAAAGGCGACAGGAGAGTCGATAGAGCCTTTCCTGTCATTCTGGAGCGAACACCCTACGGTAAGCATTTGCCGGTGGTATCAGAGGTGACAGCCGCAGACACTAAAACCTACAAGAACAGGGTGGAGGTTGCTGAATTCTTTGTCAGAGAAGGGTACATTGTAGTCTACCAGGATTGCCGTGGCCGTTATAATTCCGAAGGTGAGTATGTGAAGTACCTGTCCGACCCAAACGATGGTTTCGATACATGCGAATGGATTTTAAAGCAGCCATGGTGCAACGGGAAGATCGGCACAATGGGTTTGTCATATGCCGCTCACAACCAGGCGTCGCTGGCCAGTGCCGGAGCTCCGGGGGTAGTGGCGATGTGGCTCGACTCGGGCGGCTTCTCCAACAGCTATCAGGGCGGCATTCGGCAGGGTGGGGCTTTTGAGCTCAAGCAGGTCACCTGGGCGATTCGAAATGGCCCGAAAGACCCGGAAGCATTGAAAGATCCGGTGATTCAAGAAACCTATAAAAACATGGACGTCCATAGCTGGTTCAGTAAAATGCCGTGGCAGCCAGGTAATTCTCCCTTAACTGCCGTGCCTGAATATGAAGACTATGTGTTCGAACAATGGCGGCATGGCGATTTCGACGACTATTGGAAGCAGCCCGGCATTTATGCGCAGGGCTACTATGATAAATTCCCCAACGCAGCCCAGGTGCACATGAGTGGCTGGTACGATCCCTATCCCCGAACGGCTATAGATAATTATCTGGGCATGAAGAAGCTGGGCAAGGGACCTTTGAAACTCATCATTGGGCCGTGGATGCATGGCAGGAGGTCTTTCACCCACGCTGGCGATGTTGATTTTGGGGCCCAAGCCACCCTGGATACAAACCTGTCACCCGACTACCTAACCGCCAGGCTGCGTTGGTTTGATCAATGGATGAAAGGAAACAATAACGGCACCAAAGAAGAGCCAGAGGTAGCGGTATTTGTGATGGGAGGGGGCAGCGGAAGGAAGAACGCTGAGGGAAGGCTTGACCATGGTGGGAAGTGGAGGTTTGCTAAGCAATGGCCAATACCTGAAGCGCAGGAGTTGAAACTTTATTTGGGCAGTGAAGGAGGGCTGCGAAGTGAGCTAGCCGCAGTTGGCAAGCCTCTTTCATTTACATACGACCCCGACCATCCCGTACCGAGCATCGGAGGAAACATTACGTCGGGTGCGCCTATTATGGAGGGTGGTGCCTTTGACCAGGTGGAGAGTGAGAGGTTTTTTGGGTCAGAAAGAGAAGGCAGAAAGCTGTCGGATCGGTCGGACGTGCTCAGTTTTCAAACAGAGCCGCTGGAGCAGGACATGGAGATAACAGGGCATATACTCGCCAATCTTTGGGTATCGTCCAACTGTGTGGACACGGATTTCACCATGAAGCTCGTCGATGTGTATCCGCCGTCCGAAGACTATCCAAACGGCTTTGCGATGAATATTACCGACGGAATTTTACGATGCAGGTACAGAGATTCATGGGAAAGGCCGACGCTTATGACACCCGGGGTGGTATATCCCATTACCATAGAACCATTTCCCAGCAGCAACCTTTTCAAAAAGGGATATAGCGTAAGACTGGACATATCGAGTAGTAATTTCCCGCATTTTGACCTCAACTTCAATACAGGCGAGCCCGAAGGGATGGCTACCGCTAAGAAAGTGGCTACAAACACCGTTTATATGACCAGGGAACAGCCTTCGCACATTGTGCTGCCTGTCATTCCGTTTGGAGACTGATGCAGCTTTTGCTTAAATTGTTCGTCGTTTTGATATGAATTTCCGTATACTCAACCATTCAAAATAAAAGGACTAATAATGATCAAACTGCAAAACATCGACAAGTACGTCGATTCTAAATTTCAGAGGGTATTTATACTTAAAGGGATTGACCTGGAGGTAAAGCAAGGAGAATTTGTCAGCATCATGGGCCCATCAGGCTCGGGGAAATCGACCGTTCTGAACATCATCGGTATGCTCGACAAGCCAAACGCTGGCGAGTACTATTTCCTTGATGAGCCTGTTCATAAATTCAGTGAGAGAAAGACCTCTGAGCTACATAAAAACCATATTGGGTTTGTTTTTCAGGCGTATCATCTGATTGATGAGCTGACTGTGTATGAAAACATTGAAACGCCTTTGTTGTACCGTGGAGTAAAGGGTAAGGAGCGCTCCAGCATGGTGGCAGAAATGCTCGACCGTTTTTCGATGGTGGCAAAAAAGGATCTCTTCCCTGAGCAGCTTTCAGGTGGGCAGCAGCAGTTGGTAGGTATTGCCAGGGCTATTGTGGGGGAACCGAAGTTGCTTCTGGCCGATGAGCCTACAGGCAACCTGCATTCCGAGCAGGGCAAAGATATTATGGAGCTTTTCAAGAAACTGAACGAAGAGGGAATGACCATTATTCAGGTAACTCACAACGAGGCGTATGCTGAATACGGCACTCGTATAGTGAAGCTGGAAGACGGAATGATCGTTAGCGACGTTCAAAACAAAAAATAGAACCTTCAAAAGAGATGGTCTATTGTAGCCAGTTGCGCAGCAGCTGGCTATTTTTTTAGCTATAGAAGCTGGCTTTCTTTTTCTTGATGAATATCTGGCGGAAGCTGTTGCCCGACAGCGATCCCAGCCCGCCAGCAATGGCTCCTACGAAGCCGGAGCCAATCACCAGGTAAATGGGATCGTCCACTTTGAACAGTGCAGCCACCTTGGCAGTAAGTATACTGTGTGATTCGATGTCAATTTTCCATGAAATAACCATCCACAGCAAACCAACCCCAATAAAACCACTAACAAATGCGCCGAAGCTGCTCGTGGGAATTGCCAAGGAAACAGCTGCGGCCATCACCACCATTCCCCACCAGGGAAGGTACAGGCCTGACAGGTAAGCCAATCCGGCAATGAGCATTACTTTTATAATAAGTTTCATTTTTTCGAAAGGTTAAGCGTTTGAACAAGCGTCGCATCAGCGGCGAGATCAGCCTGCTGGGATGTGAATTGCAGGCTGAGGTATTTACCGGTTGCCCAGGGCGTGACCATATCTGCATAAGTCGGGTTGCCCGGGTTGCCGGTTTGGCTGCCGGGGTAAACTCCCCAGGCTTTTACGCCCGCCTTGTCCAGCTCCACCACCATCCTCCACGACGGGCCGTGCCTTCGGCTGGCAGCATTGACTATGCCATGATTGCCACCAATCTGCACATTGCTCACACTGAATGGTTCCAGCCGCATGAGATGCTGAATGGTCGTGCTCTTGAAATTGGCCCAGGTGAGGTCAACAGCGTGGCTGCTTTTCCAGCTTTCAACGCTATCAAGGGAGGAAGCAAAAGTCATTGACAAAACGTCCCGTATCGTTTCTTTCCGTGAGGTGCCGAGCACATCGGCGAAAGCGAGAGCAGGATTGTTTTTCATGAGCACACTGGTGTGGTAGTTGTGCGGCTTGTAGGCCGCTACACTCATTGTGTCAAACTCATCCCAGAGCATTGCATAAAACTGATCCCACCACTCTTCGAAGTAGACCGGCGCCACTCTTTCTGGGTCGTTAAAATAGTCCCACTTGCGTAACAGTTGATAAGCCTCCCGTGTGCGGGCAACCATTTTTCCCGTGTCAAGACTGTCGAGCATAAAAGTCAGGTTCTCGTAGGCGAGGTAGTTGTAGTTGTCGTTTTGCAGCTTCATCATGTCCTCTGGCTTAATGCCCTGCATAATTTTCAACCGGTCGTTAATTCGCCTGTTTCTATAGTGCTCGTAATTGTAGTCGTAAACATAATAGGGGTAGGTGGCATCTGCCGGGTGCTGGTTAGCTGAGCTCACGAAATTCCTGGCCGGATTGAGTTCGTGGATGTTTTGCTGCTGAGGAATGAATGGCCCCCAGTCGTATTTACTGTAACGGCCATCCATCAGGAATTTTCCCTGCTCGGGGTATTTTACAGGGAACTTACCTTGCACCCACATGGCAATATTGCCGTGTACATCTCCGTAGACAATGTTTTGAGGAGGGCCTGAGTAGTGTTTGAGCCCCTCCAGGTAGTCGTTGTAGTTTTTGCCCCGGTTGAGATGATAGAATAGACGGAAGTCGTTGGACGTGTCGTGTGCCGTCCACCTAAAAGCAAAATTCACCTGCTCGCCGTTGCCTTTAAAGTTTCGGTCGTAAGTAACAGGCCCAAAATGGGTGTAAATCACTGTGTCATACTTAGTGTCCTCTCCCCTTACAATAATTTCTTCTATCACCTTCTGTGTTTTCAGCCATTTACCGTCGTAGAGGTATTCGTCACGGTCGTCATTTCTAAATTGGATGTAGAACCAGTCTGCCACATCTCTCTTGGCGTTGGTGAATCCAAAAGCGATGGAATCTGTAAACCCAATGGTGATGCCGGGCGATCCGGGAAAAACTGCGCCCATTACATTTACTGACGGGCTATGCAGGTGTGCTGCATACCAAATGGAGGGCAAGTTGAGGCCAAGGTCAGGTTCGTTGGCCAGCAACACATGGCCGCTCGCTGTTTTGTTACCCGCCACGGCAAAGCTGTTACTGCCGTTTTTTGGGTCGGGTTTGCTGATGACCTGCTTTACTTTTGCAAGTGGTAGAGAGTCGTTGGGGTTAGCAATTTTTAAGGGTTCGAAGTCAAACTTAGTGCCTGCGGTAATAATTGGATCGATGCCTGGGTCTCTGTCAGGAAACAAAAAATCGAACGTGTCTTTACCCAAGAGCCTCACCATATTGGTGTTTTCAAGGTCGGCCTCTCCCGAAGAAAGCTGATCCGACATTTCTTTGAGTAGCAGGCATATTTTATATGGGCTAAATGGTTCTGGCTCATAGTCGAGCAGTTTATATTCTATTGGGAGGTCTTTGTAGTCCAGTGTGGCGATGTAAGCATTTACGCCGTCGCTATACGCCTGAAGCATTTCGTATATGGCCTTGTCTTTTTTTACCTCCTCAAGCATCCAGCTGGCACTGTAGGCAAGTCCTTTTCTTCGTTGCTGCTGATCAAGCGATAGGGTGAGGGGGCCAAGAATTTCCGACAGCCGGCTGTTTTGTAAAGCTGAAACTCCATTTGCCAAAGCCGGTGGAAGGCGATAGTATATCCTTCTGCAAAGTAGAGGTCATGATCGTTTTCAGCGAAGATGTGCGGAATTAAGTCTTTGTCCCAGTATATTTTCACAGGCTCTTCCAGGCCTTCCAGAGTTAGCTGCTCTGGTGCTTTGATAGCAGTGTATTCGCTGTTGGCCCAGAAGCCACTCATCGGGTTAAGGAACTTTCCCAGTGGTGGGATATTGCCATTTTTGGAATTCAGAACGACTACAAGAACGATCGTTATTATTGTGAAAAAGACAAACTTAAATACTTTCATTCTGGGGCTGGGTTTCTACGTCGAAATATAGACACTTTTGAAAAGGTCTTCAGAGATTCGTCAAAAAATGTGATCGATGTTTTTTTAGATGGTCGTTGCCGGTTGATCAACGACCGCAGGGGTTATTGACAACGAGGCGCTAAGCAAGGATGTTGCTTGCTGCTTTGTCGTTTCAATGGAAAGCAGAAGGCTTGGAGAACCAGCTTTCACCACCTTTGAAAAGGTGTGTGGGAAGGTAAAACTCAAGTTTCCATTGCAACAGCAGGTAAGAATCATTCCCGGCTTCACCTCGCTTTGCTCCGGGGATCATGGCCTCGTAGGCCGTTTCATTTACCATGTCTATTTCATCTTTCCTGTTAGAAAGGGCGAGCGCTTTGCCGGAAAGACCGCTCCCGTAGTTTTCGGACACATCATCGAGCCTGTCGGTAAATGCATAGCGGTAGCCGACTTCGCCAACCAGGTTGATGAACTCGTTAATCCTGGCTTTTACTCCCACACCAAATGGAATAACGATGGCAGTTCCTTTGTAGGTAGTACCCTCAGTTGCCAGGGGGCGGAGGGCTTCCCATTTCCCGTCGAGCTGAGCTTTGGGGTTTACGGTTGTCACCCCCACCGCAACATGTGCGTACGGTTCAAACTTTCTTCTCTGATGATAGATTTTGTTATAAGGCTTGAAGTAATACATAGCCCCCAATTGCCCTTCAAAATTATTGGAACGAAAAGAAAGGTTGCGTTGCCTGTTGAAGCTGCTGTCTTCAGCATAGGTGTCGCTACCCGATATATTATAGTAGACAAACTCAGCCCTGGCTGCCCACCGGGTAAGCAAGCGGCACTCAACTCCAAGGTTGAGGTTAGAAAGCCCCTGTTGAAACCCCTTTCCGTTGTTCAGCTCTCCCAGGTATAGTGTGTGCCCGGTTCCGGCAGTCAGACTGAAATAACGATCGTTGTATTGCCAGGATAAAAAATTCTGGGCCGACACCTTTGTAAAAGGGATCAATAAAATGGCAAGGAGGATAGCTTTTTTCATACGCCTAAGGCCGAAAATAGGAAATGTTTTACATTTTAAGGACAACTGCCCTCATTTTAAGCCATATTTTCATAAACCAGCCAACATGGTTTAACCCTGACAGATGCCTAAAATTTATATTACCTTCTCAAGCCTTTCTACAATTTGCAGCACGGCCGGACAAACCTGGGTGTTCCTCATAGTGAGATCCAGGATTTGGTGCATCTTCTTTCTGTTTGTGTGGGGATACTCTCTGCAAGCTCTGGGGCGGGCTTCATATATGGAGCAATAGTTGTCAGCACCCAGAAAGGCGCAGGGGGAGCTTTTCAGCACGTAGTCGCCCTCATTGTCAATTTTTAAATACTGTTCGGTAAACGCAGATGGCTTAATTTTTAAAAATCTGGATATCCTGTCGATATCGGCTCCGATAAAAATGGGGCTGGTGGTCTTGCAGCAATTGGCGCAGGTCAAACAATCCACTTCTTCAAACACTTCTTCATGAAGTGAATGAAAAAGATCGTCCAAATGGGTAGTTCTTTTTCTTTTAATTTTTGAAATAAACTTCTGAAATCCTGGTTTTTTACTGATTGCGTCAGAAGCGAACCGTTCTAAATCCATTTTATGAATGTAAGGAAACACCCACTAATCCACTTTTTCTTTTTTAAATGTTGAAAGCCAAGCCAAAGCATCTTCCTGTGAGGTAAAGAGCCTGGTAGGTATGGTGGGTTTGCTAACACTGAGGAAAAAGTTGCCCAGCAGCCGATTGACGGGCGACCCTACTACCAGCGCACAAGCGTTCATGTTTTTGATTCCATCCCCCTCAGCAAATGCCGAACGAGCGTCCTTTGTGATTGTTTTTACACTTGAAACATCCCCCAGGAACGGATAAGTTTTCCCGTCACAGGCTTCTACACGGGTAGTAATCATGTGGTTGGCCACTTCCAGATCGACCTCGTCCACTTTGTAATACCCAAACATGATATCGTCTTCTGTCCAAATCTTTATGTACTGGTTTTCTATCATATCATTTACTCTGTTACGGATGTAGGGTTGTCAGGTCATTAGGCCATATTCTGGATGGATGGCAGAGTAATTTTGGATCGTAAATAACAAAAACTAATCGCAAGTAAGGTTCAAAAGTAAACTATTTTTCTCATGGCTAAAACACGTCACAATCATTTACTGGATACGATCGATGATATTATTAGCAGTGCCGCTAACAAAGGTATTGTTCACCTTCACTCTCAGGGAGACTCTTTGTCAGGCTCAACCCTAAGGATCAACGACAGGGAATTAAAGCACTTTGGCACATGCGGTTATCTGGGGCTGGAACAAGACTCCAGGCTGAAGGCTGGTGTGATTGATGCCGTGACTAAATATGGTACTCAATTTCCTATGTCAAAGACTTATGTGTCATCACCACTATATGCCGAGTTGGAAAATTTGATAGAAACAATGTATGGTTATCCTGTTATTCTCACTAAGAATAGCACCCTTGGGCACATCACAGTGATACCTTCTATTATAAGAGACGACGACGTTGTTATTCTGGATCAGCAAGTGCATGCCAGCATTCAAAGCGCCGTGCAAATGCTGAAACCAAAAGGAGTGCGGGTAGAGATTATCCGCCATAGCAACCTCGAAATGCTGGAGGAAAGAATACAGGAGTTGCGCTCTAAATACAACCGCATCTGGTACATGGCCGATGGCGTGTATTCTATGTATGGCGATGTGGCTCCGATAAAGGAAATGCAAAAGCTGGCTGATAAATATGACCAACTTTACTTGTACGTGGATGATGCCCATGGAATGAGCTGGGCAGGTGAGCACGGCACAGGCTTTATTATGAGCCAGGTTAAGATGCATAGAAAAATGGTGCTCTGCGCAACCATGGGCAAGTGCTTTGGTGCCACCGGCGGGCTCATTGTTTTTCCCGAAGAGGAAATGCGACGCAAAGTAAAAATATTCGGTGGTCCTCTTACTTTCTCAGTGCAAATAGAACCGCCCATGCTTGGGGCTGCTATTGCTTCAGCGAAAATTCACCTTTCGGATGAGATATATGCCATGCAGCAGCGGTTAGCTGGTAAGATTGAGTTTTGCAATGAGCTTATTCGGCAAACTGCCCTTCCGCTGGTGGTCGAGAATGAATGCCCTATTTTCTTTATAGGCACCGGTATGCCAGCCACAGGCTACAATTTTGTGGAGCGGCTGATGAAAGAAGGGTACTATGTTAACCTGGGTGTGTTTCCGGCAGTGCCTGTGAAAAATACAGGGGTTCGGTTTACCATCTCTTGCCACAACAGCGAAGCAGACATTGAAGGTTTTGTGGAGGCGATGGACTACCACTACCCGAAGGCATTGGAAGACGAGGGCAAAACAGAGAACGAGGTGCGCAAATCATTTAAAATGCCATTGTTGAGCGAGAAGGCTACTGTAGAAGCAAAAGTCACTTCGGAGCTTACAGCGCAGGTGAGCTCAACCATAGAAGCATTTCCAGAAGAAGAGTGGAACAGGCTTATCAGCAAAAATATGTCTGTCGACTGGAAGGGTATGAAATTCATTGAAGAAGCATTTTCTGGCAACGACCTTCCTGAGGAAAATTGGAAATTCCACTATCTGATGGTGAGGGACGGCCAAGGAACGCCAGTTTTGGCTACGTTCTTCTCAAGTGCACTCTGTAAGGATGATATATTCGCCCAGGCTGGTGTTTCCATTCAACTTGAAGAGGATAGAAAATATAATCCCTACCTGCTGACTTCACAAACACTTGTGATGGGTTCGTTGATGACCGAAGGCAACCACTTTTACCTGAATAAGGAGCATAGCCAGTGGGAAGAAGCTGTCAGGATCATGATTGGAAAGGTCGGTGAAATACAGGAGTCTGAGAAAATAAGCGCCACCTATTTGAGAGACTTTGATGATAACGACCCTCAACTGAAGGAGGTGTTTCACGACCAGGGCTTTGTGAAAGTTGATGTTCCTGACTCTTGTGTAATTGACAAGCTTGGATGGAAAAACACAGACGAATTCCTTGAGGGCCTGTCAACCCGCTCACGTCGCCACATACGTTACGATGTACTGAAGTATGAACATATGTTTGACGTTGAGGTGGTAAGTGCACCCTCAAAAGAGGATATGAGACATTTTCAGAACCTGTTTAGAAATGTCAGGAACAGGAACTTTGCAATTAATGTGTTTGACTATCCAGATAAATTTTTCCAGATGATGCCAGGCGAAGCCGGGTGGGAGTTTGTTGTGCTGCGACTGAAGCCTGAATTCGATAATAACCAGAAACCCGTTGCAGTTGCTTTTAATTACCGGAACGATGCTGGAGTATATACCTTCCTTTTGATAGGAATGGACTATGAATATCTCGAAAAGTACAATATCTACAGGCAAACTATTTACAGAACCCTTCAGCAAGCAAACACACTTGGCTATCAAACGCTGCGATTAGGTATCTCGGCCACGATTGAGAAGAAGAAATTTGGCGCTAGTGTGCATCCAAAGGTGGCGTTTGTCCAAATCAAGGACAACTTCAATATGGAACAGATTGAGCTGTTGGCAGTGAGTCAGGCTTAATTTAAAAGGAATTAGTTTACTCTCTTATAATATCTTATGACCGTATCAGAAATGAGTGTAATTACGGATGATGATCGACTGGATAAAATCAATGCCTTAATTGTTAAGCTGGCTTCCGGGGATTTGAATGCCAGAGAAATACCGTCGGATGATTTTGATGAAGTCGACGCCATTATTGCCGGGATAAATATGCTGGGTGAAGAGCTTCAGAGTTCCACTGTGTCCCGCAATTACCTGAAAAGCATCTATGATGGTATCGTAGACATGGTCATCATAGTAAAAGAAAATGGCCTTATTCAGGGAGTCAATGGTGCCGTCACGAAGTTGCTCGACTACTCGGAGAATGACCTGGTTGGGAAGAATTTGTCACAAGTTTTCAAATCCGATTCTGCTGAGCCTTTGGGTTTTCTGGAGCACTTGAGAGATGATAGCAGTCTTCACAATATTGAAGGCATGGTGGTGGGCAAATCTGGAAAAGAAACGCCGGTTAGCACCTCCTGCTCCATTTTGATTGACTCAAAAGGTGAGCCTGCCGGGCTACTGCTCGTAGCCAAGGACATGACTGTTCAGAAACAGATTGAGGCTGAACTTAAAAAAAGTAAAGAAGCAGCGGAGTTGTCCAATCGGATGAAAAGCAGCTTTTTGGCCAATATGAGCCATGAAATAAGGACGCCTCTCAATGGGATTCTTGGGTTTACCGAATACCTCATAGGGATGAGCATTACCGATGAGCAAAAGGAGTACCTTCAATTGATTGAAAGTTCAGGGCAAACGCTGATGAAGCTTTTAAGCGATATTTTGGATCTTAACAAGATAGAAGAAGGTAAGCTCGGGTTTGATCACGTACCCATTCATTTCAAAGAGACTATGACCTCTTCTCTTCAGCCATATAAATACATGGCCAACGAAAAGGGAGTAGCATTTGATCTCAAGTTTGAGAACTTTGATGAAATTTCCCATGTGTATTGCGACCCTACCCGTGTAAATCAGATAATGGTAAACCTGGTAGGAAACGCTCTGAAATTTACCAGCAAAGGAAAAGTAAGTGTCAAGCTAAGCATTTCCCCTGTTGGCGATGGCAAACAAGCAATGATCAGAGGTTGTGTTTCCGACACAGGTATCGGTATTCCGGACGGTGTCAAAAATGATATTTTCAAGGCATTTGTGCAGTCCGATTCGTCCATTACAAGGAGATTTGGTGGTTCAGGTCTCGGCTTGTCGATAGTAAAAGAGCTTATTCATTTGATGGGAGGCGAAATCAGTATTGGCAGCCCCTCTCAGATAGGCACTGCTGAAAACCCTGGCTCTGAGTTCAATTTTGACTTCGCAGTGGATATCGCCGAATCACCGGTAAAAGAAGCGGTAGAAAAGTTTGAAAAACTTGAGTTCACATCGCAGTACAAGTTGCTTGTGGTGGAGGACAATGAGATGAATCGTATACTCGCAGGGAGGGTGCTGAACAAGTTTGGAGCAACGGTCGAATACGCCGTACATGGCAAGGAAGCAGTACAAATGCTGAAAGCGAACGATTACGATGCCATTTTAATGGATGTTCAGATGCCCGTGATGGATGGACTTCAAGCCACACGGGTTATCAGGAGACTGGGATACAATTTGCCGATCATTGGCCTGTCGGCCAACGTGTTCAAGGAAGATATAGACAGGAGCAGGCAAGCTGGCATGGATGATCATATTGGCAAGCCATTTACCAAATTATCCATTTTTAGAGCGTTGAAAAATGTGCTGGAATAGATCAAGCTCAATTCAATGTTGTGTGACACATTGCCAGCCTTTAAGCAGGTTAGCAGGTGTGGGCTCCGCTTCTTTCTGGTTATCAACAGCACTCAATAGCCAGTTTTTTGTGACAATGCTGAGTTGTTTTGGCCTTGCTGACCAACTGCAAACTTCTGACTGGTTGTTGACCACTTTATGATTCTATAAGGTTTTCTCTCCCTTTGCATTAATTTATGCTGGATATTAACGCCTTCGAACTATAATTGTAAATTAGAGGGACTTTAACTGTAGACCGGTGTCAGGTAAATAATATGGACCATCTCTTTTACTGAAATAGTCGAAAATGTAAAGCGTACGCCAGATGCTTCCTAAACACGAGATTCCAGATCACCTCAAGGGCAGAATAGACGACATTATACAATTGGTATATGAGATAGCCAATGGTAATTTCGAATATCGGCTTCCTCGCTATGGATTCAATGACGAACTGGATGGCCTTGTCGGCGGGATCAACATGTTGGGTGAGGAGCTCAAGTCCTCCATGGTATCCAAAAACTACCTTGAAAGCATTTACAAGGGAGTAGTAGACGTCCTGTTTATTCTTGATGTCAATTTTCGAATTGAGGAAGTGAATGAAATCACACTGGAAAAATTCAGGTGTGAAGAAAGTGCTTTGCTCAAACGCCCACTTGCTGAGCTGCTAAGCGAGAATGAACAGATACTCCTTGAAAGGGTGAGGGCGGAACTTGGCGAGAAAAATATTTGTCGGATAAACGAGTTACACTTTTCCTTTAATGGTGAGCTTTCCAAGCCGCACTCAGCCACATTTTCCTACCTTCTTAATAGTCAGAATCAGCCGTCCAATATCCTGCTAATTGCTAAAGACGTCTCTGTTTTTAAAGAAGCTAGGGAGAGGGCAGAGGCATCCAACGAGGCCAAAACCCGTTTTTTGGCGAACATGAGTCATGAAATAAGGACGCCCCTTAGCGCTATTTTGGGGTTTATCGACCTGATGTTTGAAACCTCCCCAACAGAGGAACAGCAAAATTTTCTACGGCTTATCAAGGCTTCGGGTGAAGACCTCTCAAAACTGATTAATAACATTCTCGATATCAATAAGATTGAGGCAGGCAAGCTTACGCTTGAACAAATAGAATTTCAGTTTGAAGAAATAATGAAGTCAAACTTGAATCCTTATCGCTACCTGGCCAGGGAAAAAGGGATCGATTTGTCCATCAACATTGATCCCTCTATACCAAAAGTGCTTATTGGAGACCCTCAAAAGATAAACCAGGTTGTCCGAAACCTTGTAAGCAATGCGGTGAAGTTTACAGTGGCCGGTAATATAAATGTGAATTTCACCAGCTTACCAGTCAAGTCTGGCTACGCTGTTATTCAGGGAGATATTATCGATTCTGGGATCGGCATCCCCTCCAATAAACTGAACGTTATTTTTGATAGCTTCACGCAGGCTGATGACTCCACCTCCCGTAATTATGGAGGATCCGGTTTAGGGCTCACAATCTGCAGGTATTTACTTAACTCCATGGATGGAGACATAAAAGTAGAAAGCCCACCGGTGAGTTTTGGATTCGAAAAAGGCACCGCATTCACATTTACAATGGAGCTCAAGGCTGCAGACTCACAGGTGGTGAAGCCAAGAGAGGAAGTGCAAACCTTGAAGCTCAAGTTCAGCCGACAATACCACATACTTGTAGTTGATGATAACGATCTCAACCTGAAGCTTGCCAAACGGGTGCTGGAAAATCTGGGGGCCAAAGTGCTTGTGGCCGATGGCGGCCAGAGTGCGTTGGAACTCATCAATATCCATGACTTTGATTTGGTTTTCATAGACATTCACATGCCCGAAATGGACGGCTATGAGTTGGCGGTAAGAATCAGGAAAATGCAGTATAATATGCCCCTTATAGCGCTTTCGGCGGATGCTTATGAGGAAGCTGTGCTAAAGTCGCTACAGTCGGGTATGAATGCCCATGTTAAAAAACCATTTACAAAGGAGGAGATTTTCGTTGCCTCTAAAGGATTTTTAGAGCTTTAGTACCTTATTTTTTTTGAATGATCCCCATCATTTCGATAGAGTAGTTGTCTTTGGCTTGAATAAAAGCGACTCTGGGATAAATGGTAGCGCCGAGTTTCTTTTTCTCAAAGGAAGAGGAGTAACCGAAGTTTATTTTCTTAAAGCCCAACGACTGCGCTCTCACAATTGTCTGATACAGCATTTGCCTGTAGGTCTGATACTTCTGCACATAGTCGTAGTCCATCCCAATGAATGCTGGTACGTAGGTTATATTATTGTTGTTGAAACAGAACATGACTGCAATGGGGTTATCGGTTTCATTTTGTCCTTGTTTTTCTTTTTTAAGCTTCAGCACAATAAACTCCCAGTTATTATCTTCCGACATCTGTTCAAAAACACCCCTGTTGAAAGGGAATGTATTGACATCTAAGTTTTTACTCCAGACGTTTTGGTACAATGCCATGAACTGGCAAACCTCATCTTCGGTAAGGGTTTGTTTTACTTGAATGTCAAAGTAGTCTTCAAAGGGTGCTACATCTTGCCTGAAATGCTTTCTGGATTTGCTGGAAAGAGTTGAAACGTATTCTTCTGTGTTTGCCCACGACAAATCTTCTACAGTGCATGATTCGGGTAAGGTAGTTTTGAAAAAACCTTTCTTCAACACATACTCTTCAATTTGCGTATCGCTTTCGTCAAAGTCCCTGAGCACAATGGAAGAAGGTTTAAGAAGTTCATCCAGTTCTTCTACTTTTTCGATAATCAAGTCCATCGCATTTTGCCATCGGCCGTCATTTTTATCAAGAAAGAGATGTTGGCCTTCGGTAAACAGCGATCCCATAATTAGTGCCGTTGACACCATGAAGCCGGGCTCTGATTTCCTTTTTTCTTCAAACTCCTTTGAAATTGAAGCTGGCGCCAGCATGTCTTCTTTCCAAAGAGCGAAAGTAAAAAAGGTAGCGGCTATCACTTTTTTATTTTCATCACGAACGAGTAGATAAAAGAACTGCCAGTTATTTTCCTTCTCTTCATTACCAGTAAAGGTTTTTTCCAGAAACTGAAGCCCGGCATGATTGAAAACACCCTCTCCTCCAAAGTACGTGTCCCAGATTTTAGCGTCAATCTCACTGGCAGAGCGGAAGGTTTCCAGTGTCAGTGTTTCAGTTTTTCTGGCGGCGACTTTGTTTTCTTTTTCAATAAGAGGGAGGTCAAAAATCTTTCTTATGCTGTTCATTGAATAGTGCTCTTCCTCCAGGGCCTTGGGGAAGTTTTCACTCAGCGCCGTCACCAACTGCTCGATGTCCTCACGCTGGTTATGTCTGGAGATTGTAAATCTGATCCCAGTTTTCTTTACTGGAACAGCCGGAAAAATGCCCATGTTGCCATAGAAGCCGACATCATACATTTTGTTGACAAAATTGTAGCCCACTGCGGGTGCACCTGCTCCGATATAGAAAACCGGGCAGTCATTTCTATCTACCAGCGGTAAATCTGTTTGTGCCAGTAAATCATTGCAATAGTCTATTTTGCTACGCAATTCCGCTTGCATCTCAACAATCTCAGGGCTCAGGTGAATCTTAGCAGAGGCAATGGCTGCCGCTACAGATGCTGGTTCGAGCTGAGCAGAAAAAGTGAGCGGCCCTCCAAAGTTTTTGACCTTATTGAAGTAGGACTGGTTGGAAGAAACCAATATACCACCGCTTGCGCCAAATGACTTGCTTAGCGTGCTGAAAAGGAATACATTCTCGGGCAGTTCTTTATACTGGTTCAGCACATAACCGGTTCCGTTCTCGCCTACCCAACTCATGCCATGCACATCGTCGAAGTATAGATATAGCTGGGGGTATTTAGCGCACAACGCTTTGAGTTGGTCAATAGGAGCGGTGTCGCCAAACATAGAGTACACACCATCGGCACAATACCATATTTTTTCCCGACCAGGGCTTAGTGCTTTAATTTTTTCTTCAAGCATATTCATATTGTTATGCCTGATCATATCTACTGTCACCCCTCTGTTTTTTAGCAGGAGGGAGGCATTCTGCACGCTCCAATGGACATAGTGATCTAAAATTACCGCATCCTCATCACGCACAATCGATGGAATTACTCCCATGTGACCAAGCGTGCTATTTTTCATGACCAGCACGGGAACTTTAAACATGAGATTTAACTTCTCTTCTAGTTCCTGGTACAGCGAATGGGAAACATAACTTTTGGATAGGGGGAATTGTGTACCGAACTTTTGAATGGCATCAATAGCGGCATCTTTTAACCTTTGATCTTGCTCAAGCCCAAGGTATCCCGTGGTACCGAAATGAAAAAGGTCTTTCCCATTTATTCTAATAGTTCGGCCAGTAAAACGCTCGTCTTCAGTGTGCAGTTGTATGACTCCACGTGATTTTGCGTCCTCTGCTATGGTATTAAGTGTATCAATTAAGTTATTATGTTTTACTTTTGCCATTCGGGTTAGTTAGATTGCCAGCTAAATTACACCAGCTAAATGTAATATTTGCATTTTAATAAGAAGAGAGGTGCAGAAATTATGTATTTTTCCTCAAGAATTTGACTATTAGTAGTTTGCGATTGATCAATGGACAAGATAGAAAATGAGTTTGCTAGCTTTTTTCTGAAAGATGGGATCTTGCATTTTATCTACAAACCCAACACTGAGTTAGATGTCGATGCAGCCAAGAAGGTGGTTGAAGATAGGAAAACTATTCAGAAGGGCAAGTCATACCCCGTTTTGTGTGATATACGGGGGCTAAAAAATGTAGATAAGGTTGCCCGAGACTTTCTGGCGAAAGAGGGATCTTCTTTGGTGGACGCCGTGGCCCTGGTGGTCGATTCACCAGCGTACGAGTTTATGGCTAATTTTTATTTGAAGGTTAGTAAGCCTGACGTACCAACAAAAATGTTCAGCTCAATTGAAGAAGCTTTGGAGTACATTAAAAAATTCAAGTAGCCTGTTCCGCTGAAAACAAAAAAACCCATCCGGCTAAGATGGGTTTGAGTTTTTAAGAGAAAATTTTTTTAAGCCAACACTTCCTTCACTTTGGTGGCAGCATCTTTGAGCAGAATAGCTGGGAATACTTTCAGCCCCGACTCTGCAATTATTTTCGCTCCTTCTTCAGCATTTGTGCCTTGAAGGCGAACAATGATTGGCACCTTAATCTCTCCGATGTTTTTGTAGGCTTCTACCACGCCAGTGGCTACCCTGTCGCAACGCACAATACCACCGAAGATATTGATAAGAATAGCCTTCACATTAGGGTCTTTCAGGATGATCCTGAAGCCAGCCTCAACTGTTTTGGCATTTGCCCCACCCCCAACGTCAAGGAAGTTGGCAGGTTCGCCGCCAGAAAGCTTGATGATATCCATGGTAGCCATGGCCAGTCCGGCGCCATTCACCATACAACCCACGTTGCCGTCGAGTTTCACATAGTTAAGGCCTGCAACGCCAGCCTCTACTTCCAAAGGATCTTCCTCGGAAATATCACGAAGCTCGGCAAGGTCTTTATGACGGAACAAGGCGTTGTCGTCAAGGTTCACTTTGGCATCAACAGCCAGGATTTTGTTATCAGAAGTTTTCAACACCGGGTTGATCTCAAACATGGTAGAGTCGCTTCCAATGAATGCATTGTAAAGAGAATGGATGAACTTCACCATTTCTTTCAGTGCATTACCTTCCAGTCCCAATTTGAAAGCTACCTTGCGTGCCTGGAATGGCTGCAATCCAACAGATGGATCGATCCACTCTTTGATGATTTTCTCAGGAGTATGTGCCGCCACTTCTTCGATGTCCATGCCACCCTCAGTAGAGGCCATGATAACATTGCTGGCTTTTGCCCTGTCGAGCAAGATACTCATGTAATATTCCTTCGGCTCCGATTCGCCAGGATAGTAAACGTCCTGAGCAATGAGCACTTTATTCACCTTTTTACCTTCAGGGCCAGTTTGGTGTGTTACCAGCGTACCTCCCAATATTTTTTCAGCCTTTGGTGCCACTTCATTCAGGCTCTTGGCAAGCACCACTCCATTGGAATCGGTTTCCCTTACTTTGCCCTTACCACGTCCGCCGGCATGGATTTGTGCTTTTACAACATACCAGCTTGTGCCTGTGTCTGCATTGAGGGTTCTTGCAGCTTCCAAAGCCCTTTCAGGCGTATCAGCAACGATACCTTCCTGGATGGTAACTCCGTAGCTTTTCAGAATTCCTTTGGCTTGATATTCGTGAATGTTCATCCTCTAATTTTTTTGTGCGAATCTAAGCCATAGGGGGTGCAATTACAAGCTAAAGTTTAATGGTGAAGAGATCGGTAGTTATAAAGCCTTGAGGGAAAGGCAATCTTTCTATATTTGCAGGGCAACAATTTTTTAGATGCTAAAAGCGACAGGAATAAAGAAAAAATACGGCAACCTTGAAGTATTGAAAGGCATAGACCTTGAAATAGCCAAAGGAGAAGTAGTTTCCATAGTGGGAGCAAGCGGTGCCGGTAAAAGCACTCTTTTGCATATACTGGGTAGTTTAGATACCCCCGATGAGGGTACGATTGAGCTCTCTGGTAAAGATGTCTTCAAATTGACATCGACACAACTGGCGTCTTTTCGCAACAAAGAAATAGGATTTGTCTTCCAGTTTCACAACCTGCTGCCCGAATTTACTGCGCTGGAGAATGTATGCATTCCTGGTTACATAGGCGGCAGAAATGATGGTGAGGTAGCCAAGCGAGCAAAGGAGTTGCTGCAGTTGCTGGGGCTGGGAGCCAGGCTTGACCATAAGCCGTCAGCCCTTTCGGGAGGCGAGCAACAGAGGACGGCCATTGCCAGGGCGCTGATCAACAGCCCCTCCATCGTTTTTGGCGATGAGCCAAGCGGTAACCTCGATTCTAAGAATGCCAATGAGCTTCACAATCTGTTTTTCAAGATAAGGGAAGAGTTGGGGCATACATTTGTCATTGTTACCCACAACGAAGAATTTGCTGCTATGGCCGACCGTACGTTGGAAATTCAGGACGGCATGGTGCTTACTGATGCGGGAAAATGAGGAGATGGAAGAGCGTGCCGGCAGGGGTAAGGTATATGCTGCTTGCCACGCTACTCTTCGCCATGATGAAGGTTTGCGTGAAAATGATACCGCAAATTCCTTCCGTTGAAATCATCCTTTTCCGATCAGTTATTTCATTCATCATTTCGTTTATTGGCATTAAGGCCGCAGGCATTTCGCCCTGGGGCACTAACAAGCCGATGCTGATTTTGCGGGGTGTTTGTGGTTCTCTGTCTTTGATTCTCTATTTTATCCTTATTCAACAAATCCCTCTGGCCACTACTTACACGCTGCTCTATCTGGCTCCGGTGTTCACTACTATTCTGGGAATCTATTTTGTAAAGGAAAAAGTGTTTCCAATGCAGTGGGTCTTTTTCGCTCTGTCGATGCTGGGAGTGGTGATCGTAACAGGTTTTGATATCAGGGTGGAGCCTATCCATCTTCTCATCGGATTGCTTTCATCTATGAGTTCGGGTGTGGCGTATAATGTTATCCGCAAACTTAAAACCAGTGAGCACCCGCTGGTAATCATCTTGTACTTCCCATTGGTAACCATCCCTATTGCAGGTGTGTACTCTGTTTTTATCTGGGAGCAACCGATTGGCTGGGAGTGGTTTTGGTTGATCATGGTGGGCATATTTACCCAGTTTGCACAGTATTTTATGACGAAAGCTTACCAGCAGGAGGAACTTTCAATCATCTCAAGTCTCAGCTACCTCGGCATTGTTTATGGACTTGGATTTGGCTTCCTTTTTGGCGAAACCTTTAATCTGTTGACCTACATCGGCATGGCTTGTGTTGTGATGGGGGTGGTCAGCAATATTTGGTGGAAGAAAAAAGGAGAGGTGCTTAGGAGGAAAAGATCGATGGCAAGGAGTAACCAGTAAATAGTGATCGGTAGGCGGTAAATAGTAACCAGTAGTCGGTGAGAATCGTGGTCTGGTTACTAAAAGAGAATTGGGTATAAAATTGAATAAATTACTGTTAAAGTTAACCAGATGCCATCATGTAACTTTAGCATAGGTGATAATTTTTTAAATTTACCGAAATGGAAAAGGGCAACAGATACGTCAGGAGTTTTAGAGATTTGGACGTCTACAAAATGGCGAGCAACCTGACCAGTTCAATTTTTGAAATAACCAAGCGGTTCCCGAAGGAAGAGATGTATTCCCTTACTGATCAAGTTAGAAGGTCGTCTCGTTCGGTAGGGGCACAGATAGCAGAAGCCTGGGGAAAGAGACGGTATGAAAAGCATTTCATTAGTAAACTTACAGATGCTGATGCCGAACAACTTGAAACCCAACACTGGATAGAAGTTGCTCTGAACTGCCAGTATATATCTGTGGTTGAGAGGAATGCTCTGATTGAACAATGCAATTACATAGGAAAGATGATCTACTCCATGATAGCAAAATCAAAAATGTTTTGTAGTGGCGGTACCCAAAGCGAAACCGATCACTGATTACCATTCACTGAATACTAAATATCGATTACACAAAATGTCAGGACATAGTAAGTGGTCAACAATCAAACGGAAGAAAGGGGCTTTGGACGCCAAGCGGGGAAAGATATTTACCAAGCTGAACAGGGAAATAACTGTCGCTATCAAAGAAGGTGGCACCAACCCGGAGGCGAATACGAGGCTTAAAATAGCTATTCAGAATGCCAAAGGGGCTAATATGCCCAAGGACAATATTGACAGGGCAATAAAAAAAGCCTCAGGCGACGATGCTGACAGCTATCAGGAGCTGACCTACGAGGGATATGGCCCGCACGGTATTGCTATATACGTGGAGTGCACCACCGACAATCAGAACCGCACAGTACAAAATGTAAGGCACGCTTTTACCAAGCACGGCGGAAGTTTGGGTACCAATGGCTCGCTGGAGTTTCTGTTTGAAAGAAAGGGGAGCTTTCAGGTAGCGAAACCGGAAGGCTTTGAAGAGGATGAGTTTACCCTGGAAGTGATCGATGGCGGAGCGGAAGACCTGGAGGTCGAAGAGGAGTATGTGACGGTGACTTGTGCGTTCGAAGATTTCGGTAAAATGCAGAAGAAGCTTGATGAGATGAACGTGCAGGTGGAGAATGCAGAACTGCAAAGAGTGCCAGCCAACCGCCTAAGCTTGGGGGATGAAGAGTTTGTAAAAGTAATGAAGCTCATAGACGCCCTGGAGGATGATGACGATGTGCAGAAGGTATTCCATAACCTCGAAATTACTGAGGAGCAAATGGAATTGATTTGAGCTCATTTAATGTTACTTTCGGATAAGGATTGACACTAAATCAATCCTTTTTTATTTATGAAGATTACCAAAGACTTGTACAGTGCTTCTATGGCGCTGCTTACCGACCTCTACCAACTCACCATGGCCTATGGCTATTGGAAGTCTGGTAAAGCCGATCAAAAAGCCGTTTTTAATCTGTTTTTCAGAAACAATCCTTTCGGTGGAGGCTATACCGTCGCCTGCGGTTTGGAATATGTCATCGACTATCTTAACAACTTCCATTTTTCAAAGCAGGATCTCAGCTACCTGGCTGAAACGACTGGCAACGACGGGCAACCGCTGTTTGAGCCTGCATTTCTCGAGTATCTGGCCAACCTGAAGTTTACCTGTGATATCGAAGCGGTGCCCGAAGGAACCATTGTTTTTCCGCATGAGCCTATGGTGCGGGTGACGGGCTCTATTCTGCAATGCCAGCTCATAGAAACGCCCCTTTTGAACCTTATCAATTTCCAGACACTTGTGGCTACCAAAGCATCCCGCATCTACCAGGCTGCCGGTGGTGATCCGGTCATGGAGTTTGGGTTAAGAAGGGCGCAAGGCATCGACGGAGCGCTGGCGGCTAGTCGCTCC
The DNA here is from genome assembly GCF_048007035.1 of Imperialibacter sp. Classification (NCBI taxonomy): domain Bacteria; kingdom Pseudomonadati; phylum Bacteroidota; class Cytophagia; order Cytophagales; family Flammeovirgaceae; genus Imperialibacter; species Imperialibacter sp. The sequence continues at coordinate 5,019,364 of NZ_CP180355.1, forward strand.
GCTTTTATCGGAGGCTGCACTTCGACGAGCAATGTGATGGCTGGTAAGCTCTTCGGAATTCCGGTAAGTGGCACTCATGCTCATAGCTGGGTGATGTCGTTCGATAGCGAGAAGGAGGCTTTTGAAACCTATGCCGAAGCCATGCCTAACAATACGGTGCTGCTGGTCGACACCTACGACACGGAGGAAGGCATCCGTCAGGCCATCGCTGTAGGTAAGATGATGCAGGCCAAAGGGCAGCAGTTGATGGGTGTTCGGATAGATAGCGGTGACCTGGCCTATTTCTCGCAAATGGCCAGAGAGATGCTTGACGAGGCCGGCTTGAAGCATGTAAAAGTAGTGGCCAGCAACGATCTGGATGAAAACCTTATCCAGAGTTTAAAGCTACAGGAAGCGAAAATTGACGTATGGGGCATCGGCACCAAGCTGGTGACAGCTTATGACCAGCCTGCGCTGGGGGCGGTATACAAACTGTCGGCTATTGAGAACCATGGCAAGTGGCAGTATAAGCTGAAGCTTTCAGAGCAGACGGTGAAAATGAACAACCCAGGCATCCAGCAGGTCAAGAGGTTCAATGACGGCAGGCAGTACGTGGGCGATATGATTTATGATGTAAATACAGAGCTTAAAAACAAAAGCCTCATCATTGATCCAATGGATGCTACAAAGAGAAAGACACTGAGTGCTGAGAAGCTAAGTAGTGAAGACCTACTGGTGCCGGTTTTTAAAGCGGGCCGTTGTGTTTACAACCTACCCGATATTGGCGACATCAAACAACGGCACCTTGACCAGCTTGCCATGCTCGACAAGAGTGTGAAGCGTTTTGCGAACCCACACGTTTACCCGGTTGGCCTGGAGGAGAGCCTTCATAAGGCCAAGACTGAATTGATTCTAAAACTCCGAAACCTGACTAACAATGAGTAAAGAGGCCCTGATCGTTGTAGATATACAAAATGACTTTCTTCCCGGTGGCGCATTGGCAGTGAGCCAAGGCGATGAGGTCATCCCATTTGTAAACGAGCTGATAGATCGCTTCGGTCTTGTTGTTGCTACTCAGGACTGGCACCCGGCTGACCACGGAAGCTTTGCAGCCAATCACGAAGGAAAGAAGGTGGGCGAGTTAATTGACCTGAATGGACTTCCTCAGATCATGTGGCCGGTACATTGTGTACAGGAGTCGAAAGGTGCTGAGTTTGCCGGAAGCCTGAATACTTCCAAATTCAAGAAAGTCTTTCAAAAAGGCACCGACGCTACGATCGACAGCTACAGTGGTTTGTTTGATAATGGAAAACTGAAGTCAACTGGTCTGGGCGAATACCTGAAAGCGGAAGGAGTAGAAAAAGTCACAGTGGTTGGTCTTGCTGCCGATTACTGCGTGAAGTTCACCGCTTTGGATGCGAAAGAGTTTGGCTTTGAAGTGGTGTTGCCTGTTGCCGGCACACGGGCCGTCAACTTGCGACCAGGTGATTTTGAAAAGGCCCTGAAGGAATTGGAAAGGGCAGGGGTGGAGGTGAGACGGTAAGAAGTAATCAGTAAATGGTAATCAGTCACTTTTTACTGATTACCATTTACTATTCACTGATTACTTAACTGAAGCCATATGAAGCACCAAGTCAACCACACGGTTGCTATAGCCCCACTCATTGTCGTACCAAGACACGACTTTCACGAAATTAGCGTTCAGGCTGATACCAGCGTCAGCATCGAAGATAGACGAGCGAGCGTCTCCAACGAAGTCGGTGCTTACTACCGCATCTTCAGTGTAGCCCATAATGCCTTTCATTGGCCCATCGGCAGCATCTTTCATAGCTTTTTTGATGTCTTCATAAGAAGCAGCCTTCTCAAGGCGGCAGGTAAGGTCAACCACAGATACGTCAGGAGTAGGAACTCGGAACGACATACCAGTCAGTTTACCGTTTAGTGAAGGAATAACTTTTCCTACAGCTTTAGCAGCGCCGGTAGATGATGGGATGATGTTTTGACCAGCGCCACGTCCGCCTCTCCAGTCTTTCATAGAAGGTCCGTCGACAGTTTTCTGCGTAGCAGTGGTGGCATGTACTGTGGTCATCAAACCTTCCACGATACCGAACTTGTCGTGAAGCACCTTAGCAAGCGGAGCCAAACAGTTGGTGGTACATGAAGCGTTTGAAACGATATTGATATTGCTCTTGTATTCAGTGTGATTTACACCCATAACAAACATAGGGGTATCATCTTTCGAAGGAGCAGACATTACTACCTTCTTGGCACCTGCAGCAATGTGCTTCTCAGCTGTTTCTTTGGTAAGGAAGAGGCCCGTAGATTCAACTACATACTCAGCGCTAACTTCATTCCATTTCAAATTGGCAGGATCCTTTTCTGCAGTTACCCGGATCGTCTGACCATTTACAACCAGGTTGCCGCCCTTTACGGACACCTCACCCTTGAACAGACCATGGGTAGAGTCGTACTTGAGCATATATGCCATATAATCTGGTTCGATCAGGTCATTGATTCCTACGATTTCGATCGAGGGGTTGTTGATAGCCGCCCTGAACACCAGGCGACCTATACGACCGAAACCATTGATACCTACTTTTACTTTTGTCATTTTCAAAAAAGTTTATGGTTATTACAGAGAGTGCAAATCTAACACCCGTACCCACTAAAAACAAAGAAGTTAGCGGTTAAGGTTCAGTTGTTTTAAAAGGATTTTTAGAAAATTTTTCCGCAATGCTTTGCAATTAAAATGAGGCCATATATCTTTGCACCACAATTCAGGAAAGGGGTAGCAAATATTGCAAAACTCATCCTGGATTGTCCCCAAAATGGTCCGTTCGTCTAGGGGTTAGGACGCCAGGTTTTCATCCTGGTAACAGGGGTTCGATTCCCCTACGGACTACTTGAAAAATTAATTAAAACGTCTAATAATCTATCGCACTGATTGTTAGGCGTTTTTTTTTGTTCCCCACTTTCTTGTTAATTCCCATTCATTCATAAGTCTGGACTTTACTCCATTCATATCCGAATCACCAGTGATCGGAACTCTCAATACATAAATACTTCATTGCCCAGAATTCCAGCTTTTTAGGGAAGGTTACAGTTCAAGTTCTATTGAGAAACAAGAAGTGGATATAAAACCTAAGATGCGATATCAACAATTGTCGTATCTAGCTAGTCACGATATTCCACTTCTTTGTTGAAGTTTTTTATTCAATCAAGATAAGCTATTTTACTTCCTTGAATTTATTCTGGCTAACATAAGAGCTAGTCGTTATAGCCAATTAAAAGAAAAATCATTGAAGATTCAATGTCAGTTCGAAGAAGCCCTGATAAAGAATAGTAGAAAATGAGCAACCGCCTCCCGATACCATCATCCAATAAGTCTATTGTAGTTCTTCCTTTTGTCAATATGAGTGCCGACCCTGAGAACGAATACTTCAGCGATGGCATTACTGAAGAAATTATCAACGCCTTAACCACAGTGAAAGGCTTGAAAGTCATTGCCCGCACGTCCTCTTTTGCATTTAAGAATAAAAATATAGATGTACGAACCATTGGTGATCAGTTAGGGGTAAGTACTGTTTTGGAGGGTAGCGTTCGGAAGGCCAAAAGCAGAGTTCGTATTACGGCACAGTTAATCAGTACTAATGACGGCACTCACTTCTGGTCAAAGAATTTCGATCGGGATCTGGAAGACATATTTGCGCTACAAGATGAGATAAGTTTAAATATTGCCGACCAGATTCGGGAAAATTTTGGTCATATCAACATTCAGGAACATCTAATTGAAGCCCCTACACAAAATATAGAGGCCTACAACCTTTATCTTAAAGGTCGCTACCATCATTTAATGTGGGATGGCCCAGGAATCGCAAATGCAATAGAACTCTATGAACAATGTATAGCGATAGACCCTTCATTTGCTATGCCTTACTTTGGTTTGGCATATTGTTATGCCATGGCTGGATCCTGGGGAAATAATAAAGATTTGTTACAATCATCAGAAGAGAATCTCAACAAAGGTTTTATTCTGGACAAACAATCCTATGTTGGGTATTTTAGCAAAGCGACATTGTTCTTTTGGGGTCAATGGGATTTCATAAAGGGACATAAATTTTTTCAAAAGTCATTGGAACTTAATCCTTCCTATACGGAAGCAGAAGAAGGTTTATGCGAATTGTATACAGCAATAGGTTATTTCGAAAAAGCACACTGGCATACTGATAATATTTTAAAGATAAATCCATTATCGCCGAATCATTATTTTACCAAAGCAAATATTCATTATTTAAATGAGGACTACCCGAAAGCATTAGAATGTATTGAGACCTCTTTGAGCATCAATCCGGATTTCACACATCCCATCGCATTAAAACAACTTTGTTTAATTCTATCTAAAGATTACCAAAAGCTAAATGACTTTTTAGTTCAAACCCCTTTGGCCGAGAGACCAGAAGAATGCAGGGTATTGTACAAGTTGGTAAATCCTGAAGAAAAGATCGATGTAGATATCAGTAAGGTTAGCTTCATGATAAAAGAAGATTCTGGAGGAACGCTTTTCCCGTGGCAGCTTTTTTTGTTGGTCTATTTGGATAAACACGAAATGGCATTAGACTTTTTGGAAGAAAACATCAAGATGCGTACCGGTCAAATCATAAACTTTATGAATATTCCACTGCTTAAGCCATTACAAAAGCATCAGAGGTTCCGGGATTTACTGCAAACCGTTTTCCGCATAGAGCTATTACCACCTGATTCCGAAAAACAACTACAAATTGACCCTCCCAAAGCCTTAATGTCAGCTGCAGAAATCGACACAGTTTTAGAAATTTTTGAAAAAGGTATGACGGTAGAAAAATGGTTTCAAAACCCATCATTAACTCTGCGAGAGCTAGCCGAAAAAGTGAATATTAGCAGCAACAAGCTTTCCTGGTTACTGAATGAACGAATCGGTCAAAATTTCAATGAATACATTAATAGTTTTCGTTTGGAGAACTTCAAAAAAATTGCCCTAAACCCTGCCAATAACCACTTTACCCTTTTAGCACTAGCTTATGAAAGCGGCTTTAACTCAAAGTCTGTATTCAGCGCTTTCTTCAAAAAAACCGAGGGAATGACACCCAAAGCCTGGGTAAAGTCTAATCAAATTTAAGCCTGATTAAAAAGTCTTAAATCTCACTATTAAGTCCGAAATTTCATTTCAGGACGATTCACCTTCCTTTCCACTCCATCTTTGCATTATCAATTCATTAAAGCAGAGTAAATAATCATCGGATGATGATTCCTATATCCTTTACTAAAGAAACTAATAATAATGGGCGGTGCTTTGTGAAAAGCGAATTTTAAAATATTTTTTTATGAAAAAAACTCTATTGACCTTGATTTTGTGCGGACTAATTTTAGTCGCCAAATCTCAAAACACAAGTGTAGAAAAATCAGCATTCGGATTGCAAACTGGCGTTTTAGGAATCTGGGCATATAATGAAGCAAAACTATCAAATGCCATAGCACTAAGAACCGAGCTTGGCTTTGATTTTGGTATTTGGGAAACTACTTATTATGATGATTATGATTCTCCATTTCTACTCACACCTGTTATAGTTGTTGAGCCAAGATTCTATTATAACCTCAAAAAACGCTCAGAGAATTCAAAAAGAATAGATGGGAATAGCGGCAATTTTATTGCTTTAAAAATGGGCTATCATCCCGATTGGTTTGTCCTGTTCAATACTGACAATGCTCCTGTAGTGAGTGATTTTTCTATTATACCCACTTTGGGAATTAGAAGAAATATAGGGAGCCATTTTAATTATGAAGCAGGTATTGGTGCAGGATACAGTTACACATTTGCTGAACGTGCTGGTTATTCGAAGAACAAAGGTGAATTAGAATTGAATATGCACTTGCGAATAGGGTATAGGTTTTAACATAATCAAAAACGATTAACCTTCCTTTTAACCCTACCCTGGAATAAAAAATGGATAACAGCAATAAAAAGATAGACATGAAAAACTTGAACTCCTTCAAATTTGAACAACTCTTTTATATCAAAGAACGCATGACAAAAGTGTCTTTGGTAATACTAATATCAACTCTATTGGCATCGTGTTCTTTAACCTTGCCAAGATATTCAAATCAACCAACTGGTGTAACAATTAACAACGACAACGCTCAAATTGAAGCACTAAAAAGAGAAGAATATAGGGTTTTAAAAAAGACAGAAGGTAAGGCTTCAACTACCAGGTTTTATCTTCTTTTTATTCCTATTGGAAAGCATAAATCCAATTCTGAATTATTTGAAAACGCATATTATCAGGCAGTAGATAATTTGCCAAACGCAGATGCTCTTATATTACCTCGCCAAAAAATTGAAAAGTTTACACTTCCTCTTTTACTATTCAATTTTAATAGAAGGACAACCACTGTTTCAGGCCTGGGAGTATCGGTTAGCGATAAGCTAAGTGAAAATTAAGACTCAGAAATACCGTAAAGAATTGCTAAGCTGGCACTAGTGCGGTTCCAAGTGAATACAATTTTCCAAAGACAAAAAAGGATAGCAACTTCCATTTGATCTTCGTAAAAGGAATATGAACTATTTGAAAACCCTTTCCATTTTTCTGACTTTACTATCCGTCTGTTCTTCTTGTCAGAATAGTGAGGAATCAAACCTTGCTTTGATAAGTGATCAACGCCCGCTTGATACCCCTTTGATTTTTGGACAGGGTACTATTTCTACAGACAACAAGGAGTTCGGGCTGACTTTCAATCCGACAATGAATGAGTTGTTTTTTTACACGCAGAAAGCCGGGAGAGAGCAATCAAATTTTTACCATGAAATAGCCATAAGGAATACCATACCCAACGGACCGGCGTGGAACGATGAATATGCCTCTAACACGAGAAATGTTCAATCCCAAACCGGTTCAGCTATTCCATCGCACCGGCGAACCGGTGGCCATTGAAAAACAATTATATACACATGAAATTAGTTGATAGTAAATGGTCGGAACCAGAATTGGCATTTTTCTCAACGGATAAGGGATGGGATTTTGAACCGCATATCAGTCCTAAAGGGGATATGCTCTATTTTGGAAGTACACGACCACTTAACGACACCATTGAATCCACCAGAATGCACCAATGGTATAGTAAAAGAAACGAAGATGGCTGGCGCCAGCCGGTACCATTAGAAAAACCGTTTGTAGATAGGTTTACAATGTATATAACTGCCTCTACGAAAGGCAATCTATATTTCACCTCTAATGAGAAAGGAGCCAAGCCCGAGGAAAGAGGGATATATTTGCCATGCAAGAGGAAGGTCAATACGTAACAACAAATAGAATGGGCGAGGAGATCAATTCCGGGGAATGGATAGCCCACTCGTACATTGCACCAGATGAAAGTTACCTGATATTTGATGGAGAAAGACCTTCGGGATTTGGAGACTGTGATTTATACATCAGCTCTAATGACAACGGCGTATGATCGGAAGCTTATAATTTGGGCCCTGACGTAAATACGGATCAATGTGAAATGTGTGCAAGTGTTTCACCGGATGGAAAGTATTTATTTTTTCACAAAGGCGTCAATGGTACCGGTAGTATCTATTGGGTAGATTTTAAGCGGTTGAAGGAACGAATCGAGCATTCGGCACCCAACTAGAGCCTGACCAATATCCAAATAGCCTCTCGCTTCATAATTGCTATGGATGAAGCATAGTTGCTATCCGATCTTCAAAATTGATAGCATTTGCTACATCGCTTATAACCGCACCTGGAGGAAGCGTGTGACCTTTGTAGCTGATTACAAACACCACTAATTCGACCAAAATGAAAAAGCGATATATACCAGTCATTTCATCCATGGCATTTGCCTGTCTTATCGTTATTTTATCGGGCTGCTCCTTTGGACTACAGCCATTGCCATCCACTGTACAGCAACAGCTAAATGATGCGGTGGATAGGGGGATGGATGGTATCATTGTCTGTGTCAACCGGCCTGATGACATTCAGCTTTACGCTGCAGGATGGAAAAACCGTGAAGAACAGATCCCTGCAGACCCACATGCCTTGTTTAAGATTGCTAGTATCAGCAAGCTATATATCGCTGCTGCAACTACCCGATTGGTTGCAGAGGAGAAATTATCATTGGACAAAACACTGGCTGAGTACATTCCAGAAGTAGCAGATCGAATTGAATTTGCAGATCGGATCACTCTGAAGATGATGCTCCAGCACCGAAGCGGTATACTGGATTACAGTTCTGAGCCGGAAGTTACCGGCGAAACATTTGATGATTACCTCTCATTCGCAGCACGGATTTATGACAAACCTGCAGTATTCGAACCCAATAAGAAATATCGATATTCCAATACGAACTATTTGTTAATCGGGGAAATCCTTGATAGGACATTAGGGTACTCTCATCATACCTATGTCCGGGATGAGCTATTAACACCACTTGGTTTAAGCAATACATACAATATCTCAGCTGAAGCAAATATGGAAGAGCTGATGAGTGGTTACCTGAAAGGTTGGGAACCCGATGTGAAAGACTGGGAATACCCTCTGCCCGGCGGATCCATGATTGCCACTGCAGAAGATGTGAGTATCTTTTTAAGAGCACTCATCGATGGCACCCTGCTGTCACCTGAAGAGCAGGCCATTTATACCTCGGTCTACCCTTACGAACATACCGGCTGGTTGCCGGGCTATACCAGCATTGCTCGGTATCACCCTGACATTGATGCAGTTGTGGTCCAGTTTGTCAATACCAGTGGCAAAGAAATCTACTGGCTCGAACTCAAAAGGCTGTATAAGCGCATTGTCCGAATCCTGGAAATGAACTACCAATCCTAACACAAATCATGATACGATCCATAGTAATAATTCAAATCCTATTATTCCCGGTGGTGCTTCAAGCACAAAAAACTGATATGGAAAACACAGGTGAATTGGGTGTTAGTTTAAACACAGGTTTTAATGGTGAGCTCTACGCTTTTCAGGTTGCTCCGAGTCTGGTCTATTTGAAGGGCAACAGTCAGTTCGAACTAGGCATGGGTTTCAATCCGTTTGATCGGGCAGACCAGACACTGCTTAGTGGGGACGTAAGCTACAAATATTTCCCTAATGGAATAGGACGGAAGTTTAACCTCTATTTCGTCTCACAACTAGCCATTATTCACAATCAACGAAACGCTTACTATCCGGCAACATACAACTACCTGTTTCTGAATGCGGGATATGGTTTTCAAATCAAACTCTTTGACGGTGCTTACCTGGGCACCAATGTTAAAATGGGTACTTTCACTTATAACAAATCCTCCGAAAATCCCCATGAAGGGTTCCAGTCAACAGGCTTTTTTGATGAGACTGGTTTTAATTTAGACTTTCAATTACACCTTAACTATTTCTTTTAAACCACCTCTTACCTGATATAACAACTCTAAATCTACTTGATCATGACCTCCCGAAAAGCCATTGTTGTTAGAATTATGCTATTCTGTGGAACTGTAGCCTTCCCTTTTTTAGGGAAGGCTACAGGGTTAGTTTGGAGGGCATCTTGAAAATAGCTTTCAAACCGATAAGGTATTGAATTTCAATTGCTATAGGTTCACAATATCATCTCTCAACAGCATTTGCCAGCATCTTCACAAACACCTCCTGTTGCCAGGCGGAGGCATCGTGACCCATGGAGGTATAGAAGGTTCGGCCATTGCCAATTTGTTTGTGCCAGGCCACCGGGTGATCTTTTCCCATGCCAAAGTCTTTGTCGGTCATCCATAGCATGTTGCCGCTGGGGCTGATCGTTTCACCATCAATCCTGTAAAGTATATTGAAACCCTTCTTTCGTGGGTTGTCGAAAAACACATACCATTCATCGGTGTGGGTAAACTCCGCCGCCAGACCGGCAGCGAGCAGACTGTCCGCACCTGCTTCCAGCATCACCTTTGTTTCCTGCAAGTGAGGATCAAGCGAATGGTGGGAAAAAGTGGCTCCCATCAGGTTCTCAGTATACCAGTCCCAGTGATGAGAATTGTCCCCAGCGCCGTGGATGCCAATCAGACTGCCACCATTGGTGACGTAGTCTTCTAAGTTTTGCTGCTGTTCGTCGTTCAGCACACGGCCTGTGGAATTGTTGAAGATAACCACATCAAACTGCGCTAGCTGGTCAGGATTAAAGACACCGCCATCCTCTGTGTCGTAGAGGAACCAGTTGTTCTTGATTGCCAATTGAGCAAACACCTTTTTGCCAGCCTCTATCGATTCCCCGTGCCGGAAGCCGGTAGCCTTTGAGAAAAGCAGTACACTGGTTTGGTTTGCCGGAATAGTGAGGTTCGGGGCTTCAGTTTCATACGATACCGGGAAACCATTCTTGATCTTGTACATAAACCCGGCCATCAGCCCAACCAGCACCACCACGATGCCCAGCACTGACCAAAGAGCTATTTTTAGAATTTTTTTCATGTGTGTGAAATCAGGGTTTTTCTTTTATTTTTTGATAAACTCAATGGAGGCCAGACCTGCAAATATCTTCGAGGCATCAGCGCATTTGAAGGTGAAAACGAGCGTGTGTGGGCCGTCAATCGGGTCAATGTCTACAACCATTTCCTTGAAGCCAAGATCGGTCAGGCCTGTTTCAAACGTTCCTGCTCCTATCTTTTGGCCATCAACGCCGTCAATCATCACGTTCATTGAGCCGCCGGAGAAATAGGTTGGGGCAACCACCAAGTTCAGCTTCAACTTACCCACTCCCGTCAGGTCGATGTTGTCGTATTGGAGCACTCCATCGTCGCTGGGTAAAGTCATGGTCATGTCGTTTTCAATCCCGGGCATCATGCCTGCCGTTACATTGAACGTCATCACATTCTTTTTACTGCTGAACTTGTCACCATTCATGATCGGGTAGGAGAGCGACAGCACTTTGGTAGCAGTTAGCGGCTTCATGCCATTGGCGCCCCTGTCAGTATAGGAGGCAGTGAAAATATAAGTGCCTTCCTTTTCCGTCGGTTTATGCTTGTTGAGGGCATAGGAGCCTTTATAAGGGAGGCCTCCTTTGGCAGGTTTTCCGCTCAGCGACAGGATATAGGCAATCATTTTCTCAGTGTCGGCGGTGCTAAGTTGTGGGTGAGGCGACATCATCAGGTCACCCCATACGCCGGAGCCGCCTTTGATGACTTTTTCGCTCAGGGCTTTCACGGCACCTTCGTCGCCTGCATACTTATCTGCAATGGCTGTGAAGGTAGGGCCCACTGATTTTTCGGTAAGAGAATGGCATGCCTTGCAGTCGGAAGTTTCCATGAGCGCTTTACCTACCAGGAATGCAGACGCTTCCATATTGGCCTGATGCCCCTGTATGATTTCGGTTACATCGTAGCCCCTGGCCAGGTAATCGGCGGTGAACGTAACAGTTGAGGGGTCGATGCCCTGGTTGATGGAGCCGTCTTCGGAATCCTGCACGGTTACTTCATAGTCAAAGGTCGAATTGCTCCAGTAAAATGACTGATTTCCTTTAAAGGCAAGGTTTACTTCCGGCAGGTCGTTGCCAGCCAAAACGGTAGCTTCAGCGGAGGATACTTCATCAGATGGATCCGTTACCGTCAGGCTTACCTTGTACTCACCGGGTGTTTTATACTCGTACACAGGGTTTTTCTCTGTTGATGAACCACCATCACCAAAGACCCAGGCGTAGGAAAGTGCGTCTCCATCGAAATCTTTGGAGGCCTCTCCACTGAATTGGACGGCAAAAGGTGTTTTCCCTATCATTTTATCCGCTTCAATGACCGCAAGCGGCACCCTGTTGCCTGATGAGTAAGTGATGTGGATCAACCTGGCATCCATATTTTGCGTGAACCAGTTGGTGCCGTATTCAAGGGCATAGAAATCACCCGTGGGACTAATCACCAGGTCGACCATGTTGTTGAACAACATATTGGGCAGAAAACGCTCCATTCTCACAAAGTCTCCATTGTCATCCAGTGTTACCGCCATTACCCAGCCACGCATCCAATCGTAGGTGAAAAGCTTTTTGTCGTAGTACTCAGGGAGCCGCTGGTCTGATTCGGGGTAGCGGTCTTTGTAAAAGACGGGGCCTGCCATGGCATTTCTGCCGCCTTCACCCACCAAAGGGTACTCGGTGGATTCAGCATAGGGATAGTAGTACAATGGAGGGGTAGCCGGTGGTAAATCCTTTGCTCCGGTATTGTTGGGAGAGGTGTTGACAGGCTTTTTGGGGTCAAACAGCGGGCCGGTCTTGTTGTTGGTGTAGTCGTAGTGATTATAGGGGAAGTTGTTGCCTATAAAATAAGGCCACCCAAAGTTACCTGCCTTTTTTGCCTGGTTCAGCTCATCGTAGCCCCGTGAACCAAAGCCTGTACTGTCTTTGGCAGCGTCGGGGCCTACGTCACCCCAGTAGAGGTAGCCGTTTTTAGGGTCAATTGATATTCTGAACGGGTTCCGTAATCCCATTACGAAAATCTCGGGCCTTCCTTTTGCGGGATCAGTGAAAAGATTGCCTTCTGGTATTGAGTAAGTTCCATCATCTTCAGGCTTGATGCGTAGTATTTTTCCACGCAGGTCGTTGGTATTGGCCGACGACTTCTGTGCGTCCCATGGCGACCGGCCTTCGCCTTCGTCAATTGGCCCGTAGCCGGTGGCACGAGGGCTGGTGTTGTCTCCAAGCGACACATAAAGCAACCTGTCAGGGCCAAACTCTACAGAGCCGGCCGAGTGGCAACATTCCTGCCGCTGCGTAGGTACGGTCAATAGCACTTTTTCGGATCCATAGTGCAAAGAGTCACCTTCAAAAGTGAAGCGGGAAAGGTGCTGCTTCGGTTCGTCACCCACCGGAGAGTAGAACAGGTAGATCCAGTGGTTGCTGGCGTAGTCAGGATCAATGGCAAATCCCAACAGGCCGTCTTCCAGCTCACTGTGTACGGGGAAAGTGGTGACAAGCTTCACACTGTCCGCCCCTTTCTTGAAGAGCTTAATAGCACCCTTCCTTTCTATGAAAAGGATGTCTTCATTGGGGAAAATATCAAGTTCCATTGGCTCATTCAGGTTGAACGCAAGTACATTTTTCTGGAACCGGTTCTCTTCCGGAGCAACCCTCGAATTGTTATAGTCAACGGGTGTGCCGGGCCCCGCAGCATATTGGATGCCACCCCAAAGCATTGTCAGGAAGTCCTGATCTTTCCATGCTTCATTAGTATGTCCCAGGCCTGTGTACCACGACCTGCCTCCGTCAAAATCACGGTACCAGGTGATGGGATGATTTTCACCGTTCGTGCCGCCTTCATAAGACAGCTCATCGAGATTGAGTAATACGTTGATGTCAGACTTGATCTCTTTATAGTTGTACCACTCGTCGGTTCGGGGCCAGCTTTCGGGCAGGTGTTGTGTAGAAAGATGGGTTTTGTCCACCACCCGCACCGTGGCATCTCTTACATTCGGATCGGAGGGGTGGCCATTGAAATAAGCACCCACCAGTTCGCCGTACCAGGGCCAGTCATATTCTGTGTCGGCGGCAGCATGGACGCCCACAAATCCGCCACCTGCCTGAATCCAGCGGTTCATCTCCAGCTGCTGGGCATCGTTGAGTACGTCGCCAGTGGTGTGCAGAAACACGATTACGTTGTAATTCTGAAGGTTGGCTTCGTTGAAGTCATCACTGTTCTCTGTAGTGTCAACGGAAAAGCCATGCTGTTTTGCCAGCTCAAGTATGGCTGTTTTTCCGGCAGGTATGGATTCGTGGCGAAACTCAGCCGTTTTAGAGAAAACCAGCACTTTGATATCACGTGTGTCCCGGGTGAAGTAAAAGTAAGCGGCAGCGACAAGCACGGCCAATGTCAACAGGATGATGTAGCGTTTTTTCATAATGAAAACTAATAATTTAAACCAACAGGGGTGAAGGACTGGTTGGCTTTTTTGTTACATTTGTTAAAATCTAATAAATAAAGGTAACTGCTTTATTATTAACATTTATTAAAGTTTAATAAATAAATTTTGCTCTGCTAAAAACATGAACGGCTTGCAGGAAATAAGACATTTTTTGGAGAAGGGGTATCAGGACTACCGGGCTAACGTATCGGTGGATTGCACAATTTTTGGTTACCACGAAGGTAAGCTTCAGGTGCTGCTGCTTAAAAACAAGCTGTTGTCACAATGGAGTCTGCCCGGCGGCTATGTGAAGCATACGGAAAACCTGGATGAAGCTGCTGCAAGGGTAACAGCAGAAAGAACAGGCATCGAAAACCTTTTTCTGAAGCAGTTCAAGGCGTTCGGAGACCCTGACAGAAACAGGCTAGACGGTTTCGACCCTGAGATGCTTTATGAAATGACTGGCGTCAGGGTAAATGAAGATAGTTGGTTGGCTGGTCAGGCTGTCACTATTGGGTTTTATGCCATTACCGACATCGTGCATGCCCAGCCCAAAACCGATATATTTTCAAGTGAAAGCCAGTGGTTTTCTATCGACGAGTTGCCTCGCCTGGCTTTTGACCACAAGGAAATTGTGAGGGAAGCGCTTTTTAACATGAGGATACACCTGTATCATTTTCCGATTGGGAAAAACCTTTTGCCTCAGAAGTTTACTCTGAAAGAGATCAGGCTTTTTTATGAGGTGATGTCTGGCAAAACACTCAATGCTTCCAACTTCCCTAACAAACTTATTTCTATAGGTCTGATAAAAAAGACCGATGAAAAGCTGAAGATCGGCGCTCATCGCTCACCCACCTTCTACACCTTCAACGATGCCGTGTATGAGAAGGCGCTGGAGGAAGGCGTGGTGTTGGTGTAGGCAAGAAAAAATTCTATGCTCTGACGCTGAGCAGAGGCAACTGAGGGTAAGTGTTGACTTTGGTGCGTTCAATTTCTACTGACTAAGCAGCACATTTTTTTGCCGGATCATAAATCCTGGGGTAGAGGCTCAGGGTTGCAAATCCAGAACAGCCGGGTATCAGGTAAAATTCTTTAAAGCTTTTAAATCACTTTATGAAAACTTTTTGTAGATATCCTTTCGATGAGCGAGTGTTGTTACCAGGGCTACTCCCTTGTCAATATAAAACCCTAGCCTATAATCACCTACTCTGATCCTATAAGCGCTTTTAGCCCCTTCATTTTTTTAGCGCTGGGTATCTGGCTGACAGTCTTTGCTTCAATTATTTCTTTGATGGCACCAGCAACTCCTTTTTTTGATATATTGTCAGGAATTCCTTTAAGCTGCTTTTCAAATGATTTGCTAAACTCCAGATTCACTCCAACCCAAGTTTATTAAGAACTTTGGTTTTGTAAGCAAGTCCACTTTGCTTGTCTTCTTCCATCATAGAAAGCAACACTTTGTCTTCCTGTTCTTCCAGGTCAATAAAGGAAATCCCCTCAATGTTAAGGGTTTTTATGAGTTCTAAAAGCTGCCTTGCACCGGGTAAAGAATCGTTTATTTCTATAAAGTGTCGCATAGTATAAAAATAGCAAAATTTGATCAGATCGGTTCTTCTTGCTTCAATTATTGTGTCAGACTGGCGTATAACAGGATAAGTTTACTGAATAGTTGTAGTGTCTCTTCCATAGACGAATTATGAGCCTTATTCTTTCTCCATCACCTAAAATTCCTCCTCCTCAGGAAAGATTTTTCCCTGCACCACTTCTGATCCGGCGCTGAAAGTCATATCTTCACATCTTGCCAAACATGACTAAATAGAGTCACTAGCATGCATTTTTCAGAAATTCATAGCTCTATTTGCCATGACAACGATAAACTGAATGCAAAATGTTAATTTTACAATAGGTCACAGAAGAACCACACATCATGAAAGCAGAAACGCTGAAATTAGGCCTTATTGAACGTGTGATGCAGGTGCAAAAAAAATCTACTTTGGAGCGCATGGACCAGTTGATCACACAGGCAGAGATGGAGACCAGGACACAGGAATCTCTAGAAGCAATCAGCAAAGGAGATACGTTGTCTTTAGATGAGTTTAGCAAGAAGAATAAGGAATGGGCGAAGGAAAACTATACAAAATAGTCATCGCCAGACCTGCCATTATCCGTTATCAGGAGCATGTTTTATCCTACTTGTACGATAACTTTACTTTTGAGCGGGCTAGTAGAATTGATGAAAATATCATAAAGACTGCCAGTACATTATCCAGTAAACCCGCCAGAGGCCGCCGAGAGAAATACCTCCTTGGGGCTGAAGAAGATTTTAGATTTATACTTCATAAGGAAACCAGGTATTTCGAGATAAAGATCATCTACTACATCAAAGAGAAAGAGTCGACAGTTTATATCACCGACTTTTTTCCGACCAGAATGGATCCACAACGGATAATCGACAATCAATAAGTACACTTTTCTTGCAAGCATTTTTAATTTGATTCTCTCAGCGTCTCCTGAAAGGAACTCTTAGGGAAGCTTAATCTCTCTTTACTACCTAAAATTCCTCCCCTCAGGAAAGATTTTTCCCTGCACAATTTCTGGTTTCGGTGATTTCTTGATTTGAGAATAAGGCACGGTAGTTTCATCCGAGCGGGACATGGGCTTCAGCGACAATTCTTGTGCTTGTTTGGCCGTTAGCTGCTGTAGCATTCCTGAAAGATTGAAAAGACGTTTGGCAATCACATGGATGACCTCGCCCTCTTTCTGTAACTGCCCTTCTACCATCAAAAGGCGTGACTGAATGATCTCCTTCCGGTATTTATCGAACAGCTTTTTGAAGACGACAAGGTTGGCGGTGCTGGTTTCGTCTTCAATGGTAATGAAGCAGATACCGCTAGCCGTGCCGGGCCGTTGCCGTACCAGCACCAGCCCGGCTACTTTTACATGATCTTTGTCTTTGGCGTTTGCCAGAGCAAAGTTTGGTGTAATACCCAGCCTGCTCAGCTGCTCTCTCAAAAAACTCACCGGGTGGGCTTTGATAGACAGAGAAGTGGAGGCGTAGTCCTGTATTACATGTTCAGATAGTTGCATTTCAGGAAGGTCAACCTTTTGCTCGTGTTCATTTTGTTGCTGCGAACTGAACAAGGCTTTGTGCAGGTGATCTTTGGTGGAAACTTCCCACAAAGCCTGACGCCGGTCAAGCCCTATCGACCGGAAGGCGTCAGCATCAGCCAATCTTTCCAGAGCACTTTCTGATAGGCCCAGCTCCCTTAATTCATGTACACTGCCATAAGGCCGTGTTCTGCCAGTTATCAATAGTTCCACTTCTTCTTCCTTAAGCCCTTTTACTTGTCGGAAGCCCAGCCTTAAAGTGCAGAAATCACCTTCTTTTTCTTCCAGTTGATAATCCCATCCAGAATGGTTGATGTCTAGTTCTCTGATTTTTACGCCATGATTCTTTGCATCGGTGATGAGTTGAGCCGGTTGGTAGAACCCCATTGGCAGACTATTGAGAATAGCACAGGCAAACACATCCGGGTAATAGCATTTGAGCCAGGAAGAAACATAAACCAACAGTGCAAAGCTCACTGCATGACTTTCAGGAAAGCCATAGCTACCGAAGCCTTCCAGTTGTTTAAACACCCTCTCGGCATATTCCCTTTTGTATCCTTTCTTTGTCATGCCGTTAATGAGCTTGTCACGAAAATAGGAAACCTTGCCCTTGGCTTTGAAGGTTGCCATGCTTCTGCGGAGTTCATCTGCTTCGGCTGGAGTGAATCCTGCAGCAACTATTGCAATACTCATAGCCTGTTCCTGAAAAAGAGGGACGCCCAAAGTTCGGCCAAGAATTTCTCTGAGCTCTTCGGAGGGATACTCTACTTTTTCTTCTCCATTACGTCGCCGAAGGTAGGGGTGAACCATGTCGCCCTGAATAGGACCAGGACGAACGATAGCCACCTCGATGACCAGGTCGTAAAAAGACTTGGGTTTCAGTCTTGGCAGCATCGACATCTGAGCCCGGCTTTCAATCTGAAACACGCCGATGGTATCGGCATGGCAAATCATATCATAGATTTTGGGATCATCCTGAGGGATATTCGCTAATGTAAATTCTTTGTCATAGTGCTTTTTAGCTATATCAAAGGCTTTCCGAATACATGTGAGCATACCCAGGGCCAGTACATCGATTTTCAAGAAACCAAGTGCTTCAATGTCGTCTTTGTTCCACTCGATATTGGTGCGGTCTTCCATGCGGGCATTCAGCACGGGGCACAGGTCGGACAGCTTGCCTTCCGTAATCACAAACCCACCGGTATGCTGTCCTAGTTGTCGTGGGAAGCTGATATATTGTCGGGTCAGCTCCAGTACTTTTTTGATGGTTGGGTCGTCGGGGTTAATTCCCTGACTGATGATGCGGTTTTTGTCAAAACCTTCGTCTTTGAAGTCCCAAATAAGGCTGGATAAACGGGTGATGGTATCCACAGAAAGGCCCATCACTTTGCCCACGTCACGTATAGCCCCCTTGTGGTGCAGCTGAGTGACTGTAGCCACCACCGCAGCACGATCTCTGCCATACTTGTTGTAGATATACTGCATCACTTCCTCCCGTCGTTCGTGTTCAAAGTCCACATCGATATCCGGCGGCTCATTGCGGGCTGCTGAGATGAAGCGTTCAAACAGCAGGTTGAATTTGGAGGGATCTACCGAAGTAATGCCCAGACAATAGCACACGGTAGAATTGGCAGCAGACCCCCTTCCCTGGCAGAGAATGTGCTGCTCTCTGGCATAGCGCACGATATCGTAAACGGTAAGGAAGTACTCAGCATAGTTCATTTGGTCGATGAACTTCAGCTCATAGTTGATGTTGGCTTTGACCTTTGCAGGGATTCCATCAGGAAACATTATATGAGCCCCCTTCCATGTCAGATAAATAAGCTCTTCCTGGGGGGTGCGCCCTTCGCTGGTGATTTCTTTTGGATACCTGTACTTCAGTTGATCCAGGGAAAACTGACACTTCTCAGCAATCACCTGGGTTTGCCAGATGGCTTCCGGGTAGGCCCGGAACAGCCGCTGCATTTCGTCCGCTGGTTTCAGGTAACGTTCGGCATTGGGGTGAAGGCGAAAGCCAGCCTCCTGTATTGTGCATTTTTCACGGGTACAGGTTACCACATCCTGCAATTCCCTTCTGGTGGGGTGGTGGTAATGCACATCGTTAGTAGCAACCAATGAGATGCCAAGTCTTTGTGAAAGCTGATTGAGGCGGTGAAGAAGTTTGAGGTCGTTGCCATCGTAGGGCCTGCTGGCCGCAAGGTGAAGGCTGGCACCTAAGGCTTCCCTGTATTCCTCTAGTTGTGACTTGAAAACCGGGTCAAAATCAAATGTCTCATTCAATTGCAGCGGAGGGATGGCTACCAGCTCCAGGCCTGCTGCATGTTCATATAAGTCCTTTTTATAAAGCTCACATTGCCCTTTTTCGGTTCTCAGGTTGCCTTTGGTAAGTAAAGCGGATAAACCTGCATAAGCATGAATGTCAGCAGGAAAAGCCAGTAAGCTGGGGCCATCCTGCAGGTCGAGCCGACAGGCAGGGATGATGCGGATGTTATGGTTCCTGGCTTCCGTATGAGCTCGTACAATTCCAGCCAGGGTATTGCGGTCGGTAATGGCAATAGCAGAGTAGCCATAGGCTGCTGCCTGTGTCACCAGCTCTTCCGGGTGCGAGGCTCCCCGTAGAAAACTGAAATTGGAGGTGACTTGTAATTCGGTGTAGGACATTGTTTTTATCAGTTCCTTATCCTGGAAGCAGCTCTGAAATTCTTCGTTTTACCCCGACCCTGAGCCGGGCGCCCCTGAAGGGAGCCGAAGAATTTCGCAGCTGCTTCAATTTTGCGTCATAGAGCCTTTTCTTAAGGGTTTAAAGAATGACTAAATCTCATTGAGCTTCCCTCCCTTCAGGGTTGGGGGAAAGGAAGCTTGAAAACATGTTTTCAAGCAAAGAACCCATGCACATACCACTGAAAGCTTTCGTCGTCGTAGTGCCCTGATCGAAACAGCCAAAACCGATGCCCTTCCTTGTCTTCTATCCTGTAATAGTCCCGGTGCTGCCCCTGTTGCAGCCACCATTCCTGCTCAATTCGTTCCGGGCCGTCTGCCCTGGCTACTTCATGCACTTTGCCTTTGTAGCGGAAAAGCATTGGGGGATAATCGGGGATTGGCGCACTGACCTCAATTTTTTCTGGCCTGCTCAATAGCTGGAGGGGCCGAAGCTTATCCACTCTCCATAGGGTGGTTGCTTTTTCTTGCAGTGAAAGGGCAGGCCTGAATGACCTTTCGGGCCAGTAATGCTCGTCGGGGAGGTAGCGCTGAACCGACTTTGCCCCGAACTTGCCAGCCAGCTTATCCACCAGCTCCGACAGCCGCATATCGTCCAGTCCGCCAGTTTCTTCCCACAACTGTTCTTGCTCAGGCAGAAGTTCTTCTACTTTAGGTGCTTCCAGAATGAATAGCTCAATGCCCAACGCAGGCTCCAGCGTCGATATTTTGACCTCAAAGAGCTTAAAAAGATGAATGACATGATGGGTTGGCCTGCTGGTGCCAATATCTAGTTGTACCACCTTTCCATCTACCCGGTAGCCTTTAAATACTGCCGCTCTTAACCCTTTCTGTTCCTGTCTTAGCCGGAGGCAGAGTGTTTCCAGCAGTCGCTCCAGTGCGATCTCTATGCCTTTAGCAGTAACGATAGGCTCCAGACAAGGAAGTCGTTCCTGGTAGGGCTCCACAGGCTGTATAGGCTCCATCCTTTCCTCTAAGGCACCAGTTGCCTGGTCGATACGCAGCAGCATTTGTGCCCCAAAACGCCTTCGAAGAGTAGCACGTGGCATGCTTATGAATTGATGCAGCTGATGTAACCCCAGCTTGTGAAGTCGCTCAAGGGCTTCAGGCTCCAGCCGGAGAGCCTCAGGAGGTAAGCTCATAAGTACTTCATGGTGTTTCCCGCTTTCTATGATGCCCGGCCCACGGCTGTACCTGGCGATTGCCCATGCTGCTCCGATGGTGTCAGCCATGGCCGCCCTCACCCGGCAGCCATGGGTTTCAAACTTCTGCTGAATGTCAGTTACATAATTTGCATCTCCTCCCCAAAGATGGGAGCATCCTGAGGCATCAAGCAAAAGTCCATCCGGCGGATCGATAGCCACGTTGGGAGCATAGCGAATGCTCCATTCGCCCAGGCGCCTGAGCAGCTTGAGCATAAGCTCCGGCTGATCATCCAGTGCTACTACAGAAGGTACTGCTGCTCTGGCATCGGCCAGCACCATGCCATCACTGATACCTTTGGCCCTGGCGATAGCATTCGAAGCTGAAATCACCATTCTGCCGTGGGAAGGCGTGCGCAAAACGAACGGTATCTTTCTCAGCTCTGGCCGACGGAGGGAGAACCAGTCCGTGGAAAGGTAACGGAACCATATAGAAACAAATCTTTTCCCCATGGTTCAGCCTGCTTTGCGTTCTTCCGGTTCAAAATGATGTAGCGCTTTCTCAGCTACTGTTTTCAGCTGGCCTTCCATCCACTTTACATCCCAGGCACCCGGCTTGCCATTTCGCACCCGTTGCAACTCCACTCTCCATTGTGGGTACCCCACACCGGGAAGGTCGTCAACGACCTCGCCGGGAAGGGAAGCTATTTTCCATCGGGATACACAAGCTGTTGTTGTTAATTTTTGACTGAAAGGTCGGATCACAAAACCAGTGACGCAGCTTTCTTCTACTGCGAGCTGCAACCTGCGGGAGGAGGTGAAGTCCAGGGTGGGCATTTCACCCACGACAGCGGCAACGGAAGTGCATTTCAAACCTTCTTCCACTGCCCACCATACATCCTTTTCTTTCTTCAGGTCAATAAAGATGAACCTTTCAGGAGAGATGCCGAAACTTTTTAGCGCAGGAGGGAAGAGTGTTCGGGAGGTGCTGATCCATAAAGCGATTCCATTAGCACCTGTAACATTGCTCAGGAGAGAAGCGACAAAGCCGCTGGTGGCTGCAATGTCTTCTTCACCTGCAGGAAGAAATTCGTGGACAGCCCCCAAAGGGAAGACACCATGAGGGAACGCCGCATCCATCAGGCCCAGGTTCAGTCGGGTGGTGGTATTCCCCGGCGACTTGAACCCCTGTAGCCGGAGAATGTCGGATTGTAAAGAAGAAAGTATGTCAGCCCTTCTCTGTTGCATGGAGTCTCATTTGCTTATAAAAGCTAATTATTTTAGTTTTCAAACATACTAAAAACCAATATAATTAGCAATTAGAATCAGGTTCTAAAATAATTAGGACCCTGACATTTTGGGGCTGACTGTACGGCTATCCTCTCGGTTTCAAAAATGCCAGCTGACCCAAATGGTTGGCTAAGTGAGCTGTGCGGTTCATTACCAGGTTTAGCTTGTTTCTGTGTGGTTCTTTGGCAAAGTCTTCTTCAGTCACAGCAGTATGCCTAGTAAACCAATCGTCGGCAGTAAATTTTTCAAATGCTGCTGAAAGCGCTGAGTTTACTTTATTCCAGGCTGTTCTTAATTCTGGAATAGGTGTGTTTTGGCCTGACTTGTCCGGGGTTCTTACGTAGGGCTCATAAAGTTCGGGATAGAGCTTTTCTCCAATACTTAGCAGTGGAATCATGTTGTCGTGCACCGCTGCGAGGTGGCCAAGCAGGTATGTGCCGGTGTTTCGGTTTGGGGCTACTTCAGCAGCGATTTGCTCATCGCTGAGGCCATCGAAAAGTTTGTTGGTACGTTCAATGTAGATGTTCCAGGCGTCAAGGGCCATTTTGATAAAAAGTTCTTGTTGGTTCATTGGGATGTATGGTTTTGCACAAAATAGAAACTGATGATTGATAAGGAAGAAGTGGGGGTGAAAAGTTCGGGAGAAGAAATTTATTGATAGTATCGAATGAGGATAGTATCTTTATTTGATACTATGATCGTTAACTTTGCAGATAAAGACACTCAACGTGTTTGGGAAGGCACAGGAACCAGAAAGTGGCATCCTGACATTCAAAGATTGGCAATGAGAAAGTTGTTTATTATTCATGCTGCGGGTAGTATTAATGACCTGATAGTGCCTCCAGGAAACAGACTTCACCGACTAAAAGGAGATATGAAGGAGTATTGGGCTATAAGAGTTAATGATCAATGGCGAATCATTTTCAAATGGATCGAAAATAAAGCCTGTGATGTTGAGATAATAGATTACCACTAGATATGAAAGCAATTAACAATATTCACCCAGGTGAAATCTTGCAACTGGAATTTCTTGAACCGATGGGGCTCACGGCTTACCGCCTGGCGAAAGAAATAGGAGTTCAGCAAACGAGAATTAGCCAGATTATGGGTGGTAAGAGGTCAATTACCGCAGACACTGCCATTCGTCTAAGTAGATTTTTTGGCACCACAGAAGAATTCTGGATGAATTTGCAGCGAGAGTATGATTTAAGGAAGGAGCATGCCGAGAAACAGTCGGAGTTTGATAAGATTCAGAAGTTCGAATTCCACGAAGTTTAGATAGAAATACTGACTAATAAACGCTACGCCCCTCATGAAAAAAATACTCCTTCTCGGCTCGGGAGAACTCGGGAAAGAATTTGTGATCAGTGCCAAAAGGCTGGGCTGCTGATCAAAAAAGATTTTGCAACAGTGGGTTAGGGGAAAGTACCAAAGTCTTGTATAAGAGAATTCTCAGTATATTTGAATATGGATGAGGTGATAACATACAGGGACATTACCAGGAAGAAGGCTCAATCAAAATCAGAGTCTCTATCAGACGATGAAGCCATGGCAAGAGTACTTGATCTGATGGATTTTTATGCTGCTTTAAAGGCCGCCAATGAAGACTTGAAAGATGACTCCTCAGACATCCTATGGATTGAACTAAAAGAAGCCAAATGATTTCTAATGAAATCAGAGAGTCACTCCGGCACGCTTGCTCTGCTCTAAACAAACATGGTGTTGAATACATGCTGATTAGCGGAATTGCGGGTGGTTTCCACGGTTACCAAAAGCTCTCAGGTGTTGCTGAATATGACATTTTGGAATATAAGCCTGATCTTGATTAGTCTGAACCCATGAAAAAAATACTCCTTCTCGGCTCTGGAGAACTCGGAAAAGAATTTGTGATCAGTGCTAAAAGGCTGGGCTGCCATGTGGTGGCCTGCGATAGCTATACGGGTGCGCCAGCCATGCAGGTGGCCGATGAAAGCGAGGTTTTTAGCATGCTTGATGCAGCGAAGCTGAGAGAAGCTGTCGAGCGACACCAGCCAGACCTTATAGTGCCGGAAATAGAAGCCATCCGTACCGAGGTGCTGGTAGAAATGGAAAAGGAAGGCAAGAACATAGTGCCGAGTGCCCGGGCCGTGAACATGACTATGAACCGTGACCGCATCCGTGACCTGGCAGCCGACCTTGGCGTTCGTACAGCCCGGTTTGCTTATGCGGAGTCGGCGGAGCAGCTAATGAACGAGGCTAAAACTATCGGCTTTCCCGTGGTGATCAAGCCAGTGATGAGCAGCAGCGGCAAGGGACAAAGTGTGGCCCAAACAGCCGACGACATCCAAAAAAGCTGGGACTATGCCTGCGCTGGCATGCGGGGCGACCGCCAGCGGGTGATTGTAGAGGAGTTCATCAGGTTTGACTACGAGATAACGCTGCTTACTGTGAGACAGAAGAATGGGCCAACACTTTTCTGCGACCCAATAGGCCATGTACAGGAACGGGGCGACTACCAGTACAGCTGGCAGCCTCAGCCCATGACAGATAAATTCCGACAAGACGCTGAAGCAATGGCCAAAGCAGTAACTGATGACCTGGGAGGCGTAGGCATCTTCGGCGTAGAGTTCTTTGTTACTAAAGACGAAGTGATTTTCAGCGAGCTCAGCCCACGGCCTCACGACACCGGCATGGTGACGCTAGTTAGCCAAAACCTCAGCGAGTTCGATTTACATGCCAGGGCCATTCTTGGCTTGCCGATTCCCAATATTACAGTAACCGAAGGTGCCAGTGCTGTGGTGCTGGCTACAAAGGACGGTGTGTCCCCAACCTACACCGGGGTGGAAGCAGCGATGTCCGAGCCCGATGTTGACGTTCGCATTTTCGGCAAACCTACCACAAGGCCATATCGCAGAATGGCAGTGGTGCTGGCTAAGGCTGATGACGCTGTCGCCCGTGCGAGAGCCGCTGCCGCAAAGATCAAGGTGGTTACCAAAGAGATTTGATTGTATCCTGCCGGGTAGAAGTCTCCCGCCTGTGATTTGATCCTGTCGGTTTTTATCTCAAAACTGCTATGAACGGCAGTGGAGTGTTCGGGGAAAAGCGCTACTTTAAACGTTCTATTTTCTTTGTCGCATTACCTAAACTATCTGAAGATGAAATTTGTCCGTTATGCCTTTGCGCTTGTCATCCTTTTCGTGTGTGCTAAATGTAAAACCACCACAGAGCCTGGTCAGGCAGAACAAACGAAAGAGTGGTTGACCTTTGAAGGAAAGGCTGACATGCCAAATATAGTCCTGGTTTCCGGTGACGAGGAGTACCGATCAGAAGAAGCTTTGTCTCAATTGGCGAAAATCCTTTCTTCACGCCATGGGTTCAATTGTACCGTTCTGTTCGCACAGGACCCAGCCATGCCTGGAATAGTAAACCCCAACTATGTGCGAAACATACCAGGAACTGAGGCCCTCGACACCGCCGATCTGATGGTCATTTTTACCCGCTTTCGAGCTTTACCGGATCAGCAAATGCGGTACATCGATAATTATTTAAAAAGTGGAAAGCCAGTGATTGGAATGAGAACGGCTACCCATGCATTCAATTTCGCAGCTGCAGATTCCACCTCAAGCTGGACACACTATGGTAATAACTACGATGGTGAGAATGAATGGAAGGGTGGATTTGGCAGACTGGTGCTGGGAGAGAAATGGATTTCGCACCATGGCAACCATAAAAATCAAAGTACCCGGGGAGTGGCAGTATCGGGTGCTGAGGGTCATCCCATTCTTAATGGCATCGGGGAGGGGGAAATATGGGGGCCAACCGATGTGTACGGCGTTAGGTTGCCTCTGCCCGGCGATTCACAACCTATCGTGCTGGGGCAGGTGGTCAACCGGGAGGGTGAGTATGCAGAAGATGATGTACTGTACGGCATGCGCTTTACAGACAATGAGGTAGCTGGCGTTGAGGTGGAGAAAGACAAAGAGGGGAACGAAAAAACAATAACCAAGAACGATCCAATGATGCCTGTAGCATGGATAAAAAGCTACCAGATTCCAGGAGGGCAGCCGGGAAAAGTATTTGCCACTACCATGGGAGCTGCCACCGACCTTTTGACGGAGGGGACCCGCCGGATGATGGTCAACAGCGTTTTTTGGAGCCTTGACCTCCCGGTTCCTGAAAAAGCCAATGTAGACACTATAGGAGTTTATCAACCCAGTCAGTTCGGTTTTCATGACGACCAGTATTGGCTGGACAAAAACTTGAGTGTGAAATCGCTGCAATAACCTTGGCGATGTAGGTTCGGTGCGTTCAGATGGATGCACTCAGAGTCTCTCGCAGAAGACTCCAATGCTATTAGGTTAAGAGCATTTTACCCTGGCCGGGCGCCCCTTAATCCCTAAAGGGCTCTGCTAATGACAATTCACTCGCCCTTCAGGGTCAGGGGTAAAAATAGAATTGGTACAAGGAACCTCTTAACTTAATAGCATTGTAGAGGATCTTGAAGGAAGTGTGTTTTGGCTATTGAATTGAGAAGTACGTCGGAATCAAACCTTTGATTTTGGCAATTGTTTCGTCCACTGACAACTCACTCATTCCCCCGGCGGCGTTGGCGTGCCCACCTCCATTGAAATGCTCTGAAGCCAATACATTCACCGGGTTTTCTTTCCCTTTGGAACGGAACGATATTTTCATGATGCCGTCACGCTCGGTAAATACAATGGCAGCTTTCATGCCTTTGATTGACAAAGCAAGGTTGGCCAGGCTGTCCGTATCGCCCTTTTTATAATTGTATTTTGCAAGCTCTTCTTTTGTCAGAGAAATGATAGAGACTTGGTAGTCTTCCATGACTTCCAGTTTTTCGGCCATGGCATAGCCTTGCAGACGCAACCGGCTCGCCGTATTGTTGTCGTTAAGCATCTCATGTACAAGGTGATGTTGCACGCCTGCGGCTAAAAGCTTAGCCAGTATTTCATGAGTGCGGGGCTGCACGGACAAAAACCGAAAGCTCCCCGTATCCGTCAGAACACCGAGGTACAGAGGAGTGCCGATTTTTTCATCGAGTAAGTCACCATGTTCTGATTGCTCGATCAACTCTGCGATCAATTGTGAGGTAGAGGAAGCGGAGGTCTCCGAAACAACAATGGTGGGGAAATCTTGCGGATGCAGGTGGTGATCAATCATGATCTTTTTGCTGGTAGTGGACTCCAGCAGGTTTTGCATTTCAGGCCCCACCCGGTCGGTGCTATTGTAGTCCAGGCAAAAGATTAGATCAGCTTTTTGAAAGGCTTCTGTTACTTTCTCAGGGTTGTCGCTCATGAGCACAATAGGAGAGGTGTCCAACCAGTATAAAAAGTCGGGTGCTGCATCGGGATGGCAAATCGTAGCCTTTTTACCCAGCTTTTCTATAAAATACAAGAGCCCCAACGAGCAGCCCACCGAATCTCCATCGGCAGATTTGTGGGAGGTGATAACGATAGAAGAAGCGGCAAGTATTTCGGCTTCAATTTGTTGGTAAATGTTCATTGTGTGGAGCTCTTGTTATGACGGTTTCATTTTTCCGCCCTATTGAGTTGATATCGTTGCGATTAAGAAGGAGTAAAAGAAAAAGCCAACCCTCGGGTCGGCTTTCGCTTTTGCAAGTTTTCACTTCACTCAGAGTCTCTCGAAGAGGACTCTGAGTTGGTCATATATTTATTTGAACCCAATGTCAGCCAAACCTTTGTGGCTGATGTTGATGGCCTCAAAAGGAGGCAGACCGAAGGTGGCGTCCTGCTCTACCATGTAGAACTCCATACCTGACTGAGCTTTGGCTGCCAAGATCTTCTTAAAGTCGATGCTTCCGGTGCCAACTGGAGCAAAATTACCTTCTGCATTCATGTCTTTCACATGCCATGCCTTGATGCGACCCGGGTACTTTTCGAAGTAAGCCAGCGGGTCAGCGTCTGCTTTGGTTACCCAGAAAAGATCCATTTGGAAGTTCACAACATCGGCGTTGCAATTTTCCAGCAAATAGTCGATCAGCACGGTACCGTCTTCCATAGGCTTAAATTCAAAGTCGTGGTTGTGATAGAGTAGCTTCAAACCAGCTGCCTTACATTTTTCGCCCAGTGTGTTAATAATTGTGGCTAATTCAGCAGGAGTACCCTTCATTCCCATGGTTCTCTCCTCACGATTGAAAGTGAACATGCCCATAGGTGGCACAGGAATAACGAAATACTCAATGCCGGCGGCCTTAGTATCTGCGATGAGCTGGTCAGCGTTCTCCAACGTTACCATGCCCATGTGAGCGCTTTTTGCTGTTAACCCAAGCGTGGCAAGGTAAGCTTTGAAGTCAGCAGGTACCATGCCATAGAACTTGCCTTCTTCATAATTGGCTGCTTCTACGTAGGCGTAGCCAGCGTCAGCTACTGCCTGTAGCGTAGCTTTCGGATCGGTAGCCATGGAGTCACGCACGGTGTACAGCGCCAGACCGCCAAATGAAGCAGGCATTGCTTGCACTGTGTCGGCGGCTTCGGCGTTTCCTTCATTGCTTTTTTTGGTGCTGCAAGAAGTGAAACCAAGCACTAATGCCAATAGAAAGGTAAAGCTTAAGAATAAATGACGTTTCATATAAGTTGAGTGTTTAATGCGTCGAAGTTACGCAAGTTCAGGGGAAATGGAAGGTTTTTGTTGATAACAGGGTAGCGCAACTGATATGTAAGGGACTTAGCATGGCGAAAATCTGCTTTCAAACATGTTCATTTCATCATGAGAAGCCTTACGTCGTTATCATTATTTCACCAGCCATTCATTTTGCTCTTCAATAATCATGGCCAGGCAGGCAGCTGCCATTTTTAGCTTTTGATCAGCTGGCAAATCAGACGATATCCAGACATTTCGCTTGGGAGTAGCTTGCACGGCACCAATTTCAACGTCTCCCTTGTAGATAGCAAAGCCTACCCAAAGAGTAAATGGCGCTACCCTGCCGTTGTCCATTCTCTTTACAGGTACCAGTTTGTATTCCTCAGTATCTGTTTTGATAGCCCCGGTGAAAACGCCGTTGGCCACAGAGGCCGCCAGCCCCCAGGTAAGTGTGTCGGCGCTGGAAGTAATGAGTGCCGTGATGTTCCGAGACCCTTGCGACATGGTAATGTTGGGGAACCAGGAGTTTTGTGAGCTTTGCACCAGTCCGTCTTTCGACATGTTGACGACGGCGGTGTCGCTTGCACTATTGATCATCGTGAAGGCCAGCTGCTGGCTGGAGGAAGAAATAGTGCCCTGCACATTGCTTCTGCTATTGGTAGTAAGCCAGCCAGCCTTGGACGACACGATTTTGTATTCATCGAAGTAGTAATAGGGCACCGCTTTCATTCCTTTATACCTGACCTGCTGAGGGTTGGCTTTGGCGCTTAGCGAGGGGTCGATTTGCATGATCATTTGCGCATTCACTACTGACAGTGATGCCATAGAAATAAAGGCCGCTGCTGCGATTTTGGTTAGAAAACATCTCATAGAAAGGTACAGGTTAAAAGCGTTGAAGGACGAGTCAATTTTTGCGTGAATATGGAGGATAGTTGGGGAATTATTGATAGGGGAAGGGGCAATATTTTTTATTTGGGGTTGAGGGATTTCGGCGCCCACGTCCTGTTCACTGAAGAGGTGTAAAAAAAACGAATGCAGGTGCAGGTCCGTCGGGGGACAGACCGAGGAGGTAAATATTTCAAGCTGAAATCTTGGTGGATGAAACCAGTAAATTTCGTCGCCGCTAAATTTTCGGAAGGTTAGGTGAGTTATGTTAATGGACGGCAATGAAAAATTATGCGTATTTGAATAGTAATTTGGGATGGGTCACAAAAATTATTTGAAATTTGCTCTATTTTTTGGTATACATACAAATTACTAAAAATAATCACATGGTTGACAATTGAATGTAATTTTGTATATTTGTCAACTCACAATATTGATCATGTTCGCAATAGACCCTCAAGTATTTGGAACTAGGTTGAAGAACGCCAGAAAAATGGCTGGGATGTCTCTACAGCAATTGTCTGATGCTGTTACAAATCAAATTACTAAGCAGTCGCTAAGTAAGTATGAACTTGGTTTGATGAAGCCTACCGCTGAGTTAATATTCGCTATTTCTAAGGTTCTTTCGGTTAAGCCTGACTATTTCTTGAAGCAAGGGATTTTGGAACTTGGAGATATCTCATTTAGAAAGCGAGTGGCTTTATCCAAGGGAAATGAGGAATTAATAGTGGAGCAAGCTAAGGACTATGTGGAGAGATACTTAGAGCTGGAATCTTTACTTGGTATTGAGCAATTCTTTAGAAACCCACTAGGTGAACAGGAAATTTCCGACAAGAGCGATCTTAGGAAGGCTGCGGCGCAATTGAGGTCAGTTTGGGAAATTGGGACTGGCCCGATATCCAACTTAGTTCAACTACTCGAACTCAAGGGCATAAAAATTCAACTGGTCAAAGTCTCTGATGATTTTGATGGGTTAGCAGCGCATTCGGTAAACGGCATACCTATAGTTGTTGTTAATACTTTTAACCGATCAATAGAGAGAATTCGATTTACCATTCTTCACGAGTTAGCACATCTACTTTTGAATCTTCCGCCGGAAGTAATGGCTCAAAATAAGCTTATTGAGGAATACTGTCACTACTTTTCGAGTTGTTTTCTTCTACCGGAAAAGGCTCTCTTCGAAAGAATCGGAGGCCCAAAAAGAAGTTATATTTCTATTAATGAGTTAATAGAGATCAAAGAGCAATTTGGAATATCAATAAGAGCGATTGTTCATAGGTTACAGTCTTTGGAAGTAATCAATTCCACTTACTATCAAAAATGGATGGTTTACATGAGCAAGACCTATGGCTCAAAAAACGAACCGGGAAGTTTTAAAGGAGAGGAACGCCAAGTTCAGTTTGATATGCTCATTAATAGGGCGTTATCTGAGGGTGTCATAAGTTTTAGTAAAGCCGCTTCGTTGTCAAACCGAAGTATTGAAGAAATTATGGAGGGCTACAGGAGTGTCAAATGAAACGAATATCCTTGTAAAGGATGCGTGCATGCTCTTTGATATGATCCGCTTGGATTTGATGGAACACTTCTTCGAATTGGGCTATGAAGTGTTTACGACTCAAGCGGTTGTCGATGAGATAACTGATCAGCGCCAATACTCCATAGTGGGGAAGTATGTTTATGAGGGACGTATGGTTGTCGATTCAACGCCTGATAATGATCAAATCTTTGAACTCGCATTCGAGAATCGTGGGCTAAGCCTAGTTGATTGCTCAGTTCTCGACTTAGCCCGAAGGAAGAATGGAGTTATTTTAAGCTCAGATAGCAGCTTAAGGAGGGCTTCGGAACGTATGAAGATAGAGGTACATGGAATACTTTGGATTATCGATATGTTGATTTCAGGGGAAATTATTTCAGGAAGTATAGGTATATTTAAACTGCAAGAGTATCGAAAAATAAACCCAAGGGCTCCGATAAAGGAGATAGATGATAGAATTGAACAATTGTCGCAGTGCTAGAGGCGTTAATATTTGAACTAATATGGAAAGTGGTCTACTTATTGGATTTCTGCTAGCAAGCGCTTCAATAGTAATTGGAGCGTTTTTAGGAGTTTTAGGTAATTGGCTTATTTCAGAGTATAATAAATCTGGATGGGTGTCTGTATTCTATATGATCGGTGTATTAACGCTATTGTTCCCAGTTGGTACTGCGTTTTTTTATTGGGAAGAAATTTCTAATTGGTTAGGGCTATTGGCGGCTACGCTATCGGTTTCAGCATCTATTGGTTTGATGATCTTTATGCGAACGAAAATTCGTACTAAGAACATTTATAAGTCGGACGAGGTAGATCCAATAATGAATAGGTTTACTGATGATGCGGATAATACGGAAATTAAGCTTTTTGGTGGAGACTTAAGCTTTTTTGGAGAATCTGAAAGAAAAATAAATGAAAACTCTCAGTATTTAAAACTAAAGGCTAGGGGCTTTAATGTAATTCAAATTTTGTGTGAAAATCCGACCAGGAACGAAACCAAATTTAGATACGGGAAGATAATTACTGATCTTCCTAAAGCTGAGTTGAGGTTCTATGATCCAAAGGACGCCGACTTAAGAATTAGGGGCCGAATAGCAAAAATGGGAGGATCGGATCGCCTTGTAATATTTGACAAAATTGAATCCAAGTTATACAAGGTGATTCAGACGGATACAGCTAACTCAAATGGAGTACTTTATAACAGTATCTGGAATTTGATTTGGGAGCTGGCTATTCGGCCTACACCTGCCGAATTGGATGAATACAGGAAACTATACCAAGGTTAAATGATTAAAGTTGTCAATTCGCCGCTCTTTAGGGAATCTAGTTCTCGCTATGACGAAGATTCACTTCCTCCAATTGGTTTAGGATATATTGCGACTCATCTACACAATAATGGTATCGATGTAGAAATTATTGATGCTGTAGCTGAAAATATTACTCTCCAAGAATTAATTGACAGGCTTTCAAGTGCAAGACCTCAATTTATAGCATCAAACATCTTTACAACAAATTACAGATTGGTACAAGAGTTAGTTGAGTCAATCGAATTTGCAACACATTTTATTATTGGGGGGCTATCGACAAAGGATCTTTACAAAGAAATAATCAATTGGAAAACTGATAGTCAAATTGATATTGTCACCGGAGACGGGGAATTGATAACATTAGACATTGTAAAAAACTGTGTAAGGGAGATTCCTTTTCTGGAGTTGCAAAAAAGGAGAGTCTTCAATGTATTTAGCAACTCAGCTTATTATGTTGACAATATAGATGACGTTGCACTCAATCGAACTTTTTTTAAAAATGAGCCTGTAATTCACCCCTTTGGATTTAACGAAGCAAATATAATTGCCAGTAGAGGTTGCATCTTTAACTGTACATTCTGTGCTGCAGCTAGGTCTTTGAATAGTGAATATGGAATACGAGAAAGGTCTGCAGAGTCATTAATTTGTGAACTGGCTAGCATTAAAGAGTTATTTCCCAGCGTAACATCAATTAGAGTCTTGGATGACCTCTTTCTTAAAAATGGCAGGCACGTTGAATTTGCAACGAGGGTGTTTTCCAATTTCCAATTTAAATGGCGTTCCATGGCTCATGTCACTACTTTTAACAAAGTCGACAACGCTAAATTGGTGGCGATGAAAGACAGTGGGTGTGATGAGCTATTCATAGGAATCGAGTCGGGCTCTCCTAAGATTCTTCGGGCGATAAATAAAACTCATCAGGTCAACACCATTGTAAGAAACCTGACCGGAGTAATGCGGGCGGGAATAAATATAAAAGGTTACTTTATTTATGGTTTTCCTGATGAGTCTAAGGAAGATATGGAATTAACCTATGAGCTTGCTTTACAGCTAAAAGAGATGTCTCTAAGATATGGTGTCAATTTCAGAACCAGCGTATTTCAATATCGTCCTTATCATGGAACTGCAATTTTTCACGACCTTGAATCCAATGGGCTTATTACTGAGGCTTTGAAGATAGAGCCTGATCATGAGCTTTCTGCTCTTATAGGAAGGTTGCAGTTTAATTTTCACACCGTCAATCACTCCCTGGTTGACTTGTCGGACGTGCACAACTATATTTACCGCACGACCAATCTCACATCCGTTGAAACACTTTCCAAAATTAACCGACACTCTAAACCCAGTAGGAAAGAAGCACTGTAAATCTTGCGGTCTTTATCTTAATCAATATCCTGCTCTGGATAAGTTTAAAGCGGCAGGAGTTTTTTGGGTAGGTCTTTCCGCCGTGAAATTTGATGAGGGGTCTTCAAAACAGCCACTTTCTCCAGAAACAAGATCGGGGGAATTGATTTTGAATATGGAAGATAAGTTTAAAGAAGTGATTTCCTTTTATAGGACTAATTTGGTTAAATGCCTTCCATGGAATAACAGCACCGGGAAGATTAGATATCCCTTAAAGCCAGAAATGGAAAAGTGCTTCGCCAATCTTCTGTCAGAAATCGAAGAATTGCAACCCGCCGTCGTATTTCTACTAGGAAAGCAGGTGTCTGATTTTGTGCTTTCCAAGTACTCGATTAAAACTGGAGAGCCAAGTGGTGAGTTTGAGTATAATAGTTACTCTTTCGGCGGATTTGAATTTGTGCCTGTTCATCACCCATCTTATATTTTGGTGTATAAGAGAAGGTTTGTGGCTAATTATATAGCCGGTATCAGCAAACACTTGCAAAGGCTTTTGGAAATGAGTGCTATATAATGCGTTAGATGTTCGAACGTTACGGGCAAACCCTGACTCTCATCTCATCAGCCCTACCACCGGCGTCACCTTTTTCTATCACCAAACCATGGCATGGCTTGCCGCAATTTCCCCAACTGGTTCTGGCTTTTTCCTCAAATACTATCACAGCCCAAATCAACCTCCGTCCCCTCTCCGAATAAGCACATAGCCCAGTGATCCGGTGGTGGCGATCATTGCAAGCAGCATTGCCAGGATGCCCCAGGAAAAGGTCGGTATGGACTGTGGTGATTTCAAGGAAAAGGAAACTGATTTTCTTAAATTAGTAACTGCATATCCTTTTTAGCGATGATAGAGAATTTTGACCGAGTAGTTTTGAAGGAAGATTTGCCTGAGCGAGGTCTTGTGAAGGGCGATATTGGCACTGTTGTGATGATTCATGACAACCGGAAGGGGTATGAAGTAGAGTTTTTCACCCTGATGGGTAAAACCCGAAGTGTGGAAACGCTCAAAGCCAATCAGGTCAGATCTGTCAAAGCCAATGAGGTGGCCCATAGCAGAGAAATAGCCTAGCCAAATTTTTTTGCAAAATATTTCATAGAATAAATTCCTTCACCCAGCCAGGGTCGCACCCGGTCGAGCAATATTGTGGTTTCTTGTCTGCGTCTCACCACCACCGTGTTCCCCAACGTTGAAGCTTTTGAGCACCAATCTGCAAAGGCAAATTTCGTTTTGCAGTGTTGCTGACCATGCGGTGGAAAAAAGAGGTCTTTTGGATATCGAGTTTTAAAATGGGCGTAGTAGAAGCGAGACGCTTCAATGAATTTGATCCAAGTGGACATTTGAATCAGTTGAGGTCAATTTTTAGTTCGACGAATAAATTGTGTTGTATCGACACAATGAAACCACTACCTTTAAGTAACGGGCGACAGCCCTCCCACACTTAAACTACATACCAATGAAGAAACACTTACTAAATAGGAGAGCCCTGGGCTTTCTGCTGGTGCTAGGGCTTACGGTGAGCCTGGCCAATACTGCCTTGGCACAATTTCGTCGCAATCCGGTGGTATCGCCGGAAATTCATGCCGACAACAAAGTTACTTTCCGGGTGTATGCACCCAATGCCAACGAGATCAAGCTGGCGGGCGAGTGGATGGGCCAGGGCAAATCGGAGCCGCTAGTGAAAGGTGATACCGGCCTTTGGGCAATTACGGTTGGGCCGCTGGAGCCTGAGCTGTGGGGCTACAACTTCACGGTCGATGGGGCGTATGCGCTGGATGCTTCCAATGCCCTGGTGAAAAGAGACGGTGTGCGCAACATCAGCTTCTTTATGATTAAGGGCAAAGGATCAGACCTGTACGAGCCTAAGCACGGTGCCAAAGGCATGGTGAGCAAGGTTTGGTATGAGTCACCAACGCTGGGGCTTACCCGCCGCATGTATGTGTACACCCCGCCGGGATACGAAAACAGCAAGGACAGCTACCCGGTGTTCTACCTGCTGCACGGCGGTGGAGGTGATGAAGATGCCTGGACAGAGCTGGGTGTGGCGCCTACCATTTTGGACAACCTGATCAATTCGGGCCAGGCCAAACCTATGATTGTGGTGATGACCAACGGCAACCCCGACCAAACGGCGGCCGGCATTGAGGCGCCTGCCAAACTTCCAGGCCAGGAAATTCCGGGGCCGTTCGGTATGGCCAATAAGAAATTTGAGGAGAGCCTGGTGAAGGATGTGGTGCCGTATGTTGAAAGCCACTACAGAGCGAAGAAGGGCAAAGAAAATCGTGCCTTGTCTGGCCTCAGCATGGGTGGCTGGCAAACCCTCAATACCACGTTTGACAACCCAACCATGTTCGACTACATCTGCGTGATGAGCATGGGCTTTGTGAAGGACAGCCCCTTCGGGCTGCCCAACAATGGAGAGGGCAGGGGGAAAGACATTGATGCGCTGAAAAAGGCCAACCCCAAAGTATACTGGATTACCTGCGGCAAGGACGACTTTCTGTACGACAGCGTAGTCAACCTGAGAAACACCCTCGACGAGCATGGCTTCAAATACAAGTATGTAGAAAGCACCGGTGGCCACACCTGGGCCAACTGGCGTATTTACCTGTCGCAGTTTGCGCCGGTGCTGTTTAAGTAGAAACTGGTTTTTACTCGATTTATGGTTTCAGGTCTGCTCTTTGGGGCAGGCCTTTTTTTGTTTCCCTGGAATGCAGTTTCTCATTTGAATCCCATACACCGCATTTGGCGAAGTATGAATTTCTTCAATATTATTTGACATTAATAAAAGATATATTATTATTGTTTATCAATAATTAATTTCCGCATAACATGAATAAGCTTCGCATCATTCGCATCATTATTAAAGCCAGCATGGGCTTGCTGATTTTAGGGATGGTGTTCGTCACCATCTTCTTTGCGTCGATGAAGGAAGGTGTGTTTATCGAGATTGAGCAGCCGCATTGGGTAATCAAATCGGATCAATTGCAGGAAGTGTTGAGGTCGCAGTTGCCTGTTCCGGATAAGCCCATGCTGCTCTCTGTAGAAACGCTGGAAATGAGGCTGCCGGTGCATCTCAACCTAAGACTGATTGTGATCGCAATGATGTTTATGGTGTCGGGCTATATGCTCTGGATACTCTGGCTCATAGCAACAATCATTCATGATGTGATGAAGGGCACACCGTTCAACCTGAGCTGTAGCAAGAGAGTGAAGCTTATCGGTACGCTGGTTGTGCTAGCTCCTTTGGGCGAGTGGATACTCAATGTCTTTTTCTCGTTTTGGATCGATAATCGATTTCATTTCGAAGGAATGACCCTGGAAACAGACGCCAATCTGGGTTGGCCGGTGTTCATACTTGGGCTTCTGATTGTGGTGCTAGGCGTAGCCTTCGAGCAGGGCCAGAAAATACAGGAGGAAAACGAACTGACAATTTAGGAAGAGCGCATTCGAGACGGTTCAGTTCAATTTTTAAATAGCTTGTAGTTGTAAAATTGATGATATGAAAAAACTCAATATCGCTCAGGGTGTCATCACCTTCCTTATGTTGTTGCTGTGGCTGGGCGTGGCTGTAGGCACTGTTTCTCTCGTGACTATGAAGGAAGGACGGTATTACGAGATGAGCGAACCCCATCTCAGGGTGCAGTCGGACGTACTGCAGAAAAGCCTTGGCGAAACCCTGGCGAACAGCATTCCCGAATCGTTCAAAATCAGGGTAGACACTATGAAATTAAGCCAACCCATTGACGGAGGCTTAAAAGTACTACTACTTTCGATTGTGTACCTATCTGTTGGATACCTGACCTATGTGCTCTTTGTTTTCAAAAGTATTATCAACGACGTGAGAAGAAGCAACTCTTTCAATAGGGACAATATACAAAGAGTGAAATTGCTCGGTTTGCTGATTGTTATTGCTCCATTTGCCAATTGGCTGGTGGCGAAGGCCATGGTGTGGTGGCTGGAATACAATTACCTTTTTGATGGGGTAAAGGTTGTTTCGGACTCGTCTTTTGACTTTACCGTGTTTCTAATGGGGCTTATCATCATGGTGTTGGGTGTCGCCTTCGAACAGGGGCAGGAAATTCAGCAGGAAAACGAACTCACTATCTGATGCCGATCATAGTCAACCTCGATGTAATGATGGCGAAGCGGAAGATCCGTTCCAAAGACCTGGCCGACAGGCTGGGCATCACTGAAGCCAACCTGTCGATACTGAAGACAGGGAAGGCCAAAGCAGTGCGATTTTCTACGCTGGAGGCTATTTGTAAAATACTGGAGTGCCAGCCGGGGGATATTTTGGAGTTCAGGGAGGAGGAGGATTAGTTGGCCAGGCTGGCACGCTTTTGCACAGTTGCCTTTGTGTCGAACAAAGGATAGGGCCGGTTAAACGCCTCCTGCCTTACTTTGAAATGCGTGGAGAGCTTGCGAATCACTTCTTTCGACATCCCTTTTTTATAGTTTAAAATATCAGAGACATAGCCTTTGCTTATACCCAAAAGGTCAACAAGGTCTTTTGCCTTTATTTCGTGTTCTTCCATGAAGGAGCGTAGGAGGCTTACCGGATCAGTTTCATCGAAGCTGTTGTTCTCTTCGTCATAC
Organism: Imperialibacter sp.; assembly: GCF_048007035.1. Lineage (NCBI taxonomy): Bacteria > Pseudomonadati > Bacteroidota > Cytophagia > Cytophagales > Flammeovirgaceae > Imperialibacter > Imperialibacter sp. The sequence continues at coordinate 5,057,799 of NZ_CP180355.1, forward strand.
TTTTCTATCAGCAGCGTGAGTAAATCTATTTCATCGCTAACATTGACATCTTGATTTGACTCCAGGAGGTCTTCCAGCTGCGCACAGTATTTGTGATACTGGTCATCACTTTTAATTACCGTGTATTTTAAAGTTTCCATATCGCTAAAAGCTGCTAACGGTGTATTGTAAATTGCTTTTGCAGAGTTTATCATATTCGGCGTGAGTGCCAATCCAGCATACAAACAGGTGGGTTGTGCTACTTCCAAAAGCATATTTGCATATCACCCTGCAATTGTTGCCAGCGATATCAAATATTACTCTGCTACTGCCATTGCCTAACAAATCTGCTGTATTGAATGTGCTCTTAATGTCTCCAGGTTCATTCCAATCGGCAAACTTTAACTTTCCCAGCCAATTTGTAAAACCAGGTTTGAACTGCGAGTGAACAGCTACGTAGTTTTCAATTGTCTTTTTCTTGATCAGGTGAACCCTCATATCTGCAACAGCAAAGATAAATGAAATAGTTCACATTTTGTGAACTATTAGTCTCAAACACTCATTTGAATGCCAGCTGGGCAATATTTTGGAGTTCAGGGAGCAGGGTTAGGGATTGTAGCTTGAGGGCTCCATGTTTTTGATATAGAAAAGCCCATCAAAAACCTCAGGCCAGATAGCCAGCACATTGCCATTACCATAAGGTTTGGAAACGAAGGGTTGTGACATCCAGGGTGCGAGATCGCTTCTGTAGTTAACAAACCCAAAGTCATTCCCGACTTCACCGAGTAGGTCCTCTATGCTGCCATCCAATGGCTCGATCAGATCAACTGCTTTCCCTTTCGTCCAGTCATTTAATTTTCCTCCATAGGCTGAAAACCCAATAGTGTAAATGTGACTGTTGTTAGTTTCATGCGTGTAATTGCCCATAGTTATAAATTCGGGAGCCAACAGTGGGAATTTATCGGTTTCCACATCATATACTGCCACCTTATCCAAGTTTCTCGAAAGGTGAGTGGTAGCACCCCAAACGATGATCTTTCTGTCGCTGAATTTGTTGATCATCCAGTTCAGATTGCCTCCCATATATTTGTCTCGTGCGTTACCAGCCTTCTTATAATCCTTTTCTACTGCCAGAAGTTGTGTGAATTCTGCATAGCCCAGTGTGCTTTCACCATAGCCGTCAACCTAAGAAATAATTGGTGGATATGGCAAGGCCATTCCGCATGGCCGAGTTTTATTTTCCATGTTTTTTGAAAGCCATTTATCGGAATGGCCGACCGTTTTTGTTGATCTAATTTACTGGTTTAAGACTACATTTAAGTATGTTTTGGTAAGAATATCTGATACTTTTTTTTGCCCTTTTTTATACTCTTTTTCATGAAATGCGTTGCTGATTCGATACAAATCCGTCAGCCATTCGATGAGTCGGTGACTGTTTTGCAGCACAGGTAATGTTAACACTTTAGATCGCCCTTGTAGCGTACTGACTAGCTTATGAAAGCTCAAATCCTTTTGGGTTAAATTCTTTAAGTGATTAAGAAAAGTCCAGTTTAACATTACCCACAGCAGCTTGATGAGAATGATGCATTCTAAACGGGTCGCATTCACTGGGTGTATTTTATGTAATCTCATCACACTTTTCCAGGTTTTAAAGACAAGTTCTACCTGCCATCTCAATGTGTAGAGATCATAAATCTGAGAGGCGGTACATTTTTCCCTTTCCACGTTGGTTACAAATAGATTCAAGCCAATGGCCTCTAACACGTCAGTCCCTAATTTTCTATTCGCTGATTTCTTCCTTAAGCGTTTCTGCTTTTGTTCTTTTGTGAGCAAATTAGCCACAAGCCGTACCTTAGTACGAGTTTTTTCGCCAACATATACATCCATGTCCAGATACCTTTCTTTCTTTTCCTTTAATAAGCTGATAATAGAGGCTGTTGGAAGTAATGAGTATTCTCCCTCCTTGAGGATATAGAAATTCCATTGTGACTTTGCCCTGCTGATAAAGTAGATGTCTTTGCTGCTTAGCTCTTTAAATGCCTTAGGAGAAAAATACCCTAAATCTCTTAGCAATAATGTTTTGGGAGGTACCTTCTCAATATTCTTCATCCCCTCAATGCTATCAGAATCTCGTGATGAGCCAATGGAAATCTCGGTTACCTTAGAGCCTAGCAACTGATACTCAAATTGGATTTGAACACTGGCTTCCCTTCCCTCTCCTCCATACCCAGGAAAAGTATCTGCTACCTTTTTGGATACTTTAAATTCTGAACTATCCATGATACGGATATCAGTAAACCAACTGGAGGGAATGCTTTCTTCTGAATTATGGGCCATTTGCTGTGTCAATACCTCTTGGAGAAGTCCTGCAAGCATCTGTTTTGTGTTTTTATTGAAACGCTTATCAAGAGCTTGTTTAGAAACACTCACGCCATGATGATGTGCAAGATCTATACTGTATTCAGATAGAGAAGGGCATTTGCCATTATTGCTAAAAAAAACCACGTCCAGAAATGCCTTTGGCGAAATGACCGACTTACGCTTTTTGAATGACGATGCTTTTGCAATGGCCTCAATACGCTCATCAGAAACAAATTTTGAGAGGTATTTTGAGAAATTCCTGATTTTTCGGCACAAAATCGAGTTCAGTTTCTTTTCCTAGCCCTTTTTCGCTTAGGTTGACGGCTATGGTGCTTTCACAGACCTGCACCCAAAAGTCTCTTTGGGACAAAAGAGGAAGTTCGTCATTCTGGGTGAACGTCTGCAGTTTTGTTACCAGGTCGGTAAGCCCATTGTCGATCAGTCCGAAGTCGATATCACCGAGCACTGTGGGGGCATCATAATAGCTAAATAAAGTCACCAGCTCTCTGCTCAGGCCTGTCCAGCCTGACGAAGCGGCAAAAGTAGCATCATTATTTTTCAGGAACGCATTAAGATCCGTGGTGAAATTGCTTTTGTAGTTGCCAAAGAACTGGATGTCGAATCCGATTAGTTCCAAAGGAGTCACGTCTCCATCCCAGTAGTTGAATACGGGATAAACCTCAGAGGTAGCAGACCAAAGTATATTGATAGAATTGCGGGCTGCCTCCATCCCTTTGGTACCGTTTTCAATTTTTGTCCATGCTTTGTGGCAATCGTAAAGGCCACTTTCCCAGGCGATCATGTCAAATCCCATTTCCTGATGTAGGAAACGGATAAGTCGGGCCTTGGCTTTGAAGGTCGAGCCATCCCCATGCGACATTTCGCCGAGCATTACCACTCTTTTGCTCCCAATTACGTCTTTGAGGAAGGCCAGGTCGGAGTAGTCCTCATCAAACGGGTCAATGCTTCGAGGAACGTATGTGTTTTGTGTAAGCCAGTCAATTCGCTCAGCTCGTTCAGCGATACTAATTGCCGCAGGTGCCTCGGCGAATATTGGCATGTCGTCGTCAGTCGCAGGCTCTTCTGAGTCGTCGGAATTCTTGCAGGCAAACAAGAGGGTTGTGAAACTGAGTACAAGTAATACAGGTTTCTGGAAACAGAGTGAACGTATTTTCATGGTCAGGTAGTTTTCGGTGGGTTTCTGGAGAAGAAACAGCTTAGAAAAAACTTACCATTACTATATTTTTCTATTAAACCGCTTTAGGAAGACTTTCACCCCTTCACCAAATACTTATCCAACCACCCCACCACCAGCTTCCGCATCTCAGGCAGCTCTTCATGAGGACAATCAAACAGCTCGATGAGGCAATCTTCTTCCCGGCCATGCTGCTTATACAGCGGCAGCAGGTAATCTCTCACCTTTTCCACTCCAGCGGGTGGCGTTAACAGGTCCAGCCTGCCATTGAGGCTGAGGTGAGGGCGGGGAACAATGAGCTCGTTGATGGAGCTGGTAGAAAAATGCTTGAGCAATGAAGGTACATAATAGTAGATGCCATGACCGCTGAGATTGCCGATTTTCATCAGCTCATCAAAGTCGGTGAGGCAGCACAGGTCGAGGCAGGTGGTGATGCGGGTGTCCAGTGCCGCCAGCCACCAGGCTTTGGTAGCGCCCATAGAAAGCCCGAACACGCCCACCAGGCTGGTGTCGGCTTCCGGCCGGGCCAGCAGGTAGTCGAGGGCTTTCATTTCGTCCCACAGCATCATGCCAAAAAGGGTTTGCCCTTTCCATAGCATTTCCTTGAAGGTGTCGGCTTCGCCAAACGCTCCATTTTTCAACCGGTTCCTTTCGCCAAAGCACCAACTGTCGATGGCCAGGGTCATGATGCCCTTTTGCGCATACACTTCTGCATAGGCCGGCATCACAGTTCGGCCGTTGAGCAATTCTTCTTTCCCTACTTCATAAGTGCCAAAGTGGGCGTGGCAGTACAGCATGCAAGGGGCTTTACCTTTCAGGTTGTCGGGCACCAGCAGGATGCCGGGCACCTTCTCCAGCCCGTTGAAGTCGAATAACAAGTGCTCCAGGGTGTAGCCTTTGCGTTTTTCTTTTCTAACTAGTTGCGGAGGCTTGGGTGTATGCTGGGTGGGTAAGTCTCCCAACAGCCCAAGCAGTTTTTTGCGCTGAGAGGCCTGATAGTCGGTGTAAGATGTGTCTTGAAGGGGCATAGATAGAATGAATTGATCAAACGGCAGCATTCCGGCCAGCGAAGCAGCAACAGATTTCTTAATGAATGTTCTTCGGGCATGAAGCATAGGCTTGTTTTTGCTATTGGAAGGTAATCATTTTTTTAAACTCGTTTTTACCTGCGGCAATCGGTGTTGCACCACAATTTCCAGTGGCACCTTTTGCTTTCACGATGAGTAAACTTTACTTTCCGGTAGCAACTGTGTGCTATTGTACCTAACTAAACAACTCAGAGGATCGGTTCTATGAAGGACACCGGCGGCAGGCCCATTACAGGTGTGCTCAGTATATTTATTTTTTTGACAAAAAAGAGCTTGTTGAGCCTGCTTTGTAAGCAAGCTTTGGCTGTGCTGGTCTTTGCCCTTATGGTAGCCTGTAGTGCTAAGGACAAGAGGGAGATTGAACGTAATCTGGCATCAACGCACAGCTTTTCGTCTCCCGTTTTGTTAGCTGATCAAAAAAGAAATGAAGGGGAATACCAGCAAGCTTATGAATTGTACGATAGCCTGGCAAAGGTGCTGGGGCCTGAAGAACAAGTGTATGCTTCCATCAACACGGAGCTATGCCGCTTTCTGGCAAATGACACGCTTACTGTCTTTTCACTGGAGCGTTTGCCGGGTGCCGTTACTGTCAGTCAAAAAGCAGTAGAAAGTCTTCTTCAGGGGATTTTTGAAACAAGAAATGGCCGGTCTGGCCTCAAGAGCTTTTATCAGACAGGGGCATTACTTCGGTCGGAAGACAAAAAGGAGACTTTCGAATATTTTACCATGCTGGAGCAGCTTGCCTGGTGTCATCAGATGGTGCACGGCGAAACTGATTCATCTTATTTCTATTACAAAAAAGCGCTGGATATGGCGGGCGATTTTGAAGTGCTGTCGCCCCATATTCCACGACTTCTCGTTCAACTTTCAGAAGTGGCCATTACCAACAGGGATCTGGTCGCCGCCCTCGGGTATACCGAACAGGGCCTACGCTACCAACCTAAGAGCAGAGATTTGCATGAATTGCTGATCCTGAAGGCCACACTCCTGCGGAGAATGGAGAAGTTCGATTCGGCGAATTATTACTACCAGCTTGCCGATGAGAAAATTCAATTGAAAGGAGATACAACCAGTTTGGCCAAGCTTTTGAGAGAAAGGGCCCTGCATGAAATGATCGTGAACAACGACTCATTGTTTCGGCTTCAAATGATGCGTCTGGAAAGTTTGCCTGCTCACTTTGCAAACAATGCCTGGATTAGCACCGACCGTTTGCACGGCTTCTATCACTTTCTAAGGGGAGATGCTCAGGCAAGTATCGATGCCTATGAGAGGGCTGTGGCACACTTTTCCAGACAAAAGCTTCCTGATATTGTGCAAACAACAGAGGCATTTTGGGTGCTGTCATACTTGTACCGGCAATTAGGAGAGTATGACAAGGCGGAGAAGAATATTTTTGCAGGCATCGTCTACTTTTCACCCTACAAAAATGCCCCTTTCTCCTGGGAGGTTGTTACGTCGCCCGAAGTCTCCAACCGGGGTTTTAATTTCGTGAACTACCAGCAACTGGCGGAAATTGAGTTGCAACGCTATAAAGACAGGTCTTCTGACCAGGAGAGCCTAAGGCGATCATTTGAAGTATACCAGTTGATCGATTCGCTGATGTTCCAACAAATTAGGGCTGTGGAGGAGGATGCCCTGCTCATGTTTTTGCGCATCGGCCGAAAGGTCTATGCTGGAGGAGTTGAGACAAGTTACTATTTGTTTCAGACGACAGAAGACGCTTCCTTTTTGAATCAGGCACATTTGTATATGGAAAGAAGCAAGGGGCTGATCACCTATCAGGATCTGCTGGCCCGGAACCAGGAGTATTTTTCGGAAGTGCCCGAGGAGTTCAGGACAAGAGAGCTTCGGTTGAAGGCTCAGATAGCGGCGATGAAGAGGAGCTATGCTTACGATTCAAGGGAAATGACTATGCTACTGCGAAAGGCCGATGACTACTATGCCGACATGCAGGACAAATACCCGGACTACTACAAAGCCAAATATCAGATAAACTCAGACTCGTATGCTTATTATGCCGACATGGCAGACGCCCGTGAAGCCACCTTTGTGCAGTATTTTGTGGGCGACGATTATGTTTATGCCCTAAGTTACGGCGGCGAGGGCCTATTTGAACGAGTAGAGGTGGATACGTCTTTTACCACTGCTCTCAATGTGGTGGGCACGCAGCTGTCGAAGCTGCCCAATCGACAGGATGAGGAGGCAAAAAAGGCCTTTATGGAATCCTCAGCACTGCTGTACGACAAGTTGATAAGGCCGCTGGGCAATATCCAAAAGTCTCTTCTGGTCATTCCCGACGGTGCGTTGGCATATCTCCCGTTTGAAGTGCTTACAAAGGAGGTGGCCGTTTCATTTCGGGATGCACCTTATTTGATCAGGACCTGTGAGGTAAACTATGCGCCGAGTTTGCAAATTTATTCCCTGAGTCAGCATATGCAGACAAGCCGAACAGATGAAGTTGTTGCTTACTCGTTTACCAAAAGCCTGGGTGAGCTTTATGCCCTGCCTGGCACAAAAAAGGAAGTGGCACTCCTGCATAAGATATTTTCGGGGAGTGACATCCTGCTGAGAACAAACGAAGAAGTAACCCGACAAAGGTTAATTGACGACCTGGTGGCGGCGGGAGATATTATCCACCTGGGTTTACATGCATCGTCCAGTTTGGCAGATAAATTGGAGAATAAGATTGACTGCTATTCTCCCACGGGCCTCGATCAGGATGCCTTGTATGGGTACGAAATTGCACCCTTGTCGATCAAGGCGCATACGGTAGTGCTCACGGCCTGTCAGTCAGCATTTGGGCCCGTGGTGGAAGGAGAAGGCACCTATAGCCTGGCCAGGGCATTTAAGCAGGCAGGGGTGAGCAACGTTGTAGCGTCTTTGTGGAATCTTTCCGACGGCACCACTTCGACTTTGGTTGGGAGCTTTTATGAAGGGTTAAGGCTTGGAAAAAGTACAGCTACCAGCCTTTCACTTGCTAAACGCAAATACCTGAAAGAAGCGGACGAGCTTATGGCCCATCCGCATTTTTGGTCAGGGCTCGTTTGCCAGGGGCAGTAGCAAGACTTTCTTACCTGGGTTCGATGTGTGCAGCCCTGGTAATGTAAAGGCCAAGTGTGGGATCGTAGGTGACCGGGGCATCCAGTGCGACGCCGTCTTCTGCAGGGTCATAAGCCCTCCATGCGCCTCTTGGTTCCCCACCCCGGGGAGGTACAGCACCATCGCATACATAGTAGCCAACTGTGAAGTCGGGTAGTATGAATGGATAGAAGCGCATGTTATTGAAAGTAAAGTATTCTTTGGACACACCCGTCCCATTGCCTGCTTTTGCCAGCACTCGTTTTGGGCAACCAAACGGCCCAAATATTCGCTTGTCTTCGAAAAATTCTTTCAGGTAGCCAGCGCTGTCGCCCATGTTCACCAGGAAGAGGCCGTGCATGTCTACTCGTTTTCCGTTGACAACACGAGCCTCTTCAAAGTAGGCGGGTATGGTCATTGAAGCGAGAGCAAAATTGGAATCAACGCAGTTTACCTGATAAGAAAAACCATATACCGACAGCCCAGCCAGGTTGTATTCATGGATGTCGTAAGCTGGGATCATTGATGTGGATTCCGTAACAGAAATTACAGTTGACTTGGGGGGCAGCGATGTGAAATCATCCTTTTTGGCGTAAAGCTTGATAGTTGACATAATTATTAGTGTTAGTTTACTCTCAAGATAGGGAATATGCGACGCCTGGGGAATACTTACTTTTAAGGAAAGTGACTTCTGCTCGAAACTGATATATTTTGAGTTGTTCAGGCTGGTGACCTCGTGAACAAATGCGTGAAGTGACGGTTATTGTGTAGTAGAATGATCAAACTACTCGTCATGCATACTATTTTATAACATTTCAAACGTTTGTTTGAATAATCTTGCTATATTTCGTTCTCGATTTGAACCAATAAACTACACGTTATGAAAATGAACTTTATTAAATGGGCGAAGATATTTAGCCTGCCAGCCATGGCGCTTGGTCTCCTTGTTTTCACCGGTTGCGGCGGAGATGACGAAGAAGCAAAGCCAACAATGGACATTGTGGAGCTGATTAGCTCTGATAAATACAAGCAGGCTTCCGGGGCCGATGAGAAGGAGTCACTGGACTCTCTTGTTAAGTATTTGGGTGTATATCCTGATCTGGTTGAGTTGCTGGGCGGCTCTACTGAATACACGCTTTTTGCCCCAAGCAATTATGCTTTCAAAAACCTTCTTGCTACGCCAGGGTTTCCATCAGATATCACTGACATTAACCCTGAAATTGTAAAAGGTGTATTGTCTTACCATGTTGTGTCCGGCACCAAGCTGAAAGCTGATTTGACTGCAGGCACCTCAGTGACTACAGCTGAGACAGAAGCAATTGTTGTGAATGCCGACGGTACTCTGAAAACAGGATCAACCAACCAGGCTATTGAGATCGTGTCGGCTGACTTGAAGGCTACCAATGGTGTGGTGCATTTAGTGGCTACGGTATTAATTCCACCATCTGTTGGCACGTCGTTAACTCCTATTTTGGGAACTAATGCAGGAACCATCCTGCTTGGAGCGCCTTTCACCACTTTGGCAGCTGGTATTAAGCTTGGCGATGCATATGCTGTAGCGAACAGTAAGCCAACATTGACGTCTATTCTGGCTGGAAGCACTGTTCATACAGTTTTTGCACCCACCAATGCAACTTTTACTGCCGGACAAATTACTGCCAACACATTTACCGGTGAGCAGTGGTATGGCATTATTGCAAATCACGTGGTGCTTGGCCAAACTATCGCACCAGCGGATTTGACAACTGGAAAGTCTTTCAATACTGCTGCAGGAGGGAAAATTCTTGTATTCAATAATACTGCTGCTATACCACCTAAAAACGGTGTCGGAATCTATTTGGATGGCAATGGTTCAGTAGACCTTAACGTTCAGTCAACATATACTACTTTCGATGCAGAAGTGGCTTTGCCGAACGCAGCAGAAAATAGTAATGGAGTGATTCACGTAATTGCAGGAGTGTTGTCACCGTTATAAAACTTGAATCAACATTAGCACAAATAAAAAAGGCCGGATCATCCGGCCTTTTTAGTTTTCTCTTATTGATATTCCAACAACAATGGGACAAAAGCCTCCACATAGGGCACCACACCTGTGTAATGGGTGAATCCTTCCAAAGGAGTGAGGGTCAGGACAGACGTTGGCGTCCCATTTTCTATCAGTTTATTGTAACTGTCCACAGAGTTTTGATAGGGTACTGTTACATCTGCCGTGCCATGAAACATATAGGTTTTGGTGGTAGGCGTCCAGTCGGTCAGTCCGTTGTCGTTAAACCCATCTACCAGGTATTGGTAATCTGGGTTGGTATCAATGTTTTCAAGTAAATCAGGCTGTACCAATTCAGAAATAGTATAGCTTAATTCCTCGTTGATTTGCCCGCCGCTTTTGCTTCCGTCGAATAGCGCTGGAATTTCGGCAGCATAAGGCTCGTTGAAGAAGTTAGACAAAGGTTCTGTCCAGTCGTAGTATGTTTGGTAGGCAAGCGCCACATAAGCCAGGAAAAACGGGTTGTCGTAGGTTTCAAGCCCGAAGAAATATTCCTGCATGCCCTTGACGTCGTAGCCTCCCGATGAAGGGAAAGACGCTTTAAGGTCAAACCCAGGCAGAGGATCATTTTCAATTGACTGTTGAGCTGCCATGGTGGCGTATCCACCCTGAGAATACCCGGCAAGGAACAAATTGGAGTTGAAATTCACTTTTTTTTCTTGCGCCAACTGGTGAGCAGCTTTCAGCGCATCCACAACCGCCGTTGCCGTTGCTTCCTTTACATAATACGGGTGAAGCAGCTCCTTTGACGCTCCGAAGCCAATGAAATCAGGGACAACCGTAATGAATCCAGGGCTTGCCATAGCGGCGTAAAGAATGAGAGAGGTGCTCTGAAGTGATGAAGCCGAAGGCGCTTCTGCATGAGAGGCTATGGTGCCATGCTGAAAGCTGATCATGCTGACTTTCTCCTCCGTATCGGGCAAAATGACCACTCCTGAAGCGGTAATTGTCTGCCCCTTATAGGTTGTCTCGTAGGTGATCTTGTAGATGTCTACGTTGTAAATGAACCTATCAGTTGGGATGTCAATGCCAGCGACAGCAACAAAAGTCTTCAATTCTCCGGCTGATCTGCTTAAAAATGAGGTTGCCTCGGTTAGGTTCGTATACTTTACCGAAGGCCCTCCGTCGTCGTCTTTTTGGCACGAGGTGATGCCGAGCAGTAGAATAAACAGGAAACTGAGCAGATAATTCTTTTTCATAGTCATGGGCTTAAATAAAAAAGGCTGTCGTATCAAAGACAGCCTTTAAGGGCAAATTGTTGTTAGATTAATTCATTAGTTCATCAAAAGTGAGCGACACATAGTAGATAGCGCCAATATTGGGGCCGCCTAAGCTTTGGATATAATAGGTATTGAGAATGTTGGAACCGCCAACTTTCAGCATCGATTTGATATTGGGCAACTTAAAGCTCATTTGCGCATCCACCGTGGTGTAAGCTGGCACCATTCCAAACGCTGGTGCTACGAAAGACGACTGCCATTCGAACTCAGTTTGCCATCTCATGGCCACGTTGAAACCAATAATATCCGTCAGTTTTCGGTTGGCAAACGACACATTCACTTTGTGCTCAGGTGTGTTGTATTCGGCCAGGAAGTTTTCCGGTACATCGTTCAGCACGTTCCAGCTATGGTTGGCCGAAATGGTATATCCCCTGCTTAAATTGTAGGTAAGCCCAATAGCAGTGCCTTGCGATGTTACGGTTTGATCAATATTGGTGTAAATCTGGAAAGTATTCAGATCAGTTCCGTTCAGAATTGTGGCATAGTTGGGTGTGCCTACCAGTTCAGGGCTGGGTGCAGTGGCAGAGGTGTACTCTGTCGCTTTTCTTATTCTGATTTGAGAAATAAAATCATCATAGATATTATAATAATAGCCAGCATCGATCAGGAGTTTGTTTTGGATCAACGTTTTATAGCCTATTTCGAACGATTTCACCTGCTCTGGTTTCACTGGATTGAAAGTCGTTACGGGCGTCAACAGGGCAATGTTGGCCGGGTTGAAGATTGCTGCCGGAGTCGCCCCCTGATTGAATACTGCTGTGCCGTAGTTCTGAACTGAAAAGCCTTCATAACCCAGTGGAACTCCAGTGCTTGACACTTCGGTAAGATTGTACTTCTCAGCATATCTCGGAAGCCCTCCTAGTAGCCTGGCACTGATAATGCTAAGGTCGATGTGCTGGCCTTGTGTGGTGGGTATTCTAAATCCAGTCTGGAACGACGCTCTCAGGTTGTGGTTTTCTTTCACCTTCCAAACCGCTGAAAGCCTTGGGTTCACCCGTCCTTTGAAGTTCTGGTTTTTATCGTAGCGAACAGAGCCTGATAGTTTCACCTTACGTTCGCCTATCCACTTGCCAAACTGTGTGTAGATACCCTGTTCTGCAATGGTGATGGGCGCATCTGCATCGTCAAAAATCGTTCCGCCAGAGTTGAGCTCATACAACCTGTAGCTGGCACCCACTTGCAGTTCCATGAAATCGATCTCATTTTTGAAGTCGTACTGACCTTCTGCATGATACAAGTTTGTACGGTCGTTGAATCCCGGGCCTTTTGGAACCACACCAACCAAAGCCCTTTTCTTTATGTCCTGAAATTCCTTCGAATTGGGGTCAAGTGTAAACAGGTCATTGAAAACACCTCTTGCGTAGGCATGGCCCGCCTGCTGCACCTGAATTCTTTCTGCATCAGATAGTGCATTGACGTCGCCCGGAGCGTAACCCGAATTGTACAGATATCTAAGGTATTCTATGCCGTAATTACCCAAAGCGCTTGAAACGTCAAAGTTAGGATTGACCCTTGCAGCGGCCAGGTCGTTGACCCTTTTGGCCAAAAACTCCGTGATATAAGAATCTCCTGAGTTCTCTCTGGTTGTGTAAGCACGCACATAAAAATTATCACCTCGTAACTGCAGCCGGTGCTGCATAATGCCGAAGTTGTTCAGCGAATATCTCTGGGCACCAGTGTAGATACTTGTTCCCCAGCCCCCGTTGAAGAGGTAACTCAATTCCATTCTATCGTTGGGGCGATAGAAAAGTCCCACACTTGCTTTCTTGTTTTCAGCGCCGTAATCAATGAGATCAACCTCCTTGTATGGGGTGACAGAGACCACGTTGCTCGGAAGATCGCCAGCGGCGGCGTAGGTCTGGGCGGAAACACCCGGCTCAAATACGGCATTTCTGGCCAACACATTCCAGTTGGCGCTGAGAGGGAAAATAGCGAGGTTGATGGAAGCCTCATCGCCCATATAATGCAACCTGTCTGATCCCGGGTTAGAGCTGAAACCTTCAGGCGTCCTGGCTATTTCCCGATCTACGTCGCTCGTGCCGTGCCAGTCCTCAGCCTTGCTGTAGGCGAGGTTAACCTTGAAAGCAAACTTGTTATTGAATGACTTGGCGTAACGAAGGGCGCCTTCGTAAAGGGGAGCGGCATCGTGACCTGATTTTTCCCCGCCTCCCACATGGTTAACACCTACTTTTGAGAAGGCACTCACGCCCTGGTATTCAAAGGGACTTTTACTGTTGACCAGTAGAATCCCGTTAAAAGCATTGGGGCCATATAGTGCAGACGAAGCACCTGGGATCAGTTCCACACTTTCCACATCCAGTTCCGAAGGGCCATTTAAGTTGCCAATTGGGAAGTTAAGCGCTGGTGCCTGAGTGTCCATCCCGTCCGTAAGCTGCACAAATCTGGTGTTGCCGGTGTTGGCAAATCCTCTCGTATTAATGATTTGGAAGTTGATACTACTGCTGGTGACGTCCACTCCCTTTAGTGACGCAATGCCTTTGTAGTAGTTGTCAGCAGCGGTGGACTGCACTGCCAGGATGTCCATCTTCTCGATAGATACCGGCGACTCAAGGATGCTCTCTTCCACACGGGAGGCTGAAATGACTACCTCCTGCCCGAGCATCGTTTGCTCCTGCATCTTGATGTCAATATTGCTCATGGCAGCATTGCTTACCACAAACTCCTGTGTGGTATACCCTATGTAGGATATTTGAAGCGTAAAAGGAGGCGCATCGCTGACGCTGAGTTTGAAGTTTCCATTGATGTCGGTTACAGTGCCCAACACCTTGCCCTTCACAAGGATGTTGACTCCGGCAAGTCCGTCGCCATTGGCAGCATCAGTTATTTTGCCCGAAATGCTGGTTTGAGCTATCGCCGTTGAGGCAGCGAATAAAAGTAGAAATAGTAAGTTTAAGTAAGTAGTAGTCTTATTCATAGGGTCATTTTTAAGCTAATCCTTAAATCTAAATCTTTTTTTGAGAATTTGGCAAAGTGATTCTCAGTATGATATATTTAAATAAGGCCTAATCAGCAGGCTTGTTTTGGCTGGCAATAATAAAGATATAACTATTGCATAAACTTGAGCCATCGACGGGGCAAAATGTGATACATGGATTGCCTCTTGATAGGTATTTGCCTTATCTTATGAGCTCATTAAACACCCTTTTGCCATGAAAGCCCTTGTGCTGGAAGCTTACAATCAATTTACGTATAAGGAAGTGCCCGACCCGAAGGTCGCCGACAACGAAGTGCTGGTGAGAGTTAAAGCCGCTGGGATATGCGGCAGCGATGTTCATGGCATGGATGGCAGCTCGGGTAGACGGCTTCCTCCGGTTATCATGGGGCATGAGGCTGCCGGGGAAATAGCAGCAGTGGGGAGCAATGTGGCCAACTGGAAGGCGGGGGACAGGGTTACTTTCGATTCTACCATTTTTAAGAAAGATGACTGGTTTACACGGCAAGGTCATTACCAGCTCAGTGATGGTAAAATGGTGGTGGGCGTGTCTACGCCAGATTTCCGAAAAGATGGTGCCTTCGCAGAATATGTGGTATTGCCCGAGCACATTCTTTATAAACTTCCCGATGCCATTTCATACACGCAGGCCGCTTTTGTGGAACCGGCCGGTGTAGCGCTTCATGGTATCGAAATTACCCAACCCTCCATGACCGATATCGTGGTGGTGGTGGGAGTAGGCATGGTGGGCTCGTTTGTGCTTCAGCTACTAAAAATCAGAGGCTGCCGGAAGGTGATTGCCGTGGATATCGACGACTTTAAGCTTGGTCTTGCCAGAAAACTGGGTGCTGACCACGCTTTTCTGCCGGATGACCCGAAGTTGATGGAGACGGTGAAAGCTTTGACCGACGGACGTGGGGCAGATGTAGTGTTTGAGGTGGTGGGAGAGGAGGATAGTGTGAATACCTGTATCTCTGCTGTTCGCAAAGGAGGCAAAGTGACATTGATTGGCAATGTAACACCCACGATCAATTTCCCAGTGCAGTCGGTAGTGACAAGAGAAATAAGAGTGCAGGGATCGTGCGCCATCAATGGCGAATATCCTGCGGTGCTGGATTTGATCGCTTCCGGTCGCCTGGACGTAACAAGTATTTTGTCGGCGGAAGTACCGTTATCCGAAGGCGCCGCCTGGTTTGATCGATTGTATAACAAAGAAAAAGGCCTCATGAAAGTGATGCTAAAGCCCTAAGAAAAAATGGAGAAAATTAGAGTAGGAGTAGTTGGAAGTGGAAAAGCCGCAGGCATGCATGCCGATGGCATCGTCAATATCAAAAATGCCAGCCTGGTAGCCATACACAGTAGGAGTAAGGAAAGGGGAGAGGCTTTTGCCGGGAAGTATGGGGCCAAAGCCTATCAGGATATTGCCGACATGGTTTCGGCTGAAAAGCTGGATATGGTCACAGTCTGTTCGCCTCACCCTAACCACCTGGAGGCGGTGGAAGCTGCCATGAGCCAGGGTGCGCACGTGCTGGTGGAGAAGCCTCTGGCTTCCACACTGGAAGACTGTGACGCCATGATTGCTGCCTCAAAGAAATACGGAAAGAAGCTGGGCATGGTGAGCCAGCGGCGTATTTTACCAGCTTCGCAAAGGATTAGACAGGCGATTGACGCCGGGAAGGTTGGCAAGCCTGCTTTGGGAATAGCCCAGCTGCTTGGCTGGCGTGGCGAAGAATATTACAAAAGCGACCCCTGGCGAGGTAGCTGGGAGCACGAAGGAGGCGGTGTGCTGGTGAACCAAGCCCCGCACCAGATCGACCTGCTGCAATGGTATATGGGCGGAGAAATGGAATCGCTGTATGGCGTATGGAACAATATCAACCATCCGTACATTGAAGTAGACGACACTGCCGTGGCGATCATTAAGTTCAAAGGAGGTGGTATCGCCAACCTCATTCTGAGTAATTCGCAGAAGCCTGGGCTTTACGGAAAAGTACATATCCATGGGTCCAATGGCGCATCGGTAGGTGTACAAACCGACGGAGGGGCGATGTTCATCGCAGGTATCTCAAAAGTGCAGGAGCCACCCAAAACCGACCTTTGGACCGTGCCAGGCGAAGAAGGCCTGGTGGCACAGTGGGAAAAAGAAGACGTCGACTTGTTTCACAGAGAGGATCCCATTGAATACTTCATCCGGGCCCAAAACCAGGACTTCGTGGATGCGATCATCAATGACAGACCGCCGATGGTAGATGGAAAAGAGGGTAGAAAAACTGTCGAGTTATTTACGGCCATCTACCGCTCGATGAAAGAAGGGAAGGAAATAAAGTGGCCGTTGTAGCGACTGATCAGTAGCCGTGTTGCTCCATCATCTGCCTGATCATTTGTACTCTTCTTCCCAGGTGAGGGGCTTGTAACAATGGCAGAAACTGGTCGTGGATTGTATAAGAGCCTAAGTAAAAAAGCCAGAAACCCAGCGACAGGTGCGGAATCATACAAAGCTCCGCCTCGCTCACAGGTTTGTGCGACTGATAGGCTTTCAGGAAGATGGCAAAGGCCGTATCGGCAGCGTCCCTTTTTAGCTTGCCGTATTGCACGTCCAGATCCAGACTGATCTTGAAAGTCATGATGTCGTTGACCAGCCAGCCATATCCCATAAAGTCGAAGTCGAAAAAGGTGAACTGCCCGTTGTCGTCGATGTGGAAGTTTTTAGGCATGAAGTCGTAGTGACAGTAGCCTTTGGCAAAAGATGAGTCATCCACCTCTTTAATGGCTGTTGATGCCCTTTCTGCTGCTTGCTGTAGCCAGCGATAATCCTCCTTATCATCGGTAAAGTAAGGGGCGATCATTTTCAGTGGCCGTTGCAAAGTAGTTTCTAAGTCAAACGTCCAGCGGGGATAGGTCAGCACAAGGTTAGTCGATACTTCATGGAATCTTGCCATTTCAAAGCCTAATGTCTCTAGCTGATTGTCATCCAGCACCGACACAAACTGGCCAGGAGCGAACGAAAACAAAACACCATATTTCTTTCCCTCAGCAGCTTCAAAGGTATGGATGTAGCGTCCGTTGGTATCTGCTATCGGAACAGAAACGGGTACTCCGGCAGCTTTTACCTGTAAAAGCAATTCAACTTCAGCGGCCACATGTTCATAAGTACGGATGTCGTGACGGTAGATACGGAGGATGTGCTGCTGATCTGAGGTTTCCAGCACATAAGTGTCACCTACACCTCTCAGCAGCAGCTCGCAACTGACCGATGTCCAGTTATAAGCTTTTGCAATGTATTGCCCCAAAGCGGAAGCGGAAAGTGTGGAGTAGCTGGTGGGGAACAGTGAGTTCATTGTGCAAGATGAATTTAAAAACGGGCGACAAAACTAAATAAAACTTTTAGCCCGCCACGCTCATGGCTAACTTTTTCCTTTGTCTGAAAACTGTTGCCTGAAGACAAAGTCATAAAAAAGGAGGTGGCTATTTAGTTATCTCCTTTTCTTAGGTCGGTCTTCCTTAGATGCCAATCTTAGCACCCATTACCTTCAGAAAATCTCTAATGACAGCAGGGGAGCAGTCCACGCAGGAGCTGTTACCAGATTGTCGTCGACATAAGTGCCGTCCACTGGAATGTTCTGGAATTCCCCGCCAGCGATAGTTACTTCTGGCCCCACGGCTGGGTTTGCAGTAAGCTTCCTTTATTTGAATGATTCGGCTTGGAATAATGATTTCTGAATTCCTTATCTTTGTTACATGAGTCAAGTAATAGCATATCCAGATAACAAGGAGAAATTAGTTGCCTTAAAAGCCTTTATGAAGGCTTTAAAGATTTCTTTTGAAGAAAAGGATGCTGGGCAGTATAACCCTGAATTCGTTTCCAAAATCATGAAAGGAGATAAAGACTTGAAAGAAGGAAAGGGAGTCAAAATCGACACAGATGATTTATGGAAGTAATTTACCTTCCGGAGGCCATTCATGATCTCGTTTTTTGGAAGAAATCTGGAAACAAGAAAATCCAGCAGCGAATATCGGTTTTGGTTAAAGCTATTCAGGTTGATCCATTTCAAGGAATAGGTAAACCTGAACCTCTGAGGCACAGCCTTTCTGGAAAATGGTCGAGAAGAATCAATGCAGAGCATAGACTCATTTATGGAGTTGAGAACAATTTGGTTTACGTCTATTCTCTAAGAGGACACTACAAATAAGTCTACACCCTCACTACGAAACTCGTCCCTTTTCCAATCTCTGTATTCACAGTCAAGGTCCCTTTATGCAGCCTGATGATCTGCCGGCTGAGGCTGAGCCCAATGCCTGACCCCTGTTTTTTGGTAGTGTAAAATGGTACGAAAATGTTGTCCAGGATATCGGCTGGAATACCAGGGCCATTGTCTGAAATTGAGATGATAACGTTTCCATTATCTTGCGTTGCGCTCATTTTGATAAGGGGAGAAGCGATTGCTTCCACTGCTTCTCCAGCGTTTTTTACGAGGTTGATCAGTACCTGCTCAAACAGGTCTTTGTCGATGGTGATTTCCAGCCCGGCTTGCAAGGTCTCAGTCTCCAGCTTGATCTTCTTTTTATCGAAGTCCTTCAAAAAGAGTTTTTCAACCTCGCCAAACAGCGTTGATACTTTTACTTTCTCAAACCTGGGAGGCTGAATATTTGTCAAACTGCGGTAGGCCTCTACAAACCTGACGAGGCCTTTGCTGCGGTTTTCTATCGTTTTCAGGCTATCGACAACGTCCTTCGCCGACTCGTCGTCCAGCTCTGAAAGGGGCAGGGGCTGACCAGCCTCGTCTTCGAGCATCTCTCTTATCACAGAGGTGAGCGTGGAAATTGGGATGGCTGAGTTCATAATTTCGTGCGTGAGCACCCTGATCAACTTTTGCCATGAGTCGAGTTCCCTTTCTTCCAACTCATTCCTTATGTCCTGAAATGAGATAATGCGGTATTGAGTGTTCTTCACCGTGATAGAAGAGCATTGTACGGATAGGTTATAAAGCTCTTTGTGGAGCAGCTTGGTGAGAATGCGTTGACCCGGTTCCAAAGCAGCGATGGTGTTATAAAAGGCTTCATCAACGTTACGAAGAGAGCCCATGTTCTTAATGAACTTCTTGCCAGTAAGCTCGGTAAACGAACGGTTATAGATCAGCACTTCGCCTTTTGGGTCGGCTACAACAAGGGCCACCCTCACATGCTCCACTATGGTTTGAAGAAACAGGTATTGCGACTCCCGCTCGGAGCTTAGCTGATGGAAGACCCTGATGATTTCGGAATAGGCGAATTTTAAATCATCAACCCGGAAACGGGCGGTGTGGCCGGAAAAAGAATTGGTAAAATCGCCCTGTTTGATAGCAGAAAGGAAATTGTAGAGCTCCCTTCGGTAGATTTCCACATAGCGAAACAAGGATACCGTGGCAATGGCAGTAAACAGGATCAGCCAGCAGCCAGCCAGCCAGAAGTCGGTGCTCATAATGATGTACATGCCTGCGTAGCCTAGCAACAGGATAAGAGCTATACGGAGGATCACCTGCCAGCGAAACCTGTCAAAAACCATACTTCTTCATTTTACGGTACAGCGTGGTGCGGCCCATGCCCATTTCGTCAGCCGCTTTTGTCAGGTTACCTTCCCATTTTTTGATGGCCTTTTGAATGAGCTGCTTTTCCATTTCATCTTTTTGGAGCACTTCGTTCACCATGCTGGGTTGGGGCTTTTTGTCGAGTGGGAAATCATCGGCGGTCAGCTCAGTTGCATCGGCCATAATCACCGCCCTTTCCATCGTATGTTGCAGCTCACGGATGTTGCCAGGCCAGGGGTACTGGTCTAGTTTTTTTAAAGCCGACTTGTTCAGCGACAGTTGTCGCTTGTTGTATTTGCTGGCGTACAAGTTAAGGTAATGCTCCGCCAGTAACGCCACGTCACCGGTCCTTGACCTGAGAGGCGGAAGTGTTATTTCAACTGTGTTGATTCGATACAATAAATCTTGCCGGAATTCTCCACTCTCTATCACCTGATCCAGCTGGATATTGGTGGCAGAAATTAGCCTTATGTCAATATCGACCGGGCGATTGGAGCCGATAGGCGTCACCTGCCGGGCCTGCAGCACCGTGAGTAACTTCGATTGCTGGGTGGTGGTAAGGTTGCCAATTTCATCTAAAAACAGCGTGCCGCCCGATGCTATTTCCAGCCGTCCCTGCCTGTCTTCTTTGGCATCAGTAAAGGCTCCCTTTTTGTGGCCAAAAAGTTCAGATTCGAAAAGGCTTTCTGCCAGCGAGCCAAGATCAACTTTGATGAAAGGCTCTTTTGCCCGGAGCGACTGACGGTAGATCTCCCTGGCTACCAGCTCTTTGCCTGTTCCGTTTTCACCAAGGATAAGCACATTGGCGTCTGTTTTTGCTACTTTTTCTATCGCTTCAAACACAGGAGCCATCACATCGGAACGACTGATCATGTCGGGAAAGGCCTTGTCGATGTCTCCAGTTATTACCTTTTCTCTCGACTTTAGCTTTTGCACCTCCTTTTTGGAGCGGGAAAGCTGGAAGACGTTTTCGACGGTTGCTATCAGCTTTTCCCTTTCCCATGGCTTCACCAGAAAATCGATTGCACCGATTTTCATGGCTTCAACCGCCAGCTGGATGTCGCCATAGGCGGTGTTCATAATGACGTGCGCCTGCGGATCAAGCTTAAGTATTTCTCTCAGCCAGAAGAGCCCTTCGTTCCCGCTGGTTTGCCCGTGGGAGAAGTTCATGTCGAGCAGGATCACATCGAAGGCAGTTTTCTCCAATAGCCTTGGAAGTCGCTTTGGGTCGGTCTCGGTATGCACTTCACCAAATCGCTGCTTAAGCACCAGCTTAGCAGTGTAGAGCACGTCCTCGTCGTCTTCAATGATGAGTATATTGGCGTTGAGCTTGGGCATTATCAGCTATTTGATTTGTTGGCAACCCTCCAAGGGATTTGAAACCCTTGGAGGGTTGTTCGGTGAAATATATAAACTGTTCCACAATGAAACGAAAAATTGTTCCAATGTGAAACAATTACTAGCATCAATGCATATCGATTTATTTGTAATTATCTGATAATCAATGAATAATGAAATGTGGCATTCGGTTTGGAAACTAAAGAGGACAACACGGGCACTTTAACTTTGAAACATGTTTAAGAACTACTTTACCATCGCACTGAGGAACCTGCTGAAGAACAAAGGTTTTTCTGCCATCAACATACTTGGCCTCGCTCTTGGAATGGCCGCTACCCTGGCTATTCTGTATTATGTGAGGCATGAAACCAGCTACGACAAGTTTCATGCAAAGAAAGACCAGATATATCGTGTGACCACTGAGACCTACAATGGCGACATATTATCTGAGAAGGCTGTTGTTTCAGGACGGGAAATGGGACCGGCTTTGAAGGCTGATTTTCCTGATGTGGCCGACTATGCCAGAATTCATCCGGAGTATGGATCGGCGCTCGTTACGTACTTTACTGATTTTGAAAAAAGGCAGATTGCGCACACATTTAGTTTACCGACCAACGACACTATACAATCGGTTGCCGTAACCGGAAACTTCTGTGGCTGGTGCGATGGAGTTCAGCTAAAGAAGAAAGACAACAAATGGGAGGCGACGGTCATGCTTTTGCCTGGCGATTACACCTACCAGTTTGCCATAGGTGACACCACCATCGTCGATCCGGGCATAGAAGAGACAAACGAAGATGGGGATGCCTCGATCATCCATATTGCAGCACCAGAGCAGGCAGCGCTGGGAGGCGGACAAGAAATTTCCTTTCGGGAAGAGCATTTAGCTTTTGTCGACCCTTCGTTTCTGAAGGTTTTCTCATTTCCTGTTGTTATTGGTGACCCCGAGCATCAGCTGGAAGGCCCCAATACCCTCGTGATCACGAAAACAATTGCAAAGAAGTATTTCCAGGGCGACAACCCTATAGGCAAAGTGCTGAGAATTGGTAACAGGCAAAGCTATACTGTGACCGGGGTGATAGACGACATGCCCGACAACTCTCATTTTCATTTCGACTTTCTCATGCCAATGGCGAACATCATTGCCACTTACAAAGATGCTCCCTGGGGCTGGACCAACTTCTATACCTATGTCGAGATGAAAGAATCAGCCGATGCGGTGGCTTTAGCCGCACAGCTGCCCGGTTTTGTAGAAAAACACCTGGGGGAGGAGCTTAGGCAAAGAAATGTAAAAGAAATATTGTTTCTGCAACCCATAGCGGACATCCACCTGAAGTCAAACCTCTTTGCTGAGCTGGAGACCAATGGAAGTATGGAAACGGTGCGGTTTCTTTCTTTGCTGGCCTTGTTCATTTTTGTGATCGCCTGTATCAACTTTCTCAACCTTTCCACGGCCCGGGCGGTATCGAGGGCCAAAGAAGTGGGCGTTCGCAAGGTGACAGGAGCTTCCAGAGGTTGGCTGGTACGCCAGTTTCTGTTTGAAGCTTTTCTGGTCAACCTGATAGCACTCGTGATAGGAATTACCCTTTTTCAGGTTTCCCTGCCTTACATGGCTGATGTGGCCGGAATTCCAGACTCGCTTAGCGTTTGGTCGGTGCCATTGTTCTGGCTACTCATCACTGGGATGCTTTTTGTGGGTACAATGCTGTCGGGCATATATCCGGCAATGGTGCTATCTTCCTACCAGCCTGTGGTGGTGCTCAAGGGCAAGTTTGGCAATTCTGCGAAAGGCAATTTCCTAAAAAAGGGGCTGGTCGTTTTTCAGTTTATGGTCTCCGCCGGACTAGTGGCCTCTATTCTCGTGGTTTTCTTACAACTACAGTATCTCCGTAACCAGCCACTGGGGGTTGATATTAGTAATGTGCTGGTGCTAAAAGCCCCGCTGTTGAGAGGTAACGATTTCAGAAACAGCGTAGAGAAATTCAGGACTCAAATGGCCGCTATTCCTGAGGTGAAAAGCTATTCCAACTCTTCGGCAGTGCCCGGGGAAGAATACCAGTGGACGTCTGGGGGATGGAGAAAAGAGGGAGCCCCTGAAGATCAGCGATCCAGGCACCATGTGATAGTGGCAGACAAGGCCTATGTGGAAACCTACAAAATTGAAATTCTCGCTGGAAGCAATTTTAACGAAAAGCCTGCTGAAGGTATCGACTATTCCGAACTGCTGTTAAGCGAGGCGTCGGCAAAGGCGCTGGGTTTCACTACGCCGGAGGAGGCAGTCAACTCCTTTATCAATAGCGGAGGGGATCGAATGAAAGTTATAGGAGTATTCAAGAACTATTCACATGAGTCGCTGAAAAGTGAATATCCGAATATTGCCCTGTATAATTATCCCTGGGCAAGAGGTCTTACTTCTCTCCGGTTGCAGAGCGACAATTTGCAGACATTGCTTCCAAAGCTGACCGAAGCGTGGGAAACATCATTTCCTGGCAACCCGATGGAATACTTCTTTCTTGAGGATTCCTTTAACAAACAGTACGCTGCGGAGGAACGGTTTGAGACAGTCTTTACCACATTTACTTTTTTGGCTCTGTTCGTTGCCTGTCTTGGGCTGTTTGGCCTGGTTTCGTATCAAAACACGCTCAAAAGCAAAGAAATAGCTATCAGAAAGGTGATAGGCGCTTCTGTCTCCAATATTTTCTACCTTCTTTCCCAGGGTTATCTGAAGCTGGTGCTGATAGCCAGTGTGTTGGCTTTGCCAGCAGTATGGTATTTCAATAGTGAATGGTTGTCGGGTTTTGCCAATCGGATAGAGCTGGGTTGGTGGTTTTACGTTTTGCCGTTGATAGCCGTAATGATGATTGCTTTCATTACGGTTGGTTATAAAACACTTCAGGCCGCAAAGGGCAATCCGACGGAAAATTTGAGGTATGAGTAGGAAAAGAATAGGACGGGTAGTGCCAAAAAGTGACCAGACCGATAAACTCATTTGATATGTTTCGCAACTACATCATTCTTGCCTTCCGGCATCTAAAAAGGAAAAAGGGTTTTGCTTTCATCAATATCGCTGGCATGGGAGTGAGCCTGACTGTGGTGCTGGTCATTCTGCAATATGTGGTGCAGGAAACCAGCTACGATAGCTTTCATGAAAAGCTTGACAGAACATATCGTGTTGTTGGTACTATGACCCAGGCCGGCAAAGAGGCGGCAGCGAATCCCGGCAGCCAGGCCCCGCTTTCGGTGGCGGTGGCAGCGCAAGTGCCTGAGATAGAGACTTACGTCAGGTTTGACCGAATTGATTATACCAATGTTTCGTTGACCAACAAGTCTGAAGCTACTCCCCGTCAGATATTTCAGGGTAACTTTTATATTGTAGATTCTACTTTTTTCGAGGTGCTGAGCTTCGAACTGGTGAGTGGCGACGAGCGCTCTGCGCTTACAAAGCCGGAAAACATGGTCATCACCGAGAGCGTAGCAAAAAAGCTTTTTGGAAAGCAGGACCCCATTGGCCGGGAGATTGAAATGGGAAACAATTGGGGTAAATACCCCTTCCTGGTGGCAGGAGTGATGAAAGACCCACCTTTCAATAGCCACCTCTCTCCCCAGGTACTTATCCCGCTTACGTTTTATGACAAGATCAATGTAAAGATCAACGACTGGGAGAATAGCTACCTGGGTAGCTATGTGGTACTTAATAGCCCACAGTCCATAGACCGTGTTACAAGTGCATACAACTCTATTTATCAGGAGCACCGCCCGGAGAGCCAGAAGAATCAGGGCGTTAATTACGAGTATTCGCTTCAGCCAATGGCTGACGTATATCTTCACTCTTCTTTTGAATTTGAATCGGCCAAAACAGGCAACTATACCTATGTGGTGTTTATAAGTATCGTTGGTGCGCTGGTACTGATCATTTCCTGGGTCAACTACGTAAACCTTGCCACTGCGCAGTCGGTGGAGCGGGCCAGGGAAGTGGGTATCAGAAAAGTATTTGGTTCATTAAAGAGACAGCTAATCAGCCAATTCCTATTTGAGTCGATGTTGATCAATGCCGTCAGCATTGTGCTGGCACTTACGCTGGCCCAAAGTATGCTAGGGCGGATTGGCAACTGGACGGGCATAGAAATCCACTCCACACTGATTACCGAGCCGGTCTTTTGGGTTTGCGTCGTGTTGTTTTGGGTAACTGCCTCATTTTTTGCGGGGTTTTATCCAGCCTTTATATTGTCGGGCTACAGGCCTGCCCGAGTGCTGGGTGGAAGGTTTAGCAGCGATAGTCGAGGGGTTTTTCTGCGCAGGTCGCTGGTGATTTTCCAATTTGCTGTATCCGCTCTGCTTATAGCCGGTACTATCACAGTATACAGGCAAATCGGCTATATGCGCAGCCAGGATTTGGGGATTAATATCAACGATGTGGTGGTGTTAAAGTCGCCTCCCTCTGCCTTGAGCAGTGTGGAGTTCAACAAGAAGGTCAACTATTTTAAAACGGAGCTTCTTAGAAACCCGCAGTTTGCGGCGATGACAACAGCCAGCACCATGCCGGGGCATAAAATTGGCTGGACATCAACGAAAGTGAGGAGAACGGGTGAGGCGGAAGGCGAGGGAGCGTCGTTCAGTTTGATTGCTTGCGACAAAGATTACCCTACAGCACTGTCGATTAACATGGTAGCCGGAACGTTCTTCCAGGGGCATGAGCAACCTTGGGTTACCGGAGAAATTGTGATCAATAAACGGGCAGCGGAAGTGTTGGGATATCAGTCGCCTGAGGAGGCGCTGCATCAACACGTGGTGTGCCCGGTTTTTGGTGGTGCCGATCTGAGGATTATGGGCGTGACCGACGATTACCACCATCAGGCTTTGCAGTCTTCCATCGAGCCGGTGATCTATGCCCTCTCCAATTGGAGCAACTATTACCTGGTGAAGCTGAACCTTGAGGGAGCTGTTGGTGAAAAAACGGCTGCGCTCGCACCAGTCCTGTCCAGCCTTGAGTCATCCTGGAAGGAAGCGTTTCCCGAGAGCACCTTCGACTACTCGTTTCTGGATGAGCAGTTCAACCAACAATACAAAGCCGACCAGCAATTCGGCGCATTGTTTACTCTTTTCTCTGCCTTTGCAATCTTCATAGGCTGCATGGGCCTGTTTGGCCTGGCTTCCTACACGCTTTATCAAAAGACCAAGGAGATTGGCATTCGCAAAGTGTTGGGTGCCAGGTACGGCGACATCATGTTGCTGGTGTCAAAAGAGTTTCTAATGCTGGTTCTTATGGGCAATGTGGTAGCCATTCCTGCGGGCTGGTGGCTGGTGAGTAACTGGCTGGAGGGATATGCCTACAGAATTGAGATCGGCTGGTGGTTCGTTGCCATCCCGGTAGCAAGCCTGCTGGTGCTGACCTTTTTGACTATCCTGTTTCAGGTATTGAAGGCAGTGAGGCTGAATCCGGTAGAAAGTCTTCGCAATGAGTAGTATTTAAGTTAACTGATCAATCGAGCAACTATGTTTTTTAACTACATCAAAATCGCCTGGCGCAATATTCTTCGCAAAAAGATGTTCGCTTTTATCAATGTGCTCGGTCTGGCCATAGGCATCAGCACTTGTTTCGTTATGCTGCTGATGATTGAGTTCGAAAATGGTTTTGATACGCAGCACAGCAATGGCGACAGGATTTACCGCCTCTATACCACCTTCACTGGTGCCTTTACCGGCTCCAACAGAGGGGTAGCGAGTGGCGCTGGTCCAGCCATCAGAGAGAGCTTTACCAATGTAGAAACAGTGGCTCAATTTTTTGAAGTTGGGGGCAACAAAGTGGCAGTGCCGCAATCAGGTGCCGACCCCGCTGTGTTCAGAGAGGGGTTGAACGCCATATTGACGGACAGTTCCTACTTTCAAATGTTTCCCGCCTACAAATGGATTGCCGGAGATCCTTCCTTTTCCCTTTCCGGCATCAATCAGGTTGTTTTGACGGAAGGCACTTTCAGAAAATACTTTGGAGACGAGGCCTCGCCCCAGGACATGCTCGGGACAACAATCACCTACCGTGATTCAATACAGACCACGTTAACGGGCGTTGTGAATGAAATTCCCTTTAGAACCGATTTTCGGTTTACTGAATTTGTGTCGGTAGCGACTGCAAAGCGGTTTGGCGTGAAACTCAATGACTGGAGGAGCACAAACAGCGGCACCCAAACATTTGTAGGGCTGATGCCAGGCACTAAGGTTGAAGACTTCGAAAGCCAGGTGACACTGCTGAAGGAGAAATACATGGAAGAGCATACGGACGGCGACTTCGTGGCGGATTTTATGCTCCAACCTTTGTCGGAGCTTCATTTCAATCCGGAACTAGGGATATTTAATTCTGTTTGGAAGGTGGCTAACAGATCCACCCTGAAGATTTTGGCCCTTGTGGCTGTTTTGATTCTTCTTATTGCTGCCATTAACTATATTAATCTTGAAACTGCACAGGCCACCCGAAGGGCCAAGGAAATAGGCATCAGAAAGGTGCTCGGCAGCTCGAGGTCAACGCTGGTCTTTCAATTTCTGGCAGAAAGCATCTTGCTCACATCAATAGCCACTGCATTTGCCTTGCCCCTGTGTCAATTTGCTCTGATCTATTTCGATGAATTCCTGTCTCCTGACATGTCGCTAAACCTGGGCGATCCTGCCACAATTGGGTATTTGATTGCGCTGGTGCTTTTCGTGGGAACGCTGGCAGGCATGTACCCGGCATTGGTGCTGAGTAAGTTTTTGCCAGTAAAGGCGCTAAAGAGCCAGATTTATACTGAAAAGGGAAAGAATTTCTCAGCACTTCTCCGCAGAGGTTTGACCATTTTTCAGTTTACATTTTCTCAAATACTGATTGCTTGCTGCCTCCTGATGATTTGGCAGATCGATTATTTAACGAAAAGAGAACTGGGTTTTAAGAAAGACGAAATACTGGTGGTGGGCACTCCCTGGCGGGAAACTGCCCAGAAGAAAGAGCGGCTGGCTGCCGAATTGGCCGCAATACCTGAAATTTCCGAAATTTCTGTGCACGACAATCCACCGTCCAGCAACAATTGGAGCTCAGATTTGCTGAAGTCGTATGACGAAAGTGGGAATGAGGTAATTCATGATGTGCACATAAAAAGGGGCAAAGTGGATTATTTCTCCTTCTATGAGATTGATTTTCTGGCTGGCCGGCCTTTTCTGCCTAACGATTCGCTGAAGGAAGTAGTGATTAATGAAAAATTTGCCAGGGAATTGGGTTTTGCTGCCCCCAATGACGCCATCAGCGAACAGGTAAATTGGGGAACAGAAAAGCACACGATTGTGGGTGTTGTCAGCGACTTTCACAACAGGTCTCTGCATAGTGAAATCGACCCGCTGGTTCTTGTTTATGACGAAGAAGGCAACGATATCGGGGTGAAGCTGAACCTGGAAGGCGGCAGCCATGCCAGTGCCGACGCAGTGGTTGACAAAGTGAAAGCTGCCTGGGATAAAGTATACCCTGATCAGCCCATTAGGTATCAGTTTCTTGATGAGTCGATCAACAGCTTCTATGAGTCTGATCGCAAAACTGTGAAGCTGGCGTCCACCGCTACCATCATTGCCATCCTTATTTCCTGCCTTGGTTTATTTGGTCTGGTTTCTTTTAGCACCATTCAGCGCACCAAGGAGATAGGGATCAGGAAAGTGCTGGGAGCCTCGGTGGGAAGTATTGTGACACTGATGTCAAAGGACTTCCTGGCGTTGGTGGTTATCGCCTCAATTGTGGCCGCACCCGTCGCTTATTGGCTGGGAATGAAGTGGCTGGAAGACTTTGCTTATAGCATTGAGCCCGGAGTTCTGCTATTTCTGCTCACAGGCGCATTTGCGCTGCTGATCGCCTTCCTCACCGTGGCGCAGCAGGCATTCAAAGCAGCCACCGATAATCCGGTGAAGGCATTGAGATATGAGTAATGATGAACACCTCACAAACAAATGAACTATGCTGTTTAACTATCTGACCATCGCTTTTCGGAACCTGTGGAGGAATAAGCTGTATTCTTTCATTAATGTTCTGGGTCTCGCAGTTGGTTTGGCATCGGCCATCATCGTGTTGGTATATTCCATTGACGAGTTCAGCTACGACCAGTATCATGAAAAGAAAGACCGCATTTTCAGGCTTTCGTACCAGGAACAGCGTCAGGATGATTTGCTCAGGGATGCAAGGGTTCCTTTTCCATACAAAAATGTCCTCATTGGCCAGCTTCCTGAGGTAGAAAAAGCTGCTCGTATGATGAACAATGTGGCTGTGGGTGGGCCCGACGAAATGGAGGTTGGGTCTGAAACCTACGCAGAAACCAACCTTTTTGTTACTGATCCGGAGCTATTTTCGATACTGGATTTTGACTGGATAGCTGGCGATGCTGGTAGTGCTTTCAAAGAACTGAACAGCGTGGTGCTCACCAGATCCATCGCTATCAAGTATTTCGGCACCACCGGGTGCCTGGGCGAAACCATCGTTTACAATAAGGGGCCACATCTTGTGGTGACGGGCGTCGTGGATGATCTGCCACGGAACACGCACATGACGGCAGAGATTTTTGTGCCCATGGCGCTCCTGGATGCCCGCTGGACAGAGAACTATCAGTATGATGTAGACCAGGACTGGAAATGGCTTGGAAGCTACACTTATATTTTGCTCAAAGACAATGCTCAAATCGCTACCGTCTACGCAAAAATGCCCGGGCTCGTGGAGCAGTATTTTCAGGAGGTTGACCCCGCCACCTTTACTCCGGTGTTTCTTCCGCTGACCGACATTCATTTAAGGTCCGGTTTCAGGTCGGAAATGAAGCCTGGCAGCAGTATGACTCAGCTATACCTGTTCATGATCATTGCTGGGGTTATTTTGCTGGTGGCGGTGATTAACTTCATGAACCTCGCCACCGCCCGCTCAGCTAAACGAGCCAAAGAGGCCGGCATTCGAAAGGTGATGGGGGCTTATCGCAGGCAGGTTGTTACACAGTTCTTAAGCGAAGCAGTGGTGATTGCCGGACTGGGTTTGGTGCATGCGCTGGTGCTGGTCAACCTGGCCTTACCGGTTTTCAATACCTTCACGGACCGCAGCTACCAGTTCTCCGATTTCACAAGCAATCCACTTGTGATGGGCGCAGCACTGGCCATCACCGTTTTGACAGGTATTGCCTCCGGTATTTATCCCGCCTTCTATATATCTGCTTTCACACCCGTTCAGGCTATGAAAAAAGACTTCAATCCGGGGAAAAGCCACCTGCTTCGCTCAGCATTGGTCACCCTTCAGTTCGCTGTTTCAACGGTATTCATCGTGGGCGTGCTGGTGGTCAACACTCAGCTCAATTATCTAAGAGGCAAGGAGTTGGGCTTTGCAAAGGAACGCACAATTCTCATTAACAATCGTTCTCTCAGTCCGTCGCAATACCAGTTGTTTCGCCAGACGCTGGCTTCTAAGCCGGAGGTGAGTGATGTGTACATGGGCACGATTCCTGGCATGGGTGTTTGGGGCAATACGGTCGTTCCGGAGGGCTTCGATGAAAATCAGGGCGTGAATGTCTCTATGATGTATGGCACGGCCAACTTTGCCGACTTCTTTGGCGTGGGTATTGAGCAGGGAAGGGGGTTTCTCGACGAGGTGGACCAGGTTGAGGATGGCACCCGGCAGTCGTTTTTGATAAACAAAACACTGGCAAAAAAGCTTGGTTGGGAGAGTGCTGCTGTGGGCAGGGAAATTCACTGGCTGGGAGGCTCTGACAACAAGACATTGCAAAAAGGGCTGGTCGTTGGCGTGATAGATGATTTCCACTACAATTCCCTTCACCGTCCGATAGGCTCCCTGCTTGTGGTAATGGCTAACTGGGGTGGTATAGCTGTCAAGCTCTCCGGCGACAGCTATGGCTCCGGCCTGTCGGAAGTGCAGGCTGCGTGGAATGACATGTTTCCTGACAAGCCGTTCCAGTACTCCTACCTCGATCAGGACATTGCGGAGCAATACCTGAAAGAAGAGCAACTCGGAAAGCTTATCTCGTGGTTTACATTGCTGGCAGTGTTTATCTGCTGTATGGGGCTGTATGGCCTGGTGGCATTTGTGGTAGAGCAGCGTCGTAAGGAGTTTGCGATAAGGAAAACGCTGGGTGCCACGGTTCGCCATATTGTGGCCCTGATTTCTACCCATATGCTAAAGACGGTATTATTTGCATCCGTTGTGGCCATACCGATATCTGTGTATTTGCTGAGCAATTGGCTTGATACTTTCCCCTATCGAATCCAGCTCAGTCCACTGTTTTTTGTACTGGCAGCGTTGATTTCGGTGATAGTGATGCTGGCCACTATGGCGTCAAATGCTTACAGAGCGGCCACCAGGAACCCGGTCGATTCCCTAAGATCAGAATAGGAACAAAGAAACACCAATGCTAAGAAACTACTTCATCATCGCCATTCGTCACCTGAGAAGAAATAAGGTCTTCTCAATGGTCAACCTCTTAGGCCTTTCCATCGGCCTGGCCACCTTCTTCGTGATCTTGATTTTTGTGTCTTTTCACAAGGGGTTTGACACTTATCATGAAGATGCTGATCGCATTGTGCGGATTGGTATGGAGGTAAAGCTGGGAGGAGAGCTCATCTCTATGCCCACTGTTGGTGCTCCAGCAGCCAAAGCATTTGAACAGGAAATTCCTGAGGTGGAGGAGGTGACAAGGATATTTGGGCGACCCTATTTTCGCTTTAATATCACAAATGGCGACAAAAATTTCCCTAGTGAGCAGGGGATGTACGTTGATTCGAATTTCTTCAGCATTTTTTCAATTCCTATCCTTGCTGGAGACCCGGCTACGCTATTGTCGGCCCAAAGGTCTGTCGTGCTTACCCAAAGTATGGTGGAAAAGTATTTTGGCAAGGAAGCCACGGCAGACTTCGCAGTGGGTCAGGTATTGGAAATCCAGGACAAGGGTTCAGTGCAGGTTACAGGGGTGTGCGCTGATGTCCCCTCCCAAACCCATTTCAACTTCGATATTTTACTTTCCTCCGACCTCAATCCAATAAGTGATAGTCGGTTCTGGATGGCTGAGGGCTTCTATACGTATGCGAAGCTTTCTAAGAAAGGTGGACTGGAGCAGCTTGAAGGTAAGTTCCCGTCTTTCACAGATAAGTATATTGCTCCCGAGATAAACGAATTCCTCGGGGTGAGTATGTCTGAGTTTTTGAGCTCAGGCGGAAGCTTTGAATTTACCACTACACCGTTGACTGACATTCACCTTTGGTCGCATTCCGAAAACGAACTCTCGGCGAACGTAAACGGTACCTACATCAACGTGTTTCTTGGCATTGGACTGCTCATATTGTTGCTGGCTGTGATCAATTTCATCAACCTGTCTGCCGCTTCCAATATTCAGCGGTTAAGGGAGGTGGGAGTGAGGAAGGTAATGGGGGCCAGGCGAGCTTCCCTTGTCATGCAGTTTATGACTGAAGCTGTGCTCATTACGTCGGTGGCTTTCGGTCTGGGCTTCACGTTGCAACAGGTGGCCACACCGTTGATCAGTCAATATTTCGGTGTGAATATGGGGCAGGAAGGCATGAGTCTGGTGTGGTACATTGCTGTTGCCTGCAGTGGTAGTCTTCTGATCGGGATGGCGGCTGGCCTGTATCCGGCACTGCTGCTTTCA
The DNA here is from genome assembly GCF_048007035.1 of Imperialibacter sp. NCBI lineage: Bacteria > Pseudomonadati > Bacteroidota > Cytophagia > Cytophagales > Flammeovirgaceae > Imperialibacter > Imperialibacter sp. The sequence continues at coordinate 5,090,330 of NZ_CP180355.1, forward strand.
ACCACAAAAACGATCAGTGCCCTCAAAGGCCAAACGTCAACGACCAGTTCAAAAGGCAGAATGAGAAATGTGCTGATGGTGTTGCAGTTCAGCATTACCATCGGTTTACTCTCGTCGGTGCTGGTGATATTGGCACAGGTACATTACCTGCAAACCAAGCCGCTTGGTTACGAAAAGGACCAGATCATGCTGATTGAGGATGTTGATCTCCTGGGGGAAGGCCGAAACTCGCTGCGCCAGGAGTTGGAAAAGCTTCCGGGAGTGGAGGCTGTGTCGATTACCGGCTACGTGCCCTCCGGCCCAAGGGAATTTGACCGAAACGCCATGCAGGACCTGACCCTCGAAAACCCTGAAACGCACCGGGTAACGCATGTCGGCGTTGACGAGCATTTCCTTAGCGTGATGAACATGAAGTTGCTGTCGGGTCGCAATTTTTCCAGGGAGTATGGAGACGAGGCTTCCAATGTCATCATCAATGCCTCGATGAGCCGCAGCTTTGGCTGGGACGTGGCGTCGGGGGAAGCGCTTGGGAAGACGGTAACCGAGGTGGATCATAACGAGAACTTTACGGTAATCGGCATTGTCGACGACTTCCATATTTTCAATATGAATGAAGTCATCAGCCCTTTCTTTTTCAGGTATTCCTCCAACGGTTTTATGGCGGCCGTTCGGTTCGACAGCGACAAGTTGGCCCTGCTTAATGATGAGCTACCGAAGCTTTGGAGTGAGTTCTCCCAGGAGCCCATGGGCCAGTCCTACCTAAATGAGTACTTCATCAAGAACTTTGAAGAGGAGAAAAAAATAAGCAGCCTCTTTGAAGTATTCACAGTGCTGGCCATTGTCTTGTCCGGCATGGGGCTTTTTGCCATTACGGCATTTGTCACCCACCAACGCACCAAAGAAATCGGCATCAGAAAAGTGCTGGGAGCCGAAGGACTTCGCTTGTTTGTGATGCTGTCGAAAGGAGTGGTGGCGATGCTGCTCATCGCAGCCTGCTTGTGCATTCCTACCGTGTATTATGGCATGGAGCAGTGGCTGCAAAGCTACCCTTACCGGATCAGCGTGCCTGCCTGGGCTTTCGGACTGCCGGTGCTGGGCATTGTTGTATTCGCCCTGCTGGTGAGCGGCTGGCATATCCTCAAAGTGATCAGGATCAATCCGGTGGAGTCGCTGAGGGATGAATGAGCTGCGGCAATGTTCCATTGCCCCATTGGGGTCTCTCGCAGAGGACCCTGATGGGGCAAGTGGACACCACGTTGATTTTGATGGGGTAGGTACCACACAACGTTGAACTAAGCCCCGCTGTTCTTCTTATTTCGCTCTCTCGTCTATTTTTCCAATGCGGTCTCTCGCAGAGGATCCTGATGGGGCAAGTGGGCACTAATACCACACAACGTTGAATCCCCTGCCGCCCTTCCTGTTTCAATTTTCCTCAGTTGCCTTATTCAACGATTTGACTCGCTCCGGTCAAAAGATATCTTCACTTCGTGGCGATATAGCTCCACAACTAAACGACATTGGATTCAGCGTATATACACAACCCCCACAGATTAAATGGTATATACATCATTCACATAAAGATGGCACGAATCGACTGCCACAGATGGCAGGTTGTGCCGAAACTTTGAAATAGCTACTTTTGTTGTCTAACTAGACAATAGCCTTTGCCAACATTAAAGATTATTGATTCGATCAAGGTTGACGTTTATTCACGTGAGCATCCGCCTCCACATTTTCATGCCATTTATGCAGAGTATGAAGAACTTATTGAAATCGAAACATTGGCAACATATGCCGGCAGTTTGCCAAGAGCCCAAAGAAACAAGGTGATCGAATGGGCAAAAACCAGGCAAGATTTTTTGATGGGTAATTTTAATCGTTTGAATCCAGGATTATGAGAAAGAAATTAGGCATCCCAAGAATTATCAAAATACAGAAAGTGAACGGGTTAACGATTCAGTGTATGTTCAATAATGGGGAAAGCAGAATTCTTGACTTTGAGGGGATATTCAAACAATGGAAAATTGGAGAAAACGATGTTGAATATCCGCTGCTATCACCTGAAGAGTTCAAAAAAGTAGAACTTAGGAATTTCACCCTGTCCTGGCCTAATATTCCCGTTACACTCCTGTCTGAAGACGGAAGCGAAGTCCGCCATCCATACGAGTTGAGTCCGGATGAGCTTTACAGGCTAAGTGAACCTGCCGAAGCTTCTGATTCGCAAAAATTTGGCAGCTTGATCCGAACAGCAAGGATAAAAGCTGGATTGACCCAGGAGCAGCTCGCTCAAAGAAGTGGAACTTCCAGGTTCTATATTTCAAGACTGGAGAACAACCGAACAGATGTAGAGCTTTCAACATTTCGAAAAATCGTCGAGGCCGGGCTTGACAAGCATTTCAAGCTTATAATTGAGTAGCGAATGCCATAGTGTTGCCATCTCCGCCAGTTCAGCTTTGCTAGACCTCAAAGACTTTAATGCACTTTTTGCTATTGCCGCATAACGTTGAACTAATCCCTACGGTTCTTCCTGTTTCAATTCCCCCCATCCATTTTCCTATTTTCCATTACTCACTACGAAGGGCTTGAAAATCTCCGCATAAGGCTATCAAAGTGGGCTTCTGGCAGAAAGCCTTTCCAGAATGATAGGATATATGGCTTAAAAAATATATGTTTATTACAGGGTAAAAATTTGTCAAATCTACTCAAGATCCCACCTGTGACTATAGGGAATATAAACGCTAGTACCAGGGCCGACTGGGGTTTACACAATCTTTATCGGCAACCCGGGGCAGAACAACCATACTACCAATGAGGATTAAGAAAATACAGCTTAAAAACGGTTATAAAAGGTTTCACGACATCACAATTGACTTAGGTGAAAGTCCAAAAAGAATAATTGCTTTAGTTGGCCCGAATGGCTGCGGGAAAAGTAGTGTTTTCGATGGAATGTTATTCCATAACAGCGCCTATCATACGATTGGTAACAAAGGTGGAAAAGACCATAATTATCATTCTATGACGCAAAGTCCGAATTTCGGCTATCAAAATATTATTATTCAGCTTGACGAAGGTGAGTTTTCTAAAATAAAGCAAACAAGAGAACAACTGGGCACTGAAAATACCTTGTTTTCTTTCCGTAGCCCATATAGATATAATAGCAACCTCAAAGTATCAGAATCAAGAGCAACCCAAGAGATAAGGTTGAACTATTATGGTGCAATCAACGTAGCGAAATCGCATTAGCAATTTTAACAAAGGTGTTTTCTGATGTCGAGATTCTTGTCTTGAAAGACAGAGACGTTTCCTCTGGAAAAATAAATAATGAAAACGATAGACAATTGTACTTACAGAACAATCTGCAACATTTTAGAATCATGAAGCGTTGGGAAATTGAAAACTACCTTTACGACAAAGAAGTATTAGATGCCTATTGTAGAAAGAATGGATTAGTATTCAGCGTAATTGAATATGAGAAATTTGTAACCGATGTTACTAATGCGAATTTAAAGGATGCGACTGGTAGAATAAAGAATTTTTGTGGCATAACGACAAGTATTAATGCAGAAACATTCAAACTGACTTTATCCCAATATGTAACTGAAGATATGTTAGTTTACAAAGAATTAGAACAGTGCATATTTGAACGCAAATGAAAATGATTGACAAAGGGCAGGTCTCCATGTTGATCCATCAAAAATGAGAAGCATCGCCCCTGAATTAGTTCGACGAGGGAAGCGAAGCTGGCGCAACGGTTACACGACCATTCTGGATTTAATAAGCTCTATATTACTTTCTCTCACGTCGAAGGTTTCTGCCAACTCTTGCCAATGAGAAAGTGCTTCAGCTGTCTGATCGATGATGGCTGTTATGTCAGTGCCGGAAAGGTGGGTTCGCTTCCCAAGCTGGATCAAATGGGCCATGGCGGGGGCCTGGCCTTCCCCCATCACCATCGTGCTTTGCTGCCCTCCCGGGCCAGAAGAGAAGGTCAGGTCGTAGGCAGGGGCTAGCGTCCAGTCTCCATTTTGATCCATCAAAAACGTGAAATTTTTTCCATGGTCATCTCTATTGTGAGTAACCCCCTTTTTGACCTTCCCATTTTTGATAATTGGACGTTAGCCGCTCGTTGCTGTGCGACTGAGAAAATCAGCTAAAATTTAGAAAATGTTATCTTTTAAGATAACTTTGCGAGGTGAATAGAAAAATAATCTTCTACGAAAATTACTTTATTGAATTTTATCAAGCACAGGATCAAAAGGTAAAGGGAAAAATTCAGTACGTTTTCGAGTTGATTAAGCAAGTTGACCGTGTTCCAGAGAAATTCTTAAAGCATTTAACAGGAATAGGTGGGCTTTACGAAATCCGAATTGAACATCAGTCAAACATTTATCGGATTTTTTGCTGTTTTGACGAAGGCCAGCTTGTGGTGCTTTTCAATGGTTTTCAGAAAAAGACACAAAGAACACCGCCAAAGGAAATAGACAAAGCAGTTCGGTTGATGAACGAGTATTTTGACAGCAAAAGATGAAGTAATGAAAGACTATAAGAATATCAAGACATTTGATGAGTTGATTGAACTCGAACACGGAAAAATCGGAACCGAAAGCCGAAACAAATATGAAGAGGGGGCGCAGATGTTCATTGTGAGTGAAATGCTAAAAGCAGCCCGCAAAGAAGCAAAACTGACACAGGAGCAACTGGCCGAAAGATCAGGAACAAAGAAGAGTTACATTTCTAAGCTTGAAAACGGCAAAGTAAATATTCAACTCTCAACATTGATCAGAATTTTTGAGCAAGGATTGAACAGAAGAATTGGACTGACTTTCTTGTAAATTACATGTCACATTGATCTCCTGAATATGGCGCAAGCGTCTGGTATCGCCCCATGGTTATCCAAAACACGAGGGAATTTGAAAGACTCGAAGGGATTGAACTCGAAAACTGGGCAATAGGCTAAACTGTTAATCACCCCACAAACGTTTGAACTATGAGCGTCCCTGAATCCCTGGGAACCCGTCAAAGCCTTTGAAAAACTAATCGAAATCGTTTCAAAATGAAACACTTCATTGTTTCATTTTGGTGCACTTTGCTGCTGGTTTTCGTTGTAATTACCTGATTTTTAGTATTTTGAGGTTTGGCACATCTTGTGACATGTAAGAATCATCAGATCAAAACCCTAAAAGAAGTCCCATGCTTTTCAACTACCTCAAAATAGCCTGGCGCAACATCACCAGAAACAAACTTCTCACTTTTATTAATGTGGGCGGGCTGGCAGTGGGCATCGCCACTAGTTTGCTGATTATGCAATATGTTGCTTTTGAGCAAAGCTACGACCAGTTTTTTGAAAACAAGGAGCGCATATTCAGGGTAGACTGGAGCTTCAATCAGGAAGGTGAGACGGCGTTGGCACTCCCAAAGGCAGCATCGGGTGCAGGCCCTAAGCTCGTTGCCGATTTTCCGGAAGTTGAAACGATGACCAGAATCTACAAAACCTTTAGCCCTGTGAATGTCAGCTATCAGGACAAGGTTTTTAATGAGGCGAAAATCCTGTTCGCCAGCCAGGAATTCTTTACTGTGTTTTCCTTTCCGCTGGTTTCAGGTGAAAGGAAAAGTGTACTGGACGGCCCCAACAAGGTAGTGCTGAGCCAGTCGGCAGCAGATCGCTACTTTCCCGGTACTGACCCGCTCGGCAAAATTCTCCGCCTCAAGGAGGGCGACGATTGGGACATGAACCTGCAGGTGACGGGCGTGATGGAAGATATGCCGGCCAACACCCATATGGAGGGAGACCTGGTTATTTCCTTCGACACCTATATCCACCCAGGCTCTTATGCTGACGGGAGTTTTTACTGGGTGAACTTTTACACCTACCTGCTCACCGCCCCCGGCACTACAAAAGAGCAATTGAATGCCAAGCTGAACCCATGGCTGGCTGCCAACGAGGCCTTCAACGACTGGAGCGAAGGAGACAAACCCACCGCAAGTGTGATGCCACTGGAGAATATTCACCTGCACTCGCACTATACACAGGAAATGAAGGCCAACGGCAGCTACCTGGTGGTTTCCATACTCATGGTGGCTGCGCTGGTGATATTGGTCATTGCCTGGCTCAACTATATTAACCTGAGCACTGCCAAGGGCCTGGAACGGGCCCGTGAAGTTGGCATCAAAAAAGTGGTTGGGGCTGGTAAGTACCAGCTCATGGGGCAGTTTTTGTTAGAGGCACTGCTCATCAACCTGATGGGGCTTACTCTTGCAATTACCTTGTTTCAGTTTGCCCAGCCACTGCTTCAGTCGGTGATGCCCACCGCTGGCGGCTGGGGGGTGATGCTGGAAAGCGACCTGCTGCTTCCCATGGCCGTCACCATCGGCTTCGGTTCGTTTCTGGCAGGTTACTATCCTGCCAGGGTCATTTCATCCTACCAGCCGGTGGCTATTCTAAAGGGCCGGGTAGCGCATTCTACAGGTGGGGTACTTCTTCGCAGGACCATGGTGGCCGTGCAGTTTGGGCTGTCGCTGTCGCTTTTGGTGACCACCTTTACCGTCAGGAACCAGGTCGACTTTATGTTTTCGCAGGACTTGGGTATCAACCTGGACCAGGTGGTGGTGGCGCTTGCCCCCGACGCTGTAGCGGGCGATCAGGAGGAAAAATTTCGATTGTTTCGCAACGAGCTGATGGCGGGCAGGAGTATTGTGAACGCTTCCAGGAGTGTAGTGGTGCCGGGAGAATCAATATTTTACAACTATGCCAGGCAGCTGAAGGAGAGAAAGGGCGCCAGCGACAAATACGGGCAGGGAGCTGTCGATCCTTATTTTCTCTCTCTGGTGGATATGGAGTTTGTAGCCGGGCGTGATTTTAATCCTGACCTTGAGACTGACAAGCGGGCCGTGGTTGTCAACGAATCAGCCCTGAAGCTGCTTCAGTACGCTGATGCCGAAGAAGCATTGGGCGAAACGATTCGCTACATGGATGACGATTTTGGTGCCTGGACTATCGTGGGTGTGGTGAAAGACCACCATCAGTATGGGTTGGGCAGCGAGATTGAGGCAATGATTTATTACCTGGAACAGCAGGCACCCTCGTACTTCCTCTTTAAGATCGCCCCAGGCACAACACAGCAGGCAATAGCAGAAATCCGGGAAGCCTATCAGGCGTTTTTTCCCGGCAATCCTTTCGACCACTATTATCTTGATGAGTCGTTCGAGCAGCAGTATGCCGCCGACCAGCAAATTCAGCAGGCTTTCAGTGGTTTTTCTTTCATTGCCATTGTTATTGCCTGTTTGGGACTGTTTGGTCTGGCTTCATTTGAGGCCATTCAGCGCACAAAAGAAATAGGTATTCGGAAGGTGCTGGGCGCTTCGTTTTCTGGGCTTGCGGTGCTGTTTTCAAGTCGCTTTCTTGCGTTGCTGCTGATAAGCGCAGCGGTAGCCCTTCCTGTGTGCTATTTCCTGATGGAAGAATGGCTCAATGGCTATGCCTACCGAATGGAGCTGGGCTGGAGGGAATTTGCACTGCCGCTCTGCATACTTCTGGGTATAGCCATGATCACTTTGCTTTATCACACGCTTAAAACAGTGAGAGTGAATCCGGTGGAGGCTTTGAGAACAGAATAAGTTAAATTCCAGAAAGAAAAAGACTGTTAGCATGTTACAAAATTACTTTTTGATCGCCTGGCGCAATTTGCTGAAAAACAAGACTTTTTCGCTGATCAATATTTTTGGATTGGCGGTTTCGCTGGCGACCTGTGTGCTGATATTGCTCTATGTCCATAGCGAGCTTACTTACGATAGCTATCATGAAAGGTCGGATCGGATTGTACGTGTTACCTCAATTTTCAACACGCCAGAGGGTGCTGAGCGGGCTGTTTATTCCGGTCAGGGGGTGGGGCCGGTAATGAAAGAGGAGCTGCCGGAAGTACAAGAGTTCGTTAGGGTGTCAGGCACAATCAGGGAGAGGTTTTATTTCAAAAAAGGTGATGAGTTTCTCAGAGAAGAAAACATAGTTGTGGCAGACCCACAGGTATTTGATGTTTTCACCTTTCACCTAACCGAAGGTGATCTGGAAGATCCTTTGAGGGAGTTAAACACAGTAGTGCTTAATAAAACTTTGGCCAACAAGTACTTTGGTGCCGAATACCCCATCGGGAAAGTGATTGAAATTAATGACCAGGCCTATACGGTAACGGCAGTGATGGAAGATTTGCCGCCGAACGTCGATTTGCCCATTCGGGCTTTGATCAGAGAAGGGAGAGCGGACGGGCGTAACTTTTTGATGATTGGGTTTACGACTTACTTGCTCCTTGGCGAGCAGGTGGATAAACAAGCTTTCGAAGAGAAAGTGAAGCAGTTTGCAAACAAGCACTACACCGAAGCAAAGGAAAATGGGGATATGGAGGGGGTGAGCATTGATCTGGAAGCCCAGCGGTTGACTGACTTGCATTTTACGCATGGGATCCAGGCAGATAACCCCAAGGGTAACAAAGCCTATCCTGTTGTATTTGCGATATCAGGCGCTATGCTTTTCTTTTTGGCGCTGTTCAATTACATCAACCTCACTACTATACGCACGCTGGAACGAGCCAGGGAGGTAGGCATAAGAAAAACTATTGGAGCCACCAGGTATCAATTGGTTTTTCAGTTTCTGACAGAGGCCTCGTTGATTGTTGGTGTTTCGAGTTTGTTGGGGTATACGCTTGTTCAGTTGGGGCTTTACCCGCTCAATAGCATTTTGGGTAAGGACTTCACTTTCACAGATCAGGTGACATTTTATTTGACTATTACGGCTCTTGGCTCGCTGGCTTTCATGGTTGTGGCTTCATCTGTTTACCCGGCAATGCTCCTTTCAAAGCGGACAACCGTCGACGTGATGAAGGGAGGGATAGGTATTAGCGGTAATCGTTTTTCCCTTCGGAAAGGACTGGTGATTTTACAGTTCACCATTTCCAGCGTGTTGATGTGCGGCATGGTGGCCATTTATTTACAGCTCGACTTTTTGCATAACAAGGACCTCGGCTTTAACCAGGAAGGTGTCATGGTGGTGGAAATGCCCCGAAGCCGTGAACTTCAAACGAGAGGGCCAGCGCTGAAGACAGACTTGTTGGCTATTTCGGGAGTCGAAAAGGTAAGCCTGGCTGATTTTGGTGCGTCGCCGGGCTCATTCATGCCTCAGGGCAATTTGGTGGTGCTGGAAGGCGGCAGAAACGATGAATACTGGCTGAATATCATTAAAGTAGACGAAGACTATCTTGACCTGATGGGCATAAAGATGAAACAGGGCGCCGGGTTTAATGGTATCAACAATAACTCAAAGCCGACTGGTGTAGTGGTGAATGAAAGTTTTGCCGTCGCAACCGGCCTGGCGGATGATCCCATTGGGGCTGATTTGGGTTCTTTTTTGTTTCCTGGAGGTAAAGATAAAATTGTTGGTGTGTTGGAGAACTACCACTATACCTCGATGCATAATTCAATTGACCCCATCGTGATGTATTGGCTGGGGAGCACTGGTTCCGACGAGCAATTTACAACCGACATTGTGCTGATTAAATCGAAAGCTGACATGCGGGATCAGGTAGCCGGGGTATGGAGGCAACATTTTCCAAATGAGCCGATGGAATACCACTACCTCAACGAGCGTATGGAGTCGCTCTACAAAACGGAAGAGTCGGCTATGTCGTTGTTTTCGTACGTCACCATATTGTCGCTGGCAGTGGCTGGGTTGGGCTTGTTTGGCCTCTCGGGGTTTCTGATTCAGCTGCGAACAAAAGAAATCGGCGTCAGAAAGGTGCTGGGAGCGACGGTCAATTCCCTGCTTCGATTGCTTACCAAAGAATTTGTTGTGCTAGTGTTGTTGGCTCAGGTAATAGCTGTGCCGATGGCTGTTTGGGCAGTGCAGAAGTGGCTTGAGGGTTTTGCTTATCGTGCCAATGTAACCTGGTGGCAGTTTGGGCTTGCGGTGACGTTTGTCGTGCTCATTGCCCTGGCAACTGTTGCGGTGAAGTCGATAAAAGCAGCCGCAGCCAACCCGGTGGATTCACTTCGAACAGAATAGTTTATTTAATTAGAAATGACAGTTAACATGTTACAAAATTACTTTTTGATCGCCTGGCGCAATTTGCTCCGTCACAAGGGTTATGCATTTATCAATATCCTCGGACTGACAGTTGGCCTTGCTGCCAATGTTTTTATCCTCCTGTGGGTGACAGATGAATTGTCGTTCGACCGGTTTCATGCAAATGGTGATCGCATTTTCCAGGTGCTGGTCAATAGCGAATATCCTGATGGCAGTATTGAAACCTATGGTGCTACTCCTGCAAAATTGAAGGCCGTAATAGAAAGCCAAATTCCTGAAGTGGAATTAGCTACTCAGTACAGTATGGAAACAGAGCTGTTGGTAAAGCATGAGTCCAATGCCTTCAATGAAAGTGGAATTTATGCCGATGCAGCACTATTTGAAGTATTCAGTTTCCCCATCGTAAGTGGTGATCCCACCCAACCGCTCACCGACATTAAATCAATCGCTATCTCTGAAAACCTCGCCAAAAAGCTGTTTGAAAAGGAAGACCCCATTGGTAAAACGCTGCGCATGGGAGAATCCAACGAACTAATGGTCACCAGCGTTTTTGAAAACATACCGCAAAACTCAAGCCTTCAGTTTGACTTTGTTATTCCCTTTGAAGCTTTCGTCAAGGAAAATCCGTGGACACAAAACTGGAGGAGCGGTGGGAGCAAGACAGCGGTGATGTTGAAATCTGCTGACTCCAGGGATGCGGCCGACCAAAAGCTGTCAGGTTTGATTAAGAGTAACTGTGCCGATTGTTCAACGACCCCAGTATTATTTCCCTACCTGAAGTCGAGGCTTTATTCGGAGTTTGAAAATGGGAAGAACACCGGTGGAAGAATACAGCAGGTTTTCCTTTTTGGTGCCGTGGCCATCTTAATCCTTGTCATGGCTTGCATCAATTTCATGAACCTTTCAACGGCCCGCTCTGCCAACAGAAGCCGTGAAGTGGGGGTTAGGAAATCGATAGGGGCTAAAAAATCTGACCTCGTTATTCAGTTTATGACCGAGTCGGTGCTGCTGTCTTTCATTGCACTGCTTTTCGCTATGGGGATTGTGCAGATGCTCCTTCCATTCTTTAACGACATAACGGCCAAGTCTATTGAATTAGACTTCACCAGCCCGGTGTTCACTTTTGGCATTCTTGGCGTGGCGGCTATTTGCGGATTACTCGCTGGAAGCTACCCGGCATTTGTTTTGTCAGCATTCCATCCTGCGAAAGTTTTAAAGCGAAATACACAGGCCTCACCGGAAACACGCTGCGCAAAACACTTGTGGTAGTTCAATTTTCCACGTCACTCATACTGATCATAGGGAGTATTACGGTGTACAAGCAAATTGTTTTCATCGGTGAAAGAAACCTTGGGTTTGACAAAGAGAATATCATTGTGGTTGACCGCAACGAAGGCACCGATAAAAACTACTCAGCCATTAAAAATGATTTGAATCAGCTGGCTGCGGTGAAAAGCATTGCCTTCGGAGGCAATAATATATTTACGGTCCCCATTACTACCACCGATCCGGTATGGGCTGGCAAACCCGACAACTCCTCCATTACTTTCAAAATCTACCGCTGCGATGCTGAATTCATTCCAACAATGAACATCAAAATGCAAGGGGGGCGAAATTTCATTGGTGATCAGGATGCTTCCAATTACATTATCAACAAGAAGGCTGCCGAGGTTATGGGATTGGATCTTGAACATGCGATAGGAGCAGACCTTGAAATGTGGAATGGAAAAGGGAAGGTTGTTGGCGTTACGGATGACTTTCACAATAACAATCTGAGGTTTGGCATAGAGCCCATGATATTCATGTACTCCGAAAATATCGGGTCACACTACTTCATCAAGCTAGGGGGGCAGGGGCCAGTTGCTGCAACTGTTGCACAGTTGCAGGGCGTCTTTGAACAGCACAACCCCGATTACCCTTTTGAATACACTTTTCTCGATGAAGTTTTCGACAGGGAATACCGAACTGAGGCCGTTGTAGGGAAGCTGTCGTTGAGTTTTACAGTCATTGCCATCCTGATTTCTTGTTTGGGGCTCGTTGGCTTGGCTTCTTTCACAGCCGAAAGAAGAACCAAAGAATTAGGCATTCGAAAAGTAATGGGCGCTTCCGTTTGGGGGCTTGTTGTTATGCTGGGCAATGATTTTATAGCCCTCTTTAGCTTTAGCTTACTCGCTGGTATCCCGATAGCCTGGTATTTAGTCAACGAATACTTATCAGACTATGCCTTCCGAACCCAAATCAGTTGGAGCACTTACCTCTCAACATCGCTTGTTATGTTGCTTGTCACGTTGCTTTCGGTAGGCTACCAGTCTGTCAAAGCAGCTTCAGCCAATCCAGTCGACTCTTTGCGAAATGAGTAAGTAGAGTAATTTCAAAACCAACCACCTATGCTAAAAAACCACATACTCCTGGCTTTCCGCCATTTGAAAAAGGAAAAGGGCTATATGCTGTCAAGCATTGTTGGGCTTGCTCTGGCATTTACAGCCTGTTTTTTTACGTTCAGCTTCATCTGGCATGAATATAACGCAGATAGCCATTTTGCCGACCCGAAGCATACTTATCGACTTAAGAACAACGACGCCATCGATTCACCGATTAGGTTTCCAGTCCTTCCCATCTCAAATGCACGGTACATGGAAGATCATTTCCCAGAGGTGAATTTTAGTGTACCTGTTTATCAGGAGGGAGGGGAGCAAGAAATATCCGTGGAAGGTAAACTGTTCACCGAAAAGCTATGGGCTTATACTGAGGCGGAAGCTGTCTTGCTGTTTGACTCAAGTTATTTTGATATAAAAAACAGCTTTGAGGCGGGCACTGTACTTCTCAATCATTCCGCAGCAATAAAACTATTTGGCAGAGCAGACCCTGTCGGAGAAACAATCGATCTGAAAGAAGGTAAGTACACAGTGGTCGGCACTTTCAAGGATTTTCCTACCAACTCTCACTTGACGGTCAACGTATTGGCCATTCCGCTCCCCAGCAAAAAGATGGACTATTCGCAAGGCCTGGTGTATGTGAATACCAGGCCCGACGCCGATATAGTAGCCCTGAACCAAAAAGTAGATGAGGAGTCAGCGAACATGGACAAGTTTATTGACGTGATTCGTTATACGCTTGTTAGTGTAGAAGATATGTACTTGGTGGAGATGGATAATGGGCCACTTTTACGAAGCGCTAACCAGGAAATGATTAATATGCTGGGCATGATCTCAACGATCATTCTTTTTATTTCCATTTTCAATATTATCAATCTTACCCAGGTCAAAACGCTCTTTCGTGGCAGAGAAATGGGCGTGAAAAAGGTACTGGGCATTACTCCTGCCCAAATGCTGCTACAGTTCTTGGTGGAGTCAGCTGTCGTTGTTTTTCTGGCTGCTATGTTAAGTGTCTCCTTCATACAATTCACCAGTGGGGAGGTTTTGCCCTACTTGAAGATCGATAGTTCTGCTTTTGATGTAAGCGCTACTTTTCTAGTAATGCTCATGGTGAGCGTAACTGCTCTGCTGGCAGGGATTCAAGGCGCACTCTTTAGTAAAGTGATGCCGAGGGACGTTATCGCTGGCAAGTTCAAACTGGGTGAGCGAAAATGGCTGCTGAAGTCGATGGTTGGGCTACAGTTCCTCATCGCTTGCACTCTCATCGGAGGCACCTTGCTGGTTGATAAACAGACCGATTACATTATGGCCAAGCCACTGGGTTTTGCCATTGAGGACTTGTGGTATATCCCCAGTCCGTCTGCTGAAACGGATTTACGCCTGCTGCGAGATCGACTTCTTACTATTCCAGAGGTGCAAAGTGCTACTATTTCCAGTGGACTTCCATTCGTCGGAACGGGTGGAATTCTGCAACCTGCAGGTGAGCAAAAAGAGCTTGAGTTTGTCGCCTATATTTCGATCGACAAGAACTTTTTCAATACGCTTAACCTGACATTTGAAAGAGAGCCGATCTTTTTACCCGACACAGGTTTCATTGTGAATGAAGCCCTGATCAATAGAGAGGATCTTTTTTCTGAGCCGGGATCTAGGGAGGCCTTTTTGGGGGTTACGTCCGATTTTCATTTCAATAGCCTGGCATCGCCCATCGGGCCTTTGTTGATGTCTTTGGAAGACCCATCGTCGGGGTACCTGACCATGCGTATCGATGAACATGCCAAAACAGCGGCGCAGACTAAAGTTAAGGCAGAATGGGATAGACTTTATAACGGCCGTGCGTTTGAGCTTCTGGCTCTTTCCGATATTTACTTGCAGAAACACCACGAGGCCAGTGAGCTGGCAACCGTATTGAAAGTGCTGTCTTTGCTGGCCGTTTTTATCTCCTGTATTGGCCTTGCTTCACTCACAGGTTTCTTTGTGCGAAAGCGCTTCAAAGAGATCGCTATCCGAAAAGTGTTAGGTGCAACGATTGAACAAGTGATCCGGCAGGTAAATGTTGGATACGCAGCATGGATAGGTGGCGCAACAGGTGTGTCGATGCTGGTTGTTTACTACTACGGCACGGAGTGGCTGGCAGGCTATGCTTACGCTACCACATTGGACGCCTGGGTGATGCTGGCTCCAGGTGTTTTACTTATAGTAATTTCGTCTGCGATAATGATCCTGCAAACCTGGAAAACTGCCAGAGCCAACCCCGTGGAGGCTTTGCGGGCTGAATAAAACCTGCTATGCTCACCAGCTACCTCAAAATCGCTTTCCGCAGCCTGCTCCGGCATAAGACCACCTCGGCTATCACGATTTTTGGCCTCGGGCTGGCGTTGGCGGCTGCCCTTCTTATTGGGCAATACGTTCGTTTCGAACTCAGCTACGACCGGTTCCACGGTGCAGGCACGGATCGAACCTATCGCATTTTCTCCAGAGACTTTTCCAGTGGCGCCTTGCAGTACGAAGCCGCCACTTCTCCGGCTGTGCTGGCCACTTCTTTACTCAGCACTACACAGGTGGAGGCCATCACCAGGCTATGCGGAAGTTCCAGCTTTTCCAATGTGCTGTCGTACGACAACGGGGAAGAAGTCCGGAGCTTTAACACCAGTCATACCTATTTTGCCGAAACATCGTTCTTCGATTTTTTTGACTTTCCACTGATCAAAGGGAGCAAAGAAGCATTGGATCAGCCTTTTCAGGTGATTATCTCTGAATCTATGGCTTTGAAGTTTTTTGGTGCCGATGACCCCATGGGCAAAACACTGAAGCGGCATACCAGCACGGATGACGTAGAGTACACCGTGGCGGGAGTGTTAAAAGACCTGCCAGCTAACACCCATATGGCTGTCAACTTTTTGTTTTCTTTCCCCACATTGGCACAAACGGAAAGAGGAAGGGCAGACCTAAAAGACTGGGATGCGGAGTATTTTCACTCTTATGTGAGGCTCCGAGAAGGTAGCCAACCAGAAGATCTTTCGGAGCAGTTGATGGAATTTGAAGGAGAATGGCTTGGTAAGTATGGCATGGCTCCGGACCCAGCGCACCCACGCTGGCACATGCAGCCGGTCGTTGATATTCATTTGCATTCACAGTTGATGGAAGAAATGAAAACCAATAACTCGGCTGCTGATGTTTACTTTCTTGTAGCCATAGCGCTGTTCGTGCTGGTGATCGCCTGGGTCAACCATATCAATCTGTCGATGTTCTCGGCCCTGAGCCGGGGTAAGGAAGTAGGTGTGAGGAGGCTGATCGGTGCTGGCAAGTGGCAGCTTATTCAGCAGTTTGTGGCAGAGGCCTTCGCAGTCAACCTCCTGGCGCTTACGGTTGCTTTTACTGTGGTGCAGGTAAGCTCAGGCTGGTTTCAGGCTATAGCAGGTAGTCCGTTTGGGTTGTTCTGGAAAGACGATACTATGCTAGCGGTGTGCGCCCTACTTTTCGTAGTGAGTGGAGCCATATCGTCGCTGGTGCCCTTTTTCTTGCTGCAAAATAAACAGCTCGCCTCGATGTTGAAAGGAAAGATGAGCAATGTGGCGGGGGGTGGCCTGCGGTCTGCCTTGATGGTGGTGCAGTTTGCGGCCAGCCTTTTTATTATTGTGGGCACAGCAGCAGTATATGGTCAACTAAAATTCATGCACAACATGAAGCTCGGGATTGACATTGAGAATACGTTGGTACTAACAACCCCTTCCTTGGTCGACTCGACCTACCTGTCGCAACTCGATGTGTTTAAGAATGAGCTCCAGCAATATCCCGGCATTCGGTCTGTCTCCACGTCGGCGTTTTTGCCAGGAAGTGAGAATGCCTGGCAGCAACGATTTTGGAAGCCGGAAAGTGGTAGCGATGAGGCTGTATTGATGACATTCAATGTGGTGGACGATAGTTTTGTCGACGTGTTTGGGGTGGAAATCGTAGAGGGGAGAGACTTTCTTCCAACCGAGCAACGGGCTGGGGATTTTGGCGACGCACTGGAGAGCATCCTGATCAACGAAAAGGCAGTACAGGCTCATGGCTTTGCCAGTACAAGGGAAGCAGTAGGTAGCGAGCTGGCATCGAAAGGTGTTCGCTGCAAGATTGTGGGAGTAGTGAAAGACTTTCATCAGGAGTCGCCAAAGGCTGCCATTCCGCCAGCCATGTTTGTGCTGGATAATATCAATAGCACTTTTTACGCTGTCAAACTCAATTTCCCCGTCAGCGACCTCAATAGTGAATCACTGACAGCCGCACTTGCATTTATAGAGGGAAAGTGGGAAGAGGTATTCCCCAACAACCCTTTCGACTATTTCCTGCTGGAGAATCGTTACGAACAACAATATGCCTCCGAAGACCGGCTGTCAACATTGCTGGGGGTTTTCTCAGGCCTCTCTATTTTCATTTCCTGCCTGGGACTGTTTGGACTCGTGTCGCTCACCATTGCCCAACGAACCAAGGAGATTGGCATCCGAAAGGTGCTGGGCGCTTCCGTTGCTGATCTTCTACTTTTGTTGTCCAGCCGCTTTGTCAGGCTCGTTGCATTGGCTGTCATTGTCACACTGCCCATCACCTTTTGGTTGGTAAATGAATGGTTGCAAAACTACGCCTACGCTATGCGTTTGGGGTGGTGGCTATTTGCACTGCCGGGGGCGGGACTGATATTGCTGGCCCTGGCGGTGGTGGTTGTCGAGGCTCTGCCAAGGACACAAGCCAATCCGGTGGATTCGCTGAGGATGGAGTGATTTAAATGTTTAGGCAGTAGACTTTCGTTGAAACGCTTGGCTAAATCTCCTGCTAGTTACCAGTTTGGTAACTTTTCCATATATTTGCTGTTGTATGTAAAGATTGATGAGAGTAGTTGCCAAAAAAATACTTCGTGAATTCTGGGAGAAGCATAATGATTCGGAACAGCAACTAAAGACCTGGTACAAGGAAGCCTCAAAAGCTGATTGGTCAGACCCGACCGACATCAAGGGTGACTATGCAAAGGCCAGTATTCTAAAAAGTGGTCGAGTGGTTTTCAATATTTGTGGCAATAAGTATCGCCTGATTGTTGATATAAACTATGGTAGAAAGTGGGCCTTTATTCGATTCATTGGCACACATGCAGAATATGATAAGGTAGACGCCGATAGAATTTGACTATGGATATTAAAGTAATAAAGACAGAAGGTGAGTATCAGCTGGCGCTCAAACGCCTGGAGGGTATATTTCATGCACCAGCCGATTCAAAAGAAGGCGATGAAGCAGAAATACTGTCCATCCTGATTGAAAAGTACGAGAACGAACATTATCCCATTGCAGCACCTGACCCAATCGAAGCTATCAAATTTCGAATGGAACAGATGGGCATGGATATCCAGGACCTGGCGGAGATCATAGGGTACAAAAGCCGTGTGTCTGAAATATTCAGCAGGAAGAGAAAGCTCACCCTAAAGATGATAAAGAACCTGCATGAGAAACTAAACATTCCTTATGAGTCGTTAATGGCTGACTATTAGGTTATTGTTAATGTGCAGTCCTGTACTTGGGCTTTCTCGGCGAGGTGACCTAAACGTTTTCGATACTGCGCTGGTTTGTTTCGAGTAAAGCGCTTTGCCGATTTCCGTTAAGGCCTTAGTGAGCTTTCGTTAAGCGCTTAGGGGGAAATGATGAGAAATGTTTCGTAATGAATCCTTGTTGCGGCACCGGGTAATTTCCATTAATTTGACGTCAGATTAGCTATTGACCGTCAGTCCTATGATCACCCGCCGTCTTTTTCTCAAATCTTCGCTGATTACTCTTCCCGCTCTGGGGCTGGTCAGCAACGCCATGGCAGCCAAAAAGCCCAAAGTGCGTTTTGGCGTGGTCACCGACTCACATTATGCCGACCGGGAGCCAGGCGGCATTCGGTACTACCGGGAGTCGCTGGAAAAGATGGCCGAGTTTGCCGAGGTGATGAACAGGGAAAAAGTCGACTTTGTGATCCACCTGGGAGACTTTAAAGATGAGGACACCAGCAGGAGGGAGGAAGATACCTTGAAATACCTGCAAAACCTGGAGGCGGTGTATGCACAATTCAAAGGCCCCCGCTACCACGTCATAGGCAACCACGATGTGGACAGCATCAGCAAAGCACAGTTTATAGCCAATGTGGAGAATACCGGCATCGACTCGGGCCTTGGCTACTATTCGTTTGACAAAAAGGGGTTCCACTTTATAGTGCTCGACCCCAACTTCCATCCTGACGGCATTGATCATAACAAAGGTGATTTTGAATGGTTTGAGTCGACCGTTCCACAGCCTCAGATGGATTGGTTAAAGGCTGACCTCGTAGCAACCCGGCTACCCACGGTGGTGTTTGTTCACCACTCATTGTATGAACTGCCGGATGAGACCATGCATGTGGAGAATTCAATGGAAGTGAGGAAGGTATTGGAGGACTCTGGCAAGGTGGCAGCAGTCTTCCATGGGCATTGCCATAGGGAGGGATATTCCAGTATTAATGGTATTCACTACACACTTTTGCCAGCCATGGTTGATAATAGTGGGCCAGAGAACAATGCCTATGCGATTATTGAAGGGTTTGATAACGGCGACATGGAGTTGACTGGTTATCGAAAGACGAGAAGCAGGTCTTATCCGGCTAGCTGAGGTTGGGTAAAAAGAGAAGAGACTTTCACCGGTTATTGCGAGGCTGAGCGTAATGTTTATCTATGTTCCAAAAACTCCAACGGCCGTGGCAATCTGTTGGCTTAGGCAGTGAATCTGTTGGAAAGGACGGCTGAAGAATAGATCGAAATATTTTCATGGGAAAAGGAGGTGTTATTTATATTCTAACCAACAAGAACCGCACAACCCTTTATGTTGGTTTGACTTCTGATTTGATCACCAGACTACACGACCACCAGACAAAGAAATACACTAATAGTTTTACTGCGAGATACAATCTGGATAGACTGGTTTATTATGAGATCTTCCATTCCATAGCTGAGGCAGTAGCGAGGGAAAAACAACTAAAAGCTGGGAAACGTCAAACCAAGATTGACTTGATAGAAGGCTTCAACCCTGAATGGAAGGATCTTACAGAGGAGGTTTTGAAGTGGTAGAAGCGGTTAAGCCCAGATTGTCGCCTTGCCTCACTACTTTGGCGGCCACCCGCCCCACCGGTTATTGCGAGGCTGAGCGTAATGTTTATCTATGTTCCAAAAACTCCAACAGCCGTGGCAATCTGTTTGCCGTGGCAGTGAATCCGGCGGATTGCCACACCACTTTACGAATCGTTATACAATATTAAATATCGTTTTGTGGCTCGCAATAACCGGTGGAGGGGAGTGAGGCACTCGCTAATGAACCGCAATGAGAATGAATATCCCCTCAACCAACATACTTCTTCCTAAACCCCGTCGGGCTCAGGCCGGTGATCCGCTTGAACTGCTTGTTAAAATGGGGAATGGTGCTGTAGCCCGACTGCAGACAGACTTCGGTAATGCTGAGTTCAGTATCGATCAAAAGCCTGCTGGCGTGGCCTATTCTAAACTCGTTCACAAATTCGAAGAAGGTTTTCTTGGCTCTTTTTTTAAAATAACGACAAAAGGCCTGAGGTGTCTGGTGAAGTAGGTTGGCAACGGGGTCGAGTCGAATCACGTCTCTGAAATGTTGCCTTACATACTCAAATACAATGGTCATTTTTTCTGCATCCTTTGCCGTTGTATGGTGCGCATAGCCAGCACTGGCAAGGGTTCTTGCCTCATTGGACGTGGAGAGGAGCTGAAGTGTTTCCATGAGGCCAAGCACTTTGCCAAATGGGTCGGCATCTACCATCTGAGCTAGTTTTCTCCCAACGCTTTTGGAGAGCTCCAGTGGAAATACCACACCGTAGCTGGCTTTTTCAAAAAGCTGCCGGATGGTGGCAAACTCGGGAGAGCTGAGCAAGCTATTGTTGAGCATTCCTGCGGAAAAATGTACGACTATTGCTTCACTTCTGCCGGACTGATTAGAAGGGTTCTGCCAAATATGCGGAAGGTTGGATCCGAGCAGCACCAGATCGTTTTCGACGAACTCATCAATACTATTGCCCACAAATCTCGTTCCCCGGCTTTTGATAATATAAGTGAGCTCCATTTCGGGGTGAAAGTGCCATGGAGCATCGAACTCCGGGAGGTTCAACGCACGAATTACCAGTGACTGACCTGCTTCCAGGTCTACTTTTTCAAAGATGGCTTTCATCCGTTATCGATGCAATGCTTGTTTATATTACCAATAATACGACTATGTATCAATATTTGGGTTAAAATAAGTTAAGTAAATGCCAAAATTGACGTAGAGGACTGTCGGAAAAGGCGGTACTTTTAAATGAGCATTAGTAATTTATAGTATATGAGTAGTGTTGCAGATTTGGCCGGGGTTCATGAATTGGTAAGTAGGCTGTTTGAGTGGCCCGAAACTGAAAAGGAATGGGAACAATACAAACTGAGCGACGAACAGGTAGCCTTCTTCAAGGAGAACGGTTATTTAGCCAACGTGAAATTACTCAACAGTATTCAGGTAGAATCACTCCGCAATGAACTTGAGGAGATTGCAGATCCAAACCACCCCGGCCACCATCTGTTCTACGAGTTCCATTCCAACGAATCCACTGACCCTTCGAAAGTTCTTTTCCATGCGCTGGGTGCATGGCGGGTGGCTCCCGGCTTTCACGACGTGCTGTGGAACCCCGCTTTTGTGATGGCGGCCAGCCAGCTTCTGGGTGGGTCAGTTCGCTTTTGGCATGACCAGCTTTTTTGCAAGCCAGCCAAACATGGAGGCGTGGTTGCCTGGCATCAGGACTACTCGTACTGGACCCGCACCAAGCCCATGGAGCACCTCACCTGCTGGGTGGGACTCGACGATGCCGATGTAGACAACGGCTGTTTGTACTATGTGCCCGGCAGCCATAGGTGGGGCCTGCTCGACAAACCTGACCTGGCTGGCGACATGAACGGTCTGGATCAGTACCTGACCGAAGAGCAGAAAAGCCAGTTCAAGCCTATTCCCATTGAAATGAAAATGGGGCATGGTACTTTCCATCACCCCTTGCTGGTGCATGGATCCTACGAAAACAAGACCGACAGGCAGCGCAGGGCATACGTCACCAATGTATTCAAAGACGGCACAAGATCGGATGCCGACACACCGTTGCTTGCAGGAGCCGATGTTGTGCCACGGGGACAAAAGATGCAGGGGAAGTTTTATCCGCTTCTTTACCAGGCCTGATAGCCAAACTGGCGAATCACTTCAGTTCCTGAAGCTGGGTCTCTTCGTCCTCTTGTTTTTTAACCACTTGTTCGGTTTTTACACCCTCCTCATTTTCTATCCTTTTTGGTTTGAAAATATTGGGATCTATGCCCATGCCAAATCCGCTGAGCAAAATGAACAGCACCAGCCCGGCTGTTCGCAGGTATTTTTTGAACTTCTTCATGAAGTGTAGCAGTAAAATGAAAGGCCAATCAGGCGCAATCAATCAGTAAATAATAGAGAAATGGGCGGCGCAGAGGCCGTGGGGGAAATTCTCAGGAATGGGTGATTGCTTCCTGACTGTAGGTGAAATAGAACTGGAAACGTTCCCGTGAAAGTTGGTTAGCTCTTACTTCGAGAAAGCGACTGATAGATAGGTTGTACTGTCTCTTAGATGCGACACTTTCTAATCTGGAAAGAGCCAGGAAGTTGATTTTGCCGCAATTGGATCGCAAAAAGCTTTGGTGGTAATCGGCTACTGCTTGTTTGTAGGAATGGTAGCGGGTAGCTGAAGTATGCGATACCAGCTCGGTTTTTGGAGCGCCTGGAAGCCCTTTATGACTAATACTATCCAAGCCGTATAGCCCAATAATTGCCATCAGCACTGATAGTGCCAGCAGACAAGTGCCGGACAGCCTTTTGGAGAATTGTTTTATTTGAGCTGCCATTTCAGCGTAAATATAGGTCAGTTTAGTGAATCTACCTATTTGCTGCGAATGCTAGAAATCAAACAAGTCCTCAAGGTTCGTAGCAATGCCGATTCTCACGCCGAAATTTTTGTATTGACCATCTTCAAAAGCCGCAATGGCCTCCAGCCTGAAAACCCTCATGATATAGTCGAGGCCGTACCCGACTTCCGTGTAATTATTGGAATTGGGCGTGCCGAGGTAGTTGATAAACATGTTTTCTTTGATGCCCATCATCCGCACAAAGGCCATTTGCGTCACCACCAGCTTGCGCCATTGATTATGCACAAAGGCTGTTACGTATTCATCGTTGGTGCTGTAGTAGTAGTAATCAAGCAAGCGGAAGTTCTCCACAGGATCGAGGGTAGCGAACAATGTCTGGTTGCCGGGGAAGTGCTTAAAGTCCGGAAAGTAAATGGCCTTGTCGTTAAGAAACTTCCCGGCATTCACCCGAACGTCCAGCTTGGAGCGGATGCCCCACTCAAAACTGTGTTTCACCCCTACGTCCAATAGGTCGTAGTTTACGTCGCTTTCTGCCCAGGGCATGCCTTTCCTGTACTCGAGAGTGAAGGTGGGGGTCGACTTCCTGATCTCCTCTTTCGACCCGTTCTTCATCCTGTACTTCAGCCATGGTTTGTACTCTCCTGAAATGTTAAATGTCAGTGCCTGGTGCTCAAAAAAGCCTGTTATATCGGTATTGGCATTGAGAGGGTTGTTGGCTGTAAACTCTTTGCCCGGGTGTTTGAAAAAAGTAAAATCGGAATTGTTGGCCAGGCTTCTTCGCTGCGCATATTCCAGCCCGGCTTTTGCGAAAAATTTATCGCTGTAGCGCTTCTCGTTTTGATATCGCACAAAGTCCTTCTCGTACAGTTTTAGGTAGCTCTCTTTGAAGAGGAGGGCGTAGGCAGTGTTGATATAGGGGTGGATGGGCTCAAGGGCGCTTAACTGCTGCACATAACTGCCTGCTTCCAGTCGGGCGCTGCCTCTTGTGCCATTTTCTCCGTATTGGAAATCTACATAGCCTTTCGGTAAGAGCTTTTCTCTGGCAAAAGAATAGCGCAGCATAGGGCCAAACTGGAGCTTGTTGCCGTTCTCAAAGCGTCTGGAGTAATTGATATCGTAAAAGAAGTTGAAGCCTTCCACCGTGTTGAAACCGATGGTTTCAAGAGGTGACTCAATGTTGAGTCGGCTCTTCTCTCCCAGTTTGTAGGAGTTGCCCAGGATCGGATCGGTGACCCTGACCTTTCTGTCTCTTCTGTTTTTTCCTTTTTTCGTGGTGTCCGACTTGTACTCGGCTTCTTCCGCTTTGTCGAGGCTGTCTATCTTCGTATACCCTCTGATCTCATAGGCAGTAAGTGGCACAGGCCTCATGCTCGTCCAGAAGGTGGAGTCGTTGTTGTAGCTTGTGGTTGAGTCTCTTTTTATGGAGATATTAGAAACAATCTCAGGAAACTCAAGATCTTCCATCTCTTCCTTTTCGTATTCCTTCACCAATTTTCGCAGGTCTTTTCTGGTCACTTCCTTGTTCTGAGCCAGCTTTTCCAGAGTTTCCTGGCCTTTCGTTTTTTGCTTCACTTCAGCAGCGACTTCTTTGTCTATTTTTTCATCAATCACTGTCACCGGAATGTCGAGATCGGGGTTGAGGGTGATTTTATATTCGCTGAGTGTGGCCAGGTAGTTGTACTGGAAGTCGAACCCGAAAAAAGAGCCGTTAATGACAAACTTATGACTTACCGGGAGCCAGGCTTTGTCCTCGATGGGGTTGTATACCTGCTCAATGTTGAATTTGATCCCCAACTTATACATGGTAAAGTCGAGGCTGTGGATGCTCCAAAGGTCGTCAACGATATAGATTGTCCCTTCAAAAATGTCGTCTCCTTTGCTTCGGGGCGTGACAAGGATTTTATTGATAACATAGCCTCCTTCACGGAAATAGCCGTCGTAAGTAAAACGATAGTAGGCAAATGCCTTGGGTGAAAGTGGAGAAATGGCATCCACAACTTTTGGCTCGTAGAAACTGGCCGTGAGAAACTCACCAGGGCCTGTGCCGTTGTCTTCCCCCTGCGAGAACACCGCTACTACCTTTTGCGAGTAGGTACT
The DNA here is from genome assembly GCF_048007035.1 of Imperialibacter sp. NCBI lineage: Bacteria > Pseudomonadati > Bacteroidota > Cytophagia > Cytophagales > Flammeovirgaceae > Imperialibacter > Imperialibacter sp. The sequence goes on from NZ_CP180355.1 coordinate 5,114,824, forward strand.
CGGCCGTTCGTAGTGCAGCTCGCTCACCGACTCAGAAGTAAAGGCAGTGGTGCTGTCAATGCCTTCTTCAGCAATTTTGTTGCGGAGGAAAAAGGGCGAGTCGAGCAGTCGGCCAGATCCCTTCATGTATACTTTGGCATCGTAGGCATCGAGCTGGTTGGCATGGAAGCTGGCCTTGCCTATGGCTTTTCTCATGATAGTGTAGGCAGGGTCTTCCTTGCCGCTGCGTACTTCCACTTCTTTGAGAAGGAATATTCTGGGCTTAAGGGTGAGGTTGTACGTTTCGAAGCCGGTTGTCACTTCAAAGAAATGCACATTCGATTCGTAGCCAATGTACTGGAACACCACGTCATATTTACCGGGAGCCAGCCTTACCTCATAGTCACCTTCCACGTTGGAGGTAGTGCCTGTGTTGATGTTGCGAATGAAGATAGTGGCAAAGGGGAGGGGCTCATTGTTCTCTCCAAGTACTTTGCCTTTAATGCCAGTATTTTGCGCTAAAGCGGTGAATGACACCAGCAGTAGCAGGGATAAAGAGTAGAAATAACGCATCTAAAAAATTGAGTTTTGATTGACCTTATAGCCTAGATGTAATAATCAGTGTTGGGGTTGCGTAAGTAATTACAATATTAATTTTTTTCCGCAGGCACAATAGGCTAAAGGCGGTGGAAAAGAAGGGTAAATGACCTTTTAGGGAAAATGAATGGGGCAGTGAAAAAAGTTTTTTTTCAGGAAGTCCATCACTTGGGTAAATGGACTTCCTGTGCTGAGTAGCTCAATTGAGTATTGGATTTTGAGGGTGTCTATTGACTTTGAGGGAATTAGAGGCAAAAATCAGCGCCTGGATGATCAGCGCAATGACGAGTAGAATAGCACTTTCCAATTGGGATGACAAAGTGCTTGCGCTAAACATTGCTTTAGCGTCTGTCATTAGCGATGCTCCCTCGGTTACTTGTATGGAAGAAAGTGTTTTCAGGGACAACGCCGCCTCCTTTGCGTGTGCCTTTGCAGCCGCCAGGTCGCCCTGTTCTGCCTTCATACCGATTTTCTGGCAGAGGTTGTTAAACCCGCCGAAGACCCTTTCTTCTTCCTCGGTAAGCACTGTTTTCAGGTACGATTCATTCAATTCCATTATTTGCCGGAACACGGCGGCCACCTGCTGTTGTTTGTCAGCATCTTCGGTGTTCTCGGAATCAATGACCCCCTCGATTTTGTGGAGGTGTTCGGCGTGCTGAAAAATGTAACTCTCCACCACCAGCCGGTCTTGAAATATTGAATGGATCGTTTCGCTGATTTTCACCGAGTTTTTTCTTTCCTTCAGGTTGTTGAATAGCACTATCAAAAAAACCGTTAGGAGTAGCGCTGCTGCTGTTGTTTTGTTACGAATGCTGTATGTCCATTTCATAGCGTTTGAATTTTCGCCTCTTCTATGGCTTGTTCAACTTTCAAAATCTTGAGTTTTTTTGGGCCGCCAGGTAGCGTCCACTGAACAGTCATGCCTTTTCTGAAGCCGATCAGCGCAATGCCAAGTGGCGACAGTATGGATACCCTTTTCTCGGCAATATTTGCTTTGTTCGGAAGCGTGACTGTGAAGTTGATCTGTTGTTTTGAATTGATCTCCTCAATTTCAAAATAGGAGTTTAACTGGATAACATCTTTCGGTATTTTGTCGTTGGCGACAACCTGAGCACGATTGAGCTCATTTGTGAGTTGCCGTATTTCAGCCGTCTTTAAATGATCGGGCAGATTAGCTATCAGGGATTTAATCGTATTGTGGTCTGCTTTTGTTATGATTGGGTTCATCGTTATATCGTATCTAAGTTGAACATGACACCAGGCGAATGCCATGGTGAACAAGGCATGCGTCTGGTGGTATTTTGCCAGAAAGTGAAATGCTAGGTAGGTTGTATAACGTGCTCCGTGTGGTTGGAGCAACAAGTCTGCAGGAACAGTACTACGGGCCTCCTTATTTCTTTGATGAAATGGGAGGCCTATTTTACAAAGGCTTTGTTGTGCGTACAAAGCAACACACAACTATCTATTCCGCCATCTGGCGAAAAAGGCAATGTGGGTATGTTCTTTGGCTTGTGCACGTTGTGGTCTTTTGATATTAACAAGATACAACTTAAAATGGTTTGCCAAGCAAATTTCTATATAATCGGTAGGGGAGGACGGTTTTTTGTCTGATTAAGTCTACTTTGACGCATTCGAAAAATCTACCTGTTTTACCCTGAGCCCTAAAAGGAACAACCGGATTTTTCTACTGACTACCTTTAGGGAGCCCGCAATGCTATTAAGTTAAGAGCATTTTACCCTTAATCCCTAAAGGGGCCTGCTAATAGTAATCCATGCGCCCTTTAGGGTTTGGGGTAAAAATAGAATTGGGACACTGAACCTCTTAACTTAATAGCATTGAGGGAGTCCGCCTTAGTTCAGAGATAAATCAGGGGAAAAATCACATGTTACTTAATCAGACAAAGTAGAATTAATCCTTATCCTTTGACATAAGGTTGATGTTTGCTCCAAAAAAAGACATCGAGTTGTGAGAAGAAAAAATGCTGCTTTGCCTGTCAATTTGTAATGCTTTGATTCATAAAAGAGAGTAACAAATAAGCTTAGTTCAGTTTAAACAGTGGGTTTTTAGCAATGAGCCGAAGGTATGCATTTTGGCTAGTTGGTGAAACGATGAATCGCCTGATCAAGTTGGCTTGTTATTGCTGAACTGATACGACATTGTCTGAGCCTGTTAGGGTAATGGTCACGTAGTTATTCTCTCCCGTTGAAGAAGCCACTTTTCCGTTGACTAAAACTGTTGAAGTTGCTTGATTCGACAGTTTTAATAACACGGTCCAGTCAGGATTTCGTTGTGTTATCTGATAGGTGACCAGGCTGTCTTTCGTTCTTTTTGCTAGACCAATGACGTTGTCCCCCACCAACACATTGCTGATGGAAACATTGTCCCAGCCCTCGGGCATGTCGGGTGCCATCGTTACCTGCTTTTTGTGGGCTTCGGGCTGAATCCCGAAAAAGTAGTTAACAACAGGTACCGCCACCGCATAGATATTCCATGCCTGCACAATCATGCCATAGTCGGGGCTCACTTCGTACATGGAGCCAGGCAGGGCGTAGCTAAATGAGTTGTGGAGCTTTTTCAGGTAGCCAAGCGCCTCGTTGGGGTGCCCGTATCTTGCCTCCGATATGGCCTGCACGCCAGTTGGCAGTGTCATCACCGCACCCACATAGCTGAACGACTTCCATTTGCTGGAGGCATCGCTGGCTTCATCTCTGTCCATGCCCGTCACGTACATGCCGAAACGGTTGCTGTACTTTCTGGCAGTAGCCAAAGCCATGTCAGCCTTTTCAGGATCGGCAATGCCCATTTCAGTCGGCGTGTTAACGACCCAGTTGTGGTGAACCACGTAGCCGCTGGTGTTAGCTGTTGCTTTGGAGACCAGCTCTTTTTTTGTTTGCTCCAGCTCTTTAATCGACCACGGCTTGTTGATGGTGTCGGCCCGTACGATGGCCGCATCAATCAACTCCAGCGCTTGTGCCTTTGTGGAGCGGAAGTCAGCGAACGATTGGGCAGGTTCGACCCACCATTCGCTATTGATTTTCTTTTTCAGCACATCTGCCTTTTTCTGGTATTCAGCGCCAAGATTTGGTTCGCCCATTTCTATGGCCATTTGCGCAGCAGTTTCGTAGGCCTGTTGGGTATACACCACCACATCCACCATCTCGCTGTGCAGTCCATGAATCTCCATCATGCCGGGGCCGTCCGGATAGCCGTTGCCATCTTTGTCCTCCGCCTCGATCCAGCTGATTCCTTTCTTTACTTCCGGGTAGTATTTTTCGAGTGTTTCCTTGTGCCCGGTCCACTGGTAGAACGTCCAGAGAAGGGAAATAAATTGCGGTGTTTCGTTGAGGTTGCCTGGATTGTAGGTTTCGCCATTGGTCGATGTTTCATGAATGATCCTGCCATTGCCGTTTAACTCCATCGAGAGCTTTTCGATCAGGTTGATGGTTGAGTTCACTTCTGCTGGGGAGCCCGTTGCCAGCATGCCCTGCAGCGTATAGCAATTGTCGGCACCAAACCACCACGGATAGTCGGGCAGTCCAGCGGAAACGCCTCTGCCTATTTCAGGCACATCCCTGACCAGCCAGGCGGTGTTGTACTTTACCCAGCTGTACATGGTTTCGATGTCTTTGTCGGGGATGGAGATAGATGACGCTTGGGCTATTTGCTCGTATCGCTTCATTTTGTTCTTCAGAGCCACCGAAGCTGTACCTTTTAGCTGATCATAGGTGGCGTGGGCTTCATCGGCTGACGTGTAAGAGCCAGCGATGTAGTACTGAACCGGGTAGGTTTCGTTAGGCTCTATGGTCACTCTCGAAACAATGGTGCCGTCGGTGCCCAGCCCCTTTCTTTCCTGAGGGCAGGGGCTTTCATCTATTCTGTATCCAACGACTGACTCGCTGCTGCCAAATATTGTATACCAGTCGTTGTTCAGGTCTTTTCCTAAATACGTTTCGGAAAGTTCCTGCAGGAAGAGGGTGTCCCTGCCGTCTTCAATGTTTTTTCTTTCTGCCAGCCAAACGGGCCTTAGGTCGACCATGCCCGTGAAGGAAAGCTCGAGCGACTTTTCCTCCTCACTCTGGTTGGTGATGGCATACTCTACAATCAGTCCTTCCATGGCATCATCTGGCACAAACTGTGTTCTTTGTATCAGTAAATCGCCTTTGCGAAAAATGTGTTTGTTGGCAAAAGGGTAGTTAACGAATTCATCGGCCTTGTCGAGGCAATACGCATCCTCTCCGTTTACTTCCTTGACGTTCAGCGAAAATCCATCCATTAATTTAATCGGATGATCCCAGATGCCACCCATTTCTCCGGATACATGCCAGCCAAGATCAGGAAAACTACCGTCCTGATGGCCAATCATGTAAACCCGGTCGCCGGCGGTTACAAATGGGCTACCCAGGTACTCCGGCTTGCCACTAATGTGCTCGACGCTATCGAGGCTTAGCAAAAGGCTGATCGGTCTGGTGGCGGTGTCACAAGACGCAAAAGCCAATGAGATCAACAAAAAGTAAAGGAGTTGTTTCATCAAGGAAGTATGTTCTTAAGTAGTTAAAAGTATTGATTAAGCTACTTGGATGCAAAGGCAAAGCGATGGCAATCCTGAAAACTGATCCGGGTTTGAGTTTATTGTAATACCTCAAACGCCTGTTTCAGTTCATTACCTTCTTCATCCACAAGGGTAAGCATGTGGGGGCCAGGTTCCGGATGAAAACCCATTTGATGAATGAAATTCGTTGAGCCGACGTAAGCTTCATCGAGGTGCCAAAAAATAGTAGACGCAGGGTTACGGTGTGCCGCTTCAAATATGGCCAGGCCTGGTTTGCCATCCTGCTCAACGGGCACATATACTTTGGTGAACTCCCTTGGGTAAATTAATTCCATGAAGCCGTTAGCATTTTGTTCACCACAAGCAGGTAAAAATGGGGGTGGCTCCTTGTAGTTGGAGTGGTACTGCTTGTAGTACCATGCCTGCACAGCTGGCAACACAAACCAGCGCCTGCCTAGCATCTGGTCCACAGTGTAGCAAGCGCTGCTTACCTGGTTTTTTTCAGCCTGATCCAGATGGAGAAGATGATGGTAGGTGCATCGTTTTCCCTGAAGCATATAGTCAGGTAAATTGGTGCCAGTGGTTTCCGTACAATACTCGCTTGCCAAAAGTCCACTTTCTTTGCAGATGCTGACCATCTTTCCGAACGGCTCATCGAAGGTGGCATCGCCACCCAGCAGTTCGAATATGCTGAACATCAGTGGTGAGGCCGAGCGAATGCCCGTTAGCCCCGGCCGACCTTCATTGTCGGCGTTGCCTACCCAAACACCTACCAGATAACGGTCGTTGAGGCCAATGGCCCAGGCATCACGAAAGCCGTGGCTGGTGCCTGTTTTCCAGGCAATGGGGCGGTAAGAACCGTACATTTCTGCACCAGACATTTCTTCAGGACGCCTTAGCTGCTGCATGGCCTGGAAGGCATAAAGTATGGAGGGTGCTGCCAGCAGACCATTCGCTTCCAGGTCACTTTCTTGTTCGGTTGTTTTTAGTGGAAGGTAGGTGTTTGGCCTATAGTCCACCGTTGAGTACCCTCTGTTGTAAGGGCGATCCTGAAAGTTGTTGAGTGCTCTCGCCATACCGGCAAACATGCCTGATAGTTCCCAAAGCGTCGATTCAGCGCCGCCAAGAATAAGGGAAAGGCCGTAGTGATTGGCGGGCCTATCCAGCGACTGCATGCCTATTTGCCGGAGCTTCTGGTGCAGCTTTTCATAGCCATATTCCCGCAAGAGAAAAACGAAAGGGACATTGAGACTGCTGGCAAGCGCCTCATCGGCTGGAACGGCTCCCCGGTATTTTTTATCAAAGTTTTGTGGGGCAAAGCCCCGATAAAAGAGTGGGATGTCAGGAAGTAGCTCCTTTGGTAAGAGAATGCCATCATCCAGCGCTGCGGCATACAGAAACGGCTTTAGCAGGCTGCCGGGGCTTCTGCGGGCGGTGATCACGTCCACAAACTGGCCATGGTTATTGGTTTCGTCACCATTGGGAAAAGAATTACCTACGTAGGCGAGGGTTTCCCCTGAAGCAATATCGATAACGATGGCAGCGGCGTTGTGGATTTCATTGTAGGCCAGTTGCTCCGAATAGCGATCCGTTTTTTCTTTCACCTGGCGTTGCAAGGCAAAGTCCAGCGTCGATTGCACAATGGTGCCGGCCAGACCGTCTTTTTCAGCTCGTTGCAAAAGGTGGAATGCTTCATTGGGCAGCGGCTTTACTTTGCCGGGCAGAGGTTCAGCTTTTGCGAGCAGGGCCTCGTCGCTGGTGAGGTAGCCCTTTGCGCTGAGTTTATCTAAAAGGGCATCTCTTTTGTGTCTGAAGGTGATTTCATTTTTTCCTGGAAATACTGAAGAGGGGCTGTTAGGAAGTACTGCCAGCGCTGCAGTTTCTGCCCAGGAAAGCTGGTAGGGGGGGCGACCGAAATACCGCCAGGATGCTGCAGATAGTCCAACCACATTGCCGCCAAATGGTGCGTGGTAAGTATATAACTGTAGTATTTCCTCTTTTGAATAGAAGAGCTCCAGCTTGATAGAAAGTAAGAGCTCCCAAAGTTTTTGGCCATAGGTTCTCTCCTGATTTTCCAGGGCCATTCTTACTGTTTGCATGGTCAGTGTGCTGCCGCCGCTTACTATTTTTCCAGACCGAATGTTTTGCCAAAATGCCCTGCCAAGCGATACAGGATTGATTCCCGGATGGTAGTGGAAGTACTCATCTTCGAAAAGGAGAATGGCTGCTTCGAACTTTTGTGGCACCGAATCAGCCGGAGGGAAGCGCCATTGTCCGTCAGAGGAGATGCGGGCTCCCAGCAACTGTCCATCGGAAGATTGAAGAAGTGTGGCATACTTCTTAGGGAAAAGTGGTGACGGTAGGGGATACAAAAGGATGAGCAATAAAGGAATGGCGAGCACGGCCACCAACCATTTGAACCACTTCCTTTGGAATAAATTTAAGAGGACTGAACCAGCCACGTTTGTCACTAAAAGTCAGAGCGATTAATAGAATTATTTGAATTGAGGTAGGTCAAATAAAGCAAAGTTTAGCTGATATAAGAAAAACAGATGGCCTCTATTAAAATAAAAGAGGCCATCTGTTTGCTACTCGTTTCTCCTATTTATCGGTGATCACCTCCACCCATCTTCCGGCTTTATGGGCGTAGATGGTGTCATCGTACATGGCTTCTACTGAAGTGGCAGGCATATAGAATTTGCCCTGGTATGATGCATTGAGCAACACCCTGATCACTATCTGTTTGCTTGCCTGCAAGTCGAAATAATTCATGACCCTGTCGTCACGAATATCGGTATAGTCAGGTTTTTGACCTTTGCTCGCATCTTCAGTGCCTTCCAGTCGGGTATTAATGATTTCCCAACCCGATGGAAACAGCTGAGTGAGCGCCATGTCTTTGTACAGTCCCTTTTCTCCCGGGTTTCGCACGACAACCTCCGCCATGAAGTTGGTCCCTTGTTTTAGCCTCGAAACATCAAGGCCGTCGCCGTCCATGGTTTTGTAGCTGACGATCATGCTCAGGTTCTTCTCACCTGCAATTTCGCCACCCTCAATCGGAACACCCTTGCGGATGATCCTTGCGAAGATGGGAGCACTTCCGTTATTGGTTATTTTGATCGGCTGCTGTTTGTCGGGCGTTTGAAGGTATACCTGGGTCACATAGTCTTTTCCTCCCGCCGGAGAAAGCTTTCCGCCTACCTCCAAAGCTACTGTGAGCGATTCATCCAAAGGAAAGTCCTGTACATATTTGGCAATAGAAATATAGCAATAAGCCGTTGTTTGCGTGCTCATCCAGTTGTCTTTATTGCCCATTTCTTTGGCTATTTTCTGTAGGATCCCAAAGGCATCTTCTTTCCTTTTGAGCTGCAGAAGCGTTTCCATGATCATGGCCTGGTCTCTCATGGGTGAGCCGTAGGTGTAGTAGTAACGCCTGTTGTTGTCGGGCTCAACTTCTGATGAGAGACCTTCTACAAGGCCGGTTGCCTGCTGATCAAATCCAGCCAATGCATAAGTAAGTGCAAGCCTCCAGCGGGCTTCTCTTTGCAGGTTTGCTTTCTCCTTCATCCTGTTCATAGCGCCCACTGCGGGGCTGCCAGCCAGTGCCAGGGTATACAGCCTGTAGGCCTGGATGAGGTCGTTGTCTTCTTCGCCGCTCAGGCTTCCCCATGCGTCTGCTTTCTGGGTTTGGAAATTGATCCATGAAGCCAGCATACCTTCCGGTACGCTGTAACCTTTTTTACGGGCCTCAATAAGGAAGTGACCGGCATAGTTGGTGCCCCAGAAGTTGGCGTAGCTGTTACCGGGCCAGTACGAGAAGCCGCCACTGCTCAACTGGAAGCTTTTCAGTCGGTTGATGGCAGCATCGATATTTTTTTGCACTTGCATCTTCTTGTCGTCAGGCAGAGTAGTCAGGTTATCAAGGTAGAGCTGCGCAAATACCGACGAGGTGGTTTGTTCGATACAGCCATGCGGGTACTGGATCAGGTACCCCAGGCGCTGTTCGATATTCAGTGGTGGCAGTGTACTTAGCTCGATGGCCCCTTCGTTTCTTCCCGCCAGGCCAATTGGCGTGTAGTTGAGACTCCAGTTTTCGCTCGCACCAAGCACCTTTTCTACCACTTGTGTTACCGGTGGATTGCGTGGAATGATGTTCATCTCAATATCGTAGCTGGCGGTGAGGCTGCCCGAGGTGGCCGTTACCTTCACTTTGCCTACACCCAATACCTCTTTCGCTTTCAGGTCAAAGTAAATGACTTTGTCGCCTTGCCCACTGAATGTGACAGACTGCTCGGCGGCTCCGTTGAGCGCTAAGGTGCCCGTGGCTTCTACTTTCACTTTGGCATTTTTTACATTATTGTCCAGGGCAAAAACATTGACAGGCAGCTTCATCGTTTCTGTTGGCCCAGCTACTCTGGGTAAAGTAGCCAATATCATCAGTGGCTGCTTCACAGGCGTGGCCTTGTCGGCGAATCCATAGGCTCCGTTGTTGGCAGCAATGACCATGGTTTTTACACTGCCGATGTATTGTGGCAGTTTGAGGTTGTGCTTGGCCGACTTGCCAGCCTGAAGGTAGAACGGCCCCAGGTACATAACCACCGGCTTGAACCTGTTGGCTTCGGTTTCTTCCTTGGCTTCTATGTCGCCGTCACCGCCTACAGCCAGAAGGCGCTCTATTTTGCCGGCAAAAGCGCCCATCACGTCGTCATACACATCCCAGGTTTTAATACCCAATGCCTCTCTGGCGTAGAAAGAGTTCCAGGGGTCCGGTGTTTTGAAGTTGGTAATATCCAGCAATCCTTCATCAACAACCGCAATGGAGTAGGCCATGGCCTTGCCACCCTTTTCTGATACCCCGATAGTGAAAGATTGCTCGGGACGTAAATCGTCTGGCATAGCAATTACAGGCTCAAGCCTGGTGCCGGGGTCAACCACCTTCACCGACTGCACCCCGTACAATCTGATCGGCAAGTCATTTGATGTTTGGCCGTGAGGTTGTAGCATCGTTAGATTGACGTAAAAATTTGGAGCCATGTCGCTGGTAGCTTCAAAGTCAACAGCCGTGTTGCCTTCCTTGGCTTCCACCCAAAAGGTTTGAAGTACTTTGCTTCCTGATTCCAGACTTACCAGTATGCGATTGCCGGCCGTAGTAGGTATGGACAAAGCGATTTTTTCGCCCACTTTGTATTCTTCTTTTTCTATACCGAAGTCGAGCATGGAAGAGCCACCCAGCTCACCTCTTTTGCCTTTACCAGCCCAGCCCGGCCAGTCGATGTAGACCACCTGTCCGGCAGAGTGCCCCGAAATGGGGTCTTCCACCCGTACGAAATAGCGGCCCCATTGTGGATAGTCTATCCGCAGGTTCCAGGAGCCCTCACCGTTGTTGGTGTCTACAAACCCTTCTTTGATAGGGTCACGGTACGACCGGCCCACATAGTTGCTGATGGCGTCGTAGGAATTGTCCCACCACCATTTCCAGTCCAGCTTAAAGAGCTGCACCTTCACATTGCGCCGATTGATAGGGTTGCCATCAGCGTCGACCGATGCGATGCGGATAGCATGGTCTTTATCGGTAAGGATGATACCCCGCTTGTCGCCCTCAGGAGTTTTTACACCCACAAAGGTTGAATACGGATAGTAAGGCATGCTGACGTTGCTGATGCTGAAATCGCCACCTTCTTCATATACTTTGCCCAGGAACCTGGCATTGAGAGCGCCAGGAGCATTGTTAGGCTCTCCCAAATTGATGTTGATCCGGGAATATCCGTCAGCATTCACCCTGCCTTCGTACACCATTTCCCGCTCGGAGTAGAAGTCTTTTGAGAGGTCGTCGAAGCTGTAGTTGGGGTATTTTTTGAAAGTGGTTTTAATGGGAGATAAAACCAGTTCAAACTCCGCTTTCAGATTGCCCGCCTTGGCGCCGCTAAGCCAGCGTACGTTCAAGTCGCCGGATGCTTGCTGGTCGGAGGAGGTGAACACGCTTTTGTTGAAATTAAGCTCTATTTTGAGCCTGTTGGGCTTGATGGTTTCTATTTTTATCTGTTTGCTGAAGGTGGCGCCGCCTACTTTGGCTTTGGCCAACCAGTTGCCCGTAGGGGCGTCTTTGTCTGTTAGCAGATCAAAGCGATACATGTCACCCACCGGCTGAGAGCTCACCTTGCGGGAGTAAAGCTGTCCCATGGGGTTCCACAGCTCCATGATCACAGGGTGCTCCGAAGGGAGGGTCTCCTCAATGTCCTCCAGAATAAACCCAAGATGCAGGGTGTCGGCCGGCCGCCAAACGCCACGTTCGCCGTAAATAAAACCTTTGAGTCCGTTTTGAATCCGCTCGCCAGTGACATCAAAATTACTCAGAGACAATGAGCTGCCGTCGTCAATTTTCAGGTAGCCTACCTGATTGTCTTTTTTGGCGATAATAACGAAAGGATTCCCCTTGCCTTGTAAGACCACTTTGCCGTCTCCATCGGTCTGACCGGAGCTTAGCAACTGCTGCTGGTAATCATAGGCTTTTACTTCGACGCCCGACATGGGCTGAACGTTCACCAGGTTAGTAGCAAACACGTGCAGGTTACCATCGTCTCTTTTCTTGGCAATGAGCCCAAGGTCTGATGAGAAAAGGACCTTTCTGATAGAGCGTCGGTCTCCATAGTACGAACTGGTGCATGGATTGTCCCGGTCTTCATAGCGGTAGTCGTCGTTGTAATAGTCCTCATAGCCGTCCCAGTAAGACTCTTCCTCTTCTGCTCCCCAGTCTTCCTCTATATCATCCATTTCTTCAATGGCGCCGCCCTCAGCAGTACAGAAGTAGAGTGAATATTTCTTCCGGAAGCCTATCTTTATTTCATAAACCGCTCCGGGAGCAGTTTTAATAATTTCCTCCAGGTTAAGTGTGAAGCGATTCCATTTATTGAGGTTCGTTACTCCGGAGTTGTTGAGCTGGATAACAGTTTGCGTGACTGGGCGACCCACCCGTCGAAGTTCATAGCGGCCACCCATGTTGTTTGTTTGCAGGTATTGCAGCATGTTGTCCTCAAACACCCTGGTGACTGTAACGTCGACTGCGCTGAGCCCAACCGCTTCAAAAGGAAGGATAACCCCGTTTGTGCTGGGTAGGATAGATTTCCCCGAGCTGTCGACCAGACGTATCTCCGGTTTAACCTGCACCATTTCCAGACTGGTGCTGTAATCTTGTTTCAGGTTGTAGCCAGCAATGTTTTTGAGAGAATTGTGAATAGTGACTTCTACTGAGCCCTGAAGAGTAGAGGTAGGGTAAATTTTTAATTCATTCAAGCTGATAACTGTACGATGTCTGTTGCTGTTGCCGGCTAGCTGGATGAGGCCCTGAAGCGCTTGTCTGTCGTCCAGCGGGTCTGAAAAAAGAATGGAGATGTAGTCCTCTGCTCCGGTCACAAATTTACTAGACAGTACCGAAAAATCGCTTAGGGAAGGCACCTTCACCTCCTGTTCTTCCGATTTTTCGGCGCCAATGGAGGTGCCATTGAAGGCCAGCGTCACAGTGCTTTCCTTTTCGGAGCGGGTAACTTCTTCTACAACAAATGCGTGCATGTTGTTGTCGCCGTGTTTCCAGGTAATCTTGAGGTCTTTACCACCCTGAGTGGCTTTCAATACCTTTTCTACGTCCTCAATATCAGCAAAGTCGGCGGTCTGTACCTGGCCGTCAATCCTCATCCTCTTCAAGTCTTTTTTGTCGTATGGCTGGAGGTTGTTGACTATTCCGTCAAAATTTTGGATGAGTGTTTGAAAGGTGAACTTAAACTCACTTCTGTCGCCGGGCACATCCTTGAGCACCTTGCCCAGACTGAAAATAGCTTCGTATTTGGTGTTGCTGGGAAGGTATTCGGATGGAGTGTATACAATAGTACGGTTATCTTCCCAAAGTGCTGTTCCCTTCATTGATGGGGAAAACTTGAAAAAAGAGGCCTCAACAGCTTTGCCTGCCAGCGAGTCTCCGGCTGATTTAGCGAGTCGGATTCGGATAGATGAAGTGCGTGAAATCACACCGCCCGTGAAAGAGGAAATATAATCTACATAGAGATTCTTGGGGCTGCTAAAGTCGTCTTTTCTGGCGGCAGGGCCTGAGCCGCCGCAGGCAGTCAAAAGGTAAAAAATAGCAGAGCAAGCAAAAAGTTGTTTTAATACACGTTGCATAATGATGAAATTTTTCGGTTGGTAAATTAGCTACTGAAAATCAATTTGAGAGTGACCTTGTTGTAAATTAATTATTCAGCACACAATATCTTTTAGAGAAATATAGTATTTCGCCACCGAACATATTCCTTTTCGTGTAAATAAATCTATTGTATTGAAATGGCCAGCCAAACCATATAAGGCACAGGGATTACCTCATCGGGGCTTCTGCCCAGCTCTTTTAGTTTTTCGTTAGTCACGAAGCCATGCTTTTCCGTCGAAAGATCAGTCAGTGCATAGCCGTAGTCGGCAAGCAGGTCTTCAAATGGGCCGTAAACATGATGATCGATCATTACCTGTTTGATCAATTTATAGTCTAGCTTCTTTCCATTTTTGTTCACATGCGCTTTCCACTCACCGGAAGCATTGAAGGCTGCTATTTGGTTTTGGAGCACGTCGTCGTACTCCAGCGGATAGCCAATGTTTGCCGATGTTAAGCGAATGGGGATGAGCTGTGCGGCACTGTCCCATAGTATGCGGATGTTAGGTATTTCGTCGGACAGGTTTGTATCGTCCCGAGTGTTTTTACTAACGAAGTAATTTAGAAAAATTGCCGTGTCCGACTCACCGTTTCTCCGAAAGGTCAATGACCGGTATCCATCATCTAAAGTCAGCTTTAGTGAAATGGACCTAAAAGAAGTATCGACCTCAATCTGCCCCTGGCATAAATGCGAAATGGGTAGCAATAAGATGAGAAGATATACCTTTGACGACACTGTTTTATTCTTTGTAATAAGCTCCAAAAAGAATCATCATTTCATCGGTGCTTCTCAGCCCGAAATGCAGGCTGCGATTTTCCTGGTTGTCATAAGTAGTCACAAGTTTCAGGCCACCTTTAGCCGGAATCACCAGCGGCGGATCGAGCTGCAGAATCGGTGGGTGCTCCCAGTCGTAGGAGATGTATACCAGCTTGCCGTCGTTTTCACCACCTATGGCATACACCCTGAATTCCGTCATATGGCTGTGTGCATGCGACCAAAGCTGGAAGATTGTCCTTTCCTCATCAAAGCGAAACTCTTTGGTAAGGCTCGTTTTCGTCTTTGCCGGGATATTGATATTGTCGTTGTTCAGGTTAAGGATCTCGGCAACATGCACTACCTCTTCCTCTTTTGTTGTGTAAATATTGGCGTACACCTCACCTACAACCGCCTCATTTGTTTTGTTGGCGTAGTGGCTGTTCATGTCGAACCCTGAGTTGGCAGGCACCTTCAAAGCCACCCCCTCCGGAAATGCATAGCGCATGCGTGGCCATTGCGTGCCTGTAACGAACTGGTGATAGGCCATGACAAGCAAAGTGGAGATAACATATTCTCCTTTGGCGTCATATACGTCTCTGATATAGTCGGACTTGGGCAAAAAGAGCTCCGGGATGTTGTTCGTGTAGTTGTAAAGGATAAAATGGTGGCTGCCCGGCCGCATGCTGAACTCCACCTCTTTGATGAAGATGGGGTCAGGATTATTGAGCAGCTTATAAGAGAACATTTCCCTGTCGGTATTGGCTGGTACATCAAATGGGCCGAGGTGGAACTGAATACCCTCACCAGGCACCGCCAGTGGTTCGAATGGAAGCACTTCAAAGGTAGTGGTGTCTTCAAGAATCGACCGGTCGACAATCTCTCCGTCTTTCGAAGCGCCATTGATGATCCACTGCCTGATAAACTCAAGCTCGCCGTTGGTCAGTACACCTCCAAGTGGCATGAGCGAGCCGTATTGTGGGTGATCCTGGTAAAAATGCTCCTGATCATGCACATTGATTTTTTCCCAAAGGAAGCTTTTGTAAAGGCTTTCTATGCCTTTGTCTCCCACCAGTTGCAGGCCATCGGCTTTTGCGGCTGCGTTGTTGGGGGTTCTGTTGATGAGCTGTTCGTACGACTCCTCTGCCGAAAGGATCAGGTCCGATTGCTTGGCGAATGTGGTGCCGGGCGAGTGACAGCTCACACAAGATACGTCCCATATTTCTCCCTGAATGATCTCGTAGGTCGATGTGTAGCCAGCCAATGGGTCTTTTGGAGGCTCCTCCGTTCTGTCGCAGCTGGTGCTTAGCAGGAGGCCGATGAGGTAGATGACTGAGCTTTTTGCTTTCATAAAGAGGGGGCTGTGTATAAAAATAGTGAATAAACCTGACTTTGCCGGGCTGCCCGTAGGTTTCGCCATCCATTTCCTCGTTTGAATTCATTCGAATAATAGTTATAATCACCTCTTTTAAAAACTACTCTTTCATGAAAATTAAACTACGCCTACGCTTTTCTATTGTCCTGCTAGTCCTTTTTGCAGGGCTTCTCCACCTCCATGCGCAACCGCTGCCGACCGCCAAACCCGAAGAGGTGGGCATGTCATCGGAAAGACTCCAACGCCTCAGTGCTGTGTTCAAACAATATGCGGACGACAAGAAGATGTCTGGCAATGTTATTTTGGTGATGCGCAAGGGTAAAGTGGTGTACCATGAAGCGTTTGGTATGAGAGACATCGAATCCAAAGCCGCTATGCCAAAGGATGCGATTTTTAGGATTGCATCGCAAACCAAGGCCCTTGTTAGCGTTTCGATCATGATGTTGCAGGAAGAAGGGAAGCTTCTGATAACTGATAACGTAAGTAAATACATTCCCGAGTTTGAAGAGACCACTGTAGCTGTGGACAAAGAAGATGGTGCGTATGACATTGTGCCGGCAAAAAGGCAAATCACGCTGAGAGACCTGCTCACTCACACAGCGGGCATTGGTTATGGTGGCGGGCCTGCCAAAGATAAATGGGAGGAGGCGGGCATCACGGGGTGGTATTTTGCCCACAGGGAAGAGCCAGTTGGGGCCACTATTGCCAAAATTGCTTCCCTGCCTATGGATGCGCAGCCAGGAGAGAAATTTGTGTATGGCTATAACACCGACATCCTTGGTGCGGTAGTTGAAAAGGCGTCGGGAATGCCGCTGGATCAGTTCATTAAGACAAGGATTACCGATCCGCTGGGAATGAATGATACGCACTTTTATCTACCAAAAAGCAAAGTAAATAAACTGGCAACAGTTTATTCGGCCTATCAGGATAAGCCAATGGAAAAGTCGCCGGTATCGGGAACGATGGTGAGCCAGGGAGCGTATGTGGACGGGCCCAGAAAAAGCTTTTCAGGAGGGGCTGGTTTGCTGAGTACAGCCGACAATTATGCGAAGTTCCTCCAAATGACGCTGAACGGGGGTGAACTCAATGGCACAAGGATTCTTTCACCAAAAACCATTGAATTGATGACGGTGAGTCATACAGGTGATATTGAGTTTCGGGACGGGCAAGGGTTTGGCCTTGGGTTTTACGTGGTGGAGGATTTAGGCGAAAGAGGTATTCCGGGTTCGGTAGGCGAATACGGCTGGGGCGGTGCCTATGGTTCAACTTACTGGGTGGATCCGAAGGAAGAATTGGTGGTGGTGTACTTCAAGCAACTGATCCCAACTGCGGGCTTGGACGATCAGGCCAAGCTCAGAGCGCTGGTGTATCAGGCGATTTTGGAGTAATTCCATTGGGTAGGGTTTCAATGTTTTTCCGGTGGTGTAACCTCTGTTGGAGAAAGTACTCAGTTTGTAGTTATTTGATATTATGATGAAAAGAATAGCCCTGAACCACATCCTCGCTGCCCTTACAATTGTATCGATTTTTACTGCGTGTCAGCCATCGTTTGACGCCGATACTGGAAAGACGGAAGTCACGAAATGGCACCAAAACAAAACTGGTGCTGTTTCCCTCACATTCGATGACGGCACCATCCACCAGTTCACCATAGCCATGCCTATGCTCGACTCGCTTGGCATGAAGGGCACGTTTTACATCATCACCGGCAAAATACCTGAGTCGCAGTACCGGGGCACCTTTATCGGTAGGCCGGGAGAGGAGATCATTGCGGAAACTGCCAAAATACCAACGAACAAGGATAATCTGCTCGAGCGAGCGTCGGCCATTGGCTTTCTGGGCTATGAAGGCGGCCTGGATTATCACACCAGAGCTGGAGCGGCAGTCGACGCCGAAAACGTAGACAAGGCCATTGAAATCATTGAAGAAGGGTATGCGATGATCAGGGCTGGTAAGCTTAAGAAAGTGGGGCCGCCCAGCAGCTATAGAGAGGCTAACGACACCACTACCTGGGAGCTATACCGTCAGTATGCCGCCAATGGACATGAGATTGCCAGCCATACTGTCACTCATCCGAGGCTGGCTATTCTCGACGAGCCCAACATACTGTACGAGTTGGAAAAGAGTAAGGAAGAAATTGAAAATCAGATAGGCGACGATTACATATTTTCAGCCGAAGGGCCTTATGGTACTGAGCATGAGCATTCGGTGGAGTATGTGCTCAAGGTGTACGAATCGGCCCGCAACAGGATGCCTGAGCCGTTTCTGGCCGAGCTTAACAGGGGTTCAAAAGAGTCGCCTGCTGAAGGAAAAGAGGGGAAGGAGTATGTGCAGTGGCAGCGGGGACCTTTATTCAAAACCCCAATGGAGCTGATGAAGTCGTGGGTGGACACCACTGCCGCCCGCAGTGATACATGGCTCGTATTGGTGTTCCACGGCGTCGAGGGCGTTGGCTGGGAGGCCAAACCCAAAGAGCAGTTGAGACAGTACTTTGAGTACATAGCCAGTAAAAGAAATGACGTGTGGGTAGCTCCTTTTGTTGAGGTAACACAATACATCAGAGAACGAATGGCTGCTGAAATCAACACAAAGATTGATGGCAGCACTATCGTAGTGAACCTCACACATACCCTTGACCCGAAGTGGTATGGGCATAGCCTGACGCTCAAAACACTGGTACCCGATTGGGAAAAGGCGGAAGTGAAACAGGGTGAGACGCTACTTGCGGCCCGAATGACGGAGGAGGAAGGGAAAAAGTACGTGATGTATGAGGCTTTACCTAATGGCGAACCGATAACGATCAGGGAAATGGAATAGAGGATAAAGTGTCCAGAACTTTTTTTAAATACCGCCCATTTCAGCCAGCACGTTCACTGTCTTCCAGTTTCTGGTAGTAGCACCAACTTTCAGTTTAGACTCAAAAAAGGTATTGTTGATCTTTGTTCGGCCATAGCCGCTGGGGCAGTATACGTACACTTCTTTTCCCGTCAACACAAAGCGATCCGGGGCGTAGTCGTAGGTCAGCAGCTTATCCACGTTCTCCTGCTTTGGCAGCTCGTCAAGGAAGGTCACGTGCAGCTTGTCAGGTTCTATTTCCTTCTCATTAAGAAAGGGATTTCCCTCAATCACTTTTTTTATATCGGCCTGAGTGCTAACAAGCACAGGTACATCGAAACCAAAGCGCTGGCTGATGGCCACTTCAATAGCCTTCCTGATTGCTGAGGGAGATTTTTCTTCAATCGAAAAAGCCACGTTGCCGCTCTGGATATAGGTCTTCACTTGTTCATATCCCAATGACTCGTATAGTGCTTGCAGCTCTTTCATGGGCACCGGCTTGTGTCCGCCAACATTGATGCCTCTGAGGATGGAGATGTAGGTAGTCATGTTCGTGGACTGGCTTTTAAATACTAAAATTACATAAAACTTCGAAGTCAGCGTATTTTGGCATTTTCATACCACTAACCCTTTAGCGACTTTTCTTTTTGATAAATCTTTATAGATTTAGGCAAATTTTATTATTAATGAAATCTGACCGAACCGATCTGGAACTGTGGCAAATGATAGCACAGGACGATGCAGCTGCATTTGAGGAGCTGTATAATCGGTATTCCAAAGGTCTGTTCATTTATGCATTGAATATTTTTAAAAAGAGAGAGGCTTGCGAAGATATTGTTCAAAATGTTTTCATTGATTTTTGGTCCAAACGAAAAACAGTCAACATAGTCACTGTAAAACCATACTTGTTCCAATCAGTGAAATTCCAGGCCTTCAAGCACATGCGTGATGCCAAAATCTCTGACGAGGACCTAACCAGGTTGAATATTGTTGATGTGTCGGTTGATATCTTACAAAAGCTTGAGTTTGAAGAGCTTGAGGAGCTGATAAAAGACGTGGTGAGCTCCCTGCCTCCCCGGTGCCAGGAGATATTTGTGATGAGCCGGTTTCAGAATAAGTCAAATCAGGAGATTGCCATAGAGTTAAAAATTTCGATGCAGGCGGTGAAGAATCAAATAAGCAAAGCATTGAAATCGTTGAAGCAAGAACTTCACCCCCATAAAATTGCAGCAATCGCTTTGCTGTTGGAACTATAAGGCTCGTTTAGCCTGGAATTTCCCTTACGCTAAATCAGCCGCTGCCACTACGCCGGAACTTTAATGGCGTAAGTCTTTCAAAACTTTTCCCCTCAGATAAACTATTCTTCTTTTTTTTTTGAAGTGGACGTGTACCTATTGATCACTTATGGTACTTAACACTATACAAAAAAACAAAAGAGTACCAGATGGATGCTAAACAGGCACGAGCACTTTTTAATAAATATGTGAACAATGAATGTTCTCCTGAAGAGCGTGAGCTTTTGGAAAAGTATTTAGATTCATTTCAGGATGATAGCTTGGAACTTTCAGACTTGAACTTTGATGAGGAAATCAAACCAAAGATGTGGTCGAAGATTATGTCGGAGACAACAAAAGAGAAGCAGCCAGTCGTTAGAGTCCTCTCATTTTCCAGCCTGCTGAAGTACGCAGCCGTTATTGCAGGAATTGCGATCGGCGTCTCAATATGGGCCAACCTTTACAATACTAACAGTCAATCACTTGTTATCGGCGATGATAAAGTAGTTCTGAGAACAAGCAAGGGCACGTCCAACGAAATTGCTATTGGAGGTATCAGCCAAATTAATGATGATGAAGGGGGCGTAATCGCTTCCCAGGAAGGTGATGTGATTGTTTACAAGCCGAAGAGTGATATTAAGCAACTGGTATTTAACGAGATAGAAGTACCGAGAGGAAAGACCTTCAAGGTGGTGCTTTCTGATGGCACATCTGTGCATCTCAATTCCGGTACAATTTTTAAGTTTCCAATCAACTTTATTCAGGGTGAGGAAAGAAAAGTCTTTCTGACTGGAGAAGCATACTTTGAAGTAGCGAAGGATCCAGAACACCCTTTTTTGGTAAACACCAGTGGCATGGATGTCAGGGTTTTAGGAACACATTTCAACGTCAGTTCTTATGAAGGGTCAGTGGCTCATGCTGTATTAATTGAAGGCAGCGTGGCCGTTCAGGAGAAAGATGGCGGTAACATCGTTGGCACTGAGAAAGTGATTGTGCCTGGTCAAAAGGCTTCTTTGGTTTCTGGCAATATCGAAGTAAAGGAAGTGGATGTGGAAGACTACGTGGGTTGGATGCGAAATGTGTTGATATTCAACGACGAGCCTTTTTCTGAGATAGTGAAGAAAATAGAAAGAAGATATAACGTGGAAATCAAAAACGACTACAAAGAGCTAGCACCTGTCCGATTCAATGGAAAGTTTGATAACGAAACGGTCATCGACTTGCTGGAGACATTTAGAGCTAGTGCTGGTTTTGACTACCACATTTCGGATAACAAAGTAATTATCAACCAAAACAAACGAAACAGCCTATGAAATGAAACACACTTAAAAAAAGATCGGGAAACGCTGGCACGCTCCCCGATGTAGTTGGATCTTAATAAACATACCTATTTAAAAAAATCACCCAAAGTTATGAAAAAATCAAGTTGGTTTTCCATGCTTGTGGAAAGTAATTTTTACAAGCACAGTGGTTTGAAGCTCTTTCTCTTCCTGATGGTCGTTGGTTTGCCGAAAATTCAGGCCAATGCCTATTCGCAATTCGAGGAGATTACGCTGCACATTGAGAACAAGACGATCAAGCAGGTCTTGGTAGAAATTGAATCCAAAAGTCAGTTCAAATTCTTTTATAAGACGGATGAGATTGACCTGGAAAGAAAGGTCTCTATTAACGTGGATCGAATGCCCGTTGATAAAATTCTTGAGCAGGTCTTTGACGACGGAACGGTTTCATTCAGTACAATCAAAAATCAGATTGTTCTGAAAAAGGCTGAACCTAAGCCTGCAAAAACCATTAAACCTGATAGCAGGAGAGAAACGCAGGAAGCTAATCCCGCTGTTTCGGTAAGTGGTAAGGTATCAGATGAGCAAGGTATTGGCATTCCTGGTGTGTCTGTGATCGAAAAGGGGACATCCAATGGTGTGGCAACAGACGTTGAGGGAGGCTATAGTATTGACGTGGATAGCCCCAATTCTACGCTGGTGTTTTCATCAATTGGCTATATCACACAAGAAATTCGTGTGGGGGCTGTCAGCTCTCTTAATGTCTCGATGGTTGAAGACGTACAGTCTTTGAATGAGATTGTGGTCCTGGGCTATGCTTCGCAAAGTAAGGAGGACCTTACCGGCGCAGTGTCTAGCTTAAAGTCAGAGGATATCAAAAATTTGCCTGTTACCAGTGCTGCTGAGCTTTTGCAGGGCAGGGTTGCAGGTGTGCAGGTGGTTAAGTCTTCAGGAGCACCGGGTGCCACATCTGATATCGTTGTTCGTGGTGGAGGCTCCGTGAACGGAATGTCTCCCTTGTTCATTGTCGATGGCGTGCGAATGGGCACTAACTATTCTTTCAATAGTGAGGACATTGAATCAATGGAAATCCTGAAAGATGCGAGTGCTGCTGCGATTTATGGAGCGCAGGCAGCAGGTGGCGTTGTTTTGATCCAGACCAAGAGAGGCTCTGGAAATAATGAGAAGATCAATATTAATGTAAGTGGCTATAGCGGGATTAGAAATACACGCCCGCTGGTACCATTGATGAACACTCAGCAAATGTTTGCTGCACGGAAAGCATTTGGCTATGACGTGTCAGCGTGGGGCGACCCTAACACCTTGCCCGATGTGGACTGGGTGGACGAACTCTATAACCCGGGAAACGATAATAACTACACGGTCTCGCTGGCAGGATCTTCGCAGAAGGCTAACTACTATTTGTCGGGAAACATATTTAAACAAAAAGGAATCAAGCTGGATAACTCTTTTGAGCGTTATTCCTTCAGAACCAACTCCGATTTTCATTTGTCGAAAAATGTGACGGTAGGTGAAACTGTCTACCTCTACAAAAGCTATTTGAACCCGGATCAGGGAGGAAACTATTGGAGGACAGTACCCACCATGCCCGTGTACGAGCCGGACGGAAGCTGGGGGCAGGCACCTTCTGCCGGGTACTTTAATGGCAATAATCCGGCACTTGTAGCCCTAACCAACCATGGCGGGCAGGATGAATTTGCCATTCAGAGCAATGCCTATGTTGATATTAAAATAATGGACGGACTTAACCTTCGTGGGACGTTGGGCGCTAACATTGGCAGTAGCGTGAACAGTATTTTCTCGGAGGCATACAACATTGGCTCCCAGTCAGCTCCTGCTATTTTCACCGAGACCTACACCGATTGGGAGAATTATACTGCCAACCTGGTGGCTAGCTATGAAAAGATGGTTGGAGACCACAGCTTCAAAGCATTGGCTGGTTACGAGATGTACAAGGAGGATAGAAAATATGTGACTGTCAACGCAACAAACTTTGTTGCTGATGTAACGGAGTCATTTTTCTTAAATAACGACGTGACATCCCAGCGTGTAACAGGTGGACCTTCGCCTGATCAAAGATTGCTTTCGCAGTTTGGTCGTATTAACTACTCGTATGCTGGTAAATACCTGGCATCTGCCACCATCAGACGAGACGGCTCGGATAGGTTTGGGCCTGCTAATAAATGGGGTGTTTTTCCTGCATTCTCCGCCGGATGGAGGATTAGCGAAGAGGGATTCTTTGACCAGGGTGGATTTATTTCATCTATGCAATTGCGGGCCAGCTATGGTGCACTGGGAAACATAGGGGCAATTCCTCAATACCTGTATCAGGTATCTTACTCTCCACAAAATTTTCACGCTTTAGGCGATGGCAGAGCGGTACAATCTTACTCCAGAGCACTTAGCCTTGCCAACACCGAGATAAAATGGGAAGAAGTGAAAACTACTGATTTTGGTGTTGATTTTGGCTTATTGGATCAACGACTGACAGTGACCATGGATTGGTACAAGAGGCTAACCTCAGATATGATTTATCAGCTTCCGCTTCCTATGTCGTCGGGCTATGTTGCCGGACGTTTGCTGGCTTCTAACCCAGTGTTCACAAACATTGGTGAACTCAGCAACACAGGTCTCGAAATTGGAGCTAACTACGAACAATCAGTTGGTGATCTTCAGATGAATTTTGGCTTAACCGGCGCTTTTAACAAAAACAAGGTGGTCAGCCTTGACGGTTCAGGCACTAAGTCCATTAATGATGGCGTAGGTGGACAGTATTTGTCAAATTCGATTTCCAGAACGGTTGATGGCCAGCCAATGAGCCAGTTCTTTGGCTATGTGGTGGAAGGGATATTCGCCACCGACCAGGAAGCTCAGGAAAGAGGAGTGGTGCAGGACGGAGCTGGGGCCGGTGACCTGATTTACAAGGATGTGAACGGCGATGGCGTGATCACTCAGGACGACAGAGATTTTATCGGAAACCCATGGCCAAAGCTCAACTTCGGCATAAATATCAACATGAAGTACAGAGGCTTCGACCTTGCATTGGCTTTTCAGGGTGTATCTGGCGTGGATCTTTACAATGCTAACCGTCATTATTCAGATTTTCTGGCTGGCGATTATAATTCTTCTCCTGAGGTGTTCAAAGCTTCATTCTTTGATGGAAATGGCCTTACCAGTGTGCCAAGACTAGGCTTTACGGACGTTAACGGAAATTACCAAAGAGATCCCAATGCAAACTACACGAACATTTCAAGCTATTTCGTTGAGAATGGATCATATCTGAAGCTTAGGAATCTTCAGTTTGGGTATAGTTTCCCAACAGCGGCGCTGTCGAATATCAAAGTGTCTGCCCTAAGAATTTACCTGATGGCCGACAACTTCCTGACTTTTACGAAGTACAAGGGAGTTGATCCGGAAGTGCTCGGGGAAGGAACAGTGGGCAGCAGGGGTATAGACTTTAACTCCAGATACCCTCAGACAACATTTGTTTCAGCTGGTTTTAACCTAAGCTTCTAAGGTTTTTCACGAAGACTAAATGTAGAAAATCATGAAAAAATATATTGTAATACTATCGTTTGCGTTTTTGATGGGCTGTTCAGAAGAGTTTTTGTCTGTAGACAACCCGAACGCCCTGACACCTTCTGCTTTTCCAACATCGGCTGCCGACCTGGAGTCGATCTTAATTGGGGTTTATGGTACCCAACATGGTTATGGGTTGTATGGCCACACTATTTTAGCTAAGGGATATCATGTGTGGGATCATACTATGAACCTGGCGTGGCAGGGAACCCAAACCTGGATCAACCAGGCACAAAATGACACCAGGCCTTCCGACGAATTTCTGAAAGATATTTGGAAGGATTCCTATAAGGGTGTGATTCGTGCCAACAGCCTCCTGGAATCCGTAGAAGGATTTCGGTCGGGTGAGGTAAAGCCAGCGACGGCCGTCACGGGCGATCAACTGGATAAATTTGAAGGCCAGGCACTTTATCTGCGTGCATGGTTCTATTATAACCTGATCATCATTTTTGGTGAGGACATAATCATCAACGGACAAGGACGTGATGCCATGGGCGTGCCGATCGTTTTAAAAACCGCTAACAGCGTTTCTGAAACATTTGTTGGCAGGGCTTCAGTGGGAGAAGTGTGGGATCAGATCAAGGACGATCTTCAGAAATCACTTGCATTGATGGGCACCACTACCTGGTCAGGTGCGGATCGTTTTAAGATAAATCAGTGGGGACTAAAGGGACTGCTTGGAAAGGTGTATGCTTTGACAGGCGACTGGGAAACAGCAAAAGGTTACCTGAAGGATGTGATTGACAACAGCGGCAAGTCACTCGTTCCATTCAATGTTTATAAGAACATGTACAACTCTGACCCGGCCAATGAATTCAATTCCGAATCACTTATTGAAATAGCCCTTGAGGATGATAACGTGGGTAGATCAAATGATGAGACGTCGCTGGGATCGTGGTATGCCAGCATAGTGGCTCCGTCTATCGTCATCAACGACCTTCCCTTGGCCTCAAGCTGGTCCAATGAGTTTATTCATGAGAAGAACCTGGCTCGCTTTGGTTTTACGCAAGATCACTATTTTCAGGATGGCGTGGTGGAACCACGGGCATCTAACGTAAGACCTGGGTATGTGACTGAGGCCCTGGCACTTCGTGCTGACCCGCTGAATAGCCCGGTTGATCCGAGATTATATATTGCCGGATTCCAGCCCTACGCTGATTCAATTATGGCTGATGGCAAAAAGACTGCCATCTCACATTTTGCCGATGGTGTTGAGGTGAACAGACCTGCCTGGAGCTTCCGTAAGTATGTAAATGTGACGGAGAGGCAAAGGCTTATCAGAGATAGTGGTGCCAATTTCTATCTTCTTCGTCTGGCTGATGTATACCTACTCTATGCCGAAGCCTCTATTGAAACAGGCGACATCGCTACTGGTCTTGAATACATCAATAAGGTGCACAGACGTGCCTACAACCTTCCTGTGGATGCGCCTCATCCAAGCGATTATGTCACTCTCACCGATGCTACTAAAGCTGTTGGTGATCCAGAACTCGGCAACAATGTGCTGAGATATGAGCGCTTTGTGGAGCTATTCGGCGAGGGACAAAAATGGACTGACACCAGAAGGTGGAAAAATGGTAGCGCAGAGGCAGCTATTTATCAGACCGTACGAGGAGGTACGATCAACTGGGAGGATACTGACTACGCTCAGCCAATTCCTACCCTGGAGATAGAGAACAATGTGGCTATCAATTTCTCAGACCAAAACCCCGGCTACTAAATAGAAAATGGGCCAAAGCAGCAGAAAGAAGTTGCAGGAAAATGTGCAGACTCTCAACTGCTTTGGCCCGCTTTCTTTACCAAATCAATGAGCCAGGTGTACTGAAATAAATTAAAGTTTTTTGACACAAAGTTGACAACACCCTTTTTCGAAATAGCTGGGCTGGATAACTATTACCTGTTACGAACGATAAATGTTATGAACAAAGCATTTTTGACTGCGACCCTTTTGGTGATTTGGTATGTTCCGACGAGGGCTCAGGAAGTCCCAAAAGCAAAAATTTCTAACGGAACTATAAGTGCAGAAATCTACTTGCCCGATGCTGTAAATGGTTACTACAGGGGAGCAAGGTTTGACTGGTCAGGCGTGGTTTCACAACTTAACTACAAAGGACACAGCTACTTCGGGCAATGGTTCGAGAAGTACGACCCCTTTTTACACGATGCAATAACCGGCCCTGTGGAGGCTTTTGACCCGTTGGGATACGACCAGGCCAAAGTAGGCCAGACGTTTGTCAAGGTTGGAGTAGGAGTGCTGGAAAGGCTGGACACCGCCCCTTACCATTTTTCAAAACCTTACAAAATTGTTGACCATGGTATATGGAGCATTAAGCACAGTGCTGACAAGGTAGAATTTGTCCACGATTTAGTAAGTGAGGAATATAGCTACAGCTACAAAAAAGTAGTAAGGCTAAGTGGAAACAAAATGATAATTGACCACACCCTGACGAATAAGGGGGGTCAGGTCATCGATACGCAGGTGTTTGATCACAACTTTTTTGTCATCGACAATGCCACCGTAGGTCCTGGTTTCCTCATTCGATTCCCCTTTGGGGTGGAAGGGGATGCTAGTGGGCTTGGCGACTTTGCCGAGGTGAGTAGTGGGGAAGTTAGATACACCGGAGTGTTGGGCAAAAATGATCATGCCCGACTTCGCTCGATTGGTGGTTATGGCGGCTCTGCTGCAGACTATGATATAGCGATTGAGAACAGAAACACTGGTGCAGGAGTAAGAATTACCTGCGATAGACCGCTGTCGAGGTTGATTTTTTGGTCAGCTCTGAAGACGGTTTGTCCTGAGCCATATATCGGTGTTAAAGTAGCTCCGTCGGAGTCATTCTCCTGGACAATTACTTACGATTACTACACACTTTGATTGACATGCTAAAGATGAAATTTAGACTTAAAAGTGTTGCCATTCTGCTGGCATTTGTATCTGGTTGCCAGCAGGGCGAGCCAGATAAGACTGTCTCAAGATTTGATACGGGTGCCAACTGGCCGGTTTACGGTGGTAACAATGCCGGAAATAGGTATTCACCCCTCGACCAGATTACTAGTGAGAATGTAAGCCAACTTGAAGTGGCGTGGATGTACAAAGCGAGGGAGCCGCAAGACCCGGGAAGTAACTCCAGAGTACGGGAGATCCAGTGTCAACCGATTGTGATGGATGGCGTGTTATATGCGACAACGCCACTTCTCCAACTATTTGCCGTCAATGCTGCAACCGGAGAAGAGCTTTGGAAATTTTCTCCTCCTGAAGAAGGCTTTCGCAACCGTGGTGTCATGTACTGGGAGAATGGGGACGACAAGCGGATATTGTATACTGTCGAATCCAATCTTTATGCAGTAAGTGCTGCGACGGGTAAACTGATTCCAGGTTTTGGAAACGACGGAGTGGTTGACCTTCGCCAGGGGCTTTCAGATGGGATAGACGCCGATATCACAAAGACACGAGTAAGAGCTACTTCTCCAGGCGTGATTTACAAAAATACGATGGTAATCGGCTCAGCGGTGTCTGAAGCCGGCGATGGTGCTCCTGGTCACGTGAGGGCGTTCAATGTTATCACAGGAGAGCTGGAATGGGTATTTCACACTATTCCACATCCCGGAGAGGTTGGTTACGAAACCTGGCCTGAGGGTGCCTACAAGGAAGTTGGTGGCGCAAACACCTGGTCTGGAATGATCCTGGATGAGAGAAATGGCGTGGTGTTTTTTGGTACTGGTTCGCCGGCTGCAGACTTCTACGGAGGAAGCAGAGCAGGACAAAACCTCTTTGCCAACAGCATAGTGGCTTTGAATGCGAACGATGGTAGCCTCGTATGGTACTACCAAACCATCAGCCACGACCTGTGGGACAGAGATCATCCACTGCAACCTAATCTTGCTACCATCGAGCACAACGGACAAAAGCTTGACGTAGTTGTTCAGGCAACCAAAGACGGGATGGTGTACGTGCTCAATAGTAAAACCGGGGAGTCGGTATTTCCGGTAGAAGAAAGACCGGTGCCAACCAGTGGCTTGCCTGGCGAGTCGCCATGGCCAACCCAAAAGTTTCCGTTGACGCCAGCTCCATTCTCGAGACAGGTGTATACGGAAGCTGATATCTCCAACATTTCACCCGAGGCAGAAGCCTATACCAGGCAAATATATGAGCGCTACAAAACCGACGACAAGTTTGCTCCTCCAAGCAAGGAAGGGACACTACTGTTCGGTTACAGTGGAGGCGCTGAGTGGGGCGGAAATGCGATAGACCCCGACGGTATACTGTATCAAAATGCCAACGATAATCCGTGGATTCTAGAGATGACTGAAAATATTCAGCAAGGAGACGCTGGTGATGAGGTATTGTCAGGCGAACAGCTGTTCTCGCTCAATTGTGCGGCATGCCATGGGAAGAACAAAAAGGGTAATGGCACTGATTTTCCAGACATAAGCAACGTCAAAAACCAATTTAGCAGAGCGCAACTGTCCAATATTTTAGGGAATGGCATAGGCAGAATGCCGTCTTTCCAGCACATGGCTGAGAGGGATCGTCAGACGATTGTCAGCTTCCTATTGGAGGAAACGAAAGCTCAGGGTGATGGAACCGCAGATGAGCGCAGCGAGCCCCAGCCTTCGTTGGCGCAGAATACGTTTGGCTTTCAACCCGCTTATGTCAAGAAGGCCTGGACCAAGTTATTTGACGAGCAGGGCTATCCGGGCATCAAGCCCCCGTGGGGAACGCTCAATGCCATCGACCTCAATACGGGTGAATATCTGTGGAGGGTTCCTTTAGGAGAATTCCCGGAGTTGACTGAGAAGGGCATTTCAATAACCGGTACAGAAAGCTACGGTGGCCCGGTAGTCACAGCCGGAGGCCTCGTCTTTATCGCTGGCACCAAAGACGAACGAATAAGGGCCTTTGATAAAAACACTGGAAAAGTGGTGTGGGAATATCAATTGCCAGCTGCGGGATTTGCTACCCCGGCTATTTACGAAGTGGATGGCAAACAGTACGTGGCCATTGCCGCAGGTGGAGCAAGAGGGCAAAAGGCGGGTGACTACTATGTGGCCTTCAAGCTGCCCGATTGATATCAATGAAGTTGACTTGAAAAAGACCAGAACATACTCTTAAACACTAATACCATGAAAGAAAATGAAAATATAGAAAGCCGTAGAAACGTCCTCCGGACATTGGGGATTGGATCGGCAGCCGGTACGCTTGGGCTCTTTGGTTTTGGCAGCGCTAATGCCAAAGACAAGGAAACACCAGCTTATGCAAAGGGAACGGCCCCTGTGACCATCAAGAGCGTAAAGGCCATTGCGACCTCTCCAAGTAACGCCAATCTAATCGTGGTGAAGGTTGAAACCAGTGAGCCGGGTTTATATGGCTTGGGTTGCTCCACTTTCACACAGCGTGCATCGGTGGTGGTTACGGCCATCAATGATTACCTGGCTCCTTTCTGCAAGGGCAAGGACGTGGATAACATAGAAGACATGTGGAACTCGTTCTACATCGATTCCTATTGGCGCAATGGCCCGGTGCTGAACAATGTACTGAGCGGGCTTGACCAGGCTCTTTGGGATATCAAGGGGAAAAGAGCAGGTATGCCTGTGTATCAGCTGCTCGGCGGCAAGTCACGTTTTGCCATACCCGTTTATGCACGGACAGGAGGATCCATTCAGGAAGTGGCTGATAACGTTAATCGTTTTAAAGAAGAGGGCTATCAGTATGTCCGGATGAGCTCTCCATCGCTAACTGATGATTCTTATGTTCCAGACTTCAAGAAGGCGGGATATGGCTATGCGGGAGACCGTTACTTTCATCCTCAGAAATACATAAAATCGGTAGTTGAACTTTTTGACACAGTAAGAAAGCAATGTGGTGACGAGATTGATCTCATGCATGACATTCATGAGAAAATCCAGCCCATGGAGGCGATTCAGCTCATCAACTCAGTAGAGCAGTACCGGCCCTTCTTCATGGAGGATCCTTTGTCTCCAGAAAACCAAGGCTGGTGGCCACAGCTCAGAGAAAGCACCAATGTGCCTATTTCAATGGGAGAGCTCTTTAACAATATCAACGAGTTCCTGGAGCCTATCGCCAATCGCTATTTTGATTATATAAGGTGCCATGTGTCGCAGATCGGTGGCATCACTCCTGCTATGAAAATCGCCAGATTGGGTGAATTCTTTGGTGTTCGTACCGCATGGCATGGCCCTGGCGATGTGTCACCAGTTGGTCATGCAGCCCATGCCCATGTGGATATGGCCATCTGGAACTTTGGCGTTCAGGAAGGCCGGATATTTCCAGAGGTAGAACAGGAAGTGTTCCCCGGATCTCCGACGACCACAAATGGTTATATGCATCTGAACGACAAGCCGGGTATCGGGGTGGACATTGATGAGAAGCTGGCTGCTAAATATCCTATCAGGCTAAGGGGCTATAATCAAATCCGAAACGCTGACGGTACCATCATAAGGCCGTAGGGCTCACATAAGACATTGAGTTTGTAGGTTGTATATGTTGTTTAAGTAGGTGGAAAGGTGCGCCAGCCTTGGCGCACTTTTTTCAAGCTTTTTAAATAACGACGGGGGGGGAACATGTCTTTGAGGTAATAAACCGTTAAGTGCAATATTTAGAATAATCATAGCCGATCCATGGTCAGCTGTATGCAATCAAGGAAAAAACAGGAAAGCTTTATTGAACAAATCAGATCATCAAGAGAAATGAAAACATCAAAAATAGTTACGCTAATTATACTGCTGTCAGCAGCAGTTGGTGTGGTAAGAGGTCAGGGAATACCATCGGGTGCACTGAAGGTAGGTGCGGCCAGAGAAATAATGAACCCGCCAGCAAGCATTTTCACCGCTTCTGCCGATCAATTTCGGAGGTTTAGTGGCATTCACGATTCGCTGCTTGTTCGCTCCATTGTAATAGATAATGGATTCAAAAAAGTGGCGTTGGTGTCTATGGACATAAGCAAAGTGCCCGGCGGAGCCCGCTTTATTCAGGAAGTGGCTGCTGGTACTAAGATTCCGCAAGAGGATTTGTTTATAGCGGCTACACATGATCATAACACCATACAGCTGCCGGCAAATGATTACACTGATGAGTACTACAACATCATTAAGAATGCCACGATAAAATCTATTAATGCAGCCAATGCCAAACTACAGCCTGCCAAAGTGGGGTTTGCAAAAGGTAAAGCCTATATCAATACCAACAGGGATGAAAAAATTGGTGAAGGCTATCACATGGGCTACAACCCAGAAGGCCCTTCCGATAAGACAGTAGCTGTTGTTTCATTTACTACACTCTCGGGCGAGCCAATTGCCATTTATGCCAACTACGCTGTGCATGCAGTGGTGATGTATCGGGCTACTACTAAGGATGGTCTTCCAGAGATCTCGGCCGACCTGCCGGGGGCAACTGCTAAATATGTTGACAGGCACTTCAAAAACGCTGTGACAGCTTGGACAAGTGGTGCAGCTGGGGATCAAAACCCTATGTTTATGTCGACCTACAATCAGGATCATCCAGACACACAGGACGAAGGTATTGGGGGATATGCCATACTTGATGTGCAGGCTAGGAGACTGGGAGAAGAGATTGTTCGACTTGTTAAATCGATTAAAAATACTGATCAGACAGCGCAAATCTGGAGTAAAAAAACCTCAGTAACCTGTGAAGGGCAGGAAAGGAAATATCCAAGAAAGCCTGAAGAGCCAAGAGGTGGGTACCTCGCACCAACCAAAGTCGAAATGGTTGATGGAGACCCGGTAACTATTCCATTACACTTGTTGATGATCAACGATATCGCACTGGCCGGAGTAGCTGCTGAAGTGTTTACCGAAATTGGGATGCATTTGAAGGAAACCTCACGATTTGACAGGACGATGATGGTGACAGTAATGGCAAATGCTATTGGATATGTACCTACCGATGCAGCTTACCTGATGCCTTCGGAAAAAGCCCTTGGCAATAGTTTGAAGCCAGGCTGTGCTGAACCTGCGATGATAGATGCATTTGTTCAGCTTATGGACGAATACATTGCGCTCAAGCAAAAATCCAACTAGCTTCTGCCGAGCAACTTCATTTCTTGAATAGGGCGTAGGGGGCTTAGCTAAAAGGCAGAGCCAAGGGGTTCTATGCTCTATTCATTCACAAAAAAATATAGAAATCATTGAGAAATGAGACACCTGATCCTTTTTCTATTCGTTGTTGCCATTATTTCAATCTCCTCATTGTCGGCGAGGCAGTTACAGGGTGATTTGTCAAGCTATCAACTGCATATAAAGAGGAATAATGATCCGATTAAAGTTGATGGTATGCTAGATGAGGACTCATGGTCTACGCCAAACGTTGCGAGTGATTTCTGGCAGCAATACCCCAAGGATAACATAAAAACGGATGTTCGCACTGAAGTTAGAATGACTTACGATGCCGATAACTTATACATCGCTGCTATTTGCTATGATGTGGAGGATTATGTTGTTCAGACTTTAAAGAGAGACAACGGACTTTTCACCAGTGATGCCTTTGGGATAGTTATCGATCCGGTAAATAGCAATACCAATGGCTTTCTTTTTGGTGTAAGTCCCTACAATGTGCAGACGGAAGAGCTGCTTGGGCCCAATGCTACCCAACCCGACAGGATGACTTTTAGCTGGGACAACCGGTGGTACTCTGCCGTTACCCGCCACCCGGACAGGTATGTTGTTGAGATGGCGATCCCATTCAAAACCCTGCGGTTCAACAGCCAAAACAGTACCTGGGGCGTCAATTTCTTTCGCAATGATATGTCGAGGAATCAAAAGTATAGCTGGACTCCGTTGCCTGTTAATTTTGAACTTTATGACCTGGGGTACACCGGTGATCTGAAATGGGACATTGCCCCGACAAAAAATGGCACCAATATCTCGGTGCTGCCCTATGTTACAGGCGGCGTAACAAGAGACAACGAGGCCGAATCGCCTCGCTCTGAGACGAGCGTGCGTGTGGGAGGAGATGCGAAAATTGCACTCACTTCTTCACTCAACCTGGACCTTACGGTTAATCCCGATTTTTCGACTGTTGACGTGGATGTGCAGCAAACGAACCTGACCAGGTTCAACCTCAGGTTTCCTGAAAAACGTGGTTTTTTTCTCGAAAACAATGACCTCTTTACCGAGTTTGGCCCCAACGATGCCAAGCCCATTTTTACCAGACGAATGGGACTCGACATGGACAACAGGCCGGTTGCAATTAACTACGGAGCCCGATTGAGTGGAAATGTGACTCCCAACACCAGGATCGGTCTGTTGCATCTTCAAACCAAATCAAATGATACCGTGCCAGGACAAAACTATTCCATAGCCGTTTTTAATCAGAGAATTTGGAGTCGCTCCGTTTTGAGAGGCTATGTTACAAATCGCCAGGCTTACACACAAGAGGATGGTTGGCAAGGGAATAATTATGGGAGAAATACTGGATTAGAATTTAACTACCTGAACAACTCTGGTACCTGGAATTATTTTGCGGCTTATCACCTTTCAGCGAAGCCTGACGCTGGTTATGGGTCGTTTACGAACCTGGGTATTGAATATGCGGGAAGAAAATGGAAGGCACGCATAAATTACTGGAACATATCGTCCGACTATTTCGCCGACATGGGCTTTTTTCCCCGTCTTGAAAACTACGATGCTGTGAGAGATACACTGATTCATCTCGGTTGGGAGCGAATTTATGGCAGGTTCGGCTATGTGTTTCGTCCGGCAAAGGGCAGCAAGATTGTGGCGCACGACATAGAGTTGAGAACCTATAACGATCTTTACCCGGACGGCACCATCAGCGACCTGGAGAACAGGATTGACTATAAGATCAAATTCCAAAACACGGCCGAACTCCAGCTACAACCGCAGCTACTTAAGACCAACCTAAGATTTCCTACAGACTTTACCGATGCCGCACCGCTGATGCCGGGTTCATTCGACTATGGACGGTTCAATGTCACCTACCAGTCCGATGCCAGGAAATTATTCTCATGGCAAACTGAAGTAGGTGTGGGGCAGTACTACAATGGCAGCCTAACCAGGTACTTGCTTCAGCTGAACTACCGGAGGCAGCCCTGGGGAACCTTCTCCGTGGGCTGGGAGCAAAACAACCTAAAGCTGCCTGATCCATACGGGGAGTCAAACCTCAGGCTGGTAAACGCCCGAGCTGAAGTCAATTTTAGCACGAAGGTATTTTGGACAACTTTCTTGCAATACAATACACAGCGGGAGAATTTCAATGTGAACAGCAGGCTGCAGTGGCGCTACAGTACCATGTCGGATATCTTTCTTGTGTACAGCGACAACTATACTACGTCGCCGTTTCTTCAAAATAACCGAAACAGAGCCATACTTCTTAAGCTCAATTACATGTTCAATTTATAGCAGTCACTATGCACGGAGCCGGTCATTACTATCACATTTCTTCTTCTTTAATAAGTCACAAAAACATCTTATAGAATGAAAAAAGCCTTATACAGTTTAATATTTACTCTCCTTGTCGTTTTGTTAAGTTGCGGCGAGCAAAACAGTCAGTCAGCTGTACAGGGAGCAGGTGACGCCCCTGGCCAGAAGATTAATGCTGACCTGGTGAAACTGACTGTTGATGGCCTGAACATGGCCCTGCTTAACAGAGACCGAAAGACGTTGATAAGCATATGCGCAGCAGAGCTTAGTTACGGGCATTCGAGTGGCGCTGTTCAGGACAAACAAACCTTTGTCGATGATGTGGTGAACGGGCCATTTGTTTTCCTGTCTATCGAAACAGAAAACCAAAAAATAACCACTACTGAAGATATGGCGATTGTAAGGCATGTCTTTCAGGCTAAGGGACTCAACAACGGAGACACGGTTGATATGCGCATTGGCAACGCACAGCTTTACAAGTTGTACCCGAACGGCCATCTTCGCCTGGTCTTGCGCCAGGCTTTTAAGTTATGACGGGCCAGGCCGCCATGGTAAATTAATAATTCACCCTAAACCACGAAGTTTTGAAAAAATTCAACATCTACTCAACAGCCCTCGGGGCTACTTTGCTTCTTCTTTTACTGATACTCTTTACCATATTCACCGGTGGGCTGTCGCAGGCTGGTTCACTCATTATAGCGTTTTTTACATTGCTTGCTTTCGGCTTCAGTGGCCACGAGCAGCTGAGAGGCTATGTGTTTACCACTATGATCTTTGCCGGTGTAACCATAGCCTTGTATTACCCAGAGTATTTTCTGGTAATAGAAGGTTTCAAACTCACCAACCTGATCATACCACTGATTCAAATTATCATGTTTGGCATGGGTACTTCTATGAGTCTCGGCGATTTTGGTTCCATTTTTAAGTCCCCGAAAGGTGTGGTAGTTGGTGTAAGTGCGCAATTGTTGATCATGCCTTTAATTGGCTTCACGCTGGCCAAGCTCAGCAACTTTCCTCCTGAAATTGCCGCCGGAATAGTGCTCATTGGGTGCTCACCCAGCGGAGTAGCGTCTAATGTGATGGCCTACCTTGCGAAGGCTAACCTGGCACTTTCCATTACCATTACATCCATCGCAACGCTGCTGGCACCATTTACAACGCCACTGATGATGAAGTTGCTTGCCGGTGAGTTTATCGAAATTGAGGTGCTTGCGATGATGTGGAGCATTGTGAAGATGATCATTCTTCCGATAGGAGCCGGCCTGCTTTTTAACAAATTGTTGGGTGACAAAACTAAATGGATGGACAAATTAATGCCGTTGCTTTCCATGCTGGCGATTGGGGTCATCATTGTGATTATTACAGCGGCAGGCCGGGATAGCCTTCTCGATATCGGTGGGATATTGATGGTTCTTGTGCTTATTCACAATTTATTTGGGTATACGCTTGGGTATTTTTATGCAAAGCTGCTAAAGCTCAATGAACAGGACTCAAGAACAATAGCCATAGAAGTGGGGATGCAGAATGGCGGCCTGGCCTCAGGCATAGCCAATACGCTTGGGAAAATTGGCACCATGGGACTGGCACCGGCGGTATTTGGCCCACTCATGAACATCACGGGCTCTATACTGGCTTCCTATTGGCACAAAAGAGCCCCAAAGGGATATGAGGAACCAGAGCAGATCCCAGCAAATAATTAACTGATAACATCTTGAAAAAGAATTGACCATGAAAAAAGTAGTAACCTTTGGTGAGATCATGTTGCGCCTTGGAACCCCTGGAGTTTTAAGGCTCTCGCAGACAACAAGTTTTGATGTAGTTTATGGCGGAGGTGAGTCAAACGTGGCTGTATCACTTGCCAATTATGGGATTCCGGTAGACTTTGTTACCCGGCTGCCGAAAAATGACCTCGGTGAGTGTGCGTTAATGGAGATGCGCAAAAGAGGCGTTGGAACAGATAAAATTATTTTTGGCGGAGACCGACTCGGCATATACTTTCTGGAAACCGGTGCGGTGAGCAGAGGCAGTAAAGTGGTTTACGACCGGGCTCATTCTGCGATAGCGGAAATAAAAAAGGGCATGGTTGATTGGGAGAGTGTATTTTCGGGTGCCCGGTGGTTTCACTGGACTGGTATTACACCGGCCATATCGCAGGGTGCAGCTGATGCTTGCCTGGAGGCTGTGCAAACAGCCCGCAAAATGGGCCTTACAATCTCGACGGACCTGAATTATAGGGCAAAGCTTTGGAGGTATGGAGTTGAACCTGAGGAAATCATGACAGAGCTAACCTCTTATTGCGACATCATTTTAGGCAACGAAGAGGACGCCGAAAAACACTTCGGTATCAAGCCAGACGGCCTGGACATCACCAAGCAAGGAGAGCACGTAAAGGCCGAAGCATTTCTATCGGTTTGCCAGCAAATGATGAAGAAATTTCCGAATGCCAAGAAAGTAATCACCACGCTAAGAGGCTCCATTTCTGCGTCACACAATACCTGGGCAGGTGTGCTCTATGATGGAACGACCATGTTCAAATCCCCTGAATATCAAATTACGCATATCGTGGATAGGGTAGGTGGAGGAGACTCTTTTATGGGAGGCCTTATTTATGGTTTGCTCACTTATCCAGACGATGATCAGCATGCACTCAACTTTGCTGTGGCCGCCTCTTGCCTCAAGCATACGATTGTAGGAGATGCTAACCTGGCAACGCTTGAGGAGGTGAAGAAGTTGATGGCGGGAGATGCCTCAGGCAGAGTAGCACGGTAACGCCCAAAGCAAAGTTGGGGAATCACATGTCAGTCGCATGATTCCCCTTTTTTAACCAGTGATCATAAGACTGTGTTAGAACAACAAGCAAACAGGACTGGGAGCCTCTATCTCACTAACAAACCCCAGCTTGCCACTCTTCTTGTCACGCTTAAACGAAATGATATTATTAGATTTTTGATTAGCCACAAGCAAGTAGTCGCCACCGGGGGATAGCGTAAAATTTCTGGGCCAGTCGCCCCGCACACCCTCATGCCCCACAAGTGCCAGGCTGCCGTTCGATGAATTAACCTGATAAATCGCTATGCTGTTGTGCCCCCTGTTGGAGGCATAAAGGAACTTTCCGTCGTCGGAAATATGGATGTCGGCGCAACTGCTGGTTTCTTCATATCCGGCGGGTAATGTACTAACGGAGCTTGCAATTTCGTAGTGCCCCACATTGTTTTTCTTTATTTGAGTTATTGTGGACGATAGTTCATTGACTACATATGCCCAGTTGCCTTTGGGATGGAAAGCCATGTGTCGTGGACCAGCTCCCGGAGCCATCGCCAGTTTGTAAGGCGCCGTTGGAACCAATTTTTCATTGTCTTTATCCAGGGTCGAAAACCAGAGTTCGTTGGTGCCCAAGTCGACTGAGATGATTGTGTTTCCCTTTGGTTCGAACCAAACAGAATGCGCATGTGGCCCCTTTTGCCTTGCGTGAGATCCTTCGCCCTCGTGTTGCTGCACGTGCAATGGGCCATCTAGCATGCCTGAGGAACCTAACCGTAGCAGCCCTACATTCCCGCTGCTATAGTTGGCAGCAAACACATAACCAGATTTGTCGATTGTTACAAAGCAAGGCGAAGCTCCTCCTGATGGCTTTTTGTCGATAAGAGACAAAGCCTCGCCATTTATCTCAAACGACGTAATAGTGCCACCGCCACCGGCATCGTTTCTGTTTTCATTGGCCGCCAACAGGTATTTGCCATCGGGGCTTTTTGCCAGAAATGACGGGTTTTCCGTCTCAGCGGCTAGCCCGAAGCTCTTCAGCTTGCCGTCAGGTTGAAGCCGGTATCGATAGATGCCCTTGCTTTCTCCACGGGTATAAGTGCCTACGTAGAATGAAAAGCCCTCCTGTAGGGGCTCGGTTCTATTGGTATTGGAGGCTAGTGTAATAGTTTGAACCAGTAATACTGTGTAGAATACGACCTTAGGTAACATGTGAAGAGGTTATAGGGGCTGTGATGTTATATGACGTCGGGGGGGTGTCGGTTAAGCTTCTGTGATGAAGAGACTCAAGTCATTCCAGTACTATTTTTTGATAGCGCCGCATCCAGTGAGTACTTACCAGGGCCGGTGAAAAAGAGTGCCAGGAGGGCAAAACTGAACAGTATTACTTTTTCCTGTTGGCCAAATTCCTGACTGAAGTGAACGGTGAAGAAGGCCGTTGCTACCGTGATAAAGGGTGGGATCAACGCTGCTCTTGTAAATAGGCCCGCCATTACTAATATGGCGCAGATTACCTCGGCGAATACTGCGAAACTCAGTGTGAAGGCTGGGCCAAAGCCGAAGGGGTCGGCAAACTTAATTTCGTCGGAGCCGAATAGCCGCATCATTTTGCCCCAGCCATGGCCGTACATGAGGGAGAAGCCGAAAGCAAGCCGCAACACAAGCAATCCATAGTCATGAAAACGAGAGGGTAGTTCAAAGCGAAGCAGGTTCATAGTTTTTAGAGTTTTGGTGAGTTTCAGATTTTTTAATATCAAAGACGATGTTGCCCTTTAATTATAAGTACCCTTCAGACGGCTTCGGTACACGCCTGGTGAAACTTTTTTACTGCTTTCATCGACTGGAGGCGCTGTTTTAGCTTCCGACGCAAGGGAAGGGCATTTTTTAAGTCAACAGCCAGCGTCACTGCAAGCCAGTCTTTTCCATGTAAAACTTTGCTGTATTCGCATTTGCTTGCCACAATGCCACCGGGTACGTCCAGTATTCTTCCTCTTCGCTATAAAGTGAAATGTTTTGCTCACCCCAGCCATATTCAAACGGAACAATTTTCCCACTGCCAGGCAGCTGCACCCAACCGAGCACAAAGGCATGTGTGAATCCACTGGAGCCGTTTGTGAAGTGCTTTGCTTTTTGAATCTCCAGAGAGGTACCGATCGGCAGCGTGGCTATAGCTTCGGTGCCTTCAAAAAGGCCCTGATCTATCTCGATTAGTAAATAGGGGTGCTCATTTACAAAGGCATCAAGGTTTCTGACAATGACTGCCGGACGTTTCAAAACAACAGTTGTGCCTACTATTTCGCTATAAGGCTCAAATGTTGAAACATCTGTCACCTTAGTGCTGGTAACGTAATAAAGTAAGCTGCCAAATGTCAGTATCGCTGCCAGCGCAAAGCTGAACAATAAGGCCAAGCGTTTGTTCATCCCAATTGCTGCCGATTGGTTAATGCTTGTGCCCCAAATAGTGCGCTTTGAGAATGTCTTCACCAAAGTCGCCGCCTTTTTCCCTCCAGATGGCATGGATATGATTTCCGTCGTTGTCGAAACCCACGTTGTCGTACTCAATCATGAAGTCAGGGCCATTGATGATATAGTAATGGGGGTTTCTGGCCTCGTAACTTCCAATCCAGGCAAAATAGATGTTGTCGATCCCAGTCTCAACCAGTTTGTCATAGACCCTCGTCGCACCCTCATGTTCCAGGTTGTCGACATACTCTTTGATCAGCCATTCCAGCAGCCCTTTTTGCTCCTTTTCCATATCAGCTGCTTTTATGCCATAGTAGTCGTCAATTCTTTTCGGCCCGTTAGGGCTGGTGATGATGTCGCCGGGCACCTTTTGGCTTAAGGTAGCCGTTTTCTTTTGCTGCTCAGTCAAAGCATTGATCAGCAGAAAGCCATAATCTTCTTCTTTGCTCAGTACCCTGAGTCCCGCATATTTGGTAATTCGAACCTCGGCTGGGTCAGACCCAAAAAAGAGGGGGGTGAGCGAGTATTTACCACCCGCCATCGACAGGCTGACGGCCATATGATGGCCACCCATATTCAGACCCCAGGGCTCTTTCATATCGGGCGTGCCCCAGAGAGAAATAAAGTAATTGCCATACTCCCAATCGAGTTTTTTGATTTGTGCCAGCCCTTCTTTGGAGATTGTACCCCTCTCAAATGAGGTGTCGTAGACTATGTTTAAAATGTCGTCCAGCTGCATGATGCTGGTGATCTTCAGATAACCCTGCGAGCTAAACAAAGTTGTGAGCACCCTGTGAAACTGGATCATGCTTTTTTCTGAAAGGTCACCATAGCGCTTACCAGGCCTTGGCACAAGACCAACGGGCAGGTTCGTCCACTTTTCCCGGCCCGGGTCGTCGAAAGGTAAACTGATTTGCTGAAGCTCTTCTGCACTCAGTGTTTTCAGGAACACTTTGGTAACGTCTACAATTTCCTGGGCACTTTGGCTGAGCAGCGTGCTGGATGTCAATGTGAGAAAGGTGATGAAGGTTAGAAGGTATTTCATTGAGGTTGTTTAAGTAGTTGCCGAAGGCCAGCTCAATATAAGTCAATAATGTTTGATTGCAATCAGGAATACGGCAGGGTATTCAGCAACAAATGCTACTGCCTGGCCCAAGCAATCTGGCATGAATAATGTATAAATGATTTTATCTATCTTTACTTTTTTAGACTTATGAAAACTCATTTTTTAATGCTGCTATTTGGTGCACTATGCACCGGATGCGTAAGTACAGGCGTGCTCTTTCAGGATGGAAATACCGTTGGGAAGAAAGAATTCGAGGGGGCTATTGGCCTTTCCTACAATGTGGTTCCGTCCTACACCACCGACACCGTCACGCAAACTGTCAAGCTCAATCCCTTCAAAGTGCCTGCGCCGTGGATCAATATTCAGGCTCAGTATGGCTTGGCCGAGCGGCTCGATGTGGGCGGATCTTTTGGGCTTGGACTTTTCAGCGCAGGGCTCAGCGGGTTCGCCAAGTATGCCCTTTTACCCAACGAGGGTACTTTTCATGCATCACTCTATGGAGGTGGGGGCTTTGCAGCCTCTACCGACAAGGTAGAAAATGGTACCGCCACATTTGCCCAGCTGGTAGGCGGTATTCCCTTTAGTTTTGATGTGACTGAAGCAAACACGCTTGTGATCCAGCCGCTGTACAGCCACGACTTCTACAAGGTAAAAATTTCAGATGACACCGTTTATGACGATCGTTTCGATGCACACCTTGTACATTTGGGTTTTGGGGTGATAAGAAAAAATCTGGACAAAGACAGTGCAGTGTTTTACAATGTCACCATGAATTATTCACCCGCCAATAAACGAGCTTATCCTACTTTTGGGGTAGCGATAAGGCTTTGATCAATTAGTATAGTAGCCTTATTAGGCTGTTTTTGAAGTGTTAAGTTTTTTTTGGAAAATGAAATATCAATAAGATATGAAGCGCAAGCAAAGATACAGCCATCGCCAGAAGTATCATGCACATTTACTCCGTATTCAAGAAAGGAAACGGAACTGTATTCAAACAGAATTGCGGTTAGTGACTTTTACTATGGAGTCTTAAAGTCAGAGTCCACAGTTTTTTAAGATCCGATTGAGTATTTTGGCATATCATTGAAGCCGAAGCTAACGAGCCTGCAAAAGAAGATATGCTATCATCCGATAATACCTTTCCCGGAGGCAACTGGATAAAGCCTGTATTGATAGTTGCTGGAATTATAGCGGCGCTGATCGTATTCGAGGGCGCACAGCAATTTTACTACCTCCGGAGATATAACCTTTTCCCAAATGCTAATATTACGCTGCTTGAGTTGATCATTGGCCACCTTAAAAGTTGGCTGATCTGGATGCTGGCTGGAGCTCCATTGGTTGTATTTGCCCTGCGCCACCCATTTGATAAGGAAGGTGACTACAAAAGTCAGGCGCTTATTTATTTTGGATGGGTGTTTGG
This sequence comes from Imperialibacter sp., assembly GCF_048007035.1. NCBI lineage: Bacteria > Pseudomonadati > Bacteroidota > Cytophagia > Cytophagales > Flammeovirgaceae > Imperialibacter > Imperialibacter sp. The sequence continues at coordinate 5,157,381 of NZ_CP180355.1, forward strand.
AATTCTTTTGCTCTGCATGGTTCTCATTGCTTTGGAAGAAGTGTTCTTTCAAGGTGATCCCGCTACAGTTGAGCGATTTATTGGGGGACTTACATTTTACACTTTCCAAAAAGGGCCCATTTTTCTTTTGGCCTATGCCTCCCTGATTATAACACTTCATTTTTTCGTGAACATACAAACGCTGGAGCTAACGGTGAAAGAGCTAAGTTCCATGAAGGTCAGCAACCAGTCGTTATATGAGGAGCTGAAAGCCCAGCAGTACGACGATTCTGCTCAATTCATAACTGTCAAAACAGGCAACCGGAGCCGGGTGGTGGCGCTAGACGATATAAGGTGGGTGGAGGCAGACGACTATTGTGTGCGGCTCCATACCCGAACCAATGAAGCCTACGTGCTCAGAGGGTCCATGAAAGCCATGGAACAGGCCCTGCCTGGGAAGAAATTTATCAGAATTCATCGCAAATGCATCGTTAACCTGAATGATGTGGACGAGTTTCTTTTCTCCGACACACCGGAAGTGATACTCACAGGTGGAATGAAACTGCCCGTGGCGGTTTCCAGGGTGGGGCAAATTAAGAAGCATTTGAAGCTTTCTCAATAACGTTAGGACACGTCTGATCTTTCTACTCACTTAATTTTGCTGGACTAGCCTACAGGGGCAAATTGCCGACTTGAGACCTCTGTTTTCAGTGGAAAATGCCGTATTTGACGCAAAACTGACAGCACTTGACGCAAAATCGACAATGAAAGTGCTGGTTATTGATGACTTTTGATAGTCTGATGATAGTCACTGATCAAAGGTGAATCGTCGCAGACAACAGCTATGGGACTAGTATTTGAATAATCACCGTCAAAGCTATGCTCCAACAAGTTCTCAAGTCATCCAGGTATTGTTGCCCGCCCCATTTGTCAGTCTTCAGGGCAACCACCTCTCCATGGTGGGTACCCATTCTCGTTACCATTTTCATGGCGGTTGCCTTTACTACTCACGCCCAGGATGTGGTCATCACACAAATGGCGCTACAGCCTGATGGCAAGGTTGTGCTAAGGTACAACCTGAACGACGACCGGCTGGATCGGAAGTATTCTCTTTACCTGTACGCCTCGTCCGATAATTTCATACAGCCATTGGCGCACGTAAGCGGCGATGTGGGCGTGGACCTTGCCGTGGGCGGCAACAAAACGATTACCTGGAATGCCAGGGAAGAGCTGGGCGACACCTTCGCCGGCGATGTGAGCCTGGAACTCAAAGGCAATATCTATGTGCCCTTCATTGCCCTTGATAATTTCGATGACTACAAAGTACTGAAACGGGGCAAACCTTATGAGGTCACCTGGACAGGCGGACGTGGTGACAATGTGCTGCTCTTCGAACTCTACGAAGAAGACAGTAAAATCAAAGTTTTTGAAGAACGGCCCAATGTGGGCAATACTACCATCATCATTCCCAGCGATGTGAAACCCGGGCGCTACCGCTTCAAAATCAGCGATAGCAGGAACAAGGATGAGGTGGTTTATACGATGAACTTTCTGGTGAAACGGAAGGTGCCTCTCCTAGTAAAGGCAGGATTGGGTTTGGCTTTGCTGGGCGGAGTGGGGTATGTCGTTTCGCTGGGTGGGGCAGATGCTGATGAGGAGAAAATTGGGGATCCAATAACGCCAACGAGATGATGAAGAAAACAACTTTAATATTAACCCTGCTCTTGACAGGGATTAATATGTTGATCGCCCAGGCAAATTTTGATTTCGGAAAAGCGCTAGATTTTGATGGAAGTAATGACTACGTCGAAATTCCGAATAATTCCTCGTTGACATTAGGCGACCTAACCATAGAAGCATGGGTGAATTGGGATGGTAATAATTGGAGCAATATTTTAATGAAAGGCAATTATGGGTATGCTTTTGCCATTTTAAACACCGGTCAGTTGGCGTGGTGGATCAATGGGGGCGGAGGCGATGTGCAAAAATCGACCGGAACAATTTCCCCTGGTGTTTGGACTCACGTAGCGGTAGTTGTTGATCAGGGTACATCTACGACGTTTTACATCAATGGAGAGTTTGCAGGGTCAGTCAATAACGGGATAGTAAATAATAATAGCTCTTCGCTCATACTCGGCCGCCAGGGAACTTCCTGTGCTTGTAATCTCTTGAATGCAAGGCTTGATGAGTTAAAAATTTGGAACACAATTCGGACTGAATCACAGATTCAGGGGAATCTTTTTAAAGTGCTTACCGGCAGTGAAGCCAATCTGGTTGCTTACTATGATTTTGAACAGGGAGTAGCTAATGCAGACAACACAGGAGTTACCACTCTGGTAGATAAAACGGCAAATGCCAATAATGGGACACTATACAATTTTGCATTAGCCACCGGTATGGGATCTAACTGGACAACGTCCAGAGGATTACAAACCGGAGATAGCTGCAGTGATCCCGTGCAGATTGACAAAGGCTGGCACAGAGCGTGGCCCGTTTGGTATGCTTATACAGCTCCAGCGGACGAAACTGTTGTGATTTCTAGTGTTGGCTTGACAAGTGTTGATACAAAACTAAAAGTTTATAGCGTTTGCAATGGGAGTGTGCAGTATCAAAGTGATGATTTTTCAGGGCTCCAATCAGAAGTAAAGGTGCCATTGACTGCCAATGAAACCATTTATATTTATTGGGAAAATCTACAGTTGTTTTTTGATTGGCGTATCGAAGAAGATGCAAACACTGAGATAGTAGAGTTTACATTTCCCGGGCAGGTTTTTGGATCAGAGATAGACGATGCCAGTAGCAGCGTAGCAATTACATTACCGGATGGTACCAACGTTACTAACCTTATCGCAAATTTTCTTTCTTCGGCAGGGGCCTCTGTAAAAGTGGGGACCACCGCTCAAACTACTGGCGTTACTGCTAACGATTTTACGTCGCCTGTTACCTATAGAGTTCTTGCAGCGGATGGTAGCACGACAAGGGACTGGACCGTTACGGTAACGGCAGTTCCTGCATTAACAATTGGTCAATCATATCAGGGAGGAAAAGTAATTTATGAGGATCCTTCTGGAAATTGGGGGCTTATTGCCGCGGAATCGGATGCACCAAATGGCAGCTATGGCACTAGCTGGGGGCAAGACTATTCGAGTTATTATAACCAGGATTTAATTGGAGGAACATTAAGCGGTATTGGGACTGGATCATATAATACCCAAATAATGCTTGACTACGCAGCGGGTAACCCTGAGTGGAATACCGGTGCAGCGACATCAGCTACAGCCACGCAAAATGGCTATCCAGATTGGTATCTCCCGTCAAAAGATGAATTGCAACTGATATATAATAACCGAAGTTTTTTCGACGCATTTTCTACGACAAGTTACGTTGGTTACTGGAGTTCGACCGAAGCTAGCGGTGGATTTGCGTATTCCTTTAATTTCGACGACGGCTATTCAAGCTCCGACTTTAAAGATGACTATGCTCATATAAGGTCGGTAAGGACATTTTCAAATTTAGCCACCCGTATCACTACTATAGAGCCAGTTTCTGCCAGGCCTGGGGAAGAGATCACCATTTTTGGAAGTAGCTTGATGCAACAGCCTTCCGTCACGATAGGCGGCGCTGAAGCAGAAATTACCTATGTCTCTTTTGGGAAATTGAAGGTGATTGTTCCTGAGGGCACACCCGGCACGGCAAGCGTAATTGTTGCTACGTCGGCAGGCACGTCTAATAGTGTCAGTAACTTTACTTTGTTAAATAGCTTGCAAGGCGGGGGGTTTGATGGTACACAAAAAATTATCTCGCTCAATGGTGCCAGTGCGGCTTCCACAGTTCATGCGGCCGACATAGACGGGGATGGAGATATGGATGTGTTGTCGGCATCATACTACGATAATAAAATTGCGTGGTACGAAAATAATGGTGACAAGACTTTTGGCGCACAGCAAATTATTTCAACAAACGCCAATGGAGGAAGATCCGTTTTTACGGCTGATCTAGACCAGGACGGAGACCTTGATGTGATGTCTGCATCTTCATCAGATAAGAAAATAGCCTGGTATGAAAATAATGGTGATAAAACATTCGGGAGTCAAAATATCATCAATGCAGACGCAAAAGGAGCAAACACAGTCTTTGCAGCTGACCTGGACAATGATGGTGATTACGACGTGCTTTCATCGTCAGAAACTGACGATAAAGTAGCCTTTTATGAAGGCACTGGAGGTAAAGTGCTGATTAGCACAGGTAAAGTGTTTGGAACGGAAAATATTGTGTCGTCGGTCGCAGACGGTGCCTGGGATGTATATGCATCCGATTTGGATGGCGACGGCGACCTTGATATTCTATCTGCTTCGCAAAGTGACGATAAAATTGCCTGGTATAAAAACAATGGCAATTTGTCCTTTGGTGCGCAGCAGATTATTTCGACTACTGCAGGGTATACACATTCATTGTATACAGCAGACATTGATAAGGATGGTGATCTTGATGTCGTTGCTGCTGCCCAGGATGACGACAAAATAGTTTGGTACGAAAATATTGGTAGCGGAACATCGGGGTTATTTGGCGATACCGGAACTAATGAGCAAATAATTAGTAGCGGAGTGGCTACGGACGGTGTTTTGCAAATTCATGTGGCCGACATCAATGGAGATGGCTATCCTGATATCTTAGGAGCATTGGATCAAGGTCAAAAAATCGTTTGGATCAAAAACAATGGCGACAAAACGTTTGGTAGTGTTCAGGTCATTACCACTGAAAATGGCCGTAGTAGGTTTGTGACAGCTGCTGATATTGACAACGATGGCGATTTGGACGTCTTGTCGGCGTCAGATAATCTGAGCCGTGTGGCTTGGTACGAAAACCTGAATATAAACTCCATTTTTGAATCATTTAGTGTACCGGGGCAACTTGGTAAGACATCGATTGACGAAGCGAATTTGAAAGTAAAAGTAACCATGCCGGTGGGTACCGATTTTACAACAATAGTACCATACTTCGCTACCTCAAATGGAACCGAAGTGAAAGTTGGTTCGAGTGTTCAGCAGAGCGGAACATCGGTCAATGATTTCACATTTCCACTAGTCTACACAATCTTTGCGGAAGACGGTATCAATAAGAGTTTTTGGGAGGTGACGGTGGTTTCGCCAGCGAAGCCAGTTGTCTCATTAATTGAGCCAGCTATAGCCGCTCCCGGTTCGCTGATTGAATTAACAGGAGGTGGTTTTGACCCAACTTCGGAAAATAATTCGGTCACTTTTGATGGACAATCTGCTACAGTTATTTCTGCATCTGCCGTACGGCTTGTCGTGGAAGTTCCTGTTGTGAGTGGAGGTCTTTCTCAGGTAGTAGTTACGAACTCAGCCGGGTCATCCACTGCAATAAATAATTTTACTCTAATTAACTCCAAACAGGGCGGGACGTTCACGGGCACTTCTGCTGCCGTGGGTGCAACAATTGATGGCCCATTCACAACATCATCTGCCGACCTTAATAATGATGGGTACATAGATATTATCGTTGGGTTGTCCGTTGCGGACGAACTGCTGTGGTTCCAAAATGACGGTTCTGGATCTTTCACAAAACGATCAATCATTAGCTCTTTCGATGCTTTTGCTGCAAGACCGACGGACATGAACGACGATGGTTTTATGGATATAGTCGCTTCCAGTTTTGCAACAAATAAAGTGTCATGGTTCGAAAACGACGGTAATCTTCCTGTAGTGACCTTTACAGAACATATCATTTCTTCCAGTGTTTCCGGTGTTAATGACGTTTTCCCTGTAGACATGGATGGTGATGGTGATATTGATGTGGTCACCGCCAACAACACTGAAGGAAGTATCTACTGGTTTGAGAATGATGGCACTAATCTTTTCACAAAAAGAGTTGTCACAGATAAGGCCAAGGGTGCAAGATCTTTGAGTGTAACAGATTTCGAGTTTGATGGAGATCTGGATATCGTTACCAGTACCTGGAATTCTGAAAGTGTGCTCACTTTTATCAACGATGGCGATGAAAACTTTTCGAAAAACACCGTAGCATCATCCTGGGGCCATCCTTCTGCCGCTATAGGAATTGACATGAACAAGGATGGCACCAAGGATCTTTTGATTGCCAATAATATTTGGGGATTTCTTAGTTGGACAGGGAGAAATAGCCTGTATCCAGACAATGATGTCTCATACAATTCACTCAATAGTATTTCATCCATTTTCCCCGTTGATATTGAAGGAGATGGTGACTATGACGTGATAGCCGGTAGCCAAAGTGATGACAAAGTTGCGCTGTTTGTCAACAACGGATCCATGGTATATAGTGAATTGTTATTATCCTCTGTTTCCGACAACACACAGTCTGTCCATGTTGCCGATGTTGATAACGACGGTGATGTCGATATCCTTGCTGCTGCTTTTAACGGGGATAAAGTGGACTGGTATGAAAATCTGAACAAAAATACGAGTATAGTCACCTATTCGTTTGAAAAGCAAAAGACGCCAGCTGTTATCGACGCCGATGCGAGAACCGTAAATATTGAAGTTTATAAAGGCACAACGGTTACCAATTTGATCGCAACTTTTGGTCTCGCATATGGGGCAAGTGCCAAGGTGGCCAATGTAACACAGTCAAGCGGCGTGTCAGTTAATAATTTTTATAATGCAGTAACTTATGCGATTGCCGCTGAAGATGGCATCACAGTGGACGACTGGGTGGTTGAAGTGTCTATTGGACTAGACACAGCACGATCTTTTACTGCATTTTCTCTGGACGGACAGGTGGGACAGGCAGTTATTAACAATGCGGCCCATTCAATAACTGCTTTTGCTGACATTTCCGTTAATCATGTGGCAACTTTTGACTTGTCATTTAATGCAACTACAAGCATAGGAGGGATTGTTCAAGCTAGTGGAACCACGTCAAATGATTTTTCTCAGGACATTGTTTATACTGTAACTGCAGAAGATGGTATTGCCATTCAGGACTGGACAGTGCATGTGGTGAATACTGCCACTGATATCTTATCTTTTAGTATTCCTGAGGAAATGGACGATGCACAGTTTGATAATACCGCCCATACAATAAAAGTTATTGTTTCTTCGCCAGATCTTTCCTCACCATTTGTTCCTGCTTTTACTCTTTCACCGGGTGCAATGGCTAATCCAGCTACAGCAACATCCACCAACTTTAGTTCTCCTGTTACTTATACCGTAACTGCAGAAGATGGTATCACCAGTCAGCCCTGGGTCGTAACAGTTGCAGCAAATCAGGCGCCGATATTGAATACCATCGGAGTTAAATTTATCGATGAACAATCGCCGCTTGGTTTTACTGTTTTGGCAACTGATGCCGACTTACCTGCTCAGTCATTAACCTATAGTATCAATCAGACCTCTATCGACAAAGGTATGACTATCAACCCTACCACAGGCGTGTTTAGCTGGACACCCAATGAGTCTCAGGATGGCGTACACAATGTGGTTGTTTCTGTATCGGATGGAGATGATATTGACACTGAACTTGTAGGTATTACTGTGAATGAAGTTAACACATTGCCCATAGTAGGTGCAATCGCTGGACAAAGTGTAGATGAACTTGTAGAACTTACACTGACTGCCAGTGCTTCGGATACAGACATTCCGACCCAGGGTATTAGTTTTTCTTTGAATCAAGAATCAATTGACAAAGGGATGACCATAGATACATCAACCGGTGTCTATACCTGGACGCCAGGCGAGTCTCAAAATGGAAGTCATATGGTGCAAGTCAACGTGTCTGATGGGCAAGCTATCCAATCCACTTCTTTTAGTGTGACGGTAAATGAGGTGAATATTTCACCTGTAATTGCGGCCATTGAGGCAAAAGCAATAGCAGAGCTTGTACCATTGGAGTTTTTGATATCGTCGTCTGATGCAGATCTACCAGCGCAAATATTGACATTTAGTCTCGATCAGGTTTCGATCGACGCTGGGATGGTCATTGGAGCGTCAACTGGTGCTTTCTCGTGGACTCCGACTGAAGTGCAGGATGGAACCCACGAAGTTTTGCTATCCGTATCTGACGGTGTCGTTTCATCTACAACTACCTTTTCCGTTGTCGTTACCGATGTCAACTCAAATCCGGTGCTCAGCACAATTGGTGCTCAAAATATCGACGAGTTAGTGGCGCTTCAATTCACTGCTGTTGCTACAGATACTGACGTCCCGCAACAGTCATTATCCTATCAAATTGACCAAACTTCGCTGGATAAAGGGATGGTCATTAACGCTCAAACTGGCGTGTTTGACTGGACGCCTTCTGAAAGCCAGGATGGTATTCATGAGGTGACGGTGACAGTCACCGATGGTGTATCGACCGATACTGAAGTAGTAGAAATTACAGTTGCAAATGTAAATACAGCGCCTTTTTTCGCCGCTTTGCCAGATAAGGAAATTAATGAACTTGCTCTCTTTTCGGTTGTGTTTGCTGCCTCAGATGTGGATTTACCCAGCCAGTCACTCAATTTCAGCATCGACCAAAAGTCGATAGATAAGGGGATGAGAATAGACGCAGTTACCGGTGAGCTTGCCTGGACACCCAGTGAAACTCAAAACGGTTTGCATGAAGTTGTTGTAGTCGTTTCTGACGGGAAACTAAGTGCTTCAATTACCTATAAAATAACAGTGAATGAAGTAAATATACCTCCTGTCATAAGTGAATTCACTGATAAAAGTATAGGCAATGGAATTGTGTTATCATTTACGATCTCGGCCACTGATGGGGATGTGCCTGTGCAGGTCTTAAGTTTTTACTTGGATGAAGCTTCCTTGTCAAAAGGAATGACGATTGGAGAGACTTCCGGTGTTTTTACATGGACCCCTGGTTCAGCTAATATTGGATCAAATGATGTTAGTGTTACCGCTTCGGATGGAGTTGCCTCGGCTGAATTCACATTTATAATTTTGGTTGAAGGGCAAAATACTGGTGCCTTATCTCTTGGCAGTTTAACCTTTAACGCTAAACAAGACGGGAATACAACTCAAACAATTAATATAGTCGTTACCGGTGGAGCGCTACCCTACGAAGTCACTGCATCTCACAAGGGAATTCTTGATTTAGACTTTGTATCGACCTCCTTGGCTGAAGTTACTCCAGGTATCTATCAGTTCAGTATTAGCCCCGATATGTTGGATGAAATGGGAGTTGATTTTGAAATATTGGCTTCCGACATAAAAAACAATAAGCAGTCTCGGTCTGGAAGTATAGCTGTTTATTTTAATGAAGTAGCAAGCCCACCCATTCCATTTGAACGCTTTGGAGGGACAGCCCTTTCCTGGAACCTTTTCAGTATTCCGTATGACCTGGATAATAAATCAGTCAGTAGCATTTTTGCTGATCTTGACCAATCAAGGCATGAGTTTGACTGGCGCATCGTTCGTTACAGGAATAACTCCAATGACTACGTTAACTTCAATACCGGGCAAGTAAGCATAGGAGAAGCCTACTGGTTTAATGCGAAAAAACAAGTGGCCGTGAATGTTGGTGCGGGCCAAACTAGCGCAAAAATACCGTTCAATAAGCCTTTAGCCAAAGGCTGGAATCTCGTTGGTAATCCATACATAATTGCGATCTCCTGGGATCAGGTATTAGCGGATAATCCAGACAAAACAGGGATTGACCCCATCCGGGTTTTTAATGGTACTGCCCTGGTCATTGGAGACGTTGTTCAGCCATTCTCCGGTGGCTTTGTCTTCGCCGAAGAAGCCACTTCGGTGGACATCGACCCCATTGCCTCCAAGCCCAATGGTAGAGTGCTGGCTGGTAGCGGCAGGATCGAAGGTACTGATATCGACGAGATGGCCTGGCTCTTCCCGCTACAACTAAGCGATGGACAAACCACTACGGCGTTAGGCGGCGTGGGAATGCACCCTGATGCCGAAGAGCTAAAGGATAAGTTCGACGGCATGGCACCGCCCCGCTTTATCAACTATAGTGAGATGTACACCACACATACCGACTATTTTTATCCTTACTTCTCCACTGACGTCGTGCCCACCAAAGGCGACCACACCTGGAGCTTTACCTTATCATCAAACAAAGTAGTAGGACCAACCAACCTGACCTGGGACATGGAGGCTTTGCAAAACAAAGCCTCCGGTCTCTACCTGCTCGACCAGCAAAGTGGCAAGCTGGTGGACATGAAAACCACAGATAGCCGCACCGTAGACCTCAGCAAAGGCGACTTTAAGTTTGAGGTCTACTTCGTTTCCGGCGGCGATCAGGTCATCCCTCACCAGTTATTGCTGGGCGATGCGTATCCTAACCCCGCCAGCACACAGACGATGATCCCCATACTGCTGCCAGGTGACGCTAATGAGCTGGTTGACATCGATTTGTCGGTGTTTGATATGAACGGAAACCGGATCACGACTTTAGCCTGTGGGAAATATCGGCCAGGAGTGTATGAGTTTATTTGGGACATAGGAAGCCAGCAAAAGAGATCTGTTAGTGGCATGTTCTTTTATCGACTGAGCTTTAACGACAACAACAGGGCACCACTTTACAAAAAACTAATTCTGCGATGAGGAAGATAAAGCAAATTTTGGCTGTAGTTGGATTCATTCTTTTTGCTGCAGCGCAAGTTAATGGCCAGGTGGTGGTTGACAGAACCAACAAAGTATCGCTGGATTTTACGAAGCCCATCAAGGCAACGGTGTTGCCGGAAGTCAATTGGGTGCTGCCACGCCTGGAGTATACGAATAGTGAGGAAAACAAGGTAGATATCAAAGCCAATGTGAGCAGCAAAGTACCTTTGAAAAGGGTGACGCTTTCGGTTCTCACTTCGCTGGAAGATGAACCTATGGCCACGATGGATATTCCATTGCTAAGCCCGACTTCAGCGGAATTTGAAAAGAACATGTACCTGGGTGATGGCCAGAACTATGTGAGGATCACTGCGGAGAATGTGGATGGAGGCATTGTGTCGGACGACCGGTCGGTTATTGTGGGCATGGATGCACTGAAAGACGCCATTGCCATTGACAGAAAAGACTATGCTGTGCTGTTTGCTACAGACAAGTACGACAACTGGAGCGACCTCACCAACCCAATTTATGATGCAAAAGCGATAGGCAAGGAGCTGGAAGAGCGGTATGGTTTTGAGGTAAGGATTGTTGAGAATGCGAGCCAGGACCTGGTTTTCAATACGTTGAGAGAATATGCCCAGAAGAGCTACAAACCGCAGGATCAGCTTCTTGTGTTTTTCGCAGGCCACGGGCAGTACGACGAAACCTTCGGTGAAGGATTTGTGGTGGCACGCAACTCAATGGCCAACGACCCGGGTAAGAATAGCTATATCAGCCACAGCCGACTCAGAAACATTATTGACAATGTGAAGTGTCAGCACATTATGCTGGTGATGGATGTGTGCTTTGGGGGTACTTTCGATCCGGTGCTGGCCTCATCAAGAAGTATTTACGAGGAAATGGATAACTCCGAATTCATCGTCAAGAAGCTATCGCTGCGAACCAGGAAGTACCTCACCAGTGGGAGCAAGGAGTATGTACCCGACGGCACTCCCGGCAGTCATTCGCCTTTTGCTGTGAGGATGCTAGAGGCACTGAAGACAAGCGGCGGCGGAGACAGGCTGTTGACCATTTCCGAGGTGAATGTTTACATGCAGAAACTGCAAACCACACCAAGGTTTGGCTCCTTTGGTGCAGACGACCAGGGAAGCGAGTTTATGTTTATTGCCAGGTGAGCAACATGCTGATGATGGTTGCTGATAATAAGCAGCACGCTGTTTAACGGCTAATGTAGCAGAACTTTTTTTGGTGTGCAGCTAACAAGCGGGGCAGCTTTGGAGAAATACAAACTGCTATTTTTTTTACCTTGGTACCTTTTTTCCCAGCACCCCACCTCTCTTTGCCAGCCTCACACAAATGTCATATTCCCGACTGACAAAGGTCAGGACATCATGGATTTGTGGGGAGTACCTTAGCATCACTGACCACCAAAAAAGAGCAAGTCATGAAAAATCTTCTCATACTCGGCGCAGGGTCCGCAGGTACAATGATGGCTAATCACCTCTCAAAGAAAATGCCTTTAAAGAGTTGGAACATCACGATTGTGGACCAGTTCGATAAGCATTATTACCAACCTGGTTTCTTGTTTCTTCCTTTCGATGTTTACAAGGAACAGGATGTATACAGAGAAAGAACAGACTATTTGCCTTCAAGTGTCAACTATATTCAAAAAGCCATTGACATCATCAATCCCGAGAATAATCAGGTGTTACTGGCAGACGGCACCGTTCTTCCTTATGACTTATTGATTGTTGCCACGGGGTCACAGACTGCACCTGGTGAAGTAGAAGGGATGCTGGGCAGCGAATGGTATAAGTCTGTCTTCGACTTTTATACCTTCGAAGGATCCCGCAACTTACGTGACAAACTACGTGACTGGAAGGGTGGGGATATGGTCATTCATATTACAGAAATGCCCATTAAATGCCCGGTGGCACCCCTTGAGTTTGCCTTTCTTGCCGATTGGTATTTCCACGAAAAGGGTATCAGAGACAAGGTGAATATTTACTATGTGACACCGCTCGACGGTGCCTTCACAAAGCCGGTGGCGTCTTCAAAGCTAGGCCATTTGCTGGAAGAAAAAGGCATCAACATTGTGCCCGACTTTGCCATAGCCAAGGTAGACAACGAAAATAAAAAGATTGTATCCTGGGATGACAAAGAAGTGCATTTCGATCTTCTGGTAACTATCCCCACCAACATGGGCGACGAAGTGATTGCCAGGTCTGGCATGGGCGATGACCTCAATTTTGTACCAACAAATAAACACACGCTACAATCCAGCAATTTTGAGAATGTGTTTGTAATTGGCGATGCAACCAATGTGCCGGCGTCAAAAGCGGGCTCTGTTGCCCACTTCCAGGCTGAGGTACTCACCGACAATATCCTGAGGTATATAGAAGGCGAGCCGCTTAAAGAGGACTTCGATGGCCACGCTAACTGCTTTGTGGAAACAGGCTATGGCAAGGCCATGCTGATAGACTTCAACTATACGACTCAGCCAGTTCCAGGAAATTTTCCTTTCGCTGGCGTCGGCCCGATGAAGCTCCTCAAGGAAAACAAAGTCAACCATTGGGGGAAACTAGGATTCCGCTGGGTTTACTGGAACATGTTGATGAAAGGGCATAGCATTCCTTTCATTACTGCTCAGATGCAAAAAGCAGGAAAAGAGCTGGAGGAAGAAAAATTAGAAACTGTATAATCATCATAAAACCAAAAAGATCATGGAAGCTGTAATTGCAAACCGTCCCGTAGAAGTGAATGAACAAGGTTACTTGTTAGATATGAACCAGTGGGACAAGGAAATAGCACGTGGTATTGCTCTTGAAGAGGGCATTGAACTGACTGACCGCCATTTTGAAGTGCTTAATTATTTGAGAAAGGAGCAGGATAACGGCACAGCGTTGTCTATCCGCAGAGTTGGTAAATCAGGAGTAGTGGATATCAAAGAATTCTATGCCCTGTTTCCGGAAGGCCCGCTCAAAAAGGCCTCTCGTATAGCCGGTATTCCCAAGCCAGCAAGTTGTATTTAGTCACTAAAAAATCTGAACCATGGAAACTGTAGAAGCGCCCGTAAAAGCCCCGGCAAAAAAGGAAAAGAAGCTGAGGAAGATAATGATCATCAATTCAAAAGCAACCATCGACTCTGTGTATGCTGCGCTAATCCTGGCCAACGGCGCAAGGATGGAAGGCATTGAGTCCGAAATTTTCTGCACATTTTTTGGGCTGGAAATGTTGCAAAAAGAAAAGATGGATCATTTGCATGTGGCCACCGTAGGCAACCCCGGGTTGCACATACCTACCATGATAGGTGGCCTGCCCGGCATGGAAACACTGGCCAGTGCAATGATGCGTAAAGAAATGGACAAGCTGGATATTCCTCCAGTGAGCGAATTCCTGGAAATTTACAAGGCGTCTGGCGGCAAAGTTTTTGCCTGTAAATTGGCCATGGAAATGTTCCACCTGGAGAAAAAAGACCTTTGGGATGATTTGGATGACGTGTTAACTGTCGGCGACTTTTACAATCGGGCTGACGAAGAGGGCACGCAGATTATTTTCGTTTAGCAGTTAGCAGATTCAAATCGTAGGATGGGAGCCCGGGTTATCTAAATCCGGGCTTTTCTCGTTGTGTATTCGCCTGCCAAGAATCTATTTCAACTTCCCTTTATAAGTGCGTTTAAACTTCTCGTACCTGGGGATTGAAACTCCCCGCACATATCCACTGCCTGGATTGTGCTCGATATAATCCTGATGATATTCTTCAGCCCGGTAGAAGGCTTTCAGTTCCATGATTTCAGAAACAATGGGCTTGCTGAACATGCCTGAGCTATCGAAGGTCTTTAGCGATTTTTCTGCTATGGTCTTCTCCTCCGGTGCCATATAGAACAAGATGGAGCGGTAAGAATTGCCGACGTCCGGTCCCTGGCGGTCTTTGGTGGTTGGGTCCTGCGAGGTGAAGAATACTTTGGTCAGCTCTTCGTAATTAATCCTGGAAGGGTCGTAGTAGACTAACACTGTTTCAGCATGGCCGGTCGTTTCAGTATTCACAAGTTCGTAGGTGGGGTTTTTGGTGTGACCACCTGCGTAGCCTGACACCGCCGAGTCGACACCTACTACTGCCTCAAAAATGTGTTCAGAGCACCAGAAGCAGCCTTCTGCAAATGCTGCGATAGCTTTTCCGGCGGGTGCCTTTAATTCAACCAGCCGTACGCCACCGTCATTTTTCGATTTTTGGGCGTCGCAGGAATAGAAGCCTAGTACCGCTATAAATAGTGCTGATTTGGCAAGTGTATTTCTCATGATGTTAATAACTGGGTAAATGGCCTATAAGTTTCAAAAAATACCTTTCATTAAAAGTCCCGACCAAGACAGAAGGGGTGCTAAACCATCGTCAACCGGCTACCTGGTTAACCTGTAGAGCAGAACAGCCGCCCTTTTGCTTTGCATGGGTAGCACCTTCAAATCTCCTATTTCATTCACAGTATGGTCATTTTTGCCGCCCATTCCCAGTCCGTCCAATCCCATTTCAATATACGGAGAGGTAAACGAAATATCGGCCGCTCCGGCATTGCTTGGGTTAACCGGCTCCACAGGCATAAAACCCAGATCGGTGCTCACTTTACTAAGCTGCTTAAGTAGTGCGTAGTTGCCGTCCGTGGGGGCGAAAGGAGGATAGGCTTCATCAAAAGTAATGACCGCATTCGTCCTGGGCAGGTGTTTCGCCGCAATTTCTGTCATGGTTTTTTGAGTGCGTTGCAGTTGCTCAGGTGAAATGGTGCGGATGTCGCCAGTGACAATCGCATCCTTGGCCACTACATTGTTTTTTCCGGTGGCTCGCCCACCGTCAATTGACTCGTCATAACTTACATTGGTTCCTCCCAGTATCATACCCGGGTTTAAGGTGAGGTATTCTTCTGTGCTTAGCGCTTCGTAAAACTCTGTCAGGATTCTGGCGGCTTCGTAAATAGCACCAGCGCCCACCTCCGGTTTGAATACCTGGGAAGAATGGGCTGCATTGCCCGTCACTTTCAGCGTCCAGCCAGAGGAGCTCCTTCTGGCCACATTGGCGGTGCCAGGATTGCCGTCGCCATTTTCAAAGCCAAGAGCGATATCGGCCCACTTAGCTGCTTCTACCAATTCTTGCTTTGAAAGAGACAGCGGATCGCCACTCAGTTCCTCATCACCTGTCATTACCACAGTGATGCTCATATCCTTCAATAATCCGGCGTCGTGCAGTGCAGACAAGGCCTGGAGAATGATCACGTCGCCACCCTTCATGTCGGCAATGCCGGGGCCACTGGCTGTAGAGTCGTTCAGTACTTTGTATTTTTGAAAAGGGCTTTCCAGCTCAAATACCGTATCGAGGTGGCCGATGAGTAGAATTTTTTTTCCGTTGCCCCCGGTTGTTTTGGCTACCAGGTGACCGGCCCTATTCCAGGCACTTCCTTCTTTCCATTCTACTTCCATGCCAAGGGCTTTGAATCTGGGCATGAGTACGTCGGCGACGGCCTTCACACCATCGAAATTCATGGTGCCGCTGTTGATGTTGATGATTTGCTCAAGTAGCTGAAGGGCCTCGTTGTTGTGCTGGTCGATATACTTTACCAGGCGCTTCTCAGTTTTGGATACCTGTCCATTTGCCCAACTCGCACATACCAGCATATAACCAATGATGAGGGTAACCTTGATGTATTTCATAAACAGAAGCTTTTTTGGCAATGATACTAAATTTATGGCTAAAGCATTGAAAGGGTGAAGTGGAAGGAGGCTTGATAAAAAAAGTCGCTGCCTTTCGACAGCGACTTCGTTAATATATGATTTAGAGTAGGTTACAATCCCTGCATTTTCCAGCCATCACGGTAGTCTCTGCGAACAAACTGGTTGGCATCATCGAAGTTAGTGATTTTCATGTTAGGACCATCCCACATCAGCTTGATGAAGCGGCCTGGGTAATCGAACTGGTCGTCTCTGCCACCTGGTCTCTTCTTCTGGATATCATAGCTTCTTATCGCCAGGTTACCCATCAGGATGCTCTCTGTCATAGGTCCGGCAATATCAAACGGTGAACTCACCTCCATCTTTCCATAGCCTGCGATACATGCTTCTACCCACTGGAAGTAGTGACCCGTGTCGGATCCTCCGGGGACTCTGGCAAGTGTTTGAGGCACTTTTACCTCATTTGTTCTTGAAGTTGGAAGCAATTTAGGGTCTCTGCCATAGGTGCTGCACATCATTTTTCCTTTGCTGCCTACCATGATCACGCCGTTGCCACCGTCACCCATCATCTCATTAGGGCCCAGTTCTTCGGGTCTTTCTGGCTGAATGCCACCGTCCATCCAATGGAACTTAACGTCAGGCTTTCCGCCTGGGCCGGGGAAATTCATAATGACGTGGGATGAAGGAGGACAGCTATCAGGAAAATAGCCCCTTTTAAACTCGTCCACATATACACTGCCAACACTACACTCAACAGAGCTAGGGTAGCCAAGCCCAAGCGTGCGGAAGGGGGGCTCAATTATATGGCAAGCCATGTCGCCAAGGGCACCAGTGCCATAGTCCCACCAGCCACGCCAGTTGAAGGGCACCAGTTTATCTACGTAATCCTTTTTAGGTGCAGTGCCGAGCCACAACTCCCAGTCGAGCTCTTTTGGTATTGGCGCACTTTTCGTTGGCCAGGGAATACCCTGAGGCCACACGGGACGGTTGGTCCAGCAATACACTTCTGTGACATCGCCAATGATCCCTGCGTCATACCATTCTCTCATTTGACGTACGCCATCGCCAGAGGCGCCCTGGTTCCCCATTTGAGTCACCACTTTGTATTTTTCGGCTGCCTGGGTAAGCATTCTGGCTTCATAAATATCGTGAGTCAATGGCTTTTGTACGTACACGTGCTTGCCCATTTGCATGGCTGCAAGCGCCTGAACTGCGTGCTGGTGGTCAGGTGTTGATACTGAGACTGCGTCGAAGTTTTTGCCTTCCTTGTCGAGCATCTCTCTGTAATCCTTATAGTACTTTGCTTTCGGGAAATTCTTTCTTGAGGTTTCCGCTCTTCGGTCATCTACATCGCAAAGGAAGGCGATTTCGGCTTTGCCACTTTTGGCAAAATTGGCAATGTCGCTCGTGCCCTTGCCGCCGGCACCGATGCCCGCTACGAACAGTTTGTCACTTGGAGCGAGGTATCCTTTGCCGCCTATTACATAGCGTGGTACTATGGTGAACGCAGCACCTGCGATGGCCGCATTTTTCATAAACGTTCTTCTAGAAGTGCTTCCTGAAGCTGGGGGTGTTATTTTTTTGTGGGGCATTTGAGTATAATTAGAGATGTCACAATTTTTCAATTCCTTAATATAATCAAAAATGGTTCTTCACAACGGTTTTATTACAAATGAGGTGTTATGAAATATTGAAGAACACAGTTTTAAGGATTATTGAAACTTGAAGTACGACTTCAAATGAATATTCTCGAAAAGTGGCGAGGTCATGAACCCTTGAACTTCATATTGCTGTAGTATAGTTTGAGATCTAGGAGCAGGGCGAAATTCGAGTAACTCGTCAGGCCAAATTATAGACGGTGGAAATTTTTAACCGAGATGCTTTTTTGATGGAAAGGTGCCCTTTGATTTATTCGAAGGCGAAGTCAGTAGTCTACTGAGTAGGGCTCGACAAGTATATATTTCCCGCTCTTTTAAAAATGCCGACTTTGCTTTGGAGTTTATATAAAATGTGAGATTATTTTTATCTCTTTGATCATAAATCCCCAATCATTTCGTTGATAGTTTTGTTTGTTTGGTCGTGTAATACAGCTATTTCATGAATTACCTATCTAAGAATTTTTTATCGACGGTAGTTTCGCTTTTATTGTTCTTCTTGATGGTCTTGCAAGGATGCGACAAGGAGCCGGGGCCGGTCAACTACCCTACGTTGAAGGAGCATAAAGCAGCTATTCAAGAAGCTATTTCATCCGAATTTATTATCGCCCATGTGCAAATGATGGTTCTAAGGGAATTGATCGAAGTGGTTGATTCAAGTTACGTGGCTTTTACATATCCACCAAACCTATTGACATACTCTGGTGATTGCGTATCCAAGGATTATGATTTCACCAATAATCGCATTACGTTGGATTTTGGAGATGGCTGTGTGTCTGAAGGGATTAGTCGTTCAGGTAAGCTGTATATTGACAATATCGACGCTGACACCATGCTTTACTCCACTTTTAGTATTAGCACTTCAGATCTAAAAATCGGGGGGATAGATGTTGAACTAAAATATACTTCTCGCTTTGTCCCTAAAGATCCTCCCAGTTTTGGCCAGGATTTTTATATTGATGAGATGTCATTTGAAGTTTTTAAGGTTGTAACAGACACATCTGAATTCCTCGCTGAGCCTTTTCAGTTGACGAGGATGTACGTTCGATTCATAATGAGCAATCCTGGTCCCTCTGGTAATATACCTACATATTGGTACGAAAACGACCTAAGTTTTAAGCCTTACTCAATCAATACCACTGAAAATTTTTTTTCCTTCCAGATTCTTCCGCTTAACAACTTGAATTATAATTGCCCAATTTATTCAATAATTCAACATTACAGTCTGGTAATAAGCTATACCATCAGAGGTTATTCTTTTGAGGTCGAGTTGGTCGAATCGGGCTGCAGCCTGGCCGTTGTTTCGATCAAAGCACAGAATGGTGAAGAGACGCCAGATGCCCTATTGGCGAGTACTTTTTCTTTGACCGGCGGCTAATCGATCACTTGAATTCTCGATAGAATAAGTAAAATTATCTCTGCAATCGTCTTGTTAAACTAATTGGCTCTCCGCCGTTTACTTACATTTTCTGCTTATAGTTTGGCACTACAGGTAGTTAGCCACTGCATTCAAAAATGCCACCTAATGATAATCAAAAATGGTTCTTCACAACGGTTTTATTACAAATGGGGCGTTATGAATTAATGAAGGGGTCATTAAAGAGATTATTTAAGCTGGGTTGAGAGGCTGTGGTAATTAAAGGTAGAGAAATGAACAACTTTAGGACAAAATACGTTATATTAGTGGACAAATTACCCTAATATGAAAAAGCCAGGATACGAGCTCAAAGATGACAAGCCAATGGAAGTGCGTGAAGCTGCTCTCGCATACTATGCCCTGCCGGGTAAATTTTCTCCCGGAGCTATTCTGGGCTTAGCTAATGATCAACTTATGGAGCCACTTCAGCGAGTTGCTACCTTCAGGAAAGGGCTGAGCAAAGGTTCTTTTGATAGATTGAAGCAAGTGACAGGCCTCGATTACGAGAATATGGCCAGGGCTTTGTCGGTGTCCTCAAAAACACTTCAAAGAAAGGATGTTTTTGATTTAGTGCAATCTGAAAAAATGTATGAACTGGCAACTCTTTACGCCAGTGGCATTTCTTATTTTGGCCAGGAGGGCTTCCGGCGATGGATGGAAAGGCCACTTTTTAGCCTGGGCAATATAAAGCCTATTGACCTCATAGATGTATCAGAAGGAGTTGATCTACTCAAAAATGAGATAATGCGAGTTCAGCACGGCATTGCCATATGAATATTTATAGAATTGCGAGGACTGAGTTTTGTGATTTATCAGGTGAGGGCGCTAAGATTTATGGGGGACGGTGGAATCGGCAAGGCTTTCCGGCTCTTTATGGAAGTAGTTCTATTTCCTCAGCCTTGCTGGAACGGCTTATGGTAGATAGCGAGCTCTTTTCTTCGGAGCGCTATGTTTTATATTCGGTGATGGAGATTGATTGCCCTGATACGTTGGTTAAAAAGTATTCAGCTAGTGATTTGCCCGAAGGATGGGATGCAATTCCCCACGGCAGTGTTTCAGAGGAGTTTGGTAGCCAACTTTTAACTAGTGGTTTGTTGTGTTTCGGCGTGCCATCGGTTGTGGACAAAAGCTCTTTAAACTTTATTATCAATCCAATGTCAAGAGATTTTGATAAGATTGACACAAGGGTTCTTCCACTAAGCCTTGATCAAAGGATTGTTCGTGGCTAATGATAGGATAGTACGCCTTGCTAAACTCCTCTGAAAATAGGCCTTGTCAAACAAGTGGGCCCACCACCGCCTTTTACGCTGATTTCGTGACCGTTGTAGGTGGTTACTTCGCAGCCAGCATCTCTCAACCTTTTTTCTGTTATTGGATTACCTTCCACCATCAGGCATCGACGGGGAGCCAGAGCCAGCACATTGCAACCCATGGAGTCAAACTCTTCTTCCGGCACTTCCACTAGCTGAAAGCCCCTTTCCAAAAGCAGATTTCGAAAGGAAATTGGCATCAATGGCGAATACACGACCGCCAGATTTTTATCTACAGGACTCAATATCGACATCAGGTGAAAAACGTCTGAAGGCCCTCTGTAATGTGGTAATTCAGCTACCATCACCTCAATACCTTTCGGTTCAAGCATCGCTTTTAGCTGAGCAATGCCTTCCAGATTGGTTCGGTAGGTGTGTCCTACCGCCAGGGTTTTGTTGTCGAGCCAGACTATGTCTCCACCCTCCAGTGTGCCGGGCGCTATGATTTCTCCCAGAATGGCTATTTTATTGTCTGCAAAGAATTTCTTTTGTGCTTTGGGCTCTCCGGCACGTGCTTCCTTACCCATTCGGCAAATGATCATACCAAAGTCGGTGGCAACAGAGGCGTCACGGCAGTAAAGCGAATCGATAGACAGCCCCTCGCCTACAGGCAAGTGAAGGAGTTCGGTACCGGTGTCTTTCAGCACTCTTTCAAAATTCTCATATTCTTCGTTTGCA
Source organism: Imperialibacter sp. (assembly GCF_048007035.1). Taxonomy (NCBI): domain Bacteria; kingdom Pseudomonadati; phylum Bacteroidota; class Cytophagia; order Cytophagales; family Flammeovirgaceae; genus Imperialibacter; species Imperialibacter sp. Next base: position 5,178,697 of record NZ_CP180355.1, read on the forward strand.
AGAACGAAGTTGGGAGCCTTCAGGTAATTCAATTTCTGCCATTCCCGGGCAATTTTTTTGTCAGAGGAGAAAGCATTGGATGCTGGTTTTATCACCAGCCTGTTAATTTCCCCAAATTCTGAGTGGGCTGTGTGACTCATACTTTTTTATTTCGATTGACGAAAACATAAATTGGAATCCCTAGTAGCAGCGACACGGATCCCCAGGCCATACTTTCCTGACCGGCGCCGATCATTGCCCACATGCAATACCCAAAAGCGAGCAATCCCAGGGTGATATTCCAGACTTGCTTCGTTCTGGAAATGCCGGACACTTGAAAAACAATCAGAAAGGCAGCCGCGGAGAAGAGATAGGGAATCAAGACGGTTGAGGCTGTCAATAGAATTAGAAATTCAAAGGCACCTCCCATTCCCCTTGAATAGTTCATGATTAAAAGAATCGAGACAATAACGCCGCTGATCAAGAGTGCGGTTGCCGGGGCTCCATTTTTGTTGGTTCGGGCGAATATTCCCGGAAAGTTACCATTTTTTGCTGCCGCATAAGAAATCTGCCCCTGTAGCAGGATCCACCCATTCAGCGCACCAAAAGTAGATATTAGCGCTCCTATCGTTATAAGATACCGCCCGGCATCACCCCAAATTAAACCCGCTGCATCTGCAAATGGTGCATTTGAATTTTGTAATTCTGCCGGATTGATCATTCCCATTAGAGCCAGGGAGCTTAATATGTAAATGCCGGTTGTTGCGAGTGTGCCAATGATAGTTGCTCTGGGCACAGTTTTTTCGGGGTTTCTAATGCTTTTTCCTGGTACGGTAGCCACTTCAAGTCCCATGAAGGCAAATAAGGTGATTGTTGCAGTGGCGGTGACCGCTTTGAAGTCACTTACTTCACTGATATTGATTGGGGAGAAATTATTGAAATCAATGTAAAAAAGGCCAGCCATTGTCACCAGTATCAATGGGATCAGCTTCAAAATGGTTGAAGCAAGCTGCACATAGCCAGCTTCTTTGATGCCCAAGGTATTTACCCAGGTGAGGAGCCAAACCACCGCAAGACTTGTGAGTAACGAATAGACAGGATTTTCTGCAAGCTGGGGTATTAAAACCGAGAGATAGCTCACAAAAGCTACAACAATGGCTGCGTTGGTTGCAAGATTAGAAATTTGGTAGCCCCATGAGGCTAAAAACCCGGCAAAATGTCCTAAACCCCTGGAGGCATAAATGTAGGGACCTCCGTCTTCGTTTGGAAACTGACGACTTAGCTTCACGAAAACCAATGCAAGAAATATGGCACCTGCTGAAGAGACGACCCATCCCAGAAGACTGATGGCGCCGTACGCTGCCAACGCTACCGGCAGGAAGAATATCCCTGACCCTATCATGTTTCCAATGACGAGGGAGGTGGAGGTCCATAGACCTAATTTTTTTTCTTGCGACATAAGTGGATCATATTGGTGGGCAAGTTAGTTGAATAGGATGCGCAGCCCCGGATTCCGTCGAAATTAGTAAAAGATGAAGGTTAACCAAACCCATATTGAGTAGGCGAGGCCAACAGCAAGGAAGCCCACACCCAGCCACCTGTATTTTACGAAGCTCAGCCACATGTACACGCCAGTTAGTACGAATATGAGCAGGGCCAGGCTGGCAAGATCCATCAGCAGGATATACAAGCTATAGGCAGGCGGACCACCATATTTGTGCAGCCTATGGTAAGCCGTGATGCTTCCCATAGTGTTTCTGTCAGATACTTTGACGGTTGCTGTGGTATGGGTGCTGTCAAAGTAAACGATCGTTTGCCGCAGCATGCTTTGGTATTCGTAGTAAGTGGTGCCTTTGTTTGTCCAGGAATTGTGAAAGCGGCCGCTTATTTCCAGTTTATTTTTTAGTTGATTGTACAGCTCCTCATTGCTCACGTCTGGCTTTTTCATGGAAGTGGTCTTGATGTCAGGCGCAGGCTTCTCCTGATCAAACCATTGCGGGTTGTTCATCAGGTAGCCGGTGACAAAATACATCACCAGAAACGTGATGGTGATGAAGGCAGCATACATATGGATCTGCCTAATTAGTTGATAGAGGTTTACCCGGCGAGCCATAAATAGATCATTAGAATAAGGGACATAGAAAGGCTTCCGATAAGCCAAAAGGCCGAAGATTTCGACCTCGTTTTGCTAGCCCACCATAGGTAGATGCCACTGAGGGCCCAAAACAGCAGCGAGTAAACGGTTAAATCCTGATAGAGCCACCAGCCGTTGATCCACCAAGGCGCTCCGGGGATTTCTTCATGAAGACCATGCAGTCCCTTTAGCAACGATATGAACCTTGTGGAGTTAGTGGTAAGCTCAATTTCCGGGATACCCCAGGTGCCGGTCATTCGGAAGTCTCTGCCGAGGTTGCGCACATTCACGAGAAAGCCTGATGAGTCTATGCGTGACTCCCACGGGATGAACCAGCCAATGAGTTGGAGGGAGTCACGAAGTGCCTCACCCAGCTCCCGTGGGGTGTTAAAGCGCTCTTTGTTCAAAGTAATGGCTAGTTTCTCGGATTTGACCGGAGTAAACTCCTCTTTTAATGAGACATGGTTAAAACTGAGAGAGGATAGGGCGAAAATAAGCAGGTAAGGTGTGCAAAAAAGCCCCAGGTAGATATGAAACTGCAAGAGGTAATTTTTCACCTTCATAACTACAGCTTAAAGAAAACCTTCCTTTGATACAACCAATAGCACAGGTACCAGGTGAATATCCAGGCTGCCAAAGCCGCAAATAAGGCTTGCCAATGTTCACCTGCGCCGAGCAAACCTGTGAAGCCGCCAGCGAAGACCGCCAGGGTCTTATTGAGCCATTGGTGGCCAACCGTTTCAAAAAACAAGTAAATGAATATGGAGTTCATTCCCACTACTGTGGCTATTAGTACCCCTCGTTGTTTTTTTCTGATATCGATCCACCAAAATAGAAGTGCCACCAAAAGAATTACCCAGCCAGCCGACGCAATAGTGAAAGAGCTGGTGGCGATTCTCTTGATGATAGGAGTGATGCCAGCCAAATCCATCGCAAACCCAACAACTAAAAAGCCGACTCCAGCTATTGACAGCCATTTTAGCTTCGCCGACGATGGTTTGTCCTCCATTAGCCATTTGCCGATCAACACTCCCCAGATGGTGTGCGCTGCAGTAGGAATAAAGTTGATGGTGACCCAGCCTCCTCCGTTGATTTTGCCCATCAGCACCATGTCCATGTAGTTGCCAAAGTTGTGCTGATCAACGAAAGGCTGGTCGAAGCCTGGCATTAAAACGAAGCGATACAGAATTTCCGTGAGGATCAGCAACCCAATAGATATTCCAAATTGGAATGCAAATGACTTCCTAATAATCAGGTAAGCAATAAGTGTGGTTGCCGACAGTTGGGTCAGCACATTCCAAAGCTCCCAAACCAGTTTGCCGCTGTATACACAATGCAGTGCCGTACCAGCTATCAGCAACTTGAGGCACCTGATTAGTATGTGCTTCCAATTGTCTTCCCAGCTAATGCCCTTCTTTTCTTTCTGTATATAGGAAAGGTACATGGCCGTGCCTGCCATGGTCATGAAAGCGGGTTGTATCAAGTCCCAGAAGCGGAGGCCATTCCACGGGTGATGGAAAAACTGAATCATGATATAACTTCCAAAAAAACTCTCAGGACTTAGTTCGTGGATGGAGTCCCACACCCGACAAGCCTCGCCCGCCAACAAAATCATGATCAGACCTCTCATGACATCTAGAGATACGAGTCGCTGGTTCGGAAGTGCTGGAGTAGTCATTGGCCTACTTTAATCTGTCCAGGATGTGATTGACAGCTTTTGGTGTCTCGCTGATGGCCTGCCCTACACTGTCGGCAAGCGATTGCTCCAGAGCTTGCTTTGCAGGAAGCGCATCCATTCCAAATTCTTCAAGCACGTTGGCTGCATACACCCGGGTAATGGCTCTGGGAGATTGCAGTTCGGAGACGCAGATATCTAGCGCTTCTTTCTTAACTCCCGATTTGTAAAGAGCTTCAGCGACAGCCAGCCGCACACTTGCCGAGGGATCTTTAGCCATTTCAAGCAGAACGGCTTTTGTTTCGGGTGATTTGTCCTCCAGTATCATGGTGCCGGTAACTGCCCAATACCTTACGGCTGCGTTGGGGTCGTCGAGTCTCTTGATCAACTCAGGCAGCGCAGAAGGATCACGCATACTTGCCAGGTCGGCGGTTTCAATCACGTAATCCATCCGGAAGTCTTTGCCTCTCACATAGTCGAAGACAGGCTGCACTTCCGATATTTCAGCCGTCATTGGCTCCGGCAGGAAGTTGGCATCCCTGATCTCTTTTACCCACCTAAGGTTCTCGTTGCGCAGCTCCAGCAATGTATTAGCGTATGCCGGGTCGGTTGCCAGGTTGTTGATATTGTCCGGGTCTTTCGCAACATCGTAGAGCTCTTCGGCAGGCCTTGGCAGCCAAAACCTTGATTGCACTTCATTCAACTCACCATTTTTAAAAGCCTTTTCCCAGGAAGGGATAGAGCGAGCCAGCCACAGGTAGTAAAGGTGCTGGCCATTGGGCTTGTGAGGCATGTAATTCCTGATGTACCTGAACTGCTTGTCTCTTACACCTCTTACCAGGTCAATTCTCTCATCCATTCTCCCCCGGTAGGCATGTGCATATTGCTTCGGTTCAGCCTGCTGGCTACCTAAAAACGGTTTGCCCTGCATATAGTCGGGCACTGTTACGCCTGCCAGACTCAGGACGGTTGGGCCAAAGTCCGCAAAGTTAACCAAACGATCACTTTTAGAGCCCGCTGCTGATGGTGCCAGGTGCTTGTACTTCTCCGGGAAGTTGATAATCAAAGGGATGTGAAGTCCTGATTCATACATAAACCTCTTGCTTCTGCCCAGCACTCCGCCGTGGTCGGAGTAGTAAAAGACAATGGTATTTTCTGCCTCACCGCTCTTTTTCAGGTCTGCCAGAATGCCAGCCACTTCAGAGTCCATTTGCTGCATGCGGTCGTAGTACTGCGCCCAGTCGTGCTCCATGTCTTTGGTGCGGGGATGGTACGGAGGCATCGGCACCTTGGTAGGATCATGCTTCAACTCTCCCCAGGGAATCGAATCATGGATTTGACTTTCATGAGTAATAAAAATATTCTGCACATGGAAGAAGAGTTGACCCGGCTGCCGGTTCAGGTAAGTCGCTTTGTTGCTTGACTCGTCCCAACACTCAGGTTGATCTACTGTATTGTAGTCCTTCTTTGAGTTATTGGTGGTGTAGTAGCCGGCGTCCCTGAGGTAATTGGGAAAGAAGCGCATGTAGTCTGGAATGGGGTAGGGGCTGCGCATAGGCAGGGTGCCCAGCGAGGCGCTGTACATGCCTGTGATGAGTGTAGACCGGGAAGGGGCGCACACTGGTGTGGTGGCAAAGGCGTTGGTGTAGAGAACGCTGACGGCCGCCAGGGAATCGAGAGTGGGAGTGGTAGCGAAATCGTCACCATAAGCGCCAATAAAGGGGCTATTGTCCTCACTGACAATCCATAGTATGTTGGGTGGAGTTAGTTCTTCTTTTTCCTCGCATGACCAAAAGATACTAGTCAGTAGGAGTAGGGCAATTAGGCTGCCCGGCTTTGCTTTATCAGCTAACATAGAGATGTAGGTATAGTTACAATCCAAAAGATAGCAAAAAGAAATCACAGGGTGGCCTGAAGATTGAGTAACGGCAAACAATGATGATGACCCGACGAATCACTCCGAAAACAAAAAGAAAAAGCCGGGCAAATATGCCACGGCCTTTATCCCTACCAAACTTAAATTATTCTCTTTTGCCGGATAGCTTAATTTCCTCTTCCTCTTCTCTGAGTAGCTGCTGGTGCTGCTGGCGCTGCGCCGCCTCCATTGTCGCCACCACCATCTCCATCGTTTTTCAGGTCGTCATTTTGAATGGATTTTCTTCTGCGTTGTGGGCCATCAGTAGTTATCTTACCAATGCGATAGCTGAAGTTCAACGAGAAGCTCAGGTTATTTCTGATATCGACGCTGTTTTGCACGATGATAGGAGTAATGGTTTCGCTCTTAATTTTGAGCTTGGGATTCAGGAAGTTTTGCACGCCAAGGCCAATGCTTCCACGCTTGTTGTTGAAGTCTTTCTTCACGCCCAGATTGTACATCCCAAACCCACCTCTGTAGCCCTGTAGCTCGGTTCTTCTCAAACGGAAAAAGCTAAACATCTGCAAGCCATATCCATTGCCCAGGTCGTAGTTTCCGAAAAACCGTCCACTGATCACAATACCTGTATTACTGGCATTGTAAATGGGGTCAGGGTTATTGTTAGAAAGCACTGCATAGTACACATCCGAACCACCATTAAGCATCAGCTTTCCAAAGTTGATATTGGCAGAAAGGTTGATGCCGTAAGCATCTTCCTGGCCAATATTTTGGTAGGTGGTTCTGATGGTGTCGCCTCTTACATCACGCACGCTGCTGATGGCGCCAGTGGTGTTGCGGACGAAAAACGCTGTCTGCACAGAAGACCTTTTGAAGTAAGAACTGTAGCCCAACTCATAGTTGTTGGTGTATTCGGGGTCTAGTTCTGGGTTTCCAATTGAGATGTTCAATGGATTAGAAGCTTGTATGTTAGGGTTCAGAAACCTGATGGATGGGCGTTGTATTCTTCTGTTGTATCCCAGTTTTACCATGTTGCCGTTTTCCAGTTTCTTTGACAGGTTAACGCTTGGCACAATAACACCGTAAGATGGAATGTCGATGTCACTTTCAGTCTTGGTAAAAGCGGTTATAGTAGTGTATTCGTATCTGGCACCTGCTTTTACGCTGTAGTTTTTAGGCAGGGTGGCAGTGTAGGACAAATACCCCGATGTAATTCCCTGTCTGTAGTCTAGGTTGTTATTAAGTGTAGTCCCTTCCAGCTGCACGTAGCTGCCATTTTCACCATCGGCGCTGAGGTAAGTGTAGTCGCTAACAGCCGTTCTCATGATTTGCTTGGCGCCATATTCAACTAGCTGTTTGTCACCAATAGGGCTGGTGTAGTCAATTTGCAAAGTGGTTTCTTCATCATAGCTGTCGTTGAGGTTCTTTAGCCTGGTCAACAGTGTTTCATCGTTTACGTCGTAATTGTAGTTGGTGAAATCATTGGTTCGGTCGTTTATACTCCACATACCCATGATGGTCAGTTCTTTCTGGGGCTTATCAAATACGTGTGTGTATGCCAGGCTTACATCAATATTGTTCGATAAATCCTTCGTTGTAACATCCTTTAACGTTTCCCTAACCAAAACACCTTCCTGAAAAGATTGGCTGGTTAGGTCGTCCTGAGTGCCCCTGCCATTTCTGGCTCCCAGCTGTACTGATCCGGTCAGGTAGTTTTTCTCATTGAAGTCATAATCAAGTCCAAAAGTGTATCGTCCAAATAGCCTGTTGGAGGTGGTGCTTGCTTCCTGAGTAGTGAAGGTCTCTACTCCATTGCTCGTAGTGGTTTGCCTGTTTTCAAAACTACCTGTGGTGTTGTACTCAGACCTGCCGAAGCCACCCAGAGAAAGTCCCAGTTTCTTGGTTTTCAAGGCCCCATTCAGCCCCAGGTTTGATCCTCTGAGGCCCACACCCGTATTGACACTAAGTGTGGCACCTTGCAAGTTGTTCTTCTTGGTGATGATGTTAATAATTCCCGAAGTCCCTTCTGCATCGTATTTAGCTGAGGGAGAGGTAATAACCTCCACCGACTTTATTTCGTCTGCGGGAATTTGCTTCAGAGCGTCCGCAATGTTGGCTGCCATGATCGCCGATGGCTTGTTGTTGATCAATACCCTAATGTTTTCGTTGCCCCGAAGGCTAACGTTGCCGTCCATATCTACCGAAAGCATAGGCACACGTCTCAGCACGTCTGTTGCGTTGCCGCCTCTTGTGGTTGCATCCAATTCGGCATTGTAAATAGTCCGATCGACTTTTTCCTCCACCATGTCACGCTGACTCACGACCGAAACTTCCTGTAGTACCTCAGTAGCAGATCCCAGCTTGATGATACCAAGATTTACTTTGTCTTTTTTGTCTTCAACAGTGATCCCTTCAATTACCTGTCTTTCGTAGCCGATGAAAGAAATAGCTACGTTGTACGTACCGGCCTCTACTTTCGAAATTTTGAACTGACCTTTGTTGTCGCAGACAGCGCCGTCGATGGGCTTGTCTGTTGCAGGGTCAATAAGTGAAACAGTGGCAAATTCTACAGGCTGATTTGTTTCAACATCCAGCACAATTCCCTCAATTTCGCCATTCCCGGCATCAGTTGCGGCTAAAGGTGTGCTTCTATAACTGGCCTCGCCCGGAGTTTGAGCAGGGGTATTTCCTACCGTCGCCGGCTGGGCTAGTGCAAGTCCTACGCTGCCAATTGTAAACATGATAGTAAGTAGCTTTTTCATGCTAAGGATCCTATTTGACTTTATGTTGTATGTTAGTTTATTACTTCACTGATTTTTTGTTCAGGTATGCCTGAAATGTTTCTTTGTATGCGTCTGCAATCGTGATGCCCACCTGTCCAATGACCACTTTGTTTCTTTCTATCAGGTCAATGCGGTCTAGTCTCACAATAAAAGACCGGTGTATTCTCATGAATTGTTGAGATGGAAGCTGCTCTTCCAGTGATTTCAAGCTCATCAGTGTCATGACGGGCCTTGTTTGATCAAGAAGGAATATTTTTGCGTAATCTTTCAGTCCCTCGATATAAAGCACTTTCTGCAAGTCGATTTTTACCAGTTTATATTCTGATTTCACAAAAAGGGCATTGGGATCGGTTTCCGAGCTACTGCCTGACGTCACTGAAATCCATTCTCTCGCCTTATTTGCTGATTTCAAAAACTCCTCGTAGTTAAATGGTTTGAGCAGATAGTCGATGGCATCTACTTTGAACCCTTCAAGGGCATACTCTTCAAATGCCGTGGTGAAAACGACTTTAGGGCCATTTTTCAGAGATCTCGATAGTTCCATGCCAGTAAGACCAGGCATTTGAATGTCGAGAAACAGCAAGTCTATTTTCTCAGCGGCTATTTTTTCCAAGGCCTCATACGCACTACTGCATTTTCCAGCCAGTTCGAGAAAAGGCGTTTTTTCCACGTAGCCCTCAATAAGGTTGAGTGCTAATGGCTCATCGTCGACAATCAGGCAGCGGATCTTTTTCATAGCTTAATTTTTAGCTCTGTTTTATAAATGCCGTCCGCTACATTATGCTCAATGCTGTATTTACCGGCATACATTAAATCCAGCCTTTTTTCAAGGTTGACCAGCCCTATGCCCGAACCACTTTTGTCATCGACTGTTTTGGGCAGGTTAGGGTTTGCTACTGTAAATGTCACTTCGCCCTCTGCCATTGCCAGCTCAAACTCAATGATTCCTTTTGCAGAACCGCTGGCCCCGTGTTTGAAGGCGTTTTCCACAAGTGGAAGGAAAAGAAGTGGGGTGATGGTGGCACCCTCCTGCACCTTGCCAAAATTCTTTTTCACCTTGATATTAGCCGGAAGCCTTATCTCCATCAGGTCAATAAACTTCTCCAGAAACTCTACCTCTTTTACCAGTGATACTTTGCCTTCCTTGGCCTCGTAAAGCATGTAGCGCATCAGCTTGGCCAGGCTGTGAATAGTTTCCTTCGCTTTTTCCGGAGAGCTGTCTACAAGCGAGTATATATTGTTAAGCGAGTTGAAGAAAAAGTGAGGCTGCAACTGATACTGAAGATAGGTGAGCTCTGAATGCAATTGCGCATTTTCAGAGTTTCTCCTGAGGTTTTCTGATTCAATCCACCGCTGCGTCATTCTCACAGCCATGCTAAGTCCAATAGTGATGATGGCCGTGATCGACTCCCAGTAAACTGAGAATATTTTGAAGCTTGAAGAGTGAGGTTTGTCGTGGCTCTCAAAAAAAATCTCCCGGATTTGCCGGTGAAGGAAAATGCAAACGGCAACAAGCAGGATGTTGGAAATAATGAAGCGAAGACCCTTTCTGTCGAAGATGAATTTCTCAATGAAAACAAAGTAGTTCACATAGAAAATGATTACTGAGAACCCCATGGGAACCCAGGTTCTGCGTGCAACTACGCTGATGTCGAGTGTGTCGCCGTAAAAAACGAAGACGGGAAAGAAAAACAGAATGAACCATACTCCAAAATGGAGGAGTATTCTTAAGTTCTTTCCGTTGGTTTCTATTATTGCCATGCGATGATTTTTACACTGATGACAGTGTCAACAGCTTATTAAACATACAAAGATGGCTTAGAGTTAGCCTGCAGCATCCACTAATGGACGTAAGGAGAGAATTTGAGGAAGAATGGCTGATTTTTGAGGATGGCTTTCAAGCAATTCCCTTAAAAAACAAAAATGAAGCCCGTTTCCAGGCTTCACTTATCAAATTTTTCAGGACGGGAAATGTGGGCGTGTTAGTATACTCTGCCTATCATATCATGTTCTACTATGGCTCTTTTTAGTTCCAGAAAGTCGACTTCACCCTGGTGCTCGTACACCACCTTGCCTCCCGGCTCTACCAGTGCTGTGTAAGGCAATGCGCCATCCCAGCCGTCACCAAACGCCTCAACCATAGCATAGTTGTCGCCTCCCGTAAATATATAATTGGGCACTCCCGATTCCTTTTTATCAAGAAACTCAAGCACTTTATCTCTCTTTTCCAGCTTATCGGCCGAGATGGATACAAATTCGAAATCACGGGCGCCGTACATACGTTGGATGGCTATGAACTCGGGATACTCCAGCATGCATGGGCCGCACCAGGTAGCCCACACATTGATAAGTCTTAGTTTTTTCGAGTCGTCGTTTTTTAGCAAAGTTTTGATCCCCGCCAAATCGATGTCTTCAACTTTCACCTCTCTGCTGTTCCAGTCTTTGTCCACCCGCTCTCTCATGTCTGTTTTCCATCCCCACTTTGTGGAGCAGCCAAAGACTTTTGTTACGGGCTCAGCTATAGGCTTTCCTTCAAGGGTGGCGTCTATGGCGGCTCTCAAATCCTCTGAGTTGGTTGTGCCGGGCTTTTCCACTTTGTCAAGACGACCATTGTAGGTCAATACTCTGTTGCTGTCGAAAACAAATGCGTGAGGAGTAGCCACCGGGCCATATTGCAGAGAGGCTTCTTCAGTATCGCCGTCGTACAGGTAAGGAAAATTGTAGTCCATATAGTCGGCCCTGAGTTGCATGGCCGTATAGTCGTCGTTCAGGTCGGTGTACCCTAGTTCTTCGTAGAGTAGCCCCATAGGGCTGTTGGGCGAAATGGCTATCAGCTTTACGCTCTTGCCTTTGTAATCGTTCACAACAGCTTTGATACGGTCCTCGTAGGCCTGGGCAGTAGGGCAGTGATTACATGTGAAAATGATCACAAGCACACTGGCATCACTGAAATCATCAAGGGTGTAGAACTTTCCATCAACACCCGGTAGGTTGAAGTCTGGTGCTTTTGCTCCTATTTCCAGCGTTGTTACTTCTCTTTTGGCGATGAACTGCGGGTTGGCAACAAAAGCGGGCTTCATTTCACCCGATGCTTCCGTTTCAGTGGCTTCGGCACTTTGGCTTTCATTTTTATTGCTTTGGCATGCGGAGAATATTGTGGCGAACACAATAACGGCAGCAAATGAATTCTTTAGAATTTTCATAGTTTCAATAATAACAATATTAGGACGGTTTCGTGTCTGTCGATTTTTCGAACTTATCAATAACTTTGGCCAAAGGCAATGAAATGTAATGTTAGGAAGAGAAAATCATTGGGGAATGGGCGAAATACCCCCTAAACAGAAAGAGTGGACATTTGCCCACTCTTCATTTTGATTATGTGATAGCCCACCGATTTATTAGCTCTCTTCTTTTTTGAACACATCGTTGAACTCCTTTTTCACATTGTTGACAACTGTGGTTGCATCTTCTTTGATACCATTCCAATTGTCTTTTGTAGCCTCTTTCACGTCTTCCAGTTTGGACTGAAGCTGCTCTTTTTGATCATTGAGTTTTTCTTTGAGCGTTTCGCTTTCCTCGTCCATCTTGTCCTTCAAACCGTCGAGTTTCTCATCCAACTCGTCAATCTGATTTTCAATTTTGGCGGTAAGCTTCGCCTTTTCAACTTTGATCTTATCAGTCGCATTTTCTACAGCTTCTGTTGCATTCTCCTTCATGTCCTCAGCCTCTTTTTTTGAGTCCTGGGTACAACTGAAGAATAACATCGACAGCATAGCTGACATCAATACACCTCTTAGAATTTTCATAGTTTTTAATTTAAAATTTATAACTGGTTACAACTAGTTATAGCGTTTTTAAAACTATTTTGTTTCATTTATAAGTGTAAGTGTCTGATTTCAAGAGGCTAACAAATGGCTGGTTTATAGCTTTTTCCAGCGTTCCACTGTATTTGGTACGGGATCAATTGTTTGCAAATATTCGTAAATGGCTCCCAGGTCCTGCTCGGTCATGCCAGCGTACATGGTCCATGGCATCACAGTTTGGAATTCACCTTTTGCCATGTCCACATCAGGTAGTACGTAGGTGGAGTCGGTGTAAAGCTTGAACCGTTGGATAAAGGCAGCTTTTGTCCACTTGCCTATGCCCGTTTCGTGTGGGGTAATGTTCATGGACGATACCATATAGCCGTTGCCCATGTTAAATTCAAAGCCGCCCGCAAAAAGCTCACCTACCACTGTTCCGTTTTCCTGCTTGGTGTGGCATTCGGCGCAGCCTGCAGCATTTGCCACATAGGCGCCATACTCGACTACATTTTTCGGATCTGGCATTTTTTTCGGAGTGGCCGCTGCTGGCATGGTGTTGATAATGAAGTTGACCGGAAAATCGGCGACAGACGGGTCCGGGTCAAATGCTATTGGAGAGAGTGAGCGGACGTAGGCGATAATCGACTTAATATCCTCAGTGTCCATTTTGCCATAGTATTTGTACGGCATAACTGGGAAGAAGGCCGTTCCATGCTTGCTAACGCCCGTTGTAATGGCTCTGAAAATTTCGCCGTCTGTCCAGGCTTCCAGGTGATGAGGTGTGATGTTTTTCGAAACAAAACGGCCTGGAAAGCCAAAGCTCTGATCAAAAAGTTCACCGCCTCTACCTTCTGTACCAGGTATAGGAGGTCCGGCAAACTTGCTCCAGTCACGTGTGGAATGGCAATCGATACAAACGCTTACGTGGTTAGCGAGGTAGCGTCCTCGTTCAATTTGTTGTTCGGTACCTTCAACTGATATCTCGGGGGCAGGCCCCACGTCAGGAAGTGCAAATTTCAGATAGGACAAGCCTGATGCAATTATCAGGATTAACAGGCTGATGACGATAATAGCCACCTTTAGAATCTTATTCATATTAGATAGGGTTGGTTAGCTTACAAAAATGTCCAAGGCTGGAAAAAGCATAAAAAAACTGTCACCAAAATACAATATCAGAAATTAAAAACGAAAGGATTTCGAGCCGATTGCTAGCCGAGGAACATCTCCTGCATGGCTTTCCAAAGCTTTCCTTTTAGTGCAATGGCTTGTTCGAGAGCAGCCAGGCTATCGGAGGCCAGGTACTGCTGGTCATCTCTTTTGATGACGGTGTATTTGGAGGTGGAGACTGATAACTCCACACCGAAAGAGAGTACCTTGCTGAAGGAAACTGTTTGCGTTGGATTGGTTTTGTAATCCGATTCGCTGATGAGCACAGCACTTCTCAGGTCTATGCTAACTGCCCCTGTGATTTTGGTCAACAGCTCTTTCTGCGACGCTTCGAGTGCCTGAAAGGGCTGTTTGAGAATGATTAGCGTGTTTTGTTTGGTGGCGGCTGGTTCAGCCATTGTGGTTTTCGTCTCCGCCGGTTTTGCAGCCTCAACAGGGGCAGGCTTTTCTGGTGCCGCCGGAGCACTTTGCTTTTCACCAATCAGGTAAAGCTCTTCAGTAAACAAAGCTTTCAACGAAGCCGGATGGAGATCAGCGCCCATAGTGATTTAGCTTAGGTCTTCAGGTTTTAACTTAAAAATAGACTTCAACTCTACGGCATCCTCAGGCTTCATCCTTTTTGCCAGCACCAGCCTCAGCTGACGGCGGCGAAGCGCACCTTCGTAGAGCTCTTTTTCAAATTCCGTTTCAGGAGTTAATTCCGGCACATCAATGGGTCGGCCGGTTTGGTCTACCGCCACAAAAGTGAAAAAGGCGGTGTTGCTGTCGATTTTTTTATTGCCTGGAATGTCTTCGGCGGTCACCTGAATATATACTTCCATGGAAGAACTGAATGCACGTGTTACCCGGGCCTTTAGTGTTACCACATTTCCCAGCCGTATGGGCTTGCCAAAAGAAACGTTGTCAACGGAGGCTGTTACCACGATGCGGTTTGAATGCTTTTGCGCTGCAATGGCGCTTACGATGTCCATCCAGTGCATCAGCCGACCTCCCATGAGGTTGTTGAGCGTGTTGGTGTCGTTGGGCAACACCAACTCTGTCATGACCACTTCCGATTCTTTTGCACTCTTTGCTTTTTTTGCCATCTCCTTATTTTTTGCCCCAGCCATTCTCGCCCAGTAATGGCACAAAGCTAAAATTATCGAAAGTTTCTTTCACCAGTTTGTTGCCTTCTTTTTTGGTTATCCGGATCATTTTTTGGCTTTTGTCATCACCCACCGGTATTACCAGCCTGCCTCCTGGCTTTAGCTGCTCAACAAGTGCGGTGGGAATTGTGGGCGCTCCGGCAGTGACTAAAATAGCGTCGAATGGAGCAAAGTTAGGCATGCCCTTCGATCCGTCTCCCTGAAAAAAATGGGCTTTATATCCCATTGAGGGTAGAAATTTTCGGGTTCTTTCGTAAAGCACTTTGTTGTATTCAATGGTGTAGACTTCAGCACCAAGCTCCAATAAAATGCAACACTGATAGCCAGATCCGGTGCCAATTTCCAGAACTTTACTTCCTGGCCCTGCGCCCGTTAGCTGTGTTTGAAACGCCACGGTGTAGGGCTGAGAAATGGTTTGGTCTTCCCCAATGGGAAAGGCTTTGTCCTGATAAGCGTGTTCTACAAAGGCATTGTCGAAGAAAAAGTGGCGAGGTACTTTGCCAATGGCATCGAGCACCATTTTGCTCTTGATCCCTTTTTCAATTAACGTATTTACAAGTCCTCTTCTTAGCCCTTTGTGCCTGTAGCTGTCTTCCATTCTGACGGCAATTTAATTGAATTGACAGTACGGGGCGCAGAAGGCGATCAGTTTTGTTCATTACTTTTGAAAGATATTGGAAAAGGCTACCGTGGGGAGCTTCTGCCAATTAAATTCGCTGGATAATTTATAATTGAGATGTTTACAGGGATTGTTGAAACTACAGGGAAAGTAGAGAAGATAGAAAAGTCTGGGACGAACTATACTTTCACAATCGAAAGTGCGATTAGTCCCGAGCTAAAGATAGATCAGAGTGTGTCTCACAACGGCGTTTGCCTGACGGTAGTTGGCGTTGCCGATGGAGCGCACCAGGTTACGGCTATCCACGAGACAATGGAGAAGACCTCGCTGGGGTTGCTGGGCGAAGGCGACCTTGTTAACCTGGAAAGATGCATGCTGGCCAATGGTCGGTTCGATGGCCATATCGTGCAAGGGCATGTTGATCAGGTTGGCGTTTGCATAAGCAGAACGGAAGAAGACGGCAGTTGGCTGTTCGATTTTAAGTATGATGACGCATTGGGCAATGTGACTGTCGAAAAAGGCTCCATTTGTGTCAATGGTGTAAGCCTGACTTGTTTTAACTCAAGAAAAGGGGAGTTTACGGTGGCTATAATTCCCTATACTTTTGAGCATACAAATTTCAAAAATATCGACAAGGGTACGAAAGTTAATCTTGAATTTGATATTTTGGGGAAATATATTCAAAGAATATTAAAAGGATACTAATCGACCTGAACCTTCAACCTTAAGAATTTACTATGGAAGTTAAATGCATGGTAGTGGATGACGATCCACTGGCGAGAAAGCTGGTTAAGCACTATATTGAAAAAACGGAATTTCTGACGTTGAGCTATGAGCTTGCCAATCCCATTGAAGCCAAAAACATACTGGTAAAGGAGGATGCTGACGTCGATTTGCTGTTTCTGGATATCCAAATGCCAGAAATGTCGGGGCTCGAACTGATGGAGTCGCTGGACAAATCTTATCAGATTGTGTTCATCACTTCGGAAGAGCAGTATGCCGTTCAGGCATTTGAGAATAGTGTGGTTGACTACCTGGTGAAGCCTTTTGAGTACCCACGTTTTTTGAAGGTGGCCACCAAAGGCAAAGAGAATATTGAGACACTTCGCAGGTTTGTGGAAAAGCAAACCCACGTTTTTGTGAAGTGCGATGGAAGGCTGGTGAGGATTCAGCTAAGTGACTTGCTGTTTGTAGAAGCGCTGGCTGATTACGTGATCTTCAATACCAAAAAAGGAAAGTACATTGTTCATTACACAATGAAGGGAATAGAAAAGCGACTCCCTACCACTTCCTTTGCCAGGGTTCACAGGTCGTACATTATTAATATCGACAATGTTGACCACCTCGAGGAATCGAATATCATGATTGGTGATAAGAGTGTGCCGGTGGGAGCTTCTTACAAAGAGAAATTTATAAAGAAGCTAAACATGCTTTAGTCTTCCTGTTTTTCTTCCAAGAAGATAGATGATATAGGCTGCGGCAATACCCACAAGGGCCCCCACTAGTACATCGCCCGGGTAGTGCACGCCAACGTAAATCCGGCTATAAGTTACTATAGCGGCCCATGCGTACCACACAAAGTGCCAGTAGGCTTTTCCTGTGTGCAATAAACTGACGAATGTGGCCAGTGCAAAAGTGTTGGCTGCATGTGAGGAGGCAAATCCAAATTTTCCCCCGCATCCGTCAACCAGGTGAACCAGTGAGGCGATGGCGGGGTCATGGCATGGCCTCAGTCTTTCGAAAAATGGCTTCATCAGGCCAGAAGTCAGCTGGTCTGCTATCACAATGGTGAGTACTATGGCAAGTATTGACCAGGCCGCCTCCTTTTTTTGCTGGTAGATTAACCAGGCAATGAGAGCAAGGTAAAGGGGAATCCAGGTATTTCTTCCTGTTATCAGCAGCATGGGGCCGTCAAGCCAACTGGCATGGTGCGAGTTCAGCCACAAGAAAAATTGTTGGTCTAACTCAATTAGCCAGTTCATAAGCCCAACCAGTTAACCCCTTTCTTAAGGGACAAAAGCGTGTCATGTTCGGGCGTACCTGCTTCAGGCTGGTGGTTGTATTCCCAGCCAGCCAATGGCGGCAAGCTCATCAATATCGACTCAATACGTCCATCAGTTTCAAGTCCAAATTTTGTACCCCTGTCGAGCACGAGATTAAACTCCACATAGCGACCTCTTCGCAGCATCTGCCAGTTTTTCTCCCGCTCACCATGAGGCAGCGAGCTATTGCTGGCCATAAAGTGCGTGTAGGTAGGTGCAAAAGTGTTGCCCACGTCTTGTACGAACTGCCACCGGTCTTCCATCGAAATTCCATCCTCTGCTTTCAAATGGTCGAAGAATATCCCACCGATGCCACGGGTCTCGTGGCGGTGCGGCACATAGAAATAGTTGTCGGCCCATTCCTTGAACTTTGGGTAATAAGCCGGGTTGTGCCTGTCACAGGTGTTTTTGAGCGCCTGGTGGAAATAGACGGCGTCGTTGGGGTTTACATAGTGTGGGGTGAGGTCGATGCCGCCGCCAAACCAGCATACGCCGTTGCTCATTTCAAAGTACCTAACGTTCATGTGAATGATGGGCACAAAGGGATTGGAGGGGTGGAGTACGATGGAAACGCCGGTAGCGTAGAAATCTGCCTGGTCGAGGCCAAAGGACTGAAGGACTTTTTCAGGTGTTGGGCCCCATACCGCTGAAAAGTTAACGCCTCCTTTTTCAATTACTTTTCCATTTCTTATCACCCGTGACCTGCCACCTCCGCCGCCGGGCCTGTCCCAGGCATCCTCTTCAAAGGTACCAGTGCCGTCGGCTGCTTCCAGCGACAGGCAGATATTATCCTGTAAGCCCTTAAACCAATTTGTAATTTCTTCTTTTCCAGGCATAGCTTCAACGATATCAATTCAAGGGCAAATATAGGAGAACCACAAAACTAGAACGGGTACCCGATTCCAATATTCAGAATAGTCTGTTCTTTTTCGCCAAATGGGAAGTTGGTCAGCAGCTTATCGAACACCCATCTTTGTCCGGGAGGCCGTGCTGGATCATGTATCTTGGCTCCCGCATCGAGTCTGAGGATAAGGAACGAAAAATCAAACCTCAGGCCAAAGCCAGATCCAACTGCGATTTCTTTAGCAAATGAGTCAACTTTGAACTGGCTTCCGGGCCTTGTGGCGTCATCTCTTAGCGTCCACACGTTGCCTGCATCGATGAAAAATGCCCACGAGACGAAGCTGAATAGCCTCCTGCGATATTCTACGCTCGTTTCAAACAGTATTTCGCCAGGTTGTTCGAAGCTGTAGTCGTAGAGTCCGTCTTTTTCCGGGTTGTCGTTGAGTGGAGGCGTGTAAGAACCGGGGCCAAGCCGCCGGGGCCGCCAGGCTCTGATGCCATTGCTACCGCCGGCAAAGAAGTACTTTTCATAGGGAAGCACTGTGTTTATCCCGTAAGGCACTGCCACCCCAACGTTAAAGCGGTAGGCAAGATCATGCTTCGACGATAGGTTGGTGACCTTCCTGAAGTCGAAATTAGCTTTGGAAAATTGGTAGTACTCCAGCCTGTCGTTGATCAGGGCGTCCTGATTGAAAAACCAGAGGGTATTTCCGCTGGTCTCGACAAAAAACCTGAAAAAACTGGCGTTTCCTTTAGTGATGCCATAGCTGTTGTTGTTGACAGCCACTGAGAAGCTTGTGCTGCCAACATAAGATGGATTGAAAGAATTGATCAGTAGATTCCCTCTGCTTGCGTAGTCTTCTAGCAGTTCCCGGAAGGCTTCATTTCTCAACTCAGAGTCGATAAAGCTGACGTCGGCAAGTGTCAGGTTGAAAAGGTGCTTATTGTCCTTTTGCCAGATATATGCCCAGGTCGAGTTGAAGTTGGTTCGCTTGTATTCACGCCTGTCTGTAACGGTGGTACCTACCAGCCAACGTGTTCTGGGGTTGAGCCTTCCCTGGTCTCGTCGTCTGCTCCAGGAGGCAGGTGTGATGAACTGAGGAAAAGTTAAGGCAAGATTCCCTCCATACTCCTTGCTTGAATACACGTCCTTAACGTTTGTGGGTGAAGCGACGCCTTCGATGCCAAACCGGCCCGATAGTTCAAGTATTTCCAGCCCTTTGAATACATTCCTGTCCTTTATGTTGGCGTTGAGAAACGGGCCGGGAAGTCCCTGACTTACATTGACGCCAAACTCTGTTGAGGTTTGGAACTTTTGAAGAGGGCTGGTATAGATATTGGCAATGAAATGAGTGCCTACTGTGTCGTAGTTGATGTTGACAAACTTAAAAATATCAAGGTTGGCCAATTGCTTTTGTGTCTCGAAGGTGTTGGCTCTGCTATACATACTATCCGGATAGATAAAAACCCTCCAGTCAAGTATTTTTTTGTTGTATCGCTCCTCATAGAAGCTATAGTTGACACCATGATACATCCGGTTACTTCGCTTCTCGCCAGGGATATTGATATTGGCATCGGTAATGAAGTTTACAGAGTCGATGACAAACCGTTTGTGGTCATGATCCTTTACAGGTGATTTCACTGCGATTTCGATGAGGACCTTTTTATCGCCCAGGCTTGCCGTGTCCACCTGAAAAGAAATTAATTGCTTATTGAATCTGTAGTAGCCCTTGTTTACAAGAGATTCATAGACTCTTTCCCGTTCACTGGCCAGCTCCTTTTGGCGATATCTGTCGCCCTTCACTAACAGTGATTTATTCTCTGAGTTAAGTACAATGTCCTTGATCTCATCGTCGGGTATACCGTAAAATATCGAGTCAATCACATAGGGTTTGTTCCTGTCGAGCTCGTACGTCACCGACACTAATTTCCCCTTCTCCTTCAGCGACGAACTAACCCCTGCATTGAAATACCCCTCCGACTGAAGGTAGGAGACAAGATGTTGCTCTGTTTGTTCTCTCAACTCCGGCTTGAAAACAGCGACCTCTTCACCCCACCGCATGAATAAATTGCCTTCCTTTAAAGTTTTGTCAATTTTAGCAACCTTCTTGAGCTTTCTTGATTTAAGAAGCTCTGCTTTTTTTGGCTTTTTTTTGTCTATTGCTTTGGCAATCTTGGTATCGTACCTGGCAATGGCGCTTTCCTTTTTGCTTTGATACTTTGCTGAATCGTACCTGTGTTGCCCCCAGTAGTAGACATTTACATATAGAGACCAGGGGAAAATGGGCGTTCGCCGATTGGGCTTTTGCTGAAATTGGGCTTCGAGTTCATCAATATTCAGTCCCTTGGCATTTTCTATAGATTCTTTGTAAAGCAGCTTCTCGTCTTCTTTAAGGTACCGCAATCCCAAACACCCCGACAAAGTGCCCGAAAAAGCAGCGGCAATAATGGTTATAAATACTAATTTGCGGATTGAAGCCGTCACGGGAATGATTTCGAAAAACAGGGCAAAATTCATTAAATCACTGCAATTAAAAAAATTCAGAAAGCAGGAGGGGCTTTTTGTGGTAGAGGGCGGTAAAAGTGTGCTCGAAGTTTTGCAATCAAATTTCACGCTCATAGAACTGTATGTAACCTCTTCCTTTTACGCAGAAAACGAATTTATTCTAAAACTGGCACCTATTTCGGTAGAAATAGTTTCGGAGCGGGAGCTGGAATTGGCCAGTGGTTTACAATCCAACAATGCTGCCTTGGCCGTTGTTCAAATGCCAGCTTATCAGTTTGAGGCACCTGTTGCCTCGGAGTTTGCCCTTGTTTTGGACGATGTGAGGGATCCAGGTAACCTTGGCACCATCATCAGGATAGCCGACTGGTATGGCATCGGCAAGGTGTATTGCTCTCCGGAAACAACTGACCTGTTCGCAGGGAAGGTGGTGCAGGCATGCATGGGCTCGCTAACCAGAGTGAAGGTTTTTTATACGGCGTTGAACACCCTGTTGGAGGGGTACGAGGGGCCTGTGTATGGTGCTCTTTTGAATGGGAAGAACATCTACGACGAAAGGTTCGATCAAGGCGGGCTTATTGTGATGGGCAATGAGTCAAACGGCATTTCTGCTGGCTTGCTGCCGCTGGTGAGCCACCCAATTACCATCCCGGGGCACGGTGGTGCCGAGTCGCTCAACGTAGCTATAGCTACTGCCATAGTTTGTGATAATGTACGCAGGCCAAAGGGCTAGTTAGCTGCCTTTACATTGATAGCAAAGGCCCGTACCGGGTTGACCCGCAGCAGTTGGTCTATGTCTTTTTCTGAAAAATCGTTTTGCTTCAAAAGGGGGATGAGCTCATCAAAAATGGCTGTGAATGCCTTGAAGTCACCCCCGTTCAATTCACCCGGGCTGTACCAACCGGCGTCGTGGGAAATAAGCACTTTGTCTAAAAGACCGTTTTTCTTGCAATAGATGAGTCGCTTCAAGTGTTCTTCCACATCCCAAACTACCCCGTCAAGACTGATCCATGCACCTAAGTCATAAGCTTTGTTATAGTAAGTGAAATCAGTTTCGATCTGGGCGTGCACCCAAATGAACGCAGATGGGTCAACACCTTCGGCCTTTAGAAGGGCTATTTCTTCCAGGGCAGGCAGTGCCGGGCCCGTGTGGGAAGCGATGGTCATTCCCGTGGCCAGGTGTGTGATGGCGGCCGCCCGGACGAGTTTTTGATCTACAGTGGAAAGTGGTACGCTGCTATTGACGCTGATTTTTATGAAACCCGGCTTGACGCCCGATCCCTCAATACCGTTTTGGAATTCGTCGATCCATCTTGTGGCCAATTGTTCCGCTGTTTCTGTGAAAGCATGCTCAGGTAAGTACTTGTTGCCGACAGCTCCATAGTAACCGGTGTTGGTTATGATCGTCAGCCCCGATAGCTCACTGAGTGCCTTTAGCAGCCAGGGGTCTCGTCCCAGGTAGGCGGGTGTGCAGTCGATAAAGGTGTTGACACCTCTTTTCCTGGCGTCCACCAGAAAGGGAAGTGTCTGGGCAATCACGCTGTCCCGGTCCCATCGGTGGTAGCCAACGCTGTCGGCTCCTATAAAGTCGACCAGGATGTGTTCGTGGATGAGTGTGGTTCCCATTTCGCTGGGGGTCATTTTGCCGTTGACTGAAATGACCTCGGGCTGTTTAGCTGCAGGAGCACAATATGACAAAACAGCCAGGGCGGTGATCAATAAAAGGGAGTAGAGTCTCATCAGAAAAAGCCTTTACTTTTCGCAGCAGCGTCTTCAATCAGCGCTTCTGCATCTTTTTTGCCCAGGTACCGATCAATGAAGTAATGAGCGACGTAAAGCAGAGGTGTGAGCAGAATGGCCACGCTGAATTTGTAGATATAGTTGATGGTGCCTACTGCTGCAAGCTGAGAGAGACTCCAGCGACCACCTTCAGGAGCGAGGACGTAGAAAGCAATGCCGAGCACTACGAAGCTATCGATAAACTGACTAACAAGCGTCGAACCGGTGGCCCTGAGCCAGATCATTTTTGATCCGGTTACTTTGCGAAGCTGATGAAACACATAGACATCGAGCAACTGGCCGATAAGGAACGCCACCAGTGATCCAATGATGATGCCGAGGCCTTGCCTGAAAATGACTTTGAAAGCATAGTTGATATTGAATGGATGCCCTTCATTGTCGGTGCCGTTGACGTCGAGCCAGAAAGCGGCGGGGTCGAGCAAGGTTACCAGATAGATGACCAGAAAAACGTAGGCGATGAAACCGGCGGTCATATAGCTGATCCTTTTCACGCCTTGTTTGCCGAAGTATTCGTTGATGATGTCGGTGGTGATGAAAACCACCGGCCAAATGACGGCCCCTGCTGTTAGGTTGAAGTCGAGCACAAAGTCGCCAAAGAGATGAATTTGTGCCGGGGGCAGTCCGAAGGTGCCTTCGGCTGAGAAAATTTTGACACCAATCATCTCGGCAACCACGGCATTGGTGAGAAAAATGCCGCTCAGGACGATAAAGAGGTTGGTTCGTTTGTTGTTCAGTGTTTGCTCCATCTTTCTGTCAGGCAGGGGAGAAGTCAGTCCCCTCAATACCAAGATACGATTCTTTAAACACAGTCAATGCTTCTTCCAGTAAAGGATTTAGTTCTTTGTAGCGGGTGCTAAAGTGACCCAGTATCAACTTGCCCACGCCAGCTTTCAGCGCCAGGGTAGCTGCCTGCGCTGCCGTGGAGTGAAACGTTAGTTCAGCTCGCTCTCTCATGTCCTCCAGAAAGGTGCCCTCGTGATAGAGCATGTCGACACTGGCAATGTATTGGATGAGGGACTCGTCGTACTTCGTATCGGCGCAGTAGGCGTACGAATAAGAGGGCCGGGGAGGGAGTGTTACCTCGCTATTTTTGTATTTGATGTTCCCCTTTTCATCCAGCAGGTCTTCTCCGTTTTTTAGCTTGATGATCAGGGTGGGCGTTACGTTAGGGGGCAGCAATGACTTCTCAATCCGTCTATTTTTTGGTTTCTCACGAAAAAGAAACCCACTACAGGGAATTCGGTGACTGACAGGAAAACTGCTGACAGTAATTTTCTGATTTTCCAGAAGCACTTCACTAGTGCCGGGCACCCATTCTTTGAACTGGATGGGGAAGTTCAGTGTGGTGTTGGAGTACTTGAATTGCAAACTGAGGATTTCAGATAGCCCCGGAGGGCCATAGAGGAAGAGCCTGGCCTTTCTGCCATACAAATGCATGGTTGATAACAGCCCTATCAGGCCGTAGTAGTGGTCGCCATGCAGGTGGCTGATGAAAATATGATTGATTTTGGTGGCCTTTACCTTGAATTTCTTTAACTGAAGCTGGGTGCCCTCTCCGCAATCGATGAGAAAGTGCTCGTCATCAACCACCAGTACTTGCGACGTTTGGTTTCTGTTGTGCGCTGGAGCGGCGGAATTTGACCCAAGAATTTTTAATACAAAGCTCAATGGAGACTATTCTTCTTCCTCCTCGAGTCCGCTTTCAATTTCATGAAGAAATACCGTGTCTATTGCCTCTTCCTTGGTAGGTACTATATTCAATACCTTGTCAAGCTGCGATATTTTAATCAGCTTCACCACGTGGTCGTTCATGCCGATCATAACGAAGATGCCACCAGCTTCTGAAAAGCAACGGTTGCCAACAAGCAATGCACTCAGGCCAGAAGAATCGACATATTTTACGTCGGAAAGGTCGAGGATCATGTTGGAGCTGCCTTCAGCTTGCAGCTTCACAAATTCAGATTTGTAATCAGGGGCAGTAGAGGTATCCAGTTTTTCCTGCGTAATTTTTAAGATGCTGTATTTTTCGCTCTTGTCTAACGAATACTTCATGTGTGTATGTGTTTACTTCTACTTACTAATTTCTTTAAGACTCTTTAAAACGTTCGACTCTATGGTTGATTCAACCCCAGCATAGCTGCGTTTCTGGAATTTTTCGCCTGTTACTTTCTCAAAAAGCTCAATATAGCGATGTGAGATCGAGTTTACTACCTCATCTGACATTTCCGGCACATTTTGACCTTCTTTGCCCTGAAATCCATTTTCAATTAGCCACTGCCGTACAAACTCTTTGGAGAGTTGCTTTTGAGGCTCTCCCCTCGACTGAATGGCTTCGTACGTGTCGGCGTAAAAATACCGGGATGAATCAGGGGTATGTATTTCGTCAATTAAATAGATGGTGCCGTCGTGCTTCCCAAATTCGTATTTGGTGTCGACCAAAATGAGCCCCTGCGAGGCTGCATACTCCGAACCCTTTTTGTAAAGCGCTTGCGTATAATTCTCCAGCTGCATATAGTCAGCTTCCGATACTATTCCCTGTGCTATGATTTCCTCCCTGGAAATGTCCATATCGTGACCCTCAGAGGCTTTGGTAGTGGGTGTGATGATGGGAGAGGGGAGCTTGTCATTTTCTTTTAGCCCGTCGGGAAGAGGCACTCCGCAAACTTGACGCTTCCCTGATTTATATTCTCTCCAGGCATGACCGGCCAAATATCCCCTGATCACCATTTCTACTTTGAAGGGTTCGCACTTCACACCAATCGTGACATTGGGATCAGGTACTGCAGTTACCCAGTTCGGCACCACGTCCCTGGTTAGTGCCAGAAACTTGGCCGCAATCTGGTTGAGGATTTGGCCTTTGAACGGAATGGCCCTGGGAAGAATGACGTCGAACGCTGAAATTCGATCACTGGCAACTACTATCATCAGTTGGTCGAGGTAGTACACGTCCCGCACTTTGCCTTTGTATTTGCCAGTGACGCCGGGGAATTGAAATTGGGTTTCCTTGAGGGCTTCCATAAGGGTGACAAATTTATGGATGGGTGGCGTATTAAAAAATTTTCTTTTTTGAAATGTAGCAGTGAGGAGATGGCGGGCTATTGCTCCCTGATGACCTTGCCCAGTTTATAGGTAATCGTCTTTTCCAGCCTTCCTTTACGGTCATAATATTTCCATGTGCCATTTTTCAGGTTTCTCACATAACTTCCCTCTTCAATAAGATCGCCTGACTTATCAAAGGCTTTGTGGGAGCCGTGCTTCCTGTCGTATTCGTAGTAAGTTTCGTAAGCAGTTTTTTTATTGGGGTGGTAGCCTATTGTCAAACCATGCTGCTTGCCATTCTTGAAGTCGGCTTCCTCCGCTATAATCTCTTTCGAACTATATGTTGTCCTCTTGCCATCAAGTTTGTCGTCGACGTAGTTTTCTCTGATGAATGATCCATCGGCAATATTGTAAAGTGTCCACTGCCCTGAGCGGACGTCCTCTTTGTAGGTTTTAGTGGAGAGAAGCTGACCTGAGGCATTGAACTCTTCAATGGTGCGGTCTTTCTCGTTGTTGGAGTAGTCAGTTGCCGTTTTCACAGCGCCGTTGGGATGGTAAGTGTAGTTTTTCCCTATCCGGGATCCTTCTTTGTACACTAGCTTTTGTGAGGGTGTTCCATCTTCAAAAAAAGCGTTTGCAGTGCCACTTAGTTTTCCCTGCACGTAGGTGCCGGCATACTCCAACTGCTCATTCGCATAGTAGGTTTTGTAGGTGCCGTTTTGCAGCCCGGCCTCATTGTAGGCTTCAGTTTTTAGGGTACCTGAGGGATAGTAGGTTTTGAAATGCCCATCCAGCTTCCCCTTTTTATAATAGGCCTCCGTTTCTTTGGTTCCGCTTTCGTAGAACGTTTCGGTGGCACCGTTCTGTAGCCCGCTTTGGTAATGGATCACCTCTTTCTTCACGCCGCTGGGATAGTAATTCACCACCTCACCATCGGGCTTGCCACTTTTGAATTCAGTGGAGGATTTGACGACCTCATCTTCGTAATAGGAAATAATTTGTCCGGAAAGCGTGTCGTTTTTAAAGACGGCGATTTGAAGCAGGTTGCCGTTGGGGTGATACACTTTTGTTTCTCCCTGCCTTAAGCCATCGATGTAGATGGTTTCTCTCTGTAGCTTGCCGTTGTCGTAGTAGTTAAAAAACGTGCCATTTCGCTTCCCTTTTACGTAATCGCCTTCGATGATGACTACGCCCTCCGGGTTGTATTTAAGATACCTACCATCTATTAGGCTGCTGTCGGCATTCAGAACAAAGTATTCTTCGTTTTTAAGGCCTTTGATCCGGTCGTGATAGGTGGTGATTTTGGTTTGGCTGGCCACAACCAAAGGAAGGAGAAGCATGCTAAATAAAAGGCAGTTTTTCATCATGCATCAAGCGAATTTAAAATGAGCGCCGCTTGATAACGTTGCGGCGCCACTTTCATTTTTTACGGGCTAAATTTTTTCAATGACAATGGCAGAAGCGCCACCACCACCGTTGCAAATACCTGCTACGCCGATGGTGCCACCTTCCTGATGTAGCACACTGTTTAGCGTGGTGATAATCCGAGCGCCGGAGCAGCCAAGTGGATGCCCCAATGCCACAGCGCCTCCAAACACATTTACCCTGGCAGGGTCCAGCTCCAATTTTCTGTTGTTGGCAATCGCCACTGCGGCAAAGGCTTCATTTATTTCGTAAAAGTCGACATCGTTTTTACTAACGCCAGCCATTTTCATCGCTTTAGGGATGGCAAGCGACGGAGAAGTGGTGAACCACATGGGGTCTTGCGCTGCATCGCCAAAGCCTCTGATTTTTGCGATGGGGATGAGTCCCAGCTCTTTTGCTTTGGCTGCACTCGTGATGATCAGGGCTGAGGCCCCGTCGTTGATGGTCGACGCATTGGCGGCGGTTACCGTGCCGTCTTTTTCAAATACAGGCCGCAAAGAAGGTATCTTATCGAAGTTCACATTTTTGAATTCCTCGTCCTCTTTCATCAAAATTGGATCTCCTTTTCTCTGGGGGATTTCAACAGGAACAATCTCGTCTTTGAAATAACCGGCTTCAGTAGCGGCTGCCACTCGCTTGTAGCTGTTGATGGCATAGGCGTCTTGCTCCTCCCTGGTGATCTTCATTTCCTTGGCGGTATTCTCGGCGCAGTTACCCATCGGGAAGCCATTGTAAATCTCCCATAGTCCGTCGTGCATGAGGCCGTCTATGAGTTGGCCGTGGCCATATTTGTAGCCATAGCGTGCTTTTGGGATATAATAAGGCACGTTTGTCATGCTTTCCATACCGCCAGCCACCACTACTTCATTCTGCCCTGTCATGATGGACTGTGCACCTATCATCACCGCTTTCATGCCTGAGGAGCACACTTTGTTGATGGTGGTGCAGGGCACATTTTGCCCGATGCCAGCACCCAACGACGCCTGACGGGCCGGAGCCTGGCCCAGGTTGGCCGAAATGACATTGCCCATGAATACCTCACCGACCTCTTTTGCACCAACACCAGCCTTTTCCAACGCACCTTTTATAGCGATAGAGCCAAGCTGAGTGGCAGACAAGCCAGCCAAAGCGCCTCCAAAACTTCCAATGGGCGTTCTTACTGCTGAAACGATAACTACTTCCTGCATAATGATATAATTTTCGGGTTAATGAAATGGGGTGTATTGATCCACTTTTCTTATAACAATATCAGCCTGGCTGTTGGCTACAGCCGAGGCTTTACCAGTCAGGCTTTCCGCTTTCTGGCTTTTTAACGCCTTTCCGCTTGTTCTGCTGAATGTACTGAATCTCGCTGTTTCGCATCGCTTCGAGGATCATCTTGGCCTTTTCTTCTGAGATGTTCATCTCCTTCAGCTTATCAGGATTGATCTGAGGAGGCTGCTTTTCACCGTCTTTGTTCTCTTTGTCCTGCTGTTCGGCGTCTTGTTGCTCTTTCTTCTTTTGCTCCTGATCCTTCTTTTCCTGCTCTTTCTTTTGCTCTTCGCTCTGCTGCTCCTGGTCTTTCTGCTCTTTGTTCTCGCTCTCCTGGTCTTTCTTTTCCTGGTCCTGCTTTTTCTGTTCGTCGTTCTTTTGATCGTTGTTCTGATCTTTGTCTTGCTGGTTCTGCTGGTCTTTCTTCTCGTCTTCTTTTTCCTCGTTCTTCTCCTTGTCCTGCTGCTGGTCGTCCTGGTTTTTTTCGTTGTCTTCGGCTATCTGGCGTTTCACCAGCTGGTAGTTGTACCTGGCCTCTTCATTGGTAGGGTCAGCCTTTAGTGCTTCTTTGAAGAAGCTCAGCGCAGTGTTTCTATCGCCTGGCTTGTTGCTGATGATGCCCATTTGGTTGTAAGCCAGCGACTTCAGGTCTTTCTCTTTGGTGTTGATGAGGCGCTGGTATTGACTGAACGCCTGGGCGGAGTCGCCCTGCTGAAAAAGGGAATGGCCGAGGTTAAGAAATAGCTTGTCTTCCAGCACACCCAACGAGTCGGTAAGTATAGTGTAGGCCTGAGAAGCCCTGGCATAGTCTCCTGCCAGATAAGCCTTCTCAGCGTCTTTCTTCAGTTTGTTAACAGTGGCGATGTCATTCACTCCCGGAATGATGGCTGCTATCACCAATAAAATGCCTGCTAATGCCTTCATATTTTCATGGTTTTCACTGAAATGAGGTAATCAAGAGCGAAAAGGGCCAGCCCGATGGCAAGGAAATAATAGTACCTGTTGGCCGTAACGTCGACTTGTCGGGCATCTCTCATTTCGCCTTCTATCTCATTGATTGTATTTATTAATCTCGAAACGTCGTTTTTAGTTTCATTGATCTCAAAGTACTTGCCGCCGGTTTTTGTGGCGACGTCTTTTAATGAATTACTGTTAAGTCTGGTCACTACGTCGTTTCCCTGATTGTCTTTTTTAAAGCCCCTTCGGCTTAGTATTTTGCTGCCCTTGTCGGTACCAACGCCCAAAGTGAACAGTTTGATACCTGTTTGCTCTATTTCTTGAGCAATCTGGTCGGTTTCTTCTCCAAAATCTTCTCCATCGCTGATCAGTATAATAATCTTCGATTTTTGTTGGGTAAGGGGCGACTCATCGTCGTTCAGCTTACTAAGTGCCATCCGAAGTGGAGGGCCAAAGTCGGTGCCGGTGTTGGGCACAAGGCTTGTGTTGAGCGTTTCGATGAAGATGTTGAGTGCCGACTGGTCGTAAGTGAGCGGACACTGCATGAAAGCTTCGTTCGAAAACATGATGATGCCCATCCGGTCGGAGTTGAACGCATCGGTGATGTTTTTGAGCTCGAATTTTATTTTCTCAAGCCTCGTGGGTTGTACGTCAAATGCATCCATAGATACGGAGAGATCGACGCAGAAGAAGATGTCTTTACCAACCGACTTGATTTCTTTTTTGCTGTCGCCGAAGGATGGCCCCATGAGGGCGACAATGAAGAGCAGAAAGTAGCTTGACCGGAGGATGACTTTACTTAGCACTATTTTGGAGGAGCTTCCCACTGCCTTGGCGACATAAAGCACCCGGGCCAGGTAGGCCAGGTAGAGGATGCCAAAAACGAGGCAAAACGTTAATTCAAGTAATCCAAACGACTGATACCAACTCATACAACACTATTTGGGCAATGCCACAGCTTTTATAACACCGGAAGTGGGGACAAATATATAAAATGAACGCTGGGAGGCTAGCAATTCACATTTTTTAACAGGGTAAAAAGAATATCATTTTTTTAGGGCTGAGGTTTGCTTCCGTCAGAAAATGTCCGTTATCTTTGCAACTCTTTTTCAGAACAGACCTATGGAGAGATGGGTGAGTGGCTGAAACCAACAGTTTGCTAAACTGTCGTACTGGGTAACCGGTACCCCGGGTTCGAATCCCGGTCTCTCCGCATTGATTGAGGTCCCATAGCTCAGCTGGATAGAGCAACTGCCTTCTAAGCAGTAGGTCTCAGGTTCGAATCCTGATGGGATCACGAAGAAAATTCATAGCCTTCAGTTGATACTGGAGGCTTTTTTTGTGTCCGTACTTTACCTTTTCTATAATAATGGGAATCAAGCGAAAAACCTGGGGATTGAATGTTTCGTTTGTGGTTAAATAAAAAAGCAAAACTGGTTCAATGCGTCTCGCTTGGACCTTTTGCTTTTTTATGACTACTCGGGATTTTGGGCTTAAAGGGTAATTCCCCAGATTTTCCGCTTGATCCAATAATCGTGAGAGCTTAGCCGGATAGAGCCACTGTCGGGGACGCCCAGTCGGGGACGCCTAGTCTTCTAAGCAGTAGGTCTCACGGCTAGGCGCCCCCGATCCAATCCTGATGGGATCACGAAGAAAATTCATAGCCTTCAGTTGCCACTGGAGGCTTTTTTTGTTTCAATCTTCGCATGTGAGAGGAGATCGGATGACACCTTGTTCTATCGAAAAATTAGTGCCCTCAAAAAGATAGTCATCTTTTACCCTGAACATAGCTATCATTCATGCCAAACATAGCCATCTTTGGGTCGAAACATGGCTATGTTTGAGGTGAATTATAGCTATAAATGAAGTGGATTATAGCTATGATTTTGACTGAGGTGTTTTTGGTGCTTTTTGGCCAGTAGATGAAAAAAACAGATTATCGAATTCTTCGGATACTTGCATTGAAAGTAGTTGATTAATATTGTAGGCCGCTGCTCTCTATGTGTTGGATTTTCTCGGCTTTTCATTCACTCCTTATAATATATAAGGTATTACAGTTACGTGAGATCGAAGCGATCACACTGTGTGAGTGAGATTCCTTTCGTCAAACCTCTTATACTGCCTTTTGAATAATTGTGTCCGCACACAAGATCATTTTAGAATGTTTTTTTATATATTGAACAAACACTCTATATGAATTAACATGGCAAGACGGCGCTTCCTACCTAAACAGGGATGGTTTCATCCATTGATCACTTTTATCTGCCGGTCGGCGTTGGCTGCAGGGTTTGTTGTCATGGTGTCGTGCAGCAGCGGCCCGCAGTTGCCACCCGGCGATCCTGACAATGGTGGCCTTGTGCTCCCCGGTGGCTTCGATGCTGTGGTGGTGGTCGACAGCCTCAAGGGCAGAACCCGGCACATGGCTGTAAACGACAATGGCGACATCTATGTAAAACTCCGTTTTCCACAGGAGGAAGGTGGTAATATGGCCTTGCGGGACAATG
The DNA here is from genome assembly GCF_048007035.1 of Imperialibacter sp. NCBI lineage: Bacteria > Pseudomonadati > Bacteroidota > Cytophagia > Cytophagales > Flammeovirgaceae > Imperialibacter > Imperialibacter sp. Next base: position 5,210,239 of record NZ_CP180355.1, read on the forward strand.
ACGGTGACGGCAAAGCAGACGAACTTCAGGTATTTGGCGACTACAAAAATGACGGAAGCTATGGGGCAGCCATGAGAATATACAATGGCTACTTGTACTACGGCTCCCAGCTGGCGGTGTATCGACAGAAGCTGGTGCCTGGTAAACTGGTTCCGGACACTGAAATCGAGACAATTTTAGTCGACGATCACGAGCATGGCAGCCATGAGCACATCGCCAAGGTCGTTTCTTTTGATGACAAGGGAAATATGTATGTCCCGTTCGGCACGCCTTCGAATGCCTGCATGCCGGTGAAGCGAACACCCAATATGCCAGGAATGGATCCATGTCCCCAACTGGAAGATCATGGCGGAGTCTGGAAGTTCGATGCCAACAAGAAAAACCAAACGCAGAAGGATGGGGCCAAGTTCGCAACGGGATTGCGAAGCATTGTGGCCATGGATTGGAATACTGAAGACAATAACCTGTATGTGGTGATGCACGGCAGAGATGATCTGCTCAGGCTTTGGGCGCAGAAGTACAGTCCCTGGGAAAGTGCCATGCTGCCAGCTGAGGAATTCCTGCGGGTAACAGAAGGCACGAATGCTGGTTGGCCCTACTGCTATTACGATCAGATAAAAGGCCAGAAGGTACTTGCTCCAGAATATGGTGGCGATGGCGACAGCATCGGACGCTGTGCTGATTTTGTCGATCCCCTGATGGGTTTCCCGGGGCATTGGGCGCCCAACGATCTTTTCTTCTATACAGGCGATCAGTTTCCCGAGCATTATAAAAACGGTGCTTTTATCGCTTTTCATGGTTCCACCAACCGGGCACCTTATCCTCAGGCCGGCTATTTTATCGGCTTTGTGCCGTTCACGAACGGGCAGCCCTCAGGCGATTGGGAGGTGTTTGCCGACGGCTTTGCTGGCGTAGACCCGGTTGTCAATGTAAGTGACGCCATGTATCGACCGATGGGTATTGCGATGGGGCCAGATGGTTCACTCTATTTTTCCGATACGGAAAAAGGGAAGATCTGGCGGGTAATGTACAAAGGAGATAAAGGCGGGTTTGGCACAGAACAGCTGGTCAAAATGGAAGAGCGAAAGAATGCGTCCAATATCCGCACACCTGATAAGATAGAAGACAACCTTGAAAAAGGAGTGAAAGTGGCCGGAGAAAAGACGTATCTGACTTATTGTGGCTCTTGCCATCAGAATAATGGAAAAGGGGCCTCTGGTAGATTTCCGCCATTAGCCGGAGCACCCTGGGTGGTTGGCGACAAAAGCTTGCTTATTAGTATTGTGCTCAATGGTATGGAGGGCAGCATTATGGTAAATGGAGAAGAATACAACAATGTCATGCCTCAGCACAGCTTTTTGAGTGATGAGGAGGTGGCCGGGGTGCTTACCTATATCCGGCAAAGCTTTGGAAATACTGCCAGTGAGGTATCGGTAGAAGATGTAGAAAAAATAAGACGTTCATTATAACTATCAATCATGTTAAGCAGAAGAAAACTTGTCAAACGCTTGGCCAGCCTTCCTTTAATAGGAGGAATTGTGGGCAGTGGTATTCCTATTCAATCTGTTGCAGCTGCAACGCCTGCGGCAAAACCTGCGCAAAACTTATTCAAAGAGCTGGGGATACGCCCGTTGATCAATGCCCGTGGCACCATGACGTTTTTGTCAGGTTCTTTGATGGAGCCGGAGGTGATGGCGGCGATTAACGCAACAGCACACGACTTCGCCAACATGCATGAACTGACCGACAAAGTGGGAGAGCGAATTGCAGAGATGCTGCAATGTGAAGCAGCCATGGTCACTTCCGGGGCAGCATGTGCGCTTACCATTGGCACTGCTGCCGCCATTACCGGCATGGATATCGACAAAATCAAACAAATCCCTAACCTGCCTGGCCCCAAGCCGGAAGTGATTATTCAGAAAAAGCACCGCTACGTGTTTGATCAGGCGGTACGTACTGCCGGAGTGAAGCTGATCGAGGTGGAAAACGCTGAAGAAATGGAGGCCGCCTTTAATGAGCGCACCGTGATGACGCTCTTCTTCAACGGCGCCGTCGATTGGTACGGTATCGAAGACAGTATCACCCATGAGGAGTTTGTGGCCATTTCTAAGAAACATAGCATCCCTTCTTTTATCGACGCAGCCGCAGATGTGCCGCCTGTGGAGAACCTTTTCAAATACCAAAAGATGGGCTTTGACCTGGTCACCTTTTCCGGTGGAAAAATGATTCGTGGGCCTCAAAGCGCAGGCCTACTCTTTGGGCGCAAAGACTTAATTGAAGCCGCTAAGCTTAATTTTTCTCCTCATGAAAGCCCGATCGGGCGATCCATGAAAGTGAACAAAGAAGAGGTTTTCGGCATGTACGCCGCTTTGAAACTCTATCTTGAAAAGGATCATGAAAAGGAATGGAAGGAGTGGGAGGGACGAGTAGCCGATATCACCAAGACAGTAGAAACCGTGCCCGGGGTAAAAGGAGAGATGCACATGCCTAAAGGCAGGGCCAATGTATTTCCAGGGCTTTTGGTGAAGTGGGATCAGAACAAGGTAAAAATCAAGCCAAAGGACGTAGTGGAGGCGCTTAGGGCTGGTGAGCCGAGGATTGAAACCTCTGCCGGAGACGATGCTCTTCGCATCACCGTGGTTACTTTGTTACCCGACCAGGTGCCAATTGTTGCCAGGCGAATCAAAGAAGTGCTTCAGGCAGCAGTGTAACAATGCCTGAGCCAACCTATTTTTAGTTAAGACCTATTTAAACGACAAACCTATGCTAAGTAGAAGAAAACTCATTAAACGCCTTTCAGCCCTGCCTTTTGTAGGAGGGATCATCGGTGGTGGCGTGCCTCTTGCAGCCATTGCCGCTGCACCTGCAGCCCCTTACCGTGATTACTTTGCCGAGTTAGGTGTGCGTACCTTCATTAATGCGGCAGGTACTTACACCGCTATGACTGGCTCTTTGCTAAGAGACGAAATGAAAGACGCCTACAACTATGCCTCGGAGCATTATGTAATGCTCGACGAGTTGCAGGATAAAGTTGGCGAGAGAATTGCAAAGTTGCTTAAATGTGAGGCGGCCACGGTCACTTCCGGAGCTTTTTCCGCAATGACATTCGGGATGGCAGGCGTGCTCACCGGCATGGATTCCAAAAAAGCGGAGCAGATTCCACACCTGGAAGGCACAGGGATGAAAACAGAGGTGATCATTCAGAAATCTCACAATATTGGTTATGCCCATGCCGTGCGCAACTGCGGAGTGAAAGTGATTGAGGTCGAGACCAAAGAACAATTGAAAAAGGCCATCAACAAAAACACGGCTTTGATGCTTTTTATCAATGCCTATGAGCCTAATGGACAGATTAATGCGGAAGAATGGCTGAAGACGGGCAAGGAGAATAATATCCCCTGCATGAACGACTGTGCGGCTGATGTGCCACCGGTGGAGAATCTGTGGAAGTTCACCCAAATGGGCTATGACCTGGTATGTTTTTCAGGAGGCAAAGGCCTGAGAGGCCCCCAGAGCGCAGGCTTACTGCTCGGTAAAAAAGAACTGATATCGGCAGCCCGGTTAAGCGCTCCGCCAAGAGGGAATACTGTCGGCAGAGGTATGAAAGTGAACAAGGAAGAGGTGCTCGGCATGTGGGCAGCACTGGAGGCCTTTGTAAATGGAGACCATGAAAAAGAATGGAAGTTATGGGAAGGCCAGATCAATCTCATTGCTGACGCCGTAAAGGGTATTGATGGACTGACCATCAAAATTCATGTGCCCCCCATTGCCAACCATGTTCCCACCCTGGATCTTTCATGGGATACAAAAAAGGTAAAAATATCAGGCAACGGTCTTAAAGACGTGCTTCGAAGCGGTCACCCGTCGATTGAGGTTGCGGGTGGAGGTGAAAACTCCGTCAGCATTACCACCTGGATGATGCGCCCCGGACAGGAAAGAATTGTTGCGGACCGAATCCGTGAGGGCCTCGAAAAGGCAGCAGCGGGTTAAGGGCTATGATTGTAGGTGTCGGCACGGCAAATTGCCCGGGAGCAACAGCCGTCCGACACCGGATTCAATTCAAAAATGGTCAGGCGGGTATGAAGACACACCCTGCGACATGGTATGTCCCGCCTGCCGCAAGCGTCTCGCTTGTGGCTATTCTCCGTCTGGCGTCCGCCAGCTATTGGTATGTAGTTTCAATAAGACCCATGGTTGCCTCCTATCCGGTGGCTGAAGGCCCTAACTGCAAACCCACCATCGCCGAACGACGCCTCCATACCTTGCAACCTTGTTTCCAGGTGCGCCTTCGCACCTACCCTATTTGTTTGACAACATTACCTCGGCAGCACGACGGGATTAGCGATGCCATTTAAGTCGTAAACGATTCTTCCTCCCTTGATCGTCATTTCGCATTCAAACTTTTGTGTGCCCGTTTCTTTATGACCCCTGTAGTCGAAGAAGCCGAAGTTGCCTTTGCGCATATTCAGAATAGCCACGTCGGCAATCGCTCCCTCGGTAAGTTGCCCGAGCTCCGTTCGCTGGATAACCTGCGCAGGCTTCCAGGTGGAGGCGTTGATGACCAGCTCCAAATCCATTCCCATCTGCAGGAATTTCGACATCACACTGAGTTGATCTTTCATGGCGTTGTTGAAGCTGCCTGCATGGATGTCGGTGCTGATGGTGGTAGGATAGAAACCCGCTTTGATAGCAGGAATGGCCTGTGAATAAGAAAAGCTGATGCCACCGTAGCCCACGTCAAACACGATTCCTCTTTTTTGCGCATCCCAAACAAAGGGCTTCAATTTTTTGGTGGCCGGATCAACAATGGGTTCTCTCGTATCCAGTTCCCCGAAGGCATGGGTGAAAATGTCGCCTGGCCTGAGGTGCTTCATAAATAGCTCCTCGATCGACAAAGGAGGGGTGTTCCCACCAAAATCAACTATCACAGGCATTTTTGCAAGGTTACCTGCTTCTACGGCATTGTCTACCGGCGTCCATTCGGGGCCATTGAAATGAGCCACTTTAAAGCCTACTACATGTTCCTTATTTGACCTTGCCACAGCGGCAGCCATGCGGGCATCCATGTCATTCAGGTTCTGCTCGTACACGCCGCCTCTCATGCCCTCACCAACAATGTTGAGAAACGACAGTACCCTGGTTTGTGAGTTATCAATGATGTTCTCTTTGAATGTAGGGAACGACTTCCAACCGGCTCCCCCTGCGTCCACAATGGTAGTCACGCCTACCCGAAAGGTGAACCCGTCAGGCATAATAGCCGTCAAGCCGTCGCTCAGGTAATGGTCAGGTTGCGTGCCGAAGAATACGTGTCCATGGATGTCGATCAGTCCCGGAGTAATGTACATGCCTTTCGCATCTACCACCTGCCTGGCGCCGGTAGCATCGATGGTTTTGGCTACCCTGGCAATCTTTCCGTCGTGGATGGCAACATCCATCAACTCATTGATGTTGTTTTTTGGATCGATGACATGACCGCCTTTGATAACGATTTGATAGGGCTGCGCTACGACGCTGGCAGTGACAAAGAAAAAGGCAATAATAGATAAGAAGCGTTTCATTGTAGTGGATTCAGGGTGTGAAGTGGAAGCCCGTCGTTTCACGGCACCGGGCCTTCATAGATAGTATTTTAAACGTAAGCGATGCAATCAATCTCCACCAGGGAGTCGCCGGGTACGCCACCGTAGGTTGCCACAGTGGTTCTCACAGGGGGCTTGGCACCAAACCTGCCTTTGTAAACCTCATTCATGGCTTTGTAGTCATTCAAATCGGCCAGGAAAACGCTTACCTTCAGTACTTTTTCCATGGAGGATCCTGCTTTGATGAGTTCTTTTTCCAGTTCCTTTAGCACATGATCGGTGTGTGCTTTGATGTCGCCTTCGAAATGTGCCCCTTTTCCGGCGATAAACACCAGATTACCCATTTGAGTGGAGCCTGAAAATAACGGCATGTCCTGAAAGGTAGTGATGTTGTTGGCTTTCTTTTCGAGCGTGGCCGGTGCGGCATTGGCCGATGAAACGGCTCCAAAACCAGCGAAGCCAGCTATACCAGCAAAAAGTTTTTTCAGGGTAGATCTGCGTTCTAGTTTTTCCATGATAAGAGTCAGTTTAGCGTTGTATGATTGAGTACATGAGTAATATGACGTACAGCCTCAATTTGAGAAAAAAAAGCGAGAGTTAAAACTCTTATTATTTGTAAAATAGAGGATGTGTGCGCAAACATGAGGCTGGCGACTCCAAATTTGGTTCAAAGAGTGAAGCGGGAAAGCGGCGATTCAATATGATGAGTTCTGGTTTTTACCTTGCCTGATTTACATACTCTACCTGAATTTGCAGGATTGGCCGTGCCCCGCTGGAAAGTGTAAGTGCATTTTTGTCGAGAGCAACCACATACCGGTTGCTATTCAGACTGTTAACAATCAGGGCGGTAGGTGTCTCGGTGATTGTATAAAGAAGTTTGTGGTTCCTTTTTCTTCTCTGGAATATACTGACCTCTTTTTTCTCGTCGTCTGCCTGAACGTAGTACGCCTTTCCTAATGTTAGCTCATTCTCAATTATAGAAACTTCAAAATGCCGCTTGGTTTCTGCCCGAAACGTCGAGTTCGATGTTTTCACAATTTCTGCTCTCACTTTGCCCTTTCTGGTAAACGTTGCCTTGCCTTCGCTCAGTGAAAAAGTGAAGTCTTCCTTGTTGTTTTTGGTTACTTTAGTCTGCTCACCTTCCTGTTCCAGGGTGCGGCAGATGGTTGCAGCTTCATCGGCGTCTCTTCCGCTACCCGTGCACAACTGGTCGCCTGCTTGCACAACAAAATGTTGTCTTTTTTTGGGTTGGCCATCTATGCTGTAGTTTGTAGTCTTCAGGGTAAAGTCTCTGCTTTTATCCAACCTCAGGAGATAACCCAGATCGAGGCACAAATTGCTGTTAAGGTCGAAAAAAAGGCCATTGCCCAGATCGAAGCCAAGGGGGTGGTAGCTCACAGGCTGCTCATGGTATTGATCATTTATATAGGAATAAGTTTTTTGTCTGATTAAGTCGGCACGCAAGCTGTACAGGTCGAAAGCAGGGCGAAGGACTAACGGCTCTGGAAGAACTCGTGATGCTGAGTCAACCGGAATAATGCGAGGCCCCGTGCAACCGAAAAGGCAGATGATTAATAGCCAGGGTAGTGTGTTTTTCATAGTTATTGAATGCTGTTGCGGAAACACCCTCAAGATTTGTACCAAGCGGGGCTTTCGTATCTGCCGAGTCATGCGAAATTAAGGGAAAGCCACTTCGAATAATTGAATGAGGAAGAAATATCATTCTGGTGTATATTACCCTTTCGCTTAATAACTACACCTACTTACATGCTACTTACCTTTTTATCTTTTCTGGCTTTTACGGGTTTCGTCGCTCTGTTTTCGTGGTACAAACTCCGCAAAGACAAGCTGGATACTCAGGATGGCTACTTCCTCGGAGGCCGCAGCCTTACCGGCGTAGTTATTGCCGGTTCCATGCTGCTTACCAATATTTCTACTGAGCACCTGATAGGGATGAATGGTTCGGCTTACAAAAATGGCTTCATCATCATTGCGTGGGAGGTGACGTCGGCGGTAGCGCTGGTCATTGGCGCTCTCTACTTCATTCCGACGTTCCTCAAAATGGGATTGACAACAATTCCGCAATACCTTGAGTACCGCTTTGATAGAATTACGAGAACGCTGGTGGCTCTGTTCTTGATTGTGTCCTTTGTTGTAACCCTGTTGCCAATTGTGCTTTATACCGGTGCCATCAACCTCGAAAGCATCTTTAATGTGTCTGAAACACTCGGTGTCACTCAGGGACAGGGGCTGTGGGTGACAGTTATCATTATCGGAGTGATAGGCTCTATTTATGCCATTTTCGGCGGTTTGAAGGCAGTCGCTTTTTCTGATACTATCAACGGCTTTGGTTTGTTTATAGGAGGTCTGCTGGTGCTTGGGTTTGCTCTATGGGACATCGGCGATGGCAATATGATTGAAGGCCTGAGCAAAGTGTACAAAGCCGCTCCTGAGAAGTTCAATGTGATAGGAGCAAAGGATTCGGTGCTGCCATTCGAAACGCTTTTTACCGGGTTGATGATTAACCAGCTGTACTTCTGGTGCATGAATCAGACGATTATTCAACGAGCCTTTGGTGCAGTGAGCCTTGCGGAGGCGCAGAAGGGCCTTTTGTATACCGGCGTGCTGAAGCTGCTGGTGCCGTTGGTCATCATTTTACCAGGCGTCATTGGCTTCTACTATTTCGGCGACTCCCTTTACAATAATCAAGACTTGATCTATCCCGAACTCATTAAAAAAGTGTTGCCGGTTGGCCTCACCGGCTTTTTCGCTGCAGTGGTGCTTGGTGCGGTACTAAGCACGTTTAACAGCGTGCTCAATAGTACGGCGACCATTTTTAGTTTGGGTATTTACAAGCGGCACCTCAACAAAGATGCTTCTGAAAAACAGCTGGTTTGGATAGGGAAATTGACGTCCATCATCCTTGCCGTTTGCGCCATTGTAGCCGCTCCTATGGTGGCCGGAGCTCCAGAAGGATTGTATCAGCTTCTGCAGCAGCTCAACGGCATCTTCTTTATTCCCATCGCTTCCATTCTAATCGCTGGCCTTTTTATACCCAGAATATCTGCCGTGGGAGCGAAGGCAGCGCTTTTTATCGGTTTGGCTTTTTACATCCTGACAAGCTTCATCTTTAAAGTAGATATACACTTCGTGCACCTGTGGGGCATTGAGTTCATTTTAAACATGATAGTGATGTTTGGTGTGTCCTACTTTTACCCAAATACCAATACATTTAAACCCGCCGATATAGAGTCGATAGAAATGCATCCGTGGAAGTACGCCAGGCATCTTGGGCTGCTATTGGTAGTACTTACTGTGGCTATTTACATTTGGCTGGGGCAGTGATTTGGTTTAGAATCTCAGTTTGAATTATTATCTTCAACGTCGTTTAGTTAAGAGGTTCGGTTTCCCAATTCTGTTTTACCCCTGTCACTAAAGGGAGAAGAATGATCGTTAGCATGCCCCTTTAGGGAATAAAAGGGTAATAAGGCTCTTAACTAAGCAACATTGTTAATATCTTAGTGAAAATTTAAGCACCCATGAAGGACGTTACACCTCATCAGATGGAAGAGCTTTGGGAGGAAGATCTTTTAGAAAGATATCCCGAAGAAGGAAAGCCTGCCAAGGCAAAGGAGGAATTCAGAAACTACGATGATCCCGCCAGAGATACGGTAAGAGAGTTTTACCGGGTCAACCACATCCATCAGACCTATGATTTTGTGATGGCAAAGGAAAAAGAGTTTCTCAAGTTTGATAAGCGGGAAATGAAGCTCTGGGATGCCGTGGAGTTTCTGAATACCCTGGTGGACGATTCCGACCCCGATACCGATCTGGATCAAACGCAACACCTCCTTCAAACTTCTGAAGCCATTCGTGCTGATGGTCATCCTGACTGGTTTGTGCTAACGGGTTTCCTTCACGATTTGGGGAAAGTGCTTTGCCTTTTTGGCGAGCCTCAGTGGTGTGTGGTGGGTGATACGTTTCCAGTGGGCTGCAAGCATTCAGACAAGATTGTGTATCCCGAGTTTTTCAAAGACAATGCCGATACCTACGACGAGCGTTTCAATACTAAATACGGCGTTTACGAACCAAATTGTGGTTTAGATAATGTTCACCTTTCCTGGGGGCACGATGAATACATCTACCAAATTATGAAGGACTACCTTCCGCAAGAGGGGTTAGCCATGTTGCGCTATCATAGTTTCTACTCACAGCATAGGGAGAATGCCTACGAGCACCTGATGAACAAGGATGACCACAAGCTGTTTGAGTGGGTGAATAAATTCAATCCGTACGACTTGTACTCAAAGGCAGCCACCCCTCCGAACGTGAAGGAGCTGAGACCATTCTACGAAGACCTGGCCTCGAAGTACCTGCCTGACACATTGAAGTTTTAATGAAAAGAAATTATTGATATTGAACCGGAGATCAACTCCGGTTTTTTTTATTTTGTCCTATGAAGAATCTGCTACTATTATTTGTTGTCGTACTTTCAGTTGGAGCACTTTCGGGTTGCGAGGAGCCAGAACCGAAACGTCCCAATATCCTTCTTGTGCTTACCGACGATCAGGGCTGGGGCGATCTGGCTTTTCACGGTAACGACAGCATCGATACACCGCACCTTGATTGGCTGGCACAGCATGCCACGGAGTTTACAAGGTTCTACGTTTCTCCGGTTTGCGCTCCCACCAGGGCAAGCATCCTTACTGGCCGCTATCATCTGGCTACCGGAACTTCATGGGTAACGCACCGAATGGAAGTTATGCGTGAGGAAGAGGTGACAATAGCTGAGGTGATGAAGGCTGCTGGTTATCGCACAGGGCTGTTTGGGAAATGGCACAATGGCAAGCAGTACCCGCACGACCCGGTAGGACAGGGTTTTCAGGAATTTTTTGGTTTCAAAGAAGGGCATTTCAACAACTACTTTGACGCTACGCTCACCCATAACTTTGAGGAGGTAAAAACACAAGGATACATGGCCAATGTGCTGGCAGACAAAGCAATGGATTTTATGACGGAAGAAGGCCCTTTCCTGTGCATGCTGACGCTCAATACACCTCATGGGCCATTTCAGGTGCCGGACGAGTATTTTGATAAGTATGCGGCGATGGGGTTGAGCAACAAGGATGCGGCCGTGTATGGGATGGTCGAGAACATTGATGACATCATGGGGCGTTTGCTTGATCATTTGAATGCCATTCAGAAAGAGGAAGAAACCATCGTCATTTTTATGACAGACAATGGCCCCAACGGCGTGCGTTACAACGGCGGCTTTAAAGGTATTAAAGCCCATGTGGACGAAGGTGGGGTGAGAGTGCCTTTTCTGATCCGCTACCCCCGACTTGGCTGGGACAAGGGGGCGAAGATTGAAAAGATGGCGGGCCATATCGATATTCTACCCACACTTGCCGAGCTGACTGGGGTTGTGCTGCCCGATAGTTTGAATATTCATGGAAAGAGTTTGCTTCCAATGACTGATTCGGCACCTGGCTGGCCCGATCGAATGTTTTACACGCATCAGGTGATTCGTGAGGTGGATACTATTCCGTCGGCGGTTCGGAGCGATCAGTACTTGCTGACAATGAAGCCTAATGAAACGGCTCTTTATGACCTGCTGGCCGACCCGTTGCAAAAGCAGAACATTATCGATTCGCAACCAGAGCTGGCGGCAAGTATGCAGGCCGACTACCGAAAATGGTTTGCTGAAGTAACCAAAAAGGGAACAACGCCGGAACCCATTCAAATAGGTCATGCGTTAGTGCCTGAAATAGAGTTGCCTGCCCCTGATGTGCTCACGAAAGAAGCGGTAGCATTCAAGGGTGGCATAGGTTGGGCCAACGACTGGTTCACCGGCGTGAGCGACGAGTCAAAAGCTAGCTGGGATCTGCTGGCGGTGGACACAGCTACCTATGCGGTGTATGTAGAAATGGCCTGTGAAACAGCAGCCCCTTTTAATGTTCGCATTTCGCTTGGAAGCGAGGTGGTTCAACAGGAAGTTTCCGCAAGCCTTTCGGCTCCGCAACTCGAAAGCCCCGATCGTGAAGACAGGGGAGAGGTATATGAAAGAAAATGGCCATTGGTATTTGCCGGCAACCTGAAAGTAAACCAGGGAAGTGGCGAACTAAGTGTCAGCGTTAACGGTTTTTCTGGAAGCAGCCTGGAGATTAAGTCCATCAGGTTGAGGATGTTATAATGATTGATGAATTAAAGTGAAAAAAGTATTGTGTGGAAAAGTAAGATTCCGCATCTTTGCAGCCTCGTTTGAGAATCAGGGCACACGGAACCTGATTGATTGAAGTACGGGATGTAGCGCAGTCCGGTAGCGCATCTGGTTTGGGACCAGAGGGTCCCAGGTTCGAATCCTGGTATCCCGACTCCGCCCGCCATAGCTTTTTCAGCGACGGCGGGCTTTTTTTTGCTTTAAAGGTTACCAGTTTGTTCGAACTTTAGTCAAGCGGGCTCCGTCGGGCAGGCCCGACTTAGTTACCAATCCAATTTTGTATTTATGCAATACGTTTACATTTTGAGGTGTGCTGATGGAGATTTGTATACTGGATGCACGGCCAATGTAGAAGAGCGTCTGGCCCGGCACAATGCTGGTTATGTCCCCGTCACCGAATCCCGGCTGCCTGTTACTCTTTTAACCTATATTGCCTTTGCTGAACAACACAAAACTTTTGCATTTGAAAAGTATATTAAGACGGGATCAGCGAGGGCATTTTTGAGTAAGCGACTTATTTGAAGCGTTTAATTGGTTTGGCTGCTGATGAGTATCGGCGAAAATCGACTACATTAAAATTTCCGTAACACTATATAAGCACGGTTGTTATTATTCAAATAGCTCATATATGATCAGGAAAGGACCGCAATGAATTGGTTTTGTGTTTTTGTTGAAGTACTTCACTTTATGCTCTCGAACGATGCTGGCATTTTTCGTCCACCGAAGGTTCCAATTATTGTTGCAGGGGTGAATTATGGGCTTTAAAAGCTTATTCAGTGTCATGTCAATTTTCCAAGTCCATTGAGGTGCATTATTTTTTATTTCATAGGGTTCCGCATTCCACAATTCAAGCTTGTTTGTCAGGTTTGTGGAATCTGTTGGCTTTTCTATTTCTACTAAGGGTTTGAAGTATGTTAAATCAGATTCAGTGTAGCCTCTACGAGGGAATTTGACAAATCCATTTTTTTCCCAGAATCCTTGAGATTCCTTTGGCGAACAAAACAGTTTAAAAGCAACATGGCCTTTGCTTTTAAAATAGGATTCTAATTTCAGAATGAATTGTTGACCAATTCCTTTCCTTCGAAAATTGCGCTTCACTTCTAAAATATCTATTTCTACATAGAGCTCACTTTTCGAATAAACAGCAAAGCCGATGGGATAATTTGCATGGTTTAAAGTAATGAATTCTTTGTTGTTAAATGCCTTTTCGATTATTCCCCAATTGCAATAGAACCCTTCGTTGAAGTGGTTTCGTTCTTCAATCAGCCAACTTCTTACTAGTTCTAGTTCAAGTGCTTTAGGATTTGTGTTGAGTTCAATTTTTTGATTCATTGTTGTTCTTATTATCGCAATTCACTCAAGTATGCTACCACCTGCTTCGACCCTTTATCAATTTCTAATTTAGCAGATTTCTTTTGTTATTATATTGAGCGCTTAACAACAATCAATCTAAAAATGAAGCATCTCAGGCTACTCCTGCTGCTGTTGGTTTCGGCATCTATGTCGTACGGACAAAACCTTGACAGCGTCTTTCAAACTTTAAAATTCCGAAATATTGGGCCTTTCCGTGGAGGTCGTTCAGTAACCGCCAGTGGCGTAGTTGGCGACCCGCTCACCTATTACATGGGTACCACTGGTGGAGGGGTTTGGAAAACCGAAGATGCCGGTGCCTACTGGAAAAATATATCTGACGGTTTTTTTGAAATGGGTTCAGTAGGAGCTGTCTCTGTTTCGGAAAGTGATCCCAATGTTGTTTATGTGGGCATGGGTGAGCATGCGCCAAGAGGGGTGATGACGTCTTACGGCGACGGCATGTACAAGTCGACCGACGCAGGCAAGACCTGGAAGAAAATAGGGCTGGAAAAAACGCAGCACATTGCCAGGGTTGTCATTCATCCTAAGAATCCTGATATCGTTTACGTGGCCGCTCAGGGCGCCCTGCACGGGCCAACACAGGATAGGGGAATTTACAAGACCACGGACGGCGGAGTGACATGGACAAAGGTATTGTTCGTGAATGACCTCACGGGCTGCTCCGAACTTTCTATGGACATGAGCGATCCGCAGGTGCTTTACGCTACCATGTGGCACCACCAGCGCATGCCGTGGCAGGTGGTGAGCGGAGGCCCGGGTAGCGGTGTCTATAAATCCAACGACGGAGGTGTGACCTGGGAAAAAATTCACAAAGGTTTACCCAAAGAAATGGGCAAGATGGCGATCTCGGTGAGCCGGGCTAATCCCGATAAGGTATTTCTGCTGATGGAAAGCGATTCTGATAAGGATTTGGGAGGTTTGTTTGTTTCTGACGATGCAGGCAAAAATTGGAACAAGGTAAGTGGTGACCACCGGCTGATACAAAGAGCATGGTATTACATCGAAGTGTTTACAGACCCGCAGGATGAGAACACGGTATATGTGCTGAGTGCCCCCGCTTTGCGCTCCATTGATGGTGGTAAAACCTGGGAAACACTTCCTTCATCGCACGGTGACCACCATGATTTGTGGATCAATCCAACCAATTCGAAAAACATGGTGTTGGCAGACGATGGAGGAGCTGCCATTACATTCAATCGGGCAGAAAGCTGGACGACACTTGATAATATGCCGACGGCGCAATTTTACAGGATCAGTGTAGATAATGACTTTCCTTACAATATTTATGCTGGCCAGCAGGATAACAGCTCTGTGAAAATTGCCAGCATGTCTTTAGGTTCTTACAGCATTGGCGAAAGAGATTGGACAAGATCGGCCGGCGGCGAAAGTGCCTTCCTGGCCTTCGATCCTGACGACCCACGCTATGTAATGGGAGGCAGCTACCTAGGCACCATTGAGATTCTCGATATGAAGTCCAAAGCGGGAACTGGCGTGATGGCCGCACCGATACAGTATTTGAGTATGGCAGCCAGGGACATGAAATACCTTTACGACTGGAACGCACCCATTATCTGGTCGAAGCATGAACCGGGCACGTTCTACCATGGTGCGCAATACCTGCTGAGGACGAGAGACAAAGGTGTCACCTGGGAAGAAGTTTCTCCTGATTTGACTAGGAATATTGATGAAAAACAAGGCAAAGGCGGCGGGCCGTATACCGTTGAAGCCGTTGGTGCAGAGAACTACGGAGCGCTTAGTTACGTGATCGAATCACCACATGAAAAAGGCGTGATCTGGACGGGCAGCAACGATGGTTTTGTGCACGTAACCAGAGACAATGGTGGCAGCTGGACAAACGTCACGCCTAAGGGTTTGGCGGAATGTCTGATCAATGCTATTGAAGTATCTCCGCACGATAAGGCTACAGCTTATATCGCAACAACCAGATACAAGTTCAACGACTATACGCCCGCTATTTACAAAACCACGGACTATGGCAAAACCTGGACCAATATCAGCAAGGGAATTCCTTATGGTTCGTTTACCAGGGTAGTTAGGGAAGACGAGGCCAAAAAAGGCCTGCTCTATGCCGGCACCGAAAAGGGCCTCTATATATCATGGAATGATGGTGCTTCCTGGCAGCCTTTTCAGCTCAATCTGCCCATCACGCCCATCATGGATTTGAAGGTGAAAGAAGGCGACCTGGTGGTGGCCACCTCAGGAAGATCTTTCTGGATATTGGATGACCTTGGTGTGCTTGGCCAGTATGCTGGACTGACCAATTCGCTCAAGCTCTACAAGCCTGACGATGCAGTGATTGGTAATTGGGGAAGCCCTTTGAACCGCACCTCGGCTGAGTTTGATGGTACTAACTTGCTGGAAGGTGTAAATCCTGCTAATGGCGTCATTATCTACTACGAACTACCGAAGCTGGCCGATTCTGTCGCAGTAACGCTTGAAATAAGAGATGCTCAGGGCAACCTTGTGCGTACGCTTAGTTCCGAAAAGGATCCAAAGTTTCAGTCATACCCCGGTGGCCCTTCTCCAGAGCCCACCATTTCAAAGTCAAAGGGGATCAACAGATTTGTTTGGGACATGCGCTACGCAACAATGGTAGGCGCACCAAGTGCCTATGTAGAAGGAGGTTACAGAGGCCATAAGGCTTCGCCGGGCACCTATAGACTGACACTAAAATATCCAGGCAAGGAGGCGAAAAGCGAGTGTAAAATTCTCCCCAACCCGCTCTATGAAACAACGCCTGCTACTTATGCTGAGTACCACACGTTCATGACGGGCATGGAGAGCAGTTTGAATGAGATGCATAAGAAAGTCAATACAGTGCTTGACGTAAGAAGTCAGATCGATGGCGTGTTAAAGGATTTGCCTGTAGGTGAATCATTTGTAGCTCTAAAGAAGGACGGCGAGGCCCTGGTAGCCAAAATGAAAGCCTGGGATGAAGACATGGTGCAGCGCAAATCGAAGGCCTACGACGATGTGGAGAACTTCCCTAACAAGTTCACAGCCAACTTCCTCTTCCTGATCAATGCTACCGAGAGCGATATTCCGAGGGTTAATCAACCCAACAGAGATCAGCTGAAGGTGCTGATGGCAGAATGGGCTCAGCTGAAGAGTCGGGCCGATGAATTGATAAATACCGATGCTCCTGCCTTCAACAAGCGCCTTTGGGAGGCGGGTATTGGAGCCGTGAGGGTTACCAAAGACTAAGCACGCTTGAAATATCAGGTGCCTGAACAAAAGCTGATCGACGTTGATCAGCTTTTTGTTTTTTTGCCTCTTCCATTCCGAAGTAAAAGCCATCTGAATCTCAATTCACCAGCTCAAATTTGTATTCAAAACTTGCATCGCTACCTGCAATAAATTTTTTAATCGCCAACCCCATGTCATTATACTCATAGGTGAATTTTTGTTCAGCAGAGGTACCGTTGGCATTGGTTAATTTTTGTGTTTGAGGGTTATTCTGAAAAAATATCACAAATGGATGGTGAAGGCTGCTCATGAAGAAGTGCTCGGAGTTTTTCTTTGTATCGAAATTTAGATAAGCAATAGTGGATGCAGGAACAAAGGCTGAGCCATTGTAGCCGGAACGCCGCTCCTCAATGAGGTTGTCGTGACTGTCGTATTTGTATTCAATTTGATAATTCTTCTGAAGTGTGCCTGTTGTAGCATTTCTCGTCCACGTGATATCTTTTGTTAGTCGGCCCAGTCCATCGTACGAATACTTGTGAGACTCGTAAAGATCATTGCCCAGATAGGCATTGGTTTCAGTAAGAATGTCGGAGGAGCTGTAGGAGTATTCATATGAAATGACGGTTTGGTCATCTGACTTCGCTGACCTCAGCAAATTGCGGCTATAGGAAAGCTTATGCGTAGATTCAAAGGTTCCGTCTTCTGGATTTGTTAGCCCCGAAACAATGGTCGTTAGCCTGCCGCCGGCATCATACGTCAGGGTTCGGTAGCTTTTGCTGGAGCCAAAGGAATAGGTCAGCTTTTCGGCACGGAGCGTCACCGGTGATGGTGCAGGCTCATATTCATAGCATGATTGTAGTGTCAAGGCCGCCACTACCAGCAACAGACTTGAAGTAAATTTTGAGTTTTTCATGCAGCATAAGACGACCGACATCAATTGATGGTTGGAGGTCCAGGTTTATTTATTTTTTACGCTGCTCCAATTTTTCCTGATCACCGAACTCTTCTTTTCCCATGGTGTTTATTAGACAATACAAAAGAATAGGTAGCTTTATCAAGAACAATTGCCAGGTTTTGTGTGCTTTTGCAGACCTGACCCCGTCAATTAACTTATGAAAGACCAAAAGGCGATTCACATAAAAAACATGGTTTGCAACCGCTGTATTATGGTGGTAGAGCAAATCTTTCAGGAAGCAAAGCTTCCGGTTGCATCCGTGAATCTTGGAGAGGTAAGGCTGGTAAATGACAACGTTTCCACCAGTCAGCTCTCTGCGCTGGACACTTTACTACTCAAGCATGGCTTTGAACGTATCGACGACCGCAAGAGTCAGCTTCTTGAGCAAATCAAATCCGCAGTGATTGATGCCATACATCACCACGATAATTTTAAAGTCAATATTAACTGGTCGCACTACCTGGCGGACAAACTTCACTATGACTACAACTACCTTAGCAGCCTCTTCTCTTCCGTATCCGGCATCACACTTGAGCAATATATCATCAGGCAAAAGGTAGAAAAAGTAAAGGAATTTCTGTTTTACGACGAGCTCTCTGTTAAGGAAATTGCCTACAAACTAGGCTACAGTAGCGTGGCCCACCTTTCCTCGCAGTTCAAGAAAATAACAGGGCTCACACCAACCGAATTCAAAGAATCCCGACAAACTGATATTAGAACTCCGCTCGACAATATCATATAATCATATAACCAAATCTGGTGATTATGTAACGCCTTCTGAAGCTATTGTGCCCAACTTTGTACAAAGCAAAATAGCATGGAACAGTTTACTGAGATCAATATCAAAGGGATGGTGTGCAACAGGTGCATATTTACCATCAAAGAGCTGCTACAATCTCACGGCTATCCCGTAGAGCATGTGACCCTTGGAAAGGTAATTTTTACAAAACCAGTCGATATCACGGAAAAGGGTAGCATAAAAGACTTGCTGAGTCTGCTGGGATTTACACTGATAACGGATAAAAACGAGCAATTGCTTTCTCAAATAAAACAGTCTATCGAGGAATGGCTCAGTAAGAATGGAGATGGAGCCAGAACCGCAAAACTTTCATCTTATTTGTCGGGCCAACTTGGAAAAAACTATGATTCTTTAAGTGAGTTCTTTGTGACCCATGAAGGAAACACAATAGAGAGATATGCCATAGCCCTAAGAATTGAAAAGGTAAAAGAGTTGCTTGTTTATACTGACCTTAGTTTGTCGGAAATAGCTTTTAAAACCGGGTTTAGCAGTGCGCATCATCTTTCTTTTCAATTTAAGAAGACAACGGGTTTAAATACATCAGCCTATAAACCACTGCGGTCAGTCAAACTCAAGGCAAGGGAAGCTATGGAAACTATGTAATGCAATCCCAAAATGATGTAAAGCTGATTGCCGACACCGAACGTACCTTTGCATAGAAAAAACTCAAAATAGAATGACAACATTAGAAGCAAACAAAGTGGATACAGATAATTTATCTGGCAAACTCACAAAAGAAAGTTTTCCCGTTACGGGAATGACTTGTGCTGCGTGCGCAGTAAGCGTGGAGTCGGTGCTCGCCAATACCAAAGGAGTAGTGGGGGCAGGCGTTAACTTCGCTACCCAAACTGCTTGGGCGCAATTCGACAACACTGTCGCATCAGTGGAAGATTTGCGGCAGGCGGTGCAGTCGATTGGATACGACCTCATCGTGGATGTGGAAGACCCCTCGGAGGCGCAGGCCCAGCTGCAGCTGGTGCATTATGAGTCAATCAAAAAGAGATTGACCTGGTCGGCGATACTTACACTGCCAGTGGTGGTGATCGGCATGTTTTTTATGGACTGGGAAGCTGGCAAGTGGATTTCCATGGCGCTCTCAGCTATCATACTGTTTTACTTTGGCAAGAATTTCTTTGTAGTAGCCTGGAAGCAGGCCAAGCATGGCAAAGCGAATATGGACACACTGGTGGCCCTCAGCACGGGCATTGCCTTCATATTCAGCGTGTTTAATACTGTATTTCCGGAGTACTGGCACAGTAGGGGAATCCATGCCCATGTCTACTTTGAAGCGGCCGTGGTCATTATCACCTTCATTTCGCTAGGCAAGCTTTTGGAAGAAAAGGCAAAGTCGAATACCTCTTCGGCTATCAAAAAGCTGATGGGCCTTCAGCCTAAAACAGTAAAAGCCATTGTAGATGGTGAGGAAGTAGAAATTCCCATCTCGTCAGTACAGGAAGGCTATATTTTAATTGTAAGACCCGGGGAGAAAATTCCGGTTGATGGCGAAGTAGCCGAGGGCAAATCGTATGTGGATGAAAGTATGATCACCGGTGAGCCTGTGGCAGTTGAAAAAACAGCCGGAGCCAAAGTTTTTGCAGGCACTGTCAATCAAAAGGGCAGCTTCCGCATGGTGGCTCAAAAAGTAGGTGGCCAAACCGTGCTTGCCAGCATCATCAAAATGGTGCAGGAAGCCCAGGGAAGCAAAGCGCCGGTGCAAAAGCTGGTGGATAAAATTGCCGGCATATTTGTGCCCGTAGTGCTGGGTATTTCCATCCTTACCTTTATTGCGTGGATGATTTTTGGTGGCGACAACGCCTTTACCATGGCGCTGCTTGCTTCGATCACTGTGCTGGTGATTGCCTGCCCCTGTGCGCTTGGGCTGGCCACCCCTACAGCCATTATGGTGGGAGTGGGCAAAGGTGCTGAGAACAATATCCTCATCAAAGACGCCGAGAGCCTGGAGCTGGGGCATAAGGTAAACGCCATCATTCTTGACAAAACCGGTACGATTACAGAAGGCAAGCCAGCCGTGACCGAGGCGATATGGCTGAGCGATAAAAATCTGGATAACCACAAGGGGATATTGCTTAGCATGGAAGCCCAAAGTGAGCACCCGCTGGCCGAGGCAGTTGTCAATCAGCTGAAGGAAGAAAAAGTAGCGGCGGGATCGATCACAGGATTCGACAGCCTGACAGGCCGGGGAGTGACAGCAACAAGTGGAGAGGAAGTTTACTACGTGGGCAACCGAAAACTAGTGCTCGAAAAGAACATTGTCATCGACGACAGCCTGTCGATGGAAGCTTCTAAATGGCAAAATAAGGCGAACACAGTGGTCTATTTCACAGATAGCAAGAAAGTGATTGCTGTATTGGCTATTGCCGATAAGATTAAGGCAACTTCTAAGGAAGCGATCCAGACGCTGCAAGGGCGTGGCATTGAAGTATATATGCTGACAGGCGACAATAACGAGACGGCGGCGGCGGTGTCGAAGCAGGTAGGGTTGAAGCATTTTAAGGCTGAAGTTTTGCCTTCCGAAAAAGCGGAGTTTGTCAAGGCCCTGCAGGCTGAAGGAAAAGTAGTCGCCATGGTCGGAGACGGCATCAACGACTCGCATGCGCTGGCTCAGGCCGATGTCAGCATCGCCATGGGCAAAGGTTCCGACATAGCGATGGACGTAGCCAAGATGACCCTCATCACCAGTGACCTTAACGTGATTCCCAAAGCGCTGATGCTGTCGAAAAAAACGGTCATGGGCATACGTCAGAACTTGTTCTGGGCATTTATCTACAACCTGATAGGCATTCCGTTGGCTGCCGGAGTTTTGTACCCCATCAATGGATTTCTTTTGGATCCAATGATCGCAGGTGCGGCTATGGCCTTTAGTTCAGTATCTGTTGTCGCCAACAGTTTAAGGCTGAAGGTGGCTAAGATTTAATAAGTCAAAAACCCAAAAAATGCAACCCTTTCAAGTTGCCGGCATCAAATGATGCCGGGCTTGGAAGAGTCTGCTCCAACTAACATTTACTGTCATGGAAAACACAGTCAAAATCCACAGAGTTATTCGTGAGACCAGGGATGCCATCACTTTACAGTTTGAAAACCATCCTTCGTTACGCAATTACTCACCAGGTCAGTTCATTAACATTTATGGTGAAATAGACAATGAAACGATCAGCAGGTCATACTCTTTTTCTTCATCACCGCTGGCTGGTGAACTGCCCTCAGTAACCATCAAAAAGATGGCCGGTGGACGCCTGAGCAGGCAGCTGGTTGAAACGGTGGAGCAAGGTGATTCGCTCACCGTAAGTGAGCCAGCAGGCAGGTTTGGGTTGAGAAATGAAGGTAATCCTGTCAAGCACATGATCTTCATCGCAGGAGGAAGCGGAATTACTCCACTTTTTGCCATGATCAAGACGATTCTCAGCTCCAAGTCTCAGCAGCAAGCGCCGCCGCTGGTCACCCTGCTTTATTCTAACAAGGAGCCGGATACGGTTATTTTCGGAGACCAGCTTGATGAGCTTGAAGCGCAAAACCCTGGTAAGTTCAGCGTGATTCATTTTTTGCAGAAGTGGGACGCCAATCGGCAGGTCGACAATGTGCATCATGGCTATATTAATAAAGCCAGGCTGGCTGCCTTTTTAGACAGCGGATATAGTGACGCAACTGAAATCTATCTATGTGGCCCTGAGGCGATGATGAGCGCCATATTGCAGGACCTTGAAGCGCTGAATTTTGACATGAGTAAAGTGTACAGTGAGTCGTATCAGCCCACAGCTGCTTTGAGCCAATTTGAAGCAGAACCAAATGCGGGAAGGTCTGAGATTACTTTTTTGAAGGGGGCTGAATCGTTATCCCTGGAGCTATCAAGCGATGAGTTCATTTTGCAAACAGGGCTCAACAAAGGATTGCAACTGCCTCATTCCTGCAAGGAGGCCATGTGCGGAGCGTGCAAAGTAAAGCTGCTTTCAGGTAAAGTGAATATGATTGAAAACTATGCCCTTACAGACAGTCAACTCAAGGAGGGATATGTGCTTCTTTGCTCTGGAAAACCAGGGTCTGATGCTATTACACTTTCCTACACCTGAATTTTGAAATACAAGCCAGGAATTGTGTAACGATCCTGGTTCGCAGACAAGCTAATTTTACAATACAATTTAAATTCAAAATAAAATGGAAACATTAAAGTTCAAATCAAACATCAAGTGTACTGGATGTATCGAGAAGGTAACCCCTTATCTCAATGAGGCCGCTGGTGCCGAAAAGTGGGAAGTAGATCTTAAGAATCCTGAGAAAATTCTTACAGTTCATGCCGAAGGAGTTACGTCTGAGCAAATTAGCCAGGCTATTCAAAAAGCAGGCTACGTAGCAGAAGTAATCAGCTAGTCACGATGAAAGCGATTCTATTCTTGCTGGGGGCTGCCCTTTCTGTGGGCAGCCTTTCAGCTCAAAACGGATCAATGAACCAGATGCTTAATGACTATCTGGTAGTGAAGGAAGCCCTTGTAAAAGGTGACGTTAAGCAAGCTTCGGCTGGCGCTGGTCAGCTGGTGGCAACAATTACGTCAGTCGACTTTGCGACGCTGAGTGAGGCCGATAAGAAAGCGTTTTCAGAAGTGAGCGCTAAGCTACTAAAGCAGGCACAGGTCATTGCAGGTGCAAAGGAGGTTGAAAAGCAAAGAGCTGGCCTTGCTGCACTTTCGCAGCAACTGTGGCCATTGGTCAAAGGATCTGACGCAATAGGCAGAACGGTTTTCTATGACTACTGTCCCATGAAACAGAGCTATTGGCTAAGCGCAGAGGCGGCTATTCGGAATCCATTTTATGGAAGTCAGATGCTTGGCTGTGGCAAAGTGGACGAGAAGATCAACGAATAGACTGATGAAGAAACTGCTGTTATTTTTAGCATGTTTGCCAGGGTTTGGGTCGGCATTTACGCAACAGCTGGTGAGGTACGACCTGACTGTGACCGACACTGTCGTGAATTATACAGGCAAGGCAAGAATGGCAATAGCCATCAACGGTCAGCTTCCAGCACCGACGCTGCATTTTACGGAAGGTGATACAGCTGAAATTCACGTGCACAACAAAATGCACCATGAAACATCCATCCACTGGCATGGCTTGATACTGCCAAACGAGCAGGATGGCGTTCCGTACCTCACCACCACGCCGATCAGGGGCATGAGTACCCATATTTTTCGCTTCCCCATCGTTCAGAGTGGCACCTATTGGTATCATTCGCACACCATGCTGCAGGAGCAACTCGGCATGTACGGGGCTTTCATTATCAGCAAGAGAGAGGCTGACCCGATGCGGGAATATACCATGCTGCTCAGCGACTGGAGTGATGAAAATCCCCATCAGATTGAGAGGTCCCTGCACAATGCGACCGATTGGTATGCCATAAAAAAGGGAGCTGCTCAGAGTTATTGGGAGGCTGGAAAAGCACGTCACCTTGGCACAAAATTCGGCAACGAATTCAAGCGGATGATGGCCATGGACGTAAGCGACGTGTATTATGAAAGAGTGTTGCTTAATGGGCTTCCAGCGCAGGAGGCCTCTTTTGCCGCAGGTGAACAGGTGAGGCTCAGGATTATCAACGGCAGTTCTTCAACCTACTTCTGGCTGAAATTTTCTGGCGGAAAGATGTCGGTTGTTGCCACCGATGGGGCCGACGTAGTGCCGGTGGAGGTGGACCGATTGATTGTGGGCGTATCAGAAACCTACGATGTAGTAGTCACCATTCCTGAATCTGGAAAATATGAATTCCTTGCCACATCAGAAGATCGTACCAAAAGTGCCTCTCTGTGGCTGGGTGAGGGCAAGGAGGTTCCTGCTGGAGCGATGCCACGACTCAAGTACTTTGAAGGGATGAAAATGATGAATGACATGATGACCGTAGGTGGCAAAATGGAAGACATGGGCATGAACATGAGCTTGCAGCAAATGGACATGAACACTGTGATGTACCCCGAGATTGTGGACAGCAGCGAGCCTACCGTTACCCTCAACTACAGCATGTTGAAGTCACCTGTGGAAACTACTTTGCCCGATGTGCCCACCCGTGAGCTAAAATTTGAGCTTACTGGCAACATGAATAGGTATGTGTGGTCAATTGATAACAAGACTGTTTCCGAAACAGACAAAATCCTGATCCGGAAAGGTGAAAATGTGCGCATTGTGATCTACAATAACTCAATGATGCGGCATCCAATGCACCTGCATGGCCATTTTTTCAGAACCCTGAACGGGCAAGGTGCCTACTCACCAATGAAGACGGTGTTGGATATTTTGCCTATGGAAACCGATACCATCGAGTTCCATGCGTCTGAAGAATATGGCGACTGGTACTTTCATTGCCATATTCTTTACCATATGATGTCGGGCATGGGCAGGATATTTTCGTACGAAGGCAGTCCGGCAAATCCTAACCTGGGCAACCCAAAGAAGGCCCTTCGAAAGGTGTATCAAGATGACCGGCGCTTCTATTCCGGCGCAGAAATTAGCCTTGAAAGCAATGGGAGCGATGGAGAGGTTTGGGTGGCCAATACCCGCTGGTCGCTACAAACGGAGTGGCGGCTCGGGTTCAATCAAACCACAGGGCAAGAATCTGAGAGCCATATTGGGAGGTATATTGGCAGAAACCAATTCTTTATGCCCTATGCCGGTTGGGATGTCCGCAGCAGGTCGGTGGAGGGCGATGAAAAAAATATTTTTGGATTTCGCAACACAAAGGATAACAGAAGCGTAATATGCTTTGGCCTGGAATACACGCTGCCCTGGTTTGTAAAAACAGACCTTAGGGTCGACCACACAGGGAACGTTCGCATCCAGTTCGCTCGTGAAGACATACCGGTTTCTTCCCGAGTCAGACTTTGGGGCGTATGGAACACTGACATGGAATACAGCGTTGGGGCCAAGTATATTATTACCAAGTACTGGTCACTTTCCACACACTACGACAGCGACATGAAGTGGGGTGGTGGATTGTCGCTGACCTACTAAGTACGGGCTTTCCAGTAATTGTATTAACCAACACGTACGAATTTAAAAAACCATCATTTGAAGATGATGGCAGGGATAGGAGTGCTTTTTTCCGGCGATTCGGCTGGCCGTGAGCTCGTTATCCTTTGGTAGTTGATTTTTTCCTTAGTCGGATTTGCAGGATAATTATACGCTTTTTTCAACAACACATCATTTAAAGGTAAAACTCAAAATTCAATGAAGACTCATTTTTTAAAATCATTTTTTTATGCTGTTGCCATTGGTGCAACGCTATTTGGCTGTTCGAAAGACGACGATCAGGAACCAGGTCCGGTAGCCGTGTCGGTCGAATTTTTAAACACTACCCACAATATTGCTGAGGTAGGCGATTCTGTTCAGGTGGTAGTGGCTTTAAGCGCTGATGCGCCATCTGACGGCACTGTTTTTATTAAATTATTTGGCAATGCGGTATATGGTGAGGACTTCTTTACCAAGCCAGCGGCAGTGAACGGCGTGGTGAGAATGGACTTTCAGGAGGTAATGCGCACAAACATTTTCACAGTGCACAGGCTGAAAAATGACGACAAGAGGGACGAATCGACAATCACTCTCACCTTGGCCAACGTGTCGCAAGGCTATTTGATTGGCAGTAAGGCAACGTCAAATGTAAAGCTTTTGGAATTGCCCGAAGAGCCTGCGGGAGCCAGAATCAATTTCGAGGACGTATTCCTTCACCTTTCAGAGTACGAAGAGAATGGTTACGCTGTTAATCTCAAGCTGACCAATCCTTTGACGGAAAAGGAAACGGTAACACTTGTGATTGACGCACCCGACGGTCGCAATTATGGAACTCATTTCACTACTGTGCCAGTAGCTGTTCAAAATAAGATTGAAATAGAGGTTTTGCCCGGTGCAAGCGCTGTTCAGTTCACTATCTTCCCAGCCGATGATGCGTTGGTGTTAGGTACCTATGACATGACCTTCAGCATTGACGCCACCACGGGCAGACTTGAAAAAGGAGAGATTTTGCAATTGGCGGTAAGGATTGAAGAAAATGATAAGGAGCCAATCAGTGAAGTACACAGCATTGCTGAGTTAAAAAACTACTTCGATGAGTTTGATGGTCAATTTTGGATGTCGACCGATTATTTTATTGAAGGTGTGATTACATCAGGAGAAAATGTGCTGGACAATAGAACTGTCTATATTCAGGACGAAACGGGCGGCATAATGCTTCGCTTTTCTGTGAGAAACTTCCTAAAAACAGGCGACAGGGTCCGAATCAATCTGAAAAATGCCACCGGTAATATTTACAATGGCCAAAAAGGAATGATCGATGTGCATGACATGCTTGGCCAGGTACTGCAGCATAACCAAACGATGGCTCCGAAGGTCATTACTTTTGAGCAGTTGCACACGGGCAACTATGCAGGCATGAGAGTGACCGTTTCAGGCGCTACATTTCGGGAAGCTGACGGAGTAAGAACGTTTGAGGGTAGCTGGGGGCTGATTTCTGAGACATCAGGGGCTATTGTTACCACTTACAGTCATGCGTATTTCAGCAGCCATCTGCTTCCACGGGGGACGGTGTCGGTTACAGGCATTGTTGGAGATTGGGGACGTATTTTGCCGCAAGGCGCTCAGGATATTCTTAGGTAACTTTCGAAAACCACTCTCAAAAAAGGGTGGTTTTTTTTCTGGAATTCAGTAATAGAACTCAAAACGCATGAAAGCAGCTGTACTTAATCAGGCATCATATCAGCTGGAGGTGGCCGAAATGGAAACCCCTGCACCCGCCAAAGGCGAAGTGCTGGTTAAACTAAAAACGGCATCAATCAATCATCATGAACTTTGGTCGATGCGGGAGAGGAGTATCGTTGGCCTGTCCCCAGTCATTATGGGATCGGATGGGGCCGGTGAAATAACGGAAGTCGGGCCTGGTGTGGCGAGCACATGGATAGGTAAAGCGGTAATGATCAACCCCTCGTTGAACTGGGGGAGCAATCCACGAGTGCAGGGGCCCGATTATCAAATTCTCGGTTTCCCCCGAAATGGAACATTCGCTGAGTATATCAGTATACCCGTTGAGTACGTTTATGAAAAACCTTCGCATCTGGACTTCGACGAGGCGTCAGCCATACCGCTGGCAGGGCTTACTGCTTACCGGGCCCTTTTTATAAGAGGGGAACTCGAAACAGGAAGCAACGTGTTGGTCACGGGAGTAGGTGGCGGAGCCGCTCTGTTTGCCTTGCAATTCGCCATTGAGGCTGGTGCCAATACCTATGTTACCTCAGGCAGCGAGGAGAAAATTCAAATGGCCGTCAGTCTTGGTGCCAAAGCTGGTGTCAACTACAAGGAACCTGGTTGGGACAAAAAGCTGCTGGCATTGGCCGGAGGATTTGATATTATCATCGATAGTGCGGCCGGAACAGGCTTTGCAGCCCTCACAGAATTAGCCAATCCAGGTGCCAGAATTGTCCTTTTTGGTAGAACGGCTGGGAAAATCACCCAGTTGAATCCAAGCACCATTTTTTGGAAGCAGCTATCTATTCATGGATCTTCTATGGGAAACGATGAGGAGTTCCGGGCAATGATAGATTTCTTTGGCGTCCACAAGCTACACCCAGTAGTTGACAGCCTATTTGGCCTCGAAGACATTAATAAGGCTTTCGAAAGAATGGCGTTAGGCCAACAATTGGGGAAAATGATCATAACTTTGTGATCAATGACCGACTAGCGAGATAGTTTTTTGTACAATATGCCTGGTACAACTACTTCTGCGTCACGCTTTGACCCCTACTGGACATGTTGGCCGGTAAAGTCATATTTCGGAACGGTTTGAATGAGCCGTTCATTGCACTGCAAAGTTTATTCTTACCTAATGGAAAACTTTTTTTAGCTTGTGTGCGTTTTCACGACGCATGCAACTGTTCCGAAAAATATTTGCAATACTCTTTTCCTGCATTGTGCTCCTGAGCTCAATGAGTTTCACCATCAACACGCATTTATGTGGTGGAAGGGTTGAAAGTGTAGCCGTTTTTGTTGACGCTTCGGCTTGCTCAATGAATGAAAACCCGGAGTGTGCTTCCGACAACCACAACCCTGGCGGAAACCTGAAAAAGAGCGATTGCTGCTCTGATTTCAGCCAGCTAGTAGAGGCTCAAACGGACATGAAAAGCACCATGTCTGTAGATATTCCTGCCTCCAGCTATGCCACACAGGTAGTTTTTACCTCACTTTTTTTGGCGGCAGAAAGTGGCAGTCAGCGTTCCTACAATGAATACCTTCCCCCGTTAATTGATCGAGATATTCAAGTGCTCGTTCAGTCATTTCTTATATAAAGCCCTGATCAATTTGGGGGTTTTGAGATAGCGACACAATACTTTCTGGTATTGGTTCACCCCTTCAATATTATTTCCACAGAACTTATTTATTAACTGTTATACATAAAAGCGGCCAATCGCCGCAATAGATATCAATCATTATGAAAAAGTCAATGCTAATGTTCGGGCTTGCTTTGGTAAGCCTCTCTGCAAGTGCACAACACGACCACGCCAGTGGCACCGCTGAAAAGGCAACAAGTAAACAAATGGCACCAATGTTTGAAGATCAGAACATAGGTCTTGCCTATGGCGCATACATTCAATTGAAAGAGGCATTGGTGGCCTCGGAATCAAAAAGCGCAGCCACTGCGGCAGCTGGACTTCAAAAGTCACTGGCAGCGGTAGACAATAGTAAGTCTGCGCTTGCCGAAGCAGCCAAAGTAGCCAAGACTGCTACGCTGGATGGCCAGCGCAAAGCTTTTGTGGGCTTAAGCAATGAGATGACTGCCCTGGTGAAGGGAGCTAAGCTTTCAATGGGCACTATCTATTTGGATTATTGTCCTATGGCCAAGGGTTCTTGGCTTTCTAACGACAAGGAAATAAAGAATCCTTACTACGGGAGCAAGATGCTTTCCT
This sequence comes from Imperialibacter sp., assembly GCF_048007035.1. Lineage (NCBI taxonomy): Bacteria > Pseudomonadati > Bacteroidota > Cytophagia > Cytophagales > Flammeovirgaceae > Imperialibacter > Imperialibacter sp. The sequence goes on from NZ_CP180355.1 coordinate 5,239,313, forward strand.
GCGGCAGCGTGAAGGAGACGATTGAATAAGGGACAGGCGAAAACTAATAATGATCATACATAGAACTGATCATTCAAATGCTCAATCGCCACTGGTTAGGTTGTTTTTAAAGGCTGAAGTACTTGAATTCTTTTGAGTATTTCGGCCATTGAAACAAGCATCAAAGGCAGCGACCTTAGATAAGAAGCCATTGTCGTGACGCTGCGAAAATATATGTGTGAAAGAGTGAAATAGCTTAGAAGGGCCGAAAAGAAACTTTTATAATATCCCGTGGTATGAAGAGAAGACATTTTGTAAAGCTTTCTGCTGGTTCTGTGGTTCTACCCATGGTTCTTCAGAACTGCATGTTCCATGACAGGGATGGAAATGTAGGCATCGTAGAAACTGGGTTTGATATGCCATTGCCATTGCCGGAAGGAGCTGGAGCGTCTCTTGATTTGAATCCAGGTAGCCAAAAAACCAGCATTTTAGAAGGAAAAACAACCAGCACGTTCGCCTACAGGAGCAATATTCTGGGCCCAACCATTCGGGCTTTTAGGGGCGAGATGCTTACTGCCAGCGTGCAAAATGCTCTATCCGAGCCAACAAACGTACACTGGCATGGGTTGAAGGTGCCAGCTAACATGGATGGCAATCCCGTCGACATTGTAAAAGCTGGAGAATCATTTCAATACAGTTTTCCAATTGATCAAAGAGCCGGAACCCACTGGTATCATCCGCATCCGCATGGCGCCACTGCAAGGCAAGTGCATAATGGCCTGGCCGGAATGCTTATTATCAATGATGACGAAGAACTGGCACTCGGACTTCCCGCTGGCGACTTCGAGGTTCCGCTGGTCATTCAGGATAAAAGGTTGAAGGCAGGAAAATTGGTCTATGATCCGTCAATGATGGAGACGATGACTGGGTACTTTGGCCAGACGATCACTGTAAACGGCGTAGCATCACCTTTTCACGCAGTTCAGGCGAGGTGGTACCGGTTCAGGATATTAAATGGATCTACTGCAAGAGTTTATAATCTTGCTCTGAGCCCCAATTTGGGCATGAAAATAATTGGGAGCGATGGTGGTCTGCTTGGTGCGCCTGAGGATGTCAATGAAGTTTTGCTTGGTCCTGGCGAGCGACTGGACGTTTTGGTAGATTTTTCGGCAGAACCAGTAGGCTCTGAAGTCTATTTGGAAAGCAAAAAGTTCAATGGGGGATCGTCGCAAGGAGCCGAGAGCTTCAAAATCATGAAATTTATTATCGGGGCATCAACCGGTGATACCTTTCAGCCACCCGGCTCTCTTTCGGTCATCGACAAGATTCCTGAAAATCAAGCAACTAAAGTCAGGAACTTTGAGATTAACAGGATGGGGATGATGGGCAGTGGAGCTATGCATACTTTCAACGGAAAGTCTTATAAGAGAGGCAGAGTTGACGAGACAGTGAAAGCCGGGGTCACGGAAATTTGGGAGTTTGACAATGCAGGCGATGAAATACACCCGATCCACATACACGCAGTTCAGTTTCAAATATTGTCAAGAACCGGGGGGAGGAATGGCATTATCCCCTCGGAGAAAGGATGGAAGGACACCGTTTTGATCTTACCGAAGGAAAAGGTCAGACTTATTATGACATTCCCAGATACGCCTGGTGAATTTGTATTTCATTGCCATAACCTGGAGCATGAGGACGATGGCATGATGCTCAACTTTGAAATTGTATAGTTGTGCGAAGTGCCTGGTGCTCTGCTGGTAGCAGCTACAGCAGGGTAGCAATGCTCAGACAGACTTATAAAGTTTTCACCTTAGAAATTAATCATTGATTTAACTTATCAAATAAACAAACCATCATGAAAAACCTAAGTTATCTTTTATTAGCGTTGGTGCTGCTAACAGCCGCCTGCGAGTCAAAGAAATCTTCCACGGATGAGCACCAGCACCACGCCACCGAACCTGTAGTTGCTTCGGTGGATACCCTGAAAAAAAGCATCCCCAAGGAAGCCCATGGACAGGTGGGAGGCGTGTACGTTTCTATGGCATACCACGCTCCCGGAGCCAGAGGACGGGTGATATGGGGAGGCCTTGTGCCTTTCAACGAAGTGTGGGTGACGGGTGCTCACAGTGCTACCAGCGTCACTTTTTCGAAGGCGGTGAAAATAGGTGGGGTAACGGTACCAGAAGGAAAGTATGCCTTATTCACCATTCCCGGTAAGGACTCTTGGCAGATAATTATCAATAGAAATTGGGAACAACATTTGGCAGATGATTATTCCGCAGCCGAAGACGTGGTACGTGTTGAAGTGGTACCTCAAACTGATCTTCCGCTCCAGGAAAGGCTTAACTATAATATTGAGGACAAAGGCGATGGCAAGGGAGCTATTACCATGACGTGGGAAAAACTGGGTGTGACTCTGGAGTTCAGCGACAAATAGTAACAGACTTAAAATCAGCACAATGGAACATCATCGTCATACTAGCAATCAAGAGCATCATGCTCAAGACCATTCTAAACACAGCGGTTCGGGTCACCACGGTCACCACGCCCACATGATAGAGGATTTCAAGAAGAGGTTTTGGGTGTCGATTGTTCTTACTGTTCCTATTTTGGCACTATCCAAAATGATTCAGGAGTGGTTGGGATTTGAATTCGGTTTTGCAGGAGATCAATATGTTTTATTTGGACTGTCATCGCTCATTTTCTTCTACGGGGGTTGGCCTTTCCTGAAAGGGCTTATTGATGAGGTAAAGGAGAAGACACCTGGCATGATGCTGCTGATTGCTGTGGCCATTACCGTGGCTTACGGGTATAGCTCAGCGGTCGTATTTGGTTTGGAGGGAAAGGATTTTTTTTGGGAGCTGGCCACGCTAATTGTCATCATGCTGCTGGGCCACTGGATTGAGATGAAGTCGGTGATGGGTGCTTCCCGTGCGCTGGAGCTTCTGGTGCAGATGATGCCAGCGGAGGCGCACCTTGTTCACGACGATCATGTGATGGACGTGAAAGTGTCTGAACTAAAGAAGAATGACATTATACTCATTAAGGCCAACGAAAAGCTTCCCGCTGATGGTATCATAGTGGAGGGCGAGAGCTACCTGGACGAAAGCATGCTGACTGGCGAAAGCAAACCAGCTAAGAAAGCAAAAGGCGATCAGGTCATTGGGGGATCTGTGAATGGCAATCAATCCTTCAAAGTAAAGGTAGAAAAGACGGGGGAGGAGAGCTACCTCAATAAAGTGATTAAACTTGTGCAGGACGCACAAAAGGCGAAGTCTAAAACGCAGAACCTGGCCAATACGGCCGCCAAGTGGCTGGCATATGTGGCCATAAGCGCCGGTGCGATTACGCTCATCGTATGGTTGGCCATGGGCAAGCCAATGGACTATGCCCTGGAGCGCATGGTGACGGTGATGGTAATATCCTGTCCACACGCATTGGGATTGGCCATTCCTCTCGTCGTTGCCATTTCCACGGCTGTTTCGGCAGGCAAGGGCTTGCTGATCAGAAACAGAACTGCCTTTGAAAATGCAAGAAAGATTACTGCCTTTGTTTTTGATAAAACAGGCACTCTTACCGAAGGTAAATTCGGTGTTTCGAGGTTCGAAAGCCTGACCAAGAGCCTCTCTAAAGAAGAGATGATGGCTGCTGTGGCATCGTTAGAGCAAAGCTCCGAGCACCCTATTGCACAGGGCATTGTGAAAGCCGCCAAAGAAGCAAAACTGAAACTGAAGAACGTAAAGAGTTTTGAGTCGCTGACATCGAAAGGTATTCAGGGACGTGTTGACGGTAAAAATTGGAAAGTAGTAAGCCCGGGTTATTTAAGAGAAAAGAATATTGATATTCCGAAAGAGGCTGGCTCTGACGCTGCTGAAACGATCGTATTCGTGATCAGGGAAGACAAACTGGTTGGGTTTATAGCTTTGTCGGATAAAATAAGGGAGGAAAGTACTGAGGCCATCAAAACGCTCAGAGCGAAAGGAATGAAGCTCTTCATGGCAACAGGCGACAATGAAAAGACGGCCAAGGCGGTCAGTGAAAAACTGGACCTCGATGGCTATTACAGCGAGGTGCTGCCCGACCAAAAGGTCGACATCATTAAGAAGCTGCAGAAGGAAGGGCACTTTGTAGCCATGACAGGCGACGGTGTCAACGATGCGCCGGCCCTTGCTCAGGCCAATGTAGGAATAGCTGTAGGGTCCGGGACTGATGTGGCAGCAGAGACAGCAGATATCATTTTGGTAAATAGCAACCCAAAGGACATTGCCAATCTTGTGATTTTTGGGAGAGCCACCTACAAAAAGATGATACAAAATTTAGTGTGGGCTACCGGCTATAACGCTTTTGCGCTGCCATTAGCGACAGGCTTTATTCCCGGGTTGGTAATAAGTCCTGCTATTGGTGCGGTGTTCATGAGCCTGAGCACTGTGATAGTCGCTATCAATGCGCAGTTGCTGAGGCGGAGTATGAAATAACTTCAGTCTGCCGCCAGCATAGATGTAGAGGTAATCCATTCATATTTGAGTATTTATTTGAATGCGCAAAAATGGCGTGAGTTCATGCTAGCAAACTTGCATAGCAGCTGACCTCCTGCTACCCCTAACTGTGCTTTAATCTTCGGTAAGAATAGCACCAGCGGATAATAATATTTTAGTTTTTACTAAAATATTGAAACCCTTTTTCTATCTTAGTGTTTAAGTATATACTAAAACATTAAAACGTATGAGCAACACGTGTATCAGGGTATTAGCGGATCATGTCCAAATTCAAGAATGCAAGGATGAACTAAATGAACTGGAAGGTACCCTTAAAAATTTGACCAGGCTTTTTAATTTATCCGGCAACGCTGCTCGTCTCAAAATTCTTTATTTACTAAAGCGGGAAGGCGAGATGTGCCCTTGTGATTTGAGTGACGTTTTGGAAATCTCAGTCGGCGGAGTTTCGCAGCACTTGCGAAAGCTCAAAGACGGAGGCCTTGTAGTGGACAAGAAAGTTGGTCAAACGGTCTTTTATTCGCTGGTTGCCCAGCCCACTGAATTATTATTGCCTGTTTTTGATATTCTTTCTACTTCTAAAAGAACAGTTGAATCATGAGCGCTGCAAAATCATCCAAAACTGCGGGTATTGGCCTGCTGGCGGCCATTACTACCTCGTTGTGTTGTATCACCCCAGTCTTTTCTGTGCTTGCGGGAGTAGGAGGTATTGCCTCTGCTTTTTCATGGATGGAGCCATTGCGGCCCTACCTGATAGGTCTTGCAGTGGCTGTACTTGCTTTCGCCTGGTATCAAAAGCTCAAACCCAGAGTGCAGGAACAAATAGACTGCGCCTGTGAGGAAGAGGAAAAGCCCTCTTTCTGGCAATCGAAGAAATTTCTGGGAATCGTGACCCTTTTTGCCATTGTTGTGATGGCCTTTCCATCTTACTCTGGCATCTTCTTTTCTGATCAACCAACCAGTCAGATCATTGTTGTGAAGGAAAATGACATAAAAGAAGCTCATCTGATTGTAAAGGGAATGACCTGCACGGGATGTGAGCACAGCGTAAATCATGCACTTACACAAAGCCCAGGGGTATTGGAGGCCACGTCATCGTATGAAACAGGAATAGCTACGGTGAAATTCGATCAATCAAAAGTGAGTTTAGAAGAACTAGCTAAGGCTGTGGAAGTTGAAACGGGCTATATAGTGTCCGATAAACAAGTTATAAACGAATAATGCTGAAAATGAAAAAGATAGTACTAGCTGTTGTCGTGATGGGAATGATAGGACTTTCCGTTTACGGACAAACTACTCCCGACGAGAGCCCGACTTCAAAGAACGAAGCAGAGGTGAAGCTGAAGATTACTGGCTTGACATGCGCAGGCTGTGCCACCCACGTATTCAAAGTATTGCAGGAAACGAAAGGTGTACTCGACAACCATGTAGAGTACCCAGGGGATATTGCTATTATTAAATACGACGATAAAAAGACTAAACCTTCAGAACTGATTGCAGCTATTGAGAAGAAAACTTCTTATAAAGCAGCGTTATACATTGAGCCAAGGGAAAAAGGTAATTGAAATCATGGAAAAAGAAATCGAGCTACAATCTATACTAACCTGCCCTGTCTGCGGGCACCAAAAGGAAGAGACGATGCCCACTGACGCTTGTCAATTCTTCTATGAATGTGAAAGCTGTCACGAAGTGCTAAAGCCCAAAGCCGGCGATTGCTGTGTGTATTGCAGCTATGGTACTAATGCATGTCCTTCAATTCAGGAGGGTGGTAAAAGCAATTGTTGCTAATGAAATAATGATGGTGCGGCTGTTGATACGAGAAAGTCTTCCCCGACTTTCTTTGGCAAGGGGGTAAAAAGTAGACTTATAACTACGCACAGCGACTTGTTCATATGGGTGCAAAGGTGCTTTTGGCGGAAGCGACCAAAAAAGACTGTCGACCAAGGCTTTAAAATGCAACTACGGCTCACTTTCTCAAGAAGATAGCCTGAACTTCTTCTTCGAGGCACCACAAGTTGGACATGAATAATCATCAGGGAGTGCCTTGAATGAAGTGCCAGCAGTAATCCCCTGCTCCACATCTCCAAGCACTTCATCATAAATAGTCAAACACTCTTCGCATTGGTAGTGCGACTTTGCATCTGAAAGCTCTAATTTGATCTCTTTTTTTCTTTCATTGCTCTTTTCATCCAATTGCTCGTAGTACATGTAGCTAAGCTCCAGTAGCAGGGGAGGGATGATTTCCTTTGTGATGTCTTTCACAAAGTACTGATACTCCATGAGATTGGGGTTGAAGTCTTTGGAGAACTGGATATTGTATGTTGGCACTTCGCCCACTGCTTCATTTCTTTCGATGACTACAGAGGTAAATAGCGTCACGTTTTTGGAGGATACGATGGAGAACGTGAGGCCATAAGTGCTGATGTCCATTTTGTCCATTTCCCGCACCAGAAAGCTTTTCAGTTCCATGGCTTCTTTATCCAGCACGGGAATGTGCCAGTTCAACTCCAGCGATGAGTGCCGCATATTGATGCCATACCTGCCCAGCAGTTTCTCCCAGCCAATCCTATGTTTGTCTTCAATGCCTTTGATGATGAAAGATTTCCATGGCGACAGGCTGATCTTTCCTATATCTGTTTCGATACATCGCTGGCAAAGCGCTTTCAAAAACTTGATGTCAAACTGATTGTTTCGCCAGTAAAGTCCCAGCCAATATTTGCCATCGGGTATACGGTTGAATCCTTCGTAGTAAGGGAAGTTGACATCAGGATAAACCAGGGCTTCTTTTACAGGTTGCGTGTTAATTTTTACTCGTTCCATGGCTGTCTGGTACAGGCTTTCAAAGGATATGTCTCCTTTTTCGTTTCTGGCTTCTTCCAGTGCTCTGGCCATCTTTGCTATGTCATAGCCATAAATCAAGCTGGGTGCCGCCCAGGGCCTGCTACCCATTTCATCTGACCTGAGGTACAAATGCCAATAGTTTTCAATACCCGATGCTATGAAATTGAATTGACCAGAAACCAGCGGCACCATGCTTTGGCTGGGGTCGACAATGTTGATTTTGTAGCCGGGCCGGTAGTCAAACGAGTCGAGTATATAGTGGTAGATATGTGGTGCCAGCCAGCTTCTACGGGGCATTACGTCAAGCGAGACGTAGGACGTTACTATGTTTTGGTACTGATTGGCGTTGATTTCGTAGTCTGTTTGAATGGAAGCAAATGTTTTATCAAGATAGCCTCTATCGAAGGTGTCCGCTGGAAAGAGGATGTCCTGCCTGGAGCCAAAATGGATATACGAAGAGCCCAAATGGCTGGCGGTTTGAATGATCTTCAAAAAGTCGCCTGGTGAAATGATGCCACCCTTTACAAATACCCTTACCAGATTGAGTTTATCCATTGTTTCTTGCACTCACGGTCAATTTAGAACTTCGGCAGGAATAGCCTCAAGATTCAAGATGTTTTTTACTTCAGGTTTGCAGCTGCCACAGCCGAGTCCGGCGCCTGTTGCTTTGCAAAGGGAGGGTAAATCGCTGCATCCACCGGCAATAGCTTTTTTGATATTGCCTTCGCCCACATTGTTGCAGCTGCAAACCAGTTTGCCCAGCACAGCTTCTTTTTGCGAGCCCGACCGCAGCAAGCTTTTTCGTTTGTCCGACAGCTCAGTGCCATTCTCTATCAACTCCCTGAATTCGGCGAACTCTGCCTTATCGCCCATGAGAATCACGCCCACCAGCTTGTCGTGATGAATGATGCACTTCTTGTAGTAGGAGAGACCTTTGTCTACAAGTAGTATCTCATCATAGGCGGGGTCATTTTCAGGTGCCTCTGCCATGCCTATGGAGCACAGCGAGACATCTGCCATTTTCAGAATGTTCATGGGTGTGCAACCTGTGAATCGGCTGCTCAGGTCGCCATTGAGGTAATGAGCCAGCACGTCTGCATGTTTCTCAGCGGCGGCAGTAATGCCGTTGAGTTGTCCGTCGTGCTCCGCTATTTCGCCCAGGGCGTAGATACTCGGGTCGCTGGTTTGCATGTAATCGTTGACCTTGATGCCCCGGCCACAGTCAAGGCCCGCCTCTTTGCCTAGCTCCAGATTGGGTCTGGTACCTATGGCATACACAATAGCATGACTGATGAGGCTCTTACCGCTTTTTAGCTTGGCCTCCAGGCACTGCTCATTGATCCTTTGTACCGACTGCACCTGATCGTTGGTGTATACCTGTATGCCCATGTTTTCAATTTCCTGCCGCAATAAATTGCTGGCAAGGCTATCAAGCTGGCGTTCCATCAATCGGGATGAGAGCTGGATAATGCTCACCTTAATTTTTACTTCAGCAAGAGCAGCGGCCAACTCCAGGCCAAGCAATCCACCGCCCACAACTACTACATGATTACCCTCGCCCACGGTGGCTTTCAGCTCGTCGGCATTGCGGCGGTCTCGCATGGTGAAAATGCCCGGCAAATGTATAGGGACATCGGATGGTACAAACGCACGGCTGCCAGTGGCCATCACCAGGGTGTCGTAGCTATGGCTCACACCAAACTGGTCAGTGACCATCTTGAGCGCTGGATCAATGTTTTCAATACTGTTCGACTGATGCAAATGCACATTGAGCTTCTCGAATTCTCCGATTTTAAATTTGAGCAAGTCTTCCCACTGCTTTTGATCGTTGATGTATTCAGGCAGCAATACCCGGTTATAAAACGGAAATTCTTCCTTTGAAAACACATGGATTTCGTCGTCCGGGTTGAGCTCCCGGTGGGTGTTGATGAAGCGATAGGCTGCTGCCCCAGCACCGACAATGACAATTTTCTGCGCTGGTTTCTTATGCGGTTTTACTTCTACCGCTGAAAATTTGAACCCTGGCTGCTTGGAGGTGGGATCAAAAGCCGAAGAAGTAAGGTTGTTGGCCCTTGTGAGGTCTTTCTGCAATGTTTTGCCCCAATGCATGGGCAGGAAAACAACCCCTTTTTTGATGGTGTCTGTCAATTTAGCCACCACTTGCACGCTGCCCCGGCTGTTTTCAATTTCTACTGACATTCCTTCTTTGATACCTCTTGCTGAGGCATCTTGAGGGTGAATTTCGAGAAATGGCTTGCCGATGTGCTGCTTCAGCTTATTGACTTTGCCGGTGCGAGTCATGGTGTGCCACTGGTCACGGATGCGGCCCGTGGTAAGGATGAGAGGATAATCTGGGGTTAGCGGCTCAGTTACATTGGTAGGCGTGTCAGATTTGATTTGCGCTTTGCCCGAAGCAGTATAAAACTGTCTGTCGGTAAAAAGCCTCGGTGTCCCCGGGTGAACCGAGTCTGGAACGGGCCATTGAAAAGAGCCCTCATTTTTTAGTCTTTCGTAGCTAAGCCCTGAAATGTCGATTTTCGTGCCCCGGGTCATGCTGCAGTGCTCGGCATAAATTTCTGCCTGATTTTGGTAATCAAAGCCATGGTAGCCCATTTGCCTGGCAAAACGGATCAGGATCTCACTATCAGCCAAAGCTTCGCCCGGAGGAGATATCACTTTGTTCAGGTGACTAATGCGCCGGTCGGAGTTGGTCATGGTACCTTCCTTTTCCAACCAGCCAGCAGCAGGCAACACAAGATCCGCATACTGCAAGGTGTCCGACTTGCTGGAGATGTCCTGCACCACCACAAATCGAGCGTTTTTCAGCGCTTCATCTACCAGGCGGGCGTCGGGCATGCTCACCACTGGGTTGGTGCAAATGATCCAGATGGCTTTCATCTCTCCGCTTCGCAACGCTTCGAACATCTGCGTGGCTGTTTTGCCCGGCTTCTCTGAAATATGGTCCACGCCCCAGTAGGCGGCCACCTCATTTCGGTGTTCAGGATTCAGCAGGTTTCTGTGCGATGCCAGCAGGGTTGCCATGCCGCCCACCTCCCGGCCTCCCATGGCATTGGGCTGACCAGTGAGTGAGAAGGGCCCCGAACCTGGTTTACCTACATGGCCTGTGACGAGGTTCAGGTTGATCAGTGCCAGGTTTTTGCTCAGCCCCTCAGTGCTTTGGTTGAGCCCCATGGCCCACATGGTAATAAAGCCAGTAGCATTGCCAATATAGCTGGCAGCCTGCTTGATTTGCTCCTGCGGAACATCGCAGATACTGGCAGCTTCTTCCAGAGAGGTGCTGAGTACTTTTTGTTTGTAGTTTTCGTAGCCGTCGGTATGGTTCTGAACAAATTCGAGATCGATATCACCATTTTCAATCAGGCATCTTCCTATAGCGTGAAGCAGGACCGTGTCGGTGCCCGGCCGGAGTTGTATATGCAGGTCAGCCAGGCTACACGAATCGGTGATCCTTGGGTCGATAACGATCACTTTGATGTCAGGGTGTTGTTCTTTGTGTTGTTCAAGTCGGCGAAAAAGGATGGGGTGGCACCAGGCCGGATTGGCGCCTGCAATGAGAAAGCAATCGGCCAGTTCTATGTCTTCGTAGGAGATGGGCACTGAGTCTTCACCAAGGCTTTGGGTATAGGCCGCCACAGCTGAACTCATGCACAAGCGGCTGTTGGTGTCGATATTGTTGGTGCCAATAAAGCCTTTGGTTAACTTATTGACCAGATAATATTCTTCGGTCAGGCATTGGCCCGACACATAAAAGCCTACGGAGTCAGGGCCGTATTTAGTAATTAAAGACTTGAACACCGCAGCCGCTCTGCCAATGGCGGTGTCCCAGTCTGTTCTTTGCATGGGGTGCGATTTGCTCCACCGCATTTGTGGGTAGAGGAGGCGATCGGAGTGATCGGAAACAGTATAATGGAGGTTCCTCCCTTTAGAGCAGAGCATGCCCTTGTTCACCGGGTGACTCGCATCACCGGTTAAGTTCAGCCTTCCTCTTTTGTCAACAGATACTTCTACGCCACACCCCGTACCACAATAGGAGCAGGTTGATTTAAAGACTTTATCTGCAGATTCTTTCATAAGAGTCAATCTAAAGGGTCAATGAAAAAGGGAACAGTGGGGCGGCAGGTTTCCATTTCCAATTTGCGCCGCCCCAGGGTTCCTTTTAACCAATTCAGTAGTATGAAAAGTTATGCGGGTACACGTTCCGGACTCAACTGAGTCTCCTTAACAGAAGCCAGCAATTCCTCCATTTCTTTTTCTGCTTCCTTTTCCATGACGGGCGAGAATTTGACGGCAAAAACTGTAAACGATACAGCCACCACAATGAAGCCCAGAATCATAAACGACTCAGGCCACTCAAGGCCGGTGAGCTCTTTCTTGAAGAGGAACATGCCTGCTACGGCGCCGGCGTTGCCGCCAGCACCAACAATGCCAGATACTGCGCCTAAGGCCTTTTTGTTAACAAATGGCACCACGCTAAACGTGGCTCCTTCGCTCATTTGGACAAAGATGCTGAAAACCAGCAGTGAGCCAATAATGGTTGGTATTGTGCCCATCCGTGAGAATATCACAAGAGCAATTCCCTGGCAGAAAAGGGAAACAAAGAGCCATTTTACCCTGCCTCTAAGTCCGTTGCTTTTGCCAAACTTGTCGCCCAGCATGCCGCCAAGAGAGCGAGCGAAAAGATTCATCAGGCCGAACAGGCCGGCAATCAGGCCTGCAGTTTTCAGATCCATGGTGAAATAATCGGCAAAGTAGAGTGCCGCCTTTGAATTCACGATCAACTCCACACCGAAGCAAGCTCCGTAGATGAGAAACAAAGCCCAAACTCTGTAGTCCTTCAAGGCCTCTTTGAAAACCTTGCCACTGTTGCCTGATTTCGAATGCGCTACCTTCTCTTCTATTTCTGAGTAGTTGCCCTCAGGTGTGTCTTTTGTGTATCTGTAGTAAACAAAGCCCATTACCAGCAGCAGAAAGCCGGGAGCTATCATGGCGTAGCGCCAGGCGAGGTGCTCAGAACCAAAGTAAGCCAGCGCTCCTGCGAAAACGAAGGGCATTACCTGTTGAGTCACGCCGCCGCCCAGGTTGCCCCAGCCAGCAGTTGTGGCATTGGCGGTGCCCACCACGTTAGGAGCGAACATCACCGAGGTGTGAAATTGGGTAATGACAAATGAGGCACCAATAGCTCCGATGAACATACGGGCGATAAGGAACTGCTCGTAGCTTTGAGAAAGGCCTACCAGCATCACAGGGATAGAACCCAGCACCAGAAGCCAGGTATAGGTGATACGTGGTCCGATTTTATCGCAAAGCCAGCCAACAAAGAGCCTCATGAAGACAGTAGAAGCTACTGCCACCATATTAGTGGTTACAATTTGGTCGGTGGTGATGCCAAGGTCGTCTCGAACGATTTGCAGCATAGGGGCCAAACCAAACCAGCCGAAAAAGCAAAGGAAAAAGGCCAGCCAGGTAAGGTGAAATGTGCGCATTTGTACCGAACTGAAATTGAACATATCAATCCGGGTTGCCTTATTTGATTTTGTCATGATACTCATGGTCATTTCTTTTTGAATGGATGAATTGATTGTATGAATAGGTCAGGGGGCAGATTCGAAGAAAGTAGGCTTGATGGTCAGCATGACCCATGCCCAGTTGTTAAAAGCGCTGCTGCTACCCCCAGGCTTAATGATTTCCATGCTGGAGGTGGCCATCATTTGGGAATAGCCGACATGCAAAAGCACATCTTTGTTGAAAGCCTGGCTGAAAACCAGATCAAGCTCAGTACCAAGGTTGGTTTTGTAGGAACTGTTATCTGCGGATGGAATCTCGGAACCGCTAATGAACTGGTGAACGCCGGTTTCAAGTGCTCCTTTTTCAGAGAGTTTGAATTTAGCTGTTAGATAAAGGTCTTTGATGCCCACGTTGCTGTGCCCGTTGCCCACGTAGAAGTAGTCCATGTACCCATAGAACTTGTGGTGAGTACCATAAAGAGGGTTGAAAGCATTGTCTTTGCTGCTGGTGGAGGATGCTCCGCTCAGGTAGTCGACACCCAAAGTGACTGGTGTCTTTCCCACAGGGTAGGTAATGTTGGCAGCCACTAAGAAGGCACCTATGGACTTGCCTGCCGGATTCTTGCCAAACTGATAATAAGCTTCACCATTCAGGCTTATCTTACCAAGTTTTTTAACTGCGTATGCCCCGGCTGTTTGGCTGAAATAGACTACCGAATCAACCGCAGATTGCACCCCGTTGTTGAGCACAAGAAAAGACACATTACCGGATTCGAAAGCCTGATTAAACCAGGAAAACTGCATGGTTTTGTAGTTTCCTCCCAGAAAGTAGTAGGTATTCTTAAGTCTGCCAGGCTCGGAGGGAGACAGTACATCTTCCTGATTGAAGGCTGCACCAACATGCCACTTCGATTGGTTCTTCTGCCATTGGAAAAGTGCCAGATCGTGTGACCTGCCCTGTGCAGCCCAGCCCAGGTTGCCCAGTATGCGGGCGTTGTCGTAATCCAGCGCCTGCCGACCGACCCTGATGGAAAGGGCTTCCGTGAAATTGTATTGTCCCCAGGCTTCATACACGTTGGTTAGTGCTGCATCGGACTTGTAAACCTGCGTGGCACCGCCCCATAGGCGGATATCCTGGAGGGTGATTTTAGCCGATACCTTGTCAGACTTGTAGTCAAAATAGAGCCTGGAGCGCTGCTCGGTAAAGAATGCCGGTTTGGCATCCTCGCTGGCCAGGGTCTTAAAACCATGGCGATACTCTGTACGTGGTCGTACCTCTCCACCAATACTGAATTGGGCACTAACCTCAATAGCAGCCAGGCAGGAAATGAATAGGAATAGGTAGATTTTTCTCATGCTGTACGTCTTTCATGTAAAAGTACGTACTAACACTTAAACTACTTAGAAATATAATAAGAAATTACGTAATTATACGTAAAAATAGAGCACTTGCAATCCGGGGTAGTCTATATTGAATATTTGGCAAGGATTTCTTTTAGATTTGTGTAAAAATTACAATAAGGATAAAAGCATTTTGCCTAGTTTAACTCCAAAGCCTGTTTCAGAGAGGTATCCCCATCAATTTTACGTAGAAGCTCAGCCAGGTTATTGGCATCGAGCTTTTTCATGATGTTGAAACGGTGTGTTTCAATAGTCCGAACGCTTTTGTCTAGTTTTTCGGCAATGTCTTTATTGCTTTCGCCTTTGTAGATCAGGCTTAAAATTTCCTTTTCCCGCTTTGTCAGGGCATTGTCCCCTGTTTCTTGTGGAGTGGGCGAGGTAGCAGTTTTGTTTCTCAGGTTGAGGTAGTGCTGCACCAAAATATTGGAGATATCACCGGTGAAGTATTTTTCTCCTTTTTGAACCGTATGAATGGCTTTGAGAAACTCTTGTTTATTTGAGCCTTTCAGTAAATACCCCGTAGCGCCCATTTCTACAGATTGAAGGATATACTCCTCATCTTCATGCATGGAAAGTACCAGGGCTTTGGTGGAGGGTGAGTAGGCTTTGAGCTGGCGAATGGTTTCGATTCCATTCATTTTTGGCATGTTGATGTCCACAATCAAAATGTCAGGCTGCTTGCTTTTGCATTCATCCAGCGCTTCCTGCCCGTCGGAGGCTTCACCCACTACCTCCAAATCTCCTTCACTTTCCAATAATATTTTAATGCCGTTCCTTACAATTTCATGGTCATCGGCAAGGACTACTCTGATAGCAGGCATAGTTTATATAGGTACTGTTATAGCGATATGTGTTCCCGTTCCCTTTTCGGATTCAATCTGGAAATCAGCGTCTACAAAAGCGGCTCTTTCTTTCATGTTGAAAATGCCATGCCCCGATTCCGTAAAGTGGCCGGTTTCCGCCAGTTGTTTGTAATCGAAACCTTTGCCGTCATCCACAATACTAATAGTGAGCTGGCTCGGATTATGGGAGAAAGTTATCGTTATTTTTTTAGCTCCCGAATATTTAATGGCATTATTCACTCCTTCTTGCACAATCCGGTAGATGTTCATCTCGATATTGTTCTCCAACCGGTTGATGAACTGCGTTTTGTCTACGAACTCAACCTCAATTTCAGATACCTTGTTGACCTCTGCGCAAAACTTTCGCACGGCTGGCACCAATCCAAAATCGCTCAGGCTGCTGGGTGCCAGGTTGAAGGACACACGGCGAACCTCTTTCATCACACTGTTGAGAAAATGCTTAATGTCGTCGAGCCGCTGCCTGTTGTGGCTGGCCCCAGTCAACGACACGGAATCCAGGTTCATCTTCATGGCGGTGAGCATTTGCCCGATACCGTCGTGCAGCTCTTTGGCCAGGCGGCTGCGTTCTTCTTCCTGACCTTCAAGTATCAGCACGGATCTGTAGCGAAGCTCGTTGACGCTCTTCTCAATTTTTTCACGGTTGAGCTCCCGGGCCATCATTTGCGCTTCCTTCACGTCGGTGATGTCTCTGCCAACTACCATCAATTCGTTGCTGCCAGTGCGGTTGGTGGTGGGAGTAATGGTTAAATCAAGCCAGAGAAAGTCTCCCGATACTTCGGTAAATTTCATTTCTCCTGTCCAGGTTTTTCCCTCACTCAGAAGTTTCTTCACACCTTCTATGGCATCTCTCTGGTGTCCGTCCTGCTTGAAAAAATCGAAAAGCGACTCGGGAAGCTTGGTGGTTTCGTCAACAAACTTTTCCCTCATAAACTCGGACACCCAGTAAATGGCACCGTCGCCCCTGGTTTTGCAGAGGACGGCATAGCTTTTGGGCTCCACCTTTATCGCTTCCAGGTCTTGATAAGACTTGCCTAGCTCCACATAAAGCCTGTTGATTTCGTGCGCCATCTGATTGGAGGACAGCTCCGACTCTGCGAGGTTTTTAATGGTTTGGTTAACGTTTCTGGCGGTGGGCTGAAAGATGAAAATGAACTCAAGAATTATAATAGAGAGGGAAATGGCCACCAATATGAGCTCGGTAACGCTTAGTTTATCAACCCGGGCCCGTGCTTCCTTGTCATACTGAAACACGATGTCGTCCATGGCGGCAAGGAATGGCCCTTCGTTCTGCAGGATGATAGCAGTGAGTTCTTTTACTGCAACCCGTAGTGGCTCATCAAAACTAGAGCGGGAAGCAACTCTGGCTATCAGGGCTCTGGAATTTTCGACGATAGTGATGTAGTAGGGGGTAATTGTTTCAAACATTGATTCAATTTGCGGGCTGTTTTCCCCCTTCAGACCAGCTGCGGTATCGCCTTTCAACAAACCATTGTGCGAGGTTTCCCAAAGATCAACCACGTTTTTCAATTCGCCGGCATACTGTTGCATCTCCTCCAGGCTCTCCGATTGGGAAATAAGTAGCGATGCTTTTGCTATCCGTTGGCTCAGCATCCGTTGCCTGCCCGCCACGTTGATCACATGAGAATCATCCTGCTGGCTTGCGATAAAGTTCTGAATAAGCACCTGACTAATGATAATGATCGCAGCTATACCGGATAGCGCCAGAATGTAAAACCTACCTAACCTCTCAAATTTGGATCTTACGTGCTTTTGGTTCATGGAATCGACAACTGCTGCCCTAATTTAGGACAAACCTATGTAAACAACGCCTTCCTCCACCCGGATTGGATAGGTGTCGATGTCGCAGGTATCTCCATTGAGGCTTTTACCAGTCGACAGTGAGAAAGTTTTTTTGTGAAAGGGACAGGCCACTTTGGGCTCCTCTGCCTGAGAACCGATCATTCCACGGCTCAGGATCATTTGCTGCTTATGTGGGCACATATTCTGACAGGCGTACCATTCATTTCTGGCAGAAAAATTGAAAACGGCGATCTGTTTGCCTTTAACGTATACGCAGGCCCCTCCGTTTTCAGGGAAGTCCTCAACCCTGGCGGCCAGGTGCCAGTTAACAGTGTCGGTCAGTGTTTGGGAAGTATGTTGGTTTGCAGTCATTTGTTTGTCGTTTTTATGATGTTGGCTTGCAGGGCAAGTGGCTACCACCCTGCGGGTACTTTCTGTGCTCTTTGCTTGTCAAATTTAAGTGACGGATCTGCCTCGGGGCTGTTCACAAAGTGTTTGAACCGGGCTCTCAAAGCCGGATTGTTTACCACTTCTTTCCACTCACAGGCATAGGCTTCCACCAGCAATTGCATTTCGGCTTCCAGCTGTTTGCCCATGCCCAGGGAGTCTTCCACCACCACTTGCTTCAGGTAGTCCAGGCCTCCTTCTAATTTGTTCATCCACGTGGCCGTGCGGTTAAGCGGCTCAGCAGTTTTGATGTAAAACATCAGGAACCTGTCGATATAGGCAATACAAGTCTCATCGTCGATATCCCCCGCCAAAAGCACGGCATGTTGTGGGTTCGCTCCACCATTGCCGCCAACGTATAGGTTCCAGCCTTTCTCAGTGGCGATGATGCCGAAGTCTTTGCTGAGCGCTTCTGCACATTCTCTCCGGCAGCCCGATACGGCACTTTTTATTTTGTGGGGCGCTCTAAGGCCTTTGTACCTCTCTTCAATTCTGATCGCAAAGCTTACTGAGTCATGCAGGCCATAGCGGCACCATGAACTGCCTACGCAGCTTTTTACAGTACGAAGAGCTTTGCCGTAAGCGTGGCCACTTTCAAAGCCGGCGTTGATGAGCTCTTCCCAGATCTCGGGCAGTTGGTCAATTCTTGCGCCAAGTAAGTCAATGCGCTGACCGCCGGTTATTTTAGCATACAAGTCATATTTTTTAGCTACCTCGCCGATCACAATGAGCTTTTCCGGGGTGATTTCTCCACCCGCTATCCTTGGAATAACAGAGTAAGTGCCACCCTTTTGGATATTGGCTAAAAAACGGTCGTTGGTGTCCTGAATGGTGTCTTGCTTGAGGATAAGCCCATTCCATGCGCTGGCTAGTATGGAAGCAACCGCAGGTTTGCAGGTTTCGCAGCCATGTCCTTTGCCATAATCGTTGATCAGCTGGTCGAAGGAATGGATATTGTTGAGCTTCACCAAATCGAAGAGCTCCTGCCTTGTGTAGGCAAAGTGCTCGCACAACACCTTTCTCACCTTTTTGCCCATTTTCTTAAGTGTGGCGGTCAATATATCGTTGACCATCGGGCTGCAGGCACCGCACCCTGTGCCTGCCTTGGTACAGGTCTTCAATGCCGCAAATTGCTCTACACCATCTACCTCAACTGCCTGAACCAGCGCTCCCTTGGTCACATTTTCGCAGGAACATATCTGAGCACCATCAGGAAGCATATCCACTGTGTTTCCAGCAGGTGAACCCTGGCGGCTGGTGTCCATCACCAGGTCTTCGGGATGTGGCGGCAGGGCCATTCCGTTCAACATCATCTGAAACAGCATGTTGTAGTTGCTGGCGTCGCCCACCAGAATACCTCCCATGAGTTTCTTTCCATCTTTGGAAATGTTGACACGCTTGTAGATGCCTGCGTTCTTGTCTTCAAACACGATGGACTTGTATTGCTTTCCCTCGTCGAGGGCATCGCCAAAGCTGGCTACGTCCACACCGATCAACTTTAACTTGGTTGACATATCCGCACCTGTAAAGCCTTTTGTATCAGCGCCTGTCAGGTGCTCGACAGCCACAGTTGCCATATCGTAGCCAGGTGCCACAAGTCCATAAGTCATGCCCTTGTAGGAAGCCACTTCGCCAATGGCATATATATCGCAGTCACTGGTCAGCGCTGATTCATTGATTTTGATGCCGCCTCTTTCTCCTTTTTCAAGACCGGATTCATTGGCCAGCTCGTCTCTTGGCCGTATACCGCAGGAAATGATGAGCATTTCAGCCTCAAGCGTAGTTCCGTCGGTGAAGGTCATGGATGTCATCGCTTCATCGCCGTGGATCCCTGCGGTAGATTTGCTTAAATGGATATGAAGGCCCATTGACTCAAGTGTGGTTTGGAGCATATTGGATCCAGCTTCATCCAATTGCCTCGGCATCAACCTGGGAGCAAACTCTATCACATGCGCCTCCAGTCCCATGTCCATGGCAGCTTTCGCAGCTTCAAGCCCAAGCAACCCACCGCCCAATACAGCTGAGGTCTTGGCGTTTTTGCTGTAGGTTTCCATGGCATCCAGGTCTTCTACCGTCCGGTAGACAAAAACGCCTGATTTGTTGGAACCTTCGATAGGTGGCACGAAAGGAGTGGAGCCAGTGGCTAGTACGAGCTTGTCGTAGTTGAAAATCCTTCCTTTGTGAGTTGTTACACTTTTGGCACCTCGGTCGATGCTGACCACCATTTCACTGGTAATGAGTTCTATCGCATTCTCCTCATACCACTGCCTTGGAGCCATTAGTAGTGGCTCTACTGACTTGTGAGCGAAGTACTCACTTAAATGAACCCTGTCGTAGGCAGGACTTGGCTCCTCGCCAAATACGATGATTTTGAAGGCTCCCGGGGCTTTGTTTACAAGCTTTTCGCAAAACTTGTAGCCCACCATGCCATTTCCAATTACAAGTACGTTTATCATAATTACGTAAATTAATTACGTAAAAATACTTAAATTAAATTAAGTAATGCTAGATTTACTACGTAAAAAATATCAAATCTTTGAAAAATATGGTTTCAGGCAACAAAAAGACTCCCAAGCTCATTTTGGTAGGCGCTGGCCCGGGCGATATTGAGCTAATTACCGTGAAGGCAACCAAGGCACTCCAGTCGGCTGATGTTGTATTGTATGATGCCCTGGCCAATGAGGCACTGCTCACGGAGTATGCACCAAACGCACAGCACGTTTTTGTGGGCAAGCGAAAGGGGCTCCACCATGTGCAGCAGTACTATATTAATAAGATGATTGTGCGATACGCCAGAAAGTACGGAACGGTGGTGCGGCTCAAAGGGGGTGACCCGTTTGTGTTTGGCAGAGGCTTTGAAGAGATGGAGTATGTTATGAAACACGGTGTAGAAACTTCTTATGTGCCAGGTATCAGCAGTGCTTTCGCCGTTGCTCCTTTGGCAGGCATTCCGCTATCTGTAAGAGGCGTGAATGCGGGGATTACAATAGTGACCGCCACAGCAAGCGACGGAAGCTTGACTGAAGAGTTGGGCTGGGCTGTGGCTGGCAAAGGCACCGTGATCATTCTAATGGGAGTGAGCAAGCTAAACGAAATAGCGCAGCTAGTTTCTACAAACAGAGGTCATTCTGAAGTCATGGCAGTGATAAGCAAAGGTAGTCAGCAGGATGAAAGGAAGCTTTTTGCGCCTGCCTGGTCTATTTATAAAGAATCGATGGTGCAGGGAATTGAAACTCCTGCTATCATTGTTGTAGGTAAAGTGGTGGCAAGTGCTTTGCAATTGATAGAATCTCAGCTGGCCGCTGCCGAGATACAAAGAACATGATTTCAGAAGAAGAAAGACTGAACCTTGCGCTGGCTGACATCGATAGCGTAAATAAGGAAGACCCAAGGCTTGTAGAGGTCGATGGCAAGCCATATCCTACGGAGTTGCTCTACAGTGTACGAATGACTGAAATGCTGCACTTGTTTGCCCCTCACGCTAGTGCGCAGTTGCAAATTGCAGCAAGAGGCCAGCACATTGGCCGGTGGAACAGTCCGAGAAACAGCTTTCCGATGGACAGGCCCGGCTACCTGAAGTGGAGAAGTAAGCTCAAGCTGTACCATGCCGATCAGTTGTCGGGCATTATGGAAAAAAGAGGATTCCCACAAACGGACATTGATATCGTCAGGAACCTGATTATTAAGAAAGGTGTGAAGCAGGAGGGGGAGGTGGCTACGCTGGAGGATGTGGTGTGCCTGGTGTTTCTTAAGTACTATGCTGAAGACTTTGCTGCCCAACATGAGGAGGCCAAAGTCATAGATATCCTGCAAAAGACCTGGGGGAAAATGACGGATCGCTGCCACCAGTGGGCGCTTTCGATGGAATTGCCGGACGATGTCTCTGCGTTGGTCAAGAAGGCTTTACAGGCCTAATCATTAGCCCTGGGATTAGGGAAAAGGTCGGTCTCATCTTCTTCGGGCCGCTTGTGCAAGCACTGAAAGTCCTTTTCTACAGCGAGCTTTATTTCGAAGGCGGTATTGGCATTGAGTGTTTGATAAATGCCCTCTTCGTCAGACTCAGACCAGCTTTTGGCCAGGCCAAGAGGCACCTCAATCTTAATGATAGCGCCTAAAAAAACCGCCTTGAATTCACCGTTTTTGTTGGTGGACAGGGTGTAGCCAAACGATTGGTGATCGGAGAAGGGAAGCTTTTCGGATACCTCACCTTTGTCAATCAATTCGTCGATTTCATGTTGCTCCAGACGGAGCCTTATGCTGTTACCTCTTAGCCTTAACTTCATAATCTGACTTATTGCTCAAAAATACGAAAAAATACTTAGACGTTCTCTATTTAGAACTTGATTCAAGGCAGGCCATTTACTTTGGGTCGGGAAGTCCATTTATCGCCATTTAGCTTCTCGCTAGGAACCAGACCGATACGAACTAAAACGCCACGACAATGAAATTGGCCCTTGGCACCCAATCTCAATCACTCAATCCCACCTTCAAAAAACTACTAAAGTCTTCTTTTGGCTCGATCTTCAAATAAGGGTACTCTACCTTCGATAGATACAGCCCGTTGGGCATTGCGAGAATCATGTTGGGTACTACGATTGTGTTTTTAAGGATATTTTCAAACTCTTCGAAGCTCAACTTTCGGGTGCCTATTTTCAGCAGGTAGGCGACCAATAGCCGTACCATGCTCCTGAGAAAGCGATCCGCAGTGATGGTGAATCGCATGCGCTGTCCATCGTGACTAACATACAGCCTGGCGTCGGTTACCTTGCAATGGGTGTGTTTGTAGTCGTCGGGCCGTTTGCAAACAGGCTTGAAATCGCTATACAGGGGCAGTATAGCTGCTGCCTTTTGCATCGATTCATAGTCAAGATCACGCAATCTGTTGTAGCAGGAGCTGTACTTGTGCAGCACCGGATCTTCGTACAAATGGATAAAGTAATCGTAGGTTCTGGAGTTTGCATCGTACCTGCTGTGTCGGCCTTCTTCCATTTCCAGCACCTCATACACTGTAATGTCTTCCGGCAGGTTTTTGTTGAGCCGAAACTTCAGATCGAAGTCAACGTTGTGCTCAATGTCGATGTGCATCATGTACTGACTGGCATGCACGCCACTGTCGGTGCGCCCGCAACCATACACAGTCACAGGGGCTTTAAAAATCTTATGCAGGGCTTTTTCTATTGTTTCCTGTACGCTGGTGGCTCTGGGTTGCCACTGCCAGCCGTGGTAGTTGCTGCCGTCAAAGCCAATATGCAAGAAATAGATCATTCAGTCGTTCGCTTATAATGTGTCAAAGTAAGCGAGTTTCAATCGATCTATTGCCAGGGCATTCTTGTAAATGGAGTGATTGGTTCTATTGTCCGGTGAAGTTTACCTCTTTTGATATGCCGTTGATGGTTACTTTGTATTTACCGTAGAAAGCAGAAACGGCATATTCTCCGTTTTTATTAGCAACTCCTGAAGCTTTTGTCCACCATTCTTTGAAAATCAGGTTTTGATAGGCCTCAAGCGCTGGGGTAGGCGACCAGTCACGTTTGTAAAGCGAAGAAGCTTTGATCCAGTTATTACCTTCCCAGAATCCCCACATCAGTATGCCCTTAACTGCCGGGTGAGCAAAACAGATCCGGTAATAGTCGGCCATCTCTTTGGCTCTTTGCAGCTCCTGGGCTGGCGTCATTGTCGGAGGGTTGTCGCTTAAGTACTGCGATCGCTGCCCCGGCATATTAAATTCTGTGATGCGGATAGGTAAGTTGAAAATGGCAAGTGAATCCAGGCAGCGCTTCAACTCTGCCCGGTCGAAAGTGTCGGTATGCAGATGCCCCTGCACGCCAATGCCGGCGAGTGGCACTCCCTGCTTCAGCAGAAAGCGAATTTGTGCCATGTAGTCATCCAGTCGATTGCCGGTAAGGATGTCATAATCGTTCAAAAAGAGCTTGATATCAGGGTCGCCGTTGCGGGCCCATTGTGCCATCTGTTTGGTGATCTCAGGCCCCAGCCGGTCTTCGTAATAGTTACCGTGGATCATTTCATTGTTCAGGTCATACTCCACGAACCGTCCTTTGTATTTAGCTGTCACGGTTTCTGCTCTTGTCTGAAGCGTTTGCCTCAGCGTGGCATCATCCATTTCTTTTACCCATGGCTGCACAAATTTCTCAATACCCCAGAAAAGATTGTGTGCCCTTAATGGGATGTTGTTTGCTTCGGTGAAGCTTAGAATCGTGTCAATTGTCGCATAGTTTACCTGGCCCTTCTCTCTCTCCATGCTGAGCCACTTCACTGCGTTTTCGGTGACTGCCGAGTTGAAGTTTTCCAGAAACTTCTCTTTGTAGGTCTTTTTGTCTGCTTCTGACCACCCACCTGCTATGCCGTTGCCAATGGCAGCCCCAAACCAGAAGTCGTGGCTTAGTTGCTCTACAGTGACCTTTTCGCCGGGTTTGGCCTTTATAATTAGCTGGCCCTTACGGTTTTTGGTGATATCATTCTCAATGCCTGCATATTGGGCATTCGCCTGAGTGGGGAAAGTAAGTTGTATGAACAAAAGGACAACGAGGGTAAGGAATCCTTTTGAGAAAGCTGCGTTTATATTTTTCATAGAGGTAGTTGAAAGCTTGTTGAAAGTAGCTCTTTAAACGACCAAATCCATGTGCTTTTACGGTGGCGGTCAATGGCAATCTCCAATGGACGTCGCCTACTGCGAAGAAGGCCGATTTGCTATTGGCGGTTGGCGCCTACTCGATGACCACTTTTGGTTCCGTATTTAGATATCCCAGCGACTGCAAAAAAACGTCGGTTGCTTCCAGGGTCTTTTTGTAGTACTCAAGATTCGTGTAGTTGAAAAAGCCGTGTCCCTGACCTTCGTACAAAATCAACTCACAGGTGTTCCCCATTTTTTCCATGGCCATTTTGAAGTACTCAGCAGTTACAACTGGCACAAGGTTGTCGTTGGTGCCCAATAGAAAAATGGTAGGAGGCGCTCCTTCCTTGATGTTGTGTAATGGCGAAAAGTCTTTGTACTGCTCCTTCACTCTTACATACCCATACGCACCGGGCCCGCTGTCAATCACGGGGTTGTAAAGCACCAGTGCATTAGGCACACAGCTGACAGACAAATCATCGGAATCTTCATTGTATTTGTCTTTATCTGTCAAAGCAGCTGCTGCTGCCAGATGCCCCCCGGCTGAGCCCCCGCCAGCGACGATTTTGTTCGGGTCGATGCTGAATCGACTGGCGTTTTTCCTAACAAACCGCATGGCCGATTTGGCATCTTTGAGTGCTTCAAAAGGTGTGGTGCCATTTTTGTTTTCTGTTCTGTAGTCGGCCAGAAAACAGACCATTCCCCGCTTGGCCAGGTACCTTGCCTGGTTTTCAAGATGGTACCTGTTGCCACTTTTCCAGCCTCCGCCAAAGAAGAAGACCATGGCCGGATACTGTTTCTCAGGAGTGAAGCCCGGCGGGGTGATAACTTCCACATACAGCCTGGTGGTATCAACTTGCTTGTACATCACTTCCGTTTGCGCCCGACTGGAGAACCAGGTGAGGCAGAATATGATGGTGAGGGCAAAGGCGAGGTTTTTGTTCACTGGTTTTTCCTTATTTGAGTAAGCTTGATGAGTTTTGGATGATGCCCTCAAGTACTTTGATCTCTTCGGCAGTAGGCATGGTCAACGGTGCTCTCACCTCTCCGGCACTTCGGCCAATGAGCTTTGCACCTGCTTTGATCAGGCTCACTGCATAGCCGTTCTTTTTGCTTCTCAACCTTACAAAGGGAATGTAGAATTCCCTGGTGATTTTGGTTACCGTTTCTTTGTCTCCGGCCCTCAGGCTTTTGTAGAAAAGATTGGCTAGCTCAGGTACAAAATTGAAGACTGCCGATGAGTAGGTATTGACTCCAATCGATAGGTAGGCCTCGGCAATGATCTCTGCTGTGGGAACGCCCCCGATATACGACAAGCGGCTACCCACCGATTTGATGGTGTCGTTTAGCTCCTGCATGTTGCCGGTGCCATCTTTCAGCCCGATAAAGTTGTCGCAGTTGTCGGCCAGCCTTTGGATATAGTCTGCTGATAGCACGCCGTTGGCCCGGTTGTAGTAAATCACGGGCAGGCTTGTATTGTTCATGATGGTCTTAGCGTATTCGTAGCAGCCATCTTTAGGGCACTCGGTGAGGTAGGGGGGCATCAGTAGCAGTGCGCTCATGCCAGCTTTTTCGGCGATTTTGGCGAAGGCGATGGCCTCTGGTATGCTGCGCCCCACGCTGGAGATCATCGGCACCCTTGCCTGCACCGTTTCGGCGGTCACTTCTACGATTTTTTTATACTCCTGCTCCGACAGGGAGAAGAACTCGCCGGTACCACCAGCCACAAAGATGCTCGACACCTTGTGGGTCACAAACCAGTCGAGGCGGGAAGCGTAGGTAGTGGGATTGAACCGGCCTTTTTCGTCCATATCGGTGATGGGGAAGGAGAGGAGGCCGTCTTCGAGGGAGGCTTTTATCTGAGAAAGGGTGAGTGGCATTGCTGAGGTTAATTAGTCAAATACTATTGCTAATATATCGATCTTTTCGGCGTGTCATTAAATTCTATTTTGAACGGCTCAAGTAAATGATGTTGGTAAACTTGCTCAAAATGCATAGACTTCTTTTTTTTCAAACTAAGAGCAAATAAAAACTAGGAAGATGTTTATGCCCACACTCCGCAAAGTTTTCGTCCCGTCGCTTGTTATTATATTGACTTTGAATGGCTGCACAAACGGCCCCGTTGGTGACACCTCTGTCTTTCTGAATACGCCCGACCTTGTGGCTTTCTGGACTTTCGGCGAGGAAGCCGGGCAGCAGCGGACGTCAGTAGGTGGTAGCCAACCACACTCGCTGTCGGAAGTAGGCGGGCCCATTGCCCGGGCTGATGTTGGCCCGTTCTCAGGCTACTCTGCCTACTTCGACGGCAAGCAATACCTGAGCATCCCGTACAAGGAAACCGGCGATCTCAATATTTGCGGGCCCGATGCGCAGGTATCGATGTTCGCCGTGGTGAAAATCTACGACCTCAGGCAAAGCCGCACCATCGCAGGCATGTGGAGTGAAGGCAAGGGCAGGGACGATGACAGCGGCACACGCCAGTATGCCATGCTCATGAACATGCCTACCTACGGCGGGCCGAAGCAACTTGTACCACACATCTCGGCCGAAGGTGGCGTCACGATGAGGGCCGACAGCACGAAGTTTCCCTGGTGTGCCGACTATGCCGCTACCAAACAGGAAGTGCCGGAGGAACGTTGGTGCACCCTGGCTTTTACCTACGATGGTAAATACATCAAAGCGTATATTGATGGGGTGCTTGATGAGAGAGCGCCTGACCCTGTTAACGATAAACGAGATGATCCCTATTTCATGCAGGAAGGGCCTGGTGGTGCTAACAGAGGTATGAACCCCTATTATCATGGACGGGGTATTTTCTGCTACGACCCTGAAATCCATGGCGACACCAAGCCAGGAGGCGGCTCCGACTTCACCGTGGGGGCACGTTATGCAGTTGGGGAAATGCTAGGAGAGGCGACCATTGGCTACTTCGGCGGCCTGGCGGTGTTTGATCGGGCGCTGACGGACGAGGAGGTGTTGAAGGTGCATGAGGCCAGCAACATTGCAGCCCTGAGAAAGCTGGACGAAAAGTAGTAGGCTGTCTTACAGTCAAGTCTCCCTAACACGCCGTCATTCCCTTTAGGAGCTGACGTGATTAAACAGATAATATCTAATGAAGCAATTAAAGAGGTTACTATCTGCGCTTCCGCAGAGAGTAACCTCTTTAATGCGTTTCGAAACAAAGCCGACGTGGGCTGGGATACACAGACTACAAAAGTTTTGCCGGATGGCGCCGGTGCAGTGCGGTTGCTTGCTACGGTTTGGTTACCAGCTTTGGCTATTGGAGCAAACTTTTGTAGTCTCCTTCACACCCCGTTGTACCGGAGTGTGTCTCACAGGCCGTTCAAGGCTGTGTCTTCGCACCGGAACCACTCCACAAAACACCATCCTCAGTGACTCGCTCACTTCTTGAATGGGGCATGAGGAGCTTATTCACCATACAGATCATTTTAAAGCATATTATATCGGTTAACTCAAGTAAAGTGACCGATCTTTGACATATTTGAAGTCATAATCCTGTCGTACCGTCGGCTCCAAAATGAGTAATATAGCTTTTGTAACCATTGCTACTGGCCCGTTTTCCCGAACCTGCAAGGCAGAAGCATGCCTTGAGTCGCTGTATAAAATAGCAAAATACACGGGGCCGTCGTTTTTGATTACAGATTCGCCCGGCTGCCACGACCTCAACGATATTAGGAATAATGCGGGCTCGGACAATATCAAGCTGATAACCGTAGCGAATTTCTCCCGAAGAATAGATTCTCCAGTCGGCTTCTTAAAACAAAGGGTAGCAGGAGTGCCCGTCTGGATGCCCAGGTTTATTTCGCCCATGAAGCGACCGAAGGCGAAGTCGTTGAAGGCAGAGGTGTTTAATCTGATCGATGACCCGGAAATAGACATACTTATCTACATTGATGCCGATGCTATCTTTCTGAGAGAGGAGGGGCTGGACGACCTGCTTCACTTTGCTTCTTCCGACTGGCAATCTGAAGGTGTTAAGTTCAGGGTCAACCGATTCCCTGACGAGCAACACCCCGAAAGAAAACTAAATATTCACACCGGGTTTATGATTGCTCATCGGACTCTTTCCAGAAAAGCGCTTCAGCATTGGAGCGAAATGATGGGTGTAAGAGAGCATTGGGTGAGAAATTTTTCGAACAAGGAGAAATACCTTCGTGCCTATGAGAAAGTGAAGGCGGAGCAGGGAAGTCCTGGGTATATGTCCGTGTTTCCGATACCCAATCATAAGTATGAAGTGATCCTGGACCCGGCCAATGACAGGGGGCTGATTGGCCACATCACCAGCGGGCGTATCAAGCACCATGGGAAGGTGAGGATCGAAGAATATCTTTCAAAGCTCGGCTTGAAATCTTATCCCACCGGGTACTACACGCTACCAGGTATGCCCCAGTGGATGATCAATATGTTCTATTTTGGATACTTCGGTTACTACCGCAATTATAAAATTGAGAAGGTTTGGAAAGGAATTCGGTCAAAATTTAATGACTGACCGATATTCGCTGCATAGATAAGGCCTGCATAACATGCCGTCATTCACTCCTTCGTCGCCATCGGTATGACGTAAGTGTGGAGAGGGCGGATGTGCATGTACTTCGGCTCTAAAAGGCTGCTTAACAGCTAAAGCCACCAAAGACCGCCGTCATCTCGAACCGAGGTACGAGGGAGAGATCTCCCAGATGATGGCAGTGTTCTTTAGAGGATCGGTGCCAGGTCTTGGGGATGCCCCCTTCGCACCTTCACTTGGCTCCATTTCATTTCGCCAAATTGCGGATGCTCAGCATCGGCATGACGTTGTTATTGTGGCTATAGCTGTGACCCAGCGATGGCTTTAGCGGCACCGCAGCGACGGACCGCCATCAAAACACACCCAACCCCCTCACTTCTTCCCCTCTATATCAATCTTTGCATTCTCATTAATCAGCTTGTCGTTGAGTTGGGTTACTTGCTTGTCGAGCAGGGTCTGGAACTCGGTTTGCACCCGCACCATTCGTTCGTTCAGCACGCCTTTTACTTCTGCTTGCTGGTTGGTGGGTTTAAAGTCCGCTCCTTTGGCCGTGATGTCGCTGGCGAGAGCTGAAAGCCTGCCGTAGAGCTGCATCGGCGTGCGGAAGGCATCCTCACGGGCGCCTGTCATGTGAATGTCGTACAGCTGCCCGGCAATGGCAGTCGCCTGACCCTGCACCGCCATCAGCTCTTTCTGGAGCTTGGCATTTTTGATCGTGGGGATCATCTCCTCCAGCTCCTTCCTGATCCACTCCACCCGGTCGATCATTTCCACCACAGTGTTCAGGGCGTCACGCAGCTGCAGCGAGAACGCCACCTGCTCTTCTATTTCCTGCTGAGTGCCTTCCGTAGAGGGGTCTTTCAGCACGTCGACGGTTTTGATGATTTCCGTGTCGCCTACCTTTATCTTCACAAAGTATTGCCCTGGCGCCACCCGTGGCCCAAGTTGACCACCCCACAGATCCAAATCCCAGGTAACCAGCGGTCGCCAGCCTTCTCCGTTCATTTCTACCCAGGGGCGGCCTTCTGGCTTCGTCCTGAGCTTGGGCTTGAAAGTGGGTTCATAGCGCAGGTCCCACATCGTTCGGTTGATGCCAGCAGTTTGCTTGCCTTTCAGGGTGCGAATCACCTCTTGCTGTGCGTTGAGGATGGTGATCACTACCGGCTGCGCCACGGAGTCTTTCAGGTAGTAGTTCACCGCCACACCATAGGCCGGGTTTTGGCCTGAGTTCAAGCCAGGGCCATCGGTCTTGATCGCTTCTTTCTCCTGGAAGCGATAGGCCTTGCGCAAGTCAAATGCATGCACCGCTGTCGCCTGCACCTCTTCGGAAAACTGCCGGATAGGGGAGATGTCGTCCATGATATAGTAGCCACGGCCGTAGGTGGCCACCACCAGGTCGTCGAAGTTTTCCTGAATGGCCAGCCAGTACACAGGCGCAGGAGGCAGGTTGTTTTGCAGCGGCATCCAGGTCGCACCATCGTTAGGCGAGTAGTACACGCCATTATCGGTGCCGGCAAACAACAGCCCCTGCTTCTTCGGGTCTTCCCTCACCACGTGCGCAAAGCTCAGGATAGACTTAGGAATGCCGTCGCTGATCTTCTTCCAGGTCTTGCCATAGTCGGCCGTTTTGAAAATGTACGGGTCAAAGTCGGCCATCTGGTGCAGGTCGATGGTGATGTAGGCGGTGCCTGCGTTGTAGCGTGACGGCTCTATGTTCGAGATAGTACCCCAGGGCGCCACCGGAATGTTCTTGCTGACGTTCGTCCAGGTTTTGCCGCCGTCTTGGGTCAGCTGCACCTGCCCGTCGTTGCTGCCCGTCCAGATCAGGCCTTTTTGAAGGGGCGATTCTTCTACGGCAAACAGCGTAGCACCGTCAAACGTCATCAGGTTGTCGATGGCAATGCCGCCGGAGTTCTGCTGGTGGGTTTTGTCGTTGAGCGTCAGGTCGGGGCTGATCAGCTGCCAGCTTTGGCCGCCGTCGTCGGACTGGTGCACATACTGGCTGCCTACGTACACCCGGTGCGGCGTATGCGGAGAGAAGCTCAGCGGGAAGTTCCAGTGCCAGCGATACTTCAGGTCGGCGGGCTTCCAGCCATAACCGGCTTCCGGCCACACCCTCACTTCCCTGGCATGACCAGTGCGCATGTCGAAGCGCTGGAGGCCGCCGTCGTAGCAACCAGACCAAATGATGTTGTTGTCGAACGGATCAGGCTTGGCGAAACCACTTTCGCAGCCGCCCACTCCCTGCCACAAACCCAGGGGGATATAGCCCTGCAAGCTGTTGCTGGGTCCCCGGTAGGAGTAGCCGTCCTGCCGGTTGCCGTACACAAAATAAGGGGCGTTGTTATCCACAGCCACGTGGTACATCTGCGCAATGGGCAGCACCACCCGCTGGAAGGTCTTGCCATGGTTCAGGCTAATGCTGGCGCAGCCGTCGTGGGCCACCATCATGCGGTCGGCGTTGGTGGGGTCAATCCACATGTCGTGGTTGTCGCCACCACCACGGGGTGGCCTCTTCTCCAGCGTTTTGCCGCCATCCAGCGACTGCGCAAAGCGAACGCTGAGGAAGTAGATTTCATTTTCATTGGCAGGAGAAACCGCTATGCGGGTGTAGTAAGGTGCCCGCTCGGCCATGTCGTGGTGGTTGCTGATGAGTGTCCAGCTTTCGCCGGCGTTTTCTGTACTGTACAGCGCAGGGCTCTTGTCTTCAAACAGGGCGTATACTTTGTTAGGGTTGCCGGGCGCTATTGCCACAGCCGTTTTGCCAACCGGATGGTCTTTGCCTCCTGGCAGACCGTTGGCCGACATGGGCTTCCACGTTTCGCCGCCGTCGGTAGATTTATAAATGCCGCCCCCAGCGCCTCCGCTGTTGAGGCCCCAGGTGTTGATATGGATCGACCACATGGCTGCATAGAGGACGTTGGGGTTGGTAGGATCCATGCTCAGGTCTGCAGCGCCTGTGTTTTCATCCACGAACAGCACTTTTGCCCACGACTTGCCACCGTCTTTGGTGCGGTAAATGCCCCGCTCTTGCTGTGGGCCATAGGTGTGGCCAAGGGCTGCTGCGTATACAATGTCCGGATTGGTAGGATGCACGATCACCCGGCCAATGCGGGCTGTTTTTGCCAGCCCCATGTTGGCCCAGGTGGTGCCTGCGTCGGTGGATTTGTAGATGCCATTGCCAATGGAGTGGGCCGGACGGATCAGGAAGGTTTCGCCAGTGCCGGCCCACACGGTAGAGGGTTCGGAGGGTGCCAGGGCCAGGGAACCAATGGAGGAAACGTTCTGGTCGTCGAAGATGGGATTCCACGACACTCCGCCGTCTTCCGTTTTCCAAATGCCGCCCGAGGCAGCGCCGATGTAGTTGACCATGGGGTTGCCTGGCTCACCCACAATGGCGATGGCCCGGTTGCCCTCTGGGCCAATGAAGCGGTACGACAGCTCGTCGAAGACCTTTGAGTCGACCTGGCTAAATGATAGGAGGGGGAGGAGCAGACAGGCGGCTACGCCGGTCAGGCATTTGAAAACAATTGAGTTCATCTGTTTGGCTTAGGTTGTAAGCATAAGTCTACTCAATTGGCGGGAATGTGGAAAGAAGATTTAGGTGATCGGTGAATTAAAGAGGTTTCGAATTAAAGAGGTTACTCTCTGCGGAAGCGCAGATGGTAACCTCTTTAATGCTCCGGGCCTACGGTGGTGTTAGGCGGGCTGCGTGAAGACTACAAAAGTTTTGCCGGATAGCCCCGGTGCGCTGCCGTTACTTGCTTTGGTTGGGTAACCGGCTTTGGCTGGCGTACCAAACTTTTGTAGTCTTCTCTGCTGCCACCCTTACGTTCCGTTCCGGAGTGAGTCTCACACGCCGGAACCACCCCCACAAAAAAAAAGGCACCGTTGCCAGCGCCTCTTTTCCGTATACAAGCATTATTCACTTTCTTGTTCATGCGGCACCTTGCCGTTCGACTGCGCCACAGCTTCCAGCTGGTCCTCCGATGGGTCGTCGCCCTTGCCCTTGCGGCCACTGCGCATGTGGTTGTACTGACCCACCAGGGCGTTGAGCTCCTTCACCGTTTTGCTAAAGGGTTCGGCTCCCTTTTTGATGGTGTGGTAGGCGACAATCAGGTCACGCAGCTCATAGTAAGCCTCTGCGGCCGTATTTCGCTTGTCTTTGAGTGTGTCGGCCGACACGCTGCTCATTTCAGTGTTGCGCTGGAGGTACTTCTCGTTAAACGCCGTATTGGCCTCCTTCAGGTCAGTCGTCCAGTCGCTGAGCTGCAGGGCTGCTGCTGCTTCACTGAGGTCTGATTTGCTAGCCCACTCGGTCAGTATATTGTTGATGATGGCCGTTTCGCTGGCGTAGTTTTGCCTGGCTATATTGCCGCCATAGTTTTTGAGGTGCCCGTTGAGCAGCTCGGCGTACCTGCGAATGGTGGCGCTGGGGTGGTAGGTTTGGGCGTTCACCAGCAGCCCCAGGCCCGTAATGGTCTTATCCCGGCGGGCATCCAGCTCTTCAAGCTCTTCGGTGGTGGCAAAGCCACGCTTGGCTTTAAAAATGGCGTTGATCTCACCCAGCACGGCAGCAAGAGCGGCATGTTCGGCTTCCACCTTCAGGGCAGTAGGCTTGTTGTTCGACACAATGGTGAGTACATCGCTCATGAATTGCGAAAATTCACTGTTACGCAATGTCTTCAGACTTATTCCTTCTATCATAGCAGATAAGGGGTTTAGGTGAAAAAAAGAATCGTATGAGTGTATTTATTACATATAATAAGTATACCAATAGTAATATAGTAAATACACGAAATATTCTGCAAGAACTTTTTGTAGTAATAGGAGTGGACATAGGGTGATGGATGGCCGCAGCACTGTTGGTGTAGAAATGGAAAAATATCTGAACGAAGCAGTGGGAATAGACTTATCACTTACTGGTAGACGAAGCGCCGCAGTACTGCGAAGCTTGTCAACAGCCTGGGGAAAGCTGCCGCACCGCTGAAAAAGCCCACCCTTCGCCAGGGGAAAGGCATTGCAATGAAAAGAAACCAATCCTATACACGGGAAAGGCAAAACACGGCTACAGGATGAAACCCCGAAAGCAAGAATGGCGTAGCACGGCTGAGGTAGCCAACCCTAAAAGTGGGAAAACGTTCGCTGAGCTGCATGGGCTGATTGCTGGTAGGGGATAAGCTGTTGCAGCGGTGCGGCAAGGAATTTTTAGGTAGGGGAAAGGTGAAACGCCGGTGTTGCGATCTCTTTTAAGTAACTACTCCATAACCAGCGTCCATAGCCTCCATCACCCCCAAAGCCGGGCCAACACGATGAAAGGAGGTTACTATCTGCATGAAGCGCACATAGTAACCTCTTTAATGCTCCCGGTCTGTCAGTGTTTTTGGAAGGGCTTATTACCATTGGGTGCTCAGACTCAGAGGTACGAGTTGCAAACTCGCACCAGCCTGCATTCTGCTTGAGGAGTGCTAGGGCTAGCAGGGGGATGGCACCAGCATTTTTTGCCACTGGCTGGCAGCTCGAACCAACAGGTTTCTACTCTTCACACTCTCTTAATATCTAACCTGTCGATTGTCCAGTAGATGAATTGCCCTACAACTTTATCGTCATTGATCCAGTCACCTAAGTCGAGTTGAAAGTCACCAAAGTTAGCAATCACTGGTCTCACTGATTGAATTGTCCCGTAACAATAATAAGCCCAGTCCTTAACATTTGATTTCTCAATCTTTATTTCCCGGCCTTTGTTTTCTCCGAAGACTGTCTCCCAGCTGAGGGGATATTCTAACTGAGTCAAAGACACATGCAATTCCTCACCAGGTAAAAAGTTGTCGCCCCAAAAGAAAGCATCAAAGTGTCGGCCGTTAATTTGAAACGTCACAGTTCCTTCGTGTTCGTCTGTCTTGCTAACACTTATGATTTTAACCTTCTGCTTCATTGTCCAAGGAGAATTACCAAAAGTAATTGGATAGGCCAAATTACCATGTTCGTTTTCATGGCTGCCAATTTAGCAAATACTTTCACGAGCAGTTGCGGCGATGCAATCGCCAGTTTCGCACGCCCTCGTTTCCGCTATCGCTCAAACGAGGGCGATTGGGGGGGCGATAGAGTGTTCTAGGAAAATGAAATGGGTGTTGTATCTACTAGTGCAACAGAGACCTTCTTAAGACCACTAGCAGTTGGAGAATAAACATTTCCAGAATAGGTTCTATGACCTTTGTCGTATGTCAAAATAAATATTTGAATTGGGGGAACCGCTGTTTCTTTGATGTGAGCTTCAAATAGTTTGGAGTTTGGGAAAAGGACAAAAGATATTTCATTGGTATTAAGGTTGTTAGAAAATAACTGGATGGTCGCAGCAGGAGTTGTAGTTTCGCCAACAAAGAAGTTAGCTCCTTGTATTCGAATACTGTTTGTACTGGTGACTTTTCCTTCAGTGAGATGCTGGCTCCAACTGCCACTTAGCGCCTTAAGATTGAAAGCTCTATCAATTAAGTTAGTTATTTCCTCCTTATGCCTACTCTTAGTATCAGCAAGTTCTTTGTCTATCGACTTAATCTTCAAATCCATAGTTTTGATTTGCAATTGCAGGTTTTCATTTGAAGTTTTTGAGATTTGTAAATCAGTTTCTACCTTTTTGTATTGCTCAATTTTTAGTTCAAGTTTGCCCGTAGTGTCGTCTAATTTCTCCATCTTAGAAAGGTACTCGTCCATTACAGGTGATTTCTGCTTGCTTCTTTCAAGACTCTTGGAGTAGCCGTAAGATTCAGCATCAGTGTCCCGTATTTTTATAAACGCTTTGATCCAAGGAAAAAGAAACGTGTAAAATAAGCTAACCAAAAAGGGAAGCCCAAAAGAATACCACCAACTCGCACACTCTGATATAAAGGCTACCAAAGACGAGAAATCACTCTGCCAATAAAACAACGCCAGAGAAATCTGCCAGTTGGCTACAGCCCAAGAAAGAATAAAAGAGAAAATCAAAGGGCTTTTAAAGCGTTCGCCTAGGTGTTTGAAAAAATCTGAAAGAGATTCCATTGATGCGTAAAATGGTTTCTACAATATAGGCTTGTTTTGGCTGGTTTCTGTACAATTTCCTGAAGAAGTATCGAAGGATTTCTAACCCGGCTTCTCCGAATGGATTAAATCCCTCCGATAAGGCTTTGAGTTTACAAATCTAACGGAACTGGAGGAGTGACAGACTCTCACTAGTCTAGGCTCATTAGTGGTTGCTACAACTAGCGGGGGCTTTTACTGTAAGTCCATATCCTTGCGTAAGAGGCCTCGTGCTGTCACTGAGCATCGCTAAGCTTCGTTATCGAAGACTGTTTTCTTTGTCGACTTAATTTCAATATTTGGCCGGAGAAGGTTTTCTTTTAGCTCTGAGTTGTTGTTTGATATAAATGAATAATAATTTATAGGAATGTCATATGTGTCGACAAGTTTTTGCAGCACGGTTCGTATTTCGGGTTGTCCCATTCTAATATTGTTCGTCTCATTCATTAGATGATAGAACCCAGACCAAAATACAGCCGACTTATCGAAATTAATTTTGGTTGGTGAGCCAATTAACGAATAGCATCCGGAACTAGGGATTAGTGTTTTAGCAAATTCAAAATTGCACGCCTCACATGCTGAGATGAAAACACGCTTGTTTTTCAATTTGCTTTTTATCAGCTCTGCTACTTCATAAAAAAACAACTCTTCGAAAGTAAACGCTATTTGAGTCTTGTCCGCATGACACGAAAGGTGTAGATATCTAAACTCGGATTTGTCAAATTCATTTATTATTTCTTGTAGTTCATGACTTGTCCTTATGTAGTAATACTCATTTGGGATCTGACATAAATCCAAAATATCTCTTAGTATCTGACCATCTAGTAGGCCGTTTTTTTCATCATCGAGTGTCAAACTCTCAACAATGAAAACTCCATATTTATGTTTTGTATCCATTTACTCTTTTGTCTGATTTATATTAGGCATTGTAAATGCCGATATAGTGATAGAAGGTTTATGCTGTTGTCTCTAAAGTATAAAAGGGAAGAAATTGTAGCAGGCATGATTTGAGAGATAATTAGTGACGTCACATACAAAAGCTCTAAAGTATGCAAACTTTTATAGTCTACTTCACCTGACCCTACCACCAATCCACTTTCCCCCTTGATTCGTCAATAATTCTTGCTAAGATGCATTACCCTTAGATAAGCACCCCTTTAACGACCCCACTGGGCGGTCGGCATAGAAGATAAATTGAAGAACTGTCATTAACCATTGTTACCATGTTGAAAAAAGCCTTTGTCCTTGCTCTTGCCCTTTTCGTCACGAGCGGGAGCTACCTTCCCCAAGCCATTGCACAAACGACCAATAAAGACGCCCTGGCGGAAGCCGCAGCGGGCTTAAAGCTCCGTGGCATTGGCCCGGCGCTCATGGCTGGTCGCATCGCTGATATTGCCGTGAGCACTGCCGACCGCAGCACCTGGTATGTGGCCGTGGGCTCAGGTGGCCTCTGGAAAACCACCAACCGGGGCATCTCGTGGCAGCCCGTGTTCGATGAGCAGCCTTCGTACTCCATTGGCTCGGTCACCATCGACCCCAACAACCCAGATGTGGTGTGGGTAGGCACTGGCGAAAACGTGAGTGGCCGCCACATGGGCTGGGGCAGTGGCGTGTACCGCAGCGGCGATGGTGGCAAAACCTGGCAAGCCATGGGGCTACCGGCATCAGAGCATATAGGCAAAATACTGGTCGACCCCCGCAACAGCCACGTGGCTTACGTGGCGGCGGAGGGGCCTCTGTGGTCAGCTGGCGGCGACCGTGGCCTCTACAAAACTACCAACGACGGAAAAACCTGGCAGCTGGTGCTGCCTATCGATGAAAACACGGGCGTAACGGATGTGGAATTTGATCCTTCCAACCCTGATGTGCTGTACGCCGCCGCCTATCAGCGCCGTCGCCATGTGTGGTCGCTGCTGGCAGGCGGACCTAAGTCTGGCATTTACAAATCCACCGACGGTGGTGCCTCCTGGCGCCGCATGGCCACCGGCCTTCCCAAAGGAGACATGGGCAAAATAGGCCTGGCCGTTACACCGGCCAATCCGCAGCTGGTGTACGCCACCATTGAAGCCGCCGACAACGAAAAGGGCTTTTACCGCTCTACCGACAAAGGGGAGAGCTGGGAAAAGCGCAACAGCTACATATCGGGAGGCACAGGCCCGCACTACTACCAGGAGATTGAGGCTTCGCCTGTGAATGCCGACCTGGTCTACCAAATGGATGTGTTCCTGCACGTGACGAGGGATGGAGGCAAAACGTTTGACTACCTGGGCACCGGCCGTGAAAAGCACAGCGACAACCATGCACTGTGGATCGACCCTGCCGATGGAGAACACCTGCTGGCTGGCTGCGATGCGGGATTGTACGAGACCTACGACGAAGGCACCACCTGGCGGCATTTTCCTAACATGCCCGTGTCACAGTTCTACAAGCTCTCGCTCGACAATGCCGAGCCGTTCTACAATATCGTGGGTGGAGCGCAGGACCTGGGTTCGCTCATTGGGCCGTCCCGCACCACCAATGTGGAGGGCGTGCGCAACCAGGACTGGTATGTGCCGCTGGGCGCCGATGGCTATGACAATGCGGTGGATCCCGATGATTCCAATATTGTGTATGTGGAAATTCAGGAAGGCAGCCTGAAGCGCCTGGACCGTCGCAGCGAAGAAACACTCGACATTCAGCCCCAGCCTGCTCCCGGCGATGCCCCTGAGCGCTGGAACTGGGATGCACCTATTCTCATCAGTCCGCACAAGGGCTCACGCCTCTACTACGGCTCGCAGCGGGTGTGGCGCAGCGACGACCGTGGTGACTCGTGGACACCCATCAGTCCCGACCTGACCACCAACCGCAACCGCTACGAGCTGCAGCTCATGGGCAGGGTGTGGAGCGCCGATGCCCTCTACGACAATGGAGCCATGTCGAAATACGCCACGCTGACGTCGATAGCCGAGTCGCCCCTCAAGGAAGGACTGCTTTACACCGGCTCCGACGACGGTCTGATACAGGTGAGCGAGGACGGCGGCAAAAACTGGCGCAAGAGCGCTGCCCTGCCCAAGGTGCCGGCGCTGTCCTTTATCAACGACATAGAAGCGTCGGCTCACGAGGCCAATACCTTGTTTGCCGTGGCCGACGCCCATAAGTTTGGCGACTTCAGCCCCTACCTGTTCATCAGCACCGACCGGGGCCGCAGCTGGCAGTCTATTGCCAGCGACCTGCCCATGGGCACCATTGTGTGGGTGATCAAACAAGACCCTGTCGATCCTAATCTGCTGTTCATTGGCACAGAGTACGGCATCTATTTTTCTGTGAACAAAGGAGCAAACTGGATCAGGCTAAAGAACGGCATGCCCACCATCCCGGTGCGGGACATTGCGCTGCACAAGCGTGACAACGACCTGGTGGCCGCTACTTTCGGGCGGGGCTTCTACGTCCTTGATGACTACACGCCGCTGAGAAACCTGAGCCAGGCGGTGAGCCTGAACAACGCTACCTTGTTTGCGGTGAGAGATGCCTGGTGGTATGTGCCAAGCGTGCCCATGCAAGCCAAAGGCATGCCTACTTTGGGCACTACCAGCTTCAGGGCGGCTAACCCCCCGTTTGGCGCTGTATTTACATATTACCTGAACGACGTGCCGCAGACGATGAAAGCACAGCGCCAGGCTGCTGAAAAGACCCTGAACGAAAAGAACGCCAGTGTGCCCTTCCCCGGCTGGGAAAGGCTGCTGGAGGAGTCGACGGAAAAGACACCTCAGGCCATGCTGCTGGTGAGTGATGAAAGCGGGCAGCCCGTGCGCTGGATCAAAGGGGCCACGGCCAAAGGCTTGCACCGGGTAAGCTGGGACCTGCGGTTTCCCGCCCCCGACCCCATAGACCTGCGGCAGCCAGACTTTGTGCCACCCTGGGCAGGCGATGCACAGGGGCCGTTTGCGGCACCCGGTAAGTACAGCGTGACGCTGTATGTGTTTCACAAAGGCGTGATGGAAGCCAAAGGGGCTCCACAGTCGTTTATAGTGAAGCCCGTGCCTACGGCACCGAAAGGCACTGACTTTAAGATGGTGGCCGCTTTTCAGCAAAAGACCAGCGAGCTTTCCCGCCAAATATCGGGGGCTGCCAGTCAGCTGGGTGAAGCAGGGGAGAAGCTGCGCTACATGAGGGCAGCACTGATGGAAACGCCGCAGGCAAAACAGGAGTTGTTTGCCAGACAAAATAGCCTGGAGGAAGAGCTGGCTGCTTTGCGCACCCGTCTCACAGGTGACCGCATCCGAAGAGGCATGAACGAATCAACGGTGCCGTCGATCATGAGCAGAGTAGGGCAGGTGGCTTACGGCCATTGGGATACCCGGCAAACGCCCACGGTAACGCAGCAGCGAAACATCGACATTGCCACCACCGACTTTAGCCAGTTTAAAGGAGATATGGCTGCCTACCTCAGTAAGCTATCGCAATACGAAGCGGCGCTTGAGGCGGCAGGTGCGCCGTGGACGCCGGGGAGAAAATTCGAATAGGACAGTCGGACAGTCGGACAGTCAGACAGTCAGACAGTCGGAGTCGCATGGCAGGCGTCGGTACGGCGAGTGGCATTTGTGGTGGGCCGTCAGACGCCGGGGTAATGAAAGAAAGGAGACGGTAGTAACCCGCCTGCGCCAATGGCTTCAGCGAGCGGCCCATCTACGCTGAAAGCTTCGGCGGGCGGCCCATCTACGCTGAAAGCTTCGGCGGGCGAGGAAGTAGGAGAGATGAGGGCAGTGTTAGAAAGAACGCTGTTTCTCACGCAATGCAAGGGAGCTCAATTCCTTAAGGTTTCAAGAACGTCAAAGCCCTGAAAGGGCGGCATAAATCAGGAGGGCGGTGAAGCCCCATCCTGAAGATGATCGGTAACCCTGACAGGGTTTTTGAACGGGGCTTGGTGCTGGTGTGCGGATGCACCCACCGGAACGACGGAGGGATGCTGGTAAAGCCCCCAAGCCTCTTAACAATCCCTTAAACTCCCCATCAATCCCTCCTCTGAATTCCCAACCCGACCGCTCGTCAATTTAATCGGCTTTTTTCATACCTTATGTAAGTGATTACTCAGGCTACTTCGTCTTACAGTAGCAGGTGAACCGCATGCACAATGCAGGTTGCAAGCCTGGTCGAAACAATGGAAACTAATAGTCCTACTTAAAATAATAAATGAATGAAAATGGAACCAACTAGAAGAGAGTTTATAAAGAAAACCGCTGTGGCCGGATCGGTGGCGTTTGCGTTGCCTACTATCATGCCGTCAAGCGTTTTTGGTGCCAACGACCGTATCAATGCGGCTGTTTTAGGTGTAAATGGCCGGGGTAAAAGCCATATCAAAAGCTTTATGGTGCAGGACAATGTGCAGATCACCCACCTGTGTGACCCTGACATGCCTCTTCTGAAAAAGCGCCAGGCTGAGTTCAAAGAAACTTATAAGAAAGACGTACTCCTTGAGCAGGATGTTCGCAAGATCATCGACAACAAGGACATTGATGTGATCAGTATCGCCATGCCCAACCACTGGCATGCGTTGGCCACAATCTGGGCTTGCCAGGCTGGTAAAGACGTGTATGTAGAGAAGCCAGGCTCTCACAATATCTGGGAAGGTCGCAAGATGGTGGAAGCAGCACACAAGTACGACAGAATTGTGCAGCACGGCGTGCAGCTGAGAAGCTCACCGGCGATTAACAAAGCCATTGACCTGATGCGCAACGGCTATCTGGGCAAGGTATACATGTCACGTGGCCTTGTGTTCCGCTGGAGACCAAGCATAGGCGATCAGGGATTCTCTCCGGTGCCAGAAGGCCTCGACTATGACCTGTGGACTGGCCCGGCAGGCAAGCGTGCCTTCACCAAAAACCTTGTTCACTACAACTGGCACTGGGCATGGGACTATGGCAATGGCGACGTAGGCAACCAGGGCATTCACGAAACTGACCTTTGTATGTGGGGATTGGACGTGGGACTACCTACTAAAATCACCTCCATGGGCGGTAAATTCCTTTGGGATGATGCGAAAGAGGTGCCGGAAGTGTTGACCTCAGTTTATAAGTACCCTGATGAAGGAAAGATCATCCAGTTTGAAGTGCGGCCTTGGTGTACCAATGCTGAAGACGGCGCTTCTGTGGGCAATATCTTCTATGGCGAAAAGGGCATCCTCGTGGTGGATGGCTATGATAAGTTCAAGACCTATATGGGTCAGGACAGAACACCGGGCGAATCAGGCGACGATGGACAAGCTTCAGGCACGGGCATGGATCGTGGCGACGGTGGCACCGACGGACATTTCAAGAACTTTATCGAGGCTGTGCGCAAGCGTGACAGGTCTGTGCAAAACGGCCCCGTAGAAACTGCGCACCTTGCTTCCGGATTGGCTCACCTTGGTAATATTGCCTACAGGCTGGACCGTGTGCTGACGTTCAATCCAAGCTCTGAAACATTCGTGAACGACCCTGAAGCAGATAAAATGCTGAAGCGTAATTACAGAAAAGGGTTCGAGGTTCCTGAAATAGTGTAACTGAAGAGTGCAAATGGAACATCGTAACAAGATGAATACGTCACGTCGTGATTTTATTCAAAAAAGTGTTATTGCCGGAGTGGGTCTATCGTTGATAGACCCACTTATGGTAAGTGCGTTCGCCAAAAAGTCGAAAATGAAGCTTGGCCTGGTGACCTATCAGTGGGGGAAAGACTGGGATTTGCCCACCCTCATTGCCAACTGTGAGAAGACAGGCTTATTGGGTGTCGAACTTCGTACGGAACATGCCCATGGAGTGGAGACAAGCCTTTCTGCCAGTCAGCGGGCTGACGTGAAAAAGCGTTTCGCCGATAGCTCAGTTACCTGTCTTGGCTATGGGGCTAATTTTGACTATCACCATGCGGATCAAGCAAGGGTTCGCAAGAACATCGAAGGCACCAAGCAATATCTTCAGCTTTGCAAAGACATTGGGTCTACAGGCATCAAGGTAAAACCCAATGGCTTTCCTGATGGAGTGTCAAAAGAAAAGACCATTGCCCAGATAGCGGCCTCGTTCAATGAATGCGGCAAATTTGCAGCTGACCTCGGGCTGGTGGTGCGTGTGGAAGTTCACGGCGAGGGAACCCAGGAGCTGCCGAACATGAAGGCCATCTTTGAGCAGGTAACCGAAAAAAGCGTGAAGATATGCTGGAACTGCAACGATCAGGACCTGTGGGAACCAGGGCTGGAAGCCAACTTCAATTCTGTGAAGAAATGGTTTGGCGATACCGTACATATCCGGGAGCTGAACGTGGGTGATTACCCATACCAGCAGCTCATGAATCTGTTCAACGGAATAAAGTACGACGGCTGGCTTTTGCTCGAAGCCCGTACCGAGCCTACCGATAGGGTAGCTGCCATGAAGGAGCAGTTGCAACTCTTTAATAAGATGGTGGGGAATGTGTAACTGAAGCTGCTGAACAAATGAGGTGCCTATAACAGTCGTCATTTCGTAGCGCAGCGGAGAAATCCCCCAGACCTGGCAAAGAATTAATAACCCCTCTCCTCCCTCAGAGTCCCTTATCAGGAGACGCTGAGGGAGATCGTGAGATTGATGCTTCCCAAAGCGTGAGAAGACATTCGCTGTCCGTTCCCGCAGACTACAAAAGTTTGGTCAAACAGCTTCTGCTGGCTAACGGATTGAAATGCAGGGAATGGCTGCAATCCGGCGATCTTGCGAAACTTTTGTAGTCTTTTCTTCCTGCCGATACTACTCTCGCTCAGAGTCTCTCGTAGAGGACTCTGAGCAAGGTTTGTCTATGTTTCACAAAGCGTGTGAAGACACACGCCTTAAACATCAATTTGAAATGGATAGCGATCTGATCCAAACTACCTCGCAGCCACCTTTTGAGCCGAGGTAAATTGGACAATGACGGCTCTCACCTCTTTCGCTTCGTCTGTTCTGCCCAGGGCTTCCAGCGCCGCTAGCTTTCCCCGCAGGGCTTTGTTGCGATTTTTTCGGTTGGTCAACGATTGGTTGAACTGGGTTAGTGCTTCATCCGGCCTGCTTTGTGCCAGCAGCCAATCGCCGTATTGTTCAAAAGAAGGGTAGGCAATAAATGGCGGTCCTGCATCGTAGGAGCACTCACCTTCAAGCTGTGTTGCTTTAGCGAGGCGCTCTTCCGTTAGTGCAGCATCGCCTTTAAGCTGTGCCAGCAGCGCTTCCATCTGGTGAATCACTACCTGTGTTTTTTTCAACCCTTCTTTGGTAGGTGCATACCTGGTAGGCCCTGCGCTGCACATGGCTATGCCTTCATCATTTACCAATAAACTGGCTTTGCTAAGCTGGCGGTTAAGTCCTTCAATTTCCAATTGGATCGCTCCAACGTCTTTTTTATCGAAAGCCAGCAAGCTATTGAAAAAATGCATGGCCGACTTTTCAGAGAGCCCAAGACTGGCGTAATCCACCTGCTGGGGTATTAGTCCTTCCGGCCAGTATCCGGCCTCAATGCGCTGCTCGTTTTGCATGGTGATCAGGTAGCTCTTCGAGGCAGTGGAATCCTGATGGTAACCGATGATCTCAGCCAGCAGATCAGCCGCTTTCTGATACTCACCAGTCTGCAGGTAGCCGTAGTGCAGCCAGGCCATGGCATGATAGCCTCTTTCCTTACCGCCAAGTCCTTTTGCCTCCATCCGGTGTAAGCTCGCCTGGTAGGAGGCAATATTGGAGCTCACCACCTTGTCCCACA
Organism: Imperialibacter sp.; assembly: GCF_048007035.1. Classification (NCBI taxonomy): domain Bacteria; kingdom Pseudomonadati; phylum Bacteroidota; class Cytophagia; order Cytophagales; family Flammeovirgaceae; genus Imperialibacter; species Imperialibacter sp. The sequence goes on from NZ_CP180355.1 coordinate 5,283,577, forward strand.
TGCCCAGGGCCACGTAGATATGCGAAGGCATGTGCAAAGCGTGGGAGGCATCGGGCGCCACAGTAGCGTATTTATCGGCTGCGGTTAGGGCAATCTGAGCGTATTCAGGGTCGTCGTTGGCGTGAATCATGTAGTGCAAAGCACCGGGGTGGGTGGGGTTCTCTGCAATGATGCCTGCGACCACCTCAGCAGATTTGTTGAGGTTGTCCTGATTGGTGTATCCGGCCCACATAAGGCCAAGGGCGTAAAAGGCTGCCACTTCCTGGTTGTCGGGGTTAGCTTCATATACCCCGGCCATATGGTCCGCATAGCGCTGGTTGCGTTCATCGAGCTCACCTTCGCCATAGAGTATTTCTACACCTTCCCAGAAGGCAGCTTCCAGCTGATTTTCTGCCTTTGCCATCCTGGCTTCTTTGGTTTCGCCAACGGCCTGAATGACTTTGCGCCCGGCTTCGACATCTTGCAGGCCCCACAGCGCCCGGTAGTGAGTCATAGCCAGTCCCCAGTGACCCATGAGCTCGTCAGAATCGGCCTCAATGGCTTTCTGGAAGGCCTCGTTCGCATCGTCATATTCGAAGCTGTGCAGCAGCAGAAGTCCCTGGTCAAAAGAGGCGCTTGCCTTTTCAGAGATAGAGAAGCTGTGGTGGAGGTCGCCCAGTTGAGTGTCTTCACCTGAAGACGATTGCTGAGTGCACGATGCTGCGATAAGAACGAAGAGCGAGAGAGTCAGGGATATAACGGTCGGTTTTTTCATAGGATGAAGGTAATGAAAAAACGGATATGAAGTGGTTGGTTACCCTTGCCTCCTTACCATTTCGTTGATCCAGAGAGGAGCGAAAGGGGGAAGGTGTAGCGCTTCCAGTTGGGGTAGGGTAGATAAGCTTGTATTTCGCTCGCCTAAGGTGGCTGAACAGCTAGACTCTCCAATGGCACGTCATTTCGCAGTCCCGATAGCTATCGGGGCGGAGAAATCCCCCGGGTTCTGGCAGTGAGTTTTGAAGGCTGGCTACCATGGATCTGTTTTATGTCCTGTGTTTTGTGGCAGCGGCGAGACGCCGAAATTGATCACCCAAAAGTTAGCCCGGCTGGGAGAGACTCTTGCGGATTTGGAGAGCGTATAGGGAGTTGGTCAAGTCCAGAAATACTTCTTCGATTTTTTGTGTAGGCTTCGGGTATACATAAAGGTGTGGGGCGAAAATAGCAAACTAAATACACCAGCAAAGACTAGACTAAAACCATCAAGATACCAACCTATAAAAGGGAGTAAGAACATAGCAACTGACAAAAGGTAGCCAAGTACTATGAGTGTGAATGTTAGGTATTTCACGGGGAGGAAGTACCATTGCTCTCTAAACTCGCTGTTGCCGGCTATAAACTCATCAGTGCCCGAATATTTGTTGTCGACGTCTTTATCCAGAGATTCCATGAGGCTTAAGTCAGTTGGAGCTGCGAGAGAGTTTCCTGAAGGGTCATTGTCGTGTCTGCTTATTTCTTATCTGCCCACTTTCTATGCTTTTCAAGGTAGGCTTTGTACTGTTCGATGGTCATTCCTTCTGTTTCTTTTGATATTCTCTCTTTTTCCTTCCTGAAGAAGCTGACCGTATCGAATTGCTTTTCTTTAATCTTTGTCTCCATAATTGACAATTTCTTTTGGTGAACGAATGTCCAGTAGGCCTAGACCGTTTTTAATGTTGATTGAGTTATAGCCCCTGATTCTAAATACGTTAACAATATGCTTAAAATTCCAACTCACCAGATAATTAACTTTACACAGTGTCGCAGTAGCGATATGCAAACAATCATCATAGCTCGTTCTTCCAACAACCTTTTCGTTGATGTATTGGTCGGCGAGCACGAAGCTTTCTCCAGTAATTTGAACTAGCTCAATATTACTCTGCGGCAAATGCTGGAAGTGAGTTCTTACTTGCTCAGGGGCATTTTCTAATTCTGCTATGGTCAAGTCAGAATAGACGCAGATGATCTCTCCGTTCTCGACCATGCCGAAAAGTTTTTCTGTTTCCATTTGGAACTCTTCGTCATAAATTCCGCCAAAAACGGACGTATCAAAATAGAGCCTTGGTTTCACAACTTGAATTTAATGATTTCAACTTTGATAGTTAGCATTTCTAAACTACAAACAGGTTTTTGTTGATGAATATTAGCTGTCTAGTGCCCACTTGGCGCTGGTTCTCTCGTAGAAGATGCTTCCCTCTTCCTCCAAATATTTTTTATCTTACCTCCCCCAATCACTCAATGCCATGAAACAACTCACCCGATGCCTGCTGATCTGCTTTCTTTCAGTTCATCTGTCTTTAGCCCAAAAGCCAGACTTCATTCTCAGCCAACAGCTCATCTTCCCTCCACAGTCCGAGCATACGCATGGTAGTAGCCTGGTGCTCCTACCCAATGGCGATAAGCTGGCAGTCTGGTTTCAGGGGAGCGGTGAACGCACAGCCGATGATGTGCGACTGATGGGTGCGAGGCTAAAAAAGGGCTCAAGAACCTGGACAACGCCGTTCCTTATGGCAGACACACCGGGCTTGCCAGATTGTAACCCGGTGCTGTTCCTGAACGGAAGCGGGAAGCTTTTCCTCGTATGGATAACCGTGCAGGCCCATCGCTGGGAGCATTCTATTTTACGGTTTCGCACCTCTACTCACTACAATACTGACGGCGCTCCGCAGTGGGACTGGCAGGACAATATCCTGCTCGCTCCGGGAGAAGCCTTTGCCACGGAGGTCGCTACCAAATTCAAAGACCTGCCGGACAACCCGGCTGGCTGGGCGGAGTATGCACTGTCGTACGACAGAATGATCATAGAAGCCAGCAAAGACGAACGCAAAACCAGCGTCGGCTGGATGACCCGCATCAAGCCGCTGATACTGCCCAATGGTCGCATTCTGCTGCCTCTTTATTCCGACGGCTTCAATATGTCGCTGGCAGCTATTTCGGACGATGATGGCGCTACCTGGAGAGCCAGTCTGCCTATTGTGGGTCGTGGGCCGATACAGCCTGCTTTGGCGCAGAAAGAAAACGGCGACATCGTCGCCCTGATGCGGGACAGTGGCGATTCACCTTCAAGGGTGCATAAAAGCGTGTCAACAGATGGCGGGGAGTCGTGGAGTGCAACGGTGAAAACCGACATGCCCAACACTGCCAGCGTAGAATTGCTGAAGCTGAAGGATGGCAAGTGGGCTTTTCTGGGTAATGATATTGACGATGGCCGTTACCGGGTGAGCCTTTACCTGTCGGACGACGAAGGCGAGACCTGGAAGTGGAAGGTGCGCCTTGAAGACCATGAGAAAGGCGATGACAGGAGCTACTCGTACCCCTGTCTGGTTCAGGATGATAAAGGCTTGTTGCACATAACCTATTCGTCCCGTACCAGCGAGACTGAGAAGTCGATCAAATATGTGGTAGTGGATCCTGTGAAGGTGGTGAGGTAAACTGGGATCAATCTGTATTTCTGGGGATCGAATGTTTCGTTTGTGGTTAAATAAAAAAGCAAAACTGGTTCAATGCGTCCCGCTTGGACCTTTTGCTTTTTTATGACCACTTTGGATATTGGGTTTAAAGGCTATTCCCCAGATTTTCCGCTTGATCCGTAAACTGGCATGTGAGACACACGCCAGAACGATGGCGAAGTAAGCTGCAAGCTTAATAGAAGTGAACCCGCAGGCCTGCGGCGCAACTCGCTACTCTAGCAGGTGAGCGTGAGATAATACTATCAACAAACCTTAAAGAAAGTTTTGCTTTGAGCCTCTTCTTTCTCAGCCAGCATGGCTTCAATCTTCTTCGCCGTTTTGGTAATGGCCAAGCCACCGAGGCCCGTGCACCGCAAGGTGTTGGGAATGGCATCGCCCACCTTCTTCATGGTTTCAATCACTTCATCCAATGGAATGACCTGATCATAATCGGCCAGCGCCATGTTGGCACAGGAGATAGCGGTAGAAGCAGCCATCACGTTTCGGTTCAAACAGGGGGCTTCCACCCGATCAGCGACCATGTCACAAATCATCCCTAACGACGACTGAAGTGTCATGGAGGCCGCAGTTAATGACTGGCTAAGCGTTCCATTTTTTAATACCACAATGCCTGCCGCAGCCATGCCGGAACCTGAGCCGCATTCCGCCATACAACCGCCTACTTCTGCTGCAAACGTAGCATGTGCCGAAATGAACACACCAATGATGCCAGCGGCCAGCATCGCTTTTACCATGTCGTCCTGAGACAATTTTAAGGTAGTCGCTGTGCCAATGACGGCGCCTGGCAGTGCACCGCACGAACCGGCTGTGGGCGCTGCTACGATGACACCCATCGAGCTTTTTACTTCCATCATCGCAGAAGTATAAAGCGTAACGGTATTGAGGACATCGCCTTCTACCAGGGTTTTCTTTTCCATCTGCTTTTTGAAGTTGACCGACTGAGGCCCCAGGATACGGTCTTCATAAGTGGTGCCTTTTACGCCAATTTCAATGGCATTTTGCATAATGGAAACAATGGCACGCATTTTCTCAAAGACTTCTTCGTGGGAAATGGCTCCTCTTGCACTTTCGTAGTGCACGGCAAGCTCCCATAGCGAAAGATTTTTGCCTTCGTTGTATGCCAGCATTTCTTCGGCCGTAATAAACGGCACCTGCAGGTTCTTGCGAGCCAACACCGGAAGTACAGGCGATAGCTTCTTGATTCGGAGTTGGCTGTCGAACTGCTGCAATTCCCCGATGATGTCTGGAGTGACAAATTGATTTGACTTGACCTCTACAAAAAGCTGATCGCCGTGGTAAACATTGATCTCATCATAAGCTATCGAACCTTTCAAAAAATCAGCCACCTGATCAGGCGACTTTGTATAGATCAACGTTTCATAAAAATCTCCAGCCATTAACACCGCCGCACCGTCAATTTCGATCACCTGAATCATGCCCCCACCGGTAGACAGTGCCGTGAGTGTATGCTTTTCTTTCGGATTTTTTAGGGTGAGCTTGTAGGTGTTGGGGTGTGTGGCACCAATGGGGTGAATGTCGATGGTGATTTTTATACCTGCTTCATCTATCGCCCGCAAGTAGTTGGGTAGTCGTTCGTCGTAGGCTTCCCATCCCAGGAAACCACCAAACAAACCCATGTCGGAGCCTTGTCCCTTGTGTGTGGTGGCCAGCGACCCGTTTGGGTCAAACTCAATATTTACCTCCGTGATGTTTTCGTCCATCAAATCTCTGCACAGCCTGCCGATGCGTAGCGATGCAGCGCAGTGAGAGCTGGAGGGGCCACGCATTACCGGACCGATTACGTCATTGAATATGCTGGGATAGCTTTCCATGGGCAGTAAATTTTAAGAGATCACCCATCAATTTAAGAAATTTGTTTCATTATTTGCAGGCCTACCAACAGGTTATCTATGATTACAATTATCTGGACTGTTTTAGTGCTGCTAGCCATTTGGATTGCAGTCGTTCTCTTTCTTGATTATCTGAAGCACCGCACCGAACTGGAGGGCAACAGCTGGACAAAAACAGGATTGATAGGGATGGTTGGTAATTTCTTCGACACGCTGGGCATCGGCTCCTTCGCCATTGAAACTGCACTGCTGAAATTCATGAAGCAAACAGAGGATCGGTTGATGCCGGGAACCCTCAATGTAGGCAATGCCATTCCGACCATGGCGCAGGCAATTATCTTCATACGAATTGTAGAGGTAGAACCATGGACGCTTGTATTGATGGTGGTAGCTTCTGGTGCAGGTGCGTTGCTGGGGGCAGGAATAGTAGCGAAATTACCTGAGAATGTCATCCGGCTCACCATGGGTATTGCCCTTCTCATCACAGCGGGTTTTATGGTGGCCACAAAAATGAACTGGATAGAAGGTGGAGGAGAGGCGATTGGTCTTGCAGGGGGTAAGCTGATATTGGCGGTAGCTGCCAATTTTGTCCTGGGGGCGATTATGACGGCAGGTATCGGACTTTATGCGCCGTGCATGGCCCTCGTTTTTGCTTTAGGCATGTCTCCTGCAGTAGCTTTTCCTATCATGATGGGTTCGTGTGCCTTCCTGATGCCCATGGCCTCTTACCGTTTTATCAAAGCAGGTGCTTATAACAGAAAAGCCGCCTTTGCGATTGCCACAACAGGCCTGATAGGCGTATTCATAGCGGCTTTTGTGGTGAAGTCATTGGAGCTGGATACCCTGCGATGGGTGGTGCTTGGGGTGATCCTTTATACCGCTGCAGTCATGCTTCGGGCTGGTCTACGAAGTCAACAATATTAAACAATTAGTGCATGCTAATATTGCAGAATGACTTGATGGGCGACTTGCTTTCCCTCTCAGAAGTAATTGACGTGGTGGAGAAAGCCATGATCGCTTATGAAAAGCAGGAAGTGATTGTTCCTTTGCGTATGCATATCGAAAAAGGAAAGAATACAATGATTTGCATGCCGGCGTGGGGTGATCGTTATTTCGCCAATAAGCTGGTGAACGTATTTCCGGCGAATCGGGATAAAAACCTGCCCGTCAACATAGGGGCACTTGTGTTGAACGATGCAGAAACAGGGGAGGCGCTTGCGCTGATGAACGCTTCTAAGATAACCGCCCTCCGCACAGGCGCACTGGGTGCTATTGGCATTAAATATCTGACGCCTGCGGACACTTCAAGTTTTGGGTTGATCGGTTGTGGCGTGATGGGCATCCATCTGGCCGCTCTTACGTGTAGGGTTCGGAAGATCTCCACCATCCACTACCTGCATCGGTCAGATAGTGGTGCCGCCCGTTTGACGACTTTCATGCAAACCTATTTCCCCGATGTAGCGATAATGCCGAATTATTCAGCAGAGGAATTGCTGAGCAAAACAAATGCTGTCATTGCGGCCACACCCTCCCCGACACCTGTTTTGCCAAACGACAGTAGTTTATTGAAGGGGAAGTGTTTTATCAGCATTGGTTCCTTCAAGCCCTCCATGCAAGAGCTGCCCGACGAAGTGTTTAGACTGGCCGGTAAATTATTTATGGATTCAGAGTTTGCCAGGGTGGAACCTGGGGATTGTATCAATCCGGTAAAGAAGGGCATCTTAAAGGAAACTGATCTGCTTACGCTTGGAAAATTAATTACTAAAGATGCAAGCGTTGATGTTCAACAGACGACGGCGTACAAGTCGGCGGGCATGGCGGTGTACGATTTGTTTGTAGCGCAGGCCATGTATGAACGGGCACTGCAGTCCAATAGGGGCACCCAGGTAGCATTTTAGGTCACCAAAATGGGGCTAATTTTTGACCCTTGTGGCCGACCTTATGGCAGCAATGGCTAAAGTTGCTGGCGTGTGAGACACCATAGCCGTCAACCTAAGAAATAATTGGTGGATATGGCAAGGCCATTCCGCATGGCCGAGTTTTATTTTCCATGTTTTTTGAAAGCCATTTATCGGAATGGCCGACCGTTTTTGTTGATCTAATTTACTGGTTTAAGACTACATTTAAGTATGTTTTGGTAAGAATATCTGATACTTTTTTTTGCCCTTTTTTATACTCTTTTTCATGAAATGCGTTGCTGATTCGATACAAATCCGTCAGCCATTCGATGAGTCGGTGACTGTTTTGCAGCACAGGTAATGTTAACACTTTAGATCGCCCTTGTAGCGTACTGACTAGCTTATGAAAGCTCAAATCCTTTTGGGTTAAATTCTTTAAGTGATTAAGAAAAGTCCAGTTTAACATTACCCACAGCAGCTTGATGAGAATGATGCATTCTAAACGGGTCGCATTCACTGGGTGTATTTTATGTAATCTCATCACACTTTTCCAGGTTTTAAAGACAAGTTCTACCTGCCATCTCAATGTGTAGAGATCATAAATCTGAGAGGCGGTACATTTTTCCCTTTCCACGTTGGTTACAAATAGATTCAAGCCAATGGCCTCTAACACGTCAGTCCCTAATTTTCTATTCGCTGATTTCTTCCTTAAGCGTTTCTGCTTTTGTTCTTTTGTGAGCAAATTAGCCACAAGCCGTACCTTAGTACGAGTTTTTTCGCCAACATATACATCCATGTCCAGATACCTTTCTTTCTTTTCCTTTAATAAGCTGATAATAGAGGCTGTTGGAAGTAATGAGTATTCTCCCTCCTTGAGGATATAGAAATTCCATTGTGACTTTGCCCTGCTGATAAAGTAGATGTCTTTGCTGCTTAGCTCTTTAAATGCCTTAGGAGAAAAATACCCTAAATCTCTTAGCAATAATGTTTTGGGAGGTACCTTCTCAATATTCTTCATCCCCTCAATGCTATCAGAATCTCGTGATGAGCCAATGGAAATCTCGGTTACCTTAGAGCCTAGCAACTGATACTCAAATTGGATTTGAACACTGGCTTCCCTTCCCTCTCCTCCATACCCAGGAAAAGTATCTGCTACCTTTTTGGATACTTTAAATTCTGAACTATCCATGATACGGATATCAGTAAACCAACTGGAGGGAATGCTTTCTTCTGAATTATGGGCCATTTGCTGTGTCAATACCTCTTGGAGAAGTCCTGCAAGCATCTGTTTTGTGTTTTTATTGAAACGCTTATCAAGAGCTTGTTTAGAAACACTCACGCCATGATGATGTGCAAGATCTATACTGTATTCAGATAGAGAAGGGCATTTGCCATTATTGCTAAAAAAAACCACGTCCAGAAATGCCTTTGGCGAAATGACCGACTTACGCTTTTTGAATGACGATGCTTTTGCAATGGCCTCAATACGCTCATCAGAAACAAATTTTGAGAGGTATTTTGAGAAATTCCTGATTTTTCGGCACAAAATCGAGTTCAGTTTCTTTTCCTAGCCCTTTTTCGCTTAGGTTGACGGCTATGGTGAGACACAGGCCAGAACCACCATTAAGCTTCTTCATCGGGCCATCCGAGGTAGCAGGCCAATAAACCCAGGGGAAGGAAAAGCAGGATCAGGTACCTTCCGTCGTTGGCCAGCACGTAGTCGGTGGGGTTCAAGGGGTCGTAGTAGATGCGAACATGGTGATCTTCTGCACCTGTGGCTGGTGATTCACTTTCTTCGTCATCATCTTCTTCGCTAATGTGATGGATCACACCTTCATGATCAGTAAAATCCATGAGTGTCAATCGTTCCGCCTCCGGCCCATCCGTATTCAGCACTTGCCCTGTAATGATGGCCTCGGTGGGCGTCCAATAGAGCTGCGCATAGAGATAGTTCAAAGGAACGAGGACGCTAGTAGCCACAAGCGCTACGCCGGGAATGAGAAACCAGAGTTGATAGAGTTTGAACTTTCTCATCGCTACGAGTACTGAAGGTTTTTTAGCTGAGGTACTTGAACGGTTGAAACAATGCTGTTAGTCATTTGATAAAATTAAACTTTGCAGTTGAGATTTTAAGCCAAATTATGCTTCAAAAATCGATTGTTGGTAGTGCATCTCAAAACATGCCAACAGCCCTTTCCACCTCAAGCTGCACAACCTGTGCGGGGTAACCAAAAAGGCCAGATCACGGCTGCCAACCGGTCTGGCCTGGTATGTTGCTGATTGCTATTTATTGATTTTAATATTGGTTCCTATCTCTGCATAAAAGGGGATCGTTGGGTTCGTTTTAAAATCCTGAGTGACCACTTTCCCAACTCTGAACAGTGCGTCTACACTGGCAAATGAAATCCCCGTTTGCAAACCATAGCTGAAGTTTCCGCCTGTTGCAGGTTGGTACCAGCCGTTTTTCACGTCAGGGAAGTTTTCCCTGAACTTATCTGAATGCTCGAAATGAGTGACAATCGCTTTATCGAAGCCAAATTCGCCAGCAACAAACCACCTGCTTTGGTAATAGCCAACGGCCGCTTTGAACTCGCTGCCAAAGTTTTGCAGCGTGGCCATTGGGTTTTCGTACCGGCGGTAGATGCCATACACTGAAGCACTTACGTGAAAGTTGTTGAACTCATACAGGTCTGCCACACCACCGACTTTCGTTTTGAAATCGTCGAGCACCTTGTTACCCACCGGAGTGGAGAAATCGATAGTAGCCAAAATGGGAATTGGCGATGACAGCTGGCGGCTGTAGCCTGCGCCGTACACAAAGGCATAGTCGAAGCCCGCATGGGCGTGTGCTATATGGCGTTGCTCTTTTTCCAAACCAGCCCAGTTAATGGTTTGACTATGAGCGATGTTGATGAAAATGGCCGGAAGGATTAAAAGAAGAAATATTTTCTTGCTGAGGATCATTGGTATGATGATTTAAAAAATGAATCGAAGTTGTTTTGACGTTTGGTGAGGGCTATTTCATTGAATTGAGATAGTCCAGCATCACCGGATAGGTGTTGTTCCAACCCGTGGGAAACGACAGCATATCGTGCCCGGCGCCTTCCGTTTCGAAAAGCTTCACTGAAGGGTAGGGGGCTGACACTTTTTGTGCATGCTGGAGGCCGTATGCTTTGTTGTTGGCACTATAAATGAAAAGCACCTGCGTAGTGTACTTGTTCAAATTGGTAGTCCAGTCGGGCTTTTGCTTATCGCCAATTTCGAGATAGGCATCAAAGGTAACTGCTCCACCCCGCCATTCCTGAAGGCTGCCCTCATTCCCAATTTCGCTCGACTCCTGTGAGGTCAGCAACATGAATTTATAGTCCAGGATGGCGTGTTGGTCTGTTTTGCCTGTCACAAACTGGTCGGCATAAACGGCGTCATTAAGGCTCTCGCCGAAGTATTTGAATTTGCGGGAGCGTGTGATATAGTCTTCCACATCTTTCCAGACCAGCCCCCCAGGTTCGGCGAGTATGGCTCCGTCGATGGCTGAGGGGTATTGATTGATGTAGGCCGATGCCAGCATGGCTCCCCACGAATGCCCCAGCAGGAAGACCTTTTGATTGGCATCGCTTCGAAAGTGTGAAATGATGCCGCTCAAATCGTCATACGCCACTTGCATGGTGTAATGCGATTTAGGAAACCGCTGAGAAAGTCCTGTACCCCGCTGGTCGTAAAAGACCACACGGTAGCCCTGGTTGGCAAACTCTTTGCAATTCAAAAGGTAGCGATAATCGGAACCGGGGCCGCCATGCAGCACTACCAGCAGGGGGCCATCAGCAGGCCCAAAGGCTTCGGCATGGAATAGGGCATTATTTAAGCTAACGGAGGGCAGCGAAGCGTTTTCGTCAACTGTTTTGGGAACTAAATTCCCCGAGTCATTGATGTCGAGGTCATCCTGACATCCAGAAAAAATACTCATGGTGAACATGGCACAAGCCAGAAAAAAACGATGTTTCATAAAATTGATTTTGATTTTTCCCCAAAGCTGCGGCGACAGGGTGGTTCCATCGCCCCACCCTATAAGTTGGCACCAGAAAAGTGTGTGATTATTGAGAGGCAACTGCCCGGGGCTAGGTATGCAGGTAGGTAGTCGTTTGCTTCAGGTACTCCGACGGAGCAAGGCCGGTAACACTTTTGAAATTACGGTTGAAGGAGGTTTTGGAGTTAAAGCCGCAATCGAGGGCAAGGGCAAGCAACGTATATTTTTTGCTTTCCGGCAGAGCCACCAGGCGTTTAAACTCCTCCACCCGCAATGTGTTGATGTAGTCGTAAAATGTCTTCCCCTCGAAAGTATTGATGACCTGCGACAGGTAGTGTGGATGCACGTCCAGTGCTTTGGCTAATTCTGTCAAAGTGAGTTCTGCGTTGGTGTGCAGCTTCTCCTTTTGCATGATCTCGCCCAACGAGCTGTGCAACTTGGCTGCTGCTTCGTCACTCAGGCCCGATCGCTGGTATTTTGCTGCAGCTGGCTTGTCGTTTTGTCCGCTGACCGGTTCACCTGTGGAGGATGTGGCAGGCGCTGCCAACGCCGCATCAGGAAGGAGCCTTTCAGGTGTGGGATACCCCTGTGAAAAAATCCCCACTTGCTTGATTCCGAAATAGCCAAGGAAGAAGACGAACACCACCACGGCGTTAAAGATCATTACATCTTCGGCAAACAAAACAAAAAGCCAAATCAGACCAATGCCGTATATTAAATACCGCAGCCAGGCCAGATTGATCTTTTCTGCGGAAGAGAATTGATCCTGAATCGTTTTTTTATGCTCATTCAACTTCCATAGTGAAAGGCCAACATATACCACTCCGGAAATCATTATTGAGCTGATCATCACTAACATTTCGACCTCATACCCCGATCCCTCATTTTTAAACACTTCAATCTTCTGCTCTTCTGGCAGCAAAATGAAAGGGAGAAAAAGGCCATAAAGCAGCACGAAAGGGATGAAGTGTGCTGCTTTGTATTTCGCAGGGATATGTTGATTCGTTAATGCGCTGGTGTACAAAAACAGGAATGGGCCGTGGAGCAGCGGGAGCGGAAAGTTGAAGCCCAAAAGGAAGGGGAACGATAAAAATTGATCGGAAAAGGTCAAATAGAAAAAACACAAATGAACCCCGATGGCAGTAAGCCATGCAGCCAAAATCAAGTCTGCTTCCGATTTGCCCTTCTTTGTAATGAGTAAGACTGCCAGGAAAAAAGTCAGTATGATGCCAGCCAGGTAAAACATGTATCAGGGACGATGACGAGTCAGTTAATTCGGCAGGAAAGATAAAAGCACTTTTTTGGATAATGGACAGGGCTGAGGTTTATTTTCTGCGGCGCAAAAAAGAAGGTAAGCAAAAATATGATGTATTGGGCAGGCGCTGGTAAGGACAGCTTGGCCTACTGGGGGGGCGTTGTCAGATGCACAAGCCTTTGTGCCGGTAGCTGCTAAGCGCTTGTCTCCCTACCTTATAAGCGCTTATGAGAGGTGTAGTAAAGGCGTTAAAAGAAGTGAGACAACGCCTTATCGGAGCTGAGCAAAGGGCTTATCAGGAGGCTGTGGTGCGCACCACACATGGTCAGTGGTAGGCAGCATGGGTAGTGAGTGCTGGGCAGCAAAGGTAGTGGATGGTGGGCAGGCGTCGGTACGGCGAGCTTAGCCTATTGGGGAGGAGCCGTCAGACGCCGGAAAGGGAATCCGGCCCTCTTTACTTGCAATTCCCTGCTAAAACCGGGCCAATTGGGGGGGTTAGGAAAGCTGATGTGTAACAAGCACCTGACACGGGCGTGGGAACTTTATGCCGTTCCTTTTTTACTAATAGTTAGCTGTTGTGATGCTTTCACTGCGGCTGAATAGTTTTCACATTTAGATGCCCGCCTACAGCCCTAAGAACTTTTAGTATGGTTTCAAATTGAGGCTTTGATCCATGTGAGAGTGCCTTGTACAAACTAGGACGACTCAAGCCTGTTTCCGCAGCAATTTTTGACATTCCCTGAGCTTTTGCCACATGTCCAAGGGCGGCAATTATATCCGATGTTTCGCCTTCCTCCAGCACGTTGTTCAGATATTCTGCGATCATATCGTCGTCATCTAAATATTCGGCGATATCGAATTTTGTTGTCTTCATTTTCTTCATATTCCTAAAATGACTTTTTGTACTCTTCCCATAATTGCCTGGCTTTGATAATGTCCTTTTGTTGAGAGGATTTGTCTCCACCATTAATTAACAGGACAATTCTGCCGTCGACGTCCTTTTAATACACTCGATACCCTTTTCCGTGGTGAATTCGCAATTCGCTTAAACCTTGGCCGACAGGTTCACAGTCCCCAAAATTGCCGTGTTCTTCTATGCGCTGAATTCTGAAAAGTATTTTGGCTTTTGCACGATTGTCTTTTAGCTTCTTTAACCACTTGTCGAATTCATCGGTCTTTTCCACAGAATACATACGTGAATGTATTCACTTGGATACACTTTTCCAATTAAGCTAAATGGAAATGTTGAATGGGGTAAGGTGCCTCACAACAAAAGAACACCGACCAATATTCTCTATTATCAGTGCCGTTCTTCCATATTATCTAACAATTGAAAAAGGCTACTGCCATCATCAGGGGGATGTCGTTCCGGCGACGGGTTCCGGTGGCGGGTTTAATGTTGGATCGCTCGTTCCTCGCCAGGGCGTTGGTTTGGGGTCGATGTGGCCGCTACCTTTGTATCTAAAAGGCTCAGACAAATTTGAAGCAGTACGCACCCTCATACAAAGAATTGGCCGAACGACTTATTTTTAGCTTTTCCTATGCTTTGATAGGTACAATTACTTGACTAATAAGAGAATTGTCATTGTTAATTTTTCTAATCGTCCAACTCTCGTAAATCAAGGTCATTACAAATGAGTCGGTCTCAAAGCTTACTTCATTCATTTTCTTGTCAAGTCTGTCACTCCATTCTTCTGCTCGTTTAGAGGCTTCAATTGACTCAAAACCTGGATAGGCTAAAGACCAATTTGTCCCCCAAACAAAGCCTTCAGGTTTATTGTTCTTCTCCCACGCTTCGTAGCTAGTGAATATGTCGTCCCACGATTTTTTAATAAGGTCGTCATTTACCAGAGTTTTATAAGTCAAGTCATAACAGTGCTTAAAAGTCAATAAGTACCTTCCTGCTAAGTCCCCAACCCAATTTGTTTCAATTTCAAATTGATAGTCTCTAACGTAGTCAACAAACCCGTGTCTTAAAACAGCGACATCGTAAATATCTTCCAATTTTAACTTGTCAATTCCCATGCTCAATTTTTTAACTTGTTCACTACTCGCTCATATGTGGTAGAGGTAAGCACTTCAACTCCCACTAGAGCTTAGCCACTCAACTGATAAAATTAACTTTTTGTGGCTGACAATCCACGTCGAAGAATGAGGGAAAACCAACGCAGCCTACATTCATTGAAGGCCTGTGTTACCTAACCTTTAGTCAATTTTTTCTAGCTCTGTGAACACTATGAAGGATATTACATTTTCGCCTGGAATTCGGTAAGCGCCTTTCGCACCTGTGAGGTAAGCCATTACAGCAGTCATTTCCCATCCATCAGTTTCATCTGCATACCATTTGTTTTTTGTTAGCCTTTCAAATTGTTTTCGCTCACCAAATTCCCTTACGACTCGAGAATCTAGCTTTATGTTCTCTAAAAGGTAAGAATTTGACCAAGCCCAGAGCCATGTATTGGAAGACTTAGAGACACTTCCAACTTCTTGGTAGGATATTCGTAGCATTAGGGAGTCTCCATTGAAAAACTCAATTAGTCCGGTCTCTTGATCATATGACCACCTCTGATAAGTGCTTAAACCAAATTCATTTTTACAAATTTCCTGTCTCTCTGTAAGATAGTCGTACGATTGAGTTAGGTAGTCAACGAACTCATCCGTTGCATCTGGTTTGGTTAAATCTTGTTGATTCACTGGGCTTATTTGATTGCAGCTAAAGAAAAGAACAGATATAAATAAGACAAAACGATGCTTCATATTTAGTGAGTAGCAATAGCTAATGTCCGCCAATAGGTAGCTAATCCCAACGAGTTGGCCAGAGTTATCATAACCAACAAGGATGCTTCAAAATCACCAAAAGCAAGGCCTGTGAGAATCATTTCTGAGGCATGAAATAAATCGAATCTAGCCAGTAGTATGATGATCATGCCCACTACCAGAGAGTTCAAATAGGATTGATCAGTTTTTCTATTTTGAATCAAGCTTAGAACTACAATCATTAGCACGATTAAAACCTTGATATAAAAATATTGTGTTAGTAGGCTTGGCAAATTGTCTTGTGAAAGTTGGCGATCCAGAAATGTTAGTTGGTCTGAGTTGATTAGCCAAAAAGTTGGCCTAGCGGCAAGCAGAAAGAAAGTACCTGCAGCAGTGAGTTTTAAGATTGTATTCAGCCTGATCTTTTCCGTCATTCAGGTATGGTAGGTAACAAAAGAATATAGACCACCCATATTCTCTTTTATCGCCACCAATCTACCATATTATCTAGCAATACAAAAAGTCAAAATCTGACTGCTTCAAGCACTACATGCCTGTCATCCCCGCCTTCTTCCCCTCCAAATATTCCCTCTCCAATCTATTGGTGCAGGTGCTAATGGCCTTGTCGATGGCGGCAAGGGCCTGGGTGGGCTCGCCGTTTTTGGCGTGGTACTCGGCGTAGGTGCCGTGGAGGAGGTAGGTGCGCTTGCTCATGGCAGCAGCATCGATAGTGTCGAGCTCCTTTTTGGCGTCAGCCAACCGCTCCATTTGCAGGTAGGTAATGGCCCGGGAAAGCCGGATGCTGTCGGAAGGCATCAGGTCATGCATCTCGTTGTAGTAGTCGATGATCTGCTGCCAGTTGGTATTCTCAAACTTGATGGCCCTGATATGCTCAGCCGCAATGCCAGCCTCCAGGTGGTAAATAGACCGGTCGGGGTACAGCATGGCTTTGTTCAGGGCGTCGTTGCCAAGCACAATGAGGGGGAAGTGCCAGGTGGAGCGATCCTGGTGCTTCAAGTCTACTATTTTACCATCCACAATCTTGGAGTCGAGCCGAGAGGCGTGAAAGCACAGCAGCCCAAATAAGGCGTAAAGGCTGCCTGACCTGAACTGCTCCTTCACCAGCAGGAGCTTGCACAGGCGCAGGGCCTCACCGCAAAGGTCTTTGTCGATGAGCTGATTGAGCTTGGTGGAGTGGAAGCCTTCGTTGAAAATGAGGTAGATGATCTGCTGCACCGCTGAGAGCCTGCCGTCGATCTCGTTGGGTGCGGGGTAGTCAAGGGTAATGGTGAGCTCCTGAATCTTTTTCCTGGCCCGCATCAGCCGTTTTTTGATGGTCTCATCTTTCTGGAGCAGGGCCACGGCTATTTCCTTCATGGAAAAACCCGAAATGGCCTTGAGGGCAAAGGCAATTTGCTCTTCCCTGGAAAACCCGGGATGGCAGGCTACAAAAAGCATCCTCAGCTGGCTGTCCTGCACTTCGTGGTCGAGAAAGTACTCATTGATTTCGAGGGTTGCAGCGCCATGGACTGTTTTTTCGTGTCGCTGCTTTTGGGCATTGATCTGCCGCATCAGGTCAATGGCCCTGTTCTTCGCTGCCTGGGTAAGCCAGGCTTCCGGGTTGTCGGGCTGGGCCTCCCGCCACTTAAGCGAGGCCTGCAAAAAGGTGTCCTGAATGGCATCTTCAATCAGCTCGAGGTGGGCGAGACCGAAGATTTTGGACAAAATGGCGACCAGCTTTCCGTATTGATGCCGGAAAAGATGGTCGACCATGCTATGGGGCTGCTTACCTGTCAAACTTCACTACCTCACGAATTTCTACTGTTCCGCCGAGGTGGTAGTCAGGATAATCCTGGGCAATCTTCACGGCCTCTTCTACGCTGTTGGCGGCGGCGGTGTAGTAGCCCCCTACAAGCTCCTTGCTTTCTACAAACGGCCCGTCGGACTCTATCCTGTCAGGCCCGGAGACCCGCTTGGCCGTGGCATAAAGTGCTGCGCCGCCTCGCAAAATGCCCTGTTCCTTCATTTTGTCACCCCAGGCAAACCACCTGCCCATTTGGGTTTGTATTTCTTCTGGTGAAAGGCCCAGCTCGTCGTAGCTGGCACCTATAAATATCATCATGAATTCTTTCATCGTATAAAAGTTAAATGGTTTCTAATGTATTAAATTCCAGCGCTTTTGCCATCTAAAAGCTTACGCTTTATCGGCCTGATTGCTTCAATATACTGCTAGTTTCTCGAATGAAAGGCCACCCTGTTTCCTTCCGTGTCGATGAACTGCGCCATGAAGCCGTTGGGCCCAAGGGACGTTTTGGGCACGATGACCTTGCCGCCGGCCTTTTCTACCCTCGACAGCGGGGTTGTCAGGTCGTCGCCGCCATTAAGGTACACCAGCGCTCCTTTGTCGGAAGGTTCGCTACCAGGACCGAAGGCAATGCCGCCGCCTACACCGTTTTCCCAGTCGGCCGGGAAGAACGCCATGGTCATGCCCATTGATTCCATCGACATGGTTTCCATTTTTGCATCCAGTACCTGCTCGTAAAATGACTTGGCCCTGTCGAAGTCTTTGGCTGGCACTTCAAACCAGTTAATTGCATTTTTCATCTTGTTAGTCGTTTTGGTGAAACATGATTTGCCCTATGACGAGGCCGGGTTTGGGAAAGGGGACAAGTGGGAGGAAAGTTTTTTGCTAATTAGAAGGTTGGAGGAGTGAGAACGAGAAGCCATGCAGGGAACACGGAGGATAAGATTTCTCCGCTCCGCTACGAAATGGCCGTTACCGACGGCTCGGTGCCAGTAGTAGCCGATTTGCATATTGTTCACTATAACTAAAGGGCTGTACACAGGAGTACCGCCATTCCGTAAGCAAAGGGGATGTCATATTTAAAGAAACAGGTTTAGTCTAATTGAAAATCTTACTAGTTTCGAAACATCGTTACAAACCGAAGTCTATGTCCTCTAACAGAAGAGATTTTATTCGCAAGTCTGCCCTTGGTGCAGGTGTGCTGGGCGTGTCGTCATTGGCGGCGTGTGCCAGTAAAGGTGAGCCGAAGCAGGCAGCCGGGCCAGACCCGTCCACCACTGGCACAAAGCCCATTGTTATCGCTACCTGGGCGCATGGCATGCCCGCCAATGAAAAGGCCTGGGAGCTGCTGAGTCAGGGCGGTAGCAGCCTCGATGCGGTAGAGGCCGGAGTGAGGGTCGTAGAGTCAGATCCTGAGGTGCAAACGGTTGGCCTGGGCGGCTTCCCCGACAGGGATGGCGTGGTGTCGCTGGATGCGTGCATCATGGACTATGACAGCCGCTGTGGCTCGGTAGCATTTTTGGAAGAGATTGAAAACCCGATTTCGGTAGCTCGCAAGGTGATGGAGGAGACTCCTCATATCATGCTGGTAGGAGAGGGTGCTCAGCGTTTTGCGGTGGAGCAGGGGTTTGAAAAAAAGAACCTGTTGACAGAAAAGTCGAAACAGGCTTACGAGAAATGGCTGGAAACGGCAGAATACAAGCCGGTCATCAATATTGAAAACCACGATACCATTAGCATGCTGGCTTTGGACAGCCAGGGCCGACTAGCAGGCGCTTGTACCACCAGCGGGGCTGCCTGGAAGATGCACGGCCGTATTGGTGACTCTCCGATCATCGGCGCTGGTCTCTTCCTTGATGGCGAAGTAGGTGGCGCTTGTGCTACTGGGTTAGGAGAGGCAGTGATCCGGGTGGCAGGCAGTGCCATGGTGGTGGAGCTGATGCGGAATGGGATGAGTCCTGGAGAGGCCTGCAAAGCCATTGTAGAGCGTATTGCCGCCAAGCACCCATCCGTCGCCGATCTGCAGGTAGGCTTTTTGGCGCTGGACAAATTTGGCAACTATGGCTCCTACGCTATCCATAAAGGCTTCAACTTTGCTGTGTACAACAACAATGGCAATACACTGATTGATGCCGTGAGTAAGTATTGAACTGATAAGAATTGTTTACCTGGTAAGTTATTGAAACATTTTTTGAGTAAGTAGTCAACCTATTTTGGTACAAAAGTGTCATTGCATGAGATGAGGCGTATTCTCTTTTTACTAGCTATTTGGATAACAGGGGCAAACACATTCGCCAGGCAAACTGATCACTCTATTGCCCGGAAGTGGAATGAAGTGCTGCTTGAGGCCGTCAGGAATGACTTTGCCAGGCCCACTGTTCATGCTCGCAATCTTTTCCACATCTCTGCCGCCATGTACGATGCCTGGACGGCCTATGATGAGAAGGCAGAGCTGTACTTTCTGGGGCGGTATCATGGAGATTTTTATTTCCCTTACGATGGCATACAGGCGCCAGAAGACCGAAGGGCCGCTCAGGAGGAGGCCATTAGCTATGCAGCCTACAGATTGATCAGTCATCGTTTTGCCTTTTCTCCCGGAGCCCAGAATATCTTCCTGGCCGCTTACAAACAGATGCAGGAAAGCGGCTATTCGCTTTCGTTTACATCCACCGACTACTCAACCGGCTCCCCGGCGGCACTTGGTAATTATATAGCCGAAAAAGTGATTCAGTTCGGCTTGCAGGATGGCTCTAACGAAGCGAATTTATATGCCAATCAGTACTATGCTCCCCTCAACGATAAGCCGCTGAATCCATTGATGCCGGGAAATCCCAATTTGAAAGACCCCAATCGCTGGCAGTCGCTGGAGCTTGGTGCGTTTATCGATCAGGGCGGAAACCCTATTCCAGGTGGCAATATTCCGTTTTTGAGCCCCGAGTGGGGCAATGTCACTCCGTTTTCTATGAATGCGCTTCATTTCACCCCACATGAGAGAGACGGTGACGAGTACCTGGTGTATCACGACCCGGGCCCGCCCGTTTATTATGTTAAAGACGATAAGGAGGCCATGGCAGCCTATGTGTGGACGTTCAGCCTGGTGGCTGCCTGGTCGTCTCACCTCGATCCGTCCGACGGCGTGATGTGGGACATTTCTCCCGCCTCTCTTGGCAACATAGCTTACGCCGAGCTTCCGACAAAAATGGAAGACTATCCGGCCTTCTATGATTTTGCCAACGGGGGAGACATAAGCAAGGGCTATGACGTGAACCCAGCCACCGGAGAGCCATACGAGCCTCAAATAGTAGCCAGGGGAGATTATACTAGGGTATTGGCCGAATTCTGGGCCGATGGACCCAGCTCTGAAACACCGCCGGGGCACTGGTTTGTGATTCTCAATTATGTAAACGACCACCCGCAACTGGTGAAGAAGTTCATGGGGCAGGGAGAGGTTTTGGATGACCTCGAATGGGATATCAAAGCCTATTTTATCCTTGGAGGCACCATGCACGATGTAGCCATTGCCGCATGGAGTGTCAAAGGATACTATGACTATATCAGACCGGTGTCTGCTATTCGCTGGCTGTCCGGCGTTGGCCAGTCCTCCGATCCCAAGTTGCCGAGGTATGATCCCGGCGGGTTTAAGTTGTATGACGGACTGATAGAGTCAGTGAAAGCTGGTGACCCACTGGCAGGGCCGAACAGAGAAAATGTTGGTAAAATAAAATTTAAGGCGTGGAAGGGGCCGCAGTATGTATTCGATCCGGCCACGACCGACGCAGGTGTTGACTGGATCCTGGCGGACTACTGGTGGCCTTATCAGCGACCGTCGTTCGTTACACCACCTTTCGCAGGCTATGTTTCAGGGCATAGCACCTATTCAAGGGCTGCAGCCGAAGTGCTGTCTTTGCTAACGGGCAGCGAATATTTTCCAGGTGGTATGGGTGAATTTGATGCGGAGAAAAATGAGTTTCTGGTGTTTGAAGAAGGCCCGAGCGCCGATGTGGTGCTCCAATGGGCCAGGTACCAGGACGCTTCCGATCAGTGTAGTTTATCAAGGATATGGGGTGGCATTCACCCGCCTATGGATGATATCCGTGGACGAATGATGGGCCATGAAATAGGAATTGATGCTTTTAACTTTGCCAACAGGTTTTTTGACGGTGTCACTACTGGCTTGAAGGAGCGCCAGCTGGTGAAAAACCAGGTGACGGTGTACCCGAACCCTGTGCAGCGGGGAAACGCTCTGACGCTGTCATTTAACAATCGTATGTCGCATGCTCGGGCCGAGCTTATTACCATGGAGGGGGCATCCGTCGCCGCCAGCGAGCTTTCGGCTGCATGGGCCGGGCAAACCCTCGATCTTGATGTTGCGGGTTTGAAGCCTGGGTTTTATCTGCTGCGCATCAATTCCGGCAGCACCTCGGAGATCCACAAGGTCATTATTGAGTAAGGCGGGGGGCATTGGCTTTTAGCTTTCGATCCAGGCCACAATGCCCAAATGGTGGTGGTGGCTGACACTTGCTGGTGTGGTGGTACCATCGTGTTTTATCGTTGGCAAACCTGCCGCATCCGATAACACTTGATAACCTGGACCCATTTCTCTTTGAAAGCAATCACGAAGTTCCTGAGATTGATTTGACGTATTCAGCATGAAGGTCTTCCATTTCACCGCTGCTATATTTGAGTTAGTTGCTACAGAAATGATATTGTCTTTTTTCAGGATAGAATAGCCGTTGATTTCATTCAGCCATCTTCCACGGTAGCGCAGCCTGTCGCCAACCGTTTCGGAGTAAACTACTTCGATTTCGCTGGGCGAAAACGCCTGGTTTGATCTTTCTGCCTTAAATATTGCTTCTTTGGCAGCCCAGAGCAGCCAGTAGTGTGTTTGTTCGTCGGTGCCTTTGGGGCAATGGTCGTTGGGATGGGAAATAAACCTTATTTCTCTTCGGGAACGGGGTTTGAGAAGTGGGTCGGTCAGGTCAACAATGTCAACTCCAATCAATCCTTTTTCATTTTTTCCAGGATCACTTCAATCGCTTCGCCAATCGTATTCATCTTGTTGATAGACTCATCGTCGATAGTGATATCGTATTTTTCCTCAATATCGAGCACAATGTCCACCACGTGGGCAGAGTTAATTTTAAGATCACCAATGAGTTGTATTTCGTCGGAGAGGTTGTCCAGTAACTCTTTTTGCATCACG
This sequence comes from Imperialibacter sp., assembly GCF_048007035.1. NCBI lineage: Bacteria > Pseudomonadati > Bacteroidota > Cytophagia > Cytophagales > Flammeovirgaceae > Imperialibacter > Imperialibacter sp. Next base: position 5,305,853 of record NZ_CP180355.1, read on the forward strand.
TAGGGTTCAATAACACCTTTGATTTCTGCTTTGATCTCATCTTTGGTCATAGGGGCGGTTGGTAAGGTTTTTAGGCGGAAAACTTCCGCAAAATAATACAACTATTCACGTCCCCAAAGCCAAAGTTGGCTTTAGCCACAATGTTGAGGTTGGATTCCACAGTAAGGTTCGGGATTTTCTCGGCCGGAATGATCTTCAGAATCTCGGGGTGAAGCTCCTCAATATTGAGGTTGCCATGCACAAATTTGCCGTGCATTTGAAGGGCACATCCCACTAACTCGATTGCGCCTGCTCCGGCAATGCAGTGCCCAATCATTGATTTGGTGGCATTTATCAAAGGGAAATCAGCGACGGGAATATTGAGTGCTTCCACCCAGTTGTTGAGCTCAATAGGGTCGGCCATGGTGGAGGTGAGGTGACCAGAAATGAGGTCGATAGACTCAGGGGTGATTCCGGCTTCTTTGATGGCATTTTTGATGCAAGCCTGCACGGCGGCGGAGTTAGGGGCTGTCATGGATCCGCCCATTCTTTGCCCGCCTGAGTTGACGTCGCCTCCGAGAATCTCCGCATAAATTCGGGCGCCTCTGGCAAGGGCCGTGTCGAGCTCTTCAAGCACCAGCGCTCCACCTCCAGCGCCTGGCACAAACCCTGATGATGTGCTGCTCATCGGCCTTGAGCCAAATGTAGGGTTGTCGTTGGAGTCTCTGCAAAGCACACGCATGGAATCGAAGGCTCCCCATATATACTTGCCTTTGCCTTCGGAGCTACCGCACAGCATTCGCTTCGCTTTGCCACTTTTAATAAGCTCATAGCCTATGATGGCGGCTTCGGTGCCGGTGCTGCAGGCAGAAGAGTTGGACATGACCCGGTTGCCTGCTCCCAGCATGCCGTTGAGGTAGGCGCTCACGCCGCTGTTCATTGACTGAGTGATGGTTTTGGTGCCCAGCTTTCTCACTTGTCCGGCATTCACCAGGTCGAAGCGTGGGCCAATGCTTTCATCCATGCTTAGTGCACCACCTCCGAAGACGATGCCTAGTTCAGGATCAAATTTTTCATAATCAATAGTAAGGCCCGCATCTTTCCAGGCTTCCAGGCCCGATAGGCAGCCATAGATCACGCCATGGTTGTCGAGCATTTTGTTGAGGAGCTGAGGGAGAAGACTCAGCTTGTACTCCTCTGACACTTCGGGTTCACCAGCGATTTGACAACCCAGGTTGTGCTCAGTCAAAACGGGTATTTTGGCAATGCCGGACTTCATATCTCGCAAGGCTTGCTCAAAAGCTTCTTTCCCTGTGGCATTCGGCGCCACAACGCCAAGTCCGGTGATGACTACTCTTCTATTTAAGCTCATTTTTATTCACTAGTAAGCCAGAGAGATCGCCCTTGCAAACCAGCTGCTTAGTGTCTCTGTTGTGGCATTCGATTCGGCACTTCAACTTACCGAATCTATAATAAATTTTGGAGGAAGTCACCTCAAGTGTTTGCTCAGGGTAGGCTGGCGAATAGAAATCAACGCAGGAGGAGGTGAAAACAGGCACCTTTCCATCCATCCCATCAGGGCTGCTGGTGTGGTTTAAGTACATGCCAAAACAAACCAGGCCAATTTGTGCCATCACTTCGGTGATGATGACCCCAGGAGTGACAGGGTTGCCAGGAAAATGACCCTGGTAAAAAAACTCATCCTTTTTTAGCTTATAGGTTCCTTTAATGGAGTTTTCGTCGGCACTGAGTATTTCATCCACAAACAAAAAAGGTGGGCTGTAGGGTAGTTTTTGAATAATAGCTGCAAAGAGTTCGCTCATAATAGGTGCTCGCCCCCATCCACATGAATGGTGCTTCCGTTGATCCAGTTGGCTTCATCCAAAGATAGGAGGTAAATGGCATTTGCCACGTCTTCAGGCGTCGTCATTCTGCCCATCGGGTTGTTTTTGGTGACCAACTCGATCATCTTTTCGTAGGAGGGGATCATTTTCAAAGAGGGTGTGAGCGTCACTCCTGCCTGTATGGTATTTACCCTGATGTTGTGTGGGGCCAGTTCCACAGCCAGGTACCTGCTCAAAGTTTCGAGGGATGATTTTGCCAGCGCAATGGCACCGTAGCCTTCCCACACCCGGTCGTTCCCCATGGAAGTAAGTGTGATGATGCGGGCAGGTTTGGCAAAGAAGTTGTTTTTCAAAAGCGTGCGGGCCCAGGTAAACACATTGAGAGCCATGGCGTCAATCGTTAGCTGCAAGTCCTGGAGGTTAAGTTCCGGGCCGTCTTTTGAAACAAATGGCTTCAGGTTGCCGCGGGAAACCGAATGAAGCATCAGGTCGATATTGGCATCACCCAGGGCCTTCCTGAACTGTGGCAGGTGTTCGTCGATTTTCTCCTGGCTAGTGGCGTCGAAGTTGAAAGAGATTAGCTGGGCGCCTGATTCCCGGATTTCTTTAAATGCAGCTTCAATATCGCCCAGCACTGAGCGGCGATCTCTGTGGACGACAAGCAGGTTCCATCCACTTTTTCCCAGCTTACGGGCAGTAGCCAGGCCTATCCCTGAGGAACCTCCTAAGATCAATGCCCATTTGCTCATGCCTGTATCGGTTTAATGAAACACCTTCGGCGGATGGCAAGCCGGTTACCTTCTCCGGTGTAGTCGTTCCACAGATTAAGCACATTGAAATTTTCTTCGAGCATTGGGCCCGTCATTACGTCGGTAGCTCCTGTTTTAATGAAATTATCTAACATGCTTCTAAAGATAAGAACATTTGCCCCAAGCTTTTGATATTCGGGCTTCACCCCAATGAGAAACATGTCGAGGGTTTTGTTAAAATAAAAATCTTTCAGCACGTAATAAAAGCCAAATGGAAAGAGTGAACCTTTTGCCTTTTGAAACGCCTTCGAGAAGGAAGGAAAGCAAATGGCAAAACCTATCGCCTCGTCTTTGTCATTCACAACCACGCTCACATACTCTTTTCTCACGAGGTCAAAATACTGCTTAACGTAGTAGTTGATCTGGTTTTGAGTCAGTGGGTAGTAGCCGTACAGGTTGGCATACGATTCATTCAAAATTTCAAAGATGCTATTGGCGTAAACCAACATTTCCTTATTTGTCTTGAACTCCTTTACCTTGAATTTGAAGCGGCCTTCAACAATTTCGGCAGTTCTTTTTAGTCTTCTTGGAACCTCACTGGGCACAGTACCCCTGGCTTCCACCCAGTCACAGGCCTTTTCAAACCCCAGGGCCTCAAAATGCTCTTTGTAATAAGGGTAATTATAGATGGTGGCCTGTGTGGCTATTTCTTCAAATCCGTCAATGAGGGTGCCTTCAAAATCAAGGTCGGTAAAGCCCATTGGTCCGTGAATAGCCTTCACATTTTTTGATTTGGCCCAATCCTCAACAGCTTGGATGAGCTTCTTTGATACTTCCCTGTCGTCAATAAAATCTACCCAGCCAAACCTTACCAGGGCCTTTTCCTCCAGCTCTGTGCCGTGGAGAATGCCTGCGATCCGTCCGACAATCTCGTCTCCTTTGTAAGCCAGAAAATAGGCAGCGGAGCAGTACTCAAATGCGGGGTTTTTGTCTTTATTGAGTGTGCTTTCTTCGAACTGAACGAGCGGTGGTACCCAATAAGGATGGTTTTTATAAAGCCTGAAGGGGAACTTTATGAACGCTTTTAAATCTTTGGAGGTTTTTACTTCCCTAATTTCAATCGACATAATTTACAGAAGGCCGTTTTGTCTGTAATGCTCGGCAGATTCTTTCAACGCATCACCCAAAGATGTGAAAATAAAATCTTTTGGCGTGACATCTTCTTCTGCAATTGCCCAGTCGGCTGTAAGCTCATTCATCTTTTCGGGCGTAAGTACTGGCTGCCCCTTAAAAATCTTGGCAAAGAACTCATTGGCGTGGGCGTAAGGCATCATGATAAAAGAGGGAATGCGGATAGTAACCGGATTTTTCCCAATGCTATTCCCAATGCTGCTATACAACTCGCCGGGAGCGTAGTTTTTCCCATCTGTAGCTGCAATAATGGTATTGTCCGGCTGGGCAGGGGCGTAGTCCACCAGCAGCCTCGCCAGGTCTCTGGCAAAAATGAACGTTAGCTGCTGTGTTGGCTTGGCAAGCAAAGGAGCAATATTCATTTTGATGGCCTTGAACAGCTTGAGAAAGGCAGCATCCCCAGGCCCGAATACGGCGGTGGGCCTTACAATGACTAACGGGAGCGACATTTTCAAAAGTTGTTCCTCAGCCAATAGTTTGCTTTTGCCATAATTGGTCACTGGCTTTAGCACGCCATAGGGGCCTCTGGCGGCCAGCGAGGAGACGTACACAAACTTACCGCTGCTGGATAGTAGCTGCACACTCTCCACCAAACCGGCCAGCCTCACGCTGAGCACCTGATTGGTCTCAAAAAGTTTAGCCGGATCAAATGCCTTGGTGAGCCCTGCGTTATGGATGATCAGGTCGAAAGTGCCATAGAGTTGTTTCAACTCCTCCATTTCTTTTTGCAGCAACTCTCCGGAGTGGTAGCTGAAAACAGTAGAAGGAACCTGCAGATTTTGCAGCTGGCTGGTGTCCGACGACTTTCGCACGCCAGCCACTACCTGATGCTTTTGACTAACAGCGTATCTTACGATATGGGTTCCGATGAAGCCACTGGCTCCTATGACGAGGACTTTCAATGGGCAGCCATGTTCTTGTCCTGCAACGTTTCGATGCCAAGCTTTTTCATGGTCTTGTAGATTTTTTCGACTGCAATATCAATTTGTTCTTTGGAGTGAGACGCCATCAGGCTGAAGCGTATCATGGTGTCTTCGGGGCCTACAGCTGGTGGAATAACAGGATTGACGAAAAGCCCGGCTTTGAAGAGTTCGGTGGTGAGCTCAAACGTCTTCATAAAATTTCGGACGTAGATAGGTATGATGGGCGTTTCTGTCTTGCCAATATCGATACCGTAGTCTCTGAAAAGCCTATGGGCATGGTGGGTGTTTTCCCAAAGCTTTGCTATCAGGGAGTCGTCGCTTTCGAGCAAGTCCAGCACGGCAAGCACCGATGCCACTGTAGAAGCTGGCATGCTGGCACTGAAGATGAGGGCCCTGGAGTGGTGCTTCAGGTAGTTGATGGTGTCGGCGTCTGAGGCAACAAAACCGCCAATAGATGCCAGCGACTTACTGAAAGTACCGCCAATGAGATCGACTTCATTGTCGAGACCGAAATGGCTGGAGGTGCCGGCACCGTTTTTCCCAAGCACACCAATGGCGTGGGCACAATCGGTCATGATGGTGGCTCCGTATTTGTTGGCCAGCCGCACAATTTCAGGCAGGTTGGCAATGTCACCTTCCATGCTGAACACACCGTCGACAACGATGAGTTTCAGTTGCGAATCATCGCACATCTGGAGTTTTTTCTCCAGTGCGTCCATGTCGTTGTGCCTGAATTTCAGTTTTCTGGCAAACGACAATCTGCTGCCCTCTATGATGGAGGCATGGTCAAACTCATCGAGAATGATGGTGTCTTCTTTGGTGGTGAGGCAGGGGATAACCCCCAGGTTTACCTGAAAGCCCGTGGTGTAAACCAATACCGCTTCTTTATTCAGGAACTTCGCCAGCCTGTTCTCAAGCTCCACATGGAGATCGAGTGTGCCGTTCAAAAACCTTGAACCGGCACAGCCTGTACCGTATTTTTTTATGGCAGCCGCTGAGGCTTCCATGACTTTGGGGTGGTTGGTCAGGCCCAGGTAGCTGTTCGATCCGAACATAAGCACCTGATGACCGTCGATGGTTACTTCTGTGCCCTGCTCTGACTCAATAGGGCGGAAGAAAGGATACTGACCAAGTCTTTTTACCTTTTGAGGCTCCTGGTAAGTACTCGTACGTTTTCTCAATTTGTCATTCATAGTCTACAACAAACATTGTCACGGCTGGGCCTGTGAAGTAACACAATTAACCTACATCTTCCAATCAAAGGGTGTTGGGAGAACGAGAATAAACTGCATTTAGAATCAGAAGAATGTTCATTTAAGGGTGCAGGCTCAAAGTTAGCAAAAAGTATTTACTCTTACTTTTTATAAATTTCATGTTTGTATTCGAAGGCAAGGCCCGCCGCCCCATTGCTCGAAAACTGGTGCATGTAGTCGATGCTTTCATTGTTATTAAACATCTCGTACCGAACCTCCCAGAACCTGTCTTCTTTGTAATCATTGTTTTCGTACCCATTATAAAGCTCAACTTTTATGGTGTTCCTGCCTTTGGCCAGGTGCTGTGCCAAATCCACGTCAAGGTTAAGGTCTGGGTTGCCGTCAAACACTTTGCTGGTGAACAGCAGGGAGTCATTTAAGTATACCTTCACCTGATTGTCTGCCTTATAAAACCGTATAAAATGACCCTTTGCCGCCTGCGGTGGTTGTGAGAAAACGAGCTGAGAGATCAGGCAGAAAAAGACAAAAGAAAATATTTTCATAATTCAAATTTATGAAAACATACAAGCATACGAAGTGCCAAACTATTTTGGAGCTGGCAAAAAAGGAGTTGGTTGCGCTATCTTATTAATTATTAATGCGATACCTGAGGTTTAAAAGTGCCTGGAAATTTCTATCGCTGATGCCATCAACAAAATAGCGGTGGTAGTGTTTTGCATACTGTAGCTGGGCTTCAACCGTAAACTGTTCAAACAGCCGGTAGTATTTGGCGGAGTAGGCAAATTCAAACTCTGATGGGTATTTCAAGGCCCCGGCATACTCTCTGAGAATGTAGTCATCATTAAACCTTATTGCTTGTGCAGTGAGGCCGAACATGCTCTTGGGGGTGAAATACTGCGCCTGGAGCACATTCGTATTTGAGCCGGGGCCTATGCCCGCACCAATGATTTGGCCGTTTTGGGTATAGCCATGAGCGATGGAGTAGTGCACATAATAGGTAGGCGACGAGAATATGCTGACAATCTGGAGCTGGTTGGCGCTGAGTTTGGTGTTTTCGTAGTGGAGCTTAACGGTATTTCCGTTGCTGAGCTCAAAAGCCTCGGTGATGCCAAGCACAAAGGCGGATGATCGATCAGGGTTGCGCCCAAATTCTTTGAAATTTCCCGGAAAATCATTTCTCGCATACTCGGTGTAGATCTCCAGCCCCAGTTCGGGGCGATTCCAGCGGATGGTGGCAGATGCCATCTGGTCGTATTCATCGTTGGTGATGATGCCATTTAACGGGGTGTCGTATTGCCTTGAGGTATGGGCAAAAGCAGCGAAAACATCTTTCGCTCCCATGCTGCTTCTTTCCCAAAGGCGGTACATGACCCTATGGAGCCCCAGGTTCAATCCCTTCACGAAGCTTGGCGCATAGCCCCCGGTGAAGCCGGTGATGTAACGGTGGTTATTGTTGGGGTTGCTGTCATAATAATCGGATTCCTTGAGCATGCCCCAGAAAGCTTTGCCCTCCAGTCGCCCAATTTTGGTATCTATAGGTCTGTTGAAACCAAGGTTGAATCGAGGTATGCCCGCCGCCTGCTGACTCATTAGAATGGGGTTGAAGGTGGCTGGCCCCCAAACTTCATTTTGGGTAGTGAAACCTGCTGCAATGCCCCGGTAAACGTATTTGACCTCAGACTGCCCCGGATCAATCTTGAAAAGGCTTTCGTCTCCATACCTTTCCACCTGGTCCAGCCTTTCGTAGAAAGGATACGAATATTGACTTTTATTGTAAATAGGTTGTGGGATATCAATGGCAGCGTTCTGACTATAATGCACAATGGGCGACAAGGTGTAGCTGAAGTATCCATTTTCGCCGGTAGGAAGTTTGCCCATCACACCGGTAGTAAACCATGAATTAAGCCCTTTTCCATTCCAAACGGCGCCGTCGTTGTAGCTTCGGGGTGCGGTAGAATTGAATAAAGTGCCGAAAGTGGGATCAACCACAGAAAATTTGTCCGAACTGGTTGAAGGTACCAGGTAGTTATTCCATGGGTTCCAGCTAAGGGAGCTGTCAGGAGCGAAGTCTGTAATAATGGACGGGAAGGTGCCGATGGCCTCCTTGCCGAAATCATTTTTTAAGAGCAGTAGCCTGTGGTACTCAAAATCCAGCGTACCTGGCTGGAGTACCTGGCCGAAAAGGCTGGAGGAAAATAGAATGAAAAGTGAAAAGAGGCAGGTTTTTCCTTTATTCATGTGTCGTTTTGCTTAGGGAATAGCTTGGTAAAATGCAGGGTTACTTAGATGCAATTTGTTTGGTTACTAAACATTTTTGGCAATTTTTTTGACAACCATGGTTCCTGAATATATTCTCAAACGTAGCAATTTATAAGCAATAATGAGCGGTTGAAATTTACGAAAGTCACCTTGTTTTTTGAGTTAATCTTTTCTGCCAGGGTAAATGAATTCTCCGGTTTCTCAGCTATTGCCGTCATTTTTCAAAGATGAATACTAGATGCAAAGTGCCGCTTTTGAGTTGGAATAAGTGACCCTTTTTTGTTGCTTTTGCACTGCTGCGGCGAAATTTGAGCCTTTTTTGAGACGTCGTTTGTGTGCCCCATTTCTAATTTGATAAAGAACCTGGTGAGCTTCTGGCTGCCGGTTTTTTTGAGAAAAGGAAATTTTCTTGCCTACTTTGCTGCCTTGCTGCTAAGCGACAAGCGGCACGTAGAACGAAAAGCCACTTAGTGAAACTAATCTACTCTTTACTTCTGACAAGCTGGAAAAAGCTGTTTTTTGCCATGTTGATGAGCATTGTGGCCGGAGGGTTGTATGCTTTGTCTATCAAGTTTCTTCATGAAATCATTACCAGCGATTCCGGGTTGATGCTGGTGTTTTATAAGCTCAATATTTCCATCATTATCTCAACAGCCCTGTCGGTGTTTGCCGGACACTATCTTACCAAAGTGTATGAGGGCCAGGTATCTGACCTCCGTCTTTCCATATCAAAGAAAATCCTGAAGGCGGATTTTTTTCATGTAGAGCAGAACTCTCTTCAAATAATGCCTGTGCTGAATAACGACATCAATACCATTGGTGCGTTCATAAAAACGGTGCCTGATTTTTTTGTTTCAATTTCCAAAGTTGTTGCCTGTGTTGCCTATATGTTCTGGCTCTCATGGCAGCTCACGGCCTATGTGATGAGCATTTACGCCCTGGTATTTCTGGTTTCGATGATTGTTTTTCCAAGGGTACATAAGCAGGAGCGGATGATCAGAGAGCTGAAGAATGACATTTTCGAGCATATCAATGGCCTGGTGAGGGGGCTCAAGGAGCTGTCGCTCAATAAAAAGCACAAGTCTATTTACGTGCAGGATATTATGGGCCCCACTAGCCGAAAACACAGCGACAGTTTGACGATTCTTGGGACGCTGCACATATTCGTCACCAAGATTGGAGAGCTTATCGTGATTGTTTCGCTTTCGGTGCTGCTGATTAAATACAACGACATTGTGGTGATGGACAGCGGTTTGCTGCTGGAGTTTTTGACGGTGGTCATGTTTGTTTTGCCAGCACTGATTATCACCACAACCTTTCTTAACAACATCAAAAAGGTGGAAGTAGCGCTCAATGCTATTGGCAAGCTGGGAATTGAGTATCAACCAGACAGGGAGGCAAAGCAGCAGCCGGTGAGCCCGATCGGGGCTCGCCCGGAGCCTTTGATTGTTCTTGAAAATGTAGGGTTTGAATATGGTTCGGAAAGGGAAGCAAATGGGTTTCACATCGGGCCGTTTAACCTCACGATCAACCGTGGAGAAATCGTTTATTTGAGTGGGGGGAATGGCAGCGGTAAAACGACATTGGGCAAACTGATTGTGGGCCTTTATCGACCAAGCTCTGGGAAGATTTTATTTCAGGGGCAGGAAATAGACGAACGGAAAAATGAAGACTATCGCAACCAGTTCGCAGCGCTGTTCCCCGATTCTCATGTGTTCAGAGGGCTGCAGTACATTGATGATGGGTACCTTCAACAGCATGGGGAGCGACTTATCAAGATGCTCAATATCGAGGAAATTGTAAATATCAAGGATAAATCGCTGTCTACCATACGGGTGTCGTCGGGGCAGCAGGGGAGATTGTCACTGTTGAGGTCGCTTCTGGAAGACAAAGAAATTTATCTGTTCGATGAGTGGGCGGCTAATCAGGATCCGCTCTTTAAGCTGAAATTTTACGGTTCAATTATCCCGGATTTGAAGAAAGACGGAAAGACAGTTATTGTGATTACTCACGATGAGTCCTATTTCCATATGGCCGATAGAATTATCAAGCTTGAAGATGGCCACGTTGTCAGACAGCACACCGGCAAATAGGCGCCTGATTAGTTAGTTCTCATCTCTGAGATCGAAGCATTCAGGGCATCGTTTTTTCAGCCCAAAGAGAAACGACCTGTAGGGGTAGATGTTTCTGGTGTAGGGAAATTCCGATGGATAAAGTTTGTATTTAATGTTGTCCGTTTGGATCAAATCGTCCATACTGGATCCAAAGGCCAGAAATGTGCAGGTCGGATTATTTTCGAACCAAACGGGGCTGACGATTTTGGCCAGCATCCCACACATCATCATCACGACTGTGCCCTCTTCAAATCTTTGCTCAGCAAGTTCATCGTAAAGCTCGTAGGAGTTCCTGAAGGGAACCCTCATGATGCGGGTCCCGTCCGCTTCCAGTCCCAGTTTTTTGAGAACTGTCAGGTCTTGAAACTCGTTAAGGACAAAGTACAGCTTCCTGCCTCTCAATGCTCCAAGGATAGCTGGCAGCAGCGAGAGGTTATGGTGGATGGTCATCGCCGGCACAGTGAATTCGTCGGCTTGTCTGAGCTCAAGAGCCAGTGTCTTCAGCTCAGGATAGCAGGTGCCACATGGAATCCCCACAAAGTAGTTGTGTCTTTTGACTTTCAGGGCTGCCATCAGCCGCTCAGCCAGCACTGTAGAGTATATCTGCTGTTTTCTGCCGTACCACTTCGCTTCATTGTCTTTGTTGAGGTACTTTCTGATAAAAGTGATTTCTCCATCGTTGAGGTGAGAGAAACAGAACGGTTCCTTCTTTCTCAAAAGGTCTCTCAGGCGTGAGGCACTTTCATGATAGCCCGGGCCATAGTTTTTACTGTATCTGAAAACTTGTTGCTGAGTCGACGTCCCTTTGTTGTACCTGTTGATCTGTAGCAGGCTCACCAGCGATTGCACGTAGGCGGCAAATGAAACAAGAGCAGCCAGCGGCTTAAGAAGGCTCGTTGTGTTGAATGTGTATTTGCCCTTTAATTGTTGCAGTCGCCTGCGAAAATGTTCTCTCGATGCCGGGATGTGAACCACCATTGGAAGGGTACCTGTGGCGGTGTTGTGTAGTTGGCCCTTTTTCCACGCCAGATCCCTGAAGATGGTTTGCTGTGATGCCAGTCCAAATGTCTTGAGCAGCTTCCGCTCGAATTGGAAGAAGAGGAAGCTTTGCCTCTTTGATAGGAGGGGCCACTTTGCAGCTGTCGCACGCCCTCCTGTGCAAGCAAATAGCTGTTGCTTCCTGTCAACTGTTATGGTGTAGTCAGGTCTGAAGGAATGGGAGCCACAATCGGCAAAAAAACGACTGAAAAGAGATTGATCGGACCTGATGGACGAAAGTGCATGCTCATCTGAGAAATCGATGCCATACAGCGCCTGTATATCCTCCAGCATTTGTCTCACATGTTGTGCCCTGCCAATGAAAGAACCTGAATTGAGGTAATCGTAGTAGGTGGTTCCACGGGGATAGTGTTTCCAGTAATAATGCCTTAGTGTAGGGTCTCTGAAGTAGAAGTTGGCCTCTGCGGAAAAAACCACATCAGTATTGAACTGTTCGTAAACTTTTAACAGGCTTGCTTCTCCGTCGGTGATGTCCACATCAAAAGCATCTACGATTAACAGACATTCTTTGTCGTCAACAGTGGCTTGAGAGAGATACTCTGACAAGTACTTTAATTTGATGGCATTTCGACCCCATTTTCCTGTCTGACCCAGCACTTCCAAAGGCAGACCTAATCTCGCACATGAATCTTTAAGTACACTTATTCTTTCATCTATTGTATCTGCAAAAGTCACTACCTTTAGACCCATCTTTTCTGCGCTTTTGCCGACAAAGTAAATGAACTTTGAGACATTTACCGATGTAAATATTAGAAGCTGATGAGCAACTTAAAAGCCAGGCGGTTACGCAAATTCTGGAAAGCTCCTATAAACAGAAGGCTGGATGCCTTCGAATACAGGTATAAATCATCGTATCCTTACCTATCTGGTGACACTTTTCGCCAGCTGGGTGAAATGGTCATAGATAAGTCTACCAGAGGTTCCGGCTTGATCCAAAGAACCGGGCCTGTAATAGTGTATGCTATGCAGACGAGAAGAGGTGAGTTCCTTGATCAGTTTTTCGATAGTGTGCTGCCAGCGTTGAGGCAACCGTACGTGTTGATGACACACAATGGTATGACGCCCAATTGGGGGAAGTATGAGCGATGGTTGGAGAGTGAGCAGATGCTAGCCTGGTTTGGTAAAAACCTGGTTTATGATCACCCCAAAGCACATACGCTGCCATTAGGAATTGTCAATCTCCGTGATCCGCATGAAAGAGGGCGAACCAATCAGTTTTGGAACGAGCTTAGGTCAGGCAAAGTGGAAAAGGATATACTGTGTTACGTCAATATAGGGGTTGGTCATATAAAGCAAGCGAGATATGAGACCAGATTGAGTACCATAGAATATTTTTCAGATAAGGAATTCGCTACAACCGTGGGGGAACGCTCATGGAACCAATATGCCGCCGAAATGAAGAGATCTAAGTTTGTGGTAGCACCTCCCGGTGAGGCGCTTGATACTTTCAGGTTGTGGGAGGCACTTTATCTTGGGTCGATACCCATTGTCACTTCTACGGAACTTGACGCTTTTTACAAAAATTTCCCTGTTTGGATTGTAGATAGCTGGGAGGAAGTGACTGAGCAAGCACTTGAACAAAAATGGGCTGAGCTTTCGCTCGGATTTGACAGCTGCCCGCAACTTTGGGCCAGTCATTGGTTTAAAAAAATCACGAGTTTTGTTGAATGATGGGGGCAGCGATAGAGATTTTCAGATACCTCAAGCTGCATGCGTCAGGCTCAAAGGCCAGGGTACGAGGCGAAAGAAATGGATTGGCGGGAGAAAAGTGCTCACTTGTGTATATTTCTCTTTCTACCACACCTGAGCGCATTGCCAAAATCGGTCCTGCCATAGCGTCGCTAATGGATCAGACTGTGATGCCTGACAAGATATTCCTTTGCATCGCCAAAAAAAGTAGGAACGGGCAGGCTTATAAAATCCCCGGCTTTTTATCGGGCAACCCATTGGTGGAAATAAGTTGGGTAGAGAAAGACCTTGGGCCCGCCACCAAATGGTTTTATACCTGCAACGCTGATCATATCGCAAAAGGCAGCAACATCATCGTGCTGGACGATGATCAGGTCTACCCGAAGCAGCTGGTAGAACACTATATGCATTGCAGAAGGCAGTTTCCCGGAGCGGCTTTCACATTGCTGGGCTGGCCAGTGCCAACTACCGGGCGGCATACCGACAGAAAGTGTGTGAGTGCAGGGAAAGTTAGAATCCTGGGTGCCGACGATAGGATTGAAGTGATTGCTAGCCCCCGGCAGGTGCATTGCATGCAGGGCGCCTCCAGCTACATGATTGCAAAGGGGATGCTTAAACCCACGGCCGAGTACTTTGAAAAGCATGAGGCAGCCAATTTTGCCGACGACATCCTGATCAGCGGACTTTTGGCAGAAAGCCAGGTGCCCGTATATGTGCTGCCAGGCCCATTTCAGTTTATTCGGCTTCATTCTTTGCGGATGATGAGGGCGCCTAGCTTGTACAATAACACCAATCGGAGTAGCGATTACAACGATCAGCTTTACAGGCTTTTCGAAAAAAGCTGGCCTGCTGTTTAGTAAATGTACGGGCTTAACCGGTTCGATCGGTTGACAACAATTCTTAGCCCAAGGCAGCCAACCACCCGGGCAAATTTAAAGATATGCGTGAGGCTTGTTTGGTAGGTTTTTAGGTGGCTCCATCCATTAATCTTCCCAGCTGCTTTTATGTTTTTCACGAGATGCCTCTCCCTGATAAAATCCTTGCTCAACACCTCCATTGTGTGTAGAAACAAGCGATCCCGCACCGATCGTTGAGAGACCTCCGGATATACAACACTTGCATGCTGTGCCTTGTTTTCTGCTTCCGCCACAATTTTCGATACCCACTCAGGATTTGATTTCTTGTCTTGTTTGTTGTCCCACTTGATTTTTAGCCGGATGTCGAGGTGTTCCATTAACCGATTCCACTCGTTAGGCCCGTTCTCGATATTGATATGAATAAACCTCGGGTCGGCCTGGAAAAAGTGTAGTACTCTTTTTCTGTAAATGAGCCAGTCAATCAATATTTGGCGGTAGACTGTTTTGCCCATAATTAGCCTTGAAAGGCGAACGATTGCCTTGTCATCCTTCATATGCCGATCGTCGATATGGCTGAACCAGTTGAACATGCTGAGAATCCAACGGGACGGCTCCCGATCCAGCAGGACTATTTTTGCATCGGGAAACCAGGCAGTGAGGTGATGGAAATTGTGTAGGCTGCCATCGAGAAAGTAGTCAAACTTCGAAAAAAAGGCTTCGTTTGGCTCCGCTAGGTGAGAATACACCCCGAAGTGAGGCGTATGGGTAACCCGAAGACCTTTTTCCTTCAGGGCATTGGTGATGCTGGTGGTGCCCATTTTTGAGGAGCCGATGAAAAACACTTTCATAGGTTATCGGTGACCGGTTTTTGGAAGAGCTTGAAATAGGCTTGTGCCATGCTGTCCCATGTGAACATTTCTTTCTCGGTATTGCTTTTGAACAACTGACCAAGGTTTTTGAGCGCTTCTTTGTCGGTCAACAGTTTGTCAACTGTCTTGCTCCACGCTTCTGCATCGCCGGACGGCAGCAGCAAGCCATTGAAATTGTTTTTTACGGCAGATGGAATGCCGTCTACTCTTGCTGCCAGGCAAACCAGCCCACTGACGGCCGCTTCCAAAGCTACGAGGCCAAACCCCTCGTAATCACCGTCAACATGCAAGTTGGGCATCACAAACAAATCGGCATGCAAAAGCAGCTGATCAAGTTCAGCTTGGGGCAGCTTTCCCGTAAATAACACTTTATCCCCATAGGCCGGGTCTTTCATAAGCTCATCCAGTTCAACAGCTTCCAGGCCAAAGCCAAAAAGATGAGCGAGCTTCTTAAAGACAGATGCCGGAAGTACTTTAGAAAGCCACAATATGAGCTTAATGTTCTTCTCCCGGGGCCCGACAATGACATAAAAGACAGAGGTTTGTATTTGCGGCAGCACATTTTTGATAAACCAAACAAAGCCCTTCCGCTTAATTGGCCGGCCAATTGATACTATCAAAGATTTGTTGTTGACGGCCGCTCCACATCTTTCCTTGAACAAAGAGTAGATGGCTTCATTTTTTTGCGCACTTGGCAGTGGCTCAAATCCATTGGGAATATAATGCGCCCTGGCTGAAGGGATGCCAGCCTTGATGCATTCCAGTCTCGTTTCGTCGCTCACTGCAATGACCCAGGCAAATTTTGACAGGTATTTTCGCAGCCAAAACTGATATAAGGTCGACTTGAAGATGACATCAAGGCCATGGACAGTGGCGGCCATTTTTTTTCGGGTGAGCCAGAGTAGCGGAGTTAAAAATAGTGCCATAAGACCATCGTTGGCATGAATAACACCTATGCGAGGATTTCGCCAAACCTTGAAGAGACACCACGGAACAACCGAGATGAAAAATAGCGCTTTAGGGTATTTCCCGCCAAAGATAATTTTGTGGACTATTGTATATGATTGCAGGTTTTTGATCAACTCATAGCTTTGCTTTTGCATGCCGCCAATGGATGGAGGATATTTGTGCGTAACAACAAGAATTTCGGAATCGCTTCGGCCTGCCAACATGTGAGGTTTGTGGAAATATGAGCAAAGTTAAGATTGTATTTTTTATTGATGTACTCAAAAAGGATTTTGATGGGGTGTCTAACACCACTAACCAAATTGCCTACCGCCTGCCCAGGGACCAATTTGACGCCATCTTTATCACTCCGCTGCCACCGGAAGATCCGGAGTTTCCGTTTCCTGTTTACATTTGTCCCTCAATAGACATCCCGCTTTACAAGCAATATAAACTGGCGCTACCCAAGCGAATGAAGGGATTGGAAGCGAAGCTCGATGACTTCAAGCCTGATATTGTACATTGGAGTACCCCTTCGGCGCTAGGCTGGTATGCCGTGGACTATGCGAAGAAACGCAAGATTCCTGTGGCGACTATATATCACACGCATTTTACTTCCTATGTAGAATACTTCTTAAGGTTTGTGCCTGGTATCGATAAGATTTCGCCTCCGATAGCCCGGCGGCTGCTTTCGTTATACAAAGATTGCTCGCTGGTGCTGGCACCCACCGAAAGCATGAGTGACTACCTGAAAGTATTGAGAGTAAACGCTGCCAATATAAGAGTTTGGGGCAGGGGGGTAAACCAGCACCTGTTTTCGCCTGCTTTCAGAGACGATGCTTTTTTCTCCCCATACGGCGTCACCAATGAAAAGAAAATTCTTTTTGTCAGCCGACTTGTTAGTTACAAATCCACCGACAGCCTGATTGAGCTCTATAAGTTGCTTGACAAAGGCCATAAGCTGATTATCACTGGCGATGGCCCTGATATGGAGAGGCTTCAAAGTAAAATGCCAGAGGCGGTGTTTACCGGGAAACTCACCGGTGAAGCACTTTCCAAAGTATTTGCCTCGGCCGATGTGTTTGTCTTTCCGTCGGTTACAGAAACGTTTGGTAACGTGATTCTTGAGGCCATGGCTTCCGGACTGCCGGTGGTGGCGGCCAGGGCCGGTGGCCCGGCCGATATTATTGAAGATGGCGTTACCGGTTTTTTGGCTGAACCAGGCAACACCAAAGAAATGTATGATCGGATAAAAGCGTTGCTGGCAGATGATGAACTACATGCAAGGATCAGGGAAAAAGCGATTTACTATGCCAGCCAGCAAAACTGGGACGTGCTGTGCCAGCGGTTGTTCGATTATTACACCGATTTAGCGGGAACCACCTCATGAGTCTGACCTTTAAGATACTTCAGTTGGCTACGCCAAACATCGATTCTTACGCTGCCTATAGTATAGCCTCTGTGCGGGGCTATGCAAAAAGGCACGGCTATCAGCATTTAGTGCAACGCAGCCGGTTGGTTGATGATATGCATATCAACTGGACAAAAATTGTGCTTTTGCAAAACACTCTGGCCGAAAAAGACGTCGATTACGTGGTGCTGTTAGATGCGGATGTTGTCCTCACAACTACCGCCCTGCCCCTGGAAGATTTTGTGAAAATGGGGAATGAAGCGACACACATACTGATGCCTGGTGATACGCCGTTGCTGGGAGGTAAAAGGCCCAACGCAGGGATGATCATTGTTAAAAACAGCCCTGAGGGGAGAGGCATTATTGACTATTGGCTGCATGCAGCCCGCCATGAAGGTAGCCACCTGGCAGATACCCACCCGAGAAATCAGCTGGTGTACTGGAATTTCGTGATGCCCAGGTTCAAACCTCTTCAGTTTATTATTCCCAGGTCATTTGCCAGAAAGTATTACCCTGTTTACGACTACCTGGGACAGCGTGGAGGGTTTTTGTGGCATGTAACCCAAACCAACGAGGGGGTAAGAGAAAAGTATATGAAGAAGCTTTACGAGCAAAACAGGCTCGAAATGGGAGACTTTCAAACCACTTTAGAGGCGCTGAAAGGAGCGACCGAAGGGTTGGTTAAGTTGGTTGGGTAACTAATAGCGTTTTTAGGCGCAGTTAAAAAATTCATTGTTTAGCTTTAGGAAACGTTAACCGAAGTTTCATTGGAGAAGATTGCCGGTTTGAAAAACACTCAATCATTTTACTGGGAAGAAAGCAGAGAACCACACTTTCAGCGCAGAAAACAAATTTTGAATGAGGTGCCTGAGGTGAAGAAGCTTTTTGGTACCGACCCTCTTTTAAAGTACAAGGCGATTTTTGTGCTGCTGCTACAGCTGGCTATTCCAGTGTTTTTTCTGCCTGAAAATCCATACCTGTTTGCGCTGCTGGTGGTAGTTGTCGGTGCCACACTTAGTCAAATTCTTTTTTTGGCTATTCACGAAATCACCCATGACCTGGCGTTTAAAAACCCAGCACTCAACAATGTTTTGGCCATCATCGTCAACTTTCCTATTGTGTTTCCATTTAGTATGGCATTTAAGGTGTACCACGCCAAGCACCACTGGCACCAGGGCAAGGAAGGTGTTGACACCGATCTGCCGACGGACGGGGAAGCACTTCTATTTAAGGGCTTTTTCGGTAAGCTGATCTGGCTGGTGAATCAAATTCTGTTTTATGCCATCAGACCACTCATGGTGCACCCTATCAAACCAGACAAGTGGCAAATTATCAACCTGATCGCTCAGCTGGTATTCGTGGTGGTGTTTTACCAGCTGGCCGGTATCGCCGGCTTTGTTTATCTCATAGCCTCTCTGTTTGTAGCCGGCGGGCTTCACCCCATTGCCGGCCACTTTATAGCAGAGCACTACGTTTTCAAAGAAGGTCAGGAAACCTATTCGTACTACGGTTTCCTGAACAAGATTACTTTCAACGTAGGTTTTCATAATGAGCACCACGACTTTCCCAACATTCCTGGCAGTAGGCTGCCAAAGTTGAAGAAACTAGCTCCCAACCACTACGACCACCTCTACTCGCACACCTCATGGTCAAAGGTGCTTTGGCGGTTTGTTTCCGAGGAATCGATGACGCTTTATGCCAGGATCAAGCGGAATAACTAGTTGTCTCTCACGAAACTCAGCGCCGCTTCAATAAATTTATCATTTTCAGAAACGAATGGCTCGTGCCAGGAGTTTTCGAACACAGTCCAATCGACGGTGGTACTGGTAAGCAGTCGCTCTGTTTCATCGCCCACTTCTATAGGCACTACACCGTCTTTTTTGCCCCACAAAAACTTAACTGGTAAAGTGATTTTTGAAAGCTCCTCAGTCTTATCAAAAGTGAAGAGCACCTTTTCGCTGTAGTCGTTGTAGGCTTTTCCATGTGCAAATTGCGACATTGCAGTATTGGGCGAAAACAGCACATAGTTGAGCACAAACTTTTTGTTTTCGTAAAGAGATAAAGGATTGCCGTCCAGGTCGAGCATCTTACGGTAGTAGTCCACCCAAACGTCGTTTACAGTTGTGTTGTTGACCGGATGTGTTTCAGTAAATTCCAGGGTTTTATTGTCCTGGCGGGCAGTTGCTTCCCTTATCACCCATTCTCTCATGATCTCCATCCAGCGCAGGTTGCTAAAAGTGCCGTTCACTACCAACAGCCCATCCGCCATTTTCTGATTCTCACCGGTGGTCAAAAACTGCCAGGCCAGCTCCACGCCGAAGCTGTGTGCCATAATGTAGATTTTCTTGCCAGGATACTGCTGCCGCAGCAAGCTTACTGCGTAGAATGCGTCCTCGCCAAACTGCTCATAGGTGAGCGACGAAGGATCGGCATTTCCGGAGGAGGAGCCCGCAATGCGCTGATCCCAGTAGGCTACAGCTACTTCGCTTTCCATCCCCTTCAGGTAGTAGCGGTAACACATGGCGCAGTCGCCAGGCCCACCGTGGAAAAAAATGACAATCTTATCGGCATCGAGGTTGCCCCGTACCCAAATGGGCATGTCGGCTCCGTCGTTGCGGAGATAGAAGGTGTCTTTAACGTCAGTGGTGTCATCGCTGCAGGCAAAAAGCGCCGAGCAAATCATAAGTATGAGTATCTTTTTCATTTTCTAACAGTGAGGGGTTTGCTGATGCCCGCTTCAAAAGCAATGCGGGTGAGGGATGACTTGTTGTAAGGAACTTGTTTGAGCACATGGAAGCGACAGAACCAGGTGAGCTTGGTCTGCTTTTGCACTGATAGGTCTTTTCCAAAGCCAACAAAGAGTGACGGCATAAAGGCCGTCCTTCCGGCAAGGTGTTTTCTTTCAAGTGGGCCTTTTTCCGACACTTCAAAAGTTTGGCCTTCATAAAACGACCTGAAAAGTCCGGGACTGACGCCTGCTTCGAACAAGCCGCCTTTGTAGTTGACTGTTTTGTAAGAAACCTCCGGCATCACGATCACGCCAATATGGTTGCCCGTATGGCGATATATGGCCAGCCCAGGTGAGAAAACCAAAGCACTATTTCTGGCTTTCTCTCTTCTGTTCGTTTTGTCCCAGGAATACAGCGGAAGGGAATAGGCTCCCTTTGCACCATAGTGAGTAAATGTTTCCCCGAAGTAGGAGAGCTTTACTTCCTGAGCCCGAACGGAAGAAAAAAATAAGAGGGCTACAGGCAAAAAAATGATTTTATGCATTGTAGTTGAGTTTTTGACTCAGATCAATACGGCGAATCGATTGTAAGGGTGCGTTGGGATAGCGAAATTTTCAGTGAAGTAGGGGAATTTGGGCCTGATATATGAAAATAATGGGGTGAGATAGAGAACAGGCAGGCGTCCGGGTCAATTGGCGCCAATCCACTTTTTGAACTCAGCAGCCTTGAGTTGGCTAATGATCAAAGGCGCATCAGCATCTGGCTCAAGTTCTATGAGCAGTTTTCCGTTGGCCTCGTTCATGAAGGCCTTGCACGACTTGCGGTGAAGAATGACCTGCCTGTTGGCCCTGAAATAATCTTTCTCATTTAGGAGCAGGGAGATGTCGTCCAGCGTGTAGTTGACCGATAGTCGGGTATTGCTGAACGTGGTGATGTAAACAACGGAGTTTTTGATAAACGCATTGGCAATGTCCTGCAGGTCAATCGGGACATTCTTTCTTCCAATCATTCCTACAATGGATTTTTTTGTTTCAACGGCAGTGTTGGGGGACGCCTGTGTTTTAGCTTTTCGGTAGAAGTAGTAAATGAGATAGTAGAGGTTAAACTGGGCGATCACAATTATTGTGAAGGGAAACTCGTAGTCGGGAAACGAGGTAGAAGAAAGAGGTAGCTGGTAGTGCAGGTAGAAATAGAGGGCCACAATAAAAATGCACGCCACAGAAGGAAGCGCAATGCCAAAAAAGACCTGAGTAAGAATACGTGCTATGGGCGTTTCCAACCAATCATATTTTTGCTGCAAAAACACTGTAACCATTCGGACATAGAGCCATAGTGCTGACGTGAGGGTAAACACAAAAAGCGTATCTGGCACAAAGGAGCTGTCCTGAAAGAGCTCGAACCAGTCCTTTTCTGCTCCAATGGAAATGAACAGTTGAGAGACAATAAGACTTACACCTAAAATAATCCAAACGTCGTGGCGAAGCGGAAGGGTGTAGCGTGTAGTCATAGCAAACAAAAATCGAACAAAAATCGCAACTTTGGAAAAATGTTGGTTTGGCTAGTTCGGCGATATTTCATTTGCAACCATCCGTCGGAGAAAGCAAATGGATTGTTTGCGCTCATTGGGAACGATTCACCTGATTACAATGGTTGTGTTGTGCAGTAAGCGCTAGCGCTTTTGGAATAGCGAAAAAAGACCGAGGGAGCATTACTTTAGAAAAAACAGTGTTGATGGATATAACTACAGAAAAACTTGCCACGCTGTTTCCAGGAATGGAATCAGGCCTTAAAGAAGCCATATTGAGTGAAGGGCACGTAAAAAATGTTAAAGAGGGAGAATTGCTCGTTAGCTCCGGCCAGTATATCAAATCAGCCATGCTGGTGATAGATGGTCTGGTGAAAGTTTCCAGAGAAGACGAGGATGGCAAGGAGTTTCTGATGTACTACCTGGAGCCGGGTTCAGCTTGTGCACTTTCACTTTTGTGTGCTGCTCGAAGTGAAAAGAGTGCCATTTCGGCCAAGGCTGTTTCTGATGTCACCATCATCACAGTTCCTTTTGTTTTGACCGAAACTTGGCAAACCAGGTACAGAACATGGCACGAATTTGTGGTAGCCACCTACAGAAAGCGATTTGAAGAGTTGCTCATTACTCTTGACAGTGTGGCGTTCAAATCAATGGACGAACGCCTTGTCTTTTATTTGAAACGTCAGATGAAAGTGTCAGGAAAATTGCTGGCCATCTCACATCAGGAGATTGCCAACGACCTGAGCACTGCCAGAGAGGTGGTGTCGAGGTTATTGAAAAAACTGGAGCAGTCGGGAGCTATTGTATTGAGCCGAAACCATATTGAAATCATTAACCTCGACAAAATTTTTGACTAGTTTTGCCAGAGTGATCATTGTCACTGAAGTCGGTCTTCCGCTGGTATACCTTTGCTGAAGGAAATTGAAAAATAAACAACAATGATAGTAGAACAGATATACACAGGATGTTTGGCACAGGGTGCCTACTACATAGAGAGTGAAGGCGAAGCGGTTGTTATAGACCCATTGAGAGAAGTAGCACCTTATGTGGAGAAGGCCAAAAGAAGAGGAGCTAAAATTAAGTATGTGCTGGAAACCCATTTCCACGCTGACTTCGTTTCCGGGCATCTGGACCTTTCCAGAATAACGGGAGCACCCATTGTTTTTGGCCCCAATGCCAAGCCTAACTTTGAGGCTCACATTGCCAGCGACGGAGAGGAGTTAAAAATCGGCAATGTGACTATTAAAGTGCTTCACACTCCTGGGCACACCATGGAGAGCACCACTTATTTGTTGCTGGATGAGGAGGGTAAAGAAAATGCTATCTTCTCGGGCGATACGCTCTTTATCGGTGACGTGGGAAGACCTGACCTGGCTGCCAAGTCGCACCTGAGCGTGGAAGATCTCGCAGGTCATCTTTTTGACTCACTTCGAAATAAGATTATGACATTGCCCGATGACGTGATCGTGTACCCAGGACATGGAGCAGGCTCAGCTTGTGGAAAAAACATGAGCAAGGAAACCACTGATACGCTTGGCCATCAAAAAGAAACCAACTATGCCCTGAGAGCAAACATGACAAGGGATGAGTTCATCAAAGAAGTAACTGACGGATTGGCGCCCCCGCCGGTGTACTTTCCGGAAAATGTGATGATGAACAAGATGGGATATGAAAGCGTGGATAAAGTGCTTAGTCGTGGCTTGCAAAAGCTCTCTGCCGAAGGGTTTGAAGCGGCAGCTAACGAAACGGAGGCGTTGGTGCTTGACACCCGTGATCCAAATGTTTTCTCAAAAGGATTCATTCCTAACGCTATCAATATAGGTATCGACGGCAGCTTTGCCCCTTGGGTAGGCGCATTGATCCTGGATATTAAGCAGCCGATTCTGATTGTGGCTGAGCCGGGTAGAGAAGAAGAGGTAGTAACAAGGCTGGCAAGAGTAGGGTACGACAATACGATCGGTTATCTGGAAGGCGGTTTTGCGACCTGGAAGAAGGCAAAAAAGGAGATAGATGAGATTGAAAATATTTCAGCGGCCGAATTCTCTGACAAGTATGATAGGGAAAAGCTCGAGGTGATTGATGTGCGCAAGCCGAGTGAATTTGCCGCTGAGCACGTGGAGGATGCCAAAAACCTGGCGCTGGATTTCATCAACGACCATATGGCCGACTTTGACAAAGAAAAGCCATTGTACCTTTATTGTGCTGGCGGGTATCGCTCCATGATTGCGAGCTCTATCCTGAAAGCCAGAGGTTGGGACAATGTCATCAATATTGAAGGCGGCTGGAAGGCGATTGAGACAACCGGCGTACCCAAAACGGATTATGTTTGCCCTACCACGTTACAGAAGTAGTCAATAAGTTTTAGAGAATTATGTCGTGCCCTCAGCAATCGCTGGCGGCACGATTTTTTTTTTGAATTCCTCTGTGCACCTAGTCTAGCTCGTGCTTTGTATTGATCGAGAATTTATAGCGATCGCCCCGGTACAATGATCTTTCGATCTCAACAATTCTTCCATCTTCGGAGAAGATGGCTCCATCGAGCATAAAAGCTGCCAGAGGTACGGTGTTCTCGAAATAGTTCTGAGGATCACCGGGCGAAAGAATGACCGCTCCCATTGTTCTGTGAGCATTGCCCAACTTTAGTTTGTACTGATCCTCGTAAATGGCAATCAGCGGGTCTTTCAGCTCAATAAGGTGAATCTTCGGGCAAGCCACCAGAGAAATGTATCTGGTCTCATCTTTCATTAGCGTGTCGTCGGCGTATCTCAGGCGGTGAACCTTCAACACCGGGCCGTCGATCTTCATATGTCTGTTATCGATTTTGGATGACAGGCCACTCTCAAGGATTGTCTTTTCAAGAATAATATCTTTTGGCTTGAACCCTTCTTTGATCAGGTTGCCGTCGAAGCTGTTTTTCATGGCGTCGAACGAACCAAGGACCCTGGTAACGTGCCGGTCTTCCGTTTTATTTAACACATAAGTGCCTCTTCCTTTTATTCTGGTTGCCCATCCCTGTAATTCTACTTCGTGCAAACTCTTGCGGGCTGTAGTATTGCTCACGTTGTGCTCTTTGATCAATTCGTTCTCAGAAGGCACCTTATCGCCAGGTAAAAGCTCACCTGACTCGATTTTTTGAATGATTTCTTTGCTGATTAAAATATACTTGGGGACTGGCCTTTTCATTACTCTAAGTTTGGCGGACAGCTAATTTGAAATTTTTTTTTGTCATATTAAAATTTACTTACTACATTAGGTTCTTGAACTTAGTGCGTTAAGGCACCCTATGAAAACTACAACAAAGTATTGGTGGGTCGTATTCCTGCTACTAATAGCTACGTCTTTAAGCTTCCTTGACAGGCAGGTGCTGTCCATTGTCATTATTAAAATAAAGGAAGATTTATTTATATCCGATGTCGAGTACGGATTTATCAACTCGGGTTTTCTGGCAAGCTATGCCATCATGTTTACCCTCGGCGGTGTACTTATAGATAAATACGGTAGCCGACTGGGTTTGGCCGTTTCTGTAGGGTTTTGGTCTTTTGCCACCATACTGCACAGTTTTGCTGGCAGTGTATTTCAATTTGCTACTTTCAGGTTTTTGCTCGGCATAGGAGAAGGAGGATGTTTTCCCGGTGCAGTTCGGGCAGTTATTGAATGGGTACCCAAAACAAAACATTCCCTGGCGAACGGCATTGCCATCGGCGGATCTGCGCTTGGTGCTGTTATTGCGCCACCACTGTGTGCATACTTTTTAGGGTTTTGGGACTGGCGCTACATATTTATAATGACTGGCGCTTTCGGGTTTGTTTGGTTGGTGGCCTGGCTTATCATTACAAAAAAGAATGAGCTGGCAGAGGCCCCGTCAAAAAGTGAGGTAGCTGAAAAAAGAAGCTTCAGCTTCATTAAAGTACTCAAATCCAGAGAGGCATTGATTTTCATGGCCATGCGCTTTGTGCTTGATCCCATTCTTTACTTCTATATGTTTTGGATTCCCAAGTACCTGAACGAAAGTCATGGTCTTGCTGTAGACAAGATCGGCCAGTTGCTGTGGGTTCCTTTCCTGGCGTTGGGCGTTGCGAATGTGACGGGCGGATGGGTATCGGACTTCATCTTTCAAAAGACTGAAAAAGAAGCATTTTCCCGCCGGGTCGTCATGGGCTTTGCCGCCTTAATGACACTGCCAGTAGCAGCCATAGGGCTTTTGGATTCCTATGTAGTCATCTTGGTGTTGGTTGGGCTGGCTTTCTTTGCCCACGGATTATGGATCACCAATTACATTACTTCGATTGGGGATGCGTTTGGCAAAACAGCTTCATCCACGGTTGTGGGGCTCTCAGGGAGTGCCGGCGCCCTGTCGTCACTGGTACTTAATCCGGTGATTGGGTTTATTATTTCCACGTATTCTTACGATTCAGTATGGATTTATTGCGGGCTTATGTATCCCGTTGTATTTATAGGTTATATGATTTTCACTGCAAAGAAAAAGTCAGCGGCTTTTACTGCCGCATAATTTTTTTTCAATTTTTTAAATAGTGCGTTAAGTTAAACTTATTAAGCGTTAAGAATTTTAAAACATTATTATGACAAGAATAGGGGTTTTCGGAGTAGGCTACGATAAATACTGGTCTCAGTTTGAAGGCTTGTTGGAGGAGCTGACGGAGAAACAGGATGTGTTCATTAAGAGGGTGAAATCCAATGGCGTTGAGGTGATAGACCTGGGCCTGGTGGACAATCCTGAAAAGGCGTACTGCATGGTCGACAAAATTGGACAGGCAAACCTGGACATGATTTTTTGTGACATGCTGACTTATGCAACGTCAGGAACTTTCGGGATAATTATTAAGACCATTAATATTCCAATTGTGCTGGTTGCACTGCAGCCATTGAAAGCGCTGGACTATTCAAAGGCGTCTACCTACATGCAACTGGTAAACGACGATATCTGTGCATTGCCGGAGTTTGCCGGAGTAGCCGTGCGGATGGGTAAGAAGGTGCCCGATATGATTATCGGCACGCTGTATGATGACCCTGAAGTTGATGCGGAGATTGAGGAATATTGCCGAATAGCCAGGGTGCTGCACGATTTAAAGAAGGCTCATTTGGGGCATATTGGGCACCCAATCAACGCCATGCTCGACATGCATTCCGATGCGACCATGCTGACGTCTTTTTTTGGTAGTCACATTGTGCAGTGTGAGGCCAACCAGCTAATGAAATGCTATGAGGAGGTAACCGAGAAGGAGATAAAGGACTGCGAGAAGAAGATTCTGGATTTTTTCGACACTCCTGATCCCGTTTCTGACCCGATTTCCATGAAGCTGAAGGAAGACGACCTACGCATGGCTGCCAGGGTGAGTGTGGCCCTCGAAAGATTTGTTGAAACGCATAAGCTTGACGGGCTGGCTTACTACTACGACGGCCCTGAAAACAGCGAGCTTCGTGAGGTCATGTCGAACCTTATTGTCGGCAATTCACTTCTCACAGCGAAGCACATTCCTATGTGCGGAGAGTCGGATTTAAAAACACTTATTGCGCTTCTCATTTTCGACCGCCTTTCGATAGGCGGGAGCTTCGCAGAGTTCCATCCGGTCGATTTTAAAGAAGGGTTTGTGCTGGTAGGTCACGACGGGCCACACAACATTTCTATTGCCGACGGGAAGCCTGTTTTGAGGAGCCTGAAGAAGTACCACGGCAAGCCGGGTCACGGTGCAGGGGTGGAGTTCAAAATCAAAGAAGGACCCATTACCATGCTGTCGATCAACTCGACCTATGATGGAAAATTCAAATTCATCATAGCAGAGGGTCAGTCAGTGTCTGGCCCGATCCCCCCAACAGGCAATACAAACACCAGGGGATTCTTTGAACCTGATGTGAAAACGTTTTTAACCAGATGGATCAAGGAAGGCCCAACACACCACTTTGCGCTGGGTGTTGGTCACCACGCATCAACGCTACAGAAGATAGCAAATTACTTAAACATTGAATCGCAAGTTATCGCCAGCGATAAATAATAAAAGTTAAATAAACACATACTTATGACTATGAAAAACTACTTAGAGAATCTGGTTTTGATTAAGAAAGGAGTTTGTGAAAAGTACCTTTGCATGTTTGTTTTCGCACTGGCACTTCTCGCAGGATTTCCAACTCTTGCTCAAAATCAAAATGGTGTTTCCGGCGCTTTTAGTGTGTCGGGAGTTGTTGTTGGCTCCGATGGGATGGCCATTCCGGGAGTAAGCATTCTAGTAAAAGGTACCAGCTCAGGTACTATCTCTGACGCAGAGGGTAAATACACGGTGAATGTTGATGATTCAAATGCTGTATTACTTTTCTCGTTTATTGGATACCAATCTCAGGAGGTGTCGGTAGGGTCACGGAGAGTGATTGACGTGACCATGGAAGACGACTTCAAGGTACTTGGAGAAGTTGTGGTGACAGGTTACGGAACGCAAAAGAAACAGGATATTACCGGCTCTATCGCTCGGGTAGATGGAAAGGATATGATGTTGCCATCCACGTCCAGCTTTGATCAGATGATCCAGGGAAGAGTGTCCGGTGTGCAAATTTCGCAAACGTCGGGGGCTCCCGGAGGAAACGTCAACGTATTGATACGTGGTGTAAGCTCTATTACGGGAGGAAACCAGCCGCTTTATGTTGTTGATGGTTACCCGATATCTACTGGTGGAAGCTCTGATTTCTCTTCTTATGGTGGAGGTACTTATTCGTCAGCTGGTATAGCTAATAACACGCAAAGTAGAATTAACCCGCTTGCGTCAATAAATCCGGCAGATATTGAATCGATAGAAGTGCTGAAGGATGCTTCTGCAACGGCTATTTATGGTTCAAGAGGTGCTAATGGTGTTGTGATTATTACCACAAAAAGAGGAGCAGTAGGCAAGCCTACCATTAGCTTCGATATGTCTTACGGCCTGCAGCAGGTAGCCAACAAGCTGGATATGATGAATTCTGCACAGTACGCTGAATTTGTTGCTGATGGCCGGGACAATGCAAGAGTTTACGTTGGCGGTCAGGCGACTGACCCAAACGAAGTAAGGGCTGGCGCTCATTTTGTGCGGCCTGAGTTTAGAAACCCATCTTCCATTACCACTAACACCGATTGGCAGGATGTCATTTACAGAACTGCCCCGGTAGCCAACTATCAGTTATCAGCAACCGGCGGGTCAAATAACGTTAACTATTTTATCTCTGGCGGCTACTACGATCAAAAGGGAGTGGTTGAAACCTCAGATTACAAGAGGTTTAACCTCCGCTCAAATGTTGATGTCAACTTGACTGACAGGGTAAAAGTTGGAACATCGCTTTCAGGCTCGCACGGCTTTGGTAACTTCCCTAACACTGAGGGACACTACGGAACCGGTGGTGTGATTTCTCAGGCACTGGCTGCCGGCCCAACAATACCAGTTTATGATGCCGATGGCAACCCTTACAACAGCCAGGCAGACGTAACTGATGGACTGGGATGGCTTCAGAATCCATTGAACCTTCTTGCAGGCTTTTCAGACAACAGAAAGGTGACGGATATCTACAGTAACAATTTTATTGAAGTGACAATAGCTGATGGTCTTACTTTCAAAACCACGGCGGGCATCCAGTACAGTACCAACGATGCCAAGATCTGGAGATCATCGCTTATTCCAAACTTCACCTCGCTCAACTATCCTTCCAATGCAGGTGCAACCAAGACGGAAACGATGAACTGGTTGAACGAAAACACATTGAATTACAAGCATATTTTCAATCAGAAGCACAGCCTCGATGTGTTGGTAGGTTTTACCGAGCAAAAGGAGAGCTGGGACAGGCTGTCTGTTGGTGCGTCTGATTTCCCGACCGATAACGTAACCTTTGTTTCAGGAGGCATTGTCAACGCCGGAACTCATGTCATTTCTGAGTGGTCAATGGTTTCTCTTTTGTCGAGGGTGAATTATTCTTACGACGGCAAGTACCTATTTACTGGAACTGTTCGTAGAGACGGTAGTTCTCGCTTTGGTGCTAACAACAAATGGGGTACGTTTCCTTCACTCTCTGTTGGTTACGTGATTTCCGAAGAGGACTTTATGCAATCGGTTAACTTCATCAGCAGCTTGAAGGTGAGAATGAGTTACGGACTTTCCGGAAATAACCAGATTGGAAACTACTCGCACATCGGACTTCTTTCCACTTCAAGGTACGTTCAAAACAACAGCCTGGTGGCAGGTTTGGTGCCCAGTAGTTTGTCAAACACTGACCTTACCTGGGAGAAATCGAAGCAGACAAACTTTGGTGTCGATCTGAGCATGTTTGATGACCGTGTTTCGGTAACCGCCGAGTTTTACAAAAACCTTAAGACTGATTTGTTGCTTGGAGTTCAGTTGCCCGCAGCGTCAGGTTTTACCTCCTCGACACAGAATATTGGTGATATCGAGAACAAGGGTGTAGAGTTGGCGATTCAGACTGTCAACATTAAGCAAAGCAAATTTGAGTGGAGAACGGGTGTTACGTTCAGCAAAAACAAAAACAATGTATTGAGATTGGCGACAGAAGGTGGCCGGATTACCAACTCAGCCTACCAGATTACTCAGGAAGGTTATCCGATTGCCAGCTTCTTCATGCAAAATGCCATTGGCGTGTACAAAACGAATGAGGAGGTTACAGGCACTGCCGTTATTCACCCCAATGTTCAGGCTGGTGATTTGATTTTTGAGGACGTGGATGGCAACGGCACCATTAACTCGAATGACAGAAAGATTGTCGGCGATCCATGGCCTGATTTTGTATGGGGATTGACCAACAACTTTACTTATGGAAACTGGGGGCTTGGTATCACTCTCAACGGTTCTCAGGGAGCTGAAACCTTTTTCCAGGCGGGAACTATCATCCTAAACAACGCAGGCGTTCAAAATCAGCTCGCCCTTGGTGACAAGAGGTGGAAGTCTGAAAGCGACCCGGGCGATGGATATCAGGGTAGAGCCATCAGGAATAACTATGCAAACGGCTTTGGTACGTCGTCGCACTTCTTGTTTGACGCCTCATACCTAAGGATCAAAAATGTAAATCTTTCCTACAGGTTGCCGAAAGCTGCTATTTCAAAGCTGGCCTTGTCGAATGCATCGTTTTACCTGAACATTAGCAATCTGTACACCTTCACAGACTACCCGGGATACGATCCTGAATCAAGTACTGCTGGTAACAATGTTGTCAATTCAGGGGTGGATTATCTGACGTATCCGCTTGCTCGCACTTATACCCTCGGTGTAAACGTGACATTCTAAATACCGGAGAACAACCCTTTAAAAAAAGAATCATGAAAAAGACAATAGCAATATTTACTGTACTTATTCTCTCTCTGAGTTCTTGCAACGATTTTCTGGAACTAGAGCCGGAATACGTTGTCAGCGAGACTGGATTTTATAAAACAGCGAAAGACTTCGACACCGGTTTAATTGGCGCATACTCGGGCCTTCAAGACCTGCATAGCTTGTCGTTGCTGTACATCACAGAGCTGACCACCGACAATGCGGAAATACAATGGAGTTCCCCAACGACGGCAGAATCGGAATGCGACGAGATGAACATGACACTTGCCAACTCGTTTGTGGGAGAAGTTTGGAGCGATAGTTTTACGGCCATTTCAAGGGCCAATACTATACTTTCAAAGCTGGATGGTGTTGACATCAGTGAGGCGTTAAAATCTCAGTATAGAGGTGAGGCTCTTTTTCTCAGGGCCTACAATTACTTCAATTTGGTAAGGCTGTTTGGAGACCTTCCCTTGATCACCGTTTCGTTCAAAAGCCCTAAAGAGATAGCGGATTTTGACATGGGCAGAAAGCCGGCGAGTGAGATCTATAACTTGATTGTATCTGACTTAACTGCTTCGGCAGGTTTTCTGAAAGACGTTTCGGGGCTGAGCAAGTCGAGGGCTTCTGAGGGTGCTGCTTCAACGCTCCTTGGCAAAGTATACCTTACTATGGGAGAACATCAGTTGGCCGCTTCCGTGCTCGAAGACGTGATGGGCATGGGGTATACGCTTGAGGACGACTATGCCGCTCTGTTCTCGCCAGGAAATGACGAGCTTGGAGAGTCTATTTTCGAGGTGAAGTACATGTCAGGCAATGTGGGTGAGGGTAACAGGTTTTCATCTGTGTTTTTCCCAGCCCTTTTCAACCTGGGCATGTTTCCCGGCAACATGCAGGGCAACGGCCGAATTAACCCAACTTCAGATGTAGCCAGTGCTTACGAGACGGGAGATGCCAGAAGACCGGTGTCTATCGCCGACTCTGTGAGACTACTGGACGGTACTTATGGAGATTACCTTGCAGGATTGAAGTTCGTCGACTTTACTACCGGGATACTTGGCGATGGAGGTGTAAACTACACGTCGCTGCGCTATGCCGATGTACTGCTGATGTATGCTGAGGCACTTAACGAGCTTTCAAGAACTGACGATGCTCACGAGTATCTCAATATGGTGAGAGAAAGAGCTGACCTGGATGCTTTGGCAGGTCTTTCGAAAGCCGACTTTTCTCTGGCTCTGGAGAGAGAGAGAAGAGTTGAGTTCTTTAATGAGGGACATAGATGGTTTGATCTTTTGCGCACAGGCAGGTTACAGACAGTAATGAACGCCCATTTTGCAGCAAAGGGACAAAGTTTTACAGTTGAAAATTATGAGTTGTTAATGCCAATTCCACAAAGAGAATTGGACATTGATGTGAATCTTGCCCAAAATGATGGGTATTAGCAAAGTAGGTAGGTAGGGTGAAGTCGTTCCAAAGACCTATGATGAGCTTAGCTTCCTTTTTGCGAGGCAAAAGTCTCATCATAGCTTTGGTCCGACCCTACAATCCCTTATAAGCAATTCAAGAGAGCTAGCTTCAGTCAAGCAATCGTAAAATAAATTTCAGAAGATGAGTCGTTTAGTTGTGTTGGCCCTGGTGGGTTATATAATGGTTTCTTGTAGCGGAAGTCACGAGCAATCTCAAATGCTAGCGGATAGCAAAAACCTTGGAGTAAAGCGTTTCAATAATATTACCCTGGAGCTATCCCTTAAACCCTTCAAAAAGAATGACAAGCAATATATTGAAGATGCTTGTAAAGAAATATTTGCTGGCTGGGGCTCATTGGTAAGGCATGCCGACACAGTGTCGCTCATGCTTTGGACCGCCGACGGTTCGGAGATACTTGACTATAGCGGAAGCCTGGATCAGCGGCTAGAATGGGCCAGATATATTGGCAACCCAAATGCGGAGCACGAAGTCAACTCTGAACCGGAAAATGAGAATCTTTCAGTTCACCAGCGGGCTTTTACCTATTTGGATGACACACCTGACTTTAACTATGGTGACCTGAAATACATAGTAAGCACGCTGAAGCGTGTGGGTGAAACGATGACCGGTAAACCGGTTCGTGTAGGGGCTACTTTTGATCCCGGGCCTGAATTTGCCAAGTCACCCTTCAAATATGAGAAGCACCCTGAGATATGCATGGGCTCTACCATGGGCTCAAAGACATTTGTGGTCTGCTATTCCACGCTAAATGAAGACAGCGATAGTTATGCCGGATTCCCCAATGGCATCAAACAGGACACACCTTTTGGCACCTTCTTCGGCAGCCAATCGCAACACTTTTTAACCGACCTGGGCTTCGACTACCTATGGCTTTCAAACGGCTTCGGCTTTGGTATGGAAACCTGGAGTGCCACGGGAGCCTTATTTGATGGAGAGAAATTCTATCCTGAAAAATTCAGCGATGTACAGGAAAAGATAGTCAATTTCTGGACACTATTCAGAGAGCAATGTCCGGACTTCCGGATTGAGACAAGGGGCACCAACCTGTCCACAGGCATTGACCTGGCAGCGGATGGTGTCGACCTCAAAAGTATTTACAACGGCGGCTTTAACCTGCTGCCTCCACCAAATTCACCCTGGGCTGCTTTAAACGGCGACTTTGGATTGGAGCTCGCCGGCTACATGTCACGTATAGCTGAGCTGCCGGACAATCGCTACTTGTTCCGTTATTACACCCACGACCCATGGTGGGTGAACAGCCCCTGGCTGGATCGCTATGGCAGAGAAGCACATGATATTTACCTGCCGATGTCAATTTCCACCATCAACAGCAAGGGTGAGGCAATGCTGCCAACCCATCTGAATTTCCTGACCATTGACGACTCGTATGGCAATATGCCTGTGCAGGTACCGGATGAGGTGACCCCGCACATTCTGCAAGCCAGAAGAAACGCTCCCGATCAGGCTGGGCCTGTTGTTTGGGTATATCCTTTTGACGAATACCATGAATGGGCTTCCGTGCAGCCCGAAAGGTTGCCAGAGATCTACTATGGCGATTGGTTTATTCGCCAGGCTATCAACGAAGGCTTTCCTATGAACACGGTGGTGTCTACCGGAAACTTCAGCCAGATCAGAAAAGATGGAAAACCAACTTTTAATGAATCCGTGCTCGTGACAATTGTCCCCGATGCGGGAAGTGAATTGGAGCAGCAATTGATGGCCTTTGTGAAAGCAGGGGGACAGCTGATGATCTACGGGCCAGTGGGAAATGGCAGCAAGGAATTCCTCGACTTTATGAATATAAAGGCTGAAGAGCCACTGGCTGGTGAATTTGCGGTGCAAATGGCCATGAACGGGGATAACATAGAAACCAAATCACCTATGGTGATGCAACATCCTGCTGACCTGTCTGGCGGAGGGATAGAAACGATGGTCGATGCCAGGGATAATTCTACAAAGGTACTGGCACAGGTAGTTCAGAACGGACAAAAGCGGGATGCTGTAGTATACCGGCAAAACCCGGACTGGAAGGGCGGAGCCGTGTGCTATGTCCGTGGAACCAATTCTGTGTCATACAAAGGCGGTCACTTGTTGACTCCGGATGATTCGGAGAAATGGTTTTCAGGGCCCTCTTTGATGCGATTTGGTCTGGGTAAATTGGGTTACTCAATCACCTACGACAAAAGTAGTGGAGGCATAAAAGACCCTATCAACTGCATTTCACGGCACAACAATTCCTTCTTCTTCTCTGGCTACCTTCCTAATCTGACAGTGGAACAGGCGTTCAAGTTTCCTCAAGGTGCCCCCATCATCATTGGTTGGGAAACACAACTGAAAAATGGAGCATCTACCTACAGGTTTCCAAAGTCATTTTTCGAAGAGAGCAGGTTCTTCGTGGAGCAGGAAGATGGCGTGATTTCGTGCTTTGACATTCCCCTGGCGACGAAAGGCACTAAGCGTCGAATTCAATTGACTGGTTTGAAAAATGCGAAGGTTCGGTTTTATCCACCCACAGGAGTTGCAGGCGAATCGGTGAAAGTGGTTTTGAACTCCAGTTACCCATTTGGTAAAGGACAACTGGAGGGACAGAGCGAAGAAAAGTTTGGTGGAGATTACTATCTGTATGAAAATGTAACTGGTCAACTGGTCGTGTCATGGTAAAAAACACTATTCATAAAAATCACTTAACGTTCCTGGAAGCATTTGCTGGACTGCTTGTATCCGTTGCGCTGTTGCTGCTTTTCACTTTCGCAGTGAGTGGTTGTACTCAAACGGAAAAAAGGGATGAAGCTGCTAAGCGCCCGAACGTTATTGTCATTCTCACCGATCAGCACAACCCGAATGCGATAAGTGCCCATGGCAATAAGTACTTGAGCACGCCAAATCTCGACTACTTGGTCAACAACGGGATCAGCTTTGCGAACTCCTACTGCACAACGCCTGTTTGTGGTCCATCTCGCAGCAGTCTTATCACCGGGTTGATGCCTCATAACACCGGCGTCGATTACAACGGTGATTCAATTAAGGACGGAGTCAAAAACCTGGGCGAAATACTTAGCACCGAAGGATACGAAACTGTATGGGCCGGGAAATGGCATATCCCGGGTTCTTATCCCCAGCGGAAAGATATTGACACGCTGGCGGGGTTCAAGGTTATCGACTTTTATGAAAATGATAAGCCCTGGGATTTGGGTGCCGATACTGACGGCCCTTTGGCAGATGCCACGGTGGAATATATCCAGCAGTACAGCGGAGAGAAACCATTGCTGATGTACGTGCAGTTTCACAACCCCCACGACATTTGCCATTTTCCCAGAAAGCCTGAGAACTACCCGAATGTTGGGCCAGATGTAGCCCTTCCGCCTTTGCCGGCTAATCATACCATAGACCCGAACGAACCCGAAATGATAGCAAACAGTCGTTTCCGGGATCACTATGGTGATGAGCTGCTCTTGTCGCAGGGCAACGACGAAACCAGGTGGAGAAATTACCTGTGGTACTATTATCGCAATACCGAAATGGTAGATGCTGAAATAGGTAAGGTACTGGACGCCTTGAGAGCTAAGGGAATGGATGAGAACACCATTATTGTCGTAAGCGCCGATCATGGCGATGGCATGGCGGAGAAGAAATGGGCAGCTAAGTTGTCGTTGTACGACGGGCCTGCCAAAGTGCCGTTTGTGGTGTACTACAAAGACAAGGTAAAGGCGACTGGTGTTGACAATCGGCTGGTAGTGTCGGGTGCAGACGTGGTGCCAACCATTCTCGACTATATCGGAGTAACCAGCAATATAGCATTCGACGGAGTCAGCCGCAGACCTTATATAGAATCGGATAAATATGACTCTGCCGACTTTGTAGTGACCGAACTGGCCGTTGATCCATTTGATAAATCACTCACCGGCCGGATGATTCGCAACAGCCGCTACAAATACAATTATTATTCGAAGGGAGAGCGAAATGAGGAACTCTTTGACATGGTAAACGACCCTCTCGAAATGAGCAACCTGGCAGGCGATGGGGATTATTTGTCTGTGAAGACGGAATTGAAGGGACAGCTAAAGAAGAGACTAGCGGAAACAAAAGATCCCTTTCAGCTATGATCCGGTAGCAATGGATAATGGCGTCTTTTAAACAGTAAACTACTAGCTCCTGATCGTGAGCCTTTCGTGGGCAGCCAGTACTAATTCTACCGCAGACGGAAGGTAGACCAAAGGTGTGCCAGTGGCGGTTGAGCGGATATATAGATACAATTTGTCTTAAGAAATAATTACGGCTTCCTAAACAGAGTCGGTTTGAATTATACACATACACTACTATGAAAACACGCTTTTCGACATTTATTGCCCTTGGATTATTCGTTTGCCTGCAATGCAATTTTGCCGTTGGGCAAAGTACATCTGCTTATGAGCAGGTCAAGTCATCGTTTCAAACTCCGCCACAAGGGGCCCGACCCAAGGTTTACTGGTGGTGGCTCAACGGAAACGTGGACAGCGTTAGGGTGAAAGAAGAAATAGCTGCCATGGACAGGGCAGGCCTTTCCGGTTTCGATCTTTTTGAAACGGGCGTGCCTCCGGTAGACACAATGGTTGAAGCAGGCCCGGCATTTCTAAGCAAGGAGTCCCTGAAGGTTATCAGGGTGGCTTTGGATGAAGCTAAGAAAAGGAATATGGACGTGGGCTTCAACATGGCCAGCAGCTGGAATGCTGGTGGAACATGGGTAACTCCAGAAAATTCGGCTAAGTCGATTTATGATTCGAGAATAGAGGTAAAGGGTAAGTCGGGAGGCAATATAAAGCTCCCATTCCCTGAGATTTCAAAAATCGATGCAGCTGGTAAAACGAGGGTAATTCAGTATCAGCGCAACGGGAAGCCGGTGTTCTACCAGGAAGTAGCCGTTGTAGCCATACCGTTGAAAAATGGAAAGCCTGACTGGGATCCGGCAAAGATCGTTGATATTTCCAGCCAGTTTGATCCGGAAAGTGAAAAACTGAACTGGAAGCTGACAGGCGACTGGGAGGTGCACCGCTACATCTGCTCCAACTCAGGCGAGCAGTTGAAGCGACCAAGTAAGTATTCCTCCGGTCCTATTATCGACCATTTCGACGCACAGGCCACCGAAGCCCATTTTCTCCATATTATCAATGTGCTGACAGAAGAAATGGGCGACTTGAGGAACACTGCCCTGAAAAGCCTCTACCTGGCTAGCTATGAGGCCACCGGCTTTACCTGGACGACCACATTGCCAGATGTTTTCAAGTCACTTACTGGTTATGAAATAAATACATTCTTGCCCGTGCTCCTTAATCAGTCATCCTTCGGGAAAGGAGTCGTTGAGAAGTTTATGAAAGATTATCAGCGCACATTGTCGGAGTTGATGATCACAAATTTTTATAAAAAGGCGAGGGAGGTGGCCAATGCACATGGTCTGAAAATCAATTCTGAAGCAGGAGGGCCTGGTATGCCGATGCACAATGTTCCCGCTGAGCCTCTCAAGGCACTTGGTGCACTCGACCTTCCCCGTGGTGAATTTTGGATCAACTACAATGCTTACAACGACCAGGGGGTAGACTTTCTGCGGGTCGTGAAGGAAGTGTCCTCCGCTTCCCATATCTACGGCAGGGGCATCGTGGAAGAGGAAGCCTTCACCTCATCTTTGAACTGGCAGGAAGGCCCGTTCGATATGAAACCAACCGGCGACCGGGCGTTTTGCGAGGGCATGAACAGGGTGGTGATTCACGGATTTAGCCACAACCCTTCAGGCATCGGTTATCCAGGCATCGTTTATCATGCAGGCACACATTTCAACGATAAAAGGATATGGCACCCGAAAATACGGCCATTCACTGACTACCTGGCCAGGGTTTCTGCAGTGTTCCAGCAGACCGATTTTGTAGCCGATGTGCTTTACTACTACGGAGATGCGGTGCCGAACTACGCAGGACCGAAAAATGGCCGCTTCATGGCTGGTCTGGGCTACGACTATGACGTCATCAATACTGAGATTCTTTTGCAGCTCAAAGTGAAGGATGGAAAGCTTGTATTGCCTACGGGTGGTCACTACAACCTATTGGCGCTGGAGGATGAGGGAGACATTAACCCCGCAGTGTTGCTGAAAATAGACGAGCTGGTGAGTGCAGGGGCTACTATCACCGGAGCCAAGCCGAAGAAAGTATCGGACAGGCCAGGTGGAACGCCGGCCATGGCCGCTATGATTGATAAGGTTTGGAATCAAAACTCGAAGGCGAAAGTAGTGGCCGGAAAGCAGCCATTCGAAGTGTTGCAGGCCAACAACATTGGCCCTGATATCAACTATTCAGACATAGCGCTCAACACACTCGACTACATTCATTACAACAAGAACGGTCTGGATTTTTACTTTGTAAGAAACACGACCGACGAATGGGTGTCAAGGGAGATCGGCTTCAGGCAGCAGGCCAGGGTGCCGGAGATATGGGATCCTATCAACGGTTCAATTTCCCCGGCAACCATCTACAATCAGAGCGGGCAATATATTCAACTGCCAGTTTCGCTACCACCGATGGGCTCGACTTTTGTGGTCTTTAAGCCAGGAAAGCAAGAGGTGAAGTTCTCAAAAATTACAGGGACTCAACAGCATCCACCTATGCTCAACTACACACCCGAAGGAGTGTTTTTGATGGAAGCAGGTGCCTTTGAAGTAAAAAAGCAAGACCAATCTTCATCCCTAGTTAATAATGTACATGTAAAAACCTTAACCGGAGCCTGGGAAGTATTCTTTTCTCCGGAATGGGGTGGGCCTGAAAGGAGGCTGTTCCCGGAGCTGAGCTCCTGGACAGACTCTGAGGAAGAGAGCATAAAATACTATTCAGGGATGGCCAGGTACAAAAAGCCATTCTATCATGACGTTAATGCAACCCTCATGAAAGACCAGCGGGTGTTTCTCGATCTTGGCAACCTTTCAAAAGTAGGTGAAGTGTGGCTCAACGGAGAACCGCTGGGAATCACCTGGGCAAAGCCCTACCGGTTCGATATTACCCACAAACTTAAAGCAGGCAACAACCTCTTGGAGGTAGAAATTGCCAACGTTTGGGCCAATCGCATCATAGGAGATGCCCGGACGGATGGAAAGGACTATACTTATTCCAACGTGCTAACAACGACAGTAGTAGGATTTGGCAGGCAGCGATTTTCCTGGGAAGAAACCCCGTTGGTAGAATCAGGCTTGCTGGGGCCCGTGCGATTGATTACTGTGAGCCCGCTATAACTGGTAAAAAATGAAGCAGTTGATTGAAACACTAACCCGATTCAGGAATCTAACATACGCTATATCATGAAGACACTCTTTTCTCTACTTATTGCTGTTGGAGCTTTACTTTGCCTTTCTTTCGATCAGGCCATTGCCCAAAACGCACCATCTTACGATCAACTAAAGGAAGGGTTCAAGTCGCCTCCTCCCGGGGCCAGGCCAAAAGTGTACTTCTGGTGGCTAAATGGCAATGTCGACACCGTTCGGGTCAAGGAAGAAATTGCTGCCATGGATCGGGGAGGCATTTCTGGCTTCGATATTTTTGAGATTGGCGTTCGACAAACTGACGACATGGTGGCAGCCGGCCCGGCTTTTTTGAGCGACGAGTCACTCAAGTCAATACGAGTAGCCTTGCTGGAAGCCAAAAAACGCAATATGGATGTTGGTCTGAATTTGGCCAGCAGCTGGAATGCGGGCGGTGCCTGGACGACGCCGGAGAATTCGGCCAAGTCAATATATTTTTCAAGCCTCGATGTAAAAGGTAAGTCGGGCGGGACTGTCAAACTCCCATTCCCTGAGGTACCTGCAAAAGATGCGAGAGGCAGGGCGAAAGCTATTGAATTTCAGAAGAACGGTAGGCCCGTTTTTTACACCGAGGTGGCCGTAGTGGGTATTCCGGTGGAAAATGGACAGCCCGTTTGGGATCCGGCAAAGTTCGTTGATTTGACGTCAAAGTTTGATGCCAGCAACGACAAGCTGACCTGGGATTTGTCGGGCGACTGGCTGGTGCATCGCTACATCTGCTCCAATTCCGGCGAGCAATTGAAGCTGCCGAGCAAGAATTCTGTCGGCCCTATCATCGACCACTTTGATGCACAGGCCACAGAGGCACATTTTCTGTACATCATCGGTCGTATTCAGGAAGCTATGGGTGATGACCTCAGCAAAACTGCCCTGAAAAGCCTTTACCTGGCGAGCTACGAGGCAACAGGCTTTGTCTGGACAACCACACTGCCTCAGGTTTTCAAGGAACTCAACGGATATGAGATCAACAAATACCTGCCGGTACTTTTCAACGAGGAAAATTTCAGCGAAGAGGTGGTGAGTAAATTCAAAAAGGATCGCCAGCGCACTTTGTCAGAATTAATGATCACCAATTTTTATAAAAAGGCGAAAGAGATATCAAACAAGTATGGATTGAAGATCAATTCTGAATCGGGTGGCCCGGGCCTGCCTTTGCACAACGTGCCAGTCGAACCACTTAAATCGCTGGGGGCTTTGGACTTGCCGAGAGGGGAGTATTGGATCCATCACGACCGGTTCAATGAGCAGGGAATTGATATTTTGAGAATGGTGAAAGAAGTTTCAGCTGCATCGCACATTTATGGGCGGGGTATTGTGGAAGAAGAGGCTTTTACCTCCTTCAAACATTGGCAGGAAGGGCCGTTCGACATGAAGCCCTCCGGCGACAGGGCCTTTGCAGAAGGAATGAACAGGGTTGTGGTGCACGGCTTTAGCCATAACCCGGCGGGCTACGGCTACCCGGGCATTGTGTACCATGCCGGCACCCACTTCAACGATAGAAGGGTGTGGTTCTCCAAAGTAAGGCCTTTCAACGACTACCTTGGCCGCATTTCATTTGTGTTGCAGCAGACCGACTTTTTCGCAGACGTGCTGTACTACTATGGCGACGCCATTCCCAATTATGCAGGTCACAAAAACAGCCGGTTTATGGTTGCCCCTGGTTACGACTATGAGATAACCAACACCGAGATACTGCTACAGGCATCAGTCAAAAATGGAAAAGTGGTGCTGCCTACCGGTGCTGCGTTTAGTGTGCTGGCACTGGAGGATGAAGAGGAGATCAATCCCCAGGTGCTGCAAAAAATTGATGAGCTGGTTCGTGCCGGAGCCAGGGTGACTGGCGCTAAACCTAAGAAAGTATCCGACATTCCTGGCCGCACCGAGGCGATGAATGCTACCCTTAATAAACTGTGGGGTGCCGGGAGCCAAAAAGTGCTCGACCAGCAGCCGGTGACCGTGCTGGAGACGCTTGGTTTGGGGCCGGACATAGATTATGTGGACAGAACGGCTAACACGCTCGACTATATTCATTATAACAAATCGGGGCTGGATTTCTATTTTGTAAGAAATACCACCGATCAATGGGTGTCGAGAGAGATAGGGCTCAGACAGCAGGACAAAGTACCCGAGATTTGGGATCCGGTATCTGGCTCGGTGTTGCCCGTTACCATTTATCGGCAAGACGGGAAGTACATCAGGCTTCCATTGTCGCTGGCGCCTTATGGTTCAGCGTTCATCACCTTCAAACAAGGGAAAAGCACCGCCAAATTTGAGCAGTTAAACAGCCGGGGACTTTTCCCTCCCTTACTGGATTACACAGCCAACGGCATTTTGCTGATGGAGGATGGCTTATTCGAGGCTACCAAAGCAGGGCAGTCTACCCCGGTAACAAATATCACGAAGCATCAACCGATCAGCGGGGCCTGGGAGGTGTTTTTCTCACAGGAATGGGGCGGGCCTGAACGGATAATATACCCTGAGTTGGTCTCATGGACTGAATCCGATATCGAAGGCATCAAATATTATTCTGGTAATGCAAAATATAAGAAGACCTTCCAGTACGATATCAACGCATCTTCCATGAAGAACCAGCGGGTGCTGCTTGACCTTGGCGACCTGTCAAAAGTAGGAGAGGTGTGGTTGAATGGAGTATCACTTGGCATTGCGTGGGTGAAGCCTTACAGGTTCGACGTGACTGATGTTTTGAAACCAGCCGACAACGTATTGGAGATAGAAATTGCCAATACCTGGTCGAACAGGATCACCGGCGATGCCCTGACGGAAGGCAAAGACTACACCTTCACAAATGTTGAGATCACAGACATCTTCGGATTGAATAAGATCAAAACACCGTGGGCGGAAGTACCATTAATCAGGTCAGGCTTGCTGGGCCCAGTCGAATTAATCACTGTCAGTCCGATAGAGTAACCATCTACCAAAAGTAAACTATCATGAAAAATATAGTACATATTATCACGGCCTCGCTATTTGTGGGGTTGCTGGGGCTCTTTGCGTGTGAAACGCCAAAAACCGATGACGGACTCACGGAATTAAGAGAGGGTTTTCAGAACCCGCCAGTCAAAGCCAGGGCCAAAGTGTACTGGTGGTGGCTCAATGGCTATGTTGACTCGGTAAGGCTAAAAACCGAACTGAGAGCCATCAAAGACGCTGGCCTTGGTGGTGTGGATATTTTTGAGATTGGCTTGCGGCGTGCCAGCGACGAGAAGGGGATCATACCTGCCGGGCCTCCGTTTATGGGAGAAGAATCACTTCATTTGATAAAAATGGCCCTGGATGAAGCGAAGAAGCTTGATCTGGAAGTCGGGTTGGGTGTAGCCAGCAGTTGGAACGCCGGAGGCACCTGGGTGGAGCCAAAACATGCTTCAAAAACGCTTTATGCATCCAAAACATTATTGACGGGTGGAAAAGAAGTGAAAATGAAGCTTCCCTTCCCGGAAATTACGCCCGACAGAAACGGGCAACCCAGAAAAATTGACTACCTGCCGGGCGGAAGACCAGTGTATAGTGAGGAAATCGCAGTGGTAGCTGTTCCAAAAGGTGCAAAAAACCTCGGTGACACCTCTCGCATTTTTGATTTATCAGCCCAATTTGATGCTGCCACGGAACTCCTTTCGTGGGATGCCCCTGAGGGAGAGTGGGATATATACCGATACATTTGTTCCAATTCAGGCGAACGGTTGATTGTGCCGTCTCCCAATTCTGATGGCCCCATTATCGATCATTTCGACTCAGCCGCCACCCGCATGCACATGATGTATTTCATCAACAAACTGAAGCCTCTCGTGGGAGATTTTAAGCAGAGTGCGCTCAAAAACCTCTACCTGGCCAGCTACGAAGCGAAGGAGTTTGCCTGGACGCCCACTTTGCCTGAGATGTTTAAGAAATTGCACGGGTATGAGATCAATAAGTTTATTCCTGCTATTTACGACGAGCAGCTATACGAGGAGAAGGTAAATGATGACTTTCAATTCGACTTTAGAAAGACATTTTCGGAGCTAATGATTCAAAACCATTACGCCAAATCAAAAGAGATTTGTAATGCCCACGGACTTGAGATCATATCAGAGTCGGGTGGCCCTGGTCACATGCACCACATTCCGGTGGAGACATTGAAGGCGCTGGGGGCATTGGACGTGCCCCGTGGCGAGTTCTGGTACAACCGGGAGTATTACAAAGAAGACAGCGTGGTAGATTATATCTGGCTGGTCAAAGAAATTGCGGCTGCCTCTCACATCTATCAGCGAAATATTGTTGAGGAAGAAGCTTTTACCAGCTATTGGGACTGGCAGGAGAGCCCGAAGGACTTGAAAATTATTGCTGATCGTGCGTTTTGTGAAGGCATGAACCGACTGGTGATCCATGGGTTTACGCATAATCCATCTGAGTTTGGTTATCCCGGCATTGTTTACCTGGCGGGCACTCATTACAACGATAAACGGGTTTGGTGGCCCATGGCCAAAGCCTTTAATGATTATCTGGCCCGCAACTCTTACATCCTTCAGCAAGCCAAATTTGTAGCCGATGTCTTGTACTACTACGGCGACGACGTGCCCAACCTGGTGCCACCTAAGAACACAAGATTCACGGCTGGCCCTGGTTACGACTACGAAGTGATCAATACTGATAAGCTAAATGAGTTGATTGTTGAAAACGGTGAAGTTGTACTGCCGGGCGTTGGTAGATACAAAGTACTGGCACTTGGCAATAATACGGAAATGAGCCCTGTTGCGCTGACCAAAATGAGAGATTTGGCTGCTTCCGGAGCGGTGATCGTGGGAGGAAAGCCCACCCGGGCAAATGGA
This sequence comes from Imperialibacter sp., assembly GCF_048007035.1. NCBI lineage: Bacteria > Pseudomonadati > Bacteroidota > Cytophagia > Cytophagales > Flammeovirgaceae > Imperialibacter > Imperialibacter sp. The sequence goes on from NZ_CP180355.1 coordinate 5,350,123, forward strand.
TTGGCTCGTCAGCCTGAGGCAACTCAGCAAATAGTGAGTGGTTCGGACGATTTGTGGACGGACGGAACGGAGAGTGGCAAGATAAGATCAAGTCAATCGCCGGAGGAAGCCCTCAGAGGATTAGGGTTAGTGCCGGATTTCAGCTACCCCGAGCAGGCCAGTGGAAAGCTGGATTTCATCCACTACGCCAAAGGCGATGCAGATTTTTACCTCATCCGCAATACGACAGACAGCTGGGTGTCTGAAAAACTATCCTTTCGCCAGAAGAACAGGGCGCCTGAGTTATGGGATCCTAAAACCGGAGAAATGATGCCTATTCCGATTTTCGAAGAGAAAGGCAACACAACGCTGTTGCCACTGTCGATTGCGCCATATGGGAGCTACTTCGTGGTGTTCACTAATCAGCCAGCGAAACCTAAAGGGAGCATCGAAAATACCGACATTGTGTACACGCCGCATGGTTTCTACTCAAGGTCGGCAGGTGGGCAGGCAAAGGCGGCAGCCATCGAAGGAGAATGGGACGTTTCCTTCAGCGAGGAGTGGGGAGCACCTGCTAAAGCTGTTTTCCCCGATCTTACTTCTTGGACGCAATCAGAGGTTGATGGCATTAGGTACTACTCCGGAATCGGCACGTATAATAAGACATTCGAGTTTGCAGGTTCAGTTGGCGAGGGGGACCGAGTGTACCTTGACCTGGGTGATCTTGCCGAAATGGCGGAGGTAACACTGAATGATCAGCCCGTAGGAATTGTGTGGACGAAGCCTTATCGGCTTGATGTTACTGACATGATCAAAGAGGGGACGAATACGCTAAGTGTACGGGTGGCAAATACCTGGTCCAACAGATTAACAGGTGATGCCATCACTGGGGAACAGTTTACGAATACGAATATCACCAATGCCAACAAAAACCTGACGCCGTGGAAGGATGTGCCGCTGAAAAAGTCCGGTTTACTCGGCCCTGTTCAACTTGAAATTGTTAAGCTCTTAAAGTAGGAATATGAGGCAATTACACCATAAATATTTGATATTGTTTTTAGTCTGCCTGACCGCTATGGCTTTCCCGCAGCAGTTGATGGCGCAACTCAGGTGCCCTCAGCTATTTTCGGATCATATGGTATTGCAGCGGGATATTCCGATTTCTGTTTGGGGCTGGGCAAACCCTCTGGAAAAGATCACTGTGTCATTGGATGGTTCTGAGGCACTGGTGGTGGCAGATGAAAAAGGTGAGTGGGTTGCCAAGCTCCCTAAACGCCCGGTGGGTGGGCCTTATCAACTTACAGTGAAAGGAGCCAATGAGCAGTTGGTGTTTTCGGATGTGCTCATGGGCGATGTTTGGTTTGCTTCCGGCCAGTCCAATATGGAGCATCCTATGGCAGGCTGGCCGTGGATACCCTACTCGGGCATCAATGATTACGAAAAGGAGATGGCTGATGTCGATTATCATCAAGTTCGGCTCTTCCAGGTGCCCAAAATGCCAATGCCGGTGCCCGCAGTCGACTACGAAGAATCTGCCTGGTCTTTGCCCTCTGAAGAGTCGCTGGAACTGTTTTCTTCTACCGCCTGGTTTTTTGCTAAGCAGCTCAATCAACAGCTCAATATACCGATTGGGATTATCCATGGCTCCTGGGGAGGTACACCTATCAGGTCATGGTTGAGCGCTGAGGTAGCGACACAATTTGCTAAAGAGCTGGATTTGCAGCCTCCACCGGAGAATTTCGATCCAAACGACTGGAGAAACGCTGAATTGGCTTCTTTGGATAATGCTTATGAAAGAAGGATGACAATCAGCTTTCCAAAGACCGATTATCTGCCAGAAATGGCTTTGGATTTTGACGACAGTGGATGGCAAGAGACCAACCCGATAGATGAAGATACTCATTTTGAGAATGTAGTTTGGGCCAGGAAAGAAGTCCGGGTTCCTGAGAAGTTTGCTAAAGGACCCTTTGAACTCTCCCTTGGTGTTCTTAACCGGGAGAGCAGGGTTTATGTAAATGGACAGGAACTGGGCTTTTTTTTGTATTCTCAACCTGCAAAATTTGAAGTGCCGGTCGGTTTGATTAAACCGGGCAAAAATGTGATTGGCGTCCGACTCGCAACACCTTTTGGTGTCACAAGTTTCGAAGGCGATGCTGAAGCATTTGTGCTGTCTCATATTAATGGAAAGTTCGCAGTGTCTCTGGCTGACAGCTGGCGCTTCCAGAATGACAAGAAAGAGGGCTTTGGTACTATAACCAATCACTATAGCCGGCCTACTTACCTTTACAACGGCATGGTGGCTCCGGCGACCAACTACGGACTAAAGGGCTTTATTTGGTACCAGGGAGAGGCTGATGCCAGCCGGGCCGAATTGTATGGGAAAATGTTTCCTACTATGATTTCCGACTGGAGAACCAAATGGGGCTTAGGCGACCTGGCGTTTTTGTTTGTTCAGATCACAAGTATTGAAACTAGCCACGATATCGGAACGCCCAATAGCTCGTGGAGCCAGCTACGGCAGGTCCAAAAAGAAACTTTGAAGCTGCCAAACACTGGTATGGCTGTAACTATCGACTTGGGAGACCCTTACGATGTGCACCCAAAAAATAAGGTGGAGTTTGGTCGTCGCCTGGCCTTGCAGGCATTGGATGTAGCTTATAACGAACCTGTTGAAGCCAATGGCCCTTCTCCGCTATCAGCGTCTTTAGAGGGAAAGGAGGTCGTAGTCCGCTTCTCAGCAAATATCGAGTTGAAGAAAAACCGGGTGGGCCTGGGCGCAAGCTTTGAATTGGCAGGAGAAGATGGCCAATTTCTCCCAGCCACCGGTGAGGTGAAGGGAAACAAGCTCTATATCCATTCTGGAACGGTGGCAGAACCCAAAGCTGTCAGGTTCGACTGGAGCAACGACCCTGAATACTATATCATTAATAAAGCCGGACTTCCTGCTTCTCCGTTTGTGCTTGAGTTGGATAAGTAAGCGCTCTAAACCCTGGTTGCCAGGTGGTAGTGGTTGGTAGCAAAGACTACAAAAGTTTTGGAGTAAATGCTGCTGCTAGCTACTAATGGAGACTTCTAAGAGTGTCTGACGCTTCTGCATTTTACTAAACTTTTGTAGTCTGAAAGGAGCCGTGCCCAAAGCTGTAGCTGGTGGCATGACTTTTTTATAGTTCAATTTATCAACCTGAGTTCGATATAAAAATGTAACAAAACATCACCGAGGGGCGTCATTGCGGAAATTTTCTTCAGATATTTTTCTCATCTGAAGAAAATTATCCGTTCCACGTCGGCGCAATCTCCGCCACAAGACATTTGAGATTCCGGGCTGCCCGCCTGGGATAAATATTGGCCCATTTGAATTTTAGGCCAATATTTTCCGGAATGACGGCATTGTTATATCGAACTCACGTTATCAACATCATATACGCTCCCGCAGGATCCTGAATAAGGCAATAGGAAGTCTCCTCTCCATATTTTCGTTTTTCACCTATGACTTTGCCGCCGAGCTCCTCACATTTCGCCAGGCTGGCATCCAGGTCTTCTACTTTCACATAAATCAGCCAGTAGGGGGGTAGGTTGGCATTTCCTCCGGCCTTTTTGCAAACGCCGCTCAAGAAGTTGCCTTCTTTGTCTTTCATCACATAGTCCTGGTAGCCGCCCATGTCGAGGCCCTGCTTTTCCCAACCAATCACTTCTTTGTAGAATTCGCTAACACCTTCGTGGTCTTCCACAGTCAGGTCAAAGTGCACGATATGTCCAATTTTTTGCTCTTCCATGATTGTTTCTATTAATTGGTTTTTAAGTTAATCAGTAGCAGGAAGGAAGTTTTTGCTTCGAAACAGCGCAGCGCATACGAGTGATATGACCAGGCCAACCGGGAAGATTTCCAATAATGTCATGCCAAACCGAACGACTGGATTTTTGTAGTTTTCAGCCATAGCATCCATCGAAGCTGTCATTTCATCAATTTCAGCCTGCGAGGCACCTTCATCCTTCATTTTTTCGATGTAGAAATTGGTGTAGTCTGTCATGAAGTCGGGGGCAACGGTGTTGTAGTATATTTCCCATCCAATGCAATACACAATTCCTGCCACGAGAGTGATCGCCAGCCCTGTTAACAGAGCTTTTCCAAAGGTGATACTTCCGTTCAGGTATTTGTCTCTAAACGCTTTCACGCCAAAGAAAATCATCGACAAGGCCGCAATCATCGACACATAGCCGAGGACCATGCCGAGGTCGTAGTTGCCGTTCTCCTTGCCAATAGGCATGGTGAGGTACATAAGCACCACTACAATGGCACCTGCAATCAATCCGTAGGTAATAATTACTTTTCTCATAGTTCTGTCATTTGTGATGTGTCAAAACAAGCGTTCAAAGGCATTTTTCCACTCATACTTTGGTATGAATTTATGAGTTCAGCCAATAATAGTACTAAAGTACGGGTAGTTTGCTACTGGATGAGGCTGAGCTCCTTTGCTTTTTGAACAGCCTGCGTCCGGCGCCTAGAGTCTAGTTTGGAAAATAGATTGGCGGTATGAGTTTTTACTGTGCTGAGGGAAATAAATAGTTTGTCGGCAATTTCCTGGTTCGAGAAGCCTTCAGCCATTAACTGTAATACTTGCAACTCACGCTGGCTGATCTCCAGTCTCCTGAGTTCGTCCTCGTTAAGGTGAAACTTTCGCTGTACGATAACGGTGGTTCGTCGTTTGCCTATTATTTTTCCTCCAGCCCAAACTCCGATCAATACAAAAAGCAAGGCTACAGCGCCAACGTAAATCTCTAATGACAAATCCCGCACGAAGAACCTGTATTCCAGCATTTTCAGCAAAAATAGCAAGGCTGCCATGCTTAGTCCATATATGACGATGGTTCTGGTCATTGAGTTTGATATATTGATCTTTAGGTCTTGAAAGTAAGTTTTTTTGAAGGAAAAAATTAGTGAAACTTGTTTTACTTAACACCGTTAAGTATGTTTGTTCCGTTATTTGAAAAGTATCATGGGTATATCAGAGCGCAGAGAACGAGAGAAAGAAGAAATGAAGGAGCTGATTCTCAAAACAGCCAACAGGCTGTTTGCCGAGAATGGCTTTGAGAAGGTAAGCATGAGGAATATTGCCGACGAAATAGAGTACAGCCCAACCACGATTTACCTCTATTTCAAAGACAAGAATGAGTTGTTTTATGCCTTGCACCTGGAAGGGTTCCGGATGCTGGCGGAAGAGTTTAGACCACTGCTGGACGTGAGTGATCCCATGGAACGAATGTACCAAATGGGGCTTCGCTACATAAGGTTTGCGTTCGAGAATCCTGACTATTACAGGCTAATGTTTCTGGTGAAGGATCCTTTGTGCACCTCCGAAACTGACGACACCTGGGAAGCAGGTCACAATGCCCACGCTTTTTTAGAAAAGGTGGTGATGGACTGCCAGGCAGAAGGGTACCTGGAGGGGGTAAGCATGCGATCAGCTGCGCTCATGATCTGGAGTTTTGTGCATGGCCTGGTGTCGCTACAAATTTGCGATAGAATGAAACTTTATCAGGAGGTTGACCGTGAACAGTACGTCACCGATGCTTTTGAAGCTTTCCAGTTAATGATAAGAAATTTTAAGTCCGTCGAAAAGTAGACGACTTCAATATAAAATAGTACGGTCAGGTCTTGCCCTGACCTTTTTTTGAACTGTAAGTTAACACTGTTAATTAAATAATGTATGTACACCAAAGTGACACTATTAACCGTCTTTGTATTTTTTTCGGGCATAGGTAGCTATGCACGTCAGAACCAACCGACTGCTTCAGAGGGAGTCCTGGAACAGTATGTGGCTGAGGCCCTCGCTGCCAACCTGACATTGAAACAGGAGAACCTGGCGTATGAGCAGAGTCTTCAAAGCCTGGCACAGTCGAAGGCACTTTTCATGCCTTCTGCTGGCATAAGCGCTACTTATTCGCTGGCGCAAGGAGGTAGGAAAATCAGCTTTCCCATTGGAGACCTGCTGAACCCAGTCTACACAACGCTGAATCAGTTGACCGATTCGCAGCAGTTTCCGCAGGTGAACAATGAGGAGATTCAGTTCCTGCCCAACCGCTTTCATGAAACCAAACTACGGGTGGTTCAGCCGCTTTTCAATTCCGACATCTGGTATGGCTACAAGGCGCAGCAGCAAATGGTAACTGTGCAGCAGGCCAAAAGACAAGCTTACGAGACACAGCTAAAAGGCATGGTGAGGGAGGCCTACTTCAGCTACCTGCAGTCGATGGAGGCGATCAGGATTTATGAAAGCTCATTGAACTTGCTTGACGAGCAGGTGCGGGTGACGCAGAGCTTTTTTGATGCACAGCTTGTGACCAAAGATGCGGTGTATAATGCCCAGCTGGAAAGAAGCAAAATGGACACCCAGCTAAACGATGCCAGAAAAAATGAGCATTTGGCAAGGGCCTACTTCAATTTTTTACTCAACAAAGAGCTTGATGCAGAGATTGAGGTAGACTCTCAATTTTTGGGCGATTTTGCATTGCCTCAGGCAATAGCCGGGAATACCGGCAATCTTACAGAGCTAGCTTTGCAACAGCGAAACGAACTGCAGCAGGTACAGCAGGCCCAGGAGGCGACTAATTACCTCATCAAGCTGAACGAAGCCAACCGGATCATGCCCAACCTGGCCGTAATCGGTGATTTGGGCTACCAGGGATTTGACTACAAATTCAACGGCGATCAGCAGTTCAGCATGCTCATTTTCAGCCTGCAGTGGGATCTTTTTAAGGGGGGAGCCCGCAAGGCAAAATACCAGTCGGCAGTGTTGCAGAAAACAACACTCGAAACCCAGGAAGAGCAGCTGAAAAAGCAAATAGAACTACAGGTGATTCAGGCATACGAGGAGGCCAGGTCGGCAGCCAACAATCTGTCGAGTGCTGAATACGCATTGAAGACCTCGGAAAGCGCTTTTAAAATCACACAGTCGAGATTTCAGCAAAACCAGGTACTGCCGCTGGAGTTCCAGCAATCGCAACTGAACTACACAAACGCCCGCCTGAGCTACAGCATCGCCAAATACAACTTGCTCAAGAGCGTAAATGAAGTCGATAAAGTAATTAACAGCTTATAGTCAATCCATTTTTTTAAGAAAGAGACTCAATCATCAATATCATGAAGAATTTTATTACTCCAACAATCATTATTCTGTCTGCATGGGTGCTGTCTGCCTGCACGCAGAACAAAGCATCTGAGATGCAGATAGACAAAAATGTGGTGGCGGTTCGCCTCGACAGCGTTAAGTCAGAGAAGGTGGCTAAGCCGGTTCGAACCAGTGGTTTGGTTTCCTCTGAAACGGAAAGCACGCTATCATTCAAAACGGGAGGCATCATTCAGAGAACCTATGTAAAAGTGGGTGATCGGGTAAAAAAGGACCAGCTTCTGGCTTCACTAAACCTTACTGAAATTCAGGCACAGGTGGTGCAGGCTAAAAATGGTTTTGAAAAAGCCACCAGAGACCTCGAACGTTTCAAAGGACTTTTAGCAGACTCAGCGGCAACACTGGAACAATACCAAAACATCGCCACTGTTTATGAAAATGCAAAGGAGAGCTACAGCATAGCCTCTTATAACCTTACTAACTCCCAAATCAGGGCTGGCTTTGATGGCGTAGTGCTAAAAAAATGGGCCAACGAAGGAGAGATGATCAACGGTGGTAATCCAGTCTTTTCGCTGAGTGCCAGGAACCAGTCGACCTGGGTGTTAAAAGCGGGCGTGGCTGACAGGGATTGGGCCAGGCTTAACATCGGGGACAAAGCGGTCGTGCATTTCGACCACCTGGGAGACCAAGTCATTGAAGCCGAAGTCATCAGGTTGGCGCAGGGGGCCGATCCAATGAATGGCACCTACCAGGCGGAGCTTCAGCTGGAAGTTGGAAAAGATCAGCTACTAGCCAATGGCCTTGTGGGGAGTGTTGTGATTTCTCCTTCAAAAACTCATCAGGTAAACCTGATTCCGATCGAATCGATAATAGAAGGAAACGGCAGCCAGGCTTTTGTTTATGTGCCTGCAAAGGGCAATACGGTGAAAAAACAGCCCGTAAGCGTTGCCTATTTTACTGAAAAGGATGTGGCCATCAGCACCGGTCTGGAGCATACTGCTCAGGTAGTTTCGGCTGGGTCTGCCTACCTCAATGAGGCGTCTACCATCATGGTAGTTCAATAATTTTTTACCGGAGAGCAAAGAACAACGAAAATGAAGATAGCAGAATTTTCAGTAAAGAATTACCAGTTCACCCTTATCGTGTTTGCCATGGTAGTCGGGTTAGGGCTGAACTCCCTGTTCAATATGCCCAGAGGTGAAGACCCGGAGTTTGAGTCGCCCAGTTTTGCCGTGGTGGTGGTCTATCCCGGCACAAGCCCTGTGGACATGGAGGAGCTGGTAGTTGACCCCATCGAAAAGAAGATCAGCGAGCTGGAAGACGTGAAGAAAATCGTCAGTAATGTAGACGATGGCCTGGTGGTAATGCGCATCGACTATAAGTACGAAATTGACCCCGACGATGCCTACCAGGAAGTAATCAGGGAGATGAACACGGTGCAGCAGGAGTTGCCGGCCGACATATTCAGCATAGAAATTCGCAGGTTTACGCCTACAGATGTTAATATTCTGCAAATCGCTTTAGTATCCGAAACGGCTACGTACCGGCAGCTGGAAACTCAGGCTGACGAACTGAAAGAACGGCTGGAGGAGGTAAAAGCTTTGAAGAAAGTGGAAGGTTGGGGTTTCCCCGAAACAGCGGTGAAAATCTCGTTGAACCTGGAAAAAATGGCGGCGGCTCACATTCCATTGAACAATGTCCTCGGCGCCATTCAAAGTGAAAATGTGAACATGCCAGGAGGAAGCGTCAACGCTGGCACGAGAAGGTTCAATATCAAAACCAGCGGGAGCTATACCAGCCTGGAGGAGGTGCAAAACACGATAGTTTACTCAGCCGCCGATAAGGTGGTGTACCTGAAGGACATCGCCGACGTGGCTTTTGACTATGAGGAAGAAAATCACCTGACCCGGTTGAATGGCAAGAGAGCAGTGCTTGTGACTGCGGCCCAGAAGGAGGGACAAAACATTTTCAAAGTGCAGGAGGTCTACCAGCCTGTGGTAGATAAGTTTAAGGCAGAGCTCCCCTCGAACATGGAACTGGTTCAAAACTTTGACCAGGCCACCAGCGTAGACCGCCGGCTCAGTCGTTTTGTGAAAGATTTCATCATCGCTATCCTTTTAGTGTCAATCACGTTGCTGCCACTTGGCTACAGAGCGGCCATAGTGGTGATGGTTTCCATTCCACTTTCTCTCGCCATTGGCCTTTTCATGCTCGATATGCTGGGCTACACCATCAATCAGCTGAGTATCGTCGGTCTTATTGTGGCGCTGGGGATTCTGGTTGATGACAGTATAGTGGTAGTGGAGAATATAGAGCGGTATCTCCGTGAAGGATATGGTAAAAAAGAGGCTGCTATTGAAGCCACCAAACAGATTGGTCTGGCAGTGGTTGGATGTACGGCTACGCTGATTTTCGCTTTTTTGCCTTTGCTTTTCCTTCCTGAGGCGGCTGGCGACTTTATCCGTAACCTGCCCATGGCAGTGGTTACTACGGTCATTGCATCCCTTTTCGTATCGCTCACCATTGTGCCCTTCCTTTCCAGCAGGATATTGAAAACCCACACTTCTTCAGAGGGAAACATCTTTTTCCGTGCTTTAAAAAGGTTGATCAGCGGCTCATACTCAAAGTTGCTGGACAAGGCACTGTTGCGACCATGGGCTACCCTGGGCATTGCTTTTCTCATCTTTTTGGGTGCGTTGGCTTTGGTGCCATCAGTTGGCTTTAGCTTATTCCCGGCTTCAGAAAAGCCCCAATTCCTGGTGAATATTGAAACGCCAGTGGGTACCAGCTTGCAGGAGACTGACAATGTGGCCCGCTATGTGGAAAAGGCATTGGCCGAAGAGCCGACCATAACCTATTACACCACGAATGTGGGCAAGGGTAATCCTATGATCTACTACAACGTAGTGCCAAAGGCCGAAGCTTCCAATTTCGCTCAATTTTATGTGCAGCTGGAGAGCGATATCAGGCCTGAAGAGAAAATTAAGACCATCGATGAGCTACGTGAACGCTTTCTATATTACCCCAATGCTAAAATTGAGGTGAAGGACTTCGAGCAAGGTCCCCCAATTGAAGCGCCCATTGCCATCAGGGTGTTTGGAGAAAATCTGGATACTTTAAGGAGCCTGACACTGCAGGTGGAGAAAATATTGAAGGACACTCCGGGGACCATTTATGTCAACAACCCGCTGGCCACTTTGAAAACTGACCTTCGCTTTCGTATCAACAAGGACAAGGCGGGCATGCTTGGCGTGCCGCTTGCTGAGGTGGACAAGGCTATTCGTATGGCGGTTGCTGGCCTTACCGTTGGCGACTTCACTGACTCCAATGGCAAGGAATACAATTTGTTGGTGACCGTGCCGAAAGGCAGCATTACTGATATGTCGGTGTTTGACAGGGTGTATGTCAATAGCTACAAGGGAGCATCGGTGCCCCTCAGTCAGCTGGCTTCGCTGGAGTTTGAAACGAGCACCAACCTGGTGAAACACTACGACAAGGAGCGGTTTGCCACGGTGACAGCTTTTGTGGAAAGTAACTACCTGGTGGAAGCCGTAACCCAGGAGGTAGTTGCCGATATGGATCAGTTTGATTTTCCTCAGGGCTACACCTACAAAGCCGCAGGTGAGCAGGAGAGCAAAGAGGAAAGCTTTGGAGGGCTCGGTACCATCATTCTTATTACAGCCTTCGGCTTTATGGGCATTCTGGTGCTGGAGTTTGGTACCTTCAAAAGTTCACTGATTGTGCTGTCGGTCATTCCTTTGGGAATTATCGGGGCCATTTTGATGCTGCTGATCACCGGATACACCTTCTCTTTTACCGCTACCGTTGGGTTGATCGCCCTGGTGGGCATAGAGGTGAAAAACTCAATCCTGTTAGTTGACTTCACAAACCAATTGCGAAGAGAAGGCATGGAACTCAATAAGGCGATTCGGGAAGCCGGTGAAGTGAGGTTTGTGCCGATCGTGCTGACGTCACTCACGGCTATCGGCGGTTTGACTCCGCTGGCATTAGAAGGCAATCCGTTGTACTCGCCATTGGCTATTGTATTGATAGGCGGATTGATCAGCTCAACCGTTTTGTCCAGAATAGTAACGCCAGTGCTTTACAAATTGCTGCCTCCAAGTATTGTGGTAGAGAAGAAGCCAGCGCCTGAGGAAGGATTGGGAATGGTCCCGGTACCGGCTTAGAATATATAGGTATTGCCTCCAGCATTTGTCGGGAGGCAATACCTTTAATAGAACTCCAAACTCATCGTCAAGCTTGGCCAAAATTTCCACACGTAGTTGGGCTCGCTAATGGTAGCTACTTCCAGGTAAGAGAGTTTATAGCTATTATAGTTGGGCGTCCACCAGGCATTCACGCCTGCACCAATCACAAAGTACATCGACCAATCCATTCGCCGCCCATATACAATGTGAGGGTTTAGCATCAGGTTGAAAGGCTGCTTGTCTACACCATTGAAATTAACCCACGACACATTGATCCTGTAATCTTTGAATGCCAATTGCTGCAAGTCATGTGGGTCGAACAAGGATCCTTTGCTCACACCATAGCCCCAGGCTTGCTTCGGCCAGATCGAGTGGTTGCCGGGAATGAAAAAGTTGCGGCTATAGAACACCGTATTGGCAATTTCTTCCGAGCCTGTCGTGACTCCCAGGTTAGTTTGAAATGTTTCGTTGGCCCAAATCCGGCCCGATATTCGAGGGCCAATATTGACAAGTCCAAAAGCCCAACCTGTATTTTCCCGAAAAATGTTGACTACCCCAAATTGATGTCCACTTGATTCCTTTGACACATTGACGAGCGCAAACTGCAAGCCATTGGATTTTTGAGCCTTGTTGAACAAGCCGATTTGGTAGCCGCCCATTCTATTGGAAAAATTGATAGCGCCCAACTGTAGCCCATGGGTCTCGGAATCGACGGAATTGGGGCCGTTCATGCTTTTGTTTCTGTTCACCACGCCAATCTGCGCTCCAAAGAGATCTCCTCTGGCGTAGTTCACTGCTGCCAGCTGCACGCCGGTGACAAAGCGGCCTGTGTAATTGAAAATGCCAGCCATCTGCAGGCCGTGGAGATTATTAGCTGTCATATTCGCCACACCACTCAGCTGCCAGCCAAAAGCGCCATTACCAGCCATGTTGATGAGAGACGAAGCCTGGAAGCCAGTGACAGATCCCGTCACCAGGTTGGCTAGTCCTGCTGCTTGTATACCAAGAAACGGCGACTTAAGCGCTTCGAGCTCAGCCCTGGTGTAGCGTTTTTGCTGCTGCATGTCGCCACCCACTACATTTAGTACGCCCGCCATTTGAAAGCCATAGGTGTTTCGCTTGCTGAAGTTGGAGAATCCGGCCAATCCGAAAATATTGCTGCCGGCAGAATAGTCGACCGTGAGATTGATGGATATGCCATTGTAAGAGTTTCCCGGATTGAGCCCATTGGTGCCGAGTCCCGGGGCCAGCGATACGTTGAAAAGATGGTATTTAAAAAGTGCCTGGCTTTCCACAAGTTGTGACTGCTCAGCACTGGCCAGCAGCGTATTAGCTGAGTCTTTGGAGGCTTCGGGTTGCCCCATAAAAGCGTAGGGCATTGGTTCGTCCACATAGACGGGAGTCAGTTGCACGGGTCTTCTTTCGTCGGTAATGCTTTCATCGGATTCACCTTGTTTTTCGATTGGAAAAAAATCGGGGTGTAACCGAAGCGCTGTATATGCTTGCTTGTCAAACAGCGAGTGGGAGGGGATGCTCTTTTTTCTGAAGTTGAGCTCTTTGTAGCCAAATGGCCAATCATAAGGATTCGGAGCAGGTTGGGTCTTAGGTTTGCCCGTTGTCATAGCTTTCGCCTTGTTTTCTGATTTTGGCCTGAGCAGCACGGTACTGCCGCTTATTGTGTACTCGAGGGATGTTTCAATGCTCAGCTGGTCCAGTGCTTCTGTGAGAGAACCTGCTGTTTCTACGTTGCTTATTTGGCGGATGGGAAGGAAGTTTTTGCTGTAGAGGAAATGCACATGAAACCGCTTGCTGATATGCGTTAGGGCGGAATCTACAGGGACAGACTGTGCCATGGCTCTGAATTGAAACAGCATCAGAGCGAGAAAAATCAGGGCCCAGTCTATAAGCCATTTAGCAACCACTGCCTTTAAGAATCACTTTACCATTTTGCATTTCGTAGCTAATATTGAGTACGTATTTTAAAGCATCCAGCAGCTGTTCCAGGGTCGGGTCGTCAAATGTACCGCTAAACCGGCAATTGGAGATGACTGCCTCTTCGAAGGCAAACTCAACACCAAAGTATCCTTTCGCATCCTCCAAAAGCTTTTTCAAAGGCGCATCTTCGAACTGGAGTTGCTTCGTTTTCCAGGCAATCAGGTTGGGGTCAAACGACTCAAATCGCCGAATGGTATTTGACTGCTCATCGTATACCGCCCTTTCCCCAGCCACTACAAAAACCCTTTCATTCAAATTGCGGTCATGAGATGAGAAAGCGACTTTCCCTTCGCCCACTTCCAGCTCGACTTTGGCTGAGCCGGGTAGCCACCTGAGGTAAAAAGACGTGCCCAGCACTTCTGTGGTTGCCTTACCGGTAAACACCTTGAAGGGACTTGCTTCATCCCTTTTTACATCAAAAAAAGCTTCTCCTTCGAGGTAGACTAATCGGTCTGCAAAACCTTCCTGATATTTCAGGCTGCCGTTTTTGTTCAGTGTGACAATGCTGCCGTCGCTGAGGCTGATTATTTTTTGATCAGTTTCAGTTTTGACTTCTACCCACCGGACAGCTTCAGCGTCTTTCGAAAAATAGTTGAAAAACACATAGCCGAACAAAACAAGCAGAGCCAGTGAAGCCGCAATTTTGGCTGCAAAAAGAAAGGAGTGCCTTCCCTCCAGCTTTTCCAGAGGAAAGGAGGGAGGCGCCACTTTTCTTTCGGACTCAAAGAACCTAAATAAATCCTTTTCAGGATTTAACTGATCATCGCCAGTTTCCAGCAACTTTTCTTCTTCCAGCGAGGTTTCGCCGTTGTAGAATTTTTCGAGCAATTCTTTTTGGTCGGTTTTATTGATATTTTTCATACTGCTCTTTCAGTTTTTTCCTTGCTCTGGAAAGCACTACACGTACATTGTTGGGTGTCATGTCGGCTACTTCGGCAATTTCGGCAATTTCCAACTCTTCCACACCCCTTAGCTGTAGCACAAGCTGCTGGCTCTCAGGTAGCTGCCGGATAAGTTGTTTCACAAGATTCAGATGATCGGAGGCCTCCATTCGATTTTCATCGGTAGAATGTCCGTTGTCGTGAGACGCCTGGAACTCCACAGAATTGCGGCTCTTTTTTTTCAAGTGATCCAGACACAAATTGCGGGTCATCTTCAGCCCAAAAGCTTTTATGTTGTTGTAGTCGGAGACTCGATCACGCATTTTCCATAGCCGCAGAATGATTTCCTGCGAAATGTCCTCGGCATCCTCATCATTGTTCGTAAGCCACCTGGCAAGCCTGTAGAAGGGCTGCTGTAGTGGGACAATAGCTGATTTAAATTCTTCCCGGGTCATTCGTATATAAAGACGGCTGACATCATGAATAATTACAAGAGACTTTAAAAATACCGCTTTAATGTCAGCATAGTAAATCCATACGGCCACTGGTTTTTTATGGCAATGAGAAATAAGACACCCAAATGATGATTGTACCTTTTCACTAAAGGCAATGAAACTCAGCCCTGAGTCTTGCTAACAGCCAATTGAGCAACGATCTCAAAGGTTTTTTCAACCGATTGGCTGATGCCAAAAATCATATTCCGACTTGATAAAGCTCACCTCCATATCGCCAACGATAGGCCGTCTTTTCTGTTTATTAGGTACAAGGAATAATGAACTAAACACCTAAAGTCATGGATAAGTTACTAAAAGATAAGGTAGCGCTAATTACCGGCGCAGGGTCTGGTATAGGGAAGAGTACCGCTTTTTTGTTCTCCGAAAATGGTGCTAGCATCGTGGTTGCCGACATCAATGAGGCGCAAGGTAAGCAGGTAGCCGACGAGATCAAGCAAAGAGGAGGAAATGCAATATTTGTAAATGTTGACGCATCCAATCCCGCCGATGCCAAAAAAAGTGTAGACGAGGCGGTGAAGGCATTTGGTAAACTTGATATTGCCGTCAACAATGCCGGTATTGGTGGACCTGCCGCTCCTATTGGTGAATATGATATTGAGGGATGGAACAAGGTAATTGCCGTGAACCTTTCCGGAGTCTTCTACGGCATGCGTTATCAGGTACCTGCCATGCTTAAAAGCGGCGGCGGAGCCATTGTGAATATGGCGTCCATTCTTGGTCAGGTGGGTTTTGCTACCAGTCCAGCTTATGTAGCTGCCAAACATGGTGTTGTTGGTCTTACAAAAAACGGTGCACTTGAGTATGCAGCCCTGGGAATCAGGGTTAATGCTGTTGGCCCCGGGTTTATTAAAACGCCGCTATTGGACAATAACCTTACGCCGGAGGTGCTGGAGTTCCTCAAAACTAAACACCCCATAGGAAGGTTGGGTGAGCCTGAAGAGGTGGCGCAACTCGTTCTGTTTCTGGTAAGTGACAATGCTTCCTTTATCAATGGATCGTACTACGCTGTTGATGGCGGCTACCTGGCGCAATAAGTGCTGAAGAGAAAAAAGGAGACTATTATAGTCTCCTTTTTTTGCCCATGAGGGCTATTGATGTAATCTCTGGTTTTCCTTGTCAAAACGCCCTGTCAATACCAAGCTCCAACCCTCTCAACTCAGCTAATCCTCTGAGTCTGCCGATTCCTGTGTAACCAGGATTGGTTCGTTTGTGTAAATCATCCAACATTTGGTGGCCATGGTCGGGGCGCATGGGGATGGATACCTTGCGTTTTCTCATGACCTCAACAATTTCCTTCACCACGGCATACATGTCTACATCGCCGTCGAGGTGGTCTGCCTCAAAGAAGTTGCCTTCTTCATCTCGTCTGGTACTACGAAGGTGCAGGAAGTGAATATGGTCGCCAAGCCTCTGAACCATGCCGGGCAGGTCATTGTCGGGACGAACACCGTAAGAGCCAGTGCAGAAGCACAGCCCATTCGCAGGCGATGGGGCGGCTGCAATCAGGTCCAGGGCATCTTGTTCTGTGCTCACAATTCTTGGCAGGCTCAGAATAGGATATGGGGGATCATCCGGGTGGATGGCCATTTTTAATCCTTCGGCTTCCGCCACTGGCACAACCTGCTGCAGGAAGTAGAAAAGATGTTGTTTCAATTTGGCCCTGTCAATGCCCTGGTAGGTTTTCAGAGCATTTAGTATCTGAGGCACGGTGAAGCTTTCTTCACTTCCTGGTAAGCCCTGTAGTGCATTGCTGAAAAGCATGTCTTTTTCAGTTTCGGACATCGAGCTGAAACGCTTTTTGGCCTTGCTGATTTCGTCAGCCGTGTAATCTTTCTCAGCGTTGGGCCTTTTGAGCATACAAAGGTCGAAGGCGATGAAGGCTGACTTTTCAAACCTCAGTGCTTTGCTGCCGTCCGGCATGGTATAGGCCAGGTCAGTACGCATCCAGTCGAGGATGGGCATGAAGTTGTAGGTGACGACCTTCAGCCCGCACTTGGCTACGTTTTTAAGGCTTACTTTATAGTTTTCGATATGCAGCTTGAAGTCGCCCGTATGCTTTTTAATGTCTTCCGACACAGGGAGGCTTTCGATCACTGTCCAGGTAAGGCCAGCTGCTTCTACTTCCTTGCGGCGCTTGGTGATTTCTTCCACCGTCCAGATGTCACCAACTGGTACATGATGCAGGGCTGTTACCACGCCGGTGCATCCGGCTTGTCTGATATCTGATAAGCTAACCGGATCTTTGGGCCCGTACCAGCGCATCGTTTGTTCCATTAAGTAGGCCATAACAGTATTTTAGAGTTCAAATATATTAGGGTGTGAAGATGATAAAATAACGAATAACAAGCTCCAAAAAAGAAGAAAATCCTAACCGCAATGTCAGACTGAGCCTGTCGAAGTCCTGTCGAAGCCCTGTCGAAGTCCTGTCGAAGCTCCATTTCTCATCATTTACCAGATCTGTTTTTGGAAAGCTCTTTTAAAGCTCCCCAATCCTGTTTCATAAGGGCTTCTTTTTTAGCCCTGCTCCAACCTTTTATCTGTTTCTCAAAAGCGATGGCCTTGTTGATTTCGCCAAAGTGTTCTTTAAACACCAACTCGACTGGCCGTCTTTTGAATGTGTATGATTTGGTGTCGTATCCAATTTTATGTTCGTAAAGCCGCCGGTCGATATCATTTGTTACGCCTGTGTAGTAGCTACCGTCAGCACATTTAAGAATATAGACAGTGTATTGATTCATGATTCTCGTTTTCTATAACCGCTCTTGTCGCCCTTCGACAGGCTCAGGATGACAAGAGCTACTATTCGATAATAAGTCAACGATCGGCTCAGGATGACAAGAGCTACGATCCGATAATGACCCAACGATCGGCTCAGGATGACACTAGCGACAGACTCAGTGTGATAACAGCGGCATTACCTTATTGTCTACCCCCTCCCCGGTGCATAAGGGAACTTCAAATCCATATAGTACTCCAGCGTTTTGTCACTTTTCTCAACGCCTTTTGGTAAAGGCCTTTTAGAGAATGTCTGAAAGTACAGCAGGCAGGAATTTCTCCACCACACCGCTTCCTGCTCCTGAATGGACAGCAGCATATTCACATGCTCCCACCGCTCTTTGTCGACGATAGCCTGCTGCTCTTTCCATTTTTGCTGCATTTGCCTCACCTCGTCAACGCCTTGCTGATAGTGAAGAGCGATTTCGTCCCACAGTGTTTTACCCGACTTCATTTTGAAGTCCCAGGGCAAATGGTGAAACCATAGCAGGTCTCTGTCGGGGCAGGTTTTTGGGTCAGCCCAAACTTTAGCTGCCAACGGCGCATACTGTTCCAGGGCATTGCTGCCGTTTGCGGTACGGTCGAAGCCGATGCCTGCTGAGTCGGCCTTGTGATAGTAAACAGACGTCCAATCGACACGAGACATCTTGCTTACCCAGGGGCCTGGCCCGTAGTGATGCCCTGCTCCCATGATGTGATGCAGCCCAAGGGGTGTGCTGTAATTCACTACCGTTTCTCTTGAGGTCAACATCATTTCTCTCATGGGCTCTACGAATGTTGGGTCGTTCGTGAATGTCATTTTCAGCCATTCGTTGGCGATGTGGGCCGAGCTGAGCTCGTGGTTCCACGCAAGGCGGCCAAAGGCAAACCAGTTGGCCTGGCCGAAAGGATGGCCCGTCCAGTTGCGGTCGTTGCCAATATTGGTAACGCCTGCAATGCCTGAGATTGCTTGCCCGTCAAGCGTGCCATCTACCACTTTGGCGACCGTGCCCACTCTCACCGGTTCGACCTGGCTGACAGGAACAGGAGGCCCGTCGGTGGGCCTGGCATTTCTGAGGTCGGGTGCTTTTAGTGATTGAGACGGAGTTGGGTTCGGACCTTTGGCATAGGTATCTGCATCAAGGGTTTCTTTGAAAAGTGGAGCGAGGTAGCAGAGGTTAGTTGCCTGGCCAAGGTATTCCTGGGTGATCTGAAATTCTGCCATGATGGGTGTCTTCGGCATGGCACCAAACAAGGGATGGAATGGCTCTCTTGGCTGAAAGTCAATGGCACCGTTTTTCACCTGCACCATCACATTCTTTCTGAAAGTACCGTCCAGTGGCTTGAACTCGTCGTAGGCCTGCTTGGCCCGGTCGACTGGCTGCTCATTGCTATAAACAAAAGCCCGCCACATCACGATGCCACCATGAGGCGCCACTGCATCTGCCAGCATATTAGCGCCGTCGGCATGGCTGCGTCCGTAGTTCTGTGGCCCAGGCTGCCCCTCAGAATTGGCTTTCACAGTGAAGCCGCCAAAGTCGGGCACATAGGTCATGATTTCGGTTACCTTGTCTTTCCACCACTGCTGCACTTTCGGGTCGAGCGGATCGGCAGTTTCGAGCCCTCCAATTTCTATCGGCGCACTGAAGCGGGCGGTGAGGTAGACCTTTAGGCCATATGGGCGGAATACATCTGCCAGCGCCTTTACCTTTTCGAGGTACATAGGAGTGAGCACTACCGCTTTGGCGTTGACGTTGGTAATGGCTGTGCCATTGATGCCAATGGAAGCGCAAGCACGTGCATAGTCCACGTATCTCGGATCGATGTAACCAGGCAACAGATGCCATTTCCAGAGTGAGAACCCAGCATAGCCACGCTCCACCGTTTGATCGAGGTTGTCCCAGTGATTGAGGATGCGGTGCTGAATTTTTGGTGAATCTGTGATGGTGAACTCGTTGTCTAAAGGCTGATGTGTCTGGATCAATCTTAATAGGTGGAACGTGCCGTAAAGCACCCCCACTTCAGTGTTGGCAGCTATGACCAGTGCATTGACGCCCCTCACTTTTCTGTTAGAGATCAGGTAGCCTTCCTGGCCCACGCTTTTCAGCTCATCCGTCAGATTGAGGCCAGCCACAATGCTGGAACCTTCTGGAGTACCTGCAATCACCCAGCCTGTTTTTCCAAAGGGACTACCAAAAGCAATCGGCTTGTCAAGGAGCCCTGTTAGCCCATTGTTGAGCTCGGTTTTGACCGCCTCAAGAGTAGGGGAGTACCCTTCCACCACATAGCCGCTGATTTGTGCCCGGTACTTGTCCAGCACGGCCTGATTCCCTATGGTTTTATACCGCAGCCACAAATCGTAGCCGTCTTCGGCTTGCCCTGCGAAGCTCAACAGTACAAACGTCAGTAGTAGGTAAATTTCTTTTTTCAACTTCACGTTACTTTGTTTTAGAGTTAAAGGGAACGGCAGGCAGGCCTGCTCCATTAAATAAATTCGGCTCGCAAGCCTCGCACCAGCCGTAGCGTACTGCTGTTGGAGTGGTAACTTTGGCAGACCAGGCAATCAACTGGCCGTCTTTTATTTCTGTTTTTGCCTCAACAAAACTGCCATCTGCGCCAGCCACTTCCACAAATCCAGGGTCTCCTTTAAACTGAAGCCCCTCTGCGTGGCTGAAATTAACACTCACTTTATTTCCTTCAATTGTCATCGACTCATACATCGGGCCGGAATATTCGGTACCCACATCATAGTCTTTAGCCAACGCCCATAAGGCGAGCCTTTCTCCTACATCCTTTTTGTTGGCTGGGTGAATATCAGTTGGATTGCCCACATCCATAATAACGGCCATTCCGGTATTTTCTAACGAAAGGGTGCTGGTTTGTGCATCTCTAAGCTGAGCGGCCATGTCATCGTTTCTACCATATTTGTAGGGAGCAATTTGGACAAAATAGAAAGGGAAGTTGCTCAGTCCCCAGGCATCCCGCCAGTTTTTGATCATGGTAGGGAAGAGGGTACGATATACTTCTGCCGCACCTACGTTCGATTCTCCCTGGTACCAAATGGCTCCTTTGATGCCATAAGGCACTAGCGGATTGATCATGGCATTGTAGAGGGTAGTAGGAGAGTAGGCCGTTAGTTGCATTTTAGGCTTTTCTGACGGAGTTAGTACGTCTCTTGCTATTGGCAAAACACTACCACTAAAAATGCTCTCAGCCACGGGCTTGGCTTTCCATTCACCTTTCAAACTAACCAGCAACTTGTCGGATCCTGCAGGCCTTACACCAATGTCGTCAGAACCGTAAATACCGCCGCCGCCTGCTGTGTCAAACACTTTTACAGCCACTACGTTTGTTCCCTCTTTCAAAAGCCCATCTGGGATGGCGTAGACCCTTGTTTCCTGATACTTGCCTGTTTCTTCAATGGCCCCTACCTTAGTGCCATTGACATACGTAATGTCCATGTCGTCAATACTTCCAAGGTACAGTTCGAGCGACTTGCCTGCGGCTTGCTCGGCGGTCAACTGAAATGACTTTCTCAACCAGGCAACACCATCAAAATTGCCCATCCACTGACTTTCCCAAAGACCGGGCACATTGAGGCTTTTCCATGCACTGTCATCAAAGTCGGGTGCTTCAAATCCGGCGTCGTCAAATGATACATTCGCAAATGGTTTACTGGCCGAGAGGTCAATGCTCGTCTTTTCCAGCTTGTCGTAGGCCGTTTTTACAGAATCATAGTAAGCCGCATAGCCTTGCAGCGTTTTCGATGTGCCTTCATAGGTTGGTACCTTGTCGAGGTAGGCGGCCGTAGTCCAGGCCTGAGCCGGTGTGCCGCCCCAGCTGGTATGAATGATGCCAATGGGAACGCCGGTATCAGCATTAAGCTTTTTAGCAAAGAACCAGGCGGTGGCTGAAAAATCTCCCGCATTCTGAGGCGTGGCAATTTTCCAGGAACCTGACACAGTATCGAGAGGTGTAAATGATACGTTTCTCTTCACGGTGAACATTCTGATTTCAGGGTAATTTGCAGCTGCAATTTCGGCCTCGCTATTGTCAATAGGATTGTTTGTCCATCCCTTTAGCGGCATTTCCATATTGGACTGCCCCGACGCTACCCAAACTTCGCCTGAAAAAACATCATTCAGCGTAATCACCGAATCTCCCCTGGAAATGGTTAGCTGAAACGGACCACCGGCTTTTGGAGTGGCCAGCTTGGCCATCCATTTTCCATCCTTGTCTGCCATGGCAGTGGCTTTTCCTCCCCAGCTACCGGATACCTCTACTTCTGTTTCCGGATTGGCTAAGCCCCAAATGGCGTTTTCCTTCTCCTGTTGCAAGACCATGTGGTCGGAGAACAGGGGCATCAATTCAAGCACAGGTGGTTCCTGTGTGCAGGAAATGGCAATAACTGCCAGGAATAGTAGCTTATGGTATTTCATAGTGGGGAGTTTATTTCTTTATAATTGAATTCATTTTTTTTGCATAGTCGCTTATGATTGCCTGGGTTGATGCGTCTTTTTCGTAGACTGAATACCACCCCTGATATTCGTGAGGAGGATCGCCTATAAAATCGTCTCCAGCATGCCATAGCCCTTCGTTTTCAGTGGGGCGACCTTCACCGCCCCAGGCCCAAAAATTGACACCCGCCACGACGCTACTGTCCTGGTTGGCCAGTTGGTAAATCTCATCAAAAACAGCTTTATAGTAAACGTCTCTTGCTGTAACCGGTGCTGCCGGGTCGTGGTTATTCAGATCTCTCGATATGCCAAATTCTTCCAATACGATTGGCTTACCGAGCGTCTTTGCCATGGCTGCGTGCTCAGCCATGTAGTTTTTTGCGTAAGCTATCGATAGGTCTAATGTGGAATCAGCCTTTTGCGGGTCATATACCCCCCAGTTTTGCACCCAAATATGCATGGTGGTGTAGTCGATAGCCGGACTGGTGTGATCAAGCGCCAGATTGGTGCCTGCATAAACGTTGGACGTATTTCCCTCGCTGCCTGTTGTCACCAGATGGTTGGCATCAAGTGACTTGATATAGCTCGATGTGCTGTCCATCCACTGGCGGTAGGCGTGAATATTGTCAATCCCCCTTGGCTCATTGGCCAGCTCCCATGCCATAATGGTCGGGTCTTCCTTATAGGCTTTTCCAGAATAGGTGTTTTTTCTATTGACAATGAAATTGATGTGGTTATAGAATAGTTCGACTGCTTTGTCGTTAGTATAGAAGCTCGCTGCAAAGCTTTGGTACACATTCCAGTCGCCATTGGGGGCTGGTGGCGGGTAAGGGATGGTGTCAGCTTTTCCCGACCAAACAATGTATTGGCCAAAGCCTCCTGACCAGTTCCAGAAGTTGTTGAGGCAAACCACGGCATACATATTGCGTTTGCCCATTTCATCCAGGAGGAAATCCAGTCCGTCGAGCACTTCCTCGTTGTACACACCCGGAGCTGGCTGTAGAGAAGGGAGCATGCGGAATGGCTCATCGTCCGGCCCTTCGCTGCCACCCATGATGCGAAGATTGGTAATGCCCAGCGCCTGTAGTCTGTCAAGTTCACGTATCAGGCGATTCCGGTCACCTCCTGGCCCCCTGGAGCCCAGGTTGAGACCATACCAGAAGTTGGTGCCCATGAAATAGTAGGGTTTTTCATCCAGGGTAAAAGTGCCTTCGTTCACTTTCACATAGGTTTCTTTGCATCCGGCCAGTATCAACATGGCCAGAAAAGCAGTAAAATATAATTTTCTCATTTAAGCAGGTGGGTTCCAAAATATGAAGATAGGATATTCTTCTGCAGCTTCACAAACAATGGGGCACAACGGTTAAGAAAGAGAAAGGCCGGCAACTGGGTAAAATAACTTACCAGGCCGGCCTATCATCCAAGGATTCTACTACCTACTTACAATCTTGCTATTAGTATCAATTCAGTATGTCGGCCGGGCTAAGCACGCCCATGACGTTTCCTCTTGCTATTTTTTCCTTGTTAAGGAGCGTACTATAGTTTTTTTGTGGAGAAACTGTTCTTGCATTGCCAACTGACAAGCCGGTTATTTGCTCGATGGCGCTTGCCAGCATAGGGTCTGTTATGTTTCCAAATTCTTTTGCAGAGAAAAGGTCATCTTCGATATAGACATCGGGCGTTAAACCATTAACAAAGTCCGTTACTCCCAATGAATTGGCATATTTCATTACCACGGGAATAATGGCCCAGTTGTGTGCGGGGGGCGTGTCGGTGTTGTAGATCACATAAGAGCCATAGTACTTACCATACGTGGGCTCGCCAATTACCACCACGTCCATATAGGGTTCCAATCCGTTGATGACCAACTCGCTGGCAGACGCAGAGCCATTGGTGGTCAGGAAGAAAATTCTGCTTAAGTTGAGGTTATTGCTGTTGGTTTCCAGCCTCATTTTCAGGTTGTCAGAATTACTGCCTTCCGTTCTTAGAAAGTAATTCTGAAGGTCATCGTTATAATTGAAGGTCACGAATGCCTCTCCGGAAGATGTGGCGCTGGCCGGAGCCAGCAGACTTGCCAGGTGCTGTGCCGCTGTTAGCTCACCACCCGGGTTGTACCTCAGGTCTACGACAAGTTCCGTAATGCCCTGGCTTTTCAACTCGCCCATTACCTGATCCATGCTGCTCAAAAACAAGTTGTTGTCTCCGGCAATAAACTCTACGTAAACTATGTACCCAATCTTTATTCCATTTACCTCCTTCACCTCGTAATCAATAATTGGGTCGAGCACCAGGTAGGTTGCCGCAATGTCATAGGTGGTGCTGGTTTCATAGATCGTGCCGTCGATGTAGGCGCCCAGGGTTACGCTATAACCACCACTCTGGCTATATAGGTCATAATAGTTGTCGGTATCGAGATATTCTCCATTGATTTTCAGGATAATATCGCCTCGTTTGAGCCCCTGCTCAAAAGCAGAAGAGCCATTGTATACGTATTCCACAATCATGAACACCTGATCCGAGTCATTGAACTTTCCAAAAGCAGACGAAAAGCCCAGCGCCAGGGTGGTGCCACTGAACTCCTCTATTAAGCCGGCGGCGTCATCAGTAATGAAAGAGAAATAATCAGATGAATGCAGAAGGTTATAGAAGAAATCTTCTGGATATTCATTGATGTCGGCGGAGGCCGGCAATGAGGTGTTCCAGTAGTAATATAAACTCATGTTTTCCGATATCCAGTCATTCACCATAGAATAGGATTCAGATGCGATGCTGGTGGTGTCAGCTATTTCTGTGCTGGTGCTGATAAGGTCGTCGTCTTTGGAGCAGCCAGCGATAGCGAACAAAGAAAAGATTTGAATTGAGTAGAATACGAACTTTTTCATGGCGTATGGTTCTTTAAATGACTTGAACTTTATACGCTTTAAAACACAGTTCCATTGTCCCCACCTATGGGTATTCAATCAACTGACGGAATTACTCATCCTATTATGACTTTTGCTCAATTAACTAGGTGGCTCTTCATTGGGAAAAGAGCCGCCGTAGAGGGCAAACTTTACATTATAAATTAGCTGCGATCTTGCGATGTCTCTCCATTCTTTCGGCAGCCTTTACCTCGGGGTCAAATGTCCGTTTGCTGGAAATGTAGGAGTAGATGGCCGGGATGATATACAATGTCAGAAAGCTGGAGATAATCATTCCGCCTACAACGGCCACACCCAGACTTTGGCGGCTGCCCGCAGCTGATCCGATAGAAAGAGCGATGGGTAGAATGCCGAGGATGGTGGCAAAGGTTGTCATCAAAATAGGCCTGAAACGGGCATGGGCAGCCTCAATCACCGAGTCGAGCCTGGTGACGCCCTCAGCTTTTCGCTGGTTGGCGAACTCCACAATCAGGATGCCGTTTTTGGTCACCAGCCCCACTAGCATGATGATGCCAATCTGGCTGAAGATGTTCAGGGTAAGATCCATGATGTAAAGGCTGAGCAAGGCCCCTGCCATTGACATAGGCACAGTGAATAGGATGATGAGAGGATCGACGAAGCTTTCGAACTGAGCAGAAAGCACGAGATAAATTAGCACCAGGGCCAGCATGAAAGCGAATAGCAAGCTTGATGAGCTATCGGCATACTCTTTCGACTGTCCGGCAAGCTCTGTTTTGAAGTTGGCTGGTAATATTTCAGCGGCCACTTCATCCATGGCCTTTATGCCATCTCCAAGTGTTTTTCCGTCGATGATGCCAGCCGATACAGTGGCAGACACATATCGGTTATACCGGTAGATGGCCGCAGAACTCACCGATTCCTCATAGTATATCAGGTTGTCCAGCGATACCATTTCACCCAGGCTGTTTCGTACATTGATAGCTTTTAGATCAACCGGCTCGTTTCTGTTCTCTCTTGAGAGCTGCCCGATCACCTGGTATTGCTTGCCTCCCATGATGAAGTAACCATAGCGCTGCCCGCTGTACGCAAGCTGAATGGCTCTGGCAATATCAAACACTGGCACATGCAGCTCATTGGCCTTCTCACGGTTGATACGGAGCTTCAGCTCTGGCTTGTTTACTTTGAAGTCGCTGTCCACAAACTTCAGGTCAGGGTGCTCTTGCGCAGCATTGAGAAATTTCGGAAGCATCTCAATCAGGCTTTCTACGTCGGGCGCCTGAATAACATATTGTACTGGTAGTCCGCCGAATCGGGCTCCGATGGTGGGCGGCTGCGCAGGGAAAGCCCTCACGGCAGTGAACTGTTCAAATCCCTTCGATATCTGTTTGAATATTTCGTCCTGCGACCGCTCTCTCTCACTTGCATCCACAAGGAAGATGTTTTCAGCACCGCTGTTTACCGGGCTGAAGGCACCGCCACCGGGAATCACGGCCGTAAGTGCAACAGTAGTTCTCACCTCCGGCACGTTGTCCAGCACCCAGGCGTCCAGCTCCTCCATGTACTTGTCCATGTACTCGAACGAAACCCCCTCAGGCGCCTTTACTGACGCACGAATGATGCCCCTGTCTTCCAAAGGTGCCAGTTCTGACTTCAATTGAGTGCCAAAGAAAGCGATCATGCCAAACATCAGGGCCACAACGACGAACGATAGCCACCGATACTTCATAAATGCCGCCAGACTTTTGGCATAACCTGCACCCAAGCCCTCATAAAACTTCTCAGTAACGGCATAGAAACGGGAAGGCTTGCTGTGCTTTTTTAGCAAAACGGCGCACATCATCGGTGATAGTGTGAGCGCCACCAGTGCCGATACCAGAATGGAACCTGCCAGCACCACGCCAAACTCCAGGAACAAACGGCCTGTTAATCCCTGCATGAAAATGATCGGAATGAACACAGAAACCAGCGTGATGGTGGTGGAAATGATGGCGAAGTAAATTTCCTTTGATCCCTGTATGGCAGCCTGGAAAGGAGGGATGCCTTGTTCTACTTTGGCAAAGATGTTCTCCAGCACCACAATGGCGTCGTCGCACACGAGGCCGATGGCCAGTACAATTGCTACCAGGGTGAGCACATTGATGGAGAACCCGGCAATGTACATGATGAAGAACGACGAAATGATCGAGATGGGGATGGCAATAACGGGAATGAAGGTCGACCGCCAGTCACGCAGAAAGGCGAAAATCACCAAAGTCACCAGTATGAAGGCGATCAGTAAAGTTTCTTCTACTTCTTCAATGGACTTTCTGATGGGCTTGGTATAGTCATTGGCCACCCTTATTTCAATGTCGGCGGGCACCTCGTCCTTCATGGCATCCAGCCTTCTGTAAATCTCGTCGGCAATCTCAATTTCGTTGGCGTTGGGCTGCGGCTGTATACTCAGCAGCAGGCCTTTGGCACCATTGCCCCGAAAGTTGGTGCGGTCATCTTCGCTGCCAAGCTCGGCAAACCCTAAGTCCTTGAATCTGATCTGTCGGCCACCTTCCGACTTGATGATCATGTTGTTGAACTCTTCCGGTGTTACAAGTCTGCTGTCGGTGCGGATGGTAAGCTCTGTTTTATCGCCCTCAATTCTACCTGTGGGCAAGTCGATATTCTCTCTTTTCAAGGCAGCCTCAATATCCTGGGGCACAATGCGGTAGGCCGACATTTTTACCGGATCAATCCAAAGCCGCATGGAGTATTTTCTGGCACCCCTCACATAGGCGCCACTCACGCCTGGAACTGTCTGAATTCTTTCTTTCAGTACATTCTCCGCAAAATCGGTCAACTCCAGCATGTTGCGGCTGTTGCTGATGATGGTAAGAAACATCACCGACTGTGAGTTGGCGTCGGCTTTGTCGATAATGGGTGGATCAGCTTCTGGAGGAAGGCTCCTTACCGCCCTCGATACCTTGCTGCGGACGTCATTGGCCGCCGCTTCTATGTCTACATCAAGGTTGAACTCAACAGTGATGATACTTGCCTGCTCTCTTGAAACCGATGAAATGGTGCGCACACCCGCTATACCATTGATGGCTTGCTCCAGCGGTTCGGTGATCTGAGACTCGATAACGTCGGGGCTGGCACCAGCATAGGTGCTGGTAACAGTAACGATAGGAGGATCGACAGCGGGAAATTCCCTTGTGCCAAGAAATGAGAAGCCAACCACCCCAAAGAGCAAAAGCAGGATGGAGAGCACTATAGCTAGTACGGGCTTACGAATACTGATTTCAGAAATACTACTCATTTACTTAATCGTTAGCAACAACAGGATCAATCACCAGGCCTTCTTTCACTCGCAGCAAGTTGGTCGTCATCACCGTGTCGCCTTTGCTGAGGCCGGAAGTGATTTGTACCGAATTGCTGGTCCTCAAACCAACAGTCACCGTGGTTTGAACCGATTTCCCGTTCCTTACTGTGTACACAGTATAACCCGAAAGGTTAGGGATAAGCGCCTGAGAAGGCACCAAAAGTGTGTTTTCTTCGCCACCTATAGGCACGGTCACCGACGCAGACGAACCTGGCACCAGCATAAAATCTTTGTTTTCGGCAACGGCCCTTACAAAGAGACTTCTCGTTGTCTGGTCAATTTTTGGGTCAACCACGTTAACAGTGCCCTCATAGGTGCGGCTATCATTTTCCACCGTAAATGTGACCTTGTCACCCGACTTTATCTTGCTCGCATATTTTTCCGGAAGCGGAAACTCTATTTTTACTTTGCCCATGTCCTCCAGGTGAACAAGCGTTGTGTTTGGGTTCACATAGGCACCCGGACTAATCCTTCTTATCCCTGTTTTACCATCAAAAGGTGCCAGAATGCCTGTTTTTCCGATTTGAATTTGAATCAAATCGATTTCAGCATCAAGCACTTCCTGGGAGTTCAATTCGTTTTCGTATTCCTCACGGCTCACTGCTTCTGCCTCGTAAAGCGCTTCCATCCGTTTTACAGATGAGCTTACAAAGTTCTTACGAGCTTCCAGTATTTTCAATCGCCCCTGTAGCTCCGAGTCGTCGAGTTTGAAAAGGAGTTGCCCTTTCCTGACCAACTGGCCTTCCGAAAAGTTGATCCTTACCAACCGACCTGCCACCTCACTGGCAACTTCTACTTCTTCATTGGCATATACGGTCCCCAATACGTTGACCATTTCTTCCAGCGTGGTATCTTTCACAAGAATTACCTCAGCCGCCAATCCTTTGCTTGGAGAGGTGACGGCAACAGGCGTTACTGCCTCTCCATTTCCGTTACGTGTGAGAAAGAATACCAACCCTCCGGCTACTACAATAACTGCGATTATTAGAATTTTCTTCATTACCCCGATTAAAACAACTTGAACACAAATAGACGAGAAATTGGTGCCAGTTTGTTAAGAAATTTTAAGGATGGTAAAATATGGTAAGCGATAGCAAAATATTGTGATGAGCATCGATTGTGATTGCTCGCATTTAAATCTATCTCTGTTTATGAAGTTTTCAATAAAATCACATAATAGATATTTATTTCCATATTAAATGCCTATTATTAGTGATAAATTTAAAAATTAGCAATCCCCTTTTTCTTCTTCTGCCGGGCCCCATAAATACGCAGGTACTCAGAAAAATATTAAATGAGAGATTTGCCTTTTATTAATGGTTTCAGCCACTAAATTGAGCCAAACTTAGGTGTAAAATATGTCCGTAAGAGTTGCCATCCGCCACTATACTAGTTACAAGTACGAAAGACAGATCGAACTTTCGGCACAGGTGATCAGGCTCAGGCCTGCCCCGCATTCCCGCACAATGATCAAAGGGTACTCCCTGAACATTGAGCCCAAGAACCATTTTATCAACTGGCAGCAAGACCCTTTCGGTAATTACCTGGCCAGGATCGTTTTTCCTGACAAAGTGGATCATTTCATTGTCGATGTAGAGGTGATCGCTGAAATGGTCGTCATCAATCCGTTCGATTTTTTTGTTGAAGAATATGCAGAGAAATTTCCTTTTCAATATGAGGCGTCGCTTCAAAAGCAGCTGCAGCCTTATTTGGAGGTGACGGAGAACGATGTAGTTCTGAATGAATGGATTGACAAGGCAAAGAAGAAGATCACAAAGGACATGATCACTGTTGACGTGCTGGTCATGCTCAATCAAATGCTGAGCCAGGACATCGCCTACAGGATCAGGATGGAGCCCGGCGTGCAAAGCTGTCAGGAAACGCTTACACTGAAGTCTGGTTCTTGCAGGGATTCCGCCTGGCTGCTCGTTCAGGTTTTGCGTCACCTGGGGCTGGCTTCACGCTTTGCTTCTGGTTATCTGGTGCAGCTGAAGGCTGATCAAAAGTCATTGGAAGGCCCGTCGGGCCCTGAGGAGGATTTCACCGACTTGCATGCCTGGACAGAGGTGTATATACCCGGCGCTGGCTGGGTAGGGCTCGATCCCACGTCTGGATTGTTCGCTGGTGAGGGCCATATTCCCCTGGCTTGTACGCCTGACCCACAAAGTGCGGCACCTATTTCAGGGGCTGCCGAGTCAGTAAAAACCGACTTCCACTTCGAAAACAAAGTCACCCGCATTCACGAAAGTCCAAGGGTGACCAAGCCTTACTCTGATGTGCAATGGGAGCAAATACTCGCTATTGGCGATCAGGTGGATGCTGAGTTCGTAGCTAACGATGTGCGGCTGACCATGGGAGGAGAGCCCACCTTTGTGGCCATGGACAACAACGAGGCACCCGAATGGAACACAGATGCCGATGGGGAGCACAAACGCAAGCTGTCTAACGAACTCTTCCATAAGCTGAAAGACCAGTTTGGCAATGGTGCGCTTATGCAGTACGGGCAGGGTAAGTGGTACCCCGGGGAGCCGTTGCCACGCTGGAAGCTGGCTTGTTTCTGGAGAAAGGATGGTCTTCCGCTCTGGCACAACGACAAACTCATGGCTGACCTGAGCAAAGACTATAAGCTCACCCATGAAGATGCCGCCAAGTTCATCAATACCCTGACGGAATCGCTCCACCTCGATCCTGCAAATATTCACCCAGGCTACGAAGACCCCTTTTACTTCGCCTGGGAAGAAAGCCAGGTGCCCGTGAATGTGGATCCGCTTAAAAAAGACCTGAAGTCTTCGCTGGAAAGACAGAAGCTGGCTGAATTGCTAAGCCAGGGCATGGACAATCCCGTGGCCTTTACCATACCGCTTCAGTGGGATTTTGAGAGTGAAAACTGGCAGAGCTGCCGCTGGGAGTTCAGAAGGAAGCATTTGTTCCTTATCCCGGGCAATTCGCCCGCTGGTCTGCGGCTTCCGCTAAAATCGATTCAGCATTTCGATGAGGACAAGCTCGAAGTGAGGCCTGAACGAAGTCTTTTCGAAGAAGTAGATGCATTGCCGGCCATTGGCGATGTGAAAGCTGAATATGTAAAAGAGGGTATAGACTTCAATAACGATAAAGTTATTTTTAAGACTGCCCTTGGTGTTGAAATTAGGCAGGGGAAACTGTTTGTGTTCCTCCCTCCGGTGACGCATTTTGAACATTACATGCTGCTGGTGTCGGCCATAGAGCAAACGGCGGAAAAGCTGCAGCTACCTGTGCTGATCGAAGGGTACGACCCGCCGTCCGACAATCGAATTCAAAAGCTCATGATTACGCCCGACCCGGGAGTAATTGAAGTGAACATTCATCCGGCGTCTTCCTGGAAGGAGCTCAAGGATAATTACGACATCCTGTACCAAAAGGCGGCAGAAACCAAACTGGTTACCGAGAAATTCAATTTGGACGGTCGGCACACTGGCACGGGTGGGGGCAACCACGTCACGCTTGGTGGGGTGACACCCGCCGATAGCCCGCTGCTTCGCCGCCCCGACGTGCTCAAAAGCTTCATCACTTACTGGCAGCACCATCCTGCCCTTTCATACTTGTTTTCCACTCAGTTCATTGGCCCAACCAGCCAGGCACCGAGGGTGGATGAAGGCAGGGACGAGATCCTGTACGAGCTGGAGCTAGCCTTTCAGCAGGTGCCCGACATGAAAGAAAATGACGTGCCCTACTGGCTGGTAGATCGGATTTTCCGCAACCTGCTGGTCGACATCACCGGCAACACCCACCGGGCGGAATTTTGCATCGATAAGCTCTATTCACCGGACTCCTCATCCGGCAGGCTGGGTATTCTGGAATTCCGTGGCTTTGATATGCCGCCACACTACCGTATGAGTATGGTGCAGTTCCTTCTCATCAGAACGCTGCTGAGCTGGTTCTGGAAAACGCCCTACAACCACAAGCTGGTGCGCTGGGGCACATCGCTGCACGACAAGTTTATGCTGCCTCACTATTGTTATAAGGACATGACGGAGGTGGTGAACGACCTAAAGAATGCCGGGTACAACTTCGATGTGTCCTGGTTCGATCCGTTCTTTGCGTTTCGCTTTCCCTTCCTGGGTGAGCTACAGGTTGACGATATTCATGTGGAGCTAAAAATGGGCATCGAGCCCTGGCACGTGTTGGGTGAAGAAATGTCCAACTCCGGCACGGCCCGATTTGTAGACTCGTCGCTCGAACGCCTTCAGGTGAAAATTACAGGATTGACCGAGTCCCGCTACAAGCTGCTTTGCAACGGCTTTGCCATTCCGCTGAAAAACACAGGCACGCAGGGCGAGTATGTGGCAGGCATCCGTTACCGGGCCTGGGCGCCTCCGTCGGCACTGCACCCTACGCTGGGCGTCGACACTCCTCTGGTGATTGATATCTACGATACATGGACGAAAAAGTCGGTGGCGGCTTGTCAATACCACGTGGCTCATCCTGGTGGCAGAAACTATGCGACCTTCCCTGTGAACAGCTATGAAGCGGAAGCAAGAAGGGTTTCCCGCTTCTTCGACTTTGGGCACTCCATTAACATGGTGGAGCCAACTGTGATGCAGCCTCAGGCCGCTGGTAGGTTTGTGACCAAAATCAATATCCTGCCAACTTATGACATAACCGTAGAGGATGTTAACCAGGACTACCCGAACACCATGGACTTGAGAAGGTACAAAGGGCGAAAATAATGGTGTGCCAGCCACCGCCATAATATCTTCACAAATCAACTTTGGAATCACAAAAAATTGGTGAGATTTGGCGATGATTAAATCATACCTGGCAGACAGAACGAAGTCCAATGAGCCGTTCTTTGATGAGATGACCACGCCTGATGGCAAGGTATGGCCTCATTGGGAAAAGCTTGCCAATGCCTATGAAAAGCTGGGCATTGAGAAAATGGAGCTGAGGAACAAGGAAGTGGGGCAGCAGCTCAGGGAAAACGGGGTGACCTACAACGTATATGGCGACCCCAACGGAATGAACCGCCCGTGGAACCTCGACCCGGTTCCCATGGTCTTCAGTCAGAGCGAATGGGAGGTCATAGAAAGCGGCCTTTCTCAAAGAACAGAACTACTCAATATTATCCTGTCGGATATCTATGGTGAAAGAAAGCTGATCAGAGAGGGGTTGATTCCCTTCGAAATGATCTATAATCATCAGGGCTTTCTCCGCCAGGCCGATAAAATTCGCATACCCGGATCCCAG
This sequence comes from Imperialibacter sp., assembly GCF_048007035.1. Classification (NCBI taxonomy): domain Bacteria; kingdom Pseudomonadati; phylum Bacteroidota; class Cytophagia; order Cytophagales; family Flammeovirgaceae; genus Imperialibacter; species Imperialibacter sp. The sequence goes on from NZ_CP180355.1 coordinate 5,383,493, forward strand.
CAACTGGTGCAATACTCGGCCGACCTTGCCCGTGGCCCCAACGGCAAAATGTGGGTGCTGCACGACAGAACCGACGCTCCTTCCGGAGCAGGGTATTCGCTGGAAAACAGGGCCGCCATGACAAGGGTGTTTCCTGACCTGATCAGAGAAAATCAGGTGAGGAAAATCTCCTCCTACTACCAAACCCTGAAGAACACACTTTCTACACTTTCGTGGAAGAACAAGGAGAACCCGAGGATTGTGATGCTTTCTCCCGGCCCTTCGAATGAGACATTCTTTGAGCATGCCTACCTTTCTTCTTTCATGGGCTTCACCCTGGTGTTTGCTCAGGATTTGACCATGAGCGACGGCTACATCTGGCTGAAAACGCTGAAAGGCCTTGAAAAGGTGGATGTGATTGTAAGGAGGGTGGACGACGTGTTTTGCGATCCGCTTGAATTCAGGGCCGACTCTCACCTGGGAGTCGTTGGTCTTATGGAGGCGGTGAGGCAGAAAAACGTGATGGTGATCAATCCCCTGGGTTGCCGCATCCTCGAAAACCCTGGTTTGATGGCATTTTTGCCAAAACTAAGCAGGAACGTATTGCAACAGGAGTTGATACTGCCGTCGGTGGCGACCTGGTGGTGTGGACAGGAAAAGGAAAAGAAGTACGTCCTGGAGAATATCGATAAGCTGATCATCAGGATGATCTACCGAAACGACAAAAATAAGTCGGTGTATGGCGGGGAGCTAAGCAAAAAGGAAATTGAGCAGTTAAAAGAAGAAATCAACGTCAGGCCCTACCTCTTCGTCGGGCAGGAAATGGTTGATTTTTCAACGACACCCTCGCTGATTGACGGAAAGCTGGAGGCTAGAAATGCAGTGTTCAGAAGTTATGTAGTCGCCGATTCTGAAAACGAAACATACCACGTTATGCCGGGAGGGCTGTCACGCAGCTCACCTAAAAAAGGCGTCTTCATCGTGTCCAATCAATCGGGTGGTATTAGCAAAGACACATGGGTGCTGGGCCATGCCAAAGAGCATGTGCAGATAGCCAAGCCACCTGTCATTGTGCAGCAAACGGAGAACATATTACCAAGCCGAACCGGAGAAAATCTTTTCTGGCTGGGGCGCTATTTGGAGCGGACTGTCAGCACCATCAGGTTGATGCGGATTGTGCTGAGGAAATTCAATGAAACGGATGATGAGATCAACATTGAGCATGATCAAACCCTCGTTACACTGCTGAAAGGGCTTACTTCCCTCACAAGTACGCAGCCGGGCTTTCACGATAAAAGGGTACTCAAGGACCCCGAAAAGGAGCTCTATTCATTGGCCATCGATCAAAACCGGTTTGGATCGCTCGCTCATTCGTTGAAGTCTTTCCTGTCTAATGGATATGCCATAAGGGACCGACTGAGCCTTGATACCTGGCGTATCCTGGATTTGATTTCTGAGGAATGGGAGATCATGAAAATGAATGGCACCAACCTGAGAGGAATCTATCACCGCCTCGATCATTTGATTGTGCATATGATGGCCTTCAACGGCCTCAATATCGACAACATGACTAGGGAGTCTACCTGGAGGCTGCTTAATATAGGGCGTTTCATTGAATCGTCTATTGGCACCTGCCTGATGTTGCAGGCTACTTTGTCGGCCAAATCCACTTCTGACCAGGAAAAATCGCTCATCGAGCTGATCCTGATGAGCAACGAAAGCCTGGTGACCTACCGGTACCGCTATCGGTCCAACCTGGAAGTGCTGGGAGTACTGAACCTGTTGCTGGCCGACGACAGAAATCCCAGGGCGATTGTGTACATGATCGAGCGCATCGATGATCACCTGAAGCAATTGCCGTCTTTGGGCATTGGCACCGGTTTAAGCCCGGCCCGAAAGAAACTTTTGGAAGCGTTATCGAAAGTCATGCTTGTGGATCTCAATGAGTTGGCCGAACTGAAGCCCGACGCTGACACACGCAAGGAATTAAAGCAGTTCCTGGGCGATATCATTCAGCTCTTGCAGCAAGCTTCCACGTTGATATACGAAAGCTACTTCAGCCACACCCAAAGCCAGTACGGTTTTGTTAAAGCCAACAGGTTGCCAGAGATTTAAGGCAGCACATTCCTAACGACTGAGATGAAATACAGAGTCACCCATATTACGAAATACGATTACCAAACGCCCACGGCGCTGTGCCACAACATTGTGGTTCAAACGCCAGCCCGGCTTCCTTTTCAGCAGGTGAAATCGTATAAGTACAATATTTTCCCCGAGCCAAATTACCTGGCTACCCGCAAAGACTTTTTTGACAATGAGTTCATCTATTTTTCGGTGCAAAAAACACATCAGAAGCTGCTGGTGGAGTCGAAAAGTGAGGTGGAAATTGGGTTGCCAGCCTGGGCGAACCTTGACTCAAAGCAAACTGAACCCTGGGAGGAGGTGGTGAGCTGGTTGCAAACCACAGATGCCATGAACGACATTCGCCAGTTTTACCTGGAGTCAACATATGTTACCTTTATTCCGGGGGTAAAGGAATATGCACTTGAGTCGTTTACGCCGGGCAGGCCTGTAATGGATGCCATGCTTGACCTCAATAAGCGGATCAATAAAGACTTTAAGTTCACGCCTGGCTTTACCGACATCAGCACACCTTTGGAAGAGGTCTTCAAACACAGAAAAGGTGTTTGTCAGGACTTTGCGCACTTTTCACTCGCTTGTGTGCGGTCTCTTGGTTTGGCCGCAAAGTATGTGAGCGGTTATATCGAAACGATCCCCCCTCCCGGCAAACCCAAGATGGTAGGGGCCGATGCCTCCCACGCATGGAACGCAGTCTACATTCCCAGCATTGGTTGGGTGGAGTTCGACGCCACTAACAACCTGCTGGTGAAGGATCAGCACATCAGAGTGGCTTTTGGGCGTGACTTTGCCGATGTGGTGCCGCTGAAGGGGATTGTCTACAGTAATGGTGGGCAGAAAATGGTGGTGACAGTAGATGTGAGCCGGTTGTCGTGACCAGGCTATTGACGTATTTTACTTGCAATACCTCTCTGTGGGGTCTTATTTTTATCAGATAGATATAGTTTTTTGCCAGCTTTTTGTTAATTAAAGCTAATTATTGTAGTTTTTCTGATTGAATAGTTAGTGTTAATCTCTAACGCTGACTCATGCCATAACCAGTTATTTGTGTAGTAAGTTGGTTTACAAACTCCATACAATTTGATTCTTTTGAAGCGGTCTTATCTGATAGTTGTTGCAGTAACGGCCCTTGTGCTCACAGGGTGGGTCTTTGATCTGGAGGTTTTCCAAAGTGTGCTTCCCGGGCTTGAGACGATGAAGCCCGCTACAGCCCTTTGCTTTCTTTTGTGTGTGGTGGCAATTCATTATTCAGGTTTTGTGTCCGCTGCGGGACTTGGGGTCGTTTTACTTGTTTCCCTCATGCATGTGTATGAAACCCTGACAGGTCAGCTTTTCTTTCCTGAAACCTCCAGCCTGACGCTAAGAATGTCTGGCGCTACTGTTTTTTTGTTTGTAGCTATCTCTATAACGATTGGACTCTCAAAGAGGCATGTCACCAGAGCGCAGGTACGAATGCTGGAGGTAATAGTTATAGGGGCGTTATTTGTATGTTTCACGGCACTTTTGGGTTTCCTGCTCGACTACAAGTCCTTCAATAGTATTTCGTTTTTTTCTTCAATGGCCCTTCATACAGCTTTTTGCTTTGCCGTACTTTTTTCCAACTTATTCCTTACACTGATCAAAAACCGTTACAGCGTGTTTAATTTGGTGTACTCGGACAATATGGGTGGCAGAATAATTTTGAGGCGTTGGCTTTTCACTGTTTTGGTGCCAGCTATTGTCAGCGGAATACTCATCACAGGCGTTGCCTTAGGTTATTACGACATTGGTTTTGCCTTTGTCTTGCTGGCTGCCTTTTCGTCGATATTCACTACCTGGTTTCTGTTTAGGAAGGCACGTGTAATTGAGAAATTTGACGTTACCAACCAGGCATTGCTTTATGAAAAGGAAAAAATCAATGATGACCTTCAGATCCTGAACCGGGCACTTAGTGAGGCGCAGGGTCAGCTAAAACAGAAAAATGAAGAGTTGGTACGCACTGTGGAGCGGTTGTATATCCGAAACAAAGAACTTGATCTTTTTACTTATCATACTTCGCACGATATAAGAGCTCCTCTTGCAAGTATTTTAGGTATTGCCAGCATAGCCATGGCCGAAAGTGATATGGTGAAAGTGAAGGAGTATATGACCGTGATCGAAAATAGGGGCAAGCGGCTGGATAAATTTATTCACCAAATGATCATGTTTACCAGAAACGACCGAACGCCGGTGCAGGCCGAAAAAGTAGAGGTCGCTGAGCTTGTGGAGGAATGTCTGCTTAGCCTGAAAGGTGATCCACTCTTCCGGAATTTGAGAATTGAGAAACATTTTTCATTGGAAAGCCCCGTATTGATACTTGACAAATTGAGGATTGGCCAAATTTTTCAGAACATACTCAACAATGCGGTTAAGTTTCAAAACACACAGTTGGAAGATAGTTACTTGAAAATTTCTGTTTTATCGGGAGGAGGCTTTCTGAGGGTTATTTTTGAAGACAATGGCATTGGAGTGAAGGCGGAATATCAACCCAAACTGTTCCAGATGTTTCAGAGAGCCACCGACAAAGTGGAGGGGTCAGGACTGGGCCTTTACATTGTCAAGCAAATGGTCACTAAGTTGGGTGGCAATATCAAACTAAGCAGTGAGTATGGAAAGGGGACTAAAGTTGAAATCGATTTTCCGATAGAAACGCTTGAATCTGACGATGACAGATAAGTCAGCAAGTTTCGGGTTTCAATACAGATGGCTTTGCTGTTTTTTTGAGTAAATTTTGAAGCCATGAACGATTACCAAAGAATTGCCAAAGCCATTGAGTTCATCAGTGAGCATTTCAAAGAGCAGCCTAAGCTCGAAGCAGTGGCCGACGCCGTGCATTTGAGTCCCTTTCATTTTCAGCGAATGTTTACCAGCTGGGCAGGCATAAGCCCCAAGAAATTTCAACAGTTCCTCAGCCTCAACCTCTCCAAGGAGCTGATGAAAACTGGCGATGTGTCGCTGAGTGAGGTAGCCTACGAAGCCGGATTGTCTGGTTCCAGCCGATTGCACGACCTCTTCGTGACCATTGAAGCCATGACGCCCGGTGCTTATAAAAGCAAGGGAAACAGCCTGAGTATTAACTACAGTTTTCACGATTCCCCCTTCGGCGGAGTTATTATTGCTTCCACCGACCTGGGCATCTGCAAGCTTGAGTTTGTCGCATCTATCGAAGAGGGGCGGGCATTGCTGGAAGCTGAGTGGCCCGAGGCTCTGTTGACCGAAAGCGCTGATGCCAATCAGACCGCTGTTGATCAAATTTTTGGGCTAGGCTACTCGAATCAGCAGCCTGTCAGGCTCAACTTGAAAGGCACTCCGTTTCAGGTCAAAGTGTGGGAAGCATTGCTCCGCATACCGGAAGGCCAGCTGAGTACCTACCAGCAAATTGCCGACTATATTGGCAACCCAAAAGCATCAAGGGCAGTAGGGTCTGCCATTGGCAGCAACCCCGTCGCCGTGCTGATCCCCTGCCACCGTGTGATCAGAAGAGACGGCGGCATTGGTGGCTACCATTGGGGCAACGACCGCAAGCTGAGCCTGATTGCCTGGGAGAAGGTGCGAACCATGGAAGAAGAGGAGATGCATGCCGCTTAGTCTTTCTATTTCGATACCAGAAAATTTTAGTTTCAAAGAATGCCTGTGGTTTCTCGACAGGGGCTTCGACGACTGCCTGCACAAGGTGCAGGGTGGGTCGGTTACCAAGCTTTTGAGAATTGGAAGTCATGGGCGTTCTCTTTTAAGGATCAGTGAATCGGAAGACGCACTTCGGGTTGATTTGCTGAAAGGTGAGGCCAGAAAATCGGAGATTATCGATTACATCACCGAGTGGCTGCATTTGGGAGGGGACGTTGCGCCGTTGAAAGCCATTGCCCGGCGAGATGCTGACCTTGAGCAGTTGGTTGAAAAATATTGGGGGCTTCGTTTAATTTCCATCCCCGACCTTTTCGAAGTGCTCTGCTGGAGTATTATTGGCCAGCAGATCAACCTGACATTTGCCTACAAGCTCAAAAGAAGCCTGGTGGAAGCCGTTGGCGAAAGCGAAACCTACGAGGGGGAGACCTACCATGTTTTTCCCACCCCGAAGCAGGTGCTCAAGCTGTCTTTCGACGACCTGAAAGGCATGCAATACTCATCTCAAAAGGCCAGATACCTGCACATAGTAGCCGAAGCCTTTCTCGCAGGTGAGGTCTCTGTAGAAAAGCTTTCTTTGCTAGAGAGCACACCGGAGATGCTGAAATGCCTCATGAGCCTGAAGGGCGTAGGTGAGTGGACGGCCAACTACGTGGCCATGAAGTGCCTGCGCAGGCCCGATGCCATTACCTACGGCGATGCAGGGCTGCTCAACGGCTACAAACAGCTAAAAGGCCTCGATAGGAAACCAACCAGAGAAGAGCTGGAAGACTTTTTCCGACAATTCCCGGGATGGGAGGCCTATATTGTGTTTTACATCTGGCGGTCGCTGGCGTAGCCAGTTTCTTGTTTTATACTCGCCTTTTTGGTAGATTCATAACATGAATAGCGATGAAAGGATATGAACCCCAACTACAGACTGTATTCAACAGTAATTTTATTCGCTGGAATATCCACCTCTTTTATCTTCCTTCTTTTCCAAAATGCCGTTCACATTATGTACGAAAGCCCTGGCGAGGCATCGAACTTTAACCGATTCATTTTCCCCATCGCTTTGTTAGCGATCATTCCTGGTCTTTTTATTAAGGCAAGGCCGCTGACCAACAAAATACTAGTAACAGGAGGGGCGCTTTTGCTGCTGGCCACTGTGCTGTCAGTCGTTACCGGGTTGACTTTTGGCCATGCATCGAAGACTGAGACCTTCTTGTTGTATTTCCTTTCCTGTGGCCTGTCTTTTATTGTTTTGGCCTTTACAGTTGCACTGCTTTTACGTTTTTTACTCTATTTCAGGGTGGTGGATGGACTACAGACACTGAAACTAGCCGCAATTTTCACTGCCGGTATCGCCATGGGCTATTTGGTTTTTATGGGAGTAGGCACCTTGAGCACCGTCAGCGTTTTTGCCCTCTGGTATCTCGTATTGATATTAATCGGCTCCGCTTTCTTTATTGCCAGGAAAGAACAGCCACTAGCAGCAGGCTGAGTTAGCCACGAGGGCGAGACTACAAAAGTTTGGCACCTCAGCCGATGCACACCTTGCCAGAGCGGCTGGCAGCCGATCAGTTTTACTGTTAACAGGCAAAACTTTTGTAGTCTGTGCGTCAGCAGGATTCCCTTCCCAACTGGTTACTTCCTTAGTTCCCGAATTGGGTGGAGTCGAATCGTAGATCCTACGATAGAGGTTCGGGTTTCTCACTCATCCTTCTCGCTTAGCGAATTGAAACCCAGAGCAGTTGGATCAGCTGCGAGGGCGAGACTACAAAAGTTTGGTGCCTCAGCCGGTTTACGCTTTCCCAGAGCGGCTGGCAGCCGATCAGTTTTACTGTTAACAGACAAAACTTTTGTAGTCTGTGCGTAACCGGATCCCCCTCCCACGGGGTTAAAAATCTACCCTACTCTTACCCCAAACTGGCTTGATTTTCGTATATATATATGGGGGCATTTACCTCATTTTTTGCCTCCTTCATACCAAACTCTTCCGTCTTCCGTTTGGTGCGCACCAATCGCTTCTATGGTGCCCAGCACTCACTACCTATGCTGCCCAGCACTCACCAGGTGTGGTGCGCACCATAGCCTCCTGTTAAGCCCTTATCACACCTATCATAAGCGCTTATCCCGAACGAAACAACGCCTTTACTACCTATATGATAAGGGCTTATGAGGTAGTGAGACAAGCCCTTGTGTGCCACCCGGGTAAGGGCTTAGCAGGGAGCAGGATGGGAGCTTAAGACACGGTAGGGTAACTGGCGAGACTACAAAAGTTTGGCACCTCAGTCAAGGATGCTTTCCCAGAGCGGCTGCCCGCCGATTAGCTTTACTGTTAACAGACAAAACTTTTGTAGTCTGGGCGTCGCCGGGATTCTCTTCCTGCGAGGTTAAAGAACCACACTCCCTCGCTAGTCCCAGCACACAACGCTGATGCTAGACTTTGGCTTATACCAATGGGCCAGGGGTGAGGTAGAAACTCCGACAAACCGGTGATTGCGAAGCTGTGGATAAATCGCTTCCCTTGACAAATCACTATCAGCTGTGGCAATCTGCCTGAATATGCAGCCCGATCTAACAGATTGCCACGTCACGAATATTCACATCTCACAATTGGCATTTACAGTGTGACTCGCAATAACCGGGTGCCGTGGGTTTTGTGCTACTGGTGAGTACTGCATAGTAAGCCCTCGCTAGTCCCAGCACACAACGCTGATGCTAGACTTTGGCTTATACCAATGGGCCAGGGGTGAGGTGGGAACTCCGACAAGCCGGTTATTGCGAAGCTGTGGATAAGTCGCTTCCTTAGACAAATCACCATCAGCTGTGGCAATCCGCCTGAATATGCAGCCTGATCTAACAGATTGCCACGTCATGAGTATTCTCATCTCACAATTGGCATTTACAGTGTGACTCGCAATAACCGGAGGCTGGTGATGTTTATGGATCCGATACGCCAGAAGCTGACAAACTTTAACCCCATTCGCCGCCATTCTCCTTCCACCTCCCATACTCCTCCCGCATACAGTGCCCGCAGGGTCGAAAGCCGAGCTGCTGGGCTTCTGTTGCATCCAAAAAGAAGACTCTGTTTTCCGGCTTCATCCTTTTGCCAGAGGGGCAGCTGAGCTGGCCGTAGATTTTCAGGCGGGCGTTGCCACCCAGTGTTACGTTGCCTTTCGTGATGAGAGCAGAAAGCTGACGGCTCCGGGCAAAGCGGCGGCTGCCCAGGTCTGTATGCCGGATCATTTGGCGTCATGCAAGGGAATGCCCAGCGTCATCCGGTGGCCGGAGTGCACCGTGCTTACGCCGTGCCGCATCTGCACCCTGAAGTAGCCTTTGCTGCCCATCACCGGCCGCTGGCTGGTAGCAAAAATGATCAGGTCGCCCTGCTTTGGCGTGAGCGATATTGCCTTTGATTGCGCCCTGGGCCTTTGTTCCACCAAGATAAATTCCCCACCCTCATAGTCCCAGCCGGGCTGCTTCAGGAAAAAGACCGGCTGAAAGGGGAAGTAGACATCGCCATACAAATCCTGGTGAAGGGTGTTGTACCCGCCATCGCCGTAAGTCAGCAGCAGGGGAGTAGGCCGGCGCTGTCCTTTGTCATGGCAAAGCTTAAGGAAGTCAGCATGGTTATCGGGGAACACCAGATTGAGCCGCAACGCTTTGCTCCAGAGATTGGCCGCAGGCACCAGCATTTCGTAGAGCTGTTGCCGAAGTGACTGTAACTGGTCAGGCAAAGGATAGTTGAAATACTTGTATTCGCCCTCTCCAAACCTGTAGCGGGCCATGTTGATAGTGGTTCTGAAAAGGCTTGGCTCGGCGTACCAGGCCATTATTGCCTCACACTGCTCCTGGGTCAGCACATTTTCGAGATGGACAAATCCCTGCGAAAGCAAGGTGTGTTGCAGGCTGTCGGCAGTGACAACTAAATTCATGACTTGCATATAAAAAGGGTAAAAGGGTTAGCACGTTTCTAAGATTCAAAATTACCCTGACCCTGTGCACGTGGCAATCCGATTCTTGCGCTCCTGGTTTTGTGGGATGTCAGCAGGTGATCAACAGCTCCCCTGGTTCAAAGCAATCAGGTTGCAATACATGGGTATTTAACGTGAGTTCGATATGAAAATGTAACAAAACATCAACGAGGGGCGTCATTGCGGAAATTTTCTTCAGATATTTGTCTCATCTGAAGAAAATTATCCGCAATCTCTGCCCCAAGACATATGAGATTCCGGATAAATATTGGCCAGTTTGAATTTTGGGCCAATATTTTCCGGAATGACGACATTTTTATATCGAACTCACGTTATTTATGTTTTCTTCACATAAAAACACATCCTATGTCACTTCTCAAGCATCTTCGTATTGGCCTCACTTGCGTTGTCTTTCTGGTTGCCAGCGCCGCTTTGGCACAAAAAGTTGTCATTACGCCCGACAAGGCCGACGGTGTTTATAAGGTCGGTGAAACCGTTATCTGGCAACTTAATTGTGCTGAAGATTGTGATTCTGTTCGGTACGTGCTGAAAAAGGGAGGCTTGATGGATATCCAGCATGACGATGTTTCCTTTGAAGACGGTACGCCGCAGGTGAACTATACCTTTGATGCGCCCGGCACCATGTTGCTGGAAGTGAGCTGGGGAAAAGGCGGCTGGGGAAACAGAAGTGTGGGAGGGGCTGTGGCCAATCCGGATCAAATTGCCCTGTCTGCCGAAAAGCCGAAAGACTTTGATAGTTTCTGGAAGAAAAAGGTCAAAGAACTTAAAAAGGTGCCTGCAAACCCTGTGCTCGAAAAAGGAGAGAGTGGCATTGAAAATGTCGACTACTGGAAGATTTCCATGGACAACATCAATGGGAGTCATATCCAGGGACAGCTGGCCAAGCCATCGTCGGGAGAGAAGTTTCCAGCGTTGCTCATCGTGCAGTGGGCGGGTGTGTATCCGCTCGACAAGGGCTGGGCGGTGAACCGGGCGAAGGAGGGATGGCTGACGCTGAACATAGAAGCGCATGACCTGCCTATCGACGAACCCAAAGAATTCTATAAGGAACAATCGGACGGGCCATTGAAAAATTACCCCACTATTGGCAACGACAGCCGTGAAACGAGCTACTTCCTGCGCATGTACTTGTCGTGCTACCGTGCGGCGCAATACCTCACCGAGCGCCCCGACTGGAATGGCGAAACGCTGGTAGTGATGGGCGACAGCCAGGGTGGGCAGCAAACCCTGATGACGGCCGGTTTCCATCCTGCGATCACCGCAGCCATTGCGCTGGTGCCTGCGGGCTTCGATATGCTTGGCCCGGATGTAGGAAGAAAAGGAGGGTGGCCCCAGTGGTATGGCAGCACCGATGGCAAAGACCCTGCAAAAGTGCATGAAGCCAGCCGCTACTATGATGTGGCCAACTTCGTTACCAATATCAAATGCCCGGTGCTGGTAGGCATCGGTCTGCTCGATGAAACCTGTCCGCCGGAAGGGATTTTAGCAGGTGTCAATCAGCTCACCACACCCAAGCAAGTGATGATTCTGCCCACCTCTGGCCATCAGGATCGCAACGGTTCTCAGGAGCCTTTCAGGAGTGCACGTGACAAGGTTTGGTTGCCGTCGTTGCGTGATGGCAAAGGAGCGCCGGTGCAGTAAGCTTTACGCTGATGTGAAACCCTCCAAGGGATAGCTATTTGCTAGGCTCTCCGGTCGTGTTGTAGCTTTCTGCACCGAAAAGGACAAACCCTTGGAGGGTTGCAGGCATCAATCAGCTCACCACGCCCAAGCAAGTGATGATCCTGCCCACCTCTGATCACCAGGATCGCAAGGGGTCGCAGGAGCCGTTCAGGAGTGAGCGAGACAAGGTTTGGTTGCCCTCGTTGCGTGACGGCAAAGGAGCGCCGGTGCGGTAAGCTTTACGCTGATGTGAAACCCTCCAAGGGATAGCTATTTGCTAGGCTCTCCGGTCGTGTTGTAGCTTTCTGCGCCGAAAAGGACAAACTCTTGGAGGGTTGCAGACCAAATTTGCTTGCTCTAAGTTGTTGGCGAGGGCAAACGCATTTAAAACTATTTAACTTTGAAATTCTTCTTTTTTACCCTAGCCCTAAAGGGAAAGAAGAATTTCAAAGCTGTTTCACCCTTAAGGGCCGGGGTAGAAAAACAGCTTTGAAAATAATTTATCTAATTTGTTTTAAATGCGTTTGCCCTGAGTTGTTGGCCTTTGCTAATAGTTATTCGTCGAATTATTCGTAAATCGCTCTCTTATTTTTTCCGGCTGTAGCCGCACCAATGAAAACACAGACCAAGGCGTATCTTGCACTGACATTTATTTGCATCGTATGGGGTACTACCTACCTGGCCATGCGGGTGGGTGTGTCCCAATTTCCAGCATTTGCCTTTTCAGCCATCAGGCAGACCATTGCAGGTGGTGGACTACTGCTATTTGTTTGGCTTTCAGGCAAGGGCGGCACTATCAACTTTGCCTATCTCAGAAAGCACGCCTTTATCGGGTTCATGATGATCACGATTGGCAACGGCCTGGTGGGCTGGGCCGAAATGTTCATCCCCAGCGGTCTGGCTGCGCTTATTTGCGCTATGATGCCGGTGTGTGTGGTGCTTATCAACCTGGCCAGTAAGGCAGAAGAAAAGCCCAATGCACTTATTTATGCAGGTCTGTTGTTCGGGGTGGGAGGCTTGATGCTCGTATTTAGAGAACATGTTGCCGACCTGGTCAACCCAGACTATAGAATGGGTATTTTACTCACGTTTGTCGCCATTGTCGGCTGGTCGTACGGTAGTGTGAGCATCCGGCGGTATGGTAAGCCAGAAAGTCCGCTGATGAACGCTGGTTTTCATTTGTTTTTCGGTGGCATCGGTATTTGGCTGTTCAGCTTTGTGTTCGACGACTACACCCGGTTTTCAACGGTCGACTGGCAGGGAATGTCGGCGCTTTTGTATGTGACGGTGTTTGGGTCGCTTGGTGCTTTTGTTTGCTATCTCTATGTTTTGCAACATTTGCCCGTTGGGCTCGCTTCCATATATGCTTATGTCAATCCACTGGTGGCCGTATTGCTTGGCTGGTGGATCCTGGATGAAAAGCTAAATGCCCTTATTGCTTTGGCGTTCGTGATAACAGTTGTTGGCATTTTTATGGTGAACAAAGGCTATAAAGTAAAGGCATACAAAGCGCTTTCAAAACCAGCGGCTACCTGAAGGAGTAGGCAAGGTTGTTATGTTTGTTCCGGCCACTTCGGATGGAAAAGAATCTCAGGTTGTTTAATTTGCTACTTTGAGACAAAGAGAACACACCGATATGGAAATCAGAAAAGCCAGGCTGAATGATCTTCAGCACCTTACTCCACTTTTTGATGGCTATCGCCAGTGGTATGGCCAGGAAGCAGCCCTTGAAGCAGCGGGACAATTCCTGGAAGAACGACTACTGAATGGAGAAAGCGTCATTTTCATGGCTTATGTAGAAGGGGTGGGCGCAGGGTTTACACAGCTTTATCCGGTGTTCAGCTCAGTCACTATGGAGCGCCTTTGGTTGCTCAACGATTTGTATGTAGACAAGAAATTCCGGCGTATGGGCATAGGCGAGGGGCTGCTGAAAGCCGCTCAAGCGTTCGCCACAGAAACGAGGGCCAAAGGACTTACACTGGAAACGCAAGTGAGCAACCTGTCGGCACAGCGGCTGTACGATAGCACCGGGTTTAAGAAAGAAGAGGACTTTTATCATTATTTCTGGAAGGCCTGAAATAGGCAATGTATTTAAACATCACTCACAATGAGCTACTTAACTTCGGTAAAAAAGGAATTTCTGCGTTACAAAAGCCTGGGCGACAAGGCGATGGCTCAGGTACCTGACGAAGCGCTGCACTGGCAGTACAACGAAGAAAGCAATAGCATTGCCACCACCGTGAAACACATCTGGGGCAATATGCTTTCCCGCTGGACGAATTTCTTAACCGAAGACGGCGAGAAGGAATGGCGGCAGCGAGACCAGGAGTTTGAGGAAGACAAAGCCACAAGGGCCGAAGTGCTCGCCAGGTGGGAAGAAGGCTGGGCCTGTCTTTTTACAGCTCTGGATGCATTGAAGGAGGAGGATCTCAGTCGTACTGTCTACATTCGGGCAGAAGCGCACACGGTGATGGAAGCCATCAACAGGCAGCTGGCGCACTATCCTTACCATGTGGGGCAAATAGTATACCTCGCCAGGATGCAGGCTGGAGACAAATGGACAAGCTTATCCATTGCTCGAAATAAGTCGGATGAATTCAATAGAGAGAAGTTCGGGAAAAAATAGAGACCTAAAATCCTATCTTTCAGCGAATTCCCTGTGATGCTTCCACCATAAATCCTGCCTGGAAATTTTTACTTTTCCCGTGTCGGCGCTATTTTAGAATAATGGAACGCCAAAGGTTTCTTTCGCTTTCGATCTGCATCATCCTTGGCAGCTACGGACTTTTTGCCCAGCAAACGGGCGTGGTCGACTACCCAACCCTTGGCATCAGGTTTACCATTCCTGATGGCTGGAAGGGAGCAGAGTCAGGAGAGGTTTTCCTTATGGGGTCGGATACCCAGCCTGGCCTCGTGATACTGATGACCCATCAGGAGTCACAAATCCAAAACCTTAAGGCACAAGCAGAAGCCTGGTAGATGAGGGCATCAACCTGCAGAAATCAGGAGATTTTGAAAAAGTGGGGTCGGAAGGGATAGGTGCGGAGTTTTCCGGCAATATCCAGGGAACACAGGCCAAAGCCTATATTGCGGCAGTGGTCAATCCGTTTGGGACGGGCGTGACAGTGGTAGCTGCTACTGATGTGCCCAACTATTCTTCTCTTTACAAACAACTGGCAAAGGAAATTGCCGGAAGTCTGCAGTTTTCTCAGCCCAAAGAGCCTCCGGTCACTGAAGAGTGGCGACAAACGCTCCAGGGAGCCAAACTCACCTATCTCAACTCCTACTCGAGCTCAGGGTATGACTCCTATGGTGGCTATAGCGATCATGAGGAGATTTTGCTTTGTGGCAACCGTTTTACGTTTTACAAAAGCAGCAGCATGTCTATCGACACTGGCGGGGCCTATGCCAGCAGTGCGGGCAATAGCAATAATGCAGGAAACTGGACAGTGGCCACAAGCGGGACTGGCGTGCCACTGCTTCGTCTTCAATATGATAATGGAAAGGTGTCGGACTTTGAACTGGAGTACAGAGAGACGAAGACCTACCTCAATGGCTACCGATACTTTCGCACCTATGACCACGGGGAGTGCAGGTAGGGCACACCGTCGCAGCACACAGACCTTCTGTCATTCGCTATCAACCTTTCGAATATTTGACCGGCAAAAATTCTTCAAAGAGATAATATCTGGGTAGATTAGCTTACTTGATTTATGGTTTTTCAAAAATGCTGTTGCTGTTCCCGGAAGAGTTTGGGCTTTTCCCGGAACAGGCAACTTGCTCGCCTGAGTAGCACTGATGTGCGGTTTTTGAAATTGTATGGTTTATTATATTTCCCTTTAAGATACCTACTTATGAATAGACGAAGCACCCTCAAGGGTCTGCTTGCCGCTGGCGGTGCCATTGCGGGCCTTTCTCTTGTGGAATGGAAATGGCATATTGTGGAAGATGCCCTCCACCCCAGGTTCTACACTCGCAAAGAAGAGGAGCTTTTTAGCTCAATTGCGGACACCATTATTCCTGCCGGAACCCCGCCTTCCGTACCGGGCGGCCCAACCGAGCCAATAGGAGCGCTCTCCACCGGTACCGATAAATTCCTCATGAAGCTTCTCGAAAAATGCTACGAGAAAGAAGACCAGGACAAGCTACGACTTCAGATGGCAGCGCTCGAAAAATCGGCTGAGGATACTTACGGGGAGTCGTTCGCTGACTGCACACAGGAGCAGCGGGTTGAACTGCTAATGGCAAGGGCTAATTCGGAAGTGGAGGAAGAGAAAGAATTCTTCGACTTTATGAAAGACCAAACCATCCGTGGCTTTACCACCACACAGGTAGTAATGACCAACTACCGGGACTACAAAGTGGCACCGGGTCATTTCTATGGATGCGCCAACGTTTGATTATAAAATTCCAAAAGACAAAAACCAAAACACAAATAAATCTCAAAAAGCAAAGCACCAATACCAATCCGTTTCGAATTTGACCTTTGGTGCTTGATTGAATTTTGATGCTTGAGATTTGTGATTTAACAAACTGCTATGCTACAAGATTCTAAAGATAAACGTACCTACGACGCCATTGTGATTGGCTCAGGCGCCAGCGGAGGATGGGCTGCCAAAGAGCTGTGTGAAAAAGGACTGAAGACACTGGTGCTCGAAAGAGGCCGGGACGTAAAACATATAAAAGACTATCCCACAGCTTCCAAAGCCCCGTGGGACTTCGAATTTCGTGATAGTGTACCCATCGAGAAGCGCATAGGTTACGGTAATGCACGGTTCCTCAGAGAATCATCGTTGCCGTTTGCTCTGAAGGATGATGAGCAGCCCTTTATTCAGGAAAAGCCTTTCCGCTGGTTCAGAGGATACCATGTAGGCGGCAAATCGCTGCTGTGGGCCCGCCAAACCCAGCGCTGGAGTGATTTCGATTATGAAGGCCCGACCAGGGATGGCTTTGCGGTGGACTGGCCCATCAGGTACAAAGACGTGGAGGAATGGTACACCTATGTGGAGAAATTTGCAGGTGTTTCGGGCAACAGAGATGGCCTGGCGGTGCTGCCCGATAGCGAGGTAATGCCGGCTTTTGAGCAAAGCTGCATAGAACAATACTTTCAGGAAAGCATTAAGAAAAACTATAGCGACAGGGTGATGATCCAGGGCCGGTGCGCTCATCTCACCGACCCTCAGCAAATTCACATCGATCAGGGCAGAGGCAAATGCCAAAACCAAACCATGTGCAACCGGGGCTGCATTTACGGTGGCTACTTCAGCAGCAATGCTTCCACTATTCCCTGGGCCATGAAAACCGGCAACATGACCATGAGGCCCAACGCCGTGGTGCACTCGGTTATTTATGACGAGGCGAAAGGCAAGGCTACAGGCGTGCGTGTGATCGACGCTGAATCGAAGGACATCATAGAGTTTTATGCCCGCATCATTTTTGTAAATGCGTCCACATTGAACAGCAATGCGATTTTGCTGAACTCCACGTCGTCGAGGTTCCCCATGGGACTCGGCAACGACAACGGCATCATGGGCAAGTACATAGCCTGGCATAATTACCGGGGCAAAGGCAATGCTGAGTACGAAGGCTTCCAGGACAAACGCACCGACGGGCGCAACCCTGATCACTCCTATATTCCACGATTCAGAAACGTGCACAAGCAAGAAACCGACTTCCTGCGTGGCTATGCCATTGGCATTGGTGGGGGCAGGGGGCAGCGCTCCGACACCAGCATGATTGGCGATGAGCTGAGAGACAACCTGCTGGACAGGGAATATGGCAATTGGAACATCAGCAGCTGGATGATGGGTGAAACGGTGCCTGTTGAAAGCAACCATGTGCGGCTGAGCCCGGACATGAAAGACAAATACGGCATTCCGCAGCTCATTGTGTCTTGTGAATGGCAGGAAAACGACGACAAAATGGTGCTGGATTACCTGGAGCAGCAGCAGGAGATGTTTGAGAAGGCAGGCTTTATCAATGTGAGGGTGAATGACAGCCACTCCCTTCCCGGCTCGGATATTCACGAAGTGGGCGGCGTGCGCATGGGAAGAGACCCTAAAACGTCACTCCTCAACGAGTGGAACCAGTTGCATGCCTGCAAAAATGTGTTTGTATCAGATGGCGCCTGTATGACTTCCACGGGAACGCAAAACCCAACACTTACCTTCATGATGTTGACGGCCCGTGCTGCTAACCATGCAGTGGATGAACTGAACAAGCTGAATTTGTAGTAAAGCTGGTAGTGGTGCCCACACTGTGGCTTTGTGGCCGAAGACGGAAGAGCAAACGCTGCACACGGAAGTTTTCAGGAGCAAGCACAGCAGTAGGTGGTGGCACCACAATGCATAGAATAAGATTTAAAACATTTGTAGTTCCCGTGGTGCCCACACCATACTTGTTCACTCTGGGTGAGCCAAAGGATTGAGCAGGTCGCATAAATTCTCAATTGCTTGTACACACTGGCAGGTGGTGGCACCACATTTCAATAAGAAAAAAGACTTAAAACCACTAAAAACACACTTGAAATGAAAAAACACCTGATAGCATTTATTATGCTGTTTGTTGCCTGGCAATTGCCGCAGCAAGCACAGGCCCAGAAAAAGGGCGACCCGTTGTATACCGCACCGCTGGGTGTGCAGGCCTACACGTTCCGCAAGAGCTTTCCCAATGGCGTGGAGGCCACATTAGATACCATTGCCTCGCTGGGCTTTACGGAGCTGGAAGGCGGAGCGCCCCGTGGCATGACGGGCGAAGAGTATAGAAAATTGTGCGAAGCAAGGGGCATCAGCATTCCTGGCATTGGCTCAGGGTATGACCAATTGGTGAAAGACCCACAGGCAGTGGCCGACAACGCCAAAGCCTTGGGAGCCAAGTTTGTGATGTGCGCCTGGATCCCTCATAAAAGAGCAGAATTTAACCTCGAAAATGCCCAAAAGGCAGTTGCAGATTTTAATGCAGCAGGTAAAGTGTTGAAAGAAAATGGCCTTACGTTCTGCTACCACGTGCATGGCTATGAGTTTCAGCCCTATGGAAAAGGAACACTTATGAACTACATCATTGAGAACACTAATCCTGAGTACGTGTCTTTCGAAATGGACATTATGTGGACGCATTTTGGCGGAGGTGACCCTGTGAAGCTGCTGAAGAAATACGGTGACCGCTGGAAACTACTGCATGTGAAGGACCTGAAAAAAGGCACACCGAAGGACCTTACCGGTGGCACTGGGCCCGAAAATGACGCCATCCTTGGACAGGGAGAGGTAGATATTGTAGGAATACTCAAGGAAGCCAATAAAATAGGCATCAAGCACATGTTCATTGAAGATGAGAGCCCCAATCCAATGCTGCAAGTGCCTCAGAGCATTGCCTACCTGAAGAGCTTAAAATATTGAAACACAGTGGTGATGCAAAAAAGAGGCTAAGGCCTCTTTTTTCATTTCTAAGCGCTACAAGCGTTGCATTAACTCCCCCAATGGAGTCCCTGAAGGCACCATTGCGACCGGTTTTGGAAGGGTATGTTGTTCTGGGCAATGTTGCTCAACCTTTGTCTCTTTTTATCTCTAATGATTTACAGTAAATTGATGTAGCCATTGATGATGAATTTGAAACGCTAACCTGATTACCATGAGTCCGATCCTTAAAAACATTATATCAGTTGTCATCGGTGTTGTCGCTGGCAGTATCGTGAATATGGGCATTGTGATGATCAGCGGGTTGGTTATACCTCCTCCTGAAGGTGCCGATGTGACAACCATGGAAGGACTAAAAGCCTCCCTGCATTTATTCGAGCCAAGGCATTTCGTTATGCCATTTTTGGCGCATGCTTTGGGAACATTGGCAGGAGCATTGCTGGCCGGACTCATTGCGGCAAACAACAAGATGAAATTTTCATTAGGCATTGGAGTATTCTTTCTGGCGGGTGGCATCACAAATGCCTTCATGCTGCCAGGCCCTATCTGGTTTGCGGTTTTGGATATGGTGGTTGCCTATATTCCGATGGGATATATGGCAGGGAAAATAGCTGTGAGATTGACAAAGTGATTCGCCTTTCGCCGCACCATCTTTCGCAATATTTTGCAGGGGAGCTATTGAGTGATCGTCGGGAAGGGAAAGACCAAATATGAAACGATGACAGATCCAAAAGAAATTGTAAAAGAGGGTTATGATAGGCTTTCTTCGGACTATAGAACACATTTCGCAGCATCTCATGAAGCTAGTTATGAGCCGTGGCTGAATAGTTTTGTTCAATACTTGAAGGCCGATGATAAGATCCTGGAACTGGGCTGTGGAGATGGTCTTCCAGTTGCCCGGTTTTTAAGTCAGCGTCACCGGTACCTGGGAGTCGATATTTCGCCAGCGCAAGTGGCTCTGGCCCGTGCCAATGTTCCGGAAGGTACTTTTGAAGTAGCAGATATGACAAAACTGTCTTTTCAGACGGGGGAGTTCGCCGGCATTGTGGCCTTGTACTCTCTGATTCACGTGCCCATTGAGCAGCAACCTGCGCTGATTGAAGCCATGCACAACTGGTTACAAGCTGGGGGCTGTGTTTTTGCAATAGTAGGAGCGAAGGCCTGGACTGGTATAGAAAAAGACTGGATTGTTGCCGGCACAACCATGTACTGGAGCCATGCAGATAACAACACCTACATCAAATGGTTTTCTTCAGCAGGGTTCACAATAGAAGAAATAAAATACATCGCTGAGGGAGACTCTGGGCATACATTGATCATTGCCAGAAAGGAGTAACTATGGTATCGATTTCCCCTCCGGTAGTGTTTCCCGAAGGTGATGCCGACGATTTAGTTGCTCTTATTTCTTCTTGGCCGCTGCTGGTTTCTTCGCTGGTGCGTCTTTCTTAAAGTCGATGCCTGCCACCAGATTCCCTGTTCTAAATGCTCCTGACAGGGCCGCTGGAATCTGAGCTTCTGCCAGAATCACCTTGGCACGTGCTTCCTGAATCCGGGCAATCATTTCCTGTTCGTTAGCTACCGCCATGGCCCTGCGCTCTTCAGCTTTGGCTTTGGCAATGCTCAGGTCGGCAGAAGCTTGGTCGATTTGCAGCATGGAACCAATGTTTTGTCCAATATCGATGTCGGCAATGTCGATGGAGAGGATCTGGAAGGCTGTACCGGCATCAAGGCCGTTTTCTAACACCTGTCTCGATATGCTTTCTGGGTTTTCAAGAATAAACTTATAGCTGGTGGCCATACCAATTCTTGAGATAATGCCTTGCGCTACTCTTGCCTTAATGGTTTCTTCGCCAGCACCACCCACGAGTTGCTGCAGGTTACTTCGCACCGTCACACGGGCCACAGCAATGAGCTGAATGCCATCCATTGACACAGCTGTGATGGCAGGCACAAGCACCATGTAGGGCGTTACAGATACCTTTACCGCATCCAGCACGTCTCTACCTGCCAGGTCGATGGCGGTAGCTTGCTTAAAATCAAGTTTTAGGTTGGCTTTGTCGGCCATGATAAGCGCCTTGATAACAGCCACCAGATTGCCTTTGGCCAGGTAGTGGGTTTCCAGCATTTCGACTGAAATATCAGGAATGCCTGCCTTGGCTGCCAATATCATCGACTTGACGATAAGCCCCGGTGGTACCTTACGGAACCTCATGAAAACAAGTGTCATCAGATTAACTCTGACACCCGAAAATTGTGCTGTGATCCACAAGCTGATCGGGAAAATGTACAGGAGTAGCCAGAGGCCTACAACGATAACACCGAGGGTAATGAGTAGTTGAACAGGCATTTGAGTTGATAGATGGAGTTGAGCGGTGGCGACTGTTAGCTAACAGCCGTGTTAATAAATGATACCCTGAAAGATAGGCATAATTTATTGGCTACTCCTTTCAGTAGAGTTAAATAGTTTCTCTCCGGTGGTATAAAAATCGCAGCGACCTAAAAAAAGAGAAGCCGGGACACCTTTTCAGAAAAAAGCATCCCGGCCCATTATGACGGAATCGTGATCATTTACTTCACAGTGAACCTTGCGGAAAGTCCACCGACGGAGCTTCCACCCACTGTTACTTCATATTCTCCTGGTTCCACAATGAATTTACCTTCATTGTCATAGAAGCCTAATTCGGCCTCTCCCAGCGTAAAGCTAATCTGCTTGCTTTCTCCAGCCTTAATCATCAGTTTTTGAAACCCTTTAAGCTCTTTCACCGGCCGGGTGACGCTGGCAGCAATGTCATGGAGATAAAGCTGTACTACCTCTTCTCCATCTACCTGGCTGGTGTTGGTTACTTCTAAGCTAACGACCGCCTTACCCTTTTCGGGCTGGTTCACTTGTAAGTCGGCATAGTCGAAGGCGGCATAACTCAGGCCATAACCGAATGGATAAAGCGGATCATTGGCCTCATCGGAGTAGTGCGACCAGAATACGATGCCATTGCCAGCGTCATTGGGTCGGCCGGTACTCTTGTGGTTGTAATAAATGGGTACCTGGCCAACACTGCGGGGGAAAGACATGGGCAGCTTTCCGCTGGGGTTGTAGTCGCCGTAAAGCACCTGCGCAATGGCGTTGCCGCTTTGGCTGCCTAAATGCCAGGCCTGTACAAGTGAGGGCACTAATTTGGACTCCCTGCTGAGGTCGAGAGGGCGCCCGCTCATAGTAACGAGCACCACGTTTTTGTTTGCTTTTGCAACAGCTTCCAGTAGTTCGGTTTGCACTCCCGGCAGGCTAATGTCGGTGCGGCTGCGGCCTTCACCTGATTGAAAGCCATTCTCACCCAGTACAATGACAACCACATCGGAGTTTTTAGCAGCCTGTACTGCTGCCTGGAATCCGCTTTTATCCGATTCGTTGATTTTCACTTCCAGCAGGAACGTGGCAGGCTCGGTTACCAGGTCAGCGCCTTTGGAGTAATTGTACTGGTTGCCGGTATATTGCTGCAGGCCTTCCAATACCGACACAGCCGTGTTGGCATCGGCTCCACCTCTCCAGCTGCCGATAGGGCTATCTTTATCCGTTGCCAGGGCGCCAATCACGGCAATTTTCTGACCTGTCTTTTTTAGTGGCAGTAAGTTGCCATCATTTTTGAGCAGTACTATGGACTTTTTTGCCATGTCCAACACGCCCGCCACGTGGTCGGGGTGGCCAGTCAGGTCTTTCTCCCTTTGCTCGTCGCAGTAGCGGTAAGGATCGTCGAAAAGCCCCAGCTCAAATTTCACTTTCAGTATTCTCCTCGCCGCATCGTTAATCAGTGCCACATCTACTTTGCCATCGTCGACCAGCCCTTTCAGTTCTTTGACGTACAGGTACGACTCCATGTCCATATCTGAACCAGCCAGCGCAGCCAGCCTGGCGGCCTCGGAGCCATTGGCAGCATAGCCATGAACGATCATTTCACCTATAGAGCCCCAGTCGGAGACAACAAAGCCGTCGAAGCCCCACTCACCTTTGAGGATGTCTCTGGAGCAGGCTGTTGCCAGTGGCGGGAATGCCGTTAAGCACGTTAAATGCATTCATGAAGGTGCGTGCGCCCGCATCAGAAGCCGCTTTGAATGGCGGGAGCACCATGTTGTAAAGTGTGGAAGTGCCAATATCAACCGTATTGTAGTCACGGCCGCTTTCGGAAAAACCATAACCGGCAAAGTGCTTCACGCACGCTGCTATCGTGAGCGGATCGGCCAGGTCATTGCCCTGGAAACCATTGACACGTGCCACGGCTATTTTGCTGCCCAGGTAGGGGTCTTCGCCTGCACCTTCCATCACCCGGCCCCAGCGGGCGTCCCGGCCAATGTCCACCATGGGAGCAAAGGTCCAGCTGATTCCAGCAGCGGCCGCCTCTACGGCGCCGATGTGGGCTGCTTTTTCGATGGCTGCTAAGTCCCAGCTCGCAGCCTCGGCCAGCGGTATGGGGCTCATGGTTTTGTAGCCATGGATCATGTCGAAGCCGATGATGAGCGGAATGCCCAGCCGGGTTTCTTCCACAGCTATCTTCTGTACTTTCCTCACTTCAGCTACGCCACGCACATTCAGCATCGACCCGACGAGGCCTTTTCTAAGGTTCTCGTATTTCATGGCGGCGTCGCCATCAGCGGGTACAGGGCCCGTTACGTCCCAGAAGCCATTGTACTGGTTCATTTGCCCTATTTTTTCTTCCAGGGTCATCAATGCCATCAGGCTATCGACTCGCTGGTCGACTGCGCTGGAAGTCTTTGACGCAGAGGTGGTGGAATGGTTTGATTGGGTGAAGGCCATCATCGCCGTTGCGACAATGACCATGAGTATTATCGTTCTCATAGGAGTGTGTTTTGGAAACAAATGTTGAATGAGGCTGGTGCCTCTTTTTGTTTGTCCAAGGTAAACTTTGATGAATACGTAGGAACGTACGGACGTCAGCAAAAGAACTGACATTCATCACCTAATGTGGGTGTGGTTTTATTTCATTTTCTCAATAGGCGTGCTGGCTTTTGAGTTTGAAATCAGCACAGCATAGTCGATGAACGCTGTGGTCGACTTTCCCTTTACGTCGTCGCCGTTCGATGCCCCATCCTTCATCACCACTTCGATCAAGTCGGGTATGCCGTTGGCGTAGGGAGTACCCTGGCCATTGAGCTTGAACAGTGTGATGTCGGATATCCGGGTTTTCTTGAGGTTTTTTATTCCCAGAAAGCATTCCTTCCGGTAGTCGCCAATGCCAAATCCTCCTTCAGTTATATGGGTTTTGTATCCTTTGTCGTCGTATTCCACCTCCCAAAGCACCCGGCTTTTGGTAAGGTAGCCTATAATGGAAATGACTTCTTCCCTTGCGTAAATGCCGTTTTCGATGAGCATGGTGAAGAATGACGCATTTCCTTTCTCGCCTTCTCTGTCTTTCTCCAGGTGAAAGAAGCCAAAGCGAGCGAATTGTGGTTTGTTTTTGAAGTCGTACAATTCGCTTAGCCCGACATAGTTGTCATAGATCGTTTCTTCCCTCTTCGACGAGAAAACCTCAAAAGTCACCTTCAAGTTGCGGATCAAATGGTTAAATATGAATGGGTCGTTGATGCCTTTGCTGAAATCGTCCGGGCCTTCTTCATAGGCTGCCACAAACGCTCTCAGGATGGCTTTTGAGTCACTGTCATAATAGGGCGAGTAGTCGGTGGTGTCGGCCGCCACCATGTTTGCTACCCGATCCAAAGCAGGGCTTTCTACAACCTGCCGGTCGATGAGTTCGAGCAGGAGCTTGCAGGTGTATTTGTAGGTCACTATCAAATCAATACCTACCACCGTCAGTTTATCTTCTGCCGGGAGTTGGTCGTTGAGCTGCTTCAGTGCTTTCCACTTGTTGTAGGTTTCCACCGTTTTGTCCTGCGGCACCCTCACGCCGTAGTGACTAACCAAATCCTTCAGTAAAACCGTGTCACCGGAGGCCAGGTAGCTGTTGAAATAGTGGGCAATGGCGAAGTCGGTTTCGGGTAGGTAGTAGCTAATGGCTCCGGCGCTTCTCAGCGATTGGAGTAGGCTTAACTCAGCTACTTCTGTCTTTGCACTGCCGTGGTAGGCTCCGAAGCCTATGATTTTGAATGAGTTGTCAGGAAATGAAAAGCCGGGACTAACCAGGTCAAATCTATTGTTTTTTAGATAGTCTTGCTTCGATTGAGCCGAAACGTTGAGGGCGATAAAAAGGGCAGCAACTGCCAGAAAATTGGTCATTCGATCTATTTTTGGTGTAAAGACCAATGTTTGCTTTTAGTGATGCATTCAGGATGTGAAATAGTTGAAAGATTTTATTGCCCGTAAATTTCGCCTGTCAAGCCCACGAAAGCAAAACACTTGCTGTTAGGTGTGTCTTCACTCCTAATAATGATTTCAGGCAGCGTCTTCACGCTCTATTCAAGTAGTAATTTCCACCAAATTGCCATCAGGATCAGCCACCACGCTTTCATAGTACCCGTCGCCCGTTGTTCGTGGCTCGCCAATAATCTCAAAGCCGTCTTTTCTCAGTTGCTCGGTGAGTTGATTCACTTTTTCCTTCGAGCCGACACTCATGGCCCAGTGTATCAGCCCTTTTCTATAGGCATCTCCGGGGTGCAGCTCCACCTCAGGCCTGGCCATTATCTCAAGCCTGGCGCCTGAGTCAAAACTGAGGAAGTAAGAAGTGAATTGCTTGGTGGGGTTGTGGTATTTTTCGCCGGCCGTGGCAGCGAAGTAGGTGGTATAAAAGTCTTTCAGCTCTTCAAGCTTTGTCGTCCAAAGGGCGATGTGTTCTATTTTCATACATAAAAGTTTTAGCCTTGTACGTTAGCTAAGCAAGGTTGTTTCGCTACTTCGCTTGTTAGTTGTCAGGATAGGAGATGCTGTGTTATTCCAGATTCGGTATAGGCTGGCGCCAACATGTCAAACAGCAGGGTTTATTTCGTAAATAAATAGGTCCGATGTTTTTCTTACCTGATTCTCTTGCTTCAATGATGAAGGCATTCGTTCTTTTGATAAGGTGAGATAGATTTGAAAATCCATAATTTCTTGGATCAAAGTCCGTCTTTTTCTTGACCAGGTAATTACCCAGCGAGCCCAGAAAGGCCCAGCCGCTGTCGTCGGAGATTTCATCCACACTTTCTATAAATGCCTTTATCAACTTTGCTCACCAAATCACCTCAATTCTACTATATAAACTGAAGTTAGGATCCTTGGATATCACCTTAAGGTTTTCTGAAATACCCTGAGCGATGATAACCCTGTCAAATGGGTCTTTGTGGTGGTTTTCCAATGTTGACAAGCCGATGAGGTGGTCGAAGTCAAGTGGTAGAATTTCAAGCTGTTCTTTATAATTTCTTCTTTCAGATTTAAAGAGGTATGCCCAAAGTTAGTTTCCCAAGGCTTATCTTAATTGCAATCTCCCAGATTGAAGCAATGCTAACGAATTTTTTTGTGGTAGAATCCTCAATGGTAGTGCGGGCAGTTGTTGAAAGTTGGTCGTCTCCACCCAAAAACCAAAGGAATGCATGAGTGTCCAACAAATGACTCATTACATGTAATCATTGAACAAGTCCAAAGGAGCGTCAAAGTCTTCTGAGAGCTTTATTTTACCTCTGAGACTTCCAAATACAGGCTTGTGGCTTTTTCCCTTCTCTTTTTTTGATTTTTTCTGAATTAGAAAGTCTATAAAATCGGAAGCCTCCTTCTTTAAATCGGGGGGTAGCGTCTCGAGTTTTGTATATAGCGTTAAGGCTGCCATCATTTATTTTTATAACACAAGTTAAGTCATTCTAGCTAATCAGCCAATACCTTGTAATGGTGGATGATGCCCTATTTTCATCGAAAGTGACTTCGGTGATTTAACGTAATAATACTCAAACTGGTTAACTGTCTTGAGCCTCACTGTTGATCGATGAAGCTTCCTCGGGCTGATTCACCCAGTCGGATGCCGAGGGGTTGAGTTACCTCAATAGGCAATTACTTATTTTTTAAATAGATATGTTTGATGTTTTTCTCGCCTGATTCTCTTGCCTCGATGATGAAGGCGTTGGTGCTTTTGATGAGGGGAGATAGCTTTGAAAACCCATAATTTCTTGGATCAAAATCTGTCTTTTTCTTGATCAGGTAACTTCCCAGCGACCCCAGAAAGGCCCAGCCATCATCGTCAGAAATCTCATCCACGCTTTCTTTAATCACTTTTATCAGCTCCTTATCTACTTTGCTGACCGACGAAGGCTGAGCTTTTGGTTGACTCTTTTGATTGGGCTTTTCATGTGATTCAATTGCCTGCTCCTTCTTCAATATTTCGATATAGATGAATTTGTCGCAGGCAGTAATGAATGGCCGGGGTGTTTTCTTCTCCCCAATGCCTATCACAAACATGCCCGCTTCCCGCAAACGTGTGGCGAGTCGTGTGAAGTCGCTGTCGCTGGACACAATGCAAAACCCGTCGACTCTTTTAGAGTAGAGCAAATCCATGGCATCAATGATCAGGGCGCTGTCGCTTGAATTCTTGCCCTGGGTATAGCTGTACTGCTGGATGGGGGTGATGGCATTCTCGAGCAAGACATTTTTCCATCCCGATACCGTAGGCTTTGTCCAGTCGGCATAAATACGCTTGATGGTGGGATTGCCGTATTTGGCAATTTCGTCGAGCATTTCTTTGATATGCGCATAAGGCACATTGTCTGCGTCAATGAGTACTGCCAGCTTGTCGTCCTTCATAGTGGTTTATTTTTTATAATAGCAAGGATGCCTGCTTCTAGCGTCGGGTGAATAATATTTAGTAAAAGCGATAGGGAGGGTAACCGCATTGTTGTTCTTGTTTCAAAAACTCGTCTACTTATAGCATGCGAAATATATGAAAATTATCAACCCTTTGATCATGCTGGCCTTTGGGCTTCTGTGTCTGTCGTCTTGCGAATTGGGAAAGGACGATCGGGAAGCCACGCTCACTGTGACGCTGGTCGACTACCCCTCGGACTACGAGGCACTTTACATAGAAATTAAAGACGTGCAGATCAACTACACTCTCGACCGGGAGGAAGGATGGCTATCACTTGATAGGATGAATGGTGGGGTATACAACGTGTTAGAGTATACCGCAGGAAAAGACACAGTACTGGCAAGTGGGAGAGTGGAGCCGGGTACTATCCGACAGATTCGGGTGGTGTATGGATATAACAATACACTGATCATCGACGGGGTGGTGCAGGACTTGACAACCTTTGGAAACATCAATTTTGAACGAGACCTTATACATAATGTCAATATAGTACTGAAAGAAGGTTTTGACTATGACCTTACAGTTGATTTTGATGTACCACAGTCCGTGAGCACTTATGAGGAATTCGCTGAGACTTTCTATCTGGTGCCCGTGGCGAGGCTCTTTATGAAAGCCACCACAGGCATCGTTAAGGGCAGGGTGGTGCCTGGAGCAAGGCGGTTTGTGTCGCTGGTAAAAGGCAATGCCCGCATCAGTACGTATTCAAACGAGCAGGGTGAGTTCGTGATTGGGGGAGTGCAGGAAGGTATCTACGATATTGTAGTGTCGAGTCTGTGCGAGGATTGCGAGGTTGAAGATGACATATTCCTACACGTGACCGAAGATGGGATAGTTGAAAGCCGCTTAAAAAACATCGAAGCCAGGGCTGAAAAAATTATCGATGTTGGGGAGGTTTTTTTCTACATTCCTGATCAGGGGAATTGAAGTCGATATTGCGATTATTTCATGAGAGAAGGGTGCTTTTTTATCAATCATGTTAAGAAGTTAATTGCAAAAAGCAGGATACGCCGGGTTCATCAATCTTTCCGCACCAAATCTACCTCGTCAAAGAAGATATCTCCGTTGGGTACGTCGAAGTGCAGGCCGGTTACTTTCATGTTGTTGTCGATTTTGAATTGGAGCGTGCCGAAGTCAAACCAGGCCTGTGGCTCCCGCCATTTGATCTCCCAGGTGTCGTAGTGCCAGTGCACCAGGTCGGCTGTTAAACCAGGGTTGTCCTCCATATAAAACCAGAGTTTATCACCCTGTTTCACCACTATCACATTGCCATGCATGCCTGCCCAGTAGGTGCCTGCATATTTTTCAAGCGACAGGCTGGGTTTTGTACCGCTCACCCTTGCCTGTGTCCTTTTTGCTATGTCGTCGTAATGACTCTTGTTGTTGTCGTTGCGGGCGAGAGCCTCTGCCGAAAAGTCTTTTGTTTCTGCCTTGATGTACTGGTTGATGATGTAGTAACACAGCGGAGAAGCAATCCCTTTCATGCTGTTGGTGAGCACCACCACCCCGAGGTTCTCATCGGGCACCATCATCACATAGGAGTACATGCCATCGTAGCCGCCGCTGTGGGCTTCCAATTGCCGACCATAGTAGTCGCTCACACCATAGCCCAGGCCGTAGCTTGAAAAGTGCCTGCCCGGCGTGGCCGCTCTGGCCTGCTCCGACACAACGAAATTATTGTGCGGTGTCCAGAGCCTGTTTTGCTGTTCTTTGGCGATGATGGTCTTTTGGCTTGTTTTGCCGCCATTCAGGTTCACAACCAGCCATTTGGCCATGTCGTCGGCGCTGGAAATGATGCCACCGGCAGCGCCCATATTGTCCCAGTTTACCCACCGAATGGGCTCGTTGTTGCCGACAGCATCAGGTTTATGCGGGGAGGCGTAGTTGCCTTTGGCTTCTAAATCATTGGTGGATGTTACAGTGCGACTCATGCCCAATGGTGCAATGATTTGTTTCCTCACATATTCGTCCCACGGTAGACCTGAGGCGCTTCTGATGACCTCGCCAGCTGCGATGAACATGAGGTTGGAGTAGCCGTATCCGTTGCGGAACTCATAAGCCTGGGGCACGTATTTTACCTTCTTTACCACATCTTCGGCGGATAAGTTGGCCTTGTACCACATCAGGTCACCGCTGAATGTGCCGAGGCCCAGCCTGTGGCAAAGCAGATCTTCTACCGTAGCATGCCGGGTGGCATAGTCGTCGTACAATTCAAAGTAGGGGAGGTGGTCAATCACTTTATCGTCCCAGTTGAGCTTGTCTTCGGCCACCAGTTGCCCGATGGCCGTTGCCACAAACGCCTTGGTATTGGAGGCGATGGCGAACAGAGTTTCGCTGTCCACCGCCTGTTTGCCGCCTGCTTCCTTTACTCCGTAGCCTTTGGAAAGCACCACTTTACCATCTTTAACGATAGCTACTGCAATGCCTGGCACATTCCAGTCTTTCTGCGCTTTGACGATGTATTTATCAAGATCGGCAACTTTCGGCTGTGCGGTCGCAACAGAGCATGAGAAGACGAGGAGCAGGAAGATGTATTTGAATTTCATAGCAACGAGCATTGGTTGCTATGAAATTAGGAAAAAGTTTTAACACACGGAGAGGGTGTGGGGGCGGCTTCACACGATTTCGATGTCTGCCTTGCGCAATCGGCGCTATCTCAGAAACTTATCAATGATCTCGGCTGGGAAGATGCCCACGGGGCCCTCGTAGATGCCAGCGTTGCCACCAATGTCAGTAACTTCTACCGAAATAACATTCTCGCCCTCCCAGTTGATGAGTTCAGGGGGGATGGGGTAGTCCCGGTAGGTTTCCCATGAGTGCGACTGACCCAGGGGCCTGCCGTCGTTGGTAGCACCAATCAGCTTTCCATTCAGGTACACCTTATCGAAGTCGTCGATTTTACCAAGGAGGAGCACCAGTGGCTTGTCTTTCAGCTTAGCATCCATTTTGAAGTGCTTGCGGTAGTAGAAGGTGCTTTCCCAGTGTTTTTTGCCCTTGGTATGCAGGAAGCCTGGCACCATAATCACTCCCCATTTTTTATCGTCAAAGTTGGCGAGCTTCCATTGCGACTCGTAGCCTTCAGCAAACTTCCATACTCCTTCGAGCCTCATGCCTTGATCGAGCGAGCTCCAGGAAGCAAAAAGACCGATGTCGCCGCTAACAATGCCACCGCTGTGGATGGTGTCAAATATCCGGACTGAAATGACGTTGTCGCCTTTGAGGTTTAAAAACTCTGTAGGGATGTAATACCATCTTTTGGCGTTATAAGCTGTGCTGAAGTGAGGGGGGAAGCTGCCAAAAAAGCCGACAAGATGGCCATTGACAAACACCTGATCAACATCGTCGATATAGCCAAGGTTGAGGTAGATATTGTTGAACCTGGCTACTTCGCTGCCATCGAATTTCTTTCTGTACCAGGCGTAGCCATCATAGCCGTTGAAGCCCTCCGACTCCCATTCTGACGGCGCATAGATGGTTTCCCACTGGCTGTCATCATATTTGGGCTTAGCCCAGTCCATATTGTCACCAATGTGAAATTTCCAGCTGCCTCGCAGCGATACCACTTTTTGCATGTTTCTTCCTTGCGAAAAAACTGAAGCAGAAAATAGCAGAAGGCAAATAGTAGAAATGTATCTAGCGCTATGCATCAGGTGATCTGTTTACGGTTCACGAACATACCAGATGTTCATTTTTCTCACCCAGGACGAGCAATATCTATGCGTTTTTCTTTTTTTCAAAGAAATTGACCCTGGCTTTCAATGGATTGTTGTAAAACTTTGTCATCTAAAAAATCCCGCTTGAGACTAGCGGGACTTTCTCCAAACAACTATTAAACTAAATTTTTAGAAAATGTTACATCGATACCCGCTTGGAGCTGTTGCTGGAAGAGACTTCGAAAGTAAAGCCTTTAGAGCTGATGCCTGAAAGGTCGAATACTTTGCTGAAACCCTTGTTGAAAGTGATACTTTCGCTATGAACCAGCTCACCGGTTTGGTCAAATATGCCTATTGTAGCACCATGACTCTTCGGATCCTTATACACCAACTGGTATTTGCTGCCACCTAGTTGGTTAACGCCCATCTCTTCAAGCTCCTGCACCCTGGCCATGAGAGTAAATTCACCGTCTTTGTCGGAAACCACTACATGGTAGGTGCCAGGGCCGAGATCTTTCATATTATATGGACGCTTAAAGCCTCTTTTGTTGTCTATGCGATCCACTCGGAGTACATGCCCTTCTTCGTCCATTATTTTCACTTTGACAATACCAGGGGTGGCGTCGGCGTAGATCAGGTTGTACCTACCCTCAACTTGTGAAGGAATGAGAGCGGCTTTGGATGACTTGTCTCCATTGCCTTCCGCTAATGTGGCTGTGCTCATAGCTGCTACGAGCATTGCGCTTAAAATGATAGTTCTTTTCATGAGTTTCTGAATTTAATTGACTTGTTGTTGAATCAGTTATACATAGATACGGGCAACCCGGGGCGGGTTTGTCATAGGTCAGTCAAGGGGTGTCACGAAATGTCATAAAGTTGTTGAGAGATGTAAAAAGGGGGAGGAAGAGTTTGAAGATCGAAGTCGGGAGACCGGAGATTGCTAGTGGGTGGTACGGCAAGCGGGCTTGCTGCGGTGGGGCCGTCCGCCGCCGGAAGGGTTAGAAGAGAGACGGAAGAAAGAAGACAGAAGACGGAGGACCGGAGCTTTCTACGGCTAGTTGCCGCACCGAAACCTATCGTAAGCCCTGAGCCGGGCACCCCTGAGCCAGCCAAGCCCTGAAAGGGCGATATACCTAAAGGATGGCGGTGAAGCCCCATCCGAAAAAGAAGATTAGCAAACAGAAGCCAGGTAAACCCCGGTGTCTGACGGCTCATTCTCTGTGGCCAGTGGCCGTACTGAAACCTATCGTAAGCCCTGAGCCGGGCACCCCTGAGCCGGCCAAGCCCTGAAAGGGCGGTATATCTAAAGGATGGCGGTGAAGCCCCATCCGATAAGAAGATTGGAAACCAGCAGCCAGGTAAATCCCGGTGTCTGACGGCTCTTTCTCTGCGGTTAGTTGCCGTGCCGACACCTATCGTAAGCCCTGAAGGGGCGATATACCTAAAGGATGGCGGTGAAGCCCCATCCTAATAGCCAGACGCCAATTGGCCAATTTCAAATCCTCTTCCCCTCAATCAATAATCATCTTATACCCAATGCCGTGCACTGTCAGGATAATCTTTGGCTCATTGGGGTTGTCTTCCACCTTCTGGCGGAGCTTCAGTATGAAATTGTCGACCGTTCGGGTGGTAGGCTGTGCCTCGTAACCCCACACATCTTCCAGCAGCTTATAGCGACTCACAATGTCGTTCTTGTTGGCAAGGAGAAACTTCAGGATATCAAACTCCTTGTGCGATAGCTTTACCTGCTCGCTCCCCTCGTGGGCCAGGTAGTGCTTAAAGTCGATAGTTAGCCTGCCAATGGAGGCTTTCTCAATATTATCTGCGTTTCCTACTGCCCCAGCTCCTGATTGCCCATCGGTTCTTCTAAGGATGGCCTTTATCCGGGCAATGAGCTCCCTCAGACTGAACGGCTTCGTCATATAATCGTCAGCGCCGATCTCAAGCCCTACCACTTTGTCGATTTCCTCTCCTTTGGCGGTCAGGAAGATGATAGGCGTTTTGATGCCGAGCTTGCGAGTCTGTCTGCACACATCAAACCCCGACATTTTGGGCATCATCGCATCGAGCACAATCAGGTCGTACGAAGCCTGCTGAATCTTCTGCAAGCCTTTCTCACCGTCTTCTGCCAGCTCCACGGCATAGCCTTCAAACTCCAGGTTGTCTTTCAGCCCCATCCGCATGTGCAGCTCATCTTCAACTATCAATATCTTGGCCATGGTGTTGTTATTTCTTTACTAAAATAGGAAACATCAGTTTAAAGGTGCTGCCTTTTCCCGGCTCACTTTCTACGGTAATTTGCCCGCCATGCGCTTCCATAATGTGTTTCACTATCGACAGCCCGAGTCCCGCTCCCTGCGTGTTGTAGATGTCGCCCTGCGTCACCCGGTAAAATTTGTCGAAGATCTGTTTTAACTTTTTTTCCTCAATGCCTACACCCTGGTCCTTGACGGCCACCACGACCCATTGATCCATCCGTTCTGTAGATATATCCAGGTGTTTGGTGTCGGGGCTGTATTTGATGGCATTGTCGAGAAGGTTGATAATGGCTTCCATCACCGACTCCGTGTCTGCCATCATGTTGGGTAAGTCATCCGTGAAGTGGACCTTGTAGGTAAATCCCTTGTTCTCCAAATGAAACGAATAGGTGTGGAGCACCTCTCTCACAATGTCGTTAAGCAAAACCGACTCCAGGTGATACGTCTTTTTATTGGCCTCTATCTGAGAGAAATTCAGGATCTTATTCACAATATTGGTCAGCCTGCCAGTTTCCTTTACAATGATCTCGTAGTACTCTTTCTTCCTTGTTTCCGTAGTTACCCGCCCCAGCAGCAGGGTTTCGGCAAACATGCTGATGAGCGACAGAGGTGTTCGGATTTCATGAGACACGTTGCTGACAAAGTCCGACTTGGTTTGTGCTAGCTGCATTTCTGCCCTGATGTTCCTGAAAACCATCGCAAAACCCAATAGCAGCACCAGCGACACCATGCCTATCATGATCATGTTGGTGTTGGATCGCTCCTGCATCACCATCTCAATGGAGTTGCCGGGAATGTAGATCTCCAGCTCGTACTCAGGCAGCAACCAGATGGTTTTGGAGCGTGCCTTGTTATTCATTAGTGAGTCGGTGGTGTAAATAAGCTCGCCGGTCACCTTGTTGGATGCCGCCAGCACAAACTCCTCGCCTGCCACCTGCTCCATTTTTGGCGCAATCAGCTCTTCAATGAAGTCGGAGGGGCGAATGATCATCACACAGAGCGAATAAGTGTCGGGATTTTCGCCGAGCACCATCAGTAGGGTGTTGAAGCGCTCACCTTCCACTGCCAGCACCTTGTAGGGTTCAATTTTCCGAAAGCCAGCCGACCGGTAGCCAGTCATTTTTTTTACCAGCGCTGAGTCTTCCCGGATGTGGTTTTGAAGCAGGGTTATGAGTTGTTGTTGGGGGATTTCGTCTTTGGCGTAAAAGGCCAGCTTTTGGTTTTTTTCCAGCGGAAAGAAAAAGATGGCCGACACCCCCGGGTAACCTTCAAGGATCTCTTTTGGGAACTCACCGGCCCCTTTTCTGCTCCAGGCATCGTCAATGCGGGTGGTCATGCTGTTGACCACGTCGTCGGAATATTGATTGATGGAGAACAGGAAGGTGTCGATTTGCTTGTCGTAGATGGCCTGCATCATGGCCACGCTCTGATTGAGGCTGCGGACTTCGAATATCACCAGCACACTGATGGGCAGCACAATGACCAGCACCAGGATAAATGATATTTTAGCAAAAGATGTCCTCATAGAGCGATGTCAATTGGGAGATACGCAAGTTTCGAACTAAGGTAGCACAATGATGACATTTTTTTACGATTGAGCTCAGTAGGCATTGGCTTTCGATCACCCTGGCCCAGCGTTCAAACGCTGGACTATGATGATGGAAAGGGAGGCGGGCGGCTCGGCGGGTGCCAGAATTTCAAGGCGTTTCATGCATTCATTTGGGGTTATCCTTATCTTGGTCGTTTATCCATCGAAACCTATCATGAGCCCATTGAACATTGACCCAAATATTAAAAGAGCTACAACGCTTCCCGCTTCTTTTTACCGAGACAGCCATGTGTTCGAAAGCCTCAGGGAGAAAGTCTTCGCCCGGTCGTGGCAGTGGATAGGGCAAGAGAGCCAGGTAGGCCTTTCGGAGAGTGTCTATCCGCTTACTTTGCTCGACGGTTACCTGGACGAGCCTCTCTTGTTAACAAAAGACAGTGAGGAGCAGGTGCGCTGCCTGAGCAATGTATGTACCCACAGGGGGGCATTGCTTTGCATGAATCCTGGAAGGGCCAAAAAACTCGTTTGTCAGTACCACGGACGGCGGTTTGCTCTGGATGGCCAGTTTGAGCACATGCCTGAGTTTGGTGAAGCAGAAAACTTTCCCAGAGACTGCGATAACCTGCCTGGCTTAGAGTTGCGGAAGTGGTTTGGCTTCCTTTTCACCTCGTTGGCTCCGGCTTTCGATTTTCAGCAGGTGATTGATGTGATGCAGAAGCGGGTAGGTTTTCTTGACCATACGAAGTTTCGTTTTGCGCCGGAATTCAGCAGGGACTATCTGGTCAACAGTCATTGGGCCCTGTATTGCGACAACTACCTCGAAGGCTTTCACATCCCGTTTGTGCACAAAGACCTGAACGCTGTGCTCGACTACGGCACCTACAAGACAGTGGTGTACGACCATTGCAACCTGCAGATAGGGTACGGCAAGCCGGGCAGCGATTGCTTTGAGCTACCCAATGGCCACCCCGACACAGGCAAGATAGTTTCAGCCTGGTACTACTGGGTTTTCCCCAATATGATGTTTAACTTTTATCCATGGGGACTTTCGGTGAACATAGTGAAGCCACTCGCAATAGGCAGAACCAGGGTGAGTTTCCTTACCTATATATTGGATGAGGAGCGCTACAAGCAGGGAGCGGACGTGATGACCGACAAGGTAGAACGGGAAGACGAGTTTGTAGTGGAGGCCGTGCAGAAGGGCATTCGGTCTCGGTTTTACCCGGGTGGCCGGTTCTCACCAACACGAGAGAAAGGCGTACATCATTTTCATAGTTTGCTGGCTAAGTTTGTTGAAAATACCTAAAAGTCGGTATGTCGTGGTGACGGTAAACCGGTATATTTAAGGGTAGATGAATTTTTCACTTACTAACCCTTATTATTATGAAAAAGCTGCCGATCAATGATTTATTTGTTTACAGTGCTGAATTTAGAATGGGTGATCCTCCTCCTAGGGATCCACCACCGCCACCGCCACCGCCACCGGACGACCCAAAATGAAAATTGATGTAAATGAAAATTAAGAATTACGTTTTACTGATTTCTATAATTTTTGCCGCTCAAAACGGCAATGGACAAAATGGAAAAAAGGCTGAATTTGACAGCCTTTTTTCCTTGATTGACTCGGCGACCGACCTCAATAAGGATTCACTACTAACTCTAGCTCTCCAAATTGAACCAGCTTTGGGCGATGATCATATCCGATTGGCCAAATTGTATGAGATTATAACACTTTCATATTTTGACAGGACGGAGTACAGTAAAGTAATTAGCTATGGTCAAAAAGCAATCGACCATTACAGGTTCACCGGTGACTCCAATCAGATAGCCTTGATGTATCGTAAAATGGGACACGCACATAAATATCTTGGTCATAGACAAGAGTCGTTAGAATTCAGCCTTCGTGCGCTCGAGCTAAGCAAGACGTATGGCACGCAAGATCAATATGCTTCAGAGTTATATTCTCTTGGAAACTATTACATGGAAATACAGGAATATAGCAAGTGCGAACAGTATTACCTTCAGTCCTTGGCTATTTTGGAGAAGCTTGGTGAATCTGAAACTTTAGCCGAGATGTATTTCAATATGGGTATACTTTCAGGGATAAAGAGAGAGTATGAAGTGTCTTTGGATTATTATGAAAAATCACTTCAGATATACCAACGCTTAGAAGACGAATCCAATTTTCCTAAAATTTGGAATGCAATAGGATATAATTTCTTTAATCAGGGCGATTTATTAAAAGCAAAAGCTTATTTCCTAAATGCTGACAAGGGATTTTCAAAATTTGATAACAAGCTAAAAAACTGCTATAACTTGTCATTGCTAGCCAGAACAGAAATCAAATTAGGAAACCTAAACAGTGCCTTGGAATATGCAACTGCTGTTGAGGAACTGGCAGAACAAATAGGTCACCTTCGATATAGCATAGAAGCACAAGTGTTATTTAGGATGATTTACGAAGAATTAGGAGACTATCAAAATGCCTTTCTGCACTTGGATCACCAATACACACTCTCTGATTCTCTCTACAGCATTGATAAAGAAAACACTGTCAAGGAACTCACCATCAAATACGAAACAGAACTCAAGGAACAAGAAATAGAAAAACTCTCCTCCGAAAAGGAGCTTCAGGAAAAAGAAATACTTCTCGCCACAACAGAAAAGAATGCTTACATGATCGCCGTGGTATTTGCCATTGCCCTGGCGCTGGCCATTCTGGCCTTTTTCACACAAAGGCAAAAAGCCATGCAGCTGCGAAGCGAAAAGGCCCTGGCAGAGCGGAATACTCAAATTAATTCATTGCTTCAGAAACAGGAAGTCAACACACTAAACGCCTTACTCGAAGGGCAGGAGAAGGAACGTCTCCGCATTGCCGAAGAGCTGCACGACAGGCTGGGGAGCCTGCTTTCTGCCATTAAACTCAACTTTAACGGCTGGATAGGTAAAAGGGATCTGAGTCAGGACGAGGTGGAGGACTATTCTGCCAAAACCAGCGGGCTGCTCGATGAAGCCGTCACGGAGGTCAGGCGGGTGTCGCACAATCTTTCCACCGGTCAGGTGTCACGCTATGGACTGGTCGGATCCATGGAAGACCTGGCGGCCACTGTCAATCGCTCAGATAGCATCAAAATGAAAGTATTGCATTTCAACCTTGGCGAGCGCCTGCCCATTGAGCTGGAAACTGGCATTTATCGTATCGTGCAGGAAATGCTGGCCAATGTGCTGAAGCATGCTAACGCCCAAGAGTTCACTGTTCAGTTGAGCAAGACAGACAATAGCGTTATCCTGACAGCCGAGGATGATGGCAAGGGGTTCGACTACAAGGAAGCCAAAAAGCGGGGAGGTATTGGTCTTCATAATATTGACAATAGGGTAAAGAAATTCGGCGGGCAGTTCAGCGTGGACTCCTCACCGGGAAAAGGGACAATTTTCACATTTGAATTTCCATTAGAGGCATGAGTGATATTAAGGTGTTGATAGCAGATGACCATCATTTGATGGTGGATGGCATCAAGTCGTTGCTGGACGATGTGGAGGGGCTGGAGATTGTTGGGGTGGCCAACGATGGAGAGGAAACCATGGTGTTTGTTTCCAGAAGGCCCGTTGACGTGATTTTGCTCGATTTGCAAATGCCCAAGATGAACGGCTTTCAGGTAGCAGAGCAGATCAAAAAGAAGTACCCGAAAATCCGCATCCTCGTGCTGACCATGTACGACAAGCCTGGCTTTATCCGTGAGCTGCTGGAGTCGGGTGTGGATGGCTATGTGCTGAAAAACACCGGCAAAGAGGAGCTTGTGCAGGGGATTATGACCGTACACAAGGGTGAGAAATTCTTTAGTAAAGAGGTTTCCGGGATTTTCTATGACAGCTTCCGGAAAGAGAAGGATGAAAACACCTTTCTCACTAGCAGAGAGATTGAAATCATTAAACTGATAGCGCAGGAGCTTACTTCTCAGGAAATAGCCGAAAAGCTATTCCT
The DNA here is from genome assembly GCF_048007035.1 of Imperialibacter sp. Taxonomy (NCBI): domain Bacteria; kingdom Pseudomonadati; phylum Bacteroidota; class Cytophagia; order Cytophagales; family Flammeovirgaceae; genus Imperialibacter; species Imperialibacter sp. Next base: position 5,422,532 of record NZ_CP180355.1, read on the forward strand.
CAGCCACTTTACGGTAGACACCCACCGCCGTAATATCATCAACAAGCTGGGAGTGAAAAACACCGCTGGCCTTATCCGCTACGCCTATGAGAATGGGTATTTCGATTTGCAGAACTAGGGGGTTGAAACTCCAAACATCAAAAAGCAAACTTCAAATAAGTTCCAAGGCACAAAATAGGAAATTTCAAACAGGAGCTTTATCGAGGCTGCATCTGATCGTTGCTGATCGAAGCTATTTAATAGTCCTCCAGCTGGCGGAGAGAAATTCGCTATTTCATTTTCCTGTTCCCATCTGTTACTTTCTCGTGATCCCCATGGTCTGTCCCCCGACGGACCTTGACTAAACCCCTTTGTGGTGCCTAAGGGCTGTCAGGGGACAGCCCAGGGTGCGGGAGTAGCGAGTTTCGAATTTCCCTTATTTGAATTTGAGATTTACTTGCCTTTTGGTACTTGCGATTTGCCTTTCTCAGTTTCAACTACCACTATTTTTACTAGTTTTAGTTTTGCCAGTTATTTCTGTTAAAAACAGTGTATATAAATGGTGCATATTCTCCAGCAAGAAACCCATTGATTTAAATGAAACTGAAGCATTTCGTTCTGGTCGTTATTCTCGGCTTTTGCTGCCAAACTCATGGGCAGGGGTTGGAAAAAAGCACTGAAATTGATAGTCTTTTTGCAATCGTGGACGGGTTGAGTATGACTTCACCAGATTCTTCACTGTCGGCTGCAATTCCCTTGGAGCCGTTACTTATCGAATTGGGTGACAAGCAGAAACTGGGTTTGTTTTATCGAAATATGTCGTTGGCGTATTCGAAAAAAACCGACTATCTAAACACCATCAAATTCGGTCAAAAATCCATTGAATTGTACAGAGAACTTGGTGACTCTTTAAGGGTAGCCTATAATTATAACACATTGGCGAATACCTATCAATACTTGGGAAATCGAAGAAAGGCTCTTGAGCTTTTGTTTAGATCGCTGGAATTGAGAAAAGCGTTTGGCTCACCTGAGCAATACACAATCGGATTGCACTCTCTGGGTAATTATTTGATGGAAATAGGTGAGTACGAAAAAGCGGAGCATTATTTTCTAGATGCTAAAAAGGTATTGCTAGAGTTAGACGACATATCAAGGCTTTCGGATTTATATGCGAGTCTTGGGGTTCTATACGGACTTCTTAAAGATTATGATAGATCGTCTGAATTTTATGAAGCGGCTCTTCAAATGTTTGAGGAGCTTGGCGAGACATCACAGTTTTCTGTCATTTGGTATTCCTTGGGGTATAATTTTTTCAAACAGGGTGATTTTCAGAAGGCAAAAGCTTATTTTCTTAGGGTACACGACAGCGACTTGAGGATTAGGGATAAGTATAAATATTGCTATAATTTGCTTTTGCTAGCCAGGGTGGTAAATCAACTAGAAGATCACCAAGCTGCCTTAAGCTACGTAAAAATGGGGGATGAGTTGGCCAACGAGATTGGTGCACTTGCGTATCGTAAAGAAGCCCAAAACTTATATTCCATTATTTATTCGGAAACGGGAGAATTTGATAAAGCTTACAATAGTTTGGAGTTGTATCATGATCTGTCAGATTCTCTATATGGCTTTGAGAAAGAAAATACCATCAAAGAACTCACCATCAAATACGAAACCGAACTCAAGGAAAAGGAAATAGCGAAGCTCACCTCGGAAAAGAAGGCGCAGGAGCAGGAAGTGCTGCTGGCCACTTCTGAAAAGAATGCTTATCGGGTGGGCATTGTGTTAGCAGTGGCGCTGGCCATTGCGGTCTCGGCCTTTTTTGCGCAGCGGCAAAAGGCTAGCCAACTCAGAAGTATGCAGGCGTTAACAGAGCGCAATGTTCGCATAGATGCCCTTTTGAAAGAGCAGGAGGTAAGCTCGCTCAATGCGCTGATAGAAGGGCAGGAAAAGGAACGCATGCGCATCGCTGAGGAGCTTCACGACAGGCTGGGCAGTATGTTGTCGGCGATTAAACTCAATTTCATTGGCAGCACTGTCAAAAAAGACGTAGAACAAAAAAGCCCCGAAAACGAGACAGTCAAAATCACCCAAATGTTGGATGAGGCGGTGACCGAAGTGAGACGCATTTCTCATAATCTCTCTACCGGACAGGTGTCTCGCTACGGTTTGGTTAGCTCCATGGATGACCTGGCAGCGAGGATCAATCAGTCGGACAGCGTGGCCATGAAAGTGATGCACTTTAACCTGGAAGAACGGCTGCCGGTAGAAATGGAAACAGGCATCTATCGGATCACTCAGGAAATGCTGGCCAATGTGCTCAAACATGCGCATGCCAGCGAGTTCATCGTTCAGCTGAATAAGACAGAGAACAGCGTGATACTGACTGCGGAGGACGACGGAATAGGCTTCGACTACAAAGAAGCCTGAAGAAGGGGTGGCATTGGCTTGCAGAATATTGAAAATCGGGTGAAGAAGTTCGGAGGGCAGTTCAGTGTTGACACCGCCCCGGGCAAAGGAGCCATTTTCACCTTTGAGTTTCCACTGGAAGCCTGAAAGAGATGGGGGAGTGTCAGACATCTGTTGAAATGTCAAAAACCAACCCCCAACTCCGTGGTCTGTCCCCCGACAGACCTTGACGAAAGCCTTTTGCGATGTGTTTCGGCTGTCAGGGGACTGCCCAGGGTCAGGGGACAGCCCAAGGTCACAAGACGAGCCAAGGTGTGGAAGTCTGAAAGAGGTGGGAGGAGTTGTCAGGCATTTGTTGAAATGTCAAAAGTCAATCTCAAATAAGAAGTTGAGCTGGTATAAGGAAATCCCAAATAACAAAAGGACAAATCTCAAATGAGCTCCAAGGCACAAAATGAGAAACCTCAAAAACAACCTCCAACTCCGTGGTCTGTCCCCCGACAGACCTTGACTAAACTCCTTTGCGATGCGTTTTGGCTGTCAGGGGACTGCCCAGGGTCACAAGACGACCCAAGTTGTGGAAGCCTGAAAGAGATGGGAGGGGTTGTCAGGCATTTGTTGAAATGTCAAAAGTCAATCTCAAATAAGAAGTTGAGCTGGTATAAGGAAATCCCAAATAACAAAAAAACAAATCTCAAGCAGGCGCTTTGTCAAGGTTACATCTAATGGTTACCTGAGCGAAGCAATTTCGTAGCGCAGCGAAGAAATCCTCTACTTCATTCTTCTGTTTCCAGCTGTTGTTTTCTTGTGTCCTTTTCAGACATTGACTAAACTCCTTGTGGTGCCCAACCTCTGGTCTGTCCCCCGACAGACCTTGACTAAACTCCTTTGCGATGCCTGCGGGCTGTCAGGGGACAGCCCAGGGAGGAGAGATTTATTTGCCTTTTGGCGCTTGTTATTTGGGTTTTGTTCTTCAAAAAAGTGCTATTCTCTCAACTTCAGCGCTTTCACTTCCTCAATATTCTTGCACCCAGCCAAGCCCATGTTGAGCTCAAAATCGGCTGCCATGTTCCTGATGACGTCGTATACCCCCTCTTCTCCGTCAATGGCCAACCCGAAAGCATAACTCCTTGCCATGCAAACGGCCGAAGCACCAAGTGCTATTGCTTTCATCATATCCGCCCCGGAGCGTACGCCCGAATCGAGCAAAATGGGGAAGTTTTCACCAACGGCTTTTTTCACTTCTGGCAACATTTCAATAGTGCTGACAGCGCCGTCCACTTGCCTGCCCCCGTGGTTGGAAAGTATAATGCCATCCATTTCATGTTCCATGGCCATTTTCGCATCTTCCGGGTGCAGAATGCCCTTCAACAGTATGGGGAGTTTGGTTCTTTTTCTCAGAAATGCGAGATCTTGCCAGGTTAGGGAGGGCCGGGAGTAGATATTGATAAATTGTCTGACGGCTGCCAGTGGCTCACCAGAAAAGGCGTTTTTAAAGAAGTTGCCTGGGTAGTTGTTTAATAATTGAATAAGGGACAGAAAGGTAGTTGGCCTGATTTTCCTTTCAACAGGCGTTTCCTCGCCGATGGCTTTCTCTTTTAGCAGGCGCATAAACACCGGATCGCTTGTGTATTGTGCAATGCCCCTGGCTTTCAGGAAGGGGAGGAAGGCCAGGTCGAGGTCCCTGGTTCTCCAGCCGAGCATGGAGGTGTCGAGCGTTACCACGATAGCTGAACAGCCACAATTCTCGGCCCTTTTCACCAGGCTTTCCACCAGCTCATTCGACTTGCTCCAGTAGAGCTGAAACCATCTTGGGCTGTCGCCCATGGCCCGGGCAACCGTTTCCATTGGCACTGATGCCTGATTGGAAAAGATAAAGGGAATGCCAGCTTTTGCTGCAACCTTCCCCACCGCCAGGTCGGCTTTTTTGTGCACCATTTCGAGCACGCCGACTGGAGAGAGCAGCAGTGGTAGGGGAAGCTTTTGGCCAAAGAGGGTAGTAGAAGTGTCTCTCGTGGAAACATCGTTCAGCATACGGGGGACAATCTTCCATTTTTCGAAGCCTGAGAGGTTTTCAGCCATCGTAGTCTCCCGACCTGCGCCACCGGCAATATAGGCCCAGGCCTCTTTGCTCATTTTCTTTTTGGCGGCTTTCTGAAGTTTGGCAAAGTCGACAGGTACCTTCGGTAAAATACCAGCCATACCGTCAAGGTAAATCTTCTTTTGCCAGCTGAGGGCATCCATGGGTTCGCTCATGTGTGTGTTGTTGTGCAAAATGCCCATCAAACCATTTGCTTTTCGGGCATTCAGCATAGCTATTAAAAAATCAAACTAGCGTCATATCAATCTAATGCAAAAGGCGCACATTCTCAACTGATCAGACCTCAATCCCGTCGACAGTAAGGCGACCTTCCTGCCAGTCATTGTTGAGGAGCACCATCACTTGCGTGAGGCCGGCACTGATCAACTGCTCGGCTGTTTCGCTGAAAAACCCAGTCATTTCTTGTGTGTGATGGCTGTCGGAGTTTATCATGATGGGAATCGACATGCCCTTCAGGTAGCGAAAAACCCACGGCGAGGGGTAGCTCGTTGTGGTTTTCTTTTTATACAAACCCCTAGTATTAATTTCCAGCATCAGGTCTTTTCCTTTCACCGCCTCCAGCGTTTCAATAATCTCCTTTTGGTACCACCTGTCGTTTTCATTGAAGAGAAGCCCATTGCCATTCTGCATTTTGATTTTATCGAGGTGCCCAACGATGGTAGGCGGAGCTTCTTGTATCATTTGTCGGGTAAGGGCGAAATATCTTTGAACAGCAGCTTTGGCATCACCACCAAAAATGGATTGCAGTCCCTCGTCAAAAACTTTCGATGCTCCGTCTATTTCCCAAGGGGTGCCATCGGCAAACGAGTCCACAAAATGCACGGAGCCTATGCTGTAGTCCAGGTCGGCGTCGACAATCCAGTCGCTGTTGACCGAAACCACACCGGGTATAAAGTCAACCTCAAGGCTGCTGTACACATCAATAATCCCCAGGTATTTGGCTTTGCAGTCCTGTATTTCTGTGAAATAGTCAGACATGGCCTCTTTTTTCATGGTCCAGGGCCACGTAAATGACGTGGGTGCGTGCGATGAAATGCCATAGGAAATCATGCCAAGTTCAACAGCCCGGCTGATATATTCTTCTGCTGTGCCTTTGCCGTCGCAGTAATGCGTATGGCTGTGGTAGTTTGTCCAACCCTTCATTTACACAATTTGCAAAAAAGAAGCGGCGTTTTTAGAAAAAATGTGATGAACGAAATGTTACGTACGCCTCAAAAAATCGAGATGAAAAATTTGTTGACGACGATAACCACCAGGAGGGAGAAAAACAATATTACCTCAACGATTAAAAGGACTTTGCTCCAGGTCTTTCCAATTTTCATTGAACTCAGGGGGAAGTAGGTTTCTATTTCAATATTAATAATTCTTCCCCTTTCATAAACGATTGTTAATCAGAAGTTTTCCACAATCCGATAAGAATTTTGTTGATAACCTAACCTCGTGTTTCGTATCTTCATGCGAAAAATAGACAATCATGCGTAAACTTTTATACATAGGCATTTCGGCGTTGATGCTGACTGCCTGCCAGCAAAAGGAAGTGAAAAATGAGCAAGCCGCTGTTGCGGACCAGGCGGTTTACGAAAGCTTTGGAGCCGCAATAACTGATGACCAAGCTGCACCAGTGGCTGAGCTTACATCCATGGCGAGTGATTCAGCTTATACCAAGGTGAGGGGAACCATTGTTGATGTGTGCCAGGCTAAGGGGTGTTGGATGAAACTCGATCTTGGCAACAACGAAACCATGAGAGTAACCTTTAAGGACTATGGATTTTTTGTTCCAAAAGATGCCAAAGGCAGGGAGGTAGTGATAGAGGGTGTGGCGCTGAAGTCGTTAACGCCTGTTGAGGAATTGCAGCACAATGCTAAAGATGCCGGAAAGACAGACGAAGAAATAGCCGCTATTACAGCGCCCGTTCAGGAATTGTCTTTCGAGGCAGTTGGGGTGTTGATGAGATAAGGGAGAATGGCCCACATCCGTTTGGTATGTGGGCGCTCAAACTCTAAATTTTGTTGTACGAAGTAATAATCCCTTTGATCAGTGCCGAGCTGAAGCCCTGATGCTCCATTTCATTCAAGCCGGCAATGGTGCACCCTTGTGGTGTGGTTACCTTGTCAATCTCATATTCAGGGTGTCGCCCGCCTTCAAGCAATAAACTAGCTGCTCCTTTGACCGTTTGTGTGGCAATTAGCTGTGCCACCTTGGCACTAAAACCAATTTCGATGCCGCCCTGAGAAGCTGCTCTGATGAACCTGAGCGCATAGGCAATGCCGCAAGCGCCAAGGATAGTAGATGCATTCATCAGCTCCTCCTGAATGTAGATAGCAGAGCCAAGCTGCGAAAAAAGCTTCAGCACTGCCTCCGAGGCGTCTTTGTTGCTCTCGTCTCCGGCTAAACAAGTCATCGACTCGCAAATGGCAATGGCTGTATTGGGCATGGCCCTATAAACTAAGGCCTGTGCTCCCAGTATGGCCTTCATGTCTTGAATAAGTACGCCAGTAACTACCGACACAACGATAGGCCCCTTCTTTTCTACTGCGAACTTTATCTGCTGCAGCACTTCTTTCGTTTGCTTGGGTTTGATGGCAAGAATCACCATGTCGGCCGACTCAGTGGCCTGCACATTGTCGGCGCTGATGTTTACACCCTTGTCCGCCAGCTGATCCAGCAACTGGACGTTTCGACGGGTAACAGTAATGTCTTCTGCTTTGGCGTAGTTTTTTTTAATTATCCCTTCGGCAATCGCCACCCCCAGGTTGCCACCACCTATTATCGAAATCTTCATAAAGCGTCTGTTAATTGAATGTTTATCAAAGCGAGCGCAAAGGTTAATGAAAATTTGGTCAAGAAGGAAATACGCAGCTCATTTCTGCTAAAAATCCCCTGTTTCACCTCGAAAGAGAGAAATTGGCAGGTCACTTACTTTGGTTTGTGCATAGCGGTTTGATGATGATTTCGATGGCATTGCAGGCGGTGCTCAGGAATAAAAAAAGGAGGCTCCATCACCAGAAACCTCCTTTTATAAAGTCATTTGAGCCGTCTTTTACTTGAAAGCAGGAATTCCCGTGATATGATTTCCCAAAATCAGCAGGTGGATGTCGTGCGTGCCTTCGTAGGTCAACACCGATTCCAGGTTCATCATGTGGCGCATCATAGGGTACTCTCCGGTGATGCCCATACCGCCGTGTATTTGTCTGGCTTCTCTTGCTATGTCCAGCGCCGTTGCCACGCTGTTTCTCTTGGCCATCGAAATCTGTGGTGTGGTGGCCTTGCCTTCGTTCATCATTTTGCCGAGCTTCCAGTTAACCAGCTGTGCTTTCGTGATTTCCGTAAGCATTTCCGCCAGTTTTTTCTGAATCAGCTGGAAGCTTCCGATCGGCTTGTCGAACTGAATACGCTCCAGAGAATACCTGCGAGCTGCATCGTAGCAATCCATGGCTGCCCCAATCGCTCCCCAGGCAATGCCGTAGCGTGCGCTGTCGAGGCACTTCATGGGAGCACCCAGGCCGCTTTTGCCTGGCAGTAGGTTTTCCTTCGGCACTTTTACATTATCAAACACCAATTCGCCCGTGCAGCTGGCTCTCAGCGACCATTTGCCGTGAGTTTCCGGCGTAGAAAAGCCTTCCATGCCCCGCTCTACTACCAGGCCATGGATCCGGCCTTCTTCGTTTTTGGCCCACACCACAGCGATGTCCGCTTTAGGAGCGTTTGAAATCCACATTTTGGCTCCGTTGAGGAGGTAGTGGTCGCCCATGTCTTTGAAATTTGTCTTCATGCCTGACGGATTCGAGCCGAAATCAGGTTCCGTCAATCCAAAGCAGCCAAGCATTTCGCCACTTGCCAGTTTGGGCAGGTACTTCATTTTTTGCTCCTCGTTGCCATAGCTATAGATAGGATACATGACCAGGGAGCCCTGTACAGAAGCCGTAGAGCGCATGCCCGAGTCACCTCTTTCTATTTCCTGCATAATCAGGCCATAAGAAATATAATCCAGCCCGCCTCCGCCATACTCTGTAGGAATGGTGGGGCCAAAGGCGCCAACTTCTCCGAATTTCCGAACGATCTCATAGGGAAAATGGTTATTTTCGGCCCAATGTTCGATATAGGGAGTGATTTCTTTCTTGACAAAATCCCTTACTGAACTCCTGATCAGTAGATGTTCCTCAGTTAGCAGGTCATCGATTTCATAAAAATCGGGAGATTCGAATAGGTCTTGTTTTTGATTTTTAATGGCTTGGGTGCCTGGGGTTAATGTATTTACGGACATGCTATTTTTTGGTTAAATCCCTTTAAACATTCAAATTTACAACTAAAACAATTAATTCCTTTGTTTGATGAGCAATTCGGAAAAAGATCAGAAGATAGTATCTCAGATCAGAAAATTGGAGGAGAAGTATGAGGCGATGGGACAAGATTTGTCATCCTATCTCGATGGTCTTTTGCATGCTGATTACCTTACCTACTGGGACTATATTCACCTCGATACCCTGCTGAGTTTGCAGACACCTAGAACCGGTTTTCCTGACGAAAAGATATTTATCCTTTATCACCAAATTACGGAGCTCTACTTTCAGCTGATAAGAAACGAAATGAAGCAGTTGTCGTTCGACGACGCTGATGAGATCGGCCTTTTTAAAGTGAGGATCAAAAGGATTCTTCGCTACTGGAAACACCTGGTGGATTCTTTCGAGGTAATGATCGATGGCATGGAGCCTTCACAGTTTCTGAAGTTCAGAATGGCGCTGCTGCCTGCAAGCGGATTTCAGTCTGCCCAATACCGACTGATAGAAATCGGATCGACATCATTGATCAACCTGACGGATAAGGCCTACCGGGAGAGTGTGCACGGCGAACCTTCGGTGGAGTTACTTATCGACAATCTGTACTGGAAAAGAGGGGCAACGGAGCTGGCTACATCAAAAAAGACGCTGACACTTCGCCAGTTTGAGGATAAATATCATCGTGAGTTCATTCAATTTGGTGAGGAGATCAAACACCGAACGATTTGGGACGTTTATCAGCAGCAGTACGAAAAGCACCTGGATGAAGAGCTTATAGAATTAATGAGGGCTTTAGACCAGGAGGCAAACGTGAAGTGGCCGCTTTCGCACTTTAAGTCAGCCACCAGGTACCTGCAAAGAGAGCCTGATGTAATTGCCGCTACAGGTGGCACCAACTGGCAAAAATACTTGCCACCCCGCTTTCAAATGGTTACATTCTTCCCTGGTCTTTGGAGTGAAGCCGAGCTGGATCGATGGGGAAAATCAACCGATGTAGTTGCAGCGCCAAGTCAATAACTAGATGGTAGCGACGGTCTTTAAACAGGTGTTCTTGCTGGCCTTTGGCCTTTTATGTGTCGTTCAGTCGTTGAAGGCGCAGGAGGAGAAGTCTGTTTACTATGACCAGGAAAAAAAGTACCTGAAGGAAAAATACCACGTTTCCTATGCCAACCCCCGAGAGCTGCAGGGACTTTACGAATCCTACTACGTGACTGGCAATAAGCAAATGATGGGTAACTACAGCCGGGGAACAGCTACGGGGCTGTGGGAATACTATTATGAGAGCGGTGGGATAAAAATGAAGGGATATCTCGAAAATGGAATCCCCTTCGGGAAATGGGAATACTTCTACGAAAGTGGCAAAAAAAGCATGCAGGGAAGTCTCTATGGCGAAGTGCGGGGAGGCAACTGGACGTTTTACTTTGAGCATGGAGACATAAAGAGTGAGGGGGCATTCAAAAATGGGGAGCGCCAGGGTATTTGGAATTACTTCTACGAAGATGGAACGCTGAAGGCTCAGGCGTTTTATGAAAACGGAACAGGTATATATAAAGAGTTTTATCCATCGGGACAGCTAAAAGCCCAGGGTCTGAACAAAGGTGGCAAAAGTGAAGGCAAGTGGGTGTACTATTTTGAAGATGGAAGCAAGCAGGCTGAAGGCATGTTCAGGGAGGGTGAACGAGTAGGGGATTGGAAATATTTCCACACCAATGGAGAGATTTCTGCAGAGGGGGCGTTTGAAGCCGGGACGAAGGAAGGCAACTGGAAGTATTACCATGAGGATGGAACGGTTAGTGCTGAGGGCAATCTGGCAGACGGCAAGAAAGATGGCTCTTGGAAGTTGTTTGAAAGGGATGGGCAGACGAAGGGGAGTGTTCTTTACCACGACGGCTTTGGCACCTACACTGAGTACTTCGAGAGCGGTAAAATAAAGGTGAAAGGCGACTTGAAGGATGACGTGAAAGTTGGCCAGTGGTACTATTATTTTGAAAGCGGGGTGCTGGAGGGAGAATGCTTTTTTACCGATGGTGTGGGCATTTTTCGTGGCTATTATGAGAATGGTACCCTAAAAATGGAGGGAGAAGTTCGAAATGGCGATAGAGTAGGCGAGTGGAAGCTCTACCACGAAGATGGTAGCCTGGCAGGCCTTTATAGACCTATTTACGAGGATGATAAACCGGTGTTCAGACTTTCGGAAACTGAAAACCTTGTGCCTGACAGGGTGCCATATAACAAACCAGAGTATAAATTTAAGAATCGAAACTCCCGGTATTTTACGCCACGGGTGGGTGAGTACAAGGGGTGGATTTTTGCCACCAATCCCGTTGCACCTTTACTTGGGGGCTTGCCGGTGTCTGTCGAACACTATTCGCAGGAGAGGCTGGGCTACGAATTTCAGTTTATTTATCTGAAGCAACCATTTTTCAAAGGGTTCTCCTCTGTGCGGGACAATAAACTCTTTCTGCAAGGAAGCAGAATTAAGCTGCGCCAAAAGTTCTACGATAGCGATAACCTGTTTGGGATGTTCTACTTTGGCCAGGAGGTGGCATTTACTTCTATTGACCACCGGGCGCATATCATCGATTCGACGGGAGTGAGCAACCGCCGCATGACGATCGGCACACAGGAACAGAAAATAGAATACGGGTTATTTCTTGGTAATCGCTGGCTGAGTGACCCCGGGGGCAGCGGCTTCACCGTCGACGCTTATATTGGAGCAGGTATCGGTTATCGGCTCCTGAGAAAGAATTATCAGGAGACGGCTGAACGAAATAATGTATTTTCTGATTTAAACCAGAGCAATATTTCATTTCCAATAATAATAGGGGTGAATATAGGATTCTTAGTCGGGCCCAAAAATGGCCCCGGTTTTTTTGTTAACTAGATGAGTAAAAAGACAGTAATACTAGGTGCTACCACCAATCCTCAGCGGTATGCCTATATCGCAGCTGACAGGCTTTTGAAGGCAGGCCACGAAATTGTTCCCGTAGGTATCAAAAAGGGAGAGGTCTTTGGCCGTACAATTTTAGACGTAACATCCTCGCCAATGGTAGCTGAGGTAGACACGATTACAATGTACGTCGGCCCTCAGCATCAGAAGAACCTTTACGACTATATTACCCAACTGCACCCAAAAAGAGTAGTGTTCAACCCTGGCAGTGAGAACCCTGAGCTTGAGGAGCTGCTTCGTAGTGAAGGAGTTGAGGTAGTTGAAGGATGTACACTCGTTATGCTTTCCACCAATCAATACTGAAAAGGGCTGATTTCGGATATCCGGGATTTCGGTTCATCTAAGGATACGCATCGTTGGGCGAAACCGTGTCCTGCTTAGTCGAGTCTTCAACACCTGCGTGATTTGGCGCCGTACTTTTAGGAAGATTTAAGAATTTCTAAGAGTACGGCTATGAAGAATGTATTAGTTTATTTTACCATTTTATCAGGAATATTTACCACAGCGCAGGGCCAGTCAGTAATCAACGCCTATGCCAAAGTCACCAACGTTTCTGGTGCCAACCTTTCACTATCCAACGTAAATGAGACTTACGCCACTTTCGAAGCGGGTGAGAAAGTTCTCATTATGCAAATGCAGGACAATGTTATCGGCTCTAACACTGGTAACAATGCAAACTTCGGAAACATATCAACAATAGGCAGTGCCGGGCTTTACGAAGAAGCTACTATACAAAGTGTGACGGAAACTGCTGGTGCCTCGCAAACGATATGGTCGGAAACCTTCGAGGATCAGGCTTATGGCACAACAACCGATAACGGTATTACGGCCTGGTCATTGGGTTGTAGCGGAGCGACACCCTGTGGTGTTCCTGCCGGCGGAGGAAGGTCAGCCAATGTTTTCGATGGCTCAGGAGCAGGCTACTCAAGACTTATAGTTGGAAACAACGTCTCTAACCCTGTTAAGTGGAGTTCGGAAGTGTTGGATATTTCCAGATACACTAGTGTAAGCATTTCAATGCTTCTCGCTCAGAATGGATACGACAATGCAACTGACTATGTAAGGGCCTACTATTCGGTAGATGGCCTGGGTGAGCAAATCCTGACAAACGGAAACAGGTCTGGCAATTTTGGTGCTGTAAGCGCTACTGCATCTGGTGTCTCAGGCTCAACGTTGCAACTATTCGTATACATTATGAACAATGCCACCAACGACTTTGGTGGGTTCGACAATGTGCTGGTTACGGGTACTCCCGGAACACCTTCTTCAATCACTTTGACATCCTCATTAGCCAATACCTATAATACAGGTGCTAATTCATCCCTACAGATTATCTCATTCCCTGAGTATGTCAACTACACCACAACTGCCAACCTTACCGCCCTTCCATGGGACGGAAACGTAGGTGGTGTTTTTGCCATTGATGTCAATAATACCCTAACCCTTGCAAATAACATTTCTGTGAACGCTCAGGGTTTCGCTGGTGGGCTTCCAAACCCCACAAATGATGGAACAGGCTGTGATGCAGCTACTTATATTACTAACTCGAATAGCTATGCCAGAAAGGGCGAGGGCATTTATAAAGTGACATCTACTAACTATCGTGCTGCCAGAGGGAAGGTAGCCAACGGCGGCGGCGGTGGCAACTTCCACAATGCCGGCGGCGGCGGTGGAGGTAATTACACTACAGGTGGCGCCGGAGGCCCGGGTTGGGACGGGACTACAGGTGGGTGTACCCCCACATCCGGTGGTCTTGGAGGGTTAGACCTTAGTTCGTATATCTCTGCCTCAAGAGTGTTCATGGGCGGTGGCGGTGGCGGTGGCCAGCAAAACAACGGTGTGTCCCTCACAGGTGGAGCAGGCGGAGGAATCATCATCATCAGGGCTTCAACCATTCAAACTAATGGAGGCTGTGGCGGCTTGTCAATCACGGCAAATGGCGCAAGTAAAGGCCTTACCGGAAACGACGGAGGCGCTGGTGCTGGTGCCGGAGGATCGATCGTCTTCCAGGTAAACAACTGGAGCCTGAGCTGTGCTGTTGCCACAGAGGCCAAAGGAGGAAACGGAAGTTCTGTCAACGACGGTAATACCCACGGCGGTGGCGGTGGCGGCGGCAAAGGAGTGATTATTTTCTCGGGAACAGCGCCGGCAACCAATTTTTCTACAAGCAATACTCAGGGTACTGGTGGTGCCAATGGAACTAACGGAGGTGCTGGAACTGCCGTTGCAGGGGGCACAACTCCTTCGAGTGCAACGGCCGATGCTGATGGTGTTATGGAGTCTTCTTCAGGAGTGTTGCCGGTGGAGCTTCTTCACTGGAACGGAAAGGAAGTTGACAATCAGGTTTTACTTACCTGGACTACTGCCGCTGAAAAGAACAATCATTACTTCACTATTGAAAAATCTTCTGACGCCAAAAATTGGGAAGTCTTTGAAATAGTGGAAGGCGCAGGCACCACAGACCGCAAAATGTATTACGACCTGATGGATGAAGAGCCAATGCCTTCAACAAACTACTACAGACTGTCGCAAACTGACTATGATGGAACCACAGAAGTGTTTGAAATAGTGTCGGTGAAGCTCGACCTTTTTGAAACGAATTTGCTGCTATACCCCAATCCCAGCAACGGACTGTTCAAGATAAAACTGCCCGACGTACTGTTGGAGGCCGACTATGCCATACAAATGTTTGACGTCAATGGAAGAGCGGTTGAGACCAATATAAGTCAGGAGTGGGGAGAAGTGGCTGTGGATGCAACCTCGTTGTCAACGGGATACTACTTTGTGAAAGTAGCCGTCGGCAGCTACGTTCAGAACATCAAAGTAATTATCGATTGATAGCTTATTTATGCTTGAATATCAGATAGTTATGACTAATTCTAAACGCTCTGCTTGTCCGGTAATTGCTACGATGGAAAGTTTAGAAGTAATGTGTCTTACTAGCGATCGAAATTCTGGACTGTATGCAAGTTGGCTCTCGCTTTCCATTCCAGGCCGATGGTTGGATCGCATCTGGCTTGGCGGACGGCCGCTGAAATTTGGTCTGCGAAATGATAATGTTCAACGAATTTTTAAGGGAGTTAGTCGACACTTTTCATTTGACATCTTAATGATACCTAAATTCATTTCATCTAAATAACAGTGCCATGAAGTCAACACTAATTGTTCTCGCCTTTTTATCTGTAGCACTTCTAAGTGCCGAAGGAAAAGCCACTACTGATGGAACGAAAATAGTTAATACCGAGACTGAGGTTCTCAATGTGGAGGTCACTAGCCATGGTCGGTCTCAAGACAACTGGCGGTTGGACTTTGAGGGCGAATTGCTGGACATTATGTTCGAAGTTAGCCCGGAGCATTGGCCAATTGCAGACGATGAGATAGAGGCCATTGTGGGTGATAATGTTAGTAAAGGTGCACATGCCTTATTTCCAGAGGTCTCTAAATTGAGCTTACGTGGCTGGACAGCCAATGCAACGAATGAGCAGGTGGAACTTTCCTGGGTTACAACAAGTGAAAACAACAACAAGTACTTTACCATAGAAAAGTCGTCTGATGCCCTCAACTGGTCTGTTTTAGGCATCGTAAAGGCAGCTTGTACAAAAACCAGTGAAACGCAATACAAGTTTGAGGATAAAAACCCATTGCCGGTTGCCACTTATTATCGACTGTCGCAGACAAGCAGCGAAGGAGTAAGGGAAATGTTTGACGTGCGAAAAGTAACGGTTGATTTTGCTGACCCCAAAACTGCCGTTCACAAAGCCAAAGAACAAAAAGCATTCGAAATCAGGCTGGAAGATGCTTTGTATGATCTGGGATACGCAACAACTGTGCTTGATCACAATGGCGCTCCCGTCGAATTTAGTATGACGCAAGAATCAGATGGAGTTCTCTTTGATGTCTCGTCTCTTGCTCCGGGTCAATACTCAGTGAAGTTTGATATTGGTGATTACGACGAGCAATTCGACGTAGTAATTGACTGATCGGTGCGTATTATGCAGCTAACCCCTTAGCTGGTTATTGTTCGAGCGTTGAAGCGCACCATCTAGTTGGCCATTGCTTTATAATCAATAAGGATGTCATTGGCCGTCATGTAGTTTTTTAGGAATTCCACTGTGTCCGCTTCTTTACCTGTGAAATCCTTAATGAGCTCATTGTTAAAAAAGAAAACCTTGAGCTCATCGAGTTTTGTTACCTCCCTCGGAAAATCCCTGATATCATTGTTAGATACTTTTAGCTCTCTTAATTTTTTCAAAGTCAGAACAAACAAAGGAAACGCACTGAGATAGTTGTTGTTGACGTGGAATATTTCCAGATTATTCAGTTTCCCAAACTCTTCCGGCAGGTAGCTAAGGCGGTTGTGGTGAAGGTACAGGGCTTTAAGACGAGTCAGGTCTGCAATTTCGGCAGGAACAGAATAGAGCTTGTTGTAAGACGTGTACAGTATTTCCAGCTCACTGAAATTGTTGATGGCCGGATCAATCACCTCAAGTTCGTTATGATAGATGTCGATCACCTTAAGCTTTCTCAGATTGTAGAAACTTGCAGGTAATTGGCTGATCCTGTTTTTGTACATTGAAAAGGCTTCCAGTTGTTCAAACCCGTCGATCCAATCAGGAATATTAAGAATTGCATTATTGTTGAACTGCAGGTTGTTAAGTTCTTTCAGTGCCAGCAGATTTGGTGTGAGGTAGTTGATGTCGTTGTTGTCTAAATTCAATAGCTGCAGGCGTCGGAGGGGGCGCAGGTTCTGTCCATCCGTCTGAATGCAGTTGTTCTCCAGCTTCAAGGCCCTCAGCGTTCTGATGCGGCCGGTTCTCGATGGGAGGCTCGTCAATTCATTGTTCATCATTACCAGTTCTTCAATTCTCCGAAGCCTGTTTATCTGCCTTGGCACTTCATCAAGATTATTTTGATTCAAATAAACCTTGCTAATCTGCCAGTTCCATCCTGCGGTCAATCCCAGGCTGTCGAGCCGATTGTACGAGAGGTCAACTACTTCAAGCTCTTTTAGCTTTCGCAGTTTACCAGGGAGCCTGTCGATAAAATTGCTTCGCAGGTCAAGTGACTCAAGTCGCTTTAACTGATAGACAAATGCCGGTATCTCCCTCAGACGATTGCCTGATAAATCAAGCCTTCTCAGGGAATCGAGGTGAATGCCAGCCAGGTCATCGGGATTAAAAAGAGTGCTGCTTAAACTTAACCCTGTAATATGTGGATAAGCAGTCAGAATGATACCTAAACTGTCTGTTTGACAGTGCGAAAGGTTAAGAAATTTAATGGTGTCTTTTTGGGTGTTGGCAATAGCGGTTCGCCAATTAAACTCCCCCATTT
This sequence comes from Imperialibacter sp., assembly GCF_048007035.1. Taxonomy (NCBI): domain Bacteria; kingdom Pseudomonadati; phylum Bacteroidota; class Cytophagia; order Cytophagales; family Flammeovirgaceae; genus Imperialibacter; species Imperialibacter sp. The sequence goes on from NZ_CP180355.1 coordinate 5,439,577, forward strand.
CAATCGAAAATTTGCTTCTCACTTCGCTGCCTTTTTTTGAGGAAGACGTCGATTGAGCCCAAAGAAAAACTGGGAAAATAATGATTAAAAACGATAACACTGCATATTTGCTTTTCATACCTTAAAACTAAGGATTTAGTTGATTATTTCCTACTGTTAAACATGTATAAGAGTGATAATTATACTATTTTTGACGAGCTTAAAACTGAAAGATGAGTGACGAAAAAGGAAGTAACAAAAGCAACAATTATTCAGCACAAAATATCCAGGTCCTTGAAGGACTAGAGGCCGTAAGAAAGAGGCCGGCCATGTACATAGGTGATGTGGGCATCAGAGGCCTTCACCACATGGTTTGGGAAGTAGTAGACAACTCCATTGACGAAGCACTGGCAGGCTATTGTGACCTTATCAAGGTGACAATTGAAACTGATAACTCCATTCTTGTCGAAGACAACGGTAGGGGTATTCCCACCGACATCATGGAGAAAGAGAAGAAGTCTGCTCTGGAAGTGGTAATGACTGTGCTCCACGCCGGAGGTAAGTTTGATAAAGACACATACAAAGTATCAGGTGGTCTTCACGGAGTAGGTGTGTCCTGTGTGAATGCGTTATCGACCCAATTGGTTGCCACAGTCCACAGAAACGGCAAAATTTATCAGCAGGAATTTGCCAAAGGTATACCCCAAACCAAAGTAAGTGAAATTGGCGAAACCGATCAGCGTGGTACCACGATCCATTTCAAACCCGACGGGAGCATTTTCACGTCGCTGGAATATAACTACGAAACAGTGGCCAGCCGATTGAGGGAATTGTCTTACCTCAATGCCGGTATACACATCACGTTGACTGACAAGCGGAACCTCGATGACAATGGTCTTCCTGTCAGTGACGATTTCCATTCGGAAGGAGGTCTTGCCGAGTTTGTTGAGTACCTCGATTCCACTAGGGAGAAGCTTATTCCAGCACCTATCTATATCGATGGTGAAAAGGGCGATATCCCTGTGCAGGTGGCCATGAACTATAATACCTCTTACTCCGAGAACGTGGTGTCGTATGTGAACAACATCAACACCATTGAAGGTGGTACGCACGTGGCTGGCTTCAGAAGGGCCCTGACACGTACGTTGAAGGCTTATGCCGACAAGTCGGGGCTTCTCGACAAGGTGAAGATGGAAATTGCCGGCGACGACTTCAGAGAAGGGCTTACAGCCGTTATTTCAGTAAAAGTGGCTGAACCTCAGTTTGAAGGACAAACCAAGACCAAACTTGGTAACTCCGACGTAATGGGCGCTGTTGATACCACTGTTTCAGAGATGCTGCAGTATTATCTGGAAGAGCACCCAAAGGAAGCCAAGCTGATTGTTTCTAAGGTGATTTTGGCGGCACAGGCCCGCCATGCGGCTCGCAAGGCCCGTGAGATGGTGCAGCGCAAGAACGTATTGTCAGGCACAGGTCTTCCGGGTAAACTGGCCGACTGTTCTGACAAGGATCCCGCTGTGTGTGAATTGTATCTTGTGGAAGGGGACTCTGCCGGTGGTTCGGCCAAGCAGGGCAGAGACAGGAAATTCCAGGCCATTTTGCCTTTGAGAGGTAAGATTCTAAACGTAGAAAAAGCACAGGAGCATAGGATATACGACAACGAAGAGATCAAGAATATGATCACAGCGCTTGGCGTGAGCTTTGGCACTGAGGATGATGAGAAAGGCCTCAATATGGAGAAGCTTCGTTATCACAAGGTGATCATTATGACGGATGCGGACATTGACGGAAGTCATATACGTACGCTGATCCTGACATTCTTCTTCCGTTACATGAGAGCCTTGATTGAAAAGGGCTATCTCTACATAGCACTACCGCCTTTGTACCTTTTGAAAAAAGGCAAGGAAGAGCGTTATGCCTGGTCGGAAGACGACCGGATAAGAACTGCCAAAGAAATGGCCGGTGATGGTAAAGAAGATTCTATTGGTTTGCAGCGCTACAAAGGTTTGGGTGAAATGAACCCGGAGCAGTTGTGGACAACAACGATGAACCCTGAGTTCAGGAGCCTGAAGCAGGTGACCATAGAGTCGGCTGCAGAGGCCGATCATCTTTTCAGCATGCTTATGGGCGATGAAGTGGCTCCAAGGCGTGAATTCATTGAAAAGAATGCCAAGTATGCGAAGGTAGATGTTTAAATAATCGAATCGGAAAAGCTAATTTAGGGTTCGACAACATCGAACCCTTTTTTGTTTATAAATACAGACTTACATGAGCGACCTGATCCTTAAAGACCGCTATTCAACACAAATAGACAACAGTCAATACATTAGCCGGGATTTGAGCTGGCTGAAGTTCAACCATCGGGTGCTTGATCAGGCCAAAAAGGAGGGAAGGCCCTTGCTCGACAGGCTAAAGTTCCTAGCTATCACGGCTTCCAATGCTGATGAGTTTTTCATGATCAGAATGGGCTCGCTGTACAACTACCTGGACTATGGCAAGGAAAGAGTGGACCTCTCAGGACTCAAGGCAATTCCGTTCAAACGCAGGCTCTTAAGTGAGTTCAAGATATTTACCAAAGAGCAAACAGACTACTTCGTTGAGCACCTTTTGCCAGAGCTCCCAAAGAATGGCATAAAGATTACTCATGTAGAAAACCTGCAAAAGAAGGAGCAGGAAAGGGTTAAAAACTACTTTCAAAAAGTGGTTCACCCCATGCTCACTCCAATGGTATTCGACTCCTTTCATACGTTTCCTATCCTGGTCAACAACGTGCTCATTTTCGGTGTGGTTACCAGAAGCAGGGAGGAGCATGAGGAGAAAAGGAAGATGTCTTTTATTCAGATTCCCACCAACCTTCCCAGGTTTTATGAAATAGAACGGAACGACACTTTTTATTTTGTACCGATAGAAGACATTGTCAGAACATATATCGACTCATTTTTCAAGAACGTCGAAATAATTTCTGAGACCTTGTTCCGGGTAACGAGGAATGGTGATTTTACTTTGGAGGAATCGGAAGACCTGGAGGCCAACTTTATCGATGAGCTAAAGAGTAAGCTGAAAACAAGGAAAACAGGAAGGGTTGTTCGGATTGAGGTGGAGGACAAGTACGATAAATGGCTCATAAAGCAATTGAAACTGAGGTGGGAGCTGGACGAAGAAAACGTTATCACTGTCCACAAACCCGGCTTGATGGACTACACCGGCCTCTGGCAGATCGTGAAGCACCCTGAGTTTTCGCACCTCTGCACGCCTATTCCAGCTCCGGTTCAGCCGGTCAGCATCAGTCAGGATGCCGACGAAAACATCTTCAAGATTTTGAAGCGCAGGGATATCATGCTTCATCACCCATACAACTCGTTTGAGCCGCTGATGAACCTGCTTGAAAAGGCAGCAGAGGATCCTCACGTATTGTCGATTAAGCTTACCATTTACCGGTTGGCCAAAAATAGCCGGATTATAGAAGCTCTGTTAAATGCAGCTGAAAACGGGAAGCACGTTTCGGTACTTTTTGAAGTCAAAGCACGATTTGACGAAGAGAACAACATGCGGGAGGCCAAGCGCCTGCAAAAGGCGGGGTGCTTTGTGATCTATGGGGTAGGGCTATTAAAAACCCACACAAAGCTGATGCTGATTGTGCGTAAGGAGGGAGAGAAGGTTACCCGCTATGTGCACCTTGCCAGTGGTAACTACAATGAGGCCACCGCCAGATTGTATACCGACGTAGGCATCCTAAGCACCAATGAGGTGTACGCCAGCGATGTATCGGAGTTCTTTAACGCCATTACCGGGCATTCTTACCCTGAAAAATATGAGAACCTGATTACAGCGCCCAGAGAGATGAGAAACTCGCTGATAGAGCTCATACTCAATGAAGCGAAGAACGCCACCTCAGGCTTACCCAGTGGCATAGTTATCAAAATCAACTCGTTGCAAGACATCGATGTAATCAATGCACTCTACCAGGCTTCGCAGGCTGGTGTCCAAATAAAGCTGACAGTTCGGGGTATTTGTTGCCTTCGCCCTGGCAGAGCCGGGCTAAGCGAGAATATTACTGTGAGCTCGATTGTAGGAGAGTATTTGGAGCATTCCCGTATCTTTTACTTCCACAACAATGGCGAGCCAAAAGTGTATGCAGGCAGCGCCGACATTATGGTAAGGAGCTTTGATCGCCGCCTGGAATCACTTTTTCTGATTAATGACCCGTTTCTTAAGAAGCAGGCCATCAATATTCTGAAGTTCAACCAGAAGGATAACTACAACAAGTATGTGATGCAGGAAGACGGTAGCTACGAAGCTGTTCAACCCGGGGAAAATGAACCGATTTTCAATATCCATAAGGAGTTTTACCGGGTAACGAGGGACATGATTGAGAATGCCAGCTTGTTTTAAACTTTCGGCTGGGTGGCTGGAAAACCCCATAATGCCCCGCCATCACAAGGCATTGTCTTGAATGATAGTCTGAAGTTGCTCGTTATACTCCTTTAGTCGGGCGAGCAGTCTTTCTTTCGACTTGTCACTATCGAGCTCTATTTTTTGACCATCGTCAAACTTGATGTACGCCTGGCAGCTTTGCGATTTGAAGTCAAATTTTGCTCCGCTTCGGCTCACCATCCGTTCTGACTCCACTATTTTGTTGATAAAAATTTTCTCGATGCCAGTATAGTCTTTCCAGGTACCGCTTTGAAACCAAAGCAGCGATACAAATTCTTTGTATTGCTTTTGAGAGGTGTCAAGAGACAGCCCATATCTGGCAGTAAGCATAAGTGCTCCTAAAAAAACGGAAGCGGAAGAAACCAGAAAGCCGAACAGGTTGATGTGCTGAGTGAAAAATATGATGGCAAAGATTAAAGCAAGGATGCCAAAGAACCTGAATTGCTTTGGCAGCACATATTCGTGCATGATATTGAGAGGCTCCATGGCACTAAGTTTTTCGGGTAGATGAAGTTACAATTCAACGGATAACAAAAAAAGCCACCTCGTTGGAAGTGGCTTTTATAAATTCGGTTTTGGTTTTGTTAGTGTGCGGCTTCAACGGCAGGCTTCTTGCCTTTCTGCCAGAAGAAGAAGATGGTGAATGCCACTATCAGGATGCCTGGGAAGAATAACATCGTAGTCAATGTCTCTTGTCCTGCGGCCAATTCCAGCGCATCTCCGGTAAGGCCCTGCGATAGCGCTTCAGCTCTGGCATCGTCAATCCATCCGCCAATAATTGGCTGCCAGATAGAGGTAGAAAACATACCTACACCACCAACTATCGACATACCGAGGGCACCGCTAAGGGGCGCTCGTTGCGCAACTGCTCCAACCATTACTGGCCAGAAATAGCAAACGCCAATGGCAAATATAACGGCTGCTGCATAAGCCGTAGGGCCGGTAACTGTACTGAATAAGTAGATGCCTATGAAAGTGAAAATAGCTCCTCCAAGTAAAACGCCGGTTTGGCCGAGAGCTTTTACAACCGGGCCGGCGAAGAATCGGCCTACTGCCATTACACCTGTGGTTAACGCCAATAACACCATGCCGCTAACGCCACTGCTATTGAGCACAATGTTTACCCACTGCTGAGGACCAAATTCTGAAATGGCCGTAAAGGCCATGAACACAAAGAGGAAAATGTAAACTGGTGAGATCATCGCCTTGAAGTTTTCAGCCAATGAAGACTGGCCTTCAATCTTAGGTTTAGGGAATGTTTGTCCCCAGAACAAGTAAGCGTAGATAAGTGTTGGGATGATAAGCACCCAAATTTGAGACTGCCAGGTCATGCCTGCGTCGGTCATGAACTTTGAAATAAGGCTACCAATAACAATGCCCCCAGGGAACCACATATGGAACCTGTTTAGCATTTTATTCATCGTTGTACCCGAATAGGAGTCAGCAATCATCGGGTTACATGCTGCTTCAGTACAGCCGTTACCAAAGCCAATGAAAAGTGTCGAGATGATCAGAGTCCAGTAACCACCTGCATAGATGGTGAGCAGAATACCTATGGCATGTGACAAGAGGGCCACCTGCATGATAACTTTAGGGCCTACTGAGTAGTAAACCAGCCCCCCAATGATCATGGAGATGGGAAAGCCCAAAAACCACATTGAATTGATGAAGCCAAGTTGTTCGGCAGTCAGGTTGAATTCCTGGCCCAGCTGGGGTAAAATTCCCGCCCGAATCGAAAAGGTGAAGGCAGTAGTGATCAGCGCAAAGCAACTGCCGTAAAATAACCTGTTCTTGTTATCTGTTTCAGACATGTGTAGTGTAGTTTAAGTGGTTCATAGAATTCCCTGAAATTATCATTATTTAAATTTTTTTAATATCCCTTTCACGTAAAAATACTTTTTACTAAATTTATTGTCATAAAAGCTAAATATTATGGAATTTAGAGCTTTAGTAGACAATAATGTTAGTATGAGTAGCGTCTCCTCTTATGATTCGAGTCATTTCGATGACCAATATAAGATAAAGATCACTTCGAAGAAGCTTCATTCGGGAAGATGCCAGGTAAAATTTTATGCAAGTATTGCTGATCGCAAACAACTGTATGGCTATGTGCTGGTGAATGCTGAGGAAACACTTAAAAAAGTGATGGAGAGAATCCGTATGCGACTCGACCGGATGAATACCAGTGATTCATTTCACCACATTAATTTGTACAGCATCGGCAAAAAGGATGCTGACGACCTTAACTTTATTATTTTTGACGCCTGATAACGCTATTGACATGGTTAATATAAACGAGAACATACGTTTTTTGAGAAAGCAGAAGGGGCTGACACAAGAACAGTTTGCTGAAAAAGTAGGCATCAAACGGTCTGTCGTAGGAGCGTACGAGGAGGGGAGGGCATCCCCGCCACTTGAAACACTGCTTAAGATGGCCGAGCTTTTCCAAATCACGGCGGACGATTTTATCAGTAAAAACCTGAGTAAAGGAGAGGAAGCATCGCCGATTGGGGCTGGTGGAAACTCACCCAAGTTCAAAGTGCTTTCTATTACTGTCGATAAAGATGACAATGAGAACATAGAGCTTGTTCCGCAAAAGGCCTCTGCGGGCTATCTGAATGGTTTTGCTGATCCGGAATATATCGAGGAGCTACCACGTTTTCAGCTGCCCGTGTTGCCAAAGAACGCCACCTACAGGGCGTTTGAGATTAGCGGTGATTCTATGCTGCCTCTTGAAAGTGGCACTATTATCATAGGCCAATACCTGGAGAGTTCGGACGACATAAAAAATGGAAAAACCTATGTGTTGGTGACCAGCAAAGAGGGTGTTGTTTACAAGCGGGTATTCAATTACCTCAAGGACAATGGCAAGCTCTACCTGGTATCGGACAATTCCGTTTACACGCCCTATGAAATTCAGGGAAGTGATGTGCTGGAGATTTGGGAGGCGAAAGCTTTTATCAGCTTCAAGTTTCCAGACGATGGAAAGTCGTCAGAGTTGAGCCTGGAAAAGCTTACCCAGATAGTGCTGGAGTTGCAACAGGAAGTTGTTAAGCTGAAGGACCGGTAATAAGGTCTTCAAATGCGGCTTCGAGTTTGGTGAGCCATTCTTTCTTTTCGCTGATATGGAGGTTGGTCTTTGACAGGTTGAACCATTGACCACCCCCAATATTCAGGAAGGTATCCCCCTTGGTATTATAGTTCGGTTGCACGTCCTCCGGGTAGTATTCGGCGATATAAATTTGCTTTAGTACCTTCCCAAGCTTTTCCCAGGGTATTTTTTTGTTGACGACCAGGCCACCCAATCGTTCTTCAATGAAGGCTTCTCTTTTTTGAAACGAGCCTTTCAAAGAAAGCTTTCTTTCGCCCTTCACAAAGTCCATCTCAAGTGGTTTTTCAACCTTAGCAGTTTCAATACAGGCTTGCTGCAACTCCTGGAGCCAATATTCCCAGCTACCTGTGTTGGCAGGATATTTTGCCTCATCTCCCGCTAGGGTCACTTTTATTTTGCACCGACTCAGTTTGTCAGCCTTGCCACTCCAGGTAGTTTTTTTGATTAGGTCTTCCAACGACTCGTTCCACACGCCGGGAAGTGAGCCCGACCAGTTGATGTCATCATCTCCGGTGAACCCCTCATTGAGTATTTCGTCCTCTTCAAGTGCTTCTCTGTCCGTATAGGTGAGGCTAAAAGAAACAGCTACACTGTCAGCGGGTGCTAGCTCTGCATGGATATGAAAAGAATATGGGGCAGGAATGTTCTGTGTGAAATAGTCAATGGAGATCGTGTTGGTCATGTAGTTGTGCTTCAAAGGACAAATTTAAGACAAAACTGAATCAACTGTTTTCAATTTGTCGACTTTGCCCGACGATGTTTTTATAAAGTGCTCTAAAAAGTAAATATGCTTCGGGGCATGATAGGCTGGGAGCTTGGCCTTTAAGGTTTCAATCAGACCAGAGACTTCGACATTTTGAGTCGACTCAATGCAGAGAACTAACCTTTGGCCCAGTTTTTCGTCAGGCACCCCAGATGTGAAGAACTGTGCGCCGGGCACCACAGCTTCAATTTCGGAGGCGATAAGTTTGTCCACTTCTTCAGGAAAAATTTTGACACCCCCAGAATTGACAACATTGTCGTAGCGCCCTTTCCATAAAAAGGTGGAGGGACTTGTTAGATCCACAATGTCGTTCGTGGTCACCGGTTGGTTATCAGTCACTTCACCTGTTATCACAAGGCATCCTCGGTCATCAGTTGCTAGTTCAATGCCGGGCAGCGAGGTAAATTCGTCTGAGAGGTGTTCACCATTTAGGTGCTTTAATGCCACGTGGGAGATGGTCTCCGTCATGCCATAAGTATGGTACACAGGAGGGGCAGTTGAGGTTAATTTTGTCAGATAACTTGCCTGAACCGGCGCTCCTCCAATGAGTATGGCACTTGCTTTGTTCAAAATTTGCGGAGCCGCGTCGAGCAAGTTGTATAATTGAAGAGGAACGAGGGATATTAGACCCAAGGAAGTCAGCGCATCAAGCTGATCCTTTAACCGGGTGGTCGGAGTAATGATCTGCAAGGGCAGGTCATGAATAAGGGCACGCACCAATTGCATTTTTCCTCCTATGTAGCGGGCATCAATGCAAACCGTGACTGGCGTCTCAGGGGCAATTTTCAGGAAGTTGACTGTTGCCTTAGCGCTGGCAATCATTTGGTTCCTGGTCACTTCAATTTCTTTTGGAATGCCGGTGGATCCTGACGTATGGAGGGTGAACCGATTTGCGCCTGACAGCCATTCTTTGATGAATAGGAGAATTCCCTGTTCGTAGCTGTCGAATGTACTCAAGTCGTCAGCTGATGTCAAATCAACCCTTTTGTCGTTTAGCCAGATAGTGCTATTGTAAATCAATCAGTGAAGGTGTATTAAGTTAATGATCAAATGATGGCAAATAATAGATTTGTTGGACTGAATTTATATTTTTGATTTTCCATCAAATATAAGTTGATAACACTACTAGAACTTGACAGAGTCTGATTTTTTACTGGTTGAGCGGTTACGCAATAAGGAGGAAGGGGCATTTGAGATTGTTTTCAACTCGTTCTACTCGATTCTTTGCAGCTATGCTAACAAATACCTGAATGACCCGGAGTCGGCGGAGGAAATTGTGCAGGACGTATTTGTTAAGTTTTGGGAGAAGTGCGAGTCGCTGGCTCCCGACTCGTCAGTAAAATCTTATCTGTTCAGGTCGGTTCACAACACTTGCCTTAACCACCTGAAGCATTTGAAGGTAAGGGACGCCTACAAGCAATATGTTGTCAACTACCTCGAAAAAGAATCAACCTACGCTTACGGAATTCACGAAGAGCCGGATTTGGAACAAAAAATTGAGGTGGCAATAAGCTCGCTACCGCCACAGTGTCAGCGAATTTTTAGAATGAGCAGGTTTGACGGGTTAAAATACCAGGAGATAGCCGACCATATTGGCATTTCTGTGAAGACCGTTGAAGTGCAGATGGGTAAGGCACTTAGGTTGCTGCGTGAAAAGCTGAAAGATTTCTTGAAAGACAATTGATTGATGTTTTTTTGAATTAGGCCGGCAAATTTCAGAACTTAGGAAGCTATTGATACATAGCTTGATTCTCTGCTAATGAACCGCATGCACATATGAAATCGTATAGATTTCATTTTTTGTTTTCAATTCTACTGTTGGGCTGTTGCTGTACGGTGAGTGCGCAAAGCCAGAAGTCCGTATTGGACAGAGTAATTGACGTTCAGGTTTGGGAGGTAAATCTGGACTCTGCAATTATCAGGGTGTCGGAAGTTTCTGGTATTTTTTTCTCTTACAACGCCGATATCATACCTATCAAACAGAAATTCACACTAGCTGAGTCCAGTAAGTCAGTCAAGTATGTGCTGAGCAAGCTTCTTACCGGCACGGGTCTGGAATATAAGCTCATCGGCGACCAGATTATTATCTTCAAGCCTCAGGTGGCTGTTGAGGAAGCCAAGTTTAAGGAGCATGTGATGCTCTTTGGTACGGTAACTGATGATGCCACCGGCGCTCCCATCGAAGGGGTAAATGTTTTTGTTGCAAAGTCAATGCTGGGAGATGGTACTGATCAGAATGGCTTTTTTAGTATTGATCACCTGCCTTTAGGTACTTATGAGGTCACCTTTTCACATGTGGCCTATCAGCTGGGAGTAAAAAAAATCAACATTCAGGACACCTCCGACATTGCGTTGCGAATCGCTTTGATTTCGAAACTGGATCAGCTCGAAAGCATTGAGATTATTTCCACCAAAGACAAAAGTTGGGAGAGACACTTGCGGGCTTTCCAAACAGCTTTTCTGGGTTCCACACCAAATGCCTCCCGATGTGTGATTACAAATGACCACGTGCTGGACTTTCAGTACTATGGAAACGACGACCTGCTCATAGGGTATGCCAGCGAACCACTGATTATTGAGAACTGGGCCCTGGGTTATAGGATTTATTATGTGCTTGAATTGTTTGAGCAGCGGGGAGGCACAACGAGATATGTTGGGAAATCCAGGTTTGAAGAGCTGATCCCTTCTGATGAAGGTGAGCTGAAGAGGTGGAACAAGAATCGCTTGCGGGCCTACCGTGGGTCGTTGGAGCATTTCATCAGGTCGCTAACGGCAAACAGGCTGCGAAAAGAAGGGTTTCTTGTTTACAAAGTCTATGATTTACCAACTTCTGGTCCGGTACCTTTTTACGAAGTTACAATCAATAGCATAATGAAAAATGGCTCGCACCCTTATGAGAAAAAGCTGTCATTCAAAGACTACCTCCAGGTAATGTATCTTCGGGAGACAGAGCCAATGTCGTACCTTGAGGAAAAGCAGAAGCTTCTTAGTAATAACCTGGCCTCACCCGCTGGGCTAAACTACAGGATGGCGGGAGAGTCAGGGGGAAGCAGACAGGTGTCCTACTTGCAGCTGAATATTCCCACGGTGTCAGTAGACAAAAGGGGTTTTATTTACGATCCATTGGCGGTGACTACTTTGGGTTATTGGTCATGGGAAAGGTTGGCGGAAAGCCTGCCGATTGAATATGAGCCGGAAACCCGACCTCGCAAATAAGTTTTCTATGTATCTTTGTACGTTTATTGTATAATTGGATAAGGGTCGGGTAAGCAGATAGTGTTACAAGACTAGATATTCCTAACAGGTCGAAAATGATAGAATTGTTGGCTAAATACCTCTCAGGTAATGCCAGTTTAGAAGAGCAGCAGCAAGTTGAAGAATGGAGAAACGAAAATCAAGAGGAGTTTCTTTCGTTCTCAGAAGCATGGTCTGCTGCCGATGTAAAGTCCTTTGATGTTGAGAAGGCGAGAGCCTCCGTCATGGGCAGGATTTCCACCCAGAAGAATTTCACAAAACCAAGTGAGCCACGTGGTGGCTTCTCCGGGAAATTATGGGCTGTAGCAGCGTCGGTAATAGTGTTGCTGGGTATAGGCTATTTTCTTTTTATGGGAGGCGGCACCAGCAGCAGCGATGAGATAACCGTTGATGGCTGGGTGGTAGTTGAAACAGACGCTGGTGAAACCAAGGATGTTGAGCTGTCCGACGGATCGGTGGTTTCGATGAGTGACATGTCACGCCTTAGCTATCCCACTCAATTTGCCGAAGAAAGAAGAGTAGTGTTCAATGGAAAGGCATTTTTTGACATCACGCCTGACCCTGACCGTGCTTTTAAAGTAGAAACTGTTGAGGCGATGGTGACTGTTGTTGGTACTTCGTTTCAGGTGAAGACCGTAAGTGAAGCGAAATATTCGGAGGTGATTGTTGAAACTGGCGTGGTGAGCCTGACTAAAAAACCACAGCCCAATGTGGCTGAGAGGCCGATAAAGGTCGAGTTGTTTCCAGGTGAAACAGGTGTGGTTAGAAGGGAAGGTCAGGGCGTGTCGAAGTCGAAGAACATGAACCAAAACTACCTGGCGTGGAAGACCAATAAGATGGTGTTCAAGCAGACAAGCATGAAGGAGGTAGTGAGTACGCTTAACGAAGTTTACAAAGCCGACATTAAGCTGGCAAATAAGGATATTGGTGATTGCCGACTGACAGCCACTTTTGATGGCAAACCTATCAACGAGGTGATGGAAGTAATCAGCCAGACATTTTCTTTTGAAGTGACTGGCTCTAAGAACAAGTATGAAATAAGCGGGAAAGCCTGTAGGTAGGCTTGTCTGCTAAGAAGTAAAAAAGGGTGCAAGCGCACCCTTTTTGGTTTATGGGAACTTTGGAAATTTCTTGAAGTCAGGAGCTCTCTTTTCGAGAAAAGCATTTTTTCCTTCCTGGGCTTCCTCAGTGAAATAATAGAGCAAAGTTGCGTTACCTGCTAGTTCCTGAATGCCAGCTTGCCCATCCAGTTCAGCGTTGAGCCCCATTTTGATCATTCTCAAAGCCATAGGACTGCGCTGCATCATGATCCGGCACCACTCAACCGTAGTTTCCTCCAACTGATCGAGCGGTACTACTTTATTAACCATGCCCATGTCTTCAGCTTCTTTGGCGCTGTACTGCTGACAAAGAAACCAGATCTCACGGGCCTTCTTTTGCCCAACATGGCGGGCCAGGTAGCTCGAGCCAAAGCCAGCATCAAAGCTCCCCACTTTAGGGCCTGTTTGCCCGAAAATGGCATTTTCTGAAGCAATGGTTAGGTCGCAAACCACGTGAAGCACGTGACCACCACCAATGGCGAAGCCATTGACCATGGCTACCACAGGCTTAGGCAGCGACCGTATTTTCTTTTGCAGGTCAAGCACATTCAGGCGGGGAACTCCGTCTTTGCCCACATACCCGCCAATGCCTTTTACGTTTTGATCGCCACCGCTACAAAAAGCCTTGTCGCCTTCTCCGGTAAGCACAACCACGTAAACGTCCGGGTCTTCCCGGCAGTAGTCCATCGCCTCCGACATTTCATTGACTGTTTGCGGTCTGAATGCGTTTCGTACCTCCGGGCGGTTGATAGTTATTTTGGCTATTCCTTCCAGGAATTCAAAGCGAATGTCTTCATATTCCTTTATCGTTTGCCATTCAAATTTTGATGCCATGTCAGGTGTTTATATGAGATTTGAAATGATTAAAGAACAACTGATTGTTTTCCTTGTTTGTTTCAACTTCAAAGATAGCCCGATTCTCATCTTCCATAAATGAGATCAGCTGGCTATTGAAATCTTCCTCGCCAGTACTTTTGAAATAGCTAAAACCAAACTCCTCTGCCATTCTTATGGCAGTTCTTGGTTGGTGCGTTTCAAAAAGCTCTTCAAGTTCTGGCTGCTGGGAAGGCCCCGGAATAAGCCGGAAAATCCCGCCACCGTGATTGTTTAGTAGTAAGATCTTGAAGTTGGCGGGCAGGTAATTGTGCCAAAAGGCATTGATATCGTAGAAGAAAGATACATCCCCTGTAATCAGATAGTTGGGGACAGCACAAGTGAGAGTAATGCCGACAGCGGTGCTGGTGCTGCCATCTATTCCGCTGGTGCCTCTGTTCGCATGCACTGAAATATTGTTTTGCTGTGAACTGAGGCCTACAAAATTGGCATATCTCACCGCCATGCTATTGGCGAGGTGCAATTTGGCTTCTCCTGAAATGCTTTTGATAAACCTGTATGCTGCCTGAAATTCGTTGAAAGGTTGGTGAGTAAAAATGCTGTTAAAATTCTCCTTCACGTTCTCATCGAGGCTTCTCCAGCTTTCCATGAATTCCGGAGATTTTGGTGCGGCACCCGTATCAAGTAGTTGTTTGAAAAAGTGAGGGGGACTCATCCTAACAATCCGTGTGAGTGATTGCATTGGATCCGGAACGTTGCCAGCCTGGGCAATGTGCCAGTGGGCAATGGCCCGGTGCTGTCTGAGAAACAGTTTGAGGTTCTTGCTGATCACTGACTGCCCTAAAGTGATCAGAAGGTCAGGCTTTAAACTAGCAGAGGCTTCTGGTAAGAAAGCATCCGAATGCCTGATAGTACCTGCAAAGCCATGCAGGTTGGCAATGATGTCGGCCACGACAGGGATATTGAGCTTAAGCGATACAATCGAAAGAGCGTCGATAAGCGGCTTGTCGGGTTTGTGCTGCCCCACTACAATGACAATTTTTGCATACTGGCTTAATTCTTCCGATAGGCGCAAAAGTGTGTCTTTGCCTGGGGAGTTTTCAAATGCAGGTTCGTCTATGAGCTTTATCGCTTTGTCAAAGACCAGTTTTTCGCCTTTTTCAGGGTAGAAAGGCTCCCTCAAAGGCACATTAATATGAACCGGGCCACTGTCGGGCGACCTGGAGCAGTTGATGGCCTCGTTTACCAACCGATGCGAGAACCATAAGGCATCCTTATGTTCGAAGCTGTCAGGAAAACTGAAAGACTTTTTTATATGAGGCTCAAATATCGCTTTCTGATTGATTGTTTGGCCATCCCATTGTTCCAGCCATTCTGGTGGTCGGTCAGCTGTTAGCACCAGCAAAGGGATGTTTCGGTAGTAAGCTTCAGTGACCGCTGGGGCATAGTTAAGTACAGCGGTGCCCGACGTGCAGATAAGTATCGTTGGAGTTTCTGTTCGCTCAGCCATGCCCAATGCGATAAACGCAGCTGCCCTCTCATCGGGAATTGTGTATATGTTGAAGTCGCCATGCCGGTTGAAGGCCAGCGTAAGGGGTGCACAACGTGAGCCGGGAGAAAGCACAACATTACGCAGTCCTTTCAGATAACAAATACTGGCTATATCGTTGATTGCTTTGATTACCATGTTTGCAGCTTAGAACAGGCACATAAGCGTTTGAAGTTTCAGTTCGGTTTCTTCAAATTCTTTTTCAGCTATCGAATCTTCGGTAACCCCAGCTCCCGCAAATAATCTGGCCCTATCTGAAAGCAGCTTCATGGACCGCAAGTTAACATAAAGCTGGGTGCTACCCTGCATATTCACCGGCCCCAGATAGCCTGTGTAAAATTCCCTGTCGAAGCCTTCAAACTGCTTGAGGAACTGCAACGATGGCTCAAGAGGCATGCCACATACAGCCGAGGTGGGGTGAAGTAAATCCAACATTACACTGCCCAACTGTGGGAAATTGACAGCTTCCATGTCCACGTAAAACTCCGTTTTGAGGTGCGCCATATTACCTGCTTTGATAGATTTAGGGCCCTTTTCTTCATACTCCCTCAACCGTATTTTTTTAAAGCAGTTGATAATGTACCGGCAAACCAAAGCTTGTTCTTCAATTTCTTTTTGTGTCCAGGCTACCTGGGATAGCTCGCCGGACTCCGGGATTTTTTGCGTGCCAGCCAAAGCCACGCTCTTAAACCACCTGCCATCGACAATACTGAGCAAAAGCTCGGGAGTGGCTCCCATCCATATCCCAACCCCTGGAATACCGAAAACATAGACGAAGGCGTTGGGGTATAGCTGGTGAAGCTTTTCAAAAGCGGAGATAAAGTCCCAGCCTGTCGGGTATGAAACGTCAGTATACCGGGAAGGCACTACTTTATTAAAAACTTCGGCTTTGATGTTCTCTTTTGCCTTGTTCACAATATCAATAAAGTCGCCTTTTTGGCTGGCGGCTACCTTGTCGGTTGCTGGAACGTATGCCTCAAGTGATGCTGACCGCAGGGCTTCAAATGTGCCCTGGATAAACGAGTCAGTTTGCTCATTACTTACGCCAACGGCCGGATTTACCTGGAAGCCGGAACTATTGTCGGTCGGGGTAAATACAAGATCCGCATTGATTTTGATATTTTTTTTTCTACCCTCGTTCAGGAAGGGGCTTACAATAAAACCAGGGCTGGCCTCTTCTAAGTCTCCCTTGTCGGTGGATGGTTGCTCGCCCAGGTCAACTATACCCTGGAGTTGGGGTTGACCTTGTTTTTTCCAAAAAGCGAACGATTTCTTTCCATTAATGGCTCCCGAAATGGTCTCCCTGATGTTAAGCTCTCTGATCTCTGTTTCCGTACTGCTCTTCTCCTTCAAAAAAGTGGTCGTTTATGAATGGTGTCGAAATTTAGCACTGAATGAATTGCCCGCAAAACAGGCTGTTGAATTTAAAAGTTTAAAAACGGACATATTTATCGTTTACTTGTAGTTTTGTGGCTCATTTGACAATATTGGTGTGAAGCAGTTATATATCGTTAGACATGGTGAAACCCAGTTTAACAGGGAGAAAAAGGTTCAGGGAAGAGGAGTAAATGCGCCTTTGAACCAAACAGGGCAGGAGCAAGCCAGGGCATTTTTTAACCACTACAAAGACGAGAAGTTCAATAAGGTGTACGTGTCGTCGTTGATCCGTACCTACCAGTCAGTGGAGTCGTTCATAAACCAGGGCATACCCCACGAGAAACTGGACGGGCTGGATGAGATTAGCTGGGGTAACAAAGAGGGGCTGGCCTTCGAACCAGACATCCATAGCCATTATCTGACGACGCTTGAGGCATGGCAGCGAGGTGAGCTGGACCAGCGGATAGATGGGGGAGAGTCGCCCATAGAGGTCATGGAAAGGCAAAAGCAGGCTATGAATTATATTCTGAGCAAATCAGATGAAGAAAAGGTGCTGATTTGTATGCATGGAAGGGCTATCCGAATTCTTGTTTGCTGGATGCTTGGTTATCCGCTTCAACTAATGGAGAGCTTTGGTCATTCTAACCTTGGCTTGTATGTTTTCAACTATACCGGGGGGCAGCTTTCGATGGTCACATCCAACGATGTCAGCCATCTTGAAGGTGTGGAATTAATCTGAAGTCAATCGGGCTAGCTCCCTTTCGGCGCTTGAGTCGATGCTGGCTTTGTAAGGGTGGTTTTCGAAGTCCATTGCTTTTTCAAAATACCCCTTTGCTTCTTTGTCTTTTCCGGAGCTCTTCATAATAAACCCAAGTTGCAAGGCAGCATTAGCACCCATGTACCAGGGTTGCCGTTCGGCGAGTTTCAAAGCCTGTCGGTAATGAGGAATGGCTGATTGATCTTTTCCCTGCAAGTGATAGAGCCTGGCCAAACGATAATAGTATTCGCATAGCCATTTCCCATCAAGTTCCGATGGGTTTACAGTAGCTAGTTGTCGCTTTGCCTCTTCCCAATAACCTCCGTCGGTTAAAAGCCTTGTCTTCAGCAGTGGAATCGGATATTGGTTTATTTCTGTTAGGAACACATCCGCATTTTTGTCTGGCTCGGTGGTGCTTCGCTCCATTTTTGACGCTTTTTCACTCCAGGTGCTTGCACTGAGAGGGTCGCCTTCCAGGTAATACGAGGCAGCTATTTTGGCCATCGCATCTTTCTTGAAGCTTTCTCCGCCATAAGATTGGATAAACATTGTGTAGTGCTCCCGGGCTTTATCCAAATCCATTTTTTCGAGATACAGGTCTCCAAAAAGGTAGTTAACCGGAGTGAGCGTTTTTTGCTGATCTGCCGATATTTTCGATAAAGTGGCCAGCGCCTGTTCACCATTGTGTGCTTTATTGAGAGAAGTGGCCAGCATAAACCGGGCAAGCGTGCTATTGGGCTGCTTTTCCAGGGCTTGCAAAAACAAGGCAGTGGCTTTTGCTGGTTCATGAAGCGGGTAGGCATAGAAGTATCCAAGGATGATCAGGGCCTCATCTGCCATGGGACTGCTACTGGACGAAAGGTTTGTTAGCTGCTCAATTCCCGTGGCTACCTTACCCTGAAGGCCAATCAACCGGATGGCCCATTCGTACCTTTCGGGAGTGAGACCAATGAGGGTGTTGATGACACCAGATGACTTTAAGAATGGGAGAATCTTGTCATCACGGTTTTGAAGTTCATCTATTTGGCTGTGCGCCTGCATCAAACTGTATAACCCCGACAGGTAGTCCCCAAATTTGATTTTAAACATCGCCTCCTGCAATTTCATGTCTGCCAGATAAAACGCCTTTCGGGCATTCCCTCCAGGTAGTTCCTCTATCCATGCTCTTCTCTTTGGGAGATTGCCGAGATAGCTTTCGTAGAAGCTGTTGTCTTCAGTGTAGATCATTTGAAGAAAGTCGCTGAGGTTAAGGAGGTAGGCTTTTTCCGGAGAATTGGGGAGAGTTGCCAGGAGGGTCTTGGCCTCGGAAAGCCTGTATTGTAGAATTAGCTCATGTGTTTCTACCACAGAAGGTTGCCAGCCAAGGTCTGCTTGCATGGCAGAGGCTTGAAAAAATGGCAGGAGCGCAAACAAAAACAGGCGAGCCTTGAGGCTCACCTGCTTATATGGGATACAAACGAATGTCAAGAAATTACTTTCTCGTCCGTTTTGTTGTTTTGCCTTTTGTGTCTTCTTCTTCAATCTCGTCATCAACTCCTGCTAATATACGACCGCAGTGTTCACATACGATGAGTTTTTTCTTCTCTCTGATGTCAGCTTGTCTTTGAGGAGGAACAATATTGAAACACCCACCACATGCGCCTCGGCGCACAGGAACAACAGCCAGACCATTTACTGCGTTAGCCCTTGTTTTGTCGTAGGATTTAAGTAAACGCTCTTCGATCTTCGCTGCTGCGGCTTCTCGCTTTTTGCTAAGCGCTTTTTCGTCGTCTTCGCTTTCTTTCACGATGACGTCAAGCTCTTTTTTCTTGCTTTCAAGGTCTTTGCTGCGTTCGCTAAGAACGTCCTTCGTTCCTTGTATTTCTTCTTTTTTGGTATCGATCTTTACGTAAGCCTCTTTGATCCTTTTTTCAAGAATTTGTATTTCAAGCTGCTGTAATTCAATCTCCTTGGTGATTGCGTCGTACTCACGATTGTTGCGGACATTCATTTGCTGCTCACCATACTTTTTGATGAGTTTTTCTGCGTCCTTAATTGCGGTCTTGTTGTCTGAAATAGAGCTTTCAAGTTCTTCCAAATCCTGGTTGAACTTCTGAACCCTGGTCTCATAACCGGCAATTTCATCCTCAAGGTCCATCACTTCTTCTGGAAGTGCTCCCCTGATTTTTTTTATTTCGTCGAGGTTGGAATCAATTTCTTGGAGGTTGCTGAGCGATTCTAATTTTTGTGCTACGGTGCTTTCCATTCAGTTCTATAAGTAATATCTGACGGGGTTTGTGTTTGCTTTAGACAAACGGAGTGCAATATTAGTGAATTTTTGTTTTAATTTCCTATGAAGCAGGTTTTTTGTAGAGACCTCACTTTCATAGTGTCCAATATCTGCCACGAGTACCTTGCCTTCGGCGTCAAAATACTCGTGATATTTGAAGTCGGACGTTACAAATGCGTCGGCCGATTGCTTTTTGGCGCTTTCAAGTAAGAAGCTTCCAGCCCCGCCGCAAACTGCTACGGTATGTATCTTCTTGTTGACCGGTGTGTATTTTATTACCTGAAGGTCGAAAACTTCCTTAAGATGGGCCAGAAATTTATCGGGTTGCATGGGTTCGGGCAGAATGCCAATCATTCCCAACCCAACTTCCTGATATTGGTTTTGCAGCGAAGTAAGGTAATAGGCTACTTCTTCATATGGGTGGGCAGTTTGAAGTGTGTTTATGATCACTTGACTCAAATGCGATGGGAAAATTAATTCCAGACGATCTTCATGTACTTGCTCAAGCTGGTGAGCTGAACCTATGTGTGGAGTTGCTTTGTCGTTTGGACGGAAGCTGCCTGTGCCCGCCACCCGAAAACTGCAGTGATCATAGTTGCCGATATGTCCGGCGCCCGCTTCGTGCAATGCTGCCAGGACTGCCCCGGTATTGTCTTTTGGACAAAACGTAACAATTTTGGAAAGGACGCCCGATTTAGGGGCCAGTATCCTGAGATGCTGCAGTCCTAAGATGTTGGCGATTTCAGCGTTGACACCGTCAAGTACATTATCAAGATTCGTGTGGATGGCATAAATAGCGATGTCGTGTTGGATAGCTTTGATAACGGTGCGTTCCACGTAGTTGCTTCCTGTGAGCGTCTTAAGCCCCTTGAAGACAATGGGGTGATGGGCAACAATAAGATTACAGCCGGTGGCAATAGCTTCGTCAACAATTTCTTCTGTGGCATCAAGCGAAATGAGTACTCCCGAGACATGATTCGAAGAATTGCCTACTATCAAGCCAGCGTTGTCGTAGCTCTCCTGATACGCCCTTGGAGCCAGAGTCTCCAGGTACGAGATTATTTCTTTGATCCTTATTTCTTCCTTGCTCATTCGCTTCTCCTTATCGCAAGTATACTATCTTTAGGCCCACAATACAATTGACTAATGCAACTACTTAGGGTTCTTCTTGCGGCGCCATTTTCCTTTGTCTGGTTATGCATTACGAATATCAGGAATACTTTGTATGACCTGGGAGTGTTAAAAAGCACTGGTTTCAGTATTCCGGTGATTTGCGTTGGCAACCTGTCAGTGGGGGGCACTGGTAAGACACCAACTATCAATTATCTCATCGCTTACTTGTTGTCGATGGGTAAGAATGTAGCAGTGATCAGCCGGGGATATGGCCGAGTTACAAAAGGTTTTTTTGTTGTCGATGAGCTGTCTGGTGCTGCGTCAGTCGGTGATGAGCCACTTTTGTTTTTCAAAAGATGGTCTGGAAAAGTTGTTGTGGCTGTGGGTGAGAAAAGGGTGCTGGCTATTAGAAACATTAGGGAGCGATACCCAAAATTGGATGTGATTCTTATGGACGATGGCTTTCAACATCGGGCTGTGCAGCCATCTACTTCAATAGTCCTCACTTCGTTCCAAAATCCTTTTTACCGTGATTTTATTATGCCCTCGGGGTCGTTGCGAGAGGGAAGAAGGTGGGCGAGAAGAGCTGATATCATTGTGGTGACAAAATCGCCTCAGATCATGCCTGAAGTGGAGAAGGGAAAAATGAGAGCAAAGATTCAAACCTACGCTCAGGCAGACACTCCTGTCTTTTTTTGTTCTATACAATATGGACGCCCCGTGTCGTTTGGAAAAGAAGGTGAGTGGAACAAGAGAGTATTTTTGATTACAGGTATTGCCAGCCCGGCGCCATTATTGGATTATTTGAAAATTGAGGGGATTGAGGTGGTAACGCATTGGGAAAGGGCTGATCACTTTGCCTACAGTGATCAGGAAATGGAAAAGATTGTTGATGAATATCAAAACAGCGTCAATTGCGTTATTCTTACCACAGAAAAGGATTATGTAAAAATGAGCAACCCGAAGTTTCAGCGGTATTTGGACAGTGCGCCATTTTTTTATATCCCGATAGAGTTTTCCTTTTCAAAAGAAAAAGAAAACTTTGAGGCGGTAATAGCAGAGAAGGTAACTAAAAACCTGGGCAAGTCAGTTTGAAGATCATACTAAAAATTGCGGCAATTGGATGTTTCGCCACGGGGCTTGCTCTGGGTGTTTCGCATGCACAGGTGCTGGACGATTCAACAAAAAATGTTTACTCCTCAAGAACAACGTTTTGGTTTTCAGAAGCTGACATAAAAGCATTGTCTGATTCTCTGCATGTGCTTGACACCCTGCTTTACGGGCTGGAGAATTTTGATGCGGTTGATGTTTCAAACCATACCCTGGTTGACCTGGGCAACAACGGAACGGCGACCAGGTCTTTGTACTATCTGTTCCCGTCCACAATAGGAGCCACGTTGGGTATCAATGCCTACGACCCCTACTTTATACCCTCCTCTGAGATAAAATACTTTGATACAAAATCACCCTGGATCAAAATAAAAACTGTCGTGGGCGGCTCAGGAAGAAGCGTGGTGGACGTGGGCTACTCAAGAAATATCAATCCACGGTGGAATTTAGGGGTAGATTTTAAGTTGCTTACATCGGATAAGCAGATTGGTTCTTCTTCCAGTCGGGGTGACCGAAATGTGAACAGCACCACCTGGGATTTGTACACCAGCTATAAGTCAAAAAACGAGCGGTATCAACTGCTTTTTAACGTTGACAGGATCAAACACCAGGTGCTTGAAACAGGGGGTATCGATGTGAGTGAAGATGCTTCCACTGCTGAGCTTTTTCAATACCTTGATTCTCCCATCAAACTGACAGGGGTGAAAGCTTATGACTATAAGATCAACTTCCACCTTTTTCAGAAGTACAAAATCACTGATGAGCTTCAGGTTTATTATTTGCTTGACAAAGGAAGGCACGACAATAGTTTTGAAGACCCTACGCCAACCAACAACGCCTTGGCCTATCCAAATATCTTAATCACCAGCGACAGCACGGCGGATCTGATTCAGATGAGAGCGCTGCTCAATGAAGCTGGGGTGCTGGGCAAAATAGGGGGGTTGAGTTATAATTTTTACCTGAAGCAGAGGTATGTGACTTACAATGACCGCTTCTCATCTCCTTTTGGCCGCCAGTCGGAGAGCTATGGAGGGGCGAAAATCAATGTAAGGTTGTTTGACGTATGGGACACGGATGCCAAAGTTGAATACCTACAGGGAGGACTTTTTGATATTGAGGGGAGAACCACTTTGCCATTTCTCAATTTGTGGTTGCGAAGCATGAGGTACAAGCCAGGCTACCAGCAGCTCTATTATTTTGGAAATCACTACAGCTGGGTCAATGACTTCGAACCACAAAGAGCTGATAGATTGGGGGGTGAGTTGAATGTTAAGCTTGGCCCCGTCACACTCAAGCCTGGGCTTAATCTGACCAGGGTGGCCAACTATGTTTACTTTGGTGCTGACTCTCTTCCGCATCAATCCCTATCAGCTGCCGGACAGTTGCTGGTGAATCCCAGTGCTGCGGCGGAGCTTACCATAGGCAAAAGTTTTCACCTGAACCCTCAAGTGATTTACACTGCTGTTACTGGTAGTGACTCAGAGATTTGGAGGATGCCGGAGTGGCTGATCAGTACCAGGTTCTACTATGAAGGGGTATGGTTCAACGACTACCTGCCTGTGCAACTTGGCGTTGACCTGAACTGGAAATCCACTTACTATGGCCATGCCTACAATCCCGTCATTCAGCAGTTTTACATCCAGAATAGCTTTGCCATCGATTCGTATTTGACAGCGGATGTATTCCTGAACTTCAAAGTAGGCAATGCACGATACTTTGCCAAGATGACGCACGCAAACCAACCCGGCACCGCCGATGGCTATTTCATTTCGCCCTATTACCCGGGGCAGCGCCGGGTGTTTGACCTCGGTGTTACCTGGTATTTCTTTGACTAAATAATTGCCTCAATGGAAGCAAAGAGTAAAACCACCCTTGGCCTGGAGCTGCCTACCGATCCCCGTTGGACAGATATCGCCAGTATGCAGATTGAGGACATTCTTGTTGATCACGCTTATTGTGAGCAGAAGGCCGCTTCTTCGTGCATTTCGCTCATTATGCTCTACCCAGAAAGAGAAAAACTGCTGGAATTGTTGGTGCCAGTAGTGGCGGAGGAATGGAGTCACTTTGAAAGAGTAGTGGAGCAACTCAAGAAGAGGGGCTTTGGGTTAGGGAGGCAAAGGAAGGACGAGTATGTGGCCAGGCTTAATGAGGTAGTGAGAAAGGGTGGCTCCCGCAACCAGCAGTTGGTGGAGAAGCTGCTGCTGAATGCGCTGATTGAAGCCAGAAGCTGCGAGAGGTTCAAACTGCTGCACAAGCATATTGCGGATGAAGAGTTGAAAAAGTTCTATTATGAATTGATGGTTTCAGAAGCTGGCCACTATCATAATTTCATTGAACTGGCGGAAGAATACATGCCAAAGGATTATGTGAAAGTTAGATGGAACGAGTTCCTGGAAGCTGAGGCCGCAATAATGAAATCGCTTACTGTAAGAGGAGATAGGATGCATTGACGGTCAAAGGGTATAAAACAAAAAAGGTTTAGGAGTCTCCCCCTAAACCTTTTTTTGTTTTACGCTGAATAAAAGCTAGCCAAGTTTTATCTGCTGTTGCATAAATGGCTGCTTATAGAAACGCTGTCCGGTAGCTTTGTACATAGCATTGGCCAGCGCACCTCCTGCCGGTGGCAACGATGGTTCGCCGAGACCTGTAGGGTCATTCGTGTTTTTCACAAAGTGACATTCAATAACCGGAGGCGCTTCTCCCATTCTGATCAGTCTGTAGTTGTTAAAATTGCTTGCCTGTGGCGCACCATTCACAAAGGTCATGTCGCCATACATAGCGTGCCCGATGCCGTCGATGATGCCACCTTCAATCTGGTTTTTGGCAGCTATCGGGTTGATCACTATCCCGCAGTCAACAGCGCAGGTTACTTTTCTGGTGCTAGGCTGGCCTTTTTTGTTGACAACCTCCGCAACCATCGCCACATAGGAGTTGTGCGAGTAGTAGGCGCTAAAGCCCTTGCTCACTCCATCTTCAGTAGCCGACCAGTTGGCCTTTTCGGCAGCAAGTTTTATGGCACCAATCATTTTCTCTGGCTCATAGTCTACCGTACCCACAGGGTCACTCTTAGCTTTTTCGAGCAAGTCAAGCCTCAACTGCACGGCATCAACTCCCATTTCCTCGGCCACTTCGTCAATAAAGCTTTGCTCAGCATAAGCCAGGAAGTTGGTGATGGGTGCACGCCAGGCACCTGTGGTAATGTTGCTGTCCAGCCCGTACGACTCCACCCTGTAGTTGGGAATGGATCCTGCCGGAAACCAGTTTTCACGAGTCCAGCCGTTGCCGTTGATGCCGGTGCCAACCAAATGGTAAGCCACCAGCTTGCCGTCTTTTACACCGGCTTTGAATTTGTATTTCGATGCAGGGCGGTAAATACCAGCTGTCATGTCGTCCTCTCTGGTGTAGACCAGCTTGATGGGCGTGTTGGAGAGCTTTGAAATTTCGGCCACCTCCAGCACGAAGTCACCGTAAAGCCTGCGACCGAAACCACCTCCCATACGGGTCATGTCAATGAA
This sequence comes from Imperialibacter sp., assembly GCF_048007035.1. Classification (NCBI taxonomy): domain Bacteria; kingdom Pseudomonadati; phylum Bacteroidota; class Cytophagia; order Cytophagales; family Flammeovirgaceae; genus Imperialibacter; species Imperialibacter sp. The sequence continues at coordinate 5,464,744 of NZ_CP180355.1, forward strand.
AATTTCTGTTTCGGGCCTTCCCAGTAGCTCAGCAACCTGGCGCCTTGTTCTCTCGGGTGTCTGAATAGGGCCGATAAGATCCACCTTGCTCGCCGTCACATGTCCATAGAAATTCATTGGTTCCATAGGATTGTGCGGTAGAAAAGGGCCTTCGAAAGTTTTCTCAATTACTTTGTCGGCGGTTTTGAAGGCGGCGTCCACATCGCCGTCGTTTCTTCTGGGCTCGCCATTCTTTGTATTAAGCAAGGCCATCATTTGCTTGTCATGATACTCAGTGCTCTCGGCAGGCGTATCCTCTTCCCATTCAGCTTTAAGTGCTTTTTTGCCTTTCATAGCAGCCCAGGTTGTGTTGCCCAGTACCGCTACCTTGTTGCCAAACTGGATAACATCAGAAACACCGGTTACCTTTCTGGTTTCGCTGTCGTCAAACGACTTTAGTTTGGCACCAAAAGAAGGGGGGCGCAGCACGACCGCTACTTTCATTCCTTCTTTTTTCAAATCCATGCCATACTGTGGCTTGCCGGTAATGATTTTTTCTATGTCAACGTTTTTGGTGTCGGTGCCAATGATTTTGAAGGCAGATGGGTCTTTCAACTCCACCTCTTCAGGCACGGTTACGGATGCAGCAGCGGAGGCTATTTGTCCATAGGTGAGTGTATCACCTTTTGCGTTTTTGATTACTCCCTCTGAAGTAGTCAGGGTTGAGGCATCTACCTGCCACTGTTTGGCAGCCGCTTCCATCAGCATCTTTCTGGCAGTAGCACCTGCCATTCTCAAGCCTTTCCATGAACTTCTCAGCGACTGACTTCCGCCCGCCACCTGCCTGACAAATTTCTCCGTATCAAGCGGCGCTTGTTCAACCACGACATCTTTCCAGGCCACATCCAATTCTTCAGCCACTATCATCGGCATTGACGTCTTGACGTTTTGGCCGACCTCAGGATTTGGAGACATGATCGTAACGAGGCCGTTCTCGCCTATTTTGAGGTAAGCATTTACATTGAACCACTCTTTAGGAGCTCCTTTTATAGCGGTTTCAGCACTGGGACTGCACGATACCAGCCAGTTGAAGCCGATAACAAGACCGCCACTACCGGCTGCTGATACTTTCAGAAAGGATCTTCTGTTGTATGATGTTTTTATTAAAGTCATGATTTCGGATTTTTGGAACAGACTTAAACGCTTGCGGAAGCCGTCTTGATGGCTGCCTTGATACGGTTGTAAGTAGCACAACGGCAAATATTGCCATTCATGGCGCTTTCTATTTCCTCGTCCGTTGGAGAGGCATTTTTCGACAGCAGGGCTGCGGCATTCATGATCTGACCTGCCTGACAATAGCCGCACTGGGGTACATCGTGCTCTCTCCAGGCGTTTTGAAGCGGGTGAGAGGCATCGGCAGATAAGCCTTCGATGGTCACCACAGACTTGTCTCCCAGCGTTGAAATTGGCATAGAGCAAGACCGGACAGCATCGCCATCAACGTGAACCGTACAGGCGCCACACATGGCTATTCCACAGCCGAATTTGGTGCCTACCAAATCGAGGTTGTCACGAAGCACCCAAAGAAGTGGGGTGTCCGCATCTACATCAACCTGGTGTTCTTTTCCATTAACTTTTAGATTAAACTGGGCCATAATGTAAGAGTTGATTTACTGAATACTTTCAAAGTACCAATAATTGGTCAGATTTCATAGACGTCTGGGATGGCTGGAAAAATGCAGTTGTAAAGTGTTTCGAATACCATGCTATCCAGTCACTTACCAAATCATGAAGCCGTGCAGAAAGCTATGAGCGTTCTTCACTTTTCTGCGTGTAAATCGCTTTGGTCTGGTCTTTTTAGTTTGATAAAAGCAACCGAAATAGCTGCAAGAATCAATAGCGTGCCAGCCAGCCTGATAGCATTCACCGGACTGTTGCCAAGCCATGACGAGTAGTACATAGGAATGGTGAACGTTTCGAGCAACATGGGAATGACGATAAACATGTTGAATATGCCCATGTATACCCCCGTTCTTTCGGGCGGAATACTGCCCGCAAGCATTACGTAAGGGTTTCCCATCATACTTGCCCAGGATAGCCCCATGCCAATGATAGGAATGAAGACCATGCCAGGAGTGTTTAGCTCCGGAATCACGAGCAAGCCAGCACCAGCCAGAAACATACATGCACCGTGAATCCACTTTGGGCCGTATTTTTGAGCCAGCATCGCTAGCCCGAAAGCGGCAAAAAAGGCAATGAAATTGTAAAACGCCCCAATTTGCCCCACCAGCAGGTCAGCTTTTCTGAAGCCGGGGTCAAGCACATCAGTAGTGCCAAAGAGAGATTTTGATAGCGACTTGGCGATGTACTGCCAGTAAATGAACATAGCATACCAGCTAAACAGCATCATGGGCAGCATCTGCTTCATCGTGAGAGGCATTTCTTTGAAAGCCTTTGCAATTTCAGCAATGGTCGAACCTATGCCCTTGGGTTGGCTTCTTATGTGGGCTTTTTCTTCCTCCGAAATAGGGATTTCTTTCGTGGTTTTCAACGTCCATAGGATAGAGCCTATGGACACCACAGCGCCAATCACAAAAGCGATGATTGTTGTGACAGGGATACCGCTGTCATTTTTTGCAAGCTCACTGACACCGAAAAAAATAAGTAGGGTGGGGGTGAGGTATGAGAGGGTTTGTCCGAGGCCGGTGAAAGCACTTTGAGTTAAAAAGCCCAGGGAATGCTGCTCCTTCGGCAGTTTGTCGCTAACAAACGCCCGGTAGGGCTCCTGAGTGACATTGTTAGCCGCATCGAGGATCCAAAGCACGCTTGCTGCCATCCACACGGTGCTGCTGTACGGCATTACGAGTAGACTAAGGCTGCAAAAGATAGCGCCTATGAGGAAATACGGAGTCCTGCGGCCCCATTTGGTGATGGTTTTGTCGCTTATGGCTCCGATGATGGGCTGAACGATGAGCCCGGTCATAGGGCCTGCCAGCCACAGGAGGGGGAGCTCACTTTCTTCAGCCCCCAAGTAGGAGTAAATGGGGCTCATGTTGGCTTGCTGCAGGCCGAAGCTGTACTGGAGCCCGAAAAAGCCAAAATTCATGTTGATGATCTGCCAGAATTTGAGTGTAGGCTTGCCCATAAAAAAAGTCTGATTACTAACCTGGTTGCCGTAAGGAAGGTAATAACGTGCAGAAAATTGTTTTTGCAATGGAATTCCCACCTTTTAACTGCCACTCGCAAAAATTGTTTACATCCACTGTAAGCCGTTTCTATAACAGCATTCCAAAAGCTGCTACAACTGTCATTGCTATTATAAACCACCGATACTGCTTCTCAGGAATTTTCTTAATGATGGCCACTCCGATAAGAGCGCCGAGGCCAATAGCCGGTAAAGTTACAAGGTCAAAAAGGAAGGAGTCTACCGTGATGGTGTGCCAGCTGAAGATGTGAAAAGGCAGCTTGAACCAATTGAGAACCATAAAGAACCAGGCTGCCGTACCGATGAATGAATTTTTCGGTAAGTGTACTGAGAGCAGGTAAAGGGCCATAACAGACCCTGCGAGGTTACCAACCATGGAGGTAAACCCGCCTGCAACGCCCATGAGTGCTGCAAACCAAAAGTAAGCCGGCACCTTTTCTTCATTTTTCTTCCTCTTCTCCAGCCAAATCATTAAGCCGACCGAAACAAAAATGATGATGGCCATGATGAGCTTGAAGGCCTCGTCGTCGATGTAGTTGCCCACCCAGGTGCCGAGCAAGGTTCCTGCCGCTGCCCAGGGAAAGAGCTTCCACAGGTGATCCCACGCTGCATGCCGGTGGTAGTACACCACTCCAAAAATATCAGCAAGGCACAAAATAGGAAGGAGGAAGCCGCTCGACTGCTTGCCACCAAACACAGCAGCCAGCAGCGGCACCGCTATCATTCCTGCCCCATGAACGCCTGTTTTGGACATGCCGATGAGCACTGACACCGAAAGTATCATCCACAAATCAGAGTGGGAAAGCTCATAGGAGAAAAGTTCTATCAACTAAGAATGAGGTTTGGCGGTGGTCAGTTTCTGTCATTAAAAATGTAGGTGAAACTAGTCAAGGCCAAATTAATAACCGAAATTTTTTAAACCGGACAGTTTAAAAGATTAGGTTTTCTGCTTTTTCTTTTTTGCAGCAGGGAAAAGTATGTTGTTGAGAATCAGTCGGTAGCCAGGGGAATTTGGATGCAGATTGAGGTCAGTTGGAGGGTCGCCCACAAGGTGTTGATAGTCTTCCGGGTCGTGACCACCATAGAAAGTATAAAAGCCCTTGCCAAATATGCCATGAAGATACCGCACTTCGCCAATGCTCTTGTTTTCTCCCATCACCACCACATCGGGCTTAACGGTTGCATTTCTAAATGCAGTTGTTTGTCCCATAAAACCTTTGATGATCCGTTCATGGTTTTGGGTGAGCATGGTAGGAATGGGATCCCACTTGGCACTGAACTCAAACAAGTTGAAATAGTCGTTTCTTTCAATGACTCCCCGCTCGTTGGGCTGCATGTCGATGTTCGAGTATTCGTATTCAAGAGGACGCCTTTCCAATAAGAAGTCACCGAAAGCAAATGTTTTACTAAAGTCCAGCTTTTGCTGTGCCCGTGGGTCGGCCGGATCGCCATCGTACATGCTTTCACAAATGTCTATACCTTCGGCGGCCAGGGCAATGTCGTAGGAGTCGGTAGCCGAGCACATGGCAAAAAGGAAGCCGCCGCTGCCCACGAAGTCTCTGATTTTTTTTGCCACGCCCAGCTTCATTTGTGACACCTTCATAAAGCCGTGTTTTCTGGCCATTTCTTCATAGTCCCTTTGCTGCTCTATGTACCAGGGGTAGTTACCATAGGCCCGGTAAAACTTCCCATACTGGCCTGTAAAGTCTTCGTGATGCAAATGCAGCCAGTCGTATTTAGGTAGCTCGTTGTACAGGATTTCCTCATCAAAAATGACATCGTAGGGAATCTCAGCGTAGGAGAGTACCATGGTTACGGCATCGTCCCAGGGTAGCTTACTTTTTGGTGAGTAAACGGCGATTTTTGGGTATTTCTCCAGCCTCATGGCATCCATATTGGACGATGGACTTGCAATGACCTCAAGTATCTGCCCGGCTTCGGCATCGGAAATCACCTCATAGCTTACACCCCGGATAATCAGCTCATTTTCAAAAGCCTGGTAATATTTGAACATAAAGCTGCCGCCCCGGTAGTTGAGCAGCCAGTCAATCTCAATATCTTTGGAAAGCACCCAATAGGCCACACCATACGATTTCAAGTGGTTCGTTTGGCTGTTGTCCATGGGGATAAGGATAGAAGACGAGAATGCCTTGCTACCGATAAATAAAAAGATAAACAGGAGAAATATAATACGCTTCATCTACTCAAATTTTTTCTATTGAACCTGCCTGCTGGGAGCTCTTTTTCTTGCTCCGAAGGCCCAACTTCGCCAACTAAATCTAACAGAACAAGTCGTAAATTCCATGAGTCACCTTGTCTTAACGTATTATCGTATGACTTAGTCACCTTTACTATAACGTAAGAAACATTTTTTAGGCAAAATCAATTCTCTTTTCTGAAGTCCGATGTCAGAAATTACTTTTCTGTACCACTTCGGCTCTCTTTTTCAGCCTCTGCACAGCCCTGTTGGCCGGGTCAAGTTCCAGTGCCTTATTAATGTATTTGTAAGCACTCTCTAAATCACCTTTTTGTAGGTATATTTCACCAAGGACAACATAGGGTTTGGGTACTTTTTTGTCTTTGAAACACTTTTTTAGCTTGTAGGCCAGTTCAAGTGCATTGTCATAGTTGCCGAGAGCAGCTTCCAGCGTCGACTCGTAACCGATGAGAAAAGGGGCCGGCTTTTTGAGCGATAGGTTATAGCTTTTTAGGGTGTCGAGTGCTTTTTGAGGCCCGTAAAGATAGTTTACGATCTCAAAGTACTCTGAGATAAAGTATACCTCATCCGGGTACTTCTGACCAATCAAGCCGAAGTTTTGCAGGCCGGTTTGCAAGGCGATGCCAATCTTTTCCGCCGTTTTCACACTATCCATTTCCTCTCTGGCATTCAGAAATTCTATCAGCATCACCGACACATCGGCCACGAGTTGTTCGTCTTCCGTTGCCAGGTGCTTTTTGCCGTTGATCTTTTCAAGTATTTCGTAGCGTTCTTTAATGTCGGGCGATATTCTACCGACAAGGCTTTGTCCTAAAATAAACTCAGGATCAAATGCTATGGCTTTTCGGTACGACTGCTCCGCCCGTGTATAGTCTGCATAGTCCATGATCTGCTTCCATCCAAGGTAGTAATAGTGTTTGGCGGAGTCAGACGGTGTGCTGAGAGGCAATAACTGCGCTTGGGCTTGAATTAAAAATGTGAAGAGTGTAATAAAAAGCAATAAAACCTTACTCATTAACTGTGTGTTGATAGCTTCTCAAAATGTAAAGCTATGAAAGTGAAGAAGATCGTACAACATGGCCTGGTATGAATGGCAAATGTAATTGCTTATTGGGTCAGGGATTCTTCGTAGTGGAATTTTAGAGATAGTGGTTGGTCGGCAGAAGCGGGCCTTTTGCATCAAGGGCTGAATGTTTAAAAGCGGCACAGAGAAATTGTTTTGAATACACATTTATTAGATTTACAAAGAATTTGAATTCCACATGATCATCTTAGAAAACATCCGGGAAGGTATCAAGGCTGTGCAAACGAACACACTAAGGTCAGTTCTTACAGCGATGATCATTGCTATAGGAATTACATCTTTGGTGGGTATTCTAACGGCCATAGAAGGCATACAGGCGTCTATCAATAACAGCTTGTCGGATTTGGGAGCTAACACCTTTGACGTCAGAACCAAACGATACGATAACCGCAGGTCCAGCGGAGTGGAAGAAAAACGGTATCCGGCCATCAACTACCGTGAGGCCCGAAGATTCCTTGATCTTTACAACTCCTATGGCACTCCCTCTCTCACCACGTGGGTAACCGGAGTCGCTGAGCTGAGCAGGGGGTCGAAAGTGACCAACCCAAACATGCGAATTGTGGGAGGGGACGCCAATATTCTCGTCGTTGAAGGTGGTGAGCTGTCGCAGGGGCGTAATTTTTCTCAGATTGAGGCACAGAATGGAGCTAACGTAGTCATTATTGGCGACGAGGTGTATAGTAATTTGTTCGAAAAGAACGAAAATCCTGTTAATCAATTCATTACTGCCTATGGGATCAGGTTCAGGGTGATTGGTGTTCTGGAAAAACAAGGAAATATTGGCGGAGACAGTGGGCTTGACAGGTACTTTTTGGTGCCCCTGGAAACTGCAAGAAGGGTAGACCCACGGCGGAACCTTCAATATACCATCACGGTAGCCATCAACGACCCCACTCAAATGGAGTATGCAATGGGCCAGGCCACAGGTCTCATGCGCTCTATCCGAAAGGACCCTTTGGGTGAGCCGGATTCATTTGATGTAGCCAGAAACCAATCGTTGGCTGAAAGCCTGGAGGAGATCACAGGCTACCTTCGAATGGGAGGCTTTGGAATAGGGTTCATCACACTTTTGGGTGCTTCCATCGGGCTTATGAACATTATGCTGGTTTCAGTTACAGAACGAACCCGGGAAATAGGCGTTCGAAAGGCGCTTGGTGCCTCACCGACTAAAATCAGACAGCAGTTTCTCATAGAGGCCATCGTTATCACACAAATGGGTGGTATTGGCGGGATTATTTTGGGTATTCTGGTTGGTAATCTGATTGCCAAGCTGCTGGAAGCCGATGGTTTTGTTATCCCCTGGTTTTGGATGATGGTCGGCTTGCTTATAGGTATGTTTGTGGGGATACTCAGCGGCTATTTACCTGCCTACAAAGCTTCGAAGCTAGACCCTATCGAATCCCTCCGGTTCGAATAATTGCCATGTAGTGGTAACAATTTCGTAAATTGTGCTTTCTTGCTTTTAAAGAATTTTGTTTCCGTGCAAGTACAATTTATGTTATCGACTACCTGGAGGTGCTTGTGGATATTTTTCTGGCTAATCTCTCTGCCTTTTTTTGTGAGGGGGCAGGAGATCGCTATTACCGGAGTTTACCAGGGCAAATCTCTGTTTGTTCAAAATCCTCTATCTGAGGGCGTTGAGAAGTTTTGTGTAAGAGAAGTATTGCTTAACGGGCGTGCGCTCAACCTTAATTTGAAGCTGTCAGCACTCGAGATTGACTTCAAAGGGCTCGACTTATACACGCCTGTTTCGATAAGAGTGCTTCACGACACCATTTGTTCTCCCAAGATTGTAAACCCGCAGGCCATTTTCTGGCATAGCTCTTTTCGCTTTAATAGCATTGTTTTCATTGAGGAGGAAGTCAAGTGGAACACCCGAGGAGAGAGGGAAAAAGCATCCTATATTATTGAAAGATTGGGGGGAGAAGATTGGATTGAAATAGATGAAATACCCTCACAGGGGCAATTTGCGTCCAGTGATTATTCTTACTTTCCTGAGCTGACCGAGGGCTCGAATAAATTCAGAGTAAAATACAGAGCAAGTGCCAACAACTATCTGTACTCTGACGAGGTTGAGTTTGTTTACTACAAGGTGCCCATCACCTTCACTCCCAAGGTGGTGTCCGACAAAATGACGCTATCGAGAGCGACTGCTTTCGAAATCTTAAATGAAAAGGAAGAAATAATCCTGACAGGAAACGCCAAAGAAATCCCTCTTCGTCTTTTGAAGCCTGGCAACTATTACATCATTCTCGACGGCTTTAAAGAGTCGTTTGTTAAGAAGTGAGGAGTTAATGTTGCTTGTTAAACCAGTGCAATTCCAAAGAACCTGTCCAAGACAGTCAGGATGAAGATAATACCCAGTACAATCGGGCAGAAGTAGCTCACCATCAGGTTGATGAATTTTTCTACAAAAGAGCCATGATAGTTAGGGTAACCCTGGGCAATCTCTTCATTGAGGTTGTGCTTTTTCCACACATAGGCGCCAAAGAACGAAATCAGGCAGCCGCCCAACGGCAGCAGGCTGTCATTAGCAATGTCCGACACCAGTGTCATGAAATCAGTCGGGTTGACGTTACCCATATAGGTGATAAAAGAAGAGAAGAAGGGAGAATAGCCATTGGCCATCAGCGACGGGATGCCAACTATAAATATGATTATTGCTATCAGCCAAACAGCCTTTTTTCTGTCTATTTTGAGTTCATCCACTGCGTAGGCCACAGGCACCTCCAGAAGTGATACAGTACTGGTGAGAGCTGCAAAAGAAAGCAAAAGGAAGAAGGAAGCGCCCACTATTATCCCGAGAATTGGCCCAAATGACTCAAAAACGCCAGGAAGTGTGGCAAAAATAAGTCCCGGACCACCGGTGACCTCGTGCAAGTTTCCCTCACTCATGTAGGCAACGAAGGGAAACATCATCAAACCTGCCAAAAATGCCACGGAAATATCGGTGAGGGTGATCAGGGCTGCGGAGGAGATAATGTTCTCGTCTTTAGATACGTAGCTGCCGTAGGTAATGAGTGCTCCCATACCTAAAGAAAGAGAAAAGAAAGCCTGACCAAGTGCACTGTATACTACTTCAAAATTGATTTCAGAAAAGTCGGGTACGAGGTAAAACTTAACCCCCTCCATGGCGTGAGGCAATGTCATGGCGTAGGCCACTAGCGAAATAATAAGAATGAGGAGGGTAGGCATCAGAATTTTGGAGGCTTTTTCGATGCCGCCGGACACACCCTTTGAAACAATAAAAGCAGTAGAGAACATGAACACAGCACCATAGGCTCCAATTTTGACCACATCCTTGATGTAATCTCCAAACTGCCCTCCAATGGCAAAGTTGCCCATTAACATTTCGAGAAAGTAGCCAAAGGCCCAACCAGCCACCACGTTATAGAAAGAAAGGATAAGCACGCCGGCTAGCACCCCCATTTTCCCAAGAAACTTCCATTTCGGAAATCCGAGAGCACCAAATGCTCCAACTGGGTCTTTTTGAGTTTTTCGACCTATGGCAATCTCAGTCACCATCACCGGAAAGCATAGGATGAAGCAAAAGCCGAGGTACATCAACACAAAGGCTGCTCCGCCACCGTCAGCTACTTCAAAAGGGAATTTCCAGATGTTGCCCAAACCAACAGCTGAACCAGCCGCTGCTGCAATGAAACCGATTTTACTATTGAAATTCCCTCTAGAAGCCATTTGGTAGTTAGGTTAAGTTTGTTTCCAACTTGCAATCTATCAAATGCGACGAAAAATCTTTATTACGTAGCGTCATAATTATTTCTGCGGTCAATTGTGGGCTTCGTAAGCGCCACTGTAAGAAGTCAGCCCGTATTTTGGATCTAATTATCGAATTCGTCTGCATAACTCCTCTCCGAGGGGCTCGCTTCTGTTAACTTACATTCCATGTAAGATTAATATCTGAATCTCACCTACCTGGGATGTAATCCCATCAAACCTATGGAACTTCAGTTCACATCAGTTTGTCAATGAAGCGATATAGTGGTCTTAGAGAGCTCAATAAATTAGATTAATTATACTTTAAATTAATATAATTCAATTATATTGAAGTAGGGCTGCTTCTTATTGAAATGACAAGGCGGGCTGGTTGTGGCCAACTCTTACACATGTAGTAATTCGGAAGAGATTGACAAACAGGCTACTTGGACGATTTTTATATTTGAAAAATGCTGGCGTTGCATTTCGTGAGAATTGGAAATGACGTGACTACTTATAAATAAGTATTTATTATCAGCCAAATTAAATTGATATGAATATTATTGGTATTAATTATATAATTCCTATGTTTATGCCTCAATTGTATTTTTACAGGTTGTTGCACCGCTACTGAGAGATTTTATAGGTTAAGTTGTATGAATAATTTGATGTTTACCAACCCCGCAAAAACTACAAAATAGAATAAAAGCCAACTTTAGTTTTTCTTTAGGTAACCCCGAATTTTCATCAGCTATTCCTGGATTATAAGGATCATAACTTGATCTGAGATCAGTGGTGTTAAGCTAGTCATTCAACAATCTTTTAGTTCAAACACCTCTTATCTTCGACGAAACTTTTTGTTATAGCATAGGATCTTTGCTATTTGTATCGTCAATAGTTATGACTTTCTGACAAAAATATTGTAATTATAAATCGGTGTTTTTTTCATCTGATCGAAATATGAATTGGACCATTTCTAACCTTAGCCGGTCATGAAGATAAATTTGGCAAAAATCAAACTGGCAATAATAGTTTGCCTTATTCCTTTTTTTGGTGCCAGGGCTCAGGAGTTCTCAGTAGGTGTTAACACACTTACTCCAAATAAGAACGCTGTTTTGCACCTGGTGTCCCCAAATAGTAATCAGGGATTCCTTGTTCCACAAGTTTCTACCAGTCAGCGGCAGTCCATGATTCCGATACTTGCTAGCGGAACCACTAACAATGGATTGATTGTGTATGACGGTGATGAAAACAGTTTCTACTATTGGGCCAATGGTGCGTGGCGCAAAGGGCTGGGTGTGTTTGAAGGAGCTGTTGCCGGCGGCGATTTGACCGGGACGTTCCCTAACCCTGTCTTGAAGCCTTCCATAGTAACTTTTGACAAGCTTGCACCTTTCAGCGTTATCGGTGAGAAGATAGCCCCTGGAGCAGTAACAACTAACAAAATTGAAAATGGTGCTGTTACCTCTGATAAGTTGGCTGTAAGCGGAGCTACAGCAGGCACATTTGGCAATGAGACAACGGTATCGCAAGTAACAGTGAATGACCGTGGCATCATCACAAGTGTGGCAAACGTCGCAATATCTATTGTGTCGGACAATATCGTTGATGGCAGCATCATTAATATTGACCTGGCTGACAATACCATTACTATCAATAAGATTGATGCCGAAGGGACGGTCTCCTCCGTATTGGGGACGGATGCAGCCGGTGCCCCAACCTGGATACCGCTAAGCAATTTTGCGAGCTCTACTTTAGCTACAAGCAATGTATTTATTGGCAACGACACAGGGACAGCCTCAGCCCAACCCGTTATCGGTGATGCCACTCTTACCTACACAGCTACAGGTGCCGATTTGCAGCTGGCGGCAGATGCGGTAACGGCTAACGAAATCGCTACAGGTGCCGTCACAAGTAATGAGATTTTGGATGGGGGGGTGCAAACCGCCGATATAGCCGATCAGAATGTCACTACTGCAAAAATTGCGGACGACGGAGTCACCGCTACCAAAATCAATGCTGACGTGGCTGGGGTCGGCCTGAGCCCAAATGGTACGACTGGTGCCCTGGATGTAAATGCAGGCAACGGTCTGACTATCAATGGCGATGACCTTGAAGCAGACATTGCTCAGTTGGCTGGTCAGGGCCTGGGGGCAAACACTGGGACTGGGGCAGTGGACATTAAAGTAGACGGCACTTCGCTCGAAATAGCATCTGATATTGTGCAGGTAGCGAGTGGTGGAATTAGCAATGCGAAACTTGCCGCTGATGCTGTTACTTCCGATAAAATTGCTGATGGCAGCATAAGCGCAGCCGATATAGCGACGGGAGCCGTCAGTACCGATGAGATTTTGGATCTTACCATTGCCACAGCGGACATAGCCGACAACGCTGTAACCAGAGATAAAATTAATGGCGATGTGGCAGGCGATGGCCTTGAGCAACATACAGATGGCACGCTAAGGGTGAAAGTAGGGAGTGGACTCTCTTTTGACCCTGATAAAAAGCTACAGTTGGCGATTGTGCCTAACGATGACGAATTTTTGATTGGTACCTCGTCGGGTTTTGAAGGAACCACGGTGGTGGGAGACATTAGTATGACCTATAATACTGGGACAGACCGAATTGACTCCAAAATACAGCCAGATAAAGTGACTGCCACAGAAATAGCTACAGATGCGGTTGGGAGTGCCGAAATTCTCGCTGGAGCGGTTAATACGTCCGAGCTTGCCGATGGCGCTGTGACCAATGCGAAATTAGGTGCCAGCGCTGTGACCTCCGATAAAATAGCTGATGGCACTATTCAGGCAGTAGACATTGTGAATTTGGGCGTAACCACCGCCAAGATTAATGACAATGCCATAACCACCGGTAAAATTGCAGACGGCCAGGTGCAGACATTGGATATTGCAGATGCAAATGTCACGACTGCCAAGATCGCCAATAATGCGATAGTGACCGGCAAACTAGCTGATGATGCAGTTACTCCTGCCAAATTGGATGCGCTTGTTGCTGGCTTGGGTTTGGTTCAAAATGTTACAGGCGCTTTGGACATAGGAGAGGGCAATGGTATCAAGGTAAATGCTAATGATATTGAGGTAGACCTGAGCGATATTGATGGTGTAGCCTTGCAGGAGAATGCTGGTGTGCTTGACGTTCAGTTCGATGATGTGACGATTGGTGTCAATGCCGATAAACTTGAAGTTAAGGATGCTGGCATCGTTACGGCGAAACTAAATGATGGTGCTGTCACAAACGCAAAATTGGCTGATAACTCGGTTTCAACAGGAAAGATAGTCGATGGGACAATACAGGCAGGGGATATTGCCGACGGGAATATTACCAATGTAAAACTGGCAGCCAATTCAGTAAATACTGGAAAGATTGAAGATGGTCAGGTTCAAACGGCCGATCTGGCTGACGCCAACGTGACAACCGCCAAGGTAGCTGACTCAAATATTACCACTGCTAAACTAGCCGATGATGCAGTAAACGCAGCTAAACTCAATGCAGATGTAGCAGGTGCTGGACTTGTTCAGAATGGAACAACTGGAGCGATAGACATCGGTGCTGGCAATGGCATTACGGTGAATGCTAATAATATTCAGGTAGATATTTCAGGTATTGCAGGAACTGCCTTGGCTGATGATGGCAGCGACGGAACCCTTGATGTGCAGGTGGATGGAAGCACTATTGGTGTAAATGCAAACAAACTTTATGTGCCTGCTTCCGGCATAACAGCTACACAACTTGCGAATGACGCTGTCACAACTAACAAGTTGATCAATGACGCAGTTACCACCAGTAAAATCGCTGATGGTAATGTGCAAACAGCGGATATTGCTGACGCCAATGTGACAACCGTAAAAATTGCTGACAACGCTATTACAACAGCTAAAATACAGGATGGTCAGGTGCAGACCAGTGACATTGCTGATGCCAACGTAACCACAGCAAAAATTGCTGATGGAAATGTGACAACAGCTAAGCTGAATGATGATGCAGTTACTGCAGCTAAACTGAACGCTGACGTATCTGGAGCAGGCTTAATCCAAAATGGAACAACTGGCGCAATTGACATCGGGGCAGGAAATGGCATCACTGTGAATGCTGACAATATTCAGGTTGATATTTCTGGTATTGCAGGAACTGCATTGGCTGACGATGGAACTGATGGCACTTTGGATGTGCAGGTAGACGGTAGCACCATTGGAGTAACAGGCAATGCCCTTTTTGTACCAAATGCCGGAATTGGCACTGCCCAAATCGCCAACGCAGGCGTAACAACAGCAAAACTCGCTGACGGCAATGTGACGACGGTGAAAATTGCCGATGGCAGTGTCACGACAGCCAAAATTGCCGATGGCAATGTCTTAACTGGTAAGATCGCAAATGATGCGATTACAAGTGCCAAGATACAAGACGGGCAGGTGCAAACGAGCGACATTGCGGATGGCACCATCCAAACGATAGATATCGGCGATAATCAAGTGACTGTTGCTAAACTCCAAAACGGTACGCCGGGTAACACTCAATTGATAGTGGCTGACCAAACGACAGGGGAGCCCGGTTACGTGAACTTATCCACAGTAATCGGAAATTTAGCTGGGAATGGTCTGGTTGGGAATGTGGAAAAGATCGATGCCAACGTCGATGACGTTACCATTGAAGTGGTAACTGATAAATTGCAGTTGAAAGATGGGGGAATTACCAATCCAAAAATAGCCAGCAGAACAATTACATTTGATAAATTGTCTGGAACAGCAGGCTTTGAAAATTCATTGCTAATTAACAACTCTTCGAATTTTCCCGTTTGGTTCGCACCAGGATCCAATCAAGTACTTATTACTAGCTCGGGAGGAAGTATTACGACTAAGCCAATAGGTGAATTTGCCACCAATAACCTCGCTTATGGAAGTATTTTTATCGGAAATTCTTCAGGTATCTCCACTCAATTGAGTGTGAATAATGCTGGCAACTTAATTATAGGTAACGGAACTTCAGCCGCTTCGCTGCCATTGACTGGTGATATTAATCTGAATGGTGCTGGTGCGACATCAATCCAAAACAACGCCGTTCAGGGTGATGACATCGACGTTACCTCCGGGAACTTTGTAGTTGCAGGACCCAATCAAGTACAGCTCAACAACACAAATGGCCTGCAGGTGGCTAACGCTACCGATTTGAATGGTAGCCTGACTATGGATGGCTCTACTTTCAGTTTGGACGCAACCGGAGCCTCGAACGTGACGACCACTGCTGGGGCGTTGACGCTGCAAGGTGCCGGAGGCGTGAACATAGGAGCCACTGGCGTGCTGACTAATGTCATCGGGGGTTTGAACGTTACCCAGGATGCAGATATTGATGGTAACACAACCCTTAATGGTAACGTGACGCTGGGAGATGCCTCAACCGATGGTGTAACCGTAACAGGAGAGATACTTGGAGGCAGCCCACTTAATTTTGAAGGGTCAACCAACAATAATATATACACCACTTTTTCCATTACTGATCCAACTATAGCCCGTACGATTAACTTTCCAAATGCGAGTGGAACGGTTGTCTTGTCGAGTGGGTTGTCGTTAGCTAATAACCTGGCTTTAACCTCTGATAATAACGGGCAAATTGCCAATGCCACCGACCTTCAGCCATTTACAGTAGAAAGTAATGACATTAATATAGGTGATGATGCAAGTGATCAGGTCGACTTCATTGGCCAGGTCGACTTCAATGGTAACGTGGATGCCAATGCAGGATTAGACGTTACAGGTGGCGCTTTGACTGTAGACAACCAGGCTATCACTCAGACGACAGGGGGTCAGGTAAGCTTTGCGGGCAATGTAGACGCTACGAATGGTTTAGATGTTACGGGAAATGCCTTAACGGTAACCGGCCAGGCATTGACCCAGACAGTAGGTCAGGTTAGTTTGGGAGGCAATGTAGATGCGACCAATGGTTTAGATGTAAGTGGGGCTGACTTGACAGTGAATGGAGGCTTCACGGTAACGAATGGTACAGGTGCCTTAGATGCTGGAGCTACAGAGCTAACGAGTTTAAGTTTTGATGCGAGTGCTACTACGGCAGATGATATATTGACATCGGTAAGAGCAGATGGAGTAGCAACAGATACCAAGCTAGTAACAGAGAAGGCCGTTCGGGATGCGATCACTGGCAGCGTAACTGCCGACAACGGTTTGACCGAAGAGGCAGACGGCAATATTAAGCTAGGTGGCCCCTTGACTGAGGCGACGACAGTAGCTACCGCTGCTGGTTTTGGTTTAACGGTAACCACAGATGGGGGGGACAGCTTTGTAGTAGACGGAGCCAATGGAGATTTAACAGTAGATACAGACGGCAATGTAAGTCTTGATGGAACAGCGACCTTGACGACCAATGATCAGGTCGACTTCAATGGTAACGTGGATGCCAATGCAGGATTAGACGTTACAGGTGGCGCTTTGACTGTAGACAACCAGGCTATCACTCAGACGACAGGGGGTCAGGTAAGCTTTGCGGGCAATGTAGACGCTACGAATGGTTTAGATGTTACGGGAAATGCCTTAACGGTAACCGGCCAGGCATTGACCCAGACAATAGGTCAGGTTAGTTTGGGAGGCAATGTAGATGCGACCAATGGTTTAGATGTAAGTGGGGCTGACTTGACAGTGAATGGAGGCTTCACGGTAACGAATGGTACAGGTGCCTTAGATGCTGGAGCTACAGAGCTAACGAGTTTAAGTTTTGATGCGAGTGCTACTACGGCAGATGATATATTGACATCGGTAAGAGCAGATGGAGTAGCAACAGATACCAAGCTAGTAACAGAGAAGGCCGTTCGGGATGCGATCACTGGCAGCGTAACTGCCGACAACGGTTTGACCGAAGAGGCAGACGGCAATATTAAGCTAGGTGGCCCCTTGACCGAGGCGACGACAGTAGCTACCGCTGCTGGTTTTGGTTTAACGGTAACCACAGATGGGGGGGACAGCTTTGTAGTAGACGGAGCCAATGGAGATTTAACAGTAGATACGGACGGCAATGTAAGTCTTGATGGAACAGCGACCTTGACGACCAATGATCAGGTCGACTTCAATGGTAACGTGGATGCCAATGCAGGATTAGACGTTACAGGTGGCGCTTTGACTGTAGACAACCAGGCTATCACTCAGACGACAGGGGGTCAGGTAAGCTTTGCGGGCAATGTAGACGCTACGAATGGTTTAGATGTTACGGGAAATGCCTTAACGGTAACCGGCCAGGCATTGACCCAGACAATAGGTCAGGTTAGTTTGGGAGGCAATGTAGATGCGACCAATGGTTTAGATGTAAGTGGGGCTGACTTGACAGTGAATGGAGGCTTCACGGTAACGAATGGTACAGGTGCCTTAGATGCTGGAGCTACAGAGCTAACGAGTTTAAGTTTTGATGCGAGTGCTACTACGGCAGATGATATATTGACATCGGTTCGGGCAGATGGAGTAGCAACAGATACCAAGCTAGTAACAGAGAAGGCCGTTCGGGATGCGATCACTGGCAGCGTAACTGCCGACAACGGTTTGACCGAAGAGGCAGACGGCAATATTAAGCTAGGTGGCCCCTTGACTGAGGCGACGACAGTAGCTACCGCTGCTGGTTTTGGTTTAACGGTAACCACAGATGGGGGGGACAGCTTTGTAGTAGACGGAGCCAATGGAGATTTAACAGTAGATACAGACGGCAATGTAAGTCTTGATGGAACAGCGACCTTGACGACCAATGATCAGGTCGACTTCAATGGTAACGTGGATGCCAATGCAGGATTAGACGTTACAGGTGGCGCTTTGACTGTAGACAACCAGGCTATCACTCAGACGACAGGGGGTCAGGTAAGCTTTGCGGGCAATGTAGACGCTACGAATGGTTTAGATGTTACGGGAAATGCCTTAACGGTAACCGGCCAGGCATTGACCCAGACAGTAGGTCAGGTTAGTTTGGGAGGCAATGTAGATGCGACCAATGGTTTAGATGTAAGTGGGGCTGACTTGACAGTGAATGGAGGCTTCACGGTAACGAATGGTACAGGTGCCTTAGATGCTGGAGCTACAGAGCTAACGAGTTTAAGTTTTGATGCGAGTGCTACTACGGCAGATGATATATTGACATCGGTAAGAGCAGATGGAGTAGCAACAGATACCAAGCTAGTAACAGAGAAGGCCGTTCGGGATGCGATCACTGGCAGCGTGAGTGCCGACAACGGTTTGACCGAAGAGGCAGACGGCAATATTAAGCTAGGTGGCCCCTTGACTGAGGCGACGACAGTAGCTACCGCTGCTGGTTTTGGTTTAACGGTAACCACAGATGGGGGGGACAGCTTTGTAGTAGACGGAGCCAATGGAGATTTAACAGTAGATACAGACGGCAATGTAAGTCTTGATGGAACAGCGACCTTGACGACCAATGATCAGGTCGACTTCAATGGTAACGTGGATGCCAATGCAGGATTAGACGTTACAGGTGGCGCTTTGACTGTAGACAACCAGGCTATCACTCAGACGACAGGGGGTCAGGTAAGCTTTGCGGGCAATGTAGACGCTACGAATGGTTTAGATGTTACGGGAAATGCCTTAACGGTAACCGGCCAGGCATTGACCCAGACAATAGGTCAGGTTAGTTTGGGAGGCAATGTAGATGCGACCAATGGTTTAGATGTAAGTGGGGCTGACTTGACAGTGAATGGAGGCTTCACGGTAACGAATGGTACAGGTGCCTTAGATGCTGGAGCTACAGAGCTAACGAGTTTAAGTTTTGATGCGAGTGCTACTACGGCAGATGATATATTGACATCGGTTCGGGCAGATGGAGTAGCAACAGATACCAAGCTAGTAACAGAGAAGGCCGTTCGGGATGCGATCACTGGCAGCGTAACTGCCGACAACGGTTTGACCGAAGAGGCAGACGGCAATATTAAGCTAGGTGGCCCCTTGACTGAGGCGACGACAGTAGCTACCGCTGCTGGTTTTGGTTTAACGGTAACCACAGATGGGGGGGACAGCTTTGTAGTAGACGGAGCCAATGGAGATTTAACAGTAGATACGGACGGCAATGTAAGTCTTGATGGAACAGCGACCTTGACGACCAATGATCAGGTCGACTTCAATGGTAACGTGGATGCCAATGCAGGATTAGACGTTACAGGTGGCGCTTTGACTGTAGACAACCAGGCTATCACTCAGACGACAGGGGGTCAGGTAAGCTTTGCGGGCAATGTAGACGCTACGAATGGTTTAGATGTTACGGGAAATGCCTTAACGGTAACCGGCCAGGCATTGACCCAGACAGTAGGTCAGGTTAGTTTGGGAGGCAATGTAGATGCGACCAATGGTTTAGATGTAAGTGGGGCTGACTTGACAGTGAATGGAGGCTTCACGGTAACGAATGGTACAGGTGCCTTAGATGCTGGAGCTACAGAGCTAACGAGTTTAAGTTTTGATGCGAGTGCTACTACGGCAGATGATATATTGACATCGGTAAGAGCAGATGGAGTAGCAACAGATACCAAGCTAGTAACAGAGAAGGCCGTTCGGGATGCGATCACTGGCAGCGTGAGTGCCGACAACGGTTTGACCGAAGAGGCAGACGGCAATATTAAGCTAGGTGGCCCCTTGACTGAGGCGACGACAGTAGCTACCGCTGCTGGTTTTGGTTTAACGGTAACCACAGATGGGGGGGACAGCTTTGTAGTAGACGGAGCCAATGGAGATTTAACAGTAGATACAGACGGCAATGTAAGTCTTGATGGAACAGCGACCTTGACGACCAATGATCAGGTCGACTTCAATGGTAACGTGGATGCCAATGCAGGATTAGACGTTACAGGTGGCGCTTTGACTGTAGACAACCAGGCTATCACTCAGACGACAGGGGGTCAGGTAAGCTTTGCGGGCAATGTAGACGCTACGAATGGTTTAGATGTTACGGGAAATGCCTTAACGGTAACCGGCCAGGCATTGACCCAGACAATAGGTCAGGTTAGTTTGGGAGGCAATGTAGATGCGACCAATGGTTTAGATGTAAGTGGGGCTGACTTGACAGTGAATGGAGGCTTCACGGTAACGAATGGTACAGGTGCCTTAGATGCTGGAGCTACAGAGCTAACGAGTTTAAGTTTTGATGCGAGTGCTACTACGGCAGATGATATATTGACATCGGTTCGGGCAGATGGAGTAGCAACAGATACCAAGCTAGTAACAGAGAAGGCCGTTCGGGATGCGATCACTGGCAGCGTAACTGCCGACAACGGTTTGACCGAAGAGGCAGACGGCAATATTAAGCTAGGTGGCCCCTTGACTGAGGCGACGACAGTAGCTACCGCTGCTGGTTTTGGTTTAACGGTAACCACAGATGGGGGGGACAGCTTTGTAGTAGACGGAGCCAATGGAGATTTAACAGTAGATACAGACGGCAATGTAAGTCTTGATGGAACAGCGACCTTGACGACCAATGATCAGGTCGACTTCAATGGTAACGTGGATGCCAATGCAGGATTAGACGTTACAGGTGGCGCTTTGACTGTAGACAACCAGGCTATCACTCAGACGACAGGGGGTCAGGTAAGCTTTGCGGGCAATGTAGACGCTACGAATGGTTTAGATGTTACGGGAAATGCCTTAACGGTAACCGGCCAGGCATTGACCCAGACAGTAGGTCAGGTTAGTTTGGGAGGCAATGTAGATGCGACCAATGGTTTAGATGTAAGTGGGGCTGACTTGACAGTGAATGGAGGCTTCACGGTAACGAATGGTACAGGTGCCTTAGATGCTGGAGCTACAGAGCTAACGAGTTTAAGTTTTGATGCGAGTGCTACTACGGCAGATGATATATTGACATCGGTAAGAGCAGATGGAGTAGCAACAGATACCAAGCTAGTAACAGAGAAGGCCGTTCGGGATGCGATCACTGGCAGCGTGAGTGCCGACAACGGTTTGACCGAAGAGGCAGACGGCAATATTAAGCTAGGTGGCCCCTTGACTGAGGCGACGACAGTAGCTACCGCTGCTGGTTTTGGTTTAACGGTAACCACAGATGGGGGGGACAGCTTTGTAGTAGACGGAGCCAATGGAGATTTAACAGTAGATACAGACGGCAATGTAAGTCTTGATGGAACAGCGACCTTGACGACCAATGATCAGGTCGACTTCAATGGTAACGTGGATGCCAATGCAGGATTAGACGTTACAGGTGGCGCTTTGACTGTAGACAACCAGGCTATCACTCAGACGACAGGGGGTCAGGTAAGCTTTGCGGGCAATGTAGACGCTACGAATGGTTTAGATGTTACGGGAAATGCCTTAACGGTAACCGGCCAGGCATTGACCCAGACAATAGGTCAGGTTAGTTTGGGAGGCAATGTAGATGCGACCAATGGTTTAGATGTAAGTGGGGCTGACTTGACAGTGAATGGAGGCTTCACGGTAACGAATGGTACAGGTGCCTTAGATGCTGGAGCTACAGAGCTAACGAGTTTAAGTTTTGATGCGAGTGCTACTACGGCAGATGATATATTGACATCGGTAAGAGCAGATGGAGTAGCAACAGATACCAAGCTAGTAACAGAGAAGGCCGTTCGGGATGCGATCACTGGCAGCGTAACTGCCGACAACGGTTTGACCGAAGAGGCAGACGGCAATATTAAGCTAGGTGGCCCCTTGACTGAGGCGACGACAGTAGCTACCGCTGCTGGTTTTGGTTTAACGGTAACCACAGATGGGGGGGACAGCTTTGTAGTAGACGGAGCCAATGGAGATTTAACAGTAGATACAGACGGCAATGTAAGTCTTGATGGAACAGCGACCTTGACGACCAATGATCAGGTCGACTTCAATGGTAACGTGGATGCCAATGCAGGATTAGACGTTACAGGTGGCGCTTTGACTGTAGACAACCAGGCTATCACTCAGACGACAGGGGGTCAGGTAAGCTTTGCGGGCAATGTAGACGCTACGAATGGTTTAGATGTTACGGGAAATGCCTTAACGGTAACCGGCCAGGCATTGACCCAGACAGTAGGTCAGGTTAGTTTGGGAGGCAATGTAGATGCGACCAATGGTTTAGATGTAAGTGGGGCTGACTTGACAGTGAATGGAGGCTTCACGGTAACGAATGGTACAGGTGCCTTAGATGCTGGAGCTACAGAGCTAACGAGTTTAAGTTTTGATGCGAGTGCTACTACGGCAGATGATATATTGACATCGGTAAGAGCAGATGGAGTAGCAACAGATACCAAGCTAGTAACAGAGAAGGCCGTTCGGGATGCGATCACTGGCAGCGTGAGTGCCGACAACGGTTTGACCGAAGAGGCAGACGGCAATATTAAGCTAGGTGGCCCCTTGACTGAGGCGACGACAGTAGCTACCGCTGCTGGTTTTGGTTTAACGGTAACCACAGATGGGGGGGACAGCTTTGTAGTAGACGGAGCCAATGGAGATTTAACAGTAGATACGGACGGCAATGTAAGTCTTGATGGAACAGCGACCTTGACGACCAATGATCAGGTCGACTTCAATGGTAACGTGGATGCCAATGCAGGATTAGACGTTACAGGTGGCGCTTTGACTGTAGACAACCAGGCTATCACTCAGACGACAGGGGGTCAGGTAAGCTTTGCGGGCAATGTAGACGCTACGAATGGTTTAGATGTTACGGGAAATGCCTTAACGGTAACCGGCCAGGCATTGACCCAGACAGTAGGTCAGGTTAGTTTGGGAGGCAATGTAGATGCGACCAATGGTTTAGATGTAAGTGGGGCTGACTTGACAGTGAATGGAGGCTTCACGGTAACGAATGGTACAGGTGCCTTAGATGCTGGAGCTACAGAGCTAACGAGTTTAAGTTTTGATGCGAGTGCTACTACGGCAGATGATATATTGACATCGGTAAGAGCAGATGGAGTAGCAACAGATACCAAGCTAGTAACAGAGAAGGCCGTTCGGGATGCATTTACAGCGAGCAATACATTAACATCAGCGAATATATTTGTAGGTAATGCTTCGAATGTTGCGACAGGGGTTGCTTTGGGTGGTGATGCATCTATTGACAATGCAGGATTGCTGACGATCAGTTCAAACGCAGTCGGTTCAAGTGAGATAGCTAACGACGAGATAGTAGATGCCGATATTAACTCAGCCGCAGCTATAAGTGC
Source organism: Imperialibacter sp. (assembly GCF_048007035.1). NCBI lineage: Bacteria > Pseudomonadati > Bacteroidota > Cytophagia > Cytophagales > Flammeovirgaceae > Imperialibacter > Imperialibacter sp. Next base: position 5,488,121 of record NZ_CP180355.1, read on the forward strand.
AACAAAACTACAATCGTCCGTGATGGTGGAGGGTGAAGATGTAAGCTTGCTCAACAATGATGTTGGTTATTTGACGGCAGTCACAAGTGCTACCATCACCAATGATGAAATAGTAGATGCCGATATTAACTCAGCCGCAGCTATAAGTGCATCAAAACTACAAGCCTCTGTGATGGTTGAGGGTGAAGATGTGAGTTTACTCAACAATGATGCTGGTTATTTGACGACAGTCACAAGTGCTGCCATCACCAACGATGAAATAGTAGATGCTGACATCAATTCAGCCGCAGCTATAAGCGCATCAAAACTACAAGCCTCTGTGATGGTTGAGGGTGAAGATGTGAGTTTACTCAACAATGATGCTGGTTATTTGACGACAGTCACAAGTGCTGCCATCACCAATGATGAAATAGTAGATGCTGACATCAATTCAGCCGCAGCTATAAGTGCATCAAAACTACAAGCCTCTGTGATGGTTGAGGGTGAAGATGTGAGTTTACTCAACAATGATGCTGGTTATTTGACGACAGTCACAAGTGCTGCCATCACCAATGATGAAATAGTAGATGCCGATATTAACTCAGCCGCAGCTATAAGCGCATCAAAACTACAAGCCTCTGTGATGGTTGAGGGTGAAGATGTGAGTTTACTCAACAATGATGCTGGTTATTTGACGACAGTCACAAGTGCTGCCATCACCAATGATGAAATAGTAGATGCTGACATCAATTCAGCCGCAGCTATAAGCGCATCAAAACTACAAGCTTCTGTGATGGTTGAGGGTGAAGATGTGAGTTTACTCAACAATGATGCTGGTTATTTGACGACAGTCACAAGTGCTGCCATCACCAATGATGAAATAGTAGATGCTGACATCAATTCAGCCGCAGCTATAAGCGCATCAAAACTACAAGCTTCTGTGATGGTTGAGGGTGAAGATGTGAGTTTACTCAACAATGATGCTGGTTATTTGACGACAGTCACAAGTGCTACCATCACCAATGATGAAATAGTAAATGCTGATATTAACTCGGCGGCTGCCATAGACGCTACAAAAATTGCGAATGGGTCTGTCGACAACACGGAGTTCCAGTTTGTTAATAACTTAGATCAGTCTCTGGCAACCACTGCGAATGTAACGTTCAACGGTATTACCGTAACGAATGTGTCGGGCGCAACAACTGGAGGAACATTAACTATCGATGGCTCTGGCACCTTCTCCACCTCTGATATTAGACTCAAAGAAAATATCAGGCCGCTTGAAAACCCCCTTGATAAAATATTAGCAACAGAAGGGCTTTCATACAACTATAAGGCTGAGTCAAGCCAAGACGTTCATTTTGGTGTGATTGCGCAAGAAATTGAAAAGCTATTTCCTCACATGGTGAAGGAAAACCAACAGGGATTCAAAACAGTGAACTACACCGAACTCATCCCTGTCCTCATCGAAGCCATCAAAGAGCAGCAGAAGCTGATTGAGAAGTTAATGGCCGACCTCAGTGATGAGAAAACAACTAAGGAAGAGATGAAAGCGGCACTTGACAAACAAATGAAGCTTTCCGAAATGCAAATGAAGCTCATGGCGCAGTTGCAAATGGAAAACTCTTCCATGAAGAGTGACATCGACCTTATTAAAGAGCAGATGGGTATCAAGTCAGCGACCAAAACCAATGAATAAGGTACTTGCTACCATATTGCTCAGTTTACTGGCTGCCACTTCGGTGGCAGCTCAGGGGCTCTATACCCCATCGGGCGTTCAGTTGAAAGTAGGAAGCTCGGCCAGCCTCAAAATTGGTGGTGACCTGACTAATAAAGGTCAGGTATATGATGAGGGACTGCTTGTTATCGATGGTGCTGTCAACAACGAAAACAGGTTGAATATCAGTAACAATGCCTCAACACCACCGGTATTGGACTCCAACGGCCTCATCAACAATACAGGTAATTTAGAAAATGTAGGCCTCATCAGAGTTTCTGGGAATTGGAGCAATACAGGTACCTATAACGGTATAGACGGTGAGATTGAACTGGATGGCACTTCTGACCAAACATTCTCAAGTACGCCCACCGATGTGCACAGTATTGTGGTAAATTCAACTGGTACAACGCTATTTACTGGAGACACTGTTCGTGTGGTCGGAATGATCAACTTTGTTAATGGTTATGTGGACGCTAATCCTGGTAGCTATTTGGTCATTGAAGATGGAGCAGAGGTGCTTGGTGGCAGCGACAACTCTTACTCGGAGGGAAAACTTTATCACCGGGGGCTTGGGTATAAGTTCTTTCCAGTGGGAAATGACGCACTCTATTTACCTGTTTATCTGGAGAATGTTTTTGGCGAAAACCCCCTCATAGGTGTGGAAGTTGGTGCTTTTTCTCAGGCACCTTTTCCGGATCGGCTTTTGGTCGGCGTTGCCGAGGACTACTATTGGGATATTGAAACTGCGTTGGGCAGATTTGATAGCAGCAAAGTAACCGTCGACTATGTGGGTGCTGACCTTGAAAGCAGCCAGAACCGAAATGACATTGCTTTTGATAGCGCCACGCCTGCGCTGGCAGAGGCGGAGTCTCTTGACGAGCCATTTACAAACTTGTTCACAACAGATGACTCTGTCGAAGATCCTGACTTGTTTTCCTCAGGTCTGCTTACTGGAGAAAAAAGTTTCACAAAAAGGTACCTGGCTGTAGCCCTTTCCCCTAAGGTACCTGCCGACGGTGTGTCCTATATCCCAACCGCTTTTTCTCCATTGTCAGTCAATGAGGAAGATCAGGTCTTGAAATTTTACAGTGAGAAGGTGATTCCTGATGGGTTTTCATTCAAAATCTATGATCGCTTTGGCGACGTTTTGTATGAGACCAACGATTTGTCGGATGCGCAGACCAACGGATGGAATGGCTTGCTTAAGAGTGGGAAGCCGGCGTCAGGTGGGTATTACTTTTACTCCGCAAAGTTTGAGTTTTTTAATGGAAGAAAAATGTCGAAAACTGGGCAGGTAATGCTAATAAGATGACGAATATGCTGAAATTTATATGTTTTCTTATGTTGGCTTGCTTCACTTTTAGTGCCTCTGGACAGAACAGCCAATTTTCGCAGTACTATACCTCATCTTTGTTTCTAAATCCTTCGTTTGCGGGCATTCCGCCCGATTTGCAGGTATCTCTTAATCACAAAAGACAGTTTCAAACTTCTGGAATTTCCAACGAACTTTCACAGTTTTCGATACTCTACCCCTTCGTTTCTAGTGGCTTCAATGCACGGCAGTTTGGAGGCATTGGCGTGACAGCATTCAGTGAAAGTATTGGGGATAACTTTTTCAAGAACAATGGTTTTTTGGTTTCCACCGCCTACAACCTTAGGTTGGGCGACTTTAGTCCGGACTACGTAATCTTCGGGCTCCAGGGAGGGTATTTTAACGAAAGCATTAATTTCGGTAATCTGCAGTGGGGATCGCAGTATACGCCATACCTGGTTTCTGGCTTTGACCCGAATGCGGCAGATCCGTCTGCACAGTTCAACGATATGGTGCATTACCCGGTCTTCAATGCGGGTTTGACCTACTACTTTAACCCCGCCCGAACATACAGGCTCTATAAGTATAGCGCCTTCTCAGGGTTCTCATTCAAGAACTTGAATCGTCCAAATACTTCTTTTATGGGAGGGGAGGTAGCTCGTAAGCCAATTTTTATGGCCTATCATGGAGGCATGGAATTTAGCATTTCCCATAAGTTGAGGTGGTCTCCCAATGGAATTTTTTACTACTCCACTGATAATCGGTATCAGTTTAATATGGGGAGCTATGTTGGCTACAGCTTTAGCGACAACCGCTCACTCAAAGCAAACAACCTCTACCTCACCTTCGGACTTTGGTATCGACTGAGGGATTCTTTTATTTTCACAACCGGCTTTCAGAATAATAATTTACAGATGGCTTTTAGCTATGACCTGAACAAGGCCTATTTGTTTACGGATCCAAACGAATCGCTTGTGCCATCTTTTGAAATTTCATTAACTTACACTTTAGGTAAGGACAAGAAGGGCGGTAGCTCGTCTAATCCGTTATTTTAGTCATGAAGAAATTATCTCTAGCATTTGTGGCCTTTCTGGTTTTAACGGCTGCTGCCTTTGGTCAGGGAGCTGTTCAGCTAAATGAGCACGCTGATGACCTGTTTAGGAATGGACAATATGCTGAGGCGGCACAGTTTTACCTCCAGGCACTGGCAGAAGAACCGAACAACCAGCTGGCTACCTTCCAGTTAGCGGAGTGCTATAGATACACTTTTAAGTATCAAGAAGCCGAGCTTCAGTATGAGAAAATGATTAATCTTTCCGAAGCCAACTATCCGACAAGCCGGTATTATTTCGCCTTGATGCAAAAGCTCAACGGAAAGTACCAGGAGGCGATGGAGAATTTTCAGGCATACTTAAAGTGGTATAATACCAACCCTGATAGGATGTTGGCATTTAAGACGCTAAGACTACAGGCGCTTGTAGAAAAGGAAGGCTGCCTCCTGGCCCTTAACGAGTTTGCAAACCCGGTTCGACATGCTGAATTCAAGGTACTTCCATCTCCGGTCAATACACAATACGATGATTATGCTCCTTTTATATTTAAGGGTGACTCTTCTCTTATGATGTCTTCGTCCAGAAAATCATCGACAGGCTCTGTGTTTGATGCAAGGCTGGGGCAGTCAACCGCTGACCTTTTTCGGTTTGAGCATTCAGGAGATGCGTGGACAGAAATTGGAAATAAGGATAAGTTTTCCAACCTGAACACTAAAAACGGAGAGGGGTCCGGTATTTTTAACAAAGACAATACGAAAGTCTACTTTACCTACAATCCGCCAGCTGGTTCGTCAACACCTTCTCAGATATCGAAATCGGAGCTTATCGATGGCAAATGGAGTGAGCCAAAACCTCTGAATGCCAACATAAACGCAAAAAACACTACTTCAAGGCATCCGTCATTGTCACCGGGAAATGATACGCTATTTTTTGTTTCCGATCGGCCCGGTGGGTTTGGTCAGACCGACATTTGGTACAGCGTAGACGCTGGCAATGATAATTGGGGGCCGGCTATCAACCTCGGACCCGCCATTAACACTAGTATGGACGAAGCCACTCCGTTTTATGACCAGGAAGAGGGTGTTCTTTTCTTCGCCTCCAATGGACACAGAGGGTTTGGAGGGTTTGATATCTTCATGACGAACGGAAATAACTTCGAGAATTCCGAGATTTATAATATGGGTTTTCCATATAACTCAAATCGGGATGACTGGTTTTTTATATTGGGACAGCAAAGTGGCTATCTTACATCGGGCCGAGACGGTGGGGTGGGAGGACAAGATATTTATACCTTCCATATTGAGACTGACCAGGAAATTATTGCTGAAATTCTGGAAGAAGATGTGGTGGCTGGCCGTAGCTCCGTTTTCTCAGATGACTACAATTTCGACACCAACGACATAGAAAAGGTCGAAGAAGTGATCTCTCATTTTCTTGCGGCACGTATGTTCAATACGCAAGTGATGCTTACCGCCGAGCAAAAGGCATTTTATGATAACTTATCCGAATCAGACAAAGAAAAGATTGAGAGGATTGTCAACTCCAGGGTAAGGAAAATGTCGGAAAGAGACCTTAGAGCTGTGAGAACGGAAGATGAGTTTTACTATCAGCAGCTTTCTACAGGCGACAAGTATTCAATAAACAGGATGGTGTCTTCTTATCTTGAAGAAGACGGTCTGGGTCTGAACGTGACGCTAAGCGATGAGGAGAAGGCATACTACGAGCAGCTTTCAAAGGATGCCAAAGAGAAGATAGATCAGTACATTACGCTGAAAGTGACCGAGTACCGAAACAAGGAAGTACAAGATGAGTATTTCCAGTCTTTGCCTACTGCGGATCAAACTCAGGTTAAAACGTTGGCTCGGAGTTACCTGCTTCAGAAGAAATCAATCGAAAATCTAACGCTGGGTGTAAATACGAATGTTTTTCTCAAAAAGCAGGATGAGCAGTCTATGGAGCGGGCCGAGGCCTCCATAGTTAACCAACTAAAGAACCTTGCCCTTGAAAGTGATTTCTCCTTGAACGAAGACGACAAAGTATTCTATCAGAATTTACCTACTGAAGAACAACAATCTATTGACAGACTTGTGACTGCGTTTCTGGCGGCGAAGCCGTCAGATTTTGATAAGAACATTACCCCGGCAGATCTTGATTTTTACAATAAGAAACCGGCCGGACAAAAGGCGCTTATTGACAAAATTCTTGTTAGAAGGCTTCGGAACCTTTCTTTCTCAGATGAGTATATTTTTAACCATGCTACAGCAAAACAAACATTGCTACTCACTAGTTTGAACACCAAAACAAATGGGAGTGTGATAGTGGGTGAGGTTGGAAATTTATTAACTGGTGCCAATAGAAATGCTTATAGTGCTCTTAGCGAGGAGGAAAAGTTAAGATTTGCAAGAATGGTGTCCGGTGCCGGTAGCTACGATAAACTAGCCAGTAAGCCGCTGTTGGCACTCGACGAAAATGCATCTGAACCCTCGCAGCTTATTGCGAGTCAGTCTAACAGGCCAATGACTACCTCTTCGTTTGGCAATGCTGCCGGCTCCTCAAGACCAATTGGCGACCAGGCCCTTGCTCAGGGTAACACCAAAGCAAGTAGTTCAGGCAATACAAATAACGTGACGCAAAACTCTGCGATTGCGTCCGCTAGTAATAACTTCGCTTCAAACGACGGTGGTCAGCTCATTATTGACCGGAGAGAAGGGGCGGATGAGCCAGGGTCTGGAAATACACTTTCAAAAGTGGCTTCAAATAGAGCTGCAGTGAGCATGAGCCCTGACCAGAGGGCTCTTTATGAAAGCTTGCCCTCGAGCAAAAGGCAGGCGATTGACAGGATTGTCGCTGTTTCGCTGATCAATAGTGACTACACGGATCGTCCAGAACTGTTTGAAGAAGACAAACAAAAGTTCGCCGAGTTCGATTCGGAAGAGAAGCGCATGGCCAGGCGTATGGCAAAGTTTATGACCGAAGATCAACTTTCTGCGGCTGAAATGGGGGCAATCAAGGATGATTTTATCAAATACAAGAACTACAACCCTGAAATCCGAAAGACTTTCAATCACTTGATTTTAACGGAGGCTTTCAACTATTCTCAGGGTAAGAACCAGGTGGAACTGTTGACAAAAGACAGAGCGCTTAACAACAGTTTAAATGCAGAGGAGAAAAATTTAGTCGAGACATTGATAAACGTAAGGGCAAAGTCAAACACGATTTTTGGTGACCAGATTGACCTCGAAAACAAATATGTTGAATCGGGAATGGTAATGGCGAGTGTTGACCAGTATCAAACTAAAGAGTTCAAGAATATTAAGATTCAGGGGCGTTTGGTAGATTTAAAAACAGGTAAAGCGCTTGCCAACTACCCAGTGGTGCTCGCCAACAGCACAGGTGAAGCAATCAAGGTAGGCCATACAAACCAAAACGGTGAGTTTGTTTTTGACTACCTGGATGGGAATAAGGCCTATAAGATACTCTCAAATAATCAGACTGTGTCTGCTATTAAGCCTGATAATTTCTTCATCAAAGACTTGCAAGTCCGTGGATACAAGGATGGGTTCATTGTACTGAATTATGAGGGTGTTTATTTTGATTCTGACGCAACTGCCATTCGAAGTGAAGGGGTAGTGACATTGAATAAATTAATCGAACTGTATCGGAAAAACCCGGAAATTGAGATTGAAATTCATGCCCATGCTGATAGCCAGGGTGAGCACGATTACAACCACAAACTATCCGATTTAAGAGGAGACGCTGTTTACAATTATCTTGTTGAGCATGGCGTGGATGAGACTGCCCTAACGGTATATTATAACGGAGAGGGCGATCCCGTTGCAAGCAACCTGACAGCGTATGGGAGAGCGTTCAACAGAAGGGTGGAACTTGAGATATATTCCACAAAGTCACTCCAGGCTGATTTGGCTAAGGTTTACGTCACACGCCCGGGAGCATCCATTGAGGCAATAGCTAGTGCTTTTAATTTGCCGGTGGATAGAATACGGGCTATGAATGGTCTGCAGTCAGGCACAGTTAAGCCATACACACCTATTCGGGTAGAAGGTAAGAACAGCATTAAACCAAGCCTTAGTCTCCTTGTCGAATTGAATGACCACGCAGTTAACTATAAGCAATACAAAGTGAAGAAAGGAGAGTCGATCATCACAATAGCTGAAAAGTTCAATCTCCCCGAAGAGCTTCTGCTTGAGCTAAACAACCTGAGGGGGTATCAATTGAACCCGGGAGAGGTAATTGATATATACGTGTCCTATTAAGGGTTATCTGACCATACAGAATACAAAGGGCTTCGCTAATACCAGCGAATCCCTTACTTTTTACTCGCTGGTAAGTCGCCAAGTTTTAGGGCATAGACTATAAAGAAAACCAGAGAAGTTGCGCTACAACCAAAGTACAGCCAGCTTAATTTGCTGCGAGACACTATGCATCTGCTCTGTTAATCAACCTTTTCCTATCAAAATGAATGATCCCCAGAAATAGGGACTTTCATATTTCTCCCTTACGTTCAACTGTGCCTTTCGAAATGACTCACGAATGTTTCCTGAACTCAGGTAGTACTTGTAAAAGGAAATCATCAGGTCTTTAGTGACCTCGTCATCAACCTTGTTTAAACTTAGAATCAGATTTCTGGCCCCGGCCACTTTAAGAGCTCTCTGAAGACCATAAACGCCCTCGCCATTCATTACTTCTCCCAATCCTGTTTCACAGGCAGACAATACCACAAGGTCGGTGTTGTCAAGGGTGAGGTTCATTGCTTCGTAGGCAGTTAAAATACCATCTTCCGACTCCAGGTCTGCATCTTTCCCGGTTACATAGTCTACAAAGAAATTATTGGCATCCGCAAGCACAAGACCTGACTTGAATAACGGATTAGTGTCAGTGGTGTTAACGTTTTGTGAAATAAATGGTGGATTCTCAAGGAAGTAACCATGAGTAGAGATATGCAGAATTTTAGGGCTCACCAAACTCTTGATTTTTTCTTCCCGGGCCAGTTTGTCTGTACTTATTTTTGAATTCCATCCCGCATCCCGAAGCATGTCATCAATTGTGTGTATTTCGACCATGGTGCCAGGCAGCGGTTGAAACATGTTGATAAAAGCAGTCTTGCTGTTTGTTGCCAGCTCACTGGGAATGTGACCATAGTCAGGGTTACCTATAAGGATCGCAGTTTTATCATTGTTTTTTTCGGCTCTGCTGAATTCTACAACGTCTTTGGTACTTGTGACAAAATTTACGTCCAGCACATCGGCCAGGTATTTCTTTTGATTAGGAATGTATAGCGTTTCAGGGTTAAACTTATTGTAGACCCCATCAGGAGAGAAATAGATTTTTTTCACACCACCTAAATGCTCCTGTATTTTGGCCCAAAACTGCACGTAGGTTTCGTTGTCTGTCACGCCAAATTTCAGAGAGTTGAAAAAGGCTGAGTAGTACTGCTTTTCGAGCTGATTACCATTGTTGAGCAGAACCAGCTCTGGGTTCGTATATGAATCGGGCTTTATAATTAGGGCCGCATACTGTATGTGATCCGAGAAACCGTAGATAAGGTTGTCGTCATCACCATAGAGGCTTTTGAACTCCCGGAATCTGACAATCTCTACGGCTGCCTCGCCTTCTTTTAGGTTTCTTCTGATGTCGACCCAGCTGTATTGTTTGTCATCTCCAGAGGTGAAGTAGGAGGATTGGTAGGCCAGTTTCTTTTCAAGGTTATTAATATTGACCTCAAGCTCATTGATATTGATATTCATCTCCTTGAGCTTGGCTGTACCTACCTGGTAAAACTTTGCCAGACGGGCTTTCAGTGTCTTCCAAAGAATAAAGTCCTGGATCAATTGCTCATCACCGCTGGCGAGTACATTCTTCCTCACTTTATCCGAAGCGTAGAATATAATCGCCTTTGTTGCCAGTTGGTTATCGTATAAGTCTCCCAGTATGGCGGGGGACTCTTTCATGAGCTTAAGTGCTATAGTGTTGAAGCGCTCTACGTCCTGCCGAACCGTGTTGTAAAAAACTTCCCTTTCAATTTCGCTGAGCGCCGGAAATATCTTTGCTACCTGACCAACTTGTATTTTGATAGCCTCCTTGAAAAACTCACCTGATTTTTTCGGTTGGTCATGTGTGATATAATAGAGACCCAGATTCTCCAGCGACCGGGCGTAAGAAGGATGGTTTTCGCCCAGGCTCACTTTTCTTAGGTTTAGTGCCTGAAGATAAAGTGCCTCCGCTCTTTGATGATCGCCAGTGTTCGAGTAGAGAACGGCCATGTTGTTGATCAAAGTGGCATAGTCAGGATGACTCTCCCCCAATACTACTTTGTCTATTCTTAGTGCGTCTTCATAGTATTTTTTCGCTTCATCATATTTTTTCTGAGTCCGACGGATTCCAGCCATGTTGTTGAGAGAAGTAGCGTACTTGGGGTAGTATTCTCCATAGTTTGCCTTATATATATCCGCTGACTCCTTGAAGAGCTCAAAAGCCTTGTCCAAGTCGCCTCTGTCGTTGTAATAACTAGCCAGGTTGTTGGCAGCGGTTGCGTAGTTGGGGTGTCGGGGACCAAATATTTTTTTACTTAGAACAAAGGCTTCTTGCAAGTGCACGCCTGCCTTTTCATAGTTGCCGAGGTCTATGTATAGAATTCCCAGGTCATTCAATGTTTCCAAAATGAGTCCCTGGTCAATTCCTTCTCGCTTCTTTTTTAGGTCAAGCGTTTTCAGCAATACTCTTTCAGACTCACCGTATTTACCCAGGTATTCATAAACTATGCCCAGGTGCTCCAGGTTTTCCAGGTATTCTAATTTGTGTGTGAGTGAATTGGCCTCATACAGTTCGTCGCTATGCTGAATAAAAGAAAAGGCTTTGTCCGGTTGGCCCAGTTTAATGTAGATTCTTCCGAGGTCGCTGTAGGAGTTTGCCATTAGAAACATCACCGTCGAATGATTTTGTTCGATGAGCGTGTGGGCCTTCTCAAAATTTACGGCGGCCATTTCCAATTCGCCAATATGTTCGTAGAAGCTTCCCAGCTCCTGCATCGATTTAATATAATCGGTACTGCGATCTCCCTTAGTTTTGCCGATCACCTCTAGCAACTCTTTATAAAAGCGCTCTGCAGCCCCGAAATCCCCCAATATCTTACTAACATTCGCTGCGTTGGTAAGGGCGTTTGCATAATCTTCATTGCTGGTTTGCCCAATCTTGCGCCAGGTCTCTACAGACTTCAGAAGGTATTTCTTGCTGTTCCCCAGGTCGTCGACATCCCAGTACAGCATTCCCAGGTTATTAAGTAATACTGCCTCCTGCCCATTGGGCTTACCTGCATTTTCCGCACTGAGTGCGCTATAGGCATCTTGCAGATACATCAGAGACCTTTTCTGATCTGTATCGAAGTAGTAGTCGCTACTATCCAGCAGTGATTCCCAAGTCTGTGCAGAGAGGTTAGAATGAATGGACAGAGATAGAAAAATAAGAAAAAACAGAATGCTACTTAATCTGAATTGCATCACGTATTGGTTTAGGTAGAAGTCTAAAATGCTACTTTGTCTACAAAGGTTTGGTTGGCTTTGCAAAGCGTTTCAAAGCATCTTACAGCTTGATAAAGCTGCAAGGGACTTAAAAAATGACTTAACAATAAAGTTATTCAATTTTATGAAACAGAGTTTTGCCTAAAGCTAACTTTCTCGAAATTATTAGCAGCAATAGGCTCCTGTGCTCCAAACTAAGCAATAAAGACGTTAGTCATCTTCTTCCATAGCAACCGGCGAAGGGTAGTCAAAAAGGAGGTTTTTCTTTATAGCAGCAGCCACCTTGTGCGGAACAAATTGCTCCCAACCATCTTCTCCATTTTGTATCATTGTCAGCACTTTGTCCGAAATGATGCTCAAATTTTTCTCATTAACTTTCGATAAATCTTCTATTTTTTTATTTTCCAGAAGGTAATCGTAAAGGTGTCTGAGGTGCCCGGCTGGTTTGAAATTGGCACAAGTCATCAATTCTTTGGACTCAAAATCTTTGATGTAGGGGTAAACAAACAGTTTAATATTTATACCAAAGAGCTCTCCAAAAGCTTGAAGAATTCCACCATTTAGGTCTGAGTAGTACTTTTCATCAAAAATCCTAAGCAAGTTGTTGAAGCCAAGTATGATTCCGATTTTCTTCCCCCTTGTGTATTGAGCGAAATAGGTGGCTAGTTTGTAATACTCCTGATAATTTGAAATGATCACGTTTTGACCAAGCGAACAAAGGATGTCGACCCTGTCAAGAAAATCATTTTCATCGATTTTACCATCCTTGGTTAAGTCGTTGAGAGTAAGCTCCGAGAGCACAATGAGCTTCTTTGGGTCAACGTCAGCTTCTTTTTTGAACTGCCTCAAGCCGGCAATCATCATATCCACATTGACGAGCGTCACCGGTCTGAACCTTCCACGAAGAACGAGAACATTCTTTTTGTACAGTGCTTCCGACGGTTGCAGCACGTCTCTATTGGCACCAAACATGGCCATTTGCGTCAACCCGTTTTTAACAAGCTTCAAGCTCATCAGGCGGTTGTCCACATGGTGGAAGTCGGGGCCCTCCAGGCGGAACATGTCAATTTCTATTCTGCCCTCACTCAGGTTGTCGATCAGAGAAATGATAAACTCTTCCGGATCCATGTAATGATAGCAGGCGTAAAGCAAATTAACGCCAACTATACCCAGTGCTTGCTGCTGCCACAGCGCATCAGTGTCGTTCAGCACCAGATGGATAATGCAGTCATTGGGCTGTGTGTTGGGGTGAAGCTGAAACCGGATGCCTATCCAGCCATGCCCCTTATTGGTTCTTTTGAAATTGAGCGTTTCGACGGTATTGGCGAAAGCAAAGAAGGTTGTTCGCTTGGCTCTGTAGCTTAAGCGCTTGGTCAGCAGGTTATACTCTTTATCCAGCATTTGATGCAGGCGAGGCTGGCATACGTACCTGTCGCAGGGGCCGTAAATGGCATCACTGAAGGTCATGTCGTAAGCCGACATGGTTTTGGCTATGCTGCCCGATGCTCCTCCCGCCTTGAAAAAATGAGCTGCGGTTTCCTGACCGGCACCTATTTCAGCAAAGGTGCCATAGATTTTCTCGTCAAGATTTATTTTTAGTGCTTTTTCCTTGGTAGTGAGCTTTCGAAAGGATGCATCCATACACTTAGTCCTGTTTGAACAAAATTAGTCGTATTATTATTAAAACTGAATCTTTGAGGGGTGTTTTTAATGTAAACAATCAAAGCACCGTTTTGATTTCTAATTCACAAAAAAGCTTACTAAAGCATCCCTATTTTTGATTATAACGCAAAAAAAATCCGCCTTGTCGGGGCGGATTTTAAATTTACTATCCACTTATCCTACTATGCCAACGGATATCCTGATTTCTCTATCATCACACTGGCTATCTCACGTCTCAACTGTATGGTGTTGACAGGATTCATTTTGGTGAATCGCTTCAGCCCCATGAGCATCACTTTCTGTTCGTCGCCTTTCACAAAACCGGCAATTGCCTCTTTTCCGGCGTTGTTCACTTTTTCCACTGCCTCGGCCAAATATACACGGGCAAGTTTTGCCTGAAGAGCGTTGGCACTTTCTCCGGTTTTCGACACAAGCTTTTCAGTTCTCAGCAATGTCGACTCAGCTACATATACCTCAATCATCATGTCGGCAATGCACATCAGTATTTCCTGCTCGTCATTCAGTTTAGGCCCAAAAGTCTGAGCCGCCTTGCCGGCTACCATCAATATGGCCTTCTTCAGGTTCTTCAATACTTCTTTCTCTTCTGCAAAAGGCTTGGTAAGGTCTGGTGATGCAAAAGAGGGGACTGAGGTAAGTTCTTTGGCCACCGCCATCGCTGGCTGTAGTATATCGAGCTCGCCTTTCATGGCTCGTTTCAACACCATGCCCACGAGAAGCATTCTATTGATTTCGTTGGTGCCTTCATAAATTCGGGTGATTCTGGCGTCCCGGTAGGCCCTGGCCATTGGTGCTTCTTCAGAGAAACCCATACCACCATAAACCTGGACACCCTCGTCAACCACGTAGTCCAACACTTCGGAGCCATGCACTTTAAGAATGGCGCACTCGATAGCAAATTGCTCCACACCTTTCAGCTTGGCTTCATTTTCAGGCATTCCGTTCGCAATAAGGTCGGTGATTTTGTCGTCGATATTCTGACCCGCCCGGTAGCAGGCCGATTCTGTCGCATAGGTTTTAACCGCCATCTCAGCCAATTTGTGCTGAATAGCACCGAAAGACGAAATGGAAACACCGAACTGCTTGCGGTCGTTGGCATATTGGGTGCTCATAGTGGCCACCTCTTTGCAGCCGCCAATAACGCCGGCCGCAAGTTTAATACGTCCTATATTGAGGATGTTAACCGCTATCTTGAAACCATTTTCTCTCGTTGAAAGCATGTTTTCGACAGGTACGGGACAATCGTTGAAGAAGATTTGGCGGGTAGATGACCCTTTGATGCCAAGCTTCTTTTCTTCTTCATTCATGGTGATGCCACCGAACGTGCGCTCTACAAGAAATGCGGTAAGGTTCTTGTCGTCATCAATTTTGGCAAATACAATAAAAAAGTCAGCGAACCCACCATTAGAAATCCACATTTTCTGCCCGGTGATCAGGTAGTTTTTGCCATCGGATGAAAGAACGGCTTTTGTTTTACCCGAATTTGCATCGGAGCCCGCATCTGGCTCAGTGAGGCAGTAGGCTCCTTTCCATTCCCCGCTGGCCAGCTTTGGGATATACTTATTTTTTTGATCTTCATTGCCATAGTACAAGATGGGGAGTGTTGCAATCCCCGTATGCGCACCGTATGCGGTAGAAAATGAGCCGGCCGAGCTGACAATATCTGCAATTAGCATACTTGTGTTGAAGCTCATGCCAAGGCCGCCATATTGCTCAGGAATGGATATGCCCAATAACCCCAGCTCACCTGCTTTTTCAAGCACTCCTGGCATAAAACCCTCTTCAAGACTGTCCATTCTGTCTACGTTTGGCTTGATTTCCTTTTCAATGAAATCTCTTGTGGCTTCCGCCATCATTTTCTGCTCTTCCGAAAACTCCTCAGGAATAAATATCTCGTCGGCTTCAGTTTCTCTGATCAGAAATTCACCTCCCTTGATGGCATCTTTGGCAACTGTAGTTTCCATGGCTAATGAAGAATTTTAAGTTTTGTAATTCGAATAAATAGTATGCATGCATACTATTTCAAATGTAAAGAAAAATAGTATGCATGCATAATAAATTGGCATGAAAAATTTCAGGATATCGATCGCACATATCATTGTTGACCGATTATCAGTTTAGCTAAGATTTTTTCCCCGAAATCAGTTAATATGGAGCGTTAATGAGCCGTGAACCCGAGCTCAAGATTTTGAGATATGCTTGAAGACGCCCTTTTAAAAATACTACCCAGGTCACGTGTGAAAACACGCCTGATTGACCGCTACGCCTACGCAAGCGACGCCAGCCATTTTTACCTGGTGCCAAAAGCTGTGGTACAGCCCATCACAGTTGACGAAATTCAACGGCTTTTCGCTGTTTCGCAGGAGCTGAGCATCCCAATTACGTTCCGGGCGGGAGGCACCAGTTTGTCTGGCCAATCCGTTTCTGATGGCATATTGGCCGACCTGAGTAACTATTGGCGAAAGGTGACACCGGAGAATAATGGAGAAACCGTTAGGGTGGAGCCGGGAGCCATTGGCGCTCATGTAAATATTCACCTAAAGAAGTTTGGTAAAAAAATAGGGCCGGATCCAGCTTCGATCAATGCTGCCATGATAGGGGGTATCCTGTCCAATAACTCAAGCGGCATGTGCTGTGGTGTGGTCAATAATTCTTATCACACGCTGAAGCATCTCACTTTTGTGCTTCCCAATGGGCAGGTTTTTTCCACAGAGAGGAAGGAAGACTATGATAGATTTTTAAAAGACTGCAAAGAAATAGCAAGCAGCTTGTTGGCACTGAAACAAGAGGTCGAGCAAAATGAGGCCCTGGTTGCCCGTATTCGCAAAAAATACAAGCAAAAGAACACCGTGGGCTATTGTATGAATGCCTTTCTAGACTATGACCATCCGCTCGATATATTGACGCATGTGATTATCGGGGGAGAGGGGACGCTGGCATTTATCGCTGAAGCAGTGTTAAATACGATTCCTGATTTTCCCTTCAAAATGACGGGCATGCTCTATTTTGACAATCCCGCCGAGGCATGTAACACCATTGCGGCACTGAGGGATACTGGAGCCGAGGCTTTGGAGTTTATGGATAGAGCATCGCTCAGATCGGTGGAAGACATGCCCGGGGTTCCTGATTTTATTAAAACATTGCCTGAGCAGGCCTCGGCCATTTTGTGTGAATACCAGGAAAGTACGCAGGAGCGGCTGGACGCTAAATACGAAATAGCGAAGCCGACTTTGGCGAAGCTCCCGATGCTATTTGAGCCAATCTTTACGCAAAACCCAACTGAGCAGGCGCTGTACTGGAAAATCCGAAAAGGAATGTACCCTTCAGTGGCTGGCATGCGGGCGAAAGGCACGTCAGCACTAATGGAAGACTTTACTTTCCCAGTCGAAAGGCTGGGAGAGGCTGTCGTAGATGTTCAACAGCTTTTCGTGAAGCATAAGTATGAAAATGGGATCATCTTCGGTCATGCGAAGGATGGCAACCTGCACTTTGTGGTTTCGCAAAGTTACGCTACTCCGGAGGCAATAGCCTTGTATGAGAAGTTCAATGATGACTTGTTTGACCTGGTACTGAATAAGTACGACGGCGCTTTGAAAGGGGAGCATAGCTCTGGCAGGGCTGTGTCGGCCTATGTGGAAACAGAGTGGGGGCCCGAGGCCTACAGTGTTATGAAAAGGCTGAAGCAGCTGATCGACCCGCACAACTTGCTCAACCCAGGCATTGTGATCACCGAAGACAAAAAATGCCATGTTCACAACCTCAAGGTGATGCCAATTGTGGAAGAAGAGGTCGACAAGTGCATTGAGTGCGGATTCTGTGAAAATAGCTGTCCCAGTCGTGACTATACTTTAACTCCCCGGAGGCGAATTGGCATTAGAAGGGCCATCAAGCGGGCAGAAATGGCGGGAGACCATGCTACAAAAGATGCCCTGTTGAAAGACTATGCTTTTGATGGCATAGAAACCTGTGCTGTCGACGGGATGTGTGCTACCAATTGTCCGGTTGATATTAATACAGGCGATTTGGTTAAGCGATTAAGGCGGGAAAACCATTCGTCATTTGAAAATAAAGTAGCCGTTGGTGTTGCCAGGAATTTCAAATGGATTGAGAGCGGCACCAGGCTGGCACTTTGGAAAGGATTTCTCCTGAACAAGCTGTTCGGTCAGCAGTTCATGCCAAAGCTGACTTCGAGAATGAAACGTATCATTCCAGGTATGCCGCTCTGGTCCAATCACTTTCAAAAATCGGCTATCAGGGAGCTTTTTAAGGCGGGTCGCAGTGCACCGGGCGAGGGCCAGTCGGTCGTTTACTTCTCAAGTTGCATTTCAAGGATGATGGATGGCGATGGAGTGAGAGCTTTTCTGTCCGTGTGCAAAAAAGCCAATATCAATATCGTATTGCCCGATCAGTTGAAAGGGACGTGCTGCGGGCAAGTCTTCTCTTCCAAAGGCTTTGCAGAGGCATACAAGTTCACTGCCAACCAGGCTATTGAACGACTTTGGCAAAGCTCGCAGGAGGGAAAAATTCCGGTGGTGCTGGACGTGACAAGCTGCACTCAGACCATAAAATCCAGCAGACCGTATCTTACCGATGCCAACAAGGTGCGGTTTGACAAACTGATCATTCATGATGTAATTGATTTCGCTGCCGAGATAGTGTTGCCACAATTGCATATTTCAGCACAGAAAGACAAAATTGCGTTTCATCCAGTCTGTTCGGTGCAAAAAATGGGCTCTCTCGATCAGTTAAAACGAATTGGCAAAGCCTGTGCTAAGGAGGTGAAGGTTCCGGAATTTGCGGGCTGCTGCGGCATGGCCGGCGATCGTGGGTTTTACTACCCTGAGTTGACGAAGGCGGCGACAAAGAAAGAGTCGACTGAAGTAAAACAGGAGACGTACGACGGATACTATTCCACCTCTAAGACTTGTGAGATAGCACTGTCTGAAGCTGTGGGTAAAAATTACGAATCGGTGATGAAGTTGCTGGATGAAGTGAGTAGTGCGAAAGGAGGATGAGGAATTGAGGAACTGAATATTTGAGGAGTCGAGTATTTGGGTCATCGGAGATTTGAACTATAAATTGAAAAAGATACGTTATGCACCAGTTTTACTTTGAAAGGTTAGAAGTTTGGCAGAAAGGGAGAATCCTTATCAGGAAAGTGTACACTCTTTCGAAGAAGTTTCCGGACGATGAAAAATTTGGAATGACATCTCAAATACGACGAGCATGTGTTTCTATAAACTGCAATATTGCCGAAGGGAGCAGCAGACATTCAGGAAAGGACCAAGCTCGTTTTACCGAGATAGCATATGGCAGTTTGATGGAAGTGTCGAATTTGCTTTTGATAGCTTCCGATTTAAATTATATCGAGGAGAAAGAAGTGGATCAGCTTAGACCCATGGTTGAAGAGATAAGCAACAAATTGAACGCATTGAGAAATACTCAGCTTAAAAGGTGACAGAATGGAAGACTGGGCATTACGGATGTTTGATAGGTAATCAAGATTCTTTCAAATACTCAAATGCTCAACTATTAAACTGCAAACTTTGTACAGACCGAAACAGGAATTAAGATAATACTAGTCAAACCCCTATTGATATATGACTTACAGATTCAATCCCCCTCATAGAGTACTAATGGGCCCTGGCCCGTCAGATGCACACCCGAGAGTGCTGAAGGCCATGTCTTCGCCGCTAATTGGGCATCTTGATCCTGAGTTTGTCAGGATGATGGACGAGGTGAAAAGCATGGTGCAGCAAACATTGTTGACCAAGAACAATCTCACCTTCGTTGTGTCAGCACCAGGTTCGGCCGGCATGGAGACCTGCCTGGTCAACCTGCTGGAGCCAGGCGACGAGTGCATCATTTGCGTCAATGGCGTTTTTGGTGGCCGGATGGTCGATATAGCCGAGCGCTGCGGTGCAAAAGTTCACAGAATTGACACCGACTGGGGCAAGGTAACCGAAGTGAGTCAGATCAAAAAAGTGTTGGATGTTTGCCCAAAGCCAAAGCTGGTAGCCATTGTCCACGCTGAAACTTCCACCGGAGCCATGCAGCCGTTGCAGGAGATAAGTGAGCTGGTGCACAATGCAGGTTCGCTGCTCGTTGTTGATGCCGTTACTTCTTACACAGGAGCCCCCCTTAAAGTCGATGAATGGGGCATAGATGCTATTTACTCAGGGTCGCAAAAGTGCCTCAGTGCCCCTCCCGGGCTTTCGCCGGTAAGCTTGTCTGAAGCAGCCGTGAAAGTCCTCGACAATCGCAAGACCAAAGTGCAAAGCTGGTTCCTGGACCTAACCATGGTGAAGAACTACTGGGCAGGAGCGAAGCGGGCCTATCACCACACCGGCCCTGTGTCTGCCATTTTTGCGTTGCACGAGGCATTGAATATTGTTTTAGAGGAAGGCTTGGAAGAGCGCTGGGCCAGGCACGAGGTTGTGCACAATTATTTGAAGATGAAATTGGAGGCATTGGGCTTTAAGTTTGTGGTAGATGAGCAGCATCGTTTGCCGAACTTGAATGCCGTTTACTTACCTGAGGGTGTCGACGAAGCTGCGCTCAGAACTCGTTTGTTAAACGACTATAATATCGAAGTTGGTGGGGGCTTAGGCGTGTTTGCCGGCAAAATCTGGCGAATAGGTATTATGGGCGAAAGCTGTACCAAAAACCATGTGAATATGCTGGTGGGTGCATTGGAAGAGATGCTCTAGGAAATTGAGGTATGAAGGTGGGGCATTCATCAGGAAAATAGCTAACTTCTTGCCAACCTATACCTGACATCCGATGAAGAGAAAGGAGTTTTTGAAGACAACCGGAGCATTTGTAGCCGGATCAATGATGGTGCCGCTGGTTTCCTGCGAAGATAAACCGTCGGAAATTCGAAAGAACTGGGCGGGCAATTACCAGTACAAAGCGAAGAACCTTCTGGAACCCAAAACCACCGAGGAGCTTCAGGGGCTTGTTAGAAAGCTTTCGAGTCAGAAGGCGTTGGGTTCCAAGCACTGCTTTAACAATATAGCTGACAGCCCCGAAAATCAGATATCCACCAAAAACTTCAACAAAGTTTTGGGGATTGATCAGGAGGCGATGACGGTGACGGTAGAGTCGGGCGCCAGGTATGGCGAGTTTGCCCCGGAGCTTCATCAGAAGGGCTTCGCTTTGCACAATCTGGCTTCTCTGCCCCATATTTCTGTTGCAGGCGCTGCTGCCACAGCCACCCACGGGTCGGGTGTGGGGAATGGAAACCTGGCAAGTGCTGTGAAGGGACTCGAACTGGTAGATGGCAACGGCCAACTGGTGAAATTGACAGAAGACGATCCTGAATTTTATGGAGCAGTCGTCGGCCTTGGCGCATTGGGCATTGTTACGAAAGTGACGCTCGCTATTGAGAAGACCTTCGATGTGAGGCAGGACGTTTTTCAGAATTTGCCGCTGGCATCTTTGGAAAAAGATTTTGAAGCCATTATGTCTGCCGGCTACAGCGTCAGCTTATTTACTGACTGGCAGAACCAGGTGATCAGCCAGGTGTGGATCAAACGGCGGATGGACGAGGAAATAACAGATGCCTGCGTTGAATTCTACGGAGCAACTGCTGCCACCCAAAACCTGCATCCCATTACCCGCCTTTCAGCTGAAAATTGCACCGAGCAACTAGGTAAGCCCGGCCCCTGGTACGACCGCCTGCCACACTTCAAAATGGGCTTTACGCCCAGCAGTGGCGAGGAGCTGCAGTCTGAGTTTTTCGTACCCATGGAAAACGCCGTTGACGCTATTTTGGCGCTGGAGAAAAAACGTGACCTGATCTTTCCTCAATTGATGATCACTGAAATTCGCACCATAGCAGCCGATGAGCTGTGGATGAGCACAGCCTACAGGCAGCCAAGCGTAGCCATTCATTTTACCTGGAAGCAAAATCCAGAAGAAGTTAGAAAGCTGCTGCCGATGATTGAAGCTGAGCTCGCCCCGTTCGGAGTGAGGCCGCACTGGGGCAAGCTGTTCACCGTAGCTCCCGAAACTTTGCATGGCAGATACCCAAAATATCAGTCGTTTTTGGAGCTAGTCAAAAAATATGACCCACAAGGCAAGTTCAGGAATGAGTATTTGGATTTGAATGTTTATGAAGGGTAGCGATTAGTCAATCCTCTCATACAAAATCCGCCAGCTCAGCGCCCAGGTTTTTCCTCCATCCGATGAGAGTTCCCAGTCCCATGTAAACGAGTCGTGTTGGATGTTGTAAAACACCATGCGCTGCTGGATTCGCTTGTCGCCCCGCTCAAATACCTGGGTTTTAAAGATTCGTTTGTCCCCCACAAATTCACCTTCGAAATCGAAATAGCCACCCTGGTTATCAGCCCAGGCCTGTTTCCATCTCTTAAGCTGGGGCTGGTAAATGGAGATGCTCGTGCCTTTGAAACCCTTGTTTTGGCCGCCGTGGAGTTCGAAAGTCTCTCGAACCACTGTTCCGTCGAGAATTTTGTCAATGATGTTGATGCCGTATTGTTGCACACCATCTCCCTCGTCGTAGGTTGCTTTCCATTTTCCTAACCAAAAGTCGAAGTATTGGGTTGTGTCAATTTTGCTAAGTTGAAGTTCCTGGCAATGTGCCGCAAAGCCGAAGCTTACCAGAGCAATTGAGATGATCCTTTTCATAGATTGATAGTTTTTGATTCCCAGTCAATCTATGTTGAAAAAAGACAAAAGGAGTTAATCCATGGAAATGTTAACTGGTCTTTTATGAGCGTTTCTCCATTCCGCCGGCGTTTTCCCTGTTACTTTTTTGAACGACTTATAAAAAGAGACCTTGTTGTTGAAACCGCTCAGGTGCGCTATGTCGATCACCTTTTCATTTGTGTCATTCAGAAGGTGGATGGATTCCCTTATCCGGTAGTCGTTGAGCAGCTTGTTAAATCCATCGTATTTCTGGTTGATAATTTCACTTAGCTGATATGGCTTTAATGATAAGTCGTTCGAAAGGTCGTTGAGCCTGTATTCACCATTCAGGTAGGGCTTGCACTCCCTGAAATGGCGCTCGATTTGTGAAAGTACTGTTTCCGAAATGTAGGTGCTCAGCTTTTCTTCTACAGCGAGTTGGTTGATGAATTGGGGCTGGAGATAAGATTTGATCAACAGCGCATAAATAAAGAAGAATGAAGCGGCGGCAATCAGGTAGTCAAATTCCAAAGTCAGTGTTTTTGTGGCAACCATAATGGAGTAGAGCACAAACAGCAGGGCATAGGCCAGCAATGGTACAAATAGCCAGCGCCGAACGTTGTCTTGCCTGCCTCTTGCGAATGGGAAGGAAAGAACCACATATATAACCAGGTGAAGCGGCTGCAAGACGAAAAGAAACATAGGGCTTACCGGCATGTATAGAGCGAAGACGGCCACAAGGAAGGGAAGAAAATGAAGGAGTGTGGGCCACTTTGTTGCCTGTTGGATTGACATGCCTCTAATGAGAAAATAGAAAAGCGGAGCGATAAGAAAAGTGAGGTATTGAACCCACCACAGGTAGGTGGGCGTACCCAGTTTGGCCCAATAGGCCACATAAAAGGCAAGCAGTAACGCAAAGAACAGAGAAATCAGCGAGAGGTGGTCAGACTCAGAACGACGGTATTTTACTTTGAGTAATACGGAAAGTAAAACCCCCTGAAAAGCCCCCAGGCTAAATAGCAGAAGTGTTAGTTCGTTTGCGGGCATCCGATTCATTTGTTTGTACCTGGTAAACAACCGACAGCTGGCGCCCCCTAAGAGCCAGTTCTGGCGTTGATAAAGCGCACTTCGAAGATCTTGCCGTTACTTACTTTGTAAATGGCAATTGCTTCAAGCCGGGGTTTGTTCTTGTCAAAGACCACACTTTCGTGGTCAATAACCGTATTGCCTAAAACAGTTCGGTTGACAATGTCGCAGTGGAGGTCAACGGCAGTTTGAAAGAAACCTTCGTATCCTTTTCTAAGGCTGCCAATTCCGTCCATAATTAGCCTGTCGGGGTAGTTGTAAATCTTGACGGTGTC
Source organism: Imperialibacter sp. (assembly GCF_048007035.1). Lineage (NCBI taxonomy): Bacteria > Pseudomonadati > Bacteroidota > Cytophagia > Cytophagales > Flammeovirgaceae > Imperialibacter > Imperialibacter sp. The sequence continues at coordinate 5,511,409 of NZ_CP180355.1, forward strand.
GCTGTATGTGTCAAGAAACTTGTCAATGTCTCTGGCATTGTAGGCGTCCAACTGGCGGCTCACTACGTCAACAGGGTCGGTTGAGTGCTGGGCCTGGCTGACTGTGGCTACCAGCGCAAATGCGAAGAAAAAGAGTATGGTTTTCATGCTTTTCAATTCAAGGTCGATTAAAGATAAAAACATCCATCCAAACCCTGCGTCATTTCATCCGGCTTCTTCTACAGTTCAGTCACTTCTATTATTAAAGCGGTCGGGAGCATGGCACCTTTGAATCATTCAACGACAAACAAGTGATTCAATGATACAGCAACTCAAAATCTTTTTTTATGTTCTGGCGCTACTTTTTTCAACACCACTTATTGCGCAAACAAACATCAAGGGGGTGATTACCGAGAAATCAGGTGAGCCTATTCCCGGCGTCAACATCTATGTTGACGGCACTTATGATGGTGCTACCACAGACATGGAAGGGGCGTTTTCCTTTGAAACTGAGGAAGCCGGAGACCACCAGGTAGTGGCGACGTTTATCGGCTACAAGAAGCATGTGACGGAGGTGAAGCTGGAAGGCAACCCAATAGAGCTGACCATCCAGCTCCAGGAGGAAATCAACAAGCTCGACGGTGTCACCATTACAGCAGGCACTTTCGAAGCAAGTGATGAAAAAAAATCGGTGGTGCTCAAGCCGCTCGACATTGCCATGACTGCCGGGGCCACTGCCGACATTCCTGGAGCGCTGAACACACTGCCAGGAACTCAAAAGGTAGGAGAGTCGGGAAGGCTTTTCGTGCGGGGAGGGGCCAGCACAGAAACCAGGACTTTTGTTGATGGCATGCTAATGAACAGCTTCTACAACACCAGCGGCCCCAATATGCCAGGTCGCTCAAGGTTTTCTCCCTTCCTGTTCAAAGGCACGTTTTTCAGTACAGGCGGCTACAGCGCTGAATATGGTCAGGCGATGTCGTCGGCCCTGGTGCTCAACACCTTTGACCTCCCCGAGCAAACCGAGTCTCACATTTCTTTGATGAGTGTAGGTGGAAGCGCAAGCCACACTGAAAGATGGGAGAGGGGTTCCGTATTCGGAGAGCTTGCTTATACTAACCTGAAGCCATATCAGTCGCTGATCAACCAGGCATATGACTGGGAAAAGCCTTCTGAATCGCTGGGCGGTTCTTTTATGGTAAGACAAAAAAGTGGGAAGAGCGGAATTTTCAAGCTTTATGGCTCGTTTGCCAATGCTTCCTTTGCGCTTCGTCAGCCTGATATCAACAGCCCGGGCGGCAGCAATAGAATTGCCATAAAGAATGGGTACAGCTACCTGAATGCCACTTACAAAAACCAACTGGGAGGTGGTTGGTACTATAGCGGAGGTGTTAGCCAAACCATTTCGGAAGACAATATTGACTTCGACGCCGACCGTGTTGACAATGGAGAGCATGCATGGCATGTGAAATCAGTCTTCACTAACGATAGCAACGAGAAGGTGACGCTTAAGCTCGGTCAGGAGGTAATTGTCAGAGATTTCACCGATAACATTACAGCAGCAGAAGGGCAAAGTCTGATCAATGAAAAGACGGAGACGTTGCCCGCTACGTTTGCAGAGGCTGATGTTTACCTGTCCAATAAGTTTGTGTTCAGAACGGGAGCAAGGTTGGAGTATTCGTCTCTCATTGATAGCTGGAACCTGGCACCAAGAGCATCGCTGGCCTACAAAACCACAGCATTCAGCCAGGTGTCCTTCGCTTATGGAAGGTTTTACCAAACGCCAGATAATGAACGCTTTCGGGTAACTACCAGCCTTTCGTCTGAAGTTGCCTCTCATTACATCCTTAACTACCAAATTCAAAAAAACAACCGAACCTTCAGAATAGAGGGCTACATGAAGGCGTATGATAAGCTAGTGAAATACAATGGGAACGAACCTTATAACCCAACCTACTTCAACAATAAGGGGTATGGCGACGCCAATGGGTTGGATATTTTCTTCCGAGACGCCAAAACGTTCCGCAACATCGACTACTGGGTGTCCTATTCATTTCTCGATACCGAAAGAGACTATCTCACATTTCAGTCGTCAGCGGTGCCTGGGTTTGCTTCGAAACATAACTTCTCTTTCGTTTACAAGCACTTTATTGACGCCATCAAGTCGCAGGTTGGGTTTACTTACTCTTATGGCAGCGGCCGCTACTATAACGACCCCAACAAAGATGGGGTCATGAACAGCCAGCTTCCCAGCTATCAGGACTTCAGCTTTAACATAGCTTATCTGTTTCGTCCGCAGGTTATCTTCTATGCTTCAGCCACCAATCTGCTAGGTCGGGACAATGTCTTCGGTTACCAGTTTGCAGACAACCCAAACAGCGACGGTGTGTTTGAGTCGAGAGCTATTGGGCAGCCAGCTAAACGTTTCTTGTTCCTTGGAGTTTTCATTACACTCTCGAAAGACAAGTCAAAGAATCAACTCGAAAACTTATAATTCAACTTAAATATCATAACGATGAAAAATGTACTCATGATGATTTTGCTACTGGCTGGCATTGAAAGCCAGGCCGGCGACAACCAGGGCAGGCTGGTAGTAAAAGTTACCAATCTGGGAGACCTGAAAGGCCAGGTAATGGTAGGCTTGTTCGACAAGGAAGACAATTTTCTGAAAGAGCCAATAAAGGGTATTTCAGCCAAAGCAACAGCCGAAGGCCAGGAGCTTGTTTTTGAAAACCTGCCTTATGGCGATTATGCGGTGAGTGTGATTCATGATGAAAATGAAAATGGCGAACTCGACACTTTTCTGGTCATCCCTACTGAGCCCTACGGCTTTAGCAACAACGCCATGGGGAATTTTGGACCTCCCAGCTTTGAGCAAACCAAAATCAGCTTCAAAAAAGATACGTCTATTGAAATAAAACTTAACCGTTGATTGCCATGAAAACACTTAAAATAACAGCAGTAGCTTCTCTTTTGGTCTTATTTTCAGTTGCCGACATCAAAGCGCAGAGCTCCTATGAAAAAGGAATGAAAGCCGCTTTGGAGCAGTTGTTCTCTGCTGAAGGTGGCAAGGAGAACTGGCAGAATGCCGCCAATAAGTTTGAGAGAATTGCCAATGTGGAAAAGGATAAATGGCAGCCAAGCTACTACGCTGCGCTCGCCTATGCATGGATGGCCACAAAAGAGGAGGGTTTGGCACTGCAGGATGAAAAAATGAACCGGGCGAGGAAGTTTGTGGAAGCTGGCCTGGCGGTGTCTCCCGACAATGTGGAGCTGATTACTATGCAAGGGTACACCGATATGTTGAGCATTGCCTTTGACCCGGGAACGAGGGGCCAGACTTTGTCCACGAGGGTTTTTCAAACATTTGGCAAAGCCATACAAATGGATCCAACCAACCCAAGAGCCAGGCTTTTCATGGCCCAAATGCAGGACGGCACAGAGAGCTTTTTCGGCCAGGGACACGAGGGTTCTTGCCAAACGCTCACCAAAGCAGTAGAGAACTACGCTTTGCAAAAGGACAATGGAGATTTCTCACCCACCTGGGGGCAGGGGTCGGCCGAGCAAATGCTGAAAAATTGCCAGAAACCGGCTGAGGGAGAGGGGAACTAAAGTTACACCATGGCTCATCAAATACTTGTAAATTAATCGAGCCTGTTGCACTTTAAGCTTCGTTTGGTTTTCTTCAAAAACAGAGATGCAAATCACCAGAAAGACTGTTCTACGGGAGTTAAAGGAAATTACCCTGCTAATTGTAGCCGGGGGCTTAATTGGTGGCTACCTTTCCTGCCGTTCTTGCTTTAGTGAGCTTAATTCATTTACGGTAGCCATCTTTTGTCTTAATGCTGCGTTCTGGCTGTTTTTCTGGAAGGGTAATCAATATCTTTCCGAAATTATAGAAACACGGATAAGCTGGCTGGAGGCACCAGGCAAGCGGCTGTGGGTGGGTTTGGTTGTCATGGTGGTGTATACTTTGGTTGCAGCATCTATCATCTATTACTTATTTTATGTGGCATACATGGGGAAGGATTTAGCCACACTGCTATCCTCTGGATTCATGTATAACCTCGTCTTTCCGGTGTTCTGCACCATGTTGATCATGACATTCTTGTTTGGGCGGCAGTTTTTTATCAGCTGGAGGCAAACAGCTATTAACTTTGAAAAGCTAAAGTCGGAGCAGATGGCTTCTCAGTACGAAGCACTAAAAAGTCAGGTCAATCCGCACTTTCTGTTTAACTCATTGAATGTCCTTACCTCACTTGTTCATCAAGATCCGGACACTGCTGTGAAGTTCATTAAGAAGCTGTCGGAGGTGTATAGGTTTGTGCTGGAGTCAAGAAAGCAGGAGCTGATAGACCTTTCTACAGAACTAAGGTTTGTAAAAGACTACCTCTTCCTGCAGCAGATTCGGTTTGGCGATAACCTCAAATATGACATAAGTGTTCCTGATGCATATATGCATAAAGTGGTGCCTCCATTGTCAGTTCAAATGCTGGTAGAAAACGCCATCAAGCACAACGAAATTTCGCAAGAACATCCCCTGACAATCGCTATTTCAGTTGACGAGGAAACCTTGCGGGTTTCCAATACGCTTCAGGTAAAGCACACCAGAGAGCCCTCTTCAGGAACGGGGCTAGACAATATTAAGGACAGGTATGAGTTTCTGAGTGGCAAGAAAGTAATTGTCACACAGGAGAACGGCAAGTTTGAGGTAACCCTGCCGCTTTTAACCCTCGATAAAGTTTAATGAAGGTTTTAATAGTTGAAGACGAAAAGCTGTCGGCCGACAGACTGGCCCAGATGGTCAGAAAGATCGTGCCCGACGTAGAAATTCTTGCCCAGATCGATTCAGTAAAGAGAACAGTGGAGTGGTTGGCCAGCCAGCCAGCTCCCGACTTGTTGTTTCTCGATATTCAGTTGGCCGATGGGCTGAGCTTTGAAATATTTGAGAGGGTAGAGGTGAGGGTTCCCATTATTTTCACTACTGCCTACGATGAATACGCCATCAAGGCCTTCAAAGTGAATAGCGTTGATTATTTGTTAAAGCCCATTGACGATGACGAACTGAAAGCGGCCCTCATGAAGTTTAACAGTTTGAACAAACCACCTGCTGGTTCGCTAGGTTTGCCGATTGATAAGCTGGAAAACCTTTTGGCGGGGTTAGCAAAAAGCTACAAAGAAAGATTTATCATTAAGGTGGGCGATCACCTGAAATCAGTGGAGGTAGCTGATATTGACCATTTTGTAAGTCAGGAGAAAGCCACTTTTGTTCAAAACAGGGAAGGTAAAAGGTTTATCATTGACTTTACCCTTGACCAGGCAGAGGCGCTGATCGATCCCTCAGCCTTTTTTAGGATAAACAGGAAGTACATAGTGTCGTTTAAGTCCATCAAAGACATCATTGCCTGGTCCAATAGCCGATTGAAATTGGTGTTGCATAACTGCAACGACACGGACGTTGTTGTTGCAAGGGAAAAAGTAAATGCTTTTAAAATGTGGCTGGATCGTTAATTTTAGAGACCTTTGAATGGTATTTTCATAGATGAAATAAAGGCAAACTAAATGGCGTCTTCAGCTAAAAAGGAAATCAGCGGAATACAACGGCAGTTCTATACAATAGCGCTGATAGTTGTAATCATTTGGGTGCTTATGATTACCCGTGGATTACTGGTGCCACTGGCCTGGGCATCTTTTTTCGCCATTTTTATGATGCCTTTTGTTGAATGGATGGAAAGTAAACGAATGAGGAGGGGGCTGGCAATTATCATAGCCGTGCTGTTGTTTACCGGAGTCATAGTTGGCATTCTGGCCACGCTTTCAGCGCAAGTGGTGTCAATAAGCAAGGATCTTCCGTCCATTTCCACAAGGTTTTCTTCCAGCATTACCAAGGTTCAGCAGTTTATTGTTGAAGACCTGGGCATTGCAGATGATACCGAGGAGCTGAAGAGCATGATCGGCAGCCAGCTAGAAGACGTTGTCAAGTGGCTGTTTGGCAATATTACATCTGTCGGGCAGTCTTTCTTTGACCTTTTTCTAATGCCTATTTACATCTATTTCATTCTCCTGTACAGGGATCTACCCTCCCGGTTCATTGAGAAAAAGTATAGCGAATCAAATCAGGAAACGATCAGGAAGGTCTTTGGTAAAATCCAAAAGGTGTTGCGTAGTTACATTGTAGGCATTAGCCTGTTTACGGCTATCACCGCAGCCATGGACATCATTATTTTTCTCTCACTGGGATTGGAGTATGCTTTGTTTTTTGCCATTCTGGTGGCCATTCTTAATCTCATCCCTTACGTGGGAAATCTCATAGCAATGATAATAGTGGTGGGCTATGCTTTGGTAACAAAAGATTCGCTGCTGACACCTTTACTTCTCGTTGGGCTGCTTTGGCTGGCAAACATGATACAGGAAAATGTTATCAGACCATGGGTGGTTGGCTCATCAACCGAAATAAATGCTTTTGCTGTTTTCTTATCATTTATTGTTGGGGCCCTGGTGTGGGGCGTATCCGGAATGATACTTTTCATACCGCTCGTCGGAATTGTAAAAATTATTCTGGAAGAGGTGCCCTCTCTCAATGCCTATGCCATCTTTTTGAAGGAGTGGAATGTGAAGCCGACTGAAAAGAAAGACTAAATTTTCTGTTTTGCCGGGGCCAGTAATAGGAAAAATCCTACAGATGTTCCAATGGAAAGAACCCCACAAATCCACCACAGCGTGGTGAAGTCGAATGCCCTGACAATATTAGTACCCAACGCAGGCGCCAGCACAAATGCGGCTGAATAGGCAAAAGAGTACATACCCATGTAAATCCCCCGGGTTTTTGGTCCCGACCTTTGTACGGTGTAGGTGGCCATAAACGGCATCGCCATAATTTCAGCAACACTGATGATCAGCACGGCTACGTAGAGAATGGGCTCGCTGTGCAGCAGGTTGAGAATAATGAAGGCTAATCCATTGAGTAAACTGCCGATCATCACCAGCCGCCTGATGCTGAATCGCTCACCCACACTGTACACGATGATCATCTCCAGCAGGAAGACGATAAATCCATTGAGTCCGATCAGTAATCCAATTTGTGACTCGGGCAGTTGGTAGACCTCTTTATAATACAGCGGAAGGGTCATGAACAATTGAAAGAACACAGTGGCAAATGACAGCACCAACAGAACGAAAAGCATAAATCGCCAATCTTTTAGTGCGTTGAGAGGCGAAGAGGTAACTTTGTTTTCATCCTCTTTTTGTTCGTTCCCTTTTTTGTTTTTGAAATAGAAGAAGAAAAGCACCCCGGCCGATATGCAGGTGATTCCATCAACGATGAAAAGTAGGTTGTAAGAGAAAGTCGCCAAAATTCCCCCAACGGCCGGTCCAAAAGAATAGCCCAGGTTAATCGCCATTCTATTCAGACTGAAAGCCCGTGTTACATTTTCTGGCTTGGCGTAGTATGCTACTGACGACGAGTTGGCCGGTCGCAGCATTTCCGACACGGCGCTGATAGTGAATATGCCAATGCATAACGGCAAGAATTCCGTGAGGTTTGCTACAAAAAAAAACAAAGTTCCACCCCCCACAAGGCTAATAAACTGAACAAGGAAGTGCCCAATTTTGTCGGTAAGCCAGCCGCCGATAAATGCGCCTGCAATGGAGCCGACACCAAAAAGACTCAGAAGGATGCCCGCTTGCTCCAAATCAAAGCCTAGTGAGGCGGTAAGGTATACGCTGAGAAATGGGACAACCATTGACCCGCTGCGATTGATGAGCATGACTAACGCCAATATCCATGCCGCCTGTGAAAGCCCGCCAAATGCATTTTTGTAAAGGGTTAAGACTCTGGTCATTTTGAAGATGCGATATTCGGAATTTTTTATATGTTGAAGTTGAAAAAGTGGGAATAATTCAGAAATAGAATTATTCAATAAAAAATTTTATCTATTCGAAGATAATCTGGCCGTTTTTATTCTTACATTTCTTAGCTTTTTAACCTAATTAATCGACCTTATGACTCTTCACTTCGTCCTGCTGCTGGTAGGATTCGCTATCCTCATTAAGGGGGCTGACTGGATGGTTAGCGGCGCCTCGTCTCTTGCCAAAAGAATCAACGTATCCAATTTAATGATCGGACTTACCGTAGTTGCCTTCGGTACGTCTGCTCCGGAACTCACCGTAAACCTGTTTGCTTCGTCCAGCGGGCTGAACGATGCCATGTTCGGGAACATCATCGGGAGTAACATATTCAATCTGTTGTTCATCCTGGGAGTGGCAGGAGTCATTTATCCATTGAGTGTACAACGGACGACTGTGAAATACGAAATTCCTTACTCATTGTTTTCTGCGCTGCTTCTTTTCTTTCTGGTCAACGATGCCATGTTTTTTGGTGCCGATCACAATTCGCTCGGACGGATAGATGCATTGGTGCTTCTGGTCTTTTTTGGTCTATTTATGGCTTACATCATCAGGCAGGCGAAAAACGAAACCCAGCCGCAGGATGAGATTCAAACAATGACCTTGCTCAAGTCAGTCTTGTTCGTTGCCGTCGGCATCACACTTTTGGTGGGAGGAGGCAAACTTGTAACAGATCACGCTGTAGCAATTGCAGCAAGTTTCGGGCTAAGCGAAAAGCTGATTGGACTAACCATTTTGGCAGCAGGCACTTCGCTGCCCGAGCTGGCCACTTCGGCCGTCGCCGCCTTTAGGCGAAACACAGACATTGCCATTGGCAACGTGGTGGGCTCCAATATTTTTAATATCCTGCTCATTTTGGGAATCAACGGAGGCATTCGGGAAATTCCCTACAATGCCACCCTGAACATGGATTTCTTCGTGATTTTCTTCGGATCCGTAGCCCTCTTGCTCTTCATGTTCACCTTCAACCGCAACAAGCTTGATAGGGTAGAAGCAGTTATGTTTCTGGTGGCGTTTGTTGGCTACACGGGCTACCTGATCTATCGAAACTAGATCAAGCCAGTTCTCTCAGGTCAACAGGCACAACCCTCGATACCCCCTGTTCGATCATAGTGATGCCGTAAATAATGTCGGTGCTTGACATAGTACGCTTGTTGTGCGTCACAATAATGAATTGCGATTCCTTGCTGAACGTTCTGATGATGTTATTGAACTTGTCAATATTGGCGTCGTCGAGTGGAGCGTCAACCTCATCAAAAATACAGAACGGGGCCGGCTTTAGCAGGTAAATAGAGAACAGCAGAGAGATGGCTGTCAACGTCTTTTCACCGCCTGATAGTTGGTTGATGGTCAATGGCCGCTTGCCTTTTGGCTTGGCCATGATCTCAATCGGGCTCTCCAACGGGTCGTCGGGGTTGAGCAATTTCAACTCGCAGTCGTCTTCTTCGGTGAAGAGAGATCGGAATACCTTGATAAAGTTATCCCTGATCTTCTCGAAGGCATCGAGGAAGGTTTCTCTGGCCACAGCGTCAATTTCGCCTATCGTGCTGATCAATGACTCTTTGGCTTTGATCAGGTCATCCTTTTCTTTGATGATAAAGTCATAGCGCTCCTTGATTTCCTCAAAGGCCTCCATGGCCATCGGGTTAATCGGGCCTATGTTGTCAATTCTGGTTTTGAACCTTGAGACTTTCTCCCTTAGCTCTTCGTCGGAAATATCGGCAAACGGATTTTCTTTTACTTCTTCGCCTTCCTCCGGCTCTTTTTCTTTGAGTAAATCATCGAGGTTGATATTGAATTCGACGGAAAGCCGCTCTTTTACAGCGCTCAGCTGCAGCTTGGTTTCGTTCAGCTGATTTTGAAACTCCATAAGCATCAGGTCGGTGCTTTCTCTCCGACGTTGAATCTCCCGGCTTTCTTTCTCCAGTTCATCAATAAGCCCACGGCTGCTGTAGTACTCCTTTTCTGCTTCGTTAACGCCTGCTTCTATTGCTTCCCTTTCGGAATACATCGCCACCAACTCATCGTCATTCATCTCCGCCTTTTCCACCAGGGCTTTGATCTCTTCCTCGGTTTGCTTCAACTCACTTTGGTTGCGTTCAATCCGTTCTTTGGAGCTTTCGTAGGTGTTTTCCTTGAAACTAATTTCCTGGGCTATGCTGGCTACCTTGTTCTCCTGCTGGTGGTACGAAATGTTTTCCTGGTTGAATGCTGCCGATTTTTGACTTAAAATTTCCTGAAAAACCTGTAATTCACTGTTTTTGGAAGCCAGGTCTTCTTCGTCGCTTTTTTGAAGGTCTTGCTCACGCTCTGCTTTTGGTTGCAGCGTTCGCAGCTCTTCAGTGAGCACCTCAATCCTGTCGATAATGTCTTCCCTCTTTGTAGTGTTGGAGGTAAGCATTTTCGAAAATTGCTCCTGCTTGGTTCTTATAGAGACATACTCCTCGTTGATCTGATTCAGGTCAGGGAGGAGGGCCTCAATTTTGTCTTTCTTGCTCGATGCTTTCAACGCATTCAGGTCAGCTTGATTGCTTTCGATGCTCTGCTGAATTTCGTCGAGCTTCTTGTTGAGCGCCTTTATTTCGACGGCCAATTTTTCCAGGTTCTTGGCACGGCCTATTCTTTTTCCCTCAAAAAGCCCTACTGCTCCGCCTGATATGGAATAATGACGACGGGTAACCTTTCCATTTTTTGTAATAAAGATGGCGTCATCTACATCAGGAAGGTCGGTGTGGTGGTTGGTGGAAATGTAAACGTTGTCAAGAATAAAGCTGACCAGCTTTTTGTACTTGCCGTCAAACTCCACCACCTCAGTGGCGGGAATGGCGTTCTGGATGATCTTGGTGCTTGTAGGCTTGAACTTGTCAAACTTTTCCAGAATGAAGAAATGGGCCTTGCCCTTGGCTGCGTCGCTCAGCAGGTTGATGGCCTGATAGGCATTCGCCTCACTTTCTACTATATAGTAGTTCATGTAAGGCTCGAGAAAATTCTCGATAGTTACCCTGTATTCTTCGGGGCAGGTGATGACGTCGGAGAGAAGAGGCGCATCTTTTCCCCAGGAAGAGTTCTTTTTCAGGAACTTGATGGCTTCCGGAAATCCTTCCAGGTTCTCTACCAGCGATTTTGTTAGCGCATACTCATTTTGCCGGGCATCAAGCTTACGGCTCACCTGGGTGCCTTCTTCTTTGATCACCTCCAGCGTTTTGCCAATACTCTCAATTCTGCTTTGAACTGCTTCTTCTTCTGACTTAAGCTTGTCGATCTCTTTTTGTCTCTCAGCTCTCAGTTCGCCTACTTCCTGCAGCTTGATTTCAAATTCCTCCAGATTAGCCGACTGCTCGGTCGTGTCGGAGGCTGCTTTGTCCAGCTCCTGCTTAAGTGTAGACAGCTGAATTTGTTTTATTTCTAAGTCTTTTGTCAGCTGGTACACTTCTTCCCTTTTTTGGCGGAAGTTGCGGTTCAGAATGTTCACCTCCTCCTGAAGTGCTGCTGTTTCAGTCTTCTGGTGATCATACTCACCCTTGAGCCGGTCGAGTTTGACTGCAACTTCGGAAAGTATTTTGTCGGCTACCTGTTTTTCCTTGGTAAGGCTTTCAATAGAAAAGGACGCCCGCTCATTGCTTTTCCTGTCCTGCTCTATCTGCTCTCTGAGATTTTCATTCTTGTCATTAAGGAAGCGGAGCCTTTCGTTCTTGATCTTTTTCTCACTCTCGTACGACCTTATTTTGCCTACGTGCTCATTCAGCGCTTTTTGCCGTGAGCTGAGCTGCTTTTCTTTAGCGATCAAATCGGCTTTCGACTTCTCAATAGCCGCTTCTTTCTCAGCAAGCTGCCGGTTCAGGCTTAGCTTCAGGTCATTTTCAGTTTCGATTTTGCTCTTGCCATCCCGAAACGATTGCTGATGCTTTTCAACTGTTTTCCTGGCGAGGGCTATACTGGCCTCCTTGTACTCTTCTTTTATTTTATAGTATTGCTGCGCCTGGCGGGCCTGCTTTTCAAGGCTTTTCAGGTTCTTTTCTATCTCAAAAAGCAAATCTTCCACCCTGGCAAGGTCGGCATCGGTGTCGCTCAGCTTCCGCAGCGTTTCCTTCTTCCTAACTTTGAATTTTGAGATACCTGCTGCCTCTTCAAAAAGGCCACGCCTTGAGTTGTCTTTGTCGTTGAGGATATCGTCGACCATCTTAAGCTCAATAATGGCGTAGCTGTTTGATGCTATTCCGGTATCAAGAAAAAGATTGGAAATGTCTTTCAGCCGACACGTAACGCCATTCAACTCATATTCACTTTCGCCCGACCTGTAGTAGCGGCGGGTGATGGTGACCTGAGAATATTCGGTAGGGAGGAGGTTTTTGGTGTTGTTGAAAGTGAGAGAAACCTCAGCCAGGTTGGTAGGCTTTCTTTTTTTTGTTCCGTTAAAGATCACATTCTCCATTTTGTCGGAACGGAGCATGCGTGACCTTTGCTCGCCAAGTACCCAGCGAATGGAATCGACCACATTGGACTTGCCGCAGCCATTTGGACCAACGATGCCGGTGATGCCTTCATCGAAGTTGATCACCACTTTATCCCCAAAGCTCTTAAACCCCCGAATCTCAAGTTTCGTCAACTGCATGCGGCAAAAATATTCATTAACCTTTAAATGTTATCAACAAAATGGGGCTCAAAGCGGGCTAGTTATCAACATTACGCTGATACTTGTCCTCTTTTTTGGGGCAGACAGCAAAAATAACATTCAATGACTTATATTTGAGGTATATGGATAGAGACGTCGTCATTTATATTGTAATGGCCATTATTTATTTTGTGGTCAGAAACCTGAAGAAGAAGCCAAAACCACCTGAGGTTCAGGAGAGAAGGTCTCAAAGCGATGACGACTATGAAGGTCAGCAGGAGCCGACGTCCACGCCACCAATGAGCTTTGAAGACTTACTTAAAGAGCTGACCAGCGGAGGGCAAACTGCACCAAAGCCGACTCCACAGCCAGCTCCTGAGCCCAGCCGCTCTTTCGAGTTCCCGTCTGAGGTGAAAAACTACGAAGATGTGCATGATGAGTGGGAGGACAAGGACATTGCCACGGTGAAAGAAGGAAGCCACACCAGGCTTTTTTCTGATGAAGAAACAAAAAGGATTTATCAGGAGTCGATCCATATTGATCACAGCAAAGACGACGAACTTTCTGCACAGCTGGAAAGGGCCAAAAGCAGATTCAAGGAATTTGAGATCAAGGAAGAGGACAATTCGGCGTTTCGTGATGAAATAGTAGATATGCTTTCCGATCAGGACGGCGCCAAAAAGGCGATTATCCTTGGCGAAATTCTCAACAGAAAGTATTGATCAGAAGCTGGTGAAACAGTAGGCGATAATGTTGGCGCCCATTTGCAGTGCCTTTTGCCGCACGGTTTCCGGGTCGTTGTAGATCGATTGATCCTCCCAGCCATTTCCCAGGTCGCACTCGTAAGAATAAAAGCAAACAAGCCTTCCTTCATAAATAAGACCATACCCCATGGGGGCTTTGCCGTCGTGTTCATGTATTTTGGGCAGGCCCTCAGCAAACTGATATTTCTGGTGGTAAATGGAATGTGAAAAAGGAAGCTCTATAAACTCCAGTTCCGGAAACACCTTTTTCATTTCGAGGCGCACAAACTGATCGAGACCATAATTGTCATCGATATGTAAAAATCCACCCGAAATGAGGTATTCTCTGAGGTTGGTAGCTTCAGGGTCGGAAAACAGGACGTTGCCATGCCCAGTCATGTACACATATGGGTAGAGAAAGATCTCAGGACTGCCTACGTCAACAGCATCTTCGGACGGCGCAAGGGACGTGCCCAGGGTTTCGTTACAAAATTTGGCCAGGTTGGGTAGTGCAGTCTTATTGGCGTACCAGTCGCCACCCCCGTGATATTTCAGCTTGGCAATTTTCATTGTGTTATCCTGCTGGGCGATAGCGCCAAAACTCAACATAATAAGTACCAAAAAGGAAACTTTCTTCATAATTACTTAAAAAGAGACGTTAGCTTATCAACGGTGAGTCCGTTAAAATCGTTTATCACAAGGTCTGAATGGCTGATTTCATGGGCTGGGTGGGTTGTAGCCAGTCCAATCACTTTTGCTCCTGCGTTCTTTCCGGCCTCAATCCCCGACAGCGCATCTTCCAGCACAATGGAATCTTGCGCCTTGGCACCAAGCTTTTCTGCCAGCTTCAAGTACACCTCAGGCGCAGGTTTGCCCACGCTCACTTCACTGCCGTTTACAATTGCGGCGAAGTACTTCCGAAGATCAAGTCCATCCAAAGTGAAGGCAATATTCTGCGGAGGTGCCGAGCTGCCGACGCCCACAGCAATCCCAGCACCCATGGCCAGGCGCAAGAAGTCGACCAGGCCGGGTGTTGGTTTTTGATGGGGAGCATACAACTCTCTGTAAATCTCTTCTTTTTCCGCACCAAGGGCCTGAATGACATCCGGGTTTTTTTCGTCAGGGAAGAAGTGGGCCATAGTAGCCGAAATGGTCCTTCCGTTGATGTGTTTTTTATACTCGACTTCGTCAAGGTGGAAGCCATGTCGCTTTGAAAACTCCATCCACGCTCTCAGGTGAAATTTGTGGTTGTCTACGATCACTCCGTCCATGTCGAACAATAAGGCGGCTGGCTTCATGTATTTGCGTGGTTAAATAGCGCTGGGCGTAAAATTAGCCGAGCGAATGGCGGTTCCAAATCATCTTCGTATATTTTCGCAAAAAGACAACACATGAACCCATACCTAGGAGAATTTATTGGCACGATGGTTTTGCTCTATTTTGGCAACGGAGTGAATGCCGCCACCACACTTAAAGGAAGTTATGCGCAAAACGCCGGCTGGCTCGCCATCTGTATTGGTTGGGGGCTTGGGGTTACGCTCGGAATTTATGCAGTGGGTGGCATTAGCGGAGCTCACCTAAACCCTGCTGTAACACTTGGGCTGTATGCCGCAGGTGAGTTTCCCGCCGATATGATAGGAGGGTATGTGCTGGCACAAATGGGAGGCGCTTTTTGTGGAGCTTGTTTAGCGTATTTTCATTTCTTGCCTCACTGGAAAGCCACAGAAGATGCCGCTGCCAAACTGGGAGTGTTTTCAACTGGTCCGGCTATAAAGAGCACGAGCGCTAACGTACTTTCTGAGTTTATGGGCACTTTTATCTTAATCTTTGCGATTTTGTTCATCGGTGCGAACGAGTTCACGGAGGGATTGAACCCATTAGTTGTAGGTGGGTTAATCATTGCCATTGGTCTGTCGCACGGCGGAACCACAGGATTCGCCATCAACCCGGCCAGAGACTTAGGGCCTAGAATAGCACATGCAGTATTGCCTATCCACGGTAAGGGCGGTTCAAACTGGGGCTATTCCTGGGTGCCCGTTTTGGGGCCATTGGCAGGAGGAGTAACGGGAGCTGCTCTTTATAATTTCTTGTTCAATGATGAGGTGAGCTTATTTTTGTCAGTGGGGGTAATCTTTTTTGCCATTATTGTCATTCTCAGCCTGCTCGAAAATAAGAAGCTCTAGAACATTTTACTTCAATTTACTACCAACACAAATCGCAAACATGGGAATTTTAAAAGAATTCAAGGACTTTGCCTTGAAGGGCAATGTTATTGATCTGGCCACCGCAGTCATTATTGGTGGCGCATTTGGAAAAGTTGTATCATCACTTGTCAATGACATTCTGATGCCGCCAATAGGAGTGCTGCTTGGTAATGTCAACTTCCGGGACCTAAGCGTCGTTATTCAGGAGGCGGTTGGCGAAAAGGCAGCTGTAACAATTAATTACGGTGCTTTTACCCAGACTATGATTGATTTCATTATCATAGCCTTCTCCATTTTTATGGTCATTAAGGCCTACAAGCGGATGGAAAAGAAGAAGGAAGAAGCTCCGGCTCCGGCAGCGCCACCCGCACCCAGCAATGAAGAGAAGCTACTGACTGAGATAAGAGATTTGCTGAAAGCACAAAAATAACCGGTTCGCTCAAAATTATATCGGCAGTAAGGAAACGTTGAATTGGATTCAACGTATTATCTTGCTGCCGATTCTTTTTTTAATACAAATGAGTATGCTAAAACTTCAATTAAAAGGCGTCGTTGCGCTGGCGCTGTTTTGCTTTTTAAACTCTCCAACAGAGGCGCAAGCTATTTTAAACAAAGTGAAATCAGCTGCGAAGAACAAAGCTGCGAACGCCATTTTTGGCGACAAGGACACACCTTCCACTCCCAGCGTTTCTGAGGGTGACGAGCGATCAGGGCGGCCGATGAATAACACGTCTGGAGGCCTGATCACCACTCCACCCGACGTAGGAAAAAGCATTGCAACTGCTGAGTCGTCATTTTCCTACAAGAAATATGGCGAAGCAAGGTATGCGTTGCAGCAAGCTATAGTCGGGATCGAAATGGAAATGGGCAACAAGGTGATGGAGTCCCTTCCTAAAAAAGTGGCCGGTATAGACTTTGTGAAAGAAAGCGATAAGGTTACGAGCACGGGAATGGCCTTTGTCGGGTTGACCATTTTCAGGGAATATTACAACGATGACAAAGCTGTAGATATAACTGTTGCCAACAATTCTGCCCTACTTATGTCAGCCAACATGTACCTGACAAACCCAGCTTATACTTCAGGGCAGGAGAACATCAAATCAGTAACAGTGCAGGGTTTTAGGGGTGTGATGGAGTTTTCCGAATACGATGGTTACAAACTGTCGGTACCTCTCGGGCAAACGAGCATTGCGATCATAAAAATGGTGAATTTTGCCGACGAATCAGCTGCGTTAAAAGTATCAGACGCCTTTGATTTGGCAGGCATTCAAAAACAGTTGGGCGATAAGATTAACTAAGACTCAAGATGAAATAGCCATAAGGAATACCATACCCAACGAGAATGAATATGCCTCTAACACGAGAAATGTTCAATCCCAAACCGGTTCAGCTATTCCATGTGGCCATTGAAAAACAATTATATACACATGAAAAAGATATATATACTTGCATCGATCATAGCAGTGTTTGGGCTGGAGGCTAGTGCGCAAAATGATTTTAGTGCATCAACAGCTACAGCAAAGAATGAGTACAAAGCAGGCAATTTGGAAGAAGCTCGGTTTGCCCTGCAGCAGTCACTGGCTGAAGTGGATAAAGAGATTGGAAAGGAGATACTGGGGATACTACCCAAAAGTGTTGGTGGTTTTTCGTTTGTTGAGGCAAACGATAATGTTTCCGGCAACTCTTCGTCTTTTGGTGGATTGTTTGTTCACCGTGACTACGGTGACACCACCAAGTCGGTCGCCATTGACTTGATGGATAACTCGCCGATGCTGGCTGGTATTAACAGTCTTTTGGCCATGCCTATGATTATGAATAGTTCGGATGGCAGCCAGAAGGTGATTAAAGTGAGTGGATACAAGGCGCTTTTGCAAAGGAAAGAAGCTGCGCAGGCAATAGGAGGCTACACGCTCCAGATACCCTTCAATCAGTCGCTGTTCACCGTTGACTTTGATGGGGCCTTTACAGAAAGTGAAGTAACGAGTGTAGCCAACGCAATGCCTATTTCGGAAGTAGCCAAACTGACATATTAGTTTTTTTTGTGCCTTGCTCCCGGTGAGGCACGCCTGTGGGTGCTTGCCTTCAGTTGGACTGTTTGCCTTCGACAAAAGCCCAGTATAGGGTAAAGCACCTATTTTTTCACATTAATTTTAATAGATAGAGGTTAATTCCATATATTTGCCCGGCGATTACCACCAATATTCCTGCAGCTTTTTAATCACCAGCAAAAAGTGGCAATTTGTTATATTGAACTCCTTTCGAAAGGAAAACGGATGGGTTCAAATAATAAAAGGCCGTGTTTAAAAAGAATCTTTTCTAGATGGTATTAATATTTAATTGCTTAGACCTATCGACTAAAACAGGAGTATGGACATATTAGACCTAATCTCGTTGCTGATTTTCCTGTCAGCTGCCTTCACCCTAGTAAATATCACCTACCTAAAACTGCCGCATACCATCGGCTTGATGGCTATTGCACTTGTGATGTCAATCGTGATATTGCTGCTTGGCTTGATTTTCCCTTCAGTAAGCGACCTGGCCATCCAAATCATGGAGGATTTCGACTTCAAAGAAGTGCTCCTGAATGTCATGCTGAGCTTTCTGCTTTTTGCTGGTGCCATGTCGATTAACCTGCGAATGCTTTTGCAGGAAAAGTGGCCCATTTTGATTTTAGCGACCATTGGTGTGCTTGTGTCTACTTTTATCGTAGGCACACTGATGTATTACGCCTTCACCTTTGTTGGATTTGAAATCACGCTGGTGCATTGCTACTTGTTTGGTGCGCTAATATCTCCGACCGATCCCATTGCAGTACTGGCCCTGGTGAAAAAGGCTAACCTTTCCAAAAATCTGGAAATCAAGATAGCGGGAGAATCCTTGTTCAATGACGGTATTGGCGTTGTTGTGTTCCTCACCATTATGGGAATTGACGAAAGAGGAGGGGCCGATTCGTTTGATGCACTTGAGGTGGCTGGGCTCTTCGCAAGGGAAGTAATTGGTGGGCTGGGCATTGGAGCTGTTTTTGGCTACATGGGCCTCAAACTACTCGACTTCATCGATAATGATCATGTGGAGCTTGAGGTGTTGGTAACCCTTTCTATGGTGCTGGTTTGCGCCAGGCTTTCAGAAATGCTTCATGTATCCGGCCCATTGGCCATGGTAATCATGGGGCTATTTGTAGGCAACGAGGGCAGGGGTGATGAGTTTGCCAGCGCCACGGGCGAGTATGTGTACAAATTCTGGCATTTGCTCGATGAATCTTTGAATGCCATTCTATTCATATTGGTCGGTTTCGAGATGATTGTTATCAGTCAAAGCTTTGTGGTCGACTATTTTGCACTTGGGCTAATGTCTATTTCCATCGTGCTGGCTGCCAGGTTTATTGGTGTGGCTTTGCCGATCGGCATTATGAAGCGTTTCAGGCACTTTGAGAAAAACACTGTAGCCATCCTCACCTGGGGAGGGTTAAGGGGCGGATTGTCTGTAGCAATGGCACTTTCTCTTCCTGATTCTATCGCTGAAAAAGATCTTATTCTTTCATGTACGTATTGTGTGGTAGTATTCTCCATACTTGTACAAGGTTTAACCATTGGAAAACTTATAAAGTCATAGTGATTTTCATTTACTTTGTAGTGTTTTTAGCATAGTAACATTAATTATAAAATGAGATTAAGTTTAGCAGAAGGACTATTGTTAATCGCCCTCGATGACAATGAGGGAAGGTTGTTAGCGGATGCCGAAAAAGGCATCATAGACGCTTTGGTGGCAGCAGGGATTTTTGAACTGAACTTGCTGCGTAAAATTGGTTTTGAGGGTGGTAAAATTACCATCAAAGACACAACTTCTTCAGGGAACAAAATACTCGACCACATACTAAGCGGCATTGGCTCCGGAGGCAAGTCAGTAAAGGACACCGTTGTGAGCCTTTCGCCTCAAATGAGATCACTCTATGAGATGTGTATCGATTTGCTGATTGGGAGAGGTATTTTGAAGAGAGAAGCCACCCGCTTGCTTTGGATACCTATTTCTGAGCGCATGGATAATGCGAATTATGCCTACGAGAAGGAAATCAGGGATTCGCTAAAGTCAATCGTATTGAAAGGAGTGAAGCCAACGCCGGCCTTTGTAATTCTTGCGTCACTACTTGGTAGCCTCGAGATTCTTGATGAGGTATTCACTGATAAAGATGAACTTATCGATGCCATCAAGTTCGCTAAAGACTCCGTTCATTCAGGCGCACTGCCTGCTGAAGTTGCCAGTTCTTTGGACGAAGTCAAAGAGCACATTGCAGCACTGTAGGTGCTATTTGATTATTTTTAGTGGTCGGCCAATGACAATTGCAGAGTCATATACAGTTGGCTCATACAAAACATCGGGGTTGTAGATGTGAATTGGGTTTCGGCAGTTGCCTTTGTGGGCCATAAAGCCGAATCCTTCGTGAGGGTGGTTTCTGTCCATCATCAGCATTAGGTATTCACAGTTGTCGACCATGATGATAGTGAAGTGATACTCCCCCTCCTCACGAATTTCCCCCATAGAGATGCTGGTCTCCGGATTAGCATCTCTGTTTTCACACCCTGCGAGTATAAGTGCAGTCAGAGTCAGCGATAGTAGTGCTATTTTGAATGTCTTCATGCGCTCACAGTTTTTTAACGTAACCTTCGTCGATCTGGAAGACATTGCGGAGTGCTTCATATGATTTCTTGTTGAGGATCATGATCATATAGTCTCCCATTTCTATTTTCTGCTCATCGGTAGGGTTTTTAAGGAGCTTCCGTTTGCCGCCAGCCTCCAGTTTACTCAAACCGATCAGGATCACATTGAACCTTTTTTTGATATCAAAAAAGACTGCCTGGTAGGGTTTGTTGAGGTATGGGTTCTTTTCGGTTACGATCAATTGCTTGATATCATAGTCTCCGTCACTTTCTGCAATCGACATGATGTCTTCACTGTATTCAGCTACGTCCGGTTCAAACATGTAGCTGGCAAGCAGTTTAGAGGCTATTTCGTTTTTTGAGATCGTATTTGTTACTCCCGCTGTCAGGAACGTGTTGCGCAGGTTAGCATTGTCAAGCGTCACAACAAAGCGTAAGCTGGAGTACAGCTTTTTCAAATTCAGGACATAGACAAGTTTCTCTGTGTCATTTTCAAAATTAATGAACACGATGGAAGAGTCTTCAATATTCGCTTTCGACAACATATCGAGGTTTTGATAGTCAGCATAAAGCGTATAGATGTTTTGCCTGGAGTTTCGGTACTTCTCCTTAATAATATCGATGTCAGTGGCTTTGTCAGTGATGATAGCCACTTTTTTCCCTACCCCAACGAGCTGATCTGCAACTGCTTTCCCAAAATCGTTCCATCCGATGATAATAGCATGATCTTCGAATGAAGTGCCACCATAGCCCAATTTGCTATTTTCTTTAATAGTTGTCATAAGCGTTGTGAATTGACCAATTAAAAGACCGTAAATACCCAGGCTGATAAAGAGGAATATATAGCCAATAATTCTTCCGTAAATAGTTATGGGGTAGATGTCTCCGTACCCAACGGTAGTTAATGTGACTATCGAGAACCAGATGGCATTTGAAAAGTTAGTTATTGAGGCCTGATTGCTGTCATTTTCGAATTCCACCAGCAGAGCTATCAGGATAAAATAGATCACAAGTCCCCCAACAATTTCAAGGCCAAGTGTTATGTGTTTATTCTGTTGATCTCTAGCAGCCACTTTCGGTCGATTAGGTCGGAACTGTCTTCCGCATTTTTAAGGTATCAGGTTGTTAAAATATGACTTATTGACCTACTGATCAAAGCGATTGATATAATTTTTCAAGTCGCTGATAGTGACAATTCCAAGCTGATTAGCCAGCTCTTCTCTCATCATCAGGGCGGTGGTATTGTTGAACCCAAACGAGGGCAACATCACAACACCAAAGTCTTCTTTTAATTCTCTATTGGTAAAAGTATGAATCTTTTCCGGTGATTGAAGCAAGGAGTCAATAACAGTTTTGCTGGGTTGAACGAAAACCAGCAATGCCGTGCCCGTGTATTCCGGATAAAGCTTGATGTCGCCACTAAGAAAAGCATCGAAAAGTAGCTTGGTGCCTCCAAAACCGAGCTTCAGGTCAGTGGGATAGCCTGTTGTGGCCTTGATGTATTCAGAGAGGAATGTTGCCAGGATATAGCTTTCAGTAAAAGCTTTGGAGCCGATAACCAGCTTATCTTTGCTGGACAGAGCGGAGTTTTTAACAAAAACTCCCTTTGCAACAGCTGACAGCAGGCTGTCAGCAGCCTGCTCAATGGTGAACTCATGTTGGTCGACCTTGAGGTTGAGGTATGCTATCAACTCCTTTGGCATTTTGCCGTCCAGCTTTGCCAGCGAAGCTTCCAGTAGTGGATACTCTTTAAGCGTTTCCAGCTTGACAATAGGCACGGCATAGTAGGGAGGAAAATAATGGAGGTCGTCCTCCAGTACCCGGAGGTTGTAGGAATGAATTCTGCCATCAGTGGTAAAACCAGCAATGACGTCGACTTCCCGGTTTTTCAGCGCCTCGTACATCAGCGTTATTTCGAGTTCTACTGCTGGCAATTGCAGATCATAAACTTGGCTTAGCCCAGGCCAGCCATCAGCCCTGTTCATGAATTCAGAATTGAAACCGGCGACCAAACCAACTTTGTTGCCGCTTTGACTCAGGACAGTCCAGGCAGGGTAAATGCCTATCACAATGGCCATGCCTGCAATAAATGGCCAGAGTCGCTTTTTTACACTTTTCTGTACAAGCGAGAGAGCATAGTCCAGAAAAATGGCCAGTAGAGACGCCGGAATGGCTCCAGCAAGGATCATTGGTGTAGAATTGAGAGTGATCCCCCTAAAAATAAACTCTCCAAGTCCTCCGGCACCAATAAGTGCACATAAGGTCGCCACACCAACATTGATAACCGTGGCGGTTCTGATCCCGGCAAAAATCACTGGCAGCGCCAGGGGGAACTCTACTTTCGCCAGCAACTGATAGCGGGTCATCCCCATTGCCATGGCTGCCTCTCTGATATTTGCATCAATATTCTGAATGCCCGTGTAGGTGTTCCTTACAATAGGCAGCAATGCGTAGAGGAACAGCGCTACAATAGCAGGTAGCTTTCCAATGCCAAGGAAGGGGATGAAAAAGCCAAGCATGGCAAGACTGGGGATGGTTTGCATAACTCCAGTGACACCAATGAAGAACTCAGCAAATTTCTGATTTCTGGTGAGCGCCAGTCCAAGGCTTATTCCGGCTACACAGGAAAGAAAAATGGAGATGCCAGAAAGCCACAGGTGCTCCATTGCCTGCTCACCGATTTCGCCAATATTCTCTTTTAGAAACTCGACCATCAGTGTGCAGCCAGTTGGCTTTCTAGTTTGAGAAAGGAAGCTTTTAGGTCGGCTACAGAAGCATGCCCCACAAGGCCGCTGTTGTCGGTAATCTTTACTTGCTGATGGTCGGAATTTGCCAGGGAAAATATCCGGCTAAATGGTTTTTCATTTATATGACAAACCAACGCTTCTTCCGTGTCTTTCGCTAATGCCAGAAAGGGGATGACTTCTGAAAGCGCCACTTGTGAAAGTTTGAGTGACCAGGCATCTTCCCCAATAAAGCCCCTAACCAGATCACTTGTTGAATTGAATAGCAAGTATCTGGGAGTGGCTTTTTCGATGACTTTTCCCTCGTCAATCAGTGCTACTTCATCTCCCAGATAGAAAGCTTCTTTTACGTCGTGGGTGACCACGATTTTTGTCACTTCTTTAAAGATACTCAGGTGTTGAAAATCGGACTGTATCTCCTTTCTTATGATTGGATCGAGCGCTCCGAAAGGCTCGTCCATAAGAAGCAACGATGGGTTAGCGGCGAGGGCCCGTGCTACACCGATTCGCTGCTGCTGACCACCGCTCAGCTCGTGGGGGTACCTCGAAGCGAACTGTTGCGGTAGTCCCATGTGCTCTAGCAGCTCCGACACCCTTGAGGAGATTTTGTCTTTTGGCCAGTCAATTAAAGTCGGCACAGTGGCAATATTTTGGGCGACAGTCCAGTGTGGAAACAGACCAATGGCCTGGATCACGTAACCAATATTTCTGCGGAGTTCCTCTACTGGCCGGTTAGCAATGCGCTCTCCATCAATGAAAATATTTCCTTCATCGGGTTCAATCAACCTATTGATCATTTTCAGGAGAGTGGTTTTGCCGGAGCCACTCTTGCCGAGTAGCACCAGCGTTTGCCCTCCCGGAACAAAAAGAGAAACATCGTTGACTACAGGTTTTTTGTGATAGAGTTTAGTAATATTGACCAGTTCGACCATTATTTTACTTTCGGTAAAAGTGAAATTAGGTCATTCACCTACTCTTTGCAATCAAGGCTTGTATCTTTAGTCAAAAAGCCCCTTTTTAAGAATTCATTTAAAAGACCGTTAACTGAAATGAACAGACATACGTATGATTTTGGAGTGATTGGAAATTGCGCTTTCACAGCTCATATCCACAAAAACACTAACATAGTTTGGATGTGCTGGCCAAGATTTGACTCCAGCTTCATTTTTGGAAGTCTGGTTGACGAAGAAAAGGGAGGGGAGTTTTCGGTTATTCCATGTGAGCCAAATGCGTCGTTTAATCAGTATTATATTGAGAATACCAATGTCCTTTGCACGGAGGTGGAAGCAGCTGATGGCAAATTTCGTGTAACTGACTTTGCACCCAGATTCTACCAGAACGACAGGTATTACAAGCCTTTAATGATGGTAAGAAAAATTGAACCAATTCAGGGAAATCCAAGGATAAAGGTGGAGTGTGAGCCCAGAGGTGACTATGGCAAAATAATACCTGAACAAAGCCAGGGAAGTAATCATATCCGGTTTTTGGGTTTGGAAGGTCACGTCAGGCTCACAACAAACATTCCACTCACCTATGTGATGGAAGACGAGGCCTTTGTTCTTAATGAAACCAAATACCTAGTGTTCACTTCAGGCCCCCCGCTTGAAGCACCCCTTGTAGCTACAGTCGAATCTTTTTTGAGCCGTACCATTAGCTATTGGAGGAATTGGGTGAAAACAACGTCTATCTATGACTTTTACCAGTCGCAGGTGATCCGGTCGGCGCTCGCTTTGAAGATACATCAGTATGAAGATACCGGTGCCATTGTGGCTGCTACCACCACCAGTTTGCCTGAAGCGCCCGGCACTGGCAGAAACTGGGACTACAGATTTTGCTGGATGCGGGATACCTATTATACCCTGACTGCCTTCAATAGCATTGGTCACTTTGAGGAGTTGGAGAAGTACTTTCAGTACATTCTCAACACCAGTGCAACGCATAAAGGTAGGCTTCAGCCCCTTTATGGCATCAGTGAGAGCTCAAATGTGATTGAAGAGACGCTGCCGCTCAAAGGTTACATGGGAAATGGGCCTGTTAGAATAGGTAACGATGCCTATACGCATATTCAGAATGACGTTTATGGGCAGGTGCTGGTTTCCCTCTTGCCATTGTACACGGATCGTCGGTTTATAGGAAAGGAGCGTTCCGATTCATTGAAGCTCGTTTACCAAGCCCTTGAAATGATCGAAAACACCATGGAAGAGCCAGATGCGGGCCTGTGGGAGTTTCGCAATCTGGCACAGAAGCATTGCTACACTTACCTGTTTCACTGGGCAGGAAGCGCCGCCGCTGTGAAGATAGCCAGGCATAATGGTGACCAGGTAATGGGTGTAAAAGCGCAGAAGCTGATGGAGAAGTCAGCAAAGAAAATAGAAGAGTGCTACGTGCCGGCAAAGAAAGGATATGCCCAGGCCATTGGCGTGGAGAGAATGGATGCAAGCACCTTGCAGCTGATCATGATGAATTATTTTCAGGGAGACACCAAACGGGCCAACGATCACCTGATGGCCCTGGAGAAGGAACTGAAGGGAAAAGGAGGGCTGTTTTACAGGTACAAGCATGTGGACGACTTCGGTAGTCCTGAAACTACTTTCCTCATTTGCGCCTTCTGGTATGTGGAGGCATTGGCCTGCGTGGGCAGGCTGGATGAAGCGATCAAAACCTTTGAAAATACAATTGCCTATGCCAACCATGTTGGCCTGCTCAGCGAAGATGTGTCAGAGAGCGATGGCAGCATGTGGGGCAATTTCCCACAAGCCTATAGCCATGTGGGGCTCCTGAATGCAGCCAATAGGATTGCGAGAAAGCTGGATAGGCCTAGTTTCCTCTAACCGATGTCGCCAAGCTGTTTTAAAAGCTTGCGTACATCTTCAACAGACGGAATATTGAATTTGGCAGCGGAATAGGTGCTGCCAACTTTTATGGAGTATGCCTTTTCTGGCATGCTCTTGAAGGTGTCCTCATCAGTCCAGTCGTCGCCCACAGCCAGCACGAAATCACTTGGGAATTTTTCCAGCCAAAGGGTAGCAGCCCGGCCTTTATTAATTTCTGAGTTTTTTACTTCCACCACCTTGTTGCCTTCGAGCACATTCAAGGGCATGTTGGCAGTGATGTATTTCAAGTGGCTGGTCAACTCACGTGTTCTCAGCTCTCCGAGCCCTGTTTCCACCTTTCTGTAGTGCCAAACCAGCGAGAATTCTTTCTCTTCAACAAATGAGCCTGGTGTCCTGTTCACGTATCCTTCCATCACTTCCATGATGTTTCTTTTCCAGGAGGCATCCATGGCGGCGATAGTTTCCCACTCGGAGCCGATTTCCCTCAGCCATGCACCATGCTCTGTAATGAAGTCGACGGGATACCGGCCCAGCCAACCTTCCAATGTTTGCCTGTCACGGCCGCTGATGATGACCACCCGGTTCTTTTTGTTGGCCGTTAGCAACTTAACTATACTGTGAAGTTCGGTGTCAGGGACAGCGTGCTGAGGGTTGTCGGAAAAACCGGTCAGCGTGCCATCGTAGTCCAGGAAGATAAGCCTGGTGGAGGCCTTTTTGTAGTCTTTTAGTAATTTCTGAGAGGTTTCCTTATCGACAAGTTTCGTTTCAAGGCTTTGCTGTTCTGCTTTCACCAGCCCAAGTCTGTCGAAAAACAGATTCACCCAATGATGAATGTTGTACCGTTTGAGCGACTCTTGCATGCTGGTCATTCTGGTGATTTGCTCGGCCTCGGGCATGGTCAGTGCCTGGTGGATAGCTTCCACCTGCTCTTCCATGTCGTTGGGGTTGATAAGGATGGAATCGGAAAGCTCTTTTGATGCGCCAGCCATTTCGCTCAGGATAAGGACGCCTTTTTTGTCGAGCTTGCTGGCGATGAACTCTTTGCAAACCAGGTTCATGCCGTCTCTCATCGGGGTTACCAAAGCAACGTGGGCCATTCTGTAGAAAGCCGACAGAGAGGAGAGCTCAAAAGATCTGTAAAAGTAATGAATAGGCGTCCAGGCAAGCCTGCTGAATTTTCCATTGATTCGGCCAACCAATAGGTCAATTTCCTCTTTTAGTTGCTTATACATTTCCACCTGGTCTCTGGAAGGCACCACGATCATGACCACAGATACTTTGTCACGCCATTCGGGGTACCGCTCAAGAAACATTTCAAAGGCCCGAAGCCTTTGCGGGATTCCTTTTGAGTAATCGAGTCTATCGATGGAAAGTACAAGTTTTACATCTCCGAGTGAGGCCCTGAACTTCACTTCTTTTGTCAGCGTGTCCGGGTGGGAGGCTTCGCTGGCGTATTTGTCGTAGTCAATACCCATAGGCAATGCATCGGCCATCACTATCCTGTTATTAACAGTCATCTTGCCATTTGAATTGCCAAAGCCTGCCAGCCTGTTTACCGACGACAGGAAGTGCCGCATGTCGTCATAGGTATGGAAACCGAGAAAATCAGAGCCCAGCATGCCAAGCAGTAACTCACGGCGCCAGGGCAGCAGCCTGAACGACTCGAAAGACGGGAAAGGGATATGGAGGAAGAAGCCAATGCTAATCCGTGGGAACATTTCACGAACCATCTGAGGTACCAGCAGCAACTGATAATCGTGGATCCAGATCGTGTCATCGGGCGAAGCAATTTTGGCTATTTCCTTGGCAAACTTTCTATTAACCTTCTGGTAGGCTTTCCAAAGGCCAGTATTATAGACAGCGAACTGATTGAAATAGTGAAAATTGGGCCACAAGGTTTCATTGCTAAAGCCCTCATAAAATTCCTCAATCTCGGTTTGAGTGAGAAACACGGGGGCCATGTTGTCTTTCTTGAGCTGGGCTGTGATTTTGGCCTTATCTGACTCTTTCTTTATCGGTTGCCCAGGCCACCCCAGCCAAATATTGTTTCCCTTCTTGTAAATAGAGCCCAGGCCTGTTGCCAGGCCTCCTTCGCTTGGTCTTGTCTTAAATTCGTTCTTTTCAACTTTGATTTTGACCGGAAGGCGGTTAGAAACAATGATGGTTTTTGGCATACTTAGAGGCTGCTTATTTTGTAGATCACTAATATACAAAGAAAGGCAACGCCAAAAGAGTAAAGCTTTCTAAAACTCAATTTTTAGCTGTAATATTAGTAAAATAACAATTGTAGCTCTCTTTGTTAAGAAATAACTAATCGAAACTACTTTTTGTTAAATCCCCGAAGTTTTATTTCGGTAAGCCTTTTCTTTGTGTCCATTGGGAAATCTCCCCTCATCATCCAGTCGTAGTAGGAAGGCTCCTGACTGAAAATGTCTTCCACAGCTTTGCCTTTGTGCTTTCCAAAGTTAAACACCTCAGTGCCTGCATCGTTCATGACAATTCTGCCTGCCAGGTCGACCATGTTGCTCGCTGTGATTTCGTGCAAGGCAGCCACGTCGTTGGCTACTTTTCCCAGGTGCTCTCCACGAGTGCTGACTACTTCCTGCCCCTCATATCTTTCTACCTGCGCCAAAAGTACTTCCAAAGTGGCCATGGTGTCGGCTTCAGCACTGTGTGCGTCTAGTAGTTCCTTTCCGCAGTAGAACTTGTAGGCAGCGGCCAGTGTCCTCTTTTCCATCAGGTGAAAAATTTTCTGAGCATCGACGAGCTTCTTTTTGCTTGGATCAAAGTCAACATCCACTCTCAGGAACTCTTCCACAAGCAACGGCACGTCGAACTGCAAAATATTGAAGCCGGCCAGGTCACATCCTTCCAGAAAGGCAGCGTACGACTTGGCCACTTCCTTAAATGTAGGGGCATCTTTTACGTCGTCATCATAAATGCCATGGATAAGGCTGCTTTCAAGCGGAATGGGCATCTGCGGATTGATCCTCTGTGTTTTCGTAACTCTTTCCCCGGAGGGAAGTAGTTTCACAATGGAAATTTCTACAATCCTGTCGTTCGAAATATTGATCCCGGTTGTTTCCAGGTCAAAAAACGCCAGGGGGTTCTTAAGTTTGAGTGTCATTTACTAGGGTTGAGTAAGTTCATTGGCGAAGGCTTTCACATCGGTTCCTTCAAAATTGCCTGAACTCATAAAAAGAAAATTTGTATTAGCGCCTTTCGACTCTTCCAGGAGCGTCTTCAGTTTATTGATGTTAGTAACGAACGTGAGGTCATTTCTGTTGAATGATTTGCGCAGAAAAGTCTCATCAATTTCGGAAATGCCCCTGGCTTCAAGGACGTGGGGATTGATGAACACCACAGCTTTATCGGCTGCGTTAAGCGTGTTTTTATAGGTGGGGATAAAACCTTTGTTAAGACTGCTGAACGTATGCAACTCAACGGCGGCCACCAGTTTCCGGTTGGGGTATATTTTTTTTACCGCTTTAACGGTTGCATCCACTTTGGATGGAGCATGTGCGAAGTCGTAAAAAACTGTCGTAGAATTGCTCTCAGCAACTTTATTAAGCCTTTTTTCGGCGCCAGTGAACGTGACCATCGCTTCATAAAAGGTGTCTTTCGGAATGCTTAGCAGTTTTACCAAAGACAAAGCAGCCTGCATGTTGCTCATGTTGTGGTCGCCAAATATTTTGAGCTCCAGCTCCTTGCCTCCGTAGTTAACCACCGTTTTACCATTGACGACAGAATGAGGATGCGTGCCATAGGCAACTCGCTTCACATCAGCACGTTCCTTGCCAGCGATAACCACTGCGAGGTCGTCCATTTCATTATATATAAGTGTGCCGGCTTTTGGGGTGGCGTCGGCAAATTTATCAAACTGCTTAACGTAGTCGTCGAAAGTGGGGAACACGTTCATGTGGTCCCATGCCAAACCTGTAATGATGCCAATATGATGGTCGTATCTTAAGAACTTTGGTGTTGGATCAAGAGGGCTGGCAAGGTATTCGTCGCCTTCTATAATGATGATAGGATCGTTACTTAGCCTGATGGTGCGTTCAAAACCCGGCACATGAGCACCTACCACGTAGTCGAAAGGCTTTTTGGCATGCTGAAGCACGTGCATGATCATCGCCGTAACGGTGGTTTTTCCGTGACTGCCCGCTACCACTATTCGTTGTTTTGCCCGGCTTTGCTCCAGAATGAAATCTGGATATGAATAGATTTTGATTCCAAGCTCCTGAGCCCTGGCCAGCTCCGGGTTGTCTTTTTTGGCATGCATGCCCACCACCACGGCATCCAGCTCTTTTGTTACCCTGCTGGCATCCCATCCAAAAGTCGCTGGCAGCAAACCATGTTTTTCTAAATTAGCTCTCGAAGGGTTGTAAATTTCATCGTCCGAACCGCTTACTGCGAGTCCTCTCTCTTTAAGTTCTATAGCGAGGTTGTGCATGACGGCACCACCAATTGAAATAAAATGTATCCTGTGAAGTTCAGCGCTCATGTATCAATTTTAACAAAACCAAAAATAGAATAATTAGGGCTGTCAGCAAATATTACTTTGCCCAAAAAGGACTTCCTTAATTAAATTGAATGTACGGACAATGATATGACCCTTGCGAGTGTTAATAAGTTGTTATTAAGATAGGGATAACTTGAGCTCGTTCAGGTTCAATAAAAGCGGGTTAATTTATAGGTTTGTCAACCTTAATTTTCACCTGAGAAAAACTAAAATAGTTGATGGATAGTTTACCAATTTCCCGGTCGCAACCGGCCGGAAAAAGAAGAGTTTCAGTCAATGAATTGTCGGCGCAACTCGGCAAACTACCACCGCAGGCTATAGATTTGGAAGAGGCAGTTTTGGGAGCCTTAATGCTCGAAAGAGACGCCCTTACCAATGTAGTAGACATTCTTAAGCCCGAAAGCTTTTATAAGGAAGGGAACCAGGAGATATACAGAGCCATTCTGATGCTCTTCAACGATTCGCAGCCCGTCGACCTGCTTACGGTTACTTCCCAGCTTCGGAAAAACGGAAAGCTTGAAATGGCTGGCGGGGCTTATTACGTCACCGAACTCACAACCAAGGTCAATTCCGCAGCCAATATTGAGACGCACGCCAGGATCATTACCGAGCAAAGCATCAAGCGTGACCTGATACAGATTTCCTCAGAGGTGCAGAGAGATGCCTACGACGAAACGGTCGACGTGTTTGAGCTGCTGGATAAGACAGAGCAGCACCTTTTTGAAATATCGGAGTCACATATTCGAAAGAACTTCGAAGGGATGGACAACCTGATGCACAGGGCCATTTTGGAACTGGAAGCCAAGAAGCACCACAAGGACGGACTCACAGGCGTGCCAAGTGGCTTCACGGCCCTCGACAGGATGACGTCTGGATGGCAACCCTCCGATCTCGTTATTCTCGCAGCAAGGCCGGGTATGGGTAAAACTGCATTTGTAGTCTCCGCCATGCGGAATGCAGCCGTCGACTTCCAAAAACCGGTGGCTATCTTCTCGCTTGAGATGTCGTCGATTCAGCTGGTCAATCGTCTCATTTCTGCTGAAGCGGAGCTTCCAAGTGAAAAGATCAAAAAGGGTTCTCTTGAGGAATTTGAATGGGCACAGCTGATCCACAAAACGGATGGATTGGGCAAGGCTCCAATTTTTATAGATGACACTCCCGCATTGAGTATCATGGAGTTGAGAGCTAAAGCAAGGAGGCTCAAAGCTAAGCACGATATTCAAATGATTATCATCGATTACCTTCAGCTCATGAAGGGAGACACCTCTAAAGGGGGATCCGGTAACCGTGAACAGGAGATTGCTTCTATTTCAAGGGCCTTGAAAGGTATTGCCAAGGAATTGAACGTGCCGGTTATCGCACTGTCGCAGCTTAGCCGGGCCGTGGAAACCAGGGGAGGGGACAAGCGCCCAATGCTTTCTGACTTGCGTGAATCTGGTTCGATCGAGCAAGATGCTGATATGGTAATTTTCCTCTATCGCCCCGAGTATTATGGTATTACGCAAGATGAAAACGGCATGCCTACCCAAAACGTGGGTGAGGTAATCATAGCCAAGCACAGAAATGGATCCCTGGATACCGTGCAACTCAAATTCATCGGCAAGTTTACCAAGTTTGCCGACCTCGAAGATAATAGTGGATTTGGTCTGCCACCTTCTGGTAATTTCCGACCATTACCGCCTGATCCTTCAAGCACCATTACCTTGCAAAGCAGAGCGAATTCTCCTGATGGAGATTCCGAAAATGATCATACATTTGAGGATAATTCACCCCCATTTTAGATATTGGCTGTATGAAGGCACTTAAACTAGTCAACGAAACCGCCGACCATGTTAAATTGGTCGATATGCCTGAGCCCACACCTGGAAAAGGCGAAGTATTGATAAAGATGCAGGCAGCTGCCCTGAATCACCGGGATCAGTGGTGCCGGGAAGGAAAGTATCCTAATATCAAATTTGATGTGGTGCTGGGCTCCGATGGTTGTGGCGTGGTTGAGCAGCTCGGTCCTGATACTGACGAAACCTGGAAGGGCAAGTCGGTGATTATTAACCCCAATATCAACTGGGGAAGTAATCCCGAGGTGCAATCTTCAAAGTATCGGATCCTTGGAATGCCGGACAATGGCACACTGGCGGAATATGTGGTAGTGCCCGTTGATCGGTTGACTGAAAAGCCAACGCATTTAACTCCCGAGCAGGCCGCAGCCCTGCCTTTGTGTGGGTTAACTGCCTATCGGGCGCTTTTTACCCGTGGCAAGCTAAAGAGAGGCCAAAATGTACTGGTGACCGGCGCAGGCGGCGGAGTGGCTGTTTATGCGCTGATGTTTGCGAAATTGGCAGGTGCCAATGTGTACGTTACTTCCGGCAGCAAGAGCAAAATTACACAGGCAGTAGCCCTGGGTGCGGTGGAGGGCTTTGATTACAACAACGAAAAATGGGCGCAAGCGTCATTGAAATCGTCTGGTGGATTTGACCTGATCGTGGACAGCACCGGTGGACAAATGATCAACCAGTATCTTAGAATACTAAAGCATGGAGGCCGGGTGGTTATTTATGGCGCCAGCTCGGGAATCCCGAAGACACTTGATGTGTTCAGGATTTTCTGGAACCAGCTAACGATTCAAGGCTCCACCATGGGCAATGATCAGGAGTTCGAGCAAATGGTTGATTATGTGAACAGGACTCAAATGCTTCCGGTGATTGACTCTGTTCGCCCGTTTTCCGATGTGGTGACTGCCTTTGACAAAATGAAGCAAAGGAAGCAGTTCGGAAAGCTGGTTGTTAAGTTCTGATTTACAGACCTTCTTCGATTTGAAAGTTCATGTAAGCATTTTGCAACTCTGCCAGTGCTTTGGTTTCCTTTTGAGTCTTGGCCAGATCGATGCCACTTTCGAAAGTTTGGGCAGCCTTTTCGGTAAGCCCCATTTCCCAAAACAAGTGGGCCGCCTGATAATAAGTAGCTAAATAGTCAGGATGAGCCTCCAAAAGCTGCTCAAAATATTCTTTGGCTTTCACTGGAGAATCAGTTCTATATTCTGTGGCGAGGGCATATAACAAAAAAGGGTCTTGTGGTGTTTCTTTAAGGAAAATTAACAGTTTTTCTATCCTTTCGTTACCCATGTTCACTCGTTTTTATTTTTACCCCAATTGGTTAACTTCACGACGAAATTAGTGTTTATACAATAAAGCAACATCAACTCATTTAAGGAATTGGCAAGCCTCTCATTTTATGTCAGAAAATGGCAGATCGCTGGCGAATTTCAAAACACTGGCAAGGCACTAGCTAAAGCCTGAATAATAAAATCAGATATGAAGATATTAGTCTGCATTACCCACGTACCCGACACCACTTCAAAGATTGCTTTCACAGATGGTAACACCAAGTTTGACAGCAATGGGGTTCAGTATATCATTGGCCCCTACGATGACTATGCTTTGGCAAGGGCGGTTGAACTGAAAGAGCAAACAGGGGGAACTATCACTGTTTTGAACGTAGGCACGGCTGAGACAGAACCTACGCTTCGCAAAGCACTGGCAATTGGGGCAGACGACGCCATCAGGGTGAACGTGGCTCCTGCTGATTCATTTTTTGTTGCGGCCCAAATTGCCGAGGTTGCTAAAGCTGAAAGCTTTGACCTGATCCTGATGGGAAGAGAGTCTATTGATTTTAACGGAGGCATGGTGCATGGGATGGTAGGCGAGCTGCTGGGTATTCCCTCGATATCGCCGGTAATGAAGCTGGATGTGGAGGGGAGCAAAGTGAAAATGACCCGTGAAATAGAAGGCGGAAAGGAGTTGCTTGAGGCTGAACTGCCTTTAGTGGCCGGATGTCAGGAGCCTATTGCCGAGTGGAAGATCCCGAATATGAGGGGAATCATGTCGGCCCGCACCAAACCACTTAAAGTAGTTGAGCCATCAGCCGTTGACGGACTGACTGTGACTGAGAACTACGAACTGCCCCCTGCAAAAGGCCAGGTGAAGATGATCGACAAAGACAACATAGGTGAGCTTGTCAGGCTTTTGAAAGAAGAAGCAAAAGTGATTTAATTGTTTATTAACCCGAAAAGAAATTAGATATGGCAATATTGGTTTTTGCAGAAACTGCCGATAAGAAGATAAAGAAATCCTCGCTTGAGGCTGTGAGCTATGCTGCCGCTATGGGTGGTGACGTTGTCGCTGTGGTGTTGGGCCAGGTGGAAGGGGGCGAGCTCGAGAAAATTGGGACAAGCGGCGGCACCAAAGTGCTCCATGCCGACGATGCCAAATTGAACGAAGGCGTGATCCAAGCCTATGCAAGTGTGCTGGCCGAAGCTGCGGGCAAAGCTGGTGCGGATACTGTTGTATTAGCTAAATCGTCGCTGGGTGATGCAGTAGCCGCCAGGCTGTCGGTAAAGATGGGAGCTGGCCTGGTTTCCAATGTGGTAGCACTTCCTCAGGGAAACAAGGTGAAAAGAAGCATATATACAGGCAAAGCCTTTGCTAATGTAGAGCTAAAGGGCGGTAAAAAAATTATAGCCATCAAGAAGAATGCTGTCCCATTAAAAACTGATGGTGGTGCGGCGGCCGTAGAAAAATTCACCCCTTCTCTTAGCGATGCCGACTTCAAGGCAAAGATTACTTCGCAGGAAAAGGCCAAAGGCAAGGTGCTTTTGCCGGAAGCTGACATCGTAGTGTCTGGCGGACGGGGCTTGAAAGGCCCTGAAAACTGGGGAATGATTGAAGAGCTGGCCGATGCGCTTGGTGCTGCTACAGGATGTAGCAAACCGGTGTCGGACATGGACTGGCGGCCTCATCATGAGCACGTAGGACAAACCGGTGTGAAAGTAAGCCCATCTTTGTATATTGCTATAGGCATTTCAGGCGCTATTCAACATCTTGCAGGAGTTAATTCGTCAAAGTATATTGTGGTGATCAATAAAGATCCAGAGGCTCCCTTTTTCAAAGCAGCTGATTACGGTGTAGCTGCCGATGCATTTGAGGTAGTTCCAAAACTAACTGAAGCTATTAAAGCGTTAAACAACTGATTTTTTGTGGATAAATTAAAGCTGGAAATTTTAGGTCTTTCTTCAAGCCAGTCGCAATCTGGCTCTTTTGCGCTTGTTTTAGGTGAGGTTGGTGGAAACAGAAGGCTGCCGATTATCATCGGCATGTTTGAGGCTCAGGCAATTGCCATAGAAATAGAAAAAATCGTACCCAATAGGCCAATGACGCATGACTTGTTCAAGTCTTTTGCGCACAATTTCAATTTTACCATCAAAGAGATAATCATATCTGACCTCAAGGAAGGTGTTTTCTTCGGGAAGATAGTTTGCTCTGATGGCTTCAGAGAAGTGGAAATCGATGCCAGGCCGTCGGATGCGATAGCTATCGGTCTGCGTTTTGGCGTGGAGATTTTCACCTATGAAGCGATATTGGCTGAGGCTGGGATAGTGCTGGGCGAAGAGGACGAAGAAGAGGCTGATGAAACTCCAAAAGCTAAAACATCTGCAGCCAAAGGTACGCCCAAGGGGTTCATGGACAAGTTGAAAGACTTCTCCATGGACAAACTTCAGGAATTGCTGACAGAAATGCTTGGCAAGGAAGACTATGAGAAGGCTGCGAAGATCAGGGATGAGATGAACAAGAGAAATTGATCATTATTCAAAATATTGGCATAACGGTCACCCAATAAATGGGTGACTTTTTTATTTTTGGCAGGTTTGCCATAACAACTACTGAATGGATTATCTGAGAGGCCTGATTGGAATTCTACTAATTGCCGCATTTGCTTTCCTTTTTTCCAATAATCGAAAAGCCATCGACTGGAAACTTGTGGGGATTGGTATCTCCCTTCAGATTGTGTTTGGCTTGCTGATTACCAAAGTGGCCTGGGTAGCTCACCTGTTCAATGGCGTTAGTGGTGCTTTCGTCACCTTCTTAAGCTTCTCTGACGACGGCGCCCGCTTTCTGTTTGGCGACCTGGCTGGCGACACCTTCGGTGTCATATTTGCCTTTAAGGTGCTGCCGACCATTATCTTCTTTTCCACCGTTTCTGCCGGGCTTTACTACCTGGGTATCCTGCAAAAGATTGTTTTTGGGATCGCCTGGATCATGTCACGAACGATGAGACTGTCTGGTTCTGAGGCACTTTCAGCGGCTGGCAACATTTTCCTCGGGCAAACCGAAGCCCCGCTACTAGTACGTCCATTTGTGCCAAAAATGACAAAGTCGGAGCTGATGTGCCTGATGACGGGAGGCATGGCCACCATAGCAGGAGGAGTGCTGGCAGGCTACGTAGCCTTTCTAGGCGGGAATGACCCCGTGATGCAAACTAAATTTGCGGCGTATTTGCTTAGTGCTTCTATCATGAATGCCCCAGCCGCCATAGTGATTTCTAAAATCATAATTCCAGAAGTTGAACCAGAGAAAATTGACAGAAAACTGAAGGTGAACCAGGAGTCTCTGGGAGTCAACCTGATTGATGCGCTGTCGAATGGAGCCTCCGAAGGACTGAAGCTCGCTTTGAATGTTGGCGGAATGCTGCTGGCGTTTATTGCTGTGATAGCAGCCATCAATTATTTTTTATCTAATGTGGTGGGCGATATTACCGGGCTAAATGCCGTGATTTCTTCCAGCACCGACGGTCGCTTTACCGGGTTTTCGCTGGAATATATCCTTGGGCAGGTCTTTAGGATTTTTGCCTTTGTAATGGGAGTAGACTGGAGCGAGACGCTGGCAGTGGGGAGTTTACTTGGGCAAAAAACCGTCATCAACGAATTCGTAGCCTACCTCGGGTTATCGGAAATGAAAACCGCCGGTTTGCTTTCCCCAAAAGCGATTGTCATTTCCACCTATGCACTCTGTGGCTTTTCCAACTTTTCGAGCATTGCTATTCAGGTGGGTGGCATTGGTGGCATGGCCCCTAACCAGCAGGGTAACTTGTCCAAACTAGGAATGAGAGCACTTCTTGCCGCCACGCTGGCTTGCATGATGACAGGTACTATAGCAGGCGCCCTGGTGGTTTATTAATCCGTAAAACTTATTTCATACTGAGGGCTGTTGGCTGATCGAAATTTTCCTGTACTTCACGGAAAATTTAACAATCACCGTTCGTCGAAATGACCGTGAACAGTTTTTCGCTTTATCAGCTTTCACCAACATCTCTCGGTTATTTTGATCAGGATGGATGTTTGTTTGATGCCCGCAGGTATAGCCAATTTAAATATGGCTGCCATGTGAGTGCCCGGATCTATGCTGACCAAATCACTGAAAGGCTTCTGCGTGACTATGGGCATTGGCGAAATGAGCAGGTCATTGTGTGTGCCTCGGCTTACAAAGTTGCGCCCACGGCAGCGGAAGCGATTGCTCAGTTAGTTTATGAGTCGCTTCAGGGTTATTTTCCTTTGCTTCAAAAAGCCAAGGTTGGAAGAGAAACTGTGTTTGCTAATGACTATGGGTCGATGCCGACGGCTGACAGGTTTTCACTCATGGATAGAAATATTCTTACTATCGATGATCACCTATTCAGACATAAAAAGTTGATTTTGGTAGACGACCTGCGGGTAACAGGCGCCCACGAAAGAAAGTTGACAGACACAATAGCCGGGGTGGTAGACGAAGTAGTTTTTGCCTATGTGGGTTTCCTGCAAGGCGACTTCCTGCCATCGGTGGAATTTGATATTAACAACACTGCAATTACTTCAGTGAATGATATCCTTGCAATTATTGAGAAAGGCCTTTTCCACGTCAATGCCCGGGTTTGCAAATATGTGCTGTCGTACCAAAACCTGGGTGAACTAAGGAGTTTTCTTCTTGAGATACCGCCAGCGGTTTTGACTCGCCTGGATGAGTGTATCTGCGGCGATGGCTACCATGTGATGCCAGAGTATGAAACAAATTATCTTCTGCTAAGAGAGGTGTTGGATGGCAAGCCCGCTCTGCTTTCATTGGCAGTTTAACACAAGGTTTGGATCGGGACAAATTTTCTCAAAGAGAGCTCTGTCGGATACAGCGGCAACCCCTGGAAAGTCTCCAACCTTCCCCATCAAGTCAGTGATCAGTTGAAAGTGGAGGTGCGGTGGCCAGTTACCATTTTCCTCGTTGTCGCCAAGCGTGGCGAACGCCGATCCCCGCTGGATTTGATCCCCGATTGACAAGGCGACCAACGACGACCGGCTCAAATGGCCATAGAGTGTGTAGAAGACGTGGCCATCCAGAAGGTGTTTCAAAATGATGGTCGGGCCGTAATTAGCGAAGCCAGCATTGTCAGCAAAGCTCTCCACAACACCATTCAGCGGGCAATAAAGAGCAGTGCCAGCCGGTGCCCAAAGGTCAATGCCCAAATGAAGACTCCTGGGCTCACCTTGCCCGTCGAAATGTTTACTTCTCCTGTAGATTTCCCGGTGTTCCATATATCCACCCCAACCGATTTTTCCTTCTAACTGTAGTTCCATCCACGCCGTGAAGGCGGCAGTGTCATTAACATCAACAACCATCAGGGCCTCGTTGTACTTCGACATGTCCACCTTTTTCAGGTTGGAGGTATTGTGCAGGCCTTTCATTACTTCATGAAAGCTGGACTGATGTTTTGAAAGAGTTTCGTTGAGTTGCATAAAAAAGCCCTTTTGATTTCAAAAGGGCCTAAAATTACATTTTTTAACTTTAACCATCGTTAGGTTTGGGGGCACCTTCAAGGATTTCCTTGTTGGCAAAGCTCTCGAATTTTTCAAAGTTTTTGACAAATGCCCGGGCCAATTCATTGGCTTTTTTGTAATAAGCTTCGTCGTTGTTCCAGGTCTGCCTTGGGCTAAGCACGTGATAAGGCACGCCAGCGCATTCCAAAGGAATGAGAGTGCCAAAGATGCTGTGTGGTTTGTAGGCCACGTGGTCGAGATTACCTTCAAGTGCGGCCGAGATCATTGCCCTCGTGTACTTTAGCTTCATGCGTTCGCCAACGCCGTACGGGCCACCTGTCCATCCTGTGTTTACCAGCCAAATATTGACCTGGTGCTTATCCATTTTCTCCCCGAGCATTTCTGCGTAGGTTGTTGGGTGCAATGGCATGAAAGGGGCACCAAAACATGCCGAAAATACCATTTGTGGTTCGGTGACGTCCGCCTCAGTACCGGCAACTTTTGCGGTGTATCCTGAGATGAAATGATACATGGCCTGACCCTTTGTTAGCTTCGAAATAGGAGGCAACACACCGAAAGCATCCGCTGTTAAGAAAAATATGTTCTTAGGAATACCTCCAATAGAAGGGGAGACAGCACTTTTTATGTGACTGATAGGATAGGCTGTTCGGGTATTTTGCGTGACTGTTTTGTCTGTGTAGTCAACTTCGTGTGTTCCCGGAAAAAACCTGGTATTCTCCACAATGGCACCAAAGGAGATAGCATCCCATATCTCTGGCTCTTCGTCCCGGGTCAAATTAATGACTTTTGCGTAGCATCCGCCTTCGAAATTAAAGACGGTTTTGTCTGTCCAGCCGTGCTCGTCATCACCAATCAACATCCTTTCTGGGTCGGCTGAGAGCGTGGTTTTGCCTGTGCCGGACAAGCCGAAGAAAATGGCTGTGTCACCCTCCTTACCTATGTTGGCACTGCAGTGCATCGACAGCACTTGGTGGTAGTGTGGTAGCAGGTAATTCAAAACTGAGAAAACACCTTTTTTCATTTCCCCGGCGTAGCCTGTGCCTCCTATAAGGATCACTTTTTTGCTCATATTGAGAATGGCGAAGTTTTCCTGCCTGACACCATCAGTTTTGGGGTCAGCTTTGAATTCCGGGATACAAATGATGGTGAAATTGGGAGCAAAGTCTTTGAGCTCATCCTTTGTTGGCCGAAGGAACATGTTGTGGCAGAACAGGTTCTGCCAGGCAAGTGTATTGACAACTCGCAGGTTCAGTTGGTAGTTTTTATCGGCCCCTGCATAGGCGTCTCTTATGTAAACTTTCTTTCCCTCAAGAAAGGCGACCATCTTAAAAAACAGCTTCTCGAAATAGGCTTCTGAGATAGGGATGTTAATGTCTCCCCACCAGACGGTCTTCTCCGTTTTTTCGTCTTTCACAATAAACCTATCCTTTGGCGACCTGCCCGTGAATTGGCCTGTGTCACACATAAAAGCTCCGGTGCTTGTGAGGTGGCCTTCCTGATTCGATAGTGCTTCTTCAATCAACTCTGCCGGGCCGAGGTTCCATTTTACTTCTTTCGCCTTTCTTTGGAGTGTTTCCATCGGCGCTCCGGAATGTGGCTCCCATGTAAAATCTTCTGGGACTTTTGAGATTACATCTTGCATAAGGAATTTTTGGGTTATATGTTGTATTCAATGTAACTAGCTATTCAGTCAAAAGTGTTGACGATTGTCATCTCTGCAACAGATTATTTGCAGGTTTTGTATGTCGGCAATATTTTCATTACTTGCGTTAATTTTACCCACCGAAAACGATTGCAATTTAGGTTTTTTACCTCGAGAAAAAGAAGAAGCATATGTCAAATAATGATTCTGCGAGTACTGCCACGCCACAAATGTTTGGCCACCCTAAAGGCTTGTTCTATCTGTTTTTTGCTGAGCTATGGGAGCGTTTCAGCTTCTATGGTATGCGGGCGTTGCTGACGCTCTACATGGTTAATAAACTGTTCGAGGCGTTTGCGGATAGAGATACCCGTTCGATTATTATTTATGCATCCTATGGGAGCCTGGTTTATGCAAGTACTGTGCTTGGCGGTAGGGTGTCGGACGCTCTTTTAGGTAACAGAAAGTCGATTATTCTTGGCGGTGTGATGATGTCAATCGGTCATTTCGTTTTGGCTATCGACAACCAGGCAACTTTCTTTGCTGGTCTCGCTCTGATCATCATCGGCACGGGGTATTTCAAGTCAAATATCTCAACGTTTGTCGGCACGCTTTACGAGAAAAATGACCCCAGACAGGATGGTGGTTTTACCATCTTCTACATGGGAATTAATATCGGAGCATTCACAGCGCCCCTGCTGTGTGCATGGCTTGCGAGTTCTTATGGCTGGCACTATGGTTTTGGTGCGGCAGGCGTGGGGATGGTGTTAGGCCTCGTTACGTTTGTTTATGGCTCCAGAAGCGGTGTGTTTGGAGATCAGGGCTATCCCTTGCAGCCAGAAAAGCTGGAAAAAAAATGGGCGGGGTTGAAAGTCGGTGTTTGGGTGCCGCTCTTGTCATTTGCGGCCGTTCCTGTGATCACACTCATGATCTCCGATTACACTATTTATACAATCGGGAGCATCTTTGAAGGCTCAATAGTCAGGCTCTTCTTTTATGTTTTATTGATTGTGATCATCGGGTACCTGGTTTGGGTGAGCGTTAAGCTCCCCAGGGAGGAATGGCAGAAACTGGTCGTGGCCGTTTTTCTTACTATGTTTATGTCTTTCTTTTGGGGCTTTCACGAATTGTCGGGTAGTATCATCACGTTGTTTGCTGCCAGAAATGTGAACCTGGTAGGGATGGATGCAGCCGGCACCAACTCCCTGAACCCTTTCTTTATCGTAGTGTTTTCTATGGTGATGCCGGTTGTGTGGATGTGGCTTTCGAAAAAAGGAAAGAACCCAAGAACACCCTATAAATTTGCCATGGGGCTTGCCCAGCTGGGGGTCGGTTTTTTCATCATCAGCTTGAGTAAGAGTTTTGCGGATGACAATGGATTCGTTCCCTTTATCTTTCTTGTCGTCATGTACCTGTTCATTTCCACAGGCGAACTTTTTATGTCGCCCGTTGGGCTTTCAAAAATTACGAGCCTATCACCTCTAAAGATCAAGTCGTTTATGATGGGTGTTTGGTTTATGTCATCCGCTTTTGCCTTCCAGATCGGCGGGATGGTAGGGGAGTACCTTGCCATCGAATCGAACCAGGCGGCCGACCAGGTTGGAGGCTGGGACACGCTTGATGTGTACCTCAACGGCTTCGAAAAGATCGCCTACGTGTCATTTGGCTTTGCTCTGCTAGTGGTAGTGCTGAGCCCGTGGCTGAAGAAATGGATGAAAGAAGTTCACTAGTGGTGAACCTGCTGACGGGCATTGTCTTCAGCTTCTATTTTGTCAATATATTTTTCCCGCCCCGATGAAATAGCGACGAGAATTGGGAGGGTAAAGAAGAAAAGAAGCACCCATATAAGGTAAGCGTTGTCCTTTTCAGTAGTTACCTGCACAGGTTCTCCATACGAAATGAGTTCCGCCCAGTTGTGCGGGTGGGCCGACAGCTTATCTGCTGTAGACAGATATTCCAATTTAGCGTCCCGGAGCGCTTTCAGCGTGTTGTTTCCCAAAGATAACTTTCTGAAAAAGCTGCCAACGATATTTTTACTATGCTCGTCGTGCGCTTCCCATAGGCCTAGAACCACTGAGCCACTGCCTGCCGAAAGGAAAGCCCTTACCATGCTGAGGACAGCCTCACCGTGCGGAATCAACCCCATGCCTGTTTCGGTGGAAGTTAACACGATGACATTGCCAGGCAAATCAAGATTGTAGATCTCATGGGTGTATAAATTCCGCTCTATGTTGGTAGTTTTGCCCGGGTTGAATATCAGTTTTGGGTAGTCTATGGCATCGCCATGAATCAAAAGGTAGAGGATTTCAAACCGGGGTGCCATTCTGATAAAGGCATCTTTTGTTGCCTGCTCTCCCCTGAAGGTCAAGCCTTCAAAATAGAGCCTCGAGTTCTTGATCTCCTGCATAATGTAAGCAGAAGTAGTGTCACTGCTGCTATACCGGCTTTTTAATGCAAAAGAGGTCAACTGCGAATTGTGCTTTGGCAATACAGGAGGGTGGTCGAGAAGCATCTCTGCAGAAGTGATGTAGGAGATGGTGGCAGATTTGATAAGATAAGGTAAGTTATTGTACCCGGTAGGGTTGGACGGAACTTCTGTTATGAGCGTCTCAAACGGAATCAATTTTATCAGCCCGTCGGGTGCTATAACAATGTTTTTTTCACTTGGCAGGTTCGGTAGTAGCGGTTCAAGAACATCGTTATAAAGAATGCTTGAGCTTTCAATGAAGTCGATCATTTCATCCTGGGAAAATTCAGCTGGTGTTGTCCAAAAATGAGATAAGAACCGGTGTATTTTACCCTCAAACTCAGCGTTTACCTCGTTTTCAATGAACATGCTGGATGAGTCACTTACGCTGAGTCCATATACATGACGATTTCCATAAAAATATTCGATCAGGTGAATATTGGAATGATTATGGAAATCCATGAAGGTGACGTCGTCAAAGAGCGAATACTCCGTGCTGCTGGTTTTCATATAATTCTGCGCCTTCGCTCTCCAGGTCACCATTTTGTCAAAGCTCTCAATCAACAGGTCCTCTCTGTCTAACCTTTCGGTGTCGTTGATAGCAAGCTCCAGCTCATCGATACGGTGCAATATTTCTTTGTTCAAAACGTCGAAAGTTGACTCCAATGAATCGGGAAGGCCTACTTTATTAAGAAACATGGCCTCTGCAGCTTCTTTTCTAATGCGCATCAGCTTGTCATTCTCGACAAGCTGCAACGCTTTTGCCCAGTAAGCTTTGTCGCTCGTTTGCTTGTAGAGGTGATGCGAGGCGC
The DNA here is from genome assembly GCF_048007035.1 of Imperialibacter sp. Taxonomy (NCBI): domain Bacteria; kingdom Pseudomonadati; phylum Bacteroidota; class Cytophagia; order Cytophagales; family Flammeovirgaceae; genus Imperialibacter; species Imperialibacter sp. The sequence continues at coordinate 5,555,157 of NZ_CP180355.1, forward strand.
CAAGCGCATATTCGGTAAGCAGATGAAAATTGGTTATTCTGTCTGGTATTACCTGTTCTTCCGGCAGACCATAGGACGTGTTGTATCTGGTGTACTCCAATGTCGCTTCCAGCATGCTCAAACCAGTTGCTAGTCTTTCAGTTGAAACATCCCCAGCACTAACGATAGCAATAGCAATTTTTTCCATGGCAGCCATAGCCCGTGGCAGTAATTGCGCAGCGATTTGTGCTTCGTTCACTTTGTTGAGCAAGTTGTCAATGGTTAGTCCCGCATCGATTGTTTTCAAACTTCGAGCGTAATAGCGGAAAGCCGAATCGGGTAAGTTTGCTGCGAAAAAGTAGTCGGCCCTCGCTATAAGTGCTTTGAAAACTTCCGGGCTTGTAGGATCAGAATTTGCTTTATGATGTTTGAGGTAGGCCGAACTAAGCTTATTGGCTTGTAACAGATCTCCTTGTTTGAGGTAGAGAGTGGCAAGCCTGTATTGTGTGTCCGGATTGGCGTTGATGTCGTCCAGTGACGTTAGCGAGCTTAGGCGCTCTTCTACCAAAATTGCCGAGTCGAATGAGTGTGTAGCTTCATAAGCCATCGACAACGCAGGGTAGTAGTAAGTCTTGTTGTAGGTCTGGTCTTTGGGATTGTAGGTATTGCGGAGGTAAATGGCCCTGGCCAAGTGTTTGATGGCGTCTTCCGGCTCGTTCAATCCAATATAGAGCGTTGCTATCAGGTAGTTCAGGTTGGCAATAAAATCATAGTGAACCGACTCTTCCAGGGAGTCCATGATGTGAAGTGCCTCCTGACTGTAGTCAATAGCTTTTTCTTTTTCATTCAATTCATTGGCTGTCTGCGCCATGGCAAAGCTCGTACGAGCTTCGATGATTGGCATGTTAACTTTACCTTCTTCCGATAGGGAGACGGCTTTGTTGTAGTAGTAGACAGCTGCTAAGTCGTTGTTGACTGTGTTTCTGTAAAAATTACCAAGCTCGACCCAGCTGAGGAATTTGAGCTTGTTGTCGTTTATCTCTTCCGCCAAAAATGCCGCATTTCTAAAGCTTTGTAGCGCAGAGTCTTTTTGGTTGGAGTCGCTGTAATACCTTCCCCAAAAGAGCAAGTTTTCGCTTCTGAGGTTTTTATACTCCGTATTGGAGGGAAGTTGCGCCCTGGCTTCTCTTAACCTGTCTCTGCTTTTGGCCTTTAAATTGAGCTCCCTATACAAGTCTGCACTCTCGTTAAGTGCTCTTAGCCGGTTCATGTGGCTGCTGCTGAAATCAGTCAACACAAACTCCCAATATTCCAGTGCCAACTCAAACTGATTCATCTGTTTCAGTGAATCTGCTTTCAGCATCTGAATTTCTATTTCAGTTAGTACAACTTCGGTGGTGTCCTTTTCGGGTTCGTTGGCAGCCTCTGCCTGAAAGCAGGTAAATGCTATTGCGATGAGGGTGATCAGCTTGGCTTTCATAAGAAGAATTCAGGTAGAAAGGTAGCCAGAATAGCGAAGGTGAGCAAGTAAGACTACTTCTAAATCAGGTATTGCAGCAAGGAGGAGGTTTCCCTCCTGACTGGATACTGAATAAGTGCCGTTTCGGGCCGGACTATTCTCCCTTGCGAACTGAGACGGTGCTTGTGGTCTGTTGATAGGCACCAAAGATGCCGTAGCCATTCTTAACATTATTGTAGACAGGCACTGGTTCGGCAAATGGGTCTCCATCCAATGATCGCTGAAGGTTGGCCGTTTGTTTGTACTTAAACATAGAGTAGGATATCTCCCGCAGGGCAACCAAAACTTCGACTTCATCAACCGCCTCATTCCAAAACGGGTAGATATAGGTGTTGAAATTGATTTTAACTGTTTTGCCGTCTACTACATCGTCGGAAAAAGTCCAGAATTGATCCGAGTAATATTGCTCAACCGTGAAGATTCCGTCGTCGCTATCAATATGGTATTGAACCAATACCGTATCAACAACAACATACTCTCCGGTATCTTCGTCCCGTTCATAACGCAACTCCGGCCCGTACAAGCCGATTTCATAATAATTCTCGCCTTTTGGGTCATCGAATTCAATCGTCATGGTGTACCGCTGCTGGTTATACTCGTCATGAGCGTTTTTGACAAATGTTACTTTGTTGAGCTTCACATTTTGGCTGGGAACGACGTCAGTGGCAGTTACAGTTTTGTAATTGGTTTTCGACGCCTCAATAGTGTATGTGTGCCCTTTTAAAGGTTTTAATGTGCCCTGGTAGCCATCTTCATTATTCTGCACGAGGGTTTCCACAAGGACCTCGCCGTCATAGATATTGACTGTTGCTTCCGGTATTATCGAAAACTGATTGTTGCTCAGGATGTTTTGACTGGCTGTAAGTTGCACCTGAAATGTGCTGTCGGGGTTGATCGTGCTATGAACTGTGATAGAAGGTGGCTTAAGAGGAATGTCTACATCAACCACAACTTCACACGATATTGCACAAACCGCAAGTAGGACGATTAAATATCTCATAGTTTAGAATTCAAAGTTGTAACGAACAGACGGGATAATTGGGAATAAGCTGTACTGCTTAAATTTTTTGTTGCCGCTTCTATCGTAACCAATGTCCATAAAGAACGGGTTCGCTCGACTATAGGCATTGTAGGCGCCAAAGGACCAGGTTTGCTGCCCCCACTTCTTTTTCTTTGTCTTGCTCACACTCACATCGAGGCGGTGGTAAGCCCGCATTCGATAATTATTCCGTGATGGGTAATAAAGGAGCTCATCATAGAAATAATAGGTTTGCCCACCAGGCCCGGTGTTATATGACTGACCCTGACCGGCATACCTTTCCTCTGGTAAACTCACTGCATTGCCTGTGCCGTATACCCAGGTTGCGCTCAGCTCAAAGTCGTCCCGAAGTTTATAAATACCAACGAGGCTTACGTCGTGCCTCCGGTCGTATTTATAGGGATATGTTTTTCCAAAGTTCAAATCCGGAAAGGTTCTTTCAGTTCTTGAAAGCGTATAACCTATCCACCCGGAGAACCTCCCGGCCTTTTTCTGGATGAGCAGCTCTGTGCCATAACTCACTCCGTTGCCTGTCGATACTTTATCCTGCCAGTCTTTCTGAGGGTCGAGGTAGCTGGCGCCTTCGCTGTACTCGATCAGATTGGTCATGTCCTTGTAATAAGCCTCAATGCTCACTTCATAGGTTTTGGTGATGTTCTTGGCCACACCAATGGCCACCTGAGAAGAGTATTGAGGCTTGATGTTTTTGGTGGCAGGTACCCATAAGTCGGTAGGGAGGCCTATGCTGCTGTTGGTGAGCAAGTGAATGAACTGCGCCATGGTGGCATAAGAAGCTTTGATGGCCAGGCCGTTGTCGAAAAGGTAACGGGCGTTGATCCTGGGTTGCACTTTTTGGTACCAAACACTATTGACATTGAAGGCAGAAAAGTGAACTCCTGCATTGACCCTTATCGCTTTGGAGATAGTCCAGTCATCTTCAAAATAGGTGGCAAGTTCCAGTCCTCTGGTTTTGGTGGAGCCGAGGGTGGTGTCTGCATCGTTCGAAGCAGTGTAGGCCAGAATACCGGGATTGAAGGTGTGATGGATGGCGCTGGCCCCTGCTCTTAGCTGATGGTCGATATGGGGGGTAAACTCAAAGTCTGTTTTAAGTGCCAGGTCGTGAATACCGGAAAAATACCGGGTGGCGCCGCTGTCCTCGGTTGTTTCGGTAGGGGTGGTTGTCTTGTTGTAATATTCCTGAAAAATGTCGAATTGATACTTGCTATAGGTAGCTGTTACATTGCTGAATATCTTGGGAGTAAAAACGTGGTTCCACCTAAAGGCAGAAGTGATATTGCCCCACTTGAGGCCAAACTCATCTTTGTAGTCGTATCTGGTATTGTCTGATACATAAAAGTCTTTGCTTCTGGCATAGGCCTTGTCGTCGCCTGTGTAGGTGCTGAGGTAAATCCTGTCCCGGTCGGAGAAGGTGTAGTTGACCTTGGCGTTGAGGTCGTAAAAAAAATAGCCGGCTGTTTCTCCACCGTCGGTAGTGGCCTTGATCAGGGGCCTCGCCAGAATGTCGATGTAGGTACGCCGGGCGGAAACGATAAACGACGACTTTTCCTTTTTCAGCGGGCCTTCCAGTGTAAGCTTTGAAGAAATAAGGCCGATAGAGCCGGTACCTTTCAATTTTTGGTTGTTGCCCTCTTTCATGGAGATGTCAATTACTGAAGACAACCTGCCTCCATAGCGGGCAGGGAAGCCACCTTTAATTACTTCCACATTATTGATAGCGTCCGCATTAAAAACAGAGAAGAAGCCGAACAGGTGAGAGGCATTGTAAACCGGCACGCCATCAAGAAGAATGAGGTTTTGGTCAGGCCCGCCACCACGCACATACAAACCACTGCTACCTTCCGACCCTGACTGAATGCCAGGCATCAATTGCAAAGCTTTGAAAATATCGACCTCGCCAGCCAGTGCAGGCAACGATTTGATCTGATCTACCGGTATGCCGATCCTACTCATTTGCGGCATGTCAACGAGGTCTTCTTCGGCCGTCACCACTATCTCATCGAGCATGCTTTGTGGGATCAACCGGATGGAGAGCTCCACATTGCCCTTGAGATTGATGAGTGTATCTACGGGCAAATAGCCGACATAAGAAAAAACCAGGTGAACTTCTGAATAGGTGAGGGGCAGCGTGTAATAGCCGAAATGATTCGTAGTGGTGCCTTTTAAAGTGCTCTTGTCAAACACATTGGCACCAATCAGGCTTTCACCCGTTTCACGATCCCGTACGTAACCTGAAATGGTATTCGATTGAGCAAGGGTAATAGTTGTAACACATAAAAGGCTAAAAAGTAGCAGGTATCTCATGGTAAAAAAGTAGGTTGACGTTAGGTAACGTAGAAAAATGACACAAATTATATCAGATAAGTTGTGAAAACCTATGCCGTTGACGTTTTGGTCAGGGGAAAAAAAGAAAGGCGCTGAATTTCAGCGCCTTTACAAATATATGAATGTTGATGAATGATTACATCATTCCGCCCATTCCTCCGCCACCTGGCATTGGAGGCATAGACTTCTCATCTTCTGGATTTTCAGCTACTACAGCTTCGGTAGTAAGCAGAAGTGCAGCGATAGAAGCAGCATTTTCAAGCGCAAGGCGAGTTACCTTAGTTGGGTCAATCACACCAGCCTTGAACATGTTTTCGAAAGTGTCAGTGGCAGCATTGTAACCGAAGTCATTTTTGCCTTCTCTGATTTTCTGAACGATTACTGAACCTTCACCACCAGCGTTTTCAACGATGGTTCTCAAAGGAGACTCCAAAGCTACACGGATGATGTTCACACCAATCGCCTGGTCTTCGTTGTCAGTTTTCAGTTTGTCAAGAGATTCGATAGCACGGATAAGTGCAACACCACCACCAGCTACTACGCCTTCCTGAACGGCGGCTCTTGTAGCGTGAAGAGCGTCATCCACTCTGTCTTTCTTCTCTTTCATTTCCACTTCAGTGGCAGCACCGATGTAAAGGATGGCTACACCACCAGAAAGCTTAGCAAGTCTTTCCTGAAGTTTCTCACGATCGTAGTCAGAAGTTGTTGCTTCGATCTGCGCTTTGATCTGGTTCACACGACCTTTGATGTCAGCAGCAGTACCAGCACCATTTACAATAGTAGTATTGTCTTTGTCGATGTTGATTTTCTCTGCTCTTCCAAGTGAGTCAAGTGTAGCGTTTTCCAGCTTGTAGCCTCTTTCTTCAGAGATTACAGTACCACCTGTCAGGATAGCGATGTCTTCCAACATTGCTTTTCTGCGGTCGCCGAAGCCAGGAGCTTTCACAGCAGCTACTTTCAGTGCACCACGGATTTTGTTTACCACAAGCGTAGCAAGCGCTTCGCCGTCTACATCTTCAGAGATGATAACAAGTGGCTTGCCTGTTTGAGCAGTTGCTTCAAGCACTGGAAGCAATTCCTTCATGCTGCTGATCTTCTTGTCGTAGATCAGGATGTAAGGGTTCTCAAGGTCAGCTTCCATTTTCTCCGTGTTAGTCACGAAGTATGGAGAAAGGTAACCACGGTCAAACTGCATACCTTCTACAGTTCTTACCTCAGTTTCTGTTCCTTTGGCTTCTTCAACAGTGATCACACCGTCTTTACCCACTTTGTCCATTGCGTCGGCAATCATTTTACCGATTTCAGCATCACCATTAGCAGAGATACCAGCTACCTGAGCAATTTCGCTTGAGTTGTTGATAGTTTTTGACTGGCCTCTTAGGTGCTCAACAACAGAAGCAACTGCTTTGTCGATGCCACGCTTAAGATCCATTGGGTTAGCACCAGCGGCTACGTTTTTGATACCTACTGTGAATATCGCCTGTGTTAGAACAGTCGCAGTGGTAGTACCATCACCAGCAGCGTCAGCAGTTTTGGAAGCAACTTCCTTCACCAGCTGAGCTCCCATGTTTTCGATAGGGTCTTTCAATTCGATTTCTTTGGCAACTGACACACCGTCTTTTGTTACGGTAGGAGCACCAAATTTCTTGTCAAGAATGACGTTCCGACCTTTAGGTCCAAGCGTTACCTTCACTGCATTTGCAAGTGTGTCAACGCCCTTCTTCAGTTTGTTTCTTGCGTCGGTATTAAAGAAAATTTCCTTTGCCATAGTTTTCTGTGTTTTTACTCTTTACAGATAATTTTTTGTTGTCTAATTAGATAATGCCAAAAATGTCAGACTCTCTCATGATAAGGTAGTCTTTGCCATCAATGGCGATCTCAGTGCCAGAGTATTTGCCATATAGTACCTGATCACCAACTTTTACGTTGATAGGCTCATCTTTCTTGCCAGTGCCAATAGCCACGATCTGACCTTTTTGTGGCTTTTCTTTAGCAGTGTCGGGAATGATGATACCAGAAGCTGTTTTTTCTTCTGCAGGTGCTGGCTCCACCAGCACTCTGTCTGCTAATGGTTTGAAATTTACTTTTGACATATTGGTTTTGAATTTTAGTGGTTATTTAAATTCTATGTAACACCGCTTGCACATCTTGTGCCACTCATGATTTGCCTGCCAAGTCATGCCAATTTGAACCATTTTGTGCCTCAACTGTCAGTGTTGGCTTGAAAAGATGACAGTATGCCTGACAAATTTTCATTGCGTGACATAATCTCGGCGGGCAATGTCAGCCTGAGGCGGAAAAGTTGGCTTCATTTCTGCAACTACTTGACTCGTTGCTTCAGGCTTTTTATATTTTGATGTGTGATAAAAAAATCAATGAATATGGAACAATTGAAAGTAGATTGGTTAACCGATGGATTGATTGATTTTGAGTACAAGAAGTACGTGCTTTTGGCCTACCTTAAGAACGTAAGAGCGAATTTCGACGACAAAAAGCTCTATCCGTTTATGTCAGACATGGTTTTTCACTACCAAAACCTGATGACCATAAAGAGTAACAAGTCGTTGCTGTATGAAAACTTCCCTAAGTCCATCTCCAAAGCTGATTTTAGCAAGCTGAAGCTTACCTACAAAAAACTGGTGGAGGACGACGACCTGATGCTTGAAATAGAGAGTATCGTGGAGTTTGCGATGCCAAAGTTTCAGAATGCGCTGGAGGTTGGGAAGGAAATTTATGAGTATGTGGAAAGTAACCTGGAGTTTGTGCCAGTGGGTGTTACTCCCATTTACACCAACGAAGGCTATTTGTTTTTAAGCCAGGATGTGAGCAGCGATGTGAATATATACCAGTATCAGCTCACTTTCTTTGAGCAGTCGAATGAGAAGTTCAGGGGAATCAATACTCAATTTCTGAAGAGAGAAGAAAGAACGCTATCAAACACCTTCGAACAGATCAAGCTCAAGCTGGTAAAGAAGTTTGCCGATTTGCCCAACCCGGCCACTTACGCCATCGTCAGTAAACAGTTCTTCCCATTGCCGGAAACACTGCTTCCAATAGCCAAAAGACTACTTGTCCGAAACATCAGTATCTCTTAAAAAAAGAAAGCCCAGCCAACGCAAGTCGACTGGGCTTCTGTATTTTTCGGTATTCTTTTACTGCTGAGTAGTGTCAGTGTCGAGGTTCAACGGAAGAGCCTCTTCTTCAGCGCCACCATCCGTTGGCATGCCAGGTATGATCGTTTTCTCCTGCGCTCTGTTAATGTTTGGGCTATTTATTCCAGAGTCTCTGGCAGTTGTGTCAAGAAAGAAATTGGTTGACAGACTTAAAACCATGATGGCGATAGCCAAGCCCCATGTTGCTTTTTCAAGAATATCGCCTGTTTTTTTCACACCCATTACCTGGCTGGCACCTGCTCCGCCAAACTGGCTGGAAAGGCCACCACCTTTAGAATTTTGTGCCAATACTACTAATACAAGCAATAACGCTGCGAGTATTGTTAAACCTATTATTACTGCTAACATGAAGGGTTATTTTTGTAAATCTGCAATACGAGCCGCAAAGTACGCCTTTTTCTCAGGAATTTTCAAAATTAATTTCTCATAAACCTCAACGGCTCTTTCATTTTTCCCCTGCTTGGTAAGAATGAGCGCCAGATTCTCCGTTACAAGCTCGTCTTTCAACTTTTGTGAAGGCTCCGAAAGGTCTTTTGTATCTGCTTTCTGACTTTCCTGCGTCTGTGGTTTGATCGACGGATTGGTCTTTATAAAGGCGTCAATGATGCTCGCCTGATCGTTTTTTTTTATGGGGTTAGCACCAGTTTTGGCCGTTGCCGGTTTAGATGCTGAGGAGCCTGCTGCCTTGCCCTTAGTCGCTCCGGCTGATTTTTGCTTTGCCTGCCCTGAAGTGGTAGTTTTAGCTATTTTTTTTTTGGTAGCCGAAGTGTCCCTGGCAGAAGTTTTAACCGTTTTTTTTTGACTGGGTTTAGGTTTCGCCTGGTTGCTGGTTGCCTTTTTTACCGCTTTGGCCTGGGCCTCTTCAAACTCCGCATCTTCAAGCTTTCTTTCCACTTCAAGGTAGTGAGACTTGGTCTTTTTCAATGCCTCGAGGTTGGCAAACACTTGCTTCAGAAGGTCATCGTGCTCCGAGTCGCTTAGGTGCTCATGCGAACTGTAGTCGGTGTCGGATGGTGCAGGATCCGGCTCAAAAGGAGGTGCCTCAGCCTCTTCTTTTTGTGCTGGCGCTACAGCTGCCACCGGAGAAGCCTGCGGTGTTTCTGCTACCGGCTCTTCAACCACCTCAGGTTGCTCAACAGAGGGCGTTTCCTCTTTGGCAGGCTCAACAGGCGGTGACTCGATAACAGCAGTATCCCGTTGGCTGATGTTGCCCGCAAGAAGCTCTTTCAGGTACATCCTGTCGGTGGCGTACAGTGCTGCTTTCACAACGCTTTTTTGAGCATCGGGGGACGATTGGCTCTTGTTGCCAATGGCAACGAGGGTGTGGGCTCCCTGAAAATAGGGGTAGTCTGCAGCCATCTCCTCAATGTCCTTCAATTGACCGGTAGTGATGGCTTTAGGATTGCGAATGATTTGCAGTACCTCTTTTTTGTTCACAGTAAATAGGTTTATGGCAATTGAAAGTTATGAAAAATTACCAATTAGCCACAGAACTATTAAATATATCGAGAACGATCTGATCAAATATCTCTTCGACGAATGACTGTTCTTCGGATGAAAGGTTGGTGCTATTTTGATCAAAATCCCGGTAGAAGGAGAAGTTTCTGCTTTGGTAGTTGAAGGTTTCATCTTTGGTGTTCGTATAGGAAACCTTCACTGAAATAGTGATTCTGGTCAGGGCGGAATAGCTCAGTCCGGATGTGTTGTTGGCCTGGGGTGCAACCGGTGTCAGGGTGTAGTTTTCGATGGTGCCCTCAAACTGCAAATCACCTTCGTCCTGCACCAGGGTAAGGCTTGTGTTCTTAGTGAAGTAGTCCTTTAGCTTCTCAGTAAACAGCACGCTCATATTGGATGGGCCGAGCGGTGAGTTGTTGTAGAAGGTCTGGATGGAAGCTGTTTTTACATCGGGCGAAATGTTGGCACCGGTGAATGAATAGACACCACAGCCTGACAAACCACCAAGCAACAGCAGCAAACAGAGCAGGTTGCTATTCTTCAATTTCATACTGTTTGATCTTGCGGTAGAGCGTTCTTTCCGAAATGCCAAGGTCCTGTGCTGCATATTTTCTCTTATTGTTGTTTTTTAACAACGCCCGAATGATCATTTCCTTTTCTTTTTTCTCTAAAGAGAGCGACTCGTTTTCTGTTTCCTCGGCCTCATGGGTGATGTCTTCAATCCGATTGGGGTCATACTTGCCTGAATGGCCCGAAGAGGATTGGGATGGTTGAATAAGATAGGGAGTAGAAGAGGGCTCGTCGGTTATGTCCTCCACCTCCTGGTCCATGTCTTCGAAGAGGTTTTGATGATCTCTTAAAATTTCGTTTTTGCTTCCTTCGCTATCGTCCAGCAGCCTGAAAACAAGCTTTTTGAGTTCTGATACGTCCTTTTTCATATCAAAAAGGACTTTGTAAAGTATGTCTCTTTCGGAGAATGAGCTCTCGCCATTTACCTGCGACCTCAGCAATGCTGGTAGTCTCGATTCATTTTGGGGCAGATAGGTGGCCAGCCTTTCCGCAGTCACTTCCCGCTCCATTTCCAGCACCGACATTTGCTCTACCAGGTTTTTGAGCTGCCTTATGTTGCCTGGAAACCTGAACTTAAGCAGAAGAATTTTGGCCTCCGGAGTTAGCTTGATTGGAGTGACCCTGTATTTTTCGGAGAAGTCGGCTGCAAACTTTCTGAAGAGCAGGTCGACGTCTTCCCCCCGCTCCCTAAGCGCCGGCACATAGATCGGGACGGTGTTCAGTCTGTAGTACAGGTCTTCCCTGAATTTTTTGTTTTCTACGGCTTCCAGCAGGTTGACGTTGGTGGCTGCTATGACCCTTACATCACCTTTTTGCACCTTGGAAGAGCCCACCTTGATGAACTCACCATATTCCAGCACCCGGAGGAGCCGGGCTTGCGTGCTCATGGGCATTTCGCCTATTTCATCAAGGAATATGGTTCCACCGTTGGTCACTTCAAAATATCCTTTTCGAGCTTCGTGAGCACCCGTAAAAGAGCCCTTTTCGTGACCGAAAAGCTCAGAATCGATAGTGCCCTCAGGAATGGCGCCGCAGTTGATGGCAATGAACTGGCCATGCTTGCGGTGACTGAGCGAATGAATGATTTTGGAAAAGGATTCCTTACCGCTGCCACTTTCGCCGGTGATGAGCACACTCATGTCGGTGGGTGCCACCTGCGAGGCTACCTGAATAGCGTGATTGAGCGCCGGACTGCTGCCAACGATACCAAACCTCTGCTTTATACTCTGAATTTCCTCGTCTCTCACTGCCATCAACGTCTGTGAACAAAAATAAAAGTGTGATTACTTAACGGCCTCTCCAAGGAGCGTTCCGCCTGTGCATTCTTTTACCAGCACCTCGACATACTGCCCTTTTTTGAATTGCTCTTTCGGGAAAACGATTACTTTATTGGCGGAATTGCGACCCTGAAGATGTAATTCAGACTTTTTGGAGGCTCCTTCAATCAGTACTGTATGTACTTTATTTAACTCCCGCTGATTTCTTTCCAGCGCATGAAGCCTTTGTTTATCGATGATCTCCTGCAATCTGCGTTTCTTTACCTCCAACGGTACATCGTCTACATACTTCTTTGCTGCCAACGTGCCAGGCCGCTCTGAGTAATAAAACATGTAAGCAAAGTCGTAGATGACGTAGTCCATCAGCGACAGCGTATCCTGGTGCTCTTCCTCGGTTTCGTTGCAAAAGCCTGCAATCATGTCTGACGAAATGCCGCAATCTTCGCCGAGTATCCGGCGAATGGCATCGACCCGGTTGATATACCACTCACGGTCGTAGGTGCGGTTCATCCTGTCGAGTACGGCTGAGTTCCCGCTTTGAACTGGTAAGTGAATGTATTTACAGATGTTGTCATACTTTTTCATTGTATGCAACACCTCGTCGGTAATGTCTTTTGGGTGAGAGGTAGAAAACCTGATCCTCAAATCAGGATGCACCTTTGCCACCATTTCGAGCAGGTGTGCAAAGTTGACTACGTCCTCTATTCCCTCTTTCTCTAGTCTTGCCTTGTTGTTTTCAAGGTGCGACCACTTATAGGAGTCTACATTTTGGCCCAGCAGCGTCACTTCCCTGTAGCCATCATTGAACAGTTGGGTGGCCTCAGCTACAATAGAATAGGGGTCACGGCTGCGCTCTCTGCCACGGGTGAAGGGCACAACACAGAAGGAGCACATGTTGTCGCAGCCCCTCATGATAGAGATAAAGGCTGTTACGCCGTTGGAATTGAGCCTGACCGGACTGATATCGGCGTAGGTTTCTTCTCTTGAAAGGAACGTGTTGACGCCTTTTTCGCCTTCTTCGGCCTGCCCCACCAGGAGCGGGAGGTCTCTGTAAGCATCCGGGCCCACTACCAGATCCACGATCTTTTCTTCCTCCAGCAACTTTGACTTTAGTCGCTCGGCCATGCAGCCCAACACCCCTATGAGCACTTCCGGCTTGCGTTTTTTCACGGTTTGAAACTGACCAAGGCGGTGTCTGACAGTTTGTTCTGCCTTTTCTCTGATAGAACAGGTGTTTAGTAAAATAAGGTCAGCATCCTCGTAAGAAGAGGTAGTGTCAAAGCCATCTTTTTTTAGAATAGAAGTCACTATTTCACTGTCTGAAAAATTCATCTGACAGCCGTACGACTCGATGTACATTTTTCTTGCTGTGGGGTTATTCGACTCCTTCGATATTTTGACAGTCTCGCAGGCGGCTTCCTCCGGAGAGATGATGTCTATGTCGTTAATTATTTGATCCATATGCTTTAAACACAAACTGGGAGCGCAAAAGCAGCACCTCATTCAATAAGTGTGCAAAGTTAACAATTGGGCATGAAAATGACAGAATGGCAGTAAAATAAAAAGGAGACAACAAGCCTCCTTCTTATTTTCATACATCAAATAATTAAACCTACCTAAAACTCAGTTGCGCTTGCTTTGCTGACACCCACAGAGCAATTTCTTATTGCTTATCGCCTATAATAGAATGGCGCTTGGTTGGTAAACTACCCGGGCGCAATTATGTTTGCGGTATTATATTATTTTTTGAGAAGAAAAAGTTCAGCAAAGTCATTCCTATGGCATTAATCAAAGCTGTAAAAGGCAAATACCCCAGCTTCGGAGTTAACTGTTGGTTTGCAGAAAATGCAACCATTGTGGGTGAAGTAGAAATGGGCAACAATTGTACGGTGTGGTTCAATGCGGTTGTGCGGGGGGATGTGAATGTCATTAAAATAGGTGACAATACGAATATCCAGGACGGCGCAGTGATTCACTGCACTTACCAGAAGTTTGCGACTACCATTGGCAGCAATGTTTCGATTGGGCACAATGCCATTGTACACGGTTGCACTATACACGACAATGTGCTGGTGGGCATGGGTGCCATAGTAATGGATGGGGTAGTGGTAGAGTCGGAGGCTTTGATTGCTGCAGGGGCGGTTGTGCTGGAGGGAACAAGGGTGGAGAGTGGTTTTATTTACGCCGGAGTGCCTGCGAAGAAAGTAAAGCCTGTCAATGACGAGCTTCGTCAGGTATTCACACGGACGGCAGGTAATTATATCAAGTATTCAGAATGGTTTAAATAGGTTCACTATGAGTCAGTTTTTAGTTTCGCAGGTGTTGGATCAGAGGCCGGCTTACGATGAGTATCCCGCCTTCTATCACAAATATGTCGACGCCCTTCCATCGGGCAATTTGCTGCATATTCTCGAAGACCAGCTGCACACATTTTCTTTCATGCTTGAGAGAATCGAAAAAGACCAGTGGGACTATCGGTATGCCGAAGGTAAGTGGTCGGTAAAAGAAGTGCTCGGCCATATTATCGACGCTGAAAGGGTGTTTGCTTTCAGAGCGGCCACGTTTGCCAGAGGCGATAAAAACGAGCTTCCGGGGTTTGATGAGAACGCCTATGTTGAAGAAAGTGACCTTGCCGAGGTCAGCCCTGAAAGCCTGCTGCTACAGTTTAGCCATTTGAGGAAGAGCAACATTCTTCTCTATGCTTCATTCACCAGGGAGGCGATTTCGAGAACGGGCGTTTCCAATGGGAAGTCAATAAGCGTGGCTGCGATTGTATTCATCACTGCCGGCCATTTGCAGCACCATATGAATATATTGAAAGAACGTTACGGCCTGTAGCCTATGTTTAAGTACGACCCCAATAGGAAATACCCAAAGGAGACAGAAATGAAGGCAGTGATTCGCTTTCAGGACTGCGACCCGCTGCAGCATTTGAACAATGCCAAGTACTTCGATTATTTCTTCAATGCGAGAGAAGACCAGGTGCCGAAGCTTTACGACATCGAACCATCTGAAATTTTCATCAAGTACAAGCAGTCGTGGGTGGTGTACAATCACCAGATCGCCTATGTAAGGGCGGCGATGATGGGGGAGTGGGTGACACTGATCTCCAGGATTATTTGGCACGACAAACAGAATGTGCTGGTAGAATATGTGATGCTCAACAAGGAAAAGACGCAGCTGAAGACCGTGCTATGGACCCATCTTCGCTATATTGATGTGATGAAAGGGAAGTCAGCGGATCATCCGGAAGTGATCGAGAATTATCTGAAAGCGGCTTCAATTGAGGGATTTGACCATACTTTGATTACTTTTAACGAAAGAATTAAACAAATAAAGGACGGACTAATAAGCCTATGAATTTCCTGATCAAGCTTCTACTCTCAGCTATTTCGGTAATCCTTACCTCTTACTTATTGCCAGGTGTTACTGTCGAAGGATTTTGGGTTGCCTTTCTGGTGGCTGTGTTTCTTTCGCTGCTCAACGTAACGCTAAAGCCAATTCTGGTGTTGTTTACCATTCCCATTACTTTTTTAACGCTGGGGCTGTTTCTTTTGGTGATCAACGCACTGATCATTATGATTGCCGACTACTTTATCGATGGTTTCTACATAGATAACTTCTGGTGGGCCCTTGCCTTCAGTCTTATTCTCTCCATCATCAATTCTATGCTGAATGAGCTGAGCGCCAAATCAGACAACCCTGATCGCCGTCGTTAGGCGTTGATTTTGTCCTTTTGAATCTTACTCAAAGGGGCATTCTTTTCAATGTACTGGATGATTTTTCCGGCAACATCAACACCGGTGGCGGACTCAATGCCTTTGAGGCCAGGCGATGAATTCACCTCAATAATTAATGGTCCTCTCGACGACTGCAGCATGTCGACACCAGCTACCTGAAGCCCAAGTGCTTTGGCCGCTTTGATGGCTGCAGCAGTTTCTACCTTGCTCAGTTTGATGATGTCGGAGCTGCCGCCCCTGTGTAAATTGGAACGAAACTCACCTTCTTTCCCCTGCCTTTTCATGGCACCCACCACCTTGCCATCAACCACAAAGGCCCTGATGTCGGCCCCTTTTGACTCCTTGATGAACTCCTGCACAATGATCCGGGCTTTCAGGTTGTGAAAAGCCTGGATAACCGAAGCAGCAGCCTTCTTTGTTTCAGCCAGCACCACGCCAAGCCCCTGCGTTCCTTCCAAAAGCTTGATGATGACAGGCGCACCGCCCACCTCTGAAATGATTTCATCTACATCCATGCTGTAGTTGGTGAATACCGTTTTGGGCAAGCCAAGCCCGTCTCTGGAGAGTATCTGGAGGCTGCGCAGCTTGTCTCTTGAGCGGATAAGCGCCTGTGATTCCACTGTGGAAAACACCTTTTTCATTTCGAATTGCCTGACAACAGCCGACCCATAGAAGGTCACGGATGCACCTATCCTCGGAATGACGGCATCGTAGTTTTCCAGGTATTTTCCATTATAATAGATGGCTGGTTTTTTCTGCTCGGTGATGATGATGCATTTCAGATGGTCGATCACATCTACCTCGTGCCCATGTTGTAGGGCAGCTTCGACCAGTCGTTGGGTAGAATAGAGTTTTGCATTGCGAGACAGGATGGCAATTTTCATCAAACGGGGACTTTTTTCTAATGTGGTTAATGTCGCCGAAAGGTAGGCTAATTCGCCAATAGTCCAAAAAAGTTGGGGTGACTGATGAAAATATATGAGCAGGGCAGCCGGTGAAAAGAGGCAGCAGGCGACGCTGGAAAGATCATTTTGAAACAGCCCGATTCCAAATGTCCAGGTAGATCTTCCATTGTCCATCCAGCTTTTTCCAAACAATCACATACTTTCCCCTCACGCCCTGGAACGGGTTGCCATCATTGATGCCGCTTACTTCGTAGTAGCCATGGTCATAGGCAGTGCTGCCATTAACGACGATTTCCACCGGATATATCTTGTGGAAGGTTGTAGTAGTGCCTGGCCTTGGTGTCCAATACGACTTAATGTCTTTGGTTCCTTTGATGATGTCAAACCCGTTTGGGAAGATCGATGCGTCTGGAGTGTAGGCATTGGCAATGGCGTCTGTGTCCCTATGGACTATGGCGTCAGAAAAGGCGGCGATATTCCTCCTGATAATCGTATCATCGTCGATTTGGGCGTAGGCCGCTACCGAGTAGGAGAGTAAGAAGAGAAGAAATATTGTTTTCATTTTTTTATTCTGAGAGTCCGGAATAGTCGAGTACAAACTGGGGGCAGCGAGGCTCACCCTTAAAGAAGTCGCCCTTTTTCCCTTGTGTAATGGCCCATCTGTCCATCCAGGAGATGCCGGCGTTTCCAACAAAATGATCGGGAGTAGAGTAGGCGTCGTCTTTCAGGGCCTCGGCGAGGCTGACAAAGCTGTAGCCAATGCTCTGATAGGCATCCAGCAGCTCTCCCAGGTAGTGGGCGTTCAGCAGGTTTTCGTGAATGAGCAAAGTGTGTGCAATGGGCCTGCCGAAAAGTTTCATGCTTTGCTGCTCATAGTATTTTACTTTTTCGGCCATGTAGCTGATGTAGGCAGTGCCTATTTTGTCCATCATTGCCTTGTCCGATGATTTGTAAGCCTTATCGAAGGCACTGGCGAAAATCCATTCTGAGTTGTCGATGGTGACAGGCGCTTCGATGTACCCGTGGGCTGGCAGGTACTCTTCCAACGCTTTTACCTTTTCTTCGGTGTTTCCCCTATGCAAGTAGGGGTGCCTGAAGTATTGGTAGGGCTTTCCAGCCTCAGCCATCAATTTTTTAGTGACGGGTTGCCCTTTTTCAACGATCTCAAAGAATTGCTCTGGTGTTAGCTGATTGTAATCTTTATGGCTGTAGGTATGGTTGCCCAGCTCGAGCCCACTGCTGGTCCAGGCAGCCAGCATGTCGTAGCGATAGTCAATGATGGTGCCGCCACGGTACAGCTTCTGCTCGTTAACGAACCCTATGGCTGGCACTTTTCTCTTCGTGAGGTGAGCAAGCAGTCTTTTGTTCATTTCTATCAACGTCACGGAATCGTGGCCTCCCATTTGTGCTGGCAGGTCGTCGATGGTGATAGCCATTGTCTTAGGTTGTGCTACTGCACCAAGGCTGGCAAGGAGGAGCAGGGCAAGCAGTTTGTTTTTCATTCTTTGATCAGGTTAAATAATCGGCTCCAGCGGATTCGTGCGGGCAATGTATACCAGGGCCCTTCCACTGAGGAAAATAATACCATGACTGGCTTACCAACGATGTGGTCTTCGGGAACAAAGCCCCACGTTCTTGAGTCCTCGGAGTTGTGTCGGTTGTCGCCCATCATGAAGTAGTAATTTTGCTGGAAAGTGTAAGTACTCGTTTTGTAGCCGTTAATATAGAGCTTTCCGTCTGTGATTTCTGCATTTTTCCAGCCTTCGAAACGTACGATCACTGCGCCGTACACCGGCAGGCTTTGGTCATTGATTTCAATAGTGTCTCCCTTTGCCGGCACCCATACCGGGCCAAAACTATCGGTTGTCCAGCCGTGTGGCGCTGCCTTGGGAAAGCTCGCCGAATCGCCGAAGCTGTAGTTCATAGCCACATGCTCTACTTTGCTAATGAACGGCAGCTGTTTGATTCTTTCGGCGGTGGCGGGTTCGGTCTGCACGTAGTAGCCGCCGTTCACTTCCTGGTGCTCACTTATGTTGTTGGCTTCAAAGAAACGATCTTTCAGTGGCTGCTTGCCAGCAACGAAATAGCTTGACTGGAGGTGAGCTGGCAGTGCCATGATACTGTCATTTACTATCAGCAAACCTTCGGCTACTTTCAGCGAGTCGCCCGGCAGCCCTACGCACCGCTTCACCCAATGCGACTTCAGGTCAGTGGGGTGCTGGTCTTCGTACGGATAGTTGAAAACCACCGGCTCCATCCGCCTCACCTGCCTCAAGCCGGGCAGCCGGTACATAGGCAGCTGTATCCAGTTGACATAGGAAGGGATTTCGGTGCCCCAGAACTTTTGATGAGTGAGGGGAAACTGGATAGGCGTGGCCAGGGTGCGGGTGCCATAATGCAGCTTGCTCACCACAATCTCGTCGCCCACCAGCATACTCCCTTCCATAGAGGGCGTGGGAATGATGAATTGTTCGAACAGCAGCCAGCGGAACAGCGTGGCCACCACAACGGCAAACAGGATGGACTCTCCCCAGTCTTTCAGGGCAGACTTCTTCTGTTTACCCGCTTTGGCAGGCATGGTATCAATCATGGGAGACCGATTTAATTAATGGAGAATGTGTAGCTTATTTCGCTTCGCCGAAGTATTGCGATGGGTCTACTCTTTTTCCGTTGTGTATTACCTCGTAGTGGAGGTGTGGGGCTGTGGATCTTCCTGAGCTGCCCGACAAAGCAATCAACTCGCCTTTCTTCACTTTGTCGCCCACTTTTACTTTGGCTTCAGAAAGCTGGGCATATAATGTCTGATAGCCTTCGTCATGTTTAAGCGTGACCATGATGCCATAGCCGTCCGGGTCGTTGACCACTTTTTCAACCACACCGTCTGCTGTGGCTACAATGGAAGTGCCCGTGGGTGTTACTATGTCGACACCCAGGTGCATCTTAGTCTTTTTATCAAAGGGATCCTTTCTTTCTCCAAAAGCCGAACTAACCCTGAAATCCTTGTCTGTAGGCTTCCTGTCGGGCCTGTCTTTGGCACCTACATTTACCACGATAAAAAGCAGACCTATAGCCATCATAGGCGTGATCCAGCCCAGAGGTTGCTTCTTTAGCTGGTAGTAACGGCGAGTTCTATTCACCTGCTTGCTGACTTTTTTCATCTCGTTTTTTCCAAATGTGCTCAGAGAGATATTCAGAGCAAGTTCAAATGAGTGCCCTTCCACCATGTATGCTTCTATGGCGCAGCAGGAGTGATCAAGCAGCTCATTGGCCAGAATTGTGTTGCCACACTGAGCAGCGATTGCCTGCTCTACTGTTTTGATTTGTGCTTCCGTGAGTTCTCTCATGACTTAAGAAGTTTTAGGGTTCAATAAAAATTGCATCGTGCTGATGAAGCTGGCAAACTCCTCAAGTTTACTGGCAGTTTGTACGTTGCCTTTTGGCGTCAAAGAGTAGTACTTCCTGATACGTTTGCCAATGTTGACAGTTTCGGTCACGAGCAGCCCTTCGGCTTCCAGTTTGTGCAAAGAGGGATACAGGGCTCCTTCAGTGAGCTGTATTTTACCCTCAGTTTGCTCTTTCACTTTTTGAGTGATTTCGTAACCGTACATCCTGCCGTTCTCTGCCAGCAGCTTCAAAACGATGGTTTGAAGGGTTCCTTTTAATAGTTCTTTCGAATACATAAGGCAAATATATATAGAAGTCTTATGTATTGTCAAGTTAATACCTAAGAAAATTAGGTATTACTCAAAAAGTAACCGCTACAAAGAACTCAGGATAGGTTTTTCGGTTGCTTCCTGTGTTCACATCAGCTGTGTAGATAGAGTAGTTGACGCCGATGATGGAGGTGATGTAAGGGTTGATGGGGATTTCAACGCCTGCGCCAGCCATGGCCCCAAAATACTTGTTGTTGAGTGCCCGGGACTCAACATAGGCATCTTCTTCAACCTGGGTATACTGGCCGTTGATGAATGCATACCTATCGGTAAGGGAGTACGCTTTTGTAGAAAGCCCCATTTGAAAGGCGGGGCCTGCCTGGATATAGGGGGAAATTTTGTAGTAGGGAAACCGGTACTTCAGCATCAGCGGGATATCGAGATCGGTGTGCTTGAGGTAGTGGGTGTTCTGAGAGGTGATACCAGTTTCGATATTACCAAACTCGTTGTAGGTAGTGAATGAATAATGTGCCACTGTCAACTGCGTGACTAAGAAAATTTGTGGTCTGTAAGAAAGAGGTAATTCAACGTAAGCACCAATAGAAGGTGCAATGTGTTCTTCAGGAACATTGGGAAAGAATTTGCTTTTGATCACATTCTGGTACATCCTCAGCCCTATGGCGGGGCCTATTCTGAACTTAGGGAATGGCTTGTGCACACAGTCGTTATACTGTGAAATGAAATACTTAAGGTTGGCCGATTTGTATTTGGCCAGCCCAATCGTTTTCGCCGTCAGGTAGCAGTCTTCCAGTTGAGCTGCAAGCACGTCTTTAAAATATTTTTCATCTCTATTGTCTTCACCCAGTGCGATTATTTCTTCGCCTTTTTCCAGCAGATAGGACTTGCTTTTGCCCTGCTCCTGAAGCAGCAAAGCCACCTTTCCATTTTCAAGTTCTTCGAAAAACTGCTTTTTACCCTGATATTCTCTCGACACCCACTTTCTACCGTCGGGCAGGCCAAACTCAAGCGCTTCGTCCGGCTTAAAATCTTTCTTATTGCCGTTGTTAAACTCGAATGTGACTTTGTTGGGGTCAGGCTTTTCCAGGCCGTGAATGGCGCCGTAATAGAGGATGTCTTTTGTTTTCAGGTAAGCCTCCTTTTGAGCGGTGAGCATGTAAGGAAGTGCGAGCAGCAATAGCGCCAGGATAGGTTTCAGTGATTGTAACATGGTATATTAACAACTAAAAGCTGAATATACCTATGCCACATCACATCTAACAACCAAAAAAATCATCATTTCCGGTTAATGGGCTTCTATTAGCGGGAGATTAGTTTTTTGTAAGCCTTTCTCAGCCCATCTTCTTTCAAAAAAGCTTCCTTTTCCCATTTTCGCTGCCGGTAGGGGATGCTTGCCGAATCAAATATGAGCTGCCCCTGCCAGCGAAACATGGTGTTGTTTATCCGCATCAAATCTCCCCGTGCATATTGCGCCACGTGTACCATTTCGTGAGCGAGAGCCCGGTTCAAATCGTCAGTGGGCAGGGCTGCATTGAGCTTGATCATTACGTTTCTCATTGCCAACACCTCATTTTCGTCGTGCACCATCATTCCGCTGATATTGTCTGGCAAGTTGTGAGAAAGCATCACCATAACGATGAGAGGCTGCCCGGATGCAATGCTTAGCTCATCGGCATAAAACCTGGCTTGTTCAATGATCTGTTCTGCGTTATCTCCGAAGCCTGTTGAGTAAATACTTAGTTGGCGGCCTGCTGCACTGCTACATATGAGTGCTGCGGCCAAAGATGAAAAAATCCAGTTCATGTTGTTCTGAGTTGACCATACTCCATATACGTGGCAAGGGATTATTTGCTTCAGCGCACCTTTAAAGAGGGGATTTCCACTGAAGAACGACCGGTTTTACCCTACAAACGAATGTCGTGCAGGGTCAGCCGGTGAAGCACCTCGTCTTTGTAGGTGCGGCCAATAGGCAAGGTAGTATTGGGAAGCTCGATGTGGGAGTTGCTGAAGGCTTTGGTGTGCCGGATGGCCACCAGGTAGGAGCGGTGGATTCGCACGAAGTCCACCTCAGGCAAATCCTTTTCAATAGCAGTTATGGAGGTGTAAGACATAACAGAGGCCCCACTTGCCAGATGGAAAACCACGTGGTCACGGATGCTTTCCACAAAGTGGATCTCGCCACCGTCAATTCTGAAGGTTTTGTTTTCGGCTTTGACAAGCAGCGTTTTTTGTTGCGTTGAGCCGGCCATCAGGTCGAGCTCCTTCTTTCTGTCAAATGCTTTGTTCACTGCCTTGAGAAACTTTTCGAAGCTAATCGGCTTGATCAGGTAGTCTATGGCATGGGTGTCATAACTCTGCACGGCCAGGTCCCGGGAAGCGGTGGTGAAAACAATCATTGGCGTCTTTCCCAGTGTTCTGGCAAACTCAAGTCCGGTAACTTCCGGCATTTTGATGTCGAGAAATACTACATCTACTGCCGTACTTCGCAGCCAGGTATTGGCCTCAGCCACATGCCTGCACTTGGCCACAAGTTGTAGGTTGTCGAGTCGTTCCACGTAGTTGTGGATGACCTCAATGGCCAGCGGCTCATCGTCTACTATCAGGCAGTTAAGCTTCAACGGTCACCTCCTTTCTTTGGTCTTCAAGCGGCAGCTGCACGGTCAGCGAAAAGCTCTCCGGAAGCTCTTTGAGCTTGAAATTGGCTCTTTTTCCATATATCAGCTCAATGCGGCGCATCACATTTTGTAAGCCTACCCCATAGTGTGAGGTGGCTTTTCCTCTTTCGATAGGGTGAGATACTTTGGTGTTGTAAGTGCTAAAACACAGGTGCTTTCCTTTTATAGTTGCCTCTATGTTGATCGTAAAGAGGCCGTTTTTGTCAGGCTTTCCATGTTTAAAGCAGTTTTCTACCAGGGGGATGAGCAACATAGGTGGAATATCATATCCCGCAACCTCTTCCGGCAGCGCCATCTCCAGCTTTAACTCGGTACCAAACCTGAGCTTTTCCAGCTCCACGTAGTCTTGCAGGTGCTCCACTTCCGATTGCAGGCTTACCTTCTTCTTGTCCGACTCGTAAATCACATACTCCATCAGCGAGGAGAGCTTCAGAATGGCATCGGCTGCTTTGTCCGACTTATTCAATACCAGCGAATAGAGGTTGTTGAGGGTATTGAAAAAGAAGTGCGGGTTGATTTGCGTCTTCAGGAAGGTGAGCTCATTGCGAAGGCGCTGCTGCTCTACCTGTTGGAGCTTTTGCTGCTGCAGGTATTGGTCTTTCAGTATTTTGACGGCAGAGGTCACAAAAAGGATCATGGTGATGTGGCTGGCCGTTGAGCTGAACTTGCGGGGAGCGTAGAGCAAGTCGGGGTTGAAACGATAAATGCCCGAAGCTATCATCCCCCGGATCACCTCCGATTGCAGCACTGTAGCCACGAAAACAAGGCAAATCAAGCTGATACCATAGTAAAAGTACTTTCTGTGACTGAGCAGCCTGGGCATCAGAAAGTACATATGCACGTAAACAACGGCTACTTTTACGGGGAGCTCTACAAATTGTGTAATGGGGGAGTACTCATAGTACTCAATGTACATATACACCCGGTAGAAATAGTACGCCACCCAAAACAGGAGGTGGGCGTATACCCGGTTGTTAACATCAAATAAATTGGGTGCCAGTCGACGCATAATGTGCTATATGCGGTGTTTAACGGATTTTGCAGAAATGGTTGCGCCAGTGTAAGTTTTTCAGTGGAATTGTTGGAAAGGAACTGGCAGACTGATGGACGAAAAATAGGAGATTGCTTAAATTGAGGCACTGCTGCCTTATGAGATGTTGAACAAAAGCTTATGCAATGAAAAGAAATGAATTTACCGCAAACAGGTTACGGGAAGTGTTGCTGGACGGACGCTGGGTGGCGAACACCAACTACAAGGATCAGTTAGAAAGCGTGACCTGGCAGCAAGCTGTACAAAAAGTAGGCAACCTTAACACTATTGCGGCGCTCACTTATCATGTCAACTACTATTTGGGTGGGATTTTGAACGTGTTTAACGGTGGCGGCCTCGAAATTAGGGACAAATACAGCTTTGACCTGCCACCCATCAAGTCGGAAGGTGATTGGAAGAGCCTGGTTGGCGACTTTCTGGCGAACGCCGGGAAATTTGTGGAACATGTTGCCATTTTACCGGAGGAGAAATTGGACGAAGCATTTGTAGACGAAAAGTATGGCACCTGCTGGCGCAATATGGAAGGGGTGATCGAGCACTGCTACTACCATTTGGGGCAGATAGCTTTGATTAGGAAATTAATTGGAGAAAATAGGGAGTAAAGGTTTTGCTGAAGTTTGCTACCACAGATCTCCCAATTACGGCCTTCTCTGATCACTCCACCTGCCTGTTAAAAATTAAAGGCCACCAATGTTGACAGCCTTCAATGTTAGTTAGTACAGATGCTTCATACACGTGTGTTTACTTCCTGTACTCACCTTGCCGCTCCACCATCCAGCCTGGATACTGTGATGTCAGCGGACTGACTTCCTCTATTTTGGCCAGGTCGTCGGCTGTGAGCACTATCTCTGTAGAGTCGATATTGGCCTTTAGCTGATCAGGGGTTTTGGCGCCAATAATGGTGCTGGTGACGCCGGGTTGATGCCGCACCCATGCCAGGGCTATTTGCGCCGTGGTTACTCCATGTGCTTTTGCAATGCCACCCATTACCTCTACCAAATCATAAGCTTTTTCTTTGTCCAGTGGAGGGAAATCAAAATTGGCCCGTCTGCCGTTGGCGTCACTGCTGCCCTCTCTGGTGTATTTGCCGGAGAGGAAGCCGCCCGCCAGCGGACTCCATGGGAAAATTGCCAGCTTGTGATCAGCCGCCATAGGTGCCAACTCGTGCTCAATGTCTCTGGTGGCGGCCGAATAATGATATTGCAAGCCTATGAACTTGTGCCAGCCATTATAGTGAGCCACCGCTTGTGCCTTGGTGACCATCCATGCCGGCCAGTTGCAAATAGCGATGTAGCGCACCTTGCCACTGTCTACCACGTCGTTGAGAGACCTTACAATCTCTTCAATGGATGTTCTTGGATCAACGCCGTGCACATAGAGCAGGTCGATGTGATCTACCTGTAGCCTTTGCAGGCTGGCCTCCACCGAATTGAATATATGGTAACGGGAAAGGCCCACATTGTTGGGCTGTGAGCCCATAGGCCCCAGCACCTTGGTAGCCAGCACTACCTCATCTCTTTTAGCGCCCACGTCCCTCAGGCCCTGACCCAGCAGCTGCTCCGACTGGCCAAAGGAGTAGACATTGGCCGTGTCGATAAAATTGATGCCAGACTCAATAACAGCGCCCAGCATGTCGTTCACCTCCTTTTGCTGCAGCTGGCCTATCTTGCTCCACATGCCCGCATCCTGCCCACCAAAGGTCATGGTGCCAAAACAGAGCTCTGATACTTTCAGCCCCGTATCGCCGATATAGTTGTATTTCATGTTAAAGGTTTTTGTGTTAAAAGTTAGTTTTCGCTGCTCTATCAGCTTCCGTGAGCACAATGTCGTTTTGTTAAGAGCATTCTACCCTTTTATTCCCTAAGCCGGGCACCCCTAAAGGGCCCTACTAATTATGATTCGTCTCCCTTTAGGGCTGGGGTAAAAAATTGAATTGAGCAACTGAACCTCTTAACAAAACAACATTGTGCACATACTGTATAAAGCAGCCTCACAAAGGTGCGCAACGCCGGTGGACTAGCTATAGCCCGCTTCAATCAAAAAGTATCAAAAATCAAACAATCGCTATTGCGTGCGGTAGAGTCGGGGAGTAACGTTTTCAGTTTTCTTAAAGAACGAGATGAAATGCGATGGCTCTTCAAAGCCAAGGCAATAGCCAATTTCGGAAATTTGCCAGTTGGTGTGCCTGAGCAAAATTCTGGCCTCCTGCATAATGCGGCTGGAGATCAGCTGCGAAGTGGTTTGCCCCATGGTTGCTTTCAATGCCCGGTTCAGGTGATTGATGTGCACCGAGAGGTTATTGGCAAAATCGTTTGGCGACCTTAGCTTCATTCGCTGGATGGGAGACTCAATCGGAAACTGGCGTTCAAGCAATTCGGAGAAAAGGGAGGAGATTCTGTCGTTGGCAGTAGAGTGTGAGTAGAGCGAGGCCTCGGCTGGCTTGAGTTTGATCGCTTTGTGTATCAGTTGGATCACCAGTGTTTTGATGAGATCGTACTTATAGGCATAATCAGAGTTGATCTCCTCTATCATTTGAAGGTAAAACCTGTTGATCTCTTCAATGTCGCCCGGGTCTACTTCGTAAATGGGTGTGCTGCCGGGTTGGAAAATGGGGTAGTCTCGGATAGTCCCGAAGTTGGTGAAAAACTCTTCTGTAAATACACAAAAGTGCCCCGACTGATTCTCACTCAGGCGCTCCCAGTTGTAGGGGATCATGGGGTTGGCAAATGCCAGTGCTGCGTTTTTCACCTCCACCGTTTTGTCGGCATAGAAGTACCTGATGCTGCCGATCAGGAAGCTGATTTTGTAATACTCCCGCCGACTGTAGGGCACCGGCTTGGGCTCGGGGCCAATAAAGTCCTGATAGTTGAACACATTGAACTGCCCAACACCGCCCTGGATAGCTTCAGGCTGGCGGCGGAGTTTTTTCTCGTAGAGTTCATCAAGAGTGAGCGGCTTAATCATCGACCAAAGTTATAAAAATCAAATAAGACTGGGTGGTGTTGCTACGTTTTTAAGCTTCTGCCCTGGGACTGTCCCACGGACCAACAACATGCTCATCTTTACATATTCCTCAGTAGCGCCCAACATAAGAAGTCGCTGATGAAGAAACGAGCCACGGCAACTGTGTTGCTACGTTTCTAAGCCCCTTTTTTACCTCCAAACCTCAAAAAGCCAAAACACAAACCATAGGAGATTCCGTATATTCGGTTGCTGCGTCATTTTGATAAAACCAGAGAGCGACAAATGAACCCATACATCAAACGGATCAAAGACTTATCCTACAAGCTCGATCTTGAGATTCATGCCGAATTAGAAAAGGTATTTGTCGATAAAAAATTCTCAAAGGGTGCTCACCTGCTGCGACCCGGGCAGGTATGCACCGCTCACCTGCTGATCAAGGAGGGTATAGCCAGGAAGTTTTATCTCCACAACCACAAGGAGATCACGACCGAGATCTACTTTCACGACGATGTGGCCGTGTCGCTCGACAGCTACATCATGCAGAAGCCCGGCGATGTGTATGTGGAGGCACTGACTGAGCTGGAGGTGACGATTATTGACTACGGCCGCTTTGGCAAAGTGAAAAATACCTACCCCGAGGTAATGATGCTCGACAAAATGTTTATCGAGTACTATGCCGTTTGGTTCGAACAACGGCTCAGGGAGTTTCAAACCCTCGACGCCTCCCAACGCTACCTCAAGCTGCTTGAAAAGGAACCTCACATTGTTCAATTCCTACCCGTTACCATTATTGCCTCTTACCTGAACGTGTCGCTGGAAACCCTGTCCCGCATCAGGGCGAAGGTTTCCTCTGAGTGATTATTTGACTTAAGTCAAATTCCTGCGTTGTCGAATCCCGTTATTTTGAGAAGGCCCCGGAGCACGTGGCCTTCAAAACAAAACCAAACGGAGATGAAGGCAGTAGTATTCAAAAAGTACGGAAATCCCAATGTGCTACAAATGGCAGAGCTTCAAAAGCCCGTGCCTAAACCCGGTGAATTGCTCGTAAAAATTCACGCCACTTCTGTGACCGCCGAAGACCCCAAGATGAGAAGCTTCGATCACCCGCCCCTGCTGAAGCTGCCGGTGGGCCTGATGTTTGGGTTCACAAAGCCAAAGCATCCGGTGCTGGGCATCGAATTTTCGGGGGTAGTGGAGGCCATCGGCGGCAAGGTGAAGGACTACCAGATAAACGACAAGGTTTTTGGCTACACCGGCCTCAGCTTTGGTGCCTATGCCGAATATAAATGCCTGCCTGAAAATGCTTTGATGCACCTGAAACCGCAAAATTTGCCTTTTACGGAGGCGGCTACCATGGTGAATGGTCCATTGTCGGCACTGGCCTATTTAAAGAAAAAGGGCAAAATAGAAAAAGGGCACCAGGTGCTCATTTATGGTGCGTCGGGCTCAGTGGGTACGGCTGCTGTTCAACTGGCGAAGTACTTTGGGGCCCATGTAACAGGGGTGTGCAGTACCAAAAACCTTGAGTTGATGAAGTCGATAGGCGCAAATGAAGTGATTGACTACACCAGAGAAAACTTTGCTGACACCGAAAAGCTCTATGATATAGTGTTTGACACCGTAGGCAAAACATCCATGAAGGAGTGCATGAACCTGCTGACCCCAAACGGCAAATACCTGCTAACCGAGTTTGGCCTGCGGCACATGCTGGCAGCCATGTACACCTCCCTTTTCAGGCGCAAAAAGGTAGTGATAGCGTCGTCGAACTTCTATTGGAAAAGGGAAGACCTGGCCTTCTTAAAGCAGCTGGCTGAGCAAGGGCATTTCAAGCCTGTGGTCGACAGGTGCTTTGAGTTGGCTGACATGGCTGAGGCGCATGCCTATGTGGCGTCGGGGCGCAAAGTGGGCAATGTGGCTGTGGTGGTGTGTGCCGGTTAGCAGGGAGGCCATGTGACCCGCCCGGTCAACGATATTAAAATGTCGGAGTAGGTTTCCCCCGTGGGCTGTCCCCGTGGGCTGTCCCCCGACAGCCCATCAAGGCTCGAGGAACGGGTGGACGCTTTCTTGCAATTGATCAGAGCGCAAGCATGGCCTGGACAGAAGCAGGCTTGAATAAGGTGGCCTGTCGGGGGTCAGACCAGGGGAGTGGAAGCAGGCTTGAGTAAGGTGGACTGTCGGGGGACAGACCAGGGGAGTGGAAGCCGGCTTGAGTAAGGTTGGCCTGTCGGGGGTCAGACCAGGGGAGTGGAAAAGTCTGTCAAAGGTGCTGCGTTAACTTACCAACATCCAAATTTTCCTATGTTGTACCCGAAAATCCGTAACCAACATCCGAAATTTCCTATGTTATATCCAAAAATCGGTAACCAACATCCGAAAATTCCTATGTCATATCAGAAAATTGGTAACTAACATCCGAAATTTCCTATATGACACCCGAAAATTCCTATGTCATATCCAAAATTTTCTAACCAATATCCGAAATTTTGTATATCAGTTAGGAAATTCTTGAACCAGAACGAAAAAATGGAGAACCAGAAACCAACAGAGCTGAACTAACTACCTATGCCAGTGAACTGCTTCGACAAAATGGGTACTGAGATAGTCTAGAAGATGAATAAGAGCAGAAGAATTGGTTACCAGAAGCCAATGACATTGAACTAACTGCCATAGTAAGTAAACTACTTCCAAAGGATTTTGACTGAGATACACCAGAAGGTGAATCAGATAGGAAAGAAAGTGAGGTAGAAACGACTCTTTTGGAGAGAGAACGGCATCCATGCCACGGATCGACGTCATTCCGGAAATTTTTGCCCAAGATTCGGTAAGGTGGTCTGTTTAACCCTGGTGACTATCCAATGTCGTTTAGTTAAGAGGTTCAGTCCCCCAATTCTATTTTTACCCCTGACCCTAAAGGGCGACGCAATCACCATTAATAGGCCCTTTAGGGATTAAGGGGCGCCCGGCCAGGGTAAAATGCTCTTAACTAAACGACATTGGATGACGACTATCACACTATTACAACGTATTCCTCTGTAGAGTTTACCTTCCTGTGCATGCGCTCGTCACTTCCGCTATCAGCACCCAACTGGACTACCTATCCCCCTAAAACAAGAAAAGGGCAGCTGGTGAGCTGCCCTTTATCGATCTGCTGGGTGGGTGCGGCTTTTCACGCCGCTTTGGCCTTCTTGCCCTGGCCGGCAAAGCGCTTGCCGAGGTCTTCCGAAATCACTTTGGCTCCGGGGGCGTTGTTTTTGGCAGCTACCTTCACCGACTCATAGTAGTTGCGGGCGGCCCGGTAAGCTTCAGCGCCACTCATCAGGTGGGTGTCTTTCAAATTAGAGGTAAGCTGGTCGAGCGGGCGAACCACAGTGGTTAAATCCTTTACAGCTGCGTAGTCGATTTCAAAATCTTCCAGCTTGTTGTATCCCGGCAAAAACTCGGGGTTACTCTTTGCATAATCGAGGCTTTTGGCCACAAATGGCTCACTCGAATCGCCCATGGCCAGCACCTCTTTTCGCTGCTGGGCCGTAAGGCTGATGAGGTAGGGGCCAATCAGCTCAGTAAGCTCTTTTACTTTGGCCTGCATCTTCTTTAGCTCGGCCGGCGGAATTTGCACCGCCACTACGTTTTCCATGCTCATATCAAGAATGTTTTAAGTGGATGGATGGTAAATGATATATAATAATAAAAATATTATCACTAAATGAAAATATTTTAATTTGTTTTTTGCACTAATATAAAGTAAGATAGAAAGGTAGTATATGTGTATAGAATATTTTTTCGTAGTTAATATTTATATATATGATACTAGAAAGATTGAAAGTATATAATATTATTATTGATGGTATTAGAGGCGTAGCACGAACAGTTTTTCTAAATAGGTGATTATTATTAGATTGGTTTGTGCTATTTGGAGGGGTGTAAGTAAGGGGGGTATGAAACGAATATTTAAAGGGAGTATAGATCGGTTCATAAGCAACTGCTGTGCGTAATTGTGAACAAACCCAGAGCTGAGTAACTACTAAATTTGAAATTAAACCAATAATTAAGCATGTCATTTTTCCCACCTTTATCAATTGCAGATGCAATCGAAAAAATTGACTATAATCAATATCTCTTGCCTGCAATACAAAGAGATTTTGTTTGGTCAAGTAGTAAAATAGAAATGCTCTTTGATTCACTTATGCAAGGCTACCCAATTGGCTCAATGCTGCTCTGGCGTGTTAACGGAAAGAATGCTGAGAATCAACGTTTTTATGGAATTTTAAGAAAATATCGTGAACGCTTCTTGATTAGGTCTGAAGAAGTTTCGACAAAAAACATTCCAAGCTTTGAAGTAGTACTCGACGGTCAACAACGGCTTACGGCTCTATATCTTGGGATTAAGGGTTCATATGCCTACAAAGGATATAACTTGGCGTGGAAAGATACAGAATATTCAATTCCAACGAGATACTTGTACCTCAATTTAAGGTACAAGAAAAACAAAAGGAACGACCTTAATGACAGTGATGATGATAGAATGTATGAATTTACCTTCTTGAAACCAGAGGAAGCATCGAATGAGAATGATAACAATTTATGGTTTAAAGTGGGGGATATATTGGGCATTAAAGGAACGTCTCAATTGAATACTTGTTTTAGAAAAAATAATATCGTTGACGACGAAGCCCAAGAAATTTTAAGCAGACTTCATGATATAGTGCATTTGGAAAAACTGATTCACTATTATTTGGAAGAGAGTTCCGACTTCACTAGAGCATTAAATATATTCATCAGAATAAACTCTGGTGGTATATCACTTAGTTATTCGGACTTGGTCATGTCAACAACTATCATGGGTTGGATGATCCTTGATGCGAAGAAGGAAATAAATGGTTTGGTTGATGAATTGGTAAAAGAGTATGGATATCCTGTCAACAAAGATTTCATTTTACGCACATACTTAGTCCTGTACAGCGATGATATTAAATTCCGAGTTCAAAACTTTAGCCTAAAAAATGCGAAGGAATTTGAACAGCATTGGGAAGAAATAAGATCGGCTATTAGAGAGGTTTTTCAACTTGTAACCGACTTTGGGTATGCCCCAAATACTTTGACATCCATGAACGCCCTACTGCCAATCGTTTATTATTTATACAAAACTGACCGGGTTAAAGATTTCTGTCAAAAAACAAGATATAAGGAGGAAAGGGCAGTAATCAAAAGGTGGATTCATGTTGTTCTTCTTCATCAAATATTTGGTGGACAGGCGGAGGGCGTTCTAAAGGCAATCAGGGATACAATCAAGAAAGAAATAGCGAAAGAGGCTGATGTTTTTCCTGCAAAAGCAATTGCAACCCGACTAGCGAAAACTAATAAGTCTATTACTGTTGATGAAGAATTTATTCAAGGACTGCTCTACACTAGCAAGGATAGCAGATATGCCTTTCCAATATTGGCCCTTTTGTTTCCACATCTGGACTATAAAAACCGAGATTTCCATTTGGATCATTGTCATCCCCTCTCTCACTTTAACGAAAAAAAATTGAAAGCTAAAGGAATCGTGCTCAATGACGATAATCGAGATTATTTTACAGATTGGGATTATTTCAATTCTATAATTAACCTGCAAATGCTGGACGGAAATGAGAACAAATCAAAAAATGCAAAGGACCTGAAGACTTGGGTGACTGACAACTCAATTTCATTGAAAAACTACTACTTGCCTAAGGAACTTGATCTTATTGATTTCCCGACTTTTGTTGAAAAGAGGAGCGAAAAATTGGTCAGGAAACTAACGGAGGTATTAACTCTGTAACGAAAACACGAACACGGCACAGTGACCGCTATTCCAAGTAGTACGTTACATCAGGGCAGAACACTGTAACTTGAGCTTGCAATGAAGCATTGGTTTGACCCTAGTTCAGGAATTCGCCTGAAAGACCGTTTTTCTAGTGGTTCAATAGAACTCTCGAAAATTCCTGTCCGAGATAGCGTTAATCGAAAAAAATATGAGAAATTTTAGAAGTAATCATGACTTGGTTAAACATGTTCGAGAAGAAATGATCAAAATACTCGAAACTCGAGGATTGTCGGATAAGATTACGACGAATTCTGCGGAAAGGCTTACAAAAAACTGCGCTCTTTATCTTAGGCCAGTTGGAGGTAGTAAGCCAAATATGCAGTTGATTCCTCGACAACGGAATCATTCTCCTGAAAAAAGCTCACTCTTGGATTCCACGGAAGAGATTCTAGGTGACATGAATAACAAACTTGAGAAATATCTAGTACGATATAAAAGCTATTATTCATCCACTGATCCGGCTAGCAAATCCCAAAATAAGCTTTGAATGTTGGTGATGTGACAAACTGGTACATTTGATATTCTATTACATTGAGTAGTTGACAATGTTTGAATAGAACTCAGTGCGATAAGAATATCCTCATTTTCGGTTGTTGATAAAAGTAAAAAGTCAACAGTAACACGGCATCAGACTGGCAACAAAAATGAAAAGAAAAAAAATTCCTCCTGTAGCGGAAGCGGAAGTGATGTTTAAGTCTGCATTACAATGCTGTATTTGTCAAGAAAAGGGCGATCATATTCATCATCTAGATGGTGACCCAAGCAACAATACCGTCGACAATCTTGTGTTGTTATGTTTTAGACATCATGATGAAGCTACAGTTATTGGGAGTTTGAGGAAGAAGTTGTCACATCTGACAATTCTGAACTATCGAAAACATCATTATCAAGTCGTTGAATCTTCCAGAGAAAGACAACTTGGAAAGTTTGATAGCTCCCTCGAGACACTAACAGAGGAAAGGCTTTTATTTATTTCGAAAAATGCGGTCATCATAATTGAGCTAGAAAAGATTAAAGAAGAATACTTTGGTGCCAATTGGGATGAAAGAAATAACATACTTGAACGACTTAATAAGTTCGCTAATCATTCTAATCCCAGATTAGCTTTGGATATTTTTGAGTTCCTTTCACTTATTGCTGGGCAAACCCAAAGTGGGATGACTTATAGTTTGGCTACATCTGTTTTTGGTATAGTCTTAAATTTTTTCCCACCTTTTTACGATGAAGAGAAGAGACCACAGGCAGTCGAACTTGCTAAAATGTGTATTCATCTAGGTTACAACATTGCTTATGACTCGTTCATTCATTTGCGGAATATTGCAATAGCAATGTGGGGCCTGACTATCATCAAATATATCTACCGTTCCGCAAAAGAATACACTCTTACAGAGTTGGTGGAGGAAGTAAATCGGTCATATAATGAATTAGAGTCAATCCTAAAACGATCGGAAGAGAAGGGGTTGGAGGATGCACAAGAAATGATGAAAATATTTCGTGCAGACCTCAATAATGCGCATTTGGCATTCCCTATGCTCACTCCTCATTTAATGAAACGATTAGAAATTGATAATATAAAGTAATATTCCAATGAATACTGCAAAATTTAAAATGTCCTGTGATGGCTCGAGCTTCCCCGAGCGACAACGCTCAATATTAACATTGAGTCTAGTATCTATGCAATACATCAATAAAATGGAAATATTTGGTCTGAAGCTGTCTGCTTAAAAAAGCGAGGTTACGAGTAGCGGGCACAACTTGGTTTAAAGTTCAGTTTTTTAGATTTAGGTCCGAATCTGGGAACAGCGAAACATTTCTCAGACTGGTCGATTTTTATTTAGTTACCTTATCTTAATAGAAAATGGCAGAATGTATCAGGTGCGGCGAGTATACAAAGTTTGATGGTGGGCTTTGCTATTCATGTTACAAGAATGAAGTAAAATCGACCGATGTAACAATTAAGAGCAAAGAGGAAGAAGAAACATCAAAAAGGAAACCGAAAATCGAAGCCAAAGAGAACCCCTGGATTTCGGGAGTCATAAAAGGTCGCATTGCGGAGACAATCGTTGAAGAGCTTTTTCGTTCGCTTGGATTTCAGGTATTCAGCTATGGCATGGAAAACTCCATTCCAGGAATTAAAGACCTTTTGAAAGGAGTTAGAGGGGACGTTTCTAAGAACATTAGACAAATGCCTGATTTTGTTGTCTTCAAAGACAATCAAGCACACTTTATTGAAGTAAAATACAGATCGAGTGGTGAGTTGGCGATAAAGGATATTGACAAATACGGTGATTACCCCTTCGAAAACGCATTGTTTGTTCTTGTTACCAAGAAACATATCAAATGTATTTCTTACAAAGAGCTTAAGGAAGGAAAGGAAATCAGTCAAACCTGCCATAGCTATTTAGGTAATCGGAAAGAGTTTGACACAGATAAAAATTTGATCATTGAGTATTGTAAATATGCTGTGAAGTTTTTTGAGAACGTGTGAATGAAAGGTGTCAAGCCAGAATTGCATATCGTCGGTCTCTTTACCTCCGGTAGTCCAAGCCTCAAAGCTCGAAATTAGCACCGAACGCTGGTGCAAGCTCGTACCTTTTGATACATCAACACCTACAGCGGTTGCCTAATGTTTGAATAGCATTCAGTCCGAGCCACATGCTCGAACTAGCAAGGGAAGTGGAGGGGCGTTAATATTCACTGTAAACTATGGAAGACAAGTATAGAGCAGTTTTGTGGAAAAATTTTGCGGCATCTATTGATATGCTAAAAAATGTTATTGAACTGTGTCCCGATACTTTGTGGGAGAAGAAGGACAAATTCTTTTACATGGCCTATCACACAGTCATATTTCTTGATTATTACCTGTCTTATCCGGTGACAGCTTTTGAACCAAAGCTGCCATTTACCATTGTGCCTGAAAGTGAGCTTCCGCCAGCAGTCGTAGATGACGTAATGCCAAACAGGAATTATAGTCGGGAGGAAATGATGGCATATATCGATTTGGCAAGAAAGAAATGTGAAACGTTCATTGGGCCTGATGCCAGTCAGGATTTGATGGTACAATGGATAAAAAAGTCAGAGATCGGACTGCATGGGCTGTGCCCTTCAGTGGTAGAGCACTACACGTTGCTTGAGATGCTGTTTTACAATTTCAGGCATGTGCAGCACCATGTGGCACAGTTGAATTATATCCTAAGAGGCCAGGCCAATTTGGCCGCTGAGTGGATTTCACAAGCCGAATGATTGGATGTAAATTGAGGGAAATTAGCTGCCAATGAATTATCAGACATTTCAGCCGCATCCGGATTTAGCCTCTCTTATCAGCTGCTATTGGACATTGGAAGTGCCTGCAGCAGCTGAGGCACAAAAGCAACGGATTGTGCCCGACGGTTGTATTGAAATGGCTTTTATTCTCGGCGATGACATAAAGAGGTACACCACCGGCGGTGATTTTATCCTGCAGCCCCGTGCCATGGTGCTTGGCCAAACCATTGAGCCTTTCTATATAGAACCAACAGGGCACGTCGATACATTTGCTGTTCGCTTTTATCCTTATGGTTTTTCCAACTTCATCACCACGCCCATTAAGGCCCTTGCCAACAAAGAAACGCCGATAGCCTCATTGTTTGGAGAAACGACAGCGAAAGAGCTGGCTAAAAAAATAGCAGAGGCAGCTGACAGCGCTGAACGAATAGCCATCGTAGAAAGCTTTCTCGTTGATAAGTTAAACAACAAAGCCACTATTGACAGTATTGTTAAAACCACCATTGATGCGCTTTTGTCGACAAAGGGAAGTGTGGCGATCAACACCATTCTTAAGGCAGATCTGTCAAAAAGAAGACAGCTCGAAAGGAAGTTTTTGAAGCAGATTGGTATTAGCCCAAAGCAGTTGGGCAAAGTAATCAGGCTGCAAACCGCTTTGAAAATGCTCCTCAGCGAAGAGGCTGAAAACCTGACCAGGATCGCTTATGAAAGCGAATACTACGACCAGGCGCATTTTATCAAAGACTTCAAGGAGTTTACAGGAACCAACCCAAAGGAGTTTTTAGGGGACGAAAGCATGGCTCTTTCTTCGCTGTTCTACAAATAGACGGGAGGAGTGTCGCATTTTTACAATTTTAACCCTCGCAGGCGATCCAACTTTGCTCTGTCAACTTTAAACAGAGCAAAAATGAAAAGAGCCCTACTGCACTTTACTACCGCAATGCTTGCCATCAGTTTAGCGGGCTGCAACAATCAACCTACATCTGATCCACAAACACAAAGGGTCGATTCAACCGTCAAACAAACCACAAATGATATGAAAAGCTTTGTCTCCATTTTTGAAATTCCAGCAACAGATCTTTCACGGGCTGTCGATTTTTATCAGGCAATTTTTAGTATTGAAATTGAGAAAATGGACATGCCGGGCATGCAAATGGGTATATGGCCGTACGAAGGACAAATGGTTGTGGGAGTTATCGTTCAGGGCGAAGGGTTCCAGCCTTCGGCTGATGGAGTAACCATCTACCTGAATGGTGGAGACGACCTTCAAATTGTTTTGGACAAGGTGGAAAAGCATGGAGGTAAAGTGATGGTTGGAAAAACACCGCATGCCGATGAAAGCGGATACTTCGCCATGTTTCTTGATTCTGAAGGAAACAGGCTGGGCTTGCATTCTCCGAACTGATCGTGAAGAAAAGAACCAGAACTGATGTTTTTTACCATTTGATAAATGCCTCAATATTGCGTTTGTGTAGCTTGCGGCTATGAAAGAGTTGATAGCGTATATTTTGCAGTTTGGCACGCTTAACAAGCAACAAATAGACTTTGTTGAGAAAAAGGCGACTGCCATAGCACTTCATAAGGATGAGTACTTTTCGGAAGCAGGGAAAGTCCCGAAGCAGGTCGGCTTTGTGGTGGAAGGGGTGATTCGTGGCTGCTATTACAACAACAAGGGAGAGGAAATCACACGCTGCTTTATCAGCGAAAACAATCTGGCGGTTGACTATGTCAATTTTGAGGCTAATACAACCTCTTCTGAGTATTTACAGGCCAGCACCGACTGCCGGCTCATGGTGTTTTCAAAGCAAAATTGGGAGGAGCTTTCTCAAACCATCGTGGGCTGGGATAGCATTCAAAGCAAGATGGTGCAGAAGTGCCTTTACCAAAAATCCAGAAAAAGCCCGGTCATTTCGCAAGACGCCACCACACGGTACCTGGAGTTCATGGAAAACTACCCATCGTTGATCAACCGCATTCCCCTGGTTCATATTGCGTCTTACCTGGGCGTTACACAGCAATCGCTGAGCAGAATAAGAAAAAGTATTCGCTGAGTCGCTTTTTACCAAATGGTAAACGGCTTCATTTTTATACGATGCTCTTTTGCTTCGTCAATTTAAAACATCGTAAAAATGAAGTCAGCATTAATTACAGGAGCCAACAAGGGCATAGGCTTTGAAACAGCGAAGCAATTATCACAAAATGGTTTTCACGTTTTTCTCGGGAGCCGTGATTTGAGAAACGGACTTGAAGCGGTTGAAAAACTAAAAACCGAAGGGCTCACCAATGTAGAAGCCGTGCAGCTGGATGTAACAGACGAAAGCTCTGTGAAGACTGCCCGTGAAGAAATCGGAAAAAGAATAGGTGCACTGGACGTGCTTGTGAATAACGCAGGTATTAACGGAGGCATGCCGTATACAGCACTTGAGGCAAGCGCAGACCAAATGATGGCGGCATTTGATACCAATGTGTTTGGTGTGGCAAGGGTTACGCAGGCCTTTATCGACCTGTTGCGCAAGTCGGCTGCGCCACGAATTGTCAATGTGAGTACCAGTGTGGGGTCACTTTCGTTGCAGAGCAATCCAACCTGGCCAGCCTATGACTATGCAAAATATGCTGTGTATGGTGCATCAAAGGCAGCCATGAACATGTACACTGTTCATTTGGCTTACGAATTGCGTGACACGGCCTTCAAAGTAAATGCAGTTTGCCCTGGTTACACAAAAACCGATTTTACTAACCATGCGGGCGGCGAAGTGGAAGTAGCCGGGCAGCGCATTGTCAAATACGCATTGCTTGACCAAAACGGCCCGACAGGCAAATTCTTTAGCGAGGAAACCAACCCAGAAACGGGGGAGATTCCGTGGTAGTGGCGGCCGTGGGGCTGTCGTTCCGGCGTCGGGTTCCACGCCGGCTCGCTCGTTCCTTCGGTTAGGCCTGCACTTCGTGCGGGAGGCAAGTATGATGTTGACCTGGAGAGGTGGGATGGATTTCGAGACCCTCTAAAAAACAATCGGCCAGAAAATGATATCCACCCGGCGGTTGAGCAGCTTACCTTCCCATTTTTTGTTGTCGAAGTAGGGGTTTTCCTGCCCGAAAGCTTTGATGGAGATGTTTTCGAGCGGAATGTCCATGATGATGAGTTTTTGCAGGGCGGCCTGGCTGCGCATTTCCGAGAGCCATTTGTTGTAGAGCTGTCCCCCAATATTGTCGGTATGGCTGTAGATGCTGATCTGGTAGAGCTCAATATTGGGAATGGTGTCGAGCAGTTGAAACAGTTCCTGGGTTTGTTCTTCGTCCACGTAGTAGCTGCCGCCGCCAAAGAAGATGCTTTTCTGGATCAGGCCTGTGGGCGGCTTGGGCGCAGGCGTGTCCTGGGCTGAGGCAGCCAAACCAAGGAAGAGGAAGCCGATGAGCAGAAAACAGCGCATGTTGATAAAGATACGAGGAAAAGTGTTTTGTTGCTGCCATTTGCTGCGAGGTAATTCGATAAGGCAGGTTTGGGTAGCGACGGCTGCTAGCGAAGTGCAGCGCTGGTCAGCCTGCCTTTGCGGGTTAGAAACCCGCCTTACAGCCGACTGATTTACAGGCAATGGCTGTTATCGAAATGCAGGGCTGTTCCACAGGTTTGCTGCTAGTTTTATCTCAGGTTGGTAGCCCGATTGACAGCGGTTGGTGTATCGGGACTAAAACTCAAAAGGATATTTTCATTAATTGCCCCGGTTATTGGATGACCGTATCAAAAGTTGATTGGTCATAAAAAAGCAAAAGGTCCAAGCGGGACGCATTGAACCAGTTTTGCTTTTTTATTTGACCAAACCGTAATTATTTGACCTCACAGAAATATAGATTGATTCGAAAATTTCCGCAATGACAGCTAATGTGGTGTTAAGCGAGTTCGTACAACGAGTGCACCATATGCAGTCCCTTCACCAGCCCGCCCACAAAACAAATTACCGGCAAAATTCGCCATATCCTCCGCTGTTCCAATTCTCCCTCCATTCTTTGGATATGAAGGCGGCAGGCTCTTATTTCAGGCACCAGATAAACAGCAATTATTCGTTAACTACTTGATAATCTTATGTATCTAAAAAGAGGATTCCTGGCCATGCTATCAGCGTTTTGCCTGATGATGGTCAACACAACATTTGCTCAAATTCCCACGCCGGAGTCACATTTCGGCTTCCAGGTGGGTGCCGACTACAAACTATTCAATCACCAGCAGCAGATGGATTATTTCCAGAAGCTGGATGCTGCGTCGGACAGGGTGCTGATGAAGGAGATTGGCAAAACCACACTCGGCAAACCGATGGTGGTGGTGTTTATTTCGAGTGAAGACAACATCAAAAACCTTGAGAAATACCGAAAGATAAGTGAAGACCTGGCCCGGGTGAGGGTAGATGAAGCCACTGCCCGCAAGTACAGCGAGGAAGGCAAGGCAGTCATCTGGATCGATGGCGGCCTGCATGCTACCGAGCGTGCCGGTGCCCAAATGACACCGGAGCTGGCCTACAGAGTGGCCACAGAAGAAACTTCGGAAATGAAGAAAATCCGTGAGGAGGTCATCTTCATTTTGATGCCCAGCATGAACCCCGATGGATTGAATATCGTAGAAAGCTGGTACAAAAAGAACCTGGGCACGCCGTGGGAAACGACGAACCCGCCGTGGTTGTACCACCACTTTATTGGCCACGACAACAACCGTGACTGGTTCATGAACAATATGCCGGAGAGCTACCACGTGAACGAAGTGCTGTACAACGAGTGGTATCCGCAGATTGTGTACAACCAGCACCAGACGTCACCAGGCTGGGCAAGGATTTTCCTTCCGCCTTTTGACAACCCTGTCAACCCCAATATTCACCCCGGCGCTACCACGGGCACCAATTTGGTAGGCACAGCCATGGCTAACCGCTTTGCGCTGGAAAGAAAGCCCGGTGTGATCTCCAACCACACCTTCAGCATGTGGTGGAACGGCGGCATGCGTACCGTGCCTTATTTCCACAATATGATTGGTATTCTGACGGAAACCGGCCATGCCACGCCAACACCCCGTTTCTACGATCCCGATTCTATTCCCAAGTATATCCGTGGCCTGGGTGGTTCCAAGCCTACCGACGGCACGCACATTTTCTACTCCGACCCATGGAAGGGTGGGGAGTCGCATTTCAGAGATGCCGTGGACTATATGATCACAGGCTCACTGGCCGTGCTTGACCTGGCCGCCGATCGCAAGGAGCATTACCTGTACAATATCTACAGCATGGGGAAAGATGCCATCGAAGCGAAGCTGCTGGAGAACAGCTTTGCCTACGTGATCCCTGCAGAGCAGTTCGATAGAGGGGAGGCCCGCAACCTGGTAAATATTTTGCGCCAGGGTGGCGTGGAAATGCACAAGGCCACGAAGTCGTTTATGGCGAATGGGAAGCAATATGCCGCAGGCTCTTATATTGCTTATTCAGCTCAGGCATTCCGTCCTTATCTGGTCGATTTGATGGAGAAGCAAAGCTATCCTGATCTTAGAATCAGTCCAGGTGGCCCTCCAATTCCTCCGTATGACCTTGCAGGCTGGACATTGCCTATGCAAATGGGCGTGACGGTGGACAAGATCATGGAGAAGTTTACCGCCAGCACGGAAGAAATTAAAACGAGAGAGCCTGTTACAGCCGGTAAGGTATCGGGCAAGTCGGGCTACGGTTATAGCCTCACCACCAACGAAAACTCTGCCATCAAAGCCGTTAACTTCCTACTGGCCAGGGGCGAAAAAGTAAGCAGACTGGCTGCGAAGCAAGGCGACATGGCTGCCGGTACTTTCGTTGTAGAAAAGAGTGGCTCTACCGATGCCAATGTTTCGGAAGCGTCGAAAACGTATGGTGTAGACTTTGCTGGCCTTGCAGCCAAGCCCGCAGGCACGCTGAAAGCCATCAAGCTACCAAAAGTTGGCTTGTACAAAACATGGCAGGCCAACATGGACGAAGGCTGGACCCGCTGGTTGCTGCAGGACTACGGCTTCCCGCTGGACACACTGCACGACAACGATGTGCGCACCAAAGACCTTTCACAGTATGACGCCATCATTATCCCTGACCAGCGTCCTGATGGCATCCTCAATGGCTACTCGTTTGGCTTTATGCCGCCGGAATACACAGGTGGAATGGGCATCGACGGGCTCGCAGCCATCAAAAACTACGTGGCCAACGGTGGCCAGCTGATCACCTTTGATGAAGCCAGCGACTTTGCGGTCGACCAGTTTGGCCTGTCTTTGCGAAGTACTACCAACGGGCTGTCGCCGAACACCTTCTTTATACCAGGTTCGCTCATCAGAACCAATGTGGATACCAATCATAGCCTTGCCTATGGTGTGCAAGCTGAAGTGGCTGCATCGTTTAACCAAAGCCGTGCCTACAGCAGAGTAGTGAAGGACAATGAAGGGGAGGGTGGAAAGGAGCCATCGGTGAAACAGGCGCCAGAGCCGCCGCTGGAGATTGTGGCTACCTATGCCAAAGACAAGCTGCTGATGAGTGGCTGGGCCATGGGGCAAGACAAGTATATTGGTTCTAAGGCAGCTGTGATCAAAGCTGGATATGGTAGTGGTAGCATTGTTCTGTTCGCTTTCCGTCCGCAGTTCAGAGGCCAGCCAAGGGCTACTTACAAGCTGATCTTCAATGCGATTTATGAAGGCACGATGGAGTAGGGTGATATTTTAGGTTGACATTATTAAACCGAAACAAAAAACACCACCTGCCGGTTATTGCGAGGAGCCTTTGGTAGTTCTCATTGTGTGTTTGATTCCGCCTGGCGACGAAGCAATCTGTCTTTTAGGACTTCGCTTCTAAATGAGCAGATTGCCACGGCAGGACTCGGAATATCCACACAATAGAAGAATAATTGCCAGCCTCGCAATAACCGCCAAATTTGGGTTAGCGAGAAACCAATTTCGAAGCACTCCACATTCCCTGCCGGTAATTGCGAGTCATTGTTCCTTATATTGATTGTGTCAAGAATGGTAGAGTGATGTGGCAATCTGTCCATTAGAATACCGCTCCGGAATTGGCAGATTGCCACGTTCGCTTGAGAATGCTTGAACGGACAGGCTTTCATTTGCTCCCTCGCAATAACCGTCAAGTTTGGGTTGGAGTGAACATACCGAAGCGAATTCCGTCAGGTTGGCTCAGCCTTTTAACACTTCTTA
Source organism: Imperialibacter sp. (assembly GCF_048007035.1). Lineage (NCBI taxonomy): Bacteria > Pseudomonadati > Bacteroidota > Cytophagia > Cytophagales > Flammeovirgaceae > Imperialibacter > Imperialibacter sp. Next base: position 5,597,816 of record NZ_CP180355.1, read on the forward strand.
ACCCTTTTTAACCGGGCATTAACATTAGTCGGTTTTTTGGTGTCGTACCTTGGCAGCAACTAATCGAACAGCCAATGACCACTTTTTTACGCACTGCCTTCAGGGTTTTCAAAAAAGACAAAGCCTTCACGCTTATCAATATCCTCGGCCTTACTCTCGGCATCATGTCGGCCATCATCATCTTTCTGGTGGTGAAGCAGGAAATGAGCTATGATAAGTTTCATGTGAACCTTGAAAGGATTTACCGGGTCAACAGCCAAACCAGCCAAAAGGGTGGCTTTTCCTTTTTAACGGCTACACCCGGGCCGCTGGGGGAGGCGCTCGAAGCCGAAGTGCCCGGTGTGGAAGAAAGTGCCTGCACCTACTACCGGCGGGCGGGTAATTTTGTGATAGAAGTCGGTGGGCAAAAACGGGAGTTTACCGAAGCGGAAGGAGTGGCACTTTTGGGGCCTTCTTTTTTTAAGATGTTCAGCTTTGAGGTGCTCTCCGGGGACGTAAATGACCTCAACCTGCCCAACAAGGTGTTTCTTTCGGAGGCGATTGCTAAAAAGTTTTTCGCCATCAGCGATCCATCAGAAGCTGTAGGCCAAACGCTGAGAATGGACAATGACTTCACGCTTTCGGTGGCAGGGATTCTGAAAGACTTTCCGGCGAATACGGATTTCCCCTTTACCATTGTGGTGTCACCCGAAACGCTCAAAGAGCAAATAGACTTCAACTCATGGAACAGGCTGGATAATTCCATGAACACGTATTTCATGCTGGCGGAGCAGGCCGATACCACTGGTTTTCAATCGCAGATCGACACGCTGATAGCTAAAAATGCAGGTTCTTTCTTCGCCAAGTTCTTTAATTTCGAGCTCCAGCCTTTGAGCCAGGTGCATTTCGATAACCATTTTAGCAACTACAACTCCAGGACGATTTCCAGCACAACCATTACCGGCATGATGGTGCTGGGGGCCTTTTTGCTGCTCACCGCTTGCATCAACTTTATCAACCTGACCACAGCCAATGCTATGAAAAGAGGCAAGGAAGTAGGTATCAAAAAAGTGCTCGGCAGCTCTTCGGGCAACCTCATTGGGCAGTTCCTTGGCGAAACAACCTTGCTGGCACTTGTCTCTCTGCTGATGTCGATTCCACTGGCTTATCTGTTGAAACCGTATGTGGAAGACCTTATCGGCTTTCCGTTTCACTTTAGTTTGTTCAGCGACCCCATGGCAATCGGCTTTCTCGTGTTTCTTCTCGTTGCGGTGGTGTTGATTTCCGGTTTGTACCCTTCTTTGGTCATGGCAAGGTTTCGTCCTTCGCAAGTCATTAGAAGCGGGTTGTCGGGGAAAACGGGAAAAGGAAGTGTACTGCGAAAAGTACTTGTCATGTTCCAGTTTTTGATCTCGCAGGTGCTGATCATCGGCCTTTTCGTGATTTTTTCTCAGATGGACTATTTCATCAACAAGGACCTGGGTTTTGCCAAAGAAGGCGTTATCAATATTCAGTTTCCAAAAGGAAAGCAGGGTAAAGGCACAGCATTCAAAGGCGCTGTTAAAAACGTGAGTGGTGTAGAAATGGCCACGCTGCAAAACGGGAGCCCCAGCTCACGCAGCCGCTGGGTGAGCACTTATTCCTTCGAGGGTTCATCGGAGGATACACCGTATTCTGCAGAGCTGAAATTCGGCGATAAAGATTATATCGACATGTACCAGCTTACCTTTCTGGCTGGCAGGGGCTTTCTTAGAGATGATTCCGTTACCGAAATTGTCGCCAATAGAAAAATGATCGAGGAAATGGGGTTTGCCAGCCCTGAAGAGGCGCTGAACGCTAAAGTGCTGCTTGGTGAATCCGGTGTGCCGATTGTGGGCGTAGTAGAGAACTATCATACCAATGGACTGAGGGAGCCTATCAAAGCAGGCTACATCTCCGCTAACCCGGAGTCTTTTGTGGAGGTTGGGATCAAGCTCAATATGTCGCAGGCGAAAGAGTCGTTGGCCAGCATAGAGAAGATTTGGAACGACATGTTTCCCAACGAGCCGTTCAAATATCAGTTTTTGGATGAAACAATCAGGAGTTTTTATGAGGCTGAACAACGGCTGGCAAAGGTGATAGGCGTTTTTACAGGCATAGCTATTTTTATTGGTTGTCTGGGGCTTTATGGCCTGGTATCGTTTGTCACTAACCAGCGCATGAAGGAGATCGGCATCAGGAAAGTGCTTGGAGCGGGCGTGTTTAACATCTTTTATATCATTTCCAGAGAGTTTGTAGTGCTGGTGGCTGTTGCGTTTATCGCAGCTGCACCCATTGCATTCCACTATACTTCGGAGTGGTTGGATGGGTTTGAGTACAGGGTAGAGGTGGAGTCGTTTGTATACGTAGCTGCAATTTTACTGAGTCTGGTGATAGCCCTATTCTCGGTCACGTTCAAAGCGCTGGCTGCGGCGAAAATTAATCCTGTAGATACGCTGAGGACGGAATAAGCACTTTCTGTAGGCTATTGCAGGTCACAGGCAAGAATTTAATTACGTTAAGAATGGTTGAGTGACGAAGCAATCTTTCTGGTTAGACATCGCTACGGAATCAGCAGATTGCTTCTGTCGCTTAAAAAACCGCCAAATAGAGAGCCCAGAGATGGCTCCCTCAATGATGTCCGAGTCAGGGCTTTCATATGCTCCGTTCGGCCAGTGAGCGGGCAGGCGCAATAACCGGAAATTGGGGTTAGTGAGAAACAAAATACAGACTACGCCACCCACTGCGGTCAAATACCATCTTCCCTTCAATTTGATTTTTTTGCCTATCTTTAAATAAATCATTTCCTGGTTGTATGGATTACGTATTAAGAAAGCAGATAAGCCTGCTGATTGAACTCGCCCTATCTGACAATAAATTCGACCTTAGCGAAAAAGCTTACCTGATGAAGTTTGCATCAAGCCGTGGGGCCAAGAATTCTGAAATTGCCCGGATGATCAACAATCCAACACCTACTGGCTCACTGGAAATGCTGAATTGGATGCAGAAAATCGAACTGATGGTGAGCTGCGGCAAGGTGGTAGTAGCCGATGGTGTCATTGAGCCTGAAGAGCAAACTTTTATGTACGAGGTGGCCAAAAAGATGGGTTTCAAAAAGGGCGTGGTCGATTACCTGCTGAAAAATGTGGATAGCATGCCAGAGAAGGAGCTCAAAGAGGGCTTCCTTGAATTTGCCGGACAGCCAGGCTAAGCAAGCTGTTGCTGAACCCAGTTGGCAACGAGACCAAGCACCTTTTCCCGGTCTACATCATAGTGTGTTTCGTGTTTAGAGGTTTTCCACTCCTGAAATGTGACGTAGCCTGGGGCCTTTGAAGCAAACTCCTTCGTAGCATCTATACTGGTTATTTTGTCCTGCCCGCCGTGAAAGGCCAGCACGGGAATATTGAGCTCGCCAGCCTTTCCAATGGCCTTTTCTCCTGCTTCTATTAAGCTCAATGAAAGCTGAGAAGTAATTCGGCTATGTACGAGGGGGTCGTTTTTGTATTTCTCTACTTCTGCCTCTATCGACGAAATTCCGTTAGGATCAAGCCCACTGGAAGCACTGAAGGAAGGCCAGATATTGCGCATGATTTTCGCCAACTTCATCAGCAGCGGTGAAGGAGACATGGCCAGCCTTAGAAAAGGGGAGGAAAGAATAGCCCCCTGCAGTTCAAGTGTTTTTTTTGACGTGAGAAAGTTCACGACCATGTTGCCTCCCATGCTATGGCCGTAGAGAAACATAGGTGTTTCTATGAACTCCACTCTGGCGGACTTCATCAAGTCTTCCACATCCTCCAGCAGCAGGTCGTAGGACGGAGTATGCCCTTTTTTTCCTTCGGAATGACCATGCCCACGAAGATCCATACCGAACACAGCTATGCCTTGCCGTGTAAAAAACTCTGCAACATGCTGGTACCTGCCTATGTGTTCCCCATGCCCGTGCACAAGGCAGATCAAAGCTGATGGCTCCATGTCGGGCAACCAGGAGCGACCCTTTAGGTTGAGTCCGTCCCTGGAGATTATGTCGTAAGATTCCTCGGTCATGCAGCCACTTCTGTATTTAGCTATTTATAACTGCCGTGAAGATACGTCTGACTATCTTTTTTTTATTACTTTGATGCAAAAGTTTACCCTAATACACCCGAATGATGCAAGGAAAGTATATCGTAGCCCTCGACCAGGGCACCACAAGTTCACGTGCGATCATCTTCAATGCTGATGGGAGCATTCTCGGCAGCGCTCAGAAAGAATTCAGACAAATATTTCCCAAGCCAGGCTGGGTCGAGCACGACCCCGACGAGATTTGGGCTACACAATGGGAGGTGTTCAAAAAGGCACTGGCCGACCACAAGGTAGCACCGTCGCAGATTGCCGCCATTGGCATCACCAACCAAAGGGAAACCACTGTGGTATGGGATAGAAAGACCGGCCAGCCTATTTTTAACGCCATTGTGTGGCAGGATCGCCGCACAGCCGAGATCTGCGAAAGGCTGAAAGCCGATGGCCACGAACAATACATCAGGGAGAACACCGGACTGGTGGTTGATGCCTATTTCTCAGGTACAAAAGTGCAGTGGATACTCGACAATGTGGAAGGAGCCAGGAAGCGGGCGGAGAAGGGAGAACTTGCCTTTGGTACCATCGACTCGTGGCTAGTGTGGAAGCTCACTAATGGAAAGAAGCACGTTACTGATTATACCAACGCCTCCAGAACACTGCTTTATAATATCAAGAAACTGGAATGGGATAGCACACTGCTGAAAGCCCTTAAAGTACCTGAGTCGCTGCTGCCTGAGGTGAAGCCGTCGTCGCACCACTTCGGTGACCTCGAAATGGACGGAGTGAAAATACCCATTGCCGGCATAGCGGGCGATCAGCAGGCGGCCTTGTTCGGGCAGGCTTGCTTTGAGCCGGGCATGGCTAAAAACACCTACGGCACGGGTTGCTTCATGCTGATGAATACAGGCACTAAAATGCAGCTGTCTCACTCAGGACTGGTGAGCACAATAGGCTGGGGGCTTGATGGTAAAGTGACGTACGCTCTTGAGGGTAGTATTTTCATTGCGGGTGCAGCCGTACAGTGGCTGCGGGATGGGTTGAAGCTGATAGATGAAGCACCTGACTCGGAGTACTTTGCTGTAAAGGCTGGCGACTCAGAGGGAGTGTATGTAGTGCCAGCATTTGCCGGGTTGGGGGCTCCCTACTGGGATATGTATGCCAGAGGTGCCATTTTCGGATTGACCCGTGACACCGGCAAGAGCCATCTGGTAAAGGCCACGCTGGAATCGATGGCCTACCAAACCAAAGACGTGCTGGAGGCGATGCAAAAAGATGCCGGCTTGTCCCTGAAAACCCTTAAGGTGGACGGTGGAGCTACGGCCAATAATTTTCTCATGCAGTTTCAGGCGGATATTTTAGGGGCCAATGTGGAGCGCCCAAGTATTATTGAGTCAACCGCCATGGGCGCTGCTTTTCTGGCAGGTATTGAAGTAGGATTGTGGAGTCAAAAGGAAATTGTGAAAAACAGAGAGATCAATAGAGTGTTTACTCCAGAGATGGAGGAGGGTGATAGAAAACGCCTGTACAACGGGTGGAAAAGCGCCGTGAAACGCAGCATGGGCTGGTTGAAAGATGTGGAATAAACTCATTTATTCCTTTCCTGTACAATTATTGGTTATGCACGTCAGGCGTAACCTGTTCATGCTATTCTTTTGGGTGAGCCTGGTAGCAGTGTTTACAGGCAACTTCGGAAGAATTCTGGGCATCCCTTACCTTTTTCTTGACCCGGAGTACCTGAACAGGGTAGACTTTTGGAGCTTCTTCATCGTAGGTTTTTGCATGGGCGGGTTTACAGCCGCTTTCAATATCTCTTGCTATATTCTCTACGGTCACGAGTATTCTTTTCTGGGTGTGCTTGAGCGGCCTTTTACCAAGTTCTCCATCAACAATAGCTTGTTGCCTATTATCGTGAATGTGGCTTACCTCGTTTTTATTTTTCGTTTTCAGCTGGAAAATGAATTCAGAGGGCCTGGCGATCTTTTCTGGAAAATCCTTGGCTACCTGGCGGGGTTTCTGGGTATGCTGGCTTTTTTATACACCTACTTCAGGCTGACAAACAAAGACATTTTTAAGTACCTGACGGGTAGCGTGGATAAACGCCTGAAAAAGGTGAAAGTCAACCGCAAACGGGCACTGGACAAGTTGAAGGAAGTAAGAGAGAGTAAAAACAGGGTGGATTTCTACTGGGACGAAAAATTCAGGCTAAGACCGACTGCCTACATCAACGATTTCTACGACAAGGAAGCCATCTTAAAAGTGTTTGATCAAAACCACTTCAACTTGGTGCTGATTGAGCTTCTGATCATTGTCGTTGTTTTGCTGTTGGGCTTCTTTATGGACAATCCTTATTTCCAGATACCGGCCGCCGCCAGCGCTATTCTCTTTGGTACCATTTTTATCATGCTTAGTGGTGCCATTAGCTACTGGTTCCGAAGCTGGGGGCTTATTTTCAGCATCACAGCATTTCTGTTGCTCAATTTCCTTGTGAAAATGGACGTTTTCAGGAGCCTCAATCCTGCCTTCGGGCTCAACTATAAAGGCAGCAGAGCTGAGTATTCTATCAAGACATTAAGTGACCGCAACACGCCGGAGGTGTACAACCGTGATGTGGAATCGATGCTGCCGGTGCTGGAGAAGTGGAAGGCCAAACAAAAGACGAGCGGAAAGCCCAAGATGGTATTCTTGTGCGTGAGTGGAGGAGGGCAGCGGGCGGCACTTTGGACCATGCGGGTGATGCAGCAGATGGACAGCCTTTTGAATGGTACTTTGCTCGACAACACAATGATGATCACCGGCGCTTCAGGAGGCATTGTGGGAGCGGCTTATTATAGAGAGCTTTTTCTCCGGGAGAAGAGTGGAGAGATAGAAAACCGCATGGAGAACCAATACCTCTCCAAAATCGCCATGGATAACCTCAATCCGATGATTTTCAGCCTGCTTGTCAACGACATGTTCATCAGGTTCCAGTATTTCAGGTATGAAGGGGAGGTTTACCTGAAGGACAGAGGGTATGCTTTTGAAAATCAGCTCAACCGGAATACCGACATGATCATGGAAAAGAAGCTCAAGGACTATCAGGAGGCAGAAAGCAATGCCGAGGTGCCGTTGCTGTTGATGGCTCCCACCATAGTGAATGACGGACGAAAGCTGTATATCTCCACGCAAGACGTCGGGTTTATGACCACCAACGCAGCCAGCACCCATGCGGAATTGATCACGAAGATAAGAGGGGTAGATTTCAGAAGCTTTTTTAAAGAGCAAAATGCTGACGAGCTTCGGTTCTTGAGTGCACTGAGAATGAGCGCTACTTTTCCCTATATCACGCCCAATATAGAGTTGCCCAGTGACCCCCCGCTCGAAATCATGGACGCCGGCATTTCTGACAACTATGGCATATCGGATGCTGTGCGATTCGTTTATGTGTTCCGGGACTGGATTGAGGAAAACACTTCCGGTGTAGTGATATTTTCTGTGAGAGACCATCAGAAGAATGCTGAGATAGAGAAAAAGGCGTCAGAGTCTATCGTGCAGAAGTTTTCGTCGCCTATCAGCAGTGTGTATAACAACCTGGGCAATATCCAGGACCTCAACAACGACAGCCGGATTGAGTTTGCTACCGAGTGGTTCAACGGCAACCTATATCAGATAGAGGTGGAGTATAACACCAACACCATGTTTGCCGGGGAGAGCGGTTTACCCGCTGAAGTGCTGCTGGAAAGAAAGCAAAATGAGCGAGCCTCTCTCAACTGGCACCTGACGACCAGAGAGAAGAAAAACATCATTGATAATATCAATCTTGTGAGCAACCAGCAGGCGCTGATGAGGTTGAAGGAACTGTTGGAGTCGGAGGAGGAAGAGGAGGAGTAGGCACGCAAAAAAGAGGAATAAGCACGCAGAGGCGCAAAGAAAGCGGGAGTTGCTGTGAACCTAAGAAAGTGCTATTTCGGCTTTGTTATTAATCGCTGGTGTTGACCCCCTGTCCTGGTCTCCATTTCCTTTTGAGGTTAATCGCCAGGCTTATGGCAGCAGCTATCAAAAAGCAATAGAAAACAACGCTCAGCAGAAGGAAGACCATTCCTACCCACCGGCCGTACACTGTGACTGGAAACAAATCGCCGTAAGTCCGTGTAGTTATAACAACTAGAGAATACCACAGCGACTTTGAGAAACTAGTGATGTTGGCTGTTTCGCTCATGCTCTCAAAGTAGGTGAGGGCTGCAACAAGCACGGTGTACAAGGTAAGTGCCGATCCGGCGTATATGGTTACTCGTTTTCTCAGCGTTTGCATCATAGGTTCATGGAAAGAAGTTTGAATTTAGAGTATTTCAGACACTTTACGTCTTCTGCTTCTTCTTTTGTGCCGAAGGAAATAGCACGTTGTTCAGGATGAGGCGGTATCCGGGTGAATTGGGGTAAAGGTCGAGGTTTGTTTGTTCCCGCCAGCCACCAGGAGAGCGCTCAGGGTCGTGGCCACTGTAGAAAGTCCAGTGACCATAGCCCATTTCGCCGTAAATGTAGCGCACCTCGCCGTCATCCGCATTTTCGCCGAGGATCAGCACGTCGGACTTAACGGTGGAGGCCGCAAACGCCGTTGTTTGCCCGAAAAAGGACTTGACAATGGCCGTATGGTTTTGGGTGAGGAGGGAGGGCACAATGTCCCACTTGGCAGAGAAATCGAACAGTGAAAAGTAACCTGAGCTTTCGTCGTAGTAATAGCGCCGACCTTCCGATGTATTGATGTTTGAAAACCTTCTCGAATTGGGCGGGTCAAGTATAAAGTCGGTAAAGGCAAAGGTCTTACTGAAATCGAGCTTTTGCTGCGCCTGCGGATCCATACCGTCGCCATCGTACATGCTTTCTACAATATCTACACCCTCAGCAGCCAGGGCGATGTCGAACGTTTCGGCACCGGAGCACATGGCAAAAAGATAGCCACCTGTCAGTGTGAAGCCCTGAATCTTTTTCGCTACATCCAGCTTCATGTCTGATACTTTGTTGTAGCCAAAAGAGGCGGCTGTGGCTTCTTGTATTTTGGCTTCAATTTGCGACGATGATCGTCTCAGGTGACGACCAAATTGCCCGGTAAAGTCTTCATGATGGAGGTGCAGCCAGTCGAAATGTACCAGACTGTCGGACAGTACCTCCGTATCATAAATAAGTGTGTAGGGTATCTCTGCGTAGTCGAGAGCAGTAATCACAGCGTCGGTATTGTCTTCCACCATGTCGTTCTTTGGAGAGTAAACGGCGATTCTGGGTTCCTTTTCCATTTTTACCGAGTTCATATTCACTCTCGGGCTTTCAATTTCTTTCATCAGCAGGGCAGTTTCTCCGTCGCTGATCACGTCAAACGACACGCCCCTGATGCTACATTCATTTTCCACTAACGGGTTGTAGGGAAAGAGAAAGCTGCCGCCCCGGTAGTTAAGCAGCCAGTTGATAGGTATTTCATTTTGGAGGGACAAGTAGGCGATGCCGTAGGCCTTGAGATGGTTTCTTTGCCTGGCGTCCATGGGTATAAGGATAGATGCTGATTTTCCAATAGCAGGAATCAGAAACATGATGCAACAGAGAAACCGTAGAACTACTGTCCCCATGAGAAACGAGGGTTAGTGGTTACTCAATATAACGAATTAATTCGCAAGCTCGCCGCCAATCGTCACATTTCGGTTTGCATTGAGAATGCCCCTGGCCGACTTCATGTCAGAGTAGCTTGATCAAACCATAGATCGCAACGGCCACAATGGCTACGATGCTGATCCAAAGGGTGATGTTATACAACATTCCAGAGGTGATGGGTTGCTCCCTTTTGTATTTGAAGTGAATGGCCGCAAAAGCCACCAGCAGCAGCAAAACAGAGCCGACAATACCACCAGAGAGAATCATCAGCACGGGAGATTCCACAAAGAAATAAGCCAGGGCCCAGGCAGTGGGGAAGACCCACGCCAACATAGCGATGGTTTTCTTTCTTGCGGCCATGTCAAAAAAATCGATCCAGCCAAGCTGCCCGAAAATGTCTGCATACATTCTTGTCCAGAAGGCAAGCGTGGCGAAAACACTGGAGAACAGGACAAAAAAGGCACCTACAAGGAAGATGGTCTTGAAACCCGGACCTAAAGATTCTGTGTATATGGTGGCGATGGTTTCCACCATTTTGAGCCCTTCAGGCACATTGCCACTGTGGTTAAGCACGGCAGCACCCAATAAGTAGAAGGCAGCAGTGACCGACGTGTAAATAATCATAGCAACGGTAGCGTCGAGGTACATGACTTTGATCCATCCTTCTGCTCTGCGCAGCCATGCGTCGGAATCGTCCCGGGGGCCGGTGTAGGCGGCGTAGCCCTTTTCCCGGCACCAGTAAGTGTAAGCCAGTATTTCGTCGCTGGCCACACCAGTAATGCCAAAGGCGCCAATGGCTACCCCCACCAGGGCGGGTGACAGGTCGAACTGGAGCCCCCTCCAGATGTCGGCCATGGAGATGCTGTATTGGGTGTCGGAAAGGAAAATCAGGCAGGCAATGGTGAGGCAGGTGAAAAGCACTGTCATTACCAGTGAGGCCTTTTCCACAGGCAGGTAGTAGCCTTTGAAAATAATGCTTGCCACCAACAAGGCAACAAAAATCACCCAGATCATAGTGGCTACAGATGGAAAGAGCATGCTCAGCACCAGAGCAGATCCACCCATCATGCCACCAATCTGGAATACTTTGAGCGACATCAGACCGAGTATGGTCACCACTGACCATTTCCCCTTGCCAGACTTCGTGCCTGGCAGCAGCTTTAATGCCTGCATGGCTGTTTCTCCGGTGAGGATGGTGTGCTTGCCAAACTCCACCTGCACTGCCACTTTTATCAGGCAGCTGGCAATAATGATCCAGAAGGCAGTGAAACCTGCTGACGCACCAAGAGTTGTAGTAGCGATCAGCTCACCTGATCCAACGATAGAGGCTGAAAGGATGAAACCAGGCCCAAGGAATTTAAGGCGCTGAAAGAAGGTGGTAGGCGGTTCTTTGATCGTCGCCGCACTGATGAGGTAAGAGTTGTCAGACATTTAAGTAGGTAAGTAGGGTGCAAACAATATAGTTAATAATACGCAGCCACTACCTGAATTGAAACCTTTCCCTGGCTAGTGGTTGATTTGACCAATATTGAGATGATCTTTTCCTTTGGATGGAAATAGGCTGAATCCTGACAGGGCGATTTCTAAATAGATGATCTTTCCTTACTGCTTTTTGGGCTTTTGACCTGAAAGCAGAGCTGAAGGCAACATCGCCGACTCAATTCGCTGGGTCTAATTCCCTATCTTTGCGGGCTAAATAAGATACGCATTGCAAAAAGAATTTCAGTTTCAGGTATTACCCGAAGAGGCCGCCGACCAGGAAGCGCTCTATAAGCTGGCCAGCCAGAAGGCCTACATCCCGTTTTCAGACATCAGGCATGTGGAGGTGCTCAAGCGGTCGATCGATGCCAGACAGCGCATTATCAAAGTAAATCTCACTGTTCGGGTGTATGTGAACGAGGACTTCGTGGAAACGCCCACCTGGCTACCCAACTATCCTGATGTATCTAAAGCGGAAGAAGTCATTATCATCGGAGCCGGCCCTGGCCTTTTTGCGGCGCTGCGTTGCATAGAATTAGGTAGAAAGCCCATTATTCTTGAACGAGGCAAGGACGTCCGTGACCGTCGCAGAGACCTGAAGGCGATCAACATCGATCATATTGTCAACGAAGACTCCAATTACTGTTTTGGTGAAGGAGGAGCTGGTACCTATTCCGATGGCAAGCTGTATACCCGAAGCAAGAAACGGGGCGATGTGCAGCGCATTTTGAAGCTGCTGGTGGGCTTCGGTGCAACAAAAGAAATACTCGTGGAGGCCCATCCGCACATCGGGACCAACAAATTGCCTGAGATTATTACCGATATCCGGGAGTGCATCTTAGCCCACGGTGGTGTGGTGAAATTCAACACGAGAGTAACAGATATCTTACTCAAAGGTGATGCCATTGAGGGTGTGACGACGGCATCCGGAGATATTATCAAAGCGAAGAAGGTGATTTTGGCCACCGGCCATTCCGCCAGGGATTTATTTGAACTGCTTGATAGAAAAAAGATTGCGATTGAGCTTAAGCCTTTGGCCCTGGGGGTGAGGGTGGAGCATCCGCAATCTCTCATCGACACGATACAGTATAAGTGCGATGACCGGGGTACCTATCTGCCACCGGCGCCCTACAACATTGTGAAGCAGGTAGGGAGTGGCACCAATACCCGTGGTGTTTACTCTTTTTGTATGTGTCCTGGTGGTGTGATTGCGCCCTGTGCTACAAGCCCTGGCGAAGTGGTGACCAATGGCTGGTCGCCCTCGAAAAGAGACCAGCCAAGCGCCAACTCCGGTATTGTGGTCGAACTGAAGCCCGAGGATTTTAAAGCATTTGCCAAAAAGGGCCCTTTGGCGGCGATGGCTTTCCAGCAGTCGGTAGAGCAACTGGCCTGGAAGGAAGGCGGGCAGACGCAGCGGGTGCCAGGACAAAGACTGTTGGACTTCACTAACGGGAAGCTGTCGGCCGATGTGCCGGAGACTTCATACAAGCCTGGCGTCACTTCTGTAGAGCTGGGAAGTGTGCTGCCAGATTTTATTTACAAAACGCTCCAGGAAGGCTTCAGGGAGTTTGGAAAGGCCATGAAGGGCTATCTGACCAATGAGGCGGTAGTGCATGCGCCTGAGAGCCGCACGTCGTCTCCGGTGCGCATTCCCCGTGATCCGGAAACCCTGGAGCACATTACCGTCAAAGGGCTGTATCCCTGCGGAGAAGGGGCTGGCTATGCAGGTGGCATAGTGTCGGCAGCCATAGATGGGGAGAAGTGTGCCGAGAAAGCAATAGGGTACGTGGCGGAGGTTGTTGGCGAGTGAGAACACTCGCCAAGGCGGCTGGGTTTGTGGCTGCTGGTGAGTGAAGACACTCACCAGAACGATGCTTACGTTAGAAGACTGAGGGGAATCGAGGTGGCTATTTTTGATACACCTTGCCCATCCCGCAATTAAAATCTCAACCTTTTGAAGGATATTATTCACATTAACGCTACATTTCTCACAGACTTCATCAACGAAAGCAAATAGCCATGGCAAAAGGAACATCACCCCAAAAAGGTAACGAGAAAAAGGAGCCCACCAAGAACCTGAAAGAGAAAAGGGCTGAGAAGAAAGCTAAGAAAGCATCAAAAAGGGATTAAGTTCCCTTTTTTTATTCGTAAAAATCAATCAACGCTCCAAAATAGGTCGTGTTCCATCCGTCCACAATGTCGTCGTAGTCTTCATCGGGGATGTTGCTGTGGCGGAGCTCGGCTGAGGTGCCATTCTTGTGTGGATGAAGGATGATGGTGACAATCGACGCTTCTTCCTGCTCGCCGAAATACCACTGCTGCACAATCTTTCTTCCCTCTTCAAACTCCAGGTTCTTCCCTACAATGCTTCCTTCCCAAAGAGAAAACTCCGACCCAGGTTCGGTAGACATTTCGGCTTCTTCCCCGGTCCAGGCATGAAGTGATGCGGGGTGAGTAAGCGCTGCGTACACTTCTTCGGGAAGAGCAGGTATGATATAATATTTTTTATAGTCTTTCATTCAAACGAATGGGTGATTTGCGATTCAACGAGCTTTAGTTAAGCAGCTATATAGTAACGAAGTGAAGATATCTTTTGGCTAAATGGAGTCAAATCAGCAAATAGATTTCTCTCCGCCAGCTGGCGGATTACGAAATGACATCCCAAACTTAACTAAACCTCGTGGAATCGAGATAACGGTTCTTTCATTATTGCTTTCTCTTGTTGTCATGCGAGAGAAAAACAGCATGAACTTTCTCCGGAATCGTCTTTCCAATGCATTTATGAAAATAGAAGAATGAAAATGAAATATAAAATTCTTCATTCAGCATTATTTGACCAATATCAGTTGGATAGAAATGGTCAACCATGTCCGCCACATTGGTTAACTTTAAGAAATCATTGACCCAATATTCACTTCGTTAACTTTTATGTCACATACCGATTCGCCTTACAAGCCCAAAAATCATATCCGGATAGTCACCGCTGCCTCCTTGTTCGACGGCCACGACGCTGCCATCAATATCATGCGCCGCATTATTCAGGCGACGGGCGTGGAGGTGATTCACCTGGGCCACAACAGGTCGGTGCAGGAGATTGTGGACTGTGCCATTCAGGAAGATGTGCAGTCGATAGCCATCACCAGCTACCAGGGCGGGCATGTGGAATTTTTCAAATATATGTTCGACCTGCTGAGAGAAAAGGGAGCCGGACATATCAAGATATTTGGAGGGGGAGGAGGAACCATCCTGCCGTCGGAAGTGGAGGAGTTGCATGCTTATGGCATCAACCGGATTTACTCACCGGACGACGGGCGCACCATGGGCTTGCAGGGAATGATTAACGACCTGATCGCCGGGAGCGATTTTCCCATTGGCGAGCACCTCAACGGTGAGCTGGGTAGCTTGAAGAAGAAAGATGTGAAGTCGGTGGCAAGGCTGATATCGGCAGCGGAGAATTTTCCGGATGTTGCTCAGCCGGAGCTACAAAAGGTAGATGCTGAGGCAGTAAAAAGTAAAGTGCCGGTACTGGGCATCACAGGTACTGGCGGCGCTGGCAAGTCCAGTTTAGTGGATGAGCTTGTGCGGCGGTTTTTAGTGGATTTCAAGGACAAACATATTGGTGTGGTGTCGGTCGACCCTTCCAAAAGAAAAACAGGAGGTGCGTTACTTGGCGACAGGATTCGCATGAACGCCATCCACCATCCCAGGGTATACATGCGGTCGCTGGCCACCCGACAGTCGAACCTGGCGCTTTCGAAGCACGTGCAGGAGGCTGTCAACATTCTCAAAGCCGCAGAGTTTGACCTGATTATTCTGGAAACCTCCGGGATCGGGCAGTCTGACACGGAAATTACTGATCATTCGGATGTCTCGCTGTACGTGATGACGCCAGAGTATGGAGCGGCCACCCAGCTGGAGAAGATCGACATGCTCGACTTTGCTCACATGATCGCCATCAACAAATTTGATAAAAGAGGGGCCCTGGATGCAGTGCGGGATGTGAAGAAGCAGTACAAGCGCAATCATGGCCTTTGGGAAACGCCAGACGAACAACTGCCAGTATTCGGCACCATTGCCAGCCAGTTCAACGACCCGGGGATGAACACGCTGTACAGGAAGCTGATGGACAAGATTGTGGAAAAAACCGGCGCTTCGCTGGCATCTGCCTCCACCTCGTCAGACGAACTATCAGAAAAGATCTTCATCATCCCGCCCAAGCGCACCCGCTATTTGTCGGAGATAACGGAAACCATCAGGCATTACAATCAGTGGGTAGAAGATCAGAAGGAAGTAGCACAAACGCTGTACAGTATCAAAAAAACCATAGCCGCAGCGAAGAAAGCAGGAGAGGACAAGGTGTTGGGAGAGAAGCTGGACGCACTTTTCGAAAAGACGTCGCTCGACCTTGACCCCAAAAACCTTAAAGTGATTGAAGTCTGGCCTGAAAAGGTGCAGCAGTACAAAAACGAGGAATATGTTTATACAGTAAGAGGAAAAGAGATCAAGGTGCCCACGCACACTGAATCGCTTTCCCATACTAAAATACCAAAGATCAGTTTGCCCCGGTACGAAGCCTGGGGTGATGTGCTGAAGTGGAACTTGCAGGAGAACGTACCGGGCGAGTTTCCCTATGCTGCTGGCGTATTTCCCTTCAAGCGCACTACTGAAGACCCGACCCGCATGTTTGCCGGAGAGGGCGGCCCGGAGCGTACCAACAAGCGCTTCCATTACGTATCGAAAGACAATGCGTTTGCCAGGTTGTCGACCGCTTTCGATTCGGTGACCTTGTATGGGGAAGACCCCGACCACCGGCCCGACATCTACGGCAAAATTGGCAATTCCGGGGTGAGCGTCTGCTCGCTGGACGACGCCAAGAAGCTCTATTCCGGTTTCGACCTGATTGACCCAACCACTTCTGTGTCGATGACCATCAACGGGCCGGCAGCTACTATTTGTGCATTTTTTATGAATGCCGCTATTGACCAGAACTGCGAGAAATACATCAAAGCACAGGGGCTGGAAGCGGAGGTGAAGGAGAAAATCGCTAAACTCTTCAAGGCCAAAGGAATGAAACAGCCTGTGTATAGCGGGGCGATTCCTGAGGGTAACGATGGTTTGGGGCTCATGCTTTTGGGCGTTACTGGCGATCAGGTGCTGCCTGCTGAGGTGTACCAGAAGATCAAAGCCGATACCCTTTCAAAAGTACGGGGCACTGTACAGGCCGATATTCTCAAGGAAGACCAGGCACAGAACACCTGCATTTTCAGCACCGAATTCTCCCTTAAAGTAATGGGCGATGTGCAGCAGTATTTTATTGACCAGAATGTTCGAAACTTCTATTCTGTATCTATCTCCGGCTATCATATAGCCGAGGCAGGTGCCAACCCAATCTCTCAGTTGGCTTTCACGTTGTCAAATGGCTTTACCTTCGTTGAGTACTATGTAAGCCGTGGCATGCATGTCGACGATTTTGCTCCTAACCTTTCTTTCTTCTTCAGCAATGGCGTTGATCCTGAATATTCTGTGATTGGCAGAGTAGCACGGAAGATTTGGGCAAAAGCCATGAAACTGAAATACGGCGCCAACGAGCGCTCTCAAATGCTGAAGTACCACATCCAAACCAGCGGACGTTCGCTACATGCCCAGGAGATTGACTTCAACGACATCAGGACAACGCTTCAGGCTCTGTACGCCATTTACGACAACTGCAACTCCCTGCACACCAATGCCTACGACGAGGCCATTACCACGCCGACGGAGGAGTCGGTGCGTCGTGCCATGGCCATTCAGCTTATCATCAACAAAGAGCTCGGGCTTGCCAAAAATGAAAACCCGCTACAGGGCTCCTTCATTATCGAAGAACTGACCGATTTGGTGGAGGAGGCCGTCATGGCTGAGTTTGACAGAATCACCGAAAGAGGAGGCGTGCTGGGGGCCATGGAAACCATGTACCAGCGTAGCAAAATTCAGGAGGAAAGCCTTTACTATGAAACAATGAAGCACAATGGCGACTTCCCGATCATTGGTGTGAACACGTTCCTTTCCTCCAAAGGCTCACCGACTATTACGCCCATGGAGGTGATCAGAGCGACAAAAGACGAAAAGGAGTTTCAGATCGAGTCGCTCAATAACCTGAAGAAGTTCAACGACGGCAAGTCTCAGGAAATGCTTTCGAAGCTACAGCAGGCTGCCATCAGCAATCAGAATATGTTTGAAGCGCTGATGGAAGCTGTGAAGTACTGTTCTCTGGGGCAAATCACCCATGCTTTGTATGAAGTGGGTGGGCAGTACAGGAGGAATATGTAAAGCCTTATACCTTCTTCGGAGGTAAGTCAAAGGCAATGGCCTCGTGCTCAAAGTGCTCTTTGTGCGACCCATCACAAAATGGCTTGTTGGCAGATTTTCCGCAACGGCACAAAGAGACAATCGTTCTTCCCTGAAGACCGTATGCATTGCCTTCTTTGTCTACAATTTCAAAATCTCCGTCGATTTTCAAGGAGCCATTATTGTTTACTGTGATTTTGGTCATGGATGTTTTTTTGACGCAAATGTAGAAACTTAGAAACCGGATAAAAGGAATTAGGCGAGTGGTGTGTAGTTTTGTGTCTAAATAGTCTGAATATCTCAAAATCTTTCAGTTTGTCTTTCGATCCACTCGCCTTCGACCTTCCTGTTGTTGACATTATTCCACAGATCAGGGAGAGTCTGGCTAAGGAAAACACCCTGATCGTGAATGCGCCTCCAGGAGCAGGAAAAAGCACACTGCTACCACTAGCGCTGATGAACGAGCCTTGGTTGGCCGGTAAAAAAATACTGATGCTGGAGCCCCGGCGCCTGGCGGCAAGGTCGATAGCCACCCGTATGGCTTCCATGCTGAATGATGACCTGGGAAAGAAGGTCGGCTACCGGATCAGGTTCGAAAACAGGACGTCGGATCAAACGCAAATCGAAGTGCTCACTGAAGGTATCCTCACCCGGTTGATCCACTCTGACAATGCGTTAGAAGGGGTGGGGATGGTTGTTTTCGATGAATTTCATGAAAGGAGCCTGCATGCCGACGTCGCCCTGGCGCTTTGCAGAGAGGTGCAGCAGGTGCTGCGGCCCGATCTGCGCATCATGATCATGTCGGCCACGCTGGACATGGAGAAGTTGCCTGAGCTCATGAAAGCGCCTGTGGCCGTGAGTGAAGGCAGGCAGTACCCTGTGGAGGTGGTTTACACCGGCGAGCAGGATCTGATGCTGTTGCCGGAAATGGCTGCCCGAACCATTCTTAAGGCTTCCAGAGAACGGGAAGGAGACATTCTGGCATTTTTCCCTGGAGAAGGGGAGATCAGAAAATGTGAGGAGCTGCTCAGAAAGGAAATGACTGATTTCGCTATCCACCCGCTTTACAGTCAGCTGCCACAAAATCAGCAATTCGCCGCCATCATGCCAGTCAACGACGGAAGGAGAAAGGTGGTGCTGGCCACTTCGATAGCAGAAACAAGCCTCACGATAGAGGGCATCAAAGTGGTGGTGGACACTGGCTACGGCCGCACCTCGAAATTTGATCCCCGCTCGGGTTTATCGAGGCTTGAAACAGTGCAGATATCCAAGGATTCCGCCGACCAACGAGCGGGCAGAGCAGGCAGGCTCAGCCCCGGTACCTGCTATAGGATGTGGAGCAAAGCTACACAGGAGCGGCTGGAGCCGCACCGAACGCCAGAGATCATGGAAGCTGACCTGGCCAACCTTATGCTGGACATGGCGCAATGGGGCATCGTGGATGTTAAACAGCTTACCTGGTTAACACCGCCGCCAAAGGGCGCTCTTGCCCAGGCTTCAGATACCCTGCATCAGCTGGATGCACTTGAAAATGCCAGGATCACTTCTCACGGCAAGAAGATGCATGAGCTGCCTTGTCATCCCCGGATTGCTCACATGCTGTTAAAGGCTGAAGAATCAGAAAAGCTGGAGTTAGCCACCGATTTAGCCGCTGTGCTGGAAGAAAGAGACCCCTTGCCACGAGAGACTGGCATCGATATCACCTTGCGGATTGAGGCCTTGCGAAGGTTTCGGGATAATGGCGGGCAGGGCAGGCAGTTTGGGAGGATTGAAAAAGTGGCGGAATCGTATCGGAGGATATTTAATCTGGGAGAAGACAACGGGGTTTTTGATCCCTATGAGGTTGGTTTGCTATTGGCCTACGCCTACCCGGAAAGAATTGCTTGTGCCCGGCCTGGCAACAATGCGCAGTTTCAGCTGGCCAATGGGAAGTATGCCATGGCCGGACATATGGATGACCTTGCGCATGAACCATGGCTGGCAGTGGCCCACCTCGACGCTCGTGACGGCATGGGTAAGATTTTTCTGGCTGCTCCCCTTAATCCTAAAGACCTCACCCCCTTGGTGAAAGAAAAGGAAGTGGTGACGTGGGACACACGAAAGGGAGGCCTCATAGCGTCGCTCGATTTGAGAATTGGAAGCATTATCCTTCGCTCGAAACCATTGCCAACACCCAATGAAAGCCAATTGATACAAGCGATAAGTGAAGCCATCGCAAAGGAAGGGGAGGCGCTTCTGAACTTTGACGATAAGTTCGTTCAATGGCAGAGCAGGGTAATGAGCTTAAGAAAATGGAATCCGGAGCAGGGCTGGCCCGATGTAAGTACACATTCACTATTGGCGACAAACGGAGAGTGGTTGGGGCCTTATTTATCGGGCATTAAGAGGCCGGAGGATTTAAAAAAGATTGACCTGGCTGAGGTGCTCAATAGCTCTCTGGACTGGGAAATTCAAAAAGAGCTGGAGAAATTAGCTCCAACACATATTGAGGTGCCGAGCGGATCAAGAATTAAGCTACAGTACTTTTCTACCGGGGAATCTCCTGTATTATCGGTCAGGTTGCAGGAAGTGTTTGGCCTCGCTGAGACACCAAGAATAAACGGAGGTAAAACCGCTGTGGTGCTGCATCTGCTATCTCCGGGATACAAGCCGGTGCAGGTAACGTCAGACCTCAAAAGCTTCTGGAGCAATGCCTATTTCGAAGTAAAGAAAGACCTTAAGAGAAGGTATCCGAAACACTCCTGGCCCGATGACCCCTGGACGGCGCTGGCAGTGCGAGGGGTACAGAGAAAGGGCAGGTGATCCTACCAGGTGCTTTTAGCCAATTCAGGGTTTACTTGATGTGTCGGCCCATCGATCAATTTGACGAACCGCAAAGCTTTTCCATCACGCTGGCCACTTTGGTGTCGCCAAGTTCACTGGCCATCGACAAATCGCTACAACCACCTTGTTTGTCACGAAGCCTGATCTTCTCGATACCCCTAAGCTTATAGGCCCTGCTTGACTGGGGATTGATTTCAATGACTTTTGTGAAATCCTCTATCGCACCTCTGTAGTCTTTTAGTTTGTCTTTGGCGGTTGCCCGGTAATAAAATGCTTCCTCGTGGTTTGGAGATAGTTTCACGACTTCGGTGAGGTCTGCTATGGCGCCATCAAGGTCTAGCATTTCGATCTTTGCCATGCCCCTCACGTAGTAAGTCTTTAGCTTATCAGGATCGTCAATCAGGTACCTCAGGGCGTTGGTGTAATCTTCGATGGCCCCTGCATAGTTTTTTAGCTCGGCACGAGCATTACCTCTGTCGTAATACACTTCCCCCTTCAGTCCATACAGTTGGATGGATTTGTTGTAGTCAACAATGGCGGCTTCATAATCCCCTTTGACGGCACTAACGTACCCCTTGCCCCACCAATACTGGGCGGAATCTGCGTCGGACGCTTTCTCCTGGGATTTCGATTCCCCATTAAAAAATACGACGAAGAGGACTCCTACGGTTAATAGCTTCTTAATCATGCTGGTCGACTAAATCAGTTAATCTCAATTTCCGAAAAAAAAATACAACGTCGCTCGATCACAATGTTTATAAATCGGTAAAACAAAATATTTCAGGCGGCGTAGTTACAAACTAGTAAAACAGAAAAAAACGAAAGTGGATAACTAAAATTACTCATGTAAGTTTATAATGTTCACTAGTGTTGATATCACATTATCGTTAAAGGTAACCCCTAATAATTATTTTTTTTATTACTTAAGTCCTATAATTAATGTAAGCCTGACAGTGTTTAAGAATAAAAGACTGTGAAAGAGCACTATTTTTTATCAAAAGTCATCGAAAATGGCCAGTTGACAGCAGAAACACCCCTTTTTGTGTTTGGTTTTGATGTCATATCAAATGAGATTTTCGCCCCTTTCACCAACCCGGAATGAGCGAGCCAATTTTTATCATACACACTTCCATTGTAGGCCACTTCATTAACATAAAAATTTGCATGATTGTTTTCCGGTGCAAGAATTTCAATGTTTTTACCGTTTTCCAGGGAAATCATTACTTCTTTGAACAGGGGAGCTCCCAGCACATATTGATCGGTGCCAGGGCACACGGGATAGAAGCCCATGGCTGAAAAGACATACCAGGCGGAGGTTTGTCCGTTGTCTTCGTCGCCACAGTAACCGTCAGGAGCAGGGGTGTACAGCTTGTTCATGACTTCACGGATCCAATACTGCGCCTTCCAGGGTTCTGAAGTGAAATTGTACAGATAGGTCATATGCTGGATGGGCTGGTTTCCGTGTGCATATTGTCCCATGTTCATGATTTGCATCTCTCTGATTTCGTGGATGGTGAAGCCATAATAGCTATCGTCAAAGAGCGGTGGCATGCTAAAGACGGAATCGAGCATGCTTATAAACATTTTGTCGCCACCCATGAGTTGCTTTAGCCCTTCTATGTCGTGAAAAACTGACCAGGTGTAGTGCCAGCTATTGCCCTCAGTGAATGCGTCTCCCCACTTGAGTGGATTGAAAGGCGATTGAAAACTGCCATCTTCATTTTTGCCTCTCATCAGTTTTGTCTCGTTGTCAAAAAGATTCCGATAGTTTTGTGAGCGCTTTTTGTAGAGATTGATGTCTTTCTGAGGCTTGTTGAGTGCTTTTGCCAGCTGATAAATGGTGAAATCATCGTATGCATATTCCAAAGTGCGTGCGGCGTTCTCGTTGATGCCAACATTGTAGGGCACGTAGCCCAGCTTATTGTAGTAGGGAGCACCCCTTCTGGCTACAGCGTCCATTGGCCCTTCGGTATTGGCATCTTTCTTCAACGCTTCGTACAGCGTATTGATGTCATATCCTCTGAGGCCCTTTATGTATGCATCGGCGACGACAGAGGCTGAATTGTTGCCTACCATTACGTTTCTGTATCCCGGACTTGCCCACTCGGGCAGGAAGCCACCCTCTTTGTAATCGTTGATGAGCCCCTCCTGCATTTCCTTGTTGATAGACGGATACAGAAGATTGAGCAAAGGGTAAAGAGCCCTGAACGTATCCCAGAAGCCTGTGCCTGAAAACATATAGCCGGGAAGCACTTGCCCATTGTAAGGGCTGTAATGAACGATTTTTTCCTGCCCATCCAGCTCGTACATTTTTTGCGGAAAAAGGAGTGTGCGGTAGAGGCATGAGTAGAACGTGCTCATCTGGTCGATTGAACCACCCCCGACGGCCACCACGCCAAGTTTTTCGTTCCATACTTTTTCTGCTTCGGCTTTTACCCGCTCAAAGGTTTTGTTGCTCACTTCCCTTTTCAGGTTGATAGTGGCCTGTTCGGGGCTGATAAAGGAGGAGGCTACTTTGATGTGCACCACTTCTCCCTTTTTTGTTGAGAAGCCCACTGCTCCCACAGCATGCCCTTTTTTGAGCGTGTCGGAAACGCTCCAATTCACTTTTTTATCCAGCTCAATGATAAAATAGTTGCGGAAATTGGCTGGCACTCCACCACTGTTTCTTACGGTGTAGCCAGTTATTCTGGCGTTTTCTTTGTCGATGGTTACTTCAGAACCTTTGTCGAAGCCATCAATAACGAGCCAGGCGCTGTCTGCCTCCGGATAAGTGAGCCTGAAAACAGCCGCTCTTTCTGTGGGGGTAATTTCGGTGGTAATGTTGGCATCGGCCAGGTACACGCTGTAATAGTGTGGTTGGGCTACTTCGGCCTTGTGCGAAAACCAGCTGGCCCTTTTGTCCTGATCGAACTGAACAGCTCCTGTGCCCGGCATAAGACTGAACTGACCATGGTCGTTCATCCAGGGCGATGGCTGGTGCGTTTGTTTGAATCCCCTGATTTTGTCGGCATCGTAAGTATAGGCCCAACCGTCGCCCATTTTTCCAGTCTGAGGAATCCAGAAGTTCATGCCCCAGGGAACGGCCACTGCCGGGTAGGCGTTGCCATTGGACAGCTCCATTTTAGAGTCTGTTCCCATGAGCGTATTGACCAGCGCAATGGGATTTTGCGTGGTTTGTGCCTGTAGTGCAAAAGACAAAAGGCAACAAGGGATAAGTAAGAGTAACCTCATAGAATACTGGTTGGAAAGTTATTTGAGCTGGCGAATAATAAAACAATTGGTGCTATCTGGAGAAGCTCAACGCCATTCCCCAAAGTACCATCTGTAAAAGTAAATACTTAGATATTGTTTAGCCAGACTGAGAAGTCATTTTTCGGACTTAAATTGCTTTTTTGAAACTCATTTGACAAGCCTCCTAAAAAGAAAAAGGAATGAAGCATGCGTTTGAACTCACTGTCGCTCTTGTTTTTAGCGTTCTTGTTTCAAAAGCCCAGCCCTCCGGCACGCCGCTAACACCCCGGCAGCTGACAGACTCACTTGAAGTGCTGATGGAAAGGAACGACATCCCTGGTATCATGCTGACCATTGTTAAAGATGACAGCACCATCTTTTCAGGCGGACTGGGTGTGAAAGACAAAGGGACCAACTCGCAGGTAGATGGATCGACCCTGTTCAGATTGGGCTCCATCACCAAAAGCTTTGTGGCGTTGGGCGTGCTCAGGTTAGTGGAAGAAGGCAAGTTTTCGCTGGAAGACGAAGTGAAGGCGTTGGCGCCGGAAATCGACTTTGAGAATAGCTTTGAGCCGGAGCACCCTGTGCGGGTAAAACACCTGCTTTCGCACACAGCTGGGTTCGACGACATGCACCTGAATGAGGTTTATAATACATCCGATACCGTCGTTTATCCTCTAAGGAAGGTGCTGGAACAGCACATGAAGACACTTAAAGTACGGTGGCAGCCGGGAACCCGCTATGCCTATAGCAACCCTGGTTGGACAGTGGCCGGTTATCTTATCGAAAAGTATGCTGAGCAGCCCTACGATGAGTTTATCACGGAAACGGTGCTCAACCCAATCGGAATGAAGACCTCTAACTTTAAGTCTGTTCCTGAGGGACAGGCTTATTCCAAAGGATATGATGGAACAGGCAATGAAGTGCCCTTTCTCCCTATCTATCATCGCCCTGCAGGAGCCTTCAATAGCAATGCCGATGATATGGCACGGTTTCTTTCTTTTTGGATCAACAGAGGCAGGGTAGATTCTGCCCAGGTTTTTCCCTCAAAAGTACTTGAGCTGATGGAGGCACCAGCCTACACCATTGCCAATCAGGCGGGCTTACCAGTTGGCTACGGTTTAGGTAACTATACTTTTGATACGCAGATGCCTGCCTCGTTTCATGGGCACGATGGCGGGATTGATGGTTTTTCTTCCTCTTACGGCTACAATTGTCAGTATGGGATAGGTTATGCCATTTCCAACAATGCAGGCAAGGGCATGGGAGATTTGGTCAACCTTGTCAAGCAGTTTCTTGTGCAGGACGTATCAGTTGCCAAACCCGCTACGCAAGCATTGGACGTTGAAACAATGAAACGATACGAGGGCTACTACCTCTTCAAGGCCTCCCGTAATCAGATTTTCGCCTTTATCGATCGCATATTCAGCACCTGCGAGGTAACCATCGATAACGACACGCTGTACCTGAAGCAGTTTATGAAGGATCGCTTTCCCGTGCTACCGGTTGCTAATCCGGGAGGTGAGGGCTATCTTTTTGCCGGACTCAAAGACTATGTTCCCAGTCATGTATTTGTACCAACCGACAAAGGTGAGCCCGTGCTGGCTACAGCAGTTGTTGGCAATTACCTTGAGAGAGTGAAATACTCAAGCGTTCTCACCAAGAGGGTGCTACTGGTGGCATCGTTGGTGTTGCTTGTAAGCTCATGTTTTGCTACTCTGATTTGGCTGATTTTTGCTATCAGGAAGTCTTTGGCCTGGCAGGAGTTCCTTCGGAGAATGGTGCCGTCGTTGGTGGTGGTTGGTTTGATTATGATTGCTACGGGGCTGTTCGGAACCATCAATAAGTTAAGTGAAGCAGGCGAACCGAACGTCAATGGCTGGCTAATTTATCTGGGAGGTTGGATCATCCTGTTCAGCGCTTTTTTAAGTACCCGCTTTGGTATTATGAACTTTAAATTGGGTGAGAAGAAGGCTTTCTCGGTGTATTATATCTTGCTGGCCTTCTCTTGTGTGATTGTCACCTTGTTTCTTTATGATGCGGGTTGGATGGGATTGAAAGTGTGGGAGTACTAGGATAACCTTGTTCCCGTTGTCTAGCATAAGCTTGCCCATGTTCGCCATCTGTAGGCGATAAGTCAGACCATTGGGGTATAGTTACAGCCTATTCACTAAAGAACCACTTTGTATTTCGTACGGATTGCTTAGATTCATCTGAAATCTGGAAATATGAGCAAGAAGAAACTACTGGTGCTTACAGGCGGCGGCGACTGTCCCGGCCTGAACGCTGTGCTGCGGGGGATTGTAAAGAGGTCGCAGCAAAATCCCGAGTGGGAGGTGTACGGAAGCATTGAAGCCTACAACGGTGTACTGAGCGACCCGCAGGAGATTGTCAGGCTGGATAACAAGGCCATCGCCGGCATCCACGTAAAGGGCGGCACTATCATAAAAACAACCAACAAAGGAGGGCCATTTACCTGGCCGGTGAAGCATGAAGATGGTACCTGGTCCAGTATTGATCGCTCCGATGACTTACTCAACCGCCTCGATGATCTCGGCATAACCGCAGTGATTAGTATCGGTGGGGATGGTTCGCAGCGCATTTCGCAGAAGCTTTACGAGCGGGGTTTGGATATTGTGGGTGTGCCGAAAACCATTGACAACGATCTTTCGGGCACCGATTTTACTTTTGGTTTTCAAACAGCGGTGCAAATTGCCTCCGATAGCCTTGATAAGCTGGTAACCACTGCCGAAAGCCACCACCGGGTTATGATCATGGAGGTGATGGGCAGGGCAGCGGGGTGGATTGCTCTCCATACGGCCATTTCCGGCGGAGCAGAGGTTTGCCTTATTCCGGAGATACCTTACGATATAGAGAAAATAAAGCAACGAATTGACCAGCGTTACCACAATGGAAAGGGCTTCGCTCATATTGTGATGGCTGAAGGTGCTAAGCCGATTGGAGGAGATGTGGTTGCCACTAAAAGCAATGAGGTCGGGTATAAAAATGTCCGGTTGGGGGGATGTGCTTACCGGCTTTCTCAGGAATTGAAAGATGCAGGCTGTGAGGCCGATATTCGAGAGACCGTATTGGGGCATATCCAAAGAGGAGGAGGGCCAATAGCCTTCGATAGGGTACTTGCCCTACAGTTTGGTGTGAAGGCATTTGAAATGGTGCTGGAACGGAAGTTTGGCAGGATGGTGGCCTATAAACACAACGACATCGTGGACGTACCATTGCTGGAAGCCATTAGTACCTACAATTATGTTAACACGGATTCCTACCTCGTGAAAACAGCCAGAGGGTTAGGCATCTCTTTTGGAGATTAAGTCTGCCTTCAATAGAACCTGTATCACTTTTAAAGCGGTGAGGCTGGGCAAAAAAAAAGCCAAACAACATTGTTTGGCTTTTCGAGGAAGTTAGGTTGATTAATAATAAACCGGGCATAAAGGATCCTTTGACAGGGCCTTTATTAATACTCTGTAGTTGAGCATGATCTCGTGCGTTCCGTTGGTGTACTGCCTTTGGCTACTGGTAACCATATCATAGGCATAGCCAAGCCGAATGTTCTCGTTCAAAACGAGCTGAGTAATCAACGTCATTGAGTCACCGCTACGATAGGAGAGACCTGCGTAAACAATGTCTTCAAATATCACATTACAGTTAAGGTCGATACCCAATGGCAGGTTATCCTGGTACCTGATCAGCACAGCAGGGAGAAGGTTTATGTTGTCGGTTAAAGGGAAAACCATTCCTCCGGTTAAATATACGTAACGGGGTGTTCTTGCTTCCGTCTCCTTACCCAAACTTACGTCGACAACCCTATTCTTTACGATATGAGGGATCGAAGCTCCCAGGTACATCCGTTTGTTATAGTAGTAAGCGCCTGTTCCGAAATTCGGACTGAACTTTCGGTCAGTGCCAATCAGAATATTGTCATTTTTGTCCCTAATGGTTAGTAGATCGTAGTTTGACCTTCTGTCATTGAACCCGCCCTGAAGACCCATTGCCAAATACCCTGTCGATAGCTTGATTTTGTAGGCATAGCTGGCATAAAATCCATAATCGGTATGAATACCCACCTGGTCTCTGGTTGCCATCAGTCCCACTCCAATCTGGTTACTAAACAAAGGTGTGTGCGCAGTAAACGTTTGGAAGGACGGTGCGCCATCAATATTGACCCATTGATCCCGGTGGATAACCGCAGCGCTGAATTCGTTGGTGCTTCCTGCGTAGGCAGGGTTAAGCACCATTCCGTTGTACATGTACTGCGAAATAACCGGGCGTTGCTGGCCGAACACCCCCCAGCTACCCAACAACAACACTATGTAGAACGATAATCTAGTTACAATCTTCATACTTCAAATTATCTTACGAGCTCAAGATAGCCAGAAAGTGGATCAGTTCCATCACCTTTGTCTACGAGGTAGAAATAGGTGCCAGCTGGCAACAGCCTGCTTCCCGCCACTATTCCCTTGTTACTAACACCGTCAAAGTATACATCGGTGTTGTCGTAACCATCCCCTTCCCACACAATGGCTCCGGCTCTGTTGAATATTTTCACATTGTTGTTAGGGAACTGATCGATACAATCCATGATGAAGAGATCGTTCAGTCCATCGCCGTTGGCCGACACACCATTGTAGATCACGATATCCGCCCCAATAGTGAATTCCCGTGTTGCAGTACATCCATTGCCGTCCCAAATGGTCACCGAATAGTCACCAAATGTTGCTTCAAACAGACCACCTTCAAAAGTAGTGTTACCAGTGGCTAAGTGAGTCCACACGACGCTGTCAAGTTCTACAGGCTCAGGGAATGCCAGCAGCGCAACCCCTGTTGGCACAAGACACTGAGAATCTTGCACATCCACCACAAACTGTGGCTCTGTGCGGGCATCGCTGATCGATATTCTTGATTCTTCAGATACGCAACCTGTCAGAAGATCGGTAGCGATCACAACGTACTCCACCGTTTCACCTTCTCTTCCCAGTCCTTTAGGGTCGAAGCCGGTGTAGATTATTGTAGTAGTATCCGTTGCTTCGTACCAGTCGAACTGATAGTTACCAATATTACCGTCCACTGTTGCCCTTGCTTCACCGTTTGGTTCGGCACAACTTGTCATGTTGCTCACAAGCGTTAGCGTAGGGTTAGAAGGCGTTACTGTTTGATCCGTCACTTCTACTGTTTGGGTCGACTGACAACCAGTGATAGTGTTCGTCACTCTCAGGGTGTAGGGGCCAGCAGCCAGGTTGCCAACTACCGGGCCGTCGAAGATTTTAGCGGCCGGATCAACCAGGGCTCCGATATACCATTCGAAAGTGTGACCGGTTACCGTGCTGTCTGCAAGGATGGCACTTAATTCGCCGTTAGGCTGGTCTTCGAAACATATAGTGAGTGCTTGTGTCTCAGTGACGATCACGTCAGGAATGGTAGTTGCATCCGGCACCACCACTTGAATTGGTTGTGACTGACACAATTGGTCATCCCGGTTATACACCATCAATGTGTAGGTGCCGCTGTTCAAATTCTCCCACGACTGTCCTTCAAAGTCAAACTCTCCGGCATTGAAGCCAGGAGGAACCAAACCGGCATTCCAAACGAACTTGTAGTTCTGAATCTCCTTGCCAAATGGCAGGGTAATCAGGTTTGCTGCAACTACTCCGTCGAATGGCGCAATACATCTGTCGTTCACTGTAGCCGTGGTTGTTACCTCGAGTGGATTGATTGACTCGTCCGACATAGGATAAGTCTCTACTGAGCTACATCCTGTGGCAAGATCGGTAACCAACACAGTGTACATACCGGCTGCAATGCCTCTTAGCTCTGGGTTATTTGCCAGAAGCGGTGTGCCAGTGGCCGTAGTGCCCCTGTACCAGGCGAAAGTATATACATT
Source organism: Imperialibacter sp. (assembly GCF_048007035.1). Lineage (NCBI taxonomy): Bacteria > Pseudomonadati > Bacteroidota > Cytophagia > Cytophagales > Flammeovirgaceae > Imperialibacter > Imperialibacter sp. The sequence goes on from NZ_CP180355.1 coordinate 5,627,244, forward strand.
CGTATCGCCAGATCCATTGGCTGTTACTTCAAGCAATCCATTTGGAATGGCAGGGTTACAGTTGGTTTGCACTTCAACATTTACCAGACTAATTATTGGCGGTGTAGTAGCGTCTTCTACTTCTACTTCCACTTCTATGGAGCTACATCCGAAGGCGTTGTCCACAGCCCTTACGTAGTAGATACCAGCTTCCAAACCTGTGAAGATAGAGTCGGCAACTGTAGCTATTGGTGATGCACCAGCTGTAGAAGGGTTTACATTCCACAGTTCGAAGTTGTAGTCTGCCAATACGCCAGGTGTGATGCCATTGATCTCAATAGACCCGTCGGCAGGGGTACATACCGTCATTGGCGACGTCTCAATGTCATCAAACAGCAACTGCGGAATAACTGGTTCATTTTCCAGGGTGATTTCAGCAGTACTTGTACAACCTGTGAGGCTATTCAATACCTCTACAGTGTAAGGCCCGGCAGCCAATCCGCTGATGGATTGCGTGTTGCCCAGGTTAGTGCCTGTCACACCACTACCTTCGTACCAGGTTATCACGTAGTTGCTAATATCGTAACCAGGAGCACTTGGGTTGTCCACTATTACACTCAACTCTCCATTCGCAGTTGAAGGATCGCAGCTTTGGTCCGCTTGCACCAGCGTGATGTCTGCAACTGGGTAGGTGATTTCTTCTTCAACCACAAATTCGAGTGTTTGTGCACAACCTGTTACTGCGTGTGTGAGGGTTACAGTGTAAGCTCCAGCGCTCAGGTTGCTGATGCTGTTCTGACCAGCCACGTTGTTGACAAGGGTTGTGGCATTGTCTACATCCTTCCATGTGAAGTTGTAATCAGCCAAAGCACTTGCCGCTCCGCCCAATGTAACCACATCCACTGACGCCGCACCGTTTGGTGTACAGTTAGTCTGGTCTGTTGTAGTTCTTGCGGTTACTACAACTGGAAGAGCTTGCGTACCTACGACTATTTTCTGAGATACTGAGCACTGAGAAACGTTGTTAAGGATCGTCACCGTGTAGGTGTCGGCTGAGAGACCGGTGATGGTTGTCAAGCCATTGAAGGCAGGCAGCGCCCCACTTGAGTTGGCCCAGGTGATGGTGGTGCCATCAGTAGTGGCGTCTCCATCTGCATCCTGAGCTGCCACAGTGATTGTGATTGCTCCCACTCCAAGCGTTCCACCCACACAACCCTGGTCTTTAGTGACCGCTGCTGTCAGCGATGGATTCACGTGGTGGTCTTCTATGGTTAGCTTGATAAATGCTGAAGGACAACCCGTCGAATTTCTGGTCGCTTGAATATAGTATTCACCAGGGCCAAGCGTTCTTGTATGATTGTAAACAGTGGTTGACCCGCTTACATCCAGGTTGGCACCTATCTGGGTTGTTTTGTTGCTTTGGTACAACCTCCAGGTATATGCCTGCAGATCCTGAACGCCGTTGGTGATCTTATTGCTTCTCAATTCGAATGATCCGTTACCTGCCGGAGTTGTGCACAATGAAGAGTGTGTCAAAGCCGCCACGGTAAAGGCAGGGGTCACAAGGTTCTCAGTAACCTGGAACCGCTCAGTGGTTTCGCAACCAGAAGCCGTATTTTCTACGATTACAGTATAGAAACCTGCAGCCAGGTTGGATACCACAAACTCAGTTCCTGAGTTGCCATCTCCGCTGATTGAGCCGGGAACAAAGGCGCCAGCTGCGGCAGATAAAGTTGTTTGGTATGTCCAGATCAGGCCGTAAGTCTGCCCGGTATTGCTTGCACCAGTCTTCAATCCAAAGGTGATTGTTCCGTTGTCGCCTGTGCAGTTGATGTCGGCTGTAACAGTAGACGACTCCAATTCAGGCATCTCCCTGGCATCTTCTATATCGACAGGGTAGAACTCAGACGCACACTGGAAGGTGTTGTGTGTGGCAGTCACATAATAGCGACCAGGAGCCAGGGGTTCTGCTGCAAGCGCTGCCGTTGTGAACACACCAGCTCCATGCAATGAGAAGCTAGCGTTGTACAAGCGGAGCGTGTAGTTCGCATCAATGTTAGCCGTTGTATTAACCGTTGCATTGTCCGCAGGGTTGCCTGAGCTTGTGATAGCTATGAAGTCAGTCGTGCCATTAAAGAAAACAGAGCCGTTTTCGACATCACAAGACGTATCATCTGTGCTGCTTGCCTGGAGGGTGATCACAACCGGTACGTATTGAAGGTTGAAAGTGGCCGTAGCAGAGCAGTTCAAGCCTGTAGACTGGTTGTCGGTCACCCTCACCCAATACTGTCCGTCCTCAACATTTGAGATGGTTGCAGTTTGGCCACCATTGCCCACTGCTACTGGGTTGACAACGCCAATCGAGCCTTTATGCCATTGGTAGAGGTATGCCCCACCATCGTTGTTGCCAATAGTCACTGTTAAGCTACCGTCAAAGTTGGCAGGATCACAATATGTATTTGGTCGTACCTGGCTAATTGATGGCGTTGGCTTCACCGAAACGTCGCTAATAATTACCTGACGGAAGTTGGACTTACAACCCGAACCAGATGTGCTGGTGGCTTGCACGTAGTAGGTTCCGCTTGGTAAACTACTTACTACGTTTCCTGCGAAAGCATAGGTACCAGAAATGTCGGTAAAGGCATTATTGAAAAGTTTGAAAGTGTAGCCACCTGTACCATTCGAAACATTGTTTAAGAATACATCATTCACGGTGATTGTTCCGTTTTGCGCTGGGTTACAATCCTGCGAATTGGTTTTCGTGATGTCGGCAGCACGAATTAGCAACTGGTTCGGGGTGTCTTTCACCTGAACGATCACCTGATCAGAGCATCCCCGTCCAAATCCATTGTTACCTGCGTTGTCGATAGTTGTTACGACTATGGTGTAGAAGCCAGGCTTCAGGTTGGCAGCGCTGTTAAGACCTGCACCAGTTTGGAAGTTGGCTCCAAGAATGCCAGAACCCTCGTACCACTGGAAGTTGTAGTTAGCCGCCGCTCTAGGTGTACCAGGGCTTGCCGGGTCATCGATAGTCAGGGTGATTGTACCATTTCCATTGACAGTAAAGTCACAGAAAGTGTTTGGTGTTATCACACTGGCAATGTCCGGCTCGATAGTATCGGCGATGATAGTTACTTCAGTGTAGTCAGATTCACAACCGGTGGTTTTGTTAGTTGCCTTTACATGGTATGTGCCGGGAGCCAGTGAACCAAGTTCTCTGAAGGCTCCGTTGACCACACCATTGCCCAAAGAGGCGAAGGTGTTGTCGAAGAATTCGATACCGTAGTTAGCATCAACGGCAGCGTCATCAGCACCATCGACAGTAACCGCTTCTACTCTGATCAAACCAGTGTCATTGCTTGAGCAATCCACATCGGGCTGCACTACTACGTTGGCCGATAGTACTTCGATAGTTTCGAAGTCGGAAGTGAGTGTAAACTCGGCGGTAGCAGTACAGTTGTTGTTAGGGTTGTTGGTATCTGTAAGCCTTACCCAGTAAGTACCAGCCATGAGACCACTGATCAGCGAAGTGTGCGGGTTAGATGCCAAGTCGTTGGTAATAGTTACATCTGAGCTGTTAGACAAAGTAGCTCCGTTAGCAATAGGTTCGGAAACATCGCCTGTCACGCCGAGGAACCAGTTGAAAGTATAGCTACCATCCATGTCCACACCAGCTCCGGCAGTAATAGTAGCTGTCAATGAACCAGTAGGAGTGATGGCACCAGCCCCACCGAAGTCAGGGTTACAGACTGTGTTCTGACTAGTTTCAGCAATAGTGATGGCAGGGTTCACTGCGTCATCAGCGATTGTAACCTGTAGTAAGTTAGAAGAACAACCAGTAGCCGTAGCAGTATTGTTTTGGGCTTCTACGAAGTATACACCAGGAGAAAGATTAGCTGCGGTAGTACCAGCGAAAGCTCCTAAGATTTCAGTAGAGGCATCGCTTTGATACAAGTGGAAGGTGTAGTTGCCTGTTCCATCAGAAGCACCATTTAGCAATACGTCAGTTACTACAATCTGGCCATTGTCAGGCGAACAGTCACTTGCATTGGAAGGTGTGATGATAGCGTTGGTCAGAGCGATATTATCTGGTGTATCAAGTACTTCAACGATCACCTGATCAGAGCATCCCCGTCCAAATCCATTGTTACCTGCGTTGTCGATAGTTGTTACGACTATGGTGTAGAAGCCAGGCTTCAGGTTGGCAGCGCTGTTAAGACCTGCACCAGTTTGGAAGTTGGCTCCAAGAATGCCAGAACCTTCGTACCACTGGAAGTTGTAGTTAGCCGCCGCTCTAGGTGTACCAGGGCTTGCCGGGTCATCGATAGTCAGGGTGATTGTACCATTTCCATTGACAGTAAAGTCACAGAAAGTGTTTGGTGTTATCACACTGGCAATGTCCGGCTCGATAGTATCGGCGATGATAGTTACTTCAGTGTAGTCAGATTCACAACCGGTGGTTTTGTTAGCTGCCTTTACATGGTATGTGCCAGGGGCCAGTGAACCAAGTTCCCTGAAGGCTCCGTTGACCACACCATTGCCCAAAGAGGCGAAGGTGTTGTCGAAGAATTCGATACCGTAGTTAGCATCAACGGCAGCGTCATCAGCACCATCGACAGTAACCGCTTCTACTCTGATCAAACCAGTGTCATTGCTTGAGCAATCCACATCGGGCTGCACTACTACGTTGGCCGATAGTACTTCGATAGTTTCGAAGTCGGAAGTGAGTGTAAACTCGGCGGTAGCAGTACAGTTGTTGTTAGGGTTGTTGGTATCTGTAAGCCTTACCCAGTAAGTACCAGCCATGAGACCACTGATCAGCGAAGTGTGCGGGTTAGATGCCAGGTCGTTGGTAATAGTTACATCTGAGCTGTTAGACAAAGTAGCTCCGTTAGCAATAGGTTCGGAAACATCGCCTGTCACGCCGAGGAACCAGTTGAAAGTATAGCTACCATCCATGTCCACACCAGCTCCGGCAGTAATAGTAGCTGTCAATGAACCAGTAGGAGTGATGGCACCAGCCCCACCGAAGTCAGGGTTACAGACTGTGTTCTGACTAGTTTCAGCAATAGTGATGGCAGGGTTCACTGCGTCATCAGCGATTGTTACCTGTAGTAAGTTAGAAGAACAACCAGTAGCCGTAGCAGTATTGTTTTGGGCTTCTACGAAGTATACACCAGGAGAAAGATTAGCTGCGGTAGTACCAGCGAAAGCTCCTAAGATTTCAGTAGAGGCATCGCTTTGATACAAGTGGAAGGTGTAGTTGCCTGTTCCATCAGAAGCACCATTTAGCAATACGTCAGTCACCACAATCTGGCCATTGTCAGGCGAACAGTCACTTGCATTGGAAGGTGTGATGATAGCGTTGGTCAGAGCGATATTATCTGGTGTATCAAGTACTTCAACGATCACCTGATCAGAGCATCCCCGTCCAAATCCATTGTTACCTGCGTTGTCGATAGTTGTTACGACTATGGTGTAGAAGCCAGGCTTCAGGTTGGCAGCGCTGTTAAGACCTGCACCAGTTTGGAAGTTGGCTCCAAGAATGCCAGAACCTTCGTACCACTGGAAGTTGTAGTTAGCCGCCGCTCTAGGTGTACCAGGGCTTGCCGGGTCATCGATAGTCAGGGTGATTGTACCATTTCCATTGACAGTAAAGTCACAGAAAGTGTTTGGTGCTACCACACTGGCAATGTCCGGCTCGATAGTATCGGCGATGATAGTTACTTCAGTGTAGTCAGATTCACAACCGGTGGTTTTGTTAGTTGCCTTTACATGGTATGTGCCGGGAGCCAGTGAACCAAGTTCTCTGAAGGCTCCGTTGACCACACCATTGCCCAAAGAGGCGAAGGTGTTGTCGAAGAATTCGATACCGTAGTTAGCATCAACGGCAGCGTCATCAGCACCATCGACAGTAACCGCTTCTACTCTGATCAAACCAGTGTCATTGCTTGAGCAATCCACATCGGGCTGCACTACTACGTTGGCCGATAGTACTTCGATAGTTTCGAAGTCGGAAGTGAGTGTAAACTCGGCGGTAGCAGTACAGTTGTTGTTAGGGTTGTTGGTATCTGTAAGCCTTACCCAGTAAGTACCAGCCATGAGACCACTGATCAGCGAAGTGTGCGGGTTAGATGCCAAGTCGTTGGTAATAGTTACATCTGAGCTGTTAGACAAAGTAGCTCCGTTAGCAATAGGTTCGGAAACATCGCCTGTCACGCCGAGGAACCAGTTGAAAGTATAGCTACCATCCATGTCCACACCAGCTCCGGCAGTAATAGTAGCTGTCAATGAACCAGTAGGCGTGATGGCACCAGCCCCACCGAAGTCAGGGTTACAGACTGTGTTCTGACTAGTTTCAGCAATAGTGATGGCAGGGTTCACTGCGTCATCAGCGATTGTTACCTGTAGTAAGTTAGAGGAACAACCAGTAGCCGTAGCAGTATTGTTTTGGGCTTCTACGAAGTATACACCAGGAGAAAGATTAGCTGCCGTAGCGCCAGCGAAAGCTCCTAAGATTTCAGTAGAGGCATCGCTTTGATACAAGTGGAAGGTGTAGTTGCCTGTTCCATCAGAAGCACCATTTAGCAATACGTCAGTCACCACAATCTGGCCATTGTCAGGCGAACAGTCACTTGCATTGGAAGGTGTGATGATAGCGTTGGTCAGAGCGATGTTATCTGGGGTATCAAGCACTTCAACGATCACCTGATCAGAGCATCCCCGTCCAAATCCATTGTTACCTGCGTTGTCAATAGTTGTTACGACTATGGTGTAGAAGCCAGGCTTCAGGTTGGCAGCGCTGTTAAGACCTGCACCAGTTTGGAAGTTGGCTCCAAGAATGCCAGAACCTTCGTACCACTGGAAGTTGTAGTTAGCCGCCGCTCTAGGTGTACCAGGGCTTGCCGGGTCATCGATAGTCAGGGTGATTGTACCATTTCCATTGACAGAAAAGTCACAGAAAGTGTTTGGTGCTACCACACTGGCAATGTCCGGCTCGATAGTATCGGCGATGATAGTTACTTCAGTGTAGTCAGATTCACAACCGGTGGTTTTGTTAGTTGCCTTTACATGGTATGTGCCGGGAGCCAGTGAACCAAGTTCTCTGAAGGCTCCGTTGACCACACCATTGCCCAAAGAGGCGAAGGTGTTGTCGAAGAATTCGATACCGTAGTTAGCATCAACGGCAGCGTCATCAGCACCATCGACAGTAACCGCCTCTACTCTGATCAAACCAGTGTCATTGTTTGAGCAATCCACATCGGGCTGCACTACTACGTTGGCCGATAGTACTTCGATGGTTTCGAAGTCGGAAGTGAGTGTAAACTCGGCGGTAGCAGTACAGTTGTTGTTAGGGTTGTTGGTATCTGTAAGCCTTACCCAGTAAGTACCTGCCATGAGACCACTGATCAGCGAAGTGTGCGGGTTAGATGCCAGGTCGTTGGTAATAGTTACATCTGAGCTGTTAGATAAAGTAGCTCCGTTAGCAATAGGCTCTGTAACATCGCCTGTCACGCCGAGGAACCAGTTGAAAGTATAGCTACCATCCATGTCCACACCAGCTCCGGCAGTAATAGTAGCTGTCAATGAACCAGTAGGAGTGATGGCACCAGCCCCACCGAAGTCAGGGTTACAGACTGTGTTCTGATTTGTTTCAGCAATAGTGATGGCAGGGTTCACTGCGTCATCAGCGATTGTAACCTGTAGTAAGTTAGAGGAACAACCAGTAGCTGGAACTGTATTGTTTTGTGCTTCCACGAAGTACACACCAGGAGAAAGGTTGGCTGCGGTAGTACCAGCGAAAGCTCCTAAGATTTCAGTAGAGGCATCGCTTTGATACAAGTGGAAGGTGTAGTTGCCGAGGGCGTCACTAGATGTGTTGCGTAGTACATCCGTCACCACAATCTGCCCATTGTCAGGTGAACAGTCACTTGCATTATTGGCAGCGACAATAGCTGTTGTAAGTTCAATTACGTCTGGGTTATCAAGCACTTCAACAATCACCTGATCAAAACAGCCTCGACCAAGGCCATCGTTGGCAGCCGCGTCATTCGCAGTGACAACCACAGTGTAGAAACCAGGAGCTAGTCCAGTTCGTTCGTCAAAGCCAAAACCAAGACCAGCAACACCCACTCCTGACTGGTCAGGGAGCCCAGCACTACCAGATTGCTGGTCGTACCAATCGAAGGTGTAGTTGGCGGGATCGTAGTATCCACCAAGAGGGTTTTGAATTCGAATCGTAATTGCCCCATTTCCAACTGTACCACCGCTGGTATCGCAGAATCTGTTGGCACTGTTCGTCGTCACCTCGATGATGGGTTCAGCAGGTGTGAACAAAACGGTAACCTCAGCGTAGTCTGATACGCAACCTGTCGTTTTATTCGTAGCAGTCACATAGTAGGTGCCTTCGGCCAACGAGCCGAGCTCCCTGAATGCGCCATTCACACTACCATTTCCGAGTGAGCCAAAAGCATCGTCAAAGAATTCTATAATGTAATTAGCATCCACAGCCGCATCATCAGCTGCATTCACAGTCACAGCCTCTACCCGGATTAAGCCTGTGTCATTGTTGTCGCAGTCCACATCGGGCTCCACGACTACATTGGATGTCAGCACCTCTATGGTAGAAAAATTATCTACAACAGTAAAGGCAACGCTTGCACTACAACCTAAACCAGGGGTTGCATTGTCCTGAATACTTACCCAGTAGTTGCCGGAGACGATACCGGAAATTGTCAACTCACCAGCACCATTAATTGCGGAAACTGTTACGTCTGAGCCGTCAGGGTAGGCAACGCCATTATTCCTTTCAACGGCCGCAGGTGTTGTTGTGCCAAGGGGGGCCTTGTACCACTGTATGTTATAAGCGCCAGCATCGTAATTGCCTATCGTTACCGTAATGGAGCCTGTTGGGGTAGTCGGGCCAATGGCAGGGTTACACACGATGTTAGCTGTGGATCCTGTTACCGAAAGGGTGGGAGTAACTTTCTGATTGAGAATTGTGATCTGTTTTGGCGCAGATTGGCATTTAGTCACAACATCTTCTACTATTAAGTAATAGGTGCCATTGTCTCTGCTAGAAATTGGGCCTGCACTTGACGCTGTGCCAAAAGTACCAATAGAGGTCACTCCGTCAGATTGTAACAATATAAAATCGTAGTTGGCGTCGATGTTGGCAGGTGTGGCCTCTACGCTAGTTGCTGCCGTAATACCGTCTTGTACCGTGATGCCAGACACTTCAATAACTCCATTTGAGCCTGTAGCACAATCTGCATCGTGAGTAAGATTGACTGTGAACGAAATGATCTGGTCGACCTGCTGAGGTACGTTGAATACTGCAATGCTTTCGCACTGATCATCTGGTGCAGTATTCTTTTTCGCAACAAGCTTGTAATCACCACCACTCGCTCCCGTAATTCTCGTTCCAGCAGCGTCAGTCACCAGGGTGCCGTCGGTACCAGGAACAAATAAAGTTGAACTTGCAATGCCACCAACAAACCACTGAATGTCGTAATCAGTGTTGGCATTCGCTAAAGTTACGTCAACTGAACCTGTTCGGCCTGTGTTACAGCCTGTATTTGGATTGATGACAAAGCCACTTAGGTCAGGGTCTGTGGCAACATTGTCGATTGTTACTGCAAATGGATCATACTCGCATTGCAGCACAGCGTCGAATACTACAACAATGTAATCGTCAGCCACAAGGCCAGAGAACACATTGTCTACGTTGTTAGCCTTGGTTTCAAGTATGTTGCCGCTGTCATCATACAGGCGCAGTCTCCAGTCAGCGAGCGCCGTATTCCATAGCTGGGACGCAGCTCCATTGAGAGAAAATTCGTTAATGGTGATGCTACCGTTGTTGAGTGGATCACAGTTAAGAATATCAACTTGAGTATGGTCAGTGATTTCGACTGTAGTAGGGCTGTCATTGACAAAGAAAACAAAGTCGGCCGAGCAGCCCAGCTCGTTGGTTCCTGCCTGCTTGGTTACTCGCAATGAGTAGGTTCCGCTTGCCAAATCGAATGCCTCATTGCCCGCTGCCGTAACATTTGCTGCATTTAGTGCAGGGTCAGTATCCGGGTCAGCTCCTGAGAACCATTGATAAGTATAGTCACCATTTTGCGGCCCTGCAGCAGATACATTGTCGGTAGTCGCACCACGGTGAAGTTGTAGCACCGTTAAGCTACCATTAGGGTTGCCAGAGCAATCGGAGTTATCTACGATCGTTAGGTCGGTCACATCGGAAGGATCTAGATCTATCGTTTCTGTGTCGTCGGTAATATCAAATGTAACCGGAGGAGAGTAACAGAAGCTAACACCAATTTCAGCAGCTACTACTGCATATTGGCCTTCAACCAACCCTTGGAAAGTGTAGACATTTGTTGTGTTTCCAGAATCGTTCGTGCCAAAATTAGCTGCGTTTCCTTGTTCCTGAATCGTTTCGCCATCCACGAAAATTCCTGTTGGCACGGCCGTAAAAGTCATTGTGGTTGCATTGACGGTAGCGATGGTAGCCGTAGCTAAACTTGTTTGTCCTTCAATAACCATTCCCGCCGAAAATGCTCCGCCACCAAGTGTGTAGTCAATTTGGTAAGTCTCACCTGCCACTGTTCCTGCTACCGACTGTACAATAGCTGGCCTGGGGTTTGAAAGGTCGCCTGTCTCCCATGTACCTGGATCTCCATCACCTGTTTCCATATCAGGTTGTGGACTTACCGAGGTAGTTGGGTAAAGGAATAACATGAAATCATCATGCGTATTACCGTTTCCAAAAGGCACTCGTAGAGTGACGTCTACTTCACCAGTATTACCACCTGTTCCACCTGCGCCCGTTCCGTCAGCGTAAGGTTGGCAATTGAGAGCCTGTGTCGTTATCAACGGATCAACATCAACTCTTTGTACCTGTGAGTAGAATAATATATACACTTTTCTTTCCGCACAGCTTGAAGCCAGATTGGTTGCAACAACCGTGTAGGTATCATTCACTAATCCGCTCACTACATAATCTGTAGGGTCTCCATCGTCTATTGTATTGCCGTTTACATAGGAAGCATTGTCGTTGTCGGACACTGTTCCTGTTTCTATTTCCGTTGTACTGGAAGCAATCAAGATTGGCGATGCTGAAAGGTCGCTTTCACCTTTATACACTTCGAAAGTAAAATTAGGAGCCGAAGCATTAGTTGCTTCAATTCGCAAAACACCTGTGGGTCCGTCGCAATCCCCTGGTTGAGTGGCAAATATGTTTATTGTGATCTGCGCCGCCGGGTCCACGACAACTGTCTGATCTGCAAAACCAGTCAAACAGCCTGTTGCTTTGTCCTGCATTCTTAGGAAATACTTGCCGTCTGGCAGCCCAGTCACTACATTGTTATTGACAGTTACCGAGCCAGAATTGTCACCAGTAGCCACTGGTGTTGTCTTATCGTCGTAGTACCAGAACCAGTTGTAATCGGTCACTGCCCCAACAGCCAGGTTTGCCATTAGCGACCCGTTGATTGGATTACATGTTGTTACGTCGGTCGCTGTAATTCCTGAAATAACAGTGCTGATATCAGGGTTGCCAGATGGGCTGCCTGTGATTGTGAATTCCCTCTGCGATGTACATCCAGATGCCGTTTTTGTGACAACGACAGAATAAACACCTGGCCCCATGCTTGTGAGTGCATTGTTAGTGGATGCGAGAGGTGTGGCAGCGCCGATGCCGGTTAAAGGTGCGTTGTACCAAACATAGGTATAGCCCACCATTGGTGTTCCCGTGCCATCAGGGGTGACGGTAATTGACCCATTAGGGAAGTTGGTTTGATCACAACTTAGAGAGTTCACCACTGAAGCGTTTGCGCCAGCAATGTTTGGTCTGTCGAGAGTTTGTCCAATAGTGAAAGAAGTCAAAGCCGATGAACAACCTGTCAGATCATTAACGACTTGCACTTTGTAATTCCCACCTACAAACTGCGAGTAAACAGGAACCGTAACATCTGTTTGAGTGATTAGAGTCGTACCATCGCTCTGATACCAGTTGAAAGTGTAATCTGAAAGCGTTGTCGGATCAGTGACGGCCCCATTTATCAAGATATTGTCCACTGTAGCCGAACCATTAGGCGTCACGCAATGCGTATTGGCAGAGATTGGCGTGATTTGAACCAGTGGAATGGACAAAGTTTGTAATGTGTTGGGTAGTGTAAACTCCTCTTTGTACACGCAGCCCAGATTAGTTGCGGCATTGTCAGTAATTTCAACCCAATAGGTTCCGCCAAGCAAGGTATTGATAGTGCTTGTTGTTGTGGCAGCTACCGGACCTCCAACCGGAGTACCTGTGTTGTTAAGTGCCCCCTGATACCACTGATAGGTGTAGTTTCCAGTGATTTCTGCACCACCCGTTAACGTAACAGTAATAGAACCGTTGCCAGTCGCTGTACAGCTTGTGTTGTCTACTTTGGTGAAGGTGATAGTTGGGTCGGTTGTTCCATCAGGCACATCGACCTGCAGGGTAACTGATTCACAGTCGAAAGAGTTAGCCGCTGACACAAAATAGGTCCCGGCTGCCAGTGAATTCGCTATAGGGAAAGTTGTTGCTGTTCCCTGAGTAATGCCGCCGACGATTTCTACAAGTGCCGCATTGTACAATTTGAATGTATAGTCATCAATTGCTGCAAAGGTGTTCAGCACGGTCGTGCCGCTGGCGTCTACAATCGTGAGTTCATCGATCTCGATAGAGCCATTTACAGGCGAACATTGTGTGGATGAAACAATATTGACACCGGTTAGCGTGATATCATCCTGATCATCAATAATCACAGCGGCCTTATCGACCGAGCAAGTATTAGAAGGTACTTGTGTGTCAGTAATTCTTACCCAGTAGTTACCGGCAGCGAGTCCTGAGACAGTTTGAGGTGTTCCAGCGTTGATAACGATAACAGAGCCGTTAGTCGTACCACCATTTACCAGAGGTGTGGTGGTGTTTCCAACAGCCCCGAAGAACCACTGGTAAGTATAAGTACCACCGTCGCTATTTGTCAGGTTAGCCGTAGCAGCCCCCATTGGCGTGGCCGGGTCGCAAGAGACGTTATTGGTGATGGCTACAGTAGCGGTAGGTGCCACGGCCACATTAGCGATAGTGAAAGGCAGTGAACCGGACGCACACTTGGTAACAGTGTTGGTTACAGTTACTGAGTAGTTGCCAGGTGCAAGGGCAGTCTTAGTAGGGTTGTTGCTGGCCGCCTGAATTGAAGTTCCGGCATTATTGAAGAACTGGAATTCGAAGTTGGCGAAAGCAGCGTCAGCATTGGTGATGACAGTCCCACCGTAGTTGACAGCGGTTACCTGGTAAGAGCCGTTGTTAAGTCCCACACAGTTAGAGGCACCAGTGTTGACAGCAGTTTGAACAGTGATAGCAGGGAAGCTAGAGCCAACCACAAATGTAGTGGCGGTGAAACAGCCGTCACCGTTAGACTGAGTATCAGTTACTTTAACAGTATAGGTTCCGGCATATAGGCCGGCGATGGAGTTGGAAGTAGCCCCTGTTACGGTTCCACCGTTGTCTCCATTGGCAATAGCTGTACCAGTAGCAGCACTTCCGTTGTACCATTGATAGGTATAAGTACCCCCGTCATCAGGAGCAAGTGCTAGAGAGGCACTGCCATCAGGGCTGGCGCCACCAGCACAAATGGTAGCATTTAGCGGGGTTACAGTGAAGTTAGGAGGAGTAGTGTTGGTAGGCACTACTACTTGCAGGGCCGCTGATTTACAGTTAAGGCTGTTAGATACAACGACAAAATAAGTGCCTCCATCAAGATTGGCAGCGATCGGCACGATTTCAGCACCGGAAGTACCTTTATTGAAGGCAGAGGCAATAGGAGTTACCCCGTCGCTTTGCAGGAGTTGGTAAGAGTAGCTGAAAAGGTTTACTGCCCCTGAGATGTTAGATCCGTTGTCAGAGATTTGATCGACCCTAATGGAGCCGTTTTTGCCTGTAGCGCAATCTCTGTCAGATACTATAGTCACATTAGGCAGAGTAACGACCAGATTGGCAGGAGAAGAGCCAATCACAGCGGCTTTGTCTACAGAACAAGTATTAGAAGGTACTTGTGTGTCAGTAATTCTTACCCAGTAGTTACCGGCAGCGAGTCCTGAGACAGTTTGAGGTGTTCCAGCGTTGATAACGATAACAGAGCCGTTAGTCGTACCACCATTTACCAGAGGTGTGGTGGTGTTTCCAACAGCCCCGAAGAACCACTGGTAAGTATAAGTACCACCGTCGCTATTTGTCAGGTTAGCCGTAGCAGCCCCCATTGGCGTGGCCGGGTCGCAAGAGACGTTATTGGTGATGGCTACAGTAGCGGTAGGTGCCACGGCCACATTAGCGATAGTGAAAGGCAGTGAACCGGACGCACACTTGGTAACAGTGTTGGTTACAGTTACTGAGTAGTTGCCAGGTGCAAGGGCAGTCTTAGTAGGGTTGTTGCTGGCCGCCTGAATTGAAGTTCCGGCATTATTGAAGAACTGGAATTCGAAGTTGGCGAAAGCAGCGTCAGCATTGGTGATGACAGTCCCACCGTAGTTGACAGCGGTTACCTGGTAAGAGCCGTTGTTAAGTCCCACACAGTTAGAGGCACCAGTGTTGACAGCAGTTTGAACAGTGATAGCAGGGAAGCTAGAGCCAACCACAAATGTAGTGGCGGTGAAACAGCCGTCACCGTTAGACTGAGTATCAGTTACTTTAACAGTATAGGTTCCGGCATATAGGCCGGCGATGGAGTTGGAAGTAGCCCCTGTTACGGTTCCACCGTTGTCTCCATTGGCAATAGCTGTACCAGTAGCAGCACTTCCGTTGTACCATTGATAGGTATAAGTACCCCCGTCATCAGGAGCAAGTGCTAGAGAGGCACTGCCATCAGGGCTGGCGCCACCAGCACAAATGGTAGCATTTAGCGGGGTTACAGTGAAGTTAGGAGGAGTAGTGTTGGTAGGCACTACTACTTGCAGGGCCGCTGATTTACAGTTAAGGCTGTTAGATACAACGACAAAATAAGTGCCTCCATCAAGATTGGCAGCGATCGGCACGATTTCAGCACCGGAAGTACCTTTATTGAAGGCAGAGGCAATAGGAGTTACCCCGTCGCTTTGCAGGAGTTGGTAAGAGTAGCTGAAAAGGTTTACTGCCCCTGAGATGTTAGATCCGTTGTCAGAGATTTGATCGACCCTAATGGAGCCGTTTTTGCCTGTAGCGCAATCTCTGTCAGATACTATAGTCACATTAGGCAGAGTAACGACCAGATTGGCAGGAGAAGAGCCAATCACAGCGGCTTTGTCTACAGAACAAGTATTAGAAGGTACTTGTGTGTCAGTAATTCTTACCCAGTAGTTACCGGCAGCGAGTCCTGAGACAGTTTGAGGTGTTCCAGCGTTGATAACGATAACAGAGCCGTTAGTCGTACCACCATTTACCAGAGGTGTGGTGGTGTTTCCAACAGCCCCGAAGAACCACTGGTAAGTATAAGTACCACCGTCGCTATTTGTCAGGTTAGCCGTAGCAGCCCCCATTGGCGTGGCCGGGTCGCAAGAGACGTTATTGGTGATGGCTACAGTAGCGGTAGGTGCCACGGCCACATTAGCGATAGTGAAAGGCAGTGAACCGGACGCACACTTGGTAACAGTGTTGGTTACAGTTACTGAGTAGTTGCCAGGTGCAAGGGCAGTCTTAGTAGGGTTGTTGCTGGCCGCCTGAATTGAAGTTCCGGCATTATTGAAGAACTGGAATTCGAAGTTGGCGAAAGCAGCGTCAGCATTGGTGATGACAGTCCCACCGTAGTTGACAGCGGTTACCTGGTAAGAGCCGTTGTTAAGTCCCACACAGTTAGAGGCACCAGTGTTGACAGCAGTTTGAACAGTGATAGCAGGGAAGCTAGAGCCAACCACAAATGTAGTGGCGGTGAAACAGCCGTCACCGTTAGACTGAGTATCAGTTACTTTAACAGTATAGGTTCCGGCATATAGGCCGGCGATGGAGTTGGAAGTAGCCCCTGTTACGGTTCCACCGTTGTCTCCATTGGCAATAGCTGTACCAGTAGCAGCACTTCCGTTGTACCATTGATAGGTATAAGTACCCCCGTCATCAGGAGCAAGTGCTAGAGAGGCACTGCCATCAGGGCTGGCGCCACCAGCACAAATGGTAGCATTTAGCGGGGTTACAGTGAAGTTAGGAGGAGTAGTGTTGGTAGGCACTACTACTTGCAGGGCCGCTGATTTACAGTTAAGGCTGTTAGATACAACGACAAAATAAGTGCCTCCATCAAGATTGGCAGCGATCGGCACGATTTCAGCACCGGAAGTACCTTTATTGAAGGCAGAGGCAATAGGAGTTACCCCGTCGCTTTGCAGGAGTTGGTAAGAGTAGCTGAAAAGGTTTACTGCCCCTGAGATGTTAGATCCGTTGTCAGAGATTTGATCGACCCTAATGGAGCCGTTTTTGCCTGTAGCGCAATCTCTGTCAGATACTATAGTCACATTAGGCAGAGTAACGACCAGATTGGCAGGAGAAGAGCCAATCACAGCGGCTTTGTCTACAGAACAAGTATTAGAAGGTACTTGTGTGTCAGTAATTCTTACCCAGTAGTTACCGGCAGCGAGTCCTGAGACAGTTTGAGGTGTTCCAGCGTTGATAACGATAACAGAGCCGTTAGTCGTACCACCATTTACCAGAGGTGTGGTGGTGTTTCCAACAGCCCCGAAGAACCACTGGTAAGTATAAGTACCACCGTCGCTATTTGTCAGGTTAGCCGTAGCAGCCCCCATTGGCGTGGCCGGGTCGCAAGAGACGTTATTGGTGATGGCTACAGTAGCGGTAGGTGCCACGGCCACATTAGCGATAGTGAAAGGCAGTGAACCGGACGCACACTTGGTAACAGTGTTGGTTACAGTTACTGAGTAGTTGCCAGGTGCAAGGGCAGTCTTAGTAGGGTTGTTGCTGGCCGCCTGAATTGAAGTTCCGGCATTATTGAAGAACTGGAATTCGAAGTTGGCGAAAGCAGCGTCAGCATTGGTGATGACAGTCCCACCGTAGTTGACAGCGGTTACCTGGTAAGAGCCGTTGTTAAGTCCCACACAGTTAGAGGCACCAGTGTTGACAGCAGTTTGAACAGTGATAGCAGGGAAGCTAGAGCCAACCACAAATGTAGTGGCGGTGAAACAGCCGTCACCGTTAGACTGAGTATCAGTTACTTTAACAGTATAGGTTCCGGCATATAGGCCGGCGATGGAGTTGGAAGTAGCCCCTGTTACGGTTCCACCGTTGTCTCCATTGGCAATAGCTGTACCAGTAGCAGCACTTCCGTTGTACCATTGATAGGTATAAGTACCCCCGTCATCAGGAGCAAGTGCTAGAGAGGCACTGCCATCAGGGCTGGCGCCACCAGCACAAATGGTAGCATTTAGCGGGGTTACAGTGAAGTTAGGAGGAGTAGTGTTGGTAGGCACTACTACTTGCAGGGCCGCTGATTTACAGTTAAGGCTGTTAGATACAACGACAAAATAAGTGCCTCCATCAAGATTGGCAGCGATCGGCACGATTTCAGCACCGGAAGTACCTTTATTGAAGGCAGAGGCAATAGGAGTTACCCCGTCGCTTTGCAGGAGTTGGTAAGAGTAGCTGAAAAGGTTTACTGCCCCTGAGATGTTAGATCCGTTGTCAGAGATTTGATCGACCCTAATGGAGCCGTTTTTGCCTGTAGCGCAATCTCTGTCAGATACTATAGTCACATTAGGCAGAGTAACGACCAGATTGGCAGGAGAAGAGCCAATCACAGCGGCTTTGTCTACAGAACAAGTATTAGAAGGTACTTGTGTGTCAGTAATTCTTACCCAGTAGTTACCGGCAGCGAGTCCTGAGACAGTTTGAGGTGTTCCAGCGTTGATAACGATAACAGAGCCGTTAGTCGTACCACCATTTACCAGAGGTGTGGTGGTGTTTCCAACAGCCCCGAAGAACCACTGGTAAGTATAAGTACCACCGTCGCTATTTGTCAGGTTAGCCGTAGCAGCCCCCATTGGCGTGGCCGGGTCGCAAGAGACGTTATTGGTGATGGCTACAGTAGCGGTAGGTGCCACGGCCACATTAGCGATAGTGAAAGGCAGTGAACCGGACGCACACTTGGTAACAGTGTTGGTTACAGTTACTGAGTAGTTGCCAGGTGCAAGGGCAGTCTTAGTAGGGTTGTTGCTGGCCGCCTGAATTGAAGTTCCGGCATTATTGAAGAACTGGAATTCGAAGTTGGCGAAAGCAGCGTCAGCATTGGTGATGACAGTCCCACCGTAGTTGACAGCGGTTACCTGGTAAGAGCCGTTGTTAAGTCCCACACAGTTAGAAGCACCAGTGTTGACAAATGCGCTGATGGATATGGTTGGTTGGTTGAGCGTTATCTCAACCGTCTCCGTATCGAAACACCCATCACCAAGAGATGCATTGTCGGTTACCAACACAGTGTAAAATCCGGCCGCAACACCAGTCAATGTAGCTGTTGCTGCTGACGGATTGAGTACGGGATCGATGGGGGTGGAAGTGTCTGTGCCGGTATGCCACTTGTAGGTGTAATCAGTGCTTCCACCAGCATTGGTCACAGTTACGGTAGCTTCTCCATCGCCTCCAGTTCCACCCGGGCAAATTGAAGAAGGCTGATCCTCTGCGATCGACAGCGTAGGTGATACCGCATTGTCGGCGATGTCGAACTGCAACGTTTCAGAATCGCAGCTGGACGATTTGTGGGTAATCACAACATAGTAGGTGCCTGGCATCAAACCACCGAAGGTCGCCGAGCCGTCAGTGTCAGAGTCGGTAATATCGGCATTGGATGCATCCTGCAATGTGAGGTTGTAGCTGGCCAGGATAGCAGCCTCTGTATTGGCTACCACAGGTGCCCCGGAAGTTGTTATGGAGGCACTGGTAATTGTGATACTGCCATTGCCGGAGCAGTCTTCCGAGTCGGCTTTAGTTCCCGATCCGTCTATGTCAGCCAAAACCTGGGAGACAGAGGAAGTAAGCACCTGCACACAACCTGTCGATTGGTTAGTGACTCTTACGGTATAGGTACCAGCAGCTAAATTATCTATCTGACGGTTCGTCGTAAGCACAGCACCGCTTACTGAACCACCAGCATACCATTGGAAAGTATAGCCAACTCCAAGCTGAGGAGTACCGCTTACAGTTACGTCAGCACTTAGTGAACCATTATTGGGAACATCGCAATTTGTTTGATCCGACAGCTTCGTGATAACGATATTTGGCAAAACAGGGCTGTTGACAATCGTAACAACAAAAGGATCTGCTTCGCAACCGGTGGTTGGATTGGTGGCCACCACAGTGTACTGCCCGCCGTTAAGACCACCAATGGTTTCTGTGGTTGCTCCTGTAACGCTTCCACCAAAAGCGCCATTGTTTCCATTTGTTAAAATATTTGCCGCAACAACTCCACTTCCGTGATACCAGGCAAAGGTGTAGCCAGCAGCAGATGGACTTGCTACAGGCGTTCCATTAAAGCTGACATTAACAGTTGCTCCGCCATTGTAGTTGGCGACCAAACAGCTTGTATTAGGATTCTTAACATTAAGTGTTGTTGCTGGCTTAACCGGACTACTATTAATTTCATAGGTAAGATCGTTCACACAACCCGTGGCCGTGTTTGTAACCAGTACAGTATACTCACCAGCAGAAAGGTTGGCAGCGGTTTGAGTTCCGGTTGCAAAACCGGTTCCGGCTGTTCCGGCAGTTGCTCCGTTAAACCATTCAAATGTGTAGCCAACGGTTACGCCCGGCGTTCCATTCTCAGTTACTGATGCCGAAAGCTGGGCTGTACCGGCCCCACCACAGGAGATGTCCGGTTGATCTTCAACAATGGTAATATCTGGTATCGTTTTTTCGTCAGAAACCTCGAGTGTATACTGAGGCGACTCACAACCGGTAGAACCAGCAGAGGTTTTGGTGGCCACTACAGTGTAAAATCCAGCAGCTAGCCCCGTAACGGTATTACTGTTAATCGCTGGAGTAGAGCCATTCCCTGGGTCAACGCCGTTAACAAGCAGGTTTGGTGCGGAAACTACACTTCCAAGGTACCATTCAAACGTGTATTCAGAAGGATCGTCGAAGTTACCAGCGCCGTCATCCACCTGCACCGTTAGCCTGCCATCAGGAGTGTCGCATCCATGATTTGGCTCGTTGGTCGTCCCTGTTACCACAAATTGGGGATCAACAGAAAGGTCATCCAGCGTAACATCCTGCTCGAAGGTACAGGTCTTCGCCGGGTTGGTTGATTTCACGGTATAGGTGCCGCTCAGGAGGCCAGTAAAAGTATGCCGTGCTTTGAGCGTAGCATTTTGCCACATCACTCCGAGTGCCTCATCTATTTTCACCCCACCTTGCCACAATTCCATGTTGTAGCCTGCCGCTGGCTCGCCGGTGGGAGTGAATCTGGACTCAGAAACTACCAGGATTTCGCCGTCACCTACCGTACACCCGGTGTTATCTACCTTGGTAACTACAGTATTGGGAACGTCCTGATCAAGGCTAATGACAAGGTTGGTCGCTGAAGTAAAACAGCCGGTGATGTTGTCCCTAAATTTAACTGAATAAGTGCCCTCATTCAAACCTGTAAATATGCCCGTTTCATTTGATGTAATTGGTGTGCCATTGACATCATTTCCAAGAAACAAGTCAAATGTATTGGAAGCAGCCTCAAATGAAACAGCATCCAGAAAGTTACCGACTGATTTGTTGCCTGTAGCTGTGCTTACAGCTTTATAGAAGAAACGGGTAACATACTGCCCGGCAGGAACCACATAGGAACCCTGATAGAGTTTCCACGCTGTATTGCTAGTACAAAACTGGCTAATTTGGTTGTCGGGGGCGTTTGGGGCATTTATAAGTAATGCGATACAGTCTGTGCCAGACCGACCTCTGTGGGCAAATGACCAATTCATTTTTACTCCGGGCACAGTCACCACATCAAAGTAGAGAGTGGCGTCGTTGTTGGCATTGATTTCGGCAAATTGGGTGCCCTGGTAGGCAGGTACGCCAAGCGCCCCACTTGACCAAATTTCAATTCTACCGTCGGGCGAGGTCGTTTGCCACCCCGGAACATATGATTGATCATACGTTTTTATCGCTCCTCCTGCGAATGTCTGCGCAGCGGGGGTACTGCCAGAAAGAACAGGCTGGTCAAAACCTCCGTTTGAACTGCTACTGATCGCAATTGGCTTACCGCTGGCATCAAAAGAAGAACCGCTACTGCCTGAAACGGCTGTTGATGCGTCGATTGATCCATCAGCAGTCGGACCACACCCCTTGTTGGAATTGAGGCTGATTTTCGAAGGATCAATCGTTAGCGTAGGAGGAACATCAGTAATTGTTATCTCTTTTGTAGTGAAACATCCTGTAGAAACCTTAGTGACCTTCACTGTGTAAATCCCGCCCTTTAGCAGCGACGCAATATTGCCGTTGCTTCCCGTGATTTTGTATGAGGGCACGGCATTCGTAGTATTTTGCCCTGAAAAATACTCAAATTTAAAACCCGTAGTTAATCCTCCGGAAGTTGTCGTAATAGTGCCGTTACCGTCTGTACGACATGAGCTATTATCGGTAAACTCGGTTTCAATTACCGGCCCCCCTGAGGAATTAGTAATCTCAACAGTGACGCCCTCAGATACGCAACCTGACGAATTGACGGCCTGAACTGTATAAAACCCTGACGCCAGGTTGGATACAGTGGCCCCAGTGTAGTCTGCAATGGCCTTAATGCTGGGTCCTTTGTACCATTTGAAGGTAAAGCCCGCTGTAGCACCTCCGCTGCTTGCAGAAACGGCGCCTGAGTTGGGGGCTGTACAACTCGTCACATTGGCTGTAACAGTTGCCTGAACGGTAGGAGCCGTAAGCGTAGAGGTCACCGTCTCTTCTTCGACGGCTTCGCAACCACTTGTGTTGTTGATTACCCTGACAGAATAGTTCTGCGCCTTTAGGTTGGTGGCGGTGGGGCCTGTTGCAAAACTTGAGGTGAAATCCACACCCACATACCAGAGGAACGTATAGCCGGCTGTTGTAGGAACACCGTTAACATTCACATAGGCCTCCAATACTCCGTTCGGGCTGGCGCAGTTGGTTACTTCCTGCACCTGGTTGATCACTACAACAGGAGCATCAGTAACCTTGTCTATAGTTACTGTTAGAGGTGTTGCATCACATCCGTAGGTTGAAGTTGCTTGCACAGTGTAGGTGCCTTCAGCCATGGTGTTGTAGGTAGCACCTGTATAGACTAAGTCAGCTGCATTAGTGGTTCCGGGGGCACCATCGTACCACCTAAAGGTATAGCCCGCAGTAATATATGTTGTGGTTGGAGGAGCATCTCCGGTCACCAGCACATCATCAATGCTGTAGTATTCGCTGTTGCTGTTATTGATGAATTCGAATATTACTTTTATCGTTGACCCCAAACTGCCGTTGGGAATGGTTACCGATGCAGACGTCGAGCCTCCCGAGATATCATCAGCATGGTTGAAAAACTCCACTCTGGCATTTGTTCCCACCTGATAGAATGCCTTGACAATGTCGCTGCTTTCTAGTGATCCTACCTCACTTATACTTGCCTGTATTTTTACATTGGAATACCCTGTCGTTGTAATGGCGCCTGATGTCCATGTAATAATCTGGTCGGCATCCCTCACTTCAAATCTTTTATTTCCGCTGCTGTTGACAACTTTTGCATAACCATTTGCACTACCCGACAGCAGCCAGGATGTAGTCCCGTTATCAACCGTTGCATTAGTGGACAGGTCATTAAACTTCTCTTCCCATATGTTGGCTGTGGTGCTGGCAACTGTTGCGGAGCTGATATAAGCCCTGGCTGACCCATTGTCAGGAAGAGCATCATTGCAAAGTTCGTTGTCGGTTAACTTGTCTAGCACGAAGTTGTACGGCACGCATTGAACGTCAATATAAGCCCATTCAGGAGAACAAAGGCTGTAGCAGCGGCCAACCGGCACGTCACATATTTGATATTGGATGGAGTCCATTCCTGCAAACCCAACATTTGGGGTATACATGATGTCCAAGGTGGACCCATCAATGTAGGAAGAACCGTTGGAGGCAGGAGTTAAAATCGTAAACGTCCAAAGCGAATCCAGATCAGGATTCAAAACAATATCATTGGCCCTCACAGGGAGTAACTTGCTAGTGTTCTGAGGGGTTGTAAAATGATCTTCAGCTGTTAGTGGCGGCTGCTGGCCCCCACTCAAACAAACGGTCTGTTCGTTGCGAGCGCCACCAGTGGATCCGGTAAAACCATAATTCACGTTAGTAATACCGCCGAAAACAGTTGTGATCATATTTGCTGTATGTGAGATTCGCAGTTGCTCTTCTACATACATTTGAATCGTTTGTGTTCCGTCGGCATTGGGCTGCCACAAGATCACATAATCGTAACATGAGTTGTCTTCAATATTATCAAAGGTCGGGTGTATTCTCGGAGTCTTATTGGTAGATAATTCGTTTGTTTTAGGGTCGCAAATATTACCGTTGTAAGCTATGGCGGTATGGTCGTGAGCTGGGTCATCACCGGCATCGCCAGGGCATTCTGTGTTTCTCCAGGTGTCGAATTCAATAGCAACCGATGGAATAATTTTGTTGGCAAATTGATAGTCTCCAAACCCAAGCCCACCACCGGCTCGACCAGTTGCTTCAAAGCCTCTGGGGTCTGTTTGCAACACAAAGCCAAATCCGTCAGCGCCACTGCCGTCTTTGTCCCCGGCGAAAATGATAAAATCAAGCCTGAAAGGCTTGGTGAGATCAAGTTTAGTGTTCCACCAAAGACGACCAAACCTGTTGTTTTGATCCTGAGTAATGAGGTAGCAGCGCTCTGAAAGTGCCGATGCGTCCCCTCTGGTGGCAAAGCCATCCTTGTAGTCAGGAATGAAAAAGGATGACGTGTTAGGTAATGGACTTCCCTCGGTTTTTGGCAGCTGGGCCATGGCCTGAGAAGTGCATATAAACAAAATTAGGGCTAAAGCAGAGGTGGCTAGGCTGTGTCGTCTCATGGTATTTTTCGAAATCGTGGCGTTTCTCAAAACTGAAAATACTTATTCGGCTAAACTCAAAGGCTATAAAACTATAGTTTTTTACTTTGAGCACTTTCCGTTCTTAGATTGTTAATACAATTTAAAGAAAAAGTGTAACCCATCTAAGAGTAAAAGAATTGAAAAATAATTTTTTGAAGAAAAAATGTGATAATTCTTATATGCGTCAGGCATATATACTTGCAGGTGATTGAAAGGATAATTTAACCGTCGAATATACACATAAAAGTTAAATATCACTGAGCTGGCTGTGTTGTCATCTAAAAAGCAATATGCTCCCGTTTTGGCTCCTGGTGGCGTCGTCGCAAATGAAAACGTAATAGTAAACACCCTGCTCCACGTCATTTCCATTGACCCTACCTGCCCAGTCATTGTTGTATGGTTTCTTTTCCAAAATGGCTCGTCCCCGGCGGTCGTAGATCACCACCTTACAATCCTGGTTAAACTCGACATTTTCGACGCTCCACACATCATCGATACCATCTCCGTTGGGTGAGAAGGACTTCATAGGCTGGGGAGATTCGTCCGGAATGACGATCAATGGGATACTGGCGGAGACCTCGCAACCATTGGCGTCAAGGGCAGTTACCACGTAGAGGTATTCTCTTTGGTTGGAAGCATTCAAAACATCGCCAAACTCATAAGTGCCTGTTACAATCGGGTTGGCGATAGTTGGGTCATCCATGCCGGTTATTGGCGTCCAGTCAAGAATTTCAGAGGCTCCGGAAACATTGAACTGAGTAGTGTCAAATTCATCTATAATGGACCTGTTTGACACGGCCGTTATAGAGTTGGAGGTATCGAAGTTTACGATATCGACTGTGCTGGTGATGACACACTGGGCATCGTCAACAATTGTCAGGGTGTAGGTTCCGGGATCTATTACACTAATAGCATTCCCTGTTTCTGAGGTACTCCATGCGTAAGACACAAAGTTGTCGGCTACTTCAAGACTCACTTCATTTTCGGGGCATTTCTCAACTCCGTCTGGTGTTTCGATAGCCACAACAGGCACTGCCCTTACCTCGATTGATTTAGTGGACGTGCTAATGCAGCCGACAATTTCATCATAGCCAGTTGTAAGTTTTACTGTGGTTGTCCCTGCCGTTGCGAAAGTATTTGTTGCGTTAGGGTTTGTGCTGTCGGTTGTACCATCACTGGTGAAGTCCCAGGCATAGTTGAGCGTAAGGCCGGCTTCCCGGTTGATTGGGCAGTAAATTCGGTATCCACATTCACACAAATGGCATCCACCGATGTGAGCTGAGTCGCCGGTACTGCTTTTTTTGTAAGTGTAGCCGCCGTGCTTGTTACTGCGCAACTTGTTACGGGGTCTGAAATTTTAATGGCATAAGCGCCACTAGCACTAGCCGATAAGGATGTCGTAGTTTCGCCAGCTATATCCTGTCCATCTGCCACCCATTGGTAATTATATCCGGCAAAGGAAGCGGCTGAAAGAGCTACCGAAGCGTCTTCGCAAAAAAGACCTGTGCCCTGGAACCTTACAGATACCGGGGGAAGACTTTTTATCTCAGCTCTCAGCTGGGTAGGAGGGCTCAGGCAGTCCGATGCCGTTACATAACGAAGTGTATAAATTCCAGCCTTGGCTGGCTGAAAGTTAGCAACACTAAGAACTGCTTCGGTAGATGCAAAACCGTCGGGGCCGGTCCATTGGTAGGATTTTGCTCCGGCAATTGTACCATCAATTTGCAGCGTTTCCCCAGCGCAAATTGGAGCAGGATCAACAACTCCGGGTGGGGTGGGGGGTGTTCCGGTTACGAGCAGCTGTGAAGAGTTGGCAGAATTAGCATCGCAAGCACCGTCGTTCGACTTGATATTGACCCTAATGAAGAGGCTGCCCTCTGGCAGGCTCGACAGATTGAGAGATGAAGAAGTCTCTGCCTGGGCCGTAAAGGGTCCGGAGGCACTGGAAGCGGTTTCCCATGTGTAGGTATGTCCGATGCTTTTTGTTGCCTCTAAAGTGAAATCTGTGCCAGTACAAACTGTGGCACTGCTTGGCGTTATTGTTGGCGAAATACAATTTCTGTTGGCAATAACAATCAACTCGTTGTTCGTAATGCCTGCTGCCAGCAAGTCGGGCTTTCCGTCGGCATTTACATCAGCAATCTTCACATTTCGGGTTGTGGTTCCGGCTGCGACGTTAAATCTGTCGAAAGTGAGGCCGGTCGTCGAGGTGTTGACAAGGGCGGTCACGTTGTTGCTGGTGGTGCTGGCCACCAGCAGGTCAAGCTTGCCGTCACCATTCAGGTCGCCGAGGTCAAGTCCCCAGGCGCCTGACGATACGCTAAATGTATTTGCTGCACCGAAGGCGATAGCGCCGCCCACTTCGCTGGTTTGGTTAAGGATGACAGATACAGCATTGCTGACAATTTGTGTTGTGGCAATGTCGTTCAATCCGTCCCCATTTAAGTCGCCAACAACCAGGTTCGCAAGGTTACCTGAAACAGGGAGCGTGACCGACGGGCCGAAGGCGATGGTGCCGGCGCTGCTAATATTGGGCAGCACAAAGATGTTAGCCTGCTGAAGTGCACAAGCCACAATCTCGGGGAACCCGTCATTGTTTAAGTCCTTCACGTCCAGTCCAAAGGATCGACTACCGCCGATGCTGAATTGTGCGGGTTGAGCATCAAAGCTGAGCGTGCCAACGGCAGAGGTGTTTCGGAAAGCATCTATTTGATTATCAACCTGATTGGAGGCAATTACCTCTGGTTTTCCGTCCCCGTCAAGGTCAATAATTGAAAGCCGGCCAACATTTTTTCTGTTGCCTGCGGCATCAGGAGGAAGCGTCAGCGAAATTGGCGCTGCAAAGCTTATAGCACCTACCGTGCTGGTGTTGCGGAAAGCGAAAACTATATCACCCGGGGTTACACCGGCAATCGCTCTGGTGGCCAGCAAGTCTGGCTTTCCGTCTCCATCCAAATCGCCACAGGCCACACTCAGTGTTGGTTCATTGATGAGCAGCGAGGGTAGGTTGACCGCAGTAAAAGTAAGTGTGGAGATGTCACTTGTGTTTCTGTAAACAGGTACCCTGGAAGCCTGGTCGTTGTTGTGTGAACTTGCTGCATCAATCACTCCGTCGCCGTCAAAGTCACAGGCGCAGAGGTCATACATGCCGTTTTGACCGGAAGCGAACTTTGCTGAGGCATCGACTGCTGCTGAGAGAAACGAAGTGCCGCCAAAGCTCAAGGTGAAGAACTCAGATGAATAGCCGATGAGCCCATTGGTAAGGTTGGTCACAGAAACATTGCCAAAGGTTGCATTGCCCGGAATCGTTACCTCAAGTAAGTTGGCCGAGGCGTAGGTGACAGTGCCGACACCAGCACCGAATCGCACCTTGATGTTAGCTGCGGAAGTCGGGAAATTGATACCCGAAATAGTGAGTTTATCACCCGCTGCCGCCGTAGTTTTATCCAGGTTAGTAATGAAAGGCCTCTGGGCCACCACGTTGAAAGCAAAGAACAGCAAACTGACTATCGTTAACAAAATCCGCCTCATATCCATTTTCTGATTTCTGACACTAAGATAAAGTTTCCCTGAACGCAAAGACTGTTTTGATGTCCACCTGATGGGGTTAGACGACAATTTAAAATGGCTGTTAATCATCTTCATTATCATTTAACGGTATATACCCATGCCTTGCTCAGTGTGGGGCTCTTTCTTAATCTGTCTCTTTCCTTTTCAGCCTGTGGCAAACTTTGTGAACTGTATATCTGCACGTAGTACAAGTTCTTGGGTGAGTGATATCCTACCTGCGTAAAATAACCCTCATCCAGCAAGGTGTCGCTATAGTTTTGGGCGTTGTCGAAATTGGCAAATGCGCCGACTATTACATAGTTACCGGGGGCCATTTCCAAAAGATTTCTGCCAGTTCGTGGTGTTGGGGTAGTCGGAGTAGCTACAGGCACAGTTTCAGTGTTTTCCACAATTCGGGGAGCAGCATTTACTCTTGTCACTGGCTCATATTGAACAAGCAACTCCTGACTCCCGTCGGCATGAATCTTTTTCACAGTGAA
The DNA here is from genome assembly GCF_048007035.1 of Imperialibacter sp. Taxonomy (NCBI): domain Bacteria; kingdom Pseudomonadati; phylum Bacteroidota; class Cytophagia; order Cytophagales; family Flammeovirgaceae; genus Imperialibacter; species Imperialibacter sp. The sequence goes on from NZ_CP180355.1 coordinate 5,655,362, forward strand.
GCCCATTTCTTTTTGCCCTGAACTTCCAACCCTAACCAATGGCTTTTCTCCTTCTTCTGCAATTTGCCATTGCTCACCGTTGGCTTTATCCGGTGCCGGCACCCAAATCGTCGATTCCTCCACGTCACCATTAGGGAGCGTGTTCCTAAATAAAAAGCCAACCTGATCTTCTCCCTTGATTGTTCTCGTGGGGCGGTCGCCGGAGTTACTCACGAGTTTAAAGTTATTGTTAGGGTCAGTCTCTTCTTTTCTTCCCTGTACACCAATCTTAACGCCTTGTTTCCTGAGATCCTCTTTAAGGAGAGCTTCACTCGAATAGGCAGGAGACCATACGGTAGATACCCTTGATGGCAGGCCGGGGCCAGAAACTCTCCACTGCAAGCCCACTTCTTTCTGTCCGTTTGGAGTGGTTCGTTCTTCCACGTTGTCAATTGAGTTGACAAGAGACCACCTTTCTTCAGAGTTGAAATCAGCTACAGGAATAAAGCTTACAGTGTACTCAGTATTTCCTTGTGCATTTTTTCGGGAAAGCGTCACACCCTCTTGTTTTGTTCCGTTTAGCTCTCTCTCTATGGGAGCTCCCTCGTTCTCGGAAACATAAATCCAGTTTGTTGTTTTTGGTGCGGTTGCAGCATTAGCGGTGGGCTTAGGCGCCTCTTTTTTCACCACCGGCTCATATTCAACCATCAAGTCCTCAGTGCCATCGGGGTGGATTCGCTTGAGAATTACGCCAAGTTCTTTCTCTCCATTAGGCCCAATTCTTACTGCAGGCTTCTCGTTAGGATCAGCCAACTCCCACCTTTCGCCAGTGTTTGGATCTGGCGCAGGCACCCACACAATAGTTTCCTCTACCGTTCCGTCTGCCAAAGTATTTTTAAACACAAAGCCTACCTGCCTCTCACCATTAACCGTTCTTTCAGGCATGGTTGAGCGGCTGCTTGACAGCGCAAAATTATGAGCGGCATCTGGGTGCTGGCTGGCAGTCATATCGACTCCGGAGGCCACCATCCCAGCCTTCATCCCGGCCTCAGATGTGTAGACGGGCGACCAAATAACTTTATCTTCTATTGTACCATCTTCGTGCTTCACACGCCAAAGCACGCCGACCTCCTTTTGTCCATTGGCATTCACTCGCTCCTGTGCGACTCCTGCATTATTCACGAGAGACCACGCTTCCTCTGACCCAAACTTGGCTTCAGGAATAAAGCTAACAATGAACTCCTTGTTTCCCTGGGCGTTCGTCCTGGTCAGCGTAACACCTTCTTCGTCCTGTCCGGCAGCATTTGTTCTTGAAATGGGCGCACCGTTATTTTCAGACACGTATTGCCATGAAGAGGCTCCTGCGGGCTGCTTTTCCTCTACAGGTTTTTCAGGTGTGTCGTCAGCCAGAAGCGCACTCTTCTTCTCTTCCGGCTTTGTGTTGTTCAACGCCTGTAGCCTTTCTTCTTCACGCTTTTTCCTTGCCTCTTCCAGTGCCAATTGCCTTGCCGCCTCTTCATCTCTTTCCGCCCTTGACTTCGAATGGCTCTTTATGAAGGAGGAAACATGCTCAGCGTGCTCTTTTCTGGTACCCAAATGAAGTCCCAGGTGTATTTCATGAGATCCGGTGGAGAAAGTTGCCAGGTCAGAAGACGGCAAATCATAAGCATAGCCAACCGCCAGACGCTCTGCTATTTTTATACCTGCCAGCCCAACAAAACCGGCGTCTTGCCGATAGGAAGCGCCCACCCACACAAGGTGCTTGATATGAAAGATGTTGGTCACCTCATATTGGCTATTACCGACTCCGGAATATTTGTATAATAAGTGTGGTTCCCAGGCAAGGGCGTCGTCAAAAAGACTTTGGCGATAATTAGCCTTGAATAATATGTTGTCGATGGGAGTGACCCTGACCGGACTCAGTGTTTTTTCACTGAGAACGTCGTGACTGATGAGGCTTGGCAATGAAAAACCGGCATTGAACTTACCAAAGTGATAGGTGACACCAAAGTCGCTCCTCATATAAAAATTATTGTCGAGCAGGTTGACCAATGCCGGGTCGGCGCTGTTGCCAATGGCGTCCAAATCTACTGCATTGTTTCCGGCACCTAACGAAAGTCCGAACCTCAAATAGTGTTTCCTGTCTAGAGGCAGCAGGTAGCCCCCGGTCACCCTGAATGAATTGTCTGTTAGTGGCCCTTGTTTGTCAGTGCTAATTTCCCCGCCTAGTGCCAGTCGGTTTTTTAAAGGGGTATGAAAAACCACGTGGGAATATTGAGGAGCCCCATCAATGCCAACCCATTGTTGCCGGTGCATAAAATAAACAACAGTATGCCCTTCAATACCTGCAAAGGCAGGATTGTAGAGATAGGGATTCATGAAGAACTGGCTGTAAACAGGTACTTGCTGGGCTTCTGATAGAAAAGGTAAAAAACTCAGAAAAAGCCAAAGTATACGTTTTCTCATGTCAACGCTATTGGATAATATTACTATTCTTTTAAACCAGTTCTCAGTAGCGGGTCAAAAGCAGATAGAAAACAGAAATCGAAATTTATCAAAATTAATTTACAGCTTATAATAATCTTTACAGAACCGGCCTAAAAAAGGCAATTCCAAAAGAATAGAACTTACTTTTAACGCAAGCTAGCGAGATTTATTCTTATAGTAAAATTTCAACTTCAAATTAGATTTTTTTAATTTGAGAGTAAAAATCTGTTTTTAAACCCTAAATTTCGGATAATTGAATAAATCGCCTTCAGGGTTTTCTATGACAAGAACCTCATTTGTTATTCTATTTACTTTATTTTTAAGTAGTTATCTGGTAAAAGGCCAAATATTGACCGGGCCAAAGGTTGGGCTCAACCTCTCCACCATGCACTTCGATGAGAAGCAGTACACCCGTGACTACGAGACTGTGTGGAGACCTGGATTTAGTGGCGGATGGGTTTTCAACTATTCAGCTTCAAAGTCGACGGTGTGGTCTTTTCACGGAGAATTGTATTATTCCACAAAAGGGAGGACTATTCAAAAACGAGGTTTGGACTACGTGAAGAACGTAACACGCTTCCATAACATTGATATGCCGGCTATGTTCAGGGGTACCTTTCAAATGGGGTCGCTGAAATGGTATGTGAATGCTGGCCCCGCCTTGAGCTACTGGGTATATGGAAATGGTCAGATATCGTCATCCGAACTTGATGAGGGGAAGGTGGGCACGGTGAATTACCACTATGATTTCACGAAATATGACACACCACGGCCGGACGAAAGAGATTATCCAATTGCAAACGGTATCATAGAAGTGCCAAATGCCAACAGACTACAGGTGGGGCTTAGTTTTGGTGGTGGTTTCGAGTTCCCGGTGCTGGAGGATCAAATTGTGCAGTTGGATTTCAGGTACAATATGGGGCATACCAACATCGGAGAAAAAGAAGATAACTTTTTTGGGTTGAATAAGTACAAAGAGAACTTTGAAGGGTCAAACCGGAACGTTGAAATATCATTGGCGTTTTTACTAGACTACAATACACAGCTTAGGAAAAAAGGCCGCAGCACAAGCAAAATAAAATGATATGAGAATAAGTGAATTTGAGTTTGACGAAAAGAGTATTGGGAAGGTGAAGGAAGAGATGAAGGCGCTGGATTCTACTTATGTAATCAATGAAACCGACGACAACTCAGACGACTACCTCGAGTTCCTTTTTATAGGTAAGCACAAAGGTGCAGAAGTGTTGTTTGATGCCGCCTTGTATACTTTGCAACTACATCACGAAAGTGAATTATATGATGAAGCTGAAAAGCAAGCCATGAAGAGATTTCCCGAATACAGGGATTTGGTTAACAAGGGAGTGGAGATTCGTGAGGGCATGTTGCCAGCGAAACTCGAAGAAGAAATAGGTATTTTCATCACTGAGACGATGCTTGATCTTGAAGAGGAGGAGTCGGTAAAGGTGAAAGAGCACATGGAACTGGATGAGGAGCTTGAAGCCCGTGTAGGAATTGACGTCTGCCTTAACGTAGATAAAGTTGCTCCTGCAGTGGTCGAAAAGTTTATCAGCGACTTTAACGCTGGTCAACTCAGGCTTGATCCAACGCTTTACAGTTTCGAGTCGGACGAAAGCGACGACTAAATAAAAAGCAGCGGTATGCTTCGAGTGGCCTGGTCAAAAGCGTACAACCACCCGCTACCTGATAAACACAGGTTCCCGATGATGAAGTATGAGTTGCTTCCGGAACAACTCATTTACGAGGGCACTATCAAAGGAGATCATTTGTTTGCTCCCGGGCACCTCTCAACCAAACAAATACTTCGGACGCACGACGCCGACTACTGGCGGAGGTTAAGCAGCCTGAGCCTTTCCGCTGCAGAAATGAGAAAAATTGGCTTTCCGCACTCTGAGGCACTTATTGAGCGAGAGGCAAACATTGCTGCCGGCACCGTTGAATGCTGTAGCTTTGCTTTACAGTATGGTGTGTCATTCAATGTAGCCGGAGGCACGCACCATGCCTTTACCGATAGGGGAGAGGGTTTCTGTTTATTGAACGACATGGCCATTGCTGCCAGCGATCTGCTGGCTAATTCTCTTGCGTCAAAAATCCTGATTATCGACCTGGATGTTCACCAGGGGAATGGAACCGCTCAAATATTTACCGGAAACAAACGGGTGTTTACGCTGAGCATGCATGGTGCCAGAAACTATCCAGCCAAAAAGGAGCAGTCCAGTCTCGATATTGGACTGGCCGACGGTACTGACGATAAGCTATACCTTAAGCTACTCGAGGCGAACCTTAAGAGCATTTTGGATGATTTCCAGCCGGATTTCGCATTTTATCAGGCTGGCGTTGATGTGCTGGCCACCGACAAGCTGGGCAGGCTGGCCTTGAGCCAGTCGGGGTGCAAAGAAAGAGATCGGTTGGTCTTGCAGCTTTGCAGAGAATGCAGGCTCCCTGTGGTAGTGACCATGGGAGGTGGTTATTCTGAAAAAATCACTGACATTGTGGAGGCCCATGCCAATACCTTCAGGCTTGCTCAGGATATTTACTTTTGACAAACGCTTACAATTTTGCCAGGAAATAGCTTAATTCAATCATGAACGAGCGCAAGCTATTCAGAGAAAGCGTTTTTATCACACTTGCTTTTGTAGGAGTACTGTGGTGCGTCAAGTCATGGGAGTATGCCACGTCTGTTGATTTGTCCTTTCTTGGTATATATCCACGGACTTTGAAAGGCTCTCTGGGCATTGTGACATCTCCGTTTATCCACGGCGATATTCAGCACCTGCTCTCCAATACGTTTCCTCTTGCGATTCTTGGAGTGGGGCTTTTTTTCTTTTTTAGAAAGATAGCGCTCGAGGTTTTTGTGATTGTATACCTGTCTACCGGCTTTTGGGTGTGGACAACAGCCCGTTCAGCTTTTCACATCGGCGCAAGCGGCATTATTTACGGGTTGGTTTCCTTCCTTTTCTTTTTCGGCCTCATCAAGCGTGATGCGAGGTCACTGGCGGTAAGCATGATAGTTGTTTTTCTTTACCACGGCCTGTTTGCTGGTGTTTTTCCTTTTTCAGACCAGATAAGCTGGGAGTCTCATTTGTTTGGCGGCTTATCGGGGCTTTTTTGCGCCATCCATTTCAGAAACAAGAGTGTTACGGAAGAAGCATTAGCGGTAAACCAGGCAATTCAGCATGATGACATTACCGAGGAAGGCCAAGCCAATGGTGGAGTTGATATGCCTGGTGCTGTGGCCGACCAGGTTCAAATACCTCCCAGTCTTTTGATAAGATTCACAAATTCAACAAAAAACGAAGAAGACGCCAGCGAAGATATTATCTCATTGCATTAGCCATTGCCGTTCAAATAGTTTCCATATATTTGCCGCTTCTTAATCAAAACTAGAGCGTGAAAAATCTATCCACTGTACTTAGTGTCGTCCTTTTAGCAGCAGTTGCTGTGTTGTTTTATCTGGTGCTTAGCAATAAGAGTGCATCTTCAGAACCTGAGGTAGCTAGTCTTGATTCTTCCATCGACAGGATTAGTGGTGACCTTTCAATCGCCTACGTTAACTCGGATACACTGCTGAGTAAATATGAATATTTCAAGGATATAAGCAGTGACCTGGAAAAAAAGAGAGCAAAATTGGAGTCTGAATACAGGAACCGGGCGGAAGGCCTTCAGCGAGAAATACAGAATTTCCAGAACACAGCTCAGAACATGACGATGAACCAGGCCAGGGCAAAGGAGGAGGAGCTCACGGTGAAACAGCAAAACCTCTACCAGTATCAGCAAACCTTGGGTCAGCAGCTGGTAGAAGAAGAGACCAAACTCAACGAACAACTGTACAATGCAGTGAGTGGCTACCTGTCTGAGTTCAGTGGAAGTAACAAATACCACCTTGTTTTGACCTACACGAAGGGTAGTGGTGTTCTTTATGCGGACAAAAGACTCGATATCACCGATGAGGTAATTAAGGGTTTGAATAAGAGCTACCTTCAGTCGAAGGGTGTGATACCAACCGATAAAACAGATTCGACAGGCGTCACCAAATAGACGCAATCTTTTAAATAATACTTTTTTTTAGAGCCAATTGGCTGTTGTAATATTTTTATGTAGAATTGTAATTGTATTTGTTGGCTATTTTTTGGACGCTGCCCTGTGAGCCGACATCTTATTGGTTGTATGTTTCCTTAAGACGATTTTTTTTGGTACTTTGGCAGTATTCTGGTGCATTCTGTGCGCCGGAAATGTCAACCTAACTATACTGATACGTGCTGCAGGCTTTCTTAAAATTTTTAGGAGGTGAGCCAGGCGAGGAGAAGCAGATGTGGCTGCTCCTCGGTAAAGGCTTTTTTATGGGTATCTTCCTGGCTACCTATACGGTTGGCGCAGAAACACTGTTCATCAGCCGAATGGGGGAAGGTCTGTTAGGCATCGCCTTTTTTACTGGAGGGTTCCTGGGGATCGTAAGTACAATTGTTTTTGTTTCTCTACAGCGCAACATTAACTTCTCCAGCCTCGCTATTACCAATACTTTCTTGATCCTGGCGTATGTCACCTTGCTGAGAGGAACGTATGAGTTTTACGACAGTCCCTGGATTTCCTTTGCTTTTTTTGTGATGATGGGCCCTATAACAGCTGTTACGCTGCTGACTTTTTGGGGTGTCTTCGGCAGAATGTTCAATCTGCGGGCATCGAAGAGAATAATGGGAGGAATCGATACTGGCCAACTTCTGGCCACCTGCCTCGCTTTCTTTTCCATTCCGGGTTTAAGGAGGCTACAGTTGATAAATGATACAACCGATTTGCTGTTCATTTCCATTGCAGGTGCCTTCGGTATTTTTATTTTCACTCTTCTTATCGTAAAAAATTACAACCTTGACGGTGCCACTAAAAAGGTTTCCAGGGAGAAGCCCGACACCAGCTATTCCGACCTTTTCAAAAGCAAGTACCTTGGGTTGTTATCATTGTTTTTAGTTTTCTCAGCATCAGCTAACGTATTTGTTGAGTATAGCTTTTATGAGTCGGTGAATGTTATGTACCCGAACGAAACCGAACTTTCCAACTTTTTATCGTTCTACGACGGATCCATTATTGTCATCAGCTTCATTATTCAGAGCTTTCTTAACGACCTTATCATAGGGAAATTTGGACTGAAGGTTTCGCTCATGGTTATGCCTATCGTACTCGGAGGACTAACGATAGGGGCCATCGTATCCGGGCATATTTTTGGATTCGAGGTAAAGAATGAAGAGTACATTTTGTTTTTTCTTTTTACCGGCCTTGCCAGGCTTTTGACCGCCTCCCTGAAAGATGCTTTGGAAAATCCGGCTTTTAAGATATTCTTCCTGCCTCTGGATATTAAAATCCGGTTTGATATTCAGTCCAGGATTGAAGGGGTAGTGAATGAATTTGCCGCACTCATCTCCGGCGCTGCATTAATTGGCCTGGGTTTGCTTAGTTTCTTTAAATTAATTCACTTTTCGTACATCATCATCTTTTTGGCGGTTGGCGTCATCTATGTTGCTGTGAAGCTCTACGATGAGTATAAGGGAACGCTGAAAATTACTTTGACAAGGCAAAAGGAAGCACTGGGATCCAAAGGCAAGAAGAATGAGAATAGCACAGTTAATGTGCTTCAGAGAGAATTTGATGAGCACAATGCAGAAAGTATTATTCTGTCGATGAAGCTATTTGAGAAGCTGGAGCCGATTGAATTCAGAAAAATTCTGGTGGAAACGCTCAAGAGCCCCCATTCGGAGGTACGAAAATATGCTTATGCCAAGTGCAGGCAGGTAAATAACTTTGAGAAGCTGGCAGAAATCAAAAAACTGGCATCCTATGAACAAGAGGAGGAAATACGGAACCTGGCGATAGAGGTAATTGCGTTCTTGCAACTGGCTGAAGACTACAAGCTGAACGAGGTTAGCATCAGAAAGCTGGCGAGGTCTGTTGATATGGAAGATCGGGTATTCGCTGCTCAAGTTTTGGCGAAATTGGATGACGAAAAGTATATCCCATTGCTTGTGGAGCTTGCCAGAGATATCAACGTTAACGTAAGGACAGCTGCCATCACCAGCGCTGGAATCAATAAATGGCCCGAGCTTTGGCCCATTATGATTGAGAACCTTCATGTGCCCGTTTATTCCAATGTTGCTAAGGCGGCATTAATTGCTGGCGGAGAACCGACATTGCACACTGTAGATACTGCGTTTTATAAAACAGGACAACAAGCTACCACAATGTTTCGGGTTGTGCAGATTCTCGGGCGTATTGGTGGCCCTGAGGGGGTTGAGCGTCTATGGAAAAAAATTGACTTCCCGGATAAGGCTATCGTTTCAGAGATCTTACTATCACTTAGTTATATAGGCTACCATGCCAAGGACTTTCAGGCAGCCCGAATTAAGATTCAAATTGAGGCAGAAATTGGTGACCTGGCCTGGAATATAAAAGCGCTCACCGAAATACCCAAAGAAAATGAAACTGACCATCTTCTTGTTCAGGCAATCGAAGAGGAGAACGCCCAGAACTATGATGATATTTTTATGCTTTTGGCCCTCATCTACGACTCTCAGGCAGTTGAGCTTGTTAAAGAGAATATCGGTGTAGGGACGAGTGAAAGTATTACGTTCGCCGTAGAAATGCTCGATATTATCCTTGAGGATGAATTGAAACCCAAGTTATTCCCCGTTTTCGACGAACTCAAGCCCCACGACAGGCTGAGTCAACTGAATGACTTTTACGCTCCTGAGGCTTTTAGCAGTTATGAAGACTTGCTCCTTTCTATAGTTAACAGGGATTACAACCATATAAACAGGTGGACGAAGGCAGTTGCATTGTACAGGTTGTCTATGATCGATGAATCTAAGGTGTCGGCGGACCTTATCGCCAATCTTTTCAACCCTGATAAGCTCATCCTTCAAACATCTGCCTGGATCATTTACCAAAAAGACAAGGGGGAGTATCAGCGTCACACCAGAAGGATACGCCCGGGTGTTAAGAAAGACCTGGACAGGGCCATAGTGCCGCCAACATTTGTTGAGACGGAAGAGGATTTGCACATGAAGATGCTGCTCATTGAGAAGGCTGTGTTTGTGAAGGGATTGGATTTATTCAAAACAATTCCAGGATCGGTGTTAACGGACGTGGTAGACGCCTCAGAGGAAGTGAGAATGAAGGAAGGTATAACTTTCATCAACAAAGGAGATAACGGCAATGCACCAATTTACATTATTGTTAAGGGCAACGTGCTTGAACAAGATGACAACGGCCGCCAGAGAACACTCGGCAGTAGAGATGTAATCGGCTTCAATAAATTGGTTGAGACAGATCAATTTGAATACAGCTATACAACGACCAGCGAAGCGATCTTTTTGACTATTTCAATGGAGGCTCTTTTCGATTTGATGAGCAAAAATATTGAGATGGTTGAGGCAACACTCTTGTCGGTGAAGGATTCTGATCAGATCGAAGCAGAAGATGAGGTGATGGATGAAGAAAGACTGTTGCTTTTTAGTCAATAGTAAGACAATATTTATCGAGTTTTTAAAAGGAATATGAGATTTTGACCTGAAAAAAATGGCAGTTGGAAAAGAAATTCTAATCAGTTTTTCCTCAGAAGATAACCATCCAAGGATAGCGGGCGACAGGGGCTGGGTGACAAGCTTTTGTAAGTTCCTTACCACCCTTCTTACACAAATAATGAAGGAGGAACCTCATGTGAGAATGATAGACGAAAGTCAGCAGGATCCCGGAGAAATTGAGAAAGCAGCTGTTTTGATTGCCATATTGTCAAACAACTTCAAGGCAGACGCCAAACTGGTAAAAGGTATTTCTCACTTTGGTGTTAAGGCCACCGAAGATAAAAACCTGAGCGTTGCCGGGAAGGCAAGAATGTTTAAGGTATTAAAGCATCCTGTGGAAATTGACAGTGTCCTGCCTGAGTATGAGGAGATTTTGCCCTACGACCTGTTTCAGATTGATCCAATGACTGGAGAGGCACAGGAGTACACAAGGTATTTTGGATCCGAAGCGGAGAGAAGCTACTGGCTGAAACTGGTGGATATGTCGTACGACATTTTCCAGATTCTTGACAAACTTGGATCAACCAAGAAGACCACAAAAGACATAGTTCCCAAAGAGCGTACCGTTTACCTGGCGAGCACTGGTGTTGACATTCTTATTCAACGAGACATTATCAAAAGAGAGTTGTTGCGCCATGGCTACAGGGTGTTGCCGGAGCAGTCGCTCCCCAAGGAAGCCAAGCTCCTCGAAGCGATGGTAAAGTCAGATTTGGAAAAGTGCCGTTTGTCGATTCACTTGATTGGTGAGGACTATGGTTACAAGCCGAAGGGCGCTGACCTTTCGATTGTAGATATACAGAACAAGATAGCATCGGAATATGTGCTGAAGGTAATCGAGCACAACAGTAAAAGTGCCGACAGAGAGCCTTTTTCAAGGCTGATCTGGCTTTCGCCTGACATGGTCAATGTGTCGGAGAGGCAAAAGATTTTTATTGAGGACTTAAAGTCTGATGCCGCTGCCGTGGAAGAAGCTGAGGTGCTGCAAATTACCCTGCAAGAACTTAAATCCATTGTAAGGGAGGAGCTGCTTACCGGCGGGAGGTTCAAAACAAGAGATCATTACGCCAGAGAGGATGAGGATAACAAAGGAGGCAAAATGATTTATCTCATTTGTGACAAATCGGATGCGGAGGCAGCCCAACCTATTGCGAAGGCACTGACAGCCAAAGGATGCGAGGTGATGACATCCCTTTTTGATGGCGATCTGATTGACTTACGCTATCTGCATCAGGAAAACCTGAGACGCTGTGATGCTTCGCTAATATATTTCGGTAAAGCCAATCACCAATGGATTAAAGCCAAACTTCAGGATCTTTTGAAGGCTCCTGGATTTGGCAGAATTAAGCCGTTGAAGGCAAAAGCTATTTATGTGGCAGGGGAGGCCAAAGTGAAGGCCGAGGAGTTCAAAGAGGAGGGCACCCTGATTTTAACCGGTAACGGCGAATTTAAGGCCGATTCACTGAAACCATTCCTGGAAAAGATTGAAAAGTAAATTATGAGTGCTAGCAACCTTACCCCCAATGAGTCCGATGGAAGACCTGAACAGGTTTCCACAGGATCCGTAACGAGAGGCGACACCACAACTCTCTTTAACCCCTTCCCTGGCCTTAGACCCTTTGGCGTGGAGGAATCTCACCTTTTCTTTGGCCGTGAAGGCCAGAGTGACGAAGTGCTTGTAAAGCTGGCAGAGAACCGGTTTTCTGCGGTGCTGGGATCTTCAGGAAGCGGTAAATCGTCATTGATGTACTGTGGATTGATTCCAACGCTCTACGGCGGATTCATGACACAGGCAGGCTCCAATTGGAAAATTGTGGTGTTGCGACCAGGCGGGGGGCCGATCGACAACCTCGCCGAGTCGCTGGTAGAAAAGGACGACGAATATTCAGGACTGGAAGAAGAGGAACGGCTGATAAGAAAGACAATCACCGCTACGGTGCTTAGAAGTAGTTCGCTCGGACTAGTTGAAGCAGTAAAGCAATTGAAAAAATCGGAAGATGAGAATATCCTGATCCTTGTCGATCAGTTTGAGGAACTCTTCCGGTATAAGAAGACTGAAAGCATGACGTCGTCTCAGGACGAGTCATCTGCTTTTGTGAACCTTTTGATGGAGGCAGTGCATCAGTTTGATGAGCCCATTTATGTCACCATCACTATGCGTTCCGACTTTATCGGTGAATGCGCTGTTTTTCCTGAGCTGACTCAGATGATCAACGACAGCCACTATCTGATTCCTCAAATGACAAGGGACCAGAAAAGGTTGGCGATTGAGGGTCCGGTGGCCGTGGGCGGGGGCACCATTGCACCTCGTTTGGTACAGCAGCTATTGAACGACGTGGGAGACAACCCCGATCAGCTGCCCATCCTGCAGCACTCATTAATGCGTACCTGGTCATTCTGGGCCGACAATCACAGGGAAGCCGAGGCAATGGACATTAGGCATTATAACGCCATTGGTACCCTGAAGGAAGCCCTGTCGCAGCATGCCAACGAGGCCTACGACATGCTCTCCAAACGGGAGAAGCAGATCTGCGAGACCATGTTCAAGGCACTCACCGAGCGGGGATCAGAAAATCAGGGCATTAGAAGGCCTACCAAGCTTAGCGTCATCGCATCCATTGCCGGTGTAACCGAGGATGAGGTGTACCGGGTGGTCGATAAATTCCGGGAGCCGGGCAGGTCTTTGCTGATGCCACCTCATGGAAAACAGCTCGAATCTGAGACTGTAATTGATATTTCGCATGAAAGCTTGATGCGCATCTGGACGAGGCTGAAGTCATGGCTGGATGAGGAAAGCCGTTCAGCAGAAATGTACCTTAAGCTGTCTGAATCGGCAGGAAGATACCAGGAAGGACGGGCCGGTCTGTGGAAAATGCCCGACCTGCAACTGGCACTCAACTGGCAGGAGGAGAACAGGCCTACGCTGGTGTGGGGTCAAAGGTACAACACAGCGTATGAGCGCACGATTGTTTTTCTTGAAACCAGCAAGAGAGCCTACGAAACCGAGCAAAGAAACAAAGAGCTTCTCCAGAAGAGGCAGATACGCCGGTCCAGGATCTTTGCACTTGTGCTGGCTGGCGCTGCGCTGGTGTGTATTTTCATGATGATTTATGCGTTTATTTTGGCGGCTGAGGCGACCAAACAGACTGTCATAGCCGAACAACAGGCTGAATTAGCACAGAAAAATGCCGATGAGGCTCAAATCCAATCGGAGGCAGCCCAGAAGTCCGCAAAAGAGGCCAACGATCAACGGGAAAAGGCCGAGCTAGCCACGACCCAGGCGATTGAACAAAAAAACGAAGCAGATCAACAAAGAAGAAATGCTGAGGCTGCTACATTACTGGCTGAGGCTGCCAGAAAGGATGCAGTGATTGCGCAGGAGGAAGCCGTAAAGCAAGCAACGATTGCCAACGAACAAAAAGATCTTGCCACGGCTGCCAGAGTACAAGCGGACGAAGCGAGGAAAAATGCAGAAGATCTTCGTTACCAGGCCATTGCCCAGTCAATGGCGATCAAAACGGCACAGGTGAAGGATACTACCCGAAAGACGCTCATTGCCATGCAAGCCTTCAACTTCTTCAGGGAATATAGTAACAAACCTTATAATGGAGATATTTACCTGGGGCTCTATAACGCATGGACAACGGAAAACGGGGCAGACGTGGTAAAATGGAAGGGACATACCGGCGGGGTTAAGTCGGTAGTGTACAGCAAAGACGGTCAAAATATGTACACAGCCGGATCTGATGGACGAGTATTGAAGTGGAGCATGTCCAACGACGCCAGAGAAGGGATTGACGTGTTGCCAGTTCCGAATACCAGCGTAAATAGGGTTGTGGCGGTTAGTCCCGATGAAAAATACCTGGCGGTGGGCAATGAAGATCACATACAGCTAATCGACCTGTCTAACCCACAAGCTCCCAACCTACTTGACGCACACGGAGGCACTGTATACGACTTGGTCTTCCTACCTGATGCGAGTGGATTTGTGTCTGTTGGAACTGATGGAAAAATCCAAAGAAGCAATTTCTCGTCTTTTTCATCTTTGGCAAGTCTTAACCAGCCAGTGAAAAAGCTGGCTATCAGCGCCGATGGAAAAACACTGGCTGCGGGCGGATCTGACGGCAATGTATATTTGTACAACATGGCTAATAATAGCCTACAGACCACTCTGGTCAATGCCGACAATATTCCAATCACTTCTGTAGCCTTCAGCCGAAACGGGCAGTTTCTGGCTTATGGTGATCAGTCGGGCAGAATCGTCATTCAGGATATCGTTGCAAAGACGACCCTGGCAGAGTTAAATGGCCATGAAAGCTCGGTCTCTGACCTTGAATTCAATGGACTTACCACGTTGCTTGCATCATCAGGTTGGGACAAAACGGCAAAGCTTTGGGTGCTTAACGATATTTTCGGACTGCCTACCATTTTGAATGACCATGGCGACTATGTTAACGCTGTTTCATTTTCTCCTGACGGTCACTATTTGGCTACGGCGAGTAATGATAAGTTCCTTCGGGTGTGGCCCACTAAACCCGATATGATTGCTGCTGGATTGTGCAGCGAAATTGACCGAAATCTTGACCAAACAGAATGGAATCAATACGTTGGCAGCGACATCGATTACGAAATTACCTGTCCGGATTATCCAAGTGGAGCTGAACAATAAAATGATGAAGGATACTAAAAAAAATGAGTTATTGGCAATCGCTTTGTTTAGCGTTCTCATTGTTCTGATTTCCAGAAGTGCAATTGCGCAGACTGTTGTTTGTACACAAAACCTGGATCGGGCGCAAGGAATGTTCGATATAGGCGACCTTCCTGGCATTCCGGCTTTACTGATGCCTTGTATAAAAAGTGGAGGCTTTGCTAAAGAAGAAAGTATAAGGGCGCTTGAGATAATGACGGAGACTTACCTCTATCAGGACGATTTGGCCAATGCCGATATTTGGATGATTGAACTGTTGAAAGCAGATCCTGAACACAAGTTGGATCCTTCTTTGGATCCGCAGGAGATTATTTTGCACAAGGAAAAATTCCGTTACAAGCCTATTTTTAGGGTTAGTGGCAGTATTGGGTTGAACCGGAGCACTTACCGGTTGATAACCAGCTACTCTCTTTGGTCAGACGAAGATCAATCGGTTTATACGCCAGGCATACAGTTTAATGGATTTGCTCAGATTGAGAAAGAGGTGTATCCGGGCTTCGATGTGGGCCTGGGCTTGGGCTATGTGTTGAGGACATTTTCAGCCGAGAGCGAGGTTATATACGGAAAGGCTGCCAGCGACGCATCTGACTCACTGGCTGTTGCGCAAGGTTTGGGTAACCTCGCCACTTACTCAGAGAACTACGCTGTGTTGGAAGCTCCTGTTTTTGTAAAATACACCTACTATGGAGATGGAGAGAAAACATTCAATCCGTACGTTTTTGCTGGGGTGAGTTTTGATTACTTAGTCAATGCCAAACAGACCTCAACAAGAAGAGCGAATCAGTCAGAGCGTGACGGTGTGAAGGCTTCAGCTACACTCCCTGACCCCAATCTGGTAGCAGATGAACGAAGAAAAGCATTGACTTACTATGGCTTTGCGGGGTTGGGCGTGAAAATTCGAAGGAAGACACATTTCTTTTTTGTGGAGGCCAGGTATAACTACGGCATGATGAATATAGTCAACGGTGATAACAGATTTCCCTCAGAAATCACTGCTGATGGCAACAAGCAGGAGAGTATTTTTAACATCGGTTTGGTCGACAACGATTTTACACTTGATGGAGTCACGCTGGTAGGTGGTTTTCAGTTATCGATCTATAATCCACAAAAACTTAAAGAGAAGAGACTTAGATGAAGAGGATATTAAGAGCGATTTGCTTTGTGGTAGTTGGTGGGCTTATGGGATGTACGCCCGAAGATCCCAACTCTTTAGCGCCAGATGAGGTCTTTGTGAAATATTTTGGTGGTGAAGGTATTGATAAGGCAGCAGACTTTGTCGTGAATCTGCAAGGTGCTGAAGTGGAAAACTATGTGATTTTCGGGTCAAGTGACAGCTATTTGCTCACAGAGCAAACTGGAAACACCGAATGGGTATTGCTTTTTGCAGACAAGAGCGGTAATCTCATACCAAATGGAATTAAGCGTTTTCCTACGGCGGACTTTCTTCCATTATTGCCCTATTTTTCGTCCACGGGAAAAGTGACGTGTACCCCGGTTCGAATAAAGAAGACAGTGAATGGAGGCTACCTGCTCGTTGGCTCGATCACCTACAGGAGTATATACGAAAATGAGATCGAGAGCAGTTTTCAACAATCTGCTATGCTGATAGTGAGGGTGGATGCTAGCGGAAACTATGACTCTGTTTCGGATGTCAGGGTATTTGGCAGTGAATATAAGACGGTCGAGATAGAGTCGAGCGGTTTATATGATACATTATCACTTAGTCAAAAAGGGGCTGATATAGTAGAAATAGCTGACGGATATTTCGCTGTTGGTTCAACCGAAAATGTTCCGCTGAGAAATGCACAAGCGCAGGACTTAAGTGATTTTTTTCTCGTCAAGCTCGATGTAGACCTTAATAGCGTATGGACGAAAAGTGAAGGAACGGCAGCCGATGATTTTGGGGTTGCTGTAGTAAGCATTCAAAATGGGAGCCAGGTGGTCATTGCCGGTCAGACCAGAGGAAACAATCGATCCGTGCTCAATGCAGCTATTGCAACAATTCCATTGCAGGGCACAAGTCCTGTAAATATAGAGTTTACGCAATCAGGAACTACGGACGCTAATGAGCAGGTGGTGAGGATGCTTAAGTTATCAGACACTGATATCTTTTTGGCCGGGAACAGGCTGTCACTTACTTTACAAAATTTGAAACCTTTTTTGATGAGAATTACGAGTGGCCGCATTCAACTCTCGACTCAAATCGATGTTCCAGACGGGGTTGAGGTTGCTGATTTTTATAGAACACTTGGTGGTAGATTTGTATATGCGGCTACTACCGCAGAAACGGACGAAGGCGGTGCTAATGGATCGCAGTTACTTCTCATGAGAACTGATGATTTTGGCGGCGATACTAACAATTTTGGTGAAGCTGATTATCTGGGGTACCGCTACGGAGGAAGTGGCAATGACAAAGCCAATGCCATTGTTCAACTCCCTGACGGCAAGTTTGTCATGTTAACAACCATAGAAATCGATAACAACCCGCAGACAGTCATTGGTTTAATAAAAACCAATAAAAACGGTGTATTGGGGAAATAATTGTATAATTCCCGCATTTAATTTCACTTTTTGTTTATTTTTATTGATTGATCAATCCTCATTACCATGAGAAATATATATCGACACATTGGCCTGATTTTTTTATCTGGATTGTTTTTTACAGTTGGGGCATATGCTCAACCGACTTACAATAGTGCCAAGACAATTAGCGCAACGCAAGTAGAAATAAGCTTTAACTCTAGTTTGACAGCCATAGGGGCTGCCGGACTATTCACTATTCCTGGTGTCAATGTTACCGGAGCGATTGTTGACCCGGGAGACGATACGAAAGCACTTTTAACATGTGATCCATTTGGTACCGACTTTTCGTTGTCGGCAGGGCCGGGAGGAATGTTGCTAGCAGCCGGTGCTGTTACAGATGCAGGAGGTGCCAGTGTGCTCCAGGATGAATTAGCTGTCGCTGATGGAGCAGCTCCGGTATTGTTAAGTGCACAAACGACGAGTTTGACCAATATCAGGTTGACTTTTTCGGAAGATGTGACTGTATCAACTCCAGCGGGTACCGAATTCACCTCTGGAGATTTTACAGTGTCGGCAGCCACCTCTGCGGGAGGTGCGCTGGTAGACTTAACCGTAGCCGGGATAGCCGATGGAGCTTTTAGCTCCACAGATTTGGATATCGCTGTGGATGCAGTAGCGGATGTAAGCGCAGGAACTATCGGCAATGCGCCGGCTTTGGATCAGACGGTGGATGACGGCATTGCTCCCACTTTTGTAAGTGCCGAGACGACAAGCCTGACCAATATAAGACTGACTTTTTCAGAAGACATAACTGTGACAAATGCAGGAGGAGGAGATTTCACCTCCAGCGGCGGAGACTTTACGGTGACTGGAGCTGTAGTATTTGGCACTAATCAGGTTGATCTGACGGTGAATACCTTGAGCGGAACAGATTTCGCATCTACGGATTTGGACATAGCTGTTGATGCCGTGAAGGATGCAGGGGCATTGACCAATGGCATAGCTGCGATAGCAGATCGAACGGTAGCAGATGGTGCAGCTCCGGTATTGTTAAGTGCACAAACGACGAGTTTGACCAACATCAGGTTGACTTTTTCGGAGGATGTGACTGTATCAACCCCAGCGGGTACCGAATTCACCTCTGGAGATTTTACAGTGTCGGCAGCCACCTCAGCGGGAGGTGCGCTGGTAGACTTAACCGTTGCCGGGATAGCCGATGGAGCTTTTAGCTCTACGGATTTGGATATCGCTGTGGATGCTGTAGTGGATGTAAGCGCAGGAACTATCGGCAATGCGGCGGCTTTGGATCAGACGGTGGACGACGGCATTGCTCCCACTTTTGTAAGTGCCCAAACAACCAGCCTGACCAATATCAGGTTGACGTTTTCCGAACAAATTACAGTAACTACAGCGGGGGGTGGCGATTTTTCTTCTAGTGGGGGTGATTTCACAGTGACCGGTGCAGCAGTATTTGGAACTAATCAGGTTGATCTGACGGTGAATACGTTGAGCGGAACAGATTTCACATCTACCGATCTGGATATAGCTGTTGATGCCGTGAAGGATGCAGGGGCATTGACCAATGGTATAGCTGCGATAGCAGATCGAACGGTAGCAGATGGAGCAGCGCCGGTTTTGTTAAGTGCACAAACAACAAGTTTGACCAATATTAGGCTGACATTTTCAGAGCCAATTACTGTGACTACAGCAGGAGGGGGAGATTTTACTTCCAGTGGGGGAGATTTTACTGTATCTGCGGCGGCTGTTTTTGGAAGCAGTCAAGTTGATTTAACCGTTGGGGCTCTGGCTGATGGGTCGTTTAGCTCTTCTGATTTGGATATTGCTGCGGGTGCTGTAGCGGATGTAAGCGCAGGAACTATCGGCAATGCGGCGGCTTTGGATCAGACGGTGGATGACGGCATTGCTCCCACTTTTGTAAGTGCCCAAACAACCAGCCTGACCAATATCAGGTTGACGTTTTCAGAGGCTGTCACAGTTGTAACTGCCTCAGGTACCGATTTTGGGATAGGTGGTGTAACGATAACAGGTGCTGCTTCATTTAGTGCCACAGAAGTTGACTTGACAGTTGATCCGTTGAGCGGGACAGATTTTACGTCAATAGATTTAGATATATCGGCCGGAGCAGTTGAGGATGGAGGATCCAATCCGGTAGCCTCTACCCTGGACCAGACAATCGCTGATGGAGCAGCTCCGGTATTGTTAAGTGCACAAACGACGAGTTTGACCAATATCAGGTTGACTTTTTCGGAAGATGTGACTGTATCAACCCCAGCAGGTACCGAATTCACCTCTGGAGATTTTACAGTTTCAGCTGCCACCTCAGCGGGAGGGGCACTGGTAGACTTAACCGTAGCCGGGATAGCCAATGGAGCTTTTAGCTCCACGGATTTGGATATCGCTGTGGATGCTGTAGCGGATGTAAGCGCAGGAACTATCGGCAATGCGGCGGCTTTGGATCAGACCGTGGACGACGGCATTGCTCCCACTTTTGTAAGTGCCGAGACGACAAGCCTGACCAATATAAGCCTGACTTTTTCAGAAGACATAACTGTGACAAATGCAGGAGGAGGAGATTTCACCTCCAGCGGCGGAGACTTTACGGTGACTGGAGCTGTAGTATTTGGCACTAATCAGGTTGATCTGACGGTGAATACCTTGAGCGGAACAGATTTCGCATCTACGGATTTGGACATAGCTGTTGATGCCGTGAAGGATGCAGGGGCATTGACCAATGGCATAGCTGCGATAGCAGATCGAACGATAGCAGATGGAGTGGCACCAACGGTTGTCTCTGCTGTAACCAAAGACAATACGCCCGATGGTTATATTGACCAAATCGTCATTACTTTTTCAGAGGACATTGCTGCCGGTTCTATCGACGTAGACGGTGGATCTGATGATTTCTCTGTTGCAGGTTATACAATTTCGTCGGCAGCAGTATCGGCTGCCAATGAGGTTACTTTGACACTCAATACGGGAGGCTCTCCGGATACTGGAGTTACCCCAGATGTGAATATTGTTGCTTCCCAGGTAACAGATCTAAATGCTGTGGCAGCCATTGCAGCGACTGTTGGCACTTCAGATGGGGCTGCACCTTACATTGTTTCCTCTTCCGTTCAATCAGCGAATGCTTATTTTGAGGTGGTATTTTCTGAAGTTGTTGTGAAGCAGGGCGGAGGCACTTTGACCAAAGCAGACTTCACCACTGCCACTTCGCCAAACGGTGGAGCTACTATTTCCATCGGTTCAACTCTGCAAGACGATCAGGATCAGGATTTAGTTCCGGCTGGTAGTGCTGTTATTAGGTTTATCCTTACTGCTGCTCCTACAGTCCTTGACGTCACAGGAGCTGAAACAGTAAGTGTTGCAGTGAATGGTGCCAATGTCAAAGACGGTAGCGACAATACTTTAGTCGGAACTACGGGTAATAAGAACCTCAATTTAATTGATGTAAGTAATCTGCTAAGGATTATTAGTGCTGTCCCTCAGCCCGACAACTCGTATGTGACAATTACCTTTTCGGAAGATGTATATAGAGATGGTACAAGCGACAGAACCATCCATATTGCTAATTCGAATAATGGACAGATTAAGAGGGACGACTATACCAATGGCACCTCTCTTTGCGACGAAGATGAATTGTGTTTGATTTATAATGCTAACGGTACGGGTGTAGTGATCAACGACAACGATGATGCAGATATCCAATGGGCCAGAAATCAAAGTCCCAAAAGCTTACTGAGTAATAATGATAACTACTTTGGCCCTTCATTCAGACTCTATCTTAATGATATAGTTGGTACGCCAACAGGAAAGGAGACCTATACTCTTAAAGTCAGGAACAATTCTCAGATAAGTGCTAAGGCGGATCCCTCCAAATTTATGTTGGACATAGCGGCTAACCAGTTCACATTTTATTTGGCTGATGAGGCGGCTCCGGTTTTCTCACCGAATCCGGTGGCAACAGGAAGTAATGTCGTAGGATCGGCGGGCATCTTCAGCTCCGATGAGCTCATCACAATTTCAGCTGACTTAGGCGAGTCTGGGCTGACCGTCACAGCTGATTTGACCAACTTACTTCTGTCATTGTCTGCAACTCAACCTATGACAGAAGTAGGAGCTACAGGTGTTTATACTTACCAATTGCCCATTCCTGCCAAGTTCTTAAACAATGGGGTGAGAAATATTCCGATTAAGGCAACCGACGCAAGTGTTAACCTTAACTCCACAACTAATTCTACGCTAAACGTGACGGTTGACAGCCAGGGCCCCGCACTTACTGTGAATTCACTTATTACGACCGACCAAACGCCTCTTTTGGAAGGTCTTGCTACCGGCGCAGCATCTGTTAGCATTACTATTGACGGCCCGGGCGGTCCCTATGGCCCCTATGTGTCGGGGGGGGCTGTTACGCTCTCTGGTGGTAGCTGGTCCTTGAATGTGCCCACTACCTTGCCCTTTGGTACCTACAGCGTTAACGTTACTGGCCTTGACGCTGAGTCAAACAGTTCGGCCGATATTACTAACAACGAGCTATTGATTTCCAACGGGGTTAATATCTCAGCTTTGAACCTTACTCAAATATGTGTAGACGGGGGGTATCGAACAGGGTCTTTTGCCATTACTGAAACGCAAAATGGTGACATTCAGCAGGGCACAAGTAAGGTGTTCAGCGTTCAGTTGCCCAATGGGTTTGTTTTCAATACTGCGGTGATACCGACATTTTCAGATACTCAAGGCGGCGGCAACCCGGTTACAGGCTCTGTGAGCTTCCCGGCCAACAATGTGCTTCGTGTTACGTACACTGCCAGCGCTGGTAGCCTTGGTCAACTAAACGATATCACGATAGCAAACGTGCAAGTGGCAACTAATTTGGCCACCGCCACCGCCACCGCTGATGTACTTAATCTTGGAGGTGCTGCCAGCATACTTGGATTAGACGTGGGCACGGACCTGGGTGATGTGGGGAGTATTAAACCTGGGGCGCCTGTTGCATCAAAGGCTACGCATGAATACTATACCCAAGTATTATCTGGCTCGATCTCTTACGGTGGAGCTTCAGCAGCACCAATTTCAATTACAGGTAACACAAATAACTTGGTCTGGTACGAAAATGAAGCACTAACACTCAGTAATGCGGCCTTGAATGGTAGCATCAACCCCCCAATGAAGGGGCTCGCTGGGTGGGGGTTTGTTGACGCTGACAATAACAATGTTCCTGATTCGCCGGGTGGGTTATCGACCTATTGGGTGACGCAAACAGAAAATGGGTGTCGTAGTATTGCCACCAAAGTTTCAGTGGCGGCAATTAGATTTGTTTTTAGCACTAACACGGACAAATTTGTTATCGACGACAGCAATGGGGCAAATCTTGCAGCCGATTTGGACGTGGTTAAATATGATGGGGTGTTTTCCGGGCCAGGGTTAGGTGGTCAGTCGCCTAGTGGGAATTCAATTACAACAAAATTTATTCCCAGTACTGCTGGGATCGGAAACCATAATATCAACTTTGAGATAACCAACAAGACAACCCAGGTGGCTTACACTAAGGTTAAAACATTGCAAGTTGTCGAATCTACTTCAATATTTGCCGAGAATGCCGACGTTGACCCTGGTAATAACATACCAACTGAATATTGCCAGGATGACTTTGTAAGTCCAGCTTTTACTGCTGAAATACCTGTAGGGAAGCAGTTTTATGGATTCGCACTTTATTCGCCTTATGGTGGAGGGTATTTGAATTACGATCCACTACGCATTTTACCGGGATTTGACTTCAGCCCGAATCTTACGAATGCAAGTGGGGATCTGAATAATCCAAATGGATGGAGGTTTTATATAAGCGATCATTTAAGTAGCCTGCCATCGACCAAGGATCCTTACGTCTACATTTTTCGATACACCTGGGACGGGATTACGCCTCCATGCTATTCTTGCTGGGACGCCTATCAAATTATCTACTTAAGGACTTTGCCTACTGTCACTATCAAAAATTTGAATAGTGCTTATTGCGCTGATGCCAGTTCGAGCTATGCTATTACAGCTTCCATATCAAATGGTGGTGCCAATGGCCCTAATATTACTTCCTGGCCAAACTACAAAATAACCAATGTAACAAGAGGTACCGGACCCAAGACGTTCTCGGGTGAAATAATAGATATGGCTGCTCTAGCAAGCGACGGAACAGTTGGCCTAAATGGGTTGGCTCAAAGTGAATATAAGCTAGAAGTGATTACTTCAGACGCTCAAGATCCAGCATTTATGTGTGCGTCCACGGGGTCTCAGAATTTTAATCTATATCGGGAACCTGTGGCACCAGTATTGACCCCAGCCGTATATGAGTTCAATTATTGTAGCAATGAGACACTAGTTGCCGGAGATTTTGTTTTTGAAAGCCCAGACTTCCCAGACGACCCAGTCACTTATACATTTTATAAAGACAATGGAGGTATACCCGGCAACAAGGTTGAAACGAATGACGATGGGAAATTCATTAATTTGGCAGGTGTGGGCCTTGACGATTTTTCTTCGCTAAATTCATCCAATAGGAGAGATAACTTTGTATTCCACGTCACACAGACCTTCAAAGGTGCAATTCAATCATGTGAAGGTGCCTTTCAAACTGTTACTGTTAATGTTTTTTATGAACCAAGTCCTCCACAGGTGCAGGGGGCTACTTTAATAGGTGACACATACGTAATTGAATACTGTCAGGGAGAAGCTGTGTCTCCTATTCAACTGAATGCAGGTTCTCTTGACTCAGGAGATGAAAACAGTAGCTATTTTTCATGGTATGAAAATGCTGATCTGAGCGGGCCTTTGTTTCCTGCCACGGGAGGTACGCAATACATACAAGCGACTGCGGCAGATTTGTCGATTGATACAAATACTCCTGGTATATATGACTTCTATGTAACCCAGTCTGATTATCTGAGCGAGTTTGCAGGTTGTACGTCCGTCGCCAGAAAGGTGGAAGTTAGAATCGTTCAGTCACCAACGGCACCTTCGTTAACGGAAACTGCGTTTTATACATGTCAAAACAATGCAGTAGGGAATATTTCTGCCCCAGCAGAAACTGGCGTGGCGTATCAATGGTATATCGACGATGGGGATCAGGTTGCAGAGCTTGGAGGAGATGACGTTAAGTTTGCGTCGGCCACTAACGTTATTACAAATGCTGATTTGGTAGGCGCAGGCTTCAATCCAGCTAATAATGGATTCACCTATGTGTGGGTAACTAAGTTGCAGGATCAGAATGCAGCTACATTATTCGCAGGGTGCGAGGGACCACCAACAAAATTAACAATTACTGTTTACCCCGAAGCAGGCGTTCCGACTATAGTCGATAATGTAAATGCGGGCCATGGCCCCGTTTTGCCCGCTGACAATATTGGAGGAGTTCCGGTGTATGAATTTAAGTACTGTATTGAAGATGTTACTACGAGTGTAGAGTTTCAGGTGAGCAATACTTTTACTGCCTTCACTGGAGCGGGTGAAACCAGAAAATACAACTGGTATCAGGCGGCCTTGAACGGAGGCGGAACGGCTATCGTGAAGGCTGTGTCGAGCCCGCTCATACTTTCGGGGGCAGATGTCGAGCGGAAGACGGCGAATGCCAGTGACTTGTTTTTGATTGGTTCCCCCCCCTCGGAAAGATATTTCCTCATAAGCCAAACTACCAATATTAGAGGTGACGGGAAGCATCTTGGATGTGAAAGTAACTTAGTGGCGCTTAAGGTTACTTTGTATGGAACGCCAGGTACCCCGACTGACGCAAGTGGCACTAACGATTATTATTATTGTAATGGTGCTACCATCGACAATATTACAATGAATGGTGCGGTTGGTGCCACTTTTAATTGGTACAATGTCGACCCTTTGGATAATCCCGGTGCCATACCAATTTTCCAGGGGCCTTCGGCAAGCGCAGCCGACTTGAGCATCAACAATGAGCCTGCTAATCAAGTATTGGAGCAAACGTCGGTTTTCTATGTAACCCAAGTGGTGAATATCGATAATGGGATAACCCCACCTTTTGTTGGGTGTGAGAGTAATAGGCGGAGGATATCTGTAACGGTGGTGCCTATTCCTCCAAGGCCAGTCATGGCAAGTGTCCCCGACGATACCAACCCCCGGTATGCCATGTGTGAGGGTGATGCCGTTGTACCCTCTTTTAGTATAGCAAACAGATTTCCCGGCGCAACTGTACAGTTCTGGGATGTCGACAAGAATATTCCTTTGGCAGCAACCAACAGCAGTTTTACGCCGTCGGTTGCAGATTATCCGCCGTCAGGTACACTCTATAATTTTAAGGTCACACAAACAATTAGGGATGATGTTTTTGCTGGTTGTGAAAGTAGCGTTGAATTCTTTACTTTTTATCACGCTCCAATAGCGGGTGTGCCCCATACCACAGGCACTAATGACGTGTATACTTATTGTATAGGAGAGGAAATAGGCAATCTTCAAATCGATGCTAACATCAATTCGATATTTACTTATAGGTGGTTTAGTGATGTGAACTTAAATAACCTTTTGACAACTACCACGTCGGTTAACAATGATGTCGTACCAAGCCTGAATCCAACATTTGATTCGAAAAAAGCCGGCACTTACACGTATTACGTTACATCCGAAGTTACTGGACAAGGATGTCAAAGTGCTGCGACAAAAGTAGAGGTAGTGATTAACTCCTTGCCGGCGGTCACAATGACCTTTGATGATGATGATAAGACACCCGTTCCAAGTACTTATGCCATCTGTGTAGACAATGGAACATTTAACCTTGTTGGTTCTTTGGCGGGAACTCTAGCCGGCACCTTTAAGGGAACCGGTATTACAGACAATGGCGATGGAACTGCCATCTTTGATCCTCTGTTGGCAGTGGGGCTTACGGATCCGCAGGAGTTGCCTGCTGCGGAAAATCCAGAGTTTACGATTACGTACACATTGACAAATGCCAATGGTTGTATCGACTCTCTCCAAAGGGTGGTTCGGGTGAAGCCTTTGACAGTGGTTGATTTTTCCAGCACAATTTCTTTTGATGAAGAAAACAGTAACCTGTTAGTAGATGTGTCGGAAAGTCAGGTTATCCGGTTTACCGGCAATCAGAGCAATGGTACATTTACGGGCACTGGTACTACCACTACAAGTCTCACCACAGCAGTATTTGCTCCGTTGGCTGCGAGAGACGAAGATTTGTATGGAGCTAACACCAGCTATCCGATAACCTACGGATCTTCTGGTACAAATGGCTGCTATAATGAGGTCACAAAAACAGTCACTGTTCAGCCCATTCCTCAAGTTGATTTAGTGGTGACTGGGGGGTGTTCTTCCTTCGATATCGATTTAACAGCTAACGTTGCCAATGCAGAGGCATTGGGTGGTGTCAGCTCGGTAGAATGGACGATCAAAGGAGATGCTTCAAATGCACAGGAAACGGTGATTGGTACCGGCATAAATTTCACCTATACTGAGAAGCCAACGCCTGGTAACTATATTTTCAAAGCGAAAGTTACAGGTGTTAATGGTACTGTTAATTCGGTAGAAGTAGTTAGAAATATCGGTAGTTCGCCCGACCCTTATATTGCCTGGAGGCATATCGTAGCAGGCAGCCCGACTATTTTCTCGTTTGACAACCGAATATTGCCCGATCAGTTTTTGAAGTACATGAAGCTTGAGTGGGTTACTGCTAGCGGAAACATCTTAATCACTGAGCGAAGCGCCAATACTGACACTCAGAACAGTAATGATTTTGCGAGGGCTTATTTTGATGCTGAATATGGAGGCTTTACTTTCCCGGGAGAGGGTGACTATACTGTGAGGCTGACAATGGTTTCTGTGAACGAGTGTGTTGCTACTACCGAGAGGGTGGTTCATATTTTACCGCTTGTAAGCGTTAGCGAAAATTTTACTCCGCACAGCTTTGAGGCTGGCACTGATGGCTGGTGGGTAGATAATACATTTCTGTTTACGCCAACTGCTGATAAGTTTTCAAAAGCGGTTCGCCCCAATGACTGGGAGACGGGAACAAGTGGTGGCGCAAGACTAAATTCCGCCAGTGTGGGACAAAGGGCAATGTTTACAAAGGCGGGAGGCTTATATAAAATCAACCAGACCGCCTGGGTGATGTCGCCGGCTTTTGACCTCTCGGCCCTTTCACGCCCTATGGTCAGCTTCGATAGAATGTTTCTAACAGAGGCCAGGAAGGACGGCGTCGTATTTCAATACTCTATTGACAATGGAGATACCTGGCAGGTGCTTGGAAGTTACGAAGCACTCGAAGGTCAGTCAACCGGAGAAAATTGGTATTCAATCGACGGCATCTCTTCTGATCCGGGAAGCCAGGATTTTTATAGCACCTCAAGCAGCAGAGTAGGCTGGGCTGGATCGAGCCTGAAGACCGGTCAGGTGGACTTTACCTACGCATCGGCCCGACAGAAACTGGATTTGATTCCCGGAGATAGAAAGCAAGTTATTTTCCGGTTTGCGTTTGCGTCCAATGCCTCTGAAGATGCGGAAGACGAAGGCTTTGCGTTCGATAACTTCTGGATAGGCAACCGAACCAAGCAGGTATTGCTCGAGAAATTCAGCTCAACAACTAATAGGTTGAGCAATGACGTTGACACACAACTTCAAACGGAGCTTGCAGTTCTTGCTAACAACAATAATGATATTATCCCAATCGCTTATCATACCGAATTCAAAGGAGGGGAGGGCAGTGATCCGTTTAATCAGCTTAACAAGGCCGATGCGGGGTCGAGGGTTCTTTTCTATGGTATTACCGATGTGCCCACTTCAATTCTCTCTGGTAATGTCTCGGAAGAAACCTATCGGGCAGCAGATGCTAGTGGAAGACCTTTTCGTGAACTGGAGTTGTCAAGGTCGTCGCTTCGGGACCCACTGGCAAGTATATCGATTGAACAACTTAGTGCCGGCGATACTCAGCTGTCGTTCAATGTGAAAATAAGTAGAAAGGCTTCTACAAATGGGACAGTGCCATCTAGCGGTGAGCATCGCTTGTATGTGGCTATCGTAGAAGATTCTCTTGAATTTCAGGGCAAACCATATCAAAGTGTAATGCGGAAGTTACTACCCAATGGTAATGGCGAGATCATCAGTGGGTTTGCCGGGCTGAGCACGGAAACTGTGCTGACCTTTCCGTATACCTGGGAAATTAGTGGAAAGCTCGTAAAAGACCCCGATCAGTTGAAAGTGGTGGCGTTTATTCAGAGCAACGACACTAAGCTGATTTATCAGGCTGCCAGCCTGGACATCAAAGGCAAGCAGGCTACCGAAACCGGGGTCGACCTTCCCGGCGAAATAGCTTCTTCCTACGCCCTTTACCCGAACCCAGCCAATACAGAAGTGGGTGTGAGGTTTGACAGTCAGCTGAACAATGACTTTGAATGGCGACTGATTGATCAGGCGGGGGCTATAATTTCCAATGGCAGAGTGCAGAAGGGTAGTGAAGGGGTAACACTAGATACAAGGTCTGTGCCCAGTGGCATGTACTTTGTGATCATCAGCAACGAGAATGCCATGTTTGAACCTAAGAAGCTGTTGATTATTCATTGATACGTGGCGATCCAGTCATAAAAAAGGCTGTGCTTCCATGAAGCACAGCCTTTTTACTTTTCATGCAATAAGGTCGCTAGAATGTCTTCAGTAGTTCACTCAATTCAGCAATGGCTTGAGTGGTGGTGCCATCAACTTTGTCGACAAGTACCTTTATTTCGGCAGGCTTTTTCCCCTCTTTGGCTAGCGCTTCCAGCTCAAGCACATTGGTTTTTAGCTCCTCTATGCCCATAAATGCGATGGACGGCTTCATTTTATGGACGATTCGTGCCAGCAGAGGCCAGTCAGCAGCATTGTGTGCGCTTTGCATTTCAGTCAAATTCTCTGGAATAGTCTCGATAAATGCCTCGATCATTTCTTTCATGAATTCAGTATCTCCTTCGCAAACTTTTTCCAAATAAGATAAATCTATTATGTTGGCCATGTTTTCTTTTTAGCTTTCCAAGTCTTTAAATTTAACTAAAACATTAGAAATACAGTGAGGTTTAAATGTTTGTTCGTAAAAGTGATGACTCATCGCTTTCAGTAACGCAATTTTTGATATTTTCGCATAAGACATTCATTTCAACAAACGATATCTAATGATACCTGAATTTGAGAAGCTTCGTGACGATGAAGTAGAAATTTTGCTAAAGGCACCTGCCTATGTATCGGTGCTTATTGCGGGCGCAGACGATAATATTGACAAATCAGAAATCCAGAAAGCAATTCAACTGGCTAAGGTGAAGCAGCAAAAGGCCAGGGAGTCGCTGCTTGGCTACTATAAGGCAGTAGGAGAGAGGTTTGAGAACGATTTCATGACCATGATAGAAGAGTTGCCTCACAAGGCAGCCGAGAGAGGGCCGGCCATCAACAGAGAACTGAAAAAGCTGAATCTCATTCTGCCGAAGCTAAACAAAACTTTCTCGACTGAGTTTTATGCGAGCCTGAAGGATATTGCCAAGAAGATTGCGGAATCCTCTGGTGGCATTCTCGGGTATCTGTCAGTTAGTTATGAAGAGGCTAAATTGATGGAGTTGACAATGATCAACGACCCGGCAAAGAAGTAAAAATCTATTTGACAATGAACAGCCCAGGCAGTCCCTGGGTTTTTTTATGCTTAACGGAAAATACATTCTCCCGCCCCTCAGGCTTGTCTTCTTAATGTGGGCTTTCTTCGCTGTGGAGAACTACCTGTCTGTTGACCTTGGTTTTCTTGGTATTTACCCAAGAACGCTCTACGGGCTAATCGGCATACTTACCGGTCCGATGATTCACGGCAGCTGGATGCACATCACATCCAATACGCTTCCTTTGCTTTTTTTGGGAGGTGCCCTCTATTATTTTTATGACAAGATTGCCACCCGGGTATTTCTCCAGTGTTACCTTTTCACGGGGATATTTGTCTGGTTGTTTGGAAGGCCTTTCTACCATGTCGGTGCCAGTGGGTTGATCTATGGATTGGCTTTTTTTCTTATCTCCTTCGGTATTTTTCGGAAGGATTTTAAATCACTATTCATTTCTATTGTTGTAGTGGCTTTGTATGGAGGTATCATCTATGGTATTTTCCCCTCGCAGCCTGGCGTGAGCTGGGAGTCACACCTGATGGGCGCTATTGTGGGTGTGACAACGGCGTTTACTTTGTCGAAAGTAAGATCAGTTTCCTCGTCCTAGACAGAGTCAAGCGACTGCATGATCGACGTTACCTGCTCAAGAGTGATTGGCTTAGAGAAAAAGCCTTTTACAATGTCGATTTCCTTTGCTCTTGCCCTGTCGGAATTCAGAAGTGAGGAGCTGATGACAAACACCGGTATTTTTTTAGCCAGAGATACCTGAAGATCCACGAAACCTTCCAGAAACTCCCAGCCATTTAGTGTTGGAAAGTTCAAATCAAGAAGGATTACGTCCGGCAAATTCTCAGCACTTTTTTTGTGGAGCATGATTTGCCTTAGGGCATCGTAAATGTCTTCAAAGTCTTCTATCCGGCCAATCGATGGTTCCTTCTCACACAATTTTTTTGTTATGAAACGAAAAGATGGATCATCGTCTACAATGAAAACATGAAATTTCTTAGCTGCCATCCCCGGTCGATTATTACTGGCTTAGTGTTCAGAACAAATTGGCTAAAAAAAAGCCCTATCGCAAGACAGGGCTAAGTTATTTTGATCAAAAACGATCTTATCTTTTACTAATTGGGACGTAGTTTCTTTCTACCTCACCTACGTACACTTGTCTTGGTCTGCCGATAGGCTCACTGTTGGCTCTCATTTCCTTCCACTGGGCAATCCAGCCCGGAAGCCTTCCCAGTGCAAACATCACAGTGAACATTTCTGTAGGTATGCCAATGGCTCTGTAAATGATGCCGCTGTAGAAGTCTACGTTGGGGTAAAGCTTTCTTTCTACGAAATAAGGATCTTTCAATGCAGCCTCTTCCAACTCTTTGGCAATATCAAGCACTGGGTCGTTCACACCCATTTTCGCCAAAACGTCGTCAGCTGCTTTCTTGATTATCTTCGCCCTTGGATCAAAGTTCTTGTATACTCTGTGGCCAAATCCCATCAAACGGAAAGGATCATCTTTGTCCTTCGCTTTTTCAAGCCACTTTTTACTGTTGCCGCCATCTTCTTTAATAGCTTCCAGCATCTCTATAACCGCCTGATTGGCACCACCATGGAGCGGGCCCCACAGCGCATTGATACCTGCAGATACTGAAGAGTAAAGGCTTGCCTGTGATGAGCCGACAATTCGCACAGTTGACGTTGAACAGTTTTGTTCGTGATCTGCATGGAGGATGAGCAGTTTGTCCAAAGCGCTGGCAACTACCGGGTCTGCCTGATACTGATCTGCAGGAAGAGCAAACATCATCTTCAGGAAGTTGCCGCAGTAGTCGAGGTTATTGTCTGGATAAATGACCGGGTGCCCCATTTCGTTCTTATATGCCCAGGCGGCGAAAGTTGGCATTTTGGCGATCAGCCTGATAATACCAAGATTCACTTTGTCCCACGACCTGTTTGGGTCGAGAGATTCAGGGTAAAAAGCAGTAAGTGAGCAAACCAACGAAGAAAGCACCCCCATTGGGTGGGCATTGCTTGGAAACCCTTCCAGTATTTTCTTGATGTCCTCATGCACAAGTGTATGGTGCGTGATGTCTTTTTTGAAACTGTCGAAGGTGTCTTTTTTAGGTAGCTCTCCGTAAATAAGCAGGTAGGCCACTTCCAGGAAGGTCGATTTTTCGGCAAGTTCCTCAATTGGATAACCACGGTATCTTAGAATGCCCAATTCTCCATCGAGAAAGGTGATGGCTGACGTCGTAGAGCCCGTGTTTTTGAAGCCTTGATCAATGGTGATCAGCCCGCTTTTTGCTCTGAGGCTACTAATGTCGATTGCTTTTTCATTTTCTGAACCCTCAATCACAGGCATTTCGTAAACCTGGCCGTCGTAATGTATTTCAGCAACTTTAGACATTGATTCGAATAAATTTATATGTTACTAACGATAAATAATGCTGCCCTAAAATATGTAAAATTATTGGATCAGGAAAGATCAATTATTTCCCAAAATAAGAGGGAGTCCGTCCTTTGCACTGCCAATAACTACAATTTTTGCGTTAGGCGAGTTGGCTAATTGCTGAGTGGCTTCAATGCCTCTCATCTTGAGTAACTCGTCGGTCAAACTGCTGTTGATAATTTTGTTAGCGGCAGCTTCACCCTCAGCACCAATGCGCTTGCGCTCTGCCTCACTTTTTTCTCTGTCGAGCCTGAACTGGTAGGCCAGCGCTTCCTGTTCCTGCTTCAACTTGTTTTCGATGGCAAGCCCTATTTGCTCTGGTAATTTGATGGACCGAATAAGAAGAGCCCGCATCTGAATGAAGTTGCCTTCAGCACCCAGTACCGCTTCTGTTTCAGTTTTGATAGCTGCTTCCACTTCGGGCCGTTTGGTCGAGTATATTTCCTCAGCCGAAAATCTACCCATTACCTGACGAACGGTAGACCGTACCTCTGGCACGACCAACCTGTTTACGTAGTCCTGTTGGAAAGTCTCTTGTATATACCCGATCTTGTCGAACATTGGGTGAAACCTAACTGAGACATCGACGCTGATAGACAAGCCGTTTCTGTCAAGCACGTCGAGGGTTTCCTCCACTTGATTTTCGGTCACATCATATACGAAAAGCTCATTGTAGGGTGCTTTCACATGAAAGCCGGGCATTTGAATGTTCTCCTTGTCCATCCCTCTACCAAATTTATAGAAGAGAACGGCCCTTTCTCCTGGACGTATTGTGTAAAAAATACTAGAAGAAAGATAGATGAGGAGAATGACTGCAATGAGCAGCACCACGATTACAGGTAAAAAGCGACGATTTTCCATGGTTTATTATACTCTTTAAATTGTTAACTCGGGTGAATTTTACCGAAAGGTAGGCAACTATATATGAATACACTCTTTATTGCAATAAAATTCTGTTTGCTTCAAATATTTTAGACCACGATAAAAGATCATTCTGGATAAATTGGAAAATGTTCTTGCTAACTGAGCACTTTGATACTGTCAGGTGTTAGCTGAATGGCAGAAAAGATAGCTGTAATATCTGACATTGAAAATGATAGTTGTTCGTTTTAGTTAACTTTCAATTACATTTAATGTTTGGAGAAAATCATCATAGCATTTTTTTGGATGAAGAGTAAATGGAGGTTGATAGTTGGTGCGGCGGTAGTTGCCGTTAGTTTGGTTGGATATTGTGCCAATGCGCAACGGTACAGGCTTGCGTGGTCTGACGAATTCGACTACAAAGGGTTGCCGGACAGCACCAAGTGGACCTATGATGTTGGAGATGGTTGCCCGGTGTTTTGTGGTTGGGGGGGCAATGAAGAGCAATACTACACGTACAAGCGAACCAACAATGCCAGAGTTGAGTCGGGCTACTTGGTTATTGAAGCTCATCGGGAAAAATTTGGAGATGCTGATTACACCTCGGCCAGGGTGGTTACCCGTGGGAAGAACGAGTGGCTATACGGAAAGATAGAGGTGAGGGCACGACTCCCCGCTGGCTCTGGTACCAGCCCTGCCATATGGATGCTTCCCTACTTCGACGACAGGCCTGTCAAACTACCTGAGGATGGACAGTTGGACATTATGGTGCATTCAGGCGCTGAAGTGGACGTGATCCATGGTATGGTGCATACTTCCGCTTACAACCTCTCTCTTGGCACCGAGAGAATGGGACATATACAACTGAGCGCTGTCGATAAAAGGTTTCATACATTCTCTATAGAGTGGACTCCCACAAAGATTGAATGGTTTGTGGATGGGAAGAAGTACCATAAAGCAGTGGATGACGGCACAGGAAAAGATGGTTGGCCATTTTTTAATCCATTTTACCTCATTCTCAATGTTTCGGTGAGGCAAGGACAAGGGTTGGAGTCTACCGACTGGCCTCAGCGAATGGAAGTAGATTTTGTTCGGGTATATCAGCGAAAGCCTAGGAAACGGCCTCAGGACGATGAATTTATGGATGAGGGCTTTTGATGCCTTTTAGCGAAAAGTACCACTAAGAAGGAAAACTTACATTCAGTTATTCATGACTGAATGCTGTACTTGGCATAAAGGCCTGTTTTTATTCGTGTTTGCTCAGTTTTCTTACTCGGGTTATAAATTGCAGCAGATGAGTCTGTTATAAGTTTTTTATGGGAGCACCTTTGTATAGGTTCAAATTATACTCTCATGACTCGATTCTATCTACTGTTTGTTGTTTGCTTGCTCACAGCCAAAAGTTATGGTCAGCAAGTAATTGTTACCGACGATGACAGCTATACCGGGGCTTCGTCGGCCATGTTAGATGTTAAGTCCACTACCAAAGGCTTCCTGCCTCCCCGGCTAACAACCAGCCAGCGAACATCCATTTCCTCTCCGGCCGAAGGGCTTTTAGTATTTGATTCTGATTTTTCGGAACTGATGATTTTCAGGAGTGGTGAATGGCATGAGGTATGGGATGCAGGTAATTTACGGCGACCCAGCTATGGAGAAATTCACCTCACCTCAAATTTGTCGTCGGTTTTGCCAAGTAAAACATGGATTGGGTTTGTAAGCGGTTCTGCCAGCCAAGCGGCCGGAGGCGATGAACTGACCATTACGGAAGGCTCTTCTGTAAGCATTCCCGACAAAATAGTGATAGGTTCTGAAGGTGGTGGTATTTACATGGTACAAGTTTATTTAGCCTTCACAATGTCAGGTATTCAAACAGACCGGGAAGTATGGGCTCAGGTACACAAAAATGGGGTAACTGCTACTAATCTTACCGCAAAAAAGACCATGAAAACTGGCACGACTGACGTTGGTAGCTTTAGCGGACTGATATCGCTTGCTGCCGGCGACTATCTGGAACTTTGGTTTTATGTGAACCATATGAGTAGTACTACCTTTGATGCCTCTTCCATGAATTTTATGGTTTACAGAATTAACTAGGGTAGGCCATGAAGATGAAAACTCTCGTGTTGCTTTTAGTGACTCACTTAGTAAATATATGTGCACTCAGCGCACAGTCTGCTGGTGTTTTGAATAATGGTGCAACGATTGTTGTCAAAAACGGAGCGTTTTTGAAGGTGCTCGGTGGCTCTGACGCCTCGGTAAGCATCGCTGACGATGGTGTTTTGCAGGGTGATATTGTATTGGAAGGAACGATTTACCTTGAGGGAAATTGGGCCAATAACAGCACCGCCATCAATGTGCTCGAAGACGCCACAGGCACAGTTGTTTTTGCGGGAGCTACGCCTGTAATAAAAGGAAACTCAAAGACTCACTTTAAGAATGTTGCGGCTGCCAACGATTTGACCCTCGAGAAAGACGTGAATCTAAGAGGCGGCCTAAGCATGGGTAGCGCAAGCATTATTTTAGGTGACAATGATTTGACAGTAAGTGATGGAGGTACCATCGACTTTACCAGCGGATGGGTGAAAACCACTGGAACAGGAACCTTAACTATGCCTGTAGCCAATGACAATACGCCTGTTGTTTTCCCTGTCGGTCAAGCCTCTTACACGCCTATAGCAGTTACGCAGTCGGCAACAGGATCTGCTGGCAACTTTTCCGTGAGGGTACATGACAACGTACTGGAAAACGGGGTGATGGGCGATCCGGTTTCGCTGCCACGGGTAAACAAGACGTGGCAGGTTGGCAGCGACGCTTCAGTAATCGACGTGTCATTTACAATGTATTGGAATGCGGCAGATGAATCTGCCTCCTTCGACAGAGACCGTTCTTACGTTAGTCACTATACGGGCGGCGCATGGGATGCTAACTCGGCAGCTTCGGCAAGTGGCCTGGGGCCTTTCTTTACCACCCGATCAGGTATTACCTCACTGAGTCCCTTTTCTGTATTGGGAGAGGAGGAGGTACTTCCTGTTGAGTTTATTGACGTTTGGATTGAAGAAAAGGGGCATAAGACAGTGCTGAATTGGAGCACGGCCTGGGAAGAGAACAATGACTATTTCAGCGTCGAAGAAAGTACCGATGGTGTTTACTTTGATGCAATTGCAGAAATGGACGGAAGCGGATCCACCCAAGGCATTAACAGGTACGATAGCCCGCTCAGCCCGAAACCTGGGTTATCTACTTACTATCGGGTCAGGCAGACTGATTTTGATGGCAAATACAGCTTTTCTAAGACCGTACGCTATAATAATGCCGATTTGCATCAGGTTGAATTGAAAGTGGGCAATGTCGCCTTCGACAAGCAAGGGCAAAGTCTAGCTTTCGATGTATTTGCTGCTGACAATGACCAGGCCTATTTAGCCCTTTTCGAAATCGGAGGAAATGTGCTTGCCGAAAGTAGCATTTATTTGCACGAGGGGCAGCAACATATCACTCTACCGATCTCAACAGACCTAATGTCAGCTACTATGTACATCCTTAAAATACTCGATGGTCGTGCTGAAAAAACGGTGAAATTTGTGCTGAAATAAACAAGCTGCTACTTAATGTTGCTTCATACTTCTGCCCGAAGGAATATTAATTGATCAATGCCCCAATGCAAAACCAAACTCCAGGACACAGGTTCTCGATTCCCGGGCTTTTCGTTTAAATGCTCACCAGAAAAAGCGAAAAAGGAGACAGTTACTACTCTCTCGGCGGACTAAGCATAATATGCGCCCTGTGAGTACCAGGGTTCATGATCCATGGCTGCCCTTCAAATTCTGGTTTTGTTGGAAGGCCGGTTGACTCAGAAGTTTCAAAAGGTACGTAAACCACATATCTTAAGTAGCCATTAACCACTTCGCCGGAAGCCCAGGTAACATCGCCGTCCTCAGCATTATAAACATAGAGTGTGCTGCCCTTGGGAATATTTATTTTCCCAGCCTTCGTTTCAGTTTCTCTGATGTCGAATATTTCCTGTGATGTTTTGCCTTCCTTCTTTAATTCTCTGCCTCTTGCCATAAACGGATCGAGATCCTTTTGGTAGCAGGCCACATTGAAGCCCTTTGAATTGGGGTCATCGGCGAGGCATATTAGGCCATTTGTTCCCTCACGGAGAGTGATGAACTCTCCTGCACTATTATAGCCGTAAATTTTTGCTCCGTCCTTGAGCTCCGTAGGTGCGGCAAGCAAGGCTGTTTTTATTTGAATATCTGATGAGGGAACGCCCTGCCCAAAACCATTGACGTAAGTAAGAAGTAAAAGACCAACAAGTGTAATCGCCTTCATAATTTTGATTTTTAAAGGATGTGCAATACCGGCCAGGAACCAGAATGTCTTCCCGTTCTCAGGCTACCAGATATTAGATAGGTGAATTTAGAAAAAACTTAGGTTATTATTGGTCTTGTCGGATGTATTGTTTGTCGAAACGCAATTCGTTAAAAAGGCTGCAAGTGGTGTTGAGAGACTATTGGCTTTTTTATTTGTCGAATTTGAGATAGGGTGACGCATCTGATCGTTTTGCCATTCGTTAACTTCACTGTGCAATTAACTCCTTCCGTCAATCTGATTAAGTTTTTTTAGATGTTAAAAAAATGCTGTTAGTAAGTAAAACCGTCGCATGAGTATTTGGTCAAAATATAAGGAACTGGTAGCGTCAAGGCTGTCGGATGGGGCTGTTCCGGATGTAAAGGGAGTTGGGTATTGGCGAGACAAACTGTTCCAAGTGATAGTTGTTTACATGCTGCCAGTGTGTATGATTGCCTACATACCGGCAATGGTTCTATGTTATTATCTCGATCAACCCTACATAGCATTTTACGACAGCCTCGCCGTGGCGTTACTGGCAATGGTCACGTTCTCCAAAAAAATGAATCTACGTTGGCGAAAGCTTTTGTTTGTGTTTACAATGTACCTGTTGTCAGTTACACTATTGTACTACATGGGGGTATACGGGCCTGGTCTTTTGTATCTGTTATCCACCGTCATTTTTGTAAGTCTCATTTACTCCAGCAAACTGGCTTATTGGTGTATTGCTGCGAATACTGCAATCTGTGTTCTATTCGCACTAGGCATGCACCTTGGTTTGATGGATTCCGCCCTGGTGAACATTTACACGCCTGCGGCCTGGCTGGCCGTTGCATCAAATCAGGTGCTGCTAAGTGTTTTGTTTGCAGTCTCTATTCAGATGCTCACCTCCGGCCTTGCCCAAACGCTTGACAAGGAAAGTTCACTCAAGGAAAGTATAAGAAATGAGATGGTTGAATCTGAGAGGCTTGTTAAAGAACTGAAAATTAAAAACGAGGAAATGGAGCAGTTTACCTATATAGCTTCACATGATCTTCAGGAACCCCTCAATACCATACTTGGCATCACCGAAGTACTTAAGCTGCCGAGTTCAAAGAAAGGAGACGGAGATTTCGAAAACAGCCTGGACTACATTTCTTTTTCAGTGGAGCGCTTGAAGTTGTTAATTAAGGGACTTTTGGACTACGCCCGCATTGGCCGGCAGTTAGAGCCAAAAGAGGTTAAATGCGATGAGGTAATAAAAAATGTCGTCGGAGACCTCCAGTCGGCGGTCTCTGAAAGCGGCACAAAGGTGCTGATTGATGAATCAGTAAGGCGCATGGCGCCCCTGGCAGTTTTTCCGCTGGATTTCAATCAGTTGTTTCAGAACCTGATTAGCAATGCGATCAAGTTCAGGCGTAGAGATGTGGAACCCATAATAGAATTGTCGGTAAAAGAGGAAAGTGATTTTTTTGAATTTTTAGTCATAGATAATGGTATTGGTATAAAACAAGATGACCTTGATAAGATTTTTATCATTTTTAAAAGGGTCCATGGCGACGCCTCTTACGAAGGTACCGGTATTGGCCTCGCATTTTGTAAAAAGATAGTTGAACTACATAGAGGCAAGATTTGGGTGGAGTCGAAAGCAGGCAGCGGAAGTAGCTTTTACTTTACAATCTCCAGGCACCTCGCAAAATGATAGTCAGACTATATTGAAGTTATTTATTGTTGTATTTCTCCTTGGGATTGACCTGTAGAAGACCGTCCATCCTTTTCATATAAATATTTGAAGGAAAACTTATGTTTTGCCAATCTGCAACTGCTAGTTTCGTGCGTATATAGGATTGAATCCTATTATGAATAGACTACTTTTCTATCTTTTCTGGTTTGCATTTTTTTTAACTCCAACTCTGGCCATTTCTCAAAATTGCCTGGAACAGTTGGACAGCGCTAACTACTACTCAAAAATAGATAGGGCCAGGTCTTTGCACTTTGCTGATCAACTCATCGTAAAGCTCGACTCGGGACTTTGTAAGAGGGAGGTGGGGTACGCAGAAGCATACAATAATATCGGACTTATTTACCTGGGCTTTGCAGAACACAACAGAGCTATCAGGGCCATTCAAAACAGCTTGAGGGAAGAACTAGAGCTATACGATAGCCTAAGCCCCGGACTTATCAAAATATGCTTGAACCTTTCAGCGGCTTATCAGAACAATAGTGACTACCTGGCAGCTGAGTCGTATCTGCTTTGGGCTGACTCGCTCGTGCGAAAGAATTATTCCGAACAGAGCCAGATTTACCTCGACGCCACCTACAAAAATGGACTCTTCTATATGGAAGTTGGCCAATATGAAAAGAGCCGAAGTCAGTTCGAGCGTGCCCTCAGATTGTCAGCACTGTACTTTGCTGAGAATGATTCTATTCGGGGCGGATTGCTGACAGAGTATGGAACACTTCTAAGGGACATGGGCGACTTTGAGGAGGGTGAAATAGCATTGAAAAAGGCTATAGAAGCGCTGAAGGGAAAGAATGAGGTCATGCATCTGCGGGCATTGGATAGACTGGCGGCAATAAAGCTTGACAGAGGTGAGTTTTCTGCCTCGGAGAACCAGCTGCTGAGCAATCTACAGTTGAAAAAGGAGCGTTACCCGTCAGACTCACTACTTAGAATAGAAACACTAAATACCCTGGCTGTACTATACTTTAAAGTCAACGACCTTGTTACCTCGGAGGCATATTTTGAGGACTTGTTAAACTATGCAGGTAGCAGGATAGAAATCTTACCGTATGTAGTCAACAACATCGGCGCTATTTATTCAAAGAAGAAAGACTACAAGAAGGCTTTTACTATGTTTCAGGAGAGTGCCGCAGCGATGCGGGAGCTATATGGCGGCGTCCACCCCGATTATGCTAACGTGCTGAGCAATTTGGCTAATTGCCAAAAAAGCCTTGGAGACATTAGTAGTGCCCTCAATATGTATATGAGGGTGCTTGACTTGGACAAGACTATTTATGGTCCGGAAAACCCCAGGTATGCCACAACACTTAACAACATAGCGCTGATTTATCAGGCGTTTGGGTATGTGGAATTGTCGGAGAAACTTTTGCTGCAAGCGCTGAAAATCAGGAAGGAGAAGCTGGGAGAGAAACATCCGATGTATG
The DNA here is from genome assembly GCF_048007035.1 of Imperialibacter sp. Lineage (NCBI taxonomy): Bacteria > Pseudomonadati > Bacteroidota > Cytophagia > Cytophagales > Flammeovirgaceae > Imperialibacter > Imperialibacter sp. Next base: position 5,696,081 of record NZ_CP180355.1, read on the forward strand.
CGAAGAGCCTCAATGACCTCGGAGTTCACTTTCTGAACAAGGGAGATACACTTCAGGCACTCGAACATTTTGACGGGGCACTAAAAACAGAAATTCACCACATGCAGTCGGTGTTTCCAGTACTCACGGATCAACAAAGGCAGTTATTTTTTGAAGACATTAAGTTTAACCTGGAGCGTTTTGCGAGTATTTCTTTTGGGAAAAGATATTTTGAAACAGAGTGGACGGAAAAGGTTTACAACTACTATTTGAATACAAAATCGGTGTTGTTTTATGCGGCCGACAAGATGCGTACTAGCATGTTGGAAAATTCAGATCCCGCCGTAAAAAATAGTTTTATTGAGTGGAGAGAGGCGAAGTATATGTTGGCTCAAAGCTACCTTCTTTCTGAACATGAGCTGGCGCTGAGGGGGATCAACATCGAAAGTCTGGAGGATCAGTGCAACAATCTCGAAAAAAAGATGGCGCTACTTTCGTCAACCTTCTCTTCTCAGAGCGAACTTTCGTTCTACAGCTGGCAGGACGTTGAAAAGAATATTGCTGACAGCGCAGTGCTCGTAGAAGTGATCGAATTCAGGAACTACTCATTCAAGCTTGGTAAATTTGGTGCAGAACAGGGTTTTGACGACCAAAGCAGCTACGTGGTGTTCATTCTTCAGGGAGGCTCTAACCAGCTCAAAAGGATCAAGCTTGATGGCAGCGACCGGCTGGTGGATCAGTATAGTTACTATAAGAATTCCCTCAGGTATGGCCTTGAGGATGCGGCTTCCTATAATGTTTTCTGGAAAAAAATTGACACCGAACTTAAAACAGACAACAAGGTTTATTATGCCCCGGATGGCATCTATCACAAATTAAACCCGGCCGTTTTGTATGATTCGGCCACCCAGCAATATGTGTCGGACAAATATAAGCTTGTACATATTACCAGTGGAAAGGATTTTATTCAGGGGGGCAAGGTGGCTGCCAAAAAAATGAACACAGCCGCAATCTTTGGCAATCCTGACTTTACAACACTGAATTTGAATTCACCACTCAACCCACTGCCAGAAGCGGAAAGGGAGGCTGATGATGTAACCGAGATTCTACAGGGAGGAAAATGGAAAGTGTCAGATTTCTATTATCTGAATGCTACTGAGAGCAACCTCAAACTTAATCAGGATCCGGGTATTCTTCACCTGGCGACTCATGGCTATTTTGAGGAAGACAGCAAGCGGCAGAGTGCGTTGCTTCATTCGGGCGTTTATCTCGCCAGAGATAAGAGCACCGGGGACGATGGTATATTGACTGCCTATGAAGCGATGAACCTTAAGCTTGACCAAACCCAGCTTGTCGTCCTGTCGGCTTGCGAAACGGCACTGGGAACGGTTAAGAATGGGGAGGGCGTTTACGGTTTACAGCGGGCTTTTTTGGTGGCTGGGGCAAGCAACCTTATTATTTCTCTGGTGAAGGTGAACGATACAGCCACCAAAAACTTCATGAACATGTTTTACTCGGAGTTTGTGAAAGAGCATTCTATCGAAGACTCTTTTTTCACAGCAAGACAGCGTTTTAAGCAACAATATCCGGATCCCTTTACCTGGGGTGCCTTTATTCTTGTGTCGAAGAAGTAATTACAACATCACGATTATTTCGTCCCCGGGCTTCAACTCTTCTTCAAGTTGATTTATTTCGTATATAAGCTCTTCAATGGTTTTGAACTTCCTGGCAATCGATTCAAGTGTCTCTCCTGGTTTTACTGTGTACAGAAAAAAATTATCATCTATGTCTTTTTGATTGATGAGGTTGCGCATGCTTGGTGTTCTGTACTCAGCGTCAAATACTCTCAGTGTGTTCCCCTCGGCAACAGCCTTTGCGCCAATACCATTCCAGCTTTGTAGTTTTGCAGGCTCAATACCCAGGTTCTGGGACACCAGGTTTAAGTCAAGGCTCCTCATCACAAGGAAAATTTCAGGCTTGGTGTAGTTGACCTCGGTTTTAGTGTGAATAATGATTTCTGCTCTTCTATTGAAAAACTGGGCATACCATGAATCTTTTTCAGAGAGGGGTTTTTCCTCACCAATGGCAATGACCCTCATTTTTGATTCAGGAACTCCTTTGGCAAGCAGGTATTTCATAATTGAAATACCTCTGTTTTCACTCAGCGTCAGGTTATAATCTTTGTTGCCTCGACTATCGGTGTGTGTCTCAATGTCGATCATAACAATATTGTCCTGATCGAAATGACTTATCAGGTCGTTAAGTGCCACGATAGTTTCACTTCGTAGCTGGTAGCGACCGTAGTCGAAGTATACTTTCTCGAACGAGTATTCATAAAAGGTTCCAGTTGTGTCGACTTCTGTTACGCTAGCGTTTTGGTTGCTTGCAGTAGTTATTGTGTACTTATTGGAGAGACTGTCTGGCGTAAACAGGTAGGTAAACTGTCCGGCATTATTGGCGAGTGTCAAAATCTCTGTCCTCGAATCAATTGTCAAGCGTACAAGTTCCCCAGGTGCCACATTTGTGCCATGTATATTAATAAGATTTGTTGTTGTATTGAAGGTTGGCGGGGCCGAGTCTCTCCCTGTTGGAAAAAAGATATCGTATCCTTGGTAATCATCCATCCGGAAGGTGTAGAGATCGAGTGAGGAGGCTGTGTAATATTGAAAGTCGATAATGGCATCGTTGGTCATGATGTACTCAAAAAACTCCTTAAGACTGCCGTAGGAAAAGGTCATGACGTCAAGTTCTTTGCCATCTCTGTTAGATGAGAGATAGCCGCTTTTTCCCAGGAATAGATAGGTGTCGTCCAGAGTGCTATTAAAGGGCACTCCGAGGTTAAATACTTTGGGTTCAAAAAAGGACAGCTGCTTGGCCAGGTACAGATCGAAACCACCGTAACCAGCCAAGCCGTTGGAGGCGAACGTCAGGCAGCTATACGCAGGAGAGTAGAAGGGCGTTATTTCGTCACCCTGCGTATTGATTCTTTCTCCCAGATTGATAGCTGTTGTCCATCTGCTGCTGTCAATCCGAAGGCTCATCCAAATGTCGAGCCCGCCCTGACCTCCGGGTCTGTTGGAGGAGAAAAAGATAGTATCGGCACTTGCTGTTACAAACGGATGCTTTACATCAGTGCCAGGCATGTTGATGGTAGTGTCAAGCTGGGCAGGCTCCGTCCAGTTTTTTCCGTCCCAGGTGCTGACAAGCACTTTGCAGGTACTTTCTTTGTTGCAGTCGCTATAGTAAAACGTTTGGCCATCACCGGTAAATGAGCCGGTGCCCTGCGACCATCGGGTGTTGAGTTTTTTGAAAAATGAGGTTTCCTTCCATTTGTTATTATTGGCTTTGCCGTACGACATAAGGCTTGGCAGATAGTCGCCAAACTTAGGGTCGTAGTATTGGAGAGAGTGTACTTTTCGGGTCGTAGACATTACGAGGTTGCCATTAACCGGCCACTCGATCACCCCAAGATCGTTTTGATCTGAATTAACGTCTGTCAGAGAAGTGAGTTTATACTTGGGCTTGGCTCGCTGGAGCCTCATGCCCAGCTCACAACCAGCCTTCTGAAACTTAACCAGTGACAATAGTTTTTGCTGGCTGGCTGGTTCTAGTTGGAGGAAAGTGCTAAAGATGGAGTCCGCAGCCTTAAAGTCTCCCTTGATCTTTGTCAGGAACCCATGGTAGTAAATGGAGGACGGTTGATGCGGGCCGGAAATCAAACTCAACGCACTGAATTTCTCTTCCGCTGTGTTGTAGTTGGTACTTTTTAAGTAACTAAACGCCTGCCTGTATCTCGACTCAAGGTCGCTGGGAGAAAGAGAGATCACTTTATCGTAAAACTCCGCTGCCTCAAGGTACCTTTCCGCATCGTAGTATTCGTCGGCCACCTTCTTCAGTTTTTCAACAGACTGACCGGAGACATGCAATGAAAAAGCAAGCAGCAACGCAGACCAAAAAAATTTCATGTCTTAGAATATTGGGCTATTAACCTTGAAGGGGTTATTGCGGAAGTTGAAGTCATATCCCAAAGATACTTCAAATGATGGTGCAATTTGACCATAAATCTCATTGTTACGATAAGTATTCGAGTTGAGGTCGTAACTAATGCCCGCACTAAAGTCGTTGATTTTGAAACCGCCTAGCACAATGAATGAATCAAACAACCGGTACCATGTGCCTACTTGCAGAGTCAAAGCAACATCGGACATGGTGCTGTTGATCTGATGTGAAAGGTAGGTGCCAAGGTTCACCTGATAGCTTTGTGATGAGTATGCCACCAATAGGGAAGGGTGTACATATGTTTTTGGCGTAACGATAAACTTGGCGTTTGAAACCAGTTTGAACAGTATAGGGTTGTCAGTAAGGTAAAGTCCGCCAAACCGGCTTTTTGGTGTGTTGAGATTGTCGGCAGAGAGCCCAATGGTAAACGACCGATCCCTGAACATCGCATTGGGGTTGTCGATGGCGGAATACAAAACGCCAAAATTGAAAACAGGGTGGTAAGACGACAGCTTGCCAATGTCCTCAGGATTTTGTGTATTATCGAAGCCAATATAGGGGTTGTACTGCGATCCCCATTGTAACCCATTCAGAGAGATTCTTGTTTGTGTAACGCCTCCCTGTAACCCAAAGATCAAAGTGTTGTTCTTTAATCGTTTTAGCTTCAGTGCATAGGCGCCCGTAAGCAATATTTTTTGTGTAGAAAAGGCGCCCTGAATGCCCTGGGTTTCCTTAAAGAAGGTAAGACCCGCTCCACCTACCTGAAATTTCCTGCTCGTATTTTGAAAAACAGGGTAGGAGACGGTGGCCTGACTGAGATCATGAAGTGATCCGTCCCCTGCCAGCTTACTTTTATTGAAGTTTATCCTGGCTGAAAGGTACGGATTTGTTCCTGCAAACGCCGGGTTAACAAAAATAGCGCTGGAGTAAAACTGCGAAAACTGCCCACCCTGGGCTTTTATCTGTCCAATGAGCAGAAGTAGAATAAGGCCGGTGAGTGTGCTTCTTTTCATCGCAGTAAAATGAACGATCCTTTTTTGCTGAATGACCCTTGTGGCGTAACCACCTGAATGGAATAGTAGTAAACGCCTTCTGAGGCTGTGGCACCACCGTTTGTAGTTCCGTCCCAACCCAGCTCGTCAAGTACCGCATCGATTTGATTGACGTTGTACATTTCTACATTGTAACCATCCCAGATCGCCATTGTGAACCGTTCGACAGGAACCCCGGCAAGAAATGGCCTGAAAAGCCTGTTTTCTTCCAGCGCCGCACGGGGTGCAAATATGTTGGGTACGAAAAACGCAGGCCCCGAGCTTAAAGGCATTCTGCCAAGGCTTACATACTTAGGCTCGTTTCGCAGTGCAAGGGTTTTGGACGAGGTTAGCATGCCGTAAGTCACCGAATCGGTGTCCGTGAGTGAGCCGATGCCCAATTGGAAGTATTTACCTTCTTCAGGATCTAAATGGGCGATTACTGGCCCGTACCTGTGTGCCCGTATTGTTTGAGGGTTCACCAGGGCGTTCAGCTCAAAGCCGTCGAAGTTTACTTCTACGGTAGTGGCAAGGTTCTTCTCACTTTCTTTGGTAACTATCCACTGCGCTTCATCCGCCAGGCCGATCAGTGAATCGCCCGGTATCAAAAGAGAAGCGTCGGGAATAGCTATTTCCACGGCGATTTTATCTCCCTGAGATGTTTGCAGCAGAGAGAGGCTGTTGAAATACCCGTCTATTCCCATGGGGTAGTAGAGGGCATTTCCAACGGATGTTTGACTTATCCTTCCCTCAATATAGCTTTCCGCCGAGCCGCCAGCGATCTGTCCACCGCTCACATGCACCTTTGTAGCTTGTGGGTAGAGGTAGCCTTTGTTCATGTCCAGCGTGCCTGATACATCTATGGTATTGGCGAACAGAAACAAGCGGCCCTGCTTCAAAAGGGTGAGATCTTTGGCCAACAGCTCGCTACCAGTCAGCTTTTGGTCGGCGGCTCCTGTAAACTCCATCGAGCCAGCTGAGGTGTTTGCTGCAAAGTCGACGTCTTTACTTAGAATCAGCGTGCCTTTGTTGTCAAGAGAACCTTCAAAATTTACCTGGTTGCTGAAAAATACCTTCGCATTGCCTTCTATATACATAGAGGCATTGGGCTGTAGCGTAAACGGCTGAGCCAGGCATTGCACACCTGCAAAAAGGATCGATATGAAGAATAAAAGACGCATGTCTATTCCTGGCTGGAAGCAGATGCTTTGGCGGTAGTTGTGGATTGAATCAGGAGGTTAAGTTTAGCTTCAAGGGTTTTGAATCGCTCGTCGTTGGAGGAAAGTTGGGCTTTCATTTCGTCGACTTCTGTCTTCAGGTCAGAAACCCTGGCGTGTTCTTCTTTGAGGGCTTCGATGAGGATGGGGATGAGGCCCTGGTAGTCGACAGCTAAAAAACCATCAGGCCTATTCAAAATGAGATTTGGGAATACTTTTTCGACCTCTTGGGCAATGACGCCAGTTTTTAGCTCCTGGTTGAGAGAGTCAGACTTAAGATAGTAATTGTATCCGTTTAATCGCATTAATTTCTCCAGTGAGCTGTCGAGATGAGTAATCTCCTTTTTTAGACGCTTGTCACTCAAAAGGACAATTATAGTAGTTGCACTAACAAACCGACCTTTGGCGTCGAAAGTTAAACTGTTGATTGCGGTAGTTGCTCCTCCGCCTACTGTGGTACCGCCTGGAAAAAGGGTAGGCATCTCCAACTGATCCGTTGTGATTTGAAGGCCTGATGTGCCTGATAAATTGACTGCCAGCGGCGTGCCGGCTCCTCCAGATAAACCATTTCCAGCCACTGTTGCATTCAAGTCTGCTGCGGTGATAGTACCATCGGTGATAAAACCAGTTGTCACTGAATTCTGCGAAGCCAATGCACCAAGTGCGTTCCAGCTGGCTCCAGTGCCATTGGTTGTAAGATATTCGCCGGTATGGCCGGTTTGATCTGGCAGCACGCCAATTGGGCTAAGATCGACCGGGCTGAGCGGGAAACCGGATATCGTCAAATTTGTGCCGGTAAGATTTAGTGTTTGAAGCTCATTTGACGGGTTCGAATCCGCATCATTTACATTATCAGTGCCAGTGTCCCAATTGGTGCCATTCCACTTGAGCACATCCATTGGGTTTGGGGAAGTGGCAGTTAGATTGAAACCGGTTCCTCCACTAATGCTTACTGCATTTCCCAAAATTGATATATCCTGCTGGTAAGGGCTTAAGTCAATGTTTGTGGCCGAGCCGTTGTTGGTGATTGTTAGTGTATTCGCAGTCAGATCCAGGTCCTGAATCTCGTTGGTTGGGTCAGCATCTGCATCGTTAACATTTAGAGCCAATGTTGATCCAGATGACAAAGTGATATTCCCTGCCGTTGCATCGGTGCTGATGTCTTGAATCTCGTTGGTTGGGTCGGCATCTGCGTCGTCGACATTAAGAGCCAATGTTGATCCTGACGACAAAGTGATATTCCCTGCCGTTGCATCGGTGCTGATGTCCTGAATCTCGTTGGTTGGGTCGGCATCTGCGTCGTCGACATTAAGAGCCAATGTTGAGCCTGATGACAAGGTGATATTCCCTGCCGTTGCATCGGTGCTGATGTCTTGAATCTCGTTGGTGGCGTCAGCATCTGCATCGTCGACATTAAGGGTTAGGGTTGATCCTGACGACAAAGTGATATTCCCTGCCGTTGCATCGGTGCTGATGTCCTGAATTTCATTGGTTGTGCTAAAGTCTGCATCGTTAATCGACACCGTGCCACCTCCATTAGAAAGCGTGACGTCGCTTCCGGTAAGAGAAATTGTCTGTAACTCATTGGCAGGGTCAGCGTCAGCGTCGTTTACATTAAGGGTCAAAGTGGAGCCTGACGACAAAGTGATATTCCCTGCCGTTGCATCGGTGCTGATGTCCTGAATTTCATTGGTTGTGCTAAAGTCTGCATCGTTAATCGACACCGTGCCACCTCCATTAGAAAGCGTGACGTCGCTTCCGGTAAGAGAAATTGTCTGTAACTCATTGGCAGGGTCAGCGTCAGCGTCGTTTACATTAAGGGTCAAAGTGGAGCCTGACGACAAAGTGATATTCCCTGCCGTTGCATCGGTGCTGATGTCCTGAATTTCATTGGTTGTGCTAAAGTCTGCATCGTTAATCGACACCGTGCCACCGCCATTAGATAGCGTGACGTCGCTTCCGGTAAGAGAAATTGTCTGTAACTCATTGGCAGGGTCAGCGTCAGCGTCGTTTACATTAAGGGTCAAAGTGGAGCCTGACGACAAAGTGATATTCCCTGCCGTTGCATCGGTGCTGATGTCCTGAATTTCATTGGTTGTGCTAAAGTCTGCATCGTTAATCGACACCGTGCCACCGCCATTAGATAGCGTGACGTCGCTTCCAGACAGCGATAAAGTTTGCAGTTCATTAGTTGTGCTAAAGTCTGCATCGTTGATCGACACGGTTCCGCCACCATTGGATAGGGTGATGTCGCTTCCAGACAGCGACAGCGTTTGCAGTTCGTTGGAGGTGCTATTATCAGCATCATCTACATTGTCTGCAGCTGATGTCCAGTCAGTGCCATTGAATTTTAGCACCTGTCCGGAGGAAGGCGCTGCCGTAGCCAGATTGAAGCCAGTACCACCTCCACTAATAGCCACGGCATTTCCGGCAATGGACACATTCTGGATTTCATTGGTGGTGCTGAAGTCTGCATCGTTAATCGACACCGTGCCACCGCCATTAGACAGCGTAATGTCGCTTCCAGATAGCGATAGTGTTTGCAGTTCATTAGTTGTGCTGAAGTCCGCATCGTTAATTGATACTGTGCCACCTCCATTAGATAGCGTGACGTCGCTTCCAGACAGCGATAAAGTTTGCAGTTCATTGGTTGTGCTGAAGTCCGCATCGTTAATTGATACTGTGCCACCTCCATTAGATAGCGTGACGTCGCTTCCAGACAGCGATAAAGTTTGCAGTTCATTAGTTGTGCTAAAGTCTGCATCGTTGATCGACACGGTTCCGCCACCATTGGATAGGGTGATGTCGCTTCCAGACAGCGACAGCGTTTGCAGTTCGTTGGAGGTACTATTATCTGCATCATCTACATTGTCTGCAGCTGATGTCCAGTCAGTGCCATTGAATTTTAGCACCTGTCCGGAGGAAGGCGCTGCTGCAGCCAGATTGAAGCCAGTACCACCTCCACTAATAGCCACGGCATTTCCTGAAATGGATACATCCTGGATTTCATTGGTTGTGCTGAAGTCTGCATCATTGATCGAAACTGTCCCACCTCCGTTAGATAGGGTCAAGTTGCTTCCCGCAAGGGATAAAGTCTGAATTTCGTTAGAGGGGTCTGCGTCTGCATCATTTATAGAAACTGAACCGCCGCCACTAGACAGAGATAATGTACTACCGCTGAGCGATATTACTTGTATTTCGTTAGTGGCATCGGCATCCGCATCATCCACGTCATCCCCATCAGCAAGATCTGCAGGCACATTACCAAGATCACCAAAATCACCGCTAAAAAGTGTCGGTAGGTTAGTCAGGCTATTGTAGTCGCCATCAAAATCGTCGGTTACATCAGTATCATAATTTGATAAGTCAACCTGAGCCAGGGTTGGATCGTTTGTGAGTTTCAATACACCGCTACTGAACTCCAGCGATTGAAGTTCATTTTCAGGGTCGGCGTCGCTGGTGGTAATAAGACTGCTTAAATCAACTGTGTTGCCTCGTTCGATGGACAGGTTGGTGCCCTCAAATGTCAGGTTCTGTTTGTCAGTGTCGATACCGGCCAGGTCAACTTCGTTAGCTCCCGATACTTTCAGTAGACTGCCGTTGAGAGATAACGTTTGAAGATTTTGTGACACGAGCAATTTATTCCATGCCGATCCGTTCCAATAGTAGAACAAACCTTCGGTGTCGTCAAACACCATCAGCCCCTTTTCCGAGGCTTGCAATTGCATAGCTAGTCGCTGAGGGGTGGTAAGACGGGGAATAAGAAGGCCCTGGTTATTGTCGGGTGAAACGAGCTGAAGGACTGCGTTTGGATTGGGTGTGGCGGTATTGATGCCAACGGAATTGCCCTGGGAAAATGCGTCAGTAGACAGTGCTACAACAATGAGCCCGGCGAGGCCCAAATAGTGACTAAAACGGTACATAAGCTCAAAGGTTGGTACACAAAACTATTTCAATGTAACCGAAATTGTGATATTTTAATAATGCTGGTCTCATAATGTTGATGGATGCGTGTAATTCCATTAAAATGACCCTCTTTCTAATGTTACAAATTATGACATACTTGGACTATTTGAGGATTTGATAAATAGGCTCTGGAAAAGAGGAAGCCCTGTTTTTTCAAAAAATGAACTTTTCGGCCAAGCTCGATTTAGCCAGGCATCAATGTTATTTGCTGACCAATATTTTTTTGCAATTTTTTCAAAATTATTTCGGTTTGAAGACAAAATCGATACCATATTGCCTGTTACTTCGCAAGGGTTGATCGTTAAAAAAGCATTCAGAGTTACCCACTACATTCGATACTTCGAAAAACTCCTTGATTACTATCTCTTTTCTGCTTTTGAATTCTATTGGATAAAAGTATTGCAACGGGTCTTGCCTGCTTCCAAACCATAACCGATCTTCTTCGGCCACATAAATGGCCCCAAGGGTGCCTCTGGTTTGTTCCACAAACTCATAATCACTACAACCCTCACACTTTAAGTACCTCGACACAAACAGTATTCTATTGTACAGACTATCTTTGGTAAAGCTTAGCTCCATACTTACTTCAAGGCGGCCGTAGTCGCCCGCCTCGTATGAGTATTCGGGTATGTCCTGACCAAATTTGCAGTCCCAATAGAAGGTTGATGTGGGCTCATCTTCAAAGACATAGCTTTTGGAAACCCATGTATGTGCTGAAAGAAGCTCATGAGGTGTAACGATATTGTCTTCCTTACTACAGCTGAGCAGTGGAAACAAGAAAACCATTAGCCAGCGTACGGGTTTGGACATAGTATATTGAATCTTGTGAGACGAAGCAAAGTAACCCTAGCAGACGTGCATGTTCGGTGAAAGCAGTGATTCGTTCGATAAGTTACCTTTTTTTTGTCGATGAATGTTGTGACCACGTATGATAAAGGCCGGTTTGGAAGCTTTAGCAACATCTGCCTTGGTACCCATATCTTTGGCTGCTCTTCAAATTCAACATTGTTATGCACTCAATTGGGTAGTCATTACAGAAAATCTAAAGTGCCGAACGAGCTGCCAATGATTGATTCGTGTTCGACATTCAAATGCTTACTCAGGAGGGTTGAGTAGATGGCTCTGAAATCAATCTGATAAATTAAATCTCCATTCTCGTCGAGATTTGAAAGATCGGGCATTGTATTGATCAGCCCTCGTTGTTTAAGATTGTCACCAATAACAAAGGCCACATTTGCAGTACCATGATCCGTCCCCTCACTGGCATTTTCTTGAACTCGCCTGCCAAACTCAGAAAATGTGAAAATCACAGTCTCTTTAAATTTATCATTTTTAGTTAAATCATTTACAAATGATTCGATGGCATCAGCGTAAATACCTAGACGAATCTCTTGAGTTTTGCCCTGGTTTTGATGGGAATCGAAGCCACCTAGTGAAGCGTAGTAGACCGATGTCTCTGATCCACCAATAATTAAATCGGCAATCAGTTTTAGGTCTCTTCCCAAACTAGTGCCCGGATACTCCCTGCCGCTTGGCGATTGATCCATCATTCTTTTGAGGTAGGCCGTAGAAGAGTGGGTGTCGGCAATGGTCTTATACAGGTAGCCGAGGTTTCCTTCCGATAGCATTTCTTTGCCATCTCCGGCAAAGTTTTTTGCCAGAGAGTTATAGATTTGACTGTTCATTGACCCGAGTGAATTCCCGGCCGCAAATCCATTTACTTTCTCGCCTTTTAATGCAAGTGAAAGATTTGAAGTTGCTTCTACGGCACCGTGAGGGGGGTAGCACTGAGCATCAAGATACCTGCCTATCCACCCCGACGAGAGGTATTGATCTGAGCCAGAGGCGGAATGCCAAATGTCCATTGACCGGAAGTGCGACCTGTTGGGGTTGGGATAGCCAACCGAATTGATTATCGCCAGATAGCCTTGATCATAAAGTCGCTTCAATGGACTGAGACCACGATTTAGCCCAATTTCATCATTTAGAAGAATAAGCTCACTTTTTGTCAAGCCGATCTTTGCCCGGTTTTGATAATACAAGTCATTGTTGAATGGTACCAGCGTGTTGAGCCCGTCATTTCCGCCCGACAGCTGGACAATAACAAGGTTTCGGCCTTCGAACCTAAGTGATCCACTACTTTCGAAGGGTTTAAGGAAAAGCGGGACGAATGCAGCTGATGTCGCCAATGATGTCCTCTTTATAAACTGTCTTCTTTTCATGATTTCTAACAAGTTTGGTATTCGGGCAGGCATAGAATCGCCAGTGTAAATTCCTCAAGTGAGTCGGTCTCGTTGAAGGCGTATGCATTATTTTCAATCGCTAAAGGATTGCTTTGCAATAAAAGGCCAGGAATTTCAGTACGTGGAAGCTTTTTCACATCTTTTTTAAAGAAATCCCAATCCGTAGAGGAAAACAGGTTACTTCTGGACGGATCACTTTCTAAGAAGGTGTCTTCGTCGCCGTCAGGATCCTCCCAGTCCAGACTGCCATTGTTCAATATCAATGAAGGGAGTCTAAGTCGGTAGGCAAGAGTTGAGTTATCAATCCAGGCTTTCCCACCAGGCCACCCCGCCACATTTGGGGGATAAAACAGCGTTTGATTCAAAGCTTTTTGAGCTCTCAGGAGGCCGTCTTTGCTGGTGTATTGAACTTTGAATGACCTGCTTAAGCCTACTATCAACTCAATGGGTGATTTGATATTGCAGCCAATGTTATGGTTCGAGTAGAACCAATCGGACATAAAAACGAATTCCATAAGCTCCGAAATATTGTAGTCCCGCCGGAATACATCTGCCATTAGTCCCACAAGCCTATCGTCCACTTGCTCGTTAACAAATGACTTGAAAATCTTTCGGCAAATGAAGATACTTGTTTCCCTTTGTTCAAGGATAATATCAATTATCCCGTCTCCATCAAGGTTGCCGGTTACCCCCTTGAAAGTTTTTTGAGAGTTGTCGTGTTGTTTTTTGTTGATAAAAAAGTCACCATCTCTATTAGTCTTCCAGCCAGTAAAGGCTTTTGCTACCTCTTTGATGTCCTCCTCCGTGTAATTGCCTATTCCAAGAGTAAACAACTCTAAAAGTTCTCTGGCGAAATTTTCATTAGGGTGTTCCTTTTGATTTTGGCCGGTGTTAAGAAACTGCATCATCGCCGGCGACTTGGAAATCGCTCTCAGAAGAGTGTCAAAGTTGCCAAGGGCATTATTCCGTATAGTGTTAACAAGGTCTTGCTGATAATATGTGTTTCCAATATTGCAAGCAAAATGTCCATGCCAAAAGAGCGCCATCTTTTCTGTCAGAACATTATCTGACGAGATGATCTCTGTGAGCCAGTCAAAATTGAGGTACTGTTTCTGTCGCTGCCTAATTCTGGAGGGATTCAGTTTCTCCGGAGGTATTTCATCCTTTACGAACTCCTCGCTACGAAGCTGCAATTGAGCCACCTCTCCTGGCTTTAATAGCCTCCTGACTAGGTGAGCTCTTCCTCTTTTTGCAACTCTTTTTAGTTCCTTGTTGGTAATACCAAAACCAGCTCTCCAATAAAGATGTTTAACTTGCTGGTGCGTCATTCTACCCATAACAGTAAATTTTCAGACGTGATCTGATGATCAGTCCAGGTAACAAGTGGCACAAATAGCTTGCCAGCTGGGGCCTGGGGCTGTTTTTTATTAACTATTTCGTATTCGCATCATTGATCTCCACCCAGTAGCCATCGGGGTCTACGATGTATATTTGGCTGGCACCATCTATGCGAACATTCGACTCGCCAGGCTTGCCCTGCCAGCTTTCAAAGGGGATGCCTACTTCGTTTAAATGTTTCATGTAGGGCTTGATATCTGTTGTATGCAGACAGATGTGCATGTTCTTTTCCATCTGGATTTTGCTGTTATCACCCTGAATGATGTGAAGCTCTTGTCCATTGCCCAGATAGAACCAACGGTGCCTGCCATCTTTGATCGGACAATCCATTTCTTTCAGGCCAAGGGCCTTCATATAAAACTCAGCACTAACGTTCATGTCTTTGACGTAGAGCGCATAGTGATCGAACGATAGAGGGGGCAATTTCTGAGCGGACTGGGCAAAGCTGCCAGCGCAGAAAATAAGCGATACTGCGAAGGTGGTGAAAATGTGTTTCATTTTAAGTGTTTGTTTAAGAACAGTTTAATTGTGGCGTGTTCTGCCAATTTGATAAAGAAATATAAGCTACAATCTGATAATTCCTTGGGTTCGTTCGTTCTTTAATCAACGGTTCGTTTCCTGACTCAAGCGAGTCAATTTCAGGAGTCACCCGAAGTACAAGCTAGTACATTTATTGTTTTCATGACAGAAAAGAAGGTTTTAATCAGGCTTGCTTTAATAGAGCAGGTGCCAGCTATCTTCTTGAAAATAATGCTGACTGTGACAGCCTGCGAGGTGAGGTAGCGAATCGAGGAAATCGGTATCAGAAAGGTAATCACAGCCAGCGCTTGCGGCGTTCTCCTGCTTTTCTCTCGACACTAAAGCGCCGCTTTCGTATAAGCGAAATTTCTGTCTGGTCCTTTTGCCAACTAGCTTCTTTACGTGTGGCTGGGAGCGTCGCCTATCGCAATGCGGTGGGGAGGTGGATTGACTTCATATTATCACAATGTTCTCTGATTTTTCTGCCCTATTTCCCCACACTCTTCAACACCCTCTCCACAATCCCGTCCATGCTGCTGCTGTCAATCCAGCGGGCTACGATGACTAAGTCGTTTTCCTGGTCAACATATACCATGTTGGCGCCTGCGCCCAGGTGATAAAACGCTGAGGCCGGGGCACTTGGCAAAGGCTTTTGCTCTGTATTGAGGAAGAAGTTCATGAAGCCGTAGGTAGTCTGCACGGGTGTAGGTGTTCTGGCCATGTTCAGCCACTTTTCGGAGATGAGCTGTTGCCCATTCCAGTTACCATTGCGTAGTGTTAGGTAGCCAAAACGGGCCTGGTCATAGGCATTGATGAACATGCCACCTCCCCAGTGAGAACCACCGCTGACCGACTGCACCGGCTTGCCATCCAGCACTATCCACGAGTTTTCGTAGCCGAGCCACCGCCAGGTAGGAGAGGCCCCAATAGGATCCATGATATTTTCTTTGAGCACTTCTGGTAGCGGCTTTCTCCAAACGTTGAGAATGCACAAGGCCAGCAAGTTTACCCGGGTATCGTTGTACTTGTAGAAGCTGCCCGGCTCGTTTCTTTCTCTCCCAATCCATCCTTCAGTGTCACGGGGCGGACGGTCGGCCCAGTCGGGCTTGCCCCAGAGTGTGCCTTCCCAGTCGCTGGTTTGGCGCAGCATGTGGTCCCAGGTGATTTTGCGGTTGTGTTCTGATGAGAAAAGCTCCAGCACGTCAGGCTCTTCAAACGACTCCGCTTTGTTGAGCGACATCCGGGCAGGCTCATAAGGAATCACCGGCCCGATGTAGGGATAAACCTTGTCGTTCACGTCCCTGATCATGCCTTTGTCGTAAGCGAGGCCAACAGTCGTGGAAAGAAAGCTTTTTGCAACGCTAAACGTTTGGTCTACCCGGTCAGGATCACCCCATTTGGCAATGATGTAACCGTTCTTGATCACCATGCCTGTGGCCGGGCCTCTTTCCTTTAGCGGACCGACGGCGTCACCAAAGGGCTCCTTCCCGAAGCTTAGGTAGTGAGCTTCCTTTAGGTTTCTCGAAGCTTTTGACTCACTGGCAATGGCAAAATCAACAGCCTCCTGGAGCAAGGCTGCATCCACACCCATAGAGGCAGGTGTGCGTTCTTCCCAGGAGCCTGAAGGAGGGAAGTAAGGCTTCGGGGCTTTGCTTTTTTGACTGAATAATAGGGCAGGAGCCGTAGCGAGAATGAAAAGAAAGCAAATTTTGAACTTCATGATGCTGGATGGACTAAAAATGAAACAGGTGGTCAGTGATTTTTCTTGCAGACCAAATTTACTATTCAGTCACAAAAAAACATTAACCACCTGTCACAGAAAGACATGAGATTTGAGTAATTGAGCACACGCCAACTTCCGTCTCTCTTCCGACCTTTCGGGCGGCCGACGTTTCGACACTAGTCAAATATTGCCACGAAGGCACCAAGACGCTAAGTCCTCCAGCCTTCATTCTCCCGACGTTCTTCCCCAGCATCTGACGGCTCCACCGCCTGGGCCCGCTGGCCGTACCGACGCCTGCTTCGGTCTCCTGTCTTCCAACCTCTTGGGCGTCTGACGATGGCCACCACTGCTGCCAGCACTATCGTGCCGACGCCTGGCCTCGGTCTTCCTACTTTTCCTCGACAATCACCACCTTCTCCATCACTTCACCCTCTCTGATCGCATCAATCACATCAAGGCCTTCGAACACTTTGCCGAAAACGGTGTGGTTTCTATCGAGGTGTGCGGTGTTTTTGCGGCTGTGGCAAATGAAGAATTGTGAACCGCCAGTGTTTCTGCCAGCGTGCGCCATGCTGAGTACGCCACGGTCGTGGTATTGGTTTTCGCCATCAAGTTCGCAGGGAATGGTGTAGCCAGGTCCGCCGGCTCCTGTACCTTTAGGGCAGCCACCTTGAATAACGAAATCAGGAATAACCCTGTGGAAGGTAAGCCCGTCATAGAAATTGTGATTGGCCAGTTCTTTAAAGTTGGCTACTGCCTTTGGTGCGTCTTTTTCGAAGAACTTGATCTTCATAACGCCTTTCTTGGTGTGTATTTCAGCTATTTGCATGATGTTAGTTGATATTTTAGCGTAAATTAAGCGATGACACTTTGTTGGTTGTTATACTTATTTCGGCTTGCAAAACACACAAAAGTAGTATTTGTATGCAACTGATCTCTGCATTATTATCAAAACGAATTCTTTTTGTCCTGTTTTTTCTTGCGTGCTCTTTAGCTGTCCTGGGGCAAACAGGATCGTTGTCGGGTAGGGTGGTAGACGCCAGTACTGAAGAGCCGTTGCCATTTGCCAATGTTTTTATCAGTAGCACGACTTTGGGTTCTACCACAGCGCTAGATGGCTCGTTCCTGATTGAGAGAGTTCCCTTTGGGGCGGTGCGGCTTGTCGTTTCATATGTTGGCTACCAAAATCAAACATTCAACTTTGATTTTACGGAAAGTTCCAACCTAAGCACGGCTATAGCGCTTGAGCCAGCATTAGAAGAACTGGCTGCGGTGGAGGTGGCTTCGAAGAAGGACAAAAAGTGGGAGAGGAAGTTGTCGAAATTCACGAAAGTGTTTCTGGGAGACACGGAATTTTCAAAGCGCTGTAGGATACTGAACCCCTGGGTGCTTGAGTTTGCCGAAGACAAAGACAAGGGCCTGGTAGCAACGGCCAGCCAGCCAGTGGAAATTGAAAACCAAGCATTGGGCTACAAGGTATTTTACCATTTGCGACTTTTCAATGCCAATTCGACATATTTCTTTTTTACCGGAGAAACCAGGTTCGAAGAAATGACTCCCGCAGATGAGCAGCAAAAGAGCCAGTGGATCAAAAACAGAGTCATTGCTTTTAAAGGGTCGACTAGGCACCTCTTTCTGGCCATTCTGTATGAGTATATTCAAAAGGGACAATTGCTGCAGGAAGGCTTTGCTTTGCTTCAGGAGAAGTTCCCGAGGGAAGGGCCCATTGTGCGGCACCCCGATCTTGCAAAAACAAAAAAAGAAATCCTGATTGACTACCCAATGGAAAACCTGGTGGGGGCTTCATATCGGACAGGGCTTTACAGAATATTGCTCAACGGCAAAGTAGAGGTGCACTACAAAAGGGAGATGGGTGTGCCAAAAAACACGATTTATAGCGACACACTAGCGGAGGTGTCGTGGCTGGAGGTGAAGGAAGGCTACATAGATGTGACTAAGAACGGGCTTAACCAAAAGCCCGACCAGCTGCTGGTTTCAGGTGCTATGAGCCAGGGTTGGGTGGCCATGATGCTGCCCAACGATTATGACCCCGCCAGCAACAACCCTTAGGAAATGGCTTCTTTTACCGCTGTCACATTCTTTGGGGAGTTCCCAACGAATATTTTTCCATCTATGAGAAAGACCGGGCGCTTTAGAAAGGTATACTCTTCAAGAATATAATTTCTGTAGTCCTGTTCGCTCAATTGTTTGTCCTTTAACCCAAGGGCTTTGTATTTCATGGCCACTCTCGAAAACAAGGCCTCATAAGACCCTGCCATCGCTTTCATGTCGTCAATTTGAGCTGGCGTAATGGCCTCCTTTTTGATGTCCTGATACTCAAATTCGTCTCCTATGCCCAGCTCTTTGATGATGCGCTGGCAGGTGGAGCAGCTTGATAAGTGATATACTTTCTTCATGGGGCAAAGAAAGGAAAATTTGTTTAATTGGGCCTTGATCCGCTGATATTAGCCTCCGGTTTCCAATTCAAAGGCAGGGATGTGAAATAACCTTCAGCTCCAGACTTTTCAAAACCATAGCATTCCAGGCTAACCGATATTGGGTCGGAAATTTGACGAATTAATAGTCGGACATCTCAATTCCGAAATTGGAGTTCCTTGAGTTGCTTTGTGACCACAGGAATGATCGAAAAGTAAGGCCACTGCCACTACGGTCTCAACCGACATTGATAAAGATTTAGTCTTTTCGAGGGCTGCTCAATAGCCAGATGCTAATGCCAGCCACAGTGATCAGTGTACCCACTGCAATGGCGAGATTTACGTTGCGCTGGGTGCGTCTTGCTTTTGTTAGGTAGGAAGAGCCAAGCCCTTTTTCTTCTATGAAGCTTTCAATTTTCTTGAGCCTGCTTTCAATTTCTTCCTTTGCTTTCGCTGCTATGTCCATGATTTTATGGTTTAGATTATATTATTACAACAGCTAGCGGTAGGGAATAGTTTAGATTCAGATAATTCCCGTACCTATTACCTCAGTTTGTGTTACCACGAATTAACGCCCAAATCTGGTTATCGGGTTATCATTCCGTGAAATGCAAAGGGGCCTGCTTTGTTCTGTTACAGCACCGCTTGCCGAGCTTTCCAGGGGTAGTATGTGACGACATAAATCGGTGCAAAGGGTGTCCGCTTAAACAAGAAATACATTCAGCTACTCTCTCCTCAGGCCGTCAACAGGGTTGGCTCTGGCTGACCGCAGCGATTGTGCTCCCACAGTTAGAAGACCGAGCGCAAGCACCAACACTCCGGGTAGCACAAAATAGAACCAATGGATGGACATCTGGTAGGCAAACTTGGAGGTCCATTCTACGATAATGTAGTTCGCCAGCGGCACTGAGATCACAAAAGCGATGAGGATCAGCTTAACGTAGTCTTTCGAAAACAGCAACACTATCGTGGCGGAGCTGGCCCCCAGCACTTTTCTTATGCTGATTTCTTTGGCTTTGCGGCTGGCAGTGAAAGCCGACAAACCGATAAGCCCCAGAATTGACACAATAATGCAGATGTAGGACAACGTTGAAATGAGTTTTAGTTGAATTTGGTCGGCCCGGTATTGTTTGGCAAACTCCTGATCCAGAAAAGTGTATTCAAAAGGATGATTGGGGTCAAAACCGGTCCAAATCTCTTCAATATCGGCAATTGTTGCCTTAATGTCTTCTCCTTTGATGCGTATATGAATGCGCCCACCGTTGCTCTCGTCCAGCACAATGAATAGTGGCTCAATTTGGTTATGCAGAGACTCGAAATTAAAATCCTTGACCACGCCTATCACTTGACCCAACTCCTCGCCGTGAAAATACTTCACCTTCTTGCCCACAGCATTGTCTCCCCAGCCTAACTCTCTGGCGCCGGTTTCGTTGACGATGAACTTCATAACGTACTCTGCCTCAGAGTCTGGATTAAAATCACGTCCGTCAACTAGTTCTATACCCATGGTTTCAAGGTAATCGGGCCCGGACCATATCATGGTCATGCTTTGCTGTGCCATGGCTGTGTCCCGTTCTACCCACACCACCTGACCGCCAAAGCCCATTCCCGGCGTGCCATAGGAGGTCGCCGCACTAATGATATTGGGGTTTTTTCTAAGCTCAGTTCTAATGGCATCCATGTGGTTGGCCGTAACAGTGTCTTTGACCTCTATCACTACCACGTTTTCTTTCTTGAACCCGAGCTCCTTGTTTTGCATAAACTCAATTTGCTTGTCCATGAGCACTGTGCAAATGATAACAAACAGTGACACCACAAATTGAAATATGATGAGTCCTTTTCTCAATAAGGTGCCTGATTTGTCGCCAGTGAAGGTGCCTTTGAGGGCTTGCACCACCGGCACAGAGGGGATGTAGAGAGCGGGGTAGACTCCCGAAATCAGACCTACTAGCAGCGTGATGCTAAACATTCCGAAGGTGAGGAATGGGTTGGTGAAGAAGTTGAGAGAGAGGTTTTTGTCAATCCAGGAGTTGAAAGGTGTGAGTTCCAACACCACATATGATATCACAATCGCAATCAGCATGGCAATGAAGGCAATCAGGATGGCCTCCAGCATCACATTGCGGAAAAGCTCCGCCTTTGAAAACCCCAGCACTTTACGAATACCCATTTCACCCGTCCTCACCACGGAACGAGCGGTAGCCATGTTCATGTAGTTAATACAGGCCAAAATGATGATGAAAATGCCTACTATGGCGAAGGTGTAAACATAGTTGATGTTGCCTACCGGCTCATCGCCAGCAAAGTCGGAATTGAAATGGATGTCGGCAAGGGGTTGTAATTTTGGTGTAACAGTTCCGTTGATGCGTTTGGCAAAAAGGCCAAAAGTCTTGTCAAATATAGCCGGGAATTTGTCGTAGAAAGTGTTGGGATCATAGTCGAGGGGCATGAGGAGGTAAGTGTACCCGTTAGGGTTCCAGAACCCTTCCGATTTTCGGGTAGCATCGCCTTCTTCAATCCAATTTCGTGGAGCAATATGAGATAAGAGGATCTCGTACTTTAGGTGGGAGTTGTCGGGAAGGTCAGAAATAACAGCTGTAACTTTGCGTGTGTCCCCTTCCGGGAAAATCAGCAGCTTGCCAACAGCCTCTTCCTCTCCAAAATACTTTTGAGCAATGCTCCTTGTGATGACGACCTTGCCAGGGCCTTCCAGGCACGATTTTGGGTCACCTTCAAAAAAAGTGTGATCAAACAAGGAGAACATATTGCTGTCGGCCCTCCAAATCTTATCCTCGTAGAATTGCTTATGCACCCCATCTTGCTCCTTGTACTCTACCATCGACTCGCTGTATCCCAGAAACCGCACATATTCCAGCACTTCGGGGAGATCGGCTTTAAGGATAGGTGCCAGCTCCCTGGCTGTATTGGCTGTATTAAAATCGGCACCATCAGCCTTCAGGTGGTTGGTGAAGCGATAAATTTGCTTGTGTTTGGCAAAGTGCTGGTCGTAAGTGAGCTCTCCCTGGAGGAAGAGCAGGAGAATGATGCCCACAGTGATACCCAGTGCCAGGCCCATAATGTTGAGCACGGAGTAAACGCTGTCTTTTAGAAATAACCTGAGGGCAAAGATGAGGTGGTTGCGAAGCATGAGCTAGTATTTTGAGTTGTTAAACCAAAAATAACGAATGCTGGCATTCCACGACTGAAGCTTGCAGCAAGAGGTAGGCGGGGTGCAGGAACAGGTCATATACCCAACCTTTCCAGCAACTGAGCACGGAAGTTTCGGCTCACCTTTAGCTGGGAACTATCAGTTAATTCTATTTCGTATTCATTGTTTTCCTGCTTGTGGAGGGCCTTGACAAACGCATGGTTTACAATGTATGACTTGTGTATTCTTGTAAAACTACTGTCAGGCAGGCGGTCCTCCATCTTTTTCATGGTTTCCCTTAGCAGGAAGAAGCGATCTGCCACATGGATTTTTACATAGTAGTCAAATGCTTCCACATACCGGATGTCGGGAAGTTCCAGTAAATGAATGCTGCCGTCTACCTTGATCACCAGCCTTTCCTGCTCGCCATCATTTTGTACAAGTGACGACGTCCCTTTCAGGCTGGCCTTAGTTTGATCGATCAGGTTTTTAACTGCTCCGTTTTCTAATCCCTGGGCCTTTATTTTGGCCTTCGCCCGTTGAAGTGCCTGTTCGAATCGTTCGTCGCTGAAGGGTTTAAGCAGGTAATCCACTGCATTGACCTCAAATGCTTTCAGCGCAAATTGATCGTGAGCCGTGATGAAAACGACTTGAGGCCAGGGCTTTGGAAGGCTAGCCAGTACTTCAAACCCATTCACGCCCGGCATCTGTACATCCAGAAAGATCAGGTCGGGTTTCAGTGCCCTGATCTGGTCGATGGCTTCCACACCGTTGACGCAGAGTCCGATAAGCTCCACCTCTTCATAGTCTTCCAGCAGCACAGCCAATCCTCTGCGGGCTGTTTCCTCATCGTCTATTACCAGGCACTTAATCTTCATATCGACCGAAAAGGTAAAGTAATTCTGAAAGCAATGCCAGCGCCAGTGCTCATGCTTTGGAACCGAAAGTCAGTGCCATAGTGCCTGCGAAGCCGGTGGATGACATTGGGCAAACCTACGCCTTCCGATCCGCTGGCAGTATCGAACCTTCGCATTTGTTCGGTTGTGTTGAAGACGGTGAGGATCAGAGCGCCGTTCTCCTTTGCTCCGGTAATGCTGATTTTTTGCTGTTGCAGGCTGTCTTTCACTCCATGTTTAAAGGCGTTTTCAACCAGCGGTTGTAATATCATTTGTGGCACACTTGCCGGGAGCAAATCTTCCTTGAAATCTTGTGTTACTTCTACCTGGTCACCGAACCTCACCCTTTCAATCATCAGGTACTTGTTCAGTAGCTCAATTTCCTCGGAAAGAGGCACCGTTTTTTCTCGTTTCCTCGACAGCACCGACCTCAGAAGATCATTGAGGGAGGCTATCATGGCCACAGCCAGTTTGTTCTCTTTGAGCCTCACCTTCATGGCAATGCTGTTCATAGCATTGAAAAGAAAGTGTGGGTTGAGCTCTGTTCGCAACACGCTTAGGTCGGACGCTGCCAGCTCTTTTTGAATAGCTTCCGATTTTTGCTTTTCAACGGCTAGTCGCTCTCTGGTTTGTAGGTACAAAAACACGAAGATATAACCCCAATACCAGAGCATGCCGTCAAACAAATAGGGCCACGATTGCCGGATATAGCTGCCTGGCTGATAAAAATTATAATGCTCGGGCAGTTTAAAAAAGCGTTCCAATAAAATGATGACCAACCCTGTTAGGAAAAAATGCAGCATCCCAAAGCCTGCGCTTATTGTCAAATGTTGTTTAATGAAAGCCCGCCGCCCAGTTGTTTCCAGTGATTTGAAGAAATAAAGTGCTAAGGGGCTTAGTATCCAAAGGGAAAGGAAGTAGCCGCCAGGCCAAAAAAGGATATTGTCGGCGATTAACCCAGCAGTCCACGCCTCCCTGGCCCAGGCAAAGCAAAAAAGCCCTGACAGCACCAGAGTGTTGTAGGGAGCGAATTGCTTGCTGGAAAATGAATCGCCTGGTGTCATTGGTTGAATACGAGGAATACCAAGCCTCCAAATTAGTCAATTGTTGGGTTTCGGAACTAACTAGTCTTGAAAGCCCCGGTAGTCGCTTTAAACTACAACCGTCCGAGGGTTTCTCATGAGACTTCCTTTAAAAGCCTTTATCCTGCTCACAATCCAAGTATTTCAATTCCTCGGCCCATAAACCGGCAACGCCGCTCCAGCCTCCAAAGCACCTAAATCCGGTGCTTTTCCGGTGAATCCGTCTGTGACGTTGGGAATGGCTACACCAGCATCTATCGCCTTACTGCCTTTTCTCAGGGACAAGTTAACCCCTTCCACTGCGTAGATATGCCCTCTTTTGTCAGGTACAGGCACATTTTCAAAAGCGTCGAAGTCGAGCTCCGTGCTGTGTAGTTCGAACCCTGTCAGTTTGCCCAACTCTTTCAACGACGAAGCTTCCACCCACGTAAGTTCTTTCTCATCCGCCTGGTTTTGAGCGCTGGCGGTAGGGTAGCGAAGCCGGTAAGGTTTTTCGGAATTGCCTTTTTTCCTGTATCCATTGTAGTCCATGGTCGAGTAGGTAGTAAGGGTTGTCGCACTTAGTGCCTGGCGGCTGTCGGAAGATCCCATGAAAATATTGTTGCGAAAATGGCCATTGGAAAAGACACTGATGGCGGCCTCGGTAATGAAGGTGTTGTTGTAAGTATAAATACCAGCCGGGCGGATCATGTATTTCAGGGCAGTGCCGGGCGTATTGTAACAGATATTGCGAATAAAGTACACCGGACCACCAAATACCGGTTGAGCACTCAGAGAGGCGTGGTAGGAATTAAAGCCCCGGTTTTCAAACACCCTGATATTGTGCACGCCGCCGTCGGCTTCAATAAAGTCGTCGGCCATGTTGAAGATATCGTTTCTGTAAAAGTCGATTGACGCACACTTGGGCTTGCCTTCTTCAGGCAGTCCATGCGTATCAACGCTGATACCATCGTGGAAAAACGAAATGCTGTTGTGGCACACCACATGCCCCTGACCATAAACCTTGATGGCCACGTAGGACGTGAGAGGAGCTGGCTCTTCGAAGCCGTACCAGCCAATGAGGGTGTCGGGCTCGTGTCTGCCGATAAGCGTGTTGTCGGCAATGTAAAAGTCTTTAGAATCAGCGCTGTGCGTCATCACGGCCATGCCAATGTCTTCCATTTTACAGCGCTTCACGGTCAGTCCGCTGGCACCCATGACCCGTTTTAGTCCTGCATAAAAGGCTACCTCGGTATTCCTGATGGTCAGTCCTTCGAAGTAATGGTAGTCGGCGGCCATCACATCGAACAGGCGGTAGGCACCATCGCCATCAAAAATCACTTCCCCATCACCGGCTGCCTTAATAGTGATGGGTTTTTCAGGTGTGCCTTTTTGTGTCAGCACGTAAGCACCATGAAAATCAAGCGCTAGTTCATGGGCGTACTTTCTTCTGTCGCCTTTGTAAAGGCCAGCGTGAACCAAAATAACATCTCCTGGCTGCACCCTTGGTTCGGGTACCATCCACCAGTCGCCCTGGTTGCCTTCGCCATAGTAGGCAGCATTCAGACCAGTAAAAGCAGTACTTTCCTTAGGGCCATCGTAACCCATCGGATAAACATGGTAGGTTTGCCCGCCAGCATAAGGTTGAGGTTCAGGCCTGGTGTCAAACGTTACCACTTTCTCCGCTATGCCCGACACCCCATCGGGGTCGGTGAGAGTGAACCGTCCCTCGTAGCTGGTGCCTGGCTCCAGGTTAAAAATGCTGCCCGCAAACATGTCGGGCACGGTGTAAACCCATCGTTGGTCGTGCCCGTACACTTTCTCATCGCCAATTCTCAGCAACGGATGGCCTTGTTTCCATTGAGTGTCTCCCTTTTTTCGGTACTCCACGGCCACGGTGGCATTCCTGTTGTCGTCGCCAAAAATTTTCCATTCGAAGCCAGCGCACAACAGGGTAGAGGGTTCGACGATAAACTCGTCTGCCATGGTTTTGTCAGCTACCGAGGCAGGTTGCCAATTAATAAAAAGGAAAGAGGTGAGGAGTGTAATCAGGACGATGGTTTTCATGGCAAAGAAGTTACAGCGATAAAGGGTGAATAGAAAACCAAATAGTAGGAACAGCGCCTAACCAGTGTTTGTCGGTTGTGTTTCAAAAGTATTGATAGCTTTGGCTTCGGTCAGGGCAGGGAAAAAACGATCATCCAACCGCCCGGCTTGTCTCGGTTACCGGTTACGGCAATTGCCAGATGCTGCTTGCCATTTGCTTCGTATACCGCCGGACTGGCGTACCCATTGCCTGGCAAGTCTGCCGTCCAAACCTCATCACCTGTCTCTTTGTCAAACGCCCGGATCTTCTGGTCACCGGTAGCTGCTATAAATACCAGTCCACCAGCTGTTACCACTGGCCCACCATAATTCTCAATACCCGTCGGGGGATCGCCTGGCTGTTGGAGTTCGGGAATATTGCCCAGCGGCACCCGCCAGGCATACTCTCCTGTATTCAGATTGATGGCGTTCAATGTACCCCAGGGTGGCTTGATGGCTGGACGTCCTTCCTTGTCTCTAAAATACCCATAAGCCGTCAGATTGAGGTACACCATGCCTGTGTCAGACTCATTCTGGGATTTTTGAGAAATCTTGTCCCTGTTGATCTCCAGCAGGTAAGAAAGAATTTCTTCCTCATTGCCTGTCGCCACCTGTCCAAAGGCAGGCATTTTACCTTTGCCATTTTTCACTCTGTTAAGTATCTCGTCTTTGCTTAGCCGCTTCCCCACGTCTACTAGGGATGGAATAGAGGGATCGGTTGCCTGTTTGTTAGCACCGTGACAAGAGGCGCAGTAAGTATTGTAAAAAGAACGCCCCACATTGTACATGCTTTGGTCTCTGGGGCTCTTCCACGCCACTCCCCGGCTTACTTTGGCAATTTCGGGTGACTCGTTGGCATTCAGGTAGAGCAGGCCTGTTTGCTGATCCCAGGCGGCACCACCCCATTCCGAACCACCACGGCTGCCGGGGGTCAACAACGTGCCGCTCGTATCGGGCGGTGTATAAATTCCTTCATACCGGAAGCTGCGGAAGGCATCCAGCACCTGCTGCTGTGAGTCAGAGGAAAAATCAGCCAAGTCCTGTTCTGTTAGGTATTGCCCTGCATAAGGAGCAGGCATTGTAGGGAAGGGCTGAGTAGGCCAGGCTTGTTCTCCAGGAATATTGCTAGCAGGTACGGGTCGCTCTTCCACGGGGAAGATAGGCTCGCCGGTTTCCCTGTTCAGCACAAACAGAAACCCTGTTTTGGTAGTTTGTGCAACTGCGTCTATTTGTCGCCCATCCTTTGTTACAGTGATCAGGTTGGGAGGGGCTGGGAGGTCGTAGTCCCACAGGTCGTGGTGGGTGGTTTGAAAGTGCCATACTAGCTTGCCCGTGCCAGCTTCCAAAGCGACCAGGCTATTGCCAAACAGATTCATGCCCTTTCGATCCGCCCCATAATAGTCGTAGGTGGGCGAGCCAAGCGGCACGTAAACAATGCCTCTCTTCTCATCGAGACTCATTCCACCCCAATTGTTGGCACCGCCTACCTTCTTCCATGCGTCCGGTGGCCAGGTGTCATACCCGACTTCTCCCGGCCAGGGGATGGTGTGAAAAGTCCATTCCAGCTTCCCCGTGCGCACGTCGTAAGCTCGGATGTAACCCGGAGCGGCGCCATAGGATTCGGAGACCTCTGAGCCCAGGATGATAAGATTATTGTAAATGATACCCGGTGAAGTGGGTACCACCCAGGCTTCCTCTCCGGAGAAGTTCTCAATATTCAGATTTACTTTTCCGTTGTCGCCGAAGTCGGAAATCTGCTCTCCGGTTGTTGCGTCCAAAGCGAAGAGATGATTCCCGGCGGTGAACATAATCCGTCGCTCTGTCCCACTTTGCCAGTAGCTCACGCCTCTTTTGATAGCACCCCCTTTACCATCAAAAGGGTCGAATGACCAGATGATTTTGCCGGAAGCCGCATCAAGCGCATACACCACATGTCTGGCAGACGTGAGGTACATAACTCCATCAATAATGATTGGGTTACACTCGTACTTGACGGCCCTCGCACCGTCAGGGGCGTCATTTGGTTCAAAAACCCACGCAACTTCAAGGGTAGCTACGTTTTCTTTGGTGATTTGATTGAGGCTGGAATAGCTGCTGCTGGTGGCGTCGCCTTTGTACACCGACCAACTATCTCTCGTTGCAGTTCCGTTTTGGCATGATGGAAGACAGAACAGGGCAGGAAAAAGAGACGCAATTGAAAAAGCTTTCCAAAAACTAACTCTGATAATATTTTTCATAAAGGGATGTTGTAGGTAATGCAAGCGCTGCCGGAGGGAAGATAGACAGAATTCGCAATTATTGGAACCCGTATTTGATAAGCAGGTGACCGTTGAGTTACATCTCATTGTGTTAAAAAGACGCACCAAGGCTTTGACATAGACCAGACATTCTTTAGCTTAGCTTGACTCCGGCATTGTCTATTGAGCCATTCCCGGATTCCATCAGTATCTTCTTAAACGGACGCTGATGAATTAAACGCTATTAATTCCTCTGATATACTATGAACACCCGAAGAGATTTTCTTAAAAAGACCGGAGCAGGGGCTGCCGGTTTGGGCCTTGCTGCCACTTTGCCATTCGACCTTTTCGCAGAGGCACCAGCAAAAAAGCTGTTCTTCGATATTTCCCTGGCGCAGTTTTCCCTGGCGGGCTCTTTCTTTAGCCAGAAGCTGACCAACATCGAGTTTCCGGCGCTGGCCAAAAACACCTACGGCATCTCCAATATCGAATATGTGTCTACTTTTTGGAACGGGAAGGGCGGAGACAAGGAGTATGTGAAGGAACTAAAAGCCCGCACCGACGACCTGGGTGTGCGCAATGTGCTGATTATGGTGGATGCAGAAGGAGAACTAGGTCATCCCGATGCCGCCACCCGAAAGCAGGCTGTTGAGAACCACTACAAATGGGTGGAAGCTGCCAAAGAGCTTGGCTGTCATGCAATCAGGGTGAACCTCGACGGGCCCGGCACCGATGAGGAAATTGCCAAAGCCGGCGTGGATGGCTACGGCAGCCTCGTGGAGTACGGACAGCAAGCCGGCATTAATGTCATCATTGAAAACCATTTTGGCCCCTCGACCGATGCCAAATGGCTGGTGGAAGTAATGAAGCAGGTCAATAACCCTTATGCAGGGCTACTGCCTGATTTCGGTAACTTCGTCCGTAGGGAGCGCATGGAAGAAATGACGATTGAAGCATTCAAAAACGCCAAAGTCATAGCCACTTTTGATAAGTATGAAAGTGTGAAAGCCATGATGCCCTATGCCAAAGGCGTAAGTGCCAAAACGCACGGATTTGATGCCAAGGGTAACGATACAGAAACGGACTTCGTTAAAATGCTCACCATCATCAAAGACTCCGGTTTCAAAGGGTTTATGGGCATAGAAGCCGAGGGCGCTGCCATGAAAATGTTTGGCGTAGAAGGCAACTACCCGACCGAAGAGGAAGGTATCAAGTTGACGAAGAATTTGCTGGAGAAAGTGGGAGGGAAGGTGTCTTAGCCTTCAGAAATCATCAGTACCTCCGTACGCTTTGAGGATTGTTGTCAGTTGCGCATTATGTAACTGTCAGACTCCAGTCGAGAGGAATATGACCGTAATTGTCCAATAGCATATAGACTATGCCCAACATGAAAATTCCAATATACATATCAATGATATGTCCGCCATCATATATCTCGGAGAAGCTCTTTGACTTTCGGTAAAAAATTAGCCAGCGAAACCCCGAGCCGACGATAGGAAACACAAAAAGGAACATAGGAAAGAAAATGGCTGCAAAAACGAGATCGTCGTCTAACAAATCCACAATGGTGCAGGCGAAAACGATAATTAAGTAAATAATTAGACCGACTGAAGTGTCCTTGAGGCTGCTTAAAGCAGTCTTTCTATTTTCAGAAAAGGTGATGCCATTCCTTTTTGAATAAAGTGTTCGTGATACAAAGCCTAGACGTGGAATAAAATACGCTAGACTGAAAATTAGAAGTATGAGAAACAAGCTAACCATTCCTCTAATGTCACCAATTTCTTCATAGAATAGAACTGAAAATGATGGTTTCTCAGTAGTCGCTCACCCTCGCCTTTCTAAAATCAAACACAAAATTATACCCCTCCACTGGCACCACCACCCGATAATACCTGTAGGTGCCATTTTTAGGGAAATAGACCTTGCCTCTTAACGCTGATGTGTCGGGTAGATCCATAGGTTGCATAATCTCCTGATCGAGGTAGTGCAGGTCTTCTCTTGTATAGTAGTTTCTTTCTTGCGAAGAGCGGATGACTGCATCCGTTGTCATCAGTGTGGTGGCCGTGAGGACATCCCTGGTTTGCGATTTGCTCCAGTCCTTTTGGGTATAAAACTCTTTCTTTGAATCTCTCACGTCGCTTGCAACATCAGCCACCATCATGCCTACTGAGAGGACACCGAAGATGATGGCCAATGTTTGCTGCTGCTTGATCTGTGTTTCATAATGGTCTTCCACCACGTTCTTGGTCAGCGATTTTCTCAGATAGCCAGGCACCTGGCTGTAGGGGAATGATACCTGATGGACATTGTCGGCCTCACCGGTAAGCTCAGGAAAAGGGCTGCTCCCAGCGTAGTAGTGAAATAGCTTAGGATCAACTTTGAGCGGCATGCCACTCTTGTTGACTATTTCAAGGTCAAAGATGACCAACCTGTTTTCCGTTTCCACATGCTCAAGCACCGCTGTGATGCTGTCGGCTTCCAGCACCATATAGTATGGATCCTGGTAAGCTTTGGAAAAATTGATGGGTACAAGGCGCTGACCAAAGGCGGTTGAGCCAACCAGCAACAATAGGAGGGTAGTATAAGTCTTCATGGCGCAGGGTTTTGAAATAATGAAGCAAGTATTGTGCCTTTTTTCACCGAATACTTTTGGGATCAGGTGAGGTGATGCCACCAGCTAAGGCTGTGGGCACCACCGTCGTGCCCACAGCCTTAGCTGGTGGCACGAGAGAGTTTGCTCTTTACTTTGGAAATCCTCTTTGCTACTTTTAGCATTAACTATTGCGCACACTCTTCTAAAAAACCTCAATGAAAAAACACCTACTCCGCTCCATAGTCCTTTTATCGATACTCACGCTATACTTGCCCGCTACGGCACAGCAGAGTGTCACCCACCAGAATGTGTTCGACACCATTCCATTCATCATGGAGCATCACAAGCGGAGGCTGGAGAAGTTTGCAAAAGAACCAATGAGCACAGGCAAAATACTCTTTCTGGGCAACAGCATCACAGAGGGCGGGCCCTGGGCCGAACTGCTTGGTGATCCAACGGTCGTTAACCGGGGTATCGGTGGCGACTTCAGCTATGGCATCCTCAACAGGCTTGATGAGATCATTCAGCGCAAGCCATCGAAGCTGTTTCTGCTGATCGGCGTCAATGATATCGGTAACGACATCCCCGATGCTGTCATCGCCAACAATGTCAGGAAGATAGTTACAAGGCTAAAAGCGGAAACCCCTGCCACAGAGATTTATATCCAAAGCATTTTGCCAGTCAACCCGGAGTACCCGAGGTTTCCTCAGCACTACGACAAGCAGTACCATGTGCTGATGACCAATCAACTGCTTTATAAAGTGGCGCTCGACACCAAAGTGACCTTCGTGAACCTGTTTCCGCTGTTCCTTGACGACCGCCAGCGGCTGGATGCCAATCTCACAAAAGACGGCCTGCACCTCAACCGACGGGGCTATGATATTTGGGTGAAGCATTTGAAGGAGATGGGGTATTTACCTCACCCCTAGAAATCCGAAGGATTTCTTCCCCTCTCCTGCCAGGAGAGGGGGAAAGTCACTCCGTGACTTGGGGTGAGGTATCAATAAACCTCCACCTCCGCCAACACCGGGCAAGCCTTGCTCTCTGTAATATTCACCCGAATAGCTTCAGCCGCTACCGGGCCATCCAGCTTCAATATCCTCTTGTAGCCGATAGTAGTGCCTTGCGCCACTTGCTTCCAGGCACCATCCACCTTCGCTTCCACGGTAAATGCTTTTACTCTTTGTCCCAGCTTGATGAATTCTTTCAAAGTCACATAACTAACGGCCGTCGATGGAGGCAAGGCAATATCGACACTGCCGGTGGTCACCTCATCGTCGGTTGCCCAGTAGGTGTCAGCTTTTCCATCGGTGAGGTTTGCTGCGCCATAGGCATCAGCTTCTCCTCTCACTGTTGACGCTGAAGCTTTGGCATTTAATGCCAGATTGGTACTAAAGGCCTCTTCCAGGAGTTTCTTCCAGCCTTGCAGAGCAGCCACATCATTTTCATGAACCAACCCCCGGCGATCGGGTGGGATATTGAGCAATAAATTGGAGCCTCGGCCCACTGATGTCAAATAAATCTCAAACAGCTTTTCAGGTGTTTTTACCAGGCTGTCTTCTTTGGCATGATAAAACCAACCCGGCCGACTGCTGACGTCTACTTCGGCTGGAATCCATTGTTGCCCTTCAGCGTGGCCCGTATTCAACAAGTCTGTAATGCCAGCTTGCCCAGCGTATAAAGTATCGTTGCTGATGGTGTTCCAGTTGGTGTCTCCTGCGAGTCCTCTTTCGTTGCCCACCCACCGGATACTCGGCCCTGCATCGCTAAAGAAAAGCACCTTCGGCTCCATCTTTCTCACCATTTCAATCGTAGTTGGCCAATCGTAGTAGGTCTTTCCATCTATCCGGCGCTTTTCGTTGGCTCCACCGTAGTATCCATCGCCGCCATTGGCTCCGTCAAACCACATTTCGAAGATGGGCCCGTAGTTGGTGAAGATTTCTTGCAGTTGATTCCTGTAGTAAGTCACATAGTCTGGTCGTCCATATTCAGGATGATTCCTGTCCCACGGGGAGAGATAGATGCCAAATAGCAGTCCTTCCTTTCTGCATGCTTCTGAAAGTTCTTTCACTAAATCCCCATTACCATTTTTATAAGGACTATTTTTGATGGAATGTTCAGTATAGATACTGGGCCAAAGACAAAAGCCGTCGTGATGCTTGGCAGTTAATATAACCGCCTTTAGCCCCGCATCTTTGATCACTTTTACCCATTGGCTAACATCCAGCCCTGTTGGGTTAAATATGCTTTCCGGCTCATCGCCGAATCCCCATTCCTTATCAGTAAAAGTATTCGTTGTAAAATGAATAAAGGCATATTGCTCCAGTTCATGCCACTTGAGTTGCTCTTCACTGGGCACAGGGAAAACAGGCATCGGCGGCACAACTGGTTTGGTTTCGCAGGCAGCCAAAATGATGACGAAGAAGACTGAGGTTTTGAGAAAGGAGGATCGGGTCATAAGTCAAATTGTTGAATGTCGAAATATAAGGACTTATGCACTAACAGCAGGTGGGTTTTCGGCAATTCTGTGCTGCCAACCTTTGAACCAGCGGAACTATAGAATTGGAATCAATAACCTCCTGGCGCAACAATTTGCCGCCGGAGCCGTTAATAATTGTATTAATACATTAAAAATTATAACTTTTTGTAGTTTATACGATTATCTAAGATTGTGTAGCGCAACAAGTTCAACCATCAATTAAACCAGCAAATCATGAATTCTACCAAATTAGTTTTTGGATTAATTATCATTCTTTTCGCCAGTTGCAAAAGCAATAGTTACTACGGCGCCATTACTTACAACGAGGACAAGTTTACAGGTACCAAAGAAGAAATGGCCAACTACCTGGTTGAAGTGCAGAACAAAACCCAGTTTATAAAAAATGCCTCAGTATTCGCCGGAAAGGATTCCAAGTTGAGAACCACCTACCTGGCAGCCAACGACGTGGCCTCCCTTATGGGCGATGTGTTGTTCGACCTGAGTATTGTGTCGACCAAGTCGGGGATGAAACTACCCAGGGCCCTGGACAGTGATGCCGATCGAGACTATCAGTTTATCGAAAAGCAAGCAGGAACGGACAAATTTGACCTCTACTACATCAACGAATCGCTCAGGTACCTAACCGACCTTGAGAAAATGATGAAAGCCTATGCTTCTGACGGCAAAGAGGAGCAGGGCAGGTCGTTCAGTAGCAAGCATTTGACAGAGGTGAATACCTCCATTACAAAGCTTGAAAAGGCCCGTGACGAAGTAAATGCCAACGCACCAGCCACAAGCAAATAACCTTTAAGGTTTCTCCGAGAAATATTCTTTTCTCCGAAGGCGTTTATGTGAAATCATGGCAAACATTTTGTGTATGATGATTTCATTAAACCTCTTAATAGAAAATGAAAATCAATTGGTATGACTTGTTGTTATGCCGTAACTTTTGAGCAAAATTAAACAACTGACAAATCATGTTACAACACGTAAACAGGTGGATGAAAACAGGTACCCTAAATGGCCTACTTGTGTTATTAATTGTATTGGGAGCCTCTTCCTGCAAAAGCAAGAAGAAAATGAGGGAAGTATCCAATAAAGAGCCTATGGAAAAGGTGGAGAAGGATATTTCTTATGACAATGCGAACAAAGAAATGGAAAACGATGCCAACAAGGCAAAGACTGCCCCTCCGGCTACGCTATCATCTAAATTGTCTGGATACTTCGCCGCTATTTCTTCTGCGCCAACGGTCGCTTCGGCCAACAGCAGTATCAACGAAGCCCTGATGCTGTTTGCATCTCCTGGCGTCCCTGTTTTTATCATCATTTATGAGTCGCCTTCAGGAGAGGTCGATTATGATGAGCCTACCACAGCAGAGAAGTACCTCAACTATTTGAAAGACCAAAAAAAGAACTTGAACAACATAAGGGACATGAAGACTAATGCTTCAGGAAAAATCACAGAACTTGAGCTGATAAAAAGGTAGAGGTACGATAACCATCCAAAAAAGAAATAACCATGCATAAGATATTCAAATATACGTTCTCAGTAATGCTTGTTGCGACGATGGGCACAGCGATGGCCCAAACCGCCGACATCAGCCCCCGCAGAAAGCAGGCGATCGACTCACTGGCACTTGAAAAAGTGAAAGACCTGAGCAAGTACATCAGTATTATTGGTGATAAAAAGACAGCCTATTCAGAGGCAGTTAGGGTGATGGACAGGGCAGAAGAACTATTTGCCCCTGACAGTGAAATGGGCGTGTCTTCCCTTAGCTCCACCGACATCAATTACTACAAAGTAAGAAAGTACTTCGAACGCTTGATGGCACTCAACTACGACAAGGTGTCCATTAAATGGTACGATATTCACTATATCAGTGACCTGGAGCGCCAGCCTGACGGTCGATATGTGGGTGTAATCACGATCTACCAGCGCTTTGAGGGTACTTCGGACGATGGGATGACCTACAAGGACACCACCAAAAAGGACATCACCATTTATGTAGAAAGAAAGAAAACCCAAATATCTGGTCGCACCATTGAGTTTTGGGATGTGATGCTTGGCGATATCCGGGTAACCGAAACTTCTGCATGATAAGGATGAAGCGGCTGTTTTATGCGC
The DNA here is from genome assembly GCF_048007035.1 of Imperialibacter sp. Lineage (NCBI taxonomy): Bacteria > Pseudomonadati > Bacteroidota > Cytophagia > Cytophagales > Flammeovirgaceae > Imperialibacter > Imperialibacter sp. Next base: position 5,731,215 of record NZ_CP180355.1, read on the forward strand.
TTCTTCTTTCGTTCTCCATTTCGTCAGCCGGGCAGGTCAGCGCTCAGGTGATTGACGAAATGGGGGACGAAAGTAAGCTGTATGCCTCTACGAAGCTGGTAAATCAGTTTTTTCGCCGCTTTAATGGCGAGGAAGATGAAAAAGGCGAGCGGTACTACGAAGGCAACAAAAACTTCCATGACCCGGCCATTCGAAGGAGGTACATAGGGATTCTTTTCGACAATCAAAATACGATGATTCCGGCCTCCTTGAAAAAGGAGTTTGCCCAGGAGATGACTGATAAGTCCGGGCAGAATTTTCTCGATTTTCATTCAGGCAATTGGATGGCTGAGGTGAATGCACTTTTTACTTATCAGGGAAAGGAGCAACCAGTCACGCTGTTTATGAAGCTTCAACCTCAGCGCCTGGGTTACGAATGGGTAATTGAAGAGGTCTACTTTGAGCCCTTCAAAAAATACTTCCACAAAGACACCACAGCTGCAAAGAAGTTTCTACACCCAATGAGCCATGAGCTTGACTTCATGAACTTGCGCAAGGCTTTCCAGGAAAGTGAAAACCCAGAGTCGTATACACCAGATGAATTTGCACCGAGCTATCTCACGCTTTTTCTTTACGAGATGAAAAGAGGAACTTTGAAGTTCAAAACGGTCAGAGAGGTGAAGTTTCATTTCTTTCAGCTCAACAACTGGTATTTTGAGGTGTCTCAATTCAATCGGTCAGGTTACAACTCAGGCTGGCTGATTTCCAATATTGTAAAAACCTCTGAGGAGAATAAAAAAGCGATCAAGAACTATTTGTATGGGAAGAACTAGCCTTCGGTATGCCATTGTATTTTTATTAGCTGGGGCTTTCTCTATTACCGGAGTTTTTTCTCAAGCAGTCAACCTTAACGAAGACGACCTCAAAATCTACGAGCAAAAGAGCAAAGACCTGGTGTCTTTTCTTCAGTTCATGCTCAACACTGTCGGCGATCAGAAAACTTCCGCCAGAGACAAGGAGGTAATTATTTCTGAAAGTTACTTGAAGGTATTCAGAGACGGGAAAGTACAAATTGAAGACGATCTGCTTACAGACAGGCAGGTAGTCATCAACAAAGACGTGCAGGCCTACTTCAAAGACGTTGACTTCTTTTTCAAGCATGTTTCCCTCGAATTTGAGATACTGAAAGTAGAGCCACTCAAAAGAGACAATGGTCAATGGTATTTCAAGGTAGAAACCAATCGATTGATAAAAGGAACTGGGATTGAAGGCGATGCTGTGTCCAATACCCGAAAGAGGTTTATTGAAATTAATCTCGATGCTCAGAAAGACGACTTGAAAATCGCCAGCATTTACACCACCAAAATAAGCCGTGAAAAGGCGCTCAGAGCCTGGTGGAACACGCTTTCATTTGAGTGGATGGCGCTGCTGCAGCAAACAGCAGGCATCATACCTGCCGACAGTGTCAGCAATGCCCAGTTGGAGACGATTGCAAGAATTGACAGTCTCGATATTTCAGACAACCGATACCTGGCAGACATCAACCCGCTGGAAATGCTGCCTGACCTGGTGTACCTGAAAATGAGCAACACCCGGATCACAGACCTTAGTCCGGTGAGGAGCTTGTCGAATCTTCAGCACCTTGACATTTCGAACACGAAGGTGGAGGACATCACCTTTTTGAAGTACTCAGAAAAACTAAACATGTTGGATGCTTCTTTGACGCCTGTGTATGACTTAAGTGAGCTGGCTGGTCTGTCTGACCTACGTGTTTTGCTGCTGAAAGGGGTTCCCGCAGCTGACTTTAGCATCATTGGCTTGCTTAGTGAGCTCCGCTGGCTTGATGTTTCTCAAACAAGTCTGGCTACTGCCGAGCCCATCATTAAACTTACCAGGTTGGAAGAACTGAATATTTCTTCTACCGCCATTACTTCGCTGGAAGGAATGGAAAAACTCAGCAAACTGAGTGTGCTACAGGCCAACGGTACTTTTATTTCAAACCTCAGTCCGCTATCGGGTTTGGGCGGCCTCAGAGACCTAATGGTCAACGACTGCCCCGTTTCATCCCTGGATGCGCTTTTGGGAATAGCTTCTCTGGAAAAGGTGTATTGCGACAACACCTCTGTCTCGGACAAGCAGGCCGACGACTTCATGAGTAAAAAGAAAAAGACGCTGGTGGTGATGAACAGTCGGCAATTGGATGCCTGGTGGACAGGGCTAACCGGCGAGTGGCGCCTGGCACTGATGTCGCTAATGCAAGTGCCAAAAGGACAAAAGCCTACCAAGGAGCAGCTGGTAAAGCTGGTCAATATGGATTCATTGGTGCTGGTAAACAAGATGCTGTCCAACCTGCTGCCATTGGAGCGATTCAAAAAGCTTACCTACCTTGACATCAGTAAAAATCCTGTTGACGAGCTCATTTCTCTCTCGAGGTTGGGCGACATCAAAGTGCTGAAGGCCAATGATACGCCGATAGAAAACATTGCAGGGCTAAAAGGTATTGTTACCCTTGAAAAGATCGAACTGATCAACACCAAGGTGTACGATTTGGAGGTGCTGCAAGGCTTGCCTCGCCTTCAATACCTAAACCTGGACGACACCTTTGTTTCCAGGGGTTCAGTGGTCAACTTCATACGTACACACCCTGAGGCGGTGGTGATTTTTCAAACAAAAGAAGTAATGGCCTGGTGGGAGGCCTTATCAGTAGATTGGCAAACGGTGCTCCGGCAAAATCAAAAGTTAAGCCCAAGCCCCACAAGCATGGAGTTGCATCGATTGATTGCGCAAACCAGTATTGACGCCGCAGGTTCGTCTGTTAAATCGCTGGCACCTTTGTATGCCTTCCTGGACATAAAGGCACTTAATTTAAGCAGCATTGGTCTGTCATCCCTCACGGAGCTATCGAGGCTCGACAACCTCGAAGCGCTTAACGTCTCCAAAAACCCTGTTTCCAGTCTTCTACCCATTCAGGGCCTTATTCATCTTACAAAACTGGACGTGAGCAATACCGCTGTTGCAGACCTGCGGGAAATTGAATATTTCAGGGAGCTGGAGTCGCTCAATTGCGCTGGTACCCAACTGAAAAACCTTAAGGGCATTGAAAGGTTTGGCAGATTGAAAGAAATTGATTTTTCTAATACGAAAGTGGGGAGGTTAGACCGTTTAGTAGACATAAAGGGTTTGCAGTCGCTTACCTGCTTTAATACGAAGGTGTCGGCAAGGGAAATTGAGGACTTCAAGTCTCAGCAGCCTGATTGTAAGGTAACCTTTTATTGAATCAACTTCGGAACTGGCTTCCGTTGTTAACCTATATTATTTAGCTATGGGATCTAATCGAACGAGAAAGCTGGTTTACGGCTTGCTCACTTTGTCATTTATAATGTTTGCATCTCCATTCTTTGTCTGGTGGGGAGTGAAGGCGGGATTGTTCGGAGCCATTCCTGACTCGACGGAAATTCAAAGCATAAGAAACAACCAGGCGTCTGAAATCTATTTCTCCAACGGTGACCTTCTTGGCAAATACTACCTTTACGACAGAACATCCGTTGACTACAACTACCTTCCGACTCACGTGGTCAATGCGCTGATTGCTACAGAGGATGCCCGGTTTTTCGAACACCATGGCATTGACTACAGAAGTCTTTTGCGGGTCTTTTTCAAAACCATCGTTTTGCAGGACAACAGTGCGGGTGGCGGCAGCACCATTACCCAGCAGCTAGCCAAAAACCTCTTCCCACGGCAGGATTTCGGACTTCTGAGCATCCCGGTTAACAAATTCAGGGAAATGGCCATTGCCGAACAACTGGAGGAAATCTATAGCAAGAATGAAATCATAGCGCTGTACCTCAACACTGTTCCCTTTGGTGATCATGTATTTGGTGTGGAAAGTGCTTCGAGGCGGTTCTACAATGCGTCGGTGAATGACTTAACGATAGACCAGGCTGCTGTGCTGATTGGCATGTTGAAAGGCAACTACGCTTACAACCCCCGGGTGTTTCCCGAGAGGTCGCTGAGCAGAAGGAATGTGGTCTTATCGCAGATGAATAAGTACGGCTACCTGACCGAACTGGAGCTTCATGCCTACCAGGATTTGCCAATTGAGTTGGACTACACCAAAATGACCCTGCATGAAGGCCCTGCACCGTATTTCAGAGAGCAGATGCGGATGCAATTGCTGGAATGGTGCAAAAGTCATTTCAAGGCCGACGGTTCACCCTACAATTTGTATACCGATGGCCTGAAAATATACACCACGCTGGATGCCGGTATGCAGCAAGCAGCGGAGCTTGCTATGCAAAAGCATATGGCAGCGCTGCAAACCGCCTTCGAAAAAGAGTGGGGGAGTAACGCTCCATGGCTACGGGACAAGTCGCTGTTAGAGCATGCAGTTAAGCAAACGCCAGTTTATCTGTCTCTCCAGAAAAAGGGACTGACAGAAAAGGAGATTTCCGACTCATTGCATAAGGAAAGGACGATGGAGCTTTTTGAATGGGCCGGAAACAAAGAGGTAAAGGCAAGTGTGTACGACAGCGTGCAGCATTATCTCAAATTTTTACAGGCCGGTTTCGTGGCGATGGACCCGAAAACAGGGGCTGTGAGGGCCTGGGTTGGTGGTATTAACCATCAGTACTTTGAATATGACCACGTCAACGTCAACACTAAAAGGCAAGTGGGGTCTACATTCAAGCCCTTCGTTTTTGCCAGCGCCCTGGAGAATGGAGTGAAACCGTGCGACTACTTTTCTGCGAAGCAAATTACTTACGAAAACATGGAGAACTGGGCGCCGGAAAATGCCGAAGCGGAGACCCATAACTTCTATACCATGAAAGGGGCTTTGACGCACTCCGTCAATACCGTGTCGGTGAAAGTGCTGGAAGAAACGGGAATAGCGTCAGCAGTAAAGTTGGCCAGAAACCTTAATATTTCGAGCACATTGCCGGAAGTGCCCTCACTGGCGTTAGGCACAGCAGACATTTCGACAATAGAGCTGGCCGGGGCTTATGCGGCTTTCCTCAATCATGGGATACCCGTTGCACCTCAAATGTTACTAAGAGTGGAGGATGGCGAAGGGAATGTATTGGAAGAGTTTGTTGCCGACGAGCAGCAAGCGGCCATGAGCGAAAGTACCAGCAAGATCATGCTGGACATGATGCAGGCAGTGATAAAAGATGGAACGGGCAAGCGTCTTCACTCCAGTTACAACCTCACCAATGCTTTAGCAGGCAAAACTGGCACCACACAGTCAAACCGGGATGGCTGGTTTGTGGGAATGCTGCCAAATTTGGTGACAGTCACTTGGGTTGGCGCAAATAATCCTAAAATTTATTTTAAAAGTACTATATTAGGGCAGGGAGCTTCGTCAGCTTTGCCTATATTTGCATTCTTCCTGGAAAAACTCAATAAAGACAGTCATTATAATGGCATTACCCGAGAGAGGTTCGCTGCTCCTTCGGGTGATTTATTATATTTAGTTGACTGTGAGCCGTTTAAAGAAAAGGAAGGTTTCATTAAAGGACTGCTTACCAGAAAAGAACAAGAAGTCAGGGACTTTGGTGAGGAGAAAAAGAAGGGCTTTCTTTCGAAAATAAAGAGCATTTTTAAGAAGAAGGAAAATTAGTAACCAGTGTTTATTTTAAATGATTAGCTATGAAAGGAATGATTTTACCAGAGATCAGGAGGGGATGGGTGCTTGTCCTTTTGATCGGCTTGAATGCCGGGATGGTGTTTGGAAAGCAAGGCGATGACCAAGGTAGCCTGCATGTGAAGTACAAAAAAATGGTGGAGGATGCGGAGACTTACGAAAAATACAAAGTGATCGCCACCCAACAGCTCAATAGTTTCTGGGGAGAAGTGGAGGATAGTTTAGTTAGCTATCGCAAAGAAATAGCGGATGTTAAAACTGCCATAGCTAATATCAACACAACACTGGAAGCAGTTAACGATAGTCTGGCCGTAGTCAATGAGCAACTTCAGGCCAGCGAAGAAGTTAATAGCGAGATAAGTTTTCTAGGGATGTCACTCAATAAGTCTTTTTATAACGTGGTAGTTTGGGGAATAGTAGGGGGGCTGCTGGTTTTGCTCGGCATCATGTATGTTTCATTCAAGAACAGTCATTCGATCACTAACCGGGCCAAAAGAGACCTGGTGCAGGTTACTGAGGAACTTGAGGAGCTTCGTCAACGATCCAATGAAAAGCAGGTGAAACTGAAACGTGAACTTCAAACTGCTGTCAACCAACTGGAAGAAGTCCGCAGAAAGGCCCCGGCTGGCAGATAGTTCGTTACTGTGTTATATGTGGGTGGGACTACCCTGGTCAATCCACCCACTTAGTTAGTTTCTAATACCCAAGAATCCTTTTGCGTTGTTCAAACGCACTACGGGCATCTTCGCCCCATCTACCCGTAACAAGCTCTAATTTTACTTAGTAAAATACAATATATTATAAAATTTATCGTATTTTAATTATCGTAATCACGGTGGATGCAATGAAGAGTTTTGGAAATCTTCAAAGTACCTGGTGGCGGTGGTTAATTGACCCCGTTATCAGTTTTGTTCATCTAAGAGGGATCTTTCGCCGGATCCCTCTGCTTTTTTACACCTTGATGTAAATGTTTCTTTTCTCAAGCCATTTGCCGGCAGCCCAGCAAATCATCATAAACACAACTGCGAAGGCCAGCGAGTTGATGTAGGGAGGCAACCAACTGAAAAGGCTCTCATAAACCACACGGAAAAGGCTTCTGTCTCCTATTTTGACCACATACATCGTGATGGCCAGGTATTCGGAAAGCAAATAAATAAAAAGAGGGTTCTTTCCGAAAGTCTGGAAAAAGCTGAATTTATATGGCTTAGCAGAGAACTCTGTCAGGTAGATGATAATCCCAATGATGATGAAGTCTAATCCAATAGTAAGGACGACAAAAGAGCTTGTCCAAAGTTTTTTGTTGAAGGGGAAGATGAAGTTCCACAAATAGGCGACCAACAATATGTAGGCACCATACAGCATGACCTTGGCCAGTTTTTCGTAGCTGATACCTTCCTTAACGTACAACCCCAGCAGGTAGCCGCCAATTACATTCACAATGGAAGGTAGTGTACTAAGTATTCCTTCTGGTTCAAAAGCGACACCCTCGCCGTGGTACATGTGCCCTTCGCCTAAAATCAGGAGATCCAGCGTTTGTCCTGCATTGCCCAGCATAGTGAGGTCGCCAAACCACGACATAATTGCCCAGTAGCCAAGCAAAAGCCCTCCGGATACCCAGTACAGCGCTTTGGTGGAAAAGAAATGGATCATCAACGCACCGGCGAAGTAGCAAATGGCAATCCGTTGCAGCACGCCAAGTATTCTGGTGTCTGAAAACGGTATAAACGACCATGCACCGGACGCATCCTGCCTGAAGAAAGGAAACCAGTACATGATAAAGCCCAGAAGGAAGATGACGGCGGATCGCTTCAAAAGCTTCAGAAAAACGTCTTTAAACTCCCAGTCTTGCCATTTAGGCATTACAAAGGCCAGGGCATTGCCCACTGCAAAAAGGAAGGAAGGAAAAACAAGGTCGGTGGGGGTGAACCCATGCCAGTCGGCATGGAGCAGCAAAGAGAAAGTAGAGGCGCCATCGCCAGGTGTGTTCACAATGATCATGAGACAGATCGTCATCCCACGAAAAATATCCAATGCTTCAAATCTTTTCATTTGAGGTAGGTTTAGGTATGTAGCGCTACGTGTTCAATCGCCCCAATTCTTAGTTGTTGGCGGCAACAGTGTAATATCCCATTTAATATGAGGAAGTCAAAACATAAAATCAACCTTTATGACAATCGGGGTATTGGGAGAGGTGAGGCAGTGCAAGAAAAATGTATTTAGTTGTCTTGCCTGGCAGGAACTATGTCCTCCGTTCAGGTCACAACAAGCGACCGAATTGATGGAGCGTAGCCCACCCTGGTCAATTATTGACAGCATGCATTGCACCCATTAAACGACTTTCTGTCGGCTATTGCTGGATTTTCTGACCGTTTATAATTAATTTTTAACTTATTAATAATGAAACAGTTAATAAGTTAAACCAAATTCCTGCGCTATGAAAAAACTACTTGCAATCTTGTTTTCAATGCTCTTCTTTATTGCTTCAGCAGAAGAGAAATCCCTGAAAGCCAATTTTAAGGACGGCAACCCGAATATCAAGTCGATCAATGCCATGACATTTGGCCCGGAAGGCATCCTTTTTATTGGGGACTCTAAATCGGCCTCAATTGTTGCTCTTGACACAAAAGATGCAAAAGCCACGGAGGCTCCGGCCAAAATAGAAATGAAAAATGTAGACGTGGCTATTGCGGCTGCGCTGGGAACAACAGCAGATAAAATTTCTATTCAGGACATGGCGGTGAATCCTCTATCGAATGTTCCCTATTTTGCTGTTCACAACCAGGACGGGACGCCTGTGTTACTGAAGCTTGTTGGCGATAAAATTGAGTGGGTTCCTCTCGACAAAGTTTCTTATTCTTCAAGAGGGATTGAAAACGCCTACGCCGAAGACTACAAAGACGACAGAGGCAGGGCTCAGCGGGTGTGGACAGTTTCCGACATCGAGTTCAAAAATGGAAAAGTGATGGTGACAGGGTTAAGCAATGCGGAATTCAGTTCCACTTTTCGAAGCATGGCGTTTCCTTTCGGGAAAAGCCAGGACGATGCTTCGCTGGAGATATACCACGCAGCCCATGGCCGTTTTGAGACCTATGCACCAGTGAAGACCTTCACCACGAGCACGATTAACGGCAAAGACTACCTGGTGGCTAGTTATACATGCACGCCACTAGTTCTTTTCCCAATGGATGAGCTGAAAGGTGGCAAGCACATCAAAGGCCGCACAGTGGCCGAATTTGGTGCTGGCAATACGCCGCTCGACATGATAGTGATTGACAAAGGTGGCGAGAGCTTTCTTTTGATGGCCAATAGCAATCGTTCGGTAATGAAGGTGAGGTTCTCTGACATTGCCGGATTCGAAGGCAGTCTTACAGAACCGATCAAGGAGCCTGGCAAAACTGGTGGAGTTAATTTCATAGCGCTTCCGATGGTCAATGTTGTTCAATTGGATAAATTGGGCAACAAAAGTTTTGTGATGCTAAAAAGAGAAGCCAATGGGGATCTTAACCTCATCACGGGCAATGATTTTTGGTTATAAATTCATTCATACTTGAAGCGATATTACTTAATACCCCTGCTGGTTTTAAGTTACTTTGTGGCTACTGCTCAACTTTCTCCTGAGTTTATTTTGGAAGAAGGAAAGGCAGTAGCCATTCAGTTTACTTACGCTGGCGACCTAAAAAGGCTTTCAGTTGCTCTCCAGAATAACCCCAGGCCTATTTTTGGACAATTTCTAACTGAAAGAGATAAAACTATTTTCAGAGCGGCTATTCCCTTTACTGAAGGGCAGGAGTATGTGATCCGGGAAGGGGAGAAGGTACTTGCTGAGTTCCGATTTGAAAGGAACGACGAGCGACCACCTATGGTAGTAGCCGTTTATCCAAGCTCAAATACTGTTCCCGCCAATCAGCTAAAGATGTATGTCAAATTTGATCAGCCCATGAGGGCAGACGGCGTCTATGAGCACATTTACGTGGCAGACGAAAATGGACGGAGGTTACCTGGTGCGATATTGCCGTTACAACCAGCCTTGTGGAACGCTGATAATACCATCCTGACTCTTTGGTTTGATCCGGGGAAAATCAAACGGGATTTGCAACCCAATCAAATGCATGGCACTCCACTACAACCCGGCAAGCGATATTCGTTGGTAGTCGAAGGAGTCTTTAGTAGCCAAAAAGGAGATCAGTTAGGTCAGCGATTTAGTCGTCCTTTTTCCACCGGTGATGATGACAGGGAGAAGCCCGACCTTGAGACATGGAAGCTGGTGGTCCCATCTGCTGGCAGCAACGATGCACTTACTGTTCAATTCGGCGAGCCGATGGACTTTGGCTCATTGGATGGGAAATTTAGTGTGAAGACGGAAAGTGCCAACGGGCAAATAATTGACGGCGTTTTTGAAATCATAGCTGGAGAAGCCGGACTGACTTTTAGGCCAGCTAAGCCCTGGTTGGCAGGTTCCTACCTGCTGGTCGTTGACCCAACCATAGAGGACCTTGCCGGCAACAACCTCCAACGCCTTTTTGATGAAGATACAACCGTTAAGAACCCGGATCTGGCGAAGCAGGATTGGCAACTAAGATTTACCACAAGGTAAAAGCTCCTTTTCCAACCAGATCAATCAAAATTCCATAAATTGGCGTTTCAATTAAATCTGTCTTACTATGCGCAAGAAAATACTAATTGGTGTCGGTGTGGTTGTGGTGCTGCTTGCGGCTGCCATGTTTTATATGAATAACCGTAACAGGACGCTAAGCCCTGCTGGCAGTGCCGAACTAACTAATGCCGGAGTAAAAGTTTCTTTGACTTACAGCCGCCCCTCTGTTCGTGATCGGGTAATTTTTGGAACGGAGGAGGAGGGAGCGCTGCAACCTTATGGTGTTTATTGGAGGCTGGGAGCCAACGAGTCGACTGAGGTGACTGTTGATAGCGACGTGAGTATTAATGGAAAGCCTCTTAAAAAGGGGACGTATAAGGTTTATGCAGTTCCTGGGCCGGAGAGTTTTGAGGTAATTTTTAACACTGAATTGGGAAACTGGGGCTATTCAGAGGCTGACCATGAGCTAGATGTTCTTTCTACGACCGTACCAGTAGTGACAGACGGAAGTGTTACTGAACAACACACAATTACATTATCTCCGGCAGACGGTGGGGTAGATGTCAATGTGGCTTTTGAAAAAGTAAAGTTCACCGTTCCCATAAAGTCTAACTAATAGCATCATGACCGCCTACATTTTATTGAAGTACCTGCACTACCTGGGTATTCTGGCTGTATTCAGCAGCTTGGTTGGGGAGCATTTGCTCCTTGAGGACAAGCTTTCCCGCAAGGCCATCCAGAGGCTCTCTATTGTCGATGCCGTGTATGGAATTGGGGCCCTGCTGGTAATGGGCGCTGGCTTTACCTTGTGGTTTGGGGTGGGCAAGCCTGCCGACTTCTACAGCAACGGATGGATTATTTATGCCAAGCTCATTCTTTTTGGTATCGTAGGCGCTATTTCTCTTATTCCCACTTTTTACTTTTTGAAAGAAAGGAAGGGCGATCCAGAAGAAGTGATTGATATTCCAAAAAAGATGAAAATGATTCTGCGCATCGAGCTGACTCTTGTATTGATCATTCCGTTGCTCGGGGCTATGATGGCGATGGGAGTGGGGGTAAATTGATTTTTTCTTTTTTATAGACTCATATTAATGGGTTACCAAGTATTGAATTACGCTATTAACCATATATTTGACTTTTTTGGGTGTTTTTTCTTGAATTTGTGTTTTTGAAGGACTGATTTATTTTTTATTTCACATGTCTTTGTCAAAAAATGAAAAGGATTTCACTTTCTGCGCTGCTTGTTTTTTTGCTTTACGGCGCTTCCGCCCAAACGCTCCCATTTAAAGATTTTTATTTTGCATCCCCGATGTTGATCAATCCGGCGATGGCGGGTGGCCGGATCGATCCGACCTTCACATTGATTTTAAATATTCCAACCAGTGGTATTGATGGGGCGCCGTCAAGTGTCACATTTTCATACGACCAGGCTATTGAAAAGATTAACAGTGGATTTGGAGCAATGTTCAATAGGGAAGCCATAGGTGTACATACTGAATTGAAGCAAGCTTTGATGTACAATTATCGATGGAAAATGAAAAACGGGAACGAACTGGCTTTGGGAGGTTCGTTGTTCTACAAATCATGGAAGAGTGACTGGGATAAGTTGTATTCTTCAGGTGGTAGTCTGTTGACCGGTATTTCAAAGACGGAATCGTTAGGTTATGACCTTGGGCTGAGCTATTCTTTTGTCAAAGGGACGAAGGTGGGGTTAAGTGTTATCAACGATCCGATTACATATTACAGAATAGACGATTCAAACAGTTTGTCTGTTATAGAGGGCAGAACAAAAGTAGTTGCGTTTTTGCAGCAGAATTTCACACTAAATAAATGGTTAAAGTTGACGCCATCGGCACTTTATGCCCTTCCGGGTGAACTACCGGCAGTATTGAATTTGAATGCAACGGCCTACATTGGCAAATGGGCGTTTGTTGGAGCGCAGTATTCAAACAATAATAGTCATAGTAACACATCAAATGTTTTTGCAGGCGTCTGCTACGGCGACGTCATACAGATTGGTGTGAAGGTATTCAAAAAGCAAACTCAAATGCTTGCATATGGATACCGCTCGGCTGCGTTCATGCTGCAGGTAAGTCCGAAAAGGAAGCGCACGACAATGTAACGCTGATTGCGCAATAATTGATGGCTTGATTGAGGGGGCGTTTAGAATGGTGCTTTCAAACCGACCGGATGCCGTTGAAGATTAATGTATCTATAGGCAGATGGATGACAGCAACGGAATAGTGCCGAACATAGTACCCTACTCAGTATTCCTTAACCCAGGCAGCTACCTGGCCAACAGTGATGGAGCCCATTCGCCAAACATGGGCTCCATCATTATTGTTAGTACAAAACCCTGAACCTGATTGTCCCCTCAATAGCCTTCAGGTCAGTCAGTACTTCTTCCTGAGTTTGACACGCTGAAATTGAAAAAGTGCCATTGCGCTGTGTATGGGCACTTTTTAGACTACTTTTCAGAAATTTGTATATCGAAAACTCGCTTGATTTTCTTTCAGATAGTGGCTTGATTTGCCTCAAACAGATTTTGAGTGCCTAGTATCATTATCGACAAGAAGCCATCAGGTGATTATATCCGCATCGTTGAGTCTTATCGTGACCAGGATGGCAAGCCACGCACCAAAACGCTTTACAGCCTGGGGCGGGTAGACAGTTTTTCGCCCGAGTCTCTGAAACGAATGGGCCAGCGGCTCTATGAATTAGGTGGTGGAAATCTGAAGGATTTACTCGGTGAGCAAGTCAGCGAAGAAGGTAGATATAACTACGGCTTTCTGTTGGTTTACCGTAAAATACTCCACTATTACGGCCTTGATCGCATATTTCAGCGGATCACCAAAAAGAAAAAGCTGACCTTCTCTCTTACTGAAGTGGTTTTACTACTGCTCATTGAGCGCCTCAATGATCCTTGTAGCAAGCTGGGTAGCTTTTTCCACCAGGAAGAATACCTGGGACTGGCTCAGGTGTCCTTGCAACACCTCTACAGGAGTCTGGACTACCTGGCTGACCATAGCCAACTGATCCAGCAAACCATTTTCCAAACTGGTAGAGACCTGTTCAACCAGAAATTAGATGTGGTGTTCTATGACGTGACCACCTTCTATTTTGAATCAGAAATAGAACAGGAAGGAGCATTGCGTCAGAAAGGCTTTAGCAAAGATGGCAAAATAGGAAGCACACAAGTGGTTTTTGCCATGCTCATTGACAGATACAAGCAACCCATCGGTTACAAACTCTATAGCGGAGACCTGTGGGAAGGATACACCTACACAGAAATGGTGGAAAGCCTCAAGAAAGAATACCAGATCGAAAACATCGTCTTGGTAGCCGACCGAGGCATGCTCAATACTGACAACCTGCAAGTCACTGTTGACAAAGGCTATGAGTTCATCATGGGAGAGCGGCTCAAGGTACTCCCCAAACCCATCCAGGCCCGGTTGATCGATCTGGATAACTATCACCATCAATGGATGAGTTCTTCAGTAGGTTCGGAGCGTGAGCCGGTCAAAGTGCGCTACACTGTCCTGGAATACAATGAGCGAAAGATCATAGCTACCTACAGCGAAAAGCGAGCTGAAAAAGATCGACAAGAAAGAGAAGAAAAGCTTCGTAAGGCTGAATTGTTGCTCAAAAACCCAACGCAACTCAAAAAGAAGGCCCATCACTACTACCTCAAAAATACCGAAGGGGAAAAGTATGTGGTTGATACTGAAAAAATCAAACGAAGCGAAAAGTATGACGGCTTCCTTGCCATCGCCTACCACGCCAAAGGACTCTCCCATGAACAGGTGCTGGATCACTACCACCATCTATACCAGATAGAGCATAGCTTCCGTACCTTCAAAGGCTATCTGGAAACCCGCCCGATGTTCCACTGGACCAATAAGCGTATCCAGGGTCACATTTGTCTGTGCTATATCGCCTATAGCATGCTAAACCATTTACAACTTCGGCTAACCAAACAAGGCACCCCACTTACAGAGCAAACCATCCGAACCCACTTGTCCAAAATGCAAGTCAGCCTTGTCAAACAAGCCGATCAATACTTCTACCTGCGCTCCAAGACCTCTGAAATCTCACAGCAATTACTACAAGCAGTGGCTGAAAAGAACCTCCCAGACCTTTTTCATAAGGATCAGATAATCAAATACTTATAAAATCTTGTATATCGAAAGCAATTTTTTAATTACTTATATATCAGTTACTTAACTCAAAATCGTGTCAAACTCAGGATAGTACCCTACTCAGTATTCCTTAACCCAGGCAGCTACCTGGCCAACAGTGATGGAGCCCATTCGCCAAACATGGGCTCCATCATTATTGTTAGTACAAAACCCTGAACCTGATTGTCCCCTCAATAGCCTTCAGGTCAGTCAGTACTTCTTTATCGTATTTCTTGTTGATGTCGGCGATGACATAGCCTGTCAATTCGTTGGTTTTCAGGTACTGCCCAACCACGTTGATTTCATGCTTGGCAAACACCTGGTTGATTTTGGCCATAATGCCAGGTATGTTCTCATGAATATGCAACAGCCTGTGCGCTTCTTTGAGCAGTGGCAATGTCACATTAGGGAAGTTGACGCTGCCGCTGGTAGAGCCTGTGTTCACATACTCAATCATTTTGTTGGGTACGTAGGTAGCAATGTTTTCCTGTGCCTCCAGCGTGCTACCACCAATGTGAGGAGTGAGGATGGTGTTGGGCAGCCCTCTCAACTCACTCATAAACTCTTCGTTGTTGCTGATAGGCTCGTGGGGAAACACGTCCACTGAGCAACCACTGACTTTTTTAGACACAATGGCATCTTTCAGCGCTTTGATATCGACGATATGGCCACGGCTCAGGTTCATGAAGATCACGCCATCTTTCATTTTCTTGAACTCGGCGGCACCGATAATGTTCTTGTTACTTTTCCTGCCGTCCACATGAAGGCTGAGAATGTCCGATACAGCCAGCAGTTCGTCCAAAGAATTGCATTTGGTAGCGTTACCCAGGGCCAGCTTTTCTTCCACATCAAAGAAATGCACCTTCATGCCCATCGATTCAGCCAAAACAGAAAGCTGAGAGCCTATATTGCCGTAGCCGATAATGCCCAGGTTTTTGCCCCGGATTTCGAAGCTGTTGTTGGCCGACTTGTTCCATACGCCGTCATGCATTTTTGCAATTTTGTCGGGCAGGTTGCGGATCAAAAGAATCATTTCGCCAATGGCGAGTTCTACCACAGAACGTGTATTACTAAATGGTGCATTGAATACTGCTACGCCTTTCTTTTCTGCTGTTTCCAGGTCGATCTGGTTGGTGCCAATGCAAAAGGCGCCAATGGAAATAAGCCTTTGAGCACTTTCAAGTACCTTTTTGGTTACCTGGGTTTTAGACCTGATACCAAGAATAGAAACATCTTTGATGCGCTCGATGAGCTCATCTTCATCGAGGCCGGCTGCGTGAACCTCTACCTGATAGCCTTCTTCTTTGAGTATTTCTATGGCTCTCGGATGGATGTTCTCCAGCAAAAGCACTTTGATTCGATTCTTAGGGTAAGAAAGGGTGGTGTTCATCTTGTTCATGTACAAAAATTCGTCGAAGGATGGTGTTATATGGTCTGCTTTATCAGTTACTTTTTTCCTGGATACATTTTCGGTAAAGGCATAGAATTTCTTGGCGAAGCCTGCAGCCTTTATTTCATAGTCGGTATATCCATCGCCGATAACATATACCTCGCCATCAAGGTTTAGAGATTTAATCAAGGCTGGCTTACCGTTACTTTTCGATAAGATATTGTTCTCGTCGAAGCCGATGATGTTTCCTTTATCGTCAAAACGGAACTCATTGGCAAATACATTTTCAGCCTTTACTCCATGGGGAGTCACAATAGGGACGATGAACTCTTTGAAGCCATTGCTGATGATGAAAATATTGTCGCTATAGGTCTCAAAAAAGTCTTTGTTACGCTTTACCGACTTAGTGATGAGTTTGTTCAGCCTTTCGATAAGTGGCGGCAAGTGGTTTTTATGTGCTTGCAGAAGATCGAGCCTGCGTTTCAGTGATTCTCTGAAATCGATGCTGCCTTCCATCCCTAAATCCGTGATGTCCTTTATTTTCTGAAGTACTTCTTCTTTTTCGGGTCGGCCTTCCAAAGATACCTCACATAACACGTCCAGGGCTTCAACTTTTGTAAAGGTGCTGTCAAAGTCAATGACGAAGAATTTCCTTTCTTCCATTTATGGCTTGTTTTAAGCGCACTAAGTTAAGTATATTCTCGACTGAAGAATGAACACAGTTCAATAAAAAGCACAGTAAACGCACCCATCCTTTTAAATAAATGACTTCATATTTAACTGCATACGTTTGAAATCAAAACAACCTAAGGTTTGGGGGTTTTTGAACCCATGGAAAAAAATCTTAACAAGTAAGAAGCGAAAAGACCGTTTAAAGAAATCAGTGCTGTTTGGTTTGGCGATTTCGAATGTTGCCTTTGCTGCAACTGCGGCTTACTACTTCCGAAACTATGACCCCCGGGAGGTGAATCTGGTGCTCGGAATTATCTATGGGATAGGTGCCCAATATGGTCTCGGGCTTGTATATTTTTACCTGGATCGTTGGGTCAACAAGCGGCAGGCACCAGTGGGTGCATTGGTTGTATCTTCGATAACGGTTTGTTGGCTCATCGGGAGTAACTTTCTTCGTTTCCCGTCTCAATATTATTGGTTAGGGGCGATGGGCGTATGGTTAACGGCATTGCCTTTGTCAGCCTTTTTGCTTGGCACTTTTTCTAAAAAGAAATCATCGAAGACCTTTCTCAATCTGGCGTTTATGCTGGGCTCGGTTGGTTCACTTACTCTCGTCGTCGGGTTCTATTGGCTTACTTACGTTGGGAGTCCAGAGGAGGCAACTTTGCCTCCTGCTCCACCGAAGAGGGGTACCCAGTTGAGCCTGACCGACCCCACCTCGAATGGCACTTTTGGAGTTAAGACTTTTAGTTATGGGTCGGGAGAAAGTAAGAGAAGGAAAGAGTTTGCCAAGGAAGTGAAGTTTGTCACCCCTACGGTTGATGGCTCCCGGATCATTCCAGCCTGGAAAGGCGACAAGCATAAGGGTAGAGAAAAATACTGGGGTTTTGGGCCAAAAAAGCTTCCGGTAAACGGACTGGTTTGGATGCCGGAGGGGGCAGGGCCGTTCCCTATTGTGCTCACCGTGCATGGGAATCACTCCATGCTGGAATATTCCGACCCTGGCTATGCCTACCTGGGCGAGTGGATGGCCTCCAACGGCATCATTATGGTGTCGGCGGACGAAAACTTTCTAAATGGCTCACCTGATGGAGACTTCGGCGGCAAGGAAATGCCCGCCAGGGGATGGTTGCTGCTGAAGCATTTGCAGCAGTGGAAACAATGGAATGAGAACAAAACTCATGAGTTGTTTGGAAAAGTTGACCTGGACAGAGTGGCTCTGATTGGTCACAGCAGGGGGGGAGAGGCAGTAAGTATTGCAGCGGCCTTCAATGAGCTTCCCGCCTTTCCCGATAACGCACTGGAAGCTTTTGACTTTCATTTCGGCATTAAGGGGGTGATTGCCCTGGCCCAAACCGACTACCGCTACGAGAGACGCATGGAGTTGAAAGGCGTGAATTTCCTGGCGCTTCAGGGCTCGCTGGATAGCGATGAAGATAGCTTTTACGGACTTCGCCAATACAGGAGAACGGAATTGACAGACAGCACCTTTAAAACAGGTGTTCTCATTCAAGGGGCCAACCACGGGCAATTCAATACCATTTGGGGAGCCAACGATGCCGGGCCTCCCTATAGCTATCTGCTCAACAAAACTCCGCTGGTGGATGGGGAAATACAGCGGAAAACCGCAAAAGTGATGATCGGTGCGTTTCTCAAGACAGCGCTTTTTGATCAGGCCGATTACAGAGCTGTGTTCAGAAACAGATGGTTCGCCGACAATTGGTTACCCAAAAACAATATCAGTGTTGTATATCAGGACAATCAGATAGCCATGCTGGAAGACTTCGAATCTGATATTGACATTGAAAGTTTTGGTAATGGAAAATCCGAAGCCGACAGCTTCAAAGTGTTCAGAGAAGAGCTGATGCAATATAAGGGCAAGCTATTTCAGGAAAACAATGCACTTCTGCTTGGCTGGCAGCTTGACTCAGCGTCAGGGAGTACAGCGACCTATAAAGTAAGCTTCCCGAACGGCTTAGGAGAGGCGTTCAACCCCAGCCGGTTTGTGTTCGACTTGTCGCATGGAGACAAAGACTTGCTGGATTCGATCAAGGGGGAGCTGACTCCTGATTTCAGGATTGTTTTCAAAGACAGTGTGGGCAACATATTTGAAAGGCAGCTTGCGGACTACCATGTTTTGGCACCCAGGGCAGCATCTCACTATTTCAAATCGGATAAGATGACTAAAGATCGCTTCAACGTCTTTTGGGAACCGCAGTTTGAATATGTGGAAATAGACGTGAGTGACGCTGAACTGAATTGGTCTGGATTGATTGAGATAAGCTTTGAGTTTGGAAAGCCGTCGAAGGGGATTGTTTACCTTGACAATATTGGGTTCCGGCACTGATGGTTTTTATGAAAAACAGTTAGATGTGAACGGAGAGTTTGTCAATGTAAACATTGATAAACTCCTCCAGCCGCTTCAACCTGTATTGCATCACCCATCTTGGATGTGGCAGCACTTCCAGTTTTTCAAAGAAGCCGTTTTCATCATTCAACTTTGAGAGAAACTTGAGATTTTGTCCCTGCCCAAGCACGTAGGCCACCTCACGGTTGACGCCCATTTGTAGCTGGCTTTCGAAACAACTGGTCATAAAGCTCACCCATTGTTTGGTTTGCAGCTCCTTGTGGTCGTAGTAGTTGAGGTTTTTGCCATGCATGGTAAAGCCCACTGGCGACACAGCCGAAAAACAGAAGTATTTGTAGAAGGCTTCCGGGCCACCAAAAGCAGCAATCATGTGATAGATAAAGGTGGACGAAAGCTCCTGCTTTCTGGCGAGGTTGTTTTCAATGCCGCAGACGTCCTGTAGTTTAAAGGGGTCGGTGAACGGAATGCCCGTTACCCCACCGCCAAAACGACCCGGGTTAATGCCAATGATGAGCGTTCTGGCCTGATTGTCCGAATAGTACTTTCTATAAAAAGTCTGCGTAAGTGCCCAGGCGGTTGCGTCTGCATAAGGATTCATCACTTCCACGTCCTCTGGCACCTCAGGCCACTCAAGGTTTGACAAAAAATGGAGGAGCTGTTCTGCAAATGTGACTTCCTTTTCTCCCGGTGATTGTTCCATGCCATGAATATGATAAATGGAGCCCTTTTATCCAGAACAAATTTTATTATTGATGTAAAAACCAACCCTGCTCGATCATGATTGAAGGCCCGCTGCTGCTCGTTGTCATCCTTTTGGCTGTTGTGCTGATTGTAGTCGGGGCCTCGGTGTTCAAAGTGCACCCTTTCATCATGTTGCTTATTGCGTCGTTATTAGTAGGCATTGTGGTGGGTATTCCGGCCATCAAAGTAGTAGGTTTTATAAATGACGGCTTCGGGAGTATCATTGGTGGTATTGGGATAGTGATCATATTGGGGAGTATTCTGGGGGTAATCCTGGAGAAATCTGGTGCTGCTGTAAAAATTGCAGAGTTTATTCTGCAAACAATCGGACGAAAGAGCCCGGAGCTGGGGATTGGGTTTTTGGGAGCCCTGGTGAGTATTCCTGTTTTTTGCGATTCAGGCTTTATTATACTCTCAAGGCTTTGTCATGTGATGGCTCAAAAAAGAAATATCGCTGCCGGCTCTTTGTTCCTGTCATTGGCTGGCGGCATGTATACGACCCACACACTAGTGCCGCCCACGCCAGGGCCTATTGCAGCGGCTGGTAACCTCGGCGGAGAAAGCTACTTAGGTTTAGTGATTATTTCAGGGCTGCTTATTTCCATTCCAGTGGTTCTAATTGCTGTTGGCTATTCAAAGTATATTTTCAAAAAATATCCCTACGAGTCAGAGCTGAATGACACCCCGATTCTTTCTGATCAGTCTTTGCCTTCCCTGGGCCTTTCCATGAGCCCTATTTTCATCCCATTGATACTCATTGGTCTTGGCTCGGTTGCGCAGTTTGTTGGTTTCCGCAATGGGCTGATAGATGCCCTGGTCTTTTTTGGAAACCCTGTCATCGCCTTGCTGGCAGGCTTGCTTATAGCGGTTCCGTTGTTAAAGTATATAGGAAAGGTCGAACGCTCGTCTTCTTTTCAGGAGGGCCTTGTTCAAGCCGGCCCTGTACTCATCCTTACGGGTGCTGGCGCTGCGTTTGGTGCCGTACTAAAGGCCACACCAATGGCCCAAATGGTGGAAGGCTGGCTGAGCGGCGGAGATGCCGATGGTATCTACTTTATTCTGGCGGGCTTTGTTTTCACAGCCATTCTTAAGACCTCCCAGGGGTCTACCACCTCGGCCATGGTGATTACCTCTTCCATACTTGGCCCTTTGTTGCCGCTTGGCGGACTTGATAACCCAACGGGCATCGTGCTCATGGTGGCAGCCATTGGTGGGGGAGGAATGACGGTGTCTCATGCCAACGACTCTTTCTTTTGGGTGGTGGCCCAGTTCTCAGGCATCAAAGACATCAAAGTCGCTTACCGCACCATCACCCTTATGTCGTTGCTTCAGGGGTGTACGATCTTATTTATTTCAATTTTGGCATTTTTAGTACTTCTGTAAAAGCCACCTCCCTGACTAAAAAACTTCACTTTTCCCAGTTTGCTGCGAAATCTCAAAACTAGCCCATAGGCAGTTTAACGGCTCATGTCGAATCATAATCTTCATTCGTCGAATGCTGTCCTCCGGCATTAATTGCGCTGCGTATTCAATAATAGATTTGAAGTAATAATTGAAACGATCAGCGCAATGAAATCAGGATTCTCAACCATTTTAGTACTAGTTTTTTTCGCCTTACAGGTAGCCAATGCACAAACGACTTACACGTCGAAGGCGAATGGAAACTGGCACACAGGAACTACATGGAACGGCAACGCCGTACCAACTGAATGGGCCGGTCCTAAGAACAACGTCACGATCAATCACAACATCACAGGGACTACCAGTGGATCTATCAATGGCTTGGGTAACGTTACTCTTGCAACTGGAAAAACTTTCACTTCTACAGGAAACCTTACATTGTCCAATATCACCAATTTCGTTTCAAACGGGACAATTACAATAAATGGTGACTTGACAATTCCTGCCACTTCCCTCACTATCAACTCGGGTACACTCGTGGTTACTGGCAAACTGACTGTCACTTACGGAAGTACCTTGACGATTAAATCGGGTGCGTCTTTCACCGCAGCCAGTATGGAAGTAACAAGCAATAGCGATGCAGTGGTGAACCTTTATGGTAATGGCCGTGTCACAACCGACATGAAAATGAATGGTGTGTTCAATGTCTACCAGGGCGGTTACCTCGACGTGGACAGAGACGTTACTTCTTCTGGTGGAGCCGGGAGGTTCAACATAAGCGGTGACGTAAACATTGATAGGGATTTGACTTTATCATCAGGCCCAGGTACAGGCACGCCTATGATGACCATAACACCTACAGGAACGCTTACAGTAGGCAGAGACTTTGCCGTAAGCGGTGGTACTTCTGCCATGATAGATGGATCGATAGCGGTATCGAGGGATATCAAACTTGGCAACCCTTCAGGCGGGTCGCAGATTAATGGGGTAGGTACAGCTAGCTGGGGTCGTAATTTCCAAATGTCAAACAATGGATCGACAGTGAACGGCCACGATTACACGGATCCTCCATCAAGCAGCCCCTTTGACCTTGGAAGCTATTCAGCAGTAGTTCTCCCTATCAAACTGGCAGCTTTTACCGTGGCAAAATCAGGTCAGGATATCCTTGTAAAATGGACAACTTCCATGGAAGAGAACTTCGAGTACTTTTCCGTGCAGCGCTCAACGAACGGCGTTGACTTCGAAGAAATTTCTCAAATCAATGGCAAGGGGTGGTCAGAAGTATTGAACGATTATTCTTATACGGACACTTCAGCCCCCGCAGGTCGTTTGTACTACAGACTTCAGTCTTTCGACTTCGACGGCTACACTGAGATATTTAAAGTATTGAGCATTGAAAAAAGCAGATTTGCTACTTCGTCTTTCAGTGCCTATCCTAATCCATTGTCAGGCACCGAGCTGACCTTGTCTGAAAGTAGCGTGTCAACAGAAGCCGTTGCAATCAACATCTTCGATCAGTCTGGTGTGTTGGTGAAAACAGTTGAGCTTGCGCCTTTCCAAAACACAATTGACCTGTACGGTCTTCATGCGGGTGTCTATATCTTGAAAAGCAGCACAAGTGGTGAAGTGTTCAGGTTGATCAAGAAGTAATAAAAAAAGCTATCTGACATAGCCTGCTTGCTTTAGATCTTCAATTCCCTGAATAGGATGAATGGAACCATTTTTCAGAAGAAGCACTGTGTCGCTGCTGTCGATGACCTGCTGGTAACGATGGTCAGTTAGCAAAATACCCTTCAATAGGGCCTGAGATTGGATGACAGGCAACAACTGCTCGACCTGCAAAGGTGATAGAAAGGAGAAGGGCTCATCCAGCAGAACGAAATGATTTCTGGAATGGAGGAAGAGCAATGCTTCCAGCAATTTTCTTTCACCTGTAGAAAGGTTAGAAAACCGGGTATTGAAATGTTTTTTGACCAGTTCGTTGCATAAAACCCTCTCAACCTGATCACCTTCACAATCGAATAGCGTCAATAGTTTCTTAAATGTGAGGTGAGTCGGAATACTGGGAAACTGCGGCATATAGCTGACCAGCCCTCGTTTTTGAAAAGCGCTCCTCACATATTTCGAATTCCATCTTACCGAACCGCCTCCCGGGTTGGCAGTACCAAACAGGATATTGAATAGCGTTGACTTTCCTGCACCATTCCTACCCAGCAAGCCCGTTACCTTACCAGTTTCACATTTTATGTAAACACCAGCCAACACGCTGTGGCTTCCATAATGGAAGTCTATCGAATCACCCTCCAATACATGGTGTGGCATCATGTGATCGAATTGGTAATTGCTACAGCGCTTAAGAATAGAATAATATCGGAGAGACCAGCTATTGCCAAAAGTGCAGGCACCGACAAACCAAGATTGTGAAAAAACGTAAGCTGGTTGTTTTTGGAGAAGTAATAAAGAGCGCAAATGGAGAGGAAACCGACAACCTTGATCCAGAAAATGTAGACAAGCCCCAACCAGCCTATATTGAGATAGATGACCAGCGCCAGGCCACTAAATATCAGCGTATACACTACGAACGCTTTGAAAATCAATAGGTAAATCTGCCAGTACCGATTCAACTTAGTATTAGTTGGTAAAAGGAGGCCATTCCGACCACCTGACTTAAAATACGACTGACCAAACGAAATATTTTACCAGCTCCTATTATTTATGCTATCTTGAAGCCTTCATTTTAAAAAACGACAACACTGCTTGTAAGTATGCGGCCTTTTCTGGATCACAATTTCCTGCTTTCTAATAACACTGCGGAACACCTCTATTTTGAACATGCCAGGGATCAACCAATCATAGATTACCATTGCCATCTGTCGCCGAAGGACATCGCTGATGACAGGCGTTTTAAAACATTGACTGAGATTTGGTTGGAGGGAGATCACTACAAATGGCGAGCCATGCGGGCCAACGGGGTCAATGAAAAGTATTGCACTGGCGATGCCTCTGACTACGAGAAGTTTGAGAAATGGGCCGAAACGGTTCCCTACACCATGCGCAACCCGCTCTACCACTGGACGCACATGGAACTACAAAGACCATTTGGTATTCACACGATTCTTAACCCTTCCACTGCGAGGGGAATATATGATGAGGCCAACGAACAGTTAGGTGCTAAGTGGACGGTAAGAAGCATTTTGGAGGACATGAAAGTGGAGACCATTTGCACCACCGATGACCCTGCGGACGATCTCACTTACCATAAAGCGCTTCAAAAGGAGGGCTATAAAATAAAGGTGTTTCCTGCTTTTAGGGCAGACAAAGTGGTCGTTACCAGCGACGCCGCCAGCTTCAATGCCTATTTGGACAAGCTTGAAAAGGCTGCCTCACAAAGCATTTCAACGCTTACTGATCTTCTGTCGGCCTTGAGAAATCGTCACGACTTCTTTGCTTCACTTGGCTGCAAACTGAGCGACCATGGGCTGGAGACCTTCTACGCCGCCGACTTTACTGAGGCCGAAGCTGCAAAAGTGTTTGCGGAGCTACGATCCGGAAAAATACCTGCAAAAGCTGATATGTTGCTTTACCAGTCGTTCATGTTGCACCAGCTGGCGCTCATGGACCATGAAAAAGGCTGGACGCAGCAGTTTCACATCGGCGCCCTTCGCAATAATAGCAAGCGCATGCTTGATACACTGGGGCCTGACACAGGCTTTGATAGCATGGGTGACTTTGAGCACGGCAGAGCCATGAGCCGCTTCTTTGACAGACTTGACTCAACAGACCAACTGGCCAAGACCATTCTTTATAACCTCAACTCAAGGGATAATGAGCTTTTCGCCACTATGGCGGGCAACTTCAACGATGGTTCCACAGCAGGCAAGATGCAATACGGTTCGGCTTGGTGGTTTCTCGACCAGAAAGACGGGATGGAAAAGCAAATCAACGCCCTGTCAAACATGGGGCTACTCAGCCGCTTTGTTGGCATGCTTACCGACAGCCGAAGTTTTCTTTCTTATCCCCGGCATGATTATTTTCGAAGGATTCTGTGTAATTTGATCGGAACTGACGTTCACAACGGTGAATTACCGAATGACCGGGAGTGGCTGGGCAAAATGGTGGAGGATATCTGCTATTTCAATGCAAAATCATATTTTGGATTTAATAAGTAAATAAGGTGACGACAACTACCCTAAGGTACCTGCTCTGTTTTTTTTTAATGCTAACGATTGCGGGCTGTGCTGTGAAAAGCGATGTGAAGGTGATTAAGCTTGGCCATGCTCTAGACGTAAACCACTCAGTGCACAAGGCGATGGTTTTTTTGGCGGAGAAAGTAGATGAGAAATCAAACGGCAAAATGCGAATTGATGTCTACCCCAATGGACAGCTGGGATCTGAAAGAGAGCTGCTTGAATTGTTGCAGATAGGCTCCATTGGAATGACCAAAGCCTCTGCGGCAGTGCTGGAAAGCTTCATGCCGTCGATGGCAGTGGTGAATTTACCCTATGTTTTTCATAGTAAGGACCATTACAGAAAAGTGTTGGGTGGCGAAATTGGGCAGGAGCTCTTGACGAGTGGCGAGGAGTTCTGGATGCGGGGCATGTGCTTTTACGACGCTGGCAGTCGCAGCTTTTATTCCAAAGACAAGCCCATCATGAAGCCGGAAGACCTTCAGGGGCTCAAAGTGAGGGTGCAGTCCAGCGCATCAGCTATTCAAATGGTGAGGTTGCTGGGCGGCTCTGCGACCCCCATACCGTTTGGCGAGCTTTATACAGCACTTCAGCAGGGCGTTGTGGACGCCGCAGAAAACAATCCCCCGAGTCTTTACCTGACAAGGCACTATGAAGTTTGTCGCTATTATAGCCTCAATGAACACACTTTTGTGCCGGATGTGATGCTGGTGAGCACCCATACCTGGGACGACTTGAACGATGAGCAAAAGAAGTGGTTGAGCGAAGCTTCCTATGAGTCGGCTGTGCGCCAGCGCACACTGTGGGAGGAGTCAGAGAACGAAGCGCTGGAAGCCATGATAGCGGATGGGGTACACGTTGAATACCCCGAGAAAGGGCCATTTATTGAAAAAGTCAGGCCGATGCTGGATGCATTTGCCAATACAGAATACCGAAAGAAACTACTTGAAAGAATTGAAGCCGTAGATGAAAGTTCTCAGACAGAAAATTGACAAAATTACCGAAGGTGGGCTTGTTATCCTTATGAGCCTCCTTGTATTGGATGTCCTTTGGCAGGTAGCCTCCCGATATATATTGAGAAGCCCCAGCTCCTTTACCGATGAGCTTGCCAGGTACCTGCTCATTTGGGTAGCACTGATTGGCGCAGCATATGCCACTGGCAAAAATATGCACCTGGCAATTGATATTCTTCCCGGTAAACTGGAAGGAGCTAAAGCTGTTTTACTTCATCGCTTTATCTACCTGCTAATACTGGTATTCGCTCTGCTGGTCATGGTTGTAGGAGGTATTAGGCTTGTGTACATTTCGTTTGCTCTGGGTCAGCTGGCAGCCACACTTCAGGTATCACTTGCTTACGTATACATTTCACTGCCAGTCAGTGGACTTCTAATTTGTTTTTACTGTATTCATGAATTGATCAAAGGGAGGGCCGAAGTATGAACTGGACAGAGATAGCCATTTTAGTATTGACTTTCGTTGTGCTGCTGGGCATTGGTGTGCCCGTAGCTTATAGCATCGGACTTTCTTCCCTTGTCACAATACTGATCACCATGGATCCGGTGATAGCTTTTACCACACTGGCTCAGCGAATGGCCACAGGAATTGATAGTTTCTCGCTGCTCGCCATACCGTTTTTTGTGCTGGCTGGGCAGCTGATGAACAAGGGCGGCATTGCCAGCCGACTGATCGATTTGGCGAGGGCCATGGTGGGGCCACTTCCCGGAGGCCTGGCATTTATTAACATACTGGCATGTATGCTTTTCGGCGCCATTTCGGGTTCTTCTGTCGCTGCTGCTTCGGCAATCGGCGGGTTCATGGTGCCCAGAATGGAAAAAGAGGGGTATGATAAAGCTTTTGGTGCTGCTGTGAACCTCACCTCAGCTTCTACAGGTTTGGTTATTCCGCCTAGCAATATTCTTATCGTATTCAGCCTGGCGAGCGGAGGTGTTTCTATTGCAGCGCTGTTTCTCGCTGGCTATATTCCAGGGTTGCTTATTGGTCTTGCATTGATGATTGTTGCTGGTGTTGTGGCCCTGAAAAAAGGATACAAGTCAAACGAGACGACGGGGGTAAAAATATTCTTCAAAAGCTTTTTCGGCGCATTGCCAAGCCTCTTGCTATTGGTAATTGTCATCGGTGGTATTATCGCTGGGATATTCACCGCCACTGAGGCGTCGGCCATTGCCGTGCTGTACACCCTGATCCTGTCGATGGTTGTTTACAAAGAGGTGAAGTACAAAGACTTGCCTCGCATTCTGCTGGACACTACATTAACTACCACCATCGTGTTGATGCTGGTGGCCACTTCTATGGGTATGTCATGGGTATTGTCCTATGAGAATATCCCTCAGGGGGTCAGCGACTTCCTGCTGAATGTGAGCGACAATCCGGTTGTGATCCTGCTGATTATTAACCTCTTGTTGCTGGCTGTGGGTACCTTCATGGACATGACGCCTGCGGTACTGATTTTCACACCTATATTCCTGCCAGTGGTGGTGCAAATGGGTATGAATCCCATCCATTTCGGTATTGTGATGGTAATGAACCTTTGTATTGGGCTTTGTACTCCGCCAGTAGGCTCTCTGCTATTCGTTGGATGTAGCGTGGCCGGTTTGAGCATTCAAAAAGTGCTCAAACCGTTACTTCCGCTGTTTTTGGCTATGATCGCCGTGTTGCTGCTCGTCACCTATGTGCCGGCGCTAAGTTTGTGGCTGCCGGAGTTGTTTGGGTACTAGTTTCATTACTTTTTGGTACGAAGGGTGATTTCGATAACACCATTTTTTCCTTCGTCGCCATATTTATTGGTAGCTGCGGTACCTTTCAAGACGCTCATTGAGGTAATATTGTTTGGGTCTATGTCTGCCAGCGCTGCCGCCCTCCCGATAACAGGGATTTTATCTTTGCCATTGAAAAACACATACATAGGTAGTTGGTCGTCCGATATGGTAAGTTTATCGGTGTCAGTGATAACTATTTTTGTGCCGTCACCAAACGGCGTAACATTAAGTTCGAAGGCTTTTTTGTAATCAGGGTTTCTTGCTTTGATTTGATCGAGCTTTACTTGTTGCTCAGGTGTAAGTTGATTCTTGATCTCTACCAAAGACTTGAGTTTCAATTTCTTTAAATCACTTTCCATGGCAAGAATTTTGCTAAATTTTTCGTCCAAAGTCTCATAGTTTACATTTGGCTGTGATATTAAGACTTGGAACTCCGTCATCGCTAATGACCAGCCTGATTTCTTTTCATTGAATAATACGCTATTTACTTCGTACAAGGCTTTTATTTGTCCTATTTGATTATCGGCCAGGCCGATATCATTTTTATATCTCATTACGAGATCAGGTTCGTAAAGTGTCGCCGCAAAAGGATCAGAAGTTTGCGCATAGGAGGTTATCGAACCCACCAGAAATAGCACTAAGCAAGTTGTGATTATGTTTCTCATTGTAATAAGATTAAAAGTTGGTTAACAGCTTGTCCGTGGGTGTTTCCCACGTCATCATATCGCTGTTTTGATCAATGAAAGATTGTGTGTCGACAAGGGGTAACGCATCCACTCCTTCGGTGGGTTGAAGACTTTGGTACCAGAAGCCTCCAACAAAAAGAATGATGTTTATAGTTGCCGCTACTACTGCCCAAACAGGTAGCTTTTGCGGCTTTTGCTGACGCAGTAGCTTAGCCAAAGGCAGAACGTCAAAGGAGGCATCACCCTTTTTCATTTCAAGAAAAAAGTCTTTTAGGTCGTCGTCTTCTTTTTTCATATCGCTTTCTTTAATTGTGAAGCCAATATCAATGCTCTAAGTTTCTTTTTTCCTCTGTCGTAGTGGGTGCGTGCCGTGCCAATACTCGTTTCCATTACCTCAGCGGCCTTTTCCAGCGTCATGTTGTGATAAAAGACCAACAGCAGTAGTTCGGCTTGGCGTTGGGGCAATTGATTTATCATGTATTCATAGTTGACCATATCACTTTCTTCCCGTGGAGCAGCAACCTGTACCCCGTCGATATCCAGATGTCTGACTGTGTGCAACTGCCGGGAGTTCAAGACATCCAACGCCGTGAATCGGATCACACTAAAGAGCCAGGTCTTAAAGCTTGATTTACCAACAAAGACTGCTCTTTTCTCCAGCACCTTGAGGTAAGCTGTTTGCAGAACGTCTTCTGCCAAGTCGGGCTGGAAGCGACAGCATTGTCTGGCCCAAAACCATGCCTCTTTGTGGTGTACTTCCAGTTGCTCCCTTGTTGTCATCTGTTAGCTTAGTCTGGAAAGGAGGGAAATTATATGACAAGCTTTCTCAAAAAAGTTGAAAAGGCCCGATTACTTGGTGAAGTTTTCCAGAAAAACTTCATTGGTGTAGCCCAGTGCATTGAATCTTATGGTAAGAAGGAGAGGCGGCTCTACGCTGTTTTCGCAGGTTGGCCCTGGTTCCATGTAATACACGAAAAACTTCTGACTTCTGATATAAAGCTCCTGCTTGTCTGGTTTACCCAACAACCTGAGTATTTGAGGCTCATCCAGACCTTTTATTTTGTCTTTTTGAGTAACGAACACCTCAGTCATAGCCAGTCTGTCTCCATTACATCCATTGGCGTCACTCTTCCATGTCACATCGTTGTACCCATCCAAATCGGCAGGTAGTCCGCAGCCGTAAAACATTAGTGCAATGATGGGCAGCAAACGATACTTTTTCAATTGTCTTAAGTCAGGCATTGATGGTTTGATCCGGTTTGGAAGTGGGGGTTCTTATTTTGTACATCCAAATTAAGGAGGCAATGCCAACAACTCCCAGTATATAAACGGGAATTAACGAATAGGTCAAAAAATAAGCTAAAAGTGGTTGAATAAGCTGCCTGATGCGTTCGGTGGTGAAGGCCCACTCTCTCATTTCTATAATGCCCCCAAGAATGATGATAGAAACCACGATGGTTACAGCTATCACCGATTTTTCCATGATAGAGAAATTACCTTGATTGAACATAAAGAACGACGTGCCTCCCAGGACGAACAGGTATTGGAAGATCAGGTACGCCGAAAATGCCGAAGGAGGGTGAAGGTTGAATTTGCGATAGGCACTTTTATCAACATCAGGCACGCCCTGATAGCCGCCGAGGTAATCGGGGAGCCAGCCGGGTTTGTTGAACATGATCCTGAGGCCATCACCCAACGATCTGACTTTCTTGAGTTGCCCCGCCATGTCGATATAATGCTGCAAGTTGGCTTTGATAGGGTTCCAGGTATTCACAGGCTTGGTAATGCCATATGTCGGCCTTTCTTCCTCTTTCTGAAACGTGCCAAATAGCCTGTCCCAAATGATAAAGGTACCTCCATGGTTCTTATCAATATATTTTGGGTCACGCCCATGATGCACCCTGTGGTGGGAGGGAGTATTGAAAACGTATTCGAACCAGCCTAGTTTGCCAATCGTTTCCGTGTGAATCCAAAACTGGTAAACTGTGTTGATGGCAGCAACCAGCACAAAGGTGAGTGTGTCCACACCAATAATTGCCAGCGGGAGGTAGAAAAAGAAGGTCCAGAACACCTGGAACGAGCCCTGCCTGAGCGCTACAGAGAAATTGTAGTCCTCACTTTGATGGTGCACCACATGCCCTCCCCAGAATAGGTTGATTTCGTGGCTCATCCTGTGCGCCCAGTAGTAGCACAAGTCCACAGCCAACCAGATAAGGATGAAAGTATACCACGTTACGGGTACATTGAAAAGCGCAAAGTTCTCGTAGACCAACTGGTAACTCGTAACAGTAAGTACCTTAAGAAAGGCTCCGGTAATTTGCTGAGTAATGCCGCAACTCATATTGGTGAGGGCGTCATTCAGCCGGTAGATTTTCCGGTGCTGGAAGTGCTGAATAATAAGCTCCACACCAATCAGCAGAAAATAGATTGGGATAGAAAGAATGACAGGGTTAATGTTCATGGGTGTTACTAATACAGATAACAATGTAATTAAAAAAGCTATTTATTTAAGAATACTAACTAGTTTTGCATCCAAATTGATGGCTGTAGCATGAAGAGAGTATTTTCATTTATCAGAATTATTTCATTGCTGTTTTTCCTTGGCGGGCTCCTGTTTGTGTATGCTTATCTGCCTGAAAATGTTTCGCTGTACAGCGATCAACTAGGCACGCCCATCTACTTCATTTCTAAAAGCCAATTCTTCTATTACTCGTTTGCTTTTTTTCTGGTTGTCAACCTTTTGTTGTTTGTGTTTGGCAAGGTGCTCGATGGCGTGCCGGTCACTGAAGGAAGAGGTTTGTTTTCATCTGAGATATTCAAGAACAAGACGCTCATTTGGCTCGAAGTGCTTATCAGCCTCATCAACGTTTTTTTTGTAACTGGCGCTGCCTTCATAGGCGTGTACAACAATCGTGTGAACCTCGACTTTAATAATTTTGCCTATCTGGTCTATTTAGGCACTTTTCTGATT
This sequence comes from Imperialibacter sp., assembly GCF_048007035.1. Lineage (NCBI taxonomy): Bacteria > Pseudomonadati > Bacteroidota > Cytophagia > Cytophagales > Flammeovirgaceae > Imperialibacter > Imperialibacter sp. Next base: position 5,762,800 of record NZ_CP180355.1, read on the forward strand.
TTTGCCTGGATTCTTTCTTACGGTTTTGTTCTCCGCTATCGGAGCTATCAACCCTCTTAATATCAGTAGCTTAGTGCTGGGATATTCAATCAATAGTTGAATATAAATCCTTCATTTACAGCAAGTTAAGGGAAATTATATTCCAGAAAATTTCCATAATTATCCTAAATTCACTGCAATTTTTGACCCCAGATACGGTCAAAATGATGGAAACTTTCTGCGATTGAAGGACTTATGGCAAACGAACAAGCTGCAGTATCAAATTACACCGAAGACAATATTCGTTCACTTGACTGGAAAGAGCATATCAGGCTCAGGCCAGGTATGTATATCGGCAAGCTCGGCGACGGTGCTGCGATGGATGACGGTATTTATGTACTTGTAAAGGAGATCATCGACAACAGTATCGATGAGCACATGATGGGGAATGGCAAGGTCATTAACGTAAAGGTGACCGACCATAGGGTAGAGGTGCGTGACTTTGGTCGTGGCATTCCGCTGGGTAAAGTCATCGACTGTGTGTCCAAGATCAACACTGGGGGTAAATACGACTCTAACGCCTTCCAGAAATCAGTTGGTTTGAACGGAGTAGGTACTAAGGCGGTGAACGCCCTTTCGGACTACTTCAAGGTGCAATCATTCAGAGAAGGCCGCACTAAAATGGCTGAGTTCCATCAGGGGGAGCTGACCAACGATCCGCCTGAGACTACCACCACTGAAAGAAATGGCACACTCACCATCTTCGAACCCGACGGCACGGTCTTCAAAAACTTCCATTTCATTCCGCAGTATCTTGATAACCTGCTTTGGAACTATGCGTTCCTGAACGCCGGATTGACAATCAATTTCAATGGTGTTAAGTATTATTCAGAAAATGGTCTTCTCGACTTACTGAACCGCAAGACTAACGAAGAAGAGCTGCGTTATCCAATCATTCACCTGAAGGGAGAGGACATTGAGATTGCGCTCACTCATAATAACCAATATGGTGAGGAGTATTACAGTTTTGTTAACGGTCAGTACACAACCCAGGGCGGCACCCATTTGGCGGCTTTCCGGGAGGCATTGGTAAAAACGGTCAGGGAGTTTTACAAAAAAGACTTTGATGCATCGGATGTGCGCACAAGTATTGTAGGAGCTATTGCAGTGCGGGTGCAGGAGCCTGTGTTCGAATCGCAGACCAAAACGAAGCTAGGCTCTCAAAGCGTTGGCCCGGAAGGCCCCACCATGCGTACTTTCATCAATGACTTTGTTAAAAAGTACCTTGACGACTTTCTGCATAGTCATCCCTCCGTGGCGGAAGCCCTGCAAAAACGAATTATTCAGTCGGAGAGGGAACGCAAAGAAATAGCGGGCATCAAGAAGCTGGCCAATGACAGGGCCAAAAAGGCCAACCTTCACAACAAAAAACTGAGGGATTGCCGCATCCACTTCGACGACCTGAAGAATGAGCGCCGGGATGATTCCATGATTTTCATTACCGAGGGTGATTCCGCTTCTGGATCTATCACCAAGTCACGGGATGTGCAAACTCAGGCTGTGTTCAGTTTGCGTGGTAAGCCGTTGAACTGCTACAGCCTGACGAAAAAGATTGTGTATGAAAACGAGGAGTTTAACCTTCTTCAACACGCACTCAATATTGAAGACGGGTTAGAAGGGCTTCGCTACCGTAAAATCATCATTTCTACTGACGCCGACGTGGATGGGATGCACATCAGACTGCTGATGCTGACTTTCTTTCTGCAGTTTTTTCCGGACCTGGTTCGAAACGGCCATGTATACATTTTGGAAACACCACTTTTCAGGGTTAGGAATAAGAAGGAAACTATCTATTGCTACAGCGATGAGGAGAGGCAGCAGGCCATCAACAAGCTTGGGTCTAAGCCGGAAATAACCCGATTCAAAGGACTGGGGGAGATATCACCAGAGGAGTTTGGCAAGTTTATCGGGGAAGATATGCGGCTGGAACCCATTATTTTGAAGAAGGAAACTAAGATCCCTCAATTACTGGAGTTCTTTATGGGTAAGAATACGCCGGACAGGCAAATTTTCATTATCGATAACCTGAAAATAGAGAAGGACTTGGTAGAAGAGGTGGTGATAGAAGATTGAGACTAAACATATTGGAGAAGCGGTACATTTTGATGGGAGATATAGTAGGGAGCACTTCAAAAAATGGAGCGCAGTTGATGATGGATTTCAAAAAGGTTATTGAAGCAACCAACAAGAAATTATCCGATTACATATTATCTCCCCTGACAGTTACTCTTGGGGATGAATTTCAGGGAGTTATGATGGATTTGTTGAGTTGTTTACAAGCGATGTTTTACCTGGACGAGTTAGTGGTGTCATTGAAACAAGAATTCAAAATTAGGTAGTGTTCAAAATGGGGTGATCTATACACGATAAACGAAAAAAGGGCATATGAAATGTTAGGAAAAGGGCTGGTGGACGCAAGAAGAGGACTTGAAGTGTTAAAGAAAAAGAAAACTCGCCATCATTTAGCAACCGATGATTTTTACTTGGACTCGATGCTGAACGGCATTTTTCAACTGTATGATTCAATATACCGTGACTGGTCGCTTAGGGACAAGGAATATCTAACAGTGTTTTTCGAAAATGATGACTACAAGGGGGTTAGCAAAAAGTTAGCTAAAGATCCATCTACTGTATGGAGAAAAAGAATTTCATTAAAACTTGATCAACTTTTTGTTTCAAAAAGTCTTTTAAGATTGGTAGTGTCCAATAAATGCAGTCTGCAATAGAAAAGAAGTAGAGTTGAGAGAGGAACTAAAATATATTTTTAGCAATGTAAATGACTGGCTCAAGTTTGCCGAGGCGAAGCATGGTGGTTTGATTCTCCTAAATTCGGCAATTATCATAGGGGTTATTAGTGTACTTCCCGATTCAAAGCTATTTGATAGCTACTCGGCAGCTGCTTCATTGGCAATTTGTGGGTGCTCAATTTTGATAAGCCTAGCCTCTCAATTTCCGACAACGTCGAATTTGCTTATTGGCGCTTCAAATAAAGCAAACCCGAACATTTACTTCTTTGAAGACTTGTCAAAGACGAGTTTAGATGGGTTTTTGCTTGAATACAGGAGATCCTACCCTGATTTCAAGCCCACTGCGTCCGACGAGAATCTGGTAAATCAGATTCTCGTTAATTCTAGAATAGCAACTTCCAAATTTCGAACATTTAAAATTTGTTGCTATGTGTCAATTTTTGGAATAGGCCTTTTGGGGCTATCATTGTTGATGAGGGTTTTGTTGGTCACAACATCGTTGTAAATAGAAGTTTTGAAGTAAAGTATGGAAGAAGAGAACCTTAACAGTCACGAAGGAGAAGATCAGATTCATGATGTGGTAGCCGTTTCGGGCATGTACGAAAGCTGGTTCCTCGATTATGCATCTTATGTAATTTTGGAGAGGGCCGTGCCTGCAATTGAAGACGGATTTAAGCCGGTACAGCGGCGTATCCTGCATGCCATGAAGGAAATGGACGATGGTCGCTTCAACAAAGTGGCGAACATCATCGGTAGTACCATGCAGTACCACCCGCACGGCGACGCTTCCATTGGTGACGCTATCGTCAATATTGGCCAAAAAGACCTGCTTATTGAAACCCAGGGCAACTGGGGTGACATTCGCACGGGAGACCGGGCCGCAGCACCCCGTTACATAGAGGCCCGACTATCGAAGTTTGCGCTCGAAGTGGTTTTCAACCCGCAAACCACCAACTGGCAACTTTCCTACGACGGACGTAAACGTGAACCTGTCACGCTGCCGGTTAAATTCCCATTGCTTCTTGCCCAGGGTGTTGAAGGTATTGCGGTCGGCCTTTCTACCAAACTATTGCCTCACAACTTCCGGGAGCTGATTGAAGCTTCCATTGCAGTGCTTAAGGGCAAGAAGACTAATATTTTACCCGACTTTCCTACCGGTGGCCTGGCAGACTTTTCAGACTACAATGAAGGAAAGAGAGGCGGCAGAGTTCGTGTAAGGGCCAAAATAGAAGAGCTCGACAAGAAGACACTCGTTATCAAAGACATTCCATTTGGCACTACCACCACCAACCTGATGGACTCCATCGTGAAAGCCAACGATAAGGGAAAGATCAAGGTCAAAAAGGTGGTGGATAACACGGCCAAGGACGTTGAAATCGAGGTGCACCTGGCACCTGGCGTATCGCCCGATATCACCATCGACGCCTTGTACGCCTTTACGGATTGTGAAGTATCCATTTCTCCCAATGCCTGCGTGATTGTTGACGACAAGCCTGTATTCATGTCTGTCAATGACATTCTGAAGGTTTGTACCAACCAAACGGTCAACCTGCTCAAGCGGGAGTTGGAGATCAGAAGAGCAGAACTGATGGAAAAGATGCTCTTCTCTTCACTTGAAAAGATATTTATCGAAAACAGAATTTACCGGGATATTGAGGAATGTGAAACCTGGGAAGCTGTTTTGGACACCATTGATAAGGGGCTTGATCCTTTCAAAGACCAGTTTTACCGTGAGATCGTACAGGACGATATTTTGAAATTGACTGAAATCAAGATCAAGAGAATCTCCAAATTTGACTCCTTCAAGGCCGACGAGCTGATGAAGAAGCTTCAGGAAGAGCTGGCAGAAGTCAATTATAACTTGGAGAACCTGGTGGAGTATGCCATTAAGTATTATCAAAGTCTTTTGGATAAGTATGGCAAGGGAAGGGAGCGACTCACCGAAATAGCTCAGTTCGATACCATTGCGGCTACCGTGGTGGCGGCAAACAACCAGAAGCTGTATGTCAACAGAGAAGACGGTTTCATAGGTTATGGACTGAAAAAAGACGAGTACATATGTGAGTGCTCTGACCTGGACGATATCATTGCCTTCAGACGTGATGGAAAGTTTTCTGTCGTCAAAATTCAGGACAAAGTATTCGTTGGCAAGGACATCCTCTATGCAGGTGTGTTCAAGAAAAACGACGAACGCATGGTGTACAATGCAGTCTACGTAGATGGCAAGTCGGGCCGGTCCATGATCAAGCGCTTCCAGGTGCTGGGCGTCACCCGTGACAAGGAGTATGATGTTAGTAAAGGTGAAAAAGGATCCAGAGTGCTCTATTTTTCTGCAAATCCGAACGGGGAAGCCGAAATCATTAATATCAGCCTGACCTCCGGGTCGAAGGCCAAAAAGAAAGTTTTCGATTTTGACTTCTCCGAAATAGAGATCAAAGGCCGTGGCTCGCAGGGCAATATTTTAACCAAATACCCCGTGAGAAAGATTGTGCTGAAGGAAGCAGGGAGATCAACGTTGGGAGGGCTTGATATATGGTACGATGCTACTATCGGACGACTCAATACTGATGATAGGGGAGAGTACCTTGGCAACTTCCTGGCGGATGATAAGATCATCGTCTTTTATCAGGACGGCAGCTACGAGCTCACCTCTTTTGAACTGACCAACAGGTACGACTACCATCAGATTCTCACACTCCAAAAGTTTAACCCTAAGGCAGTTATCAGCGCAGTGTACCTGGATGGCAAGTCGAAGGTGCATTTTGGTAAGCGATTCCTGATCGAAACCAGTACAGTTGAAAAGAAATTTGTCTTCATTTCTGAAGAAAAGGGATCCAGGCTGCTACTAGTGAGTTCGCATCCCTCACCATCCTTCGAAGTCAGCTATAAGAAGAAGGGTAGCAAGGAGGTAGACAAGGAAGTCATTGTATTTGAGGAATTTATCGACATCAAAGGGTGGAAGGCAGTCGGCAATAAATTGAGTTTCCCGGATATCAAAAAACTGGAGTGGCTGGCCAATGAAGACCCGGAGGCTGAGGAGAAGGATGGCAACGACGATGACTCAGGGCCGGATACCAAAGAAGCTGGTGATGATACTGCTTCGAAAGCAACCGACGACAAGCAGGAAATAGCTGAAACGGTAAAGAAGCTGAAAGAAGAGTTCAGTAAAGAAACAGATGAGAATTTTGATGTGGGAAGCAGCATAGATTTGGATATTAAGAAACCAAAAAGCAATGGAGAAGACCAGCTTGGCCTTTTCTAACCTGCAAATAATAGATGGACGATGCCACCAGAGACAAGCTGATTAATTACCTGGGAAATTTCGTAACACCCGCAAGGGCAGCGAAAGTGCAACAGGTGCTTGAGAAAAGAACTCGTCACATTGCGGTGGTAATGGAAGATTTTGAAAACTCTCTAAACGTTAGTGCCGTTCTAAGGTCATGCGAGGCGATGGGAGTGCAGGATGTTCATATCATCGAAAACCAGTTTAGGAATAAATTAAGTGCTTATGTGGCCAAAGGCGGTAGTAAATGGCTCACTGTTACTAAGCACAATGAGCACCAGCAAACGAATAGTGCTCATTGTTTACAGTTGTTGAAGGATGCTGGCTATCAGATATGGGTAACCAGTCCGGATCAGGCTGCTGCAGACTTGAACGATGTTGATGTTGATTCAAAAGTCGCCCTGGTGTTTGGTACAGAATTCGACGGGGCGTCGAAGGAAGTGCTGGAAATGGCCGATAAAAGAGTATGCCTGCCGATGCAAGGTTTTACTGAGAGCTACAACGTATCAGTAAGTGTTGCTTTGTGTTTGCATGTTTTGTTAAGGAAGTTAAGAGACTCGGAAATTGATTGGTGTATGAGTGAAGAAGAAAAGAAGCAGTTGACTCTGGAGTGGTATCGTAAGATTGTAAGGAGATCTGATATACACGAAGTGAGATTTCTTTCAGGCATTTAGTATTAACGCTGACGGATGCGGTTTTTACTAAAGATGCTTTTTATGCTGGGTGCATTGGTGTTTGCCTTTGTCATCGCCAGCAATGTATGGATCATGTGGAAGACGACAGATGATATCCATTTCAACGTGGAAGAAATCCCGGCTGTGGACGTCGGGGTAGTGCTCGGAACATCGAAAAGAAGTGTTGATGGCGGTTCCAATTCGTTTTTCACTACCAGAATGGAAGCCGCCGCTAAACTATATAAAGCTGGCAAAGTAAAGCACCTGATACTCAGCGGAGACAACAACACAAAGTACTACAATGAGCCCCAGGATATGTTCAATGCCCTTTTGGTGCTGGGCGTGCCTGCACAAGACATGACAATGGACTATGCCGGCTTTCGAACCCTTGACTCCATAGTGCGTTCAAAGGAAGTGTTTGGGCAAAACGAGATCGTTATTATCACCCAGCAATTTCATGCCTACCGGGCGCTATTTATTAGTAAATTTTATGGAATAAAAGCAGTTACCTTTGCATCCGATGATGCGGCAAAATCAGGGATGAAGTCTGTGGTGAGCAGAGAATGGCTTGCCAGACCGAAAGCAATTTTAGACCTTTACGTTCTCAAACAACCCCCCAAATTCCTTGGTGAGAAGGAAATTATAGAGATCAGAAAATAATTCTCACATTTTTTGAACGATTTAGCGAGAAAAGTGTCCTTATGGATGTTATTGGTTTACCAAACCTATGAAAAGAGTACAAATTCTCTTTCTGTTATCTATTCTATCTGTCACTAGCTGGGCTCAGGCGCAAGGCACAACAGTGGTGTGGGGCAAAGTTACCGAAGCATCTACCGGTAGCCCGATTCCGTTTGCCAATGTCGTTTTCAAGGGAACTTCTATTGGCGCTACAACTGATTTTGAGGGCTATTACAAACTTAGCACTACCCAGCGCTTCGACTCCATTCATTTCAGCTATATCGGATTTGTTCAAAAAACGAAATTCATTGTGGCAGGAAAGGAGCAAAACATCAATATCCAATTGGAAGAAGATGTGGTCAACCTTCAGGAGCTTGTTTTTGAAGCAGGCGAAAACCCGGCGTTTCAAATATTGAGGAATATAGTCGACCACAAAAAGGTCAACGACAAAAGGAGACTTTCTGCCTATGAATACGAGGCGTACACCAAAATTGAAATGGATATTGACAACATTTCAGATAAGTTTAAGCAGCGTAAGATCATCCAAAAAGTAACTTCGGTGCTCGACAGTATTGAGCAGATTGCAGGTGAAGATGGGAAACCGGTGCTGCCGGTGTTTATTTCAGAGGCCATTAGCAAGTACTATTATAAAGACAGTCCCAGAATGGCGCACGAGACTGTTTTGAATACGAAAGTAACCGGAGTGGGGGTGACCGACGGTACACTGACTTCGCAGGTGATAGGTGCCTCTTTTCAGCAATATAATTTTTATCAAAACTGGCTCAATATTGTCGGCAAAGACTTCGTGTCTCCGATTTCGGATGGCTGGAAGATCAACTACGAATATGACCTGGTAGATAGTCTTTGGCTCGGCGACTATTACTGCTACCGGTTGGATTTCTTCCCCAAGAGGGAGCAGGACCTGGCCTTTCGTGGCTCGATGTGGATTCACAAAGACACCTGGGCTATCAGGCAAATTGACGTAACGGTCGGTAAAGAGGCGAATGTCAACTTCATTGAGAAGATAAAAATTCAACAGGAGTTGGTGCCTACTACCGAAAGTGCCTGGCTGCCTGCCAAAACCAGGGTGATGATTGACGTAAGTGAGCTCACCAACCGATCAGCAGGGTTTCTTGCTAAATTCTATGTGTCCAACAAAGACATTGTGGTGAATCAGCCAAAACCCGATAAGTTCTATGAAAACCCCATTGAGATGGTGGAGGACGTTAACGATCGGGCAGACGACAATGAATTTTGGGCAGACATCAGGCACGATACCCTTAGTGCCACGGAGGTTCACGTGTATGAAATGATCGACACGCTGACAAAGATTCCGGTGATCAAGACCTATACAGACATTATTCAGACCGGATACACCGGCTACTACAAAATCGGAAAGTTCGACATAGGTTCCTATTCTTACTTTTTTGGCAATAATAATATAGAGGGCATAAGGCTGGGGCTTGGAGGCAGAACTAATATTGACTTCAGCAGGAAATGGGAGTTGAGCGCTAACGTAGCCTATGGCCTAAAAGATGAGGAGTGGAAGTACAAGTTTCATGTGCGAAGGATTTTGAGCCGCAGCCCATGGACTGAGGTGAAATACATGCACCAAAAGGAAATCGATCAGATTTGGCTGCTGAATGATGATATCGATAATGCCAATGTGTTCTATGCTTTTTCCCGCTTCGGCACACTGATAGATCCCTTTCTCCGGCAAAAGAACTACTTTACTTTTTTCACGGTGCTGGGCCGTGGCCTTTCTCAGCGAGTGTCGTATCGCCAGGAGTATTTTAAGCCATTGTTTGACTTTGAATACTACAAAGACCCCTACGCCGAAACTCCTACGGTGCGTAATAACCTGAGTGTGGCAGAGGTAATTCTCGACACCCGCTACGCCCGGGACGAAATTTTCGTCATCAACGATAACCAGCGGTTGAGCATGGGCACTATCCGCTGGCCAGCTGTTAATTTCCGTTATACACTTGGACTAAGTGCCCTTGGGGGCGACTTTACGTACCACAAATTTGGCTTGTCGATCGAAAAACGGCAGAAGATGGGCATTTTCGGAGTGGGCTACCTGACATTGAGCGGCGGCTATAACTTCAATAATCTGCCTTATCCGTTGCTGAAGGCACACATTGGAAACCAAACGCCTTTCTATTTTAACTTTGCCTACAACATGATGGACTACTTTGAGTTCGTTACCGACAAGCATGTAGCCTTCAGATGGAATCACTCTTTCAATGGGTTCCTGCTCAACAGTATTCCTGCCATCAAAAAGTTAAAGTGGAGACTCGTAGGCACTGTTAATGTGCTTTACGGCGGTGTGGGACAAAAGAACTACAACCTGATACCACCCACCTACGACACTAATGGCAACGAAATAGCACCCTTCTTCGCTCTTGGCCAGTGGCCTTATATAGAGGCAGGGTATGGTGTGGAGAATATATTCAGGTTTTTCAGAGTCGACTTCATACACAGACTTACTTATACCAACCGTCCCGGAGTAAATAATTTTGGGATTAAATTCAGCTATAAGTTTTCTTTGTAGTATGGCGTTCGGAACACAAAGAGCTTCTCTCGGTTTAATACTTCTCTCGGTTTTGTGCATGATGGGGTGCTCATCTCCTCAGGCGTCATTGCCAATTGCAGACAGCCCAAACCCCGACAAAGCCTACTATAGTGAACTATTAGCACTTGTGGAAGACAAAGTGCAGGAAGATCCCGATAACCTTGGGCTTAGGGTCAAATTGGCTTCATATCATCAAACGCTTGAATGGCCGGAGGTGGCCAACGCCAATATCGAGGCGATTTTAAGGATGGCACCCAAAGATCCGGAGGTGATGGTGCTGGTGGCCGACTACTATATACATAGAAACGATTTTGAGAGGAGTTGGATATATGCCCAGCAGGCTGACCGGCTGGGTTCGGTTCACCCTAGTTTATCACTGATCAAGTCAAAATATCATTACTCCAGAAGGAACTACAGTGAGGCCGCCAGGTACCTCAATCATTATTTTGACACCGGAGGCAAGCTCCCAGAGGCATTTTTGGTAGCAGCTGAATTGGATCTCCAGAAGAAAGATACGACCAAGGCGTTGTCCATTTTGGAGAGGGGAGTTGCAGCGAATCCGGGCCACAGGAGTATGACCCGTTTGCTGGTGACATTATTTGAGCAGCGAAGCCAACTTACCGAGCTGGTAGCGCTGCTGGAGGACTATGGCAAAGTTACGGATGACTATAGCACCTACAGGGGTGAGTTGCTCGGTGCCTACTTTAGGGCAGCGGATTATGATAAGGCGTCCAGCTTTGCTGAGAACTGGCCTGAACCCTCCGAAAACGGGCTTTTTGAGTACGGGAGCCTGATGCTCGAATCGTCGATGAGCGACTCCGCCTTTTGGTATGCCGACAGGATGATTCAGCAGGATTCGCTTAGTGTGCCGGGTCGACTCCTCAAAGCCCGATACTTTAATCGCAGGGGAAGAATGGGAGATGCTTATAATTTTTACACATCAGCGCTGGCGTTGGATTCCACCAACCAAATAGCCCTCGAAGAACGGGGTATTGTTGCGGGAAAAATTGCATATTTGCGCAAACTTAGGGAGCAGCAGGCAGCAATGCCAGTGTTTGATCTGACTCCCAAGAAATCTGATAATTAGTAGAATTGAATGAGTAACGAGAAAATTAAGCTTACCCTCCCTGATGGAAGTGTTCGGGAATATGACAAGGGGGTAACCGGGCTGGATGTGGCAATGAGCATCAGCGAGGGCCTGGCCAGGAATGTGTTGGCCGCCAAATTCAATGGAAACGTAATTGATGCATTTCGTGCCATCACGGAAGACGGAACATTTCAGTTGCTCACATGGAATGACAAGGAAGGGAAATCAACTTTTTGGCACTCTTCAGCTCACTTAATGGCCGAGGCCCTTGAAGCGCTGTACCCGGGTGTTAAGCTGGGTATTGGCCCACCGATTGAAAACGGTTTTTACTACGATGTTGATTTTGGAGACAGGGAGTTTACCGCTGCCGAACTTCCGAAAATAGAGGAGAAGATGCTGGAACTGGCGAGGCAGAAGAATGCCTTTTCTCGCCGTGACATCAGCAAGAAAGAAGCTGTAGCCTACTTTGAAAAGAAGGGCGACCCTTACAAACTAGAGCTTATTGCAGATTTGGCAGATGGCACTATTTCTTTCTATGAGCAAGGCAATTTCACCGACCTTTGCCGGGGACCGCATATCCCCAACACAGGTTTCATAAAAGCCACCAAGATACTGAACATCGCCGGTGCTTACTGGCGTGGTAATGAGAAGAACAAGCAGCTTACAAGGCTTTATGGGATTACTTTTCCCAAACAGGGAGAGTTGAAGGAGTACCTCGAGCTTCTTGAAGAAGCCAAAAAACGTGACCACAGAAAGATTGGGAAAGAACTTGAGCTTTTCACCTTCTCAGAAAAGGTGGGCAAGGGACTGCCGTTGTGGTTGCCTAAAGGTGCCATTCTTCGTGAGCGCCTTGAGAATTTCATGCGCAAAGCGCAGGTGAAAGCAGGTTACGACCAGGTGGTGTCACCGCATATAGGAAGCAAGGAGCTATATGTGACCTCGGGGCACTATGAAAAATACGGTAAGGATTCGTTTCAGCCGATCAACACACCAGAGGAAGGGGAAGAGTTTCTTTTGAAACCCATGAACTGCCCTCACCATTGTGAGATGTACAAGAGCAAGCCAAGGTCGTATAAAGACCTTCCTGTGAGGTACGCTGAGTTTGGTACGGTTTACCGCTACGAGCAGAGTGGCGAGCTACATGGCTTGACCCGTGTGAGGGGCTTTACTCAGGACGATGCGCATATTTTCTGCCGCCCCGACCAGGTGAAAGAGGAGTTTGCCAAGGTAATAGACCTGGTATTGTATGTGTTTAAGTCTTTGGGCTTTAGCGATTACAATGCCCAGGTGTCATTAAGAGATCCTGAGACACCGGAAAAATATATCGGTACTGAGGAGAACTGGGTAATTGCAGAGAATGCAATCATAGAAGTAGCCGCAGCAAAGGGCCTGAAAACAACTGTGGAGCTTGGTGAAGCGGCTTTTTATGGCCCTAAACTCGATTTTATGGTCAAAGATGCTCTTGGCAGAAACTGGCAGTTGGGAACGATACAAGTAGATTACACTTTACCCGAGCGTTTCGAGCTTGAGTATGTGGGAGCAGATAACCAGAAACACCGGCCGGTAATGATTCACAGGGCACCATTCGGTTCTATGGAGCGTTTCGTGGCTATTCTGATAGAAAGCACTGCGGGTGAGTTCCCGTTATGGTTATCGCCTGAGCAGATTGCCATTCTGCCTATTTCGGAGAAATTCCACGACTACGCCAACCAGGTTAGACTGATGCTCCAGGAGAATGATATCCGGGGTAATGTGGATGAAAGAGATGAGAAAATAGGCCGGAAGATCAGGGATGCGGAAATCAAAAAGATCCCATTCATGTTGATAGTGGGCGAGAAGGAGGCGGAGAGCAAAACCATTGCCCTTAGGGAGCATGGCAAGGGAGATATCGGCACCTTTTCGGGCAGTGAATTCGTTGACTATTTTGGAAAGCGAATAAAAATGAGTCTGGCAGGCGAAAAAGAAGCCTGAGGATTATTGCAGGCTATTTATAAAAGCGGCTTGCTGCTTTTGATTAGTAGAATTTTTGTGGATATTTGCATCCTTGTTTTGAAACCTAAATACGGAGGTATAAAATTTTAAGACCGAGACCACGAGGTTTTAGGGGTAAACCTGAAGAACCTTACAAGATTAATGAGAGAATTGAAGCCCGTGAGGTAAGGGTAATTGCCGAAGATGGAAATCTTGGCGTTATTCCAACCCGGGATGCAATCAAAATTGCCAAAGAGCAAAACCTGGATTTGGTAGAGATTTCTCCTACTGCAGTTCCTCCTGTTTGCCGTATAGTTGATTATTCAAAATTCAAATACGAGCAGAAGAAGAAACAGAAGGAGATCAAGGCCAAAGCTCAGAAGACTGTCATTAAGGAAATTCGTTTTGGTCCTAACACGGATGATCATGACTTCAACTTCAAACTGAAGCACGCCATCAACTTTCTTAAGGAAGGTTCCAAAGTTAAAGCATACGTGCAGTTTGTGGGCAGAACGATTGTGTTTAAGGAAAGAGGAGAAATCCTTCTTCTTAAGTTCGCTCAGGAATTGGAAGAGTATGGAAAGGTAGAGCAACTACCCAGGCTCGAAGGAAAACGGATGTCACTATTCGTTGCTCCTAAGGTCGCTAAGAAATAATTTTTGTTAAACTATATATACAATGCCGAAAGTTAAAACCAAATCGGGAGCAAAGAAACGCTTTAAGCTAACGGGGACTGGTAAAATCAAACGTAAGCATGCTTTCAAAAGCCACATTCTTACCAAGAAGGAAACCAAGCAAAAGCGCTCTCTTACTGACATGACTTTAGTACATAAGTCAGACGAGAACAGAGTAAGAGATATGCTCAACATCTAAGAAAAACTTAGGTTCTATGTTTCACCAGGTTTTTGGTCAACAAGTGTTCTGAGTAGAACCACCAAACACCAAAAAATGTAATTACTATGCCAAGATCAGTAAATCACGTAGCGTCAAGAGCGAGGAGAAAGAAAATCCTCAAAGCAGCCAAAGGTTTTTATGGCCGCAGAAAGAATGTATGGACGGTAGCTAAGAATGCCGTTGAAAAAGCATGGAAATATGCTTATGAAGGCCGCAAGCAGAAGAAGAGAAACTTCAGAGCTTTGTGGATTCAGCGTATCAATGCAGGTGCCAGAGAGCACGGAATATCTTATTCTGTATTGATGGGCAAAATGAAAACTTCCAAGATCGATTTGAACCGTAAGGTACTTGCCGACCTGGCCATGAACCACCCCGAAGCTTTCAAGGCTGTGGTGGACAAGGTAAAGTAGTTCAACAAGCCTTTGTCAATAATATTGAAAGCCCCAGAGATGGGGCTTTTTTTGTGTTTTTTTGAGTAGAACTAGGCTATTTTATATCACCAATAGTTTCTAGGTGACGATGATTATTTTTATGATATTGATCTTAGTGTGTTATTCTTTGAAAGCCCAAAAACTCCTCAGTTTAAATTAAGCATTTTCCCCATCTTATCGAGAATACGAAAAAAATGCTTAATTTAAACTGCCAAGCAGTTACAAAAAAAAGGAGTAACTAAATCAGGGTGATTTTTGTTGTGCGAAGAAGAATATCTGATGAAGCTAAAAATTTGCGCAAGAGATTTTGTGAGCTATTAGTCAGATTAAATTCAAATGATATGACCTTCAAATTTGCCTTTTTGACATTTTTCGACAACTTTTCTCGAATTTTGGATTTCGAAGGAAGTCTTAATAAAGACAATCCTTTCATCAAGGACAACCTTAAGCGAACATCTCCCAAGAACTTAGTTGACTCTTATTTGTCTGATTTAAAATCTATTGCTCAGAGTGATCCTTATTTTGAGTCAAGACTTGCGGCTTTTCGTTCCACTTTTAAAACGAAGACAAAGAAGACAAAGGGAGCATTCATCCCGCATAAAGATGAATATTTTAATGCTTTGTCCAAATTTGATTTCTCTCAAATAATAATCAATAAGCCCGAGATCAAGATAATAACTCCCACCTCCAATTTCTCCGGAGATGTCTGGATTGACATGGGCATTAAAGACTTTAAGTTTAAGGGAGTAGGCTTTGCACTACATATCAGCCACATAGTGGCCCTTGATTTAGGCAAAACAAACTTCTCTAATTTTATTGAAATTCAAATTCGTGGTAGAGAAAGTTTTAACAAGAAGCATTCGCTTGCCTATTGGATTCACTCTAGTTTTAAATCAAGGGTAGTGAGATCCTTTGTGCCAAATTCAATGAATTACCTCTGCATGAAAATTGTTGATGACAATGAACTGATTCGTGACAATGATGTCAAAATTCTGACCATTGTAAAAAACTATTTAGTTCAGAACAGTATCAACATTCAACAAAGTGAATTTCCCAATCAAATCTTGATAAAGTCCTTGTTGGAAGCCGGAATGTATTCCAACATAAAGAATAAAATCAAATGAGTAACTCTGATGCCTCGATCAGTTCAATGTTTGATCCTGACGAGATCAATAGGCTAAAGAAGGCTGATCCTGACGCAGTCGTTGTTCTAAAACGTTACTTTAAAGAACAACAGGATCATCGACTTTCAATTGAAAAGGCTGAAGCGGAGTTTGAAATTAAGAGAAAGGAACGAGAATTAGATAGACTTGATAAAGATGCTGTAATGTTTAGGATTATCCAGATATTAGGAATGATATTCGCATTTTCGTTAATAGGTTTGGGTATGTATTTTTCCTACTCTCTAATAAATGGCGGCAAGAATATGGCGGGATCTTTATTTGGAGGAGGAACACTAATTGCGGCAGGATCTATTTTTACAAGGTTTGCTTTGAAGCACTTGAGTGAAAAAAGGCTCAGTGATGTAGAAAGTAAATAACGTAGCCGGGGCTTCGTTAGCTATTCGTGAGAAGAAGTTGCAATCGTCAAAACTAAAGAAGATGAGACGATTGCCAAATAGAAATGAATGAAGACACCATATTCGGTTAAATCCTAGCTCCCTAGACCGCTGAATAGATACTTCCTTGCAGAGTTGTAATCGATGAAATAGGTGAGCCTTACCGACAAGCTATTGACCTGGGGCAGGCTCAGGGTCTTGTCGAAGTTTTCAGCAAAATTAATGTCGGTATTATTGTCGCTTGAGCTGATGGAGTCTTTCCAAACCACGTTCAAAAAGCTGCCAGGCGCAATTTGGTAGAAGTAAACAAAGTCAACATTGAGTGCATTGAAGTTGGTGTCGTGCTGCTTTTGTCCGGACTCGTCGATGCCTTCATACTCAGAGTCAGCCAATTGACCATTGCCCTGCAGGTCGTAAAATCCGTTATACTTAACATTGCTCCAATAGTGCCTTACCCGGAGGGTCAGCCCCATTTTGTTATTGAAGGTGTATTTGGTGCCAAGGATATTATTGGTGGTAAGAACATCTCTTTCTCCAAAGATGATCTCATCAAGCGATTCGTCATCAGCATACAATTTGGTAACGTAGCCCTTCGAGTCTTCGGAGCTCTCTCTGCTAACCCGGAAGTCGATGGATAGTCTGTTATTGACCCTGTAGCGGATAGATGCTCCCAATGAATTATACGCCTGCTGCCAGTCGGGCCTTCTCCAGGTATTTTGACTTACATATATTTTTACCGCTTTGCGGGAATCGCTTTCTACCCATGAGTTCACGCTGTAGGAGCCCGGCTGAACGAAATAGTAGCCTTCTTCTCTGGGCTCGAAGTAGTCGTAGCTGTCAATAGGCTTCAGACTGGACGACATGCCCACTCCCCAGAAATTCTTGAATTGGGCGTAAGTAGATGCGTAAACGTCGGTGCTTGTGAATGTTCTTGGCTCAAAAAGCTGCCGGTATGATCCGCTGACATTGGCCCGGTAGTAGTTAAATACCCCTGTCGGCTTAAATATCCTGTACATGAGCGATACGTTGTGCGAGACACTATTGGCTGCCCTGTTAAATCCAAAATCGTTTGGATCGTAGCCTTTGCTCTCAACATTCCTGCTGACGCCATACTGAAAGCTGCCGCTTACTTTTGAAAGGCCCACGCTGTACTTATATCCATCCTCCAATTCACTTGACACACCGGCGTCTTCGGCATTGTAGATGTTAGACACAGCGCCAAATGCTGAGAATCGGTAGGTGTTGGTACTGTCGAGCAGGCTAACGCTTGCTCCTGTAACGTTGGCATCGTTGACACCATCAAGTCTCGTTACGTTGGTATTGATCAGGTTGACGTTGGAATTGTTTTTCAGGATCTTGTCTACCACCAGCACATTGAAATTGGTCAGCGGATCAACCTGCTCCTCTCTGGTTTCGCCGGTCTCAATATTCCGTATGTTGGCGTGCGTCTTGTTGGTCAGCGCATTAAGGAAGCCAAGTCCCCAGCCTTCCCCATTTCTGCCGGAGATTTTGGTGGCATTGATCAGAGGTGCTGCCGATGGCGAACTGACTACTTCTTCTGTTTCGTCATTGTAGCTAACCTCTCCAAAAGTAGAACCAATACGCCTGGAATAAACGAGGTCACCCTTGTCGAATAGTTCCGTTCCCTCCGTGAAGAACTGCCTGTTTTCGCTGTATTGTACCTCATACGCCGATAGGTTCAGTACCACGTTGTCGGACTGCACCTGGCTAAAGTCAGGAATGAGGGCCATGTCGAGGGTGTACGACTCGTTGATGCCGTATTTGAGATCCATGCCACCAGTAAACGAGAATTTTTCTTTGCCATTGACACCGTCGTTGGTGTAAATGGTGGTAGCGTAGGGCAATAGCGACAAACGAACAGGTGGTTTGATATCTTCAAGTCCTCTGAGAACGCCCGATTGATTCACTGTGCCTCTGATTGAGTTGTCTACCGGATTCCAATACGATTCCTCCTGATTTCGTTTTACCTGGCGGTAAAAGTTGATGCCCCAGTTTTGTTGAGAAGTAGCTGGAAACCGGAGAGCATAGTAGGGAATCTTTACTTCTACAGTCCAGCCGTGGTCGTCATAGGCAATGGCACTTTCCCAAACAGCGTCCCAATTCTCATCCCAATTATCGCCATTGATGAAGTAGTCGCCTTGCACACCTGCCGCTGACACGAAAAAGCTGAAAGCATTCTGACCGCTGTTATAGGGGTCAACTAAAATGCCAAACCAGTCGGTGTTTCGGTTAAAGTCGTCTCTTTTACCAAACTCCTTTCTTATTTTGCCAGGCTCAGGGTCAAAGAGCCTTGCGGAAAGGTAGAGGGCATTGTCGTCATACACCAACTCAACGGCTGTCAGGAAGTCCGACTTTTCGCCATTGTTAGGTTTGAATTGCGTGAATTGAGTGGGTGTCGGGTTTTGACTCCAAATGTCTTCGTCAAGGATGCCGTCTACTTTTGGGCTGCTTGTGATGCGTTTGGTGGCAAACTCATTTTTACCGGAGCCGGCTGACACCAGGCGTGGAGAGAAAAGAAAAATTAAAAGAAAACAACCAAGGGGTAAGAGTTCTTTACGATCTAATTTGAACATTAAGGGCTTTTGTTAAACGAACTGTGCTAATACGCTTTGCAAATTTAGCCATGATTGCTGTTAGCTCATCCCAAATTCTGATAAATGGCGAGTGTTGGTGACATCTTTTTACACTTTAGCCCACTCGGTGTTGCCGTACACAATGGCGCAGTTCAATGATTGGATTCCCCGGCCTTCATCAGTGCCTTAATCTCCCCCAGTAGCTCGTCTCGTTTGGTCTTTCCAACATTGTTGAGCATGATGATGACTTGCCCATTTTCAAGGTTTCGTTCAATATAGGTGCGGAAGCTTGTTAACGTACCAGTGTGCAGTACTCTGTTCGAATTCTTTTCGTCGAGCATCCACCCAAACCCATACCAGGAGGTGCTTCCATCATTTAGTGTCATGGGTTTGTGGGCTTCTGCCATCGTTGCTTTTGACACCAACTTGTAACTTTGCAAAGCCTGGTGCCACTTGTACATGTCCTCCACATTGGAATAGAGCCCGCCGCCGCCGGTGGTAAAGTAGGGATAGTCATCTTCCTTTCCGTCGGCATCAAAGCCCTTGCAGGGATTGCTTCTTTCAGGCATTGTTTCATCATAAGCTACCGTGCTGGTCATGCCTGTTGGCTTGAATATATTTTCCTGCATAAAATCATTGAAACCCTTACCGCTGACCTGCTGAACGATGGATGACAGCAACACATAGGCTGTGTTCGAGTATTCATATTGCTCGCCAGGAGCAAAATTGAGTGAATCAATGCGTTCGACCACGTTCACCACGTCGGAATTGGTAAAGCCAGGAACCGCCGCACCCAAGCCGTAATAGTCGGGAATGCCTGAGGTGTGGGTAAGTAGGTGTCGAATGGTAACTGTTTCTGCCCAGAGAGGAAAGCTTGGGAAATAGGTGCTCAGCGTGTCATCGAAAGTCAGCGTGCCTTCTTCCTTTAGAAGCATGACCGCCATCGTGGTAAACTGCTTGGATACCGAGGCCATATAAAATGTTGACGTGATGTCGAGAGCCTTTTTAGCATCAAAGTCGGCCATACCGTAGGCTTCTTTCAGCAGGGGGGCCGTGCTGTCCGCAATGAGAATGGTGCCATTGTAGAAACCCTCATTGTGGTACTTTTCCACAACGTTATGGAGTTGGTCGGTAAGATTTTCCTTGGGTGAACAGGCACTGAAAAAAAGGATACTGCAGATAACCGCTGACGTGAATCGCATATAGTTGTTGGATTTGCTTGGCATAAGATAGTGTTGGAAAAAGGAACATGAAAGCTTTTTCAGGAAAGCGGAAAAATGAGCAGTAGAATAAGGCTTTATCTTGATGAGAGGATTGCCATATCATCCAAACTTTTGTTAGTTTTCCGCTTAATTAGCGCTCATGGATAGAAGAAAGTTTATTGCTGGAAGTATGCTGGCAGCTGGAGGCGGAATGCTGTTGCCAACAATGGCCAAAGCTGAAGGAAAAGCTACAACATCAGGCACCTGGCCCACCCGGGTCATCAAACCGAAGAAGCTAACCAAAGGAGATACAATAGGCCTTATCACCCCCTCGAGCGCCATCTCCCGGGGGTCTTTTGAGAGCACACTTGAGAACATGGAAGCCCTTGGTTTTAAGGTGAAGTACTCCGACAATATGAGGGTGCGCAAGGGCTTTCTGGCAGGCACCGACCAGCAGCGGCTCGACGACCTTCATGCCATGTTTGCAGATACTTCAGTAGATGGGATTTTCTGTGCCAGAGGTGGCTATGGCGCAGGCAGGCTTTTGCCTGGTATTGATTACGACTTGATCACCTCCAACCCAAAGGCTTTTATTGGCTACAGCGACATCACAGCGCTGCATTTTGCGATATTCAATAAGACCGGGTTGGTGACTTTTCATGGCCCTGTGGGCGCCTCCAACTTCACCGACTACACCGCTGATAGCTTTGAAGATACGCTCATCAAAGGCAAAGGGAAGATAAAGATTGAGCAGGCAAAAGAAGACCGGGAAAAGAAGGAAGACTATATTCAGATTTATTCAATTTCAGAAGGGGTGGCAAAAGGAGAGTTGGTAGGAGGCAATTTGAGCTTAGTTAGCTCACTTACCGGCACACCATTCGATCTCGATTTCACCGGTAAACTGGTTTTTCTGGAAGAAGTTGGAGAGTCGCCCTATCGTGTCGACAGGATGCTGACACAGCTTTTGCTGGCCGGTAAGCTACAGGCTGCTAAAGGCATCGTCCTGGGTGTGTTCAACGACTGCGATGAAAAAGACACTGATCCTGATTTTGGCGACAAAACGTCGCTGAAAGAAACGCTTGCTGAGCGCCTGGGCGGATTGGGAATTCCCGTCTTATATGGAATGTCTTTTGGACACGTGTCCAATATTGCGACGCTTCCAATGGGCATTTCTGCTGAGCTTGACACTTACAAACAATCGTTGACCCTTCTCGAAGAATCCGTTCTCTAAGCTTTATGAAAGTTACATACCACCCTGTCAAAATGCCGTTGAGGCATACTTTTACCATTGCCCATGGTTCCACCAGCGTGCAGGAATCTTTTATTGTTGAGCTGAGTCACAACGGCAAAAGCGGTTTTGGGGAAGCCACAGCCAATCCATACTATGGCGTAACCGTTCCTAAAATGACTGAACAGGTGGAAAGTGTGCGAGCTACCATTGAGTCGGGAATTTTGGAAAGCCCGGAGGCGTTTCACAAGGCCATGCTGGTCACAGGCAAGCTAAAGGCGTTTACCTTATGTGCCCTCGACCTGGCTTTCAACGACCTTTATGGAAAGCTGAAGGGGCAGCCGCTTTACAAGATTTGGGGACTGGATGGAAGCAAAGGGCCTATTTCCAATTACACCATTGGTATTGATACGGTGGAAAACATGGTGGCCAAAATGAAGGAAGTTCCCTGGCCATTGTATAAAATAAAGCTGGGCACGAAAGAAGACATCCGGATCATAGAAGAGCTACGTAAACAAACGGATGCGGTCTTTAGGGTGGATGCCAATTGTGCCTGGGGCGTTGAAGAAACCATCACCAATAGTAAGGCGCTGAAAAAATTGAATGTACAGTTCATTGAACAGCCTTTGAAGGCTGACGATCTTGATGGTATGAAAAGAGTTTTCACCGAAAGTGCGCTGCCTGTAATAGCCGATGAAAGCTGCCAGGTGGAAGCGGATGTGGACAAGTGCTTCAATCATTTCCATGGCATCAACATCAAGCTGACCAAGTGTGGTGGACTTACGCCAGCCCGCAGAATGATCGCCAGAGCCCGTGCGTTGGATATGAAAATAATGATGGGCTGCATGACAGAATCTTCTGTCGGTATTTCTGCCATAGCCCAGGTAGTTCCCTTGCTCGACTATGTGGACATGGACGGTGCATTGCTGCTGGTGGAAGATCCTGCTAAAGGTGTACAGGTGACCGCAAGCGGATTGATTTTCCCCAATGAAAATGGCACAGGTGCCAGCCTTAAGTAGAAACGAATGATGCGGTCAGAGGAATTTCCAGGGAGAACGCTGCATGTCAATGGTAAAGAAATGCTTTATTTCAGCGGCACTTCTTACCTCGGCCTGTCGGTTGATAAAGAATACCAGGAGCTCATCAAAGAGGGGGTAGACAAATACGGAGTGCATTTTTCCGGCTCCAGGAATGGCAACGTGCAGTACCACCTCTTTGAAGCGGCCGAGCGCCACATAGCTGACTGGTTATCGACTGGAGATGCTGTGGTTACCTCGTCTGGCTTTGCATCTGGCCAGCTCCTGATCAAGGTGCTGCAAGACATGGAATGGAGCATGGAGTATGCCCCTGGTTGCCACCCTGCTTTGTGGAGAAACTCAGACGACGCTACCAATGGTGATTTCATCAGCTGGTCAACGATGATCAGGGTACAACTGGAAGGAATGCTGCCTCGCCGGATGGTCTTGCTTTGCAATTCCACTGATCCGCTTTTTTGCAACCCCGTTAATTTTGACTGGCTCAACGACATCTCCACCCTGCACGAAGTGCTGCTGGTGGTTGACGATTCGCACGGCATTGGACTGACCGGAAAAAATGGAGAAGGGGTGGTGTCGCAACTTCGGAAGCTGCCGTCGCATGTGCAGTGGGTGGTGACTTCCTCGCTGGGCAAAGCACCCGGGCTGGCAGCAGGTTTTATCGCAGGCTCTCATAACCTGATCAAGAAGGTCCGCCAGTCGCCCTGGTTCGTGGGAGCGGCTCCGTCGGCGCCGGCATTTCTTCATGCGCTCCTGAAAGGAGGGGAGATAAGAGCCCGCCAACTGCAAAAGCTCCGTAAGTTTCAAATGCCATTTGGGAGCCATTCGCTGGTAAAGCAGCACTTTAATTTTCAACCGGTATTGCCTGTTTTCTTTTCGAAAAGCCAGCCGCTTTACACTTACCTGCTGAGTAGGAATATCATCATTTCCCATTTTCCATATCCCAAGCCAACGTCAAGTCCGATTAGCAGAGTCATCCTGCATGCAGCGCTCGATCCGGCAGATATCGGAAATCTGTTGGAGGAGATCAAAACATTTTATGAGGACTTCCAATAGGCTGCTATCTTTGCAGCTTTCCGGCGGTTTTATGTCAGAAATTGCCCATAGATGAAATCTATAACTATTTTATAAACATCTTTTAATCAATTGATTAATTTATATTCATTCAAGTAAAATTTAGTTCTAATGGCCGATATCACTTCTTTGCCTGGTAGCATACAAAATATTCCCACTCCTTTCTATTTCTATGATCTGGAACTGCTGAGAAAGTCACTGGATGAGGTAAAAAAGCACGGATTAACCAAAGGCTATAAGGTGCACTATGCGATGAAGGCCAATGCGAATCCACGCATACTTGAGGTCATCAGGCAGTATCATTTGGGCGCCGACGCTGTAAGTGCGAATGAAGTGAAGGCTGCTTTGGCTGCTGGTTTTCCGAAGGAAGAAATTGTGTTCGCCGGTGTGGGGAAATCGGACGAGGAGATTACGGTGGGGTTGCAGAATGACATCTTTTGCTTCAACTGCGAGTCGGCGCAGGAAGTGGAAGTCATCAATGAGTTAGCTGGGAAAATGGGTAAGAAGGCGAAGATTGCTTTGCGGATCAACCCCAACGTGGATGCCAAAACGCACCACTACATCACCACCGGGATGAAGGAGAATAAGTTTGGCTTGCCTCCGAAGGAGATCGATCAGGTGATCGATAAATTGCCACAGCTGGCCAACATACAGTTAACCGGAATCCATTTTCATATTGGTTCTCAGGTGACAAGTTTGGAGAGCTACACACAACTTGCCCAACGGGCCAATGACTTCAATACTTACTTCAGAAGCAAAGGCATCGAGTTGCAGCATGTAAACGTCGGCGGTGGTTTGGGTATCGATTATGTCGATCCAAAAGGCAACCCTGTTCCCGACTTCAAAAGCTACTTCAAGGTATTCGAAAAGCACATGAAACTGGCAGCAGGTCAGGAGCTGCATTTTGAATTGGGCAGGGCCATTGTTGGGCAGTGCGGCAGCCTCATCAGCAAGGTGCTGTACAACAAGGAAGGGGAGACGATCAAGTTCCTGATTATCGACGCAGGCATGACGGAGCTCATCCGGCCGGCCCTGTATCAGGCGGAGCACTTTATTGAAAACATCACTTCGAAAAGCCAGGCATTCGAAACTTACGATGTGGTAGGTCCTATCTGCGAATCGTCAGATGCCTTCCGCAGAGGCATTGAGCTGAAGCAGAGCAAAAGGGGAGACCTGCTTGCCATCCGTTCTGCTGGTGCTTATGGCGAAGTGATGATGAGCCGCTACAATTTGCGGGACAATGCAAAGACGTATTTTGATGTAGATTTCAAGTAAATCACTCGGGAGTCGCCACCCTACCAGGTTCCCGGTTCTCAGTTCCCTCAACGCCTGTGAGGCTGTCGCCGAGTTTCGCTCTCATGCCGTCAGCCAGCTTCAATAGCCTGTCCACCACTTCTGGATTAGCTGCTGCTACGTCGGTGGTTTCTGCTACATCGCCGTCCAGGTCATATAATTCGGGTTGCGTGACCTCCGTCTGTTCGTAATCGATAGGCAGACCATCGTTGGTTCCCTCTCGTCCGTTCAGCGTACGGTAGGTGTGGGGCAGGTACAGTTTCCATTTTCCACTCCTTACGGCCTGCAGTTCATTTACCCGGTAGTAGATGAAGTATGCCTCGTGAGGTGACTGCTGCGAACTGCCGGTGATGATTGGCCAAACGTCTTTTCCATCAATCTTTTTCTCGGGCATCTTGCCACCAACAAGTTTCGCTATAGTCGGCAGCATATCAATGGTCATCATTGGTGTGTTGATCACACTGCCCGCAGGTATTTTGCCTGGGAACCTCATGATAGCAGGTTCACGGATGCCGCCTTCCCAGCTTGTGCCTTTGCCTTCTCTCAGCGGATAAGCAGAGCCAGCATGTCCACCGTACGACAGCCAGGGGCCATTGTCGGATGTGAAGATCACTAATGTATTGTCGTCGAGGCCGTTCTCTTTCAAAGCAGCCAGTATTTGCCCTACCGACCAGTCAATCTCCATGATCACGTCGCCATAGAGCCCTCGTTCGGACTTTCCTTTGAACTTGTCGGAGACAAAGAGCGGTACATGTGGTTGCGGATGGGGCACATACAAAAAGAATGGCTTGTCCTTATTTCTCTTGATGAAATCGACACTTCTTTCGGTGATATGTGTGGTGAGCATGCTTTGGTCTTCCAGTGTATCAATCACCGTTTCGTTTTCGTAGAGCGGGAGCGGTGGGAAGTTGAAAACGATGCCCTGCCATGGGTGGTTGGGCCACATGTCGCCAGAGTAGGGAATACCGAAATACTCGTCGAAACCCTGGCGGGTAGGCATGAACCCCGGCTCATCGCCGAGGTGCCATTTGCCGTAAATAGCCGTTGCATATCCCTCTGCTTTTAGCACCTCTGCAAGCGTTGTTTCGTCGGGGTTGAGACCGATTTTCGATTCGGGCCCCAGGGCATTATGAATATTGACCCTGTTGGAGTAGCAGCCTGTGAGCAATGCTGCTCTGGAGGCAGAGCACACAGCCTGGGCGACATAGAAATTGGTGAGTTGGGCTCCTTCTTTGGCCATTTTGTCAAGGTTGGGCGTTGTAAAGCCTTTGGCACCAAATACTCCCACATCGTTGTAGCCCTGGTCGTCGGTGAAAATGATGACAATGTTGGGCTTGGCTGCCGCCTCTTGTTCTTCAGTTTGGGGTTTGGTTTGGCAGGCGCTGAGCAGTAATAGGCCCGCTGCGAATAGGTAGGTGTTTTTCAATGCCACAACTAGGTGTTTTTTTGTTCGAAGTTTTTCAACGAAGTCAAAGTAATGAAAAATGAATGAAGTTTATTCTGCTTTGTGATGGGCGTTAGTAGAAAAGGTCTGTCGGGGGACAGACCTTGGCGAAGTGGCAGCGGTGCCCACAGTATTAGCTGGTGGCACCAAACTCATGTTGAATGGCCATTAAAAAAGGCCTGTCGGGGGACAGGCCTTGGTTGAGTTGATAATACCAAACGGGTTTATTTCAATTATTGTGCAGGATACCACTGCCTCAGCCTCACATCCACCTTGCTGGCGCCTTTGTTCACCAGCGCTTTGAACTTATCTACATCATTGAGCCCACCTTGTCCACGGTAATGGTAAGGATAAACAATGCCCGGCTTAAAGTCGATGACAGCACTTGCGGCCGCATCCACATCCATGGTGTAGGGCAGGTTCATGCAGACAAACGCCACGTCGATTCCTTTCAGGTTACGCATTTCGGGTATGTCGGACGTGTCACCCGACAGGTAAACATTCTTACCACCAAAATTGACAATGTAACCATTGCCTCTGCCTTTAGTGTGACGAGAATCGGCGCTTTCGGGCAGGTTGTACATAGGAATGGCTTTGATGTTGAGCCCGATTTGGTCAGTGCTTTGACCGTTGCCAATGATCACCAGTTGGCTTTTGTTTTTCTCGGCGATTTGATCAGCTACAGCTTGTGGCACCACAATCTTCGCTTTGGAAAGATCCAGCCCATCCAACGTTTCCTGGTTCAGGTGGTCGCCGTGAATATCAGTGATAAGGATAAGGTCAGGAGCGGGGAGGCCTTTGAACAGGTCAGCGCCGCCGTAAGGGTCGACGAATACCGTCAGGTTATTCCACTGAAAGGCCACAGTGCCATGGGTGATCGGAGTGATGGTGAGGTCGCCTTTATTGGTTTTGATTTTGTCTGGTTGGGCCAGCGCCATAAATGGGGCCAACGAAAGTACGATTGCCTTGAGTAGGGTCTTTTTCATGGTTGCAGATTTTTTAACTATTGGAAAGATAAGTTATCTGGTTATAACTGGATAGGAGTATTGAATGTTTCTGTAATGTTAGTCAGAGGAATCGAGAATGAAAAAGATGGAAATACTTAGCGATTAGTTAGCTGATATTATCCCATCATTCTGAAACAATGCTTAATTTGTTTTTGAATATGCATGGCCGTATAAGGATATTGATTTTTATGATGCTTTCAATGGCAGCGATTGGTTGCACGAGAATTCGAGGTAGCTCCAGCCATCAGGTGCATTTTTATGATCACGAAACTGATAAAAAGCCATTTAAGGTGGTTCATGCTCAAGACGCAATCCTTTCAAATGAAGATTCTTCCCTTGTGAGATTTCGATTATTGTCCATGGGAGATACAATAATATTATCATCAGAGAGTTATTTGATCTTGGCACATCATACGGGCCACTTTTTGGAATTCTCTGGTGACACGGTCATCGCTATTTCAAATATTGCCGAGAACATTGCAAATCAGCTCAATATTATTCCAGATCAAGGAGCTCCACGTATCGATTTTGAAGGGTTATTTTCCGCAGATCACTCCCGGATGCACAATACAGGAGCAGTAGTTCGGTGCGTCAGCTATCCGATAGAATTTGTTCTTCCTATTGCTGGAGTACAAACTATTTCCAGAAAAAATCCGACGCTGTGCCTAATGTGGGAGGCAAGAGACATGGATCTTCATACTTCCTTCAAGGTTGAGATTAGCGATATTTTTGAAGAGAAAGTTGACCTAATTGAGGTCAACGGCTACAGTACAACTGTTGACTTTTCAAAGTTCATGGAGCATGGTAGTCTTTTTATCGTCAACGTGTGCGATGTAACAGACTCTGATTTTCGATCTTATGATGTCGGAATAAAGATCGAAAGAGAATATAATTACCTTCCGGAGATGTGTGAGCCGATATTAGCGGTAAAAGCCCTCGAAATGGGCTTCCACTTGGAATTTTCTAGTTATTATCCGGATGCAACCAAATACTATCAATTAGCGGCAGATTTATCGAATGAGCCTATTTTTGACGAATTGCTTGCATTGCATCGGCAAAGACATGGCATTAAGTCAGTTGAGTAGTTTTTATTCAAGAGCAGTTATTTAAAAGAGGGGTGAGACAAGCGCTTTTCACTTGCTTGTGTTGGCGCTTGCCACTAATGAAGAGTTATATATGGATAGAACCTTTCACAATGTCCTCGCCACCCCTACTTATTATATTTTGAATAGGTGTTATCTTGAAATGCATGATTGACCTCCATCGCCATTTTGGAGCGTCACTATTCAAATCTATTACTTGTGAGGGTGGACGACGTACTAATGGATAAGTTGGTACTAGTTTAAAATAGATTCGGCAGGAAAGCTGGTCAACCAAACGACGGTTTGCGTGCTCTGGCTTCCTTCTCAAGCGCCAGTTTATATTCTGTAGGGGTTAGTCCGGTCTCTTCTTTGAAGATACGATTGAAGCTGGTCTTGGCATTGAATCCGCACTCCATGGCGATGCCTAGCACGGAATAGTGTTGGTAAGAATGGTCGGTCAGCATCAACTTTACTTCAGCCACCCGGAACTGGTTGATGAACTTATAGAAGTTCTTTTGTTGCCCCGAATTGATAATGTGCGACAATTTATGCCTCGATATCTGCAGGTCGTCGGCCATCATCTGCAGGTTGTACTCCGGATTCCGGTAGGGCCTATTTTCAATCAGGTAGTTTGTTACCATTGCCGACAGCGACTCGACCTGATCCTGCGTAAGAGGGGTGTTGGCTGGTTTATAATCTGGCTCTTCGGCTGGTGCGTGCGGGTAATGAGGTGCCAGCATAGGTTTCTTTTTTGAGTAAATGGCCGACTGATTGATGCCGAAGTAGACCATAATAAAAGTGAAAATGGTCATGTTGGTAGCTGTCTTTGTGTAGCTCACAATTCCCAGTCCCAGAATATTGTTGATGAAAAAGCTAATAAAGCTGGCTATGAATACCACCAAAAATAACGACAACACGAACAGTAGCCAGTTCAAAGAATTTTTGCCTGAGTAGTTGGAAAAGTAAAGGGGAATATTTTTCCGGTGTTTGATAAGGAGCCGCCAGCCCAAAACCCAGTACAAGAGGGCCGATACCATTATCAGAGAATAGTATACTTTGTTATAAACGAAATTGGGATTTTCCGACAAATCGGAGCTGCTGGCAATGTCCACTACCGGAATGATCGACCGATGAATAGCGACCAGGAGTAATGGCAGCAAATGAATCAGGTGCTGCGGCTTTAGTTTGAAATTTTCGACAGTTAGTGAACTAATATAGAGGTACAGGAGCGGCCCAGAAAGAAATGAGATGGGGAAAATACCGGGTTTGAAATAGTCCACCACCCGGAAGGGAAGCAGGCTGGCTCCTAAATGAATAGATATAACCGCCATCCAGACGGCCAAAAGAGTAAAGCTCAGATGCTTTGGACGTTTGGTTAAAAAAACCAGAATACCAAAGACCGCCTGGACAAATCCGATGATGTTGATCGTGTTGAGCAATGAATCGTTTGGGTAGGGTGCAAAACTTTACTTTAATCTACTGTTTTGTATCCGATAGCAAAAGAAAGTTGTCGGGGAGTTGGGCAATATTGTCCACAAGCGGATCAAATAGTTAATTGTGACTTTTTCTTTGGTCCATGTATCTAATGAGTAATTAAAGAGATACATAACTCAATAGAAAAAGTAAAATGGACATTATCAGAAAAATATTTGAGGCAATTGTGTGGCTCGGCTTTTTTGCCACGGTGTTCTTTGGCTACTACTATTACCTCAAGTTCAGAAACAGCGAAAAAATGCTTTTGATTGAGAAGGGGACTGACATATCAGAGGTGTATAAAAAAAGAGAAACACACTTCCCCTGGTTCATCCTGGGCTACACCATCCTTGGTTGTGCACTGGGTTTTGCCATTGGGATCACCATATTTCTTTTCCTGCAACAAACAAAGGTTGATCCGTACAATAATATTCTTCCCTTTCTGTCTCTCTCCCTGATGTTTTTATTTGGAGCCATCGGACTGATTGTTGGCAACAGCATAGAAAGGAAGAAAAGACAATAGATGGATGATTTCTACCTTCAAAAAGTGCTCGATGGTGACACAGAGGCCTTTCGGTACTTTGTATCCACTTACAAGAAGTATGCTTTTTCAATGGCATTCGCTATTCTGAAGAATCAATACCTTGCTGAAGAGGCTGTTCAGGAGTCGTTTATCAAGGCTTTTCAGAAATTGCACACGTTTCGAAGAGAATCGCTCTTTAAAACATGGTTAGGTAGAATTGTCATCAACGAATCACTGCGAAAAGCAAAGCCAGTAAAAATACAGGCCACCATGACAATTGATGACTTGCCGGAAGCCGATACGTTACAGGTAGAGAACACGATGCAATCTATCATACAAGCTGATCAAAGCAGGTGCATTTCTATGGCGCTTGAAAAGTTACCTGCCGAGTATGCCCTGGCACTTGAGCTCTTCTATTTACAGGAGAACAGCATCAGTGAGATCAGGACAATGAGCGGATGGTCAGAATCGAAAGTGAAGATGTTACTACTACGAGGGAAGAAAGCTTTCTACGGTCATTTGAGCCAGTTACTAAAGTCAGAAACCAGAGAGTTGCTATGATATCAGAAAACGATCGGCTAAAAAAGCTGTTGGCTAAAAAAGAGTTAACAGAGCTTGACGAAAACTTTGAAGAGGTGGTCATGGACCAGGTCTTCAGAGAAGCAAAGCGCTTTTCAGTAACCCACAAGTACATAAGAAGGATGTATGTGTGCTTTGGTGTAGGATTTGTCCTCGGTCTCGTGGCCATGTTCTCCATTTCAAATCTGGAGGTGTCTCTGGGTGAGTGGGAACTGACGATTCCGTCCTTTGTACTTCAGGTTCCATTTGTGCTCTTGATACTGTTTCTGGTCGATCGCCTTTATAAAGCCAGGCAGTTTAGCAGGGGAGAGATGGATGTGTTCAACGATTAAACGCAGCTCGAGTCTATGCTCTTGCAATATCCTGTACTAAACAGGTTGCTTCAAGGTTTAAAGTTTGAATTTTGAGGTAAGAAAAAAGGCCAATGGCTCTAACAAGCGAGCAAACTGTTTTAAATTGTAACCAACTTTTTTTGTCGCATAATTTTTTGATCAGCTAATGTCATTTTCCGATTCAGTTTCAAGCACACAGCCAGCTCCCCAATCAGTTACCAGTGATAAGGTACTCCAATGGTCAAAGACCCTGCTCGTTACCATGGTGTGGGTCAGCGCAGGCCTTTTTGGTCTTTATATCCTGGCCTTCTACGCTGCTCCGCTGGCTGGAGGTAACCTGGACAAATGGAACGACCTGCTCCCCAATCTTTACCGGGAAGGTGACGCAGCAGCCACTTCCGGTATTGGCCTGCACTTTGCCGCAGGGGGAATCATTCTCATTCTCGGAAGCATTCAACTGATTGATGCTGTCAGAAATAGTTACCCGGCGTTTCATCGTTGGGTTGGCCGTGTGTATGTTGTCGCTTGTCTGCTTGCTGCCGTCGGCGGGCTGACTTTTATCTTCGTAAAGGGCACCATTGGCGGCACGGTGATGGACATAGGCTTTGGGCTTTACGGCGTATTGATGTTCATTGCAGGCATTCAAACCTACAGGCACGCCGCCGCACGCAGCATCGACCTTCACCGGGTATGGGCTTTGCGGCTCTACGCCCTTGCCATTGGCTCCTGGCTTTACAGGATGGACTACGGCTTTTGGTTTTCCTTTACCGATCGCCTTGGGCACACCGAGCATTTCACTGGTTTATTCGACCGGGTGATGGCTTTCTTCTTCTACTTGCCTAACCTGCTGGTGGTGGAGCTTTTTGTTCGTTCCCAAAAAGCCAACAGAACGGCCCTGTACAACTATGGCGTTGCTTTCATTCTGCTACTTACCACCGGGTTTTTAGGGCTGGGTACTTACTATTTCACCAAGATGTACTGGGGGCCTGCGATTGTTGGGTGGTTGATGGGTTAGGAAGGCAAGAACCAAGTAATGAAAAGGAAGCCTACCTCTAGATATCCTTTCGATGCCCAATTCTCCTCACACTGACAATTTTGATCTTGTCTTCAATAGCATAAATTACTCTGTAGTCACCAACACGAATTCGCCACAGGCTTTCATTACTCCCCTTTAATTTTTTGCTACCGTCCGGTCTGGGGTTTTCTGCTAGAGCGTCGATTGAAGAAGATATTTCCTGTACTGCTTGACTTGGTAGCTTTAGGAGTTCCTTTCCCGCCTTCCGTTTGAAATTGATTCAATACACTAGAGCTTGCCTTCTGCTTTTAGCTGTTTTTTCAGCTCTTCCCAGCTAATCTCATCATCATTCTTTCTGCTTTCTGAAATGACTACGTCCAGCAATTCTTCAATTTTCCCCTGATGTTCTTCAAGTTGTTCAAGATCTATTTGAACGAAACGCTTTTTATTATTTTCGTCACTAATGAAGGTCACTCCTTTCATGGTAGGATTTTTCAAGATATAACGTAAAGTTAACGAATTAATTTATTGGAGAAACGTAGAATTGCACTTGCTTTAGACTCTTTACTGACGGTTATTTTTAGACTACTTGTGACTATTTTAGCAAGTAATAAGGGAGCTGAGTAAGCTAACTTTCTCATCAGACTTCAGCTTTTACCGCCACCGCATCCAAAATATACCCAATCACCTTCTCGTCAGCAATGATCTGGTTATGGCTGGTGCCGGTTACATGTACGAACGACGACATCGGTAGCATTTCGTTGAGTTCGAGGCCCTTGGTGAAAGGTACTGTTTTGTCGTGCTCGTCGTAAATCATGTGCAGGTCGAGGTGCTTCAGGTTGTCGGCCTTGTTCCTGAGGTCGAAATAGTCGATGGATTCATGGTAGTGCTTTTCTACCAATTCACACATTTCGGTGAACACCCGCTCCTTGCAGCCGACCTGGTCAATGATTTCCTGGAAGAAATACCGGGTGTAAGGTGGCGTAGCAATAATAATTAAATGATTGGGGTGGAAGGCGGTGCTCATTTCATTCACCGTCAGCCCGGCGGCCAGTCCGCCGATGGAATAACCCACCACGGCATGGTACGGGCCGTTTCGTGAATAGTGGGTTTTTAGCACGTCTCGTATTTCTGGGAGTGCGGTGTGAGTGCCCGCTGACAAGCCATGTCCCTTCATGTCAACGCCTTCAACCGTATAGCCCTCTGCTACAATTGTTTCAATCATCCGTCGGAAATCAGCGATTTTAGAACCCCAGCCATGAGACAGCAAGATGGTTTTGCCGTTGCTGTTGCCTGAGGGCTGCCACCGGTAGGCCTTAAGGTCATTTCCCCTGTACTTGATGACGCTAATTTCGGCCTTTTCAATCAAGGCATGCTGTTTGTCGTTGAACCTCACCCTCGGGGTTTTGGTGAACTGGTTCCAGATAATGGAAGAGGTTAATTTCGGTGACACATGCTGTAGTGTAAGCAAACCCTTGATCAGCCATTCCATTTGTGTATTGGCCTTTTTGGCTGGCTTCTTTACTTTCTTTTCTTCGCTTGATGTTTGGATAAGTACTTTTTTCATAGATATATACCGATTGGTATTTAATAAGGTAAAAAAATTAGACTGTTATTGAATCAATGAGTGAATGAAGGTATTTCTTTACGACACTGTATGACTGCCCATCACCTTCGACCTTCGAAAGCACAATTGCTCCCTGAATAGAAGTATAAATCATCATCCCAATAGCCTCAGCATTGACACTGGCATCAATTTGTCTTTCCCTGATACCACGGGCCAATATTTTGGTAATGGAGGTTTTCATGATACCGACGGATCGAATAGCTTTCGATCTCAATTGAGGGTAGTTGTCGTCTGCTTCTACGCTGGTATTAATAATCGGGCATCCTCCTGAAAAAGGTGGTGATTTTATGTACTCTTCGTGATAATTCACAATAGCTTTCAGCTTTAGCGGAGCTGTTTCCGCAGCGCTGATCCTCTCCTTCATTTCCTGCATCACCACTTCGATGGCATATTCGAAAGAAGCTTCCGCTACCTCATCCTTGTTTTTGAAGTTTCCGTAAATGGCCCCTTTGGTAATACCGGCGGCTTTGGTAATGTCAGACAATGACGTAGCCCGGTAGCCCTGCGTATTGAACAGGGAGATAGCTTTCTCTACAATCAGCTGTTTGGTTACCTCAGGGTTTCTCATAAGATACAAATATACCGATCGGTATTTTAAAATCAAAATACGGACTATCACACGAAAGGTTTCATAGAAGGAATAGAAAATCTAATTTTGGCAGCCTATGCCGGATTTGAAGTTGTTGAACTTTGACAGGGTGCCTACTGAGGGGGTGAAAGAACTGCTGGACGATAATGTCATTGGCACGCCGGGAAAGAGCATGGTGTATCAGCACTTGCAGGCTGCAGAGAAGTATACGTTCATTCCCCAGCCATTTTTTGTCAGCCTGGTGCGCAGAACCAAAGTGATAGCCACCTGTTGCTTTTGTAAACGGGAAACAAGCAACAGAGGCGTTGTGGGCGAATCGTATTATGTGAGGTACTTCACCTTTCATCCTTCGTTGAGAAAACTGGGCGACAAGTACATAGAACGACCTCAGGAAGACGGGGTGTTGCGTCGGGAGATTCGCTCGTTGCTTAGCGGTGCGGATTTTGAAGCAAAGGCTCCCCATTTTTTTTATGCGTACATCGATGGCGGAAATGTTAGATCGGAAGCATTTGTGAAGAGCTTCGGCTTTGAAAAGGTCGGTTCCTTTGTGTCGCTGGTGTTTAGCCGGTTCAATCCACGGTTGAGTAAAACTGTTGAGAAGTTATCGCCGGATGAATGGGACAACTTTAAGCCCAGGCTGCTGAAGTTTTACAGCGACCATGTACTTGTAACCGACGAGAACCTTTTCTACAAAGAGAACTACTTTGTGATCAGAGAACAGGGAGAAATAGTGGCAGGCATTCAGGCAAATCCGGAGAATTGGAAGGTTCATGATATGCCGGGAAAGGCTGGCAAAGTGATGATGAATGTTTTCCCAAAAGTGCGACTTCTGAGCAAGATCTTTCACCCCAACTATCGCTTTGTCACTATAGAAGGAGTGTACTACAAGCCGGGCCACGAAAAGAAGCTGGCCACACTACTGGCACATGCGCTTGCAGTAAATGGTGTCTACTCAGCAGTCATTTGTATCGACCCGACTTCCAGACTATTCCCTGTAATGCAGTCACTTGGCCTTGGGTTGGTGAGCAAGCTTCGCAAGCCCAAACAGGTGGACGTGGTAGTAAAATCGAATGGGGTAGACCTGGCTACGATGAAGGGACCGGTTTATGTGTCGGCGTTTGATGTGAGTTGAGAACGAATTAAAGAGGTTACGCTGTACCGAAGCGCACAGAGTAACCTCTTTAATCCCATTCTATATCGTTTTTCCTCTGATTTTTTTGTAATTAGGGTGTCGTATTTTATGAAACACCTGCTTAACTACCGGTTCCTTATTTTGCCTGTCCTGGCCTTTGCAATAGGACTAGCCGTCTGGCAAATGTATCCCCAGAAAAAAGTTGACTTCAGCTCGGAAGTCAAGCCCATTCTTAACCAGCATTGTATTACTTGCCATGGTGGTGTGAAAAAGAACGGTGGCTTTAGTGTGCTGTTCAGAGAAGAGGCCCTGGGTGATACCAAGTCAGGTAAGCCGGCTATTATCCCGGGTCATGCCGACGAAAGCGAGCTAATGAGAAGGCTCCTGGCCAATGACCCGGAGGTGAAAATGCCTTACAAGAAGAAGCCACTTTCTGACGAAGAAATTGACATTTTAAGAAGGTGGATTGACGAAGGGGCAGAATGGGGAGAGCATTGGGCCTATCAGCCGGTGGAGAGGCCAGAACTGCCGGCCCCCAGGTCTTTTGCTTCTTTGAAGGAAAGTGAAGCGGCCGCTTCGGAACAACCTATAGACCTGTTCATAAGAAAAAAGCTTTCCGAGGTGGGTCTGCAGCCTTCACCGGAGGCACCGAAAGACATATTGCTGCGAAGAGTAAGCCTGGATTTGACCGGCCTGCCACCGTCTGATGAGTTGGTAGAAGCTTTTCTGACTGAAGAGAACCCAATAACCTATGAAGAGGTGGTGGACGCATTACTGGCCGACCCTGCTTATGGCGAGCGCTGGACAGCTATGTGGCTCGATTTAGCCCGCTATGCTGATACTAAGGGCTACGAGCGGGATCCGGGCCGGGAAATCTGGCATTACCGTGACTGGCTGATAAAGGCATTCAATGAAGACAAGCCTTACGATGAATTTCTCACGGAACAGCTGGCAGGAGACCTTTTGCCCAATCCCACCGATGACCAGCTCATTGCCACAGCCTTCCACCGGAATACCATGACCAACGATGAAGGCGGCACCGACAATGAGGAGTTCAGAGTAGCTGCCGTACTTGACCGTGTCAATACTACCTGGGAGGTGCTGATGGGCACTACTTTCGCCTGCGTGCAGTGCCACAGTCACCCTTATGATCCAATCAGGCATGAAGACTATTATAGATTTGCCGCATTTTTCAATAATTCGAGGGACGAAGACACTTATGACGAATATCCTTTACTGAGGCATTTTGAAGAAGAAGACAGCACCAAACTGGTCTCTCTGAAGAACTGGCTTGAAGAAAATGCGACGCCATCCAAAACGAAGGAAGTTGTCCAGTTTGTGAAGACCTGGCAGCCCGCCATCAATTCGATCACGGCCGACGAATTTGTCGATGCAGAGCTTGCCGATACCAAGTGGCTGGTGTTCCGAAATCATGGAGTGGCACGGCTGCCCAGCGTGGAGCTGACGGCCAGGAATTTACTCACTTACCGCTACCGAACCAATATAAAGGACGGCACCTGGACGATCAGACTGGACGACCGAAAAAGCGGTAGTGTGCTCAAAGAGCTGAAAATGAGAGATACGGGTGGTAAATGGGTAATCGACACGCTTTCTTTTGCCGGGGTAGAAGGACGCCACCATGTTTATCTTTCCTACGAAAGCCCCAGCCTTACTAACCCGGCGGCCAACGGTATTTTCTTTGACTGGTTTCATTTCTCCAGCCAGTTTCCTGGGGGTGAAGCGGCCGATGACGCCCAAAGTACCTACTGGGAGCTGGTGAACGCCAAAGTGGAGACGACGCCCATTATGGTGGAAAATCCTCCGGGAATGGCAAGAGAAAGCCACGTGTTCGAAAGAGGTAACTGGCTGGTAAAAGGGGAGAAGGTGGAGCCCGGCGTTCCTGAAGTCTTCCCGGATTTGCCGGACGGGGCGCCGGCCAACAGGCTAGGCATGGCCATGTGGCTGACGGATCCTGCCAACCCACTTACAGCAAGAACGATCATTAACCGACTTTGGGAGCAACTATATGGTCAGGGATTGGCGGAAACGCTTGAGGACCTAGGCAGCCAGGGCATAGAGCCAACGCACCCGGAACTGCTGGACTACCTGTCGTGGCAGCTCGTGAATGAGCATGACTGGAGCCTGAAGCAAATACTGAAGACCA
Source organism: Imperialibacter sp. (assembly GCF_048007035.1). Lineage (NCBI taxonomy): Bacteria > Pseudomonadati > Bacteroidota > Cytophagia > Cytophagales > Flammeovirgaceae > Imperialibacter > Imperialibacter sp. Next base: position 5,800,129 of record NZ_CP180355.1, read on the forward strand.
TGGTGATGTCGGCCACTTACAGACAAAGTTCAGTGGCGACCGACGAGGTGCTTGAAAAAGATCAATTTAATCAATACTACGCAAGGGCACCACGCACCAGGCTCTCAGCAGAACAACTGCGTGACCAGGCATTGGCAGTTAGCGGCCTGTTGAGTCATAAAATGTATGGCCCCAGCGTGATGCCTTATCAACCTAAAGGAATTTGGAATTCTGCCTACTCCAATGCCGACTGGAAGCAGAGCGAAGGAGAGGATCAATACCGGCGTGGTGTGTATACTTACTGGAAGCGCACCAGTGCTTATCCGGCCATGCTCACTTTTGACGCCACCGCCAGAGAAGTGTGCGTGGCCCGCAGGATACGGACCAACACACCACTTCAAGCCCTGGTCCTGCTCAACGACTCTGTGTATGTGGAAGCTGCCCATCACCTAGCGCTCAAGATGAAGCAATCGGGAGAGTCGACGGCTGATCATATAGCCTGGGGATACAAGGCGGCGATGAAAAAGCCCATTACACCAATGAAGAGTGAGGCATTAGAAAACCTGTACAACCAAGCACTCAGAAGCTATGAAGGGGAGGAAGATGCTGAAACCCAGGCGATGCAATTGGTGGCCGCAGCCATTCTAAATTTGGATGAATTTGTAACGAGGAATTAGCCATGACCAACTACGAGAAACTGATTCATGAAGCGAACATAGAGCAGGCCAGGCTCAAAACCAGGCGGCACTTCCTCAAAGACTGCGGGATGGGCATGGGAGCCATGGCTTTATCGTCTGTTTTGTGCGGCTGCGACACAGGTTCCAATTTGAACTCATTTGCTTCAGGCAACCCGATGGCGCCAAAAGCTCCTCATTTTCCCGGACGGGTCAAGTCGGTGATTTATTTGCACATGGCTGGCGCTCCGTCACAACTGGAGCTTTTTGATTACAAACCTGAGCTACAAAAGCTCAATGGTCAAGACTGCCCAGCGTCATTCCTCGATGGGAAACGTTTTGCCTTTATTCGGGGGGTGCCCAAAATGCTGGGGCCTCAGGCCAATTTCAAGCAACGAGGCCAAAGTGGCGCATGGATTTCTGATTTCCTGCCGCACCTGCACAGCATTGCCGACGATATCACTTTTGTGAAGGCCCTGGAAACTGACCAGTTCAACCATGCACCTGCTCAACTGCTGATGCACACAGGCGGAGCCAGACTAGGCAGGCCAAGCATGGGCTCCTGGGTGACCTACGGACTGGGGACGGAAAACCAGAACCTGCCAGGCTTTGTGGTGCTAACCTCTGGTGGTAGCACACCCGATGCAGGAAAAAGCGTGTGGGGAAGTGGCTTTTTACCCAGTGTTTATCAGGGGATTCAGTGCCGCTCAGTCGGCGATCCGGTATTGTTCATCAACAACCCCGATAACGTAACCCGTGATTTGCGCAAAGCATCGATTGATGCCATTAACAAAGTGAATCAGGAAACACATGAGGAGTTCAATGACCCGGAAACGTTGACTCGCATTTCTCAGTATGAGCTGGCTTTCCGCATGCAAATGTCGGCACCGGAAGTGATGAATATCGATTCAGAGCCCCAGTACATCAAAGACATGTACGGAGTGACTCCTGGCAAGGCCAGCTTTGCCAACAATGTGCTGCTGGCTCGCAAGCTGGTAGAAAATGGGGTGCGTTTTGTGCAGCTCTACGACTGGGGCTGGGACACGCACGGCACAGGCCCGGACGCATCTGTTGGGGCTGGCCTGCAGGGCAAATGTCGGCAGGTGGACAGAGCCACAACAGCACTGATCCTTGATTTGAAACAACGGGGTCTGCTGGATGAAACACTGGTGGTGTGGGGGGGAGAGTTTGGCCGAACGCCGATGCTGGAAAACAGGGAGGGCAAGGCTAATCCTTACCTGGGCCGTGACCACCATGTGGAAGCATTCACCATCTGGATGGCCGGAGGTGGGATCAAGAAAGGCTTCAGCTTTGGGGAAACCGATGAGATAGGCTATGCAGCCGTGAAAGACAAAGCGCTTACATACGATATTCAGGCTACCATTCTTCACCAGCTGGGCTTTGACCATGAAAAGCTCACCTACCAATTCCAGGGGCGCCCGTTCAGGTTAACGGATGTGCATGGAAGGGTGCTGACGGAGATTTTGAGTTGATCACCTTAGATGAAAAGAAGAGATTTTATTGGAACCACTTTGGGGGCAGGCATAGGAGTGGGGCTGGCGGCCTCACCACTGCTGGCCTCCAAGCGAAAACAAACCAACACACCTGATATGAAGATTAAAATACTGGCTACCAACTGGGGAGATGGGGATACCATAGAGGACTTTTGCAAAAAAATCAAAAGCTATGGCTATGACGGGCTGGAGGTATGGTATCCAACCGATGCCGGAGATAGAGAAAGGTTGGTGAATGCCACCAAAGCCAATGGATTAGAATATGGCTTTCTTGTGGGTGCATACCAGCCTGAATTTCAGCCTCATTTTGAACTCTTTGAAACGAATCTTCGGGCCGCTGCAAAGATGAAGCCTTTGTACATCAACTGTCACTCCGGCAAAGACTTCTTTTCCTACGAGCAAAACAAACAATTTATTGACCTGACCATCAAAGTCAGCAAAGAGTCGGGTGTTGGCATTCACCACGAAACGCATCGCTCCCGCATCATGTACTCGGCTCCGGTTACCAGAAACTTCATTGAGAAAAACCCGGATCTGACATTGACGCTGGACATTTCACATTGGTGTAACGTACACGAGACTTTGCTGCAAGATCAAAAGGAAACGGTAGACATGGCTTTACAACGCACCAGGCACATTCACCTGCGTGTGGGGCATCCGGAAAGTCCACAGGTGAACGATCCTAGGGCGCCGGAATGGAAAGAGGCCCTTGACCAGCACCTGGCCTGGTGGGACAAAGTCATTGAACTCCGGAAAAACGCCGGAGCCGATACGATGACCTTCCTGACTGAATTTGGCCCGGCTGACTATATGCCTACCATTCCTTATACGAGGCAACCCGTCGCCAATCAGTGGGACATCAATCGCTATATGCTTGAGTTGATCAGAAACCGATACACCTCATAACCTCGCTGCTCGGCTTCTATGGACTACGGTATCGTTTCGTTTATTGGAAAATTCCACCCGCTGCTGGTGCACCTGCCTATTGGTATGCTGATGATTGCCATCCTTTTTGGCTTCATGAGCTTAAAGGAAAACTACACTTACCTCAAGGGAGCTAACCACATTGTACTTTTTCTTGCGGCGGTTTCAGCCACGCTGTCAGCTTTCACAGGCTGGATACTTTCACAATCGGGCGGCTACGCAAACGAACTGATCGACTGGCATCAGTGGATGGGCATAGGCCTTGTCGTTGTTAGTTGGGTAGCATATTTTGTGCACTCGAGAAATGAGAAAGCTTTTAAAATGGCGCTGATTGTTTCAGGACTGCTTTTAGTAATTACCGGGCACTTGGGAGGCAGCATTACGCATGGAGACGGTTTTCTGACGCCTCCGCCGCTCTCGGAGTGGTTTGCTAAAGAGGGTGCGGCTGTTCCGCCTATTGTTCTGACAAAAGAGACGCTGGGCTACCAGGCCATTGCCAATATTGTGGATAGAAAATGCAAGAGTTGTCACGGCCCCGGCACCCAAAAGGGGAAGCTGAGACTCGATTCACCTGAAGAAATGCGGAAAGGAGGGAAGCACGGAGAAGTGATAGTGGCTTCTTCACCAGATGAAAGTCATTTGATAGAAAACATCCTCTTACCGATTGACAATGATGACCATATGCCACCTAAAGAGAAGAGCCAGTTGAGTAAAGCCGAGATAGCAGTTTTAATAAAGTGGGTGGCCACGGGCGCTTCTTTTGACAAGACAGTGGAAGAACTGGCCTGGAGCGATAGTCTCATTATGGCGTACAATGCTGCTACGACCAACAAACCAGCTACCTATGCCTATATTCCTAAAGACAGGGTTCAGCCGGTAGACGTTGCGCTGGTGACCCGGTTAGACACATTAGGGGTGAGTATTGTACCCGTGAGCGACGGTAGTAACTATTTGAATGTGAACTTCTTGCATGTGCCTCAGCAGTACATGACCGAGGCTTTTCAGTTGCTTACGTCCCTGAATAAACAGTGTGTGTGGCTGGATTTGACAGGAAAAGGCCTTCAGCCCGAACACCTTGAATACCTTGGGAAGATGCAAAACTTGACGAAGCTGAGTCTCAAAGACTGTGGATTGAACGATAGCCTTATGTCGAAATTGCAGCCTTTGTCGAGATTGGAATATGTGAACCTTGTTAATAATCCAGTGACAGGAGACGGTATCAAGACTTTACAAGGTAACGCCGGTCTTCAGCAATTGTTCCTCTTTCAAACAGAGGTGCAGCCGACAGATACTGCAGCTTTACGGGAAATGTTTGAAAATGCTTCGATAGACCTTGGTGGCTACGAAATGCCGCTGATCGAGGCTGATACCAGTAAAATTATTTATTGAGTACCCCTGGCTTTTTTTTCATGAGAGTACCAATGCCAAAGCCGATCAGCAATAGCCAGGGGAATCCGTGAAAAATTGTATCGAACCAGTCCATGGGCTGCATGCCGACAGCGCCGCCTGCTATCCACTTGATTTTGCCCCAAATGTGCGGCTCAGGGAAGAAGGGAGCCAGGCCCAGAGTGAGGCAGAATAGTAGAATGATTTTTATGGAGAATACCTTCATGTCTTCTTTTTTCTGCAAAGGTAAGTTAGCCGAAAGTAGAGGTGAGTGACATAAGTTACTCTCGCAGCAAAAAGTAAGGCCTTTGACTCAAAGGAATCAAAGGCCCTGGTATCGCTGCTTGTTAGGATTTACTCGCAGGCTACGTCGTTCAATGTTGTGTCCCAGCAGTGGTACAAGTTATCCTCAAAAAAGACCTGGCTTTTGATTTTTCCATTGCTGTTCTCGGCACTCCAGAGCACCTCTATTGTATTTTCGGTATTGGTGTCAATGATGGTGACGTTTCTGTTCAGCTCGGCGCCGGCATCAACCATATAGCTAATCGAACTTCCGAAACTGTCGCCCGGCTTTTTAACTGTGAAGGTCACGTCTGCAACTCCGTCAACTTCCGATTTGGACCACTCAGATGACAGCCATGGATTTGGCTTGTCAGGCCCTTCATAGAGTGTCCAGGTGCCGGCATTGGCCATGAAATTGGACTCCCCCGTAAACCACACGAAGTCGGAAAAGCCACCTGCTTTCGAAATATAGCCTGTCCACGTAACATCACTGCCATCCACGTCAGCAGTAAGTTTTACGGAGTAAGAGCCACTATTAGGAACAGATATATCATAAGCCCAAACCCATAATTTAGTTTCTGTATCAAATGTAGCCTCTTGATTCACCGCTAGTTTAAACGCAGTAACAGGCACAACCAGCGCTCCGGAAAGGATGCCAGAATACACTCCAACACTTGTAGCAGCATATACCCAATTCCTGACAACCATTTGCCTGCCACCTCCATCGCCGTCACTGCCGCTAAAATCATCAAAATTGGGAGCCATGCTCGATCCAGGAGGCATTGCCGGAGCAGTACCCGGGTCTATTTCGTCGTCTTTGCTACATGAAACCCAAAGGATTGAAAATGATAATAGAACTGCTAACCTTCTCATATTTATTTGTTTCGTTTCATTGATGAAAGATCAAACTTAACAAAAATTGCATTTAACTCATATTTTATATTATAATTTATATATTTTTCTATCCTATCAGAATTCGCTCAAATATTGATTGCAATGATGCGCCGTCGGGCTAATTCCCAAAGAACAACCTGATATCCTTTATCAATTGATCAAAGTCAGGCTGGTGATTGTACATCATATGCCCGCCTTCATAGTAGCTCAATTGCACCATTTCTTTTGGGATTCCATTGCGGGCAAAGGTGTATTCAGCATCAAAAAACGGTGTGATCAGGTCATAGTAGCCGCACGCCACAAGTACCTTGAGATCTTTGTTGCGGCGCATGCTTTCGGCCAACGGACGTGCTACGTTGACAAAAACCGGCTCCCAATACGAACCTTCGGGTGCATCTCTCCATCGCCAGTTGATCGCCACCTCCTCATTGGAAGTAATGTACGGCCTGTCCATTTCCACATTTAATACGGATGCGAAATAGTTATTGAGAGCAGCTGTGTAGGCAGCATCGATTTGATAGTCTGACGCATCCCCCAATGTTGGCCATTCCGCTACCAGATCTGCTTCCCTGCTTTTGAACCTGCTATCGAGGCGCCCAACTGTTAGCCCTTCTTCTTCCATGAGCTTCTTTTGGAATCGGGGTACCAGCACCCGAAGATCCGACCTGAGGACATATTCTTTTGGTAGCCCTGTAAAGTAGACCAGCTTGTCGGCCATACTGTTTTGCGCTTCTGTCGTTAGCATGGAGCCCTTCAATAAAGCGGGTGCATATTCATCGGTAGTGAAAACACGACATTCCTGGACGAAATCCTCCAATGATTTGCCTTGCCCGGCCTTCTTATGGTACCATGCGGTGGCCGCCATCGTGGGCAGGTAGGTGAGGTAAGAAATAAGATTGTCATGCATGGAAGTATTTCCTTGATAGTCAATTGCTTGAGAAATTAAAACTAGTCCATTCATTGATACATGCTGTCCGCCACCTTCCAGCGCATTAGTAACGGCCGCTGCCCTTGTTGTGCCAAAGCTTTCACCAAAAATATACTTGGGAGAATTCCATCGTTTGTTATCTGTGATCCAAATCCTGATAAACTGTGCGATGGAGCTTGCGTCTTCTGTGAGGCCCCAGAAATCTTTGCCACTACCCGAGCCCACTGGAATACTGTAGCCTGTTCCAATCGGATCTACGAACACAAGATCAGTTTTATCCAGCAAACACTGTTGATTATCTACGAGAGGATAGGGTGCACCACCATCATCAGTATCTGCGTTGCTGGCAATTTTAACGATCTTTGGGCCCAGAAAACCCATGTGTAACCAGACCGAAGCAGATCCAGGCCCTCCATTGAAAATGAAAGTGACGGGCCGTTTTGAATAGTCTGTGACCCCTTCCTGCAAATAGGAGACCGACCACAAAGCACCAATGGGTTCATTCTTTTCATTTTTCAGGTGTGTTTCTTTCCCGACGGCTTTGTACCGCACGGCCTTTCCATTAAAGGTGCCCTGGTGTTGTGTGATAAATGACTTCGGCGCAGGTATCTCTTTTACTGTCGAGTCAGCCTTTTGTGCATTGGATAAATGAACAAGGGCAATTAAAGTGAAAGCGCATAGAATGGTTTTAATTAAGGTCATCATTTTGAGTTGAATGTTTTGTGCCCACAATTTGATCAAACTTTTTTATTACAACAGAACAATGGGCAGCGAAAAATTTATTGTGATGTGAGCAATGTCACGCAATGTGTCGGACGGTATTTTTATACTTGCCAAAACCTTTGATATTTGTCGGTTATAGCGATTTTAATTAAACAAACCCTATTTTAGATGTTTTCATACGATGCCAGGGTGCTTAGTGTAGCGTTGTCAGCCATTATTGAGTCGTCTGTGTCTGACGATGCCTGGCGATGGCTTCAAGAAAAAGCGGCTGATGTCTCCTCTTCTGAAACCGAATCAGCATTAAATGTGGCTTTCGCTGCTATTCCCAGAAAGGTTGGTAAGAATGGTGTGAGTGTTAGCGAAAGTGCTGTGACCAACATCCAACAAATCAGACCTGGTTTTCAAATAACCAATTGGTCAATTGACCGCTTGTGTCGGGTGTGGGTGCTGATTCAGGTGCCGGCTTCAAACAAGACCAATTACTTAGCCAGGATTCAAAACTTGTTTCTGGCGGCGGAAATGAATGAGCTGGTGGCGTTGTATTCTGCGCTGCCTGTAGTAGCTTACCCCGAAGCGTGGAAAGCCCAGTGTGCCGAAGGGATACGAAGCAATATCGGTGATGTGCTGGAGGCAATTATGTGCAATAACCCATACCCCTCTGAGCAACTCGATGAAGCTGCCTGGAATCAACTGGTGCTGAAGGCAATATTTACAGAAAAACCATTGCATTCAATTATTGGCCTGGACGACAGGGCAAATTTGGAGCTGGCCAACACGCTCTCCGATTTTGCGCATGAAAGATGGGCGGCGCACAGGACGGTACCCCCAATGTTGTGGAGATGTGTCGGGCCTTTTATCAATGAAAAAACAATTGGAGACATGGAGCGCCTGGTGCTGTCTGTCGATAGCACCGAAAGAGAAGCTGCGGCTCTTGCCTGTAGTGTGAGCCAATTTCCTGCTGCCACTGAACTCCTGGATAGGAACAAGCAGCTGAATGCATTGGTTAAATCGGGTGACATTTCCTGGGAAAGTATAGCAAAGAAAACAGAGCTGGTTTAGCTCAGAATAAAAACAGAACGATTATGTGTTGTAGTGATAATTTTACTGAGGCGGATTTACAAAAAAGGGACGCCAACCCTGTTTATCTCGATAGTGTAAAGGGCATGCAGTTTTTCGACCCGCATGTGCACATGACATCCCGCACGACGGACGACTACCAGGCCATGGCAGATGCCGGTGTGGTAGCGCTGATTGAACCTGCCTTCTGGCTCGGACAGCCCCGTACGGGCATTGCCACCTTCCGTGACTACTATGCTAGCCTGATCGGTTGGGAACGGTTCAGGTCATCGCAGTTTGGCATCAAGCACTACTGCACGATAGGGCTGAACAGCCGGGAAGCGAACAACGAAGCTTTGGCTGAGCAGGTGATGGAAATCCTGCCACTGTTTATTTACAAAGAAGGCGTAGTGGGTGTTGGTGAAATAGGTTTCGACGACCAGACACCGGCAGAAGAGAAATACTACCGGGCACAGCTTGACCTCGCCAAAGAAGCAGGGCTGCCTGTGCAAATTCATACACCTCACCGGGACAAAAAACGAGGCACCCAACGCAGTATGGACATCGCCCTGGAGCAGGGCCTTGACCCGAAGATGGTGGTTGTTGACCACAACAATGAAGAGACGGTAAAGGAAGTATTGGATCGTGGCTTTTGGGCAGCTTTCACCATTTATCCTTTCACCAAAATGGGCAACGAGCGGATGGTCGAAGTGGTGAAACAGTACGGACCCGACAGAATAATGATCAACTCCGCTGCCGACTGGGGCATCAGCGACCCGTTGGCAGTGCCAAAAACAGCAGCTTTGATGAAACAGCATGGTATTAGTGATGATGTCATTCGTTTGGTTACTTATCAAAATGCCATCACGGCGTTTGGTCAGAGTGGACAAATCGACGAGGCTGACTTTGCTTCGGTGAAAGACATCGATCAAAGCCAAAAATTTGAAGGCAATACGGTTTTGCGTGGCGGCCAGCAACCACGCATGGACAAGAACTCCCTGATCATCAAATAATTTGAAGCAAATTATCGGACTTCTGCGCCTTACCAGGCCGGCCAATATTGTCACTGCGGTAGCCGACATTCTGGCTGGTGTGGCTATTTCGGGCTACCTGACGGGCTTTGCCCAGGGTGCAACGCCCATTATCTGGCTGAGCCTGGCCACCACGGGCTTATATGGTGGCGGGGTTGTGCTCAACGACGTGTTTGATGCGGAGCTTGACGCCGTCGAGCGGCCGGAACGACCGATTCCCAGTGGTGTGGTTTCCAGGTTTATGGCAGCAATGCTTGGGATAGTGCTTTTGGGCATCGGTATACTGGCCGCTGGCAAAGTGAACTGGATGCCATCTGGTATGATTGCTGCGGCCATCGCCTTGTTCTCAGTTGTCTACGATAAATGGGGCAAGCATCAGTTGGTTTTGGGGCCAATCAATATGGGACTCTGTAGGGGCTTGAATCTTGTCCTGGGGATGAGCATTGTTCCTGGTATCCTGGATACCTATTGGTGGCTGGGTATTGTGCCAGTGATTTATATCGCTGCCATCACCATGATCAGTCGGGGCGAAGTGCATGGAGGCAGCAAATTGACCCTGTACATTGCGCTGGCTCTTTACGTAGTGGTAATTGGTGCCATTTTGTGGTTCTCTACTCAAAACAATGCGTTTTATCTTACCCTGGCCTTTGTGCTCGTATTTGGCGGAATGATTGTCCCGCCGCTATTCAAAGCGATATCCGATCCTATTGGGAAAAATATAGGAAAGGCGGTGAAATCGGGAGTGATCGCCTTGATACTAATGAATGCTGCCTGGTCATCAGCTTTTGGCGTTACGTATTTTGCCTTGGGTATTGTACTTTTGTTGCCCTTGTCGTTATTGCTGGCGAAAGCCTTTGCTGTAACGTGAATTTGTTTGTTTAAATTTTCAGCCTGACATCGGGCAATTAGCATAGTTATGGAGTTTTTACAACAGTCCTTCAGTGTGAAGTTTGACTACAAAGTGTATTTCACCACAAACCTTTTCGATAGGTCGAACGATACACTTTCAAGTTTTCTGAAAGAAAGAATGGAAGAAGGTACCATCCAGAAGGTACTGTTTGTTTTGGATCAGGGAGTGGACGAAGCGCATCCCGGGCTAAAGCAAGGTATTCGAGACTATTTTGAGACAGTCGATAATATCCACCTCATTCCTGAGACACTAGTCGTGTCGGGTGGCGAAGAAGCTAAAAACGATGAAAGCCTCCTGTATCAGGTTATTGATGCGGTGAACGCTCACGGCATCGACCGTCATTCTTATCTGGTGGCTATTGGCGGTGGTGCTGTTCTCGATATGGTGGGTTATGCAGCCGCTATTTCACACAGAGGCGTTCGTCATATTCGCATTCCAACGACTGTACTTTCTCAAAACGATTCTGGCGTGGGTGTGAAAAATGGCGTCAATTTCTATCGGAAAAAGAATTTCCTCGGCACATTTGCTCCGCCTGTTGCAGTATTCAATGACTATCATTTTCTGACTACTCTATCCGACCTTGACTGGCGGTCAGGGATGTCTGAAGCCGTAAAGGTGGCGCTGATCAAGGACGCTTCCTTCTTTGACTGGATTGAGCACAACGCCACTATGCTTGCTGCCCGTGATATGGGGGCCATGAAATTTTTGGTGAAACGGTGTGCTGCACTGCACCTCGACCATATTGCAGGCAAGGATCCCTTCGAGACGGGGTCTTCCAGGCCGCTTGACTTCGGTCACTGGAGTGCACACAAATTGGAAGCGCTGGCCGACTTTTCCATCAGACATGGTGAGGCAGTGGCAATTGGTATCGCCCTCGACACAGTCTACTCAATGCTCACCAACCGACTGTCGGAAGCCGATGCCAGGAGAATTCTGGTGGTGCTTCAAAACCTTGGCTTCCCGCTGCAACATCCATTGCTGAAGTTTGAAGAGGGCAATAGCCCGCTACTTGACGGGCTTAACGAATTCCGGGAGCACCTGGGTGGTAAACTCACCATTATGCTGCTGATAGCCATTGGAACAGGCGAGGAAGTGCATGAAATGAATGAAAAAACCATTCGTGAGGCCAGTGAATGGCTGGAAAATTATGCTCACCAACAAACGATCAGCCTCTGATTATGAAAACAGATTTTGGTTACTTAACGTACTGCTCCAATATACACGCCGGTGAAAGCTGGGCAGATCATTTCGCTGCACTCAGGAAGTTCATTCCTTCGGTGAGGGAGAAATGCAGCCCAGGCCAGCCTTTTGGGATAGGGCTGCGCTTATCTAACGAGGCATCGATAGACCTTGCTAAAGAGGGCGCATTGGTGGAATTTAAAGACTGGCTGTCAGCCTCCGGCTGTTATGTCTTCACCATGAATGGGTTTCCCTACGGTGGCTTTCATAATACCCGTGTGAAAGAGCAGGTGCATGCCCCCGACTGGACTACAAACGCCAGGCTGAATTACACCACCCGCCTGTTCGATATACTTTCTCAACTGCTGCCTGCAGGCATGGAAGGGGGGATATCCACCTCGCCATTGACCTATCGTTATTGGCACAAGCCTGAAGAACTCCACAACGTTTTTGAAGTTGCCACACTAAAAATGATTGAGGTAGCCAAGCACCTCAAGCGGATACATGACACCACGGGGCAGCTACTTCACCTTGATATTGAACCCGAGCCAGATGGTCTTTTGGAATCCGGGCCAGAGTTCATTGATTGGTACAAAAAATACTTGCTTCCGTTGGGGGGAGCTGAGTTGCAAAAGGAATTTGATCTATCTGTAGCAGAGGCAGAGGCAACTATCAAGCGTCATGTGCAGCTTTGCTATGACGTGTGTCACTTTGCGGTGGGTTATGAAAATCACCAGGAAGTGGTCAACAAGTTAAGCGCTTTAGGTATTAAAACAGGTAAAATTCAGATCAGTGCTGCGTTAAAAGCGCCGATGGCACCAGGAGACGCCAGAAACCCGGTAATAGCCGCTTTTAAGGGGTTTAACGAATCGACCTATCTCCATCAAGTAGTTGCCCGCACCCAAAGCGATGGTTTTAAACGCTATCCTGATTTACCGGAAGCTCTTGCCGACGCCGACAATCAGGACATAAAAGAATGGCGTTCTCATTTTCATGTGCCGTTATTTGTTGAAGACTACGGCGTATTGAAATCGACGCAAGAAGACATTGTGAAGGTGCTTGACCTACAAAAGGCGAAGCCATTCACCCATCACCTTGAAATTGAAACCTACACATGGGAAGTGTTGCCAGATGGGCTGAAGTTACCAATAGATGAATCCATAGTAAGGGAAATGAAATGGGTGATTAATCAGCTCAATGGCTAGTTCCATCAAGCAGCAAATGAAAAAAACCGTCGTTATTGATGTCGTAGGACTATCGGCCCACCTGATAGGAGAGCATACACCATTTCTTCAAGACTATATAAAGGGAAGGCAGGTGCAGTCCATTGTGCCGATGCTGCCTGCGGTTACCACTTCAGTTCAGTCGACTTATGTTACTGGCAAATGGCCTACTGAAACTGGCATTGTTGGCAATGGTTGGTACGACCATCAGGATTCAGAAATAAAGTTTTGGAAGCAATCCAATAAACTGGTAGCAGGAGAGAAGATATGGGAGAAGGCAAAGAAAGTCGACCCTTCGTTTACCTGCTCCAAAATGTTCTGGTGGTACAATATGTACTCCTCGGCCGACTTTTCTGCAACACCCAGGCCACAATACCTGGCCGATGGCAGAAAAATGCCTGATTGCTATACGCAGCCGACCGGCCTTAGGGATGAGTTGCAGAAGGAGTTGGGTCAATTCCCCTTGTTTCAGTTTTGGGGGCCTGGGGCTAACATCAAGTCCACCCAATGGATAGCCGATGCTTCAGTTTTTACCGATCGCCGATACGACCCCACGTTGACGCTCATCTATTTGCCCCATCTCGACTACTGCTTACAAAAATTCGGTCCCAACTTCGAGTTGATAGGAAAGGAGCTCACCGAAATTGACCAGGTGGTAAAAGGGCTGGTGGACTACTACACAAAAAAGAAGGCCAATATTATTTTGTTGTCGGAATACGGCATAAGCCCGGTGAGCAGACCTGTTCATTTCAACAGACTGTTGCGCAAAAAAGGGCTTCTTAGTATCCGGGAGGAAAGGGGGCTGGAGTTACTGGATGCTGGTGCCTCGAAAGCATTTGCCGTAGCAGACCATCAGGTAGCCCACATTTACGTCAACGACCTATCTGTGATGGAGGAGGTAAAACGGCTGGCCGAAGCTACTCAGGGAGTGAGTTTGGTGCTCGATAAAGCCCAGCAAAAGAAACATCATATTAACCACGAAAGGTCTGGTGACCTCGTGCTCATCGCCGACGAGCATAGTTGGTTCACTTACTATTTTTGGCTCGACGATGACAAAGCCCCAGATTACGCCAGGGCGGTCGATATCCATAAGAAGCCTGGCTACGATCCTGTGGAGATGTTTATGAGCTCGAAGCTCAGGGCAGGATACAAGCTGCTTCGCAAAAAGCTCGGCTTCCGCTATGTGATGGACGTGATCCCACTGGATGCCAATTTGATCAAGGGCTCCCATGGAAGCCCTTTTGTAGATAGCAAATACTACCCAGTGCTTATAACTGATAAAAAAGTCAGTGATTCTCCAGTGCCAGCAACATCGGTGCATGACATTATCTGGCAATCTCTTACAAGCTGAGTTTAGCTATTTCTTACGGCAATAGGTGCTGCTAGCAAAGTGTCAGGGATTCCAAAAGCGTCAGTTAACGCCACAGCGTTTTGCCGAACCTCCAAACAAAGCGAGTTGACCAGCTGGCGAATGGCCTTGGTTTTCGCACCGGCCATGTAATCAGCCTCCAGGTACCAGCCCTTGTTCTTCTCTATTTGCGACAAGGCAAATAGCTGACAAAGCTTGGTGAGAATATGCTTGCTGCCCTCATCGGTCACTTCGCTAATTTTCTCCTGAAACTGTTCCAGAATAATCCTTTCAATGTATGCATGCCCTACCATGACGAGGTGATACTGACATTGATTGAAAGCGTCGAAAGAGTCCATTCCCTGGTCGATGTAGTGCTTCAACCGCTTGGCGGAAGAGGCCAGAATGCTTTTTTCCCTGTACCTGAATGCCGCCAGATGAAACTCAAAATCCAGCAAGTGTTCTTTATCAGTATTCCTGATGGTGATGGGATTCATTTCCTGGATGCTCACCTTGGCCTGGTCGGTCACGTAGTTCAGCATGCCAAACAGGTTCATGTGGCCAAACTCCTGCCTGAACTCAGACAGCCTGCTTTTGGCAACCAGCTGCATCAGCACCGTATTATCGCCCTCGAAAGTGGTATAAATCTCTGTGTCATTTTTTAAAGCAGCGATGCGGTTTTCAGCTAAATAGCCTTTGCCGCCAAGAGCTTCTCTGCACTCCTGCAAGCTGGCGGTAGCGTTCCATGTCGCCCACGACTTTAGCCCGGCTGCCAGGGCTTCGATTTCCTGCATATCTTCTTCGGTTCTTTTAAGGAACCGTTGTGTAAGATATTGCAAGGCGAAATGCAAAGCGTAAGCGTTAGAAAGCAACGGCATGAGGCGACGCTGGTGGGTGCGGTAGTTGAGAATAGGCACCTCACTGCCACCTTCCGGTCCGAATTGCTTTCTGCCGTCGGCATACCTTATTGCTATGGTAAGCCCGGATTTGGTGGCACTTAGTCCAGACCGGGGAATGCCTATTCTGCCACCCACGAGAGTCCCAAGCATGGTGAAAAACCTGCGATTGTCGCTGCTGATTGGGCTGGCGAATTGGCCGTTTTCATCGATGCTCGCAAAGCGATCCAGCATGCTGTCTTTTGTAATCACCACATTGTCGAAACGTATCACCCCGTTGTCGACGCCGTTCAAGCCCATCTTTCTGCCACAGTCCTTAATGGTCACGCCCGTATGCATATTGCCTTTTTTGTCTCTTAAGGGAACAACGAAGGCGCTAACGCCATAGTCGGTTCCGTCAATGATCAGCTTGGCAAATACCGTGGCCATTTGGCCATGCAGCGCAGCGTTGCCAATGTACTCCTTCTGGGCTTTGGGGTTGGGTGTGTGAATGGTGATTTTGCCCGACTTGTGATCATAGGTGGCAGTGGTTTCAATGCCCTTTACATTTGAACCATGGCCCGTTTCTGTCATTGCAAAACAGCCAGGGAGATTGAGCGTACCCGCATCAGCCAGGTGTTTTTTATGGTGTTTTTCGGTGCCCAAGAAATAGATACTCATACCGAAAAGGCCAAACTGTACCCCAAACTTAATGACCATGCTCAGGTCGTGGTAGCTGAGAGTTTCCATGATGGTGAAATAGCCTTCCATGTCATCTGCCCCACCAAACTCTTTAGGGTAAGCACGGTTGCCATAACCTTGCGACGCAAGAATTTTGCACCAATGGAGTACTTTTTCACGGTATTCGGTAAGGTCTCCCGTGTCCGGGTATTTGAACTCGGGGTCGGATAGGAGTGTCTTTACTTTGGCAATGAGGGCAGCTTGATCACCGTCCAAAATTGCCCTGAGTTTATCAACCGAAAATGTTTTTTGAGATGCGAGTGTTTCTGCTTCGGTAGCAGCCCTGTCATTAGACGCCAGATGGAATGCCGACTCCCTGCTAATAATGCCCAAGGCATCTTCAATATCCCGCAGTGGCTGCTGAGCATTCTGAAAGGCCACTTCATCCCTGCCGATACTATTAAGTTCTGCAAGCTTGTTGCCAATGTCCACCAGACTTGTTTTCATTTCGGGCGACAGCTCCTGAGAGATACGTTTTATTTCTGTGAGCCAGCTTTTTATCTCGTTGGGAGACGGCGGTTTCGCTGGGTTCAGGTAAGACAGCAGCAATTCCCTTTCCTCGGTTTTTAGCCACGACTGTTTGTTGATCAAACTTTGGATATTTTTTATCTCGCTTGGCGTAAGTACGTCATCTGCCCACACCATGTAAAACATGGGTAGGAAAGAATACAGCGATGGATTGGCTTTGAGTAAGGGGGAATTGATCATGGGTGTTATTGTTTGTCTAAATTTTGCTCTTTAAAAGTTTTAAAGCAATGATAATTTAGTCTGGTATAAGCTTATACCTAACAGACCTCAAAAAAAGGCCATAACGGAATTTAACCTTTCGAAAAAAAAGGTTGTTTAATAATATTTGAAATTGATTAGTTTGATTCACCTAACTCTAACTAACCATGCGACCAATTGTTACCATCGTTCTGTTCCTTTTGTCCTACGGTTTGCCCATGGCAAACGTCCATGCTCAGCCTTTTTCTTTCGAATCCATCAAATCGTATCCGTTTCCGGCTGATCTGACTTCCGCTGCTACGGGCAGCAAGATAGCATGGACTTTTAACGAGCAAGGTCAAAGAAACATCTATGTAGCTGAAGGCCCTGAATTCAAAGCCAGAAAGCTTACGCAATACAACGACGACAGTGGACAGGAGATATCGAGCCTGGCAGTGAGTGCTGATGGTCAGTGGGTAGTTTATGTGAGAGGGGGAGACCATGGTTCCAATTGGGACGACGATGCGCCGGTGAATACCTCTTTCCTTCCGGAGCCGCCAAAAGTTCAGATTTGGAGCATTCCGTTTGCAGGCGGAGAGCCAAAAATGTTAGCAGATGGGGACTTGCCCTCTGTTTCGCCAAACTCAAAAACGGTGGCCTATGTTAAAGCTGGGCAGATATTGTCTGTACCCATTGACGGCTCTGCGAAAGGTGAGGCGCTGTTTACAGCAAGAGGACGAAACGGCAGCATCACCTGGTCACCCGATGGTTCAAGAATGGCTTTCGTATCCAATAGGGGCGACCATTCATTTGTCGGAGTGTTTACCAACAAAGAAACGCCGATTACCTGGCTGGCCCCTTCTTTCAATTTCGACAGATCTCCAGATTGGTCGCCGGACGGTACACGAATCGTTTTTGTTCGTACCCCAGGTGCGGGTGGTGCGCCCGACTCGATACTGGCAAGAAAGCATCGCCCGTGGGCCATTTGGTCAGCCGATGTGTCAACGGCTCAGGCCAAAAAGCTCTGGGAGGCACCCAAAACACTGGCAGGCTCAACACCCAACACTCACGGTGGGGCTAACCTCCATTGGGCTGCCAAAGGCAAGATCGTCTTCATGTCGTACAAAGACGGCTGGCCTCACATGTATTCAATGCCTGAAATTGGTGGCGAACCCATGTTGCTGACGCCTGGTAACTTCATGGCTGAGCATGTGAGCCTAAGCAGTGATCGTAGCACATTGTTGTTTAGCGGGAATACAGGCCCCGCTCCACTCGATCTCGACAGGCGTCATGCAGTTCAGGTGTCGGTGGACAAAGCCGATATGAAAGTGCTTACCCCCGGGAGCGGCCTTGAATGGACACCCGTAATGACCGGCGACGGCAAAAGCATAGCAATGATTAGCGCAACACCACAACGGCCGCCGCTTCCTGCTGTGCTGCCAACCAACGGAGGCAAAGTGAAGCTGCTCGCCGAAGATCGCATTCCTTCCGATTTCCCATCCAAAAACCTGGTAACTCCCACGCAGGCCATATTTACATCTGAGGACGGATTTACCATCCACGGTCAGCTGTTTACACCGACCAATAAGCCATCCAAAGGCCCTGCTATCATCTACGTGCATGGTGGGCCGCCGAGGCAAATGCTGCTTGGTTGGCATTACTCCGATTATTACACGAATGCCTACGCCACAAACCAGTACCTGGCCAGTTTGGGCTTCACGGTTCTGGCAGTCAATTACAGACTGGGGATAGGTTATGGCTACGAATTTCACAACCCGGCTGATGCAGGTACGTGGGGAGCCAGTGAGTACAAAGACATTAAGGCAGCGGGGCTTTGGCTTGGCAAGCAGCCAGGTGTGGATGCATCTGAGATTGGCGTTTACGGTGGGTCGTACGGCGGCTATTTAACGGCCATGGCGCTGGGACGGAACTCTGATATTTTTGCCGCTGGCGTCGATATTCACGGTGTGCACGAGAGAACGACTGGTAGGATAGGTGATATCCTTTACCCAGATCAATATGAAAAAGCGCCGGATGCCGAGAAAGCGGCTCAGGTAGCCTGGGAGTCTTCCCCGGCATCAACAGTTGGCGGCTGGACTTCGCCAGTGCTGATTATACATGGTGATGATGACCGAAACGTCCGTTTTAGCCAAAGCACTGATTTGGTGCAACGTCTGCTTGAAAAAGGAGTGGAGATGGAAACCATCGTCATCGTCGACGACACCCATCATTGGATGAAGCATGGGAACTCCTTAAAAGCAGGGAAAGCGACGGCCGATTTCTTTGTGAGGAAGTTAAAGAAGTAATCAGGCGCTAGCCGCTTCGTCCAAAAACCAATAAAGCACACCATTTGCAGGCTTTATATGCGAGGCAGGGTAGGTTCTGAACTTACCTCTGTGCTTCAGTATTTCCCTCACTTTTGGCTGCTTGCTTTCGCCAGTCACGAGGAAGGCGATGCTTTTGGCATTGTTGATTACTGAACCGGAGAGGCTGATTCTCTTTTGCCCTGATTCAGGGTGTGTGGCCACAACACAGGTCTCGGTAGCTTTTAACAACTCCATTTGATCAGGAAAGATTGATGCAGTGTGCCCGTCGGTGCCAAGGCCAAGTATTACCAGGTCGAACCTGGGCAGCCCGTCTGACGAAGTTACGTTCTTTTTGATCTCGTGGCTATGTCGCTGAGCCTCTTGTCGGGGTTCGTTTTCGCCAAGGATGCGGTGAATATTCGCTTCAGGAATACCAACCTTGTCAAACAGATGCGCCTTAGCCATGCCATAGTTGCTGTCTTTGTCGGTAGGAGGCACACAACGTTCATCACCCCAGTAGAAATGCATCTTCGACCAATCTATTGCCTTTTTGTAATCAGCAGCAAGAACGTCAAACAGTAGCTGTGGGGTAGAACCTCCGGAGAGAGCGATGTTTAACTTGTCACTGTTTTTGTTGAGATCAACCAAAAAGGTGGCAAAATCCTCCGCTACTGCCCTGGGGTTTTTAGAAATATGTAATTCCATCAGCTATTATAGTTCGCAATAAAGTCCATCATCAACCAAATTGGCACAAGGATTCCTCCAGCCATGCCCATTTTCAATTAGTGTATTTGCCTGTTCTGGCCCCCAGGTGCCTGAGGGGTACCCGTATACCGGAAGGTCAGGATCGTCCTTCCATGCTTTTAGAATGGGGTCAACAAACTCCCAGGCTGCAATAACACTGTCACCTCTGGCGTAGAGGGTGGCATCGCCTTGCATGCAATCGAGCAGCAGCCTTTCGTAGGCTTCAGGTACATAAGCGTCCGTCAGCCCATCGTATTGGAAATCCATATTCACCGTTTCCACTTTAAAACCGTTGCCGGGCACCTTCAGGCCAAACTTCAATAAAATACCCTCATTGGGTTGAATTCTAAAGACCAGCACATTTTGTGAGTTGGCAATTCGTCGCTGACTGAACAAGTGGTGGTGGTTGGGCTTGAAGTGAATCACCACTTCGGAAACTCTTGTTGGCAGCCGCTTGCCGGTGCGGACGAAGAAAGGCACATCAGCCCACCTCCAATTGTCGATATAGAACTTTAAGGCCGCAAATGTTTCAGTTCTTGACTCAGGGTCAACGCCAGTTTCCTCTCTATAACCGGGATATTCTTTATCTCCAATAGTTGACTTGAGGTATTGACCTCTGATAACATTGTCTCTGATGTCGTCGGCGCTTAAAGGCCGCAGGGATCTAAATAGTTTTAGCTTCTCGTTGTGAATAGACTCTGCATCCATTCTTGCTGGCGGCTCCATTGTAACAAGGGATACCAACTGCAGCAAGTGGTTTTGGATCATGTCTCTTAAAGCCCCGGAGCCATCGTAGTAACCGCCTCGCTTTTCCACACCTACACTCTCAGCAGCTGTAATTTCCACTTTCTCGATGTATATGCGGTTCCAAAGTGGCTCGAAAATAGTGTTGCCAAATCTGGCCACCAGCGTATTCTGCACGGTTTCTTTACCCAGGTAGTGGTCGATTCTATAAATCTGATCTTCTTTGAATGACTCGAGCAGTTGGTTGTTTAATTCTTTTGCACTTTCTAGTGTGTAACCAAAAGGCTTCTCAACAATCAACCTTTTCCAGCCATTTTCCTCAGTATTAAGTTGAGCTTCGCCCAAATTCTTAGAAATCACAGAGTAAAGTGAAGGGGGGGTAGAAAGGTAGAAAATGTAGTTTTGATCCGTATGACAGTCATTGCACAACGTTTTAAGCCGATTGGCCAGCAACTGATAGTCTACTACCGCTTTCGTATCAATCGACTGATAGAAAACCATCTTTGCGAAGTTTTCCAACTCACCAGGGTTGTCCTTGGAAGCTTTCAGGTGCGGGTTGTCGAAAACAACTTTCTTCCTGTATTCCTCGTCGCTGAAGTCTGTTCGGCTTACACCAAGAATAGCGTAATTCTCAGGCAAAAAACCTCTTTTGAATAAATTGAAAACAGCAGGAATCAGTTTACGCTCAGTAAGATCGCCAGAGGCTCCGAAAATAGTAAGTATCTGATTATCAGTTTTTTTCATTTAGGTACTACACAGGGGTGATGGCAAAATTCAATTTAATTGGCGAAGATCAGTATTTTTGGTCTGAATCTCTTGATATTCGCTAAAAAACAAGCAATTAACATCATGTGAAGGCAGTTGGTTGCACCACGGCCCACATGTGGAAGGAAAAAAAGGACTGGAATGGAAAAAACGTATGACTTTGGCCTCGTAGGCCTCGGAGTGATGGGAAGAAACTTCATCTTGAACGTGGCAGACAATAATTTTTCCGCCTATGGGCTGGACACGGATTCGGAAAAGGTAAAGTCGTTGAGGGAAGAAGGAGCAGGAAAGGTTGTTGATGGCACTACCGACAAAAAGGAGTTTATCTCAAAACTTTCCAGGCCAAGAAAGATCATGTTGCTGGTTCCCGCAGGTGGCCCTGTCGATGCAGTTATCAACGATTTGTCTCCGTTGCTTGATAAAGGTGACCTGGTCATAGATGGTGGAAATTCTTTTTTTACTGACACTGACAGAAGAGCCGAAAGCCTGGAATCAAAAGGCATCTACTTCTTTGGTACAGGGGTTTCCGGTGGAGCCAAGGGCGCCCGCTTTGGCCCCAGTATTATGCCGGGAGGTGACAAAGATGCCTATGAAATTGTAAGGCCGATTTTTGAAGCGGTTTCAGCGAAAGTCAATGGCGAGCCATGTGTGGACTATATGGGTGCCAGGTCAGCCGGCAACTACGTGAAAATGGTGCACAACGGTATCGAATACGGGTTGATGCAGCTCATTTCCGAGGCATATGACGTAATGAAGCGGGGGCTGGGCTTGAGCAATCAGCAGCTTCACAATACTTTCGACCAGTGGAACAAGTCGAAGCTTCAGTCTTTTTTGGTCGAAATAACAGCAGAGATATTTACAAAAAAAGATGAGCTAACCAACAAAGACCTGGTTGATGTGATTCTTGACAAAGCCAAGCAAAAAGGCACAGGTAAGTGGACGTCTCAGAATGCCATGGATCTTGGTATTCCTGTGCCTACCATTGACGTGGCTGTCAGTATGCGGGAAATATCCTCAATGAAAGCTGATAGGGAAAAAGCTGAATCGCTCTACGGAGCCAAGTCCATTAAAGGAGACAGTAGTCTTACAGTGAAAGATGTGGAGGACGCTCTGTTCTTTGCTTACATAGTGACTTATGCGCAAGGAATGACGCAGCTGTGGGCAGCATCCAAAGAGTATAAGTACGGTTGCGATATGGAAACCATCGCCAAAATATGGAGAGGTGGCTGCATCATCCGTTCAGGCCTTTTGGAGGACATGAGGAAGGCATACGCCAGGGATAAAGCACTTAGTAGCCTGTTGCTGGATAAAGACATTGCCGCCAAAGCCAAAAGCTGCGAAGTGTCGGCGAGAAAAGTAGCCGCTTATGCCATTGGCCAGGGTATCCCTGTATCCGGAATGGTAGCGGGTTTGAGCTATTTCGATGCGTTTACTACCGGCCGTTTGCCACTGAACCTGATCCAGGCGCAACGTGATCACTTTGGTTCACATACTTATGAACGTACCGATAGGGAAGGGATTTTCCACACCGAGTGGTAAAAGAAAAAGGCTGAGTTAGTAGCTCAGCCTTTTCATTACCTATATTTCCAAAATACATTCTTGGGGTTGTTATATAGCGTCAGAACCTCGTTCACCGGTTCTGATTCTTATGCATTCTTCCAGCGGCGTAATAAAAATCTTGCCGCTGCCTATCATATCGCCGTCGTGGGCCTGAGTAGCATCCATAATGGCGTTGCAGGTAGTTTCAACGAAGCTGTCATTTACAGCTATCTCCAGTCTGACGTTAGACACCAGGTTGGGAATCACTTTCTGGCCTCTGTATACCTCCTCGGATACTCTCCGCCCGTGACCTGATACGTTGCTGACGGTGATTCTCGATATGCCTGCTTGAATCAGTGACTCCCTCACCTGATCCAACTGGTTTTCTCTTATAATGGCTATAATAAGTTTCATGCTTGCTTAGTTAGGAGTGATCATTCCGTATCCTTTCTCACCATGG
Organism: Imperialibacter sp.; assembly: GCF_048007035.1. Classification (NCBI taxonomy): domain Bacteria; kingdom Pseudomonadati; phylum Bacteroidota; class Cytophagia; order Cytophagales; family Flammeovirgaceae; genus Imperialibacter; species Imperialibacter sp. The sequence goes on from NZ_CP180355.1 coordinate 5,823,059, forward strand.
TACACGTTGTCTAGGCCTTTCATTTCGTCTTCCTCACTGGCCCGGATTTTGACAAACTTGTTGAGCACAAAGAGGATGACGAAGGTGCCAACTCCCGCATAAACGATGGCTATTGCTATCGCCGTAAGTTGTACACCCAGCTGTTGCATTACAGTCCACGTGCCACCTGCAGCCGTTGCAGCGTCTGTCATCCAGCTTTCTCTGATAAAGAACACAAGGAAAATGGCACCGATGATACCACCAACGCCGTGAATACCAAAGGCATCCAGTGTATCGTCATAGCCAAGCTTGTTTTTTAGTATAATAGCCAGGTAACACACAATGGTAGAGAGAGCTCCCAGTACCAGCGCTCCACCGGGCTGAACAACGCCAGCTGCGGGCGTAATGGCCACCAAACCAGCAAGAATGCCCGATGCAAAACCAAGAGCTGTTGCTTTCCCCTGGTGGAACCCTTCAACAATCAGCCAGGTAAGTGCGCCAGCCGCAGCCGCTATTTGCGTAACCGTTAATGCCTGAGCGGTGCTCAACCCACTTGAAATACTGCTACCGGCATTGAAACCAAACCAACCTACCCATAGCAGCCCAGCGCCAATCATCGTCATCACCAGGTTATTGGGTTGCATGGGTAAATGGGGATGTGATTTTCTGGCACCAATAAAGAGCACAGCCACAAGCCCGCTAACGCCAGCAGAGATATGCACCACAGTGCCTCCGGCAAAGTCAATGGCGCCATTGGCTCCAAGATTGAACAGGAACCCGTCAGGCGCCCATACCCAGTGACAAAGAGGGTTGTAAACGATGAGGCCCCATAGTGCTATGAAAAAGCAGTATCCTTTGAACGTGATTCTTTCAGCCACTGCACCGGCAATAAGGGCAGGGGTGATGATGGCAAATTTTGCCTGGAACATGGAGAATACATATTCGGGGATGCCGTCGATAATGCTGTCGTCGATGCCTGAAAGCATCACATAGTCGGAATTCCAGCCAAACCAGCCGCCCAGCACGTTTTCACCAAAGGCCATGCTGTACCCACAAACTACCCAAAGTACAGTCATAATACCCATGGCTGTAAAACTGTGCATCATTGTGCCGAGCACGTTTTTCGTCCTGACTAAGCCGCCATAAAACATGGCAAGACCGGGAATCATCAGGAGCACAAGTGTGGTGGAAGTCAGCATCCAGGCGGTGGCACCTGAGTCTATCTCAGATGTTTCCTGGGCAAGGGCAGCTGTGGAAGAGGCGATAATAGCCAATCCACTCAATAGAATTGGTCGAACAAAAAGCTTCATGTAAGGTGTGTTTAAAATTCAATCACCAGCTTTTTGGGACATGTTGTTTAGGGTGACGCAATATAGGAATTCAGATTTAAACTTCCTGAAAGGGTTGATATTAAACCTCAGACCGACCAGGGTGGGCACCAATAAAAGGCTAATTATTGCAGTCTGTCAGGTCTATATGCTCACTCCAGTTATCATGGCTTATTTCAACGGTCATATTCCCGCCCTTAGCGTCGAACCTTCCATCTTCCAACACAACGCCTTCGCCGCTGACGACCTGAAATGCGGCGCTTGTCGAGAGCGAATACCGGATGCCGTTGGTAAAAGTGATGATGGGATTAAGCCTTTGGAAAACCAGACCAGCAGTCGATTGACTGGGAATACACTCTTTTATGACCTCGTAGTCTTTTACTTCCTCTGGAGCCCCATTTAAGAACAGCCCAAGAGGAATATGTAACCTGCCGGCCCAAACACTTTCAGCATGGATGCCATTGGGCACCTCATAGTAGAAAATATCTTTGCCATATTCAAATCCCTGATTCTCCAGGCTTTCAATCATCGGAACGTAATAGTTCCATTCTTTTGTGCCGATATCGAAGTAGAACCGGGTGTTTGATAACTCTTGTGGCTCATCGAAAATGGCATAGTCGGCTACCCAGAAAGAGGGTGACATGGAGGCCGAAAAGGAAAAGACTTCGGGGTAATTTATTCCCGCCCAGGCAGCATAGAGTCCGCTAAGCGAGAGGCCAAATATGGCCCTTCTTTTCGGGTCAACAGGGTAGTCTTCCTCCACCATCGGAATCACCTCATTGATAAGCCTTTCGGTGTAGTTGATAGAACCCGGAGAGTATTCCGACCAGTTTTCTTTGATCCATGGGTCGTTGTAGGGTATATACCTGCCGTATCTGTGGCCTGCTGCTGATATCCCCACCATCATGAAGGGCTCTATGGTGGAAGTAGCCTCAAACTGGTAAGAAGCCAGACTGGCAATGGCTCCTTTGAAGACATCGCCATCATTGAAGTAAATAATGGGATATTTCCCAGAAGCATTTTCTGCACTCGGTACATAGATGTCAATCGTTAGATCGCTGGATAGCTCAACTGTAGTAATGGTAAAACTTGAGGTTCCAGAAGAAGGTGGTTTGTTGCCATCATCTGACGGCGACGGGTTGGAATCGCTGCAGCCACAACTGAATAGGATACCTGCTATGAAAATAATATGGTATAGTGCTCTCATATAACGATATGACAACTCAGGATATAAAAGTACTTATTTGTAGAAAAAATCATTTTTGATCTGGCCTGGTTGGTCGATCTTGCGACGACGCTTATTTACCTAAGCGGTTTTACTATATTAATGGCCAACCTGTATATTGTTCAACCACCAAATTGTGATCAATCGTGAGAAGTCCAATCCAACTGACCCTTATTTTAGTTTCCCTGTTTATCTTCCAGCGGTGCGAATCGCCTCAGCAGGGCGACTCAGAATTCACCACTGACGAAATCAACCGTTGGGAGGCCACTGCCTCCCGTGTCACCATCATTCGAGACAACTGGGGCATCCCTCATATTTACGGAAAGACCGATGCAGATGCCATTTTTGGTATGATGTATGCACAATGCGAAGACGACTTTAAACGAATTGAGACCAATTATTTGACCTCGATTGGGAGGATGGCTGAGGTGGAAGGCGAGGATGCGCTGTATACTGACCTTCGGCAACGGCTTTTTATCAATGAAGAGGAGATAAAGGCCCTTTATGATCAGGCCCCGGAGGGGATGAAAGAACAAATGAAGGGCTTTGCTGATGGTATCAACTATTACCTTTACAAACATCCTGAAGTGAAGCCAATGCTGCTCACCAGGTTTGAACCGTGGATGCCCCTCACTTTTAGTGAAGGAAGCATTGGTGGTGACATCGAATCCATTTCAACTGAAAACTTACAGGCGTTCTATGGGGGGAAGCCAGCTTCTCCTGTTTCTTCAGTGTACACCTACGAACCTGAACCTGAGCCCACAGGGTCTAATGGTTTCGCCATCGCACCTTCCAACAGCGCCTCTGGCAATTCTTTGCTGCTGATTAACCCGCACACCTCTTTCTTTTTCCGCTCCGAACAGCATGTAGTAAGTGAGGAAGGCCTGAATGCCTACGGCGCCGTTACCTGGGGGCAATATTTTATCTATCAGGGTTTCAACGAGCACTGCGGCTGGATGCATACTTCCAGCGCAGCTGATGTAATTGACGAGTTTGCAGAGACAATTGTAGAAAGGGACGGCAAATATTTCTACAAGTATGGAGAAGAGGAGAGAGCCCTGGAGGCTTCGGAGGTCACTTTGAAGTATAAAGATGGCGAGCAAATCGCCAGCAAAACGTTCACCACCTACAAGTCTCACCATGGGCCAATTGTACGGGAAGAAGGCGGTAAATGGATTGCCGTAGGCCTGATGCAAGATCCGCTCAATGCCCTCAGTCAATCATACATGCGGACAAAGGCTGCCACTTACAACGAATTCAATAACAACATGCGGCTTCGCACCAACTCGTCGAACAATACGGTGTATGCCGACGACCAGGGCAATATCGGTTACTACCATGGCAATTTTATGCCCATCCGTGACCCCCGGTTTGACTATTCGGGCGTTATTGATGGCAGCAACCCGGCCACCGACTGGCAGGGACTCCACAAAATCGAAGAACTCGTTAGTTTGCTGAACCCTGAAAGCGGTTGGCTACAGAACTGCAATTCTACCCCGTTTACAGCTGCAGCTGGTTTCAGTCCCAAGCCAGAACACTATCCCGTATACATGGCACCTGACTCGGAAAATGCCAGAGGCATTCACGCTGTTCGTGTTTTGGAGGGGAAAACGAACTTTACACTTGACAAGCTGATTGAAGCAGCCTATGATCCGTATTTGGTAGGGTTCGAGAATCTTGTTCCTTCGCTTGTGCAAGCCTATGAAAAATCCACTGATAAAAACGCTGAGCTGGCAGCCCCAATAAAAGTGCTTAAAGAGTGGGATTTACGTTTTGGGGAAGAATCGGTAGGTACGGCGCTAGCCATTTTCTGGGCCCAGGAATTAATGCGGGACTTGTACGAAACAAAAGGCGTTCGGCTAAGGCAACTGGCTATGATTGACTATATGACCACCGAAGCGGAACCACAAATGAAGCTCAATGCATTGAAAAAAGCAGTTGACAAGCTAACAGCCGATTTTGGTACCTGGGAAACAGCCTGGGGAGAAATCAATCGCTTCCAGCGGGTGGAGGGTGCCATCAGAGAGCCTTTCAATGATGAATTGACAAGTAATCCCATTGCTTACACAAGCAGCATGTGGGGGGCTTTGTCCGCATTCGGTAGCAGGCCATATCCAGGCACTAAACGGTGGTACGGAACAGGTGGCAACAGCTTTGTGGCAGTAGTGGAGTTTGGTGACACCGTCAAAGCCAAGGCGATAGTCACTGGCGGGCAAAAGAGCGATCCGGCTTCGCCACACTTCAATGACCAGTCGGAAATGTACAGGAAAGGGGAGTTCAGAGATGTATTATTCTACCGGGTGGATATTGAGGCAGTAGCGGAGAAAAGATATAAGCCGGGAGAATAGTTCCTCCCGGCATTTTACTTTATTCAGTAACCAGCAAAGATTGCCAGGCAGCAAGCTTCCAGGTACCTTTTTCCTTGCGGTAAACGTCGGTGTACTTAAGGATAATGGTACGATCGCCCTTAGGGTCGCCTATCAGAAAACGGGCCTTTCCTGAGATTACACCTGTGTTGCCCCACGAAATCGGATTTTGCTCAAGAATCTCTACATTTTTGTAGGTGCCAGCGGCCACCGATTCAATGATTTTGGCTTTGCCGTCAACGCCACCGTGCGAATGAGTATACATCAAGTCGTCGGCAAGAATCGTCTCAAGTGTCTTGGTATCCTTTTTTGCCATCACCTCGAACCGGTATTTTTCGGCATCCAGTAGTTCCTTCTGGCCAAACGCTGTCAAAGCAAACATAGCCAGACAGGCAGTCAATAATTGTGTACGCATATTTTTATAGTTTAAGTGTTCAGTTATTTCGGAGGTAATTGAGGGTAGGGAATGATGGACTCTATCAAAAGCCCTACACCACTTTTGGTAAGCAAGGTAAGGGTTATGATGATACTACCAATGATGATCGCAATGCCTACATTGTTTTTTCTTATTTCTTCAAATTCATCGATAGGAGTGAGGCGGGCATACAGGGAGGTGCTCAGCAGCGCTATCACAATGGAAGCGCAGTAGGCAATGGCAATGTAAACAGCGCCCTGCCCAATATACCTGAAGGCCAACACATAGCTGGCAGCGTCCTGATTAAGAAGCCTGAACGAGGAAATAAGCGGTTGAATTACCTCATTGATCATGAAACCAACCGAAAACATGATGCTGGCAGTGAAAATACTGTAGGCCAGGTTGCTTTCGGAGATCTTATAATACCTTCTCCCCACCCATTGCATTATTTTGTAGGTAACAGCAAGGATGAAGATGCCAATAGTGACGGCCGACACTATTTCGATGAGCCCAAGTATGGCGATGTTATAGTTCATTCACTAATGCGATTTCCCAGTAATCAATGTTTTGCATATCAGGAGGTAACATGCCAACAGGCCAGCCCTTGGCGGTTGTCTCCCAAAAATAGTAGTTTTTTCTACCTAAAGTAATGTGGTCGCCGGAAGACGGGATATTGAGTGCCAGCATAGCGTGCCTGTATTCATAGCTCACCACAATCATCGGGTCAAAGTTGAGTTTGCGAAGCAAAGAAAAGAGCAACACCGCCCTCGTGTCGCAGTCACCAGACAAAGTGTGCAAAAACTCATAAGGCGAGAGGATACCAAATTTGGCCAGGGCTACACAGGGATGCTTCTTTTTGTCAGCTTCCGAGCAATCGCCAGAGTTGATAAAATGGTAAGGAATATCCTGAACAAAGGACACGGTCAACTCTGCCAGCGAGGCGGCGTCGAGACTGTCAAGCAACGCCGTTTGGAGAAGGCTGTCCGCCATAAAACTTACCCATTCATCGTTTTCTTCCACCAGCTGCTTGTACACACTCCCCCAATAAGCTCCATATTCATTGTTTGACGGATTGATAAGATTCCTTTTTTCCCGGCTCTGGTTTGCAAGGTCTTCGTAACTGCGGTAATGAGTGCAATAGGAGGCTCGGTAGTCAATCAAATCCCAGTTTCGGTAATGGATCCTATCCGAAGTCAAAGAATCAAACTCCGTGTAATCCTCACATAAATCGACCTCATAGCCCATCTCTGAATGCTTGAGCCCGTCTATGAGTATGCTGATGATCCAGAAGAGCAGAAAAAAGAGCCCTATTAACCTCACTGCAACCTTCATCGCTCCTTCGGCTTTAAACTTTCATGTGTGCTTGACTTCATTTTCATCGATGGGAGGCCTCAGCCCTGGGCTTAATAGTTTAATTGGGAGTAGCAATAAGCTGATTTTTCACCTAAAATCGATACATTCATTAAAAATTCAAATAATCAGTTTTTACAATAAGATGAAGAAATATAGCTACCTGCTGCTGGCGGCGTCTTTGGCGTTTGGCTGTGAGCAGTCAGGCACCACTCTGCTGATAACGGAGGGGTCTGATTTGTCTGTTTCGTCTCCTTTTGAATCAAAATTAGCAAAAGGGGCCGCCGATACATTCAGGGTTCACCTTGAAAAAGGTGCGCTTGCCAGTGGGTTTGCGGACCAGGTGTCTGTAGATGTGGTAGTGAAAGTGCTTGGCCCCGAAGGTCAACTGTTACATGAATTTGACAGCCCGGCCAGGGGCCCCGAACCATTTCAATTTACGAGTGAAGGAGGCGTTTACAAGATAGTTGTTACGCCCTTTCAGGAGGGCGAAGGTGACTACGTGATGATGCTGGACAGGGTAGAAGCGGTGGCTGCCACAAAGGAAGGTAGGATCGATCAGCTCATGAGGTTTGCCCTTGGGGCGGACGAGGCTGTTCCTGGAGCAACAGTTGCCGTGGTCAAAGATGGAAAAGTAGTTTTTAGTAAAGGATATGGATATGCCAATCTCGAATATGACATAAAAAATTCGCCTACTACTATTTTTCATGTGGCATCAGTTTCCAAGCAGTTCACAGGGTTTGCCATCGCTATGCTGGCCGATCAGGGCAAGGTGTCGATGGACGACGACATTAGAAAGTACCTGCCAGAAATGAACGATTTTGGCAAAAAGATCACACTCAGTCACCTGGTACACCACACCAGCGGGCTGAGGGATCAGTGGAGTTTATTGGCGCTTGCAGGCTGGAGATTGGATGATGTAATCACCAGAGAGCAGGTGCTGAGACTGATTTTTAACCAGAAGGAACTCAACTTTGAGCCGGGCGAGGAAATGCTGTATTGCAACACGGGTTTTACACTGCTGGCGGAGATTGTGTCGAGGGTTACGGGGCAGTCATTTGCTGAGTGGACAAAGACCAACATGTTCGAGCCGCTTGGAATGAAGAATACGCTTTTTTACGACGACCATGAGAAGATTGTGAAGGGACGAGCCTACTCATATTACAAAAATGACCAGGGAGAGCTAAAGAAATCGGTGCTCAGCTATGCCAACGTGGGCGCCACCAGTCTGTTTACTACGGTAGATGACCTGGCACTTTGGGCAGTCAATTTTGAAAATGTTAGTGTAGGTAACGACAACGTTATGAAAATGATGGATGAGCGTTATATCCTCAACAAAGGCGACACCATGGGCTATGGGTTCGGGCAGGGAATAGGGAGCTACAAGGGGCTGGTCAACAAAACGCACGGTGGAGCTGATGCGGGTTACCGAACCTTTATCAACCGGTTTCCTGAGCAGCACTTTTCAGTAATTGTTTTCAGCAACCTGGCGTCGTTCAATCCTGGCAATATTGCCTATCAGATTGCAGACATATACCTCGCTGATCAGCTAGCAGAGGCACCTCCTAAAACATCGGAGGCTCCTCCGGCTGGGGATCAACCTAAAGAAGCCTTCGAGACATCTTCGGTAGTACTGTCGGAATATACAGGCCGGTTTTATAGTGCCGAGCTTGAAACAGCCTACACCCTTGAGGTAGTCAACGACACCCTCGTTGCCCACCATCAACGCCACGATGATATCAAACTGACCATTAAGCAAAAAGATGGGTTTTCATCCTCAGCCTGGTGGACTGGAAACATCGATTTTACAAGGAATAGCAGCAATGCAATTGATGGCTTCAAAGTGAGTGCGGGCAGGGTAAGAAACGTGGCCTTCGAAAAGCAGTAGATGGGAGCGCAATGGCATTTGTACGTGATGGCCGTGCTGTATATTTTGGCTGGTATCAATCATTTTATCAACCCAACATTTTATCTCCGCATTATTCCGCCTGTTTTGAAATACAAGCAGCTGATCAATAGCATAAGTGGAGCGGCTGAAATCTTTTTAGGCATATTACTACTGACCTCTTACAGGCCGATGGCTGCCATTGGTGTTATCGCCCTTTTGATCGCTGTCTTTCCCGCCAATGTATATCACCTGATGCAAAAAGGAGCTGGGATGAAGGTGCCGATTGGGGGGCTGTGGCTGAGGCTTCCGGCGCAGGGCCTGTTGATTTGGTGGGCGTGGCAGTACGTCTGACTTCGGGAAGAAAAAATATTATGACTTCGATGATAAAAAGCTGCTTTACTTTCCATTAATTTTGCAGCAGTTTTAATAACAATATGGAAACAGAACCCAGCCTGCTGGTTGAAGTGAAAACACCTGATTTACAGGAGTTTAAGGAAGTAACAAACACCCCTCAAGTTCTTTTTGACATACTTCCTGACGATTGGCAGGAATGTATAGTGCCGTTCTGGGCCCAATACGCTGCTACAGCCCGTGTTTTTTGCTTGCTAAGTGATGAAAAAGTACTGGGAGGGGGCATAGTATTCAGCACAATTCCGCCAGACACACTCGACGAAAAAATGGCTCAAGAGCTTTTTGACAAAGGCCTGCTTTATATTGGCTTTTTGTGGATTTCGGAAGAGATGAGGGGATGCAATCTCGGTTCTAAATGGATTGAGCAGGCAAGAAAGGTTTTTAACAACAAACCGTTCTGGCTCACAATAGACGATTACAGGTTAACGTCCTTTTACAAGAGGAATGGGTTTCAGGTGATCGGTGAGGTTTCGAAAGATGATTCTATCGAATGGGTAATGGCTGACACAGAAGTCTAGCCTATCGGCAATTGTTTTAAGTAGGTCTACTTCAGACTGTTGTAGTAGGCGGCCAGTTTTCTCAAATCTTCCTTCTTCCGGGAGATTCTCTCTTTTTTTACAAATTGCCTCATTTCGTCCTGATGGTCAGGTAAGCTTTCAACCAGCGCTTTTACCTTTGATATCTTGAACACCTCGCCCTTGTCGAGCTGGTAGTAGTACTCGAAGCCCAGCTTGAGATAGGTAGGGAGTGTTGGAGCACTTTCCATGGCTTTCGGAGCCTGTCCCGGCCGCAGCCGCACCACCTGTTTCATCATCACATTCAACCTTCCGGTGTCAATTACCTCAAAGAAGCCGAGGTTGTACTTGTTTGCCTCAATATACTCTCCCAATATGAACAAGTGTTCACCCACCGAGATCATGTCGATACTTAAAACAGGCTCCATCAGATAGGTGAAGTCCCCTCGCTTAAATTCCATTTGGTCGGCGTACATGTTGTATCGCATGGGCACCGGATTTGTTTTTCGATCCTTTTCTATAAAGACAATACCGTCTTTAAACTCGTCGTCCATATACGGAGAGCCTTCATACTCTTCACCCTTGTTGGCTCCGGTAATTGCTTTGGAGTAATTGATGTAGTCCTGATAGTCTACTACATTCCTGTCCTTGTAGGATACAATTTGGGCGTTCATCACCCCAGTGGAAAGGAGCATTAAAAAGCTCACTATAATGAGCTTCCTGAGGCGGCGACTATATCCGGCGACTGAGTTCATAGCAGTAGGTATTCGACGTAAATAGGGATAAGTAACTACGGTAAAGATAAAAAAACGGCCATCGGCATAAAATCATTTTCCGAAAACCGTAAACAGCATCGCAGTTGCCGCCGGAAAACTGTGCTTGGGCAAGCGAAAAATTCTCGTCAACGTATGGGTTAGCAACAATAAAAAGGGCTCAAAAAAGAGCCCCTTTTACCATATTAGCACAACATTTAAACTAAAAAATCAAATCAGGTTAATGTATTGTGTCGTTTTCCACTCGCCACTGAGTATCATCACTTTCTCTACCAAAAGCTTGTAATTTTTCTGTCCGGATAAAAATTCGATAACAAGCGAACTTGTGCCATCGGCCCTGGGAGATTCCGCTTCGTAAGCGCCGACAAATATTACTTCAGACCACTCAATACCAAGCTCACAGCCTGCATAGAACGTTCTTAAATAGGCCGACTCAATCTCAGGCTTTATTCTCTTTTGGTAAACTTTGGCAAAGTCTTTTTTTGCCACGTCAAGAAACACACTGTAAGCGTCTGAATTGGCCATCATTAGACCATGGAGCTCTTCGAGTGATGGAAACAGGTGATAATACTCTTTGATGGATTTGTTCTGAAAAGTGACCAGTATTTGTCTCCCCAGGTTTTCAGCGGCTGTGCCTTTCTCTTCTTCGGGCGAATGAGCCGTTGCAAAATGTACTCCGAGTAACAAAGTTGAAAAAATAGCTAACGCTTTCATTTGTTGTATGGTTAAAAAAAAAACTCTAATTCTTCACGCTGACAGCTACGATGTCCTGAGGTGCGATCGGTGCGGGAACAGCATTTTCAATAGGCTTTATGGATTGCAGGTAAGCGAAAATGTCTTTCAGATCCTGATCCGTCATTTGCTGGTACATCTGCCATGGCATTGGTGGTAGCAGGTCACGTGCTCTTTCCAGTCCCTTCGACTTACCTTTTCTGATGGCAGTTTCGAATTGCTCGTAGGTCCAACGACCAGTTCCGGTGGCGTTGTCGGGGGTTAGGTTCGCAGAAAACGAGATACCCCAGGGACCAGCTGCGGCAGTGAACCCTTGAGAGAACAAAATCCAGTCATTTTGATTGGGTACGTTTGCCACTGGCTCGCCTGCTGGATGACCAGATAGCAGTCGGGTAGTGTCGAGCTCTGGCCCTTGTGGAGTCATTACCTTAGGCGTATGGCAATCGTGGCAAGCGCTGGTGTTAACAAGGTATTCGCCACGTAGTATAGCTTCTCGTTTCATCACGTCCGGCGATACTGGCTTCTCGCTTACATTGGCTGACGGGGAGCAGCCATACATAGCTGCGGCTAAAGCCACAAAGCTTGCGATCTGAAGGATTCCTGAGTGCAGCGCCTTAATGCGCCTCTTTATTGCACTTACATTGTTTAATCGAAAATTGTTGAACATTTTCATTGGTGAATTATTGATGGTTTGGCGGGTTTTACGAAACTATTGACGGGCCGGCCTACGTGTAAAAGAGAGAATAGTACGTGAAAACACTTTCCTTCTATTCGCATCTGTTAGCAGTTTCTTTTCAGATTTGAAACTTATGGGCGGTGTTTTTCGTGGAAGAGCTTTGTTGCTGGCCTGATGGTCGGTATTTTTTAGTATGAGTGACTACATTACCCTCGACTCACCCAATGTGCCGATATTGAGGCATGGGGAGAACAACACAATTCCCTATGGAGTTTTTATCAAGTCTCCCGGTGAACCGATTACGCTACCGGATTCGGAACTTGCATCTTTCAAATCGAGAGACATGTACCTTCCAAATTTCTCCATTCGGGAGGTAGAAGGGATATTCTCAAGGGATGTCGTGCTCAAGAATCTCCGAAGTGAGGGAGCGGATCTTCCCGGAAGCTGCCTTTTGATGAAGGCTGACGTAAAGACATATCTGAAAGGATCGAGCCAGTTTATAGCCACTAAGCAGTCTTCTCAAAACTTCAAATTTGATCCTAACAACGAATACCGTCATCATATAGCTGCAAACAGCGAGCTTCATTATGTTCACGTGTCGTACGCACCGGAATACCTGGATAGCTTCTTGCCTCAAAACGAGCCCTGGGCTGACTGGGTGAGGGAAAAGATAGCCAAAAAAGAAAGGGTTTTTGGCAAAGAGTATCAGCCGCTCAGTCTTGCCCAGCTTAGGGCCATTCAAACCCTGACCGATTGTCCGTTGGTTGGGAGTTTGGGTGTAATGATGGTTGAGACTTCGGTAACCCAGATTATTTTGCTTCAGTTACATGCTCTTTTCGGCGAAGAGTACAAAATGACTGATAAGAGTCCAACACATAGAAGGGATCAGGAGTTGGCGCATGCTCTCAAGCAATATCTGCGGGACAACTATCTCGAGGATCATTCCATTGCTGGCCTCGCCAGGCAGTTTGCAACTAATGGCAATAAACTTATGTCGGTGTTCAGGGCCGTGGAAGGAAAAAGCATTTTTGAGTACATCAGCGACCTGAGAATGCAACATGCGGTGCATCTTCTGCAGGACAAAGACGTAAAAGTTTTGCAGATTGCACGAACCCTCGGTTACAAAAATCCTAACCATTTTTCTACGGCTTTCAAAAGGATTTATGGCGTTGTGCCCACTGAATTCAGGTATAAACCAACATACTAGCGGCTGTTTTGTGGCAATTTTGGCTTCTGAAAATGTTTTTTTACGCTATCGTGCCAAATGAAGAACTTTTTAACACCAAATGTCATTTTACTATCGCAGCAAACTTTAGTTGTTGCCCTCTGAAAGGCAGAAAGAACATCTTTATTTCATCTAATTGCCTCAGAAAGAGAAACGTTCTCAAAATTAAAGGTTACCTTTGTCTTCACATTTAAAAAGCTTGGATGAGACAACTCAAAATAAGTAAACAGATTACCAACAGGGAGAGTCAGTCTCTCGACAAGTATTTACAAGAAATTGGAAAAGTAGACCTCATCACCGCAGACGAGGAAGTGATCTTAGCCCAAAAGATCAGAGAAGGAGATCAAATAGCACTTGAAAAACTAACAAAAGCCAATTTGCGCTTCGTTGTTTCGGTAGCTAAACAATATCAAACAGGCAGCCTTAGCCTTGGAGACCTTATCAGTGAGGGCAACGTAGGCTTGATCAAAGCGGCTCAACGTTTTGATGAAACCCGTGGTTTCAAATTCATCTCTTACGCTGTGTGGTGGATTCGCCAGTCTATTATGCAGGCGTTGGCCGAGCAGTCAAGAATTGTGCGTTTGCCTTTGAACAGGGTAGGGTCTTTGAATAAAATATCGAAGGCATTTTCTGATCTGGAGCAAAAGTTTCAGCGTGAACCTACGGCTGAGGAGTTGGCCGAAGTGCTTGATGTCAGTTTGAGCGAAGTGCTTGCAACACAGAAAGTGTCAGGCCGTCAGGTAAGTATTGACGCACCATTTGTGAGTGGTGAAGAAAACGGCTTGCTTGATGTGATGGTGGACGAAAATGAAGAAAGACCTGATGCCGGCCTGATGGTGGCTTCTTTGCAAAAAGAAATTCAGCGTTGTTTGTCTACGCTTACTGCCAGAGAAGCTGAGGTAGTATCGTTCTACTATGGTATTAACGGTGAGCAGCGCATGACCCTGGAGGAGATTGGAGACAAGTTCAACCTCACTCGTGAAAGAGTTCGCCAGATCAAGGAAACTGCTACCCGCAGGCTCCGTAGTGGCACCAGAAGCAAAATATTGAAATCGTTCTTGGAGTAGTCTACGGAATAATTTCCGTGCAAAAATATAAGAAGCACTTATCCGAAAGGGTAGGTGCTTTTTTGTTGGAATCGGGGCTGCTAGGCTTCATGCAGCTTCACCAGCTCTTCAAACAACCTGTCAAGTGTCTCCTCAGCATTCACGCACAAGCCGGGGTGTACTTTGGAGGTCTGGAGCACTGTGCTTCTTGCTGCTGTCAGCCAGCGAAAACGTTCGGTTATTCCGAGCTGCCCAATCGGGCCCGCTTCTTTCCCTCCCTGGCAAATCTTCTCAAAGGAGTCTGCATACACCTTCAGTTCGTTAAAATCTGTCCTTTGGCAAAGCCCGGCCAACCTCGCCTCGTTCCAGTCGAATCGAGCCCGCAAAAACTTTTGCCCTGAGCACAACAGCACCACCCCCACGTTGAGAAACTCTTCACGCTCGACATGTGGCACCACACGAACGACGGCATACTCAAATAGCAGTCTCTCTTGCATGTTGGGCTTCGTTAACAAAAAAAGAAGACCCGGCTACCCGTGTAACCAGGAAATGAGTGTAGGCGGCCCTGTGCTGTTCGGGGTTTTCAAACGGAGAGTCCTCTACCAGCCAGTCGTCGGGTATTTGGGCCACAATGGCTTTGATGGCCTGCTCAGTCAACACAGGTGCGAACTGTTTGTCGACAGCCTCAAGCTCACTGGCAATGGGAAGCAGGACGTGCTTTGAAATCAGCTGAAAAGGTTTTTTTGGCTTGTCCCAGTTGTCCCAGTTGTCCCAGCTGTGATGGAAATACAGGGAAGCACCATGATCGATTAGCCAAAGCTCTTTGTGCCACCAGAGCATGTTGGTGTTGCGGGCCGTGCGGTCGACGTTCATCAGCAGGCTGTCGAGCCACACGATCTGAGACGCCAGCAAAGGCGATAGCTTAGTCGCCACCGGGTCATAGGTGATCGAGCCTGACAGATAATGCAGTCCCAGGTTAATACCGACGCTGGCCTTCAGCAGATCCTGTATTTCTTCGTCACCTTCAATCCGGCCAAAAGCTACATCGAGGTCTGCAAAAACAATTTCCGGCACTCTGAACCCTAATAGCCGGGCAATTTCGCCACCAATAAGTTCTGCTATCAGCGCTTTTTTACCTTGTCCGGCTCCTTTGAATTTCAGTACATATAGAAATTCATCATCAGCTTCAACAATGGCAGGCAGTGAACCACCTTCCCGGAGAGGGGTGACGTAGCGGGTAACGCTAACAGTACGAATTTCAGCTGCGTGTGCCATCAAATTGTTGTAAACCTTTGTGGCAAATGTAACACAACGCTGCCTGTTAATAAAAAGCAATCTTCTGGAAACGGAGTCGCCATAGGCCAAAAAAAATGGGGAAACATGTCTTGTCGACATATTCCCCCACAAATATCATCAGCGCTAATCGCCTGCTGTTTAAGCTTCTTTTTCAGCAGTCTCTTCTACCTCTGTTTCTTCTTCAACAATTTCCTCGCCCCGGTTGATATGCAGCACGAAGTGTTTGTCCATAACGAATTCATAAGTGGCAGTGCTTACCAGGTCATTGGCAGTTTTTGAAGACTGCAAAATCACCAGAAGGTCTTTTGCTACGATAGAAGTTCTAATGTCATTTTGGGCCTTTCCTTTGAATACATTCAAGGAGAAAGAATAACCACCCTTTTCCTTAGGGTTGATGATGGTAAATTCATGTTTAGACATCTTGTAGGTCTGTGGACCTTCTGCCGAGTCTATCATGTGCTTGAGAATTGCCGGTCTGTACTTGTTCCACAAATAAGTGTAAGTGTGGGAAACTTCAGAAGAATAATTGGCCATTGAACTATATTGATTATTTACAAATTGTTTTTCTATGAATATTTCTTGCCGACGAGTTTATAACGGTAGTCGACTCATGTATCACCCTCAGTTCGGGGCTGATATGGATAGTCGTATTTTTTAGAGCAGATAATTACATGTTGTGGATTCTAAATAGGAACAAATCTAGTAACGCTGAAGTTCAGCGAATATGTGTTCCAGTTCTGCTCTGGTCTTTTTTAGCTTTTCTTCAAGCTTAACCAGCATACTTTCCCGGTCAGTATCGGCCAGGAAAAAGTCGCTGTCATTGAGGTCAGGAAATCTCCATTTCAACATTACCTTTTGCTCTCTCCAGCTTCTAACGATCTCCATATGCTGCAAGGTAAGCATATTTGCGGAATATTTGTTGTTATTTGGATTTTACATTATAGAGTTGTAGGTTTTCCTCATTTTCTTCAGCAGGAGGGGTGCTCGATTTTTAAGACACATGTGACACTTCTTCCACCTGCTTCACCTCGCCAACGATCGTTTTCCAGGCGGTAAATCCCCCAGCTACATTGTAAACTTTTTTGCAGTTGTGGTGAAGAAGTAGGGGTGGTATGCAGTTTTTTAAAATCTTCAAGTACGAGACATTGGCCCTTCACTTAGATAGAGCTTTAAGAAAAGGAAATGATGAAGGTGGTGCCTTTTCCTGGCTCACTCTCAGCAGTAATGGAGCCTCCCAAGGCCTCTATTTGCGTTTTTGTCAGAAAAAGACCGACTCCTTTCGCTTCATCATTGCCATGGAACGTTTTGTTTAATCCGAAAAGTTTGTCACCGAATTTGTCCATATCGATGCCCAGACCATTGTCGGAGAATTTCAGGATTACCTTTCCGTTTTTACTTGTTGAAAAAATTGACACCTCAGGCTTTCTCTTTGCCGACCGGTACTTAACAGCGTTGGTAAGCAAGTTGAGGAAAATGCTCTCCATGTAGCTGCGGTTGTATTGTATTTCGGCCACAGTGGAAAAATCACTTTTAATGGCTATTTCCGACTCTTCTATCTGAACTGTGATGATTTCCATTGTCTTTCTAAGCACTTCGTCGAAGCTGACAGGCTCCAGTATATTGGCATCCTCTGTTTTTATTTTTAACGTGTTAATTAATGTGTTTAGCGTAGAGGAAAGGTGCTCGATAACGATTTCAAATTTGCTGAATATCAGCTCTTTTTCTTCCTTTTCCTCTGAAATCTCATACAGATGAAGTAATGACGTAAGGTTGCCAACGGGAGATCGCAGGTTGTGCGATATAATGTGCGTGAAATTAGTGAGTTGGGAATTTTGCTTGGTCAGTCGTTCGGCAAGAATTTCCAGGTTGTTTTTCGCCTCTAGTAGCTTTTTCTGATCCTCAACCCTTTCAGTAATGTTAGTGGCAATACCGATGAAGCCAGAAATTTCCTCCGTCTGGTTCCTAAGCGCTGTGACAATAAGTTGAACCGGGAATTTCGATCCGTCCTTTCTTACGTAGGTCCACTCCCTGGACTCGTGGTTACCCTGTTTGGCTAGTTCAACGAACGTATCAAACCCACTGATTTCCCGGCCAAACAGTGTTGTCAACTCGGTGCTCCGTTTCAGTACTTCTTCTTCAACATGAATTAGTTGGGGTGTCTGTAGCCCTACCATTTCTTCGGCTGAATATTGTAGCATTAGCTCTGCACCACGGTTGAAGTGGGTGATTGTTCCATTCTTGTTTGTGCCAATGATGGCGATGGGGCCGGTATTAAAGATGGCATTAAGCTCTTCGTTGGCTTTATGAAGCGCTTCTTCCGCCAGTTTTCTGTCGGTAATGTCCTCTATCATTCCATATCGCTTCACGCAACGCCCATCAGCAAACTCAGCTTCTCCGATAATTCTTAACCACTTTTGGTTTCCCTTGGCGGAAATTACCTCTAGGTCGAGGTCATAGGGATTTCCTGTTGTTGCAAGTTCTTCAGTGGCCGCCAGCAGCTTGTTTCTGCTTTCCTGCCCGTAGTAGTTGATGATAGCGTCTTTGTCGGGCCGGGTGCTCCGGGGGAGGTCAAAAATATCATTGGCAATGTCGTCCCAGATGGTGATTCCCCGGTCAACATCAAACTCCCAGGTTGACACTTTTGCTATTTGATTTGTTTTTTCCAGAATGTATTCAACTCTCTTTTTTTCGACATCCCTGAGCTTAGACTGTGTTATGTCGGCCGTGTACATGAGCAAGCCACCAATTTTTCCTTCAGAAATATACCAGGGACGAATATCCCAGGTAATCCATTGCTCAGTGCCGTCAGCCCTTTTAAAACACGCCTCCTCGCAAGTGTTGATTGCTCCTGCCAGGCACTCTTTATGAATTCTCTTCCAATCATCCCCGATTTCCGGAAAAATTTCGTAGTGCGAGTGTCCCAGAATGTCCCGACCCGATAGATCGTAGTCGTCTATCCATTTCCTGGATGCAGCCATATAACGAAGCTCAGTGTCGAACATCGCAATGGCATTGGGCGATTGATCCACAAAAATTTTGTTTCGCTCGTTGCTTGCATTTACCTCTCCTTCAACTCTCTTTCGCCAGGAAATGTCCCTGATGGCTGCCGACACAAACATTCCTTCAGGCAGCTCGATAGGGCTGATGCTAATCTCAACCGGAAATTCAGTGCCATTTTTTTTCAACCCAAAAAGTTCAAGCCCTTCGCCCATGGGCCTGGCGTGAGGATTGGCAAAGAACCCGGAGCGCTGGCCTGGGTGAGCCTTTCTGAAGCGTTCTGGGATAAGAGTTTCAATTGGGCACCCTAACAAGGTATCTCGTTTATATCCAAAAAGCTCCTCGGTCATGGAATTTACCATATTGATAATCCCATTTTTATCCACCATCACCATTGCGTCAGGAGCACTTTCTAACAAACCTCTGAACTTCATTTCTGAGGCACGCAATTCCTCTTCCGCTTTTTTTCGCCAGGAAATGTCCCTGATGGCTGCCGACACGAACATGCCCTCCGGCAACTCGATCGGGCTGATGCTAATTTCAACCGGAAATTTAATGCCGTTTTTTTTCAACCCAAAAAGTTCAAGCCCTTCGCCCATGGGCCTGGCGTGAGGGTTAGCAAAGAATCCGGAGCGCTGGCCGGGGTGAGCCTTTCTGAAGCGTTCCGGGATCAGTATTTCTATTGGTTTGCCAAGCAATTCATCTCTGGTGTAGCCAAAAAGCTTTTCGCACATAGCGTTCACCATGTTGATGCTGCCAGTTTCATCCACCAATACTATGGCATCAGGAGCGCTTTCCAACAGACCTCGAAATTTAAGCTCGGAAGATTTTAGTTCGCTTTCCAAACTTTTTGCTTCGGTGATATCGATTATATAAGCAAAAAAGCCTTTCACTTCGCCATTAGAAACGTCTGGATAGTAGTTGGCCTTTACGTGACGTGTTTCTCCCGATGGAACTGTGGTCTCTCTTTCAAATTGCTGAGCAAGGCCTTCAAGTGCCCCTGTTATAAAAGGTAGGTTTTGTTCGTAAAATGGGCCTAATAATTCTTGCAATGTTACTTTGTCCACCATTTGCTCCAGACTCATGCCTATCCACTCTCTGTAGGCGTTGTTGGCAAACCTGCAAATTTGGTCTTTGTCCCAATAGACAAGCATTGCTCCAATATGATCTGCAACTAACGATTTCAAATTGTCGGCAGTCTTCATTTCACGATCGAAGGATTTTTTTGGCATAAATACTTTTTACACTACCAGAGCTCTGTGTTAAGACAACTTTACAAGACCTCTATTGAATTCTGGGCGAAGGTGTAGAGCAAAGGAACACCTAAGCAACATAGAGACTATCTATGGGGGATGATTGTTATAAATATAGGAGAATATACTGTTATGTCTTATTGAAACACTCAATTACCGATCTTAACCATCGTAGGACAGGCGTTTTCACAGGTACCGGCAAATCCTTTTACCCTTCAAGTTCTGCTCTTCAAGGAGTAGTTTATTGTCAATTTGCTATTTTCGGGACAAGTTCATCTGATGCGATATGCACGATTCCGAAATAGACACCTATGCAGCTAAGGCAGTCGGCAACGTTCAACTTTTGGAGGCAGGACAACGCAGTGCCTGTATTTACTGATCACACTCTTTGCCAATATATGGGAAGCAAAGGGGCGGTGGTTCCCGCACACATCACGGGATTGGGGGTAGCGGTGGTAATGAGCGGTGAGGCAACGTTTCGGATTAATAGGGAGGTGATAGCAATAAATGAGGATAGCTTTCTGGTGGTTAACAAAGGAAGCGAGCTGTCGTTTGAGCTGGAACGGGACGATACCCTGGTCGCCTTGCTGTACTTTGACGCAACACTTTCAAAGCTGTTATGGAACGGACTTCTGAAAAGCGGCGATGAAACCGCCGGTTGGTCACCGGTTGGTGAAGAGGATTTTTCGCTCGTGGAGCACGTACATTTCATGAATGCTTCGCTCAGACAACAGTTTCAACTCCTGATGGAGCTTGGAAACAGTTGTGCTTCTTTTCACTCTTTAAAAGCCGACATGGTAGTGCGGTCCATATTGGATAGCCTGATAGGTGAGAACCAAAATGCACTTCAAATTTCCAGGGAGCTCAAAGTTGTGAAGACTGTCACTAAAATAGTGCTATACAAGCGATTGGCTGTCGCCCGGGAATGGATGGCGAATAACCTTCAGCAGGCTGTTGACTTGCAACAAGCAGCTGACGTAGCCATGCTCGATAAACAGCATTTCCTCAGGCTTTTCAAGAGAGCCTATCAAATTACACCCCACCACTTTTTGACCACAATGCGGTTAGAGAGGGCAGAGAAACTATTGGAAGAGACGGATCTGCCGGTTTCTGAGATTTGTCAGGCGGTAGGCTTCGATAGTGTTCCTTCGTTCACTAGTCTGTTCAAAAGAGCATATGGTGAATCGCCCGGGCGTTACCGGCGACAAATGAGGCTGCGCTAAAATTCTCCATTTTCGATAAGTCGGAGCGAGTTGGTGAGACTACTTTTGAAAAAAAAAACACAATAAGATGGAAAGAGATCAATGGAGTCAGTTCAAACTGAGGGTAAACATCAACGCCCCGGTAGATGAAGTTTACAACTGCTGGGCAACACCCGGTGGTTTGGAGAAGTGGTTTTTGAGAAAAGCACTATTCAGGGACAAGGCTGGAAAGGAAAAACCAAAGGATGCACTTATTGAAGAAGGTGATACGTATGAGTGGTATTGGCATGGCTATCCTGATAGTGTGGTAGAGAAAGGGACAGTGCTGAAAGCCAATGGTAAAGACCTTTTTAGTTTCACTTTTTCTATGAAATGTCCTGTAACTATCAATATGTACGAGGAAGCTGGCGAGTTAATTGTTCAATTGATCGAAAGCGGGCTGCCTCTGGATGACGACACAGCGATGAAGCATTTTGTGGGTGATTCAAGGGGCTGGATTTTTTACCTGGCGAATTTAAAGTCCGTACTGGAAGGAGGGCTGGACTTGCGAAATAAAAGGATGGAAATCACGAACGTCATTACAGCTTGATCCCAGACTTTGCAGGTATATTTCCGAACGGTGTGAAGAGGATTGGCAGCGAAAGATAATACCGATTCATAGCTGCAACTGACCTATACTTAAAGTAGCTTTGCGCCACAAAATGGCTAACTAACTGCTTTAAAGTATGGGTCTTAACTCCATTCGTCGAATTTACGATCACACCACAGAATATAACATCGTTGCGCTTGAACAGTGCAGGGCAATTTTGCTCTCCCAGTTTCCCTACATGAGCGAAAAGGAAGCCGATGAATTGCTGCACGATGCCGGAGAGCACGCCGTAAAGCCCTACCGATCGGTTGTGATTATTGCCGAGGGAAGGGATAAGCAGGTGCTTGGAGTGGCCATCGCTTCCCATTTTCTGAAGGACAATTTTATATTTCTGGACTTCATCGCTACCAACAAGCACCGCATCAGCGGGGGAATTGGCGGGGCCCTTTATGAGCGCCTGAGAGACGAAGCGCATAGCATTTCGGCTGTAGGGGTGTTCTTCGATTGTTTAACTGACAAGCGGGAGTGGGCCGTTGACGGTGCCGAGCACAAGCAAAACCAGGCCAGGCTGAAATTTTATGAAAAGTACGGAGCACGGCCACTTGAGGGCTTCTGCTATGACCTGCGCCGTGACGATGAGTCCTACTTTTACCTCGTTTTTGATGGGTTAGGCAAGAAAGATCACCTTTCAGCTCAGCTTTGCAAGAGTATTGTTTCAGCCATACTGGAAAACAAGGCCAGAGGAAAAGTATCTGATGAATACGTTGGTCAGGTGCTACGGTCGATAAAGGGATCAATTGCGCTACGCCCTTTTAAATATGTTAAATCCGAACCAGTGGAATCTGCCAGGGTTTCTATTCCTGCCGACAAACAAATAGCGCTGGTAGTGAACGAAGGGCACTTGATTCATCACGTGAGGGAAAGAGGCTATCTTGAATCGCCGGTGCGGGTAACTTCCATTTTGAAGGAACTGAGGAAGACCGTCATCTTTAAGGATACGCCAGTCAGGCAGTATCCGGACAGCCATATTGAGGCAGTACATGACAAGCAATACCTCAAATTTCTTAAAAAGATTTGTGAATGGATCGGTGAAACCACTACCATGTATGGCGATGTCTTTCCCATCAGAAATGCAGCCAGGCTTCCGAAGGACATTGAGCTTCAAATAGGCTACTATTGTATCGACACCTCTACACCACTCAATGCTAATGCCTACAAGGCTGCCAGAGGTGCCGTGAACTGTGCACTCACTGCCGCTGATGTCGTTTTGAGCGGGCAACCTATGGCCTATGCCCTGGTGAGGCCTCCGGGGCATCACGCCGAGCGGAAATATTTTGGCGGCTTTTGCTACCTGAACTCCAACGCAGTGGCGGCGCATTACCTGAGCAAAAACGGTAAAAAAGTGGTGATCCTCGATATTGACTATCACCATGGTAATGGCCAGCAGGACATATTCTATCATAGGTCTGATGTTTTTACAGTCTCTATTCATGGCGATCCAGAATACGCCTATCCCAACTTCACCGGGTTTACTGACGAAACTGGCGAAGGGGAGGGCGAAGGGTTTAACCTCAACATCGCTTTGCCCAAGGGTGTAGAGGGGCCGGCCTATCATAAGGCGTTGAAGAAAGCACTTGAGGCCATAAAAAAGTACAAACCAGATTACGTTGTGATAGCACTCGGTCTTGATATCGCTAAGGGCGATCCCTCCGGCACGTGGTTGCTGTCACCGGACGATTTTGCTATCAACGGTAAAATGATTGCCGCACTCAAGTTGCCTACTTTAGTTATTCAGGAAGGTGGCTACAAGAACAAGGTGCTTGGTGTGAATGCCAGAAGGTTCTTTCAGGGGCTGTGGGAGGGTTACTATTTGAACGAAGGTTAAGCTCCAGGAAAGGTATTGTTTGCTTGTTGTCGTTAGTGAATCTTAATGCGTTCTTTGCGTGAGATAGCATGCAAGCATTCATGTGTTAATGGAATGTATTATTATGCCAAATAATTTGAACACCGTATATTTAGCATTCAATCAGTTGTGTATTTTTCCTATATATTTGAATGAGTCGTTCATTCATGAAGTATCTGCTGTTTTCCCTTTGTCTGGCTCCTTTGTCCTGCCTTGCGCAAAGCGTCGATTTTTCAGTCGATTTTTCGGAAGGCTGTGTCCCACTGACAGTCAATTTTACTGACAAATCCACTGCAAGCCCGATCACTAACTATCAGTGGACTTTTGGCAATGGAAATAGCTCCGTACTTCAAAACCCCAGCGCAGTATATACCGCTTCTGGTACATTTCAGGTGACATTGGTGGCTAAATCTGGCGCCACTACTTTGGGGACTAAAACGATGGACATTGTGGTACATGATAAGCCTTCCATTGATTTTTCGTTTTCCCCTGCTGAGGGGTGCAGCCCGTTGCCAGTGTCTTTTGCTGCTAAGAGCCTAACAGCAGGAAAGACCCTGCAGTCTTTCGAGTGGGTTTTTGGGGATGGCAGCTCCAGCAATGAGGAGGCACCTACGAACACTTACAAAAGCCAGGGCGACTACTCTGTTACACTTGTGGCAAAAGACCAATTTGGCTGCGAAAGCACTGTTTCAAAAAGTGCTATCATCAAGGCCTACGGTATCAAAGCAACTATCGGGGCTGATAAGACCGTTTTGTGCGAAACGCCAGCACAAGTGAGCTTTAGTGCGGCTGTGACCGGCTCAGGTGTGGCCGGCTCGGGCCAGAACGTCGGTTACAAATGGGACTTTGGCGATGGCAGCAGCAGCACAGCTCAAAACCCGCCCCATACCTACTCAACCGCAGGCGATTATAAGGTGACAATGACTGCAACTGATGAAAAAGGCTGCCAGGATACTCAGCAGCTTTCAGTTCTAATTGGCAGCGGTGCTGGTATCTCTTTCACAGCGTCTGCTTCACAGACTTGTGTTGGCAACCAGGTTTACTTCATAGCAACATCTGACAAGGCGATACTCTCCCAACACTGGGATTTTGGAAACGGGAAGACATCCGATGCAGCTTCTCCGGTCACCACCTTCAGCGAGCCGGGCAAATATCAGGTAGTGCTCACGGCCCAGCTACAAGGGCAGGCTTGTGAAGCAAAAACAGTTAAAGAGATCATCGTGGGGGCAGATGCAGCACCGTCGTTTACCGCCCAGCAAAAGTGCTCACTTCAAATCCAGTTTTCGAATAGCTCGACCAACAGTAACCGATGGAGTTGGAACTTTGGTGATGGAATGACCTCGGAAGACGAGTCACCCATTCATGCTTACGCCGCTCCGGGGTTGTATCAGGTGACTTTAACCAGCTATAGCGATGTGGGCTGCGAAGAATCGCTGAGTCAGCAAGTTGAGGTGGTTCATATTGTCGATACAAAGATTCTTCCCGAAGACCAGCAAAGCTGTAGCGAAATTTCGCTGTCGGGCTGCGCACCGTTCACACTTCCGTTTACTTCTGTAACAGAGGCAAGTGAAAGCTACTCTTTACTCTGGACCTTTGGCGACAATACGTCGACTACGGAAGCCAACCCAGTACACGTTTTCGCTCAGCCGGGAACCTATGAGGTTGTGCTACTGGCGACAAGCGCATCTGGTTGCACAAGCCGAAGAGAAGTGGACGTGGTAGTGTCATCTACAGTGCCAACAGCGGCCTTCACTGTCAGCAAGCAGGTTGTTTGTGCCTGGGAACCAATCAACTTCAGGAGCGAATCCCTGAATGCTACTTTTTATTGCTGGGACTTTGGTGACAGCACAGGGACTATTGAAGAGAACCCGGTACATAGTTATGAACGGCCTGGGTTGTACACGGTGAAGCTAAAAGCAAAAAATGCCGGTTGTGAAGACGAGATTGTTAAAACAGAACTAATAGAGGTATTGAACCCTTTTGTTGGTTTTGACTTTTCGAAAAGCTGCGACGATCCTAACACGATTAACATCAGCAACTTTTCAAGTGACTACGATGGCATCACATGGGAGTTTGGCGACGGCACTAAGAGCAACGAAATAGCCCCATCGCACACCTATCCAGGCCGGGGCACTTATACATTGAAAGCTACCGCATTCAACAATGAAACGTCCTGCGTGGTATCGGTCGAGCAGGGAGTAAGCATTTACAACGTTCGGGCCGATTTTTCCACCACCGACACCACGATATGTAAAGGTATTCCTGTTCAATTTAACGATGCATCAACTGATGCCGAACACTGGGTCTGGACGTTTTCTGATGGCACCAGGTCGGATGTCACCAATCCGATTCAAATCTATTATGATGCGGGCTACTTTGGAGCAGAGTTGACTGTTACCGACCCCGACGAGTGTACTTCTACCATAAAAAAAGAAGATGTCATCAGGGTATTGGACATCGACGGTGCATTCAGTTTTATCACAAATAATAAATGTGACTCTCTCGTGGTTGACTTCAAAGACTTCTCCAGAGGATCCCCCGACATAGTCGCCTGGGAATGGAGTTTTGGAGACGGCGACTCGTCAACATTGCAAAACCCCGTACATGCCTACTACGACGAGATGAACTACAATATCGGGCTGACACTGACAAATACTGAAGGCACGTGCTCAATATTCAGAGAAAACGTTATTTCGTTTGTTAAGCCGATTCCCAGGTTCATGACGGAAGCCGATGCGTATTGTGTGAATGATACGTTGACGTTAGAAAACATATCGATGAACGCCGTCGGTTATAGCTGGGAACTCGGAGATGGCAGCACATCCACTGAGCTGGGGCCGGTTGTTTCTTACAAGACGCCGGGCAGTTACACCATCAAGCTTCTTGCGCAGGACGTTGATGGATGCCTGAGCAAAGAACCAGCGATCAAAGAAGTCATTGTTGCGCAGCCGCAGGCTAAGTTCGAGGCTGTCAATACTTTTACCGAATGCCCACCGCTGATCACCACCTTTCAGGATAAGTCGGGAGATGGCATTGCCTCTTACCAGTGGGATTTCGGCGATGGGCAAACATCGGCACTGGCTCAGCCGGTGGTGACTTATCTCATTCCGGGCGACTACTCAGTGTCACTCTCTGTAGTTGATGGGTATGGCTGCACGAGCAGCGTTACAAAAGACACTATAGTCAGCGTAGGCGGCCCCTATGGTTCGCTTGACTTTGATAGTTTGAGTACTTGCGAAGGGTTTGATATACTGTTTGAAGCACATGGCACAAACACATCGACTTACAGATGGGATTTTGGCGATGGAGACGTGGTGGATACGCAAAGCAGTTCTATAAACAGAGCATATGATGAAGCTGGGAACTATTTTTTAAACCTGGTCTTCATCAATTCACAAGGCTGCACTGTGCCCTATCAGGTGTCACCTGCCATCGCCGTGGCACCCGGGCCCGAGTCCGACTTTACAATCAGTGAAATGTACCCTTTCACCCATGAGGAAGTGGTAGTCTCTGTGACGGAGGACTCAGATAGTTTGGGGTACTTCTGGTTGATTGATGGCATAGAGTGGGAGGGGAATGAAGTGGCCGTTTCCTTCGAAAACTATGGAGACAACGATGTGACGCTTTTTACAAAAGACACCGTGGGATGCGGCTCTGCTGTTGTCCATTCGTTTTTTGTGCAAGAGGAAGTCACCGATCTCCCCAATGCATTTTCTCCAAACAACGACAGTTTCAATAACTCTCTTTACCTGCCTGGCGTGGAAAACGGCTTATGGACACTTGAAATTTACTCAAGGTCGGGCAACCAGGTCTTTCGCAGGGAAGGATATGTAAATGACTGGGAGGGAGGAGAACTGGCCGCCGGTGTTTACTTCTATCAACTTGCCAACGAGCTGCGGCCTGAAAAAAAGGTGAAGGGCTACCTTCACCTTGTCAGGTAATACTAAAGGTGGACGGTAAAGGCGCTGCCCTGTTATACTCTACTGCCGTGAATCACTGTCAGCAACCACTTGAATTTTTCTTTTGCTCTTTCTGAACTAAAAGCCAAAGCTTGCGTTAACAAAAATGTTAAACAAAAAAGTAAAGAGCTTTCGTTCATGAAAATCGAAGAAGCACAGACTGAGCAGGTGATCAAAGCGAAGGCCAAAGAGCTGTTTTTTAAGAAAGGGCTGATCAAAACAACTACGCAGGAAATTGCTGACGCTGCTGGGGTGAACAGGGCTTTGATCCATTACTACTTCAGGTCGAGGGAGCATATGCTGAGTATTCTGCTAGACGAAGCGATGGAAGAAAAGCGAGAACGGGTAAAAAACATTCTGTCATTCGACCTGCCGTTTAGGGAAAAGATAGCCAGGTACATTGATGCGATCATTACTTACAACATGACGTATCCATACCTGGAAAACTTCATCATCAGCGAAACGGTAAGAAACAAGGATAGAACTGAAGCCTATTGCGCCAGGAATCAGTCCCGATCAAGTGACTTGATTCGTGATCAGCTCGCCGAGGAAATCCAGCAGGGAAGGCTGGCGCCCATTACGCCCGAACATTTTTTGGTTAACCTTATTGCGTTATGCAACTATCCAATGCTGGCTAAGCCTATTTTAAGAACTATTCACGGCATGACGGAAGAGGCTTACCACGAATTTTTGCTTGAACGAAAACAGGTTATTTATATGACCATTTTTAATGAAGAAATGCCATCAGTTAGCTAGTGACTTCTTCTTCAACCAGTAACTTATTAATAAACTTTTAAGAACAAATTTGAGTATGCAGCTTTTTCTACGGAAAGCACATTTGTTTCAAAAAGCATCCATCAGGATGTCGATGCTGACATTTGTGTTCATTTTATTGAATACCTCTTTATCGACGGGCCAAAGCGGCGACCCGCTGGAGGTAGCTACCCTTGACAAGGTGGTAGAATATGCCCTGGCACACCAGCCGAACGTGCAGCAGGCCCAGATTGACGAAGAAATTACCGACAAGGCTATCAAAGGGAAGCTGGCCGACTGGTATCCTCAGGTCAATTTTACCTATAACTATCAACGCTTCATCGATCTGCAGTCAAGCGTAATAGGAGGAAACCTGATCAGGTTTGGCGTTAACAATACGTCATCAGCGCAGTTCAGTGCTACGCAGGCTGTCTTCAACAGAGATGTGTTATTGGCCAGTAGCACAGCTTCCCAGGTGCGAAGTCAGGCTGGCCTCAATACCAGCCGCAGTAAGATTGATGTGGTGGTGAATGTGACCAAAGCATTTTATGATGCCCTGGCCATGATGCAGCAAATTGAGGTAAGCGAGGAGTCAATCGTCAGGCTGGAACGGAGTCTGAAGGATGCCCAAAGCCGGTATAATTCTGGTGTGTCGGATAAAACGGACTACAAAAGAGCCACTATTTTGCTGACCAACGCCAAAGCCTCTTTGAAGACGAATCAGGAGCTGCTTAAGTTCAAGCAAGAGTACCTGAAAACGCTGATGGGCTATCCCCTTGATCAGAACCTGCCGGTGCAATATGATCCGCTTTTGATGGAAGAGGAAATAGCCCTCGATACAACCCAAGAGGTGAACTATGCTGATCATATCGACTTTAAGATCATGCAGTCACAGAAAAACCTTCAGGAAGCCAACGTGAAGTACAGCAAATGGGCTTTTTTGCCTTCTGTTAGCTTGTTTGGTAACTATAACCTTAACTATCAAAACAATAACTTCAGCGATTTGTACAACACAAAGTATCCGTTTTCTTTTGTTGGGGCTTCGCTGGCTCTGCCAATTTTACAAGGAGGCAAGAGGTTAGTGAAAATTCAGGAGGCTAATTTGTCGAACAGTCGATTAGACCTTGGACTGAAAAACCTGAAAAGTAATATCAATACTGAGTACACCAGGGCACTGGCTTCCTACAAAAGCAATCTGGCACTCTATCAGGCACAAAAGGACAATGTTGAACTTGCTGAGGAAGTCTATGACATCATTCAGCTTCAATATCAAAGTGGTGTAAAAACCTACCTCGAAGTCACTATCGCAGAGAGTGACCTGAGAACAACCCGCATCAATTATTACAATGCCCTGTATATGGTGCTTGCCAGCAAAATGGATGTGCTGAAAGCCCTGGGCCAAATCAATTATTAATTCTTTTAATTACTCAACCATACATGTCAGTGAATAAAATTTACATCTTTTTTGTCTTTGGCTTACTGCTAATCGCCGCAGGATGCGGAAGTAACAATCAACAAGGAAGGCCGGCACGGGGCCCGGTTGCCGTTACCGTGCAAGAGGTCAACTATGCAATCGCACCTTTTTATGAAGAATACCCGGCTACTGTGAAGGCTTTGCAGGAAGTTGAGCTTCGTCCACAGGTGAGTGGTTATATCACGGGAATCTTCTTTAAAGAAGGTGACAAAGTAAAAAAAGGGCAGAAGCTCTACACCATCGATCAGCAGCAGTCGCAGGCGGCATATAGCCAGGCATTGGCAAACCTGGCTGTGCAGGAGGCTAATCTCGACAAAGCAAAAAAGGATTTTGAAAGATATAAAGAGCTTGAAAAAGACGATGCGATTGCCAAGCAGCAGGTAGATTATGCTGAATCGGCCTACACCTCAGCCAAGCAACTTGTAGAAGCAGCGAAAGCCACTGTGAACAGCGTGCAAACCAATGTGCGCTACTCAACGATTGTGGCGCCATTTGACGGAACCATTGGCATTTCAGCAGTAAAGCTTGGTGCGTCGGTAACGCCAGGCCAAACGCTGCTTAACACTATTTCTTCCGATGATCCCATGGCAGTGGATGTAGTTATAGATCAAAGTAAAATTGGTGGCTTTAGCCAGATATTGGCGAAAGGCAGTGATAACGCCGCCGATTCCACTTTCAGACTGGTGCTTGACAAGTCTTTGTACCCGCATTTTGGAAAGCTAAGCTTTATCGACAGGGCGGTAGATCCACAAACGGGCACCATCAAAATTCGGGTGGAAATGCCAAACCCAGAGCACATGTTACGCCCGGGAATGAGTGGCAGTCTGCAAGTGCTGTCGAACGTGTCCGGCAAATCCATCACCATACCTTTCAAAGCCGTGACAGAGCAGCTGGGCGAATTTTTTGTCTACGTGTCTGACGGCAGCAAGGTGTCGCAAAGGCGGGTGAAGCTGGGGAAACAAATTGGCAGCAACGTCGTCGTTGCCGATGGTTTGAAGCAAGGAGAGGTAATTGCAGTAGAGGGTGTTCAGAATCTTAGAGAGGGAGCCGCCATCACCGTTGCCTCACCTGCCGCAGCGAAGTAAATAATTCAACCAGAATCTATTCAATCAAGAAAAAATGGTCGCAGATGTTTTTATAAAAAGACCCGTAACCGCCATCGTCATATCTATCGTGATTGTGCTGGTTGGTCTAATTGCGATGAGCACATTGCCCATCTCCCAATATCCCGATATCACACCTCCAACTGTTGCCGTAAACGGCGTTTACATAGGAGCTGACGCTGAGACGGTGGAGCAAACCACCACCACTGCCATTGAAACGCAAATCAACGGTACGCCTGGCATGACGTACATGTCGAGCAACAGCACCAGCAGCGGAGTGAGTGGCGTCACCGTCACATTCGATATAGGTACTAATATTGATATTGCTACGCTCGACGTCCAAAACCGGGTAAGTGTGGCTGAGCCCACCCTTCCTGAGATTGTAAGGAGGTTGGGACTTACGGTGCGCAAAAGGAACCCGAGCATTTTTATGGCGCTCGGCCTATACTCTCCAGAAGGCACACATGATGCTACTTTCCTTGGCAACTTCGCCAATATCTACATGAAAGATGCCCTCCTTCGGGTAAAGGGAGTGGGAGATATCTTTTCAGTGGGCGACGATTTTGGTATGCGTATTTGGTTAGACCCTCAAAAACTGGCTAACCTCAAGATTACCCCGGCTGAAGTGAATGCAGCCCTGCAGGAACAAAATCTTCAGATTTCGGCAGGAACAATTGGCAGCACGCCTCAGGCTTCGACCCAAACATTTGAGTTTAATATACTGACAAACAGCAGGATAAGCACGGTTGAAGACTTTGAAGATATTGTGGTGAAAACCAACCCTGTCACGGGAAATATGGTTTACCTAAAGGACATTGCCAGGGTAGAGCTGGCCAAGGCCAGCTATGGTAACCACCCCTTTGTGATGGGTAAGCCAGCCTCATTTGTGCTGCTTTATCTCGAGCCGGGTGCCAATGCGCTGGAAGCAAACAAGGGCGTGCGGGAAACGCTTGCGCAGCTTAAAGCCAATTTCCCCAAAGACGTGGATTATCTGATTCCGTTGGAAACAACCTCTGTTGTGGAAGTATCACTTAAAGAAGTGGCTTTTACGCTGATGGAAGCCATGATTTTGGTGATTCTGGTGGTGTTCCTCTTTCTTCAGACCTTCAGGGCCACTTTGATTCCCATCCTGGCGATCCCAGTGTCGCTGATTGGCACATTTATCTTCTTCATTCCCTTTGGCTTTACGATTAATACGCTTACCCTGTTTGCGTTCGTGCTTGCCATTGGAATTGTGGTAGACGATGCCATTGTGGTGGTGGAGTCGATTCAGCACAATATGGACACGCACAAGCTTTCAGCGAAGGATGCTACCATCAAATCGATGAAGGAAATCTCTGCACCTGTAATAGCCATTGCATTGATTCTGGCTGCGGTGTTTGTTCCGGTTGGCTTTGTTCCGGGAATAATTGGAAAACTTTATCAGCAGTTTGCTATTACCATTGCTATTTCGGTGTTGATCTCTGCCTTCGTTGCTCTGTCTTTGACGCCGGCGTTATGTATGCTGCTGTTGAGGCCATCTGATCAGTCAAAAAGCAAGAAAGGCCTGGAGTGGTTCTTCAGCCGTTTCAACCGCTGGTTCGACAAAGTGGCGGGTTCGTATACAAACGGGGTGAGAAGGTGGATCAAGGGAACTCCGTATGTGCTGGTGATGATGATTTGCCTCTTCGTTGGGCTTTTCTTTCTGTTCCAAAATAAATCGACAGGCTTTATTCCTACTGAAGACGAAAAACGCTTTTATGTGACCTATGAAATGGCAGAAGGCACCTCCACGAATCGCAGTATTGAAATGCAGCTGGAGCTTCAAAAGCGCATCATGACCCTGCCATCGCTGGAGGTAGTAGGGGGGCTGGCTGGACTGAACATTCTAACTTTTTCTAACAAATCGAACGTCGGAACACTGTTTGTAAACTTAAAGCATTGGGACGAGCGTGATCCGGAAACGGAGAGTGTGGAAAAAATTATTGGGCAGGTCATGGCCATGACTTCTGATATCAAGGAAGCAAGGGTGCTGGCGATTGCACCTCCGCCTATTCCTGGTCTTGGAAGGTCTTCAGGATTCACTTTTGAGCTCTTGCAGACCAGCAGCCCCGACGATATCTTCGGTTTTGAGGCGACCATGCAAAAGTTTATTGCGGCAGCCAATCAGCGACCTGAGATAGCCGCCGCCTACTCGTTCTTTTCGGCTCGCACACCAGCTTACCAGGTCGATCTTGACAAGGAAAAGGCAAAAAAGATGGGCGTTAACGTGGCCCAGGCCTATGGTACATTGTCGACTTTGCTGGCAAGCAGCTACGTGAACGATTTTAATATTTATGGAAGAAACTTTAGAGTGGTAACCCAGGCCGATACTGTCTATAGAAAAGACATCGATGACATCGGTAAGTACTTTGTGAAAAACAGCATGGGTGAGATGGTGCCATTGAGTGCGCTCATTACCACGAAGGTGATAGAAACTCCAGCGCTCATCTCACACTATAATATCTACCGGTCGGCTGAGATTCTCGGCACTTACGCTCCAGGTTATAGCAGCGGCGATGCTATCAAGGCGTTGCAGGAAGTTGCAGCTGAAGTACTCCCAACGGGTTATAGTTATGAGTTTGGTGGCATGAGCTACGAGGAAGTAAAGGCTGGAAACACCCAGAGCATCATATTTCTTGTGTCCATCGTCTTTGTCTTCCTGTTTCTGGCGGCGCTCTACGAAAGCTGGTCGATACCATTTTCGGTGTTGTTTGCCGTGCCCATTGGGGCGTTTGGCTCTATCCTGACGCTGACATTTCTACCAGGACTTACGAACAATATCTATGCTCAGATTGGCTTGATTACGCTGATAGGGCTGGCAGCCAAGAACGCCATTCTGATTGTGGAATTTGCAAAAGAGCGAGTTGACGCAGGGGGGGACATTATAGAATCAACGCTGGAAGCTGTAAGGCTGCGTCTGCGGCCCATTATCATGACGTCGCTGGCGTTCATTTTGGGTGTGCTGCCCCTTGCGATTTCCACTGGTGCAGGTGCTGAAGCCAGAAAAACCATTGGCTGGACGGTGGCAGGAGGGATGGTAGCAGCCAGTTCCCTGGCCATCTTTGTGGTGCCGGT
The DNA here is from genome assembly GCF_048007035.1 of Imperialibacter sp. Taxonomy (NCBI): domain Bacteria; kingdom Pseudomonadati; phylum Bacteroidota; class Cytophagia; order Cytophagales; family Flammeovirgaceae; genus Imperialibacter; species Imperialibacter sp. The sequence continues at coordinate 5,856,613 of NZ_CP180355.1, forward strand.
GCTGTACGTGGCTATCTCGAAAATTGCTTACCGGAGGAAAATGAAGAAGGCAGCATTGTAGTTGTCACTTGATTTTATGAGTTACCAAAGCGCCTGGAAAGTAGTTTCCAGGCGCTTTGTCGTTATTTCAGACGGTGAATACTATTCTACTCCACCCGCAACTGCTCTACGGGATTTAGCTTGCTGGTTTGCATCATTTTGTAGCCCACAGCGCCTACAACAATCCCAAGAATAATCATGGTTGGCCAAACATAGTGGGTAATGCTGATGTCGACATGGTAGGCGTAGATGCCATCAAGCACAGAATGCATCACTGCTGACCCACCGGCCAGGCCAATGATGGCGGCAATGCCAAGGATCCAATAGATGTCTCTTCCCAGCAGCTGCGTAATTTGCTGCCACGAAGCTCCCATCACTTTTCGAATGCCAAATTCCTTCTTTCTCTTTTGGGCGATCAAAGAAATGAGTGTGTATAGGCCTAAAATGGAAATGAGGATCGAAATAGTGGCCACGATCATGCTGATATTGATCATGATGAAGTTGGTTTGCCGCACCTGCTGCATCACATCTTCCTGAAGAAAACCTCCGTAGAGCTCCTGCGGAAAAAGCTCATACCACAGTGCTTCCAACTCCCTGTTTTTGTCGGTGGCCAATCCATCGGCCTTTAACGTGGCATAGCGATAACTTTGGGGGCTCATCAGGCGCATTACGCACGGTTTTATTTTGTTGTTAAACATGATTTGCCGCAAGTTGAAATCCTCAACAACACCAATTACCGTGTATCGGTCACCGTCTACTACAATTGGTTTGTTGAGCGCATCTCCTCCCAGCTGGTCGTCCAGCATGCTGTTGATAACTGCTTCCTTTCTGGGCTCTCCTGTATGTGTTCCGTTGCCAGAGAACAGAGACCCGTTAATGAGCCTTATTCCAAGCGTTTCAAGGTAACCAGCACCCACACCTAATTCAGCAATTTCATACTCCTGGCCGTTGAAATCAATCGAACTGTTGTTAAAGCTGAACCCAACCAACGAGCTTGTGCCTGCTATTTGCCTGATATCGGTGTGCTGTTTCAGTCGATCTTCCAGTAACGTATATTGTTGAGGGTCGCTCAAAGGTATATTGATCACCCCGCCCAGGTCATAGCCCCGGTCGAGCCGCTCCTGATACCATGCGTTGTCGGTGGTCACCAGCAGGCCAAATATATTGTAGAAGCAGAGCGCAAACTGAAAAGTAAGCAGCACTGTCATCAGCCTGTTCTTACCAGAAAGCACCACTTTGTTTCTGAAGATGGCGAGCGATGCAAACTTTGAAATGTATAAAGCGGGGTAGGCACTTGCCATCAGCCCAACGCACAATACCAGCACCAAACCAAAGTAAATAAAAGTGGTCCATGGAATCTGATCAGGTTGAATGATCTCATAGCTCATCATAGCATTGTAGCCTGGAATCATATAATAGGTAAGTCCCAGCGCTATCACCACAGCCACACCTATCATAAGGAAGTTTTCCAGAATGAATTGGGTGATTGTACTGGCTCGGTTGCCGCCAAGCACTTTCCGTACGGCGATTTCCTTCAGGCGGTTGCCTGACAGCGCAATGCTTGTGTTGATAAAGTTGAAGCAGGCCAGTAGTAAAATGCCAATGGCGGAACCCAACGTGCCAGCTACTGCTGCCGGATGCATTTGCGGCACAAAAGCAGAATTGTGCAACGATGCCTCTAGGGCTGGCCACTCCAGTATATTGTCGAGTCTGTACCCACTTATTTGTAAGTCCTTGTTCGCTTGGTTTTGAACATCCAGGTAACTATTCATTTGTGACACCACCCTTGTCATATCGCCTTCAGGTGCATAGACAAACGTACCATCTACCCAATTGGACCAGCTATTTTCATCTATTCCATAAAAGCCGGACAAGTGTTCAAAGTCGGCAAGGATAGACAGCCTGAAGCTTGTATTGTTGGGAAGCTTTCTGAAAACATCTTTTACCGTTAATAGCTGCTCCTGATGATTAGGCAATATCACCGTCAACAGTTTGCCGACGGGGTAGGGGTCACCAAAGAATTTCATAGCAGTTTCATCCGACACGTACACTTCACCATGGCCCAGGGCTGGCAGTGGTTCGTTGTTGAGGTTTGCCAAATCAAAGTAGCGAATGAAGCCCGGGTCGGTAAAGGACAAGCCTTCCATGAACAGCTTGTGTCCACTTCCCTCGCTTGATTGACTAGCCAGCTTGACTGCAATGGACTCATTGTGGTAGCGAAAGGCAGCTATGCCGGCGAGGTGCAGGGCAGGGGCAAGGGCCCCGGGGCTGGTGCCAACAGTTGATTCTGCGGTACGCAGTCCGTTTACTTTATAAATCGCCGCCGCTTGAGGGAAGTATTCATTGAACATATCGTTGAAACGATAGTTAAAGTAGCCAATGGTACCTATAGAAAGCGCAAGGGCCATGCCGAGGATGTTGGCTGCGATGTAAAACGGGTTGTGTTTCATGGCCCGCACTGACGTGGTGATGTAGTTTCCGGGCAGCTGACTCACCCGCACAACAGCAGGCTTTTTTATCACCGAGAGGCGGAAAAGCTTCAGCACCTCCAACCGGTAAATTCTTCGGGCTTGCTGTAAACCAACGCTTTCGATGTTCTCCTCAAAAGCCTCTTCCAGATCCCCCTGGAGCTCTTCAAATAGCTCTTCCCGACAAAACCATTGCAGCAGCCGGAACCAAAATTTGGGTAAATGCGGATGGCTCATAACAGTTGTGTTGAAGGGACAAGGCTCCACATTTCGTCTCTGAGGGTTTTCATTTCTCTGAGGCTGGCTTTGCCACTCACAGTGAGCGCATAGTAGCGCTTGCGCCGACCACCACGTTCTTGCGTAGCACCACCGTAGTGCGAGGTGACAAAACCCTTTTCGCTCAACCTTGTTAGGGCGGTGTGGAGAGCCCCCCGGCTTAAACGCCTGTTGAGTCTTTCACTGATGTCCTGCTGGATTTTTAGCCCGTAGGCATCATCATCCAAAATCAGTATCGAAAGCAAAATAACTTCCTGCAATTCACCTAGCTGCGTGCCTTTCATAGTATTAGTGTCCTAATTGAAGACCTAATATAAAAACTTATTTGTTTCCTAAATGAAGACATGACAGAATTTTACAATTTCTCGGTATCGAATGGCCCTTAGATCGAACTTCTGTTTCATTGTTGAGCGGAATAGCGTAGTTTAAGAAGATGAAAAAGGGATTCGGATTTGTTTTGACGATCTGCATTGGTCTGCTTGGTATAGCAGTATTGTACCAGTCAACTTGCCAGTACCTTCTGGAAGCAGAGACCCTTTATGATTATGGCTTACCGACAAAGGCTTATGTGATCGGGGAGAGTATAGTTGAAAAAAACGATAAAATAGGGACGGGTAGCTACAGAGACTATTTGGAAATCACGCCAATCTTAACTTTTGAGCACCCGCAAAAGACTGTTATTGACACGGCCCGGCAATTTACTCGCATGGTTTTGAAATGTAGTACCGACGATCCTTCCGAAGTGCATACCGGCGACACACTCAACCTTCTTGTAAACCCCACAGTGCCGGAAGCCTATATTGTAGCGGGCGAAGCAGACCCCAACAATTGGGTTGGCTTTTTTCTCTGGGGTGGGATAGGTGCGGCCCTTATGTTTTGGTTTTACAAAAGGTTCAAAAGCCATTTCCCCAAAGAGGCTGAAACGAGACAGCTTTGACAGCCGTTAATTTTTAACTAAAACATTAGTTTATAATTAACTATGTTTTTAGTTTTGAAGCGCAACTACCGTGCTTCGTCAGATATGAATAGATTCCCAGCTCTGCTTTTTCTGCTATTTGCCCTTAGCTCATGCAATCGAACGCTGCTGACAAACAATGCACCTCGATGTAAGTTTCGGCTTACGCAACAAGCACTATTGCTCACCGGCAAACGGTGGCAGGAGGTAAGCATAGAGGCGAGGAGATTATCCGCAGGTGCAATGCCCACCACAAAAGATTTCAAAGACGTTACTGGCCAGTTCAGTCCCTCTGATCTTGACGATGTGGCCATCTTTGACGAGAAAGGCACCTATGTCTTCGACGAGGGGCCAGTCAAAGCCCGGCCCGAGAGCCCACAGGTGTATGAAAAGGGAACCTGGTGTATTTGCAAAGGAGGGAACCAACTCATTCTAACCAACGGGCCTGCCATAACAGTCTATGACATCATTCGATTGGAGGAGAAATCATTAGTCCTCCAACTGCACCGAACCAAAGAAGAAGTGGCTGATACTTACTTGCTGACTTACCAACCTTTTTGAGTAGTAATACCTAAGCCGAGCGTGATAACTTGATGACCTCCTTTACAAAAACTGTATCCATCACTTTTGTCAAGCAAAACTGATTTTTTTTGTTTTTCTTCGGACTTTGAATCAATCAGTTCATTTTAACTAACCAGCATTATGAGAAAATTTATCGTTCTATCGTTTTTTGTCGCCCTCTGTTTTCTACAAGCAAAAGCCCAGGACGTCAGCCTGAAAGGCGGCCTTGGATATGCTATGCAAAGTGAAAAAATGGGAGTTCTACTGGGGGCCAGGGTGGGCATCACTCCGAAAATCGATCTCGCAGGAGGTTTTGGCTTATTCTTTCCTGACACCTACAATAATGGCAACGGTACTAAGGTGAAGTCCAACATATGGATGTTTGACATGGACGGTCACTACAATTTTACACCGGGTGGAGCGGTCAAATTGTATCCTTTAGTGGGTATAAATTTCACCACCGGAAAAGTTAAAGTCAATGACACCAAGACAACCAACACAGAAGTTGGTCTCAACATGGGTGGGGGCCTGGCCTATTCCTTCACAAGCAAGATTGACGGCTTTTTTGAGATAAAGTATATTCTGGGCAACGCAGACCAGGGCATGTTGGGATTTGGCGTGTTCTATAAATTATAATAGCTCGCAGGGGGGATGGCCGGTCTGCATTGCGAGACCGGCTGTTCTTATTGGTGCCATGCTAACCACAGATTGTAACTTTGCACTTCAGCTCAGCGGCTCCTATTTTTTGAAACAGAGACATATCTCTTATATTGTACCTCCGGTTGACACCCACGCCCAATGAACCACTACTTCGAAACATTTTTTAGTTATGTGGAACAAATTCTTACCATGCCGGAAAGTGACAAGGAGCAATGCAGGCAGTATTTTACCCCGCTTTGGGTGCCAAAAGATACCATACTTGAAGAATCGGGAAAAGTACCCAAATACCACAATTTCATCGTGTCGGGCTATATGAGGAATTTCCGGGTTGATGAAAAAGGAGAAGAAGTAACAGTTGACTTAAACCACGGACCGAGATTCTTCACTTCTTATTTCCATTTTGCTAACCAGACAGTTTCGAACGAAAACCTCCACTGTATCACCGACTGCGAGCTGCTCAGAATCACCAAAGAAGGTTTTGACATCACGGTGGCCACTGGTTTGACCGCAAAAGACTACGCTTTATTGCTTTTTCAGAGGCTAATGGAAGAGGACAAGCAACGAACGACTGACCTTGCTACCCTCACAGCCGAGCAGCGCTACCTCAAGCTGGTTGCCGAAAAGCCAAACATTCCAAAAAACGTACCGCTCAAATACATCTCCTCTTACCTGGGTATCAAGCCAGAGAGCCTGAGCCGCATCAGGCGGGAGTTGCTTTCCTAACATTTGTTAAGTGTGCTTGCTTTTTGGCCAGCTATTATTGTCTGGTCAAAAAAACTCAATATGAAAGTACAGAATCATTCCGCAGCAACGAAGGCTGTGGATCTTGCCGCAAAGTCGTGGTTTGTAGTGGCGGTAATCGGGCAAATGATCTTTGCCTGTTACGTACTCATGCTCTACTGGAAGTCGGCAGCACTTGGCGACTTTGAAAGGTGGAATGCGGCCTCTTCACACTTCTATGTCAAGGGCGACCTGCTGGGTAACACCATCTTTGGCTTACATGTAGCCCTGGCAGCTATCATCACGATTTTGGGTCCTATGCAGCTCGTTCCACAGGTTCGCAGCCAAGCGCCCAGGTTTCACAGGGTTAGTGGACGTATCTACATCTTTTCGGCCTTCCTCATCAGCCTGGCAGGCCTTTACCTCAGCTGGATAAAAGGATCCGTTGGAGGGCTGGAAGGTTCCGTGGTTATCACCATGAATGCGGTGATTATTATGATTTGTGCCTTCTTCGCAGTAAAAAATGCTATTCGCCGGAACATCGCTTCACACAACCAGTGGGCAGTGCATTTATTCCTGGCCATGAGTGGCGTTTGGCTGTTCCGGGTATTCTTAATGCTGTGGATCATGGCATGGCAAGCACCTGTAGGTTTTGACCCCGAAACTTTCACAGGGCCTTTTTTAAATTTCCTTGGCTTTATGGTCTATGTCTTTCCGCAAGCCATTGTTGCTTTCTATTTTTTGGCTAAAAAGTCAGAGGTAGCATTGACGAAATGGGCGTTTTCCGGCCTACTTTTTTTGATCACTATAGGTACTGCCCTGGGCATAGTAGCAGCTACCATGGGGTTGTGGGTGCCGAGGATGTAGGTTTAGGAATGAACGAGAGGTGCCTGATCAGCCAAACTTGGCGACTAAGGGGGTACGCTAGCCAGCACCACAAGAGTAACCTCGAAATTGATGGGACGGCTTGGGCTTTAAGTGGTGGAACATTCCAAATTTCGAAGCTGAATCATCACTAAGCGAAGCCATTTCGCAGTCCGCCAGCTGGCGGACAGAAATCCTATGCGAGCAGCAAGAGAGTACGGAAACTGAATCGGTGACCCGATTTCATTTCAAAAACAAGGACTTGCAAGGCGGTAGAAGATTCCTCCGTTTCACTGCGGAATGGCTGTTACCGGACGGTGGTGCTCCATGGCGAGTTTAGGTAACTGTTCATTGGTCACCTCACTTTTTCCTGATCTTGAAGCCCAATCATTACTCAGCGAAGCGATTTCGAAGCGGAGCGGAGAAATCATATGCGAGCAGTAAAAGCGTAGGGTGTCTGAATCAATAACCGGATTCCACTTCAAAGGACTTACAAGGCCGTAGAAGATTCCTCCATTTCACTACGGAATGGCTGTTACCGGACGGCGGTGTTCCATGGCGAGTTTAGGTAACTGTTCATTGGTCACCTCACTTTTTCCTGATCTTGAAGCCCAATCATTACTCAGCGAAGCGATTTCGCAGCGGAGCGGAGAAATCATATGCGAGCAATAAAAGCGTATAGAGTCTGAATCGATGGCCTGATTCCACTAAAAAATGACTTACGGGACTGTAGAAGATTCCTCCGTTTCACTGCGGAATGGCTGTGACACAGGGTTCGGCCGTTTGGGCGATTGTTCGAGGATAACTTTGGTTGTTGGAATAGCTGCAACACTGTTGGTGGATGGCCAGGCAATCTTTTGAAGGTCAGTTTGCTGGGATACGACAATTTCGATTCGGAGATGAATCATCACTCAGCGAAGCCATTTCGCAGCGGAGCGGAGAAATCCTATGCATATTGAAAGAGATCTGGAACGGGGTTCTATACATGGAGAACGACTACCTCGCTGTAGTTTCAGGATCAGGTGGCCATAGCATAATCTCGCTATTTAGGAATTTCCACTCAGGGTTAAGTGAATTGATTAGCCCCTCTTTTCGTTTCCTATTCCAATCCTTGATCTCCTTTTCTCTCTCCAATGCATGGCCTGGCAGCGTAAACCTTTCGTAATAGAGCAAATAGTAACAGTAGTACCTCCCTGCAAACGTTTCAGGTTTTCCCCTATTCAGAAAGTGCTCGACTAGTCTTTGTTCAAGGTCGTTAGTCATTCCAACATAGAGCACCTTTTTCGTTGAATTGGTAAGGATGTAGGTGAAGTAGTTACTCATAGTTTAAAAATAACCTTTAACCCTGTATTTAAGAAGTTGTTGATTGGGTTTTTGCCTGGCAAAAGATTATTCACCGCTTCGCTTGGGTAAGATAGTTTCGATTCGAAGCTGAATCGTCACTCAGCGAAGCCATTTCGCAGTCCGCCAGCTGGCGGAGAGAATTCCCATACGAGCAATAAAAGCGTACGGTGTCTGAATCAATGACCGGATTCCATTTCAAAAACAAGGACTTGCAAGGCTGTAGAAGATTCCTCCGTTTCACTGCGGAATGACTGTGACACGGGGTTGGGTCGTCTGGGCGGCTATTCGAGGAAACTTGGGTTGTTGAACGAAATCTTCACTACTAAGAATAGGTGGGGAAATGTTTGTTCTTTGTTCGTTGATCAAAAACAATCATGCTCTCTAAATATTTCATTATTATTACCTACCAAATCACTACGAAAAAAGAATCTGATTCATATCTCTGCTTTCAGCCAGTACCTTAAAAACCGGAAGATGAAAAGCCTGATCACAATGCTATTGATAGTCCTGGCAGCTGTATCAACGCATGGACAGGACATAACAGGGCAATGGAATGGTATTCTGAAAGTGCAGGGAATACAATTGAGAGTTGTTTTCAATATCAATAAAGTTGATGACGGCTTTCAGTCAACCATGGACAGCCCCGACCAGGGGGCCAGAGGAATACCCGTTACCACCACCAGTTTTGAAAATGCCACTTTGAAACTTACCGTCGCAAATGCAGGAATTGAATACGAGGGTATTCTGGGGAGAGACAATGTTGTGGAAGGAAATTTCAAACAAGCCGGGCAATCTTTCCCCATGAACTTGTCGAGGGAAGCAGTTGAAAAGGAAAAAATAGCAAGGCCGCAGGAGCCAACAATGCCCTATCCTTACCACTCCGAGGATATCACGTTTGAGAATAAGAAAGCAGGCATTTTGCTGGCAGGAACATTGACGCTACCTGAAGAGACTGGCCTGTTCCCTGTGGCTATTTTAATAAGCGGCAGTGGTCCGCAAAACAGGGATGAGGAGCTGGCAGGGCATAAACCGTTTCTGGTTTTATCCGATTACCTAACAAGAAACGGTATTGCCGTGTTGCGGTTTGACGACAGAGGAACTGCTTCGTCCGAAGGAGATTTCAAGACCGCTACCAGTGCGGACTTCGCAACCGATGTGGAAGCAGCTATCGACTATTTGCAAGCAAGAAAAGAAATAGACAAGCGTAAAATAGGGCTGATTGGTCATAGCGAGGGAGGGCTCATAGCACCAATGGTGGCTGCCCGCTCCAAAGACGTCGCTTTCATCGTACTATTGGCTGGAACAGGTATCCCCGGCGACCAGCTGCTTTTGGCACAACAGCAACTGATTGGGAAAGCATCGGGGCTTAGCGACGACGTTTTGCAGAAGAATCGGTCAATCAGCGAAAAGGCATTTGAAATGGTGGCCAGCGCTACCAACTCCGAACCGTTAAAAACAAACCTGACGAACTACCTCAGCAGCGCCCTGAAAGAAAGCGGAAGCGGCGCATTGCCGCAGGGCATGAATGTGGATGACTTTGTGAACTTGCAGGTGAGCCAGCTGGTAAGTCCCTGGATGCAGTATTTTATCAAGTATGATCCGGCACCGGCCCTTGTAAAGGTAAAATGCCCTGTGTTGGCCATCAATGGAGAAAATGACTTGCAGGTGCCACCGAAGGAGAACCTGGAAGCCATTAAAAAAGCATTAAACAAAGGGGGAAATAAGCAGGTGACCATTAAGGAATTGCCTGGTTTGAATCACCTGTTTCAGGAAAGCAAAACCGGTTCCCTGGCCGAATACGCCGTCATAGAGCAAACCTTTTCTCCCATGGCCCTGGCGGTGGTATCCGATTGGATAGTGAAACAAATGAAATAAGTCGGCGGTAGAAAGTGCTGATAAAAAGGGGTTGCTCTGGTCAGTAGCATAAGAGGAATCTTTAAATTGGTATAACGGCAGACGTAATAACCGGAAGGGAGTGTTGATAACTTCGTATTGATATTATACCAGCCTCGGTTGGAAGGGTCTCAGTGATCACTTCAAAAATAATTGATTCGTAACACTTTGCTCCCGGGAATTAATGATCATATTCGATCCAGCGAATGCCGATTCAGGGCTACCCATTCGTTTTGCTTTCATCTATGAAAACCAGGTTCCTTACCTCGACAGTACTGACAAGTTATTTTCTACTTGGATTATCCTCCTGTCACCTTTTGACACCGGATGAGGTCTTGCCCGGGCTAGAAGCATATACACTAAAAACAGATGTGCAGGCATTTGAATTAATTTCCATTTTTGTCAAAGACACAAAGCTCTCACAAGCTCATTACAATGGTCAATTTGGCAGGGAAGACATAACAATTGGGAGGGCCAATGACACTCTGCTTGTTGCCATGGTGCCGAATATGGCCGGGACATTTAGCCTGCAAGCTACTATCGAAGGGAAATTGCTTGACCTGCAGTTAAACGTAACTGCTGCGACAGAAGTAGCTGAACCGGCCGTGTACCTTGATGAATTTGTGAAACAGGCCAATTTTAGCCAACTTGAGGCTTCCCTTGATGCCCAGGTAAAGGCAGGCACCAAAAGTAGAGAAGCCGCTGACGCCACTCTAAAGGCCGTGCGGCAGGAACAGGCCGAAACCCTACAAATGTTGCATCAGGCTACTGCTGGGGAAATAAAAGAAGCAGCCAGCTTTATTGCTGTCAACCGCCACCTTTTTGATGAAGTTGAGGCGTCTCTGGCTGAACTTCAGTTGGCCGAAGGTTCAAGCGGAGGACGGGCAATGGTAGATGCTGCAACCAGACAGAAACTCCTCACTTTAACTTTTGCGCTGGCCAAGATTGGTGCTATGGTGGGCGGCCCGGCCCTTGTGCTTGTAGAATTGGGGGCTTTCATTCCAGGCGGTGTGGTGGGTACCAAACTGTGGGCCACTGCCGGAGCTACATTAGGCATCGCTATTTTTCGCAACCAGATCATTAAACAAAAAGAAATTGCCGTACAGGCGGTGCTCGACCTTTTTGACGATAGCATGGTGGCTGTTCAGAAAAGCTTAACTGCTGAATTTCAGCGGACAGCGCAGGAGACTTTTGAAAATGGTCAGCTACGCAAGGTAAATGTGAACCTGCGCATGCGTAATTTGCAGCCTTCCGACCTCAATTCGGAGGTGAGCCTGTATCGAAATTTTGTACTTGCCTACAACATACTTACCGAGTTTTGGAATAGCTATATGACCGAATTCGGGAGCTTCCCGGCTATGCTGCCTCTAAAGGAGAGCACGCTTACGCCAGCTTTTCAGAACATGAGCCTTCACGTGGTCGACAATGCTGATGTGACTGGATCTTTGCAATGGATAGATGGAGAGTATATGGCAGTGTTTACGAGCAATGTTGACGCTGACCAGGATTTTACTGCCCGTTTTACTTATACCGAAGATTACATTGACCCCATTGAGTGGGACGTAGCCAGTCATCTGAAGGTAATCGATTGTGGCGAAGGTATTTCCACGGCACCTGTTATTACCGGAGTGTCCTTCAGTTGTGGATACCCCGACGGTAGCAATAGTGATAAAATTGCTATACTGATTTCTTTTACCGCCGATGGGCCCGGCATCATTGCATATGATGGTTTTGGTTATTGCGAGCTAGCAGATGCCTGTTATCCAACCCGGTTGTATTTTCTGGACTCTCCCGCATCGACCTGGCAAATTGCGGCCAATGGTTATGATGCCGAACTGGTTTCTGGAACCATCAATGCAGGAGTGGTTGCCATTACCATCAAAACCTGTCAGGAAGGAAAGTCGGCCAGGCAGTCTCTTGACGCTAACTATCCGGGTTACCAATGGAAAGTGCAGCTGATCAATAAATGCAACCAACGCTCAAGCGAAATCGGCATTTAAAGCGAAAAAGATTCCTTCAAGTAGACCTATGCTTTTGAAGAGCGGAAGGGCAGACTTGAGTGGTGTTATGTTGACAGGGGAATAGTGGGAACAGCCTTATTTGATGAATAACTTGTCGAGATAATAAAAAAGAGGCTGGAAATGGCAGCCTCTTTTTTATCGACTTGGAAAGCCTATTTATTCACTCCTTAAATATTTCACCGGGTTGATATACACTGCTTTGATGGTTCTGTAGAGTATGGTGAGTAAGGTGATCATAATTACTGCTACAATAGGAACCACAAAAAGAACAGGAGAAATAGTCACCTGATAGGCGAACGTGTCAAGCCAGTCGCTCATGAAGTAGTAGCCAATGGGCAATGCCACCAGTGCTGCTACGCTGATAAGCCAGATGAAATTTTGGCTCACTAGCCAAACGATATGTGGCGATTTCGCTCCCAACACCTTTCTGATACCAATCTCTTTCGTTTTGCGCTCTACGATGAATGTGACCATTCCCAGCATTCCCAGGCAGCTAATCAACACAGCCAGCACAGCAAATGCTTTGAACATAGTACTGAGCCTTTCCTCGCCCTGATACTGGTTTTCAAACGACTCGTCTACAAAATTGTAGTTGATGGTGTTCTTCTGGTCAAATTTGGCCCAGGTCTGCTCCACAAAGGCTATTGTTTCTGAAAGGTTTACCGGGTTTATTTTGAGAGAAATCCTGCGGTAATTATCATTCTTCACCATGATCATGGGGCCTATTTCGCTGTGAAGCGATTCAAAATGGAAGTCCTTCATGACGCCGATGATTTTCCCGTCAGTGCCACCGTAGTTCATCGAACGGTTGATGGCTTCTTCTGCACTGGCAAGACCCATTGCCTTTACTGCTGCCTCATTGACGATAAAATAACCAATGGAATCGGAGTCCATATACCTTTCAAAGTCATTGCCGGCGGCCATTTCTATTCCGTAGGTAGTGATGAAATTTTCATCGGCAACGATGTAAGGTAGTCTGAAATTCACTGGTGTAAGCGAATCACCGAGAAAGATGCTGGCTCCCTGAGAGTCGAGCAGGTTACCTGTCGGAATCCGGGACACAAAGGAGGCGTGAGTGATGTTCTGATTGGCAAGCAGCTCATTTCGGAAAGCGTCTTTTTTGGGATATAAATCGTTCGATAGCGAAACATCCAGCACACTTTCTTTGTCGAAGCCTGGATCAGAGTTGAATATAAATCCCATTTGCGCATCGAGAACCGCCAGCGAGAAGATAATAGCGATCGTAACCACATACTGGAATGTAACCAGCACTGTCCGAAAGTTTATCTTTCCAGTTTTGAAGGTTGATTCCCCCTTGAGCGACCGGATAGTATCCAGCCCCGAAAGGTAAATGGCAGGATAAATGCCGGCCAGCATGGCAACCAGAGCCAACAAACCGAACACAGTCAAAAATAGCTGAAAGTCCTGAAGAAAATTGATGGTGAGCTGCTTGTCCATAAAGTCATTCACCGATGGCAAGGCGATGGTGGCCAGGCCAACTGCAAGAGGAAACGAAATCAATGTGAGTATGACCGACTCAGTAAGAAACTGGCTGATCAGCGAGCCTCTTGAAGCGCCAATTGATTTACGAACGCCGATTTCCTTCATCCTTCGGGTATACCGTGAAGTAGCCAGGTTCATATAGTTGATACAAGCCACCACGATGAGCAGCATACCGATCACAGAGAATATCACCACCTGCGACATGCTGCCATTGTTTTCTATTTCCCCCGAAATATTAGAGGTGAGGTGAATGTCGGTGAGGGGTTGCAGCACCAGTCCGTAGTAGTTATGGGCTTTTACCCCTCGAATATCGGCAATGTGCTTGTCAAAAAAAGCTGACCCGCCAGCTTCCACAGCTGGAGCACCGGCGGCATCGCTGAGCCGCACGTAGGTCAGGTAGTTGTAGTTACCTGTTACATTGTTCGTGACGTCCGGGTTATTGACGACGTTTTCATAAATGGCGAATGGAGCCAGGTAGTCGAAGTGAAAGTGTTGCTGACGGGGCATATTCTCCATCACACCGGTGATTTGGAGCGATAGTCCGGCACCTCTTGCTTCAATTTTCACGCTCTTGCCAACAATGTCCTGCTCCCTCCAGTCGTTGCCAAAGATTCTGATGGCAGCATCTTCGGAGATAACCATAGAAGTCTCGTTGGTGAAGGCAGACTCCTTGTTTCCCTGGAGAAAAGGGAAGGTGAAGATGTCAAAAACGTCAGGGTCAGCAAACACAACCTGCTCGCCTGGGAGCCTTTTATCTCCATAAATAACGTCCGGGAAAGCCCAGGGGAAGAAGCGGGTCGCATGAGTCACCTGTGGGAAGTCCTCCTTAATGCGTGGGCCATGACCAGCGGAGGCAAATGCCCAATGACGGGACAGTGTCTCACCGTCGCCAGAGAAGTTCTTAATCGTTATTCTGAAAATCTCATCTGCATGTTCATGGTTGCGGTCGTAGCTAAGTTCGTCCTTTACAAACAAGGCGATGAGAATAAAGGCAGCCATGCCGGTCGAAAGCCCCAGCAGGTTGATAGCGGTACTCACCTTGTATTTGGTGAGGTTGCGCAGTCCGATTTTGATGTAATTCTTAATCATATCCAATTTATTGTTGAGTTTCAAAAAGGGAAGAAACGGCTTGATCAATGAGGGCCGCATCATACCAGCCACCTGCCTCACAAACCAAAAGTCGGCGGTTAGCTTGCTTGTCTCCGGTTCATGGAATTGATATTCCTCTTCCAGGTCACCAAGTATATCCTCGGCAAAGTCGGCATGGCAGAACCAAAGCAGCCATTTGGTGGCCCAGCTGGGTGGGTAATATTTTGCTTTCCTATCTTCCACTGATCTTCAAATCAAGTACAGCGCCAGGTATGGCATCCCAGAGGCTCATTCTTGTTTCTCTATAATGCTCCAGGGCTTTTACGCCAAAAGGGGTAATCTTAAAGTAGCGCTTTCTCTTGCCGCCTCTTACTGCGGTCGCTTCGCCAAACTCGGAGGCCAGGTAGCCCTTGGCTTCCATTCTGCGAAGAGCCGTTTGCATAGCACCCGTGCTTACTTTGCGTTTCATCCGCATTTCAATTTCCTGCTTGATATTGACACCATAGGCGTCATCATTCAGGATGGCCACAGTCAGCAATACAACCTCTTCAAACTCGCCCAATTGGTAGTTGTTCATAACATTTGCCTTTAATGTCCTAAATGTATATAAAATAGAAAGACATAAAAACCCTAAATGTATATTTAATAGATTGTTAGACGTTTAAATAAGAATTGGGTTGCAGCTTTTGGGTAAAAAGATAAGGGCAAGAGTTGAGTGCTGCCTTCAACTTTAAAACGTCGTCTACCTTGTGGTGAAATAATTAATTTTTCGGCAAAGCCCGTCACCGAATCAGATCGAACGAAAGGTAATGTTGCATAAGCCCAAAGTGTTTGTCTTTACTCAATAGCGTCAAATTGTGCTCAATAACTTGCTGAACAATGATCAGGTCGGTTATCCCCACTTTGTTTACGCCGTTGCTGATATTCAGTGACTGATATTTTCTTATCAGAGACCAATCAATATCCAACTCAACTAACGGGATAGCATGCAGACTATTGATTACGTCCGTTTGCTTTAATTTCTCCAGGGGTGGAATAAGCTCTGTTAAAATAAGTTCATTTGTGCATACAAGGTCTTCCCGTATGTATGTTTCCAGCCTTTCGTAATTTCCCAGCCTGAAGAAGTCAATCCAGATAGAGCTATCGACTAATATTTTGGCACTCAGTCTCATTCTCGTTCCCGTAGCTGATCGAGGTCAATATCAAGGTCAATTTTCCCTTTAAATGATATGAGCTTTAACCTTTGATTTCGATTAATCATCTCCTCCAGGGCTTCCGTTACCAATTGACTTTTGGTTTTTGCGCCGGATATCTTCATGGCTTTATCGATTAGCCCATTGGGTAAATCCAGAGTAGTTCTCATAGCACATCAATTTATATGTAAGATAGCATATAAAACGGTGTATTTGCCTATGAATTAACTGATTGAAAACAACAATGCCGGGCCATTCACTCAAACAACCCCAGCTGCCCACCCCGTAAACCCTTTGGTGGTTTTGCTTCTCCCTTCACCGTTCTGCCTCCGTAGCGCCAGCTATTCTCTCTTTCCTGCTTGATCACGTCTTCAAGACTGCCTGTTGGCTCAAAGTCTTTTTCCAGAGCTTGTGATGCTTTTGTCAGCGAATTCAACGCTTTCAACTTCTCGTTGTGGCCCAGCTTTGCTTTTTCAATTGAAGTTCTCAGCACGTCAATGCTCTCGTCGTATATCTTAGTCGGCACAGGAAAAGGATGCCCGTCTTTTCCACCATGAGCGAAACTGAACCTGGCGGGATCGCTGAAACGGGAGGAAGTGCCATAGATTACCTCACTCGCCAGGGTTAACGATTGGAGCGTACGTGGGCCGAGGCCTTCAAGAAGCAGCAGGTTTTCAAAATCATGTGTAAGCAAATCCTGCGCCAGCACCAGCACAGCACCCAGTCGTTTAAGGTCGACATCCTTCGCTTGCACATCATGATGGGAGGGAAGCCTGATCTTTTTGATCTCGGCAAGCATCTTATCAGGATTTTCCTTTGAAATAGCGATGATTCCGTTCTTTGACGTATGAGCCTCTTTATGTGTGAGGTTAAGTATCTGCCCTTGATTTCGTCCGTAAATGAAGGTGTGTGGCTCCTCGGTAAAGCTTTTTAGCTCCGAAGAATGCCAGTGGTACCTTCTTGCATAGCCTGTTTTATCATTCATTCCCTGCTGGATAACAGACCATTCTCCTGTGTCTGTCAGGACGAAAGAGTGAAGATAAATCTGGAATCCATCCTGGATGGCTGTGTTGTCCACTTTGGCGGAAAGTCGGCTGCTACGTACTAACTCAGCCCCGTTGAGCCCCGTTTTGTCAGCAATAGCCATGAGCTCGTTGGGAGTGTTGCGGCTGTGCTTCCCCCGTCCTCCGCAGATGTAGATGCCAAGCTCTTTTGAAATCGGGTTGATCGATGACTTCAAAGCACCCATTACAGAGGTTGTAATACCCGATGAATGCCAGTCCATGCCCATTACACAGCCCAGCGATTGAAACCAGGCAGGGTCGCTCAGCCGCTTGATCACCTCTGCTTTGCCATACTCCAGCACAATGGCCTCTACTATGGCGCCGCCTAACAGTGACATGCGTTCCGCCAGCCAGCGAGGCACTGTGCCATAGTGAAGCGGAAGATCGGCGTGGCCTGAGCGTTGCATGTTTTAAAGTTAAGGCTATTACACTACAAACGCTTTTCTGCCCGGAAAAAAACCGAATCTGTTCTCATGCTTTTCAGGCTCACCACCCGATGGGCGTTTTGGAACCCACGGTTTGACTGATCTGAAAAATCACGACTTCCACTGTTTTTGGATAAAAAAAGGATGCATCGCCGATATTCCTTTACATTCCGATCTAAATTCGATAAAATAGCCGCTTTATACCTACTCAAAAACGAATTGAAGCTTTTGCCTGGCTAAATGAGCATTGCCATCATTGGCCGGCCGACGCTGACCATCAGTCATGAAAAGAATTTCCACCCTCTTCCTGTTCATAGCGCTTTTACCCGGTTGTCAACAAAACAATCAAACATCCTCAAACCAACAGCCAGAGCCGATTGGCGCTGACAATGTTGCCTATAAATGGGGCAAAATGGCCTTAAAAGCTACCGCCAATGACACGGAGAAGTTCAAACCACGTCCTACCATAACCTCCCGTTACCTGGGATTGATCTTCGTGTCGGTTTTTGACGCTTGGTCCAGATACGACGAAAAAGCAACGCCTGTTTACCTTTCCGGAGTTGAACGAAGACCTGCCGATGATCAAACCCTTAAAAATAAAGAGGTTGCTATCAGCTACGCAGCTTTCCGGGCAATGAATGAATATTATTTTTCCGACGAGCCCATGTTCCGGGATTTCATGAAGGAATTGGGGCTTGATCCAGACAACGAATCGCTGGATGCTAGCACACCAGAGGGAATAGGCAACCTGGCTGCCAAAGCAGTGATTGAAGCACGAAAAGGCGACGGTGCCAACCAATATGCGGAGGAAGAGGGCTCCGGTGGTCAGCCCTATTTCGACTATACTGGCTATGCGCCGGTAAACTCCATTGATGAAAACAAAGATCCGAATCGCTGGCAGCCCAAATATTTTTCAGACGGCAAAGGAGGGAAGTATGCGCCTGGCTGCCTCACACCCTTTTGGGACAAAGTGAAGCCAGTGGCGCTGAAGTCAGGTGACCAGTTTCGCCCGGGACCACCACCCATGGTAGGGTCGGAACAACTGGAAAAAGAGGTGTGGGAGGTGATAGATATGCAGGCCAACCTCACCGACGAACAAAAGGCTCTTGTGGAATTTATGCGGGACGGTCCGCAGTCGGTGCAACAGGCTGGCCATTGGCTGAAATTTGCTCAGGACGTTTCTGTGCGGGACAACCATACCCTTGACCAGGACGTGAAGATGTACTTCTACAATCAGGTAGTAGCCATGGATGCTTTTATTACTTCATGGGATTCCAAGATGTTCTACGATTATGCGAGGCCTTATGCGTTGGTGCATCAATACTACGATGACCAAAAGATCAAAGCCTGGGGCGGTGAAGGAAAGGGCATGATTGAAATGAAAGGCAATCAATGGCGACCTTATTCTCCTGAAACCTTTCTTTGTCCGCCGTTTCCCAGCTATGTATCCGGCCATAGCACCATCAGTGGGGGATGCGCTGAAGCGTTGAAGCTATGGACAGGGAGCGACGAATTTGGCTCCGAGTCGGTTTTGGTGGCGGGGGCCATGACAGAACCCGACAACCTGGGTGACACCGTAACTTTGCGATTTCCAACATTCACCCAAACAGCTGAAATGGCTGGCATTTCAAGGGTGCTAGGGGGCTATCATATCCAATCCGACAATATTGAAGGACTTAAGCTGGGCCGTGAGGTGGCGAGGGAGGCCTGGAAGTTCTATAAGATGCATGTGGGAGAGGAGTAGAAGGCAGTTAAGGGTATGAATTGTCTGTAAAAACTGTTCGCCAATTTTTATCTTTAGACACTGCATTGCTCAAATGAAAGTTGCCAACTCACAATTATCCGACCTTCCTTTTATCTTCCAGCTATTTGACGAATCAATCAGGTATCAGGAAGCAAAAGGCTATCCGGTCTGGCGCAACTACGACAAGGGAGCGATCATCAGAGACATTGAGCAGGGCAATCAGTACAAGGTGGTTGCCGGAGCCGATATACTTATTGTGTTTAGCGTGGCTTATTCTGACAAGCTCATTTGGAGAGCTATGGATCAGGGTGATGCTGTGTATTTGCACCGTATTGTGGTGAACCCTGCTTTCAAAGGACAGAGGCTCTTTGGCCACATTGTGGATTGGGCGAAGAGCCATGCCCGGCAGAAAGGTCTTAGCGGCGTTCGAATGGACACCTGGGCGGCTAACCCCAACATTATCAACTATTACCAGAGCTTCGGCTTCACCTTCGTTGAGAACTATATTACGCCCGATAGTGAGGAGTTGCCTGTCCATAATCGCAAGCTCGGGCTGAGCTTATTGGAGCATAGGTTGTAGCGTTTTGGTTAAGATATTTCTCGTAATTATCGTATCTTCCCTTTGGAACCAACCGGTTACAATTATTTCCAGTTTACTCATAACTTATCCAACATGAAAAGTATTTCAATTAGAGCTTTCGGACTTTCAGTCCTTTTTGTTTTTGCTGCACTTGTTTATGCCCAGGCGCAGCCTAAGAGCCCCAAAATGACCGCCAATGGAAAGGTTGGCGATGCAAACATTACCATCGAGTACAGCAGCCCTTCTGCAAATGGCAGAGAGATTTGGGGTGGACTTGTGCCCTACGGCAAAGTTTGGCGAGCAGGAGCCAATAATGCTACCACCTTTGAAACCGACAAAGACATCATGGTAGGTGGCAACAAACTTGCCAAAGGCAAGTACAGCATCTACATCATTCCGAGTGAAAAGGAATGGCAGGTGATATTCAACAAAGAAGTGGGGCAATGGGGTATTAACAGAGACGGCACCAGTACCAGAAAGCCAGAGAGTGATGTTTTCATAGTGAAAACCACGCCTATGGCAGCCGACATGCAGGAGTCGCTTTCTTATGCGGTGGCAGGGGATAGCTTTACCATAGCATGGGAGAAGCTGAAGGCATCAGTACCGTTAAAATAGGAAACGTTTTCTACTCATACAGAATACCCGCTGGCTTGTGGATTTTGAATCTTCACCAGTGGGTATTTTTTTGGGGTTTCCTTTGCTTCTCCCGAATAAGCCTTGTTGCTTTGGAAACAAAACTGATGAGCCAGGCAACAAAATACTGTTGATCTCCCTTACTCCTTAGATCAGTTTTCGGTGGTGTCAAATAGCTTATTGGCAAGCACTTCTTTCTTGCCCTCCAGTGGAATTGTGATTGTAATGGAAGTACCTTCATCGGGCGCTGACTCAACTTCTATCGACCCGTGCAATATCTCAAGCTGGGCTTTTACGAGGTACAGGCCTATCCCACGTCCCTCTACGTGCGTGTGAAATCGCTTGTAGAGCTTAAATAGCTGTTTTTTGTAAAGCACAGCGTCAAACCCCAGCCCATTGTCGGTGATTCGTATAACTGCACTGTCGTCTACTTCCCAACTTTTTGCTTTTACCACCAGGTTTCTGTCCCACGACTGGTACTTGATAGCGTTGCTGAACAGATTATGAAAAATGCTTTGAATCATAGACTGAACCGTGAATATCTCAGGTAGTGCCGAAAAATCACTCTCAATTGTTTCACTCCCGGTGAGGCTTTCTTTCAATGAGCGAATACTCTCCTGCCACTCCTTTTCCAGATCCACGGGCTCACGATAATGACTGGGTGTCGTTCTTAGATCCAGGAGCTGCCCTAAGTCTTTAATGATTTGATCCAGGTCTTCTGCCGTGGTGCCCATTAGCCCGATCAGTTGCTTTGAACTTGTGTCATCCAGCTCTCTGCTTGCCAAATCGGACAAGCCGAGCAGCCGGGCGACTGGCCCACGAATATGGTGAGAAACCGTATACGAAAATTGCACCAGCTCATTGTTATATTTAACAAGCTCCTCGTTCGTTTTCACAAGCTCGTTTGTTTTTTCCTCCACTAGCTGTTCGAGACCCCGGTTAAGCTCGCTGATCCTTTCGTTGTTAGCGGCCAGCTCCTCCGACTGCACCTGAATGCGCTGATTTTTTTCCACAATAGTGGAGTGCAATGCCTTGATTCTCTTATAGAAACGATAGTAGGCAATGGCCACAAAGCCCAGCAATGCGAGGCCGGCGAGTCCCACGATCAGTAGCAGAAACTGCTGATCCAGCTTCGATTTCTGTAGGGCAATCTGGTTGTCAGCCAACAGCTTTTCTTGTTGTAATGCCCTGATGTCCCGGTCTCGCTGGTCGATCTGGTGCATCTTTTCAAGGTTGGCGAACTTTCTGCTTATATCAGATTTGTGCAACGAGTCCTTTAACTGACTGGCCTTTATTGAGTAGGCCAGGGAGGCTTCGAATTGCCCCTGAGCAGCCAGCAGATCCCGCCGGGTGTTGAAGCACATAATCAATATTTCATTGGCTTCAGTCAAACCGCAATAGTACTCAGCCTTGTCAAGGAAGTGAGTCGACTCCTTGAATTTTTTTAGTTTGAAGTAGGCATCAGCCAGCCCCCAGTTAACTTGCGCAAGGCTGTAGTCTGAACGAGCTTCTTCAGCAAGCTCGAGACTCCGGCCGTAATAGAGTAGTGCCTCTTCATACATCTGTTGCTTCACCCTCAGATAACCCAAATACATCAGGGCGTCGCTGCTGCCCCTTTTGGCATCAACTGCCTGAAAAACATTGAAAGCTGAGTCCAGATTGCTTTGTGCCTCATCAAACCTGCCTAATTCTGTTAGTGTGGCTCCCTTTAGCAGAAAAGACGTGCCGATTTCCGCCTTCAGTTGGGTGTTAGCTTGCAAAGCTATGACTTCATCTGCCAGCACAACGGCTTGAGGGAAATCGCCCAACCGATAATGGATCCATCCCATGGTGGTGATAATGCTGCGAACTTCTGCGTTGTAACCACGCAGCTTGCAGAGTTCAAGGGCGGGATACAAATGATCAAGGGCCAGCTCGTACTCCGCTCGGTGGGCAAATTCAAGACTAACGTCCATTTGCAGGGTTATATATTTGCGGATGAGTGATTTTTCCAAAAAAAGCTGCTGGCAGAGTCCATCAGCACCATCGCTCCGTCCACATCGCCTTTTTTAAACAAGATCAACCCTTTGATATGAAGGATGTCGAAACGGCTTTCCTCATACTCGTTGGCACTGGCCGCAATCTTTTCAGCATCCGAAAGGATACTGTCAGCCGCACTTACATTATTGTTCCTGATGCTGTTATTCGCCTTTAGCAGAAGGGCTTCGATCAGCAATGCTTTTTTAGGCAGTCTCCTGCGTATGGCAATAGCGCTGTCGAGGTATGTTTGCTGCTGGTCAATTTTGTGCTGTTGCCCGTAGGCAGCACTCATATTACGGTAAATTTTCGAAAGGGTGGCAGGATCTGACTCATCGCTAAAAAAGAAAAGGG
The DNA here is from genome assembly GCF_048007035.1 of Imperialibacter sp. NCBI lineage: Bacteria > Pseudomonadati > Bacteroidota > Cytophagia > Cytophagales > Flammeovirgaceae > Imperialibacter > Imperialibacter sp. Next base: position 5,879,015 of record NZ_CP180355.1, read on the forward strand.
CTTTATTGAAGAAATACAAGGCTGAATCGGTGGCAACTTCTTCCAGCGACAGGTTGCCAAGCTGGAGATATGAATAGCCTGTGTTTTTCCTGTCTCCGATCTGCTCCGACAGTCGCAGGCCCTTGTGTAAGTGAACATGGGCGGGAGCAAGAAAGCCGGAGAGGTATTCATTAACACCTTTGTACGTATAGGCTATGGCTTCTCCCTTACGATAGGCAATCTTCTTGCTTAACTCAATCGCCTGTCCATTATATAGTTGTACTTTCTCATTATCGACAGTGATAAACTCGTAGGTGAGCTGATTGAGAACATCAACTTTTGCTTCATTTTTTGACCTCGTCAATACCTGCTCAAGACTATCGGTTGTCGACAGTTGGCTTAGGCTTGTGCGGCTGATGCACAAGGAAAGACACAACAAAATGAAACATCTAAAAGGAGGCATTGAGTGAACTAAGGTCGGATAGATCGAAGTCTCTTCTGATCAAAAGTCATAGCTTACCCTTGTCAAAAGATCACTATATAATACAAAATTTTAACGATATTTCATAAACCAGACAGCTTCGAAAAGGTTATTAATTGAGCCGTTGGTTTCGAGATAGTAGCTGCAAAATAACGGAAATCAACGTTCATAGTCAAAAACATTTAGAAGGTATTAAACTGATTTTCAGCACTTTTAGTTGATTGTAAAAACTGAAGAGGAGTGAGGAAAGAAGGCCAAATTTGCTGGTCGCTTTTGTTGTGCCCGCCAACACCAATCTGTCTGGCAGGAGTAATCTACAGATACACATTTGACTTTTATTTTTTACAAATTTCCCCCATGCATGGGCAGCTGGCTATGGTTAGAATGGGGTTTGGCTAACTTCCATAAAGGGTGGGCATTGGCTTGCCGGTGAAAACAATGCGAAGTCTCCCTATTTATAGCTATATTCCTGATGTATGCCGGAAGGTGAATACCCTAACCTGAGCTGGTGACGCTCGGCACAAACATCGGAACAGCTATGATCGATTTTTTAAGCTTTTGCAACAGGCTTTGCCCACTTGATAAGGAAGCGTCCGACGATTTGCTGGAGAAACTAAAGAGCCGGACGATTGAAAAAAATGACTTCATTTTGAAACGGGGAGAGGTATGCCGCCACCTGTGCTTTGTCGACGAAGGACTGACCAAAACATTCTTCACCAGCGAAGACAAAGAATTCGTCATGCGCTTCTTCGCTGAGCATTCCATGCTTACCGTGCTCGACAGCTTTGTGTCCGAAATGCCGTCGAATTATGGAATGCTGGCATTGGAAAAAACGAGGGTTACCTATATCAGCAAGCCTGACCTGGAGCAGCTTTGTGGCAAACACCACTGTGTGGAGACTTTTTTCAGGAAACTGGTGTCCATGGCGGCGGCCAATATGATGAAAAGGGTGAGTGAAATGCTGGAAGATAACGCTACTGCCCGCTACAACCACTTTGTGGCGAATGAGGGGCAGCTCCTGCAGCGGATCAGCCTCGGCGACCTTTCTAACTATTTGGGTGTCACACAAGTAACTCTCAGCCGTATCAGGGCCAAGAAGTGATTTTTTAACATTTGTAAAAAGACGGCTCAGCTTTTCTTCGAAAGTTTGCATCAACCAACTTTTTACAACCATGCAAACATCGAAATCAACCAGAATTTTTAGCCAGGTCATTGTCATCACCTTCTGTATTGTCATGCCAACAATTGGCTATATCAACATCGGGCTTCCACCAGTGATCATTGTTGGAGGATCTGCCCTCGTCGGCTTCCTGTTTTGGTATTTCACCTACCTTAAGAATCCTACTGATCCAAAAATCATTTTGCCGTTGTTTTTGCTCACCGTGGCCGGTCTGCAAATTCACATCATTGAAGAGTATGAAACGGGCTTTGCGCCAGCCATGAGTCGGCTTTTCGAAATCCCCTGGACAGAAAGGAGCTTTTTGCTTGTTTTTGCTCTTGTGGGCCCGACGGTCTACACATTAACTTCGCTGGGCCTTTATTACCGGGTGCCGCTGGCGGGCTTTATTGCCTGGTTCATTTTTATCGGGCCAGGTGTGGCAGAATTCACTCACTATGTCTTTCCGTTGCTGACGCCCAGCCTGGAGCCAGGCAATGTGAGCGACATTACCCAAACCATTCATGGAGTGGAAGTAGCCGACATGCCCAACTACTACTACAAAACAACTGGTAACTACTACTTTTCGGGCATGTGGACCGCCTTTCTGCCCATGATACCGGGTATCTATTCGATTTACAGGCTGATGAAGGAGCATAGACTCCAGGCGAAGTAGGGGGCTTGCTGGTAAGGATATGTGTCGTACCTACGGCACTTGGCGAAAAAAAGACGTTAGATGGTGAGCTTACCGGTGTGTCGTCCATACGGGACTGAGCAACGGTAGCTCTCTTGTGGGGTTTTGCAATTCCCATTAAGCCATAAAGTTTGCCTCAGTGCCACCATACCCGTCTTGATGAGTCCCGTAGGAAGGGGCGACAGGGAGTGTTGCCACCTTCCTATTTAGTAGGAACTAACCCCAAAGGTGACCGTCATTGCGAGGCTGCGGCAAATGCCTACGCATTGTGTCCGGGATTTAAGTCGCAGCTGCGGCAATCTTTTCATTTCGGAGCCGATCTAATACCGTACAGAATCAGCCCTATTTTCTGTATTGATACTCACAGGGGTGTTCATCTCATTTTCTTCGCTATCCCCAACAAAACTCTTCAGGCATTGCGAAACAAGTGCTTTACCCATGGTGGAATAGGCGTTTGTGCTGTATATTCCGCCTTTTATCTCAGCACAAAAATATGAACACCAAAATTATCATGACACTGGCAGCGGTTATATTGGGGACTGCCGGTATTGCCCTGACCTTTATGCCCGATGCCTTATTGAATTATGCCGGTATGGAGGAGAGCGAGACTTCCCTCTTGCTGATGCAAATTTTGGGTGCCATGTACTTCGCCTTTGCCATGCTCAACTGGATGAGCAAAGGCAGCCTGATAGGAGGGATATACAACCGGCCGGTTGCCGTAGCCAATATGACTCACTTTCTCATTGGCGGACTGGCCCTGGTGAAAGTGCTGATGTCAAATTCCAATGCTTCCTACCTTATCTGGACAGTTGGGGTCATTTACGCAGCATTTGCTGTATGTTTTGGCATTATTTTGTTCCGCCATCCGGTTAGAGAAGCGAATTGATGGAATGGGAAGCCGATGGTGGGAGAATAGTTGACTTGCAATCAACAGGACAAGGAACTGAAAGCCGTTGCATTGATATCCAAGAAGAGATAGGTAATTATTCAGAATTCGACATGGCAAGCTAACATGTCGCACCACAAGATCATAATATGTAAGGGTCGATACACAGACCATAATTGCGATTCTTACTTGGACTTTAACTAGCATTACACAACCGCATATGAGCTTCCTCAAGGCAGAATGGAGAAAACTGGCTATTGCGAATTACGCAATCGATCCAAAAGTATTGGCCAGACATATCCCACCCAAAACTGAATTGGATTTGTGGAACGGTACCTGTTATGTCAGCCTTGTCGGGTTTATGTTTTTGAAAACCAGGCTACTTGGAATACCCATTCCATTTCATCGTAACTTCGAAGAGGTAAATCTGAGATTCTACGTCAGATATAATGACAAAGGCGAATGGAAAAGAGGAGTAGTTTTTATAAAGGAAATCGTTCCTAAGCCAGCGCTGACTTTTGTAGCGAATGCAGTTTATAAGGAGCACTACCAGACAATGAAAATGTCTCATGAATGGCGAGAGCAAGAAAATAGCAGAACAGTAAAATATTGTTGGTCTCTTAACGGAGAAGGGAATTCCTTTTCGGTAAAAGCAGCCCTTGATCCAACAGTTATTGCACGGGGTTCTGAATCTGAATTTATCACTGAGCATTACTGGGGATATACAAAGGCCGGGAAGAATTCATCTCTTGAGTATGAAGTAACTCACCCAAGGTGGGATTGTTATGAAGTTTCTGAATACAAGATAGACGTCAACTTCGGATTGGTTTATGGAACTGAATTTGGCGAACTTTCCAACCTCCAACCAACGTCAGTTATGCTTGCAGAAGGATCTGAAATAACTGTTGAGAATAAAAGGACGATATAAGAGGATCGGTACCATAATACCTTTGAATGAGAATGAATTCTGAAGGCCAAATTGTTCGAAAGCTTGATCTATTTCCACACTATCCTTCTATATTGTTCTCCTTTTTTTTACCTACTCTTTGTCCTGTATCTTTTGAAAGTATCGTTTGAGTATCAATCAGATATTATGTTCGATCTAACGCCAGTTCTCCTTACGATCGGCGCATTAGTCATCCTTTCTTTTCAAATTCCAGGCTGGGTCAACTTCGTCAAATTCTTTAGAACTGAAAAGAATTTGGTCATTATGATTGAGCCTGACCACGGGCTAACGGTTAGAGGCCAGTTGATTGAGAGAAAAGAGATCAAAACAATCATGCATTTTAAACACATTATCCGCAGAAGAGGCGCTGCGTTTGATCTGGAGTATGTTGCAATTATGCTTAATGCCAAAAAAGCATTGCCTATTGTTATTTCTGAACTGATCGTCAGCCCAAATGAGCTGATCGAACTCTTAGACGTGAAAGATAAATGCGTTGTATCAGAGAAAAGGTTTTACCACTTCGTTTAGCCTTTTGCTTATTCACCCCACCGGCAACCTTACCACCATCTCCGTAAACTTTCCCTTTTCTGAATACACATGAATACGGCCCTTGTGGCGGTAGATGATCTGCCGGCTGAGACTAAGGCCTATGCCGGAGCCGTCCTTTTTGGTAGAGAAGAAAGGAATGAAGATTTGCTCCAGCTTGTCGGGGTCGATGCCGCTGCCGTTGTCTTTGATGGCAATGTCCACCCAGCGGTCTCCCGGTTCAAAGCGCCAGGTAATGAGCGGGGCGTCGCATCCATCTAGCGCATGGATGGCGTTCGTTAGCAGGTTGATGAACACCTGCTCCAGTAGCTTGCGGTCACCTTGAATGGTCAGGTCGGTACTTTGCTCCGGCATTTGCACCTGAATGCCTGCTTTTTGTAGTTCTGATGCCATCAGCAGGTTGATGGAGCTGATCATGCCTTTCACCTCAATAGGTGCCGGTTGTAGTTCTGGCACTCTCGTAAAGCGGCGGTAGTCTTCCACAAACTGGAGCAAGCCCTTGCTGCGGAGTTGTATCGTTTCGAGCGACTCCACCATGTCGCTGATGGTTTCGTCCGTCAGGTCAGCCACCTTTTTGGCTTTGCCATTGGGCTGCTTCAGCACCATGATCATGGTTTCCGTCAGCGACAGGAGGGGAGTCACCGAATTCATGATCTCGTGGGTGAGGACCCTGGTCAGCTTGATCCATGCCTCCAGCTCCTTCTGGTCAATCTCGTTGGCAATGTCCTTGATAGTAAACAGCCTGATGCTTTTGTCAATCAGCTTGAAAGCATAGAGCGACACACTCAGGTATTTCTTGTTCCCACTTATGGTGATCTCCAGCAATCGACTTTCACCATGACTGAGCTGCAGCAGCTGCGCCATCGCCTCGGAGTTTTCCGTTTTCAGGTTTTTCCAGTTAGCCACGTTGGGGATATCGAGCAGGCTTTGCGCCTCTGGATTGATCAGGTCAATATGCTCTCTGTCATTCAGCGCAATAATGCCCGTGGGAATATGCTCCACAATGCCTTGCAGGTACAAGTACTGCGCCTGACGGGAAAGCTCCGACTCCTGTATCGTGTCGAGGATCAGGTGAAAGGCCTTGTGCAGGCGTTTTTCCGAAGGGTCAATTTTGTCCTGACGGAAACCGACCGTAAAGTCCCTGGTTTCAATGGCCTGCAAAAAACGGGTGAGGTTATCATTCGTTCGCCGGATAAACCGCCACAGGTCGTTGACTTGAAAGATGAGGACGACTAAGAGCACTATCGGCGTGTAAACCAGGTCAAATTGCGTCCACGAATAGGCGATCGCCACAAGTGTTGCCAGTACAAGGCCAGTGCGGATGGTGAGCCACAGAAGGAATCTATTTAATACCATACTTCTCCATTCTGCGGTAAAGGGCCAGCCGGTCAATGCCCAACTCACGGGCTGCCCGGGTCACATTGCCCTGGTGTTTTTTGAGTGCTTCGTTGATCAGCTTCAGCTCGTTTTCCTGCAAGTTCAGCGTTTCCGGTGGCGAGTCAGCAGCCGCTGTTTTGGATGGGCTCAGGTCAAAGTAGTTGATGGTCGAACCCTCGGCCATAATCACGGCCCGCTCCATGGTGTGCATCAACTCCCGGATATTGCCCGGCCAGTGGTGATCGGTCAGCTGCTTGTTTGCCACATCAGAAAGCTGTAGCGCTCCTTTCCTGTATTTTTTGGCAAAATGGCTGATGAAATGACTGGCCAGTAGGAGGACGTCGTCCCGTCTTTCTCTCAGGGTGGGCAGGGTAATTTCAATGGTATTGATACGGAAGAGCAGGTCTTGCCGAAACTCCCCGTCGGCAACCATTTGTGCCAACGGCTGGTTGGTGGCGCTGATCAGCCGGAAGTCGATAGGGATGGGTTTGTTGGAGCCCAGCCGGGTAATGGTTTTTTGCTGTAGCGCAGTCAGGATTTTGGCTTGCGAGGCAGGGGAGAGGTTGCCGATTTCGTCAAGAAAAAGCGTACCACCTTCGGCGAGTTCAAACTTGCCGGGCTTGTCTTCCTTGGCATCGGTGAAGGCGCCTTTTACGTGGCCGAACAATTCGCTCTCAAACAGCTTTTCGTGCAAAGAACCCGTGTCTACCCTGAAAAACACCTGGTTGTTACGGGTAGAGAGGCTGTGCAGGTAGCGGGCCATCACATCTTTGCCGGTGCCGTTCTCTCCCAGCAGCAGCACGTTGGCGTCCGTCGGCGCTACCTTTTTGATCGTCGCAAGCACTTGTTTGAATGCAGGCGAGTGACCAATGAGTTCTTCCTCCAGCAGCTTGCCGCTCTCGGTGATGTCGGTGCTAATCGCTTTGTACTTCTCAGCATTTTTTTCGGCGGCTTTCAGCTTCAATGCATTCTGGATCGTGGCCAGTAGTTTCTCATTCGACCACGGCTTCACCACAAAGTCAGCGGCTCCGGCTTTCATGCCTTCCACGGCCAGGTTGATATCGCCATAGGCAGTGAGCAGAATAACCTTGAGAGAGGGGTCTTTGGCCAGCAGATTCGTCAAAGCCCGCAGCCCTTCTTCACCAGTGTTTTCTCCCCGCTGAAAGTTCATGTCGAGTAGCACCACGTCTGGATTGAACTGCTCCATCAGGTCGAGGGCCTCGCTGGGGTGCACGCTCGTTTTCACCCCCTCATAGTGATGTTTGAGGAGCATCCGGGCTGTGGTAAGCACATCCCGGTCGTCGTCTACAATGAGTATTTTGTTGGGGGTGAGGGGCATATTTGGTTGATTTTTAATCCATGCGCAGTTCTTCAATCACCAGAACGTCGTCGAAGCAGCGTCATGCCTGCGAAAGCAGGCATCTCGGTTCTGAGACGCTAAGTCGTTAATACTGTATCAAAAACAAACACTTTTTTGTAGCAAAACCAAACACCTAAGCCAACTATATTTTCATACGCTATTCGTAACAGACTGACAATAAGTAACCTATAGTTAATGGCACAACATTTTCTTAACTGGCTGGCATACTATTAACTTTAGCACCATGTTCAGAAACTATCTCATCACCACCATTAGAAGCTTCCGCAGAAACATCAGCTACATGCTGCTCAACGTTTTTGGCCTTGCCCTGGGCATTGGCTGTTCCCTCGTCATCTACAGGGTGATCACCTACGAGCTCAGCTATGATAAGCACCACGAGAACTTTGAACACATCTACAGGATTACACGTGCCGATCACCAGCCCGACAAGATCGAACATGGTTCGGGAGTACCACATCCGTTGGGCAAGGCGCTGCGTGAAGACTATTCCTTCATTGATGAAGTGGCCAGAGTTGATTACCAGTATGGAGCCATTGTAGCTTCCTGGGAAGGCGATCAGCAGTTGAGAAGGCTCAGCGAGGATGTTGGGATAGCGTATGTAATACCTGATTTTTTTAAGGTATTCACTTTTGAGTCAGTGTCGGGTGACCTTGCCAGGGGAGTGGAAGAGCTCAACTCGGCAGTCATATCAGATGAGTGGGCAAAGAAGTATTTCGACCTGACAGACGAGACGGTCGAAAGTGTTATTGGCAAAAGGTTGACGATTAATTCCAAGTTGTCGGTCACCATTAAAGGCATATTTAAGGCGCCTCCCAAAAACAGCGACTTCCCGTTCAAACTCATGATTCACTACCACAACCTCAAGGACATGAATCCTTACTACGAGGATGGCACGAGGTGGAATAGTACCAGCAGCTCAACCAACTGTTATGTACTCATTAAAAACGAAACCGATAAGGAGCAACTCTTGGCTTCTTTTCCTGAGTTCGTTAAAAAGTATTACGACGAAGAGGCTGTTGAAGAGCTGGAGTTTGGTTTACAGCCACTGTCCGACGTGCACTTCAATGGCGAATATGAGAACTACGGCGACCGCACCATGGACATGCGACTGATCATGGCACTGGGAGTAGTAGGTTTGTTTCTGATTATCACAGCCTGCATCAATTTCACTAACCTGGCGACGGCTCAGGCGGTAAAAAGGTCTAAAGAGATCGGCATCCGTAAGGTAATGGGTGGCCACCGTGGGCAGCTTTTGCTTCAGTTCTACAGCGAAACCTTTATCATTACCGCCATTGCTGCGCTGATCTCCCTGGCTATTGCTGAGTTGTTTCTTATCCAACTTGAAGAAATACTGGGTTACAGGTTGTCGATTGACTTGCTGTCAAATACAGAAATGCTGGCGTTTCTTATCGCAGCGGTTTTTGCTGTCACCCTGCTCGCCGGATTCTATCCCTCACTGATACTATCAAGAATGAATCCCGTGCTGGCCATCAAAAATAAAATTACTTCCGACAGACACACCGGGGGGCTTTCGTTGCGCCGGGCATTGGTAGTCATTCAGTTTGCCATCAGTCAGGCCCTTATCATAGGTACCATTGTAGTGTTGATGCAGATGCGTTTTATACAAAGCCAGCCTTTGGGATTTGAGAAGGACGCCATCATCAATGTATATATCCCTGACCAGGAACATCCTCAAACACTTGAGACCATGCGAAACAGGCTGCTGGGTGTGAGTGGGATTGAGGACGTTACATTCTCGCTGGGTGCGCCGCTGGCCGGCAGCAACTCGAACTCTAATTTCAGCTACCCTGATGGCGGCGTTACCGATCAGTACAGCGCTAATTTTAAAATAGCCGACGAGAACTATATCGATTTTTACGGTCTGCAACTTTTAGCCGGCAGGAGCATCAGGCCATCCGATTCTCTTAAAGCGGTTGTCATCAACGAGCAGGTCATGCACATCATGGGCATCGATAATCCAGCCGAAGCAATTGGCAAAAAGCTAACAACTGGCTTCAACGGAAACAAAGAGGTGGTAGGGGTGCTCAAAGACTTTCACATTTTCTCCCTTCATTCTGAGCTGAGGCCTGCGATGATTATTTACTACCCTGGTGCATTCTATGAAATGGGGGTTAAGCTTTCCACTACAGGTGATGCGGTGGCAAAAATAGATAACCTGGTAGCTGAGGTCGACAAGGTGTGGAGCGAGACCTACCCGGACTTCATCTTCGATTATGATTTCCTCGACAAGCAGATTGCCGACCGCTATCAAACGGAGAAAAACGTCAGCCAGCTGTTCCTTATTTTTTCAGGTATCGCCATTTTCATTGGGGGCCTTGGGCTCTATGGTTTGATCTCCTTCCTGGCCAACCAGCGGGTCAAAGAAATTGGCGTTCGTAAAGTGCTGGGTGCCAGCATGGGCGAAATCATCTTCATTTTCAGCAAAGAAGTGGTTGTGTTGCTGGGTGTGGCTTTTGTGGTTGCAGCGCCGCTTACCTACTGGGTGATGCGGGGTTGGCTCGATGACTTTGCCTATAGCACACCATTTAGTCCGGTGTTCTTTGTATTGGCCATCAGCGTATCTCTTGTTATAGCACTGGCAAGCACTGGCTACCGATCGTTTCTCGCCGCCAGGGTCAATCCTGTCGAATCATTGAGGTCAGAGTAATCATTTTTCACCTCTTAAAAGCCAAGGATATGATCAGAAATTATATCATTACTACGCTGCGCACTTTCCGGAGAAACCCTGGTTATATGTTTCTCAATATTTTGGGACTCTCACTGGGCATTGGCTGTTCACTGGTGGTTTATTCGATCGTGTCGTATGAGCTTAGCTTTGACAAACATCATGAAAACTATAACCAGATTTACCGGGTAACACGTTCGTTTCAGGAGCCCAACAAACTCTATCATGCCACCAATGTGCCGCATCCCTTTGGCAGCGCATTAAGAGAAGAGTCTCCGTCCGTTGACGAAGTGGCCATGGCGCATTATCAATACGGAGGTGTAGTAGCGTCATGGGATGGCGACAAACAGCTCAAAAAGCTGAGTGAAGAGGAGAACATGGCCTTTGTGACGCCCTCTTTCTTCAAGATCTTCACTTTTCCGTCATTGAGCGGAGACCTTGCTAAGGCGGTAGAAGAGACCAACTCGGGGGTTATTTCCGACGAGTGGGCCAGGAAATATTTTGACGTGAGGGGTGATGACTGGGAAAGTGTGATTGGGGAGGTTATTTCGATCAACGCCCGCCTTAGTTTAACCATTAGAGGCGTCTTTAAGGCACCGCCGAAAACCAGCGACTTTCCATTTCATCTGCTGATGCACTATGACAATATTGGGGAAGTGAGTGACTATTACAACGAAGGCAAATCGTGGAGCAGCATGAGTAGCGCCACCAACTGCTTTGTGCTTGTAAAGGATCAGGCAGTAAAAAGTAACTTACTCAGAACCATCTCGGAGGTTTGGAGTCAGCATCATTCAGAAGACGAGGTTTCGAGAACCTCTTTCGATTTGCAGCCGCTTTCCGATATCCACTTTAATGCTGACTATGGGAATTATGCCGGCCGTGCCGTGGACATGGATCGTTTGTGGGCCCTTGTCGCCATTGCTGCATTTCTGATCATTACTGCCTGTATCAATTTCACTAACCTTGCCACTGCTCAGGCTGTAAGGCGCTCTAAAGAAATAGGCATCAGAAAAGTGATGGGCAGCCATAAAGGACAGTTGGTGTTCCAGTTTTATTCCGAAGCATTACTCATCACACTTTTCGCAGGGTTTTTAGCCCTGGCTGTGGCCGAAGTGTTTCTTATACAGTTACAGGATATTCTCGGTTATCGCCTTTCCGTTGACCTCGGCAGTCACCCCAATGCAATACTATTTCTTGGAGGAGTAGTGGTGCTGGTTTCGCTGATGGCAGGTTTGTACCCGTCGCTGGTGCTGTCAAGAATGAATCCGATTCTGGCCATAAAGAACAATATTTCAGGAAGGCATGCGGGGGGACTGTCAGTCAGAAGAGGGCTGGTGGTGGTGCAGTTTGTTATCAGCCAGGCATTGATAATTGGCACGCTGGTTGTGTTTTTGCAGATCAGGTACATGGAAAACCAGCCTCTGGGCTTCACTAAAGAAGCAATTGTTACCACCTATTTAAGCAACCCCAACCCAAAAGATATTGAGGAGCTTCGTAACAAGATTAACAGCATTAGCGGGGTGGCCGATGTGACATTCGGCATGGGCTCTCCAATTGACCGAAATACTGCCAGTGGCGATTTCAGCTATCCCGATGGAGGAGTGACGGAATCCTATAGCGCCAATTATAAAGTAGTAGACGAGCACTATGTTGATTTCTTTGATTTGGAGCTGCTTGCAGGCCGAAACATCAGACCGTCCGACTCTTTGAAACGCATTGTAGTTAACGAGCAGGTACTGAAATTCATCGGGATTTCGAGTCCGCAAGATGCCATTGGCAAAAGCATAAAATCAGGTTGGGGTGGGGAGAAAGAAATTGTGGGTGTGGTGAAAGACTTTCATGTGCAAAGTCTTCACAGTGACCTGGAGCCCGTGGTACTTCTTTATTATCCTCCTGGCTTTTTCGCCATTGATATCAAGCTGGATGCCAGTGCATCCTCTTTGGCAGGTATGGAAAATACGATCAGTGAAATTGACAAAGCGTGGCTGGAAGTGTACCCTGAGGCTATTTTTGACTATACATTTTTAGAAGACGATATCAGTGCTGCCTACCAATCGGAAAGGAACCTTAGCAAGTTGTTCACTATTTTCTCTGGGATGGCCATTTTCATAGGGGCTCTGGGCCTTTTCGGACTTATTTCTTTTGTGGCCAACCAACGAGTGAAGGAGATTGGTGTGCGCAAGGTGCTGGGCGCCAGCGTAGCTCAAATCATGTTTATTTTCAGCAAGGAGACCACGCTTTTGCTTGCCATCGCCTTCGCTATCTCCAGTCCGGTTGCCTTCTGGCTGATGAACGACTGGCTGCAGAACTTCGTCTACCGCATGGATTTCAACCTACTGATCCTCGCTGCTGGCTTTGGTCTCACTTTGGTCATCGCATTGATTAGCACAGGCTATCGGGCGCTTAGGGCGGCCAGCTCCAATCCGGTGGACTCTCTGAGGTCGGAATAACAAAAAAATAACCGCCATGCTCAAAAACTATCTTGTCACCGTTTACCGAACTTTCAAGAGGCACCCCAGCTTTCTGCTGCTCAATATGCTGGGGCTCGCACTCGGTATAGGCTGTTCGGTAGTCATTTACCTTATTGTCAACTACGAGCTGAGCTACGAGAAGCATCATGCCAATTTTGAGCACATTTACAGGGTAACCAATGGCGGAAGTGCTTCCATGCCGCACCCCACAGGCGATGCGCTGGCAGCGGATTACGCTTTTGTAGACGCTGTCGCCAAAATTGATTACGAGTACGGCGGTATAATAGCATCTTGGGAAGGAGATACACAACTAAAGAAGATGGAAGAGGACGAGGGCCTCGTATTCGCTTCACCTGGTGTTTTTGATGTGTTTACATTTCCAGCATTGGCTGGCAACCTGAGCGATGCTGTGTCTCATCCCAACTCGGCGGTGATTTCGGATCAGTGGGCCATCAAATACTTCGATGTCAAAGATGAAAGCTTTGACAAGGTAATCGGAAACAGGATAACCATTAATTCCACACTCAGCGTGGTGGTGAAAGGAGTATTTAAGGCATCTCCAGCTACTACCGATCTGCCTTTTCAGCTGGTGGTACATTACGACAATCTTGGCGATTTTGACCCTGACTACGGGGATGGACAGGACTGGGATGCCACTAGCAGCAGTACCAATTGTTATGTGTTGTTGAAAGATGAATCGCATAAGAACCAATTAATAGCGGCACTGCCGGAGTTTGCAAAGAAGTATTATGGAGAGGGTGATGCCGGCGACCGTTTCGGGCTTCAACCGCTGTCTGACGTGCATTTTAATCCTGATTACAGCAACTTCGGCGACCGTGTAATGGACTACCGACTGCTCATCGCCTTGATTACCATTGCCTTTTTCCTCCTGATTGCAGCTTGTATCAATTTCATCAACCTGTCTACAGCCCAGGCTTCCAAAAGAGCCAGAGAGATAGGCATTCGTAAAGCAATGGGCGGCCACAAACGACAGCTGCGAACGCAGTTTCTCATGGAAACCTTCTTCATTACCGTGCTAGCCAGCTTTCTTTCTTTGGCGCTGGCGGAAGTGATGTTGCTTGAGTTGCAGAACCTGCTTGGCTATCGACTCTCGGTAAGTATTGTCAATGAACCATGGTTGCTGGTTTATCTACTCGCTGTTATCATTCTTGTTACGCTGGCAGCCGGGCTTTATCCATCGCTTGTGCTTTCTAAGCTGAGCCCCGTAATGGCTTTACGAGGCAAAAGTGCCCATAGCAAAGGACTGCGAGGCGTTTCTCTAAGAAAAGCGCTCGTAGTGTTTCAGTTCATGATCAGCCAGGTATTAGTGTTTGGCACATTGGTGGTGCTCCAGCAAACCAGGTTTCTACAGGATCAGCCACTTGGCTTCGACAAAGACGCTATCATTACCACCTGGGTGCCCGACCAGTCGGCTATCTCCGCACTTGGGCAGCGGATAAGGTCAGTAAAGGGGATAGAGAACGTGTCATTTTGTATAGGGGCGCCTTTGTCATCATCAAACTCTATTGCCAACTTTTACGACCCTGCCGTGGCGAAGGAGCGAAGGGCAGATCTCGGGGCCAATTTTAAAGCCGTCGACGAAAACTATCTCTCACTTTTCAATATAGAATTACTGGCAGGTAGAAATCTCCGGCCAGCTGATTCCGCTTCGGCTGTTATCGCCAGTGAACAGGCTATTCTTGGGTTGGGCTTTCAAAGTCCCCATGACGCCATTGGAGCAAAAATAAGAACTGGCTACGACGATAATGTGAGGGAGATTGTTGGTGTAGTAAAAGATTTTCACGCTTACTCTTTGCACCAAAAATTGGAAAAAGTAATACTGCTTTACTATCAGCCAGAATTCTATTCCATGGTAATAAAATTTTCTGCGGGGAGTTCCGCTGCAGTAGCCAGCGAGGCCATTAGTGGGGTGGAAGAAATCTGGAATGAGACCTTTCCGTCATTCATTTTTGACTATCGTTTCCTTGATGCCTCCATAGCTGCAAAGTATGAGAGCGAGCGGAACCTGGCGACTTTGTTTATGATTTTTGCCAGCATCGCTGTGCTAATCGGGGCACTCGGGTTGTACGGCCTCATTTCTTTTATGGCCAACGAACGGACCAAAGAGATAGGGGTGAGGAAGGTATTAGGCGCTGGCACGCTCCAAATGCTTCTGATGTTTTGGAAGGAGATTGCAGGACTGTTACTCATTGCGTTTGTAATTGCCTCGCCACTTGTTTATGCGCTTATGAGCGACTGGCTCGACGACTTCGCCTATCAGATAGACATTGGGTTCACTGTATTTGTGTCGGCCTTTGCAGTTTCCCTGCTGGTGGCACTGGTTAGCACTGGCTATCGGTCGATGCAGGCGGCCAGCTCCAATCCGGTGGATTCACTGCGCTCAGAGTAGGAGGTGGCTCAACTAAAAACCCGGTCAAGTAGTATAACAACACTATTTGACCGGGTTTCGTATTTTTCAAAAGCACAACCTCACTTCTGAAAAGGCAATGCTATTGAGCTATAAGCTTTTCAATCTCTTTGTTAGCATTGTTGATTGCTACTTTCTCCTTGTGCTTGAACCATTTGTCTCCCCTCATTTTAAGAAGCAATTCGTCGAGGTGGGTAGCAACTGTCACATTCCAGCCACCTTGCACACGGTCTTTCACCCGTGGGCTCAGGCACCTAAGGCTCATACTAAAGCCACTACCTACATATTCGATATGGTGCCACCAGCCGGATGGAATAAAGATGGTATCGCCAAATTCCAGCACGGCCTCTCTTCCTTCAACATATTTCAACCCCGGGTACTTGTCGTAGTCGGGCTTTTCAATGTTAACAGCAGTGTGCACGTTGTAAGGAAATCTGTACAGTAAAGTTGAGTATTTAGGATCAAACAGTACTACTCTTTTCTTTCCGGTGAACTGCGTGAGAAAAACGCACGACATATCCATGTCCTGATGGATGCGGGTTACTGATCCATCGCCACCAAAAAACATGAAAGGAAAAGACCTTAAGAACCCGGAGCATATCTTAGGAAATTCGAAGTCTTCGAACAGGCGTTTGTTCTGTTTAAAAGGGTTAAAAAGAAATAACCGCTTTTTTGTCGGCCCTTTTTCTATTTCATCCAGGTACTCCCTGAACTTCAGATAATAGTCAGGCTTTTTAAAAGAACGATCAGCTCGCTCCAGTGCCCCGTCGAACACACCCACCTCCATATCACCCATTTCGTCCTTAAAGAATTGGAAATTC
The DNA here is from genome assembly GCF_048007035.1 of Imperialibacter sp. Taxonomy (NCBI): domain Bacteria; kingdom Pseudomonadati; phylum Bacteroidota; class Cytophagia; order Cytophagales; family Flammeovirgaceae; genus Imperialibacter; species Imperialibacter sp. Next base: position 5,894,867 of record NZ_CP180355.1, read on the forward strand.
CATTTCTTGCTGGCCGGATAGCCATCTACAAGCCCTTTGAGGACTACAGGTTTTTGTGGGTAATAGTAATTTTGCTCGAATTCCTTCCTGGTGATATTATGCACCACGTCAATGTTCTGCTGGATTTTGACACTCATAGCGTGAATAAAAATTCTTAATCTGTAAATGAATATTTATCAACGATTAACAACCGCTTTTACAGTCACAAAACTAACAGTAAGGTTGGTTTAAATTATCAACTCAATTAAAAAAATTCAAACAAAATCCTAACTCCCCAATTAAGTCACCAAAATGCTTGTTCAGATTCCGTGCCAGAAAAAGTGAGAATGCAAAAGGCCCACCATTTAGATCGACCGCAATAAAAAACAAATATTTATTTGCTTTGAATCGCACTATTTGCCACCTTGCACAGCATTTAAATCAGTAATAGTAAAATATGCCTGGCCACAGGTCGTTAATTTTCAACTTTGCACCCCACAAATTTCTTAATTAATTACCCTCAAGTCAGATTTTTTACCTTTACCAAAATGCCACTAGCATAGCATTTATTACAATCAATTAATAATAACAATGGAAGGAACAGTAAAATTTTTCAACAATTCAAAAGGTTTTGGTTTCATCAAGCCATCAAATGGCGGTGAAGACATCTTCGTTCACGTTTCAGGTCTAGTTGACGAAGTTCGTGAGAACGACGAAGTGACTTTTGAAGTTGAGCAAGGCAAAAAAGGCATGAACGCCGTTAATGTCGAAGTAGTGCGATAGTAAAAGGAATCGATAGATATACTTTTTTTATTAAAAGACACTATAAGAAACCACCTTCGGGTGGTTTTTTTTTGCCTTAACCTGGCTGAAAGCCCCTGTTCGGAGCCTTTATGTTTTAGGTTTGCTTGAGGGATGAGGATAAGTGTAGTAAGTTTAAGAAATGACAATCAATGATTTCTGTGAATGAAGAAGGACAAGAAGCAATTTGATATTACAAGGCCCGACAAAATCCTTATGGCAGGCTTGCGGACGCTTGGGACGATAGGCGACAACCTTACCTTCAACCTGTATTCAACACTCAAAAGTGAATCAAAGGGAAAAGCCCAAACAGTTTTTATCGGTAAGAAAAAGCTGGAGAAGGTGGCCATTCAGCTGTTTGAATACAGCCCCGACGACTGCATGGAGCTGGATCAACCAGAAGACTTTTCAGCACTCCAGTCACCTGATCCGAAAAAATCTTATTGGTTGAATTTCCATGGTCTGCACGAGGTGTCGCTCTATGAAGACCTGTCGAAAGCAATGTCTTTTGACCGCCTGATGGTGCGGCAAATGCTCGACACCACCCAGCGGCCTAAAGTAGAGGAATATGATAAGTACCTGTTTTTCAGTGTAAAATCGATCCTGCAAACCGAGCAACAAGAGCTAAACATTGAGCAGATCAGCTTTATCCTGGGGAAGAACTACATCATTTCGCTGCAGGAAGAAGAAGGAGATCACTTTGACCACATCAGGTACAAGATCAGGGAGAAGTTGGGCATGGTTCGCCACCGGAAAAGTGACTTTTTATTGGTGCAGTTGCTGGACGCCGTGCTGGACAACTATTTTGAAACCATCGATGCATTCAATTTGATAGTGGCTGAACTGGAAAAAGAGGTGCTGAAGGATCCCACTCAGAGCACACTACTCAAGTTGGAGAAGTACAAGAAGGACACGCAATTGATCAAGAAGTCGTTGATGCCTTTCAAAGAGGCTTTAACCAACATTCTCAACGGCCGTACCAACTTCATCGAAAATGAAAATGAGAAGTATTTTCATGACCTGCTCAATAGCTGTAAAAATGCCATGGACGAGATAGAGTCCACAAGTAAAAGCCTGGAGAGCCTTGCTAATATCTATTTTTCGTCTCTCAGTCAGAAAATGAACGAGACGATGAAGGTGCTGACCACGGTGGCCACCATTTTCATTCCACTCACTTTTATTGCAGGCATTTATGGAATGAACTTCGAATATATGCCCGAGCTCAAGTACCGCTATGGCTACTTTGTGGTTTGGGGAGTAATGGGGGCAGTGCTTATTCTAATGCTGCTTTATTTCAAGCGCAAAAAGTGGCTTTGAAAAATACCCTGCTAAATAGGTGATTTCAATACCTGTTGGGTTTCGTCTTTTACCGCTATATTCGTGCTACTAACCTAATATATTATGGAACTAAGGAGTAAGCTATTTGGAGTGCTCATCGTTTTGATCGCCTTTATGGCCGGATGCACTCAGCAGAAGCCTCAGGAAACTGAAGGCCAGGATGATAAAATGGAACCACAAACGATAGACCTTCTTGTTGGGGTTTATACCGGTGGCGGAAGCAATGGCATCTACCAGTTACAATTCAACACAGCAACCGGTGAGCTCAGCGACAGTCTCTTGTTGGTGAAGACCACGAACCCGTCTTACCTGGCGATCAGCAAAGACAGACAGAGCGTTTTCAGTGTTAACGAAACCCAGGAGGGCGGCATTAGCTCTTTTAGCTGGGACCATGAAAACAACCAGCTTGTGGAGGTTAGCAAGCTTTCAACGCAAGGCGCACACCCCTGCTATGTTGATATTAGCCCATCAGGCAGACAGATAGCCGTGGCCAACTATAGCTCCGGTAACCTGGCAGTGTACCAACTCGGCGAGGGCCTTGCTTTGCAAGCTGGTCCGCAGATTCGCCAGCACGAAGGCAGCGGGCCGGTGGATCCCAACCAGAAAGGCCCCCATGCACACTGCAGCATTTTCAAAGGCGGATACCTCTACGCAGTGGACCTTGGCATCGACAAAATACTTGCCTATCCGTTCGCTGCCGATGGCACCCTCGGTGAAGCCCATGTTGCTTTTGAACTGCAGCCAGGAGATGGCCCGAGACACTTGATATTTCACCCTACAAAGGCAATGGCCTTTGTAGTCAATGAGCTGTCGAGCTCGGTTGTTTCAATGAAAGCGGATTTTGAAAAGGGCACGTTTGAGGCAATTGACAGAAAAAGCACAATACCGGCTGACTTCACCGAAAGAAACTCCGATGCCGACATACACATTACTTCAGACGGGAAATTTCTGTACGCTTCCAATAGAGGACATCATAGCATAGCTATGTACGCAGTGGCGGACAACGGAAGCCTGACCAGTTTAGGTAATGAACCGGTAGGGGGCAGGACTCCCCGTAATTTTACGCTTTCGCCCGATGAAAAATTCCTACTGGTTGCTAACCAGGATACCAACAACATAGTTGTGTTCACGAGAAACAAAGAAACAGGCCTGTTGGCTGCTACTGGCAAAGAGTTTTCTGTATCTAAGCCAGTTTGCCTTAAGTTTTAAGGGATCAAGCGGAAAATCTGGGGGATAAAACTCAAAAGGAGTGTTATTCGATTCAGCAAATAGACGGCAATAAAAAAGCAAAACTGGTTCAATGCGTCTCGCCCGGCCGGGTTAGGCTTGGACCTTTTGCTTTTTTATGCAAGCAGAAAATACCCATGCCAAACATCAATCCCCTCAGAAATACAGATTGATCCGTTTTAAGTAGCGAACCAAAGCAATGTCTACTAATAAAAAAAGGTCTCCTTCATCGGAGACCTTTGCTTTTTTGTGGGGTGTAGCCCCTCGCATTCGGTAAGTATATCTGTTTTGACTATTTCAAATGGAAAGCACAATGCCCAAAAGAGCTACCAAACCCAGAATCAACCAATTGATCACTCGCTCTTTTCTCTTAGGCTTACCCAGCACCAAATAGTCCAGACTATACTTGAACCTGCGTTCATACAATCCTTTCATGATGGCTCCTTTCTTTTAATGTTACCAAATTGTTAACAACAAATTTAATTAATTAATATTGGGTTAACAATGATTAACTGAATAATTCAAAAAATTAAAGGAATTGTATTAAATACACGCTTAGTCTGGTTTTGCATTAACCAATACGAACTATGAAAGCCCTGGGTTGAAATTTTAGTAATTGTGTTGCCAGCCGAACGTGTCTATTGCTTTTACAAAATCAGGCGACAGCGGGGCTTGAAGACTCAATTCTTTGTTTGAAAACGGGTGAATAAAAGTGAGTTTGTGGGCGTGAAGAAGGAGTGAGGTGATCCCCCATTCTCTTTCGAACATCCTGTTGTGCCGCAGATCACCATATTTGGTATCGCCAACAATAGGGTGCCCCATGTGATTGAAATGCCTGCGGAGTTGGTGCGTGCGGCCCGTTTTTGGCAGCATTCTCACAAGTGAATACCGTGAGGTAGGGTATTTGTTCACTGAAATGTCGACTTCGATGGTGTGTAGCCTTTCATAGTCAGTCAATGCGGTTTGCTCAACACCTGTTTCATGTTTAATCAATGGCTCGCTTGTCGATCCTGTTTCTGCCACAAAGCCCCGAACCACTGCCAGGTATTCCTTCGTTACGTTTCCTTTCATAAAGAGCGATTGGGTCATGGCCACGCCGTGGGGAGAATAGGCGAAAAGCAATACTCCTGACGTAGCTCTGTCGATTCGATGCACCGGATATACTTCGCAGCCTATTTGGTCGGCCAGTAGTCTGTTGGCAAAAAAATGCTTTTCCTCGGCAATTTTGGTTTTGTGAACGAGCAGCCGATTCGGCTTGTTGATGGCCACCAAATGCTCGTCCTGGTAAATGACGCTAAGTTTTTCGAACCGTGCTGGCTCGTTGTGGATAAGTTTTTCTTCACTCATGGTTGACTGTAAAAGTAAAACGGCGGATTTTAGAATCCGATTATTTATGCAGACTAAAACCCCACTTTATGCAATCGCCTGATTCTCTTAATGATGTAGCAAAATTTCACCGAACTTTTGGCCACCCGATACTGCCAGAGGCTACTGTGCCTTCTGCTGACCGGTGTGCCCTCAGAGTAAACCTTCTGGCTGAGGAACTGAAAGAATTGGAAGAGGCTATTCAGGCAAAAGACATCGTAGAGATAGCTGACGCTCTGTGCGACCTGCAGTATGTACTCAGTGGTGCTGTGCTTGAATTTGGCTTGGGTGGGCAATTCAAAGAGCTTTTTGACGAGGTGCAGCGCTCCAATATGAGTAAAACCTGCAAGACAATTGAAGAAGCTGAAGCCACAGTAAATCACTACAAGGCACAAGGTGTTGAATGCCACTATGAAGAAGCGGACGGACTATACCTCGTGTTCAGAACCGGGGACAGAAAAACCCTGAAGTCTGTGAAATACTCCCCGGCCGACCTTAAATTTATTCTCAGCTAATTTTATGTTGGTGGGTTAAAGGATTAGGTGCGTTTTTGATAAATTGTTGTCGCAACACACCCGAACCTACCTTATGACTTTAAAGCAAACCTTCGTTTTCTCTCTTGTGATCGTCTTGTCTTCTTGCGCTTCGCAGGGGGACAAAAGAGAAGCTGAACAGTTGGCAGAAAAGGCCCTGGCTTCTTTCGAGCTATACGAAGGCCTCCAAATTGAACTTATTGCGTCGGAACCACTGGTAGCAGATCCTGTGGCTATGGAAGTAGATGAGCTGGGAAGAACCTATGTGCTCGAAATGCACGGATACCCTCTGGACTTGTCTGGAAGTGGGGTGATAAAACAACTGCTGGACACCGATGCCGACGGGCGGTTTGACGAAGCCGTCGTGTTTGCAGACGGGCTAAAGTTGCCCTCCGGACTTATGAGGTGGAAGAATGGGTTGATCGTTGTAGACGTGCCGGACGTGCTTTACCTCGAAGACACTAACGGCGATGGAAAGGCGGATAAGAGGGAAGTATTGTTGACTGGGTTTGCGGTGACCAATCCGCAGCACATCGCAAATACACCCATGTATGGCCTCGACAATTGGATTTATGTGGCACATCAGGGAATGGTGACTCCCAAAGTAAGTGTGAAGGAATTCAGCGACGAGGGGAGTGAGGTACGTTTTCCGGCTAATAGCAACGCACCTAAGTTACCGATTGACGCCAATGGCAGGAACGTAAGGTTCATACCCGATTCTTTTCAATTGGAGATGCTTTCCGGCGAGTCGCAATATGGGCAAACGTTCGATGACTGGGGGCACCACTTTGGCACCAGCAATGCAGACCACCTTTTCACCGAGGTCATTCCCGCCAGGTACCTGGCACGGAATTCCAACCTGGTCGTTGCCGATGCCATGGAGAACATTCCAGACCATGGTAGTGCAGCAGAGATCTTTCCTATCACGCAAAATCCTGCCCATCAATTGTTGACCGATGTTGGCGTCATTACTTCCTCTTGTGGTGTTACGTGGTACCAGGGCGGTTTGATCAAGGGCTTTGAGAATGTGACTTTTGTGGCGGAGCCCGTGCATAATCTTGTACATGCGGATAGAGTAACTGCTAAAGGTGCCTCATTCAATGCAAGTCGGCTGGTTGAAAACAAAGAGTTTCTGGCGTCTACAGATGCCTGGTTTCGTCCTGTTCAGTTTTATGTGGGCCCCGACGGTGCTTTGTATATGATCGACTATTATCGGCAGATTGTGGAGCACCCTGAGTGGATGTCGGAAGAGGTAAACAATTCGGGAGCGCTGTACAATGGATCGAATCAAGGTAGAATTTACAGAATATCACCCAAAGGAACGCCCCCCATGAACTGGGCAGGAAGCATAGATATTCCAGCTATGACTTCAGATGAAATCGTTACCTTGCTGGGTAGTGACAATATTTGGTGGCGGAGAAATGCACAGCGCCTGATAGTAGCCAACGAAGCTTTGGTACCAAACGATGTGCTGATTGACTATGTGGCCAGCACTGGGAGTGCAGTTGGGTTTTTGCATGGGCTTTGGGCCCTGGAAGGCAGAGGTCAATTAACTGCTGAACTCGTAGAGAGGGGTTTGAAACACCAGACGGCTGGTGTAAGGGAAAATGCCATCAGGGTGGCTGAAATACACCTGGCAGCATGGCCAACGTTGGCTGCGACGCTGATTGAGATGTCGGCAGATGGCGACGCCAGGGTGAGGTTTCAGCTTTTGTGCACGCTGGGTTTTGTCGATACAAAAGAGGCCACTGAGGCTCGCAATAAACTGCTTCGGCAAGACATCAACGACAGGTGGGTGCAGGTGGCGGCGTTAAGCGCCAGCTACGGCAAAGAAAGTGAATTGCTATCGGAGGCCATCAGCACATTGGCCAATTCACCCTCTGAAGGAAAGGCTATGTTTTTTGCTAATTGTGCTGCGGCGATGGCTACTTCTGGCAACCAGAAGGCCACATCGGAAATGTTAAAGAAAGTACTTTCAGGTACCCAGGTGCCAAGGGACGCCTGGTGGAAATCTGCAGTACTCAGGGGAATTGACGGGGCCGTTAAAAACAGCCGACTTCGGGCCGGGAACGCCGTGGCTGAGATAAAGCTCCTGAAGGCCCAATTAAACGAAAAGACGCCAGCTGAGGTGAGGGCAGCCAGCATGAGACTTGTCACTCATTTCCCTGGAATTGAGGCATCTCATTTGGCTGATGTTCAGGAGAAGGCGTTGCAGCTGGCGCTGAATGGTGGAGCTAGTTCGGCTGTGAGAATTGATGCGTTGCTTTTACTAGCCAAATCAGACAATGGGGCCTATATCGACAAACTGTCAACCTTAGTATCTGCTCAGGAGCCCGATGATGTACAAGAAGGCGCTATCAACGCTATTGTGGCTATCAATAGCCAGAGGGCCTCGCAGCTCATTGTAAAAAGCTGGAGCAGCCTTACTCCAGGTGTAAGAGATCATGCTATGGGGCATCTTCTCAACAGTGAGTACGGCTCTCATGCATTGCTTAATGCAGTGGAAGTGGGTAATATTGACCAGGCCACTATTGCCTGGCCACGCAAGGTGAGGCTGATGAACAGCTATACCGACAGTGTTCGGGAAAAGGCCAGGCGACTGCTTGCGTCGAACAATACAGCTCCTGAGGAGTTAGTAAAAAAGTACCAGCAGGCACTCGATATGAGGGGTGATCAGGTGGCCGGTGCGGCCGTATTTAAGACTAATTGCGCTATATGCCATCAAAAAGGCGGAGAAGGAGGCAGTAGTTTTGGTCCTGACCTTGGAACCATTAGAAACAGGGATGCGTCGTTTATTCTGGCCGATATCATTAACCCCAATCGATCCATCGCCGACGGATTTGAAACCTGGGAATTAGAAACTAAGAACGGTGAGCAAATAACAGGGGTGATTGCGTCAGAAACAGCCTCATCGCTAAGCATCAAAGATGCAGTCGGCAATGTAACTACCGTGAACAGAAATGAAATTGCGTCGTTGAAAGCTTCAGACGTGTCGGCGATGCCTGCGGGATTTGAAAATTCTATCTCCGTTGAGCAAATGTCCGATTTAATAGCTTATCTTAAAAGATAGATTGATCAACTAAACACCCTTTTTGAGAAAGACGATCATTTTTGTCATTCTGCTAATCCTGGTGGGTTTTGCTGCTGTACTTGTCAATTTTTCGATTGATAAGACGCATTATATCAAAACCAGGGAAGTATTGGCCAACCACCCGGATAGCATAAAGCTACTCGACGACTCATTGGTGGCGCCTATTCTCTATCACGAAATTGAAGGAATTGACCAACTGCCACCTGAGCAGGCCAAGCTAAAGTTCATTTCCGCTTTGTTGCCCTCCATTCTTTTGGCAAAGCACAGAATAGAGGACGAAAGAAATAAAATCAGAGAAATACTGAACAAGCCCATTTGGCTAAAAGAGGACAGTGCCTTTTATTTCGCACAAAGTGAGTTTTATAAAACTGCTTCAGGCGAATTGTTGCTTCGCCGCATGAAAACCCATCCTAACAGTATTATTCTTGCACAGGCGGCGGTGGAGTCTGGCTGGGGTACTTCACGCATATTCCAACAAGCCAATAACCTCTTTGGCATCTGGTCGTACCGGTCGGGCGAACCTAGAATCAAGTCCATCTACTCTCGGAACGGCCAGGCTATCTACCTTAGAAAGTACGACGATGTGTCGGCTTCTATTTATGGTTATTTTGGATTGGTGGCCAGGAGCAGGGCTTACCGGAGATTCAGAGAGGCGAGAGATACCACTGACAACGTGAATGTTTTGCTTCCTTATCTCAAGTATTATTCGGAAAGGCGTGAGGAGTATGTGGAACAACTGGCGACTATCATCCGGCAGAATCGAATGATGCAGTACGATGATTATCGCCTCGATCCGGCGTATTTTGTTGAAGAAAGAACCGTTAAACTTTTCGGCTATGTTATCGATACGGTTGTTGTGGTGGGTGGTGTTATTGTTGACGACCACCAATAGTACCCTCCTTGGGCAGATGAACAGGGAAGTGGTCGGCTTTGTCTACCATAGGGTGGGAGATAGCCGGTATCCTTCTACCAACATCTCTACAGAAAGCTTTGACGCTCATCTCAACTATCTCAAACAGAATGATTTTAAGGTATTGACCATTTCTGAGGCGGTTGATTACCTGAAAAAACCAGGCGAGCGGGAACGGGTGGCTGTTATTACCATAGACGACGGGTACGAAAGCTTTTACAAAAATGGCCTTCCCTTGTTAAAAAAATATGGGTTCCCTGCCACCGTGTTCATCAATACTGAAACAGTGGGCGGCAGCTCTTATATGGACTGGAATCAGCTCGCAGACTGCCTGGCCAACAAAATAGAAATAGGAAACCATAGTCATTCTCACTCCTATTTTTTGAATGAGGCACCACAGGCAAGGTATGAGACATTTCGCAGCGATGTGGAAAAGGCACAAGCGCTGATTAAGGAACGACTAGGAATTACAGCCAAAGCATTTGCTTATCCCTATGGAGAGTTCGATCCAAAAATAGCTGCATTGCTGCAAGAAATGGATTTTTCGGCTGGGCTGGCGCAAAATTCCGGTGTGATGCATGGCGGAAGCAATTTGTTTAGCCTGCCCAGGTTTCCGATGGCTTCGGGCTTTTCACCCCTGGAAAAATTTATTTCTAAGGCCAATATGCGAGCCTTGAAGGTGACTACCGAGAAGCCTGAGAGTTTTCTGATGACAGCTAACGATCCATCACCCACCCTTCAAGTCACCTTCGCTCAGTCAAACCTGATGGAATCGCAACTTCAATGTTTTGTGCAAGGAGGATCATGTGTACTTGAGAAGAAAAAGAGTGGCGACAAAATAGAGGTCACCGTAAAACCAGGCAGTGCTCTGACAAGCAGGAGAACCCTGTATACCCTTACCATAAAAGACACCGATGGTCATTGGCATTGGTTCAGCCACCTTTGGGTCAATCCTGCTTTGAAATAGCAAACAATAGCTGATTTTTCAATGCATTAAAGGCTTTTCCATTAGCGGCTTCATGTGAACTGGTTCGCTCCCTATATTACCCTATCGTTCAATTTATCAATTATTATATGAAGTTAAACAGATATTATTTACTTGTTACGGGCATTTTGCTCTCGTTGACAATGAAAGCGAGGCAACTGCCGGAAGGCTATCCCACGAAGCCCATTACTACCCTTGATACTTTGCTAACCAAGGCCTTTGAATGGAGAAATGTGGGACCTAACAGGGGAGGAAGGTCGCTGGGAGCGTCTGGAAGTCCTTCCCGGCCCAACGAATACTACTTTGGGGCAGTGGGTGGTGGCCTCTGGAAAACCGTTGATGGTGGCACTACCTGGAAACCAGTAACCGACGGGCAGCTGACCAGCTCATCGGTGGGGGCCGTGGCCGTGTCGGAAACCAATCCCGACATTGTGTATATAGGAACCGGCGAAACCCAGTTCAGGGGCAATATCATGCAGGGAGACGGTGTTTACAAGTCGGTAGACGCTGGCAAGACATGGGAAAACATTGGTTTGAAAGAAACTCAGGCGATTGCCAGAGTGCGGGTTGACCCAACGAATCCTGATATTGTGTTTGTGGCTGCACTTGGGCATCCTTACGGAAATAATGAAGAAAGGGGCATTTTCAGAACAACCGACGGCGGTAAGAACTGGAAAAAAGTGCTTTACAAAAGCGATAAGGCAGGTGGTGTTGACATCATCATTGACAGAACAAACCCAAAGGTAGTTTATGCCACTATCTGGCAAGTATACCGCACGCCCTACAAAATGTGGGGTGGTGGCCCCGACTGCGGCCTGTATAAGTCAATTGATGGAGGCGATACATGGACTGAAGTCACCAGGAACCCCGGGTTGCCGAAAGGGCCTGTCGGTAAAATTGGAGTGACAGTTTCGCCGGCTAACCCAAACAGGCTGTGGGCTGTAGTTGAAGCCAACGACGGCGGGGTGTTTCGCTCTGACGACGCTGGCAAAACCTGGAAGCAGGTGAACGACGAACGCAAGCTCAGGCAAAGAGCGTTTTACTACAGCCGTATTTACGCTGATCCAAAAGACGAGAACACGGTATACGGGTTAAACGTGGGCTTTTATAAGTCTACCGATGGTGGTGAAAAGTTTGATGTCACAATCAGGCCGCCACATGGCGACAACCACGATCTCTGGATTGATCCCAACGACCCCATGCGCATGATCGCTTCCAATGATGGTGGTGGCACTGTATCGGTGAACGGTGGCAAAACCTGGACCGACCTGGACTTCCCAACGGCTCAGTTCTATCACATCATGGTCACCAACGACTTTCCATATCACATTTGTGGAGCTCAGCAGGACAATTCCACGATGTGTATTCCAAGCGACGGCTGGGATTTTATGACCGCCAGAGGGCCAAAAACGGAGTACTACTATTCGCCAGGTGGCGGAGAGAGCGGCTACATCGCTCAGGATCCTAAGAACCCTGATATTTTCTACGCAGGAAGCCAGGGAGCACTATTGACACGCTATAACAGGGCAACAGGTCATGAAAGAGACGTGCAGGTTTATCCACGCTTCTTTTCAGGTGAGCCTTCGTCATCATTGCCTGAGCGCTGGCAGTGGACATTTCCTATTGTATTCTCTCCGGTGGACAACAAACTCCTTTTTACATGCTCGCAGCATGTGTGGGTATCTGCCGATGAGGGGCAGTCGTGGCAGAAAATAAGCCCTGATTTGACCTACGCCGACCCAGCCACGCTAGGCATGTCAGGTGGAGCACTCACCATGGATATGAATGGGCCTGAGATTTATGCGACTGTGTTTGCATTGGCGCCAAGTTACCACGATGTCAACACAATTTGGGCTGGCTCAGATGATGGCCTGGTGCATATTACGAGAGACTTTGGGAAGACCTGGAGCAATATTACGCCACCTGATATGCCAAAGGACACAAGGGTAAGTATCATCGACGCATCACGTCATCACCCAGGCACTGCGTATGTAGCTGCAAAACGCTATCAAATGGACGACAGGGCTCCGTATTTGTGGAAAACGCACGATTACGGAAAGACATGGACAAAAATAATCAGTGGCATCAGATCAGATGATTACCTGCATACTATCAGGGAGGATATCAAAGTGCCAGGCTTGCTGTATGCAGGTGGAGAGCACACCGTTTGGGTGTCGTTTGATGATGGCGCCAATTGGAATGCCCTGCAGCTAAACATGCCAGACACGCAAATTGCCGATTTGATGGTGACCGACAGAGATTTGGTGGCGGGCACACATGGCAGGTCGGTCTACATTTTGGATGATATTGGCCCCCTGAGAGAGTATGCGAAGCTCGCTGGTAATCCCAACTATACGCTTTTTGAGCCTGACAGGGCTGTCAGAAGAGTGGAAAGTGCTACAATCAGCTACTTCCTGCCGAAACAGGCCGATGAAGTCGTTATCACCATAAAGGACGCCACTGGCACAATAATTCTTGAAGAAAAAGGTACCCTGCCCGAACCAAAGAAGGACGAAGATGAGTCGGCTCGTTGGTATGGAAGCCTGCCTACAGCCCCGACCACCGCTCAGGGACTCAATAAGTACGAGTGGAACTTAAGATATCCAGGCGCTGTAGACTTTGAGGGCATGATTATCTGGTCCGCCAGGCCACAGCTAGGCCCTTATGCGCCTCCCGGCAAGTATACAGTGAGTGTAGCAGTGAATGGCGAGGTGCAGACGAGAGAAATTGAGGTAGCGCTTGATCCCAGGATTACAGGAGTAACGGAAGCAGATGTGAAAGAGCAGTTTGAACTGGCAATGAAGATAAAAAATGCTACCTCCATGGCCAATCAGACCGTAAAAGACATTCGTTTGTTGAAAGCCCAAATCGACACACTAGTGATGCAGAACAAGGGTTTAAAAAAGGATGCCGAGGTACTTTTGTCGAAGCTTTCTACCGTTGAGGAAGCGCTTTATCAGGTGAAAAATCAGAGTTCGCAAGATCCATTGAACTTCCCGATAAGGTTGAACAACAGGCTGGCCTACCTGCGAAAGAGCGTAGAAAGTGGCGACGGAAAGCCAACCAAGGGCTCTTATGAGGTATTTGACCTCTTGAAAGGAGAGCTCGATGGGCACATGGCTACTTACAACACAATTCTTGAGAAGGACATTGCTTCATTTAATAGGAAGGTGAGCAAGTCCGATCTTCAGGAGGTGAAGCTTGATAGGAAAATTTAGTATATGAGTAAGTGTGCCTCAAAGTTTGGTAAAGCAGTTGGACTAAGTTTGAGGATAGGGTTTTTGAAGAAGTAGGGGTATTTGAACAGGTAGGCTGTTGATAGATCACCGAACTATTTTAGTTAAATATATGTGATGAGACATAATCCTTAATACGGTAATATTAAGATTTATTCAAATTTTATTCGATATTTAGGCATTACTGTGCTAATACTCATATACTAAGCATGCCCCGATAATTATCGGGGCTTTGCTTTTCTACCCATTTTTTGTGCTCACGGCTTAGGAAGTTGCTCAAGCATGGGATGACCGTATCTGAAAAATAGTTTAACTTCAGCCCTTCAAAAAAAGAATGCCCTGAAAGTCGCTTTTTGATGGCCCGAAAGATCAATTTCCTTTTATGTTTAGTGTTTGGGTTTCAGGGGTGGCCATGGGTGGCCACTGTCATTGCCGGGAGTGATCCGGATAGCACGTTTGTGAGGCAGGTTCAACTCACCGTTGACAACGACGCTTATTTCTTCACTAGTTATGACCGGTACTACTCAAGTGGCATATTTGGATCCTACACTAGTTTGAGAAGCCGACTACCTTTCAGCCAGTCTAAAGAAGGAAGCATATTCTCTACCGATATTGTTTTCTCTCATTACATCTACACGCCAAAAAACATCCTGTGGGATAAGTTAGAGCAGCTTGATCGACCTTATGCCGGGATGGCTACTCTGGGAGTTCAACTGAATTATCTTAGACTATCGAGTGCTTTTACCATGAAAGCGGATGTGGGTTGGCTTGGACCGGCGATTAAAACAGCTGAGCTGATGCGTTGGTGGCACGGCAGCCTGGGCATCCGGCTTCCCAGGGGTTGGGATTACCAGATTAACAATTCGCCGGTGTTGACTTTGACACCTTCATATTTAAAGCAATGGGCGATTAGTGAAAAGTTTGATGTGGTGAGTTCCACATCGATGTCGGCAGGCACAGTGATCAACCAGGTGTCGCAGGAGGTGTCAGTAAGGTATGGCTTACCAGGGAGTTTGAACCAAAGCCACTTAACTAACAGTCTTTTGAATGCAGCAAAGGGGAGTGGCAAGCTCATTGAGTGGTACCTGGTGGCAAGCTGGCAGGGAAGTTACGTGCTTTATAATGCCACCATCGACGGCAACTTTATCGGGCCGGAGAGCATGTACCGTGAAAGCTCGGAAAAAGCGATTTTGCGTCAAACCTACGGCGCTGTGCTGGCTTACAAAAAGGCTGACTTCGAGTTGTCATTTAAAACTACGTCCAGAGAAGTGAAAGGAGCTGAAAACCACCGATATATGCGGGCTAAAATTAGCTATAGATTCTAGTATGAAAGCACTCATTCGTCAGCTGATCGATTTTCAAAAGGCTAATTTCCACCCCGGTCTTTACCTGAGCCTTTTGCTGTTTATTGGTGTAAGTGTAGGCTTCAATTTTTCCCTCGACTTTTACGATGAGTACGTCATTAAAGGTCATAGTCCGGCGTTGCGCTGGGCGTTAGTTGCTGCCTTTAATATGTTTCCTTTTGTGGTTGCAGCCCTGCTTGTTTATCACTTCAAGGGAGAAAAGGCCTGGGTAAAAGACACTGGCTTTTGGTTGCGGACCGTGCTGGTGTTTGCCGTGTCGGGCTTGTCGCAATACTGGAAACCATTTGATGGATTGGTCGCCGGGCTGAATGGCAACGAATACTATTTTGCCAGCTACACATTCAGAAAGGCAGACAGCCTTGTTAATGTTTTACTGCCCGTGGTGATCCTCTATTTGTTATTTGAAAGGGACAAGTACAAGTCGTTTTACGGGTTGCGCTCTACTCACTGGGACTGGAAGCCTTACGCACTGATGTTTCTGGGTATGGTGGTGATAATCGGTCTTGCGTCTTTTTTTCAGGACTTGCAGGCTTACTATCCCCGCTACATGCGCACCAAAGGGCCAGAGCTGGCTACTGAGCTTGGGATTAGTCAATGGTGGCCTTTGCTTATTTATGAAATAGCATACGGGAGTGATTTTGTGTCGGTTGAGCTATTCTACAGGGGAGTGCTGGTGCTGGCATTCTATCGGTATTTTGGGAATTATGCCGTACTTGTAATGGTGCCGTCTTACGTTTTTCTGCACTTTGGCAAGCCAATGACCGAAGCTATCAGTTCTGCTATTGGCGGCTATGTTTTAGGCATTATTTCCCTTAACAGCCGGAACATATGGGGAGGCGTGGTGCTTCATGTCGGGGTAGCCTGGCTAATGGAGTTCTACGGCTGGCTTCAGCTGGTGTTCAAGTGAGCCAGGAGCTCAAAAATCGCCCCTCAAAGCGTATTCATAACTTCTTCATCTTTCGGGCTACATGGCATTCCGAAATTCTGTAATTTAACGGTTTGACCTTGATCCCATATGAGACGTTTACTTGTTGGCCTGCTTCTATTTCTGTCAATTGCAACTACGGTGGTCGCCCAATCAGGCTACTACTATCAAACCCATTTTACTCCCATAGAAAACAAAAGGGATCAAATCAATTATAGCATCCAGCAAGATGATTTTGGGAGGCTTTACTTTGCGAACAGGCAGGGGCTTCTGCAGTTTGACGGCACCAGCTGGGACTTGATAGAAACCCCTGGGCCAACCTTCTCCATATCTCTTAACGACTCCATAATTTACCTGGCAGGTACGTATGGCTTTGGCATGCTCACTACTGACGGTTTTGGAAATCTTGCGTTCAAAAATTTGGGCGACTCTTTAAGCAAATTGCCCTCAATGACTCAGCTCATTAGTTATGGTGAAGAGCTCGTGATGACCGACGGAAAAAGTGCTTTTTCTTATAGTCCATCGTCAAAAAAACTGGAAAAAATAGCTACGGCACTAACTGTTACACAAATTGGTGTTTTTGACGCAAAGCTTGTTGCTTTCAATACAGACACCACCTTTTTGATCAAAGGACAAGGAGTGCTACCTCCGAGATTTGTAGAGAATGGTCCCTGGTTGCAGTGGAGTAAGTCGGCGGGCAACCAATGGATTGGTGCCAATAGAAAAAACGAACTTTTCCAGATTGTTGGCGGTCAGCTAGTGCCGCTGAAACTCGACGATGAGGGATATTTGGATGAAGCAAGGATTCTTTCAGTGACCTGGATGAGTGATGACCTTGTGGCTGTGGGCACCTTAAGAGGAGGGGTTGTGTTTGTTGATGCGAGAGAGAGAAAGCTGGATCAGATCGTCAACTTTCACACCGGGCTGCCCGACAACGAAACCCAGACACTGTTCAGGGACAAAGACACCGGGCTATGGGTAGCGCATCCCTATGGATACACCAGGGTGTCTCCAAATATTCCCTTCAAGTCTTACAACTACTATCCGGGGCTTGATGGCACGCTATACACCTCCCAGCATTTCGACGGAAGGGTATTTGCCGGCACCAACCTGGGACTCTTTTATCTGGATCAGGTTAAGAACTTCGATGAGATAGTCTACTATATAAAAAAGAATCCCGACACGCAGCTAACCGTTGCAGATGACAGAAAAGAAGACAAAAAGGATGGCGACGGCCTTTTTTCATTTTTGCGTTTCAATAAAAAAGATGACAAAGTAGAGGAGGCGACAAAGGAGCCTGTTGCGGAGGAAACACCAGAGGACGATAAAAAGAAAAAGGGTGGCTTGTTTTCCTTTTTAAAAAAGAACAAGGGGGAAGAAGACAAGGAAGAGGAGATAAAAGAACCGGAGGCACCTAAGAAAGCCGTTGTCGCTACCGCCATCAGCAAAGCCAGAAGTCAAATTGGAGGAAAAAAGAAGACTGCTACCGCAGAGCCGGTCATGGTGAGGAGGGTGAAGAAGGAGTTGCAAAGCATCACCTATGTTTACAAGAAAATAAAGGGAGTAGAAGGCCGGATCAACCAACTGGTGCCCATTAATGATGATGAAATGATAGCCGCTGGACTTGCAGGGGTGTTTATTGTCAAAGAAGACGAAGCAGTTCAAATATATTCGGAAGCGGTGAGAAGGGTGTTTTATGACCCTGCCCAGAACCTTATTCTTATCTCAACCTACCGGGGCGGGTTGCTAACGGTTGTGAACGAAGCTGGAAAGTGGAAGGAAACCACCTTACTTGAGAATGTAGATGATTTTATCCAGTTCATTTTCAAAGACAGAACTGGCAAAATCTGGCTTTGTACATCGCAGAAACTCTATTGGGCTAAGATTGAGAATAACACACTTGTAGAAGCTGGAGAAGTCCCCATTAAGAACGACTACCTTGACCCCGTAATAGGCATCGATGATGCCAACCTTGGTGTGGTATTTATGCACGCAAAAGGCTTTTTCAAACTAGCGGGTGACGGGCTTGAGAAATTTGACTGGCTCGGGATGTCGGAGCCCAGCCGTTACATAAGTTCCGCCGGGCATCTGCTTGTCTCTGACGGAAGGTTTTGGCATAAAATGGGCCCCAAGACCGAGGCTAATGACGCCTTCACTTTTCTGAACCTTTTTGACCATATTGTTTCGCTTGACTTTGAAAAGGACGGAGATTTGTGGGTGGTGACCGCTGATAACAATTTCTATCGCATCGACCACACCAAGGCATTTGAGGCCAACTATAATCCATTCCTGAAGCATATCAGGTCGGTCAATAATCAATTACTTCCGATTGGCACAAAATTGCGAGTGGAACAGGAGAACAGCTCGCTGAGTTTTTTCTACCATCAAACGGAATATTCCGGTATCCTTAAGATTGAGTACAGGTACCGACTGCTTGGTTTGAATGAGCAATGGTCGGAGTGGTCGCCTAATAACAATACGATTCAGTTCTCGTATTTACCGTCCGATAAGTATGAACTACAAGTAGAAACCCGCAATAGCTTTGGGGTCGTGAAGCCACTTGAGTCCATTTTCTTTACCGTTGTGCCACCTTATTGGCAACGGCCGTGGTTTTATGCAGCGGAGTTTCTGTTTTTCGCTATGCTGCTGTTTTTGAGCTCAAGACTTACGAAAAGCGACCGAATGGTTGTGCTGGTGCTTAATCGCTTGCTTACGTTCCTTACCATCATCATGATCATTGAGTTTATCCAGACAATTGTCGAGGCAAATTTTGAGACAGATTCTTCACCAGTTTTGTCCTTCTTTTTACAGGTAGCAGTGGCTTTCTGTTTAATGCCGCTTGAAAGCTTTATGAGAAGTAAGCTGTCAGGGAAAGGAGAAAAAGTCGATCGAATGGTTCAGGGTCATGTGTCAAAGCTTACCAGAAGCATTGGTAAACAATCGTCGAGAAAGAAGACTGCCGAGGAGCAGAGTTAGCAGTCATAACCTGTTCATAAGTTTCGTATTAAGCCAGTTTTATACAAACGGCTTAACCCTGTGAACCAACTTTTCTAACTTCGGGGCATAAGAACAAGCAACCTTACTCATGAAAAAAAGTGCCCTCCTAAATGCCTTCGGAGCCGTTCTGTTGGCTCTTTTGGCTAATTTTCCATTACAGGCTCAGCCGTCCGAAAAGGTAATATTTCAAGCCTTTCAGTTTCGAAGTGTTGGCCCAACCCGGGGCGGCCGTGTAACTACGGTGACGGGTGTTCCAAGCGAGCCAGGCACATTTTATATGGGAGCGACCGGTGGTGGCGTTTGGAAAACTACCGACTATGGCATCAATTGGAAAAACATATCGGACGGGTATTTTGCCACTGGCTCGATTGGTGCCATCAGGGTAGCGGCCACCGATCCAAATATCATTTACGTGGGTACAGGCACAGACGGGATTCGCTCAAACGTGATCACGGGGAAAGGTGTTTACAAGTCGACCGATGCAGGGAAAACATGGACCCACATGGGCCTGGAGAAGGCCGGGCAAATTGGTGCCGTGGAGATTCACCCAACTGATCCGAAAACAGTCTTTGTGGCAGCCATGGGGCAGGCTTTTCAGAACAACGAAGAGCGGGGCGTTTACAAATCGACTGACGGGGGAACCACCTGGGATAAGGTGCTTTATGATTCCGATTCAGTAGGTGCAGTAGACCTTGAGTTTGCGCCCAATAACCCTAATATCGTATATGCAGCAATGTACAGGTTCAAAAGAACGCCCTGGACAATCATCAGCGGGGGATACCAGGAGGGTGGAATATACAAGTCGAAAGACGGCGGAAAAACCTGGGAAAAGAAGACGAAAGGGCTTCCACAGGGGCTTATTGGAAAAATAGACCTTGGAGTGAGTGCAGCTGACCCTCTTCGGCTCTATGCCATCGTAGAAGCACCGGTAAAGGAGCAGGGGCTTTATCGCTCCGACGACCAGGGAGAATCTTTCGTCCATGTAAGCGACAACGAAGACCTGGTCAACAGACCGTTTTATTACACCAATGTGGATGTGAATCCGCTCAATGCATCCGACGTATTCTCTCAGGCCAACCCGGGTATCAGGTCCAGGGATGGAGGTAAAACCTGGACAAGGCTGAATCCGCCACATGGAGACAACCACGATTTGTGGATCAACCCCAATGATTCGATGATTTGGATCCAGTCCAATGACGGCGGCGCCAACGTAACCCTCAATGGAGGCGTCTCCTGGTCACCCCAGAACAATCAGCCAACGGCGGAGCTCTATCAGGTAGAAGTCGATGATCAGTACCCTTATTGGCTATATGCCGGCCAGCAGGACAACTCAACAATAGCAGTGCCCAGCGCTCCGCCTTATGATCACCCGTCAGGGGCTGTGGGTTACTGGATGGCAGTTGGCGGTTGCGAAACGGGCCCGGCAGTGCCAAAGCCAGGCGACCCAAACATTATCTATTCGAATTGTAAAGGCCGCTTCGGAGTATATGACAAGCGGACGGGCCAGGAAAAACAGTATTATGTTGGTGCTTCAAATATCTACGGCCACAACCCGAAAGACCTCAAATTCAGGTTTCAGCGGGTAGCGCCGGTTCACGCTTCATTCCACACACCCGGGGTGGTGTATCATGGTTCGCAGTATTTACACAAGACGGTGGATGACGGCAAAACATGGGAAATCATTTCACCCGACCTCACAGCTTTTGAAACAGACAAACAGGTGATTTCAGGAAGCCCAATCACTCGTGATGTGACCGGTGAGGAGTACTATAGCACTATTTACGATATCAATGAATCACGGCTGAAGGAAGGTTTGATTTGGGTGGGTGCCAACGATGGTCCTGTGCACGTAACCAAAGACGGAGGCAAAACCTGGGCCAACGTGACGCCAAATATGCCAAAGGGCGGCAGGGTTGACTGTGTGGAGCCATCACCGCACCAGGAAGGAAAGGCGTACGTGGCAGTGCTTCGCTATCAGCTGGGTGACTGGAAGCCTTACCTCTTCAAAACCACTGACTACGGTGCTAACTGGACAGCCATCACCAATGGCATTCCCGACGATCAACCAACAAGAACAATCCGGGAAGACCCCGAAAAAGAAGGAGTACTTTATGCCGGCACAGAGTTCGGGTTGTACATCTCCTTCGATGATGGCGCCAATTGGGAATCGTTTCAGCAAAACCTGCCTGTTACTCCCATTACCGACATCAAGGTGTTTCGCAACGACCTGATACTTTCCACAATGGGAAGAGGGTTCTACATAATGGACAATATAAGTGCACTGCATTCGATCAAGACCGTTTCATCGAAGGGCGCTCATTTGTTCAAACCCGAAACAGCTCATCGGTTCCGCTACAGATATAACGGAGAAGGGAAATACCCAGAGTATCCCGACGCTGCTGTTACCATCGATTATTATCTTAAGGACAAATCCGAGTCGGACATTATTTTAGAAATTACTGACAAGGACGGTAATACAATCAGCTCCTTTACCAGTGCCGCCAGGCCTAAAAGTGACAAGGGAAGTACCGATATGGCCACTGGATTTTTCACCAAAGGAGGGAAGCCTGGACTGCCTAACAAGGCTGGCAGCAACCGTTTCAACTGGGACCTGACTCACATGGGAGCCTGGAGTGCCGATACTCGCAGGGCGTTCAGCAACGGCCCCATGGTATCTCCCGGAACTTATACGGCTAATTTTACCATTGCAGGCAACACCTATAGCGAAAGCTTCGATGTGCTGATCGATCCAAAGGCTGCTGATGCCGGTGTTACGCAGGAAGAGCTACTGGCTCAGGAAAAGCTGGCGCTTCAGGTAAGAGATTTATTGTCAGAGGCTAGCCATTTGGAGGATGATATTAAGCAGGCTGTGAAGGCCCTGGACGGAAACAAGTCAGGGAATGCCCGGAAGAAATTGATGGCGCTTCAGGCGCTTCAGGATCAGGTAACCACGCCGGAAGGAATCTACATGAAGCCGATGCTGGTGGATCAAATCCGGTACCTTTCTTTCATGTTGAACAGGGCCGACCAGATGCCCGGAAAAGATGCTTACGACAGGTATGAGGAGTTGTCGGATCTACTGAGTAAAATCAAGGCTGATTATAGTGGAATGGTAGACATAAACAGTAAAAGGTAGAGAGTACCGTGAAGGAAGAAAGGCTGTCTCATAGGCTCAGGGTAAATGTCTGAGCTTTTGAGACAGCTTCATTTTTTCGCCACTTGGTGTACTTTCTTCCACCAGTGGCTACCATTCAACATCTCAAAGAGATTTCTATCAAGATTCTCAACGAACGAATTTCATATTTCCCTACTTTTCTTGGGTTCAAATCAACTGACATATACCAATCATGATGAAAAAGATACTTTTAAGAGGTTTGCTGCTGGTCTTCTGCGCCACTTCCGTGGTCAGAGCACAGGAGAAAGCGACTGCCATGCCGGAAAGAACCTTGCCAGCTGAGTCAGCAATCACTACCACGCATGAGGTGACGATCAAAGGCAAGAAAATCCCTTACAAAGCTACAGCAGGTACGCAGCCGGTATGGAGCGAGGACGGCAAAGTCATAGCCTCCATGTTTTATACATACTATGAGCGAACTGACATTACAAACAAGGCCAACAGACCGCTTGTGATTTCGTTCAACGGTGGACCCGGCTCAGCGTCGGTATGGATGCACATTGCCTACAC
Organism: Imperialibacter sp.; assembly: GCF_048007035.1. Taxonomy (NCBI): domain Bacteria; kingdom Pseudomonadati; phylum Bacteroidota; class Cytophagia; order Cytophagales; family Flammeovirgaceae; genus Imperialibacter; species Imperialibacter sp. The sequence continues at coordinate 5,917,303 of NZ_CP180355.1, forward strand.
CGGACCAAGAGTATTAAATATCGACAGCGAAGGCTATCCTTTACAGCCTTATGGTGTAAAGGAAAACCCGAATTCGATTCTGGACGTTGCCGACATTGTTTACATCGATCCGGTAAACACCGGCTTTTCCCGTATACTTGACCCGGAAGCAAAGAAATCTGTCTTTTTTGGAGTAAATGCCGACATCAAATACCTGGCGGACTGGCTGGATGTGTTTGTATCCAGAGTAAGCAGGTGGTCATCGCCCAAATACATCATTGGGGAAAGCTACGGCACCACCAGGGTCTCTGGTTTGGCATTGGAGCTGCAAAATGCACATTGGATGTACTTTAACGGAGTGATCCTTGTATCACCTACGGGCCTTGGCATCGACCGTGACGGCCCTGTGCATGATGCACTGTACCTGCCTTACTATGCTGCTACAGCCTGGTACCATAAAATGCTTCCCGCTGACTTGCAGGCCAAAGACCTTGATGAGATTTTGCCTGAAGTAGAGGAGTACACCATCGACGAAGTGATTCCAGCCATGACGAGAGGCGGGTTTATCAGCGAAGCCAAAAGAAAAGAGGTGGCTGCCAAAATGTCGAGGTACTCGGGCATAAAAGAGTCTGTTTTGCTTCAGCACAATTTGGCAATACCTACCAGTTTTTACTGGAAAGAGTTGCTAAGAGAACAGGGAATGACGGTAGGGAGGCTCGACAGCCGCTACAAGGGCATTGACAGGCAGGATGCAGGCGACCGCCGTGACTACGACCCGGCGTTGACCATGTGGAACCACGAGTTTGCTCCGGCAATCAACTATTACCTGAGAGACGTGCTCAAATTCAAAACTGATTTGCAATACAACCTTTTCGGGCCAGTGCACCCTTGGGACAGAAGCGGCGACCAGACCGGAGAGAACCTGCGCCAGGCCATGGCTCAGAACCCATACATGCATGTAATGATTCAGTCAGGCTATTACGATGGTGGCACCGACTACTTCAACGCCAAGTACTCCATGTGGCAGCTGGATCCCAGCGGTAAGCTAAAAGACAGATTGCGGTGGGAGGGTTACCGAAGCGGCCACATGATGTATCTCAGAGCCGAAGACCTGGTGACTTCCAATGACCACATCAGAGACTTTATTCAGAAATCGCTGCCAGGCCCCAACAAGCCTGCAAAATATTAATTACCCAGTGAGTTTATAGAGTGGAGCTGCCTCGAAAGGGGCAGCTTTTTTAGTCTTTAGGTAATTTGCGTGGAATTATGGAATCCCAAAACCATGTAACCTTTCTATCCCCATTTGAAGGTTTATAACGGCAGGGTAGGATTACCCAGGAGCGCCTGACTACGCTAATCGTGCCCAAATCACCTGTATTTAACTGATACTCTGCAATTTTTCCTATAACGGCGATTTAACTACGGATGTAAGAAACTACATGGTAAACCCAGAATTGCCCGTTGAGCTGCCTGTAAATTTACATTTATATAGGTTGGACATAATCAGATGAATCAGATGCTAAAGCTTTTTCGTCTCAGTGTGCCAGCTTCAATTAGCATGACGCTCTTAAATTAAATGATATGAATACAGCAGTAACTCTCGAACAGCCAAAGCCACTGAATATCGATTTCTCCATTTATACCGACGATGATCAGGAGTTTAAAAAAGAACTATGTCTGCTCCTTATTGACAATGTTAAAGAGCTTCATATTGCCTTACAGGAATCATCTCAAACTGGAGATTTGTCGGTATTCTCATCCGTTTGCCATAAGGTGACGGTAAGCATCGATATGATTGACGATCATCATGTCAATACGCTAATTGAGAAGGTCAAGGACGCATTTTACGCCCAGCATCCACTGCTGATCGCCCAGTATACCTCCAGGCTGAGCGCTGCCCTTCTTCAATTGGTATTAGACATAGAGGCTGAAATCGACATGAGATAGCCACAATCTATTGCGAGACCATTGACCAGAAATTTTACCCAACACTCTCTTATGAAATATTCACTTGCACTCTCACTGCGGCTTTTGGCATTTGTTTTGGCCATACTTCTGCATTCATCGCACCTTCTGCAGGCCCAAAACAAAAACTTCAAATTTGGCCAGCTTAGCATTGACGATGGCCTCTCCAATACTAATGTCATCTGCATTCTACAGGACAGCCGTGGTTTCCTATGGTTTGGTACTCGTGACGGGCTCAACAAGTATGATGGTTATAGCTTTACGGTTTATAGCCATGACGCTGAAGACAGCACGACGCTGGGCTCAAACCTTATAACGGGTATTGTCGAAGATGAGAATCATTATTTGTGGATAACCACGGAAGGTGGGGGGCTTAACAGATACGACAGGTTTAGTGATCGTTTTCAAAGGTTCCAACACAACAATAGCGATCCTGAAAGCATCGCCAGCGATATTGCTGTCAGTCTGGCGCAAGATAGGCAGGGCAACCTTTGGATCGGAACGGAGAGTTCCGGGCTCGACTTTTTTGACAAAAAGACGCAAAAGTTCACGCATTATAGCCACGACCCTGCCGACCGCCTGACGTTAAGTGACAAGAATGTGGAGGCCGTATATGTCGACAAAGACGATAACGTATGGGTTGGCACAAACAAAGGTGGGCTTAATCTTTTGAATAGAAAAAATTCAACATTTACACGCTTTATCAACGATCCGGCGGATCCAACTTCACCTCTGGCCAGTAATTATGTAAGGGCAATTTATCAGGATAAAAAGGGAAGACTGTGGATTGGTACCGGTGGTGGAGGATTACATTTATATGACTATGAAAGCGGCAGCGTAAGCAAGGTTCAGACCCAGAGAAGAATAGGCAACGAAATGATTCATGCCCTTGGCGAGGACGATGAAGGGAACATTTGGATCGGCCATGAGAACGGATCGCTTGTGATTTACAACCCAGCATTGGGCACTTTTGTTGACTACGCCAAGAGTGAAGGCGAGTTCGGCTTGAAGAGTAATTCGATTTGGTCGTTTCTGATGGATGCCAAAGGAACCATGTGGATTGGGACATTCAATGGTGGCGTAAATTTTGTCGACAAGGACGTTAATAAGTTTGGACACTATCAGCACAATCATTCAACCAATAGCCTCAGCAATAACATGGTACTTTGTTTTCTTGAGGAGGACAAGGGAAACGTATGGATTGGTACCGATGGCGGCGGGCTGAATTTGTTCAATGAAGCAGATAAGTCCTTTGTTCATTATGAGCATGTCGAAGGCGATCCCAATACTATCTGCGGAAACTATGTGCTCACGGTGATCAAAGACGATGAGGATAATCTTTGGATAGGAACTTGGGGCAATGGGCTAACAGTATTCAATAGGAAGAAAAACACATTCAGGCATTATAAAAACGACCCTGCCGACCCGGGCAGCCTCAGTAGCAATAATGTTTGGAGCCTGTATCAGGATGTCGACGGCAATATTTGGGTGGGTACCTACCACGGAGGGCTAAATCGATTCGACAAGGAATCTAACAGTTTTGAGCGATTTGTCGTCGAAGAAGGTAATTCAAAAAGCCTTTCTAATATCAATGTAACGTCGTTTCTGGAAGATGAGCGTGGCAATCTTTTGATTGGCACCCATGGTGGAGGAGTTAACATTCTTAATAGACAGACAAAGGAGTTCTCGTTGTTTGAAAATGGTAAGCTATCAAGCAATATGATATCGAACCTTACCAAAGACTCTAAAGGCAACATACTTGTCAGTACCGACAACGGACTAAATATAGTAGACAAGACCGGGCAGTCTGTAGAAGTTATTCAGACGGCAAATGGCTTACTTAACAATACGATAGGCGGCGTGATAGAAGACCCGGAAGGCAACCTTTGGATAGGTACCAATGGCGGCATTTCGAAATATAACCCAGACAAAAAGGAAATAAAAAACTACACAGCTTCTGATGGACTCCAGAAGGCCGAGTTTAAGGACCATGCCTATCTCAAGTCCAGCAACGGGATGTTCTACTTCGGAGGAAATGATGGTTTCAATGTCTTTGACCCGGATAGCATAGAAAGCGTTTCATTCGATCCACCCATCGTGTTGACGAGCTTTAAAGTTTTCAATGAAGAACTACCCATTTCTGCGGCTGACAAAAGTAAGTACCAACTGAAGCGACATATTGCCGAAGCCAACAAGGTGACGCTTTCTTTTGAGCAAACCGTGTTAACCATTGAGTTTGCGTCGCTTAACTACACCACCTCCGAAAGGAAGAACTATCAGTATATGCTGGAAGGGTTTGATGAAGAGTGGAACAAAGTTGGCAATAAAAATTCCGCCACGTACACCAACCTGGATCCGGGCAACTATACTTTTTTGGTCAAAGGGTTGGACAACGAAGGCAATTGGTCAGAAAATGTAGCCAGACTGGAAATTGAGATTCTCCCACCTTTTTGGCTTACCTGGTGGTTCAAAATATCTACCGTTATTGGAGTTGTTATTCTTTTGGTTAGCTACTACAGAATTAAAATGGGCAGAGTGAAGAGCCAAAAGCTGCGGCTTGAAAAGCAGGTGGAAGAACGCACCAGGCAGTTGGAAACTTCTACTAATCAGGAGCGTGAGGCCCGGTTGGAGGCGGAAAAAGCCAACAAAGCCAAAAGCGTTTTCCTGGCAACTATGAGTCACGAAATACGAACGCCATTGAATGGAGTATTGGGAATGGCCTCTCTTCTGGCTGAAACCCCCCTCGATGACGAGCAAAAGGAATATTCCGAAACGATCAAGATTTGTGGTGAAGGTCTGTTGAACGTTATCAACGACATACTTGACTTCTCAAAAATTGAATCAGGCAATATCGAGCTCGAAGAGAAAGACTTTGACCTGAGAAACTGTATCGAAGAAGTGCTGGACATGTTCGCCAGCAGGGCCACCGTGGCCGGACTTGACCTCATCTATCAGATCGACTATAATGTGCCGACGCAAGTAGTGGGGGATAGTCACCGCTTGAAACAGGTATTGGTAAACCTTGTTAGCAATGCTATCAAATTCACCAAAGATGGAGAGATTTTCGTCAATGTAAAACTGGGACAAGGCTCAAATGGCACGTTGGGGTTGCAAATTGATGTGAGCGATACTGGCATAGGAATTCAGGAAGACAAGATTGAACGCCTTTTTAAGCCGTTTTCACAGGTCGATAGCTCAACTACCCGTGAGTATGGGGGAACCGGTCTAGGCCTGGTAATCTGCGAGCGACTTGTAGGTCTGATGGGTGGAAAAATTGAGGTGCAAAGTACTCCTGGTGTTGGCACAGTATTTTCCTTTAACATGGTTGTTGGAACCAGCCAGCAGGCGCTGCGCACCTACGTGCATTTCAATGTTGCAGGCTTGGAGGGAAAGAAGGTGCTCGTGATTGACGATAATTCTACCAACTTGAAGATTTTGAGCAACCAGCTTGAGCTGTGGAAGTTGGCGGCCTCAGTCGCCACGTCGGGCAGCGAAGCCATCGAACTGGTGAAACGACGAGGTGCCTTCGACCTCATCATCACAGACATGCACATGCCGGAAATGGACGGAGTGACGCTGGCAAAAAGCTTGAAAAAGCTACATAAGGATACGCCCATTATCCTCTTGAGTTCTTTGGGCAACGATCATCACAAGACATACACCGATCTGTTTGCCGAAGTGCTCACGAAGCCAGTTCGCCAAAGTGAGCTTTATAAGGCGATTATCGACCAACTAAAGGGTAAAACGCATAAACCAAAAGAGGAGCCAGCAACATCTAACCAGTTGAACGCAGAGTTTTCGAAAAAGCACGGACTCAAAGTGCTAATTGCCGAGGACAATCTGGTCAATCAAAAACTAGCCGAGAGAGTGCTGAGCAAGCTCGGGTATAGTCCGGTAATCGTTCAGAATGGACAGGATGCCGTGGATGCTGTTCGCAGCGGCGGCTTTGACCTTGTGTTTATGGACGTACAAATGCCTGTACTCGATGGCCTTGAGGCCACCAAACAAATACGGGCTCTACCTGGCGACCAGCCGGTTATTGTGGCCATGACTGCCAATGCCATGCAGGGCGATAGCGACATTTGTATTGCTGCAGGTATGGATGACTATATCAGCAAGCCAATAAGGGTAGAAGAACTCGTTGTGTTGCTTAGGAAAGTATCGACTATGAGTGTAACAGCCTGATAACGCCGATTAGACTGTATTCGCCTTCACCTGCGTTGCCTGATACCTTTTTGTAAGGTTTAAAAGCGCAGCACGGGCATCCCTGCCGAACAAGCCGCCGTGGTAGCAGACGAGTCTGCCTATGGCCAATCGCTCAAGCTTGTTAACCGATGCAAGGGCCTTTGGCATGTCCAGGGTGAATTGAGGGTTGGCTATTTCCAACGCTCCATTTTCCACCACTACAGCATCTGCGGCTATCAGGGTTTGGCTATGCTTCAAGTAGATGGAAATATGGCCTGGCATGTGGCCTGGCGTATGAATTACTTCAACTCCTTCCAGCAACTCTCCTTCATTATTCAGCCTAAATACTTTATCGACCGGAACAGCTTTCATTCGCTTGAGTTGGTCAATAAAATAGCGTGCTCCTTCTTTGTAAGCCGCCGGGAGCTGATCATAGGTGTGTTCAGCCTGGATCAGTCTAAGCGACTTTTTGCTGCCGTCGATATACCCCGCTTCCAGATCTGAAGACCAAACCTTCAAGTGTGGGTACTTCTCCTTTATTTCAAACAGGCCTCCCATATGGTCAATATCATGATGGGTAATGAGAATGCCGGTTAGCTCATTGAAGGAAAGGTTGACCTCAGACAAGGCCTCTTCCAGCTTCGGTAGGAAGCCTTCGTAGCCGCAGTCGATGAGCAAGGTTTCATTGCCCGATTGAATGACTGTAGGGTAAATGGCCTCTTCGGTGCCATTGAAGTTGAATTTGATCTCAAGTATATGAAAGCTCATTTGAACAGCCGGTTAGCGTTACAAATGACCCAATACGAGAAATGAGGAAAAAAAGTTGACCTGCCTCCCAGGCTTTAAAGTGTCACAAAACCTACAATGACGTACAGCACCACTGTGATGCCACCAGCCACAAGCGCATAGGGCATCTGGGTTCGCACATGGTCGATATGGTCGGAGGCCGACGCCATCGACGAAATCATCGTAGTGTCGGAAATGGGAGAGCAGTGGTCGCCGAACACGCCGCCACCCAGTGCAGCGGCAATGGCCACGTGAGGATCGGTGCCGAACGACTGCGCCATGGGCACAGCAATGGAGATCATAATCGCAAAAGTGCCCCAGGAGGTGCCTGTAGAAAAAGCAATGAAACAGCTCACTGCAAACACGATGGCCGGCACCAGCGCAGGCGACAACCAGCTTTTTGTCACTTCCGCAACGTAAAAACCTGTGCCTAATGTCTTACAAAGGCTTCCAATGGCAAAGGCCAGCACCATGAGCAGTGCCATGGAAATCATCCCGCTCATGCCTTTTAGCGTCAGGTTAATCATTTCTTTGCCGGTCATGATGCCCTGCAGGCCATACATGGTAGCCGCCACAGCCAGCGAAGTGATCACGGCATAGGTAACAGAGGCAGAGCCTGATCCACCGCCTATGGCCTCGAAGACGGCGTCAAACATGCCGGGCTGCTGCGACCAGTTGATACTACTCCAGCCAGTATAAACCAGAAAAATGGGCATCATCACAACCATGGTCACGATGGGGACGAGCATATTGATGGCCCGCTGGGGCTTGCCTTCAATGGGTGCTATGATGGTAATCTCCTCTGATATCATTGGTGTGGCACCATCCGCAATTACTTTACCTTCTACACGAGCCCTGGTTTCGGCCTTTTTCATCGGCCCGAAATCTTTGTTGGTAATGATGATCCAAAAGAGAAAAGCAACGGCCAGCAATGGATAAAAGTTAAACGGTAGCGAGGCAAAAAGTGTAGAAAAAGGCCGCTCAAAGCCTTGCATAAGCAGCAAGCCCATGATATAGGCTCCCCAGGCATTGAACGGGATCAAAATGCATGAAGGCGCTGAGCTGGAGTCACATATATAGGCCAGTTTTTCTCTGGAAATTTTCAGCTGATCAAAGAGTGGTCTGTACAATGTGCCTGTAGTAAGCACTGAAATATTGGACTCAACAAAAATGAGCATCCCCGTAATACCCGCCAGTAGCCTTACATAGAGGCCCTTTTTTTCTGCATTGTCCTTGTGGGCGCTCTCCATTTTTTTGTTCACATATACAATGAAGCCCTCCACACCGCCAGACCGCTGAATGAAGGCAATCAGGGCACCGATAAACAAGGTGAATATCACCGTTCTGGTGTTTCCGTCGTCTTTGAACACGTCCACCATCGCCTGCACAGTATTTAACGACCCTATGAAAGGATTCCACCCCGCCAGAATGACGTAGCCCAGCCAGATGCCTATGATAAGTGCAACAAACACCTGCTTGGTGCGGATAGCGAGAAAAATGGCGATAACAGGAGGGAGGAGCGAAAGAAAGCCGTAGTGATCCATGTATTGAATTAATCGTAGTCAGCTAAAACTACTAAATGATTTTATAAAAATTGTGGCTGAAATGATTAATGCTTAAAATCGTTTTTGAATTCAACTGGAAGAGCCAGTCTAGCCATTGAAAGACCGTCGAAAACTATGACAAAGTATATCAAACCATTCTTCATAATAGTAGCACTGTCTGCGTGCCTGACAGGTTGCGAACAAGCCAGCGAAGAACAGAAAGAACCCATTGCAGACAAAAAAATCGCCGAGCTCAGGCTGCAATTTGCTCCTGATAAACGGGTGGCCTTGTTTCAGGTAGCATCACGAAATGAAGGATCAAAGATCGTATTAACTGGTGAAACGAATATACCCGAGGCAAAAGCAGCACTGCTCGATTCGCTAAAAGACCGTGGGCTGACTGTCACCGACAGCATAGAGTTGTTGCCATCGGCGGCATTGGGAGGAAAAATTTTTGGGTTGGTCAACAACTCTGTCGCTAATATCCGTTCGGATCCCCGCCACTCGGGCGAATTGGCCACTCAGGCACTTTTGGGCACTCCGCTCAACGTGTTGAAACAAAATGGTGAGTGGTACCTGGTTCAAACTCCGGATCAGTACATTTCGTGGGTAGACCACGGTGGGCTTGTTGTGCTGGATAAAGCTGGTTTCGAAACCTGGAAAGGCACCGAGAAAATCATTTACACCCGGGTTGCCGGATTCTCATACATGGCTGGCAACGAAACTGCTCAGCCGGTTTCGGACCTTGTAATGGGTTGCGTGCTGGAGCTGGCTGGCGAAGAGAAAGATTTCTATCAGGTGAAATATCCTGACGGACGAAAGGCATTTGTCAATAAAAAGGAAGCGAAGCCAGTAGACACCTGGCTGGCACAGGCAAACCCCACAGGCGATAATTTAACAGACATTGCTTTTCAGCTAATGGGCGCTCCCTACCTATGGGGCGGCACATCCACGAAAGGAATGGATTGCAGTGGCTTTACCAAGACGGTATACTTCATGAATGGCCTGGTGATTCCACGTGACGCTTCGCAGCAGGTGCATGCCGGGCAGCCGGTTCAATCGGAGCAGCCATTTGATCAATTGGAAGTAGGCGATTTGTTGTTTTTTGGTACACCAGCCACCCCGGAGAAGAAGGAACGGGTGGTACACGTGGGGATGTGGATTGGTGACAAAAAGTTCATCCATGCGTCAGGCCAGGTGCGGGTCAGCAGCGTTGACCCCGGCAACGAGCTTTACGATGAATACAATGTCAATCGTTTTTTGAGGGCCCGCAGGTATGCACCTAATTTTGAGGGAAGCATCCTTGAAATGAAAAATGAAGTTCTTTTCTAATGCAAACGACTGGCTTAGGTGCGTAACCCTTGGCTTCGGGAATAAACTATCCTCCAGAGCTATGAAATGGTGACCGTATACCTTTTTTCGCCCTTCTTTTTCTCTGTCTGATGGTTGACTGAATACCTGACAGGTTTTTCCTCAAACCTAATGAGGCCTTTTCTTTGGTGAAAAAACCTTGCGGCATCACTAATGGGTGATTTCGGTGCAGTTATCTCGCTCATTATTTATCTGGTTTATGGTGTCTACGTGGTAAAATTACCACGAGGCTCTCAACCAGAAAATGAGATCGGTCAACAGGCGAAAAAGACTTTTGTCAGTTTTTTTGACAAGTGTCAGGTCAATTCTTTTTTTGCAGCGAGGGCTGCTCCAATAATACCGGCATTATTCCTGAGCTTCGCAGGCACCACCTTGGTGTCAAGATCCAGGTACCTGAAAAATTCCTTGTGTTTTTTGGAGATGCCGCCGCCCACGACAATCAGATCGGGCCACAGCAGAAATTCGAGCCTCTTGAGGTATTCATTGAATCTTTTGCCCCAAACTTCCCAGTCAAGCTCTTGCTTTTCCTTCACACTGGCAGATGCATAGTGCTCCCCGAAAGTGTTGTTCACCATAATATACCCCAGCTCAGTATTAGGGAAAAGCCTTTTCTTGTAGAAAATGGAGGTGCCGATACCTGTTCCCGCAGCCACCATGATCACAGAACCCTTTTCCTTTTTGCCGGCACCAAACTTAACTTCGGCCAAGCCAGCAGCATCTACATCGTTGATAAGGTGGGTAGGGCAGCCAGTGGCCATTTCGAAGGCCTTACCCGCATTGAGACCAATCCACTTTTCGTCGATATTGGAGGCGGTCATCACAATTTCTTTCTTGATGGCAGCCGGGAAACCAATGCCAATGATGCCTTTCCAGTCAAAGTGTTCAACAATGGCTTTAACTGTGGCAATCATTGCGTCTGGCGTGGCTGGAGAGGGTGTAGGGATTCGGAACCGATCTTCCATGAATGAGCCTGTCCTTGTATCCACCGGAGCTGCTTTCATGCCAGTGCCACCAATATCAATGCCTAAAACCACCATTGTACTCTGTTTAAAGGATGTTTCCGCTAAGCTATAATATCTCTTTCTATATAAAAATTATTCTTTTACTCTCTTTTGTAGAACAAATAACACTGTACCTTCGTATTAGTTCTACAAAATAGAATGACTATGAAAGGCGACGTATTGGGTGAGTTTGAAGAAATCATCTTGTTGATAGTAGGGGTGCTTGGCCAGGATGCCTATGGATTGGGTATCAGAGACGAGCTTGAAAAGCAAACAGGCCGCAGTGCGGCCATAGGCGCAGTGCACGCCACGCTCAACCGGCTGCAGGAAAAGGGATACGTGGAGTCTGGCATGACAGAAGGAACGCAGGAGAGGGGAGGAAGACGAAAAAGGGTTTTTCAAATGACTGGTTTGGGAAAAAAGGCACTGATTGAGTCAAAGGATGTGCGGGTCAATTTGTGGAGCCAGCTACCCGATTTGAATGTTGGAAAAATATGAACAATTCATCTCCAGACATCGGAAGACCACCCATTTGGGCCGACAGGTTACTGGAATTCTTCTGTAAAGGTGAGTTGCTGGAAGAGGTGCAGGGTGATCTTGCCGAGTACTATTTCAGAATATATCAGCAGAAAGGAAAGAGGAAGGCGGGTATCGTCTATTGGTACCATGTGATCAACTTCCTGCGCCCTTTTGCATTAAAAAAGCTAAAGTCAAACTCAAATACAACAACAATGATTCGTTTCAATCTAATGATTGCCCTCAGGAACCTGAACCGCTACCGGTTCTATTCTTTCCTGAACATCTCCGGCCTCGCCATAGGGCTGGCAAGCTGCCTTTTTATCATGCTTTTTGTGATGGATGAGCTCAGTTATGACAAGTTCCATCCCGACTATAAAAGGATATACAGGGTGGCGTCAGACCTGAGGTTTGGCAACAACCAATTCGATTTTCCTTTGTCTCCTGCGCCGATGGCTGAATCCTTCAAGAAAGATTTTCCGGAAATTGAACAAGCCGGTAAGCTCAAAAGGTACGGCTCTGCCATTGTAAAAAAGGGAGATGTGTTCTATAAGCAAAGTAATGTTTTCTATTCCTCGCAGGGCATACTGGACATCTTTAAGTTTCCGGTGGTTTATGGATCACTTGAAAACGCCATCACACAACCCAACAACATCGCTCTTTCCCGCTCCGCTGCAGCCAAAATATTCGGAGATGTGGATCCAGTCGGTGAAGCCCTTGTGCTGGACAGGCTTACGGTAAAAGTCGCTGCCGTGTACGACGACCTGCCACGCAAGAGCCATTTCCATCCTGAAGTGCTTATTTCTATCGAAAATGACCGGGGTAACGACAATATGTGGCTGGGCAACAACTACTACACCTATTTTCTGCTGAACGAACAAAATGATGCGAATGGGCTGCACGACAAGTTCGCATCTGTATATGAGAAGTATTTTGGTCCGCAGCTGCAGCAGTATGTAGGTGTTGATTTTAAAGACATGATGGCTGCCGGTGACCATATCAACTACTACCTTCAGCCTGTAGCTGATATCCACCTTACCTCTCAGCTGGCGAACGAAATAGAACCCAACAGCAGCATGGATTATGTATATATTTTCAGTGCTGTGGCTGTATTTATTTTGATCATCGCTTGTATCAATTTTATGAACCTGTCAACCGCCAGAGCAACGATTCGGGCGAAGGAAGTGGGTGTAAAAAAGGTGCTGGGATCGATAAAAAATCAGCTGGTGAGTCAGTTCCTTACCGAGTCGGTATTGTTTTCGGTGCTGGCGTCCCTGATTGCTATTGGCATTGTGCTGGTGATGCTGCCAGCCTTCAACTCATTCACAGGGAAGGACGTCTCTTATATCCTTTATGAGCAACCCATCGTTTGGCTTTACCTGCTGCTGGCTGTGGTCGCTATTGGCATGTTGGCGGGGCTTTATCCGGCGTTTTACTTGTCCCGTTTTCAGCCAACCGATGTGTTGAAAGGCACCTTTCAATCAGGAACGAAAGCAAGCTGGTTTAGAAATATCCTGGTGGTATTTCAGTTTGCCACCTCCTTGTTCCTCATCATCGGTTCACTCACTGTATACAAGCAACTTAAGTATACCCAAAGCAGAGACTTGGGTTTCGATAAGGAGCAAGTGGTGGTGCTGGCCAATGTCGACAACCTGGGAGACAAGGCCCGGGTGCTCAAAACTGAGCTGGCAAAGAATGCCGCCGTCAAAAATATTTCATTGTCTTCCTTTTACCCATTGGGCGATTACCGGTCCGATTCTCCGTTTCTACCAAAGGAATCGAGCAGCAACTCAATTGAGCAATCTGTTTCATGCCAGGTTTGGCGGGTCGATTTTGACTATGTCAAAACATTTGAGATGGAGGTTGTAGAGGGGCGTGATTTTGATATCAATATGCCAAGCGACTCTTTAGGCGTGGTGATCAACGAAACAGCTGCGAAGCGGTTTGGGTTTGAGAACCCCATAGGTCAGAAAATCAAAACTGTGGGCGACTTTGACTACGAAGGTAAAAATGAATGGACCATCCTGGGTGTGGTCAAAGATTTTCATTTCGAATCTCTTCGGAACAACATCGTACCAGTGCTGCTCTATATCACGAAGTACAATGCCAGCTTTATGTCGGTGCGGTTGAATACGCAAGACCTTCCCAAAGCGATGGTCGATTTGGAGGACACATGGGACCAGGCAGCAGGCGGAGTGCCCTTTGAGGCCAAGTTTCTCAACCAGTCGTTCGAGGCAAAATACCAGGCAGAAAACCAGCTCGGGACCATATTTGCGGTTTTTTCAGGCCTGGCCATTTTCATTGGCTGCCTGGGGCTTTTTGGGCTCTCAGCCTACACTGCCGAACGCAGAAAAAAGGAGCTGGGCATACGAAAGGTGCTTGGCGCAGGCGTATTGACGCTCGTAAGGCTTTTGTTTTCAGAGTTTTCTATCCTGCTGCTGGTCGCCATTTTGGTAGCAGTACCTCTTGGATGGTACGCAATGGATGTGTGGTTGAGTGATTTTGCTTATCGAACGTCGCTCGGGCTCGACATTTTTGTGCTCTCCAGTCTCACCGTCGTGCTGGTAGGGCTGGCCACAGTTAGCTTTCAATCCTTTAAGGCTGCCAGGTCAAATCCGGTCGACAATCTGAAATACGAATAGCGAGCCAGACAGACAAGCTGTCAGACCAACTTGTTTCTTTTCAAGCTCTCCCGTAGTTTTTCTATGGGAGGGTTTTTCATTTTATCGTCGCCCACTACTACCATCGGGAATTTGACCTGCCCTCCGTTCATCGCCTTCACTTCCTCCATTGCCTTGTCATCTTTTTCGATGTCCAGAAATTCGAAGTCTACCCACTCACTTTGCAGGTAATTACGAAACCCTGATGTTTTTGGGCACCAGTCGGCGCCATAAAGTTTTGGCTTTTCGCTCATACGGAAGAGGTTTTGGCAAAAATATTAGAAAGTCTGTCTGCATTTTGAATGACCAGCGGAGTAATAGCCATTGTTATGATAGCAACCGGAATGAAAACTTTAAAGTTCGTTTCTGAAATCAACCCCTGATTGAAGCCGGCTTTCACAAGGATGAACGAAAACTCTCCGATTTGCATGATCATGAGCGAAGAAATGATTGCCGTTTTAGTGGATACACGTAGCGATTTTCCAGCAAGGAAGCCACCGAAGAACTTGACGATGAGAATGAGAAATACACCCATCATCACAAGCAAAGGGTTTTCAAGAAAGACCCGATAATCGAGGAGCATACCAAGTGATATAAAAAAGAAGCTGATAAAGACGTACCTGAATGGTAAAAAGCAGCTGATGGCCAGTTTGTTGTAGTCAGTTTCAGCCACGATCAATCCTGCTATAAACGCACCCAGCGCCAGCGAAAGTCCAAGGTAGGAAGTGATCGTGGTTATCATGCAAACAATAAAAATGGTAGCGATCAGGAAAACCTCCTGGCTTTTTGTTTTCATTACTGTGGCCAGAAACGGCGGTATCAGGTATCGGGCAGCCAGCACAGCACCTGCTAAAAGCGCCCCAAGCTTCAGTACCAGGATGGCTATGTCCATGACCCAATCGCTACTCTGCCCCGACAGGATAGGAACCAAAAGCATCATGGGAACGATGGCAATGTCTTGAAACAACAGAATGGCAAGGATCAGCTTGCCGTGGTCGGTTGGAATTTCTATTCTGTCCTGAAGCTGTTTGATCACTATGGCAGTGCTGCTGCAAGTGACAATAAAGCCCAGAAATACCGCCTGGTTCCATGACACACCGAATAGCTTTGAAAGAAGCGTTGAAAGCAGAATTGTGAATATCACTTGCAGTGTGCCTCCCACCAGGACATATTTCTTAATTTTCAGGAGGTTCTTGATGGAAAACTCAAGCCCAACGGAAAACAGAAGAAGAATGACCCCAATTTCCGCAAATACTTCCACTTCGGTAGCACCATTTAAGATACCGAAGGTGGTGGGGCTTACAATGATTCCGGTGAGCAGAAAACCAACGAGATAGGGGATTTTAAAATAATTACAGATAAGTACAACCAGGATAGTTATACCGAAAATTATACCTATAGTAAGTAAAATAGGAAGATGCATAAGGGAACTGGGTTGGTGGTATGCTTTTGTCTAAAATTTCATGAAATTTCCAACAATAGCAAAAATTCAATCGCAGAAGTAGTAATTTGAAAGGCTCACGCCGGAGAATTGAATATAAAGGGCAACGCTCAGCAGAGAAGGCTGTGCCGGAGCGGGAGTGAAGGGTTGCCCTAAGGGCCGGCGATAGTAGAAGCCCAGAAGATTGAAAAAAAAACAAAAAATGCTTTCAAATAGCTTTGTGTGCGCACACATTTTTTATACCTTGCAACAGATTTGGAAACAAACGACACCAAGATGACAACAAAAACCGCCAAAGGATACGACTTCGTCGCTGTGCCTGACATCAGAACAGTAGATAAAAAGGAACTGACACGTTTTGAGAGGATTCCCACAGAGATTCTGCCTACCAGTCAGCTGGCATCGCTGACCGTGGCCAGGGAAATTGCTGAGCTGATCAAGTCCAAAGCTGCCAAAGGAGAAAAGTGTGTGCTGGGACTTGCCACCGGTTCCACACCAACGCAGGTGTACAACCAGTTGGTAAGAATGCATAAGGAAGAGGGGCTCAGCTTCAAAAATGTGATCACATTCAACCTTGATGAGTACTTTCCTATGCAACCAAATGAGTTGCAGAGCTACGTGCGGTTCATGAAGGAGTACCTTTTTGACCATGTGGACATAGACATGGCCAACGTAAATATACCTGACGGCACCGTAGCCAAAGAGAATGTTTACGAATACTGTAGGAATTATGAGGCGAAAATTGACAGCGTAGGGGGCATTGACCTTCAGCTGTTGGGCATTGGCCGCACAGGTCACATCGGTTTCAACGAGCCAGGTTCTTCAATAACCTCTCCAACAAGAATGATCACCCTCGACCACATCACAAGGGTGGATGCTGCAAGTGACTTTTTTGCACAGGAGAACGTGCCACGCCACGCCATTACCATGGGTGTTGGCACTATTATGAAAGCCAAGAAGATCATTCTGATGGCCTGGGGCGAAGGGAAAGCCAAAGTTATAGCAAGAACAATTGAGGGCGAAGTTTCGGAGCAGGTACCTGCTACTTACCTCCAGCGTCATTCAAACACCCAATTTTATCTCGACATTTCTGCTTCAGCAGAGCTCACAAGAGTGAAAACCCCATGGCTGGTGGGTGAGGTTACCTGGGATGATTACTTATCGAAGAAGGCTATTATCTGGCTTTGCCAGAAGATGGAAAAGCCTGTCCTCAAGCTCACCGACAGAGATTATGCAGAGCATGGCATGAGCGATTTGGTGACCGAGCATGGCCCCGCCTACCAGATCAACATCAGGTTGTTCAACGAGCTGCAGCACACTATCACAGGGTGGCCGGGCGGCAAGCCCAATGCCGACGATACACACAGACCGGAAAGGGCAATGCCTGCCACAAAACGTGCGATCATCTTCAGTCCACACCCCGACGACGATGTAATCAGCATGGGAGGTACGTTTATCAGGTTGGTCGACCAGGGACATGAGGTTCATGTAGCTTACCAGACATCTGGTAATATTGCGGTGTTCGACGATGATGTGATTCGTTTTGCTGACTTTTTCCGTGACTTGAGAAAAGAGTTCAACTATTCCAATCCTCAGGAAACAGATCTCTATAAAGGAGTGAAGGAAGCTTTGAAAAAGAAAAAGCCAGGAGAGGTAGACACACCAGAAGTGATGAAGATCAAAGCCTTGATAAGGCGTTCAGAGGCCAAAGCGGGTGCCAGGTATGTCGGCATTCCTGATGAGCAAATGCACTTTCTGGACATGCCGTTCTACGAAACAGGTAAGGTGAGAAAGAAACCTATTGGCGAAGACGACATTAAGCTCATCATGGACTTACTTGACAAGGTGAAGCCTCACCAGATCTACGCAGCGGGTGACTTGTCGGATCCACACGGCACACACAGGGTATGTCTTGATGCCATCATTCAGGCAGTTGACAGAATGAAGGGTGAGAAATGGATGGATGACTGCAGGGTTTGGCTCTACAGAGGTGCGTGGCAGGAATGGGAGATTGAGAACATCGACATGGCTGTGCCTATTAGCCCTGACGAACTCATGAGGAAGCGAAAGGCCATCTTCAAACACCAGTCGCAGAAGGACGCTGCTGTGTTCCCGGGCAACGACGCCAGAGAGTTCTGGCAACGGGCCGAAGACAGAAACCACGACACCGCCAGGATTTACGATTTACTTGGCCTGGCTGAGTACGAAGCCATTGAAGCATTCAGAAGGTATTATTTTTAACGAAAAGGGGGCGCTAAGCCCCTTTACTTTTTTATGGAAAAGAAGCCAATTAAGATTGCAGTCGCCCAATTTCAACCTAAGGATGGCGACAAGGCTTACAACCTCTCGGTCATTGACAAGCTCGCCAAAACAGCCAGCGACAGGGGTGCCGACGTCATCAGCTTTCATGAAATGTCGGTGACGGCCTACACGTTTTTCAAGAACCTTTCAAAGGATGAGGTATTTGCCCTGGCTGAGTCGGTTCCAGGTGGCCCAAGCTGTCAGCAGTTGATAAACATTTCCAGAAAACACAATATAGCAGTGTTGGCTGGCCTTGTGGAACTTGACGGGGATAAAGTATATAACACCTATGTGTGTGCAACAAAAGATGGTGTGATAGCCAGGTTTCGTAAGCTTCATCCATTTATTAGTGAATACCTGAGTCCCGGCAACGAGTATGTTGTTTTCGACCTGCTGGGTTGGCAATGTGGCATCCTGATTTGCTACGATAACAATGTAGTAGAAAATGTGAGGGCTACCGCACTATTGGGTGCCGAGGTCATTTTTGCGCCTCACGTAACCATGTGTACGCCGTCTGCCATGCCAGGCAGAGGTTATGTCGACGATGCTCTCTGGCAAAAAAGAGACACCGATCCTGTGCCACTTCGTATGGAGTTTGATGGTCCGAAAGGAAGGGCCTGGCTGCTCCGCTGGCTGCCGGCAAGGGCTTATGACAATGGTGTGTACTACGTTTTCACAAACCCTATTGGCTATGACGGCGAGCACCTGAAAAATGGCAATTCTCTTATCCTTGACCCGTATGGGGATATTTTAACTGAAATCAAGAGCTTTGAAGATGAGATAAGCCTGGCGACCATAACACCCGAAAAGCTTACACTTGCCGGTGGCTATCGTTACAGAAAGGCCAGGAGACCTTCACTCTATAAAGATATTATCGGCAAAGAGCATCAATCAAGTACTCAGCCTACCTGGTTGAAACCTTAGCCCTTGTTGACGATCAACCGTCTTTTTAATTGCTTGCCAGCATAATCTCCCTGTAAGGGCCCCACTTTAAAGGGTCTTCTTTTTGCTGTTTTCTCTTGAGCACCACCAGCCTGTCGCAAGTAAAAGACTTCTGAAAGCGCAGGTTTTTGATATCATCCCAGGCTTTCTCAAACAAATCGAGGGGAATAGTTCGCCCGAGGGTAATGTGCGGATCGTAGCTATGCTTTCGCAGCCTGAAGAAGTTAGCCAGCCACTTTTGAAGGTAAACGATGCTGTCCTTTCTCTCTATGTTCACGTAAAGCGTTCTACTTTTTTGCCCGTGAGAGTAGTAGTCAAAACCATTAACATCTACCTGAAAGGAGGGCATCCAACTAATATTCATCAGTTCCAGCATGTGATCCATTTGATCAGTGCTGGAAATGTTAAAAAGAGAAATGTGCGGCGTGGAATGATGCCCTGCATACCTGCTGCCGATTGCGTTAAAGACACGATCTTTCAATACCACAATGTCTTTTTCTATTTCTTTTAAATGGATCAAAAACAAATATTCGAATACCTGTTGACTTCTCTGGGCTGGAAACAAGGAAGAACTTTCGCTCATCTGGATCAAATTTTAGTCTTGGTTTTCATATTAGTAAAAAGAAACGATTTAATTCGCCATAAGTTTACAGATCATAGTTTTTCGAACACAATTGGATGCAGTACCTCATAGGTTTAGACATTGGCACTACCAGCACAAAGGCAGTAGCATTTGGCGTTGATGGCAGGCAGCTCAAAGTAGTCAATAATAATTACCCTCTTATTTCTCCGCAGGAAGGTTGGTTTGAACAAGACCCTGGACAAATTGTCAATGCGTCGGAAGCTGCGCTGAAAACGCTTGTTGAACAGTTAGGTGAAAAGCCGATGGCTGTAAGCATCTCGTCGGCCATGCACGGGCTGATGCTGATAGGCAAAAATGGAGAACCTATAACGAACCTGATTATTTGGGCGGACAATCGAAGCGACAAAGAAGCCAGACAACTAAAAGCCAGTAAAGAAGGGGCTGCCATCTATTTTGCGTCAGGTACACCCATTCACCCCATGTCGCCGCTGTGCAAAATGCTATGGCTGCAAAAGAACCGTCCGGACCTGATGCAGCGGGCAGAGAAATTTGTTTCGATCAAGGAGTACATTATCCATAGATGGACAGGGGAGTACCTGTTGGATCAGTCGCTGGCTTCAGCCACCGGCTTATACAATAACGAGCAGACAAAATGGAATGACCTGGCATTGCAAGTGGCGGGCATAAAAGGTTCACAATTGCCTGCCGTATTACCAACAACGACAATTCTCCCGAAACTCAAAGCTGGCATAGCTCAGCAGCTTGGTGTCGAAGTGGATACTCCGGTGATTATCGGGGCCAGTGATGGCTGCCTGGCCAACCTGGGATCAGGTGTGCTTGATACAACCACCGCCTCGCTCACTATTGGCACCAGCAGCGCCTACCGCAAGACTATAGACAAATTTGTCAGAGACGAAAAGCAAAGTGTATTCAACTACATCCTCACAAGTGACTTGTACGTTGTTGGCGGGCCTTCTAACAATGGCGGTGTGGTGGCCCAGTGGTTCGAAAAAGAATTTGGCGATGGGGAGTTTGACGAACAGGCGCTGCGATCGGTAAGGCCCGGCAGTGACGGTTTGATTTTTCTCCCTTACCTGCTTGGTGAAAGAGCGCCGATATGGGATCCGGAATCAAAGGGTGTGTTTTTCGGCGTACAGATGAACCACACGAAAAATCATTTCTATAAGGCCGTGTGGGAAGGAGTTTTCCAGGCTGCTCATCATATTGCGGAAACTGTTGACCAGGTAACGGGTGAGGTAGAAAAAGTGGTAGTTAGCGGCGGCTTTGCCAAGTCGGACTACCTGATTCAAACGCTTTCCAATGTGCTTCAGAAGCCTTGTTGGCTGTGCAATTCTGCTGAAAGTTCGGCATTTGGAGCGGCTATTCTTGGCATGCATGCCATTGGTGAACTGAAGGATTTGAAAGATGCGTCGAAGCTGGTGCATTTTGAAAAGGAGTTTTTGCCCGACCCGTCGGAGGCAGAGGTGTACAGGAATAGCCTGGAAAAATCGAAGAGAATCTACGGCAGACTGAAAGATGAGTTCAACTAAAGTGCCAATGGGCCGCTCACAAACGGTACTTTAGTAGCCTTTGGTATACTTCCTGAATGGGCAAGCCCACCACATTAAAATAAGAACCTTCTATGCCGGTGATGCCAATCATGCCAATCCACTCCTGTATACCATAGGCACCTGCCTTGTCGAACGGTTTGTAGTTACTGATGTAATAATCAATCTCATCATTGGCCAACTCTTTGAAGGTTACCCGGGTCGATACCGAGAAAGAATCAAGGCCGTCCGGTGCAGCAATACAGACGCCAGTAATTACATCATGCGACCTGCCCGATAGCCTGGTAAGCATTTCAAAAGCCTCTTTCTCGTCGGCTGGTTTTTCCAAAAGCTGGTTATCCAGTACAACTGTCGTATCGGCTGTGACAATGATGGCATTGGAAATTTTTTTGCCGTAAAAGGCGCTTTTTTTCCTGGCCAGGTATTCACCCACACCGGTTTTTTCGATGCTATCCGGATAGCTTTCATCCACCTGCTCGGTGTAGACTTCAAAACCAAAGCCGGCTTCTCTCAGCAGCTGTTGCCTCCTGGGGGAGTTAGAAGCTAGAATCAAAGGGTGACGTAAATTCATCTTCTTGAATGGATCCAAACAGAAAACCGCAAATGACTTTGGGGTAAAAATAAGTAGACTTTTGAGGGAGGGTATACCCACTCAAACACACTTCTTTGATTGTTTCGATAGATATGTCCTTGGTGATGACCGCAAACTGCGCCTCTCCGCTCAATACACTCGAATGACATTCCGTAAAATTTCGTTCGAACGATATCTTTTCGGATCTCGTTTGGTCTTTGCCTGCAATGCCCAGTATCTTTTCAAAAATAAAGTAGTGCATCACCGTCAAATCAAGCTCTTTGATTTTATCAGGAAAGTTCCAGTCAATGAGGTCGATGCACTCTGGCTTGAGTCGTATTTTGTAAGCCTCGTCACCCATGAGTAAACCAAAAGCCCATTGCTTACCGAGAATGATCTCATTGACATCGGAAGCGTTTTCCACCGGTTTAATAATAAAATAAGGTGCCAACTTTTCGAGAAGTTGGGCCGGGGCAAAGTCGGGGATGTTTTTCAGCAGGCGATGGGTAGGCAAAATTCTTAAATCGTGCGCCTCCGTGTTGGTGAAGTACATCATGTGGTAATTGAAGGCTTCTTTGCCGGTAGCCGTCGGTTCTTTCGCCAATTGCATTTTTTTGTACCTCAACGATCCTTCATACCGGTGGTGTCCGTCCGCCAGTATTATCTGCTTGTCTTTCATGATGGAAACGATTTTTCGAATCGATTCCGCATCGTTCACTACACCCAGGACATCCCGTACTCCCTGATAGTCCTCTGCTTCATAAATTGGTCGTTGTATGCTGGCATCCAGCATAGCCTCTATCTGGAAGTCGGGGTCGGTATACAAACCGTGCGTGGGGCTCACGTTGAGTTTCGTTTCTTCAAGAATGGCCACCCTGTCGTCAACAGAATGCGGCATCGTGCTTTCGTGTCGCATCAGCACTTTATCTACCCAGTCGTAGGCCCTGATAAACGCAATAAAACCTTTGCGGCAGTATTCTTTGGTGTCGCCTGGCAAGGTAAAATACTGGTAGTAGCTATAAATGCCCGGCACCATGTCCTGAACAATTACTTTTTCGTCCTTCCACTGCCGGAGCGTTTGCCCTGCTTTCCAGGCGGCGTTTTCTCCCTGGGGCACCGACAAATGGATGCTATTGTGCGGGTTTTGGTACAACCTGGCCCTTTGCTTCTCAGAAACAACGTCGAAAAGAGGGGAAGTTAGTTCGTCAATTTGTTTTCGCAGCTTGTAATTGTATCTCCAGGCTTTAAAGGGTCTTATCTCTGCCATTCCTTTCTGCTACAGTTTTGCTCTTTGTTTCCACCGGCTCACCTTTGCATCCGACGGGGAACTGGATGCATTTTTCATCGAATCGTTTTGATAGACAGCTATTTGCTTTACCCCCAGGAGGGCTGCTATCTGCGCTTCCTCGTCTGTTAGGCCGAGATCCAGCGACGCCGGAGTGAAATATTTCTCAACAAACCGGGTATCGAAATTTCCCGATGCAAAGGCCTCATGTTGAAGAACAAAACTGCAGAATGGCAGCGTCGTTTTTATGCCTGATATTTTGTACTCGTGTATGGCCCTGAGCATTCTTCCGATGGCAAGTTCTCTTGTTTCGGCATGCACGGTCAGCTTGGCAATCATGGGGTCATAGTAAATAGGTATGTCCATGCCTTCTTCAAAGCCATCGTCTACCCGTACACCAAGCCCCTGGGGGCGCACATAGGTAACCAGCTTTCCGATGTCGGGCAAGAAGCTATTGGCAGGGTCTTCTGCGTATACCCTCACTTCCAGTGAGTGGCCGTGTATTTTTAAGTCCTCTTGTTTAATTTCCAACGGCTTGCCTTCCGCAACCAATATTTGCTGTCGAACAAGGTCTATTCCTGTAATCTGCTCGGTGACCGGATGCTCTACCTGCAAGCGGGTGTTCATTTCAAGAAAGAAGAAATCCAGATTTTCATCTACTATGAATTCGACGGTTCCAGCGCCATAATAGTCGCATGCTTTGGCCACTCTCACGGCTGCCTCGCCGATAGCCTTTCTTTTCTCTTCACCATAAACTGAAGAAGGTGCTTCCTCAATGACCTTTTGATGTCGCCGCTGAATACTGCATTCTCTTTCAAAAAGATGGATGGCATTGCCATGCTGGTCGCCCAGCACCTGTACCTCTATGTGTCGTGGCGAGGTGATGTATTTTTCAATAAAAACTGCACCGTCTCCAAAAGCTGATTCTGCTTCGCTGATGGCCCGTTGCATTTGTTCTTCAAATTCACTCTCCTCGTTCACAATCCTCATTCCCTTGCCACCACCACCGGCGCTTGCCTTGATGAGTATTGGGTAGCCCACTTCGGCAGCCTGCTTTTTGGCTTTAGGTATATCTGTGATCGCAGTCTGGATACCCGGCACCATGGGTATGTTGTAATGAGAAACAGCCTCCTTGGCCGCCAGCTTGCTGCCCATCACCTCAATGGAAGCAGGAGAGGGGCCAATGAAGATAAGTCCGGCCTTCGCTACTTTCGCAGCAAAGGCAGCGTTCTCGGAGAGAAAACCATATCCGGGGTGAATGGCGTCAGCCCCAGCTTGTTCTGCCACGTCAATGATGGCGTCCATCCGAAGGTAGGATTCTTTGGATGGAGGTGGCCCAACGCAGAATGCTTCATCGGCATAGCGAACATGCAAGGCCTTCCGATCAGCTTCGCTGTATATCGCAACAGTCTTTATCCCCATTTCCCGGGCTGTCCGCATCACTCGCAGGGCTATTTCGCCTCTGTTGGCAATTAATATCTTCTTAATGTTGGGCATTGATGTTGTTTTGACAGTCAGTGAGCACAATGCTACTTATTTCAATTATAAATTCTAAACTCCCCATGTATTATTTAAAGTTGGTTTGATATGCCGAATTATTCCTATTAGATTTGTGTGTTTTTTGAAAAACTCGCACAGATAACGCTAAACTAATAAATGGATCTTTTTGAGAAACTTCTTCAGGACAAGGGACCACTAGGTCGTCATAAGTTCATCGATGATAATTACTACATGTTCCCCAAACTTGAAGGGGAAATCGCTCCAAGAATGATGTTCAAAGGCCAGGAGGTACTTACCTGGAGTCTCAACAACTACCTTGGTTTGGCTAACCACCCGGAGGTGAGAAAAGTAGATGCCGAGGCAGCTGCCAACTGGGGACTTGGTTATCCAATGGGTGCGAGAATGATGACTGGTAATTCAAACTACCATGAGCAACTTGAGAAAGAGTTAGCCAAGTTTGAAGAGAAGGATGATGTGATGCTGCTGAACTACGGTTATCAGGGAATCATGTCTGTAATAGATGCTCTTGTTGATAGAAAAGATGTTATCGTATACGATGCAGAATCGCATGCCTGTATCATAGATGGCCTTCGTTTGCATATTGGTAAGCGTTTTGTGTATCCACACAACGACATGGTCAGTCTTGAGAAGCAACTGCAAAGAGCTACGAAGCTTACCGAAGAATCTGGTGGTGGTATCCTTGTCATTACAGAAGGTGTATTCGGAATGAGTGGCAACCAGGGTAACCTGAAAGGTATTGCAGCACTCAAGAGCAAATACAACTTCAAGCTTCTTGTGGATGATGCACATGGTTTTGGTACAATGGGCAAAACGGGTGCTGGCACAGGAGAGGAGCAGGGAGTTCAGGATCAAATCGACCTTTACTTTTCTACCTTCGCCAAGTCTATGGCGAGCATCGGTGCTTTTGTGGCTGGTGAAGCAGAAATTATCGACTTCCTTCGTTACAATACCAGGTCTCAAATTTATGCCAAGTCTATCCCAATGCCTTTGATCATTGGTGGCCTTAAGAGATTGGAAATACTAAGGACTCAACCTCAACACAAGGATAACCTTTGGAAGATTGTTCATGCTGTGCAAGACGGCTTTCGGGCCAAAGGATTTAACATTGGAACTACCACTTCACCGGTAACGCCGGTATTGCTAAAGGGTGATCTTTATGAGGCCGCAAACCTTGTAAGAGACCTGCGAACTAATCATGGAATTTTCTGCTCAATGATTGTTTATCCAGTGGTTCCCAAAGGAGTGATTATGCTCCGCATTATCCCAACTGCTGTGCATTCCCTGGAAGACGTTAAGGTGACCATTGCCGCCTTTGAAAAAGTTAAAGGCAAATTAGATGAAGGAATCTATGCAAAAGCAGGGTCAAAAGGTGCTACAGTTGGATAGTTTTCCACAAATTAGCACTCGGGATATGCATTTTTAAACAATTTATTTATATTGCTCAACCTTTTTAATTCATCAATAACCTAAAATTCTTACATATGAAAAGATTTGACCAAATCAGAGATTTAGTTATGTCACTTGAAGGAGACTTCGTGAAATTTTATGACAAAGAAAACCAAGCTGCCGGTACGAGAGTACGTAAAGGCATGCAAGAGCTGAAGAACTTAGCTCAAGAAATTAGAATTGAGGTTCAGAACAAGAAAAACGGTTAATTAGTTATATAACCTGCTTACTTATAAAGGAATCTATGGCCTTCGGAAGTTTTCCGAAGGCCTTTTTTTGTGCCAACAATAAGTGGGGTTTTCAGATACTGCTGATAGCAGACCTGATCCTGGCTTTCAGTGTGCTACTCGCTGAAACCAAAGGCATTCTCACCCGATCGTTGCCAATGCCAAGAGCGCTTACGATGGCCTTGATGCCCGTAGGGTTTCCTTCTTCAGTAGTTAGCTGAATTACTTCATACAATTTGTGTAAAGCTGCGCTCGCCTTTGCCGCCTCTCCGGCCAGCGAATGACGAACCATCCCACTGAACTCAGCTGGGAATGCATTGGCTATGACCGATATCACACCGCTACCTCCAATCGAAAGTATGGGTACAGTTAACACGTCATCTCCCGATATCAGCTGAAAGCCCTCAGGCATTGACCGGGCAACTTCTATGCACTGCACCAAATCGCCTGAGGCTTCTTTGATAGCGATGATATTGGGATGCTTTGCCAGCTCCAGTGTAGTTGACGCTTTAATGTTGCAGCCAGTCCTTCCTGGTACGTTGTATAGAATGATGGGCAGCTTGCTATGGTCAGCCAGGTAGGTGAAATGCTGTAGTAAACCTGCCTGGTTGGGTTTGTTATAATAAGGTGTTACGGAGAGCAGGGCCTTTAATGGATATTGCTCCAATTGGGGCATGAAGTCTACAAGCTCTTTGGTATCGTAGCCACCAAGGCCAAACACAACGGGCAGGTTCTTGCTGTTGTTCTTGAAAACGAATGAAAGTATTTTGTGTTTTTCCTCTATAGAAAGAGTAACAGACTCGCCTGTTGTGCCCAGCACCACCAGGTAGTCAACCCCGCCTTCGCTTACGTGATCAAGCACTTTTTTTAAAGCGTCGAAATCTATCTCCAGCTGTTCATTAAAAGGAGTAATCAGGGCTACCCCAGTCCCACTTAACCAATCATGCATTTGCCCTTAGTTTTTTGATATAGAAGTAAATCTTGTCGAGGAATACCTCGAAGTCAGTAGAAGGGTCAATGTGTATCATCAGTTGGTAGAAGTCTTTCCTTTCTACCATAAAGTGTCCAATCTTACACTTTGCATTCGCTCTGGATAAGATGTTGTCAACGAACTCATGAGATTCAGTATCTAAATTGATAAGGAAGTCAAAGTTGCGAGTCAAAAATAGGTCTATTTCTTCAGAAGTTAGCTTACCCCACACAGATAAGTTGTCAGTAGAGTAGCGTGGAATTCTATACTGGGAGGTGGCTTCCTTTTTTGGGAAGAAAGCCAATGTGGTCACTTCTTTTTTATCTATTTGAATTTGGCGAATGAAGCTAAGTACCTTTTCATAGTGTTCGTCGTTCAAATACTTGAAAATGATCCCTATTTGATCTGCATCAGAATAACCAGGTGACACTTGCAGTGTACTTTTTCTAATTGCATTCTTCGTATGAACCGGTAGTAATAGTTTGCCCAGCATTAGTTGATCATTTTTAGGAAGTCGTCTTCTGAAATAATTTTCACACCAAGCTCGTTGGCCTTCTCAAGCTTTGCAGGCCCCATATTGTCACCAGCCACCAGAAAGTTGAGCTTGGCCGAGACTGAGGATACGACCTTGCCACCATTTTGTTTAATGATGTTCTTCAAATCGTCACGTTCAAAACCTTTGAACACGCCGCTAATGACAAAAGTTTGTCCGGCCAGTTTGTCGCTGGCAGCAACGAATGCCCCACCTTCCGTTTTCAGTTTCAACCCGGCTGCAGAAAGTTTGTCAATGAAGTCGGCATTTTTCCCTGAGCCAAAAAAGTCAATCACCGACTGAGCAATTCTTTCGCCAATTTCCGGTGCCTCCAGCAGCTGTTCATAGCTGGCCTTGCTGATTTCCTCGATGCCTCCAAAATGCGTCGCCAGTTTTTCAGCTACTGTTCTTCCCACATACCTGATGCCCATGCCGAAAAGGACATTTTCGAAAGGCTGTTCCTTCGACTTTTCAATAGCATCGATAATGTTGCGGGCAGATTTCTCCCTCAGGCTTCTGGTAACAGTATCGCCTTTTTTCTCCGAATAGCTGGAAAACTCCAGGCCATTAAGTTGTTCAAAGGTCAAGAAATAGATATCCGCTGGGTCTTTGATCAGGCTGTGACTGAGCAGGCCAGCAATAGTTTCAGGCCCCATGCTTTCGATATTCATGGCATTGCGCTGAATGAAATGCTCGATGCGGCCTTGTATCTGCGGTGGGCAACCGTCGGTGTTGGGGCAATAGTGCACTGCCTCACCCTCGGTTCTCACCAGCGGCGTTCCACACTCGGGGCACTTATCAAGATAAACTACTGCCTGGCTGCCTGGTTTCCTTTGTGCCGTGTCAACACCCGTTACTTTGGGGATAATCTCGCCTCCCTTTTCAACGAACACCATGTCGCCAACACGCAGGTCGAGTCGGGCAATTTCATTGGCATTGTGTAACGAGGCCCGCTTCACAGTGGTGCCAGCCAGCAGCACGGGTTTTAATTCTGCCACCGGAGTTACTGCGCCGGTCCTCCCGACCTGATAGGTGATGTCGAGCAACTCGGTGATAGCACTTTGTGTTTTGTATTTGTAGGCAATGGCCCAGCGGGGACTTTTGGCTGTAAAGCCTAGCAGCCGCTGCTGAGTGATTGCATTCACTTTAATCACAACGCCGTCGGTATCGAGCGGTAAGTCAAGTCTTTTTGTTTCCCACTCAGCAATGTACTTCAGCACATCGTCTATAGTAGCGCATTTTCCGTAGGTAGGGGACACGTTGAATCCCCACTTTTCCAGTAAATGCACTGCTTCCTCGTGTGTTTGTATAAGGCTTTCTACGCCAAGCAGTGAGTAAACGTAACAGTCGAGGCGGCGCTTGGCCACTGCTGCTGAATCCTGCTGTTTTAGCGTGCCTGATGCAGTATTTCTTGGATTAGCCAAAAGAGGCTCGCCTATGTCTTCCTTTTCAGCATTGATCTTGTCGAACATTTTCCGGGGCAGGAAAACTTCGCCCCGCACTTCAAACGCTGATGGATAGTCTCCGTCTTTGCCAAGTCGCAGCGGGATACTGTGGATGGTTCTGGCATTGTTGGTCACATCATCGCCCTTTGTTCCGTCGCCCCTGGTCACGGCCCGGGAAAGACGACCGTTTTCGTAGGTAAGGCTGAGTGCAACACCATCAAACTTCATTTCGCAGAAATACTCGTAAGGCGCACCCTCCAATGCTTTGGATACCCGCTGATCAAAATCACGGAGTTCCTGCTCAGAATAGGTGTTTCCCAGCGAAAGCATGGGATACTTATGCTCAACGGTTTCAAAATCTTTGGTGACAGTGCCACCAACCCGAAGTGTGGGAGAATTTTCGTCCACAAACTCAGGAAATGCAGCTTCCAACTCCTGGAGCTTTTTTAATAATGTGTCAAAATCAAAATCGGAGATTTCAGTCCTGTGCTCCTGGTAGTAAAGGCGGTTGTGGTAGTTTAGCTCCTGGCTAAGCCTTGCTATTTCTTCTCTGGCTTCTTCCTTGGTCATGATGGCAAATTAAGGCACCTAAATTTCTACAAATAAGCCGTCAAATGCATCATTCTTCCAATTTTTTCATAGCCTCGGTCAGCTGAGCTTCTGTGTGAGTAAGCCTTTCCTTGCAGTAGAGGATCAAATCGGTCGCCCGCTGAACCATTTTTGTTATTTCATCCACATCCAATTCGGCACTTTCTATCTTCTCCACAATACCCTTTAGCTCCTCTAACGCTTCGGAATAAGACAATTTTATATTACTCATGGTCATTAAGGCTTTTTATTTGAGACGTTAAGACCCCATGGCTGTAGTGAGTCACGATGGAATCCCCATTCTTTAAGTTACTGTTCTTCAAAAGTTTCCCCTCCAGGGTGGTAATGCTGTATCCCCGTGCCAACACTTTCTTTGGGTCGCTTGCTTCAACCGACTTCTCCGCCATAACAAGTTGATTTTTTGCGGCCTTCAACTGCTCGTTCACTGTGTGAATAGTAGTAGCGGAAACTTCTCGAAGGCGGCTTCGTTCCCGTTCTATCTTCCATTTTGCCGACTGCGCTATATCTCTTTTAACACCGTTGATATAGGTGAGGCCCTGCGCCATTTGCTGCCTGGCCAGGTAGTTGAGGTCTTTTGAAAGTTGCCCCAGCAGGTGCTTCTGACCTCTCATTTCTTCATCAACCTGCCGCAAAAGCCTGCTTGCCATCCACTGTATAGACTCGGTGAACGCCTCGAAACCCTCAAGGATAAAATCGGCCACAGCGGTGGGGGTCTTGAGCCGGGTGTGAGCCACCATATCGGCAATGGTTTCGTCCCGTTCGTGGCCTATGCCTGTGAGCACCGGCAGGGGAGCATTGGCTATGGCCGCACAAACATTGTATTCGTTGAAAACGTCCAAATCGAGCTGTGCACCCCCACCACGGATGACAACAATAGCATCGAAGTCATCTTTTTCTTTGGAAATATCATCGATGGCACCGAGGATGGCACGCTCAGCTTCATCCCCCTGCAAAGTCACAGGAAAGAGCTTCGTCGACACCGCATAGTGCTTTTTGTTATTTTCCAGTTGGTGCAAAAAGTCGCCATAACCGGCAGCGGTGGAAGAGCTTATGACGGCAATTCGTTGTGGAACAACCGGAAGCACCAAACCTTTGTTGCGATCGATAAGGAGCTCTTCAGTTAACCGTGATATGACCTCCTGCTTTTTTCTCTCCCTTTCTCCAATGGTGAAGTTGGGGTCTATATCTTTGATGGTCAGGTTAAGGCCATATACTTCGTGAAAACTCACCTGCGCATTGGCCAGGATCTTAATGCCCTGCCTGAGCGAATTCCCCGTTATTTTTTCAAACCATTGATTGATGTTCCTGAAGTCGTAGGCCCAGATGGCCGCCCGAAGTTTGGCTTTCACCTGCTGTTGTTCTTTTTCAAGCAGTTCAAGGTAGCAATGCCCCTTGGCATTCACCTTCATGTCACCAATTTCGGCTGTTACCCAATAGGAGGGAGCGAGGTTGCCGGAAATAGCATCCTTGATAGTAAAGGCCAACTCTGAAAGGGTTACAGTCTGCATGTGAACAAGAAAACCCAAATATAAAGAATCTTACTTCTTTTGGCGGAGTGGAATCATATAACCCAGGCTTGTGCTGAAATAGCTATTGGGTTTGGTGTCAGCCAGCGACTCCCCGGGCAACTCAACGGGTATGTTGTAGGTGTAGGAGAGAAGCAAGCTAAACTGTTTGTACCTGAGGGAGATGGGGGTAGAAAAGCTTACGTTCATCAAGCCAAACACATCCCTGGTGTCGGGTGTCAGCACTCTTCTTCGCAACCTGGGAAAGCGCCTGATCAAACGCTGGATTCTTGGGTCTGTAAGGTCTACATTGAAACGGTAGGAGACTAGCTCCTCGTTGCCAAATAGAAAGTTGGCAGAGGGAAACAACGTAATTTTATCGAGGAACCATACTTTTCGAAACACGATGTTCCCAGACAGAGCGCCGGAAAGGCGGTGTGCATCGTTATTTCCAAAAAGGTACGTGTAGTCGATGGTGGCATACAACCAGTCGGCGTCGAAAAATAGGGTGCCATTGAGCCCATTGGGTGGGGCAGTAATGACAGAATCGGAGACTGTCTGTGCATAAAAAGACCTTTCGAAGGCGATATTATAGGAGAGCCATTTGGTAGGAAGCCCAAGATAGCCCACACTTAATACTGTCAGGCTATAGTTGGGCTCAAACTGACTGTTCCAGTAGCCTGAAACATCAGCAAATGCACCGCTGTGATGATAAAAGGAAACACCCGGCGTTAGCCCGTACTGTTTCACGCTAAAATCTCTGCCAGCTGAAGTGACCCTGCTGGTGTAGGAAACCCTGACATTCAATGTTGACGACTTTTGAGTAGCAGAAAGCACGCTGTCGATCAACCTAAAGATTGACAGCGAGTCCATGTCGTCAAAAATGGACAATGAATCTTCATAGGATAGGTTATAAACTGCAGTGGTGTCCTCCTGGGCCGCTGAGTTGAAACTCAAAAAGGCAAAGCCTGCAACCAACGCAAGCTTTGCCCATGCCAAACGGACAATGTGTATTCTCCCCCTTATGATACGCAGTATTGTCTAAATTCAGTTCCCTCTTCTACCGTTAATCCTGTCCTGGTTTCTTTCCCTAAGATTCTCCCGCATGTTTTGTTGCCTGGCTCTTCTTTCGAGCTGTTCCAGCACCATGCGTCGGAAATCGTCTTCAGCCTGCCGCAGCGAAACCAGCTGTCGGGTGCTAATCACCCGGAGCAGTTTTTCGGAATATTCTCTTTCCAGATTAAGCTCTCTTTCTTTCACCTGAAAGTTCAGGTCCATCATAGCCCTGTTTTCTTCTTCAGTAGCAGTTTGCGGGTTGAAATCTCTCCGGGCATTTCTCATCTCTCCCAAAATACTTCTTCTCTTTTCGCTAAACTCCCGGTAAATAGGCCAGAATTGCTCTGCCTGTTCGGGTGTTAGGCCCAGCCGCTCAGTTATCACTCCAATTTTGGCAGCTTCTACCTTTTTCATCGCCTCCGGATCCTGCGCCCGTAAATAAGTGGCCGATAGCAAGATCATTAGGGTTATATATGTAAAACGTTTCATAATCATTCAATTAAAGGATGTCATCCTGTGTACTTAACTGATCATAGAGCTGCAGCAGCTCTTCATCGGTCATTTCTCCTTCCGGCAACAAATTTAGCTCACCGTCATTCCAAATTGAATCTTCTGCTTCAGCATGATCCATCAATTGCACGAGCTCATCGGCACTGACCGATTCGATTTCCAGATAGTAGATAAGGTCGGCTGTGGCTACGGCATCGAGAGGGTTTAAATCTAACTCCGTTGCCTTATTGTTGTTCCAAACAAATAGTCCAACACCCAGCGTAAGCACCATGGCAAGCGCCGACAAAGACCATTTGGGAGAAAGCAAGGGCTGCCACACTGGTGAGCCAGCAGTTTTTGCTTCTATCCTTTTCTGCATCTTCAATGGAAACTCATCGAAGTACTTTTCGGGAGCCTCAAACGGCTCTTTCTTTTCTATATCGTCTAGATTAAACTTTTTCATCTGAAGTCGATTGATACTTTGATTCTATTCTTAGCTAAAGGTTTAATCAGCAGTAACATATTCCTCAATTTTTTTGGCTGCCAGGTGATAACTCGCCTTGAGTGCACCAACGCTTGTGCCGGTTATGCTGGCTATCTCCTCAAACTTCAACTCGTCGTAGTACCTCATGTTAAAAACGAGACGCTGCTTGTCCGGTAGTTTCAAAATAGCCTTTTGCAGTTTCAGCTCAATCTCGTTACCAGATAATCCTGGCGACTGCTCTGCTTTTGCAAACAATTCTCCGCTTATGTCATGAATAGGGAGGAAAAACCTTCTCTTCTTTTTTGCCAGAAACTGCAAACACTCATTACTGG
Source organism: Imperialibacter sp. (assembly GCF_048007035.1). NCBI lineage: Bacteria > Pseudomonadati > Bacteroidota > Cytophagia > Cytophagales > Flammeovirgaceae > Imperialibacter > Imperialibacter sp. The sequence continues at coordinate 5,950,617 of NZ_CP180355.1, forward strand.
CTATCCGATAAACCCAGGTGAAAAGCCTGGCTTCTTCCCTAAAGTTATCAATTCCTTTCCAAACCTTTAAAAAGACCTCCTGAAGCACGTCGTCTGCGTCATCATGGTCTATCACCATCCGTCTAACAACAGCGTACATTGGCTTCTGATAGTGGCGTACAAGCAGAGAGAAGCCAAATTGCTTCGACGATGGATCCCTTATTTTCTCAAGAATGTCTTTCTCCTGCAAAACCAGATTTTAACTATTAGATAAAGATACGAATGGAAGGTTTAAAGAGGGGAGCGGTTTATTTTCATAAAAAATACATGTACCTACAACTATCCCGTAATATTTTTCGTTGTTTTCTTACAAATAGGTGTCGGCAAAGGAGTTATATAGTAATTTAGAGCACCTGGAATATAATTTAGTAAAATGGGAATAGCTGAAGACATCAAACAACCGAAATTTAAAAACGAGTTTCAGAAGGCGACGATTAACCTTTTTTATACGGCTAGTTGGGTTGGGGAAAAACACCATACTTTTTTTAAAGGCTATGGCATCACAGCAGCACAATTCAATGTACTCCGTATCCTAAGGGGGCAGTATCCGCAGCCATCCACTGTGAACCTGATCATTGACCGCATGATTGACCGGATGTCGAATGCCTCCCGGATAGTGGATAAACTTGAAAGCAAGGAACTGGTGATAAGAAAACAGTGCCCTAACGACCGTCGTGCCGTCGACGTATTGATTTCCGACAAAGGACTGAAGCTTTTGAGTGAAATGGATAACGAAATGGAAGTTTACGAAAAGAAAATCTGCAACCTGACAGAGGAAGAAGCTGTTCAGTTAAATGATTTGCTGGATAAATTCCGCTCTGTTTAGCTAAGATCGGATTGCCTCAGACAAAGGATGTTACCCTTTTCAGCGCTTCATCAATGGCTTGTGTTTCCAAAGCTATTCTGCCCTGATCCCATCCGAACTTTTGTGCGAAAAACTTGAGGGTGATACCGGAGAATTCATGAATACTCTCAATGTCAAAGTAAAGCCTCCCCGAACGCTGCACCAGATAATCGACCGGCCTGCAAATCATTTCATTTTCAAACGAGAAGTCCAGTTCGGCCATTAGCAGCCTCTCCCTGATGTCATTCACCTGCTGGTAATCAGGCAGCATGCTTAGAATGGTGTCAGTCTGCTTCCCATACGTAGACACCAGATACCATGATTCATAAGGAGCTGCTCCAAGCTTTTTCAGTGCTTTTCCAATTGCTGAAGTGTATTTTTCAACCTCTTTGTAGTTTTTGAAATCGCCTCCGGGCAATGTGAGGCTGTCGGTACTGCATTTTACAAACTTGTGTTCATTCTTCTCATACATGCGCTCCATCACCACATCCACAATGCGTTCAGCCATCTTTCTATAGCCAGTCAGCTTGCCGCCAGCAATGGAAAGCAGCCCGCTTTCCGACTCGAATATCTCGTCCTTTCTTGAAAGTTCAGACGCCGACTTGCCATCTTCATGAATCAGAGGACGCAGGCCCGCCCAGGAAGAGCATACATCTTTGATGGTAAGATGTACCGAAGGGAAGGTATTCATCACCGCCGAGAGCAGGTAGTCTGCATCCTCCTTTTTGGTAAGCACAAGGTCTTTGTTGTCCTTATAATCGGTGTCAGTGGTGCCGATATATGTAATCTTACCACGAGGGATAGCAAATATCATTCTGCCATCGGGTACGTCGAAATACACTGCTTGCTTAAGTGGAAACTTGGCGTGAGGCACAACTATATGTACTCCCTTGGTGAGATGAAGCCGCTTGCCTTCCAGAGAATGATCCTGATCCCTTAGCGTGTCTACCCACGGGCCGGCGGCATTGATGATATAGTTGGATTTTACTTCTATCTCCTCACCTGTAATTTCATTAAACACCTTTACACCAACAGCCTTTGACTTTTTGTAGATGAATTCCTTTACATGACAATAGTTGAACGGCATGGCACCGAGCTGGGCTGCCTTCTTCATGTTCTCGATGGTGAGTCGGGCGTCATCGGTTCTGTACTCTGCATAGTAGCCACTACCGATAAGCTTCTCCGGGTTCAGCAGAGGTTCTTTTGCCAATGTTTCCTCCTGGTTGAGCATTTCCCGGCGGTCGTCTCCATCTACTCCGGCCAGCACATCGTACACCCATAAGCCAAGTGAGGTAGCCCACTTTCCAAATGTGCCGTCTTCTACGAGGGGGAGGAGCATTTTTTCGGGAATAACCATGTGCGGGGCCATTTTATGCACAATGGAGCGTTCCATGCCTACTTCTCTCACAAGACCAATCTCTAGCTGTTTCAGGTAGCGCAGGCCGCCGTGTATGAGTTTGGTCGACCGGCTGCTGGTGCCGGAAGCAAAGTCGCCCTTTTCAAACAACACTACTTTGAGTCCTCTTTTCGCAGCATCGACAGCAATGCCGGCTCCGGTAATACCACCGCCAATAACGATGACATCAAAGCGCTGGGTTGAGAGCGATTTGAATTGATTGAAATGAGACGACGCCGAAAATTGGAATTCCATGCCAGCAAGTTATGATAAGAGGGCTTATTATAAAATCACATTGCGGCAAGAATGTTTTAAAATAGTTACAGTTCTTTCAGGTACTCCAGCAAACCTTCCGTTCGTCCCGTAGGTCTTACTACCAGGATGGGGATTTTTGAGTCAATTTGAACCAGTTTCTCTGCATTTGTACCTATGAACAGGGCGGCTGTTGCCGAACGCCCTTTGGCACCAATGATGATGATATCGGCAAGGCTCTTTTTAGCGACGGCAAAAATAGTCCCCATTACGTCGTCGCTCTTGTCGAGCGAATAAATCGGCTCAATATCAATGCCCTCAGTATCTATCTGCTTGATGAACTTCTCATAATTTTTTTCTGCGTTGGCTTTCATTATGGCAGCAAATTCCTTGAAGGATTTGCCCGTGTAATGGTAGCCCTGAGGCACGTTGTAGACGTTTTGCGCTATAATTTTTACCGGTTTAGCATTGGATCTGGCAATTGCCACCGCCTGTTGCATGGCGTCAAGAGAGTAGTCAGAAAAGTCGATAGGTACAAACAGCTTCTCGAGCGCATGGTCATACTCTTTGGGTACGATGAGCAAGGAACATCCTGCACGCCTCGCAAGGCGGTTGATAATAATGCCACCGCTTTTGGGCTTTGGTTTCCTCCCCACCATGATCAAGTCTATCTTTTTCTCATCGGCAAACTTCATGATCTTTTTGGTAGGCTGTCCCTGCTTCACAAGGAAGTTGACCTTTATTCCGTCCGGAAAACTGTAGTATTGATTGACTTTGTTTTCCATCTCTTGCTTTCTGTCGACAATGAGTTGTTCCACAACAGTTGGGAATTCCTTGATAAGCTCTTCAGGCACACTGAAGTCCCTGATCACATTATAGAAGTAAATCTCTTTGGACTTAAACGCAGTGGTGATGAATGACGCTGCTTTGATCAACTGCTCATCAATATCAGTCAAGTCGAGTCCTACCAGAATTTTATGAAAATTATGCATCTACTTCATTAAGGTTTTGTCAACACAAAGTTACTCTACTAAAACTAATTTATTCTTGAAACAACTCCACCTAAGAAGTATTTGTACGGTATTTTTTTAGCCATTAGCAGTTAAATGGGCATAAATTATTGCTTGAAGGTGTCAATCGTGTCGACCAGCAGCTCGATACTTTCTTTTGAGTGTGTTGGAAAGTTGGCAATCCGGATATGCGAATCTTTGAACGGGCCATAGCCACTACCCACTACAATGCCTTTAGTTTTCAAAAAATCGATCAATGCCGCCGTGTGCTGCCCTGTTTCTGCCACGATCACTGTTTTGGATCTGGCGTCTGCGTTTTTTACAAAAGGAGCAAACAGTGGGTGATTTTCGAAATAGGTGTATAGCACCGTCGCTTTATATTCCGCTTCAATTCGGATTCTGTCCAGGCCTTTGGACAGCATATCACCGGCGACTTTGCCAAGTAGGTAGATGAACAAAACGTTTGGGGTTTCCGGCGTCTGCTTTTTGAGGCCACCTTCGTGCAGCTTGAGCAGGCTGTGGTAGGAGCCAATGACCTGACCTTTTGCCTGCAAGGCTTTTGCTCTTTCGAGGCAGCGATCGTTGTAAAACCAAACACCCAACCCGGCCGGCAAGCCGAAGCATTTCTGCACTGAAAGGTAGGCAGTGTCGATTTTGCTAAAATCAATATTGGAAACTGGCGCTGAGCTAACAAAGTCTACAGCAATCAGCGCATTAGGATAGGCGGCTTTAAGCTGTTCTATCTCATTTTGCGGGAAGGCAACGCCGGTACTGGTTTCATTTTGCGTCACCGAAATAAGCTCTGCAGAACCTGGAATGGCGACATCGCTGATGGGGGTGTAGCTGCCGTAATCGGCCTTTGCCATTTTAGCTGTCCGGCCAAGCTCTCCGGCTATTTCATAAAACCTTTGAGAAAACGACCCATTGACAAAGTGGAAGGGTTCTTTCTCTACACAGTTTTGAATCAGGCGCTCCCACACCTCGGTGGCGGAAGCGGTAAAAGCCAGGTGAAAATCGTTGGGCAGGCCAAACAAGGTGCGGAGATTGCTTTCGGCCTCGGCATAAATTTCCTGAAAGCGCTTACTTCTATGAGAAATAGCAGGTATTTGCTCTTTGAGGGCGTTTTTTAAATGCTCCTCCACAGTGAAATAGATGTCGGAAGGGCCTGGGGTAAAGTAAATTTTCTTTGCCATAAAGGGTGAATAAAAAATCGATAGAACCGTTGCGCAAAAATGAGGAAGTAATGTGGCTCGAACAAAGAAATAGGCTGGGAAAAAGTGTTTTTTTGTGACAATTTACGGAGGGCATCAAAAGCTTTCATCCTTCAAATTTTCCATTCATAAACTCTCGAATCAGAAAGCAGCAAGAATAGCCTTACATTTAATTGCTTAAGCTACAACCTATGAAACTACTTCTTTACTCCAGGCACGTCTTTTCTGGCTGTGTTCTTTTACTCTCATTGCTGACCCTTGAATCGTGCGACAATGGCTCAGGCGGCCCAAGGGTGCTGGTTTTTTCTGAAACCAGGGGCTACAAGCACGGCTCCATTCCATATGGTATGGCTGCTATTCAAAAGATGGGCAAAGAGCACGGGTTTGCCGTGGACACCACCCGTAACTCCGAGGTATTTACCGACGATAACCTAAAGAAGTATAAAGCAGTAGTATTCAATTGCACGACCGGCAATGTGTTGAACGCCAAACAGCAGGCTGCCTTCGAACGCTATATCCAGGCAGGTGGTGGCTATGTGGGCATTCATTCTGCTGCTGACACTGAGTATGACTGGCCGTGGTACGACAAACTCATGGGGGCCCACTTTTCCAGCCATCCCAGTAATTCTAATATTCAGAAGGGAACAGTTTTGGTCACCGATACTACCCATGTTTCTACCAAGGGCCTTCCCACCGAATGGGAAAGGACAGACGAGTGGTATAGCTACAAAGGATTTTACTCAGAGCTGAATGTACTAGCCTATCTGGATGAAAGCACGTACAATGGCGGCACCAATGGAGCCAACCACCCCATTGCGTGGTACCATGAGTTTGACGGTGGTCGAGCCTTCTACACCGGCGGCGGTCATGTGGAAGACAGCTTCAGTGATCCTTTGTTTCTACAGCATCTTTATGGCGGTATTCAATATGCCATGGGCGAAAATGTGATCCTGGATTACTCTAAGGCATATGCGGTGGAAGCGCCTGAAGAAAACCGTTTCGTGAAAACGATCCTGGTGAATGACCTTGACGTGCCGATGGAAATGGCCATTGCTGACGACGGGCGGCTTTTTTACACCGAAATGTTCAACGGAAAGCTATGGATGTTCGACACAAAGAGCGGGGAGAATAAGCTGGTGCATCAGCTCGATGTGATGAACAAAGGAGGCACTGGACTGATAGGAGTGACGCTTGACCCGGACTTTGCCAGCAACGGATATATTTATCTGTATCACTCACCGCCGATGGAGGGAGAGCCATTTTTCTTCCATTTGTCCCGATTTGTGGTAACTGCCGACAACACACTAGACCTGAATTCGGAAAAAGTGCTCTTGAAAGTGCCTGTGCAGATCAACAGCGGGGCACACCATGGTGGCTCACTGGCCTTCGACAAGGATGGCAACTTGATTCTATCGACCGGGGATGGCACCACACCATTTCCTTCGAATGGCTATGCACCCATCGACGAAAGGCCTGAGCCGGAGTACTTCCCAATGGATGCCCAACGGTCGGCTGCCAACACCAACGATTTAAAAGGAAAGATTTTGCGAATTCGTCCGCAGGAAGATGGAACCTACACAATACCTGAAGGAAACTTGTTTGCACCAGGCACAGAGAAGACTTTGCCTGAAATTTATGCGATGGGCTGCCGCAACCCGTACCGGATAGCCATCAATCCTAAAACAGGAACGATCTATTGGGGTGAGATAGGGCCGGATGCTGGTGAGGACAGCATTCAAGGCCCAAGAGGATACGATGAGTTTAACCAGGCAAAAAAGGCAGGCTACTTCGGCTGGCCTTACTTTGTTGGCGACAACTACGCCTACGCTGAGTGGGACTTTGCCACAAACACCGCTGGGCCGAAATATGACCCGGCAGCACCGGTGAACAACTCGCCGAACAATACGGGCCTTACTAACCTGCCTCCTGCGACTCCGGCAATGATTTGGTACCCTTACGCTGCATCACCCGACTTTCCTGAGCTGGGCAAAGGAGGAAGAAGTGCCATGGCGGGGTCTTTTTACACATATAATGCTTCGCAGAAGTCTCCAAATGGGTTTCCCGAGTATTTCGACGGCAGCTTGTTCGTGTTCGATTGGATGAGAAACTGGGTCATGGTGCTGCGGTTCGATGAAAACGAGAACTATGTGCGCAACGAGCCCTTTATGACCAACAATGGCGACTTCCGAAGACCTATCGATATGGTGTTCAGCAACGAAGGTGTGATGTATATGCTGGAGTACGGGTCGGTGTACGGCGCAGACAATGACGATGCGAGGTTGGTCAGGGTAGAATACAATACCGGCAACCGGGCACCAATTGCCAATGCAAGCATTGTCGACTCTGTAGCGATGGAGGAGATGAGATCCAGGGCTTTTGTGACCTCAGAGTCACGATACAAGGGGCCTTCGGAAATAGCCGGTGTGGCACCGCTGTCCGTGAAGTTCAGTAGCGCTGGCACAACCGATTATGATGATGATGATGAAATGAGCTTCCAGTGGTTGTTTGATGGCAAGACTTTAGGAGCTACCGAACGCAGCGCAAGCTATACCTACGAGACACCAGGACTGTATAACGCAGTGCTGCGGGTAATCGACAAAGCTGGTGCGGTAGGCTTGGATACAGTGCTGGTGCGAGTGGGCAATGAGCGGCCACAGGTAGCAGTTGAAACGGCTGGCAACAAGTCGTTTTTCTGGGACAATAATCCGTCGTTCTCTTACAAGGTGAGGGTAAACGATAGGGAAGAAGGGGCGATACCCTCTTCAGCAGTGACTGTATTGTTTGACTACAATCCCACGCCAAGTATGGCAGCAGCGGAAGCAGTTGGTCACCAGGCAGTGCTGGGGGATAACTCTCTTGGCAAATCGCTTATTGAGGCCAGCGATTGTAAGGCTTGCCATACTGTAAAAGACATTTCTGTCGGGCCCGCCTACCTGAAAGTGGCAGAAAGATACAAGGGAGACCCTTCGGCAGTCAATACATTGGCCACGAAGATTATCCAGGGCGGCGGCGGCAACTGGGGTGACGTGCACGTGATGGCAGCCCACCCGCAGATTCCCATGGACGACGCCAAAGAGATTGTCAATTATATCCTATCGCTGGCCAACCCGTCAACGGCTACTACGCTGCCGGCGGAAGGCAAAGTGGCCCTGAATAAACACAAGAAAGACGATAGACGTGGTGTGTATAATTTATTGGCTACCTACACAGACAAAGGCGCCAATGGCGTGGGTCCGCTGACCGGCTCAGAACTAATTACGCTTCGAAATGCCAGGGTGAGCACGGTATTTGCAGACGCATACGAAGGCTTCCCACGGTGGGGGAACAGTTTGAGTCAGGGAGGCCACAAATCTTATATTCTTTTGAAGAATATCGACATGACCGGGATCAAAGGGTTCAGCTACGAGTATGCCGCAGACAAGAAAAATGGCTATATAGAGGTGCGGTTGGACTCATATGCAGGGCCAATTGTCAGCAAGACAGATTTTGTTGCCACAGGCTCCTGGGGAGAAAATGGCACCGTGAGCGGAATACTGGAAAAACCGTTAGAGGGACGCCATGATATGTATTTCTTTATCATGAAACCAGAAAAGCCGAATGACAACCTGGCCGTATTGAAAACGATTCAATTTGAAAAATAGCCTTTGCTCTGCTAAGTTTCGCCTCTGGAGCCGACAGCAGGTAATACAATTTAATAGCTAATACAGATATACTTAAACAATAAGCAACAATGAAAAGAATGAAATTAACGGGGGTATCCTTGGGGATTGGCCTGACGCTTTTGATGACTAACGGGGCGTTTGCTCAAAAGTCCATTTTCAATGGCAAGAACCTAAAAGGATGGAAGATTTACGGTACTGAAAAGTGGTTTGTCGAAGACGGCTTACTGGTGTGCGAAAGTGGGCCGGATAAAGGATACGGCTATTTTGCAACAGAGAAAACTTACAAGGATTTTGACCTTACGCTCGAATTTCAGCAGGAAGCCAATGGAAACAGCGGTGTGTTTTTCAGGTCGAGCATTGAGGGCACAAAGATCACTGGCTGGCAGGCGGAAGTGGCGCCTCCCGGACATGATACCGGTGGAATTTACGAGTCCTACGGCAGAGGCTGGTTGATCAAGCCAGACCCTGAAAAGGACAAGGCCCTGAAGATGGGTGAGTGGAACACGATGCGCATTAAAGTGGTGGGCGATGAAGTGACTACGTGGGTGAATGGCACCGAGATGATCTCTTTCAAAGATGAAAAGATTGGGCAGGCAACGGGGTCAATCGCCCTTCAAATTCACGATGGAGGTGGTATTCGTGTGAAGTGGAGAAACATCATGATCAAGGAGCTTTAAGGTGCCTATAAACGATGCTTTTTGCCATTTATTTCGGTTCAAAAAATTAATAGAAATATTGGTTCCTTCTCTTTGTCAAAAAGTATTGAATGCTCTAACTTCGTATTAAATCCTGAGCAGGCAGATGGTCCTAAACCTAACATGAATACAATTCCGGGTTAACCTTCTTGCCAAAACCAGGCCTCATCCGCCAGTTGGCGGACCTCGCCCGCCAGCTGGCGGGCAGGTTAACAGTGGAAGGTTGCGATAAGGAGGAGCCTAAATCTTGTCTAAAAGAGGTTTAGTTACCTCATTCCTGAGCAGGTAAAAGGCTTTCGGGTTCGCCCGAAAGCTTTTTTGTTTTCAGTCTCACCGAGTAGAAGTCAGCAGGTTCCTGCTGAACGAGGATCAAGCGGAAAATCTGGGGGATAAAACTCAAAAGGAGTGGTATTCGATTCAGCAAATAGGCGACAATAAAAAAGCAAAACTGGTTCAATGCGTCTCGCTTGGACCTTTTGCTTTTTTATTTAACCACAAACGAAACATTCGATCCGGCAGAAATACCCGTTACTTTTTCAGTTTGTGCCGCTGCTGGCTGGCTTCAGAACCTTGTTGATGGAATTTGTGCCGACAGCCCGGCCTTGTTTCACGCCCTCGTCGCAGGCGTCTCGGTAGTGAATGCCGCCGTAAAGCCTTGAAATGGCCGCTTCGGCCGCAGCCTCGTAAAACGAATTGAAATCCCTTTCCGGTAATCCGAAATACACCTCAGAGTCGTCTCTAAAAGCGAAATTATCGCCGAGAAGTGTTGTGAGCACAACAGAAGAGGCTGCAGACACTACGCTGTGCCCGCTGGTGTATTCAGGAAAGGGAGGTGTTTGAAGAATTGGTCGCCATTCGGAGTCGACGTACTTGTTGATCATGGTTTCAGGCCTGATCCTGTCACTCCGGTATTTTTCATCCCAACAGCTTATGAAAGCGTCGTGCAGGGTAGTGCCCACCATGGCATGCACAAAAATGGTGGAATCGAAGGGAATATCTGCCTTTTCACAAGCGATACCGGTAATACCCATCCAGTGGCCGCCAGGGGAGATCTTCTTTAATCCGATGGCCATGTGGCCTGAATAGGTCACGGCAAAGGGGTTGCAGTCCCAAAAGCTGGCGATAAGCTTCTGCTCAGGTGTCAGGTTCTTCACAACGTCATACACCTCCATTGTTTGCTTAAAAAACGAGCTGGCGGTATCGAGGCTGAAAGGAGCAGGGGCTGTTGGTACAAACTGGTCGTACGACTCGAGAAAGAACGGTCTGATGGTTTTCCATTGCGGCTCGATGGCCGACATGTATTCAGGAGGTGTGGGGTACCACCGACCTTCCTCTTTGCTTGGCGTGTACCTGGTATAGGTGCTCAGCTTATTGTACCCGTCGCTTTTGGCATACCGAATGATTTGGTCTGCTATTTCAATGGCGTACTTCTTGTTGGCTTCAACAGAACGAGATGAAAGCTTGTATTGCTCTTTGAACTGTGTTTCCAGCTGCTCCTGATTGGTTTTTAGCAGGTAGCCCGACGGCATGATCTTTTTCCCCACCTCCAGCATGGCATAGGTGGCGGCAAAGGTCAGGTCAAAGCCTTTTGCGGAGTAGGTGGCATGAACGCCCGGGTTTACTTTGAAGTTTGGGCCAATTTGAGGAATGTCGCTACCACTGGAGCTAGCTGTGTAGTAAGCGCCCAGCATTGCATAAGCATAAAACCGGCTGGCAGCAGGTGGGTTAGCCACATCGTGAAGCATCACCTCCGACAGGTGGAAGGCGTTCTCGGCGAACACTTTGGCCGCTTCCGTATTGCTCAGGCTGGTCTGCGCCGAGCCCGTAAATTGCATAGCGCCCAGCAAAACACCCAGTATAACAGTCTTTCTCATCACTTATTCAATTTATACGCTTCGATACCCATATTGTTCACACCCACGAGCAGGAACTGCTCACCAGCCACGTCTATCACGTCGAGTGATTTGGTATCTCCAGTGAACCTGAAGCCAGATTTTGACTGTGATACATATTTGAAATGTCCCTTGCCGTCACCTTCATACAGTTGGCCAAAATTAGCATCGATAACCCCCATGCGAATGCGAATAGAGCTTTGGTTACCCGCAACCACCAGGTCCATGTTGCCATCATTATTGTAGTCGACCAGCGTCATTGCATAAACAGGAGCGAACTGTGCCTCATCTGGTAAGGCGTGAGGAATGAGTTTGCCATCTCTATTTTCCAGGTACATACTGCGCAGTTCAGTGGCCTTCAGCTCTTTGGCATCCTTTAAGTCAGCTTTTGAGAAGATGGTGCTCAGCCTGGCATCGGCATAGGAAGAGTAGTCGGTGTACTTGCTTCGCATAGCGTAAATCTGATCAAGCAGTTCGTCTCTGCTGGCAAATGGAACCGACTCGCCTTTAATGTAGTAGTTGAGGATGGGATCCACCGAACCATTGTTGTCAAAGTCCTTGTAAACAAGGGTAATGGGCTCTTTTTCGCTGGCATGAAGCTGGGTATTTAGCCCGAAGTTCCCAACCACAATATCCAAGTCTCCATCTTTGTCAAAGTCATGTACTACCATTTTGCTCCACAGGCCTGAAATTGACTTGTCGAAATACTCGCTTGTTGACCGCTCCAGCGACTTTCCCTGCTTATTAATGAACACTTCAATGGCCATGAATTCACCGACTACGACAAGGTCATCCCATTTGTCGCCATTCAAATCCACCCAGGAAGCATCGGTGACCATACCAATAGTACCGAGTTCTTTGGCTTTGGCAGCCGTTACGTCCACAAACTTGCCGTTTCCTTTGTTCTCAAGGAAAAAGCTTTGAGGCACTTCGGGATACCGGCCAGGAATCACCCTTCCACCCAGCACAAGATCCATGTCACCATCTTTGTCAAAATCGGCGTAGGCAATACATGATTTGCTCACGAGCATGTCAGGCAAGGCATCCATCGCTTTGGTGAAATTTCCCTTTCCGTCGTTCAGGTAAAGCCTGTCTTGTGTGGCTTTATCCTTCTCACTGTAATCATTGTAGCCACCGCTAACAAGGTAGAGGTCGAGGTCACCGTCTTTGTCGGCATCAAAGAAGCTGGCACCGGCGTCGGTATACTGCAGGTCGGACTGAGTTACCGGAAAGTTGCCTGGCTCGAACGAACCAGTGGCCGATTGAATGAACAGCATGCCGGGGTTCTCCTGTGCGCCGCCCACGAATATATCTTCCCTGCCATCGCCATTCACATCACCCGTCGTCATAATCGGGCCGCAGTTGGTGAGCATCGTCATCAGGAGTGGCTGCCGCTTGAAGTCGTTGAAACCATACTCGAGGTGTTCATAATAGACGGGGCATTCTACCCTTGAAAAGTTAGTTGGCTCAAACGATGCTCTGGCAGAAGCAAACAGGTAAGGCTTTTCACGGCTTGTTTCCTCTATTGTAATAGTTTGATTGGCAGTAATGCCTGAAAGCTTTTGCTCAGCACCACTCAGCCATGTCACTTTGATTGAGTCTATTTTGTTCTGTTGCCCAAGTCCGACATGAAGCCTTCCGGTTACCGAAGACTGAAAGCCTCTGGTGGGCATCTGTTCAAAGTATTGTACCTGTCCGCCTGCATACACATGTACTTTTGCACCGTAGCCCCTTGAGTTTTTTGAACGGCCTTTCAGTGTAATGTCGAGGTAGTTGCGGTCGGGATGCCGTTGTTGGGTTTGATTTCTATAGATGGAAACGGCATTGTTTTGATTGTTGACGATCAGGTCAATATCTCCATCATTGTCAAGGTCAGCATAAGCAGCGCCGCTGGAAAAACCCGGATTGGCAAAGCCCCAGTCGTCGCTCATGTCCGTGAACGTCAGATCGCCATTATTCTTGTAGATATAGTTATGAACGGGGGTGGACGTCATGGTGGAGACCAGGTGAAAGGTGTCGGCAGGCTGTTTTTCTCTGGCCATATCAAAGAAGTAGTCGCCCTTGTATTTCAGGAAGTCACGGTTGGTGTAGTCACGGAAATAGCCATTACTGATGAACAGGTCTTTCCAGCCGTCGTTGTCGTAATCGGCAAAGAGGGGAGACCAGCTCCAGTCGGTGTTGGAAATGCCGGAAAACTGCCCAATCTCGCTGTAGGTTCCATCGGTGTTGTTCAGATGGAGCATGTTGCGCATGTTCTGAAAATAGAAGCCGTTGATTACCAGCAGGGCAAAATGCTCGTAATTTTCCGGCCCGTAAAGCAGCTTTTGTCGCTTATTGTCTTCCGGCAGCATGTCGAGCGTGTAAATGTCGGGCCAGCCGTCGTTGTTGATATCGCTGATGTCGCAGCCCATGGAGAAGTAGGAGATGTGCTGCATGTAGTTGGTCATCTCATCCGTAAATGTGCCGTCGCCGTTATTGATATAGAGGTAGTCTGGCTCCACATAGTCGTTCGACACGTAGATATCCTGAAATCCATCCTGGTTCACGTCTGCTATGTTAACGCCTAATCCGAAACCAAGCGGATTGCCTTTGATGCCGGCTGCGGCGCTGATGTCGACAAAGCGCCCGTTGTCGTTCCTGTAAAGCTTGTCACCAGCGTAGGGATCACGTGTTTCTTTTGCCTTGGCAAACTCAAACTCACGGATCACAGTAATGTTGTGATTGAGCAGGTACATGTCCAGGTCACCATCATTGTCGATGTCAAAAAAGGCCGAGTGGGTGCTGTGCGACGGATCATCCAAGCCGTATTCTGCCGCCTTTTCTGTGAAGGTCAGGTCTTTGTTATTGATGAAGAGTTTATTCCTTCTGGTATCGGGCGCTGTTTTACCTGAAAGGCATACATAGATGTCGAGCCATCCATCTCCGTTAATGTCGACCATGTTAGCCCCTGTTTTCCACCCCTCGCTTACGGCGGTGCCTGATGACTTCGTGATATCTTTGAAGCTGAAATTGCCCTGGTTGAGGTAGAGCTGATTTTCTACCATATTACCAATGAGGTATACATCGTCCAAGCCATCGTTGTTGATGTCGCCAATGGCCACACCGCCGCCGTTGTAGAAGTATTCGTATGTGAGCACGTTGGCAGTAGGGCTCTCCGTCAATATGTTCTTGAATGTAATGCCTGTTTTAGCTGTGGGCATCAGCTCAAAAAGCGGTCCTTTTTGTTGACCAAAGGACAATGTGCTTATGAAAGACAGTGCTATTATTATATTAACAATCAAATTATTATTGATCGAAATAGCGCTGAATTGATTCAATATGTATCTACGGGCGTCCATCAGGGAAGAAGTAAAAATCCAACATCACAATTCGTAAGGGTTCAATTCTCAAATATGGCTGCATTTTATCAAATGCGGGTCAGAGATTTGGATATTTCTTCGATCCAAACCAAACACAAGTTAATGTTTATAAAAAGCATTTGGTAGTGCTCAAAGTGTTTTTTAAGTAGTGTCTCCGCACCGGAGAGCCGGAGGCATATTTCACTGGTGTTGAAAGATTTGGCTGGGCCTTCCTTTATTTAGCTTTATGTTCGTTTTTCAATACTTTAGCGACCGAAATAGCGATTATTATGAAATTTTTCAATCAACTGTTGCTCTTATTTGTCGTGTGCGCTGGCGTGGCAGTTACCTCCTGCAAAAAAAAGAAGACGGAAGTTGCCTGGGTGCAGGATTTCTCCATCATTGGCTCTCAGTCGTCGCCAAGGGCCGCTGACCTTAATCTGGATGGAGTGTTGGATATTGTGATGGGTGCCGGGAAGAACGAATACCAAAAATCAGAATTTGGTGTGATGGCGCTGGACGGAAAAACCGGTGAGTTGCTTTGGAGACAAGAAACTACTGACCAGGTGTTTGGTTCGGCGACACTCTACGACGTGAACGGTGACCAGGTGCCGGATGTGTTTATTGGTGGGAGGTCGCCCCATTTAAGGGCGCTGGACGGAAAAACAGGTGAGGTTATCTGGGCCTATAATCATGAGTTGTACCTGCAGGATTCCTTCCTTCAGTATGCCCGTTTCAATTTTTACAATAGTGTGCTGGTGCCTGACCAAAATGGGGACGGACTCAAGGACTTGCTGATTGTGAATGGCGGAAATTCCAAAGTTGAGCCATTTTCCACCAGCAATAGATTTCCTGGTGTATTGATGCTGATGGATACCAAAACAGGTGAGATTTTGGCATCGGATACAATGCCTGATGGCAAAGAGTCGTATATGTCGCCTATTGCTTTTCAGCAGCCGGGCAGTGATGACGTTACGGTACTGTTCGGCACAGGAGGGGAGACGATCTCAGGCAGTCTGTATGCAACTACTCTGGCTGATTTAAAAAATCACCGGCTATCTGATGCCAAAGTCCTTGCCTCAGAAATTGACCACGGTTTCATTGCACCACCTTCTGTGGCTGACATTACTGGTGACGGCTTTTATGACATTGTAGCTATTTCACATGCTAGTAGCATATTTGCCATCGACGGGAAAACTGAAAAGCCTATTTGGACAAAAAAGATTGAAGACTCAGAGTCGAGCAATAGCTTTGCTGTGGGCTATTTCACTGACGACAGCGTGCCCGACTTTTTTACCTTCGTGAGCAGGGGTGCCTGGCCGGAAAACACCGGTTCGGTACAAGTGATGCTTGACGGAAAAACAGGAGAGATCGCCTACATGGCCGAAATGGGCTGCACTGGTTTCTCTTCGCCCGTTGTTTACGATCTAAACGATGATGGGGTAGACGAGGCAATTATCAGCATCAACGAATTCGATTGTGCAGAAGGCTTTGTGAACAAGAAATCGAGCGAGATACTTACAAAACTGGTGGCCATCAATTTCACAGACAAATCAGTCATTCCCATCGACCAGCTCAACGGGTTCAAGAACATTTTCTCAACGCCTTATATCGGAGACATGGACAATGATGGCTACCTCGATATTGTTCATTGTCAGTACTTCAATCCCACCTCTGACCTGATGGTTTTTCTTGGCATGAAGATCAAGCGAATATCGACGGGTATCGAAATGGGCAACCCTGTAAGATGGGGAGCTTATATGGGGTCGAATGGCGATGGGGTGTTTTGAGTTTGGCAGGCTGTAATCTGAATTCTAATGAATTCTAAATCCACCCAAATTTTATCTGAATTTTTACACTATTCTGATCAGAGGAGTAGAAATAATAAAATGATTTTTCTAGGTTTGAGTATTAAAATTGCTGCCTTTCTGATATAAGAGCTTGTAGTTTGTTGACCAGATCAGCTACGGAATTTTTTATTGTAAGACTTGGTCATGTCGACCAAGAATTGGTTCCCGGTGATGGGATTCCTTGAATATTATTTTGTTATTATTTTTTCTGATACATGAGTGAGCAACTACGGAGCTACAGATGTCCATTTTGTTCTTCCGCACTTTCCCGTTATAGTTTGTCGAGTGATAACGACTCTCTAGAAGGCGACTTGATAAAATGCAGTACCTGCCACATCCAGATCCCGGTCGTTAACGGCATCTTCTATTTTACGGAATCAGACAATGATGTCTACCTCAATGATGATTCTTGTTTTGATCGTGTTAAAGACGTTATTATTGAAAAAAGGCCTGACTACAGAAACTTCATGCGAGTCAAACAGTGGAGAAAAACACTCGACCCTTACTCTGCCTTTCAACCATTTAATGAGTCTTCAAGATCAATATATCCCTTCTTACATCTGATAAGTGCCAACTTAAAGGCTGGCGATGTAATCATTGATACTTGGTGCCGTACAGGTTGGAGTTCGCTCTTTTTAGCTGGGCTGTTTCCCAATCAAAAAGTGATATCCATATGGGAAGGAAACAAGGACACACTTGGCTATCAGGGGTTTGATTTTTGGCTCGGCAAAACGGTGAGACCTACAAATTTGGAAATAGTTTTTCACGACTTAAACAAGCCTCTCCCGTTTCAGAGCGATACAGCCAGTTTCATTTACGGTCTAGACACACTTCACAGGTACGACCAGAAAGTTTTAGTACCTGAACTACTCAGGGTTCTTAAAGATGACGGTATTCTCATTTTTCCTCATATTCATCTGACCAACTCGGAGCCAGAGCCTTTCTTCGAAAGGGGTGAAAGGCAGCTTCATGGAATGGCTTACGAGTCGTATTTTAGAAAAGTTCTTGCAGGCAGAGGTCATAAGGCTTTCGTTCTGTCCGAGCCTGAAATGTTTTCCCTGGCTCAACCCACAAGCATTGTCAGTGACCCTGGCACCAGAGACTACAATGCAATGATCGCAATATTGCCCGACAAACTTACTGGTAAGAAGCTGAGGCCATTTGACTACAAAAAATACAGCGCCGACGAGCTTCGAATTCTGGTCAATCCTTTCTTTGTGTATGATCTTTCGAACCAGGCCGTTACTCTTGATCGAGAGCATCTAAATGGAATGGTTGGACACATGATGGATCGGCACCCCGTTTATATTGAAAAGGTGCAATCGACGCATGGTTTCAAACTAACTGAAGCGCAAGCTAGAATTATATACCTGTCGCAGCATGGTTACTCGGTGAGTCAACTGATTGAAAAATTTGAATTTGACAGTTCAGAAATATTCGTGGCTATCGACGAGCTTATAGAAAAAGACATATTACAAGTACTTCCAATTTCTGAGCAGGGAGTGTTGTTGCAGCAATATCATTCGAAGCAGGCTGTCAACACGCTCCATTCTGATCATACGATAGCTCATTTGTTGCCTCGAGCCAGCCTAATGTACAGTGATCAACCAGTGATAATAAATAGCCAGGATGATAGTAAAATAAGCTTTGAAGAAGCGAATGCGCTTACTGAAGCTATTCAGGCTAGACTGAGGGCGGCTGGTCTTAAAAAAGGCAGCTTGATATGTATTTCTTCAAAACCCCACTTTGAGGCAATCTTGGTGTATTGGGCCGCCACAGGAATGGGAGTAAAGGTGAGTATAATTAACTCCAGCCAGCCTCTACATATTAAAGAAGATATACTAAGGGAGGCCCCTCCAAGTATTGTTTTTGCTGACACAGAGTTAAGGCTGCGTTTAGAAACCCATGTGGTGGTTTTTGATAACGAGGAAATAGATATCCCTTCTTTATTCTCAAACTGGCTGCAAGATGATTTCGAAGTAGCTCACTCAGATAATGAGGAGCTGATGCCAGATGATGTGGCTACCATTCTTTATACTTCTGGCAGCACGGCGAAACCCAAAGGGATAGAACTTGTTAATAGCGCCTTATACGAGAGTGGCAAACTTTTAGCGGAATCATATCATTGGAAATCTTCAGATCGCATTTTAATGTCGGCTGAATTGGATTCTATGAGTGGCCTCCGAAACGTCTGCATTGCGCCATTGTTTGCAGGAGTAACCATCGTGATTCCTAAGACTAGCAGCAACAATACTGTTCTAAGCTTAATGGATGAAATCCAAAAGCATGAAGTCACTATATTAACAGCAACTCCGGCGTTGATTAGCCAAATCCTGAAAATAGGAATGCGTGCTAAAGCCCAAATTTCTAGTGTATCCAGAATTATATGCACTGGCGCCAGTCTGCCCCCTACTTTGATTCAAGAATTCCATGACATGTTTGCTATCCCAATTTACAATTACTATGGACTGACTGAAACCACGGGGTTTTGCTTAGGGGAGCCAATTGATAAGGAGCAGGGAAAGGAAGGCTCAATAGGAATTGAGATAGATGCAATCGCTCAAATAGTGGATGACCACAATGACCTTGTGGTGCCAGGAGAGACAGGAAACCTTCGAATCTACTCAGACAGGCACATGAAAGGCTATCTGACCAGAGGTGAATCAAACTTAGTTCTTAAAGATGGGTGGCTCTATACTGGTGACCTTGCAATGAGAGATCGTGATGGCTACTATTACCTCAAAGGAAGAAAACGAGACATGATAAAGAATGAAAGCGGAGAGATCGTGTATTTCAAAGAAGTAGAGGAGTGTTTGTCAAAATACGAAGGAATACAGGATGCACTTGTTGGCAGCATGTCAGATAAGGGGCAAGAATATTTGGTGGCTTTTTACATGGTCACCGACCAAATAACTCAAAAACCAACGGATCAGGAATTAAAACTACATCTTTCAAATCAGTTGGGGAAAGGTAAAGTTCCAAGGACAATTATTGAAGTTGAACAGTTTATTTTGAACCAACGGGGAAAAATTGATAAAAAGGAAATGATGGCAACTCTTAATGCTGGACACCATGCAAGTTGAAAGTTTCAAAGACTTTGTTGAAGCGCTTGCTGAAGAAAGTATCTCAAAAAAAGTTTTTTTAAAATCGAACGCTTCTGAATATACATACGGAAATCTGCTAACCAGAATAAGGCGGGTATCGGGTGCAGTCAGGAATTGTGGTGTATCAACAGGAGACAATGTGGTGGTCTCTGTATCGGACGACTTCGAAATGATTACTTGCTTCCTTGCGCTTGTAGCCAACGGGATAACGGCAGTTCTTATAGATCCCGATGCGAAAAAGGAAAGAGTTAAAAAGATTCTAAGCACCGTGTCAGTTGACGGATGGATTTGCAGCAAAGAAAATGCAGATGCCTGGGAGCTTCCTGAAACAAGCCTGGCCTTTTCCGTGGAAGCCCAGACCGGATCTTCGAGTAAACTGCTTAGCAAGCTCTTGAAAAAAGAAGTTAGTGTACAAAAAAAAACTTTTGAATTCTATTTGAAAGACACCAAGGAGTTTGATGACTTTCAAATTGTGAGTGGTAACGAAATCGCCTACATCATTTTTACATCTGGTTCAACAGGTAATCCAAAAGGGGTCCCAATCTCTCATGGGAATATTCTTTCCCATCTCAAGACTCTGTCAAAACAGTATGAGCTAAGCCAAAGCTCAGTGATAATGAATATTTTGCCTCTCTATCATGTCGATGGCTTGGTTCAGGGGCCCGTGTTGGCCGCCTACAATCAGGTTTCGTTAATAAGACCCTTCAAATTTGAAATCGCAAAAATACCTCATCTACTTGATGCTGTTTACAAATTCAAAGTTTCCCATTTTGTCACCGTGCCAACAATGCTTGTGCTTATCAATAAGTATTCTGAAGGGTATGAGAAAAGCTTTGAAACTAGTGAATTTAAGTATCTGATATCATGTGCAGCCGCTCTGGAAAGTGACCTATGGAATGAGACCATTGAGCGATTTAAAGTTAGTATCATCAATGTATATGGGCTTACAGAGACGGTTACAGGGGGGTTGTTCGCAGGGCCCTCTTCGGAAAGCCTGATTATTGGTTCTGTCGGCAAACCCGTAGATTGTCAAGCAGCCATCTTCGATAAAGAGCGTAAGGAAGTTGGAGAAAATGTGACCGGAGAACTAGGTTTAAAAGGCGATAATGTATTTAAGTCCTATTTAAACCCGGATGAAAATAATTTTCACCAGGGGTTCTTTATGACTGGCGATTTGGCATTTCGTGACCCGCTTGGTATTTATTATATCAAGGGTCGCTTGAAGAATGTCATCATAAAAGGAGGCATCAATGTGTACCCCGAAGAAGTCATTGAGACTCTCAATCAACACCCCGATATCCTTGAGGCACACGTGTTTGGTCAGAATGACCCTATTTGGGGCGAAAAGATTTGTGCAGCGGTGGTTCTTGAGGCAAACAGAAAGTTGAGCCCCATCGACATCGTTGGTTATTGCCAGATGCACTTAGAGTCAGAAAAACTGCCGTCCGCCATCTATTTTGTAGAGAGCCTTCCAAAAGGCCTCTCAGGAAAAGTTCAGATTGATGAGTTAAGAAAGACTATAGCTATGAACTCTGTGGATGATAATGGCAAATCGGATTCGATTCGTACGGAAATTAGAAAATTGGCAGTTAAGGCTTTTAATACTCAAATTGAAGACAGTGATTTTGGCAAGCATTCCAGCAACATAGTGGGGTGGGATTCCCTGGCGCATTTATCGTTAGCAACAAGTGTAGAGGACTATTTTAAGATACAGTTTTCTACTAAAGACATTTTGGGGATATCAACACTTAATGCCCTTGAAACAATAGTGCAAACCAAAGTCAACAAACAATGACCTCTCCACCTATCAAGGTTTGGATATTGACGCTTGCTATTGCCCTGCTTAGCCTCATTTTTTCAAAAAAGTATTTCACTCATTTGGAGAATGAATATTTCGATTTGCAATTACATAACACGTTTAAAAAAAAGAAAAGTTACTCAGCCCATCCCATTAGAATTGTCCTTATTGGCAGTTCTCTGATTCACCAGGGACTAAATGACTCTGAGGAAATAGAAAAAAACTTGAAGGAAAAATACAACACAGATTTTTCAGTTGTAAAAATTTATCGTAGAGGAGGGAGTGTGGGTGACTTCTACCAGAGCGAAAATTTGACTGATGAAATCATAGCATTTAAACCGCAACACTTGTTTATCCAGGAATCCCTGATTGCCTTTTACAAAGAGGAAAAATTTACGTTGGGCAAGAGAATAAGCACCCGGGCATTGAGAGAACTGTTTCAAAATGATAGAGATAAATCAAATATCGTTTTTCCTCCCAACGACAATGAACTGCAAATAAATACAGTCGATAGCGTAAAGTTGGAGGATAAGATTCGTGAAATCGAAGCTTCAAAGGTTGTTGACGGAGTCAAGAAAGATGGTATGGAGAAATTCCTGCGTCAAATGACAGAAAATGACATCAAACTGGTGGCGATCAACATACCATACCCCAGTAAACTAGAAAATGTAATGGATTCTCTTAGAGGTTCAAACGCATACAAAGACTTGGTTGAATGGTATAAAGGCAATTTTGGATTTGACTTTCTGGACATTGATAGAGATTTGCCGTTCAGTTGCTACTTTGACCTTGCTCATATGAATCCCAAAGGAGAGGAAATATATACCAGCTGGTTCATTGATCAGGTAGGTGGGCGGGTGACGCCTTTTATCAGTGCAAAAGACCAGAAGTAGCAGTGGAAGAATTATCAATCATCATTTTTGCCACTCTACCCGCTCTGCTTGGTTGCTGGCTTTTGCCCGAAAACTATCAGATAAAGGCCGTTGGTTTAGTTAGCTTTTTTTTGTTAGCATATCTTGATGCTGTTTCGTTGGCTGTTCTGTTAGCTACAAGCATTTTTACATACTACACCCTACACAGGCTCACAAAAGAAAAAGTTGCGATACTTGTCATCGGCACAATACTAGCTGTCATATTCTTATTTTTCAAAGTTGATTTCGCTTCTTCGCATGGCTTTATTCGAAACAGAGCCCTTCCCTTGGGAATGTCCTACTACATTTTCAGGCAGTTGCATTTTTGCCTGGAGGTGTATAAGGGCGATATCAGGGATGTAAAGTTTGCCAACTTTATGTCTTATTTACTCTTCTTTCCAGTGTTCTTGGTAGGGCCAATCAACAGATATCCCGAATGGGAACGTGAAATCCGTCGTAGAAGATGGGATACGGATGTCTTTTCGTCAGGTCTGGAGCGAATTTTATTCGGATATGTAAAAATAGTACTGCTAGGTAACTACTTAATTTCCAACGGATTATATAAATTTATTTTTAACCTGGGGGCAGAACATAAATGGCTCGCCAGCTATCTGGATTGTCTTCGATATGCTGCCAACTCATATTTTCAGTTTGCAGGTTATTCTGACATAGCCATTGGGATTTCACTATTAATGGGGATAAGAATCGTTGAAAATTTTAACTTCCCATTCCTTGCAACAAACATAAATGACTTTTGGAAAAGGTGGCATATATCTTTGTCACAGTGGTGTAGGGACTACATCTTTCTGCCAATAGCTTCATATACCAGAATGCCAATTATTGCAATCGTTTCATCGATGCTGGTTCTAGGCCTATGGCACGAAGTTTCTATGAGGTACGTTGTTTGGGGGATTTTTCATGGCCTTGGAATAGCGGCCTGGCAAGTATTCGACAAAAAATTTCAGTTTGATTTCAAGAATAGGTCTACGCAAATGCTGTGGAGAGGTGCGTCTGTGATTCTTACTTTCAATTTTGTAGTGATTAGTTTTGCCTGGATCAAAGAAGACTCTTTTTCCGAAGCATTGGAGGTATTTAAAGCTTTGTTATTTATAGCTTAGGTATGTATTCATTTTTGGTAAAGTACGTAGGGAAAAAAGCAGCCAATTGGTTGATCATCTTGTGGTATGTCCTGTTGATCTTACTTGTTTACAATTTCTTTAATGTGCGTGAAGGAGAAATGAGATATCTGGACTTCTAGGAAGCAGTCCGGGAGAACAGCCCTGGGTTGCTACTAAGTGAGATGACTGGTCAAGCAAAGGGGCATGTTGGAAATTTAAAATACTGGGCACGGAGAAATTTGAATACGCAATATTGTCGGCGTCTCGCTTTCAATTATTAAATCTCTAGCTTTGCAGCCGAATTAACAGAGGGAAGCAATGAAGCGCATCAATGAATACAGGAAACTGTTTAATGCTGAGGCAGATACAGACCTTAAACAACTAAAAACCACTTACAGGAACCTGGTGAAAGAGTGGCATCCTGATAAGTTTCAGCAGGATGATGAAAAGGCTGCGGAAGCAAAGCAGAAGAGTTTACAAATCATCGACGCTTACCATTTTCTGGTCAGCATTGCGCCCGAAACCAAAGAAGCCAATTTGGCTGAGTACACCACTACTACAACTGAATCCGGCATCGTCGATTTCAAGCTCAAGGGATTGGTACTTGAAGTAACCTTTCTGGATGGTACCACCTATGAGTATTTTGGTGTGACAAAGCACGTTTATCAAGGCCTGATCAATTCAGACAAGCCCTACAGGTTTGGCAAGCGAAATATCTTCAACTCTTTTCTTTACAGAAAGTCAAAAAGGGACTTGGAGCCAGCTTAAATTTCTCTGCTCTTGAAGTTCCGGTGCGGGTTGGTAAGGTGGGCTATTGAGGTGTGTCTTTTTGAAATGGTTAATGAATCGCTCGAAAGGCTTTAACCCATGCCTAATCTCTAACTGCAGCGGTAATTTTTTTTTCGGAAATTTCTCCCAAGGGTAACATAAGTATTGTTATAGAAAATATCCCTATAATTCAATATTTGTCAGACTGGTATTTGATCGTTAATTTATTGGGTTAAATCAATCAATTAACCCATTATCTACACAGTTATGAGAAAACTAATCATCGCCTTATTAACCGTTGTTTTATTCATTTGGAGTTGCGAGCCAAATGAGAATGTGCCCCAAACCGTTGAGTTCAACCCTACGCTAAAGGACAAGCTAACCAGGGTGGACCCATCATCGGTTGAAAACAGAAACGGCAGAACCGCCGGCATTGAACAATGGATTGCCAGCGTCAATGAAACGATTGCCTCTCAGGGCCTAGCAATACAAAAAATGGAATTTCTTGGGGCTGAGCAGGCTGGAAACACTGTGTTTTTTGCCAACAATGGTAATAAACAACTATCGTCTGACTTCGTGCCGAACGACCCACGCAACGGCACAGGGATTGATGTTCCTTATGTTATCGACGGCACAGAATTAGGTACATCTTCCGGGATGTCTGAATTTGAAACCTATAGTGCAACGGTGGCTGCTATGGAAACCTGGGGCAATGTTACGTGCTCGTCCGGGTTGGAGATTCCGAATTTGGGTGTCGCTCCCTTTGATATAGGCTACGTTCAGTACCTGCTTGGCTTTGGTGGAATTGCGGGGTATTTTCCAGGCACTGTGGTTCATGGAGGTATCCTTCCGGGAGCATTTTTTGATGCAGTTGCGCCTGGCGGAGCGAGTTCAATTTTAGGAGTGACATTTACCTTTGTATGGCTTGACGACCTTGACGCAGACGGAAAATCTGATGTGGCCATCAAAGAAATCTACATTAACGATGTATTCAACTGGCAGGATGCACCCGATGATGTGCTTGGCAATGGCATATATGACCTGGAAACAGTGATTCTTCATGAAGCAGGCCATGCATTGAGCCAGGCCCATTTTGGTAAGGCATTCGCCAGTGGAAACGGAAAGCTGCACTTTGCGCCTGCAGCTCTGATGAACGCCGGATATAGTGTTGCCCGACGAAATATATCGGGAACTGACAATGCCGGCCATTGCAGCAACTGGTCAAATTGGCCAAATAACTAGGATATAGCCATAAAATAAGAATAAAGGCCCCCACCCGGGGGCCTTTATTGTTTTTCACCGGTGTCGTTGGCGCTTGCGGGATAGTGGTATTTCGACTACGGATAACTTCCTTTGGTTCTACGTTGGAGCGAGCCTGTCGTCAACCGCTAACTTGCCTCTCCAAGCTTTAGTCGCTTGTGGTAATAGATGTAGGACAATCCCTCTATCCCAAATATCACCACCATCATCAGCATGGCAGGATCAAAGCCGCCGACGGCAATGCCTGAATAGGTAGCGCCTATGAGGTCGAAAGTCAGCCCGGCATATGCCCATTCTTTGACCCTTGGGAATCCAGGTATAAAAAGGGCAATTACACCAAGTGCTTTGGCCACCCCGAGAAAGGGAATAATATATTCAGGATAGCCCAGCTGGCCTGAGACCATTTCAACAGCATCCGGAACAGAAATAATGTCGGGTATAGCGGAAAACATCATGAAGCCGCCAAACAGACCGGTGAATACCCAATAGAGGATGTTGATCCTTTTCATAATAGTTGGTTTAAGTGATAACACAAAGATAGCGTCTGTTAGCCCAACTGTCGCTGCGTGATAACGCCATTTTAGTGGGGCGTTTGCGGCATGGGGTGCCAGGAATTGAGCTCTTGGTATTCGCTATTTACTCTTGCTTTTGCTACCGCATTCTCTTTTGCTCTAAATTTTCCTATTTTGTTGAACGGAATTCATGCCAACCTACTTCAACCAAACTATGAAAACCATTTTTGTCTATTTACTTATAGCCTCGGCCATCGCACTGGCCGCACTTAGCTTTTTTCAAAGCAAAAGAATTAAGAACCTCCGGGAGATTCAGAAGAACTACGAGGCTTTGACAGAGAACTTCGCTGAGTTAAGCAAGAACTACAAAAGCACGCTTTTGAAATACCAGGAAATTAAAACGTCACTTGACCAGACCACAATGAGCCTTGACTCCATTAGTCAGCGGCTTGACAGTGTAAACAGGCAAAGTACGCTACTGATTGCCTCTGCACATGCCAATATCGTGGAGATCATTCAGGAGGTGGATACCCTTGAGTTGGACGATGTGGAAACGATAAGAAGTCTCAGAACGCTCCTCAATGAAAAATAATTGGATATGAGGTATTTAGCCGTCTTGTTTTTCATGATTAGTTATAGCGTGGAGGGCCTGGCTCAGGTAAAGGTGTTTACGTCACAGGACACAAAAATGACCTTGTTTCCGGGCGACACAGTGGCCATAGAGGCCGACACTGCTTCTTTGCTGAGCTCCAGTGTGATATACCAAATCAATGAGCTTACCTATAAGTATGAAGCATTGCTTCAACGATACAATACGAACATTGGCGTAAACAAACGCTTGCTTGCGCAACTCAGCACAACGAAGGAATCGCTGGAGAAGCTGCTGGACAATAACACCGAGGGTAACGTTCAAATTGGAGCTTTAAATGAAGTGGTTGCCATGCTTACGACCCTGTCAGTCAGCCTTAACGATACCAACAAAAACCTCGAAGCAAATACAACCGACCTGGATGCGATGATTCAGGAATTAAAAGAGCAAAACAAGGAGCTGAAGCGGCAGATTAACAGGATGGGCTCAGATAAATTTAAAGACAGGTTGTTGTTTGGCACCATTGGGGCCGCCATATTAAGTGTTGTTTGGTTGGTGGCAGGCTAGATGGGGGTAAACTTACCTTTAACACCAAATTCAAGGTAACTCCCCACGATGTGGCAGGCATAATTGACTGAAATCTGGTACTTTAGCACCAACACGTAGCATTGTTTTCACAAACACCCTCCTGAATGAAAAAGATAGTTTTTGTCTTCCTGTGCTGTTTAATGGGTGCCACCTTCGGTAGAGCCCAAAGTACAAACCAATATTTCCTTTTAATAGGCACATATGCCACTGAGGCCGGCCCCAACGGTATCCATACTTATCAGTTCGATAGTGAAACTGGCACTTTGAGAAAGGTGCAGCCGGTTACCGAGCTGGGCAACGCCTCCTTTCTGGCGGTTAACAACGACCAGTCCAATCTTTACGCAGTAAGCGGTTCCAAAGTCAATGCCTACGCTTTTAACCCCGGCACAGGTCATCTATCATTCCTCAATAGTGTTCCTTCCTCCGGATCTTGTTACGTCTCAGTTGCTCCTGGTGGCAACGCTGTTTTTGCAGGCAACTACGGTGGCGGCAATACGGAGGCTGTTCGCACCAATGCCGATGGATCGTTCGACGAGGCAAGTGTGCAGCTTCTTCAGCACCAGGGGAGCAGTGTGAACAAAGAAAGGCAGGAAGCACCCCATGTGCATGCGACGGTACTGTCCCCCGATGGGCGCTACCTGATGGTACCCGACCTGGGAACGGACAAGGTGTACCAGTACGAGCTGAGTACCACATCAGTCGAAATACTGAAACCAGCTTCGCAGCCATGGTTGTCGGTGCCCAAAGGTGCGGGGCCAAGGCACCTTGCGTTCCATCCCAATGGCCGATATGCTTACCTGGTATTGGAACTACAGGGTGCCGTGATGGCGCTCGACTATCAGGAAGGCAGGTTGAAGGAAAAGCAGACCATCAGTATGGTAGACCAAGGTTTCCATGGTCGTCTGTCCGGGGCTGATATTCATGTGTCGCCCGATGGAAAGTTCTTGTATGCTTCGAACCGGGGCGACGCCAACGAAATAGCGATTTACTCGATTGATGAGAAGGGAAAACTCACAAGGATAGGCCGCCAACCGGTAATGGGTAAAACGCCAAGGAATTTCGCTATCGACCCGACGGGCAGGTTTCTGCTGGTAGCCAACCAGGATACGAATGAGGTGATCGTGTTCCGGCGAGATGAAACCACAGGTGTTTTGACTGCCACAGGCCAAAGCATTGCTGTCGACAAACCCGTTTGCCTGAAATTCGCTCCGATACAACAAGGGCCTGAAGAAAAACTGGTGGCTGAGGCTGTTGAGCGTTTCCGTCAGGCCATGACCGAGCCTGATAGCGACGTGCTGGCTTCCCTTGCCAGCGACGATCTGGAATATGTGCACTCCAGCGGCACGGTCAGAGACAAGCAGGGCTTTATTGATGAGTTCATGAAGCGGCAGACCAATTTTAGCAAGGTGGACATTCTGAACCAGACGATAAAAGTATCTGGTAACAATGCCATTGTCAGGCACAGGCTGGTGGCCGATGCCAACAACCCCGGCTATCCTTCAAAGGTGGACATCATCATTTTGATGGTGTGGAGAAAGGAGGGCGACCAATGGAAAATGCTGGCGAGACAAGCCGCCAAAATACCTGAATAGGCAGTTTAACAGCATTGAGGGGAGCCTTATTATTGAAACCCTCCAAGAGTTATCTTTGAATCGATCTCCATTTCTGGGGATTGTCTGGTAAAAAAAAACGGTAAATAGTTCATGCGAGCCGGTAATAAAAAAACAAAAGGTCCAAGCCTATCCCGGCCGGGCGAGACGCATTGAACCAGTTTTTTTTTTGTTAGTCGCCTAAGTATTCACCTCCCTGCACCAATCTGCTTGACCCTTCGCTTTCAGCTAGTCTGCCATCAGTAAGCTTTAACGATCTTCCAGATTTTTCCGTCCACTTTGGTAATAATATACATCTCTTTTTCGACACGGTCGTAGCCAATGCGCAAATGCTGACGCTTGATGCCTGTCAGTTCCTGCATGGTTGTTTCCTTTCCGTTTTTGGAAACCGAGAGTTGGTAAATCGTTGAATCGCTGAGCTGTGGATTGATATTGACAAAGAACAACTTGCCGTTTACAATGTCACCGAACACATACTTATCTTTTAGCGCAGCTAAGTTTCCCTCGTACACATAGCCACCGCTGATGGCATTGCCCGTTTCATGGTCGTATTGGGCAAACGGACCTTTGTACAATGCTTTGTCTGTGGTGCTGAGTTCGTAAACTGCCTTGAGATTTTTGATTGTATTGATGCCGTAATTGCCCTCCCGTACCGGCCAGCCATAGTCGCCACCGGCTAGTACAATATTCAACTCTTCAATATTGGCCTCCCCGATGTCGGTGACGAACATCCTATGGTCGTCGGTTTCGTCCCAAGCCATGCGGTGGGGGTTACGGAATCCGTAAGCATATATTTCCCTGACCACGCCATCGCCAGTATCCTGTGAGAAAGGGTTGCCTGCTGGTATCCCGTATTTACCGTTGTTGCTGTTGCTGCCAGCGGGGTCAATCCTCATAATGCTCCCCAGGAACGATTGAGGGTGATGACCCAGCTCCGGGTGGTGGATGTTGTTGGAGCCACCGTCGCCATAGCCAAAGTAGAGCAGGCCATAGTCGGGGTGGGTTTTTTCCAACCCAGGGATGAATCCGACGTCCTGCATGCCATGGGCAAAGGTAGGGGCATGCACCCGCAGTAATTCTCTGTAGGTTCCTGAGAAAACTGTGTCCGTTGGATTGTTGGCCTTCCACTCACCAACGATCCACTGCGCCACCGACCGAAGTGTGTCGGAAATGACGTAGTCGGCTGGCTGGCCCTTATAGGCTTCGGCATGGCTGATATAGAGCAGACCATTGCTTTGGAAGTCCGGGTGAAAATCGAAGGCGCCAAGGCCGGTGGCGATACCGGGGCCACTTTGGAAGTAGGGAAGCTCGTTTCTGAGATCTATAAATACAGTCGCCTTTCTATCTTTGATGCGATAGATGACGCCGTGCTGGTCGCTGGCAAACATAGCACCATCGCCAATGGGAGAGGAGCGCAGCGTGACCACGCCAAGGTCGGAAGATTCACCCAGGGCTGGTAGCTGAACGACCTCTTCCAGTTCTATACTGATACCTGATGGTTGAGGTTCACTTACTAGTTGCCCTGAGAGCCCTGCTTCTTTGCTTTGTTGCGCCACATCCAAAGGGGGAATATCGAACAGCTCAGTCTGCTGCTTGAGGTAGGCTACAATAGCGCTGATATCGTCTTCCGGCAACCATTCAAAAGGCGGCATTACCAGCTTATACTTTTTCTTTAGTAATGAAAATCTAATGTCCTGTGAATCAATGTATTTTGATGGGTTTTTGATGAAGTCAATAAGCTGTTGATCAGTTACCACTGAAGTCACCCCACCAAGCGGTGGGCCTATGCCGTCATCTTGTAGCCCGTGGCATGACATGCAGTGTTTGGTAAACAAGTCTTTGCCCTTAGCCAGGGTAGCCTCATCAGGCTGTGAGTTACAGCTAATAATGGCGAGGGCGAAACCTATGGGGAGTGCGAGGGTAAGCAGCAGACGTTTAGACATGGAGTGAAGATAGCAATCGTCCTCCAAATATATTGTCACGTGGTCAACCCGCCTTGTAAAATGTTACATAAGGCCTGGCAAGTCGGCTGACATCGAAGACACCTTTTTCGAGTCCATTTCATTGAATACCATCTGTAACAACCGATAATCGTATGATTATTAAGTCGTTACCATCAAAATACCGATAAATAGGGATTGCAAGGGTGTGAAAATTTACTGAAATTCATTGTCTTATCAACCACCTACTGTAATGACTGGATTAGTTGTGCTCGATGTCTTCATCAGCCTGATATTCATTTTTTTGCTGTACAGTCTTTTTGCTACCACCATTGTGGAGTCTGTCACCTCTTCTTTTGGTTCCAGGGGCAAAAACCTTCTCGCAGGTATTGACAGGATGCTTTCGGATGACAAAAGCACCAACAGATTCAACTACACATTTCTCAATCTCTTTATTGCTTTTCGTGGCAACGGCTTCACGGAAGCCTTCTACAAGCATCCGTCTATCAAATTTCTGGCACAGAAGGGCTTAGTTAGCCTGGCAACCAGCAGGCCTTCTTATATCGCACCAGAGAGGTTCAGTGCTGCCATGATCGACCTGTTGAGAAGTGGTGATTACGACGACGAAGGAGAAAATATCAGTGCCTCGCTCGGCATCATTCCCCGGTTTGACCTGAAAGAGTTGCAAGGCCGGATCGATCAGCTCGAAAGCGATATCAGCCAGCTTGACGCAAAAAAGGATCTGTTTGAATTCGAGGCGTTTTCTGAGGAGTTGGCCTACCTCAAAGGCGATCTTCAAAAGAAAGCCAATCGCAGTAGTGCTGAAATTCTCCAACCCTTTACCATCGATAAAGAAACCAACTACCAGCTGAAATCGCTTTGGTACGATGCCGCCAATGACATTGACAAATTCAGGGCATTGATAGAGAAATGGTACAACGAGCAAATGGATCGCATTGTCGGCTGGTATAAGCGTAAGGTGACTTTCCTGACCTTCCTGATCGGACTCGGCCTGGCGATATCATTTAAGGTTGACACTATTCAAATTGCCTCAGACCTGTCGAAGAACGAAGACATGAGGGCAATGTTTGTTGCGGGGGCCACTGAGTTTCTGGCCCAGCACCCCGACGGTGTCGATGCGGAGGCTTTTACTAAGCAGAAGCAGTACATGGACTCCGTAAAAAGCGAAATTGCTAAATACAATGCTGTGTTGAGCAGCCAAAAAGAAGAAACCGACACCTGGCCCGGATTTGGCTACCTCATTACAGCCTTTGCTATTTCGCTGGGTGGCCCCTTTTGGTTCGACCTGCTGAATAAACTGGTGAAAATCAGAAGCTCCCTGCAAATGCCGGTGGCAGCGAAGGAAGACCCCAGAAAGGCAGATGCGGTGGAAACTAAAGCAGTTGGGTAATGGGAAAGATCAAAGGAACCGTCACTCAGCTGGTGAATGTAAGACTGGATAAGCCGACCGTCAGGGCAAAAAGGGCACCGGCGTTGCCTGTCGGAACCGTGGTAGAGATTTCGCATGCCATCAGAGGTGAGATGTACAAGGAAGTTGACATGTGGTATGTGCTAGCCAACCAAACCTTTGTGTGGAGCGGCGCCATCAATGCCAGTTCCGAAATACCATTTATAGAGAAGAAACTAATTGTCACTGCCGATGATATTGGTGTGGTGGACGATATTGATATGGGCGCTAAAGTAGCTCTCAGGTATGGTAGAATCAATTCCATTGCCGTGTTTGTTAACCGGCCCAACGACGCCAATGGCGACTACCTGAGGGGCTGGTACGATTTCCTGCGTACGTATGAGAGGGTGGGTGACAGCCGCAAGCTGTACGACACTACGCACGTAGGCTTGCACTTTACCATTACTTCGGGGGAGCCGGTCTCGGCTGGCAATGTCAGCAACTTGCTCAATGGCAAATACTTTCGCAAATACACTGACTTCGACACTGACTACGAGCGGGAAGCTTTTGTTGATCAGATCAAGGCTGAACTCGATGCGCAGTATGAGAAATTCAAGGCGGTGTTCAAGCGCAAACCTGATCATTTGACGTCGCATCACGATATACTGACGTTCAACAAGCCGCTTTTTCGGCATATGCAGGAGTGGTCACAGAAAAACGAAGTTCCTCTCAGAACGCACAAATTCCTGCCCTCCTCGAAGAGGTTTTGGTACGACACACTGGTCATTACCGATATTGATCTGCCGTCGATCGACAAAATGAATGAATGGGAGGTAGAATTTGGCTCGAAAGTGGAAGGCCCGCAGCACACCATTGTGGATCACTATGGGCCGCTACCGCCTTTTGCAGTGATTAACTACCTGAGCCAGGTAAAAAAGAAACAAGAGAAGCTAACGGAATGGTTGTATGATTTTCTGGTCAGCAAAGACACAAAAAGGGAGATCGTTATCCACCTCATTAAAACCACTCTAAGACGACAGAGAGACCTGGTGAAGCGCTTTAAAGACCTGGAGGGTTTCTACCCTGGCATCAATATCAAGCAATTCGATGGTAGGGTAGCGGAGTACCTGTCGCTGGAAAAGGGCAGTCCATGGAAGTCGGACCCCTGTCTGGAGCTAAGTCCTGTGGTTGTGAGATCTGTTTCGACAGCATAGACAAGCTGCTGATAGCTGGAAGTACTGATAATTTGGTATTGCAGGCAGGCCAGAAGCAGGAATATTAATCATTTAACCTAACAAGCCATGGCAGAACGATTTATAGGTACTGTAAAAACAATTTGGAGCGCTAATCACAGGGACATGAAGCTGCTGGAGCCTTTCGGGTATGTTGACCCGGCTGGAAAGGAGTGGAGCGTGCCTGCGGGCAGCTTTTTGAATGGAGCGACCATCCCGGTTGCTTTTTGGAGCATCATTGGGTCGCCTTATGTAGGGGCCTTTCGTCGGGCATCGGTTGTGCACGACTATTTTGTAGGCGAGGGTGCGAACCCCGATGTTAGTTCCACCGATAGAAAGAAGGCCGACAAAATGTTTTTTCAAGCCTGCAAGTTTGACGGTTGCACCAATCGGGAGGCGTCTGTTTTATACATGGGGGTAAGGGTTGGTACATGGTATGCAGGTCAGTTTCCTTCGAAGAAGAAGTCTATTTTTAAGCCCAAAGTCACGAGCATGATGAAGAGCTCCACCGATATTTTACTAAAGAATAAGTTTGATCGCTTGTTTTTTAACCTCGAAGACAAGTTGGATACGATTGGCATCGATGAACTGGAAAGCAAAGTGGATGCGCTCATGTAGACAGCCTTTTCGGTTGAGCAGAAAAGCCGGTGAGCGGCAGATATAGTTTTTTAATAGTTATATTTATAATAGCTATCCTTATTTTTTATGAGTTTCAAGATACAAGAACAACGCTTCATGCGCTGGGTAATGGTTCTACTCATTGGTATTCTTAGCCAGCAAAGTGTGTGGGGACAGGACCGAAAAATCGACCGGGACAAGCTTGGTAAGATCTTCAAAGCCAATTCCACACAGCTAAGAGAGGCCACGTTTCAGCAGCAAGAAGCGGTGCCTGAGATCAACATTGTTGAAGACGGTGAAATCACCCTGCGGCAAAACCAACTAAAGGCGGTTCGCTTTGGCGACAAAGTGGAAGTAGCCGGTGCCGAAGCCAGGGAGGTGCTCCAGCAGCAGGAAACAAGGCCAGTTTTCACAACCGGCGACACAACCGTATCACCAGAACAGCTGATCCCCGAAGTGTTTGTGCTGCCGGGCCAAACCGAAAGTCAGGACATCAGATACTACATCTTTTTCACCTCGGCGCTGCCGCTACAGTACGACTTTTCTCAGAACGCCTTTTTGGGCAGCATCAATTTCATTCTGTTGCCTGAGTCGGGCGGCGGCCATTTACCTACAATTGACCCTGTCTTCATCGAACCCGCTTCTCTGGAGATAGGAGGCATTAGCCCGGGCTGGATAGAGATTGATCACCTCAACCTACCCTCATCAAGTATCAAGCTTACAGCTACCGTCAACTTGAAGGATTCGGCAGAGCTGAGGCTCCGTACCCGGCTGAATCCGGAAGGATATATCGCCAAAGTGGGGGTGAAGTCGCCCCTTACTATCAAAGCC
Source organism: Imperialibacter sp. (assembly GCF_048007035.1). Lineage (NCBI taxonomy): Bacteria > Pseudomonadati > Bacteroidota > Cytophagia > Cytophagales > Flammeovirgaceae > Imperialibacter > Imperialibacter sp. The sequence goes on from NZ_CP180355.1 coordinate 5,985,093, forward strand.
CGCAAGAAGTTCGCACAGGGCTATGGCATACAGGAGGTGCCCGTTGAGGTGATATTGAAAGGAATTGGAAGCGGTAGCGCTGAGATCAGGTTCTCGTTTGAAGAGGGAGCAGGCACACTGTCGGAAGAGAGCTTTGTGTTGAGCAACAACGAAACAAAAACCGTCTACATCCGCTCCCAGGGCGATGGGCCTGTGAAGCTGGCCGCCTTCTCCACCGGCTTTAGCTCCAATCTGGAGGGCTTTCAGTACGACTTTCCTTACACCTTTCTCCTTTTCACACTCATAGGTGGGCTCATTGGAGCCAGCGTTAAATACCTCAAGAGCGACAGCAAGTTTTCCTGGAAATCGTTCAGTGGCGGCGTGCTGGTAGGCTTGCTGGCCGTTGGGCTTTGGTATGTGCTGGGCATCAATATCCTAAGCATCTCTCTCGACGACGTGTACAACGAAGGCTCAGTGCTTCTTATTAGTGCTGTTGGTGCCTGGGGCGTGGGGTTGAAGTGGGGGTGACTTCGTTTACCGACGCTAACCCCTTGTTCACCGACTTCTCTCCGGTCGTGGCCGTTTTGCAATAGCCAGGGTCATTTTTCTGCCGTTACTTTCAGAAAAACTTAATCAAATGGATACACGAAACACTTCTCCGGAAAACGCCCAAAGGGCTTCTCCAAAATCTAATCGCCCGCTTGCGGGAGTAATTCTGATAGTCATTGGCTCGGTGCTATTGGCCAGGCAAATGCACCTCGATGTGCCCCGCTGGATCTTCTCCTGGGAAATGATCCTGATCGGCGTAGGATTGTTCATTGGTGCACGCAGGTCGTTTCAGCCTGGTGGATGGATAGTGCCTATTGTCATTGGAACCATCTTTCTTGTTCAGGATGAACTACTGGGTTATGAGTATCGCCATGTTTTCTGGCCTGTTATCATCATAGGCGCTGGTCTCTATATGATCCTGAGACCAAAACATAACCGGTGGGAGAGAGGACTTACCATGGAAAACTCTTCCGATGACTTTATCGACTCATCTGTGCTTTTCGGAGGTGTGAAAAAAAAGATAATCACTAAGAACTTCCAGGGAGGAAGAGTTGACAACATTTTTGGTGGCACCGATCTGGATTTGATGCAAGCCGATTTCCAGGGCACCATCGTGATGGATTTCAGTGTGGCTTTCGGTGGCGTTAAGCTGATAGTGCCGCCTCATTGGAACATCAGGAACGAGGCCACTGCCATTTTGGGAGGCATCGACGACAAGCGACCAATAGTGCAGGCCGATGACAACAGCAAAGTCCTGATACTGAAGGGCACAGTGATGTTCGGCGGACTGGATATTAAGAGCTACTAGTGATGGAATGGTACTTGTCAAAAATCGTCTTTGAGATTTGCGCAGGAGATCGGCCGCAGTTTGATGAAACGCTGCGGCTGATACAAGCCAATAGTGATGAAGAGGCTTTTCAGAAAGCACGAATGCTTGGCCGTAGTGAAGAAGATACTTTTGCCAATGTGCATAATCAAACAGTGAAGTGGAAGTTCATCGACGTTTGCGACGTGATTCCGGTCGACGAATTAAAAGATGGAGTTGAATTATTTTCGCAAATTCACGAGCCGGAAGAAAGCAAAGCCTATGTTCATTATGTGCATCAAAAGGCAGCCTTGCTCCAGCTGATGCATAACCCTGTGTTGTAACATGACCAAATCACTCGTTTCCTACACCACCATCGCCCTGAGCTACCTGGCCTGGTGGATGCTTTGGATGGCCGTTCAAACCTACGCTATGCTGCTTGCTGGCTTTGACTGGGAAACGGCACTGACGGATGCTTCCATCACTCAATTGATCTATGCTGTGGCAGGTTACACCATGAACACCTCCATGCAGGCTTATCAACCGGGCAGAAGGACGGCAATATTTGTGCTTATGCGAGCAATTGTGTTAAGCGTTATTTGCCTTTTCGCTCAACAATTCATCCTTGAACAGGTCAATGCCAAAACCCCTGGCTATGAAGCGTTTCTTGGGAATACGCTGGCGGTTCGGGGTATGGTTGGCTTGCTCACGATGATGCTGGTGGCCATACTTACCTGGTTTTGGGTGTACGTCACTGAAAGGACGGAAACTGAACAACGGAAAGAGGATGCCATGAAGCTCTCCCGTGAGGCAGAGCTCAGCCAGCTTCGCCAGCAATTGCAGCCCCACTTTCTATTTAATAGCCTCAATTCTATCAGCGCACTGGTAGGTACACGCCCCGAGGAAGCCCGCAGCATGATTCAGCAGCTATCTGATTTTCTGAGGGGCACCGTCAAAAAAGAAGACGGTAAGCTAGTGACACTGGAAGAAGAACTGAAGCATTTACAGCTTTACCTGGATATCGAAAAAGTTAGGTTTGGTCATAGGCTACGAGTAGAAATTTTAAAAAATGATGATTGCATGGCCCACAAACTCCCTTCGCTGCTGTTGCAGCCCATAGTGGAGAACGCCATTAAATTCGGGCTGTATGACACGGTAGGAGAAATCACCGTTTCCGTGAAGGCCGCCATGCAGGGTACCATGCTGCAAATTGAAATAAAGAACCCTTTCGATCCTGAAACGTCAGTCACTGCCAGAGGAACTGGCTTTGGATTGTCGTCGGTAAAACGCAGACTGTACCTGCTTTATCATAGAAACGATTTGCTTCTCACCTCACAGCAGGGAGGAGAATTTACCACCACTATCAAAATTCCGCCATCGATATGATCAAAGTGATATTAATAGATGACGAGCAACTGGCCCGCAGCATGGTAAAGGAATACCTCAGCGCTTATGCCGACATTGCCATTGTTGACGAATGCAACGACGGGTTTGAAGGCGTAAAAGCGATTGCGCAACACAAGCCTGACCTTATTTTTCTCGACATTCAGATGCCAAAAATCAATGGCTTTGAAATGCTCGAACTGGTAGAGAACCCTCCAGCGGTCATTTTCACCACTGCCTTCGACGAGTATGCCATTCAGGCTTTCGAGCAACATGCGCTGGATTACCTGCTAAAGCCCTTCAGCAAAGAGAGGTTCGACAAGGCGATTCAAAAATGGAGAAGCCAGCAGGGAGGTGCACAGCAGGGCACCACAGAACTGCTCGAAAATACCTCGTTGCCCGAAGAGCGGCTGCGCATTGTGGTTAAGAAAGGCAGCAACATTGTGATTGTCCCCATTCAGACCGTGCATTATCTGGAAGCGTACGACGACTATGTGAAAATCCACACGAAAGAGGGGTTTTACCTGAAAAAGAAGACCATGGGTCACTTTGAAAAAGTGCTTGACCCCAAGCAGTTTGTGCGCATCCATCGCTCTTACCTGATGAACCTGCAGGAACTTACCCGTATTGAGCCCGCCGAAAAAGACAGCCATCTGGCGCTTTTAAGAAGTGGTACCCGCATTCCGCTGAGCCAGAGTGGCTATGCCAAGTTGAAGGAGGTGCTGGGGATTTGAGGTGTGGAGGGCGATAGGGTAAATCAAAAACCAGATCTACCTGCGACTGCAAAAGAAATAAATGTGATTGTGTATATTCGGTAGGCCAATTTGATTGAATTGCTGTTAGTCAAAACGATCAAAGCCTGATAAAGACTCAACCAGTACACAAACCAAAACATTTACCATGCCCAAACACAGCGTAAAACTCAATTTGCCTTCCACTGAGATTGGAAGTTCCGACGTAATCATTGATGTGACCCAGGACGGTGGCAAATTAGGCACCTTAAAAATATCAAAAGGAGGTCTTGACTGGACGCCGAGGTATGCAAAAATCATCTCCCTGAACTGGACTCAATTTGACAAACTCCTGCAGGACAACACAAAGAAATAAGGAAAGACAGCCAATGCTGAATAGCCATGCCAGTGTTGCAATTCTTTGTGCCAAAGCCTAACTTCATTCGGGGCTGCGCCTGTGCACCCCCGATCATTAAACACTACCTACCATGCTTTTTAAATCATTTCTCCCGCTGGCCATTGGCTGCTGCTTGCTTACCTATACTGTAGCAGCACAGTCAGCTAGCGAAAATGGCAATGGCAACTTTGTCGTTGGCCCCGACTATACAATTGACCCGGCACTCACCGACCTCGGCAACCCCAATGGAAAGTACTTCGAGTTTTCCATGCCTTTAGCCGACAGCAATATTTTTCCTGGCACCGATGCTACGCTCGACCCTAAAAAGCCAGTGAGGGAAACTCGGCAGATCTTTGTCTACGTTCCCGCTGCTTACAAAGATGGAACGAAAGCACCCATTCTGGTTACGTTGGATGGCCCCAGCCGATTGGACCTTGTGCGCAACGCCCTTGACAACCTCACCATTTCGACAGATGCGGCTCGCAAATTGCCCGCCTTCATCACCATCGCCGTGCAGAATGGGGGAGATGATGCCAAAGGCAGCGAGAGGGGCCTTGAATACGATACTATGTCGGATCGCTTTGCCCGTTTTATCAACGATGAGGTGCTGCCTGCTGTGCTCAGCAACCAGGCCATCAAAGCGGCTTATCCCAACATCGCCTTTACTGCTGACCCCTGGGGGAAAGCCGTGATGGGTTGCAGCTCGGGCGGTGCTGCTGCGCTGACCATGGGCTGGTTCAGACCAGACCTTTTCAGGCGACTGATAACCTATTCCGGCACTTTCGTCGATCAGCAGGACGATGATGCAGCCGAAGAGGCCACCTATCCACTAGGGGCCTGGGAATACCATTCTGGCATGAAGCTCATCGAAACGACGGACAAGAAACCGCTCCACGTTTTTACCCATGTATCGGAATTCGACCTGCGCTATGACGACGCCGAGGAAACCTACCACAACTGGGTAATGGCCAATAACCGCACTGCCGACGCCCTCAAAGCCAAAGGCTACGACTACCGCTATGTTTTCAGCAAAGCCACCAAGCACTGCGACACCAAGGTATATGAAATGACCCTGGCTAATACGCTGGTTTGGATGTGGAAGGGGTACGAGGGAGGTAGTAGGTAAATAGTAAGTGGTAGGCAGTAATCGGTGTGGGTGCGGCGTCGGACTGCTAGATGGTTTGGGAGAAAGTGTGGAGAAAACGCTCTTCAGGCAAAGAATTTTTTAAGCTTGGAAAAACGACAGTGATATGAGAGTGACTAAAACAGTGCTTATCATTTTTTTTATGCTGGGTGCATGTATTGTCTCATGCCTGACCAGGGATGGCAGTTGTGAATCCGGCCCTCCTCACTTCAGGATAAAGGGGATAGAATCTACTAACATGAGGCTTACCACTTCGGAGCCAAATCCCTGGAGAAAAATTATCGGAAACGAGCAAGTCCTCTGGGATAGCTTTTTTATAAGCTTCAATTTTCAAGCGGATTATATTGCTGCCATTGTGTCGGACTACGGCCAATCTTTAATGGCCCTTGAGTGTGCTGAGCAGGGGTATGCCGGGGACAAGATTGGGGTTGATACTATTTTTGTTCGTACGATGTATGACTACAACGACACTTATGCTGCAGGAGACACCATCAATCAAATCGTTCTGATAAAAGACTGGATCTTTTTCTACGACGATTTTGAGAAATTTGTACCCCTGTCGAACTACATCGTAGACAACCATAATGGTGTTATCGACCAGCAATTTCAGTTTAAATTGTCGGATGCTCCTGGCAAAGGTGATTCCTTTTCAATTCAACTATCTTTTATCCTCAACAATGGGGAGGCCTTTCAACACACTACAAACCCACTCGTTTTGACGAAGTAAATGTTAACTTTTCTTTCCAACCGTCTATCGCCAGTATATTCATGGCTGAAAGGAAGCAGGCCAACTATCCAGGCTCACAAGCAAAAGAGTAGGTTTGCCAGAGCAAACCGCAAAGGTTGTAGATGTGCCGTACCTACGGCACTCGCAGTAAGCCCGATTTTAGTGAGCCGGTGTTACCGGCATATCGTCCCTACGGGACTGGGCACACAAGGCTTTTCTCGTTCCGCTAGTCAGCTAATCAACTCTTGTCTGTGGTAGCGCAAAGATGGTGAGATAGTCACGCAAAGGCGCAGGTTGGCTGAAGCAAACCGCAAAGTTCTCGATATGGCATACTTAGGGCCTTAGTGCCTTTGTGGCCAAAAGAAAGAGTTTATTCGAAAGGTCACCAAAGTACTCATACAAGGGCGCAAGTTTGCCGGAGCAAACCGCAAAGTCGTTATATTCTATGCTTCGAGCCTTGGTGCCTTTGTGGCAAAAAGAAAGAGTTTATTCGAAAGGTCAGAAAAGTACTCACGCAAAGGCGCAAGTTTGCCGGAGCAAACCGCAGAGCCGTTATATGCTATGCTTTGAGCCTTAGTGCCTTTGTGGCAAAAAGAAAGAGTTTATTCGAAAGGTCAGAAAAGTACTCACGCAAAGGCGCAAGTTTGCCGGAGCAAACCGCAAAGTTTTAATACGCTCTGCTTCGAGCCTTAGTGCCTTTGTGGCTAAAAGTAAAAGAAAATCGTACAGAACAATACTTCGGAGCGTTCTCAATACCTGCATAGTTTTTGCTATTTATCCAGTGGCATTAAAACTTCAAATCATACAATCATGAACAATTCCAAAGTTGACAACTACACAAAATTTGTGCTGACAGTAATCGCCCTCTGTTTAACAGTGTTGACGTTTGAGCAGGTTGAGCTTTTTCCAAAGGCATATGCAGGTGAATCGACCAGTCCAGCAATGATATCAGGTACAAATTATGGTCTCGTCCCTCTCAATGAAGACGGAAGCATCACGGTGAAAATAAGTGCAAGTGATGAATTGGATGTAAACATTGTGGGAATAGATACCAGCGACGAGCTGGATGTAAATATTGACGAGCTAGGAGGTAGCTATGTGTCGAGCGGCGGGCCAATACCGGTAAAAATCAAATAAGCAACTTACTCCAGTAAGCTCAACTCCTGGCTATAACGTACCAATCATGTCCACTTCTTCCTGCTCCACCTCTTTGAGGGTAGCCTTGTGCTTGATGATGTTTCTCCCGAGGTGGAAAATACCCAGAGACGACAAAGCACAGCAGGCCATTACGCCAGCCATGGGAAGAGGAGTGGGGTCGTTGAAAACACTCACCAGCACCGAAGCACCTGCCCCAATGGCCATTTGAATGGCACCCATCAGCGCCGATGCATTGCCTGCATTGGTGTGGAAAGGCGCCATGGAGAGGGCTGAGGAATTGGGGAATATAAAGCCCTGGCAGCATAAAAAGATAAACACAAGGGCGGTAACACTGTAGAAGTCCGCCAGGCCAAGGAAACTCAGGGCTACCAATCCCATTCCGGCGGCGGCCTGAAAAGACAGTCCCACTCCAATGATCTGTTCGCTGGAGTATTTCTTGAGCATGAGGTTATTGACTTGAGTAGAGCCAATCAACCCCATGGCAATAACTGCGAACACCCAGCTGAACTGACCTTCCGTGAGCTGGAACACTTCCATGTACACATGGGGGGCACCACTGATGTAGGCATACAGGCCAGCTGCAGCCACTGCACCCGTAAAGGCGAATGTAGTGAACTGGGCATATCGGAATACGCTGGCAAAGTTTCGCAGGATAGGCCTGGGCATCAGTGAAAAGGAAGGGTTAGGCTTTTTACTTTCCGGTAACAACCAATAGACTCCCACCAGAACGCCAATGGCCACCACAACAAGGGCGACAAAGACATAACGCCAGCCAAACACTGAAGTAATGAGGCCACCGGCTGTTGGGGCAATAATAGGGGAGACCGCCACCACCAGCATCAGCGACGAAAAGACCTTGGCGTTTTCTTTTGCTTCGAACAAGTCACGTACCATAGCACGGGCAGCCACCATACCAACACAGCCGCCCAATGCCTGCAAAAACCTGCCAGCAATCAATACCTCTACCGAACCTGCCATCGCACAACCAACGGAAGCCACCAGATACAGGCTCAGTCCGAAGTAGAGAGGGTTTTTGCGTCCAAACCTCTCCAGCAAAGGGCCGTAGAGCAATTGCCCGGCCGAAATACCCACAAAGAAGCTGGACAGCGATAGCATGACCTGATCCACGCTGGTGTTCAGGCCTTTGGCAATACCCGAAAAAGCTGGCAGGTACATGTCCACTGAAAAGGGGCCGATGGCGGTAAGCAGCCCCAGGATGAAGATCAGAGAGATTTTACTTTTAGGACGGTGGTTGGTCATGGGGCAGTTGGGTCGAACCTTGCGGCTTCACAAAGCTCTTTTGCCCAAAGGTAGGCATGGAAATTCTTTCCTGGTAAGGGTTTATCCAACAACGGTTTATATGTCTGAACAATCTACAGTGGGCAGGGCTTATTGAACAACTTCATCAGGATTGTTTGGGTGCCACGGGCTATTCTTTTTTTTGCGCAAACATCCAGTCCATCAAACCAGGAGTTTCCCTTACCTGCTTCCAGATGTCGTGGCCACGGTCGGGGTACTCGGTGTAGTGAGGGGAACCACCAGCATTCTTCACCGCCTGAATGATGTGCTGAGAGCCTGATACAGGCACATTGACATCAGTTCGACCATGGAAGGCCCACACCGGTACATCCACAATTTGTTGAGCAAACTGTGGATCGCCCTCACCGGAAACAGGTACAGCCGCTGCGAACAAATCAGGACGGGTGCTGATAAAGTGCCAGGTGCCATAGCCGCCAAGCGAACTCCCCATAACGTAGCGCCTCTTTTCATCGATGTCAAATTCCTTTTCCAGCGCTGCCATGGCTTCAAATACCAGCGTGTCGATAGACTTATAGGCAGGTATGCCTCCCCAGCTATGCATGGGAGGGCATTGGGGGACAAAAAGAAATGCCTGGTACTTTTCCCTTCTGGTGTAGTCAGAAAGCATTTGTGCTGCCAATGATCCATCAAACTGCCTGGTGTTGTCCGTTCCCCATCCAGCGCCACCATGCAAGCAAACGACCATCGGAAATTTCTTCCCCGGCTCGTAATCGAGAGGTTTCAGAAACCTGTACTGCAACGTTACACCTTTGCTGCTGGTGTAGGAGCGAAACTCGTAAGGATCCGCCATTTTTTTGGCGGCCGGGGTGGCGTGAGTGTTATAGTAGCCTTGCTTGACTATCATGAACCCAAAAAGCAGGAGAAAAAACACCCCCATAAAACTGAGGAAAGCATATATGTCTGCGATCGATTTCCTGCTCTCTGTGCTTACCTGTTCTTCTATTAGCAGGCTGCGCTCCTCCATAAATTGCCTGATGAACAATACCCAAACGAGCCCTCCGGCAATGGTTGCCCACTCCGCCAGCTTTTGGACAAAGATACTAGTGGAAGAATTGTTGCCCGAAAGCAACATCCAGGTGAGGGAAATGAGTAAGATCACGTTCACTATACCAATCACGAGGCCGACGGTCTTGAGCAAGGGCTTCTTTCGGGCATCAGAGGTCAAAAGACCTGCGGCGTGAAGAAGGCCTGCAAAAAGCAATAAATAAAGTACCGGGTTGTAAAAATCCTGCAATTGTCGTGCTCGTAATATGGCTGTAAAGACAATCACTTGTAGTAACACCATGATGCTGGATGCCACAGTGCCGAAGAAAGCCAGCCGGTACTGATTTTGGTGATAGTATTTCAAGAGGAACAGGGACGGAAGCATGTAAATAACACATGTAACAAGCAACCAGCTACCAAACGACGGCAGCCAGAACATTTGGTAGCCCACACACATTTGAACAACTGTTTGGAGTGTGTTAGCGACAATGTACAGGCCGATAAGAAAGCTTCCAAAAAAATAGAAATCTCGGTTGATGGGAAAAGCTTTCATGGTGATAAGTGTTTAATGGCCAGTGAATTCAATGAAATATACGAAAGATAGCGGTAATGCTTATGGGAAATTGGGGTCCCCGTGATCGATCGGGCGATCTTTTCAAGGTTATGTTGCCACGCTAATTTCTTTTCCCTTTCGAAACCGACTTTTCAAATCAGCGAAGACATTTCGTAGCGTAATGGATAAACCCACGCCAAGAACCATCGTACTCTAGAAGATTCCTCCGCAGGGCTACGGAATGGCTGTCACACGGGGGCGGCTGTTAGGTCAGACGGTTGAAGGATAACATACTCCGGCGACTCAGTTTCCAATTTCGAAGCGGTATCATCACTTAGCGAAGCTATTTCGTAGTAACACGGAGAAATCTTCTCCTTAGTCCCAAGTAGAACTAACCCTCCCTACGAAGAACAAACCACAATGCCGTAGAAGATTTCGTTCCGGCGTCGGCTCAGGTACCTTACGGAATGACAGTAACACAAAGGGCGGTAGGCAGGCAATCTTTTGTAGACAAGAAATACTTTTGGGATCCCCCCGTTACTTTTTCAATTCATCGCAGTTATAGCGCCATGAAGCCACATGCTTTGTGTTCATTTCTATTAAGATTGCTTTTAGGATTTAAATATTTTAATTACATTTAGTATTAAAATAAAAATCATGGGCAAGTATTCAATAGGGGAGTTCGAGGAAATTGTGTTGTTGACCGTGGCGGTGCTTTACGGCAACGCCTACGGCATTACCATCAAAGAAGAAATAGAAACGAGGCTCAAGCGGTCAGTAAGTGTGGGTGCCATGCGTATTGCGCTTAAACGGCTTGAGAAGAAAGGCTTTCTGACCTCCGAGTTTGGCGAAGCCACAGCCGTAAGGGGCGGGAAGAGAAAGCGCTTTTTCAAAGTAACTCCCTTTGGGAAGAAGGCGCTTGAAGAGGTCATGGCGGCTCGTCAGCAACTTTGGGAGGCCATTCCTTCAGTCGCCTTCGACTTTAAGTTTATATGAGCAACAAACCTACAGAAAAGCCCACGCCATCGCCGCCCAAGTGGCTACTGGCGTTTCTTCGCTGGTTCTGCGATCCAGACCTTCTGGAAGACGTGGAAGGCGATCTGACCGAATTGTTCGAGCAACGGGAGGAAACCAGTCCAACCCGGGCACGGTGGCTATTTGCGTTGGATGTAGTAAAGCTCCTTCGCCCTGGTATCGTCAAAAACTTTGCATTTGTCACAACTCAAAATAACAACGCTATGCTATTTAATCACATTAAAATGGCGATTCGCCATGCGCTGAGGTACAAGGGGTACACTGCTCTCAATCTTTTCGGGCTCATTGTGGGACTTACGTCGAGTATCCTTATTCTACTGTGGGTCAACGACGAGGTAGAAAAGGACCAGTTTCATGTAAACACCGACCGCATCTATCAGGTATGGCGCAATATGTACCAGGCCAACGGAGAGGTAATCACCACCGGAAGCATTCCCGGCCCTTTAGGAGGGGCGCTGGCCAACAATTATCCTGAAGTGGATGAAGTAACCTACTACAGCTGGGAACTGGAGCTGTTGTTTCGTCTCGAGGAAAACGTGTCTTATGAAAAGGGGAGGTATGTGTCGCCTGAATTCTTCAGCATTTTTAGTTTTCCTTTTGCTGCCGGTGATCCGGCGAGCGCTTTGAATGACCCGCATTCGGTTGTGATCTCCGAAAAACTCGCTAAAAAGTATTTTGGAGAAAGCTGGAAAACAGATGCATTAAGTAAGGTGATTAAAATAGATGAAAGTCAGGAGTTTACAGTGAGTGGTGTTTTTGGAGACATCGGTAGTCAGTCTTCAATGACTTTTGATTTTGTGCTCCCTGCCCACGAGTATATCGCCCGCAACGAATGGATCAAAAGCTGGTTCAATGGCGGCTTTAGTATCTACTTTACTGTGAAGCCCGGCGCCGATCTGGCCGCCGTGCAGCAAAGGATAGAGCAAGAGATCAACAACAATACTGACAATGCAGCTGATGAGCGGCTCATGGTGCTTAAAGCCACCGACACCTACCTGCATTCCAATTTTAAAAACGGTGTACCCTCCGGCGGACGAATTCAATATGTTAGAATACTTACGATCATCGCTATTTTTCTGCTGGTGATTTCCTGTATCAATTTCATGAATTTATCTACCGCCAGGGCAAGCCGCAGAACGAAAGAAATTGGCGTCAGAAAGGTGCTTGGTGCCCAAAGGCGCACGCTGGGCCAGCAGTTTATGGTGGAGTCATTCATGATCACCGTTGTAGCGGCATTGCTTTCCATTGGGCTTGTGCTGCTTATCATTCCTTACTTCAATGGCCTTACCGACAAGCAACTTTACCTTGATTTTACTGACTCGAGGTTTTGGATGGGCATAAGCGCTTTGATTGCTGTTACCGGCTTGCTTTCCGGGAGTTATCCGGCCTTGTTATTGCCATCCTTCAAAGTGACTAACTCGCTGAAAGGAGCAGTTCGGCAGTCTGCCTCAAGCATCTACTTCAGAAACGGCCTTGTCGTTTTCCAGTTTGCCTTGTCCATTATTCTGATCATTGGAAGCCTGGTGGTCGCCCGGCAGATGAACTTTGTGCTCAACAAAAACCTGGGCCTCGACAAAGAAAACATGGCATACCTGTACATGCCGCAGGATCTGGCCAACCGAAGGGACGTATACAGAACCGAGTTGCTCAATATACCCGAGGTAAAGGAAGTCTCTTTTGCCAGCGGCAATCCACTGCAGTACGGCCGCTCGACTGGCAGCTCGCAGTGGGACGGCAAAGATCCCAATGCAGAAATTGAAGTCAATGTATTGATGGTGGATTTGGGTTTTTTCTCTTCCATGGGAATGGAGATAGTTGACGGTCGTGGTTTCTCGAAGGACTTCGCCTCAGACACTGCCAATTACATTATCAATGAAGTAATGGCCAACATCATGGGTTTCGACGAGCCTCTGGGTCAAAACTTGTCTGTTTGGGGCACCAAAGGCAAAGTGATCGGCATCGTGAAGAACTTCCACATGCAGAGCCTGTATGAGCCGATTGCACCTCTTGTCGTCGCCTACAATCCTCTATACACCTCGGTAGCACTCATCAGACTTCAAAACGACATACCCGGGGCCATCGCAGCTATTGAGAAGGTAACAACGGCCCTTAGCCCTGCTTTTCCCTTTCAGTATGAGTTCATGGACACCAGCTATGCTGCTTCCTACCGCACGGAAATGTCGCTCAGCGCTCTGGTAAACATTTTCGCCATAGTATCGACCTTCATTTCCTGCCTGGGGCTGTTTGGCTTGTCATCCTTTTCAGCCGACCTGCGCTCCAAGGAAATTGGTCTCAGAAAAGTGCATGGTGCCAGTGTAGCAGGGTTAGTCATGCTGCTTTCCAGAGACTACGCCAGGCTGATGATCGTCGCCTTTGTGCTGGCGGCACCGGTGGCCTGGTATTATATGCAGGAATGGCTCAACGGTTTTGCCTTTAGAACTGACCTAACGTTGACCGCTTTTCTGCTGGCTGGGTTCACAGCATTTTTGGTGGGGGCGCTTACCGTGAGCGTGAAGTCCTATCAGGCAGCGAGTGTGAATCCGACGAGAACGCTGAAGGATGAGTGAATAGGAGAACTTAATAACCAATGAAATAGGAAAAGGGGCATCATGCCCTTTTTTTGGATCCAACATCAAATGCGTATGCTCCGATTCAAGTGATTTATTTTATTTCTATTTGCAGGTATAATAAGTTTCTATAAATTACCTGCAAATAGAAAGTAATAGAATAGTGACGACAAGAAACAACCTGGGGGAATTCGAGGAGATCGTAATGCTCACGATAGGGGTGCTGGGCGAAGAGGCCTATGGGCTGGGCATTAAAATGGAAATAGAGAAACGGCTGGAACGCTCGGTCAGCATGGGTGCCTTGCATACCGGACTTTACAGACTGGAGGAAAAAGGGTATCTGGAGTCGAGGTTGGGAGAAGCCACCAAAGTAAGGGGAGGCAAACCGAAACGGTTCTTCCGGGTGACTGCCAGCGGGCAACGTGTGCTTAAGGACGCCATGGATGACAGGCAGAAGCTATGGAAAGACATACCGGCAGGCGTATTTCAATTGTTTCCCAAAACGAATAGCTAATTGAAAACTGCACCCAAAATATTGCTTTGGCTTCTTGACAGATTTTGCCCGCCTAGTCGACAAGACTTGAAAGGTGACTTTTTGGAGTTGTATGAATACAGAGCCAAAGAGTGGGGAAGGGGTAGGGCGAGCGTTAGCTTCTTCTGGGACACTCTCACTGTTTTGCCTTTGTGGTTTCTTGTGAAAAAGAAACAGCCATCCAGATCATCTATTCCCATGTTCAGTCATTACGTAAAAATAGCGTTTCGCAACCTGAGCCGTTGTAAGGCTTACTCAATCATCAACATCCTCGGCTTGGCAGTGGGCTTGGGTGTTTGTTTACTGATCTATCAGTACATCAGTTTTGAGTTGAGTTATGATCAGTTTCACAGCAGGTCGAACCGGATATATCGACTTGTTGAAACCGACTTGAAGAATGGTGTAAGGCAGGGACGAGACATCAGCACAGTTCATGAACTTGGGAAATTTGGAAAAGAAAATATTCCAGAGATTGAAGAAGTAGTTCGTATCAACCTTTGGCGCTACGAACTGGGGATTTTCAACCCTGAAAATGACATTCCTTATCAGGAAGACAATGTCTGGTTTGTCGATGATAGTTTTTTGAACGTATTTGACTTTCCACTGCTGTCTGGTAGCAGAGAGTCCGCACTTAGTGAAAAGCGCAACATCGTGTTGACAGAGCAAATGGCTTCCAAAATTTTTGGTGAAAAGGATCCAATTGGTAAAACGCTTCACATCAGCGGTGGATGGCCAGGTGGTGACTATATAGTTACTGGTGTGCTCCAAAAGTTGCCAGTGAACAGCCACATGCAGTTCGACTTTCTATTGCCTATGAAGCTGCTATTGAGTGAAGAGCCATCTTACAAGAACAACGACGGAATGGGGTGGAGAAATTTTTCAACCTATGTACTATTACCGGAAACAGCGAGCCCTAACGTGGTAAGTGACAAATTCGATTTAATTGCCGACCAATACTTTGGAAAGGAGCTAGCAGCAAGCAATGAGAAATGGACATTTGATCTACAACCGCTCAAGGAGATCCATCTTTACTCTGACAACTTACAAGACCCGTCGGGTAACAATGAAGATATAGCTAACATTAAGCTGTTTAGTGTCATTGCAGTCTTTGTCATGTTGATGGCCTGGGCAAACTATATTAATCTATCTACATCACGCTCGTTGCATCGAGCCAAAGAGGTGGGGGTCAGGAAGGCCATTGGCGCTCGCAAGAGGCAGCTGATCGGCCAGTTTCTGGTAGAGTCATTTCTGATCAATGGGTTAGCAGTCATACTTGCTTTTGGTATTGCACTTTTGAGTTTGCCTGTTCTCAATCAAATGGTGGGGAAAACGCTCGCTTTTACTATTATGCAGTCTTCAGGATTTTGGCTACAGTTTGTAATAGTTGTTGTTGTTGGCTCTCTATTGTCGGGCCTTTACCCAGCATTTGTGCTATCCTCGTTTAAGCCCGTAAGTATGCTTAAATCCTCATTTAGAGGGTTCAGTCAGGGTTTGGTGGTTCGCAAGGGAATTATTTTGTTTCAGTTCTTTCTGTCAATTCTTTTGATCTCTGGCACATGGCTGGTTTACAGGCAGGTGAAGTATATGAGAGATCAGGATCTGGGCATTGATATGGAGAAAATATTGGTGGTTTACGGGCCTCGGTTCCAAACTTTTGAATTTGACGCAATGTTGTCAAATTTTAGTGCCTTCCAACAGAAGGTAGTACAACACCATAGCGTAGAAAGCATTTCGGGAACAGGGTCGGTGCCAGGAAAGGGAAATATGTGGACAGGTGACGTTTGGCGACTTGGTGAACTACTTGATGACGGAAAGCTGGTGTCTATTGATCAAGTAGATGGCTACTTCACCAAAACCTTTGATTTGAATTTTCTTTCAGGTGAGCCCTTCCGTGAAGATCTGATGAAAGCGTCATATGCAGGAGTTGCTATTGTCAATGAAGAAGCCGTGAAACAGTTGGGGCTCGGCAGTCCGCAGAATGCTCTACACCAGAAGGTTGTCGTGTCAGCCGGTGACACACTTGAAGTCGTCGGCGTGGTGAAGAACTTTCACTGGCACTCACTTAAAGAAGCTCAGATTCCCAGTATTTACATGTTAAATAATGCCTATGGCGCCTATTATTCTATTAGGGTGAGTTTGTCTGATATGCCTCAAACCATTGACTACATCAAGACTGCATATGATGAGGTATATCCTGGGAACGAATTCAATTACTTCTTCCTCGATGATGCCTTCAACCGCCAGTACCAGGCTGATCTGCAGTTTGGCAACTTGTTCACGGCATTTTCAGTGTTGGCCATTTTCATTAGCTGTCTGGGCCTTTTTGCCCTGGTGTCCTTTTCTGCCAGCCTGAAAACCAAAGAAATTGGTATTAGAAAAGTGCTGGGCGCTTCAGTTGGACAGTTGATGACCCTTTTGTCTAAAGAATATCTGGTTTTGCTGCTTGTCGCTAGCGCACTTGCCATTCCGCTGGTGATTTGGGGCGGACAACAGTGGCTGGAAAACTATGCCTTTCGGGTCGAAATGGGTGTGGAGTTCATTGTGGTACCTGCTTTTTTGCTGCTTGTTGTGTCTGTCTTAACAGTTAGTCACAGCACGTGGAAGGCTGCTCGGGGCAACCCTGTGGAGTCTTTGAAAACTGAATAGTGTTCCAGTCGGTTTGCTGCCAAATCGAACCTAAACACTGCAAAAAAAGTGCTCAGTTGCCGGTTATTGAATAACATTGTGTTCAGCTATATTTTACTTAACTTGACTGAAATGGCACGGATTTTAACAAGTTTTCTATTTTTTCTGGCCGCTGTTTTCGCAAGCTGCCAAAGGACTTACCAAATCCAGGACATTGAAGGACTCTGGCAACTGGAAACCTACGAGCAAGACGCTTTGGCAAAATCGTTTAGTCCCGTCTTTTTAGAAATCAATGACAACAGAAGCTTTGCCGTTTCAAGGGTAAAAGGAGACCTGAGTGGTGTGTACAAGCTACAGTCAGACAAGCTGGCTATGTACAGTACGGACGTGGAATGGTTCAACTCTACCTGGTCGGTATTTCGGTACAAAGATCTCCTTAAGCTGAAAGGGAAAGACGACAGAGCCCGAAATGTGACATTGTCTTTTACCCGAATCAGCGAGGTGCCTGGCTTCGAAGAATTCGAGCGCACCATTGTAGGGGAGTGGGAGCTTTACAAAATAAGGAACCGGAACAAGGTGGAAAGACTACAGCAGACAGTCTTCAGCATCGACGAGAGCGGGAACTATTCAATTGTTGCTGCGGGTGACATCCAGGAAAGTGGCGTGGCAGTCATCAACACAAGGCACCGGAAAATCATTTTTGAAAATGACCAGACTGAGTGGAAAGCGTGGTTGTACGGCAGAGAGCTACGGCTTACTAATGAAAAGACGGGAGTTGAGTATAGCTTGAGAAGGGGGGAGCTGAGTTTGAATTAGCTGCCATTATTTTTTCAGTAATTTTTAAGAGCATTTATGGCCGGCCTTTTGTTATAATTAGATAAAATTTTGAAATTTAGAAAATTCCAAAAAGCACAGTAGTAATTTGGACAATATTTCAATTGAAGTAACTAAAAGGAGCGTCACAGCGATGAGAAAAAAAAATATTTTATTTACTGCTTTAATCTTATTTCTTTCTACAGCAATTTTCTTCAATGTCTTTGCCCAAAATAGCTATTTTCCAGGTATAATTATCAAATCAGAGGGTGACACCTTAAGTTGCTTTATTAGGTATAACAACTCCGAAGTTAATCCGACGAAAGTATCATTCAAGACGATTCAGAATGGCGATGTATACACCCTATCTTTCAATCAGATTCGTGAGTATCATGTGCTAGATGAAATTTATGTTAGTGCTATTGTTGATACAGAAATCAGCCCTTCGAAAATTAACTATCTAACCTTTGACCAGTCGCTACAAATTGAAGTTGATACAGTTCTTTTGCAAGTCATTGTCCGGGGCGATAAAAGTCTTTACTACTATCGAAATAGCAATGGAAATGAGAATCTATTTATTGGGGATAATGATCAGTTTATACTTTTGAAATATAAAAAGTACCTATCACAAGGTGTAACAACCAATGAAATCAAAGAAGATAAAACCTTTAAAATTCAACTGATGAGTTATCTTTTTGATTGCCCCAACATTGGAGAATACACGTCAAATATCGGCTATTCCAAAAGTAGTATTGAAAAGCTCTTTCTTCGCTACTATGATTGTACCAGCAGCAATATTATTTTCAGAAAAGAGACTGAGAAATTTACTTCGCAATTCGGAGCTCTCGCAGGGCTTTCGATAGCTACATTAAATTTTGAAGGGAAACATGAGGTGTTTTACATGCTCATAGACGGAATTTATGACCCTTCTTATAATTTTTCTGTTGGGGTTTTCTTTGAAGCGATAGCTCCAAGGAACAATGGTAAACTCTCGTTTAACAACGAGCTTATTTATTCTTCCTATAAGGTAAATGGGTTCTTCAACGACTACAAAAACGAAGCCTACTACACAAAACGCTACTCGACAATCGGGTATTCTTATGTAAAAATGAACAATATGATTCGCTTCAAGTATCCCGTTGGAAACGTAGAGCCTTTTGTTAACCTGGGTTTCTCAAATGGAATAGCAATAAACGAAACAAATGAAAGCAGAAACGAAGGTCAATTCTACGGAGAAACTGTATTTGAGACCACAAAGGCTATTGGCGAAACCAGAAAATATGAGCAAGGCATTCTTTTTGGGGGAGGTGTTAAAGTCAGTAGATTGAGTATTGAAATGCGGTTAGAAAAAGGAAATGGGATGGTAAACTATAACGCACTTAAAGCGACCAGTACCAGATTATATTCTTTTGTGGGGTATAGGTTTTAAATTCATTCGTTGATGGGGCCTCCTAGATATTCTACCAAGCATTCAGTTGTTCAAAGCCCCATCATCCACCCAGCAGGCTATCATGTCTATTTCGGCCGCAGTAAGCGCTCCGTTTCTCGGCATGTCTCCCGACTGCGTGCGTGCCTTTATGTCCGATGGGTTAAGCTTAATATTGTCAAAATTATTATAGTCGATATTTCCCGAGCCATCATGGCAACCACTGATGGCGCAATTGGCCTCAATAATTGGTTTGATGGAGGCTGCAAAGCTTACGCCGGAATAGATTTGAACGTCCAGGGTATTGGTGCACCCCTCGGAATCTACTACCCCCACAATATATTTCCCCGGACCAACGCCGCCGAACGTTCCGCTGGACTGAAGGGCACCTCCATCGAGCTGGTACCTGTAGTCTCCAAAACCGCCGGACGCTTCAACTTCGACTACACCCGCTGAAGCGCCACAAGAAGTATCCGTCGAACCAAGTAATGTCAGTGTCAGCCCTGATCCGGTACAGTCCTTATCAACTACATCAGTCTCCTGCTCACAAGAGGTTACCGTGATTAGAAAAAGCAACAAAACAAATTTAGTAAAGTGATTGGCATCCATTCCTGGAAAACAGGAATACCAAGAAATTGTTTCGGCTGGCTAGCGGTCAGGTGAAAAAAAAGATTTGTAGAGCTAGTTAAATAGTGCTCCGTCATCTACCCAGCAGGCTATTTGCTCAATTTCGTCATTTGTTAAACTGCCAACCTTAGGCATAACTCGTGCCTGAGTGAGCCCCTTGATGTCAGCCGCTGATTTTTTGATGTTGGCGAACACCTTAAAGCTGATGCTACCCGAACCATCATGACAAGTGTTGATGATACAGCTATTCTCGATGATAGGCTGTATCGATTCTTTAAAAGAAATTCCAGATGAGATATGCACCGTCACCGCTCTGCGACAGTACAATGAGTCCATCACGGAGACTGAGTAAATACCAGGTCTCAAGCTATGAAACACACCAGTTTTCTGTGCTGGTCCGTCATTTAAGAAAAATGTTTTATCGCCCAAACCACCAGATGAAAATACTTCGATCTGCCCATTTGGTATGCCGCAATCTGTGGACGTAACATTAATAATTGATATGGCCAACCCTGACCTTTCACAATCTGAAGTGGCAGGATCCAGGGGATCCAGGCAAGCGCCTGTGGCAACAAGCAAAAGCATGATGAAGAACTGACCGAATTGCTTTCTCATTATTCAATCAAGTTAAATGAATTTCTATTGACCCCCAAATGAAAAAAGTCCCCGACTATCATCGGGGACTTTCCACTATTTATTTGATTTATGGTTTATTGAAATCAATTCACATCCCACCAAACTCTTGTGGTTGGCTGGTCAGGCAAAGTAGCGCCGGCACTGATATTTGCCGAGTTAACTGCTACTTCGTGTGTTGGAAGCCTCAGTTTGACTGGAATAGTGCCTCCAGTCACGTTACCCTGGTAGTTGACGGGAACCAACACTGGAAATCCAGTTCTTCTCCAATCAGACCAGGCTTCCCACCAGTTGAAAAATTTACTCACCCACATTTGGTTACCAATCATTTCAAGACCGGCTGCACCACCTGTGTAGGGGTGGGCGGCAAGATAGGCGTCCACCTGGGCATCAGTAACAGAAAGAGCTTCTTCAACATCGGGGTCACCCTGTGCATAAGGAGTGTACATTTGCATAGCCGCACGAACACCAGCATTGTAGTGAGCAGAAGCTCCAGTTACTCCACCTATTCCACGCTCAGCTGCTTCGGCAAGTAAGAACTCAACCTCGGCATAGTTCATCAGCATGTACGGATCGTTATCGTCAAGCAGAGCAACATTAATGGAAGAGAAAACAGAACTAGGGCTCAATGTAGGGTCACCAAACTTCTCGCCAATATAAGCACCTATGGTACCTCCATCTTGTCCGTTTGGCATACCTTCCTGAACCAGTGGATCCTTGTCTCCGCCTACGCCATCGGTAAAGATGAGAAGTCTTGGATCATCATCTGCTGTGCTTGCAGCATTTGCTCCCTTGAGCATGTCAATAAAAGTCTTGCTCAGAATGGATGGCTGACCACCGTCACCGGAAGCAAATGCTCTCGAAATACCGTTCTGGTTAGTCCACTCACTTGGGCCTAAATCCATTGGTACCCATGTGTTGTCGTCGTTGCTGGTGAAAACGCCACCAGAAACAGCCTTGCTTACATACGTGGCTGCAGCGGTCGCATCCGCATTAGAGATACGCATGGCCAACCGAAGCATCAGAGAGTAACCCCACTTCTTCCATTTGGTAACGTCACCGTTATAGTACAAATCAGCCGCAGCAAAGCCCTCGTCAGGATTGGAAGCACTTAAAGCAGCCGTTGCTTCATCCAACTCATTCAACAAGTCCATATAGATGGTTTGCTGATCGTCGTACTCAGGAAGGAAAGTACCCTGTATCCCTTGCAATGCGTCGGAATAAGGAATATTACCATAATAATCGGTCAGTCTGTGGAAATTAAATGCACGAAGGATTCTAGCGGCTTCACGCATGTTCTTTCTCTGACCTGCCTCAAACCCGTCAGGGCCGGTTTGTCTGAGAACCTCAGCAAGGTTCTTCAACTGATCACCATAGATAAACTCCCATGGTGCGTTGTAGGATTCAACGTTGTCAGTGTATTTGTCACCGGGAGCTATACCGCCACTAACGTTGGCCAGCTGCTGAATAGCATGGGCACACAGGCCAATGTTTGTTCTCCAGTCAATATAGCGGTTGTCTCCAGCTGAACCACCCGCTGCAGAACCAAGCTGAGCTGCCGTAAACAAATAATTCATGTTTACCTGATTCAGGGCCTGGGGGTTGATATTCAACTCATGCAATTCATCCGTATCGCAACTTGCCGTGAATACAAATATTGCGACAGAGGCGATGATGATCTTGTTTATTTTATTTCTAACGTATTTCATTTCTTAGCTATTTAATGGTTAGAATCCTACTCTTAAGTTGACGCCGTAGCTACGAGTAGTAGGCATCGCAAAATACTCAAGGCCCTGTGCACCAGCATTAGCTGAATAGGCAGATTCAGGATCTACGTTGTCGATATTCTTGAAAAGAATAGCGAGGTTTCTTCCCACAAAAGAAAGTGACACATTCTGGAAGGGAGTATTCTCTAGCATAGTTCTTGGCAAGCTGTAGCCCAAAGTCAATTGTCTCAACTTCATGAAAGAAGCGTCGTACAGGAACATGCTTGAGATGGCAGTGCTTTCGCCGCCTACTGAACCCCAATAGCTGTTTGCTTCATGTGGAGTGAGGTCTCTGTCAACAGGGGTGAAGGTACCATCACCGTTGTCTGTAACACCCTTGATATGTAGTGGTTTTTCACCCTCACGTCCGATAAGTGATTGCTGATGCAATCCCCACTGGGTCAAACGGTTGTTTGTTCCAGAGAAGATATCTCCGCCAAGCTTGATGTCAATCAACATGCTTAGGTTAACACCTTTCCAGGAAACAGAGTTGTTGATACCACCTGTCCAGTCAGCCAAACCATTGCCAATAGGAACGTAAGTTGTTGATGCCAATGGTCTGCCATCCGGAAGGAAAATAGGCTCTCCATTAGGGCTCATCTGCTGTACCCGGCCAGTAATGGTGCCAAAGGGCTGACCTATGATGTGCTTAATAAACACGTTTCTGGTACGTGGTTCTTCCAATGTGATTTCTGTCAGGCCATCTACTAGATTAATAACTTTGTTTACGTTCTTGGCCAGGTTTACAGAGATATCCCAGGTAACTTCTCCTCGCACTGGTGTACCTGTTAAAAGCAGCTCTACTCCTTTATTCTCTAACTCTCCTACGTTAATGAAAGTCTGACCGAAACCAGAGGCTCGAGAAATAGTTATCCCAAGAATATCGTCGGTAGTTTTTTGGTGATAATAAGCAAAGTCAACACCAAATCTGTTGTCGAAGAACTTGGTATCAAATCCAACTTCTACTTCCGTTGAGGTTGCAGGTTGTAAGGTTGGGTTAGGTATTCTTCCATTATTTCCACCTGCTGATGAGAACGTTCCCATGGTACGCCCCAAGTGTGAGTTACCATTCAATGAATATGTCAGGTTAGCATCGTAAGGGTTGATATTTACGATACCCACTTGTGCCCAAGAAGCTCTTGCTTTACCAAAGCTCAACCAGCTAGGAAGGCCTGTGAATGCGTCTGAGAATACAAAGCTAGCCCCAACTGAAGGATATAATATACTGTTGTAGTCGGGATTCAAAACTGAAAACCAGTCGTTTCTGGCAGTAGCAGTTAAGAATAGGTAACCGTTGTAACCGATCTCAGCTGAACCAAATACAGAATTGATGCCAGATTCAGAGAAGCCATAACCAAAGTTTCTGGTGGCGGCGTTGTTAATGGCAGGGAAGAAGTCCACGTTAAATCCATTACCATTGGCTGCGATTCTTTCACTTGACCTCCGCATCACATTACCTCCAACGAAAGCGTTGACACTGATCTGGCTGAAAGTTTTGTTTCCGCCCAATATCCACTGAGTGTTGGTTTCACGCACACGATCCTCGCCTTCAGACATGGATCCGCCAAGCTGGTAGCCCGTTCCCTGAGGAGTCAAAGACTTGTCTCTTCTGGTGTACCAGTCCATCTGGATACTTCCTGAAGCATACAACCAATCGGTAATGTCATAGCGAACATCACCAGAACCGATCAAACGGTCTCTTGTATCGTCGTTGATGAACTGTTCAGTAGCCCAGTAAGGGTTCTGTCCCCAGTTGTTAGCTGCGGGTAGCAACTCCTGGCCTGGTCTTCTGGCATTGGCATTGCTTCCTTGTCCATAAATTATCAACTGCTCCTGAGTTGTGCCTTCGGGAATAGCTCCAAGCTTGTTAGGGTCGCCTTTGTACGTTTCTACATTGACATTGCCTGGTGTTCTCCAAATGGATTGAACGGCATTACCTGGTGAATCAGAAAGCACCGGACGGTTATGTGCAGTTTCATGGGTGTACATCATTTTTGATGTAACAGTTAACTTGTCTGCAAACCTTGAGCTTGTGGACAATGAAAGGTTAGTTCTGTCGTACCCGGAATTAGGGATGATACTATTACTTCTCAAATCAGCCGCTGACAACCTGAAAGTTTGCTTGTCACTTCCACCACTGATAGACACACTGTTGGTAAAAGCATTACCTGTTTGATAGAAGCGCTTCCAGTTGTCACCCTGATAGGAGTAGGGGCGAGCCACACCATCGAACTGCAAAACCTGGCTACCGTCAAATTTCGGTCCCCAGGCCACATTGCCCCACCCAAATGCCTCACGGGCATCTCTCGGCTTTGTGGCAACTCCATTACGAATACCATCATTGGACTGATCAACATAGTTGCCAGTACCATAGTCTTTCTGAAGGTCACTCAGGTTGATAGCAGTTTCTGCCACGTAGTTTGAGTTGAACTCAATACCAAGACCTTTTCTTTTGGTACCTTTTTTGGTTACCACGTTGATAACACCGTTACCAGCACGTGAGCCATAAAGGGCAGCTGCGCTAGCACCTTTAAGCACTGTGATAGACTCGATGTCGTCAGGGTTGATACTGGTAAGACCATCTCCCTCGTCACGACCACCCCAAAGACCAGCCTGACCGAAGCCAGAGTTGTCCATAGGCACACCGTCGATTACATACAAAGGCTGGTTTTGTCCGCCCAGTGTTTTGTTACCACGAATAACGATACGTGAAGAACCGGCAGGGCCACCAGAAATTTTGCTAACGTTTACACCAGCAATTCTTCCTGAAAGGGCGTTACCAAGGTTGTTTTCACGAGCCTGAGTGAAGTTGTCACCTGACACTGTGGTCACGGATGACTGAAGCGCTTTTACACTTCTTTCTACCCCAAGGGCAGTTACAACAACTTCGCTAAGCTGGGTCACGTCTTCTGCCAGGGTAATATCCAGCACAGAGCGACTTCCAACTGTTACTTCCTGTGCAGCGTATCCTATGAAGGAATACACGAGAACAGTGTTGTTGTCGGGAACAGCGATTTTGTACTCGCCGTCCGCATTGGTAGTGGTACCGGTAGCAGTCCCTTTAATAATTACGTTGACACCGGGAAAACCTGTGCCATTAGGGTCAACTACTTTACCACTTACAGTTCTCTGCTGGGCAAATGCTGTTGAGCATGCCAGAAAGAAAAGCAGCGATAAGCTAATAAGTAGGTAATTGTTTTTCATAACATGAATGAATTGGTTTAAAATGATTTAACCAGTGTTTATAGTATACACCGGGTGTGCAGGGAGTCAGGAACTGAATCCTCCACATTTGGGGTTTAAGGATTTTGCTTTAGGGGTTAATTTCATAGGCATAATCATTTAAGCTTTACGAGGTTATAGTACAAGATAGTATAAATATTAGATTTTTCGAAGTGCCATTGTGTTCAATATTGGGTTTGATACTTCAAGCGGTAATACACACATAACGTAGCACTTTTTTGCATTATGGCAATTGACACAAGTTGAGAAGAATAAAACAATTGAGGAGGTATAAATCCTTCAAATATAGATGACAAATGTTTCCAAAACCTATTCATGGGCTTCTTGGTGACTCACTGCAAATACCTCAACCTTCCTTATTATATTTGTGGATAATTGTACAATTGTGATATCGAAAACAGTCAGTATTTTGCGCAGCCTACTCGGAAGATGTCTGCTGTTGCCTTTTACTGCCTGCCTGTAGTTTGATCGGAGATTAGACTTTTTTAAGATATTCAACTAAATTACCAAAGCTGAATAGTAGCCCGAATGTTGTTCTGAGCCAGGTGCGCCCATTAGACTTTTACATATTTTATGAGACCATTTTACCTGCTTTCACTTTTCTTGTGGATTTCATTGTTTTTACCGCTGGCGGCACATGGGCAAGGCAAGAATGAGTCTTTTTCGAGCCTTTCTGTAGAGCAGGGACTTTCGTCGGTCACTATTTCTGCCATCCATAAAGACAGCAAAGGCTATTTGTGGGTAGGCACTGAGGACGGCCTCAACCGTTACAATGGCTATGAATTTAAGATTTACAGGAACGATCCGTCTGACGAGCACACGCTTTTAACAAATAGAATCCTTTCAATTTTTGAAGATAGCAGCGGCACGCTATGGGTAAGCACAGCCAAGGGCACATTGCACCGGTACAATAGAGAATTAGATACTTTTATCCGGGTTCCTGAATTTAATAACCTGGTGATCAATGACATCAGAGAAGACAGCGAAAGACGGGTATGGTTCGTGGGCACCACAATAAAGTCTCTTAATTTGTCAGACAATAGCTGGACTGACCATACCGGCAATTTTAAGGGGCGCCTGTCGATTATCGGCATCGAGCAAATTCACAAGAGTGATTTTTGGGTAGCGGCGGACACTGCGCTTTACAAATGGAACCGAAAGACAGGCAACCTGAAGGTATACGCTCATGATCCCAAAGATTCTAATTCGCTGGGCTACAATTATTTATACTCTATTGCAAAAGATGATATAGGGAATTTATGGATTGCTACCAGGGGAGGTGGGCTGGACAAGCTCGATGTCAAGTCCAGCAAATTCACTCACTACAGAACGTCCGAAAACAGAGAAAACGGTCCTTTGGTAAATGTGGTGAGAACTGTTTGTCCCGATGGTAACTACATTTGGGCGGGTACCGAAAATGGCGGTCTAAGCCGGCTCGACATTCGCACAAACAAGTTTGAGCACCATGTGGCTGACAAAGACCATCCAAAGTCAATCAGCGATAACTCCATTAAGGCGCTGTATAAAGATAATGAAGGGAGGCTATGGATCGGTACGTTTTCATTTGGTTTGAGCGTGATAGACCCGTATCAAAACAAGTTTACATCGCTAAAGGCGGCCTATCAGAATACGGTTGTCAACGCATTGTATAAAGACTCAAAAGGACGGTTCTGGATAGGTACCGAAGGCGGTATTATGAAAGTGTACAAAGGCAATACTTCTTACTACTTGAATGATCCTATTGAATCGGGCCAGAACGGAATTCCTGTGCTGACGATTTACGAAGACCGCAACCACAATATTTGGGTTGGAACATGGGCGGAAGGTGTTTTTGTTTTTAACGAAGCCACGCAAAGCTTTGATCGGTACGCAACTGTAGGGAGTTCGAGAAAAGACTTAGGTAATCAAAATGTATATGCTTTGCATCAGGACAGGCAGAAGGCCAATATTCTGATGGGGACGTACTATGGCCTTAACGTACTTTTCTCGAAGGATGAAAAATCATTCACGCATATTGTGGATTCAACCTGGGCAGAAGACGCTTCTATTAATAACCTGAGAATAATTTTCGAGGACAAACATTCCAATATCTGGGTTGGGACGAACAGCGGTTTAAAGCTGTATAACTCGGAGAAAATGAAAATGGAGCCTGTGTTTGCAGAGAGCGAAAACTACAGTGAAAATATACTCTCGGTTATTTTTTGCTTGTTCGAGGACAGTAAGGGACGTCTTTGGACAGGCACAGAATCGGGGCTCTATCACCTGAAAAGCAAAGATGCCTTTGAGCGATACACCATTGACAACGGGCTCACCAATCACAACATAAAAGGCATATTGGAGGATAACCAGGGCCACTTGTGGATAAGCACCAGCAATGGAATGAGCGTGTTTGACCCAGAAAATGAAACCTTTAAAAACTACGACGACTCCGACGGGCTGTTGGTCAATGGGTTTAAGGGAAATTCATCCTTCAAAGACGCCGACGGGCTGCTGTATTTCGGAGGAAGCAACGGAATCATCACTTTCAATCCGTCAGAAATTCTGGACAATCCGCATCCTCCTTTGGTGGTGCTGGAAGACTTTAAAGTGTTCAATAAGTCGGTCAGGGTTAACAGCGGAGATTCCATTCTTACCAGACACATTAGCGAAACCAAGGAGCTGAGTCTGAAAAGTGACTTCAACATTTTCAGTATCGAATACGCAGCACTCAATATGTCGGCCAGTGATAAGAACCAGTATGCCTACCGGTTGATTGGCTTTGACGACAAATGGAATTTTGTGGGCGAAACCAGGTCCACCACCTATACCAACCTTGATCCGGGAACTTATGTTTTTGAAGTAAAGGCGAGCAACAACGATGGCGTTTGGAACGACAACCCAACCCGGTTGGCCATTACTGTGCTTCCTGCCTGGTGGGAAACATCCTGGGCTTACATGGGGTACATAGCGATTGTGATATCCCTGCTTTACCTGTTTCGCAGGATTACGCTGATCAGGGCTCACTTTATCAATGACTTGCGGCTG
Organism: Imperialibacter sp.; assembly: GCF_048007035.1. Taxonomy (NCBI): domain Bacteria; kingdom Pseudomonadati; phylum Bacteroidota; class Cytophagia; order Cytophagales; family Flammeovirgaceae; genus Imperialibacter; species Imperialibacter sp. The sequence goes on from NZ_CP180355.1 coordinate 6,013,114, forward strand.
GAGAGACTGAAGCTCGAAAGTGTGGAGCGGCTAAACAAAACCAAGCTGCAATTCTTTACAAACATTTCTCATGAGTTCAGAACGCCTTTAACGCTGATTATAGGCCCCATACAAAACCTGATCGACTCAGAGGGCATTGAGAAAGGGATCAAGGGAAAGCTTCAAGCGGTTAACCACAATGTGCTGAGGCTCCATAAGCTGGTCAATCAGCTGCTCGACTTCCGCAAAGTGGAATCGGGGAATATGAAAGTGACGGCCATGGAAAGTAACCTGGTCAGCTTCATTAAGGAGATCAAATATTCTTTCGATACACTGGCCGAGGAAATGAACGCCGACTTTACGTTGCAGAGCAGCCACGAGGAAATCATGGTTTGGTTTGACCCGGATCAGATGGAAAAAGTGATTTTCAATCTTCTTTCGAACGCATTTAAAAAAATACCTAAAAAGGGTGTGGTGAGTATCAAACTGGAGCAAACGCCCGACAAAGTCTATATTTCTGTTTTCGACAATGGCACGGGAATAAAAAGGGAACACTTAACGACTATCTTCGAACCATTTTTTAGTTACGAGGAAGGAAGGCACTCTACAGGCACGGGCATTGGTCTTTCCCTGAGCAAGAGCCTCATCGAATTGCACCATGGATCTATTGATGTGGAGAGTGTTGAGGGACAGTTTGCACGATTCATCCTAACGCTGCCACTTGGCAATGTTCACTTTAAGCCTACAGAAGTTGTTGAAGGAAGAATAGATATGTCGGTAACCTCGCCCCGTGGTCTTCATTCTCACGGGCAGCCTGCAATTTCTGCACCGGACCCCATCATGCATCCTGAAGGCACGCCGACGGTCTTGATTGTAGAAGACAACAAGGAAGTGTCAGGTTATATCCAGTCTATTCTGTCGAAGGATTACCAAATAGTAACGGCCTTCAATGGCAAAGAGGGACTTGAGAAGGCTTTAGAGACTAGCCCTGACCTGGTGATATCAGATTTGATGATGCCGGTGATGGATGGGATTGCTCTTTGCAATGCTCTTCGGCAAACAGAAGCCACCTGTCATATCCCAATCATCTTATTAACAGCGAGAACTTCCGAGATATATAAGATTGAGGGGCTGGAAACAGGTGCCGACGATTATATCACAAAGCCGTTCAATAGCAAAGTGTTGGCACTCAAGGTGCGTAATTTGCTGGACGGAAGAAAGAAGCTGATAGAAATGTTCGCTGACAGCAGGACATTGACGCTTGAGCCTAAGAATATTACTGTAACCTCACGAGATGAAACATTTATCAACCAGGCACTTAAGAGCGTAGAGGCGAATATATCAAATACCAGCTACTCTGTTGACGACCTGTGCAAAGACGTGGGGATGAGCAAAGCCACATTGTTTAGAAAACTGAAGGCTTTGACAGGTCAGTCGGCCAATGAAGTAATACGAACAATCAGGCTCAAGAGGGCCGCACAAGTATTGGCCGAGGGCGACTTCTCGATCTCGGAGGTAGCTTATATGGTTGGCTTCAATGATCCCAAGTACTTCAGAAATTGCTTTAAGAAACTTTTTGGGCAGAGCCCATCGGAGTACGCCGACCAAATGAAGGCCGGACATTCAAACGATATATCGACCTGAGCTTCGGCCGGCTTCGCTTAGTTTTTTCCGTAGGTACTCAGGGCTTCTTTGTCTCCAATTGATGATAATATGCGCTGGAGACCAGAAAGGTTTTGCTGCAAAACAATCGCCACATCCTCCTCTTCGATATGCCCCAGGATACCAATCTGGCCTTTGAAACCGACCTTCGTCAGGTAAGCCATCATCTCACTTTCCCGGTCGCCTGAACCGATGGGCAATATCTTGGGTCCTTCTTCCCTCATGCCATTCAGATTTACCGCCCACAAATAGGGGAGAGCCACATCAATAATATCGGTATACTCGTCAAGTTGCTCATGGGCGTGGTGGAAGTTGTAGATGATGCCTACGTCCTTGAATCCACTGGCCTTAATTACTTTCACCTGGTTGGCAGGCTCTCCAAGCCAGTCGCCATGGTTGTAAAGCGCTACGGTACATCCAACCTCGGCACCTTTTGCATGAAGATAGTCCAGCATCTCCTTTGATTTGCGAACTTTCGTCTCCTCATCGAGCCCTTCCAGAAAGTTGGCATGAAAACCCACCCACAGCTGCGTTTTCAGTTTGGTTTCCTTTATGTAGCTAAGAAGCTTAAGATTGGCGCTGCTAAGCTTTTGGGGACTATCTGTATTGGCGTCTATCCAAATCCAAACCCCATTTATTTTGATGTTGTTCTTTTTTGCCAGCTTCCACTCTTCAACCGAAGTAGCCAAATGTTCTGCCCTCCAATCGTAAGCATATGATTTGAAGCCCAGTTCCTTCAGCATGGCTATTCTGTCAGCCGGGCTGCGGTGCTTAACATCGTAGGGCACAATGCACCATGCAAAAAGGTTGCTTTTGCTATAAATGCTTTGAGCCCCTGCATGACTGACTATTAGACAGGCAAAGGCAAATATGATAACAGCTATTTTGATGGTTTTCATGCTTGTGTTGATTGGCGAACTCCAAAGATAGGTGCTGCTGCGACATAAACCTTTTAATAAAACAAAAGCCCCGTCCAAAATCGTTTGAACGGGGCCGTTGAGTCTCTGAGGAAACAGCTACTGCTTATTTCAGCGTGTTCGTGAATCCTTCCAATTTCTGGCTAACCTGAGTGTCGACCATAAATGAAAGTCTCACTTTATCCCAGGCCATGGTTACTTTAGCCACTTTGTTGTCTTCAGCAGAAACAGAATACGCCAATCTCTCCATCGAATCGGCAGCCATTACTGGGGCGGCTTTTACAGCAACCACATCATCTTTGGCTACTGCCTCTTCGTCAATTTTACCATCTTTCATGTAGGCAAATACTGAATTGCCTTTGCTGTTCAAGTGGATAGTCCACTCGCCACTCTGCTGAGGAGTGATGAAAAGAGAATACCTTCCGGCTCCTACATTTTTTCCGCCGATGCTTACACCGGTGCTGAATTCAATCATCGTTGGGCCGTTGGCACCTGCTCTCCAGGTTACACCGTACTTTTCCAGGTCACCAAAAACTTTTCTGCCTTTTACTGCTGGCGATGAATAGTCAACGCTAATTTTTGTAAAGCCAACATTCTGCGAAACATAACCTGCTGGGCTAGGCGCAGGAGCTTGAAGCTGAGCCATTGCACGCTGGCTCGCTGTAGCGAAAAGGATAACAGCCAATACACCAAAAAATAATTTAACGTTTTTCATTACTTATAAGGGTTTTAGTTAACAACAGATTAATTGAACGAATATACTAGAGTTCTTTGAGTGCTATCATTGCCGTGTTGACAGCATTGTCAGAAGTCCATGCAATAATAAGGCTTTTTCCGTCAGAAGTCAGCTGTGGAAACCCTGTCTTCCTCTCAGTTGAAATCTCTGTGATGTCCCATTCTTCAAGCCGCTGCCCATCTATAGTGAACACAGCTACTTTTAAAATGCCGGTTTCTTCAACTACCTCTATCCAGCTTACGGCCACGTAGTCTTTGTCGATAAGTTTGACGTCTGCTCTTCCAACAGTCGACTTATGGCTGACTTTGATAGGAACCGAGGGATGCTCCCCAGCATCACCTGACAGCGACAGCTGCACCTTGGGGTTCTCATCGGCTGCTGTAAACCAGACCACAGCCACCTGCTCATCGATGGCGTCCGACTGAGGGCCATTTACCGGGCAGGCCATAATGTCCCAGCCATCCTCACCAAGCAGACTGGGCGCTGTCCATCCTTCTTCTGTCCATCTCACCTCGGCTATATCTCTCACCTCGTCATCGGAGCGATCCCGGTAGAAGGTAATCAGGCCGTGGTCACTTAAAACAGAACTTGTCTGGCAGCAGTCGCATACCCGTTCGTCGAGCAGCTCTTCTCCTTCCACATGTCCGTCAATTGCGACATAGCCACCCATAAGGGTCATTTCATTGCTCAAGTCGTGCCCACTATGCTCGCTGGCGGGTGGATACTTGCGTCCGTCGAGCCAGGAAGCAAACATGCGGCCACTAGGGAAGGGAACAAGCGAAACGAAGCCATGCTCCCTCGGAAGCGTATCGCTGTGCAAAGTAACCGGTGTGTTCCATGAAGCACCGAAGTCCTGAGACCGACTGACTTTTACGTGGTAGTTTGTGCCTCCCGTCCAGTTTTTTTCCAGCCAGTGTGCGGCCATTTTGCCATCGCCCCAGGAAATGACCGACGGGAAGTCGGCCCAGTTGACAAACCAGTTGGTGTCTTCAGCCACTTTCACCGGCGCACTCCACTGTTGGTCAGCAAGTGTGGTGAAATGCAAGGCCGCCGAAGAATCGTTGTCCACCACATAAGAGAGGATAACCTTGCCAGATGCATCCGTTGACAGAAAAGGCAGCGAGGCTCCACTCAGGTGAGTGGCCTCAAGTCTTTGCACAGGCATCCGCTCTTCACTCGGCGCCGGTGCGCATCCTTTTAAAATCAAACCACCAACAATGATGGCCCCAAATAACTCTTTCTTCATAGCTTATTTGTCTCGTTAATTAACTTAATGCTTTCAGGGCTGTCCCATTCCCGGGCACCAGTTTCCTTGTATACCAGCTTTCCCTGCTCATCGAAAATGAAAGTAGTGGGCAAGGCAAATATTTCCAAAACACCCAAGTCGGCTTCCGTGGCAACAATATCAAAAGAATAGCTATTCTTCTCTCTAAATTTCGATATCCTTTCAAGCTTTTCATCCGACGCTGCCAGCATCACGACGTTTTCTTTCGCAAGTAATTCGGTTGCTCTTTCAATGGAAGGCATTTCGGCCAAACAAGGCTTGCACCAGGTAGCCCAGAAATTGACAAAAACCCGTTTGCCCGCCAAGGTGGTGACATCCAACTCGCTACCGTCGAGGTTTCGAAGCTTCAGTGTAGCAAGAGAAATGTCTTTCGCAGCCAGCTTTTGTCCGGAGGAGTTCGCTGTGCCAGACTTATTTCCGTCGCTACAGGCAGCCAACATAAAAACCGCACAGACCAATACTATATGAATAACTCTCATCACTTACTTTTCAGCAGGAGTTTCTTCCACCGCAACGAGGTCCATTTTGCAAACGGGACACTTGCCAGGTTTATCGCTTGCGCTGCCTTCGCATTTCATAGGACAAATATAGGAAGCGGCTGCCACAGTAGTGTCGGAGGCAGCTGCTTCGTGGTGATGAGCGTCATCATGCGTCGCTGCTTCTTCAGTAGTTTTTGGGTTGCTGTTACATGCACTCAATGCCAATGCTGCAGCAAAAAGGGAAGTCAATACAATGTTTCTCATAATAGGGATTAAAATTAGTTAATAATTATTTTACAGGGGTAATTGTTCTTTCTACAGACCCGCAGGAGAGCATAGCATCTCCATAGTAGGGGTTTCTTATTTCTTTCTCCAGGCTAAGCCAGTCGGCACCTTTGTTGCTGTCGGCCATAGGGCAATGCTGCTGATAGAAGGTTGTGTTCGCTATGCCAAATTGCTCCACTGCCTGAATGAGAGCAGAAGACAGGGGCACGAAGGCTGCTCTCTGAGTGGCCAACTCGCCGGTGTTGGCGATCAACTTTAAGTTTTCTTCCAACAACTCCAGTGTGCTCATCCAGGCCATATGAACCTGGTGGTCGCTCAAGAGCTTCATGTCAATTTTCGATAACTTTTCCTTTGCTGCTCCCGCCAGTTTTTGAGCCTTTTCGGGATCGTCGTTGACCAACTCATTTTTCAAACTGATGTAAGCCATGGCGAAATCTGTCAGCTGGTTTCTGAATGCCGCAGGCACACCCGAACCGGATTGACTCTCGGCTGTTTTCTGATCCGTTAGCATGACCATATGGTCGTGATTAAAGGCCGCCTTACCATCAGGCTGACGATTCATCATGCTGGGCTTTCCTGCCAGCTGTGCGGCTGCGTCGATGCTGAATGTGCCATTGACTGCAATCTCCTCGCCGTTTTCGAGGCCTTCCTTCACTATATAGCTATCGCCAAGGGCAGGCCCAAGCACCACCTCTCTGATGACAAAGCTAACTGACTGGCTGCTGGCTGCTTTTACATATACCACCGACCGCTGACCTGTCCACATCACTGCAGTTTTGGGAACGACGATATTTTCAGCCTTGCCGGGAAGGTTGGCTTCCAGCGTACCCGACACAAACATTTCCGGCTTCAGCTTCGATGCGCTGTTCTTCACTTCCACTCTTGCTTTTGCCACCCTCGTTTGGGCGTCAATGATGGGGTCGATAAAAGAGATGGTGCCGCTGAAGGTTTCGCCTGGCAAAGACGCTACATTAAAAGGTATCTTGTCGCCTTTTTTGACCCACGTCATATCCGATTCATAAACATCAAAAAGCACCCATACGCTGGATAAATCGACTATTTCGTAGATTACCTGGCCCTGTGCAACGTGGTCATGCCGGTTCACTAGTTTGTTAATTACATAGCCAGAGTTATCGGCAAGCAACGGAAACGATTCTTTGACGACGCCGCTTTCAAGTATTTCATCGATCTGGCTATTGGTCAGCTTCCAATTTCTAAGCTTTTCTTTGGCTGCCTCCAGAAACTGCGGCTGGGTGGCCTTCATTTTCGATGCCTCCAAAAGCTCTTTTTGCGCATTCACGAGGTCAGGGGAGTACAAAAAGGCGATGGTTTGTCCTTTCCGTACATATTCTCCCGTAAAATTAATGAGTAGCTTTTCGATACGGCCAGGAATATGAGATGATTGCGAAAAAATCAGGCGCTCGTCGGCTTGTACTTTGCCAATGAGCTTCACCGATTTGACTGGCGCCATTGAACCAACCACGGCTGTGCTCACATTGGCAAGCTGCATAGCCACAGGCGACATGCTGATGGCCATTGGATCAATGCCTTCGTCCATGCCACTTTCAAGTGGGATGAGGTCCATTCCGCAAATGGGGCATTGCCCAGGCTCATTTTGACGAATCTGGGGATGCATCGAGCATGTCCATATTGTCTCTTCTGCTGAACCATGCTGATGGTCTTCATTTGCTGATATTTTTGGAGAATCCCCAAAAATCAGCCATCCAATCAACAGCCCCATTACCAGGGTAACCAGGCCGGTTATTATTGTTTTTTTATCTATTGTCATTTCAATAAACTTTAGCTGTCACATAATACAATTTGGCGAGTGCCGCCTGGTAAGCTGCGGCTGCCTCGACTTTCATTTTCCGATACTGCAGCAATTGTTGCTGCGTGGCCAGCACCTCTTCAAAATCAGCTTCCGAATTGCTGTAGGCTGTGAAAAGAAGCTCCAGCATACGGTCAGTTTGAGTGGATTGTCCTTCGTAAAGACCTACCAACTCCCTTTGTTGAGCAAGCTCAAACCTTGTGACTTCGTAGTCGGTAGCAAGGGCATTGACAGTGGCCTGCTTCTGAAAGGCATAACTTTCCTGCATCAGTTGTGCCTCTTTCACAGCCGCCCGGTATTTCTTTCTGAAAACCGGCAGGCTGACAGACACCATTGGCATGATAGCATCCTTGCCATTGTCGGCTGGTGGTGCAGCCCCTGCCGCTAAATCCGTCCTTTCCCCAACAATAATGTAATCGAGTCCGACGCCCAGTTTCGGAAGCCCCTGCTTACGGGCTGCATATTCAGCTGCCTGGCTTCCCTCAATCTTCAACTCCAGTTCGGCTATCCGTGGGTGAGTGGAGGGCAATGAATCGCCGGCAGTTAGGGCGTCGTCCACTGCCAGCGAATCGATAACAACTATGTCTTCACCTATATCCCGATTCAAAAGGTTGTTGAAGGCAGTCTTCAGCGAAGCCTCTTCCTTGTCAAGAATAGTTAACCTGGTGTTGGCACTTTGGAGCATGATGTCCACCCGGAGCACATCCACCATCGTACCGCTGCCGCTACTGAATTTTGCTGTCGCTATGGCCTTGTATGATTCCAGAAGCCGGATATTGTCTGCTTCGATGGTTTTGAAGGCGTTGAGCTCGTAAAGCGGATAATAAGCAGCGGCCACCTGATAATACAGCCTGTTTCGCTCGTCCAAAAATGCCTGGTACTTCGACTCAGCCATCAAGGCAGCGACATGGCCCTGCGCCTTCAGCGTGCCAAACCAGGGGAACATTTGAGAAAGACTGAACCTGGCTCTTTGGGGCCCCACACGTGTTTCAATCATTTGGCCAAAAGCACTGACTGTAAGATTCGGATCCTGCAAGCCACTTGCCTGCGACACCTGCTCGAGGGCTGCTTCAAATGCCTTGTGAGTTGCCTTCAGACCCGGATTGTTCTCTGCGGCCATTTGCTGGTACTCTTCAAGCGTTTGTGCTTGAATTGCCCCGGCAGCCAAAATCAAGATGATATAGATGATGCTTTTCATTTTGCCTCCCTGATTTGTTTTTTGATCACTGTTTCCCTCCAAAATGCCTGCAGCACCGGCACTACAAACATGGTCATGATTTGAATCGTCATGCCGCCGAATGTCGGGATGGCCATGGGCACCATGATGTCTGAGCCCTTACCAGTGGATGACAGGACAGGCAGCAGCGCAATAATGGCAACAGCCGCCGTCATCATGGCTGGCCGGACTCGCTTTTTGCCCGCTTCCAGCACCGCTTCACGAACTCCCTGAATGGTCGTTGGTTGCTTTTCCTCAAATACCTGATGGATATAGGTTCCCATGATCACGCCGTCGTCGGTGGCAATGCCAAACAGGGCAATGAAGCCCACCCAAACGGCCACACTCAGGTTGATCGTGTGCATTTGGAACAGGTCTCTCAGGTTGACATCAGCCACGGAGAAGTTCAGGAACCACTCCTGGCCGTAGAGCCAAAGCATGATGAAGCCGCCTGCGAACGCCACAAACACCCCGGAAAAATGGATCGAGGAAGCAATGACCGTTTTGAACTGGAAGTAAAGCAGCAGGAAGATCACCAGCAAGCTAATGGGGATCACGATAGACAGTCGCTTCACAGCTCTTACCTGGTTTTCATAGCTTCCTGAAAATTTATAGCTGACACCCGCAGGTATTTTGAGAAGCCCGGCATCGATCTTTTCCTGAATGGCGGCTTGTGCACTATTAACAACTTCCACCTCGGCAAAGCCGTCCCTTTTGTCAAACAGCACATAGCCGACCAGAAACGTCTCTTCGCTCTTGATCATTTGCGGACCCCTCACATACTCCATCTCCACAAGTTGGCCCAATGGAATCTGAGCGCCGGAAGGAGTGGGGATTAAAATCCGCCCCAATGTTTCCGGGTCGTCCCGAAGCTCCCTTGGATAGCGAACCCGCACCGGGAACCTTTCCCTTCCTTCCAGCGTCGTGGTGATTTTCATACCGCCGATAGCCGTTTCGATGCTTTGCTGCACGTCTTCAACTGTCAGGCCATACCTGCCAATCGCCTCCCTGTTGATATTGAGATGGAGGTAGGGCTTGCCTACAATCCTGTCAGCAAAAACAGCCTCCGCTTTTACTGAGGGCACTTCTTTTAAAATACCCTCCAGCTGCATGCCGAACGCCTCGATGGTTGGCAGGTCGGGGCCATAAACTTTGATGCCCATGGGCGCTCTCATGCCAGTTTGCAGCATGATCAGGCGTGTTTCAATCGGCTGGAGCTTCGGAGCGGATGTGACGCCAGGTATTTTCGTCACCTGCACAATTTCGTCCCATATATCGTCGGGAGACTGGATATGGGGGCGCCAGTTCCTGAAGTATTGACCGTCCTTGTCGGGAATGAGGTGGCTGTATCTTGTTCCCAGCCGCAGTGCCTCTTCGTTGGATAGCGACTCCCCGGAGGTCAACACAAAATTGCCGTCGGTGTCAGTTTTGAACCTTGACCTGTGGCCGTCTTCATCCACCACGTACTCTGGCTTGTAGTTGATGATGTTTTCGTACATAGAGATTGGCGCCGGATCAAGTGCCGACTCCGTTCTGCCCATTTTCCCTACCACCATATCTACCTCGGGAATCTGGCTCACCATCATGTCGAGCTGGCCAAGCACTCTTCGGTTTTGCTCCACGCCGGCATGAGGCATGGAGGTGGGCATCAGCAAATAACTTCCTTCGTTGAGCGAAGGCATAAATTCTGAACCTATACCCGGGAATTTTTCAGCCAGCACCTTCCATGGCCGGGAGGCTCTCACCTTTTTGCCAGCTACACTGAAAACGGTGTCGAACCCGAGCCAAATCACAACGCCAAGCAAAATGGTAAACGCCGGGAGCAGCATGAACTTGCCCTTATTCACCAGGCACCATTTCAAGATCGGTTCATAAAAATGCACCACCGAAAGAAGTGCCAGCAAAATTGACCCTATCAACACAATGACAAAGAGATAATTCAGCACTAGTGAGTTTCCCACACCCAGCGGCATCCATTCTTCAGCGAGAAAATAGGTAGCGATGAGCACGGCTAGTGCCAGATTGAGGTAGCTGGTATATCGCCTGATCTGTTGAGGCCATTTGCTTTCCAATATGTTATTAATACCGGCAACGGTCAGTGCCAAAGGCAACCACATCTGAAAATAGACGGCCAGCATAATGCCGGCGGCCACGAAGCTCCAATTCCATACCCGTCTTACTTTCTTCTTGTCGTAGTTGACGCCGAAAATGAAATAGGCGAGGGTAGGGAGCACCACAAGGCCAAGTACAAATGAGGCCAGCAGCGCATAGGTCTTTGTGAAGGCAAGTGGCTTGAACAGTTTTCCTTCAGCTGATTCCATGGCAAACACGGGAACGAAACTCACCACTGTGGTGGCAAGGGCAGTGGTGATGGCCGACGCCACTTCTACTGTGGCTTCATAAATCACCTTCAGGAGCGCAGTGCCGCTGGCGCCGTGGTTTTCCGGCATTTCCAGGTGGCGAATGATGTTTTCCACGAAAACAATCCCAACGTCGACCATCACGCCAATAGCAATGGCAATGCCCGACAAGGCCACCACATTGGCATCAACGCCTGAGTACCGCATCACGATGAACGTGGCCAGCACGCCCACGGGCAGCAAACTGGCAATGATAATAGAGGCCCGGAGATTGAGCAGGAGAATGAGCACCACAATCACACTAATGAGTACCTCGTGCGACAACGCTGTTTCAAGTGTGCCGATCGTTTCATGAATGAGCTGGGTACGGTCGTAAAATGGCACGATGGTCAGCTGACTTTCGACACCATTGGCCAGCGTCTTTTTGGGAAGCCCCGACGCTATCTCTGCAATTTTGGCTTTTAAATTGTTGATTACTTCCAGAGGATTGGAGCCATACCGGGCCACTACCACGCCACCCACGACTTCTGCGCCTCCTTTATCAAGTACCCCACGTCGGGCAGCCGGGCCAAGGCTCACCCGGCCAATGTCACTGATGCGGATGGGCACATTGTCCTGCACGGCCACAACAGCCTTCTCAATATCTTCTACCGACTTGATATAGCCGAGGCCTCTCACCAGGTACTCCGCCTGGTTCATTTCGATGGTTTTGGCGCCTACATCCCTGTTCGACTGCCGCACAGCCTGCATGACTGCCATCAGGGGAATGTTGTAGGTCTTGAGCGCATCGGGATTGACGTCGATTTGATACTCTTGCACAAAGCCGCCTATAGAAGCGACTTCTGATACCCCTTCGGCAGCGTTGAGCCCATACTTTACATAGAAATCCTGCACGGTGCGGATTTCATGCAGGTCCCAGCCTCCCGTGGGATTGCCCTCTTTGTCTCTGCCTTCGAGTGTATACCAAAATACCTGACCTAGGGCTGTGGCATCGGGCCCCAGCATGGGTTGCACGCCGTCGGGCAACAAACCGGATGGCAGAGAGCTTAGCTTTTCAAGGATTCTGGACCTGGACCAGTAAAACTCGATGTCTTCACTAAAAATGATATTGACCATCGAAAACCCGAAAACAGAGGAGCTTCGGATCGACTTAACACCGGGTATGCCCAGCAGGTAAGTGGTTAGAGGGTATGAAATCTGGTCATCGATGTCCTGCGGTGATCGGCCTGCCCAGTCGGTGAAAACAATTTGTTGGTTTTCGCCAATGTCGGGGATGGCATCTACCGGCACAGGATCTCTGGGGAGAGCGTCTACCTTCCAATTGAATGGCGACGTAACAATGCCCCAACCCACCAGCACTATCAATATAAGGATAGTAACCAGCCTGTTATGTAGAAAAAAACGAATGATTTGATTTAGCATAAAGTAAATTCATTGGTCTGATGCAAATGGATATTAAAGCATGGGAACATGCTTTGTGCAAAAGACCAATGGCTAAATCAAAAGAGCACCGAAGGAAATATAGGCGGGATACAAAGGCAAAGGTGGCCCAGTATCTGCAGCAAATGATAGTGAATGAGTTGAATATTCTTCGTCGTAGGACAGAAAGTCGGGAAGCTCAATAGCGTAGAGCACATAAAGAGAGGGAGTTCCAAGCGCCAGTTTTTCAACCTTAACGAAATTTCCATCCAGGCTCTGGTATTCTGTTGTGTTTTCACAGCAGTCGTTAGGTTCGTCGGCAGCATCCATGCAGCAGTGCTTGGTGGAGTGCCCCAGCTCAACGTTCCTAAGAAAAGGGCCACAATAATGCCTTGACACGACTACCCCTGCAATGGAGAGGAGCCAAGTGAAAACAAGCGCTATTTGTAGGATTCTTTTCAAACTGGGTCAAAAATCGACAAAACAAATAACGAAAGCAAACCCGCCTGGGTTTTATCAGGTGCGTAACTGAATGCTGCTTTTTGAAAAAACAGTAAAAAACCATACCTAACTTGATACTTTATGATAGGTTATATATTTAATTTATAATCAATTAGTTACAATTGAATTATATTGCGCTTTGGCCTGTAGCCTCGTTACAAACAATTATTTGATATTTTTTCCGGATCACGCATATAACAGAGCTGTCCATAACCCATGGCTTCCTTTGATGTACAAACATTGATTAATCTGCACAATTGCCCTCAAAAGCACTATATTAGCCTCTCAACGAAGGACTGCACGTATCAAAAGCAAGCTGAAAGATGATCAAGAAAACATGCCTGTTGCTTTTTGCTGTATTGGTAGCCTCCGGCTATTTGCAAGCCCAGACAGATAGCCTGCAGCAGCTTTTTCAAGCAGCCAAAGAGCCAGGTGTGAAAGTTTCCCTGCTGATTACCATGGGGCAGCAAAGTACTGAGACCGATTCTTCGGCTGCCTTAAACTACCTGAACAGAGCGCTTGGACTTGCGAAAGAGCACAACCTGACAAAGGAACGTGGCGACGCCAATTTGGCGCTCGGAAAGTTTCACTATGAGCATTTCAGCTACGATTCGGCAAAAAAGTATGTTGATGCTTCCCTCGCAGCCTATCGTGAATCGCAAGACAAGGAAGGGGTTGCCAGTGCTAATTTGCAACTCTCTGAACTTTACGAAGAACAAGATCGAAGCGCAGAAGCCATTAAAGTGCTGTTTGAAAACCTTGCCTACTACGAAAGCATCAACGACTCCCTGGAGGCTGGCAAGGTGCTCAATAGAATTGCCAACTCACAGAATTATCTTGGCTATCATGACGACGCAATCCTTCATTACACCCGTGCCATGGATATTTTCGAAAGCATCGGCTATCAAAGAGGAGTGGCCGTGGTGCTGTCAAACATGGCTATCATTTACGGAGAAGAAGGTGATTCAAGAAAGTCCATTAAAAACTATCTGAGAACTATTGCTATCTATGAGGGGCTTGACAACGAACCCAACCTGCCAAGTGCTTATAACAACATAGGAAACGACTACACTGACCTGAAAATGCCGGACAGCGCTTTGTATTATTTTAACAAGTCGCTGGCGCTATCTGAACCCAGGGGGGATCTTCGATCGATGGCCTTTAGCTATTTCCATTTGAATAGTTTGTACAACAGCATCGACATGCCGGAAAAGGGGGGCTATTACGGCAACAAGTCCCTCGAACTAGCCGAAAAGATAAACAATCACCAGCTGAGGATTAACCTGAGCCACAGCCTGTCAGAAAGCTATGAAAAGCTGGGTGATTACAAGCAGGCGCTGCGTTATCATAAGCAATATCAACAACTGGAAGACTCCGTTTACAATATTGAAAACAGCCAGGTCATTCATGATATGCAGGCTAAGTACGAAACCGAGAAAAAGGAAAAGGAGCTGGTACTCAAACAGGCCGATATCGACAGGCAGCAGGTATTGCTCACACAGGAAGCCAGGCTTCGGTCTGTCCTCATAGGAGGGATGATTATTGTGCTTTTATTAGCCGGATTGATCTACCGGGGTGAGCGTGCCAAAACAAAAGCCTACGATCAGCTAAGCATTCAGAACCAGGAAATAGAAACTAAAAATAAGCTCATCGAATCGGCCTTGGCAGAAAAGGAGTCGCTCCTTAAAGAAATCCATCACAGGGTAAAGAACAACCTCCAGGTGATCAGCAGCATTCTGAACATGCAAAGCCGGTCGACAGCAAGTCCCGAAATGCTCACGGCCATCCAGGAAGGACAAAGCAGGGTGAAAGCTATGGCTCTGATTCATCAGAAGCTCTACCAGACTGAAAAGTTATCAGAAATTGACTTTAAGGAATATGCCGAAGAACTCACGGATCACCTTTCCTCTATATTTGAGTCCTCTACCGGAGAGAGCATTGTAAAAACGGTTACCTCACCCGACATTAAGCTGGATATCGATATGGCCATTCCCCTGGGACTGATTCTTAACGAGCTGATTTCCAATGCATATAAGTACGCTTTTGAAGGAAAAACTGGAGGTGCCATCAGCGTAGAACTGAAAAGAGTAGGAGAGGATCAATTGCAACTTGAAGTAGCTGATAACGGCAAAGGTCTTCCGGCCGACTTCAATCTGGAGAAGGCGAAATCTCTGGGGCTGAAACTGGTGAACATACTTACACGGCAACTCAACGGCCAACTTACCGTGCAGTCCACAGGTGGAGCCCGTTTCTCAATTGTCATTCAAAACATGAAAGTGAGCGTATGATGGGTTCGTCAAGCAATGCAATGCGGCGTATTTGGAGACTCTTTGTTGCCTTTTTGCTCCTCGCCTCTGTGAATGCAATTGCCCAAAATGACAGGTTTGACGACTTGAGAATACAGCTCAAAACAGCCCCCACGGATTCACTCAGGTTGGTTTTTCTTGATGAACTGTCGTACAGTTTCGTACAGCAAAATTTTGATTCTTCTGTTTACTATGCTGGTTTGCAAAAGGCACTGGCAGAAGCCGCTCATGATAGCGTGATGCTTGCCTACGCTTATAAAAACTACGGACGGGCTTTCGAAGAACAAGGAGAGATGGATTCGGCCATACAGTATATTGAGAGAGCGCTAAGCGTAGAAAAAGCCAGCCATAATGAAAGCGGAATGGCAGGTTCCTACCATAATATAGGACTGGTGTACGACCGGCTGGGCAACATGAACCTGGCGATGGAGTACTATCTTAACGCCCTCGAAATAAAGGAGAAGTTGGGAAACCCGCTAGCCCTTTCTTCCACTGTTAATGCCATTGGGTTTGTTTACAAAGCTCAGGATCAGCATCAAAAGTCATTAGAGCAGTTCAAAAAGGCACACGATCTACTCATTGAGGGAGGAGCTCCTGATAACAGAATCAGAGGTGCATACAACAATATTGGCCTGGCCTATATGAATTTAAAGAAGTATGATTCGGCACGGAGCTATTACCGCCGGTCAGTGGCCGGGCTGAAAGAAGATGACAACCTCAGGGGCTTTGGTGCTTTTTACAATAATATGGGAGTAACCTACGACGAGAATCTTCAGTTTGATTCGGCGCTCTACTACTACACGCAATCTCTGCGTGTGAAAAGCCGGTCGGGCGATAAATATGGAATGTCGAGCACCAACCACAACCTGGCTGTCAACTACCGGCGGGGCGGTTTTCCTGAAAAGGCCATTCCGCATGAGAGGGCTTCGATAGCATTGGCCAGGCAGTACAAATTCCTGGAATTACGCATGAAATCCACTGATGGGCTTCGTGAGTCATTTGCTGCCATTAATCAAATAGACTCAGCTTATTTTTATACACTGGTTTGGAAGGAGCTTTCGGATTCTCTTCAGCGCATTGAAAGAGGAGAAACCGTGATGCAACTTGAAGCCAAATATGAAAGTGAAAAAAAAGACAAGGAGCTGGCCCTGAATCAGGTGACGCTCGCCCAGCAGCAGTCAAGCCTCAGGTCGGAGGCCCGGCTTAGGTACCTGCTGCTCGGCGGCCTTGCATTGCTGACAGTCTTCCTGGTTTACGCTTACCGCTCCGAAAGAGTCAAATCGAAATCCAACACTTTGCTTCAACTGAAAAATCAGGAGATTGAGGAAAAAAGCCTGGAGTTGGCCCGGTCGCTGGGCGAGAAGGAGGCGTTGCTTAAAGAGATACACCACAGGGTGAAAAATAACCTCCAGGTTATCAGCAGCATCCTCAACATGCAGAGCAGGTCCACAGCCAACCCTGAGATGATTTCCGCCATTCAGGAAGGGCAGAGCCGGGTGAAAGCCATGGCCCTGATCCATCAAAAGCTTTACCAGACAGAGAAGCTTTCCGAGATTGATTTCCGGGAATACGCAGAAGAATTAGTGGAACATCTCTCCACTGTTTTTAGCCCAAATGGACAAAACGGAATTGTGAATAAGGTAGCTGGATCAAATATTAAACTAGATATTGATCTCGCCATACCTTTGGGCCTTATACTCAATGAGTTAATTTCAAATGCATACAAGTACGCTTTTGAAGGAAAGCCGGAAGGAGAAATAAGCGTAGAGCTGACAAGAACTGCGGATGGCCAGCTGCAACTTGCTGTTGACGACAACGGAAACGGTTTGCCAGAGGACTTCAGCATCGACAACGTGAAATCGCTGGGCTTAAAGTTGGTCAATATTCTCACCCGTCAGCTCAACGGACAGTTGTCCTTTCACTCGGTGAAAGGGGCTCATTTCTCTATTGTGCTTCACGAGGACAGGCTTACCACTTAACAAATTTCCGAGAGGAATAGACACTGGTTTCAGCGTTGACTGGCCGCTGGTTTACGTTTATACTAAATCGTTTTGCTATTCAGCCACCAATCGCTACCATTGCAACCCAAAGCGAAAGTTGCTGCTCAGGCATGCGTATTGAGCGATTTTGCAGCATTGAAAAAACAACATTAAGCAGGGCGAAACATAGTTTTTCGACCTGAGGCATTCCCAAAAGATTTTCATTTTTAAAAAAGCATTTAACCTTTAGTCTTTTTGGTCTATATTAGATTCTAGCCGTGTAGAGGGATTCGCCAAGCCGATGAGTAAAATAAAAATTCTGATTGTAGAAGATGAGTTGATCATAGCTGAAGACATGCGTGAGCTGCTCGAGGGAATGGGTTATGAGGTGCCTTTTGTAGCAATGAACCTCAAAGAGGGGCTGGAGGCTTTGGACAAATATCAGCCAGACCTGGTCATGCTGGATATTATGATGGGAGGGAGGCCTTCCGGTATTGAGCTGGCTCGCCATATAAGAAGCAACTGCGACCTTCCCTTTATCTACTGCACATCGCACGCCGACAAGGCCACTGTGGAAGAGGCCAAGGCAACCAAGCCCAACGGCTATCTGGTGAAACCGTTTAATGCAGACGAGCTCTACTCATCAATAGAAATTGCCCTCGTCAATTTTGCCATACCTGTTAATTCGAACGCTGCACCCGAAGCTTCCCGGCAAACGGAAATGCTGGTAAAGGATGGCATGTTTGTTAAGAATGGACAAATGTTCGTAAAGGTGAAATTTGACCAGATGCTTTGGCTGGAGCCGGATGGTAACTACACCAATATTGTTACCGGAGCATCAAAGTATGTCGTTCGGTCAAGCCTGAAGGATATTCTGGATCACCTGCCGAAAGATGCATTTTTCAGGGCGCACCGCTCTTATGTGATTAACCTGGAGCATGTGCAGGCCATCGACCTGCATCAGGTAAAAATCGCTGAACACCTGATTCCACTTGGGAAAGTATATCGTGACGAGTTGATACGCAGACTCAATCTGATGCAGTAAGGTGGTCAATTTGGTCTTTGAAACACCTTGCCCGGCACATTAGCCACCCCGGTAAAGCCATATCTTTTTCTCAAAATCGTCCAAAAAAGAAAAATCCAAAATTTTCGTCCCCCGTTATCGGGTGTTCATCGATTATTTTCTGTCTTTTGTCCCAAATAGTTGCCAAAATAAATATATGTTGATACTTTAGTTATGGTTCTACACAAACCATAATGCTCAAAGGTTAGGCTGGTAGGGAGGGAAAATACAGTCATAGAAGCTATCGACATGGATTTCCTTCCCTTTTTTTAACCAAGCGCCAACAACTGACTCATTCCTCACTTAGGTCGGTAGCTCCACATACTCCTGATAAATAAATACCAAACACAATACTTATTTTTATGAATAAGTCATTGATAGGCGGAAACATTTAGCCAATTCCAATTTTACTTTGCTTTCTGACGGGTTTATCTGCTTTGTATTAATAACAAATCCTTAAAGACTTTTTGAAGGTTTTATTGCTAATTTAAAAGCCAGAAAAGAACCAGCAGCCCTGGCCTAATGTATAAACGCCTCTTAGTCAGTGGTGTGTCTCATCGCCTGGCAGTCCACACATAAAACTTTGTCCATGAACAGAAGGAAGCTATTCAAAATTTTGGGAGCTGGAGTAGGCTCATTGCCACTGATGGCTTATGGCAGAAACTATAACGGGGAGTTGCCGCCAGAACGTCCGAATGATTTATTTGAACAATGGGAGGGGAAGTTCAGCGAAGCTATTGTGAGCGACGAAGCTTTCTGGCAACGCTTCGCAGCAGATTTTTACGACATATCTCCCGACTTCATCAACCTGGAAAATGGGTACTTTGGCGTTCAGCCAATTCCTGTCAATGCTGCCTACCATCAGTTTGTCGACAAAGTCAACCGTGAGTCGTCCCGCTATATGCGAAAGGAATACTGGAACGACTGGCAAATGGTGATGGACAGCCTCGCCGACTTCACTGGTGCTTCTAAAGAAGAGTTGCTGGTCACCCGCAACGCCACGGAAGCTTTGAACATTCTGATCAACGGGTTTCCGCTCAAGGCAGGGGATGAAGTAATGCTTCAACACCACGACTACCACAGCATGATTGAGGCCTTTCAAATGCTGGAGAAGCGGAAGGGTATAATGCTCAAATTTATCGATGTGCCACTGTTGCCGAAAAGCGACGATGAAGTAGTAAAATTGTACGAATCGGCTATTTCACCCGTAACAACCCTCATTTTGGTTACGCATTTGACCCACCTGACAGGACAGGTGCTACCAGTGAAAAAGATCTGCGAAATGGCCCGCAACAAAGGCGTAGAGGTGATGGTAGATGCAGCACACAGCTTTGCTCATCTGGACTACAAGCTGGCCGACCTGGGTGCCGATATGGTTGGCGTCAACCTTCACAAGTGGTATTCCAATCCGCTTGGCGCTGGCTTGCTGTATGTGAAGAAGGAAAAAATCAATAAGCTATCGCCCATGTTTGGCGACTTCACACAACCGGCTGACAGCATCAATAAACTGGGACACTTTGGTACGCTGGCCAGCCCGGCGCTGTTAACTATTCCGGTGGCAGGTAAATTCAATAACCTCGTGACGATTAAAGTTAAGCAAGCAAGGCTACACTACCTGAAAGCTTACTGGACCTCGAAAGCTGCTGCCATGAAAAGGGTAGAGGTACACACGCCGCTGGCCCCTGGCCAGAGTGGTGCCATTGCTGCCTTCAGTGTTGTGGGCATAAGCGCTGATGACACAGTCAAAAGACTTTTGGATGAATATGGCGTATTTACTGTGAAGCGTCAACTGAAAGACCGGGAGGTGGTGAGGGTAACACCCAATCTTTATAACAGCGTAGCCGACCTGGACAGACTGCTGGAAGGCATCGAGGGACTTAGTCGAGGATAGTGTATTGCATGCATTCACGAAGCATACAACAACTAACTACTTAGTTTTTAGGAATTGAGAACCTTATCGTTGTGCCTCGGCTTTGTTTGGAGATAATTTCGAAGGTGCCGTGATGCAGCTTGATAAACTCTTTGACCAGCATAAGTCCCATGCCTGTTCCTTTTTCTTTGTTGGTACCTGGCGTGCTGGCCACATAGCCTTCTTTGAGAATGGTGTCCACAGTTTCATCGTTCATCCCAACACCCGAATCGGATATTTCTACCACAGCTGCGTCGTCTTTACTTTCTGCGTGGATATTGATCACGCCGCCCTCGGGCGTGAACTTGATGGCGTTGTTCAACAGGTTCCTGATCACCATCTCTATCATTTCACGGCCGGCCTTCACCTGAAGGTGCTCATCGGAATCGTTGGTGATGGTTATGTTTTTCGCATTGCTAGTCTCCCTGAAGACTTCGGTTAAGTCGGTGAGGCTCTCAGTCAGGTCAAAATCGTCTTTTTCCAGCGATATACCCTTCATCTGACTTTTTGACCATACAAGCAAATTATTGAGTAGCTCATTGGTTTGCTCAAAGTTGGTCTCCAGTTTTTGCAGCAGCATGTCCGCTTCTTCCGGCGTAAAAATCTTATTATGGAAGCCAATGATAGCACTCTGCAGGTTATTCAGCGGGCCACGCAAGTCGTGGGAGAGGACAGAGAAAATTTTGTCCTTGGCCTGGTTCACGGCCATAAGCTCTTCGTGCTGTGACTCAATAATGCTCATTTGCATTCTAAGGGCCTTGGTTCGCTCCGATACCTGGTTCTCCAGTTCCTGATTTTGCTTTCGGATCAGCTCAGCACGTGCATCCCTGGTTTCGATGAGCTGCGCCGATACCCGGAGGGACTTTCGGAAATAGTAAACGTACAGCATCATTGTGGGAAACAACACCATTAGCAAGCCGATTTGCGCCAGGTAGAGGTTCATCGATGCCGACTGATAGCGCCCATCGGCCTCAGCTTTCACCTGGTTCTCAAAGGCGTCTATTCTTTGCCTAAATTGGTCATAATTGAGCCAAAGATTGTAGCCCAAATCCTGACTCAACATGGCAAGAAAAGTTGAATCGTCGCCTTGCTTCAGCTCAAAATTCATCCTATTTACGAATTCCACGTACGCTTCCAAAGAGTCACGAAACTGGTAATAGACGGGCATTTCAAACCCCTGTTTGAGCAAAGCTTTTTCTATGTCGCCAAACAAAGAATCTTTGTTTGCCAGGGCTTTTTCCATTGGATCTATGAAACGTTCTTCCCGAATTAATCCGTAGGCCCTGATACCCAAATCAATTCCTTGAATAGTGCCCCAAAGAACTTCGGAAACGTTGCTGCGAATTTGCTCGGCCTCAGTTTCTATCACATGGTTTTCGTGAATGACCTGCTGGTTATAGTACGTGTAGAAGATACTTAACGAAAGCAGAGCTGTGACAAGCGCAACAGGCAACCAGATGAGGTATGGTTTCTTATCTGCAGTCATAAGTAAAGTAGGTAGGTATAAATTTCAATAGCTGTCTCATACAAAGATAACGATCAAGTGTTTGATTAAAAATACGTCTCAACGCTATATAGTAACCGGCGGGACAGGGTGTTATAGATGAACGAGATGCCTGATTCGATGAACAGCTGATTTGAAGTGAGGAAAGAGCAGCGTGGTATTTGGCAATACTACTTAACATAATATAAATTATATAACTAATATAGTGATTTGCATCCAGTCCGCCGGTTGGCGGAATGGTTATCATAAAATCAGTTATCGCTACGCAGTACGATAACGATAGATTTTATGATAAAGCAAATCACGGATCTCACAACGAATCATTTTTAGTAGAAGAACATCAACCTACGCTACTGGCTTGTGCTGTCTGTGCCCTTTGCCCGGGATATTAATAGTTTTTCTTCCCACACTCTTTTGCCCGCCGAAATGGCCGGGCCACGTTGGCCGGGCCACGCTGGCTGGGCAACTGGCCGATACTAAGCAACAGCACCGTCGAGGTATGGCCATTTTCCAACCTGGATAAATGCGTTGGATTATTATCTTGCGAAAGTTGTCAAAACAAGGTCATTTATTATGAGGCGAAAAATCCCGGAATCAACGCTACCAAAACTCAATCGCTCGCAAATGATTACTTCCGAAGGCCTTCAAAAATTAAGGGAAGAACATGATCACTTGTGGCGAGTTGAACGTCCGGACGTTACCGCTAAGGTCGCATGGGCCGCAAGTTTGGGGGATCGTTCAGAAAATGCCGATTACCATTACAACAAAAAACGTCTTCGGGAAATTGATAATCGCCTTCGTTATTTGCGTAAGTGTATTGATGACTTTAAAATTTTTGACTACCACCCCAACCAGGAAGGAAAAGTGAATTTTGGTGCCTGGGTAGAAATAAAAAACGAAGAGAAAGGTCTTCAAAACCGCCTTCGAATTGTTGGTTACGAAGAGTTAATAGGTAACAAAGATTATATCTCTATGGACTCCCCAATGGCTAAAGCGCTCCTTGGTAAAACTGTGGGAGACGAAGCCATCGTTAAAACCAAAATGGGTGATTTTGTATGGAAAATTCTTAAAATAGAGTATCAGAAGTAGTATAACCAAAATAGCTCTCTGGAGCTGCTTTGCCAACGCCTGGGCCTACGCTGGCCGGGCCCTTTGCCCAGGCTATTAATAGTTTTTCTGCACACACTCTGTTGCCTGCCCAATCAGCGTGCCCCGACTCATTTTTCACCACCCCTACCTGATTTTGAATCTCGTTTTATTCGCTACATTTCGCTATGAAATAGCGACAAGAATACTATGACCAACGGAATGTATAACGTCAGCAGACAAACAACTATCACTTCCGAAAGGTTTTGGCTATTCCATCTGGCCGCTAAAAAGTAAATTTTATACAGATGAAACGACCCTTCGTCATTTTGCTTCATGTGGGCTTTTGGGCCTGCTATTTCCTGCTGGTGTTTATTGCGCTGGGCTTGTATTATCGAAGCCATCATGATGTGGATCGCCTGATGAATGCGCTGTACAGCGTACTGCTTTTTGCTGTAGTGCCCTCAGCCCTGTGCTTTTACGCCTACTACTATTTTCTGTTTCCCAGGTACCTCCAGAAGAAGAAAATTATTCAAGCCATCTTCGTCGGATTGCTGATGGCCATCCTGGCTGGCGTAGTGGGCTATATTTTAATCCGCTTTTTCATTGAGACGGGCCGTATTTATGACATGGATGAAGGAGGACGGCACGGCAGGTCTACAGCGCTTCAAACCATCGTGGTCATGTCTGTAATCGGCCTGGTAAGCGGTGGCGTGGCCCTGGTGATGAAGGGATTTGTCACCTGGTTCAATGAGATTAAACTGAAGGAGGCTCTGCGGGAGAAAAACCACGAGATGGAGCTACAGCTGATTAAAAACCAGTTTGACCCCCATCTTTTCTTTAACACCATCAACAATATCGACTCCCTGATTTTGAAAGACGCCGTGCTGGCTTCCGACTATTTGAACAAGCTGTCCGACATTATCCGGTTTGTGCTTTATGAAACCAAGGCCGATAAAATCCCGCTTTCGAAGGAAATCGAATACATGGAAAGGTACATTGCCCTGCAAAAAATAAGGACAGCCAATGAAACCTACGTCCATTTTTCGATAACAGGCACGGTTGGCGACAAGTTGATTGCTCCCATGGTGTTTATTCCCTTTGTCGAAAACGCTTTTAAGCATACCACCAACAAAAAAGTGGAGAATGCCATTACCATACAGATCAGTATTGATGACACCAACGTACGGCTGACCTGCAGCAATAAATACGATTCAAAAATGGCTCCCCAGGCACACGGCGGCCTTGGCAATGAGCTGATAAAGAAAAGGCTAAGCCTTATTTACCCTGGCAAGCATGAGTTGGTAGTGGATAACGACAATGAGCGATATTGTGTAAACCTGGCCATTCAACATGGATAAATATACCTGTGTGATCATTGAAGACGAGCCCCTTGCGTTGGAGAAAACAAAGGGCTTTGTAGAAAAAGTGCCCTTTCTGCATTTGAGTGCTACATTTGACAACGCTCTCACCGGCCTCGCCTATCTCAACAGCCACAAAGTGGATGTGCTTTTTCTCGATATCAATATGGACGAGCTGTCAGGAATAGAGCTCCTGGAAAGCACAAAAATTAACAGCCATGTGATCATTACCACTGCCTACCAGGAGTATGCCCTGAAAGGTTACGAGCTGAAAATAACGGACTATTTACTGAAGCCCTTTACGTTCAACCGGTTTATACAGGCAGTGAACAAAGCGCAGGAGAACCTCTCCTACCGCCATTCGGAACCGGCCCCGGAATTCATATTCGTGAAAACGGAAAATCGGCTAGAAAAAATCATGCTCAATGAAATAGTTTATATAGAAGGGATGCGTGACTACCGCAGAATCCACACGCCTACGAAGAAGATCATGACCCTCCAGAATTTCAGTGAGTTCGAAAAACTGATTCCGCCGGGCGTAATATGCCGGGTGCACAAGTCGTATATGGTGTCGTTGAGCAAAATTGTATCCGTAGAGCGTGGCCGCATCAGGATAGCCGACCAGCTGATACCGATTTCCGATACTTACAAGGACGTGTTTTACCACCTGATCCAAAGCAGGGCGTAATTTCCCCATTTATTTCGCAGACTAAATGCGGCACTATGCAGACATCTTCCCGGCCGTTGCATAATAAAATTTCAAGGCCCGGGCCGCTCATTTTCCTTTGTTAAAAATTAACCAAGGAACAATGAAAAAAACAATCAAGAAGGCCATCGTACTAGGTATGGTTGCCTTGTCCGCAAGCTCAATGGCTCAAACTATTGACAGTTCGTCCGTTCAAATCACTCACAAAAAAGCGCCCGTCACGTACATGCATCCATTGCTTAACCTGGCAGCCACAAGCTTGAACCACGAAAAAGGTAATAAGGCTATTGGAGGCAACGAAAAGCCTGTGATGTCTCTCCAGGCTGGCCTGGCTTTTCAGGGTGGCATCTCTTCCCATTTTTCAATGGTGTCGGAGGTGTACTATATGGTGAAGGGCGGTGAGCTTGGAGTGTATAACCCCCTAACCACTGAGAATGGAACGCTGCGGCTGCATGCAGTAGAGGCACCCGTGCTGGCCAGGTTTCATTTTGGCAAATTCCATGTCAATGCAGGCCCCTCGCTCGCCTACAACTTCGGTGGTAAGATTAAGGCAGATGGCAAGTCAACCAAAGTGTCATTTGATAGCGACGAAGGACTTAAGCGGTTTGAGGCAGGCGTTCAGGTAGGTGGCGGACTCACCTTTCGTATCAAGCAAAAGCAGTACGCTCTGGATGTGCGGTATGCTCATGGGCTGACCAACATTGCTCAAAACGATCAACTGTACAACCGCAACCTCAACATCAGTGTGTATTTCATCCAGCCCTGGAAGTCAAATCCGCTTGCCAGATAACCGGCATCCAGCGCATTAGTCTGACTGTAACAAAATTCAAAACTGATGGAAGCATTAGATTCAAACAGAAAAGCTTCGCTGGCGGCGGGCATACTGTACCTGCTCACCTTCGTGTCCGTCCCTACCCTGGCGCTTTACGGGTCGATTCACGATGCAAACTACGTTGTCAGCTCATTTCCGGATACTCCCGTTCTCATCGGGGGTATTCTGGAAATCGTGGTGGGGCTCACCGGCATTGGCACGGCAGTGGCACTTTATCCAGTATTGAAAAAGCAAAATGAGGGCATGGCGCTGAGCCTTGTCGGCTTTAGGGTGCTGGAGGCGGCTACCATCTTTGTCGGCGTGATGTTCCTGCTTACGGTGGTGGCACTGCATCAGTCGGGTGCTGGTGCAGGGGCATTGGATATCAGCCGAACCCTTGTGACAATGTACGACCGGATGTTTCTGATAGGCCAGAGCTTCATGCCTGCCATCAACGACGTTGTGCTTGGCATCTTGCTCTACAAGTCCCGTCTTGTGCCCAGAGGGCTGTCACTCATTGGAATCATTGGCGGGCCGGTGCTGCTGGCGGGCACCTTTTCGGCAATGTTCGGCCTGATCGGGCAACGGGATCCCCTGGCCGGGCTAAGCGCTGTGCTGGTGGCTGGCTTCGAGCTTTCGCTGGGGATTTACCTGATAAGGAAAGGGTTCAGGCCGTCGGCTATAGCGAACCTTGCGCCACAGCCTTTAAAACCTCTTAGGTGATCAGCAGAAGGTTCGATAACCCGGGCAATGCGAAAACAATGTCGCACTGAGCTTTCAAAAAAATGTGTCAGGTTGAGCCCCCGTCCAGGTTGGGGTCGAAACCCACATTTTTTTGAAGGCTCAACCTGGCATGAGTTCAGGGCTTTTGATACAGGGCCATCCTTTTGCCCAGGGTTCCTTTTAAAAAAGACTAACACGTAATTAAATTTTGACGAATGAAAGCTGTCGTTTATGACAAATATGGTTCACCCGAAGTGCTTAAGCTAAAAGAGGTGGACAAACCAACTCCGAAGGGAAATGAAGTCCTGATAAAAATTTACGCTACCACGGTCACGGCAGGCGATTGGCGCTTGCGAAAAGCAGACCCCTTCCTGGCCCGGCTTTTCAATGGGCTATTTAAACCCAGGCGGGTGAAAATACTGGGCTTTGAGTTAGCCGGGATCGTTGAAGAAGCCGGAAGCAAAGTGAGTGCCTTCAAAAAGGGGGACGCTGTTTTCGCCTCTTGTGGTCTGAGGTTTGGCGGCTATGCCGAGTACACCTGCCTTCCCGCCAACCATTTGATGGCCATCAAGCCATCGAACATGACGTTTGAAGAAGCTGCCACCGTTCCCGTTGGTGGCCTAACGGCTCTGAGATTTTTGAGGCACGGCGGCATCAAACCTGGCGACAAAGTATTGATATATGGTGCATCGGGAAGCGTGGGTACGTTTGGTGTGCAGCTTGCCAGGGCTTTTGGAGCAACGGTGACGGGGGTGTGCAGCACGGCGAACATCCCGTTGGTTGCCCAGCTGGGGGCTGAGTCCATTCTGGATTATACAAAAGATGAACACACAACAACACCGGAACGTTTCGACATTGTTTTTGATGCAGTGGGAAAAGCGAGTAAATCTCAACTCCGGCATTTGCTGAAACCAGCCGGAAAGTACATTTCGGTAGCCGGCAATGCGAAGGCAAAGGATGATGACCTGACAGTGCTGAAAACCCTCATTGAGGCAGGAAAGCTGATCACAGTCATTGATAAACGATACAGCCTGGAACAAATCAGGGAGGCCCACACCTACGTGGAGTCATTTCGAAAAAAGGGAAATGTGGTGATCAATGTGATTGCTAACGAAGGGCGTGCGGGCTAGAAAAAAAGCTCTTTTGACTAAAAAACAGCAGGCAACAGGTCCATCGTGGAGCTGTTGCCTGCAAACTACTCTGGTGAGAATTAAATGTGCGCCCGGTTGTCAGTTACTGTTTACCTATGTACTCTACGTTGTTATCGGGGCCTGAGGTTCTCAATAACCTGAGCATCCACCCAATAAGGTTTTCCTACCCAATTAGTACTTCCATCTTCTCTAACCTCCCACTCTCCCCTCGAAAAAAACAGATATTTTCCATCAGCTGTCACATGTGCGCCACTTTCCTCGAGCCCTGTGTTTATTTGAGCTCCCATGTTAATTGCTGGCACCCAAGAACCATCTTTCGCTCGAAAACTAATATAGATATCAGACCCACCATACCCGTCTTCTCTTACAACATCCCATATCAAATAGGATTCATCCGGAGCAATGTAAGGATGCGCAATATCTATTCCTGTATTAATTTCGGTGCCCATTTTGACCGGTGTTTCTTGTTTGCCGTTTCTGAAACCAGAATAATAGATGGAGCCGTTTACCGCACTATCATTCTTTTTATAAACAGCAAAATAATAGGTTCCCCGAGTTGAAATCGACATACCATGTGCCTGATCTTTTAAGAATTCACCCAGACTTTTGAGTTCAGACCACCCTGTTGCAGTTCGTTCCCTATACTCCTTTCCAAGGTACATTGTATTGCCATCCTCAGAGAATCCTGGCCATTTTATATCAGTCTCTGTTTCGTTCCCCCATTTCCCATTTTCATATCGAATAACAAAAAATGTGCGTTTTTCATATTTTCCATTTTTCCTGGTGAAATAGTATTCCTTCATGTCTGGAGAATGGTTACCACCTTCAAAAAGTCCTTCTGGAGAAACAATGTCAGGAGCAAAAAGTACAGGAATTAGGCCCGGTGGCTTTTCTCCAAAATAGCGATCTTCTAAGGGCGGTTTGCTGGCATCGTTTTCAATTTTTTCCTGAGCAAGAGCTGTATTGATTGAAATGAAAAATGCCAACATTAGTAATTTTATTGCTTTCATCTGTATAAATTTTGATTTTCAGCGGCCACCGGTTCACCGGAGCGATGGAATACCCAATAGCATTTCGGAAGTTATAGTCGACTGTTCTCCGACTTTATTCATTTCCTCTAGGTATGGCTCTCCTTATGGCTATTTCATGGTTGCTTCCTTTTTTTGATGAGTTGTTATTGGGGCCTGAGAGTCTCGATGATTTGTGCGTCAACCCAGTAGATGTCCGTATTTCTGCCGTCTACCTTTCTATTAAACAAAAGGTATTTGCCGTCAGGGGTAACGGTAGCATAGGCATCCCATTGAGCGGAGTTGACCTTGTCACCCATATTGATGGCAGGCCCCCACGAATCATCTTTTTGTCGGAAGCTGATGTAAAGGTCAGAGTCTCCATACCCCCCCTCCCGCTCGCTATCCCAAATGAGGTAGCTCTCGTCCGGCGCAATAAATGGGTGAGCGGTCTTTTTGCCTGAGTTGACCACCGGTCCCATTCTCGCAGGCTCCTGGCGCTTGCCATCTTTGATGGTCGAAATGCGAATCGCATCATTGCTTTTGTAGTCATCAAAAACATAGGTGCCCTTTGCGGATGCCGACAGGCGCATAATCCCCCAGTCTTCCCGGTCAAACATGGGCCCAAGGCTTTTGCGCTCCGACCAACCGTCGCCAACACGATCTTTATACCCTTTGGCCATGTGCATGCGATTGCCATCAGGCGAGAAAACGATTTCACCTTTCCGCTTGAATTCAGTGTATTTCTCCCAAACATTGTTTTCCTGCCGGAAGCCAATAACGGTCGGGTGGAAATTGTCAGTGTTGTAGCTTGTGTATTCACCGAGGTCTCTTGTGAAGTAAAACTCTTTCATACCCGGGGCAAAGACGCCCTCTAGCTCCCAGCCTTCTCTGGAGATGATACCCGGAGCAAATGGTTCTGCCACCATGCCCGGAGGCTTTTGCCCCATATAGGGCCCCGTGAGCAATGGAAATACTGAAGCAGCATTCTTTTCAAGAGCAATTGGTCTTAATTCATCTATAACCTCTGTACTGACCCAATAAATATTGGCTAATCCAATCTCTCCGCTTCTTTCGGCTCTGCCAAAAAACAGGTACTTACCATCTGGAGTGACAGTGGGGTTTTTCTCACTAAAATCAGAATTTACTGCACCTCCAAGGTTAATGGGTTTCCCCCATGTGCCGTCGTGATTCTTGAAACAGACATAAATATCATTGTCTTTTCTGCTTTCCTCTTCTTTGCTTCGAGCAGTAACCAGTACATAATCTTGAGATGGGGAAATGAAAGCGTGATGACCAAATTCAATTTCAACTTCCTGCACCATAGGGAATTCGCCGTTTTTGTTGGGCGCATAAAACGGTTTTCTTGCTGATAAACTGAAATAGTACAGGTCTCCGTTTTTAGCCTGATTTGGAAAAAACACCAGGTCGTCATTGATAGGTGAATCAAGCAGAACGGCATCACTCCATGAATCCCCTATGCGGTTTACATACCATATTTTTTCATTCACAAAAACAGCATCCAAAGCTGTGAAATATATTCTGTTGCCATCAGGGCTGACGAATGGGTGTAGTTCCTCTTTTTTTCTCCCTTTGGTGAAATTCGCTCTTGCTACAGGCGTCCATTTGTTGCCTTCGAGTTTTGAAAAATAGATATGTGTCTCTTCGGCTTCATCATTAGCTCCAAAATAGACTTCTTTTAAATCAGGAGAAAAGGAAACAGCACCTTCATATCTTCCATTTATTGAAACAATACCAGGAGCAAAAACCTCAGGAATTAAGCCTGGAGGCTTTTGACCGAGGTAGCGATCTTCTAAAGGCGGATAGTTAGCATCATTTGCAATATTTTCTTGAGCAAGCCCCGTACTGAGAGAGATCACATTCGCCAATAGGAGCATTTTCGTGATCCGCATTCCCCTCCTATTGTTGATATGTTTGATATAGTTGAGTAAAATGGTCATAAGTTGAAGTTGAGTTTTTGAAGGGTATACATCAAAATTCTTGTAAGAGTTGTTGATGTGCATCGTTTAATTTGCCAACTGCTCTATGCATGAATGAACTACTCAAAGAAGCCATTTATAATGGTTAGCTTGTATTGGTAAATCATTGTCAAAGAACTTGAGACCGCTACTTTTCTTTCTTTTGCTCCTGCTACCCGAGGCCGCACATGCCCAGGATCCTGTTTTCGAAGAACGCAGTACTTTATTTAAAACAGGTGATCAAAAGGAATGGGCTGCCAAAGATCTAAACGATCAGGATTGGCTGAGTGGAAAGCCGCTTGTAGATGAAGGTCAGATTTACTGGTCCAGAACGCTGATTGACATTTTAAAGGCACCCGAAGACCTGAATCCGTATGGCATTCAGCTACATGTCTATGGAGAGTATGAAGTGTTTTGGGATGGTGTTTTGATCGGAAAAAATGGGAATCCAGGACAAGAGAAAGAACTTGGTGCTGAGGGTAAGCTATGGACTACAAATATTATTCCTACTCATCTTACGAAAGTAGGAGAACATATTTTAGCTATCCGATCCAGTATAAATCATTTTCCGGATCACACGGGCATATGGGATTTAGAGATAGATTCTTATGACGACCTAACGACCCAGCGACTGATAGAAACTACCTATATGCACATTTTTGCAGGTGCCTTTTTGATAACATCTATTTATTTTCTTTTTCTATTCCTAAACAACAATAGTGAGTATCCTACACTCATTTTTAGCATTTGCTGTTTTCTCATCTTCGCACTGGTATTGACCGTGTACAGCAAAAACTATGTGCCGATGCATTACAGTCTGCATATCGTAAGATTACAAATCATCAGCACATTTTTGTTGGGAATATCATTTTTGATACCATTCTATTTCTCGATGCAGTTCCCCTTTCCCAGGCAAAAATTATTACTCATTCTATATGCAGGAATACTGACGTCCATTTTCCTAATTAAAGATCATGCCTTTGACTTTAAAGCGCTCAATATGGTTTTGAGCATGTGGGTTTTCTCCTTTGGGATGGTCGCATATGGAGGGTATAAAAATGTCAGAGGTGCCCGTCTCGTACTGGTGACGTTACTTTTGTCCCTGGCGGTATATTTTGCAACCAGTTTCAACATTAGCCTGCACGTGGGCCTGGGACTTATACTTTTGGGCATGCTGTATTTGCTGTCTTTAAATATCAAAGAACAACGATTGGCCTATGAAACTTCTCTCATTCAATCCACTCGCCTGCGCCTGGAATTACTTAAAAAGAATATTCAACCTCATTTTCTAATGAATACCCTGACCTCATTAATAGATTGGGTGGAAGAATCTCCCAAAAAAGGAGTTTTGTTCATAGAAGCACTAGCCAAAGAATTTGATCTATTTAATCAGATAGAAAATCAAACATTGATCCCTATTGCTCAAGAAATAGCGCTGTGTCGTACGCATCTTGAGATTATGGCGTACCGGAAAGAAATCAACTATTCCTGGGAAGAAGAAGGCATAGACCCTGAACAAAAAATACCCCCCGCCATTCTTCATACGCTATTGGAAAATGGCATTACGCACAGCTTGCCTTTGGAAGACAATAGCATCAAATTTAAGTTGGTATTTGAATCGACTAGTCAGTACAGGTGTTTTACCTTTTTGACGTTTGCTGCTGGTGCGAGGCAAGCATCGGGAGATAGAGATGAAGGCACAGGACTGAAATACATAAGGGCTCGATTGACAGAAAGTTACCATTCGAATTGGGATTTCACCTCCGAACCAACAACCCATGGTTGGAAAAACGTCTTAAAAATATACGCTTAACGAGATGAATGTTTTAATCGTTGAAGATGAATTAAGAATTGCCAAAAGAATTGAAAGGATGACCCGTGACATTCTTGGCAACAACTTACACTCTCTCACCCACATTAACACACTCCATGAGGCATTGAAATTTATTGAAAATAGCTCATTGGACCTCGTTCTCCTGGATTTGAATCTTAATGGCGAAAGTGGTTTTGACCTCCTAACGACGGCGGTTTCTGAGTCGTTTCATACCATCGTAATTTCAGCCTACAAAGACCTGGCAATTACGGCTTTTGAATATGGAGTGTTAGATTTTGTACCTAAGCCCTTTAACAGAGGTCGGTTGGAGCAAGCCTTCAACCGTGCCATCACCAAAGAAAAAACAGCAGCGAATAAGATTAAATTTTTAGCCGTAAAGAAACGGCAAAGGATACAGCTGATACCCATTGAAGACTTACTTTTTATTAAAGGTGCAGGAGCCTACACCGAACTATTTCTGACAGACGGAACAAAAGAACTGCATGATAAATCACTCGAAAAGCTGGAACAGCTATTGTCCCCTACTTTTGAACGTGTCCACAAATCATACTTACTGAAGATGTCTGAGGTAAGGGAAATTATTGTGAAGCCTGGCAGCAAATATATGGCCGAGCTTAAAAATGGCGTACTTATCCCTGTTGGAAGAACTAAATACAAAGACATAAAGGCGAAGTGGCTTTAAACACCTTGTTGATAGGGAAAGAAAAACTTCGAACCGATTCCGGCATCTAGTGACTATACCATGGATTGGGGATATTGGAATCTCTTTCAATTTGTTGACAAGAAACCAAGAACAGAGGTAGATATTTCTATACCTTCAATCGCTGCATGCCAGTGGATCACAACTGGAAATATTTTGTAGTTTCCTGAACCAGATCTCAATACTTCAACACCCAAACGCCTTCTCCAAACGCACTGGCCGATGAAGTAGCGGCTACCGCTTCGTCCCACGTGGGATAATCGCCAACAGACACACGGTGGAATAGCTTATTGGTGCCGGAAGGGTTAATTATCTTCAAGCTGTTTCCTTCTTTGGCCAGTTTATTGGCATAGTCCATGGCCAGGTCGCCATCCACACTGCTTGAAACGACCACGTAGAAGCGTCCCGTTGGTGAAGCAACAGTTTCAATTGTTCCGGGTGTTTGTTTGGCGGCTAATGCATCCAGCTTGGCCCTTACCAGCGCCAATTGATCCTTTGCATATTGCTGATCCGGTAAAAGAGAGGCCGCTTCAGCATAAAGGGAATGTGCAGTCTCCCAATTCTCTTCCGCAAATGCCACATCGGCATTTTTTATCAACTCTTCGTATTTAACTTTCTTCTGAGCCTCCAGCTCCTGTCTTTTTTTCTCGGCTTCTTGTTTGGCTATTTGTTCCAAACGAGCCTTTTCTTTTGCCTCTTGCTGAGGCTTATACATAAACAGGTAATATCCGCCCGCCAATACCACCAGCACCAGCGCCAGGATGATGATCACACCTGCGGTCTTGCTGCTTCCGTTAGAATTCTCAGCCATTGGTTGTTTAACTTTAGTTGAAGGTTATACAATGATAAAGAAATTGGAATTAAATCCATTAACTGTCATGTCGGAGTTTCTGCACCCGTTCACCTTTGGCCCAATTCCTGACTTTTTATTTCTTTTGGATCGGATCAAGTCTTATCGTTGGGTTTTACAACTATTTTGATAAAAAATATGACAATTCGTAAAAGTAGCCTACCTTAATGGCAAGGCTACGGTGTATGTAGTCGTGGGATTGCGTTCTTTTATCCGTCCACTTTAATATTTCATACCAGCTTTCCGGCAGTTTTAAAGGTTTGTTTTTAAGTAAATCTGAAGTAAAGAAAATGAGATTTTTGAAGCTGTGCTCTGCGTTTTTTCTGGCCTCTTCCCTTTCAATTGGTGTTTCCTTTGGCGCTGAGTTTTCCAGGAAGCAATCTGGCACAACTACTATAGCCAATGGAAGTACCACCCAGACAATTGCCATCACTGCAATTGATCGATCGAAGTCTTTCCTGGTCTTCTCTTCCACCATTGATTCTAATCAACCACAGCACTTTCAAGTTGGTGGTGCCATCACTAATGCTACTACGTTAACCTTTGCACGAACGGGGAATTCAGGCGTGGTTTCTATCAGCTGGCAGGTTTTTGAGTTTGAAAGCGGTGTTTATGTGCAGCATGGCTCTTCTACAAATGTTGCCAGAGGAACGCCCGTTAACGTGGCCATTGGGTGTGTGGATCTTACGAAAAGTTTTGTACTCATTAGTGCAAGAAAAAGCGGTTCGCAACTTGGTGCAGATGACGGGGTATCTGCCAACCTGACAACGTCAACTAACATGCAGCTAATGATAAGCAGTAATGGGCCTGGTGGAGCTAATATGGAAGAAGCCTATTGGCAGGTGATTGAATATCAGGGAGCTGTGGTAAAAAAGCTGGTGACGACACTGGCTGCCGGATCCCTGTCCACAACCGCAACGATTTCCCCGGCCATTGGCACACTCTCGAAGGCCTTCGTTGTGAGTAATCATTGGTGGGAGGGCGACGTAAATGCTTTTGATTTGCCACGTACTGAGCTATCAAATGCGTCAACTGTTACTTACACAAGGGCGGGCACAACATCCAATATGAACTTTGTAACCTACGTAGTCGAATTTACGGATGGCTCAACTGTGACAAGAGGCACACAAAATTTTACAGCGGGCGTCACTACACGAGCCGTTGCCATTACTGCCACAAGCGCATCGGGAGTAATTGCCCCCGGGAACTTCGGCAGACAAGGTAGCACCAGCTTTTCCACAGACGACAACACTGGACACAACTGGTTTACTTATCAAATTACGAGCTCCACCAACCTTCAAATCACCAGAGGTGTGGGCACAGGTTCATCGGCTGATGCACCATGGCAAATTATCACCTTCGAGGACACCGGCCTTCAGGGAAATACATTTTACTCACGCCTGGCGGGGCCAACTGCGTGGGAATCTAATACTGCCTGGTCTTTTACGCCGGATGGTTCCAGTGGGGCAGTGCCTGTGGGAGTTTATCCGAGAAGATCCAATAATGTGGTGATTCAAAATGGGCATACCATTGCTATTGATAACGTCAACGACAACGATCCATGTTCGCAATCACCTGATGACTTGCCACTGGCTAATGTTGGCACATTCACTGGTTCAACTGATCAAATGTTCTATCACACAGGCGACATAGTTATAGCGAACGGTGGATTGCTTACTTCCACCGAGGAGCTGATGCTCGCCGGATACACACTCATAGCAGATGGCGGAACGCTCACTGTGAATGAAGACCTTGTTAATTTGGGGTACTTTGAGATTGCTGAAAATGGAAATTTTTCAAACACTGATGACCTGATATTGTCTGGCAACAGTATAACAATCATTAATAACCTCTCTTTCGGCGCAGACGATATCTACATTGACTGGACAAATGCCACCTTATGCGGCGAGGGCGTGATGAACCTGGGGAATGGCGGGGCTGATCCCACCATCCAATTTTTCAATGGTGGATCGCTGAGTCAGGTTTGTGGTACATTTGCTGTGACTTGTACGGCAAATTGTGGAGCATTTCCTATTACCCCTACCGGCAGTTTCTCGTCGGGAAATTCCGGGCCCGGCGGGGTGGGCAGTACCACCGCATCAGGCGATGTCAGGCTTTGGCTAGATGCCAATACGATTAATCAGGCAACAGGCACGAATGTGACGGCATGGACTGACCTTTCAGGATATGGCAACGATGCTGCGGCTGTTGCTGGTCGGGAGCCTGTTTTTAGAACTGGCCAGCTAAATGGGTTTCCCGCAGTTCAGTTTGTAAACGCAAATTCTGATTATTTGCAAGTTGCTGACGATGCATCCCTTGATATTCAAAACGTAACGCTGATCACTGTGGGTAATTTGGCAGCTTCCTCTACTGCCTATGCGTCGTTTCTTTCCAAAATTCAATCGGGCGTTGCTGGATTTAATGGATATGCGCTGCTAAGAAACAATAATCTACAGAGCGTATCGTTTGCAATTGACGCACTGGGTAACGAAGCACAAAGTGCCATTTCTTACGGGGTAAATGCCATTCACACGGGTATATATGCTGATCCGGGGATGCAGCACTTTGTCAACGAAGGTGGCCCTTCTACGGATTCTTATGCAGGTCCAATCACCTCTCACAACACTCCGTTATATATCGGTGGAACTGTGAATGCTGCCGGCAGCACTCCGGATCGGTTTCTTGAGGGAGACATAGCTGAAACGATAGTTTTTAGTTCTGTCCTGGACAACACTAAGAGAATAATTTTAAGCAATTATTTATCCTCAAAATATGGAATCGCCATTGCCAATGATTTTCATACGATGGACACACCAGGCAATGGGAACTTCGATTTTCAGGTATCGGGCATTGGCCAGGCCAGCGATGGTAGCTTTCATAAGGATGCCAGGGGGCTCGGCATCGTGAGAATGTGGAACCCCAGCGCACTTGGAAACAATGAGTATTTGATGTGGGGACATGACAATGCCGCCCTTACCGGTACCACTTCGGGCGTCGATGGAATTATCATTGAGCAGCGTTACAACAGAATTTGGAGAGTAAGTGAGACAGGTGATGTGGGAACGGTTTCCATATCTTTTGATTTCAATGGCATAGGAAATCCCCTCGGCTCTAACCTGAGGCTCCTGATTGACCGGGACGGAGATGGTTTTGCCGACAACGATGTGACACCAATAGTTGGAACTGTCTCAGGCAATATTGCGGTGTTCTCAAATGTCAATTTCCAGAACGGAGATCGGTTTACATTGGGCAACACAGATTTGTCATCTCCTTTGCCTATAGAACTTACCTCCTTTAAGGCATTTGTAACCGGTGATTATGTCACTGTAAAATGGCGTACAGCTTCTGAACTCAATAATGATTTCTTTACCATTGAGAAATCCAGAGATGCAGAGAGCTGGCAGGAAGTGGCCATCGTGAATGGAGCGGGAACAACTCAAACTCCACGTCAATATCAAATTATCGATGCCAGTCCATTTACCACGAGGTCGTATTACAGGCTCAAGCAAACCGATTTTGACGGAAAATTTGACTATTCGCCCATTGTACTGGTAAAGTTCGATGGCAAGAAAGATCTACATGTCTTTCCCAACCCGTCCGATGGGCAATATACACTGTCGATCGATCATTTTGACTTAACGCAAGTCAGGCTATGCAACAGCCTGGGGCAGATTGTGCAGGCTTCAATTACAGCGAAAGACAAATTTGCGTTAATCGATATTTCGGATGCCAAACCAGGCGTTTATGTCCTTCAGGTCTTTGATGGCACCTCCGTTCGCTCTGCAAGATTGGTCAAAAATTAGTCGGCGGGGCCCATTGGATAACACACCAGAAGCTGCACACCTACGAACAATCGCTACACACTCCGATAAGCACGCAATTTAAACTTCCGACTTTGTAGCCTGTGGGCACTGAAAAGTGAACAAGGGCCGGAAGGCACTCAATGGTTTGGCAGTTGGTACAGCGAAAATGAAAGTGGTTGTCGGGCAATTTGGCCTTATCGTCGCACTTCACACATACGGCAAAGTACTGCTTGCCGTCATCGGCCACAATTTTGTGCACAATGCCATCTTCGCAAAAGCGATTGAGTATTCTGTAAATGGTGGCCCTGTTGGCGTCCACATCCATTTCCCTTTCGATGGCGTCCTGGCTCATTGCTTTTCTTGCATTGGTCAATACCGACAGCACTGCCTCTTTGGATGTTGTGTTTCTTCTTCTCATTCTAATGCGACAAATTTGCAATTAAATATTGCGACTCTGTTGCAATAACGGCAGTGATACCTAGCTTTGCAAACAGCTTACAAAAAAGTGACAAGGAGAAACGTATTGAAATATGGCGGGCTTGCTCTGACAGCATCGGCATTAGCCGGTTCTACAGCAGCATTTACACAACTTAATGAAATGACAGACCAACAGCATTTTGAAGTAATCATTA
This sequence comes from Imperialibacter sp., assembly GCF_048007035.1. NCBI lineage: Bacteria > Pseudomonadati > Bacteroidota > Cytophagia > Cytophagales > Flammeovirgaceae > Imperialibacter > Imperialibacter sp. The sequence goes on from NZ_CP180355.1 coordinate 6,051,185, forward strand.
TTGGGGGCAGTTATGCCGGGCTTTCTGCAGCCATGGCACTCGGACGGTCTTTGCGCCAGGTATTAATTATCGACAGCGGGCTGCCTTGTAACCGACAAACGCCCCATTCTCATAACTTCATTACCCAGGACGGTGAAAAGCCAGGGGTAATAGTCGGGAAAGCCAAAGAACAGGTTTTGAAGTACAGCTCGGTGCAATTCCTGAACGACTCTGCCGTTAGCGGGAAAAAGACTGCCGCCGGTTTTGCCATCACCACGCAAGCAGGCCAGGCATTCACGGCGAAGAAACTGGTGTTTGCTACCGGTATAAAAGACAGCATGCCTGGCATCGAGGGCTTTGCTGAATGCTGGGGGATTTCGGTGGTGCATTGCCCCTACTGCCACGGATATGAATTGCGAAATCGGAAAACCGGCATTATGGCCAATGGAGAAAGGGCCTTTCACCTGGCCTCGCTGGTCAATAACCTTACTGACAACCTCACTGTGCTCACGTCGGGAAAAGCAGCGTTTGAGCCGGAGCAAATCTCAAAACTCAAGAGGCACAATATAGAGATCGTTGAGACCGAAGTTTCGGAAATTGAGCATCATAACGGGCAGGTCAAAAACATCGTCTTTAGCACGGGTGCCAGGATGGCCTTTGACGGCATTTACGCAGCCCTTCCCTTCACCCAACATTCGGACATTCCAGCTTTGGTGGGTTGTGAGCTGACAGAGCATGGTTATATCAAAGTAGATAGTTTTCAAAAGACGACCATTGAAGGTGTTTTCGCCTGTGGGGATAACAGCACCATGATGCGGTCTGTTGCCACTGCGGTTTATGGCGGAAACGTGGTCGGTGCCATGATCAACAAGGAGCTGACCGACGAAGAGTTTTGATTTGACCCTACAAAGATGGTAGAAGTTTTTGTCACAAGTATCCGGAATGAAATGCATGCAGAGCGCATTTTAGATGTCCTTCAAACTGGCTTTCCTTACTTAAGAGTCAATATTGACCTATCTGATTCAGCAGCTGGCTTTCCCTGCGGTCATAGCATTTTGAGGGCAGAAGGGGCCACATTTCAGCCGGAAAACATAAGAGTAGCGGTAAATGAAGCCGGGTTTATGTGCGATGTGTTAGAAGATAAAATTTGCAAATAACATGGCAGAGTTTTGGGAAGAAAGTTTCGTTGAGAAGCAGACCATGTGGGGATTTGAGCCATCAAGGTCAGCCGTTTTGACAAAGGATTTTTTCGTACAGAAATCGGTGAAGAACATGCTTATTCCTGGCATTGGCTACGGAAGGAATGCTCAAATTTTCACAGACAACGGAATAGCGGTAACCGGAATAGAAATATCAAAAACGGCTATTGAGCTGGCCAGAAAGCTTTACGGGTCAGGCATGACTATCCATCATGGTTCGGTAGTAGATATGCCGTTTGATGACCATCAGTATGATGGGATATTTTGCTATGCGCTGATTCATTTGCTGGACGCCGACGAAAGGGAGAAACTGATCCGTGATTGCTACAATCAACTTTCAAAAGGCGGCCACATGGTTTTTACTGCCATTTCTAAAGAAGCGCACACCTATGGAAAAGGCCAGCTTGTGAGCAAAGACAGGTATGAAATATTCGAAGGAGTGAAAATGTATTTTTACGATAGGGAATCCATTCATGCAGCGTTTGACAAGGCTGGGCTGTTTGAAATAACGGAAGTCAATGAGAGCTTCCCTTTCTTTCTGATCAAATGCAGAAAGGGAGAGTAGACGGGTTAAAATGCTTCGAAATGCCATCATTCATACTACGCCTGCCTATCCAGCAGCGGCTATCAGAGGCTCCATCTGGGGTTTGTTTGGCTCCTCATAAAACAAGACAGGTGCCTTTAGTTTTTTGATCGCTGCCTCCAGGTGAGTGAAGTTCGACTGTGGGATGTGCACTGGTATTTTGTACAGCCTGGAATCGTTTTTCTCAAATGGACACTTCACCTTCGATTGATACAAATAAGGGATCAGGGTGGTGTTGCAGTTGAGCGCCAGTCGGTCGACGGAATAGGTCTCCAAAAGCTCAGTCAACGTCAAATTGATCTTTTCAAAAAACTCAATTGTTTCAGCCAATCTCACCCTCGAACCAGCCCGGGATTTCCCTTTCTTTTTCAGGTACTTGATCTGGCTGAAGCCTTGCTTCTTGCGGGTCATGTAGGCCCCAAACGAGGTATGATACACATTCTCCTCACCCTGCATCATGCTGATTGTGGCATAACCCGATTCCATACTTATGTAGAGCACCCGGGCCTGGTCGGTAATGATATTCAGATCCTCGTTCAGTGAAAGATGAAGTGGCAGTCGGACACTTCCTACTGGGTTCAGGTCAGCATCCTTTAATACGATAGCGTGTTTTTTGAAGTGGTACTCGTGTGCCGGAAAATGCTGCTTTACCAGCGTGCAGAGCTGCCCGATGGGTAAGTGGTACAAGTTGGCACTGAGTTGATTCATAACTTGAATAAATAAACAATAAGTATCTTAATATCAATTAGATATATGACATTTGCTCGATCTTTGATAATATTTGCAATCACCTGACAGTCACATGAATACACTTGGTTTGACTTTCAAGGAGTACATAACATTTGCCTTCCTCCTGCAGCTTGATTAATTCACGCAGCAATAGATTCCTCAGGCGGTAGGAATAAACGGGCGTGCTATTTCCTCTTTCGAAAAAGCGTGTTTGGGCAATGTCAAATGTTCGTCCATAGTAGTGCGATGAATTATTAGCCGTAGCGTTGAGGTTGTTTTTCCGCAGCGACTTTTGATCTTCAATGGTTCGCAATACTGATGTGACCGAAAACCGATAATCTGTCATTTCTAGTTCCCCGAGTCGATCGCAAAACCTCTCCCCAATAAGGTTTAGAAACTCTGCAGCGGACGGCTGCAGGTAAGGTAATGAGTTGGTTAAATAGGGAATTTCATAGTACTTATTGTCGGTTATTTCATGGAGTTTGTAACGGCTACTAAACGCTTTGGCGTCTGCTTTGTGCTCAGCTTTTGATACCAAAGGCTTTGCCAGTCCTTTCGCTTTGGCTACCTCAAGATGGTAATCGTTAACGTAACGGTGTACTGCCCTATTTTCTTCTTTTGAAAGCACCGCAACGGGCACCATGTCTTCAGTCTTACCTTTTGATGCAGGATAAAGCACCTTGAAAAGCAGCAACATAGTACCTATTACTGCTCCCGTTGCTACAAGGATTTTACGGATACTATACCTCCCCCCTTTTTGATCGGTATCAGGGTTGCCTCGGGAAGGAGACGGAAAATTCCGATTTCTATTCATTTCCAGACCACTGTTAATGCTGCGAAGTGAATAATATAACTCGACTTTTCATTGAAATGGATAATATTTATATCTTATTCGTTGGCTGGCGTGGTGGTCATCAACACTTTCTTCAAGCGGCGTGTCCCTATTTGAGGATGTCGGCTTCATTCGGGCCGTAAGTCCTTTTGAAAATGGCTTGGATAGACCTTCCGCCCAAAGAATAGCTTCTCACCTTCAATGAATGCTATGCTCCAAGAAATCCAACTTGAAAGCATTTAGCTCACAATCACTTTATCCCGAGTGATTTCCTCATAAAAATGATGAATGTCAAACATTTGCTGGGCACCAAACTTTTGTCCCGCCTGGCTAAAAGCGTATAAACTCAATGCCACAAAGAAGAGCCCTGGAATGCTCCACAAGATCGATGCATCCCTACCCAAACTCCAGAGGCTGGCTCCCCACATGCCTAGGAAAAGTGCTAGAATGCCAATGGTCACGTAGCCGAAAAAGAAAAATGCCCAAATAGTTGGATTAGGGCCGTATAAACCTCTTACTGTGACGTCGCTCCCCTCCTGGTCAAATGACAGATGCAATTGTGGAGACCAAATATGCCGTTCGCCGGGGTTTATCTTTATGTACAGATGGTCGGGAAAGTGTGTGAAAGTGAATTGTTTGTTCTGCTCCAGCGCAGCACAAATAGTACTTTCCAGCACATCCTTTTGAGTGGCCTCAATACGGTGCTTGAACCTGGGTCTTATCCTAAAACTTGACATAAAGGAAAGTTAAGTGGTAATCCCAATGCCCACAATGACTTCTGTCAGTTGGAGAGCTCAATACTCCACCACCACCTCGTCGACAAACAAATGCGAGGGATTGCCGGCACTTTCGTGAGAAGGCGGCAGCTTGCCACCAGTTTTGGCCTTTACCTTTACGTAGCGGGCCTTTACGTTGACCGCCGCTCCTAAAAACTGCACCTCAGCAGCAATCATCTCTTTCGGAACGGTGTTTTTGACAGCGGTGAGCGGAGTGAATATCTTCCCGTCGTTGCTCGTTTCGAAGGTTACCGATTCTGGATACACAATCCAGGGGCTCACGTCCTGCAACACATGCACAGCCACCCGCTTGATTGGGCGCTCAGTTTTGAGGTCTATCACGGCCTCAAAGTCCTGATCGTAGTAGCTTTGCCACTGCCCCGCTTTCCAATTTTCCGTCCCAATGATCCCATCTATCAATGCTCCATTTCCTCCAGCAGTGTACATGGGATACACCTCACTGAGTACCTCTATGGTTTTGTCGTTGGGGAGCAGGTAGAACTGCTGAGCCACTGTTGGCGAGTTCACAGCCCCTCGCTTGACATAAGCTTCCACTTTTGCTGTCTCTTTCACCCAAAATGGTGTTGCGTATGTTTCAAACTGACCGCCATTGAGGGAATAGAAAATTTCCGCTCCTTCAGTCATAGACATGATATCTACCTGAAGCGAATCCTGGAATTTGAAGTTGTCCATATTGAAATAGGGTACCGCCACAAAATCGCCTTCAGCAATGGCCGTGTATGGCATCTGCCCCTCCAATGTGCCTAATTGCTTGTTGGGTTTGTCGGTCATTTCGAATGTGAGGCTACCGCCTTTGGCCAAGTCTTCGTGATGGAAGTACGTTTCATTTTTTACTTTACCATTCAGTGTTATCTTGTTGATATAGATCTTTTTACCTGATGCTGAAGGAGCGCTTACAGTAAACGTTTTACCATTCTCCATGTGGATTTTCATTTCGGTGAACAAGGGCGTTCCTATGGCATAGACACCACTGCCGGGTGTGACAGGGTAAAAACCCATGGCACTGAAGACAAACCAGGCCGACATTTGTCCACAATCTTCATTGCCGATCAGTCCATCGGGCTGGTTGGGATAAAACTCAGTGCAGATCTGGTGCACAAGTTCCTGTGTACGCCAGGGTTTTCCCACGTAGTCAAACAGGTAAGCCATGTGGTGGCTGGGTTCATTGCCATGGGCATACTGGCCGATTAGCCCTGTTACATCGCTTTGGTCACGTCCGCTGAGGCCTTCACTTGTGGTAAACAGCTCTTCAAGCTTTTGGGCTGTTTGCTCCTTTCCACCATAGAGTTTTATCAACCCGCTTAAGTCTTGCTGGGCTGTAAACGAATAGTGCCAGGCATTGCCTTCGGTATAGAAATTATTGACTTCGCTCGCCTGAAAAGGCGCATACCAAAAGCCTTGCACTTTGCCCCTGATGAACCGGTTGTTATAGTCAAAAAGGTTCTTGTAGTTTTGGGCACGCAGCAGGTAGGTCTCGCTGATGTCCTTTTTTCCCAGCCAATTGGCCATCTGAGCAATGCACCAATCGTCATAGGCGTATTCCACTGTTTTGGAAGCACTTTCATGATCGACATCGTTGCTTACATAGCCCTGCCGAATGTACTGCCTGTGCCCAAACCTGTCGCTTTCGGCATAGTCGGTCATAGCCTCCAAAGCCAGGCCAGCATCAAAGCCTCTGATGCCTTTCTGGTAGGCATCGGCTATCACGGGCACTGAGTGGTAGCCAATCATGCAAAAGGTTTCGTTGCCACTCAGCTCCCAAACAGGCAGCATGCCACCCTGCTGGTATTGCGTGAGAAAAGTGTTGATCCAATCGGTAGTGCGGGCACGATTGATGATGGTATGCAGCGGATGAAGGGCCCGGTGGGTGTCCCAAAGTGAAAAAACGCTGTAATAAGTACCCTTTTCTATTGTGTGTACTTTCAAATCGGTGCCACGGTAGTCGCCGTTTACGTCGGTGTAGGTATTGGGGCTAAGGCTGGTATGGTAGAGAGCGGTGTAAAAGGCCACTTGCTGGTCGTGGGTGCCACCTTTTATGTCAATTTTGCCCAGCTCCCTGTTCCAGGCAGTATGCGCCGCTTTTTTCACTTCTTCAAAATCAAACCCAGGTATTTCAGCATTGAGGTTGAGCAAGGCGTTTTCCATGCTCACTCCCGAAATACCAATCTTCATTTTGAGTTTTTTGTCAGCCTTCAAATCGAAACTGAAATAAGACTTGACGTTTAGCCCATCGGCGGCTTTTACCCCGGTCTTCAGGGTATCGTTCAGGGCGATCCCGTAGTTTTTGATTGGCTTGTCGAATTTGATATGAAAATACACCCCCTGATTCTCAGCCCAGCTTTTGCTGCGGCGCATGCCTCTGACTTCATAGTCGTTGACTATCTCCAGGGAAGACTCCAGCACTACATCACGGTGCCTGAGGTCCAATAAAATTTTGCCCTCGCCGGCTTTTTCGAATGTATATTCATGCATGCCTGACCGTGTGGCCGTGGTGAGTTTTGCAAGAATATTGTGTTTATTGAGCAGTACCTCATAGTACCCAGGTTCGGCTTTCTCCTCACTATGAGAAAATGGTGAGCGATACTCGCTGTTATTCCAATGGACTTCGCCAGTGAAAGGCATGACGAGGACATCGCAATAGTCGGGGATGCCTGTGCCGCTTAGGTGAGTGTGTGAAAAGCCGTACATCAGCGAGTCGGAATAGTGGTAGCCACCACATCCATCCCACCCCTCAAGTCTGGTATCAGGGCTTAGCTGCATCATGCCAAAGGGCATACTCGCTCCGGGGTAGGTGTGTCCGTGGCCGCCCGTGCCGATGAAGGGATTGACAAGGGAGGCATGGTTGGTTTGAGCTGCTACAGTGGCCACCTGCGCAAAAAGAAGAAATGCTATAAAAGACAGTTTGTGGTACATTATTGACTTGGTAAAGGATGCTTTAAAGTGTCCACCATAGGTGAATGGTTTCGCAGAAGAAAGAAAATAGTCTAGATCGCTTGATCAATCGGCAACCTAGCTACATCACCTCTAATTCATTTTTCTTCTGCATTTGATAAAAGTAAGAAATTACCTAAATAAGGTGACATTGGCTGTCTTGGAAGATGAATTGAACGGACAAAAAACTTGATAAGGATGCTTAGTTTTTCTGTTCATAAGTCAATGAAAGATAGTAATTTATGAGATAAAAACATTTATACTTTCAAAATGAAACCTCCATTTTTTTGTTCTAAACAAGATCATATTGAAAAAATATATATTTATGATTGATAATTTGGAATCTATATCATGAAATTGAACAAAATAGTAATCATCTGTCTGCTGCTTGGGTTTTTAGCTTGCCAAAATGATGATTCCCTCCCTGAAATAACTTTGTTAACATTTACTCGAGACGCCAGTCTCCCCACATCCTCTTCCGATGATTGGATATTTGCCACAAGTCAAACCGGAGACATCCTCGACATAAAGCAATTTGAAGCAGGTGAAACAACTGTATTGAAAAGCGACAGAGTAACCTCCTCCGATAAAGTCAACATTACAATTTTTCATTATTTCCAACCAAACACCGAAACCATTGAATTTACAAGTTACTTGAGCATAACTCCCGGTCAGACTTGGGTAGTTAAAAGGGAAGATTCTTTTTCACCTTCCAAAATAGGAACTGCTACATTTAATATCACGACTGCGGGCTCCTTTGTTCCTCTGGCAATAAATATTTCAACCAATACAAAGTCATATGTTACAAGGCCATCAAGTCCTACCAGCGATGTGACAATTGACCTTTCCAAGTCGCCAGAAAGGATATTTGCAACTCACACAATAGGTGGGATTCCCTCTTATTTTGAAGCAAATGATATAGAAGACGGAGACAGGATAACCGCTGCTTACACTACCGATTTTAAACCTTTAGAAAATCTTTTCAATATTGAATTGTTGGTAAATGAGTCCTTTTATGGCAGTGTGTCCGGCATTTCCGACATACCCGGGGTTGATCCCTTCTACATCAAGGGTTTTCTCAATTACAACGGTTCCAATAGCTCCCAGCAATGGGGTTACAACAGTGGCTTTGATGTCTATCGAACATCGATGAGTAAAAGCAGCGACAAGGTTTCGAGGCAATACTTTAAGTTGGGCTCTCCAGTTACTAACATCCCTTTTCCTGATAACGCCGTTTCGATTGACAACAGTGGTTTTGTCAATCCTGAGTTTTCTTTTTCTGGTGACTATCATCTGAGAAGTAGTCGTTGGACCGCTTTTGTAGCCGACTACAACAGCGTGCTGTCCTGGAGGGTATATTCCCCACCTGGAGGAAAGCAAGTGTTTTCAAAAATCCCCAACGAAATTGTTGACCTCTATCCATCTCTTTCAGTCGAATCGTTGGCACCAAAGGATAATACCTTTACTATTTACCTGGATGGGTTTAGTTACTCCGATTTTGTCATCTCACAGATGAATATCGGTTCTGCAACGAAGCCCTATTCGGCAGAGTATCAAACAATAATTGTTCAGAATTAGTGAAAAACCTTTGGACAAGCATTGAAACAGGCAAACACCTTCACCCCACCTTCGACTCAGAATACAAATCATAGGCAGCTATCAGCGATTCATTGCTGCTGGCTCCAGGGTATCTTTCGTAAGTCTGTATTTTTTCCCGGGTCTCGGCATAGACTGGCAAATACTTCGAGTCGAGTTCGTCCCAAATGATGAGCATATACGTGTAGCTAAGCTTGCTGTTTCGGCCAGCTTCCAGCCAATCGTTAAAAACCTGTTCGTCAAGTGTTGTGGGGAAATCTGCGCCGTGAAACATAGAGGAAGGAGAATGGTTTGTGTGAATTTTCACGCAAGTTAAGGAGCCACTCTGGTTCACCAAAACAGCCCCTTCTTTTAAGCCGTATGTTACACTGCCTGAAGCTTTTCCCAGGGCCCGGTGATAGCCAGCGTATCTCCATTCTCCTGCACATTGACAAAGAGCGTTTTGCCTGAAGGTGAAAAAACAGCTCCTGTCAGTTCAGATTTTGAGCTCCGGTTCACGGCAAACTGGCGCAGCTCTCCATCCTTGCTGATGAGGTGCATGCGGTTGAGCTCACCGTTGTCTTCACAAACTAAAACTTCTCCCCAGGGAGCAATGGTCACATTGTCGCACATGTGTAGCACCGTTTTGTCTTCTGATTCAGCGAACAATTCTAGCTGCTCTTTTTCAATGTCATATCTAAATATTTGCCCGAAGTTTTTGGGCCCACCATTGGTGCAGGCGAAGTAGATTTGGCCGTCGGCATTCCACATGCCCTCTCCCCGTGCAAAGCAGGCGGCTCCCCCTTCAAATCCTCTGATTCTCAAGTCGTCAAGCGGAGAATCTACATCGTCGACATCCTGCCATACCACAGGGTAACCTATCCCCTGCTCTACGCCTCGCTCCTTCCAGTTTCTGGTGTCTAGTTTGGGTTGATTACCCACGGCCAACGCCTGAAGTTTTCCTCCCTTATGCAGGTCTTTGGGATCTTCGGGAATAAAACGATAGATAAGGCTGTCCGATGCATCTTCGGTTTGGTAAATAATACCCGTTTGCGGGTCTACCGCTACGGCTTCGTGATTGAAGCGGCCCATGGCTTTAATAGGTCGTGGTTCAACCAGTCCGGTGGCGTCAGCAGGTACATCAAACACATAGCCGTGGTCTTTTTCGATGTTTTCGCCATCGGCTTTGGTTGTGTCTTCCTCACAGGTAAGCCAGCTGTTCCATGGGGTAACTCCCCCCGCACAGTTGCGGTAGGTTCCCGCCAGACTCATGAATTCTTCTATTACCTCTCCCTTTTCTTCATCATAGATCAATGTGGTCGTGCCACCCAATCCTGGAAGCTCTCCCCTTCCAGCATCATAAAGCCTGGAGATATCGACCTTGGCAAGCAACTCCCTTTCCAACCCAAAAGGGCTGTTTTCCAATGGTGTAGGGCTGTTCTCATGGTTGCGGATAATGATGACTTTGCCATCCTTTCTCAAAAATGTTCCCATTCCGTCGGCTCTGCCGGGAACCAGCAAGCCATCGCTCATTGTGCTGCCAGCCTTGGAAATGATTTTGTAAGAGAATCCTTCTGGCAGGTCCATGTAATTCTTTGGATCAGCTTTTAGGGGCAAAACGGTGGATTTGGCTGCATCGGTGCCTTTCTGCACACATCTGGACAGCGACAAAAAACCGAGTGATACTACTGAAGTTTGGTATAGGAAAGTGCGGCGTTTCACTGGCTTGAGAGTTTAGTTAAAGGTTATAAAGTTAATAGGATTTGTTCCCGAAGGGTATTTAAACATTTGCATTATGGCAGATCGCATGTTGATGAATTTGTCAACACAGGATTGCATCGCTGATACCTGCCATCAACAAAAATAATCTCAAAATCTTTGTCAGGGCTCAACGACTTCAGATAATAGTCGGTAGTGATCACCTGCGCTCCAGACCGAGTGGCTGCTTCAAACCTGGTCTTGTCTCCAGTACGTGCCTCCCTGGTGTCGGCATCAGAACGGGTGCGAACCATAAATCCCTGTTTTACCAGCTCAGCTATTTGCTTTTCCTGTTTAACAGGGTCGTTCATGATGAAAAAAGCGGCATGTGGGTTATCATTGTTGGTACTAGAAAACATGGGTCTTGCATAGTTTTCATCGCCTTCCATGTACAGTTCCGTCAGCTCATTTCCGGCATCAAATACGAAAAGTATCTTTCCTCTCACCTTCGCCAGGTCGGGCCAGCCTTTGTCAATAATTGCTTTTCGTAACGTTGCTTGCTTCCCTTTAACCTGTTTCGGGGTAACTAGTTCGCTGTCATTGAAAATCTCAAGAATCTCCCCATCCAGGGCATCCAGTACTTTTCTGTCAAAAGGCAGGACTTCCGCAAAACCAGGCCTCTCCAGCCCTGAGATCTTTGGATTGATGGTAATAATGATCGGCAGGTGATCGCTGTGAGATTGTGACCAATCACGAATATCTGACAGACATCCTTTGAAGGTAGGACAGTGACTCCTGAAATCGATATCCGGCACATGAAGCACTTTGAAACCAGGCTCGTTCATGGTCTCCGCATTATAAGGTTCTGGCTCCAGTCCCATGGAGGTAAGCATGTCAAGTCCTTTGGGATGTGAGAATCGCCCTCCTTCCGGGTCATACACAACATCGATTTCGAGGCTTCTAAGGCCCAAATCCAGCTGTTGCGTCAAGGGAATGTGTGTATAGGCCAAGCCTATTGCTTCCGGATTTTGGGATACGATCAAGTCCATCAATGGCTTCTCGATACCGATTTTGTAGCTATTGTGGCTGCCAATAACCTGCATCTGGTTCATTTTAAGCTCCTGAGCTTTTAAGGAGACAAATGACAAGCAAACGGCTACGGTGAAAATAAAGAATTTATGTAAGGGCTTCATAGGCGTTGGGTGAGGTAAAAAAGGTCGAAAGCTTAGGCTCCCGACCTTTAATCAATACTCTACTTTGTTATAAAATTAATAGCCTTCGTTTTGGACTAAAAATCCTTTTTCACTGGAAGCGCCGTCGATGGCTTTCTGCGGAATTGGGAACAATCTTTTGTGCACGTCACTATCGGTCTTACCTGTCCAGCTCTCTTCGTATTTTCCAAAGCGTATCTGATAGGTTCTTCTCAGGCCCTCCCAATACAATTCGAAACCAGTTTCACGGAACAACACCTCCAGATCGATGGAAGTCAAAGCCGCTGGCGTCTGTGCCGGGCGGGCCGTTCTGGAAGTTCTCAGGGTATTCACATCTTCGAGCGCTCCGGCATTGTCACCGTTTCTCAACTTAGCTTCAGCACGCATCAAGTACATTTCACCCAACCGGATCAAAACCACATCCACGCTGCTATATGAACAACAGTTGGTAGCTGTGTGGCTAAACTGGTATTTCGAAAACCTGTAGCCTGTGTTATGCAGACTCCCCTGTTCAGTGAAATCAACATTGAGGTTATGGTCCACATAACGAATGTTGGCACCGCTGGTTCTTTTGTTGATAACGGGATAGATTCTTACCGTGCCATCGTCGCATTTCAAAATATTGCCTCCAGCATCTTTTCTGGGTCCCCATATGATGCCACGAAGTATGCCTCTGTTTATTTCAAACTTCTCAGCCTCAATGCAATAGTAATGTTCTGAATCATTTTCTGGGGTCACCCCTGTAAGGTCTTTAAGCTCCTCGGGGATAATCGTGTTTTCCATAAAAAAGCGGGCGTCGGCATCGGCAGGATCTTCACTCCCGTAAGCGTCCACCCAATGCTGGAAGAAGTCAGGAGTAGCTGCTACTGCATCGGTGCCTCGTGTGCTTGGAAATTCTGGTCTTGGTACCTGATCACCGGATATTGGCCAATAGGCCCAGCGGCTGTGTTCGGTTTCAAGTACACCCCTTTGGTCAAGCGCAAAAATAAGCTCAGAGTTAGTGTGGTTGTCATCACTGAACACATCAAAGTATTCGGCAGACAACGAATGTGATCCGGAAATAACATAGCTGGTATACTGAATTACTTTGTCCATGTCCTCTTTTGTAAAGTTAGGCGTGCCATAAGGATCACGGTAAACAGCAGCATTCAGGTATAAACGAGCCAACAAGCCACTCACAGCGTCTTTGTTAAGCCTCCCCGGGCCGTTATCGTTGTCCATCACGTCTACTACTGACAGCAGCTTGCCTTCTATATAATCGATGGCTTCTTGTCCTCTCAGAATGACAGATACCTGATCCGACCGCTCTTTCTTGAAAACAAGGCCCCAGTTATCAAGCGCCAGCATGTTGAGGTATGCATTCATAGCAACCATCTCATAGAGTGCCGCCTGAGCTTGTTGATTACCCTTTTCGGCTTCGGGGCGTAGTCTCTCCTCAGCTATAACTGCTCTCGACAGACATAACGTGATGTACGTCCACGAGTCACCCACCAGGGCGTTGCTTGGGGTCATTAGATGCTGATGTACTGCGATGAACTTGCCGCCGTCGTACCAATCGGTACCGCCACGGTAAGGAAGGATGGCCTCGTCGGAGGCAACCTCCTGCAACCCAAAATTAACGGTATGCAACCATACCTGCCGGAGAAGGCCATACACTGGCGCTATCGATCCGCTGACAACTTCCGCCTGGCCTGTTCCGGTCAGGGACTCGTCGAGAATATCTTCCTCTAAAGAGGTGCAGCCGAAAAACGTAAGCAAGAATATAGCTACTGGCAGTACTTTGTTAAATCTTATGTTATTCATGTGTATATAATTTATTTCTCAGCGGCCACATGGAATAGCTTTTACCAATGAGAATGAATATTTAGCTTTTCGATCCACTTATTCATTTCCGTTGGGTATGGTATTCCTTATGGCTATTTCATCTGATTTCTTTTTTTGTGTGTTACAAAAGAACCGTCTGTGTCCTTTTTAGAATGTTACATTAAGGCCGATCAGAAATGTTCTTGCCTTAGGATAGGTAAAATAGTCGATCCCAAAAGTTTGAATTCCTCCAGAAGTAGAGCCAGTATTGATTTCAGGGTCATATCCGGAATAATCAGTGATTATGAACAGGTTTTGACCAGTTACTGACAAGCGGATGTTTTGGAATGCATCGCTCAATCCGATTTTGTCTGAGTTCAGGTTGTATGCCAGTGTGGCGTTATTCAACCTCAGGAAAGACCCATTCTCCAAATAGCGTGTAGATACTGTATTGGCATTTGAAATGGCCTCATTTGGATACTGAACCGCAAAGTCCGTTGTATTATTAGACTTGGTCAATTGCGCCTTGGTGAACAGCGTCATGGCTGTGTGATTATAAATCTTGTTTCCTGCCACACCATTGAAGTTAAAGCCAAGGTCAAAATCTTTGTACTTGAAGTTAAGGTGATAGGCATAAATGAGTTTTGGAATAGCACTGCCCACCACACTACGGTCGTTATCCAGGGTGGCGTTGTCATTGTTAATATCCTTGAATATGTTCAGCCCATCTTCACCAATACCTTCAAACTGGAACATATAGAAAGCGCCTATCGGTTCATTGTTGATATAGCCGTTAATAGTTGCACCAGTTTGGCCAGAGCCCTGGGCCGATCCTGTGGTCAGCACTGTGTAGGGGGAGTCAACCACCTTGTTTTGAATGTAGGTGATATTACCGCCAATATTGTACGAGAAGTCACCACGAGGTCTGCCATTATAGTCCAGTGCTAACTCGATACCATTGTTTTGGATTTTCATGTCACGGATGTTGGTCCAATACGTAGCGGTAGGCTGAACAGGGTCGGCAGGAGTAACTTCCAACAGTATATTCGACGACTCTTTGTTGAAATAGTCTACACTGCCCGACAATTGGCTGTCAAAGATTGTGAAGTCAATGCCTGCATTGATTTGCGTAGAGACTTCCCATTGCAGATTAGGATTCGCCAACCGTGTGAAAACAATTCCGTATGGGTACCCGCCAATGGCAGTTGCATCCGGATCGAGAGGATAAGTATTAAGGCTTTGGCTGCCTGTTATCAACCTATTTTCCGAATAACTGGCCTTGGTGATCTTGGACGGTATCTCCTGGTTGCCCGTTTGACCCCAACTGGTACGCAACTTCAGGTTATTGAAAACTGAGTTGGCCATAAAGTCTTCATTGCTGATGTTCCATCCCAGGGCCAGAGAAGGGAAATAACCATATTTATTGTTCTCACCAAACTTCGAAGATCCATCGGCCCGAAGCGTGGCGGTAAACATATACTTGTCGTCGTAGGTATAGTTAAGTCTTCCGAAGTAAGACTGTAGCTCGTTCTTAACTGCAGAGGCGTCTACTGAAGTAGGATATACTGTTGAACTGGTTTGATCCTGGTACCTGGGCTCGATATTGTTATTGGCAAAGCCCCGGTAAGAAAATTCCCTGTCTTCCAGTAGAAATTTTTGGTAAGAATGTCCCGCCAATAGAGTAAAGTTGTGAACATCCTTGCGCCAATTGTAGTTAAGCGTATTCTCTACCAGCTGATTGGTGTTTCCGCTAATTAGTGTGGATAGTGACCCATCGGAAATATTGGACTCATTTATTACCGAAGTAAACGGCTTGTACTGCTGATCCCTGGTTGTAGCGGAATAGTCAACACCCAGGTTCAGCTTATAAACAAGGCCATCAAGAATCTCTATTGAAGGCGAAATAATGGCCAAAATACGGTTATTGATAGCCTGGTCACTGTATAGTTCATACCTTTTCAGGGGATTTAGGGCATTTGTGATCAATGAGGTAGGCTCACCGTTGGTATAGGCCGGAACAGTGGGGTTCAAATTGAGCATATCACTGATTGTAGAAGTGATACTGGGACGTAGATTTTGCGTATGAGAGGCAGTAAGATTATAGTCTACATTTAGCCTGCCGTTAAGCGCCTTTTGGTTCATATTTAACTTACCCGAATAGCGTTTTAAGTTGCTATTCTTCAGGATGCCTTCCTGATCCTGAAAACCTACCGACGTGTAGTAAGAGAATTTCTCAGTGCCCGCTCCACCAATAGATAAATCGATCTGCTTTGATAGACCTGTTTGAGTCAATTCGTCCTGCCAGTTTGTGTTTCCTCCAAAGTCGTCCAGGGTTCCACCCTCTGCCACTACCTGCTTGCGAAACTCGTCGGCACTGAATACATCAATTTGATTAGACATAGATGACCAGGCTGTTGATGCCGAAAAATTCATTTCAGTTTTTCCGGCTTTCCCTTTCTTAGTGGTTATCACAACAACCCCATTCGACGCCCTTGCGCCATATACCGCTGTAGCACTTGCATCCTTTAGCACGTCGATGCTTTCAATGTCGTTGGGGTTCAGAAAGTTAAGAGGGTTGGTGGCAATGCCCTGAGAGGAATTGTCGAGCAAAAAGCCATCGACTACGTAAAGTGGCTGCGTGCCTGAGCGCAAACTTCCAATACCACGAATAATGACATTCTGCGAAGCACCGGGTTCACCACTGGCAGCAGTTACATTTACACCTGAAACTTTGCCTTGCAAAAGCTGACCGGGGTTTGTAACAACTCCATTGTTAAAATTTTCTCTCTTTAGCGAACTGATGGCACCCGTTACATCAGATTTTTTCTGCGTGCCATAACCAATCACCACAAGCTCTGCCAGTGTTTCGGAGCTCCCAGCCAAAGACACAGAAATCTCCGACTGACCTCCCACTGCCACTTCCTTTGTTTCAGCCCCCACAAAGCTGAAAACCAAAACAGCATTTGCAGACGACACTGTTAGTCTGTAGCTGCCATTCACGTCACTCACAGTTCCGTTGATGGTTCCTTTTTCCAGAATGTTCACTCCAGGCATTGCCGAACCCTCTTCATCTGTTACGCTTCCAGTCACAACTACTCCTGCCTGAAACATATTGCCTCTTGCCAGCAGGTCTTGTGACGGCAGACTGATGAAGAATAACAATCCCACTATCAAAAAGGACTTTACTCCCTTTGCTAGCAGGTGGCGCCCCGCACGGAGCAGCTGGTACAAATTTTTCATAGAAAAGCTTTTAGAAATTATGGATGTATAAATTTTCCTTTACAGCCTTCTCCCGGCTAAAGGAAACCCAAAATAAAAGCGGAACACAATGAGTAAATGAAACTCTCTGTTAAGCTTAGGTTAGTGGTTTACTAAGCTTTTGGAGGTTAGTTAATGAGCATTTAATGTATAGTTCGAACGAACGCATGCAGGAATTTTCGGCCGCTAGTTCTACTATTTCAGAAGAAACTGTTTGCCCTTGAAAAACAAGATGTTATTGCGAATTGCAAATCATCAATGTGGGCTGATAGGTGCTTGTCCTTCTTTGAATGGCGCTTAACGGTTCCATAACCTGACGATAATAAGATCAACGATGTGCCTCACCACCAACCGCCCTTCATCCTATAGAGCAAACCATAACCTGAGCCCTTTCAATTTCAGTAGAGTTCAAATAGATTGACTGTATCAATCAATCCAAAACTATCTCTCATGACTCAAAATGCTTTACTGTTAATAAAACGCTGCCTGGGATTAGTCCTGCTGGCAGCATTTCTAACCACCTCCTACACTCAAGCGCAGGCAATTCCCACACCGGAACAGTTTTTCGGCTTTCAAATGGGTGCCGACCGCAAGCTGGCTCACTGGAACGACCTGGTGAAATACTATAACCAGTTGGGCGAGGCCAGCCCACGCATGAAAGTGGTGAACATGGGTAAAACTACCCTGGGCAACCCTTTCCTTGCGTTGTACATTTCTTCACCGGAAAACCTGGCCAAACTCGACGAGTACAAGGCCATGAACGCCAAACTGAGTGACCCCAGAGGCGTCCCACAAAGCGAAATCGACCAGATCATTGCGACAGGGAAGGCTGTTGTAGTGCAGTCGTTCGGGCTTCACTCCAGCGAGGTGGCTGCGTCTCAAACAGCAGCCGAGTTTACCTATGACATGCTTACCCGTACAGACACGGAAATGATGACCATTCTCGATAATGTCATTTCTATCGTCATTCCCTGCTTCAACCCTGATGGGGAGATCATGATCACCGAATGGTACCGGAAGTATGTAGGCACGGAATACGAAGGCAACAGCATGCCATACCTCTACCACCATTATATCGGGCACGACAATAACCGGGATGCCTACATGCAAAACACTATTGAATCTGTTTACGGTGCCGACATCATTTTCAGACAATGGATGCCGCAAGCGTATGTCGATCATCACCAAATGGGCGCTTATGGCGCCAGGATCTATGTGCCGCCTTATGCAGAGCCCATCCGCCCCGACGGCGATCCCCTGGTGTGGAGAGAGATGTCGTGGTACGGCGCACACATTGCTTACAAAGAGGAAGAGAACAACAAGTCGGGTGTGGTGAATGCGGCGATTTACTCAGGTTGGGGCCATTTTGGCTTTCACTGGATCACGCCCTTCCACAATATCGCCGGTATGCTTACGGAATCAGCCAGTGCCAGACTAGCTACTCCTTTGTTCGTGCATCCCGATCAGTTGGAAGGAAGTATTCACGGCATGCCGAAGTACGAAGCACAAACCTCCTTCCCTAACCCATGGCCAGGCGGATGGTGGCGAGTGCGTGACATTGTGGAGCAGCAAAAGATTGCCGCACTGGCCATTGCGGACATTGCAGGCCGCAACAGAGAAACCGTATTGAAAAATGCTTACCTGAAAGCTTCCAGACAAACGCAACGTGGTGCTGAAGGTGAAGTAAAAGCCTACATCATTCCGGCAGAGCAGCACGATGTACTCACGGCCAACAAACTGGTAAATGTGCTTCTGGGTCAGGGTGTGGAAGTGAAGAGAATTGACTCGCAGTTGATTCACGAGGGTAAAGTGTATGGCGCCGGTTCTTATGTGGTCAGCATGGCACAACCTAAGCAGGGGGTGGTTCGCTGGTTGCTGGGCCGTACGTTTTACCCTGATAATGAATACACCCGTGACCGCAACAATGACCCCATCAGGCCCTACGATATGTCAACAGACAACGTGGCCGAGTACATGGGCGTGCGGGTAGATCCGGTAAGCACACCTTTAGCAGGCAATTACCCCAGGGTAACGGAAAAGGTGGTTTCTAAAGGCACTGTGTATAAAGGGAGCAAAGGATACGTGTTGTCGGGCACTCACAACGATAGTTTTACAGCGCTTAACCTGCTGTGGGACAATAAAGTAAAAGTAAGCAGGGTAACCAAAGCAGGCAGCGGAGTTCAACCTGGCGACTTCGTGGTGTCCACAGTATCTGCCGACGTCGCCAGCAGTATCTCCGCTCAAACCGGTGTGGACTTCAGGCCATTAGAAGCAGATGTAGCTGCTATTAGCCAACCGATGACACGTCAGCGCATTGCACTATTTCAGCGCTATATGGGCGGCAATATGGATGAAGGCTGGACAAGGCTGTTGCTGGAGAATTTCAAATTTCCTTATACCACCTTGATGGACAAAGAGATTCTTGCCGGTGAACTCAATAAGAAATACGACGTGATTGTGTTGCCTGACGACGCCATGTCGGCGATGACGGGCGAAGGCGGTGGTGGCCGGAACCGGGCGGAAGACTTTCCGCCCGAATACAGGAGTGGTTTTGGGCAAAAAGGCGTGGATGCCCTAAAGGCGTTTGTTGAAAACGGGGGAACTCTGGTAACCTTCGGTAGCGCAGGTGAATTGCCTATCGAAAAATTCAAGCTACCGATTCGCAATGTGGTGAAAGATGTGGCCAGTCAGGAGTTCTGGTCGCCTGGCTCTACCCTTCGGATGAACTTCGACAATTCGAATCCACTGGCCTACGGTATGCCTGACTCAGGTTATGGGTTGTTTGTAGGCAACAACGATGTGTATGAGGTAGTGCGCTCCGACGTGGGTCATACCATAGACCGGATCATCACCTATCCAAAAAGAGACATTCTGCAAAGCGGTTGGCTGCTGGGAGAAGACGTTATTGCTGAGAAGACTGCCATGGTTTCCGTTGGTTTGGGCCGGGGAAAGGTAGTGATGATAGGTTTCCGTCCACAGCTTAGAGTTCAAACGCATGGGACATTTAAATTGGTGTTTAACTCACTGGTATTAAGTAAGTAAAAATATAAATATTAAAGCAAAAGTTAAGACGTAAGGTATGTGCCTTGCGTCTTTTTTCTGGCTGCTTACTGTCAGCTGTTCAGATCATGAGATAGATTCTGCAAAGGTTTTTCGTAAGCTTAGGCCACACTGTAGTAATCACTTAGCGCTATCTTTGGCTCCAACAGCGCCATGCGCCCAACAATGAAAACGATCTTCCACGACTCCCACTTCCTTGACTTCCATACCCACACTATGAGGCAGGCAGATCGTGCCGATGTGATGGAGATAGTGTCATTGCACCTGGGCCAAGATAAGGCGCATAAATACTTCACAGTGGGCATGCACCCCTGGTGGACAGAGCAGGCGGCGACTCCCGAACAACGAACGGAGTTGGAAAGGCTGCTGGCCGACAGCCATTGTCTGGCCATGGGCGAAATGGGCCTGGATAACCTGAAAGGCCCGGCGATAGAAGTTCAAATGGACATTCTCAGAAGCCAGCTGAAGATCTCTGATGAAATGAAGAAGCCCGTCATTATCCACTGCGTCCGGGCCTTTGGTCAGCTCAGTGAAATCAAGAAAGAGTTTCCTGGTATTGAGAAATGGTGCGTGCATGGCTATGGCCGTCATGCCACACTGGCAAAGCAGCTGATCGATCAGGGCTTTTACCTGTCGCTCATGCCGGGCCTCCCTCCTGCTAAATACATAGACCTGTTTGAGTCTTTACCTATCGATCATCTATTTTTGGAAACGGATAGTATGCCTGGCATAAGTATTATTGACGTGTATGAAACTTTAGCTGGATTGATTGAAATAGAGATGACTGAACTTCAGCGACAGATAAACAGCAACGCTAGAACATTTTTCGGAATATGAGTGACTGGTTAGAAAGAACCGAGCTATTGATCGGTAAGGAAGCATTGGCGAAGCTAAGCAATGCGCATGTGCTGGTGGTGGGATTGGGTGGTGTAGGGAGCTATGCTGCCGAAACACTGGTACGGGCTGGCTTGGGCAACATTACCATCATTGATGGCGACGAAGTAGACCCTACCAACAAGAACAGGCAGCTCCAGGCACTGAACTCCACTGTCGGCAAACAGAAGGCTTTTGTACTCAGAGATCGTTTTCTGGACATTAATCCTGACCTGCAGGTTCAGGTAGTCGACAACTTCATGGAGCCTGATGTCATGCACGATTTTCTGTTGAAGAATCATTTTGACTTTGCCATGGACTGTATCGACAGCATCGTTCCGAAGATGTCGATGATATTGACGTTGAAACGAATGAAGCTCAAATTCATTTCGTCTATGGGTGCCGGCGGCAAGCTGGATCCATCCAAAATACGACTCGCTGATATCAGCAAAACCCGGGAGTGCAAGTTTGCCCAGCAGGTGAGAAAGAACCTGAAAGGCAAAGGCGTAACCAAAGGGGTCTTGTGTGTTTATTCGGAGGAAGTGCAGCCTGCACATTCTCTAAAGCTTACTGACGGCAGCAAATACAAAAAGTCGTTTTATGGTACCATTTCCTATATGCCGGCCATGTTCGGCATGACCATGGCGGCCGAAGTGATCAGGCGACTGACGGTTTAGAGGGCGCCGATGAGTAAAGAGGTCGCTCTATGCTTGCGGACAGAGCGACCTCTTTACTCCAGAAGTTCCCCGATCTTCGTACCTTAGCCACCTAAGCAGAACGATAAGAAATGAAGGTATTATTCATTGGAGGAACAGGAAACATCAGCACGGCCACCAGCAAATTGGCCGTGTCACGAGGGATAGATTTGTACTTAATTAACCGGGGGAAAAGTACCCTGAAAGTACCGGGAGCCAACTCAATTGTAGGTGACATCAATGCGCCTGAGCAGTTGGAGACGGCACTGGCCGGTCATCAGTGGGATGTGGTGGTCAACTGGATTGCCTTCACCAGAGAGGAAATTGAGCGAGACATCAAGCTGTTTGCCGGTAAAACTAAGCAATACATTTTCATCAGCTCTGCTTCGGCCTACCAGAAACCAGCCTCTCACTATCTGGTCACGGAATCCACTTCCCTTTTCAATCCATTCTGGCAGTACTCAAGGGACAAAATCGCCTGCGAAGATGCGCTGATGTCGGCCTACAGAAACGACGGATTCCCTATCACTATTGTTCGCCCCTCGCATACTTACGACACGGTAATACCAGCGGCTCTGGGCGGCTGGACGGAATACAATATTGTCGACCGGTTGCGCAAAGGCAAAAAGATCATTGTACATGGCGATGGCACCTCTCTGTGGACGCTAACCCACTCCGACGACTTTGCAGTCGGGTTCGTTGGTCTGCTGGGCCATCCAAAAGCGATTGGTCATGCATTTCACATCACCTCCGATGATGTGCTGAGCTGGAACCAGGTCTACGAGGGACTGGCAGATGCCGTAGGCGTTGCGCCGAACATTGTCCACATCCCTTCCGATTTTATCTGCCAGCACTGGCCAGACCAAACTGGCAACCTGTTGGGTGACAAGGCGCATAGTGCCGTGTTTGACAATACGAAGATCAAAAGCTTTGTGCCGGAGTTCAAGGCCGTTATTCCCTTTCATCAAGGCATCAGGCGGACGTTGGCCTGGCTTGAGGCAGATGCTTCAAGGCAGGTGATCAACCCCGAGACGGAAAAGCAACTGGATGAGCTGATTGAGGCATACATGGCAAAGTCATGAGGTCGCTTTGTGAAAACCCGCAGGTGCTACCGGCTCAGCCAAGTTGTCGGCACGGCCACTAGCCACCCCTGCAAGGGCCGTCAGACAACGAGTATTTCACTGAGAAGTTTCCTCTAGCTCCCGGGAGTCCGACAGCTTCTGTCTTCCGTCTCTCTTCCAACCCTTCCGGCGGCTGACGGCCCCACCGCAATGGGCCGACTTGCCGTACCGACGCCTCCCAGAGATGTCCTTCGATCTTCCAACTCCGGTCTCCTCCAAGCTTCTGCTATTTAATCTGGCGGCCGACAGTTTCCTTCGCACTTCCCTTCGCTACCGTACGGACGCCTCCCAGAGTCCGTCTCCCGTCTTCCAACTTCCTCCCCCTCTACCAAATCCTGATCCTCTCATCTACCGGCTTGTAGTTCTTATCGCCCGGCTGCACGTTAAAGGCCTCATAAAACGGCGTGAAGTTCATCAGCGGCCCGTTTACCCGCCACATGGCTGGTGAATGTGAATTGGTGTTCACATAGGTGCGCAAAAACTCCTCACGGGTTTTCACTCTCCAGATCCTGGCAATAGACAAAAAGAAGCGCTGATCCGGAGTGAAACCATCAATTTTGGTGGTGTCTTGCCCCTGCTCAGTTAGTTTAAAGGCGTCGTAGGCAATGGCTATACCCCCGTTGTCTGCTGTGTTCTCGCCCACAGTCATCGCACCTTTGATGTGCACACTGTCCAGCACGGTAAATGAGCTGTAGCGATCGATCACCTGCTGTGTCTTGGCTCTGAACTTCTCAAAATCCTCATCCGTCCACCAGTTCTTAACGTTGCCATCCTTGTCGTACTGCGCACCCTGATCGTCGAAGGCGTGGGTCAGCTCATGACCTATCACCATTCCAATGCCACCATAGTTAATGGCATCATCGGCATTCACATCGAAATAGGGATACTGGAGAATCCCGGCTGGGAAAACAATTTCATTGAAAGAAGGTCTGTAGTAAGCAGTAACTGTTGACGGTGATGGCCCCCATTCATGCCGGTAGGGTGCTTTGTTTAGTTTCCCCAATTGATACTGATAGTCGTCTTTTCTTAAAGCTATTACGTTCTCAAAGTATTTACCCCTCTCCATTTGAACGTCGTACTCCCTCCAAATGTCAGGGTAGCCCAGCTTTTTGGTGATTGCATTCAGCTTTTCCTTAGCCTTCACTTTGGTACTGTCGCTCATCCAATCGAGCTGAGTAATCCTGTTTTCAAATGCCTTCTGCAGGTTGTTTACCAGCTCAGACACCCTTTTTTTAGCATCTTCTCCAAAATACCTCTTCACATACAACTGGCCCAATGCAAAACCCATTTGTCTGTCGACAACATTGGCAATCACCTGCGCTCTTGGCTTTTCAGTAGCCTGGCCCGACAATGCCTTATTGTAGTCGAAAGACGCATCTTCAAAAGGTTTACTCAGTATCTGATCGTATGAAGTGATAGAGCTCGCCTTCAGGTACACCTTCCAGTCATTGATGGATACAGTGCCAAGCATGGCATTCAGCTTATCAAAATAGGCCGGTTGCCTGATGTCTACGGAGTCGGTATCCAAACCAAGGCGCTCAAGCAAGGCCACCCATCCGATATTCGGCTGCTGCTTCTGAAGTTCGGCTACGGCCATTTTGTGGTAGTTTTCCTTCACATTTCGGCGTTCAACCCTCGTTTTGTGCGATGTAGCCAGCTGCTTTTCAATATCGTAAACAAGGTCAGCCTTTTTGGCCGCTGCATCAGGAGCGTCGCCGGTCAGCTCAAACAAGGTGGCTATATAGGCTCTGTAGGCGCTTTGAATACCGAGAGAAGAGGAATCGGTCTTGAAATAATAGTCTCTGTCAGGTAAGCCGATGCCTGACTGGCCAAAATGAGCAATATTGATGCTGCTATTGGCGTCGTCAGGAGAAATGCCAAAGCTGATGATGGAATTATCGTCTACTTTTGCTTCTTCAGCCACGAATGTCATGAGCGAGGCCAGGTCGGTAATAGCATCGATGCTGGCAAGCACAGGCTTAATCGGTTCATATCCACGCTGATTGATAGCGGCAGTGTCCATGCCGGAGGCGAAAAAGTCTCCGACTTGCTGTTCAATGCTACCAGCAGGATTTTCACTTGCCGACACTTCTTCCAGAATACTTTGTAGCAGTTTTTTCTGAGGAATATTCAGGAAGCTATAGGAGCCCACACCTGATTGATCGTCAGCAATTCTTGCTGTGTCGTACCAAATGCCGTTCACGTAGTTGAAGAAGTTGTCGCCAGGTTTGATGGAAGGATCAAGTCCTGCCACATCCACATATTGTCTTGGTGGTGCACTTTGCTTTTGCTCTTTACAGGCAAACACAAAAAGGGCCAATACAACGCAGTAAAGTATTCTGTTCATAGGTTTGGTTAGTTTTTCGGAAGTTAGAAAGAATTCTATGCGGGACATTGCACTATTCCGTTAGTGGAAAGCATCTCATGGATTTCGTACAATTAGCAACCTCAATAAAAGCCAGCCAGCGGCATGTGCGCTGCGGCAAATGTCTATTAGATGGCAAACCTCACTTACTTACTCATAAATATTTGAGTAATTTCAGCCCATGTCGGCAAATGATATTGTATTGGTTATTGTAAGCGGCCTGGGAGTGATACACGGGTTGTTCTTGTCGATATTTCTGTGGATTTACACCAAAGGAAATAGTCTATCTAACAAGCTGTTGAGCTTGTTGCTGATTGTTCTCTCGTTCAGAGTTGGTAAATCCGTCTTCCTAGAATTTGCTGAGCAACTAGATATCAAGCTGATCTTCACGGGATTAGGCACAATCATGGCCATTGGCCCGCTTTTCTATCTTTTTGCGCAATCTTGCGTTCAGAAAGCAAAGCCGTTCAACAATCTAAACCTGACGCATTTCATTCCGGCCGTCGCTGGTGTTTGTTTTGGCCTATGGCTGACAGAATCAGATCTTGAGACTCTTCCCATATGGGTATTTGTCACTCTTTTTCTAACCTACTATCTGCATTTCATCATCTACCTTGTCATCAGCGTCCTTTACACAAGGAAGCACAAATCGGAGCTTAATCAGGATGTGTACAAACTGTTGCGCTTGCTTTTTTATGCCTTATTGGCCATTTGGGTTGCCTACGTATTGAACCTTTTCGACGACACCGTTCCTTACATTGTTGGACCTGTGCTATACTCCGTTGTGGCTTACGTGGTGAGTTTTGAAGTGATCCGTCAAGGATACCTGGACAAGATCGACCAAACAAAGTACAAGACAACGCCAGCTTCTGAGGAGCAGATAGATCAATTGTTCCATAGGGCTTTGAAAGTCGTTGTGGAAGAGGCGCAGTACGCAAACCCGGAGCTCTCTTTGAAGTCACTAAGCGAAGCAGTGCATGCCAGCCCGCAAATGGTTTCCATGGCCATTAATCAAAAGAGTGAAAAGAATTTCAACGGCTTCGTCAACACCTATAGAATTCAGGAAGCCACCCGACTGTTGCAGGACTCCCGGTACAATAATCTGACCATTGCAGCCATCGCTTTTGAAGTAGGGTTTAATAGCATCTCAAGCTTTAATACCGCTTTCAAGAATCAAACAGGACAAACCCCTCAGACTTACCGTAAGCAGTTAACGAAATGATAGTTTAATCTATCGAAATGGTCATTTCGAAAGCTATTGACTTAGCATAGGTTCACATTTGCCTCAAACAATTATGAAAATGCTATGTCAAAAAAGAAAACAATTATCAAATGGGCTGCCTTGGTGGTCGGGGGATTGATCATCACCCTGGTTTCATTCGGATACTGGTTCCTGAGTCTGCTCCCGGCCCCGGTTGTATCAAAAGAAGTGCTGCGGCAAACACAACCTGAAAACCTCCCCTACCTGGTCGAAGGTAAAGCTCCGAACCGGGGAAAAATTTTAGCAGTCGTTACCAGCACTGCGGTGATGGGTAACAGCGAAAAACCGACAGGTTATGAATTAACAGAGTTGGCAAGAGCCTACTATATTTTTCAGGCAAACGGGTTTGAGGTTGAGATAGCCAGCCCATTGGGAGGCTCACCGCCGGTAGTGATAGATGCCGACGACATGCGGGAATACGACTACGCATTTCTAAATGATGAGGTAGCACAAAACAAGGTAACCAACAGTTTGGCGATGCAAGATGTAAAGCCAGACGACTATCAGGCGGTATTCTTTGTGGGCGGCAAAGGCGCTATGTTCGATTTCCCGCAGAATACGTACATCCAATCCCTTGTCCGTGGGTATTATGAATCTGGAAAAGTGATTGGAGCCGTTTGCCATGGGCCGGCAGCCTTTGTTAACGTCACACTAGGTAACGGTGAGCCATTGATTGCCAACAAAACAATAAGCAGTTTCACCAATGAGGAAGAGCTCTTGTTGATACCGGATGCCAGAGATATCTTCCCATTCCTTCTTCAGGATAAGTTGATGGAGAAAGGTGCCAATTTTAATGAGGGCAGCATGTACCTGAATCAGGTGAGCAGTGAGAAAAATTTGGTAACCGGGCAAAATCCCTGGTCTACATGGAGCACAGCGGAAAGCGTCGTGGAACAACTCGGCTACACACCTAAGCGGAGGGAAATAACTACGGAAGAAAGCAGTGTCGCCATTTTACAAGCTTACGAAACCGGGGGCTACGACAAGGCGAAGAAAACACTGAGCAACTACTGTATTTCCAACATCAATGCCATTGACAGAGAGCTCCTGGCTGTGCATAGCATCGTGGCAGCTATGCAGTTCGATCTTCTTAAGGCAATCGAGCTAATACAACTTCTATCATTTAGTAATGATGCTGTAATCAACAAATCAATATAAATAAACAGGGTCTTGCTAAAACCGTCATTTCCCTATTCTATTCAAAATCAAGCGCAAAGTCGCTACTGAAGACTGGTTTAAACAATTTTCTCTTGCTTATTCATTAGCTCCTTTGCGCTTATAGTAGTATATTCAATGTCATAGCGTCTGCAATGATGGTGTCCTTCTTAAGTTGCCGTCCGGGACATCATGGGGTTTCTATACTTGGAAGCCCTGACTTGCGGACCTTCAACCAACTAGCGGAAAGAAAATGCTAATAGGGATGGTGAGCGCTCTCTTCAGGGTGAAAGATACGGTGCCAGTGAAATTCTCTCATGCAGCGACAGAGGTATGGCCTTCCACCAGAAACACTATTCCAACAAACCTCATTAATCCATCACACTTCTTTGAATAGCCGGTCCCCCATATCGACAACTGAGGCAGGGTCGCTTGATGATGAAGTGCTTTGGGGGCAATTCAAGGCAGGTAACGAACTGGCATTTTCTGTGCTGTACAAGCGGCATGTGAACAGGCTCTTCAACTATGGCATGCACAACTGTCGTGACAGAGAGTTGGTCAAAGACTGCCTCCAGGAGCTTTTCGCCAGGCTGTGGAGCAAAAGAGAAACCCTGGGGGTAGCTGGTTCGGTGAATTACTACCTGTTCAAATCCTTCCGCCGACTGCTCATCAGCCGGATCATGGCCAACCGGAAATTTACTCTCCCATTTCAAGGCAACCCCGACAGCATGTTTGAATTCATTCCATCCACCGAAGAATCGATGATTGCCGGGGAAACAAAAAAGCAACAGATTGAACTGCTGAAGCTAAGCTTTGATGCCCTGACGAAACGGCAACGGGAAGCCATTTTTCTCAAGTTTTTCAACGAGTTAAGCTATCATGAAGTCTCCTCTATTATGGAGGTGCATGTGGATTCCGTCTACAACCTGATATCAAAAGCACTGACAGTGTTGAAGAAAAAGCTGAAGGATAATCCCTCCTTCTGAGTTCCTTTCGGGCATTTCTAGCGTGATAAAAAATTATTTCAAAAAAAATGATGAGAAACAGACGATGCTCTTCTCTTCTAAGTATTAAATAAGTTTCCAGTGAAAGACTATTACCACTTTTCGGCGAACGACTTCGCAATGGACGATTCCTTTCGAACCTGGGTTTGGAAACCCAACGACGAAAGCAATGCCTTTTGGAGGGAATGGATCGCAAAACATCCGGACAAAGCTACCGACGTTGAAGAAGCTATTGCTCTGCTGAAAAAGCTCGACTTTCCGGCGTATGCGCTTTCTGATTCGGAAGTATCAGGGCTTTGGAACAACATAAAAAACGATCCTCATCATGCTGCAGGAGTCATCCAGGCCGAACCACGCCGTCGACGATGGTTGTGGTCTGCTGCGGCTGTGGTGGCCCTGGTAGCCATCGGGCTGTCCGCAGTTTTAATCGTATATCGGAACGCCACCTTTCGCTACGAGACTGCTTACGGTGAAACCAAGCAAATACTACTCCCGGATAGCTCTTCAGTGGTTCTGAATGCTAATTCGAGTATTGAGTTCAGAAACAACTGGGAGGAAAAGGAACTGAGAGAGGTTTGGCTGGACGGGGAAGCATTTTTCGAAGTGGTGCACACCCGCAGCCACCAGCCATTCAGGGTTAAAGTGGCGGACGGGGTAGCAGTGGAAGTACTTGGCACCAGCTTTAATGTATATCACCGTAAGGCCGACACAAAGGTGGTACTCAACACTGGTCAAATTGCACTCAGTTTCCCGGGGGAAAACAAGGAAGAAAAAATCTTGATGCAACCCGGTGAATTGGTGGAGTATAAAAATAAGCAATTCAGCAAACGCCAGGTAAACACAGAGGTTTATGCTGCGTGGACGGATAAAAGGGTGATCCTTGATAAGACCTCGCTGGCTGAAATGATAGAAATGGCGAGCAACAACTTCGGAGTGACCATCCGTGTCGAGACGGAGTCGATGCTTGAGCAAACTGTGTCAGGGTCAATGCCTGTGGGAGATTCAGAAAGCTTCGTGCTTCAGGTCGCCAAGGTTTTTCAGCTGAAAGTAGAAAAGAGAAAAGACTACTACCTATTAAAGAATTGATAATACCGACTTAAAAAATGATAACACCTACATTAAACTACTATGAGAAAGCTTTATCTGATTGTTTTTATTACCTGTGTGATGGCGCATCAGGCTGCGTCACAGTACCAGCAAGCGCTTGCTTCTGCCTTTAACCCGCAATCGATTGCGGATATCAAGAATGAGACTATTTTACTTGAAAAGGGCTTAGAACAGCTTGAGAAAAAGTTCAATGTGTCAATTGCCTATCGGGATGAATGGGTGAAAGGCAAGAAAGTGCAGGCACCGTCGTCTGACAAACGAAACGTGGAGGAAGCACTTGGTGAGCTTTTGAGAGAAACAGAGCTCTATTATGAAAAGGCAGGTTCTGGATTCTACGTGATATCCTTAAAAAACCTCCAGAATTCAGGACTCTCGGAATCTGCGTCGGCATCGAGGGCCCCTGACCTATCAGCCGGCGTCACCTCTCCTACCGCCAACCTCAATTTTAAGGCCTACTCCAAATCAGGTCGGAAGCAAAAACGGGAAAGCGAGCCTGATTTCACGGTAAGCGGTACCGTAAAAGATGAAAATGGAAACGGGTTTCCGGGTGTGAACGTCATCCTGAAAGGATCTTCCACCGGCACATCTACTGACGCCGCTGGAAAGTATTCACTTTCGGTGCCTGATGAGAATACGGTTTTGGTTTTTTCTGCTATTGGTTATGCCACGCAGGAAGTGACCGTGGGAGCAAGAAGTGTAATTGACATTTCCCTGCAACTGGACGTCAAGTCACTGGAGACGGTGGTAGTAACAGCCCTCGGTTTGGAAAGGTCAGCCAAAAGCCTGGGCTATGCCACATCCACAATTAACTCTGATGAGCTTTCAATCAACAGAACGCCCAACATGATGAATGCATTGACCGGAAAGGTTGCTGGTGTGAGCATCTCCGGTCTTGGAACAGGCCCTGCAGGCACTTCAAAAATCCGTATCCGTGGCCAGTCCTCTATTTCCGGCCAAAACAACCCTCTCATCGTCGTCAACGGTGTGCCAATTGACAATACAAACTTTGGTTCCAACCCTGGCAATTCCGGATCTGACAGCTCCATTGGCGTAAGAGGCGGTGGAAACACCTCCGATGGTGGGGACGGGCTCTCCAGCATCAACCCCGATGACATTGAAAGCATGACCGTATTGAAAGGAGCGGCAGCGTCAGCTCTTTATGGTTCTCGTGCAAAGGATGGAGTCATCATGATCACCACCAAATCAAGAGGAGCTGCGAAAGGTCTTGGTGTTACCTACAACATGAACTACACCAACGATACACCCCTCGACTTCACCGACTACCAATACGAATACGGCCAGGGTGAAAACGGTGTCCGCCCAACAACAGCCAACCCCACATCGGGTCAGTGGTCTTTTGGTGAGAAATTCCAGCCAGGCATGACCCATGTATTGTTTGACGGACTAACTGTACCGTATGAACCGCAGAGAGGGAGGCTCAAAGATTTCTATCGCAACGGCCAAAACCTGACCAACACGGTATCTTTGGCTGCGAACTCCGATAGAGGTGGCCTCAACCTGTCGTTTGCCAACATGAACAGCCAGGGAATAGTGCCCAACAACACCTACGAAAGAAAAACAATTAATCTGGGTTTTGGCTACGACCTTTCAGACAAGCTGAGCTTTAAGGGAAACATCAACTACTCCAACGAGTATAACAAAAACCCTCCAAACGTTGGACAGCAAGACAACACCATCCCCACCTCACTGATGGCAATGTCAAATTCGATGCCTCTGGATGTGTTGAATGCCAACAGGTACGATGCAGATGGAAATGAATTCGTATACTCACGTTTTAGAAACAGAACAAATCCATATTTCGTATTATCAGATCAGTTTCAGAATATCCGCCGGGACAGAGTATTCGGTAATATTTCCGTCAAATACGACATCACGAACTGGCTCTTCGTGCAAGGGCGTGTTGGTCAGGACTACTGGTCTCGTGACCAGGAATACAACAACTTCCCCACGGGTCAGGCATCACGTGCAACAGCCCCAGCTGGCTTTGTCAATGGCTTGTACACGCAGGATTCACGCAGGTTTAGAGAGATCAATTCCGACTTCCTGATTTCTGGAACAAAAGAATTTGGCGACATCGGGGTTAATATTACCGCTGGTGGTAACCAGATGTACCGGCGGTCAGACCTTAACAGCGTACAAGTGACCGATTTTGTTGTTAGAGGGCTTTACACTGTTCAAAACGGTCGGGCCAAGGACCCACTTTACGACTTGTCTGAGAGAGGCGTGAATTCACTGTACGGGTCAGCCGAGGTGAACTACAAACGTTTTGTTTACCTGAATGCAACACTACGGAACGACTGGTTTTCCACGCTGTCTGAAGCGAACAGAAGTATAGTCTACCCATCAGTATCTGCTAGTTATGTGTTTTCCGAATCCTTCGACGCACCCAGCTGGCTGAACTTTGGTAAGTTCAGGGCTGCTTATGCAAGAGTGGGTAGCGACACCGACGTGCCCCCCTATTCCAACGTCTTGTTCTACGGGGTTAACTCCAACCTGGCATTGAACCCTGCAGGTGCTGGGCAGCCAGTTGGTGGTTCAAACGGCAGCACAGTACCCAACCCGAACCTAAGGCCTATGGAAATAGCTGAAACCGAGCTGGGCATCGAACTGAAAATGTTCAACAACCGGGTTGGGTTGGATCTTGCAGTTTACAAAAAGATCACCACCGACCAGATCGTTTCTGCTCAAATATCTGATGCTTCCGGTTTTGTGGATTCCCGCATCAACAGCGGCCAAAGTCAAAACAAAGGAATTGAAATGTTACTCAATTTCAGTCCTATACGGACAAGTGACTTCTCCTGGGACTTCACCTTTAATGGGGCCTACAATATTACCAAGGTACTCAGCCTGCTCACCGACACGCCTGGAGAACGAATTACCGTGGGTACACACGTATTCAATGGCGAACTGAGACAAATAGTGGGTGAAGAAATGGGGCAGATTGCCGGCTTTGGCTACAGAAGAGATGACAGCGGTCGCCAGATATTTGGAACGAATGGCCTGCCCCTGAGAACCCTGGAGCTAGTCAATTTTGGCAGCGCACTTCCAAAATGGGTTGGCGGCTTCAACAATGCCTTTAATTACAAGGGAGTTAGCGTTTCTTTCCTCATCGATTTCAAGTTGGGAAACAAGATGCTATCTGGCACCAACTTCAATGCCTACCGTCATGGTCTCCACAAGGCGACACTTGAAGGCAGAGAGAACGGTGTTGTGGGCGATGGCGTTGACATCGACGGCAACGTGAATGCTGTGGTGGCGCCGGTGCAGTCGTATTGGGAAATAGTGCGGTCGCAGGCACTTATTGAGCCTGTGGTGTACAATGGCGGCTACTGGAAGGTGCGCCAAATAACTGCCGGGTATGATTTCACCAGGTTCTTTGAGCCAAGCTCATTTATCAAAGGTTTGAGACTCAATCTGGTCGCCAACAACGTGTTTCTGCTGAAAAAATGGGTGGACAACATTGACCCCGAAAGCTTTGGTTACAGTTCCGACAATTTGGTTGGCATGGAATCGCCAGGTCTTCTCACTACCCGAAGCATGGGTTTCAACCTAAATGTTAAATTTTAATCAGCCCTATCATGAAAAATATTAATAGACTCTTTCTAATGGTTTTTTCGCTTGTCTTCATCACCTCGTGTGACAAAGACTTTGACGAAATGAACGTGAGCAAAACAGCTGCTACAGCCATCGATCCTGCTTTTATACTGAACAGGGCCGTTCTCAACTCTTCCTTTCAAACTGCACAGCTTGTGTACGAGATTGGCATTGTACAACAAATTGTGACCCCCAACTCAGGTGTGCTTACCGGGGCCAATTACAATCAGGACAACCGGGCATCCACCCAGGGCAACTGGCAAAACTATTACAGAAACGTGATTCGGAACACAAAGGACGTGATTGCACAAGCCAGCGGAGACCCGGCCAGAACCAATCTTGTAAGTATGGCAAGAATTCTGCAGGCCAACGCCTTCATGGTGCTCACCGACACGTACGGTAACATCCCCTATTCTGAAGGCGGAGACGGCTACAACACGCAAATTTTCTTTCCTTCCTACGATACGCAGGAGTCCATTTATCCGAAGATCATCCAGGAGCTACAGGAAGCATCTGCCGCACTAAGCGCCAGCGGCAGAGTGGAGAGGGCCGATGTGCTTTTTGGTGGAGATGTAGAAAAATGGAGAAAATTTGGTTATTCATTGATGCTTAGAGCTGGAATGAGACTCAGTGAAGTTTCACCGGCCACAGCGCAATCCACTGTAGCAGCAGCATTCAACGGCGGGGTGATCCTTACCAATGACAACAATGCGTTTATCAGGCATGACGCCAACTACGCCAATCCCATGGGGAATACACTGAACTCTACTGAGGCAGCTAACTTCTACCTGGCAAAACCGTTCGTGGATGCCTTGCAATCTACAAACGACCCTCGCCTGTCGGCCATAGCCATTCGTTATGTAGGTGCCACTTCAGGGCCCACGCAGGTGGTTGAGGTAGGCTCAAATGCGGCAGCAGATCAGATCGGTATGCCATTAGGCCATGACAACGGAACCGTGACCGGAGCAGCTGAAGCTGACGGACTGGCCAGCTTTTATGATTACAGCCAGGTTGACCGTCGCAGGATGGCTAAATTAGGTTCTCCGGCATTTCTGGTAACGGCAGCACAGACTAATCTGCTACTCGCAGAAGCCAGGGTCAGGGGTTGGATTACGTCGGGCACGGCAGCCCAGTACTTTGCTGCTGGCATTAGTGCACATATGGATCAACTGGCTACCTTTGATGCCGCTTCGGCAGTGGCCGCTCCCGACAGAGACAGCTACGTGGCAGCAAATCCGTTGGGTGCTGGTACAGAACTGGAGCAAATTAACACGCAATACTGGATTGCTTCGTTCTTGAACGGGCCAGAGGCATTTGCCAACTTCAGACGGAGCGGTTTCCCAGCATTGTCACCGAATCCTTTTCCGGGAAGAGAAGTGACATTCATCAACCGCCTCACCTACCCTAACTCAGAGATTTCAGTAAACACCGAGCAAGTCAATGCAGCCATTGCTGCTCAGGGGGCCGATGACCTTGAAACCAAGGTATGGTGGGATAAATAAAAATAGCCGGGTTGTGAGAGGTTGGATGGAAACACCTCTTACAACCCAACTATTTTGGCTCGTTTGTAAGTGCCAAAAACTGAGGGTGGTAAATCAAAACACGTCGCACCCCTCATAATCTTGTAAAATAGTTGCTGGTACCTGCACAAAGAGATGCAGTTGAGTAAGTTCCCAAAGAACACTACCGGCTACTGTTATGTATTCCAATTTCCAATGAATTGCTCCAAAAGATCATCCAAATAAAAAAACAAACCCCATGAAAAACGTACTACAGGAAATTATCCAAAAGAACAAGCAGCGGGAGAGAGAAGCTGCACTGGTACGCCAGGCTGAAATTGACAACGCAGAAACTCCAGACAACCGGCGCAGTTTTTTAAAGAAAACTGCTCTGGGAGGTTTGTCGCTCGCCGGTTTGATGAGTTTGTCCTTTGAGGACAGCATGGCACAAACCACCTCCAAAGTCCAGAAGGCGTCTGCTCCCTCGGACCTCAAAATTACTGACATGCGTTATTGCCTTACGGGCGTAATGGGTGGCACTGCCATCATTCGGATTGATACCAATCAGGGTATTTACGGCCTTGGCGAAGTGCGAGATGCTGCTGATCCCCGCTATGCTTTGATGCTTAAGAGCAGAATACTGGGAGAAAACCCGTGCAACGTAGAACGGGTGTTTAAGATCATCAAGCAGTTTGGAGGACAGGGGCGTCAGGCAGGCGGCGTGTGTGCGGTGGAAATGGCGCTTTGGGATCTATGCGGCAAAGCCTACAATGTTCCGGCCTGGCAGCTCCTGGGTGGACGGTATCGGGACACAGTACGAATCTATGCCGACACACCTGAGTCGCCGGATCTGGAAGTTTTCAAGGAAAGAGTAAAGTACCGCACCGTTGAACAGGGTTATACCTGGCTGAAAATGGACGTTTCCATTAACGTACTTAGAGATATTCCAGGTACGCTGGTCAACCAGGCATTTTGGAGGTCGAACGGTTCACAATTTTCTGGTGACTTTATGTCGTACGCAAATGCCAGGCACCCTTTTACAGGCATCCAGGTGACGGAAAAGGGATTTGAAATACTGGCCCAACGGGTGGCCGACGTACGTGCCGTGGTGGGCGACGAAATTCCAATGTCTACCGATCATTATGGCCATTTCGACCTGAACAACATGATTCGGCTGGGCAAATCCCTGGAAAAATACCGTCTTGCCTGGCTTGAAGACATGGTGCCATGGCAATATACCGAGCAACATAAAACGATCACCGATGCTTTGGAAACGCCAACTACCACTGGTGAAGACATCTATCTGCTGGAAAATTGCAAGCCACTGATCGACGTCCACGCCGTGGACATCATCCACCCCGACCTTGCCTCTTCAGGTGGCCTGCTTGAGACCAAACGGATAGGCGATTATGCCGAAGAAAAGGGCATCGCCATGGCCATGCACCAGGCTGGCACGCCAGTCTCATTTATGGCCAACGTACACTGTGCTGCCGCCACCCAGAACTTTTTGGCACTGGAGCATCATTCCGTTGACCTGCCATGGTGGGAAGGCATGGTGAAAACCACAGACGGAAGAAAGCTGATTGACAAAGGCTTTGCCCCCGTTCCTCTCAGCGCACCAGGGCTTGGTATTGAATTGGTGGACGATGTGGTAAAACAGCATCTGGATGCCCGTGATGCCTCTTACTTTGCTCCGACCAAGGAATGGGATATGAAGCGTTCTCACGACAGGACATGGAGTTAAAATGAAGTAACAGTGTTATTGTCAACGCTTCAATCGACCTCTGTCCGTAGGTTGGTTGAAGCGATGGCTACACCGACCGGGGCATCTGCCTCCTTAATTTGTTTATGAGACCGAAAGGCACCTTGCCCGCTTACTTAGCAGTGACACGCTTCCAGCCCTCGTAGCTATTTCTCACTTTCTCAGCATCGGCACCGGCATAGGTGCTTCTCGTGCCTTGATTCAGGGATTTGAGCGCTTCTATGCTGTCGTAAACGCCGGCATGCAGACCAGCGAGATAGCCCGCTCCTAACGCCGAAACATCGGTAATTTCAATGTTCGTAACCTTACGTTCTAACAGGTCTGCCAGAAATTGAACTACGAATTTGTTAGATGTGATGCCTCCATCTATTTTGAGTTCGGTAAGGTAAGTCCCTGAGTCAGTTTCCATCGCCACGATAACATCTTTGATTTGATAAGGCACCGACTCAACGGCTGCACGTATTACATGGTTCTTGGTCGACTCAAACGACAAGCCTTCCACACTTGCTTTTCTATTCATGTCCCAATGTGGGGCTCCCAAACCGCTGAAAGCAGGCACAATGTATACTCCACCATTGTCATCCAATGAAAGGCATATTTTCTCTAGATCACCCGTATTTTCGAATAGCCCCAATTGGTTTTTTACCCATTCAATGGTAGCGCCTGCCGAAACAATAATCCCCTCCAATGCATAGTCCACCCGATCTGCCATACTCCAGCAGATGGTTGTTACCATGCCATTTTGAGAAGCCTTTGGTGTGCTACCAATGTTCATCAAAATTGAACTGCCTGTGCCCAGGGTTGCCTTGGCATTCCCCACTTCAAAACAACCTTCACCAAAGGCAGCCGCATGAGAATCTCCGATCATAGCAGAGATGCTCATTTGATGATCGATCAAGCCATCGAAATTGGTTTCACCAAAAGCAAAAGATGATGGTTTCACCTCAGGTAGGTTTAGCTGCGACAATCCGAAGTCCGCCAACAACTCACGATCCCACTGCAAATCCTTTAAATTGAAAAACATGGTGCGGGAAGCATTGGTGTAGTCGGTCATGTACGACTTGCCTCCGGTCATTTTGTACAGCAACCACGAGTCTACATTTCCGAAGTATGCCTGACCTTTATCAATAGCTTCTTTAATTTTGGGTTCGTTCTCATACAACCAAATTACTTTCGTCCCCGAAAAGTATGGGTCGATGATCAGACCGGTCTTTTGATTGATCTTAGGCCCAAGTCCTTCGCTTTTGAGCCGATCGCAAACTTCGACAGATCGTTTGCATTGCCATACAACAGCGTTGTAAAGAGGTGTTCCCGTTTTATCCCAAAGCAGAAATGTTTCACGTTGATTCGAAATACCGCAAGCTTTGATCTCCTTCACATCTCCCCCACTTGCTTCGAATCCATCGAGACATTTCCTGACAGAGGCCAGTGTATTTTGATAAATCACTTCGGGCTCTTGCTCCACTCTGTTGCCCTCGAGGTAGTGTGTCTTGAGGAGCTCAGTAGCTTTGAATTTTGCTTTTCCCTGCGTATCAAAAACAATTGTTTTCGTGCTGCTCGTTCCCTGGTCTATGGCTAATATGTAAGGCATGTGTAGTGGGTGATGAATGATGAATGAGCTGTAATGAATAAGCAGTAGCTATCTGTAGTAGCTTTAAGTCAACTGATTACTCATTTTTCGTACTTATCATCCCTGTTAACTGTTTAAAACAACTTATTATAAGCTCACCTAAGTGCTCTATTGATTTTAGCTTTACATATTGAAGTTGCTCTGCGATATCGAATGCAGTGTCCACTTCAATAACGGAACCACGAGCGATTTCAAAATATCTCCTTCTCTCTGCCAATGACCTGCGTGAGCAGCCCTCAGCAATATTTAAATGAACAGACAAAGCCGCCCTTCTAATTTGTTGCACCATGGCATACTTTTCATCAGAAGGAAACACTTTCGTGATTCGGTAGCATTCCAGCGTCAGCTTTCGTGATTGCTGAAAGACATCAAGTTTAGTATGAGCTAAATTTAAAAACATAATAAAGGATTCAAGTTTTCATTTTATAGACAACTAACTACCGCTCCCCACCCTCATCACTGCTCACTCATTTCTGATCACTCACCTTTCTGATTCGATTTATCAATGATTACAGCCATAAGTATCACCAAACCTTTGATGACTTGCTGCCAGAATGGTGACACGTCAAGCAATACAAGACCGTTGTTAAGCACGCCTATTATCATTGCGCCTAAAACAGTGCCCCAAATTGACCCTCTGCCACCCGACAGGGAAGTTCCTCCGATTACAACAGCGGCAATGGCATCCAGCTCATAGCTAATACCGGCATTGGGCTGTGCTGAGTCCAATCGTGCAGTAACCAATACACCACCAACAGCGGCTAGCATTCCCGCCAAAGCGTAAACCCATATCTTGATTTTTGTAATTGGAATTCCCGATAGTCGTGCAGCATTTTCATTTCCGCCAATGGCGTAAACATACCTGCCAAAGCGGGTCTTGCTCGTGAGAATAACTGCACCGAGTACGATGATGCCGGAAATCCAAACCGGCATAGGGATGCCGAGAAACCAACCAGTGCCAAGAAAACCAAACGAATCTCCAAGGCCAGTGATGGGATGGCCCTTGGTCCATAGCATAGTAAAGCCTCGTGCCATAGTAAGCATGGCCAGGGTGGCCACAAAAGAAGGAACTTTGAATTTCGTAATGGCGTACCCGTTGATGAAACCCATCGCACCACCCGACAATATTCCCGCAACCACTACGCCAAAGACTGTGAAGCCAATGAATAGATTTTCCGATGGGATGCCGATTCCATTCTTTAACAGTCCGGCGGTGATCGCACCACACAATGCCAAAACAGACCCCACTGAAAGATCGATGCCTGCGGTTAGAATCACGAGCGTCATTCCCACTGAAATGCAGACGTTCACAGAAATTTGCCGCATTACATTCCAGAAATTGTCTGCGGTCATGAAATTGTCTGTCATCAGGGCCAACACCAGGCACAAGAAGAACAAGGCAATCAGTGATTGATAGCGGGCAAGGTTTAAATATTTTTTAAGCGATATCATTTGTTCAAATTTTCCGGAATGCAGGCATTCATTATCTTATTTTCTGTGACTTCCTCACTACTAAATTCCGCTGTGATTTGACCTTCGGACATGACCAATATTCGATCTGACACAGCCAGTATCTCAAGAATTTCCGATGACACAACCAGTACTGATATACCAGAATGGGAAAGTTTTTTGATCAGCTCGTAAATCTCGTTCTTGGCGTTGATGTCGATGCCACGGGTTGGCTCATCGAGCATAAGCACCTTTGGGTTGCGCTCAATCCATTTTGCCAGAACTACTTTTTGCTGATTGCCACCGCTCAAATTTTTGATGAGCTGGCTTTCGGAACTGACCTTTATTTTCAGCGCATCTACATGCTTGCTGTATAGCCTTGATTGTAGCGACGCATTGAGCAAACCGAGTTTTGAGACCTTGTCTATCACCGTAAGGCTTATATTCTCACCCACCGACATTCCGGGAACAATGCCATCTTTTTTTCGATCCTCTGGAACCAATGCCATTCCAGCATCAATCGCCTGACCTGGTGATTTAAAGCTGGTTTCCTTTCCATCCAATATTATCGTTCCTGTTGATGACCGGTGGTGAAGCCCAAACAGACTTTCGCAAAGTTCGGTACGGCCTGCACCCATCAAGCCATAGATGCCCAGCACCTCACCCTTATTCAAACTGAAATTGATGTTCTTCAGAATTGGTCGCAGAGGGTTTTCTGGGTTTTTTAGGAGTAGGTCTTGTACCTTTAGTACTTGCTCTTGGGATATCGTCCTCTCTGACTTCTTATTTACTTTGACCTCACGACCGGCCATCATGGTAATCAGTTTCTCCCGGGAAATTTGCTTCATCTCACCCTGACCAACAACCTGTCCGTCACGCAATACAACATAGTCATCGGCTAGGGCAAAAAGCTCGTCCAGCTTGTGCGATATATAAACAATAGACTTGCCCTCAGCCTTTAACTGATTGATAATGGTGAACAGCACTTCAACCTCACTTTCACCAATTGCCGAGGTGGGCTCATCCATAAATAACACCTCCGATTCTGTCAAAAGGGCTTTGGCAATTTCTACAATCTGCTGTTGACCTACTTTCAATGAACTCACCAGGGCATCGGGATCAACGTCCAATTTTAATCGGACAAGCAGCTCCCTTGTTTTATGATTCATTTTCGCCTCATCCAGAAAACCGAATGCGTTGATCAATTCTCGTCCGAGGAAAATATTTTGCGCTAGCGTAAGGTAAGGAATCAGGTTTAGCTCCTGGTGGATAATGGAAATACCGAGGTCTTGGGCATTTCTTGGCTTCGAGAACTGGACAACCTGGTCTTTGAAATTAATTGTTCCCTCATAGTCGGTGTATATACCCGACATGATCTTAAGCAAAGTTGATTTACCAGCCCCATTCTCTCCTATCAGTGCCGTCACCTTGCCTTTACCAAGTCTTAAATTGACCTGGTTCAGTGCCGTAACTCCTGAGAATTTCTTGGTAATATTTTGGACTTCAAGAAGAGCTTCCATCTTCATTGAATAATTTGGATGGACACTGGAATGACTTCAGTCTGACTCAGATTCAAATGCGCCTTATTTAGCTCAAGAGCACCCTTGAAGCTCACTTTATTGCCTTGCTTCACGCTGGCTCTAAAACCCGGAATCACATACTTTCTTATTTTATCGTTGATCGATTCTGAGATCGAATTAAAATCAGCTGTTTCGTCATAATCGTTGACTTTAATAAGTCCGGATGCATCACGAACAGCATTTCCAAAAATGAATTCTGTTTCTATTTCAACAATTTCGTCGCCTACCTGCAGCAATACATTGTTTTCATTGACACTGAGCACAGTACCTTCGCCTTGCACCTTGAAGTAACCAATATTGCCAATGCCAAGGGCCTGCCCTTTATCTGTAAATGTAGATGCAGGGTTTTCTCTCAGCTCATTTAAAAGAGTTGTGACATCTGTAGCTGAATCATAAACCGCCAGCAAATCAGTGGACCAAATGCCATCAACGAAGGATTTGGCGTCAAAAGCCACATCATCGCCTTCTGCCAGCTTTTCATCCAACGGACGGAAGTATACCGAATTGTAAATCACCAGTCCGGCAATGATAACTCCTGCAAAATATTTTATTCCTTTACCCATTATTCATTACTAGTTACTGATCACTCATCGCTCCCGTAAGCCGAATACTCGTTGACATTTTCCTGGTTGACCATTTCAACAGTCACCGGCACTTTCTGCGCAAAATCCCGCTTGCCATTAAAGTATTCTTGTGCATAATTGGCCGCTGTTTTAGCCATGAGTTTTGGGAACTGCATGCCCGTTGCCAATATCTTTTTTTGTTGAATAGAGTTGATCACGTCATCGGCTCCGTCAAACCCAAACACCATCACCTGATCGGCTTTCCCA
Organism: Imperialibacter sp.; assembly: GCF_048007035.1. NCBI lineage: Bacteria > Pseudomonadati > Bacteroidota > Cytophagia > Cytophagales > Flammeovirgaceae > Imperialibacter > Imperialibacter sp. Next base: position 6,092,786 of record NZ_CP180355.1, read on the forward strand.
GCTGATACCAGCGCCTGGTAAACGCCCATTGCCATGGCATCATTGCCGCAAAACACGCCGTTGATATCGGGATGAACTTGTAGTATCGATTCCATTACCTCCATGGCTTTGTTTCTGTCAAAGTCGGCACTTTGCTGAGCCACCATTTTCAGGTCGGTATAGTGATCAACAACGGAATGAAATCCCTTCGAACGGCTCCAAGTATTATTATCGCCCACCATTCCAAGTATCTCGACATACTTGCCATGTTTATTCAGTTTTTCCACAAAATATTTACCTATTGCCACGCAACCAGCATAGCTATCTGATAGTATCTGACTGGTGGCAGCGTCCGTTGCGTTGACTTCACGATCCATACAGAAGACCGGAATGCCTGCCTTCTTTGCCATCCTCACATTGGCAATAGAACCATCCGCATCGGTGGGGTTAAAAAGGACGGCATCGTAACCGGAAGCAATGGCATTTTCGAAATGATCGGTTTCGAGCGCTGTGTTATTCTGGGAGTCAAAAATAGTCGCCTCGTATCCCAGCTCCTTCGCCCGATTGGCGGCAGTCTCGGCTAGTACTACAAACCAGGGGTTGTTAAGCGTTGAGATAATCACTGCCACTTTTTTGGGCTGATCAACCGATTTGTCTTTTGAATTACCACAACCCAACAATAAAACCGTAGTAAACAAAACAAAACATAGGCGAAGTAGTGGAGCAGGTATCTTCATTTTGACTACTGGTTTATTTTTAAAAGCACCTTAGCTTGATTCGCAATGCCCGCCTGTGATATGCCGTAGTGGCTGAAAATTTCTCCTTGTGAACCCGTCACAGTGTACTCATCGGGTATGCCAATAATATGGAAGGCGTTTCTGGCTCCCTTTTGAAACAGGTACGAAGCACAGGCCTCACCTAAACCACCATTGACCATGTGTTCTTCTACCGTAATGATCGGCTTACCGTCGGGGATCAATGTATCAAGCAAATCAGTATCCAGTGGCTTCACTGTGTGCATGCTCACTACAGTTGCTTTCACGCCATGTGTATCCTCCAAAAACTTGGCCGCCTGCCAGGCAGGGTAAACTGTTTCTCCCGTAGCGATAATTGTCAGGTCATTCCCTTCTTTTACAATACGCCCTTTTCCGAACTCAAACTCATGGTTTGATTCATTTAGAAATGGCATCGCCTTCTTACCAAATCGAAGGTAGACAGGCTTATTCAAGGCAGCAGCAAAGCGCACAGCCTGCTCAGTTTCAAAATTGTCGGCGGGAGCCACAATAATCATATTGTTGATGGCCCGTAACACGGCAAAGTCATGCAAACTATGATGTGTGGTGCCAAGCGCTCCATAACTCACGCCCGCACTGATTCCAACCAGGGTTACCGGGTTGTCAGAATAGGCCACGTCATTTTTAATTTGCTCAAGTGAACGAGCTGTAAGAAAACAAGCCGGAGATACCGCAAACGCTTTCTTTCCTGCGGACGCCAGCCCAGCAGCAACGCCCACAAGGTTCTGCTCAGCGATGCCCACCTCTACAATCTGTGATGGAAATTTTTGTCCGAACGGCACCAGCTTTCCCGAACCACGTGAATCACTGGTTACTGCTATTATATCTCTATCTGCGGCAGCCAATGCTTCCAGGGTCTCGGCAAAAACCTCCTGATTGGCTTTACCCATTTTCAAACCTTTCTCTTCTATAATATCTAATTCCATGACCTTTAGATTAATGCTCCTGCTTCATCCAGTTCTTTTTGAGCCAGTTCAAACTGCTCGGCAGTGGGTACACCATGATGCCACTTAATTACACCTTCCATGTAGCTTACGCCCTTTCCCTTGATGGTGTGAGCGATAATGAAGTTAGGCTTCCCCTTTTCAAATGGGCCACTGTTCAAAGCAGCCTCCAGCTCCTTCAGGTTGTGTCCGTCTACCTCTTTCACCGCCCAGCCAAAGGCCTCCAGCTTTTCCCGAACAGAATCCGTGTTCATCACCTCGCTATTCGAGCCGGTGATCTGCTGTTTGTTGTTGTCAAGAACAGCATAAAGATTGTCTAGCTTGTAATGGGCAGCAGACAAAATCGCCTCCCAGTTAGACCCCTCGGGCAATTCGCCATCGCCCAGCAGGGTAAATATCCGGTGCTCCTTATTGTCCAGCTTTGCCGCAATAGCCTCTCCTACACAAATGGGCAGACCGTGTCCCAAAGCGCCGGTATTTTGCTCCACTCCGTTAACTTTCCTGGTGGGGTGCCCGATATAATGTGATTGGTATTGGCAAAGCGTTTCCAAATCCGACTCTGGAAAAAAACCTCTATCTGCCAGCGTGACGAAAAGTGCTTCAACGGAGTGGCCTTTACTCTGGATGTATCGATCACGGTCAGGAGTACGGAAATTGGCAGGATCAACTTTTAGCACCCGGTTATAAAGCACATTCAGGATATCAATACATGAAAGACTTCCTCCTGTGTGCCCAGCCTTCGCCTTATAAATATATTTGAGAAGATTCTTCCTCAACAATACGGACTTCAACTTTAACTCTCTATCTGTCATTTTCTTCTACTAGTAGTATTCAGTGTGAATACAGAATATCTATTATCCAACATGGTGATAAACTTCCCATCCCATGTAATTCTCAAATGCTTCTTTTAAAGCAGCAGCAGTTTGTGATGCATTCATTACCACATGATGTTCAAAACCGTTTTTACAAACATGTTGCATCAAACCCTGAAGGTTCGGAATTTTGGCAACAGCCCTGTTGCCAAAAGTTTTCAATTCATCGTCAGTCAGCTGACCATCGCCTACGTAGGCCTTCATCACCCCTTTGGTATCGTCAGTAGTGATTCGCCCAAATGTTAATGGTGAGGCGGGAGTTCGGCCGTCCAATGCGCCATAGGTGTTTTCTACTCCTACGGTCGTGCCGAGAATAGGTGCATTGCTGATTTCAATATCGGGCAGGAACGATTTTGCCCAGTTGCCACAATGGAACAAAACGCATTTATCATCGTCGTCAGCATAGTTGTTGTTCCAATCGACAAGTGCGCTTGGCGAGCCCGAAGCTAGTTGCAAGGCATACATGCTGAGGGTTCCGGTTACGTCCACCTCACAGGCACTGGGTATCATCCCCTCGCTGAACATGCTGGAGCTTGTGCAGACATTACAACCATAATTTTGCTGCAATGATGTCCAGCATTGGATAGCATTGGCATCCAGGTTATTGGCCTGCATGAAGTCATTCAGCACCACATCAAGCTTCGCAATCTGGAACATCGCCTCCGCAGGTGTTTTTCCGCTTGATGCATAGTTGTGAATCTTCTCCAGATGGTCTTTAACACGCTGATCGGTATTGCTCAACTTATTGGCGTTGCCCAGAATCTCCGACAAGTCACATGTGACAACTGAGATGCCATTTTTCTGGAGAATCTTCTCACTGTATCGCACCGTATTGAAAGCAGTTGGCCGGGCACCAATAGCACCAATGCGCACATTTTTCATGCCCTTCACTACACGGCAAACCGAAGCGAACTTCATTAAGTCGTCAACAAACGAGGGATCAGTAGGATGTACAACATGCTTGGTCGTGATGGTGTACTTGATTCCATACTGGTACAGGTTGTTACAAACTGAAATCTTTCCGCACCACGAATCCCTCCTGTTTGCTACGTTCAGTTTATTTAGTTCGTCGGGATACCCCTGAATTAACACAGGTACTTTCAAATCAGCCAAGTGAAGCGTATCTGCCACTCCCCTTTCATCGCCAAAATTGGGCAGCACCACCAGTACTCCCGCAATGTCGGTCTTGTGTTTTACAAACAAGTCAGCACATTTACGTGCATCCTGATACGTTTCTACACCACCAAGCTTTGTGTCATTTTCACCAAGTAAGATCGCATTGAAGCCCTGCTCTTTAAGCACCTTCAGGATGTCTACTCTTGCTTCTGAAACGAGCTTGTCTGGAAAAAAGTCCCTGTTTCCAATAATGACTCCTAATGTGATATTCTGCTTTTTCATCTGTATAAAACTTAATTTTTAGCGGCCAGATGGAATAGCCAAGACCTTTCAGAAGTGATAGTCGCCTGTCTGCCGACTTTATTCATTCCGCTGGGTATGGTTATCCTTATGGCTATTTCATCTGTATTAAATCAATTTTCCATCAGCCACATCGTTCCGCCGAGGCGGAGTCTCTTTCCATGACCTATTATTTGAATTCATTTTTAGCACCTTTTTCGGCAATGATCAGTTCGATCTCATTGTCTTTAAAGACCTGTTTGTGTTTTTCGTCAATACCTTCGTCAGTAATGATAAAATCGATAAGCGACAATGCCCCAAGGCTGGCAAACGCACTTTTTCCCATCTTGGTAGAATCAGCCACCAAATAGGTGGTTTCGGCTGCTTCAATCATGGCCTTCTTAACTACAAGGTCACTTATACTGGGATAGGTCAGGCCCGATTTTAACGAAATTCCCGATGTTGCGAGAAACAGCTTTTGAACATTTAGTCCTTTGAAAAAATCAGCGGCCTTTTGCCCCGTAAGTGAGAGGGTGGGCGGCTTGAATTCCCCTCCTGTCATCACCACGGCAATGTTCGGATTGGCACCCAGCATCAATGCTATATTCAATGCATTGGTGATAACGGTGAGGCCACTGATGTCCTTAATCTTCTTGGCAATTTCGGTAGTGGTTGACCCTGAATCCAGGATGATTACATCTCCCGGATGAATAAGCTCCAGGCACTTTTGCGCTATAATTTCTTTCTCATTCAGGTTGTCCTGATTGATCAAGGAGAAATTTCGCACCTGATCTTCAACGTTTTTAAGGTAAACGCCACCATGCTCCCGAACAACCAGCCCCTGTTTGTCCAGTTTTTCCAAATCCTGGCGGATCGTCACTTCTGTCACCTTAAAGATCCTGGCCAAATCGATTACCTTGGCGGAACCATCTTCCCTTAACAGGTCTAATATTTTATCTTTTCGTTGCTTAGGTAGCATATTGAATTACACGTTTGACAAAAATAGATATTTTCGTTTATTTATTATTTTTTTCGTTTACTTTCTTTAACGTTTTTAAATATATCTATTTTCTGCTATAATTCTCCATAAACAAACGGCAGTCTTTTCGCCTCGAAAACTGGCCAGGTTTAACGGAATCCAAGTCGGTATGACCTTCTGAACGCTTCCAGCTAGATGTCAGCCGGGTTGTGGGATGAAGTCGGCAGTTTTCAATTGAATTTGTGTGGCAAACGAGCCTGTTAAATTGAAAAAAAGAGGCGGCTATGTCACATCATAGCCGCCTGAATTAAACTGGACTAAATGCGTATTGTATTATGGTTTGTCCCAGAACACTCTTGAGGTCAACACATCACCACCCATGGCTGCCGCTGCGGCTGAATAATTTGCTTCATTGGCCGAGCTCTCACGATCAGGGTAAGACATTCTGCGCACAAACCCATCGCCGCCGTTGGCCAGCAATGAATCATCGAAATCGTTGCGACTCAATGTGGGAAAACCTGACCGTCTGAAATTGGCAAATGCCTCTGAGCCATTGCTAATATTCACAACCCAATATTGCGTGTTGATCAATTCCAGGGCATTCGCTGCATCAAATGCAACGCCCGGCTGAGAAAGGTAGGTGGCAATTTCAGACGTTGTAACTTCTGAGTTGGGGTATTGCGAATACCATTGCATATCTGCTGCAATGCCATCTTCATAAAAATCTTGAGCACTTCCGGATATCCAGCCCATCGCAGCTGCCTCAGCCAAAAGCAATGACGTTTGAGCATAGGTAACAAACACCCTTGGGGCAACCGGAGATGCTACGCTGTAGATGTTCATTTGTGAATAGTTCAACCCGCCACCTTTTGGGCCTCTGTAGGTTGTCATCGCAATATCCGCAGCAATAGTGCCACTTAGCACCCCAACCGGAACACCAAACTGGTTGGCCAGCACAGTATCAGGAACGCCGTCGGTAATGGCGGCGGGTTCGTCATAGCTGGCCACAATATACTTTCCTCTCGGATCATTGGTGCTTTTGAGCTGATCCACCAAAGGCTCCGCTGCATAATTGAAGTAGGAGAAATTACGTAAAGAGGCATTTCCACCATTTGAATATAGAGAGCCGTCGTAAGTGAGATAAGCGTTGTCAGCATTTGCTGTCATTACGCCGCCGGCTACCGCCTCAGACACGATACTCTCCGCCAATGATGCATTTACTTTCGAGTACCTCATCCCCAATCTCAGCAAAAGCGAATTTCCCAATTTTTTCCACTTTGCTACCTGGGTGGATGCATCGCCCGAAGGAACAGAACCATTGGTGCCGTAAAAGAGATCCGCTGACACAAAGTCACCCGACGGATTAAGGGCAGCCAATGCCGCAGTGATCTCAGTATACAGGTCATCATAAATTGCTGCGTCATCGTCATATTCAGGGTAAAAGATACCGTCGGTGACAGCCTTGCCAGCATTGAAATAGGGTACATCGCCATAATGATCTACCAATCCCATGAAAATTTGTGCCTTCCATATCCTTATCATACTAAGCAAGTTCGATTGAGCGCCATCCTCACCCAAAAGCACAACGGCTTGCCCTAAGTTTTTAAGCGCATCGGGGTAGGAAGCATCCCACTGCGGGTTGCTGATTCCATCTATGTCGGCATTAAAGTTAAATCCAAGTGTGGCACCTGAATTATAGGCGTTCACAAAATGCTGAACGATTGTGTGTTCGCCAGCCCAACCACCTATATGTGCCAATCGCTGAGAGTTTGCAAACAATAACCCTGGATCGACTTCATTTACCGCATAGGGGTTTGTGTTGATTTCTACAAAATCTTTGTCGCAACTGCCTAGAAGAAAAAAGGCAGTGAAAAGAAATATATAAGTTTTTATAGTCTTCATATCGCTTCTAGAATTTAACATTTAAACTGAATGTGTAATTGCGTGTGGTAGGCAGGGAGGAGTTTTCGTAACCTGCCCTGAAATCTCCAGACGACTGAATGGCTTCAGGATCCAAACCTGGCATATCCTTGTAGAGGATGGCAAGGTTACGTACCGCTGCTGTCATTGTAAGTCCTTTGATAAAATCCAAACCGCCAACTTTACTCAAGGCACTAGTGAAATTGTAGGAAAGCGATATATTCCTCAGCTTCACAAAGTCTGTTTTGAATGTGAAAGGGTCACCTATCTGAAGGTTTCTATAGTCTGAATAAAAAGCCCTTAAGTCTGAAACCGGCACAGTAATGTTGTTGTCTACATATACCGGGTTTTCCTGTGTGCCTGTGTTAATCACTCCAGGGTAAACCAGCCCGCCTTCTCTACCTTCCAGAGACAGTATAGAGTGTCCCTGACGGGTAGTATTAAGCCAGGTCGAAGACAATACAGTGCCGCCAAACTTATAGTCGATATGAACGCCAAGTGACAAGTTTTTATAGCTAAAGGTGTTTGCCCACCCACCTGTAAGCTTTGGCATTGAACTGCCTACCGGAAGGAAACCGTTGGTGTTTTCTGCCCCAGGTGTAGAACTATTCGTTGCAAGCAAACGACCATTAGCCGAATTAAGAACCACGTCACCGTTATCATTTCTCAAGTAGGACCTGGTATACAGCTGATTCATGGGCATCCCCACTGTGTAGCGCAGTTCTCCAAGAAACTCGTTTCCTGTGCCATTAAAGTATATGAGCAGGAGGCTTTCAGGCCCGCCAAGATCCAGTACTTCGGTAGAAAGAACTGTATTGTTCCACGAGCTTGTCCATTTAAAATTGCCTGCTTCAATTGGTGAGCCCTGGAGTAGTGATTCGAAGCCAGCGTTTTTCAATGAAGCCTTGTTTTGCTTGGATTCAGCAAACCCCGATGCTTCAGAAATTTGTACGTTAAGTATTTGGTCTGTGGTTATTTTTTCAAATACACCTAAATCAACCAATACCTTGCCTTCAAACAGCCTCATTTCTACACCCAATTCTTTCTCTGTTACAGTAAATGGTTGCAAAGCAGTGTTTGGTGCGGCCTGACCTGAAACCCCGGCCAAAGTTTGACCATTGAACTGATTGGCCAGAATTGAATAAGTGAGTCGTCCGTCGTACGGATTTACGCCATTTGCACTACCTACCTGCGCCCACGAAGCTCTCAACTTACCATAGGAAAGCCATGGCTGGCTCTGAAGCACTTCGGAGAAAATGAAACTTCCCGAAACGGAGGGATAGAACTTTGAATTATTTTCAGGATTCAGAACAGAAAACCAATCGTTCCTGCCTGTAAAATTCACGTAAAGCATTCCGTTATAGCCAAACTCTGTCCAGCCGTAGAGAGAATTAACACGGGATACGCTGTAGTTGTAGGGGGTAATGCCCTGGTCACGCAAAGTACCATTGGGCAAGGTATACAGCTCTGGCACCGTGAAATTGCGTGCATTCTGCTCAGTTCTTTGCCATTGGGTTCTGTAGGTGTTTCCACCAACGCTCGCATCTACCGAAAACACTCCAAATTCCTTATTTCCACCAATCAGGAAGTCTGAATTGATGTCCCTTGTCATGGTGTTTCTAATGTTATAGCTACCACCATAAGTGCCATCATTATTCAACAAGTCAGAATCTCCAATGCCGGCCACGTCGTTCCATTCAGCGAAATTGTTTGATTGGTCATAATTGTATCTTCCCTGGGCATACAGCCAATCTGTGATTTGATACCTAAGTGTAGTGGTTCCCAGCAATCGATTGCGGTCGTCGTTAAAATACATCCCTTTTTCCAGCAAATAATAAGGGTTAACAATGGTACCAAAGAAACCAGATTCCCTGTATTCTGACCCGGAAACCGGATCGACAGCGCTTTGCTTATAGGACTCAAGTGGGTTCGATATCGCCATCCTCGTAAAGAAGTTTACAGCTCCGGGGCCTTGCGTTCCTATCTGGGGTGAATTGATGTTTTCCTCATTTGCATAGTTGACATTCAATTGCATTTTCAGCTTGCTGGTGATGTCATGGTTTAACCCCACATTGAAAATTCGCTTTTTATACTCATTATTCGGGGTTATGCCTTTAGCGTCTACATCGGAATAGGATGCTCTAAAGCTTCCTTTATCGCCACCGCCTGACAACGCAATGGTATTGGTCCAGTTGGATCCTGTGCGGAGAAAATCAAAAAGCCTGTCCTCATAGGCAGAATAAGGCCTGCTCACTCCGTCAAAATTGATAGTCGGTGCACCGTCCAATTTTTCTCCCCATCCATAGTGACCCTGGGATGCTGCCGACCCCTTGTCTTGTGGCCTGAGTCCTCCGTCGCCAGCGCCATATTCTGTCTGGAAAAGTTCGTCCATAAAATTCAAAGCCTCCATGGCTGAGTAGCTGGCTGAATACTCGACGCCAATACCCTGGTTTTTACGTCCCGATTTTGTTGTGATGATGATTGCCCCGTTGGCAGCTCTGGAACCATAAATAGCCGCAGCAGTTGCACCCTTCAGCACAGTCATGCTTTCTATATCGTCGGGGTTAATGTTTTGTAAATTGTCTCCAAGGTCCCGGTTGTTGTCACGACCATTAACACCCCTGGCACCCTGATCAATGGGTAAACCATTAATAACAAAAAGAGGGGAATTATTTGCTCCCGCAAATGCAGCCTGCCCACGCAGACGAACCTGCATACTGGAGCCTGCACCAGCAGCTGGAGGGGTAATATTTAATCCTGCAACCCTACCTTCAAGTGATTCCATCACGTTGGTTGTTCGGTTATCGACCAGGTCTTTTGTGTTAACGGAGGTCACCGCATAGCCTAATTTCTTGGATGCCTTTTCAACACCCAGGGCGGTAACTACCACTTCCTCTAATGAGAAAACATCGACGGCCATGGTGACGTCTATTACTGATCGTCCGCCAACGCTAATTTCCTGGGTAACGTGGCCAATGAATGAGAAAATAAGTACAGAATTCTCTTCGGGAACCTCTAGGGAATAGGCTCCATTTGCGTCTGAAATTGTTCCGGTGGAGGTGCCTTTCACCACAATTGTGACTCCGGCTATCGACTCACCATTTTCATCGACTATTTTTCCCGACACTCCAACTCTCACCCTGATGTCCTCTTCAACGCTGGGTGCTTTGGCATCCGGTTTTAGGGGTTTGATAGAAATTTGCTGATTGACTCTTCTGATGGCCACATTTGCCTGAGAAGATATCGAGTACATTAATACATCCATCTTCCACTCCCCTTCAGGAACCAACACATTTTTTTCTGCCAGTTCTTTTTTTGAGTAAACGAAGGAAAAGTCGGTTTTGCTTTCCAACTCTTTGATAACGTCAATAAGACTTGTCTTTTGATAAGCCAAATCAACCGAGATTTCTCCAAGCAGCTTCTGCTGGGCGGATGTCTCAGTGCCGAAAGCCATTGTGAGCGAGTAACAAAATATTGTTACATACGCCACAAACTTTGACACGTGTAAAATTAATTTTCGTAATTTTGCATTCATAATTGTTATAGTTTAAGTTGTCAAAGACTTAACTTTAAAAGCCGGGCAGTTTCCCCAAACTCACGTCCGGCTTTTTCTATTTAGTCTCCTGGTATTTAATGGTTACTTGTTTTTCATTGATTTCATATTTGAATTCGTAATTATGTGAAAGGCATGTGAGCACTTCTTCCAGGGATACATTGTTAAAATTTGCATTGAGTTTCTTACCCCCGTTCACACTTCCTTCTACCTCAAAAGTGACACCGTACCAACTGGATAAGGCCTTCAAAATAGCGGGAAGCCCGGCCTCGTTAAAGACCAGGTTCCCTTCCCGCCAACCGAAAACTACATTCGTATTTTGAATCCTTGTTTTTGTGATTTCTCTTGTGTTGGGAACGTAACTCGCCAACTCATCAGGCATCAGCCTAACCGATGAATTTGAAAAACTGTTTGTCACTATCACCTCCCCGGTTTTTACTGCCACCGCCACGTCGGGCTCAGCTGCATAGCTACGGATATTAAAAGACGTCCCTAAAACCTTAACCTGCCCCCCATTAAGGTCAATAACAAATGGGTTCAGTGTATCTCTTGACACGTCGAAAAATGCTTCACCAACCAGCTCCACTCTCCTATTGCTCCTCGAAAACGACTTTGGGTATTTGAGTGTACTCCCGGCATTCAACTTTACCGAGCTTCCATCTGGCAATCTAATCACCCTCTTTTGCCCTGCTTCGGTAGACTTAGATTCATAAACAACATCGCCTGAGGCATCATTGCGATTTTCAACATTGAACGAGATGAAATACATAACTCCAGCAAATGCAACCAAAAAAGAGACGACTGCGGCTACTTTATGAAGGTGCCATCTCTGTTGTCTTTTTGGCTGCAAGTTTGCGACTTCGGCCTCTATCCTGCTTAAAAGTCGATTTTTAAGCTCCTCTCTCGATTCATTAGAAACTAGCTCGACCCTGGCATCATCAAAACCGGCATACCAGTCGTTAAAGCGCTTCAACTCTTCCTCCGACGCGGTGTTAGTCAGAATTTTAGCGGCCAATGTTTCAACGTGGTTATTAAAATGCTCGAGCTTCATCAGGTAGTAAGTCGTAAAAGGAGGTCATCTTACGTAGTGAGATTTGTGTTTTTTTTACTTATCAGCTAAAAACGCAACAAATAGAAAAAGAATAGTTGCCGTATATTTGCTTAATTGTGCCTTTAGGTGCTTTAGAGACTGATATATCTGCGTTTCAACAGTCCGCTTCGAAACCTGAAGCTCCTCTGCTATTTCGGATGACGTTCTACCCATGTCTCTACTCATCGTAAATATGAGTTTGCAGCGCTCCGGAAGTTCCTCAACCCCTGCCTTGATTTTATCACTAAGCTCGTTAAAGGAAAGCACTTCGTCGGGCTCATACGAGGATGCCACCAGCAGATGTGGCGAACATTCGGACAAGGTTGTCTGGTCCAGCCTTCTCTTACGAAAATGGTCAATAATCTTGTATTTTATGGCTGAATACAGGTAAAAACGCAGATTCTCTTTGATCCTGATGTGTTCAAAATTTTTCCAGATTTCCAGAAAAAGCTCCTGAATCAGGTCTTCTACTTCCGTCTTTGACTTCAACCTATTGTATCCAATTGCATAAAGTGATTCCCAGTATTCGTTGTAAATGGTTTGAAACTCCTCACGCTTCATGACGCTGTCTGAACCACCGTCTACAATGCTCTCTAAGATCTTGTCATTTCGCTTGGGTGTAGGCATGTGAAATAAGTTTGAAACAAATAAAACTAATAAATTTTCATTTACTTTCTTTTATTTTCTTATTTTTTCTTTTAGCATGCATTCATAAGCAAACATAAACCCAGTTTAACGAAGACAGAAGCAGCCAAATATTTTCATCGAGTGAATTCACTAATAAACACTAGCCAGTTAACTGAAAGCAGCCGATAAAGCAGCCTGGCGTATTATTCGGTTCAGTAGAAAACTCCCTACTTATAGATATCCTAACCATGAAAAAAATTCAAACAAGAAAAATATGGAGAGCAGTCACTTTGCTCTTGGTTGCGTCCTGGCTCGCTGTGTCGTGTCAATCGGAAGAACCCCTTCAAACTATCGAACAATGGGGTGTTTTCGAATTAGATATGGCAGGCCCATCGGAAGGAAGCCCTTTTATGGACAACAGCTTTGAAGCGACTTTCACAAATGGGCCACAGACCGTGACTGTCCCTGGGTTTTATGACGGAAATGGCAGCTACAAAATAAGGTTCTCACCAGACGAGCAAGGACGTTGGACATACGTTACCCGAAGCAATCAGGGGGAATTGAACGACAGCAAAGGGTCATTTCAATGCATTGAACCCAACGGAAACAATCATGGGCCATTGAAGATAGTGGACACTTACTATTTTGAATATGCCGACGGAACACCTTTCTATTCTGTTGGAACCACAGCCTATCAATGGACGAGCGTCAAGCAAAGCATCCAGGAAAAGACGCTCAATACCCTGGCTAAGTCACCTTTCAATAAAATACGCATGTGTGTGTTTCCCAAGAGCTACAGTTATGGAAACGACACTGAGCCCTGGGCCCTCCCTTTTCAAAAAAAGGACAGCCTTAACGATCTCACGCAACCGAACTACGAATTTTTTCAAAACTTTGACAAGAGGGTGGCGCAATTGATGGGAATGGGGATTCAGGCCGATGTCATTCTTTTTCACCCTTACGACCGATGGGGATATAGCGAAATGGGAAAGGAAATGAATGAAAAATACGTTCGCTACATGATTGCCCGTCTATCAGCCTACAGAAATGTTTGGTGGTCGCTGGCCAACGAGTGGGATGTGCCGAGAATTAAGGAAACGATTGCCTGGGAAGGAATTGGCACATTGCTTCAAAAAGAAGACCCACATCAGCGCTTTCGCAGCATACATAACTGGTACCATGATGAAAGCCATTTTTATGACCACACCCGCCCCTGGGTAACCCACGTTAGCACACAGACTTTCTTTTTCTTCAATGCGATAAAGTGGCGCAAACAGTACCAAAAGCCAGTGCTATTTGATGAAATGCGCTATGAAGGGGATGTGCCGAGTAGTTGGGGCAGGTTGACAGCCAAAGAGATGACCAGCTATTTCTGGCAGGCTGGCCTCAGTGGTGTGTATGGTATGCATGGAGACACCTTTAAAAATGACTCTGACAGCGAAACGGAAGTGCGCTGGTGGGCCAAAGGAGGAACTTTAATGGGTGACAGTCCTGACAGGATAGCTTTTTTCAGGAGAATTATGGAAGAGGCACCTGTTACAGAAATGACTCCTGAACTGGTATCACTTTCCGGGCTGGCCGTTCCCGACACAATTCCTGACAAAAATTCGAATGAGCTGATTGAGCAGCTCAATAATAACATTTACACCCTGGCCAAAGAAGGCGAGTACTATTTGACTTATGCCGCAGACTCCGCACAGTCGATTGAACTAAACCTTGTTGGCACAAAAGATTATACTTTGGAAGTAATCGACACATGGAATATGACAATCGATCCGCCCAAAGTAGTGAAGCCAGGTAAGTTTCTATTTGAGACTGAAATACCCTTTACGGCACTTCGGCTTATTTCAAACTAAAAGGCATTATTCGACAGGAAACGAAAATTAAGTAAGCGTAACAAAGGCCCGGACTTAACAAGTCCGAACCTTCAAATCTTGAACACATCTACTACAAATTGAATTTAAAAAAACTACAATGGCTCATATAACAAATAAGAAAGGTACTACCCAATTTCAACAAAAGGGACAAATATTTACTCGTCTGTCTGCCCTCATCGTGGTGGTGGTGATAGTTGGTTTTGCTTCATGTTCCAGTGAAAAGAAAACCTCCGATCAAGTATTGACCGAAGAGGAAACGCCTGCAAATGGTCTCCAATTTACCAACTGGCTCAAAGAATACATCCCCAGTCAGTACCCTGATGTTGAAGTGGTCGATAACAAAGACTGGTTTCAAGCGGTTATTCCGGAACTGGATCTCACTATTAGTTGGGCGTTTCTGCCCCAGGAACAATTGGCTTTAAAAGGAGTTCATGGACACTATCAAGGCAAGTCCATCTTCATCTCCGAACCAACAGCGTACAATTGGACTAATGTACCAAACGTAGCATATACTAAAGGAGTAGGCTACTATCTTCCGAGCTACGACTCGTCTAGCATGGGTGGTTTAGAAGTAGCGAAGCTTTCTGTACTTCAATTCAGAGGTGGCGATGCAAGCAAGTTTGTTAAAGCCATGAGCAAGGCCTGGTTGTCACTTTCCGAAGAAAAGATTCACCCTGACGTCGAAACTAAATTTGCTGTTTGGCTAAAGCAATACATACCAGACAATTACGAAAACACCACCTATGATCATCACAATGATTGGATGCAAGTTTCAATTCCCGACTATAACCTCATACTGAGCTGGGGGCCGGTAACTCCAACACAAACAGAATTGCGAGAGGTTGAGGGGCTCACTGAAGGCGAATCGCTTTTCATTGCTAAACAAGGCGAGGAAGATTGGACTAGCCTTCCAGGGGTTAAATACTACCCGGGCATCGGATATTATGTTGCCAACTATTCCTCATCCACCATGGGGAATTTTAAAGTCAGACCAGTCACTATTATTCAATTCAGTGGTGATGATGCCAGCAAGTTTGTTGACAACATGGTAGATGCCCACGAAAAAGCCCCCTACATTTCAGAATATGATTTTATGTATTGGGTAAAAGACTACGTCAATGCAACGCATCCTGGGCTTACATTTAGCTACAACGGCGCATGGTATCAATCTACTATTCCTAAAGATGAGCTTACAGTGACCTGGGGCACTATGGCTAAGTCTCAAATGCCGCTCAAAGAGCTTCATGGACTTCGAAAAGGTAAATCCATTTTCATTGCCAAAGAAACCAAAGAAGATTGGGACGCACTGCCTGCTATTGAATTCACTCCCGGTGTTGGTTACTATGTATCCGACTATGACGAGTCGACCATGGGAGAGTTTGCGGTGGGTAGTCTAACTGTCATTCAATTTAATGGAGTGGATGCAAGCAAGTTTGTCGAAGACATGAACAGGGCATGGTTGTCATCTTCTAAAGAATAGAACATCGCTTAAGCCACTACAGAAGCAGAGTTAGCATACCGTAACAAGCGCTTGGTAAAGTAATGGCAGAGTCAGAATAGCCTTTAATGAATTGTATTAATAAACACCTATAAAATGAAATTACGCAATCTAGCTATCGTTTGCATCCTATTTGTATCCATCTATCAAGCAAAAGCACAATCGCCATGGCAAGAACATGGTAAACTTGAAGTATCAACTAACGGACACTACATTCAGCATAAAGATGGTAATCCTTTTCTGTGGATTGGTGATACTGGTTGGGGATTGTTTCAACAGCTAACAAGAGAGGAAGTCGATCAATACCTGGACAATCGTCAAAAACTCGGCTTTACTGTCATTCAATCAGTGGTGTATTGGTATCCACATGGTGGCGGCATTCCAAGCGGCCCGCACAATGCTTCCAATGCCTATGGACACCGACCCTTCGAAGGCGAGGAAGACGCCCCTGACACTTCTAAGCCCTTAATAGTAAAAGGAGGAAGTCCTGATGCTCCAAACGACTACTGGGATCATGTAGATTATATAGTGGCGGCCATAAAAAAGCGGAATATGTACCTGGCACTATTGCCTTGTTGGGGACGGGCTTATGTTACCGAGCAATTTAATGGCTCCCATCAGGAATTTAATGAAGAAGAAGCGAGAACCTATGGTGCTTTTTTAGGGAAGCGTTACAAAGCGGAACCGCATATTCTTTGGGTAATAGGTGGAGATGCCAAAGCGCAGGTAAAAGCGTACGATACACATCATGTTTTTCAGGAATTTGACAAGCGTTCCATCTTCAGAGCGATGGCGGAGGGAATTGCAAATGGGGTAACAGGACAAAAACCTGTTTGGAATCAGGCACATCCTGCCTGGAAGGAAGTTTTCATGACTTACCACCCCGATGGTGACGCCACTTTTAATTCGTCCAATTGGTTCCACAAAGATGAATGGCTTACAGCCAATGGTGTGGAGGTATGGAGAATAGTAGATCAGGTTTATCCAATGATGATCACCGATTATCAACTTGACAGCCCAAAACCAAGTCTGTTTTTGGAGGGCTCGTATGAATATGGTTCGTACAACCATGAATGCGGATGGGTAACTCCGGTTAAAGTGAGAAGGCAGATCTATCATACTTTTTTTGGAGGAGGAACCGGGCACACCTATGGTGCAGGCCCCATTTGGTCGATGCGTGGAACAGAGGGGGATTACAATTGTGGCTACTCCTGGCAACAGGCTCTTGATTTTCCCGGCGGGGCTAATTTTGCAGGCGTTACTAAAGCATTTTTGCTAGAGCATGAGTGGTTTAATTGGGTTCCTGAAGGAAGAATTCTAGTAGGTTCTGTTGGTGAAGGCGAGAGCTTGAAACCCAGTGTCGTCCATTCAGCAGGCAACAAAGTGCTGGTTTACTTTTCTAATAACTCCGGTGCACATATCAAAAATACGATGAGCGGTTCGGCCAATGCACAGTGGTTTTATCCTCGTGATGGAAAAAAAGAAGATGCAGGTAGTTTTGACAAAAGCGAAGTAAGGGATATGATTCCTCCCAATGGCTGGGAAGATGCCATATTGGTGCTTCGCATGAGAGACTAAAAGTTTCAAGTGTCCTTGAAGAGAAAAGCTACATCGTCAAAGGAGAGCTTTTCACTACCCTCCCGGCGTCCGCTTGCTCAATGCTTGCTATGTATTGGTATTTTATAGTTTCTTTATGTTTCGTTTGCTTTCGTTTTGTTGTTATATCTATTACACCCAACTATATGGTAAGATCATGAACTTCCCTCCTGCTTCGTCCTCAATAGCCCCCATGTTCATCGCTATGGTTCTTTTAATCGGGTGTTCGTCCGATCCTAAAAAGGAAACCAAAGATGTAGTAACTAGCGAAAAACCAAGGGTAATTGTCAGCACCGATATTGGCGGAACTGACCCGGATGATTTTCAATCCATGATCCACTACCTGATGTACGCCGACAGGTTCCAAACAGAGGGCCTGATTTCATCCCCCTACGGATCAGGTAGAAAGGAACATATCATGCAAATGATTGACCTGTATGAAAGAGACCTGCCAAAGCTTCAGCAACACGCCAATTTCCCGACCCCCGACATATTGAGGGCTGTAACGAAGCAAGGCGCAAAAGACGCAGCTCCTGCCCAGGGATGGGACCAACCGACCGAAGGCTCGCAGTGGATCATAGAAAAAGCGAAAATGGATAGCGACCAGCCCCTCTGGGTGTTGATGTGGGGAGGCATCGAAGATGTAGCGCAAGCACTGCACGACGCCCCGGAAATAGCGGCAAAAATAAGGGTGTATTGGATTGGCGGCCCCAATAAGAAATGGAGCGTTCATAGCTATCAGTACATCGCCCGAAATTTTCCTGACCTGTGGATGATCGAAGCCAATAGCACTTACCGTGGTTGGTTTTTGGATGCAGATGCCCGGCCGGAAATGGACAATGACAACTTCTATGAGCACATGGTCAAGGACAAAGGAGCGTTTGGGGCCGACTTTGGCAACTATTACAAAGGTTCAATCAAAATGGGAGACACGCCTACGGTGGCTTACTTACTCAACGGTGATCCCGACAACCCCGAGGGCGAAAGCTGGGGTGGTAGCTTTACTCCATTGCCCTACGGCGCTGTCAGAAATTTTGAGCAACAAACAACGGTGGCGGATACCGTGCCTACCTACAGCTTCATGGAATGGACGTTTGACACGGGTGAAGCAGATGGTGGTGAGAACCCTGAAATCTGGATGGAGATTTCCAGGCAACGTATCAGAGGTTTTCATGAGGGAAATGGCGTATACAAAGTACGGTTTGTACCTCAGAAAATTGGGAAATGGGAATATGTAATTGGCAGCACCTCAAAGCAGCTTGATGGGCAAAAGGGTGCCTTTGTAAGCGCCAACCCCTGGCCGGGAATAGAAAACCCCGATAACATCCCACTCAACAACTGGTGGAGCGACCGCACCGGGGAGGACTTATACATAGGAGAATACCAGGGAGCTAAAACTGTATCGAAATGGCGTGAGGACTTCCTTTCGGACTGGGCCGAGCGCTTTTCCTGGTTGGAAGAATAAGTGCGGGACTAAGGCCTCGTGTGGTTTGGTTGAGAGCATTTCACCCTTCATCCCTAAAGGGGCCTACTAGTGACAATTCGTTCGCCCTTTAGGGGCGCCCGGCTTAGGGTTTGGGGTAAAAAATAGAATTGGGACACCGAACCTCTTAACCAAACCACACTGGGCCTAACAAAGTGGTGAAAATCTGTAGAAACTTATAAATTAATTGATTTTGCAAACAAATAAACCTACTTCAATGCCTACTATTAACGCAAAACAAAACTCGCCAGGGTTTCTCAGCCAGTTTTCCATGAAGGTGACTCTGGCCTTGCTGGCTTTCCTCGTCTTTTCAGCAAGCCTGGCTACCGCTCAGGAGAAGCCGAGGGTATTTGTTCTCACCGATATTGAGAATGAACCCGACGACGCTATGTCCATGGTTCGGTTTTTAGTGTACGCCAACCAATACGATGTCGAGGGTTTGGTGGCCACCACATCCATTCACCAAAAGAACAGGGTAGCTCCGGAGCGGATCCGTCAAATAGTGAACGCCTACGGCATGGTGAGTGACAACCTGGAAACCCACGAGCCCGGCTTTCCTACTCACGACGAACTGGCGAAGATCATTACCGAAGGTTTGCCGGTTTATGGCATGGAGGGCGTAGGCAAAGGAAAAGACTCTCCTGGTTCCGAATTACTAATTAAAGCGGCCGATCGTGACGACCCACGCCCGCTTTGGGTCACTGCATGGGGCGGTTCCAGTGTGCTGGCCCAGGCGCTGTGGAAGGTACGTGAAACCAGGTCAAAAGATGCATTGGCTCGTTTTGTAAAAAAGCTCCGTGTCTATACTATTTCTGATCAGGACGATGCCGGCCCATGGATGCGAAAGGAATTCCCAGACTTGTTTTATGTGGTAAGTCCCGGTTTCAGCGCCGGAGGCGCTTATCACCATGCTACATGGAGTGGCATCAGCGGAGAAATTTTCCACGGGCGTTTTACCGGAGCCGACTTTTCTGTGGTGACCAATGAGTGGCTGGAAAGCAATATTCGCAAGAAGGGCCCGCTGGGAAAAGAGTACCCAAGATGGGAATATTTGATGGAGGGTGACACTCCTTCTTTTCTCAATCTGATAAGCAATGGCCTCAATAGCCCCGAGCACCCCGATTGGGGTGGATGGGGTGGCAGGTATGAGTTTTATACGCCCCGCTTGCAGAAGTGGCACCTCTATGCAGAAAGCAGACCTTTCTGGAGCGACGCCCAGGACGAAGTACTGGGTACTGACGGCAAGTGGCACACCACCAATCACGCCACAATCTGGCGCTGGAGAGGCGCTTTTCAGAACGACTTTTCGGCCAGAATGGATTGGACAATACAGCCCGTTGACAAAGCCAACCATCCACCAGTAGCAAAGCTGGGCCATCCTGCTCAGCTAACGGCCAGAATCGGGGAGCGTGTTAACCTCAGTGCCGTTGGGTCGAGCGATCCCGATGGCGACGCCCTGTCGTATGAATGGTTCTACTACAATGAAGCGGGTACTTTCCCAGCCTCCAGTGCGAGAGATGGACAGCCAATCCCTATTCAGAACTTTGATCAGCCCAACGCCTGGTTTGTGGTGCCGAAGTCTCGGGTGATGGCTCCGGGCACTGGCACAATTCATGTTATTCTCGCCATTACCGACCACGGTACGCCCAGGTTGACACGGTATCAGCGTGTAATGATCAAAGTGGAGGAATAGATGCCATCGGCATTAGGACAAAAAAAACTGCACAGCGATCCTGTGCAGTTTTTCTTTCTAAAGGCCATTCGAATGGAGACCTACGCCGAGGCCACCAACTCTTTTTCAATGACCTCTTTCAACGTATGCTTGGGTAAAGCACCAGCCTGCATCATCGGCTGTTTTGTCATGGGTATAAAGAGCATGCTGGGAATGCTTCGTATTTGGAAAACGGCCGCCAGCTCCTGCTCTACCTCGGTGTCAACTTTGTAGATGGTCACCTCAGGGTGCTCGTTGGAAAGTTCTTCAAGCACCGGTGCTACCATTTTGCAGGGCCCACACCAATCGGCGTAGAAGTCGATAATCGCTGGTTTCTCCCCCTTGTATTTCCACTCTTTTTCGGTAGTATAGTCGAAAACATCGTCTTTGAATTGTTGTGTAGTCAATTTGACAGTTGCCATGGTTGCTTGTTTTAAGTTTCTACAAAAGTACTAGTTCTTCTGAAGGAATTTTGTGACACATGTCACGTAAGCCGAAGAAGCAGAGTCAACATCACAAAACCTGTTTCCGTTCAGCCAAGGGGCTAAGGCTCAAAGCATAGCATATAACGACTTTGCGGTTTGCTCCAGCAAACTTGCGCCTTTGCGTGATATATAATTCAATTAAAACGAACAACAAGATCTTCACTGACTTGTCAAGCCTGCCGGCTTTGCATGCAATCCGGTCTTCCGTCTCCTTTCTGAACATCCGAGCGTCTGAATACCCGATTGTCTTATTTCTCCCGACTCCGGTCTTCAGTCTTCCGTCTTCCGTCTTCGCTCTCCGATCTCCTTTCTGAACATCCGAGCGTCTGAACATCCGAATGTCTTCTTTCTCCCAACTCCTCACTTCGGTCTCCTGTCTCCTTCTCCCGACTCCTTTCTGAACATCCAAGCGTCTGAACATCCGAATGTCTTCTTTCTCCCGACTCCGATCTTCGTTCTTCCATCTCCTGTCTTCGCTCTCCCGTCTCCCGACTCCTATCTGGACATCCGAGCGTCTGAATATCCGAATGTCTTCTTTCTCCCACTTCCCACCTTTTTCAAAAAACTCCCCCCTCCTTTTGCATTTCCAAAAAACCTTTTCTACCATTGCACCGTACTAGTGAAGTAATACAGTAAATCACATACAATGATTGACATCAAGAATCTCAACTTTAACTATGGCAACAAGCGCCGACCGCTGTTTCGGGAGCTTGACTGCCAGATCAACGCAGGCAGCATTGTTGGCTTGCTGGGCAAGAACGGCGCCGGCAAAACCACGCTATTGAAGCTGATGATCGGATTGCTGTTCCCCGACGGCGGCACGGTCAACGTGAACAATTACGAGCCTGGGAAGCGACAACCCTCCTTTCTTGAGGACATGTTTTTCGTATCGGAGGAGTTCTACCTACCAGGAATCTCAATTGCTAATTTCATCAAAGCCAATGCGGATTTCTATCCCAGGTTTGATGGCGCACTGCTCCAAAGGCTGCTGAAAGACTTTGAGCTTCCTGAAACCGAAAGCTTACAGAAGCTCTCCTACGGCCAAAAGAAGAAGTTTCTGATCTGCTTTGCACTTTCTACAAAATGCCGACTACTGGTGCTTGACGAACCCACCAACGGGCTCGACATACCCTCTAAAGCCATCTTTCGTAGGATACTGGCAGGGGCTTTGGATGAGGACCAACTCGTTATTATTTCCACGCATCAGGTAAAAGACGTGGAAAACCTGATTGACCGCATCATTATGCTCGACAGTGGCCAGTTTATCATGCAGAAAGACCTTTTCGATATTTCGTCACGGCTTCATTTTTCCAACAGCTCGACAGCTGAAGGAGATGACATACTTTACAGCGAAATGGTGCCAGGTGGCTACAAAGTGATTACTTCTCAAGCAAATGGCAGCTCGTCTGTAGACATCGAATTATTGTTTAACGCCATTTTGAATGGCAATGAAAAATTGAAAAGCTATGTCCAGTAATATATTTAACAGCCGTCGTTTCCTGCTACTGTGCAGGCAGCACTTTGTTCATAACAACAAACTGCTGGGCTTTTCCGCAGGGGCTTATGTTGGTGTGGTATTTATCCTGCTGTCGTTCGTTCAGGCCAGCGAGGGGCTTCGACCTCATGATCTGGACAATTTCAGGGGATTCCTTATAGGGTTCGTGATTGTGTTTGGGCTACTCTATGTGGGCTATTCATTTCCGGCCTTTCGTTCGAAAGAAAGCACAATGAACTACCTGTTGGTGCCTGCCTCGCTGACGGAAAAATTCGTATTCGAATTGATCACCAGAATTGGCCTCATGTTGCTAGTGCTTCCGTTGTTGTTTTGGATCACTTTTAACCTGCAGGGATACTTCTTCACGCTGTTCACTGAATTTTCCTTCGACCCTATTGGCATTCAACAACTGGTTGCAGTGGAAATGCCAAATGGGATTGATTCCGTCGGTTGGTTCATTGTGATGATCACGGGCATGGGCTTGCTGCTGTTTGTGGTTCCGTTCACCGGTGCTGCCATGTTTTCAAAGCAGCCCCTGGTCAAAACACTTTTCTCGGTGGCTGTCATCGTCATTTTCTACTCTACGGTCATTTATCTGGTGGCAGAACCGTTGGGTCTCAATCAATATCACCCTGACCCTGAAGAAGGGATGTGGCTCGTGCCAACAAGTGAGCGTGCTGCTTTCCGCTTCTTCGCCATAGCGGTGATCATTGCCAATGCGGTCATGCTATTTGTGGCCTACAGGAAACTTAAAGAAAGGGAGGTGTAGTATGGAATTTCAAAACGGTAAAAGCATTTTTCTGCAGATCGCAGACACCATCACCGACAAGGTGGTGAGTGGTGAGTTTCCTGCTGGGGAGAAGATTCCCTCCGTGCGGGAGCTGGCGGCAGAAATGGGTGTCAACCCCAATACGATCATGAGAACTTATAGTGAATTACAAGCCATGGACATCATCGAAAACCAAAGAGGCATTGGGTACTTTGTGAACAAAGACGCTCAAAAGATTATTCTCGAAAGTAAGAAGCAGGAGTTCTTCAGCAAGGTACTCCCCGACTTCCTGCGCCATGCGGCCATGCTTGGCATTACGTCAAGCGAATTGAAAAAACACATTGAAACTTTAAAATGACCACCATGAAGCTCAGCAATAAGATACTTATCGGGTTCTTCGGATTCATCCTCATTTATATGATGGCAGCGTTCACCGAGATCCGTGTTCGGGGATACAAAAGAGATTTGAGTGGTACGGAAGTGCAAGTTGAAAAAGCACCCCTTGGCAACGTCGGGTACATTGTGCTGTCAGACTCGGAACACAGGGTAACCATAAGCTCGTCGAACGAGCCGCACATAGAAGTAAAAAGCATTGATGGTAGTTTTCTATCGAGTCTCAATTACGAGATGACAGGAGACACTTTGCACCTCAAAATCAACGAAATTATCAGTGGAAAGCCGGTTCAGGTGACTGTCTTTGTGACCGAAAATACATTCAGAGGGTTGCAAGCCACCAGGGCATCGGCCAGTATAACGAAGTTTAGTCAGCCGACGCTGTCAATTACTCAGTCCGGTGGCAGCATCAGAATAGATGGAGATGTCAATGTAACGAGCCTGAGTATAGCAGCGTCAGACAATGCGAACCTGGATGCAAGTGGTTTAAGCGTGAACTCGCTATCAGTGCAGATGGATCACTCGAAAGTGATGATCTGGTCACCGGTTGTGCAGCTTCGTGGCAGCATACTTAATGACTCTTATTTGAGGATTGACGGGGTTGATGACATACAATTCACTAAAGACAAAAGCAGCAAAATCCAAATCCAGGACTAAGGACGGACTGTGTATCACGATTTGAATTCGTATTCCAGAGAACCAAGCTTGTAATCTAAGAAAGAAAACAAGCACCTATTGTAAGTATACTGTAGCTGATGAACATTGAAATAAGAGGGCTTTCAAAAATCTATCCCAACGGGCACGCAGCCATACGCAATGTCGACCTCGACATAGGCAGCGGCATGTTTGGTCTGCTGGGGCCCAACGGCGCTGGCAAGTCCAGCTTCATGCGCACGCTGGTGACTTTGCAAAGTGCTACCTCAGGGTCTATACTCATTGAGGGAATGGACATCAACGAGCACCGCCACAGGATCAGGGCGATGATCGGCTACCTCCCTCAAGATTTTACGTTCTTCTCCAAGCTGAAGACCTGGGAATTTCTTGACTACGCCGCCCGGCTGGCGACCAACCTGAAAAAGAAAGACCGGCTGATCAAGGTAGACCACCTGTTGGACCAGGTGGGTCTGCTGGATGTGCGGGAGCGCATGGCCAACAAGCTCTCCGGTGGTATGAAGCGCCGGTTGGGCATTGCCCAGGCATTGATTGGCGACCCCAAGCTGCTGGTGATTGACGAGCCCACCACAGGCCTTGACCCTGAGGAGCGGATTCGCTTCAGAAACATCCTGTCCGACCTCAGCCAGAAGGACGTTACGATCATCCTTTCTACCCACATTGTGGGCGACATCAGCAGCACCTGCCACAACATGGCCATGCTCAACAAAGGGGAAGTGGCCTTCAAAGGCTCACCGGAAGGCATGATTGAGCAGGTGCGTGGCCACGTGTGGCAGGTAACACTCGGGGACGAAGAGTTTACGGAGATCAAAAACAAGTATTCGGTCGTGTCTACCATACCCGTGGAGGGCCAATGGGAGGCACAGCTCATCGCTACCGATCAACCGCATCCAAAGGCAAAAACGGTGAACCCCAATCTGGAGCACGCCTACGTCTATTTTATGGAAAATCAATTGGGCGTTTCGCTGGTATGAGTGCTATTTCGAACATACTGACCATTGCCCGTTACGAGTCCAAAGTGGTTTGGCGCAACTGGTTTTTCCGAATCGTGTCGCTGGCTGGCATCGGCTTCGTATTCATTTTTAACCTGGCGGTTTTCTCTGAAGTGGACACCCCCCGACGGTTTGAGCTTTCCAATGGCTGGATGATGCCCTACGCCACCATGGCCATGATCAGCATTGCGCAGGTTGCGGCCGCGGTTTTCCTGGCCACCGGTCTGATCAAAAAAGACAAGAAACTCGATACCAACGAGGTATTCTTCGCCCGGCCGATTTCCAACCTTGATTATGTGCTGGGCAAAGCACTGGCCCTGTTCAACCTTTTCTTCTGGCTGAACCTGGTGCTTTTGTGTATCCCGTTGATCATCAACCTCACCAACCCTAACACTACTTTCAATCCGCTGGCCTTTGCCGTTTATCCCTTGTTGATAAGCTTGCCGACGGTCGTTTTCTGCACTGGCATTGCCTTTCTGTTTGTTACCATTTTGCGCAACCAGCCCATCACCATCGTGCTGCTGCTGGGGCTGTCAGCTGTAGAGCTCATCTACTATTTCGATAAGTTCTCCTACATCTTCGACTTCATGGCCTTCAGGCTGCCCATGTTTGCCTCAGAGATCACCGGCTTTGCTCACCTTGACCTGGCCCTGTGGCAAAGGTCGTTCTACCTGGTGGCCGGCGTGGCTTCCCTGTTCCTGACTGCCTTCTTCCTTGATCGCCTCGCCAGCCACAAAACAACCAAGCTGGTGACAGGCTTCATCGGCGTGTTATTGGTGGGTGTTTCGTCGTTTATCATGGTTCACCTGCTCGACATGCGGCAAACACCGATCGCTCTCAGGCAAGACATGATTGCGGTGAACGGGCAATGGGCTGAAGTACCTAACATCGACATTCTCACACACCACATCCAACTTGAGCAGGTTGAAAACAGGATTGTGTCCTCTTCCACCCTAACAGTGAAGAACAACCACGGAGAGCCGTTGACCAGCTTCTACTTCACACTGAACCCTGGCCTGGACATTAGCAGCTTCACAGTGAATGATCGCAGCGTGGAGTTTGAGAGGCATTTGCAGGTGGTGTCGGCCGGCAGTGGCATCATCATACAGCCCGGTGAAGAAGCCAAAGTGAAAATAGACTACCAGGGCACAATATGGGAGTCGGTGGCCCACCTCGAAGTGGGTCAGGACCGATACGAAACGCCAAAGGACTACCTGATGTTTTCCCTGCCGAAGAAGTATGCCTTCCTGCAACCCGACTATGTACTGCTGACTACGGACGTGCTATGGTACCCTGACACTCAGATTGGCTATAGCCGGGAGTCGCCCAGGAAGGGAAGAACGGCATTTGTCGATTTTGCGCTGGAAGTGAAAACCAATGAAGGCCTGATGCCCGTTTCACAGGGCCAGGTGACGCAAGACGGCAGTGTTTTCCGGTTTAAGCCCGAATACCCTCTTCCGCAGCTTTCGCTGGCCATTGGTGCCTACGAAAAAAAGGAGCTCACTGTTGACAGCGTGACCTACGCAGTCTATCACTACCCCGACGGCAATTATACGTCGGAACACCTCGGCCAGCTGACCGACACGCTCAGCTTACTCATCCGTGACATCGTGAATGAATATGAGTATGGGCAAAAGATCACCTACCCTTTTCGGAGGCTGCAGTTTGTGGAAACGCCCGTCCTGTTCACTGCCTATAACAAAATCTACGAAAGCCAGCAGGCCTATCTGCAGCCAGAAACCGTGTACTGGCCGGAAGAAGGAGGCGATATTAGGGAATTTGATTTCAGGAGGCAGCTAAAGGACATGGACGAGCAAGCCAAACGGGACAACCAGGTGCTGAGCGACAAGGAAAAACAAGCCAATGTCTTCAACGATTTGATAAAAAAGGTCTTTACCAAGCAGTCGGGTACTGTGTGGTTCTATGGTGGCCGTGACGAAGATCAGCCTGATTATTCGCTTTTCCCCCATTTGTACAGCTATAATTCCGGCGTTGTGAGCAGCGACTGGCCATTGCTCAACCGAAGCATTTCCAGCTTCCTGCGAAAAGACCTGCAGGCCGAGAATGACTATTCCCGAAACATGAATGGCATCTCTTTCGAAGAGGAATGCAACGAGCTGCTGCGAAAGTCGATGATCAACGACATCCTGACCAACGAAACGGACTTCAACAAAATCAGCAAATCAATTTCGCTGAAGGGGCAATACCTGTTTGCTTACCTGGGACAGCTGCTGGGCCAGGAGGAATTCAAGGGGTTTGTGCAGAACTGGGTCAACAGTCACCGGCATCAGCTGACCAACTATGAAGATTTCAGGGCAGCGCTACAGCAACACTTTGGCCTCGACATTGACCCTGTCATCAGGCAGGTGTATTTCAGCACCGCACAACCAGCGTTTGAAATAGCCGATGTTCAGAAGTTTGAGGTGCTCGACGGCGACAGAAAACGCTATCAGATACTGCTGGACATTAAAAATACCGGTGACAACGACGGGGTGATTGAGGTAAAATTCAATGCAGATGACAGTGGAAACGACAATCAATTTTCCCGGCGAAGGGAGAGTCAGCAGGTAAAAGAGGATGTGCCAGGCTACCTCTCCGTCATCAGGGTAGGCGAAGCAAAACAATTGGGCTTTGTGCTGGATGAGAAGCCTGACAAAATAACGATTAATACCCTCATTTCGAGGAATATCCCTTCGGTGATCACCATGTCCACAGGCATATTCAGTCCCCGCAAGCTGACTACGCTTTTCGAAGGTGAAAGAGTGCTACCGCCTGCCGTGGCCACCAGCCAAAGCGAGGTGATCGTCGACAACGAGGATTCGGGGTTCAACACCTTTAGCCCCGTGGAACCTACCTACCTGAGGGCCTATCTAGACAGCAAAAGCCCCTCTGATCAGAAATACTTTGGCAACTGGCACCGCTCCCGTTCGAAATGGAGGGCCACCACGGGCTCCAATTTCTATGGCAAGTCTGTCCGGTCAGCCCATTTCACAAGGGCAGGCGGCGGCGACAAACTGGCCACCTGGGAGGTCTCGCTGCAGGACGAAGGGTTCTACGACGTGTATGTATACATGATGGGCAAGAACCAGAATGAGTTCAACGGGCGGGACGACAACAACAAACAGTTTGACTACAACTATACCATCCAACATAGCGACGGCAGCGACGACATCAAATTCAATATTTCGAAAGCGGAGTCGGGCTGGAACTACCTCGGCTCCTACTACTTCAGCACCACAGGCGGAAAGGTGGTGCTTTCAGACGACTGTGAGCTGGGAACCGTGTATGCCGACGCCGTGAAATGGGTGAAACAATAAACGATATGAGCTTTAAAAGACAAACCAAAGCGAATGCTATGAAACCAAACGCCTTCCACCGGCCACTCCTCATACTTGGGGCGATAGTGGCAGCCATCGTGCTGAATCTGCTGATGGTATCGGGTGCTTTTGCCCAGCAAGTGCTCACGCTGGAAGAGGCCATTCAGATAGCGCAAACCAGCAGTCCGGATATCAAGAAATCCCGGCTCAACCTGTACAGCAACCGAAAAAGCCTCGATGCCCAGCGGCTGGCAATGAAGTCGAGGTTTGGGCTGGACGTGACGCCCTTCGATTATAACCGGACTAGGCTGTTCAACGACCTGGTTTCCCGGTGGAACACCAACGAGGATTATAACTCCTTTGCTAACTTTTCGGTTTCTCAGCCCATCTCTGCTACCGATGGCACTGTTTCCCTTATCAATAGGTTTGGTTACAGAGATAACTATTCTGAATTTCAAGATGTTAGAACAAAGACCTACAGTAATAATTTATACTTACAGGTAGACCAACCCATTTTCACTTACAACAGAAACAAGCTGCAGACACGGGAATTGGAGCTCAACCTGGAGAATGCACAAATCAGCAATGCCCTTCAGCTGCTCACGCTGGAGCGAAACGTCACCCAGACTTTCTATTCCTTCTACCAAAGTCAGAACAGCCTGGAGATTTCCAAAGCAGAACTGGAAAATCAGGAGATCAGCTACGAAATCACTAAAAACAAAGTAGACGCCGACCTGCTCGCCATGGAAGAGCTCTACCAGGCAGAACTCAACCTCGCCACCTCCCGCTCAACGCTGGAAAACAACCAGGTAACGCTTGACAATGCAGCCGACGACCTGAAGCTGCTGCTGGGCATTGGCCTCGATGAGGAGATCGCCGTACAGGTCGATATCAAGTTCGTGACCCGGGAGGTCGACCTCAACCAGGCCATTGAGATGGGCTTACGCAACCGGGTGGAGCTCAGGCAGCGCACCATCGACATTGAACGCTCACAGTTTGAACTCACCAGAACCAAATCACTGAACGAATTCAAGGGAGCCGTGGCCTTGTCGATGGGTATTTTCGGCGACAACATCAATGCCCCGCAGGTGTATGACTCCCCTACTGTCAACCCAAGAGTGGCGATCTCATTCTCCATCCCTATTTGGGACTGGGGCGAAAACAAGGCACGTATGGAAGCCAGCAATGCTAACCTCGAGATCACCAAAGTAGACCTGCAAAACCAGAAGAACGATATCATTATCAATATCAGAAAGACTTACCGGAGCCTGCAGAACCTGGAGAATCAGATAGAAATAGCTCAGCAAAACGTAAAGAATGCGCAGCTGACTTACGAGATCAACCTGGAGCGCTACCGCAATGGCGACCTGACAAGCATCGACCTCAACCGCTTTCAGAGTCAGCTGTCGGACAAGAAAAGTGCCTTGGCCAGCGCACTCATCAACTATAAAATTGAGTTGCTGAACATGAAGATTCTGTCACTCTACGATTTTGAGAATCAGCAACCTGTTATTCCTAACTCTAATTAAGAACCACTAGTATCATACTCAATATGAGACAGACGACATACACAGCGAAGAACACGAAAAAAGACCGTCATTCAGAGCCCATAGCGATGGGCAGCGGGCTGCAAGGGCGTAGGAATCTCCTGCCAGGGGATCCTCACGCCATTTCCCCCACCGCAGTTTCCAGTGCAGAAATGGCTCAGGATGATGGTGGACGGTCTTTTTTCTTGTTCTTCAAGAGCATCAACTTTTCCAGAGCATTCCTCCTGCTCATGATTATGACTGCAACAATGGCCTGCAACAACGAGGAATCCAATATCCAAACCGAGATCAAAATTCCTGTTTCGGTCACCATCATCAAACCACAGTCCATCTCCCGGTTTATCGAAACCACCGGCACGGTGTATTCCTCGAAAGAAGGCAGCATCAAATCGGAGCTGACTGGTTTGTACAGGCTTCAAACCAATCCCGCCACTGGCCGACCCTTTGCCCTTGGTGATGCTGTGCGGGCGGGACAGGTGATTATCCGGCTGGAGGACAGGGAGTTTGAAAACAACCTGCAGCTGGATGGAAAAAGGCTAAGCCTGGAGGTCTCAGAAAACAACCTCAACAAGCAAAAGTCGCTGTTCGAAAAAGGAGGTGTAACCCAAACAGAGCTCAACCAGGCGTCAATCGACTATGTGAATGCGAAATACAACTACGAAAATGCAGAGATTCAGAAAGCCAAAATGTTTGTCAAAGCGCCCTTTACTGGGGTGATTGTATCGATTCCCTACCATACCGATGGTGTGCGAATCGACCAGGGCCAGGAGCTTTTCAAAGTGATGGAGTACGAACACCTGCTTATGGATGTGAAGCTGCCTGAGAAGCACCTGCCGGAGGTCACGCTCAATCAGCTGGTGCAAATCACCAACTACAACATGGCCAAAGACACCATTGTGGGCAAGATCAGTCAAATCTCCCCGGTCATTGACACGGAGACCAGGACCTTTCAAAGCGTATTACAGATCAACAACGACAAGAAACTGCTCCGCCCCGGCATGTTCATCAAAGCAGCCATCCTTTCTGAGCAGCGTGACAGCACCATCGTCATCCCCAAGGAAACCATCATTTCCCGCCAGGATGGCAAAGTGGTATTCACGGTTGAAAATGGCATCGCCACGGAAACGAAAATCACCACAGGGCTGGAAAACCAGGACGTCATTGAAGTGCTCAGTGGCTTGAAGCTCAACGACCGGCTGGTGGTGACCGGCTTTGAAACGCTGAGGAATAAGAGCAAGGTAAGTGTGATTCAGTAGGAAGTGAGAAGACCGAAGTTGGAAGACGGAAGACCGAAGTCGGGATATCAGGCGTCGGTACGGTAGCGATGGGACGTGCGAAGGAAACCGTCAGCCGCCGGGTCAAATAGCAAAGGCCCGGGAAAGAAGGAAGTAACCAATAACTATTAACATTTAACGAATAACCCCAAAAGCGTGAAAAAAATAGTCTCCCTGGCCGAATTTCAACCCCCTACCCTAAAGGGCGTGTGGTGGACCATTTCGTTTCCTATAGTTCGTACCCTAAACAGCGGATTCGGTAGCCAACTGGAAGCGAATCGCTCAGGTGCGCCCTTTAGGGGTGCCCGGCTTAGGGCCGGGGTAAAATCACCGTCGAAGCACGTCAACTTCACTTCGAAGCCTCTTTTTTCACTTTACACAACAAACCCCCTCCTGCCTTGAAAAAAATAGTCTCCCTGGCCGTTTCCTATCCTATTACCATTCTGATGATGGTGATGGCGGTCATCCTTCTTGGATCCATTTCCTTCGACAAGCTGGGGATAGAGCTGTTCCCCAACCTGAAGAACCCCACCCTCTTTGTGGAGCTCAAAGCTGGCATACGCCCTCCATCGGAGATTGAAAAGCAGTTCATCGAGAACATTGAGTCCATTGCCATCCGTCAGAGTGGAGCCGTAGAGGTCAGCTCTATCAGCCAGACGGGCTATGGCAGGGTCACCGTCAACTACGACTGGGGCAAGGACATGGACGAGGCCTTTCTCGACTTGCAGAAGTCGCTGTCGAGCTTTTCGCTGAATGATGACATCGACGAGTTCGCCATTTCCCAGTTTGACCCCAATGCCACACCGGTCATGATCCTGGGGATCTACAACCCGGCCTCCAACGACTTCGACGCCCTGCGCAGGGTGGCCGAAACCAACTTCAGGAACGAGCTCATCCGCCTGCCTGGCATTGCCGAAGTGCGCCTGTCGGGAGAGCAGGAAAAAGAGATTGTGCTGGAGACCGACCCTCACCTGCTGGCCTCTTTTGGGCTCACAGTGAACGACCTGGTCGCCAAGATCCAAAGCTACAACCGCAACGTTTCCGGTGGGTTCATCGAAGAGCTGGGCAAGAAATACATCATCAAAGGCCTCGGCATCATTGAGCACCCTGAAGACCTCGAAAGTCTGGTGGTGGGCTACACTACTCGTCAGGCTGCTGCCAGTACTACACCCGTAACAACTACTTCAGCTGAAGCCACACAAACCACTAATAATCAGTCAGTAAACAGCAATGAATCGCCAGTGCTCCTTCGGGAAGTGGCAAAGCTCAAAATCATGGACAAAGAAGCCGGCAGCATTGTGCGGGTGAACCAGCGCCGAAGCCTGGGCATGTCCATTTACAAAGAAACCAGGTACAATACGGTGAACGCCGTGAACGAGCTGACCGAGGTACTCGAAGACCTGAAGACCTCCGTGCCCGGCTACGAGTTCGTGATCATCCAAAACCAGGGAAGGTTCATCCAGGGAGCTATCGACGAAGTGAAAGAGTCGGGCTTGTACGGTGCCCTGTTTGCCATGCTGGTGCTCTTTGTTTTCCTGCGCCGAATCGGGTCTACGCTGGTCATCAGCATCGCCATTCCTGTTTCCATTATCGCCACATTTAACCTGATGTACTTCAATGGCCTCACCCTGAATGTAATGACGCTGGGTGGTCTGGCTTTGGGCGCTGGCATGCTGGTCGACAATGCCATTGTGGTGGTGGAAGCCATTTTCCGGAAACGGGAAGAAGGCCTCAGCGTTGTGGATGCTGCCGTTGCTGGTACGGCTGAGGTGAGTGGAGCGATTACCGCCTCTACCCTTACCACCATCATTGTGTTCCTGCCCATTGTTTACCTGCAGGGGCCTTCCGGTGAATTGTTCCGTGACCAGGCCTGGACGGTGGCTTTCTCACTTGTATCGTCTCTGGCTGTGGCCATTCTGGTGATTCCTACCCTCTTTGCCAGGGTCTTCAAAAACGACAAGACAGTACTGGAAGTACAGCCGCTGAAATTCACCCGCTACCGAAGCTTCCTTGACAAGGTGCTCAAATACCGCATCGCCTTTATCATCGCTTCTCTGGTGCTTGTGGTGGGCTCGTTTCAGCTGGTGTCGGTAATAGGCAGCGAATACATGCCGCAGTCGGGCACACGGGCCATCTCGGTAGACATCAAGCTGGCCAATGGCACGGCACTCGCCCGCACTTCTTCCACGATAGGTCAGGTAGAAGCCCAGCTGTTTCAGCTTTTCGACGGGCAGCTCGACAAGGTGTATGCCCATATCGGGCCAGAGCAAAGCCAGTCCGGTATTGAAAACGAGAACGTTTATGAAGAGAACCAGGCCAACCTGAAGCTGATCTTCAACGAAAGCACTGAGCTGGCCATTGCAGCCATCACCGACAGGCTGTCTACCTATTTTGAAAGCATTCCGGGACTGGAAGCCACCTTTTCCAACGATGAAAGTGCCTTAAACGCCGTGCTGGGTGATGAGCAAATGCCTTTGGCAGTAGAAGTTAGCGGCACCGACTTCAAAACCCTGGGGCCGCTGGCCGATTCAGTAATAGCGATCATGACCCGCAACGCAGATATCTACGAGCCCGTGTCGAACCTGGAGCAGGGCGTGCCCCAGATCCAGGTGGATGTAGATAAATACAGAGCTGGCTTGTTCAAGCTGTCCATCGAAGACGTGGTTACCCAAATCAAAGACCAGCTGGAAGGCAAGCATGCCGGCACCATCGAACGGAGCGGCGAAATGCAGGACATTGAGATCAAAGTGCCCGAGGTATCGCTGGCCGACCTGGATAATATGCGCATCAAAAGCGGTGAGCAGGAAATCCCATTGGGCGAGATCTCCCGCATCACCACGGAGTATGCCACCAATTCCATTTACCGCAAGAACCAAAACCGGGTGGTGCTCATCAGTGCCCGGGTGAACCAGGAGAAGCCCTACGATCAGGTGGTGAAGTCCCTCGAAGACGAATTATCTTTCCTGACTGTGCCGCCTCAGTACAAGATCGCCGTGGCAGGCCAGGAGCTCAAGCGCCGGGAATCGATGCAGAACCTCACCTTCTCCCTCATCCTGTCCATTGTGCTGGTGTACATGGTGCTGGCGTCTCAGTTTGAGTCACTACTCCACCCCTTCACCATCCTGCTCACCATTCCGCTGGCGGGTGTGGGTGCCCTCCTCTCCTTCTTTATCCTGGGCATGCCCCTGAACATGATGGCTTTTATCGGCATCATCATGCTGGCGGGTATTGCCGTGAACGACGCCATTATTTTGGTCGACAGCATCAACAAGAACAAACGAGACGGCATGCCCATCCGGGACGCCATCCTCGATGCAGGCCAGCGACGGTTTCGGCCCATTATCATGACCAGTCTCACCACCATTTTAGCCCTGCTGCCTCTTACCTTCGGGTTTGGGGAAAGCGCCGCCCTCCGGGCGCCCATGGCCGTAGCGGTGATTGGCGGACTGATCACGTCCACCCTGCTCACGCTGATCGTGATTCCTTGTTTTTACGAAACCATTGAAAACATTGTCGAACGATTGGCCCATGTAAAACGCCGCCTCACCAAAGCCTCTCATGCCTAACAACGGACTTTTACATACCATCATCAAGCGAAAAGTGCTGGTATCGATGCTCTTCATCGGGTTTTCGGTGATGGGCTATATCTCGTACAACAAGCTGCCCGTAGAGCTCTTTCCCAATGTGGAGCTGCCCATCCTCATTGTGCAGGTGAATGCCGCCTCGGAGGTAGACCCTACCTACATGGAAAGCCAGGCCATCATTCCGCTGGAAGGCGTGATTGGCACCCTGGAAGGCATCGACGAGATCAGCGCCACGGCCGACAGCCGGCAAGGAATGATCTTTATCTCCTTTGTGCAGGGCACCAATACCAAATACGCCTACCTCAAGCTGGAGCAAAAGGTGGCGAGCATTAAAGCCGACCTCACGCCGGAGTTTGTTGTCAATATCATCAAAGTAGACACCGACCAGTTCTCCAATGCCTTCATGGATGTACAGGTGCTGGGCAGCGGCGGTGTGGACAGGGTACGGAATGTGACCGACCAGTACATCACCGATCGTCTCAACGAGATCGACGGTGTGGGTGGCGTGGAAGTGTTTGGGGGCAGGCAAAAGACTGTGGAGATCATCATGGACAACGCCGTGTGCGAAGCCCATGGCATCACGCCCAATACCATCAGCGGCGTGCTGTCGCAAAACTCCAACAAGAGCGCCTTTGTAGGCCAGGTGGAGCTCAATGGCCAGCAAGTGTTTGTGAACGTCACCGCCGAGCTCAAAGACATCAAGAACATCGAAAGCCTGGTAGTTTCCGAAAAAGGCCCTTTGCTCCTCAGCGACGTGGCCCAGGTCTTCTTTGGCGTGAAAGAACAAACCACGCTCAGCCGGGTCAATGGCAAGGACGCTGTGTCCATCAGGCTGTCCAAAGACCGGCAAGCCAACCTGATTGCCCTTTCTGACAAGACACTCGCCGCCATCGACGAGCTCAACGAAGAGTTGGAACCCATGGACGTGCAGATAGTGGTGCAGAACAACCAGGCCGAGGCGATGAGCAAAAACATCGACCAGATTCAGCAACTGGCCATTACGGGCGGACTGCTGGCCATCTTCGTGCTGTGGGTGTTCCTTCGCAGGCTCAAGTTCATCCTCAGCATAGCCCTGGCCATTCCCATTTCTGTGTACACGGCCTTCAACTTCTTCTACGCCTACGACATCTCCATCAACAGCCTCACGCTGATTGGCATGGCCCTGGCCATAGGCATGCTGCTCGACAACAGCGTGGTGGTGATCGAAAACATCTACCGCCATGTGGTGAACAAAAAGCCAGCCGAAGAAGCGGTGGTACAGGGAACGAAAGAAGTAATGCGCTCAGTCATCGCAGCGACTTTGACTACCGTCACGGTGTTCCTGCCCTTTATTTTTTCTACCAACTTCCTGGCGACCACTATTGGCACCCAAATCGGCGTTTCCATCATCTCCACCCTGCTGGTGTCGCTGGTAGTGGCCCTGGTGCTTATTCCCATGCTGGCCCATGCGGCCATCGACAAGACTGACGAGGCAAAAGCCCCGCTAATCAAAAACGCTTCTATCCGTCAGCGCACCATCCAGATGTACATGGTCATCCTGAAGTCGTGCTTCAGGAGGCCCGCCTTTACCATCATCGGCGGCATCGTGCTCTTCTTCATCACCATTGGCCTCAGCCTGCTGGTCAGTGTAGCCAGCCTCAACGAGGTGGAAACCGAGAACATGAACATGTTCGTAACCATGCCCCAGGGTGCTACACTGGCCTCTACTGATTTGCTCACGCAAAAGGTGGAAGAAAAGGTGATGGCCATTCCTGTTGTAGAGAAGCTCATCAGCCAGGTATCGGAAGGCAGCTCGGTGCTTACGGTGCAGGTGGTGGAAGGCTTCAACAAGCTCGACACCATTTCTGCCGCCGACCTGAGAACCCGACTCAATGCCATTGCCGACGACTTTGACAACCTCGACATCTCCCTCGACGAGCCACCTGCCACCTCAGGCCAGGATGGTGGCGGCTTCTCTCCTTCCGACGATTTCGAGCGCATGCTGGGCATTGGCACGGCCTCTGAGCAGGTCATCATCAAAGGCAACGACTTTGAAGCGATGCAATCCATCGCCAACGACATCAACACTTTCATTGCCAGCCTGCAGTCGGTGCAGCGCAGCACAGTGAATGTGAGTCCGGAGCGGCCGGAAGCCCATATTTTGTTCGACCAGCTGCGGATGAGCGAAAACGGCATCACCCAGCAGGACGTGTCCACCGGCCTCAACGACTTTCAGCCCTCCTTTGCCTCCGGCTCCAACTTTGTGAGCGGCGACGAAGAGTTTGAAATCACCATCCGCACGCAGGACCAGGTGGAAGTGGGTGCCAAAGACATGAAAGCCCTGCGGGAAATGCCTATTACCAATGCCGCAGGCGCTACCCACACACTTGCCGACGTGGGTTCGGTCATTTACTCCGCCGGGGAAAGCCGGATCAGGCGCCTCAACCAGGAAAAGCGCATTGAGATCACCTACAGCTTTATCGACGAAGTAGTGAACTCCGAGTCGCTGCTGGAAGCCTCCCGGCTGGAAATCGACCAGATAGTGGCGGGCATCAATATCCCCTCCGGCATAGTGGTGGACGTGGTGCACGACGAAGGGCTGTTCGACGAGTTTTACTTCCTCATTGCAGCTGCCATCGTCATCATCTTTATGATCCTGGCGGCTGTGTTCGAATCGCTTTACCTGCCCGTGGTGATCATGTTCTCCATTCCGCTGGCTGCCATTGGGGCCTTTATCGGGCTTACCTTAACAGGCAACTCCCTGCTCAACGCCAACACCCTCATCGGCTTCCTGATCCTGCTGGGCGTGGTGGTGAACAACGGCATCATCCTGATCGACTATTCTCACCTGCTGCGCCGCCAGGGCTACAACAAATACAGGGCCCTGATCATGAGCGGTATTTCCCGCATCAGGCCCATCCTCATCACGTCCATCACCACCATTGTGGCCATGCTGCCACTGGCCATGGGTGAAGCAGAATACGTGGTCAGCATTGGGCAGCCCTTTGCCATCACCGTGATGGGCGGACTGGCCTTTGCCACCATCCTCACGCTGATTTACATCCCCACCATGAGTGCGGGCTTCGAAAGTGTGCTCGACTGGTTCCGTGGATTAAAGCCTGTGACCAAGTTTGGGCAAATTGCCCTGATCGCTGCCCTGGCCATCCTCATCTTCACTCAGATAGAAGGATTTCTCTGGCAGTCCATCTGGTTCCTGTCGGCGCTGATCCTTGTGCCGGGTGGCACCCACTTCATCATGACCTCTTTGCGCCAGGCCAATGCCAAAATGGTGGGCAAAAACGAGAAAATGCATATTGAGGTGCAAAACCTCACCAAGGTGTATGGCAGGCCCGGCCGCTGGCTGAGGGAATGGAAAGGCAACAAGCACCTGTTCGACGAGCGGGGCGAAGAAATCATCACTGGCAAGAGCATACTCCAAAACCTCATCTGGCAGGTGGCCCTCATGGGTTTCCTCGTCTATTTTATCTACTTCTTCCTCGACAAAGCCTTCTGGCAGCTGGTGTTCATGATCGGCCTGCATGCGCTATTGCTTTCCATCTTCCACGATGTGGAGCAGTGGGCGGGTGACAAACGGCCACGGTTGTTCAGCTTCCTGAGCGGACTCCTCTACTGGGTCTTCCCTATTGTCAGCGCCGTTTACCTCTATGCCGACATCCAGGTGAAAGGCTTAGGCATTGTGCTGATCGTCCTTTGGTTCATTGGCTTGTTCCTGGTGCGCATGGCCAATAAGCTGAAAAAGAAAGCGGTCGACCCGCAGCAGATTACCGGTCGCTTCAAGAGCCTCCGGCGCCTGTACTGGCAGCTGGTACTGGCCATTCCCTTTGTGAAACCCAAAAAGTCGCAGTTCAAAGCGCTGAAGGGCGTGAGCCTCACCATTGAACAGGGCATGTTTGGCTTGCTGGGCCCTAACGGCGCTGGTAAAACCACCCTGATGCGGATTTTGTGCGGCATCATGGACCAAAGCTATGGCAAAATCTGGATCAACGGCCACGACACCACCCTGAAGCGGGAAGAGCTCCAGGGCCTTATCGGCTACCTGCCCCAGGCCTTTGGCACCTACGAAAACATGACGCCCTACCAGTTCCTCGACTACCAGGCCATCCTGCGGAAAATCAGCAACAAGAAAGAACGGGAAGACAGGGTACAGTACGTGCTTAAAGCCGTGCACATGGACGAGCACCAGCACAAGAAGATCGGCTCCTTCTCTGGTGGTATGAAGCAGCGCATAGGCATAGCCCAGATTTTGCTTCACCTACCCAAAATACTGGTGGTGGATGAGCCCACGGCTGGTTTGGATCCTCTGGAGCGCATCCGCTTCCGTAACCTGCTGGTGGAGCTGAGCCGGGAGCGCATTGTGGTGTTTTCCACCCACATCATCGAAGACATTGCCAGCAGCTGCAACAACCTGGCCGTGCTCATCTCCGGCAATATTGAGTACATGGGCAGCCCCACCAGCATGGCCGAGCTGGCCAAAGGCAAGGTGTGGGAGTTTCACCTCTCGCCGGAGCAGTTTGAAGAAGAAAAAGACCAATATGTGATTGTGCACCACATGCGGGAGGGCGACAAGATCCGGGTGAAATGCCTGGCTGGGGAGCAGCCCCGGGCCGACGCCACGCCGGTGCGGGCCAACCTCGAAGATGCCTACCTGTGGTTAATGAAAAGTAAAAACAACAAAGCCAATGAAGAGCTACCTGTTCCTGCTGTATAGACTGATCACCTACAATATCAAGGTGATCTTCGCCAACAAGTTTGTGTACTTTGTGGTGGCGGCCTTCCTGTTCTTTGGGCTGATCATCACCATTGCCATCTTCGACGACCCCAACTTCAATGAGGCCGTCATTTACGGGTTCCTGGTGTTCCCTGGCCTGCTGCTCATCTTCTACCCCATGGCCTACGGCATTCAAAACGACGACGACTCCAAAATGCTGGAAACCATCTTTGGCATCCCCAACTACCGCTACAAGGTGTGGCTGGTGCGCTTTGCCATCACCGCCGGGGTGGCGGCGTTTATCCTCGTCTTCCTGGCCATGATCGCCAACTTCACCCTGCTCCGCTTCGACCTCCTGCCTATGCTGGGCCAGGTCATGTTTCCCATCGTGTTCCTTTCGTCGGTGGCCTTTGTGGTGTCTACCCTTATCCGCAATGGCAACGGCACCGCCATCGTGATTGTAATCATTGCCTTTATCTTCTTTATCTTCTCCGAGCCCCTGCGCTACAGCGCCTACAACGTGTTCCTCAACCCCTTCAGCGAACCCCGTGACATGAGCGAGTTCATCTGGCTCACCATCATCTTCCGCAACCGCCTCTACCTGCTGGTAGCCACGAGCCTATGCCTGCTGTATGGGATGTATAATTTGCAGTTTAGGGAGAGGTTTATTTGAGGGATCTAGTCGGTTGGTATACAACAATAGTACTTTCGAAGTACCAAACACCACCTGACCGTCATTGAGGGAGTAGACCAAAAGGCTATCTATGTTTACGATCACCCTACGACTGAATTTCCCCCTCACGGGCAATCCTCGTCATCAGAACCCTCGCTCCGAAATAGGCAAGATTGCTTCGTCACTTTATGAGTGGTACACACAATGAAAACCACCACTAGTTCCTCGCAATGACGGTCAAATTTTGGAATCCCGATTGTTAAAAACGAAGCACCAAACACCACCTGGCCGTCATTGCGAGGGAGTAGAATAAATGGCCATCTATGTTACCAGTCATCAAACGACCGAAGCAATCTGTTAGTTAGAACTTAGAACCATACAGAATACTGAAAGCTATTTTTCAGCCTCAAGCCGAAGGATGAAATTCACAACCATTTTTTCATTGCTGGTCAGTCGATCTGATACATTTTTGTAGGTTGGCTTATAATACATGAGATGGTTCAGATAGTAATTTTCTAATTCCTTGTCGGAGAACTCAAAGTCATATTTGGCGAAAAAGTAGTTTCTCACCAGCCTCAATTCATTTTTATCTAAGCGACTTAGCGGTGCCAGGCTTTCGAACGTATACATATAACCTGTCTCCTGATACTGCTGCTTATCAGTGTTCGCAATGAATTTTGGCCCAATAGTATAAAAGCTTATGGACTGCGTAATATTCTCACTTCTCGGCACATTCACAATCGGCACTACCAAATGATTTCTTCTTGTTCGTGATACTACCAGTGTATTATTAGTTACCACGTAGCTTTCGTAGAAATAATAAGTGGCATCTTCGGCCCAGTCTTCATAAAATGGCTTTATGGTCAACACATCCTCAAAACGGCCGTTCAGTGAATACAATAGTATTTGCCTGGTAATTCTTCCAAGCGGATCGTTTTGTTGCAGATCGTAAGCAAGTAATACGTGATTATCTAAAACAATGGCTGTGTCTGGAATTAACGTATAATCATTTTCCAAGTCAGATGAACTGAAATTCTTCATATAAATCCTGCTGTAAAACCTTTTGCCATCACTGTTTTTCATATTTAAAAAATCAATGAACTCAGAAAACTGCTCTTCCGATTCAAAAGAAACATTTTGCGACTGGGCTAAAGAAGCACTAAAGAGGAATCCAAGGAAAACTATGGCAGAAAGTAACCGCATATGAGCTCTGGCATTTGACACGGTTGAAAATAAACAATTACATGAAATTGACCACCGTCACCTTCCGCAACTGCCTCTACCTGCTGGTAGCCACATGCCTATGCCTGCTGTACGGGATGTATAATTTACCGTTCAGGGAGAGGTTTATTTGACAAGTACAAATTTTTGCCTCGTGGCTTGAGCTTGCCTTTATTGAATTTTTTACATCCTCTTGTGATACGGTCATTGTCATACAGGCAACCAAAACTATTATCTGTTCGGTTTATCAAATTATTTATAAATTAGGGTCTGTTTCTAAAATTTATTCAACTTAGATTTCTTAAAAAAAACCTCAAGACCCAAATATCAGCCGATTGGAATACACACCTAAAATCCTAACGCTGCAGTTTCGTGTCTTTTTGGCTAAAGCAGAGCTTATTTTCTATCCATATCAAAAACAGCCACTGTTTGTATTGTAACTCGTCAGACTGCAACAAATGAAAAAAAATACAGCTTCCACATCTAGGCTAATAAGGAGAGATGTCAAACGAAAGATTGCGACAGATAAACTTACAAACAAACGAGAACTTCAGGACATTCTTTATCGGATGAAGTATAGTTTAAATCATGAAATAACTTCATCGATAATTGATACACTTTCCATTGACATTAAAAATTACCTACTGGGAAGGCCTTTACCTGTTTCAATGAGTGAATTAGGCCGTGATGGCATATCTCCATTTAAATTGTCATTCTTTTCTGAGGTAAGTTGGCTTTTTGTAGCCTTCCAATATTATCACAAGGAAATTCAACTCTTTTTGCATCATGAACGAGAGTTTGAAACGGCATTTTTGAAAGGTAACTATCAAGCTGCCGAGCAAGTACTAAATCACATTGAATCTAATATTTGCACTTCGTTTTGGGCAATCGAAAAAAGGCTTCTCCTAGAAGAGTATATCAAGCCTTCAAGGACGAAAACTAGTGGGTTAACTGAAGCTATAAGGAATGATTCAGAGAGGCTCGTAAAGATATTTTCCTCCTACCTATCTACTCGATTTGAACGAGACTTGCCTCCAGCAAGATACGATGATCTGGTAAACAAATTTGCAGCAAAGCAACGACAGCAGGTTTTGTCAAACTATTTTCTTTTTAGGCTTAACTATTTCGAAAATTTAGTGATTGAACAGCCCGAATATGCGCTGTATCTAGAATCCAATTTCTCAGTTGTCGATCGATACTTGACATTTATTCAAGTGGTTGTCTCCCTTCTTTGTTCAAAGTCCTCACAGGATCAACATGTAGCCACAGTTCGGCCATTTGTCGTTAAACTTTGCAGAATTATTAATGATCCCAGGCTAAAAAATATTTGCCTTTTGTTGGGCGACAAAGTTGAAACTAGCGAGGATAACAAAAGCGACGTTGTCGAGGTTAAAGAACTTTTTTTTGATGGAAATTTCACAGCGTGTTTTAAGCATGCGCATTTGACAGTAAAGCAAGCCCCATATAAGATCGAGGCAATTGAATACCTGATCAAATCCTGTATCATATTGAATTGTCCTATTCCTACAATAGGAAACTCGAAGTCATTAGTAAACATAATCCTACAGCGCCTCAAGGATATTTTTACACTTAGTAACGATTACGATTTGGCTATGTACGAAATGAACAAAATTGCCAAATCGATAGCTTGCCCGATTTGGTGTGGACGCCTCGTTAAAATTTTGAACGATTTTCAACCCGTCGGATTGAAACAGTATAATTTTGAACTCCATTCCGAATTAATGGCGGAATACTTGTCGACAAATCTTTCGCAGCACCTGGAAGACTCAAAAGCTATTGAAAACTTTTGCAAAGCGCATGAGTCTTTTAAGCCTTATTCTTCAAGCGCTTACACTGATTTTCGCCTAAAAAAAACCAAAGAGCGTAGCCAGAAGAAAAGCTTGTTTAATTCTTTAAATGAAGTGAAATGGTTCGAGAGCCAAGGCTGTCTCAACGAAGCTACTGATATTCTGGAGGAGATAGAATGTAGCAGTGAGATTCGAGAGCTTCTAACTGTTAAGTTCGTATTTATCGAAATTGTTAAAGCAAAAGCAAGGGTTTATCATGCGAGCAAACGGACTAGTGAGGCTATTGAATTAATTTGTCATGCGATCATTTCAGATGAGAAAATTATCTCGGCGCTCTATAATCAGGAATTGCTTCAAAATGTTTTCAACTCCAAAGATTCTATCATTTTAAGTAACATATGCGTTCCAATTTTGGCACGTGTGTATGAGCCAGACCAGATCAACAACATCTGGATAGCATATGATAATTTTATGTATGAAAATGGCTATACATTTCCAACTGAGTTGTTTAACTCAGACTTTGTCAATTCAGATTTAAAAAGGTTTTTCTTATCATACGTATGCATACAGGATGTCTATGATTCGTCTCCATTTTTTACTAGCCCAGAGCATCTGGACAATGAACGAATAGAAATATGCAATTATCTATGTTTGATAGATCCTGAACAAAAAAACGGATACATCAATGAGATAACCGAAATCGAGACCAGAACCTTGATAAAAAGAGGAATAAAGGAAATTGACGAGAGTAAAATCTATGTTGATACGGTTGGAATAAAAAGGGAGATATCTAACGAAGTTAAAGAGAGGTTCGCTAGAGGCCGCGAATTATACAAGTTAAAAAAAGAGCAAATTGAATATCTCCTTGAAATGTCATCAAGTGTTCTTCTATTATATGTACCAAAAAAAGATGACGAACGGGGAGTCGTCAAAT
Source organism: Imperialibacter sp. (assembly GCF_048007035.1). Classification (NCBI taxonomy): domain Bacteria; kingdom Pseudomonadati; phylum Bacteroidota; class Cytophagia; order Cytophagales; family Flammeovirgaceae; genus Imperialibacter; species Imperialibacter sp. Next base: position 6,136,976 of record NZ_CP180355.1, read on the forward strand.
TTGATGAGTCTACTACCAAAGAATTGGGGATTGCCAATCATCCTCATTTTGAGAACTTCAAAGAGACCTTTTTATTGATCAGAGATAGGTTTATTTCAAGTAATGAGTTTGGACTAGATTCATACATCAGCATTAGGATTAGGCATGGGACTCTCTTGGGTGAGATTCGTAGCATTTTTGATCGATACAAATTAATAACCAAAAGAAATTCATACACTAAACAGTATGAACCGAATGATTATTGGATTGAAAAACTTTGCCAGAACCAAACAAATAGTGCTTCGGTGAAAGATCAGTTTAATATTTTTTCGGCAGCTGTCGACGAATTGTCGGAAGAAATAAAAAACTCACATCTACAGATAAAAACTGAAGACAAGGCCTCAATTGGGTTATTTGATTATAAATATAGCACAACTCAACTTATCAGTCTTTATGAGGATACATTTTATGAAATTGACGACCATGAAGTTTTTTTTGAAACTGTTATCACTAAGCTTTGGGAACGAACAGAGGAGAACTTAACCAATCTTAGAGATAAATTTCAAAACGAGTTTTGCAATGTTCTTTTAAAGCGGTTGGACACGCTCATGGAAAATATTGGCCATTCAAAATACCAGTTACTGGGTGATACAAATGAGCTAGTGAGAGATGTCACAGCCTGCAAGACTGATACGACTAATGCATTGGAAAAAATATCTCTTTGGTTTAGAAGAAGCTATAGTAACAGCATAAATGAGTTCGATATACGCCTCGTAGTAGATATATGCTTTTCTATAGTAAATAAGATGCAACCTCAGACACCAATTCTGCACCCAAATCTTAACATCGACAGCAAAGTGATATTCAAAGGTGAGTTCTTCACCTTCTTTATAGATATCCTCCGCAACATTCTTGACAATATTCTCAAACACTCAGAATTAGTTGAACCTGAACTAAACGTAGGCTTGAGTATTACGCACGCTAATGGAAAGCTAAGAATTGAGTTGGAAAACAATGTGGCGTCAACTGTCAATCTAAAGAATGAGAACAAGAACATTGCGACTACACAACATAGAATTGATAAAGCGCAAGAACAAATATTGGTCAAAGGAGAAAGCGGGTCAGGCTACCTAAAAATAAATAGTATTTTGAAAGGTCATTTGAAAAGGAAAAAACGTCGAATCAAACTTGACCAGATCAATCAAGATAGAATATTTAAATCTCTTGTTGAATTTGAGTTGGAGAACCTACTAAAAGACTATTGATGAAGGTTTTAGTTATCGAGGACGATCCAAATAAAGCTACCCAAGTTTTGAATTTTTTAAATGAACTCGAGTCCATTTCCTCGGTAGCACACAAAAGGTCATATCAATCTGGTTTGAAAGAACTCTACGATTCTGAATATAATCTTGTCTTGCTAGACATGTCCTTGCCAACTTATGACATTCGCCCAGGTGAGGATGCTTATAAATTTAGACATCTTGCGGGGCATGATATTCTTTCTGAAATCAAACGAAAAAAAAAGTTAGCAAGAGTCATAATTGTCACACAATTCGAACGGTTTGGAGAGGGGAGACAATACATATCATTAAAGGATTTAAGAATGACCCTTCGTCTTGATTTTCCAGAGAGTTATGTCGATACCATTTCATACCATCCTGGAAGAACAACTTGGAAAGAAGAATTAGTTAAACTGATTGAAAAAGAGAAAAGGAATGATAAAGATTCTAGTAGTTGAGGACAACCCGACAAAATTGAAAACACTGAGACCACTTTTGGATAGCATTCCGGAAGTCTCTGAATACAAGATATGTCATGATGCGACTGAAGCTAGGAGGCTCCTAGCTACATCTTTTTATGACCTGGCAATTTTAGATTTGAACATCCCCAAACGATTTGGCGATGACCCTAACGCTGAAAATAGTGTAAACTTAATTCGTGAGTTAGGTCAAAGTCAAAGATTAGTAACACCATCTTTTGTTATTGGTTTGACTGAGTTTGATGAGCTAAGAGTCAGGCATAGAGAAGATTTTGAGGAGCATTTTTGGTCAATTGTGCTTTATGAGGCAAGTTCCATAACATGGGAACGTCAGTTGCGTTCAAAGATCAACTATTTGATTAATGCCAAGTCTTCCATGCTGGTATCCTCATCAAGTGAACATCAATTTGATCTAGCTTTTATAACGGCTTTAAGAATTCCAGAACTTGACTTTGTTCTAAAATTACCATGTGATTGGCGTCCTTTCAAACTATCAAATGATCCAACTGAATACTACCATGGCGAACTAAAAATTGAAGAAAAGAAATTTTCGTTGATTGCTGCTTCGGCACCCCAAATGGGGATGGTCGCAGCTTCTACACTTACGATGAAACTCATACATTCCTTTCGCCCAAAGTATGTGGTGATGACTGGGATAGCGGCGGGTATTAGAGGAAAGTCAAATTATGGTGACATATTAATTTCCGAATTGGCATTCGACTATACAAGTGGCAAGGCGACCAAAGACTCCAATAGCAAAGAAGTATTTCAGCCCGATTTTAAGTCAATCGGACTTTCTAGGGATTTACTCGAATGCGCCACATCTTGCAGAGGAAACAGGTCTTTTTTAGACGGGATTAAAAATGATTGGGTTGGCGATAGTACACCTAGCCATAGTTTAAATGTTCATATTGGTCCAATTGCCTCTGGAGGAAGTGTAGTGGAAAACACTTCAATACTTGAAACAATTACCGAACATTCAAGAAAATTGATAGGGATCGACATGGAAACCTACGGAGTCTACTATGCTGCAAATAATTGTAGTAAACCAAAACCAAAGGGTGTAATTTCGATAAAATCTGTTTCTGATTTTGCGGATTTGGAAAAGTCGGACAACCATCAGAACTATGCATCCTATACTAGTGCTAATTATGCTTTGAAGTTCTTTAAAGACAATGTTCTGAAGTCCGAATGAATAGCCTGCGGAGCCAAAACACTCTCATCGTAATTGAGTTTCCATGGGCAATTTTTCGGAGCCGCTCCTGTAGCAACTCATTAAACCCTTTTCCCGCTATTCGACATGGTAGCCTGCGCATGTCGAACCTGGGATAACAACCGATCTCTGATCGGCGCCTTTGAGGCAGTTAATATGCCCATTTTTTTATTTAACTATGGAACTTGGGAGGGCATATTGGCAATCAAATGAAATACTTAGCCATACTTATTTTTGTAGTAACTGCACAGACAGTGAGCTACGGTCAAACCAGTCTCGCATCACTTCAGGGAATTTGGAAGGAGCATGTGGATGGGTTTGAATCATACGTAGTGATAAACGGTCATAATTGGCACACCATCACGATACTTGACGGTGAGGTAGATGTCTCATTGGACTGGTTTGGGTTCCTCGATAGTAAAGACCTGGAAGTTCTGAATCCAAGAAGTTTAGCTGACACCGGGATGCATATCGTTTTTTTAACCTATAGAAAGTCTATTCCTTCCTATAACGACTCGTTGGATATCAACTACTACAACTTCTACCAGTACGATTTAGGTGGGAATAGCTTTACCTACTATGCAAATTACCCAGTCTCATTAACGAGGCTTGAAAGTTTGCCTCAAAGCGTATTGAAACAGTTCGATATCCAAAAATCCACGCTAACCTATTTCAAGGAGCTAGAAGAATAAACACGGCGTTTCTACAGCTTCAGAGAGCAGTGTCAAATCTTACTTTTGCCGGCTAAATTAACCCAACAAAAAAAGGCCCGAAGGCCTTTTTTATCATCTTAACCGGCAGTGAAACTGCTCACTTCCGGGGCTTTTTACGTCGGGTCTTTAAAAGCTGGCGGTGAGTTCTGGTTTTCCGGCCAACTTTTCCGGAAAGTTCGCCGTCTTTTTTGAACTCCTCACCAACTTTCTCAGGCCCTGAATCAGGGAGTGCTGCCGTTGCTGGGCTCTGGTGGCATGGTGCCATTGTTGATCCGCTTAAAGTCAGCTGCCTGCAGCGTTCTCATAAAAACTTTGCCTGGCCTGAACCTTACCTTGGCAGCGGCAATATGGCTCTTTTTGAACTCCTCAGGGCTGGTGGCTCCCTCCGACTTTACACTGGTGTAAAAAGTACCGAGCTCCCCCAGCCTGACGATCTTGCCATCGGCAAGCATCTTGGGGATCATGGTAAGCAAAGCTTCTACCACAGCCATGCTGTCGGTAGGTGTTACAGTAGACCTTTCAGCGATTTCCTGGGAAATGTCCCGCTGGTTGACTTCTCCTGTGGCGTTCACTACGGCATAGAACTTTGCCGGGGCACTCTGGTCGATGGGATTCTTTCTTCCCACGATGTTAAAAGAGATGGACATACGTTTAGTTTTTGGTTAAAAAATAATTACTTACTGTAATTCAGTTTTTTATGTCAAAAAAGCAAACTATTTGTTTAATTATTTTAACTCAAAAACATGCTATTTAAGTGCTTAATATTGGATAAATACAAAGGCCATTTGATAGTTCTCATTGAAGAAGTATCAATTTGTCTTTGAAAAGTTCTATTTCTGGGGTTTTCAGAAAATATGTGGGGTTTTGGGACTTAAGGGGTGGTTGTGGTGGTTTTTTGGGAGGTTGATGCAGAGCTAGCAAAACGCTGACAAGGTCGAAGCGGTAGCATTGTCAACTGAAATGGCTTTGGTGTTGGGACAGCTACTATTGCTTTATCGTCAACACCCAATGTTTGCAATTTTCACTCTATGCCTTCTTAAAAGAAGGCTAAAAAATAGGAAGGCTACACTATGCCTTATTATTGAATCCCATATGCCCGTTTCAGTTTCTTGCTCTCCTTGTGTACCAAGTAAAAGAATTCCACTTGAGTAGTAATTTTCGGATCCAATAGTCCCTTTCGATTGTCATTATAGTCAGTAACCATCTGGTTAATAAAATTCGAATGTTCGTAATACGACAAATTCGTTTGTGTTTCTAACCAGCGCACTATCTGAGCTTCAGAGGTACCCGATTTAATCAAAGCCTCTCCGTATAACTCAAAATCATTTTTAAATAATGTTTTCATTTGGTTCATCACCAAAATAGATGACCTCAAATCTCCATTAGAAGCGTATTTGTTAGCAATCAGCCTCAGCGAGTTGTCAGAAAGCTGGGCATCAAATTTTAGATAGTTTTCATACAATACTTTTAGGCTTTCAGTATTTGCCGAAGCAAAAGTTGTGAAATAATTTTCTGCCTTTGCTACTAAACTCTTGTATAATACTCCAGCCTTTTCAAGTCGACTATCATGAGTAATTTGTTTTTTTTCGCTATCTATTGTTTCTATCAGAAAAGTCATCATCGGAAAAAAGTCAACCCGTTCGAGCTTTAACTTTGCTTCTATAACAAGAAACTTAGCTAGTGTGTTAGTTGGGTCTAACTGGATGCTTTGCAGACAATTTCTGAGCGCCTCTTCATACTGACGTTCAATAAACATATTTCTCGCCGTAAAGTAGAGCATCTCAGCCTTAAATACCGAACTTAGGCTTTCAATGCTGTTTATTCGATTAATGGCCTCCTTCATAGCGCTTGCGTCCTTGTTTTTTGAGCCTTCCTGCATTTTTAAAAGCAATGCATCGATATCATTTGGGTGCCTGAATAAATAGGTGTTCAAATAGGTGCGGCCTTTGATATAGTCATTTAGGTAGAAGCTTCTCTTTGCAAGCATCAAATATCTCTTATTTAACAGTAATTGGTTGATACCGTCAGAACTAAGCATTTCAAGCGAACTAATAGCTGTTTGAGATTGGTCGGCTGGCATTTTTTCAATAGAAGTTAACTGATCAAGAAATCTTTGATTTTGCCTTTCAGCGGCTACCTTAATTAGGACATCCTCGTCCTTCCAACCATCCTTAAATGCAGTCATTCTTTCGAGCTTTGTTGGGTAGCCCTCCTCCAATTCGTAATTAGCAAGTAAAGAATCAACTGCGGCATAGAATACCTCATCAGATATATGTGCTTCCATTTTTCTTACCCACCTACCGGCAAACTTGTCTGCGTCATACTCTTGCTTTGCTCCTGAAGAATGACCAACCATGATATGTCCTATCTCATGAAGTAAAATAATCTTCAACTCGGTTTGATTAATACGACCAGATAAATCGGCAAGATATTCGGGGTTGTAGAATAAATTTACATGCACCATTGGCTCACCATCCAACTCTATCAATTCCTTCTGCTCTCCAAATGTTTCTAGCGTAGGTGCCTTCCATAATTCAATTTGCAACTCGTTAAGACCAAATGATTGCAAATATCTTTTCAGCAATACTTTATGCTCTTCATCTGCTTCCAGGACGGGGAAAAAATCATCTCCTACTGGTGTAAAGCCATTTACACTCTGGGAATTTACATTTCTTTTTGGGTTGAAATGGCTGCTAAATTCGTAGCGTTTTAGATTGCCAATATCCTCACAGGACAAAGTATACTCTAATGGCGCATAATGGGCCGCCGATCGAATGTCGAGTCGAAGTTTAATCACCAAGTCACCACAAGGGCTTAGCTTTGCAAGTCCATTTTTAACAAAATCAGTGTGCCTAAGCACCTTCACTGGGTTATTTCCGTCATACACTTCAAATCTGTATCCTTTTCCTTCCGAAACAAGGTCGACGGATTCATCGCCATTGAGGATGACCTGAAGCTTTGATTGTGAAAATAAAGGCTGCGAGATAAAAATCAGGCAAATAGATAGCTTTATACAGTTCATAACTCATCTTAAGATTTTAGTGACTCTCTAATAGTGAACATCAGATAGATCAGTGAAATAAAAAGGACGACACTAAGGCTGGCAGTAAAGTGATTCATTAAAAAACTCATTAGAGAATGAAAACCAAAGCCTGTTTCCACTTTGAACTCTGAAGAAATATATTCAGAATAGAATGTAGGAGGTTGTTTGGAGTTCGTTAAAACAAATAACTCTACTAGGTTTCCCGGTTGTAAGTCAACGATTTTTACTCTCTGTAATTCGGCGCAACTGTCCTCAAGCGTAACTTTGGGCCTAAGAAGCCCAAAACCAGGAATCAGTTTATAATCGGCAATCAGGACATTATTAATGCTGGCATACAAAAGCTCCATATATATTGAATCAATTTTTGATCCATCCAGAGTGATATTCTCAACGTCATATTGAAAGAGGTAAAGTTTAGCACAACTAAGTTCTTTACAACTCATTCTGTCATTTTTCATTTTCGCTAATTGGTTTTCAGCCAGTAAACTATCTACGGGCGACGTACGTACATTTTTAGACGTAATCTTTACTACCTTTTGATCCCAGGAATAGCTGATGAGAAAACTTAATATTCCAAAAACGAAAAGAAGCCCTTTCGGAAACTCTCGCATCAAAAAGAACGCTTTCAAAAAGCGATAACCATACGGTTGAAGTTTCTGTTTTGGTTTAAATTTTTTCACTTAAAAAACTGAAAAATGTAAATTGAATAGTTTGGATCAAAAAAATATAAATTAGAAATAGCAAGTTGATTATCCTTTTTCCAATTAATCAACTTACCGATAATTCCTCCAATGAACCCAAGTAGTTCTGGACCTAGCAACATCATCCAGATACTTCCAGAGGGTTCTTCCTTTTGCATTTTTTTGTTTGACATAGTAGTATAATAATTATTAATCCATCGTTCCAGCTTTTGATTTTGAGAGCCTTGTTCGATAGTTGCCACATGATGTTCTATTTGCCATTGTCTAGTTCTCTTGTTTGACTAATAGGCAGTATTGCTCAGTGTTATAAATATTGACCACTTCTACCTTGAAATCCGCTGAATCCATTGTGCCTGGAATTACAAACTCACTCAGACCGATTTCAGAATAAGGGTTCCCCCAGTCGTAGGTATAGCCCAACCTTGTCCAAATAATTTTCGGTTCCTTAGCATAGGAAGCCTTGAGATTTTCAAGGTACCATTTCTTAAAACTGTTTGGCCCCGCTACAAAATCATCCATCATAAACTTGCCTACGGACATTACGTTTGCGTCGGGAGCCGGGCGAAAGACATCGTCTCTTTTCACCTTGAGTTCTACGAAGTATTGTTTGTCGCTGGACAGACGCAAACCGAGTAGCTGCTTTAGTCTGGCCTCGGCTTTGTCCAAGTCAGTAAATTTCTCCTTGTCACAGAAATTCTTCAGGTCGGGCACAGCTGTTGCCCACACATTAAATCCCTTTACTTCCAGAGGCTTGCCGGTGGACCAGCTGTCCTTATAGCCTTTCAAACGCTCACCGCTGATCCAGGTAACCAGCAGAACGGAGTCTTCCTCCAAAACACGGAGACCATTATAAAACTCGCCGGGCTCCATTTTGATGGCATCATCCGCCGCCGCAGCGTAGCGGCCCCCCGGGTCGGTGGTGTCTGTTAACTCTTGACTGCAATTGCAGGAGAAGAGGAAGAACAACGATATGATGGGGATGGTGATTTTCATCTCATCTGGATTTGGTGTAGAAGTTGATGATAGGGATGTCGACGGCCAAGAAAGTCTTGATAGCGAAAGTCGGTGCGTTTGATAATGTGACAGCTGAAGAGGTAATTTGTCGAAGCTGCGGCCCCATCTGCCCTCCAATGCCCCATGAGAGAGGTATTTTGTTAAAGCCTCGGACATAATAAAGTCCTGGTGCAAAGATATTACTGAGAGTTACCTCTGGGAGTTCCTCTGTTTTTGAGTCATCGAATCTTAGTTGAGAAAAAGCGCTTATGTCTACACCTGAGAAAAATATAGAGTTCGACACATTTTTGACCTTTCCGGATTTGCACGATTTCTGTTTACCCCAATTGAATGCGACTCCTACCGGGGTGTACAAGCCAAAAATACCTTTCCATTCTTGCGTGTCTCCATTCATTTCCGTGCCACCTGAGGGCCCTACGTATGCATTTAAAGAAACATTGAATGTAGAATTCTTTTTTATCGAGGCGCTTCCAACAGGAAGAGCTATTGCCTCAATGGCCGACTGTATCTGATCCGAATTTTCAGCCTGGGCCACATTGGCTATAAAGGTACCATACCTGATGAGCTGCTCATCCCAGGTAAAGTGTGTACCTAATACATTTTTTAACAGACCAGAAGCATCCAGGATCAAAGCATTGTAATGCCGTTCATTAATATCTATATAAACGTCGTTGACTAAATCCATAATTTGAGTTACACCAGACAAAGCGGGGATTGCGAATCTCGGATCTAAGTTTTTCGTTTCGTCCAAATGCCTGATCAGGGCCAATGTTGAATTAAAAACATCTGCATAGGAATCTATTTTTTCTCCCGCTTCCTTTTTTTCCTTAATTCCTTTTATAGCGACATCCAGATTATTGGCATTGTAAACCAGACCTTTCAGGAAGTCTTTATAGTGTTCTATCTTCGTGACATTTGTAGCTGCTTCATTTAGGTAGTCACGAAATGGGCGGCTGAAAATCGTTTCTGTTCCATGTTTCTCATATAAGAGGCCGAGATAAATCTTGAAGGTGATAGGATCCAGTAACAGATCCAAAGAATCTAACCCGATCCAATATTTGTCAGGGTGCCTCGAGGTGATGGAATTTGAGAAGATGCTAAATAGTTTAATACTCTCCTGAACATTCGCTAATGCCGTATTGCCCGTTGTGAGGGCCTGCCCCTTCAACTGCTCAATGGCTTTCGCCGGGTGAACACCACTTTTTATATTGTTGACGATTATTAGTGCAGAGATAAAATAATCTATTTTCTGAGCGGCAACAGGGTCTGTTGCGACTAGTGCGGCTTGTTTAGCTTTTAGAAAAGGTTCTAATTGCCTCAAAATTCCTTTAAGATCGTCATCAAAAGCTTCTTTAAGCGTATTCAAATAGCTGGAATAATGATAAATCTCCTTATCCACGACTAGTAATACAGCTTCTGTTTTTGGAAATAGCTGTTTGAAGTCGGAATTGGCAGAAATAGCAGATTTGAAATCTTGAAAGAACGCAATGCTTAGTTCTTGCTTGGTTCTTTCGACAAGGAATTTAGCAAGGCCGTCTGCAACGTTGGTGACATTGAGGCCGCCCGTACCAGAAACAACAGAAGTCAAAATTCCTGAATTTCGACCAGAGGAACCGCCACCCGAGACTATGTAATTATTCAATAGTGGATTACCAGCCCTTATAGTTGCAAGTATTGCTCGATCATCTAAGGTAGATTGATTTGCTATATAATTACGAAGAATTCTAATATAGCCATCCAAATCTCCAGGGCGTGCATCAAATTGGCCTGCTTGAATATATTTTCTAAGCTCTAGCGCATCATAATATGGGGATTGAGAATAGCAGTGTACTACTCGCAGAATAAGTATAAAAAACACTGTAATCTTTTTCATAATTGGAGAGTTGATTTGGGTTGAATAAGATTGAAACTGAAACCCCCTTCTTTTTTCCTTTGAGAATATTTAAAAAGAGTGTTTTTTATTTTGCTTGGATTCAGGCTGGGATCCCTCTGCTTGAGAAGGGCCACAATACCTGAAACAAACGGTGTTGCCATACTTGTGCCTGTTTCCGTAGTGTAAGAAGAACCTTTCCAGGTAGATTTTATATCAACTCCAGGCGCACATATGGTCAGGTCATTGTATCGAACTGTCCCGTCCCAGAGCTTCCCTTGAATATCAACAGCTCCTACAGAAATGCAGGCTTTGTATTTAGCGGGGTATTGACCATCAGGACTTGCTCCCTGATTTCCAATCGCAGCCACAACAACTATATTTTGATGACCTGTTAGTTCATCTATCTTTTGTTCAATCTTAATCAAGTCATCTGGGATTCCACCAGAAATAGAAATGATATCTACCTTTCCAACCATCCAGTCAAGGGCACCTAACAAAACATTTTCTCTGATCCCTGAATTGACAGAGTTCATAATTTTAGCGATATAAAGCTCAGCGTTTGGTGAAACCCCAAAAACACTCCTCAATCCCTTGGATGCAATAATTCCGGCACAGTGTGTGCCATGGCCATCCCAGTCATCATAGTCATCATTATTTCCGACGAAGTTATATCCTAACTTTATCGAATGGACTAGCTCTGGGTGGTCCTTTTGAACTCCAGTATCAAGAATTCCAATTTTAATACCGTTACCTTTGAACGACTTCCAGATGTCATTTATGCCATACTGTTCTATTGGCCATTGTAGTAATTCTGGGTCTATTGGCAAATCTAAAGGAGACTGTGGCTGAATTGCAGTAATCCCCTCAACCCCTCCGCTCCAAACAAACGACCCATTGTCAAGCTTATACCAAACATCAATACCATCAACTACATCGCCATTGACCAAGTCGACAATATTTACTTCCTGACCGGCAACGTAATGTTTATCCTTGCTGGCATTGACGCTGGGTGCTCCACGTTTGTTGAGAGCGACTTTTATTCTTGCCTTGATCATGCTTTCACATCTAAGATTTCCTGATTCGAATTTGCAATGTTGGCTTTGGCCTGCTCAGATCGTGTGGGCTCCTGCACCGACCCCCTCAGCTTGACGAGTTTATTGAGCAAGTCGAACCAAAAAGGTGCTCCAAGCGAAATAGCGAGGGCTGTAATAAAATAGCCAAAAAAATCATCAAATAGTTTTCTCCAAAAGCAACCGCACCAGGGCGCTATAAACGTAGAATTTTCGATTCCAAGTATAGCGTGAGCACTATTGATCTGTTCCTGAACTTCTTTTTTTTGTTCGTTAAGTATCTTTAGATTTTCTTCATAAAGGGTGTCAGAAGGAGCCTCCTTTGGTCTTGGATTTTCTTTAATGTAATCAGACGCCATTTTGACCAATTGCTCACGGGCCTCTTTGTCATAAGAAAGTTTTTTAGCCATTTTGAACGTACTGGCATCAAAAGAAACGGCCATCAAAATACCGATGATCAGTAGCCATACCTGATTGTTTCTTTTAAACCACGCTATACTCCTCTCCTGGGTGTCTTCGAACCAGTTTTCGAGCAGCACCCGGAACTTTTCAAGGTCGTTGTTGGCATCATCCAAAAGAGACTGAATATGTGCCCTTGTGTCCGAACCTGCAGCAAGTGCGTTGATCCCATTTTGAATCCTGGTCAAAGGTGTGTTACCGACCTGGTCTTTCTTCAAGCTGTCCAGAAGTGCCTTTGAAAAGCTTCCTGCCGTCAAATACGAAGGTTTGGTGAAAATGCCCCCGTTACTTAGGTATTTGATGGAGGGCTGATTGTAGAAATCAAAAAACAACTTCTTCTTTTTATCAGACTTTTTTACCAAGCCAAGAAAGTCTCTTGCAGTTAAAACAATACCTATTAAATATGCACCGACTTTAAGGCTAAAAAAAGGATGCTGGCTTTTGTATTCATCGTCCACCAACATTCGGTTAATGGAGTGCTTTAAGTTTCTTGCCCTGAGACCAATCCAATTAGAAATGATCTCCATAATGACTGTAGCAAATAAACTGTAGAGCAGGTATATAAACACCAACCCTATCACAACATCCAATGCAACGCTTCCGGTCATATTGTAAGCATTTAGTTCCTACGAGTAAAACATTAACTTTTGGGCTAACCTCATGGATGTCAACGACTATCTTCTCACAACCTCATTTCCGCTAGTGTTGACATGGAGTTATTCATATCCATATAAACCATGTTAATTTAGGTATAATTAGAATCAAAAATATATACCTAAAAATTGGTATTTTTTGATACTACAATCTCTATAAGATAACTATTTTGATATTTAATATGATTTTTTTAAGTAATCTACTTAACTGGTGGTAGTGATTTTGTGGTAACAGCTGGAAATCTTCCGAGTTATCGCTTTCGAAATATTAGCATGGGGAAACTGAGCCCGGCAGTAAAAACCGATTTCTAACCCAGCAAAGGCAGTGCTCTACTTCCCTCACCGTGCCCCGAAATGGGAGCTGGCGCTATGAATAAAGGCCCTTGCCTCTCCGATCATTAAAGGGGTTGCACTTGCAGAGTGGCTAGAGTAACCCCTTTAATCAAGCCACTTTGTTCCGGAAGAGTGTACAAGGCGGGAAAAGTGTGCTCGGTTTCAGAAAGGCTACTGAGCTCCGAGTTGCGGAAAGCAGAAACAAAGACTACAAAAGTTTTGTCTGTTAGGCGTAAGGCGGCTTGGCTGGCAGCGGCGCTTCGAATAACCTACGCTGGATGGGCTCCCAAACTTTTGTAGTCTGGAGAGTGCTGGCCAGCTGGTACTATCAAAAAGACCTTTGTCGCTCTGATCATCAAAGGGGTTACACTTGCAGAGTGGCTAGAGTAACCCCTTTAATCGAGGCATTTGGCTCCGGAAGGGTGCGCCAGGCGGGGGAAGTTTAATTGGTTTTAGAAAGGCCATTGAGCTCCGAGTTGCGGAGAGCAGCAACAAAGACTACAAAAGTTTTGTCTGTTGAGCATAAGGCTGCTTGGCTGGCAGCGGTGCTGCGAAAAACCTGCGCTGGCTGGGCTCCCAAACTTTTGTAGTCTGGGCAGCGCTGGCCAGCTTGCACTATGAAAAAACCCTTTATCGCTCCGGTCATTAAAGGGGTTACACTTGCAGAGTGGCTAGAGTAACCCCTTTAATTAGAACATTTGGCTTCCGGAGGGTGCTACTACTTCCCTACTCTTACTTCATAGGTAAAGAGGTAATTGCCACTATTTCTCACATGCAGGGCATAGGTGCCACGAGCGGGGAAAGTGTGGATGATGTTGTACAGTCCGTCTGCTTCCGGAGTGACCTCAGGACTGAGATCAAGTACATGGCTTCCCTGCACAATTTGTACGGTCAGCTCTTCTGGTTGAATCTAAGCACTGAAACGAAAGGTTATAGGTACTTTCCTCGTAGCGGCAACATGAAAAGTGGTTGGCGCTACGGGAAGAATTTCCTGGCCAATGCCATCGTTGTACACTAATGGCCCGTTGAGGTAAGAGGTCAGGCTGGGCTGGGCTTCCATCAGCAGCCAGCGGGTGTCGAGCGGGTAATGGTTGCGCACAAACAGCTCCGGAGGCGTGAGAAAATAGACTTCTCTGAATTGCTTGATAAATAAGCCCTGCTGCGTGTCGATGGTGCCGCTCGACCAGGTAGCGTCACATAAGTACCATTGGCCGCTGAGCTGCACGGCATTCCATGAATGATTGGGCACTCCAGGCCCACCAATATTAGCTTCGGCATTGCGGCCATAGCCATCTACGATCACACTCTCAATACCGGCATGGTATGCCAGCTCCCGGATCAGGTAGGCATAGCCAGTGCACACCGTTGAGTGCTGCTGAAGCAGCCTCTTAAACACCTGCGGCGCAAATTTCCTGTTCCAGTCGTCGAGGGCATCCGCATCGTCGAGTAGCTTTTTTCTTTTGGCCTGGTTGCGTTCAAAGTACTCGAAGTCGTTGTCTATATTATTGCATACCCATCGGTAAATGGCTCGGAACTTCTCCAGGTCATTGGTGAAGGGTTGGGTGAGCTTATGCGAAAGATCGTTGAGGTTCGCCAGAGAATAGCCCGGGTAAAGCGCAGCAACGCTGTCGGCCCGGGCAAAATCCACCTGCGCTATTGCTGGTGACTGTGCCCATAGCTGCACCGAGAAAAGAAGGTGAAGCGCAACAAGGAGCATCTGCTTCAAAACAGGTTGGCTACTTTTTGCCATGCGTTGCGGAAAGGGTTTGATTTGGTTGCGTAAATGTGGTCAATAGATAACTGCCCCATAATCATGGAGCAAAACTTCAAATTCATTTCGAGGGGGACTTCAAGATTTGATGCTGCGTTCTTGGGGACAATATACTCCTGAGTGTTATATCCTATGAAGCTAAAAACAAGGACATCGCCAGGCATCAATGGTTTAGGAAATACAAATTGCCCATCAATATCCGAAACAACCCCGGTTGTGCTACCTTTTAAGACAACAGTAATCCCTGCAAGAGTTTCCTTTGTTTCATTATCAACTATGGTTCCCTTCGCCGTATATCCTTCCGGGTTCGCCACACTCTTTTCCTCTTTGCTATCTTTACTCTGCACATCCTCAACCTCTCCTTTTCCAGAAACAGTCTGCGCATCGGCCCTTCCGCTTTCAAACATCAGCAACGCCGTGAGAAATCCGGCCTGCAACCATTTCCAACCTGCATGCGTGGTGGGTGCTGTTACCTGGGCATATTCTTTGAGCTGCGCAGGGTGAAATCGTCCGCAGGTGTGGGATTGGCCGTTGCTGAAATACCGGAGAATTTCCTGATCGCTCATTTTCGTAAAATCAACAACAGTCTTTTGGCACGACTGGCAAAACCCGCCTTCAGGCCTGGCCTCGAAATCAGACCATTTTTCATCACATGGCTTTGCTACAGACAGGAAGAATTGCTTTTTCATAGCGTTTCGCTTCACGGTTGGTATAAGTTAGAACAACCAATTGGTTAAAGCCACTTAAGGGGAGGAAAAAAGCTGCGGCTACTTCAGTGCTCAAAGTCACTCGCAGGAAATGTTGAAGGAAGGCCAGGAAGAGTCAGTTTCAAAACAAGCTGGCTACTTTTTGCCATGCGCTGCGGAAAGGGTTTGATTTGGTGGTGTAGATATGGTTGACGGATACTTCGCCCTTGATATCGTAGCACATTTTCATAGGTATGTCAATAATGGCTGGTGCATCTTTTGACACGGTATATTCCTTGTGATCGTAGCCGATAAAACTGAATACCAGCACATCGCCCCGCTGCAATGGCTTGGGAAACGTAAATTTTCCGTCCATGTCTGAAACCACTCCTATTGTATCACCCTTTAAATAAATATTAGCGCCCGGAATAACATCATTTGATTCTCGGTCAATAATGGTGCCTTTGACAGTATGCACTGCCTGCTTCACTGAACTCTTTTCCTCTTTGTTATCCTTACTCTGCACATCCTCAACCCCTCCTTTTCCAGAAACAGTCTGCGCATCGGTCCTTCCGCTTTCAAACATCAGCAACGCCGTAAGAAATCCGGCTTGCAGCCATTTCCAACCTGCATGCGTGGTGGGTGCTGTTACCTGGGCATATTCTTTGAGTTGCGTCGGGTGAAATCGTCCGCAGGTGTGGGACTGGCGGTCGCTGAAATACCGGAGAATTTCCTGGTCGTTCATTTTCGTAAAATCAACAACAGTCTTTTGGCACGACTGGCAAAACCCGCCTTCGGGCTTGGCTTCGAAATCAGACCATTTTTCATCACATGGCTTTGCTACAGACAGGGAGAATTGCTTTTTCATAGCGTTTCGCTTCACGGTTGATATAAGATAGAACAACCAATTGGTTAAAGCCACTTAAGGGAAGGAAAAAAGCTGCGGCTTGTGCGGTTCCCAGCGTCCCTTGTAGAAGACCCTGAAGGAAGTTCACTTATATATGTCGTACCTACGGCACTCAGCCTCGCTGTAAGCACCAGTTTTACCGGGCTGGCGTCCCTATGGGACTTATGGAGGCCTTACCGGTGGCATCGAGGCGGGTATAATTCTAAGGTGATGGGGTATCTCTCCAAAAATACGCTTCAACCAGGAATCACACCAAACTGTTGCCTTTCTACCAGAGTTCCGGCGCCTGACCGCCGCTGCCCAAGGGGCTTTCTCCGCCGTACCGACGCCTGACTGCCAAATCCCGTAGGGACGACTAGCGGTCAGCTCAGCCGATAGCAATCGGCTCCATCGCAAGTGCCCCGCAACACGTATTATTTCAGTACTCTTGCCAACGACTCAAAGTCTGTCAAGCCTCCTGACAAGCCATTTTTCGCCCAATGAATCCAGGCTTCAACAACACTTTCAACTTGTTCTGCTAGTAGGCCATAGCGGCCTCCCGCCAGCAAATATTGACCCTGGTCAAACTAGTCTATCTCACTGAAAGTGAGTATATTCATTTCAACTTAAGCCGAACATTATGAGAAATTACCTGCTCACCCTGGCTACTGTTGTTACTATTTTTCAGAATACTCTGGCCCAGGCACCCTACCTGAACTACTCTGCTCCTATTGACTTCTCACAAACCGGCTCTGTCAGCTATAGTGGTATTTCCCACAGCATTAGCTCCCAGCAGGTAGTTCCGGGTGGTCTGAGTTTTAGCCTGAATGGACAAGCCCTGTTTATTATTGGAGGGCAACTTGCCGCCTTCTCAAAAATATCAGAATTCAGTCTGACCAATGCCTTTGACCTCACTGATGTTAGTTTTACAGGCAACAGCTACTCGCTTACCTCGTATGAAAGCCATCCAGGCGGTCTGGCTTTTGATCTTTATGGCAACAAAATGTTTACCGTGGGTACCGGTAGCAGCAGTATTCATGAATTTGCCCTTTCTTCCACGTTTGGAATAACCTCAGGCGTGACCTATAACGGCACACCGGGGGGTAATTCCTGGGAAGATTTAGCCTTCAACACCAGCGGCACCAAAATCATTGTGCTGGGCGATGATGCCAATGTGCGTCAGTACACAATTACGCTACCATACGACGTCATCAACCTGGGTGGGCCGAGCTACGATGGCACAGCGATAGATGTTTCGAATGAAGAATCAAGTCCTACCGACTTTGCCTTCAATGCCAACGGCACCAAGCTCTTTGTACTTGGTACCAGTGATAAGAAGGTTCACCAGTACAGTGTAGGGGCTCCCTTCGACATTACGGCAGGTGTGAGTTACGATGGCGTGGCGTTTGATATTTCATCCCAGGAATCCACTCCTACCGGCCTGACATTCAATAATACCAATACCCACATGTATGTAGTGGGCTTGCAAAACAAAACAGTGTATCAGTACAGCCAAAGCAGCGATGTATTCCACGAAACCAGCGCTAATGATGGTACCCTGGAAGGCTCAATGATCGTCACACTGAAGGGGCATACTTTCGCCAATGCAGGTGGCACCCTTACCTCACCTACTCATTTTACCATTAGCAACCTACCAGCCGGGCTCACACCAAGCATTGCGGTGCACTCTTCCGGTGTTTATGGCGTTTTGACCCTCTCCGGAAACGCCACAGTTTGGAATGATGTCAGTGCCCTCACTTTCACCTTTACCAACGATGCCTTCACCAGTGTTGGCGCTGCAGGCATCGTCAATGCAGTCGCAGGGAACAGCAAATTGGGTATTCGGTTCAACGAACGAAAGCTGACCTATTCGCCAGAAATTGACCTGGCGAAGACAAATAAAATTATCCACAATAGCAAAACCTCCGATGTGTCTGCCGATATAAACGTTCCGGCCGGCTTTGCTTTCAACAAGGATGGGTCAAAGCTTTTTGTCACGGGTCTGGATGCAGAGGTTCATGAATACAAGCTTATTGCTCCTTTCAATATCACCTTAGGGGCTATTCACCAGGCCAATACGCTGGATGTATCTTCAGCACTCACTTTTCCGCAGGATGTCGCTTTCAGCGACGATGGCCACAAGATGTATGTGCTTGGTAGTGCAGAGAAAGAGATCAACCAGTATGCCCTGCATACTCCCTTTGTCATCTCCTCGGGTGTTAGCCTGGAAGGTAATCCATTGAGCCTCTCCTCACAGGATGCCTCACCAACAAGCTTTGTTTTTGATCCGGAAGGAAGCAAATTGTTTGTAGTAGGCACCACCAGTAAAGCTGTGTATCAGTACAATCTGGCAACCCCATTTGATATTACTTCCGGCACAAGTTATAGTGGATTTTCCTTCAGTTTATCCAACGAGAACACCAGCCCCCGAGGCATTTCTTTTAATGCTTCTGGCACCAAAATGTTTATCGTCAGTGAAGGCGACGATGAGATCAATAGCTATAGCCTGGCTACCCCTTTCGACATCTCCTCAGGTGTAACATTCGATGGCAGTCCTCTCAGTGTAGCCAACGAGGAATCCAATCCTGTGGATATCATTTTGCATCCCAACGGAACCAGGATGTTTGTACTGGGAAGCGGAGACAAAGAGATTAGCCAATACAATTTGGCTTTCGGCTTTGAAGAGGCAGGAGCCAACGATGGCAGTATAAACGGAAAAGGGATGATCAGGCTTAAGGGAGGCAGTTTTACGAATGCCGGTGGCACCCTCTCGGCGGGCACACATTATTCCATCGCCAATCTTCCAGCAGGTCTTACACCTCAAATCGACGTTTATGCTGATGGCAAGTCTGCTGTGCTCACCCTAACAGGAAATGCCATCGCACACGACTACGTTAATGCCGTGGGCAACCTAAAATTAACCTTTACCGATGCAGCATTTGTTAATGGAGGAGCCGCATATATTGACCAGGCAGTTTCGGCAGGCACTGGTTGGTTTATTAGCTTCACAGGCGATCCTGCGATTACTTATCACCCATCTATTGACATCACCGCCAGCAACGCTATTGTCTACAGCGGCAATCACTTTGACTTATCGGCTGAAGAGATGACGCCATACGACCTGGTTTTCAGAAACGACGGCTACAAAATGTATGTGGTGGGCTATGAAGCCAAAGAATTAAACCAGTATAGCCTCACAACTCCCTTTGATGTCACCTCATCCGTATCTTTTGATGGGACTCCACTTGACCTGTCTGCAGGAGGATTCGTGCCGGTAAGTTTGGCGTTTACCCCTTCCGGAGAAAAGCTCATTGTAATTGGCGTTGATGGTGACCTCAGGCAGTACAGTTTATCCACACCTTTTAGCACCACGTCGGGTGTGACGTTTGATGGAAACGCCTACAATACCCAGCCTGAGGTCAACAATTGTACAGGCCTGGCTTTCAGTAACGACGGTCTCAGGATGTTTGTGATTGGTAATGGAGGTAAATCGATAGCGCAATATGATTTGCCAGCCTACTACTATATAACCGACGGATTGGCTTACGCAGGGGAACTTTTCGATGTCAGCAGCCAGGAAACGCTTGCCAGTGATCTCGCTTTTTCACCTGATGGAAAGAAATTGTTGGTGTCGGGTGTTTTGAGCAAGAAAATTCATCAATACAGCCTTTCCAGCCCGTTCGATCTGACGTCAGATGTAACTTACGATAGCAACCCCTACACAATCCCTGCGGGGGCAATGCTACCGAACGGTATAGTCCTGGGGAATAATGGTAAAGTACTTTTCACGGTGGGGCTGGATCAGGGGGTTGGGCCAACGAAAAGGGAAATCAATCAATTTGCCATTTCAGTAAACGGCTTCTACGAAGCACCCTTAAACAATGGCAGTGTAAATGGTGGACTCTCGGTAGATTTGATTGGTGATACATTTGCCCATAGCGGCGGTACCATGACATTGTCTGCTGACTACACAATCACCGGAGCTCCTGCTGGCCTTTCTCCCATTTTATCCGTTGATCCCACAGGGCGTTCAGCTATCCTTGGATGGTCAGGTCAGGCCGACAACCATGAAGATGCCGACGATGTAGCAGAGCTGGTCATTACATTCTTAAATGCTGCCTTTTCAGGCAACGATGCATCCGCCGTTGCTAATTCCACAGCTGCCGGCACTGGCGCCGGCATAGACTTCAGAGACAATAATACACCCACTTTTCTTTCAGCTACCAGCGCAGATTTTGTGGAGAACGGAACAGGAATTGCAATGGACGTACAAGGCACTGATGGAGAGGGAAGTGCAGCAGATGCCAATATCACCTATACTATAAGTGGTGGAGCGGATGCATCAATCTTTTCGATCAACCCGGCAACTGGCGAATTGAGTTTCGCTACAGCCCCCGACTTTGACGCACCTACTGATGCCAACACCGACAATGACTATGTTATTGATGTAACCATTGATGATGGTAGCGCCTCTAACGGCACCGCCACCCAAACCATTACCATCAGCGTGACCGATATTGACGAAGACCCCGTATTCCTTTCTGCTTCCAGTGCCGATTTTGAGGAGAACGGGATTGGGACGGTGCTGGATATCAACGCCAGCGATGAAAGCGGATCAGCCGACGAAGGTCTCATTTACTTTACCAGTGGTGGCGCAGATCAGGCCAAATTCACCTTTCCGTCAACGTCCGATGGCCTTTTGAAGTTTGTGTCGCCACCTGACTTTGAGAACCCGGGCGATGCCAATGCTGACAATGTATATGAGGTGGAAGTGACAGCAAGGGACAATACTGGTCATACATCAGTGCAGGTTGTTTCCATAACGGTAACGGACGTGAATGAAGCACCCGTTTTTGTAACCTCTTCAACGCCAATCGTCGCCGAAAACACCAGTGAAGCTGTCATCGACATCAATGCTAACAATGGAGACGGTGGGGCGTCCGACGACGGTATCACTTACAATATTAGTGGTGGTGTTGACCAGTCGTTGTTCAGCCTTGTTACCGCCTCTGGTGTTTTAGCATTCAAAAACCCGCCTGATTTTGAACATCCCGGCGATAATGACGGCAACAACACCTACCTGATCGAAGTAAGTGCGGCAGATGGCGAATATACCACAGTGCAGGCCCTGATAGTTTCTGTTACCAATATGGACGATCCGCCCATCTTCGTAAGTGCCAGTATAGCAGATTATCCAGAAAATCAGACGTCCTTTGCAATGGATATTAATGCCAATAATGGTGACGGACCGACGAATGACGAGCTGGTCACCTATAGCGTGGTGGGTGGCACTGACATGACCAGCTTCTACATAGATCAAAATATTGGATACCTATATTTTAATGTTCCACCGGACTTTGAACATCCGACGGATGCAAACACAGACAATACCTATTCTGTTGAAATAAAGGCCAGCGACGGGGTCAATAATACGATGCAAACGGTTACTATTACGGTAACCAATGTTGACGAGTCTCCCATTTTCGTGTCGGGCAGGGAGGTGTCGTTCCCCGAGAATAGCAGTGAGACAGTAATAGATATAGATGCCAATAATGGAGATGGTGGTGGTTCGGACGTGGGACTGTCGTACAGCATAGTCGGGGGCAATGATCAACAGTTCTTTAGTGTAGACGCCGGGTCCGGAACTGTCCGTTTTATTGTTCCACCCGACTTCGAAAATCCAACCGACGCCGACCAAGCCAATACCTATGAAGTAACTATCAGCGCAAGTGACGGTGCCTTCTCTACCGAACTTGGGCTCACGGTCACAGTAACAGATCAAGACGATAACTCCGCACCTACTATTAGTGCGCAAACCTTTACTATCCCGGAAAATAGCCAATCTGGATTCGTTGTGGGAACCGTGCAGGCCAACGACCCAGAGGGAAGTGCCCTGA
Organism: Imperialibacter sp.; assembly: GCF_048007035.1. Classification (NCBI taxonomy): domain Bacteria; kingdom Pseudomonadati; phylum Bacteroidota; class Cytophagia; order Cytophagales; family Flammeovirgaceae; genus Imperialibacter; species Imperialibacter sp. Next base: position 6,159,026 of record NZ_CP180355.1, read on the forward strand.
CCTTTGCTATTGTCCAGGGAAATACTGAAGAAGGTTTCTCGATTAGCCCCTCAACGGGGCAACTGAGGGTGGCCAGCACCCAGGTTATGGATTTTGAAACAAACCCTTCCTTCAGTCTACTGATTCAGGTAACTGATGACCAGGGCGCCAGTGCTTCGGCTTCAATAACCGTCCAGCTTACCGACGTGGACGAAACTGGCAATCATCCTCCAGATGCTTCCAACGAAACATTTACCATCAACGAAAACAGTCCGCTCGCAACAATAGTCGGCAACATTACTGCAAGCGACGAAGATGGCGACAACCTGGTGTTTGCGATCACAGCTGGCAATATTGGCAATGCCTTTGAAGTTGGCTCGAATACAGGTCAGTTGTCAGTATTGAATCCTGCTGCCCTGGATTTTGAAACAACACCAACATTTGTGCTTTCGGTTGAAGTCTCTGATGGCAGAGGCGGTGTTGTGACGGCGGAAATCACAGTGAACCTGGCAGACATCAACGAAGACGTGGGTAACTCGGCACCTACTGTGCAAAATATGTCAATTTCTATACCGGAACAGCAACCAGTAGGGTTTCTCGTGACAAAAATAGCCGCTAGTGATCCTGACGGAGATGCACTAACCTTTACCATAGAAAACGGCAATGTTGGCGACGCCTTCGCCATAAGCGCTGCTAGTGGGCAGGTAACTGTCAATAATAGTGACGCAGTTGACTTTGAAACTATGCCCTCCTTTGAGCTGACGATTGGTGTTGACGACGGCAACGGCGGACATTCTAATGGATCGTTGTCCATAACACTGGAAGATGTAGACGAAGGACTCCTTGGAATGAAAACTGATGCCGTTTATTTCAAAGCTTATCCTAACCCAACAAGTAAAGATCTTATTATTGAATTCATGAAGAGCCCGGTGGCTGCATCAATACAGGTAGTGGATATGGCAGGAAAGACCGTGTATTCGAACCAAAACGCAAAAGGACGAACCCTAACAGTGTCTCTCGCTGATGTGCCGGTGGGCATGTATTTGGTCAATATTCGGTTGGATGATGGCATGCGCCAACAGGTCAGAATAATCAAAAAATAGCTCGTTTCTTTTGCACCCGGAAGGGGTTTCGAGCGGAAACTGCCTTCAGTTCGCTGCCTGCTTTAGTCGCTGGCATTTTCTCCCGGGTGCTTCGAAAAAGCACCTTTTCTATTACATAATGATCATAGACAACATCAAATGGCGGCCTCCAGGGCCACTGCGAAGCTCTCTTTTTGTCTACCGAGCTACCAGGCGCCGCCACCCGCACAGTCATTACCACGTCCGATTGCCTGGCCAGTTCTTCCAGTAACTGTGCAAAGACAACGCCCTCCTTCCTTTGGCGGTCCCGGGATGGAAACTGGCACTACTAAAAAACCTTTATCGCTCCGGTCATTAAAGGGGTTGCACTTGCAGGGTGGCTAGAGTAACCCCCTTAATCAGACCATTTGGCTCCGGAAGGGTGCGCCAGGCGGGGGAAGTTTACTTGGTTTTAGAAAGGCCATTGAGCTCCGAGTTGCGGAGAGCAGCAACAAAGACTACAAAAGTTTTGTCTGTTGAGCATAAGGCTGCTTGGCTGGCAGCGGTGCTGCGAAAAACCTGCGCTGGCTGGGCTCCCAAACTTTTGTAGTCTGGGCAGCGCTGGCCAGCTTGCACTATGAAAAAACCCTTTATCGCTCCGGTCATTAAAGGGGTTACACATGCAGAGTGGCTAGAGTAACCCCTTTTATCAGAGCATTTCACTCCGGAAGGGTGCTACTACTTCCCTACTCTTACTTCATAGGTAAAGAGGTAATTGCCACTATTTCTCACATGCAGGGCATAGGTGCCACGAGCGGGGAAAGTGTGGATGATGTTGTACAGTCCGTCTGCTTCCGGAGTGACCTCTGGACTGAGATCAAGTACATGGCTTCCCTGCACAATTTCTAGGGTCAGCTCTTCTGGTTGAATCGGAGCACTGAAGCGAAAGGTTATAGGTACTTTCCTAGTAGCGGTAACATGAAAAGTGGCTGGTGCTACCGGAAGGATTTCCTGACCTATGCCATCGTTGTAAACCAATGGCCCGTTGAGATAGGAGGTCAGGCTGGGCTGGGCTTCCATCAGCAGCCAGCGGGTGTCGAGCGGGTAATGGTTGAGCACAAACAGCTCCGGCGGCGTGAGAAAATAAGCCTCTCTGAATTGCTTGATAAACAAGCCCTGCTGCGTATCGATGGTGCCGCTCGACCAGGTAGCGTCACATAAGTACCACTGGCCGCTGAGCTGCACGGCATTCCATGAATGATTGGGCACTCCAGGCCCACCAATATTAGCTTCGGCATTACGGCCGTAGCCATCTACGATCACACTCTCAATGCCGGCATGGTACGCCAGCTCCCGGATCAGGTAGGCATAGCCAGTGCACACCGTTGAGTGCTGCTGAAGCAGCCTCTTAAATACCTGCGGCGCAAATTTCCTGTTCCAGTCGTCAAGAGCATCCGCATCGCTAAGTAGCTTTTTTCTTTTGGCTTGGTTGCGTTCGAAGTACTCAAAGTCATTATCTATATTATTACACACCCAGCGGTAAATGGCCCGGAACTTCTCAATGTCGTTGGTAAAGGGTTGGGTGAGCTTATGAGAAAGACCGTTAAGGTTGGCCAGAGAATAGCCCGGGTAAAGCGCAGCAACGCTGTCGGCCCGGGCAAAATCCGCCTGCGCTATTGCTGGTGACTGTGCCCATAGCTGCACCGAAAAAAGAACGTGAAGCACAACAAGGAGCATCTGCTTCAAAACAGGCTGGCTACTTTTTGCCATGCGTTGCGGAAGGGGTTTGATTTGGTTGCGTAAATGTGGTCAATAGATAACTGCCCCATAATCATGGAGCAAAACTTCAAATTCATTTCGAGGGGGACTTCAAGATTTGATGCTGCGTTCTTGGGGACAATATACTCCTGAGTGTTATATCCTATGAAGCTAAAAACAAGGACATCGCCAGGCATCAATGGTTTAGGAAATACAAATTGCCCATCAATATCCGAAACAACCCCGGTTGTGCTACCTTTTAAGACAACAGTAATCCCTGCAAGAGTTTCCTTTGTTTCATTATCAACTATGGTTCCCTTCGCCGTATATCCTTCCAGGTTCGCCACACTCTTTTCCTCTTTGCTATCTTTACTCTGCACATCCTCAACCTCTCCTTTTCCAGAAACAGTCTGCGCATCGGCCCTTCCGCTTTCAAACATCAGCAACGCCGTGAGAAATCCGGCCTGCAACCATTTCCAACCTGCATGCGTGGTGGGTGCAGTCACCTGAGCATATTCTTTGAGCTGCGCCGGGTGAAATCGTCCGCAGGTGTGGGACTGGCGGTCGCTGAAATACCTGAGAATTTCCTGATCGTTCATTTTCGTAAAATCAACAACAGTCTTTTGGCACGACTGGCAAAACCCGCCTTCGGGTGTGGTTTGGAAGTTGGACCAGTTTTCAGTGCATGGACTGGCAACTGACAGAGAGAATTGCTGTTTCATACTCTTTAGTTTCACGGTTGGTTAATATACAACAACCGAGGTGATTCGTCCACTTACAAAGAACAAAAAACCACCCTCACAGTTTTAATTTCAAATGAAGACGCTGAACAGAAACAGGTGGATCATGAACCGCTCGCCTGCAACTTAGACCTACCTGTTCCGATAAAACTGATCCCGCATGTCGACCAGCGCTCTGTTAAGTTCTGCAACATCGGGGAACTCGGGCAATGCCGATGTCGCATAGGCAACTTCAATCTCGCCAATTTTCTCCTCAGCCCGCTGCAGCAAGTCATCATACTGAAACTCTCCCGTCTCTATACTGAGCAGGTACTCTCTGTCATGCCTTCGCACATGGAGCTTCCCTTCTCTGCCAATTTCTTCGCACATGGTCAGCAGTCGAAATGTGTGCATCATGTTCTTGGCATCATAATTCTTACCGTGTTGGAGGGTGTTTTGATACCGTACATCATTTCGTTTTTCTGCCCACTCCCAGTATTCTTTGTACTCTTTACAATGCTTTGAATAGCCAGATTTATTAAAGGACAATATGGCAACAGGGGCTAGTCCTGATGGAATTGAGCTAAGCGTAATATCATTTGCCTCCGATCCGCTAACAATTCCCCTGAACTCTCCCGGCCCCTGATAAAGCCCATATACTTCATGCATATGAGGAATATTCGCTACCCCACACTCAGTTTGGTTAATACCATTTTTATTCAGAAAGTCTATCACAGGAATTGAGCCCTGTCCTTGCGCTACAAAGCAGAAGTCCAGCACGCTTTTTCGATCTCTTTCCACTGGATTAAGAATCTTCTTATTCAGCCCCTTTGCTTTTCGTACCTGTGTCATGGCATATCCTCCGAAGCTTTCTTTACACTGCTTCGATAATAAATCCATCTCTCTCAAACGCTTAAACAGTGGATGAATCTTCAGTACCGAATCATCGGGTGTATAAAGCATTTCCAGCATATTGGGGTTACTTCTGGCCAGCAATTCAACAAAGCGTTTTAACTCGTAGTAAACCGTGTCATTGGTGGCGTCGCTTACCTGTTCGACATAATTTAGCCCATAGTAGTCCACTTTGGGCAAAATGAATACTCCCTTAATGTCTTCATCAGAGGTTGGGGTGGCAAGTCCATAAGCGTGACTTCCACTTAGGCACTCAAATATGATGATGTCTCTGGCTCTTAATTCTTCAATTGACATTATTCGGCCTTGACGGTTTTTCGATAAAATTCCTCCAGTTTATCAAAGTCGCCTTTTCCGGGTGACAGTGATGGGAAAGCAGTTTCATTCTGTTCAATCACATCCCGCAGAAAGTGTAAAATGACTGGTTCCTGAGGATGAAGATAGTCTTCTTTCTGCGTGGCTTTGAGCTCGATAAGCGATATTATTTTATCCCGAACTTCTTCACCGGCAACACTTAACATTTTTGTTATTTCAATATGAGGAACGGAGCCTTTTTCCCGGATCCAGGCACCTGCAATAGCAGTTCGAAGCGCATAGAAATACTTTTTCAGCTTTACTTCTTCGCTACTACACGCCTCGAGGTATTTTTTTGACATGCTCAGATAATGATGCATAGTAGCGATTGGTGAGAAGCATTGGGCAGCCACCTCCCGTATGCCTGATAAGAAGGTGAGGTCCGCCTGATAGACTATGGGAGACTGAATCCACTCGAGAATGGGTGCGTTTGATTTCCACAGCAATTGTAGTGCTTTTTTGATCTCCCACCCTCCGATGTCCAGTTCGTCATTAATGGGAAGGTCTATTGTATCCTTTTTATCTGTTAACGACAGGTGCCAGTCGAGGCTATGGGCGTAGATGAACCGTACATCATAGTCGCTATTTGGCGAGGGAAAGCCCCATGCACGAGATCCCGATTCGCACGCATAAAGTACCTTTATATTGTAATCTTGCTCTATTTGAGTAAGTTTTTTCCTGATCAAATCTTCCATGTTTTCAAGAATACGATGAATGACCGATTAAAGTCAACTAAGAGTTTAAAAGTTTCTTTGCACTTGAGAAAACCTATTATGGAAATGATCGGTCATTGGTTCGGGCCTCTTACCTCTTTAAAAGTTCACTCAGTGCTATATCAAGCTTCGGATACTGAAACTCGAACCCGCTTTCTTGCAACCGCTGGGGAACTACCCATCTGCTTTTCAGTATCAGTTCGGTTTCCGTTTGGATGAGCCATGCACCCATCTTTAACATCCATGCTGGCATAGGCAAGCCAAAAGGTCTGCCTACCGCTTTTCTGAGAAGCCTCATCACTTCACTATTAGGTAAAGGGTGAGGCGCAGCAGCATTATACACTCCATTTGCTTGCTCATTTTCAATTGCATAGTCCACAACCCTGGCAAAGTCCGCTTCGTGTAGCCAGCTGAAGTATTGGTTGCCACTTCCCTGCTTTCCACCCATCCCTAGCCTAGCGAGGTGCTTCAGCGGTTGCAAGGCTCCACCATTTTTGCCCAGCACGATGGCTGTTCGTAAGGCTACTTTGCGGGTACCTGGTGTGTCAGCATCAAAGAAGGTTTGCTCCCACTTCTTGCACACATCTACGGAAAACCCTTCACCCAACTCTCCGGTAGCCTCATCCATGGGTCTGTCGAGTGCATGCCGGTAGATAGTGGCCGAGGCTGCATTGACCCATACTTTTGGCGGGTTTTTCAATTGGCTGATGGCCTTGCCGAGTACGTAGGTGGCATCTATTCGGGTATCGTAAATCAGTTGCTTGTTACTTTCCGTGTAGCGGCAGTCGACTGATTTGCCGTTGAGGTTGATGAGCGCCGTGGCCCCCTCCAACTGATTTGTCCAATAGCCGAGAGTGCGGCCATCCCACTTATAGTAGTGGATGCCGGGCGTGTTCAGTCGGTGGGTCCTGGTAAGCACGACAACCTGTGCCCCTCGGGCAACAAAATAGTCCGCCAGCACCGTTCCTAAAAAACCGGAGCCCCCGGCGATGATGATTTTTTTCATAATTGGGTTTGCCTGTAGGCTTGAAATGAAACATACCAAAACAACACAGCCAGACACGCCGGAATGGCAATGATCAGTACAGGAGCATTGTCTCCCCAAAACATGACAGTGACGAGGTAAAGGGTGGACACGGTCGTGTGCACCAGCCCCGGTTTGCTTCGGTGCTGTGCGGAAGCCGCCAGCTGAATGGACGCCAGAAACTGCGTGACGCCCAGCGGCAGGGCTAATATGAGCAGCCAATAAACTGACTCGCCAAAGGCCAGCTGTGCCATCCCGAGTAGAACAGCCAGCCCGCAAAGGACTGACTGTAGAAAGAAGTTGAACCGGATCATTTTTGGGTAGGTTGAAGAGTTTGATTAGCCCTGCTCCGAAGTTTGAAGAAGACAAACAAATTGAAGAAATGCATGCCACCAAGAATAAGAATGATGGCGCCGAGCTTGGTGCTGAGCTTTTCCATTACGACCTGTACGCTGTCGATGGTGCCGAAGATCTGCAGTGTGTAGATGGCATAGCCTACATTGATCAGGTAAAAGCCGACGACCAGCAGCCTGTTCACACTGTCGGCCAGCTCTGCATTGCCATGAAAAATGTCTACCAGAAATAGTCTGCCGTTCTTGAACAGTGTTGAGGCTACCCATACTGTGATGGCCACGCTCACGGGGATGTAAATCAGGTAACTAACGATGTTGTAATTCATGATATATGGGATTTAGTGATACTTCCATTATTTTCAATAAATTTTGAAAGTTTGTTTCAAAAAAAATATCAGAGCTTCATGAGCAGCTTATAAAACCAGTTTTGATCAGACTTCGTGAACTTGTCCAGTACGCCATCCACTTTTAGAGAGAAATCCTGCAAATCGCTGGTTACTTTCTTAAACTCCTTCAATTGTTCCTTATTATCTCCTGTCACGTCCTGCACCTGACTTAGCACCTTGATAATTGGCTCAATTTCCCTTCTTCTTCTCTCTTTGCTTACCTGCCTGGCCAACTCCCAAATGTCCTTTCCTGCGGTAAAGAACTCCTTCCTCTCTCCTATCTTGTGCTCTTTGTTCACGATGCCCCAGTCCATCAGCCCTCTGACATTCATGTTGACATTGCCACGGCTCATTTGCAGCTCGTCCATGATGTCTTCGGTAGACAATGGCTCTGTAGAAATCAGCAACAACGCATGGATTTGGGCCATGGCCCGATTGATCCCCCAGTTGGAACCGAGGGTGCCCCAGGCTTCTATGAACTTCTTTTTCGCTTCGTTGTATTCCATATGAAGGCAAACGTAATGATACTTATAGATGTTTCAAATATTATTGAAAGTTTAAGCAGGTCTTTGCTCTTGATGACGCAAACATTGGAAGTATCGTAGGAGAGTTAACCTAGTTTCGCCACCAAAAGCACCGTCATTTCGCAGTGCAGTGATAGCCAAGAGATGACGTGGTTGTGGGAAGTTCAGTGGTGCCACAACATTGTCTTACTCCCGTCCTGGTGCGTATCTCCACGCACCAGCAGCCTATGACGATGATACTTCGTAGGGCCGGTGTGAAGACACACCGGGGAACATAGGGGAAACAACCGACACGTTTCGCTGAGACACCCAACAATCTCTTAACTGGCATCGCCTTTAAAAATTTATTACCTTCCTTCTATGAAACAGCTCACCTGTTCCATATTTTTTTTGTTGCTGCTTTCGGCATGGAGCCTTCAGGGCCAGGTTGTAGATGCCACACGGCTGGAATATGATGAAGACGCTCTTCAGGCACGACAGCTGGGCATGACGGTGTCGCCCGATAAGAAGCTAGCTGCCTTCCTGCTAAGTAATGGCGAGCTGAGCGTGCTCGACCTGCTGCATACTACCTTTATCAAAACCTTTAAAATAGACATCGAAGACGTCAAAGAGATTGTTTTCACCCAAGACCAGCAAAGCATCCTTCTTGTAGAAGAAAACAGATTTCGGCTTGTAGACCTCGAAACTGGGAATATTACCCTTACACAGAACACGGAAGGGTTTATCAAAACGATCGCCGTGGGAATTGTGAGCAACCATTTTGGTATCGTATCCGGAGACGATGCATTTATTTGGGACGCCACCACCAAAACTCTCGTGGCTACCATTTCGCATCCAAAGAAGATCTCTATTATTTCCTTCAGCCCTTTTGAGAAAAAAATACTGGTAACTCCTTCAATCGGCGGCTTCAAAAAGCGCTACTCCCTCGAATACAAGTACGAAACGGGCACGTTGCTACAGAAGTATGAGGGTATCTACCTGACAGATTATGATCACCTGGAAAAAGGCCAGGTCATTGGGTGGAAAAACAGATCTGTAGAAACAGCCATTTCTGTTCCTGTGCTCAGACATGCTCCCCCAGCCAATCCCGATGCAGGTACGGAGCTATTTATTCTTGGCGTAGTAAATGGCAAGTCTAACGAACAGCGTGACGACGTGGGTTTTTACCTTACCTTCCTTCGGGTAAAAGACAAAGTGCTGGGCACGGTCGGCTTCCGTGGTTTTAGTGTGTTCGACATCCATGGCAACGGTAAGGTGTTTACCACCAAGGTCAGCCTGAACGAACGAAACAGGATGCTCAGCCCCAAAACATACCTTGCGCATCCACATTACACCCTAAGCGATGACAAAGTAATCATCAACGCTTACGGCGACAATATCAATCAGATCTACAGTGCATCTCAGAATGCCATTGTCGGTTACATCTTTGTGGATGCAGGAGGCAGCCTGGCTGTTGTAACCCGAGATGGCCGGTTTGACGGGACTACCGATGCATCGGAAAAGCTGTACTGGGCGGCCAGAAAATCGCTCACCCGAACGAAGCTGGAGAGCACCTTCAACCAACAATTCAGTCCAGGCTTGCTGGCCGAACTGATGACAGGTGAAGCGGCCATCCCTGAAGTGGATATGGAAGCACAGATAGCTAGCGTCCCTTCACTCAGAATTAAGTCTTTCAATGGCGCAACCATTTCTGACAGACAGGAAATACCCAAGGTAAAGTCGGGCACCCGTGCATCTACCATCACCCTGGAGGTGACCGAGAACGTTGAAAATGCCAGTCAGCTTAAGCTGTTTCATAATAACAAGCTAGTGGGTACAGCAGCACCTGTCAATGGGCTCGCACAGTTTGAGGTAAACCTGACCACCACCTTCGGGGAGGAAAACTACTTTTACGCTGTAGTGGCAACCGCCGACAACCTGGAGTCGGAGAAGAAAAAGCTCGTGGTGAATTACCAGGGCAAAAGTGACGATCCGCCCAGGCTGTACCTGGTCACAGTAGGCATCGACAGCTACCTCAATCCCAAGTACAATCTCAACTATGCCATTGCCGATGCTGATGCCTTCGCCACTGCCATGGAAAAAGGAGCTTCGGGCGTCTTTAGTACTGTAGAAAAGATCACCGTCCGCAATGAAGACTTCACCCGAGAGGGCGTAATGAAGGCGCTGCAAACTGTAAGTCAGTCGGCCAAGGAGCAGGACCTGTTTGTATTTTACTATGCCGGCCACGGGGTAAGGTCGGAAGGTGGTTCAGAGCCATCCGAATTTTTCCTTGTGCCACACAACATCACCCAGCTATATGGCAGGGATGAACAGCTGTTTGAACAAGCACTGTCGGCCAGCCAGCTGAAAGACATTGCGCAGACGATTAACGCTCAGAAGCAGGTGTATATCCTCGATGCCTGTCAGTCCGCCGCTGCATTGGGAGCAGTAGCTGCCAGGGGCGCCGCCGAGGAAAGGGCCATCGCCCGACTGGCCAGAAGCACTGGTACCTTCTGGCTAATGGCAGCAGGTTCAGAGCAGTTTGCCACTGAATTCGAATCGCTGGGACATGGTGTGTTTACCTATGCCCTGCTGGAAGGCCTCACAGGAGCTGCTGACGGCACCAATGCCGACCAGCAGATCACCATCAAGGAACTGAGTGCCTGGGTAGAATCACGAGTGCCAGAGCTATCACAAACCCACAAGGGAAAGCCGCAATTCCCTTCAGGCTATTCCTATGGCAACGATTTTCCCCTGGTAGTTTACGAAAAGTAGCTTTTTCACGTGCCTGCCAGGCCGGCCCAAATGCGAGGGTTGCAAGTCCTATCTATACCATTCCTGCCGGAAACCTGGCTCTAGAAGGCAAAGGAGGTGAGTATTTTGAACAAAATTTATTTAGTGAATACCGGGCATTGGGGCGCAGCCTCGCTAAAATGTTTAAGACTCTGAGTAAAAACCTCACCGCCTTGTTCACAAGATTTAGCTGCATTCTTATCGCTCTTTTACTCAGCACATGCGTTGAGCCATTTGAACCGGAAGACCCCGGATTCAAAAGTGTGCTGGTGGTAGATGGCTTTATAAGCAACAGCACCGAACCCTACACGATCACTCTTAGCAGAACAGCGCCACTCAGCAGTCCTGGCGCTTTGCCGGAAGCCGGGGCGGCGGTCTCCGTTGTCGATGAAGAAGGGGAAGTATATCTTTTCGTGGAAACAGCTCCCGGAGTTTACCAGAGTGATCCAAACGTATTTATCGGGCATATAGGGGGCAAATACCAGCTCAGCATCGTGGCATCGTCGGGCGATCAGTACCAATCCGACATCGTGCAGCTAAAGCAAAGCCCTCCTATCGACAGCGTATATTACGAGCGGGAACTTCGCCTCACTGATGTGGCAGGAGAAGTGAATGATGGGATCAGTATTTTCGTGGATGCGCATGATAGCACCGGCCAAACGAGGTTTTACAGATACGACTACATAGAAACTTACGAGGTGAAGCTCAGTTACCCTGGCGACTGGGTTGCTGATCCCACGCAGGATGCCTTCGTAGTCAGAAATCCCAGGCTGGGACTTTGCTATGCGACTCACCCGGGTAGCAACATTCTGGTGGCCAACACAAGTAGCTATACCGAGGATCGTGTAAAGAAACTCGAGGTGACCTACGTGAGCACAGGTGGCTACAAATTGAGTGGCCTGTATAGCATTCTGGTGAAACAATATGCCCTTAGTGAGCCATCCTACCGCTATTGGTACGAGCTTCAAAAGACTTCCGAATCGCTTGGCACACTGTTCGATCCCCAGCCTTATGAAATTAGGGGCAACATCCGACAGGTAAACGACCCGGAAGCGGCTGTGCTGGGCTATTTTGATGCGGGGGCGGTGTCGGAGAAAATGCTCTTCGTGGACAAAGTAACACTACTTGGCCAGGGAGTCCAGTACCCCAGCGACCCTTGCATTGCTGAGCTCCGTTATCCGCTAACTGCCGTAGACTTTGGTCTCTACAGGCAATGGGATTACCTGATCGCCGCCATTGAGCCCATCGTTATGATCCCTGCCGAATGTGGCGACTGCCGGTACCATGGAACGCTTGAAAAACCTGCTTTTTGGCCGAGGTAGTGATCCCACTACTTCCCCTTTTCGTCATCGCTGCCCGTCATAGGCCGCTGCTATGCGGGTCGTACTGCTTGCGTACTTCGCCGGGCGCAAAGCCATACTTGTCGTGAAAGCACTTGCTGAAATAATTGGGGCTGCTAAACCCAACCATGTAGGCGATTTCCGCTGCTGTGCCCGAATTGTTCTTCAGCAATTCCATAGAGCGGGCCAATCGGATATCACGTATGAGTTGGTTAGGCGAAAGGCCGGTGATGGCCTGTAGCTTCCGGTACAATTGGCTTCTGCTCATTCCGATGAGGCCACCCAAATACTCCACACTCAGGTTGGCGTCATCCAGATGATCTTCGATGGAAACCATAAGCTTATCAAGAAAGGCAGCATCAATTGATGTAATAGCCACTCCTTTCGGCTTGAGAGTAACAATTTGGCTAAACTGCTCTCTGAGCTTTGCCCTTGATTGAATCAGGTTATCCACTCTTGCCAAAAGCTCCGTCGCCTCGAAGGGTTTGGTGAGGTAGTCATCCGCTTCTGTCTCCAGGCCCTGGAGTTTGCTTTCCAGGTCTGCTTTGGCTGTAAGCATGATCACCGGAATGTGGCTGGTTTCCATATGGGTTTTTAGCTGTCGGGTTACCTCATACCCATCCATTCCCGGCATCATGATGTCAGTCACGATCAAGTCCGGCACCTGCTCCTGCGCTTGCCGGATTCCTGACTTGCCATCGGGGGCTTCTAGTACCTTGAATTGATCTTCAAGGATCTTGCGGATGAACAACCGCACGTCTTCGTTGTCTTCAATAAGGAGCAGCGTCTTTTCCGCCCCGGTGTCTGTCCCAGCCTCAGCATCATTCAGGGGCACGTCGTCTGCCATAACCTCAGCTGTATAGTCCGCAGTGTTTGGGTATATAGTCAATCTTTCCCAATGGCTTTTGCCCAGCGGAAGATGCACCCGAAACAGGCTGCCTTCTCCCTTAACACCCTTCGCCTCAATAGCTCCCGAGTGGCTCTCCACCAGCTCCTTCACCAAGGCCAGCCCTATGCCTGTGCTTGCCTGCATGTCGCTCTCGGTATGATAGTATCGCTCAAAAATATGCTCAGCAGTCTGCGCATCAAATCCTATCCCAGTGTCTTTCACCACAATCTCCAGCGCCTCACTTCCGGACGGCAGCAACTGGCTGCCTTCTACCTTCAACACGGCAACACTTACCGTGTCGCCAGCACGGGTAAATTTTAGCGCATTGGTTACCAGGTTGACAATTATCTTTTCCAGCGAATCTTTATCTGCACATAGCATTAGCTGATCCACTTCGCTGCTGAAACCAAAGTTGATTTTACGTGTCCGGGCCAGAGAGTCAAAAGACATCACTATACCCTTTAAAAAAGGAACACAATCAAACTCAACTACTTTGAGCTTTAGCTGCCCCGAATCAAGCTTTGACAAGTCCAGCAACTGATTTACCTGTGCCAGCAGCCTGCCCGCATTTCTTTTCATGATGTCGAGAAAAAGCTGGAGCCTCTCATCGGAAACCGACTGTTTTATTTGATCAATAGGGCCGATGAGTAACGTAAGGGGAGTTCTAAACTCATGAGAAATATTGGCGAAGAACCTGGACTTCATGCGATCGACTTCTTTTTCCTTTTCCAGCAGCAACCTATTCTTCCTGCTGCGGAGGCGCTGCTGATTGTAGAGAAGGAAACCAATTAGGCCTGTAACAATTACCGACCCTATCAAAATGTTTCTTCGCAGTGCGGCCAGTTCATTTTCTCGTTGGAGCGCAGCTATTTGCTGTTCTTTCTTTTCCACATTGTAGGCCAGCTCCAGTTTGGCTATCGACTCATATTTTTGACTGTCAAAAAGACTGTCTTCATATATCTTATAACTTTTGAGGTATTCAAAAGCTTTCTTATAATCCCCTCCCGCTTCATGGATTTGATAAAGTAGATTGGAAGACCTGCTTATCAGTCTTTTATTTCCCAATTCTTTCGCAAGTCTGTAGCTTTCGTTAGCATATTTCAGGGCCTCGCCATAGTCCTTTTTCAGCAAGTAAGTCTCCGCCAGGTTTGTTTGCGCCAGCGCATGCCCACTGGCGCTGCCATCTGCTACGTTCAGCTCATCAGCTCTTTTTAAGTATTTCAAGGCACTGTCGTAGGCTGCAATATTCCGATAGTCTTTGCCCAAATTATTGGAAGCTATTGCTGCCAGGTTCTTGCTACTATTTTCATCAGCAACATGCAGCACCTGATAATAAAGATGGATAGCACTATCGTATTGCTTAAGCTCTCCATGCACAAGCGCTATGCTATTAAGGACGCCGGCGGCACTCAGTTCGTTTTCAAGCGAATTTTGAATGGCCAAAGCCGACTTGAAGTAGAACATCGCTTTGTCAAAGTCATCCTGTATCCGAAACAGGTTCCCGATATTGTTGTAGCAGTTGGCAATGGAGTATTTCGCATCTATCTCCTCAAGAATTTCCAGTTCCTGGAAGTAATACTCCAATGCCTCTTCGTAGCTTCCCAGTTCCTCCCGAACCGTGGCAATACGGGAAAGCGTTTTAGCGCTACCCAGCTGGTCGCTCAATGAGGAAAAAACATCTAACGCCTGCGAAAAATATGCTAAGGATGCGTCGTATTCGTCGTTCCTGAAAGACAACCACCCAAGAGAATAACAGGACTCGGCAACTCCATGCTCATACTGCATGCGTTTTGACTCATTTAACGCCTGGGCCAAAAAATCCTTTTCCTCACCGCTTTCGACCGCTATCTCCGAAAGCTGCAACAACACCAGTACTCTGGTGGTATCACTCCTGCTTGTTACGGAGAGCTCGTGGAGTAGACTGTCTTTTTTGGACACCTGACCATATAGCGCTTGTATTGTAAAAATGGAAACAATGAGAAGGCAGCATTTCTTCATTTCTAAAACTAACTAAAACTGGTTGGCCAGTTAAACTTAAACTAAAATCATGTACGAAGACAGATAAATATCCATCGCATTCGCTGTGCATGCCAATGAGCTTTGTCCACCACCGCCGACTGTCATGCTTCTCTGCTGCCTTGCCCCACAAAGACGATACAACTGAGCAAGCTGCCATCAGCCTTAGTCCTTTATAAAAGGGGTTCTGGCCCATTTATTCGCTTTGAAAACCATTAACTGATAGATGCCCCTTTCAAGATTCCCAACGGTAAGTTCTAACTGTTCTGTCTTCTTTTTCACCTGTACGGTCAACACAATTTTCCCCGAACTATCGACAATCCGTAACTGGTCGCCTTGTTCAAACGGTGATTGCGGTGAAAGGAAAAGTCTGTTTGACGTTGGGTTCGGGTAAACTGTCAGCTGATGTAAGTTGTCCTCCACACCAAGCGCACCCGGCTGTTCAGCAGGGCATACTCCTTCAACAGTAACAATAACTGTCGCCTGCGTTTCATTGCCCGATCCATCTGTCAGGGTAACAGTTATCTCATTTTCGCCGAGGTCGTCGCAGGTGAATGTTTCCTTGCTCAGGCTTATTACAAAAAAGCAATTGTCTGTGGAGCCATCATCTACCTCCGCTGCGGCGACTCTGCCGTTCCCTTCTTCGTCCAGGTTGATTACAATGTTTTTGAGAGCCGCCTGCGGAGGCAATTCATCAAGAACATTGACACTTACGACGGCAGTCGATTCGTTTCCGCTGGCATCAGTGGCCTTATAGCTAACCTGGTGTTCTCCCAAATCCGAGCAGTCAAAGGCGGTTTTACTCAAACTGGCAGTAAAGCTACAATTATCGGTTGTACCATTGTCAACTTGCCCGGCAGCAAGTATAGCTTTTCCCTGGGCGTCAAGATAGAGCGTGATGTCCTTTGTCGACACAATAGGTGCCTGCGCATCAACAACCGTTATGGTGGCTGAAGCGGTTGACGTATTGCCACTTGCGTCGGTCAGGGTAAAATCAACGGTGTTTTCTCCCAACTCAGCACAGGTAAATGAAGTCTTGCTCAGGCTAGAAGTAAAGCTACAATTGTCAGTGGAGCCATTGTCCACCTGGTCAACACTGAGAGTGGCATTTCCGTCGGCATCCAGCTGCAAGGTTACGTCCTGAGCCTGCACAACCGGAGCCTGCGCATCAACGACTGTTATGGTGACCATCGCCGTTGCGGTATTGCCACCAGCGTCTGTTACCGAAAACTCAACCGTATTTTCTCCAACATCTGCACAGCTAAATGCAGTTTTACTCAGGCTGGAAGTAAAGCTGCAGTTATCGGTGGAACCGTTGTCCACCTGGTCAACACTTAGGGTAGCATTTCCATCTGCACCCAACTGCAAGGTGACGTCCTGCGACTGTACAACGGGAGCCTGCGCATCAACGACCGTTACGGTGACTGAAGCGGTTGAGGTATTGCCACTAGCGTCGGTCAGGGTAAAATCAACGGAGTTTTCTCCCAGCTCAGCACAGGTAAAAAATGTCTTGCTCAGGCTGGAAGCGAAGCTACAGTTGTCAGTGGAGCCATTCTCAACCTGATCAACACTCAGGGTAGCATTTCCATCTGCATCCAACTGCAAGGTTACGTCCTGCGACTGTACAACTGGGGCCTGCGCATCAACGACCGTTACGGTAACCGAAGCGGTTGAGGTATTGCCACTTGCATCGGTCAGAGTAAAATCTACGGTGTTTTCTCCCAGCTCAGCACAGGTAAATGATGTCTTACTCAGGCTGGAAGTAAAGCTGCAGTTGTCAGTGGAGCCATTGTCTACCTGATCAACACTGAGAGTGGCATTTCCTTCGGCATCCAGCTGCAAGGTTACGTCCTGCGACTGTACAACGGGAGCCTGCGCATCAACGACCGTTACGGTAACTGAAGCGGTTGATGTATTGCCACCAGCGTCTGTTATCGAAAACTCAACCGTATTTTCTCCAACATCTGCACAACTAAATGCAGTTTTACTCAAGCTGGAAGTAAAGCTGCAGTTGTCAGTGGAGCCATTGTCCACCTGGTCAACACTTAGGGTAGCATTTCCGTCGGCATCCACCTGCAAGGTTACGTCCTGCGCCTGCACAACGGGGGCCTGCGCATCAACGACCGTTACGGTGATTGAAGCGGTTGACGTATTGTCGCTAGCGTCCGTCACGGTAAACTCAACGGTGTTTTCTCCCACGTCAACGCAAGAAAATTCAGACTTATCGACCGAGAAAGTCAATTCTTCACCCCCCGGATCATAGCTATCTAAGTCAAGGTCACCAGCCTGAACTGTGGCCACTCCAGCTCCATCCAGCTCCAGGGTCAGGTTTTGAGGCAGTGCCACCGGTGGCCCATGGACAGCAGGAGCCGTGGTATATAATTGTTTCACATGTGGAAGGTCATCAAGCCATGAACCGTGTCCAACGAGTAGAAAGTCTAGCACGCCATCATCATTATAATCACTCCAAAGCCCCTCTCCAAACACTGTTCCCGGAAGGTCGATTCCACTATCAGTAAAGGCACCATCGGCATACTGGTAGATTTTTGAAACGGGCGGCACATCCTGATAACTGGGGAGACCGGTGAGCAGCAAGTCCAGGTCACCATCATTGTCCATATCGCCCCATTCCACATGGCTAAAGAGTAAGTCGTCAATGCCCGACTCTATGTCGGTAAATACGCCGTTATCGTTGCGATAAATCACAGATTTGGGCAAACCGAACGGATACAGGTCAATGCTGATCGTGGACCCGGTAATAACGACATCCAAATCTCCGTCGTTATCATAGTCGCCCCATCGCCCCGTGCTATACATCACCCCTTCCAGTCCGGCAGAGAGGTCTTCAAAAACGCCATCGTTGTTAACATAGATGGAGCTATGCACCCCCTGCAGGGGATCGTAGCCGGTGATAAGGAGATCCAGGTCTCCGTCGTTTCCATAGTCGGCCCAGTCGAGCGACCCTTCTTCAGAAACAGGCAGGTCAGCCCCAATATCCGTAAAGTAGCCACCATCGTTGCGGTAAATGACACCCCTGAACTTTCCATTTTTCTTTGCGATCACAGCCACGTCGGGATCGCCATCTCCGTCATAATCGCCCCATTTCCCATCGTGGGAAGCTACTCCAGGCAGGCCTGAATTGATTGCAAGTGAAAACACCATGCCATTGTTCTGATAGAGCCGGGCATAAAAATCATCCACGCCGATAGATCTGGCACGTGTCACCAGCAGATCCTGGTCTCCATCACCATCATAGTCTGCCGCATCAATACTGCCGCCATTTGTTCCGTAAGCCCCCGTTTCGATGGGGAAGAAAACTCCGTGCCTATTTTCGTACAGTTCAAGAAACAGCCAATCAGGCGGAGCAATGACAAGGTCAAGATCTCCATCACCATCAAGGTCAGCCCAGGCGGCGGTGTCGCCCCCCCGGTCTTGCCCGAGAAACTCATTGTTGATCTCATCAAGAACAAATTGGGCATGACTGGGCAAAAAGGAAACGGCAAAAAGAAAAATAAAAAGTGCTTTATAGTTCATGTCGAGCAGATTAAAGTACCGAATGGTTTGAGGGTCAATTGAGCAGTTCCAGAGAAATTTCGGCATCAATTTCGAAATCGGCGGAGCTGAGTCTGATGGTGTGAGGATTGGCGGTGAACTGGTCGCTGGACAGCTCAATCGACTTGCGGTCTTCCTCGTTGGCGCTTCCACCGTCATAGTCACGTGCCCACGCTGATAGCTGGATTTTGGCAAGTGAGTAGTCGTGGGTATTCGTATGAAAGGTCAAATCGATAAAATTACCTGCCTGGATGATAGCCCCCGAGCCCACTACATGGCCGTCTCCCCCGCTTGAGTAGGCATACACCTGCTGATCCACGGGATTAATCCGCACAAAATCGCTTGAGGAGTTTTCCCGCTCAAAAGCATTGGCGTAGACATACAGCCGGTCTATTTCTATATCGTTATCAAACCCCTCGTCGTCTGCCTGCACAATAAGAAACCGGTTGACCCGCACCCGCACCCGTTGCTCTATTTGCAGGGTTTTCACCAGGGTATATTGCGAAGTAAGTGTCACCAGTGCCAACGTGTTGTCGACTACATGCCTGAACTTATATACCAGAGGCACGCCCGGAGAATCCTTCGTAAAGTCTTTACTTGCACTGATCACGTTGAGGAAGCCTTGCATGCCCGTTTCCAGGTCCTTCAGCCCAGCGGTGGAACCACCATACACCACGATGGAAATGCTTGAATTTTCCATCACATTCCTTGTGGACACTCCCACCGATATTTCCGAATCCAGGTTCCCTTTTCCGTAGGCCACCTGCAATGCCTGGTCCATCACATCCGACGTGTAATCGGATTCTATAAAGATCAGCGCCATCATGCCATAGCTGACACTTGCCACATAAAGCGGCGATGAACCCGTTGGCATTGCAAACTCAGCTTCTTCGGCCGACACTGACGAGCCAAAAAAACGACGGGGCGAAGCGGGCGGATCCACATCAATAGAATAGTAAATCTGGGTGTACTTGGCCATGATCCTTGTCTTCTTTGTGCTGGACTCCCAATCGAATTTTGACTTCAGGCTCCCAGCTCCATAGTTGATATCGGCCCCCACAAACAGATTCATTTGTGACTCGCTGTGCATCTCCTGGTAAGTGAAATCCACCTTGGCTGGCACTTTGGTGTCGGAGGTTACCGCCTTTTTGAGCAAATCCGAAATGCCCTGCCTCACCGTGGAGAGCTTGGGCTCATCTACAGTCTGACTAAGGCTTTCACCAACTGACGAACTCTCAAGAGAGATAGAAAAAGTGATAGGAGCCCGCAGAAGGACAATGGGTTCATATACAAAGTCATTGGCCTTCTCTCCCTTTATCAGGTTTCCTGGCCAGATGATATCGTCATTTAAGCCGAGATACACGATGCTTTCTACATTGTCCACTATGTCATGCTTCTCGTAGGAATACACATGACCGTTCACTGTGTCCTTCTCTACTTCCGTGATTTCATCTTTGTCGGGTTCTGCCGGCGCTGTTTTACCTGCTGCTGACAGTACCTCGTCGAACGCCGGGTCGTCGTTGGGTAGCTCGTCTTCCTGGCATCCTGTGAGCGCACAAGCCAAAAATGTAGCCATCAACCACAGCCAAAAAGCTGTAGTAACCTTGGGAAACTGATCTTTCATTTTTTCTGATTATTTGAAAGGCAAGGTCGGAGAAAAGCCCCTTGAGCACGTGCAAATTTGGCGCAAATGCTTACGAATTTGATGCAGGCAGCACAAAGAATTGGAGTAGAAGTACCTTTGGCAGAAAACCCGCTATAGTCTATATTAAAAAAGTAGCCTCATCGACATAGAAGCCTATACATGTGAGCGCCTGAATGATAAACGGTGTCTGCCGAATAGTGAATTCTTTAATACCTCACACTCCTTTCGTAGGCAAGCAGTTAATCGCTTACGACGGTTTCTTAATCTGAAACTCAATGAAGTTCGAAAGCCAGAGCAAATGCCTGGTGAAGAGATGCCTCACGGCACAAACTCATCTACCCTCCCGACCTTCGAAACCAGCTCCTCAAAGTCAAAAATATCTTTATCGAACAGATGCGATGGGGAAACGTTCTTCAAGGCCGTGAGCATGATCTCGGTGCGGTCAGGGAATTGCTGCTCCCACTGCTTCATCATCTGCTTGATCACCTTGCGCTGCATATTGGGCTGAGAGCCACAGAGGTTGCAGGGGATGATCGGGAACTGCTTTAACTCAGCATACTGAATGATGTCCTCTTCCTTGCAATAAGCCAGCGGGCGTATCACCACATGCTTACCGTCGTCGGTACGGTACTTCGCTGGCATGGCTTCCAACTTGCCGCTGAAAAACATATTGAGGAAAAACGTTTCCAGCACGTCTTCCCTGTGATGCCCAAGCGCAATTTTTGTGGCCCCGAGCTCTTCGGCTGTAGTATAGAGAATGCCCCTCCTGAGCCTGGAACAAAGGCTGCACATGGTTTTGCCTTCGGGTACCTTATCAACCACCACGGAATAGGTATCTCTTTCTACTATGCGAAAGTCAACGCCAAGATTGGTCAGATAGTTGGGCAACACTTCTTCAGGGAAACCCGGCTGCTTCTGATCGAGATTGACCGCTATGATGTCGAAGTCGTGCTGTCTCGACTTTTGCACGTGCAGCAGCATGTCGAGCATGGTGTAGCTGTCTTTGCCTCCTGAAAGGCACACCATTACCTTGTCCCCAGCCTCTATGAGGCCGAAGTCTTCCTGCACCGCCCACACCTTCTTGTGTAAGCGCCTGATTAATTTTTCCTGATCCAGCTCTGACAACATGCCCGATTCAAATTTGCGTTTCGACACAAAAATAAATGCTGAAATCTGGATTATGGCCAAGGTCTGGTCTTTATTTAGCTAACGGGTGTTTAAGATAGATCATTACCAGGGGCAAAATCATAAAAGGAAGC
Source organism: Imperialibacter sp. (assembly GCF_048007035.1). NCBI lineage: Bacteria > Pseudomonadati > Bacteroidota > Cytophagia > Cytophagales > Flammeovirgaceae > Imperialibacter > Imperialibacter sp. Next base: position 6,180,282 of record NZ_CP180355.1, read on the forward strand.
TCAATGAGCGCCGTTTTGAAGTCACGCTGCTGCAGGCAGAGGGCCACAATCAACAAAAGGCTGGCAGCCGTGATAAAGTTGCCCAGGAAGAAGGTTCTGGGAAACAGAATCAACACGGTGGCGAAAATTCCCACAGCACCAAAAATGATAATGGCATTCTTGTTCATGCCCCATTTGCCAAACATCTCCAGCATTTTGGGTTCGGCACTTACCATTCCCCAGCCATGTTTGAAGCCCATGTACACTGAGAACAGGATGAGAATTGAATTAATGACTTTCAGCACCATGATGTTTTTATGAACAAGTTAAACTATTTCTCAGGCTTTCAATGTTTAGTCTCCACACAGAAATGGAACTGAGCACCGCAATCAAATTGATAGAGAATGGCGTGTCCAACGCCGGGGATGCCCAATCGTGGTTTGATTTGGGCGCTGGCAATGGCCTGTTTACTAGGGCACTGGCTCCACTGCTGCCTTCAGGCAGTGTTGTTACTGCAATAGATAAAAGGAGTTCATTCTCGCCCACCCAAAGCGACCTCAAAGGTACCACCCGTATCGAAACCAGGGTTGCAGATTTCACCACATTGCGCTCAGAAGATTTGAAGGCGAATGGCATTTTGATGGCAAATTCTCTTCACTATGTGAAGGATCAAAAAGGATTTCTTATGAAGGCGCTGGACAGCTTGCTTCCAGGCGGCAGGCTGATCGTGGTAGAATATGACACGGACCGAGGAAATATGTGGGTGCCCTACCCGCTCAGCTTCAGTTCGCTGACTAACCTGCTGACCGAAACATCGGCTGGAATTGTCACCAGGCTGGGCACCACTCCCTCACAGTTTCAGCGAGGGGGCATTTACAGTGCGCTCATCATGTCTGCGACGTAGCTGAGGTTCTGGCTAATGCCACGCCAACTGCAAGAAGCCAAATCACAAAAGCCCCGATAAAAATGCGAAGCCCCTCCAGGTCGGTAAAAACAAACCCCAACAGCGTCATAGCAATGGCGAGGGTGCCAACCACCAATCCAAGCCACCCTAACCACTTTCTTAGCAGCCCTGTTCTTACAATCGCCCACGACCAAAGAACGGCGGCGCCAGACAACGCCAGGATAAAGATGAGGTCGAATGCCTTGTTTAGTGAGTAGTTGTAGATCAGCACAGTTCTTATCATGCCACTGTTTTCACTGGTGATCTCGCCCATTCGTTCCATGAAAAACGGTACTGCCAGGCCATTCAATGCCGCTGCCATCATCACAGCTACGGCACTAAAGGCGAAAAGCACTGCACCTCCATAGGACAAAACAATGTCGGACTTGAGCTTGATTGCGAGCCCCAAAAGGCCATAGCAGAGCACAATGATGGACAGAATTGCCAAAGAGTGGCTGGCGATGATGATGTCAGACATTTGCCTGATGCGGGCTGTATCGCCACCAGCCGGGTGCAGCACCATTGTGAGCACCATGAATACTGAGCCAATGATAATGGCTATTCCGCTTGATTTCTCCAGTCTACTGTCCATCTTTCATCTGTTTGAATGATGGACAATTATAGAGAGTTTAAAAATGGAAAGACTTGATCGTAATCAAGAAATGAATCACTTGATTCGGGATCTAATCCTGCTCAGCGTTTCTGGTGTGATTTGGAGATATGATGCAATGTGTTTCAGGGGAAATACCTGAAAGAGCAAAGGCCGGGTAGTAAGTAGCTCCACGTACTTTTCGTCAATCGACTTTGGACTTAGCTTGCCCTCCACCCCAATGAAGTTGTGCTCGAGAAGCTTCCCGAGTACAAAGAAAACCGGAGAAATGCCTATGAGTTCATGAATTGAACTAACGTCAAGTCCCAGCACCGTCGAGTCTTCAAAAGCGGCAATGCTGGCCAGAGCCGGTTTTCTGGAAACAAAACTAAGGTTATCAATTACCCAGTCGCCAGGCAAATAGAGACCGTCGATAGTGTCTGAGTCATCATGCTGCCGGTATTGCACCAGGCTGCCCCGTTCAAGAAAAAAAAGTCCACCGCAAATCTGCCCCGCTTTTAGCAAGAATTCACCCTTGTTTAACTGAGTCGAATTAAGGCGAACCGTGATCAGGTCCAGCTCATGCGCTGAAAAAGGGTGTAACTGTAGCAGCGATTTGGTAATACTTGCAAACATTGGTTGGCAGAATTTTAGCGATGGTTGTTGCCGCCTCCAAGTTTGCTAATCTCGTTCTTCTCTCCAAATCTCCCTGCTCTAAAGTCCGTGTTCGGCCAGCTTTCTTATTGTTTCCAAATCGCCTTGCCGAATAGGCATGTAGTGCCACGAACAAAATGAGATGTACCCGCCTTTCAAACTACCGATTGGTTTCCAAAAGGCAGCCACCCGCCCATGTTCATTCATTGCCAGGGGTACAATGCCTTCACCCCCAGAGATCGATGATCCCAAAGAGGCAAACGATTCGGGGAGCCCCCAATGGCGGCCTGCTGGCGTTGCCTTTGCGTAGTACACACCAAAGTCCATGTTGACATCAAAATATATTCCCAGCAAATCGGCCGAATACTGGGCATTGGATGCCACAATGTTGAAGTCCTTGTTGGTCACCCAATAGTTAGGAAAATAACCCAGCCAGATTACCCTGCCGCCCGCCTCCATATATTGGTTCAGCAGGCTTCCCCCAGCTTCTTTCCCTACCACCGCCTTTGGCATATACTGATGGGCAAACACGATGCTGCTTTGTTTTTTGTCGGCAATCCGATCTCTCATGAACGTGGTAAGCGTAGCGGTATCCAGCCGGGCATAGCCCAGGGGCTCCAGGTATGGCGAAATCTTTTCTGAGCTTATCATCTCTTTTTGTGCCTTCAGTTCCGGGAAGTAAACAGCAAGCATTCTTTCCTCCCCTTCCTCAAAGGCATACAAGGAACCATCGTCACTCCCGACATAGAGCGTACCGTCGTCGAGAACAGGCGAAGACATCACGGCTCCTTCTGTCTGGTACTTCCACGCCACCCTGCCGGTTGCTTTTTCAAATGCATAAACCAAGCCCGTGAACGAACCAATATACACGTGCTTTTCGTCCACCACAGGTGTGGAGTAGAAATAGGATCCTCCATCGAATTTCCACAGTTCCTTCCCACTTCTCATATCCACTGCGGAAACAGCAAGCGCATCGGACCACCCAACATATACCGTATTTCCATCAATTGTTGGCGAGCTCCCGACCCAGGAGGATCCGTAAGTAAACCTCCACTTTTTTTCAAGGGACCTAGCATCAATGCTGTACAAGCCACCATCTCTTGCACCGAACACCACCTGATTGTCCTTCATGGCTGGCCTGGAGATCAATGATGTTCTGTCCCATCCGTACACTTCGGTGTAATAACTTACCCCCTCGGTCTCATATTTCCCTTCCTCTTTGCCACTGGCAGCATTCACTACATAAAGAAATCCATTGAAATCAGGAACATACACTTTGTTCCCGTTCACGAGCGGCGTAGCCCTTATCTTATCTGCCGTGGAGAATTTCCAGGTGAGTTTTCCATTCTGCAAATTGAGCGCATAGAGATTATTGTCGCCTGAACCTATCAAAACATTGCTGCCATGGGCAACAGGCGAGGCATCGTAATAGTCCCACCCCCAGGTGTGTGGAACGGGCTTCTCCATTTGAAATGACCACAACAGTTTGCCTGAAAGGGCATCAACGGCATATACATTGTTGTCTCTTGCCTGGAAAATTGCCTTTCCTCCTGCCAAAAGTGGCTGCGAAACAATGGCACCCCCAGCTTTGAACTGCCAGATTTCCCTGGCCGACTCCTTTTCAACGCAGTATAAGGTACCTGCCGAGTTCCCAAAGTAAAGTTTGCCATCATTGATTGAAATCGTACCCCTCACGGGTGCTCCGGTTTCAAACCGCCACTTGATTTGGGGGTGGCTGAGGGAGCCGTTAGCATTGAGCAGACCAGGAAGCGATACTAACACAAGCAGGACAAGTAATATTCTTTGCATACTTTTGAGTTTTGGTTTCAACAAATCAATCGAAAAGAATAACAGACTGTCGAAAAACGCCCGGACTTGTCTGTTCAAACCTGCTCAAGTCGGTTCAACTATTTTTTCTAACCCTATTCAGCTAAATTTTGGGCATGGAGTCAGACGATAACAATATAAAAGAATGTCTTGTTGAAATAGAGAAGCGGCTCAACTGGGGGCCTGGCGAAGCGTGGACTACCAACGACTTCAAGGCGCTTAGCGAGAAAATCCATGCTGCCACTGGCACCAACCTCAGCGTGGCCACTTTGAAGCGCCTGTGGGGTACTATCGACTACCAAAGCAAGCCAACAGCCACCACACTCAATGCGCTTGCTCAGTACCTCGGTCATGAGAACTGGAAGGCCTATCAATACACCAACAGCCTGCCGAAAGAACACAACCAAAAGGAGCCGACTTCGGCAGAGACGAAAAAAGGCCGTCCCGTCGGCATCATTCTTTCATTGCTAGTCATACTTCCTCTGGGAGCATGGCTGCTGTTTTATATTTCGAACAAAGACGAGGAAGAGGTAAAGCCTCTGCCCGATGCCAGCCTGTTCAGCTTCAGCAGTAAGCAGGCGGTATCAGAAGGCGTGCCCAATTCTGTGATTTTCAATTATGACGCATCGCCTGCCAGCGCTACCGACACGGTCTTTATCCAACAAAGCTGGGACGAAAGGCTTCGCCAACAGGTACCCTACGACAAGAAGGTACACACCTCTATCTACTACTACCCCGGCTACTTTCAGGCAAAGCTGGTAGTCAACGACAGTATTGTGAAACAGCACCCTGTTTATATCACCTCAATGGGTTGGTTGCCTTTGGTAGAGCAGGAGACGGTGCCGGTGTATTTCAAAGTGGAAGATGTAATCAAAGGAAATGGGGCTTTGTGGCTTCCACTTGAAAAGCTGACCAGTAACAATATTCACCTGCAGCCAGAAACGCCCTGGACATCCTACTTCTATGTGAAGGCATTTGAGGGACTGCAGTCCGATAACTTAGTGTTCGAGGCAGAACTACGGAATGATTTTAGAGAAGGCGCCGGCATTTGTCAGCATACCGAGGTTCATCTCCTGCTGGCAGGAGGAGCGCTTATTGTTCCATTGGCCATCAAGGGCTGCATTTCCGGCCTGGCGCTGTACGACGTGGATGGAAAAGTTGAAGACCCGACGCCATTGGGAGTAGACTTCTCAGATTGGGTAAAGGTGAGGTATGAGGTAAAAGATATGGCAGGGCGGCTTTTTATCAACGATGAATTGGCATACGATAGCCTGAACCTCCATTTCGGGCCAGTCGAAGTGGTTGGATTGAAATTCCGGTTTCAGGGAACAGGAAGTGTCAACTATGTAAAGCTTTGGGGAAAAGATGAAGAGCTCCTTTTTGAAGAAAACTTCTAATTGCCCTGCTCCATTCCCCCTCAGGCATGAGACTAGCTCTCGGAAATCACGATCACCCTGTCCTTCCAGCTGAACTCTATCAGGTCCGACTTTTTCGGGTTCACCACCACTCCATAGCCCATCTCCACATTTTTAGCGTCTGACATCCGTCGATAGCCAATGGCAATTTCATTTTGGCGTGCGGCTGACTCCAGCACTGCGTAAAAATTGGTCGTCACCATGCTGTTTGCCTCTAAAGAAATGTAATCTGTAACTGGCTTGATATAGATTTCAGCCCCGTCGGCGTCAAGCAGTTCCTCGAAAACACGCATCAAATACTTGTTCTCTGCCACCTGGGTCATTAGCAAACTAAGCAGCTTATCACTCACAATGAAGTCGTCGGCGCTGGTTACGTCTGCCAGTTGGCGATTGCGGATATCCATCATTTCCGAAACCAGGTTCACCTTTGTGGGGGCACTCTCCAGTATATTCCTGAGGTGCAGCAGGGTAATCAGCGTTTGTGCATCTGCTTCCTGAAGTGGAAAGTCGTCCTGATAGCACAGCATGATGATGTAATTGTATTGCTGGCAGTTGAGTTTTTCAAGCTCGGTTCTGTCGGTCGTGTCGCTGTGCTGAAATTCCAACCTGATATTCTCCAGCGAAGCCTGTAGTTTGTCCAGGCGCTCTTCGCTTAGCTTAAATTTTGAAATAATATGCACGGTGGATCCTTCATCCACATACTTATCCAGCTCCCTGATCACCAGGCTGGCTCTGTGGTTCCAGCCAATAACAAGAATAGATTCTACGACACTTGGCTTCTTTTCTCTCCGAACGATGCGCTGCTCGTCGATCACAAACGACTTGCCCGATACAACCATCGTATCGTCATCTTCTGTGATACCAATGAGCTTATCTCTCTTTTGTATGAGTTTGTTCATCGGTGGGTTAATCAGTATCTCAACTTCATTAGCCGACTGCATACCAATGATGGCAGAATCCTCGTAGCTAAAAACGGCCTCTCGGAAGGTTTTACCTACCAGCTTTGGCTCCTCCATGAAATAGATTTCATCACCTCCGAAGTCCATCAACTCCGTGTAAACAACAGAAAGCCCGGATTGCAAACTGGTTTGCACCATCACCTTCGACACAAATTCATCTGAAAGGATCAGTTCTACTTCTTCCTTTCCTACCATCTTGGCCACCTCATAATTCTCGCTGTGCTTTATCTCGGCGGTAATGTGGTAAGGCGTCTCCCTTCGGGTATCGCTAGAAGTAATCGCCAGAATTGTCTTGATAATCTGGCTGTCTGAGTTTTCATTTTCCTTGTCAAGAATGATGATCGACTTTGACCCTGCGGGATTCCCTATATCCAGGTCGTGCAGGTCAATGGGATCCCCGGTACGACAAACAATCTTGGTGTTCTTATGGTCGGGTATTTTGTCACGAATCTTGTCCTCCATCTCAATCTTGTCCTTGTCTGCCAAAATCACAATAAGAGGATCTTTCTGGTTTTCATTGGCTATGATCAATTCAGACACAATGGTATAAATCTTCGAAGACCACCCCAGAATCAACACGTGGCCGTCGTCCACAATACGGGATCTTCCTTTGCGGAGCCGATCAATTTTGTCCATGATTCCGTTTGAAATCAAACCAATCAGTGTACTGAGCGCTATGATACCGTACCCGGTGACCACAAACATCCAGAACCTGTAAATCCAGTCCCCCTCATGCTCCGCCAATGTGCCAGGGTCAAGCGTATGCATCAAGCCGAACCATAGTATATTGATGTAGCCGTCAGGCAGCGCTTCATCGGGGCGAATATTGGCAAAAAAGAGGATGCAGGTAAAAACAGATAGTATAACTGTAGAGAAAATAGTGAGATAAAGTATGAGTGCCACCGGACCGGCTGACATCAAATTATCGAACTTATAATTTAGTTTTTCCCGAAAAGGGTAATTTTTCATTTGAAGAAACTTTTTGACAGAATTTGCCTTAGAAAAACATTTTTGTCTGTATTCGACTACTCCGAAATTCGCCACACAAAGGAAAAATACCGTTGGACTATCCCAGCAAACACAAATAACCTACCAGGCTAACGGTTAGTTTCAATATGGCATTTTGGCTGCAGGAGCAGGTCACCAAAATTCCTCAGGTTCAATATGATGCAAAAATGCAAGAGCTAAAAGCTGAACTCAGGAAACTTTGGGTTTATGCTCAGGCTTTGGGCGGTGGAGAGCTAATCTCCAAAAAATTTTGTGAAATGAGAGACAAGGGATTTCCGAAGGTGTGAACAACACTCACAAAGTCATTGCCGAGCGAAATTGTAGGTAGCAGGGGCAGCTGACAGTAGACCACATGATGAACACCAGGGTGTCCATTTTCGCCATCCTGCTCATCGTGTTCCTGCATGGCATTTTCAATACCCAGCACCGACTCCAAAGCAAATTCCAGGATACTTTCAATGTCGTTGTGGGTCAGATCCTCGGCCACATGGTCGGGCTGTGCATCCCTGCCATCGATGCTATAGTTAAGCAAATAGAGGGCAAGGAAGTAAGCAAGGAACTTGCGTGTGAATATGTACCCTCTGACTTTCATTTTTGACTATGGGACAAATATAGGGCTTTTAGCATTGGTTAAAGAAATGAACACCAATCTTATATTTTCGCTTCCTGAAAGGTGCGAGAGGCGTTTTCGATTCCTCAACGTGAGAAATAGCTTCCTACCCCAAAAAGAGATCAGCAGTGCTTCGGGTAATTGCTCAAAAAGTCACTTCTGGAAGCTGGCAGATTTAGCCACCTCAATATCTCTTTCCACTTCTGGAGTAAGGCTTTTCCATGAAAAGTAGTCCTTCCTCTCATCCTGGAAACCAAAAACACCACCAACGATGTAGGGTACTTCGAGGTAGTTTTTGGAGGTTACGTCCGAAAGTTCTTTCCAGATAGCAAGGGCCTCTTCCAGAGCCTTGACTGCCTGTTGCTTTTGAAGTGCGTCCCCTTTTTTTCTAAATAGCCCAAGATAAACCCCTGCTTGCAGCTTCTTAGCAAAATAACGACTCAGGAGCGACCAGGCTCTCAAATCATCTATTTCCTGATTGTATTCACTGGTGTAAACAGAGCCTTTTGTGACCAAAGTCTCTATCAAGACATCTGCTTCCGCCGCATTGCCTGTCAACTCATTTGCCAGATCCAACGGTGTTTTGTTACTCTTGGAGACTTCTTTCTTTTCAGCCTGAATAGCCACATAGTCCTTGATAGAAATGTAGCTCGGATCCAGCACCTTACGGTCCATTAGCTCTTCCAATGAAATAAAGAAGGAGGCTTTATCGTCGTAGCCATACCCGGGGGGAGTTACCGGCGACATAAACCCCTCAGCATAAAGTGTGTAGTCCCAGGTAGAACCGAAGAACGAAGCCAGCCTTAAAGGCATCTTGCTCACCAGCTTATACGCATGCAGCATCTGCGGCCCTTGATCCATCTGGTATTTTCGATTGAACTGTTCTTCAAATACCTTGTCAGGCGTATTTATATCGTACAGTAGCCTGCCCCAAAGACTGTAAAACAACCACTGGCGCTCGAAGGCGTAGTTCCAGGTGCGACCTATTTCAGGTTTGGTGAAGTATTCGAAAGCAGGTATATAGCCCTCAGAACCAATATAATACCCGTTCATGAAGTCGGCTGTATTAGTTTTGATATGGCTACGGATAAAGTCTGGCTCGCCCCACCGGAGAATAAAGAAGTCCTCGTTGCGCACCATCCACTCTATTTTGTAGTTCTCAGGGGCCGGATTCCAATAGCCAGTATTTACAGCACCGGACTCGCTGGCGTGAGTGATCAAAAGCTTTGGTGTTGAATGCCCGTGGCTCCAGTTGAACTTCACTTCTACCTGCACAGGATCCTGAAAATCAGCAGCATCCAGTATCCTTCTCATTTCATTGCTTGAGCCCGACAACACGGCCCTGTGCAGAAACTTCACCGGCCTGTTTGCCGCTTTCATGCCTGCTACAAACGTCTCTGCAATCCAGTCCTCCCGCTCTGCTGCTGTCATTTTTGTCATCCAGTCGGCCAGCGTTACACCAAGCCCTGACAGGTCTTCGTAGGTATCAATGACAGCCGTCACGGCCTCCCTTGTATAGTCCTTCACCACTTGCGAAGTATCATTGAGGGTTTTCACGCCGTGGTGTTTGGCAAAAGACTCAGGCACCACAATATTCCAGTTGACAATAAAAACCTCCACCCCTCTTTCTTTGGCCATACGGAACAGCCCCTTCCAGAACACCTGCCAGTCGGCCATTTCCTGGTCAGTAAAGGGACTGGCTTCCGGATAGCTGGGTAACCTCACCATGTACTGGAAAGGGTGCATGTTGTACAAAGCCAGCTGGTTGAAACGGTTGGCCATCATCATATCCAGAAAGGCTTCCCAAAACTTCAAATCCCGGCAGGTGCTCAGGTGGTAGTCCATGCTGAGACTCTCCCTGTAGGCGTCCCAGGGCAGGTTGAACTTGATAGCCCGGACTTCCATCGAAGGATTGACTTGCCTTCCATTTATTTGCTCTGGTTTCCTGCCGTTGGCAATTTCCTCTGTAAAAGCCAGGAGGCCGTACCGGGCACCCGAGAAGTCATTAGCTGAAATGACTGTTTGGTTCCCACTCCAGTCTATCCGGTAGCCCTCCTTTTTTACAGTGGCATCACCTCCAAGCTTGACGGCAATATCATAATCGGTTATTCCATTGGTCACTAGCGCTTCTTTGGTTTTCACCACCAGGCGCTCCATTCCGGGGATCTCCGCCGGGTAATTGATGGTTTGAGCAGCTGCGCAAAACGTCAATAGCTGGAAACAGAATATCAGGGTATAATTTCTGAGCATACTTGAAACTAACAAAAAACGCCATGATTAAAGCATCATAGCGTTTTGTAATTGCTTAATGATAGGAATGTCATTCCCCGGAACCGCCAATCTTCTTTTTGGCAGCCTCGGCTTTAGCTTTTAGCTCGGTCATTTTGGTTTTGTCGGTAACAATCGCCTTCGTCGAACTATCAAGCAATGCAGTGGCCTTCTTCACTCCTTCAGCACATTTCGGTGCCTTGGTGCCACATTGCGAGCTGGCCTTTGATGCGCTGGTTCCCTCTGTGGAAAGTTGCTTTGAATCCGCATCCAGGGATTTGTAAGAGCCTTCCAGGTCTTTGAACCTGGCGAGCAGACCATCGATAGCACTTTCATCCTCTTCCTTTGACGCTTTGTCAATATCTCCGTCCAGCTTTGCAAGCATCGAAGACAGCCCCTTTTGCTTGTTAGCAAACTCAGTAACCGAGGCAATGTATTTGTCGATAGTAGCATTGCCGAACTTTTCGGCTTTCGTACCATCATCTTGTCCTACAGCGAGGTTGGCGGTTAGAGACAATAAAATAATAGAAAAAAATGTTTTCATAGTTTTAAAAATCAATGGTTTATGAAAGCTACGCAAAAGCCCCATAATTTCTCAGGTGGCCTAAAAGAAAATATATCCACCATCGCCCTAATGATTTTTTCCTACTTTTCAATAACCACGGCTTCATATTGACCCAGCTCCTCTACCTTGAGTTGAAGGTATCCGTCGCTCCAACGATAGTCAACAGGATCACTGCCCACCATCGTAAACACGTTGGACGGTTTAACTTCGCAGCGCACCCTGAATTCCAGGTCATTAACTTTTAGTGGCTCAAAAAACGTATTGCCACTAAATCCTGTAATATTCAGCAGATGCAAAATGATGCCATCTTCCTCCTGGCTGCCAAAGTTCTCAGGTGTGTTCTCTACATATTTTTGCAACACCGCCTCTACTCTCGGGTGTGCATTAGTCGTTAGCAAATCGCTGATGTCGGGCTCCAGGTAATTGATCATATCAAGCAGTATTTGCTTGTGCTCTTCGTAGCCATGTATGTAGTACAATCTGCCAAGGTTGATGGGCATCAAAACAGCTTTGCTTGCAGGATGGTGTTTCACGGCCACGGCCTTATAGCCTGTCGGTTCATGGCCACCTATTTTCTCCGGAGGGCCGGGTCGGCCAGGTGTATAAATGGGCAAATAGGTTTCGTCAGCCTGGTCAAAATTATAAAAGCCAAGGTTAAATTTAAACATAATAAGACTCTGTAAATCAAAGCTTTTAAATACTGACTTGTTTTCAGGCGCCAGGTAATACCCAGCTCCATCCTGATCTGGCTGGACAGCCTTTGCACCGAACAGCTCGAGCAGCGCATCCGGGTGCCCACTCAACGACTTGTTGGTCGCAATCAGGTGCGTGCCGCCAGCAACTGCCGCCTCAATCACTGCCAGTGAACCACTGTCCAGACTCACAATTTCCGAAAGGATGATCACCTTGTAGCCTTTCATCTTACTTCCGAGCTTCGACAGCTGGGCATCTTCTATCAGATCAAATTGAAGGTGAGCCTCCTTCAGCATCAGCTGAATGCCCCTGTATTCCTGTGCACGCTCGCCTCCCGGCCAGTAGCCTGGCGATACCACGGCGATTTCAGCCGGAGACATATAGTGACCGTAGTACTTTTCGTTGGCTTTGTGGTGAGCATATACTTCTCTGAAAACCTCATAACTCCTCTCGTCTTCATTCCCTTGAAAATCGCCCATGATGCTCATGTCGAGCCCTGAGCCGTTGGCAATGTTTTGATACAGCCTGATGGCCGACTCCTCAGGTTCCACGGCGTTGTACCTCGACTGAAAAGAAATCTGTTGGATACTTGCGTTACTTATGATGTGGTCGGGGTAGCTGTTTTCTACATTGTTGACATTGTCAGAGGCCGAATAGGGCCAGTAAGGCAGGCCACTTGGGTGCGACTCATGTCTGATGATGTCGACGTAGTTGCCCATATACGTGCAAATGGCGATCTGCTCATTCTTTGCCTTCACCATGACGTGTAGTCGCTTCATCAGGTCATCCACAGTGAACTTCTTGAACTCCTGGTACTTTTGAAATACCGGATCAGCGTCGCCCTCCACCAACGGCAGTTTCATACCGCTGTATGCCATAAACCGCTCTTTATCATAGGGGTTTTGGTCAATGCCGTGATAAACGCCTTCATAGGCATTTCGTGTTTGATAGCCCGGCATGTTGATGAAAATACCATCAATAGGATACAAGTCAATGACCTCACCAACAATGTCAAAAAGCACCTTTTGCTCATAGGGTGCATTGATGGAAATCACATACATATCATCGTTCCTGATCCGCTCTCCTTTTGGCGACAAATAAAACCAATCAGGATGCCTGTCGAATATGCTTTCGTGCGCCCGGCTGAAGTCAAACCTGACAATCACTCGGATGTTGTTATCATGGCATTTACGGATTACGTCACCCAGCATATTATCCTTCATAAAAGGGTTCGTGTACTGGTCTTCCAGTTTGGTGGGGTAAAATGCCATAATGCCACCGGCATTGATGATCAACGTATTCACTGAGAACCCTTTGAGGTCATTGATCAGGGAGTCCACATTAAGATCAGCTTCGTAAGCAGGGAGATTGGTCTGCATAGTGCGAAGGTTATTCGCTTTCCACCAGGCAATTGATTCGGGCCAGGTGATTTGTTCACCAACCGCTTTCGTCCCTGACTGTGGAGGAGAACATGATAGGGCAGTTAGCAACAACACTAAAAACATCGAGAATCTTAGAATTTCCCTCATAAAGCTCATCTAACTTGTTTTTATAAATGTAAATCAATATCGATACAGTTTACTTGAATCTTATATAAACGTTGGTGACGGGCGCAACAACGGAGGTGAAGTACGCACCTTAGTCGTCTCTAATCTCCCCCTATTATCCTTATTATCGGCCAGCGCTACGAAATTGATTAAACACAAAGTCTATTTCTTCATACTTTGAGGCTAACAATTGAAGATCAAACAACTTAACCATGAAAAGACTTGCGCTCCCCCTGCTGCTAGTGACTTTTGCTGTAACCGCCCTGGCACAACGAAAAGCCCAGACAACCCAACCTCCCAAAACCATTGACCAAAAGTATTTCTCGCAAATGAAATATCGGTCAGTTGGCCCCTCCCGAGGCGGAAGAGCTACTGCCGTTGCCGGCATACCTCAAAAGCCCTACACCTTCTACATGGGATCGCAGGGCGGCGGAGTTTGGAAAACGGACGACGCAGGCTGGAACTGGGAGAACATCACCGATGGCCAGTTTCAGGTAGGCTCCATTGGCGCTATTTCTGTAGCTCCCTCCGACCCAAACGTAGTATATGTCGGAACAGGCTCTGCATGCCTTAGAGGCAATGTTTCTCCCGGAATTGGTGTGTACAAGACAACAGACGAAGGGAAAACCTGGAATTTTATCGGCCTACCGAATGCCGGACAGATTGGCAAAATTGTCGTTCATCCCTCCAACCCCGACATTGCCATGGTAGCCGCTCTTGGCAATGCCTTTGGCCCCAACCCGGACAGAGGAGTATACAAAACCATTGATGGAGGCAAAAGCTGGAAGAAAACGCTGTTCGTGAGCGACAGTACAGGCGCTATTGACATTGAAATGAATCCTGCCAACCCTCGCATTATGTATGCTGCGATGTGGCGGGCGGATCGCAAACCCTGGGCCATGACAGACGGAGGCATGGAAGGCGGCATCTGGAAGTCGAAAGACATGGGTGAGACCTGGGAAAAGCTGGAAGGCGGACTGCCGACCGGGCTTCTTGGCCGCATTGGACTGGCCATTTCTCCCGCTCAACCCGATCGGGTTTGGGCACTGATACAAACCGCCGACGAAAGCAAAGGCGGGGTGTACCGAACCGATGATGCCGGTAATTCATGGAAGAAAATCAATCGGGATCATGAACTTCGCCAACGAGGATGGTACTATACCCATATCACCGCCGACCCTAAAGATCCCAACACGGTTTACGTCAACAACGTAGGCTTCTACAAATCAATCGACGGCGGCAAAACCTTCGATACCCGCATAAGAGTGCCCCATGGCGATAACCACGGTCTTTGGATCAACCCCGACAACACGGACATTATGATCCATTGCAACGATGGTGGCGCTACTGTATCTATCAACGGAGGCAAAAGCTGGTCGCACCAGCAGAACCAGCCCACGTCGGAGTTCTACAGAGTCACTGTCGACAACCAGTTTCCTTACCGTCTCTATGCCGGTCAGCAGGACAACACCACCATCTCGGTTCCCTCCTATTCGTCCGGCTCTCTCACCGACACCGAAGAGTGGTTCGGCGTTGGCGGTGGTGAATCAGCTGACGTGGCTGTTGACCCAACCAACCCTGACATCATTTATGCAACAAGCTACAGCGGCGAGATAACTTTCTACAACAAGAAAACCGGCGAAATGCGCCAGGTAACGGCCTACCCTCACTATACAGAAGGTACCGAGCAAAGAAAGCTCAAGTACCGCTGGCAGTGGAATTTCCCTGTACTCATTTCAAAATTCAACACAAACGTTATTTACGACGGCTCCAACTATGTGCACAAGTCAACTAACAAAGGGCAGTCGTGGGAAGTAATAAGCCCCGACCTTACCACCAAGTTCGCTGAAACACTGGGAATCCCCGGTGGGCCCATCCAGCACGACGGCACAGGTGTGGAAGTGTACTCTAGCATTTTTGCGCTGGAGGAGTCACTCTTCAATGAAGGTGAGCTGTGGGCCGGGTCTGACGATGGGCTGGTGCACATCACGAGAGACGGCGGCAAGTCGTGGAAAAACATCACCCCGCCGGGCATGCCGGCTATGGGCACTGTGAATAAGATTGAGTTGTCCTCTCATCAGGCCGGAAGAGCGTTCGTGGCTGTGTACAAATACCGCAGGAAGGATTTCAGTCCTTACATATTCATGACCAACGACTTTGGCGCTACCTGGTCGACGCTCACCAATGGAAAAAACGGCATTCCTGCTAATCACTTTGTACGAGCCATTGCTGAAGACCCCGATAGAAAAGGGCTCCTCTACGCTGGCACAGAATTCGGTATGTACCTGTCCTTCGATGAGGGTAAAAACTGGCAACCCTTTCAGCTTAACTTGCCGGTGACACCCATTACCGACATGGAGGTGCATGAGAAAGACCTTGTCATCAGCACCCAGGGCAGGGCTTTCTGGATACTGGACGACCTTACGCCCCTGCATCAGCTCAACGACGCCTTGATGGCAAAGAATACCTTTCTTTACAAGCCGAGAGACACCTACAGAACCAATGTAGGCGGCTGGAACGGGCGGTCAGCAGATATCAACTTCTTTGTGAGTAAGACCGACGACAAAGTGACTTTAGAAATAATGGATGCCAGGGGTGTCACTCCAGTGGTTTATTCAAGCAAGCCCGACAAGGCAAAGGGAGAAAAAGAGTTGGAAATAAAAGAAGGCATGAACAGCCTGTCGTGGAACCTGATGTACCCCGGCCCAAAAATGGCTGACAACTTCATGGCTATGGTGTTCAGCGCCAACAGAACGCCAGGCCCAAAGGCGGTACCAGGTACCTACTCAGTGAAACTAACGGCGGGAGACTATTCCCAAACCGAAACATTTGAGTTAAATGCAGACCCTCGCTGGCCTCACATTACAACCGCCGACTACCAGGCCCAATTTGATCTCGCTTCCGAAATGACCGACTACATCACCAAAAGCCAGGATTTGATCAGAAACATGAGGGCTATCAGGGAGCAGGCAAAGGCCATTGCAGAAAGGTCAGAAAAAGCTGGCTATTCGTCCGCAATCAAAGACAAGGCAACGGCACTGAACAAGAAGCTGACTGAGGCAGAAGATGCTATCTTCCAAAATCAGATTGAAACCAGCCAGGACGAAATTAATTTTGAGAGGAAGTTCACTAACCACATAGCCAGGCTTTACGGTGTGGTGATTGACGATCACAATAAACCAACAGCAGGCATGCTGGAGCGCTACGACGATCTCAAAAAACAGTTTATTGATCTTAGAAAGCCTTATGATGAAGTATTGACGACTGACTTCCCTGCTTTCAATCAGCTGCTGGAAAAAGAAAACGTACCCAGAATAATTACAGAGAAATAGACACAAAAAAGCCTGGTCGATGCCAGGCTTTTTATGCTTTATCCTTTCGGTTCGTCTTTGTTCACTCTCAGCTCCCGGCCGTCAATCACCAGCCCTTTGAAGCTGCTTGCCACTTTGCCGGCGCTCTTTGCGTCCACCTCGAAAAACGAATGGCTCTTGTTGAGCTGAATCTGTCCTATATCGTCTTTTCTCAGCTTCGTCTGATCACAAATGAATTTGAGCAATTCGCCCTTGTTCACTTGGTCCATACTACCGATGTTGATAAAAAAGCGATCCATGCCCTTGCCTGCTGGCCCGGAACCAGTTTCACTGTTTGTTCTTTCACGCCTCTCAGACCTCACTGGTCGGTCATTGCTTTCAGATCTAACAGGTCTGTCACTTCTTTCAGGTCTCGAAGGCCTTTCGGGCCTGGCTGGTTTGTCAAAGCCACGATCAGGGCGGTCACTTCTCCTGTCCGGACGCTCGTCTCTACGGTCGCCCCTTCTTTCGCTGCCGAAATCGTTACGATCTCTCCTGCCATCTCTTTCACGGCGGTCACCCCGGCGTTCCATGCCCCTGTCATTGCCCCGGTCTCCGGTACGATCGTCGTTCAGGTTCTTGTCCGATACTTCTTTGTAGCCGATCAGCTCCATTTGTCTCGACAATAGTTTGGCAAGCAAGGTTTCCTGGTTCATCTCAGCAAACATGGCTACCACCTTATCATGTATCTTGATATCGAGGCTTTCATTTACCTCAGTTTCCATCACTTTGTCAGCCCAGTGCTCAAGCCTGCTGTTCAGTATCTGACTCACTGCCGGCACCTGCACCTTCTTCATCCCAATTCCCAGCTTTTTTTCAATGAAGCGGATCTTACGGATATCGTGATGGGTGATCAATGCCAGAGAAATACCGGTTTTACCCGCCCTTGCCGTTCTACCACTCCGGTGAGTATAATATTCCGAATCATCGGGAAGCGAATAATGAATCACATGGCTCAAATCGCTGACATCGATGCCCCTCGCTGCCACATCAGTAGCTATCAACAAGCGTACGGCATGGGCTTTGAATTTCTTCATTACCTGATCACGCTGTTGTTGTGATAGGTCACCGTGAATTGCTTCGGCGTGGTATCCACTTTGTGTAAGCTCAACTGCCAGGTTCTGAGTATCAATTTTAGTACGGCAAAAAACGATACCCAGCATATCCGGCTGAAAATCGATAAATCGGCGCAGTACTTCAGCTTTGTCAGACGCCCTGATCACCGTATACTGGTGTTCGATATTAGTATTCACCACATTGCCCGACTGCACCGAAACCTCCACAGGATCCTTCATGAACTTCTTGATCAGCGATCTGATTTCACGGGGCATGGTAGCCGAAAAAAGCCAGGTGGCTTTCTCCTCCGGTGTATGGGACAAAATGGCGTCAATGTCTTCTTTAAAGCCCATGTTGAGCATTTCGTCCGCTTCATCAAGAACGACAATGTCAATGGTCTCAATTTTCACGACCTTCCTGTCAATCAGGTCGATGAGTCTGCCGGGAGTTGCCACAATGATCTGCACTCCGGCTTTTATGGCTTTTATCTGAGGGCCTATTGGCGCTCCACCATAAACTGTCTGAATACGTAAATTGGGATAATACTTGGCAAATGCTACAAGCTGCGCCGCAATCTGCTGGCACAACTCACGTGTGGGCGCTATAATCAGCGCCTGTGTGGTAAGATCACTACTATCCACATGGTCCAGCAGCGGCAATCCAAAGGCCGCAGTTTTTCCCGTTCCCGTTTGAGCAAGGCCGATAAAATCGATGGGCTCACTTATTAATAACGGAATGGACTGCTGTTGGATGGGAGAAGGAGATTCAAACCCCAATTCGGGAAGAACCCTTAGCAAGGGCTCTGATAACCCAAGCTCAGAAAATATACTCATTAAAACTTAATATAGATTAAGCTGCAAAGGTACAGCAAATTATTTGGAGTTGTGCTATTGGCGGATACCCATAACAAATAATATTCTGAGAGCTGCGCCGTGAGGGAGTGGAAGGAAACAGCCAACCGTCAACAACTTGCGAATTATAATTGCTATAAAAGCTAATTTATATAGTATTTTAACGAGTGATTAAGCTAATTTATTTAGTAATTTAGCGGGGTAAGCATAAAACCTGTCCCCTTGTACCTCAACACCCACTCATACTACAGCTTCAAATACGGCACTATGAGCCCCAACGAGCTCCTTGAAGAAGCCAGAACGAAGGGTGTGTTCACACTGTGCCTGACCGACATCAATTCAACGGCTGGGTGTCTTGAGTTTGTGAGGGAGGCCTCCAAATATGGTATCAGGCCCATGCTGGGGGTTGATTTCCGGAATCACCTTCAGCAGCTCTACATTGCCATAGCCAGGAACAATGAGGGCTTTCAGGAAATAAACGAACATCTTTCAAAGCACCTCAGAGAAGGCTCACCGCCCATTCCGCCGGGTGCGCCTCAAAAGTGGCAAAATGTAACCGTCATTTATCCGTGGGAGATTTACAGAAAAAGCCTTCACAGCCTGCTTCCTCACGAATGGGTCGGCATTAAACCGCATGAAGTTACCTATCTGCACTTGCAGAAAGAGCCACTTCCGAAGGACAAGCTCGTTGGCTTGGCTACTTCCACATTCAGGCACAAAAGAGACTACAACACACACCGGCTGTTAAGGGCAATTGCTGAAAATGCCCTGCTGACCAAGCTCGAACCCTGGCAGCTGGCTGGAGATGTCGACCGCTTTTACTCGCCCGCAGAGCTGGCAAACATCTATAAAGAAACTCCACAATTACTACTCAATGCTGAGCGAATAGCTGGCGAGTCCGGGATATTTTTTGATTTCAGCGATGACCGGCCCCACCAAAACCTAAAAACCTACACCGGTTCAGAGACAAACGACTTCCAGCTCATTTCCAAACTTTGCCAGGACGGCGTCTCTTATCGCTACGGAAAACCTACCCGGCAAATTCAGGAGCGCATCGACAAAGAGCTGGAAACTATCCGTGCAAAAGGATTTGTAGCCTACTTTCTTATCAACTGGGACATTCTCCGGTACGCCCGCAGCAAAGACTACTTCTACGTCGGGCGGGGCAGCGGTGCCAACAGCATTGTGGCCTACTTGCTGCACATAACCGATGTGGATCCGATTGAGCTTGATCTCTACTTTGAGCGCTTCATTAACCTTTACCGAACAAATCCGCCGGATTTTGATATCGACTTTTCGTGGAGAGACAGAGAGGATATCACTCAATATATATTCAACCGCTTCCCGAACGCTGCATTGCTGGCTACCTACAGCACATTCCAGTACAAATCGGTGGCCAGGGAGTTAGGGAAAGTGTTTGGTCTTCCGTCTATCGAAATCGAAGAGATGAACACCAGCACAAAAAGCGGGAAGGTACCCGATCAATTGGTGCAAAAAATCATGAGCTATAGTCAGCTTATTCACGATTTCCCCAGCCACCTCAGTATCCACGCAGGTGGCATTCTAATCGGTGAAAAACCGATGACCTATTTCACCGCCACTCACCTGCCTCCTAAAGGATTTCCCACCACCATGTTCGACATGGTGCTTGCCGAAGATGTTGGTCTTTACAAGTTCGACATTCTCAGTCAGCGTGGCCTGGGGAAAATAAAAGAAGCTATTGACATCATCAGCAACAACCACCCGGCTGATCCAAAAATCGACATCCACGATATCAAGAGATTCAAAAAGGATGAAAGGGTGAAGGAGCTTCTTAGAGAGGGTAAGGCGATCGGCTGTTTTTATGTTGAGTCGCCTGCCATGCGCATGCTGCTCAAAAAACTGAAGGTGGAAGACTACCTCGGCCTGGTGGCCGCCAGTTCCATCATAAGGCCGGGCGTGGCAAGGTCTGGCATGATGAGGGAGTATATTCTTCGCTTCCGTTTTCCTGAGCGAAGGAAAGATGCCCACCCGGTGATGATGGATATTATGCCAGAAACCTACGGCATTATGGTCTATCAGGAAGACGTGATAAAAGTTGCACATATGTTCGCAGGGCTGTCGCTAGCCGAAGCAGACGTTCTGCGCAGAGGAATGTCAGGCAAGTTCAGGTCCAGAGAGGAGTTTCAGGAAGTGAGAGAACGATTCTTTAACAATTGTTTTTCAAAGGGCTACGATAAGAAACTGACTGAGGAAGTGTGGCATCAGATCGAAAGCTTTGCTGGGTATGCATTCTCGAAAGGGCATTCAGCCTCCTATGCCGTGGAGAGCTATCAAAGTCTATTTCTGAAGGCCTACTACCCTCTTGAGTATATGGTGGCCACGCTCAATAATGGTGGTGGATTCTACAGGCCTGAGCTCTATGCGCACGAAGCCAAAATGCATGGAGCTGTTATTGAAGCCCCTTGTGTTAATAAAAGCGAGAACCAAAGCACTATTGATGGAAAGACCATCACCATTGGGCTTGGGTCAGTGAAAGACCTGGAAGCGAACACCATCGAAAGGGTGCTGGGAAGTCGGGCCGAAAAAGGAGTCTTCCTGAGCCTGGAAGATCTTGTCAGCAGAACAGGCATTTCGCTGGATCAACTTACGCTTCTGCTCCGGGTTGGTGCTCTTCGCTATACCGGTAAGACCAAACAGCGGCTGCTATGGGAGTCGCACTATATGTTTGGTAAAATGGGTGGAGCCAAAAGCAAGATGCAAGAACAGCAGTTGTTCGGACTTCCCTCCATCAAGGACTTTGAGCTGCCTGCATTAACAGTTGATCCTCTGGACAATGCCTTTGATGAGTTGGATTTACTTGGTTATCCACTTTGTGATCCGTTCTTGTTATTGCGAGACATTCCGTTTGAGCCCGTAATGGCATCTCAGTTTCCAGCCTATCTTGGCAAAACTGTCACAATGCTGGGTTACCTCATTGCCACAAAAAACACCAGCACCCTCAAAGGCGATGCCATGCACTTTGGTTCATTCATTGACCAGGAAGGCAATTTCATTGACACCACGCACTTCCCACAGGTTGCCAGAAAGCACCCCTTTCGTGGCAAAGGGTTCTATAGGTTAACAGGAAAAGTGGTGGACGAATTTGGCTTCTATAGTCTGGAAGTGAGTGAAATGGAAAAGGAAGCTTTGCTCTCCAGTATCAAAATGCAAAACGCATAAAAAAAGCCCCGCCGGTATTTCCAGCAGGGCTCTTCGACCGAAGTCAAATATTATTAATTACAGCCAGCAGCGTCTTGCGCATCAGCAATTTCTTCTGCCTTTGCATTCTTCTTCAATTGCGTGTATACTGACATCAAAGGCCCCATTACTGAACAATCTTCCGGTTCAGCAACATGAGCGGCTTCAAGATAAGGCAACGACTTAGTTAACACTTTGTCACCTTCTTCCACCAGCTTACCGCCTTCTTTCTGATAGGTTTTCAAATCCATGGCTCTCGCCTTGTCGTAGTATACTTTGGCTCTGTTCACCCAGATTACACCAAGGTTGAAGTTTCCAACATAGTTACCTGGCTCAATAGCCAATGCCTTCTCGTAATTCGTCTGAGCTTTAGCGATTAGGTCTTGCGTTTCAGCCACATTACCGTCAGCTTCAGTCTGGACACTCAAATTATCATAAAGGACAGCCAGGTTAAGGTAAAGCGAAGCATTATCCGGCTCCTTTTCAATAGCGCCTTTCAATTTCTCGATGGCCTCCGGGCCTTTTTTCATAGCAATCAGAATATTGATTTCCTCACGCATAAAGTCTGCGTTGTCAGGGAAAGCTACTTTCGCCTTTTCCAACAAAGCAAGTGCCTTCGCATCGTTTTTCTTTTCACTTCTCTCAAGATAAACCATTGTGGAGTAGATGTCTTCGTTGGCATCATCCTGATCGATCAGTTTGTAGTACATCTTCATCGCTTCATCTGTCATCTCAGCCTGCTGCGCAGCCACACCTGCGTAAAACAGTGTCAACGAGTCTGTTGGCTTGATAAGAGAGGCCTTGTAGAAGTTCTCATAGGCACCATTGTAGTCCTCTTCTCCATAAACTTCTCCACCTGTGTTCAGGAACTTGCTCCAAAAGTCTTCCACTTCGTATTCAGCAAAGTTGTAGTTTACCGAACCTTCAGACTCCATAGTCATCGCCTTTTTGAGCGCTTCAGAAGCCTCAGCAATAGCCTTGTCCGTGTCCATAAGTCCGCTAACGGCTGGGTCTTCACTTGTCGCTATGGCCTTATAAATTTTTCCTTTTGTAAGAAAGGTCTTACTCTTACTGGCATTCTTTTCAATAGTAACAGCAACATCTATCTCGGCTTTGGCAGCGGCCACATCTCCTTTATTAAGGAGACTTTCAGCCTTCGTCACATTGCCTTTTTGAGCATAACTCGCCGTGAACAAAAGCACACCAGCGAGAAGTAACAGCATGTTTTTCATAGTGATAATCTTCTTTTGCAGTTTTAGTTTATTTCCTTTGGTTGGTTCGATTGAACAAATTTACAAATCATTTAGAATTATTCGTCTTGTGGCTCGTCGTTATTAGCGTTTTCAGTATCTGACGCTTCAGAACCCGTATTCTCGCCGTCAACCTCACCACCCTCTTCCATTATTTCGTCTTCCTCAATTGCCTCAATTTTCTCTACAGAAGCAATCGCATCAGTATCGTTGAGCTTAATAAGCCTCACTCCCTGCGTATTCCGGCCCATTACTCTCAATACCTCTACCGAAATCCTGATGGTGATGCCCGAACGGTTCACAATCATCAGGTCATCGCTATCAACAACCTCCTTGATAGCCACCAGCGAACCGGTCTTTTCTGTGATGTTGATCGTTTTAACACCTTTTCCTCCACGCTTGGTGATACGATAATCTTCTATTGAAGAACGCTTACCATAGCCCTTTTCAGAAACCACCAACAGGTTGGCATCCTCTCTTGATACAGCAACCATGCCAACTACTACATCGTCGGCCCCTTCTCTGGTAACGCCTTTCACTCCAGTCGCATTCCGTCCCATCGGTCTCACATCGGATTCGTGGAAATGAATGGCCTTTCCCTTGCTCTTGGCAATCACTATGTGGTTATCGCCGTTGGTAAGGCTGACGCTAAGTAACTGGTCTCCCTCCACCACATTAATGGCGTTGATACCGTTCGTTCTGGGCCTTGAATAAGCCTCAAGAGAAGTTTTCTTGATGGTACCCAACTTGGTACACATCATGATGTAGTTATTGTTGATATAGTCCGCATCAGAAAGGTTCTTCACATTAATAACGGTTCTGACGGAATCACTCGGCTCAATATTGATAAGGTTCTGTATCGCTCTTCCCTTGGTTACCTTACCACCTTCAGGAATTTCATATACTTTCAACCAGAACACACGTCCCAGCGCTGTAAAAATCAGCAGGTAGTTGTGGGCAGTAGCTACAAAAAGGTGCTCAGGAAAATCATCGTCCTTCATGGTCACTCCTCTCGAGCCAACTCCACCCCTGCCCTGAGTTCGGTACTCAACCAGTGGTGTGCGCTTGATATAACCCTGATGCGAAATAGTAATGACCATTTCATCGTCGGCAATCATATCCTCCATGGTGAACTCATCTCCAACCATTTCAATAGCCGTGCGACGCTCATCACCATATCTGTCCTTCATTTCAAGAAGCTCGTCTTTGATAATGCCCATACGAAGCTCTTCTTTCTCCAGGATTTCCTTCAACCTGTCGATCAGCGCCATTACTTCATCATACTCTTTCTGGATTTTCTCACGCTCCATGCCTGTAAGGCGCTGAAGTCTCATTTCCAGAATAGCCTTGGCTTGTATCTCGCTCAGGCCAAACTTCTCCATCAGCCCCGTTTTCGCTGTATCAGGATCCCTTGATGAGCGAATCAGGTTGATCACTTCATCCAGATTATCCAAAGCGATCAGGTATCCCAGCAAGATATGGGCACGCTTCTCGGCTTCATCCAGCTCAAACTGGGTTCTGCGGATCACCACTTCATGTCTGTGCTCCACAAAATATTGAATGAGATCCTTCAGGTTGAGCGTTTGCGGACGTCCTTTAACAAGGGCCACATTGTTTACGCCAAATGAAGTCTGAAGCTGCGTATATTTATAGAGCTTGTTGAGTACTATATTGGCAACCGCATCTCTTTTTAATTCATAAACGATCCTGAAGCCGTCCCTGTCCGATTCGTCACGAATGTCAGATATCCCTTCTATCTTCTTTTCGTTTACCAATGCGGCAGTTTTTTCGATCATCGAGGCCTTGTTCACCTGATAAGGAATTTCCGTAACGATGATCTGCTCCCGGCCTGACGGCATTGCTTCGATTTCAGCTTTGGCTCGCATCACCACCCTGCCCCGGCCGGTTTCAAGCGCAGCCCTTACTCCAGAATAGCCATATATGATGCCCCCGGTCGGGAAATCAGGCGCCTTTACATATTTGATCAGCTCCTCAACAGTAATTTCTTTGTTGTCGATATAGGCAATCGTACCTTCTACTACCTCACTCAGGTTGTGAGGGGCCATGTTAGTAGCCATACCTACGGCAATACCGCTGCTTCCATTCACCAGCAGGTTAGGAAACTTGCCTGGGAGCACTGTAGGCTCTTCCAGTGAGTCGTCAAAATTGGGCTGAAAATCAACCGTATTCTTGTTGATATCGGCAAGCAGCTCTTCTGCAATTCTTTTCAGACGTGCTTCCGTGTAACGCATGGCTGCCGGTGAATCACCATCGACACTACCAAAGTTACCCTGACCATCGACCAGCGGATAACGCAATGACCAATCCTGAGCCATACGCACCATGGTATCGTACACCGAGGAGTCACCATGGGGGTGATACTTACCCAGTACCTCACCTACTATTCTCGCCGACTTCTTATATGCCTTGTTATAGTTCACACCGAGATCAAGCATGCCGAAAAGCACCCTTCTGTGAACCGGTTTAAGACCATCCCTAACGTCGGGAAGTGCCCTGGAAATAATCACCGACATGGAGTAGTCGATGTAGGCACCCCGCATTTCATCTTCAATATTAATTGGGATGATATTTGACTTGTCTTCTTCTGCCATAAATTATGTTCAAACGCTCCAAAAAAACAGAGCGCAAGTTAGTTAAAATTATTGTTGACGACTAAAAAAAATGCAATGGATAAGCGATCAATTTCATGACCTAATAGGGCTCAATTTTATTGCGGTTTTTCCACTTGTACCGGAAGAGTTTCCTATGGTTTTGGCCCATTACCGGGTTCTGATGTTTGTGAATAGGTTGGCCCCTTACAATTTCATTGTTGCCATTGTGTGCATGCTTCAACTGTATGGCACAGGAGGGCAATGGACAACGACGGATATCTGGAATATTGATAGAAACACCAGCTTGGATAAAGAAGGTTTGCTGCTTATGTGGAATGGAGATACCCGCTTCTGTCAGGTTGGTGTTGAATGTGTGGTAGTCGAAAGAAGGCTTCACAATGACCCTGAAATACTCGGAAAGGTTCTTTTCAATTGAAATCCCCAAATTAAAGAAAGCACCCCGCTGTATCACAGCATAGTCATAAATGGGCTGCTCACCTTTTATTTTTCCTCCTCCACGCAAAACGCCTATTTGCGCTTCACCGGCAAAAGAATAGCTCCAGAAGTCGTAAAATTTATAACCCACAGTGGCAAAATACCTTTGGAAGAACACCGGAGACACCTCCGGTTCGAAAGGCCGGATGGTTTCTTTGAAAGTAGTTGGCTTAAATGAAGTGAAATATTGCCTTTCAAATGTTGCCCCCGCCCCTGCTCTAAAGTTCAGATAGTTGAAATGTACAACCACCCCTATAGGGATACTATGCGACAATGACCTAAACTTCAGCGGCATGGTGTCGGTGGCCATACTGAACTCTCTTCTTAGCTCTGGGTTAAACACAGGCTCGTCCAAAGGCCTGTAAGGCACTTCAAAATAATTTGTGAGGTCGAGCGTGTCTCCGTAGGTGCTTCTGTTGAACCAGTTACTGTTGCCAGCTACTACTCCCGTTGGAGCAGGAACTCCATCAACGATAGGAACGATGATTTGATTGCTCTGCGATTGGTAGAAATAAACGTTATTGAGCTCATGGCTGTACATGGCCAGGCCATAACCAGTCGTTCCTGTGATGGAAAACTGATTGAGCATCACCCTCACAGGGTTCCTGTAAAGGTCGCTCGATTTTCGGCGTGGTGGAGGTACAAATCCAGGTTTTTGCCCAAGCGCAGTCTCGGCGCAAAGTATCCATACACCAAAAAGAATAAAAATAAGCTTAAATAACTTCAACCTGTTTAATTTTCCAGCCTTGAAATTAATCAATTTTTAGGAAAAAGCCCCAATTATTGATATTCAACTACAGTCACAGCAAAGATTAATGGCGTGTAGGGTGGGATAACTGCCCCGTAGTCGGGAATAATCTGCTTTTCGATCAGTATGTCCTGAAAACCAGCGCTATGCGGCACTGTCTGCACACTCGCTCCATATGCCATTTCAGACGGAATGAGCAGTTGTGCTTCCTCGCCAAGCCGCATATTGTTCAGCCCTGCTTCCAAACCTGTAATCACTTCATCAGCCCCCATATTCACTTCAAAACCCGATTCGCTGCCGAAAGAGTCGCCGCTAAAGAATTTACCGGTCCAATTAATTGCTATAGTGCCACTAGAAGGCACCTCGGCAGCCTGTTTATCTCTTTTTGTCTTGATGATAGAAAGCCCTGAAATGAGATTGATAACCGTATCAGGACTATTACTGATTTCAAAATCGCTGATGTAGTTGTTGATCAACTGCAGCTCTTTTTGTCTGATTTGATTGATGCTTTCCTCAGCCACTACTTCTATTTCGATGATGGCAATAGAATTGGCGGGCAGGTCGCCCGACACCTCCAGGGCACCGTAAGCTTTATGAGAAGGAAATATAAAAACGTAGCTATCACCAGTGGCAAGTATCTGTAGTGCTTCGTCCAGCCCTGGCGGATAAATTGTTTTGGTATTCCTCTGCGCCTTGATGGGCTCACCATTGCCAGCCGTGTAGGAGGCTACGACAACACCATCCATATTTTTTACCGTATAGTAAAACGAAATAATATTAGAGGAATTGGGAAGTGAGTTTCCTTCTACCACAGGAAAATAATAGAAATCCTGATCCGACTTTGTGGCGCTGTCTATCTCATTTTCCGCTAAATAGTTCTGAATGGCCAAGTCCTGCTCTTCAGGAAGTGGTGGCGGCTCATCCTTGTCCTTGCAGCCTGTTAGTCCGATTAACAGCCATACTCCTGCCGCCAACATACAAAGTTTATTCATGGAAATCTTTCTTATGCTAACGAATTACTATCAGAAATAGTACCAACAATTCACAGACCGTTAACCCTTTACCTTGAATGTCTGACAAAACTGCTGAAAAACAGGAATCCGATGCAGGTCAAGCTTCTGACCAATATCCAGAAGCCGCTCGTAATCGGTCTTATTCATCGACCTTCGCTGAATAATGTGTTCGTCGTCCTGAAGGAAGAAGGAGGAGATAAACCGAATGAGTATATACGGTGTGTTCAGCACAGTCCTTTTGTATTCGTCGTAATTATTGTCGACAACAGCAGCCTCTTTTGTCTTTAGCTTGTCGATATCGAAGGAACTGTTCATCGCTATCTTGAGCACGTCAAAGAACTTCTCCTCCCACTTAGTATAGTTGTCGAGCAAAAATTTCATGGCATACACAGTGGGGTCCTTTTTGAGAAAATAGCCGCCTTTTGACGCTTTTCTCGCCTTTTTATTCAATGCCAGCTCTTCAAAAAGACTCACACTCCCATTGGCCAGGGCCACCCCTACCGTCGGGGCCAGCATGATAAGCCCGAAGAAGTCATGATCACCGATCTCAAGGTAAGGCGCATCGGTTCTTATAAAGTCCTTTTTTAGCTTTTGGGTGGCTTCAAGGATGGCCGGAATCTCCATCATTGTTTCAATTTCGAATTCTGTCAACATGAGGTTAGGCGGATATTAAGTGATCCTTTAAATATAGCACTTACTAATTATAATTTACCAGTTGATTTTTAGTAAGCATAAAAAAAAGAGCTGATAACAGCCCTTAAATTCCTTATGTTTGGTTAGTTACTCCCGCCGTCGTCGGTTTCGCTATCGCCTTCGTCAGTACTTTGCATGCTGGCGAGTAGCTCGTCGTATTTTGTTTTAAGCTCAGCATCGCTTTTCATTGCGTTCCTGACCTTGTTATACAACGCAGCACCCAAATCATCTTTTATCAGGTTCGGATATACTTCCTTAAACTCCGCCACCATATTGTCATACTCATCAAGAATTCCCTGATAAGCCGTTTTCTCCTCGTCTGTGGCACTAATTTCGGCTAGCTTTGCGTCGTCACCCCAGGCCTTCTTCAATTCCAGAAACCTTCGCCCCTCATCCATCAGCTCATTGTTCTTGATGACCTCATTGTATCTAACCTGCAGGTCTTCCTTCATCGAGTCAATTTTATTCATCACAGTAGCGTACTGTGTCAGTTCTTCATCGGTTACAGCATCGGCATCTTGCGCAAAAGAGCTTTGAAGGGAAAGGCCAGCTGCAAAAGCTAACGTCAACATAAACTTCGCTTTCTTCGTCATCGCTTTGAACATTGTATTTATTGGTTTTTGTTAAAACTATAATTTTCTCCAACCTCCAAAAAAGGAAAATCTCACTTAAATACCAACTCCTAAAGGTATTTATACCCTTATAGGACTATGAATGGTGAATGGATGGCGCTAAACTACCAGGTGCGGTAAGGATTGGCGGTAGGTATGTCTTCCAACGACTGAAAAACATGAAAGGCGGTCTTCCCTTTGCGAATGTCGAAAGTAAACTCCTGCTGCTGCTTCCTACCCGTTGCAGAAGCCAGGTTCAGTTGCACTTTTTGCTCCCCTTCCGGCAAGGGCACTCTCGAATAATAGATGGTATGTGGAATCGTTTGCCAGTTGCGAGTATCGGCCTTTTCAGTCAGTGCATTAAAAAGCCCTATGGCAGCGCCAAGATCCTGGTTCTCGCCTCTCACCTGATATTCCGCAGCCTTTTTTAATGCTACCCGCAAAAGCGACTTGCCAAACTCGGCCAGCATGCGTTCCTGCAAGCATTTAAACGCAATTGCATTAACGTCCTCAGCGGCTTCCAGGTCATACTTCTTCCCATTGGCTGACAACGTGGCACTGTTAAAAAGTGCCGGGCGTTCTACGTATTTGGGAAAAGCAACCCTGAAGAATTCGAGTGCTGCGAGGCCCTGCTTCTTATCGTCTTCGTTGCTATCGAAGAAAAAAGGGAAATTAAAACCGTAGTCGCTGTTGGCAAATGTAACCAGACCGCCCTGACCATGAATAACGGAAAAGTTGATCGACCACTCCGCTTTCACCGGCCCCAGTCCGTTGTTCCAAAAGAAAACAAGCTCTCCCCCATTTTTTGGCGATGGCGTAAACTTCCTTCCAAAAGCCTCCTCGTAGCGGCGCACCTCATCACTAAACCCGTTTAGGTAAGCCGTTCTGAGCAGGTCTTCCTTCAGTTGATCGGGAGCGCTCATACCAAACAATTTCTTGTAGTCGCCTTCGTAAGTTTCGTAGGCGTTCCTATAAGCGACAAAGGCGTTGTTAACATCGCCGGATGCCTCGTAAATAATGCCCATCAGGTTGTTCACAAACGCATCCTTCTTGTATTTATCGGGGTTCTTATACTTGTCTGAAAGAGTCCCCAACCTAATGTTCAGTCTGCGGCACTCCACTAATGCGGATTCGTAGTCGCCCAGCTTCAAATAGTTGATGGCCTTGTAATACAGCAGCAACAAATGTTCGTGATCTTCCCCTTTGTACTCTGTCATTGTCGGATTGGTCAGCAGCGAGGCTGCTTCATTGAGGTAGTTTACCCGATAGTCTTCACCAAATATATAGGCTTGCTCAAAGGCTTCGTTGCTGATTTCATAGTTACCGAGCAGTGACTGTACGATACCCTGGTTCAAAAAATACAGGAACCTGGCCTTTCCTTCGGCGGCCTTTTTGTTCTTTTCCAACACCCTTGCCGCCTGCTCCAGGTCACCAGACTCGAAACTCTGATTGAATTCATAGTTCATTTGGTAAAAGGTGGCACAAGATGCCAGCAGCAGACCGCTAAGCAATAAGATTTTGATCGGAAAACGCACAGATATTGTTTTTGTAGAGCTTTTTTGAGACTAAGCAGCAAGCAGCCGATAGTGTTGAGATATTGCTCGCCAGTTACCGGATGCTCGTTACCTTATTCTATTTTGGTACTTGAATAGCGTCAGCTTAGTTCCTTATGAACTTCTTGATCTCCTTGTCTCCTATCCAGACCTTCTCGTTGGTTTGCAGGTTGGCAAGCTCAAGATCAACTTTGTACAGCACCACTTTTTCTTTGTTGTACGAGTCTACGATAGAATTGATCGTACCAAACAGCATGAAGTCAGCTCCCAGCTCAGCACCCCATTTCTTTTGAGTTTCCG
Source organism: Imperialibacter sp. (assembly GCF_048007035.1). Taxonomy (NCBI): domain Bacteria; kingdom Pseudomonadati; phylum Bacteroidota; class Cytophagia; order Cytophagales; family Flammeovirgaceae; genus Imperialibacter; species Imperialibacter sp. The sequence goes on from NZ_CP180355.1 coordinate 6,211,090, forward strand.
GTGAAGCAAATTCCTGCTGGTCAGCCCTTTCTTCACGCATTTTCTCACGGAAAACAGAATTTTGCACTACTCTCACCATGCCTGAGTTGATGAACTCTCTTTCGATGTCTTTGATAAAAGTCTCAGATTCAATATGCTCGTGGCTTTTGTTGGTAACAAGGCCAACGATCACCACTGGTTTGGCATTTTTTGCTCTGCTAAAGTCCTCTCTCCATGGACGATTGAGCACATCACGGATCATTTCCTCTGCCACAAGTTTGGAATCGGTGTCGTTCCAGCGGCCACTAAGGTCAATTTGCTGATCGGGACTTACCCTGGTAACCGTGCGTTGCGAACAACCGGCGGCGATGAATAAAACGGCCAAAGAAAAAACAGAAGCTTTAACTATTGATTGCATTCTCATAATTGTTTGTTTGTCTTGTATCTCTTATAAAAATAGGCAGAATACCTCAGAATCTACCTGAAAGCTTCACATTCAAAAACCTTGCCGATAATGAATTGGGCACGGCAAATTGTTGATTGAAGACGTCTTTTACCCAGGTGTAAGAAATGGTGTTCTCAGCACCAAGCAAATTAAGGATCTCAGCGGTCAGCCAGATAGACTTCAGACCTCCAAATATTTTTCCTTCGTTCTTTTTCGAAAACACCTTGGTGAAACCAACATCAACCCTGTAATACTCATCTCCCTTGAAAAAGTTGCGATAAGTTGGATTATTTGGCGCACTAAAGGGCAACCCACTTCCATAGAGTGCACTGACGTAAATTCTAGCACTTGGATCGTTGGGCAAATAATCCTGAAAGAAAATACCCAATGTGACCCTTTGATCGGATGGCCTGCGGATAAAGCCGAGGGTGTCTCCTTCTATGTCCTCAATGGTTCGAAGCAAACCGAGGCTGAACCATGACTCGGTGCCCGGAATAAACTCGCCGTTTACTCTGAAATCAACACCGTAAGCCCACCCTCTGGCCAGGTTGTCGCCAAAGTAACGAAGACGCACATTGTCGATGTCGTAAGGAACCAGGCGATCCAGGTATTTGACGTAGGCCTCTGAAAAGAAAACAAAGTTTCTTCCATTCATTTGAAATGCATAGTCCATTCCTGCCAGGGCATGGTACGACACCTGGGCTTTCAGGTCCCGGTTAATGACCCCTTGCCTGTTGCGCATTTCTCGGTAAAAAGGCGGCTGCTGATAAACGCCTCCTGCAACTTTAAAGGCGGTCTTTCGTGACCAGGCCGGCGTAAACACATATTGCATTCTCGGGCTCACCAGTAGTTGGCCATTGACCGTCCAGTAGGCCGTGCGAACACCAGCATTCAGAATGTGAATAGAATCACTTGAAAAAACTGTGTGCTGCAAATAGCCAGTGAGGTGATAACCATCAACCAGGTTTTCAGCCCAAATCCTGTCGGTGGTGCTGGCATAGCCGGAAGAGTCTTGAAAAATGTATTCGTTCAGCACATCTTCTATTCTTTCCTTTCTGGCTCCAAGGCCAGCTTCTGTTAGCTGGTGATCGCTCCAACGGGCGGAAAACCGGCTTTCTGTATTTAGCAATGTAGCCTGTAGCTTATTGCGGCCGTAGTGATAGTTGCTGCCTACGCCACGAACTACCACGCAATCCTTGAACTGGTCGCTGGCCGGGTTGTTGTTCACATCACACAACCTGTAGGCTCCCTCTACTTCAAAATATTCTCTTTCTACAGTATAAACACCTGAAGCAATCACGTCCAGGTTGAACTTATCGTCCCAGGTGTTGGTCCACTTCACTCCGCTTTGATAAATATCATAGTCAAGCACCTCTTTGCCATCGAAAGCCGCCACCATGCGGAACGACCTGCCGAACGTACCGAATTCCACTTCCTGTGATTCCGGCTTTGTGAAGTACCTGTTTTGGGCATAGGAGGCAAGAATCGAGATTTTCTGCCTGTGTGCCTCGGTCTGCTGGCCTAACTTAACAGAAACAAGAGACTGGAAGTCGGCGAACCGAGGTAAATATTGGCCTTTCACAGAAATCGTATTGAGCAAATACCTGGAGTTTTTGTAACGAACCCCCGCTGTATAGTTTACCCTGTCGTTTTTGCTAACACCTTCCACATGTGCTGAGCCACCTAATAGCCCCAGATTGACAGATCCAGCCTGTTCAACGGGGTTTTTGTAGCCAACATTAAGCACGGATGAAAGCTTATCTCCATACTTCGACTGCCAGCCACCGGATGAGAATGTAATTCCCGACACCATGTCGAGGTTGACAAAACCCAGCCCCTCCTGCTGACCTGCCCTCACCAAAAAGGGCCTGTACACCGGAATATCATTCACGTATACAAGGTTTTCATCGAAATTACCACCTCGTACAGAGTAAGCAGAAGATAACTCATTGCTAGCCACAACCCCCGGAAGCGTGGCTAGTATCCTGGAAATATCTGCCGTGGCCGCAGGGAAATTTGCCAGCTCTTTGCTTGTCACACGAAATTCCCCAGCTCTTGGAGGGCCCAGCTCTCTTTTGCCTACCACTGTTACCTGAGCCAGAAGCGTTTTATCTTCATTCAATGTGGCCTGAATAACCAAACTATCGCCTGCGGCAAGGGACACAGGTTTTTGAACTGCCTTATAGCCTACAAAGCTTATTTCAAGTTGATAACTGCCCGGCTCAAGGCATAGTAAAAAGGTGCCGTCCGTATCGGCGTTGGTGCCTTTGGTAAGCGACGGAACGGAAATGGTAGCCCCCTGCAATGGCGCATTCTGAGCGTCGAGCACTATACCCTGGATGCAGGCTTGTTGCGCCCAGGTGGCAAAAGAAAAAGCTAAAAAAGTAATGGTAAGTAAGCCCCTGCGCATCAAACGAATTTTTCCTCGCTGTTCACAGTTTTGAGTTGAGCGATTGTTTCCAACGGATCAGATGCACTGAAAACGAAGTTGCCAGCCACCAGAATGTCTGCTCCCGCCTGACAAAGCTCTCTGGCATTGTTCATGTTTACACCACCGTCTATCTCGATCATGGTATGCGTGCCGGCGTTGAGAACCATCTCTTTGGCATCTCTCACCTTTTGGAAAGTTCGTTCGATGAACTTCTGTCCTCCAAAGCCGGGGTTCACCGACATCAGTAAGATAATATCGGTCAGCTCCATGATGTCTTTCAGCACATTTACGGGAGTATGTGGGTTGAGCGCCACCCCTGCCTTGCAGCCCAGCTCACGAATTTCCTGTAGCACCCTGTGAAGGTTTGGGCAGGCTTCATGATGCACAGAAATCACCTCGGCACCAGTTTCAACGCACTGTTTGAAATAACGAGAGGGCTGCTCAATCATTAAATGGAAATCGAGGGGCTTTTTCGTGTGCTTATTGATGGCCGCCGTTACCGGAAAACCAAAGGAAATATTGGGAACAAAAGTGCCATCCATTATATCGATATGCAGCCAGTCGGCCTTGCTGCTATTGAGCATTTCCACGTCTCGATGAAGGTTACCGAAGTCGGCGGCAAGTATGGAAGGGGCAATAAGTGGAAAGTTCATGGATAGGTTTTCTTAGTATCTGAGCAGTTTTACCTGCTTCTCAAATGTGCTTGACGACAACCGTAAAAAATAAACCCCGGGGGTTGTGCCCGAAAATTCAAATATAACAACGTCGTTGATATCGTAGCTATTGTATTCTTTTTGGGCAATCATCTTCCCATTGGCATCGAACATCTGTACAGAGAGCCCGTTAACTGCCAGTTCATTATTGATTTTTATGCTCAGCCTGTTCTCCGTGAACGGATTGGGATAGACCTTCACCTTGTCATTGATCACATCATCTACTGAGAGGATTTTCCCACCCGTTGCTTTGATAAAATCAGGGATGCCATAGCCAAACAATGTATCAGGTTTAGTTGACCTGCTGCCTGAGTTCAGAATGTCGTTAAAAAGCTCTTCTCTTGTTTTTTCTGGCTCTGCCTGTATCAGCCCAGCCACAAAGCCGGCCACCATGGGTGCCGAATAACTGGTGCCATTCGCAGTGATCAGCGAGCCGCTCTCCGCTCCCACTGTGGCGAAAACCCCCAGCGCCACTACATCAGGCTTGATGCGTCCATCGGCCGTAGGACCAATCGAGCTGAAGCTTGCCAATTTACCGCTGTTATCCACTGCACCTACTGACAGCACCTTGGGACTGTCGGCTGGGGCCGTGGCCTTTTTCCAGCTGTTGCTGCCCTCATTGCCTACGCTGGCCACTACGAAAATACCCTTGTCGGCGGCCAGGTTGGCGGCCTGCGTAATGATGGCCGTTTTGCCATCCATTTGCGCCTTTGTGTAGTTCATTTGCGAATCACTGAACACATTATAGCCCACTGAAGTATGAATGATATCAGCGCCGAGGCTATCGGCCTTTTCAGCGCCAAAAAGCCAGTTGTATTCCTCGATCCGGTATTCGCTTTTTACGTCTTCCGTAACAAAAAGCGCAAAATCAGCTGCAGGTGCGGTACCCAAAATCAATGTCGTGTCCTTGCCCTCCACCTGGATCATTTTAGCTCCAATGGTAGAAAACACCCTCGTGCCATGGTCATCGAAGGTATACACCTGATGTCCGTTGGTGACGAAGTCGTAAGTCTGCAGTATTCGGTTGCTGCTGCGAACCTCTTCAAAAAACGGCACAGCGTCAACGCCACCAAAGCCACCGTCGAATATGGCAATCAGCACGCCCTCCCCATAGAAACCCTGGCGGTGCATGTGCTGGATCGAAAGAAGGCTGTTTTGAAATTCGGTGGTGGCGAGTACCCTGCCTGTAGCGCTTTTGCTTTTGAAACGACCGTTGGCTGTTTCACCTTTGGTAAGCCGTGCTCCCGGTGCCACCAGCTCCACTCGTGAAACGAATGGGAGCGCATCGACAGTCAGCACCTTGTTGACGTTGCATTGAATCAACGCCAGGTTCATCCATTTGGAGGTATGATACACTTCAACGCCGGTTGCTGCCAGTTGATCGAGGTAAGCCTGGCTAACCGGCAAATCGGTCTCATCAACTGGAACCCCCTCTTTTTCCCTTCTCAAAATCGCTTTTTCCGAAAGAAAGTCTTCAGGCCTGTCAACGGAATAGGTGCCACCTGATTTGTCCGTAAATTGAACAATATACCGGTTGACCTGAGCTTTCAGTGAAAGTCCGGACAGTAGTAAAATCAAAATAGTCAGAGCTCCTCTACTCTTTACCATGTGCAACAAGTTCCATATATAATTTTCGGCCAGAATCTATGATCTTCTGACCAAAGCACTCCTCTGTACTGCAGTAATTTAGCTGAATAAATTCTTTTTTCACCAATCCAATCTCCTTCGCAAAGTACTCTCTGCGCACATCCTGGAAAACAATAGTGTCAAGCACTTCTCTCTGAAGGATTGTTAGCGTGTTTTCAAACGTGGTATCACCCACCTCAAGGGCCAGCCCAAGCCCACTCACCTGATAGGTCTCTTCTCCCCTGTTGTTCAGTGCATTACCATTCCACTCTTTGCCTTCCGCTAATGGAAAAGTAAGCTTGATAAACGGTACATTATTTTCAATGCGAACCGCCTGGGTAGTAGAAAGCCTTGCCGTCCAAACGGAGTCAAGTTGCCAGTCAACGTTGGCTGTTTCCCGGCTAAACCGCTCCAGCCTGTAGCTCAGGCTGCCCGACAGATCAGTGAAGGTATCGGCCACCACTTCCCTGAGAAAATAGTGCGACGGCATGGAGTCGAGCAGGTTGTAGGTGGTAAGGTCGACCTCGTATTCCCAGTAAAGGCCCTTTTCCATTGGGAAAAAGTCGGCACCCAGCCGGGAGGTGTCGGGCACAATGGTTTCCTCCTGACAGCCCATTGAAGCGATCAGGAGAACCCATAGTGTCGGTATTTTAAACAGCCTTAGCATGTTGTCTGAAACTTGACTGGATCCAGCCGCCGCCTATTACGTCGTCGCCTTCGTAGAACACCGCTGCCTGCCCCGGGGCAATTGCATTGACTCCGTTGCCGAAGAACACCTTCATGGTGTCGCCTACCTGCTCGATGACGGCCGGCGCACCGTCGTCATTGTAGCGCACTTTGGTAATGGTATCCAAACGCTGGCCGGTAAGGTCAGTGTATTTCATCATGTTGAGGCCTTTCACGTACATGCCATCTCTGGACAGTTCATCAAAGGTGCCCAGCACAACTCTGTTCTTCTCTTTTTGAATTTCGGTCACGTACACCGGGTACCCCAAAGTAATGCCCAGGCCTTTCCTTTGCCCGATGGTGTAGAAAGGATAGCCCTTGTGCTTACCCAGCACAGTGCCGTCCTCCAATACAAACTCACCACCGTCGACTTGCTCTTCAAGGCCTTCTACCCTCCTTTTTAGAAAGCCACGGTAGTCATTGTCGGGGATAAAGCAGATTTCGTATGACTCAGATTTGTTCACAAGGTCTATAAAACCTCTTTCACTAGCCATTTCCCTTATTTCAGGCTTGCGCAGATGGCCAAGTGGAAACATAGTGCGGCTCAAACTTTCCTGCCCCACTCCCCACAAAGCATATGACTGGTCTTTGTTTTCGTCCTTTCCTTTGGAAATAATATAGCGATCATTCTCCTGCCTCACCTTTGCATAATGTCCCGTGGCGATAAACTGGCAGTCCAGCTTGTCTGCACGTCGCAGCAATGCCTCCCATTTGATGTGGGTGTTGCACAACACACATGGATTGGGCGTGCGGCCCGCCAGGTATTCGGTGGTGAAATTGTCGATCACATAGTCGCCAAACTCACTTCGAATGTCCAGAATATAGTGTGGGAAACCCAGATTGACGGCAATATTCCTTGCGTCGTTGATAGAGTCGAGGCTGCAACAGCCCGTTTCTTTTTTAGAACTGCCTGCGGACGCATAGTCCCAGGTTTTCATTGTCATTCCGATGACTTCATAGCCTTGCTCATGAAGCATCACGGCTGCCAGGGAGCTGTCAATACCACCGCTCATGGCCACCAGTACTCTTCCGTGTTTACTCATTAAGTGTGTCTTTCGCCAGGTTCAAAGCCTGACTTTTACATCGATTAAGTCTCTGAGGACGCCCCTCAAAAAGACGAAGCGAACAGAAATGGTTCGCTTGTGGTGCAAAATTACGATAAGTTTTTGGGAAAAACTTTATGTTCTACGCTCTGCATCGTTTTTAATAAATTAGTTACTTCACATTTCTCCCTTCACCAGGCAGATTTTTTAAAACAGCAGCTTATATGGATCCAAAGGTTTTAGGCACAAAATATGATAAAATCGCCCAATGGTGGCACGAAGGACACCTTGCCTCCAACTATGGCTTGGATCAAATCAAAAGGGCGATCAGCTATTGTGCCAACAAAGGAAACGCTCTGGACGTCGGCTGCGGCAGTGGCGGAAGAATTACGAAAGAGCTGCTCGCCAGTGGCTTTAGTATAACCGGATTAGATGTGTCGAGCCAAATGATTGAAATTGCCAGGGCCAATCACCCGGAGGTCAATTTCCTTAACGAAGACATTTGTACATGGCAGCCACCAGCAAAATTCGACTTTATTGTGGCCTGGGACAGCATATTTCACCTGCCGTTCAAATCACAGGTGCCTGTAGTTTCCAAACTTTGTGGAATGCTGAATAACGATGGCATACTCATCTATTCATTTGGCAACGACTACGGCGAGCACGAAAACAAATGGAGAGATGACACCTTCTACTACAGCACAATCGGCATCACTGAAAACCTTCGGGTGATCTCAGAAAACAGTTGCCGGTGCATGCACCTGGAGTTGGATCAGTATCCTCAGAAGCATGTATACGTAATTGCTCAAAGAACCTGAAGCCATTCAGAATGAACCTCTTAAAAGACATCATCACCCAAATTGAACTCCACTCGGTTGAAGGCATCAAAAAGTGCTTTGAAGATGGAGTCAGCCCTAACGACCTTTTCCGGGATGAGCCCCTCATCTACGAGCTCACCAGCGAATATACCCGAAGTCCCCGGTTCAAAGCCTGTGTGCAGACTTTTGTTGATGCTGGACTGGTCTTCGAAGGCAAGGCACTACTGGCTGTTCTGCTCAATGATGCCGGGACACTTGCCAATGAGATAGCGACCCATCCTGCATTAATTTCTAAAAAGTATAGTCTGAGGTGTGCCTATACTCCCCTCGATGAAGTAACGCTTCTTCATGTCTGCGCTGAGTTCAATCACGTGGCATGCGCTCGTGTGCTGGTTGGGAATGGTGCTGACATCAATGCAAAAGCCGGAGTTGATGAGCATGGCTTTGGCGGACACACGCCCATATTCCACACGGTGAATCAGAACAATAACCAGTCCGCTGAGATGCTCGAGTTTTGCCTCGACAACGGCGCTGATCTAAAGATCTCCGTGCCTGGCATCATTTGGGGAAAAGGCTACACTTGGGAAACGCTCATCCCTTCCGTCAATCCGATCAGCTATGCGATGATGGGCCTCCTTCCTCAAATGCACAGAGACGAAACCACCACAACGGCTACCGTGACCCAGCTGCTCCAGAGGGCTTACGGGATCGACTATAAAGCGGAAAATGTACCCAACGCTTATTTAAGGCAGTAGTTGGGTAATTCTAACAAAACTATCCCGACGGCCTTACAACCGGCTGGCCTCGTTCTGCACCAAATATTCAATCCGTGAAACCACGGAATTCAATCTTCCGAGCATTACCTCCGGCAATTTTTCTTTTAGAAGATACAGGCAAAAGCGTTATCTTTGAATTTTGGTCATTCCATTAGCACGGGCATTTTTTTTCACTTAGTTTACTCAACCAATTCGTAGACATAACTTCTCAATCTATGAGATACATTCTTCTATTTTTTGCGCTGATCATCACCAGCTTTTCCTACTCCCAGGGCTGCAGCGATGCCGGGTTTTGCACCATGGGTGCCATGAAACCAGACCAGGGCTATAATCGACGCATCCAGGTAAAACTCAGGTCGATTGAGTTCACTCACTACGTGGGACTGACACGGTTCAAGGACGTGGTGTACAACTATGTGGCTGATGTGAATGTAGGCCTCAATAGCAAAACCACGGTTCAGTTGAAAGTGCCTTACGTTTTCGTCGACGGCGCCCTGGCGAACACAAAAGGCATCGGCGATCTTAGTCTTGCCCTTACCCGCAACATCATTACCAGAGAAGCATTTCAGGTAAATGCCACGATTGGATCAAAGATTCCGACGGGAGACGCCAATATTAAAAACACGGAGGGACAATCGCTGCCTATGTACAACCAAACTGGACTTGGCACCTACGACGCTGTGGCGGGCATCTCTTTCATTACTTCAAAATGGCTGCTTGCCACAGGTATTCAACGCCCTTTCGGACAAATCAACAGCACCTTTCTATGGAGCGACTGGATAGGCGATCCGTTGGAAAAAAAGGCGTTAGAGTACACACAAGCAAGGTCGCTTGTGAGAGGCACTGACATCATGTTCAGGGTAGAGCGCAACTTCAGGTTCACGAACTTCAACTTCAGCACCGGTCTTCTGCCTATTTACAGACTTAATAAAGATGTAATTAACATTCCTGTGCTGGAAGGCGACCAGGTAGTTGGCTATAAAGACAGAATCATTGATGGCTCGGAGGGCCTGGCGCTAACGCTACTGATAAGCGGCGGCTATCAGTTCAACACAAGGCTCGGCCTCAAAATGATCAATGGTTTCCGGTTGGTAAAGCGACACACCAATCCTGATGGACTGTCGAGAGAGTATGTAAACAATGTTTCATTGACTTATAGATTCTAAATGAAACTAAGCAACCAATTATTCTGGTTTTTTCTGTTTATTAACATTGCTGCTCAAGCGCAAGACGCTTTAATGGAGCAGGCAGAAAACGAGCAAATCAACGCTAACTACTCAGCGGCTTACGATCATTTCGAACAAGCCGCTGCTGGTTTTTTTAAAGCCAACCAAAATGAAAAGGCTGCACTTTGCCAGCTCCGGATGGCCGAATGCCAGCTGGCCCTGGGCGATCCGCAGTGGGCTCAGGCCATTGTTCAGAGCAACGAGCTGGCGGAGATTATTAAAGGGTCTGGCAACCTCAGCGCCATCTCCCTGAATATCCTCGGCGATATTTACCTCAGATCAGGCAGAAATGACCTGGCGCTGGAAGAGCTTCTTAAGGCGGAAAAGTTACTGCCTGCCAATAGCCTTGAACAAGCAAAATGCTACAACGACCTGGGCGTGGTGTACTGGAACAACGGCAACCGGGAGCTGGCCCTGCAATACCACGAAAAGGCACTAAGCATTCGCCAATCGGCGGGCGCAGGCAAGGCTGTGTTGCTTGCCGATTCCTACAACAACATCGGGCTTATCTATTTGCAAGACCTCCCCGCCTTCGCTGTCGACTATTTTAACAAGGCGCTGGCTATTTACAAGGATAATCTTGGTGAAAACCACCCCAAAGTAGCCAGCGGATATAGCAACCTGGCCTTCGCCACAGCTAACCAGGGGAGCTACGACAAGGCGATCACTTACCTCGACCAGGTCATGAATATTTGGAATGCCACCTACACAGGCGACCACCCCAACAAGGCCTTTACCACCAGCAACAAGGGACGATTGACCGAAATGAAGGGATCGCTTGAAGAAGCACTGGCATTCCAGCGGGTAGCGCTGCAAATGTACCAAAACCTCTATGGAGAAAAGCATCCGGAAATAGCCAACACCTATTTTCTCATAGGATCCATTTACCAGAAACAGAATAAGTTTGAGCTGGCAGTAGAGAGCTTTCAAAAGTCTATTTATGCGAATCTCTACTCCCAGAATTATCAGACCATTTACGACCTGCCTGAGCTGAGAGACTACTATAACGCCGACATTCTTCTTTCCTCACTGCAATCAAAGGCCAAGAACATGGAGGCGCTGCATTTTGAAAAAACACTGAAGCTACGGGACATTGACGGGGCACTTGCTGCCTACGTTGCCTGTGATGAATTGATCACAAGCATTCGCCAGATTCGGCTAAATGAAGCTGACAAGCTCCGACTTGGTGCTGTTGCCTATGAAGTGTATGAAAATGGCATCAGTACTGCTCTCTACCTGAGCGAACGAACTTTTAAGAAGCAATACTACCAAAAGCTGGCTTTTAATTTCTGCGAAAGAAGCAAGTCGGCTGTGCTTCTCGACGCCATCAACGACGCCAAAGCCAAGCACTTTGCCGGTATCCCAGATGAGGAGCTGGCGCTGGAAGACAGCTTAAAGGATCAAATTATCTTTATCGAGCAAAAGCTGGCAGGAGGCAAACTTTCGCCTGAAAAAGAAGAAGAGCTTGAGGCTGAGCTTTTCGGCTTTGAATCTGCCCTGAGAAGCTTTATTGAAAAGCTGGAAGATCAGTACCCGGAATACTTCAAGCTCAAATACAGCAATACCCTGGCCTCAGTTGAAACATTGCAACCACTTTTGAGTGAGAATCAAGGCATCCTCTCCTATTTCATAGGTGAAGAGAATGTATATGTCTTTCTGGTTGGCCGACACCGGCTTAACGCCACCACCATCAAGAAAGACCCTGATTTCGCCAGGAACATTGTTGGGTTGAGGAACGCCATTAAGTACAGGCAGCAGGAGGTGTTCCAAAAAGCTTCCGAAGCACTGCACGAACAACTCATGCCCAAACTACCTGCCTCTATCAGCTCACTTTTGGTACTCCCCGATGGCCCGATTAGCGCTGTACCATTCGAGTCGTTGATAATCGGTCGTGACAAGGACGGCACCATCAACTACCTCATTAGTGAAAAAGTCATTTCCTATGACTACTCAGCCACACTTCTTGCTGAACGAATCGCCAGTAAGTCATCCAGCACCGGGAATGGTATTTTACTATCAGCGCCGCTTTCCTTCGAAAAGAATGAAGTGGTCATGCAGACACTGCCAGACACGGAAAAAGAAGTGAAGGAGATCAAGTTTCTATTTACCGGATCCGACCAGGAGGCAAACCTTATGTTGAGTGCCGCTGCTTCGGAGAGCTTCATTAAGTCGGATGAACTGGGGCAGTACAAATTTTTGCATTTTGCTACCCATGGCATGGTGAATGAAGCAAAGCCGGAGCTATCGAGGATATTTCTATCGCCGGGAAATGATGAAGACGGCAGCCTTTATTCCGGAGAGATCTACAGCCTTGGCATCAATGCCGATTTGGTCAATCTTTCGGCTTGCGAAACAGGCCTCGGCAAAGTAACCCGTGGCGAAGGGATTATTGGCCTGAGTCGGGCACTGATGTACGCCGGAGCCAAAAACCTTATCGTTTCTTTATGGCAGGTAGCCGATGCTTCGACAGCATCGCTGATGATTGAGTTTTATAAGCAACACCTCTATCATTCTGACAATAACCTGTTTGCCGACGACCTTCGAAAGGCAAAATTAAGCCTGCTCAACTCTGAAAATTACAAGGATCCGTACTACTGGGCCCCGTTTATTTTGGTAGGTTTGTGACAATAGCAGCAGTTATTTTGTTCCTATTGGTAGTGAATTGCTAATTTTGGGATAGCAGAGAATCAATACTATCCGGCGCAATGAAATCGCTTGAAGACATCAAACTTACTCTTGGGAAAAATAGGCAATACTTGTTCAACAAGTACCCCATACAATCGATGGCGGTCTTTGGTTCTTATTCAAGAAATGAACAGGTAGCTGACAGTGACCTTGATGTATTAGTCGAATTCAACGATAAGATTGGCATAAGATTTATTGACCTGGCCAATGAAATCGAGGAATTGGTAGGCTTTACAGTTGATGTGGTGTCAAGAAACGGAATAAAGGAAAAGTACTTCGAAAAAATCAAACCTGACTTGATCTATGTCTAGCCGTGATCTTCTCTTTCTTCTGGAAGATATTCTGGAATCGGCTTTAAAAATCAAAAAGTATACCGAGGGCTTGTCATATGAAACCTTCATTGATGATGACAAAACGATCGACGCTGTGATTCGTAATTTTGAGATCATTGGCGAGGCGTCGAGTCGAATTGACAAAGACTTTAAGATAAACAACCCACATATCGAATGGGATAGGTTAAGAGGTTTCCGCAATCGTATTGTTCATGAATACTTTGGGGTAGACTATGAAATTGTTTGGTCGATCATTGAGCAACATCTACAGGTGCTAATCGATAGCCTAGAGGGTCTTATTAACGAAACCAGAAACGACACGAAGTAAAAAAGGAAGCATCTTAATGGCATTAAAAGCAATAGTAAAAGTAGGAAGTGTTACCAACCTGAGTGATGCAAGGTATTGTGCTGGCATGGGTGTGGATATGCTCGGCTTTGATATCAACCCGGCAAGCCCAGAATACATCAATCCACTTAAGTTTCAGGAAATAACCGGCTGGGTGGCTGGCGTAAAGCTGGTGGGCGAAGCACATGGGCTTTCAGAAGAAAACATCAGGGCACAACTGGTTCAATATGAGCTTGATTGTCTGGAAATAAGTGATTTATCCCTATTGGAATCACTGAAGCACACAGACTTAACTTTTATCATAAAAGCCACCACAGAAGCAAGCCTTAATATGGCCATGACTTTGGCCAAAAACACCCCGGCAGTAGCGTATATTTTTGCTGAGCTTAATGATCAATTAACCGTCAAGCAAGTGGTTAGCGCAAATTCAGAGGTGCCTTTGCTGGTAGGCTACGATGTCAATCCCGAACAGGTGGAAGGCCTTTTAGCTTCCAATAAGGTGAACGGATTTGCACTAAAAGGAAGCCAGGAAGTTAAGCCGGGCTTCAAAGACTATGATGAGTTGGCCGATATGTTGGAAGCCCTGGAAACAGACGACTGAAAAGCCCCGGCAAGAGGCTCAGGCAAAGCGAAACTTCATGTACTTGATGGTTTCCCCCTTTTCGGTAAAAATCAGTTCATACTTAGTTTTGATGCCGTAGTGCTCTTCCCAAAGATCAGACTGGTAAAGGTCAAAGGTGTACTCCATTTCTTTGATGGCATATTTTTCCCTCAACAAGTCTAGTGTGTACTGAAAGAGCGGCGTGCTGTCGGTTTTAAAATATACCCAACCGTCTTTCTTCAACATGGCTTTGTACATATCCAGAAACCTGGGCGACGTAAGCCTTCGCTTTTCATCTCTGTCTTTCGGTCTGGGATCGGGAAAAGTAATCCAAATTGCCGACACCTCCCCTGCTTCAAAAAATTTCTCAAGCATTTGAATTTGAGTGCGCAGAAAACCTACATTGGTAAGCCCAAGTGCCTGTGCCAGCTGACTCCCCTTCCAAATCCTGTCTCCTTTTATATCGACACCGATAAAATTTTTATCACCGAAGCGCTCTGCCAACCCGACGGCGTATTCCCCCCTGCCACAGCCAAGCTCTACCACGAGCGGCAAGTCGTTATCAAAAAATTCGTCGTTCCACCTTCCCTTTATTGTCTCAAAAAGCGGCTTCCCTTCTTCCAGCACATTCCTGCTTTCACGGTTCTGCTTGTACCTGTCCGTTTTGTTTCTCACTACTACAACTGATCTATTTCTGCTACGACAAAAGTACTCCCCCCGACAAAAATGACATCGTTCGCCCCCGCTTTTTTGTTTGCCAGGGCGATTCCTTCGTTTACATCTCTAACCAACTCTCCAACATACCCCTCCGCTTTTCCTTCCTCATAAAGCTGTTCAGCGGGCAGTGCTCTGGGAATGCTGGCCGCAGTGAAATAGTAGTAGGCATCCCTCGGCAAAACACTCCACAGCTTAGACCTGTCTTTATCGCTCACGACCCCGATAACAATGTACAGTTGCCCATGGATGTTCTCGGCGAGCTGTTCGAACAGCTCCCTCATGCCCTCTTCATTGTGGCCTACATCGCATATCATCAGCGGCTGCTGTTGTAGCACCTGCCAGCGGCCTTTCAGGCCAGTCAGGCCCTTCACATTGCTGAGCCCTTTTGCTACGGCTTCATCGGAAATGTCAAATCCTCTCGTGCGCAGCACATCGACGACACTGAGAATTCCCGGCAGGTTTTTGAGGTAATACTGACCAGTTAAGTCAAGCTTCAATGTCTTTAGGTCAGAGCCGCCAGTTTTAGCTACCGAAACCACTCTTGAAAACAAGTTATACCCCTTATTTTCAACCTTATATCCGTTCCTGGCAATGACGATCGGGCTGTTTTCCTTTTTTGCCTTCTCAATAAACACTGCATCCAATGACCCGTAATAACCTCCGACCACCACAGG
The DNA here is from genome assembly GCF_048007035.1 of Imperialibacter sp. Lineage (NCBI taxonomy): Bacteria > Pseudomonadati > Bacteroidota > Cytophagia > Cytophagales > Flammeovirgaceae > Imperialibacter > Imperialibacter sp. The sequence goes on from NZ_CP180355.1 coordinate 6,226,228, forward strand.
CGTATTTTTCTTAATAATTCCGGCCTTTTCTCCCGCTATTTCTTCCAGGGTGTTACCCAGAAGATCCATGTGGTCATAGCTAATAGAGGTAATGAGCGACACCAGCGGATTGATTACATTCGTAGAATCGAGCCGCCCTCCCAGGCCCACTTCCACAACGGCAATATCAACTTGTTCAGATGCAAAGTAGTCGAAAGCCATGGCCACAGTGGTTTCAAAAAAGCTTGGCTTTACCTGCTCCAGCACCGATTTCATTCTTTCTACAAAAGCCACCACTTTATCCTCAGGCATCTCTTCTCCATTGACCCTAATGCGTTCGGTGAAGTTCTTCAGGTGAGGTGAGGTATACAAGCCAGTTTTGTAACCAGCAGCCTGCAAAATGGCTGCAATAGAATGAGCACTCGTGCCCTTTCCGTTTGTGCCGGCAATGTGAACTGATTTGAATTTGTTGTGGGGATTGTCAAGCGCATTACACAGCGCCAAAGTATTGGTGAGATCCTTTTTGATGGCCACTTTCCCCACCCGCTGAAACATCGGAAGACTACCGTAGAGGTAGTCCAGCGTTGCCTGGTACGTCATTGGCTAATTAGCGGGATTTGATGATAAAAGTGATTCGACCGGTTGACCTCGGCGGAGCAGGACTGTTCGGTGGGTTCCTTTTGAAATACAGCCCTTCGACCTCTCTCCTATACACCGCCTCAACAGCGGCGCTTACCCCTCTCTCCAGGGTTTTAATACCTATCACCTCACCATTGTCATCGACAGTGATTTCAAAAACTATACGGCCACTCTCGTTGGAAGTGTCATTTGGTTTGGGGATCTCCTCCCACGCCCAACCTGCCATATCCAGAGCAGCGCCACCTCCACCACCCGGGGTTCCATACAGAGCACGGGCATCGACAGTTCCTTCCTTGTTTCCTTTATCACCTGTAGCAGCTGTGTTATCTCCCTGACTATTGGAGCTTACTACTTTGTCGGAGGCGACACCTCCTGATGGTTTCTCAGCAGGCTTTTCTGTGGGTTCTTTCCTGGTTTCTACTGGAGTTGGTTTTGTTTCTGCCACTACGGGCTTGGTTTCCTTTTTCACCTCCTTCGGCTTCTCTTCCTCTTTCTTAGGCGTGGTCACCGGCGTTTTGACCGGCTCCTCTTTGCGCAGATCAGGGCTGGCCACATTCTGTGTCACTACAGCCTCCTCTGGTGCATTGGTTGATTCCTCCACTACTTCTGGCTCGGCCGTATCCTCTACCGGCTCCGTCTCTTCTGTTTGTGTCTCTTCAGGAACGTCTTCATTGACCTCTTCGGCATCCGATGTACTTTCGCTTTGCTCTACGGTAGATTCTGGTTGAACAGCGCCAGATCCCTGGCTATCAAGGCCAAAATTTAATTCTATGCCATATTCAGGAATGGGCGGATTGGGTTCTTTCCAGGCCAAAAGGAAGGCAAAAATTAACAAAAGAAGTGCATGGACGCCCAGAGAGACCGCCGTGCCTATTCTTTCATTTTTCTTTTCTTCTTTGCTCTGAAACTCCATTACCTAATTCGGTTTTGTCGCTATCGATACTTTGGCTTCCAAAGCGGTTGCTATGCCTGCCACATAAACCAGGTGCTCCGTAGGAACAGATTTGTCTACATGCAATACCACCACTCCCTCTTTGCCAGCCAACTCATTCCTTAAAACCATTTCCAGGTTATTCCGGTTCACCAGCTTGTCGTTTACATAGTAACGTAAATCGCTGCTAATGGTGACACTCACTTTTTGAAGCACAATGGTTGAGCTTTTGCTCGAAGGCAAATTGACCGGCAAGCCGGAAGGCGTAACGAACGTGGCTGTGAGCATAAAGAATATCAGCAAAAGGAACACGATGTCGGTCATCGAACTCATGCTGAATGATGCATCAATCTTATTTTTTGGACGTAGATCCATGCTTCAGTGGTTATTTAGGCTCCTGTAGCAGGTCGATGAACTCGATAGCACTGTATTCCATTCTATGAATGACCTTCTGCATTCTGGTCACCAGGTAGTTGTAGCCCAGGTAGGCAATGATACCGACAGTGAGGCCTGCCGCTGTGGTCACCATGGCTTCGTAGATGCCTGACGATAGCAACTTTGGACTAACCGAACCTTCTTCCTGCGCAATGGCGATGAAGGCCTGTATCATACCCGTTACCGTACCAAGGAAACCAATCATTGGGGCTGCACCCGATATTGTGGCCAAAACACCCAGGTTTTTCTCCAGCTTGTAAATCTCTATTTTGCCCACGTTCTCGATAGACACCTCTATGTTTTTCAAGGGACTTCCAAGTCTGGAGAGGCCCTTCTCTATCATTCTGGCAACAGGCGTGCCGGTTTGGGCGCAAATCATTTTGGCACCATTTACATCGCCAGCCAATACCTTGGCTCTGATGTCGTCTGTAAAGTGATCGGGGGTTTCGCCTGCCTTCCTCAACGTAAGAAATCGCTCCACGAAAATGATAACGGCTACGACGGACAATAATAAAATGGGGATCATCCAGAATCCCCCTTTTAACATCAAATCTATAAGAGTGACCGACTGATCTTCAACAGCAAGATCAGCGGTGTCAATTTGCAGTAACATCATATGTTATATCAATACCTTAAAGCCCAAACTTCACCTCCATAGGTTGACTTAGCTTTTTCGGCTTCATCCACTGCTTCCTGATAAGTGTCGAAATCGGAAATACTTACCCTGTAAAACCTTGATTTCCCGAACGGCTTAATAACGGTTGAGTTCAACCCCTCTTTTGCCAGCTTCTTACCATAGTCATCGGCCAGGTCTCCATCGAAAAAGCTACCTACTATTACATAAGAACGACCAGTTCTCTCAGTTAGTGTAACTACTTCGCCGGTTGTGTTAACTGACTTCTTCACTACGGGCTCTTCTTTCTTAACAGGCTCTGGTTTTGGCTCAACAGGCTTCGGCTCGGCTTTCTCCACTTTTGGTGTTGCTTTGGCAACTACTTTCTTGTCGTCATCTTTATGATGCCAGTACAAAAAGGCAAAACCAATAAGAACAAAGGCCACCGCCCCTATTATAATAATTCTGGTGAAGCTCTTGGCCGAGTCGCCGCCTTCATTCGCTTCCTGATATGCCTGTTGTTTGAACGATGGTGGTGGAGTTCCGCCAAATACATTGGAAATCTCCTCGTGGCTTGGCTCCTCAACGTCAAAAATTGAACTTACCTGGCTATCATCTTCCTGAAAAGAAGGAGTTTCTGGCTCATCAAAAACCGGGCTGGGTTCTTCAGTTGGAGTTTCGCTGGAAGATTCGTCCTCGGCTTCGTCTTCATCGTCATCCAGTGCTTCATATTCAAGTTCCGGAAGGCCGAAGTCCTCATCATCCTGAGGTGCGTTTGAACCACTCTGTTCTTCCTTGTCTTTGTTTGCTTTGCTTTTAGCCATTTATTAAGAGGTTGAGAGTACTTTAGATTCGTTATAAGCTAAACTCAGCTCAGTTGAAGTAACAATTCCGTAAAATAGAAATTTCTTATGTTTTAATGAAAAAATTCCTAGCCGCAAATAAAGAAACTTTTTTGGAATAATTTAAGAACACCTTAGAATGAATAAGAAAAACCTGCTTTGAAAGTAAGCCCCCTTACCGGATAATTTGAAAGTAATTGGTATTGCTGGTTGGCTAAATTGTGAAACTGAAGAAATATGGTTGCTCTTTCAGATAGCAAATAATCAAGATCAATGTAAACATCAGTCGCTGCTTTCAATTCTTCGGATTGTCCTAAATTCCAGTCATAGGCTTTTATCCCTCCAAGGTAGGCCAAGCCAGCCTTTGTTCTCATTTTGTTAAAAGCAAGAAAGCTGCCGTTAAATGCTATTCTATAACCTGGCATATGCCATGCTTCCTCAAATGTGTCGGACTGATAATTGTAATAATTGACTTGCAGGCCCAAATTGAGCGAGCTTCCTATGTAAAAGTCGCTGGCCAGGTACAAATCCAATACTTTGAAATTGGCCGTGTCGTAGGCCAGAATAAACTTCGATGGATCGTCGGGGGAATTGAGAAAGACGCCAAATTGCTTGAAGACCTTTTGTGAAAGGCCCACCTTGTAGCTCATGAAAGCCAGATTTCCCTGTGCTCCCAGCCCCAGGTTCAATATATTGTTGGAGTTGTGAATGTCGACCCCAGCGGCTAAATAAGGGTTACGGGCAGTCATGCTTTGCCATGTATTCAACTGGCTGTTTCCCGACAATTCGCCAAAAATGCCAAAGAGTTTGCCGAACTGGTATTTCCCTTTCAAAACGGGGTATACCTGCGATGCTGGCACCAATGAGTCGGACTGATACACATAGCGAATGCCAGCAGATACCTGGTAGTTGTCGCCAGTGTACACCACAGATGGCTCAAGTCCAATTCTTTGCCTGCCAGTGCTCAAAGAATCTTTGTAGCCGATCAAGTCAGCGAAAACACCCACATGCCCGGTTAGCGCACTTTGCAGCTCCATGGAGAGATCTGCATTCACTTTTACCCAGTTTTCCGAGATGTCCAGGTTATCACTTTGTCCATTGTAGGCAAGGCCTCCGGTAATACTTATGTCAGACTCCGACGATGAATTATCGATATTTACCGACACTCCATACTTATTGAAGTTCCTCTTCAGGCTGTCCTCCCCTTCCGTAACCGAAACTGACGGATCGTACCCATAAAAATTAAAGCGTGAAAGCTTGTAGTAGGCATCTCCTGAGGCTGTAAACCCGTCGCCAAAGTAGCTCGCCTCTCCTTTTAAAAGCGTCTCTCCTGATGCACTGTTCTTTCCATCAACAGGGCCCTTGCCAAATGAAAGATGCTTCGCCTGAAACCCGGCCAGGTACTGCTTATTTCTCTTGTTGTAAAGATAAAGCTCGCCCAGCGGAGAGTTGTAGTTGCCATAACCAAGTTTCACCAGGTTCCCATAATACTTTTCCAGCGGCTCTGCCTGAAGCTTCAAAGCCTTGATGTCGACCGTAGTAGGTGGAACCGTTACGTCGAGGGCAGGAAAAACGTATTCCTGCTTGATGCCGCCTGTTTCAATAGCTGTAGGAGGTATCTTTTCAAAGCTTCTTGGCTGAAAAGGCAATACTATCTCCCTGTCCTTTTCTATCACTACCTCTGCTTCCTGTATTTCCCCCGCTTCTTCCCATTGCTCCTGCGACCAGGCCGGCAGGCTCATCAAAAGACAAATGCAGAACAGTAAGCTTTTATACATTTTCGGCATAATTAGTTTCTCTTTTGACTTGTGCTATCCTTTTTTATCGGCGACTGATCGGTGTCTTTTTGCGTTACCGCTTCGGCCTCTCTTTTGTCTACTTCCTGCAACTTCGCTCTTGCAGCGGCTTTCATTTCAGGCAGCGGACTGTTGGTAATTACCGATTCTAATGTCGCTTTGGCCTGAAACAGCTCATTCAGCGCCAGGTAGTTGTCGGCAATGAGCAGAAATGACTTTCCTAACCAATAGTCATACACTGCATATGACTTATTGAGGCCGAATAACGTTTCAAGCGAACGCTTGTACTCTTTTTGCCTGTACTGAATCAATCCTATGTAATATTGCGACTCAGCCGCATTTATGTCCTTGGCGGCATTTACGACGGCCAAAAACTCATCTAGGGCAGCGCCATATTGATTACGCTCGAAAGCGATTTTGCCCATATAAGTGCCGGCTTTGTTCTGTGCATTGAACGCCACCTTGTCGTCGCCCAGGATTCTCTCCGCATACACCTGAGATGAGTCGAGGGAATTGGCGGCAAAATGAGACTCCATCAGGCCTTCCCTGGCAGTGTATAAATCCCGCTTGCTATCCGACGACGCCCGAAGCTTGTGCCAGTATTTGATGGCCACGGGATAGTTTTTATTGCTGTACTCCAAGGCACCAATCCGCTGGTATACCTTGGCCGGCGACACTGTTTGCATGTCGCCGATCAGCTGATAATACGCCTCCAATGCCGGTGCTGTTTGATTGAGCCTGTAATAGCTCTCTCCCACGTAATAAAGTGCCTCCGCAGCATTGATACTTTGAGGGTACGACACCCTGTAGGCTCTTAAAGCACTGATCGCTTCAGTATACCTCTGTTCAAAGTAGAGGTTTCTGCCCCTTTCGTATTCAACACTTTCTAATGCTTTGTCATCGGGATTGGCTTTCTTATAAAGGGCGATGTATTGATCAACTTCATTTGATTTGCCCATCAGTGCCAATACCTCCTGTAGCCCTAGTAAAGCACTATTGGCCAAAGTATGCTGCGGGTATTCTTCCAGCACTTTCTTATAGTCGTTAGCTGAGGCAGGGTACTCCTTCAGGTTGTAGCTGCTTGATGCCCGGCGCACCAACGCATAGGGAATAAACCCACTGTTAGGATATTTGCTAATCACACTGGTGAAGCCCGCTTTGGCCCTGGCGTAGTCTCCTGCTTCAAAGTCGAGCTGCGCCGACTGGAACGTGGCGTCGTCGGCATAGCGGGAATTAGGGAAAGCCTTTGTCACCTGATCAAGCTCTCTCTTTGCATCTTCTCGCCTATTCTGAAAACCAAGAATCACCCCCCGCTGATAGAGCAAGTAGTCCCTTTCCTTAAATCCATTGGAGCCTGCCTGCTGGTAGAAGGTCAGGGCTTCATCGTATTTCTTTTGAGCGTAAAGGCAGTCTGCCAGCCTCACCTCAGCATCACGGTTATTGTCGGGCCGGCGGTTGTTCACATAAGCCTTGAAATAGGTGGCGGCCTCAGGGTATCTGTTCAGGTTAAAAAGGGCATAGCCCATGCCATAGTTGGCTTTGTGGACGGTTAAGGAATTGCTCCTCCGCCCCTTTTGCAGTGCCATCGTGTAGCTGCCAATGGCGTCTTCATATTTTTTTCCTGTCGAGAAGGCCTCTCCTTTCCAGAACCATGCATCAATTTCCAATTCCGGGTCTAAGGGGTAGCGCAGCGAGTTGTCGAACATCTGCACCGACTCATAGAATTTACCACTGTTGAACAACTGAGTGGCATTGAGAAAGGCTGCTTTTTGATAGGCCTTTTTTATCCGCTGACTTCCCAGGCCCACTTTCTCGAAATAGGCCAGCGCCCTATCGTAGTTGCTGGAGTTGACGTAGGCCTCGGCTATCATGTCTTGTGCATCGCCCTTGTCAGACGACTGAGGATATTCCCGCATGTATTTTTCCAGTACCGGAATGGCCTGCTCGTAGTTGCCCAGATCCATGTGTACCTGCGCCAGCTTAAACATGGCTCTTTCCTTTACCTTCTCGTCGTATTCAGTGTCGGCAGCTTGCTGGTAGGCACTTACTGCAAACGACTTATTGCCCTCCATTATATAGAGATCACCCAGGTAATAAGACGCAGCCTGCCCAATTTCATCTTTCTCAAGAGCCACGTATTTAAAGTTCTCTATTGCTTTGGCAGGCTGTTTTGCCTGCATATAGCTGTAGGATATCCGAAAAAGCACCGGCGCTACAGGCTTCTTGCGCATCGGCTTCATGTACTGCTCGTAATAAGGCAAAGCTTTTGCGTAGTCTTTTTGCTCGTAGTAAGCTTCGGCAGCATACAAGGCAATCTGATCAACATTCTTTGCTTCCTTCGTGCCCGTCAGGTAAGGCCTCGTATAGCTAATCAGCTCTTTAAAATCATTTTTGCGGTACAGTGTGGCGGCTACCAACTCAGGAACAATCGTTTCATAGCCGTCGCTTTCGCCTGCCACCCTAAGGTCGGCCAGGGCATTGTCGTATTGCTTAAGCTGGAAGTAGATATAGCCTGCGTAGTAATGGGCTGGCGCTTTATATTCTCCATCTGACTTCTTCACCAAATTAAAATGCGGCAAGGCTTCTTCAAACTTCTTCAGGGTGAAGAGCGAAAAACCCCAATGGAAGTAAAACTCAGGTCTTTCGACTGCGGGGAGGCGCTCAGGTTTGGCTTTGGCATAAAACTCTGCTGCCTTGCTATAGTTTTCCTGTCGGTAATAGAAGTTACCAACCTCGTAGTAACCGGTAAGCGCCCTTGGATGGTTCGGATATTCTGTCAGAAACCTCTCGAAAAGCCCCTCTGCATCGGCATGCTGTAGTGAAAGGCCGCAAAAGGCCTGGAAATAGAGCGCATCGGCCACATTCGAACCATTCGGGTCTGCCTTTAAATAGGCCTCAAATGATTTTCGGGCTGCCGCAAACTTGTTTTGATTGAACAAGCCCACCCCTTGCTGGTAAAAATTGCCTTCACGGGAGTCGCTGATAGATGTTTGGGCCAACAGGAGCTCGAAGCTACCTGCTAACATCATTGCCATCAATATTAGAATACCTTTCCTTATCTGTTTGATCACTTGAAAGTAGGTTTAACCCCTTGAACGATTTAATGCATCAACTTGTATACCAATTCTTTCATTAAATCCTCTTCACTTATAGAATTGCTGGTAACGCCCTTTACCTGAAGGTCAGCATTTTTCAGCAAATGGATGTTGCGAATAACCATCATAGCGCTGTAATTCCTGGCTGCCACCTTGTACTCTTTCACAAAGAACGGAGAAACTCCTATTTTTCGTGCAAGTTCGTCGTCCGACGCCTGGTTATTTTTGTGCAGCAACAGCAACTTGGTGAAATAAGTAAACAGAATCACCAGAAGAGGGATAACAGGATGGCTCTTCGTGTTGGCTCCAAAATACTGTACTATTTGAAAGGCCTTTTTATGGTCTTTCATGCCAATGGCCTTCTGGAGCTCAAATTCGTTAAAATCCTTGCTGATGCCGACAAACCGCTGTATATGATGCTCGTCGACCACCGTATCGCCTGGCAGGTTTACCTTCACTTTCTTCAGCTCGTTATGTATCCTTTCCAGGTTGTTACCAATATGCTCAGAAAGCATATACACGGCCTTTTCACTCAACTTTAGCTGAAGGTCGGCGGCAAATACCTTGATCCACTCTGGCACTTTGTTGTCGTAAATCCTTTTCTCAGCCAGCACCACGCAGGCTTTCTCCAGTTCCTTGGCCAGCTTTTTCCGGGCATCAATTGTTTTGTATTTGTAACAGAACACAAGCACTGTGCTTATGTTGGGCTTCTCCAGATAAGCTGTGAGGGCTTTTTCGCCTTCCTCCCTATTCAAATCGGCAATATCCTGGGCTTCTTTCACAAGCACCACCCGGCGCTCGGCCATCATTGGAAACTGCCTGGCGTGGTTTAGAATATCTATGATCTTATTTTCCTTGCCGTAGAGAACTGTTTGGTTAAAACCCTTCAGCCCCTCATCAAGGGCGTGCTGCTCAATATAGTCGGCTATAGAATCAATAAAGAAGGGTTCTTCTCCCTGGAGCCAATAGATGGGAGCATAAGTATTGGATTTTACGTCTTTGAGAATTTCGTGATAGCCTTTAGGCATGAAAAGCGGATTGATTTATTCGGCTGCTAAGATAGTTACTTCGAACAAAAGTGAAGACTGCCCTTTCAGGATTATCTCCATTTCGACCATAAAAGGTAAGATTTGCTTCGAACTTCCATTTTATCTCTAAAAATGTATGAGAGATGCGAAAAATTACACTCATGGAAAAAGCATTTAATGGTACTCAACAGCCAATACTTGCTCTATTTCAGCGCCAGCCGATTTCTATTTGGCAAGAATCACGTAAAACCTTACACCGATAATGGTTCACTTTAAATGAACAAATACCCTGGCCCGGCGCTGCGTACATTTGAATTATCAAAAAAACAAAAACTTTACAGCTATGAGAATTCAACACAGATTTGCCGACTTCAATCACCTGGGATTAATGATCGTTGAAATGTTCAGAGGAAAAAGAAAGAGGAATCACTCCATCTAAAAAAATGTTTCGGCGACTATTCCGGCTGCTCCGTCCAGACGAAACACCAATTGGTCGTATTTCATCCATCAACAGTTTAGTAAATCTTACTTTTGCAAAAAAAAAGAAATCATGAGAGTAAAATCAGCAATCAAAGACTTAAATCATTTGGGTATGGTGATCGTAGAAATCTTCAAAGGAAAGAAGAAGACGGTCTCCAAATAATAATTCTCTAAAAGTACAAACAGAAATATTTTGTACTTTTAAAAGAGAACCTTCTCGAAAACTCACCTACGGGACGTCGTGCAGATACAGATCATAACAAAAGTAACCGAAGCCGACAAGTTGCTTGATGCTGTAGTGTATGATAACTTGGAGTTTTTTGAGTTAAACCTAGAAATTGAAGATATTTAAGAGTGAGGACCATTTGGCTATATGAATAGTCATATGGCTTGTGGCAAAATTTATAGTTTGAAAAAAAGTAGCATTAAATTTTGCAGACAAAGATTACAATTTGCGATTATTACGCAGTAAATTGTTCATCTGAACAAGTTCACTCTAAAACGACAGACTAATGAATGTTAGAAAACACCTGAGTGCCCTGATAGGACTTGCACTTGTTGACCATGACTTTTCTGATAATGAGAAGCATTTAATACTGTCTATTGGGAAGGCACACAAAATAAGTGAGAGAGAGATAGAGGAGTTGATTCTGCGTCCGGAAAAGGTAGATATGGACTCGTTAAATGACGACCAGAAATTTGAGCTGCTTTATGATTTGGTGTTGTTGATGAAAGTTGACAGAGAGGTATATTACAGTGAGATTAACTATTGCCAGGAAATTGCTACAAGGCTTGGTTTTGACAAAGCGGTAATCGCTGAGCTCTCTTCGAAAATATATTCTGATCCAGCCATAACCTCTGACAAAGCGCATTTAAGACAGAAAGTTCTTGCGTTTAAGAAAGTATAACGGAATGGAAAACGTTAAATAGGAGGCTCACCTGGTGAGCCTTTTTTTATGCCTTCAGCAGCATAATAGTTTCGGCCACCAGCGCATCTTTTTCGCTTCCTTCTAACTCCAGATTATTCTTGGTGAATAGTTTGACACCAGAGGATCCTGCCTCTATTTTCAACAGTTTTGTCCTCAGCCTTACCCTGGCATTTACAGGCACCGGAGCAAGAAACCTGATCTTCTCACTGCCATAGTTAATCGCCATAGTTGCCAGTTTGAAACTAACAAGCTCTGCTTTGAGCCTTGGAAGAAGGGATAGCAGGAAGAAACCATGAACGATAGTGGTGCCGAAGCCTGAGGCAGCGGCCCTGGCAGTATCCACATGAATCCACTGGTGGTCACCGGTAGCATCGGCAAATGCATTGATCATACCCTGGTCTATTTTCAGCCACTCAGAAGTTCCTATCCCCTGCCCCACCAGGGCCTCCATTTGCTCCATACTGGTAATCTCGATCATTAGTTCTTCTTTGAATTGATTTTTCTTAACAGCAGAAAAATGGGGAATCCGGCTAACAAAAACAAAGTACTCACCAGAGCCGCTATCGGGTTTTCCAAAAGAGCATTAAAAGAAACGATGAGGAGAAAAAGTATGAACACTGCCGGAATGACCGGATATAGTGGCACCTTGAATCCATTGTACGACTCGTCTTTCATCTTTTTCCGGAGCACAAAAATGGCAGCCGCCGCCGTGGCGAGTATCAGCGTGTCGTTGAACATCACCAGGTTAATGATCTGATCGAACTTGCCCTGCGTAATAATAAAGAACAGCACCAACCCTGTAAATATCGACAGAGCAAACTCCTGTACCTGTGTTTTAGGGTTGACTTTCATAAACAGCCGGGGTACGGCATCGTCCTGTGCCATGGCGTGGTAGGCCCTGGGTAGCTGCATCAGGGTGGCATTGATGAAACCCAGCACCGAAATAAAGATGGTGACAGACACGATCCTTCTTCCCGCTTCGCCGAACACCACCTCAGCCATGTCGGCAGCGATAAGGTTGGCAGATTTAACGCCTTCAAAGCCCAACACGGCCACGTACCCTACGTTAATGGACAAATATAGAAAGAAGATAATGGCCACTCCCCCTATCACTGCCCTCGGAAAATTCTTTCTGGGGTTGATCACGTCGCCCCCCATATTCATGATCGACTGATAGCCGCCACAGGTATAGAACACGGAGATCAGGGCGATGCCTATGCCTGCGAAATTGAATGCAGAAGGCTCTGCTTTAACAGCAACCTGTGCCACTTCCGGTGCAAGAAGCCCCAAAAGGCTAAAAAGCAAGATCATCACAATCTTGATCACGGTGATTGCGTTCAATACCCTGGCCCCCATCTTAAGTCCAGCAAAATTGATGAGAAACAAGAGCAGGATGATCATTCCGGCAAGCCACTGAAGGCCAGTTTCGCCCTGAAAGAAGCCGAGAGGAATAAAAGGTTGGATGTATTCTGAGCCAAGTATAGCCACCGCAGCCATGCCCGCTCCCTGCACCAATATGATCCCAATCCAGTTGAGCATAAAAGCCAACGCCGGATGAAAGCTCTCAGACACGATCTTGTAGTATCCACCAGCCATGGGCTTCCGACAACCAATTTCCGCATAGGTCAGGCCCCCGAAAAGAGCAATAACACCGCCTATTACCCATGCGAGAAAGAAAGCAGACTCTGAGCCTGCCGCATTGGCTACCAGAGAGGGTGTACGGAAAATACCTATTCCTATCACCAGGCTAACCACTATCATGGTGGTGTCGAACAAACCGAGTTTCGGCTCTATGTCGTTGATCTTATCTTTCATCGCTGCCGAAAATAGGTATTTCGCAGCAACAAATTGTACACTGCCCAATCAAAGGCATGATTCGACTTTAAATGGAGCGAATTCATGCCACGGCTGTATTATTTAGTTATCTTCCCCTAAAAAGATATCTAATGACTATTCAGGAAAAATTCAGGCTCGATGGAAAAGTAGCTGTGATTACCGGGGCCAGCAAAGGTATCGGGGAGGCCATGGCTGTAGCGCTGGGGCAGGCCGGAGCCAAAGTGGTGGTAAGCAGCCGCAAGCAAGACGCAGTGAAAGAGGTGGCCGAAAAACTAGCGGCTGAAGGCATTGAAGCGATAGGCGTAGCTGCCAATGCCGGAGAAAAGGGTGACCTGGAGAACTTGCTGAAGGCGACGGAAAAGGCATTTGGTGGCGTCGACATTGTCATTAACAACGCAGCCACAAATCCGGTGTTTGGCCCTGTAGTGCAAACAGATGAAGCCGCCTTTGACAAAATCATGCAGGTGAACGTGAAAGGGCCTTTTATGCTAAGCAAGCTGGCTTTTCCGATCATGAAACAACGTGGCGGCGGCTCTATTATCAACATCAGTAGTATTGAAGGCCTCAGCCCCGAGCCATTCATGGGCATGTATGCTGTAAGCAAGGCCGCACTGATTTCGCTCACAAAGGTGTTTGCCCGGGAATGGGGCACAGCTGGCATCAGGGCCAATGTCATTTGTCCGGGGCTGATCCAAACCAAGTTCAGTCAGGGCCTTTGGGCCAACGAGACCATTCTCAACAAGATAGTAAAAGAGCTGCCGATTGCCAGGATAGGTCAAACAGATGAAATGGCTGGGCTGGCATTGTACCTCGCATCGGAAGCTTCCAGCTATACCACTGGTGGCGTGTTTGTGGCCGACGGCGGGTATACTATTTAACATCAGTTCGTTATAAGAATATTGAAATAGAAAATGCAAAAATTTGGAAAAACACTAGTTTTGCGGTTCGCATCTGATTTTTGAAATAGACATATATGGGAAGAGCATTTGAATTCAGGAAAGCCAGAAAATTCAAAAGGTGGGGCCAAATGGCTAAAACATTCACCAGAATAGGCAAAGACATCGTTATTGCTGTAAAAGCGAGCGGCCCCGATCCCAGCACAAACTCCAGGCTTCGTGCCCTGATACAAAATGCCAAGGCCGCCAACATGCCCAAAGACAACATCGACAGGGCGATTAAAAGGGCGATTTCCAAAGAGGAAAAAGATTACAAAGAGGTGGTTTACGAGGGCTATGGCCCCTACGGTGTGGCGATAGTGGTGGAAACTGCCACCGACAACCCCACCAGAACCGTGGCTAACGTAAGGCATGCTTTCACTAAATACGGTGGCTCGCTGGGCACCAGTGGCTGCCTCGATTTCCTTTTTGACAGAAAAAGCGTTTTCAAAATTGTGACGCCTGAAAACGTTGACCTGGAAGAGCTGGAACTGGAAATGATAGACCTGGGCGTGGAAGAAGTGGAAGCCGAAGAGGAAAACGTGGTGCTGTATGGCACTTTCGAATCATATGGCGCTATTCAGCACTACCTGGAAGAAAAGGGATATGAAATAGTGAACTCCGAGTTTGAGCGCATTCCGGTCGACACCAAAGAGCTTACTGAAGAGCAAGAAGCCGAAGTTCAAAAGATTTTTGAAAAGTTCGATGAAGACGACGATGTGCAGAACTATTTTCATAATATGAAATAGCCGCTACTCATATAAAATAAAGAAAGGCCCGGGTTCGGGCCTTTCTTGTTTTAGTGCACTTGTACAGCCTTAAAAAGCCAACCCTAGTTAATATCTTCTCCCTTTTCCAGCTTGGCAATGCCCGCAGTAAGCGCATCTTTGTTGGGCTGGTCAGGAGCATTGGCTAATGCCAGCTTAGCGTATTTAAGCGCCGATTTGTAGTTGCCCACAGCGGAATATCCACGAGCCAATCCGAAGTTTACCGGCCAGGTTTTTGGGTTCTTTTTAGCATTGAACTGGAACACCTCCAGGGCCTTTTGCTTTTCTCCCTGAGCGATCAGCTGACGACCGTAGGCATGCACCTGGAAAACACTTGCCGTTGGGTGATTGATGGCCTTGTCCATGATCTTGGCAGCCTCTTCCTTTTTGCCCAGCGCCGTTAACACACCTGCCTTGGTGGACAACGTGGTGAAGTTCTCTTCGCCAATAAAGGAGTTGGTTGAAGCCGCTTCCGCCCAGGTAAGGGCCTCCTGCAAATTGATGTTTTTCGATAAGCAAAACTGCACTGCAGCTACCCTGTTTTGCCAGTTGAAACCTTGAGCGTCCTCCATCTCGTTTCTTATTTTGGCCAGATATAAGTCATTCATATTTGGCACCGATATTTTGAAAGGCACCATCAGCTCTTCCCAGTACAGCGCTGCCACAGTAAACTCGGGCTGCCTGTCGATGAACTCGTAGCTTAACCACTCATGGTAAGGAGCCTCCTTTGGCTGCACTTCCACCCTCAGGGCGTCGTCTTTGGCATCGTAGAAATAGCTTCCCCAGGCTGTAGAGTTGTTGGAAAGGATAAGTGTCCATGGCTTGTCTTTCTCGATAATCATATGAAGCCCGTAGGTACCTGCCTTTATCGCTTTTCCCTCTACTTCCATGTCGTGAGAAAACGTAATTGTTGTATTCTGGTTGGCTCCGGCCCTCCATGGTGAGGCCGTAGCTGTGCCAAAGCCAAGGTAATTCATTCCATAAGGCTCAAGCTGGCCCCATATTTTACCTCTCCTGTCGGCTCCGTTAGGAGCAGTAACGTCAGGGCTATTGTAGTTGATGGTCACAGAGGCAATGGAGCCTATGTACTGCGTAACAATTGATTTTTGGTTGTCGCCGCTGGGAGGCAATGTGATTCCCTGTGCAAAGAGACCGGCGACACATAAAAATACAAGGGCGATAGACAAGCCCAACTTTCTTGTAGAGTTGTTCATAGAATGTTTGTTTGTTGTAAAAAAAAGCTTTTTGACGGTCGGTCACCAAAACTGAATCCCTTCTAGAGAAGAGGAACACAAATCAATAACGTAAGCTACGGTTGTGGGGTTCGTCCTATTTCTCCACCCAATGTCAGCATGATAAAATAGAACGTAGGATTAACATCCCTGGCTAATTATGCCCTTATGTTAGCGGACAAAATGAAACATTTCAGCTCGTTGCGTGCCGACCACATCACCTCAGGTCCTGCCCGGGTCGTTTCCCTGTAATGCCTTTGTAATAGGTCATGATCCGTTCCATATCCTCCTCCATGTCGCCGGGCATGAAAGGCTGAAGCATTTCCACCCTTCTTCGCTTAAAGTCAAAGCTTACCACTACAATCGGGATATTGGCGGCTTTGGCAATCCTCCAAAACCCTGTTTTAAGCTTGTCCACCTTCTTCCTTGTGCCTTCTGGAGCCAGCGCAATAGAGAATGCATCCTTTGAGTTAAACAGATCAACCACCGACTCGACAAGGCCGGCGGCATTGGTTCTATCGACAGGATAACCGCCCAGCAAGCGAAGGATTATGCTCAGGGGAAACCAGAAAAGCTCTTTTTTACCTAAATATTTTGTGTCCAGCCGAAAAATAGAGCGGGCAGCTACACCTACAAAAAAGTCCCAGAAGCTGGTATGAGGTGCCACTATAATGATGAATTTTTTATCCGTGGGCTTCGTACCCACTGCTTCCCAGCCCAAAAGCCAAAACAGAAATCTAAAAACCGCTCTCATCAGGTCAGCTGTTGTTTATATTCTCAAGATACATCCTGTTTCAATTTCGACAACACAGATTTGTTGGAAAGAAGATCGGAGGCATAATCGTAACCCACCTGAAAAATTTGTTTGGCTTTTCTAAAGTCGAACACGTGAAAGTTTTTTAGCTCTGTCGGCTCAATGAACAAATCGCATTTGGGCTTTCTTGCCGCCACATTCTCGTTGATGGCAAGCAGCAGGCTACGTTCCATCAGGCGCCGCATATTGCGCCCCTGGTATTGATCAGAAATAGGATTGCAATGAACGCCGACGATTCTGTCGACATTGCCTAATAATGGCTCCACGGGCAGGTTGTTTACCACGCCCCCATCCATGTACAGCTCATTGTCAATGGCCATGGGCTCGTACACCACTGGAATGCAGCATGAGGCCAGCACGGGACGCATCAACTCCCCTGCTGAAAACACCCGTATTTTACCTGTCCGCACGTTAGTAGCGGACACGTAAAAAGGTGTTTCCAGGTCAGCAAAAGCTGCGTCTCCAAAATAGGGTTTGATGATCGATTCCACGCTGCCAATTTTAAACAACCCCCTGACATTGATGGCAGGCATGAGGAACTTGTACACACTGGTTTTGGTGAAGATTTCCAGGGCCTCGTCTGGAGAATAGCCTTTGGCCAGGAACACACCAGCCACGGCACCTGCCGAAGTGCCCGAAATCACGTCAAAATGAATGCCTTTTTCCAACATCGCTTTCACTACCCCAAGATGGGCAATACCCCTTGCGCCACCCCCCGATAAAGCCAAACCTGTTTTCATGTGTATAAAATTTGTTTTTCAGCGGCCACCGGTTCGCCGGTGCGATGGAATAGCTGAACCCGTTTGGAATTGAATATTTCTCGTGTCAAAGGCATAGTCATCGTTCCACGCCGGTTTCGTCGGGCTTGGTACTCCTCATGGCTATTTCATGACACCTCCTTTAACAAAAAACCGGCACTAGGCCGGTATAGTTTTAACGAGATTGCTGATCCCTACTCCGATACCACACCCATTGCACAGAATTTGTCGATGCGGGAGCTAATTCTTTCTTCAGCAGACATCTTTTGAAGCTTTTTCAGCTCCGCAAAAATCACTTTCTTGATTTCAGCTGCCGTCGCCTTCATGTCGGTATGCGCACCGCCAAGGGGCTCTTTGATAATGCCATCCACTAGTTTTACCGACATCATGTCTTTTGCCGTTAGTTTCAATGCATCAGCGGCTTGCTCTTTATAGTCCCATGTGCGCCAGAGAATAGCAGAGCAGTTTTCCGGCGAAATCACGGAATACCACGAGTTTTCCAGCATCAGTACTTTGTCCCCGATACCAATGCCCAGCGCTCCGCCAGAGGCTCCCTCACCAATCACAATGCAGATAACAGGCACTTTTAGCGTCATCATTTCTTTCAGGTTCCTGGCAATGGCTTCTCCCTGTCCTCTCTCTTCAGCTTCCAGGCCAGGAAAGGCACCGGGGGTATCGATAAAGGTAATGATGGGTACGTTGAATTTTTCCGCCGTCTTCATCAGCCTGAGTGCCTTGCGGTAGCCATCAGGATTGGCCATACCGAAGTTTCTCATCTGGCGCTGCTTGGTATTGCGGCCTTTTTGCTGACCTATGAACATGACCGATTGCCCATCCATTTCGCCCAGACCACCTATCATGGCTTTGTCATCGCTCACGGCTCTGTCTCCGTGCAATTCTATAAATTCATTCGTTATTTCGTAGATATAGTCAAGTGTGTAGGGACGGTCAGGATGTCTCGACAGCTGAACTCTTTGCCACCTGGTCAAATTGGTAAACGTCTCTTCTTTCAATTTAATGATCTTGTCTTCGAGCTTGTGAACTGCGTCCGTCACATCAACCCCATTGTCAGAAGCCAACCTCTTCATTTCGTTCAGCTTCGCCTCTAAATCTACTATGGGTTTTTCAAATTCTAAATGCATCGCCTAGTGGTTTTATGCTACAAATTTAGGATTAAATTCTTAACTACTCGCAACTGTATGATAAACCTAATTAACGACAATATATCGAAACAAGTGCGTTGTTTGGAACTGAATGATAGCGAGGCAATTAGCTATGAAGGATGTGACTCTACTTGCGTCTCAGTAATTTCTTAACCCTTCGCACCAACTCCTTGGGGACAATTGGCTTGGCCAAAAACTCAGTAATTTCACGATCAAACCCTTCCAGTACAGTATTCTCGTCAGTATTCGACGACAAGATAATGACGGGTGTGCGTCGGCCCAGGTCATTTCGAATGTAGGTGATGAGCTCCAGCCCCGAAAAAAAGGGCATCTGAATGTCCGTAATAATAAGGTCGTAGGGCGTTTCAATAATCATTTTCCGTGCCACCTTCCCATCCGCAGCAATATCACATGATGTGTATCCCGCCCTGGCTAGCTTGAACTTTGTCAGCGTTGAGACTGCCTCATTGTCTTCGCAAATCAATATTCTGGCTTCATTCATAACCTGACTAAAAAGTAATGCTGCTTCGGTAGAGGCCAAACTGGATATTGTCACCGGTCATTGCATAACTCTCCCACTTTCTTCATCGTCCGTCAAGATACAAAGCGTGATATATACTTCCTATTCCTGTATCAATTCTTTCTTTTGAAGAGAAAAACAACATTCAATGACCAAAATATGTGTTAGCAGCAATTTTACAGCAATTAAAAACATGCTAAGCATATAAAACAATTCAACGGTGCTTTTACATAAACATTATTTAATTGCACTTAAACTGATCGACTTACCCTAATAATGTTTCGGAAAGCAATCCCCATAAAAGATGTAGATTCAATATGTTTCAATTCCCCCCGTCTCTGTTAGGCGACCGTGGCTCAGGCCATGTCATCGGCTCGCCTGACCGGGGACTGAGGTGAAGCACTGCCTTCTCCCTGGATGTTCTTTCTGGATCTTCACTGGCTTTATAGGCCAGAATTGCCGTCAGGATGGCGTTATTGCGCACATCGTCAAACACGATCTTGTCGTAGGTGTCCAGATTCGTGTGCCATGTATAGTTGCCATAGCTCCAGCTCAGGGAGCTGAGCGAAAAGCCCGGAGCACCTGCTGCTACAAAAGAAGCGTAATCGGAACCGCCACCGCCGGGAGTGCCCGGAAAGGTAGTTTCAATCTCACTCTTAAACTGCTTAGGCACAGCCTCTAACCAGCGGGTGACGTAGTCATACGAATGGAGGAAGCCTTGTCCGGAAATATTTACAACTCTGCCAGTACCATTGTCCTGGTTGAAAAGGGCCTGCAGGTTTTCAACGATATCGGGATGATCTTCTACAAATGCCCTTGAGCCGTTCAATCCCTGCTCTTCGCTGCCCCAGTGACCGATAATGATGGTACGCTTAGGATTAGGATACACTTTTTTAAGGATGCGGGCAGCTTCCATCATGGTGAGGGTGCCCGTGCCATTGTCGGTGGCACCTGTGCCGCCGTCCCACGAGTCGAAGTGGGCAGAAAGCATCACATATTCGTTGGGAAGCTCAGTGCCGGGTATGGTGGCGATGGTATTGAATGTAGGTACGGTGCCCAGGTCTTTAGATTCGGCCACCACTTTGATTACAGGCGAATCGCCATTTTCAACCATGCGGTAGAGCATGCCGTAGTCTTCGAGCGACAAATCCACTACCGGAATGGCCTTGGTGTTGGCGCCAAAAATTTTGTTGGCGCCAAAGCCTTTCGACCACCTCGACTGCACAATGCCCACAGCGCCAGCAGCCTCTAAGGCTTCATTGATGTTGCGGGTAGTGTAGCCAGTATTTTTCATGTTTTGATTCCACTTGTCTGTCTGCGCTTCCCGCTCCTTCTTCATTTTCTCGAATGACTCTTCAGTAGCAAACTCTTCCCAGTTATAATCGGGGCGACCTGTGGGTTCGAGCATCGACACCATGACAAATTTGCCTTTCACACCGGGCAGCCATTTCGTGAAAGCCTCGGCATCTGCCACTTCTGGCAAGGTCACGAGCCCTGCAGTAGTCCCTTTCTTGGGTGTGGCCGGACTCCAGGCCAGCTGCGTGCCGTGCAGCGTCGCCACCCTTGGCGATACCATATCGATATGTGTAATGCCTCTCTCCCAGCCTTTCCATTTGCCCCACTCCTCATTTTCGGCACTAATGCCCCAGCCAGCATAGGTTTTTACAGCCCAGTCGTTAGCGGCTTTCATTTGTGGTGTGCCCACCAGGCGTGGCCCTATTACGTCCATCAACTGATGGCCCAACACTTCGAGTTGAGAATTGTCGGTGCCCTCAGCCACGATTTTATCTACGATGGCATCATCTTGTGCAACGGCCACCCGGGCCACTAAAATGGATAGCAGAAATGCCAGCTGGAATATCTTCTTCATAAGTTGAATGGTAATCGGTTGAAACCAGGATTAATGAGGTGCTAAAGTATCGGATTTTCAACCTGGAAGAAGCCTGTTTTGATGAGTGGTGGTCTGTTAGTTTGACGCCTCATTTGCAGGGGTGCTGAGCAAAGGAACCGGGACAAACCTGGCCAGGCACTCCCGAGTGGGGCGATTGCCAACGCCGGTGCTAGCTGTCGGAATTTTCTTCGTTTTCCTTTTTGGCGCTTGCCTGACCAAGTGCGGCACCCATGGCAATACCCAACGCAAGCCATAAACCCACTTTGTCAGTAACCACACCTATTGCAGTGCCAATGGCTATACCCAGGGCTATCCCTGTAGAAAGTCGGCTATGCTTTTTCATGAGTTTGCAATTTTACACTGTTGTTACACCACATGCTTCACCTGGTTTCTCAGGAGGTTTGTATAGAAAAGGTACAAAAAAAGCCCTTCCAGGCAAAGCGAAACACCAGCGGTCACCTATTCATACCGCAGGCTCTCCACCGGACTGGCTTTCGATAGCCTGATGGTTTGCCAAAGCACGGTGGCCATAGCAACCGTTAAAACCACCACCGCCACACCGGCAAATATCCACCAGCTTAGCTCCACTCTGTACGCAAAGTTGTCCAGCCACATGCTCATCAGGTACCACACAAAAGGAGTCGCCAGCACAAAGGCCACAGCCACCGATTTCAAAAAGGAAAGGTTCAGCAGCCAAAACACCTGCTCGAAGCCCGCACCGCTTACTTTTCGTATGCCTACTTCTTTGGTTCTTCGCCTGGTCTCGTGAAAAGCAAAAGTAAACAAGCCAATGGACGACAGCACCAAAGCCACCACACTGAAGGTCAGGTAAATGCTGCTCAGGCGCTTTTCGGCAGCATACTGAGCATCTATTTTATTTTCCATCGTTTCGAAGGTGAAGATGCCACCTGGGTTCACTTCCCTGTAAAGATCACCTAAAAAAGTAACGACTTCGTCCATGTGCCCCTCCTCTACCCTTACAAGCACATCCATGTCCTGGTAAATGGAATAAGAAAGAATCAACGGCCTGATCTTGTGAGAAAGGTGCTGGTAGTGGTAGTCCTTCACCACACCTATGATGGTGTAATCCACTTGATTGGACGACCTGGTGTTGGTGGTCAGCTTTACGTGACTGATATCGTCAATACCCCAGTACGCTTTGGCGGCTTCATTAATGACCAGCTTGTTGTCATTGTTGTTGTCGAGCGTATCAGAAAAAAACCGGCCCTCTACCAGCTCCATCCCAAACACGTCGTCGTAGTGTGGATCGGCGGGCATGGTATACACAGGCGTATATTCATTGCCATCGCTGGCAATTTTCCACGAGCTTTCAAACGCCATGTCGATAGGAATCGTACCCTGCGACACGGTACGAATGCCGGGGTGGTTATTCAACTGATGGAGCACATAGTCATGCTGCCGCATCATTCGTTCCATCGCCACGCTGTCCTGTGCCTGATTGGGCATCATTTCGAAGAAATCTGTTTGAACAATATTGTGCTGATACAGCCCGGTGTCTTTGTTGAGCATGTAGCCCAATTGTAAAAACACTACGGTAGTGGCTACCAGCAGCAAGATAGTGATGGCATATTGTAGTGTAGTAAGTATCCGCTGCAGGCGAGGAATCTTCAGGCTGAGTTTGCCGGCGATGGCCTGCGACGTTTTAAGCCGATACACCTGCACAAACGACACCAGCCACGATACCAACACAATACCGCCCATTACTGTGAACATGCTCACCATATCAAATGATGGGGTGCTGTCAAGATCGAGCTCCAGCAAGCCCACATAGTAAGGAAACAGCCACTGATACAGCAAAAAGGCAAACCCGCCACCAGCAATGAGGTAGATGAACCGGCTGACTGCAATTTCCAGCCCGACATCGAAACGGGAGGCACCAATGATGTACTTGACCCCTATTTTTTGTACCAAAGTAAGCTGAAGGCTTGTTTGCAGGTTGACAAAACTAACCAGGGTAATCAGCAGCAGCACAAGCGCTACACCTTCCATGGTTTGGTTATTGGTTCGGTTGCCATATTTGGCGAACGGCGGAATTTCCACCGACCGGTCGAGGTAAATGGATTTCAGCGGAAAAGACGACAACACACTCTCGGGAAACCGGGTGCTTTCGGCTTTCGCCACGGCCATATCGTCGTCGAAAGTGGCCTGGTCAAAAAAGGCATCGCTGAGGATAAGGTTTTGCGGCATGCGCCTCCAAAACCGGCTCGATTGGCGGGGCACCAGAAAGTCGAAGGAAATGGAACTATTGGATGGAATCTTTTCCACCAGGCCTGCGACTTTATAGGTGCCTGTTTGGTCGCATTTAATATCGACGACCTGCCCCATCGGGTCTTCTTTGCCAAATACCCTGCTGGCGAAGGCTTTGGTGATCACGATACTCTGCGGATCATTCAGCACGTCACGTTCACCCCTGGTGAGCTCAAAATCGAAAAAGTCGAAGAACGTGCTGTCTACAATCAGTGCTTTGCCCCGATGATCCATACCCTTGCTCACAAGTTTGATTTCATCGGGCCGGTAGCTGTGTACTACCATGCTTTTCTCCACATGAGCAATTTCGGCGTAGTTGATATTAAACATACGCTGCACATCGAAGGCATTCCAATCAGTATCAGGGTTCAGTTTGCCCACCACCAGATGAATCCG
The DNA here is from genome assembly GCF_048007035.1 of Imperialibacter sp. Taxonomy (NCBI): domain Bacteria; kingdom Pseudomonadati; phylum Bacteroidota; class Cytophagia; order Cytophagales; family Flammeovirgaceae; genus Imperialibacter; species Imperialibacter sp. The sequence goes on from NZ_CP180355.1 coordinate 6,249,575, forward strand.
ATCTCCTTTCGAATGAAAATCGTCCATGGATTGCTCATTCCTTATCCAGGCATACACCAGTTGGAAGCAGACGACCCCAAATACCAGCGTGGCCAGACTCAAGCCCGACACCAGCTTATTTTTTGAATAACTGCGAAAGGCCATTCGAAGATTTGCTCTGAAAAGTCCGAAGAAACTGCTGTTTTGTCCCATGGGTAGTTTTTTGATCATTCTGGGCCTGAGAAATTGAAAGCTGTGGAACCAGTAAAGCAGGTGGCGCTTCCAGGCTGGTTGATGGCTGAGCAGCTCATAGTATTCGTACATGTCGCCCATGATCTCTTCCACAAGCTCTTCCCGACACAACGTGCTAAGCAACCATTCGGGCAATCTGGGTGGTTGTCTTCGTTTCATGCCTTTTATGATTTGTTGACGGCCAGCACAGGAATCTGCTGCCATAAGTTCATTTTCACATCCTTGCTCCTCTCCAGGGCCTTCAGTCCAGCCGCTGTCACGGTCAGTATCCGCTTGCGCCGTCCGCCCCTCTCCTCAGTAGCACCTCCATACTCCGACTCTATCAGGCCCTTGTCCTCCAGCCGGTTAACAGTGCCATGCACAGCGCCGATAGTGACTGAGCGCTGCGCCTGTTTGATGATCTCCTGCCGGATAGCCAAACCATAGGCGTCTTTCTCAAGCTTAAGAATGACCAGTAGTATCAACTCCTCCAATTCGCCCAAATGCTCTTTTGACATATTTTATCTATTTAATAGAACAAATATACGGGAGCTATTTTAATTTGTTCTATTAAATAGATGAAATGTTCGATAAACACCAAAAACCAACGCTAAACCAGCCACACAAAAGGCGCAACAGCCATAAAAAAAGCGGCATGACCTGCCGCTCTTCTATGTGTTTCCCAGCTACACGATGGTAGTTGATCACCATGCCATTTTTTGCTCTTCCTCCACCATGGAAATGTGATTCATTTCACCGTTTCGGTATTCCCTGTACAGCCGCCTGATGTCTTCCTCAGTGTCGGCAATGAATGGGCCATGAGAAACAATTTCATCGTTTTGCGGCTGCCCGGCATACAAAATTGCACGGGCACCCGTTTCACCTGCCTCCAACCGAAGCTGGCTGGTTCCCTCTTCTGAAAGCCTGTCTAACCACCCTACTTGATTCGTTTTAAGCTGCCTGGCTTCATTTCCTACAAGCACATTTCCATCAATAACATACAGAAAGGCCGTGTAAGAGGCTGGAATGTCTTGCACGGTGGTAGCACCTGGTTGCAGGGTGATGCCTGCCAAAATGAATGGCGTATAATTTTTGATCGGAGATGTTAAACCGGCCAACGATCCGCTGTAAAGCCTAAGTACCAGCCCCTCTTCGCTTTTGGTCGGCACATGCTCCAGGGCAATATCTTGTACCCTCGGCAAGGCCTGCCTGTCTTTCTTAGGAAGGTTAAGCCACAATTGCAGGATCCTCATTTTGGCTTCCTTGTCAATGGTTTCGGTATGCACAATGCCACTTCCTGCCGTCATAATTTGCAGGTCACCAGCTTTCATGAAGTGCTTCTCATCACCCATTTCTCCTTCCAGCATAAGTGTCACCGTTTCAAAACCGGCATGTGGATGTGGCCCGCCAACGGGAATATTGTCCTTTTTGTCAAGCATATCGTCCATTAGCATGATAAATGGATCGCTATCCGGATAAGGAACTTGTATCACAGCCCTTGCAATGTGACCTGGCCCGAGAAATCCCTGCTGGTCGGCAGGTGTGTAGGTTTTTCCTAGTTTTCTATGTAAGCTCATCATTTGAATTTTTAGTTAATTATTGTCTCCCTGGTGTACTACAATCATTAACGCAGGTTGGCCGGATTATTTACAATACTATACTTTGGTATAGCACTATCGAAAAGGTGAGTAATGGGATTGAAAACTGGAAGAGTGGCAATGACCGGTCAGTTTGGGTTGGCGTCTATTAATTCGGAGCAATAAACACCCTCTGCCGATTATTGGGGAGCCCGCACATTATTGCCTGTTTTCCTACACTAAACTCCATCTCTTACGAAATCTTAATAAGAAGCAACGCCCTACCAGGCGGGTGGGCGAAAAATGGTGGCTGGGTGCGGGCTCTTGGCTTGTGCGTTAATTTTTCGTTGACTTTTCGGTCGCTCGGCGAACCGCCGCCGAAGCGGTTTACTTTTTGTCCCATCCGGGAACGGCAAGAAAAACGGTCCGCCGATGCGGTAACAGCCAGCCCGGCTTGAGGGCAAAAGCCAACCTTTAGTGGAACAGATATTAAGAAATGTGCAGAAACCTTGAGAGAAAATCTATCCTAGTCGCCGTTCTAGCCCGTTCTGGAGCAAGGCACCCATAGTACGCAAATCCACGATTTGGCTTCGGAACAGGCAGATTGCTTCAGTCGCTGGAATGAGTTATTAACATTCGATATAACCTGGCTTCCTCAATTACCGGTGAGTTTGGGTTAGCGTATATAAACTCGGAGCGTGAACCACTCCCCTTCTCAACCCCGCCTCTCCGCCAGCACCTTCTGCGGATTATCCGCCCAAAAGGCCATGATGGTCAGGGTGAAGTACACCGCAAAGCACAGCCAGCCGCTCACATTGTATGTACCGAAGTACGACAACGACCGGCTGAACAGCATTGGCCCCAGGGCACTACCGAAAACAATCATCATCATGGCCTGCCCGCTGATAGCCCCCAGATGAGCTCGCCCATAATACCGTGGCCAGGTGACAGTGGCCAATACGGCGTAGAGACCAGTCATGAACCCATTGCCGATAATGATCAGGTAGTAGCCCCAGCTGGTAGTACCCAGGAAGATCACCCCAAGGATGCCCAGGCAGGCTCCCCCTCCTTTGAAGTACAGCAGGTATTTGAGCGGAATATGGTCGCTGACGCTGCTCGCCACCAGCGTAACGACCACGGCGATGATGGCCACCGGCTGGAAGATGGTGATGGCCATGGTGTCGGGCAGCCCGGCCTCGGCAAAAACGGACATGACATGAAAAGTGAAGCCCGTAAAATACAAAGCCTGCATGGCCATCATGAGGGCAAAGACCCAGAAAGGAAAATTGCGGATGGCTTCAGCGGCGTTAAACTCTTTGATCACCGGGAAAAGGATCTTTTTCTTTTTGGCAGAAGTGGCAACCTCCTCCCCCGGCGAGCGGCCGTCAGGTAGCAGGCCGCTGTCTTCAGGACGGTTCCTGAAAAACACAATGATCACGACGGGGAACAGCAAGCCGACCAGCAACGCCATCACCATCCAGGCACCTTCCCAGGTGTAGGCTTCGATAAGGGTGAAGAGGAACAGCGGAGAGATTGAAAAGGCCAGCGACACAAAGACGCTACTAAACCCGGTGGCAAATCCACGGCGCTGATCGAACCACTGGATCATCATATTGCGGGACACGATGGTGAGGACTCCCTGCCCGAAAAAGCGGAGCAGCAGAAAGGTGGCAAACAACGTGATGACGATGGCGGTAGTGGCCTGTGCAGCTATCCAGCCCGACAGCAGGCTGTCGATATTACTCAGCCAAATAAGAATTAACCCCAACCCAACTGCGGCAGCCACTGCTGTAGGGCGCACGCCGAGGCGGTCGTACAGCCGACCTGCCCAGGGCAGCATAAAGGAACTGCCTATGGTGCCCAGCATGTAAGCGAAGCTCAGCTCATCCCGGCTGATATGGAGGCTGCCCAGCAGCGAGTCGGTAAATACCGACACGCCCATGGTTTGACCAGGGATGCTCATGATGATGCCCAGCGACCCCCAGATGAGTACCATCCATCCGTAAAAAAAGGGCCACTTCCCGGGATGAAATGGAAAATTCGCCCACTCTCGTCTTTTCATAGCAAGGTGTGAAGGTAATAAACTTTGGAGGGGGTTGGGGTGGTAAATTAGGCTAACCTCTTTCAGTCACAACAAGGCAACTCTGCAAATTAAGATTACTTAATTTTCCTCTTTATTTTTCCAGGATGCTGGCTTGTATGGAACACCATAACAATGATCACCTCCGTTTCCGTCACCTCATAAATGAGCTTGTAACTCCACTTGCTAGCCGATCTATAATTTTCAGGTTCGTTGATCAGGTTTCGCTCTCTTGCATATTTTTCTGGAAAGGTTCCTAAACTTTTGGCAAGTGACAGCAATGCCTTTCTAACCTTATGAGCGGCTGACGTAGAATCTTCTTTTATGTATTCATAAATATCCCGTAACGAGTCAACTGCTTGACTATCCCACCTAACAGGCAGACGGTTTTTCTTTACCAATTTTCCGATTCTTTTTCCAAGTCTTCCTGGGAAGTGTATTCTCCAGACTTTACCCGTTTGGAAGCCTCCCGTGCCCGTTGAACAAGTTTTGACTTAGTAATTGCTTCCCCTTTTGTTGTATACCCTACGATGGGATCACTAGCCACTGGAAGTGCCTTTTCAATGATTTTCAGGTAAGCGTGAAGCAATTCTTCATCCTCGATACTGTCAATTAGATGATGAAGTGATTCCCTGACTGTTGCAGTTGCCATAACCATGTCTTTTTACAAATAAACAATTTTTTGCTTTCAAATCGAATTTCGAATGAGGTAAGTCCGATCATCACATCAGTCAGTCAAAACGATTAATGAGGTCACTCTGCCACAAAGCAGATGGTGACCTCATTAATTTGGTGTTAGCCAATACAGTTGCGGAGCACCAACGTCCCCTGCCGGTTATTGCTGCCTGCCCGACTTTCGGCGGGAGGAACTCCTCTCCTGATTGTGTGACCCCTTCAGTGACGTGGCAATCTGCTCGTTAGAATTACTGCTGCGTAACAGGCAGATTGTTTCAGTCGTTGGAGTCCGCTAATCACAATTGACAATTACTTAGCTCCCTCAACAACGGTCAAATTGGGAACCCGGGTTATTAGGGACGAAGGAATCTTGGCCATATTACGCCACTTTTTTGTTATTTTGCTCAAATGCAGAGAGGCGGAGCTATTTATATCTTGACCAATAAAAACAAAACCACTCTCTATGTTGGTGTAACCTCCGACCTGATTTCAAGACTAGCAGAGCACAAAATGATGAAGCATCCCAATAGCTTCACAGCAAGGTATAAACTGGAATTTCTCGTTTACTATGAGCTCTTTCATTCAATAGAAGAGGCAATTGCCAGAGAGAAGCAGCTCAAAGGCGGGTCGAGAATGAAGAAAGAGGAATTGATTAACAACTTCAATCCCGGTTGGAAAGATTTGAGCGATGAGTTAAACAGCTGGTAGTCCGAAACAACAAACACCCCCCGCACGTCATTGCGCCTGTCCGACTGCTGGCGGGAGAGAGCAGGACAATGGCTCTCTATATGAACAATCGTTATGCGAATGCGGCAATCTTTGCCATTAGAACCACGCTCCGATTCAGCAAAGATTGCTTCGTCACTTTGTATGTGGTGCGCACAATGTAAACCAATACTCGTTCCTCGCAATGACGGTCAAGTAAGTGTTAGCGTTTATTATGTCGGAGCAATAAACATCATTTTTACGTCATTGCGAGAAGCTCGTCAATTCATTGATTGTGTGCAAGAATTGTGTAGCGACGAAGCAATCTTGGTCGTTAGAAATGGCGCTCCGAAATGAGCAAGATTGCTTCGTCACTTTGGATGTGGTGCACATAATGTGAAAGCCAGCAGTTCCTCGCAATGACGGTCAAGGAAGTGTTAGCGTCATTTACCCCTACATCACCTCTATCTTCTCCGGCGTTTGATCGGCCGTGCTGAAAGGCGTGTGGTAGTAACGCTTACCTGTCGCTTTGTAAAGAGCGCTGGCCAACGCCCCTATTGCTGGAGGCAAACCTGGCTCGCCCAGTCCCGTCGGCTTGATCTCGTTCTCCACAAAGAACACCTCAATCTCCTCCGGCGCCTGGCTGTGCCTGATCAGCTGGTAGGTATTGAAGTTCTTGTGCACCGACGCCCCGTTCTCGAACGTCAGCTCGCTGTAGAGCGCATGGCCAATGCCATCGACCACGCCTCCCTGAATGATATTGACGGCGCCCTCTTTGTTGATCAAAATACCGCAATCCACAGCGCACCACACCTTTTTCACCTTGGGCTGGTTGTTCTCCATCACCACGTCCATGACCTGGGCCACGTAGGAGTTGTGGCAGAAGTAGGCAGCCACTCCACGGAACACGCCGGGCGTTTCCACACCCCAGTTGGCCTTTTCTTTCACAAGCTTCAGCACACCAGCATAGCGCTCGGCATCGTATTCGTATTTTTCTCCTACCGGATTGGCAATGGCCTTGTCAAACAGTTCCAACCGGAAGTCAATCGGATCCTTACCTGCCAGCTCAGCCACCTCGTCGAGGAAGGACTGCTCCGCCCCTGCTGTAAAATGCGACCTCGGCGCCCGCCAGGCTCCCGTAGAAATGTTCGTCGATGAGCCAATGCTTTCAGCGGTGTAATTCGGCACTGAGCCCGCAGGGAACCTGTTGGGGAAAACCGGGCCTTCTGGCAGCCCCGCCCCTCTCACCGAAAAGGCAATCAGGTTGTTGTTTTCGTCGAGGCCTGCTTTATACGTCGACCGGTAGGCTGGTCGATACGTGCCCTGGGTCATGTCGTCTTCCCGGGTATAAATCATCTTGATCGGCACTCCCATTTTCTTGGAGATCGCTGCCGCTTCCACCCCAAAGTGCACATACAGCCTGCGGCCAAAGCCACCGCCTATGCGGGTCATTTGCACTGAGATCTTCTCTGCAGGCATGCCCAGCAGCTTGGCCACTGAGTCTTCCAGCGCCTTCGGCGTTTGGGTAGGCCCTGCCAGCTCCGCTCCATCGGCCGTCACGTTGGCGTAGAAGTTCATGGGCTCCATGGTAGCATGAGCAAGGAAGGGCGACGTATACGTTCGCTCGATCACTTTGGCAGCCGAGGCAAAGGCAGCCTCCGTGTCACCGTCTTTTCTGTTGCCGCCTACTTCGCCGTCTTTCAGCGTGTCCTTCAGGCGCTGCACATGCATGGCCGTGTTTTCTGGCTCCGTCACTGTTTCCCAGTTGGCTTTGAGCGCCTTCTTGGCCTTCATCAGCTGCCAGGTGGAGTCGCCCACAATGGCAATCAGGTTATTGAAGGCATTCACATCCGACCAGGCTGGCTCCGGTATGGTGGTGTCGATGATGAAAGCGTCCCTCACGCCATCCATCGCCTTGATTTCGTCCATGTTGAAGTCTTTCACCTTCATACCAAATGCAGGAGGGTGCTCGATCATGGCCAGCAGCATGCCTTCTTTTTTGAAGTCGATGCCGAACAGCGGTTTGCCCGTCACTATCTTGGGGCCTTCCACGTTCTTCTGGGCGGTGCCCAGCAGCTTGTAGTCCTTGGGTTCCTTCAGCGCTATTTCTTCGGGCACTTCAATGCCCACCGCCTTTGAAGCGATTTCGCCGTATCCTATCGTTCTCGTTCCCTTGATTTCTTTGATGATTCCATTGCTGGCGGTCAGGTCTTCCACCTTTACGCCCCACTCTTTGGCGGCGGCTTCCAGCAGCATCCTGCGGCCAGTGGCTCCGGCCATGCGCAGGGCATCCCAGCCCAGCATAATGGAAAGGCTTCCTCCCGCAAACTGTGGATTTTTAAAAGCATCCTCATCGAGCATGCCTTGCTCCACCACCACATGGTCCCAGGCTACGTCCAGCTCCTCCGCCACTATCATGGGCATGGAGGTCATCACGTTCTGGCCTATCTCCGGATTGGGGTTGAAAATGGTCACCAGGCCTGTATCGCCTATTTTGATGTAGCCGTTGATTTTGAACCACTCGTTGGGCACGGCCACAAGGGGCTCCGACACCGGCGAGCACCGGGTGAGCCAACTAAAACCGATCATCAGTCCACCACCGGCGGCTGCCGAGGTCTTCAGAAATGATCTTCTGCCAAATTTCGTCCTTATTAAAGTCATAAGCTGATGGTTTTAGAGTGTTGAGGCAGTTTTCACGGCGGCTTTGATCCGAACATAGGTGCCGCAGCGGCAGATGTTGCCATTCATGGCCGATTCAATTTCTTCATCGGTGGGCTTCGGGTTGGAAGCCAGCAGCGCTGAGGCTGTCATGATCTGGCCCGCCTGGCAGTAGCCGCATTGGGGCACGTCGTGCTGCAGCCATGCTTGCTGCACCGGATGGTCTCCGTTTTCGGAAAGGCCTTCAATGGTGGTGATTTTGTTGTCGCCTACGGCCGACACAGGCAGCTGGCACGAGCGGGTGGCGGCGCCATTCACGTGGATGGTGCAAGCGCCGCACTGGGCAATGCCGCAGCCGAACTTGGTGCCTACCAGGTCGAGATTGTCCCGCAGCACCCACAGCATGGGCGTAGCGGGGTCTACATCCACCTGCTTTTGTTGTCCGTTAATCGTTAGTTTGAAAATTGCCATCGGTAGTTTAGTTAGAGGGATAATGTTAAAGATAGCGTTATTTAGGTGGAAGTGAAAGTGAAATGTTGTTGTGGGTGGGGTGGCAGTGATGATTTGTCCTACACTCAGCCATATAATTATTGTGGGTATAGCTGGTAACTAGATAATCAAGGCATATACCTATCACCTACGTCAAAAACATCGGAAAATTGCACGCTTACTGCTTTTGAACACTACTTATCCAAATCGGACTTACGTATATAATAATTGATATGTAGTAATAATATTGCTCCAATATTTCCAAAAGTTGATATCTTACAACTCCAATGCCATAAAACTTAATGGACAATCAAAATATCACTGCAGATTTCGCAGACCAATTAAAGCGAAAAAAGGAAACTGGCGAGATATCAGAAGCAACGTTGGCAACCAGCGATAGAGTTCTGGCAAGAATCACTGATGGTATATATAGGCAGCCGTCCTCTGCACTTCGAGAGCTGATTTCAAATGCGTATGACGCAGATGCAACTGAAGTAGTTATTCAAACAGACGCACCTAAATTTGAGACCATTACTGTTAGAGATAACGGTAATGGTATGACTCGTGAGGCACTCGCTAACCTAATTCACAATATTGGAGGTAGCATAAAGAGAACAGGAGTCGAAAATGGGTTTGGAGTTGTTGACAAGGACGACCCAACTTTAAGCCCAAGGTTCAAAAGAAAACTAATCGGGAAAATAGGAATCGGCCTTTTTGCTGTGTCCCAGCTCACGCATCACTTTCAGATAATCACCAAGCGAAAAGGCGATGACTACAGGCTTTTTGCTGATATTATACTCAAAACTTATACAGAGGACAACTTAACGGATATAAAAAATAGGTCAAGTAAAGAACCGCAAAAATTCGAGACCGGTAAGGCATTAGTAAAAACAGTTATCGACCCAAATTTAGATTCACACGGGACTGATATTGTTCTTTTACAACTAAAAAGCCATTCCAAGGATTTGCTGCGAAGCAGGGATCTATGGGAGCGAGTATTATCGCCCGATAACGAAAATGAAGAGGAGCCAGCCCATGAGCCGACATTCCATATCGGAAAGATCAATCTATCAGATGGTACTACCATTGAAAAGGATGCAAAATTACCTTGGAATTTTCTTGATAACAATTCTGGCAGAAGATTTGAAGAATTGGTAAAATCCGTTGTCAGTCAAGGTTTGCTCAACTCATCTAATCCAAAACTTGAAGATATTTTCGACAATTATTTTAACACCATATGGACGCTAGCTTTGTCAGCCCCTCTTCCTTATGTTGAAATACATCCGTTCGATATCACTAAACGTGATGACATTAGAGCGTTTCTACTCTCAAATGCGCAAAAAGGCCAAGTAAAAGAAATAGACCTAAAAAATGGAAAGGCAATTCGTGAGGCCATAGCTTTAGAAGCAGGGACTCCTGCTGGCAATGATTTTAAGGTGGTATTTGATGATATTGAACTAAAAAGGCCAATCCTATTTAAATACTTACCTCAAAGCGATCACGCAATAAAGCGGCCTCTAATTTTCATCGGAAAGTGCTCTCCAGATCTCAGCAGTATCCCGGAGAATATAAGGGGTGGCAATTTATCCTTTGAGGCATATCTTTTTTGGAATTCTAAGATTGTGCCGGTAGAACATAGAGGAGTTCTATTGAGAGTTCACAACGCATCTGGTGCGCTTTTTGATGAAACTTTTTTAAAATATCAGGTTTCGGAACAAACTCGCCTACGACAAATAACCGCTGAAATATTCGTTAAGGAGGGCCTGGATGCCGCCCTAAACATTGATAGAGAATCATTCAATTTTGCACACCCTCATTACCAATTTATTACAAAATGGTTACACAGAGCGTTAAGGCAATTTACCAATAAGCACAAGGCGATAGGTAGCGAAATTAGAAACCAAAAGAGATCTGACCAAATTGAAGTTCAAAAGTCTAGAGTGGCGTCAATAGCTGAAACACAATGGCTTACACAAAAAAAGAATGATGAAGAAACACCGGCGGTTGAGTTTGTAGCAAAAAGTGAAGTAGATGAGCAACGAGCAAAAGGGAAGAAAGCTTATGTAATTGAAAAAGTTATCCCTGAATACGTCCTTAAATCAAAGGGACAAAACAGAGAGTTGAGAGAGCAAAAAATACAAGCACTTGTTACTGTTCTTGACGCCTTTGGTTTGCTAGATGATATGCCGTTCGAACGACAAGAAAAATTGATTCACTCCATCGCTGACTTATTTCTAGGAGAAGATGAATAGCAGTAGCGAGGAAAACGAAGGTAAAGACTTGCTTGACGAGATCTATGGTGAAGTCCCGGCCCACTCTCTAGATTCTGTGCGAGAATTTAAGCCATGGCATCATCCAAGGAAACACTGGGTTAGAATAAACCAACTTTGTAAACTAGCCAGAGCATTGGTCAGAGAGTCTCACTTTCCTAACAACGTATTTACTTACCTTACCCTACCAGGAGAAGAGCTTATTGACATTCAATCTTTGGAAGGAACTATTACAGGTGGATCAGAGGAAATTCTTGATGTGCACGCTGTAGAGGGCATATTTAATTCTACAAACGATGAATATCTGAAATTGAAATATATTGGCTTTAATGGCTTTGGAAACAACCCAAAAAAAAGAGCTGCTCTTGAATTAGCCAAAAGTATTGTTAATGACAGTGTCAGAATACATAACGGCTCCAGAATAGAAAATGAACTTGTTCAAGCGATTGCAAACAAAAAATCAAAATCCTATCAACTAGTAAGAAATCACGGCCCGTACAATGTCATTAATCTAGACTTGTGCGGATCAATTGCCGATACAGCACCTGGATCGAGCAACAGCTACTTCCAGGCTCTTGTGGAACTTTTGGAAATTCAGAGAGACCACATGGCGCAGCCCTTCTTGTTATTAATTGCTACAAGAACTCATCCATCGGATATTGAAAAGGAAGCTTTAAGTCGAATCACCGACGTATACAGTTCGAATCTCCGAAGCCGAGAATTTAGAGGAGTCTTTGAAGAAATGATAAAGGAAAGAGCCGAGATATTGCTTGCCAAAATTCAAAAAGGAGAAGAAGTCTCTCAAGATGTCCTCAACAAAGTTTTTGGGGTGGGGATTGGGAAGTGGCTGTTGCACCTAATGAAACCTACAACTCCTTACTGGGATGTGTTTTTGGAAGACATTTGCTGCTATTCAATCGGCGATTCAGAAAAGGATAATATGTTATCCTTAGCTTTCAAGTTTGTTAAAGTCAAGCAACCAATCAAGGATGATTATGGTATAACTAAGCAACAGGAAATAGAAAACCATATGGTTACTGAGAGTGTCCTCGCTCAAAAAATGCTTGAAAAATCCAAGTCGATAGTCAATGTTGACGACCTTCTAGGTGCCAGCCCAGAAACCAGAAATAAAATCATAACCCGAGCAGGAAAGTTTCTAACAAAGTTTGGATATTCCGAGGAAGATTATCTGAAATGGGCAAATTCAAAATTTACTTCTATCCAAGGTGTAGCTTAGCTGTTATGGATCTCGCTATTACCTCAGATAAAGGAGGAGGCACAGCCTCGCTAACTTGGGTAAACTGCTGCGATAGATTCCCTTCCAGAACGTAGTCCCTTCCAAACCCTTGAAGAACCATCGCCTCATACACGCTTAGTCTTCTCTTACCAGAAGGATGTACATGAACTTCCCTATTCCCATATGCAACTGTTGGGCTTGGCTTGTCCCAAATAAGAGTACGAAAGCTTCTTCCGAATCCTCCCCCCGGCACCAAAGTTCCCTCATTGCGAAATTTTGCCGATTTTGGAGTCATGCACCAATGATTTGGGTGATAACTGATAGCCGCTTTGTTCGAACTGACATCAGCAAAGTGTACAGGCTCTGGTAAACCACCGATTGCCATTTTGACAGTTATTGGCTCCTTCTCATAGCCATCCAGTTTTAGAGGCAGCGAGATATCGACATTTCTATATAGCTTTCTGTTAAGACCTATCATGATTAATCTCTCACGGCTCTGAGGAATCCCAAAGTTTTTGGAATTAAGAACGAACGGAAACAAATTGAAACCGGCCTCTCGAAAACCACTTTTAATTTTTTCGAAAGTTGATGAGTGCTTCGATCCAATTAGTCCTTTAACATTTTCAAACACAAAAAAATGGACTGGGCTTCGATCATTTAGCTTCTTAAGTAAATTGGCATAAGAAAAAGACAGTGAATTACGTTCATCATTTATGTCTTGATGAACATTTGACACGCTAAAACCCTGGCAAGGTGGTCCACCAATAATCCCAATAGGTCTAAACTCACTACCAAAAAGATTATCAAGTTTTTCTATTGTGATATCCCTAACATCAATAACATGTCCGTTCTTGGCTGTTCTGTTCCTGTTATATGAGTCAATACTTGATTGGCGAATATCGAATGCAAGACCAACCTCATATTTACTTCTCTCAAATCCGATATCTAATCCGCCGATCCCGCAGAACAAACTGAGTAAGAGTGGTTTAGAAAAAATTTGAGTTTCAACCATAGACTGCATTCGCAAAGTTAATAAAGTATCGTCCATTTAAGGACAAAAATCTGTCCATTTGTGGCCAACTAATTTGAGTACAAAACCTTCCTACTGTTCGATATGTCAGCCTGTGGATGTTAAACCGGGAATAACTTTCGATCTCTGATCGTCTAATCCAGGCCCCTTCTTCCACACTTCCACATTGGCAAACAGGTAATCGCCATCTCATCTCAAATGCACGGCATAGGTACCCCGATCTGAAAAAGTGTGCTCGATTTTAAAAAGCCCGTCAGGCTAGGGACTGCGGAGGGCAGCAGCAAAGACTACAAAAGTTTTGTCTGTTGACCGAAAGACCTACTGGCTGGCAGCGGGGCCAAAAAAACCTGCATTGGCTGTGCTACTAAACTTTTGTAGTCTGTCAGCCCTGGCCAACTACTCTGAGCAGGAAACCTTGTCTCACTACCAGTGAAGCGCTTGTCTGGGCAGGTGTTGAGCCCTTATCCCGGTACCTGTTAAGCCCTTATGACATAGGTAGTAAAGGCGTTATTTCGTTCCGGTTAAGCGCTTATGGGAGGTCTAATAACGGCTTAACAGGAGGCTGCGGTGCGCAACAGAGGTAGTGAGTGGTGCGCAGCAAACGGGTTCGCTAAGGGCTGAGTGGAAACGGAGCGAAAAATAAGGTGATATGGCTCCTGTGTGTATAAATATACGAAAATCAAGCCAGTTTTGGAGAGAGAGTGTGTCGCTTTTCGGGATCCTGCCGGGTTGCTACCTGACGGCTGCCATCGTTATCGCCCTCCCCGCCGTTCCGACCCCTAACCGCTGTCGTTGCCCAGCCCCCCTCCCATTCTTGTCCTTTTATGACGCTTTGATGGCCTAGGCCGGAAGGTGAATGCGCCAGATCTTTGTCGCATCAAAAAACAGCCATTAGACAAAAGATCATGAAAAGACACAAAGCAAGCATGCTGTATCCTGGCGTAATCATTGGCGCCTACCTGCTGATGACGCTGCTGGGGTCGTGCCAGGACGAGGACTTTAACCCCAGCCTTACCCAGACGTTCGACGTTCAATCGGCGGCCAATGGTGCCACTTACCCCATCAGGGTGGCCTTACCCACCGATTACTATACCTCCGGCGAAAGGTATGCAACCATTTATGTGCTGGATGGCGAGGAGAACTTCGGTTTCGTGGCCAATCGTTGCCGGGAAATTTCGAAGCGCCTGGCAACGCAAAACGTGGTGGTGGTGAGCATTGGCTATGGCCAGGACCGCAGCATCGACTACACCCCTACCAAAACCAGTGAGATGACGGGCGGTGGCACGCAGTTCCTGGCTTTCATCGAAACCGAGCTGATTCCCCAAATGGAGGAGCGCTTCCGTGTGGATACTACCCGCAATGGCCGGGTACTGCTGGGTCATTCCTACGGCGGGCTGTTCGGTGCCTGCGTGCTGGCTGTAAACAACCAGCTGTTTGGCAACTACCTGCTGCTGAGCCCCTCTATTTGGTTCGACAATGAAGCGTCGCTACAGCTTGAAAAGGCGTACCGTGCCGCCAACAAAGACCAGCATCAGCTGGTATTCCTGGGCATAGGTGAGTTGGAGAATGCCGGCAGAATGCAGGCTCCCTTTGAGGCGTTTTATGAAGTGCTGCGTGACAACTATACTGACATCAGCCTGGCCAAGAACCGTGAGAAGCACCTCGATCATGTCGGTTCCAGGCAGCCGAACATCGTGAAAGGGCTCAACTACTACTTTCAAAACAGGCAGCTCTGACACACCTCACGGCTATTCTCTACCTCCTCCACTTAAAATTCACCATCATGAAAAATCAATATTTATTACTCTTCTTCTTCCTGATTGCCAGCACTTATGGCTCCGCTCAGGATGATTTGTCCACCAAAGCCTCCAGCATCGTCGCCCTGAGACTATTAACCATTGAGCCTGGCATCGGCATCCACACCAATTTCGGCACGGACGTTCTCATGACCACGCTGGTGCAGTGGAATCCAATCCAGCGCCTGAGCCTGGCCTCCCACTCGTCGTTCAACATCAACAATGTGACAGCCAGGAGCTTCAACTACATCACTACTGACTACAACTACTCCATCAATCAGAAATTTGGGGTAGGCACTACCGTTAATGGCCGCAAAACTTCCCACACCTTCCTGCTGATGGCTGGCGTGAAATACACCACCTATCAGGAAACGCTGCGCAACCCTGACCTGGCTACTGCTACTGCTTCCATCAAGTCGCTAAGTCCCGACTACGGATTGATGTACAGCCTGAAGCGGGGCTGGAAGAAGTACTTTTTCACGGGTCGAATGTACGTGCCGTTGTTTCCGTGGCCCACGAAGGGCTCCAACATCACCTATATCGATGGAAACTCAAATAATATCGCTTTAGAGGCAGGGATTGGCATAAAAATCAAATAGTCGGGCAGTCAAATCAAATTTTCAGACATGGCACTATTCACATTTTGGCGTGGCGACGCCCTGGCAGCTCCAGTCACAATGAACAACCTCTCGATACAAAAGGAGCTGGATGCAGCCACCCTGGCCCCTCTGATGAAGCTGGAGCCACAGGCAATTGCCCGGAGGTTTCAGGAGGGAAATGTAGCCTGGGTGGTGAGGCTGGAAGGCGAGCCTGTTTCGTTTGGCTGGCTTGGGCGTGGCAGGGTGCGAATTGGGGAGCTGTCGAAAGAGATTGACGTTCCCGAAGGCAATGCCTACCTGTGGAATTTCAGAACGCTGGAGGCTTACCGTGGCAGGGGCTACTACGTGCAGCTGCTGCGCACGATGGTGGAGGCCGAGGCAGCCATCAGCCACCGGATGTGGATTATTTCGGCACCGGAGAACCAAAGCTCCTACAATGGCATCATGAAGGCCGGGTTCCAGCCTGTTGGCGACCTCATGTTCGACTACAAAAATGAAGTGGTGCTACAGGCCGGGTTCGTGGATGAAAGAACCCAGGCCGGTGCCGAGCTGATTCAGGTGCCCATCAGCGCTACGGCAGTGCGCCCGTGCTGGCGGTGTGCCAGTAAGGCCATGAAGAAAGAGGCAGCCTGCGATTGCTACGAAAATCAGAGGCCGTGCTGCTGCAATAATCAAGGACTGCCGGCGAATGCGACCGGCGGACAGACAGCTAACAATTTGTGAGGGCGCTCAGGCGCTGCTTACATCCGCAACTAACTTTTTACATTAAATACAAACTCTATGACTGGTGCAATAATTGGAATTTCCTTAGGGCTATTGATCATTTTATCAACGGCATTTATCAAAAGTCTGGACAAGTCGGCCTTTTACGGGCTGATACTGTCTGGCATCGCTTTCCTGTATGTGGGGTTCACCTGGACAGACTTAACAGCCGGTGTCACAAGCGGGCTTCAGGTGATATTCTTTGTTTTGTTTACCTACTATGGTTTGAAAACGAACCTGTACGTGCTTGGCATTGGGTATTTCCTTCACGGCCTGTGGGACATGGCTTACCCCTACTTTCTGTCGTCAAGTTTACTACCCCCGCAGTACGATGCTTTTTGTATCTCTATTGACTTTGTGATGGGATTTTACCTGGTGGCTGTTCAGTATCGACTGAGGGATAAACATAGCGGGTAGAGGTCGACTTTCCCTCAGTGTCTCCTGACCTAAGGAAGGAACGCTGAGGGAAACGAAGTGCCAATGGTCGCTTTGACGTTAGCGTTGAGCACGACCCAGTCCCTTGCAGGAGACTCTGAGGGAAACAAGATTAAGAAATAAACTAAGGCTTTAAATCATGAACAAAATAGCATTCATTATTCCACCCACCGTCGAACTACTGGATTTGGCAGGCCCTGTGCAGGTTTTCACCGAGGCTAAGTTTTATGGCTTTGCTCTGGACTTGGAGTTCTTTATTTATCAGCATGACCCGGTGTGTACTTCCGGGCTGGGGTTTGGAAAAGTGGCTCACTACTCGGAGGCCCAACTAGCAGAAGGTGACTACGTCTTCATGCCCGGAATGGATCAAAATTATGTGGTGAGCGATTCGTTTGGCTCGGAAACTGCGTTTTTCAGGTGGTTAAAAGAATGCGTGAACAAAGGAATTACCGTTTGCTCGGTGTGCAACGGGGCCTTTGCTTTGGGGCATGCGGGCTTGCTGAACGGTCTTGAATGCACCACACACTGGCGCAGAGTAGAGGCGCTGCAGGCACAGTTTCCACAGGCAAAAGTGCTCGCCGACAGGCTATATGTAAAGCATCGCCATGTTTGCACGAGCGCTGGCATTTCTGCCGGCATCGACCTGTCGCTGTCGATACTGGAGGACCTGGCAGGAGCCCTGTTTACCCAAAAGGTCGCCAGGGGGTTGGTAGTTTACCACAGAAAAAGTGACGCCAACCAGCAGGAAGGCTTCTATCTCCGGTTTAGAAACCATATCAATGCCAACATTCACGACCTGCAAGACTACCTGATTGACAACATGGTGGGAGACACTTCCATGGCCAAGCTGGCTGCCGTGGCTGGTATGAGTCAGGGAACCCTCAGGAATGCTTTTGAGGCTGCCACTGGGATTACCCTTGTCAACTACCTGACGCAGCTACGCCTGGAGCTGGCTGCTGGTGCTTAAAAGGCGGGCTCGTTAAATATTACTTCTGGTGAATCATCAACGACTCGCCGTTATCGCTACCTTGTATTCACCTGAATATGTCCATTCAGGTGACCGGGTACTATGAATATAGCATTTATTGTTCCTCCCAACGTGGAGTTGCTGGACCTGGCGGGGCCGGTGCAGGTTTTCACAGAGGCCAAATTCATTGGCTATGACATAGGCATTGACTTCTATTCTTACACGGCGGCAGTAACAAGCACGGCGGGGCTTGAGTTTGGCAAAATTAAGTACTTCAAAGAGGCCAGGCTGCTGCCAGGTGATTTTGTTATCATTCCAGGAATGAAGTTCGAATACATTGAGAGTGAGTCGTTCAGAGCTGAAAAGGAATTTTTTGAGTGGTTGGCTGCCTGCGTTGGCAAAATGGTCAATGTCTGCTCCGTTTGCGACGCAGCCTTTGTTTTGGGCGAGGCGGGGCTGCTCGACGGGCGGGAATGCACCACACACTGGAGGCGAATGGAGGCATTGCAGGCTCGTTTTCCCAGGGCCCGGGTCATTTCCGATATTCTGTTTGTAAAGAGCGGCAATGTGTATACCAGTGCAGGAATTAGCGCTGGCATCGACCTGGCACTGAGCATTCTGGAAGACTTAAAAGGCCCTCGTTTTGTGCATCAAGTGGCCCGTGGACTGGTGGTGTACCACAGGCGAAGTGAAAACCAAAGCCAGCAAAGTGTTTACCTCGATTTCAGAAATCACATCAACCCAAAAATCCATGCCGTTCAGGATTATCTTGTAGATCACATCGCCGGAGAGAATGCCATAGAAACGCTGGCCTCCATGGTGGCCATGAGCCCGAGAAACCTCACCCGGGTATTTAAGGAAGCCACCGGAACCACCATTGTGGAGTACCTTACACGACTGAGAAGAGAGAACGCCAAGACGCTGCTGCACAACCCTGACTATACCGTCGACTACATAGCCGCTCAGTGTGGCTTTAAGTCGGCCAGGCAGTTGCAGAGGATTTTGAAATAGTGGCCTATGGCAGTCCTGGCAAGGCCCCGAAGTCCGGGGCGTATCAATACGAGATAAGCGGGTGCCGGGTAAACGCTGAGCAGGAAGCCCTGGTCTCTTCGGTCCGCAGCAAACAGGTTCGCTAAGGGCTGAGTGGAAACGGAGTGAAAAATAAGATGCAGCGGTTCCTGTATCTATACATATACGAAAATCAGGCCATTTTGGTGGTTGAAAGGGTGCTCAATATGGCATAAGTGTAAAACTCAGCGTGCCCTTCAGGAGGCGCTGAGGGTAAATAGAGACTACAAAAGTTTCGGCTGATACGACACCACAGACGGGTCAGCAGCCTGGTATGATACTCGCAGGAAAGTGGGGCTGCAAACTTTTGTAGTCTGAGATCGTCGGTCCTACCACAAATAATCGCTTTGAAGCCACGTCTGTTGAAGACTCAGCGTTCCTTGCAGCACCTACTCTTTGATACAGCGAACGTTAAGGCCAACCCTGTATGTATAGTCGCCCCAGGGGAAGAAATTAGCGGTAATGCCGGACGAAAAAGGGCCGGTATAGTAAGTGTCCGGCGCTATCCACCAATATGCGAGCTCTCCTACGTGGCCAAAAACGGATGATCGGACACCGGCGGCAACAGCCGAGAATCCGTAGGCATTTGTTCCGTTGTTATCGTTGGCCCAGCTATAGGTTGTTTTCAGCGCTTCTCCCACCGAGCCCGGGTAACCATCGTTGACGACAAAACTCTCCAACTCTTCCCAATCCTGCATGGTTGGCATGTGCCATCCGGCCGGGCAAAGCTCCTTGTGCTCAATCACGTAGTAGTTATAGTAAGAACCATACGGCCTTTCGTAAGTCGCTTGATCATTAAATAGCCAGCTATATGCCGGCGTACTATTGGACCACCAGGTAACATCATCCTGCACTTCTGGTATGGGCTCACCGTCAGGATAGGCGACTGCCCGCAGGTTTTCACTCATCCAAACTTGATCACCTATTTGCACAGTTCCGTATACTTCGTTATCCCTCTCATCAATCCATTCCTCTCCCGGTGACCAATTTGCATTTGGGCTGCCTGTCGCATCTCCCAAATCAATATCTACCGTATCAAAGCCCTCATCCACAGTGATATTGAACACTACCTTGCCGTCTTCCAGCGAAGCGTCCACGTTGATATTGTACAGGGTCTTAGGTTGTGGATCGGCAATGGAAGCTGTGAACGTGCGGTCGATGGTGGTGCCGTCCAGCTTTGTATAACTCAGGTTTACTTCAATATCAAGCGGAGAGGTGACAAAATAGCCTTCTCTAGTTTCGCCCTGAGCGTAGAAAAGGCTGGCTCCGCTGCTTACCACTGTTACCGTGCCGGTGTAGCTGTGGAAGGTGTTCACCACATTGGCTGAGTAGTTAATGGCAACTTTAGTATTGGCTAGTTCAGCTTCGATGTCGATAGATTTCAGTTCTTCTTTGTCGATGGTGAAATTGTCGGACCGGCCAAAATAGTAGGGGTTTTCGAAGGCGGCGTCTACCAGGTTGTTGCTGTGGGCTTCCACGTAGTATTCGCCGGTAGGCAGCGATACTTCTGCAGGCGCTGTAGAAAACGGATCGAACACCATCACTTCGGTGCCGTCAGCAGCAAAGATCGTGACCCGGAAGTCGTCGGTATTTACTGCCAGGGTTCGGCCATTGGCTGGTTCGGAGGTGATGGTGAGTGATAGGTTCAGCAACAGATAGCCGTAATCGAGGGGCTCCGGTGTTTCGCTTTGCTGCTGGCAGGCGACAGCAAGGAATAGCAGGCTTAAAAGTATCGCCTTTATAGTTTTCATATCGGTTGCTTTAAGTAATTCTCCGTTCAATTACACTGGTAGTCAAACGTCTGAGAGTAACCATAGCCGTCATCTTCCCCTCCTACGTATAAATAATCTGACCTTGTTGGATAGTCCTCTGCATTGTAGGTGTAGGTTATCTGCAAGGTCCACATCAATACAGACTCATCGGCGTTGTATCTGGCCACGGAGGTTATGTTGTTGTCGGCAAAAGCAAAAAGCTCGCTGTCGACGCAGTCGTCGCAACCCCAGATGCCGGCTTCCAGTATGGGGTTTGGGTGGGTGTCATACGTATAATGCTCCACGTTATCGAGCCCCGAATCCCCATGCTTTTCTACTCTGGTTGGATTTTTTGTCCCGGCATCGGGATAAAAGTACTTCTTCAAAAACTCCAGGCTACCCCTTGATCCATCGGTGTTGATATAATATTCTTCACGTTCACTAAGCTGCCCGTTGACATTGTAGGTAAAATCATTGACACGGTACAGCTGGAAACTTCCCGCATTTTCGGTGTACTCCTCTCTTTTCACTAAGAAGCCATCGCCATCATAAGTAAATACTTCCCTCTTTCCGAACGCCTCAGGACTCTCAGCGGTCACCAAATTCCCATCGCCATCAAATGTGAGGACATAACTTGAGGTCTCTGATGCATTATTGCCGGTAAAGTCGATTTGGTCTGCCTTCCCGTCCGGGTTCAGGGTAAAATCCCATGTTTCTATATCGTCATCTTCTATCACCCGAAACTGGCTAAGTGCACAGCCATCAAAATTGGCCACACTACCCAGGTTTATCTCTACCGTTTCAAAACCCTCATCAACTGTGATGTTGAACACCACCTTGCCGTCTTCCAGCGTGGCGTCCACGTTGATATTGTACAGCGTTCTAGGCTGTGGATCGGCAATGGACGCTGTGAACGTGCGGTCGATGGTGGTGCCGTCCAGCTTGGTGTAGCTCAGGTTTACTTCCACATCAAGCGGAGAGGTTAAAAAATAGCCTTCTCTCGTTTCGCCCTGGGCGTAAAAAAGGCTGGCTCCGCTGCTTACCACTGTTACCGTGCCGGTGTAGCTGTGGAAGGTGTTCACCACGTTGGTGGAGTAGTTAATGGCAACTTTAGTATTGGCTAGTTCAGCTTCGATGTCGATAGATTTCAGTTCTTCCTTGTCTATGGTGAAATTATCAGACCGCCCGAAGTAGTAGGGATTTTCGAAGGCGGCGTCTACCAGGTTGTTGCTGTGGGCTTCCACATAATATTCGCCGGTGGGTAGCTGCACTTCCGCTGGTGCTGTAGAAAATGGATCAAAGGCCATTACTTCCGTGCCGTCAGCGGCGAAAATGGTCACACGGAAGTCGTCGGTATTCACCGCCAGGATTCGGCCATTGGCTGGTTCGGAGGTGATGGTGAGGGAAAGATTCAGCGACAGGTAGCCGTAGTCGAGAGGCTCCGGCATCGTGCCCTCAAATTTTTGACAAGATGTAAGAATAAAAAGTCCGAGCAGTACGGGAATAATATTTTTCTCTGACAAGATCATATTGACTATTTTAAGTTTGAACAGTAAGTTTTGGTGAGGCTCATTTCAGCTATTGCTGTAAGTTGGGTTGAAGCTTAAGAAGGTCTGCGAAAGCGTAGCCACCTCTCTGCCCAAGTGCAAGCACATTGCTACTTGATGTTTCGGCTATCGAACTAGGAGAGAAGAAGTCCCCGTTTAACCCCCAGATGGTGTTGGAGTGGATGATGTTCCCCGATGAAGACGGGTCTACTCTCAAAACCCAAAGATCGGCGTTTCCATCGGAGGGGTCGGCAGTCAGGTCACCATTTGCGGAATAGGTTGCTCCAATGATCAATAGGTCGCCGTTAATGTCAAAAACAGCGTCACTAAATCCGTCGATTTCATCACCTCCGTAGGTATTAGAAAAGACGACACCCCCACTAAGGTTTACCTTACAAATCCAGCCATTGTTGCCAGCATGCACATTCCCCGTCAAATCGCCATCTGAGGAATCGGAAATTCCAGCCACATAATAACCGTCGCTCGCAGCCAGAACTTTTGATGGTATCTCCACGCCAGAACCACCAAGAAAGGTGTTCCAGGCAACAACTCCATTTGGAGATACTTTCTCGAGGTAGCCATCATAGTTTCCCAACCTTGCCGGATTTGATCGGGATAAAGCAAGCAGAATATAGCCTCCATCA
Organism: Imperialibacter sp.; assembly: GCF_048007035.1. Taxonomy (NCBI): domain Bacteria; kingdom Pseudomonadati; phylum Bacteroidota; class Cytophagia; order Cytophagales; family Flammeovirgaceae; genus Imperialibacter; species Imperialibacter sp. The sequence goes on from NZ_CP180355.1 coordinate 6,272,075, forward strand.
TCAGTAGCGGAGATTGAATAACCTTCGTCTACGGACAACATAGCAATAGTCCTTGATGAGACCAAGGTTCCAGACGGAGTGATTTCAGCAACAAAGATATCGCCGAAGCTGGCAACTGAGCCGGTCGTGACTATGTTTCCATTTGACAACAGGTCTAGCTCAGCTAAACGATCGTTCGATGTGGTACCCACCGTTAAGTCCCAAATCAGGTTCCCCATATTATCAGTTTTAATAACCCAACCATCACTTTGATCTATATTATCTCCCGCCAAATCGAGGTCTGTAGAATTGGCATTTCCAACGATGTAAATATTCCCATTGGAATCCTCGATGAGGTCTGACCCGACGTCATGCCCTGTGCCACCATAATGCTGTTGCCACAAAATGTTTCCGTTGACATCGGTCTTTACCAGGCGGGCATCCCAGCTTCCGTACGACTGGGCAGAGTTATCAGCGAGCAGCAACAAATAACCTCCATCGATTGTTTCGATCACTTTGGTAGCACCCATGTTTGGAAAAGAAACGAAAAATGATGGTTCGGCGCCGCTAGCAGCACTTTCCCCTAATTCAACTTCTACGGTATCAAACCCCTCGTCAACAGTAATATTAAAGACCACCTTACCATCTTCCAGCGTTGCGTCCACGTTGATATTGTACAGGGTCTTAGGCTGTGGATCGGCAATGGACGCTGTGAACGTGCGGTCGATGGTGGTGCCGTCCAGCTTGGTGTAGCTCAGGTTCACTTCCACACCAAGCGGAGAGGTTAAAAAATAGCCTTCTCTCGTTTCGCCTTGATCGTAAAAAAGGCTGGCTCCGCTGCTTAACACTGTTACCGTGCCGGTGTAGCTGTGGAAGGTATTGACCACATTGGTAGAGTAATTAATAGCCACTTTGGTATTGGCCAGCTCAGCGTCGATATCGATGGATTTGAGTTCTTCCTTGTCGATGGTGAAGTTGTCGGATCGTCCGAAGTAGTAGGGATTTTCGAAAGCGGCGTCCACCAGGTTGTTGCTGTGGGCTTCCACGTAGTATTCACCGGTCGGCAGCGATACTTCCGCAGGCGCCGACGAAAAGGGATCGAAGACCATTACTTCAGTGCCATCGGCAGCGAAAATGGTCACCCGAAAATCATCGGTGCTCACTGCCAGGGTTCTGCCGCTGGTTGATTCGGAGGTGATGGTGAGTGACAGGTTGAGGGAAAGGTATCCGTAGTCGAGAGGCTCCGGCGCTTCGCTTTGCTGCTGGCAGGCAACGGCTAAAAAAAGTAAACTTAAAAGAAGGGCTCTTAAAGTTTTCATAGTGGTAGTGGATTAGTTTAAAAACCACTAAGAAAGAAAAAATGCTGGCAATCAATGGCTTGCTTTTGTCGGTGACCCGTTATCCTTCACGAAGCCTTTAAAAAGTTTTGTGAATGCCACTGACTGGATCGGGATACATACTGAGGGGCGACAAGTTCGTTCACCGAAAGAGACTACAAAAGTTTCGGCAGATAATGGCTGGCCCTATGAGGCGGCAGCCTGGTATCGAATTCGCTGGAAGGTGGGGCTACAAACTTTTGTCGTCTGCAACGGGTCGGCTCACTTCCTTCACTTTACCGAAACATCTCTACTTCACCCTCAATCCATTAACAGGTTTGAACAAAAGCACACCAATGAGCACAAAAAAAGACCAACCCCTTCGGATTGGCCTTTCTACTTTTTGAAGCAATGCCTTGCTTAAGACTTTGCCGCTTTGATGCTTACTTTGATTTCGATGTTGTCAGACAGCACCATGTCTTTCATGAAATGTACCCACTTCACGTCGTAGTCTTGTCTGTTAAACACCAATACTCCTTCAGCAGTCAAGGCTCCGTTAGCTACTTCCATTGAAGAAAGCTCGATGGTTTCTTCTTTTGTCTTGCCTCTGATAGTGAGGTCGCCAGTGACTTTAGTGCCTTCCTGAGATTTGATAGTGAAAGTGGCCGTTGGAAATTCTTCAACAAGGAAGAAATCGCCGGTTGATAGGTGCCCCACCAGGTCGCTTGCTCTTCTACCCTCTTCGTCTTTGAAAGACGCAGAATCCAAAGGAACGATAGACGTCATGTCGATGGTGATGTTACCACCAGTGACTTGTGTGCCTTCTGCTGTTACTGATCCGTTGGCGACTTCAATCACGCCATTGTGGCCATACACACCAGCTACTTCGCCTTTCCAGGCTACTACAGAGCTGGTAGGGTCTACAGTGTAAGTTACAGCAGCTGTTTCTTCAGTAGTGGCAGTTTCTGCCGATGATTCAGTTGTAGCGTTTCCACCACCACAGGCTGTAAGAAAGCCCGCTGCGATCAATGAGGCAAATAATGTTTTTGTGCTTGTCAAGTTCATAGTTGTAATTGGTTTGAGGTACAAAGCTAATGAAATAGCTACATTAAATGTATATACATCAAATATTAACATAGTTATTGGCAGTTTGTTTACTCTCTCCGGTAAAAAATTGACTAAGTGTAACATTTTGAATTACAAGTAATTGCCACACCTACCAGGAATGCCACCTGTTCACCTGAAAAAATATTATCAAAATTTTGGTTTTCCCTTTTGCAAAAGCGGAACAAACACATACTTTTGCATCTCGATTTACAAACGGTAGTCGAGACACAACGAAAGGAGTGGTAGTTCAGCTGGTTAGAATGCCTGCCTGTCACGCAGGAGGTCGCGGGTTCGAGTCCCGTCCATTCCGCAAGGAGCCTTAGAGAAATCTAAGGCTTTTTTGTTTTCAAGGGGTTTCTTGGGATCAAGCGTAAAACCTGTGGGGACTAAACTTCAACGGCAATCCCCTGAGCTGCCATAAAAAAGCAAAAGGTCCAAGCCTAACCCGGCCGGGCGGCACGCATTGAACCAGTTTCGCTTTTTTATTTAACCACACACCCAACATTACCCCCCAGGAATACAGATTGATCCGTTTCTTGTGTGAGGACACAACTGGGAGCTGGGAGCTTGTGAAGACACAAACAAAAACAGCAACGGTTAGAATGCCTGCCTGTCACGCAGGAGGTTGTAAGCAGCCCACTCAGTCAACACTGTGTTGATAATTGATTCTTCACTCATTAGTTTTATCATCAGCAACAAATAGCTCGATGGAAGGTGACTTGAAAAGCCGGCTGATGACAGACCGGTCGAAGCGGAACATAGAAAGGCTGGCACAGGAAATCGGTGCCGATGAGGAGAAATTTGCGGAAGTGATGGCTATCTTCTTCAGCGGGCCATATCGGGTCACTCATTTCTCGGCCCACCTGCTGGGGAAATGCTGCGACCTCCATCCTCACCTGATCCTCCCCTATTTGGGCAAAATGATTGACCTGCTGGATGAGGACGTGCATGATTCGTTGAAAAGGAATATCCTTCGTACCATGCAGTTTATCGACGTTCCTGAAGAGCATTGGGACAAAGCTGTGCAGTACTGCTTCGAGCTGCTTCAGTCGAAGAAAGAGCCTATAGCCGTGAAAGTATTTGGCATGACCGTGCTGGCCAACCTTTGCGAAAAGCTGCCTGAGCTGAAAAATGAGCTGAGGATCATTATCGAAGACCAGATGCCTTACGGCTCAGCTGGCTTTAAGAGCCGTGGAAGCAAAATCCTAAAAAAGCTTCAGCAATAGCCGACCCTACTCCCTGCTCCAAAGCTTGTGTTGCAAGATCTTCTCCAGCACAGCCTCTCTCCAAAGTTTGCTAATGGGCACGGTTCCCTTTTCAGTGGCGATCTCATTTCCTTCGATAGACTTCACCTTATCAATGTTCAATACATACGATTTGTGCGTTTGAACAAACTGATTCGACGGTAACAGCTCCATTACCTTTTTCAGGGTCAAATGTGCAATATGCGTTTCTGTCAGCGTCTGTACCTTCACATAGTTCTGCATACTTTCTACATACACCAATTCCGCCAGCCTGATTCGTTCAATTTTCTGACCAGTTTTTATAAAGAAGTAATCGGCCTTGCCCTCGTTTTGTGTATTGGCTTGCAGGTAATCAAAGGCCTTTTGCACCGCCTTTAGAAACCGATCCAATGAGATGGGCTTCAGCAGGTAGTCGATCACACTGAGCTCATAGCCCTTCAAGGCATACTTTTCATAGGCGGAAGTAATAATCACCAGCGGTGGGTTTTTGAGCGACGCCAGGTAGTCGAGACCTGTGATGTGGGGCATCTCTATGTCCAGAAACAGCAAGTCTGGCGTCTCCAACTTCAGCATAGCATCGAGCTGCAAGGCATTTTCGCTGGTGCCAATAAGCTCCAGGTAGTCAACTTTTTCCACATAGCTTTTTATTCCTTTTACAGCGAAAGGCTCATCGTCGGTTATGATGCACTTAATCTTCATCCAGTGTCAGTTTAAGCTTTGCGGTAAAAACATCTTCACCTTGCTCTGTCGTCAGTGCATGTTTGCCAGGATAAAGCAATTCAAGCCGTCTTTTCAGATTGGCAAGCCCAAGCCCACCCCTTCCCGGCTCCTCTATCAGTGCACTATGAGAGGCTATGGGCTCCGTGGTGTTGGTAATGCAAAATTCTATCCCATCGTTGCCGGCATCCGACATCTTCAGGCTGATCAACTTCTTGCCGCCTACGTATTTAAAGGCATTCTCCACCAAAGGGATGAAAAGCAACGGATACACTTTTTTGTTCACGATGCCGGCATCGAGGTTGATGTCCACCTGTAGGTTAGACCCGTGCCTTACCTTCTGCAGGTCGATAAAGGCATTGATATGATCCAGCTCCTTTGCCAGGGTGGCTTTTTTATCCTTTTCTTCATAAAGCTGGTAGCGCAGGAGTTCCGCCAGTTTTTCCACCGTTTTCTTCGCATCGCCTACGCTTTCATCCATTTGAAAGTAGATAGTGTTCAGGCTATTGAAAAGGAAGTGTGGATGGTACTGACTCTTAAGTAAGGCAAGCTCCGTTTCCACGCTGTCCTTTTCTATCTGCTCGAGCCGCTGCGCCTGCTGCATCAGGCTTCTGAGGTAGTATCGGCCTCGCCTGATCGTAAATATGAGCAGCAGATACAGGATGGGGATGATATTGATTTGCACAAAGTCACGCAGAGAGAGCCCGTCGTCAGTAAAGGCGACGAATAGGGTGATGGTCAAGTTGACGGCAGCCGCAAAAACCAGGTATGAGATCACCATCTCTCTGACAATTGCCTTTGATGATGGCTGAAAGTTTTTGTTAAACCTTCTCTCCAAAAGAACAAAGCACCATTCGAAAATATAGCCTACCGAAATAGCCATAAGCAACTCCAGTAAATAGATGCTTAGCGGCCTGCTGCTGGGGAATCCGCCCTGATTTGGGTTATCGATCAGGCGGATGGACACATATACAACCAGCCCGAAAATGAGCGGCTGTATGCGTGTCATTTTGCTCTTTTTGTCGTTCAAAGGTTCCTTCTCCATCGAAGCATCAATATAAGCAACTACCCTTTTCAAGTCAGGTTTGAGGCTTTGTTTTCTCCACTTTCAATTCCTTTACCCCAAACAAAAACCTGGCAATACGAAAGGGTCGGATCAGGTATTCATAAATAACCAAAGAGCCAATCAACGACAGCGTGCTCACAAACAAGTACTTCGCCAGGATAGACTCCTGCACCTGGATCACATAGTAGCCAATGGCGATGATCACTGTTTGGTGGAGTATATAAAACGGATAGATAGCCCGGTTGGCGTAGTCTATGATGGGATGATGCTTGTTCAAATATCGTTTGGCGTAGCCAGATGCCGCCAGCAGCCACAACCAGGCATCTACCGCAAGGATACAAGTTGCCACGTATTCCCATGCCGGATTGATGCCCTCTATATCCCAGGGTTCAAGCTTGTTCCACCTGAAGAAGTTAATAACGACAATGCACAAAATGGCCAAACCGAGCAGTTTTCGGCGATGAAGCTCCACGGTGTCCCACAAACTGGGAACGGCCCCCACAAGGTAGCCTGCCACAAAGAAAGAACACCAGTAGAAATGCCAGGGTAGGTCATTAACTAAATCGTGAGTATCGGGATTCCAAAAGGCCCAAAAGCCACCGATGATCACTGTTGGGAGCATTATAACGGCAATCTTGAAATTGCCCATGGAGGTAACTATCCTGGTGGCTAGTGCTTTACCCTTCTCCGACCTGATGTAAAGAAACAGCGGCAGGCATACCACAGAGTAAACAAACAGGTACAGCACAAACCACATGTGGTGCCAGGAGAAATTACCTTCCGGATATGGAACCAGCTCCAAAACTTTTGGGTAGAAAGAGAAGAATGACGAGTAGTTGGCACCATTGAACTGCCTTTCGAAATAAATCTGAGGCGGCACTATCACAAACATGGCAAACAGTAGCGGAACCATGAGCCTGTTGTTCCTCTCTTTCACATACTGCCATGGACTCCTTTTCCTCAAAGCCAGAAATGTGCCATAGCCGGAAACAAAGAACAGTAAAGGCATACGAAACCTCGAAAGCCAAAAATTGAACTCCAGCCACAGGTTGCTTTGCTCAGCATTTTTGATGTGCCAGCCAGATTCGGCAGCAAAAAGCATGGCTGTGTGAAAATATAGTACCAGCAGTATGGCAATGATCCTTAGCCAGTCGATGTCGTGTCGTCGTTCCATGAGTTTTTTCTTGGCAAATGAATAAGAAGTCTTCGCCTGCCTCAAATAATTTTGACGAAATCATTTTATGAGATGACGAAAATGATTCGCTTGTAAATGAAAAAGCGTTTGGAGAAATCTCCCAATATTCGGCATATTTCGCAGGCTTCAATAATTTGATCCGATCACAAGCTTACAGCCCTGGTCTAAAAAAGCCCACTTACGAAAAAAATATAGATCAAAGCAATCAGCGTGGCAGCAAGACAGGGGTGTCGAAAAAACTATATAAAAACGTACACCAGACAATTCATCAACAAACTGCTTAGCGTTTTCCATACGGTATCAAGTCATTATTTTATTGCTTACCACCGACGAAGTTGATAATTGGAAGCGCATTGTTCACTTTGATTTGGCGATTATGTATATTGTATTTCGAATAAAACAGCTGCCATGGGCCGAATTACCGTAGTCATATGCCTGCTGCTCCTCTCCTCCTGCCTCGATCCGCTTGAGGCTCCGGCACCCGATTGGCAACCTCAGACCTTTGCGGACGGCTTACCAAACCTGGCATTCCGGCTGAGGGTGAGCACCATCAGCCCGGGCAGTGTGCGTTTCAACAACTATTCAAGTGGCATGCTTGAGTTTACGTGGTACCTTGGCTACAACAACGATAACGGCATTGAGGCTACCACTAACACGCCAGCACCGACACTTAAGTACCCCAGAAATGGTCGGTTCAATGTACGATTGAAAGGGATCGGCACTGACAGTACGGTTTACTGGGGTTCCGACTGGATAGAGATCAGCAATTTACCTGACTAGTCCTCCTGTGCATTTGGGCCGCACGCTTATCGATCCATCATCTTTTCAACCAGTGCCGACACTTCGCTGGTAATTTCATCCAGTTCGGTTTTCAGCTTGTTCTGCAACAGCGACATCTCTGTGTCGGTGAGAGACTGAGAAGTTTGGTGGCTGTGCGGGTGATGATGGTCTCTGTGGTCTGTTTCTTCTCCAACGGCCACCACCTTCTCCTCCCAGGCTTCCAGTTTTGCGCTCAGCGTTTTCAATTCCTCCGAAAAAATAACCAGCGTCGTGTCTCTGGCCAGAATTTGCTCCATCGATTCAAAAATAGATCTTGTTTCGGCTTCGGTGGCCAGCAATTCCTCATGGGCCTCAAAAGCTTTCTGATAATCCTCACCCGCCTTTCCCGGGCTACAAGAAATACCAAACACCATTGCAATTAAAAGAAAGGGCTTAAAATTCATAGATAGTCTCTTTTTCACACACCAACACCTAAGCAAAAGCTACGAAGCCGCAAGGTATTACCTCGTGCAATAAAATCAACTTGTTTAATGAATTTTAAGCCCTAAAATCAAGTGGCCCTGCCCATGGCTCAGACCTGGCTCAGCTTAAGTTTATCCCCGAATTTCTTTTTGAGTTTCTCCACCTTGGGGCGGATAACAAATGAACAATACGGTTGAGACCCGTTGAGCTCAAAATAGTGCTGATGATAGTCCTCCGCTACGTAAAATTCACTGTACGGACTTATTTCAGTAACTATTGGCGAGGCAAAAACACCGCTCTTGTCTAGTTGCTCTTTGTACCTGACGGCGAGCTCCATTTGCTCCTGATTGTGGTAAAATACGACTGACCTGTATTGCGGCCCTACGTCGTTACCCTGCCGGTTGAGAGTGGTGGGATCATGCGTATTCCAAAAAATTTCCAATAGCTCGTCGAATGAAACCAGTTTTGGGTCAAAGGTGATTTGCACCACCTCGGCATGGCCCGTTCTTCCGCCACACACCTCTCTGTAGCTTGGATTCTTCTCCTTGCCGCCAGAGTAGCCCGACTCCACTTTTATAACTCCTTTGATATTTTGAAAGATTGCTTCGGTGCACCAAAAGCACCCAGAACCGAACGTTGCCTTTTCCAATGTTATCTCCTTTTTGAAATGGTTTGCTACTTGCACTCATGCGCTACCAAATAACACAAACCAAGCCCAATAGTTTCCATAGCGCCAGCTATTCCCGGAGATTGGTTAGGCAGCCGACATTAGCCCAATACCCTGCTTTCGTAAATGTTTTGCAGCTTGTTTCTGTCCTCATCCGTTAAGTGGGGATTTTGCAGCATGCGGAACAGGTCGCTGCGATTCGATATGCCATATTTGGCGAGGACATCGTTTTTCTTCATCTTCTTTTTCCTCTGCCGAATCACAACAAACATCACGATTTGCAACACAAGAACGGGGACGAGGAACCAGAGAAGATTAGTAATACTCATTACTTATAATTTTTGTTATCAATAATCAATAGACAATATAGCCAAAAAAAAGTTGCATCAACAGCCTCCCGAACCGACAAATACCGTCGTATGGAATGCCCCTTTGTTTACCTACTGTTATTTAACGGATAAGTTTCATGAAAGTAGGTTAATAATCGCTAATTTTTGGATTGAATAGGAACAGCCGACAGGAGAGCCCAAGGAAAAATGGTCAAAAGCGTTGATATTGAAGAGTTTCTGGAGCTTAGCAGGCAAAATCCGGTGGTAGACGTGAGGTCACCATCAGAGTACACTTACGGAAGAATTCCAGGGGCAGTGAACCTGCCACTCTTTGAGGATGACGAAAGAGCAGAAATTGGCACGCTCTACAAGCAGCAAGGAAAGGAGGTGGCCGTGAAACGTGGGCTGGAAATAGTGGGCCCCAAAATGCGGCCGATGGTTGAATTTGCCGAGCGGCTCACCTCCAAAGACCATATTTTAGTGCATTGCTGGCGGGGCGGCATGAGGTCGGGCAGCGTAGCCTGGCTGCTGCAAACCTATGGATTGCCAGTGATTACACTCAAAGGCGGTTACAAACGGTTCAGGAATTATGTGTTGGACAAATTTGCTGATAAGATGGAGCTTATGGTCATTACAGGCCCTACGGGTTCCGGCAAAACCGACTTAATCAAAGCCCTGGCAGCCAATGGTCAGCAGGTGGTAGATTTGGAAGGCCTGGCCCATCACAAGGGATCTGTTTTCGGGGAGTTGGGCCAGGAGGTGCAGCCTTCCTCAGAGCATTTCCAAAACGAACTTTTCTGGGCCATCAAGGACTTTGATTTTTCTCAACCCATCTGGCTTGAAGACGAGTCGATAGGCATTGGCAAAGTGATGATCCCTGAAGCCTTCTGGCGCCAAATGGGCAAAAGCCCCCGTGTGCATTTCAAAATGGATAGAAATATCAGAATCAAACGCCTGGTGTCGGAATATGCCAGCTTCCCGGAGAAGGTTTTGGACGAAAAAATCAACGTGCTCGAAAAGAAACTGGGTGGACAGCATGCAAAAAGCGCTCTGGAACTGCTTAGATCGGGAGACTTTGCAGGTGTGGCTGACGTGCTGCTGGTCTACTATGACAGAGCCTACAAAAACGCCTTGATTAGACACAAAAATGACTTGTTGCTGGAAATAGAAGCCGATCACGAAGACTTTGCCAAATGGGCTGAATTAGTTATAGAAAAAACGAAAACACAATATGTCTGAACCAATAAAGCTTACCCAATACAGTCACGGCGCAGGGTGTGGTTGCAAAATTTCGCCCAAGGTATTGGAAACCATCCTGAGCAAGTCAACCGACAAGACTTTCTTCCCTTCCCTGCTGGTGGGCAATCATACCAACGACGATGCCGCTGTGTATGATTTAGGAAATGGCACCGCCATCATTAGCACCACCGACTTTTTTATGCCCATCGTGGATGACCCATTCGACTTTGGCGGCATCGCTTCGGTAAACGCTATCAGTGATGTTTACGCTATGGGAGGCACTCCTATCATGGCCATCGCCATACTGGGCTGGCCTATCGACAAACTGGCGCCTGAGGTAGCCAATCAGGTACTGAACGGAAGCCGCAAGGCATGCGAAGAGGCGGGCATTCCTTTGGCTGGCGGTCACAGCATTGACGCCCCCGAGCCTATTTTTGGATTGGCAGTAACAGGCACCGTACCAGTGACCAACGTGAAGAAAAACTCGACGGCAACGGCGGGGTCTTACCTGTACCTGACCAAGCCCCTGGGCATTGGTATCATCACCACGGCGCAAAAAAGAGGCATTGTAACCGAAGAGCACCTGGCAGCTGCAAAAAAGAGCATGCTCACGCTGAATAAGCTGGGAGCAAAGTTGGGGAACCTCCCCTACGTGTCGGCAGTGACGGACGTAACCGGCTTTGGCTTGCTGGGGCATTTGGCTGAGGTGTGCGAAAGCAGTGGCGTATCTGCCACCATCGACTTCGACAAGGTGCCAAAATTTGATTTCCTCGACCTTTATCTGAATCAGAAAAGTATTCCCGGAGGCACCGTTAGAAACTGGGAAAGTTATGGTCACAAAATCGGTGATATTTCCGACTATCAGCGGTGCATTCTGGCAGATCCACAAACAAGCGGCGGATTGCTTATTGCCGTTGATGAAAATGAGGTTTCAGCTTTTGAGGATTTTCTGAAAATTGAAAGAATGCAGTTACAGCCATTTGGCTACCTCTCTCCTGAAGAAGAATATGTAATTCGGTTGAAATAATCGAATGACGAGCAAAATGCAATAGTGGTTTCGAATAGAAAGCCTGTTGTAGCTTATGATACCAAACAATGCCTATGAAAAAAAACTACTACTGCTTTGTTCTGTTACTATTGTTTGTATTTGACGGAAATGCGCAAGGTACTCCCGATTGGAAAACGAAGATAGAGCAGCTGGAAAAGGCATTTGGTATAGACATATACTATCGGAATGAATGGGTTGACGCTTCCAAGGTGACTATCCCCGACACTTCTCTTCCGAGGGATCAGGCGTTGCAGGCCTTTCTCGCACCTCTCAGCCTTTCATATATCACCTACCGGAAAAAGCTGGTTGTGTTACTACCCGATTCAACTGCGAGAAAATTTGCTTCCAGCTCGGAAGATTATGGATCTCAACTAAAAATTCCGGAGGGAGTCACCATCATAGGCGACCTAAAATCGTTCGGAACTCAAAGGAATGCCACTATTCGGGGGCGTATCATCGACGCAAACAGTGGTGACCCATTGGTCGGTGCGAACGTGATGCTTGTAGGCACCAATAGATCGACCAGCACCAACGAAAAAGGCGAGTACTCCTTCCAGGTACCTGTTGGCCTGTACGACCTGCTCATTACAACTGTAGGCTACATTGAAGAAAGAAAGCCCGTTGCAATTGTCGGCGATGGGCAGCTAAGCACCGAACTATTTGACACCACTTACGAGCTTGAAGAGATTACTATCCGGGAGAGAGCGTTTGAAAACAATGTGACAGATGCCAAAATGGGTATCAATTCGATAGATGTGGCCTCTATCAGGCGATTACCTTCATTTCTCGGGGAGGCTGATGTGATAAAAAGCCTGACATTTCTACCCGGGGTGAGTTCCGTGGGCGAGGGTTCTTCCGGTTTTAATGTGAGAGGAGGAAATTTTGACCAAAACCTCATCCTCATGGATGGTGCCCCTGTGTTCTATCCGTCGCACATGCTTGGTTTCTTCTCCCTCATCAATTCAGAAATGGTGGACAACCTTACGCTCTACCGGGGCGGAGTGCCAGCCAAATACGGTGGCCGGATAAGCTCGGTGCTGGACATCCGGCTCAAAGAAGGCGACAAGAAACGGTGGAATGGCAATGTGGGGCTAGGGCCTATCACCAGCAAGGCCTTTGCAGAAGGGCCACTGATAAAAAACAAAGCGTCGCTTGCCCTTGGTGTTCGGGTGGCCAGCGCCGACTGGATTTTGAAGCGAACAAGAAGTATTGAACTTCGGGAAAGCGGAGCGAGGTATATCGATTTTCAGGGCACCATCGACGCATTTGTTACCGACAAAGACAAGGTAAGGCTCTCCGGCTATATGAGCGGCGATAGATTCTCATTTGCTCAGGACGCTATTTACAGCTATCAGAACAACATCTACTCAGTTTCATGGACACACTCCTTTCCGCAGAACATTTATCTCAAAGTAAATGGTGCCTCCAGCGATTACGATTTTGAAGTGGAGAACACCGAAACATTGCGTGAATACATCATGCAAAGCGGTATTCATTACAAGGATGTAAAAGCAGACCTCACTTACGACCCCGGAAACGGCTTTCAGGCAGAAGTGGGGGTGTTGGCCGGTAAGTACAATATTGAGCGAGGTGAATTGGAGCCAACTACCATCTCTTCACTGGAGGCAGCCCGAAGTCTTCAGGACATGAACGGAATCGAAAAGGCCGTATACGGATCTCTCGAGTGGAAGCCTGCTTCATGGCTTACGTTGTCGGCCGGCAGCAGGTATACAACCTTCGATCAAAAAGGGCCATTGAAAATTTATTCCTATGATCCGGCGCTGGCCAGGGATGACGACGCCATCATAGACTCTACCAGCTATGCCAAAGGTGATGTAATCAATACCTACTCAGGTTTTGAGCCACGAGGCTCTGCAAGCATCAAAATAGCCGAAGAGCAGTCGATTAAGATTGGATACAACCGGATGAGGCAGTACATTAATATTGTTTCAAACACAGCGGCCGTCACCCCTTTCGATATCTGGACAACCAGCGGCACTCATTTCAAGCCTGTTATCGGAGACCAGTATGGCATCGGATATTTCCGGAACTTCACAAAAAATAAGCTGCAAACATCGGTTGAGCTGTTTTATAAGGAAGTGCAAAATGTGACCGAGTACAAGAATAATGCTGACCTCTTCCTAAAAGACAATATTGAAACAGAGTTACTTCAGGGTTTTGGCCGGTCTTATGGCGCCGAATTTCTCGTTCAAAAAGATGCCGGGTTGCTTACAGGATGGGTCAGCTATACCTACTCCCGAAGCCTGAGAACAATAAACGGAGAGCTGGAAGAACAAAAGATCAACAGGGGCAAAGAATACGCTGCCGACTTTGACAAACCTCATACGCTAAACATTGTCTCCACCTATAAGCTATCACGGCTCTGGAGGTTTTCGGGCAATTTCACCTACAGTACGGGGCGCCCTACCTCCTACCCAATTGATAAATATGTATTCAATGGAATTGTGGTGGCTCAGTTTTCGGAGCGTAACCAGTTCAGGGTGCCAGACTATCACCGGCTCGATATCGCATTTTCAGTTGACGGCACCAACAAGCGAAAAGCCAAGGTGGAAACCTCGTGGACGTTTTCGCTATACAATGTTTACGGTCGCAAAAACGCCTATTCGGTCTTTTTTAGCCAACGAAACTCTGACCCGCCTGTAACTCCCTACAAACTTGCCGTGCTTGGGATTCCGTTCCCTTCAGTCACCTTCAATCTTAAATTTTTGTAGAGCAGATGCGGTTCACAGACCTAATGCACCGATTGAAAACAGCGCCGGAAGGAGTTCGCAAAAGAATGGCATCGAAGCTGTCCTGCGCATTCGTGCTGCTATTGGCATGTGTTAGCTGTATTGAACCATATGAAGTTGACGTACCCAAACAAGACAATATCCTTATTGTAGAAAGTATGTTGCTGGATCATCCTGACTATCAACAAACCAGGTTGTATTTCCAACATCAGGACGGGCCTCGGGAGCTCATCTACAATGCCATAGTCAGCATTTCAAATAAAGCGGGAGACTCCTGGCCGCTGGTCGTCACCTACGACGGATCATACGTCCCCCTTTCTGGCAGCATTGAGGTGGCGGCTGGGGACGAATTCCAACTGGAGATTGCTATCGGAGATTCGATTAGAGCCGTTTCAACCTGGGAAAAAGTTCCTGAGCCATCGGCAATTGATACCGCTTTCATGGAGGCGAAATACCGGTCCGTCGTTAACAACAGAGGGATTGAGACAACTTCGAAAGGAATCGAAATTTTTGTAGCAACAAAGCCAGTTGCTTCAGAAAACACTTACTTGCGCTGGACTTACGAAGACACCTACGCCTATGATGCACCCATGGCATCAGACCTTTGCAGCGAGTGTCAATACTGCTACATAAAGGAGGAAGTGGAGAACTTTATCGAACTGGCAGAAGTGTTGAGTAGCAAGGGGAAAGTTCTTTCCGGCAAGTCAATTGAGTTTATTGAATTCGACGAACGGTTTGGGATCAGGTTCGCCGTATTGGTCAAGCAACTTACCATTACAAAAGCAGCCTACGAATACTACAAATCCATCAATCAACTCAATGAAGCAAGAGGCAGCATTTTTGATCCGCCACCGGCAGTGCTAAGAGGAAATGTCAGCAACAACCTCAGGCCCACCGAAACAGTTTACGGCTTTTTTGAGGTGGGAAAATACAGCGAAGCTTCAGCCAGAATAACGAAATCCGACATCGACTTTCTGATACCCTCGTTTTATGAAAATTGTTTGGTTCCAAACCCTGGGGCTGACTGTTTCGACTGCCGGGCAAGGGAAGGCGCCACCAAAGTCAGGCCCGGCTACTTTTGATCTTATGATTAACAGGAAACTATCATATGGCCCTTTATTCACGCTCTTGTTGCTTGCCGGGTGTATTGAACCGTTTTCTCTTGACATTGAGCGTGTTTCCAACCAGATAATCGTGGAAGGAATTCTCTCCAACCATCCCGAGCTACAATCGGTAAAGCTTCGTCAAACACCAAACGACCCTCTTGGTTTTATTGAATTAGAAGGAGCGATAGTAAAGGTTGAAAATTCGAACGGCATAAAATTTTCTTTTTCAGAAGTCGCAGCAGGCACCTATTACCCCATCACTCCCATTGAAATCACCAATGGAGAGAAGTACCGGCTGCTCGTTGACCTGGGAGATTCCGTGCAAATAGTGTCAAACTGGCAAAGTGTTCCGCCGCCGCTCAAAATAGAGACGGCATATGTGTCGCCAACTATTGAGCAATCTGTCAATGACAATGGATACTTAACACCCTATTACGGCTTTTCCTACTACGTCACCTCTGATTATACCAATCCGACAAGCACCTTTGTCCGCTATTCCTACCAGTCGGCCTACATTATGGAGTCGCCACTGCGGAGCTCCCTTTGTTCGGATTGCACTGGCTGTTACATTGTCAGCAATGCAAAGGACTTCATAAAAACCGCATTTGTGGAGAACGGTAGCAGAAAGCGACTTTTAAACTTTCAGATTGCATTCATCAACTCCTCCTACGAGTATTCCATCAAAAAAACCCTCCGGATATTTCAACACTCCATTAACGAAGACACATACGAGTATTACGCTACCATTGAGCAGCAAAAAAACCTGAAAGGCACCATATTCGATCCACCTCCGGCTATTGCGAAAACCAACCTAAAAGATGTAAGGAACCCTGAAAGAGTCATCTACGGCTTCTTTGAAGTTAACAGCGTTGATGAAGCTTCGGTAAGTACCAATGGCAATAGTGCGCCTTTTGCAGTGCGCACATTTGATGAAATATGCACCCCCTATAACTTATACACCAATCCGCAGTGCGCCGACTGCCGTGTGAAAGAAGGTGCTACAAATGAACGCCCCCACTGGTTCTAGATGAAACGACTAACCTCATATCGATATACCGTAAGAATACTGGCGCTGCTGCTGCTTGCTGTTCCCTCGTGTGTGGAGAAATTTGAGCTCGACATACCAAGGTCTACTCAGAACTATGTAGTGGAGGCCATTCTACTTGACGATGCAAGGTTTCAGAAGGTGGTGCTTTCAAAAATCAACCTCGACGGAAAGTCGGAACCATTCGACGATGCAAGGGTCGTTCTGCAATCAGACAACGACGATATGGAAATAGCACTTGAACCGAGAGGCGAAGGACTATACTCCCCATTAGTGTTTGTGCCACTTGCCAGAGGAGACAAGTATCGTTTGGTGATCGATACTGATGAAGAGACAAAAATTGTGTCAGACTGGGAAGAGGTACCAGATGCTATAGCACTTGAAGGAGGCTACTGGGAATCGCACACCTTCGAGTTTGTGAACGACAATGGTGTGACGATAAAAAGAAATGGAATTAACTTCAAAGTCAATACGGGTACTTTTCAGTCTCCAAACACCTTTCTGAGATACGACTTCGAAACCGCCCATATCAATGAAGCACCCTTTAGAGACCCAAGGTGTGATTGCCTCAACTGCTATATTATCTCAGGTTCAGACGAGTTCCTGAACATTACCAGTGCCACGGAATCGGAAGGTAAATCGATTAAAGATCACCTCATTACGTTTCTACCTCTTGATAAGAGATTCAGCTTCCGGCTTACCATGCTGGTTCGTCAGACTGCCATTACAAGGAATGCTTTTCATTTCTATCAGTCTATTGATCAGCAAAGAAACCTGAACGGCAGCATCTTCGATCCACCACCGGCAATTATCAAGGGCAACCTGTACGTGGAAGAGAAGGAACACATAAATGTGTACGGCTTGTTTGAGGTAGGACGGCTATCAGAGATTCCAATTACTATTTATAAGAGCAACATTAAAAACGAGTTCCTTACCTACCTCGACATTTGCTATGCAGGAGCGAGGATCAACAATATAGAATCCTTTTGCTTTAGCTGCTATGCCGAAGAGGGAGCGAGTCCAAGGCCCTATTACTTTGAATAACTATGAAATACCTACTGCTACTTCCGTTATGCGTTCTTGGTCTGGTTAAAGCCAGTGCACAAGACGATTCACCGGAAAAGCTTGTTCCCGAATTCATTCACCTGACAACGGACAAGCCTTTCTATTTCGAAGAAGAAAGACTGATTTTTCAGGCTGTTGCATTGAGCAACAAAACGTTCAAGGTGGTAAAAAGAAATGACGTCATTTATTCGGAACTATTGAACCCCAGGGGAGAAACGATAGGATCGGCCAGGTTCTTGTGGGTAAATGGCGTTGCCAGCGGAGAATTTCGGCTGCCTCTCCTATTCGATGAACAAGCGATACACTACCTCCATGTGTTTACTCCTTCCCTTCTTAACAATACCGAATGGGTGGAAGCCTCTATCCCCATCAGCACTTATCAAATACCCTCGTCGGCCATTGAAGAAAACTCAATAGCCCAATTGGCTACAAAAGAGGAGCCCGGTTTGGTTATTTCTCCTGACAACGGAAGAATATACTCTCATCTCCCCAACCAGGTCTTTTTCAGAGTGACGAATCCAGAACCAGGGATAGCGTATAAGCTTACTGTTGAAAGGGACAACGGCTCCAAAGACACCGTCTCTACTGGTGGCGAATTGATGGGGGATTTCATCGTCCATCCAACTAATAACAAGCCCATTACCTTGCAATTGTGGGACAATGCAACGGTGGTTGCTTCCACAACTATACAACCAGACGAAACCCCTGGTATCACCCTTGAGGTGGCAACCGACAGTGCTAAAAATCTTGAGCTAAAAATCTACAGCACCTTCGACCTATCCAAGAAAGTTGAATTGGAAATCAGGCAGGGCGACCTGCTCGCTTTCAAAAGAATAGTGAGTATTAACCAGCCCATAATGACAATGCTTGTGCCTGCCAGTGCTTCGGAGAGAACGGCAGCTTATTCAATCATTGTTCGGGACGAGGCAAAGAAATTGCTACTCGAAAGGTTCGTCTTTGTTGAGGATCCAATTGAGCAGCAACTAAAATGGATCAACCAGCGGAGTAAGCTGCCATCAGGAAGCACCCCTAACCTGCTGTTTGTGGTCAATGTGGATAGTATCGATTTTTCGGAGGCCTATCTTTCAGTCAAACTGGTGGATGAAAGGCTTCCTACGCTAAACGGCAACAACCTGAAAACTGCCGGACAAACCTATGCCAGCTATCAGCTAAAGCGAGCTGGGATATTTTCGGACGACGTTCCGCTGGCGTTTGATCACTTGGCTGCCAATCAAAAAGAGGCCTGGGTTCAGACCAACCGCAGCAAGGTCACCATCAAACCTCCGGTTCTGGTGGCAGATTCGATACAGCTGGCTCCTGACCCATTCCAGAAAGGTTTTAGAATAACGGGCAGAATAACTTTTAAAGAAACCGGAGAGCCTTTACAATACTGTCCCCTGGCCCTGGCTAACACCAGCGACTTTTCGCTATTCCGGTTTGCCAAAACGACGAAAGACGGGTTCTTCAAGTTTGAAAACCTTACGTTCGAGGGTGAAAACGAGCTCTTTCTGGCTCTCCAGAGATACTACGACCATGACGTGGACATCGTCATTGACCAGCCCGTGTTTCCCCAGTTTAAAAGGTCAGTTGCAAGTCCCCCCAAGATCGCTTCACGTAACAAAACGGCTTTGCTAAACGAAGCCCTGGAGAGAAGCATTATCGACAGCGTGTACACGGGCACATCCGATGTCGTTAAAGTTTTCCAGGAGAATAATTTCATTAGCAAAATTGCCGGCTTCTTCCTCGAACCAACGGAAGTAATCGATCCTCTAGTGTATGTGCCCTTCAACGAAATGAAGGATGTTTTCAAAGAGATTTTGCCCAGTGCCTATTTACGGTTCAAGAAAGGGAAACCGCTGATACGGATGGTGCACAACACTATTCAGCTACCTTCAAATGCAGTTGTTACCGGATTAATGGACGTTCCTGCGCTGGTCATTGTTGACGGAGTACCCATTTTCAATCAAGCTGAAGTATTAAGTATCAATCCTGCCCTTGTCACCAAGTATGAATTGTATCACGGTCTCTTCACTCTTGGTCACGAAGTATACCTGGGGCTTGTTCACATAGTGACCAATGTCGACTACCTGAACCAAAAAGAAATCAAAGGGCTTCACAAATTCAAGTACACGGGCGTTAATGCTTCGAACCCCATCGCCATTGGCCCAACAGGAGAAGCCAACAGTCCTTACCTTTCGCCCGTGGGTTTTTGGGTTACTAATATAAACCCCGACGACAAGGGAGTGGTGCAGTTGCCTATTCGGTTAACCAGTGTGCCTGGCGACTATTGGCTAATGTTGGAAGTTGTGACACCCAACGGAAAAGGCATGGTGGAAAAGTGGCCGTTGCAAATTGAATAGTGCCAAAGCGGGATAGCTGCTGGCTACACCAACAAAAAAGCGAACCGTCACCGACAGTTCGCTTTTTAGTCAATTATGTCAATTCAATATTAAGCAATCGCAATTTGCCTTACTGGCTTTGGTTTAGCCTCCTCACGCTTAGGTATACTAACATGAAGTATGCCATTTTCGTAAGTTGCTCCAATTTTTTCTGCATTTACCACATTTTCAGGAAGCGTGAAGCTTCTTTTGAATGAGCTGTAGCCGAATTCCCTTCTTGTGTAGCGACCGTTTTCGTCCTTTTGCTCATTTTTTGTCTCTTTTTCAGATGAAATCGTCAACAGGTTGTTGTTAACCTCAACATGAAAATCTTTCTTGTTGAAGCCCGGCGCAGCCACTTCCACATCAAAACCTTCTTCGGTTTCCTTCACATTCACGGCAGGTACACTTGCACCTGGAGAATTTACCAGTCCATTTTCAAAATCGAACAAATCCCTTCCTAAGAAGCTGTCAAACACGCTTGGAAACTCTGGGAACAAATTGGGGTTTCTTCTAATTAGTTTCATATCTGTTTTAAGTTTTTAGTTGAACATCTATGACACCAACTATACAAGAGAAATGCCAACGCAGAAAAAGGGGGAAAACGAATAAAATCAAGACATAATGTCTTGGTTTTAGGTGATTTTTAGTGAGATAGTGACAAAATGTCTTTATTGACAATGACAATAATTTCCTCGATATATCAATCCGAGGCTGCAGGCTTCAAAAAAATCCGTTTTAGTTACATCAAAAAAACGCACTCAACAAAAAAGCCCTCATCTTTCGAAAAGGGCTCTGTTACCATTGTTTCGTTTGTACTCCTAATTACCTGCCTGCTGAATCTTGGCCCAATCGTCTTTGAGCGTCACGGTTCGATTGAACACCAATTTATCAGCAGTTGAGTATTTTGTGTCGACGGTAAAATATCCTTGTCTCTCAAATTGGTAACCAACACCTGCTTCAGCCTCAGCGAGCGATGGCTCCAGTGCAGCCGCCTCAATGATCTCAAGAGAGCTCGGGTTAATGTTCTTCTTCCAGTCCTCCCCTTCTTCTACGTCCGAAGGGTCTTCCACATTGAACAATCGGTCGTAAAGCCGCACCTCTGTTTTGTAGGCATGCCTGGCAGAAACCCAGCTGAGGGTACTTTTTACCTTCTTACCAGTTTGGTCTTCGCCACTTTTGGTTAGTGGATCGTAGGTACAATAAACTTCGAGAATCTCTCCGGTGGCAGGGTCTTTCTTGAAATCTATACACTCGATGATATACGCATACTTCAGCCTCACTTCCCGGCCTGGCCCCATCCTGAAAAACTTCTTCGGAGGATCTTCCATAAAGTCCGACTGTTCAATGTATATCTCTCTTGAAAACGGCACCTTTCTCGTTCCGCCATCCGAATCCTCGGGATTGTTGGTGGCATCCATCATCTCCTCTTTGTCCTCCGGGTAGTTAGTAATGATGACTTTCAAAGGGCGAAGAACGCCCATTTTCCTCGGAGCGATTTTGTTAAGGTCTTCCCGCACGCTCCATTCTAGCAGGCCTACGTCAATGATATTATCCCTTTTGGCCACGCCAATCCTGTCAGCAAAGGTGCGAATAGATGAAGGCGTATATCCTCTTCTTCTCAAGCCCGATATCGTTGGAAGCCGTGGATCGTTCCACCCGTCTACGTACCCCTCCTCCACCAGTTCAAGCAGCTTACGCTTGCTCATCACCGTATAATTGAGGTTAAGCCTGGCAAATTCTATTTGCTGAGGGTGGTAAACGCCCAGCTCGTCAATGAACCAGTCGTACAATGGCCTGTGCACCTCAAACTCAAGTGTACACAGGGAATGCGTGATGCCCTCAATACTATCCGAAAGGCCATGTGCAAAGTCGTACATGGGGTAGATATGCCATTTGTCGCCCGTGCGGTGGTGGTGAGCATGCTTGATGCGATACATCGACGGGTCACGCATGTGCATGTTCGGATGCGCCATGTCTATTTTTGCCCTAACTACATGCGCACCGTCGGGAAACTCCCCCTTGCGCATTCTGTCGAACAAGTCCAGGTTTTCTTCTACCGACCTGTCTCTGAATGGACTGTTCTTGCCAGCTTTTGTGGGTGTGCCTTTATAGTTTTTAGCAAAATCTTCAGAAGAAAGGCTATCCACATAAGCCTTGCCTTTTTTTATCAGCTGTTGGGCGTATTCGTATAGTTGATCGAAATAGTCGGAAGCATGATAACGCCTGTCTTCCCAGTCAAACCCAAGCCACTTTACGTCCTCCATGATGGAGTTCACATATTCGTCGCTTTCCTTGGTCGGGTTGGTATCATCAAACCTTAGGTTACAAAGCCCATTGTATTTTTTGGCAGTTCCAAAATTGAGGCAAATAGACTTGGCATGACCAATATGCAGGTAACCATTGGGCTCCGGAGGAAAACGAGTGTGTACCTTGCTGGCAAACTTTCCCGTTTTGTTATCATCCTCAATGATTTGATGAATAAAGTTGATCGATTCTTTCTTTTCTTCCGTGTTTTCAGCCATGAGCCCAACCTGTGTTTTAAAAGCTGCAAATTAAAGCAATATTCTGCAACCAAGGTAATTTGCGCTGACTAAGATGCTATAGAAAAAGAAAAGCCTGAAGCCGTTTGGCGACTGCCTGCACAAGACAGCTTCAGGCGAACCACTGGAGGACTTAAAAACTTGTCCTGAGTGAAATAATAAAATTCCTCCCTGCACCAGCCATTCCTGACGAATAGGGCTTATAGCGTTGGTCGGTCAGGTTTTCGATACCACCGGAAATGATAATATCATCGGATATTTTCTGGCTCACTTTAAAGTTAAGTGTATACCACGATGGTGAATAAGTGTTTCCTTCCTTATCTGCCGCATAAATCTCCGTCTTTCCTTTTTCCTCCTCAGGCATGTCGGCAAAGCCTACACCCCCACTGTATTGAGCGTAAAAGTCCAGTTTCAGGTTTTTCACACCATACATAAAATGGCTGACGCCAAAAGCTGGCGCAGCATGCCTGGAGGGGCTTTTCGATCCATCATCCAACTCCTCTTCTCCAACTTGCACATTGTAGCGGGACGACACAGTGAAACCCTCAGGCAATTTAACTTCAAGGCCCGCCTGAAAACCATAAACGGTGGCTCTGGCAGCATTTTGAATGGCTTGCACCTGGCTCAGCTCGCCGTCATATACGATGCTGTCGAGGCCATTTAGCGTAAAGTCCCGGCGCACGAGGGCATTCGAAAGCACTGTGTAGAAGGCCGTGGCATCCAACTTGAGGAAGTCGCCAAATACCTTTGCCATACCCACCTCAGCATTGTAAGCATACTCTGCTTCAAGGTCAGGATTGGGCACTACCACCGCCCCAGGCTCTGAATCAAACACCTTACCCACGTCGTCCACATTGGGTGAACGAAAGCCTGTGGAAAGGTTGGCACTGATTGACAGCTTCTCCCCTGGTGTCAGCACTACACCGGCACTTCCAGTCAAGGCGCCATTGTTCAGGTCAGCGGTTGAAAACGGGAATGGGTAAAATGAATTATCGAACGTAGCATTCAGTCCAAAGCTATTGTAGCGGCCCCCAGCCTGCACCAACAGCAGGTCACTCAATCTGTTCTGGTAAGTAGCATAAGCCGCATACGACGACCAATCGGACTGCGGATACCTGGCAGGGCCAACGACTTTCTCTCCTGTGGAAATATCCTCGTTGATTCCTTCGGAGTCCACTTTATCGTAGATCATCTCCAGCCCATAGTAGAGCTTCTGCCCTGCTACAAGCGACTTGGAGAAGTCAAGATTGGCAGAATAGGCATTTACCTTTTCAATGCGGATGGCACGGGTTGAGCCATTAATGTCCCGGTCAATCCGACTCTCCTCAAAAAACTGATGCGCCAACCGAAGTGTGACCTGGTCAAATAACCCCGTGTTGGCGGTATAGGAGGTAGTCAGGTTGTTCATCATCCACTTCTGCGGGCCGTACGACCATTCGCCGTACCTGGGCAAGCCATTTTTATAGCGAATATGCCTGTCGTAACGGGCGTAGTCAGAAGTTTCCGAATAGTGAAATGCATAAACGATATCCCAACGCTTATTCGGCACAAAACGCACCTTCTGCATCATGTTGGTTTGCTGGTAGCCGCTGGGGCGCTGCACGAGTGGATTATCGTTGGTCACAACTCTATCGACACTGTCAATCCGCTGCACGTAAAAAGGCCTTAGGTAGTCGTCGGGCCCCTTGGTGCCCATTCGCAAGTCGCCGTAGTCATTGTAAGAAAAGCTGGTCACCGACGACCACTTCTTCCATCCCACATTGAAATCCAAATGAGCGGTTTTTTCACTATTGGCAGACGAAAACCTGGTGGCAGCACTTCCTTTCGTCAGCGTTTCGTCGGTGAGGCTCAAGTGCGGGGTAAGCGTTGTGAAACTCATCACACCACCAATGGCGTCACTTCCATATATCACTGACCCTGGGCCAAAGAATACTTCTGTATTTTCAGTAGCGAAGGGATCCAATGAAATGACATTTTGCAAGTTTCCACCTCTGAAAATGGCGGTATTCATGCGCACGCCGTCCACAGTGAGCAGAAGTCGGTTGGTGGCAAAACCCCGGATCATAGGGCTTCCTCCACCCTGCTGGCTTTTTTGGATAAAAACCTGGCCGGAAGCGCCAAGCAAATCAGCTGCAGTTTGCGGATTGAGCAGGGCAGCATCCTTGGGCGTAATGGTAGCAATGTGCACAGGCACATCCCTTGTCGACTGGCTCCATTTGCTGGCAGAAACCACAACCTGATCCAACGAAATATTGGAAGGCTCCATCACCAAAACCCGATCACCAGCCGCCAGCTCAGCATAAGAGCTAACAATACGATTGTAGCCCACCAGCCTGACTTCTATTCTATCAGCGCCTTCAAATTCAGAAATATCGACCATTCCTGACGAATTGGTCATGGCAGTAGCCCTTGGCGCTTCACTGTAGAGTGTCACCAGCTCTAAAGGTTCATTATTCTCTTTGTCTTTTATTGTTAAAATCTGCGCATAGCTCACCAGCACCAGGCTTGTGAGCAGGCATGACAGTATCAATCTTCTCATCTTATGACAGTCAGTTTAATCGAAATACAAATAAGCGCTGGCACCAATTCTTCAGAAGAGGCCAGGCCTTGATTAAAATGCAGAAATCAAACTGATTTGGGTGGTGGGCTCGGAGGGCTGGCGTAATTTGAGCTATAAAATAGATAGATTGGCTCGTGTTTTCGGGGTTGGCGCAGCTGGCCAAGTGCTGACCAGCTAAATTGATCCAGTCTGTAGGGCGTTTTAATCACCTGAACAAGGTGACTGGCAGCATTGTCATCCTGAAAATCGTGTGTCAATTCTTCAAACAGTATCCCCTCAAAGACGTCGGTAATAAAAGTTTCTTCTTTGTCCCAATAGCAGGTGTAGTAAACCGAATCAGGCAACTCCTGCACGGAGATAATATCATAGAATTGCCCTTTGTAGCGAAACTCTTTGCTGTGCTCCCAAACAAGCTCCTTTTCAGCCTCTTGTTTGGATAACCTAAGCACAGTTTGTTCTGACTCGCCCAGTCCCTCAAAAATTCTCCCGATCACATCGGCCTGAATATTCATCCTGCTCCAATAAAAAATTGAATAGTTCAGCCAAAAGGGAGCTGAAATACAAAGAAGAAGAAATATGGCCAGTAACCTTTTCAATATACAGTGTGCGAATTCCCATTCCGCCGGAGCGCCAACGGTGATGCAGGCAATGTAATTGGGTTTACTATCAAATCAAATACACATTATTTCAAGTGCTTTGCTTGATTATCAAAGGTAAAATTGAGTTTATTGAATGAGGGTTTGAATATCCAAGAATGTTTTATGCCATTATAGAGGAAACTCTAAAACTTATTTAATTTCGAGGGGTTTGTACTTTGGTCCTGGTTTTACACCTGTTAAGCATTGAATGAAGCATCTACTACTTTTGGTTTTCTCTGGTTTGACACTGCTTTTTGTTGCCCCAACCAGCTCACAAGCCCAATCAAGAGTCATTACCGGCCAGGTAACTGACATCGACAATTTCTCACTTCCGGGGGTAAACATCTACATCAAAGGAACCACCACGGGAACCATCACCGACATTGAAGGAAATTACAGGCTTGAAGTGGGTGGCACTAATGACGTGCTTGTGTTTTCATACATAGGCTACCTGACAAAGGAAATGCCCGTGACTGCCGCAGCCACAATTGATGTAAAGCTTGAGGAAGACGCCCGTCAGCTCAACGAGGTCATTGTTACAGGCTATTCCTATGTAAAGAAAAGAGATATTATTGGAGCCATAGCGTCTGTTTCCGCCGAAGACATCAAAAACATACCGGTGGTGAGTTTAGATCAGGCCCTTCAGGGCAAAGCAGCCGGGGTGCAGGTGACACAGTCATCGGGAACGCCGGGCGGCGGCATCACAGTGCGGGTGAGAGGAAACACCTCCATTTCCGCTTCGAACAGGCCGTTGTTTATTATTGATGGCGTGCCGGTAGAAGACGGTGCCCTGGCCCTGAGAAGTTTCGGAGGGCAGAACGACAATGCTCTCTCTACGCTGAACCCTAACGACATAGAGTCATTTCAAGTATTAAAGGATGCATCGGCCAAAGCCATCTATGGAAGCAGAGCAGCCAACGGCGTCGTGCTAATTACCACAAAAAGAGGTAGCAAAGGTGCCAAGACCTCCGTGACCTTTGATGTGCAAAGAGGTGTTATCGACCTCACCAACAAGCTCGACTTACTCTCATCAGAAGAGCTGGTGACCCTTCAGCGGGAAGCCATCACCAATGCTGGGCAGAACCCTGACGAGTCTGGGATTATTAAAGGTGTAACGGATGCCGTGAACACAGACTGGATTGACCAGGTGACTCGCCAGGCGATCATGGAGCAGTACCAAATGAGTATCAGTGGTGGCGATGAGCAGACTAGCTTCTATTCAAGTTTCAACTACCGGGGAGAAGAAGGCGTCATTTTGAACAACCAGTTTCTAAGGTTTGCCGGACACTTAACATCGACCACAAGGTGACCGACAAACTCAAGTTTGGCAACAACCTCACCATATCAAAAACCAGAAACGATCGAATCAAGGGTGATAATTTCCTTGATGGTGTTTATTCAGGTGCAGTAAAGAGCCTTCCCTACTACTTTCCGTTTGACGAAAAAGGCAATATTATTGGGCCCGGCAACTCTAACTATGCCGGCTTCCCCAACTTCAACCCCGTAGGACAGGCAGTGCTACCCCGATTTCAAACGAATACCCTCAAGGTGCTTGTTGGTGTATTCAGTGAGTATCAGCTCAACGAGCATTTTAGGGCCAGGGCTAAATTCAGTGTAGACTACAATGACGTAGCCGAAGATCAATTTGAGCCCTCCAGCACAGCTATCGGCGGTTTTCTGGCATCAGTGGGCGGGCTGGGCTATGGTGTTAACTCTACCGGCACCTACGTTACCTATATCAACACCAACACTGTTTCCTACAACCAGACCTTTGGCGACCATGTTGTTAACGCAACGGCCGGAACTGAGTTTCTACAGCGAACCGAGACCTCCAATTTTGTGCAGGGTCGCCTCTTTCCCAGTGATGACTTTACGTACATCACCTCAGCGGGTATAGTGGACGCCGGAAGCTCAAACAAGGTGAACAGTGGACTCAACTCCTATTTTGCGGAAGCCCGCTACGACTACAAAGAGAAATATTTCGCCAGCGTCACGACTCGATATGATGGTTCCTCAAGGTTCGGCACCAACAACCGTTTTGGTCTCTTCCCTTCGGTTTCGGCTGGGTACCGGATCACCAACGAAGCCTTTTTTCCTAAAAACACCATTGTTGATGACCTGAAAATCCGTGGTAGCTATGGCTTTACCGGCAACGAAAGAATAGGCGACTTTGCCTTCTTGGGCACCTTCGCCTCCACCACTTACAATGGGGTGACAGGAACGGCTCCCGCCAACCTGGAAAACCCCGACCTCCAGTGGGAAGTGACCCGAGAAGCCAACGTTGGCATTGACCTCTCCCTTTTTAGCGGCCGCCTGCAAACAAGCGTGGATGGCTACAGCAACCTGACCAGCAAACTACTGTTCAGCCAGCCAATACCACTGACGACAGGCTTTGGAAGCATTCAGGGAAACATTGGAGAAGTGTCGAACCTCGGAGTGGAGCTATCGGTTAACAGCATCAACTTTGATGGCGACTTTCGCTGGTCGACCAACCTCAATATTGCCAAAAACGATAACCTCGTAAAATCTCTGGCCGACACCTTGCCCCTGTTTCGTGGTTACACTGCCAATGGAGCTGGCAATACCAATATTGTAAAACCAGGGTATCCTCTTGGTACATTTTGGGGACTCAACTTTCTTGGCGTTGACCCGGCTACCGGCGATGCCATTTATGAGGACATCAACGGAGATGGACAAATCAGCCCGGATGACGGCAAGGTGATAGGCACAGCACAGCCCGCTTTCGTTGGAGGAATCACCAACAACCTCTCCTACCGGGGATTCGATTTGAGTGTTTTCATTCAGTTTAGTTATGGAAACGAGCTACTCAACTTCAGCAACTCGACCCTGCTGAACTCCGGTGAAGACATCAATAACAACCAGGTTCGAAAGGCCCTCGACAGATGGCAAAAGCCCGGCGACATCACCGACGTTCCCCGCTACGAACTGGGAAACACTCAGAACAACTGGCACAGCAACAGGTTTCTTGAAGATGGTTCCTTTCTAAGGGTGAAGAACGTTTCGCTTGGTTATAATCTTCCTACACGCTACGTAGAAAAAATTAAGGCGCAGAGCGTAAGGATCTACGGCTCGGCCACCAACGTGTTTACATGGACAAATTATACGGGTAACGATCCTGAGGTGAGCACACTTGACGGCTCTACCACAGCGCAGGGAATCGACTTCTTTACTTTGCCGCAGGTAAAAACTATGATGCTGGGTATAAACGTGAAATTTTAGGAGCTAAGAAAATGAAAAAAGCAGCATTGATCATATTGTTCCTGGTTACAGGCTTTGGCTGTACCAATTTTCTTGATCCTGAGCCCGTCGCTCTTTTGATAGACGACCTGGCGCTCAATGAGGCCAAAGATGTACCTTCTGTCGAAATTGGGCTTTACGGCGCCTTCAGAGGCATTGCAGCGCCCAAAGTTATTGCCGGCGATATGACTGCCGACATGCTGATTCATATTGGCACATTCAATCAGTACCGGGAGTTCTCCAACAAGCAGATTACGTCAACTAATGCTTCAGCCGCTGCGCTGTGGGGAAGCATCTACCGCACCATCTATGTCGCCAATTTCATTCTCGAAAAGCTGCCGGGAGTGCCGGGAGTTACTGAAGCCGAGCGAAACGAAGTCACAGCCACCGCCCGTTTCCTGAGAGGCTACGCCTATTTCGTTGGGGTGTATACTTTTGGCGCAATGCCCATCACGACAACTTCTGATCTGGAATCAAACAGAAATGTGCCCAGGTCAAGCGTTGAGGATTTGCTTGCGTTCATCGAAGCAGACTATGCAGCTGCCTCCGGTGAAGCTCTTCCTGAAAGCCCGGTAAATGCAGGCTTTGTTAGCCAAAGTGCCGTGGTGGCAGCGAGAGCCAGGCTTGCCCTTTATCAGCAAAA
This sequence comes from Imperialibacter sp., assembly GCF_048007035.1. Classification (NCBI taxonomy): domain Bacteria; kingdom Pseudomonadati; phylum Bacteroidota; class Cytophagia; order Cytophagales; family Flammeovirgaceae; genus Imperialibacter; species Imperialibacter sp. Next base: position 6,301,210 of record NZ_CP180355.1, read on the forward strand.
CTGGGCCGAAGCTGAAGCGCTGACTTCTCAAATCATCGACAGCGAGACCTACACGCTTGCTGACGACTACAGCGACATTGTGCTCAGCGACTTTACCGATGAGGCAATACTTGAAGTTGGCTACACGGTGAACGACGACCCAGGCACAGACGCCAACTATGGGCTTAACGACCTCTTCAGAGGAAGGAGAGAAATCATACCAAGCAATCAAACGGTGGTTGCACTGAACAATGACGAGGCCGGTGACCGGTTTCGTAATATTTCATTTGATCTTTCCGAACTGGGCGGCGTTGACAACGGCTGGTCTGTTGCCAAATACGGCACAGCCGATGAAGATAATAACAACATCATCATATTCCGTCTGGGTGAAATGTACCTGATAAGGGCTGAAGCAAGGGCGCAACAAAACAAGCTTTTCGGGAGTGGTAGTGCGCTGGAAGATGTTAATGTACTGAGAAGCCGGGCCAATGGCGCTCCGGCGGTGGCCAATTCAAAAGAGCAGGTACTTCAGGTAATTGAGAGAGAAAGACTGTACGAGTTGGCCTACGAAGGTCACCGCTGGTACGACCTTGTAAGAACAGGAAGGGCAAAAGTGGTAATGACAGCATTCAACACCAACTGGCAGGACAAGTTTGAATTGTGGCCCATTCCACTAAGAGAAATTCAGTATAACCCAGCGCTGCAGGGCGCACAAAACCCAGGCTACTGATACCTATGAGCAAATTGAAAACATACAGATGGGTGATAGCGGCCGCTTTTATGTGGTGTTTGGCAGGGTGTGAGCCGGAGAGGTTAATTTTCAAGGGGCCGTATCATGTTCGGTTCACTGAGGAAACTGCTTCAGAGCTGGAAAGCTACAGCGAGGAAATAGCGCTCTCGGTGCACCTGGTAGGCCCGCAACGAAGCGAAAAAATACAGATGAGCTATTCAATTGCCGGCGATGCCAGGGAGGGCATTGACTACGAGGTCTTGAGCGAAAAGGGCATCGTGGAAATTCCAGCCAACGAAAGTTTTGGTTATATCACCATTCGTCTGATCAATAACGCCAACAACATCCTGGAATCGCAGGACATCATATTTACCCTGGAGGGTGTTTCTCCGGTCGATTTAGCCATCGGACAAGGTGACAGTGAAATTGGCAGAACATTGACATTTACCATTTTTGATGACTGTATTCTCGGAGGTTACTACACAGGATATGGCCCATCGAACACTGTTCCTATCGAAGACATTCGCATTACCAGTGCCGATTGCAACGAGTATTTTCTTTCTAACTGGGACATCAACCTCCCGATTTTCAATTCCAGCACCGAAAGAGACCTCATTTTCAACGACAACTTCGACAATACCCTCACTATACCGGAACAGGAAGAACAAACGCTGGTAGAAGACCAGGCAACAATACGTGGGTCAGGCATTGTTAATCCGTTGACAGGTGAGATCACCCTCACCATAGAATTTGTGGATGTAGAGGACATTGAGCCTCAAACGGTAACATTTAAACGACAATAGGCGATGAAAAGAATTCGACTATCTGCATATATCACCTGCTTGTTTCTGCTTGCTTTCTCTTCGTGCAGGGAGCAATTTGAGCCGGAACCTTTCACCTACTCGCAGCTCCTGACGGGCAAGGTGTCCAAAACGTGGAGATTGACAGGTATTTCCATTCTCGAGGATGGTGCACCCACGCAAAATATTCCTGTACAAGATAATGACTGCGCTTTTGACGACAGATATGTCTTTTATGCCAATGAAGAAAAAAAATTCGAGGTACAGAATGGTGCTACCAAATGTGATGAATCGGAGGGAGATATAGTAGTGACTGACATTTGGGCATTTTCCAATGCCAACGCTACCCTGGAAATGATATTACCCATCCTTTCAATCGACACCCGGCTTCCCTTCATTGTAAAAAGCCTCAAAGACGACCGGCTTTCAATGGAAATTTTCTTTGATGGCGGCAGCTATCGTTTCGTACTTCAGGCAGTAAAAACCCAAGACTAAGACAAAATGAGGTTTTCAATATCTATCGTCGCTTGCATAGCCTTGTTGCTAACCGGGTTTTCCGACAATGTGTACCAGGTTCAGCAAGAAACTGAGCCCAACCCTCCCATGCGGACCTGCGAAACGATGGAGCAGGACAGCCTGAATCAGCTCAAATATGCTGACATGCGCAACAGGCTTGACTTTGAAACAAGGATTCAGCAAAAGACGAAAGAAATAGAGCTGCAACAAGCCAGTGGCAGGGGCTTTGCAGGTATTATTACGCTTCCCGTTGTGGTACATGTTGTCCACAATGGAGAGCAAGTTGGGCAGGGCCGGAATATTAGTGCAGCGCAAGTGGCCTCTCAACTTGAGGTTCTGAACGAAGATTTCAGAAGGGCGACCGGCACCAATGGTTTCAATAATAATCCGGTAGGTGCCGATATCGAAATTGAATTTTGCCTGGCGTCGCTTGGCCCCAACGGTGTTGAGCTGTCTGATGCAGGTATTCACCGATACAATGGCAACAAAGCCGCCTGGACTCGCACCGACATCGAGGGTTTCCTCAAGCCGAATACCATCTGGAATCCCAACGACTATCTCAATATTTGGACGGTTGACTTTGAAGGGGAAAGTGAGCTACTGCTGGGATATGCGCAGTTCCCTAGTGAATCAGCACTTACAGGCCTTCCAACAAGCGGCGGATCAGCTTCCACTGATGGTGTGGTGGTGAGATATTCCAGCTTTGGGTCTTCAGAAAAAGGGAGTTTTTCAGTGATGTCACCTCCCTACAACAAAGGCCGGACATTAACACACGAGGTCGGTCACTGGCTTGGTCTGCGCCACATTTGGGGCGACGGGCCATGCGGATCCGACGATTTTGTGACAGACACTCCCGAAGCTGCCGAGCCTACCAGAGGGTGCCCGGCAGGCAAAACTTCTTGTGGTTCTGTGGATATGGTGCAAAACTATATGGACTATTCCGACGATGCCTGTATGAATATCTTTACCAAGGGGCAGAAGTCTAGAATTCTTGCGGTGATGGAACTTAGCCCACGGCGAAAGTCGCTGATAAACTCGCAGGTCTGTGGCGAGCTGGTAGCGGAAGCCCCTGTTCCTGACTTCACGGCAGACAAGCAGCTTTCGCTCCGTGACGGCAGCATCCGGTTTACGGACCTGTCCTCCAACTTCCCAACAAAATGGTCATGGATTTTTGAAGGCGGCACTCCTACCCTGTCGAGCGAGAAAAACCCATTTATCAAATACACCGCCGAGGGTAGCTATTCTGTGAAGCTAGTGGTGTCCAACGAATATGGCGTTGCCGACACTTTGACAAGAGAAAACTACATTGTCGTTTCCAGCGAGGGAGTTTGCAGTTCGCTCGACAATTTTGGAACATCAACACCAACCATCCAGCCACTGCCAACGATTTACAAAGACAATCCACTGTCCAGTCCGAAGGGTTACCTGTCGGGACACAATAGTATCAGAACCTCGGCGATCTCGGAGTTTTTTGAGAACAAACCTGGCTACGAAAACCTAAGCGGTGTGTCTATTCATTTTGGGAAAGCCGTCTTTGCCGATCCCGAAGCCACAGCACGTGTAGTAGTGTGGAATGCCAGAGGTCCACAAAGTAGCCCCGGCGCCATTCTGGAACAGCGGGAAATCCTGATCAGGGAAATTGCTGATGACATTGCCGCCAACAAACCAACCAGTATTGTTTTTGGACGACGAGTACCCTTGTTCGGTGTTGGCTTCCATGTAGGCATTGAGCTAGATTATGGAGGAGGCGATACTTTGGCATTGATAAGCTCCAGAGACAGCGAGGTGGCTATACCAACGGCATGGGAAAAAGACAGTGATGGGAATTGGAGTCCGTTCAGTACTTCGTGGGGACTCACCATGAGCCACCAAATGGTGCCCAAAGTAGGGATGGACGCCTCGGTGCAACTGAAAACAAATAAATTGATTGTAAACCCCGGAGAGCCTGTTACCTTGAGTGCCACCGGTGCCTCCATATTTCAGTGGGAGTCTGCAGAGGGAAGCCTGACCACAACGCTAGGCCCAACGGTGATAGGCAAGCCCACAAAAACGGCGACTTACAAAGTGCTGGCCAGCGGTGGCGATCTCTGCGTTTCTGAAGCAGAAATCACTATCTATGTGCGTGACGTCACCTCCGTTCCACAACCGGAGACTACTGAATTGACGATTTACCCTAACCCTGCGGTGGATGGGGCTGTTACACTCGCATTCTCCAATGCATATATTGGACAGGTGAGTGCTACTGTATACAACGTGCTGGGCCAGAAAATTACCTCTCGCCAATGGACGAAATCAGGCACGGCATTTCAGGAAAAGTTGGAACTGCCCGGGGTGAGAGGTGCGGTAATTATGGAGGTTAGGGCAGGAAGCGAGCTCCACAGGAAGAAGCTGATTGTGAGATAAACAAATGAGGGCATGCTGTTAACATGCCCTCATTTCATCTCATTCTAAATGCATTTTTCAGACCAATTTAGCCCTATTAAAGCTAGTCCGATCCGCTGGAAAGCAAATACTTACTTTGCAAAAACGTAGTTGAGCGTAATATTCACCGGAACAAACAGCGCATCAAATTCAGCGTCAGTCAAACTGTCAACATATGCCTGAGTCAGAGTGTCAGCAACAGCATCTTTGATCAGTCTTAGCGAAACCGCTTCACTCCAAATCAGTTCTACCTCATCAACACTTTCGATGTTATACTCCTCCTCAATCGCACCGGAGTCATTCGATGTAATTGTCAGTGTTTCACCATCCTTTGCCCACACACCGTCGTCAGTTGAATCGGCTCCAGGCAAAAATATTCTTCTCTTAAACGTATTGTCAGCCAAAAACTCAATCTGATAATTTTCCCAGGTAACCAGTTGTCCCAACGGAAGCACGGCCCCCTCCCAGGAAGTGAACTCTACGGGCGCATTGGTCAGCTGAAATTCTGACAGCAGCCATTTACCCTCTAATGGATCAGGAACCCTTGGCTCGTCGTCCTTTCCGCAAGATGCCAGCAACACCAGGCCAGCGAGTCCCATTAATAGTAGTCTTCTTTTCATATAGTTGAATTTAATTTCCTCACGATTTCGTTCTCTATTTTAGAGGTATAACAAACACCCGGGCAAACGCCTCTATTTATTAAATTTAAAAATTATTTTGGGAGTCGTTTATGAGTAGCACCAATTATATCGCCCTTTGTATTCTCGTCTTTCTCAGGCCAATTACAGTGTCTGCTCAAACCAATCCTGTGCAAAATAGAAAACAGTCAGTAGAAATTGCTAATAAATTCTACCAAAGTGGTCTGCAACTTCAACGAAGCGGTCATTTTATTGAATCAACGTCTGCTTTTGACTCTTCTGTCCACTACAATCCGCAAGTGGCCGATGTGTATTTTTCCCAGGGAAGCAGCTACGAAGCAATAGATGATTTTGCCAGGGCACTTTATGCTTACGAAAAAGCCATCAATCTTCAACCTGGTTTTGAAGGTGCCCTGTTTCGGAGGGCGGTTTGTCTCTACAAACTCAACCTTCACGAAGACTGCATTGCACAGCTCAATGGTTTGATTGCAAGCAATGGTTCGTCCGAAGAAACAAAGGCAATCTTCTATCGCTACTCTCCTTCCGGCGAAGTAAACATCACCGCCGACAATCAACTCAACGCTGAGTACTATCTTTACAGAGGCTTGGCCTTCGCCGCTCTGAAACAAGAGCAGTCCGCAATTAGGGATCTCGACAGTGCCGTCAGTATATCCGGCGGGGCGTCCGACTACCTGGTCAATCGGGGATTGACCCTTCAGAAGCTAGGCAGGGAATCTCAGGCCATTGCTAACTACGAGGCTGCTTTGGTAAAGAACCCTGATAACCAAACAGCTCTGATCAACTTGTTTACACTCGACGCTGCCAGAGCCAGGAAATACCTGAAAGAAAACGAGAACATCGTCACTGGAATCATGGTGCCGGAGCTGCTGGCGCAAATGGGGTTTGACGCCCACAACAGAGAGCAATATGACGAAGCGATAAATTACTATTCCAGGGCCCTTGAGATCGTTCCTTCTGACCCCGACTGGTTGATGAACAGGGCTATTTGCTATGGAAAAGTGGGATTAATGGAAAAAGCTGAAGATGAGTTGTTACGGGTGGTGTCCTTGTCTGGGTTTTCAGAAAAAGCCTATTTACACCTGGCCAACATACTTTTTCTGGAAGAAAAGTATGAGGACGCTATTTCCTTCTACAACCTTTACCTGGCCATCGACATCAACTACGGCACCGCTTATTTCAATCGTGGTATTGCACTGAGCAAAACAGGGGAAACCGACGAGGCTTGCAAGGACTTGATGAAAGCTGGGCAACTCGGTGTGAAAGAAGCCGTGAAGCCTATCGAGTCAATTTGCAACAACTAAACAGGGCCGCATCAAAATTGCTTTTGGTACATCAGGTGAAGTCCCTTTAATGTGAGGTGAGGATCAGTTTGGTCGAATACCTCCTTCAAAGGGTCCAGCACAAGAGATAACCCGCCAGTGGCAATCACCTTAAATGACTCACCCGGCTCCTGCTCTTTGATTTTGCTAATCACCTCTTTGACCAGCCCCACATAGCCGACAAGGATGCCAGCCTGAATGGCCTGAACCGTGTCCCGACCGATGAAGGTCGTTGGGTACTCAAGGGGGATTATTGGTAGCTGTGCCGTTTCCTGAAAAAGAGACTTCATGGCGGTCTTGATCCCCGGAGCGATGTTTACTCCCAGTATTTCTCCTTTTGCTGACACAACCGTAAATGACAAGGCGGTGCCAAAGTCAACGACAATAGCTGCCGACTGGTGATAGGTAAAGGCGGCCGTAGCATTGGCTACCAGGTCAGAACCTATCTCATAGGGGTTCTTTATTTTCAGGCTAAGGCCCTTATATATGGCCGGGCCGGCAAGCAGCGGTTGCACGGAAAACAACCTCTCCACCACTTCCTCCATCACCGGCGTGAGGTTGGGAACTACACTACTAATTATTATGCCGCTAATATCGGAATAGCTAAGTGCGTTTTCGAGAAACCAGGCCCTGATTCTCTTTTCGTACTCAGAAGCAGGCAGGTCACGCTGTGACGGTGTTCTGAAAACAAGCCGGGGCTCTTCGTCTGTAAACAAACCAAAAACAACATCTGAATTACCTATGTCTACAACCAGTTCCATTACGCTACCGTTATCACCACCTTGCCTGTTGTTTTTCCACTTTGAAAAAGGGCAATCGCTTCCTTCATTTCATCGAAACCAAAGGTATGACCAACCATGGGTGGCCCAATCTCCAGCTTCTCCAGCTCACCAAGCGAATATTGCAAGATCTCCTTTTTCTCATACAACCAGATCAAATTAAAGCCCATCACCGATTTGTTGTCGCTGATGAGCTTGAGTGGGTCTATTTTTGGCCTGCGCAAAAACTTCAATGCAAGCTTTATTGGATTGAGTTTGCTCCCTGTTTCAGCGAAATGCGCCGACCCGTAGATAATCATTCTACCCTGAGCGGCCATGGCTTTGTAGCTCATCTCGAGCACCTTCCCTCCTATGCATTCCAGCACCATATTGAACGGACGTTCTTTTGCCGTCGCTTCCAGTTTAGTTTCAAATGATTCGTCTCTCACCAGCACCTCATCATAACCCTCGCTGATGAGGAGGTCTTTCTTGCCAGGTGACCCAATCGTTCCTACGGTGTACGCATCCATCTTTTTTGCGATGCGGTTCGCCAGTATGCCGACGCCCCCGGCAGCACTGTGAATCAGGACTTTGTAGCCTTTTTGAATATCGCCCAAAGAAAAAAGTGAGTAGTAAGCTGTTAAAGCCTGCACCAAATATGCGGCCCCTTCTTCGAACGACCACGCTTTTGGAATTGGGCTGAGGTAGTCAGGAGACTGTACAATATGCGTTGTATATGCACCGAAGCGTGTCACTCCCATCACCCTGTCGCCTGCTTTGAATTTGGTGACATTTTTACCCACTCGAAGTATTTCGCCTGAAAACTCCAGTCCTGGTACGAAAGTCCCTTTGGGAGTGGCGCTGTAAATACCCAGCATGGCAAAAATGTCAGCGAAGTTTAAGCCTATCGCCTTAACGCCCACCAACACACCGCTATCATCCGGCTCGGCTATCGTCGTTTCCACCATTCGCAGCCTGTCCATACTTCCTGCTTTGACCATTTGCCAGGCCCTTCCACCCGCCTCTCGTTGTTCGTTCATGGCTGCAAAATATGCCTAAATTTAAATTTTAAGCTACTTGTTGAAAAAATTATCGAAAATGCTTGACAAATAGTGGTGTAAACGATTTATAATTACATCAAAATTCAAAAGCCCGTACTGTTTATTTCAAATGGACAAAAAGAGAGTAATCAAAAGTTATGAGAAGCTGGATCAGGCGATGAAGGACCTGCTTCTAGAAGCCTACCCTTCTGGGTTTACCGGCAATGTGATCAGGCTCACAAACGCACAAAATGAAACTTATTTTGCTGTACCTCTGGAAACTGAGGAAGCCAACTACCTAATTAAGGTACCGCTTGAATCGATGAAGAGTAAAGCAACACCTGCCGACGACGATGACGATGATGGGTTTGATGCGGGCGCAGACGACGTAGATGAAGTTGCCGGGGCGGACGATGCTGACGATGCTGATGACTCTTCAAGCGATCCCTCTTACAACCAGGGGTTTGACGACGATATCGATTAAAAAATAATTATATCCACCATTGCATTAAGTGAAATAACTTACTCATACATTTGCGTCCTAAATCAAAACCTAATATGAAAAAGACGCTTATGTTGCTGGCTATGACCAGTTTCATTGCAATTAGTTCTTGTCAATCAACCAAAACGGAAACCGCTGAAGCAGCAGCTGACTCCACAGCCCTTGAAACCTCTACCGTTGTGATGGAGGAAATTTCACCGGCTGACAGCACGCTGGCATCGGATTCAACCGAAATTGTTCAGACTGACTCTATCCAGTAATAAGAAAGGCCCTCAACGGGCCTTTTTACTTATATCTTAACCAGCTCTTCTAGCTTGCTCTTCGACCCCTGAACTGATAATAAAACAACACCATTTCAACAGCCTTTCTGATGGCTGTGTTGACAGGGTAAAACTTGCTACCCAGTTCCCAGTCTATCCCCATCAGCTGTGACTGATAGTCGGACATCATTGGCACAGCCATGGTTCCATCGCTGATCGCTCCCACCGTTGTTTGATATGGCACAGGCTGATCAGCTTTGATCAATTGGCATGTAACAAGCTTCTTCTGTCCATTTTTATCCCGGGAAGCCGCATAGCCAAACAGTCGGCAAATGAGGCCCCGGTACTTATAGTTGCCACAAAAGCCTGAACCAGCACCAACTACCAATGGGTTGAACAAATGACAAACAGTCGATTCGCTTTCTTCATCCATTTTAGCGAGCATCTCCTCGGCTTTGTCGGTTTTGTAGAGGTGATAGGCCAACGGGAGAAATTCCAGAATTGTGGCAGAAAGATCTGACTTGGTACAGCACTTTCCGCAGCCAGTAAGGCATTTTAACGATGATTGTGCCTGGAAGGTGCTAATCTCTTTTTGCAGGCCGTCGAAAACCCTTTCAACAGCGGCAACTTTCTTATATATTGACAAATAATAGCTATAGGGTCGCAAAGCTACGCATTCAATCAATCGGTTGTGCGTATTGCGAAAAATAAAGTGTGAGCAAAAACTAACGAACCAACTCTATTCATTTTCCTCTCAAAAACTTCAGGCCATGCCGCTCGATCAAATTCAAAATCTCGTTTCCTCCGGCGCTAATGAACAGTTAGCTGTTGCCCTAAAGGAAAGCCCGGAAAAAGCCCGTCTCACCACTTCCATGGGCGTATCGTTGGTCACATTTGCAGCCTATTATAGAAACCTGGAAGCCATAAGAACAATACGGGCATATCTCGACCATGTCACAATTCATGAAGCTTGCTGCATTGGAGAATTAGAGACTGTGAAAGAGCAGCTTCATAAAGCACCAGAGGTGTTGAACTCCTTTTCCGCAGATGGATTTACGCCGCTTGGGCTTGCCTGTTTCTTTGGGCACGTAAATCTGGCCGCCTATCTGATAGAAACTGGCGCTGATGCGAACATTGCTGCCAACAACGACTTTCGGGTGGCACCCATTCACTCGGCCTGCGCCATTTCGAGTGTGCCCATTATAAATCTGCTGATAGCCGCTGGTGCCAACGTGAACCTCTCCCAGCAAAAAGGCATTCGTCCCATTCATTCAGCCTCCCACAACGGAAGCCTGGAAATCGTCAGAATACTTATAGCTGCCGGAGCTGACCATAAAATTGCAGATGAAAGCGGGAAAACCCCAATCGATTATGCACTGGAAAAAAACTACGATGAGTTGGTAGCCTATCTTAAGACATTGAGTTAGCCGGTTACCCAACCTTCTTTACCATAGCCTTATAGCCATTTAAAATCAATTTCAGAATATCTTCAGGCCACTGATAACCACCAGCAATGTAGAACTTCTGATTGACCTCCAATTCTATCCCAGTGTAGGACGAGCTGTCGAATTCCTTCCTTAAGAAGGTGGTAAAGCCATCGGACTTGCCCAGGTAGGGCTCGTTAAACTTCACTGCAAACTTATCACTGAATGATTTCATTTCACTCTTCCATTGACCGCAAAACTCTTTCTCTGGTTTCTTTTTCGGATCGAAAAGCAGCCCGATGTCAACCTTTCTTTCCTTCCCTTCAAATATTGGGGTGAAGGTGTGCACCGAAATATGCACCACCCTATTGCCCTTGCTTACCCATTTGTATATCTGAGCATAAACGGTGTTTCGGTAAGGTGTATAATACTTGGTCAAAATATGTCGCCTGACTATTTTTTGCAGCGGTTTGGTGTATTCCGAAAATAAGGACTTATGATTGCGTGACCGGTTAAGCTCCACAAGCAGTCGTGAGGTGGTAGAGAAATAAGAACTATCGGTCTTTATCGATTTCAACTGCTCAAATAATGCCAAAGCACCAATATCAAGCCCTCTGTGGGTCTTCAGCACCTCCGGAGTTTTGTTGAAAAGGTACTCATACTCCTCGGGAATTTCATTGCCGCCATGCTCGCAGGTCAATATGAATTTTACCTTACTCATCTTTTGGTCGACGACAAAAACATTGTGTTGTTTTCGAGGCAGCCTGCCAGCTCTTCGTAAAGACCAAGTAAGGCCTCATGACTAAAGCTCTCTCCCAGGTGCTTAATCATTCGTTCTGACAGGTTTCCCTGTGCTATGATAGCTCTTACGATGGCATTCGATTGATCCTTGTCGGCCATGTTGACTAAATGCTCCCAACATTTGGCAGCAGTAGCGGCTTTTTGCTCCATCCCAAAAAGCTTCAGGTATTGTCCATTGGAGATGGCATAGTTGCTCCCCTCTTTCACAACACCGAGAAAAATAGCTGCCAAATCGTCTTCATGCCAACTCTTTTGCTCTTCGAAACTACATAGCGTTTCGTTCACGAGTTCCTTCAGCAGGGCCACAATGACTTGCAGCACAGCGATATCGGCTGCAGGGCATTCCTGTATGTCTATAATTCGGATTTCAATGGCGCCACGGTCGAACCTCGCAATAGCACCTCTAGAATTCAGGAAATATTGATCCAAAATGCCGTCGGTGTCGTAGCTGTTGATATCTCCTCTGATTCGCTGAAAAATTTGCTTGTCGTATTCGGCTTGGGTGAACAATTGCTCCGGCACCACTTTGCCTGCAATAGAAGGCACTTTCTCCTGGTTATGGCGGTATGTCTCCAGCCTCGTGTCGACGAAGCCGCTCAGTTTACCATCCAATATGGGCGATGATGCAGTTAATGCTGGAATGATGGGCAGCAAGACCCTGATGGCGGCATGCAGCCTGGCAAACTCCTCGTCACCCTGAAATGGCAGGTTGATATGGGTACTTTGCAAGTTGCTCCATCCGTGACCACGGCAGTCGAAAATGCGGTTGTAAAGCTCGTAAATATCGTTGTTCTCATGCGGCCAGATAACCGTTTCTTTGAACGGATCCATCCAGGGATGAGCTCCTCCCGGAAGCAGCATGGCATCGGAAGGTGCCAAAAGCCTGTTGATTTCCTGAATGTTTTCGTGAAATGGCTTGTCGAGGCCGTTGAGTGTGGCTGCTGGCCCGTTGGTCTTTATCTCTATTACGTGAGACACCAATTCGTTGGACCAGGCAAGTGGCCCCCGATACACATCTGCAACAAACTCTCCTGTCACTTGCTTGAAAAGCTTGTCAGCTATTGGCAGTACATTCAAATCCTTTCCGGAAACGATCATATACTCCATTTCCACACCAAACCCTTCAAACAAGTGTAAGTTTCGCTTCTGCTCAGCCATAGACTTAAAGGGTTTTCTTTTGCTCTATTCTGCGTAAAAGGGAGCCAAGCACTTTCCTGTAAAGCTCATCCTTCAGGCAATAGTCCTCTATGCCATGATCAAGGCTTGGGTTGTCATTTACTTCGATGATATAAACGCTGTTGCCTTTTTGCTTGATGTCGACCCCGTAAAGACCACTACCGATCAGGTTGGCTGCTTTCAGAGAGGTTTCCAAAACAATTTCCGGAACTTTCTCGATCGGCATAGTTTCGGCGTTGCCAAACTGGTCATCGGTCTTGGATTTCGTCCAGTTGTAAATCTGCCAGTGGTCTTTGGCCATATAATATTTACAAGCATAAAGCGGCTTGTTGTCAAGAATTCCAATGCGCCAATCGTAGTCGGTCGGCAAAAACTCCTGTGCGATAACCAAATCCGAATCACTGAGCATTTTGTCGAGTATCTCGTCCAGGCTCTTTCGGTCAACTGCCTTCATCACTCCCACAGAAAAGGCGCTGTCCGGCTGCTTGAGCACAATAGGAAAGCCCAGCATCGCCTCCAGATCATTCCGGTTGTCTTTGTGTACGATGACTGTCTTTGGTGTCGAAATTTTAGCTTTGCCCAATGTTTCTGCCAAAAACACCTTGTTCGTACATCGCATAATCGAAATTGGGTCATCGATCACAGGTATGCCGTCAGCAAAAGCCCGCCGGGCAAAGCGGTAGGTATGGTGATTGACGGCTGTAGTCTCTCTTATAAAGAGCGCATCATACTCAGACACTCGGCTATAGTCCTCCTTGGTGATAAGGTCAGCATAAAAGCCCAATTCCTCCCCTATGTCGATAAATTTTTGGATAGCCTTTTTATCAGAAGGTGGGGCCTTTTCATTTGGATTGACCAAAATGGCCAAATCGTAAATCGTTTTGGAAATACGCTTACCGTCATAGCGCTTCTTCTTAAAGTATTCGTTGGCGGACTCCTCTAGAAATGGCTTGTGACTTTCCGGTATTTCCTTTACTGAAATGGGGCTTATTCCCTGCAGTACCCATTTTTTCTGAAACTGAAACTGGGCCCTGAGAATCGGTGCCTGAAACAGGTTGTACAGCGCCTTGCTCAGTGTGTCGTATTGAGGGCTGAGGTTTTTGCCAAAGTAAATACTTAGCGCAAACTGGTTCGATTTGATCTTAGAAAGGCTCTTTTGGATCAGCTCATCAATTTCGTCGGTGATCACCCTAACAATGGTGCTTGACTTCAAATCCTGAATCGTTGTTACACTGGGGATCACTTTCTGCCCCCTGGCCTCAGCCAGCAGCGAGACGTAGTATCCCGCCGACTGGTACCAGTAGTTTCGGGCCAGGTTAAAAATTCTAACGTTCTTTATGTCAGCGTATTGCGGGTTGGTGAGGTAAGACCTAACTGCCACCACCTCCACTCCTTCAATGTTCAGCTGCCAGTCCTTAGGGTTGTTGATAACAACAATTTTTCTCATTCTTTATCTGTCGGTTCTAAAATCAACAAGTTAGCATCATAGGTTACAATACCCAACAAAATGGAGTTGATAAGCCTGTGAACGTCTACTTTATATTCGTTCTCTCCCGAAAGAGGATTCTCCTGATAGGGATCCGACACTGAAACGATTCCGTGTTCGTCTATGGCCGTCAGAACGACGAAGTGACCCATTGGGTATCCTTTCAGGTCGTCATAAATCGAGCGCCCCTCATCGTTGGCATACTCCCTTTTGCAGTCGTACAGGTAAGTTGCACTTAAGCCAGTGAGGATAGGGCGTCTTCGGTCGAGGTACTTTCTAATGAGGTCCACCGTTAAATCCTCAAAAGCGATTTCACCACCCCTGGTCAGAAACTCGATATATGAGTGGGTCGCATTTTCAAATTTCTTACCTCTTTTATATTTCAGCTGGGCTTTTAGTTTCTCAATCAGCTCATCGTGCGTCAGCGTGGACCAAACAGGGTCAAAAACATTGAGGTTATAAGAATGCATTTTTGCCTTGTATCCCCTTTTTAGCGCATGAATGCCTAATAGGTTACCCAAGGTGCCACCTTCTTCCAAAAATGTAACCTCATCTATTACCTGTTGCAGATTTATAAAGTCGTGATAATAGTTGTAAACCGCATGCAAACTGGTTGGGCCGCAGGTTTCATCATCCGGCTGGTTCAGTATTTTGAAATAAGAAATTTTTGAGTGCATACGTTCGTGGGTTCACACATCAAAGATTACTTAAACTAGTCAGATTTTAATGTGGACAAACGCTAATTATTTTACTGAAAGGGTAACTTTACCCCCAACACAAAGAAGTTATGAAATTAGCACTGATAGCACACGACGGTAAAAAACCAGAAATGGTCGCTTTTCTGCTTGGCAACAAGGAGTTACTCGGAGGGATTGAGTTGATTGCCACCGGCACCACGGGCGGACATATCGAAAATGCTGGCCTGCAAGTTCACAAAATGTTATCGGGCCCGCTTGGGGGGGATGCTCAAATTGCAGCCATGGCGGCGGAAAAAAACCTGGATATGGTCATCTTTTTCAGAGATCCTCTGGACAAGCATCCGCACGAACCCGATGTTCAGATGCTGATGAGGATCTGTGATGTCCACAACATCCCTTTGGCCACCAATCCAGCGGCCGCTAACCTTTTTCTAAAGGCAATCAAGAAGGCCTGATGGTTCTACTCTGACAGGTTAAGTAGCTTGTGATTTTTCTCCTGATTTACCCCGCCCCTAAGGAGAGTCTGGAGAAAAATCTGGCTGTCCTCTTGGGACGCCCGGCTTAGGCCTTATGATTGTAAAACAGGCAGATTTTTTTTAATACGTCAAAGTTGATATAGTCTGGTTCTGATCAAAAGAGGTTGAGTACCCCTTTGCGCCGGAAGCGAGTGAAATCGTAGTCCGGCATTTTTTTGTCCTTGAAATACTTGTCCTGCATTTTTGAAAACATCGCATGAATGGTTTCAGCCAGCGGCCCCTCTCCCCTCATTCTGCGACCAAACTCGCTGTCATTCACCTGACCGTCATGAATCGAGCAGATTTGGTTCCACACCTTGGCAGCCCTGTCGGGAAAATGTGTTTCCAGCCACTCCCTGAATAGCGTACCCAGCTGACCATTGAGCCTGACCAGGGTAAAAGTGGATGTCAGCGCCCCATATTCTGACGAAAGCTTCAGAATTCTTGGAATCTCTGTATTGTTAAGGCCGGGTATAATTGGCCCCATCATCACCCCACAGGGAATACCCCTCTGAGTCAGCTTCTCCATCACCTTCAGTTTCTTCAGCGGGTGCGAAGTTCTCGGCTCCAATACTCTTCTCAATTCCTCATCTAAGGAGGTTATGGTGAAAATCACGTGAACAAGATTCTCCGAAGCAAGATCCGACAGCACGTCCAAATCTCTTTCGATCAGTGCGTTCTTGGTAATTATGCCCAGTGGATTCCCATATTTTTGAAAGACCTTTAATAATTCTCTCGTAATACCGTACTTCTTTTCCGCTGGTTGATAGCAATCGGTGTTGCCTGAAAGCATTACTACCTGGGGCTTCCATGAAGGGCTCAGGAAAGATTTTTCCAGCAGCCTGGGAGCGTCAGGCTTCACTACGATTTTTCGTTCGAAGTCCAGCCCCATATTATATCCCCAGTATTCATGCGAATTGCGGGCATAGCAGTAAATACAACCATGCTCACAACCCTGATATGGGTTAATGGAATAGGTAAAAGGAATATCGGGGCTTTCATTCTTACTCATCACCGTCTTCGGGTGCTCGACTATGTATTCTGTGGGCACTCTTTCCTGAAGCAACTGTTCATCAATTCCCTCTTCGTGGTAATTGCCTCTCTCCTGACTGGCAAACCTGTTGTTAGGCTGCAAACCTGTTCCTCTTCCTTTCATTTACTAATTTTATTAGCCCAATATAATTAGTATTTTAAGTAAAATCGGCATCTGCTACTAAATATTTTACAACCGAAGAAAAAATTACTTTGCGTTAGAATGGTTAAGCTCAGTCCTTTATTTTTGAGCCCTGAAATCAAAAAAGCAGTATGATCGACTTTATAGAAGAGCTTAAGTGGAGAGGCATGTTGAACGACATGATGCCCGGAACAGAAGACCAGCTGAAAAAAGAAATGACCTCGGCTTATATAGGCTTTGATCCAACCGCAGCATCACTCCACATAGGTAATCTGGCTACTATTATGCTGCTTGTCCACTTCCAGCGTGCAGGGCACAAACCTTATGCACTCGTCGGCGGTGCCACGGGCATGATAGGCGACCCCTCGGGCAAGTCGGAAGAGCGAAACCTGTTGGATGAAGGGACCTTGCGCAAAAACCAGGAAGGCATTAAGGTGCAACTGGAGAAGTTCCTCGCTTTTGATAGCGGCAAGAATGCGGCGGTGATGGTCAACAATTACGACTGGTTCAAAAAGTTCGGTTTTCTGGAATTTTTGAGAGATGCCGGCAAACACATCACGGTGAATTACATGATGGCCAAAGATTCGGTAAAGAACCGTTTGGAGACAGGCCTTTCTTTTACTGAGTTTTCTTACCAGCTGCTGCAAGGCTACGATTTTTATCATTTGTACACCGAGCATCAGGTAAAGCTGCAAATGGGCGGCAGCGATCAGTGGGGTAATATCACCACCGGCACAGAGTTTATCCGCAGAAAGGCCAGCGGCGAAGCCTATGCGCTCACGACTCCCCTGGTGACCAAGGCCGACGGTACCAAGTTTGGCAAAAGTGAAGGCGGCAACGTATGGCTCGATCCGGAAATGACAAGCCCCTACAAGTTCTACCAGTTTTGGCTCAATTGCTCTGATGACGACAGCCACCGGCTGATCAGGGTGTTTACGCTACTTGGCAAGGACGAAATAGAAAAACTAGAGAAAGAACATGCCGAAGCGCCTCATTTGAGGATTATGCAGCAGGCCATTGCCAAAGATGTAACAACCAGAGTACACTCAGAAGCTGATTACAATATGGCAGTGAAGGCGTCAGGTATTCTTTTTGGCAAAGACGTAACGGCCGAGCTGGAAGAAATAGATGAAAAAACCCTGCTGCAAGTGTTTGAAGGTGTGCCGATGGTGGAGATCAGCCGGACAACCCTGGACAGTGCCGCTACCATAACGGATTTGCTTTCGACAGAAACAAACAGCGAAATTTTTCCATCGAAAGGCGAGGCACGCAAAATGATCCAGCAGGGCGGTGTGAGCATCAACAAACTAAAAGCAACCGACCCCAACGAGAAGCCGGCCTACAAGCTGCTCCAGGGCAAATACCTGCTTTGCCAGAAGGGAAAGAAGAATTACTATTTGATCAAAGTTGGGTCATAAGGATCGATAAATGTCAAATTTCCCGCATGGCGTTTATTTTCTGCTTTTTGAACAAAAAAAACCGTGGCTCTCACCACGGTTTTCTATTTTTTTAGGCTAATTGCTATTGACTATTTTTCTTCTTTGCTGGCAACCGCTTTGTCATCACCTCCCATTTTCTGTACTGCTTCTCCATCTTTCAGTCTTTTGGAAACAGCCAGGAATGGCCCGGAAATGACTTCATCCCCTTCTTTCACGCCGCTCAGCACTTCAATGTTCTCAAAGTCGCTGATGCCGGTTTTTACCTCTACCATTTTGGCCACGCCATTGTCGTTAAGGAACACCACCTGCAACACTTCGTCTTTCTCGCCAGTAGCTGGAGTGCTTGCTTCAGTGTTCTCTCCCTCCTTGTCTTCGCCGGCTTTCTCATCCTTGCTGCTTCTGGTAGTAACAGCCGCCAGTGGAACAGACAACACATTATCTTTCCTCTCCGTGATAATATCGACGCTGGCAGTCATCCCTGGTCTCAGCGGATTCTTGATGCCCTTCTCATTTATCAGGTCTTTGTAGGAACTGTTAAGTACTCTGATACGCACTTCAAATTCAGTCACAGCATCAGCAGATGCTTTATCGTTGGCTGTGTTGGCAATCTGTGTCACAACTCCCTTAAACTCCTTTTCAAGGTAAGTGTAGCTGTCTACCTGAATAAGAGCCGTATCGCCTACAGCAATTCTGATGATATCATTTTCATTCACGTTTACCCTAACTTCCATTTTGTTCAGATCAGCGATGCGAAGCATCTCTGTACCGGCCATCTGCTGAGTACCAACCACACGTTCTCCCTTTTCTACGCTAAGCTTCGATACCGTTCCATTCATAGGTGACAGCACCGTTGTCAGGCGAAGGTTCTCTTTTGCTTCATTTACTGAAGCCTGAGAGCTTTTTACGATGTACTCGGCCGCATTTACATTCTCTTCGGCAGAAGAAAGATCCGTTTGTGCCACCTTGTAGTTAGAGTCGGCCAGCTCCCAGTCTGCATCAGAAATTACTTTCTCCTCGTACAGCTTCTTCTGGCGGTTGTACTCCAGCTTCGCCCTGTCAAAGTTAGCCCTGGCTCTTTCCAGTCTCGCTCTTGCATCTGCCTCATTGGCTTTTTGCTGGTTAAGATTGGCGAGACTTCTGTCCACAGCTGACTGCCAGTTGTCGGGACGTATCTTTATAAGGCGATCACCGATCATCACAGAGTCACCTTCCTCCACATTAAGTTCAATGATTTCACCAGCAACGTCTGGGGTCATCTTTACTTCTATTTCAGGCTGTATGGCCCCAGAAGCACTAACTTTTTCGACAATAGTTTTCTTGGCGACATTGCTAAATTCTACTTCCATGGATTGCTTTTTGCCAATCCAGCCCTGCGATTTTCCAACCAGCACCACTACGATCAATACAGCAACAACCCCGAGAAGAATGTATATTAACTTATTTGATTTCTTTTTCTTAGCCATGATTTAGAAGGTTAATTCTTTTCCCTGATAGAATTCTAATATTTTTAAACGAAACAAATAGGTGTATTTAGCTCTCACCAAACCAGAGCGTGCCCTGAACAGGTTGTTGCTGGCTACCTGGTACTCAACAAAGTTGACAGCACCCAATGAGTAGCGATTTTCAGTGTTTTTAAAAGACTGCTCCAATGCGCTTACCTGCCGTTCGGAAGCGTTGTATGACTTCAAGGCAGCATTTGCATTGTTGTAGGCAGTTTCAATATTTTGTCTCAGTGTGTTCCTGGTTTCAAGTGCCGAAATCTCCGCTGTCTTCTGGGTGATAATGGCTCGCTGCACATTGGAACGAGTCGTAAACCTGTTGAAAATGGGGATGGACAGGTTGAGGTTGATCTGCTTGCTCAGGTATTCGGAAAACTGATCGAACACCGGGAAGTCGGGCTCAGTCCTCACAACGTTCGGTACCTGCTGACGAGTATACACAAGTTGTGAAGGGTCACTCTCGAGATAACCTATCGGGAACTCAGCAAAGGTTGTCCCGTCAAACACTTCTCTTTCTCTGTCTGCTATTTCAGAATAGTTAGTATTGAAGCTCCCGCCCAAACTCAACGTTGGCATGATTCCTCCCTGTGCAACTCTCAGACCGACCTCGGCAGACTGAACATTCAAATCCGCACTTTTTATCTCAGGCATGGCCTCTAATGCAGTTCTGTAAATGCCTTCCACGTCATCGTCAAGATTTAATTCGTCAGGAACGTCCACTTCAGGCACAATCAGTTCTACTTCCGTTGTGCTGGGCAGCAGCAAAGCCTGTTTCAGGCTAAGCAGCGACAAAGCAAGATCGTTTTCAGCGTTGATCAGATCCAGTTCATTGCTCGCCAGTTGCGATTCCAGATCAAGCTGGTTTGTGATAGGCAGCGATCCGGCATCAACCAGCTTCACGGTTCTGTCCAGTTGGTTCCTGGTTGACTCCGCCTGCAGCCTGGCCGTTTCTACCAACTCCTGGTTAAGAATGACATTCAGATAAGATGTAACTACGGTAACGATCACATCATTTTTTGACTTTTCAAGGTCAAATTCGTTAGCGTTTTTGGTCAGCTCGTTGCGCTTCACTGTGTTATGGAGCTGCATACCGTTGAACAAAGTAATGTTGCTACTTCCCTGCACACCAGCGAAATAGAGTGGAAGCGTAATGAACTGATTGGTTGTAGGATCGACTGATCTACCCCAGTTCCGACCTGCTCCCACTCCCACATTGGCATTGGGAAGCCTGTTCATTTTCGATTGCGTCAGATTCACCTCCGCTCCTCTTAATGTCAATTCACTCCTTTTAATGTTCAGGTTTCGCTCCAGCGCAATGTCCACTGTCTGTCGCAAATCCAACACCATCTTTCCTCCGTCGATGGCAGGGGTATTCGATTGACCATAAAGGAAATGAGAGGTAATAATTAGTCCTAAAAAAAGTAATCTTCTCATTGTTGACCTTTTTATTTATTTATCAATATCTGGTATGTATATGACTTCTTTTACCCAGTCGAGGTTTCTCAGGTATTCAAGAGAAATGGCTTTCAGACCCGAGTCCATCTCAATAATCAGGCAAGCCAAATCGTTTTTCCCTTTTCGGGAAACCGTCATGGTAGCAATATTGCAATCGTCGTGGGAAAGAATATTCGCTATATAAGCGATGCTTCCCTTTGTGTCCGACGCTGTGATAATGATCGTGTGAAGGTTGGCCGTGAAGCCGGATGAAAATCCATTGACCTCAGTAATTTTGATCAGCCCCCCACCCCTGCTTTCTCCAATCACCTGAACCGTTTTTTCTCCCGCTTTGAGGTCGAGCTTAACCGTGTTTGGGTGTCGTGTCAGGGCGTTACCCACCGACTTGAAGTTGTATTTCAGTCCCTCTTTGGCAGCATGTTCAAATGCCTCCTTAATTCTCTTATCATCTGTTTTGTAGTCGAGCAAGCCCGCCACAATGGCCCTGTCGCTGCCGTGGCCTTCGTAAGTCCTGGCAAACGAATTGAAGAAAGTAATGGTCGCTTCCTCCGGCTGCTTCCCTAAAATCTTTCTGGCCGTACGGCCAATGCGTACCACGCCAGCCGTGTGCGAGCTGGAGGGCCCTATCATCACTGGGCCTATCATGTCAAACACACTGCTTCTTTCTACCATTTGTTTAAGTTCGATTCAGTAAATTTTTAAACCCTACCCAATTTTCTGATCGAAATCATACTGCGACCGGCGCCTTTATCCCTGGATAAGGCTCGTAGTTCAACAGTTTAAAATCTTCGTATTGGAAATCAAATATTGATTTCACGTTCTTATTCAATTCCATCGTTGGCAGCGGCAATGGCTCCCGTGAAAGCTGAAGCTCAGACTGCTCCAAATGGTTGGAATAAAGATGAGCGTCTCCAAGAGTGTGCACAAAGTCACCGTAACCAAGCCCGCATACCTGCGCCACCATCATGGTAAGCAGCGCATACGAAGCAATATTGAACGGTACACCCAAAAACACGTCGGCACTGCGCTGGTAGAGCTGGCAACTCAACTTGCCGTCTGCCACGTAAAACTGAAAAATGGTGTGGCAAGGAGGCAAACCGGACTTCGCCATTACCGGAATTTCTTTCGGGTTCCAGGCAGACACCATCAGCCTTCTGGAGTCCGGCTTAGTCTTAATGTCATTAATCACATCTGTGATTTGATCGACACCTTCAAAATCTCTCCACTGCTTGCCATATACCGGCCCCAATTCGCCGTATTTCTTAGCGAATGCAGCATCCTTCTTGATTGTCTCAACGAACTCTTTCAGTTTTTCCTTCCACTCGTCACTGTACTTCGGGTAAGCTTCCTCTTGCCCAGTTTGTTTCAGATAACTTTGAAATGGCCATTCGTTCCAAATCCCAACACCGTTCTTCACCAGGTATTCAATATTGGTGTCGCCCTGCAAAAACCACAACAGCTCATAAATGATAGACCTCAGGTGCACCTTTTTGGTTGTCACCAGAGGAAACCCCTCCGACAGGTCGAACCGCATCTGATGGCCGAAAATACTGATCGTGCCGGTGCCGGTTCTGTCTGTCTTTTTGGTTCCTTTTTCAAGGATCAACCGCATAAGGTCATGGTATTGCTTCATGTTTTTTGCTTGTTTCTTTGATCCTTCAAAGCTACTAAGCCACAGGTAATTGAGCTAAAGTTTTTTATCTAATTCGGCCTTACAGAGGGTGCTCCATAGTGAAGTACCTGAAAGGTAGTATCCTGACCTATATTAACGATATAAAGAAAGTCGTACTGCCAGTCTTCCAGGTTTTCGAATTGGTCGCCGCCAATCAGCTGATTCACCATAGCAGGAATAGTGTTTGAGTGCCCGGAAATCAGCAGGTTCCCTCCTCTGTTCTTATCCACCTCGATCGACAGAAACTCTTTGTTTCCCGGATCATACTCAGTAACTGCCAGGTTGTTTTCTCTTGCAATGGCTTCGACTGTTTCGTTTGTTCTTTTGTAAGGTGTGCTGTAAACGGCTGTCAGCTGAACATCGGCCAGCGTCTGCATCAAAGCGACAGCTCTCTGCATTCCCAAACTGTCTAAAGATGGATCCTTGGTGCCATCGTCGGCCTTTTCAGCATGTCTTACTAACACGATAGTGGTTGGTTCAATGTCGGCGACCGTTTTTACAGGAACCTGACAACCAGTGAACACAAAGCCTATTGCCAAAAAAAGAACTAAAAACCTTTTCATTTCCTTCATTAAGATTCGGGCTAAACCCTTTCTTTGCATTAGTAGTTAAACATTTTGAATTATTACAACCAGATAAAAAAATATGGCACAAAGCAGGGAGATGCTGAAGGTAGGAGACAAAATACCATCGTTTGAATTGCCTGACCAAAACGACAAATTGATCAGCATCGACAGCCTCATAGGAAGCAAAAATCTCGTTATCTACTTTTACCCCAAAGACTATACTTCGGGCTGCACAGCCGAAGCATGCAGCTTTCGTGACCACTATGAGGTTTTCAAGGAATACGATGCAGAAGTAATAGGCATAAGCACAGACGGCGCCAGCCGGCACAATGCCTTTGCAAAGTCGTACCAGCTTGGCTTTATACTGCTCAGCGACAAGGGCAAGAAAGTAGGAAAACTCTTTGGCGTTCCCAGGGCACTTTTCGGACTTACAACCGGCAGGGTTACTTTTGTTGTGGACAAGGAAGGAATCATTCGTCATGTATTTCAATCGCAAACACAGGCCACCAGACACGTGGACGAAGCCCTTCAAATAGTGAAATCGTTAAAATGAAAGAACAGGAAATAAAACTGCTCACCTCGTTTAGAAGAGAATTGCATCGGTACCCGGAGTTGTCGGGAGAAGAGAAAGAAACGGCCAAAAAGGTGTTGTCGTTCCTGGAGCGTACGAACCCGACATCTATTCATACCGGTATCGGAGGACACGGCCTGGTAGTAGTTTACGACAGTGGTCAACCGGGCCCATCTATCGGGTTTCGATGCGAACTGGATGCCTTGCCTATTGTTGAACGAAATTCGTTTGGCCACAAATCTGAAAATGAGGGAATCAGCCATAAATGTGGTCACGACGGGCACATGGCCATAGTAGCTGGCGTGGGGCTGTATTGCCAGGAAAATCCTGTGCGTCAGGGGCAGCTAACACTCATTTTTCAGCCAGCAGAAGAAACCGGCTATGGGGCTCAATCGATGTTGAATGATCCAAAGCTGGAAAACTTTTTACCCAAACAACTCTTTGCCCTGCACAATGTGCCTGGCTTTGAAACGGGCGCAGTTATCTGTAAAAAAGACGTTGCTTGTCCGGCATCGGAAGGGTTGATTTTTTCCCTGGAAGGCAAGACATCCCATGCTGGTCAGCCAGAAAAAGGAAACAACCCCGCTCCTGTGATAGCAGCCATCCAGCTGAAAGCTCAGCAACTACACGACGAACGCTGGCAAAATCAAAACCGCACAAAGATCACAACGGTGATGATGGATTTGGGTGGCAGGGCTTTTGGAGTAAACCCTGGCAAAGGTTCAGTGGCTTTTACGCTGCGCTCCGATAGCAACGAAGAGTTGGATACCGTCAAAGCCGAGCTGATCAGCTTTGCTGAGGAGAAGTGTAAAATAGCGGGATTGGCCTTGTCGCTGGAAGAAAGCGATCCTTTCAAAGCAGTGGTCAATGATACCGGTACATTTGAAGCGATTCAATGGGCCGCCGTGGCTAAAGGTCTGGCTTTTGAAGTGGCGGAAACACCCTTCCCCTGGTCGGAAGATTTCGGTCGTTTTAGTGAGGTGACCTCCACGGGCTTCTTCGGTCTTGGCGCAGGCCTGGCTTCCCCTGAGCTCCATCACGACACGTATGACTTTCCAGATGAGTTGATTCCAGTTGGAATAGGGATGTTTTTGGAGCTTGGCAAAGGGCTGTGGCCATAAAAAAAGGTAAGCAGTCCGCTTACCTTTTGCTTTGATTCAAGTTTTTGACTCTTAAAACCCTCCGACTTTCAACGTTAGGAAATAGTTGATGCCATTGAAGTCCTTTTCTGTTGTTTCGGCGAGATCGAGGTCTTGAGTGAAGCGTTTGGAAACCCCAAGATCAAGCCTGAAATTCCTTGCGATGTTTACTTCGAGGTCGACGCCCGGTTCCACATACCAGAAAACATCGTTGTCCTGAGAAATGTTGGGTCCCCGGTGGGTACCGCCATAGTCCTCCCAGTCGAGCACATAGCCCAGCCAGCCAGCGCCCGCCGACACAGGAAAAGTGATGTGCACCACCTGATTGCTGAAGAAAATTGGCTCCAGAAAGAACCCTCCGTAGCCACCCACAGCAACTACCCTGTTCTGCGGGTCTATGTCATCGAACTTGGCTGTTGGCACAATGCCATGCCCCTCAAGACCTATCCCCAGGGAGCGGTTCACAATCCAGCCTCCCCTCACACCGCCAAGCACCATTGGCTGTCCTCGGAACTCGGTCGCACGAAAGGAAAGGGCGCCAAAGCCACCGCTGTGGTTCAAGCTGCCAGAAAGTGTTTTGATATCACTTCTGGAGCGGGAACGAGACTTTACATAATAGTGTCTTTCCGGCTCATCACGATTGTCACGATCCGACGGCAGTGTTTCGTAATACTTAATGGTTTTGTTGCTGTCAGATTTCTCTTCAGGTTGGGCGGCAGGGATGGTATCGGCTTTGACTGTCGTATCGGCCTTGTAAGTAATGGTTTGTGCATTGGCCATCGTTCCAAAGGCAGCAGAAAGTGAAAGCAAGCTTAAAAAAGGTATAAGTTTCATTGACTATAAGTTAAATACTGATCAAAGGACGGAGTTGGGAGAAAGAGGTTTCCAAGTTTGTGAAAAAAATAATCGGTGTGGAATTCCCTCTTTGCGAGCTTTCCGCCTTTGGCTGAATCCCACTCCCCAAATTAAACTCACCTTTCCTTTCACAAAATCCACTCATTTCTAACGGTAATCATTAATTTTGCCAGCTAATTGAAAAACCCCTGGTAATGGCTGAGTACAACTTCAGAGAGATTGAGCAGAAATGGCAGAAAAACTGGAAAGAGAAGCAGGTATTCAAAACCGGCTCTGACACCTCCAAACCTAAATTCTATGCGCTCGACATGTTCCCCTATCCTTCTGGTGCGGGACTCCATGTCGGTCACCCGCTGGGCTACATCGCTTCCGACATTGTCAGCCGCTACAAGAGGATGCTGGGCTTCAATGTGCTGCATCCCATGGGTTTTGATTCTTTCGGCTTGCCTGCTGAGCAGTATGCCATTCAGACGGGGCAGCACCCAGCCATTACTACCGACACCAATATCAAACGATACAAAGAGCAACTCGAAAACATCGGCTTCTCTTACGACTGGAGCCGGGAAGTTAGGACGAGCGACCCGTCGTTCTACAAGTGGACGCAATGGATCTTCAAACAGTTGTTCAACAGCTGGTACAACAAAGACAGCGACAAGGCGGAACCCATCGCTGAGCTGATTGCCAAATTTGAAACTGAAGGCAATAGCAAAGTAAACGCCGTTTGCGATGATGATACCGCACCATTTACGGCCACTGAGTGGAAAAACATGTCAGAAGCCGACCAGCAAAGAACGCTGCTGAAATACAGGCTAACGTACATCAACGAAACCACCGTAAACTGGTGCCCTGCATTGGGTACTGTACTTTCCAACGACGAAGTGAAAGACGGCTTCTCCGAAAGAGGTGGCCACCCCGTGATTAAAAAGAAGATGCCGCAGTGGAGTATGCGGATAACGGCCTATGCCGAGCGTTTGCTGGAAGGCCTGGACAGAATCGATTGGCCTGAGCCCATCAAAGAAATGCAGCGCAACTGGATTGGCAAGTCCATTGGCGCTGAGGTTGACTTCAAAATCGAAAACTCAGAAAAGAGCATACGGGTATTCACCACCCGAATAGATACTATCTACGGAGTCACCTTTATGGTGCTGGCACCAGAGGCAGACATTGTAAAAGAACTGACCACTCCGGAGCAAAAAGCTGAACTGGAACAATACGTGGAAGTGGCGAAAAATCGTTCAGAACGAGACCGGATGAGCGATGTGAAGACTGTTTCAGGCGTTTTCACTGGCTCGTATGTGATCAATCCTTTCTCTGGCGAAAAAGTACCTATCTATATTGCCGACTACGTACTGGCTGGCTACGGCACAGGTGCTGTAATGGCGGTACCCAGCGGGGACCAGCGTGACTTCAACTTTGCGAAGCACTTCGGCTTGCCCATTACGCAGATTATCGACGAACAGAAAATTACGGATACCGAAGCCGACCCCACCAAGCAGGGTAAAATGGTCAATTCGGGGATGCTGAACGGATTATCTCCTTTGGAGGCGATTGAGAAAGCAGGACAATATGTGGAAGAAAAAGGTATTGGCGTTCGTAAAGTTAATTTCAGGATGCGTGATGCCATTTTTGGCCGTCAGCGCTACTGGGGTGAGCCTTTGCCAGTTTATTTCAAGGACGGCATTCCTTACTTGTTAGAAGATGGCGAGCTGCCGCTGGAATTACCGGAGGTAGATAAATTCCTTCCTACCGAAGATGGCGAGCCACCGCTTGGCCGGGCCAAAGACTTTAAAAATAAGGAAGGTTACCCTTACGAGCTGACCACCATGCCAGGCTGGGCTGGATCAAGCTGGTATTTCTTCCGTTACATGGATCCCTCCAATGACAAGGAATTTTGTAGCAAAGAAGCTCAGCAGTACTGGAAGTCCGTCGACTTGTACATTGGCGGCTCTGAGCATGCCACCGGGCACTTGCTGTATTCCCGGTTCTGGACGAAGTTTCTTTACGATCTTGGCCTGGTTACGGTGGACGAATATGCGACCAAACTGGTGAACCAGGGAATGATTCAGGGAAGATCCAACTTCGTTTACCGGGTGAAAGGTGAAAATAAATTTGTATCGCACGGGTTGAAGGGCCAATATGACACGGTGGCCCTGCACGTGGATGTCAATATTGTGACCAACGATGTGCTTGACCTGGAGGCTTACAAAACATCCAACAAGGATGCGGCCACAGCAGAGTTTGTACTGGAAAACGGCAAATATGTTTGCGGCTGGGAGGTCGAAAAGATGTCCAAGTCGAAGTACAACGTGGTCAATCCCGACGACATGATCGAGAAGTACGGCGCTGATACCCTGCGCCTGTACGAGATGTTCCTGGGGCCGCTGGAGCAGTTTAAGCCATGGAATACACACGGCATCGACGGCGTGTTCAAGTTCTTGCGCAAGACCTGGAGGCTATTCCATGACGATAAAGGTGAGTTGAGCGTCTCTTCTGAAAAACCGACAGCTGATGAGCTGAAAGTGCTTCACAAAACCATCAAAAAGATGGCGGATGATGTGGACAAGCTGTCGTTCAACACCAGCGTAAGCAGCTTCATGATTTGCGTGAATGAGCTGACTGACCTGAAATGCAACAAGAAAGAGATTCTTGGCCCATTGACACAGATCATTGCGCCTTATGCTCCTCACATTGCCGAAGAACTTTGGGAGAAGTTGGGTAATACTGAGAGTATCACTTATTCGAAGTTCCCTGAGTTCAATCCTGAATTCGTCAAAGAGGATGCCTTCGAATACCCGATCAGTATCAATGGCAAGATGCGCCACAAAATGAGTTTCTCTGCTGATACCTCACCTGCTGAAGTGGAAAAGGCTGTGCTTGCCGACGAGGCTGTGCAGAAATGGACTGAGGGAAAGGCACCGAAGAAGGTGATTGTGGTGCCGAAGAGGATTGTGAATATTGTTCTTTAAAAGTAGTTAGTTGGAGAGGAATGAGTGTGATAGTAAATTTAGTTTACTCTCACACTCTCCTACTACTAACTCTTCATCCTTTTTATTTCGGCATTAACCGGATAATCTGCCCCGGCCCTTCCGTTGAAACATAAAGGTAGCCATCAGGCCCTTGAGCCACGTCACGGATACGGCCCATCCCATTCAACAGACGCTCTTCTTTCAACACCTTGCCGTCTTTTATTTCAAGCCTGGCAAGCGTTTGTCCGGCTAAGGCACCAACAAACAGGTTGCCTTTCCATTCAGGATATTTGTCGCTGGTTACGAAATCCATGCCACAAGGTGCAATGGATGGCACCCAGTAGTGAATAGGCTGCTCCATGCCTTCCTTTACCTTGTCGTTGCTGATGATGCTGCCATCATAGTCGATACCATAAGTAATTCTTGGCCAGCCGTAGTTTTTTGCCTTGCGAACGATGTTTACTTCGTCACCGCCTCTCGGGCCATGTTCGTGCTCAAACAGTTCGCCCGTGGTAGGGTGAAACTTTAGGCCTTGTGGGTTCCTGTGTCCATAGCTCCAAATGGTAGTTTTGGCATCAGGTATCCGCACATAGGGGTTGTCTTCCGGCACTCTTCCATCATCAAAAATTCTGTGAATCTTTCCGCAATCATTGGTAAGCGTCTGGGCGTTTTCCATCTCGCCTCTCTCTCCTACTGAAAAGAAAAGGTAGCCATCTTTATCAAAAGCCATTCTGGCTCCAAAATGCTGTCCTTTCTCAGTCAAAGGGCCAGCCTTAAATATTGTCTCCTGGCTTGTTAATTCGTTACCTGAAAGCTTCCCTCTAATGATGACGGTATTGGCTCCGCCATCGCCAGGACCGGCATAGCTGATATAAATCCATCCGGTGCTAGCATAGTTGGGGTGAAGTTCTACATCAAACAGACCACCCTGGCCCTTGGTAGAAACTGCTGGAATCCCTTTGATTTCGGTCTTCTCTTTGCTGCCTTTGGCGATCTTCCAAAGCTTGCCGGGCTTATCGGCCACCAGCATATCGCCATTGGGCAGCCACGCCATCGACCAGGCGCTTTCAAAGCCTTTGGCAAACACTTCTGTTTCAAAAGCAAAAGGTGCCTTTTCTTTTGTCTCAGCGCTGTTGCTTAGCCTTCGGCTAAATCCGGTGATAATTAGTAGTGATGCCAGGAAGGCAAGGGCGTAGATATTTTTTTTCTTCATGTTTATTAAAGGTCTCGAAGTTTAACTGGGATAAGCACTTAATTGTTACATTTTGGAAGTCAGGAGGGCTGGTGGCAATGAAAAAAATCTCTTGACTGATCATGGGCCAACACTCCCTAAGAAATGATGGGTTTTGTAAAAATAAGACATTTCCGGCTGAGATTGGTCTGCTTTGGATAATTTTACATTTTATGACATTTTTAAATGAGTTAAAGACTTCACTTTGAGAAGTAAATGACCGTCATGATTCTTACCAAAAGCCAACCTATGCAACGTTCCATTTGGAAGTACACCCAGCTAGTATTCTTAGTCCTGCTTTTTGCTTGTCAGCCCAGCGACCAGCCGTCAAATATTGACGTCAATGCCTCCTACAGCCCCAGTGAAGACCTGGGAGTGCTTTTTCACGATGTGCAAATGGCGCAAATTTTTTCTGACTCAAAAACATTTGTGGACAGTGACCCCTTGCGGCCAGCAGGCGAAATTGTGGCTGAGTACATGGAGAAAAAAGATCAACCCGGCTTTAGTCTTGGCGAGTTTGTAAGCGCCAATTTCAGAAAGCCGAAGCCAAGAGGCGCTGATTACGTACCCGACACCACAAAAACCTTTACCGAAATCCTCACGGAAAAATGGGGTTACCTCACCCGCTCTCCAGATGAAAAGAGTTATAGCTCGGTGATTCCCCTGCCCTACAAATATGTGGTGCCTGGCGGACGCTTTGGGGAAATATACTACTGGGACAGCTATTTCACCATGCTGGGCCTTCAGGTGTCCGGTCGGGAAGACCTGATGGAGAACATGCTGGACAACTTTGCCTACCTGATCGACTCCATCGGCTTTATTCCTAATGGCAACCGCACCTACTTTCTTAGCCGCTCCCAGCCGCCTTTCTTCGCTGCTATGGTGAACCTGCTGGCTGACTCAAAGGGTGATTCAGCAGTGGTGAAGTACCTGCCAGCTCTTGAGAAAGAATACGCTTTCTGGATGGATGGCAGAGAGACCCTGAACCAGGGCAACCCGGCCTACCGCAGGGTGGTGATGGTGGATAACGGCCTCGTAATGAACCGCTATTTCGATGACAGACCTGAACCAAGGCCTGAGTCGTACCGTGAAGACGTGGAGCTGGCCGAAGGGCTTAGCGAGAATCAGAAGGTAGAACTGTACACTAACCTGCGGGCAGCCTGCGAATCGGGCTGGGACTTCAGCACCCGCTGGTTCGCTATTGCCGGTGACTTCAAAACGATTGTTACCACGGAAATCCTGCCGGTGGACCTGAATAGTCTCATGTACAACCTGGAGTCAACCATTTCCAGACTGAAGGCTTTTGCGGGCGATGATGATGGAGCGCAACAATTTGATCAGCTGGCCAGCGACCGAAAGTCACTCATCCTCCAGTACTTCTGGAATGACGAAAAAAACTACTTTGTAGATTATCATTGGCCGTCTTCGGCGCAAAGAAACTTTATCACTCCCGCAGGCATGTATCCTCTTTATTTCGGACTGGCGGACAACACCCAGGCTCAAAAAGTTGAGGGGGCAGTAAGGCGCAGTCTGCTGAAGCCAGGTGGCATTACCACGACCAACATTATCTCAGGTCAGCAGTGGGACGCCCCGAATGGATGGGCTCCTTTACAATGGATGACCATCTATGGTTTTCGCAGGTATGGCAACGACCTGTTGGCTGACCAGATCAGCGAAAAGTGGCTGAATTTGAACTCCCGTGTGTTTGACAAAACGGGCAAGATGATGGAGAAATACAATGTGCTCGACCTGAGTCTTGATGCCGGAGGCGGAGAATACCCTACACAGGATGGATTCGGATGGAGCAACGGCGTTGTGTTGCGGCTGCTTCATGACGAAAGAATCGATAACAACAGGTAAGCTTTTCAATATCCTTTTTAGTTTTGGCGTCAAAGCATTAACCCTACATAACATGAAGAATATAGCAGTGATTGGATCAGGCACCATGGGCAACGGCATCGCTCATGTTTTTGCATTGAAAGGCTTTAAAGTGGCGCTTGTCGACGTGTCGGCGGCGGCCCTTGAAAAAGCGAAAGCCACCATCGCAAAGAATCTTGACCGCCAGGTAAGCAAGGAGCTGATCAGTGAGGCAGATAAGACAACCGCCCTCTCCAATATCACTACCTTCACAGAAACTGCCAAAGGTATTGCGCAGGCTGATCTTGTAGTGGAAGCTGCGACAGAGAAAATGGACATCAAGCTGGAGATTTTCCGGCAACTGGATCAGCTGACTCCGGCAGGCTGCATATTGGCCTCCAACACATCATCTATTTCCATTACCAAAATCGCTTCAGTTACTTCAAGGCCCGATAAAGTGATCGGTATGCATTTTATGAACCCGGTGCCTGTTATGAAGCTGGTCGAAGTCATTCGTGGCTATGCTACCAGCGATGAAGTGACGAAGCAAGTGCTGGAGCTGTCCCGTACGCTCGGCAAGATCCCGACCGAGGTAAACGACTATCCTGGCTTTGTGGCCAACCGCATTTTGATGCCAATGATTAACGAGGCCATCTATTCTTTGTACGAAGGCGTGGCTGGCGTGGAAGAGATTGACACGGTAATGAAGCTTGGTATGGCACATCCAATGGGACCGCTGCAGCTAGCCGACTTCATCGGGCTGGACGTGTGTCTTTCTATTCTCAAAGTGATGTACGATGGCTTCGGTAATCAGAAGTATGCCCCCTGCCCTTTGCTGGTCAATATGGTAACTGCTGGCAAGCTGGGAGTCAAAGCTGGAGAAGGGTTTTATCAGTATACTGCCGGGTCTAAGGAATTGGTGGTGGCGGGGAGGTTTAGGAAGTGATTTAATTCATTACAGAAGTTTTCGTCTTTTCTTCGTTTACTCTTTTCGGAAGCAGCACAAAAACATACCCATTGTGTACACTTTCAAAGTGCACCATTTCTGTTAAAACTTGACGAAAAGCCCTGATAACACCTACTTGCCTACCGCAAACGCCCTTCCTTTTGGCTTCTTGTTGTTGGTTTTCGCCCATGCCCTGCCTGACTCCTTTATCAAAAACACCTTGTCCTGATAGTACACCCTGGGCCATAAATCCCAGCTGAACCCTCCCAGCTCCCGAAAGGTTTGTTGTGAATGATCAATCAAACCAAATAAAAACTCCTCCTGAGGCTCCCTGTGCCCATTAAGGATATGGCTGATTGTCATGGGCGTCACCTGCATGTCGGTGGCAAAGTCTTTCTGTTTGTCGTACAAGATATCAATATACGATCTCAAAAAGTCAGTAAAACGAGGGGCTGAAAAAGTGGGACTACTCACATGGTCGTCCATTTGGTATTTTAGCTGCATCAATCTAGCTCTCCTGGCCTCATTTTCTGACCGGCTCCGAAACCTTATCTCCCTCGCTTTAAGGATTGCATTTCTCTCTTCCCTTTTTTCCTTTGAGCTGAGATTCCTTGAATCAATCAAGTACTTGAAATCTTCAATATCCCTATTACTTCTCTCCCTGTCCATGATCGTATTTTGCAATTAAGTCCAACAACTCCCTTCCATCGAGAAACAGGCTCCGGCCGGCCTGAAGCATTGCGTATGTTTCCATATAATGCCTGATCAGTTCCGTCTTCGGCACCAGCGATATACACGCCAAGTCTCCAAATAATTTAGTGGCTTGTATGCCTGCAAACGCAATTAAATTACCTGTTATATGGTCATAAACCTTAGTTGAGCCCCGGTTCTCTTTTGAAACAGCTAAAAGCCTGATTTCTATCCTGGACTCAGCAGGAATCACTTCCAATGACATCAGTCCCAGAATATCCCCAGTATTCCTTGTACATAGTTTGTAAACATCAAACCCTCGTTCAGCTTTCCAGTCAAACCAAAACCTGGCTTCGGTAATACCTTTATACTCGCCCCGCTCTAACCTGGCGATCCTGACCTCTACTTTCTCCTTCGTCTGCAGGTTCTCAACAAACATCTATAATATTACGAAATACAATACGAATTTTGTATCTTTTACTAGAATGAATTTACACTTTCCGTAAATAAAAAATGAGCTTCCTACGTCCATGGAGGCATAGACTGGGTCAACTGGCAGCCACCGCCTTCGCAGCTACCCACCCCCCTGACCACGCATTCTGGAAATTAAAGCCACCGGTGATGCCATCAATATCAAGTACCTCGCCAGCGAAGTAGAGGCCGGGAACAGTTCTGCTCTCCATAGTGGCGGGGTTAACTTCATCCAGGCTCACACCTCCGCAGGTAACAAATTCTTCTTTGAAAGTTGTTTTGCCATCCATATCGAATGCGCAGCGTATCAGCATCTCGCACAGCCTGTTCTTATCTTTTTTGGATAAATCCAGCCACCGCCTTTCTGGCGCAATCCCGGCTCTTTCAACTATTTTTTCCCACAAGCGACCTGGCAAACCGTACATTGGATTTCCAAAAACTACCTTTTTGGGGTTTTGCGCAGCATGTGATTCCATTTCACCCCGCAAGGCTTCTTCTTTCTTGTCGCCCAACCAGTTCACCAGAAACACCGACTTATAGCTAATCTCTGCCAGATCCCTGGCGCCCCACGCTGAAAGGCGCAAAACAGCCGGGCCACTGAAACCCCAGTGCGTGATGAGCAGCGGGCCTGTTGCCGCCAGCCCACGGCCAGCCACTTTTACTTCCGCAGATGGCACCGCAACTCCTGAAAGCTCTTTCAACCCGCCTACAGGCACATTGAACGTGAAGAGCGATGGAACAGGCTGCACAATGGTATGCCCAAGTGCCTTGACCCAGCTAAACCCATCTTCTTTGGGTTGCCCACCTATGGTGACCAATATTTTACCAGCCTCAAGCGCTGTCGTTTCACTTTTCACGAGGAAACTTCCCGAAGTCTTTTCCAATGCCTTTACGGCAAAATGAGGGATAAGCTCGACTTTATACTTTTCCGCCTCCTTCAGCAAGCAATCAATCACTGTCTGCGACGAGTTGGTTACAGGAAACATTCGTCCGTCAGCTTCCACTTTCAATGCCACCCCTCTTTCTTCAAACCATTTCACTGTGTCCCGGGCATCGAACTGATCAAATACCTTTTTAAGGAACTTACCGCCTCTTGGGTAGTACTTTACAAGTTGTGAGGCATACTGGCAGTCGTGTGTCACATTGCAGCGACCGCCGCCCGATACTTTCACCTTCCCGAGCCACTTACTGGTCTTTTCCACAACTGCGACCTTCAAGCCTGGGTTTTGAACGCAGGCGTTCACCGCACCGAAAATTCCCGCTGCCCCTCCTCCTATTACTACCAGATCGTACCTGACTGCCATTTGCAAATTTCCTTGTAAGAAGGCACGAAAATACGGCATTCATTCAAACAGATAAATTAGATTTGTCTTTAGAGATCAAAAAGCACCAATGGCTAAGAAAAAAGCACCGGCAAAAAATAGAACTACCCGTAAATCGTCTAAAGACTCAGGAAGCAATTCGGGGCTCATACTCGGAATAGTGATGATCCTGGTAATAGGACTGGCATGGTATCTAAAAAATAATGATGGCCTGCCTGACTTTCTTCAGACAGGGCGCAAGCAGGAACAGACCGGAGAATCCCCTAAAAAGCCTTCCGAACCGGTTGAGAAAAAGGAGCCTGGCAAAAAGCAGTCAACTCAAAAGCCTGCGAAACGGGAGTCAAATGAGGAAAAGTCATCGGCCAACAAACCAGCTGAAGAAGCGGAAACACCCACTGATTACGACCATTACTACTACACCACCTCCTTTGACTTTGCCTGGCCGGCTTACAGCCAGGACGACCTCATTGTAGAGCATGAGGGGTACACCCTTGCTTACGATGAGGATATCGAGCAGCCCAAGTGGGTGGCCTACCGTCTGACTGCCGAAAACAT
This sequence comes from Imperialibacter sp., assembly GCF_048007035.1. Taxonomy (NCBI): domain Bacteria; kingdom Pseudomonadati; phylum Bacteroidota; class Cytophagia; order Cytophagales; family Flammeovirgaceae; genus Imperialibacter; species Imperialibacter sp. The sequence continues at coordinate 6,336,702 of NZ_CP180355.1, forward strand.
TAGCAAAAATGTGGCTCAACGAAAGGATAACTTCCGGCCGGACAAGGACGTGCGGACTGAGTCTGCAACCTTAGCAGACTATAAAGGGTCTGGGTATGACAGGGGGCATCTGGCGCCAGCCGCCGATTTTAGCTGGTCGCAGTCTGCTATGGATGGCACCTTCTTTCTTAGTAACATGAGCCCTCAGGATCCTTCGTTCAATCGGGGAATTTGGAAACAGCTCGAGGAAAAGGTCAGAAATTGGGGAATGAGAGACAAAGAACTTTTTGTGGTGGTGGGCCCAATCGTAGAAGGTGGAGCCAAGAAAATAGGCAAGAACAAAGTGGCTGTTCCTCAAAAGTTTTACAAAATTGTTCTGGACATTTCTGAACCCGAGCTGAAGGCAATTGGTTTTGTGATGGAGAATAAGGCCTCAACCCTCGGAATAATGGAATATACAGTGACTATTGACTCCATAGAAAAGATCACGGGGCTGGATTTCTTCCCGATGATTCCAGATGATCTGGAAAAGAAATTGGAGAGCACAATAAATAAAAACCTCTGGAAATGAGAAGTTGGACAATGAAAAGCATGGTATTCTGCCTATTGATCATCTCATCGTATGGTGGATGGGCTCAAACTGGTCAGGGCCGTGCCAAAGCATTGCTCGAAGAGGCCAAGGGTTATATGGCCAAGGAAGATTATCGGGCTGCCGACAAAAAGTTTCGCCAGATTCTCTCTCTGAACGAAGTAGTGCCCACTGAGGCGTTGTACTTTTTCGCTTTCACGTTAGAAAAAAACCACCAACTTCAAAGCAGCCGCAATTTCCTTAATAAGTACACTGATCTTACCGGAAAGTCCGGTGAGTATTTCAACGAAGCCAGAATGCTGCAAAACAGGCTTGATGTGCTGGCAAGAGAGATTGAAGCCTGTGAATATTGTGACAACGATGGATTCAGACTGATCACCTGCAGCCAGTGCGATGGTTCGGGGCACATCGATGACAAGTGCCCGCTATGTCATGGTTTTGGAGAGATCACCTGCCACAAATGCCTGGGTGAAGGCGTTCAAATTTCCAAGAATCAGTTTGGAGATAATGTGTATAAGACGTGTGATGTCTGCGCCGGAAAAGGCAAAGAAACCTGTACTCAATGCCATGGTGAAAAGCATGTGGTGCAGGACTGCCCCCGTTGCAAGGGGCTGGGAAGAAGTGGATCGGACGTGCTCTGTAACCACAAAGAACACTTCATTATCCCCTCAATGACGCAAATAAAGAACTAGAACCGCCTATTTGCAATACTGAGAAAGTGCCTCGTCTGCATCTTTCACTCCCAGTGACTTCGCCGTTTTAAAATCGTTACAGGCATTGTTCCCCTGCTTGAGGCTGATTTTCAAAGCACCCCTGTACAAGTAGGCCTCTCCAAGATCATTGTTAAGGCTAATGGCATTATTGTAACCTCCCATCGCCTCCTTCATCATGCCCTGGAGGTGGTAGCTCCGCCCTAAAAGAAAATAAGCCTGTGAATTGGAGCCGTCGATTTCAACAGCCTTTCCAAAGTTAAAGGCGGCATTGTCATACTGCCCGTCTCTGTAATAGTATTGCCCTATGCTCAGCAGGGCTGCCACATTCTTGCCGTCAAGCTCAAGGGCTTTTCTAAAGGCCTCCAGCGCCTTATCATACTGCCCCAACTCCTCATAAGATCGACCCTTGTTGTATACGGATTTTACATGCGTTGGATTGAGTGACAAATACTGGTCGTAGGCCTCAATGGCCTCCTTGTATTGTCCTTTTTCAAAAAGCAGGTCTCCCTTCACCACAGCTTCGTCTTTGCACGAAACCAGAAACACCATGACTACTAAAAATCCCTTCAGGAAATTTCTATTCAAACTCATCTGACAACTTTGAGATAATAAAATTGGTTACACCCTTCCAAAATGAAGGTGCAAATAAAGTGAAAATAATTAAGTAGGCAGAATTGATTGTATGTTACACAGCAACGTCGTTCTCACGCAAAGCACTATTCAGCGACGTCTTTTTATCTGTGCTTTCTTTTCTCTTTCCTATAATCAACGCACAGGGCACCTGAAACGTGCCAGCTGGGAACTTCTTAGGAATTGTTCCTGGTATCACTACCGAGCGCTCGGGTACATACCCTTTATACTCTACCGGCTCACTACCCGAAACGTCAATAATTTTGGAGCTCCCGGTCAGCACCACGTTAGCGCCAAGCACAGCCTCTTTGCCAATCCTGATCCCCTCCACGATGATGCACCGTGAACCAATAAATGCATTGTCCTCCACGATAACAGGAGCTGCCTGAACGGGCTCCAGCACACCGCCGATTCCGACGCCTCCACTCAGGTGAACGTTCTTCCCGATCTGCGCACAGCTCCCCACCGTTGCCCACGTGTCAACCATGGTGCCCTCGTCTACATAGGCACCAATGTTCACATAGCTTGGCATCATCACCACGCCTGCGCTCAAGTAAGAGCCGTAGCGAGCCACGGCATTTGGCACCACCCTCACACCCAATTTATCGTAGCCTGTCTTCAGCTTGATCTTGTCGTGATAGGAGAACGGGCCTACCTCAATGGCCTGCATTTTCATCAGAGGAAAATAGAGAATTACTGCCTTCTTGATCCACTCATTTACAACCCACTCATCTCCCACTTTTTCAGCAACACGACGGATCCCTTTGTCAAGATCGTCGACAATTGTTTTGATGGCAATTGCCGTTTCCTTGTCTTGCAAAGTTGCCCGGTCGTCCCACGCATTCTCTATTAATTCTCTTAATTCCATTCAGTAGAAATTCTATTAAATTATCTTCGGCCAAAGGAATCGGATTTCCTTAGCGCCATGTTAAAGAAACAAATTGTGATTGGTTCGGTATTGAAACCTGTGGATGACATACGTCACTATCACAAGCTTGCCCTATCAATGACGAAAACAAATAAATATGGTTTTAATATCATAGGATTCAATTCGAAAAATCACTCCGCACACCCCGATATTATATTTATCCCTCTCTTTCACTTCAAAAGAATCTCGTTCGGGAGACTCTTCGCCCCTCTCAGATTTCTCTTGAAATTGATTAAACTAAAACCTGAAGTAATAATAGTTAATACATCTGAATTACTGCCTGTTAGTATTCTATACCAAATAATATTTGGCACCCGAGTTGTGTATGATATTCAGGAAAATTATCAACAGAACATCAAACACCTTTCCCCTCTTCCCACCTTTCTGAAACCTCTTGCTGCCGCATGGGTCAGATGGATTGAAACAATATGCGCCCCATTTGTCACGCATTTCATGCTGGCAGAAAACAGCTACACTTCACTACCCTTTATTGGCCGCCGGTGGACTGTACTGCAAAACAAAGCCCTGCCCCTGCCTGCCCCTATCGCCAAAAAGGCAAACCTCAATGCCCCGGTATTTCTTGTGTCGGGCACGCTGTCTCTTACCTATGGAATTCGGGAAGCCATCGAAGCCTTTCTAAAAATTCACGAAACTATTCCCGGAAGCCAGCTGCACCTGTGTGGTAAGGTGCCCGATAAAAAGTCGATTCAATATGTCGCTGAAACGATAAGGGTTCACCCCTCTATCATGCTGACAGGAGGAGCCGATGGAGTGCCTTACGAGACCATACAATCTGCCATTGCTCAAGCCGACTTCGGACTGGTGTTTTATCCTGACAATCCAGCCATCAACGAGTGCTTTCCTACCAAGGTTTGGGAGTACATGTCCTATCGGCTGCCGATGATTATTCAGGAAGAAAAGATGTGGACCAACTACTGCCTGGAAAAAAAAGCTGCTGTTATTTTTAAATCCGGGCAAGCTTCAACTGGCGAACTATCGTCGTTACTGAACAGCACCTTCTACCCTGCCACTATCGACTACAACGACATCTACTGGACAACTGAGGAACACAAGCTTACCGAGTTGGTTAGCACGCTTATGTTGGGTCGGTAAGCACCTGCTCGGACCTCTTTGACCAAGGCGTGAACGTCTCTTCCTGTTTTTGCATTACGATATCGGTTGAAAAATATTTTTAGATAACTCTAAAATATTTTTACCTTTGATGAAAAATAATTTGCAATGCTAAGCTTTGCCGAAGAAAACTACCTGAAAGCCATATTTCATTTGTCTGACAGCGGTGCTACTGAGGTGTCTACCAATGCCATTTCTGACCACATGAGCACAAAGCCAGCGTCGGTCAGCGACATGATCAGGAAACTGGATGAAAAAGGGATGGTGACATACAAAAAGTATTACGGAGTCAATATTTCCAAGAAAGGAAAAATGATGGCTTTGCAAGTCATTCGCAAGCACCGGCTTTGGGAAGTGTTTCTGGTTGACAAACTAAAATTCAATTGGGACGAGGTGCATGAAGTAGCTGAGCAACTAGAGCATATCCGTTCCGGTCTCCTGATTCAGCGGCTGGATGAATTCCTCGATTACCCCAAAGTAGATCCTCATGGAGATCCTATTCCTGACGAAAACGGTGAGATGGCTGTTGCAAAAAAAACACCTTTAGACAAGGTTGAGGTGGGAGTCAAAGGGAAAATTGTGGCGGTTAACGACGAAGGCTCTTCCTTTTTACAATACCTCGATAAAATCGGTATCTACCTCGGCGCCAGGCTGGAGGTAACCGGGCGGGTCGACTTTGATGGTTCCATGGAGATACTGATAGATAACAAACAAAAGGTGTTCATTTCCAGAGAAGTGTCTCAAAACATTTTGATCACAGACTAAACATGAAAAAATTGATATTGAGAATAACCCTGTCAGTCGTAATCATCAACATACTGTTCTTTGGCTGCACCCAAACCACTCAAAAAAGGCAGAAAGATGAGAAGCTCAAAGTGCTGGCGACTACGGGAATGATTTACGATGCCGTACTGAATATCGCAAAAGACTCCGTTGAAGCGGATGCCCTAATGGGGCCCGGCGTTGATCCTCACCTTTACAAAGCCACCCAGGGAGACCTCCAGCGACTATCAGCGGCCAACGTTGTCTTTTACAACGGCCTTCACCTTGAAGGAAAAATGGGCGAAGTACTGGAGAAGTTGGGGCGCTTGAAGCCGGTCGTGGCAGTTGCGGAAGAAATACCGAAGGAAAGACTCAGGGACACTCCTCTTTTCGCAGGAAACTATGACCCTCATATTTGGTTCAATGTTGACCTGTGGAAAAACGCCGTGCTGGAAGTTGGCAAGACGCTGAAAGAAAAAGACCCGGACAACGCCGCCTACTACCAGCAAAATCTGGACATCTATTTGAAAAAGCTTGATTCGCTTCACAACTGGGTAACGGCAGAGATAGCCACCATCCCCGAAACGCAAAGGATTCTGGTTACTGCGCATGATGCATTCGGCTACTTTGGCGATGCTTACAATATTGAAGTAAACGGGCTTCAGGGCATCTCCACACAATCAGAGTTTGGCCTCAAAGACGTAGCCGATCTGGTGAATCTTATTGTTGACAGAAACGTCAAAGCTGTTTTTGTTGAGACTTCAGTATCTGAAAGAGCCATCACTGCCGTGGTAGACGGCTGCAGACAGCGTGGACATGAGGTAGTGATTGGCGGTAAACTCTATTCCGACGCAATGGGCGAATTTGGCACACAAGACGGCACCTATATTGGCATGGTGGCGGCGAATGTAAACACAATAGTATCCTCTTTAAAATAATCTGGTAAGATGAACATACATGCAGAAGATCCGATCATCGAAGTTCACGATCTCACGGTCAGCTACAGTCAAAAGCCGGTGCTGTGGGGAATTGACCTCTCTCTTCCAAAGGGCAGTCTGGTAGGCATTGTGGGGCCTAACGGTGCCGGTAAGTCGACCCTCATCAAGGCCATTATGGATCTCGTGCCGCTAAGCAGCGGTTATGTGAAGCTGTTTGACACACAACTTGACAACGTGAGGGAAAAGATCAGCTACGTGCCTCAGCGGGAGTCTGTCGACTGGGACTTTCCAGCGTCGGTTAATGATGTAGTCATGATGGGCCGTTATGGAAAGCTGGGGCTTTTCAAAAGGCCACGGCAAGCCGACAGGGAGGTGGTGCAGGAGAGCATGCGTTTGGTGGGCATGGAGGCCTTCAAAAACAGGCAGATTTCGCAGCTGTCGGGTGGACAACAGCAGCGGGTGTTTCTGGCTCGGGCACTGGCGCAGCAGGCAGAGGTCTATTTTATGGATGAGCCATTTGCCGGTGTGGATGCCGCCACCGAAAAAGCAATTGTAGAGTTGCTGAGGAGAATGTCGAAGGAAGGTAAAACGGTAGTCGTGGTGCACCACGACTTGCAGTCCGTAGCCAAGTATTTCGACTGGCTCATTTTGCTGAACATGCGCTTGGTGGCTTCGGGGCCAACAGTCGATGTATTCAAAGAGGAGCTTTTGCAGGAAGCGTATGGAGGCAAGCTCACCATTCTGTCAGAAGTGGGAGACTTGCTTACTAAAGGGCGCTTCCCCAGCAGAGAGAAAACAGTGTAGGCAAACCAGGCGACTCTTATTATGGAAGACTTTCTCTATTTCTTTTCTTTTCAGGATCCCAACATCAGGTACGTGGTGGTGGGTTCGGTGCTACTGGCTATCAGTGCGGCCATTGTGGGTTGTTTTACCTTTCTCAAGAAAAGAGCGCTCATTGGAGACGCCGTTGCACATTCAGTGCTTCCCGGGGTGTGCCTGGCCTTTGTTGTCACAGGAACCAAGAACCCCATTTATCTGATCATTGGGGCGTTTATTACCGGCTGGATCTCCCTCCGGTTTATCGACATGATCGTCAGGTATTCCAAGTTAAAGGAAGACACCGCCATTGGTCTTACCCTGTCGGTCTTTTTTGGGCTCGGTATTCTGATCCTTACGGCTATCCAGCATTCTGGCAACGCCAATCAAAGCGGCCTGGATCAATTCCTGTTTGGCAAAGCAGCCTCTCTTGTTGGCCAGGACCTGATCGTGTTCGGGTCGGTCAGTGTTATTTTGCTGCTGGTTGTCGGCCTCCTCTTCAAAGAGCTAACCCTGCTTGCCTTTGACGAACAATTTGGCAAAGCCATTGGCATGCCCGTGAAGGGGCTGGAGCTCGTTTTGACGACTCTCACCGTGCTGGCCGTAGTTACAGGCATTCAGGCTGTGGGCGTGGTGTTAATGGCTGCCATGCTCATTACCCCGGCAGCGGCAGCCCGGTTCTGGACCGACAAGCTGACCACAATGGTGTTCCTTGCAGCGCTCTTTGGGGCGATTTCCGGCGTTTCTGGTGCCTACATCTCCTTCGTGGCTCCTGCCATGCCTACGGGGCCATGGATTGTGCTGGTGATTTCTTTCATCGCCATGAGCTCGTTCTTCATTGCGCCAAGGAAGGGCATTCTCTACAAGCAGTACCAGCAAAGAAGGTATCAGAAACAAATCCTGGAGGAAAACATCCTCAAGGCATTTTTCCACCTGGGTGAGGCCGATGACCAATACTATGGCCACCGTAAGATAAGCGACCTGATCTCCCAACGACGTTTTGTGATGGGGCGGTTAAAAGGCGGCCTCCAAAAACTTGTGAGGAGCGGTTTCCTGAAGCAGGATCGGGAAGGTTGGGTACTTACCGAGGAAGGTAAAAACAAAGGGCAACGCATAGTGAAGCTTCACAGGCTTTGGGAGCTTTACCTGACCGAGTACCTGCGCATTGCGCCCGACCATGTGCACGATGAGGCCGAAACCATCGAGCATATCATAACGCCGGAAATAGAGGCTCGGTTGGAGAAAAAACTCAACTATCCGTCTGTTGATCCTCACAACGAAACAATCCCTTACAGATAAGCCATGGAAGCGATATATATCATCTTAGCAGGTTCTTTGGTGGCCGTTTCGTGCGGCCTGGTGGGGAGCTACCTCATCCTTCGAAAAATGGCCATGGTGGCAGATGCCATTTCTCATGCCGTGTTGCCGGGTATTGTAATAGCATTTTTCATTTCTGGCAGCCGGGACTCCCTGCCCATGCTTTTGGGAGCCGGTGCGCTGGGCATCATCACCACTTTTCTCATCGAATTTTTCCACAAAAAGGGCAATCTCCAAACCGACGCCTCCATTGGTGTCACCTTCACCTGGCTGTTTGCCCTGGGCGTTATTTTGATTTCTGCTTTCGCTGGCAAGGTTGACCTCGACCAGGACTGTGTGCTTTACGGTGAAATTGCTTACGTGCCTATTGACCTTTGGATTACCGACACCGGCACAATCATGGGGCCAAGGGTACTCTACATCTCCGGATCTGTGCTGCTGGTGGTCATTGCTTTCATCTTCATCGGATACAAAGAGTTGTTCCTCACCACGTTCGACCCCTCCTACGCCGCCATCATTGGCATCAACACCATGCTTTGGCACTATTTGCTCATGGGAGCTGTGTCGCTTACAACGGTGGCATCTTTCGAATCGGTTGGAGCTATTTTGGTGGTGGCTTTGCTTATCGCTCCACCAGCAACGGCCTATCTGCTTACGGAGGATTTCAAGAAAATGCTTATTTTCACTTGTATCATTGGCGTGATTGTTTCGGTGCTGGGCTATTATCTTGCGTCTTATATTGACGGATCTATCGCCGGTGCAATGTCGACGGTGGCGGGTTTAATCTTTTTGGTTGTATTTTTGTTCTCTCCTACGCAGGGAGTAGTGTTCAGAAATAGAAGATCGAAACTTTCTATGACTTTAAAAGAGGAACCGATATGAAGCAATTGATTGGACTACTGTCCCTAGCCATGCTGGCCATTGTGGTCACGGCGGCGGCACCGGCTGAGCCAACCACCACAGAATGGACGTCTATTGACCAGCTGCCTGAAAAGCTGAAAAAAGAGCCCAGACCGGTGATTGTGGAGATGTATGCCAACTGGTGTGGCTGGTGCAAGAAGATGGACAAAACCACTTTTGCTGATCCCGAAATTGCATCGCTGGTCAATGAGTCGGTTTATGTAGTTAAGATAAATGGAGAGACAAACGATAAGTTTAGTTTTTTGGGTAAGGAAACCAGTGGCAGAGAGATGGTAAAGGCACTGGGAATTCAAGGGTATCCCACCTTCATTTTGGTAGACAACGACCAGGACAGACTTGAAATCGTTTCAGGATACAAAACTTCGCCGCAGCTCAAGAGGATCATCACAAAGCTGGCGAAGAAGTAGCTCATCAAAAAATACAAAAGGCAAATAACAAAACGCAAATAAGCACCAATGGCCTAAAATTCGAAACGGTTTGGTGCTTCGAGATTGATATTTGGAACTTATTTGATATTTGGGCTTTGTCATTTGTGATTTCGACAAAAATGTTTTCAGACAATTAACCCCCTTTATAGTTTGGGTGCTCTCTCCTACTCTCAGTTCGACGATACCATTGTGGCGCTTGCTACCCCTCAGGGTATTGGCGCCATTGCCGTGGTTCGCCTCTCGGGGCCTCAGGCGATAAGGATTGCCAATGCGGTATTTCATGGCAAAGATCTTGACGCAGTCGATTCACACACCATCCATTTTGGCACTATCAGAGAAGGCAAAGAGGTCATCGACGAAGTGTTGATGTCGGTTTTCATTGCTCCCAGGTCGTTCACCAAAGAAAACGTGGTGGAGATTTCCTGTCATGGCTCATCGTACATCATCAAGCGCATCATTAACCTCACCGTCAGCAAAGGAGCAAGATTGGCCAAACCAGGCGAATTCACCAAAAGGGCATTTCTCAATGGGCAATTCGACCTGGCCCAGGCCGAGGCGGTAGCCGATGTGATCAGCTCCGACTCAGAAGCGGCCCACCAGGCGGCCATGTCGCAGATGCGGGGAGGCTTTTCAAAAGACATCAAACAGCTGAGGGAGCAGCTCATCCACTTTGCCAGCATGATTGAGCTGGAGCTGGACTTCGGCGAAGAAGATGTGGAATTTGCCGATCGCCACGACCTGGCAAAGCTGGTGACTGACCTGAAAACGATCATCAATCAGTTGATCAAGAGTTTCGACCTGGGCAACGTGATCAAAAACGGCGTGCCTACTGTGATTGCGGGGAAACCTAATGCAGGCAAGTCTACCCTGCTCAATGCATTGCTCAAAGAAGAAAAGGCCATTGTGTCGGACATTGCCGGCACCACCCGTGACTCCATCGAAGATGAAATCAATATTGAAGGCGTGGCTTTCAGGTTCATTGACACGGCGGGCATCAGAGAAACAACCGATGTGATCGAAGCACTCGGTGTGGAAAGAACGCACAGCAAAATGAAAGAGGCCTCGCTGATCCTTTACCTTTTTGACCTGGTGAACGACAACATCACCGACATCAACAAAGAGATCAACAAGCTTGAGAACCTGGGCAAGCCGTTCATTCCTATCGGGAACAAGATAGACAAAGCGCCAGCTGGTCTGGTGGCTCAACTAAAAGAAGATGACCGGTTCATCTTTATTTCTGCCTCTCAGCAGCAATACCTGGAAGAGCTGAAAGACAAAATCCTCGATCAGGTCAACCTGAAGAACGTGCGAAGCAGCGACACCATCGTAACCAACGCCCGCCACTTCGAAAGCCTGCTGAAGACGAGCCAGGCCCTTGATGATGTGCTCACGGGAATCGGCTCCAACGTCACTGGCGACTTCCTGGCCCTGGACATCCGCCAGGCCCTCCACCACCTTGGTGAGATTACGGGTGAGGTAACGAATGACGATTTGCTGGCAAATATTTTTAGTAAGTTTTGTATCGGGAAGTAATTACTTTTCATTTAGTACGCTCAACCCTTCTTTTAATATCATTTAGGCTGTTTTTACTTCCTTTTCTTGTTGCTAATTTGCTCTTATTTTCCTATCTTTCGTTACTAATTTGTTGCTGACCACTCAATATTTGTTGTTAGTAACAGATTTTTAAGATAGAGGCGAGATAATGTTACATAGGGATACATCCTGATACAAAGGGATACACTCTGATACAGAAACAAGCCGAAAAAGGAAACACCATGAGCAGCAACATTCGAGTTCCAAAAATCTGTCAGCATTGCGGTACTGAGTTTATCGCCAAGACAACTGTGACCAAATTTTGTGGTGATAACTGTGCCAAGCGTGCCTACAAGAAACGCAAGAGAGATCAGAAGGTGCAGGAGATTGCCCCTACTGCGGTACAGAAACAAGAGTACAATCAGGAGCAAGTCAAAGACAAAGACTTTCTAAGTATTGCCGAAACCTGCAAACTACTTGGAGCAAGTAGAATGACTCTGTACCGTCAGATCAAGAACGGAAAAATTCAAGCTGCGAAAATTGGTAGCCGTACCATCATCAAGAGAGAAGAAATCGAAAAACTGTTTCAGGCATGAAAGTAACACTAAGAAAACGTAATCAAGGTGGCAAGACCAGTCTATACCTCGACTACTACCATAAGGGAAAAAGGAAAACCGAATACCTCAAATTATACCTTACTCCTAATCCGAAGACCAAGGAAGAAAAAGAGGTCAACAAAAAGACTCTTCAATTAGCTGAGACTATCAGAGCACAGCGACAAATTGAAATCCAAAACGGTGTTTATGGGTTCCGAGACAATGAGAAATTGAAAGGTAGCTTCCTTGCATACATTGAGCTACTTGCCAATCAGAGACAAGACAGTCCAGGCAATTACGGCAACTGGACAAGTATGCTGAAACATCTAAAGGCATTCTGTTCCTATGAGGTATCCTTCTCAGACATTGACAGGCAGTTTATTCAGGATTTCAAATACTATCTTGATAAGAAAGCCATAGCACACGGCAGTCAGAAGCTATCCCAAAACTCAAAGTACTCCTACTTTAACAAGCTGAGAGCAGCTTTAAAGCAAGCAGTGAAAGACGGAATCCTACCGACCAACCCTAGTGAAGGAGTTGACGCCTTTAAACAAGGGGAGCCAGAAAGAGAGTTTCTAACCTTGGAGGAACTGCAAGCGGCAGCCAATACAGAATGTGAAATCCCACAGATGAAAACGGCATTCATATTTTCATGCCTCACTGGTCTGAGGTGGTCAGACATCAATAAGCTACTCTGGTCAGAGGTGCAGCATTCAAATGATAACGGGTATTACATCCGATTCAGACAGAAGAAAACCAAGGGAGCTGAAACACTACCTATTTCAGAACAAGCCTTTGGCTTGCTCGGTGAAAGGCAAGCTCCAGAAGAACGAGTATTCAAAGGATTGAAATACTCTGCCTGGCATAACCTGAAATTGCAACAATGGATGATGAAAGCTGGTATCTCCAAGATCATCACTTTTCACTGTGCTCGTCATACCTATGCAACTTTGCAGCTTACTGCAGGAACTGATATTTACACAGTCTCAAAGCTCTTAGGCCATAAGGAATTGAAGACCACCCAAGTCTATGCGAAAATCATAGATGAAAAGAAACAAGAAGCGGCCAACAAAATCAAACTTGACCTATGAGCAATCAAACCAAATTACTTGATGACATCCTATACCAAGAGCTTCGCCCTTGGTTAGGAAAAAACAGCCTTGATCAAAAGTATGCTTCCAAACTCAGCAGCTTAAAGGAAGCCTCCACAGATTTTCAATTCAAATATGAAATCAGCTTTCACAGGCCATTCGATCACAAAACAAAGTACTATTCCAAACTGATATTGAATAATATCAAAGCGGAATGTGTCAGACTTGTGGAGCTGATCAAGGAGGATAACAATGAAAACTTAATCAAGTATTGGCTTGAAGACACACTTAACAAGCGGATTAAAACACGTTTAAAAGACCTTGGAAAATTGATTAAAGAAAAGGACTATGCACTTTCGTACATAGATCCTAAGAAAACATCCTTTGAATTAGACCAAACCCATAAGGCAAACACATTCATCGTCCAGCTTCTAAAGCTTGCATACATGCAGCTTTACTTGGAAATCCAAGCTGCTTTCAGCACTTGGATAGATGATCAATTCATACTGGAAGACTTTTACAGCCAACTACTCTTAGAACCTGTCCCGGACAAACATTTCTTGAAGCCAGTTCAACTAATTGAAGTTGAATCCAAACCAGTACCAGCAACCAAAACGGAAACCGCAGCAACAGCAAATTCATTTCATTCATTTACCTACAAGCAGCTAAACACCAACCCAGATAAATTGACTGATTTATGGGATAGCCTAAAGCTGAATCATTTCATTAGCAAATCTACAACCCTACTCAATTTCAAAAAGGTATTCTCAGGAGGTGAAATTAAAACACCTATAGAATGGATAGGGAATATCAGCGAACTATTCTATTTCATTAAGCTGATATACTCAGAACATAAATTAGTAGATGACCTCAAGCAAAAGCAATGGGAAGTGACTTGCCTTTGCTTTGTTGATAGTGATGGAAATTCCTTTGACAGGTCAAAGTTCAGGTCTTTAAAAAGACCAAACCTAACAGGAGATAAAATAGAAAAGGCAGTTTCGCACTTGATATAGTCCACTCTGCACTATACTCCTTTTATCTTTTTTCTGTTTTTGTTTAGTCCTCTTTTGCCATAAAAGTGGGCTATCATTTTTTACAGCCCACTCTGCACTCTGCACTCTACACCGCACCATGCTTTAGAGCCTCATAACGCCCCTTTTAGCCTCCTACTTTAGCATCGTATTCGACAATCGGATATGACTTTTGGCCAAGAGTCCATTACACATTTCATAATCGAAAACGTCATGGACGAAATATTAAAGAGACTCGAGATAATCGAGAGACACGTATTGGATCAGAACCTGATCATGAAGCAGGTACTGAATTTCAATGAAGCATGTAGATTCCTGGAAGTATCCCAATCACACTTGTACAAGTTGACAAGTGCGGGAAGTATTCCACACTACAAGCCTAATGGGAAAAAGCTCTATTTCAACAGAGCTGAGTTAGAAAGTTGGTTGCTTCGCAACCGCAATTCTACTCAGGAGGAAATAGACCGCAGAGCTGCGGATTACCTAATCAAGAAAGGGAGGGTAAAGCTATGACAGAGGTATTCGATATGCTCCTGACACTTACTCAGGACATAAAAACAATCAAAGCATACCTCCTCAATTTCCATAATTCACGATTGGAGCAATTCAGTGACGAATGGATTGATGGTCAGGTAGTGATGCAAACGCTACACATTAGCAAAAGAACCCTTCAATCCCTTCGGGATAGTGGGGTTCTTCCCTACAGCCGAATCAATGGCAAGTTCTATTACAAAGTTTCTGACATGGAATCTTTACTGGAATCTAACTACTCACCTTCAAAATCAAAGCATTATGGAGATAAGTAGAGAAGCCATATTGAGCAAAACACATTACGGCTTAAATATCTATGCCCATGTGTTACGCCACTACTATCAAGGTGAAACAGTTCTTTCCCTTTCGGGAAGGGACTGTAAGCCTGCTAAGAATCCATTCAATGCGGACAAGCCCACATTGATGGTGAAAGTGGTTGACGGGATTGCGAAACACACAGATACAGAAGAAGCCATTGCACAGGGCAATGTCTTTGATTTTGCTTCATTGCATCTCAGCCTCGAAGGGCAAGCCCTTCTCGATAAGATCAATGAGGAACTATATCTGAGAATTGGCAAGGAAAGAGGATTTTATCACCAAGAGGAAACGCAACCTGTGGTTGCTATTCCTGAAATACAGAAACCTACACCACCAGTATTCAGCTATTTCAAAAAGCCAGTATCTAATGTAAAGCCAAGTCGCCAAGTCTCCTTGATAGAGGTGTACCACCTCATCAAAGGCAATGATTTTGCTTCGTGTACAAGTACACTTCGCAATATCTCCGAGCCAAAGGATGCCCGAAAGTATAAGGCTCAAAACTTCGATTATGTGACCTTCTCAGGGTCATTCTCCAAGCGGAATGATGCTAACCTCCAAAGACATTCAGGTTTGCTCACAATCGATTTTGACCAAATTGAGGACATTCCTTCACTCAAGGAATCATTACTCAGCGACCACTATTTTGAAACGGAGCTACTGTTCGTATCTCCTTCAGGTGATGGGTTGAAATGGGTAATACCGATTGACTTGACACAGGCAAAACACCAGGACTATTTCAAGGCAGTGGCAAACTACGTTTCCCACAGCTATCAATTAGAAGTAGACCAATCAGGAAAGGATATTTCAAGAGCATGTTTCCTTCCGCACGATACAGATATATTCATCAACCCTAAATACATATAGGTTATGGAGCGAAAAACATTCAATCCGCTGGAATGGCTTGATAAGCCAGATCAACAAGTAAAAGTTACAGAGCACAGCAATTACAATACAACTACACAACTCGAAGAAGTTGAACGAGTCATACAGGAAATTGAGGCCAACCAAATAGATGTTACCTCCGCTTACAGCGATTGGGTAAATATCGGTTTTGCCTTTGCAGACGAGTTTGGTGAGACAGGCAGAAACCTGTTCCACCGAGTCAGTCAATTTCACCCAGAGTATTCTACACAAGAGTGTGACAAGCAGTTTGATAATTGCATGAAAGCAAGAGGTCAGGGAGTTTCCCTAAAAACCTTCTTCTATCACGCTAAAGAAGCAGGAATACCATTGACTACTCAAAAGAAGGAAAGACAAGCCTACAGCCCTGCAAGCAGGTCTGAGCATCAAAGTAAGACCCTAACAAGTCAGGCAGAAATCAAGAAAGAACCGGAGCAAATGCCAACCTTTCCTGATTCCTTATTTCCTGAACTTCCTGAATACTTACAAAGAGTAATTCAGATAGCAACCTCTAATGAAGAAAGGGATATTCTACTCCTTGGCTCCTTAGTGGCTATTAGTGCCTGTTTGCCTAAGGTGTCAGGCATCTATGATGGAAAGCGTGTCTACTCCAACCTATTTCTATTCATTACCGCCCAGGCATCCGCAGGTAAAGGACGTTTGGTACATTGTCGCCAATTGGTCAATCCAGTACATAAGGAGTTTCGGGAACAAGCAAAACTCCACAAGCAACATTATGAACTGGAATTGGCTGAATACAATGCCAATAAAGGTAAAGTTGAAGGCATTGAGAAACCAGCGAAACCACCTGAAAAGATGCTGTTTATTCCTGCAAACAATAGCTCTACTGGAGCTTATCAATTATTGGGTGATAGTGATGGTAAAGGACTGATATTTGAAACTGAGGGTGACACACTTGCACATGCATTTAAGAGCGATTATGGCAACTATAGTGACGGCTTTAGAAAAGCCTTTCACCATGAGACTATTTCCTACTATCGCAGGACAGACCGTGAATATGTGGACATAGAAAGCCCTTGTCTTTCTACTGTCCTTTCAGGTACGCCCAAGCAAGTAGCAGCACTAATTCCGAATGCAGAAAACGGCTTATTCAGCCGTTTCATATTCTACTACATGAATGTTCGGCCAGTGTGGAAGAATGTATTTGCTTCGCAAACTACAAATGGATTAGACGACTACTTTGATGCGTTAGGCAATGAGTTCTTTAGTCTTTACAGTTCGTTGAAAGCTGGACAGGATGTTCAATTCTTTCTCACCGCTGACCAGCAAGACCAGTTCAATCAGTTCTTTGGTCAGATACAGGAAAAGTACATGAGTATTCAGGGAATCGACTATATGGCAACCATACGTAGATTGGGATTGATTGCCTATCGTTTCTCCATGATATTCTCCGCTTTGCGGATCATGGAAACAGGCGAAACATCATTAAAGATGATTTGTGAAGAAAGAGACTTTCAAGCTTCGCTTGCTATGGTGAAAGTATTGGTAAAGCATTCGAGTAAAGTGTTTGCAGAACTCCCAGAGGACGTTCAGAAACCTACTCGATTAAATAGGAAAGAGAAATTCTTGCATAAGCTACCCAAACACTTCAACCGCCAGAAGTACTTGGAAGTGGCAGCAGCTCTAAGTGTTCCCCACAAAACAGCAGAGGGCTATATCACTGACTTCTGTAAATCAGGGCTGATTCATCGTGAGTCTCAGGACAACTACATAAATACCTCGATTGAGGAAAATGAGGATGTTAAGGATACTAAGGGCAGTTAATCCTTGGTATCCTCCATTTCCTTAAAATCCTGACTACTGTTTTTCAATGATTGAATAGTTGGAAACCCACAAATGGATAACTATATTTGACAAATAATGTCCAAATTATTTAATCAAGAAAAATAAAGCAATGTCTATTCAGGAGACCTTTGGGGAACACATTAGGAAGTTAAGGGAGCAATTTGGCTTACCTCTTAGGAAGGTAGCTGCAACCTTAGATATTGATCCTTCTACATTGAGTAAGATTGAAAGAGGTGAAAGGTCTGCAAACAAAGAAATGCTACCTCTCCTTGCTGAATTATTCAGTGAAAATGAAGAAACACTTGGACTGATCTTATTAAGTGACAAAGTTGCCAATGATTTAATGCAAGAAGCAAACTCAAATGAAATTCTTAAAGTAGCTGAAGAAAAAATAAAGTACTTAAAGACCAGAAGCCTTCAACAGGGTAAAATTGATTTCGACAAAAAATGACTATAAAAGAATTAGTTGACAAATATGAAAATGATCGGGATAACTGCCTGAAGTCCTCTTATAATGAGACGCAGTTACGCAATGATTTCATTGACCCATTTTTAAAATGCATAGGATGGGATGTAGATAATGAGAAGGCTAAAACTCATTTCTTAAGAGATGTTATACAGGAAGAGTATATTGTAGTTGAGGATGAAACGAGTAAAAAGAATCCCGACTATACACTACGCATTAATGGAACCCGAAAACTGTTTGTAGAAGTTAAAAAACCTTCAGTCAACATCCTAAAATCTTCTAAGGCAGCCTTTCAAACAAGAAGGTATGGTTGGAATGCCAATCTTGGTATCTCTATTCTAACAAACTTTGAAAATCTTGTTATTTATGATTGTCGATTCAAGCCTGACGCATCCGAAAACGAGCAAGTAGCTCGCATAAAAATATTCAATTTCACAGAGTACATTGATGCAATTGAGGAGATCAGTCAGATGGTTTCATTTGAGTCAGCTAATTCTGGACAATTGGATGATCTATTTTCAGTTTATGAAAGAAAGGGTAACACTTTTGACGACTATTTTTTAAGTCAGATTGAAAAATGGAGAACACAGCTTGCTAATTCAGCACTGAACAAAAATGAAGGTTTGGACGGTGAGGATATTAATTTCCTTATTCAGCGTCTGATCAATCGAATAATTTTCCTTAGAATATGCGAGGATAGGACGATCGAGAAATTTGAAACACTTAAAAATATTCAAGACTATTCCGCTCTCAAACAATTGTTTCAACAGTCTGATAAAAGGTTTAATTCAGGTCTTTTTGACTTTATTGAAGATACACTCTCCTTAAATATAACCATTGATTCAGATGTGCTTATTGAAATTTTCAATGAGCTCTATTATCCACTGAGTCCTTATGATTTTACGGTGGTAGATCCGACTATTTTAAGTCAAATATATGAACGCTTTTTAGGAAGCAGAATCATTCTAGAGGAAGGTCAACAGTTGTCCATACTGGAAGAGCCAGAAGTGTCTGCATCAAACGGAGTAGTTCCTACTCCAAAATTGATAGTTGAACAAATAGTTAAAGATACCTTAATGCCTTTGACAAATGGAAAATCTTTTCAGGAGCTTCAAAATCTTAGAATTGCCGATATATGTTGTGGTTCAGGCACTTTCCTCATTTCTGCTTTTGACTTATTTTTAGAAAGATCACTTCAACAGCTAATTGAGGAAGAGGTTAATAACAATGATCTAATAAACCAGATAGATGACACCTCTTTTACGCTTACTTTAAAAGCTAAAAGAAATATCTTGGAACAGAATCTCTTTGGTGTTGACATCAATCCATATGCTGCTGAAGTAACTGAGTTTAGTTTGCTATTGAAGCTATTAGAGGGTGAAAATGAGGCTACTGTCAATAACTTCATCAACCAACATTCTGAAAAAATTCTTCCAAATTTAAAGGGCAATATCAAGTGTGGAAATTCCTTGGTGGATTCAGCATTCTTTGAATTTGAACCAGATGCCCTCGAAAACGATCAGTTATTATATAATGTCAAACCCTTTGATTGGAATAATGAATTTCCATTTTTAAAGGAGACCAATGGCTTTGATGCAATAATTGGTAATCCTCCTTATGTACGTATTCAGAATCTCGTAAAATATGCACCTGAGGAAATTAAGTATTATCAGTCAGAGCTTTCTGGGTTCAGTGTAGCCAAAAAGGAAACAATCGACAAGTATTATGTTTTTATTCAGCGAGCAGTTGCCCTACTAAATAATAACGGTTTTCTAGGATACATTGTGCCTCACAAATTTTTCCTTATTAAAGGGGGAAAAGCTCTACGTGAATTTATTGTATCAAATTGTCAAATAGGCAAAATCACACATTTTGGAGTAACTCAGGTATTTCCAGATCGATCAACCTATACTGCTATCCTAATACTTCAAAGGGAAAAGAAAGATACTTTTCAATTCAAACGGGTAAAAAGGATTACTCCGGAGGTTTTATCAGATCAAACGAATTTTCTTGAGTACAATTCTGAAAGCTACGGTTCTGAGCCTTGGATATTTCTATCACCTGGTACTAAAACCGTATTCGATAAAATGCACAATGGACAAACAGCACCTCTTAAAAGTCTAGCTGAAATATGTGTTGGTTTACAAACGAGTGCTGATAAGGTTTATATTTTCGAGCCTGTTCAAGAAACGCCTACTACTTTCATCTTTACTAAGAAGGGGAAACAGTATGAGATAGAAAAAGAGATTTGCCTTCCAGCAATATATGACCTGTCATTTGGCGTATTTGATACGATTAAATCAAATTCACAAATAATCTTCCCTTACCGAATTCATGATGGTAAAGCCGAGGTTTACAGTGAAGAATTCTTTAGTGAAAAATATCCTAATGCATGGGAGTACTTAAATGAATTTAAAGAAAGCCTTGAGAAAAGAAGTTTACAAGGAAATACTCCTAAATGGTATCAATTTGGTCGATCACAAAGCTTGACAAGATTCCAAGATACTCAAAAGCTTATATGGTCAGTTTTATCTACATCAGCACCCTATGTTCTCGATAGTGATAATTTGCAATTTACCGGAGGTGGCAATGGTCCATACTATGCGTTAATCAATACATCAGACTATTCAATTTATTATCTCTTAGGGATTTTATCTCACCCCTTATTTGAGATTATGGTTAAATCTGGCGCCAGTGAATTCAGGGGTGCATATTATTCACATGGTAAGCAATTCATTGAAAACTTACCCGTCAGGCTGATCAATTCAGATGCTGATAAAAAGCTATACAATCAAGTCATAAAAACTGTGAAAGCACTCATTGAAACTAAGGATGCTTATAAAAATGGAAGCTATGGTACAAGAAGAACCATACTTGAGAGAAAAATGGAAACACTCCAACAAATGTTAGTACAAACCATAAATAGGTTGTATGACATAAGTGATGATGAATTTAGCCAGGTAGCTACAGATGAAATGTTTACTACTGAATTAACAATTGAAGAATAATGGGACAAGTATTAGAAAACCTGAGTAAACAAAAATTAAGAGGTGGGTACTATACACCCCAACCCATTACTGAATTCTTATGTAATTGGTGTATTCAACAAAACACTAAAAATGTACTTGAACCCAGTTGCGGAGATGGTAATTTCATTGAAGCAGCTATTCTCAGATTTAAAGAATTAGGAGTTGTTGGAGAGGACTTAAAAGGTAGAATAAAAGGGATTGAACTTATTGAAGAAGAATCCATCAAAGCAAAGTCAAGGGCAGCAAATCTGGGTCTGAATTCAAATACAATCGAAAACAATGATTTCTTTCATTATTTAAGCAGTAATGGTGAAGTAAAATTTGATGCTGTATTAGGTAATCCTCCTTTCATTAGATACCAGAACTTTCCTGAAGAACACAGGAAACTGGCGATTGAGATGATGCAGAATTTGGGACTCAATCCAAATAAGTTAACTAATATATGGGTTCCTTTTTTGGTTATATCGGCTTCTCTACTGAACGCAAACGGAAGAATGGCCATGGTAATACCAGCGGAACTTTTTCAGGTCAAGTATGCGGCTGAAACAAGGGTATTTCTCTCAAAATTCTTTGAAAGAATCACGATAGTAACTTTTAAAAAATTGGTTTTTGCCAACATTCAACAAGAAGTAGTTCTATTGTTATGTGAAAAAAAGGTAAACCATGGCAAAGGGATTAGGGTAATCGAATGCGAGAACCTTGAAGATCTAAAGTCTATCAACTTTAAATCAATAAATGGCTCCAATGTAAAGGCAATAGATCATAGCACTGAAAAATGGACAAAGTATTTTTTAGAGGAAAACGAAATTGCCCTTTTGAAGAAATTAAGAAAGGATAAGAGGGTAATTTCATGCAGCGATATAATGGAGGTGGATGTTGGATTGGTGACTGGTAGAAACGAGTTCTTTATGCTCAAAGAAGACCAGGTTAAACAATGGAAGCTAAAACCATATACTATCCCTGTTGCCAGTAAATCCAATCAATTGAAAGGCATTACTTTTTCTGAAACTGATTTTTCTGAAAACTCCAAAGCTCAAAATTCAATTCATTTATTCATACCCCCCAATGAGGATTTTGAAAAATTGCCCAAAGTTTGTCAGAAGTATATAGAATATGGTGAGCAGCAAGGTTTTAACACCGGATATAAAACAAGAATTAGAAAGCGTTGGTACATCACCCCTTCATTATGGGTGCCAGATGCTTTTGCATTAAGACAGGTTGGTGACTATCCGAAACTCGTTTTAAACGAAACAGGAGCTTCATCCACTGATACAATTCATAGAGTTCGCTTTAAGGACGGAGTTGATAGAAACTTGGTAGCAATTTCATTCTTCAATTCACTCTCCTTTGCTTTCTCAGAAATCACAGGTAGAAGTTATGGAGGTGGAGTAATGACCTTTGAGCCTACTGAAATTGAAGAAATACAAATGCCTCGATTAGCTGACTTACCAATAGATTTCGATCATATAGACGCACTCATTCGCAAACGAAAAGTTGAAGAAGTACTCGATATTGTAGATGAAGCTTTATTAGTCAATCATCATGGTTTTAAAAAAGAAGAAGTAGCAGTTATGAGGGGTATTTGGAAAAAACTTTCTCAGCGAAGGATTAACAGGAAGAAGTAATGGCAATATGAATATGGAAAGACTAGTACAAGGAGGCAAGACATATAGCTACTATGAGTATGGCAAAGAGCAGGAATTTGAACAAGTGATAGTTCAGGAGGCGAGTCATATTTTCGGTAGTACGAGTATTTACATTGACATTAAAAAGAGAATTGGAGACAGTATTATCACCATCCCAGATGGCTACCTGATAGACTTTTCATTTGAGGCAGAACCACGGCTTTATATCATAGAAAATGAGCTTTCAAGTCACGATCCATATAAGCATATAGGTTCACAGCTACTTAAATTTGCTATTTCTTATAAGGCCAGTGGCAGAAAGATAAAGGCATTTCTATTGGATCACTTAATAACTGATACAGATAGTCTGTCGCAGATTGAAACTGGATTGGTGAAAGCTGGATATAGAAACATTGATGACTTTCTGGAAAGCATCATTTTTGAAAAGCCTGTTGCGGCAATTGTAGTAATCGATCAAAGCACACCAGAACTTGAGAATGTGTTGAGTCAACTGACAATGGATACGGATATTATCGAGTTCCAAACCTTCAAGAATCAAGAAGAGGTCATTCACAAATTCACCCCTTTTAATGCAGAAATAAGGGAATTGTCAGAATCGCCAAAAACCAACCTCAAACCAGAGGAATTAAATACTGTGGTTGTGGCAGCTCGTGAAGAAGGATTTGAACAGGAATTTCTGAATAATAATTGTTGGTATGCTATCCGTATCAATGCTTCCATGCTGGACAAGATCAAATACATAGCAGCTTATCAGGTAGCACCAATTTCTGCCATAACGCATTATGCGGAAGTAGCCTCTATAGAGAAATGGCAAGACACCAATAAATACATTCTGCATTTTAAGAATAAGGCTCAGCAAATCCAACCAATTCCTTTGGATAAAGATAAAAAGGGACTTGCTCCGCAAGCCCCCAGATATACAGCAATTGAGAAAATATTGAAAGCAAAAAAACTATCCCAAGTATTTTAATCTTATGTAATGTCCAACCATACCTTCAACATACTCACATTCAATCATCCTCAGGAAGAACAAACCTTTTACTTCACTGACCAGGAACAAGACAACCTCATAAGGATGTACAAATCGCTTGTACCTGATGAGGTTATTGAACAGTATGGAGAGCAAGACCATTATTACACCTCATTTACAGTTGAGCAGGAAGGTTACTTAGCAGTATCAAAACCGACAAGTCCACAGTTTGAAACCAAGACAGATGAGCAAGGTGAAGAACGTTCATATACAATTCGTAATTCTACCTTTTCCACTTCAGTATTAAAGCGATATTACAATTCGCTCATTCATAGTCATTTCAAAGGGAAAGGTTTTTTAGTAAAGCCCAATTTTATAAGTGATACAGAAGTTTGGCTTCCAAGTACCAAACAAGACACTACAGGCCAGTACAAGGTATTCGACCGCTTCTCACTCAAAGTACAGTTTAAGACAGTTTCTGATAGCTTGGAATTGTTGGTGACATTTGAAGGTAAATCCAAAATCTTCAAAGTCCCTGTCTCCACCCTACTAGAGGATGTATCACCTACAGATATTAATTGGGTAGTGTATGAGAAGGGTCTTTACCGTTTTGATGAGTTGCCTGATAGTGGCAAAAGAGAATATGACAAGGTGTATCCCGTTTGGAATTTCGAAATCAGAGATGCACTAATGCAAGGAACGGAAGCCCCGGACAAAACCAACAAGTACAAAAAGTTTAGAGAAGGAATCGACAAGTTCTATGCTCAATATCTAAATACAGAGGAGTTCAAATCCATTATTCCTATTACTTCAAATGGATTCATTCCAGTTAACAAAATCAATATAGGCTCTGTAAACAATTCAAGCAACCGCCTTTTATTCGGTGAACAAAAGTCTGGCATTGTGCCAATGGATGGAATGAAAGAGCATGGCCCCTTTGATTTCAGCTCTACTTCTAAAATCCATTTCTTTTTCATCTTCCATAAGGACGATCAACATATCGCCCAGAAGATGGACGGTTATTTCAAAGGATCAGAATTTGGCTTCAAAGGATTGACCAAGTTTATTCATACACCTTACCATACTGAAAAAGGATTCAGTATCAGGTTTGAAGATAGGGACAATCCATGGCCAGAAATCTATGAAGCGGTTACTAACAAACATTTTGAATCCGATATTCAGTACATCGCCATTTATATCAGTCCATTCTCCAAGAACACACCAGACAAATCAAGAAGGAAGATATACTACAAGCTCAAAGAGTTGCTTTTAAAGGAAGGTGTGTCCTCACAGGTAATTGATGGAGAAAAAGTAATGACTAATGAAAAGTACTATTACAGCTTACCGAATATTGCAATTGCCATTTTAGCCAAATTGAATGGCATACCTTGGAAACTGGATACAAAGCTCAAGAACGAATTGATTGTAGGGATTGGAGCATTCAGAAATTCAGAGGTGGATATACAATATATCGGGAGTGCTTTTAGCTTCGCTAACAATGGGAAATTCAACCGTTTTGAATGCTTCCAGAAAAACCAAACAAAGGAGTTGGCAGGTTCTATTATAAGGGCTGTAAAGGAGTATGCAAATGTAAACACAGGCATCAAACGGCTTGTTATCCACTTCTACAAGAGCATGAGGCAAGATGAACTACAACCGATAGAAGACGGCCTCAAAGACCTTGGATTAGATATACCAGTATTTATAGTTTCCATCAACAAAACAGAGTCCTCAGACATTGTTGCATTTGACAACAGTTGGTCAGACCTTATGCCAATGAGTGGTACTTTTATAAAGATTGGATACAACAAGTTTCTACTGTTCAACAATACACGGTACAACCCGAAATTCTACAGCTTCCATGACGGCTTTCCGTTCCCGATCAAGCTGAAAATCTTTTGTACAGAAAAAGAATTGGTAGAAGAATACAAGACGGTAAAAGAATTGATTGATCAGGTATATCAGTTCAGCAGAATGTATTGGAAATCAGTAAGGCAACAGAACTTACCTGTTACCATCAAATACCCTGAAATGGTAGCAGAAATGCTCCCTCATTTTGATGGCAATGAAATACCTGAATTTGGAAAAGACAATCTTTGGTTTTTGTGATTTTAAGCAAATCTTAAGAATCTCTTAAAGGCTGCTTAATGATTGAATAAAGAAATTTGTAAAATGAGAATATTGATAGTAGAAGACGAACAGGGCATATCTGCTTTCCTTAAACAAGGGTTGGAGGAAGAATCTTTTGCTGTTGATGTAGCAGACGATGGTAAAAAAGGATTGCAACTCGCCTTGTCAGGAGAGTATGATTTGTTGCTATTAGATTGGATGCTACCCGGTCTTAGTGGTATCGAAATTTGTAGACAGTTTCGCAAAGAATATCCATCAACACCCATCATCTTTCTGACAGCTAAAGACACGCTTGATGAGACGGTATTTGGTTTACAGTCAGGTGCTAATGATTATATTAAAAAACCTTTCCATTTTGAAGAGTTATTAGAGCGTGTTAAGGTTCAGCTACGACCGAAATCTGGCGAACATTCAATTTTTGTATTAGGAGGGATTACTTTGAATACAGAAACATATCAAGTTCATAAGGGAAATCTGGAAATAAGTTTAACTCAAAAGGAATTTGCTTTGCTAGAGTATCTTCTACGTAATAAGGGAAAAGTTTGTAAAAGATCAAGAATCATTGAAAGTGTTTGGGATATTCACTTCGATTATAATACTGGCGTAATAGATGTATACATCAACGCATTACGTAAAAAACTCATGTTGTCAGAGGAAGAAAACTATATTCAAACCGTTCGTGGTGTTGGTTACATCGCAAAAGAATTATGAGTCTCAGTTTCAAAAATAGGATAGCTCTTAATTACATGGTTGCCACAGCACTTATTATGACTGTGGCATTCTGTTCTATTTTCTTTGTAGTACAAGAAACTGTTCTTAGAAATTTGGATAATGATTTGAGTTATGAAGCAGAAAAGCATACAAATGAAATAGTAATTATTAGAGACAGCCTTCGCTTTAAAAATAAAGCTGAATGGGAAGAAAAAGAGCATCGGGAAATTCAAGTCAACCCTGTGTTTATTCAGTTGATTGATAAGCAAGGTAGGCTTATGGACAAATCTCCGAATCTAAAACAAGACTACCTCTCCTTTAAAGAATCAAAATTTGGAGGACATTTTGATTCAAAGCTTAATGATCGTGGGATTAGACAAGTACAACTTCCAATAGAAAAAGATGGCAGAATAAAGGGCTACATTCTAGCAGCAATGTCTTCAGAATCGGCAAAATCTATCATTCTTAAATTAAGAAACGTTTTAGTCATTTCCTTTTTGATCATATTGGCAGGTTTGTATTACGTTTCACGCCTATTGGCTGGCAGAAGTATAAAACCTGTCCAGTTGGTATCCAATACAATTACACAGATAACAAAATACAACCTGAAAGAAAGGGTTGAGTTACCGCAACACAAAGATGAACTCTATGAGTTATCATCAAACTTCAATTCTCTAATTGCACGGATCGAAAATGCTCTCGAACGTGAAAAACAATTTACCTCAGATGCTTCACATGAGCTGAGAACACCTTTGGCAGCTCTTCAGGGAACATTGGAAGTGTTAATTAGAAAGCCTAGAACACCACTCGAATATGAGCAAAAAATAAAATACAGTTTGTCTGAAATCGCAAGAATGACAAATATCCTGGAACAACTGCTCTTACTCGCTAGGTTTGATGAGAGTGTAAAGAAAAACGATGAAGATTGGGTAGCACTGCCAACTATCATTAATGAATCATTAATGTATTTTAAAAACATCATAGAAGAGAAAGCACTGAAAGTAGATTTTCAATTTGATCATGGGATGAAATTTTTAGTACCATCCTACTTTACCGGTTTGATTATTGAAAACCTACTAAGTAATGCTGCCAAGTATTCAGACAAAGGTGCTTCTCTTAAAATTATGTTAACAGAGACAAATGATCAGGTGACCTGCACAATTGAGGACGAAGGAATAGGAATTAAAGAAGAAGATTTACAGCATATTTATGATAACTTCTTTCGTTCTGAAGCCATGAATCACAAACAAATCTCGGGTAATGGATTAGGGTTAAGTATTGTTAAAAAAGCAGCTAATGCCATTCAAGCTCAAATTAATATCACCAGTGTTTTAGGTAAAGGAACATCTGTTTCTATTTCATTTCAAAAAGCTCAGACATAAGATGGAAGCATCATCAGATAATTATTTAGACAATCATTTCATCCATAGAAGCAACTGGTTAAGGGCCGCAGTATTAGGTGCAAATGACGGTATCTTATCAACCGCTAGTTTAGCAATTGGCGTAGCTGCAGCAAGCGATCTTCGTGAGCCAGTCATATTGGCTACCCTGGCAGGGTTAGTGGCGGGAGCACTATCAATGGCAGCTGGAGAATACGTATCAGTAAGCTCTCAAACCGATGTAGAAAAAGCAGACATAGAAAGAGAAAAGCAGGAGTTGAAGGAAATGCCTCAAATAGAACTACAACGTTTAGCAGAAATTTATGAGCAAAGAGGGTTAAAAAAAGAGACAGCCTTACTTGTTGCCACTGAGCTAACTGCAAAAGATGCTTTGGCGGCACACGTTAGGGATGAGTTAGGTATTAATGAAGTGAGTCAGGCAAAACCACTTCAAGCGGCTTGGGCATCTGGTGCTGCTTTCAGTGCCGGAGGTATTCTTCCACTATTAGTAGCTCTATTTCTGCCATTAACGCACATGGAATATTACCTCTATGGATTTGCTATAGTTTTCTTAATTATCCTAGGCGTACTAGCTGCTAAAACTGGCGGATCAAGTATCAGTAAAGCTATAATAAGAATAACTTTTTGGGGTACGGTGGCTATGGGTTTAACTGCATTAGTAGGTCATCTTTTTGGTGTTAGTCTCGGATAGATCTTAATCTTAAGCCAATCTTAAGAAAGGCTTGAGAAAAGCTTTAGAGAACCCCTTCTATTTTTGGTGTGTAATTAAAACGATACACATCAATGTTAGAAAAAATCATTCAGTATAGCATCCATCACAAATTGATTGTATTGCTGTTTTCAGCAGGGATCATTGGGTTTGGGTTTTACTCTCTTTCAGAAATCCCCATTGGTGCAGTACCTGATGTTACTAACAATCAGGTTCAAATTATTACTACTTCGAGAAACCTCTCTACAGAAGACGTTGAAAAATTTCTGACCTATCCTGTTGAGTTGGAAATGGCCAATCTACCAGATGTTAAAGAGATTAGGTCTGTTTCTAAGTTTGGGCTTTCTGTGGTTACAGTTGTTTTTAATGATAACATTGGAACCTATCTTCCAAGGCAATTGATTGCCGAAAAAATAAAGGCCGCAGAAGAAAAAATCCCTTCTGGTTTTGGAAAGCCATTCATGGGTCCAATCACCACAGGACTGGGTGAAATTTATCAATATGTCATTGAGGTTGATTCTGCCCATCGTAACGACTATTCCTTGTCAGACATTAGAACGATTCAGGACTGGGTGGTTAAAAGACAACTTTCTGGTATCCCAGGCGTGGTAGAAGTAAATACGTGGGGTGGTTATTTAAAACAATATGAGGTTGCAGTTAATCCAGAGAAATTAAGAAGCCTTAATATTTCACTTACGCAAACATTCTCAGCCCTAGAAAAAAATAACAGCGTAGCTGGCGGTGGATATATCGAAAAAACCAATCAAGCTTATTTTATTAGAGGGGAAGGTTTAGTCAGTTCTTTAGAAGATGTTGAAAACATTGTCATAGAAAATAGAAATGGCATTCCCATATTCATCAAAGATGTAGCAACTGTAGGGTTTGGCCATGCTACACGCTTTGGAGCTATTACTGGTAATGGAGAGGGTGAAAAAGTGCTTGGGCAGGTGATGATGCTCAAAGGAGCAAATTCTAAAGCGGTAATTGATGCCGTGAAAGAACGAGTGTCTCAAATCTCTCCTTCACTACCTCCAGGAATTAGTATCAACCCTTTTTTAGAACGTAGTGAACTCATTGGAAAAACGACATTCACTATTGCAGAAAACTTAATATTAGGATGTTTGATCGTCATTTTCGTTGTGGTACTGCTGCTCGGAAATATCCGCTCAGGGTTAGTAGTTGCCTCTGTCATTCCAATGTGTCTGCTGTTTGCTCTTTCGCTTATGTATATTTTCGGAGTAGATGCCAACTTAATGAGTTTGGGAGCCATCGACTTTGGAATAATCATAGACGGAGCGGTCATAATTGTTGAATTTATTGCATTTAAGATCACAGCTGAACGGTCTAAAATCATAGCACTTCCAAAGGCTGAAAGACAGAATTTTATAGACAACATTACACACCTGGGAGCCAGTAAAATGATGCATTCAGCTGTGTTTGGTCAACTCATCATCATCATTGTATTTATTCCTATCCTTTCATTGGTTGGTGTAGAAGGTAAGATGTTTAGACCTATGGCTATGGTATTTTGTTTTGCACTGATTGGGGCGATGATCCTTTGTTTTACCTATGTTCCTGTCATGGCTTCACTATTCATTAAGCCCTCAGACCCAAACAAAAGAACAATCTCTAAACGCCTTATCACATTTTTAGAAGACAAATACCGACCAACTATTGCTTGGGCACTGAGAAGAAAAAAAATAGTGCTGAGTTTGGCTGTTTCACTATTGATAGCTGTTGGTTTTCTATTTACTCGAATGGGTGGTGAGTTTGTCCCTACATTAGACGAAGGAGATTTTGTGATTCAGCCTGTGCTAAAAACAGGAACTTCTTTAAGCAACACGGTCATTGCCACCACAAGAATTGAAAGCATCCTCAAACGATTTCCAGAAGTAGAACAAGTGGTCAGTAGGATTGGTGCTGCTGAAGTACCCACAGACCCAATGTCCATGGAAGAAAGTGATGTCATCATTAAGCTAAGACCTAAAGGTGAATGGGTATCCGCTACCAGCAAAGATGAACTGGCAGACAAATTCAAGGAAGCCTTAACAGAAATACCAGGAGTAGATTTTGAATTTACACAACCTATTGAGATGCGATTTAATGAATTAATCACAGGTGTGCGTGCGGATCTGGCTATTAAGATTTTCGGAGAAGACTTAGATATACTTTACAAAAAGGCTTTGGAAGTTGAGAAAGCTATTCAAGGTATAGAAGGTGCTGCTGACATCATAGTGGAAAAAGTAGCGGGGCTTCCTCAAATGTCAGTAAAGTATGACAGACAAAAGATTGCCAAATATGGCCTCAATGTAGAAGACTTGAATAACCTGATTACCATGGGGTTTGCTGGTAAAGTAGCAGGAACAGTATTTGAAGGTGAAAAACAGTTTGATTTGGTGGTAAGATTTGATGCATCACATCATGTGGACATTCAGGATATTGAAACAGCAACTGTTCAGCTTCCTAATGGCAATCAACTCCCTTTGAGTGAATTTGCAACCATCACTTACACGAAAGGTCCTGCCAAAATATCAAGAGACAATACGAAAAGAAGAATAGTTGTAGGTGTAAATGTGAGAGGCAGAGATTTAGAATCAGTAGTACAAGAGGTTCAAATGGCCATTGAGCAAAAAATCAAGTTGCCGACTGGTTACACCGTTGAATATGGTGGCCAGTTTGAAAACCTGAGAACTGCCAAAGAGCGATTAATGATAGCTGTACCTATCGCTCTGATTCTCATTTTTGTGCTTTTATATTTTGCTTTTGACTCAGTGAAAGAAGCATTGATTATTTATAGTGCCATACCCATGTCTGCCGTAGGTGGAGTGATTCTTTTGTACATCAGGGATTTACCTTTTAGTATCTCAGCAGGTGTTGGTTTTATTGCCCTATTTGGAATAGCAGTACTCAATGGAATCGTATTGATTGAAGAGTTTAAAGAGTTAAAGTCTCATGGTATAACTGATATTAATAGACGCATACTTGTTGGCACAAAGAATCGTTTGCGACCTGTATTATTAACTGCTGCGGCAGCAGCGTTGGGTTTTTTACCTATGGCCATCTCTACCTCTGCGGGAGCAGAAGTACAAAGACCTCTAGCAACGGTAGTGGTAGGTGGCCTCATATCTGCAACCGCTCTTACTTTGGTTGTATTACCTGTACTCTATGCACTTTTTGATAGAAAAGGACATCTGCCAAAACTAAAAATACCGAAAGCAGCAATTATGCTCTTGCTTATGTTGACTATTCCAATGTTAGGTCAAAGTCAAGACAATACAATCACGCTTGAAGGGGCTATTCAAATAGCCATTGAAAACAATGCTGGGTTAAAAGCATCGAATCAGAGGATTGAGCAGAGTAAACAATTAGAAAAAAGTGCGGTAGATATTAACAAAACAGACTTTTATTTCAATAAAGATCAGAACAACATTGCACCAAATAACCTACCACTCAATGTTTTGGGCATTAGTCAGTCTATTCAATTCCCTACCGTTTATAGTGCACAGCGAAAAGTGGCACAAAGCAAAACTCAATTGATAACTGACCAATATCTTTTAGATAAAAGGAGCATTACTAAAGAAGTATCGATAGCCTATTTTGAAATAGTGTATTGGCAACAAATGCTTAAAAATTATATCTATCTGGATAGTCTGTACGCATCATTCGAACACGCAGCAAATAGAAGGTTTGAACAGGGAGAATCTAACTATTTGGAGAAGTTAACCGCTGAAACTAAAAGAAAAGAGGTTTCCTTAATGCTTAATCAAGTGAAAGAGAGTATCAATAAATCATATATCACACTAAACCAATGGCTACAATCTGATGCCTCCTTAAAAGTTGTGAATGATTCCATGATCAGAATTGAGCTAGTTCCAATTGATACTTTGAATCATCCAGCTTTAAGCTATTATGCAGATGCTTTGAGATTATCCAGTCAAGAAGTCTCTTTGGAAAAAAACAAGATGTTACCTGATTTAAGTGTATCTGTTTTTCAAGGCACAAACAATGGTACGGGTACTCAATCTTATTCAGGTTTTCAGGTAGGCATAGCGGTACCATTATGGTTCGGTAATCAGAAATCCAAAATATCTGCGGCAAAAACAGGAGTAAGCATATTGGAACTTGAAAGCAAAAATTATAAAACCCAGTTGGTTGCAAAGTATGAGGCTTTACACGCTGACCTCAGACGGTTATCAGAAGGAATAAATTACTATGAATCTACAGGTAAACAAGTAGCAACAGAAACCTTATTTCACGCCATAAAGGCATACCAGAGCGGTGAGATTAACTTCCTACAATACACCCAGCTATTGGACAATTCAAAAAGCATAGAAATTAACTACCTGACCACTCTCTTTCAATACAATATGACAGTGCTGGAAGCAAATTATTTAATGAACTGAAAATGAAAAATATTAATATAATACCAATGAAAAAACAAGCTCTAGGCTTATTGATTGCAGCTGCAATTGTTTCTTTGACTTCATGTTCTTCAAAGACAGATCAATCAAGTACAGATACAGCACCTATTGAATCGGTTAATGAGAATAGTTACCACTTGAGCAAAATCCAGTTCTCATCATCAGACATGAAATTTGGAAAGCTTGAAACCAAATCATTCCATGATATTGTCAAAGCAAATGGTATGTTTGATGTGCCTCCAGAAAACCGAGCTACTATAAGCACCTATTTTGGAGGTACTGTGCAAGGTATCCAGTTGCTCACAGGACAGCGAGTAAAAAAAGGTCAGGTACTATTTACTTTAGAAAACCCTGATTACATCCAGATGCAGCAGGACTATTTAGAGGCAAAAAGTCAACTTACTTATTTAAAATCAGATTTTGAAAGACAGAAAAATTTGGTTCAAGATAACGTAACCTCACAAAAAAATTATCTAAAAGCAGAAGCAGACTATACAGTCACAAGCGTAAAAGTGGAATCTTTAGGTAAGAAGTTGGTATTGATGGGCATCAATCCTCACAGTCTTTCTAAAGAAAATATCCGTTCGACTATTAATGTCACTTCTCCAATTAATGGTTTTGTTACACAGGTTAATATAGCTAGAGGAGCATTTTTAGCCCCTTCTCAAACAGCTGTTACCATAGTGGATACGGATCATTTGCATTTAGAATTAAACATATTCGAGAAAGACCTTCCTAAGGTTAAAATTGGACAGACTATACAATTCAAATTACAAGAGGGTACCATTAAAGAATACAAAGCCACTGTTCACTTGGTAAACAAAACGGTAGATCCTGAGAATAGAACGGTGGGTATTCATGGGCATCTAATTGATGAAAAACTCGCAGATAGATTTAATCCTGGAATGTATGTGGAAGCAGATATTTTGACAACATCTGAATCAAGAAGTGCTTTACCGCAAGATGCATTGGTTGAAATAGAGGGTAAATATTTTGTATTGGTTCTGAGCAATTCAACTACCGAGGGTTACACTCTTATAAAAAAAGAAGTAAAAATTGGCTCTTCTAACAATGGATATTTAGAAATACTTAACAGCCAACAATTTAAAGACAATTCGGAAATTTTAACTAAAGGAGCTTTTAACTTAATAACAGAGTAATTATGAATAACGCACATTTTCATTTAGTAGTGAATCATCTACCAATAGTAGGTATTTTAATTGGTACATTAATCCTAATGACTGGTATAGTATTGAAGAAAACTGAGGTTAAACTTACTGCACTCGGTGTATTCGTCTTTAGTGCCATTACTTCTATTATTGCCTTTTACACAGGCGAAGGAGCAGAAGAGGTGCTAGAAAACATTGCTGGAATCAGTGAAACACTCATACATACACATGAAGAGTATGCCGAGTCGTTTTTTACCATCACAATCATTTTGGGAGTACTATCGTTAGTTGGTTTTGTAGCAGAATTAAAGAAGTTTAAATACACCAAATATTTAGCGATTCTGATTCTTCTACTAGCCATAGCAGATGGCGTTGTAGCCAAATATGTAGGTACAAGTGGTGGCGAAATTAGACACTCTGAAATACGGAGTAATGCCAAAATGATTCCTTTAGAAAGGGATAATGATGATTAATTTACCAGACGAGAGTGATACAAGCGGACTCTAACCTTCCTACACCCATGTGCTTCCAGTAGGTTCATTGCATTCGTTCGTACCTCACTCTTTTCATTCACCCACTTCCTGCACCGCACAGCAAGAGTAGCCCGTTATTCCATTCCGCAAAGCTGCATTCCATACCGTGCCACACTTGCTTTTCCCAACACACACCCCAACGCAGGTAAAGCGGTGTTCGTCAATCGTTCCGTTTTGTTCCGCAAAAACATATCTGCAAGGGTAAAATACACTCCCTACGGTCGCCCTTGCATATAGCGTTCACTTACCAGTTGGTTTGTGCTCCAGTAGGTGCTCACCACCTGCCATTCACTTGTTTTGCTACATACACTTCTCTCCATCCTCACTTGCAGCTACTTCATCCCCCCAAACCCCAATAAGGTGTTCGCTGTACTCACTTCAATATTAAATTGGGGGTCTGTCGCTGCATGTGTTTTTGCTCGCCTGCGGGTCGCTGCGGGCTGATCGGGCTGTCATGCTTTTTGCATTTGATCCAGTGCCTACAGTCGCTTCATTTCAGTCTCTCGTTCCTCTTTCCCTGCATTCAGCCACTTTCAGCACCCCACACAAGAGTAGCTCATTCATTACACTCCACATTTCATCACTACAATTCGATTGCTATTGATGCTTATCCTGAAAACCCACATTTGGTTGAAAATGGAAAATACCAAATGTTACACCTCCACTTCAATATCACTATCCTTTAAAATACCGTTCTTCAATATTCCGCTTCATTCAATCGCTACACTTGCCTTTCCCGACCCCAAAGCAAAAAATCACGCCAGCCCTGCCGTAAACGGTAGCTGTCTGCCGCCCTCATTCTTCGGGCTTTTGCAGCCACCACCCTTGCTCCACTCGCAGGCGGCTCGCATAAATGGCTACGCCTTAGTTTACCTGCGTTCACACACGATACCCGACCACATTCCAACTTCGATAACAGATTGATTATTGATTGATTTAAAGTCCTTTTAAATGTCAGTTAAAAACCCAGACCAATAAAAATAAAGGGAGCAGCAAAGTTAGGTGGGTTCGCACAAGCCCAACGCACAAGCGGTTTGTCAAGGTCAAGCCCTACGGGTTTTGATAAAAATCTCCACCCTCTGGGTAGTATTTTTCCCAAAAACCTTGTCAACCCTCCACCACCCACCTTTATCAAAGCTTTCTCTTTTCTTTTTTTCCCTTTTTTCTTTTCTCTTTTGAAAATGTCTGTGCGGAGCGTAGCGAGCATAATTCTAATGGCTTGCTATATGAAATCGTTTCGCTTGAAAACACACAGACCAGAAACCACCTACACCAAACCCCATTTCTATATCCTGAATAAAGGATTGAATAGTGGGAAACCGCTAAATGCATCTTGCCCGAATTGCTTTGTTTGTTTGACTGAAAATGAAGGAGACAGAGAGTTCATGTATTGGCTTTGCTTCGGATTGTGGCGTTCCAAATCCTTCCAGTTCTTTCTTCGTGGATCTGTAATTCCTTTCATATCTATTCACGAGCTGAGAAAGCACCTAACAGAGTCAGAAGCGAAAGCAAGCACTAAAGCCCAGGCATTTGAAAAGGCAATCAACGCACTCAGACTTTTAGAAATCCATGAAGAAAAAATCAAGGTCTCATTAAAGATGGTAGATACAGCAAGAAGGTCGATTTTCTGCCAGCTACTTCGTGACACAGGTGCAGGATAAATACCTGCCCTGCCAACTTGTAACTGCTTGACAAGCAAAAAGAAGCGTTCTAATGCAACAGCACCCAAACCAACAACCTTGCATACTTCTTGGAGTATTTTAGATGCGATAGGATAAAGCCGTGTTTAGTCCGTGCCAAGTCCAAGCATTTGTTTAACCCCGTAAAAATTAAAAAGCAATGGGAAAAATTTCACAAGGTGTATTAGGCGGCTTCTCCGGCAAGGTCGGAAATGTCGTAGGTGGAACTTGGAAGGGCATTGACTACATGAGAATCAAGCCTGCCAACGTAACCAACCCGAGAACAGAAGGTCAGGTTGACCAACGTTCCAAATTCTCAACAGTTCTAAGGTTCTTGCAACCAATGACAGACTTCCTTAGAGTTGGTTTTAAGCAGTATGCCAATAAAATGACCCAATTCAATGCGGCCATGTCATACAACCTGAATAATGCCATTACAGGAGCTTACCCCAACTTCATGGTTGACTATGCAAGTGCATTGGTTTCAAGAGGCAACCTGACGGGTGTTGCGAATGGAGCAGCTTCTTCTCCAAGTGCTGGAAACGTAGAAGTTACCTGGACAGACAATTCAGGAAGTGGTAGTGCATTAGCAACAGATAAAGCTCTGATTGCTCTTTTGAATACCACAAGAGGTGAGGCAGTTTTCACAACTGCGGGACCAGCGAGATCAGTTGGTACAGCAACCATTCCAGTGCCTTCTGAGTACTCAGGAGAAGACGTTGAAGTCTTCTTAGGGTTTGTATCAGAAGACGGAACTAAAGTTGCTAACAGCTCTTATTTAGGCTCTGTAACAGTTGCGTAAAGCAATTGGTGTTTTCGATAAAAACCGCTTCCTTTGTGAGGCGGTTTTTTTATGTCCGCTCCGCTCCATTTTTCCTTTCTTTATTCCTTATTTAGCTGTTTAGCGATAGTTTTTGTTGCTTATTTGTATCTATAAGCACGTAACTAACTGATAATCAACCTACATTATATTTTGTATCGGAAAGTAAATAACGATCACCAGCAATGAAAAAGTGTGCGGCTGTGAATCGGATTGCGATATAAATTACATTTTATGTAACTTTGCATTTACAATTGAAGTAATGAGGATTGTAACGTTCCGAAGGATCGGGGAATACACCGAAAAGGTGCCGGAGGCCAAAACAGCCCTGGAAGAGTGGTATCACAAAACCAGCAAAGCCAGTTGGGAGAATTTCCGGGAGATGAGACAGACCTTTAATAGTGTGGACCATGCCGGAAGCAACCGGTATGTTTTCAACATCAAAGGAAATAAATTCCGGCTGATTGCTATAGTGATTTTTGCTTCAAAAAAATTGTATATCCGGCTTATCGGTTCACATTCTGAATATGACGACATTCAGGACTATTCAAGTATCTGAAGAATACGGATATGATCAAAGAAAAGGAATATAAAAAGTACCTGGCACGGATCGAAGAGCTTCTAAAGGTTGTGGGCAATGATACCTCTCCGGAAGACCCAACATTTGTCGAACTTGATGAAATATCTGACCTCGTTGCTGAGTACGAGGAAGCTCACCTGCCGGTAGCTACGCCTGGGCTGATCGATGTGATCCGGTTACGCATGTCTGAGATGGGCCTAAGCCAAAAGGAGCTTGCTGAACTCCTTGGAACATCCGCCAGCCGGATCAGTGAATACTTAAAAGGCAAGCGTGACATTACCCTGGACATGGCTAAGACTATACATAAAAAGCTGAACATCGATGCTGACATTATTCTCCAGTAAAGAAAGACTGCCGGCAAACGACCTAGTGCCAGGATCGGCCATGCACCCTTGAGAGCTTTTAAAAGATGAGCTGGAAGCCAGGGAAATGAAGCAGATTGAGTTGGCAAAGGCGCTTGGTATTGCCAAGAATATAATGTCAGAGCTGATTGGAGGAAAGCGAAACATCACTCCGGAGTTGGCTGTGCGCCTGGAAGATGCCCTTGGCATCAAAGCAGAATTCTGGATGAAATACCAGGTTGCCTATGAGACCTATAAGATCCGGATCAAGAACAAAAAGGCTGTGGAGAAGGCCGGTATGCCAGTAAAGACTAAAGTGAAAATGGCTTCAACTTGAAGATCGAAAACTAAAACTTCACTACATTTGTAATATGTTATAATATACTAGACATGAACATCTCCGTATACTTGCCTGACAATCTTAAAAGTCGTTTCGATTCCTATGTCAAAAACAAAGGGTTGACCACAAATGCTGCTATTCGAAAAGCCGTCGAGTTGTTGCTGAACCAGGAAAAGAAAAGTAAATGGGGAGATTGGATCAACCATATAGAGCCGGATACTGAATTTCCTTCAGTGGATGACCTGAGAAAAGATCTCATCCCGCCGAAAGAAACTATCTTTTAAATGGCTTTCTTATTAGATACTTGCGTAGTTATCGATTTGGTAAGGGGTAATCAGGATATTATCCGCAAACTCAAGTCAAAGTCCCCAGCCACCGTTTTCATCTCGACCATAACGGAATTTGAATTACGCTTTGGGCTTGTTCAAAACCCACGTCTGAAGTCAAGAAGCAAGGAAGTTGTGCAAGCATTTCTATCAGAGGCAAATATCCTACCCTTCAGATCTGACGAATCACAAATTGCAGCCAAACTCAGATACGAATTAAAGCTTAAAGGAACCCCCATTGGAGCATACGACGTCTTGATAGCTGCCACTGCCTTGACCAACGATTTCATTTTCGTGACCTCAAATGAGAAAGAATTTAATCGTATTGAAGCGCTTAAAATTGAAAACTGGAGGTGAAATAGCATTCGAGAATGTGCACTTTTAAAATTTGCATTTGGCTGTTGAAGAGGCACCGACCTTTCTTCGTCTGCCATAAATCATTCGAAGGACAAGAACCGGCAAAGCCACCGTTTTCCCACACCCACCGCCCATCCTCTCTCCTATTCCGAAATCATAACTACTGCCCTATCTTAGACAATTATTATCCAGAAGATCATGCATAGAAGAAAATTCATCCAGGCTTCAGCCATGGCGGCAGCAGTTGCAGCCAGCCCTTCATTCCCGTTATTTTCGGCTACTAAAGCGCAGAGAAAGTTCAAGCTAGCCCTCAACCCGGGCATTATCGGGGTGAAGGCCAACTTTGCGCAAACCTTGGATTACGCCATCCAGTATGGTTATGAGGCCATTAGCCCGTTTACACAGGAAGTGATGAAAGACTACTCGTCGGCTCAGCTGAACGAAATCATGGCGAAGATGAAAGCGAACAAAATCAGCTACGACTCGACCAATATACCTGTGGAGTTTCGCCGGGATGAAGCCAAGTTCAAAGAAGACGTGAAGGAACTGCCAAAGTTCTGCGAGGCCATGCAAAAACAAGGCGCCACACGGATCAACACCTGGATTATCTCCTCCCATCCCACGCTTACGTACAATGAAAATATGCGCCAGCATGCCAGTCGGCTAGGTGAATGCGCCAAAATAATGAATGACTATGGCATCAGGCTTGGTCTTGAGTACCTGGGCATGCGAACACTTGTGGCCGGGAATCGCTATACATTTATCAGCTCCATGAAGGAAGGAAAAGAACTCATTGCTGCCATAGGAACTGGAAATGTTGG
Source organism: Imperialibacter sp. (assembly GCF_048007035.1). Taxonomy (NCBI): domain Bacteria; kingdom Pseudomonadati; phylum Bacteroidota; class Cytophagia; order Cytophagales; family Flammeovirgaceae; genus Imperialibacter; species Imperialibacter sp. Next base: position 6,376,108 of record NZ_CP180355.1, read on the forward strand.
GTTTGTGCTGGATAGCTTCCACTGGTATTGCGCTAACGACACCCTGGAGGACATCAAAACCCTCACACCGGCTGATATCATCACTGCCGACATCAACGATGCCCGATCAGGCTTCAAACGAGAGGAGCAGCAGGACGGAAAGCGGGAGCTCCCACTTGCTACTGGCGTGATCAACATGAAAGACTTTCTGCAGGGTTTGATCGACATCGGCTATGATGGACCTGTAAGAACAGAACCGTTCAACCAGGCCCTTAACGAGCTTGAGAATGACGAGGCGCTGACAACCAATATGACCGCAATGAAAAAAGCCCTGGCTTTGGTGGGGATGTAGCATGCCTCAAAGAGTGAAGAATGACTAAACTTTTTTTTGAGAATAAAAGCAAATCGGCGCCAATAGCGAGAAATTTCTGCCCTAAACATAATGTCCTACGAAGAGAACGATAACGACCCGAGACAGCTGCCTATCTTCAAAAAAGGACAAGAAATACTCGAAACGGTCAGACTTATCGGAAATCTGATTCCTGAGGACAACGAGGTGTTGCAGGACATCAAGGGCCATATGCTGTCGGATGCTGCTTTGCTCACAGTAAAAGTAGCTGGGGCGGAAGCAGGCGACCTTTACGACATCAGAATGGAAGCAGCGGCCATTATCCGAAAAGCAGCCAGAGACTTGATGGTGCAAAACCACAGTCTCGACATGTATGGGTTCAAAGAAGTGCGGTATTACCAACTGGTGCGGGACCTGATTGAAGAATACCGGCTGCTTTTCATCGATTGGGTTGCCGGGTTTGACACCAGCAATTATATCATCGACCAATGGGGCTTGTTCAATCCTCCCGGGAAGGGGCCTTTTGACGAAGATGATGATTAATCGCTACTGCTGGTTCTTTCATTCTTATATCCTCAAAAAAAGACGCTCCAAACCAATAGCCATCACCATGGCGTAATCCCGAATAATCAATTAAATTGAGAGGATAAACCTAAACCCATGAAACGACTACCTCTCATTTTTCTGGCAGGAATTCTCCTCACCTGCCAGCCCCTCCAAGATCCGGGTTCCTCTGCGCTTACTATTGGCATCCCGAAGGCTGCCGGGTTCTCCCCCACCCGCCTGGCCAGGATCGACACCTCTCTGCAGGAATGGGTAGACAAAGGCTGGATAAATGGTGCCGTTGGCTTGATCGCACGAAATGGCAAAATTGTTTACTATAAGGGCGTTGGCTACGACGATCCGGAAACTAAGGAGGCACTAGAAAGAGAAGGAATTTTCAGAATTGCCTCGCAAACGAAAGCTATCACAAGTGTGGCTGCCATGATGCTGTACGAGGAAGGAAAATTTCTGCTGGATGACCCGGTGGCGAACTACATTTCCTCCTTCAAAAACGCTCAGGTTTTGGATACGTTCAACCCGGAAGACACCACTTACACCACCGTTCCGGCGAACAGGGCGATTACCATACGAGACCTGCTTACTCACACCTCCGGCATAGACTATGCACAAATAGGCAGCCAGGAGGCGCAGGCAATTTACGCTAAAAACAATATTACAGCCGGGTTGGACGTGTATGAGGGAACCCTGGGCGACGCAATGAACAAGCTGGGCAGCCTGCCTCTTGTACATCAACCAGGCGAGCGATGGACATATGGGCTCAATACTGATTTAGTAGGCCGCCTTGTGGAGGTCTGGTCCGGGATGACATTGGAAGAATTCTTCAACGCCCGCATTTTTAAACCACTGGGGATGGAAGACACCTATTTCAATATCCCGCAAGCGAAGGCTGACCGTTTGGTGAACTTCTTTTTGGAGGACTCCACCGGTTTGAAAAAATGTGAAAAAGCCCTCGGTGGTGATATGAACTTCCCCCTTCGGAAAAAAAGCTATTTCTCCGGTGGTGGTGGATTGTCGTCCACCATTTACGACTATGCTATTTTTCTTCAGATGCTACTGAATGGCGGAGAGTATGATGGAGTGCGCCTGCTGTCACGTAACACTGTTCGGATGATGACCATGAACCAAATTGGTGACCTGACGTTTGGTGTCAACAAATTCGGATTAGGATTCGAGGTTGTTTCAGCAGCAGGAAGTGGCAAATTCCCCTCCAATGAGGGCACCTACAGTTGGGGTGGTGCCTTCTCTACCAGCTATTGGGTTGACCCCAAAGAAAAAATGGTGATCCTTTTCTATCAGCAAATGTGGGGTTCTCATACCAACACTACCGGCAACACATTTAAAGTGCTGGCTTACCAGGCACTGGTTGATTGAGTATGTCTGGAAAAGCAGATTAGTTATAAAATCAACTACGGCTACTCCGAAGGCTTAAAGAAGATGAAGATTTGGATAATGAGCCCGATGACAATAAGCGCTCCTATTTCAAGCTTTGCTATGAGGTTGCTATTTTCGATCGCCCGATTTGAGTAGTGTATTTGCCTTTTTCCCTCTGCCAACTGCACCTCTGACAAAACGTCGAGGTTACTGCCGATCCTCGTAAAATAGGTTTCCGCCTTCTCAATAGCAGCCACCTGTTCTGAAGGAGACTTGCCGTACAATTGCTTTTCAACCTGAAGCAGCTTGTCCAGATTATTCTCAAGCGACTCAAAATACTGTGCCTCCTTTGGAGTAAGCTCCGTAGCGGCATATTTCGCCACCAGGGTCTGAATGGAGTCATTGGCTTTTTGATTCGCTTTGGCCATTTGCTCGTGGTCGCTGGTGTATAGCAGCTTGTTCTTGAGATGTATTTGACGGGAAATTTTATAGATATAGTCTTTGGCAACAAGTCGGTCGTCCAAAACAGTCTCCAGCGACTGCTGTACGATGTCGAAATGATTGTTGTCCATGATGTTCGTGGCCAGCACGAGCAAAAACACGACCAGCGAAGCCGCAGCAATCTTGATCTTTTGAAAATGGGTCAGTTTACGCATCATATTGGGTCAGTTTCTCACAGTCACTACGGGAACTTCCACCGGGGGTTGACATTGTTTGACGAGCTCCAAAGTTTATCCTTTGAATGGTGTTGCAGGGCTGCCCGCCCCTGCTTTGTTCAACTAAATATAGATAGAAAACCTTCCGGGCCAGGCGGCACGTCTATATTCGCTAAGTAGAATCAGCAACCATCTCCTACTTTACATACACGGTCTTCACGTTTACAAACTCCATCATGCCGTTTTTGGCCAACTCACGGCCATACCCAGAACTTTTAGTTCCGCCGAAGGGCAATCGTGGATCCGACTTCACCAACTCGTTGACAAAATAAGCACCGTCGCTGATGTCGGCTGCAAAACTGAGCGCTTTGTCAATATTCGTCGAGCATACCGTAGTCCCCAACCCAAATTTCGATTGTTCGGCCAAAGCCAGGGCATGCTTTTCATCTTTGGCTTTGATCATTGGTGCCAGCGGTCCAAATGTTTCCTCGTCAAAGGCAGGCATGCCTGGAGTAACATTCGTTAGAATGGTAGGCTCATGAAAGCATTCGTTTTGCTTTCCACCGAGCAAGAGCTTCGCCCCAGCTTTGATCGACTCCTGCACCTGCCGCTGAAGCTGATCTGCCAAATCCTTACGAGCCAGCGTGCCTATCTGAGTGGCATCATCCATGGTATCTCCAGCCTTCAGCTTTCCAACTGCCTCGACATACTTTGCGACAAACTCATCGAAAACACCTTCGACGATGATAAAGCGCTTGGCGGCAATGCAGCTCTGCCCGCAATTCATCATTCTTGCCGTGAGTGCTGTCTGAATCGTTTTATCCATATCGGCATCCTCCAGTACGATAAAGGCGTTGCTTCCTCCCAGCTCAAGTACTGCCTTCTTCAAATACTTTCCAGCTGTTTGAGCCACCGCCTTACCTGCACCTTCGCTCCCGGTAAGCGTAACAGCCTTCACCACATCACGGGCGATAACTGCTTCTATTTTCGTATGATGAATGATGAGATTTTGGAACACTCCCTCAGGAAAACCGGCTTTTTGAAATACTCCAGCTATTTGTTCAGCGCAGCCAAAGACATTGGGGGCATGTTTGAGCAAGGCAACGTTGCCGGCCGTAAGAGAAGGTGCAGCGAACCGGAAGACCTGCCAGAAAGGGAAATTCCAGGGCATGATGGAAAGGATGCATCCCATGGGGTCGTGTCGTACAAAGCTTTTTTGTGCTTCCGTCTTTATCACTTCGTCAGCCAGGAAGTCAGCAGCATTTTCAGCGTAGTAGTCGCATACCCAGGCACATTTGTTCACTTCTCCTCTTGACTCAGAAATTGGCTTGCCCATTTCCTGAGTAATCATTTTAGCATACTCCTCTACATTTTCACGAAGTACAGCGCCAGCTTTCGCCATTAAGCGGGCTCGTTCGGCAACAGGCACTTTTCTCCAACTATGGAAAGCCCTTTGGGCTTTTTCAATCATCAAGTCGACTTCCGCCGCCGTTTGCTCTTTATATGTTCCTATTAACTTTCCGTTGTAAGGATTAATGCTCTTGAATTCCATTTTCAAATCTTTAGGTGATAAAAATAATTATACTTTCCGCTCCCCTTCACCGTGGAACCACTGAGAGTGTATGCTCTCCATCTTAAATCTGTACAATTGTTGCTTGGGGAAGCAAATGATGTGGCCTGTACTTTCTGCTTCCCTAAAATTAGTCAAAAATATTCCTTGATTTCAAAAATGCGTCAGCGTATCGATCCTAAACCTCATTCGAAGCCTGGTAGCAGGTTATTCAAAAAATAAAGCACCAAGCTCGTCGTAAAATATGGGCATAAAACTGGGATATATCAATAAATTAGACTATATTGTGAATTCCGTGACCAATCTCCCTTGAGTTCTTTTGGGAGTAAAGTTTCGCATTTCCACGGAGCCATAGCATCTTTTAAGATAAGAAAATGACCCTTAGCCGGGGCTCGGGAGACTCTGCCTTGGCCCTACCTACGCCCCGTTTTTTGGGCACTTTGAAGCGGTTTGCACTTACCTGAAAACAATAAATAATTATAATTAATATATGAGTACTGAGACTTATCAGAGAGCAAAAGAGCTGAGTTTTGAGAAAACCCAGGAGTTGATCAAAAGAAGAAAAGCTGTCGTCGCCAATGGAGTAAGCATTTTTGTGCCCTCTTCAGCAGCGGAGGCACACGGGGCCACCATCGTTGATGCCAATGGAAACGAGTTGATCGATTTTGCTGGAGGAATTGGGGTAACGAACGCCGGTCATTGCCCGCCACCAGTGGTGAAGGCGATTCAGCAACAGGCAGAAAGGCTTATCCATGCCTGCTTTAATATTTCCACCTATGAGCCCTACCTTGAATTAAGCGAAAAACTGGTCTCACTTTTCCCTCACGGTGACAACACGAAGGTGATGCTCACCAACACCGGTGCTGAATCGGTAGAAAATGCGATCAAGATTGCCAGGCAAGCTACCAAACGATCTGCCATACTGTGCTTTCAGGAAGCGTTTCACGGACGCACTATGATGGCCATGACGCTGACCTCCAAAATCAACTACAAGCTGAATTGCGGTCCATTTGCGCCCGAAGTATACCGTTTGCCCTTTCCTAATTTTTATCATGACGGGATTGGCTTGACTGAGGAAGACTTCGTTGAACAAGAGCTACTAAAGCTTTATGATTCCACCCATACGCTTGTTGATCCTGAAAGTGTGGCCGCTATTATTATCGAGCTGGTGCAGGGCGAAGGAGGCTTTAATATAGCTCCGAAAGGCTATGTAGAGGGCTTACGTGCATTCTGCGATGAATATGGTATCATGCTCATATTCGACGAAGTGCAGAGTGGTTTTGGGCGGACTGGAAAATGGGGCGCTTACGAGCACTACGATGTTACGCCTGACATTTCCACCTGGGCAAAATCAATGGGGTCTGGCATGCCCATCGGAGCAGTGATTGGCAAACAGGAAGTGATGGACGCTGCCGCCGTAGGAACAATCGGAGGCACGTATTTGGGCAATCCGGTTTGCTGCGCCGCCGCCATTGCCACCATCAAGTACATGGAAGAGATCAATTTGAACCAGAAAGCCGATGAAGTGGCTAAAATTGTGAATGATCGCTTTTTGAAGCTAAAAGCAAAGTGCCCGGCTATCGGCGATGTCAGAGGACTTGGTGCCATGCAGGCGATTGAGTTCGTAGAAAACGGAGACCCCAATCAGCCGGATGCTGATACCGCTGCCGACCTCACCAAGGCATGCCTGAAAAGAGGCCTCATTCTATTGACGGCTGGCACAAACAAAAATGTAGTGCGTGTACTCAGCCCGCTTGTCATTTCCCATGAGCAGCTTAACAAAGGACTAGACATTATTGAAGAAGAACTACTAAAAATAACCAATTAAATATGACGCCATTCTCAATAGCAGGCATACAAATGCATGTTTCAGCAAGCTATAGCAATATTCCTGTGATGAAACATAAAATTGAAGTAATGATGTCAGTCTACCCCTGGGTAGAGATGGTCGTGTTCAGCGAGCTGGCCCCGTTTGGCCCACTTACCTACCATGCGCAGGAGTTTCCTAACGACTCCGAAAAGGAGTTTTGTGAAATAGCTAAAAAACACGGCATTTGGCTTGTGCCAGGCACCATGTTTCAGAAAAAGGAGGACAAAATATTCAACACGGCCAGCGTGATCAATCCTCAGGGAGAAGTGGTGGGAAGGTACAATAAAATGTTTCCTTTCTACCCTTATGAGGTGGGTGTAACCGGCGGCGATGAGTTCCTGATTTTTGACGTGCCAAAAGTAGGACGCTTCGGCCTTACCATTTGCTACGACATGTGGTTTCCCGAAACCTCACGCACCCTTGCAGTCAACGGCGTGGAAGTAATCCTCCACCCTACACTAACGGCCACTATTGACCGTGATATCGAACTGGCCATTGTGCAGGCGACAGCAGCGACCAACCAGTGCTTCATTTTCGACATCAACGGCCTGGGCGACGGCGGAACAGGCCGTTCGATCATATGCGGGCCGGATGGACGTGTATTGCATCAGGCAAGTACAGGTGAAGAGCTCATTCCAATCGAAATAGATATGGAGAGAGTAAAAAGAAGCAGGGAAATGGGTGTGCTTAGGCTGGGTCAGCCCCTGAAAAGCTTTCGTGATCGAAACGTCAGCTTTGATATTTACAAAGACGGAGCAAAAGCACCCTACCTAAGTACGCTAGGCCAACTCAACAAGCCCACCAGGCTGGCCGAAATTAAAGAGGCGCTTGAAACCGATATCCCCATTCAGGAGGCGCCTACCGTGTTACAGTCCTGGATGAATAAACTCAAACCTTAAAACCAAAAACTATTCAATATGAAGACAGCAGTGAGACATGTGAAGAAAGAAAAGCCTTTGAACTTAAAGCACTATATCAATTGGTTTGAGATACCTGCCTATAGCTTTGAGAGAGCGGTTGGTTTTTATAGCCACATTTACGGTATAAAAATGGACAGTACCGAAGCAAATGGCTATTCAATGGCTTTCTTTCCCGCCAAAGGTGGTATAGGAGGAGCTGTGGTAGTCGGTGAGGGTTGCGTGCCCAATACAACTGGCCCCCTTCTCTACCTCAATGGTGGCAAAGACCTTAATGTCGTACTTTCCAAAGTAGAAGAAGCAGGTGGAAGGGTGATAATGGCTAAAACTTTGATCAATGAGGCCGTCGGACATTTTGCCTTATTCATGGATACGGAAGGAAACAGGCTGGCGCTGCACTCGAAGGCCTGACCTACGCCCACCTAATTGCCACCGTTCGTTGTTCCACTAAAAACAAACCCTATGAAAGTCGTGAATATGCCCCAAGAAAAGTCCATTTCCAGTGCTGGTCACTATTACAACACCGGCCAGTTGCGGACAGAACTCTGGACCGAATTAAAGGAAAGGGTATACAGCCTTGCTAGAAAGCGCAACAGAGGTGAGTTGGACAACGACAAAGCCGGGATCATCAAATCGATCAAAGAACTTCGTGAGATCGAACAGTACTTTGCGTTCCCGGGTAACAATACGTTGAATGTGCTGGTAGATTTTTTAAAGAAAGATGAGCTCCAGATTCTGAAAAACTCAGTAAAGGAGGTTTTGAGGTTATTGGTAAGTGAAGACTATCGCCACAACCCCGAGACGTTTTCACTGGGCACTCTTCTAAAAGAAAAGGAGAACAAGCAGGGAAATTCGCAGAAATCAAAGAAGAAGTACTTCGAAGTTCTGGTGGTCGACAACCTATCTTCCAAAGAGGAACATTCTATCTCGAAGAAGCTTGACGATGTACGTGATGAAAAGGATGTGTTTGTCTACCAGCTGGTTTTTGTCAAATCATTTCAGGATACGTTGATAGCCCTGGTGGCCAATCCAAATATTCAGGCTTGCGTCATCCGTTACGAAATCCCCTATAGGTCGAAGAACACCAACGGGATCCTAAAACCCTTCTTAGCCAGCTTGTTTACAGAGAACTATGAAGAACATCACGACTACGACCTGGGCATACTTTTGGGACAGGCCATCCGAAATCTGCGACCTGAGCTCGACATCTACTACGTAACGGACAATGCCGTCAACAATTTGCCAGACGCTGCACTGAAGACGTTTCAACGCATATTCTATCGAAGTGAGGATACTCAGGAGCTGCATTTGAGCATCATCAGGGGTATCAAAGACCGGTACAAAACGCCCTTCTACACGGCACTGAAAGAATACAGTCAAAAACCAACCGGTGTTTTTCATGCGATGCCCATCTCCCGTGGCAACTCGATATTCAAATCGAACTGGATAGATGACTTCGGCGATTTCTATGGCAGAAATTTGTTCCTGGCAGAAACCTCTTCCACAACGGGAGGTCTTGACTCTCTGCTGCAACCCACCGGCCCACTGAAAGAGGCACAGGAGCTTGCCAGTAAAGCCTTTGGCTCAAAACGGACCTATTTTGCCACCAATGGAACATCTACCTCGAATAAGATCGTCCTTCAGGCTCTGATAGAGCCGGGCGATGTGGTGCTTATCGACAGAGATTGCCACAAGTCGCATCACTATGGCATGGTGCTGGCCGGCGCCTACGTCACCTATTTAGACTCCTACCCACTTCAGCGATACTCCATGTATGGCGCAGTACCACTCTTTGAGATCACCGAACGCCTCCATACGCTTAAAAAAGCGGGGCGGCTAGACAATGTGAAGATGCTTTTGCTCACTAATTGTACGTTCGACGGGCTTGTGTATAACGTGGAACGGGTAATGGAGCAGGTGCTGGCAATAAAACCTGACATGATTTTCCTATGGGACGAGGCCTGGTTTGGCTTTGCTGCCTTCACTCCCACTTACAGGCAAAGAACGGCCATGTATGTAGCCAACAAGCTATGCAAAAAGTATAAAACAGCGGCTTACAAAGAGCAGTACAAGCAACACCTGGCCGACCTTAAAAAGAAAGGTGGTGACCAAACACCGACGATGCCTAACCCCGAACTAGTCAAGATCAGGGTATATTCCACGCAATCCACCCACAAGACACTATCGTCTTTTCGTCAGGGATCAATGATCCATATCTATGATGAGGAATTTGAGCGCAAGGCAGAAACCTCGTTTCACGAGGCCTACATGACGCACACCTCCACCTCGGCCAACTACCAGATACTTGCTTCTTTAGATGTGGGTAGAAGGCAGGTAAGCTTTGAAGGATATGAGCTGGTGGAAAAAAGCATTGAGATGGCCATGCTGCTTCGGGCAAAAATCAGTGACCACCCGAAACTCAAAAAGTACTTCAAGATCCTGACAGTTAAAGACATAATACCCGATCAATACCGCCAGTCGGGGCTGTCGGAGTACTACAACACCGAAAAAGGCTGGCAAAGGCTTGAAACCGCCTGGGCAGAGGATGATTTTGTGCTTGACCCAACAAAAATCAATATGCACATTGGCGCTACCGGTGTGGATGGTGACACTTTCAAGAACAAGTACCTGATGGATCAATTCCATATTCAGATCAATAAAACCTCCAGGAACTCCGTTTTATTTATGACCAATATCGGTACCACCAGAAGTTCGGTGAGCTACCTGATAAGTGCTTTGGTGAAGATAGCGGAGCAAATCGACGTTCAGTTTGACTCGCTGAATCCGGAAGAAAACCGAATTCTTCAGGATAAAATCTACTCACTCACTGAGCAGGCGCCGCCGCTCCCCGACTTCAGCTATTTCCACGATTCGTTCAGGGCTGTAGCCGGCATACCGGGAGGTAAAATGAGGGAGGCTTACTTCCTGGCCTATAAGGAAGAAAAATGCGAATACGTCAAGCTATCATCGTGCAAGGACTTGATGCAGCAGGGACGTCAGTTGGTTTCATCTGCCTTTATTATCCCCTATCCGCCAGGATTCCCGGTACTCGTACCCGGACAGGTAATGACAGTAGAGATACTTGATTTTCTCCAGGCACTTGATGTAAAGGAAATCCATGGGTACCGGTCAGATTTGGGGCTGCGCATATTTACCGAGGCGGCGCTCAACCGACACCAGTCGGGCAGCTCACTGATGGGTGCCTCGGCAGCTATGAGCGGCATGGTTGGTATGGGAGGTAATGGTAGAGTCAAAAAAGCCGTACCAGCGAAAAAGTAACGATGAACAGTTCTTCAACAATTGACCGGGCGGCACTGAGCAAAGGAATTGGCCGGGCAGGCTTCTTCTGCCTTGCCTTTGGTGCTATGATAGGCGTTGGCTGGGTAACGGCCATGGGGCCCTGGCTGCAAACAGCGGGCCCAATGGGTGCGGCGATAGCCTTTGCGATTGGCGGACTACTCATGCTGTTTATTGGTTTTTGCTATGCCGAGGTAACGGCCATGTTGCCAGTTTCAGGGGGTGAGGTGGCCTATGCCTACAAGGCGTTTGGCACCTCCAAGTCATTTTTAGTAGGTTGGTTCCTGTCGTTTGGCTATTTGTCAGTTTCAGCTTTTGAGGCTATTTCAGTCGGGAAAATTCTCAGCTACCTCTTTCCTGCCATCGACCAATGGCCGCTTTATGCCATCAATGGGGAAACTATTTTTGGTAGCCACCTCCTATTGGCTTTCCTTTTTGTTGCCCTCATCACCTGGATCAACTACGTCGGCGTTCAAAACTCCATCCGGTTTCAGGTTTATCTAACGGTCGTTTTTCTCCTCATCGTCCTCGCAGTCGGAGTAATAGGCTTTTGGGAGGGGCAGGTGAGCAACCTTCAACCCTTGTTTGCTAAAGGTGCTGACAAAACAGTCATTGGTGGCATCATTGCTGTATTTGCCACAGTGCCTTTTTGGCTGGTGGGTTTTGACACTATACCGCAGGGAGCAGAAGAAGCAAAAGACAGTGTGAACCCAAGGATGATAGGTATCCTCATACTCGTATCTATTGTTGCGGCCGTGCTGTTTTACATTTTGCTCATCTTCAGCACTTCCATGGTCACCGACTGGTCTTCGATAGTGGGGTCGGACTTATTTACTGCCGAAGCGTTTGAATCAGCTTTTCAATCCAAATTTTTAGTAAACAGCATTTTGATAGCGATTCTCATTGGCTCGCTTACCAGTTGGAACGGCTTTTTCCTGGCTGGATCCAGAGTGCTTTTTGCTATGGGACGAGGTAAGATCATTGCGCCACCTCTGGGAAGGTCACATCAAAAGTATAAGACGCCCTACAACGCTGTGCTGTTCAGCGGCGCCATCACCTTCATCTCTGCATTACTTGGCCGTGGTGCCATGATTGCCTTTGTTGATGTGGGGTCACTTTGCATCGCTGCTGCCTTTTTGGGAGTGTCGTTTTCTTACCTCAGGTTGAAAAAAGCATTTCCTGATCAGCCGAGGCCTTACCTTGCTCCTGGCGGTAAACTAACCGGCTATATAGCGATCGGCGGATCCATATTGATACTACTGGCAATCACCCTTCCTGCAAGTCCCGCCGCATTGAAGTGGCCGCTGGAATGGGCCATATTACTGGCTCTTTCGATGCTGGGTACAGTTTTCTGGCTAATGTCAAAACCGAGCAGAGAAAAAACCACTCGTGAAGAACGAGACTATTTAATACTGGAGAGGTTTAAATAACCCTTTCCTCCTTAACCGAACGAAAAAACAAAACACAAATAACCATGAAGAAAGAAACAGGAACAGTAGCCGTCAAAAAAGCTACACCCAAGGCAGCAAAATCAAAAAGCCCAAGCGTACTTAATGGCATATCTGACATCCGACGGTTCTTTTATCGCAATGAAACGCCCATCTACTTCATAAGTGCCACCAACTTCAACCTGCTGGGCGCCGATGAATGGGTAAAAGGCTTTAAGTTCATTTGCTACATCGAGTGCTTCGATGGCTTGCACCCAAGTGTCTTTTCTCCAAAAGAAGAAATGCCCCACGAAGAATTCCAGAGCATAGAAGATATCAACAACTACCTGCTGGAACACAAAGAGGTAGTTGACTATATCAAATCACGTGGCGACAAGGGCAAAGCTTTGTTTCTGATGTTTGATGAAAACACGGAAAAACTGTCAAGGCAACTTGGCCTGGAAGTCTGCTTCCCGCCTGCCAAAATGAGGACTTTCATGGACAATAAGGTGAACACCAATCGGATTGCTGAGAAAGCTGGCGTTCCCTGTGTTCCTTACATTTTGTCGAATGTAAAAAGCTATGAGCACATGACTTCAATCAGCAAGAAAAAGCTCGGAACCGACCTCGTCGTCCAAACTCCTTTTGGCGACTCTGGCCACACCACCTTCTTCATTTCAAATGAGCAGGAATGGGAGAAGTACGAAGAAGAAATTGTAAAAGAAAAGGAAGTGAAGATCATGAAGCGGATCAATTGCCGTGGGTCGGCCATTGAGGCTTGCGTAACACAGCATGGCACCATTGTAGCCCCACTGATGACTGAACTGGTAGGCTTCAAGGAACTTACGCCCTACAAAGGCGGCTGGTGCGGCAACGAGATATTTGCCGATGCCTTCACCCCTGCCATCCGAAGAAAAGCAAAGAAATATACTGAGCAGTTTGGCTACCAACTACGGAAAGAGGGGTACAAAGGCTATTTTGAGCTCGACTTCCTTATCGATCAGGATGACCAGCAACTGTATCTGGGTGAATTGAATCCACGGATCACAGGAGCAAGTTCCATTACTAACCACGCCGTTTTTGCCTTGTCTGATATGCCTCTATTTATGTTTCACTTGCTGGAATGGATGAATCAGCCGTACAAAATAAGTGTCAATGCTATCAACAGGCGTTGGTTCAATCCGGAAAACATAGACTCATGGGGCCAGTTGGTAATAAAATACACAGACAAGAAGATTCAGGTGATCACAGAGGCACCCCGTTCGGGGATTTACAAAATGAACGACGATGGGACGATCAAGTTTTCGAGGATGGACACCCACCGAAGGGCTGTTGAAACAGAAAACGAAGCCTTCTTTCTTCGCATTAGTCGAAACGACGATTACTTTTACGAAGGAGCTGACATGGGTATCCTGGTAATGAGGGGGCGGCTGATGACCGACGATTTCAAACTCCGACCACGGGCGGAAAAATGGATCAAAGCCATCAAAAGCATGTACAAGGCAGTGGACTATGTACCCACGCCAGCCAAACCACAAGCCGCTGAAATTGGCGGATTCAAAATGATGTAAACTATGCCGCTATCGTTCAACTGCCTTCAGGAAGAAAAACCCGGAGAAAAGTGGAAGGCTTTGTTTGATAGAACCTGGCCTCACTATAAAACCTGGTTTCTCTCTGAAGGCTACCTGGCCAGAAAGGGCTACCTCACTTCGGCGAGCCAGCTGGCCTATCATATGCCGGAGCTAGTGCCAGTGTATCAACAGCTAATGGGGCTGGCTGGTGACGGCGACCTTGAGGGCAGGTTCCTGTCTATGTACTGCCCTCCTGCTTATATGACGGCTTGCTCGCAGGTGGCCTGGTCTCGTGACAATGACATTTCGTTGATCCGCAACTACGACTACACTTTCAAGATGTACGAAGGCACGATGCTGTACACCAACTGGTTGCAACCGGTGATGGGCGTTAGCGACTGCACCTGGGGCCTGCTGGATGGAATGAACGCCTCGGGCCTTGCCGCTTCCCTCACTTTCGGCGGGCGACGGGTAACTGGTGAAGGCTTCGGCATTCCGCTCGTGCTGCGTTATGTACTTGAGGTGGCTAAAAATGTGGATGATGCCGTGAAAATCCTGTCACGGGTACCTGTTCACATGGCCTACAACGTGACTGTTGTGGATAAGTCGGGTCTGTATGCCACTGTGTACCTTTCGCCCGACAGAGCGCCGGTGGTATTACACATCCCCGTTGCTACCAATCACCAGTTAGAAGTAGAGTGGACCGACTATGCTTCTCTCACTGGCACCATCGAGCGGAAGAAGCTGCTGGGGGAGCTGGTTGCCTCGCAGGTTGAAACAGAGGCGTCCGTCCTCGCCAAATTTATGCAGCCGCCTTTGTACAACACTAACTTCGACAAATCGTTTGGCACGCTTTACACCATCATGTACAAGGTGCAAAGCGGCGAATTGGAGGTGCATTGGCCTGGCGTGAGCAAAAGGCAGTCTTTCGGCAATTTCAGGGAAGAACGTGTAGAGCCTTTTTCATTTCAAGTCGATATTGAGGGCCACTAGTTGGATCGGCAAATCGACTCTATTTTAAACCTCTACATGCTTTTCTAAATTGTTAGGCTAATAATGTTGATCAGGCCTGCAATTATGCCACTTAGCATCACATAGAAAAAATTGTGCCATCTCGAGGGCTCATCCTCCTCACTATAGCCAGCATTTACCCGCTTGATATGCCTCCTAATGATGATGAAATAAGAAACCCCGTCTCCTAAGAGACCGGGGTTAATCTGAGTTTAGTCAATTGTTGTGGTATGCCTCTGCTTTAAAGTTTAATGAGCTTCAATACTTGCCCGTCGCTTCTTAGTAAATAAATTCCTGGTTTCAATCCGGAAAAGTCAAGTCTTTCCCCCACCCTGTCTACCGACTGCAACCTGCCTTCCAGGTCATATATGGCGATATTTTTATTAGTTAAATTCTTAATGGTCAGGTAATCAGCTACCGGGTTCGGATAGACACTCAGCAATGCTTCAGCCTCGACACCCAAAGGGTTCGATTCTGTCAGAGTGAAAATAGCTGCCTGCTCACCAGCATAGTTTGTTTCATCAATCGTTACTTTCACCTCATAAGTCCCTGCGACGATTGGGGCATCCGCCAACCCATCATAAGTGATTGTGAAGTTCAGGTTGGACGGTGTTGTGGTAACCACTGGTTCTTTGGCTGATCCATCTGCCTCCTGCTCCAAATCTGCTATGGTAATATCTGCCTGAGCCTTATTGATGACAAGTAGTGCACCTTGATAGTTAAAGACATAGTTACCCGAAACTGCGCCCTCAACGGATATGCTGTAACTCCCCGCATTACTATCTTGAATTGCTTCCGTACTCACGGCGGGAGCTGTGGTCAATGCAGACTCATCTTCACCTGTCACAAAGCCAGTAATGGTATAAGTCAATTCCGGCATCGGTTGACCATAGACAATCTGCTTGTCTTCGGCCAATACGTCAAGGGTTTTAGGGAGCACCCCGAAAGTCTGGCTTACTGAAGCTGCAGGCTCGTAAGTATCGTCTCCACCCTGGCTTGCTTCGATGGTGACGGCTCCTATCCCGGTAAACTTCACTTCTCCATCTGATATTACGGCTCCTCCGCTGAGCATTTCATAGTTGACAGTAAGACCACTGGACGAGGTAGCTGATAGCTGGATTGTATTTCCGTAGGTCTGATCTTCGATGGAAGCAAAAGTGATGGTTTGAGGCACTTTGAGGCTCTCCTCATTCACGAAAAAGCTTTGACTAACAGGCTCGGCAGCATTGAAATTGCCATTACCAGGCTGTGAAGCTGTTACGGTAAAGGTTCCTGCTGAGTGGAAGGTCAACATGTTGTCATTGATTGCACCATCGCCATCATCCAGCGTATAGACAACAGACAACTGTGAAGAAACTGTCGCAAGCAGTGAAAGAGACCCGACGGAAAAATTCTGATCTTCTATGGCATCGAAGGTGATGGTCTGGCTCGCCTTATTGATAGTAAATGTTTGTTCAACATCAGCCGCAGGATGATAATTGCCATTTCCAGATTGAGAAGCAGTGATAATAGCACTACCCACTCCCACTATCGTCACACTGCTACCAGAGATAGTAGCCACAGACTCGTCTGAGCTGCTGTAGCTAACACCCAATCCCGACGTGGCAATGGCTGCCAGGTCAAAATCAGCATCTCCATAGGTTTTCTCCTCTAATGCGTCAAAAGTGATCGATTGGCTCGCCTGACTGACAGTAAGGGTTTGCTCAACATCAGCCGCAGGATGATAATTGTCATTACCAGATTGAGAGGCAGTGATAGTAGCACTACCCACTGCCACAATCGTCACTGTGCTCCCGGAAATAGTGGCCACAGACTCGTTGGAGCTACTGTAGCTCACATCGAGCCCTGAGGTTGTAATAGCTGCCAGGTAAAAATCAGCATCTCCGTAAGTTTTCTCTTCTAATGCTTCAAAAGTGATCAATTGGCTCGCCTTATTGACAATAAGGGTTTGTTCGACATCAGTCGCAGGATGGTAATTGTCATTACCAGATTGAGAGGCGGTAATGGTCGTAGTACCTACCCCTATTATCGTCACACTGCTCCCTGAGACAGTGGCTACAGACTCATCGGAGCTATTGTAACTAACGTCCAGCCCAGAGGTTGCAATAGCTGCCAGGACAAAATCAGCGTCTCCGTAAGTTTTCTCCTCTAATGCTTCAAAAGTGACCGACTGAGCTATTTTGGAGCTCGGAACCGTGAAATCTATCGAGATAACATCGTCTTGCAAGTTTTCATCATCATCAGCTGCCAACAAAACCACTTTATAGGAAGACTCCTCTGTGAGAGCAATAGTAAAAGTGAGATCATTGTTTCCGTCTGCTAAAGCTTTGCTTCCCTGAATGATAGCATTGGTCACTGAACCGGTAGATAATTCGTTGGTTGTTGGCAGCGGATCGCTCGCACCGATCACTGCATAGTGCAAAGACCCAGTCTCATTAACATCTATCAGCAGGTCAAAGCCTTCGTTAGAAATGTTGGTCATCTGAGGAGTAGTCGCAAAGGTAGGGGCCGTCAGATCTACCGTAGAAAAGGTTGTTGAAAATGTGCTTTCACTAATGTTAGGGGTTTCATTCTCATCTACGGCAACAAAATAGATTTCATACTCCTGATCAGCCAACAGTCTGGTCACCTCAAATTGATAGGCCTGATCCGCTATGGTAACATCTACTGATCCTGAGTGTGTTGAGACCTCCCCCGCTTCTGTTTGACCGTTCGATACCTGAGTGGGTGATGGTGATGTTACAATCTCAGTGTCGACTACCCAATGGAATGAGCCTGGCTCGTCCAATGAAAAACTCAAGGTTGCAATGGTCTCATCAACACTTTCCAATGTAAGAGACTGCGGAGAAATAACTGGTGCCTTCAGGTCGCTGGTGGTTGCATTTAGCATCTCCGGAGCACCGCTCTCGTTGTCAAAATCATCCCAGGCCACCACATAAAAATCGTATTCCACCTGGGAGGTAAGCCCGGAAACCCCTAAAGCGGTCGTTTGATTTTTATTCACCGTTACCGAGTTGGCGCTGATCGCCGTTGCACCACTGCTGTTTTGGCCGTTCTGTACCTGCGCAAACGACGGAGCACCTTCTCCGGCAAGTTGAGCAATGGCGTAGACTGTTCCCGCCTCATTTATCTTCACATCAATTTCTACGTCAGACTCATCAACAGCTGCGATTGACGGATAACCCGCACCAAATTGAGGCGCTATATCGTCAATGGTAGTGAAATCCAATTTGGTGGCCGCAGTTTGCAAGTTTTCAGCTGCATCTTCAGCCACCAGCCACACATCATAGGCTGTTGCCTCGCTTAGCCCAGTCAGGACAAAGCTACCCTCACCAGCAGATACAGAACCCTCATCAACTGCTCCGTAATTGCTCCCAGCCTTCAAATTGGCGGGGAATTTGGTAGCACCACTGCTTGCGAACACAGCATAATACACTGTTCCGCTCTCCTCATTGAGATCAATTTCCACCTCAGCTGACAGGGAATTGATGGTACCCATTGCCGGATAACCTGACTCCCATTCAGGTTTTGAATAGTCCCCGGTTTCAACTGACAATTGATGAACAGCAGTGCTCAGTGCATAGCTTTCATCAGAAATTGTCAAAAATATCTCATAGGAGGTTAGTTCTTCCAGCCCCAAGATCTGGGCCGAATTATATTCATCATTGGCGGTCAAAGAATAGGCCGATCCGCTTTTAAACGCTGGTGCACCCGAGGCATCCTTTCCGTTTTCGATTTGTGCAGGTGTGGGCTCGTCTGCACCTTCGGCAGTAACCACGTAGTATACATTGCCATTCTGGGTTAACTCTAATAAAAGGCGATATACGCCATTCAGGTAGTATTCAAATTGCGGGTATCCTTCAGTAAAAGTAATGGTCACACCTTCAGAAACGGTCAATGTGCGGGTCACGTTAGGTGCAGGCTCATAAGTACCGTTTCCGGCTTGCGAGGCGACGATGTCTGCCGTGCCCACTCCAACAATAGTAACAGTATTGTCATCGATTGTTGCAACAGAAGTATTCAAGCTTTCATACTCAACATCCAAACCTGAGCTTCCCGTAGCATCCAGCTCAAACGGCAGATCGTCAGTGGTTTTTTCAGGTATAGGGTCAAATGATATGGTTTGCGAAAGCTTGTTGATGGTCAGTGTCTGATTCACCGGGTCAGCAGCGTTGTAATAATCATTCCCCGTTTGTATAGCTGTGATTGTCACTGTTCCCGCTCCGACTATTTCAATAAGACTGCCAGATACCCTTGCCACCCCTTCATCGTCACTTTCTAGTGAGGGAGTTAGACCAGAAGAAATATCCAGGTATTCACCCCATAGAAAATCATCATCTGTCACCAGTTTATCCGGAAATTCATCAAGTGTGAGGGTCTGGTCTGTTTTCAGAATTGTAAGTGTCTGACTGACCGGGTTGGCGGCATTCCAATTATCATCCCCGGCCAAGGTAGCAGTGATCTCCACAGCGCCTGGCTTTTTAAGTACAACAGCCCCCAGGGATGAAACCGAAACGTACGCATTATCTACTTCAGTCCACGAAATATTTCTTCCACTTTTGGTAGAGGCCAGATCATCTAAATCGAAGTTTTCCGCATTCCATAATACATCACCCAATTCTCCAAAAGTAATCTCATCGTTGCCTTTATTGATGGTAAAAGTTTGCTGAACAGGATTTGATTCATTCCACTCGAAATTACCAGCTTGTGTCGCTGTGATGGTTACTGTGCCTGCATAGAGTGGAGTAATCATTCCATTATCGATGTCGAGTATATCGTGTGGCTCGACATCATAGGCAACATCCAAACCAGACGAAGCCATTGCCCCAAGCGCTACAGGGTCGTCCCCCATTTGCATGTCAGCCGGTTGGTCAAATGCGATCGTTTGATCTTTCGTTACGGTAACTTCTTTTGATATCGCAGAGGTTTGATCTCCGGTACATGGATTGACAATCTTCACAGAAACATTTCCACTTGCAGCTCCTTCATTGATTCTTGTCTTGATCAGAGTGCCCTGGTAGTCAATGATATCCCAGCCTTCAGGCACTTCCCACTGAAAGTATGAAAGCAGTTCCTGATCGCCTGTTTTACGAATATCTGTTTCTGGGTTCACAATTAAGAATGATGCAATCTCACCCTCTCCCACTACATCATTCCCGTCATTGATTGCAACGGTGGCCAGGTAGGTATCCAGGGCTTCCATATCATAGCAATTGCAAGGTTGAAGGGCCAGCTGATACGCTGGGTATGACCGGTTCTCATCAGCATCCTCTGCATAACCGCCGAACAATTGCAAACCAGCATGAATGGATGTTGTGATATCTATATAATCGTTTGCGTTTCCCGAAGAACTGCTGTTAAACTCCTCCCAGTCACCCCGAAACACTCCACAGCTACCGATGTAGAACTCCTGGTCAATCCCGTATTCCACCACGTCAGCAATGGTCTTGTCCCAGGTAAACCGAAAAACGGGAGCAGCTCCGTTCATACCAATTATTTCTGGCTGTGGCAAACCTGGAGCAGGCACCCTGAAAGTAACCTGTATCTCGTCAGTAAATGAGCACCCATTGGCATTAGTAACGGTAACAGAAATCGTTTTCACCTCACGATACCCTGAGACTTCGATAGATTTCACCCCTGTTTGCCCTGTGCTCCATTCTATAGTTTCCCAGTTGGCCTCATTGGCCGGGCTCGAGCCTATTGACAGCGTAACAGTCTCCAGTTCTGTATTCATATTAGAGCCAAGGTCGATGCCAATGGGGCCATTGCATAAGGCAAATAGCTTAATCTGACTGCCAGGAGAGCTCGCAAAAATGAAATTGCCATCCGAATCGGCAAGGGCTTTATCAAGTGTTTCGCCATCGGTTGAGCTATGGTACCATTTATCTGAAACACCATAAAAATCAAACTCTAAGGCACCAAAATACCGGGTATTGTTTTCAACGATAGATCCAAGCACGTAATTCCCGGATGAAAGAAAATTGCCAATAGTTTGCGGATCATCTAACTCATACTCAAGGCTATAAGAACCTCCGGAAAAATTATACTCCCTCCTGACTACATTCTGATCAAAATCGCCGGTCACCAATACATCACCACTGGATCTTGAAAAGTCGCCAACGAAGCCTGTCTCTCCGGTAAATACAGCTTTTGTTACATTACTTGAAGACCTTTCATAAAGATCAACGGTTCCATTGTCTAGTTCAAACTTAAAATACCTATAACTACTAAACTGCTTATAAGTAATGTTCTCAATGGATTCAGTTACTACGATCGACCCCGATTCTAAAAAAGAATCGGAAACCCCGAAATTGTATGGAATAGACAATGCAGCTATCTCAGACGTTCCTTTTTGAAACTGAACAGTAATTGTACTTCCTGTATCAATGGCAAATGCGACGTCATCCTCGTCACTCTCATAATTTTTAGCATACTCATGCACCAGGCCATCCGACAACCTGTATAGCCTTAGTAGCAATCCTTTACCTGAAGTCTGGCTTCTACTGGCTGTAAAATAAACCTTGTTCTGGCTTTCATAGAAGGCTACTTTCTGGGGTATGTATCCCAATGAACCAATGCTTTCGTAGCTATTGACAACAGTCCCTGCGGAGGAATACTTTCTCAATAAAAAACCATTCGGGTCAGTATTGCCAGCGTTCTCAGGGCTAATACTAAACAGTGCATAGATGTTTCCATCATCGTCAACATCAATATCGACCCCGTAGTCATTCGTTTCGGAATCATACCCGTAAGATTTCGACCATTGAAACACACCGCTCTTGCTGTATTTGAGGACCAGACCATCGAACCTTGGTCCGTCGGATTGCCTCTGATTGGCTAGAATGATCACATTGTCATCAGCGTCATGTATCATCTTTACAATCTCCGCCGGTCCGGTAGCGGAAAACGTTGTTTCCCAGCTCTCTACAAAGTTTTGGGCCGAAAGGATGTGAGTGAAAATTAAAAGTGCAGCAGACAGAAAAAATTTCATAGGTCGTTTTTTGTCTATGAAATTGCCAGCTGACTACTTCAAATGATAGTGGGATTTAGTGAAGGAAAGGAAATTTTTAGTCGAAGGCGGGATTTTTGAAGGCGTCAGAGTAGGGAAAGTGACTCCATGAACTGTTTGCGGTAGGATTTCCCAATCATGACCTGATGGCCTTTCAGGTACACATAGTTCTCGGAGATGCTGTCCACCGCATCGAAATTGATCAGGTAAGAACGGTGTATCCTCAGGAAACCCAATGGTTCTAACTTTTCCGAAATACTTTTCAGTGTGTGGCTGATCATGTATTTCTCTTTTTCAGTGTACAAAGTTGAATAATTGTCATACGCTTCCACGTACACAATATCTGAAGCGGAGACGGAAACGATCTCCTGATCCTTTTTGACAAAAAATTTCTCGTTGGCAACCGGCTTACTTTTGGCTGGCTTTCTGCCACGAGCTATGGCGATTTCCAGATTCACGATAAGGTCTCGCTCATTGAAAGGCTTGACAATATAGCCAGAAGGATTCACCAGTTTGGCCCGATCCAGCGTCTTTTGGTCATAGAAAGAGGTCAGAAAAACGATGGGCATGGACAATTGGGCAGCCAGGGCAATTCCATCGACAGGCCCTTCTATCTGAATATCCAAAAGAGCAACATCAGGATGACAAGTCTTGCAAACCTCCAGCGCATCGCTTGCCTCATCTACAATGCCGACAACCTCATAGCCGTGAGCTTCCAGCGTTTCGGCAATATCATCAGCAATAAGGGGTTCATCTTCAACTACCAGTACAGAAGCTTTTTTCATACCACCAATTTATAACGTGACAAGTACAGGTTCACCTCGGTTCCACCATCATTCCGGATATCAATCTCAGCCTTAATTTTACGACTCAGCGACCGAATCATCTTCCATCCAAAAGAGTTGGACTGCTCCAGAGTGGCCGAATCCATTCCTTTGCCATTGTCCTTAACCGTCACGTTCAGCTTCTCGTCTGCTTCCCACATTTTGATGCTTATTCGCCCGCCCGGCTGGTCAAATGCGTACTTAAGACTGTTAGAAATCAGCTCATTGAGAATCAGCCCCAGGGGGATCACCGAGTCGATATCGAGCTTCAATCCGTTAGTTTCTATCTCCACATCAATTTCATTTCTCCCAAAAGCTGTGAGAAGTTCACTCGTCAGGTTTTCAAGATATGTGTCAATGCTAACTCCCCGTATATCGTCCGCACTGTACAATTTTTGATGGATCAACGCCATAGACCTGACCCTATTTTGGCCTTCCATCACCGCATCCACTGCCGCTTCATCTTTCAAGCTGCCTGCCTGAAGCTTTAGCAAACTAGAAATCACCTGCAGGTTGTTCTTAACCCTATGATGGATCTCTTTGAGCAGAATTTCTCTTTCGTCTAACGCCTCCGATATCTGGTGATTCTTCTGCTTCAGCACTTTGGAAGTCCTTTGTTTCTCTCTGTACCTGTACCCGGCAAAACCCGCCAGAATAAGGAAAATGATGGCCACCAAAATCAAGATATTCCGCTGATTAATCGACTTCGCCAGCACCAGGTCAGTGGTCTTTTTTTCAAGCTCAAGCCCGGTAATTTTGAGTTCCTGCTGTTCGGATTGATATTTCCGCTCCAGCTCTGTTATCTGCTCCTGCACAGATTGAGATAAGTATTTGTCCTTGACTTGCACAAAAGACTCTAAAAGCGCCAGTGCCTCGGCATGACTGCCCCTGGCCTTTTTCAACTCATACGACAGCTGGTAGTACGCCATTTGCTTTTCCAAAAAGGCTTCGGAGTGCATGTATACGTTCATTTTGCCCAGATATGATTCGGCAAGGTCATAATTACCTTGATCCCGATACAATTTGGCCAGGTTGTAATACAACTCCATTCTGAATTCCGAATCGCCAGGATATCCCACAAATTTTTCAGCCGCCTTGTAAGCCCCTAGAGCTGCACCGGCATTGCCCACGCCCTGTTGAGACAGGGCTATATTTAACCAGGCTCCGGCTATTTCGCTGGTATCCTGTAGTATGAGCGCAATTTTTAACGTTTCCTGTGAATACAAGAGCGCCGTATCAAATCTTGTTGTGGAAACATACAGGCTCGACAAATTGAAGTAGGCGTTCAAAATGCCAACTGTATCTTTCAATTGCTTCTTGATCCCCAGCGATTTAGCGTATGCCTCGGCGGCCTGATCATATTTGCCTGATCTTTTGTAAACCTGACCAAGATTATTCAGGCTATAGGATAAATATTTTTTTTCGTCTAAACTTTCAAAGATCGGGCGAGCTATCTCGTAATAGAAGGCAGCTGAGTCAAGGAAGCCTCTGTAAAACAAATTCACTCCAATATTCAAGTAGGACTTCCCCATCCCCAAGCTGTCGTCGTTGGCAAGACTTACGTTGAGCGATTTACGATAATAGACGAGAGCCGAATCAAATTCATTCAAAAACCCATAGGCCAACCCCTGCTTGATGAGAGCTTCCCTTACAGCTTTTGGGTCGTCAACTTCCTGGGCAATCGCCAATAATTTGGAGGCATAGGTAAAAGCCGAATCCGCCCGCACGCCCAACCATTTTTGAAATTTCGCTTCGTATGCCGTAGCGTCAGTCTGGCCTTTTGCGCAGAAATGAAAGAAGAAGAAGATAATAGCCGCTGCGAGGCCCCAAACTTTGCTCTTGACCATGAATCATTTCCAGTATATCGCTAAGATAACCGTCATGAGCTATTAACCGAAGAAATGTCTTCAATATGCAGGTCATCTTATGGTCGGCGGTTTAAGCGTGCTACTTACGGCGTTGAAACACCAATCTAATGCTCTTCTACCCGTTAAGTGCTGAAAATGTCATTGAGCTGCGAACCGTTTAGTTTTGTCCTGAACCTATGCCTGCTTCCTTCGACGCTGGCTGCCCTTTCCCTGTGGCGATGAGGCTTTGTAAGCTGCCAAGTATATAGTCAGTCCAGGCTCCCTTGCAGGCGCCATAGCATTCGACCAAAGGCACAAGGCCGAGGTGAGTGAACGTGACTTCGGTCTGCCTATTCCTTACTGAGATGTCAAAAATGACTTTTGTACCCGTCCACTCACTCTTGTCCTCAATAAAACTGAGCCTGCTTTCAGTGATCAGCCACACAACTCTTTTGTCCGGCACAACCTCCACCAGCTTCTGTTTCGAATAGTGTACATCTCCGAATCGTACAGAAAATTCATCGTTCAGTTGCTGGGATCTGCCAGACAAATTCTCCGTCCACCAGGCTGTCACGTTGTTGATGGCGTCAAAAACCTCCTTCGGTGACCGGCTGACCAAAAAGGACGTGGTAAAGCTTTGATTGTTCATAGTATTTTTACTGCATAAGGCGCAAAGAGCGCTAGTTAAGGTTCCATTTTGCAGCCAGTTCGGCATTGAAACCACCTTCTTTAGTGTTCGGCGTTCCCTTACCCGTGGTGATTAGCTGGGCCAAACTGTTGTTGATGTAGTTCGTCCAGCCATCCCGGCAAACACCATAGCACTCATAATCAGGTACAAGGCCCAGATGGGTAAACTTTAGCTGTGTTTGAGACCCTTTGGGTGAAATTTCGAAGACGACCTTTGTGTCCTTCCACTCACTCTTGTCTTCTATGAAATTAAAATAGTTCTCCAGCACGTGCCAAACCACCCTTTCGTCAGGCACCACTTCTACCAATTTCATTTTTGTGATATGAATGTCCTGATAGTGATAAATGAACTCGTCGTTCAGCTGGGCGGTGCCGCCTTCAATTTCCTCCGACCACCATCCACGCACATTGGTGATGGCATTGAATACTTGCGCTGGGGTTTGATCTACCTGTATGGTAGTGGTAAAGCTTTGCTCTTTCATGGTATTTGTTTCTATTGTTGTTTCGTTAGTATCGGCCTCTTTTTGGGCTCCTTTGTCCACATTGTAGCATGCCGATAAGGCAGCCACAAGCAGGACACCATTCATCAGTTTTCGTCTCATTCTATGAGTAGTTTCGGTTCTAAATTCAGGATATCACTTGCCGGGGCTTTATTAGAACTACGGCAAATTTATTGTGCAAAACCTACCTTTAAAGGGTGTCAAACAGACATTGTGGTGGGTTGATTTGGACACATGCCATTCATTACCTTTGCAAATACCTTTAGTTAATATTGGTTGCGCAAAAGTCATGCTCCGATGAATCACACTAAATAGCTTTTATGAAACACCTCACCATCATTGTGCCGGACGGGCAAAACAACCTGAGCAGTATTGTTGGGGCCTATAAAATATTCAGCAGGGCCAATGCCTACCTACAAGAGGCTGGAAAGGAAGTGCTCTTCAGTATTCAGTTAGCAGGCATTTCGAAAGTGGTGGATTTCTATGATGGCTTGTTCTCAGTGAAGCCCCACACTCATATTTCGGCCATCAAACAAACCGACCTGATTATCATTCCTTCGCTGAACCACAATTATGAGCAGTCAGTGCACGCAAACCAGGAGCTGACCGAATGGATTGCCAGGCAGTATAAAAACGGCGCTGAGGTGGCCAGCATCTGTACCGGTGCTTTTCTCCTGGCTTCATCAGGGCTACTGGATGGCCGAAGCTGCTCCACTCACTGGTCGGCCGCTAACGATTTGAAAACCCGGTTTCCCAAGGTCAAACTGCAAGCCGACGAGCTGATCACTGATGAGAATGGTATCTACACCAATGGAGGAGCATACTCCTTCCTCAACCTAATGATCTATTTGGTAGAGAAATACTACGGAAGGCAAACCGCTATCTTCTGTGCCAAGGTATTCCAGATCGAAATGGATCGGCACAGCCAGTCGGCCTTCATCATATTCAAAGGGCAAAAACAGCATGGTGACGAGATGGTAAAAGAGGCTCAGAGCTACCTTGAAAGCAAACTCGATGAGAAGGTCTCAGTGGAACAGCTGTCGCAACGCTTTGCCGTAGGCAGGCGTACCTTTGACAGACGGTTTATCAAAGCCACCGGTAACACACCCATCGAGTACTTGCAGCGGGTTAAAATTGAATCTGCAAAAAAATCGTTAGAAACCAGTCGCAAGACCATCAATGAGGTGATGTACGATGTTGGCTATTCAGATGTGAAGGCCTTTCGGGAGGTATTCCGGAAAATTACCGGCATGTCGCCACTGGAGTACCGGAACAAGTACAATCGGGAGGCGGCCACGCACTGAATAAGAGGTTCAGGCAGCCCCGCTTGTAACGTTCTATCTTCTTAGCTCTTCCATGTCGGCCAACATTTCTTGAAGTCTGTTCATCACATTCCCATAAATCAGCTTCAGTTCAAACTTGTAGAGGCGGCCACCAAAGAACGCCAGGAGGACAACTACCGGCATTACGCCGATGATCCCGATGAGAGGAATACCACCGACTAAATAGGTCTCGGGATAATGAGTCAGTATTTTGTTCATCAGCGCATCACCCAACATCCTTCCATCAATCTCAAAAAACCAAAAGCCGACCAGCATGGAAAGAAACGCCCAGGGGTAGTTAAATGCCGACATTTTTGTATTGATGGAAATTTGCTTTTGCATCCAGGCATCGAACGCTTTGAGGTATTGATAGCTGCTTACGCTTTTATCAATTTTCTTTAATCCATTCGAAAGCCGCTTGTTGACGACTGCCACCGCATTGAGAAGCAAAAACATGGGTACCCCCATATAAGCCATGCCGAACAAAAAACTTACCGGCAACAACACAACAGAAAAAATGAGGATGGCAATAAGATTAATCTCAAACATCCTTTTAAACTTATCGACAATATGCTTCGACTTTTGGTTGTATAACTGATTGATCTTCGGTGCCACCAAAGCATCGCTTACTAAAAATCCCTCTTTCCAAATAGCTTCAATTGACCTTTCCATCCAATATTACTTTTAGTCGATCCTTGATTCGTTTAATCCGCACACCAATATTATTGGCATTGGTGCCGGTTATCTCGGCGATTTCCTGATAGCTCTTTTCGTCGAGGTAGAGCAAAACCACTCCTCTGTCAACCTCAGAAAGCTGTTTGATAGCAGCGTATAACTCGTTGAGCGACTCGTTGGCAAATGCTCGGGTATCTTCGGTAGCCTCGTCGGGCAGGTAGTCGGACGCAAAGTGCTGCGGGTCGTTTTTCCTTTTCTTCAATAAGGTAAGGCAAACATTCAGGGCCACCCGATACACCCAGGTCGACCACTGCGACTCCTCTCTGAAATTGGCATGACTCCTCCAAATCTGTAGGCATACCTCCTGATAGTAATCTTCAAAATCTTCCTGGG
Source organism: Imperialibacter sp. (assembly GCF_048007035.1). Lineage (NCBI taxonomy): Bacteria > Pseudomonadati > Bacteroidota > Cytophagia > Cytophagales > Flammeovirgaceae > Imperialibacter > Imperialibacter sp. The sequence continues at coordinate 6,403,947 of NZ_CP180355.1, forward strand.
TATTGGTGTATGCCCGGCAAATCTTGATGATGATACCCGAAAACGGCAAAATCATGGACGTATAAAAGTCGCTACTCAAATCTTTTACCTTGGTTGGTGGCCAAAGTTGGGGATTATTACACCCGGGGCATTCCCTTTTTGATATTTTTTGAGGAGCGGAGGTGGAATCAACAGTTATTGATCACGGCGTCGTCAAGAGGCGCTTGCGCTCAGTTATTTAAATTCAACGTTCAACACCCTATTCTGTGCTTCCGCCTGTGCGTCGAGATAGCGCCCAACTACCAAACCAAAAGCGATTCCAAAACTAATCCCGAGAGAGCTCCCGAGGGTTTTGTCAATCATCATTCCAAACATGCCACCAAAGGCCACGCCAAAGGCAATGCCTAGTGCTGTATAGTGGCCTTTTGCGATAAGAGAAAACTTGTCTTTCAAAAATTGCTGAAACTTAGCTAGCTTCTTTCTAAGGTGTCTTTTTCTGTTTTCCTGGTAGGCATCCAATTCCATCACGTCCAGCTCGCTTTCTACTGCGGCAAGATCCTCTGCGGACAACTGTCGGGTTTGCAAGTCCAACAGGATACCAATCATGTTTTGTAAAATCTTTATCTCAGATTTTTTCTCGGCCCTGGCTTTTTCTGTCTTGAGCAGTTCAATGGCGTCATCAATTTTCATAAGCGTTTTCTCTGGTTAGTGGCAGAAAGAAAAAAAACTTACACCCTGTCTAAAGAAATTGGAATAAACGCTGACAGGTTAGTGCACCGGGGCTGTCTTTGTCATTGCTACCACAATGTTTGCTGGTAGATAGCGCCCATTATTTGCAGTCTTTACTCCTTCTCTTTCTTTTTTAGCAGTACTTCCAGGCTGCTCAGGTGTTGTTTCCAGAATTTCTCGAAATGATTAATCCAACTCTGAACCTCTTCGAAACCCTGAGAATTGAGGCTGCACAGTCGTTCCCTACCCCTTTCTTCAATGGAAATAAATCCCGTATCAACAAGCACTTTTATATGCTTCGACACAGCCGGTCGACTTATCTCAAAAGCATCCGCCAGGGTATTGATGCTGCTTTTCTCTTTCGTAAGCAACATCAATATCTCCCTGCGATTTTTGTCGGCCAGTGCCAGAAAGCTATCGTACTGTGTGTGTGTCATGTTGTATTTCGTTAAGCACTTTCATGAGGCGCTGGCTGAAGAATTTACCCCAGCCTTTTTCCATGATAAACGCAGTAAAGGCCCCTTTGAGTCCCTGGAAGCCTGTATGAGAAAGCTGAAGATCCGTGCCCCCGTTCTTCTCCACCAGTTTGTAGGTAACAACCGTATCCAGCGACAGCTCGCCAGGTCGTGGGCCACCCTTCAGAGCGTAAGCCAATTTCTCTTTTGGCACTATTTCAAGTACTTCCAAATACATGATACCGTCCCAGCCCCGGCGGGCTTTTTGGGTTGATGTCCATTGAAACCCTGGCTTGGCCTGAAAAGGCTCATCCCGGTGAATTGTACTCCACTGCATCAGCAGATCAGCATCGGTCAGGTATTCCCAAATAGTATCGACGGAATACGGATAAAACCATTTTAAGTGTATTTCCTTTTTCATTGCATTAAGCGTTTTTCTGGTTCAAACTCCATGTGTTGCCGTCAGGGTCTTCAATCGAAGCAAACTTACCCCAGGGCGTGTCATCAATCTTACCAACTTCGATGCCGCTAGCTGTCAACTTCTTAATGTCTCCAGCAATATCGTCGGTGTTGATCACTGCTGCCTGTAGGCTCCCGGCTGGCATCTTAGGGAACCACGTCACCAATGTGATGGTCGTTTCTCCTTTGGGAAAACCCATCTGTATCCACAACTGGTCTCCCTGAAAGGGCGCTTCTACCACTATATGAAGCCCCATTTTCAAATAAAATTCCTTTGCTCGCTGCTGGTCCGATACCGGCACTGATAGTACGTCGATCCTATTCATACTGCTATGTGTTTTATATTATGTGAATCAAAAGTTACGCAATTATATATGTAACTTTTGATTCACACAATTTTTCCGTTATTTTTTGTAATCTGGTTCGGGCTCGAGACACAATTGCTCACTCAACGAACCCGTAAAGCAGCGATAGTGACTGGTGTTAACGTCTGTTAAACTTTCTTTGATCCGATTGAGAGATTTCAGGATATGCACTTATTGTAGGATATCCCCATTTACCTTCACATTCTCCAGCAAAAAATCCTTAACCATGCTCTTGTCAAAAGCTGGGTTGACAGCCTTGATCGTCAGGTTCTGGAAAGTGAAGTTAGACAGCCGGTCGTGCTCGGTAATGGCCACATCGAAAAAGATCTCGCAGTCGAGGTCGATATTGCGCATGGTGATGTGATCCGAATAAGAGAGCGGCACTTCTTCCCTGCCCTTCAGGTCAAAAAACTGGGTCCAGGGCTTCACATAGATAAAGCTGTAGGCATTACCGGTAATATTCTCAACGGTCACATACTCATATTTCTGAGGTGTATCAGGTCGCATTTTGAGCCACAGCAACCTCCTGGCCTCATTTACGTGGCTGTTGCGCAGCACAATGTTCTTGTCATGAATGGATTCACTGCCAAAGGTCAGCGCTGAGTGGCAAAAGCCAAACTCGCAGTCTTCAATAAGGATATTGGTGTTCTCTCCATTATTGGCATCAGTGTCAGCAAAAGGCCCCTTTCCTCCCTTGAGAGCAATGGCATCGTCGTTGACCGACATGTAGCATCCTTTGATCAGCACATTGGAGCAGACATCCAGGTCAATGGCATCGGTGCTGGGCGCTTTCACTGGCGCATGTGGAGAGGAAATGTGCAGGTCAAGGATTTTCACATTATTGCACTGGTAGTAGTGGCTGGTCCAAAAGCCAGAGTTGTGCAGACGGACGTCCTGCACCTGCACATTGTCGCTACCCCAAATAAACACCAGGCGTGGCCGTGACACCTCCAAATTCGTGCAGTTGGGGTCTTCCTCTCTCCGTTTCCAGAACGCTTCCCAATATTTCAGCCCATTGCCATCAATAGTGCCTTTGCCCGATATGGAAAAACCATCCACACCATAGGCATTCACCAGCGCTGGAAAGTAGTCGAGGTTTTGGCCCTCCATTCTCGAAGCCATTTTAGGATAGTGTGCTATGCTATCGGACCCTTTGAGCACAGCGCCTTCGGACACATGCAGGTGAGTATTAGGTTTGAAAAACAACGCCCCGCTCAGGAATACACCTTTGGGAATGATGATCACACCACCACCTTTGCTGCTGGCTTCGTCGATTGCTTGCTGTATCGCTTCGGTTTGAAGGACAGTGCTGTCGCCGACCGCACCAAAGTCGGTAATGACGTAAGGCGTTCCGAGATCCGCCAATTTCACCTTTGTAGTATCCGAAAACCACTCAGGTATTTCAGTGCCATCGGGCCAAAGATCGACTTGCTTTGATTCCGGTGAAGTGCAGCCGAAGAATGCGGTAACACCGATGAGGAGTGAAAAAAGGGCCTGGATGTTGGGTAGACGAGTCTTCATTGTTTCCGTATGTTGTGCGGAAATATAAGAAATCTCATGCTTTTTGGAGGCATTGCGATTGCCCCATCGTCTTTTATGGGGATAAAGGATGCCCAATCACTTCATGCCACATCAACGACTGGCCCATTGTTCTTCAAGTGAAGCCTTTGCACACTATTTTTCAGCGCACACCCACCATCGGCAAAAGCTGGCAATCAAGCGAGCTCATGATCACTGGCTGCCCAGCTTCTTACCCTGGATCTGAATAGTGCATCGGCTTCCTCCGTCCAGTTGTAGTTATCCCTTAAGTATCTGATCGTATGTTTTTCCACCTGTGTGTAATCTTGTCCGTCCGAAATTGTACCAAAAATCTTCTCCGCATCCGCTTTGCTTATGCGTCCATCTCCCTGACCAGCAATAGCCTCATCGGCCATGTTGAGTGTGGCAGCTTTGTACCTGTGGCCATCAATATGTCGGTAGTAGGAGATTTTCCTCAGCGCCAGCTCTTTGCTGACCTCTTCGAGTTCTCTTTCTTTCTCAGCCATTTCAACTTTCAACAGCGCTATTTCCTTTTTGAAATTCTTTGATGCGATAGCGTCCGCCTTTGATACATCATGTCTTCCTGAGGCTTGCTCGTTTGCGCTGACCTTGGCCATTGTAAGTTGCTCACGGAGTTGTTCTAGTACGCTTTCTCTTTCGTTGGTGATGGAGTGTGCTGTTTTTAGTTCTTGCTTCAGGTTGTTTACTTCCTTGCCAAGCTGATCGTTTTGACGCTGGAGTCTGTAATATTTGGCTTTCCAAAATCGATAGGTGAAAAAGACACCTATGAGGCACGAAACGGTAAGCAATGCGAGTATTTCTAAGATGGCTAGGATCATGGTTTTGAGGATATGAGTAAGGTTACTCGTCTGTTTTTAATTCTGTTCAGTTCTGAGGTATTGGGTACCAGTGGATTGGCTTCCCCTTGAGAGGTAAATGCAACGCTGGCCAATCGATGGTGCTGGCCTTTAAGGCCGTCATCACATAGTTGGCCCTGCTGAGGCCCAGCTTCATATTGTAGGCTTCAGTCCCCAAGTCGCAGGTATAGCCCGTGATGCTCACGTCTACCTTTCGGCCAGCCAGCAAGGGTTGAAGGCTATCAGCAAACTGCTTGACCGCCCCGGGGTGTATCATGTCCGCCGTGTTTATGTCAAAGGTGAAGGTCTTTGTCAATTCGATGGGCATTGGCACTTCCGCCGCTGACTTGTCTTCCGCAGCCATAGATGTGACTTCTGCTGCTTTCTTGGGCAGCATCACCAGTTCCTTTTGTGAGTCAGTGTCAAACACTTTGATGTAGTTCACATACAGCCAGGTGCTGAGGGTAGACCAAACCGCAAACGAAACGACTCCGAGAAAAACGTTGATATTCATAGTGGCAGCATAAAATGATGAAATTGATATCACTTTGACCACGAAAAGACCGGAGTAGCCAAGAAACACCTCGAAAAGGGTTTCAAATGATACAGTAAATTTGGACCAAACTCCGCCGTGAAGTGTTTCACGTTCCTGGAAAAGAGTTACATAATTCACAGGTTCAGGCTTAAAGTTGACAATCCAAATGCCCCGCCAGTGTGTTGCCTCCGTTGTGGAGTGCATTGAAAGGAGGCCCCACAGCCAAAAAGCTTCCGGTGCGGGTTTTTAATTTTCCCCTGCCCGACAAGCGACAATTTTGATAAACACGCCGCTTGAGCGGTCGATGAAGTATCTATTTCCTTAGCTATTCAATAACGATTTTGTCAGAAATGAAACTCTTTTAAAGCCCCATTACCACAAATAGTTATCACATTGATAACTAACATTTTAGCAATCACAAAAGACATCGTCGGTAGCGTGTCAAAATGCCTAATAGCGTTTACCAATATGGCTTCGACGACGACCCAGAAGAGCTTAGTCCTGTGCGCCATTAGTTTGTTCACGGTATTCTGTGGGCGTCACCTGATACACTTCTTTAAAACTTTGCGAAAAATAAGAGTGGGTTTCAAAACCAACGTTGAACGCTACTGTGGCAATACTTTCACCCGCCCGGATCAACTCCGCAGCTTTTTGTAGTCGATAGCGCTTTATCAGCTCATTTGTTGTAATGCCTAATAGCGATTTTACTTTTCGATTGAGCGTGCTATTGCTCATCGCCATCTCCCTTGCCACTGTTTCAACTTTCAGAGAAGTGTCATACAAACTTCTATCCAGAAAACGATAGAACTTATCAATAAAGGCGTCGCCAACGCTCAATGCTGCTGTCGGTAGTTCAGTAGCCAGGAGTTGTTGCTGATAATGACTAATCAAATTACGTTGTTGAATCATTGCATTTTGGATACGCAATTCTAATTCGTAAAGGTGAAAAGGCTTGGCAATGTAGCCATCAGCGCCAGCTTCCAGTCCCTCAACTTTTGACTCCTGTGCCGTTTTGGCCGTGAGCAGGATAAAATATATGTGGGAGGTACGAAGATCTTGCTTGGATTGCCTGCATAATTCATAGCCATTCATTTCGGGCATCATTATGTCTGAAATAACCACATCAGGCAGCCTGTCCAAAAGTATCTCCCATCCCTCCTTTCCATTCCTTGCAGAAACGACAACGTTATTCTCCGAGAGGCTTTCCACAATGAAGGCCCGGAGCTCATCATTATCCTCAACAACCAGTACCAGCGGGACATTTTCCCCTGACTCTGCCGGAGTAAAACTAATGTCGTGTTGTTCCACATCATGCAGCGGCATTTTTATCACCGGCATATACACCGTGAAGCAAGACCCTTGTCCAACAACACTTTCTACAGTTACCTCGCCACCCATCAGGCTGACCAGTTCGTTTACCAGTGACAGCCCGATGCCCGTGCCACCATGCACCCGGGTGGATGTTTCGTCTACCTGGTAAAACCGATCAAATAACCTGGGCAACTGCTCTTCAGGGATGCCAATCCCTGTATCTCTCACCTCTATTCTCAGTTGATCGTCCTGTCCTGCCTCCACCGCAAGGTGAACCTGACCATGAGGCTCAGTAAACTTGATGGCATTGCTTAGCAGGTTTTGCAACACTGTCTCCAAATGAGTTTTATCAAACTGATAGAAACCATCAAGGCTTTTGTATTCAGCTGCAAGCTCAATGTTTTTTGTTTGTGCCATTTCCTGAAACTGCTCCACGCAAGATTTTACGAAGACATCGAGCCGACCGGTTGAAGGATGAGATTTCATAAATCCCGACTCCAGCTTGGAGATGTCCAACAATTCATTCACAAGCTTCAAAAGGTGGCTCCCGTGGCGATAATTATTTTCCAGAATGGATTGGACCTCTTTGGGAAAATTTTTGTCTCGCAGTTGTTTCTCCAAAGGTGAGAGGATCAGTGTGAGAGGAGTGCGAAACTCATGTGTGATATTTGAAAAAAACCTCGTTTTCATGTCGTCCACCTCTTTCAAACGAATATTTTCCCTTCTGTTAAATTCCTCTTCCTGCTGTTTGATAATCTTTTTTCGGTAGCCCCTCCAGTAGATGTAAACCAACGAAGAAAGAGCAAGGCCATATAGTGTAAAAGCCCACCAACTCAGCCAGAGCGGCGGAAGTACTTTGATCGTCAGTTCCCTGACATTGGAACTCCAGATTCCATTGGTGTTGGAAGCATTCATGGCGAGGGTATAAGTCCCGCTCCTTAGCTTATCGAATTTTATTTTTCTGTCGGTACCGTTGTAAACCCAGTCCTGATTATAACCACTCAATTTATAACGGTACTGGTTTTTTTTGGGGCCATTGAATTGCATGGCAGCCATTTCCAGCAAAAGCGAATTCTCCTCATAGCCAAGCTGAAGCCTTTGCAATTCATTCAATGGGGCGGTAAGAACCGGATGGCCTTTGGAAAAAGACTGAACCTGGTTGTTAATTGAAAGGCTGGTGATTTTCAGCTCAGGTTCAAAATCATCTTCCACAAATTCGTCTGGATCAAAAACAGAGTAACCTATGGTACCGCCAAGGGCAATTCTTCCATCCGGCAGTGTAAACGAATGGTGTCGGTTAAATTCACTCTCTATCAACCCATCTTGCTTATAGTAGGCAGTAATCAACCCTGTTTTTTTGTTCAATCTGCTGATGCCATTAAAAGTAGCCATCCATAAGTTGCCCAAACTGTCCGGCACAACTGCCCCCACACTGTTGTCGGAGAGTCCATCTTTAGCATTATAAACGTGACTTGTTTTCTTTGTCGACTTATCCCATTTCACGAGGCCATCGCCTAGCGTAGCAATCCACAGGATACTGGGTTGATCTGGATCTTGAACAATGTCGATAAGGCTTGCATTGTCACTTGCCGGGTAAAAGCGCTCAATGATTTCTCCATCTTTGACCTGGTAGAGGGTGTTATTCACCGATATCACCCATTGAAAATCATTGTCGACCACCATGTCCGACAATATTTCCTCCGTCAGACTATTGATTTCCTTCATTCTAACTTGTCGCGGAGGTGAGAGGTCATTGACCCAACTGTACATCCAACCGTACTTTCCGATCGCCCAGCGTTTATCGCTGCTTTCACCAAGCCCTACAAAGTATTCGATGCTGCTCTCCCCGGTTTCAACCGGTTCTAGCTTCTCACTATTCAGTTTAAACAGTTGCCTGGCACCGTCGTAATTGTAGTAGTCGTACTTCAAATACATCTGTCCTTTTCCTGAAGAAAAGTATCGGAAATCATAGGCCCATTCATTGGCTTTCCAGCTAGCCGGCAATTCTGCAGCCGGAACTCCAACTTCTCCCATGAGGAGGTCGGCCACAAAATTCACCTTGTATTCGGCGGAGTGAAAAGAAGGGGTAAGCAGATTGACTTTGTACAACCCTCCTGTATTAATTCCAACCCACAGCGTATTTGACCGATCAATCAAAAGACCTGTTACGACAAATTTTTCCCGCTCAGGGTAAGCCCACAGCACCGTGATGTGGTCGTCCTTCTCCACTCTGAAAATATAACCCTGATATTGAAAAACTGGCCTTTGCTGAAGATCAGTGATCAAATTGAAAATCTTCGAATTATTGATTACCGGCACATTTGGCACAGAAAGTTCTTGATACCTATTGGTCGTTTCATAGTACATGAACATTCTATTTTCGTAGGCAAACAAGACTTTGCTGTCGGGCAAGCATACAACCGGACATTTATTTCTTATTCCGGGTTCGTAGTTGAAATCAGCCGGAATAGGAATCAGTGTCAAAGGATCTTTTGTGCTTTTCGCTACTGCAAGGCCCCTATCCGTCATGTACCAAAAGCGACCCTTTTCATCGATGTCAAATCCATACCCGAACTCCGTGCTATCCTTCGAAGCGAAAATATCACTTACCTGTGTCAGCGTGGAGTCAATATGGTAGTACTCAGTACCATTCTTTACGAACCAGTTTTTCTTTGCATTGTCACTGACAAAATAGACAAACCGGGCAGCTTTTGGCCCCATGTTAAACTTGAAGTGCAGGTCATCTGATCTCATGAAGGGCTGTACGTCCCTTTGTACTTCGAAAGTCCTGGGGTTCATCAGATCAACCTTATAATTAAAGTTCAGTATCCAAAGATTGTTGGCGTCGTCGATAATAAGATCCAGGATTTGAGAGGTAGACAGTCGGTTGGGGTCAGGCGAATTACTGTTGAACTGTAGAAATTGGTGCCCATCGAACCGGGCAAGGCCATTCAGCGTGGCCAACCAGATGAACCCGTCGCTATCCTGGGCCAGGTAGGACACATAATTCTGCGGCAGCCCGTCTTCTACCTCGTAATGCACATAGTTGTTGTACACAGGATCAATCTGTCCGTAACAAGCGCAAGAAAGTAGTAGAACAAAAAGTAAAATGTTGCATTTGAACATCAAACTCAATATAGAAAGCAATTTCGAATAATCGTTGAAAAAGTATCTCTCACCAGCCTGGTTGACAAGTCTCACCCCGGCATCACAATTGTTCAAAGTACTGCGTGCAGAGAGTAGTGCTTGCTACGGTCTCGCCAAGGTGTTTTCTTCGAATGACTTAGTAGAAGCGGAACCGGTAATTTCCTTATCAAAATCAACACCCCTCCTCCCTTCTACCAAACTTATTAATACCTTTGCGGCCTAATTCGGTAAAATATGATCTCAGTTGATGCGGTGGGTGTGGAATTTAGCGGCACCACCCTTTTTAGCAATATCACTTTCAATATCAATCCCACCGACCGCATTGCCCTCATGGGTAAAAACGGTGCCGGCAAGTCCACCCTCCTCAAAATCATCGCCGGAGAAAGTAAACCCACGCTGGGCAAAGTAACAGCACCGAAAGAAGCGGTCATCGCTTACCTGCCACAGCACTTGCTCACTGCCGACGAATGCACGGTGTTTGAAGAAACATCAAAAGCGTTTTCCAAAATCCTGGACATGAAAAACAGGATGGAAGAGCTGAATCACCAGCTGGAAACCCGCACCGACTACGAATCGGATGCTTACAGCAAGATCATTGAAGAGGTATCGGAGCTGAGCGAAAAGTACTACAGCATTGAAGAGATCAATATTGATGCGGAAGTAGAAAAGACATTGCTGGGGCTGGGCTTCGTGCGGAGTGATTTCACCCGCTCTACCAGTGAGTTCAGTGGAGGCTGGCGCATGCGCATTGAGCTGGCTAAAATTCTGCTGCAAAAGCCCGACCTTATCCTTCTCGATGAGCCCACCAACCACCTCGATATTGAGTCGGTACAGTGGCTGGAAGACTTCCTTAAAAACAGCGCCGGTGGTGTGATGGTCATCAGCCACGACAAAGCCTTTGTCGACAACCTGACCAACCGCACCATCGAAATCACCCGTGGCCGCATTTACGATTACAAAACCAACTACTCCCACTACCTGGAGCTACGCAAAGAACGCCGGGAACAGCAGCAGCGCCAGTTCGATGACCAGGCAAAACAGATTGCCGAGATTCAGCAGTTCATCGACCGCTTCAAAGGCACCTACTCCAAGACTTTGCAGGTGCAGTCCCGGGTAAAAATGCTGGAGAAGATCGAAATCGTAGAAGTGGACGAAGTAGACACCTCAGCGCTGAATATCAAGTTCCCTCCTGCTGCAAGGTCGGGCAACTATCCGGTGATCGCCACCGATCTTGGCAAGTCATATGGCGACCATGTCGTGTTCAAAGACGTCACACTGACCATTGCCCGGGGAGAGAAGGTTGCCTTTGTAGGCAAAAACGGCGAAGGAAAGTCGACCCTGGTGAAAGCCATTATGGGCGAGATTCCGGTCGACGGCACCTTGCAGGTGGGGCACAACAGCGAGATTGGCTACTTCGCTCAAAACCAGGCTTCGCTGCTCGATGAAAAGCTGACCGTGTTCGAAACGGTGGATGAAATTGCCAAAGGCGATATCCGGTCACGCATCAAAGACCTGCTGGGAGCCTTCATGTTCAGCGGCGACACTATCGACAAGAAGGTGAAGGTGCTCTCTGGTGGTGAGCGCACCCGACTGGCCATGATTAAGCTGCTGCTACAGCCTGTGAACCTGCTCATTCTCGATGAGCCTACTAACCACCTCGACATCAAAACCAAGGACATCCTCAAAGATGCGCTGAAGGCTTTCGAAGGCACCCTGATACTTGTGTCTCACGACCGTGATTTCCTTGACGGCCTGGCGGCAAAAGTATTTGAGTTTGGCAACAAGCGGGTAAAAGAACACTTCGAAGACATCAACGGCTTCCTGAGGAACAAGAAAATGGAGAATTTGAAGGAGATTGAGAGGACTGGGAAGTAGAAATTAAAGAGGTTACTCTGTGCGATTTAGCACCGAGTAACTCCTTTGATCTTGGACACGCCTAACCTGACTTTTCTAGCGCTTTTTTGACTTTTCCCTTTTCTCTTTGAAATACGCTTTGTCAGCTACATAAATGGTCTTTTTCACCTCACAATAGACTATGCTCTTGTCTCTGTTGGTAAGTGACGTAGTTTTTACGATTTCAATTTCATTTTGCAGTCCCACTTTGCTTTTGATGTCATCGACCTCTTCCAATGAGTAGGTGAAATCGGCGTAGATGTTTTCCCGGGCCGGGCGCTTGAAGAAAATTTGTGCCGATTTGTCCCAAACCACAAAGTCGTCGCCCAGGAGGTTCATCAACTGCACCATGGGGATGGGATCGACTGCCGCAAACATACTCCCTCCAAAAATGGAGTTGACATAGTTTCTGTTTTTGTAACTAATGGCCAGCTTGATTTTTATTTCCAATAGGTCTTTTGATACATAAATAATCTTAGCCGTGCTTCTTCTGTACATCGGTGATAGGTTGAATCCGTATTTGAAGAGCTTAGGCTTCCCTATGTACTTAGAGCCTATTTTTGCGATTGTTTGATAGATAGACATTCTCTGGGTGTGCTGATAGTTTCAGCTACTCTTGTAATATACGTAACTGCCCATTTTTTTGGTTAGAATAAGTTCACCAAGAGATATTTATAGTGCAAGTTCTTCATTCAAAAATAAAAGAGTACTAATTCAAAATCTCTACAAAATCCGATTGTAAATTGGTGCAAGAATTCCCCATGTTTTCCACCTATGCTCCTGCGCATTTATCAAGTTATGGCTACCCTCTTCACTATTTCTGTGCTGCCTCTCTCTGCACAAAAAATAGAGAAAGCGAGCTGGGAGCTTGTTAGTGCCGAAAAAGACCTGAACATTTATACCCGTACCGCTGAGGGGTCACCAATCAAGGAAATCCAGATCACCACGACCATAGAAAGCACCATGCAGCGGGTGACCGACCTGCTCAGTGATGTACCCAACTACAAGTTGTGGGTGTACAAATGCAATGAAGCTAAAAGGATCAAAACTACATCCTCCAACGACTTTCACTACTATGTGGAAACTGCCCTGCCCTACCCGTTCAGCAACAGGGACTTGTCGGTGCACTCCGTACAATGGTGGAACAGGGAAACTGGTGTCTACCACTCTCATTCCGTCGCCGCTGCCAACGCTGTTCCGCAGAAAAAGGGAATTGTACGAATCACAGAATTTGAGTCGAAATGGGAAATAAGGCCAAGAAACGACGGCAGGGTAGATATTGTATACACTGCCCGGGCCAACCCCGGCGGAGAAATACCTGTTTGGCTCATCAATCTGCTCATTACCAAAGGGCCACTGGAAACCATGCAGAAGTTTACCGAGCTGGCCAGGGTGTTTGAAAGCAGCGAAGATTGACCACCACCTCTTTTAGCTTCTGTTGTCTGGTAGTATTTGACTCAATAGTGTTTATGGTAACGCACGTTTTTTTTCTGCATTTTTTAATTCGGATAAATTTATCCGAATTAAAAAATTGTTTTATATCTTTGACACAAACAAACCACAATGTTCTCAAAAGCCTGTGAATATGGAATCAGAGCAACCTTGCACATCGCCCTTTTGTCGATGGATGGCGTGAGGGTAAGCCTGAAGGATATTTCCAGAGACATCGACTCTCCGGTAGCCTTCACAGCCAAGATTTTGCAACAGCTAGCCCGCAACAACATCATCGATTCGGTGAAAGGGCCTGTTGGTGGTTTTGAAATCCAGAAGGATAAAATAGCGTCTATCAAACTGAGCCAAATTGTATTTGCGATAGATGGTGACAGCATTTATAGGGGATGCGGCCTAGGGCTCAAAGAGTGCAATGCACTGGAGCCCTGCCCTTTGCATGAGAAATTTGTACTGATACGTAACGATTTGAAGGAAATGCTGGAAACAACCAGCCTGTATGAACTAACAAAAGGCCTTGATGTGGGCCTCACTTTTCTAAAACGGTAAAAAAATTTGATCCTTAATGAGATAAAAAGGTCTTAAATTCCTAATAATGAAATTCAAGCAGCTAACATTACCCCTATTCATTTGTCTTGCTTCCAGCACTCCGCTGGCAGCACAATCGGTAACGACCGACAACTGGTACATGAGTCCCGGCATTATCGGCACATTCGTCCTGATTACCATCGTCCTTTTCATTGCCGTGATCATATTAACCGCCCGGCTGAATGACTATGTTGGCACGCTGAAGAAAAGAAAGCAGGCCAGGCAGCGGCTGGCGTTTGCTGAGGAACTCATTGGCCTGGAAGCTGGAGAAATAGATGCGATACTTCAAAAACGAAAAGCTGCCCTGCAATACCATCTTGAGGGAAATGAACTTGGCAGCGATCTGGACGCAGAAGACAGCCACGGACTGATCGACAAAGTTACCAGCGAGCCGGAAAATCCATTTTTTGATGAAAAAAAAAGACGCCGATAAGCCTTGAAACACCCTGGGAGCTCAAGAAGATTATCATTTACTACCTGGGCGCTGCTGTTTGCTGGCTGCTGGTGGGCACGCTGGTCGGTCAGTATGCAGGTATGAAGTTCGTGTGGCCTGACATGGATCACACTTCGTGGCTCTCCTTTGGAAGACTGAGGCCCGTGCATACCAACACGGTGTTTTGGGGATGGGCCTCCATGGCTATGATAGGGCTGGCCTACTTCGTAATAGCACGGACATCTAACACCACCATTCACAGCTATAAAAAGGCCTGGATCGCCTGGGGGTTGTTCAATCTATCGGTGCTGCTTGGCAATATTTGCCTGATGGCTGGCATCAACAACGGAGGCGGCGAATACAGAGAGTTCATTTGGCCTGTCATGTTGCTATTCGCTGCCGGACTGTTGATTACTTTCCGAAATTTTTACCTTACCGTGGCTCACCGCAAAATATCGGAGATCTACATTTCCAACTGGTTCATTCTGGCCTCTCTCACCTGGACGATCATATTGGTGCTGATAGCCTACCTGCCATTTTATCAAAATGGCCTGGGGGAAACCATCATCCAGGGCTATTACATGCACCAGGGGGTGGGCATGTGGTTCATGACCTTCTCGTTGGGGCTTGTCTACTACTACCTTCCCTCCTCTTTGAATAAACCCATCTACTCCTACTCCCTGGGTGTGCTGGCTTTCTGGACACAGATGCTATTTTACACCCTCATTGGCACGCACCACTTCGTATTCAGTCCGCTGCCCTGGTGGTTGCAAACAGTAGCCATTGTGTTTAGCGCAGGCATGTTTATTCCGGTGGTAACGGGCACCACCAACTTCCTGATGACGATGAAAGGAAGCTGGAACCATATCTCCAAAAGCTACGTGCTGCCCTTCTTTCTTGTCGGTGTCATCTTCTACTTTGTGGGCTCTACCCAGGGTAGTCTGCAGGCATTCCGCTTCACCAATTTTGTCTGGCACTTCACCGATTTCAACGTGGCCCATTCGCACATGACCATGTATGGCATCATCACCTTTATCCTGTGGGGCTGCATTTACCACATTTTGCCCAAGCTAACAGACAGAGAGCCTCCTCAAGTATTGGTTGGTGCTCATTTCTGGATGGCCTTCATCGGCCTGTTCGCCTACATGGTTTCTCTGATGGCTGGTGGCACGCTGAAAGGGCTAAGTTGGATCGACGGGCATCCCTTTATCGAGTCAGTGATCTTGATGAAACCTTTTTGGCTATGGCGGGCTATTGGTGGCTCCCTCATGTTTGTGTCGCACATCATCTTCGCCTTCAATTTTTACTATATGGTAAAGAAAAAAGTCCCTGTGGAGCTGCCAGTCTCCAATCACCAGAAGAAAATAGTAGCCTAAAACGACGCACCCATGTTCAATTTTCATAAAGACCATAGAACACTTATCAACACAGCACTGGCTGGCTTTCTGCTCCTCAGCCTCGGTATAGCGGTGCTGCCTGCCTACCAGATGCAGGACGTGGAACCCCTTCCCAGCCAACCGCTGTTGACGGAGCAGCAACTGAAGGGACTCAGCATATACATATCGGAGGGCTGCGTAGCCTGCCACACACAGCAGGTTCGTAGTATAGAAATGGACAAGATGTGGGGTGACCGGCCATCCATGCCCTCCGACTACTACTTCAGCAAACAGAGGATGGACATCTGGAGACAATCGCCCTCGCTGCTCGGCAGTGAGCGCACCGGCCCCGACCTGACTAATATCGGTAAACGACAGCCTGCAGAGCAATGGCATTTGCTGCACCTGTACAACCCCAGAACTGTAGTGAGCGAATCGGTGATGCCTGCATATCCATGGCTTTTTGAAACAAAGGATGCTTCGGAAGTTTCGGATAATGATGTGACAGTCCCCGTTGGTAAGGAGTTTTTTAACGACGCCAGCCAGCAAATAGTAGCCACAGAAGACGCCCTTGCATTGATCGCTTATCTACAGTCGCTGAAGCAAGCAGAACTACCTGGTGGCACTACTCCGGCCTTTATCGCATCCGCAAAGAAGGCACCTGCGAATGCGACTGCGGAGCAGGCACTTGACCTGCCCGACGGAGCCAGCCTGTACACCCAAACTTGTGCAGCCTGCCATCAGGCCACGGGCAAGGGGCTGGCGGGCGCCTTCCCTCCCTTGGCTGGTAGCAGCATTGTGAATGATGCCAACTATGAGCTTCTGGTCAAGATCATCCTGCAGGGGTACGACGCCCGGAGTGAGTTCGGTCAAATGCCAGCCTTTGCCAGCCAGCTTACCAACGAGCAAATAGCGGCCATTGCCAACCATGAGCGAAACAGCTGGGGAAACAGTGCCGCAAAAATTTCGGCAGAAGATGTGAAGAAAATAAGAGAGATGGTAACACCCGCAAATGACTGAGATATGGTAAGAAAGAAGTTTTTTACACTGTTAATTGTATTCAATATACTTGGTTGGTCAGCAGCTAAAGCTTGCGAACTATGCAAAGAAAACCAGCCTGCAGGTTTGGAGAATGTTACTCATGGGGCAGGGCCCACCGGCACCATCGACTACATCATCACCTGGACGGCAGTCAGCATCGTGGCTGTTACGCTATTCCTCAGTTTCAAGTACCTGATTTGGCCAAAGGAATCTGCACCCGATCATATCAAAAACATCGTGCTGAACTAACCGAATAAAGAAATGAAGGACAATAGATTGATAAAACTTTTCATGGACGACGGTCCCCGACCCTTTGCAGAATTTGCCCCACCGGTGAAATTTGTATTGGACACCACCAAAATCCCCGATGGAAAACACCAGCTGAAGATCGTTGCCAGGTCGTCATCAGGCGTAGAAGGTGTGAAAAAGATTGCCTTTGAAGTGCGCAACGGCCCGGAGATTTCCGTGCTTGGTTTAAAGGAAAACGAGGTGGTGGATGCGCAAATTCCGATCACCATCAATGCCTATGGTAGCGAGACAAAGGACGAATTTGTCATCAGGGGCTCGGAAACGCCAAAAGCCATTCCCGCCTGGATATGGGCACTGGTCATCTCTTTTGTAGGCTTTGCCCTCTTCTACTTTATCATGTATTGGGGGCCTGAACTTTACAAATCTTCATTCTGATGAACAACGACATTCAAAACATAGATGACATCAAACTGCTGGTCAACGACTTCTACTCAAAAGTAAGGGAGGATGAATTGCTCAAAGACATCTTCAATGGCGTGATACAAGACAGATGGCCTGTGCACCTGGAAAAGATGTACAAATTCTGGCAAACCGTCCTTTTGGACGAGCACACCTACTATGGCAGCCCCTTCGCACCTCACGCACATTTACCGGTAAACAAAGCCCATTTCGAGAGATGGATCGAGTTATTCCATCAAACCCTTGATGAGCATTTCGAAGGAGAAAGAGCCCTGGAAGCCAAATGGAGGTCGGAGAAAATGGCTGAAATGTTCCTTTACAAAATCGAGTACTTCAAAACCAGTGGAACAAAACCCTTAGTGTGAATTTAAACTTCAATTATCATGAATAATCTTTTAGACAAAACAATCGGTGAAATAGTGGCCGAAGACTACCGCACAGCGGAGGTATTCGGGAACCATGGCATTGACTTTTGCTGCAAAGGCAACCGCAGCATTCAGGAAGCTTGCACCAAAGCCAATATTGATCTGGCAAAGCTCACAGCGGAGGTTGAAGCCATCTTGAACAAAGGCGAAACCGCATCCTACGACTACCAGTCGTGGCCACTGGATAAACTGGCCGATCATATAGAGCAAAAGCATCACCACTATGTTGAGGAGAAAATGCCTATTCTCAAGCAATATCTTGAGAAGCTGTGCCAGGTGCATGGGAAAAGTCACCCAGAACTATTTGAAATAACCAGGCTGTTCACTGCCTCTGCAGGAGAACTGGCTATGCACATGAAAAAGGAAGAATTTATCCTGTTTCCATTTGTGCGCAAAATGGAAAGAGTGAAAAAAAGTGGCGAAAAGATAACCTTTGCCCAATTTGATACGGTGCAAAGTCCTGTCAGGATGATGATGGAGGAGCATGAAACTGAGGGAGATCGCTTCCAGCAAATCAGCGAGTTGAGCAATCACTACTCACTGCCGGACAATGCCTGCAACACCTACCGGGTCACCTTTGCCATGTTAAAGGAGTTTGAGGAAGACTTACACCTTCACATTCATCTGGAGAACAATATATTGTTTCCTAAATCCATAGCATTGGAGAAGCAGCTCAGTTGAACAGGCAAATGCACTGATTCTATAAAAAACAGCTCACGATCAGGAGAAAATGTGTTCGTGAGCTGACTATCTTACACCCGAAACGGTGAAAAACACCATAACTCAAAACTGTCATCCATGAAAGAGCGCACGCCCATAAAAAGAGCAAAGCAGCTTCAGCCCCTGAGCCGTGATCATCATCATACCTTGCTGTTGTGTTGGAAGATTAGAAAAGGCTTCGCTAAGGACATAGCACCTGAACGAATTAAAAAATATGCAGACTGGTTCTTTGAAAATCACATTCTACCGCATTTCGTTGCCGAAGAGAGTTATATCTTTCCGATACTTGGCAGTGAAAACGAGCTGGTAAAAAAGGCATTAATGGAGCATCGAAGGCTTACCAGGTTGTTCAATGAAGACGAGGCTGAAAGATCCCTGAGTTTGATTGAAGAAGAGCTGGAAAAACATATCCGGTTTGAAGAAAGGGTTCTTTTCAACGAAATCCAGCAAAAGGCATCGTCGGAGCAACTGGCACTAATCAGCTCCCTTCATGAAGAACATAGTTTTGTTGACCTGAAGGATGATGAATTCTGGAAGTAAAGAGGATAAAAACCTCATTATTTGCAAACAGAACATGCCCCAGCTCTACCCAGAATTATCCAGAAGGTTACTTCAGCACGCCCAGGTACCTCGCCATCCAATACGGCAACAAATATTCGTCGCCCGCCAACACAGAGTTGCCTTCACTCCCGCCATCCAAATCAAAAGGATTCGCATTGTGCCGATGCGTTCGTCGCTCGCCGGGGGTTAGCAGCACCTTTGTTGTTTGGCCACGAAAGTTGGGTTCGAGCAGTTCCAGGTCTTTTCGATGGGAATTCTTTACTGCATACGACATCTGATCGAGGCCAAACTCCTGCAAATGCCAGCGCACATCTTCCAAATTGATATCACCAGCTGTTCCGTAAGTTAGCAGATTCCAAAGTGCATTCCTTTCTGGCAATTCAACCTTCCAGTGGTCGGTGATAATGTCTGCATAATGCTGTTTCAGGGTATCATTGAGTGCATAGTGATAAAGAGGCCAATAAGTGAGAAAGGCCATTTCGTCATCGGAATGGTTCCAACCGTCGCCCATGGTGTGTCCATCGTACATCACAATGTGTTCTTTCATGTCGTACATACTGGGAAGCATGTTTTTGAAATAGCCAAACTCGTTCATCACTTTGAACATCTCAGTTTTGTAGCTCTCCTTTTTGGTGAGTGAAAAGGCCAGTTGCAGCCCCGCAACCAGGTGGATACTGTTTAGCTTTCTATCGTACACCTCCGCCGGGTACATGTTCACATATTCAGGATTCCAACGACCCCAGGTAGTGGGTTTGCCATCCAGGTCCACGAAGTAGTAGTCATTATCAAGAATATGGGTCATGATGGCATCAATGAAGTCGGCTACCCTTTTCTTTTCCTCCGGTGCCTTCGCAATGAACTGATCCATCAGTGACGCTACAAACAGATAGGCGATGTATTCATCGGAGCTGGTGGTGCCCTTCCACTCCCAGCCTTCCTCTGGTGACTTCCGCCACCTGTCGGGGTCATTCACTTTATAGCCCTCTCGCTCGAATGTCCTGGAAGGGAAGCCCTTCAACTGATTGACAGTCAAAAGCCGCTCGAAAGCCTCAAACGATTCCCAAACATATCGTTTAGCCACCTCTTCGCCAGTAACAGCATAACGAAACACCTGACTGCCCAGGTAAAAGGACGTCCACAGACCATCGTTGTCGTGGTCAATGATTTCCTCAGAGGTTAAATCGTAAGCTACAGGCAACTGTGGCGCACAGACAAAGCCGTACCGCATGTGGTACTTGCGAATGCGGTCCTGAAAGAATTCCGTCTTTTCAGCGAGCGTAAAGGGCATTTGTTCAATCATATTGAGCCCCGTGGGTGTGAGCAGATAGATATTGCCATTGGCATCCGCTGCCATGTCGATCACTTCGTTAACATCCAGCCATCGTTTAGAGGCAAAATATCGATACCTGTCAGTCTCTTTTCTAAAAGCTCCGTCGGCAGTTGAAAACCAAAGCTCGTTGTTTCCGGTCAGCAACATCTTTCTTATGGCGGGCACTGGCAGGCTTGATTCGGTGTCTGTCACCCTTTTGCCCTGAAGATCGATAGCGTAATAGCCATTTCCTGTTCCAACAGTGATTCCGCTTTCATTAAACACCAACGATGTCATGTCAAGCCCTTCATGCATCACCTTCCAGGCCTTTCCTTCGAGTTTGTAAATAGCTTTGGCTGTGAGTGCTAAGAATTGTCCTTTGGCAACATAGAGGTCAATTACTGCTTCTTTCGGTACTGTCAAATCGGCTATTTTCTTATTTCCATCAAAAAGGGCTGCCTTCTTCTCACCCATCAGCAACACCTTCAGGTCTTTGTTAACGCTAATGCGGCTGTACAGCTCTGGCTCAAGCTTTGTATCCAGCGTACCTGCGTATCCATTGGTGAGAAACTTGTCTTTGTACAGATAGAAAAGGATGCCAGTGCTCTCTTGCGTGGTGATGTCAACCGGCACCTTATCGGCCAGCGACTGGTAGGTGTGGTCAGGCGCCAACTGGTAATCAGGGAAGTCACGAAAGAGCCCCTTATCGGTGAGAACATGCACTATGCTGTTGTAGTCGACCACTACCTTTTTGAGTCGGGCATCACCAAAACCACCAGGCACCTCATAATGATGCCCAACCAACTGGACATAGGGCTCGTCTGCCATTTGTGCTGCTGCCGGCCAGGTGCTGAAAGTCGCCACCAGCAAGTAAAAAAAGCATCTATGCTTCATAACAATAGTATTAACAGGGTGTTAGCGCTAGTTACTCAGTCCTTTCCGGAGTATTGGGAATCTTGTTGATCAGTACATTTGGCTTACCGGCTTTCTTCACTAAATCAAAGGCATCATACAACTCCCCCTTCGCTGTAAATGCATTGTAAGACGCTGTATCTCCTCCCACTTTTATCACCTGAAACAGCTGCGTATTGGCGGCTTTGCGCTCCATCCATTCATCATCGCTAATGTCATACATCTTAGGGCCGCTCACCGACACCACGTACATCGTACCCGAACGATCCTCCCTCACGCCTGCCCCTGTCGACACATTGCTGACCATTCCTCTTCCGTAAGCATGATCATGCCCCTGTAGCACGAGGTCTACCTGGTGCTTGTCGAACAACGGCTTGAAGATTTCTCTAAGCGTCAGATTGTCCCGATTGGGTTTGGTGGAAAAAACCGGGTAGTGAAAGGTGATCACCGTCCACTTTTTTGGGTTATTGGTGAGTACAGAATCCAGCCATTGCGCCTGCAAGGCTCTGAAGTGTTCCGATTCGTCGATCTGTTCAGCATCGAGAGACACCAGCTTCATCTGCGGAAAATCAATTACATAACAGGTTTCCTCCAAGCCAGCGGGGCCGTTTTTTGGTAGGTTAAACTGGGGGCGCCATTGCGGAGAAAGCACCACATCTTTGTACTCGTGGTTGCCTGGAGTCATCACCGCCGGCACCATAGCATGAATAAAACCGCCGGCATGAAACCATTCTCCCCATTCCACATCCCTATCGTGCCGGTTGATCAGGTCGCCTGCGTGCAACATAAAGTCGACATCTGGCAGGGTGTGGTAAGCCTCCCGTATCACCCTCGACCACATCGATTTCACGTCGTTTTGGGCATCACCGAAATAGATAAAAGAAACCGGGCCATTTTCTTGCGGCATCTCGATCTGGTACCATTCTGACCAGTAGGGCTCGGAGCCCACCCGGTATACATATTTCCCTCCCGGCAGCAACTCACTAATAACTGCTGAATGGTAATTGGCCGATATTTCAGGTTCTTCTTCCCGTGCGACTGTCAGAGGTTCCGTAGCGGCTGCGATGGTTCTAACACTGTCTTTGAACTCAGGGCCATCGGAAGCAACAGCCACCTCCACAGTACCTTGGGTGATTTTGGGGGAGGTGCGCCAATTAACAGCTACCGAATGAATAGGATCTTCGGTCAGATTAAGAATGACCCGGTCAGGTTCGTTGCCTGGAAAAAGCAGCTTCGCATTCGGGAGGCTGTCGGCTGGGCTTTGTTGATGACTATGCTCATGGCCGTGGTGGTCTTCAGCGCTGTTTTGCTGGCAGCTAAAAAGCCCAAACACAGCGACTAGCGTCATAATACCGAGTGAGCCGAACCGAATCAATTTATTTAAGATCATTGCAATGTTGTTGTTAGTTGAAGATAATCTCTTTGCCTTTTACCTGGCCTAAAGTAATTATTTTTTCTTCCTGCGAAGATGAAGATTTGTTAACAGGAAGAGAAGCAGTAGAAATTGTCGCAAGAAATTCCAGAATAAATGGCTAAGTTTTGACATTGTTTTAACCAACACCCCATCAAAAAATGACACCGAAGCGTCCATTCCTTATCCTTTTTCTGCTATTCGCTGTTGGCTTATCCGCTAGGGTCGTTGCCCAAAGCAACCTAACTGCCGACAATGCACTGGAGAGTTATTTGAACAACGGCGACCAAACTTACGAATGGATGGTGACCGATACCTTCGAAACTGAAGGAGTAACGGGGTATCAGCTCATTTTAACCTCTCAAAAATGGAGAGAATACACCTGGAAGCACCAGCTAACAGTATTTGTTCCGGCAAAGATGACCCAAACCGAAAGCCTCCTGTTCATCTCAGGTGGCTCAAACAAAGACAGCCAGCCCAACCTGAGAAGCAATCAGGACGAGCTTAGCAAAGCCATGGCTCATATTGCGGCTACCAATAGCGCCATCGTGTCTCTTCTCCGACAGGTGCCTAATCAGCCGCTGTATGGCGACAAGACCGAGGACGTGCTTATCTCCTACACCCTTCACAACTTCACGGAGACACGTGATTATACCTGGCCCCTGTTGTTTCCCATGGTAAAGAGTGTGGTAAAAGGAATGCAGGCGGTACAGGAGTTTTCGAACGAACAACTGCATCAACCAGTGAACGAATTTGTGCTATCGGGGCTTTCCAAACGTGGCTGGACAACCTGGCTCACCGGAGCCAACGACGACCGGGTAATTGCCATCGCTCCTATGGTGATTGACGTGCTCAACATGCCGGTAAGCCTGCAGTACCATCTGGAGGCGTGGAATGAGTACAGTCCCGAAATAAATGACTACGTGAGCCTGGGTATTCCACAGGCTTCGGCTACCGAGTCAGGGCAAAAAATCAATGCGATGGTTGATCCGTACTCCTACCGGGCAAAGCTTAACAAGCCCAAGATGATCTTCATTGGCACCAACGACCCCTATTGGCCAGTGGATGCTATCAAGCACTATATCGACAGCATTCCCGGGCAAAATTTCATCCACTATGTGCCCAATGCCGGCCACGACATTGACGATCACCCACAGACTTTTAAAGCATTAAACGCATTTTTCAGCTTCACTGCCCATGGGAAGGCTTATCCGGCGTGCGATTGGGACATCGACATCAAGGGAAAAGAAATTGTGCTGACAGTCACTCCTTCACCAAAAAAACTGGTCGATGCCACGCTTTGGCTGGCAACATCCAATGACCGGGACTTCAGGGATGAAGTATGGGTGGGGAAAAGCCTGAATGCATCAAAGGCAAAAGAAGTAGTAGTGAAAGAAGCCTACCCTGCTTCCGGTTTCAAAGCATTTTACGTTGACCTGAAGTATTTAGACACAACGGGAAATGAATTCACCGAGAGCACCCGGATGTTTGTTGCAAACCCTCAAAAAGTGTTTGTCGACTGACGCCTGCAGGATCCAGGACTCATACTCTTCGCAAGAGCAACCTGGTATTTACACCAAAGGTTCTCCCCTCTCGGCAGGCTTTTAGTAATATTACTTGCCTAAAAAGACTCAATCATGACCAAGCGAAGTCTCGCCTCAGCAGTGCTGTTCCTTTCCTCTCTACTTTGGTATGGATGTACCAAAACCACAGATACACCACCACTTATCGAAACCGGCGTATCGCTCGAACTGGCCAACCATCGGAAAACGGCCATCAGCGCCCTTGGCTACCAGCTATCACTCGACATCCCGGACGACAAATCAGAAGACATCCCTGCCTCAGAGGTGATCACTTTCAACTTAAGTAAAAACGACGCTGACCTCCAGATAGACTTCAAAGAAGATTCGGATCATGTTTTAGAGGTCGTTGTTAACGGCACGGCCATTCCCGTCGACCACCGGGAGGAACATATCATCGTTCCAAAAAGCGCATTGAAACCCGGCTCCAATAGCATCAAAATCACTTTCATTGCAGGCAACCTCTCCCTTAATCGCAACGACGAATATCTTTATACACTATTAGTGCCCGACAGAGCCCGCACGGTCTTCCCCTGTTTCGATCAACCCAACCTGAAGGCTTCGTATCAACTGAGTCTCACCATGCCTGGCGACTGGCAGGCACTTTCCAACGGCCCCCTGGCCGATTCGGTGATTTCCGGAGAGCGAAAAGCGTTTAACTTCATGCCTTCTGATACCATTAGCACCTACTTGTTTGCTTTTGCGGCAGGCAAATTTCAGAAAGTCACCCAAACCATCAATGGCCGTACCATGAGCCTTTTTCACCGTGAAACCGACGAAGAAAAGATTTCCGAAAGCATTGACACAATATTTTACCTGCACGACAAAGCCCTCGATTTTCTCGAAGAGTATACGGCCATCCCCTACCCATTCAAAAAGTTTGACTTCGTTGCCATTCCCGACTTTCAGTATGGAGGCATGGAGCACGTAGGAGCCATTCAGTACCGTGCTTCGTCTCTTTTCCTGGATAAAACCGCTACCCAGAGCCGCAAAATTGGCAGAGCCAACCTCATTGCGCACGAAACAGCTCACATGTGGTTTGGCGACCTGGTCACCATGGACTGGTTCAACGATGTGTGGATGAAAGAGGTGTTTGCCAACTTCATGGCCGACAAGGTGTCCGAGGTAACGTTCCCAGATACCGGCACCGACCTCAAATTTCTGCTGGCTCACTACCCCGCAGCCTATGCAGTCGACCGTACTCCTGGTGCTAACCCTGTGCGCCAGCAGCTTGATAACCTGAAGGACGCTGGCAGCATGTACGGAGCCATCATCTATCATAAAGCCCCCATTGTGATGAAACAGCTAGAAATGCTGATGGGAAAACAGGAATTCCAACGAGGTCTGCAGCAATACCTGTCTGAGTTTGCCTTTTCAAATGCAACCTGGACTGACCTGATCAATATACTTGATCAACTAACCGATGAAGACCTGCTGGCATGGAATAAAGTGTGGGTAGAAGAGCCATTCAGGCCCGTTTTTAGTTATGATCTGAAGGCCAATGAAGGCTTGATAGCAGCCTTAACCATCTCTCAAAAGGAAGAAAAAACGAATACCACATCCTACAGTGATAAAGTTTGGTCGCAATACTTCAAGGTTGGCCTGAGCTACGGGGACAGCCTCATTCAGGTGCCTGCGCTTAGCTACCGTGCGGTTGCGGACGTCAGCCAGGCAACAGGCAGGCCTAAGCCAAATTATATCGTTTTCAACACCTCTGGCGAAGGGTACGGTGTGTTCCCAATCG
Source organism: Imperialibacter sp. (assembly GCF_048007035.1). Taxonomy (NCBI): domain Bacteria; kingdom Pseudomonadati; phylum Bacteroidota; class Cytophagia; order Cytophagales; family Flammeovirgaceae; genus Imperialibacter; species Imperialibacter sp. Next base: position 6,429,473 of record NZ_CP180355.1, read on the forward strand.
ACTCGGCCATGCTTCCTTACATAGGCACATGGAACGATCCGGTTGCGAGAGCATCAGCCTATATTAACAATTATGAAAACATGCTCAATGGCGACGGCATTACGCCCACCGAGCTGTTAGCACTGAATATTGCTCTGCTCTCTCAGGAAACAGAGGAGCTTTCTGTTCGACAACTTACCAGTCAGCTAAGTGCGACCTATTGGCAGTTTATTACCCCATCAAACAGGAAGCTGATCAGCCAATCATTGGAAAGCGATGTTTGGGCAGCTATGGAACAAGCCCCTTCGGCCAGCATCAAAAAGATGCTATTCGGGGCATTCCAGGAGATTGCCACCTCAGAAAAAGGAATGGAAAAGCTTTATGGCATTTGGAAGTCGCAAGCGCCACCAAAGGAGGTTAAACTATCTGAGGACGACTACACTGGCCTGGCGGCCACGCTAAGCCTGCTGAGTCACCCAAAATCTGACGAAATTCAACAGCAACAGCTTGCAAGAATTAATAATGGTGATCGAAAAAAACGCTGGGAATTTCTTCTTCCTGCGCTATCAAGCGACACCGCAACCCGCAACACTTTTTTTGAGAGTTTGAAACTAGCCGAAAACAGGGAAAAGGAATCGTGGGTGACCACCGCTGTTTCTTACCTTCATCATCCGGAAAGGCAGCATGTCTCTATTGGCTACTTAAAAGAAAGCCTTGAGCTGCTTTCTGACATACAGGCTTCTGGCGATATATTTTTCCCGACTGCCTGGCTAAGCGCTACTTTCGGGGCCTACCAAAGCGAAGAAGCAGCATCAATCGTCGACAGCTTTCTTTTGGCCCACCCAAATTATCCTCTGAAACTGAAAGGAAAGATATTGCAAACAACCGACGACCTGAACAGGGCCAGCAGGCTGGTGAAGAGTCAATCAAATCTCTGACCTTAATTGATCTTAATTAAGATGAAAGGGCTGATTACTCTTTCTTTGCACTGTTCTTGTTGTCAATAGAATCACGTGAACAAGCAAGCTGAGCACAATAGCCACGCCTACCTCTAAAAATGTGAGCATATGAACACTCGCTTTAATATGGTGAGAATCATTGAGCAACTCCCTGCCATTGTTCGATTGAATTTCTGTTAATTGGTGCAGGTCACTTAGCATAGCATTGAAGCGATCCCCTCCTTCGTTTTCCAGCATTGCCAGTGCAAGCCTTGAATCATTTGCGTACGACAGGTTTATCACCTTGTTCTCGAGTTGGTCGTAAGCCTCCCTTCTTTCCTTAAACTCACTTAAAAGACTCGCCTCATCCAGTACAAAATAGGTTTTTTCAATTTCAGTCAGCAGCGAGTCAATTCTGCTATCATAGGTATCGAGCTTGTCGGTTAAATCCGTTTTCTCAATACTCGGGGCCAACACATTCTTTTCAAGGATCAACCGCTTTTGATAAAGAGTTTCCGTGATATAAAAAAACTCAGTCGCTGGCATAAGCCTGTCATTGTAAATGGAGGTGAATGACCTGTCCATGCTGTCTATGTCTCTTTGCATTACGAGGTTGCTTATCACAAGCAAGGCAACTATTATTGCTAAAATGACAGAAACTCGCATTTGATCGCCTATTTTGAAAGCCCACCTCATCGCATAGTTCTTTTAAAATCCCATTAACGTGAATTCACCTGATCCCAGCATCCTGACTGACATAGTTAAGACAAAAATGCCGTTCGGCAAATACAAGAATGTTTTAATATGTGACCTACCCGAAAACTACCTTGAGTGGTTCAAGAGTGCCGGCTTTCCGCAGGGGAGGCTTGGTATGATGCTTTCTACTATGTATGAAATTCGGCTCAATGGGCTGACCGACCTGCTCAGTCAACTAAAAAAAATCCACAGAAACCCATAGGTTACTGAAGCCGTTAAACCCACGAACGGCGCCGTTGCACTTATGTAAATACAAAAACAACCAAGATTTCTTATATTTACAATGTCAATTGGCTTAATAATTGCGTTAGGTGTGTAAATTATTTTTGTGTATGAAATTAAGAATTGTTCAATTAACCCTGATATCAATTCTCGCATCTGCCTGTATTACCGGACTGTCGGCACAATCTACGGACAGTGTGAGCATCGTCAAGAAGTTTGATGAATTGGTTTTAAAGTGGGATTTATTAGCCGTAGAACTGGGCCAATACGAAGGCCTGGACAAGTATTGTACTGATAAGTCCTATCAGGACAATGTAATCAAGACGCTCGAAGAAATTCACCATTATGATACACTGCTCTACCAAACGCTTGCAAAGAAAGCACGGTACGACAAGAGTGCAGAGATCAAAAAGACGCTCAAACAAATAGAAGAGTTTGAAACTGAGTACAAAGGCCCCAGCTTTCTGAAGAAGCTTCACGATGAATGTGTCGGGCGGAGAGAAATAGAGAAAGACTACAAAGAAACCAGAAATGACATTGGCATGAACTCCTACGATGGGCAAGTGCTTGTTCTGGAAGCAGACCTTAACAAGTATGTCCAGCACATCACCAGGTTAATGGATCACATTGAGGAGCATATCCACCATTTGCATCTTGAATAGCCGCCATGTGGCAAATACGTAATTTCTGAAATCCGCCCCTTCTTCGGTTAACCTGGCGCCCTGCCTGTCATATATTTGTGTATTCCTGCATCCTTCCAACCGAAGCCTGTTCTAGTTAAATCACCTGGTGTATCCATGGCTGTTTTAAAACTAGATATAGATGAAAAAATATTTGCTTGTACTAATCACTGCGGCAGTTCCGCTGCTACCGTTGCAGGCAAACGACGGTGAAAACGGGATTTTCAAAGACTTTAAAGAGCTAACCCACAAGTGGTATTTTGTCTCAGATAAGCTTGTAACCTACAGAGGATTGTCAAAATACTGTGGCGACCCCACTTTTCAAGATGAAGTGAAAAGTGTATTAAAAGAGATCCACGCCTACGATAGTGTCCTTTATATTCGTGTGTCTTCGATGATGAAGGAGAACCCAAGCAAAGAGTTGAAAAAGACGTTGAGACAAATCGGCCATTTGGAACACAAGCTAAATGCCCTCTCGCTGTCGAAGACGTTGTACAGTGAGTGCCACAACCAAAGGCAGCTCGAAAGAGAGTACAAAAAAGTAAAAAACTATTTTGGAGCCCACTCCTTTGACAACCAGATTGTAGTTACAGAAGTCTTCTTAAAAAAGCACGTTGACCGGATCAACAAAATCATGGAAAACATAGAAGACCACTTCCATCACCTCGACGCAGATTAAGTGGGCCAGGAATCCGATGTGGGAAATACGTAATTTTCCAAAATTGTCAGCTCACCAATATTTGAGCACCAATTCCGTTCCCTACATTTGTTGTATTCCTGCAACACTACCACATGTTCTGTACTAGTTTGTTTACAAAGGCATTGCCATTGCACAACTAAACATATACTATGCTCAGACGTCTTGCTCTTGCCGTTTCCTGCCTCTTTTTGGCTGGAAATACATACGCCACTGGTGACCAAAATGAAAGTGCCCTTCTGGTCAGTAAATTCAACGACCTTACCAACCAATGGGCTTTGATCTCTTACGATCTCAGGACGTACGACGGGCTTAAAAAGTATTGCGCAGATCACTCCTTTAGAAGGAATGTAGCAGAGACCCTCAATGGCATCCACCATTACGACAGCCTTTTATATGAAAGACTAACTGTAAAGGCCAGGTTCAGCAACAACCATGAAATCAAGAAAGTAATTCATCAAATTGAGGCATTTGAAACCAAGTACAAAGCTTCCAACTTTTCAAAAACCCTCTCGGAGGAATGCTCCGATCAACGGTCTCTTGAAAGGAATTCAGATGAGTTAAGAAACGACATCGGCATGAACTCGTACGACAGTCAGGTAATTTTGCTGGAGGCTACTCTCGATAAGTATGTAAAAAATATTACGAAACTAATGGACCATATTAATGATCACATCCACCACTTGCACATTGATTGAGTAGTCCTTCCGCTAACGCTTCACAAACGCTAATACCTGTGGCAGTTCCGGGCTGACTAGTACCCTACCTTCAATGTCGACTACCGGCAATGAGATGTTTCCCATGAATCTGGCAGCTTCAAGCTTTCTCAGCATCTCATCTGCCTTATCCTGATCGGCATCCACATCATAAAAAGTATACTTTATGTTGAGGGAATCCATCTTCTTTCTGAAATTAATACAGTGATCACATGTATTAACTCCATAAACAATCATTTGCTTTTGATTGGCACTTTCAGCTGCCTTGTTTTCAGAAGTATCCTTCGTAACTGGTCCGCACGAAAGCAATAAGACAAATACCGAAAGGATGGAAATGGCTGTAATGTTATTTTTCATAGCCCAATCTTACGGATTTTTTATCTTTATCCATACTGGTTTTGTACATAGTAAGAAGAGCTTTACACAATGGGTTGCAACTCGTTTTGGCCAACATGTGTCATCATTTAATTATTCATTTGCAATGCCCGGTAAAAGCCTTGTATATTAACGCTGACGATACAATCAAAATGATGCAAAAGATCAGTCTGTTTCTTTTACTATCTGCCATTTACTTCGGCTGTTCGGTAAAGGTGGTGTCTTTCGAGAACCCCAGAACAAACTTTGGAAAATTTGAGGAGTACACTCTTAAGCGGCCAATGGCCGATAACAAGGACCTGACACCTGAAGGCAAGCAATTCATTGCCAGCTTCGAAAACGCCATTAATTCCGAGATGAAAAAGAGAGGCTATGACCTCACCTACTCTCCTGACCTGGAGGTAAGCTACGATATCGTTTCGAGCCGACAACGGGATACAAATGTAAATAGAAGCCCCTACTACTATAATCCGTGGTACTATGGAAACTACTACAATGTGTCGCAGACCAACTACACCGAAAGCATTGTTATTGTGGAGATGAAGGACGCTACCACAGGCAAAACCGTGTGGCAGGGTAGTCTCGACCTTCGCTACACACGCAATTCCAAAAAGAAAGACAGCATTATACCTGATGCTGTCGAACGAATCTTCAGCGACTACCCCTACCTGGCCGGTAGCAATAAAAAAGTAGAGGTCGAAGGAAAAAAGAAGAAAGGGTGATAATAAAGTATCATGGTGCAAGTGTTTAGTTAAATACCATTCTTTCCCTACCTTTGCGGCTTCAATTGCAAAAAATCCATTTATGATTTCTGTTTCTAACGTCTCTCTCCAGTTCGGAAAGCGTGTATTGTTTGATGAGGTCAACATCAAGTTCGTTCAGGGTAACTGTTATGGTGTGATCGGAGCCAATGGCGCCGGTAAATCCACATTCCTTAAAATTCTATCCGGTGAAATGGCCGCAAATGCCGGGCATGTAAGCATGGAGCCTGGCAAAAGAATGGCTGTTTTGAATCAGAATCACTTCGAGTTTGACGAGGTGCCTGTTATTGAAACGGTGATGATGGGGCACAAAAAGCTATGGACAATCATAAAGGAAAAAGATGCCATTTATGCAAAGCCTGATTTTTCAGAGGAAGATGGCATCAAAGCTTCCGAGCTGGAGGCAGAGTTTGCAGAAATGGATGGCTGGAATGCAGAATCGGACGCTGCTGCCATGCTCAGTGGCCTTGGCATCGTAGAAGCCGACCACTACAAGCTGATGAAGGAATTGCCCGGCAACCTGAAGGTAAGGGTGTTGCTTGCCCAAGCCCTGTTCGGTAATCCCGACGTGCTTATTCTTGACGAACCTACCAACGACCTCGACATCCGCACCGTGTCGTGGCTGGAGGACTTCCTCTTGGAATTCAAGAACACAGTCATCGTGGTTTCTCACGACAGACACTTTTTGGACACCGTGTGTACTCATGTGGTTGACATTGACTTTAGCCAGGTGAAGCTATACACTGGTAACTATAGCTTCTGGTACGAATCGAGCCAGCTAGCCCTTCAGCAAAGAGGGTCTGCCAACAAAAAGGCTGAAGAGAAAAAGAAAGAATTGCAGGATTTCATCGCCCGTTTTAGTGCCAATGCTTCCAAGTCGAAGCAGGCCACCAGTCGGAGGAAGCTGCTCGAAAAAATCAATATTGACGACATTCAGCCCTCCACCAGGCGATATCCAGCCATTATATTCAACCAAAGCCGCCAAGCTGGCGATCAAATTCTGGAGGTAAAAAACCTTGGCTATTCCGCCGACGGAGTCAATTTCTTCTCCGGACTGGATTTGTTTGTTAACAAGGGAGATAAAATAGCGGTGCTTAGTAAGGACAGTATGGCCATTTCGGCATTCTTTAAAGTGCTCATGGGAGAACTGAAGCCTACCAAAGGCGAGTTCAAGTTTGGCCAAACCATTACAACGGCCTACCTGCCTAATGAAAACGACAAGTTCTTTAATACAAGTGACAACCTGATCGATTGGCTGCGCCAGTTTTCAGAGGGAGAAAAAGACGAAGTGTTCATCAGGGGCTTCCTCGGAAAGATGCTTTTCTCCGGCGAAGAAGTCTTTAAAAAAGCAAGTGTGCTTTCGGGTGGCGAAAAGGTGCGTTGTATGATCAGCAAAATGATGCTGGCTCAGGGCAATGTACTGATCCTGGACGAACCCACCAATCACCTCGATTTGGAATCCATACAAGCATTCAACAACGCCCTGGCAGATTTCCCTGGCACGGTGCTTTTCACCTCTCATGACCATCAATTTACCCAAACAATTGCCAATCGGATCATAGAACTAACGCCAAATGGTTGCCTTGATAAACTGATGACTTACGATGAGTATGTGGAGAACGAAAAGATTACAGCGCAGAGAGAAGAGCTCTATGCCTGATCGGCTATAACCAGGGCAAGCGTTTTGAAAAGCTTTCCATCGGAAACGAGGTGACCGCTGCTCAGCATCAGAAAAAGCTCTTCTTCACGTACAGTGTTGTAACGCTTTTCGGAGGTGAATAGCTCAATATCCGACGGAGGGCTGTCCAGGGCCTTTTGCAAAAAAGCCGGATCGGTAAAATCGGCCGCCTCCCCCCCATGCATCCCGCAAAGAACAATTTTCTCCTGGAGACATTGATAGGTCATTACATGACTCCTTGTTCTGATTTCCAAAAACTCAGTTTTCCTCAATACGTCTTCGAAAACCACGTCGCTGAACAAATCCACTATTTTGTCGGCCTTGGCGGGAGTTTCCTTCTTCAACTTCTCCCAGTCGTCTGCGGTAATGCCATTGACGATCAAATAGTCAATAAACTCCTTTTCAAGTGTTGTCAGTTCTTCCCTTGTCAGGGTACGGTACTTTGCCATAGGTGGCAAAGATAAGGCTCAAAACCTTTTCATTGCGCCAAAAATAGCACTAGAAATTAGTTGGTTCAATTTCTCCTCTGCAACGCTATGACAATTAAGCTCCCTCCGGCCCAGCTAACATTGAGACAGGGTTTTCAGCTTGCTTGCCAATGTGCACAGGAAAATCCGCAACTAAGTTTTATATCAACTACCTTTGTGCTCAAGAATCTCAAAATGATCGATCAATACTTAAGCAATCTGGGCATTTCTAAGCTCAACGAAATGCAAGAGGCTACAATAAAGGCCGCTGGAAAAGAAAAAGAGCTCATCTTACTTTCCCCCACAGGCTCTGGCAAAACCCTGGCTTTCCTACTTTCCCTTCTCCCACGCCTGGTAAAGGATCAGCAGGGGATGCAAGCACTAATCATCGCACCTTCGAGGGAGCTTGCTATCCAAATCGAACAAGTAGCCAGGGGAATGGGTAGCGGCTTCCGTGTCAATAGTTTCTATGGAGGCCATTCACTCAGAACAGAGTTGAACAACCTCAGCAACCCCCCAGCTATCGCTATCGGCACGCCAGGGCGGCTGCTCGACTTGATCACAAAAGAGGCTTTCGAAACAACGAGTATTAAGCACCTTATTCTGGATGAGTTCGATAAGTCGCTAGAAATGGGCTTTGGAGGTGAAATGTCAAGCATACTTGAACATCTCACCAACCTTAGAACAAGGTTTCTAACTTCTGCCACGCAGGCTGTCAAAATCCCTTCTTTTCTTAAAATGTCTGCGCCTTATACGCTGGACTTCACCACCAGGTATGAAAACAAGGAAAGCAAGTTGGATCAAAAAATGGTAGTGGCCGAGGGTAACGACAAGCTTGATGCCCTCTTCAAGCTCCTGTGTCTTCTGGGTAGCAAGAAAAGTTTGATATTTTGCAACCACAGAGAAGCCGTTGACAGGATCGGCGAGCTGTTGTCCGTCAAAGGTGTGGAACACAGAACCTATCATGGAAAGCTGGAGCAGGACGCCCGTGAAAAGGTATTGGCTCAGTTTCGCAACGGCAGCGTCAACGTATTGCTCGCTACAGACCTGGCGGCCAGAGGGCTTGACATCGCCGAAATTGAAAACGTGATACACTACCAGCTTCCTCAAACGCAGGAAGCCTTCATCCACCGGAATGGCAGAACGGCCAGAATGAATGCTTCTGGCAGCTCTTACCTTTTGCTGCTTCAATCGGAGAAGCCACCAAAGTACCTGGCCAAAAAGCCTCAACTGGTAAACCTGCCGGAAACGCTGCTTACTCCCCCAGCCCCCACCTGGTCAACACTTGAGTTTTCGGCCGGTAAAAAGGATAAAATCAATAAAGTAGATATTGTTGGTCTGCTCTTCAAAAAAGGTCTTTTGGAAAAGGGAGACATCGGCTTAATAGATGTAACCGACAAGGCTGCCTATGCCGCTGTAAATAGAGAGAAAGCTGTAAAAACTGCCATCAAAGTGAGTGGAGAAAAAATAAAGAAGGTAAAGGTCAGGGTCTCGGTACTTTAGAAAAAGTACGAAACAGAAAACACTGTGAATAAAAACAGAAAGGCCCGCTTCGCAGCGGGCCTTTCTTTTGCAGATATAATGAATATGACTTAAGCAGCTGCCTTTTTGGCGTCAGCAAGTGATACCGCCTTGTGAGGTTTGATCTCTATTACACCCATTTTATCAAGCAGCTTGATAATATAGTAAGTTGGATCTATTTCATGCCAGCGAATGCCACCAAAATTTGCACGATTCCCGTATTTGTGGTGGTTATTGTGATAGCTTTCGCCCATCATCAGAAAGTCTACGGGCAAGAAGTTCCTGGAAGTGTCGCCAACCTCAAAATTTCTGTATCCATATTTGTGAGCAAACCAGTTGATAATCGCTCCATGAATAGGCGACAAAATAAACTGCAATGGCAGAAACAACCACAACCACCATGCATCAGCATACAAATAGTACACTCCTACATATAACGCACCCCAAAACACTCTTGAATACCATGAACGAGCGAATTTATCAAAGGCATCCCATTTTGCAACGCCTTCAGTGAATCTCTTCTCCGGCACTACTCTTCCACTGGCAATATCTGAGTAAATGGTTTTTGTTTTCCACATCATCTTGAAAATGGTCTCATCATACTTTGGAGAGTGAGGATCATTTTCTGTGTCGGCAAAAGCGTGGTGCATCCTGTGCATCACACCATAGCCGTAAGGGCTCAAGTAATTTGACCCCTGAAATATCCAGGTAAGTACAAAGAATACTTTCTCTGTGAACTTACTCATCGTAAACGCACCGTGCGCTGCATACCGATGTAGAAAGAACGTTTGAAAGAACAATGACAAGTACCACTGGGCAATAAAAAAGGGTATGATAACTTCCATCTTGTTAGTAGTATTTTTTTACGGTTTAGATTTGACCTGTTTGTGATCTATTCCCTTAAGACAAAGTCAAATTTAATTTGTGACAGAATTAATAAAATATTTTTTTTCGTAGTGGCAACATAGCCATTTACCTGGCCAACTAAGCCTTTTGGCTGATCTCAAGTCTCAAATCCTCAATGAGCTCTTTGGGCTCCCCAAATGAGCAGGCTTTCTTGAAACTTTCGATAAGCTGGGCTGAGCTTACCATATCGAAATTTATCTTGCTGGTATCTATTGCCAGTTTCTCCTTAGCTCTGGAAAACAACTGGCGACAGTTCTCTTTCTTTTTATTGACAATCTGCTGAAGTTCGTCGTACTCAATATTGAACACCTCCCTCAGCAGGTACACTGCTCTCTCCACAGGCTCCAACTTTTTATGCAACATTGCCAATGCAGTGGAAATTTCGTGCTCTATGTCGATATGAGAAATTTCCAGCTTCTCAACAAACTCCATTGGGTTAATGGCATCAAGATATTCGTTCTTCTTTCGTTTGATCGAATTGAGATGATTGATGCAGCTATTGGTCACCGACTTAATCAAATAGGCCTTTGTGTTTTTTATCTTCTCCTGATCGAGTGTCAACCACTTCAAAAAGGTGTCCTGCACAATATCCTCAGCATCTTGCCATGAGCCTACCATCTTCATGGCGAGCCTGTGAAGTAGAGGTTGGTAAAGCGTTATCGTTTGAGCCTGATTCAATTTCTTAAATTATATGCAAAGGTAAAGTCAATACCCTTAGTTAGCACTATTTGTTTTCGATTATTTACCTTCTGAACAATCGAAAGAGCAATAAAGTGCAATTTCGTACGGTATTTGACAAGGTTGGATTAATGTGCGCTGGGGAAAATGATGGCGAGCGAATGGCAAGTGGGCAGCCGATCAGGCCCAAAAAAAGCAAAACGGGCAGGGATTAGTCATCCGCTGCCCGTTTCATTTTTCACCAGCCTTAACCAGTGAAAAACGTCAAGCTATTGTTCATTCGCCTCAATCGCAACGTCACCTGGGTGGCACTACGCTCGACAAGATTCAAAGTACGCCGATCATTCGACTTTCCTTTTTCTTCCCTGAGCCCTGCTGGCTCAGCAAACTATCTTTCACTTGATGTATTGAATTTCCATATAAAAATTTGCAAACGCAACTGCGTAAGTACGCACTTTTCAACAACTTATACACGGGATTATCAACACCTGAGTCCCTGTTGTTCACGATTATATCAACATGATATCCACAATTGTCTTCTGGTTTACTTTCTCAATCAAGGTTTCATCCTAGCTTTGCTTCATGTACATAGCCATCAATAAAACAACTACACTGGCCCTCGGTATTTGGGTATCACTTCTCGTTGCATCCTGTGAGACAAAAAAGAGGCCGTCTTCGAGCGACGAATCAATCACTGCTCGCATTCAGCAAATGCCTCCTGCGCTTCAGGAAGGCCTTAAGGCCCATGGTGGCCTTGAAGAGTGGGTGAAATATGGCACGTTGACTTATACAGTGGCCTCCAAAAATATTCCAGAAGACCATTTGATAGACCTGAATAGCAGAAAAGTACTCATCACTACAGACAGCACCTTCACAATGGGTTTTGATGGGCAGGACGTTTGGGTTAGCCCAAACCTGGCAGCCTACCCAGGTTCGTCAGCCACTTTTTACCATAATCTTGTATTCTATTTCTTTTCCCTTCCTTTTGTGGTCGCCGACCCAGGGGTGAATTACACCGCTTTACAAGATATCACATTTGATGGAGTGGCTTATAGCAGGATCAGCATTTCTTTTAGCGATAATGTGGGTGAGTCGCCTGACGATCAATATATCCTATGGTTCAGAAAGTCAGATCATTTGCTTAGCATGATCAACTACTCTGTTACGTATTTTGATGCTGTTAATGCCGGCAAATTCAACGCCATGGTTTACGATGAATGGCAAACGGTTAATGGCTTAAAGGTTCCTAAAAAATGGACCTCCTACAAATGGGAAAACGATTCTCTTGGAGACAAACGAGGCGCTACTTTAATAACAGATGTGTCCTTTCAGGAAGGAGCTCCGGATGCTGCCTTATTTCAAAAGCCTGAAACAGCCGAGATCGATAAAGGCAATTAATAGTTATTTTTTCAAATGATGAAGCTTGGAGACAGGCCATTTCACGAGCCATTTGGAACCTGTTTTCAAAGCTCTGTTGAGAATGGCCTTTATCTCTAAATGCTGCGATGTTCTCAAATGAATCATGTAATAAAAGCCCCGGAATTGTACGTCGGTTACCGTAGCTTCCACCCCTCTTCCTTCCGCCTCTAACGCCACATCTTCCGGCCGAACCATCCACTTGCCGTTTGCTTCACAGGATTTCACTCCTATTGATTCCAGGTTTTTTCTGGTAAAGATGTTTGCCTCTCCGAAAAAAGCAGCTCCATAGGCCGTGGCTGGCTGGTTGTACATTGTCTTTGGGGTCGCCAACATGTCCATTTTGCCCAGCCTTAAAAGAAGTATCTTGTCCGCCAGGGAAAGTGCTTCTGCCGGGTCGTGTGTGACCATAATAACGGTGATGCGGAGTTCCCGGTGAATCTGCTTCAAAACAGTCGTCATCTCGCTCTTAAGCATCACATCAAGGTGGCTGAACGGCTCATCCAGTAGCAGCAGCTCTGGTTCATCGGACAGGTTAACAGCCCACACCACTCTTTGCCTCTGCCCGCCCGACAGCTGATCCGGCCTCCGCTCTTCCAGGTCTTTTAGTCGGCAGATTTTAATAAGTTCTTCTACTCTTTCCGATTTGTACGGATCGCTGAAGGCCCTCAGAGCATGCCTTAGGTTTTCCCTCACCGTCATCTTCTCCTGTAGCTCCAATTCCTGGGTAATAAGCTTTATATGGTTATAGCCAGGAACTAACCGGTCGACGGGGCCCTGGATAAGACTACCCCCCCAGGTGATTTTTCCATCGCTTAAATCCACCAGGCCAGCTATCGATCGCAACAATGTCGTTTTGCCGGACCCGCTGGCGCCAGAAATGACCAAAAAAGAACCCCGGGGCAGCTTGAAACTAAGCTTCGAAAGCGCTCTTGTTTCAACCCCGGGGTACTTTACACTGCATGTATTAACTTCCAAACCTTCGGGCATGCCCAAAGGTATTTCATTTTTTTAACCCAATCGAATTTTAATCAAGTTGGCCAATAATTTAAGGCTTTCGTCGAGATAGACGTCTTTCGGTTCTTTTCTATCTGTGCCAGCTTCTTTCACCTCTGAGTCGTTTATCTGAGTACTAAGGTCTCTGATGGACTCCCTGGCTGCTCTCACGTTATCGATTTCAGCCTTTCTTATGTTGTAGTTCAACGAAATTTCATTTTTCGAGCGTGCTTTCTTTGCTTCTTCTATGTCGTACTGTAGCTCTTTGAACTCCGCATTGTTCTGCAAGTCAAGCGAATAAATGCGAGTAAGTTGCTCTATTAGCTTGCTGTCGATTTTATTTACTGGCGTAAAACTTGAGCTTCTGATTTGGTCCCATGGCAAAGCGCTTGGCTGCGAGCTTTCACCAAAGCTGTCCGCATCATAGGCAGATGGGAACTCGATATCAGGCTTCACGCCCAGGTGCTGCGTGCTGCTCCCGTTGACTCTATAATATTTGGACAACGTAAGCTTTACCTGCCCGAGTTTGGCAGTTTCCTGTGGCAAAAACTGGTCAAGATCGACAAGCTGCTGCACTGTGCCTTTGCCAAAAGAATTTTCGCCAATGATGATGCCTCTTTTGTAGTCCTGAATGGCGCCGGCGAAAATTTCGCTAGCCGATGCACTAAATCTATTGACCAAAACTGCCAATGGCCCATTATAGGCTATCTCACTATCTTTATCAGTTCCCACGTCAATTGATCCATCTGCATTTTTTACCTGCACTACGGGCCCCTTAGAAATGAATAGACCAGACAAGTTGATGGCTTCCTGAAGGGAACCACCTCCGTTGAACCTCAGGTCCATCATCACGCCGTCTACACCATCAGCCTCCAACTCAGCGAGGAGTCTTTTCACATCCCTGGTAGCACTCTTATAGTCCTTCTCCCCTTTTTGAGCTCCCTCCCAGTCAAAGTAAAAAGACGGCAGAGTAATCACACCAAGCTTATAGGTCGTCCCGCCTTCAGTATAAGGCACAATCTTTTTAGAGGCTGTTTCTTCCTCCAGCTTCACCTTGTCCCTTACAAGACGTAGCTCAACGGGCAAAGAGCCATCAGGTGCATCGTGAGGAACAATTTTCAAACGAACAACTGTTCCCTTCGGTCCTCTGATCAGCTGAACGACATCATCCAGGCGCCAGCCGATTACATCAACAAAGTCTTCTTTGTCTCCCTGAGCCACCGCTACAATTTTATCGTCTTTATAAATCTGTTTGCTCTTATAAGCCGGCCCGCCAGGAATCACCTCATACACTTGTGTATTGTCCATTTGCTGGGTCAGCCTTGCACCAATGCCCTCAAGGGATTGTGCCATATCAATCTGAAAGTTCTCCGATGTGATGGGCGAGAAATAGTTAGTATGTGGGTCAAAAGCCTCGGTAAATGAATTCATGAACATCTGAAAAGCATCTTCGCTGTTATACTGTTCAATCATTTTGTGATAGCGTCCATAACGGCTTGCCAGGGTGGTCTTGATGTCTTTCCACTCCTTGCCTTCAAGCTTCAATCCCAGCGCCTGGTATTTGATGGTCTTTCTCCACAATTCGTCCAACTCGTCAAACGACTTAGCCCAAGGCTCTTTTTCCCGATCTGGTGTAAACATCTCATCTGAGGTGAAATCAGGCTCGGTCTCCAATATCTTATTCACCTTGCTGATTCGATCCAGGGCTCTTTCCTGATACAACCTAAACATTTGAAATGGCACATCGATATTTCCGGTAAGCAGATAATTATCGAAATAATCTTTGTAGCGCTTGAAATATTCAATATCGGATGCGACGAAGTACATCCTGTTGTTGTCCAGATTGGTGATATAGTTGTTGAATATCACATTAGAGAGAGAGTCATTCAGCGGTGTTTTTCTGTAATGATTCTGGAGAAGCAGGCGAGTAATGAGGAGTGCCTCTTTGCCGTGTTCTGCATTTGGTACAATCAGCTTTGTTGTGTCAGCAATAACTTCGGCTCTTGAGGCTGAAGCTTGAATACCTGTGCCCAATAGCATAAACAAAAGGGCGATCCATAGGAATGATGCTTTATTCATAATTTTGTTTTGTCAATAATAATGTATCCAACGAAAATTAGGCCAGAATGATCTTTAGAAAAGAAATATTTCCATGATCGGGAAACAGTTTTGGCTGCTTACTTTTTCAATCCGGCATATATAGCCCAAAGAATTTCTGAAAAGTATTATTTAAAAACAAAAAAAGCAGGTTTCCCTGCTTTAAATATCATTATTTGTTTGTGGTGGCTAATACCTAACCACTTTGCCACTGCTATTTTGGTCGGCAATCAGCCGGTCAGGCGTTCCCTTGTAAGTAACTCTGCCGCTGCTGCTAACATCTGCCATTAGCTCCCTGGTTACCGACACATTCACCTTCCCGCTGCTGCTGACGTCGGCCCTCACCTTTTCACTTTCCAATTCAAAGCCATCGTAGTAGCCAGAGCTACTCCCATCTATTTCTTGAGAAGTGGCCCTGCCACGAAGTGTCACCCGGCCACTGCTCGACACATCCACCTCAAGGTCACTGCAATTTACCGCCAACGACATTCTGCCTGAGCTACTGGCATCGGCATAAAAAGAAGTTGCATTAATAGTTTCTTCGGCAGTGACTCTGGCTGACGAGGCTACTGACACCCCTTCAAGTTCCCGATAGGTCAGCCTGATTTTTATACTGCCCCTCCAGTTTCTGTTCCACCCATCAAGATGTATCTTCAGCTTACTGCCCGACACCTCAGTCAAAATGTCTTCAAGATCAACCTCGTCGGAAGTGATTTCAGCCCTTTCTTCGTTGCCCTTAACCAACTCGACCTCAATAGATTGAGAAACGGATAATTGGTTGAAAGACTTTAGCTTTCTGGTTTCCTTCATCTGGGCATTTACCTGAAAAGAAATGAGCCCGGCAAAAAGTAGTATTATAAGATGTTTCATGTGTGCAGTATAGTTTCGTTAATTAGTGCTTTGGTGAAAGACCGAAATTTAGGACAGGGGTTGCAATTGTTTGAAAAACTTTTCGTTTCGATGAGGAAAGAAGTTATACCGGCTAATTAATGATGAGATTTTGTGTGTTGTCCGTTGTTTTTCTGGTGGCTGGAAGTTTGTCGGCCCAGAGTCCTGCAGGAAACAACAGTAGGATATTAGAAGTAAGCCCCGAGCTTTCGGTACAGACATTAACCCCCAACGATCAAGGGGGATATGAGCTTTCATCAGGCGAAAAATATTTCACTTCGTTGGTGGTCAAAATATCAGGCACGGATACTTTCGAAAACTCTTCCCTGGTCGCCGACGGCAGCATTTACCCCATTGAGCTTGATGAGCACGCCGACTTAGACCGAGAGCTACAGAGTCTTCCTGTCATCTTCGACTTTCCCAGGCAAAGTGCAAGATTGCTACTACCCAACGTGAGCGAGTCATTTTCAGTCTATTACATTAATGCAGGTGAGTTACCATCTTCTGCCCGCACAGCCGGTGAGCTCAAACCGTTGATCACAATGCCAGGCAGCTGCGAAGAGCCCGAAAGCGTCGATCAATGCGAATGGCGAAAGGGCCTTTCTGCCCCTTCTTATTCGAGGAGTTATACCGAGACGGAACACCTCATTGTCCATCATTCTGCCACCTCCAATTCGCTTACGGATTATTATAATGTGGTTCGAAACATTTATATCTATCACACGCAGGTAAACGGCTGGTCCGACATCGGCTACAACTACCTGATTGCCCCTGATGGCACTATTTTTAAGGGTAGGGATCCCGAAGATGGAGAGCAAGACCTTGTGCTTGGAGCCCATTTTTGCGGAAAAAACTCTACCACCATGGGTGTTTGCATGATGGGCGACTATAGTAGCACAGAGCCGAAGGAAGAGGCCATTTCTGCACTGAAGGCACTGCTCACATGGAAAGCCTCCAAAGACATGCTGGACGTGCTGGGAAGCTCGCCTCATCCATTAAACGGCGATTTAAATACCATTGCAGGACACAGGCAGGGCTGTGCTACACAATGCCCCGGCGACAAAGTATTTGAACGGCTTGAAACCATAAGGCAGGACGTCTTTGCAAATTTGCAGGCTTGTAGTGATCCGCTGGTAGTAAGCACCGTTACGTTTTATCCAAACCCAAGCGAAGGAGATGTGCTCATTGAACTGCCAGAGGAAACGGAACTTGAAGCTGTTGATTTGGTGACAATGAGTGGACAAAAACAGTCCATTGGACTAATCAACGAGGGCCTTAATGGGTACCGTGCAGTGACCTCTTTTCTTCAACCCGGAGTTTACGTGATGATGTTCAAACTAAAAAATGAACTCCCTCAATACAAAAAAATAATTCTAAGATAAGTACTTACGCTCTCAATGAGCTTTCACCTCAGCCAACTCAAGAACCTGAGCAAGGTAAAACTGCCTGAAGTACAGCTCTCTTGACTCCTCGTCCAGAAAAGCATCTTTTGCCTTATTAAAATGTCTTACTTCTTTTGTTTTTAGCAATTTGAGAAGTCCTTCCGAAATTTTGTTATCTAATAGCATGGCAATAATAATTATAAGTCTTTGCTTTTCAGGAAAGCAACATTAGCTCTTAACGTTGCTACCCCCCATTTTTGTTACTTTTTTTCCTGGCTGATCCAGTCAGGCGAAGAAGCCTACATGCGCAAAGCAGTGCTGCGTGTAGTAACCTTCCTCTACTTATTGTCAACAAAAAGACGGTTTACCCCCATGCTGTTTTAAAAAAAGAATGACTTTATTGATTTTTTTTGATGATGACCTGCGCACTGGACACGCTACTCATGCCGAAATAGCCAAGTATTACTCCCCCATCATCGTTCAGATATTTCAAGTTTCCCCTAACCAGCGAGGGTGGTGTGCTGGTCGACTTCCCGAGGCCAATAGCCTGTGTATTAAGGTTTTTCAGGTATTCAAAGGCGGCGGCGTCAATTGTATATTGACTCACAGTTATGGTGTCGTCTACCTGAAACAACAGGCTTGACAGCTCAAAACCGAATTTCTTTCCGTTAAAAAAACGATCGGTGATCAAAATCAAGTCTTCAGCTCTGTCATAAGATATTCCATTCTCTGACACTTTCCATCTGTAGTAGTCATTCTCAGTGGCCGGATCCGACACGAAGCCCGTCACCAAATAGCCTGAGGTAAATGACAAAGTTTCGGGTACAAAAATATTTGGCACGAAAGAGTAAGTAAGTGTGTCGATCGGTGGAGCTGCTTTAAAAGAGTTTTCGGTTGAAATAATGATCTTGTCCTCCCATTCAATCACCAATTTGTAATTGACACCCGGAGTGCCGACAAACTCCGCCGAATCCGTTAAATACTCACCAGGAATTTCTGAGTTTTCGGTCAAAAAGTAGTTAACTCCCTTAGAGGTGATGTATACCTTTGCATCAGATATTTTTGGGTTTGTTTCAGGAGAATCAAATGGCAGCGTCTGCGAAAGCCTGACACGGTAAGGGCCAGGCTGATCAGTAATCCACCCCTCAACCACCAGATAAGTGCTACCGGATGGCAGGTCGATTGAGATGGGATCCTCGCAAGCCTGAAGCAGAAAAGAGGTTAAAACAACAAATAGCAGGGCTGATTTTCTCATCCGTCAGAATTTAAAATTATATGAAACTGAGGGAATGATTGTGCCCAGCACAGAATACCTGATGGTTTCCGTTTGGCTGGGGTCCAGAGCGCTTTGTCTGAAAAGGTAAGAATAGGCGTTCCTCCTGGCATATACATTGTAGATGGAAAACGTCCAGCTACTTTTAAACTTCCTGTCGAGACTTTTCCTGCTCACGTAAGTTGTCGACACATCCAACCTGTGGTAGTCGGAAAGCCTGCCTTGATTACGTTTTGAGAAATTGGGCACTATCACGCCATCATAAACATATTTTGCGTCTGGCAGGGTTACGGGGCGCCCTGTGCTGAAATTGAACGTAGCAGAGAAGCTCCACTGCCTGCCTTCGTCATAAATACTGACCACTGAAACATCATGGGTCCTATCATAGTCGCTGGGGAAAAAATCACCATCATTGAGTGTTTCTTCCACCGTTGCTCCCTTTATCTGCGTCTCTGCTCTCGACAGGGTATAACTTACCCAGCCACGAAGCACTCCCTCGGGTTTCCGCACCAGTAGCTCAGTACCATAGGCCCTTCCCACTCCGGTAAGCACCTCTGTTTCAATAGTTTCATTTAATAGTAAGTCGGCACCATTCTTAAACGCTATTGTATTTGACAGCGACTTGAAATATGCTTCCAGCGAGACTTCCAGGTTCCCATTAAACACATCTCTGTAATAGCCCAATGTCCATTGATTCGACACCTCTGGTTTAATATACCTGTCGCTGAGTTTCCATATGTCAGTAGGTGCGGGTGAAATGCTATTAGTAATTCTGTGGATGTATTGATAGTTTTTGTTATAGCTGGCTTTAAGTATTGAGGCTTCGCTTAATTTATAGCTCGCAACAAGCCTGGGCTCCAACCCTTCATAAAAATCGATAATTTGACCGAATTTATACTGCAGGGTGTCGACAATCGATGTCCTGCTTTTTGGTAATCCGTTTACGTAAATATACTCATTTGCCGGCCCCAGGTAATAGAAACGAGACCACCTTGCTCCTGCCACCGCTTCAATCCGCCTGCTCCACTTCTTCTCCCAACTACCATACAGGGCAGGCTCCACGGCGTGCTCCGAGCTCAGTTTTATTTCCACCACCGAGGCGTCTTCCGTAAGGGGTATTCTGTCTCCGGGATTGAGCCTGTGAATAATCGATGAGTAGCCAAAATTGTAGGTATTATCGGGGTTTGAATAAAAATTGAAATCGGACTTAAAGGCGTAGTTGAAGATGTAAGACGTTCCTATGAAATTGGAAATTTCGGAAGGATCTTCCGTTTTATAGCTGTACTCACTCAGCGTGAATGTATGATTGCTGAACAGACGGTTTCCAAAAATGTGGTTCCATCGGGCAATCAGCGCACTATTGCCCCAGGTTCGCTGAAATGTTTCTCCAATCTTGTTCCGGTCTTTCCCAACATAGCCCGATAGATACACCTTATTTTTTGAGTTCAAATCGTAGTTGAGTTTCATATTGAAATCAGCAAAGTTCAGCGTACTCCTCCTTACATTGTTGTCGCCCAGCTCATAATTGATATTAAACAATGACGACCTCACCGATGTCAGGAATGAGCTTTTCCCTTTTACAAGGGGCCCTTCCGCCACCAGCCTGCCTGACAAAAGCCCAACCCCTCCAGAAAAGGCAAATCGTTCCTTGTTGCCCTCCCTCTGCCGCACACTCACCACTGAAGACGTTCTGCCGCCGTAGGACGCCGGTATATCACCTTTATATATTTCTATGTCGTTGATAGCCTCAGGGTTGAAAACGCCCACTAGTCCAAAAAAATGAGATGTATTGAAAATGACGGCCTCATCCAGCAGGATCAGGTTATTGTCAGCCGAGCCACCTCTGACATTAATTCCTGTAGCATCCTCGCCCACGTTCCTGATGCCGGGAAGCAACAAGGCTCCCTGTAGCACATCCACTTCGCTGAGAAAATAGGGAATCTTTCCGAAGATGTTCCGGCTTATCTTGTGATAGCCAGTGTTTTTAGTGGTCAGCAAAATGTCAAAATCTTTCGGAGAAACTACCAATTCGGGCAAATTGGCCTTTGCTGACTTAAGTGAAAAGTTTTGTTCTATCGACTCCGCCAAAGCCAACCTGGTCTCGATTGGCTCATAACCCACAAATGAGACACGAACATCATACATTCCCTTAGGCAATGAGAGGGAGAAAAAGCCATAGGCGTTGGTAGACGATCCGGTTTTAAGAGAATCAATCCAGATTGTGGCACCAATCAGGGCCTCGCCAGTGCTGGCCTCACTCACCTGACCATTCATAGTGACGTTGTCATTCTTCAGTGGTGTGTTTTTTTTGACGGCTATCAGCAAGATTAGGTTGCCTTCAAACTGATACTTCAGATTTTCAGAATACACTATCTTATCGAGCAAATCATCCAGCAAAATAGTATTGCCATTGACTTTGATCTTCTTGTCGAAAGGAATCAACTGGTCAACATAGGAGGGCTTATAGGAGGTTTGATCAGCTATCAGGCGCAAAGCTTGCCCGACAGAAAGGCTCGTTTGGCCATCAGGCACCCGCACAACCACGTCAGAGTGACTCTGAGCGACTAATGCTGAGCTTGCCGACAGCAAGCAAAGGTTAAAAATAAAACAGACTCGTAAAAACGTTGGCATACTCCCGAAAGCGACCTCTAAATAAAGACATGTTTCGTCTATAAAAGGTAACTATAGGAGTAATAAATAAAAAAAGAGGTTGGAAGTTCCCGGTTCTAATTCTCGCAGGGCTCTGCAAGAATTACATATGAATCACCTTTTTGCTCCACTGATCCATTCAGTAGCGTGGCTATCACGTTCAGACTTTCCTGAAGGCTGAGGTTATCAAGGGTTACACTTACCTTGCACTCCGTCAATGCTTCATTGCCCAGTGTGATTTTAGCCTGGTAGTGATCTTGTACTTGTTTCAGTACTTTATCCAGTGGCCGATTAGAAAAAGTCATCATGCCTGTTTTCCAGGAAAGGAAATTCATATCGGTTATGTCAGATCTTCTAATGACATTATCCTTCACTACAACGTCCACTTGTTGATTTTTCTGGAGGGTAAGAATCTTTTCAAGAGCAGAGGCCTCAACAGTTCCATCGATCACTGCAAGCCTGACACCTTCTTTCGTGTTTTTCATATTAAACTCCGTACCCAACACTTTTGCAGTCAAACCGTTCGACTCCACAACAAAAGGGTGCTCAGCATCGTGAGCTACCTTAAAATAGGCTTCTCCTTTCAATTCTATTTTCCTTGGTTCATCCTCAGAATAAGATACCTGGCCATTGGCATTGAGCCAAACTAGGGAGCCATCAGGCAGCGTAATCTCCTTTACCTTCTCATCGGCATTAACTATAGCGGTTTCGGAAAAAACCTTACTAGTCAAAGTGGATTGAAACACAAAATAGCTT
This sequence comes from Imperialibacter sp., assembly GCF_048007035.1. Lineage (NCBI taxonomy): Bacteria > Pseudomonadati > Bacteroidota > Cytophagia > Cytophagales > Flammeovirgaceae > Imperialibacter > Imperialibacter sp. Next base: position 6,451,304 of record NZ_CP180355.1, read on the forward strand.
CCAATGATAAAAGCAAGGCTCGCCGCAGCCCAGTAGAAGTACCTTAAAGCAACCACCTTCTTTTCCTCAGTAAGTCTACTCTTCACTTTACTCCAGGCACACTCGACATCTGGGCAATACGCAGACGTGTCAAGGGACGCATGCTCCCATACCTTAATTGCCTCTTGAAGCTCAACTGAATGATTAGCATCGACGCCCTCCTCAGTGTTAGAAGTGGCTTTTGCCTTACCGTTAAAATATTCGACTAAGTCTCGTTGCATTATAATCAGGTGTATTCTATTAGATGTCAAGGATTTTAATCTCAACCCCCAAGCTATCTACAAAAAGTTTTCGATTAAGGCCAGCAAAATTATTCCCAGCTTATCAACATACGGCTTCAGACTTACTCTGAGCTTTTTGAGCGCTATGCTCATTTGATTCTCTACTGTCTTTACTGACAGTTCCAGCTTTTCAGCAATCTCCTGATAGGTAAGCCCTTCTTCTCTGCTGAGTACAAAAATAACTTTGCATCGCTCCGGCAATAAATCAATCGCCTTCTGGACAATTGAATATAGCTCATTGTACTCAATTTGGGTCGGGTCTGACAAGTCGGCCTTTTCGCTCAAATTATCCACATCCTCCTTTTTCAACTCTTTGGGTAGTTGAAGCTTGAGGTAGTTGATTGACCTGTTCCGAACAGATGCTACGAGATAGGCTTTAACAGAATAGCTGATATTAATTTCTTCCCGCCTCTCCCAGAAGTTCACAAAAACCTCCTGAACCACTTCCTCTGCCACTTCGTTATTGCGGGTCAGTTTCAGCGCATAACGGCACAATTCCGTGTAATGCTGTTTGAAGAGTACTTCTAATGAAGATAAGTTATCAGGAAGCAGTTGGCTCAATTTTAAAATCTATAAAACTCTACAAATACAGCCGAAATTAGCGATTGGCGGAGAATACTAAAAAAGGAAAGCCCCGTAAAACGAGGCATTTCCTTAACAACCAACCAAACCTAATGTTTATAAGTTCAACGAAGGCTATCAGAAAATATTGGGCCTTCATTTGTTTTTAACAATTTGAAATAGAAAGACCCTAACTACCCTCGTCTGGTTGGAGTGTGGCAAGTAAATAATTGGAGAGCACGTAGTAGCCTAAGTTGGTGCTGGCGGATGTTCGTCCCTTGGTGGTGAGCAAAAAAACCATGTCGTATTCAGGCATTACAAACATGTAGTGATCTTCATCGCTGAGTGCATAGAAGGTTTTATTCTCGGGAAAATAGACTGACCATGAGCTATCATCTGAAAACCTCCACCATAAATACCCTATATCCGAAAAGCTGGAAATTCGATGCTGAGTATTTGTCGACAACTCGACCCAGCTAGCACTCACAATTCGGTTACCGAGCCAGCTTCCATTGTTGAGCATAAGATCTCCAATCTTCAACAAATCAAGCGGCTTTATAGCAAGTCCCAGCGAAAGGTCACTCAACCCAACGTCATCTTTTCTCACCGTCCAGTCATTGATTTGCAGAGGTTTAAAGAGCCACTCACTCACCATCTCGTCGACGGACAAACCAGTAGCAGATTCGAGCGCCTCGAGTATTATGAGGCTTCCCGCCGAATTCTGAGAAAACCTTTGGCCTGGAATGCTCTCCATTGGCTTCTTAAGCAGAAACTCCACAGCACTTGGAGCCGTTTTTATCACATTCACATCATTGGACGAGGAGTTGACTCCTGACAGCGTTTCGTTCCACGAAAGTCCCGATTTCATGGTGAGAATATCCTTGAATCTGATTCTCTTTTTTAGTTGGTCAGCTTCGAAATACGCCTGGCGTTCGGGCAAATACTTGTAAACCGAGTCCTCAACACTTTTAATGAAACCGCCGTCAATAGCAATACCTACCAGCAGAGAAACAATGATGTTACCCATACTTCCTATGCCCTGAAGCGAGTCTCTTGTGTAGAAACCATAGTAGTCTTCAAAAACCACCTTGTTGTCTTTCAAAACAAGCATACTGCCAATGCCGCCAAGGCGACCCGCATCAAAAAGGCTGTCTAATGCCAAAAGCAAAGGCTCATCGAAACCCGACACCCTTGGATCTTCGTAACCCCATGGTGAGTCATCGGGCCGTACGTCATCATTCCATTTGCAGCTCTGAGGAAGGAGCATGAAGAAGGCGACAATAAGAAGGTGGATTCGACGCATCAAAATAGCCCTATTTTAATCATGACATTCAATGTGAGTCCTGAGAAGTCATCATCGGATATTTCGGGGATATCCAATCCTTTGACCAATCGATAGCCTACCTCGCCGTGCAAGATGGCAAAAGGCAGGAATTTATAATCGCAGCCAGCGGATGGCTGCACAAATAGCGCATAGTCTTCGAACATGTTATAGAAATTGTCCCGCCGTTCCCAAAACACCTTCCCCTGCCCCACTCTTGCATCAAATGTAAACTGAAAGGGCTTTTCCAATGTTGTTTTGTATCCTGCCCACAAGCCTGCTTGGCTGTATTTCATACTGAATTCGTTAGGGAAAATCAGTCTTTGATTGTAATCTCCCATATAAACAGACCCGTAAGCGCCAACATGGTAGTGGCTGCGGAATAAAAAGCTTAAACCACCTCCAAGATTCACACCGTTTGCCTTCCGGAGGTAGGCGGGTTCAACATAGCCAGCAACCCAAACACCATATTTTCTTGCCGGTTTATTGATTTGTTTCGTTCGCAGTTTGACAGAATCAACGGCAAGCGAATCAACAGCCTGAGATAGTGCCTGCCCAGTCACTGCCAACATTATCAAAACAAAAAAACCGATTTTCATAGTTTAAAAAACATGGTGACTCTATTACCCCCTTACTCATCTTTCTCTAAGGTACTCAATTCAATGCTCAATGCCTTTGTGGAAATCTGTGTCTCGTAGAACGAAAGCCCAAGGGAAACCAAAAGTAATACGAGACTTGCGACAAACAGGTAGTTTCCCAATTGGCTATTATCAAGGTATAAGAATAGAATGGAAAGCACACAACCAAGGAAGCTTAAAATGCCGAACGCCTGCATATTCCTAATGAGCAAAAGCCGCAACCGTAAGTTCTTAATTTGTTCCCGGATGGGCACATTGTTTTCTCCATGGGAATCAGCTTGTCTTTTGTGAAGCCCTCTGATCAGGCTGGCAATTGCTAAAAACCGATTGGTATAAGCCAGAATCAACAATGTGATGGCTGGAAACAACAGTGCCGGTGTGCTTAATTCTAATTGCATGTCACAAATTTACGCTATCAATTTTTTGTCTTTGCCATTGAAAATCTCTTCCGATCAGTAGCTGAATTTTGCTTAAGCTAACAAAAGATTTTGCAACAACCTTGTCGAATGGAGTAGTTTCAATATTGAGCATTTCGCTGATCTCACTCCCAAGTAAATACTCCATAAGAGCCGAAACAGGCAAATGAATAGCACTATTCCGCATTTCAGTTTCTATGTGCTTTCTAAGTGCTGCAGCTAACTCTATCCCCTCAACAGATCTGGTAAAGTGCCTTTTTGCTATTTGCTTTTCAAGCAACAACGCCTCCTTTACGTTACCCTTTAAGAGCTCTTTTTCAATCCCCAGCAGGTACCCTATCAGATTCCAGTATTGTAAAAAATCCTTACTTTCTGCCCCCTTTACGTCAACCCCCAACTTTCGCAGGCCACGCAGTACTATCAGCGAGAACGCCAGGTTTGTTCCCGCCATGTCCTCCTGGTTGATGGGAAGCCCCCAATCGTTCTGCCAAAAGGGTTGATTCTTTATGTAAGACCTGGTGAGCGCGTGCATGAGCCTCACTTTGAGAATACTTCTAAGGCCCTTTCCATTGGCATCAAACGCTCCAGGCTCAGACACATCAAGCACAAACGAGGCTGTCTCGGTGAGCCGCTTGCCGGGGGCTTCTCTAAGCCGTTTGGAATGATACAAAACTTTAGCACCGTTGGCGGCGGCATAGCAGTACGGGAGTGAATAAAGCCCAAGGCAGAGCAGAATCAAAGGTTGATGTTTGGAGAAAAATTCCTGAGTGCGCTTCAAGCGCTTAGGCAGGCTATCTTCGGGCAATACCTCATTTTGATTAATGAACCTTATCAGCTCTTTTGGCCAGGTATCGTCGGGCTTCTGGTTATTACGAGAGAAGTTCTTCCATTTGTCCGACGCCCAGAGCTCAGGCATATCTCGTTGAATGACTTCAACAACAGCGTCGGCGGGAGGGTCGCCAATGAGCCTAAATTTTTCTAAATCCATAAAAAAAGCATGCAGTTGATGGTATAACCCTGCATGCTTCCTATTAGTTAACTAAAGATCAAAAAGATTTCAACACTTTACATGAAGATCCATTCTTCACGAACGTATATTTTGCATTCTCGTATTTATAAAATTTCACACCCATTAGGAGAAATACACCCACTTTTTCGGGCAGTCCTTTTGGAGGAACTATGGAGAGCTGGGCGGTAATCGGCTGGATAGCTATTTTTAAATCGGGAAACATGTTGCTTTCAAATGAATCGGTTAAGCCATGGTGATCAGGATTGCATGGCCTGTAAGAAGCTTCTTCTTCATCAAAATAAAAGTCTGAAATAGAAACCAACTTTGCTGTCAATTTGAAATGAGTGGCTTCTGCAGGGAAGGCGATATTGCTCTGAGGAACAAAACCTGGAAAGTGCAGAATGACATGTCCCCGCCCCTGCCCAGGGTGGACAAAGTATTTCGGATAGAAAGTAGTGCCAAATGGAAATTCAGGGTTGAATTCAAAGCCTTCTACCTGCTTGCCATATTTACTCGGAGTTAAAGGGCGCCGACCAGTTGGGCCATCAACACCTTTCACCAAGCCTCTGAATTTAGCAGTCAGTTTTCCCGACGAATAGGTTTCGCATATATCACCCAAATCGCCAGTCATAGTCATGCGCATGGTTCTTGCCATCATGCTGGCCACACCGAATTCCTTTTGATTGTTCCTCAGTTCCTGATATGACTCTTTACTTTTGATGTCGTTGGCAGAAGGCCCTCCTTTTCTGGCTACTATTGTCCTGTCTACACCACTTATCTTATATACTCTCCAATCTTTTGGGTTGTCAATGGCACTTTTCCTTAGCTCGAGGTTTTCATTCATTTTGTTGGTTGGTTACACAATTCTACACTGATTCCTAAAACCTATAATGTCATTAAATCAAAATATTACTTTTCGAATATTCCACTAACCAGGCCAGTTAGCTACTGATTTGAAATATTATCAAAAAAATAGCACAGAAGCAAAGTTTGGCAAAAAAATATGATCTACGACATGTAATAAAGCCCGCAGTCAACAAATTAACATGAAATATTCACCATTTATTAAACTTGCATTCATCCAATATCCCTAGATTTGCTCGTCTCACATTTGATTTAAAGTATTACTTTAAGTGTGAGCGTTATTCACTTTTTTGATATTTTCAGCAAAGATGCTACGTACCCACGAGGAGAATTCTTCTATCTTTTTCCGATTCAGCCTCATGTAAGATTTAATGCAAAATCAAACAAAAACAAATCTCCGTTACAGGCTAAAGTCACTGATAAATACTTTTGTAACCGGAGGGATGGAGCCTTCGAAAGCCTCCCTGTCAATCAGTCTCGGTTTTCTCTGGGGCGTCTTTCCACTAGTAGGCACTTCTACGGTTCTTTGCACCGCCAGTTCACTGTTCTTTAAGTTGAACATGGCTATTATCCAGGCAGTTAATTACATCGTTTATCCTATACAGTTGGCCCTTCTGCTTCCTTACTTCTATATAGGAGCGCCTTTTACCGGGTTTACCATCAATGGTTCATCCATCGACAAAATTGGGGAGTTTTCTTTTTCACTCAATAGTCTGGCAGAAATTTCCGGAGACTTGCTTTTCATTGCGGTCAATATGCTTCTGGGATGGCTGCTATTGGCCCCGCTGGCATCATTCATCATCTATTTGGTTTCAAAGCGAGTGTTGACAAGCAGGCAAAGTAAGGTCAGCTCAATTGGCGACAACGGTCGCAACTCAAAAGGCTAATCAACCCCTTATCAAATGATTGCAACAAATTTTCTATATTTAAGTATTTCCTGTTGCATCTTTGCATCATTAAAATCACAAACTGTAAACAATGTCCGATAAGAATTCTTTAAACTCAAGCCCTAACATCTTCGGGCACTTCAAATACGATGGCCCTGCCGGCCTGGTAGTTTTTCTTGTTGCTTTGCCGCTGTGTTTAGGTATTGCGCTCGCATCTGGAGCACCGCTCTTTTCAGGCGTTATTGCCGGAATTGTTGGAGGCTTAGTGGTAGCCTCCTTTAGTGGATCTCAACTCGCTGTTAGTGGCCCGGCTGCTGGTCTAACAATCATCGTTCTCAACGCTATAGATGATTTAGGTTCCTTCGAGTCGTTTCTGCTTGCAGTCGTCATTGCAGGCGCTATCCAGCTCTTGCTGGGCTTTCTGAAAGCCGGTGTTATTGGTAATTTCTTCCCTTCTGCAGTAATCAAAGGAATGCTTGCTGCCATCGGGCTTATATTGATACTGAAGCAAATACCTCATGCTTTCGGCTACGATTCGGATCCTGAGGGCGATATAGAATTTTTTCAACCTGACGGGCAAAACACCTTTACCGAGATTTTCACTGCCCTCCAAAATTTGAGCATGGGTGCGATTGCTATCTGTCTTATTTCGCTGGCTATTATTCTTCTCTGGGACAGGCCTGGTATCAAGAAAAAGGCATTCTTCTCTATCGTTCCGGCACCGTTGGTAGTGGTACTCCTGGGAATAGGCGTTAATCAGCTCTTCATCAAATTCTTCCCTGACATGGCTCTCGGTCAGAGCCATCTGGTTTCGTTGCCTATTATTGGTAATCTGAGTGAGTTTGCCAACGAGCTCACGTTCCCGGATTTTGGCCAGCTAGGCAACCCGGAAATCTATGTCGTGGCCATTACCCTTGCCATTATTGCAAGTTTGGAGACTCTATTGAGTTTGGAAGCTACCGACAAATTGGATCCTTACAAGCGGGTCTCCCCTCAAAACCGAGAGTTGAAGGCGCAGGGCATTGGTAATATGGTCTCTGGACTAATTGGAGGCCTGCCACTAACGGCCGTTATTGTGAGAAGTTCCGCCAACATAGATTCTGGGGCGCACACAAAAATGTCGGCAATTATCCATGGTGCTTTGCTGCTTCTCAGCGTGGTTGTTATTCCACATATCCTTAACCTGATACCGCTGGCTGCCCTTGCAGCTATACTGATAATGATTGGCTTCAAACTTGCCAAGCCATCATTGTTCAGATCGATGTTTCAAAAGGGAATGGGGCAGTTCCTGCCATTTGTGATTACAATCGCAGCAATTCTGTTGTCAGATTTACTTATTGGCATCTCTATTGGCATGGCCATCGGCTTGTTCTTTGTGATAAAGAGCAATTTCCATGAAGCAATTATTGTCACTGAAGATCACGCTAACTATCTGGTGAAATTGAACAAAGATGTTACTTTTCTTAATAAGTCGGCCCTGAGAACCACATTACAAAATATTCCCAAGGGAGCCTACGTGATAATTGATGGCACCAAATCAATTTTTATCGACAACGACATATCTGAAGTTATCGAGGATTTCGTTGAAACATCAGAAAATAGAAACATAACGGTTGAACTGAAGAAGTCTTCCACGAGCTACAATCACTTGTTTAAGAAATAGTACACATGAAGCCTTACGAAAAACTGTTACTTGAAAATAAAGCGTGGGCACGTGAACGTGTTCAGTCCGACCCCAATTATTTTAACCATCTTTCTGAAATACAATCACCGGAGTTTTTGTGGATTGGTTGCGCCGATTCCCGGGTGCCGGCCAACGAAATCACCAACACTGAGCCAGGTGAGATGTTTGTTCACAGAAACATTGCCAATATGGTGGTGCACACCGACCTTAACATGTTGAGTGTTTTACAGTATGCCGTTGAGCACCTCAAAGTCGATCACATTATTGTGACCGGCCACTACGGTTGTGGGGGTGTAAAAGCAGCTATGACCAACAAAAGCTTTGGCTTAATCAATAAATGGTTGAGAAACATAAAAGAAGTATACAGAATTCACAAAGAGGAAATAGATCAGCTACCCAACGAAAATAAGAAAGCAGACCGACTGGTGGAGCTTAATGTGATTGAGCAAGTCCATAATTTGGCCAAAACATCGATAGTGCAGCAGGCCTGGAAAAAGGAGCAGCGTCCGATGCTCCATGGTTGGGTATATGGATTGAAAGATGGCATTTTAAACGAAGTATTTAGGATGGATCCAAATACTCAGCTTGATCCCATCTACATGTTTGACTTTGACGACGTGAAATAAGTGTACAGAAAGGTATCTCTTCTGAGGGCCAGCATGTGGATGCTGGCTTTTTTTCTACTAGCTACCTCCTTTCAGGGATGTTCCAGCCATTCCTACAATATAAAAACTGTGAAGCCGAAAGTGCATCACCGCTATTACAATCCTAAAAAGGACAAGCACAAAAGCAGGGTAAAGAAGGTTAAAATGAAATCGACCTAGCGGCCATTAATTGGTGCGGTTGCTGGCGACAGGCTTACCGGGGGTGTTTGTTTCGGTCTTTGCAACGGCTTTCTTTCCACTATCCTCAGAGGTTGAGGTCTTAATCACTTTCACAGTGTCGTTATTCTTCCACTGATAAAAGGTAGCTCCTCTAAATTCTCTTATTGGTGATGTGTAATAGGCTTTTTTTGCGCTCTTCTCAGGAGAAGGTGTTGCGTTTACAAACCCGGCCAACATTAAGAAAGAAACAACTAAAAAGACTTTTTTCACTTCGTTTTTACATTTATTACTCTTCGAAGGTACGCATAAACCATGGCTATTGAAAGGCTACTTGTCGTTATTACTACGACCAGGGCTATATTTTCGATCAACCGCCTGATTGGAAAGATTAACAAAACGGAAAAACCTTACATGAATGACATTTTATTTCAGAAGTTACCCTTCTCCATAATCAGCATTTGATTCTGCATTTCTTTTTTTACTTTGGAACACAAAACCGTTGACTATATGAAAAGACTTACCAACCTGATCCTCATTGCTATTCTATTGTATGGCTGCTCTCCGAAAACGAATGAGCCTCAACGGGTCTTTGACCGTGGCTTGACAGCAAAAAATGGGATGGTCGTTTCAGCACACCCATTGGCATCACAAGTAGGGGCTGACATACTCAAAAAAGGTGGCAATGCTGTGGATGCTGCCATTGCAGTACAGTTTGCGCTGGCTGTTGTTTATCCGGGAGCAGGGAATATCGGCGGCGGTGGTTTTATGGTGATCCGCCAAAACGACGGTTCGGTTGATGGCTTGGACTACAGAGAAGAAGCGCCAGCGGCTGCATCGAGAAATATGTACCTTGATGAGAACGGCGAAGTTATCGAAAACCTGAGTTGGCTGGGACATTTGGCATCTGGCGTGCCTGGTTCGGTGGATGGAATGGTGAAGGCCCACGAAAAATATGGCAGCCTTGGCTGGGAAGAGTTGCTACAGCCTTCTATTGATCTGGCTGCCAACGGATTTGCGCTTACCGAAAAAGAAGCAGGGGGACTGAATCGGGGAAAAGACAATTTCATCAAGTACAATACCGTTAGTCCCGACTTTGTTTTAAAGGACGGCGAGTGGATGGCAGGCGACACTATATTTTTGAAAGATCTCGCCAAAACACTTTCTCTCATTCGTGATAAAAAAGAAGCAGGGTTCTACGAAGGCGAAACCGCCGATCTCATCGTGGCCGAAATGCAACGTGGAAAGGGCATTATTACGCTGGAAGACCTGAAAAACTATGAAGCTGTTTGGAGAACCCCGGTAACTGGCTCCTATAGAGGCCACAAGATTATTTCTATGGCTCCTCCTTCCAGCGGCGGCATCGCATTGTTGCAGTTGCTACAATCCGTGGAGCCCTACCCTATCAGTGAATGGGGCTGGAACACAACCAAAACAGTACATTTGATCACTGAGGCCGAGAGACGTGTGTACGCTGACCGGGCCAAGTACCTGGGAGATCCCGACTACTTCGATGTGCCCATGGCCGGACTGGTCGATTCTGCTTACAACAAACAAAGAATGTCATCTTTCAATCCTGAAAAGGCTTCTCTGTCATCTGAGGTGACCGAGGGAAATCCCGTGGCGCTGCTGGAATCGGATCAGACCACGCACTTTTCTGTGGTGGATGCTGAAGGCAACGCAGTGTCCGTAACTACCACACTTAATGGAGGCTTCGGGAGCAAAGTGTTTGTTGCAGGCGCTGGCTTTTTGCTCAATAATGAAATGGACGACTTTAGCGTGAAGCCCGGCTACGCCAACGCCTATGGTTTGGTGGGTGGTGAGGCCAATGCCATTGAGCCTGGTAAAAGAATGTTGAGTTCAATGACTCCTTCTATTGTGGAAAAAGACGGACAATTAATGATGGTGGTAGGTACGCCAGGCGGGTCGACCATTATTACTTCCGTATTTCAAACAATCCTCAATGTGATTGACCACGGCATGGGCATGCAGGAAGCAGTAACTGCCCGGCGGTTTCACCACCAATGGCTACCTGACTTGATCCTAACCGAAACCGACGCACTTACAGCTGAGGTTACCTCTCAACTGGACAGCATGGGCCATCACTTCAGAGATGCTGGAAACATTGGCAGGGTTGACGCCATTCTCGTGTTGCCTGACGGCATGCTGGAGGGCGGTGCAGATCCAAGAGGTGATGATACGGCCGTTGGCTACTAAGTGATTCAACATGTTTTAAAAGGAATGATGCGTGGGCTATTGCTTTTATTCTTTTACATGGCTGCTATGTCGGCCAACGCCAGGCAAAGACCAGCGGAGCTTGGCGTGAAAATTGGTGTGTTGCCGAAAGGAGAACACAATGCTATTACTGACGTAAAAGGCGTAAAAGTTGGGCACTTCACACTCATTCAGGGAGATGACGTAAGGACTGGCGTCACTTCTATCCTCCCCTATGACGGGAATATCTTCCAATCGAAAGTGCCTGCAGCCATTTACCTGGGCAACGCCTTTGGCAAACTTGCCGGGTACACCCAGGTGAAAGAGCTTGGTAATATTGAAACGCCCATCCTACTCACCAATACACTTGCTGTGGCAGATGCTTCCAGGGCGCTGGTAAAATACACGCTGGAACTGCCCGGCAACGAAAATGTACGTTCGGTCAACCCTGTTGTCGGAGAAACCAACGACAGCTACCTGAATGATATTCGTAGTTTTCCGCTCCAGCCGGAGCATTTCGTAGCAGCCATTGACGCAGCGACATCCGGAAAAGTTGAAGAAGGCAACGTGGGCGCTGGCACTGGTACAGTTTGCTTTGGGTACAAAGGTGGCATTGGCACGTCCAGCCGGAAACTCCCCGAAACACTTGGAGGCTACACTGTGGGCGTGCTTGTTCAAACCAACTTTGGTGGCAATCTTACGATTGATGGTGAAGCCATCGATGAAATACTGGAACAATACCCCTACCGGATGCAAATCCTTGGCTCGGTGGACGGTTCGTGCATGATAGTGGTTGCCACCGATGCACCATTGGACGCCAGAAATCTGGAGAGACTTGCCAAAAGAGCTATTTTGGGGCTGGGAAGAACGGGAGGCATCGCTTCTAATGGAAGCGGTGATTATGTGATAGCCTTTTCCACTGCCGAATCGCTGAGGGTGCCTTATGACCCGCCCAGCCCTATACTACAACAAAATGTGCTGGCCAATGATAGCATGACACCGTTGTTTATGGCTGTTATTGAAGCGACAGAAGAAGCCATTATCAATTCACTGTGGGCAGCGACTACTATGACCGGCTTCGAAGGACGAACGATGAAAGAACTTCCAAAAGAGGAAGTATTGAGGATTTTGAGGAAAGCAGGTAAGCTCAAAAAATAGCTTTCGGCGGCCGGATCATGCCTGCCGCCAGAAAACTTCAACCAAAAATTCCTGCGACAATTAACATAGCTGGTTATTCCTTCTCAAAATTTACATCCCAATGTCAGATAGAAAGTTCTGCTATTGGCTGGTAAGATGCCTGGGCCGGGATACATCTGAATTCTCCTGCTGAAATACCTGGCGTCAGCTACATTATTCACACCTCCAGAGAAATGATACTTATCAAGAAAGCCCAGGTTAAAGGCCCAGTCGATGACTGTATAAGAGGGTATTACTCCCACAATGCCCGACTCGGAAAATTCTGTATTGTTGGCATCGTTGAATTGCTCGCTTACGTAGCTAACCTGAATAGTGGAAGAAAAGCTCTTGTGTGTGAATTCAAGTCCAGCTCGTTCTAGCCAGTCGGGGACGTTTTCGACATGGTTACCGTTGAGGGAGACTTCCTGATTGCCGCTAGCTATAGTCACATCCAGGTATCTGGCATTGGTGTAGGCCAGCGAGTTAAATAGCCGCAAGTCAGTATTCGTATTGTTTTTCATACCTCCCAGCAACGAAAAATTAAGGTACATTTCCAGGCCTTTGATCTCAGAATTACCGACGTTGGTGGTGAAAAGGTAGGAAGTATTGCCACTCCTCTGCATTGTTACTTTACCAATTCTGTCTCCATAAAAAAGGTAGTACCCATTGATGTCAAAATTCAACAGGTTGCCTATGCTTCCCCTGTAGCCGACGTCAATATCATACCCACGACTGTCTTTCAAATTGGGGTCAACTATACCCAGTTGATCGGCTGGTGTAATGTAGGCGTATAGGTACGGTCGGTACGCCTGGGAGACGTTTCCGTAAAGCTGGGTCTCATTGGTTAACTGATATTGCAAACCGGTACCGAAAAGAGGAAAGTTACGCTTGCCGGTATAGCACACGGGAAAAGTGGCATTGTTAATGACTCCTGTTAAATCTGACTTGATCACTTCGTACCTGAACCCAGGCGTTACAGAGAGCTTTTTATTCAGGTAGTAGACATTTTCTGCAAAAGCAGCATAATTGATGGTTGAGAATGTTAAATCGGTGCCATAGGGTGCAACGAGAGTGAAATCGAAATCACTTCCTGTTGTTCCTGTTCCCTTCTGTCTCCTCCTGGTCGTCCCATTGAAATACCTCACCCCTGCTGAAAGCACACTCTTCACTTGCCCGAGGCTGTATTCGTGTAGAAGCCTTGCCTCGGTGGTAACACTACCATAAAAGTCCCTGTCGATCTGACGTGGATTGAAAGAACCTATGTCGGTGTTGAAGGTGTCCTTAACTGTTGCAGGGTTGATAAACTGTATGCTGCTTCGTTCACCCCAAACACCGCTGGCAGTTAATTCAAGTGATGTAGAGGGAGAAAGCTTGTAGTTGAAAGTGACAGCCGGAACGTTAATGATAGGACTAAAATAATTTCTTGACCTGTCGGATTGCCTGGCATTGTCCTTGTATTGTGCGTCCGTTAGTCCACCAGCAATCTGCTGACGGTAGTCCATTCTGGAAAATTGCAAAGCTACGCTACCCTTATTGGAAAACCTGTACTTGACATTGGCATACCAGGCATCGTAGTTAAAAGCAGAATTAGGGCGCCAGCCGTCGCCATGTCGATTGTCGTAATAGGCGTAGTAACTTACTTTCCCTTTTGTACCCCCTACCGCATTGTATGAATTAAAAAGGCTATTAGAACCGAGTGTCTGCTCACTTTCCAGCGAAAACACTTTGGTGGAGTCACCTTCTTTCATCACATAGTTCATCATCCCACCGTACTGACTGCCGAACTGAAGGGCCGCTGAGCCACGCACAAGTTGTACCTGCTTTACCCCTTGCATAGGCACTTGATAGTGGTTTTCAGGATAGCCAAATATATCTGAGTTGGTGTTGTATCCATTCTGCCGCATATTCATTTCGATGGAACGATGGGCATCTGTTCCTCTCGTGCCTATATTCATTTGGGTGCCGGCACCATCCATATCCCAAAGATTGACGCCAGGCATTTTTGCGAAGACCATTCTGCCAACATTTTGAACGAGATTGGCTCCACCGTTATCCAAATCCACTGTTTCCGTCTTTTTACCAGCAAATATGTTAGCGCCAAGTATGTCAGGTAACGCTTGCTTCTTATCGTGAAAGCCCTTAACGGTTACGGCATCGAGAATTTTTGTTGAAATACTGTCTGGTTCGTCTATTTCCTGCGCTTCTACTGAACTCCAAATGCAGCCCAAAGCGAATAGAAACCGAAGTTTAATGTTTTTCATGTAAAATTGAATTTCAGCGATGCAACTACTCGCAGTCACAACCCCTGGTTTAAAAGATGTGAAAACGATGGTTGCGAAATACTATCAAGGGTTACAAAAAAGTCCGCCATCTGCTTTAATAACAGACAGCGGGGAAACCTCCTGTTTGCCGTATCCAGCACCCATCTTTACTTAATTAAATTCGGTAAGTCAATTAGCTCCGTCATTTTTAGCTCTCTCAATGCTATACTGCGCCACTTTTCTGCCCTGATTGGTGCCAACTACCGCATCAAACCTGTAATGAATGCCACCGTACACCCTTGAAATGGCCGCTTCTTCAGCCCAGGAGTTACAGAGCTCGGCTTCCTGAGGAAATATATAACCCAGCACGGCTGCGCCTGCTGCCGAAAACACACTGTGCCCTGAGGTATAACTAGGAAAATTTGGTGTTCCCGCAATGGTCTTAAAGCCGGGAATAGTTTGAATTGGTCTTGGGTAATGGTAGTAATACTTAGTATCCCAGCAACTGATGCCGGCGTCCATGATGGCCATGTTCATATAGGCAAAAGTTCTGGCGGAGCGAATCGGGTTTTGCTTGTACTTGATGATAAAGTCTTTGGCAAAACGGTTCCAATGGCCTGGTGGAGTATAGGTACCCAAGCCATCCTGCCAGAAATTGGCAATCGCCCGCCACTCGTCGGTCATGTTGTCCGCATAGTGATTGAGCTCCTTCACATTTTCCTCAAACTCTGCTGATCCTGGAGCCGGAGGAGCAATTGGCCTCACTTCTTCTACAGTTGGCACATTCCACATTCTCACCTTGCCGAACAATGGTGTAAGGCCAACAGGTCTGGTGGGTAATTCAAGGTTATCCCATTGCCAGCCAAACCTGGCAAAAGCCGCCGCTTTAATAGAATCAGACACTGCTTTGGGGGCCTGGGCCTTTTTCATACCATCACCGGCTGCCCTTGCAAGCGCCACTTTAGCCACTTCCTGGCCAATAAACTCACCAGCTTCAATATCACTTCGCACATTGATACCTGCCCACATCAAGCTCTGTAGATGTTCTTCAGCTTTGGCTGCCAGGTATTCCTTTTCCAAAGGAAACATAACGGACAATACTTCCCTGGAGCTAGCGGCTATCACGGCACCGTCGGATGGATACGAAGGAAGACTGCTCTTTTCATAGGCGGGTGCAATAGCATCGTCAACATTATACGGAGCCGGCCTATTAAACATATACTTATAATGCCATGCTGAAATTAGCCCATCAAACTGCGCCACACTCAGGTAGGCAAAGGCCCTGCAGGCGTAGGGCGGGTGTGCAAATGGGAAAGCCGGAGGCCCCTCTGGGCTAGCCGGATTAGGTAAGGTGTAAGTATCATCTTCATTTGGCCCCGGAATAAGGTTGTACTTTGCCACCAGTTCGAGGGCAATCTCATTCCAGCGAATCAACGGGTTGTTGGTCCAGTACTTCACTTTTTTACGTTGATCATCCGTCAGGTTAGCGGAAGCCGACTTCAGGTCAGTGAGCTCGGCGATATACGCATCTGATGTAATATCGAACGGTGCGTCAATAGCGACCTGATCTGCTGAGGTTAGTAAAATGGGTGTCCACGAGCCGGCCTCCTGGTCGAGGCTGGAGTAAGTGTAGTCAGCAAAACTTGCCATGGTTGGCAGTTCATCGTCGCACGAAGTAATCGCTAGCACAAGACAAATGCTGACAAAAATTATTGTTATGTTCTTATTCATTGATGTCGTTTTAAAGTTTAGATTTTGAATTGGTAGGTTAACCCAACACCTAAATTATTTGACTTGGCTGTGTTTTTGCCGCTTACTCTTTGACTGTAGTATACCAGGGCACCCAGCCCCTTCGCAGCTTTTGGATAGTATTGAGCGATCAAACCAACCTGACCGAACTCCACCTTATTTGTTGGTTGTGCAGCATTGTATTTTCTGATGTCATCACCGGAGGTTGACATTAATCCCTGGTAGTTGCACTCCACTTTAAGGGTGTAATTCCACAGCCAGCTCCCCACAACAGCCTGATAATTCCATGCGTCGGGCACGTCCATCAAAGCAGTGTAGTAACTGCCATTGTTGTAGTAATAATCTCTTTCAGCTTCCGTTTGCCCTCTCCATAAATGCGCCCCTGTTACCCTGGCATAAATACCTTTGTCGAGCTGATAATGCACAATACCCCTTGCACCAAACTCAGGCGCTCCAAACCCTAGGGAATACGGCATGTAGTCTGACAGATAGTTACTCATCGGGGTGGAGAAACTAACCGTAGTCAGCAGTGCCAGCTTCCCTGGCCCCAATTGTTTGTTCATCAATTCTCCCTTCAGGGAAATTCCGATATCCTGAAACCCTTTGGCACCGGCAAACTTGCCGCCGTTTGGCTCACTGGATTTCGTTTTTACATAGGGAGTCGCTACAATGAGGTTCACTTTGTCATGCAAACCAATGGCGATCATAGGCAAAACCGTGTTTCTCGTTACTGTCTCGATCGTTTGATTCACCCTCAAGAGGTCGCCTTCCCAATAGTGGTCAAAAGAGCTCATATCGTAAATCAACGCTACACATGACTCTCGTTGTTTCATCATGAAGGCATCT
Organism: Imperialibacter sp.; assembly: GCF_048007035.1. Lineage (NCBI taxonomy): Bacteria > Pseudomonadati > Bacteroidota > Cytophagia > Cytophagales > Flammeovirgaceae > Imperialibacter > Imperialibacter sp. Next base: position 6,468,071 of record NZ_CP180355.1, read on the forward strand.
GTAGGCGTTTGTGCTGCCACCTGCGTCAGGCCGATAACAAAGGCAGAGATACCAAAAAGTATATATTTATTGCTTTTCATTAACTGCTAGATTAGAATTTAAGGGTAATGAAATTTCAGGCACACTTGTCCTTTTATAAGTTGATCGACAACTCGCCGGTAAAGTCGCAAAATTTACCTGCCACCAGTAAAGTAAGTCTTCACATCAGCGTATCTACTGGTCATGCTTAACGCCATAGGGCGGGTATTTCTTTAAGGTAAGTGGCTTGAAAAAACTAGTTTTGAGATCCGGTAAAGTCGTTTACATCAAGAGTATGCCGGGCCATTCCAAAACGATAAGTGAAACCGAAGTTGATCAGATAGTCAGCAAATGCGGCATCGCCGTTGACCAACTCCCCTGTTTCTTTGGTTCGTTGCTTATCAGAAAAATTTTGCACTCTTGCCCTATCTACCGCTACTGGCACCGTTAGACTAAAAGCCATGTTGCCAACACCGTAGTTGACACCTGGCTCAAGCGACATTATATAGCCTGGTCTCCTGAATCCCTCATCCCCTCCGATGAGGTCGCTTGATGGCACACCCTCCAACCTTGCTCCGCCATACAAGCCAAGCCCCTGCACAGGAGTGACGTACAATGCACCCAGACGGGCTGCGTACTGATCGGACACAGATAATTCTGAAGCAGATCCCCGGAAATTGGTAGTCGAATATTTCTCTCTGGGATTCACCATGTAGTACAACAATGCGCTCACCACCAGCTTCTCTGAAATGTTGTGGTAAGCCTGTGATTCAAATGTAATGCCAACACCACCATCGCCTGGTTGGATCGACTGATCGAGGCCAGAGTTGATCACCTGGTCGCGGTTAGGCCCCTGGTTGTAGAATTTGCCCTTTGCCCGGTAATTCCCAGAAGGAAGCTTCATGCCCAAGCCAAGGGAAATATTGGATCCTGCATGCGTGGCGGGGTCGAGCAGCCAGTAGCTCGCACCAAATCTTATGTCTGCCAGCCCGCTTGAATGGGTCCAATGCCTGTCGCCGAGGCCATTGGGTGGGTTGCCTCCATGCTCGTACATCGACGACCTGGCGTGATTAACGAAAGGAAGAACAAAATTAACTGAAAGCCGGTCTGAAATGCCGTAGGCTATCAGAAAGTCGAAGAAATAAGAATCGTTTATTACCTCAGTGCCGTTTTCAACTCGCTCAGTTTCTTCATGCTTTCCACGAAAATGTTTGTACGAATGGAAATACCTGAAATTGGTTGCTGCGTTCCACTGTCCTTTGCCAAGCACAGCACCGCCTCCAACGTTGACACCGGCCCCTGACCTAACGGCAATACAACCTTGTGAAAAAGCCTCGTTAGCAGCCGCCAACAGGCATATCAAAACTATATATATAGTAAATGTAGATTTCATTCTGAGATGATTTTAGTAAAAGAAAAAGTATTGGGTAGACCAATTCTGAAAAGCCCTACTTATCATTTCTCACCGTCTTCGACAGCACAAAGCTTTGCCAGAAAACCTGCCAGCGACTTACTGAAGCTCCAAACAACTATAAACAACCTCGTTTGTAGGAAACCAGCTAAAGTTTCGCAGCAAAAGACTGATGTGTCGGCGATGAAGAAATAACGAGATGACTACCCAGAATCGGTCTGATTCTGTCTTAAACTAAAATACCTCTGGGTGGAGGGCTTTGGATCGAAAGGTAAAAAATGTAATTGGAGACAACGTAGTCGGCATTCTCTACGGAATAAAAACTACCGTAGGAAGCCCTTTCCATTGTCACATTCGAAATCATGTAATCTTTAGAAAGCGACTTTGAAAAATCAACCTGTTTAGCCGTGGAAGCATCCGGCGCTGTGAAGGTACTCACATAGTCCTCAATGGCTTCATGTAGCTTTTGTTGATTGTGGTCAGGAAGGCAAACGATGTACAGTGTATCCGCTGCATATTTTTGTTTGACCAATCGATAGAACTTTCCTTCTACCTCGATAAGCCCATCAACTCTTTCATAGTTGGCCTGGTCAGGCATGTAGGCAAGAGACACCGCTACCTTGAACTCAACTAACTCTTCTTCATTGAAATTGTCTGAATCCAGGTCGCTAACTACTTGTTGTTCAAAGTTATATTTCAAACCCATGAACACACCGTAAAAACCGATGATGTTCAAAAGGAACAGAAAAAGAAGCGATATGGCGGTGATCCGACGCAATGAAGTAGGTATACTTTTCCGAAATGTATTCATTTAGCTGAATTATCCCAAACCCACCCTAAAGGAATAATTTACTATATTTCGCATGGATATCTGCAACCAACCGTAAGTTCATAAGTACTTTAAGCATTACGCCATAAGCCTGTTAGTTCAGACTCTATGGAATACGTGCATAGTTTTTTCTCGAAAACTCAAAACTTTCCTACATCTATGAGCTTACCATTCGATCACCTTGTGATTAAAGTCGATGACTTAGAAAAAGCCACGCAAACATTCACTGCGAGCGGCTTTGTAGTAACAAAAGGAGGCGTACATAGGGGCGGGTTCTCTGAAAATGCATTAGTGATGTTTAAAGACGGAAGCTTTCTGGAGCTGCTGACGATCAGAAAAGGTATCAAACCATTTCTTTTGAAGCTTTATTCTAAATCCCAGGCTTTCAGGTCTCTCAAGTACTCGAAGAAATGGGGACTTTTTCACAGGTTTTACGATCGGGCTCTTTCGCTGCCTGAAGGAGTGACCGATTTCTGCCTTTTGTCAGCTGATATAAAAGCAGATTTGATTAGGATAAATGATGGCGGACTTTTCGTCACTAAGCCAATGGCAGCAGCCAGAAAGAAGCCAGATGGAACAAAGATCACCTGGCAAATGGCATCGACTCTCCTCACCGAGCTTCCATTTATTCGGGGGCCCTATTCCACTCCCTCAGCTCCTTCCGAGGAAACCACAACGCATAAAAACGGCATTGTCGGCATCAAATCAATTACTCTCCTGGCGCTTGATTTTAAGGAAATGATGCGTAACCTGACTACCTTACTAGGCCAGGAACCCCAGCAAAATGCGGCTGAAGAAGACAAAGAGGCCAGATATATTATTGGTTCAACTATACTGATTTTAAAAAAATCATCGGAGAATGATGCGCTCATCAGAAAATTGAGAAGCAAAGGCCTGGGGGTGTTCGGGATCGAGTGGGAATTTGGTACAAGTGGTTCGCAAGTAGATTTCGATTTTTCTAACTTACATGGATTAGTAATGCTTTAGTGCAGCAGCCTTTTTTTAGTAAACCTTGAAGGGTTGGCTGACTAAGACAAACCAACCTTAAATGAAGAGATTAACTTACCTCCTACCCCTACTCGGGGCAATCATTTCATGTTCTTCGCCTGATTACGACGTAATTATCCGCAACGGACTTATCTACGATGGGTCGGGCAGCGCTCCTATTAGTGCCGACCTGGGTATTAAAGCCGATACGATTGCGGCCATAGGCGATCTGAAGGAAAAGTCTGGAGCAACGGAAATTGATGCCAAAGGCAAGGCAGTGAGCCCTGGCTTCATCAACATGCTAAGCTGGGCAACTGAAACCATCATCACCGACCCAAGGTCAATGAGCGATATCAGGCAGGGAGTTACCCTTGAAGTATTTGGTGAGGGTGTATCTATGGGCCCACTGAGCGACAATATGAAGGCCGACTGGGTCAAGAATGCGGAAGAAGAAACTGAGGTCACCCCAGAATGGACTACTCTCGGAGAGTACCTGGAGTACCTGGAAAACAAAGGTGTCACACCCAACGTAGCTTCTTTCATCGGCGCTACTACCCTACGTATTCACACTGTTGACTATGATAATCGCCCGCCAACTGAAGAAGAACTGGACAGCATGCGGTTGCTGGTCAAACAGGGGATGGAAGAAGGCGCTTTGGGTATCGGTTCATCTCTGATTTATGCTCCTGCCTTTTACGCCAGCACGGAGGAATTAGTAGAACTGTGCAAGGTGGCTGCTCCCTATGGTGGCCGGTACATCACCCACATGCGAAGCGAAGGCAATCAGCTATTGGAAGCGGTTGACGAAACGATCAGGATCGCCAGGGAAGCTGGTCTGCCTGCCGAAATCTACCACCTCAAGGCGGCGGGCACTGACAACTGGTGGAAAATCGACACGTTGCTTACTATGATCGAAGGAGCGAGAGCAGAGGGAATTAAACTCACCACCGACATGTATACCTACACTGCTGGCGCTACAGGTCTGGATGCTGCTATGCCTCCCTGGGTACAGGAAGGTGGACCGGAAAAATGGAGAGAAAGGCTCAAAGATCCAGAGATAAGAAAGAAGGTGATTGAGGAAATGCGAACGGCCACCAATGAATGGGAAAACCTGCTGCTATCTGCCGGTTCGCCAGAACGGGTTGTGCTGCTTGGCTTCAAGAACGATTCGCTGAAACCAATCTACACCGGAAAAACCCTGGCGGAAGCCGCTGCAATTCATGGTAAGTCTGCTGAGGAAACCGCTATTGATTTGGTGATAGCCGATGAGACCCGGGTGGGTACGGCCTACTTCATGATGTCGGAAGAAAACGTCAAGCGCCAGATACAACTGCCCTACATGAGTTTCTGCTCTGACGCTGGCTCGGTGATGCCAGAGGGCAAAGTATTGGAGTCGAGCACCCACCCACGCACTTATGGCAATTTTGCCCGGCTGCTGGGCAAGTATGTGAGAGACGAGAAAGTGATTTCTCTGGAAGAGGCAATCAGAAAGCTATCTTCGATGCCAGCAGAAAACATGGGTATAAGAAAGAGGGGTCGGCTTGTGCCTGGCTATTATGCCGATGTGGTAATCTTTGACCCGGCGACGATTCAGGATCACGCTACATTTGAAAACCCTCATCAGCTTTCCACAGGCGTGACCGACGTTTGGGTAAATGGCGTGCAGGTACTTAGTAACAGTGAGCATACAGGAAGCTTTCCCGGAAGAGCAGTAAGAGGCCCGGGATGGGTTGGATACAAAGACTGATCAGGGGTGTCAATGATATTAGGTTGTGAAGTAATCGGCAGGAAGAAGATATAATCAACCGGCAATTTTACTTGCTACAGTTATTCTCCTATCTTAATGAAACTATACTAACCTGACCATGAAAACTGTAGTTATTACGGGTGCCACTGCCGGAATTGGCTTTGAGACTGCCAAACAATTGGCTCAAAAGGGATACAGGGTTATTCACCTTGCCCGGAATAAAGATAAAGCCAGAAAAGCCGACAGCCTTATCAAAGCTGCCGCCGGCCACGAGAATGTGCATCATATTGTAGCTGATTTGGCCGATCTCCGTTCGATTCAGGAAGCTGCTGGCAAAATCAAAGAGATTTCCCGTAGGATTGATGCCCTTATCAACAACGCTGGTGGGGTTATTGACACAGACGACCGAAGTAAAGATGGCATTGAAATGAACTTCACCATCAATCATCTTGGGCATTTCTACCTGACAAACCTTTTACTAAATGAACTGCTGGCTTCCAAAGCAAGAGTCATCAATGTGAGCTCGGAAGCACACAAAATCGGATACCTGAATATCGAACAAATAAAGAAGAACAAAGGCCTGACATCTGGCTTCAAAGGATATGGTGACGCCAAGCTATGCAATCTGTTGTTCACCAAATCACTTCATGAACGATACAGCGACCGTGGGCTTACAGCCTTCTCCGTTCATCCAGGCGTTGTAAAAACCAATTTCGGTCATAACATGAAAGGTTTTGTGAGTGGCGTTATCAAATTTGCGCAGCTCTTTATGATCACGCCTGCCAAGGGAGCTTCCACGTCGGTTTATTTGGCCACGAAAGAAGGAATTGAAAAAAACAGCGGTGGTTATTTTAAATCGAGGCGCTTAACCACTCCTTCCACCCAGGCCACAAGCGACAAAAATGCCGAGGATCTTTGGGCACTAAGTGAACAAATGATAAAGGAAGCCCTGGAAAACTAGTTACCCTTCACGACAGTGAACTCAACTCTTCTGTTGAGCTTTCGAGTCTCCTCCGACGCATTTGAAGCGATAGGTTTGGTTGGCCCAAAGCCTTTGCCAGTCAACCGGCTCTTGTCGATTCCTTTGCTGACCAGGTAATCAATCACGGTCTGCACTCTGCTTTCCGACAATTCAATATTGGGTTTGATAGGCCCCTGGTTGTCAGTGTGACCTGAAATGAGTATTTCTACTTCCGGGTTGTCTTCCATCATTTTCCTTACCCTTTCAAGGTCTGCTTCTGAGCCCTTGATCATATTGGCTGTGCTTTGCTCAAAAAGCACATGTGAGAGTGTTACCGTGTTGCCCACAGACAGTGGCTGCAATAATACTGTCTCGTTGATTTCCTCTCCATCAAATGTCTCAACTACCAGCTGCTCCTCCAGATACCCCTTAGCGGAAACCGTGAGGGCGTAAGAATGGCCATTCTCCAGAGCAAAACTAAAGGTTCCGTCGCTAGCCGACTGGTAATTGGTGTTGTAATCCGACGTTTGGCCGGACACTGATATGTTTGCAGCCAGCGCCCCAAGTGTTTTCGCATCCCTCACAATTCCCGTAACCTGAGTGCTGGCTACTGTTGGGGCTTCTACTGTCGGTACTACTTCCGGGTCGATGGACGGTTTAACAACGGCCCCAATAAGTGGCGTTTGCGGAATAGTGTCCAGCCTTTGAGCTACAATGTCCGACTTGATTTTTACTCGTTTGATATCGCTATAACCCTCGGAGTTCTGCGTGCTGGTGAGGTAAGCGAAATCGGCACCAGACTGAAACGAAAACGACAGCTCGGTGCCGACAGTATTGACTTTATTGCCAAGGCTGACCGGCTCCGACCAGTTTCGCCAGGAGTCGTCAAGCCTTTCTGAATAGAACAGGTCTCTTCCTCCCAGCCCCGTAATCCCATTGGAAGCAAAAATCAGTGTTTTATAGTCTTCGGCCAGGAACGGTGTATTTTCCTGAAACGCCGTATTGATCATAAAGCCAAGATTTCTGGGCGAAGAGTAGCTGCCATCTGATTCTCTGAAGCAAACATAAAGGTCTTCCGTGCCATAACCTCCAGGCGCTTCTATCGAAAGCAGCAACACTGTTCCGTCTGCTGTTACCCAACCACTTTGATGAGTGCTCTTGTTGCTGAAGTATTTAACGTTCAACCTTTCTGGCGCCGTCCAACTGCTGCCATTTCTACGACTGGTAGCCACAGCCTTCCTGAGTATCCCGTCCTTGTCTTTGTAGTCAGTGGAAATATACATCAGGTTGCCACCATCGGCAAAACCAATGATAGCATTGAGTCCGTCGCTGTTCAATGGTGTACCTAAATTTTGGGCTGGGAGCCATTCTCCAGAGGCCGACTGCTCACTCATCCAGATATCACCCTTGTCTCCCTTGCCTCCCACATTGGCAGCATGCTGCACCCTGGTAAAGAACATCATAGTGCCGGAAGGATGCAGCACTGGATTTTCTTCAAAGGAAGGAGAGTTGATACTACTTCCCACAGTCTCCTGACCATCATAAATGGTCAGGTTTTGAGCGTTCAGTAACACGGAACAAAACAGAAAGGCGGGAGCCATTAAAAGCGCTAAATACTTCATTAAACAGGATTTTCGGCAAAGTTAATAGAATAACGAACAATCATGCCCGGATAAGGCAATCGGTATGGCGAAAATTGGGTGAGCGGTCGGGTGGAGACACCTTTGAAGCACGTTTTAGTCCCTGGCATCAAAACTAGTATCCTCGATCTCTATCAATTTTATTCTTCAATGGCTGCCCTGCCAACATGGCTTTATAATTAGCCACAATCTGGTAAGCTGCAGCATCAGGGTTGGTGATGCTGGCTATATGCGGAGTGATAAACACTTTAGGATGCTCCCAAACCGGATGGTCCTTTGGGAGAGGTTCGTTTTCAAATACGTCCAGAAAGGCACCCGACAACATTCCGTTGTCGATAGCTTCTATGATATCGTTTGCGACCTGGTGATGCCCTCTGGCGGCATTGATCAGGTAGGTACCTCTGTTCATGTCGGCAAACAACCTCCTGTTTAAGATCCCTTTGGTTTCAGGAGTAGCCGGCAGCAAGCACACCAGGACGTTTATTTGTTTGAGAAAAGTGCTTAGCCCATCTTCTCCGGCAAAACACTTTATTCCATCCACACTTTTACGGCTATTCGAATACCCAAATACTTCGAAGCCAAGGGCTTTCAGCTTCCTGCCAGCCTCCTGACCGAGCACACCGAAACCCATGATACCTATCCGGCAATCGACTTCGGGCGGCGACGGCTGATCCCAAATGTGTGCTTTTTTATCGGCGAGGTATTTGTCAAACCGCCGATGATGATACATCACAGCCGAAACGACGTAGTTGCTCATCGAGAAGCTGAGACCCTCATCAACGATGCGAACTATGGGCACGCCGTCAGGCAGCTCCGGGTCTTTGAGCACATGGTCAACCCCTGCCCCCATGGAGCAAATAAGTTTGAGGTTAGGAAAAGCTGTCAGTGACCCGGCAGGATGGCCCCACACTACTGCACAGGTTATTTCTGATTGATCACCAGTCTCCGGCCAAATGCGAACATCAAGGCTTTCGTCTGCCTTGTTGAATGCTGTAATCCACCGACTTAAATCCTTGTTTGGTGCAATAATTACTATCGACATAGCCTATTTCCTGCTTACAAATGGGTTATCCTTTATATAAAACCGCCACGGTTTCAGTGCATCTTCCCCGGCGTAATCCACTCCTATTCTCGTCTTGGCCGCTATTTCTTTCTCAGCCACGGCGATTCCTCTTTCTTCCAGCCAGATGGCAGGCCCTGAAAGCGACTCCCCTGTGTTGGCTACTTTAATGCCAAGGGCCTCGCCTACCGTTCCGGGTCCTGCCGATATCCTTTTGAGGGAGCTCTTTCTTCGTCGCTCCATCATTGTATGCCCACCTTCGAGCGGCTCCAGTGCCCTGATCAGCACTGCGTCGGCCTTACCCTCCACATTAGTTACCACATTAACCATGTGGTGGATGCCATAGCACAGGTAAACGTAGGCCACGCCACCTTCCTGGAACATCACTTCGGTGCGGCTCGTCTTTCCAAACCGGCATGCATGGCACGCCATATCGCCCTCACCACTATACGCTTCTGTTTCAACGATCACTCCGGCCGTCAATTCTCCGTCAAAAAAAGTGCACAGTACTTTCCCTAGTAAGTTTTTTGCTACATGCACTACATCATTTACCACATAAAAGTCTTTTGATAGCGGTTTCGCTGCCATTTCGATCCTGGGTGTTTACGTGCTGAATATTAATCCATAACTTCGGCTGAACAATACAAAACAACGTTCAAACAAACCTTCATCAAAATATGAGAAATATTTTTGCACTTGCAGTAGCTTTGATTTTTGCCGGGCTGTCATCCCATGCGCAAATCAGTACGCCGGCGGCGAGTCCGTCTTGCAGCATCACCCAACAAATAGGCCTAACAAACCTGTCGCTGGAGTATTCGAGACCTAGCGCCAGAGGCAGAACGATCTTTGGTGACTTACTGCCTTATGGCGTTGAGTGGAGAACGGGTGCCAACTCGCCTACGACTCTTACTTTCGACAAGCCAGTAATGATCAGGGAACAGGAGTTAGCAGCGGGCAGCTATGTCATTTCATCGGTGCCCGGCAAAACAGAATGGACAGTTACCTTCTCACAAAACGACCAGAAAGTAGCGACTCTTAAAATAATGCCCGTTGCCTATCCTATTCACGTCGAAACGCTGGGCATCCAGTTTGAGAAGATCACCGAGACTTCAGCCGACCTCCAAATACTTTGGGAAAAGACACTGATCTCTATCCCGATGGCGTTTAAGACCGATGAGCAGGTGATGGCACAAATAGAAAGCTTCGCTAAAAACCCCGAGGCCAGTTTGGCCAACTCTTATTACCAGGCGGCTAGTTACTACCTCAACACTGGCAGAGACCTGAACAAGGCTTTGGAGTGGGTGAATAAGGCCATTGCCGTAAATGACGGTTTCTTCTGGCAGCACAGAACCAAAGCACTTATCCTTGCTGGCCTGGGCAAATACAAAGAGGCTATTGCATCGGCGCAAGTCAGTACTGAGAAATCGAAAGCCGCTGGCAATGCTGACTACCCAAGACTAAACGATAAGTCGATTGCCGAATGGCAGGCTAAGAAATAATTGAAAAAGGTCGCAAGGGTGTCAAATGATGTCTTTGCGACCTTAAAATCATTGGCAAACGAACTTTTAGTCTTCAAAGACTGCTTTCTTATTATCAAATGAAACACTATGGCACTGATTAAAGACAGCTATTTGCCTGTTCCCTGGGATTTCAGAGAGGTGATGGAAGAAGTAAAAAAGCAGGAAAAAGATGGCGTGATTTACTACTTCACTACTGAACCGGAAATGGAAAGTGCTGAAGGCAAAATTTTGGATATCGTCGAAACACCTGAAGGTGAATTCCTGCTCACGTCCAAAGGCCATAAGGTTCGGTTGGACAAGATCGTCACTCTTTATGGAAAGCCCGGGCCGTCTTACCATATCTATGATGGCTACGCCAATGTGTGTCTGAATACCCACAAAGACAATTGCTGAGTTGGAAATAAGAAAGATCAAAGCCGAAGATACCTGGCCAGTCCGGCACAGAGTAATGTGGCCCGACCAGCCGTTTGACTTTGTGAAGGTGGATGAAGACCACGAAGGCATCCATTATGGGCTTTTTATTGACGATGAGCTGGTATCCATTGTTTCACTCTTTCTCAAAGATGGCAAAGCGCAGTTCAGGAAGTTCGCTACCGAAGTTGAACACCAGGGTAAGGGCTACGGCACTTTTCTGCTTAACTACCTTTTGAAGGAAACTGAAGGCCTGCATGTATCATCCGTGTGGTGCAATGCCAGAACGGAGAAAGCCGGGTACTACGAAAGGTTCGGACTTCTGAAAACAGATGCTACTTATATGAAGGGAGGCATCGAGTTTGTGGTGATGGAGAAAGTGCTTGTGTAAGACGCCTGACTCAATCTCTTTTTTAATTTATTGATGCTATATTGAGAAGGTAAAGCGAAATACAATGAAGGTGCTTAATTATCGAATTTTATTGAGAGAGGAACCGGAGGGTGGGTTTACGGTACTTGTCCCAAGCCTTGAAGGCTGTATTACTTATGGTGAAACCCTCGATGAAGCAAAAAAAATGCCCGAGAAGCAATAGAACTATTCATTGAGTCGCTGGAGGCTGATGGCACACCAATCCCGTCGGATAATTTTCTTGAATACACGCTCCATATAGAGCATGCCTGATTACAGCAAAAATGATTTGCCTAAAGGTGCTTTCAGCTCCTTTTTACGCCAGGCAGGCCTGGAAAAATAAGCTATTTTTACTTCTTGTAATTTGCAATGGCGAACATACGAGCTAGCCGTTCAATGTTTTAGGCACCATCAGGTTTGTCCCCAGCTGCTCATTCATCTTTTTGATAAAATAAGCCGACAGCAGTGGCGACTCCAATTCAATGTTTTGGTGAATAAAGAAGTATAGCTTCTCCAACCCCTGCTCCTTCCATGCCTTTATCCGCACCAACCAGTCGTCGAGGCGTGGGTAGTCTGTCGGGTGATTGGCTCCCACATAACGAACAAATGCATGAGGGGTAGTTAGTCGCATATGCATCATATCTCTCCTTCCTGCGGTGTCCACCAGCACATTGGCCACTCCCTTGTCTTCCAGGAGTTGATAGAACTTTTCAGCCGAGGCGGGGTCGGTAAACCAGTCTTCGTTGCGCACCTCAATAGCCAGCGGAATCACCTTGGGGAATTCATCGATGAATTTGATGACTCTGTCAAAGTCCTTTGGTTTGAAGTTGTCGTGCATTTGCAAAAACACCATCCCAAGCTTTTCCTCGAGCCCACTAATGGCGTCGCAATACTCATCCACTACCTGCTTGGTGTCGATGAGCCGCTTAAAATGGCTGATAGAGTTCGTAAGCTTAGGGAAGAACTTAAAGCCCTCTGGCGTTTTCTCCTTCCATTTCAGCACCTGGTCCTTTTTTGGAGAGTTATAAAAAGTGGCATTAAGCTCTATACTGTTAAACTGTGTGCTGTAATAGCTCAGCTCGTCTTTTGTACCCTTTGGATAGAAGTTTTTCAAATCAGTCTTGTTCCACTTCGCACAACCTACAAAGGCCTCAAAACTTGCGTTTCCTTTGGAGAGCACTTTAGCAGTATCAGGATGATCAGAGGGAATTGTAAAGTCAATAATACCGGGGTCAGGAACGGAACCGAATTTCATTTATTTGAGCGTTTAATTGGGCATCCAATATACGCAACTCTTCATTTTCAAAGGAAGTATTTCAGTCAATTGATTATACAGCTTACTACAACATCACAACAGTCCGCTTCAAATCGATAGTTGTAGCAAGGAGAATTGCCGATACTTGTACAGGACGATTGATAGTGCAATATCCTCTTACATTCAAGTCCATATATTTCATTTGTTAATCAAAACCCACAGGCAGTTTGTCTGTGGGTTTTTCAGGTCTGAAAGACGCAAGGCAAAGCAGTTCGACCCACTTCATCAGCATAATAACCCCTTCTTTGGTAACTTTTAAGACAATTTGGTTATCGCCACGCTAAATGAAACTCCAACAGACGTAGATGACAATCACAGATATAAAAGGCACTGTAAAGCTGAACAACGGCATTCAAATGCCCTACTTTGGGTTGGGTGTTTTCAAAACCAAAGATGGGAAAGAGGTAATTGATGCTATACATCACGCTATAGAAAATGGCTATCGACTCATAGACACTGCTGCGCTCTATGGAAATGAGCGTGGCGTTGGCGATGCTGTAAGAGCATCAGGCGTCCCCAGAAAAGACATTTTTGTCACCACGAAGGTGTGGAACAGTGAACAGGGTTATGAGCCAACGCTGAGAGCGTTTGACCATTCGATAAAGCGACTGGGGCTTGATTATGTTGATCTCTATCTGATACACTGGCCGGTGAAGGAAAAATACAAAGACACCTGGAGAGCACTTGAAAGGCTGCTAAACGAAGGCTACATACGCTCTATTGGTGTCAGCAATTTTCTACAACATCACCTTGAAGATTTGATGAACAGCTCGTCAACGGTGCCCGCTGTCAACCAAATAGAATTTCACCCCCGCCTGGTTCAGCAGAACCTCCTGGATTTCTGCGCCGAGAAAAAAATTCAGGTGGAGGCCTGGAGCCCGCTGATGCAAGGCGGAGTGTTTAAAATTGAAGCCCTTCAGCAATTAGCCAGCAAATACGGAAAATCGGTTGCTCAGGTAGTTTTGAGGTGGAATCTTCAAAAAGACGTAACTACCATCCCAAAAAGTGTGACCCCATTGAGGATCAAAGAGAACGCAAACATTTTTGATTTCACAATAACCCCTGAGGACATGGCTGCAATCGACCAACTAGATAAGCATCAGCGAGTTGGCGCCGATCCTGACAATTTCAGCTTCTGAACTATCCCTTAATGATCATCTCGCCAGGGTGTATTTTTCCGTTGGAAAATATTCTTTTACAAAGAACTCTTGTAAATTCCAATAATGGCGATTTGAAAAAATATGCCCAAATTTGCTAAGTGTAGACTACCCTTTGAACATTATACCATAGTTTGCTGCAAGAACCGGAAGCACTGACATTTGTAATGTTATACTATGGAGAACAAGAAGCATTTCGTCGGCCTGACGGACGAACAAGTTCAGGAAAGCAGGAAAAAGTACGGCAATAACTTACTGACTCCGCCTGAAAGGGATCCGCTGTGGAAGCTTTTTTTGGAGAAGTTTGAGGATCCCATCATCAGAATACTCCTCATTGCCGCCTTCCTATCCCTCATTATATCCGTTGTTCATAATGACTATGCTGAAACGATAGGCATTTTCTGTGCAATATTTCTGGCTACGGGAGTCGCTTTTTGGTTCGAAATGGACGCCAACAAAAAGTTTGATATCCTCAACAAGGTCAACGATCAGGAGCTGATCAAGGTCATTAGAAATGGTAAAATAGGTGAGGTGGCCAAGACTGACGTTGTCGTTGGCGATATCATCCTGCTCGAAACCGGAGAGGAAGTCCCCGCCGATGGAGAGTTGCTTGAGGCCGTTTCGCTGCAAATAGATGAGTCGACGCTTACCGGCGAGCCACTCATAGACAAAACAACCAATCCAGCTCACTTTCACTCCGACTCCACTTATCCATCCAATTGGGTGATGAGGGGCACAAAAGTAATTGACGGGCACGCCACGGTGGAGGTTAAAAAAGTAGGAGACGCCACAGAATTTGGCCAGGTAGCCAAGAAAGCCACCGAAATGACGAAGGAAGACACTCCTTTGAACAAACAGCTGGATCGACTGGCCAAGCTCATTGGTGTGGTTGGGTTTATTCTGGCGGTGCTTACCTTTTCTGTTCTTTTCGCCAAGGACATGTTTTTCGGAGCCACTGAGGTCCCTTTGGTGCAGCTGGGATCCGCAGGAATCGTCATTATTGCGATAATGGTGGTACTGGTGAAGGTTTGGCTACCTATTGTGTACGATGGCATTCAGCTAATGGGCTACGACAAAGAAGTGCCTGACAGTGTTGAAAACGGAAGCTGGTTCCGATGGCTATCCTATGGCGTCGTGACTTTTGCCGTTTTGCTCGGTGTCGGCTTCGCTGCCGGATTAGATATAACCAGTGCCGAGTCCTGGGCCTCGATAGACCTGGCAAAAATCATTCTACAGCATTTCATGGTGGCGGTTACGCTTATTGTGGTGGCAGTACCTGAGGGCCTTCCTATGAGCGTTACGCTAAGCCTTGCCATGAGCATGCGGCGCATGCTGAAAACCAACAACCTTGTGCGGAAAATGCACGCCACCGAGACTATGGGGGCGACCACCGTTATTTGCACAGATAAAACAGGTACGCTCACCCAAAATCAGATGACCATTTATCAAACTGATTTCTTTGGTTTAAAAGACCAGCAACCAAGGGAAAATAGCGATGCAGCCAATCTGATTAAGGAAAGTATTTCTGCCAACACAACCGCCCATCTTGACCACTCTAACCCTGTCAAGAGCAAGTCTCTTGGCAACCCCACAGAAGCAGCGCTGCTTTTCTGGTTGCACAAAAATGATATCGACTACCTTGAGCTAAGAGAAAAGGCTGAAGTCATCGAACAACTGACGTTTTCTACAGAACGCAAGTACATGGCTACGCTCGTTGAGTCGCCTACTCTTGGAAAAAAGGTGTTGTATGTGAAAGGGGCTCCGGAAATTGTGATGTCCAAATGCAAAGATGTAGCCTCCGATGCTACGCCAAGGCTCATCAAAGAAGTGAAGAGCGATGTAGATAATAAGCTTACTGAGTATCAGGGCAAGGCAATGCGAACACTCGGCTTTGCTTACAAAATAATAGAAGATGAAACACCAGCCAGCATCAAAGACCTGGCTGACTTCGACTTAACATTTCTCGGTATTGTGGCCATCTCTGATCCGGTGCGGGAGGAAGTGCCAAGTGCTGTAAAGGATTGCCACGATGCAGGCATTGATGTAAAAATTGTTACTGGGGACACACCTGGCACCGCCAAGGAGATTGGCAAGCAGATTGGCGTTTGGAAGGATGAGGACAGTGATTTACAGATAATCACAGGAGTAGAATTTGCTGCCCTTAGTGACGAAGAAGCGCTTAAGAGAGTACAGGGGCTGAAGATCATGTGTCGTGCAAGACCTTCCGACAAGCAAAGGCTGGTGCAGTTATTACAACAAACGGGCTCAGTGGTGGCTGTTACTGGCGACGGCACCAACGATGCCCCGGCACTGAACTATGCTCACGTAGGGCTTTCCATGGGCTCTGGCACCTCAGTCGCCAAGGAGGCCAGCGATATTACCCTGCTGGACGATTCGTTCAATAGCATTGCCACAGCAGTTATGTGGGGGCGATCACTCTACCAGAACATCCAGCGCTTTATCTTGTTTCAGCTTACTATCAACGTGGCGGCGCTATCGATAGTCTTTCTTGGCTCGCTTATGGGCTTTGAGCTGCCTCTCACTGTCACACAAATGCTTTGGGTGAACCTGATCATGGACACCTTTGCAGCAGCCGCTTTAGCCTCTCTCCCACCAGATCACAATGTAATGAAGAGTAAGCCCCGGCATCCGAACGACTTTATCATTACACCTGTCATGAGCAAAAACATTTTGTTTGTCGGGTTCTCGTTTGTCGTGCTACTTGTAGGGATGCTTTTCTACTTTACCAAAACTGATGGTGAAATCAGCGCCTACCACTTGTCTGTTTTCTTTACAGTGTTTGTGATGCTGCAATTCTGGAACCTGTTCAACGCTAAGGCGTACGCAACTGGCAAGTCCGCCTTCCACGAACTGGATAAGGGGGTAGGCTTTATCATCGTTGGCATTCTGATAGTAGTGGGCCAGTTTATGATTGTCGAGTTTGGTGGAGAAGTTTTCAGGACAGTTCCTATATCACTGAAAGACTGGGGAATCATCATTGCTGCGACCTCGCCGGTACTTTGGATAGGAGAAATATCGAGGGCGTTGAAAAAATAGGTAGCCCCTACTTGATAAATAAAGAGGTCGCTCTGTGCAACATCACAGAGCGACCTCTTTATTTAGACCGTTTCTCAGGCTGGCAGTGCCTCTCTGGCAGCTCTGTCCGGATCATTTTTCAATTCACAGGCGTCGTTGAGCACCATGGTCTCGCCGTTTTCCTTGGTATAGGCAGCCCAGGTCGGTAAGGCGCCCGCATTAGGATCGCCAGTGCGCATAAACGAAAGCAACGAAGCCGACATCTTCTCTGAAAGCTTCCTTGGACGGCTGCCTCCACCGGTGTGGGTGTACATCCTGTCGGTGTTGGCATACCAGAAACAGATATCGATACAATGGAAGGCTTTCATGCGGCCATCATACAGCTTAGGCTCCCAACCAAACCAGGCCAGGTACACCGGGGCCTTCTGGCCTGACTTGGCATTGGAGGTGGAGATAGCACTTTTGCGGTTAGAAACAGCCATGGCCCAAACTTCGGCCGGCTTGGCATTTGGAAAGTTGGTCTTATAGGCATCCATTACTTTTTCGGCATCGTCACCAAACTGTGGCCTGAGTTTTTCTACCACTCCGGCAAAATCAATCGCCTCAAGCTCTGCACTGGTGCGTGTAGGCGAGCGTTCATGGAAAGTAGTACATACCATCAATGGCATATTGGCTCCTGTGCCGTTAGGGTCACTAAAAAACTCCTCCGCTGGTACATGTACACCGTCGGCCACTGGCCCGAAGCCGCCTCTGCCACTACCTGAGTTCAAGTTGTCCTTTCTCGCTTTGTCAATGGCTCTGTAAGCTATATCGAGGTATTCCCTCCAGGGAATGTCCTGTATTTTATCGAGGGTAGCTGGTGTAAGCCCTGCTTCTTTCATCACATATTCACCCAACTTCTGAGAGTAGCTCTGGTCGACGCCTTTGAGCATCGATCCGCTAAGCGCCACACCTTTGTGCACCAGCTGCTGGGCTGCCGGCATGGCCATTACTCCGGTGACTTTGGCACCCCCGCCCGACTGCCCCATGACAGTGACATTGCCTGGGTCTCCTCCAAAATTAGCAATATTATCACGTACCCACTCCAGCGAAGCAATGATGTCAAGCATTCCAACATTCCCAGATGAAGCATACTTCTCTCCTCCTACGCCAGAAAAGTCAGTAAAGCCAATTGGCCCCAATCGGTGATTGATCGAAACAAAAACAGCATCTCCTTTTTTACTAAAGTTTTCGCCGTGATAGCCGTCCTGCTCAATGGCATTGCCGTTGGTAAAACCCCCACCATGCAACCACACCATCACAGGGCGCTTTTTGCCGTCAGTGGCAGGTGTCCATACATTGAGGCGCAAACAGTCCTCGCTGACGTCGTCGTAGTTCCAGTGGTCAGCGAACGAGTAGTGCACATTGGCATAGCGATCATCCATGATTTGTGGAGCCGTGTTTCCCCACCAAATGGTTGGCTTCACGTCGGTCCATGGCTCGGGTTTTTGAGGTGGCATGAACCTGTTTTTTCCTGAGGTGTCTGCTCCATAGGGTACACCCAGGTAAGTATAGACGCCGTTGAGTATATAACCCCTCACTTTTCCCGAGGTGGTATTTGCCACGGCGATGTCGTCTCCAATGAACAGGAACTGCTCATCATCATCGATTTCATCAGCCGTGGACTTGTTAGCATTAGCATCACAAGATGCGAGCGGCATGGTAGCTGCCATGCCTATTCCGGCGGTGCCCAAGCCCATTTTTTGGATAAAATCTCTTCTTTTGGTGTTCATGGTGGGTATAGTTTAAATAAGTATGGATTTCAGTCAATAATAGATACTGAAACCCTTCGATTGCTCAATTTATCATATTTAGATATTTTTTTAACGGATATATGCTCAGCTAGCTGGCATATGATATTAGGAGCTCTATAGATATCGAACTCGCATGTGCAATAAAATGAATAGCATATAAACTGACCAAGCCTGAACTGAGAAATTTATATATTATATATGAATACTTTTTTTTCTTATGTCTATCTGTAAAAAATTCACTACTACTTTGTAAAAAAAAATTATATATAAATTTATTCCTCCAATAACTACATATAATCAAGATATAGGTCCCATGAAGAATTATACAGCAAAATCATTAGCTACATTTTTTACTATTTCTCTTATAGTCTATCAGAATACGTGGGCCCAGCAGGCAATGATAACTTCCATTTCTAACATTACCGCAACCACAGCGACGGTGAACTGGACACACTATGGGTCCCCAACGCCAGGGTATTTTCAAGTCATTGTCTCTCCTGGTTCTACAACTTACAATGTGTGGAGTGGCACCGCTACTTCTCAAAATATTTCCGGTTTAGGGCCGAACACAAACTATAGTGTCCAAGTAGTGGCGTGGTACAATTCGGGGAGCTATTCCATAGCTTCTCCTCAATACGCATTTAAAACTTGCCTATCAACGCCACTCGTGCCGACTAACCTCTATAGTTCGAACATAACTTCTACGTCATTTGTAGCCAATTGGACTGCCTCCACATCATGCGTTGATTATTACAAAGTACAGGTGGCTGACTACAACAACAATATAGTGGGAACATATAACACGACTTCAACAAGTCAACTTGTCAGCTCTCTTACTTGCTCTAATACAAGCCAATATCTCTATAAGTTTCGAGTAGCTGCAGTTTTTAAGGGTGTTCAGAGCAGCGCTTCTTATTGGCAATCCGTGTACATTGCATTGCAAACTCCATCCACACCTTGGGTTTTATATGGAACTCAAACATCCACGTCGTGCACAATATTCGTCAACCTTCCATCATGTGAAGTATCGCAAACTAAACTTTACCTCTATCTAAACGGAAGTCTGGTCGATGGATATCCAAAATATATGGAAAATTACTCGTATGGAAGTCGGAAGGTTTTAGCTGTAACCTCTTTAACACCTAATACGACATATACCGCCAAGGCAAAGAATTTCCACGGCCCAGAGTCACCTTTCTCAGACGAATTGCAGTTCACAACATTACCTGCTTCAGGCGCCTTTCTTCTTGATCAAATTAGTGACGTTCCTGACGTTAGCATGTCGGTTTTTCCAAACCCGACAAGTTCAGAAATTCGTTTAAAGTCCTCAATTGAAACCCATGGCACAAAGGTATTCTATTTAATTATGAATCAGGCTGGGAAAGTTTTCATTGAGGGCACGAGTTTATTGGAGGCACCAATCTGTATTGAGGGATTGGAAAAAGGTATCTATTTTTTAAAATACAAGACAGAAAATTCAGAAGGTATAAAACGGGTGGTGAAGTTTTGAAAATCCTTGTCATAAGGTAGTCAATAGATTATTGAATTCAAGCAGAAGGAGCTTTGCAGTTTCGCTTCCGATCGAACAAAGTTTTTAGTTTGAAGTTGAACCAAGGGTTCGTGAACTCATACTTTGCTAGCTGACAAAAACATTCTCTATCTACAAATTCGGAATATTAACAGACAACCCTTTTTAGAACCACTTTGGATAGTGAATCGGCCATCATTAAAACATGAAAGTAAAGATTATCTAACGCATTGGAGCCATATTTTATAGTGAATATTCTACTTAGCCAAAGGATCAGGTCTCATCTGAAACTTGAACACCTTGCTTGTGGTGCCCTTTCCGCCTTCCATGTGAAAAGGCGTTCGGGTGCTGATGGTAGCCCACACTCCTCTTCCTTTCCACCCAGCTTCGGGGTCGTCGATTCTGCCATCCATCCATTTGGTAAAAAAGCCCAATGGATAAGGCACTCTCAGGCGCACAAACTCACCATCTTTCAGCGCTAACAAGGCCTCCGATTCATTGCCCGTATTGATGGGCACATTTTCTCCCAGCCCAAGTGTGTTGAATTGATCTACCCAGGTATAATAACTGGCTTCGGCGCTTCCTGGTGCATCCAGGTTTTTAAACTGCGGCAAAGGTTCAGGATAGAACGTCCAACCCTCGGCACAATGCTGGCCTGTGGCATCCGGGCCGTTGAGCGGCGCCTTACATTTGCGGCGGTCAAAGCTGGCCAAATGCCCACTGGCCAGGGCTACCCAGGCCACGCCGTTTCTGTCCACATCCATACCACGGGGAGAAAAGCCTTCAACAGGCTCTCCCGACTCTTTAAGAGGTAGCTCATAGTATTCCACCAATGCTGTTTCGGGTGGGTTGGTGCCCGGATCGAGGCGAACCACTGCCCCAGGGTAGCCAAGCGAAGAGCCCCATACCGATCCGTCGGGAGCTGGCGATACGGCATAAAGCCCTTTGGTAATGCGTTTGTCTTTTTTGGGGTCAACGGGTTGATCCGGCTCCACATAGTCATCCCGTTTGCCATTGCCATTGGTGTCAAGAATAAGGGCAGTCCAGCCCTGAGAGGCTTGCTCATCTCCGGTCTCACGATACTTCTTTGTATTCAGCCACCCTATTACCTGTCCTCCTCCGCTGGTCCACAGCGTATTGTTGGCATCTTCGGCAAACATCAAATGGTGAGTGCTGAAGCAAGTCCGTATCGTAGTATAATTCTTGGTATCCGGGTCATATAAGCCAAGGTGGCGATAAGAGCGATCTGCAGGAAATAACTTGGCAGAGGGATGATCCGACCCTGCTTTGCAGAAATCAGGATTCTCCGGTAGACCGACATTGGCCGTTATCCAAACTTTTCCAAGTTCGTCCATCATGGGGTTGTGCACATTGGTTTTGCTGTCCCAAATGGCTTCATCACCCCAGTAGACTGACGGCTCCAGCACTTCGCCGGAAACAGACTTTGTTTCCGGATCCCTTACCGTAAGCGGTACCTGCCCCGTTGTGCTGGTCATGGGATCGAGCACGGGCAAATAGTCGGTGCTCAATTCGGTGGCTCCGTAGAGTTTTCCGTTGGGGTTGATTGTCGGATCCCGGCGATCAGTCGATACCAAGTCGTGCATATAAGCCTTGGGGTCCGCCCAATCCCATTGGCTGATCACCACATTTCTCTCAATCCCCTGTGGCCGAGAGGGTGCTTCAGGCACCTCTCCTGCCGCAATACGGTCTGTCCAGTCGGCAAACATGCTGAGCGTTCCCTCAGCTCCAATCTGATGTATACCCGACACCATACTCGATCCCGCCTGGCCGGACCTGATTCGGCGTGCCCAGGCGTCCTTAGATGAACTAAACGTCCCAAGTGTCGGACGAATCTCCCTGGTGCCCTTGCTGCCGAGCTGGTGGCATGCCAGGCAGGTGCCCGACTTTATCCTTGACAAGTACTGGGCTTGTGTGAGTACGCTTTCTGATATGCCGTTACCGTTGACACCTGTCCCCGGAAAGCTTTGCTTGTCCGGCACATGAAGCAAAGAAAACCAATAGCCACCCGGGTAATAGGCAGCGGCGGCTTTGGCATCGGGCGCAGCAACTGCCTCTAAGTCAATTGACGAACCGGGCTTCCCCTCTTTCTTCGGTGAATCAATAAGCCCATAGCCCCTCACCCAAATGGAATAGGTAGCGTCGGGCAGATCGGGCAGCAGGTAGCGTCCCTGATCATCGGTCACGACGATTTTGGCGAATCTGGTGGGCAGATCGAATGTCTCTGCTATCACCCATACTCCGGCTTCCGGGCCGCCGGGGCCTGTAACAATCCCACCGATATCATCGGCATCGACGCCAGTCGTTGCTTTATCCGACTGGCAGGCAGTGTAAATTCCTGAAAGGAAGAATAGGATGGCAATGATGCTGTAAGCAGACTTCTTGCCTGCGAGCGAGATTTTGAGCTGGTTCATGAGTAAGTAGTTTGGCACTTACTAAAGATAACCAGCTGGTTATTAAGGGCAAAGAGTTTGGAATGGATTATTGGTTTTGAATGTTCATTCCCCCACAAGGCACTTGAACTGATCAAAAGCTCTTATCTCGCAAGCGTCCTGCCGGATCGCACATGCTTCTGAGTAGCCTGTATTAGGGTCTCGCCACGAAAATTGAGATTCCTGATCTCCGCTATGCTTCGTCAGGAATGACGGAGACATTTGGCTTCTACCATAATCATGCTTCGTTGGCGCTACATTTTACTTAGGAAAATACTCTGCTTGTATTTGAAATTCTGAAAATCGATAGATTTGGCTGGTTCCATCCTGACCAAAATTTGAAGTCGTTTCAAATACCTTGAAGTAATTGCCTTTGTAAAATAAACCAGTCTTAAGGTTTGTCAGAGCAATACCAACATTTACATGATCTTTAGACGGGTATTCAATGAGAATAATTGGAATATCCAAAATTTCACGCACCAAATAATAAAGTAGTACTGTGCGGTCCTCACAATCCGATTTTTCATAGTAAAGAGATTCGAAGGGTGTATACCATTTTTCCCGATGAAGAGAGGGATTCTGTAAATCATCACTATACTCAGTTGAAGTTTGCACAAATGATAAAAGCAGCTGGATGATCTCTGATTCAGATTTCCCTTCAATTAAACTATTTAACGACTTAAAAAATGATTCGTGTGTTTCGACAGGGAGCTTTGAGTTTACAAGGTATCTAAATTCTAATGCCGGAAATTGTCTTAAGTGGTCAAGGATATCTAAATCTATTATGACGTTAGCCGTTGCAACTGAATGTCCCTCACTCGTGGTGATTTTAAAATCAATATTCTTCCGAATTTCACGAGTTGTTTCATGACAAGGATATTGAAATAGGCTGAAGTCAAAATCCTTAGCTGATTTACCATGGATAAAAAATTCTTCTATGTTGTAACCAGAGTTTGGAAAGGTCAAATAAGAATAAAAGTTCTTTTTTTTACTGTAACCGGGATAGCTTTTACTTTCTGACCGAACCGCCAAATAAATCCTTCCATTTTCAAAAGACAGTCTCGAGTCGTACCCAAATTTCATTAATGTAAACCATATAAAGGCTGTCTTAAAGTTATCGTCAGCATTTGGAAATAGTTCATCAGTAAAAACCACTAAAAACTGATAGAAAAACCAATCGTTCAGACAAATCCGATTGCGGATATCCGTAAGGCTTTTTTTGGAAACTAATGAAATTCGCACGATTTAGTCGTGTATAAAACTGTTTCGTACCGTCTTTGTCAGCTTGAACAATTTGGGAAATCAAGAGCGTGGTATCATAATTCACACAAATCTTTTCCGACAAAAAATCTACACACAAGCTATTTGCCTTCACGTTATTTAAGGAGAAGCTGACAACTATTGATAGTATGTACAATAATACTTTACTCATGAATCTATCAACGGGTCGTAAAAGTCACTGAAGAATTGCCAGTCTAATACTGAAAATATGTATTTTACTTCTTCAGCATCTCTTACGTAGCAATCGTCTTTATTTGCCAAATAAAATCCTTCAATCAATATAAAGTAATATCTTGTTATTGCCAGGTTCATTTTACACCTAAGCTCCCCTAAACCTCCATTTCCAGCAAAGCACTGCTCAAACTTTTCCCATGCGTGTCGAGGGCGAGAGAGGTGGTGACGCCACTGAGTAACGCCTTGTCACACACAAACAACAGTGCGCAAACATTGTGCATCTCGTATCGTCTGATTTCACCTGCTACAATGCCCTTCATATGTTTGCTCACAGCTTCCACTGTCACTTGCTCGCAAAGCATCGGATAGTCCGCCTCATCGTAGGGTATCAGGGAAAGCGTGGAAGTGTTTCCTTTGTCGCCTGCCCGGCTGTGCGCTATGTCGTATAATTTCATATCTCTTTGACAGTTACTTGTGGAACAACCAAGCCTCTGTCCAATAAAACCGACACAATGCCCACAATCTCATTGACGTATTTTCTGGCGCCACCACCACCTGCAGGGCCATTGGTGTACAAGGCTTCAACCTCCTCACCCACCAGCGCAGCCACTTCCATTTTCTGTGCTCTGCCAGCTACTCTCAATCTCACTTCAGCCGACTCAATTTGTTGATCAAAAGTCCCTCTGAAAATAGCATTTACCCCGACAAGGTCTACCCTCAAATCATCCATTCTGTCTTTCAGCCGCTCTTCAATCATTTGCCCTGCGAGCTTAGCCTTTTGAATAGCATTGGTGCCTGCGTACGAAATTTCTCCCTCGCCAAGCCAAAATGCCTGGTATCCCACACTCACCTTAAAAGTAGAAGGCCTCGCCTTGCCACCGCCGCCAGAAACATGCACCATGTCCTTGCCAATTTCCTTTAGCCTCACACTGGTAAAGTCTGCAATCACATCAGGCGTGTAGTATTCATGAGGGTTCACCACTTCGTAGAGGAGCTGTTCTTTGGCCGTCATTAGATTAACAACGCCGCCCGTACCCCCGACTTTGCTGATCGTGGCTGAACCATCAGCATCGACATCAGCAAATGGGAAGCCCAGGTTGGCCGGATCGGGCACTTCCTTTTTACCCGGATCCATGAAATATCCTCCGGTAATTTGTCCGGCGCATTCAAGCAGGTGTCCAATCACGGTTCCTTTTCCTAATAGGTCATAATCGTCCGTTTTCCAGCCAAATGCATGTACCATAGGTGCCAGAAACAGCGACGGATCCGCCACTCTACCGGTAATGATAATATCGGCACCCGATTCCAAGGCTGGAAGAATGGCGTCTATGCCGATGTAAGCATTGGCAGAAAGGAGCTGTCCCGATTCCTTAAGTGGCCTCGCAGTCTCCAGGGCCTGTTGATTCGGATCTATTTGCCCAAAAACGTCGTCGCCAGTTACCGCTGCCACCTTCACAGACAAATGGAGCTTTTTGGCTATCTCCAGCACTTTGGCAGCTGCAGCCAGGGAATTAGCTGCGCCCATATTTGTGACCAGCCTTACTTTGTGTTTCACCAAATGTGGTAGCAGCAACGTTATCCTGCGCTCAAGCAGTGGGTCATATCCTTTGGACGGATCGGCTTGCTTTCGCTTCTGGGCCAGGGCAATTGTTCGCTCGGCCAGGCATTCCAATACCAGGTAGTCGAGGTCGCCTTTTTCTGCCAACACCACCGCTGGTTCCAACCTGTCGCCAGAAAAACCTGCCCCACCCCCGATTCTTATTTTTTTCTTCATGGGTTAGAAACTTATGGCTCCAATGAGCACAGACATCGTCAGCATAATCATTGTGACTAAAAAAGCCCAAGGAATGGTTTTCCGCTGATGATCGCCTAAGTCCACCCCTGTAAGGCCTATCAGCAGAAAGGTGGCTCCTGTTAGCGGGCTTACAGGAAAGCCCGTGGTCATTTGTCCCATAATAGCTGCTCTTGCTACTTCTATGGCCTCGCCATTGAAATGCTCAGCAGTGGTTCCCAGCAGCGGCAGTACACCGAAATAGAATGAATCCGGATCGAACAGTAAACTGGCCGGCATGCTCACCACTCCCGTCATCAAGGCCAGATGATTACCAATACCCGACGGAATATAATTAACAGCCGTAGCCGCCATGGCTTCTATCATGCCCGAGCCTTTCAGAATGCCGGTAAAGCATCCGGCAGCAAACAAAATGCTAGCCATTAGCAAAGCTGCTTTTGCATGTGCATCAATCCTCTCTCTTTGCTCCTTAAGGTTTGGGTAATTCACCGTGATGGCTATGACAAAGGCGATCATGAAAATAACGTGTGGCGGTGCGAGGGCAGCAATGAGTGCAGTAATAGAAATAACGATCAACGCCGTATTCAGCCAAATTAATTTTGGTCGATGGAGGCTAATATCTTTTTCGCTAGCAATAGTGGAATCACTGATTTGTCCTTGCTCATTCACCCGGCTTCTCTCCTTTTTTCCCAGATACCAGGCAATTCCCAGTACAGCCAGCAACCCGCAAATGACCGGAATTAAAATGGGATTGAACAGCTCGGTCACCGGCACTTCCAGCGCTGACGCAGCCCTGATAGTCGGCCCTCCCCAGGGTAAAATATTCATGGTGCCAGCTGCCAGGGCAACCACTGTCGCCAGTGTAGTTCTTCTCATTCCCATGGCGTCATAAAGAGGTAGCATAGCCGGCACTGTAACGAGGAAGGTGACCGCACCGGAGCCATCGAGGTGGACGATCATGGCGAGAATGGCTGTAACGACAGTAATCCGTGCCGGGTCGTTACCAGCGGCTTTCAATAGGCGCTTGATAACAGGCTCAAAAGTGCCGGCATCCATCAGGATGCCGAAAAACAAAATAGCAAAGATGAACATCACCGCCGTGGTAGAAATGGTTTTCACTCCGTCGGTAATATAGGTGACGATCTCCGTTGTGAACCCGCCGATTAGCGCTGTGGCAATGGGCACAATGATGAGTGCCACTACAGGAGACAGTTTTTTGCTCATTACCAAAACAAGCAAAAGCACTATGGTCAAAAGTCCGAGGAACGCCAGCATAAGCTATTTATTCGCAGATAAAATGGCCGTCATAGTATCCAACGCTTCGCCGTCGGCGATCGGCTTTGCTTCAACTTTAGTTCCTAAGAGCATTACTTGTTTGGCGTCCGGCTTGTAAATGGGCCATTTGGGCAAGCCCTTAGCGTTTGGATTTCCCGTTTTGACGAAATTAGCCCAGTAGGTAGACATCGTGGCTTCCAGTTCCCGGTCTACAGCTTCCCATGGACGATCCACAAACTCCAGGTTGTCGTAGGCATAAGGCACCTCTCCGGTATGAAATGCGCCATATTTGGCATACTCACCTGTGCCTGGCACCTTTCGGGTGAACCGGTACACATACACATTAGTTTTTCCCTGTTTCGCCTGCACATTGGCCCATGCATAATTTTGGAGTCCAAAGATCATGTCACGTGACAGATCAAGTTGTGATTGGGCGGCCTCAGCGTCGTCGGACGCCGGGTAGTAGGTCAGTACTTTTCCGGCATTGCTTCCGTGCTGTTGTTTGATCTGCGTTTCGAAGTCAGCTGCATTTTTTACAGGCCCAAAAAGCAAGCCTTCGTCCTGGTTCCAGCCGGTGAGCAAATCAACGGGGTTTTCTCTGCCCTCGGCGAAAATATCGGCAATGTGCTGAGGAAGTACAAAGCCATCTATGATCGGGCCTCTGATTCCGAGTTGTGTCTTCATGAGCTCTTGCGGGGACAGTTT
The DNA here is from genome assembly GCF_048007035.1 of Imperialibacter sp. Classification (NCBI taxonomy): domain Bacteria; kingdom Pseudomonadati; phylum Bacteroidota; class Cytophagia; order Cytophagales; family Flammeovirgaceae; genus Imperialibacter; species Imperialibacter sp. The sequence continues at coordinate 6,495,570 of NZ_CP180355.1, forward strand.
TCTCAGGTCTGCCAAGCCAGTAGCACCTACAGCTTTCGCAAAAGCTAAGCCTGCCTCTTCTGCCTGCGCCAGTGCCTGTTGATTTCTGCCAAAATTGGCTCCGCTTTCGGCAATTGCCTTGTTGAACAGCCCCTTTGCCAGAGGAGTCGCCACCATGCAATTGACGCTCATGGATCCGGCCGATTGTCCTGCTATGGTCACATTCGAGGGATCGCCTCCAAAGCCCGCTATGTTTTCTTTCACCCATGTCAGCGCTGCTACCTGATCCAGAAGTCCGTAATTACCGGAAGCGTTATTTGGCGACTCTTTCGTCAGCTCAGGGTGGGCAAGAAACCCAAACACACCTACCCGATAGTTGATACTTACAAAAACAATCCCTTTGCGAGCCATGGCTTCTCCGTCGTAAATAGGCACGCCACTACCGCCGCTGCTAAAACCGCCGCCGTAAATCCAAACCAGTACTGGGAGCTTTTCTTTGGGTGACTTTGCTCCAGTCCAGACATTGAGGTAAAGGCAGTCTTCACTGATCGGTTCTTCGGGTATAAGGAATTCCTGGCTCCACATGCTAAAAGGTGCAGGTTTGCCTTGCATTGGACTTGGCCCAAATGCTGTACATTCCTTTATCCCCTGCCAGGGCTGAACCGGCTGAGGCACCTTCCAGCGCAACTCTCCAACTGGTGGTGCGGCAAAAGGGATGCCTTTGAAGCTGGTGATCTTTCCATCGACTGTGGTGGCTCCCGACACCTTTCCTGACTTGATCTGGACCAAAGAGACAGCATTTTGTCCCAGGGTTGGGTGAAGACAAAGCAGTAAAGACCAAAGTAAGAGGATAGCAGTTTTCATAGGTAGTTGGATAGTGATAAGCAGGTTCAGCTATCAATTTACCAGAAACGAAGTCAATTTCAATGCGTCAATAAAACATATTGATAGATGACATAAAAAAACCTCAGACCGGTCTGTCTGAGGTTTTCTATTTAGCATCTTAACGGAACGATTTACATCCCCGCCTCTAAGGGTGCTTTCTCTTCATTCAGGAACAAGATTTCAGCAATTTGCACCAAAACCTGATCGGGTGTAGCCGTGTCGCTTTTGAAAACAAAGTACACGTCGTGTATTCCCTCTGTCGGCTGAATTTTAGCCTGGGCCTGTGAATTTCTCTTTCTTCTCCAAGTGACGATATCTTCGCCCTCGGCAGGTCTGCCAAACCCAACATTTTTCTGACCTACGGTGTTAGTAGTACCTAACAACGCACCTGTTGGTGAATCAACATGTACTTCGACATAGCCACCTGCCGCACTTACCCTGGGGGAAGCCTGCACAAACAAATCTATTTGCTTGATGCCAGTGAGGTCGATGGCCTTATAGCCTATGTAAGAACCGCTACCCACCATGTTGAAAGTAGTGCCCGGAGTGGTCAGTAAATTCACGCCTTTCCTGATTTCTGATTGTTGAGGGTCCAATGAAGGGTTTCTCAGTGCCACAAAATCATCGCCGGAAAGTGGCCCAACAGCGCCAGCACCCTTATCTGCATAAGAAGCTCTCAGCAGGTATCCACCCTGTCCGTCTTCGCCTTCGGGCACTTTAGGAGTTACTGTACCAGCCAGGGGAAGCGATTCCACTGTAGGCTTTGTCTCCAGCATATTGAGAATGAACATCACCATTCTTTTGGCATCAGCCTGGCTCAATTGCGGGTGAGCACTCATGGCATGCTCGCCCCACACGCCGCTACCTCCATTGATTATTTTGCCTACCAGCATATTAATATTGGCGTCAGTTTTGGGATACTTAGCAGCTACTGCGTTGTAAGCAGGGCCTATCGATGCCTGCTCGTACTGGTGACACGACTTACAATCGCCGGTCTCAATCAGGTTTCGGCCAATGTTCAAAGCAGCCATCGACTCCGCTCCTCTTTGCTTGGAAGCAATTTCAATGGGATCGTAGCCAGAGGGCACATAGTCGAAAGTAATGGCTACTTCGTTGGGCTTGATAGTGCCATCGGCGCTGCTTCCATCTTCCTTGTCACTCACACTGACAGCATAAGTGAGCGATTTCTCACCGAAATAGAAACTCCGGTTGGGTACCTGAAAATCGATGGATACCGTCGGTGGTTCATTGCCTGCCACCACTTCCATAGAGGCCCTGTTCTTCTCGCCTTTGGTATCTGTCACCGTCAGACTCACCTGATAAGTACCTGCCTGCTCAAAATTGAACGACGGGTTGGCTTCAGTAAGCGTTTTGTTGACGCCGCCGTCTGATACCACCTTCCACTCATAGGTCAATTTCCCCTGATCGTACTCGTCATAGTCTGTTGTGCCTTCCGATGACAGCTGAGCTGTAAAAGGTACAGCGCCTGCGGTTTTGTCAATAGAGGCAGCCACAATCGGCTTCCTGTTGCCTGCATTGTATTCGATTTTCACAATTCTGGAATTGGAGTTGCCTCTGAACCATGCGCTGCCATATTCGAGCACATAAAGGTCGCCGCTTGGGCCGAAGTCCATGTCTATAGCACTTACGAAGCTTTCGTTGGGCAGGAATCGCTCCATGGATTGGTAGTCGCCATTTTCATCCATGGTTACTGACATGATCCAGCCACGCATGAACTCCACAATCAACCACTTGCCTTCGAAATAAGATGGGAAGGGCCTTGGTGCTCCGGCAAAATCTGCCTTGCGAAAAACGGGGCCTCCTGTGGCACTTCGCCCTGCCGTTCCCACCAAAGGGAAAGTATACGACGGGCCATAAGGATAATAGATGAAGGCTGGTACCACAGGCGTAGGCAATTCTTTCAATCCGGTATTGTTTACCGACTCGTTTACAGGATGGTTCACATCAAAAGCCTCTCCGTAAGTGTCGGTAGCCAAATCATGGCGATTATACGGCCTGTTGTTAGCAATAAAATACGGCCAGCCAAAAAAGCCCGGACCTTTGGCCTGATTGAACTCGTCATAGCCTTTTGGTCCCCAAACAGAATCAACAGATGCATCCGGACCAACTTCGCCCCAATACAGATATCCCGTTTTGCTGTCCAAAGTTGGTCGCCAGGGGTTTCTGTGGCCCATGGTGTAAATCTCTGGCCTCGTTTTCTCTGTGCCCTCGGGGAAAAGGTTGCCTTCAGGAATTGTGTAACTACCATCGGCTTCAGGATGGATACGAAGGATTTTGCCTCTCAGGTCATTGGTATTACCCGGCGCACGCTGGTCATCAGCGCTTTCCATGCCAGGGCGTTCGTCAAGGTTAGAAGACCCTGTTCTCGGGTTCACCGTATTATTTCCAACAGTCAAAAAGAGATTACCTTCTTTGTCGAATACCATCCCACCGCCGGTATGGCAGCATTCTTCTCTCTGCGTCGGCACTTCCAGTACCACTTTTTTGGTTGATGCATAAAGTGAGTCGCCTCGAAGCTCCCAGCGAGCCAGCACGTGTTTCGGCGTGTCAGGGTCAGCATAGTACATGTAAATCCACGAATTTTCTTTGTAGTTGGGGTGAGCAATGACACCCATCAGGCCTTCTTCAGCCTCCCTTACTCTACCTTCCTTGTTAGTATACTTGGTATTCACAGGAATGGTAGCCACCAGCGTTACTTCGCCGGTGTTTTCATCCAGTATTTTTACTCCTCCTTTTCTCTCCACAAACAGCACACGGCTATTGGGAAGGAAGGTCATTTCCATCGGTTCATCCATGCCTTCTGTCAGCACCACTTTGGTAAAGCGATTGTCTTCAGGTGGTTCGTTGGAGGTTTGCGTCTCAGGTTGCTTGCAAGATTGCACAAGCAGGCAAATCGATGCGGCATAGGTCAACACTGACCTGCCGGTAGTTTTTAAAGTAAGTACCATGTAAACGAGTATAATTGTTGTTCAAAAGCTGTGCTACCGGCTGTATAAACGCTTGCTTTCCTATGCATTTGACAGCAGCCGACAGAACATTGCAACTGTAAGGTCATTAAAAGGGAAATGAAATTCTACGAAGAATAGAAAATCCGGCATAATATCAGGATAAACTATCGGATTTTAACGTCGACTTGGTATCGGCGAAAGTAATTCTTTGTGTCAAAACATCACAATAACTTTTTACGACCGTCTGAGTGGTGACAACTTTTTACAACAGTTCGTGTAAAACTTGGCTTAAACAACGATTTCAAATCCGATCTTTATGTTAACTGCCTTGAATCCGGCATCCGCCACTGGTGGTTTGACGATGGCAGAATTCCAATCTACTTAAACAGTTGCCCCATGGTAAAGCTTTTACTTGGTACCAGCATCGCAATAGTTAGCTTTATCAGCTACCTGTTTGCACTAGTTGAAACAAAGAAAGAAACACAAATCACGTTGTGCTACGTTGCTCCATCAGACGATAGCATGGCCTCCTTCGCTACCGATCCGGCTTTTATTGCTCTCCATCCTGCCCCGCTCCCCCTTCAGTACGACGCCATGGGAGAGAAAGTAACTTTCAAAGCAGCAGATGGTACAGATGCAACCGGATACATAGTGAAAGCCAAAAAGAAATCGGACAAATGGCTGTTCGTTTATCAGGAGTGGTGGGGCTTGAACGACTATATCCGCAGACAATCGGACACCTTTTACAACGACCTGAACGGAGAGGTAAATGTGCTTGCGCTTGACCTTTATGACGGCAAGGTGACCGATGTGCCCGCCGAAGCAGGTAAGCTGGTGCAAGGTGCTCAGGAAGGTCGCCTGGAAGCCATCATCAAAGGAGGCATTGCCTATGCCGGCCCAAAAGCTAAAATTGCCAATGTTGGCTGGTGCTTTGGTGGCGGCTGGTCGCTCAGATCAGGGCTGCTGGGAGGCAAGCAAACCGTTGGCACCGTTATGTACTATGGCATGCCGGTGAGAGATGTAGAAAAGCTGAAGCAGCTCAGCGGAGATGTGCTGGGTGTTTTTGCTACTGAAGAAAGAATTTCCAAAGAAGTGGTTGAAGAGTTTGCTGCCAATATGAAGGCTGCCAACAAAACACTGATGTATAAAATATACCCGGGCGTTCATGGTTTTGCCAACCCGAGCAATCCGAAGTACGATGCAGAATCGTCGAAACAGGCCTATGCAAAAGCCATTAGTTACCTCAAAGAAAGATTCAAAATATAGATCAAGACCAGGCCCGAACTTCGGTCTCAGGACTGGACTTTACTCGTTTTTTTTGGTAGAAAATTGCCCTTTAATAATCATTACTACACACCCCCGACTACTGTTTCCAACTCATGAATTACAATTTTTCATTATTGCATCTTCGCTCATTCTTCACTTTTGTTCTTTTTTTCATTGTAACCACGCACGGGCTCTTTGCCCAGGGAGGTAAAAAGGTGAATGTTAAAGGAAAGGTGGTCGACAGCCAGTCGGGCGAGGCCATGAGTTTTGCATCTATCCGGATATTTGCACAGGACGATCAGTTCATAGGAGGAAATGTTACTGACGACAAAGGAAATTTTACTGTAGAGGTGCCGGTAGGCAGCTACTATGCTTTGGTGGAGTTCATGGGCTACGAAGCACATCGCACCGGGAGTTTCCAGGCATCATCTAATACCGACATCGGCACCGTGCAGCTCAGTGCTTCGTCCAGCACGCTGGAAGAAGTGGAAGTAAGGGCTGAGAAAAGTACCATGGAGCTTTCGCTCGACAAAAAGATCTTTAACGTGGGGCAAGACCTGGCCAATGCCGGTGGCACTGCCTCCGACCTGCTTACCAATATTCCCTCTATTGCCGTCGACCCTGAGGGCAACGTAAAGCTGCGTGGTAGCGACAATGTGATGATACTGATTGATGGCAAACCTTCAGGTCTTGTGAGCCTCAAAGGGGCCAGCGGGTTGCAGCAAATGCAGGCCAGCATGGTCGACAAAGTGGAGATCATTACCAACCCCTCGGCCAGGTACCAGGCGGAAGGCATGGCCGGTATTATCAACATCGTGTTGAAGAAAGACCGCAACCAGGGCTTCAACGGCTCCTTTCAGGGCATCACGGGCTATCCTTACAACTTTGGAGGTGCTGCCAACCTTAACTACCGCCACAAAAAGATCAACTGGTTTGTCAACTATGGCATAGCCTGGCGCAAGCAGCCAAATGTGGCTTCTCTCTATCAGGAGGTCTATTCAAGCGACACCACCTTTATTTCAAGACAGGACAGAGACGGCCACCTGAAGGGATTCAATAATAATATTCAAGGCGGTCTCGACTTTTTCTTTAGTGAAAAAAGCATTCTTACGGCGTCGTATCTGTTTACACGCAGCGATGGCAACCGGATCACTGACCTTACCTATAGGGATTATCTAAACGACGACAACAACTACCTTGGCTACACGGCTCGCCGGCAAAATGAAAACGAGGCCGAACCCAATTCAGAAACCACGCTTACCTGGGAAAAGTCATTCGAAGAGAAAGGTCATAAACTACTCACAACCCTAAAATACATCGACTACTGGGAAAGGTCGGATCAAATTTTTACGCAACGATCTTACGACGAGAATAACGTTGCCATAGATGGCTCAAACCAGAAACAACATGCGCTGAACGATGAGTTTGAAAAGCAATACCTGCTTCAGCTTGACTACACCAAGCCTATTGGCAAGGAAGGTAAGTTCGAAACTGGGCTTAGGAGCAGCCTCCGGAACATGGAAAACAACTATGTGGTGACCAACGTGGACGAGGCTGGTGTCGAAACAGTCGACCCCGATTTGAAAAACATCTTTTTGTACGATGAGAATATCCAGGCAGCCTACGCCATTCTCGGTAACAAGAGCAATAAGTTCACCTACCAGGCCGGCCTCAGGGTAGAGTATACTGATGTGAGAACAAGGCTGGTGGAAACCAATGAACAAAACCCACGAGACTACCTGAATTTCTTCCCGAGCGCTCACCTTACTTATGCCGTTGCTAATCAAAACTCATTTCAGTTGAGCTACAGCCGCAGAATCAGACGACCTTTTTATAATGACCTGAGCCCTTTTGTTACGCTGGCCGATGGCAGAAACTTCTTTAGTGGTAACCCGGATCTGAATCCTGAATACACCGACGCCTATGAAATTGGACACCTGAAATACTTTGAAAAAGGCTCCCTCACTTCCTCATTTTACTACCGGGAGTCCAAGGAAACCATCGACCGCATCAGGGTGGTTGACGACGAGGGTAATGCCCGCACGCTGCCACAAAACCTCATCGGTCAAAAGTCGTTCGGCCTTGAGTTTACCAGCGACTATAACCCGTACGAGTGGTGGAAGCTCGACTTCAACTTCAACTTTTTCCATGCTGAAATTGATGGTACCAACATCATCGATACCTACAAGCCCACTACCTACAGCTGGTTTGCCCGCCAAACCTCCCGCTTTAGCCTGCCCAACAACCTGGACATTCAGCTAAGAGGCAACTTTGAGGCACCACAGAAAACCACGCAGGGCACACGGAAGGCGTTGGCCTACATCGACCTGTCGTTTGCCAAGGAAGTGCTGAAAGGTAATGGCACGCTCAACCTCAACATCATGGACGTGTTCAACAGCCGGGTAAGCCGCTACACCACCGAGGGCCCCAATTTCTTTACAGAGGGCAGCAGCCAGTTCCGTAGAAGGCAAATCAACCTCACGCTAAACTACCGCATCAGGCAATCGAAGTCGGCCAGGAGTAAGTATGTGATTGATGAGGGGTAATACCTAAAAAGCTTCAAATCGTTATCGTTAACCTGCGCTAGAAACTACAAAAGTTTCGATTCCCATCAGCCGTCCGCTGTTAGTACAGCGGCTGGATCCCTTCATTGCACATCAAGGGCAGCAAACTTTTGTAGTTTTCGTACTTTCCACAGCCGCATATTGTAGAAGTTCTGGAGAGTGTCTTCACTCACGAGCAATCCGTCATCAAAACCCTCTGTGATCAAAGCCCAATAAACCTTATATTGCCTATCATTCACCTACAACTACAGTCATGGACGAAATCAAAAAAGAAGACATCAAGCAGGAAGTATTTGACTTGTACGACTACTATGTACACAACAAGATTGACCGCAGGGAGTTTGTCGAGAAAATCTCCTTCTATGCCGTGGGCGGCCTCACAGTACCTGCCATGCTCAACTTTTTGATGCCCAAGTACCAGCAAACTCTGCAGGTGCCTGTCGATGACCCAAGGCTGAAGACTGAAACCGTAGGTTATGACTCTCCCAAAGGCGCCGGTAAAATGAGTGGGCAGCTTTCCAGGCCAGTAAAGGCCAAGGGCAAGCTGCCTGGCATTGTGGTAGTGCATGAAAACAGGGGCCTCAATCCTCACATTGCCGACGTGGGTCGCAGAGCTGCACTGGAAGGCTTTATTTCCATATCTCCTGATGCATTGTTTCCGCTTGGTGGCTACCCTGGCAACGACGATGATGGCAGAGAACTACAGCGCAAAAGAGACCGTGATGAAATGCTGGAAGACTTTATCGCCGCTTATGATTACCTGAAAGGGCATCCCGAGTGCAATGGAAAAATCGGCGTGGTAGGCTTTTGCTTCGGTGGCTGGATTTCGAACATGATGGCGGTGAAAATTCCGGGGCTGAAAGCTTCTGTTCCCTTCTATGGTGGGCAGCCAACTGCGGAGGAAACGGCACAGATCCAAGCGTCTATGCTTATACAATATGCAGGTTTAGATACCCGGGTCAATGAAGGCTGGCCTGCTTACGAAACGGCTCTGAAAGCTAACAAAGTGGACTACCAGGTATACATATACCCTGATGTGAACCACGGCTTCCAAAACGACTCAACGCCAAGATATGACAAGGAGGCCGCAGTGCTTGCCTGGGGAAGGACCGTGGAGTTTTTTAAGAAGAAGTTGGGGTGAGGGAAGACGGAAGACAGAAGATCGTAGTCGGAAGATGACCACGAGATATAGTAGTTCGTGCCGAAGTCACTAACGGCCCTGAAAGCCCCTACTTGCAAGCCCTGAAGGGGCGAAATACCAACAGGATGGCGGCGGCAGCCCCATCCGAAAAGAAGGTCTGAAGTCGCTTCAACATGACGCCAGTATGGGAGCTTCGGCAGTACCCAGCCAACGACCTTACCCAGCTGGCAGCATATTCCGAATAGCTGAAATCCGCCATTTGCCTTTTTGCTTCACTACCACAAATGTGCTCCACATTTTCCGCTCTGAACCATCAGGATTCTTTATTTCATAGCGACAGTCGGCAATAGCACTTGCTGAGCCCAGGTATCGGATTTTGTCAATGGTAAGCGTGCGGGAACCAGGGTTGCTGCTGGAGCTGCGCATCATGCCATCAATAGCCACCCGAATACCAATCCGCCACTCTCCGTTAGACACTAGCTGATCAATGTCCTCGGTGAGGATGTTCTTCAGCAGCACAGTGTCTTTGGTTTCCCTGGCCTCAGAGTATTGATCGATGAGCTTGGTGATTGCCTTGTTATTTTCAGTTGCCTGCCCAAAGGCAAGTTGAAACAGAAACAGACACAGCACGGATAGCAAGTGAGCTTTCATTGTCTTCTATTTAGTAAGTTAAGTAAAGTCAATTTAAGCATTTAACTGTAAAACCCTTCCCCTGCAAAGCTGCGGGTACAAAGTCTTGCAGCGCAGCCGACGACTACGATTGCATGACTCTCAGGTACTCCACCCACGGCCCCACTTCGGTTTTGTATTGTTTGGCCATCACTCGCACTATCTGGCCAATATGGTTCAAATCGTGAGCGACCCAGGTGGCCAGCAGTTGCGCCAGTGTCACCTCCCCAAAAGCCGGATGAATGCCTGTTTTCGCCAGGTCCTCGTCGCTAATGTCCATAGCACGAAGCCGCTCAATATTGCTCTTACGCAGGTTGCTGAACTCCTGCAAAAGCTGTTGAAGTGTCTTCTTCCCGCTTTCTACCATTTGAGCGAAACGGTCAAATGGTTGGAAATGCTTATCTGCCTCAGGCGAAAGAACAATGTCTGCCCTGGGAATCCAGTCCGTTTTCTCCCCATGAATCAGGTGCCCAACCACATCGTAGGCACTCCAGCTCTCCCCTCCTTCATTAGTAGAAGTCCAATCGGCAGTGAGGCCGTCCAACAAAGTATTGAGCACTCCTGGTGTGCGTTCCAGTACTTCAATCGCTTTTTCAAGATCAAATTTCATTTTCCAGCGTATTTTGTACAAAATGTGCCTGGGAGTTTTCGTTTCACCAATTCGGCGCTTTCTTTTATCTCAAATTACTGGAATTTTAACCTATCTTGAGCAGAAGCCCAGAGAATATTTGCCTTTAACTAATGCTTGGAAGAAACCTGATTATCGCCTGGCGGCACATACGCAAAGACAAAGTAACCACTGGCATTAACTTGTTCGGCTTGGTGATTGGCGTAACCGCCTGTCTGCTTACCTACCTCATCATTCTGGCCGAGCTTAGCTACGATACTTTTCATGAGGACAGAAACAGCATCTTCAGGGTGGTAAGCTCTCTTCAAATGCCATCAGCGCAAGTTCAGCCTGTGGCCCACATCCCTTATCCCGTCACCGACATCATCAGAAACGAATTTGATAGCGTAGAAAGCGTCGCCACGTTTATCTCATTCTACGGCAAGGTGGCTATCCCATTCGAAGAGCAGGAATTGATCGTATCCGAGTTGCCAGACATTAATGAAGACATATCGGACATTATTTTGGCACAACCCAGCTACTTCGCCATCTTCCAGTACGAATGGCTGGCTGGCGAAAAGGACAGTGCCCTGCTAAAACCTTTTCAATTAGTACTGACAGAAAGCAAAGCACGTAGGTATTTTGGAGGTATACCGGCCAGTAAAATAATAGGGCGAGAAGTTGTTTACAATGATTCTTTGCGAACCACAGTCGTTGGCGTCGTAAAAGACTGGGAACAGAATACAGATTTCATTTTTAACGATTTCATTTCCTTCGAAACACTGAACAAAACCAATCTTGGAAGAAGAATCCATTTCAATAGCTGGCAGTTGCCAAATCGGTTCAGTCAAACGTTTGTGAAATTGAAAAAGGCGGCTAGCGTCACTTCTATTGAACACCGTCTAACCACTCTGATGGATCAACACCCAGAAGCAAACATTAGTAGTGTCAGGTTGCAACCATTGACTGGTATTCACTTCGACGAGACCTACAGAGACATGTACTCCGGCAAGGCTCGCTTACCAGTGCTGTACACGCTCAATGCCATTGCTCTGTTTATTCTTGGGCTAGCGGTGATCAATTACATTAATCTTTCCACTGCACAATCTTTCAGCGGCACAAAGGAAGTTGGCATCAGGCGGGTACTCGGGAGCCGACGCAGCGCCCTGATCTTTCAGTCTCTTTTGGAAACATTTCTTCTCACCAGTTTGGCGGTTGCTCTGGCGCTACTGCTGGTAGAACCGGGCCTGGCATTAATTGCCAGTTTTGTTCCTAAAAAAATTGGGCTACACCTTCTCACTCCTTTGACCAGTCTTGGCTTGTTGGGTATGACCCTAATTATCTCACTGCTTGCCGGTTTTTATCCTGCGCTGGTGGCCACAAGCAGTTCCCCACTTGTAAGTTTGGGTAAGCATAAAGTGCCTACCAGGTCAAAAAAGATTTCTTTTGGAAAGGTGCTGATTGTGATCCAGTTCACCATATCTATCGTGCTGATTAATTGCTCTCTCGTAATCAACAAACAAATTGTATTTTTGCTTACCGAAGACCCTGGCGTCAATCAACACAACATCGTCAACTTTAACATCCCTGGAGTCGGAAATCCTCCAGAGGTTGAGGAAATATACAATAAGCTCAAGGAAAGTACTGCGGTAAAAATGGTGAGCCGCAATATGGGTCCTCCGCTGGAAAAAGATCATCGAAGTGTAATTCTGACCACGGTCGATCAAAAGAGTTCCGTTCAGGCAGAATTACTGTCCGGCGACGAGAACTATATTGAATTGTTTGAAATCAAAATGACAGCCGGCCGAAATTTTGAGGTAAAAAACCGAGATTCCCTTACAGAATTCCTACTTAACGAATCGGCCATCCTGGCACTGGGCTTTGATAACCCGGATGATGCACTTGGTAAGCATGTGGCATGTGACCTTGGCGTTGGCGTTGGCGGAGGGCGAAAAGAAGGCCCGATTGTCGGCATAGTAGCCGACTTTCACAGCCGGCCACTTAAGGACCCCATAAATCCCGTTTTCTTTATTCCTTCTAATCGCAACTCGAGGACAATAAGCATCAAGGTTTCTGACATTAATAGCAGCGATGAATATGACGACATCATTCGACAACTAACCGACATTTGGCAGGAACAATACCCAGAAATGAACTTCCGCTACAGCTTGCTTGAAAGAGAAGTCTTCAGTTACTACGACCGGGAATTTGAAACCGCCCAGATTATTGGAGCCGCTACTGTTATATCGATTTTTGTTTCTTGCATTGGTCTATTTGGTCTTTCTACTTTCTCCACCCAGCTTCGTACTAAAGAGATTGGCATTCGAAAAGTAGTCGGCGCCTCGGTCACAAGCATTGTGATGATGCTGTCTCGTGAGTTTTTGATCCTTATATCCATTGCCATCGTCTTTGCCTCACCTATTGCCTGGGTCGTGATGAATACCTGGCTGAAGATTTATGCTTATCACACGAGCTTTCCTTTGTCGGCATTTGTCATTGCCGGGATTCTCGCATTAACTATTTCGCTGCTCACCATTGCATCTCATGCAATAAGAGTAGCCCGAAAAAACCCGGTTAATAGTTTACGCTTTGAGTGACCACGATGGACAGCCTGAAGTTGCCTCGGCATTTTTTTATCCGAAAACTTTTTCAGAATGCCATAAATACTCCAATCGCCTCTCGGCTTTGCCAAACTGCCATTTGCATACACTAAGGCACCAAAAAATCCTTACCCTGGCCCATTCTTCTTTGGCTTTGCCGAACCCCGCCAATTCGAACGGTTTGTCTACTAGCAGTCTCCCCAGTAGTCTTGATGCGTGTGAATGACCCGGGAGATGCAGCCCAATCCCTCCACTTTCATCGGCCCTATCCAGCACATATTTAATAAAAACACCTTTGAATTAGGGTGCGATCACAGGATATGCTTCGATTTAAAAAAACCTCATTTTCAGTGAGATAATCAGTTTTTCGCTCTCTACTCGCTGGAGCTTGTTTTCTGTCGGCAGATATTTTATCCTGTCTGTTTCCACTCCCCTCTAACGGCTGCGCATCAAATTATGAAATGCTTTTGTAGTGACCCCGTACCGGGTCGGGTTGCCTTTGTTTATACAATGCATTCCCTGTTTCAGTGAGTGGCTGGCCCACCAATGCAGCAGCTGCAATAGTCAATATCAGAAAGACGGTACCGCCTGTTATCTGTAAATAAATGTGCTTCATGGTGTTGTATTTTTGTTTGGAGACGAGGCATCCCTAAAAAAGACGCTGACTAAAGAAAATAATCTAATAAATTTTGCATCTTTTCGCTCCAAGCTCGTCTATTAGAATTAAAGGGGACATATGCACACGACCGAATTCATCTGGACATCCTTTCATAAAGAGCTACAAGCATTTATCAGGCACTCGCTGAAAGACGAAATGGCAAGTGACGATGTGTTGCAGGATGTCTTTGTAAAAATCCACACCAGGCGGCATACACTGAAAGATGAGGGAAAACTGGTGAGTTGGGTGTGGCAAATTACACGAAACACGGTGCTGGATCATTTCAGAACAAAAAAGCAATTTACCGAGCTGCCTGACGACCTCGTATTGCAGCATGAGGAGAATCCCTTCAATACCACGTTTGCCCAATGCATGTCACCTTTTATTCACAATCTTTCTCCGCAGCACAAAGAAGCCATTAAGAAAGTAGACATTGAGGGAATGCCGCAAAAACAGTTTGCTGAGCAGGAGGGCATTAGTTACACAGCCGCCAAATCGAGGGTGCAGAGAGCCAGGCTTCACCTGAAAGACTTGTTTTTGGAATGCTGCGCTATTCCAGCCGACAAGTATGGAAACATCCTGGACATGATCCCTCAAAAAAATTGTCGTTGTAAGGAGCGTCCTTCTCCCCATGCCCTCGTCTCTTCTATGTAAACCAAAACATATATTATTATGGGAGACGATTGTTGTGGTGGAGGTTGCTGCGGAGGCGGTAGCTCTACAGGATGCTGCTAATCTGAAAAGACAGCATTTCGAAAATGAAGGAGGCCGGAAGGTCTCCTTTTTTTGGTTTCGGACAATAGTCACGCTGTTGTACTATCATCACATAGCTTTTTTCACAGCCGCTCGTGAAAAATCGCATACTGACCAACGCTTTTATGTTACGTTGAAATTCCATTCTTTAGCGGATATTTACTTATGGCTTCAAAAAAAAGACGTGCAGACAAGGGACTTATTGTTGGTGTGATAGCCATAGCTATCAACATCATTACAGTTTCTGTGTACGTATACCAGGCGAGAATCATGCAAACGCAGCAACATGCATCCGCATGGCCCTACCTCGAATGGTTGGCGAAATTCAATGAGGAGACCGGATACAAGCTTGAAGTGAAAAACAATGGCATCGGCCCCGCTATCATAAAGTCGGTGAGTATCAGAATCAATAATAAGGAATTGGCGAATCTCGACTCAATGTTTGTCCAATTAATCGGCACCGACTATTTTCCGCATGTGACTTCTCCCATTCAAAACAGGGTACTTCCCCCAGGGGAATCGATGCTGGCCTTCGACGTAAAGGACAGCGAATGGTCCGAAAAACTTTACAGCGCCGTTGGGAAGGTTAATTTTGAATACGAAATTTGCTACGAGTCGATTTACGGCGATCAATGGACTTGCAAAGGCACGGAGGTGGTAGAGAGCAAGTGCAACTAGGTGTAGCCACGCTGCTGTCGATAATTGGATAAGTGGTGTTCAGTTACTAGCTCAATTCTTTTAAATTAGCTTTATGAAAACACCTACTTACTCTCGCCGTAGTGCACTTAAATACCTTGGTGGCACCGCCGGCCTCATGGCATTGCCGTCCTTTGGATTTAGCAGCCCCACTACATCTCTCATTGAAGACAGCGCCACCGGCATACTGAAGAGTGCCGCAGGCGACTTCATTCCCTGCCTCAACATGGCCACGATCATGGGGCATAATCTTGGTTTTGTCAAGGAACTCGAAAAAGCGTCCAAAGGGGGCTTCCGGGCTGTAGAAATATGGATTCCTACCCTGCAAAAGTACCTCGATGGTGGCGGAACGATCAAAGAAGCGGCCAAAATCATCAAAGACCTTGGTATCAGTGTTGAAAACACCATTGGCTTTGCTCAATGGATAGTGGATGACGAAGCTACCCGAAACAAAGGACTGGAACAGCTGAAGAAAGAAATGGATATGCTGGCACAGCTGGGCTGCAAGCGTATTGCAGCACCACCATCAGGTGCCACAGCAGAACCAGGGCTTGACCTTTACAAGGCGGCCGAACGGTACCGCACTATTCTTGAGATGGGCGATCAGACCGGCGTTGTACCACAGCTGGAGATATGGGGGCATTCCAAAAATCTTCACAAGCTCAGCCAGGCATTGTTTGTAGCCACGGAGTCGGGCCACGCATCCGCCTGCATCAATCTGGACATCTTCCACCTCTACAAAGGCGGTTCCAGCTACGAAACCCTGCAAATAGCGAATCCACTTTCAGTTCAGGTGCTGCATGTGAATGACTACACCAACATTCCGAGGGATGTTGTGAAAGACGCAGACAGGATATATCCTGGAGACGGGTTGGCACCCACCAAAAAAATACTTCAGGCATTTCAGTCGCCAAAGAGGCCGCTGATTCTGTCTTTAGAAGTGTTCAACAAGGAATACTGGGCGCAGGATGCGCTGGAAGTGTGTAAAACGGGCCTGGCGAAAGTAAAGGCAATTGCCCAGGGGCTCTGATATAAGCCAGTTTTATTGCCATTCGAAGAATAGAAGCCACTTCCCAGCACTCGTTGGGGAGTGGCTTCTTAGGTTTTAAGCCGTCAAAATGGCTTTAACCTTCTTTACTTCTTCATCAGAAAACGAAGTGTTCTCCAAAGTCTTGGCATTGTCTACCAGCTGTTCAATTTTGCTAACGCCAACAAGTACAGATGTCACTGCTTTGTTATGCAACAACCAGGCTATCGCCATTTGCGACAGCGATTGGCCTCTTTCAACAGCTATCTTGTTCAGTTCTTTGATCTTGGGGAGGTTTTTCTCCACCGTTTCCTTTTCCAGGTAGGTCATGCCCTGCCCTGCCCTTGAATCGGCTGGAATACCGTTGAGGTACTTATTGCTCAGCATGCCCTGCTCCAGTGGGCTAAAGGCAATACAGCCAACTCCACCTTCGGTCAGCACGTCCAGCAAGCCATCTTCCACCCAACGGTCAAGCATCGAATAGCGGGCCTGGTGGATCAAACACGGCGTGCCCAGGTCTTTTAGAATAGCGATGGCTTTTTTGGCCTCCGCCGCAGGGTAGTTGGAAATACCCACGTACAAAGCCCTTCCCGACCGGACAATGAAATCAAGTGCTCCCATTGTCTCCTCCAGCGGCGTATGTGGATCCGGCCTGTGGTGGTAGAACAGATCAACATAGTCGAGGTTCATCCGCTTAAGACTCTGGTCAAGGCTATTGACCAGGTATTTACGTGAGCCAAAGTTACCGTAAGGGCCAGGCCACATGTCGTAGCCAGCCTTGCTGGAAATGAACAGTTCGTGGCGGTAGGGCTTGAAATCGTCATTGTACATACGGCCAAAGTTGGTCTCAGCAGATCCAAACGGAGGGCCGTAGTTGTTTGCGAGGTCAAAATGAATGATGCCCATATCGAACGCTTTGCGAAGTAGCAGCTGAGCGTTGAGCAGATTGTCCTTGTGGCCGAAATTGTGCCATAGACCCAACGATATTTCAGGCAGAAGAATGCCACTTCTGCCCGAACGGCGGTACTTCATGCTCTTGTATCGGGCATCGCTGGGTAAGTAAGTGGTCAATCCTGATTTGTCATGTATTTCCATATGTATCTAGTGTGTTTACATTTTTAACATGGCCCGAGGCCACAACATTTCTTCCTATTTAGAACCGTCGGATAAAGGTAAACTGCCCTGCCGAAAAGTTGTAGCCCTTCATCAATAATGTTCGTATTCCATGGTCTGTCCCCCGACAGACTTCGCCAGTCGTTGAGTAGATCAAGAGTCACGAACCTCGCTATCAACCTCAGACTTGTCGCCAGCAAACTGGCTGGCGTACTCCGAAGGGCTAACACCAAAGTACTTTTTGAACCTGTTTCTGAAGTATTGCAGGTCATTGAAGCCAACTGCATAAGTAATTTCAGAAACAGTCAGCTGGTTTTGCTTCAGCATTTGAGCGGCCCTTTTGAGTCTTATGGTTCGGATGAACTCAACCGCTGTTTGGCCGGTTAGCGCCTTCACCTTTCGGTAGAAGTGCATCCGGCTCATGGCCACCTCTCTACCGAGGTCCTCCACCCTGAATTCCGAATCGCCAATATTGTCTTCGATGGTTTTCAACACCTTTTTCATGAAAACCTCATCCAGAGGAGTAATGGTGATCTCTTTAGGTTCCAGCACCAGCTTCCGGTTGCCCATGAATCGCTCCCTCATCAACTCCCTCGTTTTGATCAGGTTGCGCACCCTTACCTCCAAAAACCTAGAATCGAAAGGCTTGGTGATATAGTCGTCGGCCCCTGTTTCCAGGCCAGTGAGTTTATCCTCCAAATCAGCCTTGGCTGTGAGCAGTATCACTGGCACATGACTTATCCGACTGTCGGTTTTTACCAAATGACACATTTCCACTCCATCCATCAAAGGCATCATGATGTCAGAAATGATAAGGTCTGGCACCAGCTCAATACATTTCTCCAGCCCAATTTTGCCATTTGGAGCGTCAATAATCTCATAGCTGTGCTCCAGGCTTTCTTTCATGTAGGTGCGCAAGTCTGCATTGTCCTCCACTATCAGCACCAGCGGTTTGCCTTCCTTGGGGTCGGTCTTCACAATAGCAGCCTCACCAGTGCTTTGCTTGTCTCTTTCTTCCAACTCTTCCACCACATGACCGATGCTCACGGCTCCAACTTTTTCCGGCTCCACAATTTCATTGTCCTGCAAATGCGCTTTGCCCATTGGGATGAGCACCTTGAAGCACGAGCCCTCACCAAGCGTACTTTTTACTGATATCCTGCCCCTGTGCAGTTCCACCAGCTCCTTGGTAAGCGAAAGGCCTATGCCAGTCCCCTCCTGGTCGCCGTGATGGTCAACATCGGCTTGATAGAACCTGTCAAAAACTGACTGCAGATGTTCCCTGGGAATTCCGACGCCACAGTCCCTGACGGCGATTTGCACAAACTCCCCGCCTGCTTCACTGTCAGTCATTTCCATCGAAATCCGGCTCACATTGAGCGAAATTTCACCCTCACTGGTAAATTTGAAGGCGTTGGACAGCAGATTCGTTACAATCTTTTCAACTTTATCATGATCGATATATGCTTCCAGAGGAGCGTTCGGATGGTTGTAGGAATAGGACAGCTTTTTTTGGGTGGCGTAGGATGAAAAAGACGCTGCAATTGGCTTCAAAAACTCGACAACATCGGTTCGGCTGGCTTCCAGCTTCATGCTGCCACTTCCCAGCTTTGACAGGTCGAGCAGCTGATTAATTAATCTTAGCAACCTTTCTCCGCTCCGGATCATGACCCCGTACTGTTTTCGCACATCACCACGAAAGGCCCCCGAGTACATTGATTTTAATGGGCTTAGCATTAATGTGAGTGGGGTTCTGAATTCGTGCGATATGTTGGCAAAAAAGTTGGATTTCATAGCATCCATTTCTTGCATTTTGGTAAGCTCCATGTGCTCAAGTCTCAAGTCACTTTTGAGCCTTTCTCTGTAGATAAGTACTTGCCTATACCAGAGAAGCAGACCTATCACGATACTTATGTAGATAGCGTAAGCCCACCAGGTGGCCCACCACGGGGGCGTTACTATTATTCGCAACGAGGCACCTTCTTCATTCCAAAGGCCGTCATTGTTGGAGGCCTTTACCCTAAAAACATAGTCGCCGTGAGGCACCTTGGTGTAGCTGGCGGTACGTTGATTACCAGCCTCGTGCCAGTGCTCGTCATACCCTTCCAGCATATAAGAATAGCTGTTTTTAAAAGCCTGAGAATAGTTAAGCGCCGCAAACTCAAAGCTAAATTCGTTTTGGTGATAGGTCAGCGTAATTTCCTTTGTATCGATGATGTTTTGTGCCAAAACTGAGCCTTTTGCGCCCGGTCTCACTTCTTCATTGTATATCCAAAAGTTGGTGATGTACACGGGCGGTATGTGTGGATTCTCCTTTACTTCTCCCGGATAAAATGAATTAAAGCCATTTACCCCACCGAAAAAGAATTCACCGGACTGGCTTTTCAAATAGGCGCCCCTTACAAACTCCTGCTCCTGTAGCCCGTCTGCGGTGCTATAGTTTTTGAAGCTCCTTCTTTCAGGGTCGAATTCACTGATTCCCTGGTTGGTGCTGACCCAAAACATGCCCCGGTCATCTTCCAGAATGCCATTGACTACATTGTCGGCAAGTCCATCATTTTTGCGAAACGTTTCGAACGTGCCTTTTCTGTAGTCAAATTTGTTGAGCCCTGCCCAGGTGCTAACCCACAGCGTGCCTTTGCTGTCCTCGTAAATGGCATTAACCACATTGCTGCTTAAGCTGGTGGAGTCCTTGGGGTCTTTGATATAGGTTTTAAACACAGGCTCTCCATCAGTGCCAAAAGTCATTTGCAGGAGGCCTCCACCTTCAGTACCAATCCAAATATTATTCCGACTGTCTTCAAACATGGTAAACACCCTGTTGTGACTCAAAGATTCGGGGTCGTCAGGGTTTACTTCGTAGTGCGAAAATGTGCCCATTTTCCTATCAAACAGGTCCAGCCCTTCATAGAAAGTACCCGCCCACAGTCGCTTCCTGCTGTCTTCAAAAATCGAAAATACATAATTGGAACCTATGGATGTCTTGTCCTCAGGGTCATTTACAAATCGATGGAAGGTGCCGGTCCTTTTATCAAACTTATTAAGTCCCCCCTCCCATGTGCCCGCCCAAAGGTCTCCATAGCTATCGATCTCCAAAGAAATGACGGAATTGCTCCCTATACTTTTGGGGTCATTGATATCGTGAACATAGCTTTTCACCTCATTGGTTTTCCTGTTGAAATAGTTCAGACCTCCGCCGTCGGTACCTATCCACAAGTTGCCTTCCTTGTCTTCTACAAAACAGATGATGTCATTATTGGCCAGGGCATGCCCCCCGGATGGCGGCAGAATATGATGAATGAACTTGGTCTGATACTGATCCCATTTATTCAAACCTCTGTTGCGGGCTGCCAGCCACATGGTGCCAATATTGTCTTTGTACACAACCCAAATGGAGTTGGCGCCCACACTCGTCGGGTCAAGTGGGTCGGGCCAAAAATTGGAAAACTGCCCGGTTTGCCTGTCATAGATCGACAACCCACCGTTTTCCATACCAAGCCAAAGCCGGTTGTAGTTGTCTTCGCTGATGCTAAGCACAATATTGTGCACCAGGCCTGTTGGATCTACAATGTTAGGCATCACCCTTTGAAACTCTACACCATTATCTTTCGGCACTAGACGGTTCAGGCCCTCTCGTGTACCCATCCAAATTTGACCGTCACTGTCTTTCAAAAAAAAGTTCAGGTAGTTGCTGGAAAGGCTCTTTGCATTGCCAGGCTCGTGACGGTGATGGATAAATCTTTGCCCGCCAGTGTCAAACCTGTCAAGTCCGCCACCATAGGTCGCCACCCATATATTGCCGTAGCTATCTTCGCAAATCGACCTCACGTGATTGTTGGCCAGGCTGAGGGGGTCTTTTACATCATTTGTGAAATGCTTGAAAACTTTTGAACCCACATACACCACATTCAATCCACCCCCTTCGGTACCAACCCAAACGTTGCCCCGGCTGTCGATACACAGATCCGTCACCCAATTATCGGACAGGCTTTCGGGATCATTAGGCTTGGATTGGAAACGGGTGAAGTTGTCCGACTTTCTGTTGTAGCGGTTTAGTCCGGCATCGGTTGTCCCCACCCAAATATTGCCTTCTTTATCTTCTGCCAGGCTGGTGATAAAGCTACTGCTTAACGAAGTGCTGTCTCCATGAATATACTCATATACCTTAAATTCAATCCCATCATACTGATTCAGTCCGTTTCGTGTGCCAAACCACAAGAAGCCATGCTGGTCCTGGATGATGCTCGTTACTGACTTCTCCGAAAGGCCGTCAGTGAGTTGCTCAAACTTAATATTGCTAGTCAGCGCAGAGTTATTCTGCGCTATAGCCAAATCGGCTACAACCTGACACAGCCCAATCAAAACGAAATACCTTATCCACCCCATGCTCTTCCACATTGCTATCGCTATTGAAAAATCCGCCCCTCTGTAAAGATCAGGAAAAATCCAGACCCATAAGGGCACCTTTTTTAAAACATTTATAATATCTCCCAATAATAGCATCTCTCAAAGTGCTTTTTTCAGAAGGTTACAAATACAGTGGTCTTTTGAAAGAAGTGTCGGCAGGTTTGGGCGATACTATAGTTTACTTTGTATTGAGTATATTATGTATCAATGTAGAGAAGCAAAAATGCCCGGAAACTAACCGGGCACTTTTGTTAACTACATTTTTATATTTACCAAACTTACTAACAGCGCATTGTAGCTGGTGAGTTTATCGTCTCACCGAAGCCACTCAGCTTATTTCTTGCCGGAGTTGCTCACGAAAGCCACTGATTTACTATCAGGCGACCACGAAGGCGTATTAATAGTCCCCTGCCCACCATATAAGTAGGCCAATACCTTAGATTCACCACCAGCAGCTGGCATAATCTTTAAAGTAACTCTTTTGTATGAAGGGTGTGAGTTGACAGGAATGGTGGGTGGAAAAGAAATGTAAAGTATCCACTTGCCATCAGGCGACACGTGTGGGAACCAGTCATTATTCTCATCAAAGGTCAACTGCTCGTTTCCTGTGCCGTCAGGCTTCATTCGCCACAGCTGCATGGTGCCCGACTGGGAGCCGTTGTAGTAAACATACTTTCCGTCAGGTGAGTACTCGCAACCATCTACGTGTCCCGAAGTGAATTTCGTCAACTGAGTCTCCACTTTCGTTTTGATATTGGCCTTATAGACATTGTAGATATTCCCCCCGTTTCTCTGAGCTACATAAACCAACTCTTTGTTGTTCGGAGCCCAGCCATGAAAGTAAGAAGGGGTTCCTTCCGTTATCAGTTCGGGTGTTCCTCCTTCCAGCGGCAGCACATAAACCGTGGAGCCTCCACCAGGAAGTCCATCCCTGTGGCTGCTTACTGCAAGCAGCTTGCCATCAAAGGAGATGCCGTGGTCATTGTTATTTCTTTTCAAATCACCTGTATTCAGCTTCTTCGGCTCTCCACCAGCAATGGGCATGGTATATATT
This sequence comes from Imperialibacter sp., assembly GCF_048007035.1. Classification (NCBI taxonomy): domain Bacteria; kingdom Pseudomonadati; phylum Bacteroidota; class Cytophagia; order Cytophagales; family Flammeovirgaceae; genus Imperialibacter; species Imperialibacter sp. The sequence continues at coordinate 6,517,958 of NZ_CP180355.1, forward strand.
GACCCATCCATGTTGAACAGCAGCTCCTTACCGTTAGGCATCCAATTTGGCGCCTCAAAGCGACCATCCTTTTCGTAAACAACTGTTCTTTTTCCATCTGCGATGGTCATCGTTTCCATGCGGCAGCCAAGCCATCCGTCTTGCCCTGGATTGTAGTTGTCGGCCACTGGCTTGTCGATCCTCACATTCCAGGCAATGCCCTCTTCAATTACTTCAGGGTTATGCGAACCCACGAAAATGCCCGCAAATACCTCATCTGGCATATATGGCATGACGTGAGAGCCAATCAGCTGAAGTGGCTCGCCAAAATGTGCGGCTCTCATGATCAGTTCCTTGCCAGAGCGCTCAAGTTGGATTATTGTGTAGTTACTTTTTGGAGAAAAAATCTCGTCTTCCGGATCACGCATAAAGGCTCCCCTCAATTCCCTCCACTGTAGCACCGTTAGCCCGTCGCCATGAAGGGTGGCACTAACGTGGGCTGCCTTCTCGTCCAACGACTCCCTCACCATCCAACCAATTTTGCGGTGTGGATCGACGCCTGCGCCATTGAAACCAAAATTGGCCGTCAGGATAAAATCACCTTTTAGCTTTTGGTGAGCAAAGTGAAATTCGTCCCTTTCAAACCAGATGTTGTACCCCGCACCTTTGATGGAATAGGTTTGCGTTTGTTCGTTGTAAGCAGCGCCCCCTTTATTTTTTGGGTTGCCTACATCCCCGTGGTCAGAAAATATTCCGACAGGATTTTGGGCGTTTGTTATGCCAATTGTTAGCAAAAAGCTTAATGCAAGTAGTTTAATTTTCATGGTGCGTTTTTTTTATAGTTTAATTACCCAGGCAGACCTGGAGTAGCCAAGGAAGCGGCATCTGCGGTCGAGGACGCTTTTGGACTATCACGGTAAAGGTGGATACATTTCGGCCAACCATTCGATGACTGATGTAACAATGTCACTAGGCATTTTAATTTGTTGGAATCGGATTTGGAAGAGAACCAGCGACATGAAAATCTGGGCAAAGCTATTTGTAACTTTCCCACGTGGTAAAAAGCTCTAATCCAAGTTAAGCTTTTTTGCTCCAAAAAAATATGTCACCTTTTAAAAATGAAAGTGCTTCCCTTTCGTCTTTCGTGGGAGTAAACAAACAAGAACCATAAACGAGTATAAATACATGGAAAGAGGGTGGGGATTACCCGCCCCTTTTTCTTTTTTGCGGCTGGTGCCAGCAAATTACGGCATTTGGGAAGCAAAAGTGTATTTACCAGACCCTAGCTCCAGTTTGACGTAGCTGCGCTCAACGTCTACAACTTTGATGTCTCTGGAAAATATTCCCTCTTTGGTGAATGTGGTCAATTAGGTGGAAGTCCGTTGTAATGTATTCACCCTGTATTATCAGGTGAATTGGCGGCAAAGCCTCGTCCTTAGCTCGACAAAACCCTGTTCAGCTTGTCGTATAACGCTTTTACCTTTTGCTTTGGGTCGCCGGCACCCAGCGTTTCTATGGGCAAGTAACCCTTATAGTCCGATGCTCTGATGATATCTATCAGCTTTTTTAAGTCCGTCTCTACTTCCTCGCCCTCTACAAAAATCAATTCCTTAATCTGCCAATTGACTGCATAAGGAATGGTCTTCTCAATTTCCTCGTAAGGGTCCCCTACCCGGTAACTGCCCGTGTCCAGAATAAGTCCAAACCATTCAGAGTCAACCATCTCCATTATCTTTGTAACGTGCTCTGCAGTTTTGATAAAGTCGTTGTGGTTTTGAATGGCCACTGTTACGCCAAACTTCTTGCCATGATCAATACATTCCTGAATATCTTTCACCATCCAGGCGGCCACGTTGTTCCATGAATACCCGTCGGGCACTTTGGCACCGGCAAAAATCCTGATCACAGGAGCCCCAAGTTTAGCGGCCGCTTCAATCCAATTCTTAACCAGCTTTACTTCCTCCTTTCTTTTTTCGGGATCGGCCAGCGTAAAATCGTTGCGAACACCGGTGCCGCTTATGTCCAGCCCCAACCGAAAAGCGTGCCTCTTGATCTCAAACAGGTAGTCATCCGGCGGCACATTGGGGTATCCTTTGAAATAGTAAGCAGTAATATCCACAGCCGCAAAACCAACTTCTGAACAGTACTCCAGCATATCGTGCACGTCCATACTGCCATCGGTAAGTGGCGCATTGAAGGAAAACGCATTGAGGCTGATTTTCAACTGAGACGCTTTTGCAGACCTGCCTGCAATATGCTGTGCCACAAGCGTTGGCGTTGAGGCAAAATTCACTGCCGATAACGCAGATAGGCCTAGGGCACCCTTCAAAAGCTGTCTTCTTTTCATGCTATTTATCATGGCTGGGGTATTCTTCAATGAGCTGTTCCCACTTTTGTGCGTCAGCGCATTCTCTAAATTAATAAACTTCCATTATTTTACACCTCATTAATGCGTTATCTTAGCATTACATATTTCTAAACCTACAAAAACTGAGCATGGTCAGACTATTTCAACTAGCCTTATCTTTTCTTCTTTTCACCGGTAGCATCCACCTTTCAGCACAACGTTTAATCGTTCGTGGAGACGACATGGGATTCTCTCATAGTGGCAATGTAGCACTAATTAAGACCTTTAAGGAAGGCATAGAAACATCAATCGAAGTAATTGTTCCGTCGCCCTGGTTTCCTGAAGCTGTCAAGATGCTGGCGGAAAACCCCGGTATTGACGTTGGCATTCACCTGGTGCTCACCAGCGAGTGGGACAATGTGAAGTGGCAGCCACTGACTGATGCGCCAAGCCTTCGGGACAAGGACGGATACTTCTTCCCAATGATATGGCCGAATAAAAACTATCCGGGGCAAGCAGTGCTTGAAAACGAATTCAGCCTCGATGACATTGAAAAAGAGTGGAGAGCACAGATAGAACTTGCAAAAAAAATGATTCCCAGGCTCAGTCACGTCTCGGGCCATATGGGCTGCACAAACCTGAACGATGAAGCGGCCGCCATTACCAAAAAGCTGGCTATAGAATATGATATCGATATTGATACGCAGAAATTGGGCGTGCAGGGCGCCAGGTACGAGGGAGCACATGGCACGCTAGCGGAAAAGAAAGAAAGCTTCAGCAAAATGCTCAACAAGCTGGAAAAGGGAAAAACTTATATGTTTGTGGAGCATCCAGGCATCGACACGCCGGAGCTGAGGGCAATTTCACACATTGGTTATGAGAATGTGGCCGAAGACCGTCAGGGTGTAACTGACCTGTGGATAGACGAAGAAATCAAAGCGCTAATAAAGAAAAAGGGCATTCAGCTTATTAGCTACAAAGACCTTGTGAAATAGTGCTGAATGGAATCCCGCAATAGTTTTAATTAATTTTAATTACGAAAGACACCATCATTTATTCATGCAGTTAACAGGAAAGAATTTAATCGGAAATAAACTATCAGGTATCAATCCTCAAAGCTTCAAGGGACACGGCGGGCACTCAGGCATCGCATTCCACGAAGCAACAGTCGGAGAAGTCGATCAGGCTGTAAACATTGCCCATAAGGCTTTTGGCAACTACAAAAATACATCAGGCGTAGAAAGAGCTATTTTCCTTGAGCGCATCGCTCAGCTAATCGACGAAAACAAGGGCGAATTAGTAGCCATCGCCATGACGGAGTCACGACTGCCCGAGGGAAGGCTCATGGGCGAAACAGGGCGTACTACAGGCCAGTTGAAGCTATTTGCGTCTCTTCTTAGAGAAGGCTCGTGGGTCAATGCCATGATCGATCCGGCCATCCCTGACCGCCAGCCACTGCCTAAACCTGACGTGCGCCAAATGCAAAGGCCACTTGGTCCGGTGGCCGTGTTTGGTGCCAGCAATTTTCCGTTTGCATTTTCCACCGCTGGCGGCGACACCGCATCTGCGCTTGCTGCCGGTTGCCCAGTTGTGTGCAAAGCACATCCGGGTCACCCGGCTACGTCCGAGTTGGTAGCCTCTCTCATCATACAAGCAGGGAACGACACAGGCATGCCCGAGGGTGTTTTCTCCCTGGTGCAAGGCGAAGGTTATGAGGCAAGCGTTCACCTGGTCTCTCATCCGGCGATAAAGGCCGTAGGATTTACCGGTTCGCTTGGCGGAGGCAGAGCCCTCTTCAATGCTGCCGCCAAACGAAACGAACCAATCCCGGTTTATGCCGAAATGGGCAGTGTGAATCCTGTATTTGTATTACCAGAAATATTGGAAAAAGATGCCACTGCACTTGGGCAGAAGCTGGCTGGCTCTAACCTCATGGGTGCCGGGCAATTCTGCACCAACCCTGGTGTGATTGTCGCCGTAAAGTCGAAGGCACAGGAGCAATTTACTGAAGCCTTCAAAACAGCCCTTGAGGCCGCCTCTGCCGACAATATGCTCACAGAAAAGGTATTTAGTGGCTACTGCAGCAACATCGGCAAAATGGCTTCGCTACGGGGCGTTACCCAGCTCGTCGGCGACTTAACGGCAAAAGAAGGTGTAGCTGCTATCCCGCACATGTTTCAGGTAGAAGCAAGTGCTTTTATCAACAACCTTGCACTTCAGGAAGAAGTTTTTGGCCCGAGTTCATTACATGTGGTGGCTGACAGCGAAGCACAAATGCAGCAAGTGGCTGATATCCTTCACGGACAGCTCACTGCCAGTGTTTGGGGCACAGAAAAAGACATGAAGGGGCATTCGGAGCTGATAGGCACCCTTGAAGGTAAGGCTGGCAGGGTAATCTTTAACGCACCTCCCACAGGTGTGGAAGTAACCTATGCCATGGTGCATGGTGGCCCCTACCCGGCTACCACCGACAGCAGGTCTACTTCAGTAGGCACCAACGCCATTTATCGTTTCACAAGAGCAGTGTGCTATCAGGGCTATCATCAGGCACTGCTACCTGAAGCGCTGCAGGATGCAAATCCATTGTCCATCACAAGAAAGGTAAACGGGCAGTTTACCGATAAAGCGCTATGAAAAAGCTCCTTCCCTGCCTCTTCGGTCTCTGGGCCCTGGCGGGGTGCAGCCAAACAACTAATGAAAACAAGGAAAAAGCGATGCCAGCTAAGGGTACCTATGCTTATGATTCTGCTTTCCTGAAGGCCAACACGTCTTCCGTTTATGAACTAATTTCATCAGACGGCCAAGCCAGGGTACTGCTTTCTGCTGACTATCAGGGTCGGGTAATGACCAGCACTGCCACAGGCGCTTCTGGTAACAGTTATGGCTGGCTCAACTACGACCTGATTGAAGCAGCCGACTGGAAAGAGCAGTTCAATCCTGTCGGTGGTGAAGAACGTTTTTGGCTGGGGCCGGAAGGTGGTCAGTTCTCGGTGTACTTTAAAGATGGAGATTCCTTCGAAATCGGCAACTGGCAGGTGCCCGCTATTATTGACACGGTGGCCTACCCTGTTGTTTCGGCGGCGAAAGGTGAAGTAATCTTCGGAATTGAAGCGAGCGTCACCAACTATAGCGGAACCGTATTTGACCTGGCCATCGAGCGAAGTGTTCGGTTGTTATCCAAAGAGGCGCTTGCCACCAGCCTGGGGGTCACCTGGGAAGAAAGCCTGAAGTGGGTTGGCTATGAAACAACCAATCGTATTGTCAACAGAGGAACTGAACAATGGACAAAGGGCTCAGGTCTGCTATCCATCTGGCTGCTGGGCATGATGACACCATCACCTGAAACAATGGTGATTATTCCTTTCAGGCCAACTGATGGCGCCAAACTCTATATCACTGATGACTATTTCGGAGAAATACCGGCGGAAAGGCTAACGGTAACGGACAGCGTGATCTATTTCCAGTGCGACGGTCTTTACCGGAGTAAACTTGGGTTGTCGCCCGCCATTGCCAAGCCAATAGCTGCCAGTTTCGACTTTGCAAAGAATATTCTAACCATCATCAAGTTTCCCGTCGAGCCAAAAGGTGACTATGTGAACTCTAAATGGGAATTGCAGGACGAGCCCTTTAGTGGCGACGTCGTAAACTCTTACAATGATGGCCCAATGGCAGATGGCTCTCAAATGGGGCCTTTTTACGAAATTGAATCTTCGGCTCCAGCCAAAGAACTGATGCCAGGCGAGGCACAAGAACACAAGCAACTGACCTGCCACTTCGAAGGAGAATTCGAAAGCCTCAATCAACTATCTAAACGCCTTTTGGGCGTTGACTTAACTAAAATTAAAAAATAAGAAAACAACCCTATGAAACTTTATAAAACCTCCAATCGAATAATTGCTGAATACGAAGGCCAATCTTACCAAATCTCCGATAGCTGGGACCATGCTGTAAATCACAGCAAGCTCCATGATCATTTGGTGAAACTGGTTAAATCTGCCAAACCACTTGACTCAGGCATAAAAAAAGACTGGCTCAAGGATGGCCTGAGCGCTCCCATTGGCAGTCAGGAGGTGTGGGCCTCCGGGGTTACCTACCTTAGAAGCAGAGATGCCAGAATGGAAGAAAGTAAAACTGGTGGTGGATCTGATTTCTATCAGAAAGTATACGATGCCGACCGGCCGGAACTCTTTTTCAAGGCGTTGGCTCACAGGGTAGTTGGGCATGGAGGAGAAGTGTACATCAGAAAGGATTCCACATGGAATGTGCCGGAGCCTGAGCTCACGCTGTTTATCAATTCCAAGGGCGAAATTCAGGGCTACACCGTTGGCAACGACATGAGCAGCCGCAGCATCGAAGGTGAAAATCCACTTTATTTACCTCAAGCCAAGTCGTACGAAAAAGCCTGCGCACTTGGGCCTTGTCTTTATGTGCCTAAAGAGCCTATTTCGCTGGACACCAATATTGTGATTTCTATCAAAAGAAATGGCAATGAGGTTTTTCACGAAGAAATTCAGCTCAACAGAATGAAGCGCAAGTTTGACGAGTTGGTAGAATACCTATACAGGGCTTGCCACTTTAATCAGGGGGCCTACCTGATGACTGGCACGGGCATTATCCCTCCGAATGAGTTTACGCTGGAGCCGAAAGATATGGTGAGCATCAGCATTGATGGCATTGGGACGCTGGAAAATGTGGTTGGGGTGATTTGATAACCACAACTTAAGTCTGCTCATCTTAAGATGAAACTTTTCTCTTTGAGATAGAATTATTTCACAAACAAAAAGTAAATTGGAACATGAGCAGACATGAAGATTTTGAGAGAAAAATCAATAGAAGCCTCAATACTATGGAAGCTAAAATTTCCTATTTACATGAGGGCATGAGAGGGCTTCAGGATTCTTTTAAGGAATTTCACGAAGACATAACTGAATACATGGCCTTTTCGGCTGAAAAGTATGCAGATCATGAAAAGCGTCTTTCTGCGCTTGAAAAGAAGGTGAAATAGACCGTCAACCCTCTAAAAAATAACCTACTCCTTACTCCCTCCTCCACTTCTTCTTCTCACTTAGCTTTTTCTTGGCATCGATGCGCCTCTGCACCGCCGCCTTACCGGGTTTTGTTGGCTTACGGGCCTTCTTCCGCTCAAACACCTGCTGTATCAGCGAAGAAAGTTTCCTTATTACCTCCTCTTTGTTTTTCAGTTGGGAGCGACTCTCATGCGAGCTAAGCAATAGTTCACCTTCCTTTGTTAGCTTGTTGGCCAGCTTGCTAAGAAGAATGGCCTTTTGTTCGTCGCTGATTATTGCCGACTCCTGGATGCTCCACCGCAGGGTTACCTTCGTGCTCACCTTGTTCACATGCTGACCACCCGGGCCGCCACCAGTAGTGGCAGAGAAAACCAGTTCCGAAAAAATATCTGATATAGCCGGAGAAATAGGGTAACTCATTGCACTATAGATTACTCGCTTAGCTTTTCAATGGGCTGAAGTGTCACTTTTCGGAACTCTACCTCTGAGCCTTCGGCCTGTAACGCAATCTGGCCTTCATTTGCCGTGCAGTCGTAGCCATGGTTCACCAGGTCATCATTCACCCACACTTTGATTTCTCTGTCAAGGCATTCAACGACCATTTTGTTCCATTCACCCACCGCATTTTCTGAGCCGTCGGTCAAATTAACTATGCGGCGCAGCATGCCTTCCGAAGTACCCCACTTGGCTGGGTCTCCCCTCCTTGCCTCCATATCGTCTACCTTAATGTCCTCTCTGATGCACCAGAAGTCGCCGGCATTTTCATGCATCAGCTGCGCTTCGATCGATTTTGGGAACATATCGTAGAGCAGGCGTGGCGTAGAAGCATGCAAAATCACTCCGCAATTGCCTGGCTCGCCTGCAAATCGGTACTGCACTTCCAACCGGTAGTTGGAATAAACCTTATCAGTGATAATATGTCCCTGCGGTGCTGCGAGGCTCACCAGCATGCCGTTTCTAACAATGAACGGGCTGGGCACCGTGTCGTTGTTGTCCATGGCCGGCACATCGATATGCCAGCCAGTAAAGTCCGTGCCGTTGAAAAGGCTAACAGGTTCATTCTCTTTTTTGGAACACGCTAAAAAGAAAACAAGGGCTAACAGGATTAAGGTTTGCTTCATGCTTGCATTTTTTTTTCAAAGTAGCCCCATTTCAGGCACATTCAAAAATATAAAAGGAAAGCCATTTTTTGGGCAAAAAATAAAAGCAAGGCTTCCTCAACCCTGCTTTTTTTACGTCCTAACTATTAGAAATGCTTCTTATGCATGTTTCCAGCGTTTCAGCTGATGTTTGAGCGCATCTACACACTGAGCCACTGCTTCTTCGAATGAATCGGCGTGCTTAGAGGCAAAAAGATCATTTCCAGGTAAAGAAACCTTGATTTCGCAAACCTTATTTTCCTTGTTATCAAACTTGTCAAGTTTAAGAAACACCCGGCTTTCAACGATCTGATCGCTAAGGGTTTCAAGCTTTTCGACATGCAACTTCACAAAATCTGTCAGTGAGTCTTTTGCGTTAAAATTAGGGGTTTCAATGATCGTTTTCATAGTATAACTATTTTAAGGGACATTTCCGGAGCCTTTATCTCTCCGTTCACAAGCTAAGATATCAGAGGCTTCCCGGTTCAAATATGACACGATTTAACGAGACTGATGATTATTGTCACCTGGTTTTCGGAATTAATTTTTGGGTACAAAAATTCTTCCGGCTACTTGCCTCTCTCCGGCACGACAAAGCTCATCTCTCCCTGCTGACCGAAGTCAGTGCCTTTGAAGTAGTCGTGTAGTACCTTAGTTGGGTAACTAAATGACGAAGGCTATGACAACAGGAAAAGCATTATTGGGCGTGGTAGCCGGGATGGCTGCCGGTGCTGCTTTAGGGTTGCTTTTTGCTCCGGAAAAAGGCGAAAAGACAAGGAAAATCATTGTTGATAAAGGCGAAGATTTGGCAGGGACACTCAATCACAAAATTGAACGAAAATTCAATGAGCTAATGGATTCGGTCAACGCCAAACTTGGTAAAGGCAAGCTGGTCAACAGCTCTGCACCACTGGAGCATGAAAACGTCAACTAGGAGACGCATCCGAGGTTTCAAATTATTCCTAAGCAAAGGGGCCGTTTGAAAAAAAGAGGGGCGTTAGGTTAGCCACGATTGGTTGATCTGATGTCCCTTTTTTTGATTTCCTCTGCTACCAGGCTTTATGAACTTCAGCAGCCTTTCACGCCAAAATGCCCCTCCTGTAAATTGCCCTCAATAAGTTGGCTGAAAAGTAATGTGCTTTAGTAAATTCGGTTAATTTAGCCGGACATACCCTCGCTGGGTATTTGACGATTTCATTGCATACTATACTCTTAAACTATGACCTACAAGCCGGCAATAGCATTCCTGAAAGCTATCATCGCACCTCTGTCGTTTGTCCTGCTGTTTAGTTTTGGCTGCCAGCCCGAGAAGCCTTATCTCAAGATTTCACAAGGAGCACATATCAGCCTTATTGGGAACAACCTCTGCTCCCGAATGATGAACTACGGATACTTTGAAACAGAAATGCAGCTCAGGTACCCCGACTCAGAGTTGTACATCAGAAACATGTGCGACGGTGGCGACACACCCGGGTTCCGACCTCACTCCGGCCGTGTCTCTCCATGGGCATTTCCCGGTGCTGAGAAATTCCAAACTGATTTGGCGCAAAACTCCGGCAGCGAAGGACATTTTGAAACCCCCGATGAATGGCTTGCCAGACACAAAACGGATATCATCATTGCCTGCTTTGGTTTTTCTGAATCCTACGCAGGCCCCGAAGGTCTGGATAATTTCAAGGCCGAGCTTTCTGCTTTCATAGAGCACACATTCTCCCAAAAATATAACGACTCGATCCCGCCTCAGCTGGTTCTCGTGTCGCCAATTGCCTTTCAGGATCTTTCCGACAAATATGACCTCCCCAACGGAGATCAGGAAAACAGAAACCTGAGTCTCTATGCAAACGCCATCAAGGAAGTAGCCCTGCAATATCAGGTGCTATTTGTCGACGCTTTTGGGCCTACGCAACAGTGGTTTGCTGAAGAACAATTGACGATTGATGGGCTACAGCTCAATGATGAAGGCTATCAAAAATTCTCGAAGCTATTGGCAGATGAAACCTTCGGTAAAAAGGAAGTAAAAAACGAAGACCTGAGAGCCTCAGTAAAGGAAGCTGTACTTGAAAAAAACTGGTTTTGGCACAACGATTACAAAATCCCCAACGGCGTCCATGTGTTTGGCAGAAGGTACCGTCCGTTCGGCAATGAAAATTATCCAGAGGAGCTCATCAAGGTACGCCAAATGACTGCTATCAGGGATACGGCTATTTGGAAGACTGTCAAAGGTGAAAAATATGACCTGGCGGCTGTAGACGCAAAAACCCAAAAGCTAACGCCGATTGAAACGAACTACACCCTCACAGACAATGTGAGGTATATGTATGGCGAGGAGCTCATGAGTCATTTCAAAATGGCACCGGGCTACAAAATTGAGCTGTTTGCCTCCGAAGAAGACTTTCCCGAGCTGGCCAATCCTTCACAAATTGCGTTTGACAATAAAGGCAGGCTTTGGGTGGCAGTAATGCCCACCTATCCGCACTACAAGCCTGGCGACGCAAGGCCTGACGACAAGCTCATCATCCTCGAAGACACAGATGGTGATTTTAAAGCTGACAAGCAGACTGTGTTTGCCGACAAACTTCATATTCCGGCTGGCTTCGAATTCGCCCCGGAAGGTGTCTATATTTCGCAGGGTACTAATCTGAAGCTTTATACCGATACAGATGGCGACGACAAAGCCGACAAATCAGAGATTATCCTGAGTGGCTTCGACGACCATGATACTCACCACGTCATCAGCGCCTTTAGTGCCGACCCTTCCGGAGCCATTTACATGGGCGAAGGTGTTTTCTTGCATACCAACGTAGAAACACCTTATGGTACTGTGCGGGCGACCAATGGTGGTTTCTATCGCTACAACCCGCAGAGAAAGCGCCTGGAAAGAACTGCTCAGCTTTCGATTCCCAATCCATGGGGCATCGCTTTTGATGAGTGGGGACAGAACTTCTTCGCTCACACTTCCGGCCCCGATGTCAACTGGATGATGCCTGGCTCGATCAAGTCAAAATATGGACTTGCCAATCCGGGCTCCAGAAACCTTATCGAAGAAAAACACAGGGTGCGCCCTACATCAGGGTTGGAATTTGTTTACAGCAGGCATTTCCCGGACGAGGTGCAAGGCGACATGCTGATCAATAATACCATTGGCTTTCTGGGCACCAAAATGCACCAGGTAATCGACGACGGCACAGGTTTCAAGACCAAACACAGACTTGATCTTGTGGTGAGCGACGACCCTAATTTCCGCCCGGTGGATATGGAATTTGCGCCAGATGGCTCCCTCTACCTGGCCGACTGGCACAATGTGCTTGTAGGCCACATGCAGCACAATGCCCGTGATCCCCTGCGTGACCATGTGCATGGCAAAATTTACCGCATCACCTACCCTTCCAGGCCACTAGTAACACCAGCGAAAGTAGATGGAGCAAGCATTGAAGAGCTACTTGACAACCTGAAGCTGCCTGAATACCGCACCCGCTACAGAAGCAGAAGAGAGTTGAGAGAAAGAGAAACTGACAAGGTACTGGCAGCCATCGAAAAATGGACAAATGAGTTGGATAAGGCAGATCCCAATTACGAACGATTCATGCTTGAGGGGTTGTGGGCATCGTGGGGAATGAATGCCATCGACCTCAAGCTACTGAGAACGTTGCTCAAAGCTGATGACTATAAAGTAAGAACGGCAACCGTTCGGGTGCTTCGTTACACTGGGCACCAGGTGTCTGAGCAGGCTGGCTTGCTGAAAATGGCTGCCGCTGACGAAAACAGCAGGGTTCGCATCGAAGCCATTGTAGCCGCTTCGTGGCTGGATGACGATGCCGCCAAAGAGATTTTGGCAGTTGCAGCCGAGAAACCCCTGGATGATTGGATGGAAAAGCCGTACCAGGCCATATTGGATCACATGGTTCCCTACAAGCCTGAAGTGGCTGGCAACGAGCTGGTGCCGCCAATGTTGTCGAAGGAAGAACAGCAGTTGTTCCTTGCCGGAAAGGAAATTTACATGAGGGATGGCTACTGCAACACCTGCCATCAGCCTGACGGAAAAGGTTTGGATGCTGCTGGATTTCCTCCATTGTCGGGTAACGAATGGGTGCAGGGCAGCGAGGAGCGGCTGATCAAAATTACTTTGAAGGGCTTATATGGCCCGATAACGGTGGCCGGAAAAGACTATCCGGGTCAGGTGCCAATGACCCCGTTCGGCGGGCTACTGAACGACCAGGAAATAGCCGCTGTGCTCACCTACGTGCGAAGCTCATTTGGCAATTTGGCCGATGCCGTTACTCCTGAAAAAGTAAAAGAAGTGCGTGAGTCTTCAAGCGGAAAAACTGGTTTCTACACGCCTGAAGAATTACTGAAAGAGCATCCACACGAAAATGACAAGTAACTGATTTCGGCTAAAGCCGGTGGATATTTCATAATTGACTATAATTTTACTGAAACTACTGTTAGATATACATTTTTAATCAATACCGACTTGCAATGAAGATTTCGATACACAACTGGATGCGGGCAGAAACCATTGAGGAAACCGTCAACCGGATTGCCAAACTGGGCTACGACAGCCTTGAAATTCAGGGAAGCCCCGAGCTTTACGACACAAAAAAGGTAAAACGGCTGCTGGATGATGCAGGCATCAGTTGCTGGGGTTCCGTTACCCTGATGCTGGAGCTTCGCAACCTGCTGGCTAAAGACAACAAGCAACGGGCCGACTCTGTGCAGTATGTGAAAGACGTCGTGAGAATGGTGGCGGAGCTCGATGGCCACATGGTGTCTGTGGTGCCGTCTACGGTGGGGAAAATATTGCCCGAAGGCAAACCCGCAGAAGACTGGAAATACGCCGTTGATAGCATGAAGCAGGTGTATGAGTATGCAGAAAGCGTTGGCATTCTGCTTGGCATTGAGCCTATCAACCGTTTTGAGACCTATTTCATCAACCGTGGCGACCAGGCACTGGCGCTGGCAAAAGAAGTCGGCCCTAAGTGTGGGGTTTGCCTCGACACCTTCCATATGAACATTGAGGAAGACGAGATTTTGCCCGCCATAAGACGAGCCAAGGGTAAACTGATTGGATTCCACGTTGCCGACAACAACCGAATGGCTCCTGGCATGGGCAAGCTGGATTGGGCGAGCATCGTAAAAACGTTGGGTGAAATTGGGTACGATGATGTGTTGTCGGTTGAGTTTTGCTCACCACTCGACAGGACACCGGCCAACCCCTACCCTAATTCCATTGACGAGTCTCCTAAAGGATTGAGCCCCGAGCAAAAGAAGTTTCTGGAAGACCATGGCAGCTCAGCCGTCACGGACGAATTCTACACCATGCTCACCAGAAAATCCATTGAGACGCTAAGGCCTCTGATTTAAATAAGATCAATAACTGTAAAATCAAGATGTGTTAGCTACTGCCTGGCACTCACAAAGACGGGGTGCTGAAAAACAGCCCGGCTTAATGGCCAGTAAAAGAGAAATAAAACTATGAAAATAAAAAACGTTGAAGCCTTCTGGCTTCGTTGCCCAATACCACCAGCAAAGCAGCACCGTTCAGACTATGGTCTGCTCACTGAATTTGACATGACCCTCGTGGTTGTCACAACAGAAAACGGTTTGCAAGGCTTCGGCGAAGCAAAAGCTGCCGTGGGCTCGTCGGGCTCCTGCGCCTCCATAGTGAGCTGCGTAGAAAATGAGCTGAAACCTATCTTAGTTGGACAGGACGTGCGCAATATCTCCAGGCTGTGGGAAATGATCTATAACGGTACCCGTGACCATTATGCACTCAACAGAGGCCGTAAATTCCCTATCCTTGGCCGGCGTGGCCTGACTGTCTCGGCCATGAGCGGTGTGGACACCGCCTTGTGGGACATCAAGGGTAAAATGCTGGGCGTACCAGTTGTTGAGCTGCTGGGCGGAGCCTGCCGTGGCAGCATGCCTGCTTACGCCAGCGGTGGTTGGGCAGGTGCCGATAAAATTGGTGAGCAACTATTGAGCTATACTGCAAAAGGCTTCAAAGGCGTAAAAATGCGGGTGGGGATTATGGACGATACCGTGCAGGAAAGTATCAAACGGGTAAAAGCCGCCAGAGAAGCACTCGGCGACAACATCAAACTGATGACAGACGCCCATGGCACCTTTAGCGTGCCTGAAGCCAAGCAGTTCTGCCGGGGCGTGGAAGACTGCAATCTTTACTGGTTCGAAGAACCCATCAGCCCGGACAACAAAGTGGGAACTGCTGAAGTGAGAGCTTCCACGGCCATTCCAATAGCCGCCGGAGAAAGCGAATACACCGTGTTTGACGTGCGTGACCTGATCGACCTCAGAGCGCTGGATGTAGTGCAGCCCGACTCTGCCATCATTGGTGGCATTACCGAGGCCATGAGAACCGCTCACTTGGCCAATACCTATCAGCTTGAGCTGGCACCTCACTGCTGGGGATCAGCATTTTCCTTTATGGCTGGTGTAAATGTGGCATTTGCAGCCCCTGCGGCAACCATCATCGAGTTCTCCCTTGGAGGCAACCCAATGATGTATGACCTGGTAGAAGAAAATATTGAGGCCATTGATGGCCAAATAGCGGCCCCAACAGCCCCTGGCCTTGGCCTCACTCCCAACTGGAATTTTGTAAAAGAGTTTAAACAAACCGTTCGATAACTATGGCAAAAGCAATTGGAATTAACCACGTAGCCCTGATCGTGAAAAACCTGGAAGAGACCAGTAAATTCTACGAAGAAGAGTTGGGGCTGGAAGTCATTCCGGCTTTCTTGTTCGACTACCCTACCGCCTTTTTCAAAATCAACGCCACGCAGCAGCTTCACCTCACTGAATGGGAAGATGAGCATTCGTTCAGAGGGCACGTTTGTATGCAAGTGGACGACATCAACAAAATCTTCTGGCGCATGAAAGAGCTTGGCGTAATTGATACTTCTCCCTGGGGGAAAGTGCGCCAGCTACCCGACGGCCCTATTCAGATGTTTGTTCGTGACCCATCGGGCAACCTTGTAGAGCTTTCTTCACCTCCCGGCTTTGCCGTTGATCCGAAAATTTTTGAGGACGAGTTGTTCCAGGAAGGTATTTATGTCTCAGGCAGAAACGACTTCAGAGGCTATAAATCAAAAGACGCCACACTTTACCATAAGTAACCGCATGTACAATATCCTTCTACTGGAAACCGTGGCCGATGAAGCCCTGGAGATTCTTGAAAAAGCAGCTGACGTCAATATCCTGGCAGCTTACGAACCTGGTTTTGATTTATCGGGTATCTATAACAAAAAGGTAGATGGCATTGTCACCCGGGGAAAAGGTCAGGTCAATCAAGCCTTGATGGATGCTTGCCCAACCTTACAGGTGGCTGGTCGCTGTGGTGTGGGACTCGATAATCTGGACGTCGCCTATGCCACCTCCAAAGGCATCAAAATCGTGAATGCACCTGGCTCCAACGCCCAAACAATTGCCGAGCATACCCTATCGCTGATGATGATGCTCCAACGAAACCTTTACAGGTCAGTGGCGGAAGTAAAAGCCGGCAACTGGGCGTGGCGCAACCAGTTTGAAGGTGACGAAATCTATGGCAAAACCCTGGGCATCCTCGGCCTGGGCAATATCGGCAAGAAAGTGGCTGCCATGGGCACTGCTTTTGGCATGAAGGTGATTTACTGGGATCAAGCTGAAGCTCCTAACGTGCCCTACACCTTCAAATCATTTGAAGAGGTAATCAGCGAAGCGGATGTCATTACCCTCCATGTGCCTCTTTTGCCTGCGACAAAGGAGCTTATCAATGGGGCAACTTTTAGCAGGATGAAAAAAAGTGCGTTACTGATCAACACAGCCCGTGGGCCGATTATCGATCAGCAGGCCTTATACGAGGCCCTAAAGAACGGCACTATTGCTGGCTTTGCTGCTGACGTGCTAGCAGAAGAACCACCGGCCAAAGATGAGCCTTTGCTCACACTACCTAATACGCTTATTACAGCTCATGTTGGTAGCCTCACCAGCCGCACCTACACCAAAATGTGCGTAGACACTGTGAATAATGTGCTGGCCATTGTGAGAGGCCAGCAACCAATGGAGGGGTGTGTTTTTAACAGGAAGGAGTTAGGTACTAGCTAATTTGGGCAAAGTCAGAGAATGGTTTCTAAAGATGCCACTTCATAACATGCCCTCCAGTGGACTACGTCCCTCCCATGTGCCTTCCGAACAAATTGGCTGAAACCTGGCAAACAATTCTTCCTTGTACCATTTTAACGCCTTTGTCTTGGCAATAGCCACACGATGATGCTCGCTTTCATAAGCGAATCTTCGCAGCGACGCCGCATCCTCCCAAACGCTGTAGGTAGCCATGTGTACAATCGGCACCTCTCCCATGCCTTTTGTATAGACAAGCCCGCCGTTAGCCTTCAAGTCTTTTTGGGATTTGGGTACATAGCGCCAAAAATGGATCAGCTTTTGCCATTTGATCGTTGCCCGGGTAATGGCAATCACAGGGCCAGCCGACTTGTCTCTGGGAGTAGGCTCAAATGGGTTAACCCCACTCCAAAGGCCATGTGAACTGAGATTCACCATGTAGGTTGTCCACACCTCGCTGGCCCGCTTCCGATAGCGATCAACAATTGGCGATCTGGCGAAGAAACCCATAGCAACATGTTCACTTTGCCAAACCTGCAAAAGAATGTATGTGGAAAAATCTGGAAATGCATTGAAACTGTCCCCCCTCCCTGTACCCATGAGTTTGTAGAATGTACTTCCTTCTATGCTAGAAAGCTGGAGGTGAGCGAGTTGCATCATTGAAAGCGCCCAAAATTTATCGGCAAAACTACTGAAGCGAAAACATGTGATGGTAGTGACCTGTGACATAGAATCCTAACATGTTTTACACGTATTATGTTAAAAACAGCAAAATATGATCTCAACAGGTCTATCTGGATGATCAACATACCTCAACAACGGTACCCAAACGATATGATTCCAGGCTGTCCTGCCATAACTGAAACTTTCAAGCGTTGCAGCTGATCTCTTCACCACAAGTATCAATTATTTTGTGTCGGTTGCCAGAAATATTCCCTTATATTTGCCTCTCCTCCAGCTCCTTTGAAAGCTTATCCCTCGTTCTTAGCTTTTACTCTACTAGATACTTTTCTTTCTTATGTCACCGTCTAGGACTGTTGGGATTTTCTTCTTTGCATCTTTTTTGTTGACGAGCATAGACGCTGTTGGCTGGCAGCAAGGCAGCCCTGTGGTAAATTTTGGAAGAGAAGCAGATCGCTCGGGCGGTGCTGTAGCTGCCATTGAGACCGACAATGATGGAGTGATGTATTTTGGCACGTCCAGGGGGGTAGTTGTTTATGATGGAGAAGTGTGGCAGGAAATTGACCTTGGCGGAAAAGGAAACACCCACAGCATCACTTATGACAGCCTAACTGACAGAATCTATATTGGCGGCACCAAGTATTTCGGCTACCTGAAAAGAGACAGAACCACTCGCTTTTCATACGTCGAATTGTCGACGGAAATCTCAGAAACACATGCCTTTAAAGACGTCTGGCAAATTTTCCGATTCAACAATAACATCTACTTCATGACGCCGGAGGGGCGTTTTCTTTACAATTCCGATTCAGTTACTTATCTAAACTTCCCCGAATCTTATTTCTTTCAGGTAGGGTCAACTGTTTATTTATCCGAAACAAACGGAGCATTGAGCATATTTCAGAATGGCGTACTTGTGCAAACGTGGGATCAAAAACCATATTCGAAAACTCCTGCTTTCCAGGTGCTCTCACTTGACCAACAGCACGATTTGATCCTTTACCCGCAGTCCCCACCATTGGTAAGAAACACACAAAATGGGAGTATTTCAGTTTACGAACAGCCCCTGACTTCTTTTATTAATGAGCACTGGTTGTACAATGCCATCAGCCTTTCGAACAATTTACTGGCTATTGCTACCTGGGCAGACGGAGTGTTTATTACTGACGAAAAAGGGCAGGTCCTTCGCAAGTTCACAACCGAGGATCGACTCATGTCAAATGAAGTTTACGAAATGAAGAAGGGGCCACAGGGAAATCTGTGGCTGGCCACGTCGTACGGCATCTCGATGATCTACATGACAAAGGCGTTCCCCGACACAGTGTTCGAACGCATTAATCCGTTTCCAACGCAAATTTCGTCGTTCGTATACAATTATGACTCCATTACCTACACCACACAAAAGTATGACACAGCCAAACTGTCCAGACCTGCAACAAGAATAAAGATCAACTTCAACAACCCGGGAGCCGATTACTACACGCCTCAGACCTATCAATACCGACTGCTCAACTATGACACAGTCTGGCATTCAACAACCGAGCCAATGGCCGTTTTTGACTACCTGCCAGACGGAAACTATGTCTTTCAGGTAAAGGATGGGAGCAGCAATTTGGAGCCAGCTGAACTCGTTATAATTGTGGCAGTGCCTCTGCTGGCCTTTGTAAAAGGGCCATTGGGGTATGCATTTTTAGCTATGTTAGTTCTCGGACTAACCATTATAGGCATTATTTACAGGGCAAAGAGCATGCGCAAAACGCTGGCCATGCTGGTAGCAAAAAAAACGGAAGAGGTGACCAGGCACGAGCAACAACTACTCCGCAGCAACCGTGAACTGATGGCAGTGAACGAGGAATTGGATACCTTTCTTTACCGGTCGTCGCACGATCTCATAGCACCGGTAAAATCCATCAGAGGCCTTCTTTACCTCTTGAAGGTATCCAAAGATGAACTTCCTCAATATCTGGACTTGATGGAGAACAGAATCTTAAGATTAGAAAACACCTTGCTAGAAATTAATAGCTATGTAAAAAACAGCAAAAGTGAACCACTAGCGACAAATATTCGGCTCCATAGCCTGGTCAATGAGGTCTGGGCAGATATTGAGTTTATTGAACATGCCGACAAGCTCACATTCAAGAATGAAGTCAACCGTGATCTTGAAATAGAATCTGATCCTGGACTCTGGAAAATGATCATCCACAATCTTCTGATTAACGCAATTAAATACCACGATGGTCGCAAAGAAAGCTCGTTCGTACGTGTATGGCATACCATCGACAACAACGTATTTACTTTGAAAGTAGAAGACAATGGACAAGGAATAGCCTCAGAATTGTTACCCCGTGTATATGACATGTTTTTCCGGGCAAATGCAAACTCCAAGGGATCGGGTCTTGGGCTGTTTTTGGTTAAAAAGATGGTTGGCAAGTTAGGAGGAACAATCAATATAGAGTCAGAATACGCCAAAGGAACACTTGTATCGGTCAGTTCGGCTACCCTTTCCTTCAAGGTCAACGAACCCAAAATGAGGCCAAAACCGACAACTAGTCTATTGTAAGGCAACAATGTAGAGCGTTAGCTGCCTACAGCAGATGATGAAGGGTTGTTCGGAGAGCAGTGGCTTCAGAAATCTAACCTGAGAACTATGTTGTCTATTACCATTTGCTACACCTCCCCCATCAACTCTGCAAAAAGCTCATACGACCTTAGCCGATCTTGACTACTGTACATGTGGCTGGCTACCATAATTTCGTCTACTCCTGTCTTTTGCAGGAAGTCACTGGCTTTTTGTTTCACCGTGTCCTTGCTCCCCACAAAAGCATACTGAAGAAACCGCTGAAAGGCAGGCTCGTTCATAAATGCTTTCATTTGAGGTTCCAATGGTGCAGGTGGCCTTAGCTGATCACGTTTGTTGGTCAATATCCCCAACACCATCCTCACCAGCGAAGACGCCAGCAACTCGGCTTGCTCGTCGGTATCGGCGGCAACCACATTCACGCAGGCGATTGTATAAGGCTCCTGAAGGGCTGTAGAGGGCTGAAACTCGTTGTAATAGACATTGAGCGCCTCAAACAAATGCGTGGGCGCAAAATGGCTGGCAAAAGCATAAGGAAGGCCTTTTCTGGCCGCCAGGTGGGCACTATCGGTGCTGGAACCGAGAATGTACAAAGGGACATCCACCCCTTCAGCTACATAGGCCCTCACCTTTTCGTCTGCGTTGTCGTCAGCGAAATATTGTTGAATCTCCCCTACTTCCTCGGGAAACCGGTAAGCAGCGTGCATTCGTTCCCGACGAATGGCGTAGGCTGTTTCCTGATCGGTGCCAGGTGCTCTGCCCAGGCCGAGGTCAATTCTGTGAGGAAACAATGAACCCAGCGTGCCAAACTGTTCCGCCACAATCAGTGGGGCATGATTTGGCAGCATAACACCCCCAGAACCAACCCTGATGGATTTTGTCCCACCTGCAATATGCCCTATGAGCACAGGCGTAGCTGAGCTGGCTATGCTGATCATGTTATGGTGTTCTGCCAGCCAAAAGCGGGTGTATCCCCATTTTTCAGCATTCTGCGCCAACAACAAACTGTTTGTAAAAACTTCACCTGTGGAGGAACCCGCAGGCACCGACGCCAACTCCAGAATGGAGTAGGGCACTTTTCCTTTCTTCATATTCACATCAGACCAATTGTACCAATAGGCAAATGAAAAAAGGATCGGGATGGTTCACATGATTGGTTACTATTTCATTTTAACCGTCTTTGGATCAACACCCTCCCCGATCAGCATTTGCTTAGCCGGGCCGGAAAAGTCGGCCTTTAAAAAAGTGAGGTTACTAGTTTTCTTGCCCTGAATGGAAACTGGCCTTCCCTCATGGGACACCACTTTGAATCCTGAGAAGGTAAGGTTATGGGCGTTGTAGATGGTGAAGGGGTTTCCCTCTGCTGCCACAACCGTGACATTCTTAAAACTCATTCCATCTGCATCAATGATAGAAACTCCCTTCTTGCCCGACAGATAAACATTATCAAGGTTCACGTTTTTGAGGTTCATTTCAGGGAGTCCCTGAAAAAAGCCCGCCACACCAGAATTAACCGATCGGATATTCTTCATGTAAATGTCTTTGAACGAAGGGGTTTCCTCGGTTACGGGTACGGGCGTATCGTCGATCAACGGTGCCACCTGATCGTCCTCCAGAATAGGCGACTGCCCACCGTAAAAAAGATTGAAGCGAATGGGCTCGGCCGCGATGTTGTACATATCAATATCGGAGATGTACACGTTCTCCACCACGCCACCACGTCCTCTGGTGCTTTTGAATCGCAAGCCACAGTCAGTACCAATGAAGGTGCATTTTGACACGTGAACGTTCTTTACCCCACCCGACATTTCACTACCAACGGTAAATCCACCATGACCATGGTACACGATGTTATTGAACACCACCAGGTTTTCGGTAGGGGTTCCCCGCTTTCTGCCGTCGGCATCTTTCCCTGATTTGATGCAAATGGCGTCATCACCCACATCAAAGGAGTTGTTGTACACCCAGGTATTTTTACACGATTCGATGTCAATACCATCTCCGTTTTGCGAATACCACGGGTTACGCACAGTCAGGTTTCTTACAATCAGGTTCTCGCACATGAGCGGATGTATGTTCCAAGCGGGTGAATTTTGAAAAGTCGGCCCATCGAGCATTACATTCCTGGAGTTCCGAAGGCTGATCATCACCGGTCTCAAAAAGTCTTTGTACTCCTTCAGTTCATCCATTGATGCATTGTCAGGGACATTGAAATTACTGGTCGCCTCCACTCCTTTCTTAAAGCTTTCTGACGGATACCACGTATTGCCATCGTCGCCTACTAGTCCTCCACTGGCAACGATCTCTTTCCACTGCTGGCTCGACACTTTGCTTCTCTTCACCAACCGCCAGGAATCGCCGTTGCCGTCAATCACACCTTTTCCAGTAATAGAAATGTTTTCCACTTCAAAGGCATTAATCGGCGATATGCATCTATAGGTATCAAGCCCCTCAAAACTCGTGGCCACTATCGGATACAGCGTTTTGTCCTCTGAGAAAAGAATCAGGGCTCCCTCCTCCACATGTAAATCGAGGTTGCTTTTAAGCGTGATCGGGCCTGTCAGCCAAATACCTCTCGGAACTACCAGGTGTCCCCCTCCTTTGCTCACAATGGCATCAATGGCCTTTGCAAACGCTTCTGTGTTGAGTGTAGCTCCATCAGGCACACCCCCGAAATCCAGCAGGCTCACCCGATAGGTCGGAATAACAGGCTCTGCCATTTTCGGCATGTCGAATTCGAGCTTGGGAAAAGGAGTTGCTCCCTGGCCTGACACAAGATGGGAAATGAAGAAGAAAAGACTGGCTATTTTCAGTTTCATAAGTTCAATCGATTAAAATAATGCTGAAAAGGTCTGCTCTCAACAAACGTAAAAGAGTAACCATCGTGTACTTGCTAATCGTCGCAAGTAAATGAAAAGTCAAGCCCTCCGCCTGGTACAAACAGCTCTGAGTGAAGACGAATTTAGGGGCAAAGTCACCCACATGTGGCTGCTCCGAAATGGAGAAGAATATAAACAAAAAAAACGAAGCGCTGTGCTTCTGTTTTGAGCCCCCTGGACTGGCCGCCCGCCCGGGATTGAACGGGGACGCCCAGTCCAGCGACCTACTGATTACAAGGCAGGGCGCCCCCGTCAGTGGCTCTTCCAACTGAGCTATGGAGGTTTTTTTTATCTGTTTATTCTATTAACTGTGGGGATTTTGAGGTCTCATCTAACTCTTTCACGATACTCGACAGATTTTCCGGGATCAACCTGTATTTCTGGGGATTGACTGTTTCGTTTGTGGTTAAATAAAAAAGCAAAACTGGTTCAATGCGTCTCGCCCGGCCGGGCTTCTCCAGTCGGTTAGGCTTGGACCTTTTGTTTTTTTATGACCACTCGGGACATTGAGTTTAAAGGGTAATCACCAAATTTTCCACTTGATCCAGTCTTGGCACCCTAGCCAATTACTTTACCTGCCGTAAAACAAAAAACCGAAGCGTTGTGCTTCGGTTTTTGAGCCCCCTGCCGGGATCGAACCAGCGACCTACTGATTACAAGTCAGTTGCTCTACCAGCTGAGCTAAGGAGGCATTCCTTATTTGGGACTGCAAAACTAATCGGCTGATTAATTATTGCAAACACTTATTGTGATTTTTTTAAGAGGTTTCGTGAATCACCTTGAGTTGCTCCTTCAAGCCATCCAATTCCTCTTCTGCTTTAACGATTTTTTCGTCAAAGTCAGCCTTCAGCTTGTCAGCTTTTCTGGATGACGCCAGAAACTCCAGGTTGTTTCTCCAAACGGCTATATCATTTTCCAACGTAGCAATTTGGCGCCTTACCTGTCCCTCTTTTTGGTAGATTTTGCGTTCACCATGTGGCTCGCTCTTGATCTTACCCACCTGCATGGCCGTCTTGAACTTACGCTGCTCATCCTCGGGTAGTGACTCCGCCGCCTTGTTGAGGGCGTCGATGGCCTCCTGATATTTTTTCTGGATGGTCTTCATCGCATTTCTCGGCACGAAACCAATCTGGCTGTACTTCTCCTGAAAGCCACTAATGATATCCAGATCGAGGCTTTTCTCACCTGCCAGTTTCAGCAACTGCTCGCAAATGTCTTCTTTCTTTTTCAGGTTGTCATAGTACTCCTTCTCTGCCCCCTTGCTTTGCGAACGCTTCCTTTCAAAGAAATGATCACATGCAGCCTTGAACTTATGGAAGATCTCCTCCTTTACTTTTTCGGGCACAGGCCCTACCTCTCTCCACTGCTGCTGCAATTGCTTGAGCTGATTGGCAGCAGAATCCCATTCCTCACTATCTTTGAGAGCATCCGCCTTTGCTACGAGCTCTTCCTTCAGTTTCAAGTTTTCGTGGCGTTTTCCTTCCAGAGTCTTGAAGAAGCCGCTCTTGTTGCTAAAGAACGTTTTGAACGCTCCCCAGAATCTCTTATTTATCTTCTTGGCGCTTTCCTTTGGCACACCACCAACAGCTTCCCATCTCTTTTGAAGCTCCAATACTTCTTTGGTCTTCTTATTCCACTCATTGATCTTGTCAGAAGTGAACGCCACAAATGTCTCAGCTTCCTCACATAGCCTTGTCTTCACCTCCATGTTGGCTTTCAGCTCCACCTTCAGTTCATCCACCATCTCACGGCGCTTGGAATAGATGAGATCAGAAGCGGCCTTGAAACGTTGCCAAATCTCTTCCTGAGATTCTTTTGGCACCGGCCCCAGGTGTTTGAACTCTTCGTGAAGAACATTCAACTCTTTTACCGCATGCTTGATGTTCTCTTCTTTGGTAAGCGCTTCTGCTTTATCACAAAGCTCAAGTTTTGATTCGAGGTTTTTCTTCCGGTCGAGTTCCTTGAGTTCAAAATAAATGCTTCGGTTGTCATAGAAACGATCAATGAGGGCATTGTAGTTGGCCCAAAGGGTTTTTGCGTACTTGCCTGGCACCTGCCCTATCACCTTCCACTCATCCTGAATTTTCTTCAGAGCGGTAATAGAGGTTGTATTCTCCTCGCCATCTACCAAATGACGAAGCTTCTCCAAAACATCTATCTTCTTCTTGTAATTATCTTCTTTTTGCTGCTCCAGATTCTGAAAAAGCTTGTGCTTTTTCTCACGGAACAATTTAAAGTTCTCTTCGAAACGATAGGCGAAATCATTTAACCTAAACTCAAACGAGTCTTCTTCTCCCCCATCTGCCAGGTATTTTTTCAGCGCTTCTTCCCTATCATGGGCAACCAGCTCATCGTGAACCGCCTTTAGTTCCCTTACTATCCGATCTGCTTTCCGCACGTCGTCCCAGTGAAGCACCTCGGTAAACTTATCTACCAACTGCTCAGGCGAATAATGGCTATAGTCCTCTGCTTCTTCGTGTTCCTCGCTGTCCTCCTCTTCCGCTTCGTCATCGCCTGAAGCATCAGTTGCCTCGGCTACTACCTTACGCTCTTCTTTCTTCTCTTTTTTGTCATCAGAGGCTTCTTCGCC
Source organism: Imperialibacter sp. (assembly GCF_048007035.1). Classification (NCBI taxonomy): domain Bacteria; kingdom Pseudomonadati; phylum Bacteroidota; class Cytophagia; order Cytophagales; family Flammeovirgaceae; genus Imperialibacter; species Imperialibacter sp. The sequence goes on from NZ_CP180355.1 coordinate 6,543,287, forward strand.
AGCAACAGCTTCCTGTTTTGATTCAGGCGTTGGCTCTTTGCTTTGTGTTCCTGCTTCCACTTGCGCCGGTGCTTCGGCCTCCGTCGCATCCTTTGTGGATTCTTCCGCCTTCACTTCTTCCACAGCGGCAACTTCGGGCTTCGGCTGGCTTTCTTCTGTTTCAGACGCCACCGCTTCATCGGGACCATCCAGCTCTGGTGTAGCCTCGGGAACTGCGTCTACAGGAAGTTGCTCAGATTCATCCGATTCTACCGGTACTTTGGCAGCAGGTGTTTCAGCTTCTGTTTCTTTCTTTCCGTCTTCATCACGGACATCTACCGAGGGCTGAGAGTCGTCATTGGCAACACTATCACCGGAGTTAATTTCCTCCGAAGCAGTTTTGCTCAACTTCTCATCACCTTCAGACACTTCTTTCTCATTGTTCATCGTGCGCTCCTTGATCAGGTTCTATAGTCTCTGCAATTTAATAATATTAATTCATGTGTCTAATATTTGATTTTATTGCATTGACGATTGGATTTGGACAAAACTACGTTGCGGATATCATTTAAACGTGATTTTGCTCCGTTGGATAATTTTGGCTCTCAATATTGCATTCCTGTGGTAGGTCTAATTAAGCCTTGGATCCGCAGGGAAATTGGAAAACGCTCTGAATTTGCCGCCCATATCTTTGAGCACCTGCCGCCATAGTTCCTCATGTGAATACTCAAAAATATACTGCGGTGCCGTTTTTTTATTTACAATCCAGCTATTGGCATCCAACTCTTCCGAAAGCTGCCCTGCTCCCCAGCCTGAATAGCCAATAAAAAACCTCACTTCATCAGCAGTGACTAACCCTGCACTCATCAGTTCCATCAGCTTCTCAAAATCACCACCCCAATAAATTCCTCTGGCAATTTCCCGTCCCTCTTCCATCAAATGCGGCGAACAGTGTACAAAATGAAGCGTATCCTGCTGAACGGGTCCTCCGATAAACAGTGGAATTTCGTCATCAGGCGCATCCTCAATCACCTCGGCGAGCGATAGTTCAGAAAGCCTGTTAAGTACAAAACCAATTGAACCATTGACGTCATGCTCACATAGCAAGATCACCGATCTCTCAAAATTTGGGTCTGAGAGATAGGGCTCTGAGATGAGTAAGTCTCCTTTGTTGGGATTTACCCGTTTAAATGCGTCGAAATGCTCCATTCGGTTTATTCAAAGTCCTTTTGACTACTCCTTTGTTTAAAAGACAACAACTGACGGCTATACACCCAAGAACTGTTCAAATTGAGAACAACTAACACCCGTTGTTGCCTTACTTAGCCGCAAGACCACATTGCATATATAACATTAATAATAGTCAAATTGTAAGGGCTATTCATAAATTTGAGTCGGATTTGAAAAATACTAAGGAAATGAATATCGCAGATCTGAGAGAAGAATATTCCAGCCAGGTTCTAAACGAGGCGGCTGTAGAGAAAGACCCGGTGCTTCAATTCAACAAGTGGTTTCAGGAAGCGCTTGAAGTAAAAGTGAAAGAACCTAATGCCATGACCTTGTCCACTGTTTCTCCCGATGGACAACCACATGGCAGAATCGTGCTTCTGAAAGGACTGGAAGATGGTGCTTTTCAATTCTTCACCAACTACGAAAGCCACAAGGGCAAAGAACTTGCGCAAAACAACCGAGCGTCTCTGACATTTTTTTGGGCCGACCTTGAAAGACAAGTGCGCATTGAGGGTAGCGTGACGAAGTTATCAGAGGCGACGTCCTCCAGATATTATCACTCCAGGCCTTTGGGTAGCCAAATCGGTGCCTGGGTAAGCTTGCAGAGTGAGTCGATACCGGACAGGGCATTTTTAGAAAAGAAAACAGAAGATTTCAAGATGAAATTTAGTGGGCTGGCAGAAATACCAAAACCGGACTACTGGGGTGGCTATGGACTGGTGCCTGTGTTGGTTGAATTCTGGCAGGGACGCCCAAGCAGGCTGCATGACAGGATCGTGTTCAAAAAAGGCGTAGACGGCTCCTGGCGAACTGAGCGTCTTTCTCCCTGATGGAGGCTAAAAGCGACTTACTATTGTAAGTGAAACAGGTCTTTTACTCCCAAATGCCGCTCAACGGTAAATCCCTCTCCATAGGCAGCACCAATTGAGTGTCCAAGCTCCTTTCCTCTGCTTTCCAGCATCTTCATAAACTCGGGAGAGGAAATAAATGTGCTCGGCTCTTTGCTGGCCGGATCGTAAAATTGCGATTTAAAGCACTTGATGGCCTGCATTTTCTTCCCCCATGCAGCTGATACATCAACAATAAAATCGGGCATAATGAAGTTGCTCTGGATATAGTGATATACATTTTTCGCCCTCCATGGTTGCTGAGGGTTGCCATCAATACTGGTTTCGACCATTCTAAGGCCCGACACAAAGCTTGCTTCTGACACCAGGCGGGAGGCCCTGCCATGGTCAGGGTGACGGTCACGAATGGCGTTTGCTAAAATGATTTCGGGTTGATACTTCCGTATCATTTTCACCACCTCAAGCTTGTGATGTTCATCCTCGGTAAAAAACCCGTCACGAAACCCCAGGTTCTCCCTAACATGAATACCCATCACTTTACTTGCTTCAGTGGCTTCGGCAGCCCTTGCTTCGGGCGTGCCTCGTGTGCCAAGCTCCCCTCTGGTAAGGTCAACAATGCCGACTTTTTTGCCCATCTCAATGTGAGAGATGAGTGTTCCTGCACAGGCAAGTTCGGCGTCGTCGGGGTGCGCCGTAAAAACAAGAATATCGAGTTTCATGAAAATAAAACTTATTTTTTATCGGCCTCATGGAATTCGCATGCACGTCCATTTCTGTTACGTAACGTGCTTAGCCAAAGCATGCTCATTTCATCTAATTAATTCGCAACCTCTGGCCTACTCTGATTACCGAATTTCTTGAAATGCCGTTGAGCCTGCAAAGCTTTGTAACCGACACTCCATACCTGTTGCCGATGCCGCTAAGGGTGTCGCCACTCCTCACTCGGTGTACGATCACCTTATTGGCCTCCTCAAGATAAGCAAAGGATGCTCTTGTAAGTGTGTACTTTTGATCTATCAGGCAATTAGTATCAAAATCAAAAAACTCTTTTGGGTCGATGGCATTGCCCTGATACCTCACCTCAAAGTGAAGGTGGGGGCCGCTGCTTCTTCCTGTACTTCCGCCCCAGCCTACCAAATCTCCAGCCTTGATTTCGTCACCAACATTCACCAGGCGCTTGGATAAGTGCCCGTAGAGGGTTTCCACACCATTGTAGTGCCTCACAAGCACATAGTTGCCGTAGCCGGGTCTGTCATAGTTCGCCATTCTTACTACACCATCGAAAGCCACTTTCACAGAGTCGCCGGTAGTAAGTCGCAAATCCACACCATAATGCCAGCGATACCTGCGCAAGCCGAAATCAGACGTAATCACCGACTTTTTCAAGGGATTCTCCCAAACTAACCCTACCTCCGGGTAAAACAATGTCAGCTCAGTAGTGTCTTTGTAATCCAGGCCGTTGAATTTGTAAGGGTTGACTCTCTGCGAGTCCCAAATATTGTAGTAGTCTTCAGCGGAAAGCCATACCGAGTCAAGGGACAGCTTGTCGGAAACAGCCACCTCATGACCATAGGAAAGTATCAATGGTGGTGTGGCCGGACCTCCTTCGGCAGGTGGAGCCATCGCTTCCAGTTCTGCTGTAATGAGGCTATCGAGAAAATCAAAATCAACCGCAAAGGCATCGTTGGAAACCACAAATAGCGGTGCGGGAGGTATTGGGGCCGGGGTTTCTCTCTTCTTAAAAGAGAAAAAGCTTTTGACCCACGATTTGCTTTCCTGCGCTCGTGATTCAAAAGCTAATAATATTACTACCCAGGCCGCTAGTAGTAAACTTTTCTTAATCATGGCTGCTAAGATACGGCCAATTCTTTCTCCGCCAAAAATCTTTCTGCATCCAATGCACCCATACATCCGCTGCCGGCTGCCGTCACGGCCTGCCTGTAAATATGATCCTGGGCATCTCCGGTAGCAAAAACCCCTTCTATATTTGTTTTGGATGAGCCTGGAATCGTCTTTATATAGCCATTCTCGTCCATATCAAGCCATTCTTTGAAAATGTCCGTATTGGGTTTATGTCCAATTGCAACGAAAAATCCGCCGACTTTAAGCTCCCTCTTCTCCCCCGTTTGCGTATTTACCACTCTTACGGCATTTACTTCCTTGTCACCAAGCACCTCTTCCGTCTCAGTATTCCAAAGAATTTCTATGTTTTTGGCGTTTTTAACCCTTTGCTGCATGATCACAGAAGCCCGCATTTCATCTCTCCTCACAATCATATACACCTTGCTACATATTTTCGACAGGTAGCTGGCTTCTTCAGCAGCTGTGTCTCCAGCTCCGACAATTGCTACGTCCTGTCCACGGAAAAAGAAACCATCACATACAGCGCAAGCAGACACACCATGGCCGTTTAGCCTTTGCTCCGACGGAAGGTTCAGCCATTTGGCTGACGCCCCGGTTGACACAATCACAGCCTCAGCAGTAATCTCATGTGTTTCATCTACTATTACTTTGTGTGGATAGGAAGAGAAATCGACAGACGTGGCCAGTCCATAGCGAATATCCGTTCCAAATCGCTCTGCTTGCTTTTGAAAGTCGGTCATCATCTGCGGCCCCATGATCCCTTCAGGGTAGCCAGGGTAGTTTTCTACGTCAGTTGTAATTGTTAGCTGACCGCCGGGCTGGCCGCCAGTATACAAAACCGGCTTCAGACCAGCACGAGCAGCGTATATAGCTGCAGTGTATCCTGCAGGCCCAGAACCGATAATCAACACTTTAACTTCTTCTTTTGTCATCTCGAAATTTTGTTTGCTGTCAACAGTAACACCAATTTAAACGCAAAAGATCGTTTGGCGTCAACGAAAAAAGGTCTCCTTTGAGACCTTTGCTAAATTTTTTGAGTCTTACTACCCCAGGTACGGCTTAAGGGCCTTACTGCGGGATGTATGCCTCAGTCGTCTAATGGCTTTCTCCTTGATTTGACGAACCCTTTCCCTGGTCAAATTAAACTTCTCACCTATCTCCTCGAGGGTCATTGCATGCTCTCCGTTAAGTCCAAAGTAAAGGGAAATAACGTCGGCTTCTCTGGTTGTAAGCGTCGAAAGTGCTCTCTGTACCTCTTTGCGAAGGGAGTCATTGATAAGGCCCGAATCCGGAGTCTCCTCCATGTCGTTTTCCAACACATCCAGCAGGCTGTTCTCTTCGCCCTGAACAAAAGGTGCATCCATCGACACGTGACGACCAGAAATCTTCATGGTGTCCACAACCTCACTGGTAGATACCTCCAATACTTCAGCAAGTTCATCCGGGGATGGCTCACGTTCATATTTTTGCTCAAGCTCAGAAAAAGTTTTTGAAATCTTATTCAACGACCCCACCCTGTTCAAGGGAAGGCGCACAATCCTTGATTGCTCGGCCAATGCCTGAAGAATCGACTGACGAATCCACCAAACTGCATAAGAGATGAACTTAAAACCTCTGGTTTCGTCAAATCGCTGGGCTGCCTTAATAAGGCCCAGATTTCCTTCATTGATCAAATCACCCAGCGAAAGCCCCTGGTTTTGGTATTGTTTGGCTACTGACACCACAAATCGAAGGTTGGCTTTGGTCAGTTTCTCCAAAGCCATTTGGTCTCCTTCTCTTATTCGTTTAGCTAGTGTTACTTCTTCATCGGGGGTAAGCAGGTCTACTTTACCTATTTCCTGGAGATACTTGTCAAGCGACTGACTCTCACGATTGGTGATCTGCTTACTTATCTTTAACTGTCTCATTCAATATCTGACTTTTTAAAGCCTAATAGACTAAACAATAATATAAAAAGGTAAAGTTCCTTTCTCTAATGTTCCCGCTTTTTTTTTGACAAATGTTAGTTGCTTGTTTCCTGGTTTCGCTCAGGCCGAGGTATCAAAACCTTTCTTGACAGTCTATATTTACCGGTTTTCTTGTCTACTTCAGTCAATTTCACCTTAATTTCCTCTCCTACCTCGAGAATACCGTCTAGTTTTTCGATTTTCTCCCATTTGATTTCTGAGATATGCAGAAGGCCATCTTTGCCAGGCATAAACTCAACAAATGCACCAAATGGCATAATTGACTTCACTTTTCCATCGTAAACTTCGCCAACCACTGGCACGGCAACAATAGCGTTTACACGCTTCACGGCCTTGTCCATCGACTCCTGGTCATTGGCAAAAATGCTCACAACACCTCCTGTAGCAATTTCTTCAATGATAACGGTGGCGCCAGTTTCCTTCTGGATTTCCTGAACAATTTTTCCACCAGGCCCGATCACCGCACCGATCATTTCCCGTTCGATATTAATCCTCACGGATCTTGGTGCATGAGGTTTCAAATCTGCATTCGGAACAGACAATGTTTTCTCAATTTCGTCCATGATGTGCAAACGACCAGCTTTTGCCTGATTAAGCGCCTCTTCAAGCACCTGATAGGAAAGTCCGTCAACCTTGATGTCCATCTGACAAGCAGTGATGCCATTACGGGTTCCGGTCACTTTGAAGTCCATGTCGCCAAGGTGGTCCTCGTCGCCAAGGATATCGGAAAGAATGGCGTATTTACCAGTTTTGCCATCAGAAATCATCCCCATAGCAATACCTGTTACGGGCGCTTTGATTTTGATACCAGCGTCCATCAGGGCCAGCGTGCCTGCACAAACGGTTGCCATTGACGAAGAACCGTTCGATTCCAGAACGTCAGACACAATACGAATAGTGTAAGGGTTTTCTTCCTCAGGGGGCAAAACCTGCTTGAGTGCTCTCATGGCCAGGTTACCATGACCAACTTCTCTACGTCCCGGGCCTCTGTTGGGCTTTACTTCGCCAGTTGAAAACGCCGGGAAATTGTAGTGGAGTATGAACTTATTGAAGCCCTTCATCAAAGCGCTGTCAATCATCTGTTCATCCAGCTTGGTGCCAAGTGTAACTGACGCAAGGGCCTGCGTTTCACCTCTTGTGAAAATAGCTGAACCGTGAGCTCCGGGAAGGTAGTTTACCTCACTCCAGATATATCTTATTTCGTCAAGATTACGTCCATCCAAACGTTTTCTTGAGTCGAGAACGAAGTTACGAACGGCTTCCTTCTCAATATCGTGATAGTATCTTTTTATAAGATCCTTATCAATAGTTTCTTTCTGCTCTTCGGTGAACGATTCTACATATTCGTCGACAATGGCAGCAAACTGCTCCTTGCGATCAGACTTAGAAGGCATCTGCTTGGCAGCAACTTTATAACATTTGTCATAAAGTTTTTCGTGCATGTCCTTTTTTAGGGCCTCATCGTTGTTTTCGTGATTGTAGGTGCGCTTCACAGTTTTTCCGGCAGCTGCTTCCAGCTCCTTCTGCACCTGGCAATGTATTTTAATTGTGTCGTGCGCAATTTTCAACGCCTCAAGCATTTCTGCTTCAGACACTTCCTTCGACTCGCCTTCCACCATCAGAATATTGTCGTAAGATGCTGCGACAACAAGGTCGAGTGTAGCAGTCTTAGCTTGTGCCGCTGTAGGGCTAATCACATACTGACCGTCAATTTTGGCTACCCTTACTTCAGAGATTGGTCCGCCAAAAGGAATATCGGAAACAGCCAGCGCCGATGAGGCGGCAAGAGCTGCCAAAGCATCGGGCATTACATCGTCACCTGCCGAAATTAATGAAATGGCGATTTGCGTTTCTGCGTGGTAATCGTCAGGGAAAAGTGGACGAATGGCCCTGTCTACAAGTCTTGAAATGAGTATTTCGTAGTCTGACAGTCTACCTTCTCTCTTTAGAAAGCCGCCAGGTATTTTACCTGCCGCTGCAAATTTCTCCTGGTAGTCTACAGACATCGGAAGGAAATCCACTCCTTCTTTTGCGTCTTTGTTGGAAACTACTGTGGCCAGTAGCATTGTGTTGCCCATTTTGACCACCACTGAACCATCCGCTTGCTTAGCTAATTTTCCAGTCTCAATTGTAATCTCTCTGCCGTCAGCAAGGGTTATGGTTTTTGTAATGACGCTTGGATACATAAATATTAGTTAACGTATAAAAAGTAAATCAAATTTTAATTTCGATTGTTTCAGATAAGGGGAAAATAAAAAGAGGGAATCCGTTTTATGAATCCCCTCCCTGAACTTTTTACTTTCTGAGATTCAGTTCAGCTACAATTGCTCTATACCTCGTAATGTCTACCTTAACCAGGTAATCCAATAATCTTCTTCTTTTACCTACCAGCTTCAACAGCCCCAAACGAGAAGAGTGATCCTTCTTGTTGATTTTGAGGTGTTCTGTAAGGTGATTGATGCGGAAGGTGAATAATGAAATCTGAGACTCCGGTGAACCGGTATCTGTCTTAGATTTTAACCGACCATGATTCTCGAAGAGCTCTTGCTTCTTGTCTGTTGATAAATACATGCTTAGCTAAAATAAATTGTATGAATTGAAATTAATGTGCAAAGGTAGAGAGAAGCTTATTGAAATACAAAACTCTGTATAAAATATACTGACAGGTTTATTCTCCTTCTGATTGATCTGATAAGGCTTTTTCCGTTAGCGAAACCTGGCGCTTCCTCTGCACAAAGGCGGCCCATTTCTTCTTTAACCGATCAATGAACATAATGTAAACATCGGCATCAAAAAGCCGTGAGTCGTTGCGGGCCTGCCGAAGGAAAAATGCTCCGAATGGCAACAGCACCATATTGGGCATCCAGGCGGCGACAGCGCCATCGAGTAAGCCTTCCCTGGCGTACTTTTCACTCATGATGCTCACTACATAGAATATAATGAAAAACCCAATGGACAGAATCACCGGCAAGCCGAAACCTCCTTTTTTGATGATGGAGCCTAATGGAGCCCCAATGAAAAACATGACCAGACAGCTAAAGGCCAGAGCTACCTTTTTGTGTTTTTCGATAATGTGGCGATAAATTTCGGAGTTGAGGTTTTCTATCCTGGTAGCCTGATTAGCGAGGTTGGTCTTTATGTACCTGGCCTTTACCAGGGCGTCATTGACTGCACGGGTTCTCCTGCTATTGTCGGCAAAGTGTTTTTCGAAAGTGATGGTATCTCTTGCCGCCTTTTTTCTTTGTATGACCAATTCCCTGGCTGCTCTAATACTATCTGCCTTCGCCTGCTCCCTAGTTTTGGCCTGCGTCTTCGCCAGCGCTTCAATGGCAGACTCTCTCGCAATGCGGGGGGCAACCGGGGTATTCCCTGTGTTTGGAGATAAAATACTGTCTTCTACGGTGATCTTTACTTCCCCCTGCGACACCGCCACGGCCTCCCTTTCCTTGCTGGTGGCAGCCCTGATAGAGTCAATTTTCCTTTGTCTTCTTTCCTTCAGGTGGTAGTCGTACATTCCATCGGCATTATTGAGCAGGTTGAGCCTGACTTCGCTGACCACGCCCTGCATAGAGTCAATGTCATGGGCAAGCTCGCCCATGTCTTTCATGAGTCTGTTGCCGGCAAAAAGCTCCTGTTTGGTACGGTTGAGGTCAAATGAAGCCAGACTGAGCACCATTTTCATTTGACTGAACTCGTTTCTTGCCAGGTCGTTTACTCCACCAAAGCTGGCTGTTCTGTTAAATTCATTTTGCCTTGATTCCTGGTAAGAATTGCCATCATAGAGCTCAAAAACGAGGTAGCGGTCATTAAGGATGGTATACATTCTGCATGAATCAGCCACAGTGACGCTATTATTGCCCATTTCCCTGGTGTGGTCGTAAATGATCACGTCTTTCATCGACACGCCATCCGGATACTTCTGATTGACTTTGATGCTATAATTGGGAATGCCATTATAAAACTGACCTTCCCGGATATCCAGCGAGGGCTTTTTCTGTCTGATGTCATAAAGCAGGCTGTAGGCATTGATATTGGCCTCGGGCACAATGAAGTTGTTGTTCATAAAGGCCAACACCACCAAAAACAACACGGCAATAAAGAGTGGCCTGAGGGTTCTGACCAACGAAATGCCAGCAGATTTGATGGCAGTTAGCTCGAAGTGCTCTCCCAGGTTTCCGAAAGTCATAAGAGACGACAGCAAGATGGCTAATGGCAAAGCCACCTGTGACATATTAATGCTGAAGTAAAAAATAAGCTCGGCAAAAACGCTAAAACCAAGATCCTTTCCCACGAAATCGTCGAAGTACTTGAGCATGTACTGCACAAGCAGAATAAACACCACCACCAAAAAGGTGAGGAAGAAGGGGCCGAAAAATGATTTTAGTATGAGCTTATCAAGTTTCTTCATGCCTGCGGAAAAGTGCTTTGCAGATTAAGGTGCGAGCAGCACCTGTTAATTAACCGCAAAAGTAGGCAAAAAGTATTCCTTAACCACCGACTATTTCTTTTAGGGTGTGGATCATTGATTCCCAAAGATCTTCCAATTCTTCAAGATCATCCATGTCAGAATAATCGGTGATCTTGAGATAGGTTGACTGCGTCATTTCGTTTTCCTCGAGCTTCAGCTCAACGTAATTGGGGTCGTCATTGTCTTCAGTGCCTTCAAAAACGAACTTAACAAGGCTATTGGCCCGGTGTGAAGTCATCTTAGCTTTGTTTTTCTCCCCGTCCCAAATGAATATGTAGTCCTTGTCCTCGTTGATGTTTACATCGTCGGCAAACCACTGCGCCAACCCACTCGCTGAACTCACATATGGAAAAAGCATTTTTTTCGATGCCCTGAATTCAAACTCTGCTATATACTTGTAGTTACCCATATCGAACTTCTTCAAAAGTGCCTTAATGTATTAAAAATAAAATTGATGTGAACATAATTTATTTTTTAATAGCCAAATGAGGTGCTTAAGTACTGCGATTCGAACCAACCAGAGGGTCTTTCAATCTTATCGATATGTTCTTCCCCAATAAAAGTTGAAGATTATGGTTGGCAATTAGAAAACAATCTTCATACATTTGCACTCCCATTTTTGGGAGATTGATGGCGGGGTAGCTCAGATGGCCTACCCGGCCGGGATAGAGCGCAGGATTCATATCCGCTAGTTAGCGGACGGCAGTTTGATACTGCGAAGAAGATATTTGAAGTAATTGATTTGGCGGGGTAGCTCAGATGGTTAGAGCGCAGGATTCATAACCCTGAGGTCGGCAGTTCGATCCTGCTCCCCGCTACAGTAAGAAAGCAGCTCAAAAGGCTGCTTTTCCTTTTTCGACTATGTTCACCGTTTACGCACTACATAGCGCCAAATTCAATAAGATTTATATCGGCTACTCATCCGATATGCAGAATCGACTAGATGCCCACAACATCTATCAAACCAAGGGCTATACTTTGCGGTATCGTCCATGGGTTGTAGTTTATACAGAATCCTATCCAACAAAAAAAGAGGCGATGATCAGGGAGAGGCAACTTAAGTCGGCGAAAGGAAGAGAGTTCATTTGGAACTTAATCAACTCCAGGCAAGATGATTAGAGTGCAGGATTCATATCCGCCGGTTGGCGGACGGCCAGTGAATCCTGCTCCCCGCTACAGTAAGAAAGCAGCTCAAAAGGCTGCTTTTCCTTTTTCGACTATGTTCACCGTTTACGCACTACATAGCGCCAAATTCAATAAGATTTATATCGGCTACTCATCCGATATGCAGAATCGACTAGATGCCCACAACATCTATCAAACCAAGGGCTATACTTTCCGGTATCGTCCATGGGTTGTAGTTTATACAGAATCCTATCCAACAAAAAAAGAGGCGATGATCAGGGAGAGGCAACTTAAGTCGGCGAAAGGAAGAGAGTTCATTTGGAACTTAATCAACTCCAGGCAAGATGATTAGAGTGCAGGATTCATATCCGCCGGTTGGCGGACGGCCAGTGAATCCTGCTCCCCGCTACAGTAAGAAAGCAGCTCAAAAGGCTGCTTTTCCTTTTTCGACTATGTTCACCGTTTACGCACTACATAGCGCCAAATTCAACAAAATTTATATCGGCTACTCGTCCGATATGGAGAATCGACTAGATGCCCACAATATCTATCAAACCAAGGGCTATACTTTCCGGTATCGTCCATGGGTTGTAGTTTATACAGAATCCTACCCGACAAAAAAAGAGGCGATGATCAGGGAGAGGCAACTTAAGTCGGCGAAAGGAAGAGAATTCATTTGGAACTTAATCAACTCTAGACAAGATGATTAGAGTGCAGGATTCATATCCGCCGGTTGGCGGACGGCCAGTGAATCCTGCTCCCCGCTACAGTAAGAAAGCAGCTCAAAAGGCTGCTTTTCCTTTTTCGACTATGTCACCGTTTACGCACTACATAGCGCCAAATTCAACAAAATTTACATCGGCTACTCATCCGATATGCAGAATCGACTAGATGCCCACAATATCTATCAAACCAAGGGCTATACTTTCCGGTATCGTCCATGGGTTGTAGTTTATACAGAATCCTATCCAACAAAAAAAGAGGCGATGATCAGGGAGAGGCAACTTAAGTCGGCGAAAGGAAGAGAGTTCATTTGGAACTTAATCAACTCCAGGCAAGATGGCCTACCCGGCCGGAATAAAGCACAGGACTCCTTCCGCCAGTAGTCGGACAAATGATCCGCCGGTTGGCGGACGGCCAGTGAATCCTGCTCCCCGCTACAGTAAGAAAGCAGCTCAAAAGGCTACTTTTCCTTTTTTCTATGACTACTGTTTTCGCCCCGCCCTTGTCATGCCCACAGGGTACGAAATTTATTTGACATCTGTTGGGACTTGAGCATATTCTCTGAATATCATTAGGGTTTAATTACATATTTTTACTGACGTCATTATTTATTCAAACACATCCAAATGAAGGACTCACCTACTAAAACTACTGTTCAGCAGCTTCTAAGTATTCCCGTGATGGTGGCTGCACTGGGATACCTTGTCGATATGTACGATCTATTCTTGTTTAGCATCGTTAGGGTGCCAAGTTTAAAGTCGCTTGGTCTTACAGATGAACAGGTGTTAAGCGATGGAATTCTACTGCTGAACCTGCAGATGGTGGGGATGCTCATTGGGGGGATGTTTTGGGGTGTGCTTGGCGACAAAAAAGGAAGGTTGTCTGTTCTGTTCGGGTCCATTTTAATCTATTCGATTGCCAATATTGGGAATGGGCTGGTAACCACTATTGAGCAGTATGCCGTGTTAAGGTTTATTGCAGGTTTCGGTCTTGCCGGCGAATTGGGAGTGGGAATTACTTTGGTCGTAGAAATCCTCCCTAAGAATATTCGGGGTTATGGAACGACATTAGTAGCTACTATGGGCGTTTTTGGTGCCTTGCTTGCCTTTTTGATTGTCCAGTTTTTTGAGTGGCGAGTTTCCTATTTTATCGGAGGTGGACTTGGGCTGTTGCTCATGGCATTAAGATTAAAAGTTTTTGAATCTGGTATCTTCCTGCAATTAAAACAGCAAAACGTCAGGCGGGGAGACGTACGTATGCTGTTCAATAATAAAGCGAGATTCTTAAAATATATGACCAGCATTGTTGTCGGCATGCCTATATGGTTTGTGGTCGGCATCCTGATTACCTTCTCCCCTGAAATTGGCAAAGCGATGCATCTCGACCAACCTATAGATGCGGGACGGGCAGTGCTTTTTGCATTTGCGGCACAGGTGGCGGGCAATCTGGCAAGTGGTTTTCTCAGTCAATACTTACAAAACAGGAGACAGGTGATTTTTTCATTCATGATGGGCTCATTTTTACTGGTATTGATCCTTCTATTGGCACCTTTCTCAAGCACAACCCTGTTCTACCTGTTATGTGGTTGTCTGGGCTTTTTCAGTGGTTATTGGACGCTTTTCATCACCGTGGCAGCCGAGCTGTTTGGCTCCAACCTGCGTGCAACCGTGGCTACCACCGCCCCTAACTTTGTGAGGGGAACGATCATTCCACTCACGTCCATTTTCCTGGTAATGAAAGGTTATATCGGAACCATTAACAGTGCCCTGATTACCGGAGTCCTCACGTATTTAGCAGGCATGATAGCACTTTACTATCTCGAAGAAACCTTTAAGAAAGACATGAGCTTTGTCGAAGAAGCCTGATATGAGTAAAAGTGATTTCATATTGCGGCCGCTGAAATTGATCGACATCAGTGCAGCAATGACCTTATCAACTGCTGAAGGCTGGAACCAAACAGAAAACGATTGGGCCTTGCTAATTAAAGGGAGCGAAGGCGCTTGTGTGCTGGCGGAGCATGATTCAAAAGTTATTGGCACCACCACGGCTATCAACTATTCACATCAGTTGGCATGGATTGGTATGGTGCTGGTCGATAAAGCGTACCGAGGCCAGGGGGTAAGCAAAGCCTTGCTCGATCATGTTTTCAAGAATACAAGCGAGATATCGATCAAACTGGATGCTACTCCCGCCGGGCAGCAGGTGTATCAACAGTTTGGCTTTAAAGACGAGTACCTAATCGATAGAATGGTGCATGTATTGTTGACGAATTCTGCGTCATTCGACAACAGCGGCATAGAAACAGAGCCAGTGAAGCCCGAGAACATCAAAGAGATTGTTGCTTTTGATGCCGCTGTTTTCGGCACAAAAAGAGAGCACCTCATTACCTCACTTGTAAAGGAATATCCAGATAAGGCATGGATTGTAAGGCATAAAAATCGGGTGACGGGGTTTGTACTGGGAAGGGGTGGCAGCAAATATCATCATGTGGGGCCGGTGTCTGCCTCAACTATGGAGGTTGCTCAGGCGCTTTTGGCAAAATCCCTCGAGGGGCTGGTCCAAAAACCCGTGGTGGTAGATGTGTTGCAAGACAAGCAAGCTTTGATTGCTTCGTTAAAATCGATGGGATTCACCAAACAAAGGCACTTTGTGAGAATGTACAAAGGCGAAAATCACTTTCCGGGAATTGCGGAGCATTCTTACTGCATCTGCGGCCCTGAATTCGGCTAGAACCAGTCTTTGTTTGAAAATCGCCACATGAATCAAGCAGATCGTTGGTATAAAGAACCCTCAGAACTAAAGGGAAGCATTTTGTAAGAATATGTGGTATATTATACATTTATGTGGCGGACAAAAAGTGTCATTGCAGAGGGTTAGCCATGGATTATCTTTTTTATTCGATTTATTCATTTATTGCAAAAATTGAGAGGGGATATCCTTCCCAGACTAGTAGTCGACGGGCAATGTCTACAATAAGCATAATAGCCGGGTTAATGCTGCTAGACATTGTATCGATTTTTCAAATCAGTTTAAATAATGCAACATTCATAACAGCATGGCTGATCCTAGTAGCGGTTTTTTATTTTCTTTTCTACTTTAAAAAAAGGTACTTGTCAATTGTTGAAAAATTCTCCCAAAGAAAGAATAGCACTTTATTAGGCGGAAGCCTCGTGCTTGCTTTTGTGATAATATCAATTGCCCATTTCATTCTAAGAAACCCTGGCTAATTTAACGAGACAGAAACCTCACTTTTTAATAGCAAAGAAAAATCCAATCTTAGCCAAATTTCTCTACCAAGAACCTCCTCACAAATTCATCATCAGTCAAATGCCTGTAGCTTTCGCAGATTCGATCAATCTCTTCCGTCTGCCCGCCCGAAAGCACTTCCTCTGCATTTAAACAAAACCCTGCCTGTAAAAGGCCCTGTCTGCGCAGCACTTCATGAATGCCAGGAATACATCCCTTGAAAGCGTTCCCGGCATCAAAAATAACGGCATTCATATCGGTTACCTCCACCCCTTTTGCCAGGAGTTTTTCTGCGCCAACATAATCATTAGAAATACATGTTTTTACTTCCTTGAAAAGCTCAACCGCCTGCTTTGTCCAAACGGCCCAATGCCCCAACAGCCCACCAACAAATGATTTTTCCACTTGCTCTCCATTGACCAGGAATTGGTAAGGTGTGAGTAAGTCGGCAACGATGTTGTCGTCATTGCCCGTGTAGAGTGCGATTTCGTTTCTTCTGCAGGAGTGACACACCGCCCTGACCACGTCCAGCGTCTGGTACCGGTTGAAGGCGGCGACTTTGATGGCTTGCACATTGGGGATTTCGGCGAAGTCTTTCCAAAAATCATAACTCAAGTAGCGACCTCCCACGGCATGTTGGAGATAAAAACCGAAAACCGGAATTATTTCAGCGACCGCCTCTGTGCGCTTGATGAGTTCGGCTTCGGTGTAATTGTTCAACCCACCATTGCTGAGCAAACCAAGATGGTATCCGTACTTTCGTGCTAATTCAGCTTCTTTTAGCGCTTGCTCCACCGGCCCGCAAATACCCGCTACTTTTATAAAAGGACGTGTCAATTGCGCCATTGCAATTTCATCAGCAGCCATTTTGAGTACCGGCTCCAACAAATTGATTTCTGGTTTACGGATTTCGAACTGCGTGGTGTGAACGCCTACTGCCACCCCTCCTGCTCCACTGGCCATATAATAACGGGTGAGCTGTCGCTGCCTGGCTTCATCCAGGTGAAGTGCCGATGTGAGCGCCAGAGGATGGGCCGGAATAACCGTCCCCTCGTTTAACAACTTTGCCACAGAGGAATCGAGTTGTATATGTTTAGGCATGGGCTTAGAATTTTCCTTTTCTTTCTGAAAAGTGAGTGGGCTTATTTAAAATTTCACCCCCCTCAATGTACCATTCAAGGATAGCCTCCATCATTTGTTTCAAGCTCACTTTGGGGTAGCCAAAAAGACGAAAGGACTCGGCTGCATTCGATAATAATGAGGTGGATTGCTCTTCGTTGATAAACTGAGGCGCTACGCCCAGTATTTTCCCAAATTCCTCAGCCAGCCATCGGACTGAGACAATTTCGGGTCCGGTGACATTCAATATTTTTGCCGGCGTGGCACAATGGTGAAGCGCTCGTAAAGCTATTTCGTTGGCATCGCCCTGCCAAATCACGGTTACCGTGCCCATGGCCAGGTCAATCGGTTTGCTCTCCTTCACGGATTTGGCTATTTCCAGCAACACGCCATACGAGACGTCGTTGGCATAGTTCAGCCGGTAGATTAAAATGGGCGTGTTGTTTTTGGCAGCGAAGTATTGGAAAATGCGTTCACGGCCGAGGCATGACTGGCCATACTCGCCAATGGGTTCTGGTGGAAGCGATTCGGTAGCCCCGCCACTTACTACGGGAACGAACGGATACACATTTCCTGTGGAGAAAACGACAATGCGGGATTTTTTGAACTTCTCTGCTACTCTTCCGGGTAGGTAGGTATTCATGGCCCAGGTAAAAGATTCATTCCCTGTGGTACCAAACTTTGTTCCAGCCAGGTAAAGGACATTAGGCACCTCGGGAAGCGCCTGTAGCTGGTTTTCGTCCAGCAAATCAGCTGTAATTGTTTCAATACCATTTTGATGCAGTCTGGCCTGAAGACCTGGTTCAGAAAAACGGGAGACGCCAATAATCCGCTTTTTTAATCCTGCCTGATCCACCGCCTGCTTTGCTAATAGTGCAAGCGCCGGCCCCATTTTCCCGCCCGCACCTAAGATAATAATGTCGCCCGTCAGTGCTGAGATTTCAGAAATAAGTGCTTCTGAAGGCTTCAATAGGTGCTGGTATCGTTTTTCCAGATCGTTCATATTCTGTTGGCTTCCGTATTTCTAATTTTTCCCAAAAGGCAGTTGGTGATCATACCTTTACATTAATTGCTGTCATTCCTGGCGAATCCGCCCTTTCCTAAGCGCTTGAGTATATTTTCTGACCATTGATAAGCATCTGGAACATCACCGACAAATTCCGTTTTTGCAGGCCAGATCAGTGCAGGTATCTGATTGACATCGGTTGCCTGAAGGCAATTGAGCATTTCTATCGCTGGCCCTTTTCCTTCGGGGTCGCTCACTACATCCTGTGTGGCAGGTGGGTTTTTCAAAATGACAGTTTCACATTTCCCATCCAGCAAGGCCGCATATAATGACACCACGGTCATCTCCTCTCTGGCGGCAATGCCAATTTTTGTTGGGTCGATGCCAGGAAGTGTCCGACAGAATTGAAGACTCCGCAAAACATCATACACCTGCATGGAGGCAATCGTTCTTCCTGTCCAGGCCGAGGCACGTCTGATGTGCCATTGAAGCCCGGGATCCCACCCTGTTTCTCCAACACCTCTCGGCTCAAAATAGGCTATGTTCCAGTCTTTTGACAATTTGGAAGCGAAGCTTTCAGAATCCCACCGATCCTCATCATAATTGCGTAGCACAATCATTAAAGGCTTAACCGTGCTTGAGTCGCCTCTCCAGCGGACGTCTATTTTTAAGCGCCATCCCTCCTCTGAAACAAAGCTGAATATCCTGTTTCCGGCGTTTTCATTAAACATACTTTGTATTTCGAGTTGCGAATCAAATGCAGCCTCTTTTGCTGGAAAATGGCCAAATGTTTTTTCACGCAAAAATCTTTTTACTGAATCACGATGAGAAGAAAGCTCTTCTTCGGTAGTGATTTCCTGAGCTTTGGCTAGTGGGATAAAAGAATCTTGTATCGTGCGTGTCCGGTCTCCCTCCGGCGGGCCATCGACGTACACTTTCAGCTCTTCAAAAGAAAGCTGATTTTCAGGGTTCTCATCAATATCTCCCACCTGATTCGGAGTAATTTTCTTTCCCATAAGTTTATCAAGGAAAAAAGAGAAAATCTCTTGACGAGATACTTGATGGTAAGAGTGGCCACCGGGTGTTTCAACAAGAGATATGTTGTCGGGCTTCCCGTACATCTCATACATTTTCTGGGCTTCAGATTCAAGCTCACGCACCGATTCAATCTTATACATCTCATCCTGGTTGGCCTGGGCGATGAGCAATGGCCGTGGGGCAATCAAAGCGCCTATGTCGGCAAAATCACGACCATAGAGGTTATTAGGCATCATGCAATCGCAGTGTCCGTCAACGGTTCTGTTGAATACATGATCCTTTAATGTGGCTCCCCCACAAACAGGAGCAACGGCCTTTATGCGAGGATCGGCAGCAGCAATGTACCACGACTGAGAGCCACCGCCTGAAATGCCAGTCACCCCGATTTTATCTGCATCCACCTCCGGCCTTTCCGAAAGAAGGTCAATGGCCCGAATAGCATTCCAAAGTTCCACTCCGGCAGGATTATATCCCCGGCTGTACCAATTAAACCACCCTTTTGAATAGGGCCCCCAATGATGCCCTGGCACCTCACCAAACTGAATGGTTTCGGTGATCAGGCATACAAAGCCCAGCTGCGCAAATTTTATGGGGTGGGCCTGGTAGTGCGCCTTTTGGGTTGGAGAGTGCCCACATACATAAAGGATGGCAGGTCGGGGCTCTTTGATGCTATCAGGAATGTACAGGTTTGCCCTTACGTATAAGCCAGGCAGCGGCTCAAAATACAGCTTTTCAATTCGGTAGCCCTCTTTCTGGATGGTACCCGTCACCTTTACGTTCAATGCCGATTTTTCTCCATTCAGGGGCAGGTGATCAATGCCCATCATTTCTATAAACTCCACGTAGCGCTGGCGCCTTATTTTCTCCCAATCACCTAGCGAGTGGATATCCGAATGGAAATTGTCGGTAATATCAGCCGATACTTTGTTCAGGTAGCTCCGAATATTATTCTCGACCGACGGGCGTGCAATCTCGCTGTCGACTCGGGAAGTTGAACGATCAGAACATGATGAAATAAAGAGGCTGCTACATAGACAAAGGATGCTGATAACATTAAAAGCCACATACCTGATTCTAGTTTGATGATCCATTGAAAAGAGGTAAAGTTGTTTTGAGTTGCAGGCCTGCATTCATTTGGTCGCAACAGCATCAATAAAATTAGCAATTATTACCATTACCATTCTTTCGGATCGATGGGATTTAAATATTAATACTCGATCTGAGCACTGAAAATGGAGAAAGAGCGAGCTGAACTTCACTTTGCGATTGACACCAGCATTTATCTTAACTGAGTCTCTTCAAGTTATTTGCTGATTTTTATCATTTCCTACTGGAGACGGATGGCCTTTCTTTGCGTGTAAATCAAGTAAAACATGCAGCAGCAGTCATCCCTTCTTTCCAAATACAATATACCAGGACCTCGCTATACCAGTTACCCCACCGTGCCCTACTGGGAGTCGGACGATTTCACCTGCAAACAATGGACTCGAAGCTTCCAGCAAGCATTTGCTGAAACAACTGATGAAGAGGGAATTAGCCTGTACATTCACCTACCCTACTGCGAAAGCCTGTGCACATTTTGCGGGTGCAACAAACGGATTACCAAGAACCATGGAGTGGAGACACCGTACATCAGCACTTTGCTGAAGGAATGGGACTTTTACGTGGCACGGCTTCCAAAAAAACCAGTGATTAAAGAGATACACCTGGGAGGCGGAACACCCACTTTTTTTTCTCCTGTCAGCCTGCAGTGGCTGATTATCGGGATACTTTCAAAGGCCCATAAGCACCCCAAAGCATCTTTCAGCTTTGAGGGGCACCCTAACAACACCTCATATGAGCATTTGAAAACACTCAGGGAACTGGGTTTTAACAGGGTAAGCTATGGTATTCAGGATTTTGATCCGGTAGTGCAGGAGGCCATCCATCGCCATCAGACGTTTGACAAAGTGAAGGAGGTGACAGAGTGGTCAAGGGAATTGGGCTATACATCTATCAACTACGATCTGGTTTACGGCTTGCCTTTCCAAACATCAAACTCCATCATTGATACGATTGAGAAAGTAAAAGAATTGAAGCCGGATCGCATAGCATTTTATAGTTATGCCCATGTGCCATGGATCAAGGGGAATGGGCAAAGGAAGTTCTCGGAAGCTGATTTACCAAAGGATGACGAAAAACGAGCTTTGTATGAACTTGGAAGAGACATGTTGCTGGACATCGATTTGGTGGAGATAGGCATGGATCATTTCGCCACCAAACAGGATGAGCTTTATGAATCATCAATTAACGGACAGCTTCACCGTAATTTCATGGGCTATACCGCCTCCTCCACCAAACTACTGATTGGCCTGGGAGTTTCTTCCATTAGCGACTCGTGGTATGGCTTTGCGCAGAACCACAAAGACATTGAGACCTATCAAGAGTCGGTCGAAAGTGGCTTTTTGCCCGTTTTCAGAGGGCATATGCTCAATCAGGAAGACCTCATCATCAGGCAGCACATTCTCGATCTTATGTGCAGGTTCTCCACAACGCTACGTGAGACACAAATGTCGTACCGCTCCATACTGGAAAGGCTGGCTGAGCCGATGCAGGACGAGCTAATCGAGTTGAGAGGAGACGATGTCCGCATCACTGAAAAAGGACGTGCGTTTATCCGAAACATTTGCATGGCGTTCGATAAACGACTTTGGCGAAAACAGCCCGAAACACAACTTTTTTCATCCACTATTTGATGGTATGAGTGGTTTGGCGGCTAAAAGGTTTGTGCTTTACTTTGAACAAAGCCTTTTACCCAATGAAAAAACCTACCTACCTATTATTCGCTTTGGCACTCACGTTGGCCGCTTGCCAACCCCGGGCAAAAAAGCAAACGCTGGACGACCTGAAGCAAAGCATTGCAGCAGCTTTTGAAGCCAACACCGGCGACTATGCCATTGCCTTCAAGGATCTCAGCAATCCTGACAATCAACTTTACATCAACGAAAAGGAGACTTTTCATGCCGCCAGTACCATGAAAACGCCGGTAATGATTGAGCTATTTAAGCAAGCCCGTGCCGGTAAGTTCAGTCTTTCCGACTCCATTCTGGTTGTCAATGATTTTAAAAGTATTGTCGACTCATCGGCCTATACCATGGATATAGGCGAAGATAGTGGCGAAGGACTTTACAGCTTTGTTGGCCAAAAGCTTACCATTTATGATCTGACCTATGAAATGATCACTGTGAGTAGCAATCTGGCCACCAATATCCTTATAGAATTGGTAGGTGCGCCGAACGTAATGACAACCATGAAAGCATTCGGAGCTAACGACATCCAGGTGCTGCGTGGCGTGGAAGACCAAAAGGCCTATGAGCTGGGCATGAACAACACGACAACAGCTAAAGACCTGGCCATTGTGATGGAAATGATTGCAACAGACAAGGCCGGTGCCCCGGAAGACTGCTCAGCAATGATTAAAATTCTGAAAGACCAGCAGTTCAATGACATCATCCCAGCCTATTTGCCAGATTCAGTTTCTGTGGCGCATAAAACAGGCTCCATTGCCAAATTGCATCACGATTCTGGCATTGTTTATCTACCCGATGGACGGAAATATGTGCTGGTACTGCTGTCTAAGAACCTGAATACCATGGAAGAAGGTACTGAGGTGCTGGCAAGGGTGTCGGAGAAGGTATACAGCTATTTGAATCAATAGTCGGCAACAGCTTTAGTTTCAAAAAGACTGCAACCGAATCGCTCGGGCAAAAGCAATCTGTCTCCAGGTTAACATATTTACCGCCCTCCTTTGAGACATTTGTCTACCAGTGTTGCCGGGTATCTACCTATTTTGCTTGCTGAAATTAATTTGACATATATTGATGAAACAACACCTACTTGAAAAGGCATCGTTGAAGCTTCTGCCTTTCGTCTTTATCACCCTCATCGGATTTTCTTGCAGCGAATCACGTGACAGCTCGCTTTTGGTTGTCTACGAAAAAAATCATGCGTTGACAGCATCAATTAGCCAACTGATGGCCGATGCCACTACAAAGGGCATAAAAACCGATAGTGTGTCCATCACAAGCGACCGCCCTGGCGACAATCTTTGGAAGAACAAGGGCGTGCTTTTACTGGCCAATACAAATCACCTTACTCTACAGTGGCAAACCGATATTGAACGCTATGTGCAAACCGGTGGAGCACTCCTCGCCCCCAGCGACACAGTTAACCAATATCAATGGCCCTGGTTATTTGCGGCAGGAGGAACCGGGTCAAAAAACTATGATGGTGGCAAAGTTACCTTTTTCACAGCAAGCGACTTGACTAGTGAAATGATCGCTTCCTCGTTAGCGGACAACGCTATCAATAAAAAAAGTGTAAGGAGCCTGCCAGCACCTGACGTGAGTCGGTTTACAAAAATCATTCTCGACGCTGAGGTCAACGAACCCATGGAGTTGGATATACTGCCTGATGGCAAGCTGCTATTTATCGAGAGAGAAGGCAACCTGAAAATGTTTGACCCCGAATCGAACGAAACAAAGATACTTCACACCTTCAAAGTAAACACAGAAGGTAACTACGAAGACGGCATGCTTGGCCTGGCAGTAGACCCGAACTATGATCAAAACAACTGGATTTACATCTACTACTCTCCACTGGGTGGTGCCTCCCGGCAAAACCTGTCCAGGTTCACACTGCTGGCCGACAGCCTGATAGTGGGCAGTGAAAAAATTGTGCTTGAGGTAGGCGTGCAACGGGAAACCTGCTGCCATTCAGGTGGTGGTATTGTGTTTGGGCCTAACGGCCATCTTTACCTCAGCACCGGTGACAACACCAGCTCGAAGGAATCGAGCGGCTACTCCCCTCTTGACGAACGCCCTGGCCGTGGGCCTTTCGATTCACAGAAGGGCTCTTCCAATACGCATGATCTTCGTGGTAAAATTCTAAGGATCAAACCTACAGCGGACGGCTCCTACACCATTCCCGATGGCAATCTATTTCCGAAGGACGGTTCGCAGGGACGACCCGAGATTTACGTGATGGGTTGCAGAAACCCATTTCGGTTCACGGTGGACATGAAAACCGGCTACGTGTATTGGGGCGATGTGGGGCCCGACTCTGGCAGAGACAGCGAAAAAGGTCCTCAGAGCTACGACGAATGGAACCAGGCAAAAACACCTGGCTTTTATGGCTGGCCTTACTTCGAAGCGAACAACATTGCTTTCCCTATGGTTGATTTCGCCACGGATGAAATTGGCCCCAAGCAGGATCCTGCCCACCCTATTAATGAATCGCCCAATAATACCGGCTCAAGAGAATTGCCTCCTGCAAGGCCTGCCATGATTTGGTATCCTTACGGCCAGTCGGACATTTGGCCTATGCTGGGCACTGGCTCCAGAAGTGCGATGTCTGGCCCCATGTACTACAAGCCAGCTGGCGCTTCCAAAGCTGGGTTTCCTGAGTACTACAATGGCAAGCTCTTCATTTATGAGTGGGCACGTAGCTGGATCAAGGTGGTGTCGTTTGACGAGGACTGGAACCCGACGCAAATTGAGTCTTTTCTGCCTGACGAAACATTCGTGAAGCCGATCGACATGGAGTTCGATAAAAATGGCGTGATGTACCTGCTGGAGTACGGATCCAACTACTTTGCCAATAATGTGGACGCAAGGTTGGTAAGGATTGAGTACGCCGAAGGCAACAGAGCGCCTGTGCCAGCAATAGCGTCGGACAAAACGAGAGGCGCTGTGCCCCTCGCCGTCAACTTTTCAGCCCAGGGCTCTTTTGACTACGACAAAGACGATGCTTTGGTATTTAGCTGGACAACCAAAGACGGCAAGAAGTATGAGGGCCGTGAAGTGAGCATTACTTTTGATCAGCCCGGTGAACAAGAAGTGGAGCTTACTGTTACCGACTCCAAAGGCGAAACTGCATCAGCCTTTGCCAAGATCATAGCCGGTAATGAGCCTTCCAATATCGTATTTGACTACAGCGGTAACCAATCCTTCTATTTTGGTAAGGAAACCAATTCTTACAAAGTAATCGTCACCGACAAAGAAGACGGCAGCACAGAGGACGGCAGTATCACCAGCGAGGCAGTAAGCGTCAACTTCAGCTACCTCGAAGGCGGCTATGACCAGGCCAACCTGGGTGAGGATTTCTTCAAAAATCCGGCTATCAATATGAAAGGAAAAAACATGATCGCCAACAGCGATTGTTTGTCGTGCCACTCCGTCGATCAGAAGTCGATTGGTCCGGCCTATATCGAAATTGCGAAAAGATACGCCGATGATCCATCATCACGAGACATGCTGGCAGGCAAAATCATTGAAGGCGGCAATGGCAACTGGGGCCACAGCCTGATGGCAGCCCACCCACAACTTACACTCGACGAAACAAGGGTAATGGTGGATTATATCCTGTCGCTGGTGAAGGAAAGCCCAACGACAAGTTTGCCTTTGGCGGGCAGTGTTACGCTGAATAAACAGACCGCTGAAAACCAAGGCGCTTATGTTGTCGGCATTCGGTATACCGACAAAGGAAACGGCACCATTCCCGCCATCGAGTCGTCAAAGATAATTATGATCAAGACGCCCGTACTTGAGGCTGAAAACTACAATTTCTTCAACGACGTGCAACAGCAGCGGCCCAACGGTGGTGACTTTGCCTTCCTGAGCAATATCAATGATGGGTCATATATTGGCTACAAAAACATTGACTTGAAGGGAATCAGCAAAATTTCCGTGACCTTGATGGCAGTGAAAGGCGGAACGATCAATATTGTTTCAGGTAGCCCCACAGGCAAGGTAATAGGCAGTGTGGATGTACCTGCGTTTGAAGGTTCGTGGAGAGACCGCAAGTGGACAAATGCTGACATCACTATTGATAAAGCGGATCAGATTGGCGATTTGTATTTTGTTGTCTCTCACCCAGACAAGGAAACTAATCTGATGAGTCTGGATAAAATCAGCTTTTTTAAATAAATAGCAAGTAAGTCATCGTCGAATAGGAAAGCACCTGTCTTAATGAGATGGGTGCTTTTTTGTTTCTAACAAATGATATTGACCTGGTGAAATAGCCATAAGGAATACCTTACCCAACAGAATGAATATACCTCTAACACGAGAAATGTTCAATTCCAAAACGGTTCAGCTATTCCATGTGGCCATTGAAAAACAATTATATACACATGAAATAAGGCTTTTCATTTATGCACCACCCAAATTCAGAAAACCGATTAAGGGCCCAATTAAATTTGACTTTACTGCTACTGTCACCGCCCGGCAGCATCTGGTTCTGAGAGCGAAGAGCTCAAATCCACATCCACAGGGGCTGTCCCTACTCTTCCCACAGCGGGCAGTTCAAGCGCCAAATCAAACACATCAAGCTCCATGCTTAAACCCAGTACATTCACCTCCAATCCTTCCTGAAAACCTGCTGTCAGACCCAGTAAGCCATATACGGAAGCCTGCATACCTGTTCCACTTGCCGACCACCCAAACGTTTCTTTCCATGGCCGCCAGTCCTTTCCAATGGCTGTAGATGGAAGGTCGAGACCAAGTCCGGGTACTTCAAGACCAAGCCATGCGATAAACGTATTGCTATTAGGCCCTGGCCAAACTGTATAAGTATCAGCGTATGGGTATCTCTCAATAGCCTCTTCCACCTGGCCGATGAGCATTTCTGCTTCGCTTCCCCTTTTATCCAGCAGCAATGTGGGTTCATTGCCATACCAGCTTTTGTCGGGAATGCCAGCCTCTGTAAACAGAGCCGTTCCATTTCTGTTTAGCGCCCAACCAATGATCTGGCTGACCTGATAGTGATCCGCACCGTGCCATTTTGTCGCAATCCAGGAGTGTACAGCAAGTATTTTTTTGGCGCCCCAGGTGCGAGCGGCATACACCTGGATCACCGCACCTTCATACTGCTCGGGTTTAGGAGCCAAACCATAGCTGTAAGCCGAGCCACCAATATCAGAGGCAGCGAGGGGCTCCCGCCTAATCTTAAAAGGTTCGATCAGGTAGATACCATAAACATAGCATAGCCCAAATACCAACCAGGCCACTTTCGATAAGCGGAATTTTTTCTTTGGCTTGACATTGAGTTGACGATCCATAGGTTTCAATATAGTCTGCTTACGGTTAAACGAACAAAAAGTGACATTAGGCTAAATCTAACCTATTTACTAAGGGAGATTTATCGTCAAAGTGCCCTTTCAGATTGGGACTGGCCTAATATTTGGTGAATGATGGTATATTGTTGGCTAGTATGGCTCCAATAAATATCAAATCATGAAAAAAGTTCTCTTCATCTCTTTCATGTTGCTAACAACGTGCTCGTTTGCCCAACCGGCTTTTTTCTATTTAAAAAACACAAATGTAGACACAGTAAGAATTCTATCTCACAACACTTACAAAATTCAGACTGATAGGGGAGATTATAAATACGGTGACCTGACGATGATGGTCTTTCCGACAAAGGATGATCAGCGGTCAAAAGATTATTCTGAATATGCCAACAGAGGGATCATTGTGAGGTTCATTAATCCGAATGCCGATCCTAGTTCAGTTACTTTCAGGAAGCCAGAGGGACAGTCCCAAGTAGTCAGTAGGGAAAAGCTGGCTTCATCAGATTTATTGAGCAAAGACGATCTGATTGTTTACCATCTGACAAGGTTTAACAATACACGCTTGACTGGAAAGTTTCTTCAAACGGCTGGAATCGTTTTGAGTCTTGGCTCAGCATTGGTTTATGCAAAACATGGGTCAGACTCGAATATCGCCAGTTCCATGGTTATTGCAGGTGGGTTGTTTTCCATTGTTGGCTTCGGAATAGACATCTCTGCCAGCAAACACCTGAACAGACTTACGCTGGAATACTCATTCGGCAAAAGATAGCCAATGGACTCCAGGCACTCCTCGCACAAATGAGTCATCCGTCCAGTTTGCAGCCAAGTTGAAGGCTTTGTTATGAACATAAAAAAGCAGCCCTCGTATCCGAAAGCTGCTTTGTGTATTCAATATGCTAAGCCTTATTTTTTTATCCCTTTTCCAGTAGCGGCCCAATAAATACCACCATATAAGTGATCAAGGAAGGTTTGATCAGAGTAAATAGCGCCAATATGGCCCAGGCCTGTGTAGAAAGCCCTGCCTCCATCGTAGTTGTGGTACCAGGCAATTGGATGGAAATCGCCCATGCCCTTTCTTGCTGTGCCACCCCAATTGGTTGACGCATCATAGCTTTTTTCATCAACAGTGAGCAGAAACTTCAGGTCATCAGATTTAAATGGCTTTTGGTACTCATACCATTCATCAGTCCATAGTAATCTTTTGGGAAAGCGCTCCATTCCCGGAAAATTACTATCTACCACATCCAAATAGGCAGTTTGCTGCTGGGGGTGAACCTGAAACATCATCCCGACCATTTTGGTGTACCATTCCCATTCGTATTCGGTGTCGGCTGCGGCATGAATGCCTACCCAGCCCTTACCGGATTTGATGTACTTTTCGAAGGCCGCCTGCTGCTCATCATTAAGGATGTCGCTGGTAGTGCTGAGGAAGATCACGACATCGTAGTTGGCCAGCTGCTTGTCGTTAAAAACAGAAGCATTTTCCTGCCAGTCGACACTGAAATTGTGGCGAGCTGCCAGGGCACGGACGCCATCTACTCCTTCGTGAATAGACACATGATGGAAACCGGCTGTTTTGGTAAAAAGGAGTACCTTGAATTGCTGAGCCTGCGAAACAGACACAATGCAAATGGCAAAAAGCAATGAAAGTATGTTTTTCAACATGGTTTTTAGGGGTTTTAGGTCTTCGTAAATAATTGATAGTAAGTAAACATGCGAGTATATCACGCCTGCACATTTCAGGCTATGAAAAGTGCTCAGGCTCCTGCTCAAACAAAGCTTAAGTATCGACTGTAATTACGCCAGAAACTATGAATTTACCTACAATGGTGTGCAGCAGACACCCATGAAAGGGATGAATGGCCTCCCTCCTGCTACAGCTCCCTGAGAAACCTGCCATTTTGAAGTATTGCTGCTAAATTCCCGTCATTTGTTGCAGCCTATCTATCATTTTATTCACTAAATTCACAAGAAAGTCTCATTTTGAAGAAGGCGATCATCATCTGCTGTCTATGGATCACTGGTGCCTTTTGCTCCTTTGCACAGAGCTCCAGGGTAGACAGCCTTGTTCAAATTGTGAAGCTTCACCCGAATGACACTATTGGTTCGAATGCCTTGCTTGGGCTAGTCAGCGAATTTTTAAGAGTTGATTTTGACAAAGCCAAACTATATGCCTTTCAAGCAATTTCTCTTACTGACTCCCTTCACCATCTTAGTGGCATAAGTGCCTCCTATCTGTACCTGGTAGCCCTCTATCAGAATTCTGGCCGCCAGGACAGCGCCCGGCACTACCTGGGTCAACTGCAAATGCTGGCAGAAGCCAACCCCTCGAACTGGAAACTGACAGCTAACTATAATCAATCGGCAGGACTGTACTACAAAAATCAGGGTGACGTTAAGAAGGCCCTTCCTTACCTTCTGGAGAATCTCAAATTTGCGAAGCTAAATAGTGAAGGTACAGCTGGTCTTTATCTTAATATTGGAAATGCCTATTTCAATCTCTCCGACTACCGCAACGCCATGCATTATCATTTGGAGGGCCTGGTCACCTTTGAGAAAGTCAACAGTTTAAGAGGGCAATCATTTTGTTTGCAAAGTCTGGGCAACGATCTCTTTCATCTCGGTCAGTTCGAGCTATCAAAAAAATACTACCAGCAAGCGATGAAACTAAAGGAGCAGCTCAACGATAAACGGGGGCTGATCACTACCTGGTCTGGCGCTGGCGACGTGTACAAAGAGCTGATGCAGTATGGGCTTTCTGAAAAATACTATCTGCAGGCAATATCCGCTTCCAGAGAAATGAAGCTGCCAAGCGAAGAAATGAGGGCACTCTACCAAATAGGGTTGCTTTATAAAAGAATGAAAAAATTTGACATAGCTCGTCAAAATATTGATCAGAGCCTCGTTCTGGCGATGCACATGGGCGACAGTACAGGAAGCGCCAAAGCCAGGTCGGAGTTGGTAGGAATTACTCTGGTTGAACAGTCTCAAAAGGACGACGAAAACACCCTAGTTGCTAGCTTAAAAACGGTGACCGAGGCCGGCGACAGAAACGGGGAAATGGTGGAATATGGCCGGTTAAGTGAGTACTATGCTTTGAACGGGCAGTACAAAAAAGCATTTGAATACGTTAAAAAGTATGACCAGCTCAAAGATGAGATTGAAGGCGTGGAAGTATTGCTTGAGCTGAGAGAACTCGAAGGGCAATACCAAACCGAAAAAAAGGAGCGGGAAATTGAGCTTTTGAAAAAAGATCAGGAGCTCCAGGCGCTGGCGCTGGATCGGGAACGTGCCAATGTGATCATTATAGCAGTTGTACTGGCATCTGTAGTGCTGACCGGCTTTTTGCTTGTCAATAGGTACAGGGTGGTAGCCCTGGCAAAAAGAACTATAGAAATGGAAAGGATGCGCAATGCCATTGCCAGAGACCTTCACGATGACATTGGTTCAACGCTATCCAGCATCAATATTATGAGCCAACTTGCCCTCAAAGAAAATAACGGGCACGCCGGGCAATACTTTCAAAGTATCCATGAGCACTCGTCCAAGATCATGGAGAGCATGTCGGACATTGTTTGGTCTATCAACCCCAACAATGACTCACTGGAGCAGGTTCTGGTGAAAATGAAGGAGTTCGCTGCCGAAATACTCGAGCCAAAAGGGATCGCTTTTTTATTTCAGGGGATTGATGAAGTAAAAAACATAGAGCTGGCTTCTGAAAAGAGAAAAAATGTGTTTCTCATCTTCAAGGAAGCCATTAACAACGCCGCCAAGTACAGTAACGCTTCAGAAATTGTCATTCAGGTGGCAGGACAAAATGGGAATATTATTTTCTCCATTAGCGACAATGGCAAAGGCTTTGACCCTGAGAAGGTGAAGCCTGGAAACGGGCTGAAGAACATGGAAGTTCGGGCAAAGAATTTGTTCGGCGAACTTAGCCGCACCAGTGCCGTTGGAAGTGGCACGCAAATCAGTTTTGAATTCCCTATCACATGATCAGGGTATTGTTTCAATTTCGATATTAACCGACATTTATCATTTACTAATAATCGCCCGCAGTCATTATGCCCTTATCTGTGCTGCTATATGAAGATGACGAGCTCCTTCGCAGCAGCCTGCAAAGCATGATCGGTCTGAATGAGAATTTTCGCTGTGTAGGTGCTTATGGGAACGTATTGCAGGCAGTGGAGCAGATAGAACGGCATCGGCCCGATTTAGTTTTTATGGACATCGATATGCCAGATATGACAGGCATTGAGGCGTTGAAAAAAGTACGGAGTTCGAACCCGGATTTACCGATCATTATGCTGACAGTGTTTGACGATAACATCCACGTACTGGACGCCATTTCTGCGGGTGCATCGGGTTATTTATTGAAAAAACACATTTCAACCCGTCTGTTCGAGGCAGTGGAAGAGGTGTTGGACGGGGGCGCTCCCATGTCGCCCAGCATTGCACGAATGGTGATTGACTCGATGAGGCAAAAGCCAGCTGAAAACAATTACAAGCTCACTTCACGGGAAAAAGAGATTCTTACGTCCCTTAGCCAGGGCAACAGCTACAAGATGATTGCCGCTGAGTTCGACATCAGCCTTGATACCGTTCGAACCCACATCAAAAGAATCTACGAAAAACTTCAGGTGCATTCCCAAACCGAAGCTGTGAGTAAGGCTATCAATGAGGGGCTGGTCTAGGCTTATTATTACCTGTTGTCCCCTGTTAGAACTGCCTGCTCAATTTTCTGCAAACTACCTTCACAATCCCGTCACATCATCATGCGATTTACTTCCTTCTCTGTTTTGGTGAGTTTTGATTGAAGTTAGTTCTCTGGTTATCAGAGGACTAATACATTTTTTCAAGTAAGTAAAAACCGATAACTTTTTATGAAAAGTGCTACCGGAAAGCTCACTATCTGCAAGTCACTGTCCCTCAGTATCTTGTTGTTTTCTCTTCTGACCCTATGCTCAAAAAATTTACTTGCCCAACCAGGCTCCCTCGATCCAGGTTTTTCAGCAGATGGAAAGCAAACGACGGATTTTGGGGGTTTTAGCGACGAGGCTTATGCTGTCGGTTTTCAAAGCGATGGAAAAATTATCGTTGCAGGCTATTCTTTCGTCACCACCGACGATTTTGCGGTTGCCCGCTACAATACCGACGGGTCGCTGGATGCCACTTTTGGTACTGCGGGAAAGGTGATCACTCCTATTGGAAGTTTTGACGACTATGGGTGGTCGTTGGCCATTCAGTCGGACGATAAGATAATAGTGGGTGGCTATTCATTTAATGGTTCCAACGAAGACTTTGCGTTGGTGCGCTACACAAGCAACGGTGCCCTGGATACTTCATTCGATACCGACGGAATTCTGACAACGGCTATTGGTACAGGCGATGACCAGGCTTTTGCCGTAGCTATTCAAAGCGACGGCAAAATACTGGCAGCCGGGAGGAGCCACAATGGTTCAAATTTTGACTTTGCGCTGGTGCGTTACAATACCGATGGTTCCCTGGACACTTCGTTTGACACCGATGGCAAACTGACAACCCCCAATGGGAGTGTCGGTGACGAGGCCTGGTCGATTGCTATTCAGCCGGATGGCAAGATTGTTCTGGCCGGTACAAGCACCAATTTACAGGCGGACTTTACCGTGGTGAGATACAACACAAACGGCTCCTTAGATACTGGCTTCGATACCGACGGAAAGGTGACGGTGAACATTGGATCAGGGACTGCAGATGACCAGGCCTATTCTGTTGCCTTGCAAACTGATGGCAAAATAGTGGTGGGCGGATCCCACAATTCCGGAAACCTGGATTTCGCTCTGACTCGTTTAAATAGCGACGGCTCTCTTGATACCGGGTTTGGCACAGCCGGAAAGGTCATTACCGCTGTCGGTATCTCACACGAAACCGGACGTAGCGTTGCTATTCAAGCCGATGGTAAAATACTACTGGCGGGCTGGAGTAACAATGGCTCCAACTACGATTTCGCATTGGTTCGCTATAACACCGACGGCTCGCTGGATGGCAGCTTTGGTACTGCGGGAAAAGTAATTACCCCTTTCGGCGCATCCAACGACCATGCCTATGCCATAGGCATTCAAAGTGATAAAAAAATCGTCCTTGCCGGGAGAACCAACGCCTCAACCTGGGACATGGCGCTCGCCCGTTACATTGCTGTCATCGACCAATCGATTACAAGCTTCTATCCCCTATCGGGCGTTGTTGGCACTGAGGTTACTATCACAGGAACCGGGTTTAGCACAACCCCAGCCGACAATGCAGTCGCTTTTAATGGAACGACGGCCATCGTAACTGCAAGCACAGCCACGACCATCACCACATCGGTACCCGCCGGGGCCAGCAGCGGCCCCATAACGGTGACAGTAGCAGGCAATACCGTGGCATCAGACGGCGATTTTTATGTCACCGCAGCATCCATTGCCATGGGCGATGGAAATTCCCAGGGTTGTGATTTTCAATTTACAGACTCTGGCGGGCAAGACGATTACGGATCGAGCGAGGATTTCACCTATACTTTCGCCCCTGAAAATCCCGGGGAGAAAATTAAAGTCTCCTTTTTGTCTTTTGATACGGAAACCAGCGAATATTTAATCGCCTACGACGGGCCAGATACATCCTCTCCATTCCTGAGCTATATGAGTGGATCCACTGTACCAAAGGAAATCATAGCAACGAGTGCTACTGGTGAGGTCACTTTTTACTTTCACTCCGACAACGATGGCGAAAGACCTGGATGGGAAGCACTGGTTTCGTGTGTAACCGA
Organism: Imperialibacter sp.; assembly: GCF_048007035.1. Taxonomy (NCBI): domain Bacteria; kingdom Pseudomonadati; phylum Bacteroidota; class Cytophagia; order Cytophagales; family Flammeovirgaceae; genus Imperialibacter; species Imperialibacter sp. The sequence continues at coordinate 6,576,793 of NZ_CP180355.1, forward strand.
CCAGATTACCATCGATACCCAACCTCTGAACTACACTGGTTGCGTAGGTGACATAGCCACTTTTGGGGTCGCAGCGAGCGGTACAACCAACCTCACCTATCAGTGGCAGGAGTCAGACTACGAAGGTGGCTGGTATGATTTGACTGATGCCGATGGTTTTTCTGGCACCAGCACTTCTGTTCTTTCAGTGAATACTGCAGCATATTTTGGTCAAAATTATTACCGGTGCATGGTTTCTGGAGACCTCTCATCTAATGCATTCGCTGATGAGGTATATCTCGAGATCGGACCAGATAAACCTGCTGCTTCTAACGTGGTCAATTGCGGGCCGACTTCTTTTACGCTCACAGCATCTGGAGGTGCTGAAGGGCAATTCCGGTGGTATACAACCTCGACCGGAGGCTCACCTATTATCGGAGAGACGAGCAGTACGTACACCACACCTCCCCTTACCAGCACAGCTTATTACTACGTTGCTATTAACGACGGCACATGCGAAAGCGAACGAAGCGAAATCCAGGCTGGCATTAGCACCTGTGAGCCTGAACCTGGGTTTGTTTGGGCACTTGGCGCTGGCTCTGGTGGAGGTACATCGGCTGCTTCAGAAACTATCTACACATCCGATGGCAACCTTCTTGTATTTGGGTCATACGGAGGCACCATCGATTTTGATACCGGACCCGGGGAAGCTATCGTTACAGCTACAGGCAGCGATGCATATATGTTCAAATTAGACCCTGATGGTAATCTCCTTTGGGTAAAAACCGCCCAGGGAACCGGAGTAACCAGTGTGGCTGCTGCATCCGAAGACGAAGTGGGAAATCTGTATGTCCAGTTCAGGTTCTATGGTACCACGGATTTTGACCCGGGTGCAGGGGAAGCCTTTCTCACAAGCGTGACAAGCTCTCCCAACAATAAAAGTGACCTGGCCATAGGGAAGTACGATGCCGACGGCAACTTTATCTGGGTGCGGCAAATTGGCGGAAATAGCGACGAATTTGGAGGTGAAATTACAACCGATGCAGATGGAAATGCCTATGTAACAGGAGCCTTCCGGGGCACCACCAGTGTTGGCGGCGTTTTCACGCTAACGGCCAGGGGGAGCGGTAGTACCGATGCACTGTTTTCCAAGCTTGACACAGATGGCAACTTTTTATGGGCCAAAAGCATTGGGTCGGACGCCACTACTGCTGGTAATCTTTACAGCGACAATGCTTCCGGGGTTGCGCTGGACGGCTCCAGCCTTTACATAACCGGGAGGCTACACGGCAGTGGCGTTGTTGACTTTGATCCGGGTGCTGGAACCGCTAACTACACGTTAACATCAGGCACCACTTTTATTTTGAAGCTGAATTCCGACGGAATCTATCAAAGCCACCAGGTAATCGAAAACAGTGGTGCTTCAGGTTCCATTGGTATCGACAGCGAAAGCAATATATATGTTTGCGGCCAGTTCGCTGGAACCATCGATATTGACCCTGGCCCCGCCACCTTCGAAGTGACGGGGACAGGAGATGTAAGCTCGTACCTGGTAAAATTGAACTCTGCCGGGAATTTTGTGTGGGGCTTGTCATTCGGCGGTCAATACAACTCGTTTGCAATGGGTAATATTATGATCGATGCTGACGACAACATTTTCGCCTCGGGGTATTTCCAAAGCACCACTGATTTTGACCCCTCTGATCTGGTGGAAAGCAGGGGAAGTAACGGCCTTTTTCTCAACACTTTCACTCTGAAACTGGACAAAGATGTCAACTTCAAATGGGTGATTGACATGCGGAAAATCGACGGGGGTTTTACTTCAACGAGTACCGGCCCATTAGCGCTAAGCCCCGAAGGCGATATTTACCTGGTGGGTGGTTTCGCCCGCCACATCGATTTTGATCCAAGTGAGTGCGTCTTCGAAATGAATAACGTAAACGGCACCGACTTCTTTGTCAGGAAAGTAAGCCCGGCTGTGCCCACTGTTTGTTTTGACGCAGAACCTGTTAATAAATTTGCTTGCACCGGCTCGACTGCCACATTTGCCACCACGGTACTTGGTACCGACCCATATAACTTCCAGTGGCAGAAGTTGAATACCTCAACTTCGATCTACGAAGACATTTCCAACGCCGGTGGGTATTCAGGAGTAACTACTTCCACGCTTTCCATTAATACCACAGGAGACTTTGGTGCTGGTACCTACCGATGTAAAGTATCGGGCAATACAACCATCGATGACTTTTCAACCAGTGCTGTGCTGACCATCGGCCCTTTGGCGACCCCAACAGCTACCGACGCAAGCACCTGCACGCCCGAAAGCGTAACGCTCACTGCCTCCGGCGCCACCGCCGGCCAGTATAGATGGTACGATGTTGAAACGGGTGGCACAGCCATTGAGGGAGAAGTGAGCAGCTCATTCGTCACGCCTGAGCTTTCAGAAACGACCATATTTTATGTAGCGATCAACAACGGCTCTTGTGAAAGCGAAAGGGTTCCGGTAACCGCTACACTCAATGCTGCGCTGGCTCCACCTTCAGCATCTGATGTCACAGTATGTGCCAATGAGGCTGCCGTGCTAACGGCCTCGGGTGGTGCCGACGGGCAATACCGATGGTATGACGTTGAAAGTGGCGGTATTGCCATCAGTGGAGAAACAAATGGCATCTACACCACTCCTGCTCTTTCAGCCACTTCCACTTATTATGTAGCTCTAAACGATGGAAACTGCGAAAGTACAAGGACGGCGGTTGTCGCCACGGTAAACTCGCCTCCTTCCGCACCTTCCACAACCGATGCGGTGATTTGTGGATCAGGTTCCGCTGCCGTAACTGCCTCGGGAGCCTCAGACGGGCAATACCGTTGGTATGACACAGAAACGGGTGGAACTGCCATTGTGGATGAAGTGAACGGCACCTACACCACTCCTATCTTAACAGCCACAACAACTTATTATGTTTCCATCAATGATGGTTTTTGCGAAAGCGCCAGAACGGCCGTAACTGCTAGTATAAGCCCAGACGTGACGCCCCCGACAACGACGGATGTTTCTATCTGTGCGCCGGAAAGTGTCACCCTTACTGCCTCCGGTGGTGCGGATGGTGAGTACCGTTGGTATGACGTCGAAACAGCGGGAACTGCTATTTCCGGCGAGGTAAACAGCACTCTCACAACTCCCGTCTTATCAGCGACCACTAGCTATTACGTCGCTATCACCAACGGCACTTGCGAAAGCAGCCGAACACCTGTTACCGTCGAGATTGGCTCTGACGTCACGCCACCAACCGCTGCCCAAGTAAGCACATGCCCTGACGAAAGTGCGACCCTTACGGCTACCGGAGGAACCGACGGAAGCTACCGATGGTATGAGGTGGCCACTGGTGGCACTGGTGTACCCAATCAAGTCAATAGTACGTTGGTCACTCCTGCCCTGTCTTCCGATGCTACTTACTATGTCGCCATTAACGATGGCACGTGTGAGAGTACCCGGGTGCCAGTGGCGATTTCGCTGCTACAGGAAGTAGCAATCACTGACCAGCCTGCCGACCAGACGGTGGAAGTGGGTGAGCCTGCCTCCTTCTCGGTCACTGCTTCAGGCAGTAACCTAACCTACCAGTGGCAAAAAGACCTGGTGAATCTGGAAGGAGAAACAAGCGCCGACCTTGCTTTGCCAGCAGTAAGTCTCGAGAGTGAGGGAAGCTATTTATGTATTATTTCAAATGATTGCGGCAGTCTGGTCAGCGAGGCGGCCATTTTAACGGTATTGGAGCCCGTTGTAGGCCAAAACGGGGATGAGATCATCGTCTACAATGCTGTAGCACCCAATGGCAACAACAAAAACGAATTTCTCAAAATAGCCAACATCGAAAGTCACCCGGGTAATTCCGTAGAAATCTACGATCGCTGGGGCGTGAAGGTGTTTGAGGTATCCAACTACGATAACCAGGACTCAAATGCCAGGTTTGAGGGACGCTCCAATGTTGGGAGCAGTCTCAATCTGGTTGAAGGCACCTATTTCTATCTTGTTCAGGCCTCAGGGCAAAAACTGACAGGCTTTTTACACCTAAGAAGATAAAATGAAGAACCTCCTCTGCTTATCCGGCCTTTTATTTGTTGTTCAATGCTGCCTTGCCCAGCAGGATGCGCTCATGAGCACCTATCAGCTGAACCAGCTATTTATTAATCCATCGTACGCTGGAGTGAACGATATCACCAGCTTCGATTTGCATTACCGCAGCCAGTGGGGCAACTTGAAAGGAGCCCCAAGAACATTGCTTTTTTCAGGGAATACCTCCTTGGTCGACAACCAGGTAGGGTTGGGTGTGTCGTTGCAGCACGACAATATTGGTGTGATCGAAAAGTCCGACATCAACCTGGCGCTGGGCTATAAAATCAAGCTGGACAGCACTTACAGTTTGTCGTTTGGTTTGCAAGGTGGTGTGAATGCGCTCAACTATAATTTTGGCAAACTAAATCTGGATGATCCTTCTGACGAGGATTTTGTTTTCAGTGGCCAGTCCTACTCCAAGCCCAATTTTGGTACCGGCATCTTTCTTTCCTCCAAAAATTTTTATCTGGGGCTTTCTGCCCCAAGGCTCCTCAAGGTAACCGAAGACCTTGACGGTGGCGACCAACGGTACCACAGGCAGCTGTATGCCTCCAGCGGACTCATCTTCGACAAAATACAGGCGGTAAAGCTAAAAGCATGGACGCTCGTACGCTATAGTGCCGACACTCCCCTCTCCCTTGATCTTGGAGCCAGCGTACTGATGCTGGATGTAGTGTGGGCCGGCCTCTACACAAGGAGCTTTAATACAGTTGGCTTGAATGTCTTCTTTATGGCCGAGGGTGGCATCAGGCTGGGCTATTCGGGAGAACTCGCCACCAACAGTTTGGCACCCTCGAGCTTCAGCACTCATGAAATCACACTTGGCTATGACCTCAGTCTGTTTGCTAAGCAGGTGCCAAAGGTGAGGTATTATTAGGAAATTAAAAAAGCCGACAGACTGTTTATCATGAATTATCACTTCTAAGCAAACTCATTGCCAACGGAGTTATTATCTTCGTTTACTATTAAAATATAATTGCACCTAATTCACTATCTTCAGTAAATCAGACTTAATAAGGAGATCAAATTATTTTCATAAACAGACAACTTTTCCTCATTAATACCCTTGATATATTGGAATCGACCACCCAAACCTACTATCCCACCCTCAAGCAATCGTTTGGATTAATAGGCCTCCTCCTGCTTTTTTCTCTGGCCGGAGCTATTCCGATGATCATTATCAAAGGAATGCATTTGAACAACGGTGTTTATGAGCAGGTAGCCCAACTGGCTATGTATGTGATTTCGTTTGCTCTTGTTATCGAATTGGCCTGGAAAAAGATTCGGAAACAAGGGCTTTGGGATCCAACTCCTAAACGGCAAATGGTTGGCATGGAAATAATTGCAGTACTACTCACAATGACGATTGCCACGATCATCATTGTCGATCCAATTATAGAGCTTATTCCCATGCCGGAATACTTCAAACGGCTTTTCGAAGAGCTTATGAAGCCGGATCTGACTAGCTTTCTCACATTAGTTGTTGCTGCGCCTATTCTCGAAGAGCTTCTTTTCAGAGGTATTATTCTTGAAGGACTTCTTAAAAACTACAGCCCACAAAAAGCCATCATTTGGTCCGCACTTATTTTTGGAATCGCACACTTCAACCCCTGGCAGGCAATTGGCGCCACAGCAGCAGGCGTCTTGATTGGTTGGGCTTATGTCAGAACAAACTCCTTAATCCCTGGTATCATCATACACTTTTTCAACAACCTGTTTGCCTTCGCCCTGATGGCATTCATTAGCGGTGATGTAGAGGACATGACATTGCCTAATTTGATCGGGAATGATGTGGTATACCTGGCCATACTTGCTATTGCCCTGGCAACACTTGTAGTTGGCTATCGCTTTATTGAGAAGTGGAGTGAAATGAAAAGAACCAAGAATAAACAATGATCAGACTTAAAATCACTTCACTTGCAAGGATATGATAGCTGGATCGACTAGTTCATCTGGGTACTCAATGACCCAATTTAATTTGTGTGAGACCCCAAAACCAAGCCTTGGAAACGGACGACCATCCTAACAGTAATTGTATAAAGACTGCAAGAATGAAGCACTGACTTTGACTACTCTGCATTGGCATCACCCCCAAGCAAAATCAAAGGGTGTCAGAGAAAAAGGTGGACATGACGAAGAAAAAACTCCCGATTCTTCAGTCAATTTATTTGCGTATGCGCTTTGGAAAGTTGTGGAGGAAACTGGCTTTTTTTTGATTGTAGATGCTGAATGTACCTTCGTCTTTAAGTCGTTATTGGTTCCCAATACCCCTCTCTCGGTCCGTAATGGTTTTTCGAATTGTCAAATCCGACTCAAGCCACAAGCTTCTTACGTCGCTTAATCTCTACTAGTGGATGTTTCAGAATCGCTTCGTAGATAAAATATCAATATTTCATATATTTATGGTCATACCTTTTACATAAAAAAGTACGAAAATGATATAAATATGTCACAAATATGTTACCCTTAAAAAAACTAGCTGAAAGAGTTGATGTTGCCAAACAAGGATCAGATTCCGACTTCTTCAGTAATTTGTTATATAGTGGTGAACAAATCACTAAACTTGTTGGGGTCACGTTGATTTCTTTGCTCGAAGTCGATCCCCAAGATATTAAGTACTCGCTAATACATAAAGCGGTAAGGGCTAACGGGATTGGTGAATGGGCCGACATTATTGAACAGATAATAAATGGTCCCTCGTCTCACCTCCTTAGCCCCAAGGCTGCAGAAATTAAGAAAGAGCTTTCGCAAAAGTTAAGTAATCCGTCATGGCAATTTGGAGCGCTATATGCGTTGCAGCTATGCCACAATGAAATAACAGAAAATTCACCATCAATTGGGACTAAAATTCAACTGAAAAATTGGTTTTCTCATTTCGCAAGAATAAGGAATAAAACAAAAGGGCACGGGGCGCTTCAGGTTGATAAACTATCTAAAATATCAGTCAACCTTGAAAAGTCATTAAAACTTATAACAGAAAATTTTATCTTATTCAGACTGGATCATTTTATTCTAAAACAAAACCTATCGGGAACGTACAGAATTACCTCAATTTCCAACAAGCAAAGCAAGATGGAAGAATATCTTGCTACTACTAAAAACTCTGAGCTCAAAGACGGAGTATACCTGTTTCTTGATGAACCTTTTCATATTGAACTTCTTTACTCCAGTATAGAAGCTATTGACTTTTTTCTTCCCAATGGAGGATTCAATGGCAACACTTTTGAAATCTTGTCTTATATAACAGGAAATATTGAATATATTGATTGTAAGCCATTCCTGAGGCCTCCTGGTAAGCTTCCAAGCAGTGAGACAGAAGGTCACGGAGACCTAGAGATTATCGGAAACACTTTTTCGAACATCCCCTCATATGCAGGTATATATATCAATAGGGTCACACTCGAACAAGAGCTAGAAAGAGTTCTGTTAATGCAAGATCGGCACCCGGTCGTGACCCTTTTGGGAAGAGGAGGCATAGGGAAGACTTGCTTAACAATCAATGTTCTGAACAAAATATGCCTTACCATGAGGTATGCGGCAATTGTATGGTTTAGCGCTAGGGACATTGATTTACTTGATCAAGGGCCCAAAATAGTTACACCAAAAGTACTAGACGAAAAGGACATTGCATTAGAGTATTCGAGGTTATTGGGGCAAAAGGACTTGCAAAGCAATGACACTAAAGCTTTCTTAGAATCGGAACTAACAAAAAGTAGTTTCGGACCAACGTTGTTTGTGATGGACAATTTTGAAACAGTAAAAAACCCTCTTCAAGTCTACCAATGGTTGGATACATACATTCGGGATCCGAATAAGGTTCTAATTACTTCAAGATTTAGGGAATTTAAAGGGGACTATCATATTGAGGTAACTGGAATGGGAAGAGATGAATTTGATCAATTAGTGGAGAAGACAACCGCTAAACTTGAAATTTCTAAACTATTGACTAACGAATATCTTAATGAACTTTTTAAGGAGTCTGACGGGCATCCATACGTGGTCAAAATTATGCTTGGCGAAGTCGCAAAAGAAGGAAAAATAGGTAAGGTTAAACGTGTATTGGCTGGGAAAGATGACATACTGATTGCGCTATTTGAGCGCACCTACAATCAACTTTCCCTAATTTCTAAGCGAGTTTTTCTTACGCTAACCAATTGGCGAACTACACTTCCGCAAGTTGCCATTGAATCTGTCCTGAAACGGGAAGAAGAAGCTCCTCTAGATATTGAAAAGGCTATTGAAGAGTTGCATAGATTCTCCTTTATAGAGCTCATAAAATCAAATAGTGATGGCAGTATTTTTGTATCGGTTCCATTGACGGCATACGTTTTTGGAAAAACAAAACTAAGTGTGAGTGATTTAAAAGCAAAAATTGAAGTTGATACACAACTCTTATATTTGTTCGGCCCCGGAAACAATATTGATACAAAATATGGACTAAAACCTAGAGTTGAAAGATTCTTTAAAGAAATTGCCACCAAACTCAGATTCAGCAAATATTCACTAAATGAAACCTCTCCTGTTCTTGAGTTTCTTTGCAGAAGATATGCTCCTGGCTGGGTTCTTCTGGCTGACTTATTTGAAGAACTAAATGAATTTGAAAAAGCTAAGTCGGCTTTGCAAAATTATCTTCAACTTCCACTTTCCGCCAATCAGAAATTATCGATCTGGAGTAGACTTGCGAATCTATGTTGCAACAAAAATGACTTTAACGGTGAATTTCATGCTCTAGCTGAGATTTGTGACTTAGACGGCGTCCAGTTCTCGGATTTAAACAATGCGATTCAAAGAATCTATGACATTCTTAGGCTAGGGCAACCGAGCACGTTGCATGAGGCTGAACGCATTTTTTTATTGAAAAAAGTTACAAACTCAGCCTACAAGAGAGTTCGTACCGGCGAAGGAACCAGTAGTGATTACACTAGACTTGCAAGAGTTAGTCTTTATTGTAAAGATAAGAAAACAGCAACCCAACTAACCAAAATGGCTCTTGAAAAAGACCCAATAAATCGTCACGCAATTAATCTAGCAAAAACACTAAAGCTCAAAATCAAAATTATTGACTGACCTTTTCCGTTCAGGAGACATTTTTGTCCTTGCAAACTAAACAGCACACAATGGTAAAAATAAAAAAACCTACCTCACCCCCATCTCCTCATACACTATCGTATGGATCGTTGGTCTTACGGCCAGGTCGTAGATGGCCGTGCTGTTTCTAGTTGGGTACACCCGGTTGGACAGGAACACATACATAAAGTCGTATTCCGGATCAAGCCAAACGAAAGTGCCTGTGTAGCCGGAATGCCCGAAGCTGCTTGGAGATGCCTGGCGGGCGACGCTGCTGCTTCTTTTGTTGTATTCAATCAGCGGCTTGTCGAAGCCGATGGCCCGGCGGTTGCCCTCCTCGCAGAACTGACAAACAGAAAACTTCTCGATGGTTTGAGGCGAAATATAGCGCTCGCCTCCATACGTACCCTCATTGAGGTACATCTGCCACATGGCCGCCAGGTCGTAGGAGCGGGCGAATAGCCCGGCGTGGCCCGAAACACCATCGAGCATGGCAGCACCCTCGTCATGCACCACGCCATGCAACTGTGTCATGCGGAAGTAGTTGTCGTTCTCTGTCGGTATAATACGATCCAGGGAGTACTTCCTTCCCGCATTGTAACCGAGTGTTGTCCCTCCTATTCTATCATAAAAATTCGCATTCAGGTATTCCTGAAAGTCAGTGCCAGTCAACGTTTTTACGATATCCGGATACAGGTAGAAGCTCATGTCGGAATAGACATAGCCGGGCTCTGGATTGAGCTTCGACTTTTTGATCTTCTTCAGCAGTGTTTTTTTGTAGTCTTTGTACTCATACAAATTATCTGTGAGCTTGATCGGATAATCGGCAGAGGGTGTGAGTGACAACGTATGCCGTTTGTAGCTACTATCTTTTTTGTACGCTGATTGATAGAACGGAATCCACGACTTTAGCTTCGCCTGGTGCGTAAGAATATCAATGAACTCCAGCTTGGCTTTGTTTGACCAGCCGAAGTACGGATAGTAGTCTTTGAGTCTGGCATACAAATCAAACTTGCCATCATCGTGCAGCTTCATGATCGCAGCCAAAGCCGCCGTAATCTTTGTTACCGAGGCCAGGTCGTATATGTCCGTTTTCTTCACTTCCAGCAGACTGTCGTAGGTGTGAAAACCGTAAGTTTTGTGGAAGAATACTTTCCCCTCTTTGGCCAGCATCACTTGTCCTCCGGGAAAGGCTTTTTTCTCAATAGCCAGTGTCATGGCGCTATCAATTCGGGTTTCCAGCGTCCTGCTGTTGATCCCAAGTTCTTCCGGCAATGTAAACTTAAAACGCCCGCCACCCTCTGTCGTCAATCCGTAACCAGCAGGCCAGCGGTCGTTCACCGTTACAGGCAAGCGTCCTTTGGCTCCAATGCCTCCGAAAATTAGCTGAGCTGCCATGTCTTCGGCTATAGCGTGCTCCTGATAGGTCGTAAATACAGCATCTGCCTCTGCTATCCAGTCGAGTTTGGAAAGCGTATAAGGATTCCTCATGGCCGCTACCACGGTTACTTTGCCTTCGACAAGCTCTTTCAAAAACGCCTGCACGTCGGCTGACATCCCTTCCCGGTTATTAGCCCGGAGCCCGGAGTGCAACCCAATGAGTACCATGTTGTAGCTGCTAAGGCTGTCTTTCACCCTCCCGATCTCTTCCGGCGTGGCCTCGTTGGGCAGTGTCAGGTGCGTCATTTCGGTATAATCATTCAGGCGCTGCTGAAATGGGGAAAGGGACTCTACTCCTATGCTTAGACTGGCAAGCTTCAGCGTATCCAGGCGCTTTAGCGGCAACAGACTATTGCGGTTTTCCAGAAGCGTAACCGACTCCTCAAAAAGCCTTCTATTCAATAGCTCATCATTTGGTTGGTGCAAATCTTCAAAAACCCCTTCAGTACTTACTGGCATCCACCTGGTCATACCCGTGGCATACTTGCCCATTAAAATCTTTTTCACGCTCTCTGCAAGCCGCTGCTCTGTGATTTCCTTCCGGGTCACAGCTGCCTTCAAATACTCAAACGCTGCATCTACATCTTCAGAAAATTCAAGGGCATCGTTACCTGCCAGAAAAGCCTTTTTCTCGAGTTCCCCAGAGGCATGATACTTCGTCACACCTTTCATATTGAGCGCATCAGTGTAAATGATTCCCTTGTACCCCAGCTTGTTTTTCAGCAAGTCCGTGACCACTGGTTTCGATAGTGTAGTCGGCAAATTGGGCGTGTCGTCGAGCGTCGGAATTGACATGTGCGCCACCATAATGCCCGACACATTGGCCTCAATCAGCTTTCTGAAGGGATAGAGTTCGACGCTGTCAAGCCGCTGCATATCGTGCTTCACCACCGGAAGGTCGTAGTGAGAGTCGGTGCCTGTGTCGCCGTGCCCGGGAAAATGTTTCGCCGATGCCAACACTCCCTGGCTTTCGAGCCCCTTCACATAAGCCACCCCTCTTTTGGCTACTTCCTCCCTGTTCTCTCCAAAAGAGCGATAGTTGATCACTGGGTTGTTGGGGTTATTGTTCACATCCACCACTGGCGCAAAATTGACCTGCGTCCCTACTCTTTTTAGCTGCCGGGCAATCGCCTGCCCCATTTGCTCTATCAATGTAACGTCTTCAATAGCGCCCAGCGTCATTTGATAGGGGAACGACATAGTGCTGTCGAGCCGCATGCCTACGCCCCACTCCGCATCCATAGCGATGGACAAAGGAAGTTTGGCTTCTTGCTGTAGTTTGTTGATCAAGTTGATTTGCCTGACCGGGCCACCCTGAAAAACCACCAAGCCTCCAACATGGCGCTCTTTGATAAGTCGGATAAGTTCCTGGGTGTGGGCTTCGTCTCTGTTCGAATATGCCGCTATCATGAGTAGCTGCCCAATTTTCTCATCAAGTGTCAGGTAGGAATAAACCGAATCTACCCACGCCCTGGCTTTATCTACTTCGTTGAGTTGCTCAAAGGGCCGGGGAATGGCAGTCTGAGCATAAGTCGAAGTGAAATGAAAAAAGACAAGAGAAAAGAAAAAGGTAGCTCGCAGGTAGGTTTTAAACATCATCGATCAGGTTTACTAAAAATATAATTCTACTTAGAAGTTAGTCAGCAGGCAAAACCCATTAACTAAAGCTTCTTAACGCCCAATCCGGGCTTATCAGTCAAACTCATCATGCCATCTTTGATGGTAAAGCCGCCTGACACCACATCTTTGGCCAGATCGAGGCTGCCATCGAGGTCTATATACTTTGTGTGAGGGCACGAAAAGGCCACATGCAAACCAGCTGCAATGCTGATGATGCTTTCGTCGTTGCAGCCCCACATCAGGTCAATGCCCGCTTGCTTGGCAATCGTAGCAATCTCCCTTGCTGGCCGAATGCCACCACATTTCATCAGCTTGATATTATAAATACCTGCTGCCTTGGGATTATTAGCGAGATGAAAAGCATCTGCCGGGCCCACCAGTGATTCATCGGCAGCCACCAGGTTCTTTACATAATCGGGAAACTTCCGGTACTCAGCAATGGCCGACTGTTTCAGCGGCTGCTCTATCAGCTCAATGTCAAGGTCCTTTGTCGCACTTACATAAGAGATCGTTTCGTCAAAATTCCATCCCTGGTTGGCGTCGATCCTTATCAGCGCCTTATTCCCAATATGCTTGCGAAGGGCAATTGTTCGCTCGATGTCCTCCTCTATCGTCTTACCAAGTTTGACCTTGAGAATTTTGAAACCACCTTTAATAAAATCATCTGCCTCTTTGATCGTCTCTTCAATACCCATAATACCAATGGTAACCGAAGTAGCCATCGATTTGTGGTGAACACCCAGAAAGTGAACCAATGGCACACCCAGGGATTGTGTGAATAGATCGTGCAGGGCCACGTCGAGTGCTACTCTGCATCCCGCACTGGAAGCAAAATGGGTATGTATTCCATTGAGCAGTTCGTAAAAGCACGAAACGTCGGAACCTTTCAGAAAGGAGAGATCACTGGAGGTTAAAGTTTTATAACATTCACCTACATCCTCATTCACCACATACTTACTGGGATTGGCCACGCCCATGCCAACCATACCGTTGTCTGCCACTAGCTCCACAATCACGTTTTCTACCGAATCCACTGTTTTGTAAGAAATGGAGTACGGCTTAGCCAGTTCCAGATTTTCCTTGCGGATATTAATTTCCTTTATTCGCATTCTTTCGTTTGATCAACTCTCTTATTGGTCCTAAAATGTCATCCACTCCTCTTTCTACCGGCAAAGCCACCGGAATACCCAATTTTTGCTCGTACTCCTCTTTGTGCCGGAGCGCCTGATCAATAGTAAGGCCTCTTGTGTTGAGCGTCACCCCAATGACTTCCTTGCCATACATTTTTATCAAAGCAATATCCTCAGTAATTGGGGGTATCTTGGCATCCAGGTACTCGAACCCATCGTAGTGAACCCTGGCGGGAGCATGTTGCAAAACCACACCGTCCACGTCGCCAGAAAGCAAAAACTCGGAACCGCATGGCCCGCTAATGTTGCGCAAGGCTGCCTGACCTTCAATCACCATCAGGTCTGGATTCAGGTCCCTGTCACAGGTTACGAGGGCATTTTCCAGCTCGCCCGACACATAGTCGTTGTAGGTGGAGTCCAGGATAAAGCCGTACTTCCAGCCTTGCATCCACCCCGTTTGCCCCGTGTAAATCATTTCTGAAATCATACCCTCCTTACGGATGGCTTCCACAATGAATTTGGAAGTAGTGCGCTTTCCAAGCCCGCAGTCCGTGCCCATCACTGCAATTTTGGCCGATTTAACTTTGTATACGTCACCCGTCCAGAACTTCAGGTATTTCCGTTCCCTTGGTTGCCTGATGTCGTGTATTGTCACGCCTTTTTCCTTGGCAAGTGTGGCCAGCCTTTCGTTGTCGTTGAGGAACGAATGCAAACCACTAACGACATCCATGCCATTCTCTATGGCCGTCACCACGTCTTCCTCCATGGGTTTTGGTAGCTGCCCGCCCTTGGGAGCCACGCCCACCACACAGTTTTCGGCCTTGCCGCCTGCAGCTATGAAGTCTTTAACGGTTTTGTAAATAGGAATTCCTCTTTCTCTACCGTCCAGCACCGTGCCGGCATCCTGGCCAAAAAACACTGGATCGATGACAGCGAGGATATCATATCTGACAGATCCTCTGATAAGCCCGTGGGCAGTTTTGGCCGACTTCGTATCGAAGCTGCCATTGGACAATACGATTGATTTTAATTGCATAGATTGTGAAAAGACAAATAACAAACTCCAAAGCACAAAGAAATTCCAAAAGCCAAAGTTTAAAAACCCAAATGGCACATCCGAGGTAAATCAGCCACATGCGGTCAGCAGATGGTTCGATTGCTTCGGAATTGGCGCCTATTTGACATTTGTCTTTCGTTATTTGGCGTTTCCGGTCTTCGGTGTAAATTTTACTAAAATTCCACACTCTTCGTTCATAAATTAGAATTTTTCATTGAAGCATTATTTATTCGGGCAATGGTAAGGATAGCAGCTACAATAAACCATATGAAAAGAAAAAGTACAGCGTTCCCTGCTGATAGGTCGAAGTCTCTTGACTACCTGTGGCTTACGTTGACAGTAGTGCTCCTGGTCGCTCAGTTTTCCTGCTCGCCGCAACTTGTGATCAGCAAAAAAATAGTATTGAAACAAATGGTCAGCAAGTCGCCGGATTTCGCCGATCATTTTACTGGCTTTGTGCTGTATGACCCCGACACGAAGACTTACCTCGCAGAGCAGAATGGCGACAAGTATTTCACACCTGCCTCCAACACCAAACTATTCACCTACTACTCCGGCCTCAGGTTGCTCGGCGATTCCATCCCAGCCCTGAAATATGCCGAAGCCAACGACACGCTTTTCTTTACCGGGACCGGCGATCCTACTTTTCTGCATCCCGACTTTGAATACCAACCGGCGTTTGACTTGCTATCAGACACCACCAAAGCACTGATATGGCAGCCCGAAAACTACAAAGACCCTGTCTTCGGCCCAGGCTGGTCGTGGGACGACTACCTGTATTATTATCAGCCAGAAAGAGCCGGCCTTCCTATCTACGGCAACTTCGTGAGGTTTAGCATGCTTCCGGGAGATACGACGCCCAAGGTAAACCCTCCCTTCTTCCAACAGTTTGTGGAAGCGAGACCTTTCGAAAAGCAAAGAACATTGGTAGAAAGAGACCTTAGCTACAACTCTTACCTGTTTTTTACGCCGGAAAAACTGGATACAGTTGAAAGAGATGTGCCTTTCAAATACTCATTTTCCCTTGGAAGGGAGCTGCTTCAGGACACCTTGAAGAAGCCTGTCGTCTTTGGTTACAAGCCGGATAGTTTACAATGGAAAACCCTCAAAGGCTATCCTTCGCAAAAAGTGTATCAGGCCATGCTTTGGCCAAGCGACAACTTTATTGCGGAACAGATTCTGGTGATGTGCTCTTCAGGCTTTGGGGATACACTTAGCGGCAACAATGCCTTGTGGTTTGTGAAGAACAAATACCTCAACGATTTGCCAGATGTGCCTATATGGCATGATGGCTCTGGGCTATCGAGATACAACATGTTCACGCCACGAAGCCTGGTGGCCTTGCTGGAGGAAACTTCTACGCTAGTTGAACAAAAGGAGTTATTCAGGACGCTGGCTATTGGTGGACAGGCTGGCACCATACGCCGATGGTATGCTGGCGAAACAGAGCCCTATGTTTTTGCCAAAACTGGCACCTTGAGCGGCGTGCACTCACTCAGCGGATTTATAAAAACTAATTCAGGCAAAGTGCTGATCTTTAGCTTTATGCACAATAACTACCCCGGGTTTACTAACCCCATCAGGGAGCAGATGCAGGAAGTGCTGGAGTTTATAAGGGACAAGTATTGAGGAATTTGAGATTTCTGATTTGAAATTAACGGTTCGCATAATTTCAAATCAGACATCTCAAATCAAAATCTTCGTGATTATTCAGTTTCGTATTCTTCCAAAATACCACCAGTAAGGCGCATTAGCTCCACTTCTGACTCCACGAGATTGTACTTGGTCTGTAGTTCACTCAAGGCCGAACGCAAATAGTTCAATTGCAAATCACGGAAGTCGAAAGAGCTGATCGTTCCATTACGATAACGATCCTCACCCAGTGTCAAATTGAACTCAGCCGTTTGTCTGTTTTCAATGGCAATCTGGTAAAGCCGTGCCCGAAGGCGATAGAACTCCAGTGTATTGATTAGATTGTTCTTTAGGCTTTGTTTCAACTCATCAACCCTGATAGCGGCGATTTGCTCGTTGACCTTTGCATTTTCAATTTGTCTACGGATTCTACCTCCGTTAAATATTGTAAAGCTGAGCGTAAAGTTGGCGTTGTAGTTGGTGTTGCCCGATTTTATTCCAGCCTCACCCACATTCCCATTTAGGAAAGTGGCTTTGGTTAGGTTCTGAACCTGGTTGTTGTCCGATCCCCCCAATGTCATTGATATGCTAGGATACATCGCCGACCTGGCAATGCCAATATCTCTTTTGAAAATCTCCTGATTGATGTACTGATTCTTTAGGTTGCTGTTGTTCGCCACCATTCTTGCATACAGCTCATCCAGCGTAAATGGCTGAATTTGCACCGTCAGTGAATCGGTCAAATCGTAGCTCGTTTCCACATCAATACCAAGCAGCAGGTTCAGGTTTCTTAAGGCATTCTGAACATTGTAAAGCTGGGTAATGTAATTGGAAGAATCGGTCAGGTAGGCGCTTTTGTCCTGAAGAATGTCAAACGTAACGGCGCTTCCCAACTCCCCCTTGAGCTTGCTATAGTTGTATTTGTCCTTAGAAAGCTGAAGGCTGCGTTCGAAAATAGTCAATTGCTCTTCCTGAAGACGAACAGTATAGTAGGCTTCTACTATGCCCTGTATGCTGTTTTCAATCACAATAGTCGCATTCCCCACACTCTGCTGCTGTAAGAACTCCAGCCTCTCCTTGGTGATTTGAACATTAAAGCCATTGAAAAGTGTCCAGTTAAGCGACAAAGAAGGTTGCAGATTTCTCGACTGAATGGCTCCCTGCACAAAAGAAGTTGGGTTATTGATTTCAGTCCGGCTGAATCCCTGTGAAAGGTTGAAGGTTAGCGACGGATACAAACCAGCCTGCCCCCATGAGTTGTTACGGGTGGCAATATCGATATTCTGCTTTTCAATCTTAATAGAGAAGTTATTGTCCAGGCCTGTGGCAATCGCTTCAGAAAGCGACAGTTCCGTTATTTTTGGTTCTTCGGTCTGCGCATAAGAGTTCAGGATGGCCAACGCCATCCCGAACGTTAAGAGTATTTTCTTCATTACAATTGTTAGATCAATGATTAGTTAAGGGCGTAGCCCTTTTTCATTTCTTTCACTGCAGGCTCCACCTCTTCTTTGTTAGGCTTCTCTCCACCAAATAGCAGCCACTTGGAGTATACCCTGATGTCGTTCATCACCATCAAAAACACGGGGAAGAAGAAAAGGATAAACAGCGTTCCCAGTGCAACCCCATAGGCAATAGATATGGCCATTGGGATCAGGAACTGAGCCTGGAAGCTTGTTTCAAGAATGATCGGATAAAGCCCGGCAACTGTAGTAGCCGATGTAAGCACAATGGGTCTGAATCGGCTGGTGCCGGCATCAACCACAGCGTCATGCATATTCATGCCTTCCTTAAGGTTCCTGTTGAACTGATCCACCATCACCACGGCGTCGTTGATAATCACGCCCGACAATGCCAGCATGCCATAGGCGCTCAGAATTGACACCGTTTTGTCTTCAATCCAATGACCAAAAATGGCGCAAATGAACCCCAGCGGAATGAGTGCGAAAATCATAAAAGGCTGCAAATAGGACCTTGTAGTCAGCATTAGCAACAAAAGAGTGGCTATCAAACACAACCCAAAGATCACAGCTCCTGAATCAAGTTCCCTTGAGGCACGACGCTGCTGGCCTTCGAAAGAGTATTCAAGTGAAGGATGCTTCGCCATGATAGGCGGCATAATGTCAGCGGTAATCTTTTCTATCAACGGCGGCATAGAGGTAGTATTGTTCGCCAGGTCAGCTTCTACCCTCACCTCCCTTTTTCCATTGAATCGATTAATGCTCAACACACCTCTTTCAACTTCGTAACTGGCCAGCTGCGACAACGGATACTCTGACCCATTAGCTGCTCTGATCTTCATCGATTCTAACTGGCTTACATTGATTCTGTCCTCTTCAGGGTAGCGTACCCAAACCCTTACCTCGTCGGTACCAATGATGAGCCTCTGCACCTCTTCACCAAAAAAGCCCTGGCGAATTTGCTGCGTAATATCCTGATGGTTCAACCCCATAAAATAAGCCAAGGGCTTCAGTTCCAGCTTGATTTCCCGTTGGCCGATGGCCGAATTATCAGTGATGTCTTTCAGCAGGTCAATTCTCCTAAGGCTTTCCTTCAGTTCTGTTTTTGCCTCCTCAATTTCATCAATAAACTTGCCTTTCAGAGCAATGGAAACAGGTTTTCCCCACCGCTGAGCAGCCCCTACCGTAAAGTTCTCAGCCTCAGGAATAGGCCCGATTTTTTGGCGAATCCGGTTGGCAACCTCGAACGCCGATATTTTCTTGCCTTCGAGGTCCTCAAAATTAATTCCAACATATCCCACATGGCTGCCGCTGCTGCTTCTGCCGGCACTGCTGCCTATAATTATATCTACAGATGAGAAAAATGGCTCCGTCAAACCGGCCTCTTTTTTCATTTCGTCATGTACCTCCCAAACCTGATCCTGAAATTTTCTCAGGTAATCTTCGGTAATGCCTTCTCTCGTGCCGGGTTTGAGCATCAAGTCGACCTGAAGGTCGTCGAAAGGCGTTCGGGGGAAAAACTCGAACCTTATCAAACCACCCTGCGACATCCCCACCACCATCATCACAAACACCAACGGGCCCATCATCGCAATCCATCTCCAGCGCACGAGGAACTCAAGAGAGTTGCCGTACAACTTAAATCTGACAAAATCGATGCCTTTCTCCATCGTGGTTCTGAACCTGTCGTATAGCGTGTCGGGCTTCCTTTTCGACAAAATAGCTTTAGAAGCCAGGTGAGAAGGAAGTATAAAGAATGCCTCTACCAATGAAAAGCCCAGACAGGCAATTACCACCACGGCCATTTCATAGCTAAACCCTCCATTGTCAAGAAAAATCAAGGTCACGAATGCGAGCATGGTGGTTGACACTGAAGTGAAAACCGACGGCATCATTTCAAGCGTGCCGTCTACGGCAGCCTGTTCCGGTGTTTTTCCTTTTTCGAAATGGGTATAAATATTTTCAGAGATCACAATGCCGTCGTCCACCAGAAT
Organism: Imperialibacter sp.; assembly: GCF_048007035.1. NCBI lineage: Bacteria > Pseudomonadati > Bacteroidota > Cytophagia > Cytophagales > Flammeovirgaceae > Imperialibacter > Imperialibacter sp. Next base: position 6,596,280 of record NZ_CP180355.1, read on the forward strand.
GCCCACCACCAGCAGCATTCCAAACAACGACATCATGTTAATGGTAATACCTGCCATGGTACCTACGACGAACATGGCCAGAAACGAAATTGGAATACCCGCAGCTACCCAAATTGAAAGGCGCAAAGAAAGGAATAAACCCAGGGTGATCATTACAAGTACCAGGCCGAGCACAAAATTGCTGGTAAGCAAATCAATCCGCTGGGAAAGCAAAGAATAGAAATCAAAGTTGGTAAACAATGTCACATTCTCGTTCTCAGCATTGAAATCTGTCACGTACTTGTCCAGAAATTCAGAAATCGCCAGAAGATCTTCCTCTGGCAGCTTGCTCACAGCCACATTGACAGCTCTTACATTGTTGCTGTAGTACTTGTTTGGTATATCTGCAAAGCCCAGGGTAACTGTGGCGACATCCTTCAATAGCACACGGGTGCCGTCAGCATTCGCCTTCAACACTATGTTACCAATGACCTCAGGGTCATAATCTTTGGCATTAGCACGGATCCTTATTTCCTCTTCGGAAGTCTTTATTGTTCCGCCCGACACATCCCGGTTGTTGACACGCACAGCATTGGCCACCTGCGTAAATGTGATGCCATACCGGGAAAGATTTTCCTCAGGCACTTCAACGGAAATCTCAAGGTCAGGAAAACCCGACACTCTCACCTGAGTGATCAGTCCCGATTTTAAGAAATCATCCTCAATTCTTTCTGCAATGGTCTTCAGCTCCATCAAAGGCACATTTCCTTTCAGACCGAGGAAGGAAGCCATGCTGGTGGACTGCTGTTTAAATACCGTAGGCTTTTCGGCACCTACCGGGAAGGAATTGATCCTGTCTACAGCGTTTTTCACTTCTGTGAGGACTTCGTCCAGATCGTAGTTGGTGGACGTCTCGATTGTGATAGACGCAGAGTTTTCGCTCGAAACCGATCTTACCTCCACAATTCCCACAATCCCTTTCAATGCCTCCTCTATCTTGATAGTGATGCCTTCCTCCATCTCCTCCGGAGCAGCACCCGGGTAGGAAACGGACACCGTAATCATGTTTGGCGTTCTTTCAGGGAAGAAAGATTTCTTCATGTTGAAAAAACTGGCCAAACCCAGAAGAAATACTGCCAGCAGTATTACATTAGACCAAATCGGATACTTGATAAAGAATGATAAAAGTTGTCTCATATCTTCTGGCGTTATTTAATGATTTCCACTTTCATTTTCTCAAAGGCATTCAAAGGAGCCTCAGTAACAAGTGAATCTCCTTCCTTCAACCCTGTGATCAGGTAAGTGTTTTGGTTATTTTTCAGCACTGAAACAGCTCTGGTGCCCAGCACTCCGTCGTTATACACAAACACTTCTCCTTTGTTTCTAACAACACCCCTTGGTACTTCAATAGCGTTGTCCACGACCTTGCCTGGAATCACCACCTTAAGATATAATCCGTCATACAGTGCCTGCTGTTGATTGTTTTGAATAGAAACATACACATGGAATGTCTGCGTGGTAGGGTCTATATAGTCCGTCATTCTAACGATCTTTCCTGTAAGTGAAGCCGATTCGTCCTCACCTTTTATAACCTTTACCCTTTTGCCCAATTCCACAAACTGGATGTCTCCAGCTTCAATGGGTACTTTGATTTCGAATGCATCTGTGCGAAGAATCCTGCCGATATTAGACCCGGGATTCACATAGGTGCCTGGCTCGATATTAACAACGGAAATGCTCCCATTGTAAGGAGCGATCATATAGTGCTTCCTAAGGTTTTCCTCCAGACCACGAATAGTATAGAACTCGCTGAGGATGTTCTTGGTGGCCAAAAAAGTCTTTTCCTTGATATCAGCTATTTCCGGAAGCTCAGGAAGTGGAGCATCTGTTTTTATATTGCCAAAATATTCCTGCCAGGCCGGAAAGCTGCTGCTGTAATCCACTTTTAGGTCCGGAAGTATAGAGGCAATAAGATTAAGAAAACTGCTTTTTCTTGCCTGGAGGTTTAGCCTCGGCTCCACGTCGTTGACACGCACCAGAAGTTGCCCCTTTTTAAAATTCTGGCCTTCTTTTAGAGGCACATCTCCCATGATCAGTCGGCCACCCACCTCAGCCAACAAGTCGATAGGCTGAGACGAGCCCACCCTTCCATAGGCTTCAATTTCCGTTTCCACATTCTGGAAAGCTACTTCTCTCACTTTTACATAGTTGACAACAGCAGGGGCCTCTTTTTCAGGGGGAAGTTCCTTTTTTGCCGCCAGAAAGCTGTAAAGGCCAATGGAGCCAGTCACCATTAACACGACAACCAGAAACGCAATGAGTTTTCTTCTTAAAGACATAGAAATTTATAGGTCAAATGATATTACTTACGTATGTGAAGGCCTTCTAATGCCAAACAATGGATTCAATCTTTACAATAGGCTCTATTCTCAAATAAACCCGCTCTGAGTGGGCTTTGTTTTCTGCTGTGGATTAATGAAAGCAATACGCCAACAGGCTGCAGCGCACTGTCTATCGGACGCAAAAAGCTTGCAAAGGTTGTTCAAAATACGGATAATTTTCCGGGTTTCGGACGATTGGCTAAATTATCGGGAAGTTCTACCAAATTTCATAGAAGAGTGGAAGCTGCCAGCGGAACTACCGGCTAATTGGCGGCTACAACTGTTGATATAACCTCTGCAAATAACTAAATTGAACGAGGCTCAAAGGTACAATCCACGGTCAAACTTTCGAATAATGGTTGACAAAGAGAAAATCCTGACCCTTCACCCCCAGGGTAAAAAGGGTGTCAATATCATGAAACATAAATATGATGTGATTTATGCTTTCATAGCCAAGAAGTTGAAAGACGGAAAACCCAGGACGTTTGAAAGTCTTGCAGACCAGGCAGTGAACGAGTTGACAGCCTCATTCGATGGAAAAGTGTTGTGGTATTTCGTTACTGTTAAGCTGGATATGGAGGCCAGAGGAATTATTGAACGAGTTCCTAAGACCAGCCCCCATCAGATTCAGCTAAAAAGCTAACATCATATCTTCCCAAACCTTTCAAATGCCTTCCGCTCCAATGCCTCTCTGTGATCAGGGTGGGCTATATCAATCAGCAAACGAGCCCTTTGATGCAGTGTTTTTCCGTACAGGTAGGCCACTCCCCATTCGGTAACTATATAATGAACATGGGCTCTGGTCGTTACCACCCCAGCTCCTTCCTTCAGAAATGGTACAATCTTGCTTTCTCCCCTGCCTGTGACCGAAGGCAGGGCTATGATCGGCTTTCCTCCTTTTGAATAGGAGGCTCCTCTTATGAAATCCATTTGTCCCCCCACGCCCGAGTAGTGCAGCGTGCCGATGGAGTCAGCGCAAACCTGGCCTGTGATATCAATTTCGATGGCCGAGTTGATTGATGTTACCTTGGGGTTGCGACGGATAGTGGCCACATCGTTAACAAAAGCGACATCGTAAAGATTGACCGAGGGGTTGTTGTCGATAAAATCATAGGTAAGTTTGCTGCCCATTACAAAGGTTGACACAATCTTGCCTCTGTTAATAGCCTTCATGCTCCCGTCGATTACGCCCGACTCAACAAGAGGAACTACTCCATCCGAGAACATTTCGGTGTGGATGCCCAAATGCTTGTGGTTGGTAAGCTGCGAAAGCACTGCGTTGGGAATGGCTCCAATTCCCATTTGAAGGGTGGCTCCATCTTCCACCATGCCGGCGATGTGCTGACCAATCTTTTTCTCGACCTCACTAATCGGAGGCGATGGCACTTCATGTATCGGCACTTTTCCGTCAACCAAATAGTGAAATTTGCTCACCGGTAAACAGCTGTCTCCGAAAGTGCGGGGCATTAGTGGGTTCACCTGGGCAATCACTACCTTGGCCGTTTCAATCGCAGCCAAAGTGGCATCAACCGAAACCCCGAGCGAGCAGTACCCATGTTTATCGGGCGGGGTAACCGACACTAGCGCCACATCTATTGGGAGGATATTCTCCCTGAACAGTCTGGGTATTTCGCTTAAGAAAATGGGGATATAGTCGGCCCGATGCTCTTGAGTGGCTTTACGCACATTTGCGCCAACAAACAGAGAGTGAACATGAAAGCTGTTGGCATATTCAGGCTTGGCATAGTCAGCCGAACCCTCCGTATGCAGGTGCATGATTTCCACGTTTCTTAGCTCGGGCGCTTTCGCCACCAAGGCGTCTATCAGAATCTTGGGTGCCGCAGCCACACTGTGAATAAAAACCCGGTCATTAGACTTTACAACCTTCAGCGCTTCTTCGGCACTTACCACTTTCCTTTCCATGATTGAGATGATTTATTTTGGTACAAAAGTATTACCAACCACAAAACGCCAGGATGATTTCACTCCCAAAGTATACTGATTATTATCATGCAGTTATAATTCACCTTTGAGTCTTATATTCGCAACATCAACTGAACAGCATGCAATACGACATTACGATTATTGGTGGAGGAATTGTGGGATTGGCCACCGCTTACCAACTAAAAAAGAAACGACCCGGACTTAAGGTTTTGCTAATTGAAAAAGAGCCCAGACTGGCGGCTCACCAAACCGGCAACAACAGCGGGGTTATCCATTCCGGCTTATATTATAAGCCAGGAAGTCTGAAAGCGACTAATTGCATCAATGGCTACAACATGCTGCTTGACTTTTGTAACGAACAAGGAATTGAGTATGACCTCTGTGGCAAAATTGTAGTAGCCACGTCGAAAGAAGAATTGCCGCTGCTGAATAATCTTTTCGAAAGAGGTATTCAAAATGGTTTGGTAAAAAACGAGCGGCTTACTGCTGAGCAATTAAAAGAAAAGGAGCCCTATGTAAATGGCATTGAGGGGATTTGGGTGCCTTACACCGGCATCATCAGCTACAAAGAAGTATCGGCCAAACTGGCTGAAGTGATAAGAAAAGATGATGGACAGATTCATATAAGTGAGGCGGTTAGGGAAATCAGAAAAGAAGCCGGAGGTTGTACGGTGGTCACTAATAAGGACACCTACCAAACGAAACTGGTGGTGAACTGCGCTGGTCTCTATTCCGACAAAATAGCCCGGATGACCGGACAGGAAGTCAATATCAAGATTGTGCCATTCAGAGGTGAGTACTACAAAATAAAAGAAGAAAGAAAGTACCTGGTCAAGAACCTGATCTACCCGGTACCGGATCCTAATTTCCCATTCCTCGGCGTACACTTTACACGAATGGTGGGTGGCGAAGTGGAAGCTGGCCCCAATGCGGTGCTGGCCTTTAGAAGAGAAGGATACAGCAAGTCAGAAATTAATTTGTTTGAACTAGCCGAAACACTGGCCTGGCCTGGCTTTCAGAAAGTGGCGTGGAAATATTGGAAAACAGGCTTTGGCGAAATGTACCGGTCGTTCAGCAAAACAGCTTTCACCACTGCCCTTCAAAAGCTTCTGCCTGATTTGAAAGAGTCGGATCTTGAACCGGGCGGAGCGGGTGTGCGTGCCCAGGCGTGCGACCGCAATGGTGGGCTGCTCGACGACTTCCTGATTTTGGAAAATGACATAGCTGTGAATGTCTGCAACGCACCAAGCCCGGCAGCCACCTCCAGTCTTTCGATAGGAGAAACAGTGTCGAATATCGTACTCAAGAGGTTTTGAGCGCAGCGGCAAGAAGTGCGAGGGTTGAGGGATACCCTTTTACTTTTCACTATTAACCGATAACTTTCTTCCATGTCCAGGTACGCTCGCCATTTGTCGCTAAAAGAAATAGGCCCCGCAGGCCAGCAAAAGATCGCTGAAGGCAGGGTACTGGTGATTGGTGCGGGTGGATTGGGCTGCCCCGTGCTGCAATACCTCGCTGCAGCTGGCGTAGGGCGGATTGGCATTGTTGACAATGACGTCGTTTCCATCAGCAACCTGCAACGCCAGGTAGTATTCAGAGAAAGCGACGTGGGCAAAAATAAGGCTGAAGCCGCCAAAAGCCACCTAATGGCGCTCAACTCCACCATCGAGCTGGTAGCTTACCAGGAGAAAATCACCTCTGCTAATGCACTCGATATTGTCGCCGGGTTTGACATTGTGATCGACTGCACCGACAACTTTCCTACCCGCTACCTCATGAACGATGTATGCCTTTTGGCAGACAAGCCATACATCTACGGTGCGATTCATCGGTTTGAAGGGCAGGTGGCCGTGTTCAACCTCACAAAAGAAAGTGCTAACTACAGAGACCTCTACCCTACTCCCCCGGCGGCCGGTTCAGTGCCCACTTGCGAACAAGAGGGCGTATTAGGTGTGCTTCCAGGGCTTATCGGCACCATGCAGGCCATAGAAGCACTCAAAATCATTACCCAGTCTGGCGAAGTGCTGGACAGTACCTTAGTAATGCTTGGTGCGTGGGACAATACACGGCAGCGAATGGTGATCAAGCCAAAGGGTACCAGAGCCAAAGTGACCAAGCTTATCGACTACGAGGCCTTTTGCGGCATTAAGAACTACCAGGAAAATATGAAAGAGATAACCGTTCAGGAGCTCGACTCATGGAAGAAAAACGGCGTCAGCTTTCAGCTGATCGATGTAAGGGAGGCCCACGAATATGAAACGGTGAATATGGGTGGAGAACTGATGCCCATGAGCGAGCTTCAGGAATATCTGGACTTGATTGATAAAGACCGCCAGGTGGTAGTGCATTGCCACCATGGGGGGCGCAGTGCCTCAGTCATTCAAGCGCTGCAATCACGGTACGGATTCGACAACCTCTATAACCTCATCGGAGGTATTCATGCCTGGGCCGAAGAGATTGATCCAAATCTTCCAACTTACTAAAAATGCCGCTTACAATAGAAGTAGTCTGCTACAACATCACCTCCGTACTCAATGCCATCGAAGGTGGTGCCAGTCGCATAGAGTTATGTGATAGTCCTGGTGATGGAGGCACCACACCCTCCGCTGGAATGATCCTGGCTGCCAAAGAAAAGGCACGAATACCAGTGTTCGTCATGATCAGGCCAAGAGGTGGTGACTTCCTCTATTCCGATGAGGAATTTGAGGTAATGAAAAAAGACATTGAATCGGCGAAAAAACTAGGTGCAGACGGTGTGGTCTTTGGCATCCTGAAAGCCAATGGGGAAATAGATACGGAAAGAAACAGGGAGCTTGTGCAGCTTGCCAGGCCGCTGAAAGTCACCTGCCATCGGGCATTTGACATGACCAATGATCCCCACGAAGCCCTCGAAGCGTGCGTTGAAGCTGGCTTTGACCGCATCCTGACCTCCGGGCAGCAGGCCAATGTTTACGACGGCAGGCTATTGCTAGCGGAGCTGGTAAAAAAAGCCGGTGACCGAATCATCATCATGCCTGGCGCTGGTGTCAGCGAAGAAAATGTGGCCAATCTGGTCAAAACCACTGGAGCGAAAGAAATCCATATTTCAGGGAGGAGTTTTGTGGACAGCGCAATGGCATTCAGAAACCCCGCCGTGTCTATGGGAGACGACCCTAGAGAGTACCAGAAGCTGGTGGTAAGTGTGGAAAGAGTGAAAAAAATCCGCCTGCTGGCAGAAGGTGTCAAAAAATAAAAAAGGCTGTCTCAAAAGCCCTGATTGGTTTGTTGAGACAGCCACAACATGGTTTTACCTCTCCCAAAAGAAGGGAGGCTGAATACCCAGCGACCGAAGATACACATAGCCCTGTCCCCTGTGGTGAATCTCGTTGTCGATGAAATAGAAAAGGTTGGACACCACTGTTCCCTCATACTGCCCAAAAAGCTTGATTTGCTCCTGGAACCTTTCTGCTGAAAGCTGCTTCCAGTAGGAGTTAATTTGCTCTGTAGACTCATCCCATGCCTTCAGTACATTTTCTTTTTTCCCTTCAAACTCCAGCTCTTCATTAAAGGGCGTTGTTTCGCCGGTAACAATTTCCTTCAGACCTGGCACCGCAATGGCAAGCATCTCACTGACGAGTTTCGAAAATGGTCGCATGCCACCAATGGAATGTTCAAAAAATTCCTTTTCAGGGAAAGCTTCTATTACCCGGCGGGTCAGGCTTCTATGTCCCTGCCAGTGTTTGAGCAACTGCTCTGGTGAAATTACTCCGGCTTCAATCTGAGTGTTTAGCTGATTCATGATGTGTGATTTTAGGTTCAAAATTTCTTTGATGAAGCCAAACTAGCACTGGCCACTGACAGCTGTCTGTCAGTCGATTTTTTACATAAAAACTTTTTTCTTCAATTAGTAAACCAGCCAAATGTCTGTTCAACTTTGTAGTTTGATAATACTCTCAAAAATTCTAGCTTCAACCCTATGAAACAATACCTACTCGCCGAGTGCAATTGGAAAGACATCAAGGATCGCCAAATCGATTTGGCCGTTTTACCCTGGGGTGCCACCGAGGCCCACAACTACCACATGCCCTACGGCACCGATGTGTATGAAGCTGACAGCATAGCCACTGAGGCAGGTCGTATCGCCTGGGAAGCTGGCGCAAAATTGACGGTAATGCCCACAATACCTTTCGGAGTGAATACCGGCCAAACTGACATCAAGCTTGACATTAACCTCTACCCCAGCACGCAGCTAGCTATTCTCAACGATATCATTGAGGTGCTCAACCGGCAAGGCATTTACAAGCTGCTGATTGTGAACAGCCATGGCGGTAACGACTTCAAAACCATGCTGCGAGAGTTGGGTGTCAGGTACCCCAAAATGTTGCTCAGCACCTGTAACTGGTTCCAGTCGATGGACAAGAAGCAGTACTTCGAAGAGCCTGGAGACCATGCCGACGAAATGGAAACCTGCCTCATTATGCACCTGAGACCCGAGCTGGTGCTGCCGCTTGATCAGGCCGGAGACGGGAAAGACAAAAAACCACGTATTCAGGGGTTCAAAGAAGGTTGGGCATGGAAGGAAAGAGAATGGTCGAAGGTTTCAGCTGACACAGGCATTGGCAATCCAAAAAAGTCTACAGCGGAAAAAGGAGCCAGGTTCTTCACAGACGTTACACAAAAACTTGGCAAGTTGATGTTGGAGCTTTCTCAAATTGATAAAGAGGACTTTTATGAATAACAGTCAAAACCATCTGTTTACGAAATTCGTAAAGGTTTGAATCACCTTGAATCAGAATGATCCGATCCGATTTCCCTGATATTAAATGGCTTAAGTCGATGGTGTCGGGGCAGATCAAAGTCACCGATCCCTCAGGAAAACTGATCAAACCCAAGTGGCCTAATTGCATTATTAATGCCACGACTTCCTCAGCCTATCGGCCGGACGTGCAGGGGCCTATCTCAATTTTCATGAATATAAGTGGCAACAGCTACTGCTCGACAGGCGGGCCTACCGCCACCATTAGTGATGACTTTTTCTACGTCACCAACAAGAATCAAGAATATACACTGACTGTTGAGCCTGACCAACCTGCCGAAACACTCAATATTCACCTGGGAGAAGACCTTTCGTTGCAAGTCCTTTCAGGATTAATCACTCCAACGGATCAAATTCTCAACGATTCTTATGGACTGACGTCAGAAAACATAGGTTTTGCTAATCGGCTGTACCGGAAAGACGATACCCTTGCAGGTATTGTTAAGTGCCTTTATGCCGACCATAAAAACGGAAACCTGAGTAGCTTAAAGCTAGATGAATACAATTACCAGCTCATGGTTTATCTGCTTTCTCAGCATCGTCAAATTCTTAAGGAAGTTCGGAAGCTGCCTGCTGCGAAAGCTTCCACCCGCATTGAGCTCCATCGGCGGCTTTCTTATTCGCTTGATTATTTGCACAGTCACCAGAACCAAAGCATAGACCTGCAAAAGCTGGCTGATGAAGCATTCCTCTCCAAGTAGCATTTTTTGAGGTTATTCAAGGTGACCTTCGGTTGCTCCCCCTATCAATATCTCCAGCGGCTCCGTTTACAAAGGGCTTTTTCCCTTCTCAAGTCAAAAGAGATTCCCGTCAACCAAATTGCCATTCAACTAGGCTTTGAGAATGCCACAAGCTTTAGTAGACTATTCTTTCAGCGTTTCGGGGCCTATCCCACCCAATATCGCAGAAGTTTGTTTGCCTGATCCATCCGGTTAAAACTTAGCAATAATGGTCATCTCATATGCCTGGTGGCTGCTCTACCTTTGCTCCACAATCAAATTACTCAAACAATGAAAACATCATTTTTTACCTCTACAGCCGTCTACTTTGTGGTCTTGTCGGTCATTTGCTTAGGGCTGGTTACATGGGCCATTGCAAAAACAGTCAAATCCAATACCCACCTCAATCCAAGAGGACATTGGAGATTTCTATTTGTCATTTCAATTTGGATTACAATCATCAGCGGCGTCGCTCTTTCAGGCTTCTTTTCTGATTTCTCTACGTTTCCTCCCCGTCTGCTGATGGCCCCGCTGATCCCTATTATTTCAATCACCGTCGTTACACTTTTTGGAAAACTGGACAACCTGCTAATACAAGTTCCACCTTCCTGGATCATGTACCTGCAAACCTTCCGTTTACCTGTCGAGATACTTCTTTGGATGCTCTTTATGCAAAACCTGCTGCCTGCCCAAATGACCTTCGAAGGCCGCAACTGGGATATCCTTGTAGGTCTTACAGCTATTCCAGCAGGTCTCGTTTGTTTTGGGCAGCACCGATTCAAAACCAGCTTTGCCATTGCGTGGAATATTGGTGGACTGCTGCTACTACTCAATATAGTCACGGTTGCAGTGCTGTCAATGCCCACACCATTCCGGGTTTTCATGAACGATCCGGCCAATGAAATTGTGGCAACTTTTCCTTTCGTTTTGCTTCCTGGCATACTCGTGCCTCTTGCCTTTTCTCTTCATGTTTTGTCACTGCGTCAAGTTTTTCTTCTAAAGAAAGAAGGCGCTGCTTCCCGTTTACAAAATCATTTAGCCAAGGGGTAAGCAATTCTTTGGCTTTTTGATAAATCCGCAGCATCTTAGAAATGGATTGAATCAATTCATTCCATTGCTACATTATGAAAAAGACATATACCTACACCCTATTTATTGCTTTAGCATTATTAGTCGCCGCTGCCATTGCCGGCATTGGACTTAACTCCCCAATCAGTGGGCCCTTGCTGATCGTTGGCCTTCTCTTACTGGCGTTTGCATTAAGAGGAAGTGAAAAAGCGAAAGGCTATAGTTACTCTGTAGTCATTTTTTCATCGGTTGCTGCCGCCATGTACTACCCCGCACCGTTTCAGCAAATCGGCGATTTCAAGCTGGGCACGTTGATAGTTCCGCTGCTTCAAATCATCATGTTTGGCATGGGCACGTCCATGAGCATCAAAGATTTTGAGGGAGTAGTCAAAATGCCGAAAGGAGTAGGTGTTGGTCTACTGTGCCAGTTTACCATTATGCCGCTGCTCGGATTTGGGATAGCCAAGCTGTTTAACTTCCCTTCTGAAATAGCCGCCGGTATTATACTGATTGGTTCAGCTCCAAGTGGATTGGCCAGCAACGTGATGGCCTACCTGGCTAAAGCTAATGTGGCCCTTTCGGTAACAATGACAGCAGTAGCCACCATGCTGGCTCCGCTAATGACACCCTTATGGATGAAGTTACTAGCCGGACAATATGTTCCCATCGAATTTTGGGGGATGATGTGGAGCATTGTCAAAATTGTGATCATCCCGATCATTGGTGGCCTGATCTTCAACAAACTCTTTCACGGAAAGGCCCCCTGGGTCGACAGAGCGATGCCCCTTTTGTCAATGGCGGGCATTGCCATCATCATCAGTATCATTACTGCCTCTGGCAGAGACGCTCTCCTCACTTATGGCGTTATCCTCGTTTTCGCCGCCCTGCTGCACAACACGGCTGGTTACTTTCTGGGTTATAAGCTTTGCAAAGCCATCAAATTACCAGAAAGAGACTGTAGAACCATCGCCTTTGAGGTAGGTATGCAAAATGGCGGACTCGCTTCGGGAATAGCGCAGGGGATGGGAAAAGTGGCCACTATGGGACTCGGCCCCTCTGTCTTTGGTTCATTGATGAACATTACGGGATCTATCCTGGCAAATTGGTGGAGAGATAAACCAACGGGTGAAGAAGATCCAAAATGAAAAGACTTCTTCTTCCGGCAGCCGTTTGGCTACTTTTCACACAAGGTGTTTTCGCCCAAACAGCCTCTTCCTTTGATGTCAACGACAGGCTGGGTCGTGGCATCAACATGGGCAATTCCTTTGAGGCACCTACCGAAGATGCCTGGAGCAACCCCTGGCAGCCGGAGTACTTCAAAATAATAGCTGACCTTGGCTTTCAGCATGTGAGGCTCCCCGTCCGCTGGGAAACGCCGGAACGGAGCCTGGTCGATCCACCCTATACTATCAATGCAGACTTCTTGCGGAGAATTCAGGCGGTTGTCGACACGGCACTGAAATACAAGCTGCATATCATCGTGAATATGCACCACCACGACTCCCTTTTTGAGAACGTGGCCCGGGAAGAGACCCGGTTTCTTTCGCAGTGGAATCAAATTGCTAACCATTTCAAAGATTACCCCGACAGCCTCTTGTTTGAAGTACTGAACGAGCCACACGGTGAGATAACGCCAGCACTATGGAACGACCTTTTTGCGAAAGCGCTGACTGAAATCCGAAAAACGAATCCTACAAGAAGCGTGATATTGGGAGTGGCAGAGTATGGTGGGCTTACTGCTGTTCCTCAATTGGAGATTCCTGATGATGACCACCTCATTCTTAGCATCCACTATTACAACCCCTTTCACTTTACCCACCAGGGAGCTGATTGGGTGGGCCCGGAAACACAGGCATGGCTTGGTACTGAGTGGAATGATACGGAAGCCGAGCGACTGACTGTCGTCAACGAATTCAAGGTGGCCCAGGCTTTCGCCGAGGAACACAACCTGCCGTTCAATGTTGGTGAGTTTGGTGCCTACAGCACAGCCGATATCGACTCAAGGATTCGATGGACTACCTACCTGGCCCGATGGTTTGAGTCGCAAAACATGAGCTGGGCCTATTGGGAATTCAGCGCAGGATTCGGCGTTTACGACCCCGCCAATAAATCGTTTCTTGAACCTCTGATAGATGCGCTTCTGCACAACCCCATGCCCGAGCCTACCCAAGTCAATACCAAAGTTGTTTACCAAAGTGACTTCAGCGCCGGACGGGACGGGTGGATTGTTGTAAATCAAGGCGCTGCCTCCTCGCTATTGGACAATGCTGGCAATAAACTGACAGTGGCGATATCAGGCGGTGGCACTGAAGGATGGCATATTCAACTCACCAAAACCGGTCTTTCGTTCACTAAAGGAAAAACTTACCAGATAGGTTTTAGCGCTAAAGCAGATGAAGCCAGGGCGGCTACCTTCTATGCCGGCAAAAACGGCGACCCATGGACGGCATACAGTGGATACAATGGTGTAAGCATACCGGCAACAGAAACGAGGTTTATTTTCACCTTTACGATGAACGAACCCACCGACGACCAGGCGAGAATGGTATTTGATCTTGGTAAATCGGTAGTGGATTTGAGCATCTCCGATATTTTGGTGGAAGAGGTTCTCAACTCGGTCACCGCTGTGGACAATGAGTTGGGGGGAAATATCATGGTATTCCCCAACCCTACCGCATCCCAATTATTTGTGAGTGGATTGGAAAATTACCACAGTGCCCGGGCATTCGATATGCAGGGCCGTTTTGTTGGTGTGCTCCCCTTTGAGCCAGCCAGCAGATCAATCGACATGGGTCAGCTTCCGGCAGGGCCCTATTTGGTTAGGCTTACGAAGGGAGCGATCAGCGAGACTTTTCGGGTAATAAAAGAGTAGCTCTCAGAAAATTATTTGATAATTTCTCCATTTGAAGGTGATATTCTCCCTCTTTTCCGCACTTATAGTAAAAGCTATTGCATGGAAGTAACCGAGACCCTTGAAAGAAAGCCCTTCATGGCGGCGACGGCTGACGACAGACTCGCCCTTTTTGAGGCGCTCTATGAAGACGCTTTCCCCGCAGCCGCCAGGTTCGTTCACCGTATGGGTGGCAATCTGGAGGATGCCCGTGATGTTTTTCAGGACGCCCTGGTTCTCTTTTATGAGAGCCTCACTTCGAAAAAAGTACATGTAGAAATTTCCCACAAAGCCTATTTGCTCGGAATATGTAAGCATTTGTGGATTCGAAAAGCAAAAGCTCGAAGCAACGAAGTCCACCTGGAAGAGTGGGAAAAGTGCCTCAACGTGCCCGACCTCAACGAAGCGCATCCTTCGGCTAACAAACTGCTCGCCCTGCTGGAACTTGCTGGCCAAAAATGTCTGGATCTGCTGAAAAGCTTCTATTATGATCGTCTGAGCATCCCACAAATAGCCTCCAGTTTCGGCTTTGGAAGTGAGCGTTCCGCCGCCGTGCAGAAGTACAAGTGCCTTGAAAAAGTAAGAAATGAAGTAAGATCAAAAGCACTGCACTATGAGGACTTCACTGACTGAAATGGCGCAAATTGAAAGCTACCTTCAGGGGAAGCTCGGCATAGCTGCTACACTTCTTTTCGAAGCTAGAATGCTTTTGGAGCCATCACTCAGCGCCAGCGTTCAGCTGCAAAAAAACATTTCGGAAGTCGTAGTGCTGTATGGCAGAAAACAACTCAGAAAAGAGATACAAGCCATAGACGACAAGCTTTTCCAGGCAGCCGACAACACAGATTTCCGAAGAGAAATTGATCTAATCTTCAACAAGAACCAATAACATGAACATCCAAGCCAACCTCGTTCCCATGGTGATTGACAACAATAGCCGTGGGGAGCGAGCCTATGACATATTCAGTCTACTGCTCAAAGAGCGCATCGTTTTTCTGGGAACCAAAGTCGACGACGTGTCGGCCAACCTGGTAGTGGCCCAACTGCTTTATCTGAACAGCATCGACCAAAAGTCACCCATCAATTTGTATATCAACAGCCCTGGCGGTGTGGTATATGCAGGCCTGGCCATTTACGACACCATGCAGATGATTCAGGCGCCCGTGTCAACTGTGGCCGTAGGCGTAACAGCCAGCATGGGGACAGCGCTGCTTTGTGCAGGAGCAAAAGGTAAGCGCTATGCCCTGCCCCATTCCACCATCCACATGCACCCCACAGGCGGCGGCGCCCAGGGCTACACCGAAGATGTACGCATTGCCACCCGGGAGCAGGAAAGGCTACAAACTCAGCTTTTCCACCTGATGGGCAAGCATACAGGGCACAGCTGGGAAGAAATTGAGGCGTTTTTTCTGCGTGACAAATACCTGAACGTCCTCGAAGCCAAAGCCTTCGGCATCATCGACGAGGTACTCGGCAGCACCGACGACATTGTTGTGCTGGAAAAAGAGGGTTTAAAGGTAAGCTTGGCATCTGCCAAATAGCGGCCAATATCCCTCCAGGGGTTTCAAACCCCTTGGAGGGTTCCGTATCTCTCCCTATATTACTTTCGCAACCCGCTCTAACCTATGAAACTACTCTACACCCTACTTCTACTTATGCCCCTTGTCGCCACTGCCCAATCGCCCGGAAGCATCACCATCAAAAAAGTCGCCGACTTCGACGTAAAAGAATCACCCGACAAAACCTGGGAAGCTGCCAGCTGGGTAGAAGTACCTCAAAGAAGTGATAACGGCATGACCTACGCCACAAAGGTAAAGGTGCTCTATTCTGAAACCGGCATCTACTTTCTGTTTCACTGCGAAGACAACAAACTCACCGCCACCATGACCCAGGATTTCGACGACCTGTTCAAAGAAGATGTGGTAGAGGTCTTCCTTTGGACGGATGAAAAAAGTCCAATTTACTTCGAGTACGAACTCTCCCCACTAAACTTTGAGTTGCCCATTCTGGTACCCAACTACGGGGGAAAATTCCTCGGCTGGAGGCCCTGGCACTACTTCAACGAAAGAAGAACAAAGCACGTAACGACTGTGGAAGGCGGCCCAAAGCGAAGCAATGCCGACATCAAAGCGTGGACAGCCCAGTTTTTCATTCCCTATGTGCTGTTAAACCCGCTACAGAACGTTCCCCCGACAAGTGGAACCAAGTGGCGGGCCAACATGTACCGCCTAGATTATGACGATGGCAAGCAAACTCGCTGGGAATGGCAACCCATCCGCACCAACTTCCACGATTATGAGATGTACGGGACTTTTGTGTTTGAGTGAACCACCTCCTCAAAAAAGTAAGTAATTCTTGGAAACGATTTGTGAGGTTGTCTCAAAAGCGCTGTCAGGTTGAGCTTGTCGAAACCCTCAACAACGCTTTTGGATAACCTCTTGAAATCACAACTCCACCGTTTTTCCCGTCTTAAAACTTTCATCAGCCGCCAGCACTATCCGAAGGCTGTTTACCGCATCATTCAAGTGGTCGGTCAGATCAAGGTCTTCTTTGATAGCCTTTAGCAGATACAACTGCTCAAGCTCGCAAAGTCCGTCGTGGTCGGGTTCGCTGGAGGTGTCAACAATTTGGTCGGGCTTTACATACTCACCTTTGTCGTTCGTGGCAGCATAGTGTACTTTCAGGCTGCCCGTTTTGCTGTGGCCGTCAATGTCCTGCGAGCCATCCCCTTTGGGAGCATCCACTATGTTCACGCCGCCTTTTGGTCCAATCACATCTTTTACAAAGTATGCTACCTCGCTCATCATCGGCCCCCAGCCAGCTTCGTACCAGCCTACTGAGCCGTCGTCAAACGTCACCTGAAGCTGCCCGTAGTTGTACATCGTTGGTTTGATCTCATCCGTCAGTCTGGCACCAATGGCACTCACCCTGATCGGCTTGGCCCTTGTCATCATGCACATCACGTCTACATAGTGCACACCACAGTCTACGATAGGCGACATCGTATTCATCAGGTTTTTGTGTGTTTGCCAGTGCTTGCCGTTGCTTTGCTGGTTCAGGTTCATGCGCATCACCAGCGGCTTACCGAGTCCTTGCGCAATTTCCACAAACTTGGCCCAGGCAGGGTGCACCCTTAAAATATAGCCCACTACCACTTTCTTGTTCACTGCCTTAGCCATGTCTGCTACGCTCTGCGCTTCCTCCACGGTAATGGCCAATGGCTTTTCCACAAACACATGAGCACCAGCCTTCAGGCTCTTCAGTGTATAGTCCACGTGGGTTTCGGCGTAGGTATTTACCGAAACAACGTCTGGCTTAGCAAGCGCCAGCGCTTCATCAAAATCGGCATAACAGGGGTAACCTCCACCCAACTCCTCATTCAGCTTCTCACGGCTTTCTGCGGTGCGGCTCACAAGCCCCACAATTTCAAAATCTTCCAGCTTGTGGTAGGCCCTTGCATGTGATGCTCCCATATTGCCGCATCCCGCCACTAATACTCTCAACTTATCGCTCATGTCTTTGGTGTTGTAATTGCCTCATTAGTTTTTTCAACAACCCTCCAAGGGGTTTAACAAAAGTAGCGACTGAAACCAACCGCAGGGGCATAACCCTTGGAGGGTTTGCTTCGATAAATAGAAACTTTTTTGCACTCATTTCAAAGTAAGAGATGATTTGACTAAAGAAGCAAAGGATAACTGGTCAATCTGCTTCCTTAACAATAAATTGACCTCGAATTATCTAATGTTGCCTTTCAATGTCTGCTTATTCCATCTCTCATATAAAAAAGGAACTTCAAGTCCTTGATTCTGAACAACTCCAACAGGTGATCCTTCGCCTGGGCAAATACAAGGTGGAAAACAAAGAGCTGCTGTCCTACCTGCTTTTTAAAGCCCACGATGAAGCTATTTTCATTGAAGAAGTAAAGGAGGGAATCGATGAAAGCCTTTCGACACTCAACGACACCAACCTCTACTGGGCCAAAAAAACCATCAGAAAGGCCCTTCGTTTCGCCAACAAAAACATACGATACTCTGGCATCAAAGAAACGGAGGTGGAGATCAGGATTTATTTTTGCGAACGAATGAAAGCGACCGGCCTCCCCTTTCAGCGAAGCACCGCTCTGGACAACCTCTATAATGGCCAGCTCAAAAAGATCGAAAAAGTGCTCAGCACCCTGCACGAAGACTTACAGTTCGATTACGAGCAGCAGATAGAGGAATTAAGGAATCACTAGATTTGATACCTTCGACCTCGTTCAAATACACAGTTTGTTGCTACAGCTGAAACCAGACTGGGGGGTTGCCCCGCAGGCGGGCGGGGGAAAATTGGCGGCAGATGAGCGGCCTGGCTTGTGCGTTTAATTTTCCTATGATTTTTGCCTACTTTTCATCTATGGGAAAAGTAGGAGCCCTTCCGGCTTGAGGAAAAGAACCATAAACAAAAATGACTGACGATTGACGCAATGATAAAGAAACAAACAACGACACTTTTACTTCTGATATTTTCGACCCTAGTTCATTGGAACAACTTATTTGCCCAACCCTTCAAATTCACCAAAACTACGGAAGGCATCAGCCTCACTGAAGGCACCCACCCGGTCTATTTCTATCAGCAGCAAACCAAATCTCTCGATGGCAAGTATCCACGAGCGAACTATTTGCACCCTCTCTACGGTTTGAATGATGAAGTCCTTACAGAAGACTTCCCAGCCGATCACCTGCACCAGCGGGGCATTTTCTGGGCCTGGCACCAAC
This sequence comes from Imperialibacter sp., assembly GCF_048007035.1. Lineage (NCBI taxonomy): Bacteria > Pseudomonadati > Bacteroidota > Cytophagia > Cytophagales > Flammeovirgaceae > Imperialibacter > Imperialibacter sp. The sequence goes on from NZ_CP180355.1 coordinate 6,614,810, forward strand.
TGATTGTCGACGGTGAACGAATTGGCGACGGCTGGGAATGCAAGGGCATTGAGTGGAATGTGACCAGTACCAATACCAATGTTGACAAGAAAGCAGCCAGATTGGAGGTGGCCGTTGAATGGAACACAATATGGAGAGGCGACAACATTACGTTCGTCAAAGAAACCACAGTGATCACCACTTATAAGACTACGTCAGACTACAGGGAAATGGATTTTGACATCAGCCTTACGGCCGTTGGTCACGACGTATGGATTGGTGGATCTGAAGACCACAAAGGCTATAGCGGCTTTTCTGCCAGAACCATCCTACCCGATGATATAAAATTTCGTTCTGAAAAGGGAGTTTTGACCCCCACCGATCCGGCTATTCAGGTGGGCGGTTGGGTGGATATGATTGCTACCTTTGGAGAAACAAAGTCGGGATTCACCATGATGGCGGATACGACACGGATGACGTCTTGGCATGGCTGGATATTGAGAAATAAGAAAAGCATGCAGAACGCAGCGTTCCCGGGTCGGGAGCCTTTTAAAATTGCAAAGGGTGAAACTTTGACGATGAGCTATAAGCTGATCATACATAAAGCCGATTGGCCTCTGCAGGAAATAGAAAGCAAATTCAAAACCTTTATCGATAAGAAATGAAGTATTTAAGTTTTAGGAATGGAGATCAAATGCCAGCCATTGGGCTGGGTACGTGGAAAGCAGCTCCAGGCGATGTTTACAAGGCAGTAAGAGAAGCTATTAAGATAGGCTACAGGCATTTTGACTGTGCCCATATTTACGGCAATGAAGATGAAATTGGAACAGCCTTCGCCGACGCTTTCAAAGCTGGTGAGGTAAAACGGGAAGAGCTGTGGGTTACCTCCAAGCTGTGGAACAACAGCCACCGGAAAGACCAGGTAGAGCCAGCACTGAAAGTCACTCTCAAAAACCTGCAACTCGACTACCTCGATCTTTACCTCATTCACTGGCCGGTGGCGCTGCAAGAAGGAATTGGTTTCCCCGCCTCACCGGCCGACTTTATTCCCATTGGTCAGATGCCGCTGACTGTTACCTGGTCGGGCATGGAGGCTGTGGCTAAAAAAGGCCTGACAAAGCACATTGGCGTTTCCAATTTCAATATCAAAAACCTGAAGCTCATAAGTCAGGGCGCCACCATCAAACCTGAAGCCAACCAGCTGGAGTTACACCCCTATCTGCAACAAAATGAACTGGTTGACTACTGCAAAAAGAATGAGATCGTTGTCACAGGCTACTCTCCTCTTGGCTCCTCCGACCGGCCAGCCAGATTGATCAAAGAAAGCGATCCGACGGTACTGGAAAATGAGGTGATCAAGAAAATTGCTACTGTGAAGAACTGCTCGCCAGCACAAGTACTTCTTAGCTGGGCGGTGACGAGAGGAACCTCGGCTATTCCAAAGTCGGTGAACCCAAAGCGTTTGAAAGACAACCTGGAGTCAACCTCTGTTGAATTGTCTACCGATGACTTGAAAACCATTGCCGCCCTGGATTTAAATTTCCGCTATATCAACGGCGAAACATGGGCAAGCCCTGGGTCGCCGTATACGCTGGAGTATTTGTGGGGTAAATAATAAATGAGAAAGAGGCTGTGCTTCCAAACGATTTGCAGAATTGGCACAGCCTCATATTTTTTGCCATCATCAAATAAACATTGTGCTGCTTACCGTCTGAAACTTCGCTTAATAGTGTGTGTGCACTTGATTGGCTATTTAAAACCAGGCGACTCGAATCATAAGGAAAAACCCCCAACATCACCGAGGTGCTGGCGAAAGGGGCTTCATTGGTGCCAAAACACTCACATCTTTGCGAAGTCATTCTTAAGCGTTAGTTTTCGTTATGAAAAGACTGGTGATGTTCGTCATTTTTCAAGTGCTAGTGGCGAGTCAAATATTTGGCCAGGACAGCGACGCCGTGGTTGTTAAAAAGAATGTAATATATGTTCATGGAGGCATTTTCAATTACAATGGCGGCTACGAACGCAGTTTAATTACTTTGAAATCGGGCATGATCAACGCCAAAGCTGCAGTTGGGAAAAGCAATGCACCCGACCATTATGGCAAAAACCTGATGCTAGCAGCTGGATATCTTCACGGTAAAAAATCGCACCACCTCGATGCGGACATGGGAATTGGCTATTTTTCTAACAATACGGGCGACTTTTCAGAATTCTTCCTGGTTGGGCACCTGGGCTACAGGTACCAAAAACCAGGGGGTCTGCTCGTTATCAAAGTAGGGTCAGGAGCACCAGAAGGGCTGTACCTGGGGCTTGGGTTAGCCTTTTAACCTGACGCCGGAGCTGCCCCGACAAAGAGATTTGGCATAGAAATTGATCCTCGTAATCAGGCAGTTCATTTTTTTAACTATCCTTTCTTGCAATGAAAACACTCCTGATTTTTTGGCTGGGGTTGGCTTCATTCGGTTCCGCAAATGCGCAGGACAAAATCAATACGCCCGGCCTAAATCCTGTTTGGGAAACTGCAAAAACCGTTGGCATTCCCCGGACTCTTAGCGCTGGTCGTGATAGAGCACGGCAGATGTATTCCAACGATACCCAGAGCAGCGAATCGGCCGTGGAAACGGCGTTCACTATGACTCAGGGAAGGGCTTGGTTCGGCATTTTAGCGAGCCTTTTTTGCAGCACCAACTTACACCTGTCCAAAGCATCGATGAACAGATTTTTTAGTGATTTTGTTTTATTCTATTAAACCCTACCAGCTATGAATGTTTATGCCTTTATCATCCCTATTGTTTTGCTCCTTCTGATTGCAGAAATCATTTACTGCGTATGGAGTAAAAATGGCCAGTATCCATTTCAGGATACCATCACGAATATAGCCACTGGCATCGCCAACCAATGCGTCAATCTTGCCGTGGCTTTCTTTGTTTACAAATGGTATGGCTGGTTGGCCCAGTTTATTCCCTGGGAGATTCCAAATACCTGGTACTACCTGCTTTTGCTGCTGCTACTTCAGGATTTTCTCTTTTATTGGTTTCACCGTGCAGGCCACACGATCAATATTTTCTGGGCCGCCCACATGCCGCATCACTCCTCCGAAGAGCTTAATCTATCTGTTGGAATCAGGGCAAGCTTCACTCAGCGAATCTTTCAATTTCTTTTCTTTGATTGGGTACTTGTGATTGTTGGCTATACGCCAGAAGCCATTTATGCAATGGCTGCCGTTCATCTTCTACTGGCCTACTGGCACCACACAACGCTGATCAAGAAAATGGGATGGTTCGAAAAGTATTTTGTCACCCCCTCCCACCACCGGGTGCATCATGGTGTAAATCCTCAATACATCGACAAGAACTTCTCTGAATTCCTCATTATTTGGGATAAGCTGTTCGGCTCCTTCGAAAAAGAAAAAGAGGAAGTATGTTATGGTGTCACGCACCCTCCCCGAACCTGGGATCCGATTTTTATCAACTTTCAGTATTGGAAGCAGTTGTGGGACGATGCGGTGGCTGCTCCTTTCTGGTGGGACAAGTTCAGGCTTTGGTTTATGCCACTTGGGTGGAGACCAAGGGGGCTGGAAACAGAGAAGAAGGATAGAATTGGCTACACCAGGTCCGAGCAGATAAAGTATACCAGCAATCAGTTCGCCAACCTTAAACCTTATTTGGTTTTTCAAGTGGGGGCGGCATTGGTCTACCTTTGGATAGTAGTTAACCTGAAGTTTCCACTAACGGCCCTGGATCGGGTAGTCATGTCTATAGGCATCTTTATGATGATCATTAGCTGGGGAGGCCTGATGCAAGCCAGGCCATGGTCAATTTATCTGGAAATGATCAGGCTACTTTATATGTCCATAACATGTATAGTTGTTCTCCATGCCAACGAAATGGCCGAGCTAACAGGTTGGGAAGCCATCGTGGCGCTTCTAACGGTAGGAGGCAGTCTTTTCTATCTGACTTTCATGATAAAGAAAACCGAATTGGAGCCTTCCTGAGTTCGCTGCCAATACGTCTGGGTCCGCACTTTTTAAACTTAAATGACACAAAATGAAAAAGATTGTATGTCTCCTGCTCTATCTGGCCGGATACGAATCGTCAGCCCAGGACTCTACCGTGGTATCAACGACTAATTTTATTTATATGACGGTTGGGAGCACCGCAGCGGTCTCTATAAATGCAAACTTTGAGAGAACAATTATTCGCCGGTCAAAGGATTACATTTCGGTGAAAGCAGGCGTAGGCCACAGAGCGAGCTTCACCTTTGGCCAAAGAACACTTTCTTTAGGCCTGGTTCAAGTCTTCGGTTGTGGCAATAAGCACTTTGAATGGGCGGCCGGGGTGGTTCACTTGTATGAACAGGGGTTCACTTCAAAATTTGTCGCCGACGTGAAAGCCGGGTATCGCTATAGTAAGCCTAAAGGGCATTTCCTGTTTAGAACAGGGTTGGGGTATCCTGAAGGAGTTTACGCAAGCATAGGCATTGCCTATCAATGACTTGGCGAGGTCGCAACCTCATTTTTCCATCTGAGTAAAAAGCTAAGGCTTTCGGGTCAATTTTTCATACTTTTAAGGAAACCGAAAAAGCCATGAAAACCATTCTATTTGCTTTGTTGGCGTGCACATTTACTTTCAGTGTTAGTGCCCAGGTATTTAATGCCTACACACCACCCACACAAAAACCTCCTCTGCACGGGAGGAACTGGATGGCTATTACCGGCAAACCATTGGCTGCCACGGCCGGAGCCATGACTTTCCAAAAAGGCGGCAACGCCGTAGATGCAGCTTGTGCTATGATTGCGGCTACCAGCACCATGTGGGACGTGCTCAGCTGGGGTGGTGAAACCCAGGCCATGATCTACAACCCTAACACCAAAAAGGTTATTGCTATCAATGCGCTGGGCGTTGCCCCCACTGGCGCTACTCCTGAGTTTTTCAAGGGCAAAGGTTTAGACTACATTCCCGAATATGGCCCATTGGCAGCCGTCACCCCGGGCACCCCCGGCGGCATTATGGTGATGCTGGCAGAATATGGCACCATGAGCCTGAAAGAGGTGCTGGCCCCGGCCATGGAGCTAGCCGCTGGCTACCCCATTGAGGCACAAACAGCCAACGCTATTGAACGGGGTAAAGGTGAAATCAAAAAATGGCCTTATTCCGCCAAAGTGTTTCTCACCCATCCCGGGGAAGAAAGAGAAGCACCTGAGGCAGGAGAAATCTTCGTTCAGAAAGACCTGCTGGCTATGCTCACCAAATTGGTGGAAACTGAGCAAGCAGCCCTAAAGAAGAAAAAAAGTCGTAAAGAGGCTATTTATGCTGCTTATGATCGTTTCTACAAAGGCGACATTGCCAAAGAAATTGCCCGAGGCACACAGGAACAGGGCGGGTTGATTACCGAACAAGACCTGGCCAAATGGGAGGTTAAGATCGAAGAGCCTATGATGGTCAACTACAAGGGGATTGACGTGTACAAGCTTTCTCAGTGGACACAGGGACCTGCCCTGCTGCAGTCGCTCAACATGCTGGAGAACTTTGACCTGAAAGCCATGGGCTACAACTCAGCCAAATACATTCACACCCTGTACCAGGTAATGAGCATGGCATTTTCTGATCGTGACTTCTACTATGGCGACCCTTACTTTGGCCCCGAAGAGCCCATGAAAGGGATTCTTTCGAAAGAATATGCCAAAGAGCGTGTTAAGCAGATCAACTGGGAAATGAACGATGCTAAAATTGGCCCTGGTGACCCCTATCCATTTGAAGGCAAGGTCAACCCCTACAGCGAGCTGCTGAAACAAAAAAGTCAGGCCTCACTCTCTACACCCGATTCATATGAAGATTTCATGAGAGGCTTTCTGGCTGGCACCACTTCCGTGCAAACTGCCGACAAAGACGGATGGGTAGTGTCGGTCACTCCAAGTGGTGGATGGATTCCCGCCTGCATTGCTGGAAATACCGGTATTGGTCTGAGCCAACGCATGCAAAGCTTTGTGCTGAATGAAGAAGAAGGCCCTTTCAATGTGGTGGAGCCAGGCAAACGCCCGAGAGTCACCCTCACTCCTTCTATGGCATTGAAAGACGGCAAGCCGTTCCTTTCGTTTGCCGTGCAGGGTGGCGACACCCAGGACCAGAACCTGTTACAGATGTTCCTCAATGTCGTGGAGTTTGACATGACAGTGCAGGAAGCCGTAGAGGCCGCCAATATCAACAGCTATCAGGTGAGCAGCTCATTTGGTAACCATGAAAGTATTCCGGGCTCCCTTTTGTTGAGAAGCGACACACCACCCTGGGTACAAAAAGAGCTCATAAGAATGGGATACAAGCTGCGATTCGACGACCGCAGCTCCGGGCCTATTAACGCCATTTACTTCGACTGGAAACATGGCAGCTTCTGGGGCGGCTCAAGCAACTACGGAGAGGATTATGGGATTGGGTGGTGAGTTGCACTTTCCAGCCTAATTATAACCACTTCAGAAGAGTAATGACTATATTAGTAAAACAAATGTATAATCAATAAACACCCATTAAACAGATGGACAATAAAAGAACAAGAAGGGATTTCCTTAGGAATACCGGAACCCTGGCAGCCGCTTCTGCCCTGCCCTTTTTCAGTAGAGTGCCTGCCTTTGGCAACCCTCTGGATACTAAAACATTGAGAGTTGGCCTTATTGGCTGCGGGGGTCGTGGTACCGGTGCTGCTAACCAGGCTTTGGCAGCTGATGACAACGTGGTGCTGGTGGCTATGGCCGACCTGTTTGATGACCGGCTGACGGAGTCGCACGCTAACCTGACCAAAATCCACCCCGATAAAATGAAGGTGGACAAATCAAGAAGGTACCTTGGCTTCGATGGTGCTGATAAGATCATCAATGCCAAAGACATAGATGTGGTCATACTTACGACTCCTCCCTATTTCCGTCCCGAGCATTTCGAGAAGGCTGTCAATGCAGGCAAGCATATTTTCTGCGAAAAGCCCATGGCTGTAGACGCACCTGGCGCCCGAAGAGTAATGGAAGCAGTAAGGGTTGCCGAGCAAAAAAAACTTAATATTATGTCGGGCTTCTGCTGGAGATACCATACTCCGAAAAGAGCCACCTTCCAAAAAATATTAGACGGTGCGATTGGCGAAGTAACTACGGTTTACAACACATACAATACCGGAGCGCTGTGGCTTCGTGATACTCAGCCCGGGTGGTCCAAGCTGCGCAAGGATATGAGAAACTGGTTGTATCACACCTGGATTTCTGGAGACCACCTTATCGAGCAAGCCATCCACAGCGTAGATATGCAGTCGTGGGCATTGGGTGATGTGCTACCGGCTAGCGTTACCGGCACGGGTGGACGTCAAAGCAGGGTTGAGCCTGAATTTGGCAATGTTTACGACCACTTTGCCCTTGTTTACGAGTACGATAACGGAGCCAGAGGCTTCCACTTCAGCCGCCAGCAGAAGAACTGTAGCAACAGCTACGCCGTGGAGTCAATCGGCACGGAAGGCACAGCCATGGTTAACTGTATCCGTAACCGCCATACCATCACGGGTAAGGAAACATGGAAATATGATGGCGAGGACAACGACATGTACCAGCAGGAACATGACGAGCTATTTGCCGCCATCAGAGCAGGTAAGCCTGTCAACGATGGCAAGCGCATGGTGCAGAGTACTATGTTAGGCATCATGGGCAGAATGGCTGCCTACACAGGCCAAACCATTACCTATGAGCAGGCATGGAACTCACAGGAGAAGCTGGGCCCGGACACTGTGGACGAAGACACCAAATGGGAAGATGCACCTGTAGCACAGCCCGGCATCACGCAGTTTTCATAACTAATACCTAAAACCTCCGGGGTTTGTCTTTCGCCTGTTTCGGGCAGGGCAAGCTTCGGAGGTTTTTCTTTTTCCACAATACCCCACCTATCCAAATACTATGAACAGAAAAGAATTTATCAAGAAATCTACCGGAGCGATTGCCTCCGCAGCCATTCTGGGATCAGGAGCCATCAGTCCGTTGTCTGCATCACCGAAAAAAGAAGCACTGGCCAAAGTCAGCATCAAAAAGAGCCTCAAGTGGGGCATGGTAAAGGAAGACCTGTCCATCATGGACAAATTCAAGATGCTGAAAGACCTTGGTTATGATGGTGTGGAGCTGGATAGCCCAAACGACCTTGACAAGAAACAAGTGCTTGCTGCCAGGGACAAGACAGGCTTGGTAATTCCAGGCGTCGTTAATTCTGTTCACTGGAAGAGCCCTCTGTCCCATGCCGACCCCAAAGTTAGACAGGCTTGTGCCGATTCGATGAAAACTGCCTTGCAGGATTGCAAAGACTACGGCGGCACCACGGTACTGCTTGTGGCAGGCGTAGTCAATAGCGAAACCAGCTACGACGATGCTTACCGCCGCTCTCAGGATGAGATCAGAAAGATGATTCCATGGGCGCATGAAACAGGTGTGAAGATTGCCATCGAAAATGTCTGGAATAACTTCCTGCTAAGCCCAATAGAAGCCGCCCGCTTTATTGACGAGCTTAACGACCCAATGGTAGGATGGTATTTCGACATAGGCAACGTAGTACGTTATGGCTGGCCAGAGCAGTGGATCAAAGTGCTGAATCGCCGCATTATGAAGCTGGACGTGAAAGAGTACAGCCGGAAAAAGCAGAGTGATGAGGGCATCTGGAAAGGCTTCGACGTAGAGCTGCTTGAAGGGGATAACAATTGGCCGGCCGTCATGCGGGCATTGGAATCCATCGATTACAAAGGCGGTTGGATGAGCGCCGAAGTGAATGGTGGCGACAGAAAACGCCTGCAACAAATAAGCGAATTGATGGATAAAATCATTGCGCTCTAGAGATTGGAAGGAGAGTCCACGATAAAACGTGGACTCACTTTGGCCCTTGCCGGTTCATCTTATCTTCAATTTCTTTGATTTTGGCATACACAAGATCAGGTTCCTGATCTTGCGCCTCGGAGAGTTCTTTAAAGGCCTCATCAAGATGTGTCATATGATCCCGAAGAAACTTCAGCTTAACATCTTTTACAACACGAAGTCTCCCCACTTTTTTTTATTTATCTCTTCTATTGTCATGTTGAAAGGCATCCCTTATTAACTATAGTATACAAGTAAAAGTTTGTTCCCAGACACGCAATAGTTAAAGCGTCCCGCTTCGATTTAAGTAGCTCCCAATAGTTCAAGCGTCCGCCGGGCCACGTTTGGCCTGGATATAGATACCCTTCCATGCTGAACTAGTTCCCGCTCCTCCGATTTGCTAGCTGATCCCCTCCAAAAATTCTAACGCCCTCCGCTCAGCCCAGTTTATCGCATCGCCCGTCTGCGTAAACCCAACATGCCCGCCAACTTTTGGGGTTTCTAGATACAAGTAGTCACTCTCCCTGGCTATTTCATAGGGATAGCATTTCTCACCCAGCATGGGATCATTCAAAGCGTTGGCCACTAGCGCAGGTCTTTTCAATTCAGGGTAAAACTGATCTGACGTGGCCTTCAGATAGAAATCATCCCGGCTGCTAAAACCATGCAGAGGTGCGGTGTATCTATCATCAAACTCATCGAAGGTCGTGATGAGGTCGATACCAGTGGCATCTACCACCTCCGGATGCCTCAATGCCTTCTCCTTCATTTTTTCTTTGAGTTTATTGAGAAAGCGATCTTTATAAAATCTATTACTCCGCTTGGTAAGCTGCACAGCACTGTCCCACAAATTGCACGGAACTGAAAAGGTGGCAGCACCTATTATCTCTTTCCTAACCTGCTCCCCTCTTTCGCCCAGGTACTTCAGACTCATGCTCCCTCCCATGCTGAATCCTACCAACCCCAGTTTGCTGTACCGGCCCGATTTCAAACCATGCTCTACAGCAGCCGAAAGATCCTCGGTGGCCCCGTGGTGATACAGCCTGGGCAATCTGTTCATTTCACCGCCACAGGTCCGGCAGTTCCATGCCAGCGCATCCCAGCCGTTGGCTGCGAAGTACTTTGCCATCCCGGTAATGTAGGGCCTGTGACTACTGCCTTCAAGCCCGTGAGTCAACACCACCAACCTGTCATTACCTCCCATCAACCAGTCCACATCCAGGAAATCTCCGTCCTCCAGTTCCACTCTTTCCCGGACGTAGGTAACACCCTTAACTTTTCTAAAAGCGGAGGGGACAACTGTTTCCAGATGGGGGTTAAAAAGGTAAGCTGGGCGCCGCTTGTAACTGCTTTTGGAAATTAGTGGCATCTAATATTCTCATCTAAATCGTTTGCGGCTTAAAAATACATGAAGAGGTTTTTATAAGAACCCTCCATTGCATATTTTTCAAAACTATTTGCTTTGCAATTTAACTCTAACAACCCCTTTTCATGAAAGAAATTGCCATCGGTATTGACATTGGCGGTACGAACACCAAGTTTGGCTTAGTGGACAAAGATGGGGAGACCCTTTTTCAAAAATCGATCCCAACAAGAGCCGAAGGCGATGTCAACGAGTTCTTTAAAGACCTTCAGGAAAGTGTTCAGGGAGCCCTCAAAAACTTCCCTGATGTAGACGTAAAAGGTGTGGGCATTGGCGCTCCCAACGCTAACTATTATAAGCAAACAATAGAACACGCCCCCAACATCCGGTGGGGAACTATTGTCCCTTTCGGAGAAATTTTCAAAAAATACTTCAAGTACCCGATGGTGATGACCAACGACGCCAACGCTGCTGCTATAGGCGAAATGGTGTATGGATCTGCCAAGGGCATGAAGGACTTCATCGTTATTACGTTGGGTACGGGCCTTGGAAGCGGCATCGTTGTTAACGGTCAGCTGGTATATGGCCACGACGGCTTTGCCGGAGAGCTTGGACACGTAATAGTAAACCCCAACGGGCGATACTGCGGTTGCGGCAGAAAAGGCTGCCTCGAAACCTACGTGTCTGCTACCGGTATCAAACGCACAGTTTTTAAGCTCCTGGCTGATTATACCTACAAAAGCGAACTGCGTGCTATCGCCTTCGATGATCTCACCGCCGAGTTCATTACCCAGGCAGCTATGCGCAAGGATCCTATTGCCATTGCTGCCTTTGAGTACACCGGCAGAATACTCGGCATCAAACTGGCCGACACCATGGTGCACACCAGTCCCGAAGCCATTTTCCTTTTTGGAGGTCTGGTAAAGGCTGGAGATTACATCTTCAAACCGACGCTGGAGCACATGGAGAAAAACATGTTCCCGGTCTTCAAGAATAAATTAAAGCTCATTCCTTCTGGCCTTATGGATAAAAATGCCGCTGTGCTTGGCGCTGCGGCACTGGTATGGAAAGAGTTTGAAACGCCTTAAACAAGAATCCTTACACATACAGAAAAGGGCCGGAAGTATTTTCGGCCTTTTTGTTTTTATGAGTGCCTGCCAACCCTTTACTTTTGCACGCATATGACACCAATGCACATAGCAGTATCCGGAAATATCGGAGCCGGAAAGACGACCCTTGCTGAGAAGCTTGGTAAACACTACAACTGGAAAGTGCAGCTTGAAAGCGTGGAGGAAAACCCCTACCTCGAGGATTTTTACAGCGATATGAAGAGGTGGGCATTTCATGTCCAAATACATTTTTTGAACAGCCGTTTCAAGCAGGTTAACGAATTAAGAGACTCCAGGGTGTCTATTGTTCAAGACCGCACCATATACGAGGATGCTTACATATTCGCTAAGAGCTTGTATAGCTCAGGGCATTTTTCGGAAAGAGACTATGAGAGCTATCTCAAGCTTTTTGAGCTGATGATCACTTATGTGCAGCCCCCAGACTTGTTAATTTACCTGAAAGCAGACATTGGCAAGCTTGTTTCACAAATCGAGAAAAGAGGCAGGTCGTTTGAAAATGCCATACGCATCGACTACCTGAAAACCCTCAACCAACACTACGAAGATTGGATTGGCAGCTACAAACTCGGCAAGCTGCTTGTGATTGATGTAAACAACCTGGACTTCGTATCGAAAGTGGAAGATTTTTCTTATGTCGTAAACCAAATAGACCTGGAATTACACGGGCTCTTCAGCGGCGACAGCCGGTAAGCCAAGCCTTCTTCTCAAATACTTAACGAAGGACACGTAGTGATCTCCTGAAGGAGATTTCATCAACTCTCCTATCGTCAGCAGTTTTCCGCCCGACATAATTTGGTCGTAAATAGAGAAGTGCAAAACTTCATACCCCTCCAGCTTGGCCAGCATGTCTCTTAACATGTTCTGAAAAGCAAGCATTTTCCAGCCAGAGCTTCCGTTTCCAAAAAAATCCCCGGGATCGGATGCCTCCCCAAAATGCTTGTTGCTGACGGGGTTGCTCCAAACACCGGTAATAAGGCCAACTTTCTTGCAACCCACTTCAAACTGCCGACAGTACCGAAGAGACGCCTCCACGTTCAATCCATCAATGTCTGAATAAAATGGCGCTCGAAGACAAACGGCGGCATAGCGGTTGTAGGCCAGCTCGTCGTTGCCAACAATCACCTTCCCTTCAAACACAATCGGGTAAGCTGGTACTTCGATTTCAGTAATACCTCCAGTAAGTTGGCCTCCAAGTTTTTTGTAGATGTCTTCTATTTGTGGCCGAAAATCACTTCTCCACAGGCGTTGCCGATTCGCAGGTCGCACCTCTGCCTCATGTGAGAGTTTCTCACCTTCTAAAAACGCCTCTATTCTCCTTACTACAATATTAGACATGCACAGATTTATTCTTGATCAACACAAAACTAGTTACTTTTTCAAACCTAATTATTTGGGGCTCCATCTGTCACCCAGCAAACAATCTTGTTGATCTCGTCTTCTTCCAGCTGAGCAATTCCCTCCTGCATGGGAGGCATTCCTCTGTTTCCTACTCTCAGCCCAATTTGCCTTGCGTTGTCTTGTATGCCTTTAAAGCTCGTCATGTCGGGAAACTGACTTCCTGTGACATGGCAACCATCTATAGCGCACTTATTTTTAATAATTGCAGAAATAGCCGTATCGAAGCTTAAACCGGACGGCACAATAGCTTTGGTGTGAAACTCACAAAAACCGTCCTTCACGGCGACTGAATACTCTCCGTTCGCCAGGCCGATAAAAACCGAAGATTCTACAAAATTTTCACCGTCGATGCTATATAAGTATGTGCCACTACCGCCTGTAGCCGACAACTCGACTGCGCCTTCTGAGCCCTCACAACCGGCTACACTTGCTGTAAAACTTAGCGTTAAGTCATTCTTCACCGCCAACCCAACCGAGGTAGTAGCTGTACACTCGTTGGCGTCCATTACAGTCAAAGTATACGTTCCAGGGGCGAGGCCGGCAAATTCACTGCTTGAATGGAAATCAAGTCCATTGATGCTAAAGGTGAGGGGCTCTGTTCCACCAGAAGCAGCGACGGTAACAGTTCCCGGAGTGCTGCAGGTAGGGGCTACTGTGGACTCCACACTTATTGCCGGGCCGGACACTGAGCAGTTGACGGGCATTTCATCTTTGCCGCCGCAACCCGATATCATAATCACAAACATGCACAGGCAGAAGGCGGCAGAAAAAAGTCTAAACAAGGTGGTCATAGTTCATTTGCTTTAACCACCCCGGTTATTCAAATATCAGCCAACTTGTTAACTCACCGGCTGACATAAAACATCTCTTGAAGGTGGTCATCAAAACAACAACAAACATATCACAGCTACCTATAACAAGCGAAAAAAACTAGCCAACATGAGACTCCAAAATTTCCCAGGTGTGGTCACTCAAGAGTTTTACCTTTGAAATGTATTGCTGAAACGGCTGGCTTCTTCCCCACTCCGTCGGAGCAATCATCGACAGCACATCATCCCCATCGGCCCTGGAATACAGATAGTAAATCCTCCCGATGATGGGCTCAAAACTAACCTGAGCTTTGTAGATTCTTTCCGACACTTCTACTCTGGATTGTATGTCTTTTGCTTGCCTGGCGAGAAGCTGCATTTGCTCGTAAATCTGGTTGAGCTCCCGGTCAGTTTGCTCGTACATAGCAGCCACCGATCTACCCCTTATTTTGCCCCGGTCCTCAGGCTTTACCAGGGCACTGCCGGCGTGATGTGGATAGGCAAGAATCCCCGGATTGGCAGCAACTTTCTCAGCCTCCTTTTCCATGTCAATCTTGTCGATATCAATCTTCTTTCCCGCTTCCATTTTTGTGCTATTTTTCATCTCCCGGAGCCACTTCATTTCTGAGATGAGACTTAGATCCCGGGAAGGTTGTCCGCCTCGAAATGTCCCACCCGATAATGATCATGATGACCATAAACACAGCCGCTACCACTAGAAATATTTTCTTCGATTTACTCATCTTCAACTCTTGCTGCCATTAACTTATTGCGAACAACTAATGTTCAAAGTTAGTCAACTTCACAAAAAGATTCAGAAAGGTTCAGAGAAATGAAAGCTGTAGAAGGTCAGTTTCCTTTGAGATAAAATGCGCCTTGTCGCCATAAATCAACACCGGGGTTTTCAGGTAATCGGGGTGCTTCACGATCAGGTCGATGTACTGCTTCGGGGTGCTAAGGTGCAGGTAGTATTCCCGGCTCTTCAGCTGCTCGCACTCATGATCTACGAGGTCCTGATACCCAACCCCAAGTCTGCCTGACAGGTCAGCTAGAAATGAATGCTCCAGGGTCGACGACTGAACGTCCAGCTTAATGATTTTGTCAGAAAAAACACTGATATAGGCAAGCGCCTGCTTGTCAAGATCACGCTTGCTATTGTACACAAAAATCATCTCGCTGGATCCGCCCTCTATCATTGCCATTGTTCATGTAATTCAGAAACCGAAATTACAGCGTGGGATTATGATTAAACTTGATGAAGATCAGAAAAGCGCCCGTAAACTGATGATTTTAGTCAAACAATCAGAGAAAGGTCGCCTCCTCAAAGGGAGATTAGTAAGTAGAAATCAAAAAAAAATCTCCTAAAAATGACTTTAAATAAACACATCTAATTCACTCACCACTAAATCACTATACTATCCCAATACAGTTTAAGCTTTAATACATGACATAATGACAAAGCCCATTTTTTTCGATTCAAATTGGCCTCATTGAAGATAGTGGCTACCTTTGAAGCCTAAACACGACTAACTTATGGATATCAAGGGAAAACTTCTCGAGAAAAGTGAAACAACTAACGTAACAGCCTCTTTCAAAAAGCGTGAATTTGTTGTGGAATTTGCGGAGAATCCCCAGTATCCGGAGTACGTTAAGTTTGAGCTAATCCAGGACAAGTGTGACCTGCTCAACGACTTTCAGCCAGGTCAGGAAATTGAAGTACACTTTAACTTGAAGGGTAGAAAATGGACCGATCCCAAGGGCGAAGTAAAGTACTTTAATTCGCTTCAGGCATGGAGGATTTTGCCAGTGGGCGCCCAGACTTCAGCGGGTAGTTCTCCATCGGGCGAGGCACCCCCACCAGCAGAAGAACCTGAATGGCTGAGTGCCTCCTCTGAGGACGACGATCTCCCGTTCTAAGGTTACCGTCTTACCTTCCTTCGGCCACCCCCACCTCCTCTTTCTCTTGGAGAACTTTTGGGGTGCTTGGCATCGTACACCGGCCCCTCGCCTATCGACGACGGAAGCTTCACCATGCGTATGCTCTTGCCAATAAGATTCTCTATTCGGCTGAACTTTCTCTGGTCATCTTCATTCACCAGGGTGAACGCAATGCCATCCGTTTCTGCCCTCGCCGTCCGGCCAATTCTGTGCACGTAATCCTCCGGATCCTGGGGTACGTCATAGTTGATCACAAGGTTAATATTCTCTATGTCAATACCCCTGCTGAGCACGTCTGTAGCAATAAGAATATTGATCTCCTTGTTACGGAATTTTAATAGGCCCGACTCCCTTTCATTTTGCTCAAGATCCGAGTGAATCGACTCCACCTTTCTGCCGTCTTTTCGCAGCTGTCTGTCCAGCTCTTTCACAGTAGTTTTCCGTGAGCAGAATATCAGGATCCGGGGCAGCTGTCTGGCGTCCAGTATGTGGCTAAGTAGCAAATTCTTCTGAGGATTGTAGACCGAGAAAGCAGCCTGAAAAATCTTCTCGGCTGGCTTCGAAATAGCTATGCTTATCTCCACCGGGTTGTTCAGCATTTGGGCCGTGAGTGTCCTGATCTTTGGAGGCATAGTGGCAGAGAACATCAGGTTCTGGCGTTTAGCCGGAAGCATGTTAACGATCTTTATCAGGTCATCAATGAAACCCATGTCCAGCATCCTGTCTGCCTCATCAAGGATTAGGTGACGGAGGTTGCTGAAGTCGGCATAGTCAAAACTCATGTGTGTGATAATCCTGCCGGGCGTGGCCACAATAATATCAGCACCTTCCTGCAAAGCCTTTTTCTGCGAATCCCAGCTCGAGCTGTCAGAGCCACCGTAAACGGCAAAGGAACTCACTCCGGCGAAGTAGCTCAGTCCATTTATCTGCTGATCGATTTGAATAGCCAGTTCCCTTGTCGGTGCCAGTATCAGCGTCTTGATCTTTCCGTCAGCATTCTTCTGATTGTCATTAATGACCGGAATCAGGTAGGCGCCCGTCTTTCCAGTTCCCGTTTGTGCGCAGGCGATGATGTCTCTTCCAGATAAAATCACAGGGATGGCTTGCTCCTGTACCGGAGTCATTTTCTCAAAGCCCATCGCTTGTACAGCATCCTTGAGCTCAGGAGAAATCTCTAATTCTTTAAAATCCACTTTTGAGTCTTTACGTTTTTATTGTGCTTTCCTTTCTATCATCAAACTTTGATACCATTCATCAATTACGAAAACGAAGTGTTTGAAGCATCCTTCTATATTCGGGGTTAGGAGGACTACATGAGAGGAATTTTACTACTAACAACACTGACCATTTTTGCTTACGGTATTTCTATTCAACTAACGAAGGCACAAAATACACTTCCATCGTTACATATACAGAAGGCAAAGGGAAAAATAATTTTGGATGGTGCTCTGAATGAGGCAGATTGGGAAAGTGCAGAAGTCGCTGGAGACTTTATGCAGTACTTCCCTTACGACACTTCTCTCGCCAATTCGCAAACTGAAATCAGGATTACTTACGACGACGAGTTTCTGTACATGGGTGCCAAAATGTACAACCAGGCGAAAGACCGAAAGTATGTGACCCCTTCCTTAAGAAGAGATTACCGGGGAGAAGCCAATGATGGGATCACGCTTATTTTGGATCCATTTCAGGACAAAACCAATTCATTTCAGTTCGGTGTTAACCCGTTTGGAGTCCAAAGAGAAGGTCTTATTGCCAATGGCGGCTCCGGAGGCGGGCAAAACCTCAGTCTGTCGTGGGATAACAAGTGGTACACGAAGGCCGTGCAGTATGAGGGCTACTGGATAGCAGAGCTGGCCATTCCGTTCAAAACCATCCGGTTCAAGGAGAACTCACAAAAGTGGAACATGAACTTCTACCGGATCGATAGTGAAAATGGCGAACGATCATCATGGGCTCGCATACCACGAAACTTCAGCCTCATCACGCTAGCATTTAACCGGGAAGTGGTTTTTGATAAACCACTCAAAAAACCGGGGGCCAACATCTCACTTATTCCCTTTGTAGCGGCAGCATATGAACACGACCAGGAAGAAGGCTTGTCGCCAGCCAAATCAGCTGACTTTGGAGGAGATGCAAAAATAGGTATTGGCCCATCGCTCAACCTGGACCTGACTTTCAATCCCGACTTTTCCCAGGTTGAAGTCGACGATCAGGTTACCAACCTAGACCGATTTGAAATTTTCTATCCTGAGAAAAGGCAGTTCTTTCTCGAAAACGCCGATCTCTTTGCCGACTTTGGCACTCAGAACCTCCGGCCGTTTTTTTCCCGTCGCATTGGCGTAACGAGAGACGAGAGCACCGGGCAAAATCTGCAAAACAAAATTCACGCAGGTGCCCGCCTTAGCGGCAAGATTAACAACAACTGGCGGGTGGGGCTGCTGGACATGCTGGCCGCCAAAGACGAGTCACTGGGGCTCCCCTCTACCAACTACTCTGTAGCCAGTTTTCAGCGCAAACTATTTACCCGCTCCAATGTGGGGATGATTTTCGTGAACAAAGACCCCACGGGGCCTTTGCAAGCGGCTGACGGCAGCGATAGCATACGCACCTACAACAGAGTGCTGGGAATTGACTACAACCTTGCTTCAGCCAACAACAAATGGAATGGTAAGTTCTTCGCTCATCGAACCTTTAGCAATGAAGGCCTCAATGATGCCTTTGCACTGTCTTCCGAAATAGAATACAATTCACTCCGCTGGGAAATTTCAGGAAGGCTACAATCCATAGGCGCTAATTATGATCCTGAAACCGGTTTTGCCCGCAGAAACGGTTACAACCGAGCATCGCAAAGTATTTGGTACAACTTCTACCCAAACTCAACCATTGTCAACAGGCATGGGCCCGGCTTTGATACCGACAATATTTGGAACGATACATATGGCACCACCGATAGGGACATCAACCTGATGTACCGGATACAGTTCAAAAACACCTCAATGTTCAATATGCGGCTCAGGCATGATTATGTGTTCTTGTATTTCTCTTTCGACCCGACAAATACAGGCGGCATTGAGCTACCAGAAGGCTCTGAGTACGGTTACTATTCAGTTATAGCCAACTATGACTCTGACGCAAGAAAAAAACTGTTCTATAGCCTCAATACGAGGTCTGGCGGCTATTTCAACGGAACACGAGTGAACCTTGACTCGGAAATTGGATACAGGATACAACCCTATGGGGTAGTTTCGCTGGTCACAAATATCAATCGGCTGCGGCTGCCCTATCCTTACAACGATGCCAACCTCCTCCTGATCGGGCCAAAGTTTGATGTTACGCTCAGTAAGTCATTTTTTCTGACCACCTACTTCCAATACAACAACCAGATTGACAACATCAACGTTAATGCGCGGCTTCAGTGGCGCTTCAAACCTGTGTCCGACATTTTCCTCGTTTACACAGAGAATTACCTGCCAGAAACATTTTACTCACGAAACCGCTCACTAATTTTCAAAGCGACCTACTGGCTCAACCTTTAAAGCTGAAAAGGCTATGGTGTCCAGCCCAAAAGTGGCTGGGATTTACTGAGAAAGGCTTACCTTTTTGAGGAAGGAAGAAACAGCTTCAACCGACTGGCTGCCCACTTCCTGAAGGGTGGATTGGCTTACCAAAGGCTGATCCTGAGGAAGCTCATTTGGAAACATCACCAGAGATGAAAGATCAAGGAAACCAGGGGTTAACAAAACAGCAAGCAGAGCCACTATCACCCCGAGGGTAATTAATGTAGTGCTCATTTTGTTTCTTGCCTGTTGCATGACTAGTTGTAATACAAAGTTGATGCCAATTATATAAAAACCTATTTTACAGGTAGTTACATTTTCATTCTACTACTTAGTGACCAATAGTGTACAGTTTTTGATCACAGTATCGAACGCTTTGTATTAGTACTCTTGCAGATCGAAAAGATTACAACTTTGTATTAAAAAAATATCGAAGGTCTCGCCTGGCCTCGGGAAACGGTGAAATGAAACTGGCTTATTCGATGAGTTCGACCTCAAAAACCAAAGTGGCATTGGCAGGGATTTGGCCACGGGCCATGCTTCCGTAACCAAGGTTGGCCGGCACCCGGATGTAAGCCCTGGAGCCCTTCTTCAGCAGCCCTATGCCTTCGTCCCACCCCTTGATGACCTGCCCGGTACCAAGCACAAAGCTAAAGGGCTTGCCCCTGTCAACCGAGCTATCAAACTTTGTCCCGTCCTCAAGGTAGCCGGTATAATGAACAGTGACTCTGTCGCCTACATTAGGCAAGTCACCAGTACCTTCTTCAAGCATCTTTACCCCGAGGCCGCTGTCTCTATAGGTATAGCCAAAATTTCTTCTTTCTATTTCCCATCCCGACAGTGCCTTCTGAAGAAAGAGTATCTCCAAAGCTGACAGCTTTAACTTAGAATCGGCAGCCAGAGAAATGAGGTACTCCTCTGTGGCTTTATTGACCGATGGGATGTATTTTCCCTTCTTTCCGTTTTGAATGAGGAAGTTTGGCTGCGTTTCCGAAAACTGAACGCATAGGCCTGCAAACTTACTGTCCGTGAAACAGAAGTCTGCCACATAGGCCAATTTCGATTCACACTCAGTGCACTGCGCATAACCTTCTGATACTAAACCCAAAAAAATCACCGCTACCAGAAACTTCCGACAAATATCTTTCATATTGCTTTCGTTAAAAAGAAAGCAAAGAACAGGCGCCTAGAAATAAAAATCAATAATTTATTTCCTCTTCTTCCTGAAGGTGATAGGAATGAAATCGTCGGTCGGGATGCCGATGTGGGCCAAATCCCATTCAGGGTTGTATCCGCTAATGAGTCGCTTGATACATTCTACCCGGTCATGGGTTGGAAATTCGCATTCCTCCCAATAAAAAATCTCGACCCTGTAGTGATACTGCTTTTTGATTCCGTTGATTCTTACTTCAACTTCGATCTCCTGCTCTTCTAAAGTGCGGGGAATCTCTATACCAATAACTGCCATATAATATGTTTCATTTGCATCAGGTATACATCAAAAAACATACCTGTATACTAAATTACTGATTATCAATTATTTGGTTGATTGGCCCAAAATGAAAATGAACGATTTCAGGACAATAAAGTGTTCATTTTTAAAGAGTTAGTTGAGCCACTATTGATATTGAAAGAGTAGGTTTGCAGTTTTGACAGCAAATAATGTTACTCGTTACAACGAATCAGTTAATATCGCCGTTAAACCCATCCCATGGTAGAATGAAGTAAGAATTTTGTTTATTTACGAACTTGAAATAATTATAATAATATCTTATGAAAACGCCAGATTCTAACCTTTTGACTAAGTTGAGCGCTATTGGATTACTTGTACTTTGCGGACTAACGTTCGCAAGTTGTTCCTCTTCTTCTAAAAGCGAATTTTCGGACTCAGAAACCATTGTGGAAACGGAAGATGATGCCGAAGACGACAAATCGCAAAGACCGAGCCCTCCGGCATCAACAACTGCCAATGTAAGTGGAGTCAACGTAACTATCGACTATAGCGCACCAGCCGTGAAAGGCAGAACCATTTGGGGTGAGCTGGTTCCTTACGGCAAGGTGGACAGAACGGGAGCCAATGAAGCCACTGTATTTTCAGTCGACAAGGACGTCCTGATAAATGGAGAGCTGCTGCCCGCTGGCCAATACAGTTTGTTCAGTATTCCAACAGAGACTGACTGGACACTTATTTTCAACAAAGAGGCCGAGCAATGGGGCGCCTACGATTACAAAGAGTCTAAAGATGCCCTAAGGGTTACTGTCACGCCATCGAAGGTGGACGATTTCAAAGAAAGGCTTGAATTCAAAGTTTCATCCGACGGCACAGTGAATTATCACTGGGAAAAACTTGTGTTCAGTTTTGCTGTGGCACCTGCTCCGAATAGCTAAAAACAAAAATCGGGCGGTGCTACTAATTGAACCGCCCATTCTCTCTTAATTGTCGTTGATAATCGACCCTGAGCCATTGTCGGTCTCATCAACAGTGGCATCGCCTCGGTAAAAAATAGATCCACTGCCGGACACAATCGCTTCAAGTTCATCGGTCACCTGCACTTTGGATGACCCGCTGCCCGAGTTAACTACCTGCGCTTTTGCGGCTGCCAATTCATAAGCGTCAATACCACCCGATCCTGAACAATTCACTTTCAGGAAATCAGCTGCTCCGCTTAACAAAACACTGCCCGAGCCAGAGTGAGAAACCGTGACATTAGTAAAATCTCCTGTAAAAGTGATTTTACCAGAGCCTGTTAGTGCCACATTTGCCTTCTCTCCCTGCCCTGCATAGGTTATCTTGCCCGAGCCCGATAATAAAACATCAACGTCGTCGTCGAACGAGTCCAGCGTTGTGATGCTACCCGAACCAGTCAGGGTAATGTTTTCAAGCTCCGGTAGAGTGATAAACACCGAAAAGTCTTTGTGATTGGAGACACAGCTTCGGGGATATATCGTCCATTGTCCATCTTCCACATCGGTACTGATGAGGTCGAGAATGTTGGGCTGCCCCTCAATCTCTACGCTCAGCGTCTCCCCTCTTTCTATGGTTACGTTGCCCGCCATGGTCATGTTTATGCCTGTAAACGCTTCTATGTCGAGGTCTCTTCGCACGATATCACCTTTACCCTTCTCACAAGGGCCATCTACGATACTACATCCCTGGCTGGCGATGCCAAAAACTAAAACAGCTACCAGAGTCCAATGTGTCAATACGGTTTTCATAACAGTTAATTGCGTAATTTTTATCAGTTGCTCCCCTATAGTCGTTATTCAACGGAATAAGGTTGCCGTAGTATGAATATTATTCTCGCACTATTGTCTTTTTTTCATTTACATTTGCGATTCTTTTTTCAATAAGCATGACGAAAACACCAGATTTAGCGAAGTTCAAAAGGGCGGTACTGGAACAATGCGTTCAGCGCCAGGAACAGCAAATAGCCAGCTTGAAAGAAGCCATTGAGGCTGCCATTGAAAGTGCGCTGAGCGAAAGTGGCAGTTCGGAAGACAGCCAGGATTCGTTCAGAGAGCAGATGCAACAAGAACGAAGCATGTACAACAACAAGCTGGCAGAAAGTAGTGAGCTTTTAGCTGGTCTCAAAAGAATCAATCCAAATGCGGTGTTTAGTCAAATTGGCCAGGGTGCGCTGGTCGTTACTGACAAGCAAATCTTCCTGATTGCCGGAAGCATCGGCAAAATCACCTTTGACTCGCAGGATATCTTTGTCATTTCTACACAGTCTCCCATTTATGATGCGATTGCCGGACTGAAAAAAGGCGACAAATACGAATTCAGGGGACAGCATTTTGTCATTACCGACTTAACGTGATTTTGCCGGATAAAATTTTTCCGGTTTCAAACGATTGAAAACAGCCTTCGCCCCATAAAAGTATCCATAACGCTGTTTCCACTGCCAATTTCAAAGTCAAAATTGTATATTCGGTGCCGCCTTTCATTAGGACTCACCTGGAAATTGAATGTGTAGTGTATGACTGTAGAAAAGAGAAGACTTGAAGAGTGCAGAAATGGGATTCCCTGGAAAGCATGGGGCCCTTATCTTTCGGAGAGGCAATGGGGAACGGTTCGTGAAGACTACAGTAAATACGGCTCGGCCTGGGAAAGCATCCCGCACGACCATGCCAGAAGCAAAGCCTACCGGTGGGGAGAAGATGGTCTTGGCGGTTTCAGCAACGACGATCAGCGAATTTGTTTTGCCTGGGCATTTTGGAATCACAAAGACCCTATTCTGAAGGAACGGCTGTTCGGGCTGTCTGGTATCGAGGGAAATCATGGAGAAGATGTAAAGGAGCTATACTATTACCTGGATAGCACTCCTACTCACTCCTACATGAAAATGCTTTATAAGTATCCGCAAACAGAATTCCCCTACAAAAGTTTACTCGAGAAGAATCAGAAAAAGAGCAAGCTCGAAACGGAGTACGAGATCATAGATACCGGTATTTTCGACAAAGACGAGTATTTTGATATATTCCTTCATTATGCCAAGGCTGATGTTGAGGACTTTCTTTTTGAGGTTGAGATAGTTAACCGGAGCAATAAAAAAGCCCCAATCACAGTACTACCCACGTTCTGGTTTCGCAATACATGGTCGTCTGGCAAGGATAAATTCATCCCGTCGCTGGAAGAATTTGACAAGCAGCATATGTTTTTGTCTCACCATTTACTTGACGATTTCCATGTCTATTTTGATGAAAATATTGAAGAGCAAGCTTTCACAGACAACGAAACCAACAGATCGAAGCTATACGGCATTTCCAATACGGCTAAGTTTCTGAAAGACGGCATCAACGACTACATCGTTGACAGGAAAAAAGAAGCCATTAACAAAGAAAAAAGAGGTTCTAAAGCAAGTGGCATTTACACCTTCAGCATCGATGCCAATAGCAGCAAGAGGGTGCAGGTGAGGTTAAGTCGAAAAAAACTGGATAACCCATTCGGGGATTTTGATGCCGTGATGGCCCTTCGAAAAGCAGAATGCGATTCGTTTTACCGCTCCCTTCAATATAAGGTAGCTGACAAAGACTTGCGAAACATCCAGCGACAGGCCTATGCCGGCATGATGTGGAGCAAACAGTTCTATTACTATAATATTAGAGAGTGGCTTGGTGGTGACCCCGGAAGAATACCTCCACCACAGGAACGACGTCATGGAAGGAACCACGACTGGCAACACATGGACAGTGCGGATGTCATTTCAATGCCCGACACCTGGGAGTACCCCTGGTATGCTGCATGGGATCTTGCTTTCCATTGCATACCTATAGCGAGGCTGGATCCTGATTTCGCAAAAAATCAGCTCTTGCTGTTGCTCAAAGATGAGTACATGCATCCCAACGGGCAGATTCCCGCCTATGAGTGGAACTTCAATGATGTAAACCCTCCTGTTCATGCCTGGGCCGTTTTGAGAGTATTTAAAATGGACAGGAAAATGCAGGGCAAAGGTGATTTTGATTTCCTTCAAAAAGCCTTTAACCGCTTGTTGCTGAACTTCACATGGTGGGTCAACCGAAAAGACGCCGATGGGAAAAACATCTTTCAGGGAGGCTTCCTTGGGCTCGATAATATCGGAGTGTTCGACCGCAACCGTCCACTTTCGGAAGGCTCCTCGCTCGAACAAGCTGATTCCACAAGCTGGATGGCCATGTTTGCCCTCAATATGCTTCGCATGTCGCTGGAACTGGCTGAAGTTTATCCAGCCTATCAGGACATGGCCAACAAGTTTTTTGAGCACTTCCTTTACATCGCCAGCGCCATGAACAGCTCCGATGATGATACGGTAAACCTCTGGGATGATGAAGACAACTTTTACTATGATGTGATGCATGTAAAAGGCCAGGATCCTCAGCAAATGAAGGTTCGTTCAATGGTGGGACTGATTCCACTTTTTGCAGTAGAAACGCTGAGGTTGTCGACCTACGAAAAGTTACCGGAATTCAGAGAAAGGCTGGACTTTTTCATGAAGCAACGCCCAAAGCTCGCTTCGCTGGTAGCCCGATGGGAAGATCCGGGGCGGGGAGAAAGAAGGCTGCTCTCACTTCTGCGTGGTTTCAGGATGAAGAAGATCCTGGAAAGAATGCTTGACCCCAATGAGTTTTTGTCCGACTATGGTGTCAGAGCCTTATCGAAATACCACAAAGAAAACCCGTACGTACTTGAAATGGAGGGTGAAAAATTCATTGTTGAGTACCTTCCGGGAGAATCAGACTCTTCCTTCTTTGGTGGCAATTCCAACTGGAGAGGCCCAATCTGGTTTCCTGTTAACTACCTTATTATTGAGTCGCTTTACAAGTTTCACTTCTACTATGGCGATGACTTCAAAGTGGAGTACCCTGTAGAAAGCGGTGACTATGTGACTATAAAGGATTTGGCTGGAATACTAGCAGCACGGCTAATGAAGCCATTCCAAAGGGATGAAAATGGCAACAGACCTGTGTTCGGGAATAACGAAAAGTTTCAAAAAGACCCCCACTTCAAAGATTATATTCTCTTTTATGAGTATTTTCATGGAGACAATGGAAGAGGTCTCGGTGCCAGTCACCAAACTGGCTGGACAGGACTTGTGGCAGACATCATTCACAAATACTACAACCCTTAAACCTTGCAGAGGATGTTTTCTTTTTTCAAAAGAGAGAAAAGCAAAGAACTACCAGCGATAATGGTATTCAACTCAAAAGTACAGCTATACAAATGGCTGATAGCCGATGCCGTGCAATCTCCATCTACTATTTTCTATTTCTTCGAAGAAACCGGCAATGAGCTAAGAGCACTTCTTGATGCGGCACGGGCTGAGACGATAAAGTTATTAAACTGGAAAGATGCAAATAAGACGATGATATCGGATAAAGCGTATATCGCCGAGCTTTATCCTCTATCAGGCCCATATACCAACCTCATCAACAGCCTTCAGCAACATTCAAAGACCAGTATACAGGCGCTATCTCATCTTGATGGTCCTATTTTCATGAAGATGGGAGGCGAAAAACTAAAGACACTAGTGGCACGTCTTGGAATAAGAGAGGACGAGTCTATTTCTCATGCCATGGTCACACGGGCGATCAGTAATCTCCAGTCAAAACTTGATCAAAAGGTAGTCGCTGAAAGAGAAGCTAACTCCATTGAAGATTGGTATCGGTCTAATGTAGGTGCCTAGTTAGCAAAATATATCTCTGGTCAAAACCACCCCAAGGTTACGGGATCGAATATTTTAGTATATTCGCTTAACTATTTCCTTTTTTTAACTTACAGGTACCGTCCTTTTAATCAGAATGCAATGAAAAAAATTTGTTGGTCATCCATCCCGTTCTTGCTTCTAATGTTTGCGGGCTGCGGCGATGCGGGAATTGGCTTCAATATTACACGGAATGTTCCCATTATTTTCGAAATAACTGTCCCCGGGAATGATCCAGGCATCGAAATAGACCCTCCGGCATTCAATAAGACTTTCAGGCTATCGGACGTCAGCGCCTTCAAGGATGCTTTATCTGACCTGGCTGAGTCAGACGCAGTAACCGTTAATTCCGTTACCTATGCCATCACGGATGTTTCAAGTGAGGAAGAGGTAGAACTGGATGAAATAAGTCTGAGTGTAGCGTCGGAAGTCACTCAACAGCGTAGTGTTTTAGCAATCACTGGCAAGCTTCAAAACACCTCAGAAAAACCTGCTGGCGTGAGTGATGCCGAGGCCGGCACAATTAAACAAATCCTTACAACCTACAAGGAAGTAGACAACACGCTCACATTTGATTTCGCCGAGGTACCCGCCTCCGATCTCAACTT
The DNA here is from genome assembly GCF_048007035.1 of Imperialibacter sp. NCBI lineage: Bacteria > Pseudomonadati > Bacteroidota > Cytophagia > Cytophagales > Flammeovirgaceae > Imperialibacter > Imperialibacter sp. Next base: position 6,641,636 of record NZ_CP180355.1, read on the forward strand.
TACTTTTACACTATACTACAACATTACCTTAAGAGTAAGGTATTAATCACCCACTTGGTTATGAAAAAGCTAATACTATTTTTTGCTCTTGTGTATGCTCCATTTTTGAGCCAATCCCAAAGCTTGGACGTCTTTATCGAGGGTGGTGTAGATGATGCAGAAGAGTTGTTGAAAAATTACTTTGAGCCCGCTTTTTTGGGTTTCGGCTATGGGCTTACCAACAACTGGGCTAATACCGCCAAACCTCATCAACCCCTGGGATTCGATGTTACTCTGTCACTATCTGTCGCTTATGTACCGGAAAAAGCCACTTTTTTCACGTTTAAGCCAAACGACTACTCAAACGTGACGCTTGCCGACCCAAACAAAGATCAACTGCCAACAATTTTTGGCCCCAATCTCGACGCCGATGATATTCCGGAAATTATTTTCAACGAGGGTCAGCAAGAAAGTGAAGTGAAGTTTTCAAGCCCTACAGGCCTGGGAATGGAAGAGGTTATTGGGTTCAATGCGGTTCCGGCCCCAATGATACAAGCCGGATTAGGCTTGATCAAAGAAACGGATTTGAAAATCAGAACGATACCAACCTACACCTATAAAAACGGTGACACAGAAGTAAAACTAGGCATGCTCGGTTTCGGTATTCTGCACGACATGAAGCAACACGTGCCGGCTTTTGCATTTGCGCCTTTCGAACTGTCTATTCTTGCTGGTTTCAGCCGGATTTCCGTCGAAACAACGCCTGATATTAACACTCCTGATAACGTGACCAGATTAAGCGTGAAGGGAGCTACATTACAAGTGCTCGGCAGCAAAGACTTCGTGAAAATTATCACACTGTACGGCGGAGTGGGATTAAACGGCGCATTTACAAGAGTGAGACTTGACGGTAGCTATAAAATAGAAAGCTCGCTGCAACCGCTGGTAGATCCTATTGATTTTAAGTTTAGCAACTTCAGCCCACGAGCAACAGTGGGAGTCAAACTAAACCTGGCAATCATTACTATCAATACCGACTACACAGTTCAGAAATACAACACTCTCTCAATGGGGGTCGGTGTGAGCGTAAGATAATGGGACTGGGTATTCCCTGCCACTCTGCCCATTGCTACGAACTAACCCCTATCTTGAGGAAGGCTAGTTAAAGCTTAATGAATATCTTTTTCTTGTAGAGAAAATAGACGGGCATAAAACAAATGACGAGCGAATAGAACAGCGCCCAAGTGAGGGAAGAAAGCTTTTCCGGAACGCCCATTGCTACCAAACCTTCAAAAAAACCGCTTCTCAAAGGAATATTGGCTAATGCCAACAACTTTAAGATCACGCCATGAAGGACATAGGCCACTACAGCGTTGGAGCCAAATATAACACCGAGCTTTGTCCAGCTTACCTTGCCCTGAACATCTACCAGCCAGACGAAAAATGCTAGCGACATGGCTGCTAAGCCTGCTGCATACAAGACATAAGAGCTAGTCCAAATATGTTTGTTGATAGGGAAAAACCAATCAAAGACATTGCCGGCCGCAAAGGCGGAAAATCCTGCAACAAACAACCAAATTACCTTTTTATCCGAATCCAGTTTACTCAGCAGCAACCTTCCGGCCAGCATACCAGCAATGCCGGTCCCTATAGCAGGAAACGTGCTCATGAAGCCCTCAGGATCCCAGGTTTTTTCCCACAGTCTGCCAGGAACAAGCCTTCGGTCAAGCCAGGACTCCATGTTTGTGCCGGGTTCATAGTTAGCCGCAATAAATCCCTCGCCGACCTGCCTTATTCCTTCCACAGTCACCATCCCCTCGCTGCGCAAAGTCTCACCTGTGCTGAGTGCCTGCTGAATCACGTCATCGATAGGAACAGGCACAAAAGTCATTATTGCCCAATACCCCGCAAGCAGACCAATCGCCCACTTTACCTGAGCTTTCCAGTCGCCGTAAATGTACAGCAGTGAGCAGGCGAGAAAAACGATGCTGATACGTTGAAGCACGCCGGGAATCCGAATATTTGCCAGGTCAAATTTTGGAAACATCCACAGAAAAATACCCAGTGCAAATATTTTCAAAGCCCGCACAAGCACTTTTTTTACCAGTTCCTTTTTACTCTTTCCCTGATCTAGTTGCCGCTCAAAAGCCAGCGCAATAGAAACACCCACTATAAACAGAAAGAAAGGAAAAACGAGATCTGTTGGCGTGGCACCATGCCAATGGCTATGGAGCAATGGTGAGTACACATGGCTCCACGACCCGGGCACATTCACTATGATCATCGCCACGACGGTAAATCCCCTCAGTGCGTCAAGTGATACAAGGCGTTTAGAAGTAAGCCCTTCAAGATTGCTTCCCATATTCAATTTTGGTTACAAAATATCTCATCACCTTTACTGCAACTACTAAATATATACCTATGCCTTTTGATAGTTGTGAACGGCAAATTTCGGCGTATCATCAGGTCTGACAAAAGTCATAGGCCTGAAAAAGTGGTCTCTTTGATTATTTTACTAATTTCCGTCGAAAAAATTCAATTATCTGGCTTTAGACATTGTATGAGAAGGGTACTAGCGCAATTAGAGAGGATTGAGGTAAAATGGATACAATTGCTCGATAAGTACGCTTTCGATTTTTTGAGAATCAGCATTGGGCTCATCTATGCTGTTTTTGGTCTGCTAAAATTCTTTCCGCAGTATAGCCCTGCAGAGCAGCTCGCTGCCGACACCATCTGTATCATCACATTCGATGTACTTTCGGGGAATGCCGCATGTATCGTTCTTGCTATTATGGAAACCCTGATTGGCGTAGCTCTGATTGTCAACTTCAAAGCCAGGGCAACCATCTTGATAACTATTTGGCATATGTGCTGCACTTTTCTGCCGCTGGTACTGCTCCCTCAGTATGCATTTAACCAGGATCCTTTCAGCTTTTCAATCGTGGGGCAGTACATTTTCAAAAATCTGATCATTCTGTCTGCGTTGATGGTGCTTTACAGAAACCTTGCAAGTAAAATATCAAAACACGCTGTGCCTGACGTAACAGAAAGGAAAAATTAGACACCCAATTACCAGCTAAAAGCTCGTGTTTTGTCCAGCTAGCCCCCACTTTCTCAGGCATTTGGCTAACGGGCTATTTCCTGGCAAAGTCTAGTTTCACATGTGCATTTGTCATGAATCCCATTAAAATATCCCAAAGCTGTTCGTAAGGAACAATTTCAACTTCAGCAAAAGCGTCACCCGGCTCAGGGGTAATTTTGAGCCGCTCCAAGTACCGCTTGCCTTTTTTGGCCGCCATGTCAGGATTGAAGCTACACTGCACAATAATGGAGATGAGTTTAAGAAATAGTTTCTCTCTTTGACTTTCAGGATTCTGATTTAAGTACCTGTAAATGTAGCGCTCAGAGTTGGGCAACTTGGTCAATGCCAGATCAAGCCTGTCTTTCTTAAGAAAGTCCATAAACTCTAATATGAGTATCGCTACCATGAATCCCTGTTTGTCTTGACTATAGAAAGGAAGTCGTTCATAGATATCCTTAAAACTCAAGACGTCTTCCACATTTCTATCAGGCATTATAAAATATAAATATCCCTTGTATAGCTCCCACCTTTCCTTCGACTGAGTGCTAATTTTGTCCACATAGGGGTTTCTGGTTACCTGATTAATCACTTCATCTGCCAAAAGATAGTTCTTATTGTGAAGCGCCAGCAGTACGTAGTTCTCCATGTGAGAGAACCAGTTCCTCGAAGACCTTGATATATGATTCATCCCTTCCTCAGCATATTTAATGCCCTTGTCGTAGTCCTTGGCTCTCAAACAAGCATAGGTACGAGTATAGACGTGGTGACGCATGTCAAACCTCAATGGATTTACAGCACCTTTATTCACCAAATCATAAGCCTCCTCAGTAATTGCAACAACACTGCTGTAGTCACCCAAAAGCTCATTTGTCCACAACCGAAGCCTGTAATAGTTTTCAAAAAGTGCGTACGAGCCTCCTTTTTCCCATAATTTCTTAAGAACTTCCACCGCCTTAATGGTAGACTCCAGGTGTACTTTCCTCGAATGCACAGACTTGCCCAATTGCATCCATTTTAGATAAAAAACATCAAGCGACTCCTCCTCTAGTCGATTGATCACTTCGAATTTTTTTATCTGTCCAATGGCTTTCCTTAGGTGGTTCGGGCGAAATGACTCGGAATATATTATTCTCAACATCTTCAGACCGATCAGTGTCAGGTCAGTAAACTCTGATTCCTTGGAGATGGTCAGTGCCTTTTTTATACTTTTTTCAGCGAGTTCATATTCTCCTTCCTTGTAAAGTATCTTGGCCCTGAAAATATGACTGTGGCATTCCTGCTCAAAAGGAAAGCTAATGTTACCCCTCGAGTCATTAAAATCAGCAAAATACAAAAGGTTATTCAGCTTGGTACGCAATCTGGATTTAAGCATCCTATAGCGTTGATCTGTGCCATTTGTTCCATACATCCCAAAAGCCGCGTCATCATCTGTCGTGTAAACACCACTTTGAATGCTATTAAACAGTTGTTGCTCTTTCCCTGGGTTGTCTTCATTATTTACAACATCGATAAGAGAAACATTTTTTTTGACTCTGTTTGTTACAATTCTGACTATTTTTTTGATCTCATTCATAGTGAACACTTCAAATTTTAAGCTTCAGGAGGAATTTCACCGACTTTATACCGTAAACTACTAAATTTTTTATAGTTAGCAAATGTTACAAACTGTCGTAAATGGGTAGTAGGTATTCCACCATCTTCGAGGCGTGTAATTCACTTAACTTAACCAATGAGATTATGGCACAGTATGTTTTCTTCTTGATTCTTTCTCTAGGCCTCTATTTTGCTTCGCCTTCAACAACTTCATCCTCATCTTCCAAAAAACCAAAGCAATCGTTGCGAATAATAAAAACAGACGATGGTGGACAGGGTGGCTGGGTCGGAGGCGGCAAATAATACATATTGCTGAAAATTTACTTGTTAAAAAAGGGTAGTCAGAGCATTTCCCTTTTTTAGCAAGTTAATGAAGCCGTATCGCGCCACCCTGTTTGGTGTTTTCTTCCGAAGCAATTTCTTTTAAGTTATTCCAACCCAACTATTGCCTTTTGCCAAATTGGGTAGTTTGAAATAATTTGAATGCCGGAAAGACACCATTGATGCTAAAAAGCCAAAGAACAATCTGACAAGCTAAGAAAAAGAGTTTGAACAAAAGGTACGAGTATTGGCCTTAAAATGCTAGTATGGGCGTATTCTTCCCGATTCGTTAGCAAGTTTTCTTAAATAAGTGCTAAAATCATCTTCCTTAAGCAGTTCCTCAAGTGTAAGGTGAAGTCTGTATTTCCAATAATGCTGCGGGTTTGCCGGCACATTAATCCTTTCTTCGCTGGAGGAAGGTCTTCGAAGTCTTTCATCCATTGCCAGCAAATCCTGCATAGGGAAGATTGCCCACATGGCGGGTGCTTCCATATGTTGCCGGATAATTTCTGACGCAATCCATGGCTCGCAGTGAACGGGCGCTTCGCCGGTTTGCCTCAAAATGGAATTGAAAAATCTTTGAACCTCCTGCCTGTCCTCTTCCCACCAGCCTCTCAAAGTAGAAGTATCATGACTTGAGGTAGTAGTAACCGACAAGTAAGGGGCTTGAGATGGAGGCCAAAACTCCCAGTCTGGGTTATTGGGCATGCGCTGCACAGCAAGACTGAGAATTTGCAGTTCAGTCATAACGCCCGGAACGCTTTCAGGAACCATACCCAAATCCTCGCCACATATCAACATATTAGTAGCTGCCTTCAGTGCAGGGAGCTTTTCCATGGCCCGGTCTTTCCAAAAATCGTTGTGTCGTTTGTAGAAATAATGAACATACAGCCTGTTCATCACCTCTTTGCTTTTGTCGTCGAGATCTCTGTAACTATAGGTACTGTGAAATCCTATTCTCGGGTTGAACATACTTGCATCATCCGTCGGCAGGAAAGGCACTTCCGCATGCAGCCTGAAAAGTTGGCTTTGTAGCCATATCAAATGCTCATTATCGGCATTGCCGCTCTGCATCAATTTCTTAATATAAGCACTAAGCTTCCGTTGAGTATTGTATTGCTCCTTAAAACGATACTTACCCTCTTCAAATTCCTCCAGATAAGTCTCCTTTACTTTGTCGTTGTGTGTGCCGAAAATCTCTGAGAGCATATAAGCCCTTATATATGGCTCGCAGTACCGCTCTTTGTTAAATTGCAAGCCCCAATTGCGCAACTCGTCAACGCTGAACGGCAAACAGGGATTAAAGTGCCCGAAAAGCCCTTCTACTGCGTGCATGGGTATTTCCCAAATTCTAAAAAAGCCAAGGATGTGATCGATACGGAATACATCAAAGTAGTCCGCCATTTTCTTCAAACGCTCTTTCCACCAGGCATAATCATCTTTGGCCATCTCTTCCCAATTGTAGGTTGGGAAGCCCCAGTTTTGCCCTGTAACAGAAAAATCATCCGGCGGTGCGCCCGCTTGGCAGTCCATGTTGTAGAGCCTGGGTGCTATCCATGCATCCACGCTATTTCGGAATATCCCGATAGGAATATCACCTTTGAGCACCACGCCTTTCTGCCTGGCATAGGCAGTGGCCTCCTTGAGCTGCTTGTCGAGATGAAACTGGATAAAGTAGTGGATAGCAATATCATCATAGTGCTTTTGCTTCGGGTCAGCAAATTTGGCTATTTCTTTTTCAGAATAGACCGAATATTGAGGCCATTGACTAAAGTCTGGCGTGCCGAACCTGTCTCGCAGGCATGAGAATACCGCATATGGGAGCAACCAGTGTCCATTTTGAGCAAAGAATGCTTTGAATTCCTTACTTTTCAAAACGACCTCTTTGCGTTCAGCGTAGGCAAGCTTAAAATACTCAGCTTTGGTATTCATCACCTGCTCATGATCAACATGATCGAGGCGGTTCAGCGCTATTCTCTTTTTATCAAATTCCTTCTGCCGCTTGCCGTCACTGAGCGCTCCCATTGCCTGGAGGTTAGCATAAATGGGATGAAGAGCAAAAACTGAAATGCCGGCGTATGGATAAGAGTCTACCCAGGTGTGAGAAGCTATGGTGTCGTTAACAGGAAGTACCTGGATAAGTTTGTTGCCCGTTTTAACAGACCAATCGACCAACTTTTTGATGTCTTCAAACTCACCTACTCCCGTGCCCGACTCTGACCGCAATGAAAAAACGGGAATGGCCACCCCAGCGCCTCGCCAGTTGCCCGACTGGAACCGAAAATGTTCATCAGCCTGAATGATAAGGTCGCCTTCTTGCGCCGAAGCACTTACTGGCAGGTGGCGATTCTCACCGCCCTCCCACTCTTCAACTCGTTTGGTTTTGGTATTGTAAAGGACATATTTATACTCAACGGGAAGCTCTTCCAAAGCAAAATTTACGTCCAATTCCCATACCGGAAATTCAGCATTGCCCATGAGCACCACCTTCTCCTCCTTCCACTCACCGAGAGCTTTATGGCTTCCTATCAATCCCACCTGATAGTCTTCTGCCACTCTGGGCAACCGAAGTTGCAGCCTGTAAGACAACCCAGGGCCACCAACTACATTTTTCTTTGGTTTCCCCTTTTGCTTAAAAAACGCCTGCATAAAGGGAGAAGTATTCAATAAATTCTGATCATTAGTCGAAGGCCTCCAGTAGTCCCGAACCTCAACAGTCTTATACTGACTTGCGTCCACAGTCTGTCTTCGCTTGTTGCCAAATTCCCATTCCGTAGTGCCAAACCTCTCATCAAGCAGGTAGTATTTATAGTCAAAGGATTTACCCTCGGCTTCATCCATTTCAACCGCTATCGACCACTGGTCGCCACCGGTTGGCACCAAAGGAACAGCCTTGGCCACATTCCAGGAGCCGAGGCTTTTCGCCGAGCCGCAAATGAAAAGGCGTTGGCCCCAAACCGTTCTGTAGTCAATATTGAACCTTACTTTCATCATATGAATCAAAATATTTAGAACTGGGTGCCGACGCACATTGAAACAAATTGAGGCGTTCTATCGGCATGCTTACCTTGTATTGATCTAAAACATCTTCAATGCAATTAAAACACGCAGATGAAGTCCCGCAAATATACGGGCACAAGTCTGATCGCATCACCCTCATCTGAAAATATATAGTGAAGCACCTGTCAAGGTTGCCTGAATGGGCACCTTTGTTCTTTCACAAAGTAAAATCAGTTATCGTCCCTGACCAGCAATACCATCACGGCGGCAATGATAAATGAGACTCCCCCGATAATAAGTGCGTAAATAGCTTCCCCTTCGAAGACCCGCTTCACCAAAAAACCCAAAAGAGAGGCGGCACATATTTGCGGGATAACTATAAAGAAATTAAATATCCCCATGTAAACCCCCATTTTCCTGCCAGGTATAGCGCCCGCAAGAATAGCATAAGGCATGGCCAAAATACTGGCCCAAACCAGGCCAATACCTAAAAAGGGAATAACAAGTAGCTCAGGAGACTTTATAAAAGAAATTGAAATAAAACTCACGCCCCCTATGATCAGGGAAATGGTGTGAGTGATTTTTCTGGACGTCTTGCCTGACAGCCAGATAAGTCCAAAAGCCAGCAAAGCCGCCGCACCATTGTAAACTGAAAACAACACCCCTACCCAGTCAGCTCCATCATTATACAGCTGAGACGTGGCATCCTTTGTGCCGTAAACGTGGGAAGTGATGGCCGCTGTGCTGTAAATCCACATTGCGAATAAGGAAAACCAGGAAAAGAATTGTACAACAGCCAGCTGTTTCATAGTAACTGGCATGTTGTTCAGGTCAGTAATAATAGATGTAAGCCCATTACTTATACCGGATTTTGACATCCAGCCAACTATCACCTCTATAAGCCCAAAAACGATAAGTCCAATGGCCAGTATGTACACTTCCTTTTCTGCATTTACATACGCCAACGCCAGGGTCAAACCGATTCCCAGCGCCAGCAAAACCAGCCCCACATTGAGGAAAGTTGACACTTTGGCGATCCCCTCTTCTGGCTGGGCTAAGCTGCCTCCCTCATCGTTGTCAAACTGAGCAAGTTCATGCGGAGGATACTCTTTTGTCTTCAGCACCGTCCACACAATGGCCATCATAAATATGATTCCCCCGATGTAAAAAGAGTACTTAACAGAAGGTGGGATAATTCCCTCGGCTGCTGTGTTAGGTATTCCTAACCAGTTAGTAAGCACATAGGGAAGTGCGGAAGCAACCACTGCACCGGTACCTATGAAGAAGCTTTGTGTAGCGAAACCTGTGGTACGTTGATCAGGAGGAAGCATGTCGCCCACAAACGCCCGAAAGGGCTCCATGGAAACATTGATGGACGCATCCATGATCCAGAGCATGCCAGCTGCCATCCACAGAGTGGGCGAGTTGGGCATGATTATAAGCGCCAGCGAAGCCATAATAGCACCCGCCAGAAAATAAGGCCGTCTTCGGCCCAGCCTGGTCCAAGTGTTATCGCTCATGTGGCCAATAATAGGCTGTATGATCAAGCCCGATACCGGCGCAGCGATCCAGAGAATGGGGATATTGTCAATTTCTGCACCAAGTGTTTCAAAGATTCTCGACACGTTGGCATTTTGCAAAGCGAATCCAAACTGGATGCCCAGGAACCCGAAACTCATGTTCCAAATCTGCCAAAAACTAAGACGGGGTTTTTCCATGTTGTTTAAGCAAGTAGGTAAAATCAAAAAATCCGAAATGCAAACATATCGGATTCGGTTATAATGTTCCGAGCTCAAATTAAAGTCACCGGAGACAAACAAACGGGATGGTAATGCGCTTGTTTGAAGACTATCTCATTGAAGACTTTCTGATAATCAGTTTTGTTTTCAACACCTCAGTACGAGGCACAAACTCATCCTCATCTGCTTCACTTTGCTCAATAAAAAGCTGCGCCGCCTTCTGGCCCATTTCAAAACCAGGCTGCGATACCGTTGACAGTGATGGTTGCATGAGAGACGAAATCTCCCAGTCACTAAAGCCAACGATTGCCACGTCCTTTGGAACAGAAACACCTTTGTCACGCAGCGCTATCATTGCACCGATCCCCACCATGTCGTTGTTGGCAAATATGCCATCAAAAGTGAGTTTTTTATTGAAAAGGGTGGCTATTTGGCGACTGCCTTCGTCGAACGTGGTTTGCTCACAATGAATAATAAGGTCTTCATTTATTGGCAGGTTGTTCTTTTTTAAGGCTGCCAAATACCCGTCTCTCCTGTTCTTTGTAATATCAAGGTTTTTTGGCCCCTCAAGGTGCACAATCGTTTTGCAACCTATGCTGATCAAATGCTCGGTGGCCTGAAAAGCACCATCGTAATCATCCACAATCACACGACTGGTGTTCAACTCTTCGCAAACCCGATCAAAAAAGACAAGAGGAATTCCTCTGTCAATGAGGTTTTTAAAATGATCATACGAGACTGTTTCCTTGCTTACAGATGCAAGTATGCCATCCACCCTACTGTTGACAAGAGCATTGGTATCAGACACTTCCCTAAGGAACGACTCATTGGTTTGTGAGATGATTACGTTGTAACCGGCCTTATAGGCAACATCTTCTATTCCACTGATGATGGTGGAGAAAAAGAAGTGAACTATCTCAGGGATGATAACGCCAATAGTGTTAGTCTTACTCTTTCGTAAGCTGAGCGCAATCAAATTAGGCTGGTAATTCAGCTTTGCAGCCAACTCGCTAACGGCCTTTTTTGTCTCTTTGCTTATGTCCGGATGGTCTTTTAGCGCCCTGGATACTGTAGAGGGAGAAATGTTCAACTCCCTTGCAATGTCTTTAATGGTTACCGGTGGGTTCTTCATTTATAATAAGGTTTATCCGCAAGGCGAAGAGCGAAATTAAAAGTAGGCATCAAATTCTACAAACTTGGCTAAGAAGTTATAAATTTTTCAACTAAAAACCGATTTAGGCTGTTTACCAAGTCTAAACTTAGTTCCCTCTTTGCTTATTTGTCTTTTAGGGATAATTTTGATTTTTCCCTCTGTAAATAACAAATTCAATAAAATATAATACTATGAAATTCAGACCAGGCGTAATATCAGGTGACGAAGTAAAGGAAGTGTTTGACTATGCAAACAAAAACGACTTCGCCCTTCCTGCGGTCAATGTGATCAACACAAACACGGTGAATGCAGTACTTGAAACAGCAAAGGCTGTTAATTCACCCGTTATCATACAGTTCTCCAACGGAGGCTCTTCTTTCTTTGCAGGCAAAAGTCTAAGCAACGACAACCAGTTCGCTGCTATTGCTGGCGGTATTTCAGGCGCTCAGCACGTGCACTTGATGGCAGAAAAATACGGTGTTACAACCATTCTTCACACCGACCACTGCGCCAAAAAACTTTTGCCATGGGTTGACGGACTGCTTGACGCTGGTGAGAAATTCTATGAAACGCACAAAAAGCCTTTGTACAGCAGCCATATGCTCGACCTGTCAGAAGAGTCGATTGAAGAAAACATGGAAATAAGCACCAAGTACTTCAAGAGAATGGCAGCGATGGGCATGACACTTGAAATCGAATTGGGTGTGACTGGTGGAGAAGAAGATGGTGTCGACAACTCCGACGTTGACAGCTCAAAGCTTTACACACAGCCCGAAGAAGTCGATTTCGCCTACACACAGCTGAAAGCCATTTCCGATAATTTCACAGTAGCTGCTGCCTTCGGCAACGTTCATGGCGTATATAAGCCAGGCAACGTGAAGCTGATGCCGGTAATTCTTAAAAACTCCCAGGAGTTTATCATCAAAAAGCATGGAACTGGTCCATTGCCAGTCAATTTCGTATTCCACGGTGGATCAGGATCAAGCAGAGCGGAAATCCGTGAGGCTATTTCTTACGGAGCCATCAAAATGAACATCGACACCGACATGCAGTGGGCATATTGGGATGGCGTGAAAGACTACTACAAGAAAAACGAAGGCTACCTGCAGTCGCAGATTGGCAATCCTGAAGGCTCTGATAAGCCGAACAAAAAGTTCTACGATCCAAGAGCCTGGCTCAGAGAGGGTGAGAAAACTTTTGTAGCTCGCCTGAAGCAATCGTTCGAAGACTTGAATTGCATCAATCGTAACGCTTAGTTGCCTTGGTGACTTTCAGGCTATTGGAAGTAGTTAAACTGACGGCAATTGTAGTCGTCTCATGTTTTCTTATCCAATGCTCAACCCCTGAAAGTCACCAATCTTCTTCCACCCTAGACTCCTCTTTTATGGCTGGTAAATCAGATAAAATAATCGTTTACCAAATAATGACACGGCTTTTTGGTAACAAGGTCAATACCAACAAGCGGTATGGCACCATTGAAGAAAACGGAGTTGGCAAGATGGCTGACATCAATGCCAAAGCGCTCAAAGAACTAAAGAAATTTGGCGCTACACATATTTGGTATACTGGTGTGCTTGAGCATGCCACGATGTCGGACTACACTTCGATAGGCATTGCGCTTGACGATGTGGATGTTGTAAAGGGCAGAGCAGGCTCGCCTTACGCCATCAAAGACTATTACGACATCAGTCCAGACCTGGCAGTAAACCCAAAAAACAGGAAAAAGGAATTCCTTGCTCTTATCGACAGAACCCACAAAGAAGGACTGAAAGTGCTTATCGACTTTGTGCCGAACCATGTGGCCAGAGGATATTCCTCCGATGCCGCACCTGAAGGTGTAAAAGGATTTGGTGCTGACGACGATGTGTCGGTAGCATTTAAAGCATCTAACAATTTCTACTACATTCCAGGCCAGCCATTTCAGATTCCGGCGGGGTATGATCCCTTGCCTGGCCATGAGCACCCTACCAAAGACCAGTTCTACATGGAGTCGCCCGCAAAAGCCACGGGGAATGACGTTTTCTCCCCTACGCCATCCATCAACGACTGGTTTGAAACGACAAAACTTAACTATGGGGTTGACTACGTCAATTTCAGAGAAAGACATTTCGATCCTATTCCAGACACCTGGAACAAAATGCTGGAGATTCTGACCTACTGGACTGAACAGGGGGTAGATGGTTTCCGGTGCGACATGGCAGAGATGGTGCCGGTGGAATTTTGGGAATGGGTCATTCCGAAAGTGCAGGCTATCAACCCTGACATCATTTTTATTGCAGAAATTTACAACCCCAACGAATATAGAAACTACATCGAAAAGGGGCATTTTGACTATCTGTACGACAAGGTAGAGCTTTACGACACACTGCGGCACATCATTGAAGGCAAGGCCAACACCGACCACATTACCACTGTATGGCAAAGACAGGAAGGTATTGCCCAACACATGCTGCGCTTTCTTGAAAACCACGACGAGCAAAGAATCGCCTCTCCTTTTTTTGCTGGCAACGCAAAATACGCTATACCGGCCATGGTGCTAACGGCCACCATGCACACGGGGCCAGTCATGGTTTACTTTGGTCAGGCAGTAGGTGAGCCAGCTACTGGCAGTGAAGGATTTTCGGGAGAAGATGGCCGAACAACCATTTTCGATTATTGGGGCGTACCCAATCACCAGGCATGGATGAATGGTGGTAAGTTTGATAGTGGAAACCTGTCTGCCGAAGAAAAAGAGCTCCGAGAGTTCTATCAGTTTATCCTCTCCTTTTCTTCAAAAGAACCAATCATTGCATCAGGCGGCTTTTACGATCTGCACTATTTCAACAGAAGTACTGAATTTACAGGGCACAGCAATAATGTATTCACATTTTTGCGCCACAACGACAAAAGCGCCTTTCTGATAGCCGTTAATTTCAACAAAGAAGGAAACGAGCAAGTGCGTCTAAAAATACCTACTGATGCGCTAGCGGCTTTTAACATGCATCAGAAAAAATCGATCACCTTTACTAGCTACCTCGACAAGGGTGAAGCGATTGTTGTGCCGACCGATGACCTCGTATCGAAAGACTCGCCCAACGCATTGTCCTTTGAAATAGCTCCGAATTCCTTCAAAATTTATCGGCTAACTGGCAAAAATTAACTCCTATGACCAGACGAATAAATCTTATTTTTCTACTGGCGGGGCTCTTTTCTTGCCAAAGCCCCAACCAGGAAACGTCAGCACCTGAATCGGTAAAAACCCCATTTCTCTGGGAGAATGCTACAGTCTATTTTCTGCTAACGGACCGCTTCAACAATGGCGACACAACCAACGATGTCAACTTTGGTAGAACCGGTGAAGTTGCACCGCTGCGAGGGTTCATGGGCGGCGACATCAAAGGAATCAATGCAAAAATATCAGACAACTACTTCACCGACCTTGGCGTGACGGCACTTTGGTTTACGCCAGTTGTTGAACAAATACATGGCTCGGTTGATGAAGGCTTTGGTAACAACTACGGCTTCCATGGCTACTGGGCGAAAGACTGGACAACCCTCGACCCCAACTTCGGTACGAAAGAAGATTTGGCGACATTGGTCGAGGCCGCTCATGCCAAAGGAATCAGGGTAGTGCTGGATGTGGTGCTGAACCACACCGGCCCGGTTACCGAAGTAGATCCAGTTTGGGCAAACTGGGTAAGAACTGAGCCACAATGTGTTTATCAGGACTATGAAACTACGGTAGCGTGCACCCTTGTGAAAAATCTGCCAGATTTATTAAGTGGAAGCGATGAGGAAGTGGTGCTTCCCCCTCATTTGGTAGAGAAATGGAAAGCTGAAGGTCGATACGAGCAAGAGCTGGCCGAACTTGATGACTTTTTTAAGCGCACAGGCTACCCAAAAGCGCCCAGGTATTACATCATCAAGTGGTTAACTGACTACGTAAGGGAATTTGGTATCGATGGTTTCAGGGTGGACACTGCCAAACACGTAGAAGAATCGGTTTGGAGCGAGTTGTACAAAGAAGTGGTAATCGCTTTTAATGACTGGAAGCGCTCCCACCCTGAAGAGGTGCTCGACGACAATGGGTTTTACATGGTGGGCGAAGTGTACAATTACGGAATCAGCGGTGGTCGTTCGTATGACTTCGGCGATAGAAAAGTTGACTACTTCGACAAGGGATTTCACAGCCTGATCAATTTTGAGTTTAAATATGATGCACAGAAGGACTATGAATCTATTTTCAAAAAGTACGATACATTGCTACACACGAGCCTCATTGGCAAAGGCATGCTGAATTATTTAAGTTCGCATGACGATGGGCAGCCATTTGATGCGACCAGAGAAAGGGCCATAGAAGCGGGAACCAAACTCTTGCTCACCCCTGGCGCCGCCCAGATCTATTATGGCGATGAATCGGGGCGCCTTCTACAATACGAAGGGGCCTCAGGCGACGCAGTGCTTAGGTCTTTCATGAACTGGGGACAAATCTCAAACAATGCGAGTATTGGAGACCAGAGTGCGCAAAGCATTCTGAACCATTGGAGAAAGCTCGGCACGTTCAAAAGAGACCATGTGTCCGTTGGTGCCGGACGCCATGAGCAAATCAGTGAAATGCCTTATGTTTTTTCACGCATTTACAAAAACGGCGTATTAGAAGACCGGGTTGTAATTGCACTTGATGGGCAGCAGGGGGAAAAACTAATACCGGTTGGTGAGGTTTTTCCCGACGGAACCCAATTAAAAGACTACTATAGTGGCCAAACGGGAGAGGTAAGAAACGGGGAGGTTGCTATCAAGTCCGGCTACAATATTGTTTTATTAAGTCCAGTAGGCACTTAATACTTCCATTTGCTTTGATAGAGATGCCTGCGATTTCCGCCCGAAGGTTGACAGCCAACGCCACTCAAACATTAATTCCCGGGAAATTTTGCTTAGTTCTGTTTACTTGCAAGACTATTTGACTGAACCGACCCTCAGTTAGATTAATACTTACTACTTATGAGAATATCGAGATACTTTACGCTAGCCTTTCTAACTGCCTTCTTCTTAACCTCCTGCTCTGATCATTCAGCTGAAGAAAGTGCGTCAGTTGAGGTTCCGGACGCCCTTCCAATGAAGCTTGTTGCTCTATCGGACTTATCCGGGTTCACTGATATCGGCAAAGGCTGGGCTATTGCAGGCGAAGTGCTGGCCGTTCCAGGTGGCTTCGAAGCGAAGGCAGGAACCGGAAGCCTGGTAAGAAGCGGCAAAGACTCGGGACAAATCTCCAGCGGAATTAAGCACACTGATTTGGAGCTGGAATTTAGCTTTGCTCTATCAGAGGGAGCAGATTTAAAAGTAGTTTTACTGGAGCAATACCCACTTATCGTGTCAGAATTTGCAAATGGGCAACAAACCGAAAAGTCTGGCGGAGGCATTCCAGTACGAACTGACAGTACTCAGCATACAGCTGTCAACGCCTTGAAAATGCCCGGCCTGTGGCAAACTTTGAGGATAACGTTCAAAGCGCCTCGGTTTGGCAGTGACGGGCAGAAAACTAAAAACGCTGTATTCTCCGAAGTGTATTTAAACGGGTTTCTCATTCAATCCGGCGTAGAAGTGAAGGAGGCAATATTTTCGCCTGACAACCAAGAGTCGACTTCAGGCACGTTTACCTTTACCGCAGCCAACAACTCGGTCGCTCTGAAGGACATTAAGTACAAATCTTTTGGCCTTGAAAAACTTACACTAAGTGACCTTGAATATTCGCTTTATCAAGGCACGTGGGACAAGCTCCCCGACTTTACCACAATGACCCCGGCTAAAACCGGCAAAGTAGATGAGCTATCTATTGTCGGTCTGGCTGACGGTAATGATCACTATGGCGTGATTTTCAAAGGCAATCTCTCGGTGCCAAATTCTGGCGACTACCTTTTTGAAACTTTAATCGATGATGGTGGGGACTTAATCATTGACGGGCAAGTTGTTGTGCACAATGACGGAGAGCCCGGTTTTGGTGCCGTCAAAGGGCTTGTCACGCTGGAAAAAGGGATACACACCTTTCAAAGCTCTTATTTTCAGGATGTGTGGAGTTCCATGCTGATGATTTACTACGAAGGCCCCGAGATTTCCAGGCAATCGTTCGGGGTAAACCCTTACGGTGGCTCAGGGCGAAAGCCGGAGCCGATGGTCGTTAAACCTGAAACCGAGCCCCGGCTGGTAAGAAGTTTTCTCGAGTACAAAAACACCCGAAAGACTCATCCAATATCTGTAGTGACCAGTGAAAAAATCAATTATTCGTATGACTTGCTAAATGGTGCCCTCATCAAAGGCTGGAAAGGCGCTTACGCCGATGCAAGCGAAATGTGGCGGGGACGTGGTGAACCACAGCTTTTGAAACCGCTCAACTTTAGCATCGACTTTTCCGACCAGGTTCCGGTAGCCAGGCTGGTAACACCTAGCGACAAGTGGCCTTTAGAAAACCCCGAGGGATTTAAAATGTTGGGTTACGACATCAATGGGCAAGGATACCCTGTGGTTCGCTACGAAATGAATGGGCTTAAATTTGAAGATTCCACCAGGCCTTCTAGTGACCTTAAGGGAATCACAAGAGAAATTAACTTTACAAATCCGGACTCCAATGGCCTCCATTGGTTCCAGGTTGCCTCAGGAGAGAATATTTACCAATTGTCTAATGGCTGGTATTGCGTAGACGGAAGTTACTACATCATAGTCGACGAAAAAGCAGACGCCAATGTGACAAACAGGTTCGATAAGGAGCTCATTCTTCAACTACCTAATGCTCCTGAAAAATCGAGTCTCACCTATTCTATTGTATGGTAATTGAATTACGTTATGAAATTTAAAAACACAACTTCGCATATACTTCTTATACTGTTTATTGGATTGTCTGTTAGGGTACAAGCCCAAACGGATATCCAAAAAAAGGAGGCCGCTCATTTTAGCATCTCAAAAGTCTCCATTCCCGCAGACATCGTACTGGAAGTTGGTGGTCTGGCTTTTGATGACAGTGGGAAGCTTGGAGTAAGCACCAGACGAGGCGACATATGGCTGATTGAAAACCCGTCGGGCAGCAATCCGATATTTAAAAAATATGCCACGGGACTGCATGAGCCTTTGGGGCTGGCATTCAGAGACGGTATTTTTTACACAGCTCAAAGAGGCGAATTAACCAGGTTGTCTGACCTTAACAAAGACGGTAAGGCCGACAGATATGAAACGATTTACAGTTGGCCGCTTGCTGCCAATTACCATGAATACTCTTATGGCCCGCTGATCTTGCCAAATGGCGACATGATAGTAACGCTCAACCTTGGTTGGGTGGGTCGTGGTGCCAGCCTTTCAAAATGGCATGGATGGATGGTGAAAATTACTCCCGACGGAAAAATGACCCCCATTGCCGTGGGCATGCGTTCACCGGCCGGTTTCAATATCAATGCCGAAGGAGATATCTTCTATGCAGAAAACCAGGGCGACTGGGTGGGTTCTGGCAGAATGACCCACATAGAGTCGGGCGATTTTGTTGGGCACCCCGAAGGTCTCAAATGGTCTGGGGAAAAAGGCTCCCCTATCACCTTGAAAATGGAGGACATCGTAGACACGCTTGGCTACACCCTGCATGAATATTCCCAGGTTGTGCCAGAGATGAAAGCTCCAAGTGTTTGGTTCCCTCATACACTAATGGGTATTTCTACCTCTGACATTCTGCTGATCGACAACGAAAATTTTGGGCCATTCAAAAACCAGTTTCTTGTAGGCGACCAGGGGCATAGCAAAATCATGAGGGTGTACCAGGAAAAAGTAAATGGCCAATACCAGGGCGTTTGCTTTCCTTTTAGGGAAGGGTTTTCATCTGGTATTCTTCGCATGCAGTGGTCACCTAAAAGAGATATTATTTATGTAGGCATGACGAGCAGAGGCTGGTCTTCAACCGGACAGGACAACTTCGGGCTGGAAAAACTTCAGTACACCGGAAAGCTTCCATTTGAAATGAAGACAATTCGAGCATTGGAAGACGGCTTTAGCATTGAGTTCACGGAGAAAGTGGATCTCGCTACAGCTTCCAATCCGTCCAGTTATTCAGTTCAGGATTTTACGTATCTGTACCATCACAATTATGGCAGCCCTGTAACCGATCTTCAAAAAAGAAAAATAACCAGTGTGGAAGTTAGCTCCGACCAGCTAAGAGTGAAGCTTGTCATTGATCAGGTAAGGGATGGCTATATATATGAAGTGAAGCCTGCAGGAGTGAAAAACAACAAAGGTCAAATTCTGCTTCACAACACCGGCTACTACACCATGAACAATGTGCCTGGCCGGGTAAGGGGAAGTGGCGAATCGGCCGATCATTCTTCTCACACGGCGTCAGCAGCTGGTACTACCAATGTGGCAAGCAGCAAACGAGTAGTTGAGATGCCTGCTTCCTGGACCAACGGACCGGATCAGACCGTTACGTTAGAGCCTGTTCCGGGCCTCAAATTTGACCAATCTGAAATAACCGTAAAAGCCGGAAGTAAGATCAAGGTGGAGTTCAACAATCCTGACGATATGCTCCACAACATGGTTATTGTGAAACCAGGTGCTGCCGACAAAATTGCTCAGTTGGCCATTGACCTAGGTTTGGAGGGGCAAAGCAAAGCTTATGTTCCGGAGGCAGAGGAAGTTCTTTTTCACACCAAGCTAATAGGCCCTGGTGAAAAAGATGTTATCTATTTTGAAGCACCTACAGCGCCAGGCAGATACACCTATGTGTGTACCTTTCCCGGTCATGCTGCCAGCATGAGAGGCACACTAATTGTTGAATAAAACACATTGGGTAGCACTGCACAGCCAACATCGCCACCTCCTTTGCCCGCCTGAACTATTCATTAGGTGGATGCAAGAGGTCGATCCAACTCTTCCAATCAGCAGCACATAACCTGCGATGACCATCGGTAGCGATATACGCAGCCAATCGCATGCAAAGTACCTGGTCTATCTCCTTTTCAGGTATCTGCCGCTGGCACTGCTCGAGTTCCTCTCCTTTGAGGGCTTGGAAAGCTGAAAACTTGAGGTTTTCCAAATGAATCAAAACCACCTTTGAGAATTACTCAACAAAGTACAAGTTCTATTGCCAATTATACTTTTCCAAGATTTCACCGAGCATTTACGGAAACGTTTTCGCAAACGATTACATTACTATAATGACAACAAAAACGTTTTTGATTGAATCTTTTTAGCCTTATATTTTAGCTAAATTGATTTTTTTTAAGAAAATTGTAAGGATTTTCACCCGTCTAAAAAGGACTATCGCAACATTTGCTCTTCGTGCTTTTGCATGTGTGGCTATATTTCGGCAGTCCCGAAACGGACGTGAAGATCACTTTAAACAAGTTTTACCAAACAACTATTAAACTACATTTTTATGAGACAACGACTACTGAAGTACGTTTTCCCTGTAGTTTGTCTTGTGGCACTGACAGTGGGTCAGGTGCTGGCGCAAGACAGACAAGTCAGCGGAAAGGTAACAGATGCGGAATCCGGAGAGGGTTTGCCGGGTGTTAACATTTTGGAGGCTGGAACCTCCAATGGTACAGTCACAGACATTAATGGAAACTATACCATTAGTGTGGGTGCAAATGCTTCTATTTCTTTTTCTTTTGTTGGCTACACCCCCCAGGTGGTTGCTGTGGGTTCCAGAGCAGTAATTGATGCTGCCCTTGAGCTTGACGTGCAGTCACTTAGTGAAGTGGTAGTGGTGGGCTACGGTACTCAGGACAAAAAAGAGATCACTAGTTCAGTAACTAGTGTAAAAGCCGAAGACTTTAATAAAGGAACAGTAAACAGCCCCGCTCAGCTTCTACAGGGCAAAGTGGCTGGTTTGAACGTGGTAAGACCTGGTGGTGACCCCAACGGCGGCTTTAAAATCCGTCTGAGAGGTGTGTCCACTGTGGGTGCCAATGCTGAGCCGCTTGTTGTTATCGATGGTGTGATCGGCGGTTCGCTAAACACAGTTGACCCTAACGACATTGCTTCTATCGACGTTTTGAAAGACGGATCTGCAGCTGCGATCTACGGAACGAGAGGTTCCAGTGGTGTAATCCTTATTACTACGAAAACTGGTAAAGCTGGCAAAGTATCTGTTGAATACAACGGATCCATTGCCATGGAAAGTGTGGCCAGAACCATCCCCGTAATGGACGCCGCTGAATATAGGAAACTTCCCGGTGCCATCGACCTTGGATCGGATACAGATTGGCTCGATATCCTTACAAGAACAGCCTATTCTCAAGTGCACAACCTGTCACTTGGTGGAGGAACAAGCAGCACTACCTACCGTGCATCGCTAAACGTACGTGATGCAGAAGGCGTGGGCATCAACTCTGGTTTCCAGCAGCTTAATGGCCGATTGAACCTTACTCAAAAGGCGCTGAACGACAAGGCAGTTTTCACTGTGAACATTTCGTCCACGTCGAAGGATGCCACTTATGGCGATGCCAACTCATTCCGTTATGGCATTATTACCAACCCAACGATGCCTATCTACGACAACACCACAACCAGCCCTACTGCTGGTGGTAACTTTGCCGGTTATGCAGAAAGGGACATTTTCGACTGGTACAACCCTCTTTCTATTGCTGAGCAGAATATTCACGATGGCAAAGACACTCGTTTGTTGACAAGCATCCGTGGCGAATACAATTTCACAAGTAACTTTAGAACGGCCGTGTTCTACTCTCGCCAGTGGGAAAGTGACTGGAGAGGCAATTATTCTCCTAAAACCGCTAAGTTTGGTGGTGGGTTCGGCAGGTCTGGTCTCGCTGATATCTCACGCAACGATAGGTTCAACGAACTCTTCGAAACAACAGTTAACTACGACATCTCAGCAGGTGATGCCAACATCGCTCTATTGGGTGGTTATTCTTACCAGGACTTCCAGAACGAAGGCAATTACATGCAGGGTGGCAACTTCCTGACTGATGCTTTTACCTACAACAATATGGGAGCTGCACTTGACTTTGCCAATGGACTTGGCACCATCTCAAGTTACAAAAACTCCAACAAACTGGTGGCGTTTTTTGGCAGGGCCAACATGAACTATCAGGGCACTTATTTCCTTTCAGCAAGTGCTCGTTACGAAGGATCTACCAGGTTTGGAGCTAACAACAAGTGGGGCTTATTCCCTGCCGTAAGCGGTGGTGTTACGCTTTCAAATCTGTTTGACCTCCCTGGTGTTAACAGCTTGAAATTCAGAGCTAGCTGGGGTATTACTGGAAACCAACCAAGCCAGTCTTATGCATCCCTGCAGAGATTCGGGCGTCAGGGCAACTTCTTTATCGATGGAGCTTATGTCCCTTCTTACGGCCCTGTATCCAATGCAAATCCTGATCTTGCCTGGGAGACCAAAAATGAGATTGACTTCGGTTTAGATTTTGCTGCCCTTGATAGCAGACTTACCGGTACTTTGGACTTCTACAAAAGAAATACCAAAGACCTTATCCTACTTGTAAACGTTCCTGTGCCACCCAACTTGTTTGGACAGACCCTCGTAAACATTGGTGAGTTGGAGAACATTGGATTTGAAGCAGCGTTCAACTATGCGGCTGTGAACACCTCCGACTTCAGCTGGACACCCGGTATCAACTTCTCAACCTTTAGCACTACGGTGGTTAGCTTGACCTCTGGCGACTTGAGCTTCGGTAGTGGTGGTGTTCTCTACAGAGCCAATATGGGATCTCCTGGCCAGAATGCTACTAACCTTGTTCGTGTTAAAGAGGGCGAAAAACTAGGTCAGCTTTGGGGACCTGTTCAAGTAGGTATCCTCGATAACGGCACACCGGAATTCAAAGATATCGATGGCGACGGCACTTTCTGTGATTGCGATGACGATAGAACAGTAGTTGGTAACGGACTACCTGCCTTTACTTTCGGATTCAACAACTCGTTCACCTATAAAAACTTTGACGTGAACTTGTTCTTCAGAGGTGCGGTGGGTCATGACCTTTACAACTCTTATAGAGGTTTCTATGAGAACACTCAAGGTACCACAACAGATAACTACAATGTGGTGAACACCAAGTACTTCGATCCGGAAATCAAAGATGCCAAGGTAAACAGCAGCCACGTGGAGAAAGCAGATTTTATCAAGCTGGACAACGCTACGGTTGGATACAGGGTTAATCTGGCTCCTGGTAGTGCTTTTAGTAACTTTAGAGTTTATTTATCAGCGCAGAACCCATTTGTTGTTACAGGGTACACGGGCATTGATCCTGAAGTAAGGTTTGTTGACTCTTTTGACGATTCGAACGACAACAACGATGATCCTTTGGCTCCCGGAATTGAAAGAAGGGTGACCTACTTTACCACTCGCATATTTACTTTCGGCATCAATCTTGGATTCTAAACTTTAAAGAATTAAAAAATGAAAAAATCATTCTTAAGACGTATTCTTTTAGTTGGGCTGGGATTGACAGTTTTTAGTCAGTCTTGTACCGACCTGGAAGAAGAGTTATATAGCGATATTACTGCAGACAACTTCTTCAAAAATGAAGAGGAGTTCATAGCAGCACTTGGTCAGGCTTATTCAGCCTTTGGCGGACTGGGCAACCACTTTAACCTTTGGTCAATCAATGAAATTTCATCTGATGAAATTGCAATTAGCCAAAAAGGTGGTGACTGGTACGATGGTGGTGTACTTATTCAGCTTCATGAGCACAACTTCCCTGCCAACAACGGCCTGTTCAATAGTGCCTGGGGCATGATCTATGGTGGTATTAACACCACGAACCGCTTGATCTACTCATTTGAGCAGTTAGGAACACCGCAAGCTGACGCATTTATTGCGGAGTTGAGAGCCATCAGAGCCCTCTGGTACTACTGGGCCATGGACTCTTTCGGTAATGTGCCTCTGGTAACAGACTTCACTGATACTGATCCTCCGGCAAATGCTACAAGACAGGAAGTGTACAATTTTATCGAGTCTGAGCTTGATGCGGTAATTGGTCTGCTCCCTACCGAGAAAACAGCGGCAACGTATGGAAGGATGACCAAATGGGCTGCCCTTTCGATCAAGACAAAGATGTACCTCAACGCTGAAGTATATACTGGAACAGCCCAATGGGCCAAAGCAGCTGATGCAGCGGAGCAGATCATCAACAGCGGGCTTTACTCACTGGAGCCGGTTTACTCAGATAACTTCGCCATCAGTAATCAGAATTCTGGAGAAAACATCTATGTATATCCTTATGACAAGGTATTTGCTGGCGGCTTTAACTGGGTAATGATGACCCTGCACCTTGCTAGTCAAACTACTTTCAGCTTGACTCAGCAGCCCTGGAATGGTTACCAAACTGTAGAAGAGTTTTACAATTCTTATATCGATCCGGTAAAGAACCCTGGCCCTCAGGGAGATGTTTGGGCTGGCTTGGCATTGGAGCCTTCTACTGGTACTCAGGATGACCGTTTGTCTAACTTCCTTGTTGGTCCGCAATTCAATCCTGATGGCACGAGAACACAGGATCCGGGAGTGGATGCCGCTGACCCTGACGGTCCGGATCTTACTTTCACGCCTGCTTTGAATGAGTTATTCCCCAACGGATGGAGACAAGGTGGTGCCAGAATTGGTAAATACGAAATTGAGCGTGGTGGTACCAACAACATGAGCAACGACTTCGTTATTTTCCGATTAGGAGACATCATTCTTTCTTTGGCAGAAGCCAAGTACAGAATGGGCAATACAGCTGAGGCTCTTGTGCTTGTTAACCAAATCCGTGAAAGAGCTGGTGTGGATCCATACACTACTTTGACCGACGACTTGTTGTTCGACGAAAGAGGAAGAGAAATGTATGTGGAAATGAGCCGTCGTCAGGATCAAATCCGTTTCGGAAAATGGCATGATGCGTGGTGGGCGAAAGCAGCTGATCCTGCGGACACTCATGAAATTATCTTCCCAATTCCTCAACCACAGCTTGATTCGAACGATAAGTTGGTTCAGAACCCGGGATATAATTAATTAAATCAGGGCGATTTCCTAAGCCTGGAAATCATCCAAAAAATATGGACTCCTGAGCTGGTTGCTCAGGAGTCCTATTTTTTAGCATTCCTTTCACCAAAAAACGCATGGCAATAGCCAATTGCTTAATTTGCAACTTATTTCAGACAGAGGGGAAGTGAAATCAATTCAGTCGACATTTATTTATCTTATCTTGATTGCAGCATTTTTAAATGGCTGCAACCAGGCTGCAAAAGCGCCAACCCAGACCACTCCCCTATTTTCGCTTCTTGATGCCAGTTCCACAGGCATCGAATTTAACAATGAACTAACCTACACTGAAGAACTCAACCCCTACACGTTTAGAAATTTCTTCAACGGTGGCGGCGTCGGCCTTGGCGATGTCAATAATGACGGACTCATCGACATATTTTTCTCAGGCAATCTGGTGGACAATAAGCTCTACCTCAACAAAGGCAATTTTAAGTTTGATGACATTTCGGACAAAGCTGGTATTACAAGCGAGGAAGTATGGACAACTGGTGTAAGCCTGGTCGATATCAACGCAGACGGCTGGCTGGATATTTACCTCTGCAAGTCCGGGCCATCGGGAGGCCCCAATCGAAGCAATGAGCTGCTGATCAACGACGGAGATACCGTTAACGGCCCGCATTTTACTAACCAGGCTATGGCTTACGGGTTAGCAGATATCGGGCTCTCCGTTCATGCAGCTTTTTTCGATTATGACAAAGACGGCGACCTCGATTTATACCTTCTGAATAACAGCATCCGGACTGTAGGCGGCTATGACCTGCGAAAAGGGCAGCGTAATATTCCCGACCTGGATGGTGGAAACAAGCTCTACAGAAACGATGACGGGAAATTTACCAATGTAAGTCAGCAAGCCGGCATTTACACCAGTGCCATTGGGTTTGGACTTGGTGTGACCATTGGTGACCTTAACAAAGATGGCTGGTCAGACATCTACGTTTCGAACGATTTTTTTGAAAAAGATTACCTCTATATCAACAACCAGGATGGCACTTTCACTGAAGACCTCGAAAGTTACATCAGGGAGCTCAGCATGGGCTCGATGGGTGCCGACATGGCCGATATCAACAACGACGGCCTACCAGAGGTTTTTGTAACGGAGATGCTCCCGGAGGGCGATGCCAGGCTTAAAACCACCACACAGTTCGAAAAGTGGGACAAATATCAGGTAAGTGTCGATCAGGGATACTACCACCAATTTAGCCGAAACGTGCTTCAGCTTAACAACGGCATCGGGCCCGACGGAAAACTTAGCTTCTCCGAAGTTTCAAGACTAACAGGTACACATGCCACCGACTGGAGTTGGGGTGCGCTGATCTTTGACATGGATAACGATGGATTAAAAGACATTTTCGTTGCCAATGGCATTGGCAAAGACCTGCTTGATCAGGACTATGTCAATTTCATCGGAGATCCGGAGGTAGTAAGGAGTATCCTTCGGCAAAAAAACAATGTGATTAAGCAGCTAATAGACTCTATTCCTTCCAACAAGGTGCCTAACTATGCTTTCAAAAACATCAACAACCTGCATTTCGAAAACTTTGCCAGCCAGTGGGGGCTAGACCTGCCCTCTTTTTCCAATGGCTCTGCCTATGGTGACCTCGACAACGATGGAGACCTGGACCTCGTACTCAACAACGTGAACATGCCTGCCTTTGTGTATAGAAACAACACCAAAGGACAGCACCCGGAAAATCACAGTCTGACCGTCTCGCTGCGTGGCGAACAACAAAACTACTTTGCCGTGGGCTCAAAAGTAACACTCTTTAGCAAAGGCCAGGTGTTTTATCAGGAGCTTTCTCCCATGAGAGGGTTCATGTCGTCAGTCGACTATCGTTTGCATTTCGGACTAGGCGCAATCGATATGATCGATTCGCTGGTGGTGGAATGGCCCAATGAAACGATTTCTGTAGCGACAAATCTCTCCCCCGACAAAACAGTTGAGTTCTTCCAGGCAGAGGGAATAAGAAAACCAAATGCGGCAACTAGCGGTCCACATAAAACGATATTCACCCGGGAAACTTCCCCTAAGGGAGTGAATTTCAAGCATATCGAAAGTTCGTTTGTAGATTTCGATAAGGAGCGCCTCCTATTCAACATGCTTTCCAATGAAGGGCCCTGCACTTGTGTGGCCGACATCAATGGCGACGGCCGGGACGACTTCTACATCGGAGGTGCGAAAGGGCAAGGTGGCAGGCTGTTCAAACAAACCAAAGACGGCAACTTCCAGGAAACATTGAGTCAGCTTTTTGATGGCGACAAAGAAGCCGAGGATACCGACTGCGTGTTTTTCGATGCCAATGGAGACAATTTGCCCGATTTATATGTCTCCAGTGGTAGCAACGAAGTGCCCAACATTTCTCTTTCACTAGTTGACCGGCTCTATATCAACACCGGAAAGGGCCAGTTTGAAAAAAGCCAGCAAATTCTGCCTACCGGCACCAAATTGGAAAGCACATCGGTGGTAAGTGCGATGGACTATGACAATGACGGGGACACTGATCTTTTTGTGGGCGTGCGGATGACGCCAGGGTTTTATGGAGAACCAAAAAATGGCTACCTTCTCAACAACGACGGCCAAGGTATATTCCAGAATGTCACCGTTGAATTTGCACCAGATCTCAACAGCATAGGTATGATCACCGATGCGCTTTGGAGCGACGTGAACAACGATGGAGCAGTGGATCTGGTGGTAGTTGGAGACTGGATGCCAATAAGGGTTTTTCTCAACCGAGATGGGAAATTTGTTGAGTCCTCTAATACGTCTGGCTTGACTGGTTCCGGTGGCTGGTATCAGGCTGTGGCTGCCGGTGATTTTAATGAAGACGGTCTGATTGACTTTGTAGTGGGCAACCACGGCTTGAACTCGAGGTTCAAAGCAAGTCAGCTTGAGCCTATTTCGATGTATATCAATGACTTTGACAGAAACGGTTCTAAGGAGCAAATACTTACCCGCTATTACGGCGGTAAGGAGCTGCCGCTGGTCATGAGAACAGACATGGTGATGCAAATACCTGCACTGAAAAAGAAATACCTGCGATTCAAAAACTACGTTGGCCAGGGCATGGATGAAGCGTTTACTTCAGAGCAAATTTCAAATTCCATCATTCTGCAAGTCAATGACCTCTCCTCTCAGTTACTTCTCAACAAAGGCAATGGCCAGTTTAGCTCGCAACCGCTTCCGTTGGAGGCTCAATTTGCTCCTGTATACACCCTGCTTGTTGAGGATTTTGATAATGACGGCCATTTGGATGTATTTTTGGGTGGCAATCAATACAGAGCAAAGCCGGAAACAGGGATTTATGACGCCAGCTATGGCTTGATGCTTAAGGGTGACGGCAAAGGAACCCTGACCACTGTGAGAGGCGCTGAGTCCGGCATACATACCAAAGGAGAAATCAGGTCAGCACAAAAAATCAAAGTGGGAAACCAAAAAATGATAGTAATAGGGAAAAATAATGACGTCCCGGAGTTTTATAGTTATTAAGATGATAAAAATGAAATTTAGATCAATTGGTGCAATAGCTACCTGCATGTTTTTAGGTGCCACATTGTTTTTTTCATGCGATTCTTCGGTTGGCAGCAATAACAAGAAAGAAAACTATGACAGCCTCTTCCTGGGCTTCCATTTTGGCATGGATCGCAAAGAGTTCTTCCGGTATTGCGCTGAAATGAATCAGAAAAAGCTTTTTGCCCATGGTACGGGAGCAACAAGCGTACAATACGAACTAAAAAATGAATTCAAGGCTCCTGTGATCATGAGGTTCTACCCGTCGTTTCACGAGGAAAAAATATATGAGATGCCCGTAACCTTCACCTATGAGGCCTGGGCACCGTGGAATAAACAATACTGGTCGGAAGTTCTGCTGGAAGAGATGTACGAACAATTTAAGGTCTGGTACGGCGACGGTTTTCAGGTAATTAATCATCCGAATCAGGGCAAAGTGTATGCAAAAATCGACGGGCGCCGGAGAATCAACTTGTTTATCAGAGACGACCAGTTTGTGCAAGCTGTATTTTCAGACATGAGAGTGATCACAGAATTAGAAAAACAGAAAGAGAATTAGCCCCCTTCAAAAGACGGTAAAATGACCAAATATCAAACAGCGAAGAGTTTTTTCCTTACCCGTGTGGCTTCCATCATCACACTGGTGTTTACTATCGCCTGTCAGTCGGAATTGGACAATGCGGCTCCTACCCTCTTCAGAACAGTGAAAAGCAGCGAAAGCGGTATTGACTTTGAAAATAACCTGACTTTCACCAAAGAATTTAACATATATACCTATAGGAACTACTACAACGGAGGTGGTGTAGGTTTGGGTGACATGAACAACGACGGGCTGATTGACATCTACCTGACCGCCAATATGTTGCCTAACAAGTTATACCTTAACCAGGGTAACTTCAACTTCAAAGACGTAACGAAGACAGCAGGTGTAGCTGGAACAAAGGCGTGGTCTACTGGCGTAAGTCTTGCCGACGTTAATGGCGATGGCCTTATAGATATCTATGTTTGCAACTCAGGCGATATAAAGGGCGACAATAAACAAAATGAACTGTTTATTAACCTGGGACCTGATGCGGAAGGGCTTCCTGTTTTCAAAGAAAGCGCTGAAGAATACGGAATAGCGGATCAGGGGTTTTCAACTCATGCGGCCTTTTTCGACTACGACAACGACGGCGATCTGGATCTTTACCTCCTCAATAACTCCTATCAGGCAATAGGAAGCTTCAACCTTCGAAAAAACGAGCGACCTATAAGAGATGATGTAGGCGGCGACAAGCTATTTAGAAATGATGACGGCCACTATAGCGACGTGAGCATTGAAGCCGGTATTTACGGCAGCGTCATCGGGTTTGGACTTGGCGTTACCATTGGCGACATCAATAAAGACGGTTGGCTGGACATTTATGTTTCCAATGACTTTTTTGAAAGGGACTATCTTTACCTGAACAACGGAAATGGCAGCTTTAGAGAGGTGCTTGAATCAGAAATGAGGAGCATTAGCGCTGCGTCGATGGGCGCTGACCTTGCCGATATCAACAACGACGGCTACTCCGACATCTTCGTTACCGATATGCTGCCTGAAGCCGAGGAACGGATCAAAACCGTTACCACGTTCGAAAACTGGGACAAATACAAACTCAACCTTGACAACGGATACTGGCACCAATTCAACAGAAATATGCTCCAGTTAAATAACGGAGACGATACTTTTAGTGAGATTGGGCGACTGGCCAATGTGTCGGCTACAGACTGGAGTTGGGGGGCGCTTATTTTCGATTTCGACAATAATGGCTATAAAGATATTTTTGTTGCCAACGGCATTTATCAGGACCTGACCAATCAGGATTTTCTGAAGTTTGTTACCGAAGAGAGTACGATTCAGCGTATTATCTCGTCGGAAGGAGTTGACTACAAGCAGCTGGTGGAATTGATACCTTCTCAGGCTGTGCCTAACTATGGCTTCATGAACAACGAGAATTATTCTTTCACCAACAAAGCCAAAGAGTTAGGGTTGGGCCAGCCCAGTTTCTCCAATGGGTCGGCGTATGGTGATCTGGACAACGACGGTGATCTTGACCTCGTGGTCAACAATGTGAACATGCCGATATTCCTGTATGAAAATAAAAACGAAGATTTCAACCCTGACAATGGTTTTTTGAAATTCAAATTGGAAGGTGTTGGAAACAATACATTTGCCACTGGGACCAAAATAACTGTCGTCGCCGGAGGAAACAGGCACTATATCGAGCAAATGCCTATCAGAGGGTTTCAGTCAACCGTCGACTTTCGCCCTAATATTGGATTGGGCAAGGCCTCCAAAGCCGACTCGGTGATTGTGCAATGGCCAGATGGGTCGGCTAGTATACTGACAGATGTACCCACCAGGCAGACACTGACTCTTAGCCAGAAAGATGGAGTTCCCTCACAAAACCATCAGATGAAAACTGCTCCAAATTCACGTGAAACGATGTTTGAGGCCGTTGCTGCCGATCAGGTAAAGGCAAGTATAGACTACCAGCACAAAGAGAACTTATTCGTCGATTTCGATAGAGACAGGCTGATCTTTCACATGTTGTCGACAGAGGGACCATGCATGTGTAAAGGCGACGTAAATGGCGATGGAAGAGAAGATGTGTTTATCGGTGGCGCACGAGAAATGGCCGGCGAACTGTTTATCCAGAAACCCGACGGAACCTTTCGGTCGGAGAGCAAGCTGACTTTTGAAAAAGATAAGAGCGCTGAAGACGTAGATTGTGCCATATTTGATGCCAATGGCGATGGTAAGAATGACCTGTATGTGGCCAGCGGAGGCAGTGAAGTAACAAACAGCTCCCCTTCCCTATCCGATCGTCTTTATATAAATAAAGGCAGTGGCAGCTTTGAAAGAACTGCCCAGGTACTCCCAGCCAATAAATTTGAAAGTAGCTCAACCGTAAACGTAGCTGACTATGATGGCGACGGTGACATGGACATGTTTGTTGGCATAAGAACAAAGCCCTATTTCTATGGAGTGCCCGGCAATGGTTATCTCCTGCAAAACGATGGTCAGGGAAATTTCCAAGAAGTTAGCAGCACAATAGCTCCTGGTCTCAAAAATATCGGAATGATTACTGACGCCGTTTGGTCAGACATTGACGCAGACGGTGACCAGGATTTGTTGGTTGTCGGAGAATGGATGGCAATAAACCTTTTCAGAAACGATGGCGGAAAGTTTACCAATACCTCTACCGAAGCTGGCTTTGCGAATACTGAAGGTTGGTGGAACGCCATTGAAATGGCCGACCTCAATGGTGATGAGCTCCCCGATTTCATCGTGGGCAATCACGGACTGAACTCCAGGTTCAAAGCCTCAGTTCAAAAGCCCATCAACCTCTTTTTGAGCGACTTCGATCAAAATGGCTCATTGGAGCAAATACTGACTCAGTATAATGGTGATTTCTCGTATCCCGTGGCACTTAAGCATGACCTGGTGATGCAACTACCGGGTCTTAAAAAGAAATACCTGAAGTACGAAAACTTCAAAGGACAGAAAATGGAAGACATTTTTACCACTGAGGAATTAGCGAATGCCTCCAGGCTTACTGCAAATATGCTGGAATCAGTGGCCCTTATTAATAAATCGAATGGGCGCTTTGAAATCGTGAAACTGCCACAGGAAGCCCAGTTTTCACCAATCTACTCTATTCTTGCCAACGATTTTAACCAGGACGGGTCAACGGATATTCTTTTAGCAGGTAATCTTTATGATACTAAACCTGAGGTTGGCCGATACGATGCAAGTTATGGTGTGATGCTTCAAGGCAACGGGCAGGGAGGCTTCAAAAACATTTCAGCCAAACAATCGGGCTTCCTATTAATAGGCCAGGCAAGGGAAATGGCCTTCATGAAGGTAGGAAGCCAGCAAATGCTCCTCGTAGCCAACAACAATGATGCGCTGCAAATGTTTGTCTACCATCCAACCTCTGTCATTATTCCGCAGAAAACAATCGAAATTAACAAATGATGCTGTACCTGCGTCATCCAAAATATGGGCTACCAGGCCTGATTTGTATTTGTCTCCTGCTATTCTCAGGCTGCAACGATGGGCAGCCTAAGGCCACTCATTTGTTTGAAGCAGCTTCACATGACCAAACGAATATTGCCTTTTCCAACACCCTTACAGAAGACGAAGAATTCAACCTCATAGATTACCTCTACTTCTACAACGGAGGCGGTGTCGCCATTGGCGATGTAAACAATGACGGACTGCTGGACATTTACTTTTCTGCCAATCAGGAAGACAATAAGCTCTACATCAACAAAGGTGACTGGACTTTTGAGGACATTACTGACAAAGCTGGCGTGGCAGCCTCAGGCGCATGGAAAACCGGCGTGACCATGGTTGACATCAACGGTGACGGCTTTCTCGATATTTACCAATGCCGACTGGGTAAATACAAGGGTATTGAGGGCTCCAATCAGCTCTTTATTAACAACGGAGACCTTACATTCTCCGAAAAGGCATCCGTGTATGGTTTGGATTTCAGCGGATTCAGCACGCAGGCCGCCTTTTTCGACTACGACCTCGATGGCGATCTCGATGCTTATCTGCTGAATCATTCGGTGCACACCGAACGAAGTTACGGGAGGGCTACACTGCGCAAATACGACGATGGAAACGCCGGAGACAGGCTTTTCAAAAATGACAATGGGAAGTTTACCAGTGTGACCAAACAGGCTGGTATCTATTCAAGCAATATCGGCTATGGCCTGGGGGTTGGCATCAGTGACGTCAACGCCGATGGCTGGCCAGACATCTACGTATCCAATGACTTCAATGAAAACGACTACCTGTACATCAACAATGGGATGGACACGCTTGGGCTGGTCAGCTTTACTGAGTCAATAGCGCAGACAATTGGGCACACCAGCCGATTCTCCATGGGGAATGATTTGGCAGACTACAACAACGACGGCCTGATCGATATCATCTCGCTGGACATGCTCCCTGAGGACGAAGAAATTATCAAGCGATCAGCCGGTGACGACTCATACGAAATCTACAGTCTCAAGCTCAAATTTGGGTATGGTCGGCAGTTTACCAGAAATGCACTCCAGCTCAACAACGGTATCCAAAGCGACGGGCTGCCCAGCTTTTCCGAGATCGGGCAGCTGGCTGGTATTCACGCCACAGACTGGAGCTGGGCTCCCCTGCTCGCCGACTACGACAATGACGGTTACAAAGACCTGTTCATATCGAACGGTATCAAAAGGAGGCCCAATGATATGGACTACATCAACTTCCTTTCAAATAGAGACTTGAGAGACGGGCTCGTCAATAATCCAACTTTGAGTGATCGCCGACTGGTGGATGAAATGCCTGACGGCGCAGTGCACAACTACCTGTTCCGAAACAACAAAGACCTGACTTTCTCCGATGTGAGCGACCAGTGGGGAATGATAACTCCTTCCCTATCCAACGGTGCCGCCTACGCCGACCTTGACAATGACGGCGACCTTGACCTCATAGTCAACAACATCAATGAGGTCGCTTCCTTGTATAGAAACACTACGGCTGAGTCGGCAAGCAAAACAAAACAGTCGTATTTAAAGGTAATTCCACTGGGTAAGGGGAAAAACACATTTGGGATAGGCGCCAAATTGTTTGCGTACGCAGGTGGTAAAGTCTTTTATCAGGAAAATTTTGTTGCCAGAGGTTTTCAATCTTCCGTGAGTCCATGGGTACATTTCGGCCTTGGGGAGATCAAAACACTTGACTCGTTGAGGGTGGTTTGGCCTGGCGGAAAAACGCAGCTTCTGACAAAGGTGGAAGTTAACAGGTCAATTCAGCTTGACGAAACTGAAGCCAAGTTGTTTTACCGTGCCGTTGACCGACAAGAACACCCCTTGTTGACAGACGTAACTGATAGCCTGGGTATCGACTTCACTCACAAAGAAAACAATTTCAATGATTTCAATAGAGAATTTCTTATCCCTCACCTGGTTTCCAAAGAAGGCCCCAAAGTAGCAGTAGTGGACTTTAACGCAGACGGAAGGGACGACTTCTACATTGGTAATGCATCCGGTGCATTAGGCTCTTTCTTCATTTCGGCCAGCGACTCCACCTTTTCGACCTTACTCCTTCCTCGCCAGGTCGACAACATGAGGATGGAGGAAACCAATTGCCTCTTTTTTGATGCCAATGGGGATGGTCTTCCGGATCTGTATATCGTTTCAGGAGGCAACGAGTTCTCTCCACGAAATAGTAATCTAAAGGACAGGCTCTTGATCAACAATGGAGCTGGAGGATTTACGGATCAGAGCAACGGGCTGCCAGATGCCTATCAGCATGGTTCGGTAGCCGCTGCCGCCGACATTGACCAGGATGGCGACCAGGACTTATTTGTTGGAGGACGGGTAGTGCCCGGGCAGTACGGTGCGCTGCCTCTCAGTTATGTGCTACTCAATGATGGTACGGGCAAATTCACCGATACAACCGCTGACATCGCTCCTGCCCTGGGCGAGGTGGGCATGGTAACCGACGCACAGTGGATCGACCTTAACGGCGATACTTATCCTGAGCTTGTTGTCGTTGGGCAGTGGATGCCTATCGCCATTTATGGTAACAACAAGGGGCAGCTGACCAGGCTCTATTTCGAAGGACTGTCGCATTCCAATGGCTGGTGGAGTTCTTTGGAATTAAGTGACATAGACAACGACGGTGACACTGATTTTATCGTTGGTAATCTTGGAACAAACAGCCGTCACAAAGCAACGCTGGAGTTTCCAATGCATCTCTACAGCAACGACTTTGATGATAACGGCTCACTGGATCAGGTTCTTTGTTACTCGACACCGCAAGGAGTTTTCACCGTGAACACCAAAGACGAGTTGATCAAGCAAATTCCCTCTTTGAAAAAGAATTTCGTAAAACATGCAGACTTTGCGGGCAAAACGGTAGAGGAAATTTTTGGAGAAACGGCACTGAACAACAGCCTGCACCTACAGGCTACTAACTTTCAGTCCGTTTGGGTTGAAAACATCAACAATCAGGGCTTTACCATTCATGCCTTGCCTGTAGAAGCGCAGTTTGCTCCCGTTGCAGCTATCGAAACAGCTGACCTCAATGGTGACGGGCATGTCGACATAATGCTGGGTGGAAACAGCTTCAGCAGCTCCCCCTATTTTGGAACTTACGACGCCAGCCAGGGCCTGGTGCTTCTGGGGGACGGAAAAGGTAAGTTCTCCTCTGTGAGCGCCAGAAAAAGTGGGTTAAAGGTCGCCGGTGAGATAAAAGACATCAAAACGCTACATTTTCCCGGAAAACTGCTTTTCGTCATTGCAAGAAACAACGATAAGCCCGTCATTTACATGTTGAACAATTCAGTTGAGAATATTTTTTAATTTTGCACCCAGAAGAACAAAGGAGAAAGTGATGTTGAAACGTTTTTTACTAGGAACATGCTGTGCGGTTGTTATAGGTTTGACCCTAAATGGCTGCAATTCATCAAAAGGTGAATACAAGGAGGTACTAAAAGACCCGGAACTCTACCATGCGTCTGTAAAAAAACTTACAGACATTATCGTTCATGATATTTTCTCGCCACCCGTCGCCAGCCGTATTTATGTGTATCCCAACATTGCGGCCTACGAAGTGCTTGTCAACCAATATCCTGACTATCAGTCGCTGGCTGGCCAACTAAACGGCCTGGGCGAAGCTCCGAAGCCAGACCCTGCCAAAGAAATGGATCTGCACCTGGCTTCTATACATGCTTTTCTTACCGTTGGCAAGGCGCTGATATTCTCTGAGGATAAAATGGACGTTTTCAGAAACAAGCTTTACAACAAAATACAGGAAACAGATATTCCCTCAGATGTTTTTGACAACTCCATTGAGTATGGTGAA
The DNA here is from genome assembly GCF_048007035.1 of Imperialibacter sp. Lineage (NCBI taxonomy): Bacteria > Pseudomonadati > Bacteroidota > Cytophagia > Cytophagales > Flammeovirgaceae > Imperialibacter > Imperialibacter sp. The sequence continues at coordinate 6,677,898 of NZ_CP180355.1, forward strand.
ACAATGGCCAAGCATATCATGGATTGGGTGGCGCTGGACAACTACAAGCAGTCCAGATCCTTTCCTAAATACACTGTGATGGACAACCCCGACTACTGGAAGCCAACACCCCCTGACTACATGGAAGGTATTGAACCACACTGGATGAAAATCAGGACATTGGTGCTCGACTCATGTAATCAATTTGTACCGAAACCACCCACTCCTTACGACATGGCAAAAACCAGCCAGTTTTATAAGGAGCTTATGGAGGTTTACGAAACGGGAATTAACCTCACCGAGGAGCAAACTGACATTGCCAAGTTCTGGGACTGTAATCCTTACGTTTCTCACCACAAAGGCCACGCTATGTTTGCCACCAAGAAGATAACTCCAGGGGGGCACTGGGTGGGCATTACTGCCATTGCTACCAAGCAAACCAACTCCAACTTCATGGAAACGAGCGAGGCGTATACAATGGTCACCATCGGCTTGTTCGATGGATTCATTTCTTGCTGGGATGAAAAGTGGCGCAGTATCCTGATCAGGCCCGAAACCGTTATCAATCAATTTGTGGATGAAGATTGGGTGCCTTTGCTGCAAACCCCACCCTTCCCTGAGTACACCAGCGGGCACAGCGTTATTTCCAACGCAGCTGCCTCCGTACTGACCAAGCTATACGGCGAAAAATTCAGCTATCAGGATACCACCGAGATGGAATACGGCCTGGAGCCCAGAAGCTTCGATTCCTTCTTTGGAGCTAGTGAAGAAGCCGCTATAAGCCGCCTCTACGGAGGCATTCACTACATGCCAGCTATCACTGAAGGCATTACCCAGGGCAGGCAAGTGGGTAGTTGGGTGCTCGACAATGTGAAGACCAGAAAAGGCTCATTATCGGAGGCTAAAAAGGAAGATTAGTAAATAAGTCGCCCACTGATAAAAAGTCCCGCAATCGATTCTTCGATTGCGGGACTTTTTATTTATTTGATCAGTCTTTGTTGATAACAAGGTTGATAACAAAAGCGAGAGCGATAACACCGACGCAACCAATCACATTGTACCATAAATAAGCGATGTCGGTAGTTTTGAAGAGCACTATAACGACAAGCTGAGAAATGACGGCTGCCCAAAAAACGGCTGGGCCTTTAATAACCTTGATAAAAAAGGCGACCAGGAATATGCCTAGAATGCTGCCATAAAATATGGAACCCAGGATGTTCACAGCCTCAATAAGGTTCTCCACCAGATTAGCAAAAAGGGCAAAGCCAATGGCTACAAGTCCCCAGAAGGCGGTAAAGAACTTCGACGCATGGACAAAATGTTTTTCGGCCCCATCCTTTTTCACCAACCGCATATAGAAATCGACGGTGGTGGTCGAAGCAAGGGCATTCAGTTCCGAAGCCGTTGACGACATTGCCGCAGAAAATATGACAGCGAGCAACAGCCCAATGACCCCCACTGGCAGGTATTCAAGAATAAACGACAAGAAGATATAGTCCGAATCTTTGGTCTCTGTTGACTCATCCACAGACGTCAGCAAATCCTTAACCTCCTGTCGTGTAGCCTCGGTCTCCGCCTGATACTGGCGTACTAAAGACTCACTTTCTTCTATCTGATTTTCATCTCCCGCCATGCGAGCAGCCTGAAGACTGGCAAGTGCTTCCTTTTTCTCATCAAAAATTTCCCGATGCCTGGCCTCCAGCGCCAGATATTCGTCAGCTTTGGCAGACCCCTCAATCATTTCAACATTCGACACCTTGAAATGAACGGGAGGCAGGTTGTACTGGTAAAACACAAACACCATTACCCCCACAAACAGGATAAAGAACTGCATGGGTATTTTTAAAATGGCATTGAACATCAATCCCATCCGGCTTTCCGCAATATTTTTACCCGAAAGATAACGTGACACCTGCGACTGGTCTGTACCAAAATATGACATTTGCAAAAGCAAACCAGCCAGCAAACCGTTCCAAAAGGTGTAACGCACACTGCCATCTGTTGAAAAATTCACCACCTCCAGCTTACCCAGGTTGCCAGCCACGCTCAGGGCTTCTTTGAAACTGATATGCTCGGTAATGAGGTAAATCAGAATGCCAAAGGCGACAAACATACCAACCATAATCACCGCCATTTGCTGTTTTTGAGTGATGCTAACAGCCTTGCTTCCTCCACTTACTGTGTAAATGACCACAAGTCCTCCAACCAGCACAATGGTATAAGAAAGATCCCAGTGGAGCACTGTGGAGATGATAATGGCTGGTGCATAGATGGTGATACCCGCCGCCAGGCCTCGTTGCAATAGAAAAAGGAAGGCTCCGAGGAGTCTCGTTTTAAGATCAAACCTCTTTTCTAAAAACTCGTAAGCAGTGAATACCTTCAGCTTATAGTAGATCGGGATGAAAACTGCAGAAACGATAATCAGGGCAAGGGGCAATCCAAAGTAGTTTTGTACGAAACCCATACCACTTTCGTAGGCCTGGCCCGGGGTCGAAATAAAAGTGATGGCTGAGGCTTGTGTGGCCATCACGGACAGCCCTATGGTTCCCCATTTAAAACTTTTGTCTCCCAGTAAATAGCCGTCAATATTGGAGTGGCTCTTATATTTCAGCGTGCCGTACCCTACAATGAACGCAAGGGTACTTAATAATACAATCAGGTCAATGTTGCTCATGCGTAGGAATTAGGGTCAGGATTGATACGTGACGGTGAACCAGTAAAACAGCCCTATCAGCACCACAAAAAATGCCATTACAAAAAGGTAAATGGCCTTCCATGAGCCCAAAAAGGGTGCGTCATCCATCTCATCCTCCCGAAGTTCTTTTTTTTCAATCACAGTAGTTGTAGGTTATTTTTTTCCTAATGAAATCAAGTTAGTAAAGAGGCGATAAGCACCCGGAACCCCTGCAGGAAGCTCCCGAAACCATGAATACCCCGTATATACATAATATCCTTTGCCATACTGTGCCACAAGCAGTCCCCCTGAAAGAGGCTCCTCTCCGGGGTCGTTGCTGCTCAATACTGGCTTGAAATGATCGTCCCACTCCGATGCGAAGTAGAGACCACGCTCCTGCACCCAGCCCTCAAAATCTTTTTCTGTGATTTTGTTGGGGTAGCTGAGCACTTCGCTTTTTTCATCCAAAAACCTTACGGGAGCTTCCTCCACAGTCACCCTGTCCCGCCCAATCTTGATTGGATAAGGGGCTATTTTATCAGTAACCATTCCGCCTGAAGTCAGGTATTGGACAATCACCGTTCCACCATTCTCTGTGTATTTGAACAGCTTCTCATTTTCATACTTAAGCTGATCCATCGTATTAAAGGCCCTTACCCCCAGGATGATGGCGTCATACTTTTGCAAATCCTTCGATGCCACGTCTTCTACCGTAAGCTCATCAACGGTATAGCCAATTTGTCTTAGGCTCGCCGGAATCTCATCGCCAGGGCCCATCAAATAGCCTACAAGCTGCCCCTTCTTTTCAAGGTCAATTCTCACCACCTGCGCCGAAGATTCAGGAAAGAGCGTTTGCACAGGAATATGTGCATAGTTGATTTCGATCAGGCCCTTGCTGTAAGTTTTGCCGCCAACCGTCGCAACAGCCGTCACTGTGCCGGTTCCCTGCTTTTTCGGCGGCGTTACCGAAAACTCAAACACCTGACTTGCCCCCTTCACCGCCAGGTTAAATGGCTGGCTGGCCGGTTTCGATTCCCATCCCTTCGGTAAACTAAGGGCAACAGATCCCTCAATATTAGCCTTGCCAGACTTCACTGTGACCTGCACTGTTCTGGGCTCACTGTCGGCAAACACGTAAACCTTTTCATTGATGTCGGCAAATACAGGCGGTGTCACCACAAAAGGCCTATAAACCTCGCCATCTACCCTATCGTTTCTTTTAAAGATCAAAGGCATTTCCAGGTCCAACTCCAGGCCATCAACAGCCACGACATAGTTGACCATTACAGCAGGCGGATTTTCAGGAAGTCCTCTCATTAGTTGATCATCCACAGCATACATTCCAATTGTTCCTTCCTTTCGCAGCCAATAAGGCTGCGAATAGGCCATGCTGGAAGGGATTACGAAGCTCTTCTCAAGTTGAAACCCCTGGTTATTTTCCAGTTTCTGATCCAGCGATACACGGTCATTCAAAGCATTGACGACAAGCGCCTTGAGAATAAGTGTGGCAGGAGACCGGTTGATTACCTCAAAATTCACTTTTATTGAGTCGCCGGGAGTCACTGCAAATTCATTAGCCCTCGCTTCCAGGAAAAGGCCTGTGATGCCCTTGATAAGTGTTTTTATTTCTTCCTGCTTCACCTCTCTCCAATACACATCACTTATCCCATTCAATGCCTGATAAGCCTGCATCAAGTCAGGAAGAATAAGCGTGGGGTTTTCGGGGTCAAAGTTGATAAATGCATTTTCGGTATGGAATGCCACTTTGTCGCCACCCTTCACCCTCCTCCAGGTGGTTTCCACACCCTCCATCACATCCTCTTTGGCCGCCTCTCCTCCAAGATGTTGAAGGTATTCAACGTTTGTTCCTCTTGAACCAGTGGCACCAAATCCCTGGCTCTTGTGCATACTCCTGCTTTCAGCAGATAGCTCTGTGTACGACTTTCCCAGCAAGGTACTATAGGCGCCCACGTCCACCCCAATCCAATCCTTTGAGTCGTACTCTCCCGGGTTGGCATAAAACCATCGGGAAGTATTCCAAAGGATGCGTTTCGGCTGCCATGTGGTGACGTATTTCAGTTGATCAGGAAATCTCTTTGGGTCAGCTGCGGCTTTAAAAGCCTCGACTGCCAGAATCGCCGAGGCAGTGTGATGCCCATGGCTCTGTCCGTCTGGTGGGAATCTCGTAATCAAAACGTCGGGGCGAAATTTCCTGATGTTCCAGATCATGTCTGAAAGCACTTTCTCCCTGTCCCAAATTTGAAATGTCTCTTCCGGGTTCTTAGAGTACCCGAAATCATTGGCTCGTGAAAAAAACTGCTGTCCACCGTCGGTTCTTCTCGCCGCCAGCAGCTCCTGAGTTCTTATTAACCCCAGCAGCTCTCTAATCTCAGGGCCGATTAGGTTCTGCCCTCCATCGCCTCGGGTGCAAGCCATATAGGCGGTTTGGTACAGCCTCTCATTGGCCATATATGCGATCATCTGCGTGTTCTCGTCGTCCGGGTGTGCGGCGATATACATAACCGAACCCAGCACATTGAGCTTCTTTAGCATTTGCTTTAGCTCAGCGCCATTGTATCGTGCTGGTTTTTGTGCTTGTAAAGAAACGGAGAGTAATGTGGCAACAAAGAATAAAACAATAGGTTGGGTAAAGAACCTCTTTTTCAAACGCATAGACAGGTGGTTTAACTTGCAACTTAAACGCCTCAAAGTTAGGAAGGTTTGGAAAATTAATCGGGTGGTGAAATAGCAGGAGTAGTGGCAGAACCGTCAGGTTAGGCACAAAAGAAAGACCACAGGGCGATTACCTCCGTGGTCTGTCTTAATGAGTTGAAATTAGCCTCTTTTGCCTACAAATTAGGCTGGGGAGTAAGCCTCAGGTACGGCTTTACTTTCTTATATCCTTTAGGGAACTTCTTGTCTGCATCTTCATCGCTGATAGCCGGTGCGATCACCACTTCCTGGCCACTTTCCCAGTTTGCCGGAGTAGCTACTGAATAATTGGCCGTTAGCTGAAGGCTGTCGATCACTCTCAATAGCTCATTGAAGTTTCTGCCAGTAGAAGCCGGATACGTGATCATCAGCTTCACTTTCTTGTCGGGCCCAATGATAAACACGGATCTCACGGTCAGCTTCTCGTTGGCATTTGGGTGGATCATGTCGTACAACTCAGCCACTTTCCTGTCGCCGTCAGCGATAATGGGAAAGTTCACATTCGTATTTTGAGTCTCGTTGATATCCTTGATCCAACTATTGTGGCTATCCAGTGGGTCAACACTGAGTGCCACCACTTTCACATTCCGCTTTTCAAATTCACCTTTGAGCTTGGCTGTTGTTCCCAGTTCGGTAGTACAAACCGGCGTAAAATCGGCAGGGTGCGAGAACAATATGCCCCAGCCATTGCCCAGCCATTCGTGAAAGCTGATAGGCCCTTCTGTCGTTTCTGCTTTGAAATCCGGCGCTATATCGCCAAGTCTTAGTGTTGCCATAATTGATGTTTATTAATCTACTTAATTGATAGAATAAAGGTAAAGTACTTCACCAGAACTTTACAACACCAGGCAATGAAAAAGAGTTTGGGGAAATTAAAATCCTGTGCCAGTGGTATCGGCTGCGTCCAGAGGTAGCTCAGGCTCCAAAGCTTCGTCCTTTGGCTTTTTGTTCCTTTTTCGGAAAAGCCCTTTCTTTTCTACAGGAGATTCATTGCCCAGGGAATCCAGTTGCGGCGTAGCTGCTCCATCAGCTTGAAGCGAGTCTTCTGTAGCTGGCACCTCCTTGGGGGCCACGAACACCTCGCCAAACAGCTTGTTGTAGAATATTTGCTCTTCGTTAAACTGGTCTTTCGGATCGTAGTTTCTGATATACTTCTTCGGTGCAGGTTTTGTTGGAGGCGCTGTAGCAGGCTTGTCTACACCTGATGAGTCGGTTGACGCAGGTGCCAGTGAATCTGCAGCGGCCATTTCATCCTGATACAAATCTTCATCGAACGTAACCGAATCAGCAGAAATAGGAACGAACTGATTCTCCATTTTCACCGTCTTCAGGTTATAATTCTTAACGAGATAAGGATCTCGGGTGATAATGCCATTCTTATTCTTCTTCACCCAGGGCCCATATTTAGGCATAGAATCGGGCCCAAATGGAGAGAAAGCCAACATCCGCAGTGAGTCGTCAAGGATAAAGGTACTTTGAAATGCAGGGCAAATTTGATTGCTTTTACAGGAGATCAGTCCGGCAATTGTTATAACTACAATTAAAAAATACAGGCCAGAGCGATATCTCATTAAATGCCGATGGGTTGATAGTCAGTCAGACTGAAAATTGTATTATAAAAAGCTAGCCGGCGATATTTGGTTTACTAGTAAACGCCAAATATAAAAATATTATTGGAGGCGAAAAAAGGTTCTTTTCATTTGATTAGCGTTTTCGCTACCGGCAGAATTTGAGAAACCCATTGGGTGTACATCTTTCCTGAAGGATGCAAACCATCGCTTGCCACCAATTCAGGGTCGTTGGCTGCTTCTTTTGCCCCTGGGGTGATGTTCACAAATGCCACGCCAAACTTTTTGGAAATAGCCTCAGCTGCTCTATTAAAGGCATCTATCTCCTTCCCTATCTTTTCAGGGTTCCGGTCAGCAGCGAAAGGAGTGACGCCATAATCAGGAATACTAACCACGAACACCTTTTCAGCTTTCCCACCTGCGAAGTCGATGGCTTGCACCAAAAGCGCTTCAAATTGCTTCTTATATTCATCGAGCGAGCGACCTCTGTATTGGTTATTAACGCCAATCAGCAGCGACACAAGGTCATATGGGGGCCTCGGAGAGGCTTTTTCAATACCTTTTTGCAGCTCATCGGTAGTCCAGCCAGTGGTGGCGATAATTTCCGGAGGTGCCACGGAGACCCCACTTTGGCTAAGCGCCGCAGCCAGCTGAACAGGCCACCTCTCGCTTTCAGCGACGCTTTCACCAATGGTGTAGGAATCACCAAGCGCCAAAAACTTCAAACTGCCCACCTGATCCATACTTTCAGTGTTTTGTTTACTTCCTTCCTTGCACCCCAAAAGTGCCATGTACGAAAGTAGAAAAACGGTTAGAAAAGTGTATTTCGCTTTACTCATAGTTGGCAAGCTCCTCCTTCAATTTCTTTGGCAGGCTGTCAACAATCAACGCATAGGAGTGATCGATCAATTCGTACAAGAGCTTATCTCCCACCGACCCGTCGGTATCCACGGTGTTCCAGTGCTGCTTGTTCATATGGTAGCCCGGCTTAATTCCTTCGTAACTTTCTCTTAGCTGAATGGCCCTGTCGGGATCGCATTTGAGATTGATGCTTCGAAAAAGCTCCACGTCGGCAAGGGCAAACATCTTGCCCATTACTTTAAACACGAGCGTATTGCTATCAAAAGGGAATCCCTCGGTGACACCCGGTTTGCGAATGCAATACTCTCTGTACTCTTCTATATTCATTACATCAAGCGGCGAATGGTCCAGATAATTAGTGCCATTAAAAACAACAGGATCGAAATTTTGTTGATCCCATGCATCATTCGAAGGTTCAAATTGGGCTTGTTATTGGGGTCCTTTTTACGGAAGTAGTATTTAAACACTTCGCTAAAGTCGAAGTAGTTGGTGCTTTCTTTCTTCTCCTGATTCTCTGAGTTTGCCATACTGGTTATGCCTCCACTTTTTCGGGATCCGTCCATCTGCCGTCTTCCCTGATGATTTCTATTAGTTCGTCCACTGCCTTTGCTGAGGCGACTGACCTTTTCACTACCTCCTTGCCTTTGTACAGGGTTATTTTGCCTTTACCTGAGCCCACATAGCCATAATCGGCATCGGCCATTTCGCCTGGGCCATTCACAATACAACCCATGATACCAATCTTCACGCCTTTTAAGTGATCGGTGCGCTTGCGAATCATGGCGGTGGTTTCCTGTAGGTCAAACAGCGTTCTGCCACAAGAAGGGCATGAAATGTATTCAGTCTTCGACATTCTGGTGCGAGCCGCCTGCAAAATGCCGAACGAGGTGTCGTTGTACAACTTAATCTGCGGCTTGACAGCCTCGTTCCCTTCCAACGTTTGATTGGCCCAACCCAACATAATGCCGTCGCCGTAGCCATCTATAAGCAGTCCGCCTACGTCGGTGGAAGCAAATAACATCAGCTTGTCATCAGAAATGGGCTCAAAATCTCGCCGGATAATAACTGGTAACTTCACTCCTGCGTCTTCCAGCACAAAGAACATCCGACGCAGCGCCGGGTAGGCATGTGCGTTGTTTGTTTTTACGATAAGCACTATATTCTTGCGGCTGGCAAGTGTTTTCCAGTCGGTATCAAAAGCTTCCTCATCCGAGAGCTGAACAAAATTGAGATCGGGGTGCAGTTTGGCAATATTCAGATCGCTAATATCAATTAGCGGATAAGTGTTTTTCTGATCAGCATAGTTAACCCAAACTGCGTAGTCTATGATCTCTCTCAGGCCATTGGGTAGCATAAAAGGCACAGGTGTACTTCCTGAATAGACATAGTCAGTGCCGTAGTCGTTCATTCTCCATTTGTCGGGCTCGGGTAGGTAGAAATGACCTGCTACCTTTAAGTCAGGATACTCCGGGTTTTGCAGTCTGCTGATGTCCGTAATTACCCGGGGAACATTGTCACCACCGATATTGGAGACTTCCTGAGAATGGCGTTTCGTGTATTCGAACGGGCTGTAAGGCGGGTTTTCAACCGGAACAATGTTCTTGTGCCCAGCCCGGTGGTCATATCTTTCGACCAATGCGCTCGCCACTGGCAGCTCCAGCTCCGGCTCTTCGGTCAACGACACCCTGACTGTATCACCCAAACCGTCCTCCAGCAACGTACCTATGCCTACAGCTGATTTGATTCTACCATCCTCAGCTTCACCCGCCTCAGTCACTCCCAAATGCAACGGATAGGGTTTGAATCCCTCGTCGTCCAGCATCTTCACCAAAAGGCGGTAGGCCTGTACCATCACCTGTGTATTGCTCGACTTCATGGACAGCACAATGTTGTAGTAGTTCAGCTCTTCAGCAATCCGCAGAAACTCCAGGGCCGACTCCACCATGCCGAGCGGTGTGTCGCCATACCGGCTCATAATGCGATCGGAAAGTGAACCATGATTGGTGCCAATGCGCATGGCCGTGCCATACTCCTTGCAGATCTTTACCAACGGAATAAACTTCTCCCTGATGCGTTCCAACTCCTGTTGATAGGCGTCGTCAGTGTACTCAAAAACCTCAAATTTCTTTTTGTCGGCATAGTTGCCTGGATTCACCCTCACCTTTTCCACGATTCTTGCGGCAAGCTCAGCTGCATTGGGGGTAAAGTGAATATCAGCTACCAACGGTGTGTTATACCCTCTTTTGACCAGCTCTTTTTTGATGGCCTCCAGGTTCTGGGCTTCCTTTACGCTGGGAGCCGTGATGCGGACGTATTCACATCCTGCCTCAATCATCCTGATAGACTGCTCAACCGACCCCATTGTATCCATGGTATCGATAGTAGTCATCGACTGCACCCTGATCGGGTGATGGGCGCCCATGGGGGTATCTCCAATGGTTACCTCAATGGTTTTCCGTCTCGAATAAGAGGTGAGACTGTTGCAGAAGTTGATTTTTGACAGAAGGGCTGCGTCCGCAGTGTGCATAAACTAATGGTATAATAGATTCCGCAAAGTTAACTAATAAAGTGTATAAGTGTTTGGAAGTGGAGGAGGAAAGAGTGGCCCGCCTACGCCAAAGGCTTCGGCAGACAAGAAAGTTGGAAGACCGGAGCTGGCGTTGGTACGGCAAGCGAGTGTAGGCGGTGGAGCCGTCGGTTGCCGAGAAGGGCTTGAATAAGCTGGAAGGGTTTGAAGGAAGTTTGAAGACGGGCGACTGACGCAAGGTGCTGCGACTGTGGTGCATAGGGCTTTACCCAATGCACAGGTATGCCGCCCTTTCAGGGCTATAATGATGACGAGCCCTGAAAGGGCGACATACACCCAGGATGGCGGTGAAGCCCCATCCTGAAAAATGGTGCACGGAAAAACACCCGGTGTCTGACGGCTCTTGCATTGTGGCTAGGTGCCGTGCCGACACCTATAACCCCATCCCGAAAAAGCCTTAAATATCTCCCAGCTGAGGCCTAATCAAAATGTCCTCCACCACGGACCTGGGTGACAGACTATACGCTGCCCAAACCATAGTAGCTACGTCTTCTAAGGGAATAAAACGTTCCTCGGGTATGTTGGCTTTTTCCCAGCTGGCGGTGAAAGTCGCTCCGGGCAGCACTGAACTGACCCTGATCCCAAAGGGCTTCATCTCCTCTCTCAGCACTTTGCTCATGCCGTACATGGCAAACTTGCTGATGGCATAGCTGCCCCCATTGGCATAAGCAACAATGCTGGCAATCGAACAAATATTGAAGATGTGGCCTTTGCCAGCCTCTTTCATTCCGGGAATAATTCCTCTCGAAAGGTGATAGGCACTGTACAGATTGGTATCAATCATTGTTTCCAATGCGCCCTCCTCTTCAGTATGCACCTGCCCGGGAATAAACACACCCGTGTTGTTGACGAGCACGTCTACTGGCCTGCCGGTTTTTTTTACAAACTTCAGAAATGCATCAACCTCATTTCTTTTGCTTAGATCAGCTCTAAAGGTGTGCACTTTGGCGTTGGGTGCTATCTCGCCTACCGCCGTTTTCAACGACGCAAGCTGGTCTTCTGACCTTGCACAGGTGACTACATCAAACCCATGCTGAACAAACGCTTCAATAACACCCCTGCCTATGCCTTTCGTACCCCCGGTGACAACAATTAATTTATTCATTTTACTATCGTTTAACCTGACTTTCAAGCAACTAAGTGCCAGATTCTATTTAAAATTGTGGAATTGCGCTACCCGAGGGGTAACCAATATCCCCGAAAGTTAGTTTAATCTTCTTTTTTCCTGTCCGAAACTTTCTTTAACGGTGGGGATGTTTTTTCTTGGAACAAATTTGAGCAAATGGAAAGCATAGGAAAATTCATGATCTTTTTGGGGCAGCAGTTTACCCGCATGGAGTCGTTCAAGACTTACGCCAAGAGGGTTGTGGATGAGGCCATTCTCATCGGCTATAACTCCCTTCCCCTATTTGCTATTATTGCCACTTTTATGGGGGCTGTTACCACCCTGCAAACTGCCTACAACCTGGTGAGTCCGCTTGTTCCACTTTACATTGTATCAATGGTAGTGCGTGACATGACATTACTTGAACTTGCTCCCACCATCATGGCCATTGTGTTTGCGGGTAAAGTTGGTTCCAATATTGCCGGCGAGCTGGGCACTATGAGAATCACGGAACAGATTGATGCCCTTGAGGTGATGGGCATCAACGCCACCTCCTATCTTGTGCTGCCCAAAATCATCGCCTCTATCCTCACCTACCCCATGCTCGTTATCTTTTCGGGCTTTTTGACCATTTTGGGCGGTTACCTCATTTCCATTGCTACTGGAGTGCTTACAGGCACCGAATATATCTACGGTATTCGATATGAATTCGTGCAGTTCAACGTCTCCTTTGCGCTGATCAAGTCGGTGGCATTCGGCTTTTTAGTAGCAGCCATCTCTGCTTACAAAGGGTATTATACTGTCGGAGGTGCGCTGGAGGTAGGTAAATCGAGTACCAGCGCAGTGAACAATAGCTGTATTGCCATTCTGGTTGCCGACTACGTATTGGCCCAACTTCTTATTTGATTTTGTATGATCGAGATAGAAAACATCAAGAAATCTTTTGACGGAAAGGCCATATTGCATGGCATTTCTGGCACATTCGAAAAGGGCAAAACCAACCTGATCATTGGCGCCAGCGGCACAGGAAAAAGTGTGCTTCTCAAGTGCATTGTGGGCCTGGTGAAACCCGATGAGGGAACGGTGACCTACGATGGGCGGGATTTCACACACGGCGACAAAAGCCTCAGAACAGACATCAGACGTGAAATAGGCATGTTGTTTCAGGGCGGAGCGCTGTTCGATTCCATGAATGTGGAGGCCAATGTGATGTTTCCACTCAATGTGCTTACCAAGATGCCTCAGGCCGAAAAGCTCGATAGGGTCAACTTTTGTCTGGAAAGAGTGGGGCTGGCCGGCGTTAACAAAAAGATGCCATCGGAAGTGAGTGGAGGTATGAAAAAGCGGGTTGGGATTGCCAGGGCCATTGTGAACAACTCCAAATACCTGTTTTGCGACGAACCCAATTCCGGCCTGGATCCTCAAACGTCGATCACAATAGATAACCTGATTCAGGAGATCACCTATGAATTTGACATTACCACGGTGGTCGTTACCCATGATATGAACTCAGTGATGGAAATTGGCGACTACATCCTGTTTATGCATCAGGGGTACAAAAAATGGGAAGGCAGCACCGCCACTATTGCCCAGGCCGATGTGCCCGAACTTAAAGATTTCATTTTTGCCAATAAGCTGATGAGGACGATGATAAAAAAGTGAAGTAGGACTATGCCTTTCGCTCATTTCGTTTTACCCTCGAAATAAAAAATAGATTTGAATTATCAATCAGAGTTGGTCAATGAAGCATGACCGAACAACCGTTTTTTCCAAATGAATAGCAAGGTTTCCTTTTTCCGTTTTGTTGCCACTGTTGAAGGCATTTCATTCCTCGTATTGTTATTAATCGCTATGCCATTGAAGTACTGGATGGATCAGCCACTCGCCGTCAGGTATGTGGGTATGGCTCACGGCATCCTGTTCCTCCTATACATTCCAGCCTTGTTGTTAGCGGCTCCTGTGTTAAAATGGGGCTTTTTAATGATATTCAGAGCGTTTCTGGCCTCACTTCTGCCGGGTGGCACTTTTTTGCTCGACAGGCAAATTATAAAAGACTGGAAAGAGATCAATTCATCAGCAAACAACAGCTAACTACCAGCTTTTAAGAGCCTGAAATAGTACCTTGATAGAAAATTGGATTTCTTTATTGCAACGACCGGATCATTTAACCTATGAAAACCCTTCTCTTTTCCTCGCTGTTTATAGTCACCCACTGTCTCTTTGCCCAATCACCACAGGCGTTTGAAATCTACAATTCAAAAGGCAAGCAGGTTGCCTACGATAAAATGCTAAAGGACGTTTCCCGGGCCGATGTGGTCTTCTTCGGTGAGCTGCACGACAATTCCATCAACCACTGGCTGGAGCTGCAGGTGACAAAAGGCCTCTATGCTGAGCATGGTAAGGACCTGGTAGTCGCCATGGAGATGTTCGAGGCTGACGATCAGCTGGTGCTGGACGAATTCATGAGCGGTCTGATTGAAGAGAGGCATTTACTCAAGGAGGCTAAAATGTGGGACAACTATAAAACGGACTACAAACCCATAGTGGAATTTGCCAAAGAGCACCAACTGAAAGTGGTGGCATCAAATATTCCCCGAAGGTATGCCAACCTTGTATACAGAAAAGGGCCTGATGCGCTCAATAACCTGCCCGACGAAGCAAAAAAATACATTGCCCCTCTTCCCCTGGAAATTGACCTGAACTTGCCCGGTTATCAGGAAATGATTGAGTCGATGGGTGGGCACGGTGCCCCGGGAAGCGCCGAAAACCTGGCCAGTTCTCAGGCAAACAAAGACGCAACAATGGGCTGGTTCATCAGCAAAGAAAGTAAGAGCAAGGTCATTCACTTCAATGGCTCCTACCATTCCAAAAATGGGGAAGGCATCATTTGGTACCTGAACAAATACAATAAGAAAGCGAGCGTGGCCACCATACATTGTGTGGAGCAGGAAAACATAGGAGAGCTGGCCGAGGGGAATGTTGGTGCTGCGGATTTTATCATTGTGATCCCGTCTGATATGACGAAAACCTACTAAACTTGCTCTCCGCATAAGCTCAAATAGAATTTCGACACAGAGATGTCGGATTATTTTTTTACTTTCATACAATTTTAAGCTCCAACAGGCTTCTATTTTTTCAACCAGCAAAATGAATTTACTTACGAAAGCACTCCGGAGGCTACTGCCTGCCAGAGATGCCTCCAGGCCTATAGAAGAAAGGCTTTTTGAGATCACACTCTGCCTGACTATTCTCACGTTGCTGCTGTGGTCGTTAGTCGGTATGTTTTCGCAATTCAATCCGACTGTCCTCGGCATCTATCTGTTCGCACTGTGTTTTTACTCTGCGGTCTATTTTGCTGTTAAAAAAGGCATATCCTTTCGCCTCACTACCTCTGTTTATTACATCTCTGCGTTGCTTATCATCTCGTTTGGCTGGCTCCCCTCCGGCGGCATCCGTGGTGCTGTGATGCACATGTGTGTGCTCATCTACATCTCAGGGCTTTTGGTTTTACCCATACGCCGTTATATCTCCTTTATTATTTCCACGATTTGCGTGGTGATCATTTTTGTCACCATAGAGTATTACCACAGAGACCTGGCCGTGCCCTACACTGACTATGTGAGCGAATGGAGAGATCTTTCGATAGCGGGAGTGGTCATGCTGGTGGTGATGGGTTTTGCTTTCTACATTTTCAAAAAAGAGTATTTGCAGGACAGAGCGCATCTACAACAAATGAACCTCGAGTTGGGTGCTGCCAAAGAAAGGGCTGAATCGGCTGACAAAGCTAAAAGTCAGTTTCTGGCTACTATCAGTCACGAAATGCGGACGCCTTTAAATGGCATCGTGGGACTTGCCGAACTAATTGAGAAAACTAATCTTGACAAAGAACAAAGCGAGCTTGTAAAAAACCTCTCCACCAGCAGTCAAATTCTATCAGGCTTGATCACCGATGTGCTTGACATCACCATGATTGAAAACAATCGGGTGACCTTACAAGAAGACGCTTTTGAACTGAAGGACGTAACGAAAGATATCAGCCAGCTATTTTATGGATTTGAATCGGTGAAAACCGGCAAGGTTTCCATTGAGCTGGTGCACGCCAGTAAATCCGACATTCACCTGATGGGTGACCTTAAGAGGATCAGGCAAATCCTTATTAACCTGGCAACGAATGCGGTCAAATTCACGCCCGCAGGAAAAGTGACCATAGCTACGACCGTTGTGAGAAAAGAAGATAAGACCGCCATAGTTCTTTTCAAAGTTGACGACACCGGCATTGGGATTCCAAAAAACCAGCACCCAAAGGTGTTTTCCCGGTTTTTTAAGAATGAAACTGACTTGGCGGTGGTAGGCACCGGGTTAGGGCTTTCCATTGCCAAGAGCCTGACCGACTTGATGCTCGGGAAGATTTGGTTCTATTCCACCGAGGGCAAAGGAAGTTCGTTTTATGTGGAACTGCCACTAACGCTCACTACCCATGGCGAGCATTCGCTGGCTAAGAAGCACATCCAACTGATAAATTTCAGTAAACTATCCGTTCTTGTAGCCGAAGACGTACACATCAACAGACTTGTGATGCTTAAAATACTCAAGAACATTGGCATTACTAAAATAGAAGTGGCTGAAGATGGTGAGCAGGCTGTGGCCCTGGCTTTTTCCCAGAGCTTCGACTTTATATTGATGGACGTTTTAATGCCCAGAATGGACGGCATTGAAGCAACCAGGGAAATTCGCAGGATTTTTCTGGAGAGAAAGCAAAGCCCTCCTTTCATCGTTGCTGTTACGGCCAATGCCACTACGGAAGATGAAAACAAGTGCAAAGAGGCAGGAATGGTTGACTTTATCACCAAACCATATACTACCGACCTCCTCAGGGCGGTTTTCGCCCGCCATTGGACTTCAGTCTAGCTGTCGTCCCTAGCATTATTATTTATACACAAATCATTTCCTATAGCCACTCGACACATCGGCTTGGCTAACTCTGAGAAAAATGTTTAACTTTCTAACAAGCTATAACAGTCAACCTTTGACTTTGCCGACCTTATAAAAAAACTCACTGTTCTTTATATAATTTTTTCTTGAAATAATTAAATTATTTCCAGAACCGTGCTTTTTTGTATATATTTAAGTGATCAGCCTAGCCATGGGAAATACCGTTGCCATTTACAATTTTAAAGGAGGGGTGGGTAAAACTACAACCGCTCTCAATCTTGGCTACGCCTGGTCCCGGCAATTCAAAGTACTTTTGATCGATTGTGACCCACAGTGCAACCTCAGCAACTCCCTGGGTGCCGACAACTCTACAAAATCCATATATCGATACATCAAAGACCTGTTGCACGACAATCTTCCGGAGAACATTGAAGCACAGGAAGTAACACCATATATGCACCTGCTGCCTGGGGACTATCTGATGACGGAAATGGAGTCGAACAGCAGGTTTATTTCGTTTGGCCCCAATATCGTGCAGAAGTTGGGCTACGTGCTGCGTAAGGATTACGACATCGTGATCATGGATATGCCTACCCACTTTGGAGGACTTGTAAAGTCTATGCTTACCGATGTCGACAGTATCCTGATTCCTGCCCTTGCTGATTCGTTCTCCATCGATGGCATCAAGAAGTTACTGACTTTTCTTTACACTGTTGAAAGAAAAAGGCCGCTGAACATATTGGGCATCTATTTCAACATGTACAAGCAGTCGCTCATCCACCACCGGGAAAAGTACGCTGAAGCAATGACAGAATTTGAAGACCTGATGCTGGAGAGCACTGTATCCAACTCCATCAAGGTAAGCGAGGCCATAGATATCGGAAAATCCATGAACAGGGTCAACCCTGAAAACAAGTCAGCCATCGACTTTCTCAAACTGAGCGACGAGCTGATGGCCAAGTTCAACAACACTTTTTTGTCCTCTAAATTCATCTCAGAGGAGTTCCTCGAGAATATCAAGACGAGGTAAGATTCCTGCTGCCCTCCTTCGTCAATACCTTAAGTAATTGTCTTTTTTGACGACACAACATTGCCTCTGCATAAAGAAGCCAACGGGTTCCATACACCCTGCCTGGCTGAGAAGACCTGAATCTTTCGCTTCGATTTGCGGAAACTTTTTTCTGCCCCTGGCCAGGGTATTATATGCCTTACATGACGGCGCTCACATTTTGTATTCAGTCCAGGGTTAAGTTTACGGGGATATCGTCCCTACGGGACTGCTGAGAGGAAATACCTCCCTCGCCTTTCAGCATTGAAGCCGCTTCAATAGCCTCATCGCTCCTCATCAAAAAGCCTAAGCATCGTTGTCTTCAAATTCCTATATTCATTCAAAACATACCTTAACTACAATAAGTACCATGGAAAACGAGAACAATAAAACCAATATTGGTCGGCGGGAAGTCATTAAAGGGCTCGGCCTTGGGGCAACCGGCACTTTTCTGGGAGCCGCCAATCCGGCTGTGGCTGGCGTATACGAAGCTGCCACCAAAGCCCTCCCTCCTCTTACCATCACCAATGTCAAAGCTATTTCCACCTGTCCACACGGCATAGAGCTGATTGTGGTGAAAGTGGAAACCAGCGAACCCGGATTGTATGGCCTCGGCTGTGCCACCTTCCGCCAGCGGGCCCGGCCTGTTATCTCAGCCATCAACGACTACCTCAACGACTTCTGCAAGGGCAAAAGCGTCGACAACATCGAAGACATGTGGCAAACTGCTTACGTCAGCTCCTACTGGCGCAACGGCCCCGTGCTCAACAATGCCCTTAGTGGCCTCGACCAGGCCCTGTGGGATATCAAGGGCAAGCGTGCCAATATGCCGGTGTACCAGCTACTGGGAGGCAAGTGCCGCTTTGCCATCCCCTGCTACTCTCATGCGTCGGGCAACTCCCCGGAAGCCGTAGCCGACGATGCCAAACGCATCATGGACGAGGGTTACAAATATGTCCGCATTCAAATGGGTGGCTATGGCGCTGCAGGGGTGGCTTCAGTGCCCGACTTCAAAGCCAAAGGCTTTGGCATGCCCGACGACAACTACATGGATCCCTATTTCTACATGAAAAGCGTGCCGGAGATTTTCGCCAAAACGAGAGAGGTATGTGGTGAAAGAGTGGAGTTGCTGCACGACATCCATGAGCGCCTGCAGCCCAACGACGCCATCAACATGATCCGCAAGCTGGAAGAGTTCAGGCCTTTCTTTATAGAAGACCCCTTCTCTCCCGAAAACATTGGCTATTTCAGGCAGCTTCGGCAGCAGAGCAGCGTGCCGTTGGCCATGGGAGAGCTCTACAACAACCCCCACGAATGGGTAGGCCCCATGAGTGAAAGGCTGTTTGACTTTATCCGCATTCATATTTCTCAGATAGGTGGCATTACCCCCGCCATGAAGGTGGCCAGGCTGGGTGAAGCGTTCAATGTGAAAACAGCGTGGCACGGACCTGGAGATGTGTCGCCGGTAGGCCATGCTGCCAACGCCCACATCGACTTTGCGGTATGGAACTTCGGCATCCAGGAAAGCGTCAACTTCTCCGATACACTGCGAGAAATCTTCCCCGGAAGTCCTTTTATGAAAGACGGCTATATGTACGTGAACGAAGCGCCCGGGCTTGGTGTAGATATCAACGAGAAGCTGGCGGCCAAGTACCCCATTCCTGAGAAGCAGCTGAACGGCTGGACACAGCTGAGAATGCATGATGGTACGCCGGTGCGGCCTTAACATCTGTAGGATTAACCCTCCAAGAGGTTTTGAACCCTTGGAGGGTTGACTGTCATCCTGGCTTTAGATATGCCTGCCTGCGCAGGGTTGGCGGAACCGTGGATCCGTATCGAGCATTTGAATCCCTACTCCTTCCGAATCACCAGGGGAAAGTCCTGCCCTCTCGAAAACGTATAGGGATACTGCGGTGTGCCCTTTAGCTTCTGGGTGAGCTCGGGCACCTGGTCGTCGAGGAAGGACTTGAGTTCGTAGATCGTGACTTTGCCATCTTTAGGTGCGCCATCGGCTGCCCCTTGCAGGCCGGTGATGAGCAGGTAGGTAAACAGCCCATGGCCCAGCTCGGCAAACTCGGTAGCAAACTGCTCACTGCCAGCCGACGCCATTACATGAATGCCTGCACTCCGGGAAAGCTGTGCAATGGCCTTCTCTTCCGCAGCGCCACGGGTGGCCAGCAGCTCTATGGACGCACCCGACTGGCAGGCATCCATCACAATCAGCTGCTTTAGCGCATGGATACTTTTCAGGTGCTCCTGCAGCTCACTGGCCTCAATGGCATTCTTTTTCAAAGAAGAGACGTCGTACAGCCTAAGGCTTTCTGTGGGGATAAAGTAAAAACTATTGTCGACCATGCTGCCGTGACCGGCATAGTAGAAAATGAACACATCTTCGGGGTGTACTACAGCGCTGAGTTCATCCAGCTTTTTGATGATGTTTTCTTTCGACGCCTGGTCATCGAACAACGTGTGCAGCTTGATTTCTTTGAAAAGGGATGTGCCGTTGTCGTCAATCATGCTGCTGAACGACTCAGCGTCGGGTCGGGCATAGTTCAGCACCATTTTGGGGTTTTGGTACTTATTGATGCCCACGGCCAGGATATGGCAGGTGGCACTTTTCGAAGAATGATCCGCCACCACCTCCACGTTACTCACCGCCGATTCAATATTGTCATTGTTAGCGGCCCTGGCTTCAAAGGTGTTGGCACCCCCTATCAGGTCGACCGTGTGACGATAAGTCGTGCTCCTGCCTTTACCGGAAGGGTAGCTAAGGCCCTGCGTATTCAACGACATGCGTTTGCCGTTGTGAAAGAGCCTCAGCTCACTTACACCGCCGCCATTGTCAATCATTTTAACATACACTTCGGCTTTGGTGGCATCATCGACTGGTAGCGTCGCTATTTTTACAGTAGGTGGCGGGGATTTCAGCAGCTTGGTCTGGATGTCCTTAAGGTTGCCTGCCCCTCCCCTGTTCGAAAAAATCTGCGGTAGCAGGTCAGGGCGATAAAACTCCTCAAAAAACTGATCCACAGAATAGGTGGTGGTTTTATCAACAAAATGGATATGCTTTCTCGCCTCGTCGGTCCCGTTAAAGTAGCCCTCCGGGTTTTTCACCATCCATTCGTTGGCACCAAAGTGAATGTGCTCAAAAAACTCCTTCCCTGAGGTCAGGTCCCAAAACTTGGTGGTACCATCCAGGGCATGGCTAATCAGCATTTTGTTGTCGTTCCCCAGCAACAGGGAAGTGACTTCGGCGGTGTGGCCTTCAAATGTTTTTACCTGTGAGGAAGTGTTGTAGTCCCACACTCTGATGACCCTGTCGGCCCCGGCAGAATAAACAAGGTTTCCGTCAGGGCTGAAGATCGCTTTGTGTACCGGGCCTACGTGGCCCGTCAGCTTCTTCGTCATCAGGCCGGTGGCAATGTCCCAAATGCGGATGGAGCCATCCCAACTCGTTGTGAGCAGCTCTTTCTGATTGGGGCTCAGGGTCTGTGAGGAAACAATGTCGGTGTGGCCAACGAACGTGCGAACTGGCAGATGGGCGTCGAGCTCAATCATTGCCAGCGAATTGTCGAGCCGGGCCACAAACACATACAAGTCGGTGGGGTGAAATAGCAGGTTATAAACCGAGTTGGACTGGAAGTCGTAGTAGTTCACTCGCTCACCGGTGGCTAGGTCGTATATTTTGATCGTTGCGTCCCAGCTGGCAGAGATGAGGTGCTTTTCATCGTTGCTGAATTTCACATCGAAGATGGGCTCTCTGTGGGCTTTGATGGTGCGAAGGGTATCTCCGGTGGCCACGTTCCAAAGGATGATTCGGCCGTCGCCTCCACCGGTAACCATGGTAAGGCCATTGTCCGTCAGGTCATAGCAAAGAGCCGCTTTCTCATGGCCTTTGTACTCCATGACTGTTTTGCCTGAGGCGATGTTCCACCGCTTTAACTTGGTACCAAACTTGCCCTTGATCAGCTCCGTGCCATCTTTAGAAAGCATCAGCTCATTTTTGAACCTGATGTATTTGGCAATGTACGAGTCCCAGTAAGAGTTGGGGTCGTAAGTAATGCCGCCTTTGTCCCGCTGGTTGAGCAGCCCGGTGAGAGTCGTTTCAATTTGATCGGTTTTGGTATTCAGCTGGTATGCGGTATTGTTGTCGCATGCCAGCAACAGACTGCCATCGGCTGCCATGTGGGCTTCGTTGATTTCCGTTTCTGTGTCCGGCGTTATTTCCTTCACGAGCTTCCCTGACTGATTCTCCCAAGTGACGACGCTTGATTTGGTAGCCACCCAAATTTCGTTGCCGTTCTTACTAAATCCAACGCCGGAAAGCTCTTCCACCTCATCGCCATAGGTTTGAAGCAGGTCGCCGTTAGAAAGCTTGTATTTTCTTACGACCGTTTTGTTGGACGCTACCAGCAGCGTTTTGCTGTCGGCGCTAAAAGCTACCCAGGTAGCGCAGCCCCCGCACCATCCTTCCGCCTGTTCAAACGTGTATACCTTTTCCCATGTAGCAGTGCTGTACACGTTGGCTGTTCGGTTGTCCTCTCCTATCGCCAACCACTTGCCGTCCTTTGAAAAAGCCACATTAATGCCATAGCCGAGACCCTGATCGGCATTGACTTTGAAGGATTGGACTATCTTTTTCGACTCAAAATCCCACAGGTGTGCTTCGTTGGGATAGCCTCCGGTAAAGAAGTATTTAGCATCATGGCTAAAAGCGACGGCGGTCAGGTATTTAGCTTCCACCGGCGTAGTGAAAATGCTTTTGCCTGTGGCCACATCCCAAATGCGGGCCGTTTTATCCCCGCTGCTAGTGATCATGTATTGGCCATCGGCAGAGAAGTCGACGCAATTGACGCTACCGGTATGCCCGAGGAAGCTGCGCACTTCCCTACCAGTGGAAATCTCCCAAAGCTTCGCCGTTTTGTCCCGGCTGCCCGTGGCTACCAAACTACTATCAGGGCTTTGAGCGACGCTCAGCACAGCCAACTCATGACCTTGCTGGATGACTGTTTGGAGGTTTAGGGCGCTCGCTGCAAAGAACTGGAAAAACAGCAAAGAAGAGGCTAAAAAGTGCTTCATGGATTCGTATGGTCAGCTAGATGTGGCAAGTTAATAAAGTTGAGGAGTAGGATTGGCAACGAGTGGCCGGAAGTTATCGCTACCGCCGAGCTGTGGCTTTAGTGTGCATGGCTGGCGGTCGAGCAATAATGGCTTCGATTAACGGATGCCTCCTTGCGTGAGGGACAGAGCCATTGTTGGAGCCCGAAGTATGGCTTTTTGAGCGTTGGCCGGCGACTGGTGATGGCCCGACGCCTGCCGCCGAAATGGGTGGTCGGGTGAGTGGTAACGCTCCGGCGGCAAAGGGGGCACGCCCAAGTCATTGAAGTATTTTTGATTGGGTGGTGGAGGGATTGGGGTGCAACTTTTCATTTCGTCGGGGAAGATTAAAGAGGTTACTATGTGCTGAAGCGCAGGGAGTAACCTCATCAATAGTTCACGTTGGGATTAAAGAGGTTACTACTTGCAGGAAAGCAGAGAGTAACCTACTTAATTTGGTTCTGTTGCAGGAGCGCAGAGAGTAACCTATTTAATAGTTAACGTTGAGATTAAAGAGGTTACCATTTGCAGGGGCGCAGAGAGTAACCTCTTTAATTTGGTTCTGTTGCAGGAGAGCAGAGAGTAACCTCTTTAATGGTAAAACCGCCAGCTCGTTTTGAAGTCTTTGGGCAGGGTTTGGTTGGTGAGGATGGCCCGCACCATTTCAACGGGCATGGCGTTTTCGTGGAGGACGGCGTTGTGGTATTGCTTGAGGGTCATTTGGCCGCCGTCCACGAGTTCCTTTTTAAGGGCGTAAAACTGCAAGCCGCCGGTGAGGTAGGCCACCTGGTACAATGGCCCGTAGCCACCGGTGAAGGAGCGCCTCACCTCCCCTTCTGCGTTGGCCCGCTCATGCCCTACTCTGTCCACGAGGAAGTCGATGCACTGCTGGGGGCTCCACTTGCCCATGTGGTAGTTGAGCGAGAAGATGATGCGGGCACAGCGGTGCATGCGCCAGAAAAGCATGCCGATGCGGTCTTCGGGGGAGCGGGGAAAGTCCATGTCCCACAGGAGCAGCTCCCAGTAGAGGGCCCATCCTTCGGTCCAGAATGGAGTGCGAAAGTGGCGGTAGGTTTTGTAGCGGCGGTTCATGAAGCCCTGCAAATGGTGGCCGGCAATGAGCTCGTGGTGCACGGTGGACCGGGAGAAGTGGGGGTTGTTGCCCCGCATGCTCATCATGCGGTCGTCGTACTCCATGGTGTTGGTGGGGTAAGAGATGATGAAGTTTTCGCCGCCCAGGAAGAATGGACTCACCTTCTGGCGCTCGGCCGCCATCATGGTCATTCGCCAGCTTTCTTCGGCAATGGGCGGAATGGTGACCAGGTCGTGCTCCTTGAGGAAGGCCATCGACTGATTATAGAGCTCCATCATGGCTTCGGGCTGCTGGCCAACGGGCACATAGGAGTTTTTGACTTTCTCCTGCGCCGCCTTCCAGTCGTCGCCGAAACCCATTTCCCGGGAGGCCTTCAGCAGCTCGGCGTCGCACCAGGCAAACTCTTTGTTGGCCAGGTCAATCAGCTGGTCGGGCGTGTAAGGGATCATTTCAAACTCCAGCTGTTTGATGATCTCGTCCCGGCCTATGGGGCTGCCAACAATGCCACTGCCGTCATCTTTTTGTGTGGTGATGAGCTTGGCCTTGCTGGTCATCACCTTTTCGTAAATGGTCAACAGGCTGTCGACCCGGGTGATGGGCATGGTGACCCACCAGGTGTACAAGGGGTCGTATTCGTTGTAGAAGCTGTGGATGCTTTTGATGCCTTCCTGTATGCCTTTGATGGAGGCCGAAGCCCGTTTAGTCAGTTTCTGATCGAAGGGTTCTGCGGCTTTTAATTTGGTGGTGATGGCTTCTATCTCATCGCCTGTGTCGGTCAGCTTTTTGGCGACTTCCTGCCATTCGAGCTGGTTGCCCCGCCGCCTGAGGTTTTCGATTTCGTAGAGATAGGGAGCAAACGGAAGCCATTGCTTTACGGCTGCCAGTTCGGCGCCTTCGAGGGTAAGGGTGCGCAGGTCCTCTTGCACGTCCCGCCTGAAGAGGAGATAGTCGACCCGGGCACCGGTGGCGAGGGCGTTGAAGTCCATGGCCTCCAACTGCCTGAGGTAATCCTGATCGAGGGTTTTGAGTCGCTCGATGCGCTCGGGTGAGCTGTCCAAGTAGTAGAAACGGTGCAGGCTGCCGTAGTCGGCATCGTAGCGCACCATGAGGTTGTTGACTTCGGAGGTTTGCTCGTAGAGGGCTTGGGAGAAGCCGCTAAGCATGAATAATGAAAAGAAGAACAAGAGCAATGTCTTTTTCATAAGGCAGATAGGTTGAATCCAAAGCTAAGATGTGACGGAAACACAAGGAAATCAATGGAAGCTGGACGAAGGGGAAGAAAGTGCGGTGGGTGGTGGCCTTTGGCTCCCTTTAGGGGTGCCAGGGGCTTGAGGTTGGGAAGGGGTAAAACAAAGGCCAAGTGTTGGCATTTAGAAACCGGCGGTGAAGACACCCGCCGGAACGGAGCACGGACGACAACGACACTGTGAGCAAAGGCGTCGGCACGGCCTACCGTCATAGCTGTGTATCTGTCGGATATCTGAAGTATGATTCGTGTGTAACAAACAGATTGCCACGTCACTTTATGATCAGATACACAATGCGGATCTTCAGTCGTTCCTCGCAATAACCGGTCAGGTGCTGGATTCTGCTTCGTATTTTATTAACGCTAACCCTAACCTAACGGTTATTGCGCCTGTCCGACTACCGGCGGGAAGCTGCCTCCGGCCTTAATGATTGTGTAGTTACTCCGATGGCAGCCGCGGCAATCTTTTGTTTAGAACCCCGCTCCATATTGGAACGATTACCACCCTCGTTTAAATGTTTTCGATTCCGGTGTCTGACCGCACTTGCCTCATTCTAGCCCTGAAAGGGCGGCATAACAACAGGATGGTGGTGAAGCCCCATCCGAATAAATAAGCGGCTTGCAGCTCCCCCCTCTCCCGTTGGGAGAGGGCCGGGGTGAGGTATCCAAGCCCTAAAACAACGCCGTCACCTGCACCCCACCAAAGTGAATCACCGATTTACTGGGCGACTTCCGCCCGTCGTAGTTGATCTGCAAGCGCAGCCCACTTTTCAGCCTTTGCTGCCACTGTAGCCGCCACGTATAGTTGGTGCCCGGCCGCAGTGCCTCCAGCATCTCGTAGCCCAGCGGACTGGCTTCATCCCCTTTGAAGTTCATATTGATCACCTTCACAAAACCGGAAATGGTCGACTGCAGCGACTTGTTCATCTGCCAGTCGATTTGGTATTCCGTCAGGTCACTTCCCTGCTCCTCCGACACTGGCAAAGCCCTTTTGTGAGAATAGCGAACGCTACTGGTGATTCTCAGCCACTGCAACGGCATCCATTGCAATTGAGGCTTTACTTGCCGCTGCCTGATCTGGTAGTTCCGATTGCTGAAGATGTCGCTCGACGACTCCGTTTCTCCCACCTCACTTTGCAAAAAAATGGCCCAGTCGGCCGACAGGTTGGTTCGGGTGTTTAGCTGCCACACCTTTTTGTTTCTCGCTTCCCAGCCGCCTGTCAACAACTGCCTCCCGGCAGTAGACTGGTACCCAACATCCAAGCCATACTTCGGATCGGCCCGGTTGAAGAACCACCGGCTCCTAAGGGCGTTCTTGTAAGCCAACTCGTCTTCTGAAGTACCCGGAGTGCTCCACACGTCAAAGCGTTGAGCCCAGTTGCTGTTCTGCGTTTTTCTGTCCACCAGCACCGCCGATACGTTGGAAAACCTGCCGAGAAACGACTTAAAGCCACCTGCAGACTTCCATTCTGCGGGCGCTGTCAGCTCCAGGCTGTAGTTGAGGATGGTTTGGTAGGCCGAGATGTAGTTGTCAGTGGGCACAAATATTTTCGCATAGGTGCGCTCATCAGGGTTGATGGCTTCGTAGAATTCGTTCAGGTCCTGCACGCCATCACCGTTGTCATCCCGCCAGGTGTGTGTGCCCTGTCCGGGGATTACTTCGATGTATACATACTCCCGGCGCAATTCCCGTCCATTGAGCAAAGCCAGAGAGAGATCCGAACGGATCGATCGCTCCCACCAGGCGCTCTGCCAGTTGATCCTGCCCTGCACGGTTTCTTCTTTCTCGTCGCTGGTATCAAGTATATCGTCCAGCTGCCTGTAGGTGAAAACACCCGACACCACGTGCCTGTCTTTCCATTGAGTGGTGAAAGAAGCATTGGAGGTGTAGCTGATATCGCTTCGCTGCAGCACGCCATCCACAGGTCTGTCGTCTATCCGCCGGTTAGCATCGAGCCGAAAAGAGGTGCCATTTTGAGCGGTGTCGGCCGACTGCAGAAACACCATGTGCTGACTGTAGTTCATCGCTGACGTCACCACCGAATCGGCAGGTTGGTTGGTAATTGCATTCCTGTCGCTCTGAAAGGTGTAGCCAGGCATCAGCTTGCCCAGCTTATACGCAGCTGTTAGCTGTGCCCTTGTCCAGGTCGATTCATTGACACCCTGTGCACTCTTCAGGTCAAAAAAATCACCGCTAAACGTAGCTTTGCCCAACTGCTGACGAAGCAATGCCTTCTGCTGCCAGCCATCTATTGCCTGACCCTTGTTGCGGTACGAGGCCTGGTAGTTCCAGCGGTTAACGCTGCTCTTTTGCATACCCAGCCTCCCCACCACTATATGATCCTCAATGGCGGCCGGCTCCTGAGCCGACTGAAAGATGGGAGTATAGCTCCAGTCTCTATCATATTCTATGTAGCGGTACCTGTCAATGGGCCGGAAATACTGATGGTTCCATTCATACGACGCCTCCGACAGCCACTTATAGTCTTTCAAAAACCCTACTTCCCTTCCCTCCGACCGTATCCCCGATTTTTGCGCCCAGCCCTGGTTGTCCTGCTGGTCGAGACTAGAGAAAAGGTTCTTGTCCTGATTGCTGGCCGAAAGCTCGATGTAAACCGTTTCATAGGGCGTTATTTTGGAGCTGACCCCTCCTACCATTAGCTGCCTGCTGTTGGGGGTTACCACAGGAATGCTAGGCGAGTAGTCGCCCTGAGGCACCCCATTCACTGGTGCTACCCATTCGTACACTTTACCATTCAAGCCCAGCGGCAACTGCACATAATCACCCGCCGACACCTGGCTGAAACTTACCTGGTACACTGCTGTTTCCGGGTTGCTGGAATATTGATAGATACTGTAGACACGTCCCTGCGCATCCAGCGTGTCCACCCTTGCATACAATATCCTGTTGTCCGAATAGCCCACACTGTCGGCCCCGGATATGGCTGCCAGCGACAGGTCGTCACCAATGCCAGACAGGGCAAGCCGGTCGGCTTCGGTCAGGTCATAACTAAGTGGCCGGAACGGGTTGTCCTTTTCCCGATACACCTCGAAGTAGGCCGTTGTCTTTCCATTCGACTGCCTGTGCGATGCCGACAGTATCGAGCGACTGAAGTTTTGCGCAGTGTATTCAAAGTCGACCCGTATCCTCGAAAATTTGGTAATCAGCACTTTGGGTGTGAAAGTGACCTCCGCCAGGTTATAGTCAATCACATAGTCTTCGTTGAAACCTCTTTTCAGCAGCCTGCCATCCAAATAGATCTTCTCCGAATTGGCAATCACAATGATGAACCGCTCTCCATCCGGGCCCCGAAGCCTGTAAGGACCGCTTAGCCCTTCCACGGCCTCCAGTAGCGTCGAAGAGAACTTGCCCTTGGCTATGGACGCTGTCACGCTCGTAGAAGCTTTCCAGCTCCCGAGGTCGTATTTGTAAGCCGCCCTGCCACCCTGCACATTCTTGTAGTATTTCAAAAAGTAAGTAGAGTCATTTCGCAGCACCACATCGCCAGCCATCAGCGAGAACTTATCGTTGTAAAGGTTCACCAGCACCTTGTCGAAGTCCTGGATCTGTTGGGTGTTGCCCTCCGGCTGAAAAGGCACCTGCTGATCGGTGATCACCGCATTGATGAACAGGTCGTCTGCCAGCTGGCCATCAAGCTGCAGATTGAGGCTTGATGTCACTCCAAGGTTATTGGTATTGCCCACAGTGATACCCCGGCTAATGCTCCCCGTTTTGTAAAGTGATTCGGTGGCAAATAGCTCCTCTTTCACAAGCGGCGCTTTGGTTTCCGCCTGACTGCTTTTCGTCACGTTCTCCCTCGGCCCTTCTGGTGAATAAAGCGACATATCGTACTTGTAAATAGGCTGATGAAGGGTAAAAGGAAACACCTGATAGCAAACTTCAACGGCCTCATCCAGAGGCCTTTCAAAGGTCAGTTCCCCGGTGGCCAGATCATAACTGTACGCAATGCCATCCGGCAGTTTAATGCTCTCTGGGTTGGCTGAAAGTGAGTCGAGCTGAAATTGAAGTCGGCCCTGGGCTATTGACCTGCATCTGGTACCACCCGTCTGCGCAAATGACAACAACGGGGAACAAATGAGAACCAAAGCCATAAGGTGAGGAACCCTGATCTTTCGCAGGAAGGCTGTGAAGATATAAGCAGCATTTTGGTGTGGCCCCATTAACCTAAAGGTAGTGAAACATAAAAAGTAGTTCCATACCCGTGTACCGTTTCAAACCATATGCTTCCACCGGCTTGCTCCACACCTCTTCTGGCCAGTGCCAGCCCGATGCCCGACCCTTCCTGTTTGGTGCTGAACGAAGGCACAAAAACCTTGTCCTGAATGTCTTCTGCTATGCCAATGCCGTTGTCCTTGAACGAAATCTCAGCCTCTTTCTCCTTCACTCTTATGCCAATTTCCAGGCGGGGGCCTGGTCTCCCTTCCATTGCCTGGCAGGCATTAATAATCAGGTTGGTGAAAATGCCAGAAAGCATCTTTTCATCAGCAACAACAAACACCGGCTCTATCGGCGATTCGTATACAAAATCCACCCCTGGTTTACTATGCAGCTGCACCAACTGGCCAAGCAAGCCGGAAATATCAAACCTGCTCGGGTCCGGAGCAGGGAGCTTCGCAAAAGTACTGAATGAGGTAACAATATCGCTCAGGTTATCAATTTGCCGCAGTAAGTTATCAATCGACTTCTTCAGCCCCTCATCTTTGTCATCTGCAAGCCTGCGCATGTGCTGAAGCGTAAGCTTCATGGGCGTCAGCGGATTCTTGATCTCGTGCGCCACTTGCTGGGCAATCTCTTTCCATGCCGACTCTTTCTCGCTCCTCACCAATGCCGCCCGGCTGGTTTCCAGCTTCACCAGCATGGAGTTGTATTCAGCCACCAGCAATCCAATTTCGTCAGAAGTATTCCAGTGAATAGGCTCATTTGTTTCGTTGAAGGTCGTTTTCCGCAGCCTGGAAGTGATAATTCGCAATGGATTGGTGAGCACCCTCGATGCCATGAACGACACCACCAGTGAGAAAATAAAGATGAAGGTGAAAATATTGATGATGTTGGTGAACACCTCAATCTGTTGGTTCTGTTGTTGCGCCCTCGATTCAAAAAACGGCATACTCATAATACCCAACAAGCTGGCGTCATTGAATGACTTGATCGCCAGGTAGGTCGACTTATAGTTAAGACTGCCCAGGCTTTCCGAAAGAATAATCCTTTCCCCGTCATCCTCCCTGATCCGTCTCAATGCCTCTGGATTAATGTACTCAGAAAGCAGCTTGTCATCATAGATTGTTTGCTGGCTGGAAGCCATCAGCTTTCCATTCACGCTAAACAGGTTGATATCAGCCTGCGAAAACCTGGCAATATCAGTCAGCTCGTTGGACAGCACCTCTTTATTGATCACGTTGGAAATGTAGTTGTCCATCAACGACACCAGGTAGCCGTTCACACTTTCGGCCTTCTTCATATACTGCTTGTCAATATCCTCCTTGTACGAATTATTGATAGCGCTGAGCGTCGCCACAGTAACCACTACCAGCGGAAGAAAGAAGGCGATGCTCAGGTAAATCTGGATCTTCGAAGCCAGAGTAAGCCCGGTGTTGGCAAACCTCACCTCAAGCGCATTAAAAACGACTGTAAGAGCTATGCCGCCAATAAGTACCAGAAATAGGAACGAGAAATTGGAAACCATCCAGCTCACCTCGTACATCGGAGAGGTAATAATGATTCTTTTCCCTCTTGATCCCTTTATCCCCAAATGATGGAACCCATTGATCTCCAGGCCGGTGGTATACAAGGTTTCCCTGTCAAAAATACCTTGAGGCAGATTGGTGATATAGTTGAACGTCCCAGACTTGTACCGCAGGTTTGTGCCCTCATAAATACCGTAGCTGTAGTTTTCATCGGCCGGTTCATTCATAAACCGCTCGTCTACCAGCAGGCGTGGGTATACTGTGCTGGGAAGGTACTTCTTCAGGCGAAGCTGCAAAACGATATACCCGATCGTTTTATCATACCTTTCCAATCCTATAAAACACACGTAGCGCTTGGTAGATCCTGGCGAAAAGTTGCTCTCGAAAAAGATATTCTGATAATCGGTTTTATAAATCGGCTTGTCATAGGTCTCCTTTATCGCTGAGAAAGTAACACCGGGCTCGTTGGGAAAGGGATCGCCTTTCGAGTTATACATCGACACCTGCACATCATACTTATCGAAGTAGCTGTTCATGTAAAGCCTCTTAATGCGCTGCTTAATCATGTCCTTGGCCAGCACAGGGCTCATCATGCGGGTCAAAATGAAGATGTCGCTCTTGATGGATTTCATAATGCCATCTAGCTGAAACTCGCCCTGAATATCATTTTCTATCAGCAGGCTATTGGCAAATTTTTGTTTTTGCACGTTCCTCTCAAACTCACTGTATTTATAAATAGAATAGCTTCCCAGAATGGACGAAAAAGCCGCCGCCAGAAAGAAATAAAGGAAGGCCTGAAACTGGATCGGTCTAATAAACTCAGGGAGGCTGAACCAAAAAATAATGGAGAAGTAAGCAGCATGCAGCACAGGTACAATGGCCAAATCATCATCGATGACAAGGGCCGCAAGGAACAAAATGGCAGCCATTGCCAGATGAACCAGCCAGGCGACCCCTGGCGACGTACTTCTGAAATGCTTAAGCAGTATGTAGGAAGCATGAGCAATGAGAAAATAGCTGAAGCAAAACAGAAAGTATACTACCAGCGTGCCCATCCGAAACATATCGAGGTGAATGCTACGGTTTACATCGAGGTGTATTTGAGAGTTCTTAAATATCTCTTGCAAAAGCAGGTAGGTATAACCCATAAACCCATAGCCCAGCAGTATGACCACAATGGTGATCAACCATTTTACCTTTTGCGAGGCACCAGAGAAGTAAGCGTAGGCGTCGCTGCGAAAAACGGCATTGGAAGTAAAGTAGACAAAGTAAGCGAGCAAAAAGGCTGTGATAATCAAGTCACCCAATGACTTGTGGAGCGAAGAAATCACAAGGTACCGTGAATTGAACAGGTCAAACTGGTAAACCGACGATGGGAAGTTGGTAGCCAGTAGTAGCCAGCGGATAAACACTACTCCTGCAAGCAATAAAGCTATGCCTGCATAAGGCCTGCCGTTTTCTGCCAGGTTGGAAGCAGATCGCTGGAAGAAGAAAAAACCCAGCACAAACGCCACAGAAAGCAAGCTAAAGATAAGGAAGCGGTCAAAACGGGACGAAACAGCTGGCGGCGACTGAATGGTGAAATAGCATACTACCTGATCATGATAGCTAAAGGCAAAGCTTCCTTCCACCTCCTTGTCATATACGAAAACCCTCAGCTCATCAAAAATACTCTTATCGTACCCTCCTCTGATCAGTTCATTCTCAATCGGAAAGTTACGATAGATGGGCAGCACGCCCACATACTCCTTCCGAACCCCTGCTCTTTCGGTATATTCCTTCAGAGCAATGAATTTATTGCCCTCCCATTCCAAATATTGAATTTGGTAGTCACCCTCAATCACTCTGTAGTCGGGCACAAAAGCATTGGAGCTCAGCCCGGTGAGCGATCGATTCGTGTAAATCTGTATGGGGTAATTGGATTGCAGCGTTCCTGGCACCTTCCCACTGCTTTTCGCATTGGCCAGGTCGCTCTCAATGAGTTGCAACTGGCTAACCAGCCGTTCACTGATTTGCTCGTAAGCTTCCTGACCTCTCTTCGAGCTCTTACCAACAAAATACCAATAGAAGAACGCAGAAGCCCCGAACAGGGCTGCAATGAAAAGATATTTATAGCTTACTACATGGGAGGCCAAATGGAACAGTTTTATCTTACCTATTTGTCTTTGTTCGACACACCGAAAGATGCATCATATTTTATGCCACCAAATGCATGAAGATAAAGAATTCTGGAATATCTGAACATAGTTGTCGACAAAAGCAACACAACGGTGATGATTGCCGCCATGTAAACCCACATGTCGGGGTTGTCAAATATAAAATAGATTGAAAACCCTACTATGATGGTCAGCGCCACGGAAATGGCATAACTCACATACATGGCACCATTGTAAAACATAGGCTCCGGCTCAAAGCGAAGGCCACAAACCTCGCACTTTACCGGCATTTTATCGAAGTTTTTTAACCTGAAGTTCGGCTCAACAAACATGCTGCCAGACCGGCAACGGGGACACTTACCATGAACGATTGCCTGAAGGGCGGAGGTTTTTGACATTTTTCCTGCTGTTTCTGTACCAAAAAAAGGCAATCACTGCTAACAACAAATAAGGGGTGAAAAACAAGTAGAGTATGCCAAAGTTAAGGCCCGCTGCAAAATTGGCTGTTTCTCCATTGCTCATGTTTGACTCCAGCGTCGACCGGCACATGGCGCATTGAGCCCAGCTATCCACATTGGTCAAAAGCAGCACCACAGCAACAAAAAGGGTTTTGATAAATACTTTCATATGCTAACTAACAGTCGTTGACTTCCCTGAGTTCTTTTATGTGTAAAAAGGCCTTATCATAAAATAGACAATCACACCGGTAACTGACACATAAAGCCAGATCGGGTATCCAAACTTCACAGCCTTTTTGTGTTTTTCAATCTGTCCGGTGAGTGCAAAATACAATGCCATAAGCACAAAAGGAACCACAACAATAGAAAGCCCTATGTGCGACAGCAAGGTAATCAGGTAAATCGTTCTGCCATTGCCCGTTGCTACCATTTCTGCTTCCGAAAGTAGCCCATCCGCATTGGCGTCTCCGTACTTCACCGACGGCACAGAAGCATGGTAAATAATGTACGAAACAAGAAAAATGGCACCCAATGCAAATGCACCCAGCATCACTGCCCGGTGATGATCAACGTTTTTATTCTTGATGAAATACAGACCTAGCAACAACAAGGCCGCCGTTGCGCTGTTAATCACGGCATTCAAATGAGGCAAAAACTTTACCCAATCGCCAGCATTTAACCTTGCTGGCATGAATATCAATACAGCCACTGCCACCGGAATGATCACTGAAACAACGCTTATCCAGCGCAAATAATTAGGCTTAGTATTTGAAACAGCACTCATTTTTCCTGCATTAAAACATCCAACTCAACTAACAATCTATCCATCTCACCCTTTTCAGCGCTGGCGTAAAAACCCCTGACCCGGCCGACCTTATCTACCAACACCATTCTGCTCTTCGAACCCTCGATTTCTAGGGTAAATTGAGAAAGCAGTAGTTGACAATTCATCAGCTGTTCTAAGCCATCAGCACAAGCTGAAGTCACAACCCAATACCTGTTCCCATCTTGTGAAGCAGCGAGCTTATCCCACTTATCCACCTGCTCGTCATTGCTCACGGTGATTAACCGATAATCCAGTGGTTTGGTTTCTTCCACCAGCCTTCTCATTTCATTCATTTCACCTGCTATATCCGTTTTAGAACGGTCAGGAAAATGAAAGAGATAGGTTTGCTGGTCGCCCAGTACCACTACATCGGTGCTGTCGCAGGTAAGCTTGCTAACAGTGTAGTCAACCGGTACTGTTCCGCAGTCTGTAGAGGTATATGACGTCTCCGGGTACACGGGAAGCGCATACATATTTTCACCGAAAGCTTGGAGAAAGAGATAAATAGACACCGGCAGTCCAAGTGTTACAATTAGAATAATTCCCTTTAGCAGTTTGCTCATAAATGGTGTGTGGGTACAAACAAAACATGCCGGTAAGTACTACCGGCATGTTAATATCTTCTACGTCGCTAAATTTATCGGACCAGCAACACCTGGCCGCCCTGATATATCAACGCTATGATAAGCCAGACCAGAAACACCAATGGAATAAGAATAGACCAGATAAGGGTCTTTACTTCGTGGCCAAGGTGCATAAATTCGCTTACAATATAAAAGGCTTTTACAATCGTCAAAGCTATGAAGACAGCAGTCCTCAAAATCCCTGCATCAACCGTAAAGGCAATGGCAAACTCAATCATTGTAATGACAAACAAGATCAGTGTTACCTTCAAGAACAGTCTGATTTTCGCCTTATCGACTGGCTGAACTACAACTGTTGATTCTTCGTGATGTTCTGCTGACATTTTACTAATTGTTTATAGAACGGAAAATTAAACCAAATAGAAGAAGGTGAATACAAATACCCATACAAGGTCTACAAAGTGCCAGTACAAACCGACCTTTTCGACCATTTCGTAATGCCCCACTTTTTCAAGCTTGCCTACTGTTGCCTGATAAAATATCAGGAAGTTAAGGCATACCCCACTAAATACGTGGAAGCCGTGAAAGCCTGTGATAAAGAAGAACAAAGCCGCAAAGTTAGGCGGGCCATATTGATTCTGTGACAGGTTTGCTCCATGAATGAAAGTACCATCCAATAATCTGCCACCCTCTTCTGTACCTACTATAAAGTGCGTCCACTCCCAAGCCTGGCAGCCTAAAAAGGCAAGTCCGCCCAGAATCGTCCAAAGCATCCACTTTTCTACACCCTTCCTGTCCATACGCTGACCAGCTTCCACAGCAAGCACCATGGTTACGCTACTCAAAATCAGTACGAAAGTCATGATACCCACAAACACCAGTGGCAACGAAACGCCGTGAAGGAAAGGAACCGCTTCGAATACTTTTTCAGGTATTGGCCAGTACTCTTGTGAGAAAACGAATTCGTCGGGGCTGCCCTGGAATGCAGGGTGGCTGAAACGGATCATTCCGTAGGCAATCAAAAGGCCAGAGAAAGAAAAGGCATCGGAAAGCAGGAAGAACCACATCATAAGCTTGCCATAGCTCGCTTTTAGGGGCTCTTTACCTCCCATCCAAAGGTCCTTGTCAGAATCGGATGCAACTACTGCAGTGCTAGACATAGACGATTAGTTCAGATTAATTATTTAATAATAAAAATAAGTACAAATATATCCAAAGTCCACTCAGGAAGTGCCAGAATGTTGTACACATTTCAATCTGGGTCATACTTTTTGAGTGTACCTTAAATCTCAGGGTCGAAATTAAAACAATAATCAAAAAAACAATACCTGCCGCCAGGTGAAAGGCATGTAAACCTGTCAAAACGTAGATAAAAGATCCTGCCGGGTTACCGACAAAGAAAACCTGCTGATCAACCAACTGCTCCCAGCCGAGGTACTGCACAATCAGAAAAACCAAAGAAAGCGCCAACGTAGCACCAACAGCTATCTTAATTTGAGAAAGATTGTCTTTTTTAGCGGCCCAGTAGGCCCACTGCATAGTGGCACTGCTCAACAGCACAACAATGCTGGAATAGATGAAGGCTTCGGGTAAATCAAAAATCAGCCAGGCTCCTTCCGATTGCTTCACCACATACGCACTGGTGAGCGAGGCAAATATCATTACGATAGATACTATAAACAGCCAAAGCAAAAACTTCCTGGGGTGCATCGATAGCACCTGAGCAGGAGTTTCAATATCAGATTTTTTGGCGCTCATCATAATTTATCTAGTAAAAAGGCGATTTGAACAACTGGCAGGTAAATAAATGAAGCAAACATCAGCTTCAGGGCCGCCTCACGGGAGCAGTCCCTTATCAGGATAAAGGTTTGACTTAAAAATAACACACCGCAAATAGTAGCTACCACCGCAGAATTTATCCCAGTGATGCCAAAGTAAGCTGGCAACAACCCTAGAGGAAGCAAAAACAGCGTGTAAATCATGATGTTCACAGCTGTCGTGAAATCTTTCTTTCCGCCGAAAGGCAACAGCTTAAATCCCGCCTTTTTATAATCCTCATCCGCTACCCAGGCAATAGCCCAGAAATGCGGAAACTGCCAGATAAACTGGATACCAAAGATGATCAACGCTTCGTGTGTAATAGCACCAGTAGCCGCTACCCATCCCAGCAAAGGAGGAAGCGCTCCGGGAATTGCTCCTACAAACACGGCGATAGGCCCTACCCGCTTCAATGGTGTATAAACAAAGCTATACAGCACCATTGACACGACAGACAGCACCACAGTAAGCGGATTGGCATAAATAAGGATCAGCCCCAGCCCCATGGCAATTACCACAGCAGCAAAAACAACGGCCTCGCCAACTCCTACCCTATTGGTAGGCAACGGCCGACCCATCGTCCTCTTCATCAATTTATCGAGATCCTTCTCTATCACCTGATTGATAGTGATGCTGCCTCCGGAAATCAAAAACCCACCAAGCGACAAAAAGCCCAGAGTAGCCCAGTCAACAGCACCTCTGGCTCCCAGCAAGTAGCCAAAACCACACGAAAAGGCCACCAGAAAAGAGAGTCTGAATTTAAGCAATTCGTAGTAGGCCTTTAACCTCCCAATGACGACAAAACCCGGCGATATGTAAGAAGTATGATTCAAATCGAGTGTTTAATATTGAGCGCATCCTTTCTATTGAAGCGGAGGAACAAATATACCTGAAAACCGAACACTACGCTTGCTAAAAGCAAATGAATCGGTTGTATAAAAGCCGGAATGGAGAAATACCCCATTGCTGCTCCCGAAACAATCTCAAGAAACACCACTAGTGTCAAAACTGCCGAGAATTTAACGGAAAATGAAAGCGACGAAGACGTCCACAAGAAGTAGGTCAGTAGCACATGTCCGACAAGCAAAGCCCATGAAAAAGATCTGTGGAAATAAAACCTAAAACCAATCCAGTCAAGTACTGCGCTACGCTCCATCCCGGCAGACAGCCCGGAATCCACACCTTCTCTCACGTTGATGCCAACAATCAATTGTACTATAAATAAAGCTGCACACCCCAGCAATAGCCATTTTACATTTTTCGAACCCACGTCTGTTTCCTTGTCGGCAACGGGTGGATCAACCGTAAAATAAGTATAAATAAGCAGCATAACGATC
The DNA here is from genome assembly GCF_048007035.1 of Imperialibacter sp. Lineage (NCBI taxonomy): Bacteria > Pseudomonadati > Bacteroidota > Cytophagia > Cytophagales > Flammeovirgaceae > Imperialibacter > Imperialibacter sp. Next base: position 6,715,685 of record NZ_CP180355.1, read on the forward strand.
AGCAATGCCAGTAGCATGTGAAAGGAGATCATTCCTGGAAGCAAATTCGTAGAAACTACAATTGAACCTACCCAACCCTGAAAAACTACCCCTACAAATGCCAGCAACGAAAATACAAATACTTTCGGCTGCGTCTTTCTGAATCGAATGGAGTAAACAAAAGTGGCGAAAATAAGCATCCCTATCACCACTCCCACCAGGCGGTTCACATATTCTATCCATGTTCTCAATGGATTGAAGTCAGCCTCTTCCCTTACCGATGGATCGTGCTTCAACTTGTTGGCTGTATCGGAAAAACCTAACTTTTCAAGGTAGCCTGTCAAGCGGATGTTCTTCTGGTGGCGCTTTTCGGAATACACTTCCTTGTAATTAGCGGGGAGCTGCTCAACACTGGTTGGGGGCACCCAGTTGCCAAAACACTTTGGCCAATCGGGACAACCCATGCCGGAACCCGAACTTCTAACAATGCCGCCTACCAAAATCAAAAGGTAGACGGCAATGATAGTACTTATAGTAAGTTGCTTGTATCTCCTTAGAGACTTAGGATTTTCCTGCATTAGCAGCTTTCACTTCTATCCCTTCTTCCTTCAACTGCTCTACTTCGTGAGGTAGGTTCGACTCTGGTGTCTCCGTTAAAGGAATGTGCTGCGGTATGAAGTCTTCCGGAGCGCCCGGCTTGCTATAGTCATATGGCCAGCGATAAACCTTTGGGATATCACCTTCCCAGTTACCGTGCCCTGGCACTCTTGGTGTCGTCCACTCCAATGTGTTACTTCCCCAAGGGTTAGCTGGTGCCTTTCTACCTCTAAATATGTTGTAGAAGAAGTTGAAAAGGAAGATAAACTGCGCAGAGAAAGTAATGATAGCAGCCACACTCACGAATGTGTTCAGGTCAGTGAAATCCTGGAACGCATCGAAGTTAGTGAACGAGTAATAGCGACGTGGGAAACCTGCGATACCAATGTAGTGAAGAGGGAAGAACACCAGATACACACCAATAAAGGTCAGCCAGAAGTGGATATATCCCAACTTCTCATTCATCATTCTACCAAACATCTTAGGGAACCAATGGTAGATACCTGCCATCATTCCAAAGAAGGACGCACTACCCATTACCAGGTGGAAGTGGGCAACCACAAAGTATGTATCATGCAAATTGATGTCTACTGCAGAGTTACCAAGGAAAATACCAGTTAAACCACCAGAAATAAAGAATGAAACCAGGCCGATAGAAAACAACATAGCTGGCGTGAATATTATATTTCCTCTCCAAAGTGTGGTGAGGTAGTTGAACGCTTTCACAGCACTCGGCACCGCAATAATCAATGTCAGGAACATGAAAATAGATCCAAGGAATGGACTTAGCCCTGACACGAACATATGGTGTGCCCAAACCACGAACGAAAGAATAGTGATTCCAAGGAGCGATAAAATCATCGCCTTGTAACCAAAAATAGGCTTTCTTGAGTTTGTAGCGATAACTTCAGAGGTGATTCCCAAAGCCGGAAGAATTACAATATATACCTCCGGGTGGCCGAGGAACCAGAACAAATGCTGGTAAAGTATTGGGCTACCGCCAACGTTTGGCAGAGCCTCTCCTCCTATGTAGATATCTGACAGATAGAAGCTGGTGCCGAATGATCTGTCAAATACAAGCAGCAACGCCGCAGAAAGCAATACCGGGAAAGAAAGTATTCCGATAACAGCTGTCAAAAAGAATGCCCATATCGTCAGTGGTAGTCTGAAAAACGACATACCCTGCGTACGGAGGTTAATCACGGTGGTAACATAGTTGATACCACCCAGCAATGACGACACGATGAAGAAAACCATGGCCACTAGCCAAAGTGTCATTCCCAGTCCCGATCCCTGCATGGCCGTTGGCAACGCACTCAACGGTGGGTATACAGTCCAGCCAGCTGACGCCGGCCCGGTCTCAACAAAGAATGAAATGAACATGACCACTCCTGAAAGAAAGAAGAACCAGTATGACAACATGTTCAAAAAGCCAGAAGCCATATCCCTTGCGCCAATTTGCAACGGGATCAGGAAGTTACTAAAGGTACCGCTCAGACCGGCCGTCAACACGAAGAACACCATGATGGTGCCATGCATAGTAACAAGAGCCAGGTAGAATTCAGAATCAATTTGTCCTGTGGACGTGATCCACTTGCCCAGAATTGGTCTAAGCCATTCCAGGTTCATGTCTGGAAACCCTAATTGTAAACGGAATATGATAGACAATCCACCACCTATAAGCGCCCAAATAATTCCAGTGATAAGGAATTGCTTAGCGATTGTCTTATGGTCAGTGCTGAAAATATATTTCTCAACGAAATTAAGCTCGTGGTGCTCATGATCATGAGCATCGTCGTGACCTATATGTTCGTTTGTATGTACTGCTGTTGTTGACATAACAAATTTAATTTAAAATGCTCCTACCATTTCTTCCTCTTCTTCAAGGCCAGTAACAGCCTGTACTTCCGGATTGTTTTCCATTCCGGAAGAAATTATAGCCACCTCTTTCAAGTGTTGAGGAACGCTCGAAAGGTACGACGGATTTTTAGCCAGCCATGCCTGCTGCTCATTGTACCACTTATAGTAGTCGGCAGGCTCGTCAACAACGATGAGGTATCTCATCGCAAAGTGACCCTTTCCGCAAATTTTATTGCAAACCAACTCATAGTTGAATTCGGGGTTTCCTGTTTCCTCCCTCATGTCTTGTGTGCTCTTTGTTGGCGTAAACCAAAAAGTAGTCGGCATCCCAGGTACTGCGTTCATCTGAAGCCTGAAATGAGGAGCATACACACTGTGTATCACGTCTCTCGCTCTGATGTTAAACTTCACCGGTTTTCCCTTAGGAACGTGGATTTCTCTTGGAATAAAGTCATCAAAAGATGCTTTGTCTTTGAAGTCCATACCCATAGCGTTTTCAGCATCGATAAGTCGGAAATCGTAGTCTCCAAGTTGCTTGTCTTTACCCGGATAGCGAACAGACCAGGCAAACTGATACCCCATCACTTCTACTACCTCTGCTTCATCCGGCGCCTTGTCGGTAATGTCCACCCAAGCCCTCCATCCAGAAAAAATGAGAAGCGTCAAAACAATGGCGGGAACAATAGTCCACATCATTTCAAGCTTGTTATTGTCCGGATAAAATAAGGCTTGATTACCCTCCTTATATCTGTACTTCCAGCCAAAACCGAAAAGTAAAATTTGAGTGATGACGAAAACAATGCCTGTTATGGCCATTGTTACCCAGAAAAGCTGATCCGTTACGGCTCCATGCTCAGACGCCAACGGCAGATTGTATCTATCAAACTCCGTATATGAGTAGATGAAGAACAGCAGCAACCCACCAATCATGAACACGATGCCCAGCCCTGCATTTACTCCGTTACTTTTCGTAACCTTCTTCTTAGAGCTACCCTTTAGCACATCTACAAGCGTGCTGACCCTGAACAATGTGAACAGGATGATTGCTACTAAGATTAAACCAATAATTACTACCGCATTGAACATAGCAGATGTTTTTACCTTTCCAGTTAAATATGATGATGTAAGCTTTCCTGCAACATAGGGTGATTCTTACCAACCAATGGTGCTTTAGAAAGGTTTGAAAGAACTACATATAAGAAAGCAGCGACAAAAACAGTCAGCATCCCTACTTCCACTAAACCAAAACCACCATTATCCTTCAGTGTCCCTGGAGTAACCATCAAATAGAAGTCCATCCAGTGACCGAAAATCACCGCCGGGCAAACTATCTTAAGTATTCTCGAATGCCTCTTAGAGTCCCTGGTCATTAACACCAGGAATGGGAAGAAGAAGTTGATCGCAAGGTTGAAGTAAAAGAACGGAGCGTAATGACCGCTTTTCCATCTTTCCACAAAGTATATCGTTTCTTCAGGAATATTAGAGTAGTAAATCAGGAAGAACTGCGAAAACCAGATATAAGTCCAGAAAATACTGAAAGCAAACACAAATTTACCCAGGTCATGTAAATGATTGGCATCTACGATCTTCAGGTACCCTTTGTCCTTCAGCAATACAACTACAAATGTAATAAGAGCCAGGCCACTCACCCACCAGCTGGCAAATGCATACCAACCCATCATAGTGCTAAACCAGTGTGGATCTATAGACATGATCCAGTCCCATGCCGCTATTGAAGAAGAGAACGCAAAGAACACCAGGAATATGGCCGAAAGCTTGCGAAGTCTGAACCAGTAGGAGTCTCCACCCATTTCGTCTTCCTGAAACATCAGTGAACGAATCTTGGTGAAGATGAAATACCAAACACCAAAGAAGAACACCAGACGAAACAGCCAAAACACCGGCACCGAGGGATGTTCACTCATGGGCCAATAAAAGAAACCCTTTTTGCCATCGAGTATGGGGTCAAAATCAGGAGATGCAGGATCATACAAATCGTGGTGAGCCCAATGGAAAATGTCATGTCCACCTAAAAGGTAGGTTACTAACATTAACACAAATGCGATGGGCAGCCAACCGCCAAACGCCAATGGTATCCTTACAATACCAGCTGACCAGCCTGCCTGTGCTGCATATTGAATCGCCACAAAGAAAACGCCAATGAGAGCAAGTCCACCAAAGAAGACATTGTTGATCCACAAATTAGCCCAAATTCTTTGCATCCAGTTAAAGGCGTGATGCCCCCCTTCAGCTGCCTCAGCCGTCTCTGCACCGTGTGCATCATGTCCCCCACCTGAGCTCATCATAACGATGCCTAGCGCAAGTACTGCTAGCCCTACAATGAGGGTAATGATAAGCCTCTTCTTAGCAGTGGATGTAAATTCGTATCTTTCTTCAGTCATGGATATTGGCTTAAAGAATTAATTATTGTCTTTGAAGAGTTTGTACATACCTAACTATTTTCCATCTGTCCTCCACGCTCACCTGAGAGCCATGCGCATACATTCTTCCTTTTCCGTGGGTAATTACGTGAAAAATATGCCCAGCCGGTGCGTCCTTCACAGCCCTTGAATTGTAAGGTGTCACACCCTTGTACACTTTACCTACCGGTCCGTCCCCTTGTCCGGTGTCTCCATGACAATGGCGGCAATAACGTAGGAAAAGCGCCTTACCATCACTGATAACAGAAGCAGTTGAATCCAAAGGATTCTTCATTACCCTGCCAGCAAGTGCAAATGAATCTTTAGGGATCCTGTAAGGAAGGTAACCGTTGGCGTTTCTCTTAACCGTTCCTTCGACTGGCATTCTCATGGTCATGCCGCTCGGATTAAGTGGGTTAGAATTATAAAACTCAGCTGGACCTTCGTCGAGCGATGTCAACCATCTACCTGCCTCCTCGTCCTGCACCTGCGAAAGCTGCTCGTAAGGTACCGAATGATACATCTGAGGAGCATATTCAACACCAGGATAATCCCCCTTAGCAGCGCACCCCGCTAGCAACAGCAACCCAGACAGTTGAAATAGTTTCTTTACAATATGATTATTTCCTATCATCTCCTGTGTCTCTTTAAAATACTTTCTCATTTACCTCGGAAGCACCACTGTCCTTCAAGCTTTTCTTGATATCGGCTTCTGACAGCTTATTTTTTGACAAATCAATCGCCACTATATGTTTGTTGTCAGTGCTCCTGATGTCAAATATTTTCGGCTTTCCCCATGGCTTCAGGTTGCTCGCTACGAAGAACGTACCTACCATACCAAATGAGGCCAACAGAACAGTCAACTCAAAAGTTACAGGGATGAAGGATGGCAACGGAAGGTAATCCTTACCACCTATAATCATTGGCCAGTCAACAGTCATCATGCCAATTTGCATGGTAAGAGCCAGACTGGTACCAAGCAAGCCGAAAAGAAAAGCAGCTATCGGTAGTCTTGACATTTTATAGCCAAGGGCAATATCCAATCCATGTACAGGAAAAGGTGTGAAAACCTCGTGGATTTTAACCCCACCCTTTCTCACAGCTTTCACCGCATTCAACAGGGTTACCTCATTGTCATAAACCCCAAGTATGTATTTACTATCTGATGACATCGGATTATTTTTTTACTTTTTCAGAATCAGAAATAATAATGCTCTTCACTTCAGCAATGTTGATCACCGGGAAATACTTAGCAAACAATAAGAACGCTGTGAAGAAAAATCCAAAGGAGAACATATACATACCCACATCGTACCTGGTTGGGTAAAACATTGCCCAGCTAGATGGTAGATAATCACGATGGATTGATGTAACGATGATTACAAACCGTTCGAACCACATACCTATGTTCACAACAATAGAAAGCACAAATGTGGAAGCCAGGTTGGTACGAATCTTCTTGAACCAGAAAAGCTGTGGCGAAATTACGTTGCAGGTCATCATGGAAGCATAGGCCCACCAGTAAGGCCCTGACACCCTGTTGATAAAAGCATACTGCTCGTACTCAACACCCGAATACCAGGCGATGAAAAGTTCAGTGATGTAGGCCACTCCCACGATAGAGCCGGTAATGATGATAACAATGTTCATCAATTCAATGTGCTCAATAGTAATATAGTCCTCCAGTTTGTACACCTTTCTGGTCACCAGAAGAAGCGTCAACACCATAGCAAACCCGGAGAAAATCGCTCCAGCAACGAAGTAAGGAGGGAAAATAGTGGTGTGCCAGCCAGGTATTACGGAGGTAGCAAAGTCAAACGATACAATGGTGTGAACCGAAAGTACAAGGGGTGTAGCTAATCCGGCGAGGATCAGGGCTACCGACTCATATCTCGACCATGTTTTGGCAGCGCCATCCCAGGCAAAGCTCAAGGCACCGTAAACTGCTTTGGCTATTGGTCCTGTGGCTCTGTCTCTGATGGTAGCAAAATCGGGAATAAGGCCGATGTACCAGAAAACAAGAGATACAGAGAAATATGTACTAATGGCGAAGAAGTCCCATAGTAGCGGTGAGTTAAAGTTCACCCACAGCGACCCGAAGGTGTTGGGAAGCGGAATAGCCCAGTACATTCCTAACCATGGACGACCCATGTGCAAAATCGGGAACATCAGTGCACAGATTACGGCGAAAATAGTCATCGCTTCTGCTGCTCTGTTGATCGACATTCTCCACTTCTGACGGAAAAGCAAGAGGATAGCAGAAATCAGTGTTCCTGCGTGACCAATACCCACCCACCATACGAAGTTTGTAATATCCCAAGCCCAGCCAACGGTCTTGTTAAGACCCCACATGCCTATACCGTCCCAAAGGGTTCGGTAAACAGCATATCCGCCAACCATGAGAAGACCCAAAGCCACCGTGATGGCAAACATCCACGTTTTGGTTGGCTTCTGCTCTACCCTTGAGCAAATATCTTCGGTAACATCGTGGACGGTCTTTCCATTGGTTACCAGAGGGTTTCTTACTGATGCTACTGCTTGCATAGTATCGATCTTAGGCTTGATTATCAGTTAATTCTTTATTTCTAATCTTCGTGAAATACCAAACGTTTGGTTTCACACCAATTTCCTCGAGCACATTGTAAGCTCTTTCTTCCTTCACTTCTGTGTCGCCTTCTTCGGTAGCAGAAAGACGAAGCAGCTGAGAAATTCTGCTGTTTGAATCTTTCATATCACCAAATACAATGGCTTCTGTAGGACATGCAGTGGCACAAGCTGTAGAAATCTCGCCATCAACAGGGCGTCGGCCTTGCTTCTTGGCGTTTAGCTTACCAGCCTGAATTCTCTGCACGCAGAAAGAGCATTTTTCCATCACACCACGGGCTCTAACCACCACGTCCGGATTCAACACCATCTTGCCAAGCTCATTGTTCATGGAAGTGTTGTCAGGGAACTGACGGTTGTCGTGGTATTTGAACCAGTTAAAGCGACGTACTTTGAAGGGACAGTTGTTGGCGCAATATCTTGTACCAATACAACGGTTGTAAGTCATTTGATTGAGACCTTCAGTGCTGTGAGTAGTGGCAGCAACAGGACAAACAGTCTCGCAAGGAGCGTTGTTACACTGCTGGCACATCATTGGCTGGAAAGTTACTTCAGGGTTTTCAGCAGCCTTTTCGAGCATGCTCAAACCTTCCATCGACTTGTCCTCTTTGCTTCCCTGGCTGCTGTAGTACCTGTCGATTCTTAGCCATGCCATTTCACGGCGGTTGACAACTTCTTCTTTTCCTACAACCGGAATATTGTTCTCTACCTGGCAAGCCACTGAACAAGCAGCGCAACCGGTACATGAGTTCAGGTCAATCACCATTCCCCAATGGTGGTTGTTGTATTCATGGCCTTTCCAAAGAGATACAGCATTAGGCTTCTTAGGGCCTGAATAGCTGGATATCATTGGCTTGTAACGGCCGGCAGAGGCATCAGCTTTGTATTCAGCAAGCGTAGCCTCCTGAATAACTGTCTCACGCCCCATAAAAGTCTGGTGCGTTTGGGTCTGCGCAATTCTATAGCTTTCTCCTGTTGGCTCAATGGTTACACCAGCCACAGAATAAACGATTCCTTCATTATTTGAGCTCAGCAATGCAAAGGCATTTACACCCACACCATCAGCAACTTTGCCCGCTTTAGTACGGCCGTAGCCAAGGGCTAATCCAACAGTGCCAGCTGCCTGGCCTGGCTGAACCACTACTGGCAATGTGACGGTTCCAATACCAGCCTTAACATTCACCTTGGTAGTAAAGCCTTCCTTCATCTCAATGCCCAGTTCGTTGGCAGTGGACTGAGACATGCTGATGTAGTTTTCCCAACAAACCTTAGAAAGTGGATCGGGCATCTCCTGCAACCATGGGTTGTTAGCCTGCTCCCCTGCTCCTATCGCTATACTCTCATAAGTTACCAGCTCTAAACCAGTACCTTTCTTGTATTTACCAGCTATTTTAGTACCAGCAGCATTTACATCGCCTGAAAACTCTACAGCGCTCATCGTAGAGGTTGCATCACCCTCAAACACGCCGTTGTATAGACACTGATCCCAAAATGTCTGGAAGTCAGCAATCTCAGTTTGACTGGCAAAATGCGTCTCTTTCCAATTTTCCTTGATGAAATCAAGGTATGAAGTGGACACATTGCCCCAGGTTAAGAAAGACTGTTGTGCCTGGCGTGTGTTGAATATATTGCTGATGGCAGGCTGCGAAAGGCTATACTGCCCTTTGGCTGGCTCAGCATCGTTCCATGATTCCAAATAGTGATTATCAGGAGCTACATAAGTCACCTGAGAGGTGGTTTCATCTACTCTATCGGAAGTTGACAGCGTAAACTTGGCCTTAGCAAGGCTCGAACCAATAACTGCACCTTTAGGGTGGTCGTATACCGGGTTACAGTTGAAGAAGATAACGCCGCTCACCAATCCCTGAGACAGGTCAGTAACGAAAACGTCCATCATAGCGTCGTCTCCCTGTTTCGTCATCACAGGAGCATCCCAGCTGAGCGTGCTTCCGTAGTTACCGAGCAGGTTATTAATTGCATTGACAACAGTTTGAACACTGATGTCATTTTCACCCGACACCACAAGCGATGATCCCTTGCTGGCCCAAAGATCATTAGCTGCCTTGGTCAAAGTGGCAGTATCATCAACTTTGGCCACTGAAATGGTCGGTGCTCCTGCCTTAGCGGCAATGAGGTTATACAGGTTGCCTACATAAAGACCAACTTCCGAAGGACGGATAGGTGACCTGTAGTCAGCGTTTGCTCCCGTAAGGGAAAGGTTGGATTCAAAGCTATAAAGCCTTGACATTTCTTTCTTCTTAGGCCCAAGTTTCCTGGTCTCAGCAAATTGCTTCGAAAAAGCAACCGGGTTCAACCATGTTCCTAGGAAATCAGCTCCAAAGGAAACAGTGGTCTTTGATTTATTGAAGTTGTAAGATGGTAATGCACGAATACCAAATGATGAAAGATTAGCATTCAACGCTCCGCTATAAGACGACGCATCGTAAGTAATTACCTGAGTGCTTGGGTAAGCTGCTATGAATTTTGCAATGGCCTTCTTTGTTGAAGGGCTTACGATACTATGGGTAACGATTTTGATTTGTCCGCCAGCCGCAGCAATCTCTCCTAGCTTGGATTTTACCTCAGCATCAAGTGCATCCCAGGTCACAGCTGCACCAGCTTTCACCGGGTTTTGCAGCCTTTGCTTGTCATAAAGAGAAAGTACGCTTGCTTCTACCTGAGCAGTTGTTCCTCCGCCTGAGTATTTCGAAAGCTTATTGCCTTCAATTTTGATAGGCCTACCTTCTCTTGTTTTAACTACCACACTGCAGTAGTCGCTACCATTTATATAGGTAGATGCATAGTAGTTGGCGACGCTTGGGTCGACATCTACTGGCTTGTTAAGGTAAGGTATCGCCTTTCGTATTGGAGCTTCGCAAGCTGCCAAAGAAACGGCGGCCACTCCAAATCCCATTAATTTCAGGAAATCACGACGTGAGTTTCCATTTTCATTTTCACTAATTGGGAGGTATTCTGGAAATTCTTTGTCAGCATTCTTAACGAACTCAGGATCGTTCTTCAGTTGCTCAATTCCCTTCCAATATATTTTAGTATTTTCTTTCATGTTGTCCCAGGAGATGATTTTCAATTAATAATGACACTTAGCACACTCCAAACCACCGTTGTCTTCGACGGTCATTGGCTTTTTGCTCTTCTTTTCGTGGAGCTCCACTAGTTTGTCATAATAAGCGTTATCCTTGGTATTTATTTGTGTTTCTCTATGGCAATTAACACACCAGCCCATTGTTAATGGAGCGAACTGATACACGACGTCCATTTCCTGAATCTCTCCATGGCAAGTCTGGCATTCAAGTCCTCCTACCTTCACGTGCTGTGAGTGATTGAAGTACGCCAAGTCAGGCAGGTTGTGAACCCTCACCCACTCGATCGGCTGATTGTTATCAATAGCGTTGTATATTTTCTGAATCTCAGGAGACATACCTGTTTGTCCTCCTACGTTCTGAATTACGGTGTGGCAATTCATACATATATTCGGCGACGGTATGTTGGCTGATTTACTGGTTCTAACCCCTGTGTGGCAATAGTTACAGTCGATTTCCATTTGACCGGCGTGCAACTTATGGGAGAATGCAATGGGCTGCGCAGGCTGGTATCCTTGCTGAACTCCGACAGTGAACAGACCGTCGATGACGCTCTTGAGCACAATGGCTGTAAAAATGAATACCGCAAAGCCCATGAAGGTATTTCCTTTGAGGGTTTTACCCAGGTCAAACTTGTTCTGAACGACCTCTTTGTCCTCTTCATCCAGGTCGTCCTTTTGAGCAAGGTATTTTGTTAAAACTGACACTATCAGCACAAGCACCAACAGGATCAATGCCAACACTACCAGAAGGCCTATCAATATGATATTGATATACTCAGATGGAACGCCTGAACCACTCCCGCCTGCCACAGTATTGCCTCCGTCAGAAGGGTCTGCCTTAGGAATTTCAGCTGGTTTGGTAGATTCCGCTTTTAAGTAAGCAACAATTGATGTGATTTCTTCGTTTGAGAAATCAAACGAGGTCATTTGAGTCTTGTTGTACTCATTATAAAGCTTAACGGCATAGTCGTCGCCGCTTTGAATTACCTTTTGGGAGTTCTGCACGAAGCTGATAATCCATGGCAAAGGCCTGCGAACGTGAATATCACGCAAAGCCGGGCCGACAACCCGATCATTTACAGCGTGACACACTGTACAGTTTTGCTTGAATAATGCTTCTCCGGCTGAGATGACCGCCGGGTCAGAAGGAATGCCATCGTCCGCTCCGCCTGATGCAGCTTCACCGTCCTGAGCAAACGCTACAGCAGCGGAGAATATTAATGCAACGAGGGATAGACAAAAGGTGCGGGTTAGGTGTCTGCTTTTTTCCTTGAAAGGAGAGAATTTTACAGGTTTTAGCATCTTTTGTGTTGTACCTTTTAGAGTCCTTGCAAATCTAATATGGGAGTCAATCTTTTCAAAAACTTATTTAGAGGTAAATTTTTGTCCGATTTTGAACTACTGTGCAATAATATCTAAAACCTTTGAATACCAATTAATTAAAAGGGCTTATCAATGAAAAAATGATCTATTTAGAATTATTTTAAATTAGGCCGGGATTGAACATTTTGAGGAGGGGTCAAAATAAGAAAAGAGAGGCAAATTGCCTCTCTTTTTAATTGAGGTCGAGAGCGGATTCGAACCGCTGTAGGAGCTTTTGCAGAGCTCTGCCTAGCCACTCGGCCACTCGACCATTTTTGGGACTGCAAATCTAGAAATTATCTATATCAGTCCAAATGTTTCATTGGTAAAACAATCAAAATAAAAAAAGGTGCCGAAGCACCTCTTTTTATTTGTTCAGTTATTCTGATTTTTCATCAGCAGCGTCGGCTTCATCAGCCTTGGCTTTTTTCGCTTTTGGCTTGGCTGCCTCAGCTGCAGGCTTTTCTTCAGCCTTGGCTTTTGCCGCTGGCTTTTCTTCCTCAGCCTTTGCTGCTGCCTTTGGCTTTGCTGCCTCCTTCTTCGGTGCAGTAGCCTTGCTTTCCATCTGCTCTTTCAATGCTGAAAGTGCTTCAAGGTCGCCAAGGGTTGTTTTCTCAGCATCTTTGTTGATTCTGTCAACCGCCTTAGACTTTCCTTTTACATCTTTCTTAGCAGGAGCCGCCTTTGGTCTTTCCTGAGGCTGTGGCTCGCTAAAGATAGCAGTATGAGAAAGAGCAATGCGCTTCTCATCTTTAGAAAACTCCATTACCATGAAGTCAAGTGTTTCTCCAGCTTCAGCAACTGATCCGTCTTCCTTTGTAAGGTTTTTGGTAGTTGAGAACCCTTCCAAACCATAAGGCAATTCAAGGATTGCTCCTTTTTCGCTCTTATTGATAATGGTACACTTATGAACAGATCCTCTGGTGAATACTGTTTCGAAAGTATCCCATGGGTTTTCTTCAAGGTGTTTGTGGCTTAGTGCCAGTCTTCTGTTGTCAACGTCAAGTTCAAGAACGACTACTTCAAGCTCGTCCCCTACTTTCACGAATTCAGATGGATGCTTGATCTTCTTAGTCCATGACAAGTCAGACACGTGAACAAGGCCGTCGATACCTTCTTCAAGCTCGATGAACAAGCCGAAGTTAGTCAGGTTACGAACCACACCTTTGTGCTTGGTGCCTACCGCATAGCTAACGATTAGGTCTTGCTTAGTCCATGGGTCTTCAGAAAGCTGCTTGATGCCAAGTGACATTTTGCGCTCGTCTCTGTCGATAGTCAACACAACCGCTTCGATTTCATCACCAATGCTGATGAAGTCTTGTGGGTTGCGCAGGTGCTGAGACCATGACATTTCAGATACGTGGATCAAACCTTCAACGCCAGGAAGCAATTCAAGGAATGCACCGTAGTCTGCTACGTTCACAATCTTGCCCTTCACTTTAGAGCCAATTTCGATCTCTTTGCCAAGTGAATCCCAAGGATGTGACGTAAGTTGTTTCATACCCAGAGAAATACGCTTCTTCTCATCGTCGAAGTCAAGTACAACCACGTTGACTTTTGCGTCAAGCTGAAGTACTTCTTCCGGATGGTTGATACGTCCCCAGGAGATATCGGTAATGTGCAACAGGCCGTCAACACCACCAAGGTCGATGAACACACCAAAGTTGGTCATGTTCTTGATCACACCTTCGAGTACCTGACCTTTTTCAAGGTTGTTCAGGATTTCAGCCTTTTGCTTCTCAAGATCTTTCTCGATCAATACTTTGTGAGATACTACCACGTTGTCGTTGGTGTAGTTGATCTTCACAACTTTCACTTCCATTTTCTTGCCAACGAACACATCGAAGTCACGAATTGGCTTCACGTCTATTTGTGAACCAGGAAGGAATGCCTCAACACCATAGATGTCCACGATAAGACCACCTTTAGTACGGCGTTTCACCATACCTTCGATCACTTCATCGTGCTCATAAGCGTGTTGGATGGTTTCCCATGCCTTAACGATTTTGGCTTTTCTTCTTGAAAGAACAAGCTGCCCGTTGGCATTTTCCTGCTCCTCAATATACACCTGCACTTCGTCGCCAACTTTCAACTCAGGTCTGTCACGAAATTCAGACAAGGCCACAAGTCCGTCGGATTTGAAACCGATGTTAACGATTACGTCACGGTCAGTAATACCTACCACCGTTCCGTTGATCACTTCTTTTTCAGTGATCGAATTAAGAGTGCCTTCATAGAGTTTCTCCATTTCGGCACGCTTTGATTTTGAATAGCCTTCGCCAAATCCTTTGGCTGACAAGCCTTCCCAATCAAATTCTACTGCTGTTTCTCCCATAAAAATAAAGGTCCAAAATTACACTGTTGCAGCAGGACCAGCCCACAACAATATTTAGTTTAAACTCATCCAGAATGCCCGGAAGCCCATTCACCCGAATGGGAGCGCAAAATTAGACATTTTTCACTAAGATTAAAAAATAGGCCTGTTAATAATGCCTTGGTGGCTCCAGGTCAGGAATAATTCTTCTTTGAAAAAAGAAACATTAGTGAGTATTTCGAGCTTACTCAGTTTTAACCCATTTGAAAAAGTATATGAAACCAACCATTCTACTCATTGTTCTGGGTCTGGCATTTGCAGCCTGCCAGGAAACACCAAAGGCCGATATGGTCATTTGGGGAGGTAATATTTACACCGCTGTGGGCGGGCAGAAGGCCGAAGCTGTGGCCGTAACAGGCGACTCTATTATATATGTGGGTGGTAAAGATGGCGCCGAAGATATGGTGGGGCCGGAAACCCAGGTCATTAACCTTGAGGGCAAAACAATGACGCCGGGGTTTATTGAGTCTCATGCGCATATTATGGGCGTGGGTTACAACCTGATGAACGTTGATTTGATGGCCACAACCAGTTACGAGGAGCTTGTGGCACAGGTGAAAAAAGCCGCAGACGAAACACCTGAGGGTGAGTGGATACTCGGCAGAGGCTGGCACCAGGACAAATGGATAAAGCCAGCGGAGAGAATGGTCGACGGCTTTCAAACGCATCACTTGTTAAGCGAAGCAGTTCCGAATCACCCTGTGTTTCTGTCGCATGCGAGCGGACATGCTGGTTTTGCCAATGCCAAAGCCATGGAACTTGCCGGCATCACCAAAGACACGAAGACGCCAGACGGCGGTGATATCTTCCGTGACATTAACGGCGAGCCTACGGGACTATTTAACGAAACGGCTCAAGGCCTTATTAGGGCAGCTATTCCGGAAAACACTATGGAAAAGCAACAGAGGGCATTGGAATTGGCCGTTCAGGCATGTTTAGAATTAGGCATTACCAGTTTTCAAAACGCTGGAGCGGGCAAAGATGACATTGAACTATTCAAACAGTTTGCTGAAGAGGGAAAGCTCAAAATCAGGCTATACACGATGCTGAGCGGACACGACCAAAACCTGCTGGAGGAATACTACGACAAAGGCCCTGAAATTGGTCTGGGTGATAATCACCTGACTGTTCGTTCGATCAAGCTGTACTCAGATGGTGCGCTCGGTTCAAGAGGTGCCTGGCTGCTGGAAGAATACAGCGACATGCCGGGGGTGTTTGGGCACAATGTGACGCCAATGGAAGAGATCGAAAAAGTGACCAACGAAGGCCTGGCGGCTGGCTTCCAAATCTGTACCCATGCTATTGGCGACCGGGGCAACCAGGAAGTGCTGGACATTTACGAAGCAGCTTTGAAGAATAACCCTGAAAAAGCCAAAGACTCCCGGTTCAGGATCGAACATGCACAACACCTGGACCTGGCGGACATTCCAAGGTTTGCGGAGTTGGGAGTGATTGCGGCTATGCAGGCCATTCATATGTCGAGCGACAGACCCTGGGCAATTAACAGATTGGGAGAGAAAAGAATTGTAGATGGTGCTTACGTCTGGCAAAAGCTTCTGCAAAGTGGTGCTAAAGTGATCAACGGAACCGATGCGCCGGTGGAACCGCTTGCCCCACTCCCCTCTTTTTATGCATCGGTGACTCGCAAAACGCTGAAAGGAACCCCTGAAGGCGGTTATGAAGCTGACCAGAAAATGACCCGGGAGCAGGCCCTGGTTTCTTACACGCTGGATGCTGCTTATGGCGCTTTTGAGGAGGACATCAAAGGGTCTATTGAAGTGGGCAAACTCGCTGATTTCACTGTCTTTGATAAGGATATCATGACTATCGACGAAAAAAACATTCTTGACACTCAGGTGATGATGACCATTGTGGGCGGAGAAGTGCTGTTTGAAAAGTAAAAATTAACTCCGGCCAAAAGCCGGGTTTTAACCTCCACCTACCAAACTACTGAAACTTACTTTTCAATTTTGTGACCTGTTAGGGGTTCAATCGCTGACCATCCTCGAGCATTTGCTTTTTCAAAGCGTCGTAGTTGACAGCCTGCACGGTTTGACTGTTGTCGATAGCCAATGCAGCTGCTGTGGCTGCCGACTGGCCCAGTACCATGAACACAGGCTCCATTCTGATTGAGCCAAAAGCGATATGGCTTGCAGAAAGTGCCACTGGCACCAGCAGGTTGGTAGCCTGGTCTTTCTTCGGCACAATGGAACGATAGGATATCGGATAAGGAGGAAACCCTCCAACTTCCACGTTTCCTTCATTTTTCACCATCCCATCCACTACTATGCGCTGGCAATTGTGTGAGTCCATCGTGTAAGCAGCTAGCCCAACAGGGTCGCTAATCACTTCCTCCCCAACACAGTTGGCTTGCGTCATGACGTACTCTCCGATCATGCGGCGAACTTCTCTCACATACAACTGCGGTGACCAATTGCCGTTGTTGGTGTATTCATCTTTGGGGTAGCCCCAGGTTTTCATTTCTTCCCTAAGTTCCGATGGCACCCGGGGATCAGAAGCGTAGAAATAAAGCAACCCTTTTGTGTAGTCCTCATGCTCTTTAACGATGGCCTCCCTCTCCCCGTAACTAGCCTCGGGATAGGCATGACTCATACCGATCATGTCAGTAGAAAACGCACCCCTGTTGTTAATGTCTGTCTTCTCATTGGCCATGTGACTCCAGATAAAATGGTTGTTCAGCTTTCTCCGGTCGGGCAAGGCCTCCAGAAGTCTTAACAGCAGTTCATATCTGGCAGGGTCGTAGTTGTCAGGCTCGGTGATTGGCACCATATTGTCCTGATTAGTCGTAAGGCAAATCCTGAAGTTGTAAGTCTGCACCAAATCGTCGCCACTACCCTGCTCCTTCAGTTCGTCGTCCGTAATTCCCCAAAGCAAGCCACTTGTTGGATCACCTTTTTTAACGTAAGGATCGATACCCTCGGGGAATTGATGGCCGTCCAATAGTTGCACTCCGTTGTAGGTCTCGTTGTAGACATTGTTTGCTTCACGGCCTACGTGGTAGCTCACACCAGCCGCCGCCATCAGGTCGCCCTCGTAAGTGGCATCGATAAACACCTTGCCAGTGTACACCGTGCCATCCTGCATTTCAATTTGAGATATACTGGCTCCATTCATGGTTACACCTGATTCTCTATTAAGCTTTTTGTTGATGACCAGCTCAATTTCTTCTTTGGCTATCATCTGTTCATAAACCTTCATTGCTGCCGAAGGCTCAAAAGTCCACATAGTAGGCTCACCTTCCACTGTGCGGGTTTGCCCTCCGTCCATATAGGCGGATGGCTCCTGCCATTTCCAGTTGGCGGGGTCGTTGTAATGGGTGCGGATATTGGTATAAAACTCCCGTGCAATGCCGCCGATGGCTTGTTTGTTGCCAATATCTGTTTGCCCCAGTCCGCCAGTAGTCAAGCCGCCAATGTGGTTTGAAGGTTCGATAAGTAGTACTTTTTTGCCCATTCTTGACGCCTGAACAGCCGCTGCAATGCCACCGGAGGTTCCTCCGTACACAACAATGTCGTATCCTGACGACTGTTCCTCGCTGGTGGAGGAAGAACAAGAAAGGGTGAAAACTAAGGCAAGTAATAAGATGATATTTTTCATAAAGAATGTAGTTAGTCGGTTGTTTAGATGTCTTCCATTGTAAGCTTCTGAGTGTCCTTAATAAGTTGCGCCTTGAGCTTTTCATAGTCTACTCCCTGCACTGGTACGTTATCAGCTATTGCCTGCACGGCTGCAGTGGCAGCACTCTGCCCCAGGATCATGAAAACTGGTTCCATTCTGATAGAGCCGAAGGCAATATGCGTGCTTGATACACAAACAGGCACCAGCAGGTTCTCACATTCACTTGCCTTTGGCACGATAGATCCATACGAAATGCTGTAAGGCTGTGGTGCATGGACTCCAATGTCGCCTTCGTTTTGGACAAAGCCGTCTGTAGTTACGTACCGTTGAGAGTTGTGAGCGTCCAGGGTGTAAGAGCCCATCCCCACTGGCTTGGGTACTACATTGTGGTTCAGCACGTCGTGTTCAGTCATTACGTGGTCTCCTATCATACGCCTTGCTTCCCGCACGTAAATCTGATGAGGCCAGTTGCCATTGTCGGTAAATTCATCCTTTGCGAGGCCCCATTGGCTCATCTCCGTACGAACCTCTTCAGGTACATTGGGATCATTCGCCAGGTAATACATCAAGCCCTTCTGGTATTTCTCGTGCTCAGCAATGATTTCCCTTCTTCTTGCATAGCTGGCCTCGGGGTAGTCGTAGTTCATACCAATAAAATCTGTACTGAAAGGACCATGATTATTGGTGTCGGTCTTCCGATTGGGGATGGGGTCGAATTTCTGAAATGTTTCACCCCAGCCGGCAGCATACACCCTGGCCAGCAATTCGTATTTTGACGGGTCATAGCCTTCCGGTTTGGCAAAAGGCACACGGTTGTCGGGGTGGTTGCTCAGGCACATACGAAAGCAATAAGCCTGTATCTTGTGGTCGCCAGAACCATTAGGGCCAGGCTTGTCACTTGAAATGTAAGGAAGAAGCCCACTGGCTGGGTCTCCTGGCACCACGTAAGGGTCAATATTTTCTTTAAAATAGTGGCCATGGTGAAATACACCCGCCTGCACACCATTCCATTCTTCACCATAGACACTATTGGCTTCACGACCTACGTGATAGCTGACCCCGGCGCTAGCCATCAGGTCGCCTTCGTAGGTGGCGTCGATGAACATCTTCCCGGTAAATGTTTTGCCACTTAGCGTTTTAAAAGACACAATCCTACCATTTTCCTTCACCAGACCGCCTTCCCTGTCGAGCCATTCGACTCTGTAGATTTCGATTTCATTTTCCGTAACAAATCCCTCGAAAACATTCTCGGCTGCATGCGGTTCAAATATCCACATCGTTCTTGAGTTGCCATCGATGGCTGGTGTGCCCTGCCCTTTGTTGCCGTACTCCGACTGCTGCTGCCATTTCCACGAGTCAGGTTTTTGGTAGTGCTGGTAGAGCCGGTGGTAAAACTCCCTCGACAGGCCTCCTATCACTTCTTTTCTGCCAGTGTCGGTGAATCCAAGACCACCCGACGACAGTCCTCCGAGGTGAATATCAGGAGACACTATAATGACCGTCTTTCCCATTTTCTTGGCCTGCACGGCAGCAGTTACTGCTGCAGAGGTGCCTCCGTACACGACAATGTCCGCTGAGTAAACAAGTGGACCACTCGTCGAAGATTTGTCGGGAGTGCAGGCGGAAGAGACAAGTGCAAGTGCCGCAAAGAGTGTTAGCCATTTTTTCATAGTTAGATTTTTTTTAGGTTAAAGTTCGAGGGCTGATACCAATAGACAAAGCAGATTTTTATGAGTATTCCAAAATGGCGTACTGCAACTGAATGTCCGAAGCAGCTATTCTATTCACCCAAATTCAATTTTTGCTTGTCTTTTATTAATTGCATTTTAAGCTTCTCATATCCTACTTTTTGAACCGGGACCTTCCCGTCAATGGCAAGGGATGCCAGCGTGCCAGCAGCCTGGCCCATGATCATGAATACTGGTTCCATCCGTATCGACCCAAAAGCGATATGTGAACTGGACACACATACCGGCACGAGCAGGTTTTTACACTCATTTGACTTCGGCAATATGACCCCAAGCGGTATTTCGTATGACTTGTGGGGCTCCAGAAAATTTCCTTCATTTTGCACTTCGCCATTATAAACTACCCTTTGCACATGGTGAGAGTCGGGCCCGTACGAGGCCATCCCTATTGAATTTGGTTTAGTCACTGTTTCCTGACAGTCGGCTTGCGTGAGCACATGCTCTCCTATCATTCGTCGGGTTTCTCTAATATACATTTGTGGCGTCCAGTTGCCCGAGTCGACAAATTCGTCTTTTGGCAGCCCGTACGACAGCATTTCGTCACGCATGGTTTGTGGCAATCTTGGGTCGTGGCCAAGGAAATAGAACAGACCGATGGTAAAATCGTAGTGCTCTTTCCAAATACGTTCTCTTGTGGCATAACCTCCCTCCGGGTAGTCCCAGTTCATTCCGTTATAGTCGGTGGAGAAAGGCGAGCCATGGCCTCCATCATTGATGTCAGTTTTAAGATTGGGGATGGCGCTGATGGTCAGCACCTGGCTGATTTTCGTAAGCTTCTTCAGCTCAATGTATCGATATAGCAATTCATACTGCATGGAGTCATAACTTTCAGGCCTTTCGATGGGAATTTTGTTGGGTTCGAAAGTAGTAAGGCAGGTTCTGAAGTTGAATGCCTGAATTTTGTTATCTCCCTGCCCCTGCTCACCCATGGGCACGTCCTGAATGGTGGGGAGTAATTGACCGTTGTCATCATAAGGGGAGATTTCCGGACCAAAAAACTGTTTGGGCTGTCTGACCTTGATGGTTGGCCCCAAGACACCCGCAAGAGGCTCGTTATAGGTATCCCGGCTTTCTCTGCCTACGTGGTAAGATACGCCAGCCAATGCCAACAGGTCGCCTTCATATGAGGCATCGATAAAGAACTTGCCCGTAAATACCTTTCCCGATTCTGTCCTTAGCGATTTGATCTCTCCGTTCTTCTTTTGAACACCCTTTTTCAGGTCAATGCGCTCATTGTAAACCACTTCAATTTTCTGCGGAGCTGAGGCTATCATTTCCAGTAGTATTTTTTGCGCCACTTCCGGTTCAAACGTCCACATAGGGCCCCCTTCAGAGATGGCATGATTGCCATTCAGCTGGTACGATGAACGGGACTGTGCTTTCCACACTGATTCATCCTTATAATACTCATATACTCGTTGAAAGAATTCCAGCGACATACCTCCAATGGTCTCCTCATTGCCGATGTCTGACCATCCCAGGCCGCCGCTCATTGCACCGCCCAGGCGGTTTCCCGGCTCAATAATCACGGCCTTTTTTCCCAAACGGGCTGCTTGAACAGCGGCAACAACCCCAGCCGACGTCCCTCCATAGATCACCAGGTCATAAGAGGGGCCGTTCTCACGTTGTGGTGGCGGCTGATGAAAAGATGTGGTCAGGAAGAACAGGGCAAACACACAACTAACCATTTTTAGCTTCATAGTTTTGATTTTAAGCAGGTACAATTGAAAGGAATGGAGGTAAAGGGGCGGAGCTTTATTCTACCTCCACCCCATTTACCAACCAACCTAGTTTTTAATAACCCGGATTTTGATCCTGTTGTGTAATAGCGGGATTGTTGTTGATTTCACTTTCAGGAATAGGCCATAGCATGCGCTGGTCAATAAATGTTTTGCCAACGGCCGCAAAAGCTTCTTTGACTTTGCCTGTGCGTTTTAAGTCCCACCAGCGACGGCGCTCCAAAAGAAACTCGTAGGCACGCTCTTGTAGCACAGCCTCGACAAAGTCATCTCCGCTCATTCCTGCAGGATAGTCTACCGCTGAAGGCGCCTGCAGAGGCAGACCATATGCTCTGCGTTTAATCATGTTAAGGCGTTCTAAAGCAAGCGCTGAAGGCGTTGTTGTGGCCCTGGCAGATGCCTCGGCATAAATAAGAAAGGCCTCAGTAAACCTGTAAACTGGAACACTGTAAACACTTTGTCCTGCCTCATTGGTAATGAATTTTTTAAACAGAACTGGTGTAGTGGAAGGCAGTGGCACCCACTGACCTGACGCATTTTGGAACTCCCTGTATAGGTTGAAAGGCTTTCTTAGGTCATTGTCGTCCCAGCTGGCCCCTATAAATGAGGTAGTATCAGGCAACCAGGCGAAGAACCCAGAACTGCTATAGTTGTATGGGTAATTGCCTCCCATGTGGATGTAGGTAGGAATTGTTGATCCACTTATTTCCGAGTGGTGCACCGACATGATGTCCTCCGTGCTTGTTTCTGAAGCAAATATCTTATAGAAATCATCGGGCTCGCTCACCGGCACCAGAGAATATGGGCCACCTGTGATTACCTCGTCGGCTTTCTGTGCGGCAAGATCCCACTCTTCGGTTGTAAGGTACACATCGGCCAGCAACATTTTTGCGGCCCATACCGAGGCCTTGCCGGTTTCATTGCCAACTTCACCAAGCGCCGCTTCGGCGGCTTTCGCATCGTCGATGATGAGTTGGTATACGACTGCTTCAGGTTGTCTGGCTGCAGACAATTCCGACAGATCAGTGCTTTCGGTGGTTTTTATTGGCACATCGCCCCAGCCCCGAACCAACTCGAAATACGCTATTGCTCTCAGAAAATGTGCTTCTGCCACGATTCGTTGTTTTGCATTGTCCGATATGTTCACTATCTGCGGCACATTGTCGAGAACAGCGTTTGCTTTGTTGATAGCGCTATACAAAGTGCCCCAGTTAGATGCCGCTCTTTGAATGTTTTGCTGATTTAGTACCTGATCAACGATTGAAATTGGCGCTTGCGAACCCCTCCCATTCAAATAATCCCCCTGCAACTCTGTCATCAGGTAGTTTGTAATGCCGTAGAAATCTGGCCCAATTGAGCTATAAGCTCCATTCAGTGCCCCTTGCGCATCCGCTTCGTTCTGGTAATAATTCGACCTTGAAACAAAGTTTTTCGGCACCTCATCCAGCATATCGCTACAAGAGAGGAGGAAAACAGATGATATTAATATGATGGCCAGGCCATTTATGTTTGATACTCTTTTCATAACTGTCAGATTTAGAAGTTGATTTGGAGACCAATTGACGTCAGCTTAGCGTTAGGATAGCTGCTTTGGTCGTGGCCCATTTCTAATCGATTTGAGACATTCTGATCGTCAACACCCTTGGTGTTAACTTCAGGGTCAAGTCCTGTGTATTTGGTGAAGGTGAGAAGGTTGATACCTGACACATAAATCTGTGCCTGATCAGCCCAATTCATCCCCCAATTCTTCACGGGAAGGTTATAGGCCAGCTTAACCGATTTCAACCTGAGGTAGCTACCCATTTCGATGAAACGGTCAGAAACGTCCACTCCTGTTGCAGCACTAATTTTAGGGTACTTGGCATTCGGGTCGGGATTTTCCGCAGTCCAGTAGTTACCAATCAAGTCCCGAAACTGATTGCTGCCTCTTTGAAATGAGTTGAGGTGAGTGCCGTTGGTGGCGTTAAAGATCTGATTACCATACACTCCCTCGAAGAACACATTCAGGTCGAAGCCTTTGTAGGTAAAATGAGAATTGAGTCCGTAGAAGAAATCAGGGTTAGGGTTGCCCAGAATGGTGCGGTCAAGTGAATTAATCACTCCATCATCATTCAGGTCTTTGTACTTGATAAATCCCTGGTCAGTTAACCCATCCTCTAGATAGCCGTAAAACATTCCCAAAGGCTGCCCTACACGTGCGATGTTGGTACTTGACCAGACAGCTCCCTGACCTGCACTGAGGATATCACTTCCGCCTGCCAGGTCAATCACTTTGTTCCTGTTGAGGGAGAAACTACCAGTTACATCCCAGGTAAGATCCCGGGTAAGTATGTCTGCATTCACAGTAAATTCAAATCCCTGGTTTTGAATTTCGCCCACATTTTGCAGGATAGACCCAAACCCAACTGATGGAGGAAGCGGTACCGATGCCAGAAGATCAGTGGTATTCTTTTTATAGTAGTCTAGTGTAAACCTCAACCGGTTGTCAAGCATTCCAAAGTCTACTCCCACGTCGAGTTGTGCGGTCGTTTCCCAACGGAGGTCAGGGTTTGAAATTCCTGATGGGCTGTAACCCACAGCAAACTTCTGATCAGCATAAATAGCTCTTACCGAAGACATTCTATCCAATGATTGGTAAGGCGAAAGAGCCGTGTTTCCGGTAATACCGTAGCTCGCTCTAAGTTTCAAGTCACTCACTGCCGATACGTTACTCATAAACGCTTCCTCAGAAATTCTCCACCCAATTGCTGCAGATGGAAAAACAGCCCATTTATTATTAGTACCGAAACGAGATGATCCGTCTGTTCTCATACTGACAGTAAGCAGGTATCTGTCGTCAAAAGAGTAGTTGGCCCTTGCCAGCCACGAAGCCAGCGTCCACTCGGAAATACCTGAGCCCGGTGTGCCAATTGTTTCGGCCGCCCCCAGGTTGTAATTTCTGGTAGTATTGTTGGAAAAACCATTTACACTCACACCAAAGCTACGATTCATATCTGTTTGGTAGGTGTAACCAGCCACAACGCTTAGGTTATGAATATCACTAAAGGTTTTATTGTAACGCAGCGTATTTTCATTCAAAAATGAGCTCCTATAATAAGTAGTTTGGCTGGCGTAACCCCTGTCATTTGGAAAAATAATAGGAGAATAGTAGTCTACCAGTGTATAAGCATACTCAATACCCAAAAGGGTTTTAAAAGAAAGATCGTCAGTCAGTTTTACTTCAAAGTTCGAGTTGCCGACTACATTATTGGAGATGTTGTCTGTTTGATTTTGTGCGAAAATCATCGGATTCCTCATGTCAGCCGAGCCAAAGCTGTAGGCTTTCTCAATTTGAGTGGGCAGGCCGTTTTCGTCGTAAACTGAAAGGGTTGGAGGTGCTGAAGCAGCTGCTGAAAGCACCGTCGTTCCACGGTAACCGTTATTGTTAGGAACGGTCAATTGTTGCCGTCTTGAAATATTCAAATTCACACCAGCCTTCAACCAGTCGTTTACCTCATGATCCAGGTTTAACCTCACAGAGCCCCTTTTTGCGCCGGTGTTGATCATAATTCCCTCCTGGTCAAAGTAATTACCTGAAAGCGAATACCTTGTTCTGTTGCCGCCACCGGAAAGAGCAACTGTGTGATTTTGAATAGGTGCGGCCTGAAGGACGGCATCCTGCCAGTCGGTGCCAGGATTTTGAATTGTATTCACATCGAAGAATGGCTGCTGTCCACCATTTTTCAACCATTCGTTGGCAACTACGGCGTATTCCTGGGCGTTCATCAAATCGTACCTTTTCGTCGTAGTTTGCACACCATAAGAGCTATTGACCTCTATCTTCCCTTTTTGATCAGCACTACCTCTTTTTGAAGTAATGATCACCACACCATTGGCACCACGGGCTCCATAAATGGCCGTTGCGGAGGCGTCTTTCAAAATGTCGATGGACTCTATGTCGGCGGGGTTTAAGAAGTTGATGCCACCTGTCATAGGAAAACCGTCCACCACGTACAAAGGCTGGTTGCTGCCAATCATTGAATTACCACCTCTTATACGTACTTCAATTCTTCCACCGGGCTCGCCGGAGTTCTGCGTTACCTGCACACCTGCAGCACGAGCCTTGAGCGCTTGCTCTACGTTGAAAACCGGAACTGCCTGCAGCTCCTCGCTTTTTACCTGCGCCACGGAGCCGGTGATATCAGCTTTCTTCACTGCACCGTAGCCAATTACAACTATCTCCTGAAGCGCCTGTATATCTGCCTGCAGTGTTATGTCGATAGTGCTTCTCCCCGCAATAGACACTTCCTGGCTTTGATAGCCTACAAAAGAAACAATAAGACTTGTTGCATCATTGGGTGCCAATAAACTAAAGCCCCCATTAATATCGCTGATAGTACCGACTGCCGTTCCCTTCACCACTATCGTAGCGCCAGGCAATGGATCGCCATTCTCGTCAAATACCTTTCCTGATATCGGCACGTCAGCAGCGAAAACACTTATCACCTCTTCCACCTGATCGGAAGTGTCTTCCTTTTTACTGACATGAATGTTATAGTCTATTCGCCTGAAGTTCATTTTGGCTTTTTGGGAAACTTCTTCAAGAATGTCTCCAAGAGATTTGTCTGTGGCGCTGATCGAGACCTTTGAGTTGAGGTCTACCTGATCGCTATTATAGGTGAACTTAAAATCCGTTTTTCTTTCTACGTATTTAAAGAATTGGGATACCGTTTTGTCTTGCTGATAAACATCCAGCTTGATCTCGTATATACTCTCCTGGGCCGCAATATCTCCCGCATTGAGCAAAGAAATAAAGAACGCCTGCACAAATATTCCATATAGCATCAACCTGGACATAAGAATAATTTTCCTCAGTAGTGCATTTTTCATAATTTTAAATGTTTTAGTGAATCCGATTTTACTAAGCACCTTAACCAATACATTTAGTGGACGCCAATCAACTGGAATGAATTGATTAAGGAATGGGGGCCGGGAGTTTACTTCCGGCTCTCTCTTTTAGGGGGAGTAGGTCATTTCGTGTTTCATAGTTAATTGGTTTGTAGTTTAATGGTAATTTCTTCGTTGTCTACTGAGTAGGTGAGCTGAGAGGTATAACAGATACCCTCCAGTACTTTTTCCAGGGAGGCATTTTTGAATTCGCCGGTGTAGGTCCCCTGCAATATTTTATCAGAATCAAGCTTGATGCTTACGCCGTACCACTTCTCGAGCCGCTTGAATACTTCTTTCAGTGGGTTATTTTTAAAATAGATAATGCCATCCTTCCAGCCGAACTCCTCCTTTTCATTAAAAGTGGTTTTGTTAAGGTTCTCGGTGTCTTTGTACAACACTCCCATCATGTCAGGATACAGCACTTCCTTTTGCCCTCTGCGGCTCTTTACCTCCACCACTCCTGAAAGCACAGATACTTTTACCGACCCTGCTTCATCGTAAGAAGAAATATTGAAAGAGGTTCCCAACACTGTGGTGGTCAGTCCGCCAGCTTCGATAACAAAGGGGCGGTTTTCGTCTTTGGTCACTTCAAAAAAAGCTTCTCCTTCCAACACTACCTTTCTCTCCTTGCCCTCAAATGGCTGGAGGTACGAAAGACTGCTTCCTGCATTGAGCTTTACGATAGTGCCATCGGGCAAACCGACGGTTCGCTTCTGGCCAAGCTCGGCAGTCTTGATAACAGTAGAAGGGGCCACTTGTACAACCTCGGGCTCCTTTTCTCGGGGCACCACAAAGTAAATGGCCACGGAGGCTACAATTGCGACAACGGCAGCCACCCGGAGCAATTGTCCCCAGGCAAACCTGGTTCCGGTCTGGTCGTTGCCCAGGTCAGCCTGCGCCCGCATGATGTTCTCCAAAATGCTGGAGCTGTCTTCTTCAGAAAGAAGATGCTTGTTCTTGTAGGTGGTTGAGAGTATGATTTCTCTCGCAAGCTCAATCTCAGGTAGTTTTTTCTGGTTCTGCCTGATCCAATCCTGCCAAAACTTATCGGATTCTCTCGATGGTCTCAAGACCCAGTTCGTAAAGTACTGGTCTTGTAAAAATTGTTCGACGGTGTATTCGCTATAGTTCATTGAATGCCGATAAGTGCCCGAGCCTTACTGGTAAGCCCGCTTTGATAACCCTGGTTACAGTTATATAAAGGCAAGCACGCTCAAAATGACCATAGCATTTTTGAATATTTACACTGAAAGATAGTAAAATCAGAAATCATTCGATAAAACAGCAAAGAATGGTGGATTTATTTGCCAAAATTGCAAAATCCTACCCCTTGAAAAGGCCGAGGTAAAACAGCAGGAGTGGTAGCAAATCGGATTTGTAGGGGGTTAGAAATTCTGTCATGGCAGAAATAGCCCTGTAGAGCAGTGCTCTCGCTGACTTCACTTTACCGATCTCCATCAGGTCACTTATTTCGGCATAGCTGAGCCCTTCATAAAAATACAGCAAGATGGCTTCACGCTGAGAAACAGTGAGCGCATTAATCGATTTTTCCAGAAGCATTCGCTGATTTTCGTCCAGCTGGGTCTTTAGAAGCAGGAGCTCAGGTGAGATGCTAACAGCAAATGATCCCTGTTCCTGAATGTCATCAGTAACAAACAACTTGCTTTGCTTTTTGAGCGCTCGCACCAGCTTCCGGCGCAAAGACTTATACAGATAAAATTTGACCGAGGTAGTTGAGCCCAGGCTGGCTCTGCTTTTGATCAACTCGATAAAAAGATCCTGGATACTGTCCCTTACCAACTCGTGGTTTTTGGTAAACTGACATCCATAGTTGTAAATGTCTTTCGAATACAGGGAGTAAATTTGAGACAATGCCATCTCGCTCCCCCTCTTGAAGTCCTCCCACAAAGCACCTTCGTCAATACTACCCACCCTCTCTTTTGCTCGCAAGTCGGCGGTGCCAGAGGGGTTGAGAAAATGTGATTTCAAAGTATTGTCCTGTGTAGGTATTGAAGACATGGCTCTAAATCTGGTGAAAAAAAATGAAATCTTCAATTTGCTGATGATCCCGAAAACAGGCACCTGAAAGTCAGAAAGGCTTTACCGCCGAAAAGAATATACCAGCGAAGCTATTGTGGACAGATGTGGCTGCAAAAACTTAAAGCACCGAAAAACAATGATAAAGCATAAGCTTTTCTAATTTTAGGTTCTCTATGAAAATCAACGAAAACAAGAGCCTGCATCCCTATCATACGTTTCATCTGGATGTAAAAGCCAAATACTTCACCGAGGCCAAATCGGTTAACGAGCTAAAGGAAATTATCAGTTCAGACATCTTTAAAAGTAATTCTCATCTAATTCTTGGTGGCGGCAGCAACGTTCTGTTCACGAAAGATTTTGATGGTCTGGTGGTAAAACTTTCGTTGCCAGGGGTTCACGTTCAAGAA
The DNA here is from genome assembly GCF_048007035.1 of Imperialibacter sp. Classification (NCBI taxonomy): domain Bacteria; kingdom Pseudomonadati; phylum Bacteroidota; class Cytophagia; order Cytophagales; family Flammeovirgaceae; genus Imperialibacter; species Imperialibacter sp. The sequence continues at coordinate 6,744,486 of NZ_CP180355.1, forward strand.
GAAAGTCAGGATGAGGTCGTCATTAAAGTAGGAGCTGGCGTGGTGTGGCATGAGTTGGTCATGCATTGCGTGGCGAAGGGCTGGGGAGGCATCGAAAATCTATCGCTGATCCCGGGGACGGTAGGTGCGGCGCCCATGCAAAACATCGGGGCTTATGGCGTGGAGATCAAAGATGTATTTCATAGCCTCGAAGCTTTGGAGGTTGAATCTGGCAAAACCAGAACGTTCAATAACAATGAATGTGAGTTTGGCTACCGGGAAAGCGTTTTCAAAAAGGTGCTAAAGGACAAGTTCATCATTACATCAGTCACTTTTGTGCTTCAAAAAGAGGCTAAAGTCAACACCACTTACGGTGCCATTAATGAGACGCTGGCAAGCTGGAATATCGAACAGCCCACTATAGCCGATGTGAGCAAAGCGGTCATTCACATCCGCCAATCGAAGCTTCCAAATCCTGAAGAAATTGGCAATGCAGGCAGCTTTTTCAAGAACCCAAGCATTGCAAGTAAGGCTTATGAGGCACTCAAAAGCGACTATCCAGAGATTCCAGGCTATCCTCAGGAAAACGGATCAGTGAAGGTGCCTGCCGGATGGCTGATAGAGAAAGACGGCTGGAAAGGGAAAACTATTGGGAAAATTGGTGTGCATAAAAACCAGGCCCTGGTGCTGGTTAACTATGGAGGCGGCAAAGGGGGCGATATCTGGCAGTTGGCGCAGGAAATCCAGGCTTCCGTAAAGAAGCGATTTGGTATTGAGCTGTCGGCGGAAGTAAATATTGTTTAAGGGACAGATAGGGCACTATTTACCCCATCTCTTCACAATATCTCCGTAAGCATCAATTCGTCTGTCTCTGAAGAATGGCCAAATCCGGCGGACGTCTTCAGCCCTGCCCAGGTCAACATCCAGCACCACGTTTTCCGCCAGATCCGATGGGCTCACATACAAAAACTCACCCTCCTGAGTTTGACACGATTTTGAGTTAAGTAACTGATATATAAGTAATTAAAAAATTGCTTTCGATATACAAGATTTTATAAGTATTTGATTATCTGATCCTTAGAAAAAAGGTCAGGCAGGTTCTTTTCAGCCACTGCTTGTAGTAATTGCTGTGAGATTTCAGAGGTCTTGGAGCGCAGGTAGAAGTATTGATCGGCTTGTTTGACAAGACTGACTTGCATTTTGGACAAGTGGGTTCGGATGGTTTGCTCTGTAAGTGGGGTGCCTTGTTTGGTTAGCCGAAGTTGTAAATGGTTTAGCATGCTATAGGCGATATAGCACAGGCAAATGTGACCCTGGATACGCTTATTGGTCCAGTGGAACATCGGGCGGGTTTCCAGATAGCCTTTGAAGGTACGGAAGCTATGCTCTATCTGGTATAGATGGTGGTAGTGATCCAGCACCTGTTCATGGGAGAGTCCTTTGGCGTGGTAGGCGATGGCAAGGAAGCCGTCATACTTTTCGCTTCTTTTGATTTTTTCAGTATCAACCACATACTTTTCCCCTTCGGTATTTTTGAGGTAGTAGTGATGGGCCTTCTTTTTGAGTTGCGTTGGGTTTTTGAGCAACAATTCAGCCTTACGAAGCTTTTCTTCTCTTTCTTGTCGATCTTTTTCAGCTCGCTTTTCGCTGTAGGTAGCTATGATCTTTCGCTCATTGTATTCCAGGACAGTGTAGCGAACTTTGACCGGCTCACGCTCCGAACCTACTGAAGAACTCATCCATTGATGGTGATAGTTATCCAGATCGATCAACCGGGCCTGGATGGGTTTGGGGAGTACCTTGAGCCGCTCTCCCATGATGAACTCATAGCCTTTGTCAACAGTGACTTGCAGGTTGTCAGTATTGAGCATGCCTCGGTCGGCTACCAAGACGATGTTTTCGATCTGGTATTCTTTCTTGAGGCTTTCCACCATTTCTGTGTAGGTGTATCCTTCCCACAGGTCTCCGCTATAGAGTTTGTAACCGATGGGTTGCTTGTATCTGTCAATGAGCATGGCAAAAACCACTTGTGTGCTTCCTATTTTGCCATCTTTGCTAAAGCCTTTCTGACGCAATGCTCCTTCCTGTTCTATTTCTGATTCAAAATAGAAGGTGGTCACGTCATAGAACACCACATCTAATTTCTGGTTGAACAGGTCTCTACCAGTTTGGAAAATGGTTTGCTGGATCAGTTGGCTATGGTCAGCCAGGTAGTCCAGACTCCTGTAGAGGTGTTGCAAGGACACCTGAGCCAGTCCCAGGTATTCTTCCTGGTGGAAAAAGCTACCCCGCTTGCTACAAGGATCATTGAGGCGCTCAATGAGCAGTAGTAAAACTACTTCAGTAAGAGAGAAGGTCAGCTTTTTCTTTTTGGTGATCCGCTGAAATATGCGATCAAGGCCGTAATAGTGGAGTATTTTACGGTAAACCAACAGAAAGCCGTAGTTATATCTGCCTTCTTCGCTGACCTGCTCACCGAGTAAATCCTTCAGATTTCCACCACCTAATTCATAGAGCCGCTGGCCCATTCGTTTCAGAGACTCGGGCGAAAAACTGTCTACCCGCCCCAGGCTGTAAAGCGTTTTGGTGCGTGGCTTGCCATCCTGGTCACGATAAGACTCAACGATGCGGATATAATCACCTGATGGCTTCTTGTCGATAATGATACTAGGCACTCAAAATCTGTTTGAGGCAAATCAAGCCACTATCTGAAAGAAAATCAAGCGAGTTTTCGATATACAAATTTCTGAAAAGTAGTCTAAAAAGTGCCCATACACAGCGCAATGGCACTTTTTCAATTTCAGCGTGTCAAACTCAGGAAAACTATTGGGAAAATTGGTGTGCATAAAAACCAGGCCCTGGTGCTGGTTAACTATGGAGGCGGCAAAGGGGGCGATATCTGGCAGTTGGCGCAGGAAATCCAGGCTTCCGTAAAGAAGCGATTTGGTATTGAGCTGTCGGCGGAAGTAAATATTGTTTAAGGGACAGATAGGGCACTATTTACCCCATCTCTTCACAATATCTCCGTAAGCATCAATTCGTCTGTCTCTGAAGAATGGCCAAATCCGGCGGACGTCTTCAGCCCTGCCCAGGTCAACATCCAGCACCACGTTTTCCGCCAGATCCGATGGGCTCACATACAAAAACTCACCCTGAGGGCCGGCCACAAAGCTGTGTCCCCAGAAGCGGCTGCCATTCCCTACTCCGCTAAAGTCGGGCTCAAACCCCACCCTGTTCACACTCACTACCGGTAAACCATTGGCCACAGCATGGCCTCTCTGAGAAATGATCCATGCATCCTGCTGCCGTTTTTGTTCTGCCTTGGTGTCGTGCGGATCCCAGCCGATGGCTGTAGGATAGATCAGCAGGTCAGCTCCCGCCATGGCCATCAGTCTTGCCCCTTCCGGGTACCACTGATCCCAGCACACCAGCACACCAAGCTTTCCAACAGAGGTCTCCACTGGATTGAAGCCCATGTCACCTGGTGTGAAATAAAACTTTTCGTAGTACCCCGGGTCGTCGGGAATATGCATTTTGCGGTAGGTACCGGCAATGGTACCGTCTTTTTCCAGCACCACGGCAGTGTTGTGATACAGGCCTGGGGCCCTTTTTTCAAATAGCGAAGTCACTAGCACAATGCCCAGCTCCTTGGCAATGGCTCCAAACTCCTGAGTGGAGGGGCCCGGAATACTTTCGGCCATGTCGAACCGGTTGACATCCTCCGCCTGGCAAAAGTACACGCCGGTGTGCAACTCTTGCAGCACCACCAATTCCGCCCCTCTTCTGGCACATTCCTTTATGCCGGCAATGCTCTTAGCCACATTGTCTTTTCTCACTTCGGAGCAAGACTGCTGCACATAACCAACTTTCAGTATTTTCTCTGCCATGGTTTTTCTGGTTTTGAAATTTATACAACTACACCCACAGGGTATTGCATGGTTACACAATGTAAGGAGCCATGCTGGAGGATCAAAGGCCTGCAATCGATCCCCACAATTTCGTGTTGAGGAAAGGCCCTTTGAATGATGGCCGCTGCCTTCTGATCTTTAGGCGACTGGTAAAACGGAACCAAAACGGCCCCATTGATGATCAGGTAGTTAGCGTACGTAGCAGGCAGTCTGTTGCCTTCATCGTCAAATGCCACGTCGACCATCGGCAGTGGTATCAGCTCATAAGCCATTCCATTCGAATTGGTCAGGTTTTGTAACTCTCCCTCCATTTTCTTCAACGCCTGGTAGTGCTCATCGGCGGTATCGTCGCATTTCACATACAGTATTTTATTGTCAGGCACGAGCCTCGCCAGCGTGTCAATATGTGAGTCGGTATCGTCGCCTGCCAGGTACCCGTTATTCAGCCAAAGTACTTTTTTAACTCCAAACAACTCTTTCAATTTGTCTTCCACTTCCTGCTTCGATAGGTGCGGATTTCTATTTGGAGAAAGCAGACATTCGGTGGTTGTGAGCAGCGTCCCTTCTCCATCAGATTCAAAAGAGCCTCCTTCGAAAGCCAAACCCGCATGCCGCATGGGCACTTTTCCAAAGATTCCTCTTTCGTGAAGTCGCCCGGAAATCAGGTTGTCCTTGTCGGCAGCAAACTTCAACCCCCAACCATTGAAAACAAAATCCAGCAAGACCGGCTTTCCATCCTCTTCAATGCTGATAGCGCCATGGTCTCTGGCCCAAGTATCGTTGGTCGGCAGTTCCACCAGGGTCAGATTCGCTGACGCCGAGCCGATCTGCTTTCGCACAGCCTCGCTGTCTTTGCATACTACCACCAGCTTTTGTCTTTTCAATATCTCTCTGGCGATGGCAACAAAACATGGCACCACAATATCCATGTCGTCAGCCCAATCGCTCTCGTCATGTGGCCATGTCAACTGCACTGCACTTTGGGGTTCCCATTCTGCAGGAAGGCGTCTGTTTATCATGGTGCAAATATAGATTTCTGGAAATTAAATGAAGAAGAAACTAGGGGACTCAAATAACAAATAGCAAGCACCAAATCTCAAATGAGCGGATCAAGCCGGAAATCTGGGGCATTACCCTTTAAACCCAATATCCCAAGTGGTCATAAAAAAGCAAAAGGTCCAAGCCTATCCCGGCCGGGCGAGACGCATTGAACCAGTTTTGCTTTTTTATTTGACCACAAACGAAACATTCAATCCCCAGAAATACAGATTGATCCAAATCAGCACTAAATGAAGAGCTGAAATCCCAGACGAAATGCCTGACTAGTTTGCCTAGGAAGCAACTATGTGCTATGATTTCGTTATTGGATTTTGGGGCTTATTTACCTTTTGAGATTTGAGCCTTGGGATTTCCACTAAATCATGTGCGTGACGTTGGTCAGCGTGCCTTCGTACTTCACCGCTTCCACACCAAACTTTCTGAGGAAGTCTATCCCTTCGTCGTTGGGAATACCCTTGTGTTCGGCGTACGACTTGAGGTAAATCACTTTAGAAATGCCCATGGTGTAGATAATCCTGGCGCAGGAAAGACATGGGGATAGCGTGACGTAAATGGTGGCACCGTCAACCGTTGCCTTATTCTTAACGGCGTAGAGGATGGCATTCTGCTCAGCGTGTATTGCCAATGAGCATCCACCTTTCGAATCACGAGGGCAGCCTACCTCAGGCCATTCAAGGTCGCAGTTGTGTGTGCCGGGCGGGCCATTGTAACCTATCGAAATGATCCGTGTCTCTTTGGTAAGCACGGCCCCCACATGCCGCTTGATACAGTGAGACCGCTTGGCAAGGTTCACTGCCAGCTCCATATAAATGTCGTCAAATGCGGGTTTCTCCATCAGGATGAGGTGCTTTCCAGGTTTTGAACTTTTACTGGAGGAATTTGGTTTAATTAACACTGATTGAACACCTTACATTTCTGTAAGGTCAAATCTTTTGGTTTAGGTTAGGTGGTGAAAGGAGGTACTAAGTACCTCCTTTTCATTTTAACCCTTTTCCCGTTTAGGCCTTGTAGGTAACTCTGTAAATCACTCCAGCCTTGTCGTCAGAAATAAGCAGTGAGCCATCAGGCATTACCTGCACATCTACAGGGCGTCCCCAGGCTTCCTGTTCTGCTTCATCAAGCCATCCATCTGCAAAAGTCGAGTAGTTAACAGCCTTACCATTTTCCACTTTCACCAGCCCTATCCTGTACCCGGATTTCTTACTCCTGTTCCATGAACCGTGCTGTGCAATGAATATGCTGCCCTTGTATTCTGCCGGGAACATATCGCCACTGTAAAACCTCAGCCCAAGTGGCGCTACGTGAGCACCAAGCTTTTGTGCCGGAGCAATAAAGTCAGAGCAAGGAAATTTTGAACCGAACTCCGGATCAGAAATATCGCCGCTGTGGCAGTAAGGATAGCCAAAGTGCATACCCGCCTTTGTGGCTTTGTTCAGTTCACAATCGGGCATATCGTCTCCCAGCATGTCCCTACCGTTGTCGGTGAACCACAGATTGCCTTCAGCATCCCAGGTCATGCCCACCGTGTTTCTCACCCCTCTGGCAAAAATCTCACGACCTGTTCCATCAGGATTCATTCTGGTGATGGTCGCATAAATTTCGTTCTCACTTTCGCAGATATTGCATGGAGCACCAACTGGCACATATAGTTTACCATCAGGGCCAAAGGCTATATACTTCCAGCCATGATGCTCGTCGGTTGGGTAGTCGTCATAAACAACAACCGGCTCACCAACAGCTTCAAGGTTGGCCTCCACATTTGGGTATTTCAGAAGCCGGCTGATTTCACCAACATACAAATCGCCATCTTTGAAAGCCACTCCATTGGGCGTTTTCAGGCCTGAGGCCACAACAATTGTCTTGTCTGCTTTGCCGTCCTTGTCGGTATCCTGAATAGCGTAGATTTTGTCTCCTCCTCTATTGCCCACGTATATTGTTCCGCTGGGGCTTATCGTCATGGATCTGGCGTGGTCTATCCCACTTGCATAAATAGAGATCTCAAAGCCTGCAGGCAGATTAATCTTACTAAGGCTGTCGCCATCATTAGTGGTTGCAGTATCAATGACCTCCTCTGCTGTGGCGGCCTCCTTGTTTGACTCACCGCAAGAAGAAATTGCAACTGACAACACACCTACTACAAGGTAAAAAGCTAGTCGAATTGGTTTCAATATCATGATTAGAGTTATTTTTTCAATCTGAACACATAGTTAGCCAATTTGGTTGAGAAATAACCTGAAAATTGACAAAAGGTCTTGACCAAAACTTTCGTTATTCGTCGTAAGGGCTCTAAATTTGCCGAATGATCTCAATCAATAATTTGAATTACAATATTGGCTCAAGAGTGCTGTACGAAGGGGCCAATCTGCATATAAAACCCAAGGACAAAATAGGACTCATCGGTCTTAACGGCACAGGTAAGTCCACGCTGCTTAAAATGATTGTTGGTGACCTTACAATCGACGGTGGGGACATCAGCCAAAGTAAGGACTGCACCATTGGTTTTCTTAACCAGGACCTCCTCTCCTACCAATCTGCCGAACCCATTTTGGATGTGGCCATGAAAGCTTTCGCAGAAGCTGTTGACATTCACCACAAAATCGACAAGGTGCTGGCTGAAATGGAGGCCAATTATAGCGATGACCTGGTAACGAAGCTTACCAAACTCCAGGAAAGGTTCGAGGCGCTGGACGGCTACGCTATTCAATCAAAGGCTGAAGAGATATTGGAGGGTATTGGCTTTAGCACTAAAGACCTTACCAGACCGCTGAAGGAGTTCTCCGGTGGCTGGAGAATGCGGGTGATGCTGGCAAAGCTGCTGCTTGAAAAGCCTTCCCTCCTCATGCTCGATGAACCTACCAACCACCTCGACCTTCCGTCGATTCAATGGGTGGAAAGCTACCTCAAAACGTACGAAGGTGCGGTGATAGTGGTGTCTCACGACAGGCATTTCATCAACAACACGGTAAACACCATCGTGGAGGTAAGCAATGGCAAACTCAACCTTTACGCCGGTAACTACGATTTTTACCTACAGGAGAAAGAGCTGAGAAATGAGATTCAAAAGAACGCCTTCGAAAACCAGCAGCAAAAGATAAAACAGACCGAAAAGTTCATTGAACGATTCAAAGCCAAGGCTACCAAAGCCCGCCAGGTGCAAAGCCGTGTGAAGGCCCTGGACAGAATGGATAAGATAGACGATGTGCTGGATGAAAACGCCAAAGTCAACTTCAGGTTCAACTTCAACAAACCCAGCGGGCGCCATGTCATTCAACTCACCGATGTATCGAAGAGTTACGGCGATCTTGTCATTCTCAAAAATACGAATGCTCATATAGAGCGAGGTGACAAAATCGCTTTGATTGGAGCCAACGGAAAAGGAAAGTCGACTTTGCTGCGCATCATCGCAGGCACCGACAAGGTGAATGGCAAGAGGGAGGAAGGCTACAACGTTATCAAGTCGTTCTACGCCCAGCACCAGCTGGAGGCCTTGAACATCGAGTACGAGATCCTCGAAGAAATGAAAGCTTCAGGAACAGACAAAACGGAGATGCAACTGCGAAGTGTGCTGGGTTGTTTTCTGTTTTCCGACGAGGACGTTTTTAAAAAAATAAAGGTGCTTTCCGGAGGCGAAAAGTCGAGAGTGGCGCTGGCCAAAACGTTGATTTCTGAGGCCAACTTCTTACTGCTTGATGAGCCTACCAACCACCTCGACATTCAGTCGGTCAATATCCTCATCCAGGCCCTGCAGCAGTATGAGGGAACGTTTATTGTCGTATCTCACGACCGCTACTTTGTAACGGAAATCGCCAACAAAATCTGGTACATTGAAAACAACGAAATAAAGGAGTACCCGGGCACCTACGAGGAGTACATGTGGTGGAAAGAAAAGCAAGCGGCAGCAGCCCCCACCATGCAGCCCCAGGTGAAAAAAGAGGAACCCAAGGCTAAGCCAAAGCCAGCCCCAAGCCAGACAAATAACTTATCGATGGAGGCTCAGAAAGAGCTAAAAGCCTTGCGCAAAAAACTGGATGGAATAGAAAACGAAATTCTGGAGACTGAGGTAAAGATCGAAGAAGCAGAAAAAGAGCTTGCCTCGCCCGAGGTATTCGAGTCGCCCGATGCTCTGGCGCAAAGCAATGAGAAATACCAACTGATCAAAGCGGAACTTGAAAGGCTAAATGACCAATGGGAGGAAACCGGAATAAAAATTGAAGAACTGGAGAAGCAATTGGCCTGAGTCAACCCTTCACTTTTTTCTCAATTCTTGCCACCTGTGCTTTTAGCTCTTCAAGAAGGTGCTGAAGCTCCACATTTTCTTCATGCACAAAGTCCTTAAGTCGTCTCTCCTCTTCATCGATGTCGTATTGATGGAGTTCATTCATCGTGTTTACCACAATAGCGATAAAAATATTGAGCGTAGTATACGTGGCAAGAAGTATGAACGGAACGAAAAAGAGCCAGGCATGAGGAATTTCTTGCATTACAGGCCTGGCTATGCCCGAGGCCCAGCTCTCCAGTGTCATTATCTGAAACAGTGTAAACATGGAGGCTCCAAGGTTACCAAACCACTGTGGAAACTGCTCTCCATAAAGGCTGGTGCCAATAACAGCGAAAATGTAAAAGATGATCATTACCAGCACACCTATCCAGCCAATGCTGGGAATTGATTTAAGAAGGGCCTCGATAATGATCCTCAGCTTTGGCACATTCTTCAGCAATCTGAGTGTGCGGAGTATCCTGAGCGTACGGAGAATAGACAAATTACCGGCTGATGGGATCAACGCAAGCAGCACGATGGAAAGATCAAAGATATTCCACGATTCGCCAAAGAATTTGGCCCGGTAAACCAGCAGCTTTACCAATAGCTCGACAACAAAAATTCCTAAAATAACCTCATCGAGCAGGTAAAGCCAATCTCCTGTGAAGGCCATTATGGCGGGAGATGTTTCAAGCCCAATGGTGATTGAATTCAGTACGATAAGTCCTATGATGAAATACTGAAAACGATCGCTTTCAAGAATCCTCTTTACTTTTTCCACGCTGCAAACTCTTTAATATTCAACATGCACTAAGCGGATGCAAAAGTAGTTTCAAAAACTGAATCATGAACGGATTTCTTGTAAAATACATGTTTTGTTAAAGGGAACTTCTTTTTATTTTTCGATCTGAAAAAATCTGATCAAAAATGAAGGCAACTATTATCAATTCCATCTTTCTTGCAGGACTTTTTCTTGGTTGTTCGCAATCCCAAACAGTGAGCGACGGCCCCGCATTTGCTGACCTGCCCCCCAGCGCAGTACGAACGCCCTACCCTGGCGATGAATCTCTTGTGAAAATACATGTGCTCGACATCAATGATAAGATAATAGCGGAGGGCGACTACCTGAATGGGCAAAAGGAAGGGAGCTGGACAGAATACTATCCGACGGGCGTGGTGAAAATGGTTACCAGCTATGTAAAAGGCAAAAAGCAGGGCCCGCAGGTGATTGTAGATGAAAATGGGCAGGTGACTGAAAAGGCCTATTTTTTCGATGGGCAGCTGCATGGCACCTATGTTAAATACAACAGAAAAAACATAAAGGAAGAACGTGCCTATCAGTTCGGTAAGCTGAATGGCATGCTAAGGCTCTATCACGACAATGGTAATCTGATGGAGGAGAGCCCTTATGAGAATGGCGTGAGGGAAGGCATTGCGAAATGGTACAATACCGACGGCGAGGTAACAATCGAATACCTGTACAGAAACGGGGAATGGATCAAAGACGAATGAGACCCTAGAAAGCCATTGAAACTCCGAAGTATACTCTTCGGATGGTTCTGGCTATATTTTCGAAACCGCCGGTTGTTCCCCACCAATTGGGGATACTGCTCTCCGAATAAATATTTTGGATCTTGTAGCCGGACTTTATATACACGGCATTGTTCCGACCGGCGATTTTCAAACCACCGCCGATATGCCACAAAAAGCCACCTCTTACTTTGTCGTAATTTCCCCAGTCGTTCGACCTTGCCCAGCCCAGGCCATAGCCCACGTTTGAGAAGTAAAAGGGAGTTACCCGGCTTCGATAAAGGTCACCTGTTAGGCTTAAAAACATGGGCATGATCCTGAAATCACCTGCCTGTTGATAGCCAACACCAATGCCCGGTTGCAAGAACCTATTGACTACGTAGGCATGGTTTGTCTCAAGGTACAAGTATGGAGAAACGGGATTCCATTGATTAGACTTTCCAAAATCGAGGCCGAACTCAGCTGAATGCCAAAACATTCCTTTTACCGGCATTTTGAGGGAATGGATGATTTTCGTGTTCATCACCCTGTCGGCATCCACTATGAGGGTGTCTCCCGTTGTTCGGAGAAAAACAAAGTCCCCTGCGGCATTGTATTCAAGCACTTTGCCCCGCACAACGCCTATTTTTTCTATTCTGGCCTTGTCCTTTACCTGCATCTGTGCCATAAGCTGCGCAGGCACAAAAAAATAAAAGAGACAGCCCCACAGGAGCCATCCCTTCCGGTTGAAAATGATATTTTTAGCAGTTTGATTACTCATCGGTCAGGCTACAAAGCTAACACAGGTATTGTGCTCAACAGCTCAAGCTTTCCTTCACAGTCATACTCATATTGGTACAGGCCGTCTTCTCCGATCATCATCAGTACGCCATTGAGTGGAATGACGTCAAAAGCATGCACATTGGTATAGTTGGCCACCAAATGGTCATCTATGCTGGTCAGGTCTGTTTTATCAAAAAGCTTGAGCCCAAACTCCCCTTCGCAGATAAACAGGCATTTTCCGTCTACTCCCAGTCCATGTGGATTTTGCATAGGGTAGGTCTGAAACGCCTTTGGATTTCTTAGATCAGATATATCGACAATTTCCAGCTGATTGGTGAAACCCTGACAGGCGTTGCCTGACCTTAGCGTCACATAGGCGTAGTCGCCTTCAACAACCACAGGGTCGCAGCTTTGAATGTGCTGGTACGTTGAAAGGTGCTCCGGTGCTTCCGGGTTGGCATTGTCGTAAATGTGCATACCGTTATTGGCGCCTATAAACAGCTTATCTTCATAGGGAAACAGTGTCTCTATTCCCCAGCCAATGTCTACTCTGGCACCCGACCGTGGGTCATCAAGCTGCGTGATGTCGAATAGATACAACGAACTGGCGTCGATAGTGTAAAGGAAGTCTTCATAAATGGCAAACCTGGCCATTGATCCACCTACCCCGGCAGCAGTGGTAGCCGGGGCATTGCTTGTGGAGTTGGCCATCAAAGTAGCCCCGCCAGATGAATTAAACTTCACAAAAGAGGCATCGGCAGCTTCTGCATAAAAGAATATATCGCCTCCACTATTCGAAGCGCAATCCATTTCTGTGACCTCTTCGATTGTAGCCTCTTCATATGAAGTAATAACCCCTTGCCAGGAGTCAAAATTGAATGGAAGGTTACCAAATGCCTGAAAAGCACCTTCTACCCTCTTCACCATTTTGACATCATTCACATTCGAGATGTCAAACACCAGTAAGTCGATGTAGCTGTCAGCATACAGGTAATTTCCTTTGGCGGCCATATCAAAGTTACCCGGTATGGTAACAAAAGACAGCTGACGGGGCGAAGATGGGTTCGTGTTGTCAATAATGTGAATGCCCTCACCTACTTCGTTGATAAAAAGGATGCCATCCTTGAAGTAGATCTTTCCTGGCTGGTTAACAGATTGAGGAGTGCCAAAAGCTACTGCGCTTCTAATTTCTTCCGTTGTGGTGTATACCGGCTTGAAATAGGTATACGACCTGTCTACTTCACAAGTATCGGTGCAACCAGTCGACAGAAAACCGATGACAATCAATATCACAATTGACACAACCGTGATTCTGAAAATGTCTTTAACTTCGTGGGGGTGAAATTCTGCATTCATCTGAATATAATTTTTATTAAGCGGCCAGATGGAATAGCCCAAACCCTTTGAGAATGAAAATCTCATGTTCGATGAATTTTTTCATGTCCGTTGGCAATGGAATTCGCTATGGCTATTTCATATACTAAAAAATAGGTATGATAAAAGGACACCGCTGTATGCCGATTGGTTGGAAAACTATCTCAGCTCATACCGAACGCCTGCCTGCACTCCCCATAGCCTTGGCGCACTCGCATAGCCATCAGTGTTCTTCGTCAGGCTTGTAATCGCCTGGCGGTAATACGGCTCCACAACGACTTTATAGTGGCTGTTGATGGCGTAATTAACCTCCAAACCAAGAGTCCCATTCAAATACACGCTCCTGTAAGGCGATCGGTCTCCAGATTTTGTTCTCACATCCTCAAGGTCTCTTCCTTTTATCACACTCCCGAGCAAAAACTCATTGGAAACACCGGTGTTCAAAACGATCCCGGCCCGCCTGTCCAACAGAATCACACCGACCTTTACCGGCACAGAAATGAACTCATACGTATTGGTGATTTTCGTTCTTTCCCCATCGTAGGAGTATTGTGAGGATGAAAACACATTCAGAATGTCATCACTCAATAAACTTACCTGATTCAGCGCATAACGTTTATCGTTCGATTCGTCGTTCAACACCAGGTTGGTACTTCCGTTGCTATTGTACCTTCCATATTGAAGCCCCGTGTGCACCAGAATCTTCCTGAAAATGCGTTTACCAATGCTTGCTCCAAATGAGAAAGTTCCGCCCTGTGCGTTCGACTCATTGTATGTTCTGGAAGAAGCAGCTCCAACCAGCCCATTGGCGGCGTTAAAATCATTTGTCTTTAGCTCTCCACTGTTTTCTGCTACAAGAGAGGCTTCGTCGGTGCTGGCAGAAGCAAACAAGTTGCCTCCAGACCGGAAACCATAATTAGGATTAAAAGTACCACTACCAACTCCAAGGCCAGCCAACAAAGGCTGATCTCCCAATTCCTTCTTTTTTCGCTGCATGGGACGTACCACACCATATAAGTGATTCACTTCCAGTTTCGATAAGTTACTGGCCAGCCTTTCGGAACTGAAAATGCCGGTAACAGAAGGGATAGCCACATCAAACATATTTTCTTCAGAGGTTGAAGTCTCGTCTATCGGAGTTGCCACCTGCCTGATAGCTTCACTACCACTATTACCAATTGTAGCTACCGCCAAAAAGGGCTTTGTATCTTTTTGATAAAACTCAGGCTTATCATCTTCGGTAAGTGTGGAGGTTGTAGAAGCCACTTCATTTTCCATCTTCATATCCCTAAGTTCAGGGTTTTGTGCTGCCTGAGAATTGACGACGTTCTCTTTGGTATTGCCAGCAATCTCATTCTCTACAAGTGACGAGGTTCCATTGAGCAAAAGTGCCACACCCAAACCAACGGCGACGGTTGTCATGGCGGCAGCTGCCCATCTGTAGTAAAAGATGGCCTTCCTGTACTTTCCTTCTTTTTGGGTGGCAAGCCTTGCTTCCACTCTCTCCCACACCATAGGAGACGGTGGCACGCTGGCTCCGTCAAAAGCCTGTCGCCACTGGCTTTCGAAAAATTCGTTGTTATCTGCGGCTTCCATAATTTGTACTTTCTAATTTCTCAAGTTTCTCCTGTAGCAGCTGCTTTGCTCTGGCATACTGCGACTTGGAGGTTCCCTCGGTAACACCAAGGAGCTCTGCTATTTCATGATGTTTATACCCTTCAATAGCATACAGGTTAAATATTGTCTGGCACCCCGACGGAAGATCCTGAATCATTCCCATTAAATCTTCCAGCTGAAGTCCCGCAAGCATGTCGTGATTCGCCGACGGTTGCCGTAACTCAGCCACATCTACCATCGGATACATATAAAGCTTGTTGCGCTGATGATTGAGCGCAGTGTTAATCACGATCCGCTTGATCCAATAAAATAGCGATGACTCCTTACGGAATGTTTTGATGTGGTTGAATACCTTCACAAACCCTTCCTGCAAAACATCTTCAGCTTCCTGCTGCATTTTGCAGTACCTCAAACAAATGGCATACATCTGCCCACTATACTTTTGGTATAGCTGATATTGCATGTGTCTGTCCTCTTTGGCACATCCCTCTATCAACTCTTCATCAGTAGGCATTCTGCGAGTTCTCGGTTTAGGTTTTGACTTTTATGACACTCGGTCTGAAAAAATGGTTGGAATTATGCAGATTTGTAGAAAATGAATTTAGTTGCCGTTCGTTTAGCTATCGATGAAACATCTCAACTACTTCTTACTCCTAGTCATTTCCTGCTTATTTTTCACTGGCTGCCTTCCCCTCGAGCAAGTCGCCAATACCAGCACTTCGGACGCTGTATTAGAGCTCAGCGACAGATCATACGAAGATAACATCAGGTTGGTTCGCCTTTTTCCAAATTCCGGAAAAGCCGAAGACACTATGCAGCCTCCCATTGTGCATATCAACCAAACTGCACCTCTCACACTCAAATTTGATGAAATTCTAAGTGACTTCCAGCAATACAACGCCTACATCGTTCATTGCAATTTTAATTGGGAGCGCTCAGCCCTGACCGACATGGAGTTTCTGAATGAATACAACTCCTACCCTGTCAACAACTACCAGTACTCCCAAAGCACGATTGTTCCCTACACACAATACTCGCTTGACCTCCCCAAAGTGAAAAAATCCGGGAACTATGTAGTGGTGGTATATCGGGGGACAAACAAAGCAGATATTGTGCTAAGCAGGCGGTTTATGGTATTTGAGGAAGGGGCCGATATCCAAATGGAGGTTCGGATTTCATCCAGTGTAGCCGAAAGGGAGGAAAATCATCAGGTCGAGTTCTCTGTTAGCTATGGTGGACTCACTTCTACCAATGCGTACAACGACTTTAAGGTAATGGTGCGCCAAAACAGAAGGTGGGACAACGCCATTCTCAACCTGAAACCCACGCTGGTGAGGGAAGATCAGAGATACATGGAGTACAGAAATTTCACGCTCCAGAACAATTTCAAATCGACAAGGGAATTCAGGTTCTTCGACATCCGCTCGCTAAGCTACAACGGTCGCAATGTGGGCAAAATAGAAAAAAGCCAAAATGAAATAAGGGCCCTGCTTTTAAAAGACGCCTCCCGGTTCAGCGAGCCCTACAGCAGAATGCAGGACCTTGACGGCAACTTTTTCATCGGTTCCACCGAGCCTAACACCAGTGATTTACAGACCGACTACGTGAAGGTGATGTTTTTCCTGGAAACGGAGAAAGTTGAAGCAACCGATGTGTACGTAATCGGTGGTTTTAACGACTGGCAGAAAACCCCTCAGAACAGGTTGGTCTACGATGACCTCTCGGGCATGTATACCGCATCCTTATTGTTAAAGCAGGGATTCTACAATTATATGTATTGGGCAAAAGGGAACGGCGTTGATCCCTACTTGTTTGAAGGGTACAACTTCCAGGCTGAAAATGAATATGAAGTGTTCGTTTACTTTAAAACTCCCGGGTCATTTGTAGATCGACTTGTCGGCTACCAGAGCATCATTCACAACGGCCCAAAAAACTGATCAGGTAGTAGTTTCAGCGAATTCGTATGTAACCGCTCTCTTGCTTGGATCGGCATTGGCGATGTCAAGCATGCCGAAGCCCTTGTGGCAAAACTGCCCCAACCCACAGGTGAAAATAAACTCCTGAACCACCTTAGGTGCATAAAGAACAAAAGGAAAAGTATAGCCCCTTATTTCGTATTTCAAGTCTTGATCATATAGCGGGTATATCCTGGCAAACTTCTTTTGGCTTTCCCTGATTTTATTTAAATAGTCCTCATCAGGAACCAACTGAAACTTACCAATACCGTCAATTTTCTGAGGATCTTCTCCGGCTTGCTCCATCCTTTGAATGGTTGATTCAAAAAGGAGATCAGAGAATGCATCTGTTTCTGGGGAAATGAACTTCTTAGCTTCTGCATCGTACAAAGAAGGCTGAAGCACTACGATAGGTGAAATGCAAATATACCTTGAGGCATCAGTTATTTCCGGGTGATCCTCCAGCTCCACTGCCTCGGGCGCTAGCATTAAGTTGCCAATGTCTACCTTGGGAAAGGTAAACAACACCCTGAGGAAATAGTCGATAAAATCCTTGTTATTGCTTGCTACAACAAGCGTAACTCTCCGGCTGTAAAAATGCAAACCTTGCCTGCTTATCTTTGTTTGTCCTTTAAGGCCGCTAAAATTGTAAAACGGGTAGTCGATGAACTCCTTATGACCTCCTTTTACGAGCATTCCCTTAATAAGCTGAGCTAAAAGATACTGGTGATGGAAAGGAACAAACCCTCCCTTATTTTTTACTTGAAAAACGATACGTACCCTCAATAGCGTAAAAATTATATAGAAAATAAGCCTGAACAATCAAGCTCTATTTTCCTAGTACTTAAAATGTTCATGAGAAAAACAATAAAATTAAAAAATTGTTCATCCTCGGGAATAAAAGAGCTGGTTAAACATTAAATCTGAAGTGCATGATATCGCCATCCTGCACTTCGTATTCTTTGCCCTCAATATAAATCTTACCAGCCTCTTTACAAGCATTTTCGGAGCCATATTTCTCATAGTCGGCCAATTTTATTACCTCCGCCCTGATAAATCCACGCTCAAAGTCGGTATGGATAACACCAGCCGCTTTAGGCGCCTTCCAACCTTTTTCTATGGTCCAGGCCCTTACCTCCTTCACTCCTGCTGTAAAGTACGTAATCAGATCAAGTATATTGTATGAAGCTTTAATTAGTCTATTCAATCCTGAATCTTTGAGACCATATTCCTCTAAAAAGAGTGCTCTTTCATCAAGATCTTCCAGTTCGGCTATCTGCGACTCTATAGCGGCACAAAGGATAACCACTTCGGCGCTTTCTTCTGCTACAGATGCTTTTAATTTTTCCACCCATTGGTTGCCCGCCGGCAGCGACCCCTCATCCACATTGGCTACATAAATAACCGGTTTTATGGTGAGTAGCTGCAAATCTGCCACGGCTTCTCTGCCGGCTTCGGGCATGTCAAGCACTCTGGCGTTCTTGCCAGACTCCAAATGCTTCTTATAAGCCTGCACATATCCCAGCTCAGTCCGTGCCTTGGCATCACCCGATTTGGCTATTTTCTCAAGACGCTGTATCTTTTTATCAACCGATTCCAGGTCCTTCAACTGTAGCTCAGTGTCAATCACTTCTTTGTCTTCCACCGGGTTTACCGTGCCCGACACATGCACGATGTTGTCGTCTTCGAAGCACCTCACCACATGGATGACAGCATCCACTTCCCGGATGTTGCCAAGAAATTTATTCCCCAGCCCTTCACCCTTGCTGGCACCTTTCACAAGACCCGCAATATCCACGAATTCGATAAACGTAGGGATTACTTTTTCGGGGTGAACCAACTTCTCCAGCACTTGTAGTCTTTCGTCAGGCACAGTGATCACGCCCACATTGGGCTCAATTGTACAAAACGGGTAATTGGCCGCTTCGGCCTTGGCATTCGAAAGAGCATTAAACAGTGTAGACTTGCCTACATTAGGCAGTCCCACAATCCCACATTGCAATCCCATGAAATATGATCAATTGTTACTTTTTGAATATCTGATACCCCTTAAAGCCAGCATAAACCTCAATTGTAGACACTCTTAAGATTGTGTACGTAGGGATGGCTGCTATCATTCCGGGGATACCTGCAATTGTTGCGCCGGCAAAGATAATAACAAATATTTCTAATGGATGGGCTTTTACACTTTTTGAGAAAATGAGCGGCTGCAACAAAATGTTATCGGCAGCTTGCACAATACCAAACACCGACAGAATTTTCACCACCACAATCAAAAGGTCCTGAGAAAGGCTAATATCTCCACTAGTTGAAACGCCCACCACTATACCAAAACTGGCACCCAGCATCGGGCCGAGGTAGGGAATAAGGTTCGCTACCGCTGCAAATACCGCAATTGTCAATGCGTACTTCACCCCTAGTATAGACAAGCCCAAAGATGCAATACTGAAGATGGAGGCCATCTGGAAAAGCAGCCCAATCAAATAGTTGCTCAGAAGTTTTTCAATCTTAAACATCGCTGCTATAAACACCTCAAAATACTGATTAGGTATCAGAGCAATGATTTGCCTCCTTAAAATCCCGTTCTCCAGCAAAAGAAAAAAGGTAATAAACGATACAGCCAGGAAACCAACCAAAAGCCCCCCGGTCACCGATATCAGGTTATTCAACAGCAACGTAAAGTCAACCTCCGAAAGCAACCCAAATAGGCTCTCTCTGATCGACTCAAAAAGAAAACCTTCCTGCTGAACCGTCAGCTTATTCTCAATAAGAAATTGCTCGATACTATTAAAAGGCTGGCTTACCGACGTCAGCACTGAATCGTAGCTTATTTGCGAAAGCACCTTCACCTGTTCGCTGAAAAGTGGAATAAACAGCATCACAAAGAGCGTAACCACAACAATAACTATCGAAAACGAGAAAATGATGGCAATTGGTCTTGGAATTCTGCTGTTGAGAACGTGGATCTGATGAATGGTATTGGTGAGTGGCCTAAGCAGGGTCGCTAAGACCAATGAGAAGATCAGATAAATAAATATGTTGGAGAAATACCAGCTAATAAACACCAGAAAAACCAGCATCAAAAGCAGGTAGAGCAGCATTCGTCTAACCATGTGCCTAAAGTAAAAAAAGAAAGCCCTTGTATACCAAGGGCTCGCAAAATATTGTTTGAAGAATCAGATTAATCCCACTTCAACTCTGTGTCATCCTCAGGAATATCTTCGTCGCCGCCTGCTTCCATTTTCACTTCGAACTGTGAAAAATCAACGCCCGGAAGAAGTTCCGTTTTTACATGATTAACCGAGTCGTTCAATGCATCGATAAACTTATCGAAATCTTCCTTGTACAAAAATATTTTATGCTTTTCGTAGAAAAACCCATCCTCCTTAAATTTCCTTTTACTCTCGGTAATAGTCAGGTAATAGTCGTTGGATTTTGTGGCTTTGATGTCAAAGAAATAGGTTCGCTTACCTGCCCTTACTTTCTCAGAATACACTTCACCTCTGCTTTTATCCTTATTCTCTTCCACTTGATTCCGGTTTAGGTTTGGTCAAAAATAAAAGTTTATCGGAAATACCCGAATATTTGTTGAATACAATCGTTCAAAATAGAAAATACGCAAAACACTCACCAGGATCATTCAGCCTCTTTGCAATAATGGGATTGAGTAACCCAAACAATATTTATTGGTTATCCGAAAAATAACAAGTTAATTCATGACAATCAATAATTAGAGACATTCACTTAGTCAATGTTATTAATTAATTCAAATGAAGGTTGATTTCAGCAAGGTAAAGGAATACGGTGGGTTAGAATTTTTAGCCCGGCAAATGGTGGAGGGCTTCATTACTGGAATGCATAAATCACCCTACCACGGCTTCTCAGTTGAGTTTGCAGAGCACCGGCTGTATAATACCGGAGAAAGCACCCGCCACATCGACTGGAAGGTGTTTGCCAGAACGGACAGGATATACACCAAGCGTTTTGAAGAAGAGACCAATCTGCGCTGCTACATCGTGTTGGATCATTCCTCGTCCATGTATTATCCCGAAAAAACACACGGCAAAATTAAGTTTTCCGCTCTGGCTGCGGCGGCTTTGGCTTATTTGCTGCACAAGCAACGTGATGCCGTCGGTCTTTTCACCTTCGCTGAAGAAATTGAGCTTCAAACACAGGTAAAATCTACATCCAGCCATATCCAAAAGCTTTTCATTTTGCTCAATGACCTGCTGGAAAGCACTCCCACCCTCAAAAAAACCAATGTTGCTGAAGTGCTGCATCAGGTGGCAGAGAAAATCCACAAACGTTCGCTCGTCATCATCTTCAGCGACATGTTTCAAAACTACGCCGACCACGAACAAATATTTTCAGCGCTACAGCATTTGAAACACAACCGGCACGAAGTATTGATGTTTCATGTTACCGACAAGTCGACTGAGATCGATTTCTCTTTCGAAGACCGGCCTTACGAGTTCATGGATTTGGAAGGTGGAGAAAAAATTAAGCTGACGCCTTCACAGGTAAAAGAGTCGTACCACAAGGCCGTAGCAGAGTTTGCCAGCACTCTCAAGCTAAGATGCGGTCAGCTAAAAATAGACCTGGTTGAAGCCGACATTCAGGACGACATCAACAAAATATTGACGGGCTACCTCATCAAAAGGACAAAACTTAACTAGAATGGCACAAAAAAAGCGGCTTTTGCCGCTTTCATTCACACATATCTGAATATTATTCGTCGTGTAGCCAGGTCTTCTTAGCGGTAAGCTCTTCCACTGTTTCTCTGTAGTCCGGGTCATCCACACAACAGTCCACCGGACACACCGCTGCACACTGTGGTTCTTCGTGAAATCCAGTGCACTCAGTACACTTTTGAGACACTATATAATAGAACTCATCAGAAAATGGCTGTTGAGCTTCGTTGCCGTCAACTACTGTTCCGTCTTCAAGCTCAACCTGAGTAAGCTTGGTTCCGCCAGCCCAGGTCCACTCCACACCGCCTTCATAGATAGCGGTGTTGGGGCATTCTGGCTCGCATGCACCACAGTTGATACACTCATCGGTGATCATTATTGCCATATTGATACTTAATTTTTGATTCTACAATTACCTTTACCAAACAAAAGTAGAAATGGAATGTTTGAGTTCCAATTTATTTTTGCTTTGCAAAATAATCCGAAATGAAGTTAGAGGAAAGAGTAAATGCAATATCCGCCCTGGGCGACTACTTAAAAGAGTTGGATGAGGCTACGAAAAGTGGTCTATTTCTCCGGGCAGCCAATGAAAACCCTTGGTTCACAAAGGAGAGCCTTCACCTTGCCTGGCAGGGCATTCTCAATTTTCTCTCAAAGGAGAAACTAACACAATGGACTTCTGCCTATGCATTTACTGATGGCAAACCAAAAAAAGTGGGGCTCGTGATGGCGGGTAACATTCCCATGGTGGGCTTTCACGACCTTTTGTCCGTTATCATTGCCGGGCACAAAGCTTTGGTAAAACCCAGTTCTCAGGACAGTGCCCTCATTCGGTTTATTATCGACTCGCTCAACGAGATCCAGCCTGAGCTGGGTGGGCAAGTAGCTGTGGTAGAAAGGCTCAACGACATGGAAGCCGTTATAGCCACCGGCAGCGACAACTCATCCCGCTATTTCGAATACTACTTCTCGAAGGTGCCCAACATTATCAGAAAAAACAGAACCTCGTGTGCTATCATTTCAGGTGAGGAATCTTCGGAGGATCTGCTGGCGCTCGGCGACGACCTGTTCAGCTACTTTGGCCTTGGCTGCAGAAATGTATCCAAGCTTTATGTACCTACGGGTTATGCATTACCTACCCTGCTCGACGCCATTCAACCTTTCAATCAGTTGTTGGAGCACCATAAGTACAGAAACAACTACGATTACCACAAGTCCATTATGCTGGTGAACGGAGAACCCCACCTTGACTCTGGATTCTCCCTTTTCCGAGAAAGCGCCGACCTTGTTTCGCCGGTCTCGGTGGTGTATTACGAATGCTATGAAAACGAAGCTGCCTTGTCACAAAAACTAGTGGCTAATGAGGAAAAGATTCAGGCCATCGCTTCCCGGAGAGGTCAGTATCCCAGGTCACTTCCTTTCGGAACACTGCAAAAACCAGAACTGTGGGACTACGCCGATGGCGTTGACACGCTGAAGTTTCTTTCCGGGTTATAACGGGGTAGGTCATGTTGGCACAGGAGTGAACTTTTATCCGGAACTACTGCTTGTGATAAAAGGAAAGTACAATAATTTTTATAAATCGTGCCGTTGCCCAAAGTTCCGTTTCTTTTACACACTAATTCAATTAAATTTGATTTTTAAGATATAAACCACAGAAAAATGAGTAAAGATTTCTTTGGAATAGAGAAAGAGCTGAAAACACCTCTAGGCACACACAAATATTACAATTTGAGGGACTTGAGCAAGAAGGACGCCAGAGTAGCGAAACTGCCCTACTCTATCCGTATTTTGCTTGAAAACGCCATCCGTAACTACGACGCTTTTGCTGTCACCGAGCAGCACCTGGAAACGCTTTTGAACTGGAAACAAACCCAGGGCAAAAAAGAAATTCCTTACACGCCGGCCAGAGTGCTGATGCAGGACTTCACTGGTGTGCCGGCCGTTGTCGACATAGCCTCTATCAGAGCAGAAGTAGCCCGCAAAGGCAAAGACATCGGGAAAACCAATCCTCTCGTACCAGCTGCCATGGTCATTGACCACTCGGTAATGGTAGAATATTTTGGCACTCAACTGTCGTACGGCAAGAATGTTGACCTCGAGTATTCAAGAAATTCCGAAAGATATAAGCTCCTTAAGTGGAGCCAAAAAGCCTTCGATAACTTCACTGTTGTCCCTCCCGGGATGGGTATTTGCCATCAGGTGAACCTGGAGTACCTGGCAAGTGGCGTGATAGAAAGAGACGGCTACCTTTTCCCCGACACACTGGTAGGTACCGACTCCCACACACCAATGGTGAACGGTATCGGCGTACTCGGCTGGGGTGTTGGTGGTATCGAGGCAGAGGCAGCCATGCTGGGCCAGCCGATTTACATGACCCTTCCCGAAGTAATCGGCTTGAAGATCAGCGGTAAAATGAAGGAAGGCATCACTGCGACAGACCTTGTGCTGACAGTAACTCGCTTGCTTCGTGACTATGGCGTAGTGGAGAAAATCGTTGAGGTGTTCGGCCCAGGTCTTGCCAACCTTACTGTTCCCGACCGGGCTACTATCTCCAATATGTCGCCTGAGTTCGGCTGTACGGATACGCACTGGCCGGTAGACGACCAGACATTGGCGTACCTGACCAGAACCAACAGGCCTGCCAACCATGTGAGCATGGTGGAAGCCTATTGCAAAGAAAACATGCTTTGGAGAGATAACTCCGAGCAAATTGAATACACCGACGTAATCGAGTTGGATCTTGGCAGCATCGAGCCAACTATCTCTGGCCCGAAACGTCCTCAGGATAAAATATTCCTGAAAGAAGCAAAAGAAAAGGTTATTGGTGTGCTCAAAGACGTTCACAAGCGTGACTACGTGGCACCGGATCTTCGAAATGGAAGCTCATGGCTTTCTGATGGAGGGGCTGTAGCCACTGAAACCAAAACCGGTACCGGACTTCGCTCAGTGAAGATGAAATCTGGATCAATGACTTACGAGCTAAGCGACGCTTCAGTGGTTATTGCAGCCATTACTTCTTGTACCAACACTTCGAACCCAAGCGTAATGATTGGGGCCGGGCTTGTTGCTCAGAAGGCCGTAGAAAAAGGTCTGGACGTTAAGCCATGGGTAAAAACCTCTCTGGCTCCTGGCTCAAGGGTTGTAACGGAATACCTGAAAAAGGCGGAGCTACTCCCCTATCTGGAAGCGCTCAAGTTCCACGTAGTTGGTTATGGTTGCACCACTTGTATTGGTAACTCAGGCGATATGCCTCCTGCTATCCAAAAGGCCGTGATCGACAATGACCTGGTCGTTGCTTCAGTGCTTTCCGGCAACAGAAACTTTGAAGCCCGCATCCACCCGAACATTAAAATGAACTTCCTGGCATCACCCATGCTGGTTGTTGCATTTGCCATTGCTGGACGGGTCGACTTTGACATGAACAACGAACCACTGGGGCTTGACCCGAATGGTGAGCCTGTTTTCCTGAAGGACATCTGGCCGTCTCAGGCCGAGATCAATGAAATGATGGAAAAAGTGGTTACTCCTGAGGACTACAAGAAAACCTATGACACCGTATTTGACGGTGACGAGGCCTGGCAAAAACTGGATGCGCCTACGGGCAATCTTTACAAATGGGACGAAACCTCAACATATATTCAGGAAGCGCCTTTCTTCAAAAACATTTCGGCAGACGTGCCTGAACCAACCAATATCAAAGGTGCCAAGGTGCTGCTTCAACTGGGCGACATGGTCACGACTGACCATATCTCTCCTGCTGGTAAATTTCAGCCGGAGCACCCTGCTGGCCAATACCTTGTGAAGAATGGTGTTGAGAAGCCTGATTTTAACTCTTACGGCTCACGTCGTGGCAACCATGAGGTGATGATGCGAGGCACTTTTGCCAACGTAAGGATTAAGAACAAACTGGCCAGCAAAGAAGGTGGATGGACAAAATATCATCCAACCGGTGAGGAAATGTACGTGTTTGATGCCTCCATGAAATATCAGGAAGCAGGCACGCCATTGGTGGTGATCGGTGGTAAGGAATATGGATCAGGATCCTCCAGAGACTGGGCTGCAAAAGGAACGACCTTACTTGGCGTAAAAGCGGTTATCGTGGAAAGCTTCGAGCGGATTCACAGATCGAACCTCGTTGGAATGGGCGTTCTTCCTTTGGTATTTGCTAACGGGCAAACGCAAGACACCCTGGGACTGAAGGGAGATGAGTCTTACGACATCCTTGGCCTTGAAAAGGATTTGACCCCTAATAAGGTAGTGGACGTAGTTGCAACGAGACCTGACGGTTCGAAGGTAGAATTCAAAGCAGAACTAAGACTGGACTCTAACGTCGATATCGCCTATTGGAAAAATGGCGGTATTTTGAACTATGTACTAAGAAATTTCCTTAAGGATTAAGGATTACGAATTTCAACATTAGTTTTAGCATGAAGCCGGGCTTATAGTCCGGCTTTTTGTTTTTGCGTCGGGCGGTTTTCCTCCATCAATTTGGCCAACTCATGATCGTGGGGATTTGCACTCTTTTTGAGTTGCGCAATGATATTGGCATGATCCTTCTCATTCCTGTTTTGGCTCAGCTTGTAGGCAGCTTCCACGTTCTCTATTTTTATTCTGAAGCCTTTGATTCCCCGCAACTCCTTCTCCCGGTAGTCCGCAGTCATGTCTTCATATTTTCGTCCTCCCGGTATATTCGATTCGTAGCTGTCCATCAGTTCTTTCACATGCGCCTCCAACTCCGGCCCTGAAAGCAGTGCGGCTGATCCGTAAATATGGACGGCCTGGTAGTTCCAGGTGGGCACATTCTGCTTTTCATACCAGGACGGCGAAATATACCCATGGCTGCCCTGAAAAATGACTAACACCTGATCCGCCTTTTCAAGCACTGACGCTAGCTCATTGGCAATGGATAGGTGTCCTGTCAAAAAATAACTGCCGTCTCTTTCCTCCAGCCAAAATGGTATATGACTTGCTAGTGGTATATTTGATTGGCTTGCTACGAGAATCCCGAATGGGTTCGATTTGATAAAGTCTAAGACTTTATCAGCATCAGTCATTTGAAAATAAGGAGCTACATACATATCGCATACTTGATTAATGATGCAAACTAATACGTATGTTACAATTTCTTGACTATTTCTTAACAGGATTTCACACCACTTTTGTGCTGTTTGTGCTGTTTGGCTGGATACCTGAAGCAACACGGAAAGCTCATTTGATAGCGTTGGCCCTCACTATTGCAGCATGGCTTCTCCTTGGAATTTGGTATGGGATAGGCTATTGCCCGCTCACCGACTGGCACTGGGACATTAAAAAAGAACTCGGAGAAAAACACTTACCCAACTCATTTACCAAGTACATTTTCGATCAGGCAACCGGGCTAAGTGCCAATAAACGCATTGTTGACATTTTTACTGCCGCTGGACTTGTGTTTGGAATCGTTATGGCTGGCGTTAAGTTTTCCCAAAAAAGAAGGATCGAACGTTTGAAACAAAAAAGGGAAGGCTAACGCCTCCTGAGTTTGACACGCTGAAATTGAAAAAGTGCCATTGCGCTGTGTATGGGCACTTTTTAGACTACTTTTCAGAAATTTGTATATCGAAAACTCGCTTGATTTTCTTTCAGATAGTGGCTTGATTTGCCTCAAACAGATTTTGAGTGCCTAGTATCATTATCGACAAGAAGCCATCAGGTGATTATATCCGCATCGTTGAGTCTTATCGTGACCAGGATGGCAAGCCACGCACCAAAACGCTTTACAGCCTGGGGCGGGTAGACAGTTTTTCGCCCGAGTCTCTGAAACGAATGGGCCAGCGGCTCTATGAATTAGGTGGTGGAAATCTGAAGGATTTACTCGGTGAGCAGGTCAGCGAAGAAGGCAGATATAACTACGGCTTTCTGTTGGTTTACCGTAAAATACTCCACTATTACGGCCTTGATCGCATATTTCAGCGGATCACCAAAAAGAAAAAGCTGACCTTCTCTCTTACTGAAGTGGTTTTACTACTGCTCATTGAGCGCCTCAATGATCCTTGTAGCAAGCGGGGTAGCTTTTTCCACCAGGAAGAATACCTGGGGCTGGCTCAGGTGTCCTTGCAACACCTCTACAGGAGTCTGGACTACCTGGCTGACCATAGCCAACTGATCCAGCAAACCATTTTCCAAACTGGTAGAGACCTGTTCAACCAGAAATTAGATGTGGTGTTCTATGACGTGACCACCTTCTATTTTGAATCAGAAATAGAACAGGAAGGAGCATTGCGTCAGAAAGGCTTTAGCAAAGATGGCAAAATAGGAAGCACACAAGTGGTTTTTGCCATGCTCATTGACAGATACAAGCAACCCATCGGTTACAAACTCTATAGCGGAGACCTGTGGGAAGGATACACCTACACAGAAATGGTGGAAAGCCTCAAGAAAGAATACCAGATCGAAAACATCGTCTTGGTAGCCGACCGAGGCATGCTCAATACTGACAACCTGCAAGTCACTGTTGACAAAGGCTATGAGTTCATCATGGGAGAGCGGCTCAAGGTACTCCCCAAACCCATCCAGGCCCGGTTGATCGATCTGGATAACTATCACCATCAATGGATGAGTTCTTCAGTAGGTTCGGAGCGTGAGCCGGTCAAAGTGCGCTACACTGTCCTGGAATACAATGAGCGAAAGATCATAGCTACCTACAGCGAAAAGCGAGCTGAAAAAGATCGACAAGAAAGAGAAGAAAAGCTTCGTAAGGCTGAATTGTTGCTCAAAAACCCAACGCAACTCAAAAAGAAGGCCCATCACTACTACCTCAAAAATACCGAAGGGGAAAAGTATGTGGTTGATACTGAAAAAATCAAACGAAGCGAAAAGTATGACGGCTTCCTTGCCATCGCCTACCACGCCAAAGGACTCTCCCATGAACAGGTGCTGGATCACTACCACCATCTATACCAGATAGAGCATAGCTTCCGTACCTTCAAAGGCTATCTGGAAACCCGCCCGATGTTCCACTGGACCAATAAGCGTATCCAGGGTCACATTTGTCTGTGCTATATCGCCTATAGCATGCTAAACCATTTACAACTTCGGCTAACCAAACAAGGCACCCCACTTACAGAGCAAACCATCCGAACCCACTTGTCCAAAATGCAAGTCAGCCTTGTCAAACAAGCCGATCAATACTTCTACCTGCGCTCCAAGACCTCTGAAATCTCACAGCAATTACTACAAGCAGTGGCTGAAAAGAACCTCCCAGACCTTTTTCATAAGGATCAGATAATCAAATACTTATAAAATCTTGTATATCGAAAGCAATTTTTTAATTACTTATATATCAGATACTTAACTCAAAATCGTGTCAAACTCAGGAAGAAGGATCGAACGTTTGAAACAAAAAAGGGAAGGCTAACGCCTTCCCAAAAAAATTCTTTACCCAGCTAAAAAAGTATGGAGTAAATGTAATTAATTCTTTCCTAAATGCAAAAAGCTTCTACTTTTTCAGCTTGTCTCCCATCTTCACAGTTAGCCCGATCCCGAAAAGTTGTTTGAACTGTACCCTCGGTCCAGCCCCTGTTTGCACACCCGCTTCGTCGAATTGAGCAATTTTTATATCATCATCATAAATCAGCTGAGTAATAAAGCTTGTGCTTAGCCACTCGTTTACCTTCAGGATGATGATATTTTCCCAGTTCACGTCGATGTTTTGAGGATTGTTCAAATAGTTGGAGAACATTTCCAGCCTCGATTCAATGTTAACATTGGAAACAACCTCTTTTTTGTAGTTCACTTTCAAAAAGCTACCAAGTTCAGCTCTCGCTTTCTTTCCAGGGGTTAAAACAGTGACGCCATCAGTATCAAAAACAGCTCCCTCTACACCAAAGGCACCTGCATTAGCCAATCTATCATCGTTTACAAAGGTGAACTTGCCAGTAACAGGTGCAAAATTGACCGAGAAACTGGGATTTACCTTAATATCAACACCGGTAGCCACCAAAGCGTAGCCTGGAGCCATAAACTTCGAAATATACTCTTCATCTCCAGAAGCGGAAAATCCAGGTGCAAATTGAGTTCTAAAATCAATCAATGAAGAGAAGTACAGCCTGCCGTCTTTTGCCTGCGACATCTTTCTACCAAACTTACTTACAATGTTTATTTTGTCATTTGTCTTTTGAAAATCGGCGTCTCCCTGTTTAATTAGGCCATAGCCCAATTCGAGATAGTTCTCCCAGGAGTTCCTGTCCTTGGCATAATTGGCGAATGTGGTCATGTAGCCGCCAAGAGAAATAGAATTTTGCCCACCGGCAGCCCAGTTAGTAAGGCTTACCTGGGTAAAAGAAGCGGTTCCAAGGAACCCTTTCTTCCAGTAAGTGGTGTCGGCTGGTGTTGCGTCCTGCGCAATACTCGATCCCAAAACCGCAAATAACAATACAATTAGAAATAGACTTTTCTTCATCACAAATTTTTAATAGCGTTTAACAGTTAATTCGAAAGCATTCCAAAGCCTGATCGAAAAGTCACAAATATCTGGCTTTCAATTATAAGAATTAACCTTCGCATCATTTTCTTTCAAAATCCGTCGCAGAATCTTACCGACATTAGACTTGGGAAGTTCCTTCACAAACTCCACATGCTTAGGCACTTTGTAGCGTGTCAGGCTCTCCCGGCAGAAACTTATCAGTTCTTCTTCAGTAAGGCTTTGGTCCTTTTTCACTACAAAGATTTTCACAGCCTCATTTGACTTAGGGTCAGGCACCCCTATAGCGCCTACCTCAAGCACCTTAGGGTTGCTGGCCACCGTATCTTCAATTTCATTCGGATATACATTGAAGCCAGAAACGAGAATCATTTCTTTCTTCCGGTCAACAATTTTCACAAAACCATCCTTATCGATAATCCCTATATCGCCGGTTTTGAACCAACCGTCAACAAACACATTCGCCGTTTCGTCGGGTCTCTCCCAATAGCCACTCATCACCTGAGGGCCTTTTGCGCATATTTCTCCAGGCTGACCAACAGGCACTTCCTTTCCATCGTCATCCAGCAATATGATTTCGGTGCTCGGTACGGGCAAGCCAATAAACCCATTTCTATGACTGCCATCCAGTGGGTTGCAGGCAAGTACCGGCGAGGTTTCACTCAATCCATATCCTTCTACCAGAGGGCAACCAGTCACTTCCCTCCATCTTTCAGCCACTGCCTTCTGCACGGCCATGCCACCGCCAATCGCTCCCTTAAGTTTACTAAAGTCCAGCGTTTTGAAACTCTCCTGATTAAGCAGTCCGTTGAACAGCGTATTAACGCCAGTAATAATGCTAAACGGGTTCTTTTTCATGTCGGCACAAAAAGCCTTCATGTCTCTCGGGTTTGTTACGAGAACATTTTTTGCTCCCACATGAAACATCAGCAGGCCATTCACCGCTAAGGCGAAAATATGATAAAGCGGTAGTGCAGTAATGACAACCACCTCCTCACCTTCTACGAAAATTGGCTGAAACCACTGCGTCGTTTGCAAGGTATGCGCAACCATGTTACGATGCGACAGCGTGGCCCCTTTAGACACACCTGTGGTACCGCCCGTGTATTGCAGAAACGCTACATCTTCTCCCTTGATCTCTGGCTTATCAAATTGAAGAGTGGCACCTTCCTTCATGACTTGCTTTAAACTAACAGCACCAGGAATACGAAACGGCGGGACCATCTTCTTTATACGCTTCACCACGAAGTTTACTATGGGGCCTTTGAGACCTTTCAAGAAGTCACCCAACTCAGTAACAATGACATGTTTTATATCAGTGTTGGCTATTATTTTTTCCAGGTTGAACGCAAAATTGGCAACAATCACAATAGCCTTGGCGCCCGAGTCCTTGAATTGGTGTTCCATTTCCTTATGAGTGTACAAGGGATTGGTATTAACCACCACCAGCCCAGCCTTGATGGCTCCAAACATGACGATGGGGTACTGCAGGCAGTTTGGCATTTGGATGGCTATGCGGTCTCCTTTTTTCAGTCCCAGTTTTTTCTGCAGGTAGGCAGCAAACTGTGTTGACTTCTCATCCACCTCCCTGTAGGTAAAGCCTTTGTCCATATTGAGAAACGCAGTCTGATCTGCATATTTCTTCATGGCCTCACCAAGCAGTTCAATTAATGATGTATACTCATCGGGGTTAATTTCTTTGGCAACACCAGCGGGGTAGTGCTTGAACCAGGGATAATCTTTCATAGTTCTAATATCGTTTAAGTAGAGCTGCCAATATGACTATCGCTAAGGCATATTGTTTACTCATCCGATATAAGCTATTAACGGCAAAAAATCAAATGATTAAGTATTGTTGCGAGAGGCCTGCGGCGTGAAAGTCGATAAATGAAAATAAAAAAAACCGGTAGAACGAAATTCATACCGGTTTCCAAATAAACAACATTAACCCAAAAATGATGGCTGTAGGAGAAGGATTCGAACCTCCACGGAGCAGTTAGGTCCACACGAGCTCTATGTGGACTTTATTCCTTATCCCCACCCCCGAGACAGGAGGGCATGGCTGCCAATTTCATCACCCTACATTGTGATATGCAAGTCAATTCATCTAATTGACTGCAACAAAATTAACAAGAGTTTGATTTTATTAAAATATTTTTAATAAATTTGATAAAAAAATGTACAACACATAATTTCGAACCTCTCATAATAGTAGATTATTAAATCAGGGTAGTTAAAATGAGTAAAAATTACGAAATTGATAATGTAGACTTGAAGATTCTGAACCTGTTGATGGAAGATGCCAAGATTCCATACACTGAAATTGCCAAAAAGGTGTTCGTTTCGGGGGGTACAGTTCACGTGAGAATGAAAAAACTTGAAGAAATGGGCGTTGTTCAGGGCACCACCCTCAAGTTAGACTATTCCAAACTCGGGTACGATATTACGTGCTTTATCGGTATTTACCTGCAAAAAAGCTCTCTATATGATGAGGTCGTCGAGCGCTTGAAGGAAATTCCCGAAATTGTAACCGTCAACTATACCACCGGTAACTATAGTATCTTCGTCAAGCTTCACTGCAGAGACACCAAACACTTGAGAGAAGTGCTTCATGACAAGATTCAAAAGGTGGAAGGAATAGAAAGGACAGAAACCCTGATTAGTCTCGAAGAAAGCCTGAGCCGCCATATCAGTTTTTAGCACCCATTTCGGAAACTATTTAGCCCGATAAAGGTTTTACTATGAGTGCCATAGTTTTGAAACCTTTATCGGGTTTAATTTTCATGCCCCTTTTGCGAAAAAAATGACTCCTCAAGTCTTGGGGTAGTAATTTATGTTGTACATTTGCTTTAATTATAATCAGTCTAAATAAGTAGAGGATGAGTAAGGACAACCAAATACTGGAAGAGCTCACCAAATCAGATTATAAATACGGATTTCACTCCGATATTGAAACTGAGTCGGCACCCAAAGGTCTTAATGAAGATATTGTCAGGTTTATTTCTGCAAAAAAGGAAGAGCCTGAGTGGATGCTGGAATGGAGACTTTCAGCTTACCGTCACTGGTTGACTTTAAAAGAGCCAACCTGGCAAAATGTTACTTTCCCGGAAATTAACTATCAGGACATCATTTTTTATGCTGCTCCGAAGCAAAAGATATCGCCCAAGAGCCTCGACGAAGTAGATCCTGAGTTGAGGGCTACCTTTGAGAAGCTTGGCATTTCGTTTGACGAACAAAAAAGACTTACGGGTGTGGCGGTCGACGCCGTGCTGGACAGCGTTTCCGTAGCTACTACTTTCAAGAGTAAACTTGGCGAACTGGGCATTATCTTTTGTTCTTTCTCAGAAGCGGTGAGAGAACACCCCGAGCTAGTTAAAAAGTATATCGGGTCAGTAGTGCCAGTCAACGATAACTATTTCTCCGCCCTTAACTCTGCCGTGTTTTCGGATGGTTCTTTTTGCTACATACCTAAAGGTGTGCGTTGCCCAATGGAGCTTTCTACCTATTTCCGGATCAATGCCATGAACACGGGGCAGTTTGAACGGACGCTGATTGTGGCTGAAGAAGGATCCTATGTCAGCTACCTCGAAGGCTGTACTGCTCCAATGAGGGATGAGAATCAGCTTCATGCGGCTGTTGTTGAGATTTTTGCAGCCAAAGATGCCGAGGTGAAGTACTCAACTGTGCAAAACTGGTACCCGGGAAGCAAAGAAGGCAAAGGCGGCATTTACAACTTTGTCACCAAGCGTGGCCTTTGCTCTGGCGACGGCTCTAAAATATCGTGGACACAGGTAGAAACCGGGTCGGCAGTGACCTGGAAGTACCCAAGCTGTATCCTGAAAGGAGACAACTCCATTGGAGAGTTCTATTCAGTGGCTGTTACCAATAACTATCAGCAGGCTGACACCGGCACCAAAATGATCCATATTGGTAAAAATACCCGTTCCAGGATCGTTTCGAAGGGTATTTCTGCGGGCAAAAGCCAAAACAGCTACCGTGGACAGGTGAAGGTAATGAAACGTGCCGAAGGTGCGAGAAATTACTCTCAATGCGACTCACTGCTACTTGGCGACAAATGCGGAGCACATACGTTCCCTTATATCGATGTCGAGAATCCGCTGGCAATTGTAGAGCACGAAGCTACGACGTCGAAAATCGGAGAAGATCAGATTTTCTACTGCAACCAGAGAGGCATAGCTACAGAGGATGCAGTGGCGCTTATTGTAAATGGTTTCGCCAAAGAGGTGATGAATCAACTGCCTATGGAATTTGCTGTTGAGGCTCAGAAACTTCTGGCCATATCCCTCGAAGGCAGCGTGGGCTAAGCAGAAACTCCGCAAACAAAAATTATGTTTTTATACGCCTGAAAATAAGGTCAGGCAAAAGTGAAAAAGAAAAGTAATTGACAATGTTAAAGATAAAGAACCTTAAAGCTTCGGTAGAAGGAAAGATGATCCTCAACGGAATTAACCTGGAAGTAAAGCCAGGAGAAGTTCACGCTATTATGGGTCCGAATGGTTCAGGAAAAAGTACGCTGGCTTCTGTTTTGGCCGGTCGGGAAGACTATCAAATTGAAGGTGGAGAAGTTGAATATATTGGCAAAGATCTTTTGGATCTTTCGCCGGAGGAAAGAGCCAGGGAAGGTGTTTTTCTTGCCTTCCAGTATCCCGTAGAAATACCTGGTGTAAGCACGACCAATTTTCTGAAAGCCGCTCTTAATCAAGTAAGAGAGCATCACGGCAAACCAGCACTGGACGCTGTTTCGTTTCTTAAATTGATGAAAGAAAAAATGGCACTGGTGGAGATCGACCAGGCGTTGCTTAGCAGGTCGTTGAACGAAGGCTTCTCTGGTGGAGAAAAGAAAAGAAATGAGATTTTCCAAATGGCGATGCTTGAACCGAAGTTGGCCATTCTGGACGAAACGGATAGCGGGCTTGACATTGATGCTTTGCGAATTGTGGCCAATGGCGTCAACAAACTCAAGTCGAGAGACAACGCTACTATTCTGATTACGCACTATCAGAGGCTGCTCGACTACATAGTGCCTGATTTTGTGCACGTTCTTTACAAGGGGCGCATTATCAAGTCGGGAGACAAGAGCCTGGCCTTACAACTCGAAGAAAAAGGGTACGACTGGATCAAAGAAGAAGCTGACACAGTTTCTGCTTAGTTCTTTTAACCTGAAAATTCGAAAGTAATGACAACCCCAAACGAATACATAAACACCGTCGGCAAGGCATTTGAAAAATTTGAGGCCAGCTTAAATGGCAGCAAATCAACTTTCCTGCACGAACTAAGAAAAGAGTCCCTGGCCGCTGTTCTCAAATCGGGACTACCCGGGCCAAAGCATGAAGAGTATCGCTACACCAACTTTGGCAAGGCACTTGAAAAGAGCATAGCTTACGAGGGCATCGTAGCCGAAACTGCCGCTGCCAGTGCCCCCACCCCTCTTGACAGTTTTGAGGGCTATAAGCTTTACTTCGTCAATGGTAAGCTGGATGCTTCCCGTTCAGATTTGGGAGATTTAAGTGAAAAACTTACTGTTACATCTCTTGCATCGGCGGTTAAAGAACAAGGCGATCTAAAAGAATACCTGGGCAGCATTGTTAAGTCGTGGCCGGATGCTTTTTCGCACCTCAACACGGCATTTGCGAAGGAAGGTGTTTTTATTCGAGTAAAGAAAAACACTGTTCTGGATAAGCCGCTGTATATCATTCATTCAAATGACACGTCGGCCACTGAGGTGCTTGCGCACTACAGAAACCTGGCGATTGTAGAAGAGGGAGCGCAACTAAAGGTGATAGAGGCTAATTTCTCCACCGGAGCAAATACGTCATATACAAATACCGTTTTGGAGGTTTTCTGCAAAAAAAATGCCTCCGTAGAATGGAGTAAACTACAGCTCGAAAACGAAACTGCACTACGAATTGACAATTCACTGGTATACCAGGAAAGAGATTCCAAGTGTACAATCAACACCATCACGCTGAGTGGGCAGATGGTAAGAAATAACCTCTACATTGCCCTGGATGATGAAAACACTGAGGCACACATGTACGGATTGTACCTGATAGACGGGAAAACGCATGTAGACAACCACACTTCTGTTGACCATAGAAAGCCTAATTCGTTCTCCAATGAGTTGTACAAAGGCATCATGGACGATCAGTCGCACGGTGTCTTTAACGGAAAAATATTTGTTCGTCAGGATGCGCAAAAAACCAATGCCTTCCAGCAGAACAATAACATCCTGCTCAGCCCCAACGCTGTGATCAATACTAAACCACAGCTCGAAATATGGGCGGATGACGTGAAGTGTTCACATGGTTGTACCACAGGCCAGCTGGATAACGAACAGTTGTTCTACCTGAGAGCCCGTGGAATTTCAGAAGACAAAGCCAGGGCTATGCTTCTGCACGCATTTGCAGGCGACGTGATAGCGAACATATCCGTAGAGCCTGTCAGAGAATACCTCGAGCAGTTAATTACCGATAAAATAGAAAATTAATCATGGGCAGCCCAGCTTCAACAATAGATTGGTCATTGGACATTCAATCAATACGGAAGCAATTTCCAGTGCTACACCAGGAAGTGAATGGCAAACCTTTGATCTATTTCGACAACGCTGCAACAAATCAGAAGCCTTCCTCCGTCATTAAAGCGCTGGAACACTACTATGAAACAGACAACGCCAATATCCACAGAGGTGTTCATACGTTAGCTGAAAGAGCTACAGCTGATTTCGAAGAGACGAGAAAGAAGGCAGCCGTCTTTCTCAACACCAAAGAAGTAGAAGAGGTTATTTTCACCAAAGGCACCACAGAGAGCATCAACCTTGTGGCTTCGACCTGGGGCAGAAAATTTGTAAACAAGGGTGATGAAATCATCATCAGCACGCTGGAGCACCACTCCAATATTGTGCCCTGGCAAATGCTTTGTGAGGAGAAAGGTGCCATCCTGAGGGTGATTCCAATCAACCCAAAAGGAGAAGTCATCATTGACGAGTTCAAAAAACTACTATCAGCTAAAACAAAGCTCGTTTCCGTTGTCTTTGCCTCGAATGCCCTGGGCACTGTAAATCCGGTAGCAGAAATAATCAGCCTGGCGCATCAACATGGGGCGGTTGTGTTGTTAGATGGAGCACAAGCTTCAGCCCACCTTGAAGTGGATGTACAAAAACTCGATGTGGACTTCTTCGCTCTTTCTGCACACAAAATGTATGGACCAACAGGTGTGGGAATACTCTATGGTAAGCGAAGCTTGCTGGAAGCAATGCCCCCCTACCAGGGCGGTGGGGAAATGATAAGCGAAGTAACTTTTGAAAAGACCACCTACAACGCTATTCCCTACAAGTTTGAAGCAGGCACGCCCAATATCGCCGATGTGGTGGCCTTTGGTGCTGCTATCGACTTTGTGAATGAGCATGGAAAGGATCGGATTGCAGCGCATGAAGAAGAACTATTGCACTACGCCACGGCAAGGCTTGAAAGCATCCCTGGAGTGAGGATAGTTGGGCAGGCGGCAGAAAAAGTCAGTGTGGTGTCTTTCCTGGTCAAAGGTTACCACCCGCTTGACGTGGGAATGTATTTGGACGCAAGAGGTATAGCAGTCCGCACAGGACACCATTGTACACAACCGCTGATGAAACATTTAGGGATTGAAGGAACGGTTAGGGCCTCCTTTTCTGTTTACAATACCAAAGAGGAAATTGACCGACTGGCCGAGGCGGTTACCCTGCTTGCCGGTAGAAAAAATTGAAATGGCAGAGTCGATAAAAGGCATTCAGGAAGAAATAATTTCCGAGTTTGAAATACTTGGAGATGATCGTGAAAGCAAGATTTTCTACATTATGGAGTTGGGCGCCACGCTTCCAGCAATGGAAGAAAGCGAAAAAGTAGATCAGAATATTATCAAGGGCTGTCAATCAAAAGTATGGCTCACAGCAGAACTGGCAGGCGAGGTTATTAAGTTTAGCGCAGATAGCAACACTGAAGTGACGAAGGGGCTTATCAGTTTATTGATCCGGGTACTGTCGGGACAAAAGCCACAGGACATCATGCAAGCCGAGCTCTTCTTTATAGAAAAGATAGGCATGGGACAGTTGATAGGCTCGCAAAGGTCGAACGGCCTTTCGTCGATGATCAAGCAAATGAAGTTATATGCGCTGGCCTTTCAGACAAAGTTGGCCGGAACAAACACATAGACAAAAACGCTGAGAACTATGGAAAATCAAAATCAGCAAGAAGCAGATTTGAAGGAAAAGGTGATTGCTGCCATCAAAACGGTGTATGACCCGGAAATTCCTGTGGACGTATATGAGTTGGGTCTGATCTATGAGATCAGTATATTTCCCGTCAACAACGTTTTCGTGTCTATGACATTGACCTCCCCCAGCTGTCCTTCAGCCGAGGCCATCCCCAGTGAGGTGAAGGCCAAAATTGAAGAGGTAGAGGGAGTAAACGACGTGGAGGTTGAGCTTACGTTCGACCCGCCATTTACGCAAGATATGATGAGTGAGGCCGCCAAATTGGAACTAGGCTTCATGTAAATTAGTTTATTCATCCAACGGCCGTTTAAGCCGTCATTCAGAAATAAATAGAACTTTAAAAAGATAAGGAAATGTATCCCGAACCACTAGTTGCCCCCATGAGGACAGACCTTACCAGTGCAGGATTCACTGAGTTAAGAACTTCCGAAGATGTTGAAAATCATCTTGAAGACCACAAAGGTACTTCGCTAATTGTTATCAACTCGGTGTGTGGATGTGCGGCTGGAGCAGCCCGTCCCGGAGTGAAGATGGCTCTAGCCAATAGTGCTAAGAAGCCGAACTTTTTAGGAACTGTGTTTGCAGGTGTAGATAAAGAGGCTACTCAGACTGCCAGGGAATATACGTTGCCTTACCCCCCTTCGTCGCCGTCAATCGCACTGTTTAAAGATGGTGAACTGGTTCACTTCGTAGAAAGACACCACATTGAGGGCCGTAATGCTCAAATGATTGCAGCTCATTTGGTTGATGTTTTTGAAGAATATTGCTAATAACACTTCCTCAACCTAAATCCCGGAATAACTTTCCGGGATTTTTTATTGTTACAGATCAGTTTTTCTGTTCCTCCACCTCTGCCAACGATAGTGATCTTTTTCTCTTCCTTTCAAAGTAGTAGGTAACTGAGTTTTCGATTGGAAACAAAAGCAATGCCAGTCCCAGATGCATGAATACTTGCATAAATGGGGCTTCCTGAGTGTACTTCTCGAAGAAAGGCTCAAGTTGGTTGTGCACAAATTCAAACATTGTAAAAACAGCCGTGAATATCATTAATTTTGTTACCAGCCTATTTTGTAATTTTTTAACAAAGAGGAACGTAACCCAAAGCATTGCTGCCACAAAAAAGATTTCGAGAAGGTAGAACCACCAGCGAAGCCAGTATGGTGAGCTGATAGTGAACTGGATAGAGCTGAAGTCTTGTGACCAATAACCAGGACTGTACGATTCTTGCACAGTAAACTCATAATCTCCCGGATCAAGATTGGTGTATGTTGCTTCGTTGACTTTCGTCACTGGCGACCATTCTTCATCGTAGCCATTAAGTTTATACCTATAGAATACCGCATTCGGCTTTCGCAAATTTATTGCTACATAATCGAATGTAATGTGATTCTGATTGAAAGGAAGGTTGAGATCATTAGGCAAAATATCATCCAGAGCTTCCTGCTTTGAAAACATCAGCAAATCTACCTTTTTAAAAAATACCCTTAAATCCGTAATATGAGTAATAGACGGCTGGTCAACAAAGTTAATATGTGGCAAAATTACTTTAGTAACACCGTAGGGATTCCCAAACCAAAGATTCCCCAGATCATCAATGAAGGATGAGTTGATGACTATTTCAGTTTCGCCTAATTCTCTTTTGTGTTTGAAGGTTCTGATCAAACTAGTACCCAAATTTATAAAGGTCAGCCCTTCCCGATGACTTATCCAAACATTGCCACCCTTGTCGTGTCGAACAGAATTGCAGTAATTGGACAACAAGCCATCTTCCTTGCCCAGGTGAGTAAATTCACCATTAACATATTGGAAAATGCCGTCTCCGTAAGTAGCGATCCAAAGAACTCCATCGGCAGCTTCAGTGATTGAGTTCACGTCTCTGGAAGGAAAAACATTGTCCTTGGTTAAATATTTTATCTCCCCATTGGCTTCAATTACCGCCAACCCATTCAAGTGTGCCGCTACCCATGTTCTTCGATGACTGTCAGTGTAAGAGTAATAAATTTCATTGTGATAGAATCCATTCCTTGTGTTGAATTGCTGCAATACTGTTCCATTGCTGCTCAATTTGAGTAAACCGTTGCCTACCACTGAAACCCACAAATTTCCATCCGGGTCTTCACTGATAGTTCTAATGGTTTCATTGAGCCCATCAACCTTGCCCAAGTCTACCTTTTGGAAAGAAGCAAGCTCATCATTTGACCAATATAAACCTCTGTCCCTTGTTCCCAACCAGAAGACGCCATTCTCAGATCTAAATATCACCGTAGTATTTTGATCCTTAACTCCCCTCAAAGGAAGCTTCTCAAAAACCAAAGTGTCACTGCCATACGGCGTAGCAGCCTTCAACAAGCCCTGGTCGGTAGCAATCAGCATACTAAAGTCGTCGTTCTGAGCAAAACCGTTGGCGCTATGAATTTTAAACCTTTTCCCTAGCTCATAGTGATGAAATTCTGCTCGATTAAGTTGAGCAAAGCCATGTCCAAAGGATCCTACCCATACTTCATTTTCCCGGTCAACCAAAACAGTGTTGACTTCATTTCCAATAAATCCGTTGTCCTCATTAAAATAAGTGTACTTTTCCTCCCGGGCAGTGCCTTCATTCAAATCTACCTGGATGAGTCCATCGCTTTTGGTTCCTACCCAAAGGGACCCAAGGTCATCTTCACCCATAGCAGTAACACTTTGGCTATTGAGCAATTGTCTACTGGCAGCCCGCTGAAGTGGGCTTTTTTCAAATGCGTCATCGACGGGGATTCCCAATACTCCGTCACCGTCTGTACCAACCCACAACATGCCTCGCTGAACGTCCGAAAGCAAACTAAGCACTGACTGAGATTTAACAGCTTCCATATTACCGATGTAATCCAGGACACCACCACTCATCGTTTTAAAAACTGATAGACCCTCAGAACCAGCGATAATAAGCCAGTCATTGATAAGAACCATGCTATAAGCTAACTTCCCTTGCAAGGCTCCTGCTGGGTGCTGGGAGAATTTACCTTCTTTGCTGATACTGACCAACCCATTATTTTGTGATAGCGCCCATATATTCCCGAAGCGATCCTCTGTGAGCGATACAATTTTGCCAGGAAAGTCTTCATGGGTAAAAATCTCCTGATAACTTCCGTGCACCATTTTGCTAACGCCACCCTTAAAATACCCGAAATATAGGTGCCCATCAGTTGACACCGTCGAAGCAGTTACCAGGCTGCTGATTGTGCTGTCTTTCTTGTTGTAATTAATGAGCTCTACTCCATCGAATCGGTACAGACCGTCGTCAGACCCTACCCATATAAAGCCATCATGATCCTGAGCAATGGTGTAAATAAAAATGCCTCCAAAATCTTCCTCCAACCCAAATACTTTCACGGTGAAGTCAAGAGGACCGGCAAAAAGAGTCAGCGAAGCAATAAAAGACAGGGGTATAGTTAAGACAGCTTTCATCAATAGCTAGTTCCGGTTTTCTTGTACGTAACATTCACTTTGTATTTGTATTTCGGTGGCCCTCCTACAGGCACGGAAAAGAAAGGCAAGGCTTCTCCGTATTGATTAACAACATACATTACCATGTCATTTCTGGAGTCTCTGGTCTTTACTATTTGCAAGTCGAGCGTAGTGTTTTTCTCCTCAGCCACCAGTTGGTGGTTGCTTTGCGCCCATTTGGTATTGACTGAACCTGCCGCCTTGTGCCTGTTTTTTGCGACTGTGTACAGAAGAATTTCACCTTCCAGGTCAAGGTCAAAGTTGTATTGGGTAATTGACTCGACCTTTGAGTCCGCAAAAGGATATAAATGTGTAATCACCTTTGCGCTTAAAGGAAGACGGAATGAGTATTCGTAAGTAAAGGCGTTAGAGCCTTCAACGGCCATATTTGTCTTTGAATCTGTACTTAGGAAGAAGTGGTAAAGGTTTCCATCATTTCCGGAAGTTCCTTCAATTATAACTTTGAAGACATTTCCCCCCAACTCCGGCACCTCTTCTCCTTCCAGCGGATTGAATGGGCCAAAGCTGTACCAAGACTGGTCGTACTGTTCTTCGTTGTAAAATTCTCTGGTAGCAAGCAGTTGGCCGCTTTTGAAGTTCCCGACCGGGTCAATTTTTCTGGCGTCCGGCTCAGTATACGTAGCCAACCCTCCAAAGACTGAAAACCTGGTTTTAGTATCCCACTCACCGGAAGCTTCGTCATCCAAGCCCACAGTCTCCGGGTCAAAAACCCTGATATAAACTGGCTTTGTAAAGAAGGTCGGTACAATAAAAAAGAAGACCTGGACATGGTCATCGTCTCCCCACAAAGGAGATGCCTCGGGCCCGAAGGTAACCAATGCCTCTACGTGCTCAAATTTACTAGGAATTTTCTGGGCAGCGACGGGCCTGATGAGGAAAAAGGCGGCCAGGGAAACTATGGCTATGGTCAGTTTATTCATTTTTATTTCATTATATATTTTTATGCAGGTTGAGAAACGAAGATATTCTCGGCTGCCAAAACGGCCGCTAATTATTCTTTCTGAACCCAATGAAACATTCCTTCTTCGATCAACTTAAAGTCAGTTCTCAGGTTAAGGCTGGCGTCCGAATAGTCACAATCCTTTGAATAAATGCAGGTATTTACGAGCGATCCGTACACTTCCGGGTCAGCAATCTTTATTCTTTCTGCATTGATTCCATGTTCTATCATGTACTCTTTGATTAGTTTACTTCTTTTCAAAGCAACCTCTCTGTTGACGTAATAGAATCCGCTGGTGTGGGTATAGCTACCTAATAAGATATTCAATGCCTTCAGTTGCCTGAGCACTTCAATATTTGCCTTTAAAATGGCCGAGGCTTCAGCGGTCAGGCTCATATCATTAGGCATAAAAAATACTGATTGAAGTAAAACAGTGTCCCCGCCATTGTGAGCTGAGTTTCCAGAAAATAGAAGGCCACCAACATCGTGAATTCCATCTTTCAAAAACCGAGTCGCATACTTAAAGCCAGCCTTTTCCAGTATCTCCACGGTGCCTTCTTTGCAAAGGTTCATACCATTTTTTGTAATCACTTTCAATCTGATTGTGTGTACTCCTGGAGTGTCGATCTGCATCAATGAAGTGGTGCTGCCGGGTGCAGATTGCCCATCTATCATCCACTCGATGCTTTTGATAGCTGGCGATTCACCTTCTATGAAAAAAGATGTTTCAAAACTTTCTCCTTCCATGGCCTGGGTGGGTATTTCCAATGAAATACGCAATTCGGGCATCACATTAACTGATAGTTGCATTTCTTCAGGGTAAAAAGCGCCTGTCACTTTATTTACAAGGGTTAGTTTAACCGTATAGTCGCCCGGTTCCTCATAGCAGTGTTCTACCTTACCGCCCTTTCCTTTTTGACCATCGTTAAAATCCCAGTAAAATTCATAGTTTTCAGGATTCTGAATTCCATGATCGATAACATCGATTTCTATACATTTGGCCGAATTATAGTTAGAAACACACTCCTGTGCCATTCCAACAGACAGTGATAAAGCAATAAGAGAAATTACCAAACAGCTCCTCAACATAACTAGTCAATTAAAAAGTGAAATTCTGTTCTTCTATTCATGATGTGCATCTCCTCGTCACATTCAATCCCATTGTTACAATTGTTAACAGGAAAATACTCGCCATAAAAGCCTGGAATTATTCGACTTTCACTTATTCCTTCCTTGACCAGGTAATC
This sequence comes from Imperialibacter sp., assembly GCF_048007035.1. Taxonomy (NCBI): domain Bacteria; kingdom Pseudomonadati; phylum Bacteroidota; class Cytophagia; order Cytophagales; family Flammeovirgaceae; genus Imperialibacter; species Imperialibacter sp. Next base: position 6,788,037 of record NZ_CP180355.1, read on the forward strand.
AAAAGCCTCCTGCGACCTTTTTTCTGAAAGGCTGAGATTATACTCATCGCTACCCCTACTGTCGGCATATGAATTCATTGAGAGCCGAAGGTTTTGATATTTGCTCATTACTCTCACTATATGATCCAACTTATCATAATAGTCGAGGTGAATATCAAACTTATCCAAATCATAGTGGATGTTCTCTATGATAATAGGGTCATCGATCAGGTAACCGGCATCTGCTATCTTTTTGTTGACTTGTGTGGGAGAATCACCCTGATCCAATTTGACCCCTGTGGCCTGATTCTGAACCATAAGATTGCCGTTATCGTCAATGTGCGTTTTTTTGAGTTTGTCACCAACACCCACATATATTTTGCCGTTGACAATTAGTGCCAATGGGTCTGCGGTTGCCTGAAGCTTTTTCTGCAAGCCAATCTCAACTTCCAGCACGGAACCAGGAGCTGCCAGCTTTCCAGATATTATCTTTGAATTTTCTACATACCCTTCTGATGAGGCCCGCACGTGCAATCCTTCGCCAGGCTGAAGAACTAGCTCTGCTTTTCCAAATCCGTTTAGTTCATTCTTTGTTCCCAATGAACTTTCTGCCCTTAATAAATAGCTATCTATAGTAGCCCCTGTTTGTGCATCAAATACCTTTAGGTGTACCCTTGTTGGAAAGACATTAAAACTGAATATATCATCGTTTCCGTTTCTGTTTGAGCTAAAAAAACCTGTCAACCCCAGAGAATCACGACTTATGCCGAAGTCGTCACGCTGGCTATTCAGTGGTGCCCCTACATTTACTGGTTCAATCAACTCATTCTCGCCCATTACTACCGAGTAGATATCGAGACCGCCAAGGCCCCCATGGCCATTTGAAGAGAAATACAGGATCGTACCCCTGTACAAGTAGGGAAATAACTCGTCTCCCGGTGTATTTATTTTATCTCCAAAATTGATTGGTTCGGACCACACACCGTTCATCATAGTCGAATAATATAAATCCGAACCTCCATGCCCTCCCTCCTTATCTGATGCGAAAATCAATATTGTTCCTTCTTCGTCAATCGCCGGATGCCCAATTGAAAATTCTTTACTGTTGTGAATATATGGCGTAATATTTGACCATGAACCATTGACATTGTCAGCAAAAAATAGCTGCAATTTAGTAATACCGTCCTTGCTTTTTACCGCCTTGCCTTTGTGGTACTGGTTTCGTGTAAAAACCATTTTACTTTCATTTTTGTAGAAAGTGGCTGGCCCTTCATGATATTTAGTATTAACAGATTTACTGAACGAGACAGGTAAATCAAATTCGCCTCCCTCCCTTATTCTCGTGTAAAAGAGATCGAGGTATTCAGTATTGTCCCATTTAAAATTGTTCTGTATTATTTTCCTCACATTGCTGTTCGATAAGTAAACCAACCCCTCCTTGTATATCATTGGACTAAATTCGTAAGAGGCTGTGTTGATACTAATTGGGTTGATTTCGTAGAAGGCGGAATCTGAAAAATAGTTTTCAGAATTATATAATCCCCCCAATCTGCCGCTAATCCAGTTGCCTTCGTCCGACGTCTGATATAACTTGAAGTATTTTATTGCCTGATTGTACTCTCCCATTTCCATTAATGACTCGGCATAATACAGTAAATAGCGGCCGTAGGCGCTGGCACTATCAGCTTTTAAAACCTTTCCATACCACAAACTAGCTTCCTTTGGCATATTAAGATTACGATAACTGTCTCCTAACTTCAGAGCAACTTTTTTGTTCGTGGTGTCCTGCTTAAAAAGCTCTTCGTAAAGTGATGCAGCGGACTGGTAAGAGAATTCATAATAACTCTTGTCGGCTCTTTTTTCAAGACCTTTCAAGCCTTCGATGAACTCCACAGATTGCGCAGTAGCAACAATTGCAGGGAATCCAAGTAACAAATTGATATATACTAAAACTCTTTTCATGTCTTCCTAAAAATACCTTGGGGTAACTATTCTGCTTTTTGAATATTGAAATATGTAATTGAGCATCAATTCATGCGAGCCTGAATTAACTCTACCAAGGTCGTTTGTAAGAATATCATACGAATAACCAACCCTGAATTGCTCGCTTACCTGTAGTTCCAGAAGCACATCGATCGACTCAAAAGACCTGTAGGAGAGGCCCACCCAAAACACATCGTTAATAAGTAAATTGGCATTGACATCAAGCTCTACAGGAGCACCTTCCACAGCTTTAATAAGCAGATTGGGCTTGAATTTCAAGCTTCTGTTGAGATCGAATACGTAGCCTGCTGATACAAAATAATGACGCTTAATCTCTGAGTAAATAAAGCTTGTGACTCTATCGTCTTTTGCGGAATTAAAGAGCAAAGGAAGGGAGGCTCCCAAATAAAACCTTTCACTGTTGAAGTAGATTCCTGTTCCAACGTTTGGTTTAAAGCTCTTGATATTTCCGGCTAAATAGTTGTCATCGCCTATTCCCAGATCGTTTAAATTGTGACTATAATCATTGAAGCCACCCTGAAGCCCAAATGAAAGGGTCGACTTGCGCATCTTAATTTTATAGGCGTAGGACAGAAAAAGGCTGTTTTGATTGGTAACACCTATTTTATCTCTTAAAAACAGTAAGCCGATGCCAATATTTTTATCTGGTACCGGTGTGTGCATGGAAACGGATTGAGTATTTGGTGCGCCGTCCAGCCCCACCCACTGTACACGAGCAATTGCGGTGGTACTCAATGCCTCATGACTTCCGGCATAAGCGGGGTTTAGTGCCAGACCATTGAACATATATTGCGTGAACATTGGCTGCTGCTGTGCGTTTGCTGAGAAGCTAAAGGCAGTGGCAGCCACAGAGATCAATACTTTAACAAGGGACTTCATCCTATCCATTTTTCTTAGAATTTTCCTGAATTGATTACCACAAAACCTGAATATGGTTTACTTCCGTCTCCCAGGTCGACGAGATAGAAGTATGTGCCATCGGGGACTTTATTTGCGCCCAGAATCAGACCTATATTAGATTCACTGGCCCAAACCTTGCTCCGATTGTCGTATCCTTTCACCTCAAATACCGCATTACCCCACCGGTTAAATATTTGCACTGTATTGTTCGGGTAATTTTCGATCCCTTCAATAATAAATGCATCGTTGATACCGTCCCCATTAGGCGAAAATCCTTTTGGTATTTCAAGAACTTTACTGTCATCTTTATCATCGAGATAGTCAGGGATCCCATCACCATCTGAATCATCGTTGGTTGGGTCTCCATCACCATTGAGATCTTCGTCTTTGGTTAATATTCCATCACCATCGTCGTCGTCATCCAGGTAATCGGGAATACCATCTCCATCGGTATCATCGTTGGTTGGGTCACCGTCTCCGTTGCGATCTTCATCCCTGGTCGGCACACCATCTCCATCGTCGTCATCATCCAGGAAGTCGGGAACTCCGTCTCCATCGGTGTCGTCGTCGGTCGGATCACCGTTTTCGTTGCGATCTTCATCGCCGTTTTTCACGCCATCATCATCTTTGTCGCCCAGCGGGCCATCATTATCATCTGAATCGAGGTAATCGGGAATGCCATCGCCATCAGTATCGTCGTCCCCGGGGTCTCCGTTGCCATTCCGGTCTTCGTCTTTGGTCAACACTCCATCGCCATCGTCGTCGGTATCCAGGTAGTCGGGTGTGCCGTCACCGTCGGTATCGTCATTAGTTGGATCTCCGTCCTTATTTAGATCTTCATCGCTATTGATAACACCATCACCATCTTCGTCTGCATTTGGATCAAAAATATTTTCGTTTGCATCGAGATAGTCGGGGATTCCGTCACCATCTGAATCATCGTTGGTCGGGTCACCATCGCCATTGGCATCTTCGTCTTTGGTTAAGATTCCATCGCCGTCGTCATCATTATCCAAATAGTTTGGAATACCATCACCGTCTGTATCATCGTTAGATAAATCTCCATCGCCGTTGAGATCCTCGTCGCCGTTTTTCACTCCATCATCATCTTTGTCGCCCAGCGGGCCATCATTATCATCTGAATCGAGGTAATCGGGAATGCCATCGCCATCAGTATCGTCGTCCCCGGGGTCTCCGTTGCCATTCCGGTCTTCGTCTTTGGTCAACACTCCATCACCATCATCATCGGTATCCAGGTAGTCGGGTGTGCCGTCACCGTCGGTATCGTCATTAGTTGGATCTCCGTCGCTGTTGATGTCTTCGTCAAGGGTCGATGCGGTGTCGCCGTCATCATCTGAGTCCAGGTAATCGGCAATGCCATCGCCGTCAGTGTCATCGTTGGTAGGGTCACTATCTCCATTGGTATCCTCTTTGCCGGTTGGTACACCATCGCCGTCAGAGTCCCCCGTTAGAATTGTAAGCTCAGCGCTAGTGGTATCTGTCGAAGAGTTTCCTGCTTTGTCAGTACTGACCACGGTTACGTCGTTCGAGCCATTCAAGTCCGGATCAAAACTTCCACTCAATGGAACTGCTGTAGCTGTGTTGACAGACCAAATTCCATTGACGTCTACAGTGGTGCTGTAAGTTGCTCCGCCGACAGTGACAGATATTGAAGTAAAGGCTTCTCCAGTTCCTGTTATGACCGGGGTCGAAATAGTAGTTACCTGGCTTGTAACGGTTGGAGTGGTTGGTGACTTAGTATCTATCGTCAGCTCATTGCTGGTGACATCACTGCTACTGTTGCCCGCACTATCAGTGCTGGTCACCGCTATGTCATAAGCACCATCGGTTAAGGGCGTAAACGGACCACCAGACGTTGGAGTGTCTGCTCCTGTGTCTACTGACCAGTTCCCACTTCCATCGGCAGTTACCGTATAAGTCACTCCGTTAATTTCCACTACTACCGTGCTGCCCACCTCTGCCGCACCACTCAATACCGGTGTGGTGTCCGTCGTAGCGCTTGTTGAAATCGTTGGAACAACGGGAGGAACATTGTCATAAACTGTTGTGGCAGTAGTCGCTGCGGTGTTGTTGTTGCCAGCAGCGTCCTGGGCTACGTTCGCTGCTACGTCTACACTGATATCGCCAGCACCACTCGGGGTGATCTGTACAGTGTAGGTCCCATCTCCATTGTCTGTAAATCCTGTTACTGATCCGTTGCCTACAGTTACATCCCCACTTACAAAGCCTGTGACTACTTCACCGAAGTCTACCGTCACATTATAAGGGGTCGTGCTGTTCACTGCCGATGGGCCACCTGTGATGCTTGCCGCAGGAGCCGTTGTATCATAAACTGTTGTGGCAGTAGTCGCTGCGGTGTTGTTGTTGCCAGCAGCGTCCTGGGCTACGTTCGCCGCTACGTCTACACTGATATCGCCAGCACCACTCGGGGTGATCTGTACTGTGTAGGTCCCATCTCCATTGTCTGTAAATCCTGTTACTGATCCGTTCCCTACAGTTACATCCCCACTTACAAAGCCTGTGACTACTTCACCGAAGTCTACCGTCACATTATAAGGGGTCGTGCTGTTCACTGCCGATGGAGCACCTGTGATGCTTGCCGCAGGAGCCGTTGTGTCATAAACTGTTGTGGCAGTAGTCGCTGCGGTGTTGTTGTTGCCAGCAGCGTCCTGGGCTACGTTCGCTGCTACGTCTACACTGATATCGCCAGCACCACTCGGGGTGATCTGTACAGTGTAGCTGCCATCTCCATTGTCTGTAAATCCTGTTACTGATCCGTTGCCTACAGTTACATCCCCACTTACAAAGCCTGTGACTACTTCACCGAAGTCTACCGTTACATTATAAGGGGTCGTGCTGTTCACTGCCGATGGAGCACCTGTGATGCTTGCCGCAGGAGCCGTTGTGTCATAAACTGTTGTGGCAGTAGTCGCTGCGGTGTTGTTGTTGCCAGCAGCGTCCTGGGCTACGTTCGCTGCTACGTCTACACTGATATCGCCAGCACCACTCGGGGTGATCTGTACTGTGTAGGTCCCATCTCCATTGTCTGTAAATCCTGTTACTGATCCGTTGCCTACAGTTACATCCCCACTTACAAAGCCTGTGACTACTTCACCGAAGTCTACCGTCACATTATAAGGGGTCGTGCTGTTCACTGCCGATGGAGCACCTGTGATGCTTGCCGCAGGAGCCGTTGTGTCATAAACTGTTGTGGCAGTAGTCGCTGCGGTGTTGTTGTTGCCAGCAGCGTCCTGGGCTACGTTCGCTGCTACGTCTACACTGATATCGCCAGCACCACTCGGGGTGATCTGTACTGTGTAGGTCCCATCTCCATTGTCTGTAAATCCTGTTACTGATCCGTTGCCTACAGTTACATCCCCACTTACAAAGCCTGTGACTACTTCACCGAAGTCTACCGTCACATTATAAGGGGTCGTGCTGTTCACTGCCGATGGGCCACCTGTGATGCTTGCCGCAGGAGCCGTTGTGTCATAAACTGTCGTGGCAGTAGTCGCTGCGGTGTTGTTGTTGCCAGCAGCGTCCTGGGCTACGTTCGCTGCTACGTCTACACTGATATCGCCAGCACCACTCGGGGTGATCTGTACTGTGTAGGTCCCATCTCCATTGTCTGTAAATCCTGTTACTGATCCGTTGCCTACAGTTACATCCCCACTTACAAAGCCTGTGACTACTTCACCGAAGTCTACCGTCACATTATAAGGGGTCGTGCTGTTCACTGCCGATGGGCCACCTGTGATGCTTGCCGCAGGAGCCGTTGTGTCATAAACTGTCGTGGCAGTAGTCGCTGCGGTGTTGTTGTTGCCAGCAGCGTCCTGGGCTACGTTCGCTGCTACGTCTACACTGATATCGCCAGCACCACTCGGGGTGATCTGTACAGTGTAGCTGCCATCTCCATTGTCTGTAAATCCTGTTACTGATCCGTTCCCTACAGTTACATCCCCACTTACAAAGCCTGTGACTACTTCACCGAAGTCTACCGTCACATTATAAGGGGTCGTGCTGTTCACTGCCGATGGAGCACCTGTGATGCTTGCCGCAGGAGCCGTTGTATCATAAACTGTTGTGGCAGTAGTCGCTGCGGTGTTGTTGTTGCCAGCAGCGTCCTGGGCTACGTTCGCCGCTACGTCTACACTGATATCGCCAGCACCACTCGGGGTGATCTGTACTGTGTAGCTGCCATCTCCATTGTCTGTAAATCCTGTTACTGATCCGTTGCCTACAGTTACATCCCCACTTACAAAGCCTGTGACTACTTCACCGAAGTCTACCGTCACATTATAAGGGGTCGTGCTGTTCACTGCCGATGGAGCACCTGTGATGCTTGCCGCAGGAGCCGTTGTATCATAAACTGTTGTGGCAGTAGTCGCTGCGGTGTTGTTGTTGCCAGCTGCGTCCTGGGCTACGTTCGCCGCTACGTCTACACTGATATCGCCAGCACCACTCGGGGTGATCTGTACTGTGTAGCTGCCATCTCCATTGTCTGTAAATCCTGTTACTGATCCGTTGCCTACAGTTACATCCCCACTTACAAAGCCTGTGACTACTTCACCGAAGTCTACCGTCACATTATAAGGGGTCGTGCTGTTCACTGCCGATGGAGCACCTGTGATGCTTGCCGCAGGAGCCGTTGTATCATAAACTGTTGTGGCAGTAGTCGCTGCGGTGTTGTTGTTGCCAGCTGCGTCCTGGGCTACGTTCGCCGCTACGTCTACACTGATATCGCCAGCACCACTCGGGGTGATCTGTACTGTGTAGCTGCCATCTCCATTGTCTGTAAATCCTGTTACTGATCCGTTGCCTACAGTTACATCCCCACTTACAAAGCCTGTGACTACTTCACCGAAGTCTACCGTCACATTATAAGGGGTCGTGCTGTTCACTGCCGATGGGCCACCTGTGATGCTTGCCGCAGGAGCCGTTGTGTCATAAACTGTTGTGGCAGTAGTCGCTGCGGTGTTGTTGTTGCCAGCTGCGTCCTGGGCTACGTTCGCTGCTACGTCTACACTGATATCGCCAGCACCACTCGGGGTGATCTGTACTGTGTAGCTGCCATCTCCATTGTCTGTAAATCCTGTTACTGATCCGTTGCCTACAGTTACATCCCCACTTACAAAGCCTGTGACTACTTCACCGAAGTCTACCGTCACATTATAAGGGGTCGTGCTGTTCACTGCCGATGGAGCACCTGTGATGCTTGCCGCAGGAGCCGTTGTGTCATAAACTGTCGTGGCAGTAGTCGCTGCGGTGTTGTTGTTGCCAGCAGCGTCCTGGGCTACGTTCGCCGCTACGTCTACACTGATATCGCCAGCACCACTCGGGGTGATCTGTACTGTGTAGGTCCCATCTCCATTGTCTGTAAATCCTGTTACTGATCCGTTGCCTACAGTTACATCCCCACTTACAAAGCCTGTGACTACTTCACCGAAGTCTACCGTCACATTATAAGGGGTCGTGCTGTTCACTGCCGATGGGCCACCTGTGATGCTTGCCGCAGGAGCCGTTGTGTCATAAACTGTTGTGGCAGTAGTCGCTGCGGTGTTGTTGTTGCCAGCTGCGTCCTGGGCTACGTTCGCTGCTACGTCTACACTGATATCGCCAGCACCACTCGGGGTGATCTGTACTGTGTAGGTCCCATCTCCATTGTCTGTAAATCCTGTTACTGATCCGTTGCCTACAGTTACATCCCCACTTACAAAGCCTGTGACTACTTCACCGAAGTCTACCGTCACATTATAAGGGGTCGTGCTGTTCACTGCCGATGGAGCACCTGTGATGCTTGCCGCAGGAGCCGTTGTGTCATAAACTGTTGTGGCAGTAGTCGCTGCGGTGTTGTTGTTGCCAGCAGCGTCCTGGGCTACGTTCGCTGCTACGTCTACACTGATATCGCCAGCACCACTCGGGGTGATCTGTACTGTGTAGGTCCCATCTCCATTGTCTGTAAATCCTGTTACTGATCCGTTGCCTACAGTTACATCCCCACTTACAAAGCCTGTGACTACTTCACCGAAGTCTACCGTCACATTATAAGGGGTCGTGCTGTTCACTGCCGATGGGCCACCTGTGATGCTTGCCGCAGGAGCCGTTGTGTCATAAACTGTTGTGGCAGTAGTCGCTGCGGTGTTGTTGTTGCCAGCTGCGTCCTGGGCTACGTTCGCCGCTACGTCTACACTGATATCGCCAGCACCACTCGGGGTGATCTGTACTGTGTAGCTGCCATCTCCATTGTCTGTAAATCCTGTTACTGATCCGTTCCCTACAGTTACATCCCCACTTACAAAGCCTGTGACTACTTCACCGAAGTCTACCGTCACATTATAAGGGGTCGTGCTGTTCACTGCCGATGGAGCACCTGTGATGCTTGCCGCAGGAGCCGTTGTATCATAAACTGTTGTGGCAGTAGTCGCTGCGGTGTTGTTGTTGCCAGCTGCGTCCTGGGCTACGTTCGCTGCTACGTCTACACTGATATCGCCAGCACCACTCGGGGTGATCTGTACTGTGTAGGTCCCATCTCCATTGTCTGTAAATCCTGTTACTGATCCGTTGCCTACAGTTACATCCCCACTTACAAAGCCTGTGACTACTTCACCGAAGTCTACCGTCACATTATAAGGGGTCGTGCTGTTCACTGCCGATGGAGCACCTGTGATGCTTGCCGCAGGAGCCGTTGTATCATAAACTGTTGTGGCAGTAGTCGCTGCGGTGTTGTTGTTGCCAGCTGCGTCCTGGGCTACGTTCGCCGCTACGTCTACACTGATATCGCCAGCACCACTCGGGGTGATCTGTACTGTGTAGCTGCCATCTCCATTGTCTGTAAATCCTGTTACTGATCCGTTGCCTACAGTTACATCCCCACTTACAAAGCCTGTGACTACTTCACCGAAGTCTACCGTCACATTATAAGGGGTCGTGCTGTTCACTGCCGATGGGCCACCTGTGATGCTTGCCGCAGGAGCCGTTGTGTCATAAACTGTCGTGGCAGTAGTCGCTGCGGTGTTGTTGTTGCCAGCTGCGTCCTGGGCTACGTTCGCTGCTACGTCTACACTGATATCGCCAGCACCACTCGGGGTGATCTGTACTGTGTAGCTGCCATCTCCATTGTCTGTAAATCCTGTTACTGATCCGTTCCCTACAGTTACATCCCCACTTACAAAGCCTGTGACTACTTCACCGAAGTCTACCGTCACATTATAAGGGGTCGTGCTGTTCACTGCCGATGGAGCACCTGTGATGCTTGCCGCAGGAGCCGTTGTGTCATAAACTGTTGTGGCAGTAGTCGCTGCGGTGTTGTTGTTGCCAGCAGCGTCCTGGGCTACGTTCGCTGCTACGTCTACACTGATATCGCCAGCACCACTCGGGGTGATCTGTACTGTGTAGGTCCCATCTCCATTGTCTGTAAATCCTGTTACTGATCCGTTGCCTACAGTTACATCCCCACTTACAAAGCCTGTGACTACTTCACCGAAGTCTACCGTCACATTATAAGGGGTCGTGCTGTTCACTGCCGATGGGCCACCTGTGATGCTTGCCGCAGGAGCCGTTGTATCATAAACTGTTGTGGCAGTAGTCGCTGCGGTGTTGTTGTTGCCAGCAGCGTCCTGGGCTACGTTCGCTGCTACGTCTACACTGATATCGCCAGCACCACTCGGGGTGATCTGTACTGTGTAGCTGCCATCTCCATTGTCTGTAAATCCTGTTACTGATCCGTTGCCTACAGTTACATCCCCACTTACAAAGCCTGTGACTACTTCACCGAAGTCTACCGTCACATTATAAGGGGTCGTGCTGTTCACTGCCGATGGAGCACCTGTGATGCTTGCCGCAGGAGCCGTTGTATCATAAACTGTCGTGGCAGTAGTCGCTGCGGTGTTGTTGTTGCCAGCAGCGTCCTGGGCTACGTTCGCTGCTACGTCTACACTGATATCGCCAGCACCACTCGGGGTGATCTGTACAGTGTAGGTCCCATCTCCATTGTCTGTAAATCCTGTTACTGATCCGTTGCCTACAGTTACATCCCCACTTACAAAGCCTGTGACTACTTCACCGAAGTCTACCGTCACATTATAAGGGGTCGTGCTGTTCACTGCCGATGGGCCACCTGTGATGCTTGCCGCAGGAGCCGTTGTGTCATAAACTGTTGTGGCAGTAGTCGCTGCGGTGTTGTTGTTGCCAGCTGCGTCCTGGGCTACGTTCGCTGCTACGTCTACACTGATATCGCCAGCACCACTCGGGGTGATCTGTACTGTGTAGGTCCCATCTCCATTGTCTGTAAATCCTGTTACTGATCCGTTGCCTACAGTTACATCCCCACTTACAAAGCCTGTGACTACTTCACCGAAGTCTACCGTCACATTATAAGGGGTCGTGCTGTTCACTGCCGATGGGCCACCTGTGATGCTTGCCGCAGGAGCCGTTGTGTCATAAACTGTCGTGGCAGTAGTCGCTGCGGTGTTGTTGTTGCCAGCAGCGTCCTGGGCTACGTTCGCTGCTACGTCTACACTGATATCGCCAGCACCACTCGGGGTGATCTGTACTGTGTAGGTCCCATCTCCATTGTCTGTAAATCCTGTTACTGATCCGTTGCCTACAGTTACATCCCCACTTACAAAGCCTGTGACTACTTCACCGAAGTCTACCGTCACATTATAAGGGGTCGTGCTGTTCACTGCCGATGGGCCACCTGTGATGCTTGCCGCAGGAGCCGTTGTGTCATAAACTGTCGTGGCAGTAGTCGCTGCGGTGTTGTTGTTGCCAGCAGCGTCCTGGGCTACGTTCGCTGCTACGTCTACACTGATATCGCCAGCACCACTCGGGGTGATCTGTACAGTGTAGCTGCCATCTCCATTGTCTGTAAATCCTGTTACTGATCCGTTCCCTACAGTTACATCCCCACTTACAAAGCCTGTGACTACTTCACCGAAGTCTACCGTCACATTATAAGGGGTCGTGCTGTTCACTGCCGATGGAGCACCTGTGATGCTTGCCGCAGGAGCCGTTGTATCATAAACTGTTGTGGCAGTAGTCGCTGCGGTGTTGTTGTTGCCAGCAGCGTCCTGGGCTACGTTCGCCGCTACGTCTACACTGATATCGCCAGCACCACTCGGGGTGATCTGTACTGTGTAGCTGCCATCTCCATTGTCTGTAAATCCTGTTACTGATCCGTTGCCTACAGTTACATCCCCACTTACAAAGCCTGTGACTACTTCACCGAAGTCTACCGTCACATTATAAGGGGTCGTGCTGTTCACTGCCGATGGGCCACCTGTGATGCTTGCCGCAGGAGCCGTTGTATCATAAACTGTTGTGGCAGTAGTCGCTGCGGTGTTGTTGTTGCCAGCAGCGTCCTGGGCTACGTTCGCTGCTACGTCTACACTGATATCGCCAGCACCACTCGGGGTGATCTGTACTGTGTAGCTGCCATCTCCATTGTCTGTAAATCCTGTTACTGATCCGTTGCCTACAGTTACATCCCCACTTACAAAGCCTGTGACTACTTCACCGAAGTCTACCGTCACATTATAAGGGGTCGTGCTGTTCACTGCCGATGGAGCACCTGTGATGCTTGCCGCAGGAGCCGTTGTATCATAAACTGTCGTGGCAGTAGTCGCTGCGGTGTTGTTGTTGCCAGCAGCGTCCTGGGCTACGTTCGCTGCTACGTCTACACTGATATCGCCAGCACCACTCGGGGTGATCTGTACAGTGTAGGTCCCATCTCCATTGTCTGTAAATCCTGTTACTGATCCGTTGCCTACAGTTACATCCCCACTTACAAAGCCTGTGACTACTTCACCGAAGTCTACCGTCACATTATAAGGGGTCGTGCTGTTCACTGCCGATGGGCCACCTGTGATGCTTGCCGCAGGAGCCGTTGTGTCATAAACTGTTGTGGCAGTAGTCGCTGCGGTGTTGTTGTTGCCAGCTGCGTCCTGGGCTACGTTCGCTGCTACGTCTACACTGATATCGCCAGCACCACTCGGGGTGATCTGTACTGTGTAGGTCCCATCTCCATTGTCTGTAAATCCTGTTACTGATCCGTTGCCTACAGTTACATCCCCACTTACAAAGCCTGTGACTACTTCACCGAAGTCTACCGTCACATTATAAGGGGTCGTGCTGTTCACTGCCGATGGGCCACCTGTGATGCTTGCCGCAGGAGCCGTTGTGTCATAAACTGTCGTGGCAGTAGTCGCTGCGGTGTTGTTGTTGCCAGCAGCGTCCTGGGCTACGTTCGCTGCTACGTCTACACTGATATCGCCAGCACCACTCGGGGTGATCTGTACTGTGTAGGTCCCATCTCCATTGTCTGTAAATCCTGTTACTGATCCGTTGCCTACAGTTACATCCCCACTTACAAAGCCTGTGACTACTTCACCGAAGTCTACCGTCACATTATAAGGGGTCGTGCTGTTCACTGCCGATGGGCCACCTGTGATGCTTGCCGCAGGAGCCGTTGTGTCATAAACTGTCGTGGCAGTAGTCGCTGCGGTGTTGTTGTTGCCAGCAGCGTCCTGGGCTACGTTCGCTGCTACGTCTACACTGATATCGCCAGCACCACTCGGGGTGATCTGTACAGTGTAGCTGCCATCTCCATTGTCTGTAAATCCTGTTACTGATCCGTTCCCTACAGTTACATCCCCACTTACAAAGCCTGTGACTACTTCACCGAAGTCTACCGTCACATTATAAGGGGTCGTGCTGTTCACTGCCGATGGAGCACCTGTGATGCTTGCCGCAGGAGCCGTTGTATCATAAACTGTTGTGGCAGTAGTCGCTGCGGTGTTGTTGTTGCCAGCAGCGTCCTGGGCTACGTTCGCCGCTACGTCTACACTGATATCGCCAGCACCACTCGGGGTGATCTGTACTGTGTAGCTGCCATCTCCATTGTCTGTAAATCCTGTTACTGATCCGTTGCCTACAGTTACATCCCCACTTACAAAGCCTGTGACTACTTCACCGAAGTCTACCGTCACATTATAAGGGGTCGTGCTGTTCACTGCCGATGGAGCACCTGTGATGCTTGCCGCAGGAGCCGTTGTATCATAAACTGTTGTGGCAGTAGTCGCTGCGGTGTTGTTGTTGCCAGCTGCGTCCTGGGCTACGTTCGCCGCTACGTCTACACTGATATCGCCAGCACCACTCGGGGTGATCTGTACTGTGTAGCTGCCATCTCCATTGTCTGTAAATCCTGTTACTGATCCGTTGCCTACAGTTACATCCCCACTTACAAAGCCTGTGACTACTTCACCGAAGTCTACCGTCACATTATAAGGGGTCGTGCTGTTCACTGCCGATGGAGCACCTGTGATGCTTGCCGCAGGAGCCGTTGTATCATAAACTGTTGTGGCAGTAGTCGCTGCGGTGTTGTTGTTGCCAGCTGCGTCCTGGGCTACGTTCGCCGCTACGTCTACACTGATATCGCCAGCACCACTCGGGGTGATCTGTACTGTGTAGCTGCCATCTCCATTGTCTGTAAATCCTGTTACTGATCCGTTGCCTACAGTTACATCCCCACTTACAAAGCCTGTGACTACTTCACCGAAGTCTACCGTCACATTATAAGGGGTCGTGCTGTTCACTGCCGATGGGCCACCTGTGATGCTTGCCGCAGGAGCCGTTGTGTCATAAACTGTTGTGGCAGTAGTCGCTGCGGTGTTGTTGTTGCCAGCTGCGTCCTGGGCTACGTTCGCTGCTACGTCTACACTGATATCGCCAGCACCACTCGGGGTGATCTGTACTGTGTAGCTGCCATCTCCATTGTCTGTAAATCCTGTTACTGATCCGTTGCCTACAGTTACATCCCCACTTACAAAGCCTGTGACTACTTCACCGAAGTCTACCGTCACATTATAAGGGGTCGTGCTGTTCACTGCCGATGGAGCACCTGTGATGCTTGCCGCAGGAGCCGTTGTGTCATAAACTGTCGTGGCAGTAGTCGCTGCGGTGTTGTTGTTGCCAGCAGCGTCCTGGGCTACGTTCGCCGCTACGTCTACACTGATATCGCCAGCACCACTCGGGGTGATCTGTACTGTGTAGGTCCCATCTCCATTGTCTGTAAATCCTGTTACTGATCCGTTGCCTACAGTTACATCCCCACTTACAAAGCCTGTGACTACTTCACCGAAGTCTACCGTCACATTATAAGGGGTCGTGCTGTTCACTGCCGATGGGCCACCTGTGATGCTTGCCGCAGGAGCCGTTGTGTCATAAACTGTTGTGGCAGTAGTCGCTGCGGTGTTGTTGTTGCCAGCTGCGTCCTGGGCTACGTTCGCTGCTACGTCTACACTGATATCGCCAGCACCACTCGGGGTGATCTGTACTGTGTAGGTCCCATCTCCATTGTCTGTAAATCCTGTTACTGATCCGTTGCCTACAGTTACATCCCCACTTACAAAGCCTGTGACTACTTCACCGAAGTCTACCGTCACATTATAAGGGGTCGTGCTGTTCACTGCCGATGGAGCACCTGTGATGCTTGCCGCAGGAGCCGTTGTGTCATAAACTGTTGTGGCAGTAGTCGCTGCGGTGTTGTTGTTGCCAGCAGCGTCCTGGGCTACGTTCGCTGCTACGTCTACACTGATATCGCCAGCACCACTCGGGGTGATCTGTACTGTGTAGGTCCCATCTCCATTGTCTGTAAATCCTGTTACTGATCCGTTGCCTACAGTTACATCCCCACTTACAAAGCCTGTGACTACTTCACCGAAGTCTACCGTCACATTATAAGGGGTCGTGCTGTTCACTGCCGATGGGCCACCTGTGATGCTTGCCGCAGGAGCCGTTGTGTCATAAACTGTTGTGGCAGTAGTCGCTGCGGTGTTGTTGTTGCCAGCTGCGTCCTGGGCTACGTTCGCCGCTACGTCTACACTGATATCGCCAGCACCACTCGGGGTGATCTGTACTGTGTAGCTGCCATCTCCATTGTCTGTAAATCCTGTTACTGATCCGTTCCCTACAGTTACATCCCCACTTACAAAGCCTGTGACTACTTCACCGAAGTCTACCGTCACATTATAAGGGGTCGTGCTGTTCACTGCCGATGGAGCACCTGTGATGCTTGCCGCAGGAGCCGTTGTATCATAAACTGTTGTGGCAGTAGTCGCTGCGGTGTTGTTGTTGCCAGCTGCGTCCTGGGCTACGTTCGCTGCTACGTCTACACTGATATCGCCAGCACCACTCGGGGTGATCTGTACTGTGTAGGTCCCATCTCCATTGTCTGTAAATCCTGTTACTGATCCGTTGCCTACAGTTACATCCCCACTTACAAAGCCTGTGACTACTTCACCGAAGTCTACCGTCACATTATAAGGGGTCGTGCTGTTCACTGCCGATGGAGCACCTGTGATGCTTGCCGCAGGAGCCGTTGTATCATAAACTGTTGTGGCAGTAGTCGCTGCGGTGTTGTTGTTGCCAGCTGCGTCCTGGGCTACGTTCGCCGCTACGTCTACACTGATATCGCCAGCACCACTCGGGGTGATCTGTACTGTGTAGCTGCCATCTCCATTGTCTGTAAATCCTGTTACTGATCCGTTGCCTACAGTTACATCCCCACTTACAAAGCCTGTGACTACTTCACCGAAGTCTACCGTCACATTATAAGGGGTCGTGCTGTTCACTGCCGATGGGCCACCTGTGATGCTTGCCGCAGGAGCCGTTGTGTCATAAACTGTCGTGGCAGTAGTCGCTGCGGTGTTGTTGTTGCCAGCTGCGTCCTGGGCTACGTTCGCTGCTACGTCTACACTGATATCGCCAGCACCACTCGGGGTGATCTGTACTGTGTAGCTGCCATCTCCATTGTCTGTAAATCCTGTTACTGATCCGTTCCCTACAGTTACATCCCCACTTACAAAGCCTGTGACTACTTCACCGAAGTCTACCGTCACATTATAAGGGGTCGTGCTGTTCACTGCCGATGGAGCACCTGTGATGCTTGCCGCAGGAGCCGTTGTGTCATAAACTGTTGTGGCAGTAGTCGCTGCGGTGTTGTTGTTGCCAGCAGCGTCCTGGGCTACGTTCGCTGCTACGTCTACACTGATATCGCCAGCACCACTCGGGGTGATCTGTACTGTGTAGGTCCCATCTCCATTGTCTGTAAATCCTGTTACTGATCCGTTGCCTACAGTTACATCCCCACTTACAAAGCCTGTGACTACTTCACCGAAGTCTACCGTCACATTATAAGGGGTCGTGCTGTTCACTGCCGATGGGCCACCTGTGATGCTTGCCGCAGGAGCCGTTGTATCATAAACTGTTGTGGCAGTAGTCGCTGCGGTGTTGTTGTTGCCAGCAGCGTCCTGGGCTACGTTCGCTGCTACGTCTACACTGATATCGCCAGCACCACTCGGGGTGATCTGTACTGTGTAGCTGCCATCTCCATTGTCTGTAAATCCTGTTACTGATCCGTTGCCTACAGTTACATCCCCACTTACAAAGCCTGTGACTACTTCACCGAAGTCTACCGTCACATTATAAGGGGTCGTGCTGTTCACTGCCGATGGAGCACCTGTGATGCTTGCCGCAGGAGCCGTTGTATCATAAACTGTCGTGGCAGTAGTCGCTGCGGTGTTGTTGTTGCCAGCAGCGTCCTGGGCTACGTTCGCTGCTACGTCTACACTGATATCGCCAGCACCACTCGGGGTGATCTGTACAGTGTAGGTCCCATCTCCATTGTCTGTAAATCCTGTTACTGATCCGTTGCCTACAGTTACATCCCCACTTACAAAGCCTGTGACTACTTCACCGAAGTCTACCGTCACATTATAAGGGGTCGTGCTGTTCACTGCCGATGGGCCACCTGTGATGCTTGCCGCAGGAGCCGTTGTGTCATAAACTGTTGTGGCAGTAGTCGCTGCGGTGTTGTTGTTGCCAGCTGCGTCCTGGGCTACGTTCGCTGCTACGTCTACACTGATATCGCCAGCACCACTCGGGGTGATCTGTACTGTGTAGGTCCCATCTCCATTGTCTGTAAATCCTGTTACTGATCCGTTGCCTACAGTTACATCCCCACTTACAAAGCCTGTGACTACTTCACCGAAGTCTACCGTCACATTATAAGGGGTCGTGCTGTTCACTGCCGATGGGCCACCTGTGATGCTTGCCGCAGGAGCCGTTGTGTCATAAACTGTCGTGGCAGTAGTCGCTGCGGTGTTGTTGTTGCCAGCAGCGTCCTGGGCTACGTTCGCTGCTACGTCTACACTGATATCGCCAGCACCACTCGGGGTGATCTGTACTGTGTAGGTCCCATCTCCATTGTCTGTAAATCCTGTTACTGATCCGTTGCCTACAGTTACATCCCCACTTACAAAGCCTGTGACTACTTCACCGAAGTCTACCGTCACATTATAAGGGGTCGTGCTGTTCACTGCCGATGGGCCACCTGTGATGCTTGCCGCAGGAGCCGTTGTGTCATAAACTGTCGTGGCAGTAGTCGCTGCGGTGTTGTTGTTGCCAGCAGCGTCCTGGGCTACGTTCGCTGCTACGTCTACACTGATATCGCCAGCACCACTCGGGGTGATCTGTACAGTGTAGCTGCCATCTCCATTGTCTGTAAATCCTGTTACTGATCCGTTCCCTACAGTTACATCCCCACTTACAAAGCCTGTGACTACTTCACCGAAGTCTACCGTCACATTATAAGGGGTCGTGCTGTTCACTGCCGATGGGCACCTGTGATGCTTG
Source organism: Imperialibacter sp. (assembly GCF_048007035.1). NCBI lineage: Bacteria > Pseudomonadati > Bacteroidota > Cytophagia > Cytophagales > Flammeovirgaceae > Imperialibacter > Imperialibacter sp. The sequence goes on from NZ_CP180355.1 coordinate 6,806,634, forward strand.
CCGCAGGAGCCGTTGTATCATAAACTGTTGTGGCAGTAGTCGCTGCGGTGTTGTTGTTGCCAGCAGCGTCCTGGGCTACGTTCGCCGCTACGTCTACACTGATATCGCCAGCACCACTCGGGGTGATCTGTACTGTGTAGCTGCCATCTCCATTGTCTGTAAATCCTGTTACTGATCCGTTGCCTACAGTTACATCCCCACTTACAAAGCCTGTGACTACTTCACCGAAGTCTACCGTCACATTATAAGGGGTCGTGCTGTTCACTGCCGATGGGCCACCTGTGATGCTTGCCGCAGGAGCCGTTGTATCATAAACTGTTGTGGCAGTAGTCGCTGCGGTGTTGTTGTTGCCAGCAGCGTCCTGGGCTACGTTCGCTGCTACGTCTACACTGATATCGCCAGCACCACTCGGGGTGATCTGTACTGTGTAGCTGCCATCTCCATTGTCTGTAAATCCTGTTACTGATCCGTTGCCTACAGTTACATCCCCACTTACAAAGCCTGTGACTACTTCACCGAAGTCTACCGTCACATTATAAGGGGTCGTGCTGTTCACTGCCGATGGAGCACCTGTGATGCTTGCCGCAGGAGCCGTTGTATCATAAACTGTCGTGGCAGTAGTCGCTGCGGTGTTGTTGTTGCCAGCAGCGTCCTGGGCTACGTTCGCTGCTACGTCTACACTGATATCGCCAGCACCACTCGGGGTGATCTGTACAGTGTAGGTCCCATCTCCATTGTCTGTAAATCCTGTTACTGATCCGTTGCCTACAGTTACATCCCCACTTACAAAGCCTGTGACTACTTCACCGAAGTCTACCGTCACATTATAAGGGGTCGTGCTGTTCACTGCCGATGGGCCACCTGTGATGCTTGCCGCAGGAGCCGTTGTGTCATAAACTGTTGTGGCAGTAGTCGCTGCGGTGTTGTTGTTGCCAGCTGCGTCCTGGGCTACGTTCGCTGCTACGTCTACACTGATATCGCCAGCACCACTCGGGGTGATCTGTACTGTGTAGGTCCCATCTCCATTGTCTGTAAATCCTGTTACTGATCCGTTGCCTACAGTTACATCCCCACTTACAAAGCCTGTGACTACTTCACCGAAGTCTACCGTCACATTATAAGGGGTCGTGCTGTTCACTGCCGATGGAGCACCTGTGATGCTTGCCGCAGGGGGCGTCACATCTCCGCTTGCAGTTATTGTAACAGCAAAAGCAGTAGTAGAAGAAATACAACCGGTCGAGGAGTTTTTTACTACCAAAGAGCCATTGTAGGTATTAATAGCAGCTGCTCCCGGAACCACTAAAGCTATGGGAGATACAGGCAGCGAAGTGAAAGCAGAAATGTCAGCAAATCCAGCCGTATTAGCGGCTGCATCATAGTCAATAGTATATTGATCAGGGCCATTGGTGGTGGATGAATAAGGCAGATTAGCAGAAGTTGACCCCGTAACAACAGATGGATTTACACCCAACGTAATGGTTGGATCGCTACTGTTAGTCAATTGAATAGGGCCGCCTATCGTATTTGATCTGCAGCTACTTACATCAGTTATAGATATGTTGGTGTAGGCTCCTTCGTTCAGATTGACGATAGCAATTCCACTACCAGTAGCGCTTATGGTTTGAGTAGCCTGAGGTGTACCGTCAAGCGAGAAATCAACACTATAAGACCCGCTTGTCACTCCTGTTAGCACGATTTCACCGTTTGGCGTGTCACAATTGGTGGGCTGTACATGGGTGCCCTCGACAATCGCCGCTCCCCCTGGATCACTCACAGCAATTGGACCCGACAAAGCATTTGAGGTACAACCCGATATTGTGACAGTCATGTCTGTGTAAGAACCCGCATTCAGTCCGGTAATTTGATATTCTCCACTTCCATTTGCAACGAAGGCTCCATGATTCACAGTCACTCCGTCGAACTTGAAATCAAGAGCGCTATAATTGGCAGATGCCTGCAGCCCACTAATTGTAATAGAGCCATCTACTCCACCACAAGTTGTCGGGCTAGTCGGAAGGGCCGAGCTGATTGAGGAGACTATGACATTGATGGTAAATGGCTTAGCAACACTTGTACAGACAAGTGAATTAGAGTTTCTTACTGTAAAAGACCCATTGTAGGTTCCGCCAGCAATTCCAGCCGGTACTGCTATAGCGATTGGAGACGCTACTGTGGTGCTGTTCGCAATATTTGATAACCCAGCCGACTGCGCAGCTGCATCAAATACGATACTATAATCAATTGCCGGACCATTTGAGGTAACGGAATACCCCAGATCGACGGAAGTTTCTCCCTGGCAAATTTGTAAACTACCCGATGTCAGTGACACGACAGCGAGTGGTTTTGCCTCGACAGCTACTGCAGGCGTAAAAGTTGTTTCGCAGGTGATTCCAACTTTATTTGCCTTTACTGAGATCGAGGTTGTAGAGGCGGATAATCCAAAGGTCGTAATGGTCAATGGACTTCCGTTTCCCAATTTAGCTGGCCCAACCCCCGTTCCTGCCTGGTCAATTAATTCATAAACAATCAGGTTCTCCGATCCGTCGATTTGAAAGTCTATAGTCTCCCCTTCACAAATCAGCGTGGCAGTTGTTGCTGAAAAGGTTTGGGATGCCGGCGGGGCACAGGCTATTATTTTTGCTGCTGAAGGGTTACTCTCGCAAGTACCAACTGCCTGAGCCTCAGCAGTAACTGTAGCCGAACCTTCGGCGTATAATTTATCGAAAGGCGTGTTGAGACCCGTTATTGTCCAGGTAGCAACCTGGATTCCGGCATTGGCAAGGTCTCCTGCAATTGTAGCATTCGCTCCCTCAATGGCAACCCCATCTATATAAAGCTGAATTACAACATCGTTGGCCGATACCGTGGCTGTGCCCGATATGGATGCATCACCCTCCACAGGGTTACTTGTAATCTCCAGGGCGTTCAGCGGGTCGGGTGTTTTTGTGTTCACAATTACCCCGCCAGAAAAATCGCTTTCCAGCTCACCTGTAGTTTGAGCTGTTGCGCTAATTCGGGTGGTTATCCCAAGGTTCAAACCAGACACAGTCCATGAGCCATTGGCTGAAACCAGACCAGACTGCCCTGTGTAGGTTTCTGAACCAGCCATCCCTGTGTAAATTTTGATAACACTGTTTGCATCTTCGGAAGAAACTCCACTAACGGTAGTAACCGAGCCTGTGGCCTCTATACAAAATTCGCCTGAAATAAATGGAGTGGCAGATTTTGACCCCACCGTGGTCGAAACTTCGGTGCCACACTTTCCGCTGTCCGTAGCTCTAACCTTTATTACTTGTCCCTGAACAATAGCTGCATTGGGCAATGAAGATACGGTAAAGGACCAACTAGTTCCTGTGGCAGTTACCGTGGCCTGCTCCACATTATCTATAAATATTGTTACCGTGGCACCAGAGCCAGAAGTACCGCTAATAGATGCGTCCGTTTCCACAATTGGTAAACCAGAAAAAACTGGCGTTGTAGAGGCAGCGGCGGTGGCAGTACAATATTGTGTTTTTGCAGACTCACAACTTCCTGATTCCATGATGGTGAAGTAATAAGTACCTGCCGGAATTTTTGTGCCTCCCGTACCATACTCCCATGTCCAGGTTGCGCCCGTAAGGCCTGACTGAGGATTGGGAGTACCAGCAGGTGAGGTTAATATGGCACCTGTTCCGTCATATATCGTTAGCGTATAGGAGCCTACCGCAGAGGTGCTCCCCGTAAACTTCTTGTTGCCGGTCACCTCTGAGATTGTTGTGGGAGCTGCAGAACATGTAGCGCCAACGGTAGTTGAGTTACACGTACTGTACGAGGTGGACTTCTGGGAAGTGCCTGTGGCAAGGGCTGCTGCAGCCGAAACCGTAGCGGATGCGGTATAAACCTCTCCACCCGCAAGCGCAGTAAGCCCTGTGAGCGTCCAGGCATTTGAGGTAACAGAAGTTGTTCCCACAGATGCACCATTCTTGAACACTTCAATAGTAGCTCCATCCACCTCGACAGAGGATCCGGAGATTGAGGTGGCTCCAATGACTAATGGCCCGGTGATAGACGGACAGCTAGCCCTGGCATACAGGATAGTGCCTGAACCAATATCTGCAGGTGAGGTAGGAGGGAATACATCAACAAGGCTTTCCCATAAACCATCAGTAATACCAGTGGCATCATCAATTCCACCCAAATCTGATATACCATTGTTCCCAATGGCCGCCTTGGGATTGATGACCGTATTACCCACCATCCTGAGTGGAGTGGACGTAGTTACTCCCGGGAAAGCTGCTGTGATATGCGCAAATGGGATATAGAAATCGTAGAAATAGTCATCATCGCCGCATATCTCTGAAACAGCTATTGATTTCTGCGCATAGTCATCATAGGGTCTGTCAACTGTTGCATCACCTATCTCAACCGGGCTAATGGTACCATCAACATTGTACAAGCCTACTCCAAAATTAGTACGCAATACTATCTCAATCTCAAAGCCGGGGTTTCCGGCAACATAATTCGGATCCGCATTAGGGCCAGACAAGCCGAATTTTTGATCGGTATCGATAAGAATGGAATATCCTTTTGAGTTGTTGGCTGTTCCACCGAGCCTGAAACGGTACATTAAGTTGTCGGCTGCATCGAGATACGTGTAAATCGTGTTGTTGTCGTCCGACTTAACAAGATCGGTAAATCCGCACGAAGGCCCCGGTCCAAGATCACTATCGGGTTCTGAGGCGCCAACACTTGGAAGGGCAACGTAGGGAATCTCACTTTCGGTCTCATCATTTGAAACAAAGCCCGCCGTTGATGAGGAGGTGTAGCCATCGCCGTTCGGATCTAGGACTGCTGCTCCACCGGCGGTGGCTGGCTTATAAATGAGGCCTTTTGTTTGTGCAAAAGATGGATGGGAAAATCCAGCTAGCAACAAAAGGAATAAAAAAACTATGAAATGATTAGAAAAGCTCTTTATCGGTAATCGTCGGGTCATACTTAGTTGGGTGGACGGTTTGCAGATACTCAAATCTACCATGCGTCCAATTGGGCAGTCGCCATAATTCGATTAGTCAACTTTATTGTCAGGTCAGTGACAGTCATTCGTCGACGAGTGGAAAACTCAGATTTTTGGGTAAGCTGACCGTTAAACATTTGTGTTTTACTGAAAAGAATTGAGGCGCACCTCGTTTATGTTGTGTCGTTTTGAATAGAGGGAAATAATCTTTTGGGAAGATATTTGCCACTTTTTTTTCAACATATTCAGCCAAATCGCCTCTCCACTAGCTCCAATTAAATGGCGGCATCCTGCAAAATGTAATTCCTAATTTGCCTCTTTGCACTTGTAGAATTGGCATAGGGAGACTCGCTTTTAACTTACTTTCTATCCTGTATTCGACAAAGAAGTAAATTTCGTCTGTTTTTGATGTGGCTGCTTCGAAAATGCACAAATACCCAGCTTCGATAACTTTCTTAACGAGAATGCAAAACGAGATGCGAACAAGAAAAGGGACTTAACAATTGTGAGTTCAACTTACCCAGTTCTATGACATATTCTTCCAACGATTGGTTCTTGACCAACAGTATTTGGGCTGGCGTTAACCAGTTCTCCGATTACCTGAAAGATCGCAGCATCTGGTTTGGCAATGAATACCTTTACTAAACCTAGATATTAGTCTCGGCAGAATAGAAACCAGAGCATTTAGAAATCCGTCTATTTGTTAGCATCTCCAAAGATTTCACGGTCTCGCACTTTACGTGAAAAGCAGATATGATCCACATAAAAGTACCTTCATTTGGATTAAACCTTCTCCTCAAAATCTTTAACAGAGCCAACATCTCCCAGGTGCTAAAAAATAATAGACACAGGAAATACCTTCTATATTTGTGTAAAAGTGGAAAGATTCATCGACGCAAGGAGCTGGCCTCCAAGGCTGTCATTAATTCTTCATCTTTATCGATACCGTCGTACTTGTCATCAGGTACCGCACCCTACCCTGCCATTGAAAGGAAGCCAGTGCCCTCACTTCATAGTCATTTGGAAGTATATAAGTGTGGCTCACTTCATTGCCACACGCAAAGTAACCGTCTCCAAAATCCCAATAGAACTCGGCATTGGCCGGATATGCTCCCGCCAAATGAGATTTAAATCTGGAAGCTTGATTGATAACTCCTGGCACTTCTTCGTCTATCTTTAGCTCCAGAAACTCGTTCAGTTCATACTCGTGGTCAATTTCATAGATTGTTCGGCTCGTGGACGCCTCCAAAATTGATAGCTTTATATCATAGGTGCCATGAGTATCATAACAATGGCTTACTGATCGTCCTTCTCCGCTAAAAGTGTCGCCAAAGTCCCAGCGATACTTTACGTCTCCATTATTACTCTCAGACTGGTATTCCAAATCGACACAGAGGTTACAGGTTAGTCTGTGTGAAAATGCGTTTTCGTTAGTGAAGATTTTTTCCGCAAGACAGATATCCTCACCAGTCAGCTCCGAGTACAACTCCTCCGACGTGGTGACAAATGAGTAAATATCTTGATTTCCCTGCTCGTTGCCGGAGACGAAGTATATCTTTTCGCCAATTGGAGGGAGGCTAAAGTGCTTGTTGTCATGCCGGTCATTAAATTGATTACCCAGGTTCTTCGGTCCTGACCATTCGTTCCAATTGTCTCCTTGTTTAACTGAATAAAAGATATCGAGGCCACCGTAGCCCTCCTGACCGTCAGAGGAATAGAAGAGGAATCGACCGTCTGGAGAAAACGATGGAGAGGTATCTTCTCCGGGTGTATTCAGGACACCAAGGTTGATCGGCGTATCCCATGCCTTTTTACTTACTCTGTGGCTGATATAAATATCTCTTCCACCCCTTGAGTCGTCCATTTCCGCAGAAATTAGCATGTGCTTGCCGTCCTCAGAGACAAAAAAGTCAGCGTATCCGGACTTATTCTTGAAACCCTTTATAGTAAAATTGGCAGGGGTAGTCCATTTGCCATTGCGAAGCTCGGAATAGGAAAGTCCCTCGCCTGAAATCTCTCCATTGTCGTAAGTATTACCCAAAATCAAATTAATGACTCCCTCTTCGACTGTAATGGAGGTGACAAAATTAGGCCCTCTGTTGTTCAGAGGCGGTGGGAGGCGCTCAACCTTTGTCCAAGTATGTGTCTTTGGATCCCAGGTTGCAGTCCAAATATCTTCGGCGTCTTTGGTGCCTCCAACGTTGTCGGGGTGGTTACTTCTGCTAAAAAAAAGTCGCCCTTCACCTGGCTCTACCAGAGGTCCATGCTCATCGTAAATACTATTAACTCCATATTCGTTATTCTTCTGAACCGAAGAAATATTTCTTTTGTCCACCTTCCCAAGCGGAGATCCTGCCGGAACGTGGTGTTTTGCACTTACCTTAGAGTCGGAGAAAATTATCTTGTTTTGGGCCTGCCCAAAAACAACTACGGAAGCTAGAATTCCAGTAAGAAAAACTCTTTTCTTAACAAAAAGGAAAGTTACCAGCCCCAACCACGTAATTAACGAGAACCCGAAATGGCTTTTTGAAATACAATTTATCCGCATTTATTTCAACTATTTGGTCAGTGTTTTGAAATCAGAGATTCAAAGCCATGTTTCAATCTACGATTTACTTAAAAAAATCATTATTACCCATATAAAATTGGATTAAACCAATGACTGGGATAAAAAATTATTGACTAAAAATCAAAACGAAGGCCTTAGCAAACAATGACAATTTCTCATTCAAATTTCCGAAAATTTTGAATGAGACAGTCTGTTGTTAATTACCTTACAATGTGATGATCCACAAGAAATCAGCGATCATAATACTATTAAATCCAGCTTTAGGTTGTCTGCAAACGAAGAAATCCATGGCGATTAAAAAGAGAACTTCTCCTTGAATTCAAGTAGCTCCTGCCTCAGGCTTTCCGGGTGAGGCATGTTGATATAATCAGCCAGCAGAGTCTCAGGGCTCACTTTTAATTCCATAAGGCTAATGTGCTGGTTAATGAAAGTGTACTCAAGTTCGGGAAACATCTCCTTCATGGCATCCACGATGTCCAGAATGGGCAAGTTCTTATCAACAACATTATAGATACCGGAAGGCACTTGCTTCAGCAAAGTCTCCTTGATAATCTCGGCTACGTGCGTCACGTGTATAAAAGCCCTGGCTTGTTTGCCGTTGCCAAAAATCTGGATCCGATTGCCAAAGTTGGCATCAAACATAAACCGGTTGATGACGGCATCGAACCTCATACTCTTATTGTAGCCGTATACATTACCACATCGTAGTATAACCGCATCCTTATTTGTGCCCAATCGAACTACATGTTCCTCTCCCCTATGCTTTGAAATACCATAAAACGTAGACGGATCAGTGTCGGCTCTTTCGGTGGCAAGCTCCTCACTGGCGCCATAAACGGCGGTACTGCTGGTGTAGATGAGTTTCTTTACGTTATCCAGCTCTTCCACAGCATACACCAGCTCGGCGGTTCCCCAGTGGTTTACCTGTTCGTAAAAGTGTGAGTCGGTGTTGGCAAATGGTGTGGTTACCCTGGCTGCCAAATGAATCACAGCGTCCACTTCCTTCAGGTGCTTCCTTAGGGTTCTACTGTCAAGCAACTCAGCCGAGACCAGCTTTATCCTTTCATGACCAGGGTACTTTTGACCAAAGAAAAAATTGAAATTGCCCTTGCTCAGGTTATCATACACGATGATCTTCTCAACCTCCGGCTGTTGGCACAAATTCCCTACCACCTGGGTTCCAATATACCCGGCTCCTCCTGTAATTAATACTCGCATCTATTTACTGATTAGGTCAGTATGTAAACCACATTCTGTTTTTTTCATCCCAAACCATCTGGCTTCACGTTCCTGCATTTCAGGATCCATTTTACGGGTACACGGCTCACAGCCTATACTCATATAGCCCTTGGCGTCCATGGGATGCCTCGGCAAATTGTGCTCCCTGATGTATTGAAAAATCATCTTTGCATTCCAGTCCAGCATCGGATGGAAACGAAACGTATTATGCGGCGCAGGTTGCTCCACTTTCATAGCTGCCCTTACAGCGCTTTGGTCAGCTCTTACGCCATTGATCCAGATGTCGTGCTCTTGAAGCAAAGCATCGGTTGGTTGCGTTTTATTGATATAGCAGCAGTAGTCCGGGTCACTCGTAAATAGCAGCTTGCCGTCATTACCTACCTGCATGTTTCTTGGCATACTTGATTTTACATCGAGCACTTTTATTCCGAACTCTTTAGCCACCTGATCCTTAAAAGCTATCGTATCTGGAAAAAGGTAGCCGGTATTGATAAAATAGACGGGAATCGAGTTATCTATTCTGCTCAGCATGTGCAGCATTACCAGGCTGTGCGTTTGAAAAGAAGAGGTTGTAAACAACTTCTTCCCTTCTGCCTTATACTCTTTAATTTTTGTTTCTAGCTCTTGAAAAGTCACTTCCTTATAGTTTAAAAAGTGAAACCCTCATTCCCGGTGAAAAATTCCGAAAGCGTATGAGAAAGCAAGATTAATACAAAAAATGTTTGTATAGAAGAAAATTCAGAGCCAATCCCTGGAAAGTTTTTCAGCCGCAATTATGCCACTCAACACTGTCCCCGGAATCCCCTGGCCCGGGTAAGCAGTGTCACCACACAGGTAGGCTCTTTTCGGTCCAAGTCTGGCGTTGAGCATTTGCCATGGCCTTATTTTCATGTATTGCGGGTAGCCACCCACGAAACCCCATTTTCTTCCTGTCCACTTTTCCCACGCCTTTGGCCCTGAGTTGTGTTTGTAAACGATGTCCTTTCGCCTCAGAAAACCATGGTGCTCGAGGGTGTCGATGATTTCCTTTTCCAAAATATCGCTGGCAATTTCAGTGCCTCCGGGGTGCGGAATGTGCGTTGTGACCGACGCCACCATCAGGCCTTCCACATCCGAACGGGTTTCGTCAAGCGGGTGGCTTAAGCTTAAAAAAATGCTTTTGGATTTTATCCCACTTAACGGTGCGTGCAGGTGAATCTGGTAATGAATGGCGTCGAAGTGTTTCCTGGGCCTGAAACCTATGCTAAGCTGAAAGGCACTATTTAGCATCTTTGATGGCATGTCCTTTGCTTCATTTCGCTGAATTTGGGGAAATACTTCCCGGAGATTATTGATTGGGATTGCGCCGATTACGTATTTCGATTCAAAAATGCCCTTTGAAGAGTTAATGATGTATCTCTCACCGGCGGTTGTTATCTTCTCCGCCCGACACCTCAAGGCTACTACCCCACCCATGCTTTCAATATAGTCTACCAAGGGGTTAACAAGATTGACCATACCTCCATCCAGATAGTAATTGCCATAGTTAGTGTAGCAAAGGGCTGTTGCTCCAAACAGCACATTCACTTCCCCCATCCGATTTTGAGCGGTAATGAGCAACTGTTCATTAACGAATGCAACAAATCGCTCATTTTGGTCAAGCCCATGCTTTTGCAGAAGCTCGGCCATAGATGAGAAGCTCCATCTCGCATAGCTAAAATCAGTTATGCGTGCTCTGTAAGCCAATTTTACCAGATCAGAAAAGGATGAAGGGGGAAACTCCCTGAATCGAAGTGAGGCATCCCACACAAACCGGCTGACATCGTAACAAAACTCCCAAAATGGGCGTTGGCCTTTGCTTCCAAAAATCCGTTCCGCCTCCTTTATCCAGTCTTCAATAGCTTCATAGCGGTTAATGATTGTTCCATCTGCCAACACCACCTGCATGGGCAAAGCAAGCTTTCTGGCAGGCAGGTGGATACCTGTTTTGTCCAACAGATACTTCAACGGCATCCCTTTATCCAGCCCAACCAGTGTGGTGGCACCAGTTTCAAAAACAAAACCCTTACGCCAATATGAGCTTGTACATCCTCCAGGTAGGTAATTTTGCTCCAGCACAGCCACTGTTAGTCCTTTCTGAGCCAACAGAGCAGCGCTTGTTAAACCACCCATTCCGCTTCCCACCACACATGCATCAAATCTATTCTCCATGCCCTGAAGTATTGTTTAATATATTGCTCAAAAAATTAAACAAGTTGACTCTTCATAATGTTTGCTAAGTAATTGATTCTATTAACAGGAATTATTGCACTTATTTACCAAATAAACGTTTATAGAATTTCAAACACTTTTCAATGAAGGTAGCAGTCTATAGAAAAGAACATTTTAATGCGGCACACAGGCTCAACAATCCGGCCTGGAGTGAGGAAAAGAACAGAAAGATTTTTGGGAAGTGCAATAATGACAACTACCATGGACACAATTACGATTTGGTGGTAAAACTAGTAGGAGAGCCTGACCCTGAAACAGGGTACGTATTTGATATGAAAGTATTAAGCGATTTGGTAAAGGAGCACGTAACAAAAAAATTTGATCATAAAAACCTAAATGTCGATGTGGAAGAGTTTCGCTCGTTAAATCCCACTGCTGAAAATATTGCCATCGTGATCTATGACTTGCTGAGAGCCAGGATTGACCACAAACTTGATTTAAAAATTACCCTATATGAAACGGAAAGAAACTTTGTTGAGTACCCAGCCTAGCCAGGCATTGGACATAGATGATTTGGACGACGATCACGTTGCTACTTCCTATGAAACTCCGTTGAGAGCGGATGCTTTTGAGATGGACGACGATCTCAAAATGGAGCTTATTGCCAAGCATTTCAGGGAGATTATGCACATTCTTGGCATGGATCTCACTGACGATAGCCTGAAAGGCACTCCCAACAGAGTGGCTAAAATGTATGTTAAGGAAGTATTCAGCGGCTTAAACCCCAAAAATAAGCCTACGGCAAAGCTGTTTGACAACAAATACGAGTACAACGAGATGCTGGTAGAGCGTGACATTACCTTCTATTCGTATTGCGAGCATCACTTTGTCCCTATTTATGGTAAAGCTCATGTGGCTTACATTTCCAGCGGAAAGGTGATTGGCTTGTCCAAAATCAACCGGATTGTTCAGTACTATGCAAAAAGACCTCAGGTACAGGAAAGAATGACTGTGCAGATTGCCAATGAGCTGAAAAAGATTTTGAAGACAGAGAATGTAGGGGTTGTAGTGGATGCCGTGCACATGTGTGTTTCTTCACGTGGGGTGGGCGACACTAATAGCAGAACCGGCACAGCACATTTCAGCGGCAAGTTTTCAGATGAAAACACTAAAAAGGAATTTTTGAATTACATCAATACGCCCAACAATCTCAATGGTAAATAAGTAAACAGCTCTGTCGGTTTGTTGTGTTTGCAGGGCAAAAGTTCTTGGCAATTAAAATTCCGGGTGAATAGCAATATCTTCTATCCATCCAGACATGGAAAATAGCATCTCTTCAAAAATCATCCGATTATATTAAATTTTTTCAATTTACTCAGCTATTTTTGCGCCCCTGAAATGAGCCTTAACACATCTTAAGGACTAACAACTTTTCATTGAACTAAAAACTGACCATGAACAGTATAGTGTATTTAGTCCCTGCTCTGGGGATTTTAGGATTGATCGTTATGATCATGAAATCGTCTTGGGTATCGAAACAAGATGCGGGTGATGACAACATGAAGGTATTGGCTGGCTACATCGCCGACGGTGCCATGGCTTTCCTGAAAGCAGAGTGGAAAGTGCTTGGCTATTTCGTGGTAATTGCCGCCATTCTGCTGGCCTATTCAGGCACGCTTGTTCCTGATTCTCATCCTACCATCGCTATTGCCTTTGTAATAGGTGCCGTTCTCTCTGCGTTTGCTGGTTGGGTAGGTATGAACATCGCCACAAAGGCAAACGTGAGGACCACCCAAGCCGCCAGAACCTCCCTTGCCCAGGCCTTGAAAGTTTCTTTTAACGGCGGTGCCGTTATGGGCCTTGGGGTAGCTGGTCTGGCTGTATTGGGCCTTGGCTCACTGTTCATTGTATTGGTTCAGATTTTCGTGCCCGAAGGGGCTGCGGCTACAGGCCTCGAAATGAAAACTGCTATAGAAGTGTTAGCTGGTTTTTCTTTAGGAGCCGAATCTATCGCTCTTTTCGCCCGTGTTGGTGGTGGTATATACACCAAAGCCGCTGACGTAGGCGCTGACCTTGTTGGCAAAGTTGAAGCTGGCATTCCCGAAGACGACGTTCGTAACCCCGCAACAATCGCCGACAACGTGGGTGACAACGTGGGTGACGTAGCAGGTATGGGCGCTGACCTTTTCGGGTCTTACGTGGCCACCATTCTTGCTACCATGGTATTAGGACAAGAAATTGACGCTTCTGCCGATGCTTTCGGTGGGTTCTCTCCCATTTTGCTGCCAATGATCATTGCCGGTATGGGGCTTGTTTTCTCCATAGTAGGAACATTTTTTGTCCGCATCAAAAGTGAAACTTCCAGTGTTCAGGCAGCTTTGAACATGGGCAACTGGTCATCTATCTTCCTGACTGGTGTCGGTTCTTTCTTCCTGGTAAAGTACATGCTACCTGCCAGCCTTTCCATCCGGGGTTATGAATTCACAAACATGGATGTGTTCTACGCCATCCTGCTTGGCCTTGTGGTTGGCGCCTTGATGAGCATCGTGACGGAGTACTACACAGCCATGGGCAAGAAGCCTGTTAACTCAATTGTTCAGCAGTCTTCCACAGGCCATGCAACCAATATTATCGGTGGGCTTTCTGTCGGAATGGAATCAACAGTTTTACCTATTCTGATTCTTGCAGCCGGCATTTATGGCTCGTTCTCATTTGCCGGTCTTTACGGAGTAGCCATTGCGGCGGCTGGTATGATGGCCACTACAGCCATGCAGCTTGCCATCGACGCCTTTGGCCCGATTGCAGATAATGCCGGAGGTATCGCTGAAATGAGTGGTCTTCCTAAAGAAGTTCGTGAACGCACCGACAACCTGGACGCAGTTGGTAACACTACCGCAGCAGCAGGAAAAGGTTTCGCTATCGCTTCGGCTGCCCTTACAGCACTTGCCCTCTTTGCAGCATTTGTTGGTGTAGCTGGAATCGACTCAATCGATATTTACAAAGCTGATGTGCTTGCAGGCTTGTTCGTGGGCGGAATGATCCCATTCATATTTTCATCCCTTGCCATTGCTGCCGTGGGTCGTGCCGCTATGGACATGGTGAACGAAGTGCGTCGTCAGTTCAAAGAGATTCCTGGCATTATGGAGTACAAAGGAAAGCCAGAATACGACAAATGCGTAGCCATTTCAACCAAAGCTTCCATTCGTGAAATGATGCTGCCCGGTGCCATTGCCCTGCTGACTCCGATCATTGTTGGTTTCAGCTTTGGCCCTGAAGTACTCGGGGGAACGCTAGCCGGCATCACTGTTTCTGGTGTATTGATGGGAATTTTTCAAAACAACGCCGGTGGTGCCTGGGACAATGCCAAGAAGTCGTTCGAAAAGGGCGTTGAAATCAATGGCAAGATGGAATACAAAGGCTCTGAGCCGCACAAAGCGTCAGTGACTGGTGATACTGTTGGTGATCCTTTCAAGGACACTTCCGGGCCGTCAATGAACATTCTTATCAAGCTTACGTCTATTGTGGCGCTCATCATTGCGCCACATATTTCCGAAAAACCTCATACTGTATCGATAGACCAGCAGCTCAATGAGCAAACTGCAAAAGAGATCAGCGTGAAGGTGGAGAAAGTACTAGAAAAGGTTAAGTAAAACCAAGTCTCGCAAAAGCTATACAAGAAACGAAATGACCCGTACCAGAAAGAGGCACGGGTCATTTTTTTGCCTTATTCTGTGTGCTCCTTTGGAAACTTCACCACAATAGTGGTGCCCTTACCAACCTGGCTCTTGAGCACGATAGCGGCCCCCAGCCTGTCAGCTATTTTCTTTACAACATACAAGCCAAGGCCGTCTCCCTGCGATAACTGACTGCCTTTAAAAAACATATCAAAGCACCTGTCCTGCACATTTTGGGGAATGCCCACGCCATTGTCTTCTACAGTAAGGTGTACATGATCTTTAGATCCCCCGGTAAAGCTAATTACGAGTATCGGCTCTACTTTTGAGGAAAATATCAGGGTGTTTTCTACGATGTTCGTGAGCACGCTTTCTATCAAATCTTCGCTGGCATTAAAGCCTAAATCAGGCTCAATATTTACGGTCACTTTTGTGCCATAATCAGTCAGCCTGTCCTGAAAACCACTCAAAACCTTTTCGACCAGTTTGGCAGACGAGTCGCTGTCGAGATGAGTAAATGTTAATTCGGTGCTGGAAACATAGCTGATAGCAATCAACTTCTTAAGCATGCTGTCCATCCCGCTGATGACCTTATCAATCAACTCATAGAGTTCTCCTACTTTTTCGTCAGTATTTCTATCCTCAACCAGCTGGACAATCCCTCTTAAAGTCGTTAAAGGGCGCCTCAAATCATGTGAGGCCCGGTAGAGAAATGTATCCAGCTCACGGTAAGCTTTTTGCAGGTTAAGGGTCTTCTCCTCAACCAGCGTTTCCAGCTTTGAGTTAATCAGGTTGATTTGAGCATTCACATTGCTCAGTTCCTTGTTGCGAGACTCGATAAACTTATTCTGCTCGTCTACTTTGACTCGTTTTTCTTTTAACTCCTTATTTTGTGACTTAATCTCATGCAACGCATTCTCGAGCGCCGTGCCCATGCTATGAACCTGTGCTCCAAGCTCACCCAGATTCTTATTCTTTGAGGCGTCCGAAAAATTAAGGTTTGAATACTGCTGTAGCGACTTTAGGGTCTCGTTGAGGTTGTCACCAACCTTTGCTCTCAGCAACTCAAGCATGTGATTAATGTCGGCTCCTAGCCTCCTTAGTCTGGGGTTTGCCGCATGCTCTTTGAGTCTTACCGAAAAAACGCCGTTGTTCACCTGCTCGATAAGAAACTGCATTTCCATAATCAGCGCCTGATCCTTTTCAAGATTAGACTTGATCCTATCGACCTCCCCATTTATTTCATGGGCCATGTCTCTCATTTCCCGGCTTCCTCTCTCCGATATCTTTTCGTAACCGGTTCGGTCACCGTTCAAAAAAAGAAAAAAATTGATCAGGCCGCTCTTCAGCAGCATAAGAGGCCTTACTACCCATCGGGAAGTAATAGCCACCACCAGCACTACGCTTAGCACAGCCCCTAAGATGCTCATTATCAAATTCTTCCAGAGCATGTTTAGGTACGGAGCCATAAAGTCCTCCTTAGATATTTCAGCAACAACAAGCCAGTCAAATTCAGGTAAAACCCTTGTCATCAATAGGATAGTTTTTCCTTCCCTTTGAAACTCAGCGATGGACACTTTGCCACTGAGTATGTCGTCTGCTATTTCACCCAAGCCCGGTTCATTTTTAATATTGGATCCATTTGAAACAGAACTGCTATACCCAATCCTGGTAGTGTCGTTGTGAAGTTTGATGGTGCCGCTGCGGTCAACGATGTAAAGCTGCCCAATCAACTCAAGGCTATCATAGGTAATCACCGAACTAAACTTATCAAGCCGCATGGCCACGTCAGCCAGCCCCAGCACGCTACCATCATCCCCAATAATCTTATTGTTGACATAGAAAAGCAATTGCTTTTGCCGCACGTATTTGTTGATGTCTATGTTGAACTCCCGAAAGTTGTCACTATTGAGGAATTTCTTAAAAAAAGGATCTGCAGCGTCGGTCAATTTTCTCCGAGGCCAATGATTTGAAATAATAACCGGGTTTTCAACTGGGATAATGTGAAGGCTAACAATATTCTCGCTTGCTCCAATTTGGTCCAGGTACCTGAGAATTTGCGTGGTATCAGGTTGTTCGTTTCTGAGCCAGTCCTTAACAAATGGGCTGTTGGCTAAATATTTTGACACATGAATCGATTCGCTGACATTCTCCATAAACCGAACGGCAGCATAGTCAACCAACACAGGAAGCTCATTTGAAATGACCCTTTCCGTGACCGTCTTTTTGTTTTGATAAAAAGTCCATACACTTAAAATAGCACCAACGACCAAAATCAACAGTGATATCAGCACGGTAAGTATAACCTTGAGCCGTTGTTTCCTAAGGAAGGAGAAAAAATTGTAAGAAGGTTCTTTGAAAGAAGACATCTATACTTTACTAATCTGTATAACCTTAAATGTACAAGTTTGTTATCGTCATTAGCAACTGACCCCGGCATAGCCCATTCAACTGTGTGCACTTCACAAACTTTTTCAAACATTAAACTCGGAAAAATAAGTGACTTATAAAGAGAAGATGTTAATCTTGTAGTGATGAAGTTTATGAAAAAACTTGTATTTCCCTGTCTTGCATTGATTCTGCTGCTTTCCTCCTGCAAGGACGAGGAGGATAAGAAGAGCTATCTCACCTTTGACTTGTACAGCCCTGAGCTGGACATAACCAAGACAATCTGGCTCTATCTTCCTGCCGACTACCAGACAACCGAAAAGGAATATCCGGTAGTTTATTTTCAGGATGCTCAATGGGTTTTTGAAAAGCCTGAAGGGTACACGCAGGAAATGCATGTGGATGAAAACCTGCGAGCACTTGAGAAAGAAGGATTTGAAGGAGTGATTGTGGTAGGCATTCAAAGCAATGAGGAGACCAGAGCAGATGAATTTAGCCTTTATGCCAACCCTTCGTTGCGAGCGGGTGGGAAAGGTCAGCAATATCTGGACTTTATGGTTCAGACGCTAAAGCCAAACATCGATAGCCTGTATAGAACGAAAGAAGACCGCTCCAACACCGCTATTATGGGGGCGAGCCTCGGAGGTCTTGCAGCATTTTATGGGCTTACCCAATATCCCGAGGTATTTGGAAAGGCAGCTCTTTTTTCGGCAGCTCTGCATTTCAACGCTGACTCTGTGTTCTCAAAGGCGAGCCACAAGCTCGTTATGCAAGACGCTCGGATTTTTGGTGTTGTTGGAAAAAACGAGCTCAACAGCGAAGTGAATTTTCCGGCAGACAATGAGACGCTTTTCAAAGCACTCACAAAGTACATCCCATCTGAAAATGTAAACTTCACCATCCATGAAGATGGCGAACACAAAATATGGTTTTGGGAAAGGGAGTTTCCCAGTGCAGTACTTTTCCTGTTCTAACCCTTCGAATCCTGCTGGATAAACACAGCTAACGGTTTTACTTTCCCGGAAAAACGCCATCAAAATTTCCGTTCAAGGTTTCGATATTAAATAATTGTTGAAATTGCATAACATTTGATGCATTTTGGCACCTCATGAAACTATCGGAGTATCTCCTCACATCCCCTTATTACCTATTCTGGAAAGTCAAAAAACTATTTGACCCAAGTGACCCTGTCATAGATTTTTACATAGGAGAAATGATGGACTACTTTATTATGGAGCCTGTCATAAGAAAGTTTCCCCAATCCCGAATTGTTGCAAAAAACGCCCATATCAAAAAGGAGCTCGAATCACTCGGGGTGGCAGCCATATCCTGGCCCTCCTTTCCTGATGTCGTTATAATGGCCAGACATGCCATGCACGAATTTCCCATTGACAATGTGATCAAAATAGGAATGGCGCATGGTGTGTACCAGTTCAAAAAATTCATCAAAGCCAAAAAGTACAATGTTTTTCAGCGTTTCTTTATGACCTCTCAGGAGCACATGCTGATGGCAGAAAAAATTGGTGTAAAATGCGGAGTAGCTATTGGTTGCCCGAAACTGGATCAAGCTTTTAACGGTGAAATTGACGATGCCTATCTTGAGGAACTAAAGACGTCTTTGCATTTGGATCCAGCAAAACCCACCGTGATGTTCTCCGCCACCTGGGACAAGTCGGGCATGTCGGCTATCCACCTGTGGCATGAAAGGATAGAAGAGCTGAGCGATACCTACAATGTGATGGTGACCCTTCATCCGTTTATGAGCAAACGATATACGGATAACATACGTGGCAAAAAGAGCATCATCTACATTGACAGCTACAATACCGTTCCCTACCTGATGCTGGCCGACGTTCTGGTTTCGGACACCAGTAGCATCATTGGCGAGTATTGTGCCTTCAACAAACCTATCGTCTCCTTCAAAGTGGATACAGGCACCAGATTAACTGAAGACATCAAGGAGCTGATTAGCTCCATCAGCATCTCCGTCCAATCATTTGACGAGGCAAAAATTGCCATTGAAAAATCGTTAAGTAACGACACCCTTGGGGCGGCCCGGAAAGCAGCCAATAAGAAATTCTTCTATGCGCTCGATGGAAAAGCAGCCGACAGAGCAGCCGAAGAAATTGTAAAGGTGCTGCAAGAAAATAACCTGCATACCGACACATCATTGGTGCAGGTTTAAGACCGGGCAACTACCTGTTCACCAATCCAGCCGACCCCAATTTAATTGACAATACTTTGTTCCTTGCCTTAAATAACCCTCACTTTTTTATAGATTCGTTTTGGTAGCCACCAATCATTTTCGACCTCACACACCGCAAAACTCCATTGGAAAACCTGATCAAAGACGGAAAGCAGAGGTTTGTCAAAAAAGGCTGGAAGCCATTTGATTTTCAGGTTGATACCTGGCGGGCCTTTCTTGAGGAAAAGTCCGGTTTACTCAATGCACCTACCGGAAGTGGCAAAACCTATGCGCTTTGGGTACCCTGCCTGCTTGAGTACATGAGAGAACATCCCGCCGACTATAAGAAACCCAGAAAGAACGGCTTGAGAGTCCTTTGGATCACGCCACTGCGTGCACTGGCGAGAGATATTCAAATAGCCATGGAGGGCATGTGCACCGACTTCGAAATTCCCTGGGAAATCGGCATCCGAACAGGCGACACCAGCACCTCCGACAGAGCAAAGCAGAAAAGATCAGCCCCGGAATGCCTGGTCACCACACCCGAAAGTCTCCACTTACTTCTCAGCCAAAAAGAAGCGATCAATTATTTCAAATCGCTTACCACCATCATTGTTGACGAGTGGCACGAGCTTTTGGGAACCAAGCGGGGAGTTCAAATTGAACTGGCCTTTTCCAGGCTTCGGGCCACCAACCCGGGCAACCTCAAAATATGGGGCGTGTCGGCCACCATTGGCAACCTCGATCAGGCCCGGGAGGTGCTGCTGGGGCCAACACTATTCCCAGGCAGTGTCGCTATCAAAGCCAATATTCACAAAAAAATAGAAGTGATCTCCGTGCTGCCCGACGAGGCTGAGAAGTTCCCGTGGGGCGGGCACCTCGGTGTAAAAATGATGGATAAAGTACTCCCAATCATCGAAAAGAGCAAAACCACCCTACTTTTCACCAACACCCGCTCTCAAACAGAGATTTGGTACCAGCAGATTTTGCACGCAGCGCCTCACCTTTCTGGTGCCATGGCTATGCACCACGGCAGCATGGACAACAATGTGAGGAAATGGGTGGAAGAAGCCTTGCATGCAGGCAAACTGCAATTGGTAGTCTGCACCAGCAGCCTGGACCTTGGTGTCGACTTCAGGCCTGTAGATACCGTCATCCAGGTCGGAGGGCCCAAGGGTGTCGCTCGCTTCATGCAGAGAGCAGGCAGAAGTGGTCACCAGCCTGGCGCTACCAGTAAGATTTACTTTGTGCCTACCCATTCATTAGAGTTGATCGAAGGTGCCGCCCTTCGCTCAGCCATTGACAAAGACTACTACGAAAGCAGAAAACCGCTGGAAAAGTGCATGGATGTGCTGGTGCAATACCTGGTAACACTTGCGGTCGGCGAAGGCTTTATACCCGACATCATTCTCAACGAAGTAAAGCAAACCTATTGCTTTAGCGCCCTCAGCCAGGAAGAGTGGCAATGGGCATTACAATTTATTACCACTGGGGGCAGCAGCCTCGGTGAATATGATGAGTTTTCGAAGGTCGAAATAATTGAGGGAGTCTATCGGGTAACCGACTGGCGAAAGTCTACCATGCACAGGTTGTCCATCGGCACCATCGTTGGCGACCCCTCCCTCAGGGTGAAATACCTGACGGGTGGCAATATTGGCACCGTAGAAGAAAGCTTTGCCTCGAAGCTAACAAGAGGTGATGTATTCTGGTTTGCAGGCCGCAATCTTGAATTCATCATGATCAAAGACATGACGGTGCTCGTAAGAAAAGCGAAGAAAAAGCGTGGTCTGGTACCCCGCTGGGGCGGTGGAAGAATGCCCCTCTCCTCTCAACTGTCCATCCTCATCCGCCAAAAATTGGAGCAAGCCGCCCTTGGCGACTTCAGCGATATTGAACTGGAAACTATCCGGCCTATCATCGAATTGCAGCAACGGTGGTCGATAGTGCCTGACGCAGGCAAGCTCCTCATTGAGAAAGTAGAAAGCCGATTCGGACACCACCTTTTCATCTATCCTTTCGAAGGTAGGTTTGTACACGAGGTGCTCGGAGGTCTTGTCGCCTACAGAATCGGCAAACTTGCGCCAATATCGTTTTCAATAGCCATGAACGACTATGGCTTCGAATTACTAACCGACGAACCAATCCCCATCGAAGAAGCACTGGAGCTGGACCTTTTTTCCACCACCAACCTATTAGAAGACATTCACCACAGCATCAATGAGTCGGAAATGGCCCGTCGGCGGTTCCGGGATATTGCTTCCATCGCTGGCCTTGTTTTTCATGGCTTCCCTGGAAAAACGATCTCCAACAAACACTTGCAAGCTAACTCGCAGATCATCTACAAGGTTTTTGAGGACTACGACAAAGAAAACCTGCTTCTCAAGCAGGCAATGGATGAAGTAATCACCCTTCAAATGGAGCAAAGCAGACTGCTGGAAGCTGTAGACAGAATCAACTCACAGCAAATCACCCTGATGTACCCGCCCCGGCCAAGCCCCTTCGCCTTTCCCATCATGGTGGAGTCGCTGAGGGAAAGGCTCACTACCGAAAGCATTGAAGACAGGGTGATAAAATTACAGCAGCAGTTGGAGAAATTTGCCGACAGCCAGGGCTAGCAGATTGCTTATTTTTGTTCTACTTCCCTATATTTAAGCAAACATCATCACTCATTATGCGAATTCTTGTCTTTATTGCTCTTTTGCTTTGTTCCTACCTCCCTCAGGCACAGTCAATAACTGGCCAGTGGGTAACCATTGACGACAACACAGGCAAAAAGCGATCAATAGTGGAAATATATGAGAGCGAGGGAAAGTATTTCGGTAAAATCATTAAGCTTTTCAGGGAACCCGGTGAAGAACAAGACCCTGTGTGTGACGAATGTGAAGACTACCGAAAGGGCAAAAAAATAATAGGAATGAATATCATCACCGATATGAAAAAAGAGGGAAGTGAGTTGGAGGGTGGTGAAATTATGGATCCTGAAAATGGGAACATCTACAAATGTAAAATATGGAGAGAGGGCAATGAACTAAAAGTCAGAGGCTATCTCTACTTTCTCTATAGAACCCAAACGTGGCTGCCACAGGAATAAACATACGTGAAGGATTCATTGGAGTTCACCCTACTTGAACAATCGCTGGTACTTTCGATCCATAAATCCATCTTTTGGAAAGAGCAGGATTGCCTCATTGTCTCCGACCTTCATCTGGGCAAGGCGGGGCACTTCCGAAAAGCTGGCATCCCTATCTCATCCAAAGTTCACGTTGAGGACCTGGATAAGCTTGATCTTCTGCTGAACACGTATCAACCAAAGCGACTGGTCATGCTGGGAGACCTTTTTCATAGCGACAAAAACAATGAGTGGGAAGCATTCACCATCTGGCGAAATCAATATGAAGGGCTGGAGGTTACCCTTACAATGGGCAATCATGACATTATTGCAACCAGCAACTACAGGAAAATTAATGTTGATGCCGTAGATGAACTTACTTTGGGCCCCTTTTTTATGAGTCACCACCCGACTGAAAACAGCTTCGGGTACAACCTTGCCGGTCACCTCCACCCCGGCATAAGCCTGCAGGGAAAGGCAAGACAGGGCGTGCGCATCCCTTGTTTTTATTTTGGCCAGAAAGGGGCTCTGTTGCCAGCATTCGGTAATTTTACAGGGTACGTTGCCATTTCCCCTGGCAAACAAGACAAAGTTTTTGCTGTAACTCCCACTTCCATCATCACCATTCAATGAAAAGCATTAATTTACATTTTATAACTTTACAATTTCTTAATATAAACCTGGGGGGTTACTTGACCAGCTATTTCAGTATTAAAGCAAAAGCCGCCAATGAAAGATGACGAGATTCTTGCAAAAATAAGCAAGGGTGACGAGACGGCTCTGGACTACTTGTACAGGAAGTATTACAGGATGATGACGAAGATCGTCTTGTCCAACAATGGTACAGAGGAAGAGGCGAAGGATGTATTTCAGGAGGCTTTGATCGTTTTTTGGCAAAAGGCTGTGAGTGGAAATCTTGTGATGACCTCGAAAATCAGTACTTTTTTGTACAGCATCTGTCTCAATCAATGGAGAAAAGAGCTGGACAGGAAAAGTCGGCTTTCAAATGAAGAGAAAGATGGAGAGGAATTTCAGGAGCATGACGCAGAAGAAAAGGCACGTATTATCCAGGAATGCATTGGCGATCTTGGGGATATTTGCAAAAAGCTGCTAACTTATTATTATTTCGACGGTATGTCGATGAATGATATAGCAGAGAAACTTCAGTTTGCGAACACAGACACAGCAAAGACCAAAAAGTACAAATGCATGAAACGACTTGATCTGTTGATCAGAAGTAGGTATAAAGAAGAAGACTTTCTCGACTAAGAATGAGTAACACGGACTTTAAAGAACTTATTGAGCAGTACCTGACAGGAACCATCTCCGATGGCAACAAAGCTGTCCTGGAATCTAAACTTGCCTCAGATGTCTCGCTTAGAGCTGAAATGAAAACTCAGAGCGACATGGTTTCCGGTTTGAAAGAATTCCGTAAGGCCGAACTAAAGACCAGGCTGGACAATGTTCCGTTAGAAGTTGGCGTGTTGGGCACCCTTGGCCAATCTGCTGTGGTAAAAGTGGCGGCAACTGTAGGCACAGCCATCCTGCTAGTGGGAGGCATGTACTACTTTAGTGAAGACGCTACTAACCCTGCTCCTGAAATTGGGCAAATGAACCCAATCACTTCTTTCGAACAAGATAAAACTGCCCCTGACATAGCACTCAGAGAGCTTCCTTCCGTTGAAACGCCAGCCAAGCCAGTTGAACATAAGCAGCAACTCGCATCTGCTGCATCAACCTCCAAAGCAACAGCGGCTGAAGATATAGCGGACGTTGCGGTACCTGCCACCGAAGAAATTACTCCCACATTTGAAAAGCCAACAGTTGCTGAGTTTGAAACTGATGAGGAGTTTGAGGTTGAAGCAGTTGGCAAAGAAGATGCTCTGGCTGAAAGTGACCCTATTGAAATTAACAAGCCAATAGATATCGAGGTCAAATCTGAGGCTGGTAGCAGCAACAAGCTGCAATATCAATTCTACGAAGAAAGGCTGTACCTGTATGGCAACTTCGAGGAAATTCCTTACGAAATATTGGAGATCAATAGCAAGGATGGCAAACGGATTTACCTGTTCCATCAGGACGTTTACTACAAGCTAAGCTACCCAACCAAGAAGATCAGTACACTTGAAAAAGTTACCAACGAGGATCTTCTGAGCGAGTTGAAGATTTTCAGAGACAACAAGGCGCTTAATTAAAGCGCCTTTTTATTTCCCTTCCTGCCCTATAAGTAGCTGCAAATTACTATTTTTGGCTTTTCCCCGGTAAAGCTCAAATGGCTACATACGAGAAGAAAGTCAGAAAAAAGAAAAAACTAGGCAGCTACCCTTTCGTAAGCGTAGTATTCAGCATATCTCTTGCCTTGTTTGTCCTGGGCCTGTTCGGCGTCTTTTTCCTGCTAACAAACAACCTTACCCGTTTCATTCAGGACAATATTGAGGTGCAAGTTTACCTGAACAAAAACGTCACTGAATCAGAAAAAATACAGCTGCAGAAAACGCTCGCCGATAAAGACTATGTAGCCAAAAAAGAAGGGAGCCAGGTGGTTTTAATTTCCAAAGAAGAAGCTGCCAAAGAATTTATCAAAGAAACCGGCGAAGATTTCACCCAATTCATCGGAGACAACCCCCTCAGAGACTTGATTATCCTTAAGATAACTCCTGATTACCAGTCCACTGAAAAGCTCACGCAGATAAAAAGTGAATTGGAAAGTATAAGAGGAGTATTTGAGGTCGTTTATCTCGACAACCTCGTTGAAAGCATCAACAAAAACCTGACAAAGATCGGCCTGGTGCTCATTGGCTTCTCGGCTATCCTATTGCTGGTCGTTGTCATTCTGATTAACAATACCATTAAGCTGGCACTTTTCTCGCAGCGCTTCCTCATCAGAAGCATGCAACTGGTGGGTGCCACTGCCGGCTTTATTCAAAAGCCGTTTCTTATGAGAGCCACATTGTATGGCTTGCTGTCTGCAATTATTGCCGGTGCAGGTCTTTTTGTGCTTTTGAAATATGCCAATTCAAAAATCGAAAATCTGGCAGATTTGCAACGAACCGACGAGCTACTTATTCTTTTCGGCAGCCTGCTGCTGGTAGGTATGCTGGTGGGCTTCGGCAGCACTTACAGAGCTATCAACAAATATCTGAAAATGTCTTTGGACGAATTATATTGAAGAAATGAGCAACAAAGAAAAATTTCCATTCCAGAAGATAAACTATATCATCATGATTGCCGGGGTGTTAGTACTGTGCCTTGGATTTATCATCATGACACTCGATACTAAGCCGTATGGTTTCGGATTTGCCGGGCTAACGCTGGGCCCCCTTACCGTGCTCGCTGGCTTCATCATCGAATTTTTTGCGATTTTTTATCAGCCCAAAGAGAGTAAATGAACATATGGGAAGCCATTGTCCTTGGCATAGTTCAGGGACTGACCGAGTTTTTGCCGGTTAGCAGCAGCGGCCATATTGAAATCGGAACCGCCATCTTCGGCATTCAGTCTGAAGACAACCTCCTGTTCTCCATTGTTGTGCACGCTGCCACTGCGCTAAGCACGATCGTCATCTACAGAAAGGACATTCTGCAACTCATTGTAGAGCTATTTAAGTTTCAATGGAACGACTCCACCAAATTCGTTTTTCAAATAGCCTTATCCATCATTCCGGTAGGTATTGTGGGTGTTTTTTTTGAAGATCAGGTCGAATCTTTCTTTGGCGGACGAATCATGCTGGTGGGGTCTATGCTGATAATAACAGCTGCACTACTGGCATTCACCCACTTTAAAAGGAACAATGAGGGAGAACTAACTTTTCCCAAGGCATTCGTTATAGGTATCGCTCAGGCCATTGCTATCCTTCCTGGCATTTCAAGATCTGGCGCTACTATTTCCACCGGACTGCTGCTGGGTATCAAAAAAGATGTTGTGACCAGGTTCAGCTTCCTTATGGTGTTGGTACCAATCCTGGGGGCTGCTTTCCTTAAACTGCTTGATTTCTTGAAGACGCCAGAAATTGCCAGTCAGGTAAGTGCCACGGCCCTATCACTGGGCTTCCTGGCTGCATTTGTCTCAGGCATGGCGGCCTGCCAGTGGATGATTAGCATAGTAAGGAAGGGCAAACTCATCTACTTCGCTGTTTACTGCCTTATCGTAGGAATAATTGCCATATTTGTTAGCCTGTGAGAGGAAAGAAGCGCTACGACTTTGAGGCTGGAGAGACCATCGGCATAGATAAACCTAAGGAATGGACCTCTTTTGATGTGGTGAAGAAAGTTCGCAACACAATAAGGATAAAGAAAGTGGGCCATGCAGGAACGCTCGATCCTTTGGCGACGGGCCTGCTAATCATCTGCACGGGCAAAGCAACCAAAACCATCAATCAGATCCAGGAGCAAAGAAAGAAGTACACCTGCACGCTGGTGCTGGGCAAAACCACACCAAGCGTCGATTTGGAAACAGCTTTTGACAGGGAAACCGACACCCAACATCTGTCGGCAGACCAGGTGGCAGAAGTCCTTTACAGTTTTCAAGGCGCTATTCAACAGGTACCGCCGGTCTATTCCGCCATCAAGGTGGATGGGAAAAGGGCTTACGAAAGTGCCCGAAAAAATGAAACACTTGAACTGAAAGCACGTGAAGTAACTATTTACTCGCTGCAGGTATTGAATATGAACCTTCCCGAAGTGGAGTTTGTAGTGGAATGCTCAAAGGGCACCTATATCCGAAGTCTTGTGAGAGACATAGGTGAAAAGCTTGGTGTGGGTGCCTACATGTCGGCCCTTCGCAGGAACTCTATCGGTGATTATCAGGTTGAAGATGCCTTTACCATTGAGGAGTTCACCAGTATTTTTACATCAAAGCCAGGAAATGAAAGTAGTTGAGGGAATTGCAAGGCTTGATCATGATGGCTACATGGTTGTTACCGCCGGCACCTTCGATGGCTTGCATGTAGGACATAAGGCAATTTTGCAACAGGTGTGCGAACAAGCGAGGATCCACAATGGAAAATCAGTTGTTATCACCTTTTGGCCTCATCCAAAATTCATTTTGGGAGGCGCATCCACACTCAAACTTCTTTCGACCTGGAAAGAAAAAGAGGAGTTGTTTAGAAAATCGGGCATTGATTTTCTTGTGAAGATTCCATTTACTAAGGAATTCTCAGAGCTGAGCGGCGATGCCTTTATCAGACAAGTGCTGGTAGATGCGCTCGGCACCAAAAAACTCATCATTGGCTACGACCACAAGTTTGGAAAAAACCGTGAAGGAAGCTTCGAGTACCTGCAGGAAAATGCTTCTCAATACGGCTTTGAAGTCGAAGAAATACCCCGCCAGGACATTGACCATATTGGCATAAGCTCGACCAAGGTTCGCAAGGCGCTCATGGAAGGCAATATTGAACATGCCAACGAGTTTCTTGGTTATCACTATATGCTGGAAGGGGAAGTGGTGAAGGGCGACAAGATTGGGACAGGTTTGGGCTTCCCCACTGCCAATTTACACGTTGAAGAAAGTTTCAAACTGATCCCCGCCGACGGCATTTATGCGGTGACGGTTGATTTCAAAGGAAAGAGCTTTGGTGGGATGCTCTACATAGGCAACAGACCCACACTACAGGCGTCACCCAAAACTATTGAGGTAAATATTTTTAACTTTGATCAGTCAATATACGGAGAAAGAATCGGGGTGAACTTTGTGGCGCTTTTGAGAAAAGACCAACGGTTCGACAGTCTTGAGATGCTCAGGCACCAATTGGTCATCGACAGAGAGCAGGCGATTAACGTATTGAAACAGCTTAAATAATGCATTTATGATTAGCAAAGTTGTGAAAAATGCCGACGAGGCAGTGGCCGATATTCAGGACGGCTCTGTGTTAATGCTCGGAGGGTTCGGACTCTGTGGCATCCCCGAAAATTGCATCTCTGCTTTGCTTTCAAGCGGCGTGAAAAACCTTACGTGCATTTCGAACAATGCTGGTGTGGATGACTTCGGCATTGGCCTGCTGCTGAAAACCAGACAAGTAAAAAAAATGATTTCCTCCTATGTGGGAGAAAATGCAGAGTTTGAGCGGCAGCTGCTGAGCGGTGAGCTGGAGGTAGACCTGGTTCCTCAGGGTACGCTGGCCGAAAGAATAAGAGCAGGCGGCGCTGGCATCCCAGCCTTCTTCACCCCTGCCGGTTACGGCACCGAAGTGGCCGAGGGAAAGGAAGTAAGGGAATTCGATGGAAAAAAATATTTATTGGAAGCCTGGCTCAAAGCAGACTTTTCGCTGGTAAAAGCCTGGAAGGGAGATACCGCCGGGAACCTGATTTTTAAAGGGACGGCCAGGAATTTCAACCCGATGATGGCCACAGCTGGCCGGATCACCATTGCTGAAGTAGAAGAGCTGGTGCCTGCCGGCACACTCAACCCCAACGACATTCATACACCTGGCGTATTCGTTCAGCGAATATTCCAGGGTGTGAACTACGAAAAGCGCATTGAGCAAAGAACAGTTCGCCAGGCCTAATTGCAGCTATTTAAATATTCAACCAATGGGATTAGACAAAATAGCCATCGCCAAAAGAATAGCCCAGGAGGTAAAGGATGGCATGTACATCAATCTGGGCATAGGCATACCTACTCTGGTGGCCAACTACCTGCCTGACGGCATCGACGTGGTGCTGCAATCGGAAAATGGCCTGCTGGGCATAGGCCCCTTCCCTACCGAAGATGAAGTAGATGCTGACCTGATCAACGCCGGAAAGCAAACGGTGTCGATGATACCCGGCTCCTCGCTTTTCAGCTCAGCCGACAGCTTTGCCATGATCCGTGGGGGCCATATACATTTGACTATTTTGGGCGCCATGGAGGTATCGGAAAATGGTGACATCGCCAATTGGAAAATCCCTGGCAAGATGGTGAAAGGCATGGGTGGAGCGATGGACCTGGTGGCCTCTGCAGACAACATCATAGTGGCCATGCAACACAAAAGCAAAGACGGCCAATCGAAATTATTAAAGGAGTGTACATTACCTTTGACGGGCATTCGGTGCGTGAAGAAAATAGTGAGCGACCTCGCCGTGCTCGAAGTGCTACCGGAAGGCGGGTTCAAGCTGCTCGAAAGAGCCCCCGGCGTAAGTGTGGAAGAAATAAAAGCTTCCACAGCTGGCAAGCTTATTGTAGAAGGTGAGATTCCTGAAATGAGGATTAATTAAACACAACATAAATGAAAATTCTTAAAAGCTTTTGGATTGCAGGACTTCTTTTAGCCGTCGTTTCCTGTAAAAAAGATGATGACGATGGTGGTGGATTGCCTGTCTTTTTCTCTTTGCAAAATGATATTGACCTGGGCAAGCAGGTAAGTGATGAAATTGCTGCCAATCCTACGGAATATCCGGTTCTGGACGAAACAGAGTATGCTGAAGCGTACGCCTACCTTCAGGGTATAACAGACGAAATCCTGAACAGCGGCAAGGTCGAGTACAGAGATGAATTTGCATGGAAAATTCACATTATCCATGATGACGAAGTGCTCAATGCGTTTGCTACCCCTGGTGGTTATATTTATGTATACACAGGTTTGATCAAATACCTTGACCAGGAAGACGACTTGGCTGGTGTGATGGGTCATGAGCTTGCCCACGCCGACAGAAGGCACAGTATGCAGCAGATGCAGAAGGCATATGGTCTTCAACTGGTACTCAACGTTATCCTTGGCCAAAACCCTTCAAAGCTGGCAGAAATTGCTGGTGCTGTTGCCGGAAATGCAACCACCCTGGCATTTAGCCGTGACAACGAATCAGAGGCTGACGAGTATTCTGTCATTTACCTGGCTGAAGGCAAATATGCCTGCAACGGCGCTTACAGCTTTTTCCAAAAGCTGCTCGACAGCAATCAGGCGGGAAAAACGCCGAAATTCCTAAGCACACACCCGGATCCAGCATCAAGAGTGGAAGATATTAATGCCAAGGCAACTGAGCTCGGCTGCGACACCACTCCTCTTGCGCCGGCCTCTTACGAGGACTTTAAGAATAGTTTACCTGAATAATAAAGCATTAATGAACAAGTCAGAAATACGTTTTACAGTTGAAATGGACGAAAACCGTGTCCCGGAGAAGATAGTCTGGGATGCCGACGAAAAAGCGGGTGAAGAGCTCAGCGAAACCAATGCCATAGCGTTGGCCTTGTGGGATGCTGATCAAAAAAACACGCTCCGTATCGACTTGTGGACAAAAGATATGGAAGTGCCCGATATGAAACGTTTCTACATAGACTGCATCGGCGGCATGGCGCAGAGCGTGCTCAATGCCACCGGAGACGAGTTTATGTCGCAAGAAATGAATGCACTATGTGACAAACTGGTCACCTACCTGCAAAAAGAAGGGGAGCAATAAGCTCTCCTTCTTTTTTTGTGCAGAAACCTCGCCTGATCCGGCGTTTTCCACTTCTTTCCTTCCCTCCCATTTGACGCCTATGACCTACCCATCAGACCAACTGTGCAATGGTAGATGTTGCCTGGCAGCTCCATTTAATGCGGCACATCCAACGGAATAACGACCTCCAGTGTTTGATCCGGCAGCTTTTCGTGACAATTTTTAACAACTCCGTACCATTCAACCGGTGAAATAGCATTTTAAAAAATTACAATTTCACTATTCTAATGTGGGGTCTACTTTTACGACCTGATTACAAGCACTATCGGGCGTTGAATTTGGCCGATGGACAATAGGTACATCATATACTCAATAGCGTAAAAGTGTATTGGCCAATGACTTTGAGTACTAGTTATCAAAGCATTGATTCACTTATTTCCTGTTTCTATACTACTAGCATAACTACCTGATGTTAAGACTTCTTGCCGTTGCGTCCCTATTGTTTTCGTTTGTTGCAGCCCATGGCCAAACGGTCTCCATTTCGGGAACAGTAAAAGGAGCCAACGATTACTTAGGCCTCCCCGGTGCCACCGTGCTGGGTGAAAAATTAAGCTCCCCTCCTGCGTCGCTGGGTGTGGTCACTGACCTTGAAGGAAAATTCAAGCTTGAGAAAGTGGAGCCGGGTAGCTACCGCTTTCAGTTTCAATACATAGGATATCAGACGGTGACAAAAAATGTAACTGTCGGCATAAAAGACATTTCCTTTGGAGACATTCTGCTGGAAGAAGAGACCAAGACGCTTGAAGAAGTAAAAGTTACCGCTCAAACGATGATGAGTGAGCAGAAAGGAGACACCTCTGTTTTCAATGCCGTAGCTTTTAAAACTGTGCCCGACGCCAGTGCTGAAGACCTGGTGCAAAAGATGCCGGGCATTGCGATGGTGGATGGCGTGATACAAGCCCAGGGCGAAAACGTTCAGCGAATTCTTATCGACGGAAAGCCTTTTTTCGGCGGCGATGTGCAGGCAGCTTTGCAGAGCCTACCCGCTACTGTGATTGAAAGCATTCAGGTGTTTGACAAAAAAAGCGACCAGAGCGAGCTAACAGGGTTTGACGACGGTGAAAGAATAAAGACCATTAATATCATCACAAAGCCCAATCGCAGAAGAGGGCAGTTTGGAAAAACTTCGGTGGGAGCTGGTACTGATCAACGCTACATGGCGGGCGCTAATCTCAATATGTTCAATGGCGACCGTCGGGTAACTGTCTCAGGCCTTAGTAACAACATCAATATTCTCAACTACTCGGCAAGCCCCAACGCAAGTGCCGACAGCAGAACCCAGGATGGCATCATCAACAACAACGCCATTGCAGTAAACTTTGCTGACACCTGGGCAAAGTCGCTGGAGGTAAGTGGCAGCTACCTGTACAACCACAGGCAGGATGAAACCACCCAAACCAGGTTCAGAGAATATGTGCTCCCATCCGACTCAGGGCAGGTTTACTCAGAAAGCAGCTACAACAATGCCACCAACGCCGAGCACAGGGTGTTTATGAAAGTCGACTACAAGATCAACGACAACAACAGGATCATCTGGCGGCCATCAGCTTCCTTCGGCGACAACATCCGCAACTCCAACTTCCTCGGTCGCACAACCTCGGATTTTGGCCCTGTGAACCAAACCGAAAACAGCTCGTCGTTCGATCTCTTTGATTTGGACTACTTCAATAACCTGATGTACAACCATCAATTTGAAAAAAAGGGCCGGGCTTTCACCATCAACCTCCGAAACGGCTTTCATATCAACACCGACGACAGGTACAGGCTAGCCGAAAATATCTTCTACCAATCGGCTGACAGTAGTCAATTGCTCAAACAAAATATTGAGTGGAACCGAAAAGGACACGACTGGAGGGTCAACGCTTCCTATACTGAGCCCGTGGGTGCCAACGGACGAATTGAACTGGAGCATACAATGGGCGACAGAATCAACGACTCTGACAGAAGGCTGTACGACTTTTCAGAGCAGTTTGATGACTACACCCTACTCGATCAGGCGCTGAGCAACACCTTCGACAACAGCTACTTTACGCAAGAAACGGAGCTGGGTTATCAATACACGCTAAAAAAACTTTCTGCGCAGGTAGAAGTGGAGTATCAGGATGCCAAACTGAAAAATGACCAGCAGTTTCCAAGGGAATACACGCTCAATCGGCGCTTTAATAGTGTGCTACCATCGTCCCGGTTTCGCTACAAGTTTACCGACAATACCAATATTGAACTTGATTACCGCACCTGGACCAGAGAGCCTCAAATAGGACAGCTGCAGGACGTGATTGACAACTCGAATCCGCTTCAGCTTCGCACGGGAAATGTGGATCTTAACCAAACGTATACCAACAGAATCAGAACCCGGATAAGGTCAAATAACCCGGAAACAAACCGGTCGATGTTTGTTTATGCCCACACCGAACTCACCAGCAACTACATTGGAACGAGCACCTTTATTGCCGAAGAACAGACGACAGTTGGCGAAGGAGTGGTACTTGAAAAAGGCTCTCAGCTAATAAGCCCGGTTAACCTGGATGGATACAAGGAATTCAGATCCTACCTGAGCTATGGCCAACCCTTCTCGTTGATCAAATCAAATGTCAATTTCAACGGTGGTGTTAACTACACAAGCAGACCTGGCCTCATCAACGACGAGCTCAACCTGGCCAACTCATGGAACTACAGGCTTGGTGTTTCTCTAAGCAGCAACATCAGTGAAAATATTGACTTTAGGGTGGCCACTTGGTCGAGATACAACGTGGTAGAAAACAGCCTGCGGCCTGCACTGAACAACAACTTCTTTAATCAGACTACCCGGATCAACTACAACATGATCTTTGGAAACGGCTTCACATTCAGAACAGACGTGAGGCACCAAATTAACGCCGGGCTTTCTGCTGGTTTCGACAACAGCTTCACTCTTTGGAACATGAGTGTGGGTAAAAAGTTGTTCAAAAACAAGCTTGGCGAAGTAAGTATGAATGTGTACGACATCCTGAAACAGAACAATAATATCCGGAGAAACATATCTGAAATCTATATTGAGGACACCCAATCGAATGTGCTTAACCGGTATGTGATGCTCTCTTTTACCTACAATTTCAGGCATTTCTCAGTGGGAGCCAGCCAGGACGACTTCGAGGAGATTAAAACCAACTAGACAAGGTAACGGGAAAACCAAGAGAGATTAAAGGCTTTGGAACCTTAAAAGCACCTCTTCTTTGTAGCTCCGACTGATGGGGATTTCCTTGCCTGCGACATTAACGTGCTCATTGGTAAACGACTTTATCTGTGCACTGTTGATCACGAACGAGCGATGCGTTCTGATAAAACTGCCGGGCAGGCTTTCTTCAATATGACTGATTCGTTCTTTGGTCATGATGGTCTCGTCAACCGTGAAAATTTTTATGTAGTCGCTATAGCTTTCAATGTAAAGAATGTCGTCCAGCACTATTTTCACAGTTTTTCTATCTGATTTTACAAGTATTGAGGCTGGTATTTGTGTGACTACTGAGTGCGCTTTTGTGTTGCCTTCAGTCAACTGATAAAATTTATCTATCGCCTTCATGAACCGCTCCAGAGAAACCGGCTTGAGCAGGTAGTCCACCACATCCAGGTCAAACCCTTCAATGGCATATTCCCGGAAAGCGGTGACCAAAATAACCTTCGGCCGGTGCTGAAGGGCCTTCAGGAAATCGAGGCCTGTGAGCTTAGGCATTTGAATATCGAGAAAAATAAGGTCGATGGAATGGCTGCGCAAAAGCTGAAATGCCTCTGTGGCCGTGCGGCACTCAGCCACAATTTCGAAACCACCCATTTGCAGCAAGTAGCCTCTGATCACCCGAATGGCAATCGGCTCATCGTCGACAATAATACATTTACGAGTCGCTTCCGGCATCATCTTTTGGCTTTAAGTCTAACTCCAGGTTTACAATAAAGTGCTGCTTATCATTTTCAATCCTGAGCTCGTGGCTGCCAGGGTACAGCAACTCCAAACGTTTCCTCACATTTGACAGCCCCACCCCGCCGAGCTGCCCCGCTTCTTTCTCGTTTTTTGAGAATGAATTGGTCACTGTGAGGTAAAGCCGCTCACCTTTTGTATGGATTGAAATGGAAAGAAAAAGCTGCTGATCGTCCTGCATAAAACCATGCTTGAATGCATTTTCCACAAATGGAAAAAGAAGAAAAGGAGCGATACTACAGTCATTCCCGTTGTCCTGAATATCCAGCTCAAGCCGAAGCCTTTCTTCAAACCTGAGCTCTTCAAGGGCAATGTAATCTCTTATTAATTTGATCTCGTCGGCCAGTGGCACCGATGACTTATTGCTTCTGTATAAAAGAAAGTCGAGCAATTCAGAAAGGCGCAGGATACTATCAGGGAGCACATCGGACTTCTCCAACGCCAAACCGTAGAGGTTGTTGAGGGTATTGAACAGAAAATGGGGGTGTATTTGGCCCTTGAGCAGCTGCAGCTCAGCTTCTTTCAGTTTAAGGGCTGCTTCGAGACTGGCACTTTTCAGTTCGGACCTCTCCCGCTCGGCTTTCATCCAAAGTCGCAGCAGCTTGAGAGCAACGCCCAGCAGCACGATGGAATAAAGGCCCACCGGCTGAAATATAAAATCGCCTGCTACCGGCCCCAGTTTCTCATAGTTGTATTCGGCGATGGAGATATAAGTGAGGGCAATAACCCACATCTGGAAATACATCGACACAATAAGCGTGTACACAAAATACAATCCGAACTTACCATAGTTCCTCGTCAGGAGATACTTAGGTACAAGGCTGTAATTAATGAAATAAGTGGTGCCCATCGCCACCGGCAACATTAGGCACGCAAAGCGCAGGGAGAAGCCATAGTCGCTACTTATCCTGGCAAAAAAAACCATGAGGAACGCAAGAGACAGCCACCAGAAGACCACATGGGCCAGCACCCTCCCTCCTCTTGAATAGACCAGCTTGTTAAGATAATCGCTTATCATTGCTGCAAAATGCCGATAAATTCTAAATCATGCAGTGAAAGTCGACGAAATGCCATTTTCAAGAGGTATTCTACCAAAAATGTTGAATCCCACCGAAAACTGGTTGTCCACCGATGTTGGCAGCAACTCCGTCTATTTTGTCCATTTTGCCTGGCTAAAAGCCGTATGATTGCCCTGGATGTTTTTTTAAACCCTTAAATCTTTACAACTATGTTTGAATTATTTTGGATGGGCGGAATAGAATTCATGTCAATTCTTACGCTAATGTTTCTTGCTGCATTGATCTTCAGCGGGCTTTCTGCCTCAGATATCTTCTCCAAAGGGTTGAAAGGTGACGAAGTCAAAAGAAGACTGGACTATGTAAAGTTCTTTGGACTGCTGGCTCTGGTCACTGGAGTGCTTGGTCAACTCATTGGAATGTTCATGGCCTTCCAGGCAATCGAGCAAATTGGTGAGGTGTCACAAGCCATGCTGGCAGGTGGGCTGAAGGTGTCAAGCATCACCAGCATCTACGGCATGCTTATTTTTGTTATCACAAGGCTTGTTTGGTTTGGGCTGCACTACAAAGCCAACAAATAGCAGCAGGTTGCGTTCTCCCCTGCAATGCAAGCGGGCTACCCATCGTCCACTCAAGTCCACTATTATTTAAGGCAGTTCCGCACGACAGCATAAAAGTTTGTTTAATAGTTGTTTGGAAAAAGAGGCTTCACTTATGAAGTCTCTTTTTCCTAAAATATAACTATTCAAACAACCTATTGACTTATTTAAACGAATCGACATTTTTTTGAACGATCGCTGCCCATATCACCTTGTCTTTAGAGATGCATCGAAGTATCGCAGGACGTGTATGCCTAAATCTGATGGCCGACCGGCTACTCTCCACTAACGGGTTCCCTTTGTCCTCTTCGCATCTTCAATAGATTTCTCACCTTTAAAACCAATATAGATATGGCAAAATGTTTCGCATTAATGGGCTGGAGTTTGCCCGTGATTGAAAGCATGCAAAAACTTGGTAAGCCTTATGTAGTCGTTTCGTTTCCAGACTTCGCACCATATGCAGCCGAACATAATATTCCCTTTGTTCCCTACCAGCTGGATGAGTGGAGCGACACCTCCAATTCCCTGGATCTTGTTGAAAAGCTGAAGCCGTATAACGCTGACGTGGCTGTGCCCCTTTACGAGGAAACGGTAGAATGGGCCGGAGCGCTCAATTCAATTTACAGAAACGACCCACGGGTACTTAACCGGGCTTTTCTTTTTCGAAACAAAGCGATCATGAAGCGGAAGGCCCTCATTGGAGGACTGCGGGTCGGGCTGTTTGAAGAGGTGTATAGCAAAGACGGTGTAAAAGCCTTTATGAAACGTCTGAATGAAGCCAATCTGCAACTGGAAGGTGAAGAGGATAGCTGGGTGCATATCAAGCCCTTTGCTTCGGCCGGCACTGTTGGTCATCGGCTGCTGAAATCAATGGCCCAAATAGACGAAGAATGCGAGGATGGCGATTTCCCATGTCTTGCTGAGAGTCATTTGCCAGGCAGGGAGTTTTCCTGTGAAGCATTTATCCATAAAGGCAAAATCAGGTTCCTCAATATCACCGAATACGTGAAACTCGGGTATTCCAATTTCATTCCCGAAGGCAACTATCTGGAAACCAAGCGTGAATTGATCCACAAGCAGGTACAGAAAATGGTCGACATTTTCGGTATTGAATTTGGCATGGTACACCCCGAATGGTTCCTTACCGAAAACGACGAACTGAATTTTGGAGAAACTGCCTGTAGAATTCCGGGTGGGCACATCCTTGAACTTTGCTCTAAATCATACGAGTTCGATGCATTGGCAGCTTTTGTCGTTTCGCACGATCCGAATGCAACCGAGGAAGAGCTCGATGCTATTTTTCCGCCAAAGGGCTTCAAGCCGAAATATTACCATGGCAATGTGATGATCTATCCTCACAAGCGCCAATTCTCAAAACTTGAAATACCAGAAGAGCTTAACAACGATCCCTACTTTACTGAGCACAGCCTCGTGCCGCCTTACGAGGGGCAGAAAATCAGTGGAGATCGTGGAGGGTTTGGCAATCACTTTGGCACTATCAACTTCAAGGGAGAAGACCCCGACCGGATGACGGAGCTTTTAAAGCACTATCAGAAAGTCGATTTTTATGTATAAGCGAAGGTAAACCACCCATATGGAAATAGCATCCGATAGGATATTTGAAAATTTTGAGAAGAGTTTAGAAGAGTTTAAAGAGTCAATTGAATTAACCAAGCAGGAGAAAGCTACCAAACTGGCAAGCCAGGTAGATATACTCAGCCAATCAAGGAACGGGCTGGTTTACCTGCTTCAGAAAATTGGCGAGCTCGATCGGGCAGGGATTTTCAACAACACAGTTTGGAGTGAGCCTGACAAGCTCATTCCCCTGCTGGTGAAAGGCACTTTGAAAGTGGGGCACCCCACCTCCAGCTTCGAAATTCTGTCTGAGCTGCGGCTGTTAGCCTTTGCAACCGGCATTGAAAAAAGCGATAAGATATCGCAGAAAGACGCTCAAAGCTTTTTGGAAGAGGTGATGGTGCACAATCTCGAGTTTGCACACCAGGATGTTTCAGAAGAAACCCGCCTTGCCATGCCGGTGAGAGAATTAAAAAAGGCATTCAATCTCTTTGGGTTCATCGTCTCAGAAATCGACCTGCAGGGTGTGTATGAAAAGCTCGCTGAGGAAATTCGGCTCATTTGTGCTCAGCGGCCTATTATGACCCGCAAGGCCAGAGAGCTCATCCGGTTGGTTAACGAACGTTTTGATACCACAGGGGGTTCCGAAACGGATCGGTCGGTTCGGCTGTATATCAACGCTATTTATGCTCCTTCTGAAGGAGCAAGAAACAATGCAAGCCTGAAAGATTACGAGCGCTTCCTTTCGGAAAGCAGCGTGGCCACCTTGGAAAGGGAGGCGAGAGCCATGGGCGACCATATGAACGCCACTGGCCTGGTGAGTGGCTACCACTCTCTGCTCCTCAAAAAGCTCGTTGCGGACTATGAAGACCTGGTTCCTGTTTGCCTCCACCTCAATGACCGGGGCGTAGCGGAATGGGAAAAATTCCATGGATTGATTTCCACGCTGATCAATGAAACAGTCAGCCCCGACAATTGCCAGTGCATTTATGGACTGGCCAGAATGTTGGGAAAAAGCCTGTTTTCCCGTCGACCTGTCAGGGTGGGTCTCGAAAACCTCCGCAAAGTTAAAATCCACAGTATGGTGGAAAAGCGGATTAGCAAGTCACTGATCAATAAAGATGCTGATGTAACCGTATTGCAGTACCTGATAGGTGGCACCATCAAAGTGCTGGGGCAGCACCTTGGTGTTGGCCAGGGCAACAACCCCACCTGCCAATCAGCCAGAGGGATCAGCATGTGGAGCCAGCATGCCCCCGCTATGCTCATAGATATGATCATTACTGTGGCCGCTCAGAACGATCTGGTTATGCGTTTTGAAAATCAGGACCTCACCTCTAACCAGCTGGGAAAAGGGCTGCTTGACAACCTGGATCACAACCTTGATGTGGTGTCGGTAGTGCTTGTGCCTCATTTGGATAAAATCTACAATGAGATGATGAAACGTTCATCATTTCGGGGGGAGGATCCTCATAAGTGGGTAAACCCTGCCATGTATGGCCAGTGGATTCACGTAGGCTTTGCTTCGTGCTACGACTACCCGAGCAATTCAATCGTCGACTTTGAAGGGTTCGTCAGGATCTTTTACGCCGCCTTCCACCCCGACTACAACGGTCAGCGCCAAATGGTGTACCCCAATCCAGTCGGCATTTTCCTCACTACCAACAAAGGAGTGATGGTGGGGCTTCATGCCATATCTCTGCTTCGGGTAGATAAAAACAAAAAAGGCGAAATGAGGGGCTATTTCCTTAATCCCAACAACGAGGGGCGGCAGGACTGGGGCCAGGGAATTAAACCCACAGTATTTGGAAATGGCGAGAAGCCAGGGGAATCATCGTTGCCGTTTTATCAGTTCGTTGCCAGGGTGTACGCCTTCCACTACAGCGCCCTGGACGTAAAAAGCTGGTTGAGCAAGGTGCCGGAAGAGGAAATTGCCAAAGTAGAGCCCCTGGCAAAGGAAAGCTGGGGAAAATCATATGTCTGGAATCAACAAACCAAATTATGGTAAGACACTCGTCGAGAATTGAGCTGAGCCAGTCTTCTCTGGTGAAAAACATCAATTTCATCAGAAAGAAGATTGGGCCTGACGTAAGGATTTCATCTGTGGTGAAAGCCAACGCCTATGGCCATGGCATCGCACAATTTGTGAAGATGGCTGAAAAGGCAGGCGTTGATCACTTTGCTACTGCATCAGCTTTCGAAGCCGAAGAAGTGTTGGCTGCCAAGTCAGAAAAGGGTGGCATCATGATCATGGGCATACTGTACGATCAGGACATCAAGTGGGCCATTGAAAACGATATTGAATTTTTTGTTTTCAACTACGCCAGGCTACCTCTCGCAATGGAAATAGCCAAAGGACTTGGGAAGCGTGCAATGGTACACATTGAAGTGGAAACTGGTGCCAATCGCACTGGCATGAATGCTAAGGAGTTTCCAAAAACGCTCACTTTCCTCAAGAAAAATGCCGCCGATCTCGAGTTCAAAGGGCTATGTACGCACTTCGGCGGTGCCGAAAGCTTCGCCAACCAGTTCAAGATCACCTCTCAGCACAAGCGTTACAAGGACTTCCTCCGGGAGTGCAAACAAAAGGGCATCATGCCCGAGTACCGGCACATCGCCTGCTCGGCCGCTGCATTGGCGATGCCCGACACCGTATATGACATGGTGAGGATTGGCGTAGCTCAGTATGGTTTTTGGCCCAGTCCGGATATTTACTACACCCACCTGCAGGAAACAGGCAAGCCGTCCGATGGAGCCCTGAAAAGGATTTTCAATTGGAAAACTGATGTTATGGACGTGAGGGATGTTGACCCCGGCGAGTTTATCGGATATGGCACTTCCTATCAGGCAACACAGAAAATGAAAATAGCTGTAATGCCTTTAGGTTATTCCAACGGCTACCCCAGGGCGCTCTCCAACCGGGGGCATGTGCTCATTCACGGGAAAAAAGCACCGATAGTGGGCCTTATCAACATGAACCTGTTTATGGTTGATGTATCCCATATACCTGGCGTAGAAGTAGGCGACGAAGTGGTGCTCGTAGGCCGACAGAACAACAACACCATCAATATCAGCTCTTTTACTAACGTGACTCAGCTGATCAACAACGAAATGCTCAGCAGATTGCCGGCAGCCATTCCCAGGAAAATTGTCAAATAGCCGGTTGCACTAATTTGATTCCATTGTTTAAATAACTGTCGTTGTTCCATAGATTTGCACCGCCATCAAAACACTATTCCATGGCCAAACGATTTGTGGATTTCAAGAAACTAAGGAACTTCCGTCTGCTGCGGAGAATCTTCTTCCTGCTCATTTTTCTGGGCATTGAAGAAGGACTAAAATGGGCTGATAGTCAAAGATATATTACCATTCCAAGCTACCTCGACAAGCTATTGGACGTGGTGTTGTGGGCCGTGGGCGCACTGATTACCGTGACCGTCATATTAAGATTTACCGAAAACAGGGTCTTTCGGTTCAATGACGATGAGATAGATATCGAACAACGAATTCTTTTTACAAAAATCTATTCCACCACACTATACCTTCTCGTAGCGGGGGTGGTGTTCTGGAGAATGGGGCTTGAAATAGGCAATATCACCATTTTCCTTGGCCTCATCACTACAGGTGTGGCTTTTGCCGTTCGTGACGTCATCAACTCCTACTTCACTTGGTTCATTATTCTAACCAAACATCCCTTTCGGATCGGCGACTACGTGAAAGTTGGCGATGAGGCAGGCACTGTAGAACGCATCGGCACTTTCTTTGTGACCTTGCAAAACCCTGGCGCCATAGATTTCATCAAAGTGCCAAACAATACCCTGCTTAGCAAGGCCATTATCAACATGGGCAAAAACCGGGTAATGCATACGGTAAAGTTTCCCATCAAAGCCATCCCGGCCGACATCCAGGCCCGAATGGACAAAATTGATGAATTGGCAAAAGCCGTTGTAAAGGACAAATCGACACCAAAAACACAGCTACAGGCCGAAGGTGGCACCATGGCCGTCTACATTGTGCTTCCGCTACCTGTCGGCCAGGTAACGAAGCGCACCGAGTTCATTATGAAAGCCAGTGAAGTGCTGTCAGACATTATTGCTGAACCAAGAGCGCTTCTTACATAAAGAACAAACCCGTTAAATTTTGATTAGAACCAAAACCAATACCCCATTGATGGGGTT
Source organism: Imperialibacter sp. (assembly GCF_048007035.1). Taxonomy (NCBI): domain Bacteria; kingdom Pseudomonadati; phylum Bacteroidota; class Cytophagia; order Cytophagales; family Flammeovirgaceae; genus Imperialibacter; species Imperialibacter sp. The sequence goes on from NZ_CP180355.1 coordinate 6,848,707, forward strand.
CAATTTCAAATAATCATTATTTTTGACGATGTTCAGTGGTGCTAAATGGCGGCGAAATGAGATTTCTGTTTAAAATACTATCCATTGCCCTGCTAAGCCTTCTCATAGCGACCGAGGCCCAGTTTGTCTTGTTGGTTTTGGCGAATGACAGCGCTCCATTGGAAGGCATCGAATTAACCGAATTGGGTGAAACCGAAAGCGGTGGCGAAGAAAAGACCGACAGCAGCAGTGAGGAAGTAGAAAAATTCTTTTCAGCGCATCAGCTGGTTTTCAACAACGCTTCAATCAGCATTCATGACCGCCATTTTGTATACAAGAGGTCATCGAAAAACAACCTACACTTTGAGGTAATCTCCCCGCCTCCGCAAGCCTTGTGTTAATGCACTCTTCGGGCTGGGCTTCTTTCCCGTTCAGCGCCCGCAAGCATCCTAAATATGCTTATATTAACAAACTGGAAGGAAGAAGGAACACTAAAGTTCAGATCATAGGGCATCTGCGGCCACGCTGCACGCCCTCACGACAATTCCATTAATTTTAACTAACAAGAGACTGTGAAAGCACATACTAAAGAAACTCAAGCCACAATGACTCCGGCAAAGGCCCTGGAGTTTCTCAAGCAAGGAAACGAACGTTTCCAAAACAACCTTAAAGCCAACCGCAACCTGTTGGAGCAAGTCAACGATACCAGCGAGGGGCAGTGGCCTTTTGCCGTTATTCTTAGCTGTATCGACTCCCGGGTGTCGGCTGAATTGGTATTCGACCAGGGTTTGGGCGACATTTTCAGCGTGCGTATCGCTGGCAACTTCGTCAACGAAGACATACTGGGCAGCATGGAGTTTGCCTGCAAAATAGCCGGATCTAAGCTCGTGGTTGTGTTGGGCCATAGCAAATGCGGCGCCATCAAAGGAGTATGCGACAATGTGACCATGGGCAACCTGACAGCCCTCATGAGCAAACTCAAGCCAGCGGTGGAAGCTGTGAAGGAGCCAAGCGAAAACAGGAATTCTGGCAACGCTGACTTCGTAGATAACGTCGCTCAAATGAATGTGAGAATGACGATAGGGAACATCAAAAGCAGAAGTACTATTCTCAACGACATGTTTAGCAAAGGAGAAATTGGGATCGTTGGTGGCATGTACGACGTTGAAACCGGTGTGGTCCGGTTTTTTGAAGATTAATTACACGATGTAATTAAAAAGGGAACCTGATCAGCCCGGGTCTGTATTGTCAGCAGCTGGGCTGGTTAGGTATTTTTTTTGCATATACTACCGCTTGCTGGCTACATAGTCGGCTACCGTGCCCACTGGTGCCAGCCAAATGCCGTTAGCAGGGTCAGCGGCGTATTTCATCAGCTCTTCCAGCATCGTGAGGCGGGTTGTTTGGTCACCTCCCTCGCCCATTTCATGGCCCGCCAGCACCAGCCACTGCCCCGACTTTTTGGCCTGCTCGATCAGCGGCAATATTTTATCGAAGTCTTTGCCGTCGCTCTCCACGCCTGTGAGCTGCGCAAAGTCAACATAAGAAGGATCATTGGGCGCTTCATCCATCCAGCCCCGGCTGTTGTCAAACAGCTTTGCTGCAACAGGCACATAACTTTGGGTGTCCTCCCCCCTGCCCACAAAAGTTTGCCCGCAAGGGTAAGCGAACACATTGCAGTCGACGCCCAGCATCTCTTTGATTTGCTTGTTTGCTTCCACAAGCTCTTCCTCCATTTTCCCGAGTGTATACTCTTCCAATGCTTTTGAGCGAGACCATACAAAATTGCCCGAACACGGATGATTAAGAGAATGATTGCCAATTTCATGACCTGAGGCCACCGCCCTTTTCCAGCCGCTGAGCTGGCTCCTCACTGCCGCTGGCACCACATAGAAGGTGGCTTTCACTCCATACTTGTCGAGCAGGGCAGTGCCTCCATTGACCTGGCTGGCTCTGGCATCGTCGAAGCTGAGGCTGACAGCCACTTGCTTGCCCTCGGGCCAGGGGAAGGGCTTGGAGGTTGTTTGGCAAGGCGACTTAATTGCGAAAAACACCAGGCAGATGATGGGGAACAGGTTGCGGAAGGATGTAGCCAGGTTCATTTTTAGATTTGTTTGGTTACCAGTCATTGTCCAATATACAATGATTTTCAAGAGTCAACCGCATTCTGCAGGTGCCTCTAAGCCATCAGGCCATATGTTATTAGCGAGAGTAAGCGGTTCAAGCTTTTTTCTGGATGAAACAGTATGTGATTGGGACAAAAAACAGTGGCTCTGCCATGGTCGGGTCTGGCAAACAACCCTACAAGGAGTTTATTGACGAATAACATCACCTACTCGTCATCAGGCACTATTTGAAAACGAAATTTCTTTCTGTATTATTAGCATTATTTTGTGATAAGGTTTGAGAAAACTAATACCCCTCCTTCTTCTGGTTGTACATCATTTTGCCAGTGCTCAAACCAAAGACGAGCGGGTGAAAATTGACTCTATTCTATCCGTTTACACGGGTCGGTCTGTAGATGGAAAGGGTTTACTGCAGGAAGCCATTACACTTTCACAACAATCTGACGACTACCTCCTGGGGCAGCTATACTTCAAGCTTGCCGAGGAGCACCTGGCTACAGGGGCTTATGACAGTGCAGGAAAGTACTATCCGCTTAGCTTAACTCCTCTTGAAATCGCCGGAGACTCTACCCTGCTGGGGGAGGCTTACATAGGCATGGGGTATGTGCTCTATCTCAAGGGCGACTATACCCAATCGCTGAACTACAATTTGAAGGCTGAGAAAATCTTTAGAGCAGCAAAAGCCAACAAACTCCTTGGAAGGGCTTTGAAGAGAATGGCAGGTGTTTTCATTGCTATGAAGGACTATGGCACCTCTGAGAAATACCTCAGCGAAGCGCTCACCATTGCGGAAGAGGAATTTGACACAATCAACATAGTGAGAACGCTGAATACGCTATCGGTCATCTACGATGAAACCGGCGACTTCAAAAAAGTTGACCCTATCCTGAAAAGAGCCATTGCGTTGGCGGAAGCTATCCACTGCATTCGCTGCATGGCTATCAGCTATTCGCAATGGGGCATTAGCCTGCATTTCAGGGGGCAGTACAAAGAAGCCATTGGTAAATACCGAAAAGAATACGAATTGAATAAATTGGAAGGGCTCACCTTCGACCAATACTTTGTGTATCAAAACATCGCTGAAGCCTATTTCGAATTGCAGAATTTAACGCTTGCATTGGCCTACAGCGACAGCGCCATGTTTTTGGCCAAAACCGAGAATGCTCCTCAGTTTATACATGACTCTTATAAAATTCAGTATAAGATCTATAAAGCACAGAATAACCTCGGGAAAGCTCTGGCGGCATTGGAAATGAAAAGCCAATATGTTGACACGCTCTTTAGCCAGGAAAAAGCCCGGATGCAGGAGGACATGAAGGTGGCATATGAAACTGAAAAGAAAGAGCAGCTGATCACCCTTCTTGAAAAAGAAAACACCATTAAAGTACTTGAAGCTGAGCAATCGAAACAATTGAGATTGTACCTCATCGTGGTGGTTGTCCTTTTGGTGCTGGCCGCAGGGGTTCTCTTTAGCCGATACCGGCTCAAGCAGCGCACGGCGAAATTGCTGGACGCAAAAAACATTGATCTGCAAAACCTCAACCAGGTAAAGGACCGACTCTTTGCCATTATTTCGCATGACTTGAAAAGCCCGTTGTCGTCCTTTCACACTGTCACAAGCACGCTCAATCAGTACTATGGGCAAATCAGCCAGGCAGACATAAAGAAGTACCTGGAAAAGCTGGAGGTTGCCTCCAAGTCGCTGGAAGATCAAATGAAGAACCTGCTGGAGTGGTCGTTGCATCAAATCTCAGAAAGAAAACTGAGTCCTGAAGTTTTCGATCTCAAAGAGATGGCCGAGACATTGAAAAGCTTTTTTCAGCTCAGCCTGGAGGTAAAGCGGCAAAACATGTATTTGGAAATTGAAGGATCTATCCCTCTGGAAACGGACAGGGAGTATGTGCAAACCATTTTGCGCAACCTTATTTCCAATGCCATTAAGTTTACACCACCGGAGGGTACCATCTGGCTCAGGGCAAAAACTGCTGGTGCTGAGATCGTCATTGAGATAGAAGACACCGGTATTGGTATTGCCAGTGAAGACTTTAGTAAGCTATTTACCCTGGAAGCAGACAAAAAATCAATTGGTAATTCACCAGAGAAGGGAACCGGACTTGGACTTGTGCTGGTCAAAGAAATGATCGAAAAGATGGGCGGCACCATATCGCTGGCAAGTGAGCTAAACAAAGGCACCACCTTTACCCTGAAAATGACTGGCAAACAACAAAAACAAGCCGCCTGATGAGTACGGGAAAAATCAGGCTTATTATGATCGACGACCATGAGCTCTTCAGAGATGGTTTGTCGTTGTTCCTCCAGATGCAAAGCGATCTGGAGGTGGTGGCTGCAGCAGCCTCTCCGCTAGAGCTTCGGCATCTCCTGGCCGATCATGTGGTGGATATCGTAGTAATGGACATTAGTTTGCCTCAGCAGTCTGGCATTGACCTGACACGGCAGTTGTTGAAGGAATACCCGAAACTTAAGATCATCTTTCTCTCAGGAAATGAGGGGCAGGCATATATTGAGCAGAGCTTGAAAGCAGGTGGGAAAGGCTTTGTGCCCAAAAGTGCCCCAAAGACGGAAGTACTGGCCGCCATCAGGAAAGTAGCCGATGGGCAGTTCTATTTTCCAAGCGAGCTGGCTCAATCCATTTTTCAGCAATACATCTCACAGCTGCACCTGCAAGATGACGCAAGCACCGTGACGGAAAGAGAACTGGAAGTGCTCCGCTGCTTTGCCAATGGTATGAGCTTCAGGGAAATAGAAGATCACCTGCACATCAGCAAAAAAACCATTGAGCACCACAAAAAGGCGATTTTTGATAAGCTGGGCTTTTCCTCCAACGCCGATCTGGTGAAGTACGCCATCAAAAACAATATCATAGCATTATAAGTAGGGGTTTTTCTCCCTGCTTTTGAGGGATTCGCCTCATATCAATTGGGCAGGCAAAAAAAGACTTTTGGTGGGTAAAACCAATAAACCTTAAGTCATGAATGCTCACCTGATTTTCAAAAGCGGATCCGGAATCAATTCGGTAATCGCCATTTTTTTCTCCGCCATTACACTTTTCGGCTTTGAAGTTCAAGCTCAGAACCACGAATGGGTGGGTGTTTTTTCGGGGGCATCATCGGTTCAGGGCAATGCCGTGGTAACGGACGCTTCTGGAAACGTTTATACGACAGGCGTGTTTCAGGGCACAGCGGACTTTGACCCTGGAGCTGGAGAAATGCTGCTTACTTCTGCGGGCAACACCGATATTTTCATTACCATGCTCAATGCCTCCGGCGAGCTTCAATGGGCACGCAAGGTGGGAGGAACAAGTGCCGACGAGGGGCTGGCGATCAGGCTTGATGCGTCTGGCAATGTGTTGATTTCGGGGCGATTTTTAGGCACAGTTGATTTTGACCCGGGAGCCTTGACCGCTAATTTAACAGCCTCTTCCACCGATATTTTTGTATTGAAACTAAACACATCCGGCAACTACGTCTGGGCAAAAAGATGGGGGTCGAATCTGGCAAGTGGGCACATAGGCCTGGCCGTGGACGCATCAGATAATGTCTATACAGGTGGCTCGTTTGTGAATACCATTGACCTGGATCCGGGAGCAGCGGTAGTGAATGTGACTTCAGGCGCTTCCAACACAACCCATACTTTCCTGGTAAAGCTGGATGCCTCTGGCAACTATGTAACCGGAAAAAGGCTGGGAACCCCTTCCTTTGCAAGTGTCAATTCGTCGGTACTTGAAACAGACGCCTCGTTTAATGTTTTCATCGCCGGATACTATGATACAAGCAATGCTTCATTTGTTGACTTTGACCCGGACGCAGGTGTTGCCAACCTTAGCACCACAAGCGGCTTCTTTGTAGCGAAATACAATTCCTCTCTGGCTTATGTGTCTGTTGCTGAGGCGCCGCCTGTTAGTATGACAGATTTACACCTGGATGCATCCGGAAATATTCTTGCCACCGGAACGTTTGCAGGTACCAAAGATTTTGACCCGGGAATCGGCGAAACAAATCTGGTTTCATCCGGTTCGCAGGACGCTTATGCTTTTAAGCTCAATTCTTCGTATCAATTACAATGGGCTAAAAATTTTGGAGGGACGGTTGATGATCAGGGCTTCACTATCACCACTGACGGGACAGGAAATGTTTATGTCGGCGGGCATTTTTTTGGCACCAGCATGATGGATTTTGATCCAGGGATTGGAACTGTTACCCTGCCTTTCGGGCCCAATGGGTATGATGGGTTTATCTTAAAACTAAATGCCTCCGGCGAATACCAATGGGCACAGTCGATCTATGGTGCCTCGGTCAATGGTTGGGACAAAGTAAATGGTGTGTTTGTTGATGGCTCCAACAAGGTTTACTCCACTGGCTTTTTCACAGCAGGCACTGTAGACTTCAACCCTGGCCCGGGCGCAGACAACAAGACGGCCACCAACTCGGATGCATTCGTGTTGAAATGGAATCAAAGTGCACTGAGTGCCCAAACCATCACTTTTAATCCGTTGGCAGCAAAGGTTTTTGGTGACGCACCTTTCGCTCTAACTGCCACGGCATCGTCAGGCCTGACGGTTAGCTATGCCAGCTCCAATACAGCTGTGGCCACGGTCAGTGGCGCCACCGTGACCATCGTGGGTGCAGGAAGCACCACAATTACTGCTTCACAAGCTGGCAATGCGAACTACAATGCAGCCACCAGCGTGCCGCAAACACTAACAGTGAACAAAGCCAGCCAAACCATCACATTTGCGGCTTTGCCTGCCAAAACATTTGGAGATGCACCCTTCGCACTCGGAGCCACAGCCAGCTCAGGCTTAACAGTAAGCTATGCCAGTTCCAATACAGCTGTAGCCACGGTCAGCGGCAACACTGTGACCATCGTGGGGGTAGGCAGTACCACAATTACTGCTTCGCAAGCTGGCAATACGAACTACCATGCTGCCACCAGCGTGCCGCAAACACTCACGGTGACTTCCCCGGATGTTAGTGCGCCAACTGTTTCCTCTTTTAGCCCGGCCAACAACTCAACAGATGTGGCTGTTGATGCCAATTTGGTTGCCACATTTTCAGAACCAGTTGCATTGGTTAACACCAAAATAATTCAAATCGTGAGATATCCTGAGCTTACGCTGCATGAGCAATACACACTACCGTCCGCCAATGTGCAAGTGTCAGGCAGTACACTCACTATTAATCCAACCAATAACTTGCTCAACTCAGCAGCTTATTATGTTTATATCGGCAGTGATGCAATTACTGATGCGGCGGGAAACCCTTTCGCCGGAATCGTTTCGAACGGCATTTGGCAGTTCAACACAGTTTCGGCCGGAGATGTCACTCCTCCTGCCATTAGCAGCTTGTCGCCCGCCGACAACGCTACCGGAGTAGCCGTAAGCAGCACCCTCGTGGTAACTTTCAGCGAAAATGTTGTGGCTAACAGTGGAATAATTTCGATCAGACAGGTGGCGGATAACAGCCTGCACTCGAGCTATAATGTAAACGGCGGAGTGACTATCACCGACAACACACTAACGCTGGTACCATCCTTTGATCTGGATGCTAACACCGAATATTACATTGACCTGGGGGCAGGGATTGTCAAAGACGCTGCCGGCAATCTTTTTGCCGGACTAAACGGCAACCCAAACTGGACATTCACCACCCAGCAGTCGGTAGTTTCTTCGATAAACTATACGCCAAATAATGGAAGCTCAGGCATATCAGTCGCCGCTAATCTCAGTATAACATTCAGCGAAAATATCAATATCAGCACAGGCTCTATCAGCTTTCATTACGTCAGCAACGGCGCCACTATTACCAGCCTTTCAAATTACGATCCCGGCACCATGAGCATTACCGGTTCCAGTATCACTTTTGACCTCCCAAACGATTTACCGGCAAATACTGAAGTTTATGTAAATGTAACGAGCGGCTACCTTCGTAGCGCTGCCAATTCTCAGAAAATCTGGCCAGGTATTCAGGACAATACTTCGTGGAGATTCACAACCGGAAAAATAAACCAGACGATTACTTTCGGAGCGCTTCCCCTCAAAACCTTCGGAAATGCGCCCTTTGCCCTCAGTGCAACTTCCTCTT